>CAVSLH010000001.1:0-359521 GCA_963728815.1 uncultured Actinomycetota bacterium
TCATTGGCCGTCAGCGCCGCCGGCGGCGCGCTGGTCGCGTTCGTCTTGTCACGCATCGTCGGGGTCTTCGGCTTTTCGGAACGCGGATGGGTTCCGTCACCGCACGCGGCGACCAGCGTGGGCGCCGAGGTGCTGACGATACTGCTTTGGGCCGCCTGTCTGGTCAGCCGCCGAGGTGCAGCCGACCGCTGAAGCCAAATTGTTGTCATAGTGCTGCGCCGTTTCAGTCCGGCAGCGCATCGTCGGGCCACATCGTCTGGCTGCCGCGGTGAACTTCTCGTCGAAGTCCTGCGTGTTAGAAGTAGGAGGTTTGAGATGAATCCGTTGCTGATGGTCTATTTTTCAGTCGGCGCGTCGTTCGCTGGAGTTGCCCTGCTGAAGCTGCAAGCGCGACTTGAGCGATGGGCTTACCAACGGCACGCAGAGGACTGAAGTGACCCGTCAATTGAGGCACGGGGACGAAAGGGATCGGGAGCCGATTCCGGAAGGTGCCCGCTACAGGCGTACCGCGAAGCTGATGCCAGTGCCGAATGCGCCGTCGACTCGGTCGCTTCGGATCCTCGTTGTCGGCGCCGGTGTGGGCGGCATTTCCATTGCTCGGGGATTATTGCGCGACGGACATGACGTCACCGTCTTCGAACGGCGGCCGGATGTGACGGCAGGTGGCGGCGCCGTAACCATCTGGTCCAATGGCGCGACGGTTTTGGGGCAGCTGGGGGTCGATATGGATGGGGCGGGTCAGCCGCTGTCCACCCTGCGGGTCGTGACATCCACGGGTCGCCCGGTCGCCACCTTGGACCTGACTGCGATCGTGGACCGGCTGGGCGCACCAGTTCGGATGGTCCCACGTCGAGTCCTGCTTGAACGGCTGCTGGAAGGCTTTCCGACCGATCGCATCTGGTGCAATGCCCGTGCGGTCGGGGTCGTCAGTACGCAAACCGGAGTTCGGCTCGAGTTCGAAGACGGCAGCTGGGCCGAAGGAGATCTGTTGATCGGTGCCGATGGCCTGCACTCAATGGTTCGAGACATCGTCGGCGCGCAACCCGCGGAGCCGACCGGCTGGTGCAGCTGGCAGGGACTGGTCACCCTTCCAAACGTCGCCGACAAGCACGTCGCACAAATGATTATCGGCGAGCACGGAAACGTTGGCCTGTGGCCGGCTGGAGGTTCGGATGTGCAGTGGTGGTTCGACTTGCCATGGTCGCCCGATTTCGTCAGACCGGGACGTCCGATCGACATGATCCGGTCCAATTTCAAAGGATGGTCCGACTCGGTGGATCGAGTACTCGCGACATTGACCGACGAGGATCTGGCCCATTCGCCGTTCCCGCATTTTCGGCATCCGATCCCCCGCTCGGGCCAAGGCGCGGTTACGTTGCTCGGCGATGCCGCACACACGATGCCGCCCACCCTTGCGCAAGGGACCAATCAGGCGCTGCTCGACACGATGGTGTTGTGCAAGGCGCTTTCGGATTTCCGAAAGGGCTGCAAAGGGGTGCACAGCAGCCAACTTGATCTCTCGAGCGCGCTGCGCTGGTACGAGAACACCAGGCGACGCAAGGTCAAGGCCGTGTCCTGGGTGACCACGCTGCAAGTGTCCCGCAGTGAGTCCGTGCTGAGACCGGCGGGGATGATCTCGGACCGGTTCATGACCTGGGCACTGACAACGTTTCTGCGTTCGGTAAGTCACCGCCGGATATCCGCGGAGATCAGCCGAGACCTCGGGCCCGCGACGACCACCCATCTTGTCGATGCCAATCCATGCCAATGAATAAATTGAACAAGTCGCCCCGCACGAGCCTTGAAGGTGAGGCGGTGTCGACGACCACCAAGGTGCCACCCGCCAAGCTGGCCCGCGTTGTCGAGTGGATGCGCCACTACCTGTATCGGCTCCATCAACGGCTGACGCCCGCGCCGGCAGCAATGATGGAGATGATCGTTGCCACCTGGATGTCGCAGGCGATCACTGTGGCGGCCCAACTCGGCGTCGCCGATGCCCTGGCCAACGGCCCGCTGCCGATCGAGGAGCTGGCCGCCCGGGTGGGCGCGGACGCGGACGCGCTACGCCGGCTGCTGCGGGCCTTGATCAGCAAGGGCATCTTCCGTCGTCGCCGCGACGGACGCTATGAGCTGAATTCCCTTGCCGGCACCCTGCGTTCGGACGCTCCGATCTCGATGACTTGGGCGGCGCAGTTCTACGGGTCGCGGGAGCAGCGCGAACGCTGGACCCTGATGGTGGATTCGATCCGAACCGGGAGTTCGGTCGTCCCGGCATTGCGCGGCAAGGAGAGTTTCGACTACTTCGCCGGGCAGCCCGAGCTTGCCGAACTTTTCAACCAGACGATGACGAGTGTTTCGCAGCTGACGGACGGGCCAGTGGTCGCCGGTTACGATTTCAGCGCCTACCCCACGATCGTCGACGTGGGCGGTGGGCACGGCCCACTGTTGGCCGCCATCCTGGCAGGGGCGCCGGCTTCGCGGGGCGTCCTGTACGACCTGTCGCGGGTTGTTGCGAGCGCCCCAAGCCTGTTGCGCGAGCACAAAGTCGCCGACCGGGTGCGTATCGCGCAGGGGTCGTTCTTTGACAGCGTTCCAACCGGTGGGGACGCCTACATCCTGAAGAACATCATCCACGACTGGCCCGACGAGAAGGCGGTGCAGATCCTGCGTAACGTTCGCACGGCAGCCGGCCCCGGAGCCACGGTGTTGCTGGTCGAATTGGTCATCCCCAAGCACGACCGTGACTTCCCGGGAAAATGGGTGGATTTGGAGATGTTGCTGAATTTGGGGGCCCGCGAACGCACTGCGGCCGAGTACCGAGACCTGCTCGGCCAAGCCGGATTCCAGATGACACGGGTGGTGCAAACCGCTTCACCCCTGAGCGTGGTCGAGGCCCGAGCGGCGTAACTACAACCACCGTGCGGCTGGCAAGTCGGGTTAGCCTCTACCCCCGTATGCACACCATCGAGGCCGATTACCTCGTCGTCGGCGCGGGCGCCAGGGACGCGGCGTCGATCGACGACCTGTTCTGCCGCCTAGAGGATGCCGGCGTCCTGCTGCGGCTTAATCCAGCGGTTCGGCCGACCATGTACCGCTGCCGACCGTCACCCAGGCCGAACCCGAGCAGCTGCGCCGCATCACCGACGTCGTCCGGATGGGGCACCTGCAGCGGATCGAAGCCGACAAGTTGGTCCTCGACAGGGGCGTGGTAGCGATGGACGCGTCAGCGTGGCACGTCGACTGCACCGCTGACGGCGCCCGAAAAGACACCTGTCACTCCCGTTTTCGATACCGGCCGCATCACGTTGCAGAATCTGCGCGGCTGCCAACAAATATTCAGCGCCGCGCTGGTTGCCCACGTCGAAACGGCCTACGCCGATGACCCAGATGACACCGTGAAAAACAGCTCTGCGAACCGGTGCCGCACCCGGACACCGACCTCGATTGGGTACGCTTTGCCCGGTCCGACTATGGCAATCAGCTGCGCTGGCTGGATGACCCGGACTTGACCGCCTGGCTCGCCGCGGCGCGCCTCGATTTATTCGGTCATCTCAAGGGCCATCTGCTGGCCCCGCCGTCGGCAACACCCCGGGTACGCGAACGGATCATGCAGATGGCCAAGTCCGCGCTATCGGCCACCGCCGCAAAGCTGGACGAGCTGTTGACCGACCAAGCCGCCCCAGTAGCCTGACGGATGGTGTAACCCGAGCTGATATAGATCGGTGAAGGGAGGCACGTGACGGCACGAAACGAACCCGTCAACCCGCGACCCCTGCGCGCGGTGCCCGACGACGGCTACGCCGACTGGGAGGCGGTGTATCGGGACAACGCGACCTGGGTGTACCGCACGCTGTTCGCTCGGGTCGGCAACCAGGCGGATGCCGAGGACCTCACTGCCGAGGTGTTCCTTGCCGCCCTGCGGCCGCTACGCCTCACCGCGAGCGTCGCCGAGGTGCGTGCCTACCTGCGTGCCACCGCCCGAACGGTGCTCGCCGCGCACTGGCGCGAGACGCTGGGACGCGAGATCACCTCGATCGAGGACATCGAGCAGCCACCCGAGAGCGAGGAAGGGATCAGCAGCGCGCCCCAACGTGTTGCCCAGGTGCTCGACAGACTGCCGGACAACTACCGGCGGATTCTGGGACTGCGTTTCCTGCAAGGTAATTCGATCAAGGAGTCAGCCGCGGAACTCGGGATTAGCGTCGCCAACGCCAAAGTGCTCCAACATCGCGCGCTGCGACTGGCAGCGCAGGTCAACGACGGGGGCCAGCCATGAACGCGCGAGGGTTGCGCCGCTACATCGACGATCTGCTACGGGGTCGTCGCCCCAAGCCGTTCCAGCCCGACGACTTCGAGGCGGCGCAGATCCGGACGGCAATCGAGCTGCGAGCGGCTCGGCAGGGCGATGACGTCCCGCGTCAGGAATTCCTCGCCGACCTACACCGTCGTCTCGCGGTGCAGATGTCCGGCACGCCCCCGGAAGCGGCGCCGAAGCAAAACACGACGCGCCGCCAGGTCATCGTCGGGACGTCGGCCGCCGCGGCCGCTGCGGTCGCCGCGGTTTCCATCGATCGAGCCGTAACCGGCCACCACGGCACCCAAGCCCCTGTCGCTTCCGGGCAACTCACGCCCAACGACGGACGCTGGATGCGGGTCGCGGCCAGTTCGGAAGTGCCCGAGGGGGTCATGCATCCTTTTGATCTCGGCTCGGTCAATGGATTCGTCCGGCGCGTCAACGGCAAGCCCGAAGCCGTATCCGGGGTGTGCACCCATCAAGGGTGCCGATTGTGGTTCGACGCACCTGATGACCGGCTGCGCTGCCCATGCCACTCGACTTCGTTCGCGCCGAGCGGGCAGGTGCTCACCCACCAATTGCCGATCGCTCCAAAGCCGTTGCCGACGTTGATGGTTCGCGAGGTCAACGGGGCGATCGAAGTGTTCGCCCCGGCGAGCCCTGTAGCACCGGCCTAAGCGGTGTAACCAACCGTCCTATTTCTTGGCGACAGTTCCATCGACCTCGGAGGGTGTCGCCATGGTTCCCATGTTTCGAAAACCTACGGCTGCGGTGTTGGCGGTGAGCGTGCTGTTGCTGGCCGGATGCTCGGTGTCGCGGCCCGGTACCAGCGCCGGCACGCCGACGCCTACCATGTCGATCACCGCGCCGGCGGCTCCGGTGAACGGTGACCAAGTCAACATCGACAGCTTCGCGTTTGTCCCCCCTACGCTGACCATCCGCGCGGGCAGCACCGTCACCTGGACTAATCATGACGAAGAACCCCACACGGTGGCCGCGAGCGACGGTTCGTTCCACTCGCCCGGGATGGGGACAGGGGCGACCTTCTCGCACACCTTCTCCACGGCCGGAACGTTCGATTACGTCTGCTCGATTCACCCGATGATGCACGGCACCGTGGTGGTGACGCAATGACGCGCGATCCGAACACGATGAGTCGCCGCCAGCTCATCCGCCACACGGCATGGTTCGGAGCTGCGGTCGGTTTCGCCGTGGTCGGCGGCGAGGTCATCTCACAAGTCGCCGGGGCCGCTTCAGCCGAGCATGCCCAGGTCCGGCCCACCCTGCGCTTCGCCCAAGTCAGCGACAGTCACCTCGGATTCTCCGGACCGGCCAACGGCAACGTCGCCGACACATTCGGTCACGCGATCGATCGCATCAATAACCTCGGTTACACACCGGACTTCGTCATTCACACCGGCGACATCACGCATCTGGCCAGCCCGGACCAATTCGACCAGGCGAAGCAGATGATGAGCGGCCTGAAGACGCCACACGTTTTCACCGTGCCCGGCGAGCACGACTCGGTCGACGATGCGGGTCAGAAGTACCGAAGCGCTTTCGGCGCGGGAAGCAATGGCGACGGGTGGTACAGCTTTGACATCGCCGGTGTGCATGTGATCGCACTGGTCAACACGCTGAACCTGCGCAAGCTTGGGCATCTGGGTGTCGAGCAGTTGGAGTTCGTCGAAAAAGATGTCGCGCGGTTGTCGAGTGATACTCCCATCATCGTGATCAGCCATATACCGCTGTTCGCGATGTATCCGGACTGGGGCTGGGGCACCGACGATGCTGCCCAAGCGCTGGGTTACCTGCGCCGGTTTGCCTCGGTTACCTGCCTCAACGGGCATGTCCACCAACTGTTTTCCAAGACGGAAGGCAACGTGACCTTCTACAGCGGGACGACGACCGCCTATCCTCTGCCCCATCCCGGCGACGGCCCGGCGCCGAAGCCGGTCACGTTGCCGGCCGGTAAGCTCCGCGACGCGCTGGGCATCCGCGAGGTCAGCTACACCAGCGGACAGACCGCGCTGGCCTTGAAAGAGCGGACACTGCAATGACTTCCAGGGATCTCATGTTCCGGGTTGGCCTCGCCGCGTCCTTAGCCCTCAGCGCAGCCAGCCACGCCCACCTCTATGTCCATGGCTACCAACATATCCCGACAATTGGCACCGCGTTCCTGATCCAGGCCAGCGTCTGCTTTGCGGTGGCTGTGCTGATCGTTGTGGGCGGTCCCGGATGGCTTCGGTGGGCTGCGGCCGCGGTGGCGGGCGGCTCGCTAGTGGCCTTCGCCATGTCGAGGACCGTCGGGCTTTTCGGCTTTATCGAGCGGGGATGGGACCCATCGCCCTACGCGGCAAGCAGCGTGGCCGCCGAGGTGGTGACGGTGCTGTTGTGGGCGGGTGTTTTGGTCAGGTGGCGAGGTTTCCCAAAGCAGCCAGCCATAGCGCTCCCAACATCGGCAAACCGTGGGGTCTGATGCTCGCCTGCGGCATTTGCGGATCTCTGTCGAGCAGATGACTCTGGGCCACCTCCGACCAGCCCGACGAAACATGCTGCGCGAGACATAGTCTCACGCATCCCGGGCATACCGGGATGAGCTGTGCAGGATGGTCGACAAGCGGTGCCGGACCTTCAGTTATGTCAGCCGGCTGCGGTAGGCTCCACCGAGAGCTATCGGAATACGATATCGGAGTCCGAGTTGGCGGCTACAGGTCCGGCCCGAGTGTCATGGCGGCGGCTGCTACATGCCGAGGGCCCGCCCGCGGTGATCTGCGTTCGGCTGCTGGTGGGGTTGGTATTTCTCAGCGAGGGCATCCAGAAGTTCTTGTACCCGCATCAATTAGGGCCGGGCCGCTTCGAAAGGATCGGTATCCCCGCTGCCACGTTCTTCGCCAATCTTGACGGGGTGGTCGAAATCGTCTGCGGCACATTGGTGGTCCTCGGCCTGCTGACCCGGATCGCGGCTGTTCCGCTGCTTATCGACATCATCGGCGCAATCGTGTTGACCAAGCTCCCGGAACTGCGGCCCGGCGGGTTCCTCGGGGTACAGGGCTTCTGGGGGATGGCTCACGACGCACGGACCGACTTGTCGATGCTGCTCGGATTGATCTTTTTGCTTATGACCGGTCCCGGCCGATGGTCACTGGATGCGCGGCTCGCCAGGCCCGCCACGGTTTCGAACGCAGCACCCGAGCAGCCGGAGCACAAATGCGAATGAGGTCCGTTGATCGACGTGACTTCCTCAAGTGGAGCAGCCTGGCGATGGTGACGGCCGCCGGTGGCCTCGCCGTCGGGACAACGGCCGGGTGCTCGCGTAATTCGCCGGGCGGCAAGGCCGACTACACGTTGCGCATCTCTCACTCGGACGTTGAGGTCGCACCGGGGAAACTCGTGCCGACTACTACCTACAACGGCCAATTCCCGGGCCCACTGCTGAAGTTGACCGAAGGCAAACAGACGACAGTCGCTGTCTACAACGACACCAACACCCCGGAACAGCTGCACTGGCACGGTCAACAGATTCCAGTTGACGTCGACGGTTCTTCCGAAGAAGGCACCCCGTTCATCCCCGCGCGCGGCATGCGCCGGATCTCGTTTGTGCCGGGCCCGTCGGGGTTCCGCTTCTACCACACTCACCTCAACCCGGGCGCCGACCTGACCGGCGGCCAGTACGGCGGACTGGTCGGCCCGGTCTACATCGAGCCCAAAAACGAGCCCGGAGCCTACGACCGCGAAGTGTTCCTGACCCTCAAGGAATTCGAGCCCACTCTGAGCCGGGGCGGCGACATGCCCGGCGGCTTCCTGGCCGGCGATCCGGTCGCAGATTTGAGAGACAAGGGTGAGCGGGCGATGGCCGCTTCGCTGGCCGCCGGAATGGCGCGTGGCTACGAAGTCGGCTACGGCACCTTCACCGTCAACGGCCGCACCCTCGGCCACGGCGATCCGATTCGAGTGAAAACCGGCGACCGGATCCTGCTGCACGTGCTCAATGGCAGTGCCACCGAAAACCGCAGCCTCGCCCTGGCCGGGCATACCTTCACCATCGTTGCTCTCGACGGCAATCCGGTGCCCAAAGCCGTTGCGGTGCCGGTATTGTGGCTGGGGGCCGCCGAACGCATCTCCGCGATCGTGGAGATGAGCAACCCCGGCATATGGATCCTCGGCGACCTCTCCGACGATGATCGCCAAGCGGGCATGGGCATCGTCGTCGAATACGCCGGCCGAACCGGCGACCCGCAATGGGCGCCACCGCCGCCGTTTCAATGGGACTACCGCGTGTTCACCGCCGCCGGCCACAACCCTCCGGCGGTCGATCATGTCATCGACATGCTCATCGAAAAGCGCAACGCCGCCAGCAACGGGTTCAACGTCTGGACCATCAACGGCACCCCGTTCTCCATGGGCACCAACCAACCGGTCCTCGAGGTCGTGCACGGCCAGCGCTACCGGCTGCGGTTCCGCAACGCCAGCGATGACATCCACCCGATGCATTTGCACCGGCACACCTTCGAAATCACCCACATCGCAGGCAGCCCCACCGCCGGTATCCGCAAGGACGTCGCCATGCTCGGCGGCTACCAGACCATGGACGTCGACTTCCTGGCCAACCAACCCGGGCTGTCGCTGTTGCACTGCCACCAGCAAATACACATGGACTTCGGATTCATGACGTTGCTGCGCTGCTCGTGAGCCGCGCATCTAGAATCGCAAGCCGATATCGGCTTCGTCATCATTGGGCGGAAGGTGGTGTCTATGCGGGAATTTCAGCGGGCCGCGGTGAGGCTGCACATCCTGCATCACGCCGCCGACGACGAGGTCCACGGTGCGTGGCTGACTGAGGAACTGCACCGCCACGGATACGAGGTCAGCCCCGGCACCTTGTATCCCACCCTGCACCGGCTCGAAGCAGACGGTCTGTTGGTTTCCCACCACCGGGTCGTCGATGGCCGCGCGCGCCGCGTTTACCGGGCCACCCTGGCCGGCCGTGCCGCACTCACCGAGGACCGCCGCGCGCTGAAAGAGCTTGCCCAGGAAGTCCTTGGAAACGAGACGTGAGGGCGCCAGCGAATCCGGGAGCCCCGCCAGCCGCCCTAGGGGCAGGTGACGTCGATCGTGAAGTCCTTGTTGACCTGCTGTCCCGAATTGTCCACGCCGCTGGCCGTGCCGGTGATCTTGTAGTTGCTGCCGGTCTTGGTGGCGGTGGCGCTGTTGCCGGGTACACCCTCCGTGAAGCTCATGACCACCCCGTTGACGGTGCCGAGCCCGGCGTTGTGGACCACCGATCCGTCCGGCTCCAGACCCACGATGACGCCGGTGAGCATGTCGCCGATGGCGATGGAGAACTTGCCGTCTGTCGTCGAGCACACCACCGGGCCACTGACGTTCTGGGGCTGGCCGCCGATGGTGACCTGCGGTTGTCCGGCGGCAGCGGGGCTGGCGCTCGATCCGGTCGCGGAGCTAGAGCTCGATGCTGCGCTGGACGACGACGCGCTGGACGACGGGCCGGACGCTTTGTTGCCGCTGGAGCAGCCAGCCACACCCGCGACGATCGTCGCGGCGGCGACGGCGATCAACAACTCACGCTTCACCAATTCTCCTTTTGTCGGTCTTGACCCGCGCTGCGGGCGGATCTTGTCAAGCAGTATGTATGGCGGCCCAGCTAGTTGCTGCGCAGACCGCCGATGAACCGCTGCGTCTCCTCCCAGGTCGGCAGGAGGCCGGACGCGCGCACTTCGTTGAAGCTGGGGGCAGCGGCATCGCGGTGGGACAAGCAAGGGGCGGCTCCGCCGACCAGCGGCCAGTCGATCGCAAGGGCCGGATCTGTTGCACAGATGGTGTGCTCGCGCTGCGGGTTGTATTCCGCCGAGCACAAGTACATCACCGTCGAATTGTCTTGCAGGGCAAGGAAGCCGTGTCCAAGACCTTCGGAGATGTAGATCGTCCTGCGGTCGTTGTCGTCGAGCAGAACCGAGTCCCACTGACCGAAAGTCGGTGAGCCCAAACGGATGTCGATGACGACATCGAACACGGACCCGGACACGCAGGTCACATACTTGGCCTGGCTCGGTGGCAGTTGGGCGAAGTGCAGGCCACGCAGCACGCCGGCCGACGACACCGAGCAGTTGGCTTGCCGGACGTCTAAGCGGTGACCGGCGAATGCAGTGAACCCGGGGTCGGTGAGCCATTCGAAGAACAGTCCGCGGGAGTCGCCGTGGATGGTAGGGGTGATCTCCCAGGCGCCGGGGATCTTGAGTTCGCGAACTTGCATCTCACTGCCCACGTTCTTGGTAGCGGGCCTCCGCGGCGTCCTTCAAGGGGCGCCACCACGATTCGTTGGCGCGGTACCAGTCAATGGTGGCGCGCAAGCCGTCGTCGAAGTCGGTATGCTTTGGGGCCCAGCACAATTCGTCGTACAGCGATGACGGGTCGATGGCGTACCGCAGGTCGTGGCCGACGCGGTCGATAACGTGGTCGAAGTCGTCGGGTTGGCGACCCATCATCTGCAGCAGCGTGCGCAGCACGGTCAGGTTGTCGCGCTCGCCTTCGGAGCCGATCACGTAAGTTCGGCCGATCTGGCCTTTTTCCAGGATCCGCCGGACCGCACTGTTGTGGTCGTCGACGTGAATCCAGTCGCGGACGTTGGCGCCGCTGCCGTACAGCTTGGGCCGCCGGCCGGTGAGCACATTGGTGATCTGGCGCGGGATGAACTTCTCGATGTGCTGATAGGGCCCGTAGTTGTTGGAGCAATTGGAGATCGTCGCGCGCACCCCGTACGACCGCACCCACGCCCGGACCAGCATGTCGGCGCCGGCTTTGGTCGCCGAGTACGGACTCGACGGGTTGTAGGGCGTCGATTCGGTGAACCGCGTTGGGTCGTCGAGCTCCAGGTCGCCGTAGACCTCGTCGGTCGAGACGTGGTGCAGCCGCACGCCGTGTCGTCGTACCGCTTGCAGGATGGTGAACGTCCCGATCACGTTGGTGCGCAGAAATGCCTCCGGGTCGTCCAGCGCGTTGTCCACATGAGTTTCGGCGGCGAAATGCACGACCGCGTCGGACTCGGCGACCAGCTGGGAAACCAGCTCGGCGTCGGCGATATCGCCCACGACCAGCCTGATGGCGTCTTCGACGTCGGCCAACGACTCACGCCTTCCGGCATAGGTCAGGGCATCAAGCACCGTCACCGCATCTTCGGGATGCTCGCGTACGGCGCTGTGTACGAAATTGGTGCCGATGAAGCCGGCGCCACCGGTGACTAACAGCCGCATGGTCAAACCCTAACCGAGCAGCGGCCCGGCCAGTTCGCTCAGCACGTGCAGCAACTTGTCCTCCGGCCAGCCGTCCAGCACCTGGATCGCAACGTGGTCGGCACCGGCTGCCAGGTGCTCGTTGAGACGTTGCGCGATGGCATCGGGGGTGCCGTAGGCCACTACTGCGTCGATCAGCTTGTCGCTGCCGGGCTTACGCACGTCGTCTTCGGTGAACCCCAGCCGCAGCCAGTTGTTCACATAGTTGCTCAGGCCCAGGTAGTGGTCGACGTATCTGCGGCCAACCGCACGAGCTTCGTCGCGGTCGGTGGTGAGCACCACCTTGTGCTCCGGCGCCAGGAATACCGACTTCCCCACCAGATCGCGCGCCTTGCCTGTGTGTTCGGGCGTGGTCAGATACGGGTGGGCTCCGGCGCAGCGTTCTGCCGAGAGCCGCAGCACCCGGGGGCCGAGCGCCGCGAGTACTCGACGGCTGGTCGGCACCATTGCGGCGTCGAGTTCGTCGAGGTAATTGACCAGTGCGTCGTAGGGCTTGGTGTACTCCTGGGTGTGCTCGGAGTGCCCTGCTCCGATGCCGAGCAAAAACCTTCCCGGGTAGGCGCTTTCGATGCGTTGAAAGGACTCGGCGACGGCCGGTGCCGGTGCGGACCAGATATTGACGATCCCGGTGGCCAGCTGCAGGGAGGTGGTCTTGGCCAGGGCTGGCTCGACCCAGGCCAGATCGGCGTCCGGTGATCCGCCGATCCAGGCGGCGCGGTAGCCGAGCGATTCGATCTGGGCGGCCAGCTCGGGGGTGATGGAGCGGGTAGGCAGCCATGCACCGAACCGGCCCAAGTCGGGTTTGAGTGAAACTGCGTCAGTCATCTGCGTCCTTTACCCGTTTTCTCGCTCGTGCTCATGTGCCGGTCAGCCCGAGCGGCCCGGCCAGTTCGGCCAGCGCAGGAACCAGATTTTCACTCTTGGTGAGGATCTGCACGGGGACGTGGTCGGCGCCGGCGTCGAGGTGCTCGTTGAGCCGGGCTGCGATCGCTTCGGGGGTGCCGTAGGCCACCACCGCATCGACCAGGCGGTCGCTGCCCGGCCGGGTGACTTCCTCTTCGGTGAAGCCCAGCCGTTTCCAGTTGTTGCGGTAATTGGCCAGGTTGAAGTAGATATCGAGCGCTTTGCGGCCTACCGCGCGAGCCTGCTCCGCGTCGGTGGTCAGCACCACATTGTGTTCGGGTGCCAAGAACGCCGACGGGCCAATTAGCTCACGGGCCCGCGCAGTGTGCTCCGGAGTGGTGAGGTAGGGGTGCGCTCCGGCGCTGCGCTGGGCAGAAAGGCCCAGGACTCGCGGGCCCAGCGCCGCGACGACGCGGCGGTTGGCCGGTACTCCGTAGTCGTCGAGTTTGTCCAGATACTGCACCAGCGCGTCATAGGGCTTCCGGTATTCGCTGACCGCCTCGCGATGACCGACGCCGATACCGAGCAGGAAGCGGCCGGGGTAGGCCTTGTCGATTCGATGGAACGACTCGGCCACGGGTTTGGCGGCCGCCGACCAGATGTTGACGATGCCGGTGGCTACCTGCAATGTGGTCGTCGCCTCGAGGATGGGTTCCACCCAGGCCAGCTCGGCGGGCGGTGACCCCCCCACCCAGACGGCCGCGTAGCCCAGGGATTCGATTTCTTTGGCTTGCTGGGGCGTCACGCCGCGTCCGAACGATCCGAACCGGCCAAGGTTGGGTTTGCTAGCAGCAGAATCGGTCATGGTTGGTCTAACTCGCGGGCTGAGGTGCCCTATTCCTGATCACGGCCCAGCCGGTGGCATTTTGTCGAGTGCCGCGATGCGGGTATTGTGGAACGACGGTGCGGCGTTCCGCGCTGGCTCTGGCGTGCCCAGTCTTGAAATCTCTCGGAGCTCTTCCGGGAATTTCCACCACCGGTTCACGTTTTGTAGTTCGAGCATGCGCTGCGCCGGAATCGGGTGCACCGACGAGGGAAGAGAAGGATAGCCGAAAAGTAATGGCCAAGAAGGACGGTGCCATAGAGGTCGAGGGTCGCGTGGTCGAGCCCCTGCCCAATGCCATGTTTCGCATTGAGCTGGAGAACGGCCACAAGGTGCTCGCCCACATCAGCGGCAAGATGCGGCAGCACTATATCCGCATCCTGCCCGAGGACCGGGTGGTGGTGGAGCTGTCGCCCTACGACCTGTCCCGGGGCCGCATCGTGTACCGGTACAAGTAGCGAAACACCCAGAGAACAGGACCGAGACTGCCGTGAAGGTGAACCCGAGCGTCAAGCCGATCTGTGACAAATGCAGGGTGATCCGTCGGCATGGACGGGTCATGGTGATCTGCTCCGACCCGCGCCACAAGCAGCGGCAGGGCTAAGAAAGCCCGCCTTACACAACTGAATGCAGACCTCCCAGCACCAATGAGCGGATACGCCGCTCATCCACGCCCGGACGGAGGCCGGGCCCCGCAAACTCCGCGGGAACGGACTGGGACCAGACCTCCGCTTAGAAAGAGGAAACGCCACCTATGGCTCGACTAGTCGGCGTCGATCTGCCGCGTGATAAGCGGATGGAGATCGCCCTGACCTACATCTTCGGCATCGGCCGTACCCGCTCCAACGAAATCCTGGCAGCCACCGGCATCGACCGGGAACTGCGCACCAGGGATCTCACCGACGACCAGGTGACCCATCTGCGTGACTACATCGAAGCCAACCTGAAGGTGGAGGGTGACCTGCGCCGCGAGGTGCAGGCCGACATCCGCCGCAAGATCGAGATCGGCTGCTACCAGGGTCTGCGGCACCGCCGCGGCCTGCCGGTGCGCGGTCAGCGGACAAAGACCAACGCGCGGACCCGCAAAGGCCCCAAGCGCACCATCGCAGGCAAGAAGAAGGCCAGGTAACCGATGCCACCGAAGAAGGCAACTGCGGCGCCCAAGAAGGGACAGAAGACCCGCAGGCGGGAAAAGAAGAACATCCCGCACGGCGCTGCGCACATCAAGAGCACCTTCAACAACACGATCGTGACGATCACCGACCCGCAGGGCAACGTGATCGCCTGGGCCTCGTCGGGCCACGTCGGCTTCAAGGGATCCCGGAAGTCGACCCCGTTCGCCGCTCAGCTGGCCGCCGAGAACGCCGCGCGCAAGGCCCAGGAGCACGGGGTGCGCAAGGTCGATGTGTTCGTGAAGGGCCCGGGCTCGGGCCGGGAGACCGCGATCCGGTCGCTGCAGGCCGCCGGTCTGGAGGTCGGCGCGATCTCCGATGTCACCCCCCAGCCGCATAACGGCTGCCGCCCGCCCAAGCGCCGCCGCGTCTAGGAGAAACAATCCATGGCTCGTTACACCGGACCCGTCACTCGCAAATCACGCCGGCTGCGCACCGACCTCGTCGGTGGTGACCAGGCCTTCGAAAAGCGTCCGTACCCGCCTGGCCAGCACGGCCGCGCGCGGATCAAGGAAAGCGAATATCTGCTGCAGCTGCAGGAGAAGCAGAAGGCCCGCTTCACCTACGGCGTGATGGAAAAGCAGTTCCGCCGCTACTACGAAGAGGCCGTTCGCCACTCCGGCAAGACCGGCGAGAACCTGCTGCAGATCCTGGAGAGCCGCCTCGACAACGTGATCTACCGCGCCGGGCTGGCGCGCACCCGCCGGATGGCCCGCCAGCTGGTCAGCCACGGGCACTTCACGGTCAACGGCGTACATGTCAACGTCCCCAGCTACCGGGTGGCGCAATACGACATCATCGACGTGCGGGAAAAGTCACTGAACACGGTGCCGTTCCAGATCGCGCGAGAGACGGCGGGTGACCGCCCGATCCCGAGCTGGCTGCAGGTCGCGGGGGAGCGGCAGCGCGTCCTGATCCACCAGCTGCCCGAGCGGGCGCAGATCGACGTGCCGCTCGCCGAGCAGCTAATCGTCGAGTACTACTCGAAGTAGCACAGTCTTCCGCCACTGCGGCCGCAGCGGCGGGACCCCCCGGAGCCGCAGCCGCGGCGACGGACAACCTGAGCGGCATCAAATAGCGGGTGCCGAGAAGGAGAAAGAAACACAATGCTGATCTCACAGCGACCCACACTGTCCGAGGACATCCTCACCGACAGCCGGTCTCAGTTCGTCATCGAACCGCTTGAGCCGGGATTCGGTTACACACTGGGCAATTCGCTGCGTCGCACGCTGCTGTCGTCGATTCCCGGCGCGGCCGTCACCAGCATTCGCATCGACGGTGTGCTGCACGAGTTCACCACGGTGCCCGGGGTCAAAGAAGACGTCACCGACATCATCCTGAACCTCAAGGGTCTGGTGGTGTCCTCGGAGGAGGACGAGCCGGTCACGATGTACCTGCGCAAGCAAGGTCCGGGCGAGGTCACCGCCGGTGACATCGTGCCGCCCGCCGGTGTGACCGTGCACAACCCCGGCATGCACATCGCAACGCTGAACGACAAGGGCAAGCTCGAAGTGGAGCTCGTCGTCGAACGTGGCCGTGGCTATGTCCCGGCGGTGCAAAACCGGGCTTCGGGCGCCGAAATCGGCCGTATCCCAGTCGATTCCATCTACTCTCCGGTGCTCAAGGTGACGTACAAGGTGGACGCCACCCGGGTCGAGCAGCGCACCGACTTCGACAAGCTGGTCCTCGACGTGGAGACCAAGAGTTCGATCACGCCCCGCGACGCGCTGGCGTCGGCGGGTAAGACGCTGGTCGAGTTGTTCGGCCTGGCACGCGAACTCAACGTCGAGGCCGAAGGCATCGAGATCGGGCCGTCGCCGGCCGAGGCCGACCACATCGCGTCGTTCGCACTGCCGATCGACGACCTGGATCTGACCGTGCGGTCCTACAACTGCCTCAAGCGCGAGGGTGTGCACACGGTCGGCGAGCTGGTGTCGCGTACCGAGTCCGACTTGCTCGACATCCGCAACTTCGGTCAGAAATCCATCGACGAGGTCAAGGTCAAGTTGCACCAACTGGGTCTGTCGCTCAAGGACAGCCCGCCGAGCTTTGACCCGTCGGAGGTTGCGGGCTACGACGTCGCCACCGGCACCTGGTCCACAGATGGTGCCTACGACGACCAGGACTACGCCGAAACCGAACAGCTTTAGTGGGGCAATCCAACCTCAGTCGGCTTTGAGAATCTAGACAGGAGCGTCAGCAATGCCCAAGCCCACCAAGGGCCCTCGCCTCGGCGGGGGGTCGTCGCACCAGAAGGCGATTCTGGCCAACCTGGCCACGTCCCTGTTCGAGCATGGCCGGATCAAGACCACCGAGCCGAAGGCGCGGGCGCTGCGGCCGTACGCGGAGAAGCTGATCACGCACGCCAAAAAGGGCACGCTGCACAACCGTCGCGAGGTGCTCAAGAAGATCCGCGACAAGGACGTGGTGCACACCTTGTTCGCGGAGATCGGGCCGTTCTTCGCCGACCGCGAGGGCGGATACACCCGCATCATCAAGGTTGAGGCGCGTAGGGGCGACAACGCTCCAATGGCGGTGATCGAACTGGTGCGGGAGAAGACGGCGACGTCGGAGGCCGATCGGGCACGTCGGGTGAAAGCTTCGAAGAAGGCGGCTGCTCCTGTGGCAGCAGCGGCGGCACCGCCGGCGGCGGTCGAGCCTGAGGCGGCGGTCGGTCCGACAGCCGAGGAGGCCGCGACGGAAGCCGAGGCAGCCGAGGCCGAAGTGGCCGAGTCCGAGGCAGCCGAGGCTAAGCCCGCCGAGGAGGCCTCCGCCGACGAGCCTGATGAGGCCGCGGAGAATTAATGAGGACGTCCGTCTTCGGCTCGACATCGCCTACGACGGAACCGATTTCGCAGGCTGGGCAGTCCAGGCGGGGCAGCGCACGGTCGCCGGCGTTCTCGACGAGGCACTGACGACCGTTTTCCGCACGCCGGTGCGGCTGCGCGCGGCCGCTCGCACCGACACGGGAGTGCATGCCACCGGACAGGTGGCCCATGTCGATGTGCCCGCCGGTGCCCTGCCGAATGTGTACCCACGCTCACCACACGCCGGTGATCCGGAATTCCTGCCGCTGCTGCGGCGTCTCGGCCGGTTCCTGCCCGCCGATGTCCGGGTCCTCGGTATCGCCCGCGCGCCAGCGGACTTCGACGCCCGATTCTCGGCGCTGCGGCGTCATTACACCTACCGGTTGTCGACGGCGCCCCACGGGGTGCAGCCGCAGCAGGCGCGCTACATCGTTGCCTGGCCGCGCGCCCTGGACGTGGATGCGATGATCGCGGCGTCGCGAGAACTGTTGGGGCTGCACGACTTTGCGGCGTTCTGCCGTCATCGCGACGGTGCCACCACCATTCGCGACCTGCAGCGGTTGGACTGGTCGCGTGACGGCGATTTGATCACCGCGCACGTCACCGCCGATGCGTTCTGCTGGTCGATGGTGCGGTCACTGGTCGGGGCGCTGCTGGCCGTTGGCGAGCACCGGCGCGCGCCCGCATGGTGCCGTGAGTTGCTCACCGCGACGGACCGGTCCAGCGACTTCGCGGCCGCGCCGGCGCTCGGTTTGACGCTGATCCGCGTGGACTATCCACCCGACGACGAACTTGCTTCGCGGATCTTGATCACTCGGGATCTACGTTCGCGTGACTGAGTCGATCCGCGTTGCCGGCGCACCCGCCGGCTACAGCTTGCCGGCGACGAAGCTGGCGGCCTGATCCACCAGTCCGGAGTCGATGTACGAGGGCTGCAGATGTGACGACCATTGCGCGCCATTCGAACAGATCGGGTCGCCGCTCGCGCACTGGTCGATCGTCTTACCGGCGAAGGCGGGGCTGAAATCGGGGACCGGGCCGAGAACTCGCCGGGTGCCGTTACCGAACAACGCGACCGCTGCGATGTGCTGGTCCATACCCGCCGGCAGCGGGTCGGTGAACCCGAATGCCGGTTGGGTCACCGCGACCACGAGGTCAGCCGCCGCGGCACCCAGCGAATAGCCGCCGAGCACCATGCGGGTGTTGGGGCAACTTCTCGCCATGGATTGAACGTGGGCGCTCATATCGTTGGCGCCCTTGGCGGCGCTGAAGTCCGCGGGATAGTTGACCCCATAGGACCCGATCGGCATATGCACCTTGGCGCGCAGCGAATTGACGAACGCGTCGCCGACTTGACCAACGCCGGGTGGTTCCTCTCGGCCCCGGGCGAAAACCACCTCAGCACCCGGGCACGCCGCCGATGCCGCCGGAATCAGCGCCGCTGTCGGAAAGGGCGCGGCTGCCGGGGCAATCACCAACGCCGGTGCGAGCAACGCGACGGCCGCGAAACCGGCCAATGGGTTTGCGGCATTCGACCTGCTGGCCGAACTCGCCTGTGGCGGTGGATCAATCGGGCGAAGCCTCATGACGCGATGTTACGGGCTTATTGACGGTGCGTCAGTGCACGGCCGTGACCAATCCGGGCTCCGGCGTGGCCGAACCGTGTACCGATGGGCCAGACCCGGGCGTCTGCGGGCCGGGCCCCGGCGCTTGCGGGGAGAACCCCGGCACCGACGGGCCAAACCCGGGCACCTGTTGGCCGGACCCGGCCAAAAGCTTGGACGCAACGAAAGCCGCTGCCTGGGTGGTGTACACGGGGACGTAGCCCTCGGTGTGTCCGCTCCACTCATTGCCGGGGCCCGCGTGACAGATCGGGTCGTTGGGGTTGCACAGGTCGATCGCCTTGGAACCAAACAACGGGCTCTGGCTCGGCAGCGATCCGCCGGCGCGATCGGCCACGTTGCCGAAGACGGCTACCGCCGCGATGTTGTTGGCGTACTCGGGGGGTAGCGAAGTGCCCCAGCTGATACCGCCGATAGGAACCCCGCTCACGATGTCGATCACGTCGGCGCCTTGCGAGTAGCCACCCAACACGATCTTGGTGTTCGGGCACGACGACGCCATGGACTTGACGTGTGAAATCACGTCGTTTGCGCCGTCGCCGCCGTGCAGCTGCAACCGGCTGGCGGCATAGTTCACCGCGTACACCCCGATGTTCATCCCGCCGGTCTGTTGGCGCAACGAGTCGACGAAGGCTTGGCCGACGCGGCCGACGCCGGGCGGCTCGCTGGTGCCGCGCGCGAAGGTGACCTCGGCGTCGGGGCAGTCGGTGGCGGAGGCTACCGGTGTGGCGCTCGGGTCGACGAGCATGACTGCAGCAGTGGCCAGAGCGGCAGCCCCCATGCCGGCCCAGCGACTTATGCGGTGACTAATCACGCCGAAATTTTACCCGTTACCAGGCGAGATGAAACGTGCCCGACTGTGGATGGACTGCGCCGAACTCTCGGTTTGAGGCCTACCGTAGGCGGGACCGATTCGAGGGGAAGATGGCGCGTCAACCGACAACCTGGCTGCACGTCAGCGGTTATCGATTTCTGGTCCGTCGCATCGAGTGTGCATTGCTGCGCAGGGATGTCCGCGCAGTCGACGAACGCTTGCGCGCGCACACGGCGTCGTTGGCGGTCGGGTGTGTACTGGCGAGTGTCGCCGTAGTGGGATGCGCATTGGTTGCTTTGCTGCGGCCACAGGCGGCGCTGGACCGTGCACAGATCGTGATGGGTCGTGAATCGGGAGCGCTGTACGTGCGAGTCGGCGATACCTGGCATCCGGTGCTGAACCTGGCCTCGGCGCGGCTGATCGCGGCGACGGACGCCAACCCGCAGCCGGTGCCCGAGTCTGAATTGGGCCGCACCAAACGCGGTCCGCTGCTGGGTATTCCGGGCGCGCCGCAGCTTCTCGGCCGGCCGCTGCCCGGCGATGAATCAGCCTGGACGATCTGCGACACGGACAGCAATGCGGCAACGACGATCGTCATCGGGCGCACCGAGGGATCGTCGGTCCGTCGCCTGGCTCCCGAGCGGGCCATCCTGGTTGCCCCCGGCTCGGGTTCGCCAGCCTACCTGCTCTACAACGGGCGACGGGCCGTGGTGGATCTCGCTGACCCTGCGGTTCTGCGTGCGCTCAGGCTGGAGGACCGCGCGCCCCACATCGTCTCGCAGGCATTGCTGAACGCCGTCCCGGAGGCACCAGCGATCACTGCTCCACGTATTCGCGGCGCAGGCGGCGCAGCGACCGGGCTGCCCGGATTTACGGTCGGCAGTGTGCTGCGCATCACCCGCGGCGATGGTGATGAGTATTACGTCGTGCTGGCCGCCGGAGTCCAGCGAATCGGCCAGGTGGCAGCGGACTTGTTGCGCTTCAGCGACTCGCAGGGCACCGCCAACGTCATCACGGTGGCGCCCGATGTGATCCGTGCCACTGCGGTCGTGAACACGCTGCCGGTGTCCACCTTTCCCGACCGGGCACCAACACTCTTGGATGGCGGCGATACCACCTATTGCGTGACCTGGGCGCCCGCGCAATCCGGCGGCATTTCGTTCCTGGCGGGTAGCGGCTTGCCGGTGCCAGCCGGCCAGGTGCCGGTGACCTTGGCACAAGCCGACGGCGGCGGCCCGGCGCTGGACGCGGTCTACCTCCAGCCCGGACGCAGCGCCTATGCGCGGGCGAATGGTCGCATCGGCACGCGATACCTCGTCACGGACACCGGGGTGCGGTTCGCGATCCACGACGACGACGCGGCACATGACCTCGGGCTGCCGGCGGTGGCGCTGCCGGCGCCGTGGCCGGTGCTGGCGGTGCTGCCGCCCGGACCGGAACTGAGCAGGGCGAACGCGTCAGTCGCCCGGGACACCGTCTCGGGGCCGTCGTAGCCTGCCCGTCGCCGCAGTCCCGAAAGCCAGCGAAACCAGCGCCGCCACCAGCGCAACCAGGCAGATCGCCGCGCCGCGCAACGCGGTGTCCCGGGCGTGACCATCCTGCGCCCTGGGTGGCGGCGGGGTGCTGATCGGAACTGGCGGGGCGGGCGGTTTGGAGGTGGTGGCGGGGGTCGAATCGGTGCCGACAGCGGCCAGGGCATCGACTGTGCCGTTCCCGACGAAAGGATCCCATCCGGCCGGCGGGTGATGTGCGGTCGACTCGATACGCTGCATGACCTGCCGTGCGGTCAATGCCGGGAACCGGGCCCGGATCAGCGCGGCCAGCCCGCTGACAACCGGCGCGGCATAACTGGTGCCCGACAGTGGGGCCGACCCGAGCGGAGTCAACCCCTCGCCGGTTGCGGCGACATCCACCCAGGGTCCGGCGAGAGTGAATGCCGACGGCGTCCCTTCGGCGTTCACTGAACCGACGGTCAGTACGTAGTCGTCGTACCAGGCCGGACTGACCGCGACCGTGACGGTCTCCCAGGTTGCGTCGGACCGCTGAGCTGGACACTGTGCGGCGCCACCGGTATTGCCGGCCGCGGCCACGATAACGGCATTCTTGACATCGACCGCGTAGGCCAGTGCGGCGCCCAGCGCGCGGTCGTCGAGCACCGACGCGGCCGGAACGCAGGCAACCGACGAAATATTGATCACCGAAGCGCCGAGATCGGCGGCGGTCCGGACGGCTTTTGCCATGGTGTCGACGTCGCCGACCCCCGCGCCGGATCGGTCGGTGGCGGGAGCGAACTTGGCACTGGATTGGCGGATGCTGATCAAGGTGACGTCGGGCGCCACGCCGCTGAAGCCGTCTGCTTTGGAATCCGGTGCGGCAGCGATAATTCCGGCCACTAAGGTGCCGTGCGCATCGCAATCCTGGGTGCCGTCACCGGTGAACACGTAGTCACCTCCGGGCACCACATCGGGCAGGCGCCGGTGTCGCGAAACGCCGGTGTCGATGACCGCGACCCGTTGGCCCGCACCGCGGGTGAGTTGCCAGACCTGCGGTAAGTCGAGGTCTGCGAGCTGATCGTGGCCCGGTCCGGAGTCCCCGGAGTTCGGAGTCACCACAGCGCAAACCTCGCGTTGTACGGTCGGTTGCGGTGGCGCCGGCAACGCCGGTTCGGGCAGCCATCGGTCGTCGATCGGCGGCGGCGAAACCGCCTGCGCCGACGGTGTTCCGAACTGGGACAGCGCTGTGAGCGCCGATACCACCAGCAGGCGAACGATGCGTGACGTGGTCATGTCGGGTTCAGAGCGCGAACGGCGCCATAGAAACCGCATACCCAGCAGGTCAGGGGCGCCATCGCGACCAACGCCAGATACTCCAACAACTCAACGCCTCGGCGTACGACGGGCGAGGGCGACACTATGGGAGCCACGAAGCCCAGGTAGACCGCCGCGGCGGCCAACATCGCTGTGACCGCGGCTATCCACGGGCCGTGCCCCGGCATGCCGGCCGCACAGACAGCAAATGTTGTTCCGATAGTGGCGATTCCACTGATGACGAACACCAGCGTGCTTCTGCCATCTGCCGAGCGCGCACGCAGCAGTAACAGCGCGCCGGTGACGGCCGCAAAGGCGATGCAGCCTAACCGCGGCGCGCCGGTGCCCCGGGCTGCGGCCGCGGTGATGATGGCACCAACGGCGGCTGACGTCGAGAACGCGGTGAGCAGGCTGGCCAACCAGGCGTCAGCACGGATCGCCTTGGTGGCCAAACAAGCCCCGCCTGGCTCGAGGGTGTTCAGGTCCAGTGCGGCGGGCGACAGCTGTGGCGACAACCCCGCCAGCACGATCGAGGCCCGCCCGGCTACCCCAAGCAGGCCGACGGATGCCAGCACGGATATCGAACCGATGGTGCGCAGCGGGGCGGCGGTGATCACACCCGCGAGCGCTCCGACAGCGGTGACTATCGCGAAGCACGACACCGCGGTCAGTGCGACAACGCCACAGCCCGTCATCCGTATTGCCAGCACTGACGTGACGGCCGCCACCATCGCGGCCAGCAGCACATTGGGGAGACCAGCAGCGCCCGGAACCGCCATAAAGCCGGCAACCGCGGCGAATGTGGTGGCGACCAGGCTCAGGGTGAGCCCGGCGATCGGGTCCCGATATGTCCGGTGCGCTATCACCGCAATCAGCAGGGCAATGAAACCGGCTAGTGCCGCGACACCTGCGGTGGCGCCAACGTAACGGGTGGTGTTGGTGCTGAGGGCGTTTCGAATCAGCACCAGGCCACCGATACCGGTAAGGCAGCTCGCCGCCAGCGCGCCGGTCAGCCGGGTCGCCCGCCGGGTCCAGGGCCGAGCGTCCTCATCGAGCGTCGCCGAGACGGCCTCGGCCACGTCGTCGCAGCGGGGGGCGGGTAGCTCGGTGCAGGACTGGCTCAAGACCATAACCGCACCGTCGCGGATGCCGTTCTGCGCCAACGTCGTCGACGCATGCAAAGCGGACGCGCCCAGACGGGACAGCTGGTACCGGGTGGCCACCTGATCGCCGGACCTGTCGGCGCCGCAGTCATCCAGGATGTCGATGATCGACGGGATCAGGGTCGCGACGGGCACCGTGGCGGGTAGGGCCAAGTCGACGACGGAAGTGCCGGCATGAACAGAGACGCGGCGCAGCCCTGGATCGGATGCAGACAACATTGGGCCCTTCACACTCGGATTGGCAGCACGGTAGCCCGTTTTCGATGTCCCGGTATCCGGCTGTCCACAGGTGACTTGCCGCCGGTTCCAGTGCTGTTAGCGTCGTCCAACCGTGGGGAGGCCCGACTTGACTCAGGAGCTGCCGCCGGCGTTCCCGACTGCGGACATCGCGGTCGCCGCGCCTCCCGAACTACCGCGGTCGGCATCACCTGGCCTGCTGGTACGCCTGCTGCCGGTCGTCATGTCCGTTACCACGGTGGGCGTCATGGCGGTGGCCTTCTTGTCGGGGTCGGCCGTTAGCCGCAACCCGACGTTTCTGGCATTCCCGGTGATGATGCTGGTTTCGCTGGTGGTGACGGCGGTAACCGGACGTGGCAGTCGGCGGGGCGGCGGGATCGACGCCGATCGCGCCGAATACCTCGGATATCTGAGTCGTCTGCGCCAAACGGTCGCTGAAACCGCTGTGGCACAACGCTTGTCACTGACCTGGCGCCATCCAGACCCCGAGGCGTTGTGGACGTTGATCGGCGGCCCACGGATGTGGGACCGGCGACCGGCCGACTCCGACTTCTGCCTTGTCCGTGTCGGGGTTGGAACCCGGCCGCTCGCCACCCGTTTGGTGGCCCCGGAGACCCGGCCGATGGAGCGGTCGGATCCGGTCACCGCCACGGCACTGCATCGATTCCTGCACGCACACTCGACGATTGCGGACGCGCCGATCACCATCGGATTGCGTGAAATTGCGATCGTGACGGTCGACGGCGACTTGACCCAGGTGCGGGGGTTGCTGCGCGCGATGATCTGCCAGCTGGCCGTGCGGCACGCTCCGGACCAATTGCTGATCGTCGGCGCGATCAGTGACCGCAATCGAGCCCACTGGGATTGGCTGAAATGGTTGCCGCACAATCAGCATCCGAACGCCGGCGATGCCTTGGGCTCTGCCCGCATGGTGTACCCGACCCGGGCGGAGGCGGTCAGGGCGCTCGCCGGTCTGGCATTGCCGCACGTGGTGGTGATCACCGACCTAGACGAGCGCGCCGAGCCCGCCACCGTCGGCACGATCGAGGGCGTGACCACCCTCGAGGTCGGCACCGGCAGCGCAGGCGCGGTGTTGATGATCAGGCATCCTGACGCGGCTGAAGCGTTGGTGCATCCCGACCAGATCGATCCCGTCGACGCGCTGGTATGTGCCCGGCGGCTGGCTGCGTACCGTGCCGGGGAAGCGGGTGCGGCGGGCGGCCGTGACGGTGGCTCACGCTGGTCGACTCTGGTCGACATCGACGATGTCGACTGTTTCGACCCGAGCACATTGTGGCGCAGCCAGAACTACGACGATCGCCTGCGCGCCCCGATCGGGACCACGGTCGACGGTGCGTCCCTTGAGCTGGACATCAAGGAGCCCGCTGAAGACGGCATGGGTCCACACGGGCTCTGCGTGGGCGCCACCGGGTCAGGTAAGTCGGAATTGCTGCGCACGGTGGCGCTGGGCATGATGGCGCGTAACTCTCCAGAAGTGCTCAACCTGCTGCTAATCGACTTCAAAGGTGGCGCAACATTTCTCGACTTGGCGCGGTCGCCGCACGTGGCCGCGGTCATCACCAACCTGTCCGAGGAAGCGCCCCTGGTCGCCCGGATGCGAGACGCACTGGCCGGTGAGATGAACCGTCGGCAACAGCTGCTGCGGAGGGCAGGCTGTGTCAGCGTCGCCGCGTACGAACATGCGCGCCGGGCCGGCGCACAATTGGCCGCTCTGCCGACCTTGTTCATCATCGTCGACGAGTTTTCCGAACTGCTCAGCCAGCATCCCGATTTCGCGGACATGTTCGTGGCGATCGGCAGGCTCGGCCGGTCGCTGGGTATGCATCTATTGCTGGCCAGTCAGCGGCTCGACGAGGGACGGCTGCGTGGACTGGAAGCGCACCTCTCGTATCGGGTGTGCCTGAAAACTCTGTCTGCCAGTGAATCACGGACCGTTCTGGGAACACTCGACGCATATCAATTGCCGAACACGCCCGGTGCGGGTTTCTTGCGGTCCGGGACGGGCGAGCTGATTCGCTTTCAGGCCGCACTCGTTTCGGGACCGGTGCAGGCTGACGCGAAGACTTGGGTGCAGCCTCTACCAACTGCGCGACTGTTCACCTCGCGAACCACGGGTCCAGCTACGCCCGTCGTCAGCGCCGGCGGGGCGTCCGCGCGTAGCGTTCTGCAAGTGGTCCTGGACCGGCTGTCGGAACACGGACCGTCCGCGCACCAAGTATGGCTGCCGCCGCTGGAGGCGTCACCCGCACTGGGCACCCTGTTACGCCACGCCGGATCCGCGCCGGCCGGTCTGGCCGTACCTATCGGCATCGTCGACCGCCCGTTCGAGCAGTCCAGGACACCGTTGATGGTCGAGTTGTCAGGAGCCGCAGGCAATGTCGCGGTTGTCGGTGCACCTCAATCGGGCAAGTCGACGGCACTTCGCACGCTGATCACCGCGTTGGCCGCGACGCACGACCCGGCTCAGGTGCAGTTCTACTGTCTGGACTTCGGCGGCGGAGGCCTGGCCTCGGTACGCACATTGCCACATGTGGGTGCGGTTGCCGGCAGGGCCGAGCCGCAGCTCGTCGGCCGCATGATCGCCGAGCTGGAGTCAATCATGCGATCCCGGGAGGCCTTCTTCCGCGAGCACGATGTCGACTCGATCGCCCGGTACCGTCAGCAACAAGCGGAGCGGCGGGCAGTGTCGGACACCGACCCGTTCGGCGACGTGTTTCTCGTCGTCGACGGCTGGGCAAGCCTGCGTCATGAGTTCGAGGCGCTGGAGGAGTCGATCACTGCCCTTGCGGTGCAAGGACTTTCGTTCGGTGTACATGTGGTGTTGTCGGCGTCGCGCTGGGCGGAGATGAGACCGTCGCTGAAGGATCAGATGGGCACCCGTATCGAGTTGCGGCTGGGCGATCCCGCCGATTCCGAACTGGACCGTAGGCAGGCCCAGCAAGTGCCGCGCGACAGACCGGGCCGCGGCCTTTCCCGCGAGGGGCTGCACATGGTGATCGCACTGCCCATCGACGGCGGTGAGCTACGGCGCCGTCATGGTGCATCAGTGGCGCCCCGGATACGGTTGCTGCCCACGCAGGTGGACTACGACACCGTCGTTCACCGGACGGGTGACAATTTCGGTGCGGGTATCCTGCTCGGTCTCGAGGAGCGCAGGTTGCAGCCGGTGGCAGTCGATTTCGAGCATCACATGCATCTGTTGGTTCTCGGTGACAACGAGTGCGGCAAGACCACCACGTTACGGACCCTGTGCCGCGAGATCGTCCGGACCAAGACCGCAGGGCAAGCCCAGCTGCTGATCGTGGACTTTCGGCGCACCCTGCTCGGTGTCGTCGAGTCGGAACATCTTGGCGGCTATGCCATGTCGCCAGCCGCGCTGGCGGCGTTGCTGCCGGGCTTCCTTGACCTATTGCAGCAGCGGATGCCCCCGCCGCAGGTGAGCCAGGCACAATTGCGAGCCAGGTCGTGGTGGTTCGGGCCGGACATCTATGTGGTGGCCGACGACTACGACCTGGTCGCTACCTCGGCAGGCAACCCGCTGGCTGTCATACTCGAATACTTGCCGCACGCAAGGGATCTGGGTTTGCATCTACTGGTGGCGCGGCGCAGCGGTGGCGCAGCGCGTGCCCTGTTCGAGCCGTTGCTTGCGGGCTTGCGTGAGCTTGGCTGCATGGGACTGATGATGAGTGGACGTCCGGACGAGGGAGCGCTGCTCGGCTCCGTCCGCCCGGCGCCGCTGCCACCGGGCCGTGGCGTTCTGGTCACTCCTACCGGTGACGAGCAGCTTGTGCAGGTGGCCTGGAGCCCGCCATGAGCACACACCGCGCAATCATCGAAGTAGGTCCGGGAACCATCCGCCGATTATGTTGTGGCACAAGCATGGCCGCTGATGCTGAGATGTGTGTGGCGGCGCTGGACGCGATAGACGATCACGTCGCGCTGGTGGACGGGTGCCCGGTCGCCGTCGATTCGCTGTGGCGCACGGTGCTGCGGTCACCGGACTGTGGGAGCCGGGACGGCCTGATCGTCGTTCATCCCTCGTGGTGGCCGGCCTCGCGCGTCGGTGTGGTCACCGCAGCCGCCGAGACAGTGGCCGATGACCCCGATGAGGTAGTAGCGCGCCCGCGGTCGTGGCTGTTTACGCAGGCATCGCAGGAACTGACGGTAGTGGTGGAGATCGCCGATCGTCTGGTGGCGGTCGCCGGTGCCGAGGTCGTCGCTGTACCCCGCAGGACGGAACCGCAACTTGTTGCCGAAGAGGTCGCGGGGGTGATTGCCGGGATGACGCGGGCGGTCGTGCTGATCGACGCGCCGAGCACGGTCGCCGGGGCGGCGGCGCTCGCGACGTTGATCGCCGACGCAGTGCGGGGCAGTAGCGGGCAGAAGGTAACCGAAATCGATGACGCTCGGCGGCTACAACTCGCGCGGCCGGCGCTGAAGGCAATCTCGGCCCGGGACGAGCCGCGGTCCACCGGGAGCGCCGGTGGTGCCCGATCACGCGGCCGGAGGCTGGGCGGGCTCGCGGCCGCCGGTGTCGTCTTGGCGGTGCTGTCCCTGACGGTTTCGGCTGTGGCCACAGACGGCACAGTGCGCCGTCACGGCGTGCCGGTCGCAGACAGAACGCCGACGACATTTCTGGTGGAAGGTCGGGTAGCGCTGACGGTTCCCGCGAACTGGCCCACGCAGCGTGTGGTCGCCGGGCCCGGTTCCGCGCGGGTACAGGTCACGTCGCCGTCGGATCCTGAGGTGGCGTTGCACGTCACCCAGTCGCCGGTTGCCGGTGAGACGCTGAGTGGCACGGCTGAGCGGTTGAAACGAGCGATCGACGCGGAGCCGGCCGGGGTATTTGTCGACTTCAACCCGTACGGAATCAGCGCCGGAAGGCCCGCGGTGACCTACCGCGAAATGCGCGCCGGACATCACGTGCGGTGGACAGTGTTGCTTGACGGGGTGGTCCGGATCAGCGTCGGATGCCAGAGCCGGCCAGGCGGTGAGGATGCCGTCCGCGATGTGTGTGAGCAGGCGGTGCGGTCGGCCCACGCGTTGGAATGAGCCGCGCATGAGCCGGGAATCGAATGGAACCTAACCGGGGTCGGCGGGGTCGGATTAGGTATGGCTGCACCAAACACACTGAGCGCCGACTTTGACCTGATGCGATCGGTCGCGGGCACGACGGACACCCGAAACGAAGAAATCCGGGCGATGCTGCAGGCATTCATCGGCCGCATGAGCAGCGTGCCGCCGTCGGTGTGGGGCGGGCTTGCGGCCGTGCGATTCAAGGATGTAGTGGATCGCTGGAACACCGAGTCGGTGCGGCTCTACCACGTTCTGCACAACATCGCCGAAACCATTCGGCACAACGAGGCCGCGCTGCAGGAGGCCGGCCAGACCCATGCACACGTCATCACCGCCGCCGGCGGAAGCCTGTGATTGAAGGGAATTGCCCGTGGACCCGGTGCTGTCCTACAACTTCGACGAAATCGAGTACTCCGTTCGCCAGGAGATTCACACCACGTCCGCCCGCTTGAATGCCGCGCTGGAGGAGCTGAGGTCACAAATCGCGCCGTTGCAGCAGCTCTGGACCCGAGAGGCGGCGGCCGCGTACCACGCCGAGCAGCTGAAATGGCACCAGGCGGCCACGGCGCTCAACGAGATCCTGCTCGACCTCGGAAATGCGGTACGCGATGGCGCGGAGGAGGTGGCGGACGCCGACCGCCGGGCGGCCGGCGTCTGGGCCAGGTAGCGCCATCTATGGACCCCTGTGTGGTCCCGACGGAGGAGAGCCGTCGGGACCACACAGTCATTTTGACCTGCAGGGATGCCCATCGGTAAGCTGCTCGGTTGGCGTGCGGTACGCCGGGGCCTCGGGTCAATGTCGGTCGCCGAGATCAACCCCACCGTCAACGCCTGACCGGTACCCGGGTCACACCGGGATCCAGCGCCCGACAGACGGGCTCGAAGAGAAAGAATAAGGTAAGCGCTGTGCCTACATATGCGCCCAAGGCGGGTGACACCACGAGGTCGTGGTACGTCATCGACGCCACGGACGTGGTGCTTGGCCGCCTTGCCGTCGCGGCAGCCAACCTGTTGCGCGGCAAGCACAAGCCGACGTTCGCTCCCAATGTCGATGGCGGCGATTTCGTCATCGTCATCAACGCCGACAAGGTTGCCATCAGCGGCGACAAACTGCAGCACAAGCTGGCTTACCGCCACTCGGGATATCCCGGCGGCCTGCACAAACGCACCATCGGTGAGCTGATGCAAAAGCACCCCGACCGCGTGGTCGAGAAGGCGATCGTCGGCATGTTGCCCAAGAACAAGCTCAGCCGCCAGATCCAGCGCAAGCTTCGCGTCTACGCCGGCCCGGAGCATCCACACACCGCTCAGCAGCCGGTTCCGTTCGAGATCAAGCAGGTGGCGCAATGACCGAAACAACCGAGGCCCCGGGCCAAGAGCTTGCAGCCCCGGCCGAGACCCCGGCGGCCAAGCCCAGCGAATCGTTCGTATTCGAACGACCCATCCAGACCGTCGGCCGCCGCAAGGAGGCTGTCGTGCGGGTGCGGCTGGTGCCCGGCAGCGGCAAGTTCGACCTCAACGGCCGCAGCTTGGAGGACTACTTCCCGAACAAGGTGCACCAGCAGCTCATCAAGGCTCCGCTGGTCACTGTCGAGCGGGTGGAAAGCTTCGACATATTTGCTCTCCTGCACGGCGGCGGCCCGTCGGGTCAGGCCGGTGCGCTGCGCCTGGGCATCGCCCGGGCGTTGATCCTGGTATCGCCGGAGGACCGGCCCGCTCTGAAGAGGGCCGGCTTCCTCACCCGTGATCCGCGTGCCGTCGAGCGCAAGAAGTACGGTCTGAAGAAGGCCCGCAAGGCACCGCAGTACAGCAAGCGCTGATCAGCGATCACTTTCTGGCCGCCAGCTCGGGGCACGCCCCCAGAGAGTGGGGGCACCCCCGCTTGCGGGGAAGTACCCGCACCCGGTTACGGGGGAGCATCGTTGTATGCCGTTCTCGGCGTGTCGGCGCACAAAAGCGCACGGTTTCGGCCAGAAAAGAAAGGGCACCTTAGGTGCAAGACCGTCAACTGTGAGAGGTTTGTCCGCATGGGTCGACTATTCGGCACCGACGGAGTTCGCGGGGTCGCCAACCGTGAGTTGACCGCCGAGCTGGCGCTGGCACTGGGCGCCGCGGCGGCACGGCACTTGGCGGGTTCGGGCGAACTAGACCGGCGGGTCGCCGTGATTGGCCGCGATCCGCGGGCCAGCGGCGAGATGCTCGAGGCCGCTGTCATCGCCGGAATGACCAGTGAGGGTGTCGACGCGCTGCGGGTCGGGGTGCTCCCGACCCCTGCGGTGGCGTACCTGACCGGCGCCTACGACGCCGACTTCGGGGTAATGATCTCGGCGTCGCACAACCCGATGCCCGACAACGGCATCAAGATCTTCGGGCCCGGCGGCCACAAATTGGACGACGACACCGAGGACCAGATCGAGGACCTGGTCGCGGCCGGACCCGGGTTGCGCCCGGCCGGCGCCGGGATCGGTCGCGTCATCGACGCCGAGGATGCGGCGGACCGCTACCTGGGCCACCTGCGCAAGGCGAGCACCGTCCGGCTCGACGGTCTGACCATGGTCGTCGACTGCGCCCATGGCGCGGCGTCATCGGTGGCACCGCGTGCGTATCGCGCGGCCGGTGCCCGGGTCATCGCGATCAACGCCGATCCCAACGGCATCAACATCAATGACAACTGTGGATCGACGCACCTTGATTCGCTGCGGTCAGCGGTGCTTGCCCACGGCGCCGACCTGGGCCTGGCGCACGACGGGGATGCCGACCGGTGCCTGGCCATCGATGCCAAAGGCGAACTGGTCGACGGCGACGCGATCATGGTCGTGCTTGCGTTGGCGATGCAAGAGGCCGGCGAACTGGCTTCCAACACGTTGGTGACCACCGTGATGAGCAACCTCGGGCTGCACCTGGCCATGCGTTCAGTCGGCGTCACCGTGCGCACGACGGGCGTCGGCGACCGCTACGTCCTGGAGGAGTTACGCGCCGGCGAGTACAGTCTCGGCGGCGAGCAATCCGGCCATATCGTGATGCCCGCGCTGGGCTCAACTGGCGACGGCATCGTCACGGGGCTGCGATTGATGACTCGCATGGCGCAGACCGGCTCGTCATTGGCAGAGCTTGCGTCGGCGATGCAGCCGTTACCGCAGGTGCTGATCAACGTCGAGGTCGCTGACAAGGCGACCGCCGCCGCGGCGCCCTTGGTGCAGACCGCAGTCGACGAAGCCGAGGCCGAACTGGGCGACACCGGTCGAATCCTGTTGCGCCCCTCGGGAACTGAACCGATGATCCGGGTCATGGTGGAGGCGGCCGAGGAAGACGTCGCTCACCGGGTGGCAACTCGAGTCGCCGATGCGGTGAGCGCTCAGCGTTAACCGGGGTGCTGGAACCCCGACGCGAGATCGGGCGTCGGATTAGGCATGAGATTCGATAATCGAGTACGACTCCCCGCCTTTGCTCATACCGGTATCGACACTGCGGCGGTGCATGCGGTCGCCGACCGGTTCGCCGCCGCCGCCGGACTCATCGACGGCGCCGCGTGCGACCACATGGCGAGGCTGGCTTTCGGCGGGTCCAGCGCCGGCCGGGCGCACACCGCGCGCGGCGACGCGTTGCGTGCCGGGCTGGACCGGCTGGCGGCCGAGTTGTCGCAGTGGTCACGGGCCGCCGTCGAGATCGCCGTTGTTCTGCGGGCCAGCGCCAACCGCTACGCCGATGCCGACGTGTATGCCGCGGCGCGGATCGCCTGATCATGGCCGAGCGGTTAGACGTCGCCGAGCGCCTCGCCGAGGGCCGGCCTGCTGTCGAGCACACGCAGAGTTACGTGCGGACTTGCCAGCTCCTCGGATACGAACATCCCGACTTGACTTCGCACCCCGCCCAGATCCGCGACTGGTACGACAGCGAAAACGGCCTCGACCTTCGCGCGCTCGACGGCGACTGTGCGCAGCTGCGGGCGGCGGTCGTGGCGGTCATGGAAGCGCTGCGGATGCAGCGTGCCCAGGTCGACGAGCTGGCAGCGGCGTGGACGGGGCCGGGGGCGGAGTCCGCGGTTCAGTTTCTGCAGCGTCATTGCGATGCCGCAAACTCGGTGGCCACCGAAGTCCGCGCGGCGGCCCAGCGGTGTGAGTCGCTGCGCGACAACCTGTGGCACCTGGTCGACATAAAGGTCGCGACGGCCATCGCCATCGACGATCGCGCGCTGGCGCAACGGCCGGCGTGGTTGGGCGCCGCCGATGCGGTCACGACCGGGGCGGGGGATCGGCCGACGGCTGACGAGCTGGTCCAACAACAGATAAAGCCGTACGTGGACAACGACATTCGCACCGACTGGCTGACGGCGATGCGGTCGACGCAGGCCGGGGTTGCGGCGTCCTATGACATGGTCATCGACAGGTTCGTCGCCGCGGCGCCGGCGTACTTTGAGATTCCCGACGATCTCCGGCCCGGCCGTGCACCGTTCCAGCCAGCCCCGGCGAGCGCACCGACAGCGACCGCGGCCCTCGCGCCCGCCGCTGCCCTTCCCAGCCTCGCCCCCGATCCTGCGCCGGCTGCGACCCCCAGGACCCCCACAACCCCCACAACCGTGACGCCGCCGACACCCCCGATATCGGACTTGGGAACTGGGCTGGGTGATGCTTCGGCGATGCCCACAGGTGCCGGCAGTCCTGCGGGCCTTGACGGGCTTGGCGGACTCGCCAGCCGGATCGTCGAGGCGATGAGTGGCCTGCTGGGTTCGGCGGCTGACCAGCTGAACGATCCGTCCGGGCTCGACGATCCACTGGGCACCGAGGATCCTTTCGACCCCGACGACAATGCCGACGATGACGACAAGTCCGATGCCGAGCTGGAAGAACCCGAAGAGATGGAGACCATAGAGGCCGAGGAGGCTAAGCCGGTCGACGGGCCGCCACCGGCTGCCGGGCCGCCACCGGTTGATGGGCCGCAACCGGCGGCCCTACCGCCGGTCGACGGGCCGCCACCGGCCGCTGTGCCGCCACCCGTGGCCGCGCCGCCGCCGGCTGCCGCGCTGCCCGCCAGTGGATCAACTCCGTGTGAGATCGCCGCCGACGAGCTTCCGAAGGCAGGGCAATGACGGTTCAGGCAGGCCGCAGCTGTAGTAGTTGCTCGACATAGCGCATGGATTCGGCGGGGTCGGTCGTCATCGGGCTTACCAACAGTGTTGTCACACCGGCGTCGGCGAAGGCGGCCAGGCGTTCGGCGATGAATCCGCGCGGGCCGATCAGCGAGATCCCACGCACCAATTCGTCGGGCACAGCGTCGATGGCCTCACGCTTGCGGCCGGCCAGGTACAGCTCCTGAATCCGGTTGGCCACCTCGCCGAACCCATAACGCGTCGCCAGGTTGTGGTAGAAATTCCGGCCCTTGGCGCCCATTCCGCCGATGTAGAGGCCCAGTTGCGGCTTGGTCCACGCGAGCCGCTCATCGACGCCGTCGCCGATGGCCAGCGACGCGTGCACCATGACGTCGAGCGGGCCCAGTGCGGGATCCCGCTTGGCGGCGCCGGCCGCCAGCGCCTCACCCCAGACCGACTCGGCCTTCTCCGGATAGAAGAAGACCGGCTGCCAGCCCTCGGCGATCTCGGCGGTCAGCTCGACATTCTTCGGCCCCAGCGCCGCGATGGTGATCGGAATACGCTCGCGCACAGGGTGATTGATGAGTTGAAGGGCTTTGCCTAAACCTGTTCCGCGATCCGCCGGTAATGGGATTTGGTAGTGCTTGCCGGCGTATTGCAGCCGTTCCCGGCGCCACACCTGCCGGCAGATTTCCACGACTTCCCGGGTGCGGCCCAACGGGGCGTCGAATTCGACGCCGTGAAACCCCTCCACCACCTGCGGTCCCGACGTGCCGATCCCGAGGCGGAATCGGCCGTTGGACACGAAATCCAGACCCGCGGCGGTCATCGCCAGCAGCGACGGCGTGCGGATGTAGATGGGAAACACCCCAGAGGCCAACTCGACGGTGCTTGTCTTGGCGGCCAGATACCCCAGCTGGCTGACGGCGTCAAAGGAATACGCCTCGGCCACCACGGCGACGTCGATACCCACCTTTTCGAGTTCGACGATGCGGTCGACGGTTTCGTGGAAGCCGCCCGAGTAGTCCAGGGCAATGCCGATGCGCACCAACGACAGATACCACGATGACGCCGGCGCGCCGCGGCGGGGCGCGTTATTTCAGCAGCGCGACGATCTTGTCTTCAGGGGTAACCGGTGGTGCCTCAGGGTCCACCGGGTCGGTCTTGGGTAGCTGCACGTCCGGATCGGCGAAGTCGCGATAGGTCTTGTCCCCGGCGAGCGCATAGAGCAGATATCCGGTCAGCAGCGCCCGCACCGCTTTTTGCGTCGCCCGGTGCGGCCCGCCCAGCCCGATCACCCGGGTCAGTCGCCGGCCCTCAACCAGGCCCCCGGCTTCGGCTTTTCTGACGATGCGCAGCGTGGCCGCATCCCACGCGCGGGAAAGCGAGAGGGCGTTGGAATTCAACGTCTTCGGATCTCCGGGTGTGGTCAAGATCAAACCCGGGACCTTCAGTGAAGCGGCCGGCTGCGCCGCCGGGGGACTCGTGAACGTCGGGAAGATCGCCGCCACCGCTGACGGCTTGGCAGGCATTCCCGCGGCGGCGAACACGGCGGCCGATCCGCCGAAGCCGTGGCCCACAACGCCGAGCTTGGCGGGGTGCACGCTGATATTGCCGGGTCCGAGGCGCACACCCGCCACGATGTCCAGGGCAGTACCCATGTCGAAGGCCAGATTGAGCACCGAGGGCGCCAGACCCCGCTGGGTGTCGGGAGCGCTGGCCACGATGCCCCACGACGCCAGGTGCTCCAACAGACCTGAATAGCGGGCGGTACCGGTGAGCCAGTCGTGACCGAAGGCGACACCGGGCAGGTTCAGCCCCGCTTCCGGGGTGTACACGACCCCTGGCAGCCCGGCAAAGGCCAGGTCACCACGCAAAACCCGATGCGGGCCACGGCGGCTGAGAGCGGCGACGAGCTTGCGGATGCGGGCCACCCGTCGACGTTAGCGCACCGCAGGCGACGGGTCCCGGACTCCTGGGCCGGCAGTCTGCCGCTAGGCCCTGACGTCTATCAGCCCCACACGCCAGAGCACCGCGTACACATGACGCAGCGGAATGCTCAGCAAACGAGCAGTCGCGTCAACCAATGGGTCGCCCCCGGCGTCGATCCGCGGTCGATGAAGCCGCTTCGCTGCTTGCTTTGGCGCGGGCGCTAACGTCAGCCTTGGCACGGGTGTTGTCGTCACCACATCGTCGTACAGAACAGCAGTCATGATTCCCTCCTGGAAGATGGCGCGCGGGCGGGCAGGGTCAAAAATCATCCTTTTCCCGTGCGACCCGCTGCCGGCGTCTCGAATTAACGCTTATTAACATTGACCGACCCGGCCACGGCCTGCGCTGAGTTCGCGACTGACATTGTCGTGTTACTCCCTGGCTACATTTGCGTGTCCCGGAATATTTGCGCCACTAGAATCCGTGGCACAGCACCCGACGCGGTTACCGGGTAGCTGGACTATCGGCATTGATGTCTGCTGAAAGAGCTGATGGCAAAAGAAGAGTTGCGCGGTTGTGCAGCGATCACCCGCCACGGCGAAACCATTGAGCTGCAACAATATTCGCCTGTTGCGGTTGCTCCAAAACCTTGTGCAGTCGTGATCAGGCGAGCGTCAACACCGTTATCCTTTCCGCTGGCTCCGGTGCCGCTTTGCCGCGAGCAGGTCTGCGTATACGGCGTTAGTCGGTAAGCCGATATCGCAGTTCACTTGACTCCTCGGTGGTTGCCAGCCTTGCCGACATGCCAAAGTTTAAGCGCGCACCTTGTTGCCACAATGAAGTAATCGGTAACGTCAGAAATACATCAGGTGAAAAAAGCTTCCGTTGATTAGGAAGATGGTATGAATTGAAATGGATCGGACCGCATCACCACCCGGTTGTGCTTCCCCTAAGGGTCCGACACCGTGAACCCGCACGTGGGTAGCCGAAATACTGACCCAACCCCACTGGGCGACGGCTGCACTACTCTGGTCAGCTATGTGCGGAATTGTCGGCTACGTCGGGCAGGGCGCTGCCTGCGAGGTCGTCATGGACGCGCTGCGCCGGATGGAGTACCGCGGCTACGACTCGTCGGGAATCGCCCTGGTCGACGGGGACGGCAAACTCACTGTCCGTCGTCGTGCCGGCCGGCTGGCCAATCTGGAGGCGGCGGTGGCTGAAATGCCGCCGGCGTCGCTGGTCGGCAGAACCGGTCTGGGCCACACCCGCTGGGCCACCCATGGGCGCCCCACCGACCGCAACGCGCACCCGCACCGCGACGCTGCCGGCAAGATCGCCGTCGTCCACAACGGCATCATCGAGAACTTCGTGGCCCTGCGCCGTGAGCTGGAGACGGCCGGCGTGGAGTTTGCCAGCGATACCGACACCGAGGTCGCGGTACACCTGGTGGCCCAGGCGTATCGCCATGGTGAAACGGCCGGCGACTTTGCCGGCTCCGTGCTCGCCGTGCTGCGCCGGCTGGAGGGCCACTTCACCCTGGTGTTCGCCAATGCCGACGAGCCTGGCACCATCGTCGCCGCTCGCCGGTCGACGCCGCTGGTGCTCGGGATCGGCGACGGCGAGATGTTCGTCGGCTCCGACGTGGCCGCGTTCATCGAACACACCCGCCATGCGGTCGAACTCGGCCAGGACCAGGCTGTGGTGATCACCGCGGACGGCTACCGGATCAGCGACTTCGACGGCAACGAAGATGTCGACTTTCGCGAATTTCACATCGACTGGGACCTGGCCGCCGCCGAAAAGGGCGGCTACGAGTACTTCATGCTCAAGGAGATCGCCGAACAGCCAGCCGCGGTGGCCGACACGCTGCTCGGGCATTTCGTGGGCGGGCGGATCGTGCTCGACGAACAGCGGTTGTCGGATCAGGAACTACGTGAGATCGACAAGGTATTCGTGGTCGCCTGCGGCACCGCCTACCACTCCGGGCTGCTCGCTAAATACGCCATCGAGCACTGGACGCGGCTGCCGGTGGAAGCGGAGCTCGCCAGCGAATTTCGGTACCGAGACCCGGTACTGGACCGCAGCACCCTGGTAGTGGCCATCTCGCAGTCCGGTGAAACCGCGGACACCCTGGAAGCGGTCCGGCACGCCAAGGAGCAGAAGGCAAAGGTGCTGGCGATCTGCAACACCAACGGCTCCCAGATCCCGCGCGAGTGCGATGCGGTGCTGTACACCCGTGCCGGCCCGGAGATCGGCGTGGCCTCAACGAAAACCTTTCTGGCCCAGATAACCGCCAACTACCTGCTCGGCCTGGCGTTGGCGCAAGCCCGCGGCACCAAGTACCCGGACGAGGTGGAGCGCGAGTACCGCGAGCTGGAAGCGATGCCAGACCTGGTGGCGCGGGTAATCGCGGGGATCGAGCCGGTGGCCGACCTGGCCTACCGGTTCGCCCAGTCGACGACCGTGCTGTTCCTGGGTCGCCATGTCGGCTACCCGGTGGCGCTGGAAGGCGCGCTGAAACTCAAGGAATTGGCCTACATGCACGCCGAGGGGTTCGCCGCCGGCGAGCTCAAGCACGGCCCAATCGCGCTGATCGAAGACGATTTGCCGGTCATCGTCGTCATGCCCTCCCCCAAGGGGGCGGCCACGCTGCACGCCAAGCTGCTGTCCAATATCCGGGAGGTCCAGACCCGCGGCGCGGTGACTATCGTGATCGCCGAGGAGGGCGACGACACCGTGCGTCCCTACGCCGATCATCTGATCGAAATCCCCGCGGTGTCAACACTTTTGCAGCCGCTGCTGTCGACCATCCCGCTTCAGGTGTTCGCCGCGTCGGTGGCGCAGGCCCGCGGTTACGACGTCGACAAGCCGCGGAATCTGGCCAAGTCAGTCACCGTCGAATAACTGCGCATAGCCGGCGCATGACCGATGCATCGCCGGTGTTGTAGGGCGCAACGCCAGGCATGCGAAGGTGGACGCCCTGGCAGACGCATCGGTGGCGGCACGACTGCGAAGCTTGGGGCTCGCGGTGTGGCACTTTGTCAGCAGCGCGCCGATGACCTACGGCTGGCTGGTCGTGTTGGCGATCACGACGATCATCCAGAACCAACTCACCGGAAAGCAGTTGCACGTGGTGCTGCTGCACCGTTCCACCAACATCCACGAGTATGGAACCGTACCTGCTGCAGTTCACCTTGTTCCTCGCGCCGGCCGAGCATTGGCTTGGCCATCTGCGTTGGCTCGCTGTGGGATTGACTTCCCACATCCTTGCTACCTATATCAGCGAAGGCCTGCTCTACTTCCCGATCGAAGAACACGTCGCGTCGGAAAAGCTGGTGCGTGCTACCGACATCGGGGTCAGCTACTTCCTCATGGGCGTGATGGCCGTCCTTACCTATCACATCGCGCGACCGTGGCGCTGGGGCTGTCTTGCGGTGCTGTTCATCATCTTTGGTTTTCCGCTGATCACGATGGATCGCATCGAGCTGAGCTTCACCGCGATCGGACACTTCACCTCGATACTCATCGGTCTGGCCTTCTATCCGATGGCCCGAGCGCGCGGGCCCGTCAGTGAATCCAGCGAAACTGAAAGCCACTTTCCGGCGACTCCTTTCCCGCGAGCCGTCAGCCTGACGGAGTTAGCGCGGGGCAAGATATGTCTTGTGGGAAGCCCATCCGGCCAATCGCGTCCGAAAGCCTGGCTGACCGCTGCGTGGCGATACGTCCGCAGCGCGCCGTTGACGTACGCGTGGCTGACCGTGTTGCTGATCACGACGATTATCCAGCGCCATCTCACTAGGCGGGAGTACCACGTCGTGGTCCTCGACGGCTCCACCAACATCCACCACTTGTTAAAAGATCCGCTGGAAGTGCTGATTTACAGCTTGTTCTGGATCGACGGTAAATACTGGGCACCGTACCTTGTGCTGTTCACCCTGTTTCTCGCGCCCGCCGAGCATTGGCTTGGCCACTTGCGTTGGCTCACTGTGGGATTGACTGCGCACGTCGGCGCTACGTATATCAGCGAGGGCCTGCTCAAGCTGGCGATCGATTATCACGATGCGCCCCAGAAGCTGATGCACGCTCGCGACATCGGGGTCAGCTACTTCCTCGTCGGGGTGATGGCGATGCTCACGTATCACATCGCGTCGCCGTGGCGATGGGGCTATCTTGCGATCCTGCTCGTCATCTTTGGTTTCCCGCTCACCCGGATAGACCTCAATGACCTGAACTTCACCGCGATCGGTCACTTCAGCTCGATCCTGATCGGCCTCTGCTTCTACCCGATGGCCCGGCACCGCGAAGGCCGTCCGATTAATCCGGCGCGACTCCGCGACGTGCTGCGCAGACGCGGCAGGCGCGAGGCTTCGGCCTGACAGGATCAGGTTCGGATGGCGGTGACGTAGGCCCGCGAGGCCAACATCGCCGCCTCTTCTTCGCCGTCGGTCTGCAGTGAAAGGCCATGGGCGGCAAACAGTTCCGCCATGCTGGTAGCGGCTGTCTGCCATCCGCGGGTGCCCAGGTATTCGAGCACTTCGGTGCGATCGCCGGGATACCACAGGTCCGTCATCTCGACGTCGAAGCCGTGTTCGCGCCAACGATCGGTGACCTCGCGCATGCGGGCCGCCATCATCGGCACAGCCTGGCTCGCGTTCGGCAGGTTCTCGGTGGCCAGCTGGCTTCCCGCTGCGCTCAGCACGGTGATGTTGTCAAGCAACCTGTCCTGCGCCTCGGGCGGCAGGAACGGCATCAGGCCTTCGGCGCTCCACGCAGCGGGCTGGGTGGGATCAAAACCAGCACCCTTCAGCGCGGCCGGCCAGTCATGGCGCAGATCGATGGCCACCGCCCGCCGGTCAGCTGTGGGAGTGGCGCCCAGGTCGGCCAATGTTTTGGTCTTGAACTCGATAACCTGCGGCTGGTCGATCTCGTAGACGGTGGTTCCTGCCGGCCACGGCAGCCGGTAGGCGCGGGCGTCGAGCCCGGACGCCAAAATCACCGCCTGGCGGACCCCTTGGTTGGTTGCCGCCATAAAGAAGTCGTCGAAGAATCGGGTGCGGATAGCCATCATGTCGCGCATTCGCGCCATCCCCCACCCGCCGTTGTCGTCGACCTGTGTGGGATCCAACTCGCCGCTGACCAGTCGGGTGAAGAAGTCCACCCCCACCGCGCGAACCAGCGGCGCGGCGAACGGGTCATTGATAAGCGGGTTGTCGCCCTGGCTGGCCAGAGCGCGTCCCACCGCGACACCGGTTGCGGTGGCTCCCACGCTGGTGGCCAGGTCCCAGGTGTCGTCGTCGGTCCGTGCCACGTCCGCCCCCCTATCTCGTCATCAGCAGCCGCCAGGTATTTAGCCTGTTTAATCGAGCCGACACCGACTGTACCCGTCCACCGGGACACGTAATGTTGGTGAGCGCGGGCAGGATCGGCTGCGAGCGGAGGAGCATACGGGCTGATGCGGCATTACTACTCCGTAGAAGCGATCCGCGAGGCCGAAGCCCCCCTGCTGGCCAGCCTGCCCGACGGTGCGCTGATGAGACGCGCGGCCTTCGGGCTGGCCACCGAGATCATCCGCGAGCTGACCGCCCGCACGGGCGGGGTCGCCGGCCGCCGGGTGTGCGCGGTCGTTGGCTCAGGCGACAACGGCGGTGATGCGCTGTGGGCGGCGACCTTCGTGCGCCGTCGCGGTGCGGCCGCCGACGCGGTGCTACTCAACCCGGACCATACCCACCGCAAGGCGCTGGCGGCGTTCACGAAAGCCGGTGGTCGCATCGTGGAGAGCGTCTCGGCGGCAACCGATCTCGTCATCGACGGGGTGGTCGGCATATCCGGTTCGGGGCCGTTGCGGCCGGCGGCGGCCGAGGTGTTCGCCAGCGTCGCGGCCGCGGTGATCCCGGTGGTCGCCGTCGACATCCCCAGCGGCGTCGACGTGGCGACGGGAGCGATCAGCGGCCCCGCTGTGCACGCCGCGCTGACCGTCACCTTCGGCGGGCTCAAACCCGTGCACGCGCTCGCCGACTGCGGTCGCGTGGCGCTGGTCGATATCGGGCTCGACCTGCCGGACACCGACATGCTGGGTTTCGGGGCCGCCGATGTGGCCGCGCGCTGGCCGGTGCCCGGTCCGAACGACGACAAGTACACCCAGGGCGTGACCGGTGTGCTGGCCGGCTCGTCGACGTATCCGGGCGCGGCGGTGCTGTGCACCGGTGCCGCCGTCGCGGCCACGTCCGGCATGGTCCGCTACGCCGGCGGCGCGCACGCCGAAGTACTCGCGCATTGGCCCGAGGTGATCGCGTCGTCCGCCCCGGCAGCGGCCGGGCGGGTGCAGGCCTGGGTCGTCGGGCCCGGGCTGGGCACCGATGACACCGGGGCCGCCGCGTTGTGGTTCGCGCTGGGCACCGACCTGCCGGTGATCGTCGATGCCGACGGGCTGACCATGCTGGCGGCTCACCCCGATCTGGTGGTCAACCGCAACGCGCCGACGGTGCTGACTCCGCACGCGGGCGAATTCGCCCGGCTGGCCGGGGGTCCGCCAGGGGACGACCGCGTCGGCGCCTGCCGCAAGCTGGCCGATGCGTTCGGCGCCACCGTGCTGCTCAAGGGGAATGTCACCGTCATCGCTGACCCCGGCGGCCCGGTGTACCTGAATCCGGCCGGGCAGTCCTGGGCGGCCACCGCCGGGTCCGGCGACGTGCTGTCCGGGATGATCGGCGCGCTGCTGGCGGCGGGGCTGCCGGCAGCCGAGGCGGCCGCGGCCGCGGCCTTCGTGCACGCGCGCGCGGCAGCGCTGTCGGCCGCCGACCCGGGGCCCGGTGAGGCGCCGACGTCGTCGTCCCGAATCGTCCCGCACATCCGGGCCGCCCTGGCCGCCCTGTAGCACCCAGCCCACAACGAAAGGATCCGCCGTGTCCCGCAGTCACCCGTCCGTGCCCGCGCATGCGATCGCCCCCGCCTACACCGGCCGCATGTTCACCGCGCCGGTACCCGCATTGCGGCTGCCTGAGGAGTCGATGGATCCGGAGGCCGCTTACCGATTCATCCACGACGAGCTGATGCTCGATGGCAGTTCGCGGCTGAACCTGGCCACTTTCGTCACCACCTGGATGGATCCCGAGGCCGGGAAACTCATGGCCGAGACCTTCGACAAGAACATGATCGACAAGGACGAATATCCGGCCACCGCCGCCATTGAGCAGCGGTGTGTATGTATGGTGGCCGACCTGTTTCATGCAGACCACCTGCGGGATGACGACCCCTCGAGCGCCTGCGGAGTATCCACCATCGGCTCCAGCGAGGCGGTGATGCTGGGCGGCCTGGCCATGAAATGGCGCTGGCGGCAAAAGGTCGGTAAAGGTTGGGAAGGGCGTACCCCCAACCTAGTGATGGGCTCCAATGTTCAGGTCGTCTGGGAGAAGTTCTGCCGCTACTTCGATGTCGAACCGCGCTATCTGCCCATGGAGGAGGGCCGCTACGTCATCACCCCCGAACAGGTCATCGAGGCCGTCGACGAAGACACCATCGGAGTGGTGGCCATCCTGGGCACCACCTACACCGGCGAACTCGAGCCCGTCGCCGAGATCTGCGCCGCGCTGGACAAACTGGCAGCCGGCGGGGGTGTGGACGTTCCGGTGCACATCGACGCCGCCAGCGGGGGCTTTGTGGTGCCGTTCTTGCATCCCGAACTGGTGTGGGATTTCCGGTTGCCCCGGGTGGTGTCGATCAACGTCAGCGGCCACAAGTACGGGCTGACCTACCCCGGCATCGGATTCGTCGTGTGGCGCAGCGGCGAGTATCTGCCCGACGAGCTCGTCTTCCGCGTCAATTACCTGGGCGGCGACATGCCGACCTTCACGCTGAACTTCTCCCGCCCCGGCAACCAGGTGGTCGGCCAGTACTACAACTTCCTGCGGCTGGGCCGCGACGGATACACCAAGGTCATGCAGACCTTGTCGCTGACTGCGCGGTGGCTGGGTGAGCAGCTGCGTGACAATGACCACTGCCAGCTGATCTCGGACGGTTCGGCGATCCCGGTGGTCAGCTTCCGGCTCGCCAAAGATCGCGGCTACACCGAGTTCGACGTCTCCCACGAGCTACGGACCTACGGGTGGCAGGTGCCCGCCTACACCATGCCCGACAACGCCACCAACGTCTCCGTGCTGCGCGTCGTGGTGCGGGAAGGGCTCTCTGCCGACCTGGCACGGGCGCTGCACGACGACGCCAGAAATGCACTGGCCACACTGGACAAACTCAAGCCCGGCGGGCACTACGACGCCCAGCACTTCGCGCACTAACGCTCGGCGACGATGCGCGCCGCGAAGCGGCGTGAGGTGGGGGCACCTCCAGCCGCGTAGCGGCCAGGGGGAGAGCCGGGCAATTGAGCAGACGCGTGGCTCTGGGAGAATATCGGCAGCGAACTGACGATAGACGGTTGGGAGCACGACTTAATTGGCCGTGACGCCGATATCCCAGACGCCGGGCGTCCTCGCCGAGGCCGTGGTGGATCTGGGTGCTATTGAGCACAACGTGCGGGTGCTGCGCGAGCACGCCGGCCGCGCGCAGGTGATGGCTGTCGTCAAGGCCGACGGCTATGGCCACGGGGCCACCCGCGTCGCCCGTGCAGCGTTAGCCGCCGGTGCGGCCGAGCTGGGTGTCGCCACCGTCGACGAGGCACTCGCACTGCGCGCTGACGGCATCACCGCACCGGTGCTGGCCTGGCTGCATCCGCCCGGCATCGACTTCGGGCCCGCGCTGCTGGCCGACGTGGAGATCGCCGTATCCTCGGTGCGCCGGCTCGGCGAGCTGCTGGACGCGGTGCGCCGGACCGGCCGCACGGCGACGGTGACGGTCAAGGTCGACACCGGACTGAACCGCAACGGTGTCGCCGCGGCGCAATACCCCTCGATGCTGACCGCACTGCGCCAAGCCGTCGCCGAGGACGCCATCCGGCTGCGGGGGCTGATGTCGCACATGGTGTACGCCGACCAGCCTGACAATCCCATCAACGACGTTCAGGCCCAACGGTTCGCCGTCTTTCTGGCGCAGGCGCGTGACCAGGGGGTGCGGTTCGAGCTGGCGCACCTGGCGAATTCGTCGGCCACGATGTCGCGTCCCGACCTGGCTTTCGACCTGGTGCGGCCCGGTATCGCAGTGTACGGTCTCAGCCCCGTGCCTAAGCTGGGTGACATGGGGCTGATGCCGGCGATGACGGTGAAATGCGCTGTTGCGCTGGTGAAATCGATTCGTGCCGGCGAGGGCGTGTCTTATGGACACACCTGGATCGCGGAACGCGACACCAATCTGGGGCTGCTGCCGATCGGCTACGCAGACGGCGTGTTCCGCTCGCTGGGCGGGCGCCTGGATGTGCTGATCAACGGTAGGCGGCGGCCCAGCGTCGGGCGGATTTGCATGGACCAGTTCGTCGTCGACCTGGGTCCCGGGCAGGTCGATGTTGCCGAGGGTGACGAGGCGATCCTGTTCGGGCCCGGCACCAGAGGCGAACCCACCGCACAGGATTGGGCCGATCTGCTCGACACCATCCACTACGAAGTGGTCACCAGCCCCCGAGGGCGCATCACCAGGACCTACCGCGAGGCCGAAACCGTTGAGCGGTGAAGAGACCCGCAGGCGCAGGAGGGGCAGGGCTTGGCTTGCGGGAGGCGCCGGGCTGACCGCGGTCGCCGCGATCGTCGGAGCTTCGGCCCGCCACTCGATGAGCCGGCGCGCCACCTCCCGCGAAGACCCTTATGTCGATGAGGATTTCGAGAGACTGTACGACGACCGCAGCTTCGTGGTGACCACGCCCGACGGGGTCCCGCTGGCGGTGCGCGAGGTCGGCCCGGTGGACGCTCCGGTGACCGTGGTCTTTGTTCACGGATTCTGTCTACGTATGGGCGCCTTCCACTTTCAGCGGATGCGGCTCGGCGAGCGATGGGGACCGAGCGTGCGCATGGTCTTCTACGACCAGCGCGGACACGGCCGGTCTGGAGACGGCGCGCCCGAGACCTACACGCTGACCCAATTGGGCAAAGACCTGGAAGCCGTCCTGAAAGTGATCGCGCCGCGCGGGGGGATCGTGTTGGTCGGCCATTCGATGGGCGGCATGACGGTGTTGTCACATGCCCGGCAGTACCCGGACCTCTACGGACGCCGGATCGTTGGTGTGGCGCTGATTTCCACTGCCGCCGAGGGGGTTACGCGGTCGCCGCTGGGCGAGATCCTGAAAAACCCGGCGCTGGAAGCGCTCCGGTTCACCGCACGGTCTGCCCCCAAGCTGATGCACCGCGGCCGCAACGTGTCACGGTCACTGATCGGCCCGGTTCTGCGGGCCGCGTCCTTCAGCGACCTACAGGTCAGCCGGAGCCTGGACGCGTTCTCCCAGCGGATGATGAACGGCACCCCGATCCCCACCCTGGTGGGCTTCCTGCACGCCCTGGAAGTGCACGACGAAACCGCTGGGCTGTGGACGTTGCTGCGGATCCCGACCCTTATCGCATGCGGTGACCACGACCTGATCACCCCGGACGAATACTCGAGAAAGATGGCGGCCTCGCTGCCGCAATCCGAACTGGTCATCGTCACCGGGGCAAGTCACCTGGCGCTGCTGGAAAAGCCCGATGACATCAACGACGGGCTGGTCCGGCTGGTCAACCGGGCCATTCCGGGCAGGAGGGCGCTGTGGTTCCGGCGGTTCCGTGAGCGGTTCCGGCGCCGTGGCTGAGAGATCGGGCACAGCGACGCTGCCGCGCGTCGAAGACACTGTGGCGCTGGGGTCCCGGTTGGGTGAGCAGCTGCGTGCGGGCGACGTGGTGGTGCTCTCCGGACCTCTCGGCGCCGGAAAGACCGTGCTGGCCAAGGGTATTGCCGCGGCGATGGACGTCGAGGGCCCGGTCACGTCACCGACGTACGTGCTGGCGCGGGTGCACCCGCCACGGCGCCCCGGCACGCCGGCGATGATCCACGTCGACGTCTACCGGCTGCTGGACCACCGCGGTGCCGATCTGCTGGGTGAGCTCGACTCGTTGGACCTCGACACCGATCTTGATGACGCAGTCGTCGTAGTGGAGTGGGGCGAGGGCTTGGTCGAACGTCTCTCCGAGCGACACCTCGACATCCGTCTCGAGCGGGTCAGCCACTCCGACGCGCGGATCGCGACCTGGCAGTGGGCCTGTACCAGGGGTGGTTCATGAGCTTCATCCTCGCCATCGACACCGCCACCCCGGCGGTGACGGCGGGCGTCGTGCGGCTGCATGGCACCGAATGCGCCGTGCTGGCCGAGCGGGTCACCGTCGATGCGCGGGCACACGCCGAGCGGCTCACTCCAAACGTGCTGGCCGCGCTCGCCAACGCCGAGCTGGCGATGGCCGATCTCGACGCAGTCGTGGTGGGCTGTGGTCCCGGCCCGTTCACCGGTCTGCGGGCCGGTATGGCGACCGCCGCCGCGTACGGGCATGCGCTGGGCATCCCGGTGCATGGCGTGTGCAGCCTGGACGCCATCGGTGTGCGAACCACCGGCGACACGCTGGTGGTCACCGACGCCCGCCGGCGCGAGGTCTACTGGGCTCGCTACCGCGACGGAGTCCGCACCGACGGTCCGGCGGTCAACGCCCCGGCCGACGTCGACCCCGGTACGGCGCGGGCGGTGGCCGGCTCGCCTGACCACGCGGCGCTGTTCAACCTGCCACGGTGTGAGCCGGTCTACCCGACTCCGGCCGGCCTGGTAGCCGCGGTGTACGACTGGTCCGACAACCCGGCGCCGCTGGTCGCGTTGTATCTGCGCAGGCCCGATGCCAAGCCCATGGCTGCCTGCCGATGACCGCCTGCAGCGAGTCCGTGACCATCGGCGCGTTGATGCCCGCCGACGCCGAGCGGTGCGCCCGGCTGGAAGCACAGCTGTTCGACGGCGACGACCCGTGGCCGGCGGCGGCGTTCAACCGCGAACTGGCCAGCACCCACAACCATTACGTGGGCGCGCGCATCGCCGGCACGCTGGTCGGTTACGCGGGTATCTCGCGGTTGGGCCGCACACCGCCGTTCGAATACGAGGTGCACACCATCGGCGTGGACCCGGCATGCCAGGGACAGGGCATCGGCCGCAGGCTGCTCGACGAGCTGCTGGGCTTCGCCGAGGGCGGTGTCGTCTACCTGGAGGTCCGCACCGACAACGAGGTGGCCATCGCGCTGTACCGCAGCGTGGGATTCGAGCAGATCGGTCTGCGCCGGCGTTACTACCGAGTCAGCGGCGCCGACGCCTACACGATGCGGCGGGAGGCGCTTTGACGGGCGGCAAGATCATCTTGGCCATCGAAACCTCTTGCGATGAAACCGGTGTCGGCATCGCGCGCCTCGACGCCGACGGCACCGTGACGTTGTTGGCTGACGAGGTGGCTTCCAGCGTCGACGAGCACGTCCGGTTCGGCGGCGTGGTCCCCGAGATTGCCTCACGGGCCCACCTGGAGGCGCTCGGTCCCACCATGCGCCGCGCGCTGGCGGCGGCCGGCTTGAAACAACCTGACATAGTCGCCGCCACCATCGGGCCCGGGCTGGCCGGCGCCTTGTTGGTCGGCGTGGCTGCGGCCAAGGCGTATGCAGCTGCCTGGGGGGTGCCGTTCTACGCCGTGAACCACCTGGGCGGGCACCTGGCCGCCGACGTGTACGAACACGGACCGCTACCCGAGTGTGTGGCGCTACTGGTGTCCGGGGGGCATACGCACCTTTTGCACGTGCGTTCGCTCGGCGAGCCGATCATCGAGCTGGGCAGCACCGTAGACGACGCCGCCGGCGAGGCCTATGACAAAGTGGCGCGGCTGCTGGGCTTGGGGTACCCGGGCGGCAAGGTGCTCGACGACCTGGCCCGCACCGGTGACCGGGACGCCATCATGTTCCCGCGGGGCATGACCGGCCCGGCCGATGACCCGTACGCGTTCAGCTTCTCCGGGCTCAAAACCGCCGTCGCGCGGTATGTGGAAAGCCATCCGGACGCGGTCACGGCCGATATCGCTGCCGGGTTCCAGGAAGCCGTCGCCGACGTGCTGACCATGAAGGCGGTGCGTGCGGCAACCGGGCACGGCGTGTCGACCCTGCTGATCGCGGGGGGAGTGGCCGCGAACTCGCGGCTGCGGGAGCTGGCCACGCAACGCTGCGCCGAGGCAGGTCTGACGCTGCGGATCCCCAAGCCCCGGCTGTGCACCGACAACGGGGCGATGATCGCGGCTTTCGCCGCACATCTGGTGGCCGCGGCAGCGCCGCCGTCACCGCTGGACGTGTCCAGCGACCCGGGTCTGCCGGTGGTAAAAGGGCAAGTCAGGGGGGAAGCAGCGGGGTGCGCTTGAGTGCTAGCACTCTCATGTATAGAGTGCTAGGTGGCAATCGGACAACCCCTGTGTCGGCACCCGCGACGACGGCGCGAGGGCACGGACGAATGCCGAATCACCTGGTAATTCGGACGGTTCGGGGCAAGCCCCGGACCGACCGCCAACTCTGGTCGGGGCGAAGGCCCCGAACCCGATCTAACTAGTGGAGGGCTCCAATCGTGGCGAAGGTGAAGATCAAGCCACTCGAGGACAAGATTCTCGTGCAGGCCAACGAGGCCGAGACCACGACCGCGTCCGGTCTGGTCATTCCTGACACCGCCAAGGAGAAGCCGCAGGAGGGCACCGTCGTCGCAGTCGGCCCCGGCCGGTGGGACGAGGACGGCGAGAAGCGGATCCCGCTGGACGTGTCAGAGGGTGACACCGTCATCTACAGCAAGTACGGCGGCACCGAGATCAAGTACAACGGCGAGGAATACCTGATCCTGTCGGCACGCGACGTGTTGGCTGTCGTATCCAAGTAATCGTGTTCCGCCCCGGCGATCCCCGTGCTCAACCGCGGGTGATTTCCGGGGCGGTATGCGTGCTGGGGCCTGAAGGAGCCTGATGAGCAAACTGATTGAGTACGACGAAACCGCGCGTCGCGCCATGGAAGCGGGCATGAACAAGCTCGCCGACACGGTACGGGTGACGCTGGGGCCGCGCGGTCGCCATGTGGTGCTGGCCAAGGCGTTCGGCGGGCCTACGATCACCAACGACGGCGTCACCGTCGCGCGTGAGATCGACCTGGAAGACCCCTTCGAAAACCTGGGCGCCCAGCTGGTGAAGTCGGTAGCCACCAAGACCAACGACGTCGCCGGCGATGGCACCACCACTGCGACTGTGCTGGCGCAAGCGCTGATCAAGGGCGGCCTGCGACTGGTCGCGGCCGGCGTCAACCCGATCGCGCTCGGCTCGGGAATCGGCAAAGCCGCGGACGCGGTGTCCGAGGCGCTGCTCGCGTCGGCTACCCCGGTGTCGGGTAAGGAGGCCATCGCGCAGGTGGCGACGGTCTCCTCGCGCGACGAGCAGATCGGTGAGCTGGTCGGCGAGGCCATGAGCAAGGTCGGCCACGACGGCGTGGTCAGCGTCGAAGAATCCTCGACGCTGGGCACCGAGCTGGAGTTCACCGAGGGCGTCGGCTTCGACAAGGGCTTCCTGTCGGCGTATTTCGTGACCGACTTCGACTCCCAGGAGGCCGTGCTCGAGGACCCGCTGATCCTGTTGCACCAAGAGAAGATCAGCTCATTGCCCGACCTGCTGCCCTTGCTGGAGAAGGTCGCCGAATCAGGCAAGCCGCTGGTGATCGTCGCCGAAGACGTCGAGGGCGAGGCACTGGCGACCCTGGTCGTCAACTCCATTCGCAAAACGCTGAAAGCGGTCGCGGTCAAGTCGCCGTACTTCGGCGACCGACGCAAAGCATTCCTTGAGGATCTGGCGGTGGTGACGGGCGGTGAGGTGGTCAATCCCGACGCCGGCCTGCTGCTGCGAGAGGTGGGCACCGACGTGCTGGGTACTGCCCGGCGCGTTGTGGTCACCAAGGACGACACCATCATCGTCGACGGCGGCGGCTCGGCGGAAGCGGTCGCCAACCGCATCAAGCACCTGCGCGCCGAGATCGACAACAGCGACTCTGAATGGGATCGCGAAAAGCTTGGGGAGCGGCTGGCCAAGCTGGCCGGCGGGGTGGCCGTCATCAAGGTGGGCGCCGCCACCGAGACCGCGCTCAAGGAGCGTAAGGAAAGCGTCGAGGATGCCGTCGCGGCCGCCAAGGCCGCCGTCGAGGAAGGCATCGTCGCAGGCGGTGGATCCGCGCTTATCCAGGCCCGCAAGGCGCTGAAGGAACTGCGCGCGTCGCTGACAGGCGACGAGGCAGTGGGCGTCGACGTGTTCTCCGAGGCCCTGAGTGCACCGCTGTACTGGATTGCCACCAACGCCGGGCTGGACGGCTCGGTCGTGGTCAACAAGGTCAGCGAGCTGCCCGCCGGGCACGGACTGAACGCGAACACACTGAGCTACGGAGACCTGGCCGCTGACGGCATCGTCGACCCGGTCAAGGTCACCAGGTCAGCGGTGCTCAACGCGGCTTCGGTGGCCCGGATGGTGCTCACCACCGAGACCGCAATTGTCGAGAAGCCTGCCAAGGCGGACGAGCACGACCACCACCACGGTCACGCTCACTGACGGTTACTGAAACGGTCGACCCCCGCCGAACACGCGGGGGTCGAACCGTTTAAGCCGTGCGGCGGATACCGCGGGTACGGCCGATGTCGCCCTTGAGGAGTAGGTCGCGCTCGGATTCGGACAGGCCGCCCCAAACGCCGTACGGCTCGCCGACACCCAGCGCATGGGAACGGCACTCCTCGATCACCGGGCAACGCCGGCACATCTCCTTGGCGCGCTGTTCGCGTTGCATGCGGGCACGGCCTCGCTCGCCATCGGGATGGAAGAACATCGACGAATCGACACCGCGACACAGGCCTTGCAATTGCCAGTTCCAGATGTCGGCATTGGGTCCAGGTAGCTGCTCCGGCTGTGGCATGGCTTATTCCCTCTCTGCACTGCACGCCCAAGTGGAGGTCGGGTTCGCGACTGCGCGAGTGTGCAACTTAATTGGAGTGGCGTCACCGATGACTACCCGTCAACCTTAGACGTTAGGGGGGCTACCGAAATACAGTCAATAGCCGCGCTCTCCGGATGAATGTCTAAGCGTTGCAACAGAATTAACTCGCCGTTCATCTGTGACGCATTTCCGGAACTCGAAGCGTGCTAACGGGAAGCCGTTCGATGCCGGATTTCCCAGCTCAGAGGTGTTTGGCCGGGTAGTCGTAATTAGGGCCAGGTGGCCCTGGGTAATGTTTCGGTAACACAGGGACCACACACTTTTTACTAATGACGTCTGCTATCAACGTGATTGAAACTCGTCACACTTCGATGATTGAACGAACACTGGCCGCGGCCGCCTTCGGAAACGAGCCCGGCAGCTGGCCGCTGCCTACGGCGAGGACACCGCACCAACTGTGGCTGCGGGCCGTCGCGTCCGGTGGGCAGGGTCGCTACGGCAGTGCCTACGCCGACCTGGCAGTGCTGCGACGTAGCGTTGCAGACCCACGGCTGGTCTCGCTGGCGCACAGCACGCAGGGATCGTTCCTGCGTCAGCTCGGTTGGCACACGCTCGCGCGGGGTTGGGACGGTCGTGCGCTGGCGCTGGCCGGCACTGATCCCGAGGCTCGCGCTGATGCATTGATCGGGCTGGCGGCCGACGCGCTCGGCGTCGGCCGCTTCGCCGCTGCGGCGACGTTGTTGACTCGCGCGGATGCGGCGTTGGGGCCGGCCCGGTTGCCGGCCCAGGTGGCGGACCGGCTGGCGGTGCGCCGGCAGTGGGTGGCCGCCGAGTTGGCAATGGCCTCCGGCGAACGTGAAATCGCCGTCCACCATGCCGAGGAAGCGGTTGAGCTGGCGCAGGCCATGGCCGTCGCGTCGGCTCGACACCGGGTCAAAAGCGACGTGGTGCTGGCCGCCGCCCTGTGCAGCGCGGGCAGCACCGAGCGCGCCCGTGCGGTCGCGGAGGCGGCGCTGGACATTACCGGCCGATTGGGACTAATACCGCTTCGCTGGGCGCTGGCTTGCTTGCTGATCGATATCGGAAGCGTCACATTCGCGGCACAAGAACTGCGTGAAATTCGCGATGTCTGCGCAGGCCAGGTGCGGCGCGCCGGTGGAACCTGGCGTTCCGCTTGAAACGGCCTTTTGGCCGTTATTGTCATTGCGTGAGTTAGCCCGTGATGTGTCTGGTTCGTAACGTTGGAGATACCGCCGTCGATGACAATTCAAGGGGAACGTCTCGACGCTGTGGTTGCGGAGGCCGTGGCAGGAGATCGGAATGCGCTTCGGGAGGTGCTGGAGACCATCCGTCCGATCGTCGTGCGATATTGCCGCGCGCGAGTCGGCACAATCGAGCGGAGTGGCCTGTCAGCTGACGATGTGGCACAGGAGGTTTGCTTGGCGGCTATAACCGCGCTGCCGCGCTACCGGGACCGGGGACGCCCGTTCCTGGCCTTCCTGTATGGCATCGCGGCCCACAAGGTCGCTGACGCCCATCGGGCCGCCGGCCGTGATCTTGCCTACCCGGCCGAATCGGTTCCCGAGTGCCGGTCGGCCGATGCCGGTCCGGAGCAGTTGGCGATCGAGGCCGATTCGGTCACCCGGATGAACGAATTGCTTGAGATCTTGACCGCCAAGCAACGCGAGATCCTCATCCTGCGCGTTGTCGTCGGTCTTAGCGCCGGGGAGACCGCCGCCGCCGTCGGCAGCACCACGGGGGCGGTCCGGGTGGCCCAGCACCGCGCACTTCAGCGGCTCAAGGGCGAAATTGTCGCGGCAGGTGACTATGCCTGATTTTGGTTATGCCCTCGGCGATCAGCCGGCTTTGGACGAGTTGGCCCGCACCGATCTGCTCCTCGACGCGCTCGCCGAGCGCCAGCAGGTTGATCTCGACGATCCCCACGAGGACGCGCTGGCCACCCTGCTGGAGGACTGGCGCGACGACTTGAGGTGGCCACCGGCCAGTGCACTGGTCTCGTCGGACGAGGCAGTCGACGCGCTGCGCACCGGACTAGCCGACCGCCAGCGCGCTCGCCGCGGCCTGGCGGCAATCGGATCGGTTGCTGCGACGCTGCTGGTGCTCAGTGGGTTCGGTGCCGTAGTCGCCGAGGCCCGTCCCGGCGAGATGCTGTACGGGCTGCACGCGATGTTCTTCGACGAACCGCGGGTCAACGAAGATCATCTCATGTTGTCTGCCAAGGCCGATCTGGCGAAGGTTCAGCAAATGATCGACCAAGGCCAATGGGTTCAGGCCCAGAATCAGCTGGCTGAGGTCAGCAGCACCGTGCAGTCCATGAACGACGGGAACCGCAGGCAAGACCTGATGGACCAGGTGAATCTGCTGAACACGAGGGTCGAGTCGCGAGACCCAAACGCGACGCTGCCGCCGAGCTCGCCGCCCTCGGGGATTCTCCCGGCGTCCGAAACGAAGCCGCCGACCGCTCCGGCTGCATCGACCACTTCGGCCGTGTCATCCACTCCGACCACCGAGCCTCCGACGGTGGCCAGCACGACCACTCCGGAGCCTAGCTCGTCCACGACCCCGTCTTCGAGCTCGTCGCCGACTCCGTCTTCGGGCCGGCGCCGGCATCACGGCCAGACATCCACCGAGTCTTCGGCGACGCCAGGCCCGGCACCCTAGACAAGGGCCGCTCAGTGACGGCGGTGATAGCCCTCGGCATCTGACGTCGCTTCGTTGAGCGAGGCGTCGGCATATCCCCGGCAGTAATCCCACGTGACGTATGCATCAGGTTCGGGGTCGTAGGCCGGCTCGTGCGGGCGGACCGTGCCGTCTATCAGCAGTTGCAGCAGGTTGGCACGCAACATGTCCCAGTCGTGATAGTGGTCTTGCTGACACTCGTCGCAACACACCACGAGTCCGCGAATTCCCTTGTGCGCCAGCAGAGCCTCGTAAACGGCCAGGTCGGCCAGGTCGGCCTCGACTGCCATACGCTCTTGCTGATCCAGGGGTTGACCTGGCTCGACGGCTTCCAGCGCCGCCGACGGGTCGCAGGGGTCGTTAGCAAACGGATCGGGCGGCAAACCCGGCGGGAGGTGGTCGCGCACGCCTCTAGCCTACGCAGGCGGGCAGCGATAACGCCAGCAGTCGACATCGGTGCCGTTCCGTGCCGGCGGCACGCCCGGACAAGCGAGTCCCGGTGATCGGCGAGCCGATAGGATGGGTTTCTCACTCCAAGCATGCGTATGAAGGGCCGCACCGATGTCCCGTGGCATGTCCCACTTAGAAGACAGCTCCGACCTGGTTGCCAGTCCGTACGTGCGCGTCGGCGGCCTGGCAGGTGACCCGGTGCCCACCGGGGGCGACAACCCGTACAAGGTGGCGATGCTGGGGCTGACATTCGACGACGTTTTGCTGCTGCCTGCGGCTTCCGATGTGGTGCCCGCCACCGCGGACACCTCCAGCCAGCTCACCAAGAAGATCAGGCTCAAGGTGCCGTTGGTCAGCTCGGCGATGGACACCGTCACGGAGTCGCGGATGGCCATCGCGATGGCCCGGGCGGGCGGCATGGGTGTGCTGCACCGCAACCTGCCAGTTGCCGAACAGGCCGGCCAGGTCGAGATGGTGAAGCGGTCCGAGGCCGGCATGGTCACGGATCCGGTCACCTGCCGGCCGGACAACACCTTGGCCCAGGTCGACGCGCTGTGCGCCCGGTTCCGGATCTCCGGGCTGCCCGTGGTCGATGACTCCGGTGCGCTGGTCGGCATTATCACCAACCGCGATATGCGGTTCGAAGTCGACCAGTCCAGGCAGGTCGCCGAGGTGATGACCAAAGCTCCGCTGATCACCGCTCAGGAGGGTGTCAGCGCCGACGCGGCGCTGGGCCTGTTGCGCCGCAACAAGATCGAAAAACTGCCCGTCGTCGACGGCCACGGCCGGCTGACCGGGCTGATCACCGTCAAAGATTTCGTCAAGACCGAACAACACCCGCTGGCCACCAAGGACAGCGACGGCCGGCTGCTGGTGGGCGCCGCTGTCGGCGTCGGCGGCGATGCCTGGGTCCGCGCGATGATGCTGGTCGACGCCGGGGTGGACGTCCTGGTTGTCGACACCGCGCACGCGCACAACCGGCTGGTGCTCGATATGGTCGGCAAACTCAAGGCCGAAGTCGGCGACCGGGTCGAGGTGATCGGCGGCAATGTCGCCACCAGGTCTGCGGCCGCGGCCCTGGTCGACGCCGGTGCCGACGCCGTGAAGGTCGGCGTGGGACCGGGGTCGATCTGCACGACCCGGGTGGTGGCCGGCGTCGGCGCACCGCAGATCACCGCGATCCTGGAGGCCGTCGCGGTGTGCCGACCGGCGGGCGTGCCGGTCGTCGCCGACGGGGGACTGCAGTACTCCGGCGATATCGCCAAGGCGCTGGCCGCCGGCGCGTCGACGGCCATGCTGGGCTCGTTGCTGGCCGGCACCGCCGAAGCGCCCGGTGAGCTGATTTTCGTCAACGGCAAGCAGTTCAAGAGCTATCGCGGCATGGGGTCGCTGGGCGCTATGCAAGGCCGGGGCGGGGCGAAGTCGTATTCCAAAGACCGCTACTTCGCCGACGACGCGCTCTCCGAGGACAAGTTGGTACCCGAGGGGATCGAGGGCAGGGTGCCGTTCCGCGGTCCGCTGTCGTCGGTGATTCACCAGCTGACCGGCGGTCTGCGCGCGGCGATGGGCTACACCGGCTCGCCGACCATCGAGGTTCTGCAGCAGGCGCAGTTCGTCCGGATCACGGCGGCCGGACTCAAAGAGAGCCACCCGCACGACGTCGCCATGACCGCCGAAGCGCCCAACTACTACATACGCTGACAGCGGAATTATGGTCGAGATCGGGATGGGCCGCGCTGCGCGTCGCACCTACGAACTCAGCGAGATCAGTATCGTGCCGTCGCGCCGCACCCGCTCGTCGCAGGACGTGTCGACAGCGTGGCAGCTGGATGCCTACCGGTTCGAGATCCCCGTGGTCGCACACCCGACTGATGCTCTGGTGTCGCCGGAGTTCGCAATTGAGCTCGGCCGGCTCGGTGGGCTGGGCGTGCTCAACGGCGAGGGGCTGATCGGCCGGCATGCCGATGTCGAGGCCAAGGTCGCGCAGCTTGTCGAGGCCGCCGAAAAGGAGCCCGAACCCTCGGCGGCGATTCGGCTGCTGCAGGAGCTGCATGCGGCGCCGCTGAACCCGGACCTGCTTGGCGCCGCAGTTGCCCGCATCCGCGAGGCCGGAGTGACCACCGCGGTGCGGGTCAGCCCGCAAAATGCCCAGGCGCTGACACCGGTGCTGCTTGCTGCCGGAATCGACCTGCTCGTCATCCATGGCGCGATCGTTTCCGCTGAGCGCGTGGCCAGTGACGGTGAACCGCTCAACCTGAAGACCTTTATCGCTGAGCTCGACGTTCCCGTGGTTGCCGGCGGGGTGCTCGACCACCGCACAGCGCTGCATCTGATGCGCACCGGCGCCGCTGGTGTCATCGTCGGATACGGCTCCACCAGAGGGGTGACCACCACCGACGAGGTGTTGGGCATCAGCGTGCCGATGGCCACTGCGATCGCCGACGCCGCCGCCGCACGGCGCGAGTACCTCGACGAGACCGGCGGTCGCTACGTGCATGTGCTGGCCGACGGCGACATCCACACCTCCGGCGAGCTGGCCAAAGCCATCGCCTGTGGTGCCGACGCGGTGGTGCTGGGCACGCCGCTGGCCGAATGCTCCGAGGCGCTCGGCTGCGGGTGGTTCTGGCCGGCCGCCGCAGCGCACCCGTCGTTGCCGCGCGGGGCGTTGCTGCAGATCGCCGTCGGTGAGCGGCCGCGGCTGCGGCAGGTCCTCAACGGGCCGTCCGACGATCCGTTCGGCACCTTGAATCTGGTCGGCGGTCTGCGCCGATCGATGGCCAAGGCCGGTTATTGCGACCTCAAGGAATTCCAGAAGGTCGGTCTGACCGTCCGCTCTTGAATCTGCTCAGCGCTGGGATCCCCCCGTAGCGTCTAAGCGGGTGAATTGACGGTTTCGGTACTGTTCGACACAGGCCGCTCGTCTGACCTTGCCGCTTGTGGTGATGGGGAGCGAGCCCGGGGCTACCAGAACGAGATCCGCGACGCTCAGGCCGTGCGATCGCGATATCGCCGAGGTGACTTCACGCTTGACGATGCCGAGTTTGTCCATCACCTCCGGGTGGGAATCGCCCTCGTGGGAATCGCCCCGCTTCTTGAGTTCGACGATGGCGACAAGCTTCTCTGTGCGACCGTCCGGGACCGCTATCGCCGCTGCCCGGCCTCCCGTTATCTCTTGGATCGTCGCCTCGATGTCATCGGGATAGTGGTTGCGCCCATACACGACCAAGAGATCCTTGTCCCGGCCGACGATGAACAGCTCGCCGTCGCAGAAGAAGCCCAAATCTCCGGTTCTCAGCCAAGGCTCTTCGGGGGTGCCAGCCGGCGCGGCGACAAGCCTTGCGCCGAACGTGCGTTCTGTCTGTTGCGGTTTCTGCCAATAGCCCATCGCCACGTTGGCGCCGTGCACCCAGATCTCCCCAACCGTTTCGGCTGGACACTCGATCCTGGTCTCGGGATCGACAATCCGCACCGTTGGTGACTCTGGCACGCCGTAGCTGACCAGGGGTGTACCGCCGTCGCTTGTGCACCGCTTCGCGTGGCCGGCGGACAGTTTCTCGGATTCGAAGTGGACGAGTTTTGGTGGATCTCCCGGTCTGGGGGTCGCCACGTACACCGTTGACTCCGCCAGTCCGTACGAGGGTCGTACCACCTTGGGGTGAAGATTGAAACGGGCGAACCGCTCAGCGAAGCGCTTGAGGGTGGCAGGCTGTACCCGCTCGCTGCCGTTGAGGATGTGGAGCACGTCCCCGAGGTCCACCCCGGCCATGTCGTCATCTGATATTTTTCGTGTCGCCAATTCGAAAGCGAAGTTCGGTGCTGCCGACCAAGCTTTATTATTGCTTGCCAGCAATTGCATCCAACGCGCTGGCCGCTGTAAGAACGACGCCGGACTCGTGAGCACCCCGCGAAGCCCGGCCAGTATCGGTATACAAAGCCCCACGATTAAACCCATATCGTGATAGAACGGCAGCCACGACACAATAGTGGTGTCCGGCGGTGCGACCTTTCCGTAGTCCACAAAGTAGTCGGATACAATCTGCCTGATATTGGCCCGCAGGTTTTTGTGGGAGATCATGACCCCGGCCGGCTGACGGGTCGACCCCGAGGTGTACTGCAGATACGCGACACTCGGACGATCGCTTCCGGCGTTGGATCCGTTCCGAGCTTCCTCGTCCAGCAAATCAACTTCGACGACTGATGGAGCGGATTCGCCGGACTGCGGCTTCGCGTACGCGCTGACATCGCCAACGACAGAGGATGTCGTGAGAATGACGGCGGGCGACGCATCACGCAGCACCGAAATAACACGGTCATCGTGGGCGCCACCGGTCGGCACCGAAAGCGGAACCGCGATGAGTCCCGCCTGCAACGCGCCGAAAAAAGCCGCGATGTAGTCGAGTCCCTGCGGCGCCAATATCACCGCGCGATCACCGATCGAACCGTAAACGCCTAGCTGCCCTGCAACGTTCAGTACTCGCCGATACAGCTGCGACCACGTGAGGCTCTCGGCAACGCCGAGCCAGTCCTTCTCATAATCAATAAATGTGAACGCTGTGTTATTGGGCTTCAGACTGGCACGCTCGCGCAGCACCGCCAGAATGGGAGATTCGGTCACCGGCATAGTTTTACCTTCCCGTCTAGACACGGATCGTCACTGGAAAGCCTGGCCGATCATGGATTGTGTCGATTCCACATGCCCGATTGAAACCACGGTCCCTCCTCATGCTTTCGCATCTGCGATTCAGTGGATACTGCGGTCAGCGACCGGTCATGACGCCGGCGCGTCTCTTCCCCCGCCAGCGCATCGCCCAGGTATTCTGCCAAACCCGCCACGGTATTGATGTCGCCCGGGCTGATGCACACCCCTGTTTGGGCCTCGATGCGGGTGCGCAGTTCGGTGTGGCCCAACGAGTCCAGGCCGTACGCGTGGAGTGGACGGTCCGGATCGACGGTGCGACGCAGAATGAGGCCGACTTGTTCTGAGACCAGACTCCTAAGCCGGGCGGACCGCTCGTCGAGGGGAAGCGCCATCAGCTCGGCACGGAATTTGCTTGAGCCCATTCGGCTTTGTCCGGTGGATTGGAACAGTTCGGCGAACGGGCTGTGCTGCGCGAGGGCCGTCAACCATGGGGTTCCGATGATCGGGGTGTAGCCGGTATACGCGCGGTCGTGGCGCAGCAGCGCCTCGAACGCGTAGGCGCCCTCCTCGACAGTGATAGCAGCGCCGCTACTTTCGGCCAGGGCCGTGGCGCACCCGACCTCGGCCCCCGCTCCCCAGGCGATCGCGGTGGCCGGAAGGCCCCGAGCCCGCCGCCAGTGGGTGAAGGCGTCAAGCCAGCTGTTGGCCGCGGCGTAGGCGCCCTGACCCGGCGTGCCCAGCAGGGCGGCTGCAGAGGAGAACGAGCAGAACCAGTCCACTGGCTGTCCGGCTGTGGCCTGGTGCAAGTTCCAAGCTCCGTAGACCTTCGGAGCCCAGTCACGCGCCAGCAGCTCGTCGGTGATGTTGGCCAAGGCGGCGTTCTCGACCACCCCAGCCGCGTGCAGCACACCGCGCACCGGAAGCCCGGTGGCGGTTGCCGCTGCCACCAGCCGGTCGGCGGTACCCGCTTGGGCGATGTCGCCGCACTCCACCACGATGTCGCCGCACTCCACCACGATGTCGGACCCGATCGCCCCGATGAGCTCGATCGTCTCCAGCGCCTTTTGACTCGGCGCCGACCGCGAGCTGAGCACGATCCTGCCGCAGCCCGCCGCGGCCATCTTCTCGGCAAGGAACAACCCGAGCCCACTCAGACCGCCGGTGATGATGTAGGAGCCGTCACCGCGGAAGACCCGAGCCTGATCCGGAGGCACCACAACGCGGCTGCGCCCCGCGCGCGGGATTTCGAGGACGAGTTTGCCGGTGTGTTCGGCCGCGCTCATCACCCGAATCGCGGTGGCCGCCTCGGCAAGCGGGTAATGGGTGCTGTGCGGCATCGGCAGCGAGCCCTCCGCGGTCAACCGATACACCGTGTTCAACACCTCGCGGACCTGACCGGGATGGCTGACCGACATCAACGCCAGATCCACATAGAAGAACGTGAGGTTGCGACGGAACGGGAAGAGCCCCAGTCGGGTGTCGCCGTAGACGTCACGCTTGCCGATCTCAACGAACCGCCCACCGAAAGACAGCAGTCTCAGCCCGGCCAGTTGCGCGGCGCCGGTCACGGAGTTGAGCACGATGTCCACGCCATACCCGTCGGTGTCACGCTGGATCTGCTCGGCGAACTCGATGCTGCGGGAGTCGTAGACATGCTCAATACCCATGTCGCGCAACAGTGCTCGGCGCTGCTCGCTACCGGCTGTGGCGAAGATCTCGGCTCCCGCGGCGCGAGCGATCGCGATCGCCGCCTGCCCCACCCCGCCGGTTGCGGAGTGGATCAACACCTTGTCACCGGCCTTTATCCGGGCCAGATCGTTCAGCCCGTACCAGGCGGTGGCGTGCGCGGTGGTCACCGCGGCCGCCTGGGCGTCGGTCAAACCCGGGGGCAGGGTTGCGGCCCGGCGGGCATCACAGGTGACAAACGTGCCCCAACAACCGTCGGGGGACATGCCCCCGACACGATCACCAACCCGATGATCGGTGACGTCGGGCCCGACCGCGGTCACCACGCCGGCGAAATCGGTGCCCGGCTGCGGCACGTGCCCCTCGAAGCTGGGGTATTGGCCGAATGCGACCAAGACATCGGCGAAGTTGATGCTGGACGCGGTGACCGCGACCTCGATCTGTCCGGGACCCGGCGCAACCCGGTCAAACGCGACGAATTCCATGGTTTGCAGGTCACCGGGGGTGCGGATCTGCAGGCGCATGCCGTCGTGGGCGTGGTCCACTACGGTGGTTCGCCGCTCCTCGGGACGCAGCGCAGTGGGGCACAAGCGCGCCGTGTACCACTCATCGTTTCGCCAGGCGGTCTCGTCCTCTTCGGAGCGGGCCAGCAGTTGGCGCGCCACCTGCTCGGCGTCGGTCCGCTCGTCGACGTCGATGTGGGTGGCCCACAAGTGTGGGCGCTCGGTGCCGATCACCCGCAGCAGCCCACGCAGCCCGCCCTGCTCGAGATTGACGTAGTCGCCGTCCAGCACCGCCTGGGCGCTCCTGGTCACGACATACAGCCGGGGCGACTCGCCTGCGATCTCGCTCAGTTCGCGGGCGATGCGCACCACATGCTGAACGTACTTACCGCCGATAACAGCGCAGTCGGCATCCGCTTCGCCGTTCTTCGGTCCGGTGAGCACGACCACACCGGCGAACCCGCCTTCACCGAGCTGTGCGCGCAGCACCTCGGCCGCGGCACTAGGGTCGCCATGCTGCGGCCAGCACACGGTCGTGCAGTCCGCGCGGTGCAGCTTCAACGCATCGGTCAACTCCGTTGCCAGCAGATCGGCGGCATCGGAGGTGCTGATCAGCAGCCAGGCTCCGGCGTCGGCATCGTCTTCCTCGGGCAGCTCGCGCTGTTGCCATTCGATGGTCAGCAACCGCTCGTTCAGCACGCGATTGCGGTTTCCGTTCTCGGAGACCTCGGTTCCGAACTGCAACCCACGCACGGTCAGCAGGACCGTCCCGTGCTCGTCCAGCACATCGAGGTCGGCCTCGGCTAAGACTCCGGCGCCGTCGGCCTTCATTACCCGCGCATAGCAGTAGCGAGCGCTCCGAGTAGGACCGTAGGCGCGTAGCCGGCGCACACCCAACGGCAACGGCAGCTCGCCAGTGCCCGCGCTGTGGATGGCGGGATGAGCCGCCACGGACTGAAAACACGCGTCTAGCAGCGCGGGGTGCACACCGTAGGCGGCTTGTTGCGATCGGATCGAACCGGGCGTCCCCACTTCGGCCAGCACTGTGCTGACCCTCCCGTCCGCAATGTGCGCGGCCGTCAGGCCAGTGAAAGCAGGACCATAGTGCACGCCGTGCTCATCGAACCGCTGCCGCAGATCAGCGCCCTCCACACGGCATGGATGCGCCGCCAGCAGCGCGGCGACGTCCAGTGCGGGTGGCTGGTCCTCACCGTCGACGGCATGCAGCTCAGCGCTGGCGCGCTGCATCCGTTCGCCCTGGTGGTCGGTCTGCACCGTGAATGTGACGCCAGCGGGGGCATCGACCGAGGCGACGGCGCTGGCTGGGGTCTGGGCATCCAGCAACAGCATCCGCTCGAAGCGGACATCGCGGACCTCGGACCCCTCGCCGAGGACGGTGCGGGCCGCGGCCAGCGCCATCTCGCAGTAAACGGCACCGGGAAGTGCGGCCGCCTGGTGTATCTGATGGTCAGCCAGCCATGGCTGCGCCGCGGTGCCGAGCTCAGCCTGCCAAACATGGCGCTCCGGCTCCTCGGGCAAGCGCACATGCGCGCCTAACAGCGGATGCGCCGAAACGGTACAGGCGCCATGTGCCGGGTAGTCCTGTCCGTCACGGGTGAGCAGCAGCCTACGATGTGTCCACGCCGGCAGCGGCGCATCCACCAGGCGCCCACTGGGATACAGCACCGAGAAGTCCACCGCGGCGCCCGCGCTGTGCAGATCCGCCAAGAGGCCGCGCAGTCCAAGCGGCAGCTGCTGCTCACGCTGCATGCCGGCCAAAGTGGCCACCGGCACGCCGATGCTGGCCGCGATCTGCTCGACAGCGTCGATCAGTAGAGGGTGTGGGGCGAGTTCGGCGAAGACCCGGTAGCCGTCTTCCAGCGCCGCCTGCACGGCGGCGGCGAACCGCACGGTGTGACGCACATTGTCCACCCAATAACCGGCATCGCAAACCGGCCGTCCCCGCGGGTCGAACAAGGTCGCGGAATAAAACGGCACTTGGGGTGTCATTGGGCTGAGTTCGGCCAGTACCTCAGATAGCTCGTCGAGGATCGGATCGACTTGTGGAGAGTGCGCTGCGACCTCGACGGCCATCTCGCGTGCCACTACTACACGCTGCTCCCATGCGGCGACGAGATCGCGCACCGTCTGGGTGGGCCCGGCAATCACCGTGGATTGCGGGGAGGCCACCACGGCGATGACAACATCGTCATCGTCGCGAGTCATCAGCTCCGAGAGCACTTGATCGGCGGGCAGTTCTACCGACGCCATCGCACCGGCACCGGCGAACCGCGACATCAGCCTGGAACGGCGGCAGATGACGCGCACCCCGTCTTCCAGTGATAGCGCTCCAGCGACCACGGCCGCCGCCGCCTCGCCCGGTGAATGGCCGATGACCGCGCCGGGGCGCACGCCATAAGACTTCTCCATGGTGGCGGCTAGCGCGACCTGCATGGTGAACAGGGTCGGCTCCACCCGGTCGATGCCGGTCACGGTTTGGGGCGCCGTCATCGCCTCGGTCACCGAGAACCCGGATTCCTTGGCGATCAGCGGCTCCACTTCGGCGACGGTCGCGGCGAACACCGGTTCGTTGGCGAGCAGGTCGGCGCCCATCTCGGCCCACTGCGACCCTTCCCCGGAGAACACCCAAACCGGCCCCCGGTCGTCCTGCCCCACCGCGGCTTGATACGGAGCGTCACCGTCGGCGACCTCCCGCAGAGCGTTGGTCAGCTCGGGTAGACCGCTGGCGACCAGCGCCGTGCGCACCGGCCGGTACCCACGCCGACGCGCGAGGGTATAGGCCAGGTCGGAGAGCGCCACGGAATCCGCACGGTTTTCTACCCAATCGGCGAGCCGGCGCGAAGTCCTGCGCAATCCGTCGGCAGAGGTGGACGACAGGGCAAACAGCAGCGGACCCGTCGTCACGGTTTCGGCGGTGGCCTCTGTGGCGTCGTCGTGCGCACCGGTTTCGGGAGCTTGCTCGACAATGGCGTGCACGTTGGTTCCCGACAACCCGTACGACGACACCGCCGCCCGTCGGGGCGTCGTGCCACTCGTGGGCCAGGGCGTTATCTGCTCCGGCACAACAAGTCCGGTCTTGATTTGGGCGAGGTCGTCGGGCAGACGGGTGAAGTGCAGCATCGGCGGTACTACACCATGCCGCAGCGAAAGGATCGCCTTGGTCAGTGCAACTGCGCCCGCCGCGGAATCGGTATGCCCAACATTGCTCTTGACCGATCCGAGCACGCAGCCGTTACCAGCGGCGCCGTATACCTGTGCCAAACTCGCGAACTCGATCGAGTCACCGACCGGGGTACCGGTGCCATGTGCCTCCACCATGTCCACCGTGTCGGCGTCCACCCCGGCCGCCGCCAAAGCCGCCCGGTAAACCGCGACCTGGGCCTGCTGCGACGGCGTCGAGAAACTCTCACTGCTTCCGTCCTGATTGGCGGCGGTGCCGCGCACCACGGCAAGGATGCGGTCACCATCGCGCAGCGCATCCGGGAGTCGCTTGAGCAACACCATGGCGCAACCCTCGGAACGCACGTACCCGTCGGCCGCGACATCGAACGTCCGGCAGCGTCCCGTCGGCGAAAGCATGCCCCGGCCCGACATCGACGTGAATTTGCGCGGTTCCAGCATCACCATGCAGCCGCCGGCCAGGGCGAGGTTGCTCTCGCCTTCCTGCAGACTGCGGCAAGCCATGTGCACTGCGAACAAACTCGACGAGCATGCCGTGTCTACTGTCAGCGCCGGCCCGCGCAGCCCGAGGGTGTGGGCGATCCGTCCGGAAGCCAGGCTGGAGGCGGAGCCGGTAAACCCGTACATCTGTCCAAGGGCACCCGCGTCGGCGGCGATGAATGCATAGTCGTAGTGGGACAATCCGACAAACACACCCGCCTGGGAGCCTGCCAACGACTTTGGCGCCAGACCTGCGTGCTCCACTGCCTCCCACGAGGTTTCCAGCAACAGGCGGTGCTGCGGATCGAGCGCGGCAGCCTCCCGTTCGCTGATCCCGAAGAATTCGGGATCGAAGCCTGCTACGTCGTCGAGGAAACCACCCCACCGCGACACCGACCGATCGGGCACACCGGGCTCGGGGTCGTAGTAGCTGTCGGCATCCCACCGCTCGACGGGAATCTCGCTGACCAGGTCCTCGCCCCGCAGCAATGCTTCCCACAGCAGGTCTGGCGAGTCGATGCCTTTGGGGAGCCGGCACGCCATGCCGATGACAGCAATCGGAGTAACACGTTTCCTATTTACGGCAGCTCACCTCTTCTCACCAGTGCTTCAAGGAGACATCGTCGGAATTCAATCCGGGATGGCAACGCCGCAGCATCGCAGGTAGACCCACTGCCCCCCGACATCGAAGCCAAAACTCCAATGCGTGAAGTCAATCAGCAGCGTAACCTTTCCACTCAACACACGTCGGAAAATCGTGCGGACGTACCAAAAATCTGCAGTTCCGAACGGCGCGTCATGGAGTCGACCGAGCCGCCGGAGCCGTTCTTCGCCGACCAGCAGTGGGTTCTTCAACTTCTGCGGCACCCGGAGGCCCTGGCTAAGTTAGGGTTGGCTAAATAGCAGGCTACCTGTGACAGCCGTCATACTGCTTCGATGAAGCCGGATTACGACGTCCTGATCATCGGTTCGGGTTTCGGGGGCAGCGTCAGTGCGCTGCGGCTGACCGAGAAGGGCTACCGGGTAGGCGTGTTGGAGGCCGGCCGCCGCTTCTCCGACGAGGAGTTCGCCAAGACATCGTGGGATCTGCGCAAGTTCCTGTGGGCGCCGAAGCTGGGCTGCTACGGCATCCAACGGATCCACCCGCTGCGCAACGTGATGATCTTGGCCGGCGCCGGAGTGGGCGGCGGTTCGCTGAACTACGCCAACACCTTGTACGTGCCGCCGGAGCCGTTCTTCGCCGACCAGCAGTGGTCGCACATCACCGACTGGCGCAGTGAGCTGGCGCCGCATTACGACCAGGCGCAGCGGATGCTGGGCGTGGTATACAACCCGACCTTCACCGACGCGGACCGCATCGTCAAAGAGGTCGCCGACGAGATTGGGTGCGGCGACACCTTCGTACCGACTCCGGTCGGGGTGTTTTTCGGCCCCGATGGCACCAAGGGGCCGGGCAAGACCGTCCCCGACCCGTATTTCGGCGGCGCCGGTCCGGCGCGCACCGGCTGCCTGGAGTGCGGCTCCTGTATGACGGGCTGTCGCTACGGCGCCAAGAACACGCTGGTGAAGAACTACCTTGGGCTCGCGGAATCGGCAGGCACACAAGTGATTCCGATGACGACGGTGAAAGGATTCGAGCAGCGGGCCGACGGGTTGTGGGAGGTCCGTACCGTTCGCACCGGCAGTTGGCTGCGCAGGGACAAGCGCACGTTCACCGCTTCGCACCTGATGCTGGCCGCGGGCACCTGGGGAACCCAGCATCTGCTGTTCAGGATGCGTGACAAAGGTAAGTTGCCCCAGCTGTCGAAGCGCCTGGGTGTGTTGACCCGGACCAACTCCGAGTCGATCGTCGGTGCCGCGACGTTGAAGGTCTCGCCCGACCTGGATCTGACCCACGGGGTGGCGATCACGTCGTCGATTCACCCGACTTCGGACACTCATATCGAACCGTGCCGCTACGGCAAGGGTTCCAACGCGATGGGGCTGCTGCAGACCCTGATGACCGACGGCTCGGGTCCCGAGGGCACGGATGTGCCGCGGTGGAGGCAGTTGATCGAGACCGCCCGCGAGGATCCGCGCGGCATGTTGCGCCTGCTGAATCCCCGTCAGTGGAGCGAACGCACGGTGATCGCGCTGGTGATGCAGCACCTGGACAACTCGATCACCACGTTCACCAAACGCGGCAAGCTGGGCATCCGCTGGTATTCGAGCAAGCAGGGGCACGGCGAACCGAACCCGACCTGGATCCCGATCGGCAACCAGGTCACTCGCCGCATCGCCGCCAAGATCGACGGCGTGGCCGGCGGCACCTGGGGCGAGCTGTTCAACATCCCGCTGACCGCGCACTTTCTCGGTGGCGCGGTGATCGGCGACAGCCCCGAGCACGGGGTCATCGACCCCTATCACCGGGTTTACGGCTATCCGACGCTGTTCGTGGTGGACGGCGCCGCGATCTCGGCGAACCTGGGCGTCAACCCGTCGCTGTCCATCACCGCGCAAGCCGAGCGGGCTGCCTCGCTGTGGCCGAACAAAGGCCAGAACGATCAGCGGCCGCTGCAGGGTGATGCGTATCGCCGGCTGGACCCGATCGCGCCGGAGCACCCGGTGGTGCCCGCCGAGGCGCCGGGCGCGCTGCGGTGGCTGCCGATCGATCCGATCAGCTCGGCCGGCTGACGCGGGTTAGCTCGCGAGGACCTCGAGCGGTGCGCCGCTGACTACCCGGCTGCGCTCCCCGTGCACGTTGACGGGCACATCGCCCATCAAGGTGACTCGGTGCATGAGCCGATACTGACCGTCATAGTCGTCGATTGCCCGGTGCTGTGTTGCCCGGTTGTCCCAGATGGCAACGTCGCCCGGCTCCCAGTTCCAACGGATCGTGTTCTCGGGCATTGTGATTCGCCGTTGCAGCAATTCGAGCAGCACGTTGGACTCGTGGCTGTCCAGGCCGACGAAGCTGCGCACGAAGTCTCCCGCTATAAGGGTGCGTTCACCGGTCTCCGGGTGCACTCGCACCACGGGATGTTCGGTCCGGAAATCCGGCTTCTCGAATGCCTGCCGGAACGCCCGCTGCGCGTCGGTCATCGGCATGGCTGATTCAGTGGTCACGTAGTCGTAGCGGTTGGTGTGCAGTGCCCACAGGTTCTCGACGAGGCCCTTGAGCGGTTCGGGCAGCTGCTCGTACGCCGCCGCAGTCGAGGCCCACAGCGTCGATCCGCCATAGCTGGGCAGGGTGATCGCACGCAGGATCGAGGCCGCCGGGTAGTTGGCGGCGAAAGTGACATCGGTGTGCCAGCGCGTCGCCTTGCCGTAGTCGGAGTTGATCGGCGTGATGATGGGCGCGTTCTTGGCGGCGAGGACGGCGGCGGCCGGGTGGCCGATCGGCGTGCCCAGCAGCCCGGCGAACGCGAGCTGCTGCTGGTCATCGAGGTGCTGCTGGCCGCGGAAGAAGATCACCTTATGGGCCAACAGCGCCTGGCGGATCTCGCCGACCCTAGCCGGGTCGAGGTCGCCGCCGAGTTGCACCCCGTCGACGCGGGCACCGATGCGGCTACCCCGCTTCGTCACGGTTATCGGTTGGGTCATTTGCGTGTCCTAGAGGTGAAGTCGAGGTGTAGTCAGTTGACTACATCGGTTAGTGTAGTCACATGACTACAGGTTCGGCAACCGGACGCCGGAAGATGCCCACCGGGCGGGAAGAGGTGGCCGCGGCGATCTTGGAGGCCGCCACCGACCTGTTCGCCGAGCGGGGTCCGGCCGCGGCGTCGATCCGCGACATCGCCGCCCGATCGAAGGTCAACCACGGACTGGTGTTTCGGCACTTCGGCACCAAGGACCAGCTGGTCGGTGCCGTGCTTGATCACCTGGGCACCAATCTGACCGGTCTGCTGCACTCCGGCGCGCCGCCCGACGTCCTCGAACGGGCCCTTGACCGGCAGATGCGGGTCATGGCCCGGACGGTGCTCGACGGGTATCCGGCCGCGCAGCTGCAGAAGCGCTTTCCCAACGTTGCCGAGCTGCTCGACCGGGTGCGGCCACGCCACGACGATGACACCAGTGCGCGGCTTGCGGTCGCCAATGCCCTTGCGCTGCAATTCGGTTGGCGGTTGTTCGCGCCGATCCTGCGCTCCGCGACCGGTATCGACGAGCTGACGGACGCCGAACTGCGCCAGGCCGTGAGCGCCGAGGTCGCCCGGATCGTCGAACCTCACTGACCCCGCGACATGGCCCGCCGGTGGACGGGCTCGCGGCCCGGCGGCTGTGGCGGTGGCGGCAGTAACGGCTTACGGGGCCGCACCGCAATGGTCGACGGCGAATCCGTCTTTAGCGTGAGGTCTTCGCCGGCATGCCGGATGGTCAGCTCGGTTCCGGGACCGTCGCGCAGGGTGTAGCTGACGTCTGCGTGATTGGCGTCGACGGTGAGCCGGAACCCGCGCCAGCGCAGCCGGAACTGCAGCCGCGTGATGCCATCGGGCAGTTGGGGGTCGATGTCCAGGATGCCCTCGTCGTCGCGCAGGCCGCCAAAACCCACGACCAGCGCCGTCCATGCACCGGCTAGAGAGGCCATGTGCAACCCGTCGCGGGTGTTCTGGTGCAGATCGCGCAGGTCGATCAGCGCGGCCTCGTAGGCGTAATCGTGGGCCAGGTCCAGATGCCCGACCTCGGCGCACATCACCGCCTGAGTACAGGCCGACAGCGATGAGTCGCGCACCATGCGCCGCTCGTAGTAGTCGACGTTGCGCGCCTTCTGTTCTGGTGTGAATGCGTGGCTCTGCCATTGCATCGCCAACACCAGGTCGGCCTGCTTGATCACTTGCGCGGGGTAGAGCCGCACATACGCCTCGTGCAGCAGCAACGGGTAGGTGGTGTTGGCTTCGAAGTCCCACTCCGCCAGGGTGGTGAACCCTTCACACTGCTGGTGGACACCCAGCTCCTCATCGTAGGGAATGTGGACGGCATCGGCCGCGTCGCGCCAGGCGGCCGTCTCCTCGGTGGTAACACCCATCGCGCGTGCCGCGTCGGGGTGACGGGCGCAGGCCTCGGCGGCGGCGACCAGATTGTGTGCCGCCATCAAATTCGTGAACACGTTGTCGCGGACGATCGCCGTGTACTCGTCGGGACCGGTGACCCCGTCGAGATGCCAGACGCCGTGGCGGTCGTGGTGCCCGAGCGAGAGCCACAGCCGGGCGGTCTGGATCAGCACCGCAAGGCCACACTCTTCCTCCAGCGACTCGTCGCCGGTGACGGTGCGGTAGCGGTCGAAGGCCATCGCGATGTCGGCGTTGATGTGCCAGGCCGCCGTGCCGGCCGGCCAGTAGGCCGAGCACTCCTGCCCGCGGATGGTTCGCCAGGGAAAACTGGCACCGTCGAGGCCGAGTTCGGCAGCCCGCTCTTTGGCGAGTTCCAATGTCGAGGCCCGCCACCGCAGCGCGTCGCGAACCGCATGCGGCGCGGTGTAGGTCAGCACCGGCAGCACGAAACCCTCGGTGTCCCAAAAGGCGTGGCCGTCGTAACCGGTTCCGGTGAGCCCCTTGCTGGGGATCGACCGGCGTTCGGCGCGCGCGCTGGCCTGCAGCAGGTGAAAAAGCCCGAACCGCACCGCTTGCTGAGACTCCAGGTCGCCCTCGACCTCCACGTCCGCGCTGTCCCAGAAGTCGTCGAGGTAGACACGTTGCGAGTCCAGCAGCCCTTGCCAGCCGCTGTAGCGGGCGCCGTGCAGTGCGGCGGCGACCTGGTCGCGCAGTGCCGGCCGGGAACGCATACTTGACCAGCTATACGCCAGGTATTTGACGATGCGCAGCTTCTGTCCCGCGCGCAGCCCGCAGATCACCGTGGTGCGGGCCAAGTCTGGACGCGCGTCGGTGGTGACCTCGACCCGCCCGGGAACGTCGATCTCGTGATCCATCGCGGCGGCCATCATCAGGGCGCTGGCGCGGGTCCGGTGCATGAGATGTGCTCCGCGCTCGGTGGCTTCGTGTTCGATGGCCTCCAGCGGTTTGTCCAGAATGGCAGACACCCGCGGGTCACCCGAGGTCTCCGGTTGGTCCTCGTTGGTGACGAGTTCGGACTGCACCGTCACGCGAACGAATTCGCCGACTGCCTCGACCACGTACTCGATGGCCGCGACTCCGCGGTGGACCAGCGACACCAGCCGGGTGGACACCACCCTGACTTGCTTGCCCGCGGGTGAGCGCCAGTGCGCGCGGCGGGTCAGCGTCCCGGCGCGCAGGTCGAGAACCCGCTCGTGGGAGATCAATTCGCCGTAGCGGACGTCGAACGGCTCGTCCTCGACCAACAGACGCAGGATCTTGCCGTTGGTCACGTCGACGATGGTCTGGCCGGCCTCCGGATACCCGTATCCGGCCTCGGCGTACGGCAGCGGCCGGATTTCGAAGAAGGAGTTCAGATAGGTGCCGGGCAGGCCATACGGCTCGCCCTCATCAAGGTTGCCGCGCAACCCGATGTGCCCATTGGACAAGGCGAACACGGATTCTGACTGGGCCAGCAGGTTCAGATCGAGCCGGGTCTCGCGGACATGCCACGGGTCGACAGGGAAGGCTTCCTCGCTGATCATGACTGCAGCAGTTCGGCGAGATCGGTTACCACCACGTCGGCGCCGCTGCGGCGCAATTCGTCGGCCTGGCCCACCCGGTCGACGCCTACCACGCAGCCGAAGTTACCGGCACGGCCGGCCTGTACGCCTGATAATGCGTCCTCGAACACGGCCGCCGCGTCGGGGGGGACGTCGAGCAACTGTGCCCCGCGCAGGTACGAGTCGGGGGCCGGCTTGCCGGCGATGTGTTCTTCGCGCAGCGTGACGCCGTCCACCCGTTGCTGGACAAATCGGTCTAGACCGGTGATCTCCAGCACGTCGCGGGTGTTGGCGCTCGAAGACACCACGGCGATACCGAGGCCCGCGGCCGAGACCGCCTCCAGATAGCGCCGTGACCCGTCGAACACCTCAACGCCGTCGTTCTTCAGGACCTTCTGGAACATGTCATTCTTGCGGTGGCCCAGGCCATATACCGTCTCGGCGTCGCCGGGGTCGTCGGGACTGCCGTCGGGCAGATCTATTCCCCGACTGCCCAGAAATGACCGGACCCCGTCTTCGCGTTTCTTGCCGTCCACGTATTGCCGGTAGTCCGCAGCCGGATCGAAGGGGACGAACTTTTCTCCCGTGCGCTTGGCCCGTTCTGATAGGTAGGCGTCGAACATGGCCTTCCACGCTTTGGTATGCACGCTCGCGGTATCGGTGAGCACACCGTCGAGGTCGAACAGGCAGGCACGCACCTTCTCTGGCAGACCCAGCACGGAGGACCTCACTTTCTCGAGTAGTCGGCCGATACCACTCCACCATGCTTAGCTGTGTGCCGCCAGCGATCTCAGGCGCTTAGCTCCCCCGGCGCCGGACCGGTAGCCAGCAAGCCGCCAGTGGGACCGTGGAGAGCACTCCGATTGCCAGTACTCCGCCTATGTGCTGGTGCTCGTCGGGCATGGTGACGGCCATGAGGAGCATGACGCCGAAGTGGGCGGAGTTCGCAGTGAGATTGAAATCAAGGAACAGTCGGTTCGCGAGTGGCGCTCTCGCGGAGTGGAACAGGAATAGCGCCCAGACCACATAGACGGTGGAGAACATGACGCTGACCGGATCGCCGCCCTGTCCCCAGCTGAAGAGTGTGTTGACCTGATGAGTTGTTGCCAGAATGAGGTTGGGGACGAAAAAGAGTAGATACCCGGCCGCGGTCAGTCGGATCATCACCGGCAGCCACGACGCCGCGCGGCTCGGGTGAGCCGGCTTCATGTGTATGTGTCGATTGCCCGTGCGACGCCCTGGATGGCTCGAAGACGTCCGTCCGCCAGAGCAAGGGTGAGGTTTTCGACTTTTCGCTTGAAGTCGGTGACGAAGGCATGCAGGCCCAGCGGGTTGGCGGGCTGGGCCAGCATGGCTTGCATGAGCGCGGTCGCCTGGTCGGTGAGGTCGTTCCAGTGCTCGACCGCGAACCCGGCGGACTCGACGACAGCGCGCAACTCATCGGAGGTAACCAGATGGCTGCGTGCGGGTTGGTCGGCCCACGGCAGTGGATAGTCGAGTTCGTCGTGTTCGCCAATTACGATGTCCCACATGGCAAGCCGGCCTCCGTCAACCAGTACCCGGCGTGCTTCGGAGTAGAGGCGCGCCTTGTCGGCCACGTTCATCTGAACATGCTGGCTGATAGCGACATCGAAGGTGCCGTCGGCAAAGGGAAGCTCGGTGACGTTTGCCTGACGAACGGATATCCGGTCGTCCAGTCCGACGAGCCGATTGAGCCAACTGCTCGTTTCGCAGTATTCGTCGGTGAGATCGACGGCGGTAACCGTGCAGCCACAGTGGTCGACGACGTAGCGGGCGGTGCCGCCGATCCCGCTGCCCGCGTCGAGCACCTCACTGCCACTTGTGATCCCGATCAGGTCCACCAGTTGGCTGGTGGCGTAGCGGCCCATGGTGTGGAAGTCCTCCAGCAGGCCCAGGTCGGCGGGTTGAAGGTGGTTAAGGTCTTTCCCGGCGGTGATCAGGGCCTGCTCGATGTTGCGTCGCGATAGGCCAGTCGAGTACTGGTCGTGGATCTGGGTGTCGTTCATTTGTGCACCTCGGCCCATGCAGTGATGATGGGAGGCATCGTGATGAGGGCGTTGACCGCAAGTGCCTCCTGGCGGAATTGCGGCACGAAGTTGTCGATGTCGGCGAGCTCGTCGATGGCGAAGCCCATCTGTTGTGCTATTGGGTGTACCAAGCGCCAGACTTCCGCGGCGTAGGCCAGGATGTTGGTTTCGGCGGCCGTACCGATTGGGGTGCTGAGGGTCAGGTGTGGCGCGCCCAGACCGGCGTCGGCAAAGATCGTGTGCAGTGTGGTGCCAAACTGCGGACTGAGTCCCATCGCCTCGAAGGCGCGGGCGATGCCGGCTGTCACCTGCCGGAACAGTGGCATGTCCGGGATGCTGCGTGCCCCGGTGATGTCATTCTCGGAGAACGCGATCACGCCGCCGGGGCGCACGAGGGAGCTGAGGTGCCGCAGCGTGGCGGCTGGGTCGGGCAAGTGCATCAGGATTAACCGGCCGACTACTGCGTCGACTGGTTCGCCTATGGCGATCGCGTCAATTGCGGCTTGCTCGAAGTGCACTGCAGACAAGCCTTGTTTCCAGGCGCGGGTGCGGGCGAGTTCGATCATCTCGGGCGAGGCATCCACACCGAGAACGGTTCCTGTGGGACCGACCAGTCGAGCGGCGATAAATGACACGTCACCAGGCCCGCAGCCGACATCGAGCACCCGCATGCCTGGCCGCAGCCCGGCGAGCCGTAACGCGTGCTCGGTGTAGTCGTTATACAGCTGTCCTTGCAGGAGCAGCCGCTGCACCTCCACGTCGGTATGGCCTAGGGCATAGGTGCTCCCGGTTGCTGAAGATGATGACGCCGTATTCATCGCGTTTCTTACCTTTCTCCGAGGGTGTTTGGGCCGTATTTGAAGCAGGGAATGTCTGCTACGCCGAGGGCGCGTCGGTCTCGATTGCGCTGAGCCGACCGTCGGTTGGCTCGGCTGCTGCGGTGTGCTCATTTCGCCACACTGCGGACTGGCCCGAAAGCCGGGGATGCGCGGGCTGGGGATGCTGTTGGAGTCGGTCGAACTTGTCCAGCCGGTGCATCGGCACGAGTCCGGTCAACATGAACTCCCAGATTCGGCCGATGAGATTGCCTGCGGTACGGCGGGATTCCGGGCCGGTGACGTAGCGGCGTGCGATCGTCAGGAAGTCTTCGGGCTCGACACCGGCGACGTCACGGACATGCGTGGTAGGGCCGCCCACTTCCCAGGTTCCCAGGGCGTACTCGGGCAGGTAGTGGCGCAAGCTGGACTCGAAGAACAGGTCGGCGCCGAGTCGCTTGGCGTTCACCCGCACAGCGCGCATGAACATCCGCGGGGGAATATCGATGTGGCGCACGCGTCGGCCCAACGCCTCACCGACCGCGTCGGCGATCTCCGCTCCCGATAGCAGGGTCGGTCCTGTCGGGCGGTAGGCGCGACCGTCATGACGGTGCGGGTCAAGTAGCGCACCTACCGCAACCCGGGCGATGTCTTCGTTGGAGGGAGGCGCATTTCGGCCCGCCCCGGTCGGCGTCGGCAACACTCCCAGCTGGGCGGCCATTCCGACCAGCTGCAGATAGTTGTCGGCGAAGTATCCCGGATCAACCGCCACGTGGGCGGTGTCCGGCAATAGCTCAAACAACTTGTCGGTCAACCAGGCATGCCGGGTCATCAGCGATGGATGCTCGGGGCTGGCCAGCCATTGGCCCAGCGCCACCACCGCTTCCACACCGCGGCGCCGCGCGGCCACGGCAAACCCAACCGCGCTGTCGAGCGCATGCGGGTGGTACGGGGGGTTGAAGTACAGCCGGTCGACCCCGTCCATCGCGGCCGCAACCTGCTGGATGTCAAACATATCGGCGACCACGACCTCAGCGCCCAGAGCCCGCAACCGGTCGGAGCGCGCGTCGTCGCGATGGACCATGACCCTGGTCGGCACGTCCTTCTGTAGCAGTTGGGCGGCGACCGCGCCGCCGATCCGGCCCGTGGCACCGGTTACCAGTATGCGATTGTGTGTCATCGGATTTGCCTTTCCTGTTGATGTGCCGGCAATAGCCACGCGACGACGATCGCCGCGCCCAGCGCGATGCCCGCGCAGACCAGCGCGCCCGCCTGCAGGCCGTCAAGGAACGCGTGGTTGACGGCGTCGCGAACAGCGGTCGCCCGCTCCGCGGGTAGTTGCCCGATCACCTTGTGCGCCACAGCCATTGAGCGCCGCATAGCAGAGCTGACTTCGGCGGGCAGTCCGGCCAGCTCCGACGCCGAGCGGAGTTGCTCCGAGTACACCGATGCAAAGACACTGCCCACGACGGCGACACCCAGGGTGCCTCCGAGTTCACGGGTGGTGTCGTTGACGGCCGAGCCGATCCCGGCCTTGTCGGCCGACAGGGATCCCATGATCGCCTCAGTGGCCGGTGCCGTCGTGAGGCCAAGGCCACCGCCGAGCAGCAGCATCTGCATCGCGATCTCGCCGTAATGCGTCGACGCCTCGGCAGTGGACGCCCACGCCAGGCCGGCCGCGAACACGGCCAGGCCGACGGCGACGACGGTGGTGGTGCCGACCCGTTCGACCAGTCGGGGCCCCAGGACGCTGGCCAGCGCGATCGATGCGGCGACCGGCAATAACCGCACACCGGTCTGAAATGCGGTGTAGTCCTTGATGAATTGGAAGTACTGGGTGATGACGAAGATGAATCCGAACAACGTCAAGAATCCTGCGGTCACTGCCAGGCTGCCGCCGGAGAATCGACGGTTGAAAAACACCGAGATGTCCAGCATCGGATGGGTGCTGCGCTTCTCCCAGAGCGCGAATCCGGCGAGAACGGTTGCGGCCAAAGTGAAACCGGTCGCAGCCCGAGTGCTGGTCCATCCCCAGGTGGGCGCTTCGATGACGGTGTAGACCAATGTGGTGACCCCGGCCGCGGACAGGATTACGCCGGGTACATCGACGCGAGGCGTCGCCGGATCGCGAGAGGTCGGAACGAACAAGATCCCGCCGATGATGGCCAGCACCGCGATTGGAATGTTCACCAGGAAGATGGCGCCCCACCAGAAGTGTTCCAGTAGCCAGCCACCGCTGATCGGCCCCACGGCCACCCCGATGCCCACCATGGCCGCCCACAGCCCGATCGCCTTGGCGCGAGGCACCGGGTCGGTGAAGATGTTGGTGATCAGACCCAGGGTGGTCGGGAAGATCACCGCCGCGCCGACGCCCATGGCAGCACGCGCCGCGATGAGCGCATCCGCCGAATTGACCTGTGCCGCAATGCCGGAGGTGATCGCGAACAGCGCGAGCCCGGCGCTGAGCCAGCCCCGCCTACCGTAGCGGTCGCTGAGGCTGCCGGCCGACAGCAGCAGGCCGGACATGACGAGGGTGTACGCGTCGACGATCCATTGCAGCTGCGCGGTGTCGGCGCCGAGTTCGCGCGACAGCGTGGGCAGCGCGACGTTGACGATGGTGGCGTCGACGCTGATGACGAAGACGCCGAGGCAGATGATGGCAAGTGCGGGAATGGGGTGATCACGGAACACCGGGTGGGTACGCATAGGCAAGACAGTAAAGCCAATAGACAAATAAATCAAGCACTAAGTAGAAAAAGATGTCTACCGCTGGTAGAGTGGCGTGGTGCCTATCCGCAGGAACTACAACCAGAACTGTCCTATCGCGCGCGGGCTCGACATCCTGGGTGAGCGGTGGACATTGCTGATCCTGCGCGAGCTGGTGGGAGGACCTCGCCGCTACGGTGACCTACGCGCTGAGCTACCCGGCATCGCAACCAATCTGCTCGCCGAGCGACTCAAAGAGCTACAGGACGCGGGGCTTGTCGACCGCGCCGACTTACCGGCCCCGATCGGCCGTACCGTCTACACGCTCAGCGACATGGGCTGGCAGCGGGTGCTGCCCATCTTGCAGAGCATCGCGTGGTTCGGCCTGGATCGGCTGGACCCGATCGAGGATGGCCCGGTATCGCCGCTGAACGGGTTCCTTGCCGGAATACTGCTGGGCTTCAACTCGGTTAGCGCAGCTGGTTTGGAGGCCACGTACCGGGTCGAGATCGACGGCCGCCGTTTCGAGTTCGCCGTAACGCAAGGCCGCCTCGCCGGCGCTCACGGCGAGCCTTCGGTGACGGTCACCGCCAGCGCGGCAGATCTTGTCACCACCCGTCTCGGAGCAGGCGAAGCCAAGCGCAAGACGGCGCTGCGGCGCATCAACTTCCAAGGCGACCAGGACGCCATCGATGCACTGCGCACTGCGTTTTCGCTGTCGGCATCTCCATGGAGTTGACGTCGCGGGGTTGTGTCACGAGGCGTGTGCCAGCACCTCGTCCACCGACCACTGGTGTTGCGTGGGTACCGTGCTTGCAGGCTAAGACACGGCCGTCCGAGCCGATAAGAAGTCGGCCGGCAACCCTAGATGGCCACCGGTTGGGTGCAAATTCGTCAGCGGTTTGTGAGCCCGGATACGGCCAATATCCTGACGAACCATCGGTACCAGCACCGGTGCCACCGCGAACGGCAGATCGTCAACATAGCGACGCAGCTCCTGATCGGTCGAGTGAAATACGACGACTTCACGGATACCGGCGCTGGCGAGGATGGGGCAGCCGGCGAAACGCCGAAACTGCAGATGGACGACTCGATCGGGATCGGGAATCGGGACCGCGTCGCCGCAAACACTGACCAATTGACGCGGCGCGACAATGCTGCCGACGATGGCGTCCTTGCTCATGGATCGCTCCTAATCTAGCGAAGAAACCGGGATTCGACTCCTATAGAGAAATGTACGAGTCAACGCGGTTGGGAAGGCCACTACACTCACTGCCGTGGCCGAACCTGCTGATCCCGATGCGACCGGACCGGCTGGCCGGCCGGTGTTGGTGGTCGATTTCGGTGCACAGTATGCGCAGTTGATCGCCCGCCGGGTTCGGGAGGCGCGGGTTTTTTCGGAGGTAATCCCGCACACCGCCTCGATCGAGGAGATCAGGGCCCGTCATCCGCTGGCGCTCGTGCTTTCCGGCGGACCGGCCAGTGTCTATGCGGACGGCGCTCCGCAACTCGATCCGGCGCTGTTCGACCTCGGTCTGCCGGTGTTCGGGATCTGCTACGGGTTTCAGGCCATGGCGCAGGCGCTCGGCGGGACCGTCGCGCATACCGGCACCAGCGAGTACGGCAGGACTGAACTGAAAGTCCTTGGCGGCGAACTGCATTCGGATCTACCCGGTGTCCAGCCGGTGTGGATGAGTCACGGTGACGCGGTCACGGCCGCTCCGGACGGATTCGACGTCGTGGCCAGCAGCGCGGGTGCACCGGTGGCCGCCTTCGAGAACCGGGACCGGCGCCTCGCCGGGGTGCAGTACCACCCGGAGGTAATGCACACCCCGCACGGGCAACAGGTGCTCAGCCGGTTTCTGCACGACTTCGCCGGGCTCGGCGCGGATTGGACGGCTGCAAATATCGCCAATGCGCTGGTCGAGCAGGTGCGTGCTCAGATCGGCGACGGCCATGCGATCTGCGGATTGTCCGGCGGGGTGGATTCCGCGGTGGCTGCGGCGCTGGTGCAGCGCGCCATCGGCGACCGGTTGACCTGTGTGTTCGTCGACCATGGGTTGTTGCGCGACGGTGAGCGCGCACAAGTGCAGCGCGATTTCGTGGCCGCCACCGGCGCCAACCTGGTCACCGTCGATGCGGCGGGGACCTTCCTCGAGGCGCTGTCGACTGTGACCAACCCCGAGGGCAAGCGCAAGATCATCGGCCGTCAGTTCATCCGGGCGTTCGAGGGCGCGGTGCGGGATGTGTTAGGAGGCAATGACTCTGGAAAAAACATTGAGTTCCTGGTACAAGGCACGCTGTATCCGGACGTGGTGGAGTCCGGCGGGGGCAGCGGCACCGCGAACATCAAGAGCCATCACAACGTCGGCGGTCTGCCCGGCGACCTGAAGTTCAAACTCGTCGAGCCGTTGCGGCTGCTGTTCAAAGACGAGGTGCGCGCGGTCGGGCGAGAGTTGGGCCTGCCGGAGGAAATCGTTGCGCGCCAGCCGTTTCCGGGTCCGGGCCTGGGCATCCGGATCGTCGGCGAGGTTACCGCCAAGCGGCTGGACATCCTGCGGCGAGCCGACTCGATCGCGCGTGAGGAGCTGACCGCGGCGGGCCTGGACAACCAGATCTGGCAGTGCCCGGTAGTGCTGCTGGCCGACGTTCGCTCGGTTGGCGTGCAGGGCGACAACCGCACCTACGGGCATCCGATCGTGCTGCGGCCGGTGTCCAGCGAGGACGCCATGACCGCCGACTGGACCCGGGTGCCCTACGAGGTGCTGGAGCGCATCTCGACCCGCATCACCAACGAGGTGGCCGAGGTCAACCGTGTTGTGCTGGACATCACCAGCAAACCGCCCGGCACCATCGAGTGGGAGTAGCGCGCCCAGCCGGTTTTGCTGGGCGCCTTCGCGACACATACACCACGGTCACGACACGCCGACGGGGATCGCCCTGGCTTATGTCTGGACGAGCCGCCCGGTCTTGACGGCTGTCGGAGGCAGGTGTTTACTCGAACATATATTCGAATGCGTGGTTCGGGAGGCTGGTATGACTGCGGCTTTCGCCTCCGACCAGCGGCATGGAAATCGCGCTGAACAGCTGGAATCGCTGCGCCGGCAGATGGCTCTGCTGTCCGGGAGGGTGTCCGGGAAGGTCGTCACCCGCTCGGATGACCTGCTGCCGGAATCGGAAGCTCTGCTGGCCGTCCCGCAGTGGCTCGCCGAGGCGCTGCCGGCCCAGTTACCCCGGGGAACGGTGGCGGTGCTGTCGGGGGCCCGGTCACTGCTGTTGAGCATGGTTGCCGCGGTAACGGCCGCCGGGGGCAACGCGGCTATCGTCGGCCAGCCGGATATCGGACTGCTGGCCGCTGTGGAGATGGGAGCGGATCTGAGCCGGCTCGCGGTGATACCGGATCCCGGGACCGATCCGGTGGAGGTGGCCGCGGTGCTCATCGACGGCATGGACCTGGTGGTACTGGGCCTGGGTGGGCGCCAGGTGCCACGGACACGGGCGCGGGCAGTGGTGGCCCGCGCTCGCCATAAAGGTTGCACTCTGCTGGTCACCGACGGCGACTGGGAAGGGGCGCCGACGCGGCTGGAGGCTCGGGTCTGCGGCTATGAGATCACGTCGGGTAACCGGGGCGCACCCACTCCCGGATTCGGACGAATCAGTGGGGTGCGGTTGCAGGTCAGCGGCGTGTGTGCGGGGGGACGGGTGATCGGCCGGGCGCGAACTGGGTGATCGGGTGACCTCTTCCCGGGTGCTGGCGATCTGGTGCATGGATTGGCCCGCGGTCGCGGCAGCGGCAGCAGCGGGCCAGTCCGCGACGGCTCCGGTCGCGGTCACTCTGGCCAACCGGGTGATCGCCTGCTCATCGGCCGCCCGTGCGGCGGGAGTGCGGCGAGGGCTACGGCGTCGGGAGGCGGCCGCCCGTTGCCCGCAACTGCATGTCGCGACCGCCGACGCTGACCGCGACGCCCGCTTTTTCGAGGGGGTGATCGCGGCGGTGGACGATCTGGTGCCCCGCGCCGAGGTGCTGCGGCCTGGGCTGTTGGTGTTGCCGGTGCGCGGGGCGGCCCGCTATTTCGGGTCCGAGCAGCAGGCGGCCGAGCGGCTGATCGACGCGGTGGCCGCGGCCGGCGCCGAGTGTCAGGCCGGGATCGCCGACCAGCTGTCCACCGCGGTCTTCGCTGCGCGTGCGGGCCGTGTCGTGGAGCCGGGAGGCGACGCGAAGTTTCTGTCGGTGCTGTCGATCCGGCAACTTGCCACCGAGCCGAGCCTGTCCGGTCCGGGGCGGGAAGAACTGACGGATCTGTTGTGGCGGATGGGGATTCGCACCATCGGGCAGTTCGCCGCGCTGTCGGTTACCGACGTGGCTTCCAGGTTCGGCGCCGACGGCGTGACCGCGCACCGGTTCGCCCGCGGCGAACCCGAACGCGGACCATCCGGGCGGGAGCCGCCGCCGGAACTCGAGGCCGTGCTGGACTGCGATCCGCCGATCGACCGGGTCGATGCCGCGGCATTCGCCGGACGCTCGCTGGCCGGCACGCTGCATCAGACACTGATGGCTGCCGGAGTGGGATGTACCCGGCTGGCCATTCACGCCGTCACCGCCAACGGCGAAGAGCTGAACCGGGTGTGGCGATGCGCCGAGCCGCTGACCGAGGATGCCACCGCCGATCGGGTGCGCTGGCAACTGGATGGGTGGTTGAGCAATCGGACCCGCGACCCCCGTCCCACCGCGGCGGTGACGCTGTTGCGGCTGCAGGCGGTGGAGGTGGTGTCCGCCGAGGCGCTGCAGTTGCCGTTATGGGGTGGCTTGGGTGAGGACGACAGGCTTCGGGCGCGTCGGGCGCTGGTGCGGGTGCAGGGCTTGCTCGGCCCGGAGGCGGTGCGGGTGCCGGTGCTGTCCGGCGGTCGCGGGCCGGCCGAACGCATCACGTTGACCCCGCTGGGCGACGAGCCGGAACCGCACGCCGACCCGGGTCAGCCATGGCCCGGCCAACTGCCCCAGCCGTCGCCGGCGGTGCTGCTCGACGATCCAGTGGAATTGCTTGACACCCAAGGAAATCCGATACGGGTGACCAGCCGCGGAATGTTCTCCGCCGACCCTGCGCGACTGACCGTCCGCGGTCAGGAGGACAAGCTGCGCTGGTGGGCGGGGCCTTGGCCGGTCGACGAGCGGTGGTGGGATCCGGATCGGTCGGCGGGCCGCACCGCCCGTGCCCAGGTATTGCTGGAGAGTGAGCGTGCGCTGCTGTTGTGCTATCGCCAACGGCGCTGGTACCTCGAGGGAGTCTACGAGTAGCGTCCGAGCCGGCGCGCGAACGGCCCGACCCGTCCGATGAACCGGTCGAAGAACACCGCAGGGTCGACGCCAATGCCGATGTGTGCATTGGGTTTTCGGCCCCAGCGCCCCGACCAGTCGGTTACCGTCATGCCGCGGGTCAGGGTTCCGGTCAGTTCGACGTTCACCGTCGCAGGTCGGGTCGCTACCAGCTGCGGGTCGAGCGCGACCGCGGCGGCTAACGGATCATGAAGATGCGCCAGATACCCATGGCCGAGGCGGTTATAGGCCTCGAAGTAGAACCGCATCGCGTCCTCGATCACCCGAATCAACGGATTGGATGCCGCCGACCGAGTGCCGGGTTCGTCGCGCTCGCTCATCACCGTCCCTGAGGCCGGGGTCGACCCTGCGGCGGCCGCCAATCTCGCGAGGATGTCCGGTGTCGTCGCGACGTGCCGCGTCAGATCCAGGCCGCACAGGATCGGAAGTCGTTGCGGTTCAATGGCTTCAGTGGACCAGGCCGCGAACACCTCGGCCGCTGCCTCGGGGTCCACGTTGATATTCCATTCCGCCACCGGCGTGATGTTGCCACGGTAGTCGTAGGCGCCGCCCATGATCACCAGTCGGCGCAACAGCGTCGGCAGCGCGGGTTCGGCGCGCAGCGCCAGTGCCAGATTGGTCAACGGGGCGGTCGCCACGCCGATCAGCTCACCGGGAAAAGCATGTGCCGCACGCACCCACGCCGTCGCGGAGTCGTAGCTGGTGAGCCGACGATCGGTCGGCGGCAGGTCGGCATACCCCAAGCCGCTGGTGCCGTGTACGTCCCCGCGAACTGGCGCAGAGCCATCCAGGGGCTGATCGGCGCCCTTGGACACGGGTACGCCGGTGATCCGGCACAGCTCGAGCAGGCCGAAGTTATTCGCGCAAACCTGGTCTACCGCAACATTTCCGCCGGTCGATGCGATGCCGACCAGATCGGCGTCAGCACTGGCCAGCAGGTAGATCAACGCCAACGCATCGTCGACGCCGGTGTCGACGTCGACGAAAACGGGCGCTTTCGAGATCGGCGCCGCACCCGCTGCGTTCATCGCGGGTAACGATACCGACGGCCCAACATCTAGGCTGTCACAGTGCCCGAGACGCCCGAACTCCCGAAAGACGACTTAACGCCGCACTTCGACGACGTGCAGGCGCACTACGACCTGTCCGACGATTTCTTCCGACTGTTTCTCGACCCCACCCAGACTTACAGCTGCGCATACTTCGAGCGCGACGACATGACGCTGGAAGAGGCGCAGATCGCCAAGATCGATCTCGCGCTGGGCAAACTCGGATTACAACCGGGCATGACATTGCTCGACGTCGGCTGCGGCTGGGGCGCCACCATGATGCGCGCGGTAGAAAAGTATGACGTCAACGTCGTCGGCCTCACGCTGAGCCGCAACCAGGCCAATCACGTCAAGCAACTGATCGCCAAGTCCGAAAGCCCCCGCGCCAAGCGGGTTCTGTTACAAGGATGGGAGCAGTTCGACGAGCCCGTCGACCGGATCGTCAGTATCGGCGCCTTCGAGCATTTCGGGCATGAGCGCTACGACGCCTTCTTCACCATGGCGCACCACGCGCTGCCTGATGATGGGATTATGCTGCTGCACACCATCACCGGGCTGCACCCGAAGGAAGTAGTCGAACGCGGTATGCCCATATCGTTTACCTTCGCCCGATTCCTCAAATTCATGGTCACCGAGATCTTTCCAGGCGGCCGGCTGCCCTCGATACCGATGGTGCAAGAGCGTGCCGCCGCAAACGGCTTCACCGTGACCCGCGTCCAGTCGTTGCAGCCGCACTACGCAAAAACTCTCGACATCTGGTCTGCGGCACTGCAAGCCCATAAAGACCAGGCCATCGCGGTTCAATCCGAGGAAACCTACGAGCGATACATGAAGTACCTGACCGGCTGCGCCGAGATGTTCCGCATCGGATACATCGACGTCAATCAATTCACGTGCGAGAAGTGACTACCAATGCACGCCGGGCACCAACCGCACCAGCCGTTTGACCGGCTTGGGGACACCCATGCGAGTGACGGCACGGGCCGGTCGCTTCGGCCGGCGACGCGTAGGCGCGCGTTCGCCGGTTTCTGAAGGCGAAATTCCGCGCGCCGCAGCCGAATCGGGGTAGCCCAGATAAAGCTGATGCAAAAACCGCCGCGAAGTCCTGGGCGCGAAGTAGTTGCCGACCTCGGCGAGCGTGCCCATCGGGGTATCGATGCGCACCGGCTTCTCCACGAGCCCGCGCACCACCATCGCCGCCGCGCGCTCGGGGCTGATCGCTGGCACCGGGTTGAGCCGCTGTGACGGCACGATCATAGGTGTTCTGACCAGTGGCATATGGATGTTGGTGAACGTGATGTGGTCGGACAGCGTCTCCGACGCGACCACGTCGGCAAACGCGTCCAGCGCCGCCTTGGTGGGCAGGTACGAGCTGTACTTGGGATTGCGGGCCAGCACACCGGCACTGGAAACGTTGACGACGTGCCCGAACCGGCGCTCACGCCAGTGCGGTAGCAGCGCCAGCACCATCCGCACCGCGCCGAAGTAGTTGACCGCCATCACCCGTTCGTAGTCGTGCAGTCGGTCGGTGGAGTTGACCACCGAGCGGCGTATCGACCGGCCGGCGTTATTCACCAAGTAGTCGACGTGGTCGAACCGCCCCAGGATGTCTTTGACGGTGTGCTCCACCGACGTGGAATCGGTGACATCGCAAGTAAAGGCGTACGCCTGACCGCCGTTGGCGCGAATCTCGGCGACCAGCTTGTCGAGCGCGTCCGCGTTGCGGGCCAGCGCGAATACGGTTGCGCCCCGCTCCGCGACAGCGATTGCCGAAGCGCGGCCGATCCCGCTGGATGCGCCGGTGATGATGACGTGCCGGCCCACCAGTGGTCCGGCTGCGTCGTCACGACGCGCGCGATCGGGATCGAGGTGCTCGGCCCAGTACCGCCACAGCTTGGGGGCGTAGCTGGCGAACTCAGGCACCTGAATTCCGGTGCCGTGCAATGCCTTCCGAGTCTCATCGCTAAGGAAAGTGGGTGCCAGGTCGACGACGTCGAAAATCTCGGCGGGAATCCCCAGCTGGGTGGCCGCCATGTTGCGCAGCGCCTTGGCCCGCCCGCGCACCTTCAGCACCGGTGTGGCCGCCGAACGGGGCAGCGACCCGCGCACCGGGGGCAGTCCGGCTGCGTCGGCGATCCCCCGGTAGATGCCGCGCAGTCCGATGGTCTTCGGCGCGGTCAAGTGGAAGGTTCGCCCGTCCCAGGAAGCTGCGCCGTCGGCGTGCATCAGCGCGACGAGCGCGTCGGCCACGTAGTCGACCGGGACGATGTTGGTGCGCCCGGTGTCGGGCAGCAGGATCGGGGTAAACGAGGGCAATACGGCCAGCTTGGCCAGCACGCCGAAGAAGTAGTACGGCCCGTCGATCTTGTCCATCTCGCCGGTGCGCGAATCGCCCACCACCACCGCCGGGCGGTAGATGCGGTACCGCAGTCCGGGTGCGGAGCGCACCAGCAACTCGGCTTCGAACTTCGTCTGGTGATACGGAGTCGGCAGTTGCTGGCCGACGTCGAAGTCGTCCTCGGTGTACTCGCCGGCGAAGTCTCCCGCCACGGCGATCGACGACATGTGGTGGAACGTCGCGTCCAGCCGCCGCGCCAGCTCGATGACGGCGCGGGTGCCGTCGACATTGGCGGACCGTTGCTCGGCCTCGCCGGCGGTGATGTCGTAGACAGCCGCACAGTGCACGACATGGTCGACATGACCCAGCTCCGCGATCACCTCGTCGGTCAATCCGAGCTCCGTCAAGTCGCCGACCAGCGGTTTTGCTCGTTCACCCCACGCGACGGCGAGGCGTTCGAAGCGGCCCAGCGACTGCCGGCGGACCAGCACCCACACCTCGGCATCGGTCCGACTGTCCAGCAGACGTGATACGACGCGGCGCCCAATAAACCCGGTACCGCCGGTAACGACATACCGCATGTAGCCCATCGTGGCGGCTCGCGGCCGCACACGTCAACCTCAGCTGAAGTTGCGGATGCCGTCCCAGTCCACCAGCGTCCAGCCGTCCGTCGGGTTACCGGTGATCACCACGCGGCCGATATTGGGCAGGGGATGGCTGGTCAGCAGGCTGCTCTTGGGGTTCTTCACGTTCATCAGCGTCCAGACCATGATCGCCGTGCCCTGCGAGAACACGACCGGCTTGTGGTGGCCGCTGTCGTAGATCTTGCGGATCGCCGTAGTGAACTGGGTATTGAAATCGGCGCCGGAGATCGAGCCCGGGATGCTGTTTTTGACGTCGCCGTTCAACCAGTCCGCCGGCGCCAACATATACGTCGAGTTGGCCATCGATTCGGGTTTGCCGTTATACCAGCCGGCATTGATCGACTGCAGGCCGTGGATGACCTCGACCTGCTTGCCGAGTTCGCTGGCCAACGGCGCGGCGGTCTGCTGGGCTTCCGCCATGGGGGAGGCGTAGATGCTGTCGACGTCGTTACGGGAGACCTGGTGTACCAACTGCTGGGCCTGCCCTTTGCCCTCGTCGGTGAGGCTGGGACCGGGAACGTCGGTGTCGATGACCCCGTCCGCGTTGGCCTGGGACTGTGCGTTTCGGACGAACGTCAAGGTGATGCTGCGCGCCTGCGCTGTTCCGCCGCAGGCACCGACGATTACCGTTGCGGCGAGCACCGCCGCCGCCTTCCACATGGTGCGGTTGCGCATGGCAGATAGCCTGCCCTGCCGACCGCGTCGTTGTGAAGGGTTTGCGATGGTTAGGTGCAGAAAAGGCTTCATTTTGGAATCGAGAGGAGATTCGTATGGCGATCGACCCGAATGCCATCGGCGCGGTGACCGAACCGATGTTGTTCGAATGGACCGACCGGGACACCATGCTCTACGCCCTCGGCGTCGGCGCTGGGACCGACGACCTGTCTTTCACCACCGACAACAGCCACGACATCACCCAGCAGGTGCTGCCCACCTATGCGGTGATCTGCTGCCCGGCGTTCGGGGCCGCGGCGAAGATCGGAAAGTTCAACTGGGCCCTGCTTTTACACGGCTCGCAGGCCATCCGGCTGCATGCACCGCTGCCGGCCGCGGGAAAGCTGTCGGTGGTCACCGAGGTCGCCGACATCCAGGACAAGGGCGAGGGCAAGAACGCGATCATCGTGCTGCGGGGCCGCGGCAGTGATCCGCAATCAGGTGCGCTGGTCGCGGAAACGCTGACCACCCTTGTCATCCGCCAGGCGGGCGGCTTCGGGGGAGTGCCGGGTGAGCGGCCGGCCGCACCCGAATTTCCGGACCGCGAGCCCGACGCCCGCGTCGACCTGCCCACCCGCGAGGATCAAGCGCTGATCTACCGGCTTTCCGGTGACCGCAACCCGCTGCACAGCGATCCCTGGTTCGCCAGGGAGATGGCCGGGTTCCCCAAGCCGATCCTGCACGGGCTGTGCACCTACGGCGTGTCGGGCCGCGCGCTGGTCGCCGAGCTCGGCAAGGGCGTGGCCGCCAACATCACCTCGATCGCGGCGCGGTTCACCTCGCCGGTGTTTCCGGGCGAGACGTTGAGCACGCTGATCTGGCGAACCGAACCCGGCAAGGCGGTGTTTCGCACCGAGGTAGCCGGCTCCGACGGCGCCGACGCGCGGGTGGTGCTCGACGACGGCGCGGTGGAGTACCTGGAGGGTTAATGGCTTATGGGTTGCTTGTCTGGCTTCGATGTCCGCTGTCCCGAAGGGTTCTGTAGTAGTGGACATAGGCTATCGCCGGTACGGCGATGAACGTGATCACGACCAAAGCAATCGAGAGGTAGTTGGCGCCTCCGTGCGGCGTTACGAAGATGGTCCGGTAGTCAAAGGACACGGCCAGCCCAACCGAGACCGTGACGGCGACGATCGGTAGCACCTTGTCGGTGAACGCATTTCGCTTCACCGCCGCGTGCTTCTGCGTCTGATCGAGCGCCAACGCCATGAGCGCGATCGGCACGATTATGAATTGGACGAATCGGGCAATCACGGCGAGGCCGGTGAGGTTCAGGCTGTCGAACCGAAGCGCCAGCGGGAAAGCGAGCGCCAACGACGCGGTGATGCCGAAAGCGATCATCGGCACGCCGAATCGGTTCTTGTTCGACAATCGGATCGGCAGGATTCCGCGGTCGGACAGCGCGGTCCAAAGCCGCGGGGCACCGAACGACGCGGCCACGTTGATACCGAACATCGATACCAGGGCTCCGACAACGATGACGGTTCGAAACCTATCGTTTCCGACTGCCGCGGCCAGTTTCACGGTGTCGTGGGACGCCACGATTTTGTCCGCTCCGAGCAACATTGCAACTACTAGAGCGAGTACGTAGATGACGCCGACACTGAGGATCGCTAATGGTATGGCTCTCGGGAGGGTCTCCTCCGGTGTGTCCATTTCCTCGGCGGCATTGGCGATCGATTCGAAACCAGTGAACGCGTACAACGCGGCGACTGTGGCAAGTGTCAAGCTTGCGACCGTGCTCTTCCCGATCTCGGCGGCCCCGAACAATGAGTACGATGCCGGATGGTACGCCGACCATGACGTTGCGTAATTGTTCACGTGGTGTGTGACGATAGCCCACAGCCCGCCGGCAATGAGCAACGAAAGCGCGAAAACCTTGCCCAGGGTAGAGATTCCGTTCGCCCACCTGACCACCCGGTTGCCGAACAGGTTTATGGCCAGCAGGACTGCGATAAAGATGAGAAACGTCAACGTCTTGATGCTGAATAGCTCGGTGCCTTCGGCCCAAGCCTCGTCGGGGAAGGTCACGCTTAACAGGGTTGAAACGAAGAGGGATGCCAGGACTCCCCATGCGATGGAGGCGGTGATCGCATGGGTGACACCGACATAGATGCCGATCCGCTGCCCAAATGCGGCCGTCGTGTAGGCATAGGAGGCACCGTTGGTTTTGACATATCTGGCTGCCGTGGCAAAGACGATCGCCATGACGCCCGCGAAGAGGCCGGCCAAAATGTAGGCAAGCGGCGCGAATGGTCCAGCGAGCTTGATCACCGCGCCCGGAGTCAGGAAGATGCCTGCTCCGATGATCGAATTTATCCCGAGCAGGACAACGCTCCAGAAGCCAAGCTTGCTGATCGCACACCGTCCTGTCCGCAGGTCGCCCACCGCACAGAGGGTTTAGCACTGAAACGTCAAAGGTGCCAGATAGCCTAACGCTTGGGTCGCGTCACACCAGCGTCGGTGAGCTGACGTGCCAATCGCTCGGTGAACTCGCTGACCCGCGCTGGGCTGTCCAGCGCAAACAGCGCGGCGGTGGCGCGGTCACCGTCATCGTTGTGCCGCACCACGATCGGAACACCGTCGTGGCGGACCGCGTCGAACGCGTCCTCGTCGGTGATGTCGTCACCGAGATAGATCGGCACCAGGGGACCCGAGCCGGCTTGAGGGCCGGCCTCGGATCGGGCATCGTGCAGGTGATCGATCACCCAGCGAAGCGTTTTTCCCTTGTCCCAGTCGATATCTGGTCGCAGCTCGATGACTTCGCGGCCCGTCGTCACCCGAAGCGCGTCGCGCTGGCCCGCTGCGCGCACCGCCGCGGAAACTTCGCCGACCCGGTCACGTGCGGCTTTACGGTAGTGCACGGCGACTCCAAATCGCTTGTGCTCCACTACAACACCGGGAATCGACCCGAGTTCGTCCCGTAGCTGGGCGGCCACCTGTTGCAGCACCGGTATGGTTGCCGCCGCGGCGTCGTTCTGGTGGTGTGTTCCGTCGGGTGCGGTCAACTCGAAACCATGGCTGCCGGCATACCAAATGCCGGGCAAGCCGACACGCTCGGTCACATCGGCGAGATCGCGGCCGGACAGCACCGCGACCGGACAACGCGCGGCCAACTTCTGCAGTGCCTCAGCCGCACCCGGGGCGGGCCTGGCCGCGTCGGGATCATCGACGATGTCTGACAGCGTGCCGTCGAAGTCGAAAAACACGGCCGGCTGCCGGGCAGTGAGGCCGGCGGCCAGACCGAGGGCCTGCAACGCATCGGGAAGTTGCGACATCCGGCGGTCCCCGGTTCGCACGGTGATCTCACGTAGATCGGCGACTACCGTGTCGGCGCCGTGGCGCCGCAATGCGTCGCGGTGCCCCGTCCGGTCTTCCCCCATCACCAAGCCGATCACCAGCGCGAATCCACCGTCGCGCCCGGCCGTAACGCCGGCGGCCTCATTCGTGATGACGACGCACCGGCCCGGCCGCGCCATCAAGCGGTCGGCCGCCTCGACCAGCATGGCGAGTTCTCCGGTGGCTTCTGCTGTGAAGAGGCCGTCGACGCGCACGGGAAACAGATCGCCGATTCCGGCCGCGGTCAGCACGTCCTGACAGCTGCGGCTTGACGAAAAAACGGCGGTGCCGATACCGATCTCTTCCAGTTGCCGGACCAGCGTCACCGTGGACTCGATCGCGGTGTCGGTCACCACTGCGTCGAGGTCGAACAGCACCGCGTCGTGGCGGCGTGGGTCGATGGTGACCGGCATTGACCAACTTTCTCACGGTGGTCAATGAGGACGAGGACTGGTTAGCGTCGCACTCGTGCGGTCGGCGCGGACGCCCGCCGTCGTTGCGCGCCGCTGGGAGCCGCGCGGGATGAACGCGTGCGCCGGTCTTTGGTGAACAGCAGGACGGAGTCTTGGCTGAGCGCCGCCAGCCGCGCCATCCCCAGTTCGATACCGGCGGCAAGCTGCTTGATGTCGGGTGCGGCGTCGTAGTCGGCGGTGATTCCGAATACCAGTTCGTCGCCGTAGCTCAGCACCGCGACCCCGGTGCTCAGCTGCAGTGCGGTGGGTGGGATCGGCAGCACGCGGTCCATCCTCTGGCCCATCAGCCGTAGCCGGTGGCGTGGCCCGGGCACGTTGGTCGCCAGCGTCACGATGCCTCGTTGCGGTAGTCGGGTCAGCAGTTGAATCGCCTGGGCGCGCAACGTAATTGGCAGGCGATTGACCGCTGATTCCAAGATGCTGCCGGATTTGCGCTGGTCGCTCTGCTTGGCTTTCAGCCTGTTGTGCACCGTCCGCAGCCGCTGAACCGGGTCGTCATGTTCTACGGGAAGATACGGCAGCATGACCGAGACGCGATTGTCGGTTTTCTCCAGGGTGCGCAGAGAGTCCGCGCGCGGTTGTTCGCCCCGGTGCAGCAGAACCGTCCGGAAGCCCTCGGTGATTGCGGCGAGCGCAACGTCGTTGGTGGTCACGCCGAACTTGCGGCACACACTGTCGACGGCGGCAATGGGAACTCGTACTGTGCTGTACCGCCGCATGGTGGTGACCGGGCGGATCGGCGACATTCGCGCGGCGGGCCAGATCGCTGCGGCGGCGGCTTCCGCCGCCCTTGCGACTTTGCCGGCAGAAGCCCGCCACAAGGTGTCGGCCCAGCTCCGCGTGTCGGCGTGTGACTCCGAAACCTGTTTGGCATTAACGTGATTAGCGAACGTATCGCTGTCGGCGTCGTCGCAGAGCCTGGTGAGGATATGCGCCGCCGAGATGCCATCGGCCATGCAGTGGTGAACCTTCATCAAGATCGCCCACTGGTTGTGTTTCAGGCCCTCGATGACCCAGCACTCCCACAGCGGACGGTCCAGGTCGAGGGGACGCTCCAGGGCATGGGCGACGGCCCGGAACAGTTCGGCGTCGTCGCCCGGCCGCGGAAGGGCTACCCGTCGCACGTGGTGGGTGAGGTCGAATCCCGGATAGTCGATCCACTCCTGAACATCGACGTCGAACGGGTGCGTCCGCAGCACTTGCGTGCACCGCGGTATCGTCTGAATCCGTTCTGCCAGCAATGTTTTGAGCAGATCGTAGTCAGGGACAGCGCCGTCGATGATGGCGACCGCGGCGAGCGCCAGGCTTGCCTGCCGATCTGGATCTTGAGCTTGGAGCAAGCCGGCATCCAGTGCCGTCAGTTGTGCCATGACCAGTCCCCGCCGTCCGCTTGCATCCGGTACAAGTATTCGCGCCGCCGGCTAGTGAGGGTAGACCTGCAAAGTTAAGAACTTGTTTTGAAGTTAAAGATGTGTTTAACAGCGGCGATAGGTTTCTGGGCTGCGCTGTTCGCAAACTGCTTGCGGGGCGTTTAGGTGCCGTTAGGCAATCGAACATACATTCGATAAACTCCTAAAGCGTGGGCTGGAGCAACGGGCCGCCGAGCTGGGCGGAAATGGAGCGGGTGCTCGACGGCAAGCCGCGCCATGCCGGGGCGTCGGATGCAGCGGAGCCGGCCTTCGATGCCGGGGGAGACGTTCCCTGGTCGCGCAAGCGCGGGAAGTACCAGGCGCCGGGCCCAAAACCAGAACGGGACCGAAAGGTCGGCTCGTCCGTCGCGTATGCCGAGCTGCATGCGCATTCGGCGTACAGCTTCCTCGACGGCGCCAGCACGCCGGAGGAGCTGGTCGAAGAGGCCGCCCGGCTGGATCTGCGTGCCCTCGCGCTGACCGACCACAACGGCCTGTACGGCGCGGTGCGGTTCGCCGAAGCGGCTGCGGAGCTGGACGTACATACCGTGTTCGGCGCCGAACTGTCGCTGGGGTCTGGTGCCCGCACCGAGCAGCCGGACCCGCCCGGCCCGCACCTGCTGGTGCTGGCCCGCGGCCCGGAAGGCTACCGACGGCTGTCGCGGCAGCTGGCCGCAGCGCATCTGGCCGGCGGCGAGAAGGGCAAGCCGCTGTTCGACTTCGATGCGCTGACCGAGGCGGCGGGCGGGCACTGGCACATCCTGACGGGATGCCGCAAAGGCAGTGTGCGCCGAGCGCTTTCCAGCGGCGGCCCGGACGCGGCGGAACGGGCGCTGGCCGATTTGGTGGACCGGTTCAGCGCCGGCCGGGTCAGCATCGAGTTGACCCATCATGGTGATCCGCTCGACGACGAACGCAACGCGGCGCTGGCCGGGCTGGCTCCGCGCTTCGGTGTCAGCGTCGTCGCCACCACCGGAGCGCATTTCGCCCATCCGTCGCGTAGCCGGCTGGCCATGGCGATGGGGACGATCCGGGCCCGGCAGTCCCTGGATTCAGCCGCAGGATGGCTGGCTGCGCTGGGTGGCTCGCACCTGCGGTCCGGCGAGGAGATGGCCCGGCTGTTCGCGCATGTGCCCGTGGGGGTATCTCCCGCTTGCGGGGGAGTGGTGACCGCCGCCGCCGAACTCGGGGAGCAGTGTGCCTTCGGGCTGGCGCTCATCGCACCGCAGCTGCCGCCGTTCGACGTGCCCGACGGGCACACCGAGGACAGTTGGTTGCGGTGGCTGGTCATGGCGGGCGCTCGGGACCGCTACGGACCGGCCGAAAGCGCACCGCGCGCGTACTCCCAGATCGAGCATGAGCTGAAAGTCATTGCGCAACTGAGGTTTCCAGGCTATTTCCTGGTGGTGCACGATATCACCCGGTTTTGCCGGTGCAACAACATTCTGTGTCAGGGTAGGGGATCGGCGGCCAATTCCGCGGTCTGTTATGCCCTCGGCGTCACCGCTGTCGATCCGGTGGCCAACGAGCTGTTGTTCGAGCGATTCTTATCGCCCGCTCGCGACGGGCCACCCGACATCGACATCGACATCGAGTCAGACCAGCGCGAAAAGGTGATCCAGTATGTCTACGACAAATACGGCCGTGACTACGCCGCCCAGGTCGCCAATGTCATCACCTACCGGGGGCGGATCGCGGTGCGTGACATGGCCCGTGCCCTGGGCTTCTCGCAGGGTCAGCAGGACGCGTGGAGCAAGCAGATCAGCCACTGGAACGGGCTTGGCCCCGACTCGAATGGGCAGTCGCCCGACGCCGAAGGCATTCCCGAGCTGGTGATCGACCTGGCCGCCCAGATCCGGAATCTGCCGCGGCATATGGGCATCCATTCCGGCGGCATGGTGATCTGCGACCGCCCGATCGCTGACGTGTGTCCGGTGGAGTGGGCGCGCATGGAGAATCGCAGCGTCCTGCAATGGGACAAAGACGACTGTGCGGCAATCGGTTTGGTGAAGTTCGACCTACTCGGGCTGGGTATGCTCTCGGCGCTGCACTATGCCGTCGACCTGGTGGCCGAGCACAAGGGCATCGAGGTGGACCTGGCCAGGCTCGACCTCTCCGAGCCGGCGGTGTACGAGATGCTGGCGCGCGCCGATTCCGTCGGCGTGTTCCAGGTGGAGTCGCGGGCGCAGATGGCCACCCTGCCGCGGCTGCGGCCGCGGGTGTTCTACGACCTGGTGGTCGAGGTCGCGCTGATTCGTCCCGGGCCCATCCAGGGCGGGTCGGTGCACCCATATATCCGGCGGCGCAACGGCATCGACCCGGTCGTCTACGACCACCCGTCCATGGAATCGGCATTGCGAAAGACGCTGGGAGTGCCGCTTTTTCAGGAGCAGCTGATGCAGCTCGCGGTCGACTGCGCCGGCTTTTCCGCCGCCGAGGCCGACCAGCTCCGGCGCGCTATGGGGTCCAAGCGTTCGGCCGAACGCATGCAGCGGCTGCGCGGCCGGTTCTACGACGGCATGCGCACGCTGCACGGCGCCACCGACGAGGTGATCGACCGGATCTACGAGAAGCTGGAGGCATTCGCCAATTTCGGCTTCCCCGAAAGTCATGCGCTGTCCTTCGCGTCACTGGTGTTCTACTCGTCGTGGTTCAAGCTGCACCACCCGGCGGCGTTTTGCGCTGCGCTGCTGCGCGCGCAGCCGATGGGTTTCTATTCGCCACAGTCGCTGGTGGCCGATGCACGCAGACACGGCGTGACGGTGCACGGCCCAGATGTCAACGCCAGCCTGGCACATGTCACTCTCGAGAACGCGGGTATGGAGGTGCGGCTTGGTCTTGGCGCCGTTCGCCATATCGGCGAGGACCTAGCCGAGAAGTTGGTCGAGGAGCGAAAGAGCAACGGCCCGTTCGCCTCTCTGCTGGACCTGACTGCCAGGCTGCAGCTTTCCGTGCCGCAGACCGAAGCGCTGGCGACCGCGGGAGCGCTGGGCTGCTTCGGGATGTCCCGGCGTGCGGCGCTGTGGGCGGCCGGGGCGGCCGCCACCCAACGACCGGACCGGTTGCCCGGTGTGGGGTCGTCGTCGCACATCCCGGCGTTGCCGGGGATGAGTGAGCTGGAGCTGGCCGCCGCCGACGTGTGGGCCACCGGCATCTCCCCGGATAGCTATCCGACGCAGTTCCTGCGCGCAGACCTGGATGCGATGGGGGTGCTGCCCGCCGACGCGCTGGGATCGGTGCCCGACGGCGACCGTGTGCTGATCGCCGGTGCGGTGACCCATCGGCAGCGACCCGCGACGGCCCAAGGGGTGACCTTCCTCAACCTCGAGGACGAGACCGGGATGGTCAACGTGCTCTGCACGCCGGGGGTGTGGGCACGGCATCGCAAGCTGGCGAACACCGCACCGGCGCTACTGGTCCGCGGTCAGGTCCAAAACGCCAGCGGCGCGGTCACCGTGGTAGCCGAGCGGATGGGCCGAATCACCCTGACGGTCGGTTCGAAGTCCCGTGACTTCCGCTGACACCCCTGGCGAAGGTGCGCAGAATGCCGGCAGCTATCGGCGTGTCGCGTACAAACACACGCTCACCGGAGAGGGGTTCAGCCCGTGGGCGTCGTCCACACCTTGGTCGGGGTGATCGTCAGCCGGGTGCTGTATGAGGACATCGCCTCGGTCAGGCCGAGGTGGGAGGCGTCGTCACTGTACTTCGCCCAGTACGGCTCGTCGTCACGGCAGTCGACCCCGGTAGCGTCCACCGCCGCGGTCCCCCCGACGACGATGATGCCCCCGCCGTTGCCGCCGGAATCCAGGTTCAGGCTCACCTGCGGATGAGCCTTGACGTGGGCGACCTTGGCCGCCTGCGGCATCGAGTACACCCTCAGCGTGGCGCCGTCGAAGTAGAACCAGACCAGCCGCGGAACCGGCTGCCCTGATTTGGCGACGGTGGTCAGCCACCCATAGTGGTCGGACGTCAGCCTGCTGGAAACCTCTTGTGTCAGTTCGACGCTCATGATGCAACGGTAGTCTCCCCACATGAGCCTCAACCTGTCCGTCGACGAAGTCCTCACTACCACCCGCTCGGTCCGCAAACGCCTTGACTTCGAAAAGCCGGTACCTCGCGAAGTGCTGACGGAATGCCTTGAACTGGCGCTGCAGGCGCCGACCGGTTCCAACTCGCAGGGCTGGCAATGGGTGTTCGTCGAGGACGCCGAAAAGAAGAAGGCGATCGGCGACATTTACCTGGCCAACGCCCGGGGCTACCTCAGCTCACCTTCGCCCGAATATCCCCAGGGTGACACCCGCGGTGAGCGGATGGGCCTGGTCCGTGATTCGGCGACCTACCTCGCGGAGCACATGCACGAGGCGCCGGTCCTGATGATCCCGTGCCTGCAGGGCCGGGAGGACAAATCGCCGTTGGGCGGCGTGTCGTTCTGGGCATCGCTGTTCCCGGCGGTCTGGAGCTTCTGCCTGGCGCTGCGCTCCCGGGGGCTGGGCTCGTGCTGGACGACGCTGCACATGCTTGGCGACGGCGAGCAGAAGGCGGCCGAAGTGCTCGGCATTCCCTACGACGAGTACAGCCAGGCCGGGCTGTTTCCGATCGCCTACACCAAAGGCACCGACTTCCGGCCGGCCAACAGGCTGCCCGCCGAAAGCCTCACGCACTGGAACACCTGGTAGCGGTCCCGGCTAGACGGCCCCGGGATAGCCGTGCTGCCGCCAGGCCTCGTAGACGGCGATCGCCGCGGCGTTGGACAGGTTCAGCGAGCGCCGGCCCGCCAGCATGGGAATGCGCACCTGCTGGGTGATGTGTGCGTCGGCCAGGGTGGCGGCGTCCAGCCCGGTGGGTTCCGGCCCGAACATCAACACGTCGCCGGCCTGGTAGTCGACATCGGCGAACAATGTGGTCGCGTGCGCGGTGAACGCGACCACCCGCTCCGGCGACAGTGCATCCCAGGCGGCCCTCAGCGACGCATGGACGGTGACCGACGCCAGGTCGTGATAGTCCAGTCCGGCCCGTCGCAGCTTTGGCTCGGACAGGTCAAAGCCCAGCGGCTCGACCAGATGCAGTTCGCAGCCAGTGGCCGCCGCGGTCCTGATGGCGTTGCCCGTGTTGGGGGCGATGCGCGGAGTATGGAACAGCAGCCGGAACATCTGCTGATCATGACAAAGGTGTGCCTGCCGCGGATGTCTTGCCGTTGCCCGTGGCTTGTTTGCCAGACCTGCTCGCCGGTGTACGGCAGTGGTGACTGCGCCCGCGGGCTGTCATACTCGCAGGATTGCCAGGCGTTTACCGCTCGCACCCATCCGCCTGGGGCGGGCGGAATAAAGCAGGAAGTCTCATGAGCCTCTCGTTTCTCCGAGCGCTAGAACTCAGCGCTGCGGCCGGTCCCGCGGCCGCGGTCAAGTGACCATGTTTACCCGCCCGGCCCCCCCGGTCGCGGCGGCTCCACCCGGCATCCCGAATGTCCCCGCCGCAGCGGCGCCAGCGAAACGCCCGCCGGCCTGGGCGCTGAGCAACTGGCCGGTGGGGTCGAAAGTATTGGCGATTGTGCTGGTACCGCTGGTGCTGGCGACGGTTTTCGGCGGATTACGTGTCGAGGGTGCGATGGCCAGCGCCAGCGGTCTACGGCTGGCCGCTGCCCGCGCCGACGTGATACCGGCGATCACGAAATACATGTCGGCACTGGACGTCGCATTGCTGGCCAGTTCCACCGGACGCGACGTCGAGGGGGCCAAGAAGAACTACGAGGCGCGCAAGTACGAGCTGCAGACGCGACTGGCGGACACCGAAGTGATCCCCGACGTCCGATCGGGAGTCAGCACCCTGTTGAACGGCGGTCAGGCGCTACTGGACAAGGTGCTGGCCAACAGCATCAGTTTGCGAGACCGGGTGACCACCTATGCGCCGATCCTGTTGGCGGCCGAGGATGTGATCAACGCATCGGTGCGCGTCGACAGTGAGCAGATCAGGGCTCAGGCGCAGGGCTTGAGCCGAGCAGTCGGGGCCCGCGGCCAGATGACGATGCAGGAGATCCTGGTGACCCGCGGCGCTGACCTTCCCGAGCCGGAATTGCGCACCTCGATGATCACCCTGGCCGGCACCGAACCATCGACGCTGTTCGGGATGAGCGAGGTGCTCGGCGTCAGCTCGCCCGAAGCCGAGACGCTGCAGCAGCAAATGGTGGCCCGGATGGCGATCATGTCCGATCCGGCCAGTGCGCTCGTCGACAACTCCGAGCTGCTGCACTCGATCCAGATCACCGACGGGATCGCCGAACAGGTCATCAAGGACGCCACTGCGTCGGTGATCAAGTCGGTGCAGGGCCAGGCCGCCGCGCGGCGCGATGCCGCGATGCGCGACACCGGGCTGATGCTGGCCGCCATCGTGATCGCGCTAGGCATCGTGTTGCTGGTGGCGCGGGCGCTGGTCGGGCCGCTGCGCGTGCTGCGCGACGGCGCGCTGAAGGTTGCCCACACCGACCTCGAGGACGAGATCGCCCGAATCCGGGCCGGCGCCGAGCCGATCCCGACGCCGCTGGCGCTGTACACCACCGAGGAAATCGGCCAGGTCGCGCATGCCGTAGACGAACTGCACACTCAGGCCCTGCTGCTGGCCGGCGACGAGGCGCGGTTGCGATTGCTAGTCAATGACATGTTCGAGACCATGTCGCGGCGCAGCCGTTCACTGGTTGACCAGCAGCTGTCGCTCATCGACCGGTTGGAGCGTAACGAGGAGGATCCCGACCGGCTCGACAGCCTTTTCCGGCTGGATCACTTGGCGGCCCGGCTGCGCCGCAACAGCGCCAATCTGTTGGTGCTGGCGGGCGCACAGCTTTCGCGTGACCAGCGCGAGCCGGTCCCGCTGTCGACGGTGATCAGCGCCGCCGTTTCCGAGGTTGAGGACTATCGCCGTGTCGAAACCGCGGGCGTGCCCGACAGCACGGTGATCGGTGCGGCGGTCGGCAGCATCATCCATCTCCTGGCCGAGTTGATCGACAACGCGCTGCGCTACTCGCCGCCGACGACATCGGTTTGGGTTTCCGCGGCACGCGGCGGCGACGGAGGCGTTCTGCTGTGGGTGTCCGACTCCGGCTTGGGCATGAACGAAGGTGATCGGCGCATCGCCAACATGCGGCTGCAGTCAGGTGGCGAGGTCACCCCCGATAATGCCCGCCACATGGGCCTTTTCGTGGTCGGCCGGCTGGCGGCCCGGCACGGACTCCGGGTCGGGCTGCGCGGTGCGACGACGGATGAAGAGACCACCGGCACAACTGCGGAGGTCTACCTCCCGCCGTCGGTGCTCGTCGAGGGCTCGGTAAAGGGCCCAGCCGCGGCCAAGCCAGCTGGGCCGCGGGCAAGCGTACGGGCGGCCTCGTCGCCGAAGGCCGTACTCCACCGGCCGGTCGATTCGCCGGACGCTGTGGCTGCTGGACAAGCAGCCGCACAGCCCGCTGCCGCGGTCGAGACGTCACACCGCAACGGGTCGGGGGGATCGGGACCGCCGGTCACGTTGTTGCCGCGCCGCAATCCGGGTTCCAGTGGCATCACCGACGTTCCTGCCCAGCCCGCCGAGGATCAGCAGCGCCGGCAGCGGCGTGAGCTAGCCACACCTTGGTGGGAGAACGGGGTCCAGCAAGAGCCCCGGCAGGCACAGCCACAGCAGGCACCAGCCTCGGCCCAAGCGCCGTCGGACACCTCGGCATTCTTCGCTGCTCGGTCGTCGTCGCGGCCGCCGGCCGCGGCCGATCGGCTGGATGCGCCCGCGTCCAAACCCGCGCCGCCGCCCACTGACCCAGCACGCCAATCGGGCCCATCTCGCCCAGCCGATGATGACGTGATCTACCAAGGGATGCTCGCGGAGTGGCTGGGCGATCCGCACGAGCTGGTCCAGAGCCGCGACCTGGATTGGCAGTCGGTTTGGGACCGCGGCTGGTCGTTGGCCGCCGAGGCCGAGGACAAGCCAGTCGAGTCGCGCACCGACCACGGCCTCCCGGTGCGGACGCCCGGAGCCCGGCTGGTGCCGGGGGCGGGGGTGGCCAGGGGATTTGCTGGGCAGGACCGGCCTGACCAGGAGGACCAGGATCCCGGGGGAGCATCGAACGGCGCATCTCATCGCGGCCGGCAGCCGCAGCACGCGGCTGCAGAACGCGACCCCGAGGCGGTTCGCGCTTCCATCGGCAGCCATTTCGGCGGCGTGCACAGCGCACGGTCGCATGCCCGCGAAACCGGTCAGGGCGATCAGGAATGAGAGCCCACGCGTCGAACAACTCATTGGGCTGGCTGGTGTCGAAATTCGCCCGCGAGGTCCCCGGGGTGGCGCATGCGTTGCTGGTGTCCGTCGACGGGCTGCCCATCGCCGCCAGTGAGCGTCTATCGCGCGAACGAGCCGATCAGTTGGCCGCGGTGGCTTCCGGGCTGGCCAGCCTCGCGACCGGCGCCGCGCAGCTGTTTGACGGTGGGCAAGTGCTGCAGTCGGTGGTCGAGATGCAGAAGGGGTATCTGTTGTTGATGCACGTCGGTGATGGCTCGCATCTGGCGACGCTCGCCGTGACATCGTGCGATATCGGCCAGATCGGGTACGAGATGGCCATCCTTGTCGAACAGGTGGGCGGCGTCGTGCAGTCCTCCCGCCGCTCCGCATCCGATTTCCCGGCTGTCCGCGCCACCCGGCCCGCATCGTCGCCGGGCCCCGCGTACTCGTGAGCCGCGATGGACAGACGCGAGCCGCTGGGCCGGTTACCCGCACGTGAGGCGAGCTTGGTCCGCCCGTACACGCTGACGGCCGGACGGACCGGCACCAGTGTCGACCTTCCCCTGGAAGCGCCGGTTCAGACGCTGCAGGCGGCACTGGCTCACAAGTGGCCACCGGCCGACGTGCGAGACAAGATCATCCAACTGTGTATCAAGAGCCCTTCGGTCGCTGAAATCTCGGCCCGGCTGGATTTGCCGCTGGGTGTCGCGCGCGTCTTGGTCGGCGATCTGGTTATGTCAGGTTACCTTCGAGTGCACAGAACGTTGACCGACCGTTCGACCCGCGATGAGCGCCACGAACTCATAGGAAGGACGCTGCGTGGCCTACGAGCACTCTGAGGGGGGAGCCATCGCATCGACGAAGATCGTCATCGCGGGAGGGTTCGGCGCCGGCAAGACCACGTTCGTCGGCGCAGTCTCGGAGATCATGCCGTTGCGCACCGAGGCGATGGTCACCGACGCCTCGGTCGGCGTCGACATGCTCGAGGCCACCCCGCACAAGCAGACCACCACGGTCGCGATGGACTTCGGCCGGCTCACGCTGGCCCGCGACCTGGTGCTCTACCTGTTCGGTACCCCGGGGCAGCGCCGGTTCTGGTTCATGTGGGACGACCTGGTGCGCGGCGCTATCGGCGCGATCGTGCTGGTCGACTGCCGGCGCCTGCAGGACAGCTTTCCGGCGGTCGACTTCTTCGAGAACCGCAACCTGCCATTTTTGATCGCGGTCAATGAATTCGACGGTGCGCCAAGGTATCCGATGGGCGAGGTGCGCCAAGCGCTGACGCTGCCCGCGCATATTCCGGTGATCAGGGTAGATGCCAGGGATCGCAGGTCAGCGACTGACGCACTGATCGCGGTGAGCGAATACGCGATGCACTGCCTGACGTCCAGTGGTAGCTGACCGCCGTTGCAGCAGTGGACCGATTGCGAATTTGCCGGCAGGGATTTCCGCGACTTCGATAACGCAGACCTCAGTCGATTGCGCACCGAACGAGTCGTGTTCAGCGAATGCGATTTCAGCGGCGTCAACCTGGCCGAGTCGGAACACCGCGGATCGGCCTTTCGCAATTGCACTTTTGAACGAACGCTATTGTGGCACAGCATATTTCGGCAGTGCAGCATGTTGGGCTCGGTCTTTGTGCAATGCCGGCTACGGCCCCTGACGTTCGACGAGGTGGATTTCACGCTGGCGGTGCTCGGCGGCAACGACCTTCGGGGCGTCGACTTGAGTGGTTGCCGGCTGAGGGAGACCAGCCTGGTGGAGACCGACCTGCGCAAGGCCGTGCTGTGCGGCGCCGACCTCAGTGGTGCGCGGACCACCGGCACCCGGCTGGACGACGCCGACCTCCGTGGCGCGACCATCGACCCGTCGTTGTGGCGAACCGCCTCGCTGGCGGGTGCGCGCGTCGACGTCAGCCAAGCCCTCGCCTTTGCGCTGGCGCACGGGCTTCGTTTGAACGCCAAACCGGACTAGCCGAGTCAGCGCTTTAGCCGGATGCGCCACCGCACGATGCCGGAGTAGACCACCGTCAGCGTGCCCAGCATCGCCATGTCGAACAGCCACGCGCTCCTGGTATGCAGCCAGTGGCTGTCCTTGGGAAGGAGCGAACCGGGTACCAGCGCCCGCAAGTTGACCGTGGACGCCGACGCCGCGTAGCCCCACCGTGAGGGCACCGCCCAGGACACTTGCTCGAGGAAGATCCTGCCGGTCACCGGGATCAGGCCACCGGCGAGCACCAGCTGCAGCATCAGCGACACCACCAGCAGCGGCATGATCTGCTCATTGGAGCGGGCGATCGACGACAGCACCAATCCGAGAATCGCCGAGGCCACACACGTCGCCGCGACGGTGACGAACAGCTCGAGGCCGGCCCCGAAACTGGAATCGCCGAGCAGTACCGCTTTTTGCGTAGGTGCGCCCTTGCCCACGATCACGATGGCGGTCGCGATCGCCGCCTGGATGATCGCGAACGCGCAGAACACCGTGATCTTGGCGCTCAGGTAGGCCCCGGTGGACAGGCCGACCGCCTGTTCGCGCCGGAAGATGGCGCGCTCGCCGATGAGGTCGCGGATCGTCAGCGCGGTGCCCATGAAGACGGCGGCGATGGACAGCAGCGTCAAGATCTGTGCGGCTTCGTCGGGCGTCTCACTGGTCGGCGGGGCGATGCCGAACCCGGTGTTGCCGGGAACGGTCAGCGACAACCCACCCATGATGAACGGCAACAGCGCCAGGAACACGAAGTACGCGCGGTCGGCGACGACCAGGCGAACCTGACGGCGGGTGATCGTGGAGAACTGGCGGGGCTTGCTGGTGTGCGCCGGGGCACCCAGCTCGGCCGCCGCCGCCGCCTGTGCCGGCGGCGGGGGTTGGTTCTGGGCTTCCTTTTGGGCCCTGAAGCGGCGATTGGCCTCGTCGGGGTCGGCGCCCACCTTCGCAAAAATGTGGGCCCAGTTAGTGGTTCCCATGGCCTCACCGATTTGGTCGGGTGGGCCCAGGAACGCCGTCTTGCCGCCAGGCGCCATCAGCAGCACCTGATCGCAGACATCGAGATAGGTCAGCGAGTGCGTCACCACCAGCACCACACGACCGGCGTCGGCCAGTTGCCGCAGCATCGTCATGACTTGCAGGTCCAGCGCCGGGTCCAGACCCGAGGTCGGCTCGTCGAGGATGAGCAGCGACGGCCCGGTGAGCAGTTCGAGTGCCACCGAGGCACGTTTGCGCTGGCCGCCGGACAGCTGGTCGACGCGGGTGTCGGCGTGTTTCGTCAGCCCCAGCTCATCGAGTACCTGGGCGACGACCTGTTCTCGATCGGCTTTGCTGGTGTCCGGCGGCAGCCGCAGTTCGGCCGCATAGCCGAGCGCCTGGTTGACGGTCAGCTGGCGGTGCACGACGTCGTCCTGGGGGACCATCCCGATCCTGGTGCGCAACGACGCGTACTGGGTGTGGATGTTGTGGCCTTCGAAGGTGACCGAACCGGAGCTCGGCGTGGTGTATCCGGCGATCAGCCGCGACAGCGTGGTCTTGCCGGCGCCGGACCCACCGATGATGGCGGTCAGCGTGCCGGGCCTGGCGGTCATCGTGACGTTCTCGAGCAGCCCCTTCCCATTGACGCTGAACGCGACGTCGCGCACCTCCAGGCCGCCGGTGCGCGTTGCCGCATCGGTACGGCGAACCAGGACGCCACCGGTGAACACCAGGTCGACGTTGCCGATCGTGACCAGATCGCCCTCGGTCAGCACCGCCGACCCGACCCGGATGCCGTTGACGAATGTCCCGTTGATGCTGTGCGCGTCGCGGATCTCGGTGCCTATTGGCGTCGGAGTCAAGAACGCGTGATGACGCGACGCCAGCACGTCCTGGATGACGATGTCATTGTCGATCGCCCGACCGATCCTGGCGGCGCCCGTGGGTGTCTCGAGCTGCGATCGGGGTCCCCGGGCCTTGATCGTATTGGTCGGAACCTGCTGCACCGTGGTGCCGAGGCCCATTTCGGTGGGTGGATCCAGATCCGGCTGGGGTTCCGGCGGGATGACGGGAACGACGGTTGTGCGCTCGGGATCCTCGCCCCGATATAGCCGCGGCGTGGCCTGAGCCGGAGGCGGAGTTGGCCGGGGTGCGGCGGGTTGCGGTCGCGACACCGCTCCCCGTGAGGTGCCGGTCTGGTGGGGGGTCTGCGGACGCGGCTGCGGCGGACTCCCGGGCGGACCACTGGGCGGCCCCCCGGGCGCGCCGCCGGGCGGCACAATCACGCGTAACGTTTCGGTCGGCGGCAGCTGACCGACTGCCCCCTTATGATGTCCAACTTCGAAGGTCATCCGCGGCCCGTCGGGCTTGCCGATGTTGATGGTCTGGCCGTCATGGATATCGACCATCGGCATTCGCTGGCCGTTGACGAACATCCCGTTGAGCGAATTGTTGTCGATCGCCATCCACTTGCCCTGATCGAAGCGCAGCAGCAGGTGCGCGCGGGCGATCAGCGGATGCGCGACCCGCATGTCGGCGCGCAGGTCACTTCCGACGACCACGTCGCGTCCGGCCGCGAAGCTACCTTGCGATCGGTCAGACCGAACCGTCAACACGGGGCCTGAGGGTCGACTCATCAGTGGCGCCTCAGCCGTATCTTCCACCACACGATGGCGCTATAGACCACGCACAACACTCCGAGCATCGCCATGTCGAACAGCCATGCGCTCGGCTTGTGCACCCAGTGCTGGTCCTTCGGACTGGTCGGACCCGGTACCAGCTTGTCGATGTTGATCGTCGACGCCGATGCCGCATAGCCCCATCGCGCGGGCGTCGCCCACGACAGCTGGTCGAGCAAGAACCGGTCGGTCACCCAGATCATCCCACCGGAGAACACCAGCTGGGACATGATGGCGACCACCAGCAGAGGCATGATCTGATCCTGGGACTTGGCGATCGCCGAAAGGGCCATCCCGAGAATCGCCGAGGCGACACAGGTCGCGGCGACCGTGACGAACAGCTCGAGGCTGACGCTGCCAAGCATCACGGCGTCGGTAGGAGGAGCGCCCCAGCCAACAATCGTGATGATCGTCGCGATCGCTGCCTGGCCGATCGCGAACCCGCAGAACACAGCGACCTTGGCGCCCAGGTAGGCCCCTGTCGATAGGCCGACTGCCTGTTCGCGCCGGAAGATGGGACGCTCGCCGATGAGGTCGCGGATCGTCAGCGCGCTACCCATGAAGATGGCACCGACATTGAGCATCACCAGGATCTGCCCCGGTTGGTCGGGGTTGCTACTCATCGGGTCAGAAATCCCCAGCCCGGTCTTGCCGCGAACGGTAAGCGTCAGGACACCGATGAGGAACGGCAGCAGCGCCAGGAAAACGGAGTAGCCACGGTCGGAGACGACCAGCCGAACCTGGCGGCGGGCGATCGTAGAGAATTGGCGACGCACGTCGGTGTGTACCGGTTCGCCCAAGTCCTTCGGGCTGGATTCGGACGGAGCGGCCGACGGCGGCCGGTTTTCGGCAAGGAAGCGGCGATTGGCCTCGTCGGGATCGGCGCCCACCTTGGCGAAGATGTCGGCCCAGTTGGTGGTTCCCATGGCCGCACCGATCCCGCCGGGCGGGCCCAGGTATGCGGTCTTGCCGCCGGGCGCGACCAGTAGCAGCTGATCGCAGACGTCGAGGTAGGACACCGAGTGCGTGACAATCAGCACCACGCGACCGGCGTCGGCCAGTTGCCGCAGCATCATCATCACTTGACGATCCAGCGCCGGGTCAAGGCCGGTGGTCGGCTCGTCGAGGATCAGCAGCGACGGCCCGGTGAGCAGCTCGAGCGCCACCGAGGCGCGTTTGCGCTGGCCGCCGGACAGCTTGTCGACCCGGGTTTCGGCGTGCTTGGTCAGCTCGAGTTCCTCGAGTACCTGAGCGACGACCTGTTCTCGATCCTGTTCGCTGGTGTCGGGGGGCAGCCGAAGTTCGGCCGCGTAGCCGAGGGCCTGGTGGACCGTCAGCTGGCGGTGCACGACGTCGTCCTGGGGAACCATCCCGATCCTGCTGCGCATGGACGCGTACTCGGTGTGGATGTTGTGGCCCTCGAAAGTCACCGAGCCGGAACTGGGGCTGGTGTATCCGGCGATCAGCCGCGACAGCGTGGTCTTGCCGGCGCCGGACCCGCCGATGATGGCGGTCAGCGTCCCGGGCCGGGCGGTCAGCGAGATGTGGTCGAGCAGTTGCTTTCCATGGTCGACGGTGAAGCAGACCGAGTTCACCTCCAAGCCGCCGGTCCGCGTCGCCGCTTCGGTGCGGCGGACCAGGGTGTCGCGGGTGAACACCAGGTCGACGTTGCCGATGGTGACCACGTCGCCTTCGGTGAGCACCGCGGACCCGACCCTGACCCCGTTTACGAAGGTCCCGTTGACGCTGTGCGCGTCGCGGATCTCGGTGCCCAGCGGTGTCTGGGTCAAGAACGCGTGATGGCGCGACGCCAGGACGTCCTGGATGACGACGTCGTTATCGGTGGAACGACCGATCGTGGTCGCGCCGGCTGGCTTCTGCAGCGCCCCGGATCGCGAAGGTAGCAACGCCTGGAACACCTTCGTCGCCAGGTTCGAAACCTCTGGCGGCTTGATGGCGGTGGGCGACATCTGAGTCTGCGGTGCCGCATACGAGGACCCCAAATACCCCACGCCGGACATCTGCGGGTGGGGCTGGAAATTTGGCGGCGGTGGCGGCGAGCCGGTCGGATACGCACCGGGCCGCGGCGGCCCCCCGCTGGTCGGATAAACGGGTTGCCCTGGCGGTCCCGGCGGCTGCCCGGGCGCGCCGGGATGTGGTCGCGGCGGTGCAGGCGCGCTCCAGTTTGTTTGGCGTCCAGGTTGCGGGCCCGGAGACATAGGCGAAGGCGGAGCGGCAAGCGGAGGGCCTGGCTGACCCGATGTCTGAGAAGCTGGCCAAGCCGTTCCCGATGACTGAACGGTCCCGACTGGCTGGGCGATGGGCATCGACGCGGTTTGGGGTGGGCGCCCGGCCATCCCCCGGTGCCGCCCGACCTCAAACCTCAGCGATGGCCCGTCGGGATTTCCGATGTTGACGCTCTGGCCGTCGTGGATGTCGACCACCGGCACCCGCCGGCCGTTGACGAAGGTCCCGTTCAATGAACCGTTGTCGATCGCCAGCCACCTGCCCTGATCGAACCGCAGCAAGAGGTGGGCACGCGAAATCAACGGGTGGGTGATGCGCATGTCGGCCCGGAGGTCGCGCCCGACCACCACGTCATGGCCCGCTGCGAACGTCCGTTCCGACCCGTCGTACCGAACGGTCAGCGCTGGTGGGGCGGGCGGAGTCATTGCACCAACTTTAGCTCGTAGACCCAATGTCCCAATTGCAACAGTTGCGGCACGGCGGATTTCGCGGTGCGCTGGCTATGTCGCGCTATTCCCGTCCGGCGCGCCGGTCACGACGCAGCGGGTTCGGCTGTAGATGGTGGGCATGCACTGGTTGCAGTGTGTGCACGCCGAACGCACAGTGTGCGCGGCGCCGTCGGCGGCGATCCGATTGATCAGGTCGGGCTCGGCCAGCAGAGCCCGGGCCATCGCGACGAACTGGAATCCCTCCGCCATGGCCAGGTCCATCGTCTCCCGGTTGGTGATACCGCCGAGCAGGATCAGCGGCATCGACAGCTCGGCGCGGAACAGCTTGGCGTCGGGCAATAGATAAGCGTCGCGGTAGGGGTACTCGCGGAGGAATTTCTTGCCCGTCATGCGCATGCCCCAGCGCACCGGCGGCTTGAAAGCAGCGGCGAACTCCTTGGTCGGCGCATCGCCGCGGAACAAATACATCGGGTTGACCAGCGAGCTGCCCGCGGTGAGTTCGATCGCGTCCAGCCCGCCGTCGTCCTGCAGCCATTTGGCGGTGGTCAGCGCTTCTTCGGTGGTGATACCGCCGCGGACACCGTCGGCCATGTTGAGCTTGGCGGTGACCGCGATCTGCGCTCCCGCTTTATCCACGGCACGGCGAACGGCCATCACCAGCCCGCGGGCGACCTTCGCCCGGTTCTCCAGCGATCCGCCGAACTCGTCATCGCGGCGGTTGATCAGCGGAGACAGGAATGCACTCGCCAAATAGTTGTGGCCCAAATGGATTTCGACGGCGTCAAAGCCGGCGTCGATGGCGCACAGCGCGGCGTTGGCGTGCGCGGCCAGCACGTCGTCGATGTCATCGCGGGTCGCCTTCTTGGCGAACCGCATTCCGATCGGGTTGAAAAACCGCACCGGCGCCAGGGCGGTGGCCTTGTTGGAGCGGGCATCGGCCACCGGGCCGGCGTGGCCGATCTGCGCGCTCACCGCCGCTCCCTCCGCGTGGATCACCTCAGTCAGCCGCTGCAACCCGGGCACCGCCTCCGGACGCATCCAGATCTGGTTGCCCCCGGTGCGGCCACCGGGGGAGACCGCGCAATAGGCGACGGTAGTCATACCGACCCCGCCGGCGGCCGGCAGCCGGTGGTACTCGATCAGGTCATCGGTCACCAGCGCGTCGGGCGTGCGAGCCTCGAATGTCGCGGCCTTGATGACCCGGTTACGCAGCGTCAGCGGACCGAGCTTGGCCGGGCTGAGCACGTCCGGGGTATCAGGCATGTCAGCAGGCATGTCAGGAGCGTACGCGGCAGGCGTGCCAGACTGTCAGGCGTGGGCGCAATCACGCTGGACGGCAAGGCCACCCGCGACGAGATCTTCGTCGACCTGAAGCAACGGGTAGCCGAATTGACCGCATCAGGCCGCACGCCCGGGCTTGGCACCATCCTGGTCGGTGACGACCCAGGTTCTCAGGCCTACGTCCGTGGCAAGCACGCCGACTGCGCGAAGGTGGGTATCACCTCGATCCGCCGCGATCTGCCCGCCGACATCACCGCGGCCAAGCTCAACGAGACCATCGACGAACTGAATGCCAACCCCGAGTGCACCGGCTACATCGTGCAGTTGCCGCTGCCCAGGCATCTCGACGAGAACGCGGCGCTAGAGCGCGTTGACCCGGACAAGGACGCCGACGGCCTGCACCCGACGAACCTGGGCCGGCTGGTGCTCAGCATCCCGGCGCCGCTGCCGTGCACCGCGCGCGGCATCGTGCACCTGCTGCGGCGCTACGACGTTGAGATCGCCGGAGCGCATGTGGTTGTCATCGGCCGCGGTGTGACGGTCGGCCGACCGTTGGGACTTTTGCTCACCCGCCGCTCGGAGAACGCCACGGTGACGTTGTGCCACACCGGAACCCGCGACCTGGCCGCACTGACCAGGCAGGCGGACATCATCGTGGCCGCGGTCGGGGTGCCGCACCTGCTGACCGCCGACATGGTGCGTGCAGGCGCCGCGGTCGTCGACGTCGGTGTGAGCCGCACCGAGAACGGGCTCGTCGGAGATGTGCATCCGGATGTGTGGGAGGTCGCCGGGCATGTGTCACCGAATCCCGGTGGCGTCGGCCCGCTGACCCGGGCGTTCCTACTGACCAACGTCGTCGAGCTGGCCGAGCAGCGATGAGCGCACGGGCCAGTGCACGGGGCCTCAATCGGGGTCCTGCCAGGGCGGTGCTCCAGGCCCAGTGGCCGATCCTGCTGGTCGGGCTGATCTTCGCCGCGGCGTTTGTGCTTGCGGGTGCGAATTTCTGGCGTCGTGGTGCCTTGCTGATCGGTGTCGGTGTCGGGTTGGCGGCGGTGCTGCGATTGGTGTTACCCGACGAGCGGGCCGGCCTTTTGGTGGTGCGCAGCAAAGGCATCGACTTCGTGACAACCGCGACGGTCGCGGCGGCGATGGTCTACATAGCCTCGACCATCGACCCGCTGGGCACGGGCTAAATCCCTGGCACGCCCGGGATCTGCGGCAGACCAGACGTGTTGCCGCCGGCCACGCCGGCCATCAGGGACGGGCAGTACATCGAAATCGCGATTTGGGTGAACATGTCGGCCATCTGGGGGGACATGCCGTTGTTACCCCTGACGCGTTCGGCGGCCGCGGCGAAGTTCCCGCCCGGCTTGGCGAGCATCGGGCAGATGGACTGGCCCATTGCGACCGCATTTCCCGGTTCGCCGTAGTTGACACCGGCGTTTCTCAGCGCGCCGAGGAATGCGTCGTCGACCTGGTTCGCCTCGGCTGGTGCCGCGAATGCCGCAGCCGCAGTGAGGAGGGCGGCGGCTGCCGCCAGCAGGCGAACGGGCAGTGGCTGATAGCGAAATAGCCAAATCCACCGGTGAGTTCTTGCCAGTGCTTTCATGACAGGCTCCCCCCATCTGCCTCTGAGTGCACTTATAGCACTCAAGTAACTTTAGGAACTCTGAGCTATAACTGTCACATTTACGACGCGGTGAGATAAAGGTTTGCACACTATGCGTTTCGTGACCGCCGTGCGGCAGGGATGTCGATTAATGGGCTCGATCATTGGGCTGACGCACGGGGGCAGGCGCGGATCAGGTCGGGCCGATCGAAGCCACACTGTGATGTGACACGTGCGGCGACACCGGATTTTCGTATGCGCGATGGTTAAGAATCCGGCCCATGACGACCTACCGAGGCCGGGCGGTGGACCGTGAGTTCTCGCGCCAGACGTTTCTTCGCGGCGCCGTCGGAGCGTTGGCGACCGGAGCCGTGTTCGGCACCGTGCGGGCAGGGGCGGACCCGGGTGGTGGCTGGGCTACCAGCTGGGATAGCCTGGCGTCCTCCATCGGCGGCCGCGTCCTGGTGCCGTCCAGCGGCTCCTCGTTCACCACGGGCAAGCAAGTCTTCAACGCCCTCTACGACGGCTCGACCCCGGCGGCGGTTGTCACGGTCACATCCCAGGAGGATGTCCAGAAGGCGGTCTCGTTCGCGGTGGCGAACAAGCTCAAGATCGCCCCACGCGGTGGCGGGCACTCGTACATCGGCGCCTCGACCGCGGCCGGCACCATGGTGCTCGACCAGCGCGGGTTGCCGGGCGGGGTGAGTTTTGACCAAGCCAGCGGGAACGTCACGGTGCCGGCGGCGACCGACCTCTATGCGATCCATCAGGCGTTAGCCGGCGCCGGCCGGGCGATTCCCACTGGCACCTGCCCGACCGTGGGCGTCGCGGGTTTGACGCTTGGCGGTGGGATGGGAGCCGATTCCCGGCACGCGGGCCTGACCTGCGACGCGCTGCAGTCGGCCACGGTGGTGCTGCCCAGCGGCGATGTGGTCACCGCGTCGGCCAACGACAATCCAGATCTGTTCTGGGCACTTCGCGGTGGTGGGGGCGGCAACTTCGGGGTGACGACTTCGATGACTTTCGCCACCTTCCCAACCGCCGAAAGCGACGTCGTCCGCGTCAACTTCCCCCCGTCGGCGGCGGCCCACGTGCTTGCCGGCTGGCAGTCCTGGCTGAGCGCAGCCGACCGGAACACATGGGGTTTGGTCGATCTCTCGGTCAGCCCGAACCAGGGTGATTGCCACGTGCTGGCGACCTGCTCCGGGGGCTCCGGCCCGGGCGTGGCCGACGCGATCAAATCCGCAGTTGGCGTGCAGCCCAGCGGAATTGAGAACAAGACGCTCAGCCATATGGACCTGGTAATGTACCTGGCCGGCGGCAGCTCCACGAGTTCGCCACGCGGCTTCGTGGCCGGATCCGACGTCATCGGCACGGTGAATTCTGCTGCGGCCCAAGCCATTGTCACCGCGATCGGAAAGTGGCCCCCCGCGGCGGGACGCGCGTCGGTGATCGTCGATACGCTGGGCGGCGCGGTCGGCGATGTGGACCCGGCGGGTTCGGCCTTTCCGTGGCGTAAACAATCCGCCGTTGCGCAGTGGTACGTCGAGACATCCGGGCAGACCTCGACCGCCACTCAATGGGTGAGCGCCGCACACCAAGCGGTGCAACCGTATTCGGTCGGTGGCTACGTCAATTATCTGGAGGCCAATACCTCGGCGTCGCGTTACTTCGGGTCGAACCTGTCGCGGCTAACGAGCGTCCGGCAAAAATACGACCCCAACCGGGTCATGTTCTCCGGGCTGAATTTCTGAGCATTCGTCGCTCGGCACGGCGGCGAAACCACTTGTGTCACTTGCGTTTCAATGGTTTCTGGTAGGTGTTTTTTGTCGGTGCCCTGGGATAGCTTCGCAGTATGAATCGGGAGGCGATGACAGCGGCGTTTGATGCGTTGGATGCCGCGGTCGACGGTGTGGCCGGGCTGGGTTTCGACGCGTTGACCACCCGGGAGTGGTTGGCGTTGTTGGAGCGTTGTGAGCGGGTGCGCCGGCGGCTGCCCGTCCCGGAGCATCGGCTCATCAATAACCTCGCCCGCCAAGCCACCCCAGAAGAACTCGGCGGCAAGCTGTCCCATGCGGTGGCAGAGTGGACGCTGATCAGCCGCGCCGAGGCCTCCCGACGTATCAAAGAAGCCGCCGACCTGGGCGAGCGGCGCGGGCTCACCGGCGAGCCGTTGGCGCCGATATTGGCTGGCACCGCCGCCGCTCAACGAGCCGGAAAGCTCGGCGCCGGCCAAGTCGCGGTAATCCGCCGGTTCTACCATCAGCTGCCCGGCTGGGTCGACCAGGCCACCCGTGACAGCGCCGAGGCCGATCTTGCCAAGAAGGGCACTCAGTTTCGCCCCGAACAACTTGCCGGGCTGGCCGACACCATGGCCGATTGCCTCAATCCCGACGGCATCTACCGCGACGAGGACCGCGCCCGCCGGCGCGGCATTACCTTGGGCAACCAGCAAGCCGACAGCATGTCGGAACTGCGCGGCTGGCTGACCCCCGAACTGCGCGCCACCCTGGAGGCCGTGCTGGCCAAACTGGCCGCACCCGGGATGTGCAACCCCGATGATGACACCGCGTGCGTGGACGGCGCACCCAGCCAAGAAACCATCGACCGCGACGCCCGCTCGGCACCCCAGCGCAATCATGACGCCCTCAACGCCGGATGCTAGATATGGCATAGCTGGGCCCCTGAGCACAACCACGCTGACGTTCATGGACCGGGCTGAATCCGGCCCCATGGGCCTTGCTCTGCGGCATCATATAGGGGCACAGGGATTAGCGACGGGGTGGAGATGGCTGAGGACCCAACGGAGCTGCATTGGTGGCAAACGCTACCCGCAATCCTCACTGGGATTGCTGCCGTCATCGGCGCGATCACCGCGCTTCTCGGCGTACTGGGCCAGTTGCCCTGGCAGCACCCTAAGCCCGAGCCATCGCCTATCACGACCACTTCTCCCACCGCCACCACCTCGCCCGCGCCGACCGCGATTGGGCCTGGGCCCCTTCCTGGGACCGACGCGCAGGGCTTCCTGCCCCCTTCCAGTGCCCGCTGCGACCTGGGAAATCGCGCCGCGGCGATGGGCGTCACGACGCAGTCCGTGCTGGTGGTGTGTCAGACCGGGCCCGGCGCCTTCTACTACCGGGCTGTTCGCTTCAGCGACGGCGCCCCTGCCGACCTCAACAATGCGGTGCGCGATTCGGTCGGCTTCGACGTGGAAAACGCGCTCGACAAAACCCGATACGAGATCCGGCCCGACCAGTTGACTATCCGGATGGCGGACGGTCGGGTCGCCGCGCAGTATCCTATGACCGCGTACTGGCCGCGCTGAGCGGCGATCTCCCGGTTCATGGGACACGCGAAGGTCACCACGACGCTGGCGATTTACACGCACCTGTTTGACGACGATGACCGACACCGGTAGCCCGTGACGGGAGCCCAGCTCTGCGCAGGCCAGCACGCCGCGGCAGGCACCGAACGCTGCCCTACGCGCCCAGCTCGCCAGCGGAAAGCTCGGCCAGCACAACGGGCTACCCGCCTCCATCATCGTCACCACCACCCTTGCCGAGCTGGAAGCCGCCGCCGGTAAAGGCCTCACCGGCGGGGGCAGCATCTTGCCGATGAGCGATGTCATCCGCCTGGCCCGCCACGCCCGCCACTACCTGGCCATCTTCGACAAAGGCAAAGCCCTAGCGCTGTATCACACGAAGCGTCTCGCCTCCCCCGGACAACGAATCGTGTTGTACGCCAAGGACCGCGGCTGCTCTGCACCGGGCTGCGATGTATCCGGCTACTACAGCGAGGCCCATCATGTCACCGACTACGCCAAGTGCCGCACCACCGACGTCAACGACCTCACCTTTGCCTGCGGGCCCAACCACAAACTCCTCGAGAAGGGCTGGACCACCCGCAAAAACGGCAACGGCGACACGGAGTGGATACCACCACCACATCTAGACCGAGGCCAGCCCCGAATCAATACCTTCCATCACCCCGAGAAACTCCTGCGCAACGAGGACGATGACGACGAGTGGTAGCCCACCTGCGTTTAGCTACGCTCGCCGAGATGTCTCTGTAAACGGGAGATTCAGGCCTGACCTTAGGCTGCGGCCTACAACACCGCCTGGTTAAGCCGCCGTCTCGGTAACCCGCACCTGCTCGCCCGCGACCAGAGCACAGAGTTTGGTTTCGGCCCGGGGCTCGTGCCGCCGCGCCTCAATGGCCGGCCACCGAGCGAAGGCGGCACCTAAATAGTAGTGCCCGCGACGGGCTGCCCGAACCGAGCGGAACACGAGATGGCGACCAAGAAGCAGACCGCAGCCCGCGCTAAGTTCGCGCGCCAGGCGCGGGAGAAGGGGTCATCGCTTCGGAGGGTGGCATTGCGCACATCGTGAGATGAACTTACGACACGACCTTCTCCAGCAGAGTCGGAATACGCGACCGCCAACAACCCGTCCGTCTGGAAACGCGACAACCTCATCGACACCAGAACCGGCCAGCTCGTATTCAGCGGTGCCACGGGCACAGGTCGCGGATAGCGATCCCGACGACCTGCGCCGCCCCGTCTGGACCCAGCGCCGGGTTCGCCGCCCAGAACTGGTTCACCATGTTCTGTCGACTGAGGCCAGCGTCCATCAGGCCACAGATATCCAGGCCCTGGTCCAGCGCCACCACGTCACCGTTGCTGTCCCCGAGGCCGGCCGCACCGATATCTGCCAGGAACGCACGCCGACCGCACCCCGGACCCGGCCCCGGTGCACGCCCTTGAGGGCATCCCGGTGCAGGACCGGCGTTCGCATCAGGGTCGGCACCCAAAGCCATGACCGCCAGGACAGCCACAGCCACGCCAACTATCCCCACCCTTCGCAGAGCACCGTTAGCCCGCCTTGACGCGGACCCGATCGATACGCTGCTGTACCCGGCAAACACCTCGCCGGCATTTAACGGCATGCCGGGGCCTCGATCAAACGCGCCCGCTCGGTCCGCGGGATCGACCGCACTATGGAGAACTGCGCGGGACAGAGTTGACATCTGCCACCCCACTCGGCTAAGTGTGGTCCGTCGGCATTAGAGCCGTCCGCGACCTGGTCTTTTTGGTCAAAGCCTGGGCGGGTGCGCGATGGATCGTTGCAGCAACGATGTCGCGACCGCCTCGCTACGCCTGTTTTATTCAGCGTGAATCTTATGGTGATTGCGCAAACTTACGAGAGGCTGTGTTTTGGTTAGGTGTTTCCTGTCTTTTGCATGCCCGTCACCGTTTGGACATCTCACTGACAATCACGAGACATGGGCGCGCGGTGGCCGTGCCCGCTCCAACAGCTCGGCCTCACGGCTATCTGGAACCAAGTCCTGCTCGGCGAGGTCGGCTCGCTCAGTCCCAGGCGGGCAATAGCCCGGGACGCCGGCATGAAAAGCTCCATCACCGACCACAAGGTCCAGATCGAAAACCGAACGTGGTCGCCCGCCACTGTGCAGAACGGATTGCGGCGGGCGATCTCGTTATTGCCTGCATCCCACGCCACAGCGTCGTCGGGATTCCAGTCCGTGATTCGATGATTGCGGCCCATGTATCGTCGCCTTTCCCGACTCTTCCTCGACGATGTTGCGGGGCAGTCCCACGGTGAAACCGTTTGGGCGCGTGCGGAAGTCGAGTTGCCTTACTACCGCGCACGCGAAAGCGTGGGCGCCTCAAGACGTGCCCTAAAGCGAAGGAGCCTGCGCTGCCGTATGTTTCGATGCTCACACCTAAAATCGAAGTCCGTCAACTCAATCCGGCCAATATCGACTGAAAGTTGAATCCCAGTTGTCTGGAAGGTCGGATCGGGTGGGCTCGATCAAGGTTCGCCGGGGGCGTTCGCGCCGGAATTCCGCCGTCTCGGTAACCCGAAAACGCAAAGACGGCATCATCCCAAGAAACTAGTGCGCGATAGAGACGATGACGAGGACGGGCCCGGCCAACCCTCGTCAGCCGGCCAGAGTCGTCCGAATGCACACGGTGACATAGGGCAGCGCCAAGCCGGTCGAATTCGCCAGCGCCGGATGGGTGGCCAACAATTCGCGTACCTGGTCTAGTGTCTTGGTGCGTACCTCGGCCGGCGAGGTGATGCAGTAGCTGCGCGAGGACACCAGGTCGATCAATGCTTGCGGCGTAAGGTAATTCGTCCACTCGACTTGATGGCGCGCCAGATCGGTGAACGGTGCGGACAGCGTCACTTTGTCGCGGACCGGGTCGTCGTCGCGACCGATGATCCGGCCAAGCTCGCGCACCCAGCCGAGCCGCTCGTCGCGGGTGTTCCACACCAGACCCAGCCGTCCGCCCGGGCGCAGCACGCGGGCCACCTCGGGTATCGCTCGCTCGGGATCGACCCAGTGCCACGCCTGGGCGACCAGCACGGCGTCAACGCTGTTGTCCTCCAACGGAATTTCCTCCGCCGTACCCAGTAGCGCACGGGTTTCCGGGAGCGAGGTACGCAGCACTTCCAGCATCTCGGGAACCGGGTCGACGGCCACCACGTCCAGGCCGCGTTCGACCAGCCGGGTGGTCAGCTTGCCGGTGCCTGCACCCAAGTCGAGCACATTGCGGGCACCGGCCGGCAGCAGCCAGTCGATCGCCTCAGGCGGATATGACGGGCGCCCCCGCTCGTAGGCAGCGGCCGCGGAGCCAAACGACAACGAGCGGTCGTGCCTGGAGCGGGTCACCGCGGACACGCGCCTTCGTTGTCGGCCAATTCGAGTGTCTTCCGGATCAATTCGCCGACCGCTTCGGACTCCACCAGAAAGCCGTCGTGCCCGCAGATGGAGTCGACAACCTGCAGCCCGGTGCAGCCCGGCAGCAGTTCGGCCAGCTCCTCCTGCAAGCGCAGCGGGTAGAGCCGGTCGGAGGTGATACCACCGACCACGACCGGTACCGGGCAACCGTGCAGCGCTGCGGAGACCCCGCCGCGGCCACGGCCGACGTCGTGGCTGCTGAGCGCCTCAGTCAAGACCAGATAGGTGCCGGCGTCAAAGCGGGCCAACAGCTTGTCGCCCTGGTGCTCCAGGTAGCTCTGCACCGCGTAGCGGCCGCCGGTCGCCGGGTCCTCGTTGCCCTGGCTATCGTTGGCAAAGCGGGTATCGAGCTCCACCTCGCCGCGGTAGGTCAGGTGGGCGAAGCGGCGGGCGATCGTCAGCCCGGCATCCGGTGTGCGCCCGGTGTCGTGGTAATCGCCGCCCTGCCAGTTCGGGTCGGCCTTGATGGCTGCGATCTGGGTGGTCTGTGTACCGATCTGGTCGGCGGTGGCGCGCGCACCAACCGCCAGCAGCAGCCCGGACCGGACCCGGTCCGGGTGGCCGACGATCCATTCCAAAGCCCGGGCGCCGCCCATGGATCCGCCGACGACGGCGGCGACCTCGCTGATGCCCAGTGCGGCGAGCGCGCCGACATCCGCCTCCACCTGGTCACGCACCGATATCAGCGGAAACCTTGAGCCCCATGGCTTTCCGTCACGGGCAAGCGAGCTGGGGCCGGTGGAGCCACGGCAACCGCCCAGCACATTGGTGGCCACCGCACACCAGCGGTTGGTGTCGATCGGCGCACCCGGCCCGGCCACCCCGTCCCACCAGCCTGGCGTGGGATGCCCGGGTCCGGCGGGCCCGGTGATGTGCGAATCACCGGTGAGTGCGTGCAGCACCACCACCACGTTGTCCCGCGCGGGCGACAACTTGCCCCAGCGCTGGACGGCGATACAGACGTCGTCGATCACCGCACCGCTTTCGGTGGTCAGCGAGCCGATGTCGACCAAGCCGACCTCGCCTTCGGCGGGCAGCGTCTGGGTAGGCGCGTCGGAGATCGTCATGTCAGAACCCCTCAGAAAGCCGCGACGGCCTGTGGGTCGCCGGTGGTCCCAGAAGCTTGAGCCGGCGCACCGTATTTGCGGGCCGCGGCAAAGCCGAGCTCCAGGTCGGCCAGGATGTCGTCGATGCCCTCGATGCCGATGGCCAGCCTCACCAAGCCGGGGCTGACGCCGGTGGCCAGCTGCTCCTGCGGGCTCAGCTGGGCATGGGTGGTCGATGCCGGGTGGATCACCAGCGAGCGCACGTCGCCGATGTTGGCGACGTGACTGTGCAGCCTCAGCGCGTTCACGAACGCCTTGCCCGCCTCTACGCCACCGGCCAGCTCGAACGCCAGAACGGCTCCGGTTCCCTTGGGCGCCAGCTTCTTTGCCCGCTCATACCATGGCGAACTGGGCAGTCCCGCATAGTTGACCGACAACACGTCGTCGCGGGCGGCCAGGAACTCGGCGACTCGCTGCGCGTTGGCGACGTGGCGCTCCACGCGCAGACTCAGCGTTTCCAGACCTTGGGCCACCAGGAACGCGTTGAACGGCGAAGCCGCAGACCCGTAGTCGCGCAACAGCTGTAGGCGTGCCTTGAGCGCGTACGCAGGCGGTCCCAGCTCGGCATACACCACGCCGTGGTAACTGGGGTCGGGTGTGGTGAATCCGGGGAAGCGGCCCTGCGTCCAGTCGAAGGTGCCGCCGTCGACGATCACCCCGGCGATCGCGGCGCCGTGCCCGCCAAGGTATTTGGTGGCCGAGTGCACCACGATGTCGGCGCCTTGGGTGAATGGCTGGATCAGGTACGGCGTCGCGATGGTGTTGTCGACGATCAGCGGTACCCCGTTGGCATGGGCGACCTCGGCGACGCCGGGAGTATCCAGCACGTCGATCTGCGGGTTGGAAATGGTCTCGCCGAAGAACGCCTTGGTGTTCGGTCGTACCGCCGCCTGCCACGAATCCAGATCGTCGGGATCATCGACGAAGCTGACCTCGATGCCGAGCTTGGCCAGCGAATAGTGGAACAGGTTATAGGTGCCGCCGTAGAGCCTCGGGCTGGAGACGATGTGATCGCCGGCACATGCGAGGTTCAAAATGGCGAATGTCTCCGCGGCCTGCCCGGAGGAAAGGAACAGCGCGGCCACGCCGCCCTCGAGGGCGGCGATGCGTTGCTCGACGACATCGGTGGTCGGGTTGCCGATCCGGGTGTAGATGTTGCCCGGAACCTCGAGTCCGAACAGCGCCGCGGCATGTGCGGTGTCGTCGAAGGTGTAGGACGTGGTCTGGTAGATCGGCAGGGCACGGGCGTTGGTGGCCGAGTCGGGACTCTGACCGGCGTGAATCTGTTTCGTTTCGAACGACCAATGCGCGGTCGGATCGGTCTCGTTAGTGCTGGCGCTATTTTCGGAGCTCACGTCTGGTGCTTTCTGCTGGACGGGGCAAATCGGGTATCGGGGTGTTCGCAGCCACCCGGCACGTCACATTGAATGACGTCAACGGGTGGCCCGGGGTTTAACACCGACACACGATGGGATGCGAGCGGGCTCGGTGGATGCGCATCACGTTTCCCTGTCTACTCAGGGGCCCGTCATGGCGGACCCGCGCTTGCCGCGTAGCCGGCTATGGCTACTCAACCTGGTCATCACCCGGGGCACCCCACCGCGGTTGGAGGGTTGCCGGCCAGCAAGCCGGGGCTTGACGCTGGCGCTCATGACCGATTTGAAGCCTATCGCATGGCACCGACTCGATGCCAACTCCGACCCGCTGCCAGCCCTTACTGGCCACTGAAGGCTCCTAGTAGGCTGGCTGGACGAGCAACCGCTCGCCAAGCTCGCTACGGCTGGAGGATTCGGACTCCCATGTCCAATGAACCCAAGATCAAAGTCAAAGGCCCGGTAGTAGAGCTCGACGGTGATGAGATGACCCGCGTCATCTGGAATCTCATCACGGACATGCTGATCCTTCCGCATCTCGACATCAATCTGGACTATTACGACCTGGGCATCGAGAATCGCGACCGCACCAACGACCAGGTGACGATCGATGCGGCCTATGCGATCAAGAAGCACGGCGTGGGCGTCAAGTGCGCGACCATCACACCCGACGAGGCCCGCGTCCAGGAATTCAACCTCAAGAAGATGTGGCTTTCGCCCAACGGGACGATCCGAAACATCTTGGGCGGCACTATTTTCCGCGAGCCGATCGTGATCTCCAATGTCCCCCGGCTGGTTCCGGGCTGGACCAAGCCGATTGTCATCGGCCGTCATGCTTTTGGTGACCAATACCGGGCGACGAATTTCAAGGTCGACCAGCCGGGCACTGTCACACTGACTTTCACGCCGTCGGACGGCAGCGAGCCGATCGTGCATGAGATGGTGTCTATCCCCGAGGACGGCGGTGTCGTGATGGGGATGTACAACTTCAAGAAATCCATCCAGGATTTCGCACGGGCGTCGTTCTCGTACGGCCTGAACGCGAAATGGCCGGTGTATCTGTCGACCAAGAACACCATCCTCAAGGCCTACGACGGCATGTTCAAAGACGAGTTCCAGCGCATCTACGAAGACGAATTCAAGGACAAGTTCGAAGCCGAGGGGTTGACCTACGAGCACCGCCTGATCGACGACATGGTTGCCGCTTGCCTCAAGTGGGAGGGCGGCTATGTGTGGGCCTGCAAGAACTACGACGGCGACGTCCAGTCCGACGCCGTCGCGCAGGGCTATGGCTCGCTGGGACTGATGACGTCGGTGCTGATGACGGCCGACGGCTTGACGGTCGAGGCCGAGGCCGCACACGGCACCGTCACCCGGCACTTCCGGCAGTACCAGGCCGGCAAACCGACCTCGACGAACCCGATCGCCTCGATCTTCGCCTGGACCCGCGGACTGCAGCACCGCGGCAAGCTGGACAAAACTCCGGAGGTGATCGAGTTCGCCCAGAAGCTGGAAGAGGTCGTCATCGGCACGGTTGAGAGCGGCAGGATGACCAAGGACCTCGCCATCCTCATCGGTCCGGACCAGGAGTGGCAGAACAGCGAGGAATTCCTCAATTCGATCGCCGAGAACCTGGAGAAGGAGCTGGCTAACTAGCCGGTGGGTTGTCAGCCCGCATCGGGGGCCCGGAACGCCGGGGTGCACTGTTCGATGAAGTCGGTGATCACCTCGGTGATGCGTCCCGGCGCCTCGAACATGGGGACGTGCCCGACGTCCTCGAGCACGGTGAGCTTGTGGTCGTCCGGCAGGTGAGTGGTGAAATGCCGGCTGTACCTGGGTGCGGGGACAATCCGGTCCTTTCCGCAGATCACCAGATGCGCCGGGACGGCGTTCTGCGCGAGCTCCCGCAGGCCGTGCAGCAGCGCCGCCTTGACCAGCAGCTGGAAGTAGGCGGGGCAGTGCGCGACGTCTTCGATGCAGCCGAGCAGTTCGGCGTCGCTGACCCCATCTGGCGATGCGCTGATCGCATAGGTGGCTAACCGGCGGCTGAACGGCAGGCGCAACACACGCGGCCCGAACAACCAGGCGAGCGCCAACAGCGGAATACCCAGGACGAACTTGGCGATCACCTCGAACTTGGCCGGGCTCCATCGGTGCCAACCGCCCGCCGGGGCGATCCCGGTGACGCTGCGTGCCCGCCCACGCCGCTCGAGTTCGAATGCGACCCAGCCGCCCAGCGAGTTGCCGACGATGTGGGCGGTGTTCCATCCCAGTTCGTCCATCTGGCGCTCAACATGATCGGCGAGCACCGCGGAGGACAGGAACCAGGTACCTGCGGACGGTCCACCGTTGTGGCCGGCCATCGTCGGGGCGAACACCTCATACCGGCCGGTGTCGGCCAATTGCTGGGCTACGGTCTCCCATACCGCCTGGGACAGCAGGAACGGATGCAGCAACAGGACAGGTTCTCCGGAGCCAAGGTGGATCGGCGGACGAGTCGTCATATTGCCGACAGTAAGGCGGTACCGCCGGTACCGCAACCAACCTAAAGACCGGTAGCGGCCGGTCTGCCCCGCCCTTTCAAGAGCTTGGGGCCTCGCGTGAAAAGATCGGGGCATCATGAGCACCGCTACCGGATCCCGCCGGATTTTTTCCGGCGTGCAGCCTACTTCCGATTCGCTTCACCTCGGTAACGCTCTGGGCGCCATCACCCAGTGGGTCGCGCTGCAGGTTGACCATGATGCGTTCTTCTGCGTGGTGGACCTGCACGCCATCACCGTCGCACAGGATCCCGAGGCGCTGCGACGCCGGACCCTGGTCACTGCCGCCCAATACCTGGCGCTGGGTATCGATCCGGCTCGCAGCACCATCTTCGTGCAAAGCCAGGTACCTGCTCACACCCAGTTGGCGTGGGTGCTGGGCTGTTTCACCGGCTTCGGCCAGGCATCGCGGATGACCCAGTTCAAGGACAAGTCGACGCGCCAGGGCAGCGAATCCACTACCGTCGGCCTGTTCACCTACCCGGTATTGCAGGCCGCCGACGTGCTGGCCTACGACTCGGATCTGGTGCCCGTGGGTGAGGACCAGCGGCAGCACCTCGAGCTGGCGCGCGACGTCGCGCAGCGTTTCAACAGCCGCTTCCCGGACACCTTCGTGGTTCCCGACCTGCTTATTCCCAAGGTCACCGCCAAGATCTATGACTTGGCCGACCCGACATCGAAAATGAGCAAATCGGCGGCCACCGATACCGGGTTGATCAACCTGCTCGACGACCCGGCCTTGTCCGCCAAGAAGATTCGCGCGGCGGTGACTGACAGCGAGCGTGAGATCCGCTATGACCCGGACGCCAAGCCGGGCGTGTCGAACCTGCTGAGCATCCAGTCGGCGGTCACCGGGGTGGGCATCGACACCCTCGTCGAGCGCTACGCCGGGCGCGGCTACGGCGACCTGAAGAAGGACACCGCCGAGGCAGTCGTCGAGTTCGTCAGCCCGATCAAGGACCGGGTCGACGAATTGATGGCGGATCTAACCGAATTGGAGGCTGTGCTCGCGGCCGGAGCACAGCGCGCCCAGGATGTGGCCGGCAAAACGGTTCAGCGGGTCTACGATCGGCTGGGGTTCCTTCCGCAACGGGGGTAGGGCATTTCACCATGAGCGAGCCGGCCAAACCAGGGATCCTCGATCGGCTGCGGGCCCGGTTCAGGTGGTTCGACCACGTCATGCGCGCCTACCAGCACTTCGACGACCGCAACGGCAGTTTTTTCGCGGCCGGCCTCACGTACTACACGATCTTGGCGCTATTTCCTTTGCTGATGGTCGGTTTCGCGGTGGTCGGATGGGCATTGTCCCAGCGGCCTAAGTTGATGACCGCCATAGCCGAGCGCATCACTTCCTCGGTGTCAGGCCATCTGGGTCAGCAGCTGGTCGACTTGATGAATCGGGCGATCGAGGCGCGCGCGTCGGTCGGTGTCATCGGCTTGGCCACCGCGGCCTGGGCGGGCCTGGGCTGGATGTCGCATCTACGGGCGGCGTTGACCGAGATGTGGTGGGAGCAGCGGTTCGATTCACCGGGCTACGTGCGCACCAAACTTTCCGATCTGGTGGCGATGCTGGGGACGTTCGTGGTGACCCTTGCCACGATTGTAATCACCGCGCTCGGCCACGCGGCACCGATGGATGCGGTATTGAGATGGCTTCGAATACCGGAATTTTCGGTATTCGACGGGCTCTTTCGGGTTGTTTCGGTGCTGGTATCGATGCTGGTGTCGTGGCTGCTGTTCACCTGGATGATCGCCCGGCTGCCGCGGGAATCGGTCGGCTTCGTTGCCTCGATGAGAGCCGGGTTGATGGCAGCCATCGGGTTTGAGTTGTTTAAGCAGGTGGGGTCGATCTACCTGCAAATCGTTCTGCGCAGTCCGGCGGGCCGCGCGTTCGGGCCGGTGTTGGGCCTGATGGTGTTCGCCTATGTCACCGCGTATCTCGTCCTGTTCGCCACCGCCTGGGCGGCGACAGCATCCGATGATCCCCGCGCCAAGCCCGTCGAGCCCCCCGCGCCCGCGATCATCGCCCCGCGAGTACAGGTGGACGAAGGCCTGAGCACGCGCCAGACGCTGACCGCGATGGCGGTGGGAGCCGTTGGCGCGCTGGCGTTTTCCCGGTTGGCCCACTGGCGACGCTAGCGGTTGAGCTGCGTGCTCATCTTGTCGGCGAACACGGTGACCGCCTTGAGCGGGCGGAGCATGACGGTGATCTCGTCGATGAGGCCGTCCTGGCGGGTGTGCACGAAATCGCAGCCCTGGATCTGCAGTCCGTCCACGGTGGCGTTGAACATCAGAGCGTGATCGCCGGCGCCCTCAGCGGCCATCTCCTTTTCGAAGCGAAAATCGTTGAGCACGTCCGCAACCGCGGAGATGATCGCCGCGATCATGTCGGGGCCGCGGTAGGGCCGGTGCGCGATCGGGCTGTGGAGTACGGCGTCTTCGGCGAACAGGTCAGCGATGGTGTCGAATTCGCCGGACTCCACGGCGGCGCGAAATGCGTGCATGGCTCTCCTCACACGCCGAGCGCTCGGCCGATGGCTACCGTGACGGCGGCGATGAAGATGGCCACGGTCAACCCGACGTTGCGCGGTTCGCGAAGATACGCATGCGAGCCGATGGCGCCCACCATGACGATCGCGAATCCGCCGGCGGCAGCCGGGGTGAGAAACTCTGCGGCACCAACGAGTCGGGGCACGAGAATGCCTATGGCGCCGAGCAGTTCACAAAACGCGGTGACGCGAATCACTGGCAGTGGAAATGGGGCGACGCCGGTTTGCCCACTCGCGATGAGACGGTCCTTGGGCTGGCTGATCTTCGCCAGCCCCGAAGCCGTGAAGATCGCGGCAAGCGAACCCTGCAAAGTCCATAGCAACGCATTCATGATGACCTCCTACCTTGATGGCGATTCACATGTATGACGTGATGGCGGAGCAGGATGTGACACGGCACGTTCGGGCCGGTCGGCTACCCGCCCACCTGCCAGCCGCCGTGGACCATGACGGCGGTCAGCTGCAAATCACGGTCCAGCACGAGAAGATTGGCGTCATAGCCCGCGCGCAGGTTGCCCACGCGGTCGAGCCCGAGAGTCCGGGCCGGTGTCACCGAGGTCATCTGCACGGCGGCGGCTAACCCCGCATCGGAGTTCGCGCCGAGCCCGGCCACATGGCGAAAGAGCCGATCCATGGTGGCGGTGCTGCCGGCGATCGTCGACGTTGCATGCACCCGCGCCACGCCGGACACGACGTCGATCGGCACCGTGCCAAGCCGAAACGCTCCATCGTCACAGCCGGCCGCGGCGATTGCGTCGGTGACCACGGCGACCCGGTTCGGGCCCGCGGCCTTGACCACCGCGTGCACCACTTCGGGATGCACGTGCACGCCGTCGGCGATCAGCTCGACGGTCACTCGCGGGTCTTGCAGCAACGCGAGCGCGGGTCCGGGCTCGCGATGGTCCAGCGGCGGCATCGCATTGAACAGATGGGTGCCGACGGTCACGCCCAAGGCGACAGCTTGCCTTACCTGCTCGTATGTCGCATCCGTATGTCCCACGGCGACAACAACACCCGCGTCGAGAAAACGCTGGATCGCCCCGTCGCATCCGGGCAGCTCGGGTGCCAGCGTGACCATCCGGATCGCGCCGCTGCCGGCGGCGAGCACGGCGTCGATCTCGGCGGGGTCCGGATAACGCATCCGCTTGGGGTCGTGTGCTCCGCAGCGTGCCGGGCTCAGCCACGGCCCCTCTAAGTGGATGCCACCGACGATGCCCAGTTGTGTTGCCTCGGCCAGCACCCGCACGCCGGCAATCAATTCCGCGGGTGCGGCCGTGACCAGACTGGCCAGCGTGGTGGTCGTGCCGTGCCGCAGGTGAAACCCGGCAGCCCGGGCGATGTCGGCCGTGTTCCCGTCGGTGTAGGAGGCTCCGCCGCCGCCGTGCACATGCATGTCGATAAAGCCAGGTACCACAACGGAATCGGGGAAATCAGCATCGACTGGCCCAGGCGGTGGGCCAGTCCCGCAGGCGAGGATCTGGCGACCGGACGTCTGTAGCCATCCCGGTCGGCAGACCTGCCCGTCGATGACCATGGTGCCCGCGCCGATCAGCGTCATCGGGGTTCCGTTACTTCGTCGGGCCAGCGGCCGTTGTTCTCCCAGAAGTACCGGATGTCCTCGAGCTGGCGACCCTTGGTCTCCGGCGCATACCGGTAGATGACGGCGAAAGCAATCACCGCGAAAACTCCGAACACCGCGAAAGCGCCTGAGCCGCCGAGCGAATGCAGCATGGTCAGGAAGCCCGCGGCGACGATCGCGTTGGCCACCAGGGTGGACGTGAGCATGGTGCTCGATCCCACCGCCCGCAGGCGAGTCGGGAAGCTCTCGCCGGCGTAAACCCATACCAGCGAGCCGAACCCGAAGCTGAAGCCGATGATGAACAACAGCACGCCGCCGAACCCGAAGATGAGCCCGGCACCGCCGAAGCCTGCGGTGAACACGGCGATCAGTACGGCGTCGGCGGCGATCATCATGGCGATGCCGGACAACAAGATTGGGCGCCGGCCCAGCCGGTCGACGAGAACCAGCGAGGTGCACACCGCCGCCAAACCGGCGACCTGCACCATTGCCGGCAGAGCCAGCAGCGCGAAATAGCCCTTGAAGCCCATGGCTTCGAATATCCGGGGGCTGTAGTAGATGATCGCGTTGATGCCGGTGATCTGGACGAGAAAGCCGAGGCTGATCACAAAGATGGTGGCGCGCAGGTACGGCCGCCGCAGCATCTCCGACACGCCACCGCTTCCTTCGCTGAGGGCGCGGCTGATCTCGGCCAGCTCTGCGTCGACATCGGCCGCAGGCTCCACTCGCTGCAGTGCCCGGCGGGCGTCGGCGACCCGGCCCTTCAGCAGGTACCAGCGAGCGGTATCCGGCATGCGCAGCAACAACGGCAGCAATAGCGTCGCGGGCACGGCGGCCAGCCCCAGGATCCACCGCCAGCTGTGCGTTCCAGCCAGCAGGTAACCGGTCAGGTAGCCGACGATGATCCCGCTGACGGTCGCCACCTGATAGGCGGTGAGCAACGATCCGCGCACCGCTGCCGGTGCCGATTCCGCGACGTACACCGGCACCACCACTACCGACACGCCGATGGTCAGACCAAGCAGCAGTCGCGCCACCAGCAGCATCGGCATCGAGACCGAGAGCGCACCCAGCAGTGCGAACACCGCGTAGCTGACGACGATCAGCACCATCGACTTCTTACGCCCGATCGCATTGGCGAGCACGGCGGCACCGAATGCTCCGGCGATCTGGCCGATCACCACCATCGTCGTCAGCAGTTCTTGTTGCCGTGTCGTCAGGCCGAATTGATCGGTGACGAAGAGCAGCGCGCCGGCGATGCCGGACAGGTCGTAACCGTAGATGACGCCGACACTGGCCGCGGTGAGCCCAATCAGCAGGCTCCGCCGCGACGGGCGGGGCGACTTACCGACGGTCAGCTGACCGGCACCCGCGCGCTCAGCAACTCAATGACACGGTCGGGGTCCGCGGGGGTGATGCACGGCTTCACTCCGGCGCCCACGTCGAGAATCAGCAGGGTCTGTTTGCTTCCTCGTTGAAAGTCCAGCGGGAACCAGTAGCGCGGGTCGGAGGCCCCCCAGATGCGGCCCTTGCCGGAAAGCCAGTTCATCGGCTGAGACTTGACGCCCTGGATGTCGGTGCAGGCGATTCGCTTCGGCCCGCCCATGGGGAAGTAGTAGCGGTGGATAGTGATTCCGTTTTCGTCGAGCAGGAGGCCGGGGTCCTGGTAAAGGGCTTTCGTCACGTCAGAGACGGTGCCACAGCAAACTTGGGTGGTCAACCGCCCTAGTGTTGCGGCCGGCGGTTCGTCGAGCGCGCGACCAGGATCAACCCGAACACGATGAGCGTGCCGACGACGGCCACACCCACCCGCACCGGCAGCGCGTCGGCCGACGGCATAAGCCCCGCGGCCTCGGCGCCGTTGGCCCGCCGGTCCGCGGCACCGTCCGGTTTGCTGGCCATCAGCGCGGGGTCGGGTTCGATCAGCGTGCCGACCTGAGTACCCCGGGCGGTGCCGAAGCCGTAGTCCAGCAGGTGTGCCGCCTGTTCCCACGGTGCGATCGGCTGCCGGGTCCCATGCATCAGCACCGCCATCAGCCGTCGGCCGTTGCGGTTGGCCGCGCCCACGAAGGTCTGGCCGGCGTCGTCGGTGTAACCGGTCTTGCCGCCCAGCGCGCCCGGATACTTGTAGAGCAGCTGGTTGTCGTTTTCCAGCTGGTAGCCGGGGTGGTCGCCGTGTCCGGGGAAGTCGAAGGTGCGGGTCGCGACGATGTCGCTGAAGGTGGGGTTCTGCCATGCGTACCGGTAGAACAGGCCGATGTCGTAGGCCGAGGTGCTCATCCCGGGCCCGTCCAGTCCCGACGGCGTCGCCACCCGGGTGTCCCGGCCGCCGAGCTTGGCGGCCAGCACATTGATCTTCTCCAGCGCGGTTTCCATAGCGCCGAGCTGCATGGCCAACGCGTGCGCGGCGTCATTGCCGGAATGCATCAGCAACCCATGCAGCAGCTGGTTGATGGTGTACGTGCCGCCGTCGTCGACACCCACCTTGGTGCCCTCGGCGGCTGCGTCGTCGGCGGTTCCGACGACCGACTTGTTGAGGTTGAACGCGTTGATGCACGCCGTCGCGACCAGCACCTTGATGATGCTGGCCGGGCGGTGACGGCCGTGTGGATCGCGGGCGGCGATGACCGCGCCGCTGTCCAGATCCGCCACCAGCCATGCCTCGGCCGAGATGTCGCCCGGCAGCGGTGGTGTGTCGGGTGCCGCGACGATGCCGCAGCCGCCCAGCGCCTCGCCGCCGACCGGTTTCGGCGGCACCGCCAGCGGCAGCGGCGGGTCACCGGCTTGGGGAACCTCCGAGGAGTCCACCGCGGGTGGGGTGGACACCTTGTACGGGCAGCTTGCCGGGCCGGCATTGGGTCCGGGGGTGGGCTCGGCCATGACCTCCGGGGCACCTAGAGTAACGGGTGCAGCGATCACGAAAACCGCTGCTGCCAGGCATGATGCGGCGCGCAGGAAGAACCGTGAAGAGCACATCGTGTGTGCAGAGTAGGCGATGGGTGGCCCGATTCGCGGGAGCCGCGCTGTGACTGGTGAGACGGATGTTACAAGTTCATCGCGCGCGGCGGGCGGCTCGAACCACTACGCTGGCGTGATCAGCGCGATAAACGCCAACACCCACCGACGTCCAAAAGGGTTTGCCATTCCAAAAGGTCGATTGTGGTCAAAGTGGCGGCGCACCAGCCATGGCGCCAGCGGGTCTAGTCCTCGAGCGCTGAAAGATCTGCTCAAGCAGGTGGAGAAAGCAACCCGGGTTCGGCGCTTCGGGCTCGATCAGGTGTTGGCAGAGCTTCAGCTGCACCGCGACGCAACACCCGATCCCGATGTGCAGTCCGCGCTCGCCTGGCTCTGCAACGCTCTATCGCGGTTCGTCCACAACCCGACGGCGGCGCACGCTCGAGAGATGGCGATAGCCGCCGATGCGGTCAAGCGGGTCTCTGGCTAGAGCCGCTGCCAGGCCTCGACGAGCACGCCCCGCAGGATCGATTCGATGGTGTCGAACTCGGCCTGACCGGCAATCAGTGGGACGGAAGTTACCAACTGGGTTTACAGCTTGGTGGCTGCCAGGTCCACGTGAGCGATGGCCGGGAAGCTGATCGTGCCCATCCACAGCTTGCCGGCCGCCTCGACCACACCGGTGACGGCGCCGAAGTCCGGGTGCTTGGTGCGCAGGCCAGCGACTGCCGCACCACTGTCGGGATCGAACGCGACCGCCCAGACCTCCGGCTTGATCTGCGGTTGCAGCTTATCGGGCAGTCGCCACGCCAACTTGCGGATGATCGGGGCCCGCGGCAACATCCATTCGAGCGCGGCGTTCACCTGGGTAACCATCGCGGTCCAGATTCGGCCGTCGGCACCGGTGGACAGGTTGTCGGGCATTCCGGGCAGGTTCACCGCCAAGGGTGTCACCGATCCGGCCTGCGGCCCGGCCAGCCAGTACTTCGACAGCCGGCGCGCCTGGGTCTCGGCGAATACCAACGCCAACCCATCGGCCGTCGGCGTCAACCCGTTGGCGAAGTACAGTCCGTCGACCAGCGTGGTGACCGTGCCGTCCGTCAGGAGCCGGAACAAGCCGCCGCGTCCGCGTGCCTGCACGATCGGGGCGGTAAAGTTATCGAATCCAAAGTCGCACGTCGACTCGGTGAAATAAATTGTGCCGTCCGGTGTCTCGGTGACGTTCGAGCAGAACCTGAGCCGTCTGCCAGCGACCGATTCGACAAGCACGTCCAGCGTGCCGCTGGTCGAGTCGAGGGCGAGCAATCCACGATGGCTGTCGCAAATTAGTACCCGGCCGTCGCGAGCGATGTGCAGACCGAGTGGTCGCCCGCCAGTGTCGGCAATGACTGTGGGCTCGCCGCCTTCGGTTGGAATCCGCACGATGCGCCCGTCCTCCAGACCTGTCCACAATTGGCCGGCCGTGTCGACGACGACGTCCTCGGGCCCGTTCCCGGGGAGCGCGACGACGGTAATACTCGGCGCTGGCATGTCCGGCAAGGGGTCGACCGGTGGCGGCTGCCACCGGACTGGGTCGATAGGTGGTTTGCGGACCATGCCAAGGACTTTAGAGCCGTTGAGAGGCCTCGGTGAGCACGGCGCGCAGGATCGATTCGATGGTGTCGAACTCGGCCTGACCGCTGATCAGCGGCGGAGCCAGCTGGATGACGGAGTCGCCGCGATCGTCGGTGCGGCAATACAGCCCGGCCTCGAACATTGCCGAGGACACGTGGCCGAGCAGCGATGAGCGTTCCTGGTCGGTGAAGGTCTGTTTGGTCGCCTTGTCCTTGACCAGTTCGATGCCGAAGAAATATCCCTCGCCGCGGACATCGCCGACGATGGGCAGGTCATACAGCTTCTCCAGGGTGGCGCGCAACGCGGGTGAGTGCTGTTTGACGCGGTCGTTGAGACGTTCGCGCTCGAAGATGTCCAGGTTGGCCAGCGCGACGGCCGCCGACACCGGGTGGCCGCCAAAGGTATAGCCGTGCCGGAATATCGTGGCGCCGTCGTTGAACGGCTCGAACAACCGGTCACTGGCGATCATCGCGCCGATCGGTGAGTAGCCCGACGTCATCCCCTTTGCGCACGTGATGATGTCGGGTACATAGCCGAAGTCATCGCAGGCGAACATAGACCCGATGCGGCCGAACGCGCAGATCACCTCGTCGGAGACCAACAGCACGTCGTACTCGTCGCAGATCTCACGCACCCGCTCGAAATAGCCAGGAGGAGGCGGGAATGAGCCGCCGGCGTTCTGCACCGGCTCCAGGAATACCGCGGCGACAGTCTGGGGCCCTTCGAACTCGATCGCCTCGGCGATGCGGTCGGCCGCCCACTGCCCGAAAGCCTTGACGTCGGTGTGGAACGGTTCGGGCGCGCGGTAGAAGTTGGTGTTGGGCACCCGGAAGCCGCCCGGCGTCACCGGTTCGAACGGCGCCTTGTACAACGGCAGCCCGGTGATCGCCAGCGCACCCTGGGTGGCGCCGTGGTAGGCGATCGACCGCGAAATCACCTTGTGTTTGCCGGGTTTGCCGGTGAGCTTGAAGTACTGCTTAGCCAGCTTCCACGCGGTCTCGACGGCTTCGGTGCCGCCGGTGGTGAAGAACACCCGGTTCAGGTCGCCCGGGGCGTAATGGGCGAGGCGTTCGGAGAGCTCGATCGCGGTCGGGGTGGCATATCCCCACAGCGGGAAGAACCCGAGCGTCTGCGCCTGCCGGGCCGCGGCCTCGGCCAGTTCGGCGCGGCCGTGACCGACCTGCACCGTGAACAGCCCGGACAGCGCGTCCAGGTAGCTTTTGCCGCGGTCGTCGAAGATGGTGACACCCTCGCCGCGAGTGATGATCGGCGGCGTGATGCCCGCGCCGTGCCGGGCGAAATGCAACCACAGATTACGAGTCATTGGGGTCTTTCTGGGGGTCGTTGTGCTCGCCGAGCGTAACGCTAGGCTCGGGCCATGACCTCCACGCAGGTCACTGAGTTCGAAGCCCTGCGGCCGCATCTCATGGCGGTCGCCTACCGGGTGACCGGCACCGTGGCCGACGCCGAGGACATCGTCCAGGAGGCCTGGCTGCGCTGGGACGCGCAGGAGCGCTCCACGATCGCAGACTTGCGTGCCTGGCTGACCACCGTCGTGAGCCGGCTCGGCCTGGACCGGTTGCGGTCGGCGGCGCACCGTCGGGAGACCTACACCGGCCACTGGTTGCCCGAACCGGTGGTCACCGGCTTGGACGGCGCGGATCCGCTGTCTGCCGTGGTGGCTGCCGAAGATGCCCGGTTCGCGGCGATGGTGGTGCTGGAGCGACTCAGCCCGGATCAGCGGGTCGCGTTCGTGCTGCACGACGGGTTCGCGGTGCCGTTCGCCGAAGTGGCCGACGTGCTGGGTACCAACGAGGCCGCCGCCCGTCAGCTGGCGTCGCGGGCCCGCAAGGCCGTCGCCGCACAGCCCCCGCCGGAGCCGGATCCCAGCCACAACGAGGTGGTCGGCCGGCTGATGGCCGCCATGGCCGCAGGCGACCTGGACGCCGTGGTGGAGCTCCTGCATCCGGACGTGACCATGACCGGCGATGCCAATGGCAAGGCGTCCACGGCGATTCACGTCATCCACGGGCCGGACAAGGTGGCCCGGTTCATGTTCGGCCTGGCCCGCCGCTACGGCCCGGCGTTCTTCACGGCGAATCAGCTGGCGTTGATCAACGGCGAACTGGGCGCCTACACGGCGGGCTGCCCGGGTGGCGACGGGTATTGGGACATGTCGCCGCGGATAACCGCCATGACGGTGCGAGACGGAAAGGTCTGCGCCATATGGGATGTCGCCAACCCGGACAAGTTCACCGGCTCTCCGCTGCGTGAGCTGGCTCGCTAAGCTCGCTAGCCCACGGAATGCGACAGGCGTCACCGGAATTGAAACCCTGCTCGGTGATGCCCAGCGCTGCGTTCACCCGCGCCCGCATGTTCTCCAATCCGATCTGGTAGGTCAGCTCGATCACTCCGGCATCGCCGAAGCGGGCCCGGAGGTCGGCGACCTGTTCGTCGGTGACGGTGTGCGGATCGGTGGTCATCGCGTCGGCATAGGCGATGGCCGCGCGCTCGTCGTCGGTGTAGGCCGGTGAAGTGCCGTAGCCGTCGATCTCTTTGAGTCGTTCCACGTCGAGCCCGTCCAGGCGCTGCAGCATGGATCCGAAGTCGACGCACCACGAGCAGCCGACCGTGCGCGCGGTCCAGAACACCGCCAGCTCACGCACGCTGGCCGGCAGTGTTCGCGACGCCCGCTGAATCATGGTTTCGTGCACAGCGCTGGCGACCAGAAGACGCCGGTGATGCGCGACGACGGCGAACGGTTCGGGGACTTCGCCGTAGCGCCGCTTGGCGACTCGGTACATGGCGCGAGTCAGCAGGCCGGCCCGCTTCGGGGGTAAGGGCTCGATACGGGTTTTCTGTGTCATACCCGTGAGACGAGACGGGTCGCGGAAGTGTGACGGGCGCTTCTGGTTTTCAACCCAAGAATCTGTTAAGAATTCGCTGAGGATCGCGCCGGAGTCTGAGCGCGTGAGTTCCTACTCGTATTTCGATGAGCTTCCACGGCTCGAGGACATCGAGCCTTTGGCGCACACCAATGTTTTGGTTGCCCACTCGCGTGTGGACCAAGGGCGTATCCGCGCCGCGGTCGACGCGGTCTTCACCGCCAACCCCGCCCTTGGCACCGTGTTCGAACCCTACTTCGACCGCCGGGCGGCTCGCCCGGGCGACGGATGGGGCTGGGGGGTGGAACCCCCGGGAGTCACGGTCGCGGATGTGATCGCAAGGCAACGCGCCAGTTTCGACATGTACACCGGCAGATTGTTCGCGGCCTCCCTGCTCCCCGGAGTTCCCGACAGACTGGTGCTCACCGCCAGCCACCTCTGCATAGACGGCCCGTCATGGCAGATCGTGGTCGAAGACCTGGTGACCGCATATCACGGGGGTGTTCTGGCACCCGAGGACTAATGGCGCGCTCAGCGCGAGAACATCAGCGCCCGCTTGACCTCCTGGATCGCCTTGGTCACCTCGATGCCCCGCGGGCACGATTCGGTGCAGTTGAACGTGGTCCGGCACCGCCACACCCCGTCGACCTCGTTGAGGATGTCGAGGCGCTCGCCGGCGGCCTCGTCTCGGCTGTCGAAGATGAAGCGGTGCGCGTTGACGATCGCCGCCGGGCCGTAGTAACTGCCCTCGTGCCAGAACACCGGGCAGCTGGTGGTGCAGCACGCGCACAGGATGCACTTGGTGGTGTCGTCGTAGCGGGCGCGGTCGGTCGGGCTTTGAATCCGCTCTCGGGTCGGCGGGTTACCGCTGGTGATCAGGTACGGCTTGATCGCGCGGTAGGCGTCGAAGAACGGCTCCATGTCGACCACCAGGTCCTTCTCCACCGGCAGCCCGCGGATCGGTTCGACCGTGATGGTCAGTGCTTTCCCGGGCTTATTCGGCTTCTGGGGCAGCAGGTCGCGCATCAAAACCTTGCACGCCAGCCGGTTGACGCCGTTGATCCGCATGGCGTCCGACCCGCACACCCCGTGGGCGCAGGATCGCCGGAAGGTGAGTGTCCCGTCGAGGTAGCCCTTGATGTAGATCAGCAGGTTGAGCAGCCGGTCGCTGGGCAGGCAGGGGACTCGGAAGCTTTGCCAGCCACCGGTTTCCGCGAAAGCATCGGGGTCGTCCGGGTTGAACCGGGCGATCTTCACGGTGACCATCACCGCGCCCTCCGGGATCGGCGGCAACGGCGGTACCACCCTTGGCTCGACCGTGTCGCCTGCGGTCATCAGTACTTCCGTTCCTTGGGTTCGTAGCGGGTCTGCACGACGGGTTTGAAGTCCAGCGCGATGTCGCTCAGCAGATCGGTGCTCTGCTTGTAGGCCATGGTGTGGCGCATGTAATTGGTGTCGTCCCGGTTCGGATAGTCTTCGCGGGCGTGGCCGCCGCGGGACTCCTTGCGGTTGAGCGCGCCGACCACCGTGACTTCGGCCAGCTCGAGCAAGAAGCCCAGCTCGATGGCTTCCAGCAAGTCGCTGTTGTAGCGTTTTCCCTTGTCGTGCACGGTGATTCGGGAGTACCGCTCCTTGAGCGCGTGGATGTCGGTGAGCGCCTGCTTCAGCGTCTCCTCGGTGCGGAACACGGCGGCGTTGTTATCCATCGACTGCTGCAGGACGCTACGGATATCGGCGACGCGTTCGTTGCCGTTCTCGGAGAGGATGTCGGCCACCCAGCCGACGACCATTGCCGCCGGGTCCGGCGGCATGTCGACGAAGTCGTGTCCCTTCGCGTAACCGGCGGCGGCGATGCCGGCCCGGCGACCGAAGACGTTGATATCCAGCAGCGAATTGGTGCCCAGCCGGTTGGCGCCGTGCACCGACACGCACGCGCACTCGCCGGCCGCGTACAGGCCCGGGACGGTAGAGGTGTTGTCCCGCAACACCTGTCCGGTGACGGTGGTCGGGATGCCGCCCATTACGTAGTGACACGTCGGATAGACCGGGACCAGCTCGTGGACCGGGTCCACGCCCAGGTAGGTGCGGGCGAACTCGGTGATGTCGGGCAGCTTGGCCTCCAGCACGTCCTCGCCGAGATGGCGGACGTCGATGTAGACGTAGTCCTTGAGTGGGCCGGCGCCGCGGCCCTCCAGGACTTCCAGCACCATCGAGCGCGCGACGATGTCACGGGGTGCCAGGTCGACGATCGTCGGGGCGTAGCGCTCCATGAACCGCTCGCCCTCGCCGTTGAGCAGCCGGCCGCCCTCGCCGCGCACCGCTTCGGAGATAAGGATGCCCAGGCCGGCCAGGCCGGTCGGATGAAACTGGTGAAATTCCATGTCTTCCAATGGAAGTCCCTTGCGGAAGACGATGCCGATGCCGTCGCCGGTCAGCGTGTGTGCGTTGGAGGTCGTCTTGTACATCCGGCCCGAGCCACCGGTCGCGATCACGACGGCCTTGGCGTGGAAGACGTGGATCTCGCCGGTGGCCAGCTCGTAGGCGACCACCCCGGAGGCCACCGGGCCGCTCGGGGTCTGGGTGAGCACCAGATCGAGCGCATAGAACTCGTTGAAGAACTGCACGTCGTGTTTGACGCAGTTCTGGTAGAGCGTCTGCAGGATCATGTGGCCGGTGCGGTCGGCCGCATAGCAGGCCCGACGCACCGGGGCTTTGCCATGGTCGCGGGTGTGCCCGCCGAAGCGGCGCTGGTCGATGCGGCCCTCGGGGGTGCGGTTGAACGGCATCCCCATCTTCTCCAGGTCGAGCACCGCGTCGATGGCTTCCTTGCACATGATCTCCACGGCGTCCTGGTCGGCGAGATAGTCGCCGCCCTTGACGGTGTCGAACGTGTGCCATTCCCAGTTGTCGTCTTCGACGTTGGCCAGCGCGGCGCACATGCCGCCCTGGGCGGCGCCGGTGTGGCTACGGGTCGGGTACAGCTTGGTCAGCACTGCAGTACGAACGCGCGGACCCGCCTCCACGGCGGCCCGCATCCCGGCACCGCCGGCGCCGACGATCACCACGTCGTATCGGTGTTGCTGGATCACCGGTCACCTTTCAGGAGATATTCGGGTCGAACGTCATCACGACGTAGGTTCCCAGCATCAGCGTGAACAGCATTGATAAGGCGAGCAACGAGTTCAGCCAGAACCGGGTGCTGTCTTTGCGGCTGTAGTCGTCGATGATGGTGCGCAGACCGTTGCCGCCGTGCAATTGCGCCAGCCACAACAGCAGCAGATCCCAGGTTTGCCAGAACGGCGACGCCCAGCGCTGTGCCACGAAGTTGAAGTCGAGGCGGTAAACGCCGTTGTCCCACATCAGCATGATGAACAGGTGCCCGATCGCTAAGAAGACCAGCGCGACGCCGGAGAACCGCATGAACAGCCAGGCGAATTTCTCGAAATTGGGGATGCCGGCGCGGCGCCGAGGTGACCGCGGGTTGTCCAGACTGGCGGGGCGGTCGTGGCTGCGCTGCTTGACCGGTGCTATCTGGCCCCGGCCGAGCTGAAGGTCGGGGCTGCTCATCGGAAGTGCTCCCAGATGTGGATGCCCACCACCACCCCCGCCGGAACCAGCAGCAGCAGGAAGACGATGCCGATGATCCACAACATCAGCCGCTGGTAGCGGGGGCCCTCTGACCAGAAGTCGATCAAGATGACCCGGATCCCGTTCAGTGCGTGGAAGAGCACCGCGGCGACCAGGCCGTATTCCATCAGGCCGACGATCGGGGTCTTGTAGGTCGCGAGCACCGCGTTGTAGGTCTGCGGGCTCACCCGCAGCATCGCGGCGTCCAATACGTGGACAAACAGGAAGAAGAAGATCGTGGCCCCGCTGATGCGATGCAGCACCCATGACCACATACCGGGATCTCCCCGATACAGGGTGCGAGGTGGTCGCCGCTTGCGCGATGATGCCGGTGCTGATGCAGCTGCCGTCGGGTCCACGGTTGTCGCCGTTGTCCTCACCGCCTTCGTTGTCGCGTAGACACTAGCCGGGCAATCGAGCTTAGCCTGGCCAGGTTGCGGGCGGTGCCGAACAGTCCGATCCAGCTCGTTTGTCGGGTCCGAGTTAGGGTTGTGGGATGCCTGCTGAACTTGCCTGGTGTTGCCAACATGGTAGCTGATATCGATTGGAATATGCTGCGGGACAAGGCAATCCAAGCCGCAGCGGGAGCGTATGCACCGTATTCGCGGTTCCGGGTGGGCGCGGCGGCGCTGGTCGACGATGACCGTGTGGTCACCGGATGCAACGTGGAGAACGTCTCATATGGCCTGGGTCTGTGTGCCGAATGCGCAGTGGTGTGCGCGCTGCATTCGACCGGCGGCGGCCGCCTGGTCGCGCTGGTGTGCGTCGACGCACGCGGGTCGCTGCTGATGCCGTGTGGGCGATGCCGTCAGGTGCTGCTCGAGCACGGCGGCCCGGAGCTGCTGATCGACCATCCGGCCGGGCCCCGGCGGCTTGCCGACCTGCTGCCCGATGCTTTCGGTCCCGACGATCTCGCCCGGGAACTTTCTTGACTGACTTTGCATTCGACGCGCCGACAGTGATCAGGACCAAGCGGGACGGCGGTCGGTTGTCCGATGCCGCCATCGATTGGGTCATCGACGCCTACACCGACGGCCGGGTCGCTGACGAACAGATGTCGGCACTGTTGATGGCGATTGTTTTGCGCGGCATGGACCGCGGCGAGATCGCCAGATGGACGGCGGCGATGCTGGCATCCGGTGAGCGGCTGGATTTCAGTGATCTGCGGTCCGGCGGTAAGCCCCTGTCCACCGTGGACAAGCACTCCACCGGTGGGGTCGGGGACAAAGTGACGCTGACGGTGGTGCCCGTCGTCGTCGCGTGCGGCGGGGCGGTGCCGCAGGCGGCCGGCCGTGGACTCGGGCATACCGGCGGCACCCTGGACAAACTGGAATCCATCGCCGGATTCACCGCGGAGCTATCCACCCGGCGAGTGCGCGAACAACTTGTCGATGTCGGCGCGGCGATCTTCGCTGCGGGCGAGCTGGCGCCCGCGGATGCCAAGCTCTACGCGCTGCGCGACGTCACCGCCACCGTCGAATCCCTGCCGCTGATCGCCAGCTCGGTGATGAGCAAGAAGCTGGCCGAGGGGGCACAGGCGCTGGTGCTTGACGTGAAGGTCGGCTCCGGGGCGTTGATGAAGTCCGAAGCGCAGTCCCGCGACCTGGCGCACACCATGATCGAGCTGGGCGCCGCGCATGGGGTGCCCACTCACGCGTTGCTGACGGACATGAACTGCCCGTTGGGCGCGACCGTCGGCAATGCAATCGAGGTTGCCGAGTCCCTGGACGTGCTGGCCGGCGGCGGGCCGCCCGACGTGGTGGAGCTGACGTTGCGGTTGGCAGAAGAGATGCTGGAGTTGGCCGGGATCGACGGCCACGATCCCGCGCAGACGCTCCGTGACGGCACCGCGATGGACCGATTCCGCCAGCTCGTCGCCGCCCAGGGCGGTGACTTGTCGGTACCGTTGCCAATCGGTGCGCATTCAGAGACCGTGATCGCCTACCGGAGCGGCAAAATGGGCAATATCGACGCAATGGCGGTAGGGCTGGCAGCTTGGCGGCTCGGCGCGGGCAGATCCCGCCCGGGCGGACAGGTGCAGTCCGGTGCGGGTATCAGGATCCACCGCCGTGTCGGGGAGCCGGTCGCGGCCGGTCAGCCGTTGTTCACCCTGTACACCGACACCCCGGAGCGCTTCGGCGCCGCAATGGCCGAGCTGGACGGCGCCTGGAGCGTCGGCGATACCCCGCCGGAGCTGGAGCCGGTTTCGAGGCCGCTCATCATCGATCGGATCACCCGGTGACCGCAGTACTGGACCTACAGCAGATCAAGCAGGCGCCGAAGGCCCTGCTGCACGACCACCTCGACGGCGGGCTGCGCCCGGCAACCGTGCTGGACATCGCCGGCCAGCTCGGTTACGACGGGCTGCCCGCGACCGAGGCCGACGAGCTGGCGACCTGGTTTCGCACCCAGTCGCACAGCGGCTCGCTGGAGCGCTACCTGGAGCCGTTTTCGCACACCGTGGCGGTGATGCAGACGCCCGAGTCGCTGTACCGCGTCGCCTACGAATGCGTGGAAGACCTGGCTGCCGATTCGGTGGTCTATGCCGAAGTGCGGTTTGCTCCCGAGCTGCACATCGACCGTGGACTGTGTTTCGACGAGATCGTCGAGAGCGTGCTGGCGGGTTTCGCCGCCGGCGAGAACGCCTGCGCCGCCGCGGGCCGTCCGATTACGGTGCGCCTTTTGGTGACCGCGATGCGGCATGCCGCGGTGTCCCGGGAGATCGCCGAGCTGGCGATCCGGTTCCGGGACAAGGGTGTGGTCGGATTCGACATCGCCGGTGCCGAGGCCGGTAACCCGCCGACCCGGCACCTGGACGCTTTCGAGTACATGCGAGACCACAACGCGCGCTTCACAATTCATGCGGGTGAGGCGTTCGGGCTGCCATCCATCCATGAGGCGATCGCATTCTGCGGTGCTGACCGGCTGGGCCATGGGGTGCGTATCGTCGACGACATCGACGTCGTCGCGGGTAGCGGTATCCGGTTGGGCAGGCTGGCGTCGATCCTGCGGGACAAGCGAATCCCGCTGGAGCTGTGTCCCAGCTCGAACGTGCAGACCGGCGCGGTCAAAAGCATCGCCGACCATCCGTTCGATCTGCTGGCCCGGGCGCGCTTCCGGGTGACAGTCAACACCGACAACCGGCTGATGAGCGACACTTCGATGAGCCTGGAGATGCATCGTTTGGTGGAGGCATTCGGCTACGGCTGGAGTGATCTCGAGCGTTTCACCATCAATGCGATGAAGTCGGCGTTCATTCCATTCGACGAGCGGCTGGCGATAATCGACGAGGTGATCAAGCCGCGATTCGCAGTGCTGATCGGTTAATCCCGCCAAGAATTCTCGCCCGGACGCTGACCTCGTGGCGGCCGCCAAGGCGCCTGCTACGGCCGCGGTGACCATTGCGGCCGTTGGCGATGTCCATTTTTGGTGGCAGCGGGTCATCGAGGCCTCACTGAAATAGGGATTTACCGGCGAAATGCCGCGCGCAGCGATTCGAAGCCTTGAAGCGTGTTGTTCAACAGCCGGACTGGGCTGGCAACACTGATGTGTGCGACTTCGGGAATCATCGCGCGCATCAACGCGTGCATCTCCATCCTGGACAGATGCATGCCGACGCACGCGTGGGCGCCAAAACCCCATCCGAGATGGGCTCCCTTGCGGTGCAACGAGAAGGCCTCAGGTTGTTCGAACTGGGTTTCGTCCATATTTGCCGACGCGTATAGCAACACCACACGTTGGCCACTGCGCAGGATGGCGCCGTCGATTCCGGTGTCCTGCTTGACCATTCGCGTGAAACCACGCACCGGCGAGCCGAGGCGGACAGCTTCGACCGCCGCCGCCGCCACGAGGTCGGGACTATTCCGGAGTTCCTCCCATACGTCGGGGTTGGTGCCGAGGCTCCACAGCAGCTGCGCGGATGCCAGGATCGTGGTGTCCAGGCTCGGGCCGATGAAGTCGATCACCATGGCCTTGGCTTCCGCCAGGCTCAATGCACCGTCACGCCCGGCCGCGAGAATCGAGTCCGCCCATCCGTCGGGCTTGACGTTGCCTGGGCGGATGGATCGCGCGTAGTGCCAAAAACTCAATCCGGTCGGAAATGCCATCCAGGTTCGCCGGTTGGCCGGGCCTAATACGTCGAACCCGGCACGGCCATATTTCAGCATTCGGTCGTGGTCGATGTCGACACCGACCAGATCGGCGACCACCCGGACCGGGAGGTGCGCGGCGAACTCGGAAACACCGTCGAACTCGTCGCGGTGGCACAGCTTGTCGACGAGCGCGGATGCCTCGGCATGCAGAATCGGATCAACGGCGGAAAGCGCTTTGGACGAAAGGGATTGCCACAGTTGGCGGCGCCGTTTGACATGGGCTTCGCCGTCGCTGGCGAGGGTGGTGCCCGCCGTCAGCGCATTGGTGAATGGATTGGCGGCGACACCATTGCCACTGGCGTAGGTTTCGTCATCGCCAAGTGCCTGGCGGACATCGCGAAAGCGGCCCATGACCCATAGTTGGTGCTTTGGCAGCCAGACGGCGGCTCCCGCCTCGCGGATCCGACGGTAGGTCTCCACAGGGTTGAGCAGCGTCTCTCGGCTGTAGAGATCGACGGGCAGCGCAGGAACCCCAGCTTTAGGACTGCGACGCAACATGTCCGTTAGTGTGCCGTGGTTAAAGCTGGATGGACCCACCGGGCGTAGCTGGACACCCCGCCGCTAGAACGGCGGCGGCTCAGCGTCGTCCGATGATTGCGCGTCGTGTGCGCCGAAATGGCACACCTCCCAACGCAGTCGGCGGGCTCCGCGGGCCATTCGGTTGTGCTGGCGTTCGGTGGCGATGCGATGGGCGCGGTTCTGTGCTCGGGTGGTTGTGCGTAGTGGCATCATTGCGGTCTTGTCGCCGCAGCGGTCGGTGCCTTTTCGGTCGGGTGCAGGGGCGTCGCCGGTGGGTGCGCACAGGCTGGGGAAGAGCAGCGCGCTGCCCGGAGTGGTGACGTACGTGTGGCCGACGGGAAGAGTCCAGATCACCGTCCCATCGGGGAGCTGGGTGTCGCGCCAGCCCCAAAAGGTCTTGAGCAGATGGTGAGTCCGGCACTCGCACTTGAGGTTCGACGCGTGGGTGGCTCCCCCCTCGGCGTAGGGGATTGTGTGATCCAGATCGCATTCGGTCGCCGGGCGGTCGCAGCCCGGCGCCCGACACGTGAGATCACGCGCCCGCACGAACGCCGCCAATTTCGCCGACGGGGTGTAGTGGGGTTCGGCATCGGCCGGCGGGGCTAACGGCCGCAGCGTGGCGTTCGTCGCGAGTTGGGCCAGCACCGGCGCCGGGATCAGCCCGTCAGCGCCGAGCACCGATGCCGGCGTCTCGCTGCGACCCTCGAGAGTGGATTGCTCGGCCACCACATGAATTACCAGCGGCCCCGCGCGACGCGCGCCGGCCGCACACTGCGCGGCACCGCACTGACACCCCAGCCGGTCGGCCCCGGCCGCTAAGGCCCCCAGCGCATCGGCGCGGCGTTGATCGCGGGTGCGTGGGTCGGCCTCACACACCGTGGCAGCCAGCGCCTCGAGCCGCTTGTCCAGTGCTGTGGCGTCGGTGCCGAACAGGCGCCCATACACCTCAGACATCCCCGCCTCGGACTCCCAAATCGACACCTCGCGGTCTCTCATGCGCTCCTGGTGGCGGCGCACCGCGTCGGGGTCGGCTTTGACCACCACACGGTCGACCGCAGCGGCCAGCCGGCCCTGGGTCATCGACGGCCACCGCGACACCCGCACCGCCAGCTCGGCATCGACACCGGCCAGCACCTGGGGATCGGTGATCAGGTCGGTGCGGTACACGATCGTCTGAAACAGCCGGTAATCGATGTCGCCGGCGCGAAACACCGCGGCCACCTCCGGCAGGCGCTCACGCATGGCCAACGCGTAGCGCATATAGCTGCCGGCCATGGCCAGGCTGGTGCGCAACGCCGCGGCCACTTCGGCACTCACGGCCGCCCAGGTGTCCACCGCCCAGTCGGCGTGTTCGCCGCGCTCGGCGCGGCGCAGCTCGAACAACTCCGCGATGGCATCGAGTCGGTCAGCGGCGGCCTGGGCCTCGGCGCGCCCGGCACTGCACATCCGCTCGATCAGCGCGCGTGAGTGCCGGGTATCGGACGGCTCGAAGTGCTCATGCAACCTGGTATCGAACATGTGTTCGAGGCTACTCGAGAGGTCCGACATGACATCAACTTGACGGCGGGCGGTAGGGGTATCAGGTTGGTGAGGTGAAGTTGCCCCTGCTGGGCCCGGTGTCGCTCACCGGCTTCCAGAACGCCTGGTTCTTCTTGTTCCTGCTGATTGTGCTGTTAGTGGCAGGAATATACGTCGCAATTCAATTCGCCCGCCGTCGGCGGGTGCTGCGGTTCGCCAACATGGAGGTGCTGGAGCGCGTTGCGCCAAGTCGCTCCGGTAGGTGGCGGCACGTGCCGACGATTCTGCTCGTCACGTCGTTGGTGCTGCTGACGACGGCAATGGCCGGGCCGACGTCGGACGTCCGGATTCCGCTCAACCGTGCGGTGGTGATGTTGGTCATCGACGTCTCGGAGTCCATGGCGTCCACCGATGTCGCGCCGAGCCGGCTGGCCGCTGCCCAGGAGGCCGGTAAGCAATTCACCGACGAACTGACGCCGGCTATCAACCTCGGACTGGTGGAATTTGCCGCCAACGCCACGCTGTTGGTGCCTCCGACGACGAACCGTGGCGCCGTGAAATCAGCGATCGACAGCCTGCAGCCGGCTCCGAAAACCGCGACAGGGGAAGGCATTTTCACCGCCTTGCAGGCAATCGCCACCGTCGGCGCGGTGATGGGAGGTGGCGAAGGTCCGCCACCGGCGCGGATAGTGCTCGAGTCCGACGGCGCCGAGAACGTACCGCTGGACCCTAACGCGCCGCAGGGAGCTTTCACCGCGGCCCGGGCCGCCAAATCTGAGGGAGTGCAGATATCGACGATCTCCTTCGGGACGCCCTTCGGCACCGTTGTTTACAACGGCGCCACCATTCCGGTCCCGGTCGACGATCAAACCCTGCAGAAAATCTGCGAGATCACCGACGGTCAGGCATTCCACGCCGACAGCCTGGAATCGCTCAAGGACGTCTATTCAACCCTGCAGCGGCAGATCGGCTATCAAACCGTGCGTGGCGACGCCAGCGCCGCCTGGGTCCTGGTCGGTGCGGTCGTTATGGCCGGCGCCGTACTGGCCGGCCTGCTCCTCAACCGCAGGCTCCCCGCCTGAGGCCTCGATCGATCACGTCGGAAGTCGCCGATTGATCAACAGCGCCAACGCCGCGGCGATTATCGCGGTGATGACACCGAGGCGCAGCCACCCGGCACTGCCGGGCCCGGGCACAATGCGGTACCCGATCTCGTTCTCGATGGCGTCATAGCTCTTGTTGAGTTCGCTGATGGTGGTGGCGGTGTAGGACTGCCCGCCGGACAGCCGGGCGACAGTCTTCATCTGGTCCGTCGAAACGGGGACAGCTACACGCTGTCCGTCCAGGACGATGTCGCCGTTCTTCGTTCCGAACGAGATCGTCGAAATGGGCACCCCGTGATCCTTGGCCAGGCGCGCTGCGGTGTAGGCACCGTCATGCGGATCGTTGGGATCTAACGGCTTGTTTTCCCCGCCGTCGGACAGAAGCACGATGCGGGCCGGCGGCGGAGTATCCCCACCGGCTACGGCTGAGGCTTCGATCGCATGCAGGGCGGTGAAGATGGCCTCACCAGTCGCGGTGCCGTCGGCGAACTGGAGATTCTTCAACGCGTCAAGGGTCGCCTGATGCTGCGGGGTCGGGGGCACAAGCAGGTAAGGCGTTCCCGCGAAACCGACAAGTCCGAGATTGATGCCCGGCGTCAGCTGACTGGCGAACTGTCCAGCCGCCTGCTCGGCAGCCTTGAGCCGGTTGGGGTCGACATCGGTTGCCCGCATGGACTGCGACATGTCGATCACCAGCATGATGACGGCGCGGTTGCGCGGTATGCGCATGTCGTGGGTGGGCGTAGCCAGCGCCACGGTCAGCAGGGTCAGGCAGAGCAGCGATACAACGATCGGAAGGTGGCGCCACAACGACTGCGGCACCTCCGCCTCGGTGAACCGGCGCAAGCGTCGTCGGCGCCGAGCCTGGACGATGACATAGATGCCGAGCAGAGCCAGCGGAACCAAACCGAACAGCAACATGCCCGGGCGTTGGAACTCGTACAGCGGTAATGGGCCTATTCCGGGAAGCGACACTCGGCTCACCTCCCCGTCTGGCCGCCCCTGGACCGCCGGCGGACGCTGCCGCCAGTAAAGAGGAGTCTTGATGGTCCGTCAAACGCGCCAGCAGCTCCGATAGCAGCTGCGGCGGCGCTATTCGCGCCTTAGCCGCGACGCTCGCGTTGACTGTCGTCGCCGACTCGCGGCGCTATTCGCGCCTTAGCCGCGACTCCACGAACTGCTCCAGCTTCTCCCACTCCCGTACCGCCGCGGAATACGGGGCTGAGGGTTTGCCGACCGAGCCAGGATCCAGCACGTAGGCGACCAGCTTGCCCAGCGGCCGGCTCGTTTCGAGCGCCTTGTCTACCGTGCTCTCCTCGGAGTACTCGCCGATATCGCGGAGCAACTCGACGGCCAGGTCGAGCTGGTCGCGATCCACGGCGTCGGGCCCATCGGCAAAATCGTCGCCCAGCCCGCTCAGCACGTAGATGTTGTCGTCGGTGATGTCGACTGCCAGTGAGCCGTCGGTGGCGGCGGTACGGATGTCGTCGTAGGTGCTCAGATCGGACAAGTCATGGTCGTGCTCGTCGGCAAGGTAGCGGGCCAGGGCCCGTTCGGAGCTGAAAACGCTGATCCGACCATTGCGGCCCAGGAAGATCGGGCTGTCATCGAGATAGCACCGAAGCGTGCAGAAGGTGCCGGAATCCGTCATGATCCGGATCGGGTCGATACCTACCTGCAGCCAGAAGTCCCCTTCACTGCCCAGCACGACGGTGTCACCGGCGGCGCGGGCCTCGCTTTCCTCTTCGGTGTCGTCTTCGGTGTCTTCGCCCTCGTCGCTGTCTTCGGCGTCACCGGTGTCTTCGGTGTCCTCAGCCTCGTCAGCCTCGTCGTGCCTCGGCGACCTCGTTAGAGGCCTCACCGTCCTCGGCGTCCGACTCCTGTTCCGTCTCCTCGGGCTCTTCGGGTTCCACGGCTAGTTCGTCGGCGGCCTTGGCCGAAATCTCGGCGTCGACCTCGGGGGTGCTGATGATCTGCTCGATCGCGCTGAGCACGTCGTCCCAGCTTCGCCCGATGATCTCGGCGATCGAATTCCAGCGTTTGTGGCCGGCTTTGCCGGTGAAGTGGTCGATTCCACCGGATACCGTGCCCAGGTCGGGATTGCCGTTGAAGAACTTCGACACCGCCGCCAGTTCGCACACCGATCCAATGGACGACACGATTGCCAGCGTGGCTGCCAGCGCGTTCACCGACTCCTCGGTCGGCTTTTCGGCCACCAACTCCTCGACAGCGACCAGATCGAACTGCTTGTCTTTGACGGGATCGAGGTTGTGCGCGTGGGCCGAAGTCAAGTCCTTCCACGCCGGGTGGTCGACCAGATCGTTGTCGGAATCGGTACGCACGAATGCGACCAGGTCAGACACCGTCTCAAAGACGTAGAGGTCATCGTCCTTACCCAGAAACGCCTCCCACTCGTCGCCGGCATCGCGCCAGCGGGGTGCCCACACGGTGTAGCGGTCACCAGCGGACAGGCTCAGGCGGATGGGCACGAGGTCAGCAACCATGCGGCACAGAATAGCGACGGCCGGCGCGGGAGCCCGTTCCGGTAGCGGCTATCCGCCCCAGATGGTGGCGATCGCGGGAGCGTTGGCCGCATTACCCGTCTTGGGTAGCCCGTACATCTGCTCCAGCGTGGAGAGCACGTTATAGTGGCTGATCTGCTCGTTGTAGGTGCCGGGCTGCACATGGGCGCCGTAGAACACCGTCGGGATTTGATTGCGACTGCCTTCGAGGCTGGATTTGTCGTCCTCGTCCCAGGTCACGATGAGCAGGCTGTTGTTGGCCACGGCCCAGTTGGCGTACCCCGACAGCTGGCGGTTCAGCCAGGTGTCGCCCGCGGCGATAGAGCCGTCGTGCATGTTGTTGTCGTTGTCGGGAATGACGAACGATACGGTCGGCAGGCTGGCATAGTTGCCGGGCGCCGGGAATGCCGAGAACGGCACCGAGTTCGTGGGCGGCACATTGCTGAAGTTGGCCCACGGCACGTGTTTGCGTGCGTACTTGCCCGCACTGCACACAGTTGAGCCGACCGCGGGCAGGCCTTCGGCGAAACCCGTGAATGTGTACCCGGCAGCGAGCAACTCAGAACCCAGGTTGGGGACGGCGCCGCCATTGACGGGGCACGTGTCCTTCTTCAAGCCGAATGTGTCACCGGCGAACAGCGCCAGGTAGTTCGGTTCGCTTGGATGTGTTTCGGCGAACGACTGGGCCATCATCGCGCCGTTGGCGGCCAGCGCGTTGATGAAGGGAGCCGACTGGTTGCCGATGATGTTGGCCTGAGAGCGGTTCTCTTCCACCACGATTACCACGTGCGCAGGCGTCGGAATGGCGGCCGCCGCGAGGTCCACGCGAGGGGCCAACGGGGACATCACCACCCCAGACACCAGCACTGCGCCGAACAGCCGCATTGCTCGCACTCGGGGAGTATATGGAGGGGTTTGGGCCATTGACGGGACGGACGCAAGCGTGTCAGCCAAGCTAAGTCTGATTGTTATATAGGGTCGAATTCCGTGGATGTGCACGTCGTTGACCACCCGCTGGCCGTCGCTCGGCTAACCGTGTTGCGCGACGAACGCACCGACAACGCCGCCTTTAGAGCCGCGTTGCGCGACCTGACCGCGATGCTGGTCTACGAGGCCACCCGGGACGCGGCCCGCGAGACGTTTCCGATCCGCACGCCACTGGCCGACACGCTCGGAGTGCGACTGGCCAAACCGCCCCTGCTGGTGGCCGTGCTGCGCGCCGGGCTGGGCATGGTCGATCAGGCGCTCGCCCTGTTGCCGCAGGCCCGGGTTGGTTTTGTCGGTGTTGCCCGCGACGAGGAGACCGCACTGGCGGCAGGCTATATGGAGTCGCTGCCCGACGATCTGCGTGCCCTGCCGGTGATGGTCCTCGATCCCATGTTGGCGACCGGCGGGTCGATGACGTACACCATCGGGCTGCTGCACCGTCGTGGTGCAGCAGAAATCACAGTGTTGTGTGCGGTGGCCGCACCGGAAGGCATTGCGGCGCTTGAGAAAGCGGCGCCGAACACACGGCTGTTCACCGTGGCCGTCGACGACGGCCTGAACGAGATCGCTTATATCGTGCCGGGTCTCGGCGATGCGGGCGACCGCCAGTTCGGGCCTCGTTAGGTCACCCCGAGTCACCACTGTCGCACCTCGGACACCAGCTCGTCGCGCAGCGCGCTGGCCCGCTCCCGGGCAGGTCGCAGGTCGCCGCTCACCGCGCAGCGAACCTCCAAGTAGCACTTCAACTTCGGCTCGGTCCCCGAGGGCCGAACCACCACCCTGACCGACGTGTCGTTGTCGCCGCCGCTGAAGATCAGCGCGTCGGTGATATCGGTGGTGGTTGCGGTGAACCCGGCCAGCCGATCCGGCGGGGCTGTCCGCAGCCGGCGCATCAGGTCGGCAGCTTCATTGGCGTCGGCGACCCGACGCGACACCGCCGCAACTTCATGCACGCCGTGCCGTCGGGCGAGCTCGTCCAGCACCTCAGGCACCGAACGGCCCTGCTTTTTCAGCGCGGCCACCAGATCGCACACCAGTACCGCGGCGCTGATGCCGTCTTTGTCGCGCACGGCGGCCGGGTCGACACAGTGCCCGATCGCTTCCTCGTAGGCGTACACCAGGGTGCCGGTGGGCAGGTTCGCGTCGGCGCGCGCCAGCCATTTGAAACCGGTGAGGGTCTCGACGTGGACCGCGCCGTAGTGTCCGGCGATCGCCGACAGCATCCGCGACGACACCACGGTGCTGGCCACCACGGTGGTCTCGGGAGCGCCTTCCTGCGACAAGATGTAATCGCCTAGGAGCCAACCTGTTTCGTCGCCCGACAGCATCCGCCATCCCGACGTGGTGGGTATCCCGACCGCGCAGCGATCGGCGTCGGGGTCCAGCGCGATCGCGACGTCGGCATCGACGCCTGCGGCCAGGGCGAGCAGTGCGTCGGTGGCACCGGGCTCCTCGGGGTTCGGGAACGCGACGGTGGGGAAGTCGGGGTCCGGCGCGAATTGTGCTGCGACGGTGTGTACGTCGTCGAATCCGGCACGCCGCAGCGTCTCGACAGCCACCGTGCCACCCACCCCGTGTAGCGGTGTCAGGGCCACCCGCAGCGAACCGGCGGAGCGCCGCACCCCGGCCGCGCGCTCGATGTAGCGGTCGATCAGATCGGTGTCGGTATGTTCGACGGGCTTGCGGGTGATCTGGTCGGCCGGCGGAGCGGTGGCCATCGCGGTTTCGATCTGGCGGTCGGTGGGTGAGACGATCTGGATGCCGCCTTCGAAATACACCTTGTACCCGTTGTCGGCCGGCGGGTTGTGTGATGCCGTGATCTGTATGCCGGCGGCGGCGCCGGTGTGGCGCACTGCGAATGCCACCACCGGCGTGGGCGCCGGATCGGGTAGCAGTAACACGGAAAAGCCTTCGGCGGCAAGCACTTCAGCCGTTGCCGAGGCGAATAGCGCCGAGCCGTGCCGAGCGTCGCGCCCCACGATCACTGCCGAGCCGGCAAGCTTTCCAAGCACCTGTGCCACCGCCCAGGTCGCGCGCAACACCACCGCGAGGTTCATCGCGTCCGGCCCGCCGCGCACCGGTCCGCGCAACCCCGCGGTGCCGAACGTGAGCGGGTGGGCGAATCGCGCTGCGAGTTCGTCGGGGCCACACGCGGAGAGCTCGGCGGCCGTTTGTGGGTCAGGATCGTGCGCGATCCAATCCTCGGGCGTCACGGGTGCACTCTTTACAACCGAGCGATGACATCGGCCAGCAAAGAGCCCATCCGACCCGCTGACGCGGCCCCGGCGGCCAGCACCTCGTCGTGGCTCAGCGGCTCACCGGTGATACCGGCTGCCAGGTTGGTCACCAGGGACACCCCCAGCACCTCGGCGCCGGCCGCCCGGGCCGCGATGGTCTCGTGCACGGTCGACATGCCCACCAGGTCGGCGCCCAGCATCCGCAGCATCCGGATTTCGGCGGGTGTCTCGTAGTGCGGTCCGGGCAGGGCCGCGTAGACGCCTTCGGCCAGCTCCGGGTCGGTGTCGCGGGCCAGCTCCCGTAGCCGCGGTGCGTAGGCGTCGGTCAGGTCGACGAACTGCGCACCGACCAGCGGCGAACGTGCCGTCAGGTTCAGGTGGTCGCTGATCAGCACCGGCTGGCCGACGGCCATGTCCGGGCGCAGTCCGCCGGCCGCGTTGGTGAGCACGATGACGCGCGCTCCGGCCGCGCAGGCCGTCCGTACCGGGTGCACGACGTGGCGCAGGTCATGCCCCTCGTAGGCGTGCACGCGACCGGCCAACACCAGCACCCGGTGCGCGCCGATGCGCAGGGACAAGAGCTCGCCGGTGTGCCCGACCGCGGTTGGAGGTGTGAAACCGGGCAGCTCGGCCTGGGGCAGCGCGGCGGTCGGGGAGCCGAGCGCCGCAACGGCCGGCGACCACCCCGACCCGAGAACGATCGCGACGTCGTGCTCGTCGATCCCGGTGCGTTGAGCGATGACCTGGGCTGCGGCCCGCGCGAGTTCGTCGGGATTCGGCGCGGGGTCGCTCACACTGCGCGAGCTTAGCCGCGCGGGCTTGGCCGGTTCTGGTCGGTGAGATACTGCGAGGATGTCCGCATCCACCGCATTGGAGAGCGTCGAGGATGTGGTGCGGCGCCGGGGCGGCGAGCTGGTCGAGTTGTCCCACGCGATTCACGCCGAGCCGGAGCTGGCGTTCGCCGAATACCACAGCTGCGCCAAGGCGCAGGCGCTGGTCGCCGAACACGGTTTCGAGATCACCGCGCCCGCGGGTGGTTTGGACACGGCGTTTCGCGCTGACTTCGGCAGCGGACCCCTGGTTGTCGGGGTGTGCGCCGAATATGACGCGTTGCCCGAGATCGGGCACGCCTGCGGTCACAACATCATCGCGGCGTCAGCTGTGGGCACCGCGCTGGCGCTGGCCGAGGTAGCCGACGAGCTGGGCCTGACGGTGGCCCTGCTGGGAACTCCCGCCGAGGAGGCCGGCGGCGGCAAGGCGCTGATGCTGCAGGCCGGGACATTCGACGACATCACGGTGGCCGTAATGGTGCATCCCGGGCCTACCGACATCGCCGGGGCCAGGTCGCTGGCCTTGTCTGAGGTCACTGTCGGATACCGGGGCAAGGAATCGCATGCCGCTGTCGCGCCGCACCTTGGGCTCAACGCCGCCGACGCCGTGACCGTCGCGCAGGTGGCCATTGGGCTGCTGCGGCAGCAGCTGGCGCCGGGGCAGATGATGCACGGCATCGTCACCGACGGCGGTCAGGCGGTCAACGTCATCCCTGGGTACGCGTCGTTGCATTATGCGATGCGGGCGGTCGAATCGGATTCGTTGCGCGAGCTGGAGGGCAGGATGTTTGCTTGCTTTGCTGCGGGCGCGCTGGCCGCCGGCTGCGAATACGAAATCGACGACACGGCACCGGCGTATGCGGAGTTGAAGCCGGACCAATGGCTGGCCGACGTGTGCCGGGAGGAGATGCGCCGGCTCGGACGCGAGCCGGTAGCACCCGAGGTCGAGGCGGGGCTCCCCATGGGCAGCACCGATATGGGCAACGTGACGCAGGTGCTGCCAGGGATTCATCCGGTGATCGGTGTCGACGCCGGTGGCGCCACGGTTCACCAGCGCGCCTTCGCCGCCGCTGCCGTCGGTCCGAGCGCCGACCGCGCGGTCGTCGAGGGCGCGATCATGTTGGCGCGCACGATCGTCCACCTCGCCCAGACTCCTGATGAGCGTGACCGGGTTTTGGCTGCGCAGCAGCGGCGGGCGGCAGTATGAGCCTTGTCGACACCGCCGAGTCGTGGCTGGCCGCGCATTACGACGATCTGATCGCCTGGCGCCGGCACATCCACCGCTATCCGGAGTTGGGCCGCCAGGAGTACGCCACCACACAGTTCGTCGCCGAGCGGTTGGCCGACGCCGGGCTCAACCCGAAGGTGCTGCCCGGCGGAACGGGACTGATCTGTGATTTCGGCCCCGAGCAAGAGCCGAGGATCGCGCTGCGCGCCGACATGGACGCGCTGCCCATGGCCGAACGCACCGGCGCGCCGTACACCTCGACGATGCCCAATGTCGCGCACGCCTGCGGTCACGACGCGCACACCGCGATGCTGCTAGGTACCGCGCTGGCATTGGCGTCGGTGGCGGAGCTGCCGGTCGGGGTGCGGCTGATCTTCCAGGCCGCCGAAGAGTTGATGCCTGGCGGTGCGATCGACGCCATCGCGGCCGGAGCGTTGGCCGGGGTGACGCGGATCTTCGCTTTGCACTGCGATCCCCGGCTGGAGGTCGGCAAGGTCGCGGTCAGGCAGGGTCCCATCACTTCGGCGGCCGACCAGATCGAGATCACGCTGTATTCGCCTGGCGGGCACACGTCGCGTCCGCACTTGACCGCCGACCTGGTCTACGGGCTGGGCACGCTGATCACCGGGCTGCCCGGGGTGCTGTCGCGCCGCATCGACCCGCGCAACAGCACCGTGTTGGTGTGGGGCGCGGTCAATGCGGGTGTGGCCCCCAACGCCATTCCGCAAACCGGCGTGCTGGCCGGCACCGTTCGCACCGCCAGCCGGCACACCTGGGTCGACCTCGAGGAGCTCATCCGCCAGGCCGTCGCGGGCCTGCTGTCGCCGCTGGCGATCGAACACACCCTGCAATACCGGCGCGGCGTGCCGCCGGTGGTCAATGAGGACGTCTCGACACGCATCCTCACCCACGCGATCGAAGCCGTCGGCCCCGATGTGCTGGCCGACACCCGCCAGTCCGGCGGCGGCGAGGATTTCTCCTGGTACTTGGAGGAAATTCCCGGTGCCATGGCGCGCTTGGGAGTGTGGTCGGGGGAGGGACCGCAGTTGGACCTGCACCAGCCGACATTCGACCTCGACGAGCGAGCCCTGGCGATCGGGCTGCGCGTGCTGGTCAACATCATCGAGCAGTCGGCCGAGTTCTAGGACGCCGCGAGCGTGCGTGTTCCCCCGCAAGCGGGAGGTGCCCCCAGCACAACGCACGCCGCGTTCCCCGGCATTCTGCGCACGCTCGGCACGGTGACTTGTGGGCAACTAGCGGCACGCCCACCATGGCCCGCATGCATCCAGAGCTCAGCCGGTTGCTCGACGCGCAAGGCGGAGTGGTGACCTCCGCGCAAGCGCTGGCGTTCCTCACCCGGCGCGGCCTGGAGGCACACGTGAATCGCGGTGCGCTGCAGAAGATTTGGTATGGCATTTACGGCCGCGGTGAAGTGACTACCGCATTGCGACTGCGCGGGCTGGACGTGGCGGCTGGCACGACGGTCGCGGCATGCATGGGTACTGCAGCTGCTGCGTACGGCTTCGACACCGAACGAACCGCAGATCTGCACGTGCTCAATCCTGGTGGCCGGCAATTGCGATCGACTGACGGCCTGCTCGTGCACCGTCGTGCGGGCGCGCCGTTGACCGTGGTCGCGGGACGGCCGGCCACGGCGCCCGCGTGGACGGCGATCGAGGTCGCGCGTGGCCTGCGCCGGCATCGAGCGTTGGCGACGCTGGACGCCGCGCTACGCAGCGGCACGTGTAGCCGCGGGGACCTGGACAGAGCTGTCGACCTGCAATCGGGCCGTCGCGGCATCGTCACCACAGTTGCTGAGTTTGGCTTCGCCGCATGCCGAGTCGCCCATGGAGAGCGAGGCGCGGCTGGTCATGATCGACGGTGGGTTGCCGCCGCCGGTCCTGCAATACGAGATCGTGGACAAGCAGGGATGCACCTGGCGGCTCGACTTGGCCTGGCCCGAACTTCGCGTCGCGGCCGAGTACGACGGCGTCGACTGGCACAACGGGCCGGACGCATTTCTCCGGGACCGCCGACGTGCTGCGGCACTGCTGGACCTGGGGTGGTCGTGCCCATCGTGGCCGGGGATGTCAGGTACCGGCGCGGCGAACTCGTCCGGCGGCTCGAGGCGCGATTGGAGCGCGGCAGAGCTGCATGACACCGAAACGAGGGTGCGCAGAATGCCGGCTGCAACGGCGTGTCGGCGTACAAACACGCACGCTCGCCGAAGAACTAGGCGCTAGTCCCCGGGCCGATGTTGCGGGCCGGACGGGTACGCAAGTCGTGTACGTAATCGCTTGGCGCGCCGGCGATCTCGGCGGCATCGGCCATAACGCCCAGGTATCGCGCCGACGGCAGCCCGCCCTCCCAGGCGTCCAGCACGTACAGCCACGCCAGGACGGGATCGGTCGTGGTGTCCGAAGATAAGCGCTCCACCCGGCATCGGATCTTCTGGTGGATGCCGAACTCGGAGCCCTCCCACCGGTCAAGGTTATTCTCGTCCGCCGGCGTCATGTCGTAGAGCACGACGAACACCCTCGAATTCGGATCCTCGACGACGGTGGCCAGTGCCCCTTCCCAACCGATGTCCTCGCCGCCGAACGTCAGCCGCCACCCGGGCAGCCAGCCGGTTCCGGCCATTGGCGAGTGGGGTGCGCGCTTCAGCATCTGCTCGGGATGCATGTTCGACCCGTAGGCGGCGTAGAGCGGCACGGGGAAAGCTTAAACGGCGCATGCTCGCACGGCGTTCATCCGATGGCCCCAGTTCACGCCGCGGTGCGGAGTGCTCGGAAGTTTTGGGGTCGCCAAGCTAGGTTATGGGCTGTGGTGACCCGCATCGTGATCCTCGGTGGCGGCCCGGCCGGTTACGAGGCCGCGCTCGTGGCCGCCACCTCACACCCCGAAACCGCCCAAGTCACCGTGATCGACTGCGACGGCATCGGTGGGGCGGCCGTGCTGGACGACTGCGTGCCGTCCAAGACGTTCATCGCCTCCACGTGGCTGCGCACCGAACTGCGCCGAGCGCCGCGGCTGGGCTTCGACATCGACATCGAGGATGCCAAGATCTCGTTGCCGCAAATCCATGCCCGGGTCAAGAGGCTTGCCGCCGAGCAGTCAGCCGACATCGCCGCGCAGCTGCGCAGCGTGGGTGTGCATTTGGTCGCGGGGCGCGGCGAGCTGGTCGACCCCACCCCCGGTCTGGCCCACCACCGCATCAAGGCCACCGCCGCCGACGGCACCACCAGCGAACACGACGCCGACGTCGTGCTGATCGCCACCGGGGCCAGCCCGCGGGTCCTGCCGTCGGCCCAACCCGACGGCGAGCGCATCCTGACCTGGCGCCAGCTCTACGACTTGGAGACGTTGCCCGATCACCTCATCGTGGTGGGCTCCGGGGTCACCGGCGCCGAGTTCGTCAACGCCTACACCGAACTGGGTGTGCAGGTGACGGTGGTGGCTAGCCAGGACCACGTGCTGCCGTACGAGGACGCCGACGCGGCGCTGGTCCTGGAAGAGTCGTTCGCCGAACGGGGCGTCCGGCTGTTCAAGAACGCCCGCGCAGAATCGGTCACCCGCACCGACACCGGTGTCCTGGTGACCATGACCGACGGCCGCACCGTCGAGGGCAGCCATGCCCTGATGACCATCGGGTCGGTCCCCAACACCAGCGGCCTGGGCCTGGGACGGGTCGGCATCGAGCTCGGTCGGGGCAACTACCTGACCGTGGACCGCGTCTCGCGGACATCGGTGACCGGCATTTATGCCGCAGGCGACTGCACTGGCCTGCTGCCGTTGGCGTCGGTCGCCGCGATGCAGGGCCGGATCGCGATGTATCACGCACTGGGCGAGGGCGTCAGCCCGATCCGGTTGCGCACGGTCGCGGCGGCGGTGTTCACCAGGCCCGAGATCGCCGCCGTCGGTGTGCCGCAATCGGCGATCGACGACGGGTCGGTGCCTGCCCGGACCATCATGTTGCCGTTGCGGACCAACGCGCGGGCCAAGATGTCGGGGTTGCGCCAAGGCTTCGTCAAGATCTTCTGCCGACCGTCCACCGGTGTGGTGATCGGCGGTGTGGTGGTGGCGCCGATCGCCTCCGAGTTGATCCTGCCGATAGCCGTGGCGGTGCAAAACCGCATCACCGTCAACGAGTTGGCGCAGACGCTTGCGGTTTACCCGTCGTTATCCGGTTCGATCACCGAGGCCGCCCGCCGGCTGATGGCACACGATGATCTGGACTGATGGGCAACTCGAGGACGCCTGACGAACTAGCCTTGGTGGAGCGCCATTACCGACGAGTAACTGACAGGAGCCTGTTTTCGTGAGCAACCCGATTCAAGCCCCGGAGAGCGCGCAGACCTGGCCGGCTTCCTCGCTGGGGCCTCGGCAACGCGCGTTGGCCTGGGAGCGACTCGGCGCCGAGCAGTTCGACGTGGTGGTCATCGGCGGCGGTGTGGTGGGCTCCGGGTGTGCGCTGGATGCCGCCACCCGCGGACTGAAGGTGGCGCTGGTCGAAGCCCGCGACTTCGCCTCCGGCACCTCGAGCCGCTCATCGAAGATGTTCCACGGCGGGTTGCGCTACCTCGAGCAACTGGAATTCGGGTTGGTGCGCGAGGCGCTCTACGAGCGTGAGCTGTCGCTGACCACGTTGGCACCGCATCTGGTCAAGCCGTTGCCGTTCTTGTTTCCGCTCACCAAGCGCGTGTGGGAGCGTCCTTACATCGCCGCTGGCATTTTCCTGTACGACAGTCTGGGCGGCGCGAAATCGGTTCCGGCGCAAAAGCATTTGACTCGTGCCGGTGCGCTGCGACTGAGCCCTGGCCTAAAGCGCAGCTCGCTGATCGGTGGTATTCGCTACTACGACACCGTCGTCGACGACGCCCGGCACACCATGACGGTCGCCCGCACCGCGGCGCATTACGGCGCGGTCGTGCGGTGCTCGACCCAGGTGGTCGCGTTGCTGCGCGAAGGCGACCGGGTGATCGGCGTGCGCGTCCGCGACTCCGAGGACGGCGCCATCACCGAGGTCCGTGGTCATGTCGTGGTCAACGCGACCGGGGTCTGGACCGACGAGATTCAGGCGCTGTCCAAGCAGCGCGGGCGGTTTCAGGTGCGTGCGTCCAAGGGCGTGCACGTGGTGGTGCCACGGGACCGGATTGTCAGCGACGTCGCGATCATCCTGCGCACCGAGAAGTCGGTGATGTTCGTCATCCCGTGGGGAAGCCACTGGATCATCGGAACCACCGATACCGTTTGGAATCTCGACCTGGCCCATCCCGCGGCCACCAAAGCCGACATCGACTACATCCTGGGGACCGTCAACAGCGTGCTGGCCACCCCGTTGACCCATGCCGACATCGACGGGGTGTACGCCGGATTGCGCCCGCTGCTCGCCGGGGAGAGCGACGACACCTCCAAGCTGTCCCGGGAGCACGCCGTGGCGGTGCCGGCGGCCGGGCTGGTCGCAATCGCCGGGGGAAAATACACCACTTACCGGGTCATGGCGGCTGACGCCATCGACGCCGCCGCCGAGTTCATCCCGGCCCGGGTGGCGCCATCGATCACCGAGAAAGTGCCGCTGATGGGCGCTGACGGCTACTTCGCGCTCGTCAACCAGGCCGAAAACGTCGGCGCGCTGCAAGGACTCCACCCTTACCGGGTGCGCCACCTGCTGGACCGCTACGGCTCGCTGATCGGCGACGTGCTGGCCGTGGCGGCCGGCCGTCCCGAACTGCTGAGCCCGATCAAGGAGGCGCCGGGCTACTTGAAGGTGGAAGCGCTATACGCCGTCACCGCCGAGGGTGCCCTGCATCTCGAGGACATCCTGGCCCGACGGATGCGGATCTCCATCGAATACTCGCACCGCGGTGTCGCCTGCGCCCGCGAGGTGGCCGACGTGGTCGCGCCCGTGCTGGGGTGGACCGCCGAGGACATCGATCGTGAGGTCGGCAACTACAACGCGCGGGTGGAGGCCGAGATACTGTCGCAGGCTCAGCCCGACGACGTGTCGGCAGACGAATTGCGGGCCAGCGCACCGGAGGCGCGCGCCGAGATCCTCGAGCCGGTGCCGCTCAATTGAGAGCGCAGTGAAATCCGGGCCGCTTGCCGTTCGCGACGTATTGGGGCCGGCGCGGGTGCGGCTGCGTGGCGGGCAAGTGCTGGCTGAGCTGACCGCCCGGTTCGGCGCGCCGGCCCGCGCGAAAGTCCTTGCCGGAGAAGTCGTCGACGCCGACGGCGTGGCGGTCGATGCGGCCACTGTGCTGCCCACCGGGTCCAGTGTCTACCTGTATCGCGACCTGCCCGACGAAGTGCCGGTGCCCTTCGACATCCCGGTGCTCCATCAAGACGCAGACGTCGTGGTTGTCGACAAGCCACACTTTTTGGCGACCATGCCAAGGGGGCGGCACGTCGCGCAGACCGCGCTGGTGCGGCTACGCCGGGAACTGAGATTGCCCGAGCTGAGCCCGGCCCACCGGCTCGACCGGCTGACCGCCGGAGTGCTGCTGTTCACCACCCGGCGCGAGTTGCGCGGCACGTACCAGACGCTGTTCGCCCGCGGTCTGGTGAGCAAGACCTACCTGGCGCGGGCGGCGGTCGATCCGGCCCTGATGCTCCCGCGCCTGGTCAGGGGTCGCATCGTCAAGCGCCGGGGCCACCTGCAGGCGGTCTGCGAGCCCGGTATGCCCAACGCGGAGACGCTGGTGGAGCTGATATCGCCGGACGGCCTGTACCGGCTGACGCCGCGCACCGGACGTACCCACCAACTGCGGGTGCACATGGCGTCGCTGGGCGTACCGATCCGAGGTGACCCGTTGTATCCCAACGTTATTGATGTGGCAGCCGACGACTTCAGCACGCCGCTGCAGTTGCTCGCACAGCGCATCGAGTTCGACGATCCGGTCACGGGGTTGCGCCGCCGGTTCGTCAGCCGTCGACCAGGCCCGTGAGCCGGTGTGGAGTCATCGGGTCTCCGCCGACCGCTCGTTGCGACGTCGGCTCGGAACCCGGCTGCCGGCCGGCCGCTGAAAAGCCCGTATGGCCACTGCAGTCGGGGACCAAGGGCTCCTGACCGTTAGCCCTCGGCTGGCTGGCGTCGTCGGCATATCGCTCGTCGTATCCGGACTGGAACGAGGAAGGACATAATGTCCGGACCGCAATCCATTCGGGAAGTAGGTCCGTGTCGAACGGATCCGCGCCGGTACGCTGTGCCGTATGTTGGGCCGCATGTCAAGCGTCGGTGCCCAATGTTCCAGGAGTTTTCCCGGCGTAGTCAACGCGATGTTCCGGAAATTTTCCCAGCATAATCAATGTGAGATGTCATGGATTTCCTAACGTTGCCCCCCGAGATCACCTCGGCGCTCATCCACGCCGGGCCTGGCGCGGGGTCGATGATCGACGCTTCCGGTGCGTGGCAACGGCTGGGCACCGAGTTGGAGAACTCTGTTCCCATCTATGCCTCGGTGTTGTCTTCCCTGATTCAGTCCTGGAACGGTCCGTCCTCGATGGCGATGGTCCAGGCTGTCGAGCCCTACCTCACTTGGTTGCGCACCACCGCGCAGCAGTGTCAGCAGATAGCCTCCTCGGCGCAGGCCGCCGCAGCGGCATTCAGCTCCGCTCTCTCGGCGGTGGTTCCTCCCTCACAGGTCAGTGCCAACAGGACGCGGCTGGCGCAGCTGCTAGCCACTAACCAGTTCGGCAAAAACCTTGCGGCTATCGGCGAAACCGAAGCCCAGTACGAGGGCATGTGGGCGAACAACTCGGCGGCGATGAATCGCTATGAGGCAGCCTCGGCACAAGCTGCCACGCTGCCCCAGTTCTCGTCGCCGCCTCCGATTGCTGATCCGACGGGGGTCGCCGCTCAAGCCAGTGTGGCGCCTTCTGCTACCGCTGCCGCTCCCGCGGCCTCGACATTGTCGTCGATATTGGCGTCGCTTGCCAGCTTCAACCCCCAGGCCGGCTGGTTTGGACTGGCGAACACCTATGCGAACCAGTTCATATCGTCCGGATTTCCGATCAACATGCTCAGCTATCTGGCCCAGGCCACTTCGGCCCAGGCACTCCAGAGTGTGGGCGGCGAAGTTGGCCAGGGCCTATCGGAGGGAGAGGCGGCCCTGGGAGCCCCGGGGTCCGGAGCGTTGGGTGCGTTAGGCGCCGCTGGACTGTCAGCAGAACCCACGGCGGCGATAGGTGTTGGAGTGTCTTTGGGCAAGCTGACCGCGCCGCCCGCTGTGGTGGGGCTGTTGCCCGCTTCGCAAGCGCCAGTCCAACTCGCGTCGGCGGTATCGCCGCTTCCTCCGGGGGAATCCGGGTTGCCCATGCTCCCGCCTTTGATGCCGCCACCGATCTCGGCAGGCAGTGGTTGGCGCAAACGGAAGCAGCAAAAGTACGAAGATATTGCATTTGGCGCGGAGCTCAAGGGAACGGTGATACCCAAACCCCCTTCAGGGGGATGAGCGTTGATCCCGCGGTTGCGCCTACCCTGCATCGGCGGGCTGGGCTTCGTCCTCGGCGAGGGTGAAGTAGTTTTCTTCCTCCTGCACGAAATGCAGGCGCAACAGGGTGTACAGGCCATATAGGCACGCGAGCAGGTCGTCAACCTGGTCGGGGGCTATGGCGCCGCTGCTTCGGGCCAGCGTCAGGTGGGCGCCGATCCGGTCTGATAGCCGTTGTATTTCGGCGTGGGTTCGGCTCATGGTGGCGGTGGCTTCGCTAGTGCCCAGGGGGTGGGCCAGCGCGGGGTAAAGCTGGGTCTCCTCGGCGCGTTCGTGGGGCAGGATCCGGTCGGTGAGCAGGCTGTGCGCGCGGGTAATTGCCTGTAGCGCAGACTGATCGGGTGCGGCGGCCAGGCGGTCGGCCGCGTCCCGCAGCAGTCCGACGGTGTCGCGCAGTTCGTCGTGTTCGGCGTCGAAGCGCCGCAACATCTGTTCGGTACGTGTGGGCAGGTCGACCTCGACGGCCGGATTGCCGCGCAGGGCGCGCAGGGCGTTACCGATCACGGCAACGTCGATGCCCTCCTGCAGCAGCGCACCCGCGGCCGGCGGCAGCCATCCGATCGCGGCGACGACCATCGCGGCCAGCGACAGACCCATGCCGACGACGGCGCTTTGCACGGCGATGCGCCGTGACCAGCGGGCGATGTCCATCGCGTCGGCGAGCCGCTCCAGCCGATCAGTGGTCAACACGATATCGGCGGCTTCAGAGGAAGCGGTGGCACCGCGCGCGCCCATCGCCACACCGACGCTGGCCGCGGCCAATGCGGGCGCGTCGTTGACCCCGTCGCCGACCATCACGGTTACCGCGCGGTCTTGTTCGGCGCGCACGGCGGCGACCTTGTCGGCCGGGCTCTGTTCGGCGTACACCTCGTCTAGCCCCAGCACGGCGGCGACCTCGCGGGCCGGCTCGGTGCGGTCTCCGGTGAGCATCACCAATCGATTCAGACCGGCGGTGCGTAACCGGCGCACGGTGCGCGGTGCATGGCGGCGCAGCGGGTCGCGCAGCAGCACTGCACCGGCCGGTCGCCCGTCGATGCAGACCCACGCGATCGCCGCGTTGTCCAGTAGGGCCCGGTTCACCACTGCGCGGGCCCATTCCGCGCCCGCGGTGCCGTGGGCCAGTTTGCCGACTTGGATGCGCCGATCGCCGATGGTGGCGGTTACGCCGCGCCCGGGTTCTTCGACCACCTCGGTGGGCAGTGACAGCTGCAAGCCGCGGGTACGCGCTTCGGTGACGATAGCCTCGGCCAACACATGTGGGGAGATCTGATCCACCGAGGCCGCCAGCCGCAGTATCTCGGTCGCATCGCGCCCGGGCGCGGCCACAACGTCGATGACGACCGGGCGTCCCATGGTCAGTGTGCCGGTCTTGTCCATCACCAAAGTTGTTGCGCGGCCCAGGTTTTCCAGCGCGCCTCCGCTGCGGATCACCACACCATGACGCGCGGCCCGAGACAGGCCGGACACGATCGCCACCGGTGCGGCAAGCAACAGCGGGCACGGAGTCGCCACCACCAGCACCGCCACCGCCCGCACCGGCGACCCGCTGGCCAGCCACGCCCCGCCCGCCACCAACAGCGTCAACGGTAAGAACCACGCCGCATACCGGTCGGCCAGCCGTACCACGGGCGCGTTCTCCGCCTCGGCCTGTGCGGCCAGTCGCACGATCTGCGCGTACGTGCTATCGGTGGCGGTGGCGGTGGCGTGCATCTCGAATGCGCTGCCCGCGTTGACCACTCCGCTGCGCACCGGTTCGCCGACGCCGCGCTCCACCTGCAGGGGCTCGCCGGTCAGCACGGACTCGTCCAGCACCGCCAGCGCGCCGGCAATGCGCCCGTCCACGGGCACGACCTCGCCTGGGCCGACGACCAGCAGGTCGTCGACCGCCACCTCATCCAGCGCGATCACGCTCACCGCCGACCCGACGCGGCGGCGGGCGAACCGCGGCGCATGCTCGAGCAGCGCCCGCAAGTCATGAGACGCGCGGCGCTCGGCCGCCGCCTCCAGCGCCTGCCCACCGGCGAGCATCACAGCAATCAACGCACCGGCGAGATATTCACCGACCAGCAGCGTGCCGATCAGCGACAACACCGCAATCAAATCGACCCCGACCCGACCGCGACGCAGGGCGGCCAGCACCCACAGCACCGCGGGGACCACCGCCACCACCGTGCCCGCGATCCAGCACCAATCGGCAACTTGGTGTGAGCCGGCCAGCCAGGCGACCCCGCCGGCCGACAACGCGCTGACCGTCAACGCGAGTAGCACCGGCTCGACCAACCGAGCCAGCCGTGCGAGGAACCCCCGTGCCGTAGATCCCGAACCGCCCACACCATTCCCTTCGCACTGGTCAGTCGCCAATTTGACCCGGCTATTGCAAGTCGATCACGGCGAGGTGTCCCATCACAGAGCCGCAATGCCCCCAATCGAAGGTCCTAGGACCTATTGAGGCCGAAGTGAGGACTCAGGTCACTAGAAGGGACGGGTAAGTTCTGGTGAACATGGTGACGTGACTGACTTCTCTTCTCCGGGGTCTTCCCCGGGTTCGATTCCGATCTCCGCCATCAGCGGCGACCCGGTGGCGCGCGTCGCCGCTGACGCCACGGTTGCCGACGTCGCCAGGGCGATGGTTGCCGGCGACCTCGGAGCCGTAGTGGTCGGTGACGATGTGCTGCCCGCCGCGCTTGTGAGCGAGCGCGACATCGTTCGGGTGGTGGCCGCTGGAAAAGATCCAGCTACCGTCCCGGCCACCGACATAGCCAGCACCAAGCTGGTGTGGTGCGACGCCGAGGCCACGGTCAACCAAGTGGCGGTCCGGATGATGGACCGCTATATCCGGCACGTCCTGGTGGAGCGTGACGGCGTGCTGGCCGGCATCGTCTCGGCCCGCGACCTGCTCGGCGTTTACAGCGCCTATAGCGCCTCTGGCGACCTGGACGCCGACCTAGGTTTCGATTCGGCATGAAGCGGCGATCCGTGGCCGCCGTGGTCGGCGCGAGTCTGGCCGGGGTGACGGGATGGGATCTCTTGCAGCGCCGTCACACCATCCTGCGCAACTACCCGATCATCGGCCACCTGCGGTTCCTGCTCGAAGCGGTCGGCCCGGAGCTGCGCCAGTACATCGTCACCGACAATGACGCGGAGCGGCCCTTCAGTCGTGACCAGCGGCGCTGGGTGTACACGTCATCGAAGTTGACCAACCGATACTTCGGGTTCGGCACCGACAACGATCTGGAACGGGTCCGCAATTACCCCATCATCAAGCACGCGGCGTTCCCCGTGCCGGCCCCGGACGGCGAACCTGAGCATCCCGACCCGGCCGTGCCGTTGCCGGCGGCAAAGGTGCTCGGCGGCGCGCGGGGGCGGGCCAAGGCTTTCCGGCCCTCGTCGTTGGTCAACGTCTCGGGGATGAGCTTCGGGTCGCTCGGCGGCGCGGCCATCACCGCGCTCAACATGGGCGCGGCCATGGCCGGCGCCCTGCACACCACCGGCGAGGGCGGGGTATCGCCGTACCACCTCAACGGAGGCGACCTCGTCTGGCAGATCGGCACCGGCTACTTCGGCTGCCGCAATGACGACGGCACCTTCAGCCTTCCGCGCCTGATCGACCGGGTGGCGGCTACCCCGTCGATCCGGGCCATCGAGATCAAGCTCAGCCAGGGAGCCAAGCCCGGCCTGGGCGGCATGCTGCCCGGCGCCAAAGTGACCCCTGAAATCGCCGCGATCCGCGGGATTCCGGTCGGGGTGGACTGCAAGAGCCCTGCCGGACACTCCGCATTCCGCGACGTCGACGGGCTGCTCGAGCTAGTGGAGACCATCGCCGCCGAGACAGGTTTACCGGTAGGCATCAAGTCGGCAGTCGGGGAAGGGCCGTTTTGGCTCGATCTGGCAGCGCGCATGGCCCGTACAGGCAGGGGCGTCGACTTCGTAACCATCGACGGCGGCGAGGGTGGCACCGGCGCGGCTCCGCTCGTCTTCAGTGACCACGTCGCCCTGCCCTTCAAGTGGGCTCAGCCCCGCGTCTACCGGGCCTTCGCCGAACAGGACCTGCATCACGACGTGGTGTTCATCGGCTCGGGCAAGCTGGGCATCCCCGAGAACGCCCTGCTGGCCCTGGCCATGGGCTGCGACATGATCAACGTCGCCCGAACCGCCATGTTCTCCATCGGTTGCATCCAGGCCCAGCGCTGCCACACCGGGCGCTGCCCCTCCGGCGTGGCCACCCAGTCACCATGGCTGCAGCACGGCCTCGACCCGGCCCTGAAGTCGGTGCGCTGCGCCAACTATCTCGCCACTCTGCGCTTCGAACTGCTGTGCCTGGCTCGCGCCTGCGGCTACCTCCACCCCGCCCTCGTGCCCCTGGACACCATCGAACTTCTCGACGTCGACCTGAAGACCGTGCAAGTCGGCGAGTTGTTCGACTACCAGCCCGACTGGGGCATGCCCGGCCCGGCCGACATCGAAGCGATCACGACCCTCATGGCCGGCAGAACACCGCGCCCGCCTGACAGTGCGCCGGGCGAGTAGCCAACCTATGCGGTCAATGGTTCAGTCGCCGGTGGCCGGCGACGTGGTTGCTGCCGGGATTCGATCATGCGGTTGCGAACGATATGTTCGACGAGGATTGGAACGAAGTTCTGGACTGGTGCATCGACGAATTGTTGAGTGGCCTCCTCACACCAGCGCTTGATCTGGGTGGTCCGCTGCTCATCGGCCCTCTCGTGTCGGGCCAGCTTGTCTGCGACCTCGGCCACGGATCGCGCAACAGTTGAACCGCTGGCCGGCGCAACGTCGGCGTTGGCGGGTACTTGTGCCTGATCCAGCGCTTGTTTGGCTACCTCTTCGCCGGTGTCCGGCCGGATGACGTGCAGTGTGATGTGACGACCGTCCTCCCCGATCAGGATGAGACTGGCCGGCTCATCACTGGTGAAGCCGAGCAATTCGATTGGGTGGCCGGCGATCTCAGCCAGTGGCGGTGTCTCGTCCCAGCCATTGCGACGGTAGCCCACCATCACGACCTGCCCCAGCCGGTCGGACACCGACACCACCAAGTCCGGTAGCTCGTCGACCAAGTGCTGCGACCGCGGCCACCAGGCCCCGTCAATATGCTCCGATGCAGACCGATAGGACTTGAGCTGCAACCGATTTTCGCGTTCCACTTCGACCACCTGCCCGCTCAGTCTGCGGATTGTCGTGCAACCCGCCGGAGACCCCGCAGCCAACGGTACGGGCATGACGCCGAACCCGCGACTTTGACTACCGAAGCCCGGCTCGAAAAGCCGCTATAAAGTGCCGGCGGGTAGCCACAGGGTGTATCAGATGTGAACAGTGGGTAACGGCAACTACTTTCGGCTGCGCGGATCAGCCGGCCCACTCGCCGCCAATGATCCGTACCCGCACGGTCTCGGATGCACGGGCCAGCAGGTTGGGAGCGATCGCCGACAGCGAACTCGCCACCGCGGCGGCCAGCAAGGCCTGGCCCCAGGCGAACGGGCCCACGGGGGTGCAGCCGAACACGTGGCTGAGCCCGGGGGTCATCACCACCACCGCGAGCACGCCCAGCGATCCGAACGTCGTGATCACCACCAGCCGGCCGTGCGAGTCGACCAGGGTCTGGGCGAGTTGCGTGCTGACCAATGCGATCAGCGCGACCGTCGCCGCGCGGCGTGGGGTGCCGGTCACGCTGGCCATCAACCACCCCGCCGTGGCGCCGATCGTGGTGGACGCACCACGAATCCCGATCGCCCGCCACATCGCTGCCTCGTCCCGCTCGACCTCGTCGGTGCTCGCCTGCGGGCTGACGGCCAGGGCGGCGGCGGGCAGCGCGTCGGTCAGCATGTTGACCAACAGCATTTGCCGGGCGTTGAGCACCGAACGCCCGGTCAAGATAGTGGTGATCAGTGCAAAGCACACCTCGCCGAGGTTGCCGCCCAGCAGCATCGACACCGCCGACTGCACTCGCCGCCACAGTTGCTGGCCCTCGTCGAGGGCATCGATCAGCGCTTCGATCCGCTCATCCAGCAGCACCACGTCGGCCGCGGTGCGGGCCGCATCACTGCCGCGCGCGGCCACCCCGATGCCCACGCTGGCCGCCCGGATCGCGGCGGCGTCGTTGACGCCGTCGCCGACCATCGCCGTGACCAGCCCGGCCCGCTCGAGGGTCTGGACCACATCTATCTTGTGTTCCGGCGTCATCCGCGCGAAGACCAGCCGCGACGCGACCGCCTCGGCCCGCTGGTCGGCCGACAGCGCTTCCCAGTCACTGCCGGTGATCACTTGCTCGGCAGTGACGTCGATGCCCAGCTCCTGGGCGATCACGGCCGCGGTCGCCGGATGATCACCGGTGATCAACCGGACCCCGATATCACGGTCGGCGAGTGCCTTCAGCAAGGACTGGGCCATGGGCCGAGGAGTATCGGCCAACCCGAGCAGACCGATCGGGGTGAGCCCGGACGTGCACAGGGTCTCCAGAAGATCGGGATCGGCCGCGGCGGCGGCGGCTTGATCGGGGCTGAGCTGGCGCTCGGCCACCGCCAGTACCCGCAAGCCGTTCGCCGCCATCTCGTCGATCTGCTGCGTCAACGGTTCGGTCCTAGTTTTGGGGTCGTGGAGCAGCGCCGACGAGAGCACTTCAGGTGAGCCCTTGATGGTCAGCCGGGTGCCGACGAGCGCGGCCGCGAACGGACGACCGGACTGGAACGGCAGGAATGCGTCACGCGTCAGCCGCGGTTGCGGCTGCGAACCGTCGCCCCGAACCGAGAGATCGGCAGCGGCCCGGTGTATCGCATCGTCGGTGGCATGGTCGACCCGGTGGGTGTGCCTGGTGTAGCTCGTGCTCAGCGCCGCATCCAGCACCTGTCCGGGGGTGAAACCCGTCATCGGGCGCACCGTTTTGACCTTCAGCCGGTTCTCGCTCAGTGTGCCGGTCTTGTCGAAGCACACCACATTCAACCGGGCCAGTGCTTCGACTGAGTGGGGGTTGCGGATCAGCACCGATTCGCCGGTGAGCCGGCGCGCGGCGGCCAGTTGGGCCAGTGTCGCCACGAGCGGCAACCCTTCGGGAATCGCAGCGACGATCAGCGTGACCGCGCTGGACACCGCCTCGCGCAACGGGGTACCCCGGGACACGCTGAGCAACCCGACCAGACTCCCGCTGGCCATACTGAACGGCAACGCCCGCCGGGTGATCCGCCTCAACTGTCGCTGCAGGCCGATCTCCCGAGACTTTCTCGGAGCCATCGCCAACGCCCTGTGCATCTCCGAGCGCGAACCGATCGTGGTCACCACGGCCACCGCCGTGCCGGCAACCAACGTGGTGCCGGCATAGAGCATGCATGTCCGTTCGGCCAGCGGGGCGCCCGGTGTGGCTTCGGTCTGCTTGGACACCGGCAGCGACTCGCCGGTCAGCGTGGATTCGTCGACCTCGACGTTTAGTGCGTGCAGCAGTCGGGCGTCAGCGGGGACCACCTCGTCGGCATGGACTTCGATGATGTCGCCCGGACGCAGCCACTTGGCGGGCACCTTCTGGTTGCGCTGCGCATCCAGCGAGCCCACCCGCCGTCGCGCAGGCGGCTCCTGCACGGCCAGCAGGCGATTCAGGATGCGTTCGGCGTGCAGCTGCTGCTCAGCCGACAACGCGGCGTTGACCAACAGCACATTACCCACCAGGACCGCATCCAGCGGCGAGCCGAGCAGCGCGCTGGCCAACGCGCCGGTGGCCAGCAGCGGGGTGATCGGGTCCGACAGGTTGCCGCGCATCTCGTCTGCGAAATCGCGAACGAGTCCCCACGACGCCACGGTCGCGCCTTGCAGCACGCGAACCGGTGGCAGCTTTTGCCACCATGCGGATGTTTCCTCGGGTTGTTCGTCGGGGGGGCGGGGCAGCAGCCGCTGCACCTCCGCAACCGGCAGGCCGTGCCAGTCATGGCCGGTTTCGGGCTCCGGCAGCGGGTCCCGGAAAACCTTTGCGCCCGCCCGGAATCCGAACCACAGGCTGGCGGCCATGCCGACGTTCATCGATGCTGAACTGCGCCCGGGCACACCGGGAATCAACATCAATGCGCCGATCGCCGAAGCCGAGGCCGACAGCCGGACGGCACTGTGGGTGGCGGCGCGCGCGGCGGGCAGTGCGTGCAGCACACGCCAGGCGCCGGTCAGGTCTGAAACCAACACGTCGGCGCCCCACGGCGGAGGATGCCGGTGTCTGAGCACGCCGATCGTGACGTCGGACCTATGCGCGGCCCGCATTTCCGACGTGGTCAACAACGCCACGGTGGCGCCGCCGGCCTTCAGTTCCGCGACAGCTGCCGCCACCGCATGGTCGATCGATGCGTCTGAGGGATACAGTTGGTCGAATCCTTGTGCCAGAGAACGCAACGAGTCGTCGTCGAGCGAGAAAACGCGCGGGCGCGACCGCCGCGCTTCGGTAACCACCGCCGCGGCCAACGGATCGCGAACCGGGCTGATCAGCGCTTCGCCGGAGCTGCCGGCTCCAGGGATATCAGCCAGGTTGTGCCATCCCGGGGTCAGCCCGTCATTGTCGAGTGCGGCTCGAACCGCTTCCCAGGCATGGGTCCGTAGCGAATTCTGCACGCCCAGAACGCGACTGACCATCAAATCGTCGGTATAGAGCGCTCGCGGGTCGATCATGATCGCGTCGATCCGGTCGAGTGTCCGCAGGGCACCGGGACGCAGCACCAGCGCGTCGTGATGGGCGGTCAGGCCGCGGCTCATCGCGCAGCCGAATGCCTCCCGGACGGTGCGCAACGGCTTTGGGACGGCAGCCAGCGCGGCAGCACCGGCCGTGTCGAGGTTGCGTGACAGCAGACCGACCACAGCGGCGGCGCCGATGCCGGCCAAACCGATGCGATTGGCGTAACGTTCTGCCGGCCCGTCGGGCGGACTCGGGATGCTTCTGGGCGTCGAAGCCGCGTCGTCAGGCACCGGCTGGCTGCCCAGCCCGGGTTCATGCCGAGACCACGTCAGCCGACCGTTCCATGCCTCGGCCGCCAGCATCGTGCGGGTAGCGGCCTCTGCGGCCGCCGCCGTCGGCGACAGCGTCAACGCGGCCGTCGCGGCGTTAACGAAACCGAACAAAACATCGGTGCCCTCCGGCCCGAGGCGTCGTTCCAGCTCTCGGCGCAGTCGCGGCAGGTGGTCCGCCAGCGTCGGCGGCACAGCCACCAAGTCGGGCAGCCTGGGCAGCCGCAGCAGGCTGCCGGTCAGTGAAAGGCCAAGGCCCACAGTGGTGGCCGCGGCTGCCGCCATCCGCCCCATCAGCAGCGCGTCGTCGCCCGGCAGACTGGCCGGGTGCTGTCGCGCGGCGCGCGTTCGGTCGCGCTGTTCGGCGTCGGCAACGAGCCGGCAGAGCTCTGCCGCCGAGGGCCCGTCCACGTCCACGGTGACCACTAGCCGCGCAAGGGTGCGGTTCAGGAAAGCCGTGCGCACGCCGGGCGTTGCGCGGACGGCCGCCAGCACGTCGGTGGCGACCGCCGAGGCGTGCTCACCGCCGAGGCCCCGCACCTCGATCCAGCGCCGCGGACCGTTGGTGCTGTTACGCCGTGCCGGTGGGCCACCTATCGCCTCGATCGCCATGCCCGCCGACGCGCGGGCCAACGCTGAAACGTCCGGCGCGGCACGGGCTATGGACCTGCCCATACTCACCGCGACGCTGCCGCCCAACAGGGCCGTGCTTGCGGCGGTGCCCGCGACGACAGCGCTCGCAGTAACCGCCATCCGGGTGCTCGCCGCAGCAACCCGCAATGGCGCTGCCAGCAGGCCGAAACCCGGCAGACCACGTCGCGTGATCACTGTGTTCACATTACCCAGCACTAAGTTCTTTGCCTGACCATTTACAGCTGATGAAACGGCTGGCCGCCGCCTATCGCACTCCCTTCGATGTTCGCGACATACGTGGATTCGAGCCGAAATGAGTGAAGCGCGCGGCGCGTCGCTGAATCAGGTGTCGCAGGTCGCGGGTGCGATACGGCTGGCCGAACACACGCATCGGCTCGCTGTAGAACACTTTCTTGGTCGCTTCGACGAGAACCAGGTACGTCAGGATGAACACGGCCAGCGCGGCGTAAAACTGCCACGGCAGCGGGACGAAACCCAGTTTGCGGCCCAGCGGCGTAACGGTGAGCACAAAGCCGATCACGTCCACCGACATCAGCGTCGCCGTCAGCAGCATGCCCGGCCTACTGCGCAGGAACGGCACTCTGCGGGTGCGGATCGCGAAAACGATAAACGTTTGTGTGAGAAGGTTTTCCAGGAACCATCCGGTGTGAAACTCCACCTCCCCAGCATGCAGGATGCCGAGCATCAATCCGAAGGTCAAGAAGTCGAACAGCGAGTTAATCGGGCCGAACGTGAGCATGAACCTGCGGATGAACGCGACGTTCCAGTGCGACGGCGCATCGAGTTGCTCCTCATCGACCCGGTCGGTGGGGATCGCCAGCTGGGAGAGGTCGTAGAGCAAGTTGCCCAGCAGGATCTGGCTGGCCAACATCGGCAGGAACGGCAAAAACGCCGAGGCGGCCGCGGCGCTGAACGTGTTGCCGAAGTTGCTCGATGTGCCCATGAACACGTACTTGATGGTGTTGGCGAAAATCCGCCTGCCCGTGGCCACCCCGGTAGCCAGCACGCCCAGATCCTTTTCCAGCAGCACCACGTCGGCTGCGTCCTTGGCCACATCGGTGCCGGTGTCGACGGAGATGCCCACGTCGGCGGCGTGCAGGGCCAGCGCGTCGTTGACCCCGTCGCCGAGGAACCCCACTGATCGTCCGGTGCGCCGCGCCGCGGTGGTGAGCCGCGCTTTCTGCTCGGGCGAAATGCGGGCAAAGATGCTGTGGTTCTGTGCGGCGTGCTCGAACTCCTCGTCGTCGAAATGTTCCATCTCTGCGCCGGTGATCGTTCCTTTGGAGATCAAACCCAATTCCGCGCACACTTTTTCGGCGACCCGGGGGTTGTCGCCGGTGGCGATTTTCACTTCGATGCCCAGCGCGGCGAGCTCGGCAAGGGACTGTCGGGCGGCGGCCTTGGGTTCGTCGGCGAAGACGCAGAACCCAACCAGCATCAGCTCGCATTCGTCGTTTTCGGTGATGGCTGCCAGCTGTGGCGCCGGCTTGACTGCCACCGCAATCACCCGGCGCCCGGCAGCGAACAACGCGGCCAGGGTCTGCTGAGCATGCTGCGGTGTGTTCGGGCAGCGAGTCAGCACCTGCTCGGGTGCGCCCTTGACCACCAGAAGCCGTTTCCCATCGTCATCGACCAAGGCCGAGGTTGCTCGCCGGGCGTGGTCGAAGGGCAAAAGCGCCGTACGGTGAACGTCATCGCCGACGAGCTGCTGTGCACTTGGGTGCTCCCGGAGCGCGCTGTCTAATGCGTTGGTCACGGCGCCGCCTGTGGCGGGATCCATGTCAGAGGCCAGCAGTGCCAGACGCAGCACCGAGTCGGTGTGCACTCCGGCCGGGTTGACGGTATCGACCAAGCTGATGCGGCCCTCGGTCAGGGTTCCGGTTTTATCGGTGATGAGGATGTCGATGTCGCCGAAGTCTTCGATGCATACCAGACGTTTGACCAGCACCTTGGCCTGGGCCAGTTGTCGGGAACCGGTTGCCAGGCTGGTGCTGACCACCGCAGGGAGCAGCTGTGGTGTGATGCTGACAGCGATCGCCAGTGCAAATAGCGCCGAATTGATCAGCGGCCGGTGCAACATCAAGTTGGTGACCAGAATCATCACGGTCAGCGCGATCGCGACTCGCAGTAGCAGATAGGAAAACTGGCGCAGACCGGCCTGAAAGGCGGTCTCGGGTTGCCGCTCACTCAAGCCGGCCGCAATCCGGCCGAACTCAGCATCGTTGCCGGTGGCATAGACGACGGCGAGGCCCTCGCCTGCGCTCACGATCGTGCCCATGAACGCCAGATCGGTCATATCGATCAGCGCGGCACCGGCACCCACCGGTGTTGGTGATTTCTCTGAGCCGCTGGATTCCCCGGACAGGATGCTTTCATCGCATTCCAACGCCGCGGTCTGGATCAATCGCACATCCGCGGGCACGGCCTGCCCCAGCGAGAGTCGGATCACATCACCGGGCACCAGGTTGCGGACATCGACATCGACGAATCTCCCGTCGCGTCGCACAATCGCGGTGTGACGGACGCGGGAATGCAAAGCAGCCGCGGCCTGCTCGGCGCGGTATTCGTTGAAAAACCCCAATCCGATGCTGGCGGCCAGGATCAGGCCGATGATCAGCGCTTGGTTATCGTCGCCCAGGAAGTACGACAGCACGGCGGTGACGGCCAGCAGGATCAGCACAGCGTTGTTGAGCTGGCGGGCAAGCACCGCCCAGGCGCTGACACGATGGATGCGTATTGCGTTCGGGCCGTACTGTGCCAAACGTTCGTCCGCCCGGGCAGTGGACAGTCCAGCGGCCGAGCTGTCCAGCCGGCGCAAAACCTGTTCCACCGAATCGGCGGCCACTGTCTGCGCGGTCACTGGTTCGCGGATCGCCGGGACGGGCGGCTTGGACGTCATTCACACCTCCAAGCGTTCGGCGAAGCCGGTGACTCCACCAGCCGCAGACTAACCGGCAGCGCCATCTTGCGGAGGAGCCGTTTAGGCCCTCCTTCGGGTGGCTTTCGTCACTTGTGAAGAGCTTTCGAATCGTCACGCCCCCGGCGTGGCCGACGTTGAGTGCCGGCGACTGCACCATCTACCGGGGTAACCGAGGCGAAAATCTTCCTCTAATTTGCGTAACGACTTGCGTTTCAGCGCCCAATCGTATGTCGCATCGGCGCCGCCTGGCCGATGATTGCTGTGTCGACGCGCGACAACTCAGGTTCAGAGAGGTCTCACCCATGCGAACCGCCTATCACAAGCAGCTGGCCGATTTGACCACGCAACTAGGAGAGATGTGCGGGCTGGCGGGGGTGGCAATGAAGCGCGCAACACAGGCTCTGTTAGAGGCTGACATTGTCGCCGCTGAGCAGGTGATCCGCGACCACGAGCGGATCGTGGCGATGCGAGCTCAAGTCGAGAAAGAAGCGTTCGCGTTGCTGGCGTTACAGCAACCGGTAGCCGGCGATCTGCGGGCAATCTTCAGCGCTATACAGATCATCGCCGACACGGAACGAATGGGCGCGTTGGCTGTGCATGTAGCCAAGATCGCCCAGCGGGAGTATCCGAAGCATGCACTTCCCGAGGAAGTCAGCGAGTGCTTCGCTGACATGGCCAAGGTGGCAATCGCGTTGGGCGACAGCGCAAAACAGGTGCTGATATCCCGCGATCCGCAGAAAGCTGCTCAACTTCACGAACAAGACGACGCCATGGACGATCTATATAGGCATTTGTTCAGTGTGCTGATAGATCGAGAATGGAAGCACAGCATCTCCGTCGGTGTGGAAACGGCGTTGCTGGGCCGCTTTTACGAGCGCTTCGCCGACCACGCCGTGGAAGTCGGCCGCCGCGTCATCTTCATGGTCTCCGGCGTTCTACCTGCTGAGGATGAGATATCCACCTACTGAGGGCGGCTGGACCGGGTGTGGACGTCGGGTGACGGTCTGACCAGCAGGTTGAAGGTAGTGAAACAACTGGTTTTCCCGGCGCGAACGGGCGGGAGCACATGACATCGTTGACACCAGGCGGCTTCGACCGCGTTTACGCTGGGCACCTGGGTCAGAGAGCAACCCTGCCGCAGCGCCGCTGACCTGTTCGTCACCCGACGTAGGAGAGCCCCGCAATGTCGTCAACACCGAAGGTGACCAACCCGCCGGACTCGGCGGCCCTGACCGCGAAGCAGGTCGCCACGGCCCCCGTTGACGAGGTCCTGCGCTGGTTGGACAGCTCGGCCGCCGGACTGTCGAGCACGGAGGCGTCTGCCCGGCTGCTGCGTTACGGTCCGAACGCTGTGCGGACCCATCACGTCAGCGCGCTCGCGGTGTTGGGTCGCCAACTGCGCAACGCGGTGCTCATCTTGTTGGCCGGCACCGCGGTCGTCTCGTTCTTTCTGGGCGACAGCATTCAGGCGGTCATCATCGGGGTGATCCTGGCGGCCAGCATAGGCCTGGGCTTCGTTAACGAGTATCGTGCCGAGCACGCCGCCGCTGAGTTGCATGCACGGATGCAGCACAAGGCCCTCGTGCGCCACGACGGGGAATTCGTCGCAGTCGACGTCACCGCGCTTGTTCCCGGTGACGTGATCCGGCTGTCGTTGGGCGAGGCCGTGCCGGCCGATGTCCGACTGATCGATGTCAGCGGTCTGGAATGCAACGAAAGCATCCTGACCGGGGAATCGACCGGCTCGGAGAAATCGCCACAGCCGGTGCCCGCCGGCACCGACCTGGCCGAATCAACCGACCTGGCTTTCATGGGCACCATCGTCAGCGCCGGGGAGGGCACCGGCGTGGTGTACGCCACCGGCAGAAGTGCCGAATTCGGACGCATCGCCGCGGGTTTGGATACGCGGCAACCCGAAACCGACTTCCAGGTGGGGCTGCGCAAATTCTCCTACCTGCTGCTGCAAGTCGCGATTGCGCTGATGGTGATCATCTTGGTCAGCAATCTGCTATTGCAGAAGCCGATCATCGATTCCGTGCTGTTCTCGCTGGCGATCGCCGTCGGTATTACGCCGCAACTGCTGCCGGCCGTGGTCAGCACCAGCCTCGCGACCGGGGCGCGGCAGCTGGCCAAGGCGAAAGTGCTCGTCAAACGGTTGGTATGCATCGAAGATCTCGGCGACATCGACATCTTGATCACCGACAAGACCGGCACCTTGACGGAAGGCCGGATCCGCCTGGTCGACACGATTGACCCCGCCGGTGCGCACAGCGACTCGGTCCGGCGCCTCGGACTGCTGGCCACCGATGTCGACCCGGAATCGGGTGGTGTCAGCGCCAACCCGCTCGACGCCGCGCTCTGGGACTCCCCGCAGGCTCAGCAATTGGTCGGCGGCGCTGTGCGACGGGTCGCGATGCTGCCGTTCGACCATGAGCGCCGGGCTACGTCGGTTTTGGTTGACGACAACGGAAAGCGCGCGCTCGTGGTGAAAGGCGCGCCCGAACAAGTATTGACCCGATGCCAGATGACGGCGGCGGCTGCACAAGATACCCTGGCGACCTTGTTCGCCGCCGGACGCCGCGTGGTGGCCGTGGCCGCCAAACCCGCGGCCGAGCTGACCACCGTCACCCCCGACGACGAATGCGATCTGATGTTGGCCGGCTTTTTGGTTTTCGCCGACGAACCTAAACCCGCGGCACGCCAGTCCTTGTCTCAGTTGGCCGACCTTGGCATTGAGCTGAAGATCGCCACCGGCGACAATCCCCGCGTTGCCGAAAAGGTCTGCGCCGATCTTGGTTTGGCGTCCAAGGGCACCATCACCGGCGCACAGCTCGAGTCCTTCGGCGACGACGAGTTCGCTGACGCTGCACAAAACCACACCATCTTCGCCCGTATCTCCCCTGATCAGAAGGCGCGGCTGATCGTCTTACTGCGGCGCAACGGGCGATCGGTCGGCTTCCTGGGCGACGGTGTCAACGACGCGCTGGCCTTGCATGCCGCCGACGTGGGAATCTCGGTCGACAGTGCCACCGATGTCGCCAAGGATGCGGCCGACGTGGTGCTGCTGGAAAAAGACCTGGGCGTGCTGGCCACCGGTGTGGCCGAGGGCCGGCGGATCTTCGCCAACACAATCAAGTACGTGCTCATGGGTACGTCGAGCAACTTCGGCAATATGTTCAGCGCTGCCGCCGCCTCGGCACTATTGCCGTTTCTGCCGATGCTGCCCAGCCAGATCCTGTTGAACAATCTGCTCTACGACAGCTCGCAGCTGGCGATTCCGACCGACCGGGTCGACGAGGAGCAGCTGCAGGCGCCGTCGCATTGGAATGTCGCCTTCATCCGCCGGTTCATGCTGGTTTTCGGCCCGATCAGTTCGCTGTTCGACTTCTTGACCTTTGGATTGATGTTGGGCGTGCTGCACGCAAACGCCATCGAGTTCCGCACCGGCTGGTTCGTCGAATCGCTTGCGACCCAGACGCTGATCATTTTCGCCATCCGTACGCGCAAGGTGCCGTTCTTCCGCAGTCGACCTAGCACGTTGCTGGCAATCACCAGTCTCACGGTAGTCGCTATCGGCGTTGTGCTCACGATTTCGCCGCTGGCTCACACCCTCGGCTTCACGCCGCTGCCGTGGCAGTTCTTTACCGTGCTGGGCGCCTTCGTCGTCACCTACTTGGTCCTTGTGGAGCTGGCCAAGAGGATGTTCTACGCCGAGCCGATAAACCACGTCGGACAGCCACATCGCACCCGCGGACGCGCCCATCGCATCCGGCGGCGCGCTGCACGCTTCCACTACATCAACGGCATTCCTCCCGGCAGACGACGTGCGCGGACCTAATCGGTCAGGCTGACCGTCCCCGATGCTCTTCGAGGTCTATATTCTTCGACCGGCGACGCCGGTAGATACACACAGGGAGTTTGGTTATGAGTGAAGAAAACACGCTGGTCATCGTTGCCGGCTATCAGGACCTCGATTCGGCTCGCCGAGACTTCGAAACCCTCACCGATCGAACCAAAGACAAGCACATCTCGCTGCGGGGTGCGGTGCTGGTCGGCAAGGACGCCGAGGGCAATCCCGTCTTGCTCGACACCGGAAATCGTCTCGGCCGGCGGGGCGCCGCGTGGGGCGCCGGGGCGGGCCTGGCGGTCGGCTTGTTCTCGCCGGCGCTGCTGGCCTCGGCAGCGGTCGGCGCCGCGGCCGGCGCGTTGGCGGGCACCTTCGCCAACCATCGGATCCAAAGCGGGCTGGGCGACAAGATCGGGCAAGCGCTGTCTGCGGGCAGTGCTGTAATCATCGCCGTGACCCCGGCTCAGGGCCGGCTGACAGTCGAGCAGACATTGGCTGGCTCGCCGATGAAATCGGTTGCTGAGCTGAGTCGTTCGACGTTGCGAAGCTTGGGTGCGGCATTGGAAGAGGCGATGGGTAAGTTCAACCCGGACCGCACCCGTCTACCGTTACCCGAACGCAGCTTCGGCGGCACGATCGGCCGCACTATGGCGGAGTCGGTCGGGGACTGGACGATCGTTCCCGGCCCCAAGGCGCCCGACGATGCACCGAATGTGCTGATCGTCCTGATCGATGACGCCGGGTTCGGCGGCCCGGATACCTTCGGCGGCGCCATCCGAACCCCGACGCTGACCCGAGTCGCACAGAATGGGTTGACCTACAACCGCTTCCATGTCACCGCGGTGTGCTCGCCGACCCGCGCGGCGCTGTTGACCGGGCGCAATCATCACCGGGCCGGCTTCGGATCGATCTGCGAGTTCCCGGGCCCATTCCCGGGCTATTCGTCGGTCAAACCGCGCAGTTGCGCCGCCTTGCCGCGTATCCTGCGCGACAACGGCTATGTGACTGGCGGTTTCGGCAAGTGGCATCTGACCCCGGACAGCGTGCAGGGAGCGGCAGGGCCGTTCGACAATTGGCCGCTGGGTTGGGGATTCGACCATTTCTGGGGGTTTCTGTCCGGCGCTGCGGGCCAGTACGACCCGATCATCACCCAGGACAACTCCGTCATCGGCGTGCCGCAGGGTAAAGCCGGCAAACCCTACTACTTCCCCGACGACCTGACCGACAAAGCCGTCGAGTGGCTGCACAGCGTGCGGGCCCAGGACGCCGAGAAGCCGTGGATGATGTATTACTCGACCGGTGCCACTCACGCGCCGCACCACGTGTTCAAACAATGGGCCGACAAGTACCGGGGTCAGTTCGACGAGGGCTGGGATACCTACCGGCGCAGGACACTCGAACGGCAGAAGCAGCTCGGGGTCGTCCCGCCCGATACCGAACTAACCGAGCGGCCCGATCTGTTCCCGGCATGGGACAGCTTGTCGGAAACCCAAAAGAAGCTCTACGCCCGGCAAATGGAGGTGTTCGCCGGGTTCTCGGAAAACGCCGACTGGAATGTTGGCCGGCTGCTCGACGCGATCGAGGATCTCGGCGAGTCCGACAACACGCTGGTCTTCTACATCTGGGGCGACAACGGTGCCAGCATGGAGGGCACGATCACCGGCTCGTTCAACGAGATGACGTTCCTGAACGGTGTGCTGCTCGACGCCGACCATCAACTGGAGCTCATCGAGCAGTACGGCGGGATCGAGGCGCTCGGCAACGAGCACACCGCGCCGCATTTCGCCTCAGCGTGGGCGCATGCCAACAACACCCCGTTTCAGTGGGGCAAGCAGATGGCCAGCCACTTGGGCGGTGCCCGCGATCCGATGGTGGTTGCCTGGCCGAGCAGGATCCGGCCCGACACCCGGGCTCGTGGCCAGTTCACCCACTGCATCGACATCGTGCCAACCGTGTTGGAGGCCATCGGATTACCGGAGCCGACCAGTGTCGACGGCATCGAGCAGGAACCGATGGACGGAACCAGTTTCCTGCACACCTTCGACGACGCGGCAGGCGAAGAACGTCACACAGTGCAGTACTTCGAAATGTTCGGCAGCCGCGCCATCTACAAAGATGGATGGTGGGCCTGCGCTCGACTGGACAAGGCGCCGTGGGACTTCTCACCGGAGACGCTGCAGCGATTCGGGCCCGGAAAGTACGATCCCGACGCAGACGTCTGGGAGTTGTACTACCTACCTGACGATTTCTCCCAGGCGCGCAATGTCGCGGCCCAGCATCCCGACAAGGTTGCAGAGCTCACGCAGCTGTGGTGGCAGGAAGCCGAACGAAACAGGGTACTGCCGCTGCTCGGCGGGCTCGCGGTGATGTTCGGTAGTTTGCCGCCACTGCCCACCACCACACGGTTCATCTTCAAAGGAGACGTGCATAACATTCAGCGCGGCATGGTCCCGCGGATCTTCGGCCGCTCGTACGCGATCGAGGCACGACTGCTAATCCCCGACAGCGGCGCGCAGGGCGTGATCGTCGCCAACGGTGACTTCATTGGCGGTTTCGCGCTGTGGGTCGACGAGGGGCAGCGACTGCACCACACCTATTCGTTCCTCGGTGTCGAGACCTACCGGCAGGTGTCCGCCGAGCCGATCCCCAGTGGTGATGTCACGGTCAGGATGCTGTTCGAATCCGACCAACCGGTCGCCGGGTCCGGTGGTCGGGTGACGCTGTGGGCCAACGATCGGCTGATCGGTGAGGGTGAGATGACTAAAACGGTGCCACTGGCCTTCACCTCCTACGCCGGGATGGACATCAGCCGCGACAACGGGCTGGTCGTTGACCGCGACTACGAGGACAAGGCGCCCTACGCGTTCACCGGAACCGTCAAAGAGGTCATCTTCGACCTGAAGCCTGTTCATCAGGAAGCCGCGAAGGCGTTGCACGAGCACGCATCCGTGCAAGCTGTCGGACAGGGCGCGGCGGGCTGAATAGGCGATTACCTGCGAGCGCGCAGTCGGATTCCCACTGGGGCGGTGAGGCTGTGTACGACGAGGCTTACCGTCACGACGATCACGACGGCTTGCTTTATCAAGGCGTGCTGGTGGATTTCGCCCTGTTCGATCACCAGCAATCCCAAGACCACAGACCCGATTCCCCGGGGGCCGAACCAGCCGATGAACAGGGTGTCGCTCAACGGCAAGCCGCTGCTCAACAAAGCGATGGCGACCGCGGCGACCCGCACCCCGATCAACGCCACCACCGCGAACACCACCACCCGCCAGCCAGCGTCTCGCCAGGCAGGTATGACGGCGAAGCCGCCGAAGAGGGCGAACACGAGAAGCTCGAGCAGCTGGCCGGCGGCGTCAGAAACCACCGTCATCGTCGGCCCCACATCGCTTCTGGGGGAAAACACCGCGTAGGCCAGACCGCCTGCGAAGGCGGCCACGAACCCGCTGGCGTGCAATCGCTCGCCAATCCCGAAGCACACCAACGCCAGCGCCACCGTCGCTAACTGCGCCCAGGTGTCGCTCATCCAACCCCGCGCATGGGATCGCGAAATCACCACCGCGCCGGCTAGCCCGATGACGATGCCGACCGCGGCTGAAACAAGCTCGCCGCGGACCGCGAACCAGACCCAGCGCTGGACCGCGTGATCGGTCTGCGCGGAGGCGAAAGCCAACGCGGCGAGCAGAGCCGCCAACGCGAATCCGTCGTAGAAGCCGCTTTCAACCGAAAGTGCATTCCGCACCAGCTCGGGTATGCGACGGTCCTCGAGCAGAGCATCGATCAACGCCGCTTCGGTCGGCGCCACGATCACCGCCAGGCACACCGCCTCCCACAACGGCAATTCCGGGAGCAGAAGGACCGCGGTAAGGGCGCCAAGGACGATGGTGGCGGGTATTCCGATGGCTAGCAGGCGAAGTGACACCCGGCGCCCGCGTATCAGGGCGCGCAGGTCGAGCACGGAAGCCTGGTTGAACAGAATTACCGTCAGCGCCAGCTGAGCAAGAACTGTAAATCCCTCGGTGTGCTCGCCCACGTCGACCAGTCCGAAGCCGAACCGACCCAGGATCATGCCAAGGGCGACGAATATCAGGGCCGGCGCGAGGTACAAGCGACGCACCAGTCCGGAGACCACTGCGTAGCAGAGCACCACAATCGTGAGGACAAAGGCGGCTTCGGTGTGCATGCCGACTGCTCCTGGTTCCGCCGACGGGCTTCACTCGTTTCCGGCCCGCAACTCGTCGATTCTTCCTGCCCTCGCCAGAATCGCACCGCTGACCACCAACACCCAGAACGGGAACGCGAGAGCGACCCACATGGATAGGTCGCTGGCGATCAGCAGCACCACCCCGGCCAGATAGGTGATCACCACCAACCAGCGCGGCATTAGCGCGGTTTTCAGCCAGATCGTCGCCAGCGAGATCATGAACACCGCAGCCATCCGCAAGGCATAGGTCTTGGCGGCCGCCAGAAACACCATCTTGCCGAAGTCAATCACCTCGACGTGTGCGCGGGCGTCGATAACCCCGCTGTTGGTGGCAACCAACGCTGCGGCGACCGCTGTGGCCGTGAATATCATCGCCACGAACAGCAGCCCGCTGCCCAGGAATACCGTGGCGAAGAACCGATCCTCGTAGCGTCCGAATCCGTCGCGCACCACCCCGATGAACCACAGGGAACTGATCTCGGCGAACGGCATCAGCAATGCAGCGGTCCCGATACCGGCGTGTTGGGTATTCAGCCATTCACTCGAGTCCTTCGCCCCCACCGGCATGTTGGTGCCGATCAAGACCAGGCTCGCACCGAACAGGATTGAGAACACCACCCCTGCGACAGCTGCGGCCCTCGGGGTGGACAACTGGTGCAGGGCCGGCCAGGATGGTCGTCCCGTCGACGTGGACACAGTGCCATGGTGTCAAAGGCGGTGCCGCGGCGGCGGGCTTTTTGATTTAGCCGTTTAGACGGGGCTTTTCCACCGGACCACCAGTGCGGTCGGTAACTTGACGGTCATGCCAATGGGCGCGATTGTTGCCGCTAGCCGTGATCGCGGTCTGTCTAGTCGGGTGTGGCGTGCGGCATGTATCGGCCAGCTCTCGAGACCAGTCTGGGACATTTCAGTCCGGTGGCCTGACCCGGACATATTCGGTGCATGTGCCGCCGGGCCCGCCCGTCGGCCTGGTGCTCAATCTGCACGGTGGTGGCGGTACCGGAGTCGGGCAGCAGGGTCTCACCGAATCGGGCAAGCGCTGTCCGCGGGCAGCGGCGTGATCATGGCCGTGACGCCGCCGCAGGGCCGGCTGGCTGCCTCTGCCCCAACGCAGCTTCGGCGGCACGATCGGCCGCACTATGGCGGAGTCGGTCGGCGACTGGACGATCGTTCCCGGTCCCAAGGCGCCCGACGGCGCGCCGAATGTACTGATCGGGGTGAGCCTGGCTTTCACCTCCTACGCTGGGATGGACATCAGCCGCGACAACGGGCTGGTCGTTGACCGCGACTACGAGGACAAGGCGCCCTACGCGTTCACCGGAACCGTCAAACAGGTCATCTTCGACCTGAAGCCTGTTCATCGGGAAGCCGAGAAGGCGTTGCACGAGCACGCATCCGTGCAAGCTGTCGGACAGGGCGCCGCGGGTTGAAGCTGGAGATTACTGCTGGGCTCGGATGGCTCGCAGATCAGACTGACCCTGCTGGATTCCCTGAGTTATCTGGTTGATGAGAGCGGGGCTGCCGTCCGAGAATGTCTGCGGGCAGCTACAGCTGAGGTCACCGAACGGGTTAGGGTCAGCGCTGGCCGGTGCTGCTATCGCCACCGCAGCCCCGACGGCAAGAGCGGCGCTGACCAGGATTCTCGATACCACTTATAGTTCTCCGCGATAGTTGGTACCTGAATCCTAGGGAGTGTTGGTCTCGATCCCGTCAGCGTGACGTTGCCATCAGGTTAAGAGGCATACTTCGGGCAGTACGCGCTTATGCTGGCGCCGACAAAGTAGCCGGCATGATAGCCGTCGAGGCCGCTGTTTTTCGTCACGTCAGCCGCGACTTGGACCGGCGTCCTTCCGAGACCAAGTTCATCGCAGACCTCGTGACCGGCGACGATCGCGGATGTCGGTGACCCGAAGCTGATGCCTTTGGACCTCAGTGCTGCGAGGAACGCGTCATCGGTAGCGGCGTCGGCATGAGCGGTCGGCGCTACCGCTCCCAGGGGGCCAAGCAGCGCTACCACCAGTACGAGCTGGGCAGCGAATATACGGGGGGGCGTTATTTCTGAACCTTCCGTTGAGCAGAAGCGCCATTGCTTGCTCACGGCAAGCTGAGCCGCTTGACTATTAGCGATCATCGCAGGCCACTGACAGGTTTGCGGGTTCTTCGGCCAAATAGGAGTATCGCCGCCGGCCGTCAATGCGAAGCGGCCCGCCCTGGGTCGATCCGCCAGTGCGATCGGTAACTTGACGACATGCCATGGGATGGTTGTCGCTGGACTCGAACGGCTGGCAGGTCAGTCAAAGAGATCCTCCTGAATCCCGTGACGTATCTGGTCGGCGACAACCGGGCTGCCTACCGGGGCTGGCACCTGGAAGCTACAGCTGCCGAAAGGGTGAGGGTCAGCGCAGGCCGGTGTTGCTAACCCAACTGCGGCGAGAACGATACCGCCGCTGACTAAAAGTGTTGTGATAGTTGCGGTTTGGATTCTACGTACTGTCGGCCTCTGCGTCCTGCCAGCTCGACGTATGCCGTCAGGTTTAGGAGCTCTCCGCGGAGCTCTCCTCAGGCGTGTACTGCGGGCAATATACTCTGATGCTCGCGCCGACGAAGTAGGCGGAATGATAGGCGGGCATGCTACTGCTATTCAGCACGTCATTCGCCACATCAGTAGGCGTCATGCCGCCGTCAAGTTTCTGGCAGACGGTATGAGCGGCCTCGATCGCGTGTGCGGAAGATACGTGGTCGGTGATGCCCTCGGACCTCAGCAATGCCAGGAATGCGTCGTCGTTAGTGTCGGCATGAGCGGTCGAGAATGCTCCCAACGGGCCAAGCAACGCGAGCACCATAGCTATAAGGCGGATAACCATTTCGGATCACTCCCTGAAGTGAGATGGCTTGCTGACGCCATGTCGAGCCGCAAACATTGAAGGGCTCGGCGTTCTACGGTCCAATTTTCGCGGGTACTGAACCGCAGTTCCAGGTTGGCGGATAGTTATACGTGCTATGTTCATCCGCCGGCTAGGTCCGTCAGCGAGAAAGGACACCAAGATGTCCGGTCTGACATCGCCCGCTGACATGCGTTGGGCCGCAACGTGAGGCGGCGACGCGCAATGTTTCGAGGGCCCCTCCCGCCGTAGTCAACCCATTAATTCACGCGGAAATCAATGTGAGATGTCATGGAGTTCATAACACCGCCCCCCGAAGTCACCTCCGCGCTGATCCACCCGGGACCCGGTGCGGAATCACTGATCGAGGCTTCCGGTGTGTGGCAGCAGCTGGGCGTCGGGTTGGAGGAATCTGTTCCCATCTATGCCTCGGTGTTGTCTTCACTGACCGAGGTCTGGCGCGGTCCATCCTCGGTGGCGATGATCCAGGCTGTCGAGCCCTACCTCACCTGGCTGCGCACCACCGCGCAGCAGTGCCAGCAGCTTGCCTCGTCGGCGCAGGCCGCAGCGGCGGCATTCAGCTCCGCTGTCTCAGCGGTGGTTCATCCCTCAGAAGTAGGCCGATGTTGCTAACCCAACGCGGCGAGAACAATACCGCCACTGACTACCTCTGCGTCCTGCCGGCTCGACGTATGCCGTCAGGTGCCGGAGGTCTCCTCAGGCCTTATGCCCCGGGCAATTCAGGCTTGTGCCGCGGGCAATATGCGTCGATGCTCGCGCCGACGAAGAAGCCGGAATGATAGGCGGGCATGTTACTGCTGTTCAGCACGTCATTCGCCACATCGGTAGGCGTCATGCCGTTGTCAAGTTTCACGCAGACGAAATGACCGGCCTCGATCGCGTGTGCGGAAGATATGTGGTCGGTGATGCCCTCGGACCTCAGCGTTGCCAGGAATTTGTCGTCGGTCGCGTCGGCATGAGCGGTCGAGACTGCTGCCAGCAGGCCAAGCAACGCGACCACCACAGCTACGAGAAGGCGGGTAACCATGTCGGGTGTGCTCCGTTTAGTGGGTTTTCTTGTCGACGCAAAGTTGAGCCGCCAACATTGGAGGTTTCTGATTTTCTAGGTCCAATATTCGGGGGTACTGCGATTGTTGCAACCGAAGTCCAAGATGAGCGGATAGTTGTACATGTTTTGTTCACCCGCCGGCTAGGTTCGTGAACGAGAAAGAGCACCAAGATGTCCGGTCCCATATCGCGCTGACATGCGTTGGGCCGCAACGTGAGGCGGCGACGCGCAACGAAGCACCTCGGCGCTGATCCACTCGTTACCCGGTGCGGAATCACTGATCGAGGCTTCCGGTGCGTGGCAGCGGCTGGGCAGCGGTTTGGAAGAATTTGCTAGCCTATGCCGCGGTGTTGTCATCATCACTGACTGAGCCTGGCACGGTCCGTCCTCGTTGGCGATGGTCCAGGCTGTCGAGCCCTACATCACCTGGTTGCCGCACCACCGCGCAGCAATCTCAGCAGGGCAACGTGTCCATGGCCGGCGGCGGCAACCATCTTCACCGCCGGCATCGTGCCCGATCGTGCTGGCCACGTACGAGATTGTCTGCTCGAAATATCCTGATGAAACGGTCGGTACGGCCGTGAAGGCGTTCCTGCAGAGCACTATTGGCGCCGGTCAAAACGGCTTGGGGGACAACGGATATATCCCCATTCCGGACGCGTTCAAGTCAAGGTTGTCGACCGCGGTCAACGCCATCGCGTGATCTGAGGTCGTGATGACCCGAGGACCCCGCGTGGCTCGGCAGCTGCTCCTGGTAGGTGTCGCGGTGGCGGTCTGCAACAGGTCTAGTTTGCCATAAGGCTGTCGTGATGTAACCGGCCGTTAATGTCCGGTGCACCAAGTATTTCAATCTGCCGACGACGATCTCGAAGGAACGTCTCGCCCGGCGACGGCCGCGTGACTATCTCGTCGAAGGTACGCGGCTACGGGCGGCGGTGATCATGGTTCAGCTGTCAATCAAAGGAATAAATTGAAACTCAACCGATTTAGTGCCGTGCCGTGCGTCCTGGCTACCATTGCACTGGTGCTGTCGGGGTGTGGCAGTGACAATAAAGCAAGTGCGCCAAGTGCACCGGCGGGCGCGCCGTCGGGGAACGTGAGTTGCGGCGGGAAGACGACGCTCAAAGCCAGCGGGTCGACGGCCCAGGCCAACGCGATGACCCGGTTCGTCAACGCGTTCGAACAGGCTTGCAAAGGTCAGTCGCTGAACTACACGGCCAATGGGTCGGGCGCTGGGATTAGTGAATTTACGGGCAACCAAACCGATTTCGGTGGGTCGGACTCACCGTTGGTCCCGAAGGAGTACGCCGCTGCCCAGCAGCGGTGCGGTTCGCCAGCGTGGAATCTGCCGGTGGTGTTCGGTCCCATCGCCATCACCTACAAGGTCAACGGTGTGACTTCGTTGATCCTCGACGGTCCGACTGCGGCCAAGATCTTCAACGGCAGCATTACTACCTGGAACGATCCTGCGATCCACGCGCTGAACGCAGGTGTCACCTTGCCCGCTGAGCCGATTCATGTCGTGTTCCGCAGCGACCAGTCCGGAACCTCGGACAACTTCCAGAAATATCTCGATACCGCTTCCAACGGTGCGTGGGGTAAGGGTGCCGGAAAGACGTTCAACGGCGGTGCCGGCGAGGGCGCCATGGGCAACGACGGCACCGCCGCGGCCGTCAAGAGGACCGAAGGGGCGATCACCTACAACGAATGGTCGTTCGCCCAGGCGGAACACCTGGACATGGCCAAGATCATCACGTCGGCCGGTCCGGACCCGGTGGTGATCAGCGCAGGCTCGGTGGGGAAGACGATTGCCTCGGCCTGGATCGTCAACCAGGGCAACGACCTCGTTCTCGACACGATCTCGTTCTACCGGCCGAACCAGCCCGGCTCCTACCCGATCGTGCTGGCGACGTATGAGATTGTCTGCTCGAAGTATCCCGATTCCCAGGTCGGTATGGCCGTGAAGGCGTTCCTGCAGAGCACCATCGGCGCAGGTCAGAATGGCTTGGCGGACAACGGATACATCCCTATTCCGGACGCGTTCAAGTCGAGGTTGTCGACTGCGGTCAACGCCATTGCGTGAGCTGAGGTCGTCATGACCCGAGGACCGCTAACCACTCCGCGCCTGCGCTGACAGCGACTGATCCGCGCAAGGTGCGACGGGGCGAGCGACTGTTCAAGTTGGTCGCCGCGCTGCCAGTTCGACAATTGTCGTCGCGATCCTTCTGATCGCGATATTCCTTTTGGTTCGTGTCGTCCCGTCGCTGCGCGCCAACCAGGCGAATTTCTTCACCAGCGCCGTATTCGACACTGTCGACGCCAACCACCTGGCGTTCGGTGTACGTGACTTGTTCATGGTGACGGTGTTGAGCTCGATGTGCGCTCTGGTGCTGGCGGTACCAATCGCGGTCGGGATCGCGGTGTTCCTCACCCAATACGCGCCGGCAAGGCTGTCGCGTCCGTTCGCTGCGATCGTTGACCTGCTCGCCGCGGTGCCGTCGATCATCTTCGGGCCATGGGGAATCTTCGTGCTGGCGCCGAGACTCGAGCCCGTCGCGGTGTTTCTCAATCGCAACCTGGGATGGTTGCTTTTGTTCAAGGCTGAGCTCCTCGACACAGGCCGCAGCGGCGGCATTCAGCTCCGCTGTCTCAGCGGTGGTTCATCCCTCAGAAGTCCGCGCCAACAGCATCCAGCTGGCACAGTTGCTGGCGACTAACCGATTGGGCAGAAATCTTGCGGCTACCGCCGAAACCGAAGCCCAGTACCAAGACATGCGGGTGAACAATTCGGCGGCGAAGCGGTGGCCGGTGCTGCTCTTCCATTGAGCCGCCGGCTCCGGTGGTCGGGTGACCCCGGGGGCCAACGATCAGCCGATCGGTGAGGGTGACGAAGCCGAGAGGGCGCTGCGGGCTGAACATAGTGCGATCGGTAACTTGACGACATGCCATGGGCGCGGTTGCTGTCGGTCAGCGTCCTCGCAGTTTGTCTGGTCGGGTGTGTCGGGCGGCCGGTCTCGGCGGCCAGCGCCCGCGATCAGCCTGGGACATTCCAGTTCGGCGGCCTGACCCGGACCTACACGGTGCATGTGCCGCCGGGCCCTCCGCTCGGCCTGGTGCTCAACCTGCACGGTGGCGGCGGTACCAGAGCCGGACAACAGGGTCTCACCGACTTCGACGCCATCGCCGATACCAGTAACCTGCTGGTGGTCTATCCCGACGGTTACGACAAGAGCTGGGCCGACGGGCGAGGGGCGTCCCCGGCGGACCGCCGCCATACCGACGATGTCGGGTTCCTGGTTGCGCTGGTGGGCAAGCTGCAGAACGATTTCGGCGTTCTTCCTGGGCACGTCTTCGCCACCGGCATGTCCAACGGGGGCTTTATGGCCAACAAGCTGGCCTGCGATCGCGCCGATGTCTTCGCCGCGATCGCGCCGGTGGCCGGCACGCTCGGCGTGGGTGTGGCCTGCAATCCGTCGCGGCCAGTGTCGGTTCTAGAGGTGCACGGAACCGCCGATCCGCTGGTGCCGTTCAGCGGTGGCGACGTGCGCGGCCGCGGCGGGGTCACCCACTCCATCTCGGTTACCAGCATGGTGGACAAGTGGCGCTCGGCCGATGGGTGCCAAGGCGATCCGTCAACGCAGCAGTTGCCCGACGTAGGGGACGGGACCTTCGTTCGCCGCTTTGATTCCACCGCATGTGCGGCGTCCACCGAAGTGGTCTTCTACCGGATCGACAACGGCGGGCACACATGGCCGGGCGGCAAGCAATATCTGCCCAAAGCGATCATCGGTCCCACCACACGTGCTTTCGACGCATCGGAAGTCATTGCGCAGTTTTTCCTGACGCACGCCCGGGATTAGTCTTCACCCGGCAGATCGGAATTGTTCGGCCGGATGGCGGCGTCGATGCTCAATGTTCCAGGGGTTTTTCCAGCTTAGTCAACGCAATGTTCCAAAAGTTTTCTCACGTTGGTCAATGTGGGGTGTCATGGAGTTCATAACATTGCCCCCCGAGGTCACCTCTGCGCTGATCCACTCGGGACCCGGTGCGGAATCACTGATCGAGGCTTCCGGTGCTTGGCAGCGGCTCGCCACCAATTTGGAAGAATCGGCCGGCATCAATGTCGCGGCGTTGTCGTCACTGACTGGGGCCTGGCATGGTCCGTCCTCGTTGGCGATGACCCAGGCTGTCGAGCCCTACCTCACTTGGTTGCGCACCACCGCGCAGCAGTGTCAGCAGATAGCCTCTTCGGCACAGGCCGCCGCAGCGGCATTTAACTCCGTCCGTGCGGCGGTGGTTCCTCCCTCACAGGTCAGTGCCAACAGGACGCGGCTGGCGCAGCTGCTAGCCACTAACCAGTTCGGCAAAAACCTTGCGGCTATCGGCGAAACCGAAGCCCAGTACGAGGGCATGTGGGCGAACAACTCGGCGGCGATGAATCGCTATGAGGCAGCCTCGGCACAAGCTGCCACGCTGCCCCAGTTCTCGTCGCCGCCTCCGATTGCTGATCCGGCGGGGGCGGCCGCTCAAGCCAGTGTGGCGCCCGCCGCTACCACTTCTGCGACGCCCGCTGCCACCTCTCCGCTGTCTTCGATATTGGCGTCGATCGAAAGCTTCGACCCCCAGGCCGGCTGGTTTGGGCTGGCGAACACCTATGCGAACCAGTTCATATCGTCCGGATTTCCGATCAACATGCTCAGCTATCTGGCCCAGGCCACTTCGGCCCAGGCACTCCAGAGTGTGGGCGGCGAAGTTGGCCAGGGTCTGTCGGAGGGTCAGGCGGCCCTGGGAGCCCCGGGGTCCGGAGCGTTGGGTGCGTTAGGCGCCGCTGGACTGTCAGCAGAACCCACGGCGGCGATAGGTGTTGGAGTGTCTTTGGGCAAGCTGACCGCGCCGCCCGCTGTGGTGGGGCTGTTGCCCGCTTCGCAAGCGCCAGTCCAACTCGCGTCGGCGGTATCGCCGCTTCCTCCGGGGGAATCCGGGTTGCCCATGCTCCCGCCTTTGATGCCGCCACCGATCTCGGCAGGCAGTGGTTGGCGCAAACGGAAGCAGCAAAAGTACGAAGATATTGCATTTGGCGCGGAGCTCAAGGGGACGGTGATGCCCCGACCGCCATCAGCGGGATGAGCGATCCCGCGCGGCAGCTCGCAAGTCGACGGGGCGCGGCAGGCTGAACAGGTGATTACCCGTGGCCGAGCGTGGACTGAAGATTGCTGCCGGCCCCGGGATGCCTGGTAGATAAGCGAGACCGCTCTGGATTCCTAGATTCATTTGGTCCGTGACAGCAGCCCCGCCATCCAAGACCGCCTCGCAGCTACAGCTGAGAGTTCCGAACAAGCTAGGGTCAGCGCTGGCCGGTGTTGCTACCCCCACCGCAGCCCCGAGCGCGATCGCGGCGCTGAACAATACTTTCGTGATCACTAATGGTTCTCCGTAATAGCCGTTACCCGAGTGTACGAGCGCGGGTCTCGGATTGCGCGCTACGCGGATGGTGCCAGGTCTACCCGGCATGCCTCGGGCAGAACGCAGCAACGCTGGCGCCGACGAAAAACCCGGCGTGGTAGCCGTCCAGATTACTGTTTTTCGTCACGTCAGACGCGACGTCGCTCTTCTGCCTACCGAGATCAAGTTCATCGCAGACCTCATGACCGGCAACGATCGCGGCTTGCGGTGACGCGAAGGTGATGCCCTTGGACTTCAGCGCCGACAGGAATGTGTCATCGACCGCGTCGGCATGAGCGGCCGGGGCTGCTACTGCCACGAGGCTAAGCAGCGCGACCACCAGGACAAGGCCGGCCAATAGTGATCGCACAGGGCTGGGCGAACGCACTTGGGTGGTCGTCCTTTCTGAACCTCTCCGCTGAGCAGAAGCGCCAGTGTTGCTGACGGCAAGCCAGGCCGCTGACACTGCGATCATTGCATGCCCCGATCGCCCCCGCGAAGCCCTCGGCGCGGCCGAAGCCCGCGGGGGCGATCGGTAACGTGACGGACATGCCGTGGGCGTTCAGCGTTGGCAGGCCGGACACCAGTACGCCACCCGCTCAGCGGTGTCGTCGTACTTGATGCGGGTGCCACAGCGGCGGCAAGGCTGGCCGGCTCGGCCGTAGACCCACAGCTGCCGGCCGGCCCGGGTGTCGCCTGTGGTGCAGCGGTTCCAACGGAAGCGGTTGGCCCACAGCATGTCCCGGGCTCGGGTGACCAGGCGACGCGGGTCGGTGACATCGCTGACCGGCGCGGTTGGCAGATGTCCGCTGACGAAACACAGTTCGTTGCAGTAGACGTTGCCGATCCCGGCCAATACCCGCTGGTCCAGCAGCGCCTCGGCGATCGGTAGGTCCGGGAGTGCCGTCAGGTTGGCGACGGCAACCTGGGGGTCCCAGTCCTGGCCCAGCAGATCAGGTCCCAGGTGCGCGACCACGTCGCCGTCATGGGCCCGGTCGAGGATATCCAGCACCGTCAGGTCGACACCGACTGCGCGGATGTCACTGGCTTCCAGGATGATTCGTGCCCGGTGATCCACCTGCACCGGATGGTTGCCGACCCGCCAGCTGCCGTCCATCTTCAGATGCGAGTGAATGCTGGCCGGCCCGACCCTGATGAACAGGTGCTTACCCCGACTGAGCACCTCGTCCACCACTTGCCCGGTGAGGTCGACGGTGGCAAATCGTGGCACGCGGATATCGCAGCGTGTCAGTGTGCGACCGGCCAGGTGCTGTCGCAGGGTGGCCGCGGTGTGCCAGACCGTGTCACCCTCTGGCATTGCTCATCGCAGCCGCAACCCGCGCGGTGTGCGGACGAAACCGGCTTCCGACAGCCCGGTCAGCGCCGTCGACTCCCGCCCGCCGGCGCGCGGCTGCAATGCCGGCAGCCCGTTGACGCGCTCCACCAGGATCGACGTGACGCGCCGGGCGGCGACCAGATCGGCCAGTGCCATGGCTGCCGCGTGGTCGGCCGCGGGATCGTCGGTGAATGTCAGCAGGGATCGCCCGCCGCGCTCGAGGAACCAGGCCAGCTCGCCGTCCACCAGCACCACGAGCGCCCCGGCTTTGCGGCCTGGCCGGGCCCCGGGGCCCGGGCTTTCACCGCTCGAGGTGGGCCAGGGCAGTGCCGCGCCGTAGGGGTTCGCCGGGTCGGCGGCTGCCAGCACGACCGCCCGGTATTCCGGCCGTTCCGGGTCTTTGAAAGAGCCTGGGTCGTCGAGGTAGCTGCGCAGCCGGTCGACGGTCGATGCGACGGCAAACTGGGCGCCTCCCAACGACTCGACGAAATAGCCGCGCTGGCACCTGCCGGCTTCCTCGAACGTGCTCAGCACCTTGTAGAGCGTCGCGAACCCGCCGGGCACACTCTCAGCCGCCACCGCGCCTCTGGTCAACACACCGTGGCGCTTCAACAGCAGCTCGGCTTGGTAGTGCGCCCGCAGCGTGGAATCCGGCTCGGGCGCAGGCAGGGCGGACCACCGGCCGGCCACTGTCGGGTCGGTGCTGCGGGACTGGGGACGCGCGACGCTGTATCGGCTCAACCGTGGTGGGCGATGTGCGCGGTGCGCGGGGGTGGAGCGCTTGCGGGTTCCCGCGCCGCCGCCGAGCATGGCCCGCACCGGTGCGAACGTGTCGCCGGTGACCCAGCCGGCCCAGATCAGTTCCCACAGCGCGGCTTTGAGCGCCGACTCAGCGAGCCCGTCCTGTGCGAGTTGGTGGAAGAAGTACGCGCCGCCTCCCGCCAGTGTGTCCAGTATCGCCCGGTGCGTGTCGGTGAAGTCGATCTCGGCGGGCGCGGTCAGCGTCAAGGACGCGGAATCGGCGGCGTGCAGAGCAATCCAGCCGTCACTACCCGAGATCGACCCGGCGCCTGACCAGGTGACCTCCCCGGTTGCGAGCAGCTCGTCGAGCATCGCCGGGGAGTAGTCGCGGACCCGTGGGGCCAGCACCAGCGGTTCGATCGCCGAGGCCGGCATCCGAACACCGGCCAGCTGATCGATCACGGACGCGAGTCCGTCAAGACCTGAGTGACCCGAAGAACCAGAGGCGCCCACTCGATGCCAGGCCGGCAGGAATCGCGCGTAGGCGGCGGTGCTGACCGGCTCGACCTGGGCGCGCAACGCGGCCAGCGAACGCCGCCGCAGAATGCGCAACACGTCGGCGTCGCACCACTGCTCGCCGCCGGTCCCACCTGATACCTCGCCGGCGGCGACGAAGTCGCCGCGCACCAGCCGGCCGTCGTCGGCCAGCCGGCCGAGCACATCAGCCGTCACCCGCAGTCCCAGGCCGAACCGGGCTGCGGCCTGCGCGGTGGTGAACGGGGTGTGGGTGCGCGCGTAGCGGCCCAGCAGCTCGCCCAGCGGGTCGGCCACCTCCTCGGTGAAGGTGGCCGGGACGCCGACGGGAACCGCGGCCCCGACCCCGTCGCGCAGCCGGCCGATGTCTTCGACGGCCACCCACCAGCTGCGGCCGGCGAACGACACCGTGAGCGCGCGCCTGGTGGCGCGCAAGCCCTCCAACCAGCCGCCGACGTCGGATACGCTGGCCCGGGCGGCGACCTCGTCTTCGGTTAGCGGTCCCAGCAGTCGCAACAGATCCGTGACCGCCTCGGCATCGCGGGCCACCCGGTCATCCGACAGGTGCTGCAGCTGGCGGCCGGTGGCGGCGATGACCTCGGGATCGAGTAGCTCGCGCAGCTCTACGCGGCCAAGCAGCTCGGCCAACAGCGTGCTGTCCAGCGAGAGCGCCGCGGCGCGGCGCTCGGCAAGCGGGGTATCGCCCTCGTACACGAAGGCGCCCACGTAACCGAACAACAGCGACGCCGCGAACGGTGAGGGCTTGGCGGTTTCGGCTTCCAGTACCCGGACCCGGCGCTGGGCGATGCCGGCCATCACTTCGACTACCGCGGGGACGTCGTAGACGTCTTGCAGGCATTCCCGGACAGTCTCCAGCACGATGGGGAAGTCGGGGTATTTGCGGGCCACTTCCAGCAACTGGGCGGCGCGCTGACGCTGGTGCCATAGCGGCGAGCGGCGGCCGGGGTGTCGGCGGGGCAGCAGCAGAGCCCGGGCCGCGCATTCCCGGAACCGCGACGCGAACAGCGCTGAACCGCCCACTTCGGCGGTGACGATCGGGTCGATCTCGTCGGCGTCGAACACGAACAACTCAGCGCCCGGCGGGGTGTCTTCCAAAGTGTCCGGCAATCGCACCACAATGCCGTCGTCGGAGGCTGTCGGCTTCTCGTCGATGCCGTAGCGTTCGCGCAGCCGCCGGCCCACCGCCAGCGCGAGCGGTCCGTGCACCCGCAGCCCGTACGGCGAATGCAAGATCACCCGCCAGTCGCCCAGCTCGTCGCGGAATCGCTCGACCAGCAGGGTGGTGTCGGTGGGTACCACCGCGGTGGCGGCCCGCTGATCGTCCAGCAGCCCCCACAGGTTGTCGGTCGCGTAGTCGTCGAAACCCAAACCCGTACAACGCTTGTCGAACGCGTCGCGGTCCAGGCCGGCCAGCTCGCCGGTGAACGCGCCGAGTGCGGCGCCGAGCTCGGCCGGGCGGCCCACATCGTCGCCGCGCCAGAACGGCAGCCGGGCCGGCTGACCCGGCGCGGGTATCACCAGCACCCGGTCATGGGTGATCTCGGTGATCCGCCAGCTGGTGGCGCCCAGCGAGATGACATCGCCGGGACGGGACTCGTAGACCATTTCCTCGTCGAGTTCGCCTACCCGCGAAGGCTTTTCGGCCTCGGTAGCCAGGTAGACAGTGAAAAGTCCGCGATCGGGGATGGCGCCGCCGGAGGTGACGGCCAGCCGCTGCGCACCGGGCCGCGCGGTCAGCGTGCCGATGTCGCGGTCGTAGACCAGTCGCGGTCGCAGCTCGGCGAACTCGGTGGACGGGTACTTGCCGGACAGCAGGTCCAGGGTGGCCTCGTAGACGCTGCGCGGCAGCGTCGCGAACGGGGCGCTGCGGCGCACCGTGTCGAACCACCGCTCGGCGTCCAGCGGCTCCAGCGCAGCCGCCGCTACGGTGTGTTGGGCCAGGATGTCGAGCGGGTTGGCGGGCACCCGCATTGTCTCGATCTGGCCGGCGAGCATTCGCTGCACGCTGACCGCGCAGCCGATCAGGTCGGTGCGGTGCTTGGGGAACAGCACCCCGTGCGAGATCTCGCCGACCTGATGTCCGGCCCGCCCGATGCGTTGTAGCCCACTGGCCACCGACGGCGGCGCCTCCACCTGGATCACCAGGTCGACCGCGCCCATGTCGATGCCCAGTTCCAGGCTCGAGGTCGCCACCACCGCCTTGAGCTGCCCGCGTTTGAGGTCCTCTTCGACCAGGGCGCGCTGCTCCTTGCTGACCGAACCGTGGTGGGCGCGGGCCAGCACCGGGGGCGCACCGAAGCTCTGGCCGCTGGCCATGATGTGCGCCGGCGCCCCGCCGGCAACCTGCGGGTTAGCCTCCGGCGCGAGTGCGACCCCAGTGCGTTCGGCGTGAATTTCGTTGAGCCGTGCGGTAAGTCGCTCGGCCAGCCGTCGCGAATTGGCGAACACGATGGTCGAACTATGCGATTCGATCAGGTCGACCAGCCGCGCCTCGACATCGGGCCAGATGGTGTTGTTGGCCAGGTTGGCCATATCGGGCACCGGCACTTGCACGGTGAGCTCGACGGACTTGGTTGACGGGGGAGCCACGATGGTCGTCGGCGATTGTCCGGACAGGAACCGCGCGAGCTCCTCAGGGGGACGCACGGTCGCCGACAACCCGATGCGCTGTGCGGGCTGCCCTTCACGCAGGTCGTCCAGCCGTTCCAGCGAAAGCGCCAGGTGCGCGCCGCGCTTGCCGGCCGCGATGGCGTGAATCTCGTCGACGATCACGGTCTGCACGCCGGCCAGGGTCGCGCGGGCAGCCGAAGTCAGCATCAGAAACAGTGACTCGGGAGTGGTGATCAGCACATCGGGCGGCTGGGCGACGAGCTGGCGGCGGCGCGCGGGCGGGGTGTCACCCGAGCGGACCCCGACGCTGATGTCGGGTGCGGGCAGACCGCGGCGCTCGGCGATCCGAGTGAGCCCCGCCAGCGGGGTACGCAGGTTGCGCTCGACGTCGACCGCCAGCGCCTTGAGCGGCGACACGTACAGCACCCGGGTGCCCGCACGCCGGTCGGCGGAGCCGGCGAGACCGGCAAGACTATCCAGGGCCCACAGGAACGCGGCCAGCGTCTTACCTGAGCCGGTCGGCGCGATGACCAGGGTGTCATCGCCCTTGGCGATAGCGGTCCAGGCGCTGGCTTGGGCCGTGGTGGGCGCGGCGAACGTGCTGGTGAACCATTCGCGGGTGATCGCGCTGAACCCGCCTAACGGGTCATGGGGGTCAGACGGCGCGGTGCTCACCTAGCCATGGTGCCAACGGGGACCGACAGAAACATCCACCAGCTGACTATTGCGGTATATCCCGCGCGGTGACCATCGCCGCTTCGGACAGTTCGGCGGGAATTTCCGGCACCCGGGCGATCGCGTCCAGCAGCGCGTGCGCGCAGGCGTCGGCGAGCCGGTTGGCGTCGGTCGTGGGGTCGATGATCCGCTGACGGCATATCTCGAAGGTGAGTGCCAGCCAGCCATGGAGGATCACCCGCAGGTCCCGCTCGACATCCGGTTCCAGGGTCTGTCCCGGGATCGCACTCACGAACTCGCCGATACGGGTCATGATGTGTTCCATCTGGCGGTTCTTGGCATCGTCTTCGACGCCGAGCAGAGCCGGGTCGGACCGGCCGAGACCGACATACGCGGCCCACGCGGCCTCCGGATTCTGTTGGTGGTAGGCCATATAGGCCAGCACGCCGGTCCGGATCTCTTCGAAAAACGTCATGCCGGCGGGAGGCAGGTTGTTGGTGGCCGCGTACAGCCGATCAGCCTCGTCCTTGACAACCGCGGCGAAGAACGCGCGCTTGTCCGGGAAGTAGTGATACATCAGCGCCCGCGACACTCCGGCGCGCTCAGCGATCTCATCGATGCGGACCTCGTCATACGCCCGCTTCCCGAATACCTCTGCCCCCAGAGCGAGCAGCTCGGCGCGCCGATCCTCAGGGGATAGCCGCCTCCTGGCTGTCACCATGTGTCAGATAGTACTCATGGCGATTAAGTTTCCCGCCAGCCGCGCTCAGCCGAACTCCACGCCCTGGGCCAGCGGTAATTCGCTCGAGTAGTTGACGGTGTTGGTGGCGCGCCGCATGTATGCCTTCCACGCGTCCGAACCAGATTCCCGCCCGCCGCCGGTTTGCTTTTCGCCGCCGAACGCGCCGCCGATCTCGGCGCCCGACGTGCCGATATTGACGTTGGCGATACCGCAGTCGGATCCGTCCAGAAAGCGCTCGGCCTCCCGCAGGTCGGTGGTGAAGATCGCCGACGAAAGTCCTTGTGGTACAGCGTTATTGAGTGCTATTGCCTCGTCGAGGTCGTCGTAGGTCAGCACATAGAGGATCGGTGCGAACGTTTCGGTCGCCACGATGGCGGTTTGCGACGGCATCCGAACCACGGCGGGCGCAACGTAGTAGGCGCTCGGGAGGCCGTAATCTTGGCGCTCTCCGCCGACGACCTCGCCGCCGTCGACGCGTGCCTGTTCCAGCGCGCCCACCATGTCGCGGTAGGCGGTCTCGTGGATGAGTGGGCCGACGAGCGTGCCCGGGGCCGACGGATCGCCCATCGGCAGCTGCCGGCAGGCGGAGACGACGCGCGCCACCACATCGTCGGCCACCGAGCGGTGCACGATCAGCCGGCGCAGGCTGGTACAGCGCTGACCGGCGGTGCCTGCGGCGGCGAACACAATGGCGCGCACCGCCGGGTCCAGGTCGGCCGACGGCGTCACGATGGCCGCGTTGTTGCCGCCCAATTCCAGCAGCACCCGCCCGAAGCGCCGAGCGACGCGGGGACCGACCTGCTGACCCATCCGCACCGAACCGGTTGCGGACAACAACGCGATCCGGGGATCGTCGACCAGCTGCTCGCCAAGGTCGCGGCTGCCCAGAACCAGGCCGCTCACCGCGGACGGCGCCCCGACGTCAGCGGCGGCCCGGCCGATCAGCGCCTGGCAGGCCAGGCCCGTCAACGGCGTCAGCTCCGAGGGCTTCCACACCACCGTGTCCCCGCAAACCAGTGCTATCGCGGTGTTCCACGCCCAGACCGCAACCGGGAAGTTGAACGCGGTGATCACGCCCGCCACACCGAGCGGATGCCAGGTCTCGATCAGCCGATGACCGGCGCGCTCAGACGCGATGGTTCGGCCGTAGAGTTGGCGCGACAGGCCGACGGCGAATCCGCAGACGTCGATCATTTCCTGCACTTCGCCCAGCGCCTCGGAGGTGATCTTTCCTACCTCGACCGTCACCAGTGTGGCGAGGTCGTTCCTGTGTGTGGCGAGCAGCTCGCCGAGCCGGGCCACCAGTGCGCCGCGCACCGGGGCCGGTGTGCTTCGCCACGCTGAAAACGCTTGGACGGCATCGGCGATCGTGCGATCGGCCTGCGCGGGTGTGGTTTGCCCGACGGTGAACAGCACCTCGCCGGTGATCGGTGTGCTGGCGGGCAGGCCGTGCCCACCCGGCTCGTCGAGACTGACGTCAGCTCCGTTCGAGCTGCCGATCGCTTCGAGGGCTTTGTTCACCCGGGCGCGCAACTCGTCGGCGGTGGGCATGCTCATGTCGGTGCCTCCTGGGAGAGTGCTTCGTACAGCGCGTACGGGTCGTGAATGTCGAGGCCGATGGCCCCGGCCAGCCAACCGATGTCATAACCAGAATCATCGGCGACGTGGCCGGCGGTACTGTCGCGGTCAAGGTTGGAGCGGAAAATGCCCGCCGCCGACGCTGGCAGGAAGTCTTCGTAGACGATGGGCGCCGACGGGTCGCCGCCGCGGTAGTAGGCCAACCCCTCGGCGGCCATCTCCGCATCGGTCGATGGGAAGTGTTGGCTCCACACCTGAGCGGGGTCCGGTGCGGCCATGGCGGCGTTGTAGCGTTCGCGGCCCTTCGGGGTGAGCGCGACACCGCGCGCCTCGACTTCGCCGAACCGCACCCGCAGCGTCCCTTCGGTAACACTGCTGTCCGCCGAGCGAAACAGGCATGGTTCGGCGAGTGCGCGAAAAGAGGTTTGGCGCAACAGCACGGCGGGTCCGTCGGTTCGGGGCGGGCCCTGGATGGCATCGATCATGGTGATGCCGCGCTCGGTCATCCGGCTGTACAAATCGTCGATGTCGAGGACTCGCGGGGTCAGATGGTTGATATGGGTCGAGCTGACACCGGCGATGTCGGCGGCCACTGCGGACACCCGCGACAACTCGTCGTACCAGGACTTCTCGATCGGTTCGCCCGAGAGCGCAAATGCTGCCACCGCCGCAGCGATGAAGGCCTGCGCCTCATCGGCAGCGCAGCAGCCGTCGGCGGCGATCATCTGCGCCTGGGCCAGCAATGCGGGGTCGAACAGTTGGCGGCGCGCGAGGAAAGCCTCCACGCGGGTACGCAGGCCGGCATCGAAGTACCGGGGGTCGCGGGTGGCCAGCATCGACGTGAACACCCGGAACGGATTGCGCGCCAGCTCGTCGGCGTCGATCGGTCGAAAAGCTGTGGACACCACCGGAATTGGCGATTCAGCGGACCGCAGATCGTAGTAGCCGACCGGAACCATGCCGAACGCCGCGAATAGGTCGGCGACGGCGGCCAGTTCCGCCGGGCTGCCGACCCGGATGGCGCCATGCCGCTCAGCGGTGACCCGCTGCAGCGAGCCCAGCCGTTCGGCACCGGAATGGCGTGCCACGTAATCGGCGTTGACCTGTCCGCTCACCGCGACCAGCGTGGCGTATGCGGGCACCTCGCCGGCGTACATGGCCGACAGCCCGGCAGCGAATTGCGCACGCAGCTGCCATGCCGCCAGCTTTTTCGCTTGGCTCATGGTGCGCCGTCACTGCGATAGTCTCCGGCCATGGGTGAGACGCTCGACGATATCGACCGGATCCTGGTGCGCGAGCTGGTCGCTAACGGACGTGCCACCTTGTCGGAGTTGGCCGCGCGCGCCGGCCTGTCGGTCTCGGCGGTCCAGTCGCGGGTGCGTCGCTTGGAGTCTCGCGGCGTGGTATCGGGGTATTCCGCACGGATCAACCCGGAGGCGGTCGGGCACCTGCTGTCGGCGTTCGTGGCCATCACTCCTCTTGATCCGTCTCAACCCGATGATGCGCCCGCCCGCCTGGAACACATCGAGGAGATCGAGTCGTGTCACTCGGTGGCCGGCTTAGAAAGCTACATCTTGCTGGTGCGCGTCGAGTCCGCGCGGACGCTCGAGGATCTGCTGCAACGGATTCGGACAACGGCGAACGTCCAGACTCGAAGCACCATCATCCTTAATACTTTTTACAGCGACAGGCAGTATATACCTTAATCATTCCTGCAACCACGTCAGGATTTCGTAAAAATTACGCTATCATGGCGTCGTGACTGCCGTCCTGAACCCCTTTGCGCTCGCCGATCGGCTAACAGAACCCGACCAGGTCCATGAGGTGCTGGCGCGCAGCATTCTGGCCGACGGTTTTGACCTGGTGCTCGATCTGACCCGCTCCGCCGGCTCCTATCTGGTCGACGCCCGCAACGGCCGGCGCTATCTCGACATGTTCACGTTCTTTGCCTCGTCGGCGCTGGGTATGAACCACCCGGCGTTGGCCGACGACGAGGAGTTCCGCGCCGAACTCATGCAGGCCGCGCTGAACAAGCCCAGCAACTCCGATGTGTACTCGGTGGCGATGGCCCAGTTCGTCGAGACCTTCGCTCAAGTCCTGGGCGACCCGGCGCTGCCGCATCTGTTCTTCGTCGATGGTGGCGCACTGGCGGTGGAGAACGCGCTCAAGGTCGCGTTCGACTGGAAGAGCCGGCACAACGAGACACACGGCATCGACCCGGCGCTCGGGGCGCGGGTGCTGCACTTGCGCGGGGCATTTCATGGCCGCAGCGGCTACACCCTGTCGCTTACCAACACCAACCCGGTCACTGTGGCCCGCTTCCCTAAATTCGACTGGCCGCGCATCGACGCGCCGTTTATTCGGCCGGGAGCCAACATGTACGCGCTGGAAGCCGAGTCGCTGCGCCAGGCCCGGGCGGCGTTCGAGGCGCACCCGCACGACATCGCGTGCTTTCTGGCCGAACCCATTCAAGGCGAGGGCGGCGACCGCCACTTTCGGCCTGAGTTTTTCGCGGCGATGCGTGAGCTATGCGACGAATACGACGCCCTGCTGATTTTCGACGAGGTGCAAACCGGCTGCGGGTTGACCGGAACCCCTTGGGCCTACCAACAATTGGGCGTTGAACCCGATGCCGTGGCGTTCGGTAAGAAGACGCAGGTGTGCGGAGTGATGGCGGGCCGCCGGGTCGACGAGATCGCCGACAACGTGTTCGCGGTCGCCTCGCGGCTCAACTCGACGTGGGGCGGCAATCTCGCCGATATGGTGCGCGCCCGCCGCATCCTGGAGGTGATCGAGGCCGACGGCCTGTTCGAGCGTGCAGCCGAGCAGGGCCGCTACCTGCGCGCCCGGCTTGACGAGCTTGCCGATGACTTCCCGGCGGTGGTTCTCGACCCCCGTGGCCGCGGATTGATGTGTGCGTTCAGTTTGCCGACCACAGCCGATCGCGACGAGTTGATCCGCCAGTTGTGGCGACGTGGCGTGATCCTGCTGCCCGCCGGTAAAGACGGCGTGCGGTTCCGTCCCGCACTGACCGTTTCGCACGACGACATCGACGCGGCGGTAGCCGGCGTGCGCGGCGCGTTGAGGGCTGTGACTTAGGGCCCAAGCGGTTTACCTTGGTTTATGGCGGGTATTCGGAGCAGGCGGCAGCTAAATGTAATAAATGCGGTAACCAAATCGATTTAGCTAGCGATGGACCAAGAGCAGCCGGATGCGGGATACGAGGTTGAGGATGCAGAAAGTAGGTCAGCGATCAGGTGGTGATCGCTTGGGGCAGGAGGACGGCGAGGTCCGCGCCGCCATCCGCTTCGCAGTCATTGCCGCAGCCCTCGGCGTCGGCTTCGTCATCATGGCCGCGGCGTGGGTCAGCACCTGTGGGGGAACCGGCGTCGACACGGTGGCCTGTGGCCCGCCGGAGCGGACGCTGCTGGCGTTCGGGGGACCGCTGATTTTGTTGGTCGCGGGGCTGTGGGCTTTCCTGCGCACCTACCGCGTGTGGCGCGACGAAGGCACGTGGTGGGGATGGCACGGCGCCGGCTGGTTTTTGTTGACGCTGATGGTGGTGACGCTGTCCATGGGTGCTCCCCCGATCGCCGGCCCGGCACTGGGCGGTTGACCAGCATCAACTACACGCTCGAATCGCTCAAGACCCTCACTGAATTGCGGGTCGGCTCTTAGCTGGCAGCGCGCTGCGCGGCGGACTTTCGGCGTCTGCGACGTGCCACTGCTCGTCGATGCGGGTCACGCGGCGACGCTCCACCACGAACCATAGCGCCCCGGCGACCGTTCCGAGCACGGCGACGAGCCCCGTCGTGGCGAGCCACTCGTAATGTCGGTAGGCGGCGGCAGCCGTAGCGCTGATCAGCCCGCCCAATGCGACGGCTAGCAGGATGAACCCGGGCCAGAAGAGGTTGTCCTTCATCGTGATACCGGCGTGCGGTTGCGTGGTCCTGAAATGATCCGTCGGATCGTGATGCCTGTCTCCCATCACCGCTCCCTCCGTCGTCGGACGAGATAACAGAATGCTACTCATTCGGCGGACCTGGCGAAACTCACAACTTCGCCGCTGACCAGCGGCTCAGCCCTCGGCGAATACTGTTGACCGCCCTACAGCAGCGCCGCCGGTGCGGTCATCGTCATCACTACCAGCAACAGCGCCACGAAGCTGAAGTCGCGGCAGAAGATACCCAACGTCGAGGGTGCGTACATCTCGTCGAACACCGGCGGCGTGCCGCGAGCGCGCAGTTTGTCACATCGTCGATGCTGTCCGCGCTGCGCCCCAGCGTCTCGTGGCCGCGGCGACGAGGCCTACCGGTCGCGGAATCTCACCATTACGGCTCTGAAAGGGTCTCACGGAATGGCGATCTGGATTTCCGTGCCATCCAGGGCGCCCCGAATCCGGGATGAGCCGACAGTGACGCGCTCGCGTAGCAGGCGGTTGCGCGCGACGCTGCCGAGGTTGTAGCCGAATTTGCACGGTGAGGCGAATACACGGCTCTGGCGTGCCGCTGCCTCGATTTGGTCAGGTCGAGCCGGCCGCACCGCGAACGAGCGCCTCGGGCAGCGAAATCGCCCCAACCGTTGTCACGAGCCACACCACGATCGTTGCGGCAATCCAGGATGTAATGCCGCGGATGGTGAGCCCGTGAGTTAATACCGAGGCGAGACTCAACGCAACGAGGGTCAATGCCAGGCCGGTGCCCCCGAGGAGCAGCGACGCATATGCACGGGGCAACTTCAAGATCAACAGCGACAGGATCGCCTGCGCTACCGAGAACAACACCACGGCGACGATGAACCCCGACACTGACACCGAAACACCGGGAACAACCCAGGCCGCCACCAGCAGTCCGGTCGCCCACGATCCCAGAAGCACAACTGCCCGCAGCAGAATTTGCCTCATGGCAATAAGTGTAGGTCTCGGGGGTTGGGACTGTTAAGAACCGCGTTGACTCATCGAAATGCCCGCGTAGTCGTCCGTGCACGCCCCAAACCCCGCCCTGCCGCTAGTCCCGATACTCCTCGCGGTCGTCATCGACGACTTCCTGCAGCTGCTCCTGCCAGTCCGGCGTATCGGCCTCCATCGGCGGATTGTCCTCGCGGGGTGGGGTTGGCTCGGGCGCGGTTTCTTGGTCCTGTTCGACGGCGTCGACGATGGGTATCTCGCCGGACATGTTGTCGCGGCCTTGCATCCGGTCTCCTACTGGGTTATTCGCCGCGTCGAATGGGTATCAGGGTTAGACCATGATTGAGTACCGGCAATGTTGCGTTAGCGTGGTTACCCCATCATGGGGGACAGAATCACGAAAGCACCGACATAGATGCCTACTGCGACCACGATCAATATGACCAGCGTGAGCCCGGCGATTACCGTCACGCGCCTCAACCGGCGCGCCCGGAGCGTGTCGGTCGGGTCAGCATCGTCCATATCCGGTGGAATACCCGGCGGCGATCATGACTAACCGACTCGAACGCAGCGTCCAAGGCGGGCTCCAAGAAGGGCGTAGTGTCAGTCAGATGTTGCCGGGAGACCACATGACCGATGCGGAATCGCGCGCTAACAAGCGCCAACAAGGCCAGCGCGCCGTCGAACTGCACGTTGCTGCCCGCCTGGAGAACCTGGCGATGCTGCGCACGCTGGTCGGTGCGATCGGCACCTTCGAGGACCTGGACTTCGATGCTGTGGCGGACCTGAGGCTCGCGGTGGACGAAGTGTGCACCCGGTTGATCCGCTCGGCCACTCCGGACGCAACCCTCGTCGTGGTGGTCGATCCGCGAGACGACGAATTGGTGGTGGAGGCGTCCGCGGCGTGCGACACCCACGATGTGGTGGCACCGGGCAGCTTCAGCTGGCATGTCCTGACTTCGTTGGCCGACGACGTGCAGACCTTCCACGACGGTCGCGACCCCGATGAAACCGGCAGTGTGTTCGGCATCACCCTGACGGCGCGACGGGCGGCCTCCAGCAGGTGACGGCGCGAGCTGCCGGCGGTTCCGGTTCGCGCCCCAACGAATACGCCGATGTCCCGGAGATGTTTCGTGAGCTGGCCGGTTTCGCCGCCGACTCAACGGAATTCCAGCGCCACCGAGACAAGATCGTAGAGCGGTGCTTGCCCCTGGCCGACCACATAGCCCGGCGGTTCGAGGGCCGGGGCGAACCACGTGACGACTTGGTTCAGGTCGCGCGGGTCGGATTGGTCAACGCTGTAGTGCGCTTCGACGTCGAGACCGGGTCGGATTTCGTCTCGTTCGCAGTGCCCACGATCATGGGAGAGGTTCGACGTCACTTCCGCGACAACAGCTGGTCGGTCAAGGTCCCCCGGCGTCTGAAGGAACTACACCTGCGGCTGGGCACGGCCACCGCCGATCTGTCGCAACGGCTCGGCCGGGCACCCACTGCATCCGAACTCGCCTCAGAACTCGGTATGGACCGCGACGAGGTGGTCGAGGGCCTGGTGGCGGGCAGCTCCTACAACACCCTGTCCATTGACAGTGCCGGCGGCGGCAACGATGACGACGATGCCCGCGCGATCGCGGATACGCTGGGCGACGTGGACGCCAGCCTAGACCGGATCGAAAATCGGGAGGCGTTACGTCCCTTGCTCGAGGCGCTGCCGGAGCGGGAACGAATGGTGTTGGTACTCAGGTTTTTCGAGAGTATGACACAAACGCAGATCGCCGAGCGGGTCGGTATCTCACAAATGCACGTGTCCCGGCTTTTGGCTAAGTCACTAGCGCGGCTGCGGGACCAGCTCGAGTAAACGTCGCGGCTCCTGGATTCCGGCCCCGGATACCAACTCAGGTAGCGACGTGGTGGTCGGCAGTGTGCCGTCGGGATCGCAGATGCGCAATAACTGGTATACCGCTCGGCCCGGTACCACAACCCAGTTCGCGCCCGCGGCCGAACACACCACGTTGATCCGGTGGAGAGCCGAAAAGCCGGCAGTACCAATGAATTCCAGGCCGCGCAGGTCTAGGATCACCCGTCGGGAACGGCGGACACAGCGTTGTACGTAATCGGTGAGTTCATTGGCGTTGGCGGCGTCGAGCTCACCGTGTGCAGTTATCACGGTGGCCGACGGGCCTGGACGAGCAGTGAATTCGGCGGTGCCACTTCTTTGCCAAGATTGGGCCACAGTCATCGCTGACTCCCATCAGTAGATGGAGATTCGTACTGGGGATCACGCCAGCCGCGGTAGAAGCGGTCGCGACAGGGAATTCGCCTCCCCCGGCGCGTTGCTGACGTTGTTCCGGGCGGCTGTGAACTCAACCTATTCCGAACCCTACCCGCGGTGGGCCGGGCCGACAACAAACGGTCGGACCTGATTGCCCGGCTACTTGATCTCGGCGAGCACCGTGCCCTGGGTGATGGCTGCGCCTGCCTCGACCGCTAGTCCGGTGATGATGCCGCCCTTATGCGCGGTGACCGGGTTCTCCATCTTCATCGCCTCGAGGACCACGACTAGGGCCCCGACGGCGACCTGCTGTCCTTCCTCGACTGCGACCTTCACCACGGTGCCCTGCATGGGGGCGGTTACCGCGTCACCGGAGGCCGTCGCGCCGGCGTGCGAACCCCGCTTGCGGGGCTTGGGCTTTTTGCGGATAACACCGGCCGAGTCGCCGCCGGTGCCGTTGGATAGCGCGAGATCGGCGGGCAGCGAGACCTCGAGCCGGCGGCCGTCGACCTCGATGACCACCTTCTGCCGGGGCCTGGCGTCCTCTTCGTCAAGGGGCTCGCCGCCGGTGAAGGGCTCGACGGTGTTGTTCCACTCGGTCTCGATCCAGCGGGTGTGCACCGAGAAGCCGCTGTCGTCGCCGATAAACGCTGGATCGGACACCACGGCACGATGAAACGGGATGACGGTGGCAAGGCCTTCGACCTCGAATTCGTCGAGCGCGCGCCGGGCGCGCGCCAGCGCCTCCTGGCGGGTGGCGCCATGCACGATCAGCTTGGCAAGCATCGAGTCGAACTGCCCGCCGATAACCGAGCCGGTCTCGACACCGGCGTCCAGTCGCACACCCGGGCCGCTGGGCGGGTGGAATTTCGTCACCGGCCCGGGTGCGGGCAGGAAGTTGCGTCCCGCGTCCTCGCCGTTGATCCGGAATTCGATGGCGTGCCCGCGAGGTGTCGGGTCCTCGGTGATGTCGAGCTTCTCGCCGTTGGCGATCTCAAACTGCTGCAACACCAGGTCGATGCCTGCGGTTTCCTCGGTAACCGGGTGCTCGACCTGCAGCCGGGTGTTGACCTCCAGGAAGGAGATCAGGCCGTCCTGACCGACCAGGTATTCCACCGTGCCGGCCCCGTGGTAGTGCGCCTCTTTGCAGATCCGCTTCGCCGACTCATGAATCTCCTTGCGCTGCGCGTCCGTCAAGAACGGCGCCGGCGCCTCTTCGACCAGCTTCTGGTAGCGGCGCTGCAGTGAGCAGTCCCGGGTGCCGGCCACGACGACGTTGCCGTGCTGGTCGGCGATCACCTGCGCCTCGACGTGGCGCGGCTTGTCGAGGTAGCGCTCCACGTAACACTCGCCGCGGCCGAACGCGGCCGTCGCCTCGCGCACTGCCGACTCGTACAGCTCGGGAATTTCTTCGATGCTGCGGGCCACTTTCATGCCCTTGCCGCCGCCGCCGTGGGCGGCCTTGATCGCGACCGGCAGGCCATACTCCTGGGCGAACGCCACCACCTCATCGGCGTCCTTGACCGGGTCGGGGGTGCCCGGTACCAGGGGAGCCTGGGCGCGGGCCGCGATATGGCGGGCGGTGACCTTATCACCGAGGTCGCGAATCGACTGCGGACTGGGGCCGATCCAGATCAACCCGGCATCGATGACCGCCTGGGCGAAGCCTGCGTTTTCCGCCAGGAAGCCGTAGCCGGGGTGGACGGCGTTGGCACCTGATTTCGCAGCCGCGTCGAGGATCTTGCCGAAGTCCAGGTAGGACTCTCCCGAAGTTTGACCGCCGAGCGCGAACGCCTCATCGGCCAGCTTTACGTGCGGGGCCTCGGCGTCGGGCTCCGCATATACCGCCACGCTGGGCAGGCCCGCATCCTTGGCCGCGCGGATCACCCGGACAGCGATCTCGCCGCGATTGGCGACGAGAACCTTGGAGATCCTCGAGCTGGCGTGACTAGCCACTGCGCCTCCTGTTGATCTTCGGACGGAGTTGTCTAAGAGATTTTCTTACAACGATGTCGGGGGAAGTCTAAGCGCCGCGCCGCGCGCCCGGCCAGGCGGTGCCGGGTCGCAACCGCTCTCACGCACTCGTCGCTTGATCCAGGCAAGCATCGCCGACATTCCGCGTAACCGCAGCGGGCTGATCAGAGCAGCCAGGCCCAGATCGGTGTAGAAGTCTTCGGGCACGGCCAGGATGTCAGCGGCGGATTGTTCGTCCAGGCCGGCGGCCAGAATCGAGGCGAACCCACGGGTGGTTGGCGCTTCGGCCGGCGCGCTGAAATGCAGTCGCACCCGGTTCGGGTCACTCGCGTCGACGTGCAGAAACAGCGGGGACTGGCACTCGGGCACTGGCTCCATCGCCGCTTCTTCCAAATCTTGGGGCAGGGCCGGCAGGTCGTCGGCGAATTCCAGCAATAGCTTCAGCTTGTCCTGGCCCTGGACTTCGGCGAAGTCGGACACCACCTCGGCCAGCGGCGCGGGAAGAGTCATCTGGCGGGCACAGCTCCCGGGCTTTCGCCTGCGACGATCGGCACCCTTACGGTGTTTCCCCACTCGGTCCACGACCCGTCGTAGTTACGCACCCCGGGCTTGCCCAGCAGGTGCGTGAGCACGAACCAGGTGTGGCTGGACCGTTCGCCGATGCGGCAATACACGACGGTGTTGTCGTCCGGGTCGAGGAAGCCGTACAGCTCTTCCAGCTCTTCGCGGCTGCGGAATCGGCCGGTCTCGTCGACCGCCTTCCCCCACGGGATCGACCTGGCGGTGGGGATGTGGCCGGCTCGCAGCGCGCCTTCCTCGGGGTAGTCGGGCATGTGTGTGCGCTTGCCGGTGTACTCGTCCGGTGAGCGCACGTCGATCAGCGGCTGGGTACCGAGGATGGCCAGCACGTCGTCTTTGAACGCACGGATCGGCTCGTCGTTGCGCTGTACGACCGGATAGCCGGTCGACGTCTTGGTCGGCACCTCTAGGCTGGTATCCCGGCGTTCGGCCAGCCACAGGTCACGCCCGCCGTTGAGCAGGCGTACGTCGGGATGGTCGAACAACGTGAAGACCCACAGCGCGTAGGCCGCCCACCAGTTGCTCTTGTCGCCGTAGATCACCACGGTGTCATCGCGGGCGATGCCCTTGCGGTCCATCAAGTGGGCGAACTGCTCACCGGTGATGTAGTCGCGGACCCTCGGGTCGTTGAGATCGGTGTGCCAGTCGACCTTCACCGCGCCGGGAATATGACCGACATCGTAGAGCAAGACATCCTCGTCGGATTCGACGATCGCCAGACCGGGTGCGCCCATGTTGCCAGACAACCAATCCGCGGTGACTAGCCGTTCAGGGTGCGCGTAGGCCGACAGGGTGGGGCTTGGATCCGGGGGAAGCGGCACACCAGAAAGCCTACTCATCGCGACCTCGCCGGAACCACGTGGCGAAGAACGACGTCAGCGCGGCCGCGGCCCGCCTGCTACTTCAGCCCGTTCATCCCGTCGAGGCCGCACCGCAGCCCGCCGGTGCCGCCGGTGCCGCTGGGCCGGCCATCACCCCCGCCGCGCCGATCCGTGTGTTCTAAGGCCGAAGTTACGACGGATTGGCCGCCCACAGCGCGGCGATGGAGAGCCCCGCGCGGTGCAGCAGTGTTCGCGTCACAGGCAGTCCGATCCCCACCACGGCCGATGGGTCGCCGTCGACACCGTCGATGAACCACCCGCTCAGGCCGTCGAGAGTGAATCCTCCTGCGACCCGCAACGATTCCCCCGATGCGAGGTACGCGTCGAGATCATCAGGCGATGGTGTCCCGAAATGCACTGTAGTGATTGAAGTTTGCGTAAGGTAGTGGACAATTTCGTTGTTCAGCAGCCGGATAACGCAGTGGCCGGTATGGAGTCGGCCGGCGCGGCCGGCCATTGACCGCCAAAGTCGGCGGGCATCGTCGACGGATTGCGGCTTGCCGCATAGCCGGCCGTTCACGTAGAGCATCGAATCACAGCCGATGACAACGCAATCCGCGGCGACGTTGCGATCCATGCCGGCCAGCCTGCCGGCCACCTCCTCGGCCTTGGCCCTGGCGAGTGCGGATACCAAGTCACTCGGCGAAACGTCTGACCCGATACCGGCGGTGACCAGATCCTCGTCCACGCCGGAGACCATGACCAGCGGATCGACGCCGGCCTGGCGCAGCACCTTGAGCCGGCCGGGAGAGGCGGACCCCAGCACCACCCGGGTCATTGCTGCATGTGTAACCGTTGCTGCAGCGTGATTCGCTGGTAGTTGGACATCGCGTAGCGCAGCCTGTCGACCGGAAGCCCCCAGCGGGTGTGCTCGGGCTGCGCTGGCTCGGGCCCACCGGCGGCGCTGCCCAGCACCGCGATCAGCGCGGCCAGTTCCTCGTCGGTGGGTTGCCCCTTGAGTATCTGGATGTGCGGCTCGTGTGGGTGCTGCTTGTCGGTCATAGCTGAATCGTCCGTCTCGTTCCCGTCACTCACTGCTGTTGAATCGTTCGTCTCGTTCGACTCCACAGCAGCTGGATTGTTCGTCTCACTCCCGTCGCTCACTTCGTTCGCTCCGCTCGTTCGACTCACAGCGGGATGTTCCCGTGCTTCTTGGGTGGCAGGTGTGCGATCTTGCGTTCCAGCAGGCGTAGCGCAGTGGCGATGTAGCCGCGGGTGTGCGACGGCGGGATCACCGCGTCGACGTATCCCCGCTCGGCGGCGACGTAGGGGTTGACCAGCGTGTCCTCGTACTCTTGCTGCAGCTGTAGCCGCAGCTCGTCGACGTCCTCGCTCCGTTTGGCGGCCTCGGCCAGCTGCTGGCGGTACACGAAGCCGACGGCACCGGAGGCGCCCATCACCGCGATCTGCGCGGTCGGCCAGGCCAGGTTGACGTCGCAGCCCATGTCCTTGGAGCCCATCACGCAGTAGGCGCCGCCGTAGGCCTTACGGGTGATGACGGTGATCTTGGGGACGGTGGCCTCACCATAGGCGAACAGCAGCTTGGCGCCGCGCCGGATGATGCCGTTGTATTCCTGGCCGGTGCCCGGCAGGAAGCCCGGAACGTCCACCAACATGACGATCGGGATGTTGAAGCAGTCGCAGGTCCGCACGAACCGGGCCGCCTTCTCCGAGGCGTCGATGTCCAGGCAGCCGGCGAAGTGGGTCGGTTGGTTGGCCACAATCCCAACCGGCCGGCCTTCGATGCGACCGAACCCGACAACGATGTTCTGGGCATAACCGGCCTGGATTTCGAGGAACTCGTCCTCGTCGAGGATGCGGGTGATCACCTCGTGCATGTCGTAAGGCTGGTTGGGCGAGTCCGGGATCAGCGTGTCCAACTCGAGGTCCTCGGCGGTGAGGTTGTCCTCGATGGCGCCTTCGGGTGCGGGCTCGGCATACCGCGGCGCGTCGGTGAAGTTGTTGGGCGGTAGGTAGCTCAGCAGGTCGCGAACGTAATCGAAGGCGTCCTGCTCGCCCAACGCGACGTAGTGCGCGGTACCCGACTTGGCCATGTGCGTGTGGGCCCCGCCCAGCTCCTCCATGGTGACGTCCTCACCGGTGACGGTCTTGATGACGTCGGGTCCGGTGATGAACATCTGGCTGGTCTGGTCGACCATGATCACGTAGTCGGTCAAGGCGGGGGAGTACACGTGTCCACCGGCCGCGGCACCCATGATCAGCGAGATCTGCGGGATGACGCCGGAGGCCAGGATGTTGTTGCGGAAGATCCGGCTGTACAGGCCCAGCGAGACGACACCCTCCTGGATGCGCGCGCCGGCGCCGTCGTTGATGCCGATGAGCGGACGGCCGGTCTTGATCGCCAGTTCCTGGACCTTGACGATCTTCTCGCCGTACACCTCGCCGAGGCTGCCGCCGAACACTGTGGCGTCCTGGCTGAAGATGCACACGTCGCGGCCGTCGATGGTGCCGTACCCGGTGACCACGCCATCGCCGAGCGGGCGGTTTTCGGCAAGGCTGAAGTTGGTGCTGCGGTGCCTGGCCAGCGCGTCGAGTTCGACGAACGAGTCGTCGTCCAACAGGGCATAGATGCGCTCGCGGGCGGTCAGCTTGCCCTTGGCGTGCACCTTCTCGACGGCGGCCTCACCGACCGGATGCAGTGACTCTTCTCTGCGCTTGTGCAGCTCCGCCAGCTTGCCCGCGGTGGTGTGGATGTCGATGGTGTGCTCGGCAGCGGGCTCCGCGGTGTGGTCGGTAACGCTTGTCATGGGAGTCGATGTTATCGGCAGCCCTCGGGTGGGTGCTTAGGCTGGGCGGGTGATGGACCGGGATGCGCTCAGGTCACCGTTGGACGCGGCCGCACTGCGTGCCGAGCTGATCGGGACGGGGCTGGGCTGGCGGCAACTGGACGTCGTCGCGCAGACCGGTTCCACGAATGCCGACCTTCTGGCACGGGCAGCGTCGGGTATCGACATCGACGGGGCGGTGCTGATTGCCGAGCATCAGACCGCCGGTCGTGGGCGTCACGGCCGCGGATGGTCGGCCACTCCTCGGGCGCAGATCACGATGTCGGTCGGGGTGAGTGTCGTCGACGTCCCAGCCGCAACGTGGGGCTGGCTGTCGCTGGCCGCCGGTGTGGCGGTATTCGACGCGGTGGCCCCCCTGATTGAACGGACCGGGTTCAAAGCGGGCCTCAAGTGGCCCAACGACGTCCTGGTCGGTGGCGGCAAGCTGGCGGGCATCCTGGCCGAGGTCGCGCGGCCGGTTGTGGTGGTCGGTGTCGGACTCAACGTCACGCAGGCTCCCGAAGAGGTCGGCAGTCCCGGGGCGACCTCGCTGCTCGACCTCGGCGTGGCGGCCCCCGACCGGGACCAACTTGTCCGCAGCTTGTTGCGAGAGCTCGGGGGACGGATCGCCGCCTGGCGCGCGGCACGCGGCGCAGACCCACAGCTGGCCGCCGACTACCGGGCGCGGAGCCTGACAATCGGGTCACGCGTGCGCGCACAGCTCCCCGGCGGCAAGGAGATCGTCGGGACCGCGCGTGACATCGATGACCAGGGTCAGTTGTGCGTGGCAGCAGAGGGCGAAACCGTCGTGGTTTCAGCCGGTGACGTGGTGCATTTGCGCTAGCTCGGGCGGGCCTGCGGCTAAGGTCTCGGGGGTGGGCTATCCGGAGAATGTTCTGGCCAAAGGTGAGCAGGTCGTCCTGCATCACCATCCGCACTGGAAGCGTTTGATCTGGCCCGTCTCGGTTCTCATCCTGGCGACCGCGCTGGCGGCGTTCGGTTCGGGGTACGTCAACTCGACGCATTGGGAGCAGCTCGCCAAGAACGTGATCAATGGGGTCATCTGGGGGATCTGGCTGGTGATCGTCGGCTGGCTGACGCTGTGGCCGTTTCTGAGCTGGCTGACCACCAATTTCGTCGTCACCAACCGGCGGGTGATGTTTCGGCACGGAGTGCTGACCCGCAGCGGGATCGACATCCCGATGGCGCGGATCAACAGTGTGGAATTCCGGGACCGGCTTTTGGAGCGGATCTTTCGTACCGGGACGCTGATTATCGAATCCGCGTCGCAAGATCCGCTGGAGTTCCCCGACATTCCGCGCCTGCGCCAGGTGCACGCGCTGCTATATCACGAGGTTTTCGACACAGGGTCAGACGAGTCGCCCAGCTGAGAAAACCGGCTGGTGCGGTTGCGCCAGGCGCGCAGCAGGGTGACGTTGCCGCCCTCCTCGAAAGTGTCCTCGAAGACTTCGGCGATGCCGCCCGCGGTGAGGGCGGATTCCAGTGCCTTGTCGGGGTTGCGGGCGAACTGGTCGGGAAACACCCAGCGCCGGAACGCCCAGAAGCGGAACCCCATCTGCAGCAGGTTGCCGATGATGTAGGCGGAGATGAAGTCGGCGATGTTTTCCACGGTCAGTGACACCATTGGCACGCGCAGCTGCAGGATGTAGGTGGAGAACCACAGCGGCGCCATGCTCAGCAGCACCCCCACACCGCTGAATGCGAAAAACAGCAGCGCCTCGTGATGGCGCTCGCGGCCGCCGCGGTCGCGGAAGCTCCACTCCCGGTTCAGGACGTAGGACGCGATGACCGCGACGATGCCGGCGATGACCTTGGCGGTTACCGGTTTGGGCTCGAGAATCGTCAGCTTCAGCGTGTAGAAAATTGCCGAGTCGATGATGAAGGTGGTGCCGCCGACAATCGCAAACTTGATCAGCTCATGATGGCGCTCCGCATAAGGTTGGATTAACCGGGGCAGGCGCGCGATTGTGGCATCGGCGAAGGACACAACACGTCAGTGTACGGATGGACGCGAAATCGACGCAAAATGGTACATAACGATTGGGTGTCACAGCCGGTCAACACGCCCTCGGGCGCCATGAAAAAATGATGGCCGTGCCGAGTAAACGCCCGCCGCTGGTTGCCATGGTCGGTGGCGGTCAACTTGCCCGGATGACCCATCAGGCCGCGATCGCGCTGGGGCAGACCCTGCGGGTGCTGGCCGCCGCCCCCGACGATCCCGCTGCGCAGGTCACCCCCGATGTGGTGATCGGCTCGCACACCGATCTTGAAGATCTGCGCCGAGTTGCGGCCGGAGCCGACGCGCTGACTTTCGACCACGAGCACGTCCCGACCGAACTACTGGACAAGCTGGTCGCCGAAGGCATCAATGTGGCACCACCGCCGCAAGCTCTGGTGCACGCCCAGGACAAGCTGGTGATGCGGCGGCGGTTGGAGGCGCTGGGCGCCGCGGTGCCGCGCTACGCCGCCATCGAGACTGCCGACAGCCTCAACGAGCTGGACGAGTTCGCTCGTCGGGTCGACGCCCCGATCGTGGTCAAGGCTGTCCGGGGTGGTTATGACGGCCGAGGCGTGCGGATGGCCCGTGACCTGGCGCACGCCCGTGACATCGCACGGGAGTACCTGGCCTCTGGCGTGCCGGTGCTGGTGGAGGAGAAAGTGCACTTGCGTCGTGAATTGTCGGCGCTGGTGGCCCGCTCGCCGTTCGGCCAGGGTGCGGCGTGGCCGGTCGTGCAGACGGTGCAACGGGACGGGATCTGCGTGCTGGTGATCGCGCCGGCACCGGAGCTGCCCGAGGACCTGGCCGCCGCGGCGCAGCAGCTGGCGCTGCGAGTGGCCGCCGAACTCGGTGTCGTCGGCGTGCTCGCGGTCGAGCTGTTCGAGACCACCGACGGCGCACTGCTGGTCAACGAGCTGGCCATGCGTCCACACAACTCCGGCCACTGGACCATGGACGGGGCACGAACCAGCCAGTTCGAGCAGCACCTGCGCGCGGTGCTGGACTACCCGCTCGGCGATACCGATGCCACCGCCCCGGTGACGGTGATGGCCAACGTGCTGGGCGCCCCGCAGCAGCCGGCGATGACCGCGATGACCCTCGATGAGAGGCTGCACCACCTATTTTCCCGGATGCCCGACGCCCGGGTTCACCTTTACGGCAAGGCTGAACGCCCCGGTCGAAAGATCGGGCATGTCAACTTTCTCGGTGCCCACATAGCGGACTCAACGAGGCTGTGTGAGCGCGCCGAGCTGGCGGCACACTGGTTGTCACGCGGAGAGTGGACGGACGGATGGGATCCACATGCCGCCGGCGACGATGCAGAGCGGAGCGATGTGGGGGCACGCCCCCAGAGGGAGGTACCCCCACCCGCTTGCGGGGGAGAGGAGCGGCGCATATGACCCGACAGCCCCGGGTGGGGGTGATCATGGGCAGCGACAGCGACTGGTCGGTGATGGCCGATGCCGCCCAGGCGCTGGCTGAGTTCGACATCCCGATCGAGGTTCGGGTGGTCTCGGCGCATCGCACGCCCGCAGTGATGTTCGACTATGCCCGACGCGCGGCTGACCGCGGCATCGAGGTGATCATCGCCGGTGCGGGCGGCGCCGCTCACCTGCCCGGCATGGTCGCGTCTGCGACGCCGCTGCCGGTGATCGGGGTGCCGGTGCCGCTGGCCCGGCTCGACGGCCTCGACTCGCTGCTGTCGATCGTGCAGATGCCGGCCGGTGTTCCGGTGGCGACGGTGTCTATCGCCGGCGCCCGCAACGCCGGCTTGCTGGCCGTGCGCATCCTTGGATCGTCCGACCCGGGGCTGCGGGCGCGGATCGTTGCGTTCCAGGACCGGCTGGCCGACACCGTGCGGGCGAAGGATGCCGCGCTGCAAGAGCTCCGGGGTAAGTTAACCGGCGACTAAAAGGAGGCCGTGATGGTTGGGTGGGCCGGAAACCCGTCGTTCGATCTGTTCCAATTGCCCGAGGAGCACCAGGAATTTCGGGCGGCGATCCGCGCATTGGCGGAAAAGGAGATCGCTCCGTATGCCGCCGAGGTCGATGAACAGCCCCGGTTCCCGGAAGAGGCGCTGGCGGCGCTGAACGCGTCCGGTTTCAACGCTGTCCACGTTCCCGAGGAGTACGGCGGTCAGGGCGCGGACTCGGTAGCCGCCTGCATCGTGATCGAAGAAGTGGCGCGCATCGACGCTTCTGCCTCGTTGATTCCCGCGGTGAACAAGCTCGGCACCATGGGCCTGATCCTGCGGGGCTCCGAGGAGCTGAAGAAGCAGGTCTTGCCGACACTGGCCTCCGAGGGGGCGATGGCGTCCTACGCATTGAGTGAACGCGAAGCCGGCAGTGACGCGGCGTCGATGCGAACCCGGGCCAAGGCCGACGGGGATGACTGGATTCTCAACGGTGCCAAGTGCTGGATCACCAACGGCGGCAAGTCGACCTGGTACACGGTGATGGCGGTGACCGATCCGGACAAGGGCGCCAGCGGCATTTCGGCGTTCATAGTGCACAAGGACGATGAGGGTTTCACCGTCGGTCCGAAGGAAAAGAAGCTTGGGATCAAGGGCTCACCGACCACGGAGCTGTACTTCGAGAACTGCCGCATCCCAGGTGATCGGATCATTGGTGAGCCCGGTACCGGCTTCAAGACCGCGCTGGCCACGCTGGATCACACCCGTCCCACGATCGGCGCCCAAGCCGTCGGTATCGCCCAGGGCGCGCTGGACGCTGCCATCGCTTATACCAAGGACCGCAAGCAGTTCGGCGAGTCGATCAGCACCTTCCAAGCCGTGCAGTTCATGTTGGCCGACATGGCGATGAAAGTGGAAGCGGCGCGGTTGATGGTCTACACCGCCGCCGCGCGCGCGGAACGCGGTGAGCCGGATCTGGGCTTCATCTCGGCGGCGTCGAAATGCTTCGCCTCCGACATGGCGATGGAGGTCACCACCGACGCCGTGCAATTGTTCGGGGGCGCCGGCTATACCACCGACTTCCCCGTCGAGCGGTTTATGCGCGACGCCAAGATCACCCAGATCTACGAGGGCACCAATCAGATTCAGCGCGTGGTGATGTCGCGGGCACTGTTGCGCTGATCCATTCTTTCCCCATATGGGACCGACGATGGCCACAATTGCGTCGCTGGCAACGTTCGCGGCAGCGTTCTTCTCCCGACCCGTGGGTGCGAGCATTTTCGGGCACTTCGGTGTCAGCCTCGGCTGCACCGCACTCCTCCCAGAAACAACGGGAACCACACTGACCGACACGGCATGACTCCAGGACGCAAACTCACGATCTGTGGGAAAAGCTGAGCCTCACCGAATAGGATCCACCTTTACATCGGGGGTGCAGAGCCAGGTGTGGGGCACTGGTGGCGTACCGGTTACCGTCGGTCGTCGCGTTACTTGAGCAAACGGGTATACCACGACCAGGGGGTGTGAGGTGAAGGACGTGGTGTTCCGTGCGCGCGCCAGGTAGAGACCCGGCACCGGACTGGCAGTCATTGTCGCTGCTGTTGGTCGAGGACGACCGAGGCGACGCGGTGCTGGTGGAAGACCTGATCACGGATGCGGTCGCCGATATCGAGGTGGTATGGGCACAGTCGATGGCGCACGCGGAGCGCGCGCTGGCGTCCGCGCGCCCCGATTGCGTCCTACTGGACCTGAACCTGCCCGACGCCAGCGGAATCGACGCCCTCGACCGCATCGCCAAACGTGACGCCACCGTCCCGATCGTCGTGTTGACCGGACTGAACGACGAGTACTTCGGGGCTTCCGCGGTCGCGGCCGGCGCGCAGGACTACCTGGTCAAAGGGCGTGTTGAACCGGAAATGCTGCGGCGTGCGCTGCTCTACGCGATCGAGCGCAAACGTGCTGAGCTTATTTCCGCGGACCTGCACGCAAGCCAACTTCGGGCCCGGGAGAACGCGCTGCTCGAACGTGGCCTGTTGCCCTCTCCGCTGCTGCTCGACAACCCAGGTGTCGACATCGTCACCCGATACCGGCCAAGCCGCGAGAGCGCCTTGCTCTGCGGGGACTTCTACGACGTCGTACAAACTCCCGACCGGGTGACCCATGTCCTGATCGGTGACGTCGCCGGGCACGGGCCAGACGAGGCGGCCCTGGGCGCGGCGTTACGGATCGCTTGGCGCACGCTCACATTCGCCGGCATTGACGGCGCGGATCGGATGCCGCAGCTCGAGCGGGTACTGCACGCCGAACGCACCGGAGACGGCGTCTTCGCCACGGTGCTGAGCCTTCAGATCCCTCCCGACGGCGCGCGGATCACAGCTCACCGTACGGGGATGGCAATTCCTCGTGCTGTTGACCATGGGCCTACTGGTGCTCGCCGGCGCGCTGGCCGGTGCAACGTTGCTGAATCGCACCGACAACGTGTCGCGCGAGCTGACCGACGACATTCAGCCGGCGCGCGTAGCGGCAGCCCAGTTGCAGGCGGCGCTGCGCGACCAGGAAACAGGCGAACGTGGTTACCTGATTTCCGCCGATCGGCAGTTCCTCGGTCCCTATTTCGACGGGCAACACGCCGAACAGGCAGCGGCCGAAGACATCCGGCGACGACTGGGTCACCGTGCCGACCTGATCGCCGATCTGGACGCGATCGAGACGGCCTCCGCCGCCTGGCGGACAAACTATGCCGAGCCGCTCATCGCGAGCGTGACCCCAAAAGCTCCCAATGTCATCAACAATGAAACGGCGGAGCGCGGCAAGGCCGAATTCGACCATCTACGTGAGCTTTTCGATGCCCAAAACATGCACCTGGCCGCGGCCTGGGCGGGTGCCACTCACGAGCTCAAACAGGTCGATGCCTGGCGCGACAGGGTGCTGGTCGCAATGGTTGTCGCGTTCTGCGCCACGGCGACAATGCTGGGGATCCTGACTCGGCGCGCGGTCACCCTTCCGCTTGCTGCCCTGGCCGCGGCATGCCGACGGATCACCGAGGGCAGCTTCGGCGAAGCCATCACGCCCCCGCGGCGGCCCAAAGACATTCGAGGTATCGCGATCGACGTGGAAAACATGCGGCAGCGGATCGTGGAAGAGCTCGACGCGACGCGGTCGGCCCGAGCACTGTTGGACGAGCAGGCGGCCGAATTGCGACGTTCGAACGCCGAACTCGAGCCGTTCGCCTATGTCGCGTCGCACGATCTGCAGGAACCCTTGCGAAAGGTCGCCTCGTTCTGCCAGCTGCTCGAGAAGCGATACGGCGACAAGCTCGACGAGCGCGGTGTCGAATACATCGCGTTCGCGGTCGACGGCGCCAAACGTATGCAGGTGCTCATCAACGATCTGCTCAGCTTCTCCCGAGTCGGCCGGGTGGGCGCCAGGCACGCCGAGGCTGACCTGGAAACCACATTGGACGACGCGTTGGCCAACCTCGCCACCGCGATCGAGGAATCAAACGCCGAGATCGTGCGTCCGAAGCGGCGTCTTCCGCGGATCAATGGAGACCCCACCCTGCTGACGCTGCTGTGGCAGAACCTGATCGGCAACGCGGTGAAGTTCCAGCGCAAGAACCAGCCGCCCCGGATCGTCATCGAATGCAAACAGGGCGCCGGTGGTCGCCACGGCGAGTGGTTACTGACGGTGACGGACAACGGCATCGGCATCGAAGAGGAGTTCGTCGACAAGGTCTTTGTGATCTTTCAACGTCTACATCGCCGCGACCAGTACACCGGAACGGGTCTGGGTCTCGCGCTGTGCAAGAAAATCGTCGAGCATCATGGCGGCAACATCCGGATCGACACGTCCTACACCGATGGGACCCGGTTCGAGTTCACGCTGCCCGTTGCCGCGCCCACGGGCGCGGATGGAAAACACCTGGCCACCGTGGAAGGCGCACACCAATGACACCGGCCAGTCGAGCAATCGACATCCTGCTCGTCGAAGACGATCCAGGAGACGAGCTCCTCACTCGGGAAGCGTTCGAGCACAACAAGCTTCAAAACAGGCTGCATGTCGCGCACGACGGAGAGGAGGGTCTGAACTACCTTTACCAGCGCGGTGCATACCAGAACGCGCCGCGGCCCGACCTTATCCCGCTTGATTTGAACCTGCCGAAATACGACGGCCGGCACCTGCTGGAGAAGATCAAGTCCGACCCCGACCTGTGTCGCATTCCGGTCGTCGTGCTCACTACCTCCTCGGCGGAGGAGGACATCCTGCGCAGCTACAAGCTGCACGCCAATGCCTACGTCACCAAGCCGGTCGACCTCGACCAATTCATAAGTGCGGTTCGGCAGATCGACGAGTTCTTCCTTCAGGTCGTCCGTCTTCCGCATCTCTGAATCCGGCTTGCGCACGCGGCGAAGACGTGCGGGAAGTACTGGGCCGTACTACGGCAATGGCTCTATCGTGGGCGCTGTGACCCAGATTGCCGATCGCCCCGCGGAGTCGTCGCCGTGGTCGCCGCGGGAGACCGAGCTGCTTGAGGTGACGTTACGGCTGCTACAGCAACACGGCTATGACCGGCTGACGGTGGACGCGGTCGCGGCGACTGCCCGGGCCAGCAAGGCCACGGTATACCGGCGCTGGCCCTCCAAAGCCGAATTGGTGTTGGCCGCGTTCATCGAGGGCATTCGCCAGGTCGCGGTCCCACCCGATACCGGCTCACTGCGGGGCGATTTGCTGCGACTGGGGGAGCTGATCTGCCAGCAGGCCCGCCAGCACGCCAGCACCATCCGCGCGGTGCTTGTCGAGGTGTCGCGCAACCCCGCGCTCAACGACGTGATGCAGCACCAGTTTGTCGACCAGCGCAAAGCCTTGATTCAACACATCCTGCGGCAGGCCGTCGACCGTGGCGAGATTGACGCGGCCGCCATCAGCAATGAACTTTGGGACCTGCTGCCCGGCTACCTCATCTTCCGGTCCATCATCCCCAGCCGGCCCCCCACTCAGCACACCGTGCGAGTCCTCGTCGACTACGTCATAATCCCCAGCCTGACCCGACCCGCCAGCTAACGCGGTACCATCCACCGAGTGTACGACGTCGTCTTTTGTCCTGTCCGGTCCCGTACCGTACTGTCGTAGCTGTCGATTCCCCGCTCGAAGCGCAGGAAAGATGCCCTCGCCCGGGGTGGTCGTATCGCCGGTTATCGAAAGGCTAACGGGTGAAGGGGATTTCAATTACCCGCCTAGTCAGACGCTGGTGGATGCTGCTTGTCGCCGTGGTCGTCGTCGCGCTCGCGACGTTCGGCGTCTATCGGCTGCACGGAATCTTTGGCTCGCACCACAAAACTTCGGGTGCCAGCGGCATCTCGAATGAAATCATTCCGTTCAACCCCAAGCAGGTGGTTCTCGAGGTCTTTGGCGCCCCCGGGACCGTGGCAACCATCAACTACCTGGACGTCAACGCTCAGCCGCAGCAAGTTCTCGACACGACCCTGCCGTGGTCCTACACCAAAACGACGACGCTGCCCGGGGTCTTCGCCAACGTTGTGGCGCAGGGCAACAGCGATTCCATTGGCTGCCGCATCATCATCAACGGCGTAGTCAAAGACGAGAGGACCGTCAACGAAGTGAACGCCTATACCTACTGCCTGGACAAGTCCGGATGAGCAACCACCACTCCTCGCGGCCTTCCTTATCGGGGACCATCCGCCGGCTTGCGGTGCCGATCATCCTGGTCTGGGTGGGGCTGGCTGCCATAACGAATAGCACCGTCCCGCAATTGGAAGTTGTCGGGAAAGCGCATAACGTGGCGCAGAGCGCCAAAGATGCGTCGTCGCTGCAGGCGATGAAACGCATGGGAAAAGTGTTCCACGAATTCGATTCCGACAGCGTGGCCATGATAGTCCTGGAAGGCGATAAGCCGCTCGGCGCCGACGCCCACCGGTTTTACGACACCCTCATCCAACGGCTCGCCGAGGACACCAAGCATGTACAGCACGTACAGGACTTCTGGGGGGATCCGCTGACGGCGGCGGGCTCACAAAGCAATGACGGCAAAGCCGCGTACGTTCAAGTGTATCTTGCCGGTAATCAAGGCGAGGCCTCATCAATCGCGTCCGTTGACGCTCTCCGCGACATCGTGGCACATATGCAGCCACCGGCCGGCATCAAGGCCTATGTCACCGGCGCGGCGCCGCTCATTACCGATCAGTTCGAAGTGGGAAGCAAAAGTACGTTAAAGGTCACTGGGATCACTGTCCTGGTGATCGCAATCATGTTGTTTTTCGTCTACCGTTCTTTCGTCACGATGATCCTGGTGCTCCTCACGGTCCTTATTGAATTGGCTGCGGCCCGGGGATTCGTCGCTTTTCTTGGAAATCACGGGATCATCGGACTTTCGACGTACTCGACTAATCTGCTGACGTTGCTCGTCATCGCCGCCGGCACGGATTACGCGATATTTTTTCTCGGCCGCTATCACGAAGGGCGCCAGACCGGGCAGGATCGGTCCACCTCCTTCCAGAACATGTTTCACGGGACTGCCCCCGTTGTGTTGGGCTCGGGCTTGACCGTCGCCGGCGCGGTGTATTGCCTCAGCTTTGCCCGGCTGCCTTATTTCCACAGCCTGGGTGTTCCCGCCGCGACAGGTGTCGTCGTTGCGCTGGTGGCCGCGCTGACCCTGGCTCCGGCCGTGATTACCGTGGGGAGTTATTTCGGTCTGTTCGAACCAAAGCGCAAGATGAGGACGCGGGGGTGGCGGCGGATCGGCACGGCCATCGTCCGCTGGCCTGGGCCCATTCTTGTGGTGGCGGTTGGGGTAGCCGTTGTCGGTCTGCTCGCCCTGCCGGGATATAAGACCAGTTATGACGCTCGGCATTACATGCCTGCCACTGCGCCGGCCAATGTCGGATACGCGGCCGCGGAGCGGCATTTTTCTCAGGCTCGGTTGAATCCCGAACTGCTGATGATCGAAACCGATCACGATATGCGTAATCCGGCCGACATGCTCATTTTGGACAGAGTGGCCAAAGGTGTCTTCCACATCAAAGGCATCGCCCAGGTGCAGGCGATGACCAGGCCGTTGGGAACCCCGATCGAGCACAGCTCGATACCGTTTCAGATCAGCATGCAAAGTATCGGTCAGATCGAAAACCTGAAATACCAGAGAGACCGCGCCAACGACTTGCTGAAGCAGGCCGCAGAGATTGCGAAAACGATCGACATTTCTCAGCGCCAGTATGCCCTGCAGCAGGAGCTCGCCGCCGCTACTCACGACCAGACCCAAAGCTTTCACCAAACGCTCGCTACAATCAATGACCTGCGAGATAAGCTCGCGAATTTCGACGACTTCTTCAGGCCGATTCGCAGCTATTTCTACTGGGAAAAGCACTGCTACGACATTCCCGCCTGCTTTGCGCTGAGGTCCACCTTCGACGCACTCGATGGTATCGACCAGCTCAGCGAGCAGTTCCAAAGGCTCACCGCATCTTTGGATAAATTGGATGCGATCCAGCCACAACTGGTGTCGCTGATACCGCAACAGATCGCCAGCCAGCAGACCAATCGGGAACTGGCGCTGTCAAACTACGCCACGATGTCCGGCATCTACGCGCAGACGGCCGCGATGATCGAAAACGCGACAGCGATGGGGCAAGCGTTTGATGCCGCCAAGAACGACGATTCGTTCTACTTGCCTCCGGAGGTTTTCAAAAACTCCGAATTCATACGGGGTCTGAAATTGTTTCTCTCGCCGGACGGCAAGGCCGCTCGCATGATCATCTCTCATGAAGGTGATCCGGCGACGCCCGAGGGCATCTCGCATATCGACGCCATCAAGGATGCAGCGCACGAGGCCGTGAAGGGCACCCCGTTGGCGGGCGCCAGCATCTATCTCGCCGGCACCGCAGCGACCTACAAGGACGTCGCCGACATGGCCAGGTACGATCTGATGATCGCCGCAATAGCCGCGCTGAGCCTGATTTTGCTCATCATGATGTTCATCACGAGAAGTCTGGTCGCCGCACTTGTGATCGTGGGCACGGTGGTGCTTTCGTTGGGCGCATCTTTTGGGCTCTCCGTGCTTGTCTGGCAAGACATTTTTGGTATCCACCTGTACTGGATTGTGCTTGCGCTGGCCGTCATCCTGCTCTTGGCGGTGGGATCCGACTACAACCTGCTCTTGATCTCCCGGTTCAAAGAGGAAGTTGGCGCCGGATTGAGGACGGGCATCATCCGTGCGATGGCCGGCTCCGGCTCGGTGGTGACTTCTGCGGGCCTGGTGTTTGCCGCCACCATGTCCTCCTTTATTTTCAGCGATTTGCGGATTCTCGGCCAGATAGGAACCACCATCGGCCTCGGGCTGCTGTTCGACACGCTGATCGTGCGTGCGTTCATGACACCGTCCATCGCAGCGCTACTCGGACGCTGGTTCTGGTGGCCGCAAAGAGTGCGCCCGCGCCCTGCCAGCAGGCTGCTTCGGCCCTACGGTCCACGTCCGCTGGTTCGTTCGCTACTTTTGCATTCCGACGATGATGTACCGACTCCTGATCGGTTGTCATCGGGCGAGGCTTCTTAGCGAGCAAATCGGTGTTGCTCGGCGGACGCCGCGGCGAACGGGTCCGCTATGAGCCCAGCCGCTCGTTACACCGATTCCGAATGCCGCCGTGCGAACCAGGTGATCAGCCGCCCGAAGATGTTCAGCAGCACCAGGAACACGACCAGCAAGAAGGCCGCGTCATAGGACAAGTCCTGGGCCGATTTCGACGGCAGGTTGTAAAACGTCCAGATCGGATACGTCAGGTAACCGACCGGCGAGTGGGTGAGTTGTCCGGTCGGCAGGGAATCCGACCAGCCCGCCGTGTACAGCATCGGCGCCGTCTCGCTGATCGCCAGCGCGAGCGCGAGCAGCATGCCGGTGACGATCCCGGGCAATGCCGGTTTCAGCACGATCTTGCGCAAGGTCCAACCGAACGGCAGCCCGAGTGCTTCGGCGCCTTCCCGGTACGACGTCGGCACCTGAGAAAGCGCGGACTCGGTGGCCTTGGTGATGTACGGAATGCTCATCACCGACAGCACCACCACCCCGGCCGCCAGGGAAAACCCCCAGTCGAAGTCCACCACGAGTGCGATATAGCCGACGTAACCGAGCACGATGGCCGGGATACCGGACAGCACCTCGTAGGCGCCACGCAGAATTGATCGCGTTCTGCCAGTGGCGAATTCGGACAGATAGATCCCGGCCAACACGCTTACGGTGCCACCCACCAGCATGACCCCGAGACCCAGGACCGCGGTCCCGATGATCGCGTTGCGCAGGCCGCCGCCGTTGCCCTGCGCGTCTTGCACCAGCACGCTGAAGTGGAACACCGGCAAAGCACGGCTGACGACTCCGATCAGCATCCACAACGTCGGGCCGATCACCACCGCCAGACAGCTGAAGCAGGCCGCCCAGAACACCCCGTTGATCATCTTGCGCCGAGTCATCTCAAACGCCTCGTCCCACTGGTAGCGCGGTACCCGACGCCCGGCGCACCAACGCCCGGGCGGCCACGTTCGTCAGCAATGTGATCACCATCAGCACCAGAGAAACCTCGGCGAGCGTCTTCACCGCGAAGTTGGTGGAGTCGGTCAGCGCCGAATCCAGTTGCGACACCACGGTGGCGGCGATGGTGGTCATGGTCGAGTAGATGTTGGTGGGCATCGCACCCAACTCCGCCCCGGACACCATGGCGATGGCCATCGTCTCGCCCAGCGCACGTCCAAGACCCAGGACCACGGCGCCGATGATGCCGCTGGACACCCACGGCAAGGTGACCCTGCGCGCGCACTCCCAATCAGACATCCCCAACGCGGTCGCACCCTCGCGGGGCAGCAACGGCACCTGCCGGATCAGGTCGCGGGTGGTGCTGGCGATGATGGGAATGATCATCACCGCCAGGACCAGACCGGACACCAACATGCCCTCTCCGTTACCGGTGTTGCCGCGAAAGTAGTTGAGCACCGGCACATTTGGAGCGTTGCGGGCGATCACGGGCGCGACGTGGTGGGCGATGAACGGCCCGAACGTCAGCGCCCCCCACAGGCCGACGACGACACTGGGGATGCCGGCGAGTAATTCGAGCACCATGCCGACGGCCGAGGCGAGACGTTTCGGCAACCGTTCCACGATCGCCAACGCCGCTCCGATGGACACCGGCACGGCGACGATCAGGGCGATCGCAGAGCTCGCCAGGGTGCCGACGACCAGCGGCAATGCCCCGTAGTAGGCGCCGACCGGATGTGCGACACCGTGGCTGGTAACGGTGTCGCCGTAGGTGTTGCCCGGGTTCCATTGGGTGGCGGTGAAAAAATGCAGCCCGTTGACCCTGATCGCGCCCGTCCCCTCGATCACCAGCGTCGCCAGCACGAACACGAGCGCGATCAGCGGGATCACCGCACTCGCCCGGCCGGCCCACCGGACGGCCAGGCCCTCGCGCCTTAGGTCACGGATGCGGCCCAGCGCATGCTGCGGCCCGGAAAGCGTAGTAAGGGTCACCGGAGTACTTAGCTGCTGATCTTGGCGATCTGGGCATCGGACAACTTCGCCACCGCGGCCGGCAGCGGCTGCATGTGCACCTGGTCCAGGAACGAGGGGCTGCTACCGTCGGTCACCGCCCAGTGCAAAAACGCCTGCATCGTCTGTGCGGTGGCGGCATCCTTCTGGCCGCTGTAGACGATGGCGTACTCGTAGTTGACGATCGGGTACCCGTCCGCGGCGGGCCCGTTGATCAGCGAGATCACCTGGTTCGCCGGGGTCTGCGAGGCGAAGCCGGCGGCCTCGGCCTGAATGCTTTGGGGGTCAGGCAGCAGGTAGTTACCGGAGGCGTTGCCCAACTGGGCCTCACCCAGTCCCTTTTGACTGGCCTGGTCGAGGTAGCTGACGCCGATGTAGGCGACGCAGCCCGGGGTCTGGGCGCAGCCGGTCACCATGCCGCCGGCGCCGTTTTCACCCAGCGCGCCCGGCACCGCGGGGAAGTCGACGGTGGTGCCGAAGCCGGGTGACTTACCCCAGCCGTCGGGGTCTTGCTTCGACAGATACTGGGTGAACACGAAGGTGTCGCCGGCCCCGTCGGAACGGTGTAGCGGAACCACCGGGGTGGCCGGCAGGTTCACCCCTGGGTTGAGTGCAGCGATCTGCGGGTCGTTCCAGGTTTTGATGGTGCCCTGATACATCGCCGCCAGCACCTTGCCATTGAGCTTGAGGTGCTCGCTGACGCCGGGCAGGTTGTAGTTGACCTGCTCAGCGGAAACGGCCAACGCGATGTTCATCAGCCCTTTGTGCGCGGAGATGTCACCGTTGGACAAGTAGGCGCCGGAAGCGCCGATGTTGACCGTCCCGGCGGCGGCCTGGGAGATCCCGGCACCAGACCCGGTGGCCCCGGTAGTGATCGTGACGTTCGAGTATTTCGAGTGATAGGCCGGAACCCATTGATTCACCAGCGGGTATAGCTCCGTGGCACCGGTCTCCGACAACGCTACGTTCGACGTCGCGGGGGTGGTGGCTGGGCTGGCGGGGTTACCGGCGGGGGCCCCGGGGCTCGACGAACCGCCTGTTGAGTTGGCGCCGCAGGCCGCTGCGACCAGGACCACCGGCACGGTAACCAACAGCGCACGCAATCGAATTTTCACGCTCGCTCACCTTTCTTTTCCCCCGTTTGCTGTCCCTACGACGACACCGAGGAGCCCGCGGTCGCCGAACAGTCCGGAGACGTAACGGACCGTTTCCGCATGCTTCGGCGATAAGAACAACTGCTCGGTGGGCCCTTCCTCGACGAGCCTGCCGTCGAAAAATAGAGCGGTCCGGTCGCCGATCCGGGCGGCCTGAGCCAGATCGTGAGTCACCATGATCACGGTGAGCCGGTTGGCGAGTGATCGAATGAGCTCTTCGATCTTCTCGGTCGTGGTCGGGTCCAGTGAGGAGGTGGGCTCGTCGAGCAGCAGCACCTCGGGGTTCACCGCGAGCGCACGAGCCAGGCACAACAACTGCTGCTGACCGCCGGAGAGCCGGAACGGTGAATCACCGAGGCGATCCTTGACCGCGTCCCAGAGGCCGACCTCGGTGAGCCGAGCCTCGGCGACGTTCTTGAATTCTTTGCGCGGCACCATTTTGTGAGCGCGCACGCCGGCAACCACATTGTCGATGATTGACATGGGGAATGGATTGGGACGCTGGAACAACATGCCGACCCTGCGGCGAAACTCCATCAGATCATGGTTTTTGAAGATGCTGTGTCCGCCCAACAGGACATCACCGCTGTAGCGGTATCCGGAGACTTTGTCGTTCATCCGATTGAGGGTGCGCAGGAAGGTCGTCTTACCGGAACCGGTCGGTCCCAGCAAGGACGTCACCGCACGCGCCGGAAAGTCCAGGCTCACCTGGTCGAGCACGGTTTTGGCGCCGAAAGCCAGCGTGAGGTCCACCGCCGCCATGGCCGGAGCAGCGACATCAGGATTAGCACCGGTCTGGTCGTTGAGCTGTTCAGGGCTGATCAACACCCCATAAAGCTACGTCGCCAAGCCGCATTAAGAGCCACGCCAAGTAATCCTCTGCTTATCTTCAAAGGCGCCGCTAATCCGGTGCTTATTTTCAAAGGCGCTACTAATCCTCTGCTAATCCGATGCCCATTTTCAGAGGTGCTCCTAATCCTCTACCCAGTTTCTGCTTATCTTCAAAGGCGTTGCCGATCCTCTGCCTGTTTTCAAAGGTGTTGCTAATCGTCCACCCATCTTCGGGGATTTGTATATTCACTGGTTCACATGTTCTTCGTGATCCACGGGGGGCTCCCCGGTGGCGGAGTCATTGTTCTCGTCGCCCTGACTCTTCAGAGGAGTTCCGTGAAGCTCAACCGATCTGGTGCCGTGCTGAGTCTGCTGGCCGCCGGCGCAGTGGTGCTATCGGGATGCGGTAGCACTACCCACGCCTCGTCGTCTGGATCCACCGCCACGCCGGCACCGGTGCAGTGCGGCGGCAAGAAGCAACTCAAAGCCAGCGGCGCGACCGCGCAAGAGAACGCGATAGAACAATTCGTCTACGCCTACGTCCATGCGTGCGCGGGGTACACGCTGGACTACAACGCAAACGGCTCCGGCGCCGGGGTGACAGATTTCCTCAATAACGTCACCGATCTGGCAGGTTCCGGCGATCCGTTGAACCCATCGAAGGGTCAGGTTGACCACGCGGCGCAGCGGTGCGGTTCGCCGGCCTGGGACCTGCCGGCGGTGTTTGAACCGATCGCGGTCACCTACAACATCAACGGCGTGAACTCGCTGAAACTTGACGGGCCCACGCTCGCCAAGATTTTCAACGGCAGCATCACCAGGTGGGATGACCCGGCAATCAAGGCACTCAATCCAGGCGCCGCCCTGCCGTCGGTGCCCATTCACGTCTTCTTCCGCAGCGACCAATCCGCTGACACATCCAACTTCGAGCAATACCTGGATGCCGCATCCAACGGTGCGTGGGGCAAAGGCGTCAGCCAGGCGTTCGGCGGGGGTGTCGGTGACGGCGCCGTCGGGGACAATGGCACGTCGGCGGCCGTGCAGAACACCGACGGGTCGATCACCTACAACGAGTGGTCGTTTGCGGTGGGCAGACAGTTGAGCATGGCTGCGATCATCACGTCAGCGGGTCCTGATGCGGTGTCGATCACCACCGACTCGGTCGCCAAGACGATTGCCGGGGCCAGGATCACGGGGCAGGGCAATGACCTGGTGGTGGACACGTCGTCGTTCTACAACCCGACGCAGCCCGGTGCGTACCCGATCGTGGAGGCGACTTACGAGATCGTGTGCTCGAAGTATCCGGATTCGGCGACCGGCGCGGCGGTAAAGGCGTTTATGCAGGCCGCAATTGGTCCGGGCCAAGTTGGTTTAGACCAGTACGGGTCCATTCCGCTGCCGAGCTCGTTCCAATCGAGAGTGGCGGCAGCTGTGAACGCTATCTCGTGATGAGAAGCCTCGGGTGAAGGGAGCGTCGGCGGTGAACGATACCGGGTTGGCTTCGCGGGTAGGGACGCGTTTTGGACCCTATCAGCTGATGCAGTTGCTGGGCCGCGGCGGGATGGGCGAGGTCTATCAGGCCGAGGACACCCGAAAGCACCGGGTGGTGGCGTTGAAGTTGATCTCGCCGCAATTCTCCAACAACTCGGTGTTTCGCGCGCGGATGCAACGCGAGGCCGACACCGCAGGGAGGCTGACCGAGCCGCACATAGTGCCGATCCATGACTACGGCGAGATCGACGGGCAGTTCTTCGTGGAGATGCGCCTGATCGATGGCGCCTCGCTGCGCACCGTATTGAAGCACTACGGTCCACTGACCCCGGCACGGACGGTGGCCATTGTGCGCCAGATCGCCGCAGCACTGGACGCCGCGCACTCAAACGGTGTGACGCACCGCGACGTCAAACCGGAAAACATCCTGATCAGCGGCAACGACTTCGCCTATCTGGTGGATTTCGGTATCGCCCGTGCCGCCACCGACCCAGGGCTGACCCAGAGCGGGACGGCCGTCGGAACCTACAACTACATGGCCCCGGAGCGGTTCACCGGCGATCAGGTCACCTATCGCGCCGATATCTACGCGCTGGCCTGTGTGTTGGGCGAGTGTTTGACCGGGGCGCCGCCATACCAAGCCGACAGTGTCGAACGGTTGGTCGCCGCGCATCTGCTCGACCCCGTCCCGCGGCCCAGCCAGCAGCTGCGCCCCGGGATGCTTCCGGTGGCCTTAGACCAGGTGATCGCCAGGGGCATGGCCAAGAACCCCGAAGAGCGCTATCGCACCGCCGGTGATCTGGCCGCCGCCGCCCACGACGCGCTGACCGGACCCGAGCAGCACCTGGAATCCACGATTCTGCGGCAAGGCGATAACGCGACCCTGCTCGCCAACACCCCCGACACACTGCGGGCAGCGGCCTGGGCTTATTACGGTTCAGGCTCCAACCCTGGGTCAATGGTTCCTCCAGCGCGATCGCCCGGCGACGAGACAATGGCTCGTCCCGTGCCTCGTCTCGTGCCCGAGGGCGGGAGCGCTGGCGGCTGGCCGCCAGTTAGGCAGCTGTCTTCGGTCGGCCCTGCTGGCCCGCCGCCGGACTTCACGCGCGGTGCGCCCCAGTTCGGCCGGAAACGCAAGCTGTGGATCATCGCCGGCGCTGCCGCGCTGCTGCTCGTTTCCGCCATCGGTGTCACCGGCTACCTGGGAACGCGCCCCTCATCAGCGTCGTCGAAGCCGGTGTCCGGACAAACCGTGCTGCCGTTCAACGGCATGAACTTCCGCCTCTCGCCCGGCGGGGTGGCGCTGGACAAAGCCGGCGATGTGTTCGTCACCAGTGAAGGCATGTACGGGCGGGTGGTGGAGTTGCCGGCGGGGTCAAGCACCCCGACGGTGCTGCCGTTCAGCGGCCTTTACCAGCCGCAGGGGCTGGCGGTGGATAACACGGGTGCGGTGTACGTCGCCGATTTCAACAACAGGGTGGTCAAGTTGGCGGCCGGGTCGAATACCCAGACTGTGCTGCCATTCGCCGGCCTCGATTACCCCGAAGGTGTAGCGGTGGATGGCCAGGGCAACGTCTATGTCGCCGACCGGGGCAACAACAGGGTGTTGAAGTTGGCGGCCGGGTCGAACACCCAGACCGTGCTGCCGTTCACCGGCCTGAAGGACCCGGATGGCGTGGCCGTGGATCCCGCCGGCAACGTCTACGTCACCGACACCGACAACAACAGGGTGTTGGAGTTGGCGGCCGGGTCGAACGCCCAGACCGTGCTGCCGTTCACCGGCGTCTCCGTGCCCTGGGGTATCGCGGTGGACAACGCCGGCACCGTCTACGTCACAGAACACGACAGCAACCAGGTGATGAAGTTGCCGTCCGGGTCGAACACCCCGACCGTGCTGCCGTTGACTGGCCTCAACACCCCGTTGGGGGTGACGGTGGACAACGCGGGGAATGTGTACGTCGCCGACCGGGGCAACGACAGGGCGATCAAGCTGGTTCCCTGATGTGCCGCGTGGCGCGGGTCACGAAGCGGTTTCCGGTGCGGCCAGAAACGTGTCATTGTGCTGGCCCGCGGCCGGCGGGGGATCGGTCACCACTGCGCTGAAGCTGGCGTAGCGGGCCGGGGTGCGGATCACCGTGATGGCGTCGTCACCGCTGCCGACTTCGAGGGCGAGGTCGTTCTCGACGAATAGCGGGGTGTCGACGACCTGTTTCCAGGTGTAGGGAAGGCAGGCCATCAGGCCGCCTTCCTGTAGCAGCTCAACCCATTCGGCCGCGGTCTTGGCGGCCAGTGCCGACTGCAGTTCGTCGGTCAATTCGGGGTAGTTGAGCGCCCGCGCGCGCTGGTCGATGAATCGCTCGTCGTCAACGAGATCGGGCCGGCCGATGATCTGACACAGCTTCTGCCAGTGCTTGGGCACATACGCGCTGATGAAGAGGTACCCGTCGGCCGCGCGGAACGCGTCCGATGGCTGGGTGGAGAAGCCAACTCCCTTGCGCTTCTTTGCATTTGGCGCTGAATCCGGCTTGGGTCTCGGCTGGTCGCTCGGCTTGTTCAGGTGCATGGTCAGCTGGTTGGCCTGCAGCCCCACCGCGACGTCGTACATCGCGACCCGCACCACGTCGGCCACCCCGTGGCGCTCGCGGTTGAGCAGTGCGGCCAGCACCGCCTGGGCCAGCACGTGCCCGCTGGCGTTGTCGACGAGCTGGAACGGGATGATCTGCGGTTTGCCGTCCGGCGTGGGCATCCCGGTGGTCATGCCGGCCTCGGCGGCGACCATCAGATCGACGCCCGGCCTGGTGCCATGGGGGCCATTGCCGCCGAATGCCGAGAGGCGAGCGTAGATCAGTTTGGGATTGCGCAACCGCAAGTCGTCGGGGCCCAGGCCCATTCGTTCCATGACCCCGGGGCGAAACCCTTCCAGCACGACGTCGGCGGTGTCGGCGAGCCGTAGTATCTGCTGCTTGTCCTCTTCGGTGGTCAGGTCCACCGTCACCGATTTCTTGCCCCGGTTATTGGGCAGGAAATAGGTGGCCAGCGGCGGGCGTCCGGGCAGGACCGCGGTAATCTGCCGGGCGGCCTCGCCACCGGGCGCCTCGACCTTGATGACCTCGGCACCCAGGTCGGCCAGCACCTGCCCGGCCAGCGGTCCGGCTACGTTCTGGGTGAAATCCAGTACCCGAAATCCGTCAAGTGGCTTGGCGGCGTTGCTGTTTGGCATCCTGGGGGCCTTTCTTTAGCCTGCGCCGGTCTCCCGGTGCAGCACCGCGGTGCAGTAGTAGTTCTGGGCGAAGGGGGCTTCCTCACCGGTGGGGCCGTCGCTTGACTGCAGTGGTAGTCCGTTGTCGGCCAGCAACTGATTCAGCGGGGTGCGGACCGGGCGCCAGCCACGGTCCTCCAGGTAGCTCGCCACGTCGTTGCGGTCGCCGGGGAAGCCGAGATTTTCAAGTTCGACGTCGAGACCGTGCTCATGCCACTTCTGGATGGCGGCGTTCAAAGCCTGCTGGTTGGCATCCGAATTCAGAAAGACTTCGGCCACCAGCTCACTGCGGTCGGCGCTGAGCGCGGTGATGTTGTCCAGCAACCGGTCCTGGGCGTCCGGGGGCAGGAACCCGAGCAGGCCCTCCGCGGCCCACGCGGCGGGTCGCTCGGCGTCGAACCCGGCCTGTTGCAGGGCCGATGGCCAATCGTGTCGCAGATCGATCGGGACGGTCCGAACATCGGCCGTGGGCTCGGCACCGAGCGCGGCCATCGTCGCTGTTTTGAATTCGATGACCTGCGGCTGGTCGATCTCGAATACCGTCATTCCCGCCGGCCATGGCAGACGATATCCGCGTGCGTCGAGGCCGGAGGCCAAGATGACCGCCTGGCGGATGCCTGCGGCGGTCGCCCGGGCGAAGAACGCGTCGATATAGCGGGTGCGCGCGGCCTGTATGTCGGTCATGCGTTGCATGCCCCATGGGGCATCGGGGACGTCGACATCCACGGTGTCGAGTTCGCCTATGGCCCACCGGGTAAAGAAGTCGATGCCGACGGCGCGCACCAGCGGCTCGGCGAACCGGTCTTCGATCAGCGCGCCCCGGGTGGCCCGGGCTCTTCCCGAGGCCACCATGGTGGCGGTGGCTCCCACGCTGGTCGCCAGGTCCCAGGTGTCGTTGTCGGTACGCGCCATCCCGTGGTCCCTTCTCGCGCCGTGCACTACTGGTTAGCCAGAGTAACTACAGGCGTTCCGGCGCATCTCCGGGCCCGGGCGTCACACGCCCCAAGCACCCGAAGGCAGTGACCTAAGACCTGTGGCGATAGTGGCGTAGCGCCCTTATCAACGGCCGGGACCTGACGCAGCATCGATGTGTCGGCGTCAGTGGCGACTCGACACCCGGGTGAGGAGCACAGTGCAGACGCTTGTCGCAAGATTGTTCGGTCGCCTCGGTTTGGAAGGCTGGTCGCTGCTGCTGCTTGTGCGGTCCGGGGGATTGCGGCCGATGCCGGCCCGTCGGATCTTCGCGGTGCTGCGCGCGCTCGACCACTACGGCATCTCGGGGGCGCGACGGTGATCACCGCTGCCCGGGATCACGACGGGGTGGCGCTGATCGATGAGCGTGGTGCGCTTAGTTTCGGCGATCTGGACAACCGGACTAATGCGCTGGCCAACGAGTGGCGCCGGCGCGGGCTTGGTCCAGGTGCCGGTGTGGCGATCTTGGCCCGTAACCATAGGGGCCTTCTGGAAGCGGTGTACAGCGCGGCCAAGTGCGGTGCGCGGATCGTGCTGTTCAATACCGGCTTCGGCGCCGCACAAGTCGCCGACATGGTTGCCCGCGAAGGGATCGACCTGCTCGTTCACGACGAGGAGTACGGTTCCGTCGTCGCCGACATCCACCCGAGGCTGGGCCGAATGCGGGCATGGAGTGACACGCCCGGCCCTGACACGCTCGATGCGCTGATCGAGCATGGCGATATCGCCCCGCCGCCCGACCCCGGTGGCCGGCCCAAGATCGTGATCTTGACCAGTGGCACGACCGGCACCCCGAAGGGCGCAGTGCGCTCGGAGCCGTATTCGCTGATACCGGTCGGCAGTCTGCTCGGCAAGGTGCCGTTTCGGGGCCGAGAAGTCACCGAATGCTGCGTCCCGCTGTTTCATTCGCTGGGCTTCAGCCACGCGATGATCGCGATGGTGCTGGGTTCGACGCTGGTACTACGCCGCGAGTTCGATCCGCAGCAGACCTTGGACAGCGTGGCCGCGCATCGGGCCAGCGCCATGATCGTGGTGCCGATCATGCTGCGGCGCATTCTGGATCTGGGCCCCCAAGCCCTCGCCGACCGCGATTTGTCGGCATTGCGCATCGTGTTCGTCGGCGGATCCCAACTCGGGGCGGCGCTGGCCACCCGCGCGACGGAAGCGTTGGGGCCCGTCGTCTACAACATGTACGGGTCCACCGAGGTCGCCTACGCCACCATCGCCACGCCCGCTGACCTGGCAGCCGAGCCCGGATGCGTCGGGGGAGTCGTGCGTGGATCGGTCGTCAAGGTCTTCACCGACGACCGACACGAGGCTCCCCCGCAGACAGCAGGGCGGATTTTCGTCGGCAACGGGCTCGCCTTCGAGGGTTATACCGGCGGCGACACGAAGGAATCCATCCAGGGCCGGATAGCCACCGGCGACGTCGGTCACTTCGATCGGGCCGGCAGGCTGTTCATCGACGGGCGCGACGACGAGATGATCGTCTCCGGAGGCGAGAATGTGTTCCCGGGTGAGGTCGAAGAGGCGCTCGCGCATCATCCCGACATCCTCGACGTCGCGGTCGTCGGCGTCAGCGACGAGGAGTTCGGGCAGCGTCTGCGCAGCTACATCGTGGTGCGACCCGGCGCGTCACTGACCGAGCGCGATGTCAAAGACTACGTCCGAAATCGGTTGGCCCGCTTCAAGGTTCCGCGTGATGTGGTGTTCGTCGACACCCTGCCCCGCAACGCGGGCGGGAAGGTGCTCAAACGCTTGCTGAAAGGCCAAGCAATCGAAGACCAGGCTGGTGTGTGAGCATACTGATGCGACGTCACGATCGCCGTCGCACACCGTCGACTCCCGCACTAGGACCCAGGTCTCAAGAGACCGCCAAGCCGTGAAAGCCCAGGTTAAGGGCTTTGGCACGGATCTATCACGGTCGGGTGTCGACGCATCTGAGCTTGCCGCGTTGCCGCTACCATCGCCGGATGGAGCTGAAGACCTCGATTGCCGAGTTGGCGCTCCCGACGTCGGTCGTACCGGACGCCGGATGGCAGGCCAGCGCCCGGTGGGCGCTGCGGCTGGCCTGGGTCAGCCTGGCTGTCTTGCTCGTGGAGGGCGCTGTCGGGTTGTGGCAGGGCCTGGCGGTCGGATCCGTCGCACTGACCGGCTGGGCGCTTGGCGGCGGGTCCGAGGCGCTGGCCAGCGCAATGGTGGTATGGCGCTTCAGCGGCGCTCGCACGCTGTCCGAGACCGCCGAGCAGCGCGCACAGCGCGGCGTTGCGGTGTCGTTTTGGCTGACCGCCCCTTACATAGCTGCCGAATCCCTCCGGGACCTGACTGACAAGCACCATGCCCAGACCTCTGTGATTGGCATCGGATTGACGGCCATCGCCTTGTTGCTGATGCCGATTCTCGGCTGGACCAACCACAAACTGGGCGCGCGGCTGGGCTCGGGCGCGACCGAGGGCGAAGGTACCCAGAACTACCTGTGCGCTGCCCAAGCCGCCGGGGTACTGACCGGCCTTGGCATCACGGCCAGCTGGTCTGGCGGTTGGTGGGTTGACCCCGCGATCGGGCTTGCCATCGCCGCCGTGGCGGTCTGGCAGGGTATTCGAGCCTGGCGGGGCCACGACTGCGGCTGCTGAAGCGCCTCAGTCCAGGCGGTACCGGATCAGCCGGGAGCTGTTGGCCACGACCGCCACCGACGATGCGTTGTGCAGGATCGCGGCCAGCACGGGTGACAATGCGCCGCCCGCGCCGATGATCAGCCCGGCGGCGTTGACGGCGATGGACATGCCGTAGTTCTCGCGGATGACGTCGACCGCCCGGGCACCCAGGTCTCGAACGTCGAGCAGGCGGTGCAGATCATCGTTGGCGAGCGCCACATCGGCTGTCTCGACGGCGACGTCTGTTCCGGCCAGGCCCATGGCGATCCCGATGTCGGCGGCCGCCAGCGCCGGGGCGTCGTTGATGCCGTCCCCGACCATGCCGACGACGTATCCATCGCTCTGCAGCTCGCGCACCACCTCGAGCTTGTCCTCCGGCATCACCTCGGCACGCCACTCGTCGATCCCCAGCTCGCCGGCGACCACCTTGGCGATCTCCGGATGGTCCCCGGTGAGCATGACGATCCGGCGGATGCCGTTGGCCCGCAGCTTCGTCAGCACCGCGGCGGCCTCGGGCCGCACCTCGTCGCGCAGGCTGACCAGCCCCACCAGCGTGCCGTCCACGGCAAGCAGCAACGGGGTCTCCGCCTGGCTGCGCAGCTCGTCGACCCACTCCGACGCCTTCTTCGACACCTTCACCTTTTCGGCGCGCAGCAGCGACGGGCTGCCCAGCAGCAGGGTCCGGCCGTCGGCCCAGGTCCGCATGCCCAGGCCCACCAGCACCTCACACTCCTCATGCGGCGGAATGCTGATGTGGCGTTCCTCGGTCGAGCGGATCACCGCCTCGGCCAGCGGATGACGAGAGTGGATCTCCGAGCTCGCCGCATAGGCCAGCACTTGCTCCGGCTCCCAATCCTTATGCATGGCAACGATATTCGTGACCACCGGCCGTCCGACTGTCAACGTGCCGGTCTTGTCGAACACGATCGCGTCGACCCGGCCTGCCTGTTCGAGGTGGGATCCGCCCTTGATCAGGACGCCGCGGCGGGCGCCGTTACCGATCGCAGCGCTGATCGCGGTCGGGGTGGCCAGTCCCACCGCGCATGGGCACGCGATCAGCAGCATGGTCATCGCACGCCGGACGTCTCCGGTGATCGCCAGGGTGATCGCCGAGACGATGAACGAGGTGGGAACGAAACGGCGAGAGAAGTTTTCGCCGACCGTCTGGATCGGCGCCCGATCGTGCTGCGCCTCCTCGACTCGGGCGATGATGCGGCCGATGGTGGTTTGGTTGCCGACGGCGCGTGCGCGCACCACCACGCGGCCGCGCACCACGACCGAACCGGCATGCACGCGTGAGGCGACCATGACGCTGACCGGCAGGGTTTCACCGGTGATCGCGGACTGATCGACAATCGCCTCGCCGTCGGCTACCTCGCCGTCCACCGGTATCGCGACGTGGTCGTGGACCACCACCTCGTCGCCGATCTGCACCGTATCGATCGGCACCTGTATTTCAGTGCCCGCCTGGGGGCCGTCTGTCAGGCGAATCCATGCCGTGTCCTGGCTGCCGCGCAGCAGCTCCGAGATGGCCCGCCGGGTTCGCCGCAGGGTCAGATCCTGCAGGTATTCACCGATATTGAGCAGCCACAGCACGGTGAGTGCCACCACGTTCTCGCGCAGGATGAGGCTGGCCACGGTCGCCGCCGAGACCAGCGCATCGGTGCCGGCCCGACCGGAGCGAAGCGAGCGCAGCGCACCGCGCAGGAAGGGATACCCGGTGAATATCGTGACGCCGCTGGCGACCAGCCGGCCGCTCGGGGCGAGCAGCGGCGGTCGCGCGAACACGTAGCGGCGCACACCGAGTAGCGCCAGAGCGGCACCGCCGATGACCATGCGAAGCACGTCGGTGTTGCGGATCTCGGACGAATGTGGCGCGCGAGCGGGTATCAGCTCCGCGGCGACGTGTGCGGCACCACTGATCGCCGCCAGCACCGACGAGCGGTCGCATCGCCTGGGCGAGTACCACACGACGACGGACCCGGTTCGAGGGTAGGCGTGCACCGCCCGCACACCGTTCTGTTCGGCAACCGCCTCTTCAACCGCCACGGCGCGCCGGGAGTTGGAGCGGACCCACTCGACTTGAACCCGCATGCGTCCGGCCGCATCCGAAACCACCACTAGGGCTGGGTCATCGGACCCGGCCGTGTCTGGGGCGACGGCCGGGGCCAATTCGGTGGTCATGTCGACCGGTCAGTGGTCGTGGTCGTGGACGTCGCTGATCGCCGGTGTGGGCGCCTCTTCGCCGATACGCTCGCGGGCTTCGGCCATCACGTCGGCCAGCTTCAGCCTGGCCGACTCGGCGGCTTCCTCGGCCTTGCGGGTGCCGCGCAGCCCCAGCTCTGCCGCCGATACCGCGGTCTCGTGCAGCGGCGCCTTGGCCGCGGCTTTGCGCAGCACCTCGTAGGCCGTCACCCCGGCCAGGCCGGTGATTACCGTGGATGCCGCCTTCGCCAATAGCCCGTACACCGCCATTGCCCGAACCTTCCTCCTGGTCTGTTGCGTCAGCTGTCACTGTGCACGACGCTAACATCTAAATATCGCAATATCAATATGAATCAGTTAGAGGACCCGGGTCACCTTTTCGGTCTCGATCCTGCGCTGCATCGCCCCCAGATCAGGATTGGCATCGGGGTTGGCCACCTGCACCAACGAGGCGCCGACGGCCATGATCGCCAGCAGTCCGTCCACCAACTCACCGGGCCCGGCCCACGTCGCGCTGGAAAGCACCCGATCCGTCGACGTCAAACCCCTTGCCGCCGCGGAGTCTTCACAGTCGGCCAGGATTTGCTCGACCGATCGCCCGGCCAGCGCCGGCCCCGGATGACGCTCGGGAACTATTTGATCGCCGTGCACCCGCACGGCGGTCGCATAGTCGGTGACGCCGACCGGCAGGTCGCGCGCCGGCCGACCGAACGGATCCAGCGACAGCACCGCCACCTCGCCGCCGACCCCGACGACCGCGTCCGCCTCGCCCAGCCGATCTGCGGTGCACAGCGCTACATCGGCTTCGAGGTTGTCAAGCACCGCCTCGGCGCCGATCCACCACACCCCGAACAAAACAGCCGCCGTCTGCCAATGAGCCGGAAGCAAGATCGCGATCCGGCTGGCCGGCCCGGCGGCCAGCTCGTCGCGCAACAGGTTGCCGGTCTTGGCGGCCCAGTTGGCCAGTGTCACCGCGGACAATTCGATGCGTTCGCCGGTGGCGTCGTCGTAGTAGGTGATGCGCGGGCCGACCGGGTCGGCCCGCAGCATCGGATCCAAAATGGCCCCGCTCAGCGTTGTCAGCGTGGTCAGTTGATGCACTCGGGCTTGTCGGAGCCGGCGGTAAGGATCGGCGACGGTGGCGGAACGCCTGCGTCAGCAGACGACCCGGGGTTCGAGGCGCGGGCGGGCGTTACCGAACCGCCGCCTGTGAGCCCAGAGCCCGGACCGGTGTAGTCGTTGGCCAGCACCACCCGGACCGCTCCCGGCGGTATCGACGCATCGGCGACGACCGGCAACCCGCCCAGTTCCTTGGCGACCTCTTGTGCGCCCAGGTCGTCGGTCTTGGCGGCCCGCACCTGGCTGCCCTTCACGTGGCCGCCTTCGTTGTTGCCGACGGTGCCGGCAGTAAATCCTTTGGCGGTCAACACCTCTGACACCGCTGATGCCAGTCCGTTGATGTCGGTGTCGTTGACCACGTCGGCCGTGGTCTTGCCGGGCGTGTAGGCCAGCTGCTCCGTTTTGCCCTTTGCCTGGTCGTTCAGCAGGCCGCCGACCCAGTCCTGCACCTGGTGCGGGTCCACCCGAACCACGCTTTGCATGCCGTCGTCGCTCCAGCCGGCCCCGTCGAGCACCGGAATGGTGGCGAAGGCGACTTTACCTCCGGCCAGCTTTTGCAGCTGCTGGACGAAATCCATGATGTCCCAACCGGAGGAGATCACCACCGAGCGCTGGACGGCCCGCTCCAGCCGCTTCAAGGTGGCGGGGCTGGACAGCGTCTGGCCCGAGATGACCTGGTGGGCCAGGGAGGCCATCACCGCCTGCTGGCGTACCACCCGGTCCAGGTCACCGCGCGGCAGGTCGTGGCGCTGGCGGACGAAGCTGAGCGCTTGCGGGCCGTTGAGCTTTTGCCGGCCGGCCGGAAAGTCGGCACCCGAAAGGGGCTCGTACACGGCGTCTTTGAGACAGACCTCGACGCCGCCGAGCGCGTCGGTGATCAACGCGAAACCGAGCAGCCCGATCTCGGCGTAGTGGTCGACGGTGACGCCGGTGAGGTCGGCGACCGTCTTGATCAGTGCCTCGCGCCCGGCCTCGGTGCCTGCCGCCGCGGCTTCGGTGGCGGAAGCACCGGCTTGGACGAGGCTGGCCCGCTTCGCCTCCCTGGTTTGGCCGTAGACGCCGTTGATCTTGGTCTTGCCCAGACCGGGGGCAGCGACGTAGGAGTCGCGCGGAATCGAGATCGCGGTGGCCGACCTTCCGTTGTTAGGTATCCGGATCAGGATGATGGTGTCGGTGTTGGTGGCTTCCTCGTCACCCGCCCGCAATGTCGCCAGCTCCTGGGCCGACAACGGGTTGCCGTGGGCATCGGTACGGCTGTCCAGGCCGACCAGCAGAATGTCGATCGCGCCGTCGTCGCCGCCCTTACCCAGCGAGGGCGCGTACATGTGGAAGATGCCGTCCTCGAATGACCGGACGTTGCTCCACGCGACACCAGTGCCGAGAACGATCGCAACAGTCAGCGTGGTGGCAATCGCACGAACCACACGTTGCACAAGCATCACACTAGGTTACTTGCGACACAGCCGCTTACCAGGTAGCCAACTGCGGCGTGCCTGAGAGCGTGCCAGACTCGAACCATGTCGGGCAGGATCGTGATCACCGGCGCGGGTGGGCAGCTCGGCAGCTGGTTGGCGGCGCGGGCCGCCCGTCAGGGCAACGACGTGCTGGCGCTGACCTCGTCGCAATGGGACATCACCGACCCCGGGGCCGCCGAGCGGATCGTGCAAAGCGGCGATGTCGTGGTCAATTGCGCGGCATACACCAACGTTGACGCCGCCGAGAGCGACGAGTCGACCGCCTACGCGGTCAATGCCGCCGGCCCGGAACACATCGCGCGTGCGTGCGCGCGCGCCGGCGCCCAGCTGATCCATGTGTCAACCGACTATGTGTTCAGCGGCGACTTTGGTGCAGCCGGCCCGCGTCCATATGAGCCCAGCGATGAAACCGGGCCACTGAGCGTGTACGGCCGCAGCAAGCTCGCCGGCGAACTGGCCGCGCTGGCCGCGCTGCCGCAGGCCATCGTGGTACGGACCGCCTGGGTCTACACCGGAGGGACCGGTAAGGACTTCGTCGCTGTCATGCGCCGACTGGCCGCCGGAGACGGCCCCGTGGACGTCGTCGACGACCAAACCGGTTCGCCGACCTATGTTGCCGACGTGGCCGCCGCACTGCTGCAAGTGGCCGGCGGGCGTGTACCCGGGCCCATCCTGCACGCCGCCAACGAAGGTGCGGTCACCCGATTCCAGCAAGCTCGCGCGGCGTTCGAAGAATGCGGTGCCGACCCGCAGCGGGTGCGACCGGTCAGCAGTGCACAAAACCCGCGGCCGGCGCCCCGGCCGCGCTACTCCGCGTTATCAAGCAGGCAGTCCGCGGCGCGCGGCCTCACGCCGCTAAGGCCCTGGCGCAGTGCACTTGTCGCGGCACTGGCAGCAACTCACAGCGGCGCCCCGGTCGATCGACCGTTACCCTCTACGCGTGACTGATGTGCTGCCGGTCGTAGCGGTGACCTACTCGCCGGGCCCGCACCTGGAGCGTTTCCTGGCCTCGTTGTCGCTGGCCACCGAGCGTCCGGTGAGCGTTCTGTTGGCCGACAACGGCTCCACCGACGGAACGCCGCAGGCAGCGGTCGAGCGTTACCCGAACGTGCGGCTGTTCGAGACCGGGGCCAACCTCGGGTACGGAACCGCGGTGAATCGCGCGATCGCACAGCTCTCTGAAATCGCACAGCTCTCTGAAGAAGGGGGAGCTGACGACTGGGTGATCGTGGCCAACCCGGACGTGCAATGGGGCCCGGGCAGCATCGACGCTCTGCTGGACGCTGCCGCGCGCTGGCCCCGCGCGGGCGCCCTGGGCCCCCTCATCCGGGACCCCGACGGGTCCGTGTATCCGTCGGCGCGCATCCTGCCAAGCCTGATCCGCGGCGGCATGCATGCGGTGCTCGGACCGTTCTGGCCGCGCAATCCGTGGACGACGGCCTACCGCCAGGAGCGGCTCGAACCGAGTGAACGGCCGGTGGGTTGGTTGTCGGGGTCGTGCCTGCTGGTGCGCCGGTCTGCTTTCAGCCAGGTCGGCGGATTCGACGAGCGCTACTTCATGTATATGGAGGACGTCGACCTCGGTGACCGGCTCGGCAACGCCGGCTGGCTGAACGTCTATGTGCCGTCGTCGGAAGTTCTGCACCACAAGGGCCACTCCACTGGACGCGACCCGACAAGCCACCTGGCTGCTCACCACAAAAGCACCTATCTCTTCCTGGCCGATCGGCATTCTGGCTGGTGGCAGGCCCCGCTGCGGTGGACGCTGCGGGGATCGTTGGCGGTGCGTTCCCGCATGATGGTGCGCAGTTCTCGAAGACGAGCAATGAAACTGTCAGAAGGGCGGCACTGAATTGGCAACCCCTCAAGTCGATGCGGTGATTCTGGTCGGCGGCAAGGGCACCCGGCTGCGGCCGCTGACACTCTCGGCGCCCAAGCCCATGCTGCCCACCGCCGGGCTGCCGTTTCTCACCCATCTGCTGTCACGGATCGCCGCGGCGGGCATCGAGCACGTGATCCTGAGCACGTCATATGAGGCCGCGGTGTTCGAAGCGGAGTTTGGTGACGGGTCCAAGCTGGGACTGCAGATCGACTACGTGACCGAGACGAGTCCGTTGGGGACCGGCGGCGGCATCGCCAACGTCGCCGGCCAGCTGCGTCACGACACCGTGATGGTGTTCAACGGAGATGTGCTCTCCGGCGCCGACCTGGGCCAGCTGCTGGAATTTCACCAGACCAACCAGTCCGACGTGACATTGCACTTGGTGCGGGTGGGTGACCCACGGGCATTCGGCTGTGTTCCCACCGAGGACGGCCGGGTTACCGCGTTCCTGGAAAAAACGCAGGATCCGCCGACCGACCAGATCAACGCCGGCTGCTATGTATTCGAGCGCAACATCCTCGACCGGATTCCCCGGGGCCGCCAGGTGTCGGTGGAACGCGAGGTGTTCCCGGCGTTGCTCTCCGACGCCGACGTCAAGATCTGCGGCTACGTCGATGCCACGTACTGGCGGGACATGGGCACACCGGAAGACTTCGTTCGTGGATCGGCCGATCTGGTGCGCGGGATCGCCCCATCACCGGCCCTGCACGGCCACCGCGGCGAGCAGTGGGTGCATGACGGCGCGGCGGTGTCGCCCGGCGCCGTGCTGATCGGCGGCACAGCCGTCGGGCGGGGCGCCGAGATCGGCCCCGGCGTCCGCCTCGACGGCGCGGTGATTTTCGACGGTGTCAAGGTCGAAGCCGGCAGCGTCATCGAGCGCTCGATCATCGGCTTCGGTGTCCGCATTGGTCCGCGGGCGCTGATCCGCGACGGTGTGATCGGCGACGGGGCCGACATCGGTGCGCGCTGCGAGCTACTGCGTGGCGCCCGGGTGTGGCCCGGCGTCTCCATTCCCGACGGCGGGATCCGCTACTCCAGCGACGTCTGAGTCGTCCGGTTCGACCCTGAAGCTGGCTTCACGTTCGGTCGCCGGATGCCCGGGCGACCAGGTACGCCAGCGCGTGATCGGTACCGGGCGGCAATGCGTCGGCCGGCCACCACCGCAAGTCCTCCGACTCGTCACTGACCCCGATCTGCGCGCCGGCCGGCGCGCGCGCCACGAATTGCAAGTCGAGATGGCGGGTCGGGACGCCCAGCGAGCACGTGACCGGGTGAACATGGACGGCGACCAGTTCGGGCGCGATGCGCAGGTCGGCGACACCGGACTCCTCGGTGGCCTCGCGCAGTGCCGCGGCCACGATGTCGTCGTCGTCCTCGCAGTGCCCGCCCAGCTGTACCCAACGACCAAGCCGCGGGTGGAGGGTGAGCAGCACGTGGGTGCCGCTGTCGTCGAGCACCAGCGCCGAAGCGGTGACGTGGCCCGGTACGCACTCACGGCGGCAGGCGTCGGTGCGGCTGTGCACGAAGGCCAGCACGGCATGGCGCAACGAATCCTGGGCCGGATCGGGCGCTTGCCAGTCGGTGAGGATCGCGATCGCCGAATCTCGAATGCTCACCGTGATCCCCGCTGTGTCCGGCGTTCCCGCAGCGCAACCCACGCCGATCGGCAGTGCGCCACGACGTCCGGCGACCAGCCGAGCCCGTCGATCAGGACGTGGCGGTCCACGACGTCGAGCGCCTTGTCGATCTCGTTGGCCTTCAGTAACAGATCGACATCCTGGACAAGTTCGCTGGTGGCATACGCCGGTGGGGGAATGGGTAGCTGCTCGGCTTCCCGCGGCTCCAGCTCCAAGATGCCTCCGCCATAACTGCGGCCCATGATCTCGGCGAAGGCGAATGTCGCGCTGTTGTGGAACACCGCTGCAAGTGCGGTCGGGTCGGTGTGGGCCGCTAGCCGGTTAAGCCGGACCCGATGGACCGTGTCCGTGCTCGTTGCGGTGGCGGTATTGACAGTCAGGCGCGGTGCCAGGTGGATCTGGCGCAGCATGAACAGGTCGGGAATCCACAACGACGGTGTGCTCCACCACGGCTTGCGGATGGAGCACTTATAGCCCGTGTGGACGCCGGCGGCCTCACCCGCATCGATATGCGCGACAAGAGCTGGATCGGTCGGGTTGTGCGGTGCGTCGAGCAGCCAGGTCCGGTGGTTGGCCGCGATATCGCTTGCCCGGCAGTCCATGTCGTAGACAAGGCCGGACAGTTGGGTGCTGCGCGAGACGAGCGGGACGCAGTATGCGGTCAGTCCCAGTGCCTGGGCTTCGGTGTCAGTGAAGGTAAAGAAGCTGTTGCGGCCTGTCACGATGCCCACATCAACGTCGGCCAGGTAGCCAAGCCGGGTCATGGTGTCGGACTGCTTGAGCATTCGCAGCAGCTGGATCGCAGCGGAGTCGAGGAAGTACTTGGTCCACTTTTCTTTTTCGTGCAGTAGCGCGGGCGCCGGATGAACGTGCTCGACGTTGAGATCCGCGTGAGGGAGTGCGTCGGCATCGCTGAGATGAACCGTGCGTATCTGGGCCGGGCCGGCACCGACGACACCGCAGAACAACACGACTTCCTGCAGGATGCCGTCGAACACCAACCGCTCGAACGTGACCAGGGTGATCTCGGCGAATCGGCTCAGGAGAAAGTCGCGCAATTGCGCGGCGTAGGTCACTTGAAGCAACTCGGCGGGCAGCACCAGGCCCACCCGTCCGCCGTCGCGCGCCAGGATTGTGCTTGCGACGACGAAGGGGACCCAGGCATTGGTCAACCGGGTGGGCCTGAGGCCCATGCGCCTCATCAATTCCAGGGCCGGCTCTCGTTGGTCGGATGCCCAGTTGCCGAAGCGGATGTAGGGCGGGTTGCCCGCGACGGCATCCCAGCGGCCCGCCTCGCTGTTGCGAAGCCAGGTGAACAGGTTCTCGGTGTCGACGGGAGCGAAGGCGCGCGACTTCGCCGCCTCGTGTGCGACGAGTTCCACACCGTGTGCCTGGCCACCGAGCGCGGCCAGCTCGCGCAGGATTGCGCCGTCGCCGCAGGACGGCTCCAGGATCTTTGGCCCCGCCTCGCGAACCCAGCCGGCAAGGAACCGGGCCACCGCGGCAGGGGTGTAGTAGCCGCCCCGAACTTTGTCAGCCGACGCGGCCGTCTTGCCCGCGAACGTCTTCATGGGGTCAAGTATCTCTTCAGAGCCGGCGCTATTTGCGGATCAGTAAGTCTGCGACCGCGGCCGGGTCGCGCAACCCGGCCGGCTCCCCGGCGTAGCCGATCGCGATGGCGCCCAGCGGCTCCCAGTCGGCCGGCAGCTCCAGCTCGGCGCGGACCGGGTCGGCGGCGAAGATCGTCGAGCCGATCCAGCAGCTGCCCAGCCCACGCACCGCCAATGCGACCAGCAGAGCTTGCACGGCCGCTCCGACCGCGACCGTGAACATGGTGTGCTCGGCTTCGGTGCGGGCGGCATCGGGGTAGGCGTGTGCGCCGTCGGGGACCATGAACGGGATGACGACCTCTGGCGCGTCGTAGAGGATCTGGCCGCGCGCCACGCGCCGTTCTATCGCGTCGGCGGGCCTGCCGTCGCCGGTGAGGTCTAAGCGCCACTTGTCTTTCATGCGGTCCAGCAGCCGGGTCCGGGTGGCCTGGTTCTGCAGCCACACGAACCGTACCGGCCGGGTGTGGTGCGGGGCCGGCGCGGTGAGGGCCTCGGCCATGGCGGCCTCGACCAGGTCCGGCGGCACCGGCTGGTCGCTGAACCGGCGCACCGACCTACGCAACAACTGGGCCTGCTGGCGACCCAGCTCGATGGCTTCGGCGGTGCCGAGCCAGAACAGGTCGTCTTCGCCGGGTCGCAGCAGTTGCCGGGCTGTCGAGCAGTCGTCCGCCACGATGATTTTGGGGAGCCCCCGCACCACGGCCACCGGCATCGCGGTCAATTTGCCCTTGACCAGATCGGCGGCCGCGGCGACTTCGTCGGCCACCGCGATCTCGGTGACGACCAATTCGTTGCCATGTCGGTCGACGGCACCCGAATAGTTATGCAGCACAGCCATACCGGCCGCGCCCACTGCAGCGTCGATCTGGCCGTTGCGCCAAGCGCGGCCCATCGTGTCGGTGATGACCACGGCGACGTTGACGCCGAGCCGCTCGTGCAACCCGGCGCGCAGCGCCGCCGCGCTGGCGTCGGGATCGACCGGCAGCAGCGCGAGTTCGTCGCGCCCGACGTTGGATCCGTCCACGCCGGCGGCGGCCTGAATCAGCCCGAGCCGGTTCTCGGTGATCAGGGTCCGGCCCTTGCGCGCGAGCACGCGCACCGCCTCATCCTCGACCAGCTTGCGGCGCAGCTCATCTCGCGCCTCAGCCTCTTTGGGAGCTGATACCAGCCGCCCCTCGCACTTGGACACCACCTTGCTGGTGATCACCACGACGTCGCCGTCGCGCAGCCACGGCGCGGCCGCGGCGACGGCAGCACTCAGATCGTCGCCGGGCCGGAATTCGGGGAGCCCGGTGACGGGCAGGATCTCGATCGTCGAGGCGGCGCCGTGTTCGGTCACGCCGCCACGCCCGCAAGCTCCAGCCCGGCGCCGACCATCGCAGCCGTCGCCTTCGGGTCGCTCATCAACAGCGGTATTGACCGCACCGCGACTCCCTCGATGTCGGCCCGGTCGCCGTCGTTCACCAGCCAGCAGTCAAGTATCCCGGTGGCGCGCCGCGCCCCATAATGGCGGCCCACCGCCGCTGCGGTGGACTCCACCCCGATCACTGAAAGGCATTTATCGGCCATGCCGCGCAACGGCTTTCCGCCGATGATCGGCGAGTAGCCGACAATCGGGCCGGTGGCCGCGCGCAGCGCACCGCGAATACCGGGGACGGCGAGAATGGCGCCGATGCTCACCACCGGATTGGAAGGTGCCAGCAAGATGATGTCCGCGTCGGTGATGGCCTCAACCGCTTCAGTTGTGGCGCTGGCCTTTTCAGCTCCGACAAAAGCGAAGCTGTGTGTTGGCACCTGGGCGCGGTAGCGCACCCACCACTCCTGGAAATGGATCGCCCGCCGGCTGTCGTCAGTTGGATCGGTGATCACCACGTGGGTCTCGCAGCGGTCGTCGCTGGCGGGCAGCAACCGTGCGCCCGGCCGCCAACGGTCGCACAGCGCGGTGGTGATCTGCGACAGCGGGTAGCCGGCGCGCAGCATCTGGGTGCGCACCAGGTGGGTTGCCAGATCGCGGTCGCCGAGTTCGAACCAGTCGGGCTGCACGCCGTAGCGTGCGAGTTCGGCCATGGCGTGCCAGGTTTCGTCGCGGTGGCCCCAGCCCCGCCGCGGGTCGACGCCGCCGCCCAGCGTGTACATGCAGGTGTCCAAATCCGGGCAGACCCGCAGCCCGTGGATCCAGGCGTCGTCGCCGATGTTGACGACGGCGATCAGCTCGTGGTCGGTGGCTAAAGTGTCTGGGGTGTCTGGGGTGTCTGGGCTTCGTTGCGTCGCAAACTGACCCAGACCGAGCAGCTGCTGCACCCCCAACAGGAAACGGGCGCCGCCGACTCCGCCGACCAGAACGGTGACCTTCACATCGGACGACAGTACCCCCGACCACAATGCGCTCCGCGGGCCCTTTATGCGCAGGTGTGAGCAGTTCCACTCGACACGCCGAAGGCCGAAAACAACAGAAACGCCGAAATTTGGTCACGAGATGGTATGGAAATGCGCCGTAATGCTTGACCCGGCAGATCAACCCGTGTCTAATCACATCAGTGTCATTTCCCGGTTGGCCGGCCGGTTCCGGTGTCGCAGACCGAGATTCGATCACTTGTTCGAATGGTCTGTACATCAGAACAGTGGGAATCAGTCACTTCCAATCAAAAGGTGAGGAGGCGGATGACGCATGTCCTATGAGCACCTTCGAGGCGTAATGGGAAGCACACCGCACACCACTATCGGCGCGGCGCAGGCGGCAATTGCCCGACCGCATTTGAGTTTGGTTGCCGAGGCGCCAGTCGCATTCGAACCCGAACCGCTGCCGGCGACCACCGACCAATGGCAAGACCGTGCGCTATGCGCGCAAACGGATCCCGAGGCCTTCTTTCCTGAGAAGGGTGGCTCCACCCGCGAGGCCAAGAAGATCTGCCTGGGTTGCGAGGTACGTCACGAGTGCCTCGAGTACGCCTTGGCGCATGACGAGCGCTTCGGCATCTGGGGCGGTCTTTCCGAGCGCGAGCGCCGCCGCCTCAAACGCGGCGTCATCTAGCGGCCTGCCGGCAAGTCAGTCGTCGTCGATCGTTGGGTCGATGACCGAGGGCTCGACGTCCAAATAGATCGCCACTTGAGCCACCAGGATCTCGTGCAGCAATTCACCAAGTTCGATGGTGTCCTTCGCCCGTCGCTCGATAGGCTTGCGGAACAAGACAATTCGCGCCCGCGTGGCATTGCCGCGGACATCGACGCCGGCGGGAATCAAGCGGGCGAGCGCGATCGGCCCGTCCGCGACGACCTCGGGTGGCCACTGCACGCTCTCGGGGTCCTTGGCGGCGATGCGGGGGATCTCATCGACCGCGACGTCGAGCTCCGACACCCGCTCCTGCCAGCGCCGCTCGATGGGTTCGTAAGCCTCCAGTACTGCCATGTCGAACCGCTCGGCCCGGCTGCGCCAGCCCGGCACCGTCGGCGGCAGCAGCGGACCGCGCATATCGCGGCCCCTTCGAGCAGCTCGGTGCGAAGCCGATCGGCTCGCCGACCTACCGTGCCGTGGGGAGCTGGGCGAATCGCTCACGCGCCGATGGTAACGGTTAAACATCGCGCCCCGAACGGATGCGCGTGTCCGGCGCTTCGGCGGCGTTTCCGCACGATAGCCTTTCGGTCGTGAACGTTCCCCGTCGCTGCTGTCGGCCCGGGTGTCCGCACTATGCAGTGGCGACGTTAACGTTCGTCTACTCGGACTCCACGGCAGTGGTAGGTCCGCTCGCTACTGCGCGGGAACCCCATTCATGGGATCTGTGCGTCGGCCATGCCGGCCGTATCACCGCACCGCGCGGATGGGAACTCGTGCGCCACGCCGGGCCGCTACCCACCCACCCCGACGAGGATGACCTGGTCGCGCTGGCCGACGCGGTACGCGAGGGCGGCCCGCGCGATCCGAGCCTGTCTCGCGCGGCTGGAACCGGCTCGCCGCTCAACGGCTTTGCCCCGCGAGCGGGAGCTGCCCCCACCGACTCCCACCTTCACCATGCGGGAGCCCACGCCACCGCGCCGAGTAGTGGTCTGCTCGCGCCACCCGAGCATCGTTCCGGACGCCGGCGCGGACATCTGCGGGTGTTGCCCGATCCTGCCGACTAGCCGGGACCGCATCTCTGCCGGGCCGTTAGGCTGACGTCGAAGAGTCCACGTCGTCAGGAGACCCGTATGTCTCGGCCCGCCGCGGCTGTCCACCGTGTCATCAAGGCTTACGACGTGCGCGGGCTGGTCGGCGAAGAGATTGACGAGTCGCTGACCGCCGAGATCGGCGCCGCATTCGCGCGGTTGATGCGTGCCGAGGGTGCGCGACAGGTGGTGATCGGCCACGACATGCGCGACAGCTCTCCGTCGCTCTCGGCCGCTTTTGCGACCGGGGTAACCGGTCAGGGCCTCGATGTGGTGCGAATTGGTTTGTCGTCCACCGATCAGCTTTATTTCGCCTCCGGACTATTGGATTGCCCCGGCGCGATCTTCACCGCGAGTCACAACCCGGCGGCCTACAACGGCATCAAGATGTGCAGGGCGGGCGCCAAACCGGTCGGCGCGGATACCGGGCTGACCGTCATCCGCGATGACGTGGTCGCCGGGGTCCCCCGATATGAAGGACAACCCGGCACCATTACCGATCGCGATGTGCTGGACGACTACGGGGTTTTTCTGCGTTCACTGGTGAACACCTCCGGGTTACGTCCCTTGCGGGTCGCCGTGGACGCCGGCAACGGCATGGCCGGTCACACGGCGCCGGCCGTGCTCGGCCCGATCGAATCGATCACCTTGTTGCCGTTGTACTTCGAGCTCGACGGCTCATTTCCCAATCACGAGGCCAACCCGCTCGACCCGGCCAACCTGGTGGACCTGCAGGCCTATGTGCGCGACACCGGCGCCGATATCGGGCTGGCCTTCGACGGGGACGCCGACCGATGCTTCGTGGTCGACGAACGCGGCCTGCCGGTCTCGCCGTCGACGGTGACCAGTCTGGTGGCCGCTCGTGAGCTAAACCGGGAGATCGGCGCCACCGTCATCCATAACGTGATCACTTCTCGCGCGGTGCCCGAACTGGTCAGTGAGCGCGGCGGCACACCACTGCGCTCGCGGGTCGGACACTCCTACATCAAGGCGCTGATGGCCGAGACCGGTGCAATTTTCGGCGGTGAACACTCGGCGCACTACTACTTCCGTGACTTTTGGGGCGCTGATTCCGGGATGCTGGCCGCGCTGCATGTGCTGGCCGCTCTTGGTGAGCAACAAAGACCGTTGTCGGAGCTGACCGCCGACTACCAACGCTATGAATCGTCCGGCGAGATCAACTTCACCGTGGCGGACGCGTCGGGCTGTGTGGACGCGGTGCTGAAGTCTTTCGGCGGCCGGATTCATTCCATCGATCACTTGGACGGGGTGACGGTGGATTTAGGCGACGACAGCTGGTTCAACCTGCGCAGCTCCAACACCGAGCCGTTGCTGCGGCTCAATGTGGAGGGTCGCAGTGCCGAAGACGTGGAAGCGGTGGTCCAGCAGGTCAGCGCTCAAATCACTGCCCAAGCAGCACCCCAAACAGCAGACAGAGAAGCGAGACCGTGAACACCACCCAGGCGATCGACCTCGAAGACGCCGAAGGCCTGGTTGCCGCCGACCGGGAGGGCTTGCTGCGGGCCGCGTCGATGGCCGGCGCTCAGGTGCGCTCCGTCGCCGCCGCGACCGACGAAGGCGCGTGCGAGTCGCTGCGCGCTGACAACCGTCCACGCTCGGCGATCTGGGTGGCCGGCCGCGGTACCGCCGAGACTGCCGGGGCCATGCTGGCCGCGACGTTGGGTGGTGTGGCGGACGAGCCGATCGCGGTCGCCAGCGAGGCGCCGCCGTGGGTCGGGCCGCTTGACGTGCTGATCATCGCGGGCGACGATCCCGGCGATCCCGCATTGGTCGGGGCTGCCGCGACCGGCGTGCGCCGGGGTGCGCGGGTTGTCGTGGTGGCGCCGTATGAAGGTCCGCTCCGGGACAGTACGGCGGGTCGCGTCGCGGTACTGGAGCCGCGGCTGCGGGTTCCCAATGAGTTCGGATTGTGCCGCTACCTGGCGGCGGGCCTGGCGGTTCTGCAAACCGTGGACTCTCACCTGCGCATCGATCTGGCGATGCTTGCCGACGAGCTGGACGCCGAGGCGTTGCACAACAGCGCCGGCTGCGAGGTGTTCACCAATCCGGCCAAGACGCTTGCTGCGCGCGTGTCCGATCGCCGGGTGGCGCTGGCCGGCGACTGTGCCGCGACAATGGCGCTGGCCCGGCATGGGAGTTCGGTGTTGCTGCGGATCGCGCACCAGGTTGTCGCCGCCACCGGGCTTGCGGATGCGGTTGTGGCACTGCGCGCGACTTCGGGGTTGGGCGATGCCTCTTCTTCGGTGGATGCTCTCTTTCACGACGAGGAGATCGACGGACCGCTACCCGAGCGGCTGCGGGTGCTGGCGTTGACGTTGGCCGACGAGCGGACGGTGGTGGCCGCTCGGGTCGCCGGGCTCCACGACGTCTACCTGGTCGCGGCTGAGGACGTGCCCGACGCACCCGGCGGCTTGGCTGCGTCTGGCGCTTTACCGGCGTCGACCGGCGCCGGTCGCGCCGAGCAGCAACTGGCAATACTGGCAGTTCGGCTGGAGATGGCTGCGGTTTACTTGCGACTGGTGCGGGGATAGGTAGACGGTGGAACTGCTACGCGGAGCGTTACGGACATACGCGTGGGGATCGCGCACCGCCATCGCCGAATTCACCGGCCGGCCCGTGCCGGCCGCTCACCCTGAGGCCGAACTCTGGTTCGGCGCACACCCGGGCGACCCGGCCCGGCTAGAGACGGCGCAGGGCGAAACCTCGTTGCTGGAGGCGCTGGCCGCCGATCCGGACGGACAGCTCGGCTCCTCCTCGCGCGCCCGGTTCGGTGACGTGCTGCCGTTCTTGGTCAAGGTGCTGGCGGCCGACGAGCCGCTGTCGCTGCAGGCCCATCCCAGCGCCGACCAGGCGGTCGAGGGCTACCTGCGTGAGGAACGAATGGGCATTCCGGTGTCATCGCCGGTCCGCAACTATCGGGATACCAGTCACAAGCCGGAATTGTTGGTGGCGCTGCAGTCGTTCGAGGCGCTGGCCGGATTTCGTCAAGCGTCTCGAACCACCGAGCTGTTGCGGGCATTGGCGGTCTCCGACCTCGACCCGTTCATCGATTTGCTGAACGACCAGTCCGACGCCGACAGTCTGCGTGCGCTGTTCACCACCTGGATCACTGCGCCCCAGCCCGACATCGACGTACTGGTGCCAGCCGTGCTAGAGGGTGCCATCCAGTACGTCAGCTCCGGCGCCACCGAATTTCAGGCCGAGGCCAAGACAGTGCTGGAGCTCGGCGAACGCTATCCCGGTGACGCCGGTGTACTGGCGGCGCTGTTGCTCAACCGCATCAGCCTCGCCCCCAGCGAGGCCATATTCCTGCCGGCCGGCAACTTGCACGCCTATCTGCGTGGTGTCGGTGTGGAGGTAATGGCCAACTCCGACAACGTGTTACGCGGAGGCCTCACCCCTAAGCACGTCGATGTGCCCGAACTGCTACGGGTGCTGGACTTCACCCCGACCGCCGAGGCGCAGCTGCGGGTGCAGACCCGGCGCGAGGGGCTCGAGTTGGTCTACGAGACCCCGACCGACGAGTTCGCGGTGGCGCTGCTGACGCTCGACGGCGATTATCTCGGCCACGATGTCGACGCGTCGTCGCGTCACGAGGGCCCGCAGATCTTGTTGTGCACTGAGGGTGCGACGACGGTGCACGGGAAGTGCAAGTCGCTCACGTTGAAACGCGGTATGGCTGCCTGGGTGGCGGCCGACGACGGCCCGATCCGGCTGGTCGCGCAAGAGCCCGCCAAGTTATTCAGGGCGACCGTAGGGTTGTGACGGTTCGCCGTCGGTCTTTGACGGCTTGTCGGTGCTCACCGAGCCACAGCCGCATATTGTGAGCGATGGCGCGGCCGATTATCCGCGGGGGCGGCACCATGTACAGGCTGTCAAGAAGGGAGAACCGGCGCAGAAACCATTCGGCGAGAACGGGTTCGGTTTCGGCGGCCCCGAGGAATTGGTCGAACAGCGCGCCCGCCGGTCGCCACCACCGGGCGATGGGCTCGGCGGCAGCATGGTGGAAGCTGATGTCGCCGATCGCGTTCATCATCCACACCGGGTAGGTGGTCTTAGCGGTGGCCCGGTTGAGTTGGCGAGCCAGGTCGCCGTCCGGGGATCGCAGCGCGCGTAGCAGATGACCGGCCTGCAGCGACGTCATCGTCATGCCCTGCCCGAAGGTGGGGTTGAAGCTGGCTACGGCATCACCGAGGGGGACGATCCCGGCGGGAAAGCGGTCCAGCTTGTCGTAACGGCGCCATCTGCTGGCCGGAAAAGCGTGGAATGCCGGGTCACCGATGGGTTCGGCCTGTGCTAGCGCGTCGGTGAAATGGGCCGGCAGCAGCTTGTCGGCCAGCGCAAGCATCTCGGGGAAAGTCGTCGGCGGTTTGGCGTTGGCCACCCCGAAGGTAGTCAGGACCCAGGTGCCGTCCTCGTAGCACAGCATGCCCAGCCCCAGCGACTGATCGTGGGAGGCGCCGGCGACCACGACCTTCTCCTGGATCAGGCCCTCCGGGATGCGGAACTGGTGGGTGGCGTAGCTGATGCCGATGTCCACGGTTTCTTCGGTTGGGCGCTGATATCCCCACTGTGTCAACCACACCGGCAGCCGGGTGCCACGGCCGGCCGCGTCGACCACAAGGTCGGCGCCTACCAGCTCCTGGCCGTCGGCATCCAACAGCACACCGGTCACCCGTTGCCGCGCACGGTCGAACTGCGGCTGCCAGACGGCGTGACGCACGATCTCGACGTTGTCGATGTCCTGGACCCGTTTCCGCAGCTGCCACTCCAGATGCGGCCGGCTGGGCACGTAAGCGGTGAATTCCTTACGCAGGCTATGTCCGGTCCCGAGGACGTGCCCCGCGGCACCGAGGTAGATGCAGTCCGGCCGGTTCTCCAGCATGGGCACGCCCGCAGCCACCATGTCCTTCAGCAGGCCCGGAAACAGGCTGTCGAACTCGATTGCCCCGCGGGCCATCAGCATGTGTAAATGCCGGTCCTGGGGGACTGTCGCGCGGTTTGCCGGCGTGCTGGGCAGGTCGTCGCGCTCAAAAACCGTCACCCGGACAAAAAAGTCCGAGAGCACCTGTGCGGCGCATAACCCGGCGATGCTCGCCCCGATGACCACTGCGTGGTCCCTGGTGTTTTCTTCGCTGCCCGGCATTCCCGCAGACTACCCAGTACTGTGCGGTCCAGCGGAAGACGAAAGGACGTGTTGATGGCCGGTAGATGGCGTGCGAAGTCGGTCGAACAGTCGATCGCCGACACCGACGAGCCGGGCACCCGGCTACGTAAGGAACTCACGTGGTGGGACCTGGTGGTCTTCGGGGTTGCTGTGGTGATCGGCGCCGGCATCTTCACGGTTACCGCGTCGACAACCGGCGACATCACCGGCCCGGCCATCTGGATATCGTTTGTGATCGCGGCGGTCACGTGCGCGCTGGCCGCGCTGTGCTACGCCGAATTCGCCTCGACGCTGCCGGTGGCGGGGAGCGCATACACCTTTTCCTATGCCACCTTCGGCGAGTTCCTGGCCTGGATCATCGGCTGGAACCTGCTGCTGGAATTGGCGATCGGCGCTGCCGTAGTGTCCAAGGGCTGGTCGAGCTATTTGGGTACGGTATTCGGATTCGCCGGTGGCACAGTCGAACTGGGATCGATCAACTTGGACTGGGGCGCGCTGCTGATCGTCTCGGTGGTGGCGACCCTGGTCGCCATGGGGACCAAGTTGTCGTCGAGGTTTTCCGCGGTGGTCACCGGCATCAAGGTGTCCGTGGTGGTGTTGGTCGTGGTGGTCGGCGCCTTCTACATCAAATCGGCCAACTACTCGCCGTTCATTCCGAAGCCGGAGGTCGGACACGAGGCGACCGGCATCAACCAATCGGTGTTGTCGCTGCTGACCGGGGCGCACAGCAGCCATTACGGCTGGTACGGGGTGTTGGCGGGGGCATCGATCGTGTTCTTCGCGTTTATCGGTTTCGACATCGTGGCCACCATGGCCGAGGAGACCAAACGGCCCCAGCGCGACGTCCCGAGGGGGATCCTGGCGTCGCTGGCGATCGTGACCGTTCTCTACATCGCGGTGTCGATCGTGCTGTCCGGCATGGTTTCCTATACCCAGCTCAAGACTGTCCCCGGCAGCAAGCCGGCGAACCTGGCCACTGCATTCACGGCGAACGGGGTGCACTGGGCGAGCAAAATCATTGCCGTCGGGGCATTGGCGGGGCTCACCACCGTGGTGATGGTGCTGGTGCTCGGGCAGTGCCGGGTCTTGTTCGCGATGGCGCGGGACGGTCTGTTGCCGCGGCCGTTGGCCAATACCGGTTCGCGCGGGACACCGGTCCGGATCACCGTGCTGGTTGCGCTGGTGGTGGCGGCGACGGCGTCGGTGTTCCCGATAGCCAAGCTCGAGGAGATGGTCAACGTCGGAACGCTGTTCGCGTTCGCCCTGGTGTCGGCCGGGGTTATCGTGCTGCGCCGGACCCGGCCGGACCTGCCGCGCGGGTTCCGGGCTCCGTGGGTGCCGTTGCTTCCGATCGCGTCGATATGCGCGTGTGCCTGGCTGATGGTGAACCTCACCGCGTTGACCTGGGTCCGGTTCGGCGTCTGGCTGGTGGTGGGAACCGCGATCTATCTCGGATACGGGCGCCAGCACTCGGTGCAAGGCCGCCGGGAGGCCGAGCAGGCCACGACGGTTAAAGCCGACCCGAACAGCCCGGTGACGTAGGAGAGCCTTCATCCAGGTTTACAAAATAGCATCCCGTGTCTAGACGCAAGACGCAAACGGCTGTATTGTCCAATCTCGACGTGGTGTGACTCACAAGGAGGTTTGGCATATGACCACTGAACTCAGCCCTGAAGTGGCCCCTGAAGCGGCACAGTGGCGCGACAAGAAGCGCTACTTATGGCTCATCGGACTGGTTCCGCCGACGATGCTGTTGGCGATCCTGCCGATCATTTGGGGCATGAACCAGTTCGGCTGGCAGGCTGCCTCGCAGGCGCTGTTCTGGATCGGGCCGTTCCTGGTCTACATCCTGTTGCCCGCTCTTGACCTGAGATTCGGTCCGGACGGGCAGAACCCGCCTGACGAGGTAATGGAGTGGCTGGAAAACGATAAGTACTACCGCTACTGCACTTACGCCTACATCCCGTTCCAATACGCCAGCGTGATCGTCGCCGCCTACCTGTTCACCGCGTCGGACCTGAGTTGGCTGGGTTACTCGGGTTACCAGGGCGGGCTGAGCTGGCCGGCAAAGATCGGGCTGGCGCTGTCGGTCGGCGTTCTCGGCGCCGTCGGCATGAACGCCGCGCACGAGATGGGGCACAAGAAGGAGTCGCTGGAGCGCTGGCTCTCCAAAATCACCCTGGCCCAGGTCTGCTACGGGCATTTCTACATCGAGCACAACCGCGGCCACCACGTGCGGGTGGCCACACCGGAGGACCCGGCGTCGGCCCGCTTCGGCGAGACATTCTGGGAGTACCTGCCGCGCAGCGTTGTTGGCGGCCTGCGCTCGGCTTGGCAGCTGGAGGCGACGCGGTTGCGCCGGCAGGGCGTGAGTCCTTGGGATCCAAAGGCGTGCCTGCGTAACGACGTGCTCAACAGCTGGTTGATGTCGGTGGTGTTCTGGGGCGTGCTGATTGCGGTGTTCGGTCCGGCACTGATCCCGCTGGTGATTATTCAGGCGGTCAACGGCTTCACCATGTTCGAGACGGTGAACTACCTCGAGCACTATGGGCTGCTGCGCAGCAAAAACGCCAACGGTCGCTACGAGCGCTGCGCACCCGTGCACAGCTGGAACTCCGACCACGTGGTCACCAACCTGTTCCTGTACCACCTGCAGCGGCACAGCGATCACCACGCCAACCCCACCCGGCGTTACCAGACGCTGCGTAGCATCGACGGCTCGCCCAACCTGCCGAGCGGGTACGCGTCGATGATCACGCTGGCCTACTTCCCACCGCTATGGCGCAAGGTGATGGACCATCGGGTGCTGGCGCACTACGACGGCGATATCACCCGGGCTAACCTGCAGCCGCGCCTGCGGGAGAAGCTGTTGGCCCGTTACGGAGCCGCAGCGTGAGCGCCGCCTACCAGTGCCCGGTCTGCGACTACGTCTATGACGAGGCCAAAGGCGATGCCAGGGAAGGCTTTCCAGCGGGCACTCCCTGGGAGCAGATTCCCGACGACTGGTGCTGTCCGGATTGCGCGGTGCGCGAAAAAGTCGATTTTGAACCGATCAAGGTTTAGGAGCAAACAAATGAGAGACTACAAACTGTTTCAGTGCGTCCAGTGCGGCTTCGAGTACGACGAGGCGCTGGGTTGGCCGGAAGACGGCATCGAGCCCGGCACGCGCTGGGACGACATCCCCGACGATTGGAGCTGCCCGGACTGCGGCGCGGCCAAGTCGGACTTCGTGGTGGTGGAGGTTGCACGTTCATGAGCGCTATGGTCGCGCCTGTGAAGCGGATTCCTTACGCCGAGGCCTCGCGAGTGCTGTTGCGGGATTCCGTCTTGGATGCGATGCGCGACCTACTGCAGACCCGGGACTGGTCCGCTATCACGCTGTCCGATGTGGCTCGCGCCGCGGGCATCAGCCGGCAGACCATCTACAACGAGTTCGGCTCGCGGCAAGGCCTGGCGCAGGGTTACGCCCTGCGCCTGGCCGATCGCCTGGTCGACACCGTCCATGCCGCCCTGGACGCCAACGTCGGCAACATCTACGAATCGCTGCTGCAGGGTTTCCGTAGGTTCTTCGCCGAGTCGGCGGCCGATCCCCTGGTGATCTCGCTGCTGACCGGTGTCGCCAAGCCCGATCTGCTGCAGCTCATCACCACCGACAGCGCGCCCATCATCACCCGCGCGTCGGAGCGGCTGGTGTCGGCGTTCAACCAGACCTGGCTGGCTACCAGCGACGCTGACGCCGGCGTGCTTTCGCGTGCCATCGTGCGCCTGTGCTTGAGCTACGTGTCGATGCCACCCGAGGCCGACCACGACGTCGCGGCGGACCTGGCACGGTTGATGACGCCGTTCGCGGAGCGTCACGGGGTCATCAACGTTCCCTGATCTGTGGGTGCATGGGGCCGCGGGCTAGAGTGGCGCAAGAGCGTACCTAAGCTAACTAACCCGCTTGAACCCTAAGTACAGAAGGACGAGCTACCCCTATGACGACGACCGAAAATTCGCTGACCCCCGACGTTCGTAACGGCATCGAGTTCAAGATCGCCGATCTGTCGCTGGCGGATTTCGGCCGCAAGGAACTCGATCTGGCCGAGTACGAGATGCCCGGCTTGATGTCGCTGCGCCGCGAGTACGCCGAGGTGCAACCGCTGAAGGGGGCCCGCATTTCGGGCTCGCTGCACATGACCGTGCAGACCGCGGTGCTGATCGAGACCCTGACCGCGCTGGGCGCCGAAGTCCGGTGGGCGTCGTGCAACATCTTCTCGACGCAGGACCATGCGGCGGCGGCGGTCGTCGTCGGCCCGCACGGCACCCCCGAGGAGCCCAAGGGCGTACCGGTGTTCGCGTGGAAGGGCGAGACGCTCGAGGAGTACTGGTGGGCCGCCGAGCAGATGCTTACCTGGCCCGACCCCGACAAGCCGGCCAACATGATCCTCGACGACGGCGGCGACGCCACCATGCTGGTGCTGCGCGGCATGCAGTACGAGAAGGCCGGTGTGGTGCCGCCCGCCGAGGACGACGACCCCACCGAGTGGAAAGTCTTCTTGAACCTGCTGCGCAACCGCTTCGAGACCGACAAGGGCAAGTGGACCAAGATCGCCGAGTCGGTCAAGGGCGTCACCGAGGAGACCACCACGGGCGTGCTGCGGCTGTACCAATTCGCCGCGGCCGGGGATCTGGCCTTCCCGGCGATCAACGTCAACGACTCGGTGACCAAGTCCAAGTTCGACAACAAGTACGGCACCCGGCACTCCCTGATCGACGGCATCAACCGCGGCACCGACGCGCTGATCGGCGGCAAGAACGTGCTGATCTGCGGCTACGGCGATGTCGGTAAGGGCTGCGCGGAGGCGGCGAAGGGCCAGGGGGCACGGGTCAGCGTCACCGAGATCGACCCGATCAATGCGCTGCAGGCGCTGATGGAGGGCTTCGGAGTCAAGACCGTCGAGGATGCCATCGCCGAGGCGGACATCGTGGTGACCGCGACCGGCAACAAGGACATCATCCTGCTGGAGCACATGAAGGCGATGAAGGACCATGCCATCCTGGGCAACATCGGCCACTTCGACAACGAGATCGACATGGCAGCGCTGGAACGGTCCGGTGCGACGCGGCTGAACATCAAGCCGCAGGTCGACCTGTGGACCTTCGGCGACACCGGCAAGTCGATCATCCTGCTTTCCGAAGGCCGGCTGCTGAACCTGGGCAACGCCACCGGGCACCCGTCGTTTGTGATGAGCAACAGCTTCGCCAACCAGGTGATCGCCCAGATCGAGCTGTGGACCAAGAATGACGAGTACGACAACGAGGTGTACCGGCTGCCCAAGCACCTCGACGAGAAGGTGGCCCGCATCCACGTCGAGGCCCTCGGCGGCCATCTGACCAAGCTGACCAAGGAGCAGGCCGAATACCTCGGCGTCGACGTCGAGGGCCCCTTCAAGGCAGACCACTACCGCTACTAGGCCTTGTTTTGCGCCGAGCGTGAGGCCAGCTTCACGTTGGCGGACGTGCGGCGGCGTTAGGCTCGCGCCGTGCTGATCGCGATCGAAGGGGTTGACGGCGCCGGCAAGCGGACCCTAACGGAAGGGCTGAGCAGGGTCTTCCGAACCGGTGGGAAATCGGTGGCCACGCTGGCATTCCCGCGTTACGGGCAGTCGGTGACCGCCGACATCGCGGCAGAGGCGCTGCACGGCGAGCACGGTGACCTCGCGTCGTCGGTGTATGCGATGGCAATGCTGTTCGCGCTCGACCGCGCCGGGGCGGTCGAGGAAATCGAGGCGTTGGGCCGTGACCACGATGTGGTGATCCTGGATCGCTACGTCGCCTCCAATGCGGCCTACAGTGCGGCGCGCCTGCATCAGGACTCGGCCGGGGAGGCGGTGGCCTGGGTATACCGGATGGAATACCAGAGGTTGCGGCTGCCCCCACCCGACTGGCAGGTGCTGCTTGCGGTGTCCGCCGAGCTGGCCGGGCAGCGGGCACGCAGCCGGGCTCGCAGTGACCCGGGCCGGGCGCGGGACAGCTACGAACGCGACGACGAACTTCAGCAGCGCACCGGCGCGGTGTATGCCGGTTTGGCCGCCGCAGGGTGGGGCGGGCGATGGCTGGTCGTCGACGCAGACGTCGATCCGGGCGGGCTGGCCGCCACTTTGACGGGCCCCTAGGCCGCCTCGTGGCCCTCCGCGCACCCGAATTTGAGGGTTTTGCGGCCATTAGGCGCTCTTTGCCCAAGAAACGCCCGTGTGGTGCCTGAGTTTTGTCCCGATCTGGTGACACCATGGACACCATGAGGCAAAGGATTTTGGTCGTTGATGACGACGCTTCGCTGGCCGAGATGCTCACCATCGTGCTACGTGGGGAGGGCTTCGACACCGCGGTCATCGGCGACGGTACTCAGGCGCTGACCGCGGTGCGCGAGTTGCGGCCCGATTTGGTGCTGTTGGACCTGATGCTGCCCGGCATGAACGGCATCGACGTGTGCCGGGTGCTGCGCGCCGACTCCGGCGTTCCGATTGTGATGCTGACCGCCAAGACCGACACCGTGGACGTGGTGCTGGGCCTGGAGTCGGGCGCTGACGACTACATCATGAAGCCGTTCAAGCCCAAGGAGCTGGTTGCCCGGGTGCGGGCGCGGCTGCGGCGCAACGACGACGAGCCGGCTGAGATGCTGTCCATCGCTGACGTCGAGATCGATGTGCCGGCACACAAGGTCACCCGCAACGGCGAGCAGATTTTCCTGACACCGCTGGAATTCGACCTGCTGGTCGCGCTGGCACGCAAACCACGCCAGGTGTTTACTCGTGATGTGCTGCTCGAACAGGTGTGGGGATATCGTCACCCGGCGGATACCCGCTTGGTGAACGTGCACGTCCAGCGTCTGCGGGCCAAGGTCGAGAAAGACCCGGAGAACCCGACCGTGGTGTTGACCGTTCGAGGAGTGGGATACAAGGCCGGACCCCCGTGATCTGGGGCTCGCGGCGACGCACTCGGAGTCGCTGGGGGCGCTCTGGCCCCATGACACGCGGCATGGGTGCGTTGAGTCGAGCCGTGGGCGTTGCCTGGCGTCGATCGTTGCAGCTGCGAGTCGTGGCGCTGACTCTTGGACTGTCATTGGCAGTGATCTTGGCGCTCGGCTTCGTGCTGACCAGTCAGGTCACCAATCGTGTGCTCGACGTCAAGGTCAAAGCCGCCATCGAGCAGATCGAGCGGGCGCGCACCACTGTCGGTGGGATCGTCAACGGTGAGGAGACCCGCTCGCTGGACAGCAGCCTGCAGCTGGCTCGTAACACATTGACGTCGAAAACCGACCCGGCCTCGGGTGCCGGCCTCGCCGGTGCGTTCGACGCGGTGCTGATGGTGCCGGGCGACGGCCCGCGCGCCGCCACCACGGCCGGACCCGTTGATCAGGTGCCCAATTCGTTGCGTGGTTTCGTCAAGGCGGGGCAGGCGGCCTACCAGTACGCCACGGTGCACACCGAAGGCTTCTCTGGGCCGGCGCTGATCATCGGTACGCCGGCGTCATCGCAGGTGGCCAACCTGGAGCTGTACCTGATCTTTCCCCTGAAGAACGAGCAGGCCACTGTCATGCTGGTGCGGGGCACGATGGCCACCGGCGGCCTGGTGCTGCTGGTCCTGCTCTCCGGCATCGCGGTGCTGGTCTCGCGCCAGGTGGTCGTGCCGGTGCGGTCGGCGTCACGGATCGCCGAACGATTCGCCGAGGGGCATCTGTCCGAACGGATGCCGGTGCGCGGCGAAGACGACATGGCCCGGCTAGCTGTGTCGTTCAACGACATGGCTGAGAGCTTGTCCCGGCAGATCACCCAGCTCGAGGAGTTCGGCAACCTGCAGCGCCGTTTCACTTCCGACGTCAGCCACGAACTTCGCACGCCACTGACCACCGTGCGGATGGCCGCCGACTTGATCTACGACCACAGCTCCGACCTCGACCCCGCGTTGCGGCGGTCCAGCGAGCTGATGGTCAGCGAGCTGGATCGGTTCGAGACGCTGCTCAACGACCTGCTGGAGATCTCCCGGCACGACGCCGGTGTGGCCGAGCTGTCCGTCGAGGCCGTCGACCTACGCACGACGGTGAATAACGCGCTGGGCAACGTAGGCCACCTGGCCGAGGAGACGGGTATCGAGCTGCTCGTGGACATGCCCGCTGAAGAGGTGATCGCCGAGGTTGATGCGCGCCGGGTAGAGCGGATCCTGCGCAATCTGATTGCAAACGCCATCGACCACGCCGAGCACAAACCGGTGCGGATCCGGATGGCCGCCGACGAGGACACGGTCGCTGTCACGGTGCGCGACTACGGGGTCGGGCTGCGGCCCGGCGAAGAGAAGCTGGTGTTCAGCCGGTTCTGGCGCTCGGACCCGTCTCGGGTGCGGCGGTCCGGCGGCACGGGGCTGGGCCTGGCGATCAGCGTGGAGGATGCGCGACTGCACCAGGGTCGATTGGAGGCATGGGGCGAGCCGGGCGAGGGCGCATGCTTTAGGCTGACGCTTCCCCTGGTTCGCGGCCACAAGGTCACCACCAGTCCGCTGCCCATGAAGCCAATTCCGCAACCGACGCAAGCGGTTACGCCGGAACGCAAAGAGCGTCAGCGCCAACCTGAGCACGCCGAGAGGAGCGGGTGATGCGGGGCGTCCTGGCGATATTGCGGCTGTTGTCCCTGGCCGTGTTGCTCGCCGGCTGTGCCGGGATACCCAGCTCGTCGGCCCCGCAAGCCATCGGCACTGTCGAACGACCGGCACCGTCGAACCTGCCCAAGCCGACCCCGGGTATGGATCCCGACGTGCTGCTGCGCGAATTCCTCAAGGCCACAGCCGATCCGGCCAACCGGCATCTGGCGGCCCGGCAGTTCCTCACCCAATCGGCATCCAGCGCATGGGACGACGCCGGAAGCGCACTACTGATCGACCATGTGGTGTTCGTCGAAACCCGTGGCCCCGAACGGGTTTCGACGAACATGCGGGCAGACATCCTGGGCTCGTTGTCGGATGTGGGGGTGTTCGAGACGGCGGAGGGCGTGCTGCCAGACCCGGGTCCGATCGAGTTGGTCAAGACGTCCGGTGGCTGGCGAATCGACCGGCTGCCCAACGGGGTCTTCCTGGACTGGCAGCAGTTTCAGGCGACCTACAAACGCAACACGCTGTACTTCGCCGACCCGACTGGCAAGACTGTGGTTCCCGATCCGCGCTACGTCGCGGTTTCCGATCACGATCAGCTGGCTACTGAGCTCATCTCCAAATTGCTGGCAGGCCCACGACCGGAGATGGTGCACACGGTCCGCAATTTGCTCGCTCCACCGCTGCGGCTGCGTGGGCCGGTGACCCGGGCCGACGGCGGCAAGAGCGGGGTCGGGAGGGGTTACGGCGGCGCGCGGATCGATCTGGAGAAACTCTCCACCACCGATCCGCACAGCAGGCAATTACTCGCCGCGCAGATCATTTGGACGCTGGCCAGGGCGGACATCAGAGGGCCGTACGTGATCAACGCTGACGGCGCACCGCTGGACGACAGGTTCGCCGACGGCTGGACCACTTCCGATGTCGCCGCCACCGACCCGGGCGTGGCCGACGGCGCGGGAGCGGGGTTGCATGCTCTGGTGGGCGGGGCACTGGTATCCCTGGACGGCCAGCATGTCACCACGGTGCCCGGGGCCTTCGGGCGCATGCCGGACCAGACAGCCGCCGCGCTGTCACGCAGCGGGCGCCAGGTGGCGTCCGTGGTGACCCTGCGACGCGGCGCCCCGGACATGGCGGCGTCGCTGTGGATCGGTGATCTCGGTGGCGAGGCGGTCCAATCCGCCGACGGGCACAACCTGTCACGGCCCAGCTGGTCACTGGACGACGCGGTCTGGGTGGTGGTCGACACCAACAATGTGCTGCGGGCGATTCAGGAACCGGCGTCGGGCCAACCCGCGCGTATTCCGGTGGATTCGGCCGCAGTGGCCAGCCGCTTCCCCGGGCCGATCACAGACCTGCAGCTGTCCCGGGATGGGACGCGTGCTGCCATGGTGATTGGTGCACAGGTGATCCTCGCCAGTGTCGAGCAGACCCTGGCCGGACAGTTCGCCCTGACCTACCCGCGGCGACTGGGTTTCGGGCTGGGGACCTCGGTGGTGTCGTTGTCTTGGCGAACCGGCGATGACATCGTCGTTACCCGCACCGATGTCGCGCACCCGGTGTCGTACGTGAACCTCGACGGAGTGAATTCCGACGCGCCGGCCCGCGGTTTGCAAATTCCGCTGTTGGCGATTGCGGCCAACCCGTCGACGGTGTACGTCGCGGGTCCGCAAGGGGTGCTTCAATATTCGGCGTCCGTTGCCGAGAGCCAGCAGGGCTGGTCGGAGGTAGCGGGGTTGATGGTGGCCGGGGCAGCGCCGGTGTTGCCGGGCTGAATGTCTGCCGGCGTCCGCTCAGTTCCCTGGGCGCATCGTGCTGGGTGGCGCTAGCCTCAGAAATTACCCTCGCAGTCAGGAGGCGTTTCGGATGCCGCCTAAAATTCCCCGCTTGCGGTGGGATGATCCCTTCCGCGCGTTGGACATGCTGGGCTCGTTGTGGTCGTCGACCGGATTGCCGTCGGTCAGCGCAGGAGCCGCCCAGGCCGTCGCGGCGCCCTACCGGACGCTGTTCACCACGCTGCAGCAGCTGCTCGTCGGCAAGAGAGTCACGGTGCGTTTGGGAAGCGACGATGTCGTGCTGACCGTGACGGAGCTCGAGTCGGCGCTCGAGCCGCGCGGGTTGGCTGTCGGTCAGCTGGGCGAGGTCCGGGTAGCGGCACGCGACATCAGGTGGGACCAACACCGCCTCCAGTACGCCGTTGCCGTCCTACGCAACGTGCACATCCGTCCGGGCGTGCCGCCGCTGGTGATCGCCGCGCCGACAGAACTGTCATGTTCACTGCCGGGAAAGATCTTCGACGACGTGCTGCATCCGGCGGCGCCGCAGCTGCTGGCCGAGCTGCGCGCGGACGGAACCGCTCGGCTGCGTTGGGCGCGCCGGCCCGGGTGGGGAAGTCTCGAGGTAGATGCTGAGGTTGTGGGAACGAGGCTGTGGTTGCGACCGCGCGCGCTGATAACCGGGCAACGGCGGTGGACACTGCCGACACGGACTCCCGCGTACCAGGTGCCATTGCCTGACCTTCCACACGGGCTGCTGGTCACCGGCGTCAGCCTCGGATCGGATTCCTTGCAACTGTCGGCCCTGCTGCCGGAATGGCGTATGGAGTTGCCGCTGAGGCATCTAGAAGAAATCATCAGCCAGTTGAGCCAGGGCGCGCTCAGTTTTGCCTGGCCGTCACTGCTGAGAAGTTCCGACTAATCCTCCACGCGGCTGCGCCGCACCATGTCACCCCCGGTCGGCAAACTTCCCATGTGCTCGATCTCATCCTGCCGCTGGAGTGCGGCGGCTGCGGGGCGCCGTCCACCCGCTGGTGCGACGCCTGCGCCACGGAGCTGTCGGTGGGTATCGACGAGCCTCGTGTAGTGAACCCGCGCGTCGACCCGCAGGTGCCGGTGTTCGCGCTCGGCCGCTACGCCGGTGCCCGTCGCCAGGCCATCCTCGCGTTGAAGGAGCACGGCCGTGGCGACCTCGTCGCACCGCTGGCGCGCGCACTGGCCGTCGGTGTGCACCGGCTGCTGGCCTGGGGCATGGTCGAGACCCCGCTGACGATCGTGCCCGCGCCGACGCGGCGTTCGGCGGCGCGGCGGCGCGGGGGTGACCCTGTCACCCGGATGGCTCGGATTGCGGGGGCCGCGGTGGCCGGCCCTCCGGACATTACCGTTGTCCAGGCGTTGCGAATGAGGGCGCTGGCCCGCGACTCGGTGGGCCTTGGTACGTCCGCCCGCGAGCGTAATGTCGCGGGCCGGGTGCTGCTGCGCGGTAAGCGGCCGCGCACCGAAGTCGTGGTTGTCGACGACGTCGTCACCACCGGGGCGACGGCGCGCGAGTCCGTCCGGATCCTGCAGGCCGCCGGGCTGCGGGTGGCCGCCGTATTGACGATCGCGTTTGCTTGACGGGAGCCGGGCGAAACCAATGAGTCCGTCCTGAATCCGGTTAGAAGAAGTGAAGAACTGGAAACAGGTCGGACAAATTGGTGGCACGCCAGGGCGAACACGAGCTAACGTCGAGAACAACCTTCACTGACTTACTGCTCTGACTCATGGTCGATTTCCCGGGTTGAGACGCCACCGCGGGAGGAGGTGAGTATTCGACATCTTGCACCGGCGGGCAGCCTGCGGCCGCAACCGCTCCAACCCCGTCGGCGCGTTTTTATCGAAGCCGACGCGCAGGGCGCGCGTGACGTGAAAAGAGAAACGAGTTGTCGCGTATGTCAAGGCTAACCGTGGAATCCGGTCAGATTCTGGACCAAGCACCGGTTGGAACCGACGAGCCGGTCGAACCGACACTGAACGCCGATGTGGTGTTCAAGGGCCGTAACGTCGAGATCCCCGATCACTTCCGCATCTATGTCTCGCAGAAACTCGCCCGCTTGGAACGGTTCGACCGAACCATTTACCTGTTCGACGTCGAACTCAATCATGAACGCAACCGCCGCCAACGTAAGTCCTGTCAGCGCGTGGAGATCACCGCGCGGGGTCGCGGGCCGGTAGTCCGCGGTGAGGCTTGCGCCGACAGCTTCTATGCCGCACTTGAGTCGGCGGTCGTCAAACTGGAGAGCCGGCTGCGTCGTGGCAAGGATCGGCGCAAAGTGCACTACGGCGACAAGACCCCCGTTTCAGTGGCCGAGGCCACCGCGGTGGCCCCGGCGCCCGAGAAGGCTTTCAACACCGAACCGTCGGAGCCGCACCAACACGATGGCGCCGTCACCGACCACGCGCCGGGGCGGGTCGTGCGCACCAAGGAGCACCAGGCCAAGCCGATGTCGGTCGACGATGCACTGTACGAGATGGAGCTTGTCGGACACGACTTCTTTTTGTTCTACGACAAGGAGACCGAACGGCCGTCCGTGGTCTACCGTCGGCACGCATACGACTACGGCCTGATCAGACTGGCCTGATCCGGCTCGCCTGACGATCGGCGGCCATCACCGGGTCGTCACCTAGGATGGGGTACGCCGAAGACTCTATCCAACAGGGGACATAGCTGTGCTGTCGAAGTTGCTGCGCCTTGGTGAAGGTCGCATGGTCAAGCGCCTCAAGCGGGTAGCCGACTATGTCAACACGTTGTCCGACGACGTCGAGAAACTCAGCGACGCCGAGCTGCGGGCCAAGACCGACGAGTTCAAGAAGCGTCTAGAGGATGGGGAAACCCTCGACGACCTGCTGCCGGAGGCGTTCGCGGTGGCCCGCGAAGCCGCCTGGCGGGTGCTCGACCAGCACCCGTTCGACGTGCAGGTGATGGGCGCGGCCGCTCTGCATCTGGGCAACGTCGCCGAGATGAAGACCGGTGAAGGCAAGACCCTGACCTGTGTGTTGCCCGCCTACCTCAATGCGCTGGCCGGCAAGGGCGTGCACATCGTCACCGTCAACGACTACCTGGCCAAACGTGACAGCGAGTGGATGGGTCGGGTGCACCGCTTCCTCGGGCTGCAAGTCGGGGTGATCCTGGCCCCCATGACGCCCGACGAACGCCGCGTGGCCTACAACGCCGACATCACCTACGGCACCAACAACGAGTTCGGCTTCGACTACCTGCGCGACAACATGGCACATTCGCTGGAAGACCTGGTGCAGCGCGGGCACAACTACGGCATCGTTGACGAGGTCGACTCCATCCTGATCGACGAGGCCCGCACCCCGCTGATCATCTCCGGTCCGGCCGACGGTGCCTCCAACTGGTACACCGAGTTCGCCCGGTTGGCGCCGCTGATGGAAAAGGACGTTCATTACGAGATCGACCTGCGTAAACGCACCGTCGGCGTGCACGAACTCGGCGTGGAGTTCGTCGAAGACCAGCTCGGCATCGACAACCTCTACGAGGCTGCCAACTCCCCACTGGTCAGCTACCTCAACAACGCGCTGAAGGCCAAGGAGCTGTTCAGCCGCGACAAGGACTACATCGTCCGCGACGGCGAGGTGCTCATCGTCGACGAGTTCACCGGCCGCGTGCTGATCGGCCGCCGCTACAACGAAGGCATGCACCAGGCCATCGAGGCCAAGGAGCATGTCGAGATCAAGGCCGAGAACCAGACGCTGGCCACCATCACGCTGCAGAACTACTTCCGGCTCTACGACAAGCTGGCCGGCATGACCGGCACCGCCCAGACCGAGGCGGCCGAGCTGCACGAGATCTACAAGCTCGGCGTGGTCACCATCCCGACCAACAAGCCGATGATCCGCGAAGACCAGTCCGACCTCATCTACAAGACCGAGGAAGCCAAGTACATCGCGGTGGTCGACGACGTCGCCGAGCGCTACGAAAAGGGCCAGCCGGTGCTGATCGGCACCACCAGCGTGGAGCGCTCGGAGTATCTGTCGCGGCAATTCGCCAAACAGCGGATCCCGCACAACGTGCTCAACGCCAAGTACCACGAGCAAGAGGCGGCCATCATCGCCGAGGCGGGCCGGCGGGGTGGTATCACCGTCGCGACCAACATGGCCGGCCGCGGTACCGACATCGTGCTGGGCGGCAACGTCGACTTTCTGACCGACCTGCGGCTGCGTGCCCGCGGGCTGGATCCGGTGGAGACGCCCGACGAGTACGAGGAGGCCTGGCACGAGGAACTGCCCATCGTCAAGGAGGAGGCCGGCAAAGAGGCCGCCGAAGTGATCGAGGCCGGCGGGCTGTATGTGCTGGGCACCGAACGCCACGAGTCGCGGCGCATCGATAACCAGCTGCGTGGCCGGTCCGGCCGGCAGGGGGATCCCGGCGAGTCGCGGTTTTACTTGTCGCTGGGCGACGAGCTCATGCGCAGGTTCAACGGCGCCGCGCTGGAGTCGATGCTGACCCGGCTGAACCTGCCCGACGATGTGCCGATCGATTCCAAGATGGTGACCCGCGCGATCAAGAGCGCCCAGACCCAAGTCGAGCAGCAGAACTTCGAGGTCCGCAAGAACGTCCTCAAGTACGACGAGGTGATGAACCAGCAGCGCAAGGTGATCTACGCCGAACGCCGCCGCATCCTCGAAGGCGAGGATCTGCAGCAGCAGGCCACAGACATGCTGGTCGACGTCATCACCGCCTATGTCGACGGTGCGACCAGCGAAGGCTACGCCGAGGATTGGGATCTGGACGCGTTGTGGACGGCGCTCAAGACGCTGTACCCGGTCGGGATCAAAGCCGAGACGCTGACGCGTCAAGACGCAGACTCCGAGCGTGACGAGCTCACCCGCGAGGAGTTGCTCAAGGCGCTGCTCGAAGACGCCGAACGTGCTTATGCCGCAAGGGAAGCCGAGCTCGAGGAATTGGCCGGCGAGGCTGCGATGCGCCAGCTGGAGCGCAACGTGTTGCTCAATGTCATCGACCGCAAGTGGCGCGAGCACCTCTACGAGATGGACTACCTCAAGGAGGGCATCGGGCTGCGCGCCATGGCGCAGCGCGACCCGCTGGTGGAGTATCAGCGCGAGGGTTACGACATGTTCATGGCCATGCTGGACGGCGTGAAAGAGGAGTCGGTCGGCTTCTTGTTCAATGTCACCGTGGAGGCGGTGCCCGCCCCGCAGGTGGCCCCGGTGGAGGCACCGGAAGGGCTGGCGGAATTCACAGTGCGTGAAGAGGCCGCCGCTGCTGCCGGGCAGCAAGATGGCGCAGGCGGCGCGCCCGCCGCAGTGCGCCAAGAGGCTCCAAGCACATTGCGCGCCAAGGGTATTGAGGATGAGTCCCCCGCCCTGACCTATTCCGGACCGTCCGAGGACGGCTCGGCGCAGGTGCAGCGCAACGGCGGTGCTGCGCAGAAGACGCCAGCCGGGGTACCGGCCGGGGCCAGCCGACGCGAACGGCGCGAAGCCGCGCGGCGACAAGGTCGCGGCGCCAAACCGCCGAAATCGGTGAAAAAGCGCTAGCCCACGATTTAAGGCATTACCCTCGTGCGCCTATCGGCGCCAGCATGTATGCGCTTCGAAATGGACTAGTTAATAATACCTAGAGCTCGCTGGGCGAAGTTGAGGCAAATGACCTATATGCGAATATGCCTCTGCGGCGGACACTCAGACCATGAAGCGTTACTTGATCATCGGTTACGGCGCCGCGGCTTATGTGCTATTCGTCGCAACCTTCTTGTATGCAATCGGTTTCGTCGGCAACATCGTGGTGTCACGGAACGTCGATCATGGGATTGCCGCGCCGATCGGCGAGGCGGTTGTGGTCAATGTGGCGCTGCTTGGTGTGTTCGCCCTCCAGCACAGCGTCATGGCGCGGCCGGGGTTCAAACGGTGGTGGACGCGATTCGTGCCACCGTCGATTGAGCGCAGCACTTACGTGGTGCTGTCAAGCTTTGCGTTGCTGCTGCTCTACTGGCAATGGCGAACGATGCCGGCCGTTATCTGGGACGTGCGGCCGCAGGCGGGCCGCTTGGCACTGTGGGCGTTGTTCTGGCTCGGCTGGGCGATCGCGTTGGCCTCGACTTTCATGATCAACCACTTCGATCTGTTCGGGCTTCGGCAGGTTTATTTGGCTTGGCGCGGAAAGCCCTACACCCACATAGGTTTTGAAGCTCGATCGCTCTATCGGGTGGTGCGCCACCCGCTCATGCTCGGCTTCGTCATCGCCTTCTGGGCGGCGCCCACCATGACAGCCGGACACCTGCTCTTCTCGATCGCCACCACGGGGTACATCCTGATCGCCGTGCAATTGGAAGAGCGCGACCTCGTCGCAGCGCTGGGTAATCAATACCACGACTACCGCCGGAGTGTGTCGATGCTGCTACCGACGCCGCGCCGGCACGCGACCAAAACGGCTGGCCAGAACTAACTCTCGAGAAGCTTGGCGATTCGCTCCAGCGTGGCGCGCATGCCGTCCTCGGTCTGCTGGGGCACCGAGCCGCGGGTGATCATCGGCTTCTGCTTGTCCTGGGACACGTCCCACGTTTCGCGCACCAGCGTGCCGCCATCGCCCGGGCTCAGTTCGTAACGCCAGATTCGGCCGCCGAGCAGACCGCCCAGTGCGGTGGTCTTCCACGCGATTCGGCGGTCCGGTTCGTACTCGACGACGGTGTTGTTCGTGCGGTATGGGATGAACAGCGTCTCCATGCGGCCCCGCATCGCCATCCCGAATTTCGCACCCATCGATAGCGGAACCGACGCCTGCGAAGCGTGATTCACCGAGTCCGAACCGTCGAAGCTGGCGTGTTTGCCCGCGTCGGCCAGCAGCGCGAAGATCTTGTCGGGCGATGCCTTGATGACTCGCTCGACGCTGACTGTGTTCCCGTCCATCCGCCAACAGTAGCGCGCCGACCCCCAACCTTCCGAGCACGCCGGAGACCGGCGAGACCGCCGACCGGGCGCGCAAGGTGCTGGGTCCCCTCCGTGACCTGTTCGCAGCGATTTTCTTTCTGGCGATCGGCCTGTCAGTGGACCCGCACGGGCTGCTTCCGATGCTTCCGGTAGCGCTGGTCCTGGCCACCGTCACCGCGGCGACCAAGGTGGTTACCGGGATGTTCGCCGCCCGGCGCGACGGAGTGGCACGGCGCGGCCAGTTGCGTGCCGGTACGGCGCTCATCGCCAGGGGTGAGTTCTCCCTGATCATCATCGGATTGGTCGGCGCGTCGATCCCCGCGGTGGCCGCGCTGGCGACGTCGTATGTCTTCGTCATGGCAATAGTGGGTCCAGTGCTGGCTCGTTTCGCCGGCGGCCCGTCCCCCGCAAGCGGGAGGGGCCCCCAGCCGGGGGGCGCCGGAGCGCCGAACTAGACCGTCAACCGATGTGCAGGGCAACCACCAGCCATCGCGTCCCGTTGACTGCTGGCACCTGTTCCACGCGGCACGCGATGGCGTGGATCCGGTCCCCGCGGCTGTAGGTGCCGAAAACCTCGGCTGCGGTGTCCGGGTTGTGCCGCCCGACGGGTTGAAGACGCATCCTGCGCAGGACCGCGGCGGCTTGCTGTCCGGCTGCCGATCCGGCTCCTGATCCGGCTACAGCCCGGCCGACCGAGAGCACGGAGTCGACGAGGCTGGGTGCCAGCAGGGGCCGCAGCTGGGCCGCGGGACGGCGGCGGTCGATGACTTCCAGCACTCGGCGCAGTGCGGCGTCGGCGAAGAATGCCGCCTGGCGCATGGGCGCGGACATGGTCGCCGCCTTGACCACCGCCGTCGCGGCCTCCGGTTGCCTGCTGCCAAGTTGGCGAGGCGCACGCGGGGTGCGACGCCGCAACTTCGCGTGGGATGATTGCCGGCACTGCGGGACGTGCTGGACGTTCTGGGTCGGGGGCTCGTACTCGGCGACGGGCATGACGGCGAAGGTGTCGCGGCGGGGTGGGCTCACGAGAGGGCTAATGGTCAACGGGCACTCTCCAACGCATCGATCGAACGGGGAGCCTGCTGGAGAGTGGCAGACAAGTGTTTTCGGCTGCCGGTCATCATCGCACAATCGAGGCCGGCGTGTACCCGCGCCGTGAAGGGCCCGCCTCCCAGCGGCTACGGTGGGCTCTTGCGCATTGCGACATCGGTCGACGCGACGAATTGACAAGGAGGACAGGGCCGTAATGGTGACCCGGCTGTCCACATCGGACGCGTCGTTCTATCGGCTGGAGAACACCGCCACCCCGATGTACGTCGGATCGCTGTCTATCTTGCGCCGTCCGCGCGCAGGATTGAGCTACGAGACGCTACTGGCCACCATCGAGCAGCGGCTACCCCAAATACCGCGGTACCGGCAGAAGGTCCGCGAAGTCAAGATCGCCATGGCCAGGCCCGTGTGGATCGACGATCCCGACTTCGACATCACCTATCACGTCAGGCGGTCTGCGCTGCCGTCGCCGGGCAGTGACGAGCAGCTGCACGAGCTGATCGCCCGCTTGGCCGCGCGGCCGCTCGACAAATCGCGGCCGTTATGGGAGATGTACCTCGTCGAAGGCTTGACCAAAAACCGCATCGCCCTGTACACCAAATCGCACCAAGCGCTGATCAACGGCATGACCGCGCTCGAGATCGGCCACGTCATCGCCGATCGGACGCGGCGTCCGCCACCGTTCGCCGAAGACATCTGGGTACCGGAACGCGACCCCGGCAACACCCGGCTGCTGCTGGGCGCGATCGGCGACTGGCTGGTCGGCCCTGGCTCGCAAATGCAGACCGTTGGGTCCGCCGTCGCCGGGCTGGCAACGAACTACGGGCAACTTGTCGACGCCGGTCGCCGGGTCTTCGATGTAGCGCGCTTGTTGGCGCGCGGCACCGCACCCAGTAGCCCGCTGAACGCCACCGTTTCGCGCAATCGGCGGTTCACGGTCGCCCGTGGCCGGCTTGAGGACTACCGGACCGTACGAGCGCGCTATGACTGCGACGTCAACGATGTGGTGCTGGCGGTGGTGGCGGGCGCCCTGGGCAACTGGCTGCTGTCACGCGGCGAACCGGTGGCACCGACCGCGACGATCCGGGCGATGGCGCCACTGTCGGTCTATGCCGATGACCAACTCGACTCAACCGGCCCTGGTCAGGCGATCAGTCAGGTGACGCCGTTCCTGGTTGATCTTCCGGTGGGGGAGGGCAACGCCGTAGTGCGGCTGTCGCAGATCGCGCATGCCACCGAATCGAACCCGACGGCCGCCAGCCTGGTCGACGCCAGGACCATCGTCACGCTGTCGGGTTTTGCGCCGCCCACCCTGCACGCCATGGGTATCCGGGTCGCCACCAGCTTTCCTAGTTTTTCTAGGCGGACGTTCAACCTGTTGATTACCAATGCACCCGGAGCTCAATCGCAGATGTACATCGCCGGTACCAAGTTGCTCGAGACCTACGCCGTGCCTCCGCTGCTGCACAACCAGGCGCTCGCGATCAGTGTGACGTCCTACAACGGCATGCTGTATTTCGGGATCAATGCCGACCGTGATGCGATGAGCGATGTCGACCTGCTGCCAGGGCTGTTGAGCCAATCACTTGACGAGCTTCTGGAAGCTTCTCGGTAGTTGTTTCGGGGGTCACAATTGGTGGGTGGATATAACATCCGTTGATGTGAGCACCGCGACAAACGATGGCGCGTCGGCGAAGACGAAGAAAAAGAAATCAAGTGCGCCGGCCAGACGCAAGATTTCCGACGCCGTCTACGAAGCCGAATTATTCCGGTTGCAAACAGAATTCGTGAATCTGCAGGAGTGGGTGCGGCATTCCGGCGCGCGCCTCGTGGTCATCTTCGAGGGCCGCGACGCCGCGGGCAAGGGTGGCGCCATCAAACGGATCACCGAATATCTCAACCCGCGGGAGGCCCGCATCGCGGCGTTGCCCGCGCCCAGCGATCGGGAACGCGGCCAGTGGTACTACCAGCGCTATATCGCCCATCTGCCCGCCAAGGGGGAAATCGTGCTCTTCGACCGGTCGTGGTACAACCGCGCCGGCATCGAGAAAGTCATGGGATTCTGTACGCCGCAAGAGTATGTGCTGTTTTTGCGGCAGACGCCAATTTTCGAGCAGATGCTGATCGACGAGGGGATTCTGCTGCGCAAATATTGGTTTTCGGTCTCCGAAACCGAACAGCTGCGCCGGTTCAAGGCGCGACTGAACGACCCCGTCCGGCGATGGAAACTCAGCACGATGGACCTGGAATCGGTGTATCGGTGGGAGGACTATGCGCGTGCCAAGGACGAGATGATGGTGCACACCGATACCCCGGTTAGCCCGTGGTATGTCGTGGAATCCGATGTCAAGAAGCACGCGCGGCTGAACATGATGGCGCACCTGCTGTCCACGATCGAGTACCACGACGTGGAACAACCCAAGGTCAAACTGCCGAAACATCCGATCGTAAGTAGCAACTACCATCGCCCGCCTCGTGAGCTGTCGACCTACGTCGACGACTATGTGGCCAAGTTGATCGGGGGCTGAGTGGCAAGGGTCTACATCCCGGCCACCCTGGCCATGTTGCAGCAACTCGTCGCCAGCGGCTCGTTGTGGCCGGTCAACGGCACCGCATTCGCGGTGACGCCGACGTTGCGCGAGTCCTACGCGGAGGGTGACGACGATGAGCTCGCCGAGGTGGCGCTGCGCGAGGCGGCGCTGGCGTCACTGCGCCTGCTCGCGATCGACACCGGTGAGACCTTGCCACGGCGGCGCGCCGTGCTGGCGGCCGACGTCGACGATGTCAAGTACCGTCCCGATCTCGACGACGCCGTCGTCAGGCTCGGTGCGGCTGTCACGATGGACCAGGTCATCGCCGCGTTCGTCGACAACGCCGACGCTGAGCCGGCCGTCACAGCCGCGATGGCGGTCATCGACGCCGCTGACCTGGGCGACGAGGACGCTGACCTGGTTGTCGGCGACGCCCAGGACCATGATTTGGCTTGGTATGCCAACCAGGAGCTGCCATTCCTGCTCGACCTGCTTTGACTTGGGTGTGACGCATTCAGGGCCTTTGGACCCTATATACGGTACCGTAGGTTACGGTACCGTAGCTTTGTCGGATGGGCGTGAAACCGCCCCACCGTCAATCAGCGGAAGCTAAACGCCGCATCGTGAGCAGGAGCTTCCTATGGGTAAGGAATACGCACCGGTTACCGGCAATGTCGTCGAAACCACGCGTCCGACCGTCGCAGGGGCCGACAGGCATCCCGGCTGGCATGCGCTGCGCAAGATAGCCTCGCGCATTACCACGCCGCTGTTGCCCGACGACTATCTGCACCTGGCCAATCCGCTGTGGTCGGCGCGGGAATTGCGGGGCCGCATCCTGGAGGTCCGCCGGGAGACGGAAGACTCCGCGACCCTGGTCATCAAACCGGGCTGGGGCTTCAGCTTCGACTACCAGCCAGGCCAATACATGGGGATCGGGCTGCTGGTGGACGGGCGCTGGCGCTGGCGTTCGTATTCGCTGACGTCGAGCCCGGCGCCGACGTCCGGCGCCGGGTCTGCGCGCACCGTGACAATCACCGTGAAGGCGATGCCCGAAGGCTTCCTGTCCACCCATCTGGTGGCCGGTGTCGAGCCAGGGACCATCGTGCGGCTGGCCGCGCCCCAGGGCAATTTCGTACTACCCGACCCTGCGCCGTCATCGATTCTGTTCCTCACTGCCGGGTCTGGAATCACGCCGGTGATGTCGATGCTGCGCACGTTGGCGCGCCGCAACCAAATCGCTGACATCACGCACCTGCATTCGGCGCCCACCGAATCTGACGCGATGTTCGGCGCCGAGTTGGCCTCGCTGGCAACCGACCACCCGGGCTATCGGTTGCGGGTGCGCGAGACCCGCATCGAGGGCCGGCTCGACCTTGCCCGGCTCGGCCAGCAGGTGCCGGACTGGCGCGACCGTCAGACCTGGGCCTGCGGGCCGGAAGGCATGCTCAACCGGGCTGAGAAGGTCTGGTCGTCGGCGGGCATCAGCGACCGGCTGCACTTGGAGCGGTTCGCGGTGTCCAGGGCCGCCCCCGCCGGAGCCGGCGGCACGGTCACATTCGCCCGGAGTGGGCGCAGCGTTGCCGCCGATGCCGCGACGTCATTGATGGACGCGGGTGAGGGCGCCGGTGTGCAGATGCCGTTCGGCTGCCGGATGGGCATCTGTCAGTCGTGCGTGGTCAGCCTGGTGGAAGGTCACGTCCGCGATCTGCGGACGGGTCAGGAACACGAGCCCGGGACCCGGGTCCAGACCTGCATTTCGTCGGCATCAGGTGATTGCGTACTCGACATCTAAAGGCTACTCACAGGTAACTTACGGAATCGTAGGTTACGATAGCGTAGGTCAATGACCACACAAACGATCGCAGGGAGATGAAGACGATGGCGATCACAGACGTCGACGCATTCGCGCATCTGACGGACGCCGACATCGAAGCGCTGGCTGTTGAGCTGGACGCCATCCGCCAGGACATTGAAGACTCTCGTGGCGAGCGGGACGCCCGCTACATCCGCCGCACCATCGCCGCACAGCGGGCGTGCGAGGTGGCCGGCCGGGTGCTGCTGGCCGCCAGTTCGCGGCGCTCGGCGTGGTGGGCAGGAACCGTGACCTTAGGCGTGGCCAAGATCATCGAGAACATGGAGATCGGCCACAACGTCATGCACGGCCAGTGGGACTGGATGAACGACCCGGAGATTCACTCCTCGACATGGGAGTGGGACATGAGCGGGTCCTCCAAGCACTGGCGGTACACCCACAACTTCGTGCACCACAAGTACACCAACATCCTCGGGATGGACGACGACGTCGGCTACGGCATGTTGCGCGTCACCCGTGACCAGCGCTGGAAGCGCTTCAACATCTTCAACCTGTTGTTCAACACCCTGCTCGCGCTGGGCTTCGAATGGGGCGTCGGCTTGCAGCACGTGGAGATCGGCAAGATCGCGAAGAAACGGATGGATCAGGAAGAAGCCCGGCAAAAGACCGACGAGTTCTTGGCCAAGGCCGGTCGCCAGGTGTTCAAGGACTACATAGCGTTCCCGGCGCTGACCTCGCTGTCGCCGGGCGCGACGTACAGGTCCACCTTGACGGCCAACGCGACGGCCAATGTGATCCGCAACGTGTGGGCCAACGCCGTTATCTTCTGCGGGCATTTCCCCGACGGCGCCGAGAAATTCACCAAGACGGACATGATCGGCGAAACCAAGGGGCAGTGGTACCTGCGACAGATGCTGGGCAGTGCCAACTTCGACGCCGGGCCCACGCTGCGGTTCATGAGCGGCAACCTGTGCCTCCAGATCGAGCACCACCTGTATCCGGATCTGCCGAGCAACCGCCTGCACGAGATCTCGGTGCGGGTGCGCGAGGTCTGCGACAAGTACGACTTGCCGTACACCACTGGCTCATTCCTGGTGCAGTACGGCAAGACGTGGCGCACTTTGGCCAAGCTGTCGCTGCCGAACAAATACCTGCGCGACGACACTGACGACGCGCCGGAGACCCACAGCGAGCGGATGTTCGCCGAACTGGAGCCCGGTTTCGCGGGCACCGATCCGGCGACGGGACGGCGGCGCGGGCTAAAGACCGCTATCGCCACCGTGCGCGGTTGGCGGCGCGAAAAGCGCGCCGTGCGTGCCATGAAGCAAGCCGAGCAGACGATCAGGGACGCCGACGACCTGGCGGCCTAGCTAAAATCCTTTAGGCGGTTACCTTTTCGGCCAGCGCTGCCAGCTTGGCGTCGAGTGCTTGCGCGGCACTGAGCAGTTCCGGATTGTCGTCGACGACCATCAGCGACGACGGCTTGACGTAGGTCAGGCTGCTGCGGCCGTCGCCCTCGTCGACCAGTAGCAGCTCGACCGGGGCGAACAGGCCCGCGGTTACGTCGTGCCGCAACATCGTGATGGCGATCAGCGGGTTACCGAGGATGACGCGTAACACCTTGCGGTCGATGCCTGCCTTCGTGATCCAGGCGCCATGGTCGAGCAGGCCGAACAACATGAATCCGCTTGGCCCGACGTGGGAGTTCAACCTGCTCCTGATAGGACTGCCAGCTGTCGGCTGCCGTCGCGAAATCATTGATCGGCACGGGTCGTTCGCCGATATCTGCAAGCAGCGCGGCGAGCAACTCGTCGTAGCTCTTCGAGCTGTCATAGCGCACCCGCACACCGTCGAACCGGGTTTCCTGCGGATCAGGCGCGGGCATTCTGGGCCTCCTCGGGATCGACACTCATCGGATGACCGGCACTGCCGTGTTCTTAGTCGAGGCGCTCGATGATGGTGGCGTTCGCCATTCCGCCGCCCTCACACATCGTCTGCAAACCATACCGCCCGCCACGCTGCTCGAGCGCGTTGACCAGCGTGGTCATGATGCGGGCGCCGCTGGCGCCCAGCGGGTGGCCGATCGCGATGGCGCCGCCGTTGACGTTGGTCTTTGCCAGATCCGCCCCGGTGTCATGCGTCCAAGCCAGTGTCGGATTAGAGGTGCAATGCCAGAGCGGTCACTCAGAACCCCGTCAGATGCGTCGGCCGACTGCGTCGTCGTCTGCAAACTCCATCCTGACCGGATCTCCAGCTTGCGTTTCGGCAACCACAAGCAAACTCCGGCTGTCCCTAATGGGATTCTGTTTGGCCGTAAAAAGCTGGCCGTTGTAGATGAATTGGTCACCGGCTCGAAGGTTGCCGGCCGGCACCAGTTCCTGCGATTGCGGAAGGTCAGCGTGGGCGTGGACATGAGGTGGGCGATCCTTTCTCGGCGAGGACGCCACCGGTCTAGCTGATATGTCCGTTATGCGAATCGGTCATAGGTTAATAGTCCTGCGACACGTCGTGCGGCGGGGCGGTTTTTGACGCCACGTAGCCCACAATGCGGGCATGAGGGTACCGCGGGAGCCGACGCGTGAGATCTCGCGGCAGGCGTTTCTGCGGGCTGCCGCCGGAGCGTTAGCTGCAGGGACGGTTTTCGGGTCGGCGCGCGCCACCGCCGACCCGAATACCTCGGGCTGGACCGGTCTTTCTACCGCCATCGGCGGGCAAGTGTTACGACCGGACGGCGGTGCGCAATTCGCAACGGCCAAGCAGGTTTTCAACACTAACTACAATGACTCGACGCCGGCGGCGGTCGTCACCGTGACATCGGCGGCGGACGTGCAAAAGGCGATGGCATTCGCTGCTGCCAATAACCTCAAGGTCGCTCCGCGCAGTGGTGGGCACTCCTACGTGGGGGCGTCTACGGCGAACGGCACTATGGTGCTCGACCTGCGCCAGCTGCCCGGCGGAATCAATTACGACGCCGCCACCGGGTACGTCACGGTGACGCCCGCGACCGGTCTGTATGCGCTGCACCAGGCGCTGGCCGCGGCCGGCCGGGGGATCCCGACGGGTACCTGCCCGTCGGTCGGTACCGCGGGGCACGCCCTGGGCGGCGGGCTGGGCGCCCATTCCCGGCACGCGGGCCTGATGTGTGACGCATTGACGTTGGCGTCGGTGGTGCTGCCTGGCGGCGCGGCGGTCACCGCGTCTGCCACTAACCACCCTGACCTGTTCTGGGCGTTGCGCGGCGGCGGTGGCGGCAACTTCGGGGTGACAACCTCGCTGACCTTCGCCACGTTCCCCACCGCCGATGTCGACGCCGTGAACCTTAATTTCCCGCCGCAGTCGTTCGCGCAGGTTCTCGTCGGTTGGCAGAGTTGGCTGCGTACCGCTGACCGAAGCAGCTGGGCACTGGCGGACGCCACCGTTGACCCGATGGGTACGCATTGTCGCATCCTTGCGACCTGCCCGGCCGGGTCGGGTGGCAAGGTGGCGGCCGCCATCATCTCAGCCGTTGGAATGCAACCGAGCGGGACCGAGAACCACACGTTCAATTATCTGGACCTGGTGAGGTATCTGGCCGTCGGGAACCTCAACCCGTCCCCGCTCGGATATGTCGGCGGATCTGATGTTCTGCCGGCGATGACCCCGGCCGCCGCCCAGGGGATCGCCTCGGCGGTCAACGCCTTTCCTCGCGGGGCGGGTCGTGCGTTGGCGATCATGCACGCGCTCGACGGCGCCCTCGCCGATGTGGCACCGGGGGCCACAGCCTTTCCGTGGCGTCGACAGGCCGCGCTGGTGCAGTGGTACGTCGAGACATCCGGTTCCCCGTCGGCAGCCGTCGGCTGGCTCAACACCGCACACCAAGCGGTGCAACCGTATTCGGCCGGCGGTTATGTGAACTATCTCGAGGCGAACCAACCGGCTTCGCGATACTTCGGCGCGAACCTATCTCGGCTGACCACCGTAAGGCAGAAGTATGATCCAGGCCGGATCATGTTCTCGAGCCTGAACTTTTGATGCAGGCCTGAGCAGGCCTATCGCCGCAGCGAGCGGACATTCGTCTGGCCGGCTCGCGGCCTATCCCAACCGCTCGATGATGGTGGCGTTGGCCATTCCGCCGCCCTCGCACATGGTCTGCAGCCCATATCGACCGCCACGCTGCTCGAGCGCGTTGACCAGCGTGGTCATGATGCGGGCGCCGCTGGCGCCCAGCGGGTGGCCGATCGCGATGGCGCCGCCGTTGACGTTGGTCTTGGCCAGATCCGCCCCGGTGTCATGAGCCCGGGCCAGCGTCGGTTCAAGGTGCACAGTGGGGTGCCTCCTCTCGCTTCCCCGACGCCGCGTCGAACGCTCAGCCCTCTCGGGCGAGTTCGCCGAGTAGACGGCGGGTGCGCTGCAGCGAGGCGGATCGTTGAACATGGTCGTCGCCAACCGCGATCGGCTGCGCCCAGATGTCCGTAGCGCCGACGCTTATGAGGTTCTGTAACTGCGCTTGCACGGTTGCTTCGTCGCCGACGATGGCGACATCTGCCGGGGTTGTTCCACCTCCGGCTTCGATGATGCGCTGGTAGTTGGTCATCCCCGAGTACATCGTCGACATCGCCGCGACGGCTGAACGCGCCTCGGCGATGTCATCATGGACTACGACCGGCAAGCCCGCCACCACGCGAGGTTTCGGTCTGTTGGCCGCCCGCGCTGCCTCATACAGCGGCGGAGCAATGCGCGATTCGATGGCTGTTGCCGAGGCCATCCACAGCACGACGCCGTCGGCGTATTGACCGGCGATCCGGAGCATTCGTGGTGAGAGTGCTGACAGGAGCAGGGGTATCGGATGGTCAATCTGCACCATTCCGGCTGGGCTGTGCGTAGTCCAGTCGTGGCCGTCGTAGTCGATCTCCTGGCCGCGCAGCAGTCCACTGATGATTTGTAGGTATTCCTCGGTGTTGCGGCCGGGACGGTCATAGGGCATGCCGAGCACGCCACGGACCAGGGGTTCGTGTGAAGGTCCGAGGCCAAGAGTCAATCCTGGCCGCCCGATAGCGTTGGCCGCGGCGGCGACCCGATTGGCTTGCAGCAACGGATGACACGGGTAGGTCTGCAACACTGCGGTGCCCAACTCGATGGACTTTGTTGCCCTGCCAGCCATCGCCATGGCCACCAGGGGGTCACCGGCTACCGTGCTGCCATACCAGAGCGAGGTGAAACCCTCCGTTTCGGCCTGCTGCGCCTGCTGCACGATTTTGTCGACTATCGAAGCGCCGCCGGTTAATCCGATCCGCATGCTGCCCACTTCCGCGATCTATGCGCTGCCGGGCGGCTGGCTGTTGCATCTTCCATAGTCACCTTCATGGGCACACTGGATTCGACGTCCGTGCGGCTCACCATCGTTGGACGGAAATGTCGTCGAGCGTCATCGGTCGGGCGTAGGACGGGTCTTGGGCGTCCCAGGTGCCTTTGACGAAGCCTGCGAAGTTACCCGACTTAAGCACCGACCCGTCGCCGTGCAGAGTCCATTCGACCGTGCAACGACGCAATGCGATCTTCCACTGGCCATCGCGCCGCTCAAGGCGGTCAAGGTAGCGGCCACCCATCAAAGTGGTGACCGTGCCCCTGCGGCCCTCGACAATCACGTAGCTTTCGCAGTGTGCGGTGTCACCGTCGATGTCGCACGTGTGGGTGGTGATGTTATGGGCGTGCTGATCGAACGCGGCGCCATGAACTGCATTTGCCCAATCACCATATTCGGCAGCGGCTTTGACGGTCGGGCCGTGCTCGTCGATGCCATCATCGTGATAGACCCCGGCCATTAGTTTGAGGTCGTGGCGATCATGTCCACGGGACTGACGGTTGATGCAGTCCAAAATCTCCCATCGGTCCTTGACGTACCGCACGTCATCATGCAACTGCTGTAGGTCGATGTCGGGCATCGCGTGTCCCCTTCTACTTTTTGCGGGTCTGCTTCTTGCGCGTCGACAACGCCCTTGGCTGGTCGCCGTCGGGTGAGTCGCCGTTTCGCGCCGCACGCGGTTCGACGCGGTCAAGGAATCTCTCGACGAGTTCGAACGCCTCGGCATGCCCCGTCGTAGTCCCCAGCACTTGTTCGAAATGAGCCATTCGTGCGACGGCGGAAAGAATGAACAACGCCGCGGCCGGGGGATGCTGTGCTGCGTCTAGTCCGTAGTCGGGCCACCTCGACGACACCACATGGAGCAGAGCTTGCCGAACCCGCTCGCCGCCTTCACCGATCACGCCCCCCACTGCGGGCTGCTGGTTGGCCAGCGCCATGAACTGCATCAGCAGCGCTGAGCCGGCTCGGTCACTGGCGTATGCCCACACCGCACGCAGAGGTTGCTCGGACTGCGTCGCGTCGGTGAGTTCGCCGACGAGGCGGTCGGTGGCCTGGCGCAACACCGCAACGAAGAGATCACCCAGCGTGGGGAAGTAGTACTGGACCAAGCCGGGAACCACGCACGCCGCCGTGGCCACGCTGCGAAACGTCACCGCACCGTAGCCCTCCGCGATCATCAACCGCTCGGTGCCATCGATGATGTTCTGCCGCTTGCTTGTTCGTCTCGTTCCGGTGCCGCTCGCCGTCGTCACCGGCAGCACCTCTCGTCGGCCTGGATTGTCGACACGATCCGGGTTGGGTGCTGGGTCAGGCACTACACGGACTCTTCGCCGACGAGCGTCGTGCGATGCATCAGCCGCACCGACGTGGGTTCGAAGGGCAGCGCCCGGTGCAGCATGCCGGTGTTGTCCCAAATCACCAGATCGCCTTTGCGCCAGGTGTGGCGCAGGGTGAATCGCGGTTGGGTAACCCAGGCCAGGAGTCGGTCAAGCAGTTCCCGTCCCCGCTCGGGCGACCAACCGACCACCTCACCGGCCGTCGCGCCCAGAACCAGCGATTTGCGCCCGCTGCTGCGTTTCCACACCAAAGGGTGAACCCGAGAGGGCACGCGGTCCCAGGCGGCACGCTCATCCGCGGTGGCATCGGGATTCGCCAACGCTTGCGCTTGAGCGAAGCTATGCACCACCTGCAACGAGTCGATCTGCCGTTTGTCCACATCGGACAGCGCCTCATACGCCGCGTACGTGCTGGCGAACTCCGTGTCACCGCCCGCCGGGTCGATCTCACGTGCGGTGAGCAGCGTCGCCTTCTGGGGGATCGCTAGCGTCGCACCGTCGATGTGCCAGTGGAAGTTGCCCTGCCGGTAGGAGGCCAACACCGCATTGGTCTTCTCGGGGTCCAACGTGATGGTCTGAATCTCCGGGTGCCGGTGCTCCCCGGTGGACTGGACCACCGGAGTGCCCAACATCCGCGTGAACGCCAGCAAGTCGTCGTCGCCGATGTTGATCTCCCGGTACACCACCACACCGTGCCGATCCAGCGCGCTCCGGGTCCTCTCGGCCCCACCGGGACTCAGGAGTCCGACTACGGTAAGCCCGGTGACCTCGAACCCGACCGTTGGGGTGATGGCCTGAGTGGTGGCAACCATGCTTGCTCCTAAGTTCGACTTTGGTGATTTGTACAAAGACTCTATACCCGGGCCGGGCGTTGCATGATCTGGCCCAAAAGATAGCCCCCGTGCCTAACCATGACGAGGTGGGGACTCTGTTGTGTCGTGTGCTGAAGCCGCCTAGCCCAAACGCTCAATAATGGTGGCGTTGGCCATTCCGCCGCCCTCACACATCGTCTGCAAACCGTACAGACCGCCGCGCTGCTCGAGCGCGTTGACCAGCGTGGTCATGATGCGGGCGCCGCTGGCCCCCAACCGACTCAGCGGCGATCAGTTGAAGATCGGTAAACCGACTCCGGGCCGGGGCGCCAGGTGACAAACTTGGCTGGTCACTGATATGCCGGCCTGTCGGCAAGGCCCCGGAGCGTCCGCAGGCGGAATATGGCCGAGGTAACACGACCCTTGGAGTCCCCGGCTCCCGAGGAGGGCAAGCCGCCGGAATACGACGCCTTTTTGTCCTATGCGCATCGTGATCGGCAAGTCACCACCGCGATCCAGAAGGGCCTGCACCAGATCGGGCGGCGCATCGGTCAGTTGCGGGCGCTGCGGGTATTTCGCGATGACACCAACCTGACAGCCAACCCGGATCTGTGGGGCAAGATTACCGAGGCGCTGGATAGCGCCCGCTACATGATCGTGGTGTTGTCCCCGCAGTCGGCGGCATCGCATTGGGTCAATGAGGAGATCAGCTACTGGCTTCAACACCGCGACCACGAGCAATTGATGCTGGTTTTGGCCGAGGGTCAGCTGCGGTGGGACGCGACGAGCAAAAGGTTCGACCAGGAGCAGTCTGATGCCGCCCCACCTGCGCTGACCATTGAGGGTTCGCTGCCGGTTGAGCCGTTGTACATCGATGTCAGCGACGATGCGTCGTGGGATCTGCGGTCATTGGCGTTCCGCGACAAGGTCACCGCGCTGGCGGCTCCGATTCATGGCAAGCCCAAAGACCAGATGGCTGGCGACGACTTGCGCGAGCAGCGGAGGTTTCGCCGGCTGCGCGCCGCGGCGATCAGCGCACTGGTGGTGCTTACGGTGTTCGCGGTCGTCGCGGCGGTCATCGCCTTCGCGCAGCGCCAAGAAGCCATCCGGCGCCTTCACGACGCGACCGTGGCCAAGCTCAATGTCGAGGGAGCAGCGATGCTGGCCGGCGACACTCCTGGCGGCGATGTGCGCGCCCTGCAGGAACTGCTGGCCGCGAACGCGATCGAGGCTAGCGGAGTGCCCGTCCTCAACGCCCAGATTGCCCGGTTCACCACCGAGAAGATCGTCGACACCTCGTCGTTTGCGCGCCAGCTCGCATATAGCCCCGACGGCAGTCGCGTCGTGAGTGCCGAGGACGACGGAACCGTGCGCCAATGGGACTCCACCACCGGTAAGCCGATCGGCTCTCCCCTCAAGGGGGCCTCCGACGCGGTCACCGCCGTTGCGTACACCCCCGACGGACACACGATTGCGTCCAGCAGCTTTGACGGCACGATGTGGCTGTGGAACGCCGACACCGGCGACCCGCTTGTCCACGATCCCCAAAACGTCGGCACCGGCCTCACCAGTGTCGCGGTGAGTCCCGATGGCGCGATGGTCAGCACCGGCGGCCTTGACGACACCGTTCGAATTTGGAATCCCCGCACGGGACATCTACGCACCGCCAATCATGTGTTTACCGACCACAGGGTGGCCATCAGTGATGTGACGTTCAACCGTAGCGGCGCGCTGTTCGCCGCCAGCGGCAACAACGGCTCCATCGTGGTGTTCGACACGACCACCGGCCAGCCGCACGCGCCGATCATGTCGGTTCCGGGCGTGGGCCCAACTCCTGGGACCGTATACCGGATCGCCTTCAGCCCGGATGGACACACGATCGCGTCGGGCAGCGGCGACCTGGAACTGTGGGACGCTGATTCCGGGAAAAATATCCGGACGATTCAGGTCGGGGCGAGAAAACTGAACGCGGTCTCGGGCGTTGCGTTCAGCCCGGACGGCCATCGCATTGCCACCGGCCGCAACGACGGGTCGGTGCAGTTGTGGGACGCCGACACCGGGGCCCAGCTCGGTGAGACGCTGACCGGGCACACCCGCGCGGTGTTCGGCCTGGCGTTCAGCCCGGATGGCCGACAGCTCGCCACATGCGGCCAGGACGGCACACTCCGACTGTGGAATGCCACGGTGGGCGAGCCGATGAGGGGCCCTGACCCGGTTGTGGTACAGGCTGCGTTCAGCCCCGACGGTCACCGGGTCGCGGCCTCCGGTGACACGGCCGTGCAGGAATGGGACATCCCCTCCGGCCTAGCCAGACCGCCGATGACGGTGAGCGGGGCAGGGCACAAGAGTTTTGGTTTCGTCGATGGCGGGCGGATGGTGACCGCCGCAGCGGACGGCACGGTGCAGGTATGGGATGCCGACACGCTACAGCCCTTGCAGCCACCTGTCCGTCTCAACATCAATGGACCGTCCTTCCACTTTGCCTTCAGTAGCGATGGTCGCAGGGTTGCCTCGGGTGACGACCATGACGGCACGGTCCAGTTGTGGGAGGTCGGGACCGGTCGTGCCCTAGGCCAACCCATGACCATTGACCAACCAAATGCCCTGCTCGCACTGGCGTTTAGCCCGGATGGTCATCACGTCGTCGCCGGCTACAACGACGGCCTCCGGCTGTGGAACGCCGACACCACCCAGCCCGAGGGAACCGTCATGACATCCACCCACGGGTCAATCCCCCTCGTGTCGGTGGCATTCACCCGTGACGGCCGCATCGTCGCGGGCGGCCGCGAGGACGGTGCAGTGGAATTGTGGGACGCCACCACGCGAAAGCCGCTGCAGGACAGTCCGCTGTTGGGTCACTCGAGCCTCATTTTCGCCGTGGCGTTCGGGCTGGGACATCAAATGGCAAGCGGTGGAGTCGATGGCACCCTGCGTTTGTGGGACACCTCCACCGGCAAGCCGACCGCGGCGCCACTGATGAGATCAGACGATGTCACAAGCGTGGCGGTGAGCCCGGACGGGCGGCTGGCGGCCTCGGCAACCCTGGACGGAAGCCTGCTACTCTCGCCTGCCATTGCCGACCCGTCGCAACTATGCGACAAACTGTCCACCAACATGAGTCACAAACAATGGCGCGACTGGGTGTCCCCGGCGATCCCCTACATCATGGTGTGCACTGGCCTTCCCGTCGCGCACGACTGATCACAGGTTGAAAACTTAGGCGCGAGCGAATGTCAGGTGCTTGTGGCACCTAAGTTTTGCAGCGGTTTTAGAAACTGAGAACGCTAGATTGGGACGGGTGGAGCGGACCGCCGATTGTGTGCGAGCCGTCCCTATCCCAACCGCTCGATGATGGTGGCGTTGGCCATTCCGCCGCCCTCGCACATGGTCTGCAGCCCATATCGACCGCCACGCTGCTCGAGAGCGTTGACCAGCGTGGTCATGATGCGGGCGCCGCTGGCGCCCAGCGGGTGGCCGATCGCGATGGCGCCGCCGTTGACGTTGGTCTTGGCCAGATCCGCGCCGGCGTCATGCCCCCATGCGAGCACGACAGGAGCGAACGCCTCGTTCACCTCGAATAGGTCGATATCGGCCAGCGTGAGGCCCGCGCGATGTAGCACCTTCTCGGTGGCGGGGATGATGCCGGTCAGCATGTAGAGCGGGTCGGAGCCCACCACGGTCGTGGTGTGGATCCGGGCCAGTGGGCGCAGGCCCAGCTTGTTGGCGACCTCGCTGCTGGTGATCAAGACCGCGGCGCTGCCGTCTGAGAGCGGCGAGGAGTTGCCCGCCGTAATCGACCAATTGATCTGCGGGAAGCGCTCTTTCATTGCTTCGCTGTAGAACGACGGCTGCAACGTGGCCAGCGTTTCCACCGTGGTCGCGGGCCGGATGATCTCGTCGGTTTCCAGCCCGGCGATCGGGATCAGCTCGTTGTCGAAGAGCCCGTCCTTGGTGGCGCGGGCCGCTTTTTCATGGCTGGACGCGGAGAACTCGTCGAGCTGGGTGCGCGAGAAGCCCCACTTCGCGGCGATCAGTTCGGCGCTGATGCCCTGTGGCACCAGGCCTTCGGGGTAGCGCTGTGCCATGTCTTGGCCGAACGGGTTGCTGCCCGGCAGTACCGAGCTGCCCATCGGGACGCGGCCCATCGACTCGACGCCGCCGGCGATGACAAGGTCGTAGGCGCCCGCGAGCACGCCCTGGGCGGCGAAGCTGATGGCCTGCTGGCTGCTGCCGCACTGGCGGTCGATGGTCGCGCCGGGGACCGTCTCGGGGAATCCGGCGCCCAGCAAGGCATTGCGCGCGATGTTGACCGCTTGGTCGCCGACCTGGGTGACGGCACCGGCGATGACATCGTCGATCTGTACCGGGTCCACGCCGGTGCGTGCCACCAGTTCGCGCAGGCTGTGCGCCAGCAAGTCGGCGGGCAGCACATCGTGCAACGCGCCGCTGGCCTTGCCCTTGCCGATCGGGGTGCGGACAGCGCCGACGATGACGGCGTCGCGGCCTTGGTAACCGGTCATGGCTCCTCCTTGAGCTAACTATTCATCGCTATACCCAGCTATAACACCTGGGTATACTGAAAGCAACCTAGATGGGAGGTGATTTCCCTGACACTGTTGCAGGGCGCGCTCGCCGACCGCGATGCTTGGTCGGCGGTCGGAGAGTGCTCGATCGAGAAGACCATGACGGCCGTTGGCACCAAATCCGCGATGCTCATCATGCGCGAGGCGTACTACGGCACCACCCGTTTCGACGACTTCGCGCGCCGCGTGGGCATCACCAAGGCCGCCACCTCGGCACGGCTGGCCGAGCTGGTCGACATTGGGCTACTGAGGCGGCAGCCCTACCGCGAGCCCGGGCAGCGCAGCCGCGAGGAGTATGTGCTCACTGATGCCGGCATCGACTTCATGCCGGTGGTCTTCGCGATGTTCGAGTGGGGGCGACACCATCTGCCAGGCCGCGACCGCCTCCGGCTGACTCACCTGGGTTGTGGCGCCGACGCGGCCGTCGAAATCTATTGCACTGAAGGCCATCTGGTGCCGCCCGACGAACTCGGCATGCGGCTGGTCACTGCTCCCTGAGCACCGCCAAGAGCCGCCGGGCGGCGGCGACGCGGCGGACGGCAGGCCCGGACAGGGTGTCCAGCGCGCATTCGGGGTCGGCCGGTGGCCCCATGTGCCCGCACCCACGCGGACAGTCCTGGGTGGCCTCAGCCAGATCCGAGAAAGCCAGCAGCACGTCGTCGGGCTGGATGTGGGCCAGCCCGAACGAGCGGATTCCCGGGGTGTCGATCACCCAGCCGGAACCAGGCAGCATGTCACCCAAGGGCAGTGCCACAGACTGTGTCGACGTGTGTCGCCCCTTGCCGATCTCGGTGACCTCGCCGACAGCCCGATCAGCTTCGGGCACAAGACGATTCACCAATGTCGACTTGCCGACACCGGAATGGCCGAGCAGCACTGTGATCTTGCCGGTGAGCAAGTCCGCCACCGCGAGCAGGGGATCATCGACGCCCGCGGCAACCACCGTCAAGTCCAGGTCCACGAACTGCTCGCTGAAGGGTTCCGGTGGGGCGAGGTCGGTCTTGGTCAGGCACAAAATCGGTGTCAGTCCGCCGGCGTAGGCGGCGATCAGCGCCCGGTCTACCAGGCCGGTGCGAGGCGGCGGGTCCGCGAGAGCCACCACGATCAGCAGTTGATCCGCGTTGGCGACCACCACTCGCTCGGTGGGGTCGGTGTCATCGGCGGTGCGCCGCAACACCGTTCGCCGCGGTCCACGTCGCACGATGCGGGCCAAGGTGTCCGGCCGCCCGGACAGATCGCCGACGATGTCGACGTCGTCGCCGACGACGATCGGAGTGCGGCCCAGCTCGCGTGCCCGCATGGCGGTGACCCGACGAGCGGGGACGCCGCCAAGCACACACCCCCAACGGCCGCGGTCGACGCTGACCACCATGGCGGCCTCGGCGTCGGCGTGCTCGGGACGGGTCTTGGTCCGCGGTCGCGAGCCCCTGCCGGAGCGGACCTTGGCGTCGGACTCGTCGTAGTCGCCGGGCCTCAAACCCCGGACCCCTGATCGGCCAGCATGCGCGCCCACAGCTGCGGGAACTCCGGCAGCGTCTTGGTGGTGGCGCCGATGTCGTCCACTTGAACGCCGGGTACCCGCAGCCCGACGATCGCGCCGGCCATCGCCATCCGATGATCGGCATACGCACGCCAGGTGCCGGGCCGCAGCGGTGTCGCGGTGATCACCAGACCGTCGGGCGTTTCCTCGCACTTGCCGCCGAGGCGGTTGATCTCGGTGCTCAGCGCGGCGAGCCGATCCGTCTCGTGGCCACGCAGATGGGCGATGCCGCTCAGCCGTGACACCGATCCCGGGTTCGCCAGCGCCGCCAGCGCCGCCACCGACGGCGTCAGCTCACCGACGGCGCGCAGGTCGACATCAAAGCCGTCGTATGTCGCCGCCCCGCGCACCTCAAGGAATGAATCAGTTTGGATAACAACGACATTCAGTTTCCGCAAGATATCCAGGATGTGGTCGCCGGGCTGGACACTGGTCGCCGGCCAGCCGGCGATGCGCACTGTTCCGCCGGTGACAACGGCCGCCGCCAGGAATGGAACAGCGTTGGTCAAATCCGGTTCGACGTCCCAGTGCCGGGCCACGACCGCGCCGGGCCGCACCCGCCAGCGGTTGCCGACCGAGTCGTCGACGTCGACGCCGGCCTGCCGCAGCATCACCACCGTCATCGCGATGTGCGGGGCAGACGGCAGCGCCGAACCGGTGTGTTGCACGGTCAGGCCCTCGGTGAACGACGCCCCGCACAACAACAGGCCGGACACGAACTGTGACGACGCCGACGCGTCGATGGCCACGGTGCCGCCGGTCACCGATCCGCTGCCCTGTACCCGGAAAGGCAGACCGGTGCCGTCGACGTGAACGCCCAGACCGCGCAGCGCATCCAGCAGCGGCGCGATGGGCCGGGCCCGCGCTTGTTCGTCGCCGTCGAAGGTGACCGGGGTGGCACTCAACGCCGCCAGCGGCGGAACGAAACGCAAAACGGTGCCCGCCAGACCGCAGTCCACTCGGGCGTTGGGGCCCGGGACAATTCGGCCGCTGACCGTCAGGTCGGAGCCGGCCCCGTCGATGCGCAAGCCCAGGGTTCTCAGCGCTCCGATCATCAGGTCGGTATCCCGGCTGCGCAGCGCACCGCCGATGGTCGAGGTGCCCCGGCCCTGCGCGGCCGCGAGTGCCGCCAGCACCAGCGCCCGGTTGGTTTGCGATTTCGAACCGGGAATGGTCACGGTCGCGTGCACCGGTGTCGGCGCGAATGGGGCCGTCCATGTTTTCGGGGGCGCGGTGCTCACCCGCTTCATCCTGCCGTGTCGGCGGGTGTCGTGCCCACCAGGCACCATGGGTGTCATGTGCGGACGGTTTGCGGTGACGACGGATCCGGCCCTGCTGGCCGAGAAAATCAAGGCAATCGATGAAGCCACAGCGGCCACCGGCTCTGGTGCCGCGGCGCCCAATTACAACGTGGCTCCCACAGCCACGATCGCGACCGTCGTGTCCCGCCATAGCGAACCCGATGACGAGCCGACTCGTCGGGTGCGGCTGATGCGCTGGGGATTGGTACCACCATGGGTCAAAGCCGGTCCCGACGGGGCGCCCGAGAACAAGGGACCACTGCTGATCAACGCCCGCGCGGACAAGGTCGCCACCTCTCCGGCTTTCCGGGGTTCGGCCAAGAGCAAGCGCTGCCTGGTGCCGATGGACGGCTACTACGAGTGGCGCGTCAATCCCGACACTCCGGCTGGTCAGAAGTCCCGCAAGACGCCGTTCTACATGTTCCGTGGCGACGGTGAGCCGCTGTTCGCGGCTGGCCTGTGGTCGGTGTGGAAGCCTGCCAAAGATGCTGCGCCGCTGCTGAGTTGCACGATTATCACCACCGACGCCGTGGGCGAGCTGGCCGAGATCCACGACCGGATGCCGCTGATGCTGGCCGAAGACGACTGGAATGCCTGGTTGAATCCCGACGCCCCGCTGAGTCCCGAGCTGGTGGCGCAGGCGCCCGATGTGCGCGGCATCGAACTGCGCCAGGTGTCGACACTGGTCAACAGTGTCCGCAATAACGGGCCCGAGCTGCTCGAACCGGTCGAGTCGCAGCCCGAACAGGCTAGGCTGCTTTAGGCTGCTACGGCCATTATCAGCGGGAATAGGGTAGTCGCCTGCTCTAGGCAGCTCGCTGGGCCGGTGGGAGCTCTGAAGCCCTCGGAGGTGACGCCACTGTCCGCGGTCCAGTTCGTCCGCGGTTGGGCAGAGGTCGGCGCGCCGCCGGTGCTCGCGCTGGCGACCGGGTACGGCGACACCGGCGCCGCCGGCATCGGCAACGTTGATTTCGTGCAATTCACAGGGTGTGCAGCGACTGGCAGGAAGGTGGCGGTTGCCTGCGGAGAGCGGTTACTTCCGTACAGTCGCGAGCTCGGCGGCAAGGACCCGGCTCTGGTGCTGGCCGACGCCGATCTCGACCGGGCCGCCAACGGGATCGCTTGGGGCGGAATGTACAACTCCGGGCAGGTATGCGTCTTGATGCAGCGCGTATACGTCGAGGCGCCGGTGTACGACGAGTTCGTGGCCAAGCTGACCGAGAATGTCCGCCTGCTTCCGCAGGGCCAGGACGACCGCAAGTTTGCGTTCGACGTTGGGCCACTGGCGACCAGCGCACAACGCGACAAAGTGCAACGGCACGTCGATGAGGCGATCGCGGCCGGTGCCCGCGCGCTGACAGGCGGCAAACCGACCGGAACGGGGACGTTCTTCGAGCCAACGGTGCTCGTCGACGTCGACCAGTCAATGTCCTGCATGACCGAGGAGACTTTCGGACCCACCCTCCCGGTGGTCAAGGTCGCCGACGAAGCCGAGAGAATCCGGCTGGCCAACGACTCGGTATATGGGCTCTCGGCGACAGTGTGGACCGGCGACAAGGAGTGCGGCGAATGGGTCGCTCGCCAGCTCGACGTCGGCGCGGTCAACATCAACGACGTCATTTCGAATGCGTTCGCCTACCACATCCCGATGGGTGGCTGGAAGCATTCGGGTGTCGGCACCCGCTTGCGAGGTGCCACCGGCCTTCTCAAATACTGTCGGCCACAAGCGATCACGTCGCCGCGCATACCGACATTAGCCAAGGAGCCGCTCTGGTATCCCGTCTCGTGACGGCGGGTCAAATTCGCGCTGGGCTTATTGCGCGCGTCCGCGGCGCGCGGTGTACGCCGGTGTGGTATCAAGCCACGGGGCGCGTAGCGCTCGCCACGCGGTCATACCCCGTAAGGCACAGGTCGCCCGAGTTCCTTCAGCGCGATTTCGGTGGCGTTGAAGTCGCACGTGCCATGAGCGCCGCGCCCCGGCGGTGTGGCCGCGGAGCGGATGTACATACCAGGCAGCCCAACGCGGCACGGCGACACTTGATTCGCGGTCCGAACCTCAACAACGGGCCAGAGCTGCTCCAACCGGTCGAGCCACGGCCCGAACGGGCGAGGCTGCTGTAAAGGTCGGCCGTTGATCGGCGTCTTCGTCTCGCCGCTACCCGAGCCCGGCGTCGAGGAGCAAACGTGACAGTCCGAGTTCCGCGCACCGCGCCGCGACACCCGGCAACACGACATCGGCGTCATCGGTTCTGCCTGTTGCCATGAGTGTTTCGACCAGCAGTAGTTGCGCAGTCAGCGCCGCCAATGGTCTTCGTTCGTCATCGATTCCCGCGAGCAGGTCAGCTGCGCGTCGGCACGCCTGCTCCCGGTCGTTGGCCGAATCGCTCGCCGCCAACAGCCGAATCCCGGAGTTCTCGTCGAGTTCAGCTGTGATCATGGCGATTCCGTCGTCGTGAGGGATTGTGCGAGTCGCTCGCAACCGGGCGGCAACCCTCGGCTCGATTTCGATGCCCAGCCGGATCCGCTCGTTGTTGATTGCGGCCGCGAGGCGCGGTAGCCGCAACTTCTCCGCCGCCTTCGCGCCGTCGGCGAGGCGCTCGACCGCAGAGCTGTGATCCCCATGTGCTGCGTTGATTCTCGCGCCAACTACGTACCGCGCGGCCAGGTAGTCCACTCCACCGCCCTCGGACCCGAGTTGATAGCTTTCGTCCAGAAGACGCGTGGCCTCGGCCAACTCGCCGGTCTCGTAGAGCAGTTCGCCGAGAAGCGCACCGGCGAGCCGGGCGGCGTGTGAGTGCGGCCCTACTCCGGCGCCGATCTCATACGCTTCTCGGAAATTCTTCAGGGCGGCAGGGATGTCGAGCTGATACCTGGCGGCGATGCCGCCGAAGCAGCGTGCGTAGACGCTGGCGAACGGCCCCAGCATCTCCTGGTAGGGCGCCGCCCACTCGAGCAGCCCGTGGGCGGCTTCGAACTCGAAGCGGTAGATCGCCGCTAACGCTGCGACATTTCCGGCCACCCCCGCTACCCGCGGATGGAAGGCGTCCGGCCTTGACAAGGCAACGGCGACCAGATCGTCGATTGCGTCCACATGGTCGGCGAACATTTCGGCGACTCCGCGGACCACGTCGGCTTCGGCGCGTAGATCCGCCTGCATGGCACCCGAGAGGTCTGCGTGCTCTAGGGCCGCCTCGACGCGATTCAGCGCGGCGTCGGCGGGTGCCGGGCGCTGTAGCAAGATATTCGCCCACGCGATGGTGAGTTGGAGCCGCGCCCGCGAAACCACCAATTGCGGCGGCAACTTCTTGACGATTCCGAGCAGGGTCGTCATCTGCGACTGCTCGAGCAGGTTTGTCTCGTCCTGCTCGACCAGGTCGACCGCGCGGGTGGCGTCGCCCGAAGCCAGTGCGTGGTCGACGGCTTCGTTGAGGTAGCCGTGTTCGGCGAACCACAGCGACGCGGCACGGTGCAGTCGTTCGACTCGGTCGGGATGGTCACGCTCGAGTCGGCGGCGCAGGAATTCCGCGAACATGTGGTGGTAGCGGAACCAGTTCGGATCGTCGTCGATCCGCTGCAGAAATAAACCGCGCTGCTCGATGTCCTCGAGCATCGCCTGCCCGCGGGGCACTTCTGCCAGCGCGGACGCCAGCCCGCCGCAGGTCCGTTCGGTGATCGATGTTGCCAGCAGGAACTCGGCCATCTCCGGTTCCAGGGTGTCCAGGACATTTTCAGCGAGGAATTCGCCGATCATCTCGGTTGCACCGGATAGTCGGCTCACCAGGCTGGTGGCGTCGGCGCCGCCGTGCAGGGAAAGCGCCGCCAGCTGCAGGGCGGCGACCCAGCCGTCGGTCGACGTGGTCAATGCCTCCACGTCGCTTTCTGACAGCTGTAATCCACCAACTTCGTTCAGCAACGAGCGCGCCTCGTCGATGTCGAAACGCAATGAATCAGAGTCTATTTCGACCAATTCGTCACGGATCCGCAACTTGCTCACCGGAAGTCCGGCACGCGACCAGCTCGTCACGATGATTTGCAGGTGATGGCATCCGTGCTCGAGCAGAAAGCCGAGAGCAGCGGTGGTCTGGGGGTCCGACACCCGGTGCCAGTCGTCGATGACCAGTGCCATCCGATCGTCTTTTTCGTGAATCTTGTCGATGAGCGTGGTCAGGACGTAGCGGACGGCGTCGTCGCCGTGCTCGTCGAGCGCCTGACCCAAAGATGCGGCGAGTACGGGACGGACCCGCCGGATCAACTCGACCAGATGCGCCAGGAACCACACCACGTTGTTGTCGTCGTCGTCGATCGTCAGCCAGCCAACCGCGACGTCGTCGCCCGAAAGTTCCTCTCGCCACTGGGCCGCCAGCGTGCTCTTGCCGAAGCCCGAGGGCGCATGGATAAGTACGAATCGTCGCCGACCGCCCGCCCGCAGAATGTCGATCAGCCGGTTGCGGGCAACCAGCGATCGGGTCGGAACCGGGGGTCGGTACTTCGTCGCCGGTGTCGGGGGCGTCGGCGTGGCCGCGGTATCCCGCCGAACCTGTGACGCGGCCACCGGTGACGTCCGGCGCTCCACGCCCAACTCAACGGGACGGGCCATCTCGTCGACGGCGACACCGCTAGTTCGCTGAACCTCGCGCAGCTCCTCGCCGAACGCCGCCGCGCTCGCCGGACGAGCCGCGGGATCCCGGGCCATGGCCCGTTCGATGACCGCCGGCACGTCAGCCGGAAGTCCCTGCTCACGCAGATCCGGTATCGGTTGTGACGTGATTCGGAGGAACTGAGCGACCACTTTCTCACCGCTGCGGCGCTCGAACGCGGCATGGCCGGTCAGCGCGCAGAACAGCGTCGCACCGAGCGAATACACGTCCGATGCGGGTGTGGGCGTCTTTCCCTCGAGCACTTCGGGTGGGGTAAACGCCGGTGAACCGGTAATTACTCCGGTCGCCGTCTGGAAGCCCCCGGCGATCCGGGCGATACCGAAGTCGGTCAGCTCCGGTTCGCCGTACTCGGTCAACAGGATGTTGCCCGGCTTGACGTCGCGATGCAGGATGCCCGCGCGATGGGCGGCTTCGAGCGCACCCGCCAGCTTTACGCCGATGCGCAGCGTCTCGCGCCAATCCAGCGGCCCGTGTCGGCGGATCAGCGCTTCGAGTGAATTCTTCGGGTGGTAGGGCATCACGATGAACGGCCGGCCGCTGGCCGTGGTGCCGACCTGCAATATGGTCACGATGTGAGGATGCCCGGATAGCCGACCCATCGCGTGCTGCTCGCGCAGGAAGCGGTCGAGATTTTCCGGGTCAAGGTCGGCGGTCAATACCTTGACGGCCACCGCGCGGTCCAGCAAGGGCTGAGCACAGCGATACACGACGCCGAAGCCGCCCCGTCCGATTTCGGCTACATCTTCGAACCCCGCGTCGCGCAGTTCCGCGGGAATGTCAGGGACCAGATCCCGCTGCGACGCACGTTGATCGACGTCGGCCATCAACGGTCACTATCTCACGCGGGAGGCCGTTGACCTCCGTCACCAACCACAAAATATCGCCGATGCCATGGACCGACGACGCCATCGAATCGATCGCACACGACGGGCCAAACCTCTCCCCGCGCCGGGACCGCCTCCAGCTGCTCACATGTCCATGCCACCGTTGACGCTGCACACCCGTCCGATGATGTAGGCGGAGGCGTCGGCAGCCAGGAAGCGGACGACGCGCGCAGCTTCTTCGGGCCTTCTGGCGCGGCCCGACCGAGATTTAGCTGGTCAGTTTCGCCACAACTCTATCGAGGATACCGGCGACCGAGGTGGTGTGGCGCCCAAAAGTAAATTGACGGGACGACCGCGTTGACGCACACCGGCGTGGGCATTGACTGCTCTGTCACACAGCCCTAACGGATCCAGCTGCTGTGCGGCCGTGTTGTCTACCGAAGACAACAGTCTGCCCATCTTTGTCGTTTAGCTACGGATCCGGACACGCAGCCGGGGCTTAGCATGCGTATGTGACTGGCTCGTACACATACACTTTCGAGGACATCCAGAACCGTCCGGTCGCGGTGATCGGAGCGGGAACGCTGGGTCGCCGCATCGCTTTAATGTTCGCCAGCCGCGGGGGAACCGTGCGGATCTATGCTCGGCGCGCCGAACAGCGCGCTTCCGCGACGCAGTACGTGACGGAGAACCTACCGAAGCTGGTGGCCGACCGAGGCTTTGGCGAAGTGGGTGGCGCGACGGCCGCGGGTTCGCTCGAAGAGGCGTTAGACGACGCCTGGCTTGTCGTTGAATCCGTCCCTGAGAAGCTCGAGATCAAGATTCCGCTGTGGGGCCAGATCGACCAAGCGGCACCGCCGGACACCATCTTCGCGACCAACTCTTCGTCGTACCCGTCGCGTCTGATGGGCGAAAAGGTGCGGGACAAAACACGTTTGTGCAACACACACTTTTACATGCCACCGCAGTTCAACGCTCTTGACCTGATGTCCGACGGCGAGACTGACCGCGGCCTGCTCGACACCCTGCTGACCGTCCTGCCCGAGTTCGGCGTGCATCCCTTCGAGGCGCGCCGGGAATGCACCGGCTTCATATTCAATCGGGTCTGGGCTGCCATCAAACGTGAGTCGCTGGCCGTGGTCGCCGAGGGCGTGGCCCGCCCGGAGGATGTCGACGGAATGTTCAAGGTCAACTGGCGTGTGCCGGCCGGGCCGTTCCAGTTGATGGACCAAGTTGGCTTGGACGTTGTGCTCGACATCGAGAACCACTACGCCGAAGAGTTCCCATACCTGCCTAAGAACGTGCGGGACTTGTTGCAGTCCTACGTCGATGCGGGCAAGCTCGGCGTCAAAACCGGCGAGGGCTTCTACACGTATCCGAAGCCCTGAGCCGTTACTTCGCGATGGACCGAAGGACGAACTGTCCTGTGGTGAGTGCCTGCTGGACGCGTTCGGCGGTGGCGGCCGGGTCCAGGGTGGTGGCCTCGTCCGGACGCAGGACAAAGTAGTGGATCTGCTCGAGTGCGGGATCTGCGGCGGCGCAAAAGCGCTCGATGAACCAGGGTCCTAGCCGTCCACGATCACGTTGTAACCGCCGGCGGCGTAGGTGGTCGCCGCGCGCGCGAGCGCGGTGATGACAACGGTGTTCTGGCGGTGTGTCTCCGGTAGGTACGGCGGTATGGCACCACTGCGGATGAAGCGCCAAAAGTCGTCGGCGTGTAGGTCTACGGCGAGGGTGTAGCGCTGGACGAGGATCGCGGCGACGGTCGTCTTACTCGCTCCCGGAGGCCCAGTGAGCACCATTAGCCGCCCGTGCTTGGCCGGGGCGTGTTTCATGCGCGCGAGCGTAACTTCACTGCGAAATCCCGAGCGAAATGTCGCAGTAGCGTTACGCTCGCCGAGCCAGGTAGGCGAGCGCGAGCTTGGCGGCGTTGGCGCCGCACATGCCGTGCGCGCCCGGTCCCGGTGGAGTGGCCGCCGAGCAGATGTACATGCCCGGCACTCCAATGGTATACGGCGACAGTGTGATTCGCGGCCCGAACACGAGCTGACGAATGTCCTTGGCGCCGGTCATGATGTCGCCGCCCACATAGTTGGCGTTGTAAGTGTCCATCTGCGTCGTCGAGCGAACTGTGAACCCGATGATGCGTTCCCGGAAACCGGGGGCGAACCGCTCGATCTGGGCGATGATCGCCTCGGTTGCGTCGCCCGTGTAGCCGTTTGGCACGTGCGCGTAGCTCCACACCGGGTGGGTATTGCCCACCGAGCGTTGCGGATCGGCCAGATACTGCTGACCAACCAGCACGAACGGCCGCTCGGGCATGCGTCCGGCGTGGATGTCGCGCTCGGTCGCGGCAAGTTCGGAGTAGGTCCCGGCCAGATGTACCGTGCCGGCGCGATGGGCGTCCGGGTTCGTCCAGGGCACGCCGCCCTCGACGGCGAAGTCGACTTTGAACGCACCGGGACCACGCCGGAACCTGGTGAAGGCGCGCGAAATTCGACGCGGAAGACGGTCCCCAAGGATCCCGGCGACCGCACTCGGCGCCAGGTCGAACATCGTGACGTCCGCCGGCGGCAGCTGCGACGCCTTCTGGACCCGCACCTCGGTCTCGATCTTGCCGCCCAGGTCGCTCAGCAGCGCCACCATCGCGTTGGTGATCGACTGCGATCCACCTTCTGCCACAGCCCAGCCGTGCCGGTGGCCGGCCGTGATGATGCCCATCCCGATAGCGGAGGTCATCGGGTAGTGCAGCGGCCGGAAGGCATGGGCCGCAACGCCTCCGAACAACGCCCGGCCCTCCTCGGTGCGGAACAACCGGGCGAACGTGGACCCGGGAAGCACGGTGGGTGCACCGAACCGGGCCAGCATCAGCGGATGGTGCGGGAACCGCAGCAGGGGCCCCATGATGTCCTCGCTCAGCGCGTCGAACCGGGCCGCCGGGTAGCCGAACGCCAGCCGCCACCGCGATCCGTCGCTACCGAGACCGGCCGCGGTCTGCTCCACCGAGCGGTACAGCACGCCGGCGCTGCCGCCGTCGAGGGGGTGGACACAATCGATCTCGGGCCAGCGCCACGATAGGCCGTACCGCTGCAGGTCGAAGCTGCTCAGGAACTGCGAGCCGACGGCCATCGGGTGGATCGCCGAGCAGTGGTCGTGCAGCAGGCCGGGGATGATGGCTTCGCTGCTGCGGGTGCCACCGCCGACTTCGTCGGCGGCCTCGAGCACGGTGACCTGCACGCCTTCGGCGGCCAGGGAGATGGCGGCGGCGAGCCCGTTGGGCCCGCCGCCCACCACCAGTGCGGTACTCATGCCAGCGCTCCGTGATCGTGGTCCTGGTCTTCCCGGACGGCGGCCGGCTTGGTGCCGCGCAGCGACCAACTCACCTGAGTCGGGATGGGGCCGTTGGGCAGCCAGGGCTGTTCGGCGACCGCGTCGGCCACCTTCCAGGTGCCGCGCTCGATGACCCCGAGCGCGGCGTCGATCAGCATGTAGTGCTGCACGCCGCTGCCAACGGCCTCCGACTCCACCCAGGCGATGACGCACTCGCCCGGCTCGAATTCGGCTTCGCGCTGCACGGCTCGGATCAAGTCTTCATTGTGCAGGTGACCGTCGCCGAAGTTGAAGCCAATCAGGGAGTTGCACACGAACTCACCCTCCCGCACGGTGCGGGTGTCGACGTCGGGCAGGTGCGTCAACAGCAGTGAGAACAGGCCGCGAGCCTGGCTGTGCATGCTTCGCCACGCGATCGTCTTCTGCAGGGTGATCTCCGCCCACTTGGGCTCGTAGCCGGCCGCGATGAACTGGTCGATCTGGTTGGACGCCGTGCGCGTGACCCGGTTCAGCTTCTGCTCGGCGCCGGGCGCGAAGGCCCACACCGCTGAGGCCCAGTTGCCCGCGTACTGCCGCATCGAGGGCAGGAAGGACACCTTGTCCGGACGCAGATTGCCCAGGATCGGGTAGAACAGCAGACCGGCGGCGATGATCAGGGCCAGCCAGGGCGGCGACATGTTCCACGGGGCGTATCCGTCGCTGTTCGGGAAGCCGAGGAACAGGAAGACCGTGGTGTAGGCGAAGACGACGTTCCATTCCAGCGGCACCGCCAGCGGGAAGGTCGAGATGATGAACAGGTGGAACCCCACCATGAACAGCGCCGCTGCCAACGTCACCCACTTGTTCGTGGAGAAGAACAGGATCAGCGGGGCGGCGATTTCGACCGTGGTGCCGTTGACGTGTGCCATGAAGTCCGCCAGCCGCGACGGCCGCATGTCGCGCCCGAAGTCGCGATAATGGGCCCGTCGCATCCATTTGAATGCGAGTGGGGTATTGCTGACCATCGGCGGAATGACGTTGGAGAAGTGCTTACCGAACTTCGAGAAGCCGGCGCCGACCCACACCACCACGATCAGCATCTTGAGCGCGATGATCATATTGACGAACGGCAGCGCGGTGAAAAAGAACATCGCCGGCAAGTACTGCTCGCCGCGAGCGCCCAGGAAGATGGTCTTATCTCGCAGACCGATCAGCACCAGCAGCGCCATCGGCGCAATGAGCAGGGCTGGGTTCACCAGTCCGGATGTGTTGTGCGGCAATGCCTGTGAGAGCGAGTCGCTGTGCACGCCCGGGGAGAGCAGCGCGACGGCCAGGCTCACCAGCAGCGCCACGTAGACGCCGATGTCGAACCAGGTGCGCCGGTCGCCGTTGGTGAACGGCACCCACTTCCATGGGCGCAGCCGGATGGTTCCCGGTCGGGCCCAGAACAGGATGCCGCCGGTCATCGGCTTGACCTTGCCGGCCAGCGGCCCCCAGGAGCCGGCGACGCCAATGGCCTCCAACAGCACGGTCCACAGGATGACCTTCTGGTAGACGATGGGCTGGTTCCACCATTCGGTCACATGCCAGAAGGCGGGCAGCCCCGACGTCGCCGTCGCGACGGTGATGCCGCCGATTGCGAAGAACACGACCAGCTTCACGATGTAGATGGTGTGGATCATCTTCGGTGAGCCGAAGCCCCTTTCGGCCCAGTCGATGGCGAGGATCCGCATCCGCTCCATCAGCGGCTTCTTTAGGAAGGTGTCCGGATCAACATCGGGCAAATAGGGCTTGGTGAATCCCATTTGAGTAGCTCCTTTTGACAGTCGTTTGCCGTGAGTGGCGACAAGATTAGGAATCGCGCGCGGTTTGACACAGTCGAGGAGCAACAAATCTGCGCGGCGGTCTTATCGACGGACGACAACCGCGTCTAACGTCGTGGATGTGAAGAAACCACCTCTTGACAGCGATGTTGGGGTGAAGAGTTACATCGCCGAGATCGCCGGCCGATTGCACGATCGGTTGGTCGACGTGTCGTCGGCGGTCCGTCGTTCCCTCGAGGATCAGATCCCCGAGCTGCGTGGCGACGCGGCGCTCGTGGAGTTGCTCGGGACCAGCGTCGAGGGCAACGTGGACACAATCTTGCACTCGTTGCGATACGACATCGCGGTCGAGCGTGTCGAGGCGCCCACCGCGGCGCTGGAGTACGCCCGCCGATTGGCCCAGCGTGGGGTGCCGGTCAACGCGCTGGTGCGCGCTTATCGGCTGGGTCAGCGCCGGGTGAATGAGCTGGTTTTCGCCGAATTGCGGGCGATCGACATCCCGGAATCGATGAGGGTGGAGGTGATCGAGGCGATCACCGGCACAATGTTCGAGTACATCGACTGGATGTCGCAGCAAGTCGTCGGTGTCTATGAAGACGAACGCGAACGATGGCTGGAGAACCAGAACAGTCTTCGCAGTCTGCGGGTGCGCGAGATTCTGGACGCAAACAAGACCATCGATGTCGATGCGGCAACCACCTCGATCCGCTATCCGCTGCGGTGGCACCATCTGGGGCTGGTCCTGTGGTACCCGAACCCGGGCACCGAAGGCGACGAACTTGCCCGGCTGCAACGGTTTGTCCGCGACCTGGGCGAAGCCGCCGCTGTCGCCGCCAGCCCGCTGTTCGTTGCCGCCGATCGAAGCTGTGGATGGGGGTGGCTGCCGTATCGCGCCGAGGCTCTCGATGCCGTGGCAAGGGTCCGCAGCTTCGCGCTGGGTCGACCGGATTCGCCGAGTCTGGCAATTGGGTCCATGGCCGGCGGCGTCGAAGGGTTTCGCCGCTCACACCGGGAGGCAGAGGAGGTCCGCGGCGTCGCGATCGTCAGCGAACGGCTCAATTCGTCGACGCCGACGGTGATCGCGGCCACCGATCCGGGGTTGTCGGTCGTGGCGCGTCTTGGCGGGGACGTGGTCGGTACCCGTGAGTGGGTGGCCACCGTGCTTGGGAATCTTGCGGGCGATAACGAGAACGACGCGCGGCTGCGTGAGACGCTGCGGGTGTATCTGGCTTGTGGCTGCAGCTACAAGGTGGCCGCCGAGGAACTCAACTTGCACTTCAACTCGGTGAAGTATCGCGTGGCCCGCGCCGTCGACAGGCGGGGCCGGGAGATCGGCAGCGATCGGCTCGACGTAGAACTCGCCTTGCTCGCCTGTCATTGGTACGGCACCGCTGTTCTGCAACCGAAAACCCGATAGACCAGCCGGGCTGGTCTATCGGGTTTTGCAAGCAGATGTCACGCGGTGGCGGGAACGGCGAGACGCTGGGACGCCGTGCGCCGCGGGTAGCCGGCCGTCCGGACCGGTTCGGAGGTCCGACGCATGATGGCGTGGCCAGCGGTGATGATCGCCGGAACGAGCACGGGGAACGTGGTGACAGCAAGCATTCCGGCGATGGTCAGGTAGGTCATGATGACGGAAGTCATGGTTAGCTCACATTTCTCCGCGACGCGGAACAGTTGGGATAGGTTGTGGGAGTGGCCAATTCGAACGGCTGGCGATCGAATCCGAGATCAGCTGGCTGCTGAGGAACGTGGCGCTGTGTTCGTGATGAAACTTAACGACGCCACCTCAGCACAGCGACGTCGCGAACCAACCAATTTGCGACGCGTTCTTGTCTTCGGGCGACAAAAGCGGCTCGGACCGGCATTGTTCGCGATACCTGTACCAGGCGCTGAATTCTGTTGCCGGAAACATTCTCATCGCGTCGACGGCGGACTATCGTTTTTGCTATGACAACCAGCGAAAAGACTGTTTTCGAAGGTCCACTGCACCAACTCGCCCGTAGCGCATGGCAGATGCTTCTCCTCATTGGCATCCTGGCTGTCACCCTGGGTGTCATCGTGCTGGTCTGGCCGGGCAAGACATGGGTGGTGGCGGGGATCCTGTTCGGCATCTACCTGGTGGCGTCCGGCTTCGGCTACATGGTCGCCGCTTTCGCCACGCACACCGGACCCGCAATGAAGGTGTTGGAGTTCCTCACCGGCGCCGTGTCGCTGGTGCTGGGGTTCTTCTGCTTCCGCAACGTATACGACTCGATCCTGTTTTTGGCCGTGTGGATCGGCGTCAGTTGGCTTTTTCGTGGGGCGACTTTGCTGACTTCGGCGCTAGCCCTGGACCGCGTCCCCGGACGCGGCTGGCAGGCATTCGTTGGCGTGGTCACGGTAATCGGCGGCGGAGTGCTGATCGTCTCTCCGTTCAGTTCGCTCGCGATCCTGACCTTGGTTGCCGGCTGCTGGCTGATCGCCATCGGCATCGTAGAGGTCATCAACGCGTTGCAGGTTCGGCACCGGCTGAAGGCGCACGCAGCTTAGGGCAACCGCCGCTCGACCTCGAACGCCAGACACAGCTCGGCGAGATCTTTTGGCCGCGAGAGTGATCGGCCGGTCAACTCCTCGATGCGGCGCAGACGGTGGCGCACGGTATTGGGATGGCAATAGATCTTCGCCGCGGTGTCGTTGGCAGAGCCGCCCGCGTGCAGCCAAGCCTGGAAGGTATCGAGCAGCACCGTGCGTTCCTCGGCGGGCAGTTCGTCCACCCGCCGCAGCAGCGACGACTTGATCTTCGCCATCACCTCAGGCGCGCTTACCGCCGCGACCGCAAGCGGGGTGTCGTCGAAGACGGCAACGAGAGAGTCGGCCAACGGTTTTCCGGTGACCGCCAGCCGGGCGAATCGCAGCGCGTCGCTGGTTTCGGCCAGCTCGTGAAACGGGGGACTGATGCCGACTCGCGCGGTCGCGGCCTGCCGGAGCACCTCGACAAGTGTGCCGAGGGTGTCGGGCGGTGCGGGGCCCCGCAGATGGACGATGCCGACCTGCAAGTCGGCCAGCAGCCGCCACGCCGACCGGATATCGCGGGTGGAGAGCTTATTTTCGATTGTGGGCAATCCCAGCTTTCCGATCGCCGGCAGCTCCGCTGCCACGACGACGTACGGTCCCGAAGTCGGTAGCCGCAGCAGGTCTGCCGCCTCCCAGAGGCTCTGACTGTCGGTAATCCGCCGAGACAGCAGCGCTTCTACCAACGCCGATCGCTCTTCCTCCCGCTCGAGAATCTGCGCCGTCAGCCGTTGACGGTACGCGCTGGCCATCGCCTGGGTGAATGTGTCCTGGGCGAGGAAGACCCGTGCGGTGGCATCCAGGATCGAGTCGGTGGGTATCGCCGCGGCGCGCGCGGCGGCCAGGGTTTGCTCCCACATGAATCGGAATCCGATCCGGTAGGCGGTCATCACGGCGGGCAGCGGCACGCCGGCGAGCGCGCGCGCGGTGCCGGTGTGCTCGGCGGGCGAGACATCGACGTCGGCGTCCCCGGCGAGCGAGTCGAAGATGAACGTCACGTTCGCCACACAACTTTCACGCACTTCATCCTTCGTAACGACGGTGCCGTCGCTATATGCATCGATCTCGCGGCACAGCAGATCAGCCATCGCGTCACCCAATTTCGGGGCGCGGGCCAGCATGAGTTTGCCGAGCTCGACGACGTGCGGATCAGGCGGTGCCGCCCTCATACCCCGAAACCTTATGCCCGCGCACTGGCGGATGTGCGCCGTGACACCGAACCGGCCTTCATGTTGTTTGCCGAGACATTGTGATGCGCAGCTTCCCCAACGACCATAGAAACAACCGCACAAGCACTTTCGGAGGCACCCATGACCAGCCTGAGCGCCAATCTTGTCGCATCCAAAGAACGTCACCCCGACCGCGTAGCGCTGCGCTGTGACGATTTGCAGTTCACCTTCGCCGAGCTCGACGCCGCAGCCGCCCGCGTGGCGACGCTGCTGGAGCAGGCTGGAGTCGAGCCGGGCGACCGGGTGGGCGTGATGTTGCCCAACACTCCGGCGTTCGCCATCGTGTTCTACGGGATCATCCATCGGGGCGCCGTCGCAGTCCCGATGAACCCGCTGCTGAAGTCCCGTGAGGTGTCCTATTACCTGTCCAACAGCGGCGCCAAGGCGTTGTTCGCGGCACCGGCCTTCGCTGAGGAGGCCACCGCCGGCGCTGCCGAGGTGGGCGCCCAGTGCTGGCTCGTCGACGACGCCGGGCTGGCCGAGCTGATCGCCGACCTGCCCCGCCAGGACTCACCGGTGCAGCGCGACGACGATGACGTCGCGGTCATCCTGCATACGTCCGGCACCACCGGTAAGCCCAAGGGAGCCATGCTCACCCACGGCAATCTGGGCCGCAATGCCGAGGTCAGCGTGCGCACCCTGGTCGAGACCGGGCCGGACGACGTGGTGATGGGCTGCTTGCCGCTGTTCCACGTCTTCGGCCTGACCTGCGGTCTCAACGGTGCGGTCCTCGCGGGCGCGATGTTGACCCTCATCCCTCGGTTCGACCCACGCAAGGCTCTCGAGGTGATCGAGCGTGACGCAGTCACGGTGTTCGAGGGAGTGCCGACGATGTATTCGGCGCTGCTCAGCGTGGCAGACGAGGCTGCACCAGAGGCGACGCGGAGTCTGCGGACCTGCGTCTCCGGTGGCGCGGCCCTGCCCGTACAGGTTCTCACTGACTTCGAAGAGGCTTTTGGCTGCACCGTTCTCGAGGGCTACGGGCTCTCCGAGAGCTCTCCGGCTGCCGCGTTCAATCATCCGCACCGGCCGCGCAAGGCGGGCTCCATCGGCACCCCGATCCACGGCGTCGAGATGCGGGTGGTCGACCTGGACGGAGTTGAGGTCCCCCAGGGGCAGGCGGGCGAGATCCAGATCCGCGGCCACAACGTAATGAAGGGCTACTGGAACCTGCCCGACGCAACCAAGGCCACGATCACACCCGATGGGTGGCTGAACACCGGCGACGTCGGACGTGTCGATGAAGACGGCTACTTCTACATCGTCGACCGGACCAAAGACATGATCATCCGCGGCGGATACAACGTCTATCCGCGCGAGATCGAGGAAGTGCTCTACGAGCATCCGGCAGTGGCCGAAGCTGCCGTCATCGGTATCCCGCACGACTCCCTCGGTGAGGAAGTCGGCGCCGCAGTTGCGCTCAAGAAAGGCGCTGCGGTAACTCCCGACGAACTGCGCGAGTACGTCAAGGCCCGGGTGGCCGCTTACAAGTACCCGCGCGTGGTCTGGCTCGTCGACGCCCTGCCCAAGGGGCCCACCGGCAAGGTCCTGAAACGCGAAATCACGGTTCCGACACCTGAAAGCACACGATAACCGTGGCTAGTTCTTCGAATCCCACGACCAAACCCGACGAGCTGGCTGCACCGCTCGACCTGCTGCTCACCAGCGCCACCCGGCCGTTCGTCAGCCGGATGATGCCGAACGCCACCTGGAGCCACTTCGGCGCGAACCTGGCCAAACAACCCGGCGCGGTGGCCGGCCGTATCGGCGCACTCACGCGTGAGCTCGGCAGCATCGCCGCGGGCAAGTCGCACCGTGTTCCGGCGCGGGCCGACAAGCGGTTCGCCGATCCGGCGTGGCAGCAGAATCCGCTGCTGCACCGAATCATGCAGGCCTATCTGGCAGGTGCCGAGACCGCCGAGGAGTTGCTTGCCGACGCTGCGCTGGATTGGCGCGACAACGAGAAGATGCAGTTCGTCGTGGACAACTTTGTCGAGGGCCTGGCGCCCAGCAACAACCCGCTGATCAGTCCGCTCGGCTGGAAGGCCCTGATCGACACCGGCGGCCTGAGCGCGGTACGAGGCGCGAAAGCCTTTGCCCGAGATATGCTTTCGAAGCCCCGGGTGCCGGCGATGGTGGAGCCCGACGCCTTCGCGGTGGGAGAGACCGTGGCCGTCACCAAAGGGGCGGTCGTGTTGCAAACCTCGATGTTCGAATTGATTCAGTACGCCCCGCAGACACCCAAGGTGCGCACGATTCCATTGCTCATGGTGCCGCCGGTAATCAACAAGTTCTACATCATGGATATCGCGCCCGGGCGCAGCATGATCGAATACTTCGTCCAGCAGGGCCAGCAGGTTTTCGTAATTTCGTGGCGCAACCCGCAAGCGCGCCATCGGGATTGGGGCTTCGACGGCTATGGCGCGGCGATCGTGGAGGCAATGGACGCGGTGCAGAAAATCACCGGGACCGACAGCACCCACCTGCTGGCCACCTGCTCGGGCGGCATCATCGCGGCGATGACGGCGGCCCACTTCGCCGAGATCGGCGAGGGCGATCGGGTCGCGGGTCTCAACCTGGCGGTCACCGTGCTGGATGAGACCCGGGCCGGGTTCGCGGTGGCGGCGATGAGCGACCGCGCAGCGCAGGCTGCGATTCGAGTTTCGGCCAGGAAGGGCTATCTCGACGGGCGTGACATGGCGGAGATGTTCGCGTGGCTGCGGCCCACCGACCTGGTGTGGCGGTATGTAGTGAACAACTATGTGCAGGGCCGCAAGCCGGCGCCGTTCGACGTGTTGTTCTGGAACGCCGACACCACCCGGATGGCCGCCGCCCTGCACCGCGACATGGTGCTGATGGGGCTGCGGAACGCGCTGGTCACTCCCGGCGCAGTCAGCATGCTGGGCAGCCCGGTCGACCTGTCCAAGATCACGTCGGACGCATACGTCGTCGGCGGGGTCGCCGACCACATCTCCCCGTGGCAGGCGACCTATCGCAGCGCGCGCCTGCTCGGCAGCAAAGACAACCGCTACGTGCTGTCTACCAGCGGTCACATCGCGGCGTTGGTCAACCCGCCCGGCAACCCGAAGGCGTCGTTCCGAACCGGTCCGGTCGATGCGGAGGATCCGGAACAGTGGCTGGACTCTGCTGAGAAGTTCGCTGACTCCTGGTGGCCGGACTACGTGGCCTGGCTCGCCGAGCGCGGCGGCCCGGAGGTTGATGCGCCGAAAACGCTTGGCGGAGAGGACCTGCCGCCGCTGGGCCCAGCTCCGGGTAGCTACGTGATGGAGAAGTGAGCCATGTTCAGCACCCGCGCCACGATCGCGTCCGCGAGCACGATTGGCGAGGAGCGCTACGTCGCCGCCGGCGGACAGCGGATCCGAGTGAATGTGCGCCATGGGACCGGCGTGCCGCTGGTGCTGTGCAATGGCATCGGGGCCAGCCTGGAAGTGCTCGATCCGCTGGTGGAGCAGCTGGACACCACGGTGGTGAGGTTCGACGTTCCCGGGACCGGAGGATCACCAACATCCCTTGCCCCCTACGGGTTTCCCTACCTTGCCTGGGTGCTGGGCCGGCTGCTGTCCAAGCTGGGAATTGGCGTGGTGGACGTGCTCGGGCTGTCCTGGGGCGGCGCCCTTGCGCAGCAGTTCGCCTTCCAGAACCCGCGCCGGTGCCGGCGCCTGGTGCTGGTGGCGACGGGCACCGGCTTGTTTATGGTGCCCGCCCACCCAAGGGTGCTGGTGAAAATGCTTACGCCGCGCAGGTTCTCCGATCCCGGTTACGCCGCATCGATTGCGGGCGAGCTGTACGGCGGTACCGTCCGCGCGCATGGTGAAGACGTCGCGCAACTGTTCGTGCGGCAGTTGCACGCCGGATCGAAGGTCGGCTACCTGCACCAGCTGCTCGCAGGGTCGGTCTGGACCAGCCTGTTCGCGCTGCCGGCGGTGCGACAGGAGACGTTGATCGTGTCGGGCACCGATGATCCGATCATCCCGGTGATCAACGCCCACATCGTGAACGCGTTGCTGCCTCATTCGCGGCTGCACCTGCATTCCGGCGGGCATATCGATCTCGTGCACAACGCGACCGAACTCGCGCCCGTCATCGAGAAATTTCTGAGTAACCCGGAGAACGACCATGAGCCACACCGACATTCAAGACATCGACACGTCGGATTTCTACTCCTATGAGTGCCTGCTCAACGAGGAGGAGCGCCAGCTGCTGCATGCGGTGCGCAAGTTCACGACGACCGACGTGGCGCCTCTCCTCCTTGAGCACTGGTCGCGTGCCACCTTTCCGGTCGAGATCGTGCCCGGGATGCGCGAGCTCGGCCTCGCGGGCCTGCCGTACCACGGCTACGGCTGCGGCGGACGTCGTTACCTGCTCGACGGCATGATCGCGATGGAGCTGGCCCGCACGGACTGCTCGATCGCCACCTTCAACGGCGTGCACGGCGGATTGGCAATGGGGTCGATCTATCTGTGCGGCTCCGACGAGCAACGGATGAGATTCCTGCCCGCCATGACGCGCTACGAAAAGATCGGCTCGTTCGGGCTGACCGAACCGGAGGTCGGCTCCGGGGCCTCGGGTGGGCTGCAGACGACAGCGCGCCGCGTTGGGGACACCTGGATCCTCAACGGGCAGAAGAAGTGGATCGGCAACTCGACCTTCGGGGACCTGACTGTCATCTGGGCCAAAGACGTCGCCGACGGGCAGGTGAAAGGCTTTGTGGTGGAGAACTCCTCGCCGGGGTTCACCGTCGAGAAACAGATGCACAAGATCGCGTTGCGAATAGTGCAGAACGGCCTCATCACGCTGGACAACGTGCGCGTCGCGGAGTGCGACCGACTGCAGCGGGCCAACTCGTTCAAAGACACCGCTGAGGTGTTGCGGGTGACCCGCGCCGGGGTGGCGTGGATGGCGGTCGGTTGTGCGATGGGGGCCTATGAGAACGCGCTGGCGTATGCGCGCAACCGACGGCAGTTCGGCCGGCCAATCGGCGGATTCCAACTGGTCCAGGATCTGCTGGTTCGGATGCTCGGCAACGTCACTTCCTCATACGGACTGTGCGTGCGGCTGTCGCAACTGCAGGATGAACGGCTCGCCGAGGACCGGCACTCCTCGCTGGCGAAGGCCTTTTGCACAGTGCGGATGCGCGAAACCGTTGGCTGGGCGCGCGAACTGCTCGGCGGAAATGGAATCCTGTTGGAGCACAACGTGGGCCGGTTCGTTGCCGACGCTGAAGCGATCTACTCATACGAAGGTACCCGGGAGATGAACACGCTGATTGTCGGGCGTTCGTTGACGGGCCTCAGCGCGTTCGTATGAGCGCATGAATCCTCGCGCCTTATGCGTCCTCGTGGAGGGGCCCCAGCGGCTCGAACCGGGCCGAGCGCTCGACCTCGGCTGCGGCGCGGGACGAAACACCCACTAAGCCTTGATGTCAGCGGTGATCGCGCCCGTTAGTCGGATCAGGTCCTGCGGGGCCATTGCGACGTCCCAATGCCGCTTGCCGGCGCTGCACAGCACCCGGTCCCAGCTCAACGCCGAGGCGTCAACCACGGTCCGCAGCCGCTTACGCTGACCGAAAGGGGAGATGCCGCCGACCACGTAGCCGGTGGCCCGCTCGGCGGCAGCGGGTTCGGCCATGCTGGCTTTGGGAACGCCCAGCGCCGCGGCAGCCGCCTTCAGTGACAACTTCGACGGCACCGGCACGATCGCGACGGCCAGCTCATGGGGCAGCGCGATGATCAGGGTTTTGAATACCTGTTCGGGGGCGATGTCGCCGGACTCCGATAAGTCGGTGATGACCTCGAAGTGAATGGTCTCATGCGGCACACCGGCTTTGACCAGCGCTGCCAGAGCCGGCGTCGCAGCGCCCGCCACGCTAGGGCCCGGTGTACCCCGGCGGGTTGACGCCGTCCACCCAGAAGTCGACGCCGAGTTGCGAACCCGGCACGCAGTCGTAGACAGACAAGTCGGTGACGCCGGATTCCACCAGCACGTCCTCACACAGTACCGAGTTGCCGGTGTACTCGCGGGCGGGCTTGTTGAGGATGACGTAGGCCGCATCGGCATACACGTCGGGCTTGCGGGCCCGCCCCATTGCCTCGGCGCCGCCGAGCAGGTTCTGCACCGCGGCGGTGGCCACCAGCGTGCGCGGCCACAACGTGTTAGACGCGATGCCGTCGTCGCGCATCTCCTCGGCGATCCCCAGCGCGCACAGCGTCATGCCGAACTTGGCCATCATGTAGGCCGTCGGCTTCAGCCATTTCTTGTCGAGCAGCACCGGCGGCGACAGTGTCAGGATGTGCGGGTTCTCCCGGCCCTTCATGTGCGGGATGCACGCTTGCGAGACCGCATACGTGCCGCGCACCTGGATGCCGTTCATCAGGTCGAAACGCTTCATCGGCACCTCGGTGACGGACCCCAGGTTGATCGCCGATGCGTTGTTGACGCAGATGTCAATGCCGCCGAACTGCTCGACTGTCTTGGCCACCGCGGCGGTGACGGAATCCGGGTCGCGGACGTCCCCGACGATCGGCAGTGCCTGACCACCTGCTTCCTCGAGTTCCTTGGCCGCGGTGAACACCGTGCCCGGCAGCTTGGGGTGCGGCTCGGCGGTCTTGGCGATCACGGCGATGTTGGCGCCGTCTTGTGCGGCCCGTGTGGCGATCGCAAGGCCGATACCGCGACTGGCACCCGAGATGAACATGGTCTTGCCGTTGAGGGACATGGCGTCACACTAACGCCATGCTCGACCCGTTTTGACTGCGGGACCGGCCGCGCCTACCGGGTGCCGGAAATAGCGCGCAGGTTAACGCTGTTGACTGATGCGGTTTCTGCAGCTGAATCCGCGGCGCGGAGACCACAGCGGACCGGGGCAGACCCGGGCAGACAGTGTCGGTCGCAACCTTTAGATTGGGAGGAGGAGTCTGGTGTCAACGGCGACGAGCCTGTTGGGCGACGAGCAGTTGGCTCGCTTGCTTGCGAGTCCGGTGTCGCTACCGGTGTTGTTCGGCGAGACCGCGACAGAAGGGACCGTGCTAATCGACATGGCCGACATTGACGGCTCGACTGGGTCGGAGGTTCCCGAGCCCAGGCCGCCTGAAGAGACGGACGCGGAACTGACGGCGCGTTTCGAGCGCGACGCGATTCCCTTGCTGGATCAGCTGTACGGCGGCGCACTGCGCATGACGCGCAATCCAGCCGACGCCGAGGACCTGCTCCAGGAGACGATGGTGAAGGCCTACGCGGGATTTCGCTCGTTCCGGGCGGGCACGAACCTCAAGGCGTGGCTGTACCGAATCCTGACCAACACCTATATCAACAGCTATCGCAAGAAGCAGCGCCAACCTGCGGAGTATCCGACCGACGAGATCACCGACTGGCAATTGGCGTCGAACGCCGAGCATTCCTCTTCGGGGCTGCGCTCGGCTGAGGTCGAAGCTCTTGAGGCACTGCCGGACACCGAGATAAAAGAAGCGCTGCAGGCGTTGCCGGAAGAGTTCCGGATGGCGGTCTACTACGCCGATGTCGAAGGTTTCCCCTACAAGGAGATCGCCGAGATCATGGATACGCCGATCGGGACCGTGATGTCGCGGCTTCATCGCGGCAGACGTCAGCTGCGTGGTCTCTTGGCGAATGTGGCCAAGGAGCGGGGCTTTGTCCGTGGTCAGCAGGCGCACGAGGAGGTGCCGTCATGAGCGAGTTTTCCGGCCCAGCGGGCCCGCGCGCCGACGACAGTGATTCCCACGGCTACCTCGGCTGCGCGGAAGTGATCGCAGAGGTATGGACCCTGCTCGACGGTGAATGCACACCAGAGTCCAAAGAGAAGCTGCGCCGGCACCTCGAGGCATGCCCCGGATGCTTCAAGCATTACGGGCTCGAGGAGCGGATCAAGGTATTGATCGCGACCAAGTGCAAAGGTGAAAAGGCCCCCGAGGGCTTACGGGAGCGCCTCCGGCTGGAGATCCGGCGGACCACCATCATCCGGGGTGGGTCGTAGCGATCCGGCTAGCAGTTGGGTCGCTTGCCGTGGTTGGCCTTGCTGTACTTGCGGTCTTTCTTCTTGCGGCCACGCTTGGCCATCGGAAACCTCCGTCGTTGTTGAGATGCCGGGCGCTCGGCACCCGTCAGGTTGTTGCCCAGTCTCTCACGGGACGTCTCACGCGACGCCGATAGCCCGCGCAGCCGCTGTCCCGACCCGTCTTATGGTTCGATATACATGAGCCTGATGGAAGCTTGAGGAACCAGCAGCCAGCATGCGGAATGGCCGAAACGAGTGGGGTGAAGATGGCCGAGGATGTTCGCGCCGAGATCGTGGCCAGCGTGCTCGAAGTCGTTGTCAACGAGGGCGACCAGATCGGCAAGGGTGACATCGTGGTGCTGCTGGAGTCGATGAAGATGGAGATCCCTGTCCTGGCCGAAGTTGCCGGCACCGTCAGCGAAGTGAGCGTATCGGTGGGCGATGTCATTCAGGCAGGCGACCTTATTGCCGTGATCAGCTAGCCGTTGGATCCGTCATACCTGCCGCCGGGGAACGACTCGGGAGTAACTGATGTCCACTCTCGGTGATCTGCTTGCCGAACACACGATGCTGCCGGGCAACGCGGTGGACCATCTGCATGCGGTGGTCGGGGAGTGGCAGCTGCTAGCCGACCTGTCGTTCGCCGATTATCTGATGTGGGTTCGCCGCGACGACGGTGTGCTGGTGTGCGTGGCGCAATGCCGGCCGAATACCGCGCCGACGGTTATGCAGACGGATGCGGTGGGTAGCGTCGTCACCGCCGACAGGCCGCCGCTGGTCGCCGAGGCCTTCGCCTCCGGCACTGCCGTGCGGGAAAGCGATGCGGGCCAACAGCATTCGCGGCAACTACCCGGCACGCACGTTGCGGCGTCCCCGGTGCGATATGGCGAGCAGGTGGTGGCGGTGCTGACGCAGCACCAGACTGAACTGGCGGCTGAGCGCAGCTCCGGTCACTTGGAGACCGCGTACCGGGAGTGCGCAACGAATCTTCTTCACATGCTGTCAGAGGGCACATTTCCCGATGTGCGGGACGTGGCCATGTCGCGCTCCACCCCGCGGGCAGGCGACGGTTTCATCCGCCTCGATGTCGACGGTGTCGTCGCCTACGCCAGCCCCAACGCCCTGTCGGCTTACCACCGGATGGGCCTGACCAGCGAGCTAGAAGATCACAAACTGATCGAAGTCACGCGGCCGCTGATCTCCGACTCCTTCGAGGCGCAGGAGGTTGCCGAGCATGTGCAGGACTTGCTGGCCGGTGGCAAGAGCATGCGGATGGAGGTCGACGCCGGCGGCGCCACGGTGCTGCTGCGGACGCTGCCGTTGGTGGTTCATGGCTCGAGCGCGGGTGCCGCGGTGCTGATCCGCGACGTCACCGAAGTGAAGCGCCGGGACCGAGCCCTGATCTCCAAGGACGCCACCATCCGGGAAATCCACCACAGGGTTAAGAACAACCTGCAAACTGTGGCGGCGCTGTTGCGCCTGCAGGCCCGCCGGACCGTCAACGCCGAAGGGCGTGAGGCGCTGATCGAGTCGGTGCGGCGGGTTTCGTCGATCGCTTTGGTCCACGACGCGTTGTCGATGTCGGTGGACGAGCAGGTGAACCTCGACGAGGTCATCGACCGGATCCTGCCGATCATGAACGACGTGGCATCCGTGGACAGGCCGATCCGGATCAACCGGGTGGGCGATCTTGGCGTGCTGGACTCTGACCGTGCAACGGCACTGATCATGGTGATCACCGAGCTCGTGCAGAACGCGATCGAGCATGCATTCGACCCGGCGGCCCAAGAAGGGTCTGTGACGATCGTCGCCGAGCGCTCAGCGCGCTGGCTGGATGTCGTAGTGCACGACGACGGACGCGGACTGCCGGAAGGATTCAGCCTGGACAAGTCGGACAGCCTGGGCCTGCAGATCGTGCGCACCTTGGTTTCCGCCGAGCTGGACGGCTCGCTGGGCATGCGTGAAGCTCCCGATCGCGGCACCGACGTGGTGCTACGGGTACCGATTGGTCGCCCGGCGCGGCTGCTGTCGTAAGCCGCACGCAACAGTGCGGCCCCGACGATTGTCGGGGCCGCACGTTGTGGAACTGGGTCAGACTCCGCTACGGGCCTTCGTCCGGGCGTTGCGGCGCTTCAGTGCACGCCGCTCGTCTTCGCTCATGCCGCCCCAGACGCCCGAGTCCTGGCCTGTGTTCAGGGCCCAGGCGAGGCACTCTGTAGTCACCTGGCACCGATTGCAGACCAGTTTCGCGTCAGCGATCTGCGCGAGCGCCGGGCCGCTGTTCCCTACGGGGAAGAACAGCTCCGGATCCTCGTCGCGACAGACCGCCTTGTGGCGCCAATCCATACGTTGTTACTCCTTACCGTTTGCGCAGCAAGATGCACGGGCATTTTCTTCGGCTGTTAACGCGTGCAGAAGAAAGGCTTCCGTACCCCTACATAATTTCTGCGTGCAACCTTTCGATCGTTTCACAGGCTCAACAGATGTCAATAGTGTGAGTTAGCGCGTGGGCTATCTCACTTTGATGATCTCTTACCAAAGCCCTTACACAGTTGTACTACACTAACGGGCTACTTCTGCGGAAAATTTTCTTGCGGAGACCGTCCTGCGTGCGGTTGTCGCAGGTCAGATAGGGTTTTTGGCGGGTGGGGCGACGACCGCCAGCGCATCGGGAACCGCCCGGAATGTCATGCTCTGGCGTACCCCCAGGTAGTCGCCATCGAACTGACTGGCGACCGCAGCCCCGGTAGAGGTGACTCGCAGACAGGACACGTCATCCTCGGTGATGAGGTGCTTGAAGTTGAACTTGGGTCGTTTCGCGAACATCTGCCGGACAATCCGCAAGGCAGGGATCGCCTTCATGGTGGTGGGGGCGAACACTCCCAGTCCCGACTCGAAGCTGCAGCCGGGATTGGTCCATACCGGCCGGTTGTTTGCGAAGGTCCACGGACTGGAGTTCGACACGAAGATGAAGCTCACCCCCGTAATCGGTTCACGGCCGGGGAGTTCCACCGTAAGCATCGGTTCGCGGCGCGTGTAGCCGTACACCGCGGGCACCGCCGCGCGAATATAGCGCCACGCCGTAACTTTGCCGCCCTTGTCGCGTTCGGCCTCGACCGCGGCTACCACCTCGGCGTCGACGCCCATGCCCGTGTTGAACACGGCCCACCGCTCACCGCAGTCGATCAGCCCGATCCGGCGCCACGTCTGGTGACGGCGGTAGTCATCGAGCAACTGGATGAGCTGGTTGGTGGCAGCGACCGGATCCCGGGAGATTCCCAGCGACCGAGCGAGCACATTCGCCGAGCCGCCAGGCACCACCGCGACTGCAGGCACAGGCCCTGCCGGTTTAGCGCCCGGACGACCGAGCAAACCGTTGACCACCCCACTTACCGTGCCGTCGCCGCCGTGTACGACGACGAGATCCACTCCGTCCTCAACGGCGGCTTGTCCGAGTTCGGTCCCGTGACCACGGTGATTGGTGTGCTCGACGGTGAGCTCAAGGCGGCTCTTGAGCGCGTGCGCCAGCAGATCGCGACCAGCGGGTGTGGTGGAAGTGGCTGTTGGGTTCACGATCAGCACAGCGCGCATGACGCATGAGCTTATGCGGGCTAGTTAAGGCCCCGCTGAGCCGGCAGGCGTGACTACGCTGACGCTGTGACATCACCAGCCCCGGCCGCCGTGCGTGGCGCGGGAGTGATCGTTGTTGTGCAGGGTGTGGCGGCTCTGGTGGTGGCCGCGGTGCTGGTGGTCCGCGGGCTCGCCGGAGCCGATCAGCGCGTCGTCAACGGCTTGGGCACCGCGATCTGGTTCGCGGTGGTCGGCGGCGGAGTGCTTGCCGCCGGATACGCCCTGATGGCCGGCAAGCGGTGGGGCCGCGGGCTGGCAGTGTTCACCCAACTGCTTCTGTTGCCCGTCGCGTGGTACCTCGCGGTGGGCTCGCATCAGCCGGCCTTCGGGATCCCTTTGGGAATCGTGGCCCTGACCGCATTGATCTTGCTGTTCAGTCCCGCGGCAGTGCGCTGGGCCGCCGGCGGCGATCAGCGTGGTCCGGCCAGCTCAGCCAGCCGTGGCCCGGACAGCCGATAGGTGGTCCACTCGCGCTGCGGTTGCCCGCCGATCCCGTCGTACAACGCGATGGCATCGGAGTTCCAGTTCAGCACCGCCCACGACAACCGTGTGTAGCCGTTGTCGAGGCATTCAGCGGCCAGCGCCGCCAGCAGCGCACGGGCCAGGCCGCGGCGGCGAAATCTCGGCCGTACGAACAGGTCCTCCAGAAAGATGCCCGACACGCCGTCCCAGGTGGAGAAGTTGAGAAACCACAGTGCCATCGCGGCGACCTCGCCGTTGACTTCGGCGACGTGCCCTTGAACCGTTGGAGAATTACCGAAAAGCGCTGTGGAAATTTGTCTTTCGGTGACAGTGCATTGATCGGCGGCGCGCTCGAATTCGGCCAGCGCGTGAATCATGGCCGTAATATCGGCGGAGTCCTCCGGTGCGGCGCGGCGGATGTTTTCGGTCACTGCTCAACTCCCAGCGCGTTGAGTATCGTGGCGAATTTCGTTGTGGTTTCGTCAACTTCGTCATCGGGATCGGATTCGGCGACGATGCCGCCGCCGGCGCGGGCGAGGACGGTGCGGCGGTCGGCCGACAGCTGCGCACAGCGGATGGAAACCACCCAGTGGCCGTCGCCACTGGCATCGCACCAGCCCGCCGCCCCGGCGTAGAAACCGCGGTCACCTTCCAGCTCGGCGATGAGCTCGGACGCAGCTTTCGTCGGCACCCCTCCGACCGCCGGAGTGGGATGCAGCGCCAACGCGAGATCGATTGCCGTGGTTGAGGTGTCGCGTAGCCGGCCGCGGATTGGTGTGCACAGGTGCCATACCGCCGCGGTGCGGCTCAATTGGGGCTCGGATGCGATTATCAGTTCGTCGCAGAGGGGTTCCAGGGCAGCACGCATCGTGTCGATGACCAGTTGGTGCTCGTGACGGTTCTTGGCCGATCCGGCCAGCGCGGCGCCGTTGGCGGCGTCAAGTTCGGGGTCGGCGGCACGCGGGGCCGAACCGGCAAACGGCTTGCACGCGACGCGGTCGCCGGAGCGCGCGACCAACAGTTCCGGACTGGCGCCCACCAGGACCGCACCCGCGTAGTCGTCGCCGGCGGGGGTGAGGTCGACGAGATATCCGTACGCGGCCGGGTCGGCAGCGACCAGCCGGCGCAGGATGGCGCGGGCATCCAGCGGAGCGTCGGCGGTCAGCTGTAATGCGCGGGCCAACACAACCTTGTGCAGCGAGGTGCCCGGTGCCGCGAGCTGATCTCGCGCGCGGCTGATCCGGGCACGGTATTCCGCAGGAGCCGGGATGGCGGCGGCGATGCGAACCGCCGGCAGCGGGCCCGTCGGCCAGTCGGGCAGCGCATCGGCGCGTAGCACGGTATCCGGCACCAGCAACGCGGCGGGTTTGTCCACGTCGAAAGGCAACGCGCCCAACACTATTGGGGCTGTCCCCGAGCGCAGCGCCGCTTGCGCCGCGCGCACGTCGCTGTAGCGCGTCTGCGCTCCGTCGGCAACCAGAGTCCCTCTCGGCCCGCATAGCGCGAACGGCGGTTCGCTGGTGCTCACTAACCGGTCAACCCGAGCGAAGTGAGCTGTCGCGCCCCGTGCTCGAACCCGCAGACCCCGATCGAGGCGGTGACCATGGCGAAGTGGCTGCCCTCGACGAGCGGCAGCTCGACCCAGCGTGTGATCACCGCACGGGAGAAGTGGCCATGGCTGACGAATAACACGTCGCGCGACGCCATGTGCTCTAGCGCGATCGCGACGGCCCGGTCGGCGCGATCGCGGACCTGCGCGACGCTTTCACCGTCGGGGCATCCGTGCGTCCACACCAGCCAATCGGGGTCGGATTCGCGGATCTGCGAGGTGGTCAGGCCTTCGTAGGCACCGTAATCCCATTCAGCGAGCAGCGGAGATACCTCATCGACGGTGAGACCGGCCAACTCGGCAGTGTCTAGGGCCCGCTTGCGCGGGCTGCTGATCACCATCGGGTCAACGAGTTTGAGCGCAGCCAGAGCCCGCGCGGCAAGCTTCGCTTGGACCCGGCCGGTGCCGGTCAGCTCGATGTCGGTGCGGCCGGTGTGCTGGCCCAATTTCGACCAGGCGGTCTCGCCGTGGCGCAGCAGCAGTAGTCGATGGTTGTGCAGGCCCATGCCGACCGATTCTGCCGGACGACATGCCGGGCCCGTCGCCCGCAGCACACGGCGGGCAAGCATGCCAGGATGGCACTGTGACAGAGACCCGGGTACTGGCGGTGGCCAACCAGAAGGGCGGGGTGGCCAAGACGACAACGGTCGCGTCGCTGGGCGCGGCGATGGTGGATAAGGGACGACGAGTGCTGCTTGTCGATCTGGACCCGCAGGGTTGTTTGACCTTCTCGCTTGGCCATGATCCCGACAAACTGCCGGTGTCCGTGCACGAGGTGCTGCTCGGCGAGGTCGAGCCAAACGCCGCGCTGGTCACGACGATGGAGGGAATGACGCTGCTGCCGGCCAACATTGACCTGGCAGGCGCCGAGGCGATGCTGCTGATGCGGGCCGGCCGCGAGTATGCGCTCAAACGTGCGCTGGCCAAACTCTCCGACGAGTTCGACGTGGTTATCGTCGACTGCCCGCCGTCGCTGGGTGTGCTCACCCTCAACGGCCTGACGGCCGCCGACGAGGTCATCGTGCCGCTGCAGTGCGAGACGCTGGCCCACCGCGGCGTCGGCCAGTTCCTGCGCACCGTCGCCGATGTCCAGCAGATCACCAACCCGAATCTGCGGCTGCTGGGCGCACTGCCGACGCTGTACGACTCCCGCACCACGCACACCCGTGATGTGCTGCTCGACGTCGCCGACCGCTACGACCTGCCGGTGCTGGCGCCACCCATCCCGCGCACGGTGCGCTTCGCCGAGGCCAGCGCGTCAGGCTCGTCGGTGATGGCCGGGCGCAAGAACAAGGGCGCGGTGGCCTACCGCGAGCTGGCGCAGGCGTTGCTCAAGCACTGGAAGACCGACAAGCCGCTACCCACGTTCACCGTGGAGTTTTGACCTGCGTTCCCCCGCAAGCGGGAGGTGCCCCCAGCGCACGCGGCTTTCGTCAGCCGAGAGCAACTACGGTGTCGCCGCGCTGCTCGAACACTCTGGAACCAGAAATAGCCGGGACCACGGCTGACTTGCTCGGGGGCCGGCTCACTGGGATGTAGCGGATGTTCGCGCCGCTGAGCGGGTCGTAGACCCCGATCCCGTCAGTGACCGGCACGAGCAGCTGCCCTGCCATCATCACACCCGGCCCCAATGGCGCAGTCGTCTCGCCTGAGGCAATGGTGTAGCGCTGAGTCAGGTTGGTCGAGTCGAACACCATCAGGGCATCGCCGGTCCACCAGGTCACCAGGTTGCCCGTCTGTGTCGCCACGGCCGAGCTCGACGGCGGCTTGGGCAGCAGTGTGCTCGCCACCGTGGTTCCGGTCTCGTCGATCACGTCGACTCTTGGCTGCGGCGACGGCAGATATACCGCCGTGTTGTTCGCCGAGACCGTCAGCACGCGCGCACCCGAACCCGCCCGGACCCCGGGTTCGGGCACCAGGTGTTGTTGGGGTTCGTCCTCATCCTTGCCCGGGCGCAATAGCACGAGCCGCACGTCGGCCTGATTCGCGCAGGCCTCGAGCACCGATACCGCCGACGAGCTGGCCGCTGCGGACTCCAGCGTGCATCCGGAGTGCAGCCCCCGCGCCGACGGTTTCACCCGGGCGTCGATCTCACCGTAGGCCAGCATCCGGACCATGTCCGAGCGCCACAGTTCCAGGTGGGTGTTGCCCACCGACAACACGGTCGTGCCGTCGGAGGACAGGCGCACGTGCTGATCGGTGTAGCTGCTGCGGGCGGCTCCGCGACGACCGGTGGATCCATCGATGGTGCTGACCTGACCGCAGCCGCGGTCGTCTCGGTAGACGGCGACGGCGTAATGGTAGACCCAGGAAACCCCGCACAGGTCGGTGTCGCGGGCGTAGCTCCAGCGCGACTCGCCCGTGGCCGGGTCGCGCCCATCCACTCGGCGCCCGTCGCCGGTGGTCACCGTCCCGCCCACCAGCACGGGTGCGGCGGTGGCGGGACTGGCAGCGCTCCACAGCTCTTTCAGGGAGGCCGGCACTTCGCGGGCCGGAGTCGGGTTGGGCGCCGGAACGGCGGCCGGGCGGCTGATGGTGGCCCGGGCGTCACTGGTCCACCAGATCAGCGACGCGACAGCGGCGACGACCACCGCGATCGTCACTGCCGCCACAATGTCGCCCTTGGTCCGGCGTTCGGGTCTGACCATGCGTCAGCGCGGGCTCACTTGGCGTGCGCGGTGACGTTCGCGGGCTTGCGGCGGCGACGGCGTCGCTGGGCAGTCCCGGCCTTTGTGGAGGGGGAGCTGGACGGCGTCTCTGAGGCGGCCTCGCCGTTGGCGACCGGGTTGTTGGCGGGGTGTCCGGTGACGGGTTGGCCGCCACGGGTGCGCCGTCGCCTTGTGGTGTTGCGCTGCTGCGACTTCTGCGCCTTCTCCGACTTCTCCCCGCCACGATCGGTGTCGCGGCGTTTGACCTGCGACTTGCGGGGCGAGCCGACCGTTGCACCGGTCTCAGCCGGGATGGCCAGCTCGCTGTAGAGGTGCGGCGAGTTGGAGTACGTCTCGGCCGGATCCGGCGAGCCCAGGCCCAGCGCCTTGTCGATCATCGTCCAGCGGGGCAGCTCGTCCCAGTCCACCAGGGTGACCGCGACACCGGTGCGGCCGGCGCGGCCGGTGCGCCCGATGCGGTGGACGTACATCTTCTCGTCCTCGGGGCACTGGTAGTTGATGACGTGGGTGACGTCGTCGATGTCGATGCCGCGGGCGGCCACGTCGGTGGCGACCAGCACGTCGATATCGCCGGTGCGGAACGACTTGAGCGCCTTCTCGCGCGCGATCTGTCCGAGATCACCGTGCACGGCGCCAACCGCGAAACCGCGCTCGGCCAACTCGTCTGACACCTTCTGCGCGGTGCGCTTGGTGCGGGTGAAGATCATCGTCGCGCCCCGCTCTCGAGCCTGCAGGATCCGGCTGACCAGCTCCACCTTGTCCAGTGCGTGGGCACGGTAGACGAACTGCTCGGTGGTGTCGTGTACGGCCAAGGAGTGCGGTGCCTCGGCCCGGATATGCGTGGGCTGGACCATGAACGTGCGGGCCAGTGTGATGATCGGGTCCGGCATGGTCGCCGAGAACAGCATCGATTGCCGGTCGGCGGGAATCTGTCGCAAGATGCGCTCGATGTCGGGCAGGAAACCCAGGTCGAGCATCTCGTCGGCCTCGTCGAGCACTAGCACCGACAAACCGCCCAGCTGCAGGAGGCCCTGCTGGCAGAGGTCGAGCAGGCGCCCCGGGGTACCCACCACGACGTCGGCACCGGCGCGCAGTGCGTCGATCTGCGGCTCGTAGGCCCGTCCCCCGTAGATGGACACCACCGATAGCCGGCGGCCGTCGTCAGTGGTCAGGTATCTGGCCGCGGCAGCCAGGTCATCGGTCACCTGCAGGCACAGCTCCCGGGTGGGCACCACGACCAGGGCCCGCGGTGCGCCGGTGAGCGGCCTTGCTCCGGTAGCGGTCGTGATGCGCTGCAGCAGCGGCACGCCGAACGCGAAGGTCTTGCCCATGCCGGTGCGGGCCTGGCCGATCACGTCGTCGCCGGCGAGCGCCAGCGGCAGAGTGAGTTCTTGGATAGCAAAAGGTTGTTCGATGCCTTTTTCGGCTAGTGCGCGGACTATTTCGTCGCGGACTCCGAGTTTGGCAAAGGTTGGTTCAGTTGTGGCTGTCAGTGCGGTCATACGTGAGTAACGGGCCTTTCGGTGACGGTATCGGTCTTGTGTCGGTGTTTCCCTGTCGCGGTTCACGCGCGCACGAGTTCCGACTCCGAATACGTCGCCGAGTCGCCGGCCCCATACTCAGTCTGGGCGGGCCGGCTGTGCACGCACATTTCGCCGGCAGTGGCAGTACCAAAGCGGTACAGAGATAAAGCGGTGCAGAGATAGAACCACTACCTATGAGCATGATAACTGGTCGACCAGCGGACACCCATTTCCTCCCAAGCCGGCCGACTAGAGTGTTGCCATGCCCTCGCCCTCATCCGCGGACCAGGTGGCCGATTCGCCCACGCCACGGTTGCCGGCGGATCACCCGGCCGTCAACGAGCTGTTCGCGTTGCTGGCCTACGCCGAGATAGCCGCGTTTTATCGGCTGACCGATGAGGCGAGAATGGCACCTGACCTGCGGGGACGGATCTCGATGGCGAGCATTGCCGCCGCCGAGATCCGGCACTATGAGCTACTGCGCGATGCCCTGGAAAGCCGGGGCGGCGAGGTGGTGTCGGCGATGTCGAAGTACGTGCCGGCGCTGGAGAACTACCACCGGCTGACGACGCCGAGCACTTGGCTGGAAGCCCTGGTGAAGACCTATGTCGCTGATGCCCTGGCCGCCGAACTATATATGGCGATCGCCGGCGGCCTGCCCGATGAAGCTGCCGACGTGGTTCGGGCGGCCTTGTCGGAGACCGGGCACTCGCAGTTCGTCGTCGCAGAAGTGCGCGCCGCGGTGACCGCCAGCAGCAAACAGCGCAGCCGCCTGGCGCTGTGGGCTCGTCGGCTGTTCGGCGAAACGATCACCCAGGCCCAGTACCTGCTGGCCGACCACGATGAGCTGGTCGACCTGGTGGTATCCGGTACCGATGGCCTGAGCCAGCTCGGTGCGTTCTTCGACCGTTTGCAGCAGACACACGACCAACGGATGAAGGAACTCGGTCTTAGCTGATACGGGTCTAGCGTGTGCAGGTCGCGATGATCGCGTTGTTGGTCGACACCACGACCGCTTGCCCCTGGGCGTCGACGATCGAGCAGTTGAGTCGACCGTAGATGCTGGTCGCGACGACCGACTGGGTCTGGACGCCGGGGTTGAGGACGACCACCTTGGTCCACGGCAGTGCCACGTTGAACTCGGTGTGTGGGTAGCCGCGGGCGTCGGTATAGACGACGTTCACCAGGTCGAGGAGCTGCTTCGTCCCGGTCACGCTGTAGATGACGGTGCGCGGATTCAGCGCAGCCGGTGGTGGTTGCAGTGTTAGCGGCGGCGCGGCGGTGGGCGGTGCCGTTGGTGGGGCACTAGGCGTTCTGGTAGGCGCGGCGCTGGGTGGTGTCACGGTGGTGACCGTCTCGGGCGGCAGTCTAGACGGGCTGGGCGACGTACTGGGCGGGGCCGTCGGCTTAGGCATAGAAGGCGTGGAGATCATCGTCCGGGGAGTTGGCGCGCCCACCGTGGCCTTGGTCGATGCGCTGTCTCCGCTGTTGATGATGACTGCGGTCGCGATTGCGCCGAGCGCCACCACAGCGCCGACGATTGCGGCGACCGGGCGCCATCGACTGTCGGCAGGCCAGGCTAACTCGCCGTAGCCGTCGTAATCGGCTCCGTCTGCCGCATTGCCCTCGTCGTCGGGGTAGTCCTGGACTAGGCCGTCGAGATGGTTAAATGTGTTTCTGATGGTGCCGATGTTACCGGTGTGAATATCGAAGATCCGGGGTCGTGCGGCATGTTGGCCCAGCTGGGAGCTAATCGTTATCTACGGAGAGGCCCCGTTTCGCTTACCGCGAACCTCTGCCCGGGGCCGGGGGCCCCATCTGCATCAGAGCGCACCAGGAGCGTCCACTAGCCTGCTGCTGACACGCCTGGGACGGAATAGCAACGGAAGGGGTCACCGTGGAGGTCAAGATCGGTATCACGGACAGTCCGCGCGAGCTGGTCTTCTCCAGCGCGCAGACGCCCGATGAAGTCGAAGAGCTCGTCGGCGCCGCACTGCAGGAGGGCTCGGGTCTGTTGGGCCTGAGCGACGAGCGGGGCCGTCGCTTCCTGATTCACACCGCCAAGATCGCTTACGTCGAGATTGGTGTTTCCGACGCCCGCCGAGTCGGCTTCGGAATCGGGGCCGACTCGGCCGCGAGGGCCGCTAAGAGCGAGTAAGCGGCACGTGTGACAGCCCGCCCCAGGCGAACTGCACGGTGCCCTCGACGGCGTCCGACTTGGAAATCGGGCGGTCGGAGTCCAGCCAGTACCTGGCGGAGTCGACGCTTATGGCGACCAGGCCCACCGCGATCATCCGGGCGCGGTGCGGGTCCAGTCCGGAGTCCGCGCTGATTAGGGCGAACACTGCGTCGATGCACGATTCGGTGGCCACCCGCACCTGTGCGGCAACCTCGGGCTCGGTGACGTAGTCGTTCTCGAAGATCAGCCGGTAACCCTGGCTGTCGTGCTCGATGAAGTCGAAGAACGCCTGGACCGCAGCGTGTAACCGCTGCCGGTTGTCGGTGGTCGTGCGCAGCGCCTCCTGCACCCCAGAGACCAGGTTGTCGACATGTCGGTGGAGTACCGCCAGATACAGTTCCAGCTTGCTCGAAAAATGTTGGTACAGAACGGGTTTGCTGACTCCCGCGCGATCGGCGATCTCGTCCATCCCGGCCGCATGGTAGCCGTGGTCGACAAAGACGTCGCTGGCAACGACAAGCAACTGGCCACGACGCTCGTCGCGGGGCAACCGGTTGCCCCGCCGATTCGAGGCCACAATGCCGTCTGGCGGCCGACCGCGGTCGGCCGATTTGACGGCACGACGTTGCGCTGCCTTGGCGAGATCGCTCATCGAGTCCTCATCTGATTCGTCCGCAACGTACCGTCGGGACACCCCCGCGCGGCTCGTCGGGAAAACATTACTACCCGTGACGTCTCCCCGACCGGCATCGGCGCTGTTAGTGCTGGCAGATGGGAGTCTGACGGTCCACTCGGGCGCGCCAGGAGTCCCAGTCACTGCGGGCTGTGGGATCCTGGGGAAATGACGTCCCCGCGGCCTGTGCGTAGCACCGGTCGAGTGCCAGTGCTACACGACGAGTGGCGAGAACCGCTGCGGGCCCAGCGTGACCCGCTCGCCGTGAGCGCCGGACGAGTCCGCGCTGAGCGTGACCGGTCACGCCGGTGGCGCAAACAAACATGGCTTGGGCGATTCGTGTCCACCTATGGCTGGCGCGCGTATGCGCTGCCTGTTTTGGCGGCGCTCACCGCGGTGGTGGTGTACCAGACGGTGACCGGGACGAGCGCGCCGAAGCAGGTGGCGAGCGAGTCCATCACAGGGCCGCCGGCCATCGGTGTGGTGGGCACTGCGATCCTCGACGCACCACCTCGCGGGCTCGCCGCGTTCGACGACAATCTGCCGGCCGGGACGCTGCCGGACGGCGGCCCCTTCACCGAAGCGGGCAACAAGACCTGGCATGTCGTCCCGGGCACCACGCCGCAGGTCGGTCAAGGCACCGCCAAGGTGTTCAGATACACCGTCGAGATCGAGGACGGTCTCGATCCCACGATGTACGGCGGCGACAACGCATTCGCCCAGATGGTCGACCAGACGCTGGCCAATCCCAAAGGCTGGACGCACAACCCGCAATTCGCGTTCATCCGGATCGACAACGGGAAACCCGACTTCCGGATTTCGCTGGTGTCTCCGATGACGGTGCGTGAGGGGTGCGGCTACGAATTCCGGCTGGAGACGTCCTGCTACAACCCGGTATATGGGCCGGACCGGCAGGCGCGGGTTTTGATCAACGAGGCGCGCTGGGTGCGCGGAGCCGTTCCATTCGAGGGGGATGTCGGTTCCTACCGGCAGTATGTGATCAACCACGAGGTCGGCCACGCCATCGGGTATGTGCGCCACGAGCCGTGCGACAAGCAGGGTGGTCTGGCGCCGGTAATGATGCAGCAAACGTTTTCCACATCCGATGACGACGGCGCCAAGTTCGACCCCGAATTCGTCAAGCCGGATGGCAAGACCTGCCGATTCAATCCCTGGCCGTACCCGATCGCTTAGCCCCGCGACGATGCGGCCCGCAGCGCGGCGGGGGAGAGCGGGGCAATCGGATCTGGCCCCGGACCGGGAAGCAATACCCGCAGTCCCGGTGTTGATTCTTATTAGCTGTCATTGCCGTCGATCCGCACAACTGCTGTGATGGTTGTGGACGACGCGCACAGAAGTTGAATCGCGAACCCGAGGAGATGTTCGGTGTCGACATCGTTGCCGCCGCTAGTCGAGCCCGCACGCGAGCTAAGCCGTGATGAGGTGGCCCGCTACAGCCGCCATCTCATCATTCCCGACCTGGGTGTCGACGGGCAGAAGCGGCTCAAAAACGCGCGAGTGCTGGTGATCGGCGCCGGCGGGCTCGGAGCGCCGACGTTGCTCTACCTCGCCGCGGCCGGTGTCGGCACGATCGGCATCGTCGATTTCGACGTCGTCGACGAGTCGAACTTGCAGCGTCAGATCATCCATGGCGTGGCCGACGTCGGACGGTCCAAGGCCCAATCGGCGCGCGACTCGATCCTCGCGATCAACCCCCTGGTCCAGGTGCGATTGCACGAGTTCAGGCTGGACGCGGGCAACGCCGTCAACCTCTTCAACGAGTACGACCTGATCGTCGACGGCACCGACAACTTCGCCACCCGGTATCTGGTCAACGACGCCGCGGTGCTGGCCGGAAAGCCGTACGTGTGGGGTTCGATCTACCGCTTTGAGGGCCAGGTCTCGGTGTTCTGGGAAGACGCTCCCGACGGGCTGGGTCTGAATTACCGCGATCTGTACCCGGAGCCGCCCCCACCCGGCATGGTGCCGTCCTGTGCCGAAGGCGGCGTGCTGGGCATCATCTGCGCGTCCATCGCGTCGGTGATGGGTACCGAAGCGATCAAACTGATCACCGGGGTCGGCGAACCACTGCTTGGCCGGTTGATGGTGTACGACGCGATGGAGATGAGCTACCGCACGATCACGATCCGCAAGGACCCGGCCACGCCGAAGGTCACCGAATTGATCGACTACGAGCAATTCTGCGGTGTGGTCTCCGAAGATGCCGCCGAGGCGGCCACCGGCTCCACCATCACTCCGGGGGAGTTGCGCGAGTTGCTGGACTCGGGCAAGAAGCTGGCCCTGATTGATGTTCGCGAGCCGGTGGAGTGGGACATCGTGCATATCGACGGCGCCCAGCTGATCCCGCAGTCGTTGATCAACTCGGGTGAGGGTCTGGCAAAGCTTCCGCAGGACCGGACGCCGGTGTTGTACTGCAAGACGGGCGTGCGCTCCGCCGAGGCATTGGCCGCGGTGAAGAAGGCCGGTTTCTCCGATGCGGTCCACTTGCAGGGTGGCATCGTCGCGTGGGCCGAACAGATGCAGCCCGACATGGTGATGTACTAACCCGATACCCCTACCAGGCTCTACTAGGCTAACCGGTGTGACAGTCGAGCCACCGCCCGAGCATGCGCTGGCGGCGTTCGGTTTGACCGGTGTGAAGCCCGTTCTTTTGGGTGCCGGCTGGGAAGGTGGCTGGCGATGCGGCGAAGTCGTGTTGTCGATGGTGGCCGACCACGCTCGCGCGGCTTGGTCGGCCCGAGTGCGGGAGACGTTGTTCGTCGACGGCGTTCGGCTGGCCCGGCCGGTCCGCTCGACCGACGGTCGGTACGTGGTTTCCGGATGGCGGGCAGACACATTCGTGGCCGGCACACCGGAGGCCAGGCACGATGAAGTCGTCTCGGCGGCGGTGCGACTGCATGAGGCGACCGGCAAACTGGAACGTCCTCGATTTCTGACCCAGGGGCCCACGGCGCCCTGGGCGGACGTCGATGTTTTCATCGCAGCCGACCGTGCCGCGTGGGAGGAGCGGCCGTTGCAGTCGGTGCCGCCGGGGGCGCGAGCAGCACCACCGACAGCCGACGGCCAGCGATCGATCGATCTGATCAACCAGCTCGCCGGGCTGCGCAAGCCGACCAGGAGCCCGAACCAGGTGGTGCACGGAGATCTTTACGGGACAGTGCTTTTCGTGGGCACCGCCGCGCCTGGGATCACCGACATCACCCCCTACTGGCGGCCCGCATCATGGGCGGCGGGTGTGGTCGTCGTCGACGCGTTGTCCTGGGGCGAAGCCGACGACGGACTCATCGAGCGGTGGAGCGCTTTGCCGGAATGGCCGCAGATGTTGTTGCGCGCGTTGATGTTCCGTTTGGCGGTCCATGCATTGCACCCGCGGTCCACTGCCGAGGCGTTTCCGGGTCTGGCCCGCACCGCGGCCCTGGTGCGGTTGGTGATCTAAATCGGTGCCGTACTCAATTTGATTGCGCCGCTTGCTATTCAGTTGGAAACTCGTGGCGGAGCTCGTCTAGCGCGACCCTGCCATCGATGCTGAGGACTCCTTCTGCACGCAACAGCTCAAGCTGCCGGGTCACCAGATGCCGCGCCGGGCGACCGGACGCGGTGATCACCCGGTGCCAGGGCAGGTCCGAGGAGTCAGTCCGCATGATCCAACCAACGACCCGCGGGCTGGAAAGTCCCGCGACAGCGGCGATATCGCCGTAGGTGGCGACCCTGCCGGGTGGGATGGCCGCGACCAGCGAGCGCACCCGCTCGACCTGCTCGTCCGTCACCGGCGCCATGGTCAGCGCGTTTCCAACTGCTCGCGGATCAGCGCAGCGACCTCCGCGGGCTTGGCGTAGGGCACCATGTGGTTGCACTCAAAATCCAGCAGCTGAAAATCGGCTCCCAATCGCTGCTGAAGAGCGTCGATCAGCTGATCGGTGACGTACGGCGGCGAGGTCCACTTCGCTCGCACCAGCGTCGTCGTCGTTCCCGCTTGCGGTAGCACGATGTCGCGGGCCAGCTCGCTCCAGTAGGACATAATTGCCGGCATGCTGACCCGCCAGCCGTAGCGTCCGTTCGCCAGCTTGACCAGGTGCTCGTCGAGTTCGCCGTCAAGCAACGCGGGGTCCACATCCGCCCAGGAGCCCGTCGTCTTCTCCATGCGTGCTTCGGCGGCGTCCGGGTAGTCGGGGGAGGAGAACATCGCATCGGCTATCTGGCTCATCCACGCACCGTCCAAGCCGGTCGCCGGGTCGAGCAGCAGCAGCGCGGCCACCAGATCCGGGCGAGCCGCGGCCATCTGCAACGCGATGGCACCGCCGAATGAGTGCCCAACCACCAGCACAGGGGCGTCGGCTTCGTCGTCGAGCAAGGCGGCAAACGCGGAGACGTTGGCGTCGATGGTCCACGGCGCGGCCCACGATGATCTGCCGTGTCCGAGCAGATCGGGTGCGGCGATGGTGATTTCGGGCAAGTAGGTGCCCAATTGTTGCCAGCGCTGCCCATGGCCGGTGAGTCCATGGATCGCCAGCATCCGCACCGGGCCGGACGGACCGTAGCGGTGCACGTGGAGGTCGGCAGTCACGCGTCGATGATGCCAGGCCAGGCCGCAGCTGGCCGGCTTCGCCGGACACCCGCCGTCGCGGCGGGCTGGATACCGCTCACATCAAGCGGCTGATGACCCACCGGGAGCAGCAATGGGCAGCATCAAGCGCGGTTGGGCGCTGACGGGGCAGAGCTGGGACGTTTTGAAGAACGACCGATCGCTCGTCCTCTCCCCGATCCTGTCGACCATGTTCGCGGTCCTTGCCATGGTCGCGATCTGGGCGGCGGCACTGATCGCACGGGGCGTGTTCGAGGGCCATTCTGTGGACAAGCACGATCCCGTCTTCTACATCGCCGGCCTGGCAACGGCGTACGTGTCGACATTCATCGCCATCTTCTTCAACGTGGCGCTCGCCGCCCGTGCGGTGCGCTCGATGCGCGGTGAGGACACCAAGGTCGGCGAAGGGATCAGCGCCGCCGCGCGCCGGATCGGTCCGATCCTCGGCTGGACTTTCGTGGCGACCACGGTCGGGCTGATCTTGAGAGCGCTCGAGGAGCGCTTACCGGCCCTGGGCAAGATCGTCGCTTACATCGCAGGCGCCGCATGGGCAATCGCAACGTTTTTCGTGATCCCGGTGGTCGCACTCGAAGGCACTGGGCCGTTCCGGTCGCTCCAACGCTCGGCTGCCGTCGTGAAGGCGCGGGGGGAGGGCGCGACTGGAGCGGCCACGATAGGCGTGGTGACCTTTTGTGATCGTGCTCCCCGGCGGCGCGGGCGGCGCCGCGCTGATCGCGATCCGCCTGCTGCCGCTCGGCGTCGCCGTCCTGGCCGCTACGGTCGCGGCCGTCATCGTTGTCTCGTTCATCTCGAGCGCGCTGAGTCAGATCTTCCGCGTCGCTGTCTACCGATACGCGGTCACCGGCGAGGCGCCGGGCGGGTTCGACCACCAGATGCTGCAGTCCGCGTTCGCGCGGCGATAGCCGGACCGACTTGTCAGACCCTCGTGGTGTCATGCCGCTATGTCATACACCTGGGGCGCCGAGGCGCGCGCTGTTCTGGAGCCGGGCATACGCGGCCCGGTGCGTGTCCTGGGCGGCCCGGGGACCGGCAAGAGCAGCCTGCTCGTCGACGTCGCGGTCGCTCGCATCGCCGCCGGTGTAGATCCAGAATCCGTTCTGCTGCTCACCGGTTCGGGCCGGATCGGGATGCGCGCGCGCAGCAGGTTGACAACGGCGTTGCTGCGGTCGCGCGCCGCGGGTCCCTGCCGCGTCGCGGTTCGCGAGCCGTTGGTCCGCACCGTGCACAGCTACGCCTACGCGGTCCTGCGGCGGGCCGCCGAGCGCGCCGGCGATGCTCCCCCGCGGCTGGTCACCAGCGCCGAACAGGACGCCATCATCCGGGAACTGCTGGCCGGCGACCTCGAAGACGGACCGGACGCCGCTACCACCTGGCCGGCGCATCTGCGGCCCGCCCTGAGCGCCGCCGGCTTTGCCACCGAGCTGCGAAACCTCTTGGCGCGCTGCGCCGAACGCGGTGTGGACCCGGTGGCGCTGCAGCGACTGGGCCGCCGGTGCCAACGTCCGGAATGGATCGCCGCCGGCCAATTCGCGCGACAGTACGAGCAAGTGATGCTGCTGCGGGCGGCGGTCGGGACGGCGGCGCCGCAGGCGACGGCGCCGGCGCTGGGTGCCGCCGAACTAGTGGGTGCCGCGTTGGAGGCTTTCGCGGTCGATCCTGAGTTGCTGGCAGCCGAACGCGCCCGGGTCCGGGTCTTGTTGATCGACGACGCCCAGCAACTCGACCCGCAGGCAGCCCGCCTGATTCGGGTGTTGGCCGCGGGCACCGAACTGGCCCTCGTCGCCGGTGACCCCAACCAGGCGGTGTTCGGCTTCCGGGGTGGCGAGTCCGCCGGGTTGCTAACCGAAGACGGCCCCTCGGTGACCTTGACGGTGTCGCATCGCTGTGCCCCGGCCGTGGCGCGCGCGGTCAGCGGCATTGCGCGCCGATTGCCCGGCGGCAGCGGCGGGAGGCAGATCGACGGCACCGGGACCGAAGACGGATCGGTCACGGTGCGCCTGGCCACCTCGGCGCACGCCGAGGCGGCGATGATCGCTGACGCGCTGCGGCGTGCTCACCTGATTGACGGGGTGCCATGGTCGCAGATGGCGGTGATCGTCCGCTCGGTGCCACGGGCCGGCTCGCGGTTGCGGCGCGGTTTGGCTGCCGCCGGGGTTCCGGTAGCCGTACCCGCGTTCGCCGGGCCGTTGTCCGAAGAGCCCGCGGCGCGGGCGCTGCTTACGGTTCTGGCGGCCACCGCTGACGGGCTCGACGGTGCACGAGCACTGGCGTTGTTGACCGGGCCCATCGGTCGTGTCGACCCGGTCTCGCTCCGCCAGCTGCGCCGAACACTTCAGCGCGCCAGGCCCGATCGTCCGCCGGGCAATTTCGGTGATCTGTTGGCCGACGCGCTGGCCGGCGACGCACCGTTATCCGGCGCGCAGTCCCGCCCGCTGCGGCGGGTGCGCGCGGTGCTGGGCGCGGCCGCCCGCTGCCATCGAGACGGGCTGGGGGCACCACCCGCTTGCGGGGGAGATCCGCGCTACACCCTGTGGGCGGCGTGGCAGCGGTCCGGTCTGCAGCGCCGCTGGCTGGCGGCCAGCGAGCGCGGCGGCCCGGTCGGCGCCCAGGCCATCAGGAATCTCGACGCGGTGACCGCGTTGTTCGACATCACCGACCACTTCGTGTCTCGTACGTCCGGTGCGTCGTTGCGCGGACTCGTCGAGCACGTCGCGGCGCTGCAGCTGCCGAGCGTCAACGGCGAGCCGGCGGATACGGCGGAGCAGGTCAGGGTGCTCAGCGCGCACGCCGCGCTGGGACATGAATGGGATCTGGTGGTCATCGCCGGCTTGCAGGACGGGTTGTGGCCCAATACGGTTCCGCGCGGCGGTGTGCTGGGCACCCAGCGGCTGCTCGACGTGCTTGACGGGGTCACTGAGGATGCCTCGGTGCGGGCGCCGCTGCTGGCCGAGGAGCGCCGGCTGCTGGTGGCGGCGATGGGCCGGGCCCGCCGCCGGTTGCTGGTGACCGCCATAGATAGCGACACGGGCAGTGACGGCCAGGAGGCCGCGCTGCCGTCAGCGTTCTTTTTCGAGATCGCTCAGTGGGCCAGTGGTGGCGAGGATCCCGTTGCGGCGCAGCCGGTCTCAGCACCACGGGTGTTGTCGGCAGCGGCGCTGGTGGGCCGGTTGCGCGGTATCGTGTGCGCGCCCGACGGCGCTGTGGACGACACTGCTCGCGATTGTGCGGCAACGCAATTGGCCCGGTTGGCCAAAGCCGGTGTGCCGGGTGCGGACCCGGCCGAGTGGCACGGTCTGATCCCGGTCAGCACAAGGGATCCGCTGCGCGGCGCCAACGATCCCGTCACGCTGACGCCGTCGACCCTGCAGACGCTCAACGACTGCCCGCTGCGCTGGCTAGCCGAACGCCACGGCGGAACCAAAGCGCGTGATCTGCGGTCCACCCTCGGCTCGGTGCTGCACGCGCTGATCGCCGAACCGGCCAAAAGTGAGTCGCAACTGCTGGCCGAGCTGGACTGGGCGTGGGAGCATCTGCCCTTCGATGCGCAGTGGTATTCGGTCAACGAGCTGGCCCGGCACCGCGCCATGATCCAGGCGTTCGTCGAGTGGCGAGCGCAGACTCGATGCGAGCTGACCGAGGTCGGCGTCGAGGTTGACGTCGACGGAGTCCTGCCGACACCGCGCGATGACGGCGGCGAAGTCCGGCTGCGCGGCCGGGTCGACCGGCTGGAACGCGACGGGGCCGGCCGGCTGGTGATCGTCGACGTCAAAACCGGCAAAACACCGGTCAGCAAGGACGACGCCCAACAACACGCCCAGCTGGCGATGTATCAGCTGGCGGTGGCCGAAGGCATGATGCCCGCCGGCTCGGCCGGTATGGAGCCCGGCGGCGCGCGGCTGGTCTACATCGGGAGGACCGGGGCCGCGGGCGCCGTCGAACGCGAGCAGGATCCACTGACGCCGGCCGCCCGCGACCAATGGCGCAACGTGGTCCGGCAGGCCGCCGACGCGACCGCCGGGCCGCAGTTCATTGCCCGGCGCAACGACGGATGCGCGCACTGCCCGATACGGCCGTCTTGCCCGGCCCACGCCGACGGGTCAGCGCTGTGACCCTGGCAACGGCGCGTTACAGCCCGACTGAATTAGCTTGCGCGCTAGGGCTTTTCCCGCCCACCGCCGAGCAGGCCGCCGTCATCGCCGCGCCGCCGGGCCCGTTGGTCGTCATCGCGGGGGCGGGCGCCGGCAAAACCGAAACGATGGCCGCGCGGGTGGTGTGGCTCATCGCCAACGGCTACGCCGAACCCGGGCAGGTGCTGGGATTGACGTTCACCCGCAAGGCTGCGGGCCAGCTGCTGCGTCGCGTGCGGTCCCGGCTGGCGCGGTTGGCCGGCATCGGCTTGGGCACCGGTAGCCCGGCAGCCGTCGAACCGGTGGGCACCCCGGTGGTCAGCACCTACCATGCTTTCGCCGGCTCGCTACTGCGTGACTACGGCCTGCTGTTACCCGTCGAACCCGACACCCGGTTGCTCAGCGAGACCGAGCTATGGCAGCTGGCCTTCGATGTCGTCAACGGGTATGGCGGCGAGCTGCGCACCGACAAGGCCCCGGCCGCGGTCACCTCGATGGTGCTGCGACTGTGGGGTCAGCTCGCTGAGCACCTGGTGGACACCCGGCAGCTCCGCGATACCCACGTGGAGCTGGAACGGCTGGTCCATGCTCTGCCGGCGGGTCCCTACCAGCGCGACCGCAGGCCCAGCCAGTGGCTGCTGCGGTTGCTGGCCACCCAGACCGAGCGCGCCGAGCTGGTGCCGCTGCTCGACGCGCTGGAGGAGCGCATGCGCGCGGCGAAAGTGATGGACTTTGGTGCGCAAATGGCGGCCGCCGCACGGCTGGCGGCGACGTTCCCGCAGGTCGGTCAGGACCTGCGAAACCGCTATCGGGTGGTGCTGCTCGACGAATACCAAGACACCGGGTACGCCCAGCGCGTCGCGTTGTCGGCACTGTTCGGGGGTGGCATCGACGACGGATTGGCGCTGACGGCCGTCGGTGATCCGATTCAGTCGATCTACGGCTGGCGCGGCGCCTCGGCGACGAACCTGCCGCGGTTCAGCACCGACTTCCCGCGATCCGACGGCACTCCCGCGCCGGTCCTGGAACTGCGGACCAGCTGGCGCAACCCGCCCCGGGCCCTGCGCGTCGCCAACGCCATTTCGGCGGAGGCGCGACGACGATCGGTTGCGGTGCGAGCGCTGCGCTCGCGCCCGGACGCCCCGCCCGGCACTGTCCGTTGCGCGTTGCTTCCCGACGTGCGGGCCGAACGCGAGTGGATCGCGGACCACCTATACGCGCATTACCAGCGAGCCCAGGCTGACGGCGTCAGCCCGCCCACCGCCGCGGTACTGGTGCGTCGCAACGCCGACGCCGCACCCATCGCGGATGCCTTGCGCGCCCGCGGAATTCCGGTCGAGGTTGTCGGCCTGGCCGGCTTGCTGTCCATCCCCGAAGTTGCCGACGTGGTGGCCATGCTGCGGCTGGTCGCCGACCCCACGGCCGGCGCGGCCGCGATGCGAGTGTTGACCGGTCCACGATGGCGGCTCGGTGCTCGGGATATCGCCGCGCTGTGGCGTCGCGCGCTGGCGCCTGGCGGGGGACAACGCTCGGGCGAGGCGGCCTCGCCGGAGTCGATCGCGATGGCGGCCGGCCCGGAGGCAGACACCGCGTGTCTGGCCGACGCGATCGGCGATCCCGGCCCCGCCGACTCGTATTCGGTTGCGGGATATGAGCGCATCTGCACGCTTGCCGGCGAACTAAGCGCGTTGCGCGGCCACCTCGGTCATTCCCTGCCCGACCTGGTCGCCGAGGTGCGCCGCGTGCTGGGCGTCGACTGCGAAGCCCGGGCCGCAGCCTCGTCGTTTCAGGCCTCTGAGGCCTGGGCCGGTGCCGAACATCTCGACGCGTTCGCCGACGTGGTCGCCGGCTACGCCGAACGGGCAAGCGCGACGGCCAGCACGACAAACGTGTCGACGACGCCGTTGGTCGATGGCCTGCTGGCCTACTTGGACGTGGCCGAGTTGGTCGAGAACGGGTTGCCCCCCGCCCCGTTAGCGGTCGCCCGGGACCGGGTCCAGGTGCTCACAGTGCACGCCGCGAAAGGTTTGGAGTGGCAGGTGGTGGCGGTGGCACACCTGTCAGGCGGAGTATTCCCGTCGACGGCGTCGCGGAGCACCTGGCTTACCGACGCCGCCGAGCTGCCGCCGCTGCTGCGCGGGGACCGCGCTTCAGCGGGCGCACTCGGCATACCGGTGCTGCATACCTCGGATGTCACCAATCGAAAGCAGCTGTCGGACGAGATCTCTGCGCATCGTCGTCAGCTCGAGCAGCGGCGCGTCGATGAGGAACGCCGACTGTTGTACGTGGGTATCACCCGGGCCGAGGACACCCTGCTGGTTTCCGGCCATCACTGGGGTTCCACCGGAATCAAACCGCGCGGTCCATCGGATTTCCTGTGCGAACTCAAGGACGTGATCGACCTTTCGGCCGCAGCCGGCGATCCCTGCGGGGTGGTGGAACAGTGGGCAGCTACGCCCGCCGACGGTGAACGAAACCCGCTGCGCGACAATGTTGTCGAAGCGATTTGGCCCGCCGATCCGTTGGCAGGACGCCGCGGCGACGTCGAACGCGGGGCGGCGTTGGTGGCTCAGGCGATGTCGGCCGACTCGGCCGACACGGCTCGGGCCAGCGGCGACATAGACGGCTGGGCCGTCGACGTCGATGCGTTACTGGCCGAGCGCGCACGGGCCGGGGGACCGTCTGTCTGCACCCTGCCCAGCCAGTTGTCGGTCAGCGGTCTGGTGGACCTGGCCCGCGACCCGACAGGTGCGGCGCAGCGGCTGATGCATCGGCTGCCAACTCGCCCGGACCCGCATGCGTTGCTGGGCAACGCGTTTCATGCCTGGGTGCAGCAGTTCTACGGGGCAGAGCGGCTGTTCGATCTCGGCGATCTGCCGGGTGCGGCGGACTCCGACGTTGGCGACACCGAAGAGTTGGCCGCGTTGCAGGCGGCATTCGCCAGATCGCGGTGGGCGGCTCGCACACCCGTGGCGGTCGAGGTGCCGTTCGAAATGCCCATCGGCGATACCGTGGTGCGGGGACGCATTGACGCTGTGTTCGCTGACCCCGATGGCGGCGCGACGGTGGTGGACTGGAAGACCGGTGAGCCCCCGCATCGGCCGGAAGCCATGCGGCAGGCCGCAGTCCAGCTTGCTGTCTACCGCCTGGCGTGGGCCGCTTTGTGCCGATGCCCGGAATCGTCGGTGCGGGCCGCCTTCTACTACGTGCGCACCGGAGTCACCGTCGTTCCCGATGAGCTGCCCGATCCCGCCGAGCTGACCGCGTTGCTGGCTGACTCCGCAAGCGGCCGCTATGCGGGCGTGTGACGTGTGCTGCCCAGCTATTGGGGGACTCGCGATCGTGGTTACATATGTGTCGTGCGCTGGGTTAAGGCGATGATGGACTGCCGTGCGCAGCGGTAGGTTGCGGCGGCTGAGCGGTCTCGATGAAACGCTGACCGCCCAGCCTGGACACCTCCTGGTGGGTGTTCTGCGTATTCCTGAAGACCACGCCAGCCCAGTCCGCGTGATCACGCGCCGAATGGTCATCGCTTTGGTGGTGTTGTTCGCGGCCACCGTCGTCGTTTACCTGGATCGAACCGGTTACCGCGATGTGCGGGGCGACCGGCTGAGCTTCCTGGACTGCCTTTACTTCGCGGCGGTGTCGCTATCGACGACCGGCTACGGCGACATCACCCCGTATAGCGAAGCCGCGCGTTTGGTCAACACCGTGGTCTTTACGCCGCTGCGGATTGCGTTCCTGGCCGTATTGGTTGGCACGACGCTCGAGGTGCTGTCCGAGCGGTCCCGGCAGGCATGGAAGATCCAGCGTTGGAGGAGCAGAGTGCGCAACCACACCATCGTGATCGGCTATGGCACCAAGGGCAAAACGGCGGTTGTCGCGATAGTCGGCGATGGGGCCGCCGAGGGCGAGATCGTCGTCGTCGACACCGATCGGACCGTGCTCGAGCACGCCGCGACCGCCGGCCTGGTCACCGTGCACGGCGACGCCACCAAATCCGATGTGCTGCGGTTGGCCGGAGCCCAGCACGCGTCCTCGATCATCGTCGCCACCGGCCGTGACGACACCGCTGTGCTGGTCACTTTGACGGCCCGTGAGCTTGCGCCCAAGGCCAAGATCGTCGCGTCGATCCGGGAGGCCGAGAACCAGCACCTGTTGCAGCAATCGGGCGCGGACTCGGTGGTGGTCTCCTCAGAGACCGCTGGTCGGCTGCTCGGCCTTGCCACCACCACGCCCAGTGTCGTGGAGATGATCGAGGATCTGCTGACTCCGCACGCCGGGCTGGCTATCGCCGAACGCGAGGCGGAGGAGACCGAGATTGGCGGATCCCCACGGCATCTGCGCGACATCGTGCTCGGTGTGGTGCGCGACGGCCACCTGCTCCGCATCGGTGCACCCGAGGTGGACGCCATTGAGGCCACCGACCGGCTGCTCTACATCCGACACGCGGGGCACTAGTGGCGATCGCAAGCGCGGCGGAGCCGGGCGCAGCGGGTCGCCACGAGTTGGGTTCGGTGGCGATCGCAAGCGCGGCGGAGCCGGGCGCAGCGGGTCGCCACGAGTTGGGTTCGGTGGCGATCGCAAGCGCGGCGGAGCCGGGCGCAGCGGGTCGCCACGAGTTGGGTTCGGTGGCGATCGCAAGCGCGGCGGAGCCGGGCGCAGCGGGTCGCCACGAGTTGGGTTCGGTGGCGATCGCAAGCGCGGCGGAGCCGGGCGCAGCGGGTCGCCACGAGTTGGGTTCGGTGGCGATCGCAAGCGCGGCGGAGCCGGGCGCAGCGGGTCGCCACGAGTTGGGTTCGGTGGCGATCGCAAGCGCGGCGGAGCCGGGCGCAGCGGGTCGCCACGAGTTGGGTTCGGTGGCGATCGTAAGCGCGGCGGAGCCGGGCGCAGCGGGTCGCCACGAGTTGGGTTCGGTGGCGATCGTAAGCGCGGCGGAGCCGGGCGCAGCGGGTCGCCACGAGGGCACTGGGGCTTAGCGTGGACTTCCGGCTGCGGAGTGTTCCATTGCTGTCGCGCGTCGGCGCCGATCGGGCCGATCAGCTGCGCACCGATGTCGAGGCGGCTATTGCGGGATGGGCGTATGCGGCCCTATTGCGCGTCGATTCCCGCAATCAGGTGTTAGTCGCAAACGGCAGGGTGGTGCTTGGCGCGGCGGTTGCGCTGGCCGACAAGCCGCCGCCGGACGCGGTATTCCTGGGCCGCATCGAGGGTGGCCGCCATGTCTGGGCTATCCGGGGTGTGCTGGAAGCGCCCGAGGATCCCGACGTGCAAGCCGAGGTGGTGAACCTCCGCAGTCTTGGCCCGATCTTCGACGACACCAGCAGCCAATTGGTGTCGTCGGCCATCGCGCTACTGAATTGGCATGACAGCGCACGATTCAGCGCAGCGGACGGCTCACCGACGAAACCGGCCAGGGCGGGCTGGTCACGAGTCAACCCGGTTACGGGTCATGAAGAGTTCCCGCGTATCGACCCCGCGGTGATCTGTCTGGTCCATGACGGCGGCGACCGTGCGGTGTTGGCTCGTCAGACGGTGTGGCCCGAGCGGATGTTCTCGCTGCTGGCCGGATTCGTCGAGGCCGGTGAGTCTTTCGAAGTCTGTGTCGCCCGGGAGATCCGCGAGGAAATCGGTCTGAACGTCCGCGACGTGCGTTATCTGGGCAGCCAGCCATGGCCCTTCCCGCGCTCGCTGATGGTCGGCTTCCATGCCCTGGGTGATCCGGATCAGAACTTCTCGTTCAACGACGGCGAGATCGCCGAGGCGGCGTGGTTCACCCGCGATGAGGTGCGCGCAGCGCTTGAAGCCGGCGATTGGACCAGTGCATCGACGTCGAAACTGCTACTGCCCGGGTCGATCTCGATCGCCCGCGTGATCATCGAATCCTGGGCGGCGCTGGACTGAGGCGGCCCAGATGGCCAGGTGCTACGTGATGCGATCAGTGATCATCTGGAGGATGGTGTTGGCTATCTGCTCCGCTGATTCAAGACCCACCACGCCGACGGATATCAACACCTCAGATTTTTCGCGATAGAGATGGCTCCACTCGTGGGCACTGATCCTCAGGGTTGATGAATCCGGCTTGTCTAGGATGAATTCGTAGTTTGGGTTGTGCAAGTCAGCGCACGCTTGCAGCGTCGATTCCAGCTTATGGAATGCCCCGCGCGCCGTACTCGAGTTCGGGTAACGGGCAACGGCCTGACTGACTTCGTTGACGAGGGAGTTCCCGCCCGGCTCGATGTCGTCGGTTACCCCGTTGTAACCGGCACTGCGAAACTCTTGCCAGCCGTTGCCGAATGTGAGATCGCTGTGTCCTACCGCGCGACACGGTCCCGGAGCGTTCACGTCTCCCTGCGGCGGGGAATGTAAGTCCGCGGCATGTGGCGCGAGATCGTCGGCGTTGGCGATGCGCCGCACATCTTCGACGCTGACGATCAACGCATCGACACCTGCCGCGGGTGTGGTGCTCTACTTGGCCGGAGTACTCGGATGCGAGCAGGCCGATATCGCGACCACAGCACTGCAGACGATGACTGCCGACCTGCCGGCAAAAGCGTTGCAAATCAGCGACCGTCGCTTGCTGAACCAGCTCGCTCGAGGGCTCAGCTTCTTGCAGGTCGAACCTTTTGGCTTCATCTTGATAAGCCGGTTTCTGCGGACCGTCGTCCGCGGTCGCTCGGACCGGGGTCTTTGGCGCTATCGCACGGGCGGTTCACCCGCAAATTGCCATGGTCGTAATCGTAAGTGCGCCGCCACCCATTGTTGGGCATCCTTCTTCGGGTGATTGAGCCGTGTCGGCGCAGTATGACCGTTAGCCGGCGACCTCGGCCAGCTTTGTTTTGACCTCGCCTGCACTTGGGTTGGTCAGCGTCGACCCGTCAGCGAACTTCACCGTGGGAACCGTTCTGTTGCCGCCGTTGACCGAGCCGACGAATTCTGCGGCTGCGCCGTCATGTTCGATGTCGACCTCGTTGTAGGAGATTCCGTTCGCCTTGAGCACTGTCTTGAGTCGATGGCAGAACCCACACCATGACGTTGTGTAAATGGTGAGCGGAGCATTGGTCATAGCCCGTTAACGTAGCCCGGCGACGATGCATTCCGCGCAGCGGGATGCGGAGGAGCTGGGCAATTGGGGCCGAGCCCGGCGACGATGCATTCCGCGCAGCGCGCCGGCGTGGTTCGACAGGGGATCGACGTTTACCCCCACCGTTCAGGTAACCGGATCCGGGAAGACCCGGACACAACTGAACGCCGCGGACTCACACCTATGACCAGACACACCACACGCCTCAGGCAGCTCTTGGCCGACCCGACAATCCTGGTCGCGCCGGATGCCTACGACGGCACCGGCACCAGGATCGCGGAAAGCCGTGGCTTCGAGGCGCTCTACGTCAGCGGGTTCGAAACCTCAGCCAGTGTCCTTGGCCAGCGTGCTGCCACTGATGTTCACTGACCCGCAGACCGCCAGCACTTCGACAAGGGCACCACACTGCGAATCAGCGGGCTGCACAAGAACCTTCGCAACGGGCTCGGCGAGAGCGACATCCACCTCGACGACGGCCAGACCATCCGCGTGCTATACGACATATCCAGTCGGCAGGTCGACGTTAAGACGGAAACTCGCCGAGGCGAACAGTAAGGCAATTAAGGCGTGGCGATGCACCCGGTTTGTCGGCCACCGCTGCCAAGATGGACGCCATGCCGATGGTCGCCGACCCGTTGACCGCCGGGCTGGACGACGAGCAGCTCGAAGCCGTGCTTGCTCCGCGCGGGCCGGTCTGTGTGCTCGCGGGAGCCGGAACGGGCAAGACCCGCACTATTACTCACCGGATCGCCCAGCTCGTCGCGAGTGGTCATGTCGCCGCTAATCAGGTTCTGGCGGTGACATTCACCCAGCGTGCGGCGGGGGAGATGCGCTCGCGGTTGCGGGTGCTCGACGCCGCCGCGCGGACCGGTTCCGGTGTCGGGGCCGTGCAGGCCCTGACCTTTCACGCCGCCGCACACCGCCAGCTGCGGTATTTCTGGCCGCGGGTGATCGGTGACACCGGCTGGCAGCTGCTGGACAGCAAGTTCGCCGTCGTCGCGCGGGCGGCCAGCCGCACCAGGCTGAATGCCAGCACCGATGACGTGCGCGACCTGGCCGGCGAGATCGAGTGGGCCAAAGCATCGCTGATCGGCCCCGAGGAGTACGCGGCCGCGGTGGCCGCCGTCGGCCGCGACACTCCGTTGGACGCCGAAAAAATCGCGGGTGTCTACGCCGCGTACGAGGCCCTCAAAGTCCGCGACGAATCAATCACGCTGCTCGACTTCGATGACTTGCTGCTGCACACCGCGGCCGCGATCGAGAACGACGCCGCCGTGGCCGAGGAGTTCCGGGACCGCTACCGGTGCTTTGTCGTCGATGAGTACCAGGACGTGACCCCGTTGCAGCAGCGGGTGCTCTCGGCCTGGTTGGGCGATCGAGACGACCTGACTGTCGTCGGCGACGCCAACCAGACCATCTACTCGTTCACCGGCGCCTCACCTCGCTTCCTGCTCGACTTCTCGCGGCGGTTTCCGGACGCCACGGTGGTGCGCCTGGAGCGCGACTACCGGTCCACTCCGCAGGTGGTGTCACTGGCCAACCAAGTGATCGCCGCGGCCCGGGGCCGGGTCGCGGGCAGCAAGCTTCAGCTGTCCGGCCAGCGTGAACCGGGTCCGGCCCCGTCGTTCCACGAGCATTCCGACGAGGCTGCCGAGGCCGCCGCGGTCGCGGCATCGATCGCCCGGCTGATCGAATCCGGCACCCCGCCAGCCGAGATCGCGGTGCTCTACCGGGTAAATGCCCAGTCCGAGGTCTACGAGGAGGCGCTGACCGAGGCGGGTATCGCTTATCAGGTTCGCGGCGGCGAGGGGTTTTTCAACCGGCAGGAGATCAAGCAGGCCCTGCTGGCACTGCAACGTGCGGCCGAGCGCGGCGCCGATGGCCCATTGCCCGACGTGGTCCGCGGGGTCCTGGAACCGCTGGGGCTGACGGCCGAGGAACCCGCCGGCATGCGCGCCCGGGAGCGCTGGGAGGCGTTGACCGCGCTGGCCGAGCTGGTTGACGACGAAGTCGCGCAGCGTCCGCAGCTGGAACTTCCGGGACTGCTGGCCGAGCTCCGGATGCGGGCCGACGCGCGACACCCACCGGTGGTGCAGGGCGTCACGCTGGCCTCACTGCACGCCGCCAAGGGACTTGAGTGGGATGCGGTGTTCCTGGTCGGATTGGCCGACGGCACGCTTCCCATCTCGCATGCGTTGGCGCACGGTCCCGAGAGTGAACCTGTCGAGGAAGAGCGTCGGCTGCTCTATGTCGGAATCACCAGAGCCCGTGTGTATTTGGCGCTCAGCTGGGCGCTATCGCGGAGCCCGGGCGGACGTCAGAGCCGCAAGCCGTCGCGGTTCCTCAACGGTATTGCGCCGCAGACGCGTCAAGATCCGGCGCCGAGCAGGTCCCGGCGCAACCGGGGCGCCGCGACCCGCTGCCGGATCTGTAACAACAACCTGACCACGCCGGCAGCCATCATGCTGCGGCGGTGTGAAACATGCGCCGGCGACGTCGACGAGGAGTTGTTGCTCCAGCTCAAGGCCTGGCGGCTGGACATCGCCAAGGAACAAAAGGTGCCCGCTTATGTCGTCTTCACCGACAACACACTGATCGCGATCGCCGAGCTGTTGCCCGACGACGATGCGGCCCTGATCGCGATTCCGGGTATCGGCGCACGCAAGCTGGAGCAATACGGGCCGGATGTGCTGCAGTTGGTTCGCGGCCGGGCCTAAGAGGTATACGCGCAGGTCAGAAAATCGTTTGTCACTGGCGGCTGCTACGGTTTACCCTCGAAACGCACCCTGCTGGCTGTGATGATGGCTGGCATCCGGGCACGCAATACGAGAGGAGGGCGGCCACGATGATCGACAACAACATGTTCGGTGTAGGCGTGGCTGGCGCGGTGCCTACCGCGGGAACCTCCCATGCCACCCGTACCGCCGCCGCGACGGCGGCCGCGGGTAAGCACCGCGTCGCCGCCGCGACTGACGCGTCCGTGGATCGGGGCCATACGTAAGCGCTACGTAACCAGCCCGATTTTCACCAGATGGCCACGGACCCGACGTCACAAGGATCCGTGGCCACAGTTTTGGGTCAGCAGCCTCCCAACCTGGTCCGGATCACCCGGAAGGACAGCCACCAGACCAGGAAGCAGGTGAAGAGGACATGTCGGCACTGACAGTCCCCAGACAGTCGCTGCGTGTGTTGCCGTGTCATGCCGGCGACCCCGACCTGTGGTTCGCCGACACCCCGGCCGACCTGGAGCGCGCCAAGACGCTCTGCGCGGCCTGCCCGGTCCGGCGCCAGTGCCTGGCGGCGGCGCTGGAACGGGCCGAACCCTGGGGCGTATGGGGTGGTGAGATTTTCGACCGAGGCTCGATCGTGAGTCGCAAACGTCCGCGCGGACGTCCGCGCAAGGGATTGAGTCCGGCCGCGGCCTAGACGACGGCGGTGTCAGGCTCGGCGAAACCGGGGACCAGCTCCTCAGACAGCGCCTTGATCGGCACATGCGCGTCCAACTGACAGAGAATCGCGGCCACCGACATGATCACCCGCATCGGGATCACGAGCTTGGGTGGTAGGTCCATCTGCCGGGCCGTCCTGATCTGTGACACCGACCTGTCCATCTCGATGGTGCTCATTCTCTGCAGCCACTTACGCGTGTAGTGGAAGACCTCGACCTCGATGGGCTCGACGTACTGGCGCAGCATCTCATCGATGTCGCGCACCGACACCTGCTGGCCTTTCTGGATGAAGCCGGCCTTCTCCATCGTCGGCAGCAGCAAGTCATAGTTCTTGTCACGGGCCAACCGAATGGTCATCCCAAGCTCGATAGGCAAACCGCCGGGCAGAGGCGCGACGGCACCGAAGTCGATGACACCCATCCGGCCATCCGGAAGCAGCATGAAGTTGCCCGGGTGGGCGTCGCCGTGCAGCATCTGCAGCCGGCGCGGCGCGTCGAAGGTGAGCTCGAGGAGCCGGGTGCCGATCCGGTCACGGAGTTCGGGGGTTCCGTGGCGGATGATCTCCGCCATCGGCACGCCCTGCATCCATTCCTGGACCACCACCTTCGGCGCGCTGGCCACGACGTGTGGCACCGCGAAGTGCGGGTGGTTGTGATACGCCTTGGCGAATGCACGCTGGTTGTCAGCCTCCAGCCGGTAGTCGAGTTCCATCTCGGTGCGCTCGATCAGCTCGTCGACCACGCCTTTGACGTCGGCGCCCGGCGCGAGCTGTTTGACCACCCCGACCATGCGCTGCATGGTCTTGAGGTCGGCCCGCAGTGCCTCGTCGGCACCCGGGTATTGGATCTTGACGGCCACGTCGCGGCCATCGGACCACACCGCTTTGTGCACCTGGCCGATGCTGGCCGAGGCCACCGGGGTGTCGTCGAACGAGCTGAACCGGTCCCGCCATTTCGTGCCCAACTGTGCGTCGAGCACCCGGTGCACCCTGTTGGCGGGCATCGGCGGAGCGTCCTTCTGCAGCTTGGTTAAAGCTTCGCGGTAGGGCTCGCCGAACTCTTCGGGAATCGCGGCTTCCATCACCGACAACGCCTGGCCGACCTTCATCGCCCCGCCCTTGAGGTCGCCCAGGACGGTGAACAGCTGATTGGCGGCCTTCTCCATCAGCTCGGCCTGGACCTCGTCTTTCGACTTGCCGGTCAGCCGTTTGCCGAATCCGAGCGCTGCCCGACCGGCAAAGCCGACCGGAATGCTGGCCAGCTTCGCGTTGCGCGCGGCGCGGCCGCGTTTGATGTCTGCCACACACCCATCATCCATGACGGCTAGTTCGTCGTGGTGTTGATCTGGCAACAACCGATTTCAGGGCGGGTGGTGCAGCGCGGCTCCTGCTGCACGCGACAACGACGCGCGAGCCTGCGCGGCCAGGCGTGACCGTTGCGGTGCCGACGGTGCTGGACAAGCACCGCAGTGACCGCACCTTGACCGAGAAGGTTCTGGACGACCTGGCCAGCGCGTATGCGTCAATCTCGGCGAACGTCCCAGAACCGGGACGACAGGGGTAGATAGAAGCGACAAAACAGATGTGCCCCGGTGGTTATGCACCGGGGCACACCCATGTCAACACGAGCACAACGGATGTCTGGTCCATTGACGCGCGACGATGGAGCCCGCGTTGAGATCGAACTCCAACGTGGCGTTCAGCGCCGGGGGTGGTCCGGGATCGGGTACCGCGTCGTGCCCGCGCACCGCAGCGATCACCCGGTTGACCTGGCTGAGCGCCAGCGCCGCCGTTGCTAGGAGGGTGGCCCGGTCGGCCACCCCGACGGTGTCGCGCAGCTGGGCGGCAATAGCCGGCCACGCGGCGTCGCGGTCGCTGCGGTGCAGGTCCGCACAGCCCAGACAACTGGTCACGCCCGGGATGACCAGCGGTCACCGGCACCCACCGACATACGCGGTGGTCGCGGCATTTTCGGTGTCGAACATCATTGCGAATTAGCGTGCCGTGGCCACATTTTGGCCACATTCTCGGCGACCGTGTCCAGGTCAGAGTCGAACAGATCGGCGTACACGTCCAGCGTCATTGCCGCGCTGGCGTGGCCCAGCATCCGCTGGACGACCTTCGGGTTCGCCCCGGCGTGGATCGCCAAGCTGGCGGCAGTGTGCCGTAGCGCGTGCGCGGTGACCCGTGGGAAGGTCGGGTCGGTCTTCTGGCATCGGGCCACCGCATACGCCAGCCAGGAGGTTGTGGCCGACGGCGGTCCCAGGTACCCGCCCGTGGCGGTCGCCCAGAGCAGATCGTCGCGGCCCTTGCCTTTGGCAGTCTCGGCCAGCGCGTCGATGACGAACGCGGGCACCGCCACGGTACGGCTCTTGTCCGACTTGAGGGTGCCGACGATCACCCGGTCGCTGACCATGACCGCGTTGCGGTGTAGCCCGACGCGGCGGCGCAGGAAGTCCACGTCGCACACCCGTAACGCGGCGGCCTCACCCCAGCGCAGTCCGCCCACACCTAAGAGCAACACGAGGGAGCGGTACCGGCCCGACTCGTCGGCAAGGCGCGCTAGTTGGTCGGCGGTCAGATACACGTTCTTGCGCGGCGCTCGCTTGGGGAGCTTGATCCCGCGCGCCGGGTTCGACGCCAGCATCCGGTCCCGCACCGCATCGTCAAGAACGCGGGCCAGTACCGAGTACGCGGTGCGCACGACCGACGGCCCACGCTTGGCCGCCAGCTGGGCTACCCACGCCTGCACCTCGGAGTAGCGGATGTCGGCGCTGCGGGTAGTGGCCCATCGTGGCGCAACGTGCACGCGCCAGGCCGATTCGTAGGACCGGAAGCCCGAAGGCTTCATGTGGCCCCGCTGGCGGTCCAGCCACGCCGGGCCTAGCGTGCCGATCGTCACCTTGCCGACCGAGGGCGCGATGTACTCGCCCGTCATCTTGTTGACTTCTACGGTGTTGGCCCACCGCTCCGCATCGATCTTGCGCTTGAAGCCACGCTTCTGTGTCGACTTGTGGTCAGGAGTGCGGTAGCGAACGCGATACCTGGTTTCGCCACGCGAGGTCTTGTATTTACTGATCGTCGCCATGCGTTGCTGCTCTGATCGCTGCCTCTAGCTCGGCCCGCATCTGGCGACTGACCTGGCCGCGCTTCTGCGCGTTCGCGCCCTCACCAGCTCGCCGGTCGCGTTCTTGCGAGAAGGTTCGCTTCCAGAATGCTGTAGACAAGTCCGCCAGCAGCGCCGACGAAATGCCGAGCGACTTCCTTATCCGTTCCTCGGTAGCGCCGGACGAGTCGATCACCGCGCCTAGCGTCGACAGATCATTGACGGGATACCGTTCTGCGATCTTCATTTCACGCCGGTCGAGCGTTGAGTACGAAACACCTCCATGCGCCCGCCGTACCGGCTCCAGCTCCGTGATGGGGTGACCACTCAGCAGATTGGCCAGATCCTTGCTCCGCAGCGTGAGCCGATCGTTGATCTGGACCGGCGTGACCGAGGTCAATAACGCGGGGAGCGTGGCCTCGCCGCAGCCAGCATCTGCCAGGGCCAGGCAGAGCGCTGCGAGTGTCCCGAGATTGGGTGCTACTCGCCCGGCCTCAAAGTCCGCGACACGGGACTCGTTCCATCTCAAGCCGCGCCGCCGTGCGGCGATGCCGACCTGATCGAGCGTAAGTCCTGCCTTCATCCTGACCCGGCGGGCGTTCCCCCCGATCACATCAGCCAGTCCGATCGCCATTAGCGCTGGTGCTGGGTCTTCTGCGGCCATCATTTCAGGTTACTAGATTTCACGAGGGTTGACGCAAGAACCGCAGTGGGTTAGAAATAAGTGAACCCTCGTGATTTCCAGTAGCTTGAATGGAGGTCGGCAATGCTCTCACAGCTCGCCACGCCAGCAGAAGTTGCAGAAGCTTTGCACACAACACCGGCCACCCTGGCGCAGTGGCGCTACCGTGGCGATGGCCCGAAGTTCGTGCGGGCCGGCCGCAGGCGGGTCCTATACCGCTGGGCCGACGTCGAGGCGTGGATCGCGAACGCGGTGCACACGCGCACGGACAGGTAGTACCGGCGCTGTGACTGTGTACTCCGAGCAAGCGGCCCGCGACGTGCAGCGGTGGCTGCGGTCCTATGCCGTTCACAGCTGAGTTAGACGGCTTCCAAACCGTTGGTCTCGCGACCTTCAGGCTTCATTGGCGTTCGAATGCTGTATTTGGCTTTGCCCCAAAGCAGTAAGGGTAGGAGGGGGCGTCAGGGCCCTCGCTAGGCCACGGCCGCCGACTGGCCGCTCTGAGGATGAACATGACGGACGACGTCACGAGCGATCTGCTATCGCGTAGCGAGTTCCTTAAGGAATACGGCTTTTCCGACAGCGCCGAGCGCAGGGGCCGCGCGGAAGGAAATGCATGGCCGCCCCACATGGTGATCGGTCACAAGAAGATTTACTACCGGCGCCATTCGGTCGAGCAGTGGCTGGCCGAACAGGAGCGGGCGTCGTCGGGAGCCCGCGAGGCTGACCCGCCAGCGCTATTCCCCAACCTTGAGGAGAACACCCGTCGCATCACACGGGAGCTGGTCGACCGCGCGCCTGCTCTGTCGCGAGAACAGCTCGACTCCATCCGGGCCGTGATCACCGGGGGAGGTCAGCGCGAATGACCAAAAACGAGCCCCCGGACCGGGACAAGCGAACCCGGGCCCATCCACAGGATGCGGACACTTCTAGCGTAGGCGCGCCATCCCGGGACAGCGAATTTCCCTGGTGGACGCTCGACAACGTCCTGGACTGCCTCGGATGGGCCAACGGGAGCACATCGCCGTGTGCCACAAGCCCGTCGATCGACGGCAGTTTCTCCTCGTCGGCGCTCGGATCCGTGAATGCGCGGCCCTGGACCGGGTGACTGCCTGGGTGCAGCCGCAGAAGTACCCTCCACCCAAGTCCACCAGTGACCACCGCGACGACGTCGGGAATGTCGGCGGACTTCGGCTACAGCCAGGGCATCGGCGCCGCGCGGTGGCGAGCAGCGCTGCGCGAGTTCGGCGCCCGGTTGTCCGACCATCGGGAACTGACAGGGTGTGGTCGCAAGATCAGGAAGGGCCGCGCTGGGTCGTCCAGTGAGATCTTGGACGTGACCACGTCGTGTCGCTGCAAGTGGCTGTGCCCAACCTGTGGCTACACCGCCCGGTGGAGGCAGGCGGCCCAGCTGGAGCGCCGACTGCGTGGTTGGACGGCGCAAGGCGGGGCGGTGGGCTTGCTCACCCTTACCCAATCCCACTCCCTCGACGACGGTCTGAGTGTCCTGTGGGACCGGATGGAGGATGGGTGGGATGCGCTGAAAAGGGGATCAGGCTGGACCGCCGACAAACAAACCCATGGTGTCCGTGGGTACGTTCGCATCACCGAGGTCGTCCACAGCCCAGCGACGGGCTGGCATGTGCACTTTCACGTGATCTTGCTCCTGGACCGCGAACTCGACCAGCTCGCCATGGACGGGCTTAAAGCTTCCCTCGCCACCCGGTTCGCCCGTGGCATTGCTCGCCGTGGAGGTCAGCAGACGATCGGTGGTCAACACCTACAGCCGATGACTCCGGGTACCGAGGAACGGTTGGCGAATTACCTCTTCAAGGGAACCACGATCGACCGCTCTCACGGCGGTTCCCCGACTCCGATCGCGATCCTCGATCACCTGGAATCCACCGGCGAGGGCCTGGCGCTGTGGGACGAACTCACCGCCGCCGTCTCAGCCGATCGGCGCATGCAGGTGATCACCTCCACCCGTATCGATGACCTGTGCACCCAACCGGGCGAGGATGTCCCAGGTTCCGTGGAACTTCGGTGGCGGTCCGGTGAGCATCAGGCTGCGCTCACCTCGTCATTGTGCACGACGGGTCCGACAGGTTCGGCGGTCTGGCACTCGAGAGCTGTGCGGAGCGTCGGTAGGTGCAGGTGACCGTTCACACGGCGGAACTGCTTGCCGGCCTCGACCATTCCGGCGGCACACCAGCGCAGCGCCATCTGCCCGTCCCGCCAGCGTTTGACGTTGCCGGCGTGTTCGCGGCAGACCGAGATCATCGACTCGATGCAGTTGGTCGAGCGCAGCGTGCGGGCCAGGGTGGGTGGCACGCCCAGTCGCAGCACGGTGAGCGTCTCGTCGAGGCCCTCACGCAGGCTGGCCGCCGCCCCGGGGTGGGTGCGGTCGAGTTCGGTGGCCAGGGCCAGCAACGCGGCCTCGGCCTCCAGCGCCGATCCGGCATGGTAGGCGTCGGTCATCTTCCGGCCGACAGTGGACCGAAGGCGTTGCGGCAGATGATCTTTCACGTTCCGAACCTTGTGCAGTTGGCAGCGTTGGATCACTGGGCGCTCCAGCACGTCGAGGACGGCCTTGCGCAGCGCCTTGGACCCGTCGAGGCACACCAGCATCGGCCGGGTGACGTCCAGGCCCCGCTCACGCAGGTCGACCAGCAGGCCGGTGACCAAGGTCGCGTTCTCGGTCGAGCCCTCCACCAGCGCCAGCGGGTGCTTGACCCCGTCGATGCCGATACCGAGCGCCACGACACAGCACGACTCGGCGAAGTGCACCCCGTCGATCATCAACGCCACCAGGTCCAGCCCGGACAGATCCCGCGACAACAGCTCGGCCAGAGCGGTTTCGGTCATCGCCACAAACTTGCGCGAGACCGCCGACTTGCTTGTCGCAGAGCAGGATTCATCCACCTGCTGACCGACCGGCTCGAGCCCAACCGGGTAGCGGCGGGTCGAGAGCCCGGCCAGCATCTTCTCCATCGCCATCTTGCCCAGAATCTCAGTCGAGCTGAACAGCTCATACGACGCGATCGGCAGCTCACCGGACCCGCCGGCCGCCCGCACCCGAGGGCGGGTGATCGCCACCCGCCGCCCGCCCAGGGTCACCGACCCGCGCTCACGGCCGTGCCGCACCGCCGTCCGCGTCGCATCATGCTTGCCCTTCGGCCCGGCCAGCGCGCTCACGTCGGCCTCCATCAACGCCGCCATCACCTGCAGGCCCGCACCCACGGCCAGGGCCAAAAGCCCCTCGTGCATGTTCTCGGCGATCTCCGCCATCGCCACACTGACGCACTGCGGGATGGCGGTCGCGTCCGCGGACTGGATCTGGCTACTCTTCTTCATGGCGGTCCCCTTGCTGTTGGTGTGTCTTGGCGGACGCCCGACACCTACCACACGGCAGGTCTCGAGCGGGGGACCGCCACCTCAAGTTCTACGAGACCCGGGACAACCTCCAACCGGGCCACTACTCTTGATAAGTAGGGAACTGAACCGACTAACCCCTGCTCAGGGGCATTTTCGACTATGACAACCAGGCAATAGCGGAGCAGCAGCCAAGGTCAACAAGGGAGGCCGAACCGTGGATAGGGAAATGCGCCTAGGTATATAGGCACGGTGGTGACATCGAGTTCCACAGCTGAACGTCTAGATATAGTCTCGATTTGCAAATTACTTCATGATAAATTCCTGTATATCGGTTTTGGCGGCTGGTTCTCTTAAATCTGAGAAGAGATATGCCTAAAGGTTGTCCCTGACTCCTTAACTAGGTATCTCTTGCCCATTGCATTGCGCACCCCCTTAAGGGGGTGCGCGCATATGGTGAGTGCGACCCGCTCTATGGACAGATGATCTACCACACCACGGATGCCGCCGACGAGATCCTCCGTTATGGATTCCGAAGACCCCATCGGGTCATACGGATTCGTCGGCGTCGAGCTGAACGGCGTTAAACGGCCCTGCGAGGCCGTCACAGCCACGAACACAACCGGGCTGGCGTTGATCTACCTGGGCAGCCACTAGGCAGGTCCTCCGCAGCTCTTGGAGAGGCGCGGCTTATTAGCGAATTACAATTAACACCGTGGGGCCCGGACCCCGTTTTGCTCGATCGAGCACTCCGGTTCCGCATCCTCACTGACTCAGCAAGGGCAGCTCTCGGCGGAGACCAGAGCTGCTCGTCATGTATGCGCAAGTACCGCGAAGTACCGCAGAAAGCCAGGTTCTTAACTGCCGCATCGGTCCTCATTCTGGGAAACTGATACCAGGTCGGCCGTGGCCGACGAGGATGGAGGAGCAAGAAGCATGGCCCTGTCCCAGGCGGTCGCCGCCCCCATAGAGGAGATCGTCGGGTCGGTGGAGCTGGCCCCGCGCAACGGGTTTCATCTCGAACCCCGTTGCCGTGTGTGCCGCAACGACGACTCGCGCACGAAGGTCAACGAAATGCTGGCCGCTGGAGCCAGCTACGCCATGATCCAACGGGCTCTAGAGGAAGGCAACGCCAGGCTCGACAAGCGGGACCGGGTACCATCGATTCGATCCGGAACCACTGCGCCAGGCACTACCCCGTGCAGAATGTCGCTAGGGCCACCTACCGGGAGATCCTGGAGCGCCGGGCGAAGGAGAACAGCGTCGACTTCGTCGAAGGGGTGGCCACCGCGATTACGCCGATGGCCTTCTACGAGACGTCATGGTCAAGGGCTATGAGACTCTCGTCGATCCCGACACGAAGGTAGATGTGAACACCGCCATGATCGCTGCCGGTCGGCTCCAAGTCCCTTATCGAATCTCGCGCTAGTGGTACCAGCATGGCCGACATGTTGGTGCAGATTAATCGGATTATCAACGCGAGTCAAATCCACTGTGCCGGAGTCAATGTGGCCGGAGATCGTGCGCAAGATGAAGGGTGAGGACGAGGCCTCGGAGCTGCTGGAGGACGACGAGGCCGACGTCTTTGACCCAGCCGATGATCCCTTCGACGACGACTTGGACGAGCCGGACGACTGACATTCTGCGGTTCGTGGATGTCTTCTGCCTAGCGCGAGTGCCTTTAGATCCTCACCTTGTCCAGCATTGCGTTGGCCATGCGTGCGGCGTCGTCCATGCACCACAGCACGTCCTCGGGCAGCCGGTTGCCCTGGTTGGGCGTGTCGATGTAGCCCAAGGGCAACTCGACCTCGCCCCGGTAGGCGCCCTGCATCAGCGGGATGGCCGTGGCGTGGTTGGTCGCGAAGTAGATCGTGGTCATTGGTGTGTCTCTTTCAGCTAATCGAGAATCCGAAGTGTGCAGCCAACGGCTGTAACGAGAACGCGGAGTAATCGGCCATCGCAGTGAAGAGCACGGGCTTCCCGCTGATGACCCCGAGCGCCGTAGCGCCCACATGGTTCCTCACGCATGATCCGGTCTACGCGCGCGAGCTTCGCCGGGTATGGCTGTGGGGTGAGTGGCCTGATCGGTGGGGCGCTGATGCCGGTATCGACCTCGTGGCCGAGGACCGTCACGGACAGGCTCTCACGGACACGGTGGATTCGTCGGGACGATGCTTGGCTCCGTCAGCCACCAGGTTGTCTCCCATTCGCGGTGCCCTGTGGTGGTAGTCCCCGCCCCGCAGCGGGCGGCGAAGGGCTAGAGCAACCTAGGCCCCGTTTCCTACGCGCTCGGTCCTCGCGGTTGCGCTTGGTCTGCGCCATGAGATGGCAACTGGCGCTGAGGCCGCTGGGTGATCCCGGGCCGTGGGGTGCGAACCGCGCTGT
>CAVSLH010000002.1:0-171311 GCA_963728815.1 uncultured Actinomycetota bacterium
CCCGAGGTGAACACCACCGGACGGATCCGCAGCGTCTCCTTTATTACCGCGTCGAGGTACTCGTCGCCGGCCGGATCGCCCGCCGCGCTGGCATCGGCGGCCCGCACCGCCTTGGCCAGCGCGGCCGGGTGGCGCGTCAGCCGCTCCAGCGCCCAGGACAGCCCCGACGCGGTGGTCTCGTGTCCGGCCCCGATCAGCGTCATGAGCTGGTCGCGCAGTTCGCGGTCGGTCATCGTGCGTCCGTCGTCGTCGGCGGCGCGGACCAGCATGGCCAGCACATCGGTGCGCGCAGCCAGGTTGGGGTCGGCGCGACGGTCGGCGATCTCGGCGTAGAGCAGGGCGTCGGCTTCTGCGATTCGCCGGCGCAGCCCTCGCCACGCGCGACGGCGCTGCAGGTTCGGCTTCGCAACCGCCAGCGTTTCCCACGGACTCAGGTACAGCAGCCGCGGCATGACCTCGCGCAGCGCGGCCAGCCGGGCCGGGTCGGTGGCGCCAATGACCGTCCGCAGGATCACCTCGAGCGTGATCTCGGCCAGTTTGGGCGCCACCGGGAAGCTTTTGCCCACCGGCCACCCGGCGATGTTCGCAGCAGCGATCTCGGCCATCGGACCGGCCTGGTGCGCGACGGCGTCGCGATGAAACGCCGGCACCATCAGAGCACGCTGGTCGCGGTGCACGTCCTCGTCGAGCACAAACAGAGAGTTGTTGCCGAGCAGCCCCCTCAAGATCGAGTTCGCTTCGCCGGCATGAAAGACCCGCGGGTCGCCGGCGTACACCGTCTTGATGTCGCCGGGATCCGCAAGATACACCACCGTGCCCTTCACCGGTTCACGCAGCGTGAACACGTCGCCGTAGCGGCGCTGACATGCGGTCAAAAAGCGTAACCCGTAGCCCACCATCAATGCGGACTGCGCCAGCAGGGGAAGCGGAGGCCCGGGCGGCAGTACGGTAGGCGCGGTATCGCTCATCAGCCGATCCTAGCTACTGACCTGAGAAGGGTCGCCGGGATGATGGCGATCGGCGGTGCCGGCTGGTTGAGGTTGCCGGGTCGATTGTGGTGGCGGGTTTCATGCGGCCAGGACACTGATTTTGACGAGGTTGTGGGCGAAGACGCCATGTCCGCACCAGGTTCGGGCGCCGTTGATGCCGGTGGGGCTGGGTGCGGTTCCATCCGTAGCTTCGCTTGAAGTTGATCGCCATCGGTCGACCATGAATGACGCCACCATCGAGCTTGCTCAGGTTGACGAAACATCCTCGGCTATGAATTCTCCGATCTGGCTATCGAAGCGCCGCTGGATGAGCAGCGGCATCGAGGTGGTGTTCGCTCGCGGCACCAACGAGCACCGAAAACCAAACGTTCATCGTCCTCGAGAGGCGCGTGCCTGCGCGGTAGCGAAACGCTACAGCCACATCCATCGCTGCAGGTCACGGCACCGGAAGTCACTGGGTCTGCGCGATTGGTCACATCCAGGACACTTTGTCGAAACTTGCCAACGACGCTGTTAGCCTCCTGTAGGTTTAAAACGGTGTTCCACTCATGTCGACTAGATGGCCTGGAGAGCTAGTGAGCATCAATCCGTTCGACGACGACGCAGGCAGCTTTTTCGTCTTGGTCAACGACGAGGAGCAACACAGCTTGTGGCCGGCCTTCGCCGATGTTCCAGCCGGCTGGCGGGTGGTTTACGGCGAAGCGGACCGCGCCGCGTGTCTGGATTACATCGAACAAAACTGGACCGATATACGGCCGAAGAGTCTGCGCGAGAGGCTGGCAGAAGGCCGGGCCTTTGATAAGTAAAGGGCCGGGCTATTGAACGGGTTAGGTACGCGGGTCGTGAAGTAAAGGGGGGCTTTTGCGGTGGAGAGTCCGATGGAACTTGATGACCGGACACTTCCGCTGACGCGCGGACAGCTAGACATATGGTTTGCGGAGGAAACGGGTCGCTTCGGTGCGAAGTGGCAGCTGGGCTTGCTTGGGCGAATCGAGGGCGCTTTAGAGCCTGGGTTGCTCGAGTTGGCGGTCCGTCAAGTTGTGCGCGAGGCCGAACCACTTAGAGCTGCCTTTTTCGAGGTCGATGGCCAGGTTTTCCAAAAGGTGGTTGATTACCCGGACGTTGAGCTTGCCCGCTATGATCTCATGGGCTCGCAGGATCCTGCACGGGACGCCTATCGGCTAGCGTCATCGATCCAACGCACGCCGATGCCGCTTAGTGGCCCGCTATTCAAATTTGCGTTGTTGCAGACACGGGTAGATGAATTTTATTTGTTCGTGTGCTGCCATCATATAGTGATAGACGGAATCGGCATTGCTCTTATTTGTCATCGGATCGCAGCTGTCTATTCTGCAATTGCTACTGGCGCGTCGGTTCCTCCTGCTTTTTTTGGGTCGCTGAGTGATCTGATTGATTGCGAGTTAGAATACGAAGCGTCCACCGATTATCTCGATGATCAGGCCTATTGGACGAGGAACCTTCCGTCGGAAAGCGAACCGCGTTATCGGTTGGCGCACGCCGCGGGCGGGCGTGATCCCGGTGAGGCTTCTGCGCCGGTTCAATTGGACCCATTCGTCGTTGCCGAGATCCGCCGAGTTGTCGCAGGCGTTGGGGGTGCGTCGAGCGTCGGTGATTACTGCGGCGTGCGCGCTGCTGGTGCGTGGGTGCGACGTCGAGGGTTCGGAGGTCGTGTCTCGATTTTCCGGTAACCAGGCGTGTGCGTCCGGAGGCACAGACGGTGCCCGGAATGATTTCCGGGGTGGTACCACTGGTGTTGAAAGCTTCGCCGGGGTCTACGGTTGCTGGTTTTTGTCAACATGTCGACACGCGAATGCAAGAAGCGCTGCAGCATCAGCGGTTCCCCGTGCACGTTCTTGAGAAGAAGGCGCGTCTCCGCGGCTCCGAAGAGGCCCCGAATCGGGTAGTTGTTAATTTCATTCCGACTACACGTTTAGCGGATTTTGCTGGCGCTGCGGGATCGGGCGCCGTGACCCATTCTGGCTTCGAGGATCAGCTTGAGCTGTGGTTTATTAGGGCCGATGACCAGCTTTTTCTCAACACGGCCGGTGCTGGGCAATTGTTTTCGGATTGCGATGTCCGCGATTTGGTAGCAGCGGTTGGAGCGGGTGTTGGTGGCGATGACTGCCGATCCGGGGCGGTCGTTGTCGTCGGTGGATTTGTTGGATGACCGCTGAGCATGCTCGCCTGGATGGGTGGGGTAATCGGGCGGTGTTGACCCTGCCGGCGACCGTGCCGGTGTCGATTCCGGGGTTGTTTGCCGCGCAGGTGGCGCGCACGCCGGAGGCGGTGGCGGTGACCTTCGAGGGCGTGTCAGTGACGTACCGGGAGCTGGATGAGGCCGCTAATCGGTTGGCGCACTTGTTGGCCGGTCAGGGGTGTGGGCCCGGGTGCGTGTGTGGCGCTGCTGTTTTCCCGGTCGGTTGAGGCGATCGTGGCGATGTTGGCGGTGCTCAAGACCGGGGCGGCGTATGTGCCGATTGATCCGGCGGTGCCCGATGCGCGGATGGAGTTCGTGCTCGCCGATGCGGCGCCGATCGCGGCGCTCACTACGGGCGAGCTGGCGGATCGGCTGGATGGGCATGAGTTGTTGGTCATCGATGTCGATGACCCCGCTGTTGACAGCCAACCGAGCACGGCCTTGCCGGTGCCGGCCCCCGATGACATCGCTTACCTCATCTACACCTCGGGCACGACGGGTGTGCCTAAGGGGGTGGCGATCCCCCACCGCAACGTGGCCCGGCTGCTGGACGCGCTCGATGCCGGCTTGGAGCTGTCGCCGGGTCAGGCGTGGACGCAGTGTCATTCCTTGGCGTTCGATTTCTCGGTCTGGGAGATTTTCGGCGCCCTGTTACATGGTGGGCGGCTGGTGGTGGTGCCCGAGTCGGTGGCGCGTTCACCGGAAGATTTCCACGCCTTGCTGGTCGCCGAACAGGTCTGTGTTTTGAGTCAGACCCCGTCGGCGTTTTATGCGCTGCAATCCGTCGACGCGTTGCAGTCCGAATCGGGATCTCAGCTCAAGCTTGAGGCGGTGGTGTTCGGCGGCGAAGCGTTGGAGCCGCAGCGTCTTGGGACGTGGCTGGACGACCACCCGGGATCACCGCGGTTGATCAACATGTATGGCATTACCGAGACGACGGTGCATGCCTCGTTCCGCGAGATCGTCGTCGGCGATGTTGACAGTAATGTCAGCCCGATCGGGGTGCCGTTGGCCCATCTTGGGTTTTTTGTGCTGGATGGGTGGTTGCGCCCGGTGCCCGCCGGGTGTGGTGGGCGAGTTGTATGTGGCCGGTGCCGGGGTGGGGTATGGGTATGTGGGCCGGGCGGGGTTGACGTCGTCGCGGTTTGTGGCGTGTCCGTTCGGGGGGCCGGGAGCGCCGGGGGCGCGGATGTATCGCACCGGGGATCTGGTGTGTTGGGGCGCCGATGGGCAGCTGCAGTATCTGGGGCGCGCCGATGAGCAGGTCAAGATCCGCGGGTATCGCATCGAGTGCGGTGAGGTGCGCGCGGTGTTGGCCGGGCTGGACGGGGTGGGGCAGGCGGTGGTGATCGCCCGCGAGGACCGTCCCGGTGATAAGCGCCTGGTGGGTTATGTGACCGGGACCGTGGACCCGGGCGGGCTGCGCGCCGCGCTGGCCGAGCGGCTGCCGGCCTATATGGTGCCGGCCGCGGTGGTGGTGATGCCGGCGCTGCCGTTGACGGTCAACGGCAAACTCGACACCCGCGCCCTGCCCGCACCGGAGTACCAGGACACCGATCGTTACCGCGCCCCGGCCAGCCCCACCGAGGAGATCCTGGCCGGCATCTACGCCCAAGTCCTCGGTATGCAACGTGTCGGCGTCGATGACTCGTTTTTCGAGCTGGGCGGGGACAGCATTTTGTCGATGCAGGTGGCCTCACGGGCCCGTGCGGCGGGCCTGGTGTGTCGCCCGCGCGACATCTTCGTCGAGCAGACCGTGGCCCGGCTGGCCCGGGTGGTCGGGGTGGCCGGCGGTGCGGGTGGCCCGGTCGATGAGGGCATCGGGCCGGTGGTCGCGACCCCGATCATGTGTTGGCTGCAGGGCGTGGAGGGCCCGGTTGAGCAGTTCAACCAGACGGTGCTGCTGCAGGCTCCCGCGGGGGTGACCGAGGCCGACGTGGTGGTCATGTTGCAGGCCTTGCTGGATCGGCATGCCATGTTGCGGCTGCGCGTCGACGACGACGAGGCCGGGGGCTGGTCACTACGGCGCCCGAGGCGGGTTGGGTCGACGCGCAAAGCGGTGCGTGCACTCGGTGGACGTGTTATCCGATGGGGCGCTGGTGGGGGCGCGGTCGCGGTTGAACCCGGCCGCCGGGGTGATGCTGAGCGCGCTGTGGGTTTCCTCGGCGGGCCAGCTGGTGTTGATCGTTCACCATTTGGCCGTCGACGGGGTGTCCTGGCGGATCTTGCTCGAAGACCTCAACATCGCCTGGGCCCAACATCACATCGGACAACCCGTAGCCCTGCTGGCGGCGGGGACGTCGTTTGCCCGGTGGGCGGAGCTGCTGGCTGAGCATGCGCGCCAGCCGCAAGTCGTGGAGCAGGCGCAGGCGTGGCGGCAGGTGGCGGCGACCCCGGCGGCGCTGCAACCCGCGGTGGATACGTTTGCCACGGCCGGGCAGTTGTCGGTGTCGCTGGATGCCGAGACCACCCGGATGCTGCTGGGTGAGGTGCCCGCGGCGTTTCATGCCGGGATACACGAGATCTTGTTGATCGCGTTCGGGTTGGCGTGCGCGCAGTTTTTGGGCACCGGCGGCGCGCCGATCGGCATCGATGTGGAGGGTCACGGGCGCCAGGAGGAGCTGGGCGCCGATGTGGACTTGTCGCACACGGTGGGGTGGTTTACCACCAAGTATCCGGTGTCGTTGGCGCTGGGTGGGCTGTCCTGGGCGCAGGTGTTGGCCGGTGAGGCGGCGCTGGGGGCGGTGATCAAGGACGCCAAAGAGCAGCTTCGCGCCCTGCCGGACGGTTTGACCTACGGTGTGCTGCGCTATTTGAACCCCGAGGTTGACCTGGCCGGGTCTGATCCGCCGATCGGGTTTAACTATCTGGGACGGCTGGGCGGCGCGGCCGCCGAGGGATCCGATGATCTGTGGCGACTCAGCCAGGACGGCTTGTCGGTCACCGCCGCGGCCACGGCGATACCCATGCCGCTGACCCACACCGTGGCACTCAACGCCAGCACCGTCGACACTGACACCGGCCCGCACCTGCACGCCGACTGGACGTGGGCGTCCTCGGCACTGGATCGCGCGCAGGTCAGCCGGCTGGGCCGGTTGTGGTTTGAGGCCCTGGCCGGTATCTGCGCGCATGTGCGAGGCGGTGGGGGCGGGTTGACGCCGTCGGATATCGCACCTGCCCGGCTGAGCCAGCAGCAGATCGATGAGCTGCAGCGGCAATACCAGATCGCCGATATTTTGCCGTTGACCCCCCTGCAGCAGGGACTGCTCTTCCACACCAGAACCGCGCAGGGCCCCGACGACGATCTATATGCGGTGCAGCTGGATATCACCGTGACCGGCGCCCTCGATCAGCACCGGCTGCGCGATGCGGTGCACGGGGTGGTTAACCGGCATCCCAACCTGGCCGCTCGATTCTGCGAACAGTTCGACGACCCGGTGCAGATCATTCCCGCTGATCCCGCGGCGGGGTGGCGGTATGTCGAACTGGGCGCCGACGGCGTCGACCTCGATGAGCAGATCCAGCGGGTGTGTGCTGCCGAACGCGCCGCGGTCTGCGAATTTGCCGACCAGCCGGCTTTTCGGGTGGCTTTGATCCGCACCGCAGCAGACCGGCACCGGATTGTTCTGACCGTTCACCACACCGTGGTGGATGGTTGGTCGCTGCCGATCCTGCTGCAGGAAATATTCGCCAGCTATCACGGGCAGCGGCTGCCCGCGGCCGCGCCGTATCGCAGGTTTGTCACCTGGCTGGCCGATCGAGACGTTGCTGCCGCTCACGCGGCCTGGCGCGAGGTGCTCGCCGGTTTTGACACCCCCACCTTGGTGGGCCCGCCAGGGCGGGTGGGGCTCGGGCGGCGAGGCGTTGAATCGTTTCGGCTGCCGGAACAGACCACGCGGGCCCTTAGCGAGCTGGCCCGCTCGCATCACACCACCGTCAACACCGTGCTACAGGGCGCCTGGGCGCGGCTGCTCGCCTCGCTGACCGGCCAGCATGATGTCGCCTTCGGCGTCGCCGTCTCGGGGCGGCCAGCCGAGGTGGCCGGCGCGGAATCGATGGTCGGCCTGCTGATCAACACGGTGCCGGTGCGGGCCAACATCACCGCCGCAACCACCACCGCAGACCTGCTCGACCAACTGCAACGCGCCCACAATCACACGCTCGAGCACCAGCACCTGGCGCTGAGCGAGATCCACCGGGTCACCGGTCGAGACCAGTTGTTCGACACCCTGTTCGTGTTCGAGAACTACCCGGTCGACACCGCCGCGTTGGTGGGTGTCGACGGGTTGGCGATCACCGAGTTCAGCAACCGCGAATACAACCACTACCCGCTTGCGATGCAAGTGTTGCCCGGCAGCGAGCTGGGCCTTCGCGTCGAATTCGACACCGACGTGTTCGACGCGGAACGCATCGAGCCTTTGATCGCGCGGTTCAAGCGGGTGTTGGTGGCGATGGCCGCCGACCCGACACGGCGGCTGTCGTCGATGGATGTGCTGGATGCCGGTGAGCACGCCCGCGTGGATGGGTGGGGCAACCGGGCGGTATTGACCCAGCCCGCGAGCAGGGTGTCGATCCCGGTGTTGTTCGCCGAACAAGTCGCGCGCACCCCCGAGGCGGTGGCGATCAGCTGCGAAGGCCGCTCCATGACCTACCGCGAACTTGAGGAGGCCGCGAACCGGTTGGCACACCTTTTGGCCGGTCAGGGTGTGGGGCAGGGCGAGTGTGTGGCCCTGCTGTTTTCCCGGTCGGCTGAGGCGATCGTGGCGATTCTGGCGGTGCTGAAAACCGGAGCGGCCTATCTGCCGATCGACCCGGCGCTACCGATGGCGCGCATCGGGTTCATGGTTGCCGATGCCGCGCCGATCGCCGCCATCACCACCACCGGGCTGGCCGATCGGCTGCATGGGTGTGACCTGCGGGTCATCGATGTAAACGACCCCGCTGTCGACACCCAACCCAGCACCGCACTGTCGGCGCCGGCCCCCGAGGACATCGCCTACATCATCTACACCTCGGGCACCACCGGTGTGCCTAAAGGGGTGGCCGTCACCCACCACAACGTGCCCCGGCTGTTCGACTCACTGGACGCCGGCCTGCCATCGGGACCGGGGCAGGTGTGGACGCAGTGGCACTCTTATAGCTTCGACGTCTCGGTGTGGGAGATCTTCGGTGCGCTGCTGCACGGTGGGCGGCTGGTGGTGGTGCCCGAAGTGGTGGCCGGATCACCCGATGACTTCCACGCCCTGCTGGTTGCCGAACACGTCACCGTGTTAAGCCAAACCCCGTCGGCGGTGGGGATGCTCTCGCCGCGGGGTTTGGAGTCGACGGCGTTGGTGGTGGCCGGCGAGGCCTGCCCGCCTGAGCTGGTGGATCGGTGGGCGCCCGGGCGGGTGATGATCAACGCCTACGGTCCCACCGAGGCGACGGTGTATGCGTCGATCAGTGCGCCGCTGACACTGGGGTCGGGGGTGGTGCCGATCGGTGCGCCGGTGGCTGGGGCGGCCTTGTTTGTCCTCGACGAGTGGTTACGCCCGGCGCCGGCCGGTGTGGTCGGTGAGTTGTATGTGGCCGGCCGTGGCGTGGGGTGTGGGTATTGGCGCCGGGCCGGGTTGACCGCGTCGCGGTTTGTGGCCTGCCCGTTCGGCGGAACCGGGGCGCCTGGAATGCGTATGTATCGCACCGGCGATCTGGTGCGGTGGGGCGCCGATGGGCAGCTGCAATACCTCGGGCGCGGCGATGAGCAGGTCAAGATCCGCGGGTATCGCATCGAACTCGGTGAAGTCCAGGCAGCCCTGGCCGGGCTCGACGGGGTCAAGCAGGCGGTGGTGATCGCCCGCGAGGACCGCCCCGGCGACAAACACCTGATCGGCTATATCACCGGCACCGCCGACCCGGCCCAGATCCGCGCCCAGCTGGCCCAGCGGCTCCCGACCTACATGGTGCCGGCCGCGGTGGTGGTGATCGACGCGCTGCCGCTGACGGTCAACGGCAAACTCGACACCCGCGCCCTGCCGGCACCGGACTACCACGACACCGATCATTACCGCGCCCCGGCCGGCCCAGTCGATGAAGTCCTGGCCGGCATCTACGCCCACGTCCTCGGGCTCGAGCGGGTCGGTGTCGACGACTCATTCTTCGACCTGGGCGGGGATTCGCTTTCCGCAATGCGTCTGGTCGCCGCGATCAACAAATCTTTGGATGCCGGCCTTGCGGTGCGCACCTTGTTCGACGCGCCCACGGTGGCCCAGTTGGCGCCCCGAATCGGTGGTGATGAAGGTCGGCTTGAGCCGTTGGTGGCCGGCCAGCGGCCCGCGGTGGTTCCGCTGTCGTTTGCCCAATCCCGGTTGTGGTTCCTTGACCAGTTGCAGGGGCCCTCCCCGGTCTACAACATGACGGCCGCGCTTCGGATCGGCGGGCCCCTAGATGTCGAGGCCTTGGGTGCGGCGCTCGCCGATGTGGTGGGCCGCCATGAGAGCCTGCGTACCCTGATTGCCGCACCCGACGGGATCCCCCAACAGGTGGTGGTAGCCCCCGAGGGGGCCAACTTCGGCTGGGACGTGGTTGATGCCACCACATGGCCGGCAAGCCGGCTGCAGGAGGCCATCGACACCGCGACGTGGCACACGTTTGACCTGGCCACCGAGATCCCGTTGCGGGCACGGCTTTTCCGTGTCGCCGACGACGAGCACGTGCTGGTGGCCGTGGTGCACCATATCGCCGCCGACGGCTGGTCGATCACCCCGCTGGTGCGTGATCTGGGTGTGGCCTATGCCAGCCGGTGTGCGGGGCAAGCCCTCGGCTGGGCGCCGTTGGCGGTGCAGTATGTCGATTACACGCTGTGGCAGCGCGCGCAGTTTGGTGATCTGGCCGACGGCCACAGCCCCATCGCCGCGCAGTTGGGGTTTTGGGAGGATGCGCTGGCCGGGATGCCCGAGCGGCTGCTGCTGCCCACCGATCGGCCCTACCCGCTGATTGCGGATCACCGCGGCGCCAGTGTGACAGTCGACTGGCCCGTGCAGCTGCAGCAGCGGGTGCGCGCGGTGGCCGGTGAGCACAGCGCCACCAGTTTCATGGTGATCCAGGCCGCCCTGGCGGTGCTGCTGTCCAAGATCAGCGCCAGCCCCGAGGTGGCCGTCGGGTTCCCGATCGCCGGGCGCCGCGACCCCGCGCTGGATGAGCTGGTCGGGTTTTTCGTCAACACCTTGGTGCTGCGGGTCGATGTGGCCGGGGATCCCAGTGTCGCCGAGCTGCTGGCCCAGGTGCGACAGCGCAGCCTGGCCGCCTACGAGCACCAAGACGTGCCCTTTGAGGTGCTCGTCGAGCGGCTTAACCCGACCCGATCCCTGGCGCATCACCCGCTGGTGCAGGTGGCGTTGGCCTGGCAGAACCTGCCCGGGCACACCAGCGACCCCGCCGCCGGGTTGACCTTGGGTGATCTGCAGGTCACCCAGATGCCGCTGGACACCCACACCGCCCGCATGGACCTGTCGTTTTCGTTGGCCGAGCGCTGGAGCGAGGCCGGTGAGCCCGCCGGGATCGGCGGGACGGTGGAATTTCGCACCGACGTGTTCGACACCGCCAGCATCCAAACACTGATCCAGCGGTTACAGCGGGTGGTGGAGGCCATGACCGCCGACCCCACCCGGCGGCTGTCGGCGATCGATGTGCTCGATGCCGATGAGCACGCCCGGCTCGATGAGATCGGCAACCGCGCGGTGTTGACCCAGCCCGCGACCGGAGTGTCAATGCCAGCATTGTTCGACGCGCAAGTCGCCCGCACCCCCGAGGCGGTGGCGATCAGCTCCGGCAGCCGGTCCATGACGTACCGCGACCTCGATGGGGCCGCGAACCGCTTAGCCCACCTGCTAGCCGCCCAGGGCGCGGGCCCCGGTAAGTGTGTGGCGCTGCTGTTTACCCGGTCCGCCGACGCCATCGTCGCGATGCTGGCGGTGCTCAAGACCGGGGCGGCGTATCTGCCGATCGACTCGGCGGTGCCGGCGGCCCGCATCCGGTTCGTGCTCGAGGATGCCGCGCCGGTGGCCGCGATCTCCGCGACGGACTTGCGGTCGCGGCTGGACGGGCATGATCTGCCGGTCATCGATATCAACGATCCCGCGCCGGACACCCAACCCACCACCGCATTACCGGCACCCGCGGCAGATGACTTCGCCTACCTCATCTACACCTCGGGCACCACCGGAGTCCCCAAAGGCGTCGCGATCACCCATCGCAACGTGACCCAGCTGTTGGAGCCGTTGGATGCCGGCCTGCCGCGCCCGGGGGTGTGGCCGCTGTGTCATTCCTTGGCCTTCGACGTCTCGGTGTGGGAGATCTGGGGCGCCCTGTTGCGGGGGGGTCGGCTGGTGGTGGTGGCCGAGGATGTGGCCGGCTCACCGGAGGACTTCCACGCCTTACTGGTGACCGAACAGGTCAGCGTGCTGACCCAAACCCCGTCGGCGGTGGCCGCACTTTCCCCGCAGGGGTTGGAGTCGACGGCGTTGGTGGTGGTCGGTGAGGCTTGCCCGGCCGAGGTGGTGGATCAATGGGCGGCGGGGCGGGTGATGGTCAACGCCTACGGCCCCACCGAGACAACGATGTGTGTGGCGATCAGTGCGCCGCTCACGCCGGGGTCGGGTGTGGTGCCAATCGGGTCGCCGGTGGCAGGGGCCGCGCTGTTTGTGCTGGATGGGTGGTTGCGCCCGGTGCCCGCCGGTGTGGTCGGGGAGTTGTATGTGGCCGGTGCCGGGGTGGGCATCGGATATGTCGGCCGGACCGGGTTGACCGCGTCACGGTTCGTGGCGTGTCCGTTTGCGGCGCCCGGGGCGCGGATGTATCGCACCGGGGATCTGGTGTGTTGGGGTGCTGACGGGCAGCTGCAGTATCTGGGGCGCGCCGATGAGCAGGTCAAGATCCGCGGGTATCGCATCGAGTGCGGTGAAGTCCAGGCGGCGCTGGCCGGGCTCGACGGCGTGGACCAGGCGGTGGTGATCGCCCGCGAGGACCGCCCCGGCGACAAACGCCTGGTGGGCTATGTCACCGGCACCGCCGACCCCGCCGGGATACGCGCACAGCTGGCCGAGCGGCTACCCGCGTACATGGTGCCCGTCGCGGTGGTCGTGCTGGAAGCGCTGCCGTTGACGGTCAACGGCAAACTGGACACCCGCGTCCTGCCCGCACCCGACTACCGCGACGGTGATCGGTACCGCGCCCCGGCCGACGCCGTGGAAGAGATCCTGGCCGGCATCTACGCCCAGATCCTCGGGCTGGAGCGGGTCGGGGTCGACGACTCATTTTTCGACCTGGGCGGGGACAGCATCCTATCGATGCAGGTGGTGGCCCGCGCCCGGGCAGCCGGTCTGATGTGTCGGCCGCGGGATATTTTCGTCGAGCAGACCGTGGCCAGGCTGGCCCGGGTGGCCGGGGTGGCCGGCGGTGCGGCTGGCCCGGTCGATGAGGGCGTCGGGCAGGTGGTGGCCACCCCGATCATGTGTTGGCTGCGCAGCGTGGATGGCCCGGTGGAGGAGTTCAACCAGACGGTGCTGCTGCAGGCTCCCGCGGGGGTGACCGAGGCCGACGTGGTGGTCATGTTGCAGGCCTTGCTGGATCGGCATGCCATGTTGCGGCTGCGCGTCGACGACGACGGCGCCGGGGGCTGGTCGTTGACGGTGCCCGAGGCGGGTTCGCTAAACGCCGGTGGGTGCCTGCAATCGGTGGACGTGTTATCCGATGCGGCGCTGGTGGAAGCGCGGTCGCGGTTGAACCCGGCCGCCGGGGTGATGCTGAGCGCGCTGTGGGTGGTCTCCACGTGCCGGCTGGTGTTGATCGTCCACCATTTGGCCGTCGATGGGGTGTCGTGGCGGATTGTGTTGGAGGACCTCAACATCGCCTGGGCCCAGCATCGCGGTGGGCGGCAGGTGGTGTTGCCGGCGGCGGGGACGTCGTTTGCCCGGTGGGCGTGGCTGCTGGCTGAGCACGCGCACCACCCGCAAGTCGTGGAGCAGGCGCAGGTGTGGCGGCAGGTGGCGGCGACCCCGGCGGCGTTGCCGGCGGTGCGCCCCGCGGTGGATACGTTTGCCACGGCCGGGCAGTTGTCGGTGTCGCTGGATGCCGAGACCACCCGGATGCTTTTGGGTGAGGTGCCGGCGGCGTTTCATGCCGGGGTGCACGACATCTTGTTGATCGCGTTCGGGGTGGCGGTGGCCGAGTTTTTGGGCACCGGCGGCGCGCCGATCGGTATCGATGTGGAGGGTCACGGGCGCCAGGAGGAGCTGGCCGCTGATGTGGACTTGTCGCGCACGGTGGGGTGGTTTACCACGAAGTATCCGGTGTCGTTGGCGCTTGGTGGGCTGTCCTGGGCGCAGGTGCTGGCCGGTGAGGCGGTGCTGGGGGCGGTGATCAAGGAGGCCAAAGAGCAGCTTCGCGCCCTCCCCGACGGCCTCACCTACGGTCTGCTGCGCTACCTGAACCGCGAGGTTGACCTGGCCGGGGTCGACCCGCCGATCGGGTTTAACTACCTGGGACGGCTGGGTGCTGCGGCCGCCGAGGCATCCGATGATCTGTGGCGACTCAGCCAAGACGGCTTGTCGGTCACCGCCGCGGCCACGGCGATACCCATGCCGCTGACCCACACCGTGGCACTCAACGCCGGCACCCTCGACACCGGCACCGGCCCGCACCTGCACGCCACCTGGACCTGGGCGCCCTCGGCAGTCGATCACTCCCAGATCAGCCGGCTCAGCCAACTGTGGTTGGACGCGCTGGCCGGCATCTGCGCGCATGTGCGAGATGGTGGGGGCGGGTTGACGCCGTCGGATATCGCGCCTGCCCGGCTTAGCCAGCAGCAGATCGATGAGCTGCAGCGGCAAGACCGGATCGCCGACGTGCTCCCCCTGACCCCCTTGCAGCAGGGGCTGCTCTTTCACGCCAGCACCGCGCAGGCCAGCGACGATATGTACGCGGTGCAGCTGGATTTCACCGTGAGCGGCGCCCTTGACCCGCAGCGCCTGCGCGATGCGGTGCACGCGGTGGTCAACCGGCATCCGCATCTGGCGGCCCGATTCTGCGAACAGTTCGACGAGCCGGTGCAGGTCATCCCGGCTGATCCCGTGGCGGGGTGGCGCTATGTCGATCTTGACGGCGGCGTCGAACTGTGGGGGGCCCCCGATGAGCTGATCGAGCAGCTCTGCGCCGCCGAACGCGCCGCGGTCTGCGACCTGGCCCACCCGCCGGCTTTTCGGGTGGCGTTGATTCGCACCGCACCAGACCGGCACCGGTTTGTGCTCACCAATCACCACACCGTGCTCGATGGTTGGTCGCTGCCGATCCTGCTGCAGGAAATATTCGCCAGCTATCACGGGCAGCGGCTGCCCGCGGCCGCGCCGTATCGCAGCTTTATTAGCTGGCTGGCCGATCGAGATCTTGATGCCGCCCACGCGGCGTGGCGCGAGGTGCTGGCGGGTTTTGACACCCCCACCCTCGTCGGCCCGCCGCAGAAGTCAGGGCTCGGGCGGCGAGGCGTTACCTCGCATCGGGTGCCCGAGCAGACCACGCATGCGGTTACCGAGCTGGCCCGCTCGCACCACACCACCGTCAACACCGTGCTGCAGGGTGCCTGGGCGCAGCTGCTGATGCGGCTGAGCGGCCACCGCGATGTCGCCTTCGGCGTCGTGGTCTCGGGGCGGCCAGCCGAGGTGCCCGGCGCGGAATCGATGGTGGGCCTGTTGATCAATACGGTGCCGGTGCGCGCGGATATCACCGCGGCAACCACCACCGCCGACCTACTCGACCAACTGCAACGCTCCCACACCAAGACCCTTGAGCACCAACACCTGGCGCTCAGCGAGATCCACCGCATCACCGGCCACGACCGACTGTTCGACACCCTGTTCGTGTTTGAGAACTACCCGGTCGACACCAGCGCATCGTCAGGCGTCGACGGGTTGAACATCACCGACTTCACCAGCCACGAATCCACCGACTACCCGCTGACGATGCAAGCCATGCCTGGTCAAGAACTGGGCCTGCGCCTCGAATACGACACCGACGTGTTCGACACCGAAAGCATCGAAATACTCATCGAGCGGTTAGAGACGGTGTTGGTGGCGATGACCGCCGACCCGGGGCGGCGGCTCTCATCGGTGGATCTGCTCGATGAGGCTGAGCACGCCCGCCTGGATGGGTGGGGCAACCGGGCGGTGTTGACCCAGCCGGCGAGCACGCCGGTGTCGATTCCGGTGTTGTTCGCCGCGCAGGTGGCGCGCACACCGGAGGCGGCGGCGATCAGCTGCGGGGAGCGTTCGTGGACCTACCGCGAGCTCGAGGAGGCCGCCAACCGGTTGGCCCACCTTCTGGCCAGCCAGGGGGCGGGCCCCGGGCAGTGTGTGGCGCTGCTGTTTACCCGATCCGCTGAGGCGATCGTGGCGATCTTGGCGGTGTTGAAGACCGGGGCCGCCTATCTGCCGATCGATCCGGCGCATCCGCCGGCCCGGATCGAGTTCATGACCGAGGACTCAGCGCCGATCGCCGCGGTTACCACTTCTGGGCTGGCCGACCGGCTGGACGGGTGTGCGCTGCCGGTCATCGATATCAGTGATGTCGGGGCCCCCCGTGTTGACACCCAGCCCAGCACCGCGTTACCGACGCCGGCCCCGGACGATATCGCCCACATCATCTATACCTCGGGCACCACCGGTGTCCCCAAAGGCGTTGCGGTGACGCAGTACAACGTGGTTCAGCTGTTCGAGTCACTCGATGCCGGGCTGGACCTGGCTCCGGGACAGGTGTGGACGCAGTTTCACTCCTATGCCTTCGACTTCTCGGTCTGGGAGATCTGGGGAGCCCTGTTGCATGGGGGGCGGCTGGTGGTGGTGCCCGAGTCGGTGACCCGCTCACCGGACGATTTCCACGCCCTGCTGATCAGTGAACAGGTCACCGTGCTCACCCAAACCCCGTCTGCCGTCAAGGCGCTCTCGCCGCAGGGTTTGGAGTCGGCGGCATTGGTGATCGGCGCCGAGGCCTGCCCGGCCGAGCTGGTAGATCGGTGGGCGCCGGGGCGGGTGATGATCAACGTCTACGGTCCCACCGAGACGACGATGTGGGCGTCCAAGAGTGCGCCGTTGACTGCGGGGTCGGGTGCGCCACCGATCGGCTCGCCGGTATCGGGGGCAGCCTTCTTTGTGCTGGATGGGTGGTTGCGGCCGGTGCCCGCCGGTGTGGTCGGTGAGTTGTATTTGGCCGGCCGCGGTGTGGGCGTTGGGTATTGGCGTCGGGCGGGCTTGACGGCCTCGCGGTTCACGGCGTGTCCGTTCGGGGCGCCTGGAATGCGTATGTATCGCACCGGGGATCTGGTGTGCTGGCGCGCCGATGGGCAGCTGCAATATCTGGGACGCGCCGATGAGCAGGTCAAGATCCGCGGGTACCGCATCGAACTCGGCGAGATTCAGGCAGCACTGACCGCCCTGGACGGCGTGGAACAGGCCGTCGTCATCGCCCGCGAAGCCAGCCCCGGCGACAAGCGTCTGGTCGGCTACGTCACGGGGACAGCAGACCCGGCCGGGGTGCGTAGCGCGCTGGCCGACCGGTTCCCGCCGTATATGGTGCCGGCCGCGGTGGTGGTCTTGGAGACGTTGCCGATGACGGTCAACGGCAAACTCGACGCCCGCGCCCTGCCGGCACCGGAGTACCAGGGTGTCGATCGGTACCGTGCCCCCGCCAACGCGGTCGAGGAGATCCTGTCCGGTATCTACGCCCAGATACTGGATGTCAAGCGGGTCGGCGTCGACGACTCGTTTTTCGACCTGGGCGGCGACAGCATTTCGGCGATGCGCCTGGTCGCCGCGATCAACACCAGCCTGGACACCGACCTTTCGGTGCACGTCTTGTTCGACGCGCCCACCGTTGCCCAATTGGCGCCCCACATCAGCGGGGAGGCGGGGCGGCGTGAGCCATTGGTGGCCGGTGAGCGGCCCGCGGTGGTTCCGTTGTCGTTTGCCCAGAGCCGGTTGTGGTTCATCGACCAATTGCAGGGTCCCTCACCGGTTTACAACATGCCGGTGGCGTTACGGTTGCGCGGCAAGCTTGATGCCGACGCGTTGGGTGCGGCGCTGGCCGATGTGGTGGGCCGCCATGAGACCCTGCACACGCTGATTGCGGCGACCGAGGGCATACCTCAGCAGCTGGTCGTTCCGGGCGAGCGGGCCGACTTCGGTTGGGATGTCGTCGATGCCACCGGCTGGCCGGCCAGCCGGTTGGCTGAGGCCATCGACGCGGCGACCGGCTACAGTTTTGACCTGGCAGCCGAGATCCCGTTGCGGGCACGGCTTTTCCGTGTCGCCGACGATGATCACGTGCTGGTGGCCGTGGTGCACCATATCGCCGCCGACGGCTGGTCGATCACCCCGCTGGTGCGTGATCTGGGTGTGGCCTATGCCAGCCGGTGTGCGGGGCGGGCCCCCGGCTGGGCCGATTTGGCGGTGCAGTATGTCGATTACACGCTGTGGCAGCGCGCGCAGCTGGGTGATCTCGACGACGGCCACAGCCCCATCGCCGCGCAGCTGGCCTACTGGCAGGATGCCCTGGTCGGGATGCCCGAACACCTTGATCTGCCCACCGATCGGCCCTACCCGCCGGTTGCCGATCAGCGCGGCGCCCGGGTGGCGGTGGCATGGCAGGCGGGGCTGCAGCAGCAGGTTGCTCGGGTGGCCCGTGAGCACAACGCGACCAGTTTCATGGTGATGCAGGCCGCCCTGGCGGTGCTGCTGTCCAAGGTCAGCGCGAGTTCTGATGTGGCCGTCGGGTTCCCGATCGCCGGGCGCCGCGACCCCGCCCTGGATGAGCTGGTCGGGTTTTTCGTCAACACCTTGGTGCTGCGGGTCGATCTGGCCGGGGATCCCAGTGTTGCCGAGCTGCTGGCCCAGGTGCGGCGGCGCAGCCTGGCCGCCTACGAGCACCAAGACGTGCCCTTTGAGGTGCTCGTCGAGCGGCTCAACCCGACCCGAAGCCTGACCCATCACCCGCTGGTGCAGGTGGCGTTGGCTTGGCAGAACTTCCCCGGGCAAACCAGCGACCCCGCCGCCGGGCTGGGTTTGGGTGATCTGCAGGTCACGCCGCTGCCGGTGGACACCCACACCGCCCGCATGGACCTGACATTTTCCCTTGGGGAACGCTGGACCCAGGCCGGTGAGCCCGCCGGAATCGGCGGGGCGGTGGAATTCCGCACCGACGTGTTCGACGCGGACAGCATCGAAGCCCTCATCGAGCGGTGGCGGCGGGTGTTGGTGGCGATGACCGCCGACCCCACCCGGCGGCTCTCGTCGATCGATCTGCTCGATGAGGCTGAGCACGCCCGCCTGGATGGGTGGGGTAATCGGGCGGTGTTGACCCAGCCGGCGACCGCGCCGGTGTCGATTCCGGTGTTGTTCGCCACGCAGGTGGCGCGCACACCGGAGGCGGTGGCGATCAGCTGCGGGGAGCGTTTGTGGACCTACCGCGAGCTCGAGGACGCCGCTAACCGGTTGGCGCACCTTTTGGCCGGCCATGGGGTGGGCCCGGGTGAGTGTGTGGCGCTGCTGTTTTCCCGGTCGGTTGAGGCGATCGTGGCGATGTTGGCGGTGCTGAAGACCGGGGCGGCGTATGTGCCGATCGATCCGGCGGTGCCGGCGGCGCGGATCGGGTTGATGGTTGCCGATGCCGCGCCGATCGCCGCGATCACCACGGCGGGCCTGCGCCCGCAGCTGGACGGGTGCGACCTGCTGGTCATCGATGTCAACGACCCCGCTGTTGACAGCCAACCCAGCACCGCACTACCGATGCCGGGCCCGGACAATATCGCTTACCTCATCTACACCTCGGGCACCACCGGTGTGCCCAAGGGGGTGGCGATCACCCACCACAACGTGACCCAACTGTTGGGGCCGCTGGATACCGACCTGCCGGGACAGGCGTGGGCGCAGTGGCATTCCTATGCCTTCGACGCCTCAGTTGAAGAGATCTGGGGCGCGCTGTTGCATGGCGGGCGGCTGGTGGTGGTGCCCGAGTCGGTGGCCGGCTCACCCGAGGACTTCCACGCCTTGCTGGTCGCCGAACAGGTCAGCGTGTTAAGCCAAACCCCCTCGGCGGTGGCGGTGCTCTCGCCCAAGGGTTTGGGATCGGTGGCGTTGCTGGTGGCCGGTGAGCCCTGCCCGGCCGAGGAGGTGGACCGCTGGGCGCCCGGACGGGTGATGGTCAACGCCTACGGCCCGACCGAGACCACGGTGTGTGCGTCCAGGAGTGCGCCGTTGACACCCGGGTCGGGTGTGGTGCCGATCGGTGCGCCGGTGTCGGGGGCGGCGTTGTTTGTGCTGGATGGGTGGTTGCGGGCGGTGCCGGCCGGTGTGACCGGTGAGTTGTATGTGGCCGGCCGTGGCGTGGGGTGTGGGTATGTGCGCCGGGCCGGGTTGACGTCGTCGCGGTTTGTGGCGTGTCCGTTTGGGGGGCCGGGGGCGCGGATGTATCGCACCGGGGATCTGGTGTGTTGGGGTGCTGATGGGCAGCTGCGGTATGTGGGGCGCGCCGATGAGCAGGTCAAGATCCGCGGCTATCGCATCGAGCTCGGCGAAGTGCGCGCAGTGTTGGCCGGGCTGGACGGGGTGGGGCAGGCGGTGGTGATCGCCCGCGAGGACCGCCCCGGCGACAAACGCCTGGTGGGTTATGTCACCGGCACCGCCGACCCGGGCGTGCTGCGCGCCGCGCTGGCCGAGCGGCTGCCGGCCTATATGGTGCCGGCCGCGGTGGTGGCGATCGAGGCGCTGCCGTTGACGGTCAACGGCAAACTGGACACCCGCGCCCTGCCGGCACCGGAGTACCAGGATGTCGATCGTTATCGCGCCCCGGCCAGCCCCACCGAGGAGATCCTGGCCGGCATCTACGCCCGGGTCCTCGGCGTGGAGCGCGTCGGGGTGGATGACTCGTTTTTCGACCTGGGCGGGGATTCGCTGTCGGCGATGCGCCTGGTCGCCGCGGTCAACACCGGCCTGGATGCCGGCCTTGCGGTGCGTGCCGTGTTCGAGGCGCCCACGGTCGCCCAGTTGGCGCCCCGCATCGGTGGGGATGCGAATCGGCTGGAGCCATTGGTGGCTGGTGAGCGTCCGGCGGTGGTTCCGTTGTCGTTTGCCCAGAGCCGGTTGTGGTTCATCGACCAATTGCAGGGACCTTCCCCGGTTTACAACATGGCGGTGGCGTTGCGCCTGCGCGGGCGCCTGGATGCCGATGCGTTGGGTGCGGCGCTGGCCGATGTGGTGGGCCGCCATGAGAGCCTGCGCACCCTGATTGCCGCCCCCGAGGGCATCCCCCAACAGGTGGTGGTGGCCCCCGAGCGGGCCGATTTCGGCTGGCAGGTCGTTGATGCCACCGCATGGCCGCTAAGCCGGCTGGAGGGGGCCATCGAGGAAACGGCGCGTCACAGTTTTGACCTGGCCACCGAGATCCCGTTGCGGGCACGGCTTTTCCGCGTGGCCGAGGACGAGCACGTGCTGGTGGCCGTGGTGCACCATATCGCCGCCGACGGCTGGTCGATCACCCCGCTGGTGGCTGATCTGGGGGTGGCCTATGCCAGCCGGTGTGCGGGGCGGGCCCCCGACTGGGCGCCGTTGGCGGTGCAGTATGTCGATTACACGCTGTGGCAGCGCGCGCAGTTTGGTGATTTCGACGACGGCCACAGCCGCATCGCCGCGCAGCTTTCCTACTGGCAGGATGCCCTGGTCGGGATGCCCGAACACCTTGATCTGCCCACCGATCGGCCCTACCCGCCGGTTGCCGATCAGCGCGGCGCCCGGGTGGCGGTGGACTGGCCGGCGCAGCTGCAGCAGCGGGTGCGCGGACTGGCCGGTGAGCACAACGCGACCAGTTTCATGGTGATGCAGGCTGCCCTGGCGGTGCTGCTGGCCAGGCTCAGCGCGAGTTCTGATGTGGCCGTCGGGTTCCCGATCGCCGGGCGCCGCGACCCCGCGCTGGATGAGCTGGTCGGGTTTTTCGTCAACACCTTGGTGCTGCGGGTCGATCTGGCCGGGGATCCCAGTGTCGCCGAGCTGCTGGCCCAGGTGCGGCGGCGCAGCCTGGCCGCCTATGAGCACCAAGACGTGCCCTTTGAGGTGCTCGTGGAGCGGCTTAACCCCACTCGAAGCCTGACCCATCACCCGCTGGTGCAGGTGGCGTTGGCTTGGCAGAACTTCCCCGGGCACACCAGCGACCCCGCCGCCGGGCTGGGTTTGGGTGATCTGCAGGTCACGCCGCTGCCGGTGGACACCCACACCGCCCGCATGGACCTGACATTTTCCCTTGGGGAACGCTGGACCCAGGCCGGCGAGCCCGCCGGGATTGGCGGGACGGTGGAATTTCGCACCGACGTGTTCGACACCGCCAGCATCCGTGCACTGATCCAGCGGTTACAGCGGGTGGTGGAGGCCATGACCGCCGACCCCACCCGGCGGCTGTCGGCGATCGATGTGCTCGATGCCGACGAGCACGCCCGCCTCGATGAGATCGGCAACCGCGAAACGTTGACCCAGCCTGCACCCCCTGGGGTGTCGGTTCCGGTGTTGTTCGCCAAACACGTGCAGCGCTCCCCGGAGGCGGTGGCGCTGACCTTCGACGGCAGCTCCATGACGTACCGCGAACTTGAGGAGGCCGCTAACCGGTTGGCCCACCTGCTGACCGGCCAGGGGGCGGGCCCGGGGGTGTGTGTGGCGCTGCTGTTGGAGCGCTCAGCCCAGGCCGTCGTGGCCATGCTGGCGGTCTTGAAGACCGGGGCGGCTTACCTGGCGATCGATCCGATGCATCCCGACGCCCGGATCGGGTTCATGATGGCCGATGCCGCGCCGATCGCCGCGATCACCACGGCGAGCCTGCGGTCGCGGCTGGGCGGGTGCGACCTGCTGGTCATCGATGTCGAAGACCCCGCGATCCACACCCACCCGTGCACAGCGTTGCCGGCACCCGCGGTGGATGACATCGCCTACCTCATCTACACCTCGGGCACTACCGGTGTGCCCAAAGGGGTGGCCATCACCCACCACAACCTGACCCACTTGGCGGCGTCACAGCCCACACACCTGCCGGCGGCACAGGTGTGGACGCAGTGTCACTCGTATGCTTTCGACTTCTCGGTGTGGGAGATCTGGGCTGCTCTGTTGGGTGGGGGTCGGCTGGTGGTGGTGCCCGAGTCGGTGGCGCGCTCACCGGACGACTTCCACGCCGTACTGGTCACCGAACACGTCAATGTGCTCACCCAAACCCCGTCGGCGGCCGGGGTGCTCTCACCTGAGGGTTTGGATTCGGTGGCGTTGCTGCTGGGTGGTGAGGCCTGCCCGGCCGAGGTAGTGGACCGGTGGGCGACCGGGCGGGTGATGATCAACGCCTACGGCCCGACCGAAATCACGGTGTATGCGTCGATGAGTGCGCCGCTGACACCGGGGTCGGGTGCGGCGCCGATCGGTGCGCCGGTGCCGGGGGCGGCGTTGTTTGTGCTGGATAAATGGTTGCAGCCGGTGCCGGCGGGGGTGGTCGGTGAGTTGTATGTGGCCGGTGCCGGGGTGGGGTGTGGGTATATGGGCCGGGCGGGTTTGACGGCGTCGCGGTTTGTGGCCTGCCCGTTCGGCGGCGCTGGAGCGCCAGGTACACGGATGTATCGCACTGGGGACCTGGTGTGTTGGGGCGCTGATGGGCAGCTGCGGTATGTGGGGCGCGCTGATGAGCAGGTCAAGATCCGCGGGTATCGCATCGAGCTCGGTGAAGTCCAGGCAGCATTAAGTGGGCTGGATGGGGTGGAGCAGGCGGTGGTGATCGCCCGCGAGGACCGCCCCGGCGATAAGCGCCTGGTCGGCTATGTCACCGGAACAGCGGACCCGACCGGGATACGCCGCACCCAGCTGGCCGAGCGGCTGCCCGCCTACATGGTTCCGGCGGCGGTAGTGGTGGTGTCGGCGCTGCCGCTGACACCGAACGGCAAACTCGACACCAGCGCCCTACCGGCACCCGAATATCAGGAGGCCGATAGTTATCGCGCCCCGGCCAGCCCCGCCGAGGATATCCTGGCCGGCATCTACGCCCGGGTGCTCGGCGTGGAGCGGGTCGGGGTCGACGACTCATTCTTCGACCTGGGCGGGGACAGCATCCTATCGATGCAGGTGGTGGCGCGGGCCCGTGCGGCGGGCCTGGTGTGTCGGCCGCGGGATATTTTCGTTGAGCAGACCGTGGCCCGGCTGGCCCGGGTAGCCAGGGTGGCCGGCGGTGCGGCTGGCCCGGTCGATGAGGGTGTCGGGCCGGTGGTGGCGACCCCGATCATGTGTTGGCTGCAGGGCGTGGAGGGCCCGGTTGAGCAGTTCAATCAGACGGTGCTGGTGCAGGCTCCCACGGGGGTGACCGAGGCCGACGTGGTGGTCGTGTTGCAGGCCTTGCTGGATCGGCATGCCATGTTGCGGCTGCGCGTCGATGACGACGGCGCCGGGGGCTGGTCGTTGACGGTGCCCGAGGCGGGTTCGGTTCATGCGCGCGGGTGCCTGCAAGCGGTGGACGTGTTGTCCGATGAGGCGCTGGTGGGGGCGCGGTCGCGGTTGAACCCGGCGGCCGGGGTGATGCTGAGCGCGCTGTGGGTTGCCTCCACCGGCCAGCTGGTGTTGATTGTTCACCATTTGGCCGTCGATGGGGTGTCCTGGCGGATTGTGTTGGAGGACCTCAACATCGCCTGGGCTCAGCATCGCGGTGGGCAGCAGGTGGTGTTGCCGGCGGCGGGGACGTCGTTTGCCCGGTGGGCGTCGCTGCTCGACGAGCATGCACGCTGCCCGGAAGTTGTGGGCCAGGCGGAGGTGTGGCGGCAGGTGGCGGCGGTGCCGGCCGCGCTGCCGGCGGTGCAGCCGGCGGTGGATACGTATGTGAGCGCCGGGCACCTCTCGGTGTCGCTAGATGATGTTGAGATGACCCGGATGCTGCTGGGTGAGGTGCCGGCGGCGTTTCATGCCGGGGTGCACGACATCTTGTTGATCGCGTTCGGGTTGGCGGTGGCGGAGTTTTTGGGCACTGGCGGCGCCCCGGTCGGCATCGATGTGGAGGGTCACGGGCGCCAGGAGGAGCTGGGCGCTGATGTTGACCTGTCGCGCACGGTGGGGTGGTTTACCACTAAATACCCGGTGTCGTTGGCGGTGGGTGGGCTGTCCTGGGCGCAGGTGGTGGCCGGTGAGGCGGCGCTGGGGGCGGTGATCAAGGACGCCAAAGAGCAGCTTCGCGCCCTGCCGGACGGTTTGACCTATGGTGTGCTGCGCTATTTGAACCGCGAGGTTGATCTGGCCGGGTCGGATCCGCCGATCGGGTTTAACTATCTGGGGCGCCTGGGCGCAGGGGCGGCCGAGCTTTACGATGATCTATGGCGTTTTAGCCAGGAGGGCGTGTCGTTGACCAGCGCCGCGGGGGCGCTCCCCATGCCATTGATGCATACCGTGGACCTGAATGCCGGCACTGTCGACACCGACACCGGCCCGCATCTGCATGCCAACTGGACGTGGGCGCCCTCGGCGCTTGATCGCGCGCAGGTCAGCCGGTTGAGCCGGTTGTGGTTTGACGCTCTGGCCGGCATCTGCGCGCATGTGCGATCTGGTGGGGGCGGGTTGACCCCGTCGGATATCGCGCTTGCCCGTCTTAGCCAGCAGCAGATCGACGAACTCGAGCGGCAATATGCGGATCGCTGACGTTTTGCCGCTGACCCCCTTGCAGCAGGGGCTGCTCTTTCACGCCAGCACCGCGCAGGGTGGCGACGATGTGTATGCGGCGCAACTGGATATCACCGTGACCGGTGCCCTTGACCCGCAGCGCCTGCGCGATGCGCTGGACACGGTGGTCAACCGGCATCCGAACCTGGCGGCCCGATTCTCTAGACAGTTTGACCAACCGGTGCAGATCATCCCGGCTGATCCCGTGGCGCCCTGGCGGTATGTCGAGCTGGACGCCGGCGACCCCGACGTCGATGTCGATGCGCAGACCCAGCGGGTGTGTGCTGCCGAACGCGCCGCGGTCTGCGACCTCGCCGACCAGCCGGCCTTTCGAGCGGCTTTGATCCGCATTGCAGAAGATCGGCACCGGTTTGTGCTGACTAATCACCACGTCGTGCTCGATGGCTGGTCGATGCCGATCCTGCTACAGGAAATTTTCGCCAGCTATTACGGGCAGCGGTTGCCGGCGGCCGCGCCGTATCGCAGGTTTGTTACGTGGCTGGCCGATCGCGACCTTGATGCTGCCCACGCGGCGTGGCGCGAGGTATTGGCCGGCTTTGAAACCCCCACACTGGTGTGCCCGCCGGATCGGTTAGGGCTAGGGCTGCGAGGCGTTGAATCGTTCCGGGTGCCTGAGGAAACCACGCGCGCCCTCAGCGAGCTGGCGCGCTCATGTCACACCACGGTTAACATCGTGTTGCAGGGCGCCTGGGCGTTAGTGCTGACCTCGCTGACCGGCCACCATGATGTCGCCTTCGGCGTCGCGGTCTCGGGTAGGCCAGCCGAGGTGCTCGGCGCGGACTCCATGGTGGGCCTGTTGATCAATACGGTGCCGGTGCGGGCGCGCATCACGCCGGCAACCACCACCACCGACCTGCTGGACCAGCTGCAAAGGGCCCACAACGACACCCTCGAGCACCAGCACCTGGCGCTAAGCGACATTCACCGCATCACCGGTCGTGAACACCTGTTCGACACCCTTTTCGTGTTCGAAAACTTCCCGATCGACACCGCCGCGCCGTTGGGCGCCGACGGGTTGGCCATCACCGAGTTCACCACCCGCGAGTACAACCACTACCCGCTTACGCTCCAAGCCGGGCCGGGCCAGGAACTGGGCCTTCGCATCGAATTCGACACTGATGTTTTCGACGCGGACAGCATCGAAGCGCTGATCGGGCGGTTGGAGCGGGTGTTGGTGGCGATGACTGCCGATCCGGGGCGGTCGTTGTCGTCGGTGGATCTGTTGGATGCCGCTGAGCATGCACGGTTGGATGGGTGGGGTAATCGGGCGGTGGTGGCCCAGCCGGCGACGGTGCCGGTGTCGATTCCGGTGTTGTTCGCCGCGCAGGTGGCGCGCACACCGGAGGCGGTGGCGATCAGCTTCGAGGGCGTGTCGGTGACGTATCGGGAGCTGGAGGAGGCCGCTAACCGGTTGGCGCACCTTTTGGCCGGCCATGGGGTGGGCCCGGGTGAGTGTGTGGCGCTGCTGTTTTCCCGGTCGGTTGAGGCGATCGTGGCGATGTTGGCGGTGCTGAAGACCGGGGCGGCTTATCTGCCGATCGATCCGGCGGCGCCGGCGGCGCGGATCGGGTTCATGGTTGCTGATGCGGCGCCGATCGCGGCGCTCACTACGGGCGAGCTGGCGGATCGGCTGGACGGGTGTGATCTGCTGGTCGTCGATGTCGATGACGCCGCTGTGGACAGCCAACCCAGCACCGCGCTGCCGGTGCCGGGCCCGGACGATATCGCTTACCTCATCTATACCTCGGGCACTACCGGGGTGCCCAAGGGGGTGGCGATCCCCCATCACAACGTGACCCGGCTGCTGGAGGCACTGGACGCCGAGCTGGAGTTGGGGCAGGTGTGGACGCAGTGTCATTCCTTGGCGTTCGACTTTTCGGTGTGGGAGATCTGGGGTGCGCTGCTAGGTGGTGGGCGGCTGGTGGTGGTGCCCGAGTCGGTGGCGCGTTCACCGGAGGATTTCCACGCCGTGCTGGTCGCTGAACAGGTCAGTGTGTTAAGCCAGACTCCCTCGGCGTTTTATGCGTTGCAAACCGTTGATGCGCTCTCACCGGAGCTGGGACGTCAGCTCAAGCTTGAGACTGTGGTGTTCGGCGGCGAAGCGTTGGAGCCGCAGCGTCTGGGGACGTGGTTGGACAACCACCCGGGATCACCGCGCTTGATCAACATGTATGGGATCACCGAGACGACGGTGCATGCCTCGTTTCGGGAGATCGTTGATGGCGATGTCGACAGCACTGCCAGCCCGATTGGGGTGCCGTTGGGCCATCTTGGGTTTTTTGTGCTGGATGGGTGGTTGCGCCCGGTGCCCGCCGGGGTGGTCGGGGAGTTGTATGTGGCCGGTGCCGGGGCGGGGTATGGGTATGTGGGCCGGGCGGGGTTGACGTCGTCGCGGTTTGTGGCGTGTCCGTTCGGCGGGCCGGGAGCGCCGGGGGCGCGGATGTATCGCACCGGGGATTTGGTGTGTTGGGGCGCCGATGGGCAGCTGCAATACCTCGGGCGCGGTGATGAGCAGGTCAAGATCCGCGGGTATCGCATCGAGTGCGGTGAGGTGCGCGCGGTGTTGGCCGGGTTGGATGGGGTGGGGCAGGCGGTGGTGATCGCCCGCGAGGACCGTCCCGGTGACAAGCGCCTGGTGGGTTATGTGACCGGGACCGTCGACCCGGGCGTGCTGCGCGCCGCGCTGGCCGAGCGGCTGCCGGCCTATATGGTGCCGGCCGCGGTGGTGGTGATGCCGGCGCTGCCGTTGACGGTCAACGGCAAACTGGACACCCGCGCCCTGCCGGCACCGGAGTATCAGGACACCGATCGTTACCGGGCCCCGGCCACCCTCACCGAGGAGATCCTGGCCGGCATCTACGCCCGGGTCCTCGGCGTCGACCGGGTCGGGGTCGACGACTCGTTCTTCGAGCTGGGCGGGGATTCGCTGTCGGCGATGCGCCTGGTCGCCGCGGTCAACACCGGCCTGGATGCCGGCCTTGCGGTGCGTGCCGTGTTCGAGGCGCCCACGGTCGCCCAGTTGGCGCCCCGCATCGGTGGGGATGCGAATCGGCTGGAGCCATTGGTGGCTGGTGAGCGTCCGGCGGTGGTTCCGTTGTCGTTTGCCCAGGGCCGGTTGTGGTTCATCGACCAATTGCAGGGACCTTCCCCGGTTTACAACATGGCGGTGGCGTTGCGCCTGCGCGGGCGCCTGGATGCCGATGCGTTGGGTGCGGCGCTGGCCGATGTGGTGGGCCGCCATGAGAGCCTGCGCACGCTGTTCCCGGCGGTCGAGGGGATACCGCGGCAGGTGGTTATCCCTGTCGAGCGCGCCGCCTTTGGGTGCGACGTTGTCGATGCCACCGGATGGCCGGCAAGCCGGCTGGCTGAGGCCATCGACACCGCGGCCCGCTACAGTTTTGTCCTGGCAGCTGAGATCCCGTTGCGGGCACGGCTTTTCCGCGTGGCCGAGGACGAGCACGTGCTGGTGGCCGTGGTGCACCATATCGCCGCCGACGGCTGGTCGATCACCCCGCTGGTGGCTGATCTGGGGGTGGCCTATGCCAGCCGGTGTGCGGGGCGGGCCCCCGACTGGGCGCCGTTGGCGGTGCAGTATGTCGATTACACGCTGTGGCAGCGCGCGCAGTTTGGTGATTTCGACGACGGCCACAGCCGCATCGCCGCGCAGCTTTCCTACTGGCAGGATGCCCTGGCCGGGATGCCCGAACACCTTGATCTGCCCACCGATCGGCCCTACCCGCCGGTTGCCGATCAGCGCGGCGCCCGGGTGGCGCTGGACTGGCCCGCGGAGCTGCAGCAGCGGGTGCGCGGACTGGCCGGTGAGCACAACGCGACCAGTTTCATGGTGATGCAGGCTGCCCTGGCGGTGCTGCTGGCCAGGCTCAGCGCGAGTTCTGATGTGGCGGTGGGCTTCCCGATCGCCGGGCGCCGCGACCCCGCGCTGGATGAGCTGGTCGGGTTTTTCGTCAACACCTTGGTGCTGCGGGTCGATCTGGCCGGGGATCCCAGTGTCGCCGAGCTGCTGGCCCAGGTGCGAGGGCGCAGCCTGGCCGCCTATGAGCACCAAGACGTGCCCTTTGAGGTGCTCGTGGAGCGGCTTAACCCCACTCGAAGCCTGACCCATCACCCGCTGGTGCAGGTGATGTTGGCCTGGCAGAACCTTCCCCGGGCACACCAGCGACCCCGCCGCCGGGCTGGGTTTGGGTGATCTGCAGGTCACGCCGCTGCCGGTGGACACCCACACCGCCCGCATGGACCTGTCGTTTTCGTTGGCGGAACGCTGGACCCAGGCCGGTGAGCCCGCCGGGATTGGCGGGACGGTGGAATTTCGCACCGACGTTTTCGACGCGGACAGCATCGAAGCGCTGATCGGGCGGTTGGAGCGGGTGTTGGTGGCGATGACTGCCGATCCGGGGCGGTCGTTGTCGTCGGTGGATCTGTTGGATGCCGCTGAGCATGCACGGTTGGATGGGTGGGGTAATCGGGCGGTGGTGGCCCAGCCGGCGACGGTGCCGGTGTCGATTCCGGTGTTGTTTGCTGCGCAGGTGGCGCGCACACCGGAGGCGGTGGCGATCAGCTTCGAGGGCGTGTCGGTGACGTATCGGGAGCTGGAGGAGGCCGCTAACCGGTTGGCGCACCTTTTGGCGGGCCATGGGGTGGGCCCGGGTGAGTGTGTGGCGCTGCTGTTTTCCCGGTCGGTTGAGGCGATCGTGGCGATGTTGGCGGTGCTGAAGACCGGGGCGGCGTATGTGCCGATCGATCCGGCGGCGCCGGCGGCGCGGATCGGGTTCATGGTTGCTGATGCGGCGCCGATCGCGGCGCTCACTACGGGCGAGCTGGCGGATCGGCTGGACGGGTGTGATCTGCTGGTCGTCGATGTCGATGACGCCGCTGTGGACAGCCAACCCAGCACCGCGCTGCCGGTGCCGGGCCCGGACGATATCGCTTACCTCATCTATACCTCGGGCACTACCGGGGTGCCTAAGGGGGTGGCGATCCCCCATCACAACGTGACCCGGCTGCTGGAGGCACTGGACGCCGAGCTGGAGTTGGGGCAGGTGTGGACGCAGTGTCATTCCTTGGCGTTCGACTTTTCGGTGTGGGAGATCTGGGGTGCGCTGCTAGATGGTGGGCGGCTGGTGGTGGTGCCCGAGTCGGTGGCGCGTTCGCCGGAGGATTTCCACGCCGTGCTGGTCGCTGAACAGGTCAGTGTGTTAAGCCAGACTCCCTCGGCGTTTTATGCGTTGCAAACCGTTGATGCGCTCTCACCGGAGCTGGGACGTCAGCTCAAGCTTGAGACTGTGGTGTTCGGCGGCGAAGCGTTGGAGCCGCAGCGTCTGGGGACGTGGTTGGACAACCACCCGGGATCACCGCGCTTGATCAACATGTATGGGATCACCGAGACGACGGTGCATGCCTCGTTTCGGGAGATCGTTGATGGCGATGTCGACAGCACTGCCAGCCCGATTGGGGTGCCGTTGGGCCATCTTGGGTTTTTTGTGCTGGATGGGTGGTTGCGCCCGGTGCCCGCCGGGGTGGTCGGGGAGTTGTATGTGGCCGGTGCCGGGGTGGGGTATGGGTATGTGGGCCGGGCGGGGTTGACGTCGTCGCGGTTTGTGGCGTGTCCGTTCGGCGGGCCGGGAGCGCCGGGGGCGCGGATGTATCGCACCGGGGATTTGGTGTGTTGGGGCGCCGATGGGCAGCTGCAATACCTCGGGCGCGGTGATGAGCAGGTCAAGATCCGCGGGTATCGCATCGAGTGCGGTGAGGTGCGCGCGGTGTTGGCCGGGTTGGATGGGGTGGGGCAGGCGGTGGTGATCGCCCGCGAGGACCGTCCCGGTGACAAGCGCCTGGTGGGTTATGTGACCGGGACCGTCGACCCGGGCGTGCTGCGCGCCGCGCTGGCCGAGCGGCTGCCGGCCTATATGGTGCCGGCCGCGGTGGTGGTGATGCCGGCGCTGCCGTTGACGGTCAACGGCAAACTGGACACCCGCGCCCTGCCGGCACCGGAGTATCAGGACACCGATCGTTACCGGGCCCCGGCCACCCTCACCGAGGAGATCCTGGCCGGCATCTACGCCCGGGTCCTCGGCGTCGACCGGGTCGGGGTCGACGACTCGTTCTTCGACCTGGGCGGGGACAGCATTTTGTCGATGAAGGTGGTGGTGTGGGCCCGTGCCGCCGGCCTGGTGTGTCGGCCGCGCGACATCTTCGTCGAGCAGACAGTGGCCAGGTTGGCCCGGGTAGCCAGGGTGGCCGGCGGTGCGGCTGGCCCGGTCGATGAGGGCATCGGGCCGGTGGTCGCGACCCCGATCATGTGTTGGCTGCAGGGCGTGGATGGCCCGGTTGAGCAGTTCAACCAGACGGTGTTGCTGCAGGCTCCCGCGGGGGTGACCGAGGCCGACGTGGTGGTCATGTTGCAGGCCTTGCTGGATCGGCATGCCATGTTGCGGCTGCGCGTCGATGACGACGGGGCCGGGGGCTGGTCGTTGACGGTGCCCGAGGCGGGTTCGCTAAACGCCGGTGGGTGCCTGCAGTCGGTGGACGTGGTGTCCGATGCGGCGCTGGTGGGGGCGCGGTCGCGGTTGAACCCGGCGGCCGGGGTGATGCTCAGCGCGCTGTGGGTGGCCTCCACGTGCCAGCTGGTGTTGATCATTCATCATTTGGCCGTCGACGGGGTGTCCTGGCGGATTGTGTTGGAGGACCTCAACATCGCCTGGGCTCAGCATCGCGGTGGGCGGCAGGTGGTGTTGCCGGCGGCGGGGACGTCGTTTGCCCGGTGGGCGGAGCTGCTGGCTGAGCACGCGCACCAGCCGCAAGTCGTGGAGCAGGCGGAGGTGTGGCGGCAGGTGGCGGCGACCCCGGCCGCGCTGCCGGCGGTGCAACCCGCGGTGGATACGTTTGCCACGGCCGGGCAGTTGTCGGTGTCGCTGGATGCCGAGACGACCCGGATGCTGCTCGGTGAGGTGCCGGCGGCGTTTCATGCCGGGATACACGACATCTTGTTGATCGCGTTCGGGGTGGCGTGCGCGCAGTTTTTGGGCACCGGCGGCGCGCCGATCGGCATCGATGTGGAGGGTCACGGGCGCCAGGAGGAGCTGCGCGCCGATGTGGACTTGTCGCACACGGTGGGGTGGTTTACCACCAAGTATCCGGTGTCGTTGGCGCTGGGTGGGCTGTCCTGGGCGCAGGTGCTGGCCGGTGAGGCGGCGCTGGGGGCGGTGATCAAGGACGCCAAAGAGCAGCTTCGCGCCCTGCCGGACGGTTTGACCTACGGTGTGCTGCGCTATTTGAACCCCGAGGTTGATCTGGCCGGGTCTGATCCGCCGATCGGGTTTAACTATCTGGGGCGCCTGGGTGCCCCGGCGGCCTACGCGTCCGGTGATGTGTGGCGTTTCAGCCAGGAGGGCTTGTCGTTGACCGGCGCCGCCGCGGCCATACCCATGCCGCTGATGCACACCGTGGAGCTCAACGCGGGCACCGTCGACACCGACACCGGCCCGCACCTGCATGCCAACTGGACGTGGGCGTCCTCGGCACTCGATCGCGCGCAGGTCAGCCGGCTGGGCCGGTTGTGGTTTGAGGCCCTGGCCGGCATCTGCGCGCATGTGCGAGGCGGTGGGGGCGGGTTGACGCCGTCGGATATCGCACCTGCCCGCCTTAGCCAGCACCAGATCGACGAGCTGCAGCGGCAACACCAGATCGCCGATATTTTGCCGTTAACCCCCCTGCAGCAGGGGCTGCTCTTTCACGCCAGCATCGCGCAGGGCTCCGGCGACGATGTGTATGCGGTGCAGCTGGATATCACGTTAAGCGGTCGGCTTGATCGACACCGGCTGCGCGATGCGGTGCACGCGGTGGTTAACCGGCATCCGAACCTGGCCGCCCGATTCTTCTCACAATTCGACGAGCCGGTGCAGATCATTCCCGCTGATCCCGCGGCGGGGTGGCGGTATGTCGAACTGGGCGCCGACGGCGTCGACGTCGATGAGCAGATCCAGCGGGTGTGTGCTGCCGAACGCGCCGCGGTCTGCGACCTCGCCCACCAGCCGGCCTTTCGAGCCGCTCTCATCCGCACCGCGCAAGACCGGCACCGGTTTGTGCTGACTAATCACCACATCGTGCTCGATGGTTGGTCGATGCCGGTCCTGCTGCAGGAAATATTCGCCAGCTATCACGGGCAGCGGCTGCCCGCGGCCGCGCCGTACCGCAGCTTTGTCACCTGGCTGGCCGGTCGGGATCGCGCTGCCGCACAAGCGGTATGGCGTGAGGTGCTGGCCGGTTTTGACACCCCCACACTGGTGGGTCCGCCGGGCCGGTTAGGGCTAGGGCCGCGAGGCGTTGAATCGTTTCGGGTGCCCGAGCAGACCACGGGGGCCCTTGGCAAGCTGGCGCGCTCGCGCCACACCACCGTCAACATCGTGCTGCAGGGCGCCTGGGCGTTACTGCTCAGCTCGCTGACCGGTCAGCAGGATGTGGCATTCGGCACCGTGGTCTCGGGCAGGCCAGCCGAGGTGGTCGGCGCGGAATCGATGGTTGGCCTGCTGATCAACACGGTGCCGGTGCGGGCCAACATCACCGCCACAACCACCACCGCCGACCTGCTCGACCAACTGCAACGCACCCACAACGACACGCTCGAGCACCAGCACCTGGCGCTCAGCGACATTCACCGCATCACTGGTCAGGAAAGACTGTTCGACACCGTTTTCGTGTACGAAAACTACCCGACCGACACCGCCGCGCCGTCCGGCGTCGACGGGTGGGCCATCACCGAGTTCACCAGCCGCGACTACTACCACTACCCGCTTACGGTCCAAGCCGGGCCGGGCAGCGAACTGGACCTTCGCGTCCAATTTCGCACGGATGTTTTCGACGTGGCCAGCATCGAAGCGCTGATCGAGCGGTTCAAGCGGGTATTGGTGGCCATGACGTCCCATCCGACGCGGCGGTTGTCGTCGATGGATCTGCTTGGTGGGGGTGAGCACGCCCGCCTGGATGGGTGGGGCAACCGGGCGGTGTTGACCCAGCCGGCGACCACGGCGGTGTCGGCACCCGAATACCACGACAACGGTGATGGTTATCGCGCCCCGGCTACCCCGGTCGAGCAGATCCTGGCCGACATCTACGCCCAGGTGCTGGGTGTAGACCGCGTCGGGGTCGATGCGTCGTTTTTCGACCTGGGCGGGGATTCGCTTTCCGCGATGCGGGCGATCGCCGCGATCAATACAGCCCTTGATATCCACCTTGCGGTGCCCACCTTATTCGACGCGCCGTCCGTTAGAAGCTTGAGCCAGCAGTTGGGCAGACATGCCAGCTCAGTGCAAGAAGTTCGCGCCGTGCGCCCGGCCAGCGATCTGTAAGACCACGCAGACGACATCGAGGCCGAACGAAAGCCCGGGTGGTCGAACGACGGGTCGGGCGGGTCGTCGATCGTTTCGAAACTGTGGTGTTACCAGCTACGGCGCACCTCGAGTTGACTGACGTTCACACGAGCCGAAGTCGGCGGATTCAGTTGCAGGTCGTGCGGCTGTCACCACATACATGGCACCAGGCGATAGCGAACCTTCTGTGTGTACTCGCGGTATCCGTCCAACTCTTCCTGGAGGAGCTTTTCTTCGTCGCGGATGCGCAAGGCGAGCACGGTCAGGCCAGATACGACGAAGACGAGTCCCCAGTAGGAACCGAGCGCAAGGGGGATGCCGACCATCATGATCACATTGCCGGCGTACATGGGGTGCCGCACCAGCCCATACAGACCGGTGGAGGCGAGCTTCTGGCCTGCCTCGACCCGGATGGTTGCGGCCGCGTAGCTGTTCTGAATGACCACCAGCGCCATAACACCAAGTCCAACGGCTACCAGAACATCACCAACCAAGCAGATTGCCGTTGGTACCGGCGACCAGCCAAAGCGATGGTCAAGCGCGCTGACCATGACCATTGCTGCCAGCGACAACCATAAGCCACCCATAACGACCTTCTGCACTATTCGGGTTTCCGCTGTCGGCCCCCCACGCATCCGCCGCTGGAGTGCGACGGGATTCGTACGCAGCAAGTAGATGCCGGGGATCCAGCCCGAAAGGGCAAACACCACCAGAAAAACCCATGCTTGCCAGTAATTGAACGTGCCTGCTGCCAAAAACACCATCAAGCCGAACACGACAAGCTCAACAAGCCCCAATACCAACACTTTAGGAATGGTTTTCACGGACCCTCCTTACCGTCCGTCCGGTACCGTACGCTAACAGCGCACATCGCGGCGTCGGAAAGCCGCGACGCCCACGGCCAGTCCTTCCCGACAATCAGGGAGTTTTCACGGCCCAAGCCGGCGACCAGCCAGCGTAGAGCGATCCCGCGAGCCTTTCGGGCATTTGCGCTAAAGCACTACACCCATCCGTGAAGCTCTGGGCTGCAGTGAAGCAGACGACTCAGCCGAGCAGCGCGGTGCGCAGCTGGTCGACGTCGGCCTCGGTGATGCCGGCGTCGCGCAGGTAGCCGTCCAGCGATCCGTAAGTTTCGTCGATCGCTTGCCGCGCGGCGGCCAGATACTCTGCACGGACGCCGAGGACACCATCGGAGAGCCGGGCCTCGGTGAAAGTCACTACCTCCGGCGTCAATTCGGTTTCCGAGCGCTGCTGGATCATCTCTGAGATCCGGGCCCGCAGCTGCGGTACGGCGTCATTGCTGCGCAAGTAGTCGGCCACGATGGTGTCGCGGTCGACGCCGATCGCTTCCAGCACGGTGGCGACCACGAAGCCGGTCCGGTCCTTGCCTGCGAAGCAGTGCGTGAGCACCGGGCGTCCTGCGGCTAGCAGTGTTACGACGCGATGCAGCGCGCGTTGCGCTCCGTTACGTGTCGGGAATTGCCGGTATTCGTCGGTCATGTAGCGCACCGCGGCCTCGTTTACAAACTCGTCTGATTCGCCGGATTCGCCGGGCCCACCAGTAAGCAGTCGCCGAAATGCGTGTTCGTGCGGCGCTTCGCCGTCACCCGGCTCTTCGTCGGCGAGGTCGGGGAATGGCAGCAGGTGAACGTCGACGCCGTCGGGAACCCGCCCGGGACCGCGCCGGGCGACCTCCCGGGACGCGCGCAGGTCGGCGACATCGGTGATCCCAAGTCGGCGCAGTGTTGCTCGGCCGTCCTCGTCAAGGCGACTCAGCTCGCTGGACCGGAACAGCCGCCCCGGCCGCAGCGCAGTCGCCCCGTCTGCGACGTCACGAAAGTTCCACGCGCCCGGCAATTCCCGAAGAGCCGCAGCCATGTTAGGTGACCGCCGCCGCGAACGCGGATTTCTCCCGCCCCAGCTCGGCGCGTGCAATGGATCGCAGGTGCACCTCGTCGGGTCCGTCGAAGATGCGCATGGCGCGATGCCAGCTGTACAACTTGGCCAGCGGCGTGTCGTCGCTGACGCCGGCGGCCCCGTGCACCTGAATCGCGCGGTCGATCACGTCGCAGGCCACCTGCGGGGCCACCGCCTTGATCATTGCGACCAAGTGGCGGGCCTCTTTGTTGCCGTGCTGGTCGATCGTCCACGCCGCCTTCTCGCACAGCAGCCTGGCCTGGTCGATTTCGTTGCGGGACTTGGCAATTGCCTGTTGCACGACGCCCTGCTCGGCCAGCGGCCGGCCGAACGCCACCCGGTTGCGGACCCGGTCCACCATGAGCGCGAGCGCGCGTTCGGCCCCGCCGAGGGCGCGCATGCAGTGGTGGATGCGGCCCGGCCCCAGCCGGGCTTGGGCGATCGCGAAGCCGCTGCCCTCTTCACCGAGCAGATTGGTGGCCGGCACCCGGACGTTGTCGTAGCTGATCTCGGAATGGCCGTGTTGGTCCTGCCAGCCGAACACCGGCGTCGAGCGCACGATCGTCACCCCGGGAGTCCCCATCGGCACTAGGACCATGGACTGCTGTTGGTGGGCGGCCGCATCGGGGTTGGTGCGGCCCATGACGATGAGGATCTTGCAGCGCGGGTCCGCCGCCCCGGACGTCCACCATTTGCGGCCGTTGATGATGTAGTCGGCGCCGTCGCGCGAGATCGTGGTTTCGATGTTGCGGGCGTCGCTGCTGGCGACCGCGGGTTCGGTCATCGAAAAGGCGCTTCGGATCTCGCCGTTCAGCAACGGCTGCAGCCACTGCATGCGCTGCTCTTCGGTGCCGAACATGTGCAGGATCTCCATGTTGCCGGTATCGGGTGCCGCGCAGTTCAGCGCTTCGGGCGCGATCTCCAAGCTCCAGCCGGTCAGCTCGGCCAACGGGGCGTATTCGAGGTTGGTCAAGCCCGACTCGGCCGGTAGGAACAGGTTCCACAGGCCGGCCGTTTTGGCCTTGTTTTTCAGCTCCTCGATGATCGGCGGGACGCTGTGGTCGTACGGGCCGGCTTCGTGGCGGTATTCGTCGTAATCGGCCTCGGCCGGGAAGACGTACTCGGTCATGAAGTCGGACAGTCGCTTGTGGTAGTCACTGCCCTTGGCCGACATCGCGAAGTCCATGTCCGCCACGATAGGACACGTGCCGAGGCGCTTAGTTTCCGGTCGCCAGCGCGAGACTCAAACCACCGTGAAAATGGGTGTCATGACCGAAACTCTCTCCCCGTTTCCACCGTTCACCTACGAAACAGCGATGCAGAAGGTCCAGGCCGCCGAGGATGTCTGGAACACCCGCGACCCCGAGCGCGTCAGCCGGGCCTACACGCCCGACTCGCAATGGCGAAACCGTAGCGAACACATCGTCGGCCGGGACGAGATCGTGGCCTTCCTGACTCGCAAGTGGCAGCGCGAATTCGATTACTCGCTGCGCAAGAGCTTGTGGGATTTCCACGGCAATCGCATCGCGGTGCGCTTCCAGTACGAGTGCCGCGATCACACGGGTCAGTGGTACCGCAGCTACGGCAACGAGTTGTGGGAGTTCACGCCGTCGGGATTGAATTCGCGCCGCGAGGCCAGCATCAACGACGTGCCGATCGACGAATCCGGACGCCGCTACTTCGGGCCCCGCCCCGCGTCTGAACACGGTCTGGACATCCCGCTCTGGTAGCGGCGGTTACGCCCTGGCGACGATGCGGGGCGGGTAGCGGGCCGAGGAGGGGTACCCCCGCTCGCGGGGGAGAGCCGGGCACTCAGGTTAGGGTGTCTGAGCACGCCTGGCAATCAACCGACCCGGCAATCCGACGGGGTTAGCAACAGGGCAGTAAGCCCGAAGAAGTAAGGAAAGCAGATGTACGCGCCATGACAGATCCGCATACGACGGTCGGGGTGGTCGCCGAGTCCAGGGCCGACGAGCGGCGCGTCGCGCTGGTGCCGAAGGCAGTCGCCTCGCTGGTGAACAGCGGTGTGGCGGTCGTGGTCGAGTCTGGTGCGGGCGAACGAGCGCTCCTTCCCGACAAGCTCTACACCGCGGCCGGCGCCAGCATTGGGGATGCGTGGGCCGCCGACGTCGTCGTCAAAGTTGCACCGCCGACCGCAGACGAGGTCAGCAGGTTGCGCAGCGGGCAGACGCTGATCGGCTTTCTCGCCCCGCTTGATGCCGACAACTCGATCGGCGCGCTGACCGAAGCCGGTGTGCAGGCGTTCGCGCTCGAGGCCATCCCGCGAATCTCGCGGGCACAGGCAATGGACGCACTGTCGTCGCAAGCCAACGTGGCCGGGTATAAGGCGGTGCTGCTCGCGGCCTCTGAGTCGACCCGGTTCTTCCCGATGCTGACGACGGCAGCGGGAACAGTGAAGCCGTCGACCGTGCTGGTGCTCGGCGTCGGTGTGGCCGGGCTGCAGGCACTGGCAACGGCCAGACGGCTGGGGGCCCGCACCTCCGGCTACGACGTGCGCCCTGAGGTGGCCGACCAGGTGCGTTCGGTGGGAGCGCAGTGGCTGGATGTGGGAATAGACGCTTCTGGTGAGGGCGGGTACGCCCGTGAGCTCACTGAAGACGAACGCGCCCAGCAGCAGAAAGCTTTGGAAGAAGCGATCAGCGGATTCGACGTGGTGGTCACCACGGCGATGGTCCCGGGCCGGCCCGCACCGCGTCTGGTGACCGCCGAGGCGGTGGAAGCGATGAAACCCGGCAGCGTGGTGGTGGACCTCGCCGGTGAGGCCGGGGGCAACTGCGAATTGACCGAACCGGGCCGCACGGTCGTCAAGCATGACGTCACCATCGCCGCGCCGCTGAACCTGCCGGCGACGATGCCCGAGCATGCCAGCGAGCTCTACAGCAAGAACATCACGGCGCTGCTGGACTTGTTGATCAAGGACGGCAAGCTGGCCCCGGACTTCGACGACGAAGTCGTCGCGGCAGCCTGCGTGACCCGCGGAGAGGACACCTAGATGTACAACGAGCTATTGGAGAACCTGGCGATCCTGGTGCTGTCCGGATTCGTCGGGTTCGCGGTGATCTCCAAGGTGCCCAACACGCTGCACACGCCACTGATGTCGGGGACCAACGCCATCCACGGCATCGTGGTGCTGGGCTCGCTGATCGTGTTCGGGGCGGTTGAGCACCCGTCGCTCGCCGTGCAAATCATCCTGTTCGTCGCGGTGGTGTTCGGCACGCTGAATGTCATCGGTGGCTTCATCGTCACCGACCGGATGCTGGGCATGTTCAAACGCAAGAAGCCGCAACCGGTTAAAGCCGAGACGGATGGGCAAGGCCGATGAGCTATCTGGTCACGGGCCTCTACATCATCTCTTTCGCGCTGTTCATCTATGGGTTGATGGGCCTGACCGGGCCCAAGACCGCGGTGCGGGGCAACTTGATCGCCGCGATGGGCATGACCATCGCCGTGGGCGCGACGCTATTCAAGATCGGTCACACCGGCCACTGGCTACTGATCATCACCGGTCTGGTCGTGGGTGTCGTGCTCGGCGTCCCTCCTGCGCGGTTGACCAAGATGACCGCAATGCCGCAACTGGTGGCGTTCTTCAACGGCGTCGGCGGCGGCACCGTAGCCCTGATTGCGCTTTCGGAATTCATTGAGACCACCGGCTTTTCAGCCTTCCAGCACGGCGAGAGGCCGACCGTGCACATCGTGGTGGCCTCGCTGTTCGCCGCGATCATCGGGTCGATCTCGTTCTGGGGATCGATCATCGCGTTCGGCAAGCTGCAGGAGATCCTCCCTGGCCGGCCAATCGGGCTGGGGAAGGCGCAGCAGCCGATCAACCTGCTTCTGCTGGCAGGGGCCGTCGCCGCCGCGGTGGTCATCGGCCTGCACGCGCATCCCGGCACCGGCGGAGTGCCGTTATGGTGGATGATCGGTCTGCTGGCCGCCGCCGGTGTGCTGGGCCTGATGGTGGTGTTGCCCATTGGCGGCGCCGACATGCCGGTGGTCATCTCAATGCTCAACGCCATGACCGGGCTGTCGGCTGCCGCGGCGGGTTTGGTGTTGAACAACACCGCGATGATCGTGGCAGGCATGATCGTCGGCGCGTCCGGCTCGATCCTGACCAACCTCATGGCCAAGGCGATGAACCGCTCCATCCCCGCGATCGTCGCCGGCGGTTTCGGTGGCGGCGGCGTCACCCCCAGCGGCGACGGCGGCGCCGACAGGCAGGTCAGGTCCACCTCGGCCGCCGATGCAGCAATTCAGATGGCGTACGCCAACCAGGTGATTGTGGTACCCGGCTACGGCATGGCCGTCGCGCAGGCGCAGCACGCCGTCAAGGGCATGGCCACCCTGCTGGAAGCCCGCGGCGTACCAGTGAAATACGCGATCCACCCGGTTGCCGGCCGGATGCCCGGGCACATGAACGTGCTGCTGGCCGAGGCTGAAGTCGACTACGACGCGATGAAGGACATGGACGATATCAATGACGAGTTCGCCCGCACCGACGTCTCGCTAGTCATTGGCGCCAACGACGTCACCAACCCGTCGGCCCGCAACGACGCGTCCAGTCCGATCTACGGCATGCCGATCCTCAACGTGGACAAGTCGAAGTCGGTGATCGTGCTCAAGCGGTCGATGAGGTCCGGATTCGCCGGCATCGACAACCCGCTCTTCTACGCCAACGGCACCACCATGCTGTTCGGCGACGCCAAAAAGTCGGTGACGGAGGTCGCCGAGGAACTCAAGGCGTTATAACGCGGCGTCCGTGAGACGCCGGCCGATGTGGTGTCACTAGGTCTTTAGACGGGCGGATAGGCAGGCGGCGGATATCCACCACCGTCCTGAACCCCCCGCAAGCCCCAGGTGAGGTATCTAAAGAAGTACTCGATCTCGTCGCTCACGTCGTAGTCCGGATTCGGATCCATCAGCCCCACCTCTCGACTCGCGACTACTTCACTGCAGGAGTCTAGTCCCATCCGCGTCTGTGCGACAGGCGGTGGGGCCTTGCCTAAACTGTCCAACCAGTTGATTGATAATTGCTTCATCCGGTACCTCATCCGGGGCGCCGGTAGCGACGATAGTGAGTAGAGATGCCATCCGAGAACGGGCTTTCGCGCCGCGAGGAGTTGCTGGCTGTTGCCACCAAGCTGTTCGCCGCGCGCGGCTATCACGGCACCCGCATGGACGACGTCGCCGATGTGATCGGGCTGAACAAGGCGACGGTTTATCACTATTACGCGAGCAAGTCGCTGATCCTGTTCGACATCTACCGCCAGGCCGCCGAAGGCACGCTGGCCGCCGTACATGACGATCCGTCCTGGACAGCCCGCGAAGCGCTCTACCAGTACACCGTCCGGCTGCTTACCGGGATCGCCGCCAATCCTGAGCGGGCCGCGGTGTACTTCCAGGAGCAGCCCTACATCACCGAGTGGTTCACCACTGAGCAGGTCGCCGAGGTCCGGGAGAAGGAAGCTCAGGTCTACGAGCACGTGCACGGTCTCATCGACCGCGGGATTGTCAGCGGCGAGTTCTATGAGTGCGACTCGCATGTGGTGGCATTGGGCTACATCGGGATGACGCTGGGCAGTTACCGTTGGCTGCGGCCGAGCGGACGGCGCACGGCCAAGGAAATCGCCGCCGAGTTCAGCACCGCGCTGCTCCGGGGTCTGATCCGCGACGAGTCGATCCGCCAGCATTCTCCGCTCGGACCTTAGCCCTCAGCAGCTGCCGGTAGGACTGCGGTAACAATCCAGCATCCACCCGGGGCCCCGGGATCTCATGGTCCAAACAGGTTCGGCGGAATGATTTCCAGTACCCTTCCGACGGCACCACTCAACACAGATAGCCCGGTCAGACTTGGCTGGCCCAGGAAGATATGCAGGTGTGGATCCGGGGACGGAACGTACGGATAGGTGTCCGGCAACAACGACGGCGACAAGAATCCACCCTCGATTCCAATATCCACCGCGGCGGCATAGGGTCCCTGCACGGCGCCCCTGGCCAGATCGGCAGTGACAGTGATCGGGTTGGGTATCGAGATCAGCGAGGCAGGGGTGGGAACGTTCGCATAATTGGAGCCGGTTCCGATATCGCCGTAGCCCAAGTCGACGAGCACTCGTAGATCGGGCTGGAAAAAGTCGGCCATCGGGGGACCCGCATAGGGGATGTCACGAATCAGATCCAGCAGTGGCAGGTCCTGAGTCATGATCATGTAGTACTGGGTGCTGCCGGTGTAGCCCGGAGACGTCGCCAAGGGCACGGCGCTGGCGACCTGGGCGGCCGTGAGAGTTGGGTACGTGCTGTGCACGAAGAAGTAGCCCAGGAAGGCGTTGAGGTCCGACAGGACATTGAGCGGGTACTGCGGGGCGTCGGCGATGCCGTCGTATTGGGCCGTGTAAATGGCGGTTGGGTAGGGAGAATTCGGCGGGGTCGCCCCGTTGAATGCCACATCCAGAAATGGGATGTAGAAGCCGGGGAAGCGCTCGAGCAGGCCGCCGTCGGGGTTGTTGGGATCACCAGTCAATACGAAGGACAGCTGGCTTGGATCGGGCCGTAGGTTGGCGGGTAGGGCCATGAGAGCCTTGATTTCATCGGTGGCGATCGTGGCGCTCTGCGAGTAGCCGAAAACGACGACGCTATGTCCACTGCTCAGTTGGTTATTGATCCCGGTGTTCAGCAACCCGACACCCTGGGCGACGGACTGGCCAAACGTTAGGCCGCCGAGCTGGGGAGTAACCGGCCAGAACTGCTCGGGCGTGAACTGTGGGAAGACGTTGGACAACTGCAGCTGAGGGAAACGCGGCAGGAGGTACGCCTGCGCAACGGCATTCAGGTATCCGGGGTCAGGGCCCGGGTTTGCGGTGCCACCCATGACCAACGCGACTTGCGTGGCCGTCGCTGCCTTCACGACCGAAATCAGCGAGCTCGTGCCGCTGGACCCGCTGCCGCCGACCGGTGTACGCCCTAACAGTGTCTGGATCGGCCCGTTGAGAGCGCCCAGTGCGTTCGACGTCGCGGCCGCGTTGGCGGCTTCGGCCTGCGCGTAGGCGTTCCCCGCGGCGCCCAGCGCCTGGGTGAACTCGTTATGGAACGCCGTCGCTTGGGTGAGGACCGCGTGGTACTGCTGGCCGTATCCGCCGAACAGTTCGGCGATGGCCGCCGATACCTCGTCTTCGGCGGCCGCCACCAAACCGGTTGTCGGGCCCGCCGCATTCGCATTGGCGTCGCTGATCGCCGAACCAATCTCATCGATATTGGCGGCTGTCGACGCCAATATCTCCGGGGCAGTGATCACGTACTCCATGTCCCCGTCCTCCCTGACAACCGGGGTCCTTCCCAGCCAAATGGGACCGACCCGTAACCGCGGGTATTAGGTATTCAACAGAGATTAGAGCCGTCCCGCCGGCAAGTCCGGCGTTTTGCACGAAAGCTTTCGGCCGAATCGGCGCCGGGTTAGCTGCTTCTCGGTTTGAGCTGCCTGTCGAGGAAAGCGAGCTGGTCGGTAACGACACGCTCGAAAGCTGGGACTTTTAGGGTCGACATAGATCGCGAAATGCCCCTCGGGATACAACCTGACCTCACCGCGGGGAGCCTTGGCGGCGTAGCGCAGGGTGGGGACCGCGGGCGCAACCGAGTCGGCTTCGCACACGCAGAACAGGATTGGGCAGGTGATCTTCGCGGCGAGGCGGCCCGGACGGTACGTGATGACCTTCAGCACGATCCGGGCGGCGACCTCGTTGCGCAGCTCCACGCCCTCGGGTACCAGCCCGAGGTAGCCCGCATACACGTCGGTTGCAGTCATCAACGCAACTTCACCGGGCTTGCCTGCCGTTGGGACCATCACTGGAGATTTGCCCAATCGGGCCCCGAGGACGTCGCGAATTGCGAGCGTGGTGATGCGCGCGGTGGTGAACGGGTTGATTACGCGCACCGAGGCGACCCCGTCGGTAAAGGGGCATTGGGCCACGGCGGCGGCGATGCCCGGCAGCCGGGCCGCCGTGGCGATCACGTGTCCGCCCGCAAAAGACGTGCCCCACAAGCCGATTCGGCTGTGGTCAACGTCGCCGAGGGTGCGGGCGTAGGCCACGGCTACGGCCCAGTCCGCAAGTTGCATGCCGACATCGAGCAGCTGGCGCGGCCGGCCGTCGCTGTCGCCGAAGTTGCGGTAGTCGGACACCAGGCAGGCATAGCCGCCGCGCTGAATCGTTCGGCGCAGGCGTCCAACCGCATGGTGCGCACCGCTCCCAGGCCGTGCGCCATCACCAGCAGCGGCGCGGGGCCGGGGCCCGCGGGCCGGTACAGCCACGCGCTGATCCGGTCGTCGCCCGATGTGAACTGGACATCTTCCCGCTGTGGCATAGGCGTTTCCATTCTGCCTGTCCGACCGCGTTAAGTCGGGGCCCTGTAGGCGGCTGTAGAAATTATGGACTAGTGTCTAGAAAAGTTCTGAGGCGTTCAAAAGACGGAGGACACTCAATGGCGATCCGCGTCGCGCATGTCGGCACCGGGAATGTCGGGGGGCTGGCCCTGACCGAACTCGTCACCAATCCTCAATTCGAATTGACCGGGGTGTATGTGTCTTCGCCGGAGAAGGTGGGCAGGGACGCCGGGGAGCTGTGCGGGGTCGGCCTGGAAGCCGGCACCGTCACCGGTATCGCTGCCGTCGCCGACCTCGACGCCGTTCTTGCCACCGGGCCCGAGTGCGTCGTCTACTGCGCCATGGGCGACACCCGTCTGCCCGACGCGATGGCGGACGTCATGCGCATCCTCGCTGCCGGTATCAACGTGGTCGGGTCGTCGCCCGGGCTGTTGCAATACCCGTGGGGCGTGATGCCCGAGAAGTACATTGCCCGCGTGGAACGCGCTGCCCAGCAGGGTAATTCGAGCATCTTCATCAATGGTGTCGACCCTGGATTTGTCAACGACCTCATCCCCTTCGCACTCGCGGGGACCTGCCAGCGCATCGAGCAGGTGCGCTGCATGGAGATTGCCGATTACGCCACCTACGACGGCTCGGTCGTCATGTTCGACGTGATGGGGTTCGGCAAGCCCCTGGACGAAGTGCCGATGCTGCTGCAGCCGGGTGTGCTCAGCATCGCCTGGGGGGCGGCGATCCGTCAGCTGGCGGCCGGGCTTGGCATCGAGCTCGACGAAATCACCGAGTCATACCAGCGCGAGCCCGCCCCGGAATCATTCGACATCGCGGTGGGACGCATTCGGCAGGGCGCACTTGCCGCGCTGCAGTTCGAGATCCGCGGCATGGTCAACGGCCACCCGGCCATCGTCATCGAGCACATCACCCGGTTGCGACCAGACCTGCGGCCTGACTGGCCACAGCCCGCTTCAGGCGGGGGCTCGTATCGCGTCGAGATCGTCGGCGAGCCGTCCTACGCTGTGGACATCGTTCCGAGCAGCCGCAAGGGTGACCACAACCACGCCGCGATCGTCGGCGCCGCGGGGCGGATCGTCAACGCCATCCCGGCGGTGATTGCGGCGGCACCCGGCATCGTGACCACACTCGACCTGCCGCTGATCACTGGAAAAGGCCTCTACTCGCCAAACGACTTGGTGGCCAGCTAACCGAAAGGAGCCCTCCAATGGGACGAGTGGGACGGGTAGACGGAAAAGTTGCACTCATCAGTGGCGGGGCCCGCGGGATGGGCGCCTCACACGCACGCCTGCTTGTCCAGGAAGGCGCCAAGGTGGTGATCGGCGATATTCTTGACGACGAAGGCAAAGCGCTGGCAGACGAAATCGGTGACGCAGCGCGCTACGTCCACCTCGACGTGACGCAGCCCGAGCAGTGGGACGCCGCGGTCGCGACGGCGACCGGCGAGTTCGGGAAGCTTGACGTGCTGGTCAACAACGCCGGCATCGTGGCACTCGGGCAACTGAAGAACTTCGATCTAGCCAAGTGGCAGAAGGTGATTGACGTCAACCTCACCGGCACATTCCTGGGGATGCGGGTGGCCGTCGACCCGATGACCGCAGCCGGGGGAGGCTCGATCATCAACGTGTCGTCAATCGAGGGCTTGCGCGGTGCGCCGGCTGCACACCCGTATGTCGCGTCCAAGTGGGCGGTACGCGGCCTGGCTAAGTCGGCGGCCTTGGAGTTGGCGCCGCTGAACATCCGGGTGAATTCGATTCACCCCGGCTTCGTCCGCACCCCAATGACCGCCAAGCTGCCGGAAGACATGGTCACCATCCCGCTCGGCCGCCCCGCCGAGCCGAGGGAAGTGTCGACGTTCGTCGTGTTCCTCGCCAGCGACGAGTCGTCCTACGCCACCGGCAGCGAGTTCGTCATAGACGGCGGACTGGTGACGGACGTACCGCACAAACAGTTCTAGCGATGCTATAACCGCGAGCATGCTGCGGAGCCTGGCGAGTGCGGTAGGACCGAACCACGTCATCACCGACCCCGATGTGCTGGCCGGCCGCAGCGTCGACCACACCGGCCGCTATCGCGGCCGGGCCAGCGCGCTGGTGCGGCCGGGTTCGGCCGAGCAGGTCGCCGAGGTGCTGCGAGTGTGCCGTGACGCTGGGGCGCATGTCACCGTGCAAGGCGGTCGCACCTCGCTGGTGGCCGGCACCGTTCCCGAGCACGACGATGTGCTGCTGTCCACCGAAAGGCTTTGTGCCGTAAGCGATGTCGATAGCGTTGAGCGCCGCATCGAGACCGGTGCCGGAGCCACGCTGGCCGCGGTGCAACACGCCGCGAGCGCGGCGGGCCTGGTGTTCGGCGTGGACCTGGCTGCCCGCGACACGGCGACCGTGGGCGGCATGGCTTCGACGAACGCCGGCGGCCTGCGTACGGTTCGCTACGGCAACATGGGCGAGCAAGTCGTCGGCATTGAGGTCGCGCTGCCCGACGGTTCGTTGCTGCGCCGGCACAGCCCGGTACGCCGCGACAACACCGGCTACGACCTGCTGGCGCTGTTCGTCGGCGCCGAAGGCACCCTCGGTGTCATCACTGCGCTGGATCTGCGGCTACACCCCACCCCCTCGCATCGGGTGACGGCGGTCTGCGGGTTCGCCGACCTCGAGGCGCTTGTCGACGCCAGCCGGACATTCAGGGACACCGACGGGATCGCGGCGCTGGAATTGATCGACGGCCGGGCTGCCGCGCTGACCGGCGACCATCTCGGGGTGGCTGCGCCCGTTCAAGGCGATTGGTTGTTGTTGGTGGAACTGGCCGCCGACCACGATCAGACCGAGCGGCTCGCCGACCTGCTCGACGGAGCGCAGCTGTGCGGCGAGCCCGCGGTTGGGGTGGATGTCGCTGCGCAGCAACGGTTGTGGCGCGTTCGCGAATCGGTCCCCGAGGTGCTGGGCGTGTACGGGCCGCCGCTGAAGTTCGACGTTTCGCTGCCCTTGTCGGCGATCGGCGGATTTGCAAGGGACGCGGTCGCTTTGGTTCACGCGCATGTCGGTGCGGCGCTGCCGTTGTTGTTCGGCCACATCGGTGAGGGCAACTTGCACCTCAACGTCCTGCGTTGCCCGCTCGACCGTGAACCAGAGCTCTACGCCGCGATGATGGACCTCATTGCGCAGTGCGGCGGCAATGTCAGCTCTGAACACGGCGTCGGCAGCCGCAAGCGTGCCTACCTCGGGATGTCTCGCGAGCCTGCCGATATCGCGGCGATGCGGACAATCAAGGCGGCATTGGACCCGACCGGATACCTCAACGCCGCAGTGCTTTTCGACTAATCAGCAGGCGCCTTGATGCCGACTGCATGGCGCAACTGCGCCAGGAACTGATCGGCATCGTCGCTTCGGACTATGTAGTGCGATATCGCGATCCGGATCACCGTGGCCGCTTTCACCGCGGCATTGGGCCCGGGAAGGAGCCGTTGCAGTCCCTCCCGCATCTGCGGGATGACACGGGAAACCTGTGCGATGACGTGCTCTGGCTCGACATCGACCATGCGCACGCCCGAGTACGAGTGCTGGTAGTCGACGATGAAGCGCAGCGCGGCGTCAAGCCGGTCGACGCCTTTCAGCCCTGAGGTTGCCTTGGCCAAGCCGCTTTCGAAGACCTGTCGCTCGTAGCGTGAGAATGCGGACAGCAACTCCTCTTTGGACGCGAACCAGCGGTAGAGCGTGGGGCGCGAGACTCCGGCCTGGGTAGCCACGTCCGACAGGCTGAGCTTGGTTTTGCCGTTGCGACCGAGTACCTCGGCGGTGGCCGAGAGGATCCGCTGCCGCGTCGAGGTGTCGGTCTCGGTCATCGCCTGGCTCATATCTGTCGCTCCCACGTCAGGCTCGCCCGGGGCGCCGGCGCACCAGCACGGACTGCTGGATGGCGCCGATTGCGCCCTGTTCGTCGAACAGGGTGCCGACCGTCGTCCCGATGCCGTCCGGGCCGTAGTTGGTCTCCGCGCGAATGCCGGTCCACTCGCCGTCGGGGACCCGGAACACGTGCACGGCGAGATCGGTGTTGAGGAAGGTCCATTTGGTGATGTCTAATTTGCTGCCGATACCGTTGGCGCAGTCGGCCACCGCAAACAGGCGCTCCAACTGGGTCATGGTCTCGCCTTTGACGAGGTCCACCGTCGGCTTGATCCAGGATTCTCCCGGGCCTTCGGTGAGCCGTTCGGTCAGCCATAGCCAGTCCAGGCTGTGCACGTAGTTGCGGTCCCAATTCCTTGCCTTGAGGTTACGGCTGTGGGCCTCGGTCACCGGGCGGGGTAGGGGAGCCGCCGCGTGAACCAGGGCCTGGGTGTCGAGCTGCTGCAACCGCCATCCGCTGGCGCGCGCGACGGGCCGGGGCTGACCATCGGGGCCCAGCGCCAGCATCTCGGCGCTGACCAGCTCAATCTGTTTGCCGCTGCGTTCCAGTTGCGGGCGAACCCAGATGTCGCCCTCGGCCGGCACCGGGCCCAACAGGTCAATGACGACCCGGCTGAGCCGGGTGTCGTCGCGCTGAGCGCACCGCTCCAGCCCGCGCACCAGCAGCGCCGACACGGGCGCGGCGTGCTGGATCGCCGCCGACCAGGTGCTTCGCACCAGATCGGTCGCGTTGAATTTCTCGCACTTCTCGCCCTTTCCGCCCGGGGCGCTGGCGTCATCGATCAGCTCGTAGTAGGAGTCGGTCACTCGTCCCCCTCTTCGTCGGGTGTGTCAGGGCAGGCCGGCGCCGGGAGCGGCAACCGTCACGGCGTCCAGCCGGGAGAGCCGGGTGCCGAGTAGGCGCTGTGGATACGCGTCGGTGCTCGACAACAGAAACAGTGTGCGGCGCTCGGGACCGCCGAGCGTGCAGGCGATGGCAACACGCTCGCCCATGTCGATGCGGTCTGTCACGGTGCCGCCCGCAGTGACCCGCTCGAACTGGTGAGCCAGCGTCATCGACGTCCACACCCCGCCTTCGGCGTCGAGCGCGATGCCGTCGGGCGGGCCGTCCAGGCCGTCGGCGAAGGTCCGGCGGTCGCTGAGCGAGCCGTCGTCGCCGATGGTGAACGCGGTCAGCCGTCGGCCGATCGACTCGGCGACGATCAGCGTCTTGCGGTCGGGCGTGATGACCATCCCGTTGGGAAAGTCGAGGTCTTCGGCGACGACGGTGGCGCTGTCGTCGGGATCGAGGCGGACGATGACGCCGCCTGAAAACGCCTGGGAGCCGATAAAGGCGCGCCCGGTGTCGTCGACGACCATATCGCCGAGGCTGGCCGGCGCCAGGCCGGCGAGATCGGCGATGGTGACGACGGTTTCGCCGTCGTAGCGCAACACCTGCCGGTCTTCGGTCGAGGCGATAAGCAGTGACCCATCGGGCCGAAACCCCAGACCCGACGGCGAGTGCCCGGGCAGCGGCAACGTGGTCAACGAGCCGCGCATGTCCGCGGTGTGTACGGCTTCACCCAGCATGTCGGAGAACCACAGCAATCCCTCGAACCAGCGCGGGCCTTCACCGAAGCAGAACCCGTTGGCCAGCGGCTCGGGGATCATCCGCTCATGCCTTTACAAAACACGGCAAAAGTGTCACGCACCTTAGCGTCGGTGTCAATCCGACGCCTATCTGTGCGTCACAAGCTCACTTTACAAACTCAAGCCAAAGTGTCACGCTGTGCCGTGAGCTGCTGTCGCGACGTGGCCATTGTGGGATAGCGAGAGGTGGGCGGATTTGACCACGGATTCTGATCAGACCCAATGGTCGGTCGAGGGCCTGCTCGAACTGTTCGACGTGCAGGCTGACGGGCCCGACCGGTTCACCGGCGACACCGGCATCGCCGGCCAGGACGGCCGGCAGGTGGTGGAAGGCACCCAGGTGGTCGCGCAGGCGATTGTCGCTGTGGCGAAACGATTCCCGGACAAGTCGGTCCGCTCGGCAAGCGCCGTATTCTCCCGTGCCGTCACCGTTGGCCCGCCCGTCGAACTCGTCATCGACGTCGTGCATGAGGGCCGGTCCACTGCCACCGCGATCGTCGCCGTCCACCAGAACGGCCGACGCTGCCTGAGCGTGACGGTGCTGGCCGACGTCCCGACGGGCGACGTCATCCGCCACCACCTGCCGCGGCCCGACGTGGCCGCGCCGGCCGATGCCAACGTCTCGGAGATGCCGATGATCGGGCGGGAACTGCGGCTCGTCGACGTTGTCGACGTCAACAGCCCTGACGAGGTCGGGCCGCCGGAGCTCTACGCGTGGCTGCATTACGACCCGATCCCGAGCCGTGACGATCTGGCCAAGGCGCTCGTCGCGTACTTCACCGGCCATCTGGGGATTTCTACCACCATGCGCGCACACCCGGGCATCGGTACCAGCCAGGCGCACCTGACCGTGTCCACCGCACCGATGACGATCTCGGTCGCGTTCCACGAACCGGTGCGCTGGGACGGCTGGCTGCTCTACACCCACGAGAGCACCCAGGTTGGGGCGGGGATGTCGTACGTCCGCGGCACCGTGCACTCGGAGGAGGGTGAGCTCTTGGCCTCCTTTGCCCAGGAAGCGCTTATCCGTCCGCTGCGCACCAGCGACACAGCGGTCGACTCCCGGTCGCGTTTCTAACCGCTGGAAACACAGATGTACTTCACCATCACCCACCCGATGCACACCCATCCCTACAACCCGGAGTTGTTGAGTGGGGACAGTATCGCAACGGTGGCAGCGGCGGCCGAAGCGGCGGGGTATCACGGTTTTGGCCTCACCGACCATCCTGCCCCATCGCAGCGGTGGCTGGAAGCCGGTGGTCACGATGCGTTAGATCCTTTTGTCACACTGGGTTTCGCGGCGGCGAAGACAACGACACTGCGCTTGATTCCCAACATCGTGGTGCTGCCTTATCGGAATCCATTCGTGGTGGCCAAGTCTGGTGCGACGCTGGACCTGCTGTCGGGTGGCCGATTCACGCTCGCGGTCGGCGTGGGTTACCTCAAGCGGGAATTCGCGGCCTTGGGTGTGAATTATGACGAGCGTGCCGAGCTGTTCGACGAAGCGCTGCAGGTGATCCGGGCAGTGTGGACTACCGATGACATCTCTTTTGAGGGAAGGCATTTCACCGCGCGCGGGATCACCGCGCATCCGCGACCGGTCAGTCAGCCGCATCCGCCGATCTGGATCGGCGGCAATACTTCGGCCTCTCGGCAGCGAGTCGCCCAATACGGCGACGGCTGGTGTCCGTTTCCCGCCCCCGCGGGGCTGGCCAAGACCGCGGGCACCGCGGTCATCGACTCGGTGGAGCGCCTGACCGAAGGCATCGATGATCTACGGCGTCGATGCGATGCGGCGGGCCGCGACTGGTCCGCAATCGACATCACCTTCACGAATTTCGAAGGCGGCAACCCGGCAAGCGACACGTTCAACGCCGATGCTTATCTCGACGGCCTGGAAAAGTTGGCTGCGCTCGGAGTGACCTGGGTCGGCGCGCCCCTGCCCGGCGACAGCCTGGCGCATGCGCTCGAGACCATCGACCGTTTCCGAGCTCTCGTGATCGATGCGGTCTAAATGGACTTCTCACAGGTCGCACTCTCGGCCGAAGACAAGGCTTTCCAGAATCAGACGCGGGCGTTCGTGACCGCGCACATCACCGACGAAGTGCGCCGGCGCGATCGGGAGTTCGGCGAAAACTTCGATGAGCAGGTGCATTTGGCGCTGGGCGAAGCGGGGTACCTGGCCGCGGATTGGAAGCTCGAGTCCGAAGGTGGATTCAACCCTGTTCGTCGGCGAATCTTCGAGCTCGAGATTGGTCGGGCTCATACGCCCTGGTACCACTGGGGCACCACGTCGGCAGTCGCGCGGCTGGTGGAGCAATTCGGCGCGCCCGAGCTCAGCACCCAAGTCTTGCCGGGAGTGCTGAACGGTCATATCCGGCTATGCCTGGGCTACACAGAGCCAGAAGGCGGTTCCGATGTGGCTACCTGCAAGACGCGGGCGGTGCGAGACGGTGACGCGTGGATTATCAACGGCTCCAAGATGTTCACCTCGAACGCACAGCACGCCAAGTATGTCTTTCTGCTGACCAACACCGACCCGCAAGGGCCGAAACACAAGAACCTGACCATGTTTCTGGTGCCGCTCGATTCACCGGGCATCGAGATTCAGGGCATCCGCACGCTGGACGGCGACCGCACCAACATCGTCTATTACAGCGACGTACGCGTCGATGACTTCTACCGAATCGGCGAGGTCAACGGCGGCTGGACGGTGATGCGCTCGGCGCTGGACTCTGAGCATGGCATTGTCGATCCGGAAGATCATGGCTTGCAGAATATTTCGGCGATGTCGGGCCACGGGATGCTGATGGCTGAGGCGGTGGACAAGGTCGGGGCGATAGTGTCGGAAGTGGATTCCAATGGGCGGCGTCGGTTGGACGACGAGTCGGTCAAGTACCGGCTTGGGCGCAGCTTCGCCCGGGTGGAGGCGGCGCTGTGCACTCCCGGGATGTTCGGACGCGTCGCGATGGCCCAGACGATGCGCGACATTTCCGCGGATTTGATGGACGTCTTGGGGGCGGCATCCGCGCTGCCGACCGATACCGAGGGTTCCGCCGACGACGGCACGGGGGAATACCTGTTCCGGCTGGCGCTTCCGATGGGGATCTACGGCGGCACCCTGGAGGTGTTCCGCAACATGATCGCCCGGCATGCGCTCGGGCTCGGACGTCCCAGCTATCGCCCGCCGGAGGGTAAGCCGGCCTGATCGGATTTTGGCAGCTCGGCGACGACATCAACACGAGTGGTGTCGAAACTCAGAAATCCTTTGATGGCAAGGCTTTCGGAGAGCGGGTCATGGTAGCTCCAGGCGACGTCCTCGATCAGGGTGTCGCCGAGGACGGCGGACCAGTACGTCGCCACACCCTTGTAGTTGCAGTAGCTCGACGTTTCCGATCGCCGCAGTAGATCGGTGCGAACGTACAAAGGATCGACGTAGAGCCGGGGTTCGAGCGCGGTTTCGAACACGATCACGGTGTCGTCGGTGTCCACCAGCGCGGTGCCGGCGACCGACACGCGCAGGCGACGGTTCGTCGGGCGGCAGTCGACGCGATGGTAGGGGTTCGGCGGGTAGTGCACGAGTTTGCGCCCTTCCTCGAACCAGGCGTCGACGGCAGTCCACGGCACGTGGACGAATCCCGGAGCCTCCGGTACCGGCTCGGCCGGTAAGTCGCTGACCACGTCAGCCGGGAACGCGTAGCTGAGCGGGTGACCCCGTCGGTGCACCATCAGCGCGCGTTCGGTGTCGATCACCGGCCGCCCATGTCGGAAGGCCTGGACGCGTCGCGGATGCGGCTCGATGTAGACGAGGTCGGCGGGTACCGGCGGAGAGAACCAGCCGGCGGGATCGGTGCTGAGCGGACCACGTCCGGCCGCCAGAGTCATGGTGTTCCTCCGATATCAAGCAGGGTCTCGGTGAAGGGCTGCCACCGTATCCAGGTCGTTGAGCGCCGCTACAGCACGCCGCAAACCCGCAAGCGCGATGTCAGCCGACTGCATGCCGCCCAGTGCGGCCGTAACGGTGGTAGCTACATAAGCGTAGACCGCCGCTGCCGGTAGCGTCGCCAAAGTTGTTCGCGCTCAGGCTCGGGTCCGCCCGCCGCGGTCAGCGCCCGGCGATACGTTTCCAGTACCTCGCGTTCGGTGTTCTGACGGTCGGCGGTCGTCATACTGGTGATCAGCCTGTAGGAGATGGCGCGCATGGGGTGGCCGCGCCGGACCGCCTGCCCGTCGGGACGACCCGCCGCACCGTTGCCGAAGTAGCAATTCCGCGGATGGGGGTCACCAGCACGGTGGGGGAACGCTCTGGCGCCTCGGACCACGGCATCCGTTGCGACCCGCTGGATGCCACGGCCGAGATGCGCAGCCAGCCGAACCGCACGGTATGCGTGCTGCTCCAATATCGATCACCCTTGCGGTAGAAACGACGGGATGCGTTACGAACTATCGGGGAAGTGTAAGCACCGCCAAACGCCGGGTGCGTGCGATCCGGTCGATGACACGGTAGGAACTTAGCCATGGCGGGACCGGTAGAAGGCATCAAAGTCGTCGAACTCGGGGTCTGGGTGGCCGGACCGGCCGCGGGCGGCATCCTGGCCGACTGGGGCGCCGACGTCATCAAGATCGAGCCGCCGGCCGGTGACCCGGGGCGCATGTTCGGCCGGATGCTGGGATGCGATCTCGGGGTCAACCCGCCGTTCGAAATGGACAACCGCTCCAAACGCAGCATCGTGCTTGACCTCACCACCGAAGCGGGCCGCGGCACTGCGCTCGAATTGCTGGCTGACGCAGATGTTTTCCTGACCAATGTGCGCACCGGTGCGTTGCGACGCCTCGGGCTGGACTTCGAGTCGGTGTCCGCCCGCAACGCCCGCCTGGTCTACGGCCTGATCACCGGGTACGGCGAAACCGGGCCCGACGCCGACCGTGCCGCCTACGACGTAGCGGCGTTCTGGTCCCGCGCCGGTGTGGCCCACCTGCTCACCCGGCCTGGCGACACGCCCCCGTTCCAGCGCGGCGGCATGGGTGACCACGCGGCCGGCATGACCCTGGCCGCGGCCATTTGTGCGGCACTGCTCGCCCGCGAGCGCAGCGGAACCGGTCAATTGGTGACCACCTCGCTGTACCGCCAGGGCGCCTACACCGTGAGCTTCGACCTGAACACCTATCTGCTGACCGGCCAACCGATCGCGATCGGACAGCGCGAATCGATGGGCAACCCGTGCATGAACAACTACACCGCCGGCGACGGGCGGCGATTCTGGATCGTCGGGCTCGAGGCCAATCGCCACTGGCCCGCGCTGTGTCGTGCCATCGGTCGCACCGAGTGGCTGACCGATCCGCGCTTCGGCGACGCCCGCGCTCGCGCCGAAAACGCCGTGCAGCTCATCGCCGAGTTGGACGAGATCTTCGCGACCAGGTCCCTTGACGAATGGGCGGAGGTCTTCGCCGGCGAACCGGATTTCTTCTGGTCGCCGGTCAACACGATCGAGGACGTCGTGGCCGATGAGCAGTTCCATGCCGCGGGCGGGATCGTCGACGTACCGGACGGAGAATCCAGTGTTGCGATGGTGGCAACACCGGCGGATTTCCATGGCACGCCGTGGACGCCCCGTTCTGCGGCACCGGAACTCGGGCAGCACACCGACGAAGTTCTCGCCGAAATCGAGGCGCGCCGCCGGTCGTGACTTACTTCGGAAGCTTTACAAATTTTCGCTGAAGTGTCACGCTGTCCGGTGGGTCGCGTCACCCGATTCGCCGAACCGGGCTTGTCCCGGCAGCGGCGAGCCGTGAGGCGGCAGTGCTTAACAAGAGCCCATGACAAGCGCGGCAGGCAGGATGCCTTGGATGCCACGCACCGCGTGCGGGTGTGGCGGTGAGGAATGGATTGATGGTCACTCTCGAGACAAGCCCGATACGCGCTGCACGAGCACGCCGTGCTGACGGCGAGTGCTTGCGGTATCGACTCGACGTTGTTGGCGGCAGCGCCGTCGACGTCGTGCGGTCGGCCGGCGGTTGGCTATACGACCGGGTGATGGCCGGTTGGGAGGTGACCGTGCTGCTACCGCATGGCCGCGATACCCGGCCGCTGCGGATCCTCGGGGTACGGGCTTTGGATCTGGAGTCGGAGTTCGAGGGGACGGGCTCGACGCGCCAGAGTCTGGCGGTCAGCGCCGATGTGTTCACCGCTGATGCACGCGTTCGTGACCGGGTACTGACGGCCCTGAAGCACCGTTCGACCGAAGTCGCTTTGTGGGGTGGCGGATGGCCCTTGCGAGTGAATCACGGCATGACCAGAGCGCAGCACGTGCTCAGTGCCGCGGCGCGGGCATTCAAGGGTCATGCGCTTGCGGCGGCCGGAATTCCTTGCAAATCAGTTGATCCCACCGAGACGCTGCTGTGCGACATGGCTATCTGTGCGCCGGTGGATTCAGAGCTTATCCGGCTTGGATAACCCTGGAACCATGAAGAAGTACTACCGCCACACGCTGCTCTATCTGCACGAGACGATCGCGCTGGGGTCTGGGCGAAGCGACCGCTTCACCGAGGTGTTCACCGACACCTACCAGCCGATGATGGACGACCTCGGCGCCCGGCTGTTCGCAATCTGGGAATCCACCCCCTACAACGGTCACTGGCCACAAGTGACGATCATCTGGGAGATCGACGGGTTCGCTGACTACGCCAGGATCGGGGCCGCACAGGCGCGCGGCGGCAGCCACGAGGCCGCGGCCGGAAAATGGTCGGCGTTTCTCGCCGACGTCGGCGCCTCGGGGGAGGGGCGCATCATGTACCCCGGGCCCAGCAACAAGACGCTGGCCCAGCTGCGCGCGGCCAATTTCACTGCGCCGCTGGTGATCCAAGAGATCATGCAGACCAAGCCGGGACGGCAAGACGACTACATCCGGGAGCTGGAGCGGCTCTACGTCCCATGGTCGGAGCGCACGGGTAAACGCTGGCTGGGTTCGTTCAGCACGACCTTCCGATACAACGAGGTAATCCACTATTGGGCCTTGGACGGCGGCTGGGAATGCTTTGCCGAGCACTACCCCTCCTGGAAGGAGAACCCACCCGCGGAGATCGTCACCTGGATGAGCGTGGCGCCGGCGCTCCGCGACGGCTGGGAAGACTCGATTCTGCAGGCTCTACCGCCATCGCCACTGCAGTGATTGCTCAGATAGGGCCCGTGATACCGCCGGACTTCGCCTATGACCCGTTCGACGCGGAGGTGATGGCAAACCCGTTGCCGTACTACCGAATCCTGCGTGAGCACTATCCGGTGTACTACATGCCGCAGTGGGATACCTTTGCCCTGTCCCGCTTCGAGGACATCTGGCGGGTGCTGGAAACCAACGACGGGACATTCGTTGCGTCGGAAGGGACCTTGCCTGCGGCGTCAGTCTTGGCTCAGCACAACACCGGGCCGGTCGACGACCCGCCGTTGCATCCGCTGCCGTTCCACGCGGTGTTTGATGCCCAGTTGTATGGCGAGATCCGTCGCGCGCATGCACAACCGTTGCGGCCGAAAGCGGTCGCCGAGCTGGAGACCAGAATCCGCACGCTGGCCAGCGAGCGCCTGGATCTGCTGCTGCCGCGCGGCTCGTTCGACCTGACCCAGGACTACGGCGGCATCGTGGTGGCATCGATCGTATGCGAACTGCTAGGCATCCCAACCGATCTCGCACCGCAGGTATTGGCCGCGGTCAATGCCGGCAGCCTGGCCGAGCCCGGCGTCGGCGTCGACACCGCCGAAGCCCGGCCCAACTACCTGGAATACCTCGTGCCGGCGGTCCAGCGTCGCCGGGCCGACCCGTCCGCGGTCGGCGACCTCCCCGTTGTTGACGGCCTGCTCGGTTACCGCTTGCCCGACGGCAGCGCGCTCAACGATGTCGAAGTCGCGACCCAGATGCTCTGCATCTTCATCGGTGGGACGGAAACGGTACCCAAGATCGTCGCCCACGGGCTGTGGGAGCTCAGCCGGCGGCCCGACCAGTTGGCCGCGGTGCGCGCTGACCCTGCTTCCAACGTGCCGACCGCGCGCGAGGAGATGATCCGCTTCTGCGCGCCGGCGCAGTGGTTCGCCCGAACGGCACGGAAACCCTTCACCATTCACGGTGAGACCATAGAGCCGGGCCAGCGGGTTATCACCCTGCTGGCTTCGGCCAACCGCGACGAGCGGGAGTATCCGGAGCCCGACGAGTTCATCTGGAACCGGCCCATCCGTCGTTCGCTGGCGTTCGGCCGTGGCCAGCACTTCTGTGTCGGCTACCACCTGGCCAGGCTGGAAGTCGCTGTGCTGCTGCAGGAATGGCTTCGCAGGGTTCCAGACTTCGCGATCCGAAGCGACGCCGCCACCCGGCTGCCGTCCAGCTTCCAATGGGGATGGAACAAGATCCCGGTGGAGGTTTGACGTGTGGTCCTACCGGATCATCGCCCCATATCTATTTGAGCGGACGTGCATCGCTGACAAGACACCCGACTGCCTGGCCGATGGTCAGGTGCTGCTGCGGTTCTTGGCCGCCGGTATCTGCGGCAGCGATCTGCCGGCCTTTCGCGGTGCCCGGGGACGACTTCCGGGGGACGACGGCCGCAGCGCCGCGGAAAAAGACGGATTCCCGATCCACGAAGTGGCCGGCGAAGTGATCGCCAGCCGGCATCCCGATCACCGTCCCGGCGATCGCGTGGTGGGCTGGGCATCGGGATTCGACGGCCTGATGGAGCGGGTGGTCAGCGACGGCGACGGGCTGGCACCCTACGACCCGGTGCTGACACCGGCGCAGGCGATCGGTCTGCAACCGCTGGCCTGTGTCCTGTATGCCTGCGAGCAATTGCCCGATCTGGCCGGCCGTGACGTCGCGATCATCGGCCAGGGCTCGATCGGACTGCTGTTCTCCTATGTCGCCAAAGCGGCCGGCGCCCGGCACGTCACCGGGATCGATCCCGTCGACCGCGAAAACCTCGCCCATGTATTCGGAGTCGACGAAGCGGTACGTGCCACCAGCGACCGGTGGGTGAGCCAACTGTCGGCCGCCGGCCGCGCCGACGTTGTCATCGAGGCCGTCGGCCACCAGGTGGCCACCCTGGGGCACGCCATCGAAGCGACCGCCCCGGGCGGCACCGTATTCTATTTCGGCGTTGCCGACGACGACGCTTACCCGATCAGCATGCGTACCATACTGCGCAACAACCTGACACTGAAATCCGGTGTGACACTTGACCGGCGGCGAGTATTGGAGCTCGCCGGCAAGTTCGCCGCGGAACATCCCGGGCTGCTCGGCGCATATCTGACACACACCTTCAGCGTTGACGGTGTGCAGGGGGCGTTCGACCTGGCCTGCCGGCCGATCCCCGAGCGTGTCAAGATCGCGATCGCCGAGTGAGATTGCGGCGCACTATGTCAGAGATTTCGGAGAGCAACCTGCAGTGGGCATTGGGCCGAAAAACCCCGATTTGGGGCGGTTGGATCACCGGCCCGACGCTGATCGGACCGGAGGAATTCGCCCGCGCTGGCTATGACTACGTGGGTTTCGACGCCCAGCACGGCTACCTCGACGACGCCGACATCGCGGGCATACTGCGGCGCATCGAACAAGTGCCCATCGCCACCGCGGTGCGGCTACCCAATGCCGACCCAGCACCGATCGGGCGGGTGCTGGACGCCGGCGCCGACGCCGTCGTCATCGCGATGATCGAGTCGGCTGACCAGGCCGCCGCGGCGGTGGCCGCCACCTGCTACCCGCCGGCGGGCATCCGGAGCTTTGGCCCGCTGCGCGCCAGCCTGGGTCACGACCCCGCCGTGCTCGAGTCACGGGTGAGCGTGTTCGCGATGATCGAAACTGCTGCGGCGCTGTCCGGCCTCGATCGAATCTGCGCTGTCGACGGCCTGGCCGGAATCTATATCGGGCCCGCCGATTTGGCCATCTCGATGGGCGTCGATGTCGTCGGAGCAACCCGACATCCCGAAGTGGTGGACGCGATAGCGCGAATCCATCGCGCCGCCGCGGCTGCCGGGCTGGTGACTGGGATCCATGCCGGGGAGGGCAAGACGGGTCGTACCATGGCGCAGCTTGGATTTCGGATGATCACCCTGGCGGCCGAATCGCAGGCGCTGCGGCGGGGAGCAGCCGAGCACCTACGTGAGGCGACGGGACAGTGACTGACGACCAAGTCGCGATTCGCGAACTGATTGCCAGCTATGCGCTCGCCCTCGACACCGGAGACGTCGACGGGTGCGTGGGGCTGTTCACCGCCGACGCGGAATTCTTGGTGTACGGAAGGTCTTTCGCCGGACACGACGATATCGGCAAGATGTTCCGCGATGCGCCGCGCGGGCTGCATCTGACCGGAGTCTCGCGTATTGACGTCCGCGACAACACCGCGACGGCCCGATCGCAAGTGCTGTTCGTCAGAGCCGGCGACCTGCACCTGCGGCCCGCCCTGTACGACGACGAACTGGTCTGCGACGGCGGGAGGTGGCGTTTCCAGCGGCGGCGGTGCCAATTCATCACCAGCCACGGCCTGTCCGACAGCCCCGAGGTTCCGTCAACATGAACCAACGTGTCGCACTGGTGACCGGAGCCGCAGGCGGGCAGGGTTGGGCCATCGTCAAACGACTTCGCGCAGCGGGCTATTGCGTGGCGGCCTGCGATCGGCGGGCCGACGAAGTCGTGGCAGCGGTCGACGCATTGGGCGACGGTGAGGTGATCGGGATCGAGCTCGACGTCACTTCTGCGGCACTGTGGGATGCGGCCGTCGACCGGGTCATTGACCGATTCGGGTCGCTGACCACGCTGGTCAACAACGCCGGCGTCCTGCACCAGGCGTCGTTAGCCGAGGAGACAGTTGAGGACTTCGAAAACGCTTGGCGAGTCAACTGTTTGGGGGCTTTCCTCGGTATCCGCGCGACGCTCGAGCAGCTTCGTGAGGCGAAACACGCGGCCATCGTCAACATCTGCAGCACGGGAGCGATCCGTCCCTTCCCGCGGCACTCCGCCTACGGCTCCTCGAAGTGGGCGCTTCGGGGCTTGACCCAAAACGCTGCCGCCGAACTGGCCCCGTTCGGCATCCGGGTCAACGCGGTGTTCCCCGGACCGATCGCGACTCCGATGCTCGATGAGGCCACGCAGGCGCGGCTGGCCGCGTCATCCGCATTCGGACGGATCGGCCAGCCCGGCGAGATCGCCGACGCGGTAGCGTTTCTGGTCTCCGAGGAGGCGTCGTTCATCACCGGTTCGGAGCTGGTCGTCGATGGTGGGCAATGCGTGCAGATCCGATGAGCACGAATCTGTCGGTAGGTATCATCGGCGCCGGGCCGGGCGGCTTGGCGCTGGGAATCTTGCTGGCGCGTGCGGGTTTTCACGACTTCACTATCTTCGATCGCGAAGACGACGTTGGCGGAACGTGGCGGATCAACACCTATCCGGGACTGGCTTGCGACGTCAAGTCGCATCTTTACTCCTACTCATTCGACTTGAACCCGCACTGGTCGCGGCTGTGGTCACCGCAGCCGGAGATCCTGGCCTACTTCGAGCATTGCGCCGACGACTATGGCTTGCGGCCGCACCTAAGACTATGCACCGAAATCCACTCGGCGCGTTGGGATGACGACAGCCAGCGGTGGTGTCTGACCACCGCGCGCGGTGAACAGCACCAGTTCAATATCGTGGTGTCCGCCGTCGGTCTGTTCACCCAGCCGGTGCTTCCGGTTCTTGTCGAAGAAGAGCCATTCACCGGAACGGTAATGCACTCATCGCGATGGGACCACTCGGTCCCGATTGCGGGAGCACGGGTTGCCGTGCTGGGAACCGGTTCGACGGCTTCGCAACTCGTGCCGGAAATCGCGAAGGTCGCCGGCAAGGTGTATTCGGTGCAACGGTCACCGACCTGGATATTGCCCAAGCCGGACCGGTCCTACACCCGACGCGAGCGCTGGGTGTTTGCCCACGTTCCATTCGCCAAGAAGCTGTACCGGACCCGGCTGTGGCTGCGCAGTGAATCCAACATCTCGGTGATCGAGCATGGCAGCGAAAAGACTTTAGCGTTCACCGCGATTGCTCTGCGCATGCTCGAAAAGACCGTCGGCGATCAGCAATTGCGCCGCAAGCTGACTCCGGACCACCCGATGGGCTGCAAGCGATTGGTGTTCTCGTCGGACTACCTGTCCGCGTTGACCCGACCCAACGTCGAGGTGGTGAACAGCCCCGCGCGATACCTGCGGGCCCGGTCCCTGGTCACCGAAGACGGCACCGAATGCGGAGCCGACGTCGTGGTGTGCGCCACCGGCTACGCCGCGGCCGACTATCTTGGGCAGCTGGACGTTTACGGAGAGGGCGGGACGACGCTGCGGGAGGTCTGGCGGGACGGGGCGCACGCGTATTTCGGCATGGCGGTGCCCGGGTTCCCGGACTTCTTCATGCTGTACGGGCCGAATACCAATGTCGGGTCCAACAGCGTGATCTTCATGCTCGAAGCCCAGGCACGCTACATCGCGCGGGCTTTGAAGTACATGCGGCGCAAGGGCATGACATACGTCGCGGTGCGGCGCTGGGCGCTGGCGGAGTTCGTCGCCAAGATCGACCGCTGGATGACTGGCACCGTCTGGACCACCCAGTGCAGCAACTACTTCCGCGCGGCCAACGGGCGCGTGGTCACACAGTGGCCGCGAAGCGCGCGTAACTTCTGGGGAATGACGCGCAGGTTCAAACCCGCCGACTTCATCTTCTCGAGCTTCCCGGCTATTCTCGAGCTTCCCGGCTAAAGCCGTTGCCGCCGTCGACGGCGGCGCATTGACGGCGCTGGACAGGTCGGGTCGATGACGGAATCAGGCGGCGCCGAGCGGCTCGATCCCGTTCTGCGCGCCATTGCGACGACGCGGACGGACTTTTCGGCGGCGTCAATCGGACTCATACGCGAGCCGTTCAATCAGCGCCGTCGGGAGGCAGCCAAGGACACTGATGCACCGGGCATCCACATCGTCGAGGACAACGTCGAGGACGACAGGGCGGCTGAATCCGGAAGATCGGTACCGGTGCGCATCTATCGCGGGCCTGCCAAGCCGCCTGCACCAGCGGTCGTCTACTGCCACGCCGGCGGGTTCGTGTTGGGAAACCTGGACACCGATCACCGCCAGTGTGTGGAGCTCGCGCGTCGCGGCGGCTGCACAGTGGTGTCGGTCGACTACCGGCTGGCCCCCGAGCACCCCTATCCGGCTGCGCTCGACGACGCGATGGCGGTGCTGAGATGGGTAGTCGCCAATGCGACCGAACTGGGCGTCAATGCCGCGCGCCTGGCCGTCGCGGGCAGCAGCGCCGGTGCCACCCTGGCCGCATGCCTGGCGCACGGTGCGGTCGAAGGCTCGCTGCCGCCCGTCGTATTCCAGATGCTGCACCAGCCGGTGCTGGATGATCGTGCTACCGCGTCGAAGGCGGAGTTCCGCGCGAGCCCGGCTTTCGACGGCGAGGCAGCGGATCTGATGTGGCGCTATTACCTGCCTTCGGATGGGGGATCAGCAGATGCGGTGCCGGCACGGCGTAACCGATTAACCGGTCTGCCACCCACTTTGATCACGTGCGCGGAGATCGATCCCTTTCGTGACGAAGCGGTCGACTACGCGCAACGTCTGCTTCGCGCCGGAGTCTCCACCGAGCTGCATGTGTTTCCGCGTACCTGCCACGGATTCGATTCGCTGCTGCCGGACTGGTCTACCTCCGAGCGGCTGTTTACCCTGCAGGGTCAAGCCCTCCGGCACGTCATGTACGGGGCCTGAGCCTGGGCTGCGTTCGTGACCCGCGGCGCAGGACCTTTGCCTCTACTGTGAGCATCCGAGCCCGCGAAACAATCTGCTGTCATGAAGATCACCGGCTTGGAGGTCGTACCCTTCGAGACATTCGTCGATCGAATCTCGTTCGGCCGGCTGAATACCGACTACCGCGTGGTGCAGACCGTGACCAAGGTACTCACCGATGAGGGGGCCGAGGGCTACTACTTCGGTGGTCACTTCCACGGAGACCAGGACGGCCTGCTCCCCGGAGACCGAGCGCTGATCGTGCAATTCCTGAGCCCTTTTCTCGGTGGCCAGGACCCGCTCAACCGGGCAGAGATCTGGCGGCAACTGTGGGCCGCGAAGCTCCCTGAGAACGTTTGCAGCGTCATCGATCTGGCCCTGTGGGATCTGGCGGGTCGAGTTGCCGGGCTGCCTGTGCACAAGCTGCTGGGTGGCGCTCGCGAGAGGGTCAAGGCCTACGCAAGCAGTTTCAACAATCTCGGAAGTCCCGACGAGTATGCCGCCCACGCCGTCGAGTGTCAGCGTCAGGGATATCGGGCCTACAAGATTCATCCGTACCACTATTGGAACCCCGGCACACGCCAACCCGCCTTGCCCCGGCCGTCGTATGTGGACTGGGATGTCGAGGCGTGCCGGGCAGTTCGGGCGGCAGTCGGCGACGAGATGGTGCTGATGTTCGACCCGTGGGGTACCTACCACACCTACTCGGACGCTCTGCGGGTCGGCCGCGAGCTCGAACGGTTGGGCTTCTACTGGTACGAGCACCCAATGCCGGAGTACCGTGTGGAGTCTTACGTGAAACTGGCCCGCGCACTTGATATCCCGATCTGCTCACCTGAGATCGCGGAGGGCGGCATCTACACACGAGCGGACTGGATCCTGCGCAATGCTTCCGACATCAGCCGCATCGACGTGTTGCGCGGAGGTATCACCGGGGTCATGAAGTTGGCCGGAATGTGCGAGGCGGTCGGCCTGCGGTGCGAGATCCACATGAGCGGTTTTGGCAACCTGCAAATCCTGGGCGCAACGAGCGAAGACGTTTGCGAATACTACGAGCGGGGCCTGCTCGGGCCGGGAGTTCGCTACGACACCACCCCTGCCCTATCTCAAGGCGTCATGCGATCCGCTCAGCCCGGACGGATTCGTTAACCTACCGTTAGCGCCGGACTCGGCTACGAGATCCTGTGGGACTACATCGAAAGTCACCGCCTCCCCGACACACCGGTGGAACCAGTCGCACCACTGCACCCGAGATAGCAGGTGCAGATTAGGGCGTGTCTAACCTGATGAGCCGGCGCACGGCGACCGCACCCTGTTGCCGTCCACCACCGACAGGTCGGAGTGGCACACACCGGCCGCCTCGATGCGGACCAGGACCTGACCTCTGTGTACGGGCGGGGCAGACTGATCCGATCCAGGCACGGCGCCCTGGAAGTGAAACATGTTGGAATACAACCATGGCTTCAGCTCCGCTGATCCCGCCCGCACCGGAAAAACTCACCAGCGGCGACTTCCCGGTGTTATGGCCGGTAGGAACCCGGTGGGCCGACAACGACATGTTCGGCCACCTCAACAACGCCGTCTACTACCAGCTGTTCGACACCGCGATCAACGCCTGGATCAACACGAGTACCGGGCTTGACCCGATCACCACGTCTTCGCTGGGCATCGTCGCCGAGTCGGGCTGCCGCTACTTCTCTGAACTGCATTTCCCGGAAAACCTCGTGGTCGGCCTCGCGGTGACCCGGCTCGGGCGCAGCAGCGTCACGTACCGGCTCGGCGTGTTCAAGGAGGCCCGGAAAGGAGCCTCCCAGGAAGGTGAAGCGCAGGCGATCAGCGCGTTGGGACACTGGGTGCACGTCTACGTCGATCGAACCAGCCGCAAACCTGTCCCGATTCCCGACGCCATCCGGTCACTGCTGTCGACGGCGTGCGTCAATCAATAGGTTCCCCTGATAGGTCCAGCCGGTGCCCGTCATGCAGCCGGTTATGCTTCGCCAATGCCAGTTATGAGCAAGACCGTCGAGGTCAGTTGCCGACGCCGCATCGATCATGGCCATCGTCGCCGATTTCGAGGCGTACCCGCATTGGAATCAAGGGATCAAAGGCGTCTGGGTGCTCGCCCGCTACGACGACGGGCGCCCCAGTCAGCTGCGGCTCGACACCGACGTTCAAGGCATGCCGGGCACCTATATCCAGGCCGTGTACTACCCGGGCGCGAACCAGATTCAAACCGTCATGCAGCAAGGTGACCTGTTCTCCAAGCAGGAGCAACTGTTCAGCGTCGTCGAGGCCGGGGCGGCGTGTTTGCTGACGGTGGACCTCGACGTCGAGCCAACCTTGCCGGTGCCCGCGCCGATGGTGAGGATGCTCCTGGGCAACGTGCTCGAGGGCCTCGCCGAAAACCTCAAGCAGCGCGCCGAGCGGTTGGCCGCCAGCTAGCGAACTTCCCGCCTCAGCCGAAGATTCCGGCCGCGCCCAGCGTCTCCGTCAGCCGGCGCGCCGCGTCGGTGAATTGCCAGACGGTGTGCTCGATAACGGCGGCAGCGTCGCGTCGACGCAGCGCGGCGATCAACTGCCGGTGATTATCGACCGCGTCTGCACCCCACTGCGGGTCGGCGGCGTAAATCAGCGCCGGCATGTAGCGCGCCGCATTCAGCAGGAACCACGCCAATTTGATCCGTCCGCTTGCCTGGTTGAAGACGCGATGAAACGCGAACTCGATCGTCGCGATGGTCTCGGCATTGCCGGATCCGACCGCCGCCGCCAGCGCATCGTTGATGTGGTCAAGCTCGTCGATCTCGACATCGGTGATGTGATCGGTGGCCGAGGCGGCCAGTTCCCGGGCGATCGTTGCCTGCAGCCAGAAAATGTCGTTGACGTCCTGCCGGGTCAACGGCAGCACGACGTGGCCGCGGTGCGGCTCCAGCTGGACCATGCCCTCGCCGCGCAGCTTCAGCAGGGCCTCACGCACCGGCGTGATGCTGACCCCGAGTTCGGCCGCGGTCTCGTCGAGGCGGATAAACGTTCCCGGGCGCAACCTCCCGGACATGATTGCCGCCCGTAGGTGGCCCGCGACCTCGTCGGACAACTGTGCCCGGCGCAGCGGGCGCCGGCTACGCGGTTGCGCAGATATCGGTGCGTTCACGTGGGCTGCCAGGACTGTTAGGGGCTTGTCTTTAGAGCCGCTGAGGCCCTAGTGTGACCCAGACAACACGATGTTTTATCAAATATCAACCTGGCGCAAGCGGTGCGGGAGTGAAGGGACGATTTAATTGACCGCGCAACTGGCCAGCCACCTGACACAGGTCACTGAGCAGCCGTATTTCGCTCGGCGGCAGAACTGGGTTAACCAGCTCGAGCGGCACGCGCTGATGCAACCGCACGCTACGGCGCTGAGGTTCCTGGGCAACACGGTGACGTGGGATGACCTACGGCGTCGGGTTGCGGCGCTGGCCGACGCGCTGAGCCGCCGGGGAGTCGGTTTCGGCGACCGGGTCATGATCCTAATGCTCAACCGCCGCGAGTTCGTCGAGTCGGTGCTGGCCGCCAACATGCTCGGGGCCATCGCGGTCCCGCTGAACTTCCGACTCACCCCAGCCGAAATCGCCTTCCTGGTCGAGGACTGCGAAGCCCGGGTGATGATCACCGAAGCCGTGCTTGCTCCAGTTTCCACCGGTGTCCGTGACATCCAGCCGCTGTTGAACATGATCGTTGTGGCCGCCGGCTCATCCGACGACAGTGTGTTCGGCTACGAAGACCTAATCAATGAGGAAGGTCATTCGCACGAACCGGTAGACATCCCGAACGACTCGCCGGCCCTGATCATGTACACCTCGGGCACCACCGGCCATCCGAAGGGCGCCGTTTTGACCCACACCAACCTGACTGGCCAGACGATGACCGCGCTCTACACCAGCGGCGCCAACATCAACAGCGACGTCGGTTTCATCGGTGTCCCGTTTTTCCACATCGCCGGAATCGGCAACATGCTGACCGGGATGCTGCTCGGCGTCCCCACGGTGATCTACCCGCTCGGTGCGTTCGACCCCGGTCAGCTGCTCGACGTGCTGGCGGCAGAGAAGGTCACCGGCATCTTTCTGGTTCCCGCGCAGTGGCAGGCGGTCTGCGCCGAGCAGAAAGCACGACCCCGTGACCTGAGGTTGCGGGTGATGTCGTGGGGGGCCGCGCCGGCGCCGGATGCGCTGCTGCGGGAGATGTCGGCAATTTTCCCCGGGACCCAGATACTGGCCGCTTTCGGCCAGACGGAGATGTCGCCGGTCACCTGCATGCTGCTCGGCGAAGACGCGATCCGCAAGCGTGGATCCGTCGGCAAGGTGATCCCGACGGTCGCCGCCCGCGTGGTCGACGAAAACATGAACGACGTGGCCGTCGGCGAGGTAGGTGAAATCGTCTACCGGGCAACAACGTTGATGAGCGGCTACTGGAATAATCCGGAGGGCACGGCGGAGGCGTTCGCGGGCGGCTGGTTCCATTCCGGGGACCTGGTTCGGATGGACGAGGACGGCTACGTCTGGGTGGTGGATCGCAAGAAGGACATGATCATCTCCGGCGGCGAGAACATCTACTGCGCCGAGGTGGAGAACGTTCTCGCCAGCCATCCCGGCATCATCGAAGTCGCCGTCATCGGGCGGGCTCACGAGAAGTGGGGTGAGGTGCCGATCGCGGTCGCGGCTGTAACGGATGACTACCTGCGACTCGAAGAGCTAGGTGAGTTCCTGACCGAGCGGCTCGCGCGCTACAAGCACCCCAAGGCGCTCGAGGTCGTCGACAGGTTGCCGCGCAACCCTGCCGGGAAGGTGCTCAAGACTGAACTACGGATACGCTACGGCAACACAAAGGAGGCCGAAAGCCATTATGCGTCAATGGATTTAACGACAAGGAAGGAAATCTGACGGAATCAGTAACGTTTGCCTGCTGTTGACGAAGGGTTAATTGTGCGGATCCGGTTCACACGTGGACGGCCATCAGGTACATTCCTGTGGTCTCCGTTACTACTTGCGGGTAGGGAGCCGATGGTCACACACGTAGGGTCCGGGCGAGGAGGAGGCGTGCGACACGATCCGCCGAGGCGCCGCGATACACGCGTTGCCGCCGTAAGGGGGCAGCGGTGACCACGGATACGCGTCAGCACCTGGGCGGTTACTTACGCGACCAGCTGCAGACGCCGTTGAACGTCATCGGCGGTTTCTTCCGGATGTCCTCGCTGACCGGCAAGGCATTGTTCCGCTGGCCGTTCCAGTGGCGCGAGTTCATCCTGCAGACCTGGTTCCTCATGAGGGTGGCGTTTCTGCCGACCATCATGGTCTCGATACCGGTGACCGTGCTGCTGATCTTCACGCTCAACGTCCTGCTGGCCCAGTTCGGCGCCGCCGACCTCTCGGGGGCGACTGCGGCGATCGGCGCGGTCACCCAGCTTGGGCCGCTGGTCACGGTGCAGGTGGTGTCCGGCGCCGGGTCGACGGCCATCTGCGCCGACCTGGGCGCGCGCACCATTCGTGAGGAGATCGACGCGATGGAGGTGCTCGGCATCGACCCCATCCACCGGCTGGTGGTACCTCGGGTGGTCGCAGCGACCCTGGTCGCCACCCTGCTCAACGGCCTGGTGATCACCGTCGGCCTGGTGGGCGGCTTCCTCTTCGGTGTCTATCTGCAAAATGTGTCGGGCGGCGCTTATCTCGCCACCCTCACCGCCATTACCGGCCTGCCCGAGGTGGTCATCACCATGGTCAAGGCCGCCGTGTTCGGGCTGATCGCCGGCCTGGTCGGCTGTTATCGGGGGCTGACCGTCCGGGGTGGCTCCAAGGGTTTGGGTACGGCCGTCAACGAGACCGTGGTGCTCTGTGTGATCGCGCTATTCGCGGTCAACGTGGTGCTGACCACCATCGGCGTGCGATTCGGAACGGGGCACTGACATGTCGACCGGTGCTGTACTGCGCGCCCGTTTCCCGCGGGCCGCCACCAATCTGAATCGCTATGGCGGTGCTGCGGGGCGCGGACTGGACCGGGTCGGGCAGATGGCCTGGTTCGCGATGCTCAGCGTCGGGCAGATCGGGTACGCGCTGCGCCATTACCGAAGGGAGACGCTGCGGCTGATCGCCCAGATCGGCATGGGCACCGGCGCCTTTGCCGTCGTCGGCGGCACCGTCGCCATCGTCGGGTTCGTGGTGCTGTCCGGCAGCTCGCTGGTCGCCATCCAGGGCTTCGCGTCGCTGGGAAACATCGGTGTCGAGGCGTTCACCGGCTTCTTCGCCGCACTGATCAACGTACGCCTCGCCGCCCCAGTCGTCACCAGCGTCTCGCTGGCGGCCACCGTGGGCGCCGGCGCCACCGCCGAACTGGGCTCTATGCGGATCAGCGAGGAGATCGACGCCCTGGAGGTGATGGGCATCAAGTCGATCTCCTACCTGGCGTCCACTCGGATCATGGCCGGGCTGGTGGTTATCGTCCCGCTGTACGCGCTGGCGGTGATCATGACGTTTCTGGCCCCGCAGATCACCACGACGGTGCTCTACGGACAATCGAACGGCACCTACGAGCACTATTTCCGGACATTCCTGCGCCCCAATGACGTCTTATGGTCGTTCGTGGAGGTCATCATCATCGCGCTGGTCGTTATGGTCACCCATTGCTACTACGGGTACACGGCCGGCGGCGGCCCGGTCGGCGTCGGCGAGGCCGTCGGCCGATCGATGCGGTTCTCGCTGATCTCGGGGCCGGTGGTTGTCTTGTGTGGCGCGTTGGCGTTGTACGGCGTCAACCCCAACTTCGCACTCACGGTGTAGCCGCCATGACGACACCGGCAAAGTACAACAAGCCACGAAGCTCTCCGTACAAATTGGCAGCCGTGGGCTTCCTGGTAGTCGCTGCGCTGGTCCTTTTCCTGGTCTATGGGCAGTTCCGGGGCAATTTCACACCCAAGACCAAGTTGACGATGCTGGCTTCACGGGCGGGGCTGGTGATGGATCCGGGCTCGAAGGTCACCTACAACGGGGTGCAGATCGGCCGGGTGGGCAACATCTCGGAGACCGTGCGTGACGGCAAGCCGGCGGCCAAGTTCACCTTGGATGTGTACCCGAAGTACCTCCAACTGATTCCGGAGAACGTCGATGCCCAGATCAAGGCGACTACGGTGTTCGGCGGCAAATACGTCTCTTTGACCACGCCCAGAGACGCCAACGGGAACAGCATCGCCAAGGGGCATCTCAAGCCGTCCACCCCGATTGACGCGACGGCAGTGACCACGGAGATCAATACGCTGTTCCAGACCATCACCTCCATCGCGGAGAAGGTGGATCCGGTCAAGCTGAACCTGACGCTGAGCGCGGCCGCGCAAGCGCTGGCCGGGTTGGGCGACAAGTTCGGACAGTCGATTGTCAACGCCAACGCGATCCTCGACGATGTCAACCCGCAGATGCCGCAGGCCCGTCACGACATCCAACAACTGGCGGCCCTGGGCGACACGTATGCCAACGCCTCGCCGGATTTGTTCGACTTCCTCAACAACGCGGTGGTCACGTCGCGCACAATCAACCAGCAGCAAAAGGATTTGGACCAGGCGTTGTTGTCGGCGGCCGGATTCGGCAACACCGGCGCCGATATCTTCCAGCGAGGTGGGCCGTATCTGGCACGTGGAGCCGCCGACCTGGTGCCCACCGCCCAGTTGCTGGACACCTACAGCCCGGAGCTGTTCTGCACCGTGCGTAACTATCACGACGTCGAACCCAAGGTGGCCGAGTTCCTCGGCGGCAACGGCTACTCGCTGAATGACCGCGCCGAACTGCTGAACGGGTTGTCGCTCTTCACGAACCCCGTAGCGGCGGTAGCCGCCCTTGGCTCACTCGTCGGCGGGTTGGGCGGACTGGTAGGCGGGGCACCGAATCCCTACATCTGGCCGGAGAACCTGCCGCGGGTGAACTCTCGCGGTGGACCGGGGGGTGCGCCGGGTTGCTGGCAGCACATCACCCACGACCTGTGGCCGGCGCCGAACCTGGTGATGGACACCGGCGTCAGCATTGCGCCGTATAACCACATAGACACCGGTTCGCCCTACGTAATCGAGTACGTGTGGGGCCGTCAGGTAGGGGATAACACGATCAACCCATGAAAATCACCGGGACCATCATCCGACTCAGCATCTTCTCCCTGGTGCTGCTGCTGCTCGCTGCCATGATCATCGTTGTTTTCGGTCAGATCCGTTTCGACCGAACCAATGGCTACTCTGCGGAATTCAGCAACATCAGCGGGCTGCGGCAGGGCCAATTCGTCCGCGCCTCGGGGGTGGAGATCGGCAAGGTCAGTTCGGTAGAGCTGATCGACGGCGGCAAGCGGGTGCGGGTGAACTTCAACGTCAATCGCTCGGTGCCGCTGTATCAGTCGACGACCGCACAGATCCGCTACCTCGACCTGATCGGCAACCGCTACCTGGAGCTCAAGCGCGGCGAGGGCGAAGGCGCTGACAAGATCATGCCGCCGGGCGGATTCATCCCGCTGTCGCGAACATCGCCGGCGCTGGACCTCGACGCGCTGGTCGGCGGTTTCAAACCGCTGTTTCGGGCGCTGGACCCGGAGAAGGTCAACACCATCGCGACGGCCCTCATCACCGTGTTTCAGGGTCAGGGCGGCACCATCAACAACATTCTCGAAAATACTGCGCAGCTGACCGCGCAGATCGGCGAGCGTGACCAGGCGATCGGCGAGGTGGTCAAGAACTTGAACATCGTGCTGGACACCACGGTCCGGCATCGCCAGCAATTCGACCAGACCGTCAACAACCTCGAGGTGCTGATCACCGGGCTGAAGAACCACGCCGACCCGCTGGCGGCCGGTACCGCGCACATCAGCAATGCCGCCGGAACGGTGGCCGACCTGCTGGCCGAAGACCGCGCGCTGCTGCATAAAACCCTCAACTACCTGGACGCGGTTCAGCAGCCGCTCATCGATCAGCACGATCAGCTGAACGACTACATCCACAAGCTGCCGACCGGGTTGAACCAGATCGGGCGTGCCATCGGCTCTTATGGAGACTTCACGAACTTCTACGCCTGCGACATCACGCTTATGATCAACGGGCTGTCGTCTGGTGGCCCCGTCCGCTCGGTCCGGCTCTTCAACCAGCCGTCGGGTAGGTGCACGCCGCAATGAGAACGCTGGAACCCCCCAATCGGCTACGCATCGGGCTCATGGGCATCCTGGTGACGCTGCTCGTCATCGGCGTGGGTCAAAGCTTCACCAGTGTTCCGATGTTGTTCGCCAGGCCCAGCTACTACGGGCAGTTCACCGACTCCGGCGGACTCAACAAGGGCGACAAGGTGCGCATTGCCGGCATGGAAGTCGGCAAGGTCGAGAGGCTCACGATCGACGGCGACCACATCTCGATCAAGTTCTCGCTCGGCACCAACACCATCGGCACCGAGAGCCGGCTGGCGGTCCGCACCGACACCATCCTCGGTAAGAAGGTCCTCGAGGTCGAGGCGCGAGGCAACCAGCCGCTACGGCCCGGAGCCACATTGCCGCTGGGTCAAAGCACTACTCCTTACCAGATCTACGACGCGTTCTTCGACCTCACCAAGGCCGCTACCGGCTGGGACATTGACACGGTCAAGCAGTCGCTGCACGTATTGTCGGAGACAATCGATCAGACCTACCCGCACCTGAGCGCAGCGCTCGATGGTGTGGCCAAGTTCTCCGACACGATCGGCAAACGCGACGAGGAGATCAAGCATCTGCTCGCCCAGGCCAACCAGGTGGCCAGCATCCTCGGTGACCGCAGCCAGCAGGTCGACCGGCTGTTGGTCAACGCGAAGACGCTGCTGGCCGCGTTCAACGAGCGCGGACAGGCCATCGACGCGTTGCTGGGGAACATCTCCGCGTTCTCGACCCAGGTGGCGGGCTTCATCAACGACAACCCGAACCTGAACCACGTGCTGGAGCAGTTGCGCACGCTCAGCGACATCCTGGTCCAGCGCAAAGATGACCTCGCTCGGGGGTTCACCGAGGTCGGCGCGTTCCTCCCGTCGCTGAATGAGGCCATCGGCTCGGGACCGTTCTTCAAAGTCGTCCTGCACAACCTGGCCCAAGGCCAGATCGCGCAGCCGTTCGTCGACGCGGCGTTCAAGAGGCGTGGCCTCGACCCCGAGAACTTCTGGCGCAGCGCCGGGCTGCCTGCATACCGGTGGCCTGACCCCAACGGCACCCGGTTCCCCAACGGTGCGCCGCCGCCGCCACCGCCGGCGCTGGAGGGCACCCCGGATCATCCGGGACCGGCAGTCCCGCCCGGGTCGCCGTGCTCGTACACTCCGGCGAATCCCGGCGGCAATGTCACCGCCGGGGACGAGGGTCTGCCGCGGCCGTGGAATCCGCTGCCCTGCGCCGGTGCGACCATAGGCCCGTACGGTGGCCCCGTCTTCCCCGCACCGATCGACGTCGCGACGTCGCCGCCGGACCCGAACGGTTTGCCGCCCACCCCGGGCATCCCCACCGGAGGGCGACCGGGCGGCCCAATTCCGAACGTTCCCGGCACACCGGTGCCGATCCCGGACGCACCACCCGGCGCGCGCACCGAGCCGCTGCCACCGGCACCATTCGCGTTCCCGCCGGGGCCCCCGCCGGGTCCGCCCGCGCCTCCTGGGCCTGGGCCGCAGCTGCCGGCCCCGTTCATCAACCCAGGCGGATCGGGAGGTAGCGGCGTGACGGGAGGTAGCCAGAATTGAGCACCGTCTTTGATATCCGCAACCTGAGGCTCCCGAGGCTGTCACGAGCGTCGGTGATTATCGGGTCGCTGGTGGTGGCGCTGGCCGTCGTCGTCGCATTCGTCGGCTACCGGCTTTACGAGAAGCTGACCAACAACACCGTGGTCGCCTACTTCCCCGCGGCGAACGCGCTCTACGCGGGGGACAAGGTTCAGATCATGGGGTTGCGGGTGGGCGCGATCGACAAGATCGAGCCGGCCGGCGACAAGATGAAGGTGACCTTCCACTACCTGAACAAATACAAGGTTCCCGCCAACGCCTCCGCGGTGGTCCTCAACCCGACTCTGGTGGCGTCGCGGGCCATCCAGTTGGAGCCTCCCTACAAAGGCGGCCCGGTGATGGCCGACAATGCGGTGATCCCGGTCCAGCGCACGCAGGTGCCGGTGGAGTGGGACGAGCTGCGCAACAGCGTCACCAACATCATCTCCAAACTCGGCCCGACACCCGAGCAGCCGAAGGGGCCGTTCGGTGAGGTCCTCGAATCGTTCGCCGACGGGCTGGCCGGCAAGGGGAAGCAGTTCAACACCACGCTGAATAGCCTCTCCCAGGCGTTGACCGCCCTGAACGAGGGTCGCGGCGACTTCTTTGCGGTGGTACGCAGCCTGGCACTTTTCGTCAACGCACTGCACCAGGACGATCAGCAGTTTGTCGCGCTGAACGAGAACCTGGCTGACGTGACCGGGCGGCTCGCACACTCCGACACCGACTTTGCCAATGCGCTACAGCAGTTCGACGGTCTGCTTTCCACCATTCGCCCGTGGCTCGCCAAGAACCGCGAGGTGCTGACTCACGACGTCAACAACCTGGCCGACTTCACGAACACGCTACTTCAACCGGATTCCCTGAACGGGCTGGAGACCTTCCTGCACGTCGGTCCGACGGCGGTTGCCAACGTCAACCAGATTTACCACCCGTCGCACGGTGCTGTTATCGGCCTTCCGACGATCGAATTCTCAAACCCGATGCAGTTCATCTGCAGCTCGATTCAGGCCGGCAGCCGGCTGGGGTATCAAGAGTCCGCCGAACTTTGTGCGCAATATATGGCGCCGATCCTTGATGCGATCAAGTTCAACTACTTCCCGTTCGGCTTCAACGGGTTCAGCACCAGCGAGACGCTGCCCAAGGAGATCGCCTACTCCGAGCCGCGGCTGCAGCCGCCGAACGGGTACAAGGACACCACCGTTCCGGGGATCTGGGTGCCGGATACGCCGTTGTCGCACCGCAACACCCAACACGGCTGGATCGTCGCCCCGGGGATGCAAGGGCAGCAGGTCGGGCCAATCACGGCGGGCCTGATGACCCCCGAATCGCTGTCCGAACTCATGGGCGGACCCAACATCGAGCCTGTTCAATCAACCCTGCAGACTCCGCCGGGACCGCCGAACGCCTACGACGAGCACCCCTGGGTGCCACCCGCGGGCTTGAACGTTGCGGTGCCAATACAGCCGCCGCCGCCAGGGCCGGAGGTCATCCCAGGTCCCGTCGCTCCGACGCCTGCGCCAGTGTCGGCGCCGGCACCCAACGCCGGTGGCCCACCGCTGCCCGCTGAGGCAGGAGCAGGCCAGTGAGCCGCACGATGAGCGCCGCGGGCGCGAAGAGGCCGGCGAACCGTCGGGCACTGAACGGGTTGCGGCTGGCGCGGATGATCCGCCGAAAAACCTGGCAGGGGCTGGTGCTGCTGGTGATCGCGCTGGTGGGAAGCTCGTGTGGATGGCGTGGAATCTCCAACGTGTCCCTCCCGGGCGGTCCGGGCAGCGGGTCGGGGGCCTACACCATCTATGTGCAGGTGCCAGACACGCTGGCAATCAACGGCAACAGCAGGGTGATGGTCGCGGACGTATATGTCGGCACGATAAAGGCCATCAACTTGAAGAACTGGGTGGCCACCCTGACGCTGGGTGTGTCCAAGACCGTCAAGCTACCGAAAAACACGCTCGCCAAGATTGGCCAGACCAGTCTGCTGGGTTCTCAGCACGTGCAGCTGATCTCGCCGCCGAATCCGTCGCCGGAGCTGCTGAAGGACGGCGACACCATCCCGCTGAAGAATTCGTCTGCGTATCCCACCACCGAGCAAACACTGGCCAGTCTCTCGATGATCTTGCGCGGTGGCGGCATCCCGAACCTGGAAGCGCTGCAGAACGAGGTCTACAACATCTTCAACGGGCGGGGCGAGCAGATCCGGGCCTTCCTCGGCAAGCTAGACACCTTCACCGACCAGCTCAACCAGCAACGCAATGACATCACCCACGCGATTGACTCCACCAACCGGCTGCTGGTCTACGTCGGTCAACGGAATGACGTCCTAGACCGAGTGCTGACCGACATCCCGCCGCTGATCAAACATTTCGCCGACACCAAAAACCTGCTGATCAACGCCGTCGATTCGGTAGGACGGCTCAGCCAGGCCGCCGACCAGTACCTGTCGGAAGCACGCGGGCCCCTGCACACCGACCTGCAGTCGCTGCAATGCCCGTTGCGGGAACTCGGCCGTGCCTCGCCGTATCTGATAGGCGCGCTGAAGTTGATCCTCACCCAGCCGTTCGACATAGAAACCGTTCCGAAGATATTCCGCGGTGACTACCTGAACGTGTCGCTGATGATCGACACCACCTACAGCTCGATCGACAACGCGTTGCTCACTGGTACCGGATTTTCCGGAGCTCTGCGCGCGCTCGAGCAGTCGTTCGGGCGCGATCCCGAGACGATGATCCCCGACGTCCGCTACACGCCGAACCCGAATGACGCGCCCGGCGGACCGCTGGTGGAAAGGGCGGATATTAGCCAATGCTGACTCCCTTCATCAGACGCCAGCTGATCCTGTTCGGCATCCTGACGGTGATCTCGATTTCTGTGCTGGGTGTGTACTACCTGCAGATTCCAAGCCTGGTGGGTATCGGGCGGTACACGCTTAAGGCCGAGCTGCCGGCAACGGGCGGTCTGTATCCAACGGCCAACGTGACCTATCGCGGCGTCACCATCGGCAAGGTCACCGACGTCGAGCCGACGAGAAACGGCGCCGAAGCGACGATGAGCATCGACAGCAACTACAAGGTCCCGATCGATGCGGTGGCGAACGTGCATTCGGTGTCAGCGGTCGGTGAGCAGTTTCTGGACCTGGTGTCGAGCGGGAACCCCGGCAAGTACTTCTCAGAGGGACAAACCATCGCCAAGGGCACGGTGCCCAGTGAGATCGGGCCGGCACTGGACACCGCTAACCGGGGGCTTGCCGCGTTGCCCGCGGACAAGATCCCCGTGCTGCTCGATGAGACAGCGGAATCGGTCGGCGGGTTGGGTCCCGCGCTGCAACGGCTGGTCGACGCGACCCAGGCGATCGTTGGTGACTTCAAGACCCAAATCACCGACGTCAACGACATCATCCAGCACTCCGGACCGATCCTGGACAGTCAGGTCAACTCGGGGAGTGCGATCGAGCGCTGGGCGCACAACCTGAACACCTTGGCCGCGCAGGGTGCGCGAAATGACCAGCATGTGAAAAGCATTTTGTCGCAAGCGGCGCCGACCGCCGATCAGGTCAACGAGGTATTCAGTGACGTCCGAGATTCGCTTCCCCAGACGCTGGCAAACCTCGAGGTGGTGTTCGACCTGCTCAAGCGCTACCACACCGGCCTGGAGCAGGTGCTGGTGTTCCTGCCGCAGGGTGCTTCCATTACGGAGACGGTGGCCGCGCCGTTCCCGCGCCAGGCCGCGCTCTCCCTGGCGTTGTCGATCAACCAGCCGCCGCCGTGTCTGACCGGCTTTATTCCGGCATCGGAGTGGCGGTCTCCGGCAGACACCAGCCTGCAGCCGCTGCCGAGCGGAACCTACTGCAAGATTCCGATGGAAACGCCGGCCAACAGTGTGCGCGGATCGCGCAATATTCCGTGTGTTGATGTCCCCGGCAAGCGGGCGGCAACGCCACGGGAGTGCCGCGACCCCAAACCGTACGTTCCGGCGGGAACCAATCCCTGGTTCGGCGACCCGAATCAGCTGCTGACCTGCCCTGCGCCCGGGGCGCGCTGCGATCAGTCGGTGCGGCCAGGCATGGTGATCCCGGCGCCGTCGGTGAATAACGGCATGAACCCGGTACCGGCCGACCGGCTCCCTCCGGGGGGCCTAACCCCGCCCCCGCTCAGCGACCCGCTGCAACGACCCGGTTCGGGTTCCGTGCAGTGCAACGGACAGCAGCCCAACCCGTGTGTCTACACTCCGAACGGGCCTCCCGCCGCCGTATACAGTCCCCAGAGCGGTGAACTGGTAGGGCCCGACGGAGTCAAATACTCCGTCGAAAACTCGACCAAAACAGGAGACGACGGATGGAAGGAGATGCTGGCGCCAGCCGGCTGAACCCACCACCGATGTCGATGATTCGGCGTCTGCGTAACCGACGGCCAAGGATTCGTGAGGAATCGGACGCCGCCGCCGAACAGGTCGGCACCGAGGTGACGGCCGAGGATGCAGCAGAATCCGACGCCGGAACTGAGCAGATCAGCCCCGAGGTGACGGCCGAGGATGCAGCAGAATCCGACGCCGGAACTGAGCAGATCAGCCCCGAGGTGACGGCCGAGGATGCAGCAGAATCCGACGCCGGAACTGAGCAGATCAGCCCCGAGGTGACGGCCGAGGATGCAGCAGAATCCGACGCCGGAACTGAGCAGATCAGCCCCGAGGTGACGGCCGAGAATGCGGCAGAATCCGACGCCGGAACTGAGCAGATCAGCCCCGAGGTGACGGCCGAGGACGCGGCAGAATCCGACGCCGCAGCCGACGCTACGGAGACGGATGTCGAGCGTGGGCCGTCGCGTCTCGGTCGCGGGTGGGTGGCCGGCATCGCTGCGGCGCTTGTCTTGGCCGCCGGCGGTATCGGGGCGGGCGGCTACCTTTCGCTGCGTTCCCACCAGGAAAGCCAAGCTATAGCACGCGATAACGCCGCGGCGCTGCAAGCCGCGAAGGTTTGTATCGCGGCGACGCAGGCGCCAGACACGAGCACGATGGCCGCCAGTGAACAGAAAATCATCGACTGTGGCACCGATGTGTACCGCACCCAAGCGCTGCTGTACACCAGCATGCTCGTACAGGCTTATCAGGCTGCGAACGTACATGTTCAGGTGTCCGATGAGCGGGCAGCGGTCGAGCGCAACAACAGCGACGGTTCAATCGATGTGCTCGTCGCACTCCGCGTCAAGGTGTCAAACGATCAGGCGCAAGACCAAGAAACCGGCTACCGCCTGCGGGTGAAAATGGCGCCCGTTGACGGCCAGTACAAGATTGCCAAACTCGACCAGGTGACGAAGTGACGGTGGTGGTCGAGGAGGCGCAGACCACGGCGGTCATCCAAGAGTCATCGGAGAATAGCTTGGCGCCGTGGCATATTCGCGTCGGCGCTTTCGCTATTGACGTCCTGACGGGTATCGCTGTGGTGGCGACAATGGGATTGGTCTCTTTCACCGTGCCGCTGCGCAGCGTGTGGTGGTGGGTGAGCATTTCGGTCGCCGGGGTCGTCTTTCTGCTGATGTTGGTCAACCGGTTGCTGCTGCCGACGGTCACCGGTTGGAGCTTGGGACGCGCTGTCTGTGGAATTGCGGTGGTAGGCCGCGATGGGGAAGCCCCCGGGCCGTGGCGGCTGCTGCTCAGGGACCTGGCCCACCTGCTCGACACCATATCGTTGCTGGTGGGATGGCTGTGGCCACTGTGGGATTCAAGACGTCGCACGTTCGCCGACATGCTGCTGGGCACTGAAGTGCAACGCGTCGAACCAGACGAGCGGCTGCGCAACATACGGCGGTGGACCGCAGTGGCGGTGCTGACTTCGGCATGCGTGTGCGTAGCGGGTGCCGCGATGAGCTACGGGGTGGTGTACTCCCGTGATCGGGCGATCGATCAAACACGCCAACAGATTGCGATTCAGGGGCCGAAGATCGTCGCGCAGATGCTGACGTACGATCCAAAAACGTTGCGCGACGATTTCGCGCGTGCCCGGTCGCTGGCTACCGACAAATATCGCGGCCCGCTGGCCGCTCAGCAGGACGCAGTGCAGAAGGGGCAGCCGGTCATCAACGAGTACTGGGTGACCGGCAGCTCGATACAATCGGCGACGCCGGATCGCGCGACGATGCTGTTGTTTATGCAGGGTCGGCGAGGCGAAGGGCCCGAGGAACGGTACATCACCGCAACCGTTCGGGTGAATTTCGCTAAAGACGCGGACAAACACTGGCGCGTTGACGATCTCACGGTACTGACCAAACCGAAACCGCCTGGGAACGGAAAATGAGCCCCCGTCGCAAGTTCCGGCCAGGCGAGGGACCACTGCTCGTCGCGCACACCGCGAAGCCGCGGCGACGGTGGGGGCTGCCGCTTGCTGCAACGGTCTCCGCGTTGCTCATGGCGGCGGCGATCACGGCATCCACGCTGATGCTGATCTCCCATCAATGGCAGGAGCGCGCCGCGGCGAAGGACCGTGAGGTGCTCAGCTACGTCACATGGTTCATGGCAGACTTCACGTCAATTGATCCCTATCACGCCAACGACTATGTAGAGCGGGTATTGGCCCAAGCGACTGGCGACTTCGCCAGGCAGTACCACGACAAGGCGAACGAGATCCTTCTTCAGATCGCTCGTGCCGAACCAACCACCGGTACCGTCCTCGACGCCGGCGTGGAAAGGTGGAACGACGATGGCAGCGCCAACGTACTGGTGGCTACCGGAGTCACCTCGAAGTCGCCGGATGAAAAACAGGTATTCGAGAACACCAATCGTTGGACGGCAACCGCAAAGCAGGAAGGGAATCAGTGGAAGATCAGCAACCTGCTGCAGGTGATCTGACCGCCAACGCGGCCCCTGAGGCTGAGGCAGCCGAGGCAACCGAAGCTGCCGAAGCCGACACTAAGCAATCCGAACCACCAGCTTCGCTCACTGAGTCCGAGAGCGACGATTCTGACAGAGCGCGATGAAAGCGCCGATGCCGCTACGGAATCCGCCGAAGTCGCTTCCGACGAGATCGACGGTGACGCGGCGAAACAGGCTGACGGTGAGGCCCAGGAGGCCCAAGATGAGGCCGAGACGGCCAGCGAAGACGGTGGAGCCCGCACCAAACGACTGTCCGGCAAGCGGATCGCCATCGCCGTCGCCGCAGTGGCGGCCGTGCTATTCGTCGGTTCTGCTGCGTTCGCGGGTGCGACCGTGCAGCCATACCTGTCCGACCGCGCCACCGTCGCAACCAAACTAAAAGTGGCACGGACCGCGGCCAACGCGATCACGACGCTGTGGACCTACACGCCGGAGAACATGGATAGCCTCGCCGATCGGGCGGCGACCTACCTCAGCGGCGATTTCGCTGCCCAGTACCGCAAATTCGTCGACGCGATCGTGGCCCCCAATAAGCAGGCCAAGATAACCAACAGCACCGAAGTCACCGGCGCAGCGGTCGAATCGCTGGAGGGTCCGAATGCCGTCGCAATCGTGTATACCAACACCACGTCCACCAGCCCGCTGACCAAGAACATCCCGTCGCTGAAATACCTGTCCTACCGGCTGATCATGAAGCGTGACAATGGCCGCTGGCTAGTGACCAGGATGACGACCATCACCTCACTGGATTTGACGCCTCACCTGTAGCGCGATCGGGCCCAGACGTGCCCCGGCACCGAAAGACACTGCACCCCATGGCCGTTACTTCGCCGGTATCCGACCGATTGACCGTCACAGCGCTGTTGTTGCTGACCTTCGCCACCGGGTTGGCCGATGCCCTCAGTATCCTCGTCCTTGGCCACGTCTTCGTCGCCAACATGACCGGCAACGTGATCTTCCTCGGCTTCTGGCTGGCCCCGAAGACCAGCATCGACCTGACCGCCGTCGTGGTGGCCCTCCCGACCTTCGTCTGCACCACCATAATCAGTGGTCGGTTGTCACGGCATTTCGGTGAGCGGACGCGACCGTGGATCACCACGGTACTGGCAATGGAAATCGTGTTGTTAATAGCGTTGTCGATCCTGGCCGGCACGGGTGTGCTTCGCTATCACGACAACACCAAGCTCATCCTGATCTGCGTCCTCGCGGTGACGTTCGGTCTGCAGCACTCGAGTGCCCGCCAGTTCGGGATTCAAGAACTCTCCACCACGGTGTTGACGTCGACCATCGTCAGCCTCGGGCTGGACAGCCATCTGGCCGGTGGCGCGGGCGCCCGCGAAAAGCTGCGTTTCAGCGTTGTTTTCACAATGTGTGCTGGTGCCTTTCTTGGCGCGACGATGTCACGATTCGTTGTGGCTCCGGTGTTCGCGCTGACGGCGGCGGTGGTTGCGGTAAGTCTGCTGATTTTCCGATTCGGACCGGCCGGTACGAAAACCTCTGCGACGGAAGCTAGTTGAAGGCCAGCCAGCTGGGCAGCGCGCGCTCATGCGAGTCGCAGAGAACCTGCCGGGTGTCGCACGACCCCTTTGGCGACCCCGCGCCTGCCCACATGCCCCCGGTGTCGCGGCGCAGCACAATGGCCGACGACCCACCGCCGTCGAGCAGGACTGCCGTATCGCTGCCCAGACCGCGGAACAGGTCCTGAATGTTGTCCGGGGTGTAGTTGCCGCCCTCGAATATGTACATCTCGTCCTTCTGCTTTGCATAGGCGAGGGCCGTTCGCGCCGCGCTTGGACCGCCGTCGTTGAGCTGTCCGGTCCTGCCGGGGGACAACAGCCCGATCCCGGACACCGCGACGAACTTCTCATTCTTGGTGAGCAAGTCCTGGATCACCGGAGTGGCGACGTCGTAATCTTCTCTGCCCTTGGGCCGCAATACATACGGCGCACCACCCGACGGCAGGATCATCGTCGTCAGTGAAGTCCAGCTCTCGCCCCCACCCGAAAGGCCTTGCTTGCCGGGATATGCGACCGTGCCGGTAACCGCCTGGTTGGCGCGGCCCTGGCCGTGGGTGTTGTCCACAAAGGCGCCCAGCGGTGAACTGCAGCCGGTCGACCGCCAGGTGCCGCCCTTCTGAGGACGCACGTCGAAGAAGTTCCCGTTGATCGCGATTGTCGGTTGCCCCATCCGCTGCCACGCCTGCAGCGGCGGGTAAGTCTCAGATGCCTGCAGGAGTCCCTCTCCCGTGCGGGCTCCGGGATTGTTCTCGCAGCGCGCCTGGTCGCCTTGGTGGGTGTCTACCAGTAGGTGCGGTGAAAGCCGTCCCGCCGCATTCTTGATGATCATCAGGTGGCCGCCGTTGTTCATCTCATACCAGCCGCCGCCGGCGTTGAGCATCGGCGTGGGGTGACCGGGGCCGAAGTTGTAGACCAGGTATGAGCCCTTGGTGGTGCTGATGGCGCTCTCGAGCATTTCGCGCCCGTCAGCGGCGTGTGCGACAGGTTGCCCCGTAGTGGTCGCCAGCGTCGCGCACACAGCCACGGTGGAACACCAAGCCGCCAGCCGGCGCAAGCTGGCGGTTGGGGTAAGCACGGTAGCCCTTTCAGCCCTGACGCGAAATGCAACATGCACAGCATCAGCCACACGAGCCACACTGTCAACTTAAGTAACAATCTAATGACGCTTCGGCCGCACTGGAATTACGTTTGCTCGCTTGGACTTTCGTGCTTACTTTCGCGCGCTTGGTGTTGCGCTTGGTGTACCTCGGCGATCGCCATCTCGACCGCTCCCGGAATCCGGTGAAAGCCGCTGCGGTCGTACATGTGCGTGATGATGCCACCCAGCAACAGCCCGATGACCAGGCCGACGGACGTCATCATCAACGCCTGGGACAAACCGGCATCCGCTTGGCCGTTGAGATACAGCAGCGACCGCACGCCCAGGAACACCTGGTGCATCGGCTCGAATTCGGCCAGCCAGCGAAATAATGGCGGCACCGCCTCCAGTGGGACGGTGGCGCCCGCCGACGGTAACCCGAGGATCACGAAGATCAACATGCTGAAGAGCAGACCCATCGAGCCCAGCACCGCTATCAGCGAGCTGGACGTGACACCCACCGCGATGATCGCGAATACCCCGTAGAGCCACAATTGCCAGCCCAGCGGAATGGGCATGCCGAGCCCGTGCGCTATTGCCATGTACACCGCCGACGTGAGCAACGCCAGCACCGCCATCAATCCCCATTTGACCAACAGGGTGCGGAATCGCGAGATGTTGATCTGCTCGGCGAAGCGATACACCGGGCCCCATTCGGCCGGTACATAACCGAGCATCGAGTCCACCAGCGTGCTGACCACGATGCTGCCGGTAAAGCCCGCCAGCAGCAGCAAGAGCGCGTAGTAGAAGGCCGACAGTCCGTTGCCGGTGCCGTTCGGCAATGGGTTGTAGACGACTGCCTTGACGTCGATCGGGTTCGCGAGCCCCAGTGCGGACGCCCCAGCCAGCGGTGCACCGCCGGTCTCAGCTGCAACGTCTGCCGTAAGTCGTTGGCCCACTTTGCTATTCGCTACGGCCAACGCCTGGGTCAGGGTTTGGCCCGCGATGCTGGAGCCAAGCGTGCCCGCTCGCGGGTTCGTCGAGATGGTGATCGCCGGCCGGTCCGCATGGCCAGGCGTGACCGCGCTCGCCCCGTACTCCCGCAGGTTCGACGAGAAGGTCGGCGGTATCACCGCAGAGCCGTACACCCGGGCGCTGTCCAGCAACTGCTTGGCCTCGTCATGGGAGACCACCCGGATGTCAAACTTGTTCTTGTCCAAACCGGCGACCAGGCCGTCGACGATCTGTTTGCCCGTTGGCCCGGCGTCTTCGTTCACCACGGCGATGGGGAAATGTCGCATGTTGGTCGTCGGGTTCAGGATCCCGCCCAGGTACAGCGCGGCCAGCGCCGACATCAGGGCCAACGTGACGACGATCGGCGCCGCCCAGAACCGCACGGTCCGTATCGCTTTTGGACTGGCGTTGGGGTTGGGCGCCGCGTGCCGCGGCTGCGATCGAGACATGCGGGCTCCTGTCTGTCGTGCCCACTTTATGTCCCTTAGCCGCCCAGCTTTGCGTGCATCTCCCAGATCAGCACTTCCGACGGCTCACTCGCCGTTAACCGCCGGCCGTCGGCATCGGTGAACCGGACCGCGTCGCCGTCTTCCAGGTCACCGATTCCCTCCAGGGCGAGCCGGCCGCGCGGGACGAACAGGTGCAGGTAGGGCGCCGAGGGTAGCTCGACCGCGTCGCCGGGACGCAACCGCGCGCCGTGCAGCGCGGCACTGCGGTTGTGCAGGGTGATGGCCGCATCATGCCCGGGTATCCCCGAGGCGATGGTCACCAGGTCGCTGCTCAACAGTTCCGCGTCAATCTCGTACTGCTGGTAGCTGGGGGCGATGCCGCTCTCATCGGGGATCACCCACATCTGCACGAAATGCACTGGCTCCGTCGAAGAGTCGTTTTTCTCCGAATGCAGGATTCCGCTGCCCGCCGACATGCGTTGGGCCAGGCCGGGGTAGATTACTCCGCGATTGCCGGTGGAGTCCTGATGCGTCAGTGCGCCTTGCAGGACCCAGGTCACGATCTCCATGTCGCGGTGTGGGTGGGTATCAAAACCCGCATCCGGTTCCACTCGGTCGTCGTTGTTCACCAGCAGCAGCCCGTGGTGGGTGTTGTCCGGATCGTAGTGGTCGCCGAATGAGAACGAATGCCTGGACTTCAGCCAGGATGTCGTGGTGACGGCCCGGTCGGCCGCCCGCCGGATCTCCACGGTGGCAGACATGACCTCAGGGTAGTGCCGTCAGCAGTCCCTGTGCGTGCCGCAGCGCAGCGTCGAGCTCGCCCAGCGTCAGCCCGACTGGGCGGCCCAGGTGGATCTCGATTTGGTATTCCGGCTGGCCGTCCTGTCCGAAAATCGGCAGGACGACGAATTCCGTTGAGGCAAGCTCTGTTTCGAGAGCATCGGTGACTGACTGCAGTGTCACCATCGTCATCAGCGTGGTGAGCTGGCGGCTCACCTCCGCGGTCGGCTCCAGCGACGCCAGCACGCTGGCCAACCGGTGGTGTAGCGATTGATGGGTGTCGTCGAACCGCCATGCGCCATAGCCGCGGGCGCGGATATCGGCGAGCACCCGTTGATGCTGCGCGATTTCGGGGCGGGTCAGCCGTGGCATGACCCGGTGCAGCCAGGCCTGGACGAAATCGTCGTAGCGCCAGGCCATCGCGACCAAACCGAATGGCGGGTCGATGGGGAAGCGCTGGCCGACGGCGTGCTCGCCGTCGGTGCCGTGGCCGACGGCGTCGACAGTGGTCAGGTGCCGGTCACCGATCCGCGACATCGAGCAGCCGGCGCCAAGCGTCTCGTGCAGGAAGCGCAGCGCATCGCGCCCGCGGTCCAGCAGTGGGAACTGCGTGCGCAGGCCGTGAACCAGCCCGAACAAGCCGCTGCCCAGCCCATAGCGGCGGTCCTCGCCCCGCGCCACCCACGCACCCCGTTCCAGCTCGGCGAGCACCAGGGCACAGGTCGAGGTGCTGATCCCGCAGATCTTCGCCAGCTCGGCCGACGTCCGCCCGTTCGGTGAATCCGCGAGCGTGGCAAGCACGTCCATCACCCGACCGGTGGGCGGCGACTTGGCGGTTGACGTACCCACGGCCAGCTCCTGGCATCCATCCAAAATGTAAGAATAGTCGTCCTAATAATAGGAGACGCGCGCAGTGTTCAAGGTGGGTGTCTGGGGTCCGGGTTCCATGGGCGTGATCGCCCTGCACGGGGTGATCGAGCACCCGCAGCTGGAGCTGGTCGATGTTGTCGTCCATAGCGATGCCGAAGCTGGTCGCGACGCGGGAGAACTGTGCGGAATCGCGCCGGTGGGGTTGGTGGCCACCCAGGATCCGGCGCCCATGCTGGCCGGCGACGCCGATGCGGTGGTGTACGCCGCCGGCGCTAACCTGCGGCCGCTGGAGGCCGTCCAGGATATGGTCTCGATCCTGCGGGCCGGTAAGAACGTGGTGTCGTGTTCGGTGGTGGCTTTGGTGTTCCCCGATGCCCCAGGGCCGGAACGCTCCGCGTTCACCGAACCCTTGCGGCAGGCCGCATTGGCGGGCGGTGCATCGTTCTTTACTACCGGCATCGACTCCGGATTCGCCAATGACGTCTTGCCGCTGGTGCTTTCGGGTGTCTCTAGGGTCATCGAGTCGGTGCGGGTGACCGAGATGTTCAATTACGCCACCTACCCGGACAAGGCTGCGATCTACGAGATCCTCGGATTCGGCAAGCCGCCGGAATTCACGGCGTTCGCGGCCACGCCCGGGGTGTTCACCTTCGGCTGGGGCCCGGTGCTGCACCAGCTCGCCGCCGGACTGGGGACCAAGATCGACCACATCGACGAGAGCGTCGAACGTGTCCCGGCCACGGAGTCCTTCGACACGCCCACCGGTCACATCGCGGCCGGGACGATCGCAGCGATGCGGTCGACGCTGAGCGGTTACGTCGGCGAAAAAGCGACTTTCGTCGTCGACCACGTGACGCGCATGCGCGACGACATCGCTGTCGACTGGCCGCAGCCGCATATCTCCATCGCGCCGAAGGACCTCGGCTACGGATTGGCATCCGGCCGCGGTGTCTATCACGTCGAGATCGAAGGCTCCCCGAGCATCCGGTGCGAGCTGGAATTGGCCGACGACCATGACCACGATCTGGGTGCGCGCATGGCGGGCGCGTCGCGGATGGTCAACGCGATCCCCGCGGTGTGCGCGGCCCCGCCCGGTCTGCTGTCCGCGCTGGACTTGCCGTTGATCACCGGGGCCGGGCTGGTCCGGCCGGTGCAGGGTCCGTCACCGGATAGCCGGCTTTTTTAGTCCTGGCCGCGGGGGTATGTCGCGGCGGCGAGCTGAAGGATCTCGGCACGATCGGCTGGCAGTATGAACCCGGATTGGATCGCCCTGTCGAGCGCCGCTGTGAAGCTTTCCAAGTACTCCTTGGTCCCGCCCGGGTAGAGCCGACGCAAAGTGGCGGCGTCGAAGGGTTCGCCAGAGCCGAAGATCGCGGACATGACGCTCTCTTTGGCGCCGACACCAGATGTCCGTGCGATTGGTACGTCCACCCACGGCGTCCTGACGCCGCCCTGGGCGAGGCCGTTGGAATCCAGAATCGGCTGTGGCTGATCGCTTTCGCGTACCTCTATGGGTGGGCCAGTGGGCGCCGGCTCGCCGGTTCGGACCCATTTGTTCAGCGCGGCGAGTGCCGCCTGCACCACATGGTGGTGTTGCGGCGCGAAGTTGATGTAGTGCCCAAGTTGGGAACCCATCAGCATGTTGGTCGGCGCGTAGGCCGCCACGATGTCATCGAGTGGTGCCGAGCCGCTGTCGATCGGCGCCACTTGGATCGTGTAGTTGTCGGCGTGAGCGGCGCCCGCAATCTCCCAGACCCGCAGCCATCGGTTGTCCGGCTGCCTCGCGAAGTAATAGCCATGTCGCACGCCGCCGAAAAGGTCGGTTTCGGTGATGACCGTGACGAGCGGGACGCGCACGTCGGTACGGAATGTGACCGCTTGCGGGGTGCTAGCTTGCGATTCGTCGAATATGGAACTGCCGTCCAGTGGTGCGGCACCCGCGAATCGGGAATGCACCAGGAAGCCGTCGTAGATTTGGGCGAGCGGATCGACGGCGTTGATGTAGGTCGTCAGGAACATCGCCGATTGAGACTCGCCCACAGCGACTACGTGTTGCACGCCGAGGTCGCGCAGCACGCTGTTGTGCTCGGCATTCCTGATGAGTCCGCTGATCTGGGAAAAGATGTCGTAGCAGAAGGCGTCGCCCGGGTGGCGCAGGGATGCATATCGTTTCGGATCCTGGCTCTTCAAGGACATGTCCGCGCCGAGCAGGCTCGCACCGCCCTCCACCCCCACCCGCTGGGCCGAGACTGCGACGTACGCGTAGCCCGCGCGAATTATTTCGCGATGCGCCATCATCCACACGGCCGGGGCATCGATGCCGCCGCTCACGTTGAGCCATTCGACGAGTACTGTCCCATTGAACTGCGCCCGATCGAATGGCGTCAGCACCACCATCCGAGTGGTGTAATCAGCGGCGCCCGACGGCGTTACACTCCACCGGCCGTCTGGACTTACCTCCGCTGCATGGGTGTACGACGAGGCGGTTCCGGAAATGAAGAACTCCTCGGCGACATAGCCCAGGCTGCCAACGTCAAAAGCGCCCAGCAGCAGAAGTGGTTTCCCGGGCGCAGGTATAACGAGCGGGGAATCCGTCACCGCTCGCTCGTCAGACACAGCTATTTGCTACACCTTCTTGGCTCGAGATCCAACTCATAGAGAGCTGGGCAGCCCGAATTTTGCGAACAGCGTGCCGTCGAGGAATGCCACCACGTGCGAGACCCCGTCGGCGCGCATGTCCAACACGTGCAACTGGAAGGGCACGTGCGCCTCACCCGCGCGCATATACATGGCCGCGGCCGGCTGGCCGTTGGCGACCAGCGGGAGCAGGCGCATATCGCCCGGAGACTCGGCGGGGCACTGCTGGTGAATGAGGGTGACGATGGCCTGCCGACCCTGATACCAGCCGGTGTACGGCGGCATTTCCCAGATCGCCTCGGCGGTGAACAGGTCCACCAACCGGTCGATGTCGTAGGTCTCGAACGCGGCGATGTAGCGGGCCAGCCGGTCCTGCGCCTCGGGCGAATCCGGCGCCGCCAGCCGGTCGTTGGTGCTGGGCCCGACGGCCTCCAGCTGGGACCGGGCCCGCTGCCGTAGGCTGTTGACGGCGATCGTGGTGGTCCCGATCGCCTCGGCCACCTCGGCGGACTTCCACTGCAGCACGTCGCGCAGCAGCAGCACCGCCCGCTGCCGGGGGGAGAGGTGCTGCAGCGCAGCGACAAACGCCAACCGCACCGACTCACGCGACCCGACGATGACTGACGGGTCAGCCGGATCCTCGGTCAAGTCCGGCAGCGGCTCCAACCAGGGCACTTCGCGGCGCTCCACGAGCTCGGCAGTCGGGTCGGAGCTGGACCCTCCCAGCCCGGTCGGCAGCGGCCGGCGCTGCCGGCCCTCCAGCGCGCTCAGGCAGGTGTTGGTGGCGATGCGATGCAGCCAGGTCCTTATCGACGACTTGCCTTCGAAACGGTCGTAGGCCTTCCAGGCTCGCAGAAATGTCTCCTGCACCAGGTCTTCTGCGTCGTGCAGCGACCCAGTCATCCGGTAGCAGTGCGCGAGCAGTTCACGTCGGTATCGCTCAGTATGTGTGAAGAAATCCCCGCCCCTTGCGCCGGCGGGGTCGGCGGCTCGATCAGGATCCGGGTTTTCTGCGAGCACGCTCACCCGAACGAGCCTACGCAGAGCCTCTGACAGCCACGCCCGAGGAGCCATTACGCTGCCCGTAATGACTACCACCCGCACTGAACGTAATTTCGACGGCGTCGGCGGCGTGCGCATCGTTTACGACGTCTGGACGCCGGATACCCCGCCGCGAGCGGTGGTGGTGCTGGCGCACGGTCTCGGAGAGTACGCCCGTCGCTATGACCACGTCGCACAGCGGTTCGGCGAGGACGGGCTGGTCACCTACGCGCTGGACCACCGTGGGCATGGCCGCTCGGGCGGCAAGCGGATGCTGGTGCGGGATATTTCCGAGTTCACCGCTGACTTCGACACCCTGGTCGGGATCGCCAGACGGGAGCACCCCGCCCTCAAATGCATCGTGCTGGGGCACAGCATGGGCGGTGGGGTCGTCTTCGCCTACGGCGTCGAACGCCCGGACAATTACGACCTGATGGTGTTGTCCGCGCCCGCGGTGGCGGCCCAAGACCTCGTGTCGCCACTGATGGCGCTCGCCGCCAAAGGACTCGGCGCCTTCGTGCCCGGTCTGCCGGTGCAACAACTCGACTTCAACGCGATATCCCGCGACCCGGCGGTGGTGGAGGCCTACATGACCGATCCGCTGGTGTACCACGGACGGGTCCCCGCCGGCGTTGGCCGCGCGCTGCTGCAGGTCGGCGAGACCATGCCGCAGCGGGCACCGGCTTTGACCGCGCCGCTTCTGGTGGTGCACGGTTCCGACGACCGGCTGATCCCCGTCGACGGCAGCCGCCGCCTGGTCGAATGTGTGGGATCTGCCGACGTCGAGTTAACGGTCTATCCCGGGCTGTACCACGAAGTCTTCAACGAGCCGGAACGCAACCAGGTGCTCGGCGACGTGGTCTCCTGGATCACCAAACGGCTCTAACGGGCGGTAATGGAAATGTCGTACCGCTCCCGTAGTTTGGCGCTATGACCGACGACAAAATGCTGGCGCGCATCGCCGCACTGCTGCGTCAGGCCGAAGGCACCGACAACCCGCATGAGGCTGACGCCTTCATGGGCGCTGCGCAACGGTTGGCGACGGCGGCATCCATCGACTTGGCAGTGGCCCGGTCCCACGCGGCCAACCGTTCGCCCGCCCAGGCCCCCACGCAGCGGACCATCACCGTCGGGTCGGCGGGGACCCGCGGGTTGCGGACGTATGTGCAGCTCTTCGTGCTGATCGCGGCGGCAAACGAGGTGCGTTGCGATGTCGCGTCGAATTCGACGTTCCTCTATGCGTATGGGTTCGCCGAGGACATCGACGCCAGTCACGCCTTGTACGCCAGCCTGGTTGTCCAGATGGTGCGGGCGTCGGACGCCTACCTCGCCTCCGGTGCGCACCGGCCCGCGCCGACGATCACTGCTCGCCTCAACTTCCAGCTGGCGTTCGGGGTCCGCGTCGGTCAGCGTCTGGCCGAGGCCCGCGACCAGACCCGGCGAGAAGCTACCAAAGACCGTCGTCATCCGCCGGGTACCGCTATCGCCTTGCGGGACAAGGAGGTCGAGCTGCGCGACCACTACCGCAGCGTGTCCAAGGCACGCGGCACCTGGCAGGCCAGCAGAGCCTCGGCCGGGTACTCGTCGGCGGCACGGCGGGCAGGCGACCGGGCCGGTAGGCGAGCGCGGCTGGGTAATGGCCCGGAGCTACCGGGGGCGCGCACGGCTCTGCGCCGGTGACCCCGGGGGATTCTGCTCCGGATTCCTCCAAGAGGGATTTCCAGCGCGCCAAGGTTTACGCTGCTGAGGAGTTCGTCCGGATGTTGTTCGACCGCGCCGCTGAACATGGATCGCCCACCGTGGAGTTCTTCGGTACACAGTTGACGCTGCCGCCGGAAGGGCGGTTCGGGTCAGTTGCGTCCGTACAGCGCTACGTCGACGACGTGCTTGCGTTACCGGCGGTGCGGCAACACTGGCCGGCAGTGGCACCGCTAAGAGTGCGGGCGCGGCGGGCGGCCACTGCCGCGCACTACGAAAACCGTGGCGGTGCAGGTATTATCGCGGTTCCCGACCGTGACACCGCCGACTGGGCGATGCGCGAGCTGGTGGTGCTCCATGAGGTGGCTCACCACTTGTGCCAGGCGCAGCCGGCGCATGGTCCGGAGTTCGTCGCGACGATATGCACGCTGACGGAGCTGGTGATGGGACCAGAACTTGGGCACGTGCTGCGCGTCGTGTACGCGAAAGAGGGTGTGCGGTGGACGAACTAGACGCTGACGTCCGTGCGCGCGAGATCGAGACCCAGATGACCGACGACGAGCGATTCTCGCTCCTCGTCGGGGTGATGGGGGCCGGCGAATTGTGGCCACTGCGGGATGACCGCATCCCACCCGGCGTTCCGATGAGCGCCGGGTATGTGCCCGGGATCCCCCGGCTCGGTGTCCCGGCGCTGCAGATGAGTGATGCCGGCCTCGGCGTCACCAACCCCGGGTACCGTCCGGGTGATACTGCGACGGCGCTTCCGGCCGGCGTGGCGCTGGCCGCCAGTTTCAACCCGGCGCTGGCCCGCGCCGCGGGCGATGCGATCGGCCGGGAGGCACGCAGCCGCGGGTTCAACGTCCAACTGGCGGGCGCTATGAACCTGGCGCGCGACCCACGTAATGGCCGCAACTTCGAATACCTTTCGGAAGATCCGCTTTTGAGCGCCACGATTGCCGCGGAGTCGATCAACGGGATACAGGAACAGGGCGTTATCTCGACGATCAAGCACTACTCGCTGAACAGCAACGAGACCAACCGGCACTGGTTGGACGCAGTCATCGATCCCGACGCGCACCGCGAGTCCGACTTGCTGGCTTTCGAGATCGCCATCGAGCGGTCGCAGCCCGGCGCCGTGATGACGGCGTACAACAAGGTCAACGGCGACTACGCCTCGGCCAACGACGTCTTGATCAATGAGGTGCTGAAAGGCGCCTGGGGATATCGCGGTTGGGTCATGTCCGATTGGGGCGGCACACCGAGCTGGGAGTGCGCGCTGAACGGTCTCGATCAAGAGTGCGGTGCGCAGATCGACGCCGTGTTGTGGCAGTCGGAGGCGTTCACCGACCGCCTGCGAGCCGCCTACGCCGAAGGCAGGCTGCCCAAAGAGCGCCTGTCGGATATGGTCCGGCGGATCTTGCGTTCGATGTTCTCCATCGGAATCGACCGGTGGGAAGCGGCGCCCGCGCCGGATATGCCCGCGCACAACGAGATTGCGCTGCAGATAGCACGACAAGGAATCGTGCTGCTGCAGAACCGCGGGGTGCTGCCGCTGGCATCCGACTTGGCCGCACGCATCGCCGTCATCGGCGGCTACGCGCAGACCGGTGTTCCGATTGGCTGTGGGTCCAGTGCCGTCGTCCCCCCAGGCGGCTACGCTGACGTGATCCCGATCGGTGGCGCCGGCCTGACGGCCGGGTCACGCAATCTGTACTTGCTGCCGTCGAGCCCGCTGGACGAGCTGAGGCGACAACTCCCCAACGCGCAGATCGAGTTCGATCCCGGCATCAGCCCGGCGGAGGCGGTGCTTGCGGCGCGGCGAGCAGACATCGCGATCGTGTTCGTGATCCGCGTCGAAGGGGAGGGCTTCGACAGCGCCGACCTGTCGCTGCCGTGGGGCCAGGACGCGGTGATCGCCGCCGTCTCGGCCGCCAACGCGAACACCGTTGTGGTGCTCGAGACCGGCAACCCGGTGTCCATGCCCTGGCGAGCCTCGGTGAACGCCATCGTGCAGGCTTGGTATCCGGGCCAGTCCGGTGGGCAGGCGATCGCGGAAATCATTGCCGGCCAGGTGAATCCGTCCGGCCGGTTGCCGATCACCTTCCCGGTGGATCTCGATCAGACACCGCGCCCGGAACTGCCGGACTTAGGCGCCCCGTGGGGGACATCGGGCACAATTTGCTACACCGAAGGAGCCGATGTCGGCTACCGGTGGTTTGCAAAAACAAGCCAAATCCCGATGTTCGCATTCGGTCACGGGTTGTCCTACACCGAGTTCGAGTACCGCGACTTGGTGGTGAGTGGCGGTCACAACGGCGACCATCCCCTCCAAGCCAGCTTTAGCGTCACCAACACCGGCGACCGCAGCGGGGCGGATGTCCCACAGCTGTACCTGACCGCCGCGCCTGGCGAGCAACGATTGCGGCTGCTGGGATTCGAGCGGGTCGAGCTCGAGCCCGGCGAGACCCGCCGCGTCACCATCGAGGCGGATCCGCGCCTGCTTGCCCGCTATGACGGCAGCGAACGAAGCTGGCGCATCAGGTCGGGCGGTTACACGGTGGCGGTGGGCGCTTCGGCGGTAGCCCTGGAGCTAGCGGCGGAGGTCGAGCTGGCTGGGCGCTCGTTTGGGCGGTGATGCCCGCAACTGGCCAGCGAGACCTACGTGACAGGCACTAACTCGTCGCCGCATGTGCAGCGGTACGGCTCACCCGCGCCAGAGCAGTGACACTCGACCTCGATACGAACCCGACAGCCGCAGCCCTCGTGGCCACAAGTCAGCACGGTCCCCGCCTCGTAGATTGCCATTTGTCTGCCTTATCTGTGTGGGGGACTTCCGTGAAGTCCCAGTGATTGATTCCGTCTGGGTTGTCCGCGGTTGGGAACAACCACGGGTTCACTGTATACCCTATACGGGTACCTGGTAAACGGGCTCGGGCGGGTCCGGTAGCGCCGGGCGGCACGACCAGCGCGCTCCTGCGAAGGCGGGCAGCTCCGGTTAGCGTGGGCTACATGACCCAGAAACCGACCCCGCAAGAAGTCGACGCATTCTTGGACAGCACGGTTGTTGGCGAGGATCCGGCGTTGTCCGCGGCGTTGGAGGCCAGCAAAGCGGCCGGGTTACCCCCGATCGCCGTGTCGCCGCAGCAGGGCAAGTTCTTGTGTCTGCTGGCCGGTGCAATGCGGGCGAGACGCATCCTCGAGATTGGCACGCTGGGTGGCTTCAGCAGCATCTGGCTGGCGCGAGGCGCGGGCCCGGAAGGACGGGTGGTGACCCTGGAATACGAGCCCAAGCACGCCGAAGTCGCGCGGGCCAACCTGCAACGGGCCGGTGTCGCCGACCGGGTGCAGGTGGTGGTTGGTGCCGCGCTGGACACATTGCCGACGGTGACCGGGGGGCCCTTCGACCTGGTGTTCATCGACGCCGACAAAGAGAACAATGTCGCCTACCTGGAGTGGGCGGTCAAGCTGACCCGTCCCGGCGCAGTCATCGTGGTGGACAACGTCATTCGTGACGGCCGGGTCCTGTCGGAGTCCGGCGATGCCACGGCGCAGGCGACGCGTAAGACGTTGCAGGTGATGGGTGAGCACCCCCGCCTGGACACGGCGGTGATCCAGACGGTCGGAGTCAAGGGCTGGGACGGTTTTGCGCTCGCGTCGGTCCGGTAGCCGCTATGGCGTCAGCACGGGCTGAGGTCCTTGACCGCCTGTTCGGCCGAGGTGATCTCGCTGATCCGGCGCGCCGTTTCACCGGCATACAGTGCCGCGCGGTCCACCCATGAATCGGGCATCCCGTCAAGAGGCGCCAGCGGTGTCAACAGCGGACGCGCCGGCGACTGCAACCGCAGCAAGGCGCCGGCGTCGAAGTATCCCAGGACGGATAGCGGGCGGCTCACCGCATTCAGCGCTGCAGGCAGTGCCTTGGCCCTTCCGTCCTCGCGGCACCACCGCCGGGTGGCAGCGTTGGGGACCACGCGGTGCCGGAGCGGCCAGGACAGCCCGAACAGGGTGGTTTCGATGGTGGTGTCGGCGTGCATGATTCGTCGCTGATACTCGCGGTTGGCGTTGGCCTCGTGCGTCATCAGAAATCGCGTTCCGGCTATGACGCCGCTGGCTCCGGCCGCCAAGGCCGCGCGGGTGTCGGCGCCGGTGGCGATTCCGCCGGCGAGGAACACCGGGCGCTTGCCGGCCGCGGCCAAAGCATGCGGCAGGAAGTCCAGAGCCGGCACGGTTCCGACGAGGTGGCCGCCGGCCTCTCGCCCCTGAGCGATCAAACCATCAGCGCCCCAGGCGACAGCATTGCGCGCCTGTGCTTGGGTACCGACCATCACGAAGACGAAGATCCCGGCATCGCGCAGATGCTCGACAAGCCGGCGATTCTCGCCGAACGCAAGCACGACGACATCTACCCGAGCGTTGACGCATACCGCGACGTGGCGGCGGCCCACAAAGGGCATCAACAGATTTACCGCAACGGCGCGGCCCGCGACCTCCGACCGCACCTGATCGATCGCGGTTCGTAGTCGGCGGGGCGTGACCAGACCGAGTGTTCCGAGTCCACCCGCTCTGGCGACCGCGGCCGCCAGCGCGGCGCCGGCCAGTCCGCCGCCCATGCCCGCCTGGCCGACCGGGACATCGAGTCGAAGCCGGTCCGCGATATCCATGCCTGCCGACGCTACGGGGTTTCCCGAATGGACCGGCTCCCGGGGCTTCCAGGGGACCTGATTTTCGTGGCTGGCGTGCAGCGACCGAGCGTAATCTTGAAGCGGATGGATGGGATGTAGTGAGCCCAAACCGCTTGCTACGTAACAGAAAGGTTGCAAAATGAGTACAGTCCATTCATCAATCGATCACCACCCCGATTTGTTGGCTCTGCGCGCGAGCTATGAGCGCGCCGCCGAGTCGATGAGCGCGCATTTCACCTTCGGGCTGGCCCTGCTGACTGGCCTCTATGTCGCTGCGTCGCCGTGGATCGTTGGGTTCAGCGCGACGAGACAGCTTGCCCGTTGCGACCTCATCGCCGGCATCGCGGTAGCGGTCTTGGCCTACGGGTTCGCGACGGCACTGGATCGCACACACGGCATGACCTGGACGCTGCCGGTGCTCGGCGTGTGGGTCGTCTTCTCGCCGTGGATTCTGCGAGGCATCACGCTGACTGGCGGCATGATCTGGTCGAATGTCATCGCAGGTGCGGTGTTGACCTTCCTGGGCCTGACCGCCACCTACTTTGGCATACGCACACGCGCCGCTGCCACACACGCATAGTTTCGAAAGTCGCTAAGGCAGGCATCAATGACCCTCCCTGGCCGGCTGATCCCGGCCAGGGGCAGGGCTAACCGCAGACCGCACCGATCGCAGCCGAGCTGACGAGCTTGACGTACTTGGCCAGCACGCCGGTTTTGTAGCGCGGTGGGGGAGGGGTGAAATCCTTTTGCCGAGAGGCGAATTCGGCTGGGTCGGCCACTACGTCGAGGGCGCGGCCAGCGACGTCGAGCCGGATCCGGTCGCCGTCGCGCAGCAGCGCGATTGGTCCGCCGTCGACCGCCTCCGGCGCGACGTGTCCCACACAGAAGCCGGTCGTTCCGCCGGAGAACCGGCCGTCGGTAAGTAGCAGAACATCTTTGCCGAGTCCAGCGCCTTTGATCGCGCCGGTGATGGCGAGCATTTCGCGCATCCCGGGGCCGCCCTTGGGACCTTCGTAGCGGATCACCACGGCGTCGCCCTTGGTGATGGTGCCATCCTCGAGAGCGTCCAGTGCCGCGCGCTCGCCATCGAAAACCCTAGCGGTGCCTTCGAACACGTCGGAGTCCAAACCGGCCGTCTTGACCACCGCGCCGTCGGGTGCCAGCGATCCGCGCAGAATCGTGATCCCCCCGATCGGGTGGATCGGGTTGTCCAGCGCGCGCAGTACCTTGCCGTCCGGGTCCGGCGGGGCAATCGCGGCCAGATTCTCGGCCATGGTCTGGCCGGTCACCGTCAGGCAATCACCGTGCAGCAGACCGGCATCCAACAGCGCTTTCATCACCACCGGCACGCCGCCCACGTGGTCGACATGGGACATCACGTGGCTGCCGAACGGCTTGACGTCGGCCAGGTGCGGCACCTTCGATCCGATCCGGCTGAAGTCGTCGAGCGACAACGCGACATCGGCCTCGTGGGCGATGGCCAGTAGGTGCAGCACCGCGTTGGTCGACCCGCCGAACGCCATCACCACCGCGATCGCGTTTTCGAACGCCTCCTTGGTGAGGATGTCGCGGGCGGTGATGCCACGGCGCAGCAGTTCGATGACGGCTTGACCGCTGCGGCGCGCGAATCCGTCGCGGCGACGGTCGGTTGCCGGCGGCGCCGCGCTGCCCGGCAAAGACATACCCAGCGCCTCGGCAGCGCTGGCCATGGTGTTGGCCGTGTACATGCCGCCACACGCCCCTTCGCCGGGGCAGATCGCCCGCTCGATGGCGTCGACATCCTCCCGGGGCATCAATCCGCGAGAGCAGGCGCCCACCGCCTCGAACGCGTCGATGATCGTGACCTCGCGCTCGGTGCCGTCGGAGAGCTTGGCTCGCCCGGGCAAAATTGAGCCCGCGTAGAGGAAAACCGCCGCCAGATCCAGTCGGGCGGCGGCCATCAGCATCCCGGGCAGCGATTTGTCGCAGCCGGCCAACAGCACCGAGCCGTCCAGTCGCTCGGCCTGCATCACGGTTTCGACGCTGTCGGCGATCACCTCGCGCGAAACCAGCGAGAAGTGCATCCCCTCGTGACCCATCGAGATGCCGTCGGAAACCGAGATGGTTCCGAATTCAAGCGGGTAGCCGCCGGCCGCGAACACCCCTTCTTTGACCGCGTTGGCCAGTCGGTCCAATGAGAGATTGCACGGCGTGATTTCGTTCCATGATGACGCGACCCCGATCTGCGCCTTGGCGAAGTCTTCGTCGTCCATGCCTACGGCGCGCAACATGCCACGGGCAGCGGCCTTCTCCAGACCGTCGGTGACGTCGCGACTGCGGGGTTTGATGTCAGGGGCCATCGTGCAAGTATGCGCGGCGCAATCGTGCCCAAAATCCGCGGGTTATACCCCGCTGGGGTACAGGGTATGGTGGGTGATGACGTCGCGCCGGCCCTGGCCGGTGAGATCGACCGACATGACCCTCACGTTTGATGCGTATTGGGTGCGTTTTAGAGAGGGTAGGGAAGATGACGACCCCACACGGATATTCGCAGCAGAAGGACAATTACGCCAAACGGCTGCGGCGCATCGAGGGTCAAGTGCGTGGCATCGCGCGGATGATCGAGGAGGACAAGTACTGCATCGACGTCCTCACCCAGATCAGCGCCGTCAACAGTGCGTTGCGGTCAGTGGCGCTGAATCTGCTTGACGAGCACCTGAGCTACTGCGTCACCCGCGCCGTGGCCGAGGGCGGCGACGAGGCTGACGACAAGCTTACCGAAGCCTCGGCCGCCATCGCCCGCCTCGTTCGTTCCTGATCACGCGGGCGTGTTGAAACGCGGAGTTGCTTAAAACCCGTCGATGCAGTGCGTACGGTTAGGGGCAGTGTGATCGCGTCAGGAACAACAGCCTACGAAAAAGGGAAGCCGGGCCGATTCCGCATCCCACGCCATGACTGCCGAAACCGCCACCGCCGCCGAACGAACGTGGACGCCACGGATCGCCGCCCAACTTGCGGTGTTGGCCGCGGCGGCCTTCATCTATGTCACGGCCGAGATCCTGCCGGTGGGCGCACTGTCGGCGATCGCGCGGGACCTGAACGTCAGCCTGGTCCTGGTTGGAACCCTGCTGACCTGGTATGCCCTGGTGGCGGCCCTGACAACCGTCCCGCTGGTGCGTTGGACCGCCCACCTGCCACGCCGGCGGGCACTGGTGCTGAGCTTGACCTGCCTGACCCTCTCGCAACTGATCTCGGCGCTGGCGCCTAACTTCGCGATGCTGGCCGCCGGACGGGTGCTCTGCGCGCTCACCCACGGCCTGCTGTGGTCGGTCATCGCCCCGATCGCGACCCGGCTGGTGCCGCCAAGCCATGCCGGACGCGCCACGACGTCGATCTACGTCGGAACCAGCTTGGCGCTGGTGATTGGCAGTCCGCTCACCGCGGCCATGAGCCTGATGTGGGGCTGGCGGCTCGCGGTGGTGTGCGTCACCGTTGCGGCGGCCATCGTCACAGTTGCTGCGCGGACGATGTTGCCGGAGATGGTGCTCAGCGAGGATCAGCTCGCGCACGTGGGCCCGCGGGCGCGCCATCACCGCAATAAGCGGTTGATCACGGTGAGCCTGCTCGCGATGATCGCCGTCACCGGCCATTTCGTCTCCTACACGTTCATCGTGGTGATCATCCGCAACGTCGTCGGCGTGCGTGGGGCGAATCTGGCCTGGTTGCTGGCCGCCTACGGGATCGCAGGCTTACTGTCGGTAACCCTGGTGGCGCGGCCGCTGGACCGTCGGCCCAGGGGTGCCGTCCTTCTTTGTATGGTCGGCCTCACGGCCGCGTTCGTCGTGCTGACCGTGCTGGCGTTCGGCGGCCAACCCACCGCGGTGACAGCGCTGATCGGAACCGGCGCGATCGTGCTGTGGGGCGCGATGGCCACCGCCGTGTCGCCGATGATGCAATCCGCGGCCATGCGTAGCGGGGCCGATGACCCCGACGGAGCGTCGGGCCTGTACGTGACGGCCTTTCAAGTCGGCATCATGGCCGGCTCACTGGCCGGTGGACTCTTGTATGAGCGCAGTGTGGCGATGATGCTGACCGCCTCGGCGGGCTTGATGGGTATCGCCTTGGTCGGCATGACGGCTAACCGGCACATGTTGGACGTTGTCCCGGCAAGCTCACGCGATTCATAACTCAGCAGGACTCAGCAGGTCAACGGCGAAAATTGCGGCGCCAATCAGCCCTACGCCAGCCGTTGAAGGGGTAGCTGGCCTCCGCGCTATGCGACACTGGGTCAACAACGCGACTGGAGGGATGCATATGTCGGGCTGGCCGAGGGGAAGCCTCTTCGCCGCTCTGAACGCGGCCGGATTGGCCGCTCTGCTGGTGCTGAGTGCGGGCACTGCTTTGGCAGACCCGGACCAGCCTCCCGGCGATCCTGGGGTGGTTGCGGCACCCGCCGACCCGCCTGCGCCACCACCCTGGCTGGTGCCGCCGCCCGCGCCTGACCCGTTGGCCGCGCCGCCCCCCGCTGACCCGCTGGCGCCGCCGCCGCCCGGTCCGGTGGCGATACCCGCGGCAGTTGGCCCGGTTGCCGGGCAGGACCCGACACCGTTCACCGGCGCGCCGCCATTCCGGCCGCCGACGTTCAACCCGGTCAACGGCTCGATGGTCGGTGTGGCCAAGCCGATCATCATCAACTTCGCCGTGCCGATCGCGGACCAGGCGATGGCCGAAAGAGCCATCCACATCTCGTCGATCCCGCCGGTGCCGGGCAAGTTCTACTGGATGAGCCCTACCCAGGTGCGCTGGCGCCCGATTGACTTCTGGCCCGCCAACACCGCGGTGAACATCGATGCGGCCGGCGCCAAATCGAGCTTCCGGACCGGTGACTCGCTGATCGCCACGGCCGACGACGCCACGCATCAGATGACGATTACCCGCAACGGCACCGTGGTGCAGACCTTCCCCATGTCCATGGGCATGTCGGCGGGCCACCACCAAACCCCGAACGGCACCTACTACGTGCTCGAGAAGATGCCTTCGGTGGTCATGGATTCCTCGACCTACGGGGTCCCGGTCAATTCGTCGTGGGGCTACAAGGTGACGGTCGACCTGGCCGTCCGGATCGACAACAGCGGTAACTTCGTGCACAGCGCGCCGTGGTCGGTGGGCGATCAGGGCAAGCGCGATGTCAGCCACGGCTGTATCAACCTCAGCCCCAGCAATGCGAAGTGGTTCTTCGACAACTTCGGCAGCGGCGATCCTGTCGTGGTGAAGAACTCCGTCGGTTCTTACACCCAGAACGACGGCGCTCAAGACTGGCAGATGTAGGGCTGGTTCCAGGGCGGGCGTGATCGTGCTGTGGGGCGCCACCGCGACCGGTGTGACGCCGATGCTGCAATCCGCGGCGATGCGCAGTACGGCCGATGGCGATGATGCTGACCGCCTCGGCGGGCTTGGTGGGTATCGCCTTGGTTGGAATGGCGGCGAACAGGCAGATGCTGGACGTTGCCGCAGCAAGCTCACGCGATTCATAACTCAGCAGGACTCAGCAGTTCAGAGGCGTGAATTGCGGCGCCAATCAGCCCTGCGCCAGCCGTTTAAGGGGTAGCTGGCTTCCAGGCTATGCGAGACTGGGTCAAGAACGCGACCGGAGGGATGCATATGCCGGGCTGGACGAGGGGAAGCCTCTTCGCCGCTCTGAACGCAGCGGGATTGGCCGCTGTGCTGGTGCTGAGTGCAGGGACCGCTTTGGCAGACCCGGACCAGTCTCCCGGCGATCCGGGGGTGGTTGCGGCACCCGCTGACCCGCCCGCGCCACCGCCCTGGCTGGCGCCACCGCCGCTGCCTGCCCCGATTGGGCAACCGGTGGCAGCGGGCCCGGCCGACGGGCAGGACCCGACTCCTTTCACGGGCACCCCGCCATTCGGGCCGCCGAAGTTTGTCCCTGCCAACGGGTCGACGGTGGGCGTGGCCCAACCGATCATCATCAATTTCCCCGGGCGGGTCGATGACGCTGGCGCGGCCCAAAGCGCCGTCCACATCTCGTCGATCCCGCCGGTCCCGGGCAAGTTCTACTGGATGACCCCGACCCAGCTGCGCTGGCGCCCGCTTAGCTTCTGGCCGGCCAACACCACGGTGAACATCGACGCGGGCGGCACCATGTCCAGCTTCCGGACTGGGGACACGCTTTTGGCGACGGCCGACGACGCCACCCACCAGCTGACCGTCACTCGCAACGGCGTCGTGGAGAAGACCTTCCCGATGTCGATGGGCATGGCGGCCGGGGGCCACCAAACCGCAAACGGCACCTACTACGTCCAAGAGAAGATGGCATCAGTGGTGATGGATTCCTCGACGTATGGGGTTCCGGTCAACTCGGCCAATGGCTACAAGGTGACGGTGGCGGACGCCGTCCGGTTCGACAACAGCGGCAACTTCGTGCACAGCGCGCCGTGGTCGGTGAGCGATCAGGGTAAGCGAGACGTCAGCCACGGCTGCATCAACCTCAGCCCCGCGAACGCGAAGTGGTTCTTCGATAACTTCGGCCCGGGCGATCCCGTCGTCGTGCAAAACTCCGTCGGCACCTACACCAAAAACGACGGCTCCAACGACTGGCAGAGCTAGCTGATCGCGAAACTGCCAGTAGGAGCGGCGTTACTCGAGTAACGCGCCGCGGGCACCTTTCGCCGCTATCTACGCACTCGCAAGGTCTTCCGCGCGCCCGTCGATTATGTATAGCATCATACATAGGCCGGTGCGGAAGCGAGGAGCGGCGATGCGAAGCCCACGCGAACGGATGGTGGTTTCTGCCGCCCTCTTGATCAGGGAGCGCGGTGCACATGCCACCGCCATCTCGGACGTTCTCGAGCACAGCCGCGCGCCGCGTGGGTCGGCCTATCACTACTTCCCGGGTGGGCGTACGCAACTGCTCTGCGAGGCGGTGGACTACGCCGGCGAGCATGTCGCCGCCATCATCACCGAGGCCGAGGGGAGCCTCGAACTGTTGGACACATTGATCGACAAGTACCGCCAGCAATTGCTCGGCAGCGATTTTCGGGCGGGCTGCCCGGTGGTGGCGGTCTCGGTCGAAGCGGGCGACGCGGAGGACCGTGAGCGGATGGCCTCGGTGATCGAGCGCGCGGCAGCGGTGTTCGACCGCTGGATCGGCCTGATCGCACAGCGCTTCATCGCCGACGGCATCGCGCCGGACCGGGCGCACGAATTGGCGGTGTTGGCTACCGCGGCGATCGAGGGTGCGATCCTGCTGGCCCGGGTACGGCGCGACCTGACGCCCCTTGATGTCGTTCACCGCCAGCTGCGCGATGCCTTTGCGGCTGATGTGCCGGAAAGGAACTATCGATGACCACTGATTGGCAGCCCACCGCATGCATTCTCTGCGAATGCAACTGCGGCATCGTCGTGCAAGTCGAGGACCGCAGACTGGCCCGCATCCGGGGCGACAAGGAACACCCGGGGTCGCAGGGTTACACCTGCAACAAGGCGTTGCGTCTGGACCACTACCAGAGCAACCGTGCTCGCTTGACCTCTCCGATGCGCCGACGCCCCGACGGAACCTACGAGGAGATCGACTGGGACACCGCGATTGTCGAGATCGCCGAGGGGTTCAAGCACATCCGTGACACCTACGGCGGGGACAAAATCTTCTACTACGGCGGCGGCGGGCAAGGCAACCATTTGGGTGGGGCGTATAGCGGCGCATTTCTGAAGGCCTTAGGGGCGCGCTACCGGTCCAATGCGCTGGCGCAGGAGAAAACTGGCGAAGCGTGGGTCGATGCGCATCTGTATGGCGGTCACACGCGAGGTGAGTTCGAGCACGCCGAAGTGTCGGTGTTCATCGGGAAGAACCCGTGGATGTCGCAGAGCTTTCCCCGAGCGCGGGTGGTGCTCAACGAGATCGCCAAAGATCCGGCGCGGTCGATGATAGTGATCGACCCGGTGGTCACCGACACCGCGAAGATGGCCGACTTCCATCTGCGGGTGCGACCCGGTGCCGACGCTTGGTGTCTGGCCGCTATGGCGGCTGTCCTGGTCCAGGAAAACCTCTGTGACGAAACGTTTCTCGCTGAGCACGTACACGGCGTCGACACCGTCCGCGATGCGCTGCGCGAAGTCCCGATCGCTGACTACGCGCAGCGCTGCGGGGTGGACGAAGAGCTGTTACGGGCCGCCGCGCGGCGCATCGGCACCGCCGCCAGCGTCTCGGTATTCGAAGACCTGGGCATTCAGCAGGCGCCGAACAGTACCCTTTGCTCTTATCTCAACAAGATGCTGTGGATCCTCACCGGCAACTTCGCGAAAAAGGGCAGCCAACACCTGCATTCGTCGTTATCCCCGCTGTTCAGCCAGGTCTCTGGCCGCACACCCGTCACCGGTGCGCCCATCATCGCCGGGCTGGTGCCGTCCAATGCCGTGCCCGAGGAGATCCTGACCGACCACCCCGACCGGTTCCGGGCGATGATCGTCGAAAGCGGCAATCCCGCTCACTCGCTGGCCAACTCGGCTGCCTGCCGGGAGGCATTTCAAGCGCTGGAACTGTTGGTGGTCGTCGACGTCGCGATGACCGAAACCGCCAGACTCGCCCACTACGTGCTTCCCGCGGCCTCCCAGTTCGAGAAGCCGGAAGCCACGTTCTTCAATTTCGAGTTCCCGCGCAACGGCTTTCAGTTGCGCCGGCCGCTGCTCGAACCCCTGCCCGGAACCCTGCCCGAACCGGAGATCTGGGCACGGCTGGTGCGCGCACTCGGCGTAGTCGACGACGCGGATCTGCGGCCGTTGCGGGAGGCCGCTCAGCGGGGCCGTCAGGCGTATACCGAGGCGTTGCTTGGTGCTGTGGCCACCAACCCGACCGTGAAGAGACTGCTCCCGTACGTGCTCTATGAAACACTCGGTCCGACGCTGCCGGACGGGTTGGCCGGGGCGGCCGCCCTGTTCGGGCTCGCCCAGAAGACCGCGCTGACCTACTCAGAGGCTGTCCGGCGTGCCGGCTACGCCGACGGCAACGCGCTGTTCGACGGGATCCTCAACAGCCCCTCCGGAGTCACGTTCACCGTGCACAACTATGAGGATGACTTCGCTCTGATCAGCCACGCCGACCACAAGATCGCCCTGGAAATCCCCGAAATGTTGGACGACCTAAAGGCGCTGACCGGCAACCCACCCCAACTGACCACGTCGGAGCTGCCGATCGTGCTGTCGGTGGGCGAGCGGCGCGCCTACACCGCCAATGACATCTTCCGCGACCCGTCCTGGCGCAAACGCGACGCCGACGGGGCGCTGCGCGTCAGCGTCGAAGATGCCCAAACCCTTGGACTTGTCGACGGATGTCGGGCCCGCATCACCACCGCGGCCGGCAGCGCCGAGGCAACCGTCGAAATCACCGAGACGATGCTTGCCGGACACGCCTCCCTGCCCAACGGCTTTGGACTCGACTACACCGACGCCGACGGGCGTACCGTCGTACCCGGCGTCGCCCCGAACGCACTTACGTCCACAGAATGGCGCGACCCCTACGCGGGCACGCCCTGGCACAAGCATGTGCCCGCGCGCATTGAGCTTCGCCGAGCAGACGCAAAAGCCCCCGTTTAGCGGCGGCGCTTTTGCTTTCCCCCGCAAGCGGGAGGTGCCCCCAGCTCGCGGGGTTTACGCGGTTCAGTTCCAGATCCTGACCCGGCGCTCCGGGTCTAGGAACAACGCATCGTCCTCGGCTACGTCGAAGGCGTCGTAAAAGGCGTCGACATTACGGATGACGCCGTTGCACCGGAACTCCGGCGGCGAGTGCGGATCCACTGCCAACCGCCGGATCGCTTCCGCGTCACGCGATTTGGTCCGCCACACCTGCGCCCAGCCGTAGAACACACGCTGCACGCCGGTGAGGTCGTCGATGACGGGCGCCGGCTTGCCGATCAGCGACAGCTGGTAGGCCAACAACGCGATGGACAGCCCGCCCAGGTCACCGATGTTCTCGCCGACGGTGAACGCGCCGTTCACGTGGTGGCTGCTGTCGAGTCCTCTGGGCGTGTACGCCTCGTATTGCTCGATGAGCGCCTTCGTGCGGGCGCCGAACTCGGTGCGGTCGTCGTCGGTCCACCAGTCGACCAGGTTGCCGTCGCCGTCGTATTTGGCGCCCTGGTCGTCGAAGCCGTGGCCGATCTCGTGTCCGATCACCGCCCCGATCCCGCCGTAGTTGGCCGCGTCATCGGCCTCGGCGTCGAAGAACGGTGGCTGCAAAATTGCTGCGGGAAATACGATTTCGTTCATCCCCGGGTTGTAATAGGCGTTGACGGTCTGTGGCGTCATGAACCATTCGTCGCGATCCACCGGGCCGCCGAGCTTGGCCAGCTCGCGGTCGTGGTTGACCGCGTATCCGCGTTGGTAGTTGCCGTAAAGGTCGGCACGGTCGATCACCAGCTTCGAGTAGTCCCGCCACTTCTTCGGGTAGCCGACCTTGGCGGTGAACTTGTTCAGCTTGGTCAGCGCGCGGTCCCGGGTCTGCGGCGTCATCCAGTCCAGATCGCTGATGCTGATCCGATACGCCGTCTGCAAGTTCTCCACCAGGGCGTCGATGCGCGCCTTGGCGTCCGGTGGGAAATGTCGCTGCACGTAAAGCTTTCCGACGGCGTCACCCATCAGGCTCTCCACCAGCGACACCGCCCGCTTCCAGCGGTCACGGATCTGCTCGGCACCGGTGAGCAGGCGGCCGTAGAACTCGAAGTCCGCGGCAACGAGGTCGTCGGTCAACCAGGAGGCACGGGCGCGGATCAAACGCCAACGCGCCCAGCACTTCCAGTCTTCGAGATCTTCGCTGCCCCACAGCGCTGCGAATGCGGTGAGGTAATCAGGTTGACGCACCACCAGTTCCGCGACGGTCTCCGGTGTGCTGCCCAGCGCGGTCAGCCAGCCGACCCAGTCGAAGCCCACCCCTTCGGCTTGTAGCTCTGCGAAGGTGCGCAGGTTGTAGGTGAGGTCGGCATCGCGACGTTTGACCACGTCCCAGTGCGCGGCGGCCAGTTTGGTCTCCAACGCCACGATGCGGGCCGCGGTCTCGGTGTGGTCTTCAGGGTTTTCTGGGTCGCCCCCGAACACCAGACTGAACATCTTTGCGATGTGTCCCGGGTAGGCCGCCAGCACGTGGGCGTGCTGCTCATCGCGGAAATAGGACTCGTCGGGCAATCCGATGCCCGATTGGGTGAAATGCACCAGATAACGGGTCGAGTTTTTGGAATCGGTATCCACGTACATTCCGACGCCGCCGCCCACCCCGGTGCGTTGCAGTGCGCCGACGGCAGTGGCCAGCGCATTGGCGTCGGCAGCGCTGTCTATCGTGGCCAACTCGTCGAGCAGCGGTTGCACGCCCCTACGTTCGACGGCCTCCTCGTCGAGAAAGCCGGCGTAGAGGTCGCCGATGCGCTGCGCGTCAGTGTCCGCGGTTGCCACCGCGGAACCTTTTTGGCTGGCTTCGGTGATCAGGTCGCGCACCTGTTCTTCTGCCCGGTCGAATAGGTAGCGAAAGGCGCCGTCGGTCGCCCGGTCCGCAGGTATGTCGTATTCGGCCAGCCAGCGTCCGTTTACGTGACCGAACAGGTCGTCTTGGGCTCGGGAATTAGCGTCGACGTAGCTCAGGTCTATGCCCGAGCGGATGGCCTCTAATGTCACCCCGCCATCCTTCCATCTCTTTTTGGGTGCAACGATCGGGCCATGCCTGACGGGGAGCAGACCGAGCCACCGGCCCAAGAAGATTCTGCCGACACTGATGACGAGTCCAGCTCCGACGCTTCAGAACCCGAACCTTCAGGCGGCGCGATCTTTTCCAATTACGGCATCGCGTCCACCTTTCTTGGCGTGCTGTCGGTCGCGGCGGTCGTGCTCGGCGTGATCATCTGGACCGCACACCGCGACGACAAGGGCGAACGCGCCTACCTCACCCGCGTCATGCAGACCGCCGCCGACTGGACGGGTGTGCTGATCAATATGAACAGCGGCAATATCGACGCCAGCTTGCAGCGGCTGCACGACGGGACGGTCGGAGAACTCAACACCGACTTCGACGCGGCCGTGCAGCCTTACCGGCAAGTGGTGGAGAAGCTGCAGTCGCACAGCATCGGCCGGATCGAGGCGGTGGCGATCGAAACGGTGCACCATGATCTGGACACCCAGCCCGGTGTCTCCCGGCCGGTGGTGACCACCAAGTTGCCACCGTTCGCCACCCGGACGGACTCGGTGATGCTGGTTGCGACGTCGGTCAGCGAGAACGCCGGCGCCAAGCCGCAGACGGTGCACTGGAACTTGCGGCTCGATGTCTCCAACGTGGACGGCAAGCTGATGATCTCTCACCTGGAGTCGATCCGATGAGAAACCTGTGGCGGCTGCTGGCGTTCGACATCGTGGCCCCGGTGGCCGCGATCGCCGCGCTGCTGATGATCGGAGTCGTACTCGACTGGCCGCTGTGGTGGGTGTCGGCGTGCTCGGTGCTGGTGGTGCTGATCGTCGAAGGCGTAGGGGTCAATTTCTGGCTGCTGCGGCGTGATTCGGTCAGCGTCGGTACTGACGACGACGCACCCGGGCTGCGATTGGCCGTTGTGTTCCTGTGTGCGACCGCCCTGTCGGCGGCGGTGCTGACCGGGTACACGCATTGGACGACGTCGGACCGCGACTTTGAAAACGATTCCCGGGCGGTGGTACAGATCGGCACGGGGATGGCGGAGGCGATGGCATCGTACACCCCGAGCGCGCCGTCAACGTTCATCGACCGGGTGGTGGCGATGACGGTGCCCGAGCACGCCGGCGCGTACAAGGAGCAATACGCCAAGTCCAGCGCCGACCTGGCGCAGCGCCATGGCACGGCACAGGCCGCCACGCTGGCGGCCGGTGTCGAAGCCCTCGGGCCCTCGGCGGCCAGCGTGGCCGTAATCCTGCGGGTCACCCAGGAGGTGCCCGGTCAGCCGGCCAGTCGGGTGGCGCCCGCACTGCGGGTGACATTGATCAAGCGGGGCAGCGACTGGCTGGTGTCCGACGTGGCGCCGATCAATTCGCGCTGACGGATCAGTTGGATTCGGCTGAACGTGTGGCCTTCACCTTGACGAACCGGTCCGACAACCGTCGCATCCGGATCATCAGGGAGGCCGACGGGCTGGTGCTGCCGTCGAGGTAGGCGGCTAGATCCTCGGGTGCTACCCCGATGCGGGATGCGAATTCCGGTTGTCCCAGGCCGGAGCGGTCCATCAGTAGCCGCACGTGGCGGGCCACCTCGGCGCGTTCGTTGGCCTCCAGGTGGGTGCGGGCGCGCTCCAGCACCTCCCACAGCGCTTTGGCGATGCCAGACGGTCGCGTGCCCTCGAGGACTTCTTCGACCTGGCGAGCCGTCCGCCCGTACGGGTCACGTTTCAGCGCGGCGGCAATGCGCTTCCAGGTGGCGATGTCGCCGCCTTGCAGCGCCGAACGGATGGCGGCGGTAGACCAGAACTCCACCGGCTGTTCAGCATCCTGGCGGCCCTGGTCCCCGGCGGGCCGCTGCGGCGGCGGTGCGGGGCGTCGGTCGGCTGCCAACGTCACCTCGCCTCCTCCAGCATCGCTACAGCCACCGACAGGCAGCGCTGCCTGACCTCCTCCCAGTCTGCCTTGGCATCCGGTTCGGACCACTGATCATCAGTGTCAGACGGATCTGGATCCGCGAGCCGACGGACCAACTGGGTCGCCATCCATTGCCGCTTGGGTGGTTGACAACAGTAATACCTATCCATACCGGCCAGCACTACAGCAGCGGTTTCGGGTTCTATCGTGTCGACCATGTCAGCGAATTCGGCGTAGTCGCGGTGACTGTTACGGCACATGATCAGATAGCCCTTCAGGCGCAGCGCTTCCGCTCCCGTCGGGATCAGCAGCCGGTCGCCGGTGGGCAATTGGACGTGAGTGGTCTCCACCGGGCTACGCCGCTCGTAACTCGGCCGGACAGTGGTATCGGCCTTGGTCTCCAGCGCGTCGATGGCGACCGAGAGCCGCCCGCGCCACAGAGTGACCGGATGAACTGGCCGATCACCCCGGGCAATCGCCCGGGCAATGCCGTTGCGGTACGCCAGGCCGCCGACAAGCTTCCTGGTCGCCGAGTGACCGTTGGTGCTGGGCTTTGCGTCGGCCGGGGCCGCACGGGGCGCCGCGATGTCATCGCTGTCTGTCCCCTGTGCGCAGTCCTGTTGTAAGCCCTGTTCGGACTCCTTGCCGTTGCGCCCGCAACCGGTGAGGGCGAGCGGGTCGGCCACGCAAATGGCGTCGGGCGCCAGGTGCTTGAGCTTCGCCGCCGACTTGAGCACCACCCGCAGGTCCGCACTGGGGGCTATCAATGCCGAAATGTCGTCGGGGATGACCACGATGTCACCAAGGTCGACCTCGGGCAGCGGCCTGTCGAAATCGACCGACGGTAAAACGCGGGACAGCCAGCGGGGCAGCCACCAGTTCCACTGGGCGAACATCGCCATCAGTGCCGGCACCAAGACCAGCCGTACCACGGTGGCGTCCACCGCGATCGCGACCGCGCACGCTACGCCGATTTCGGCGACCAGCGGCATGCCGGCGAACGCGAAGCCGATGAACACCGCGATCATGATCAGGGCGGCGCTGGTGATGGTGCGTGCGCTGGTGCTCACGCCGTACGCCACCGCGTCACGGGTCAGCTCAGATTGCACGAATCGTTCCCGGATACGGGTGAGCAGGAAGATCTCGTAGTCCATCGACAGCCCGAAGGTCATCGCCAGCACCAGCGGGGGAACGGTGCTGTCGATCGAACTGAGCTGGCCGAAGCCGAGCTTCTCCAGCCAGCCCCACTGGAACACCATCACCAGGCTGCCGTAGGCGGCGGCCACCGACAGCAACGTCATCAGCACGCCCTTGAACGCCAAGAACACGGAGTGGATAGAGATCAACAACATCACGAACGCGATCACGGCGACGAAGACCAACACCAGCGGCTCGGTCGTGGACACCCGCTCATCGAAATCCTTGATCAGCGCCGTCGAGCCGCCGATGTCCACTTGCGCCGTCGCACCGGGAATCTTGGGTAGCTCTGTCCGCATCCAGCCGACGGTTTCCCGGGCGCCCAGGTCTTCAGGATCGACCGACAACACCGCGGACAGCAGCGCGCTGCCATTGTCGTCGGCGAATTGCGGCGGTCCCACCGAGGCGACGTTGGGAGCCTGCGTCATCCGCTGACGGATCGCGGCGATTGTCGGGCCGTGATCGGGCGCTGACGCACCGCCGTCGGGAAACGTGACCAGCACCTGAACCGGGCCCAGCGCGCCTGGCCCCAGCGCTTGGGCCGCTGCGGCCATCCCGGCACGGATCTCGTGCGAAGAGTCGAACTGGCGCAGCAAGCTGTTGCCCAGCACCATCGATGACGCCGGTACCGCCATGACGAGCAGGACGGTCGATGCTGCCAGCGCCGAGATCCATGGCCGGCGCATCACCCATCCGATCCAGCGGTTCCAGAACCGGGACTGGGTGCTCTCCGGCTGGCGAGACCAGTGCAGCAGCGCCGACCTCTTGGCGGCCGCCCGGCCGAACGTCGCCAGTACCGCCGGTGTCAAGGTGGCTGCCGTCAGCATCGCGACCGCGACGGCGAGAATCGCTCCGGTAGCCATCGACTTCAGCGCCGGGGTGTTGATCAGGTAGATCCCGGTGAGCGAGGCGATGACGGTCATACCGGACAACACCACCGCGAGCCCCGAAGTAGCCATCGCGGCGTCCACGGCTTCGGTTGGCTGCCGCCCGGCGCGCAGTTCCTCACGGAAGCGCATCAGGATGAATAGGGAGTAGTCGACGGCGAGCGCGATGCCGAACATAGACACCGTCGAGGTCACGAACACCGACATGGTGGTGTGCATCGACAGCAGGTAGACCAGGCCCATGGTGACCGCGACCGTGCAGACGCCGAGGGTCAGTGGGATCGCCGCGGCAGCCAGCGAACCGAACACCGCGAGCAACACGATCAGAATGATCGGCAGGTTCCAGCGTTCCGCCTCGGCGATGTCGTGCTTGGTGTTTGACGCGGCAGCAGCGCTGAGCGCACCCTGCCCGATGACATAGAGTCGCACATGGCCGTTCGCGGTCTGTCCGGACTGATCACCGTGGATGCCCACCTTTTCGCGTAGCTTCTTGGCGATGTCGCTTGTGCCCGCGTTGCGGGCGTCCAGCTGCACTGACACCACATACGGCCGGTCGGGTCGCGGCGGTCGCTGGGTGGGGTTGGGTGCCTCGGCTACGCCGGGGAACTCACCGGCAATCCGTCTCAGCAGCACGACGGCATCGTTCATGTCCTGGTAGCTGGCATCCGCGCGGGGCGCCGCTACCAGCGCCAACGAGGACGCTCCCTGGTCGTGGAATTGATCTTCGAGTTGATCGTGGACCCGCAGCGACTGCGACCCTGCCACTTCGAAACCACCGCCGGTGAGATGCCCCGACTGCGTCAGGGCCAGATAGATTGCCGGCACCAGCGCGAGCAACCAGCCTGTGAAGACCAACCAGCGGAATCTGCGCAGGTTGTGGCTTAGGCGCATCATGAACTGCTGGATTTCGGTCTCCCCGTATTTCGCGCATGCGTGCACGTGAGCGTACCGCAGCGCCCTGTGGATTAAGTCAGCTTATCGGGTGCTGAGCTGCGGCGACGCGGGTGCTGCGAAGACGCTACGAAGATGTTGTGAACCGGACATCGAGTGGGAATTGGATCACACGAGTTGGCACCGGCATTGTCGGGGATGGCAGGATGTCTGATGGCCGCGCGGGTGTCGGGGGACTCAAGGGAGTAGATCGCAGCCGTTTGTGGGGCGCGCTAGTTCGGCAGGCATTCGCAAATCTTAAGGAGTTACCCATGAAGACAGGCACTGCGACCAGGCGCCGCAGGCTCTTCGCGGGGCTGATCGGCGCTGCATTGCCGAGCGCTGCCGTCGCGGTTCTGGCTGGGCCGCCGGCGACCGGTGCATCCGACCCGTGTGCGGCCAGTGAAGTCGCGCGGACCGCCGGTTCCGTCGCCAAGTCGATGGGCGACTACCTGGACTCCCATCCGGAGACCAACCAGACGATGACCACGATCCTGCAGCAGCAAGCGGGCCCGCAATCGTTGACGTCGCTGAAGTCCTATTTCGAGGCCAACCCCAAGGTTGCCATGGACCTGACGTCCATATCGCAACCGCTGACCGGTCTGTCGACACAGTGCAAGCTGCCGATCACCATCCCACAGGCCATGGGCCTCATGCAGCAGGCGCAGGGCGCGGGTGGGCTTCCAGGTGGGCTGCCCGCTCTGCCCGGTGGTGCCGCCGGCGCGCTGCCGTCGGGCGGAACGCCGGGGACGCTGCCCGCGGCGACCGGGCCGGTCCCGCCCGCGGCGGGCGGCACGCTTCCGGGCCCGTCGCGGGGGAACAGCGTCGGCTAACCATCGCTTTCCGGGGCTCGATCGGGTGGCGGTAATGGACCCTGCAGAGCGGTGTCGGTCGGGTCGGCGGAAGGGTCGTTCCAGTGCTGCAGAGGAGGCTCTAAAGGTGGTAGGGGACCGGTAGGTGGGTCGTCGTCGTCGGAATCGGCGATTTTCTCGGTGCGGAACACGAAGAAGAACACCACCCAGCCGATAGCAGCGATGAGTAACCAGCTGATCAGCCGGTAGATCAGCATCGCCGAGATGGCACTCGGCAAGGACATGCCACTAGATACCAGGCCGGGCACCAGCACTGCCTCGACGACCAGCAGCCCACCCGGCATGAGCGGTATGGTGCCGACCGCGCGAGCGGCCGCGTAGGCAACCGTCAACCCTGCGACCGAGGCGTGGTCGCCGGCCGCATAAGCAGCGAAGCCCAGGCAGGCCACGTCGGCGATCCAGTTGAAAAGTGACCAGCTGAAGGCCACCGCCAAGTCGCGTCGGCCCAGGCTCACCGATTCGAGCTGCATGAGCGTCTCGCGCCACTTTTCCAAGCCGGTGTCGGCGGGCCTGCCGCGAACTGAGTTGGCCCACGACAACACCCGGCTGCCGATCCCCTCGATCAGCTCCGGCCGCGACGCCACCGCCTGGGCCAAAAGCAACAACGCGACGAAACCGCCCAGCGTGAACAGCAACGAGAACGGATTGTTCTTGGCGCCCAGGAAGAAAGCGCCGCCCAACCCGAGCAGTGCTAGTCCCACTGCCTGCAGCACACCTGACATCACCAGCTGCCACGACGCCACCACCGTTGAGGCACCCCAGATGCGTTGCTGACGGAGCAAAAAAGTAGCCGAAAGCACCGGCCCGCCCGGCAGTGTGGTGCTCAGCGAGTTGGCAGCGTAGAAGGCGGCTTCCGACCGCAACTGCTTGACGTGCACCCCGGCGGATTTCAGCAGGGTGCGCTGGATCTGGGCGAAGCTGTGCATCGACGCGCCCGCCGCCGCTACCGCAGCCAGCAGCCACCACCAATTGGCCTCATACAAACTCATCCAGGCTTTGGCCAGCTGGTCCCAGCCCAGGGCTAGTTCGACGACAAGCACGATTGCGACGATGGCGAGGACCACCCATCGCACCCACCAGTATTTGCCGCGCGGAGCCTCCTCGCGCTGGGTGACCAGCTTGCGGACGGGGGCGTCGTGCGACACGTGCTTTAGGGTAACCGTGCAGGTGGCGCCACAATCGCGGTGCATCTGAGACTGTGTCGTCGTCGTAACCGGATCGTGCCAGCCCCGACGAGCCCGAGCCCGCCTGAGCCGCCCTGAGCCAGCCTTTGGCGGGCCTCGACGGCATTCGGCGTCGGCGGGACGCCGGCACTGCGCCAGCTAGGCTTGCCGGATGTCGGCAAACTTCGACGACGCGGCGGTCGAACCCCTGGTCCGCAAGACCGCGGCCTGGGCATGGCGTTTGCTAGCAATCCTGGCCGCGGTGGTCGCCCTCTTGTGGATCATCAGTAAGTTGGAAATCATCGTCGTCCCGGTGTTGCTGGCGTTGATGATTAGTGCGTTGCTGGTTCCCGCGGTGGACTGGCTGGACCGACAGGGTCTGCCGCGTGGTGGCGCGGTGATGCTGGTCTTGCTGGGCGGATTCGCGATTCTGGGTGCCATCCTGACGTTCGTCGTCAGCCAGTTCGTCGTCGGTCTGCCCGATCTGACCGAACAGGTGACCCGCAGCATCGACTCCACCCGCAGGTGGCTGATCGAAGGGCCGGCGCACTTGCGTGGCGAACAGATCGACAACGCGCGCAACGCCGCGATCCAGGCGCTGCACAATAACCAGGCGAAGTTGACCAGCGGCGCGCTGTCCACCGCGGCCACTATCACCGAGCTGGTAACCGCTGCGGTGTTGGTGCTATTCACGCTGATTTTCTTCCTGTACGGCGGCCGCAACATCTGGCAGTACGTCGCCAAGATCTTCCCGGCCCACGTTCGGGACAGGGTACTCGAGGCGGGCCGTGCCGGATACGGGTCGCTGATTGGGTATGTGCGGGCCACGTTCCTGGTGGCGCTGACCGATGCGGCCGGGGTGGGCGCCGGGTTGGCGATCATGGGTGTGCCGCTCGCACTGCCACTGGCCTCACTGGTGTTTCTCGGTGCCTTCATTCCACTGGTCGGTGCCGTGATCGCCGGCTTTCTGGCCGTGGTGGTCGCTCTGCTCGCCAAGGGGATCGTCTACGCGCTGCTCACACTCGGTTTGCTAGTTGTGATAAATCAACTCGAAGCGCATTTGCTGCAGCCGCTGGTGATGGGTCGCGCGGTCTCGATTCACCCGCTGGGGGTGGTGCTTGCTATTTCCACCGGCGGCGTGCTCGCCGGGATTGTCGGTGCCTTGCTTGCTGTTCCGACAGTCGCGTTCTTCAACAACGCGGTGCAGGTGTTGCTGGCTCCGGATCCGTCCGCCGAGGCGGACAAGCAGACCGCTGACGATGGCGATGTTGGGGCCATCATCCAGGCGAAATCTGACAGCCCCGACGACAGCTCCGAGTGAGTCTCGAGCGAGCCCCGGCGGGCCTATAACCGTCCCTCGCGGCGCAGCAAATCCTGGGCACTGAGGCCGCCGCCGCCGCGGCGGTGCTGGCGCGCGTGGTCGCCATTGTCGCTTTGCCCGCGGGCGTTCAGCTTCTCAGTGGCTGCCTCGGAGTCGTTGCCGTCGGGCCGCATGATCGGGAGGGCGGCGGTGGGGTCGGCCGGGTCGCCCGCATTGTCGCCGGAACTGTTTGTCGCAACCGGCATGGCCCGGGTCTGACCGGAGGACGGTGTCGATGGTGGTGGCGAGGGTCGGGCGGGGACTGGCGACACGGAGCTGCCCGGGTCGCGGAGGTCGCCGGGCGTGTTGCCAGGCACTGACGTGTTGCCAGGCACTGAGAGGCGGGTCGTCTTGGCTTCGGTCGGCTGACTAGGCCTGGTCTTTAACCGTGCGGTGCTCGCCCCCTCGCTGGGTGGTGCGCCTCCTTCTCGGGCCGTTCCGGCCCGCATCGTCGGCGCACCGGAGGGCAGCTCCTGGGCAGGCGTGATCTCCGGCCGGCTGGCCGGGCGCGGCGCCGGGCCAGGGTGAGTGGGGTCGTGCGGTGCACGCGGCGCCGTGGCAACCAGGCTGGACGCCTTGACCGGAGGCCGTGCGGGATACCCGTTGACGGTAGGCCGCTTGCGCTCGTCGGGCAGGTGAATCTCGCCCAGCCCGATCCGGGTCTGCAGCCGTCTCATCCAGCGTGGAGCCCACCAGCAGTCATCGCCGAGCAACTTCATCACCGACGGCACCAGGAACATTCGCACCACGGTCGCATCCAGCAGCAGCGCCGCCATCAACCCGAACGCCAGGTATTTCATCATCACCAGGTCGGAGAACACGAACGCGCCCGCGACCACGGCAACGATCAGCGCCGCGGCGGTAATGATGCGTCCGGTGGTCGCCGTGCCGATCCGGATCGCCTCCTGGGTCGACATGCCGCGTTCTCGGGCCTCGACCATCCGGGAGACCAGGAATACCTCGTAGTCGGTGGATAGCCCGAATACCAGCGCGATGATCAGCCCGATCACCGGCGCCGTCAACGGCGTCGGCGTGAAATTCAGCCACGTCGCGAAGTGTCCGTCGACGAATATCCACGTCAGGATGCCCATGGTGGACCCAAGCGTCAGTGCGCTCATCAGCGTGGCCTTGATCGGCAGCACCACCGAGCCGAACGCCAGGAACATCAGCACGATTGTGGTGGTGAGCAGGATGACCACCATGAGCGGCATCTTCGCGAACAGGCCGTGGATGGAATCCAGTTCCAGTGCGGGAGTGCCGCCGACCAATACCTCGATTCCCTTGGGCGGCGTGATCGCGCGTAGCTCGGTGAGCTTCTTTGACGCGTCCGCTTGGTTGATCAACCCGTTCTGCAGGACCCGGACCGACGGATCCTTCGACGCACCCGGCGCTACCGTGCGCTCTTGCCACATGTTCGCGGGGTTGTTGTCCGGGTCGATGAACCCGCTGATCGCCATCGCCTTGCTGCGGACATCGGCAATCTGCCCGTCGGTGACCGGCTGATGGTTGGTGGTCTGGATTACCAGCGTCAGCGGATTGGTGCGGTACCCGGGGAAGAGCTTGTCGAACTGCTCCTGCGCTTGGCGGACCGAATTGGTCGGCGGCAGGTACTTCTCGCTGATCCCGCCGAGTGACAGCTTCCCCACCGGAATGATCAGCGCGATCATCATGATGATGATCGGGGCGGCGAACAGGACCGGCCGCTTCATCACCCGGTTGACCAGCTTGCCCCAGAAGCCGTTCTCCATCTCTTCGCGGGTCTTGGTCCGTTGCAGGCGGTCGGCGAGCCAGTTCAGGTAGGCGCGGGAGACCTTCCAGTTCCGCAGGAAGGGCACCCGGAACAGGGTCCGGACGCCGAGCGCGTCGACGTGCTTGCCCAGGATCGCGAGGCAGGCGGGCAACAGTGTGACGGACAGAATCGCCGACAGCATCACCGAGGCGATGGTGGCGTAAGTCAATGACTTCAGGAAGCCCTGCGGGAACAGCAGCAGACCGATCGCGGACGCGACGATCAAGACCGCCGAGAACGTCACCGTTCGTCCGGCCGTGATCACCGTGCGCCGGACCGCCGTTTCGGTGTCGTAGCCTTCAGCGATCTCTTCGCGGAACCGGCTCACGATGAATAGCCCGTAGTCAATGGCGATACCCAGACCGACCAGCGATACGACGGGCTGGGCGAAATAGTGCACGGGACCGAAGACGGCGATGAGTCGCAAGATGCCCAGCGCGCCCGCGATACACAGCCCGCCGACTATCGCCGGCAGGCCGGCCGCGATCACACCGCCGAAAACGAAGAACAGCACGATTGCCACCAACGGCAGCGCCAGTACTTCCATGCGTTTCTGGTCGGTGGCGATGGTGCCGGTCAAGCCCTCGGCCACCGGTTCCAGCCCGGCGAGCTTGACGGTGCCGCCGTCGAGTTTCTGCAGGGCCGGCGCGATGGCCTTGTAGTTGTTGAGGATGGTGTCGTCGTCGTCGCCCTTGAGCGGGATGGACACGAATGTGTACTTCTTGTCCTGGGTGGCCATGCCCTGAACGACCGTGCTGGTGGTGTCGGGCGCTCGCAGGTAGCCGGCCCAGCCCATGACCTGGTTGGGGTGATCTTGCTGGAACTGGTTGAGCTCGTCGGTGATCTTCTTCGCCCACGCCTGATCGTTGACGGTCTTGCCGTCCGGGGCGTGGAAGATCGCGACGATGTGGCCGCTTCGGTCCCGGCCATAGACGTTGTCGCCCAGTACCGAGGCCTTGACCGACTGACTGCCGTCGTCGTAGAAACCGCTCTGCGTGACGTGCTTACCCAGGCTCATCCCGAAGATGCCGCCGCCGAGGCACAGAGCCACCATGACCCCGATTACGATGAACCGGTAGCGGTACACAGTTCGACCCCACCAGGCGAACACTTAAGCTCCTTACTGGATCAGTAGCGACCCGCGCACTGGTTTCCCAGTGTCACACACGCGAGGTCAACAGCGCGGCCAGCGGCCGGAACGGCTGCAGCCACGCCCCTTGTTCTGGCAGCGAATCTAGGCCGATTCGCGGCAACGGCTCCCGGAAAACACCCGGGATGTCTTCCAGGTCGACGAACTCTAAGGTATCCGACGCTAGCGCCCAACTAGCGTGTTCACGAAATCCAATCACTTGAACTGAGGTTCCGCTGCGGGCGACCTCTTCCAGTGGTTGACGGAATGCTTGACCGTCCGCGGAAGCTACAACCAGTGCCGCGAGCCCTTCCTGGCGCCGCCGCTCGATGTGCTCGAGCATGTCGCGGTCGACGTCACTATCCTCATCAATCTTTGGCTTGGCGAAGACCGCGAACCCCACATTACGCAGCGCCTCCACCCACGGCCGAACCACGTCGGCGCTGCCCGGCGCGATGTTGGTGAACACGGTGGCCTCGGGTTCGATCGTTATGCCTGGACGCCCGGCCGCGATTTCTGCCGTGCGTGCCAGCAGCCAGCGACCGAGTGCGTCGAAACGTGGGCGCTCCAGAGCTGTCGGCCGGCGGCCCAAGATGGAGCCCAGGCCCATGTCGAGGTTGGGGGCGTCCCACACCAGTAGGACGCGTCCAATCGGTGATGCAAAGCTACTCAGGCCGTCCGCGGACAGTACCGACGGTGTGAGCGGTTCCGGTGTTTGCGTCGCTGCTTCTTCTGTCACGCTCATGGTCATCGTTTTTTCCAGATCAACTCGGTGACGGCGCTGCCCGCATGCTGCGCTTTCGTCTCGTACTTGGTGGTCGGGCGAACGATCGAGATCGGCAGTCGGGTGCCGGGATCGACGCGACACAGCCGGGGTTGGGCGTCGCCGACCTCAGCGATCTGGTCGGCGTAGCCGGGGTGGTCCGTCGCGGCGTGGAGGACACCACCTGGGAGTAGCCGATCAGTGATCAGGTCAACCGTGGCCGGCTGCAGGAACCTGCGCTTGTGGTGGCGCGCCTTGGGCCATGGATCGGGAAAGAAGACACGAACACCGATCAGCGAACCCGGCGCGATCAGATGCTCCAGCACGTCGATCCCGTTCCCGCGGATCAACCGGATATTTCTCACCTGCTCACGGTCGATCGCGCACAGCAACTGCGCCAGCCCCCGCCGGTAGATTTCCACCGCGATCACGTCGATATCCGGTTCGTCCTGTGCCATCGCCAGGGTTGACGTGCCGCTGCCGGAGCCAATCTCAAGCACCACCGGCGCCCAACGACCAAACCACGCGCGGGTGTCCAGCGGCTCCTCGCGAGCGGGTCGGGGTACCACTGACATACCTAGTACTGGCCACAGCCGCTCCCAGGTCTGGCGTTGAGCGCCCGAGAGGGCGGAACGTCGCGAGCGAAGGCTAGTGGCCGGAAGATAGCGCCCGGCGCCTCCCTGTTCGAAGCGCTGCTCGGGCCGGTTCGGATCGGGCGGTTCCGGCGATGGGATCGAGTCCTCTCCGCAGGCTTCGGGGCAGGCTTGGCGGGTTTCTCCGGTTTCTTCGGGCCCCACCACCACCGGCGTGTCGGGACGTGCCCTCACTCCGGGTTGCGCATGCATTTGTCCATGGTGTCCCATGAACCCCTGATGTAGCCGCCTCTGGTCCAGATTGATATCCAACAGTTGCCTTCAGCTGGTAACAGATAAACGGTGGCTCGCATCTCGGCGACGCAGGTGCCACCATTCGGTGGGTGCCTCGGCGACGGTGCGGGCCGTGCAGCGGCCCGAGGAGGAGCCGGGCAATCGAGACCGCTCGGCGAACATGCGGACCCCTGATTGGATCGAGCGGGCGGGATATGAAGCGACAGGGCCACCAGACTTTCGTTGACGAGCTGGCGCGATTTGCTGCCGGCGCCGCTGACGGGCGGCTGACGGCGATCGCCGAGCGAGCCGCCGCACCGCTGCGCGTGGCCGTTCGCGGACGTCGGGGAGTGGGTTGCAGCATGGTGGCGCGTGCCCTGAGCTGCGCCGGAATCGGGTCGGGGATCTCGGCGGGAACGGGGGTGACAGCGCCGAGATACTCCGCTGACCGGGACGTCGAGTTAGTCGTCTACGTCACCGCCGAAGTGGTCAAACCCGAGGACTCCGACGCCATCGCCGCCGCGCGACGTCCGGTACTGGCCGTGCTGAACAAAGCCGATTTGGTCGGTTTCGCCGGGGATGGGCCGATCGCGCTGGCGCAGACGCGCTGCGCGCATTTTTCCGCGCTGGTCAGGGTACCCATGGAACCGATGATCGGTTTGCTCGCCGTGGCCGCGCTCGACGATCGGCTCGATGCCGCGACGTGGGCCGCGCTGCGGGTGCTGGCTGATCATCCCGGCGGCTCTGGCTCCCGCAGTGCCCTTTACCCTGCCCTTTTTGAAGGCTCCTTTGACGGCTTTCTGGCGGCGCATAATCCGGTGCCGACCGAGGTTCGGCTGCGCTTGCTGGACACTCTCGACCTGTTCGGCGTCGCCCTTGCGGTGGCCGCGGTCCGGCAGGGCAAGACGACCGCACAAGTGCGGGCCCTACTGCGCCGGGTGAGCTGTGTCGATGCGGTCCTGGACAAGGTCGCTGCCATTGGCGCCGAGGTGCGCTACCGGCGGGTGCTCGAGGCCGTCGCGGAACTGGAGGCACTGGCCGTCTCTCATAACGGGATCAGCGAGCGGATCGGTGAGTTCCTCTCCCGCGACGACACAGTGGTCGCCCGGATGGCCGCCGCTGTTGACCTGGCCGAGTCCGCTGGACTGCAAGTCGGCCCATGCCACGATCCGGCCGCACACCTGTCGCAGGCGGTGCGATGGCAGCGCTACAGCCGTGGACCGGTGAGCGATGTGCACCGCTCGTGCGGCGCGGATATCGCCAGAGGATCGCTACGGCTCTGGTCCCAGGCCTGCGGGTCGGGTGTTGCTGCTCGGCTCGGATCGCCGGGCCGTGGGTCTGGGGAGTCACGGTGATCGGCGCGGCTCGTGATGATCCGGCCGCCCGGGTGGACGCGCTGATGGCAGCGATCGGGCCGCGGCTGGGTTCGCCCGCAATCAACCCGCGCGACGTGGTGCTGGTGACCGGGCCGTGGATGGCTGGCGTGAGCGGTGTGGTCGCGGCGCTACGCGAACGGCTGCCGCAGCACAAGTTCGTCGAGTCGACGGACCTGGGACCCGGCGATGCGCCGTTGGCGGTGGTGTTCGTAGTTTCTGCGGCGGCCCAATTGACCGAATCTGACTGTGTGTTGCTGGACGCCGCCGCCGAACACACCGACGTGGTGGTCGGTGTGGTGTCCAAGATCGACGTGCACCGCACCTGGCGTGACGTGCTTACCGCTAACCGTGACGCACTGGCGGCGCACGCGCCGCGCTACGGGCAGGTGCCCTGGGTAGGTGCGGCCGCCTCGCCCGAGTTGGGCGAGTTGCGCGTCGACGACTTAGTCGACACCCTCTCAGGACAACTCGCCGATTCGGAGATCGCGCGGCGAAACAGGTTGCGGGCGTGGGAATCCCGGCTTCAGATGGTCGCGCGGAGGTTCGATCGCGACGCCGAGGGCGCCGGTCGACGGGCACGGGTTGACGCGTTGCGCGAAACGCGCAGCACGGCGCTGCGGCAACTGCGCCAGTCGAAAACCGAGCACACCATTACGCTGCGCGGTCAGATCCAGCAGGCTCGGGTCCAGTTGTCCTACTTTGCCCGCAACCGGTGCTCGTCGGTGCGCGGCGAGCTGCAAGAGGATGCCGCTGCTCTGTCGCGGCGGAACATGCCGGGCTTCGAAGCCTATACGCGCGGCCGGGTGGAAGAGGTGGTCGCCGAGGTGAGCGAAGGCACCGCCACGCACCTAGCCGACGTCGCGCAGGTGATGGGTGTGCCGGTGGCCTTACCGGCTCTCGAGAAGCTGCCGGTGGTCGACGTCCCGCCTCCGCCCCTGAAATCGCGGCGGCAGGAAACCCGGCTGATGTTGCTGTTGGGCGCCGGGTTCGGCCTGGGTGTAGCGCTGACGTTGAGTCGGGTGGTGGCCGGTCTGGCCCCTGGGCTGAACCTCGGACTAGAAATCGCCGGCGCCGTGGCGTGCGTGGCTATCGGACTCGCGATCACCTTCGTGGTGGTCAACCTCCGTGGCCTGCTGCGTGACCGCGCGCTGCTGGACCGCTGGGCGGGCGAGGTGACCGCGTCGCTGCGGTCCGTGGTCGAGGAGTTGGTCGCCACTCGCGTGCTGGTCGCCGAGTCGGTGCTGAGCACCGCGCTGGCGGCGCGTGATGAGGCCGAGAACGCGCGGGTGGCCGACCAGGTCAGTGCCATCGACAGCGAACTGCGCGAATACGCCATCGCCGCGGCGCGGGCCGCGGCAGTGCGTGACCGGGAGATGCCCACAGTCAAGGCCGCGCTCGACGCTGTGCGTGCAGAACTGGGCGATCCGGGTATATCCACACCCGAGGGCCAGGAGGGCCCTCAGGGCCCGCGGGATCCCGAGGGTCCGGACGCAATCGACGAATCGGCTTCGAGGAGCGCGAATGGGGATGATCTCTGACGTTTCTGAAGCTTCTGAATCGTTGTTGTGAGGAGGCTTATACCCGCCCGAACCTTCCCCGACAAGTTCCTCACGATAACCTGTGTATAAAGCGCCACCTTGTAAACAGTGTGTGGGCGAGTGCATACGCAAACACGAGAAGCCGATAAGTACGTAGCAGAATTCAGGAGAGTCCGATGACCTCAGCGACCATTCCCGGTCTGGATACCGCGCCTACAAATCACCAGGGGCTGCTGTCGTGGGTGGAGGAGGTTGCCGAGCTCACCCAGCCTGACCGGGTGGTCTTCGCTGATGGCTCCGACGAAGAGTGGCAACGGCTGGCCGAGCAGCTGGTCGAGGCCGGCACGTTCAAGCGGCTGAACGAGGCGAAGTACCCCAACTCCTACCTGGCGTTGTCCGATCCGTCCGACGTGGCGCGAGTCGAGTCGCGGACGTTCATTTGTTCTGAGCGGAAGATCGACGCCGGACCGACCAACAACTGGATGGACCCCGCCGAGATGCGGTTCACCATGACCGACCTGTACCGCGGCTGCATGCGCGGCCGCACCATGTATGTGGTGCCGTTCTGTATGGGCCCGCTCGGTGCCGACGACCCCAAGCTCGGGGTGGAGATCACCGACTCCGAATACGTCGTCGCGTCGATGAAGGTGATGACCCGGATGGGCAAGGCCGCCCTGGAAAAGCTCGGTGACGACGGCTTCTTCGTCAAGGCGTTGCACTCGGTCGGAGCCCCACTGGAACCCGGTCAAAAAGACGTGCCGTGGCCGTGCAATGACACCAAGTACATCACCCACTTTCCGGAAACGCGGGAGATCTGGAGCTACGGATCCGGCTATGGCGGCAACGCGCTATTGGGCAAGAAGTGCTATTCGCTGCGTATCGCATCGGCGATGGCCTACGACGAGGGCTGGCTGGCCGAGCACATGCTGATCCTGAAACTGATTTCGCCGGAGAACAAGGCCTACTACATCGCGGCGGCATTTCCGTCGGCCTGCGGTAAGACCAACCTGGCCATGATTCAGCCGACCATCCCGGGCTGGCGCGCCGAAACACTCGGCGACGACATCTCCTGGATGCGGTTCGGTAAGGACGGCCGGCTGTACGCGGTCAATCCCGAATTCGGATTCTTCGGCGTCGCGCCGGGCACCAACTGGAAGTCCAACCCCAACGCGATGCGCACTATCGCGGCGGGCAACACAGTCTTCACCAACGTAGCGCTCACCGACGGCGGCGACGTGTGGTGGGAAGGCCTGGAAGGTGACCACCAACACCTTACCGACTGGAAGGGCAACGACTGGTACTTCCGGGAGACGGAAACCCTTGCTGCCCACCCGAACTCCCGCTACTGCACGCCGATGTCGCAGTGCCCGATCCTGGCGCCCGAGTGGGACGACCCCCAGGGTGTGCCGATCTCGGCGATTCTGTTCGGCGGCCGCCGCAAGACCACGGTGCCGTTGGTGACCCAGGCGCGGGACTGGCAGCACGGCGTGTTCATCGGTGCCACCCTGGGCTCGGAGCAGACCGCCGCCGCCGAGGGCAAGGTCGGCAACGTGCGGCGCGACCCGATGGCCATGCTGCCGTTCATGGGCTACAACGTCGGGGACTACATGCAGCACTGGATCGATGTGGGCAAGAACTCCGACGAGTCCAAGCTGCCGAAAGTGTTCTTCGTCAACTGGTTCCGGCGCGGCAGCGACCGCCGCTTCCTGTGGCCCGGCTTCGGTGAAAACAGCCGCGTGCTGAAGTGGATCGTCGACCGCATCGAGCAGAAGGCCGGTGGCCGGTCCACACCAATCGGTACCGTGCCCGCCGTTGAGGATCTGGACCTCGAAGGGCTGGACGTCGATCCCGCCGACGTGGCCGAGGCGCTGCAGGTCAACGCCGACGAATGGCGCGAGGAACTGCCACTCATCGAGGAGTGGTTCGAGTTCATCGGCGAGAAACTGCCCACCGGCATCAAAGACGAGTTCGACGCACTGAAGCAACGACTGGCCGAGTCGAGCTGAACACCCGGGGCTAGCTGGCCCCAGGCGAGCGGCTAACCGCCTGCCGCCGCAATGACTTCGGCAGGTAGACCGCACCCGGACCGACGACCGCTGCCGAGTCGCCCGGATTGGAGATGGCGCACCGCTTCAGCGACAGGCAGCCGCAGCCGATGCACGAGTCCAAGTTGTCGCGTAGTGCCATCAGGCCCGCGATCTGGTCATCGAGACGTGCCCGCCAGTCTTTGGATAATCGAGCCCAGTCGGCGCGGGTGGGGGTACGGCCGTCCGGCAACTTCGCCAGGGCGGCAGCGACCTCGTCCAGGCTCAGTCCGACGTTCCGGGCAGCCCGGATGAATGCCATGCGCCGCAGCATCTGACGTTCGAACCGGCGTTGTCCGCCGGACGTCCGGGTTGCTGTGATAAGGCCTTGGCTCTCGTAAAACCGGATTGCCGATGCCGCGAAGCCACTGCGATTCGCCAACTCACTGACGGTGAACAAGTCGCCCTTGTCCAAGGTAACTCACCTCGCTCGGTTTTGGGTCTTGACTTAAAGTTTACTTTAACTATCAGTATGGCCGTATGACTCGATCCAAGAACACCTGCCCTGTCGCGATCGTCACCGGCGTATCGCGCGGGTTCGGCCGAGCGGTGACCGCCGCTCTGCTCGACCACGGCTGGGCCGTCGTCGGCGATGCCCGCCGTTCCTCCGAACTGGAAACAACGGCCCGAGAGCTGAACTCAGCGCAGCTGATCGCCCTGCCCGGCGACGTCACCGACGCGTCGCATCGTGACGCATTGGTCGCCGCGGCACGGAGCGCCGGGCCGCTGCGCCTGCTGGTGAACAACGCCAGCCGGCTTGGCCCCAGCCCACACCCGGCCCTCGCCGACTACCCGGCAAGCGAGTTGTGGGCCGTTTACCACACGAACTTGTTCGCCCCGCTGGCCCTGATACAGGCCGCGCTGCCGGCGCTTGCCGACAATGGCGGGGTGATCGTCAACCTCACCTCCGACGCGGCCGTCGAGCCGTATCCGGGCTGGGGTGGGTATGGCTCGTCGAAGGCCGCGCTCGATCAGCTATCGGCCATCCTGGCCGCCGAGGCTTCCACCGTGCCGGTTTACGCCTTCGACCCAGGCGACATGCGGACCGAAATGCACCAGGCCGCATTCCCCGATGAGGACATCTCGGACCGTGCCGAGCCGGAGTCCGTTGTGCCGGCGCTGCTGCGACTGCTCGCCACCCGGCCGGCCGCCGGTCGTTACCGGGCAGCGGATCTGCTGGTATCCGGTGTGCGGCAATGACTCTCGCGAGCCCGCATACGCACTTTTATCGGCCTCCGTTTTCGGACGCCACCGAGCCGCCGGAAGCGCACGGCGTCGCCCGGGACGCGGTGAAGCTGCTGGTCACCCGGCCGAGCGGCGTCAGCCACGCCCGATTCGCCGACCTTGGCGATTATCTGCGCCCGGGCGACCTACTGGTGGTGAACAACTCCGCCACCATGCCCGCCGCGGTTGACGGCCGCCGTGCTGGGCATCCGATCGCCATCCATTTCTGCACGGCTCGCGCCGAAAAGGTCTGGGTGGTTGAACTGCGACCCGCGGCGAATGCGACCGGACACCTGACCCCTCGGCCCGGTGACCGCATCGACATGGCTGGCGGCGGCGCGATCGTCATCGGGTCGTCTTACCCGGAACCCGGGGTGGACGGCGGGCGGTTGTGGACCGCGCGGGTGGTCGTCGAAGGTGACGTCGTGTCGTACCTGGCCCGGTACGGCCGGCCGATCAGGTATTCGTACGTGCCGCGACAATGGCCGCTGCGCTACTACCAAACCGTATTCGCGCGCAGCGCCGGTAGTGCTGAAATGCCCAGTGCAGCAAGACCATTCAGCACCGAGCTGGTAACCACTCTAGTGGCTGACGGCATTGCTTTCGCGCCGATCACACTGCACGCCGGGGTGTCTTCCGCGGAGCCGGGCGAGCCACCCGTCCCTGAGCTGTTCCACGTGCCACCCGCCACCGCGCGGATCGTGAACCTCACGCGGGCGGCGGGCGGACAGGTGATCGCGGTCGGAACCACGGTGACCCGCGCCCTGGAGTCAGCTGCGAACGCCGAAGGCGTGGTACACCAGGCTGTCGGCTGGACGAATCTGGTGCTCGGTGCTGGCCGCCCGTGCCGTGTGGTCGATGGCCTGATCACCGGATGGCATGATGCCGGCGCCTCACACCTGTTGCTGCTGGAGGCCGTCGCGGGCCCGGATCTGGTCGCCACGGCGTACCGGGAAGCCGTCGAACACGGCTATCTCTGGCATGAATTCGGCGACAGCGCCCTGTTTCTGCCTGCACCAACAGCCGCCGACTGACAACTGAAGCGGCCGTCGAAGCGTCGCCGGCAAAGCGGAATCGTTTCAAGAATTCGTTGAGGATCCCCAAAGTCCTGTCCGCCAACCTTTTCTCATCAACCGATCCCGGCCGCCACGGCCGGCCCCAACGAAAAGGCAACCCGGAGGACACGATCTGGGCGCTGACAACATCCCATGGCCTGCGCGTCGACGGCATCCGGACTGAAGACGAGGCCCGATCCGCCGCCCGCATGCTCGGATTTACCCAGGTCATCAGCCCCTATTCGTGGCAGGTGGTCGACAACCAAGGACGGCGCTTCGTCGCCGAGATGAGAAGGGCGCGCCCGCTGAACGTTACGGCCCCCACCGCCACACGGACACCCAGTTAGCCCATCCGCTGCCGGCTCGCAACCGTTGCGCGAGGCCTTGACATCCGTCAAGTTTGGCGACGGTACAGTCGGCCCATGCAGATTCGCCCGCATATCGGCGCCAACAAACCTGCTGTCATCCTGCACCCGTCCGGGACCGTCATCACCTTCGACGAGCTTGAGGCCCGCGCTAACCGGCTGGCGCACGGCTTCCGCCAGGCCGGACTGCGCGAGGGTGACACCGTCGCAATCCTGATGGAGAACAACGAGCACATCCACGCGGTCATGTGGGCGGCTCGTCGTAGCGGGCTGTATTACGTGCCGATCAATACCCACCTAACAGCGGCCGAGGCCGCCTACATCATTGACAACAGCAGCGCCAAGGCGATCATCGGCTCGGCGGCGGTACGCGAGACCTGCGAGCACCTGCCGGGTGGGCTGCCGGACCTGCTGATGATCGCTGATGCCGACCTTCCGGGATGGGAGCGATACCCGGAATGCGTTGCGGATCAGCCGGACACCCCGATAGGCGACGAACGCGAGGGCGACCTGCTGCAGTACTCGTCGGGCACCACCGGTCGACCCAAGGGGATCAAACGCGAACTGCCCCACGTCACACCGGACGCGGCGCCGGGCATGATGTCAGCCCTGGTCGGGTTCTGGATGGATCCCGACGCCGTGTACCTTAGCCCGGCGCCGCTCTACCACACCGCACCGTCGGTGTGGTCTATGAGCGTTCAGGCCGGGGGCATTACGACGGTGGTCATGGAGAAGTTCGATGCCGAGGAAGCGCTCGACGCCATCCAGCGTTATCGGGTAACCCACGGCCAGTTCGTGCCGGCCATGTTCGTCCGGATGCTGAAACTTCCTGAAGCCGTTCGCAATTCGTACGACTTGTCCAGCCTCAAGCGGGTGATGCACGCGGCCGCGCCGTGCCCCGTGGAAATCAAGATGCAGATGATGGACTGGTGGGGACCCATCGTTGACGAGTACTACGCCTCCTCGGAGGCGATCGGGTCGACGCTGATCGCCGCCGAGGACTGGCTGGCGCATCCGGGTTCGGTCGGCAAACCCATGCTGGGTGGGGTGCACATCCTGGGGGAGGACGGCAACGAGCTGCCGCCGGGCCAGCCCGGTGAGATCTATTTCGAAGGCGGGTACCCGTTCGAGTACCTCAACGATCCGTCGAAAACCGCTGCGTCGCGCGATAAGCACGGCTGGGTGACGGTCGGCGACGTCGGCTACCTCGACGACGAGGGCTACCTGTTCTTGACCGACAGGCGCCACCACATGATCATCTCCGGCGGGGTGAACATCTACCCGCAAGAAGCCGAGAACCTTCTGGTCACCCACCCGAAAGTGCTGGACGTGGCGGTGTTCGGCATTCCCGACGACGAAATGGGTCAACGCGTCCTGGCCGCCGTGCAGACCGTCGACCCGGCCGATGCCACCGATCAGTTCGCCGACGAGCTGCTGGCCTGGCTGCGAGACCGCTTGTCGCACTTCAAGTGCCCGCGGTCGATCGCGTTCGAGGCACAGCTGCCGCGCACCGACACGGGAAAGCTCTACAAGAACGGGCTGATCGAGAAGTATTCGGTGTGACCCGTGCTTCAGGTGGTCGATCTGTCCAGTGCGTCCGATCCCGACGTCGGGTCACCGCCGGGCGTGATCGTCGCCTTCGGTTCGGCTGCTGAGCTCGTCGCGCCTGAGGCCGAATCCTGGTTGAACACCGCGACTTTCGCTCTGACTGAGGATTTTCGTGCTGATCCTAGAGTGGTCACCGTCGACTCAGTGCCCGAGGCTCTGGCCGAGCTGATCCAGCGCTGTCAACGCTGGCCGCACGCCAGCTCCGTGTGCGACGACGTGCTGCGCGCGATCGACCCCGCCGGCCCGACGCTGGCTTCAGTGGTGACCGAGTCGCTGGCGTACTCGACCTTGCAAGCGGGGCCGGAATTCGCGCGCTGGCTCAACGAACGCGGCCCGGTCCGCATGCCTGAGTTCGCCGACCCGGTGCAGGCTGACCGCGACGGCGACACCTTGCATATCAGGTTCAATCGGCCGCAACGGCACAACGCGTTTTCCACCGATGCGCGCGCCGCCCTGCTGGAGGCGCTGGCCGTCGCGCAGCTGGACCCGTCGGTGACCGGGATCGTGTTGAGCGGCAACGGGCCGTCGTTCTGTAGTGGCGGAGACCTCGCCGAATTCGGCACCTTCGCCGATCCGGCGAGTGCGCATCTGGCCCGCACCCGCCACAGCCCCGCCCTGGTGCTCGACGCCCTCACCGCTAGGCTCGGCCGGGCCTGCCGCGCCGAGGTGCACGGCCGCGTGATGGGCAGCGGATTGGAGATGGCGGCGTTTTGCGGATGGATTGAGGCGCGGGACGATTCGGTATTCGGACTACCGGAATTGGGTCTGGGATTGATCCCCGGCGCAGGCGGTACCGTCAGCGTTACCCGCCGGATCGGCCGGTGGCGCACCGCGTATCTCGTGCTGTCCGGACGAACTATCGACGCTGATACCGCACTGGCCTGGGGACTGGCAGACGCGATCGCGCCAGCCTGATGTCAAACGTACTGGCGTTCAAAGCATCAGGGTGGCTCAGTAACCCGAATACGTGGTGGTGGTGGTCGAGGGGAGGTTCGACACGGCAATCACGAAAAGGCCAACATACAGAATCACCGCGATCACAGCGACGACGGCGCCCACGATTGCGCCGATGATGGCCCACTTCTTAGCGTTGTCGGCCGCGGCCTGCGCCTCGGCATACCGCCCCGAAGCCCACAACCCGGAGACCTTGGTGGAGTACACGATCGACACGATCCCGAACGGAAGGCAACACAGGACTGTGCACAGAATCGCCCAGACGAGGTGGTTGTCCGGCTCGCGCTGGCCTTGCCAGCCTGGCTGCTGGCCTTGCCAGCCCGGCTGCTGGCCCTGCCAGCCCGGCTGCTGGCCTTGCCAACCTGGGGAACCTTCGTACGGCCCTGGCGGATAACTCATGACAACCGACTTTCCTCCGGTCCAACAGGTTTACTCCCGCGCCGCTCTGCTGGTGCCGAAGTCAGGCAAATATACAGCACGGGCTTACGTCGGGCAGGAAGATCGCGCGCCTTTAGATTCCGCTAATACCTTGCGAAACAGGTTCAACCCGCCGCAGGCGTTGTCCGTCGCGCAGCTTGGCCCGTCTCTTGCTCAGTAACGGTGGTAATGGGTGACGGGTGTAGTGGGGATGTTACTCACCACGCCGAGGCTGAATACCCCGAGGACAACCACGAACAAGATGTAGCAGGCGACGAGTGTGGCCCACACGATTACGCTGATGATCGCCCACTTCTTGGCATTGTCGGCCGCGGTCTGCGCTTCGGCGTAATGCCCCTGCATCCACAGCCCGGAGACCTTGGTGGAGTACACGATCGACGCAATTCCGGTGGGAAGGCAGCAAAAAGTGTGGTCAGAATCGCCCAGACGAGGTAGTTGTCTGGCGGTGGTTGGCCTTGCCATCCCGGTTGCTGGCCTTGCCATCCCGGTTGCTGGCTTTGCCATCCCGGTTGCTGGCCCGGCCGATCCGATTGCTGGCCTTGCCAATCCGGCTAATCCGAGGAACCGTCGTGCGGGGTTGGCGGATAACTCATGGCAACTGCCTTTCCTCCCGTCCGACACACTTACTCCCCCGCCGCCTCGCTGGTGCCGAAGTCAGGCAAATATACAGCACCGGCCGGGTTACTGGCCTAGGTTCGCAGAGCAGCCGACATCGGGCTTAGGTACCACAACAACTCAGATCCCGCCTCGGGCGACCAACTGCCCGGCGATCACGTTGCGCTGGATCTCGTTGGTGCCTTCGCCGACGATCATCAGGGGCGCGTCGCGGAAGTAGCGTTCCACGTCGTATTCGGTGGAGTAACCGTAGCCGCCGTGGATGCGCACGGCGTTCAGCGCGATCTCCATCGCGACCTCGGAGGCGAACAGCTTGGCCATCCCGGCCTCCATATCGCAGCGCTCGCCGCTGTCGTAGCGCTCGGCGGCATAGCGGGTGAGTTGACGGGCGGCGGTGAGTTTGGTCGCCATGTCGGCCAGGTAGTTGCCGACGGCCTGATGCTTCCAGATCGGCTGGCCGAAGCTTTCCCGCTGCTGAGCGTAAGCAAGGGCGTCCTGAAGCGCCGCCGTCGCCACGCCCAGGGCTCGGGCGGCCACTTGAATACGGCCCGTCTCAAGGCCTTTCATCATCTGCGAAAAGCCTTCGCCCATCCGGCCGCCGAGGACAGCCGAGATCGGTACAGCGAAGTTGTCGAACGACAGCTCACAGGACTCAACGCCTTTGTAGCCCAACTTGGGCAGGTCCCGCGACACCGTCAGCCCCGGCCCGTGCTGGACAAGCACAATCGAGATGCCCTTATGACGTGGCGTGGCGTTCGGGTCGGTCTTGCATAGCAATGCGATCAGTCCGGAACGGCGCGCGTTGCTGATCCAGGTCTTGGAACCGTTGATCAGCAAGCGGCCTGAGCCGTCGGGCAGCGCGGTGGTCGACATGTTCTGCAGGTCGGAGCCACCCCTCGGCTCGGTCAGCGCCATGGTGGCCCGTAACTCGCCGGTGGCCATCGGTGGCAGGTACGTCCGCTTCTGCTCTTCGGTGCCGAATAGCGTCAGCAGCTTGGCGACTACGGTGTGCCCGCCCATCGCACCGGCCAGGCTCATCCAGCCCCGGGCCAGCTCCTGGGTGACTTGGACATAACACGGCATCGACACCGGCGACCCGCCGTACTTTTCGGGAATGGCCAAGCCGTAGATGCCGATCCGCTTCATCTGCTCGATCCACGCTTCGGGGTAGGTGTTGGCGTGCTCGACCTCGCGGACGGTTGGCTTCACGTCGCGGTCGACGAACGCCCGCACGGTTGCGACCAGCATGTCTTCTTCGTCGTTAAGCTCACTGCTCACCTACAACCACCCTCCGTGTTGACCCCTGGTTCGACAGCCTGCCAGCATGTGGCGTTGTGACTGCGAACGGGTACGCGGGTCAACGCGAGGGCGGGCCCTACTTCGACGACCTCTCAATCGGTCAGGTCTTCGACTGGGCGCCGGCGGCGACGCTGTCGTCGGGGTTGGCCGCGACTCATCAGGAGATCGTGGGAGACCGGTTGCGACTGGCTCTGGACGCCGTTCTCTGCACCGCGGTGACCGGCGTGCCAGGGCCGCTGGCACATCCGGCGCTGGTTTGTGATGTGGCGATCGGGCAGTCGACGCTGGTCACGCAGCGGGTCAAAGCCAACCTGTTTTACCGCGGGCTCACGTTCCACAGGTTCCCTGTCATCGGCGACACCATCTACACCCGCACCGAAGTGGTTGGGCTGCGGGCCAACTCGGCCAAGCCGGGCCGTGCGCCAACGGGAATGGCGGCGCTGCGGATGATCACGATCGACCAGGCCGATCAGTTGGTGCTCGACTTCTACCGCTGCGCGATGCTGCCCGCCAGCCCGGATTGGCGTCCCGACGACTCCGGGCCCGGCGACGACTTGTCCAGCATCGGCGCCGACGCGGTGCGGCCGGCAGTCGATCCGACTGCGCACTGGGACGGTGAGGTCTTCCGGAATCGGGTGCCCGGTCCGCATTTCGATGCCGCCATGGCGGGTGCGGTGCTGCACAGCACGGGAGACCTGGTGAGCAGCGCGCCAGAATTAGCTCGACTCACGCTGAACATCGCTGCCACACATCATGATTGGCGGGTCGGCGGACGCCGCCTGGTCTACGGCGGACATACCGTCGGCCTAGCGCTCGCACAGGCGAGCCGGCTGCTGCCCAATCTCGCGACGGTTCTGAGCTGGGAGTCCTGCGATCACACCGGTCCGGTGCACGAGGGCGACACGCTCTACAGCGAGCTGCACGTCGAATCTGCCGAGGCGACCGACCACGGGGGCGTGCTGGGGCTGCGGTCGCTGGTCTACGCGGTGAGCGACTCTGCGGGTGAGCCCGACCGTCAGGTACTGGACTGGCGATTCAGCGCGCTGCAGTTCTAAATCCAGATACCGTTGACATCCAGATACCAACGGTATTTAATCTGGGCATGCCCACCCGCCTGCGCCGCGTAGAACAGGTCGAACGGAACCGCGAACGCGTCTTGGCCGCGGCCCAGCGGGTCTTCATCGCGCGCGGTTATGCGGGCGCCAGCCTGGAGGCCATCGCCGACGAAGCCGCATTCTCCAAGGGTGTCGTCTACTCCCAATTCGGAAGCAAGCCCGACCTGTTCTTCGCGCTGCTCGAGCAACGGATCGAGCAACGTGCAGCGCATCATCGACGAGCGGTGGCCGGACTCGCCGGTCTCGATGCGTTCCATGCACTGATCCGCGCCGGCGCCGAAGATGCCGAATCCGAGCCCGGGTGGCAGTTCGTGTTGACGGAGTTTCGAGCACAGGCCGTGCGTAACCCGGACCTCAACCGTCGCTACGCGGACGTGCATTCTCGGGCGGTCGACAACCTCGCTTCGGTGCTGACGCAGGTTTACGGAAGCGCCGATCTGGCTCCGACGATTCCCGCCCGGTCGTTGGCCGAATTCATCTTCGCGACCGCGACGGGCGTCGCCCTGGAACGCAGCGCTAATCCGTCCGCTATTCCGGAGCATGAAGTCGCCGAATTGTTATTGCCCGCTTTGGGATTCACTCGAGCAGCTACTTGGGAGCGAGAATGGCGGCGATAACCACATCCGCGTGGGATGAGATACGCGACGGTGTGCAATCCGACGTACTGGCTGGCGCCGCGGCGGATTTCGCTCGACTGTCGTGGAACCCAGATCAGATCCAAGCGGTACAGCGTCAGGGATTGGCCAGGCTCTTGGCGCACGCCGCCGAGCATTCACCGTTCCACGCCCGCCGACTGCGCGGCATCGACGTCGACGCGGTCGATCCCGGTGACATGTCGGCCTTGCCGGTGATGTGCAAAGCCGACATGATGGACGCCCTCGACGACGTGTTCACCGACCGACGGCTGCGCCGCGCCGACGTTGAATCCGCCCTGAGCCAAACTCGCGCCGACCCCGTTCCGCTCTTGGGCCGATACATCGCACTTGCCTCCGGCGGCTGTTCGGGAGCGCGGGGCATTTTCGTGCTGGACCAAGATGCCCTCACCTCGTTCGCGACCGCCGTACTTCGTCCCCCGGCATCCGAATCAGCACCGCAACCCCCGCCGGGAGATCTCATTGGCGCAATAGTGGCCGCGCCTTCGGCGGTTCATGCCACGGGATTGGTGACAGCATTGGCGGCCGGCGACAGTTCGTTCGGTCGCTTTCATCTCGTGCCCGCGACCCGGCCGCTGTCTGCGATTGTCGAAGAACTCAATGCGCTGCGGCCCGCCATTCTCAGCGGATACGCCTCAATGTTGGTCCGGCTGGCGGTGGAGGCACGCGCTGGCCGCCTACAGATCCAGGCCGCCCAGGTTTCCTCAACGAGCGAAACGCTGCTCCCGGAAATGCGATCCATCATCAAGGAAGCGTTCGATGCTCCCATCTTCGACGGCTTCGGGTCCACCGAGGGTCTCGTCGGCAAGACGGGCGCCGACGATGACACGTTCGCCTTCAACACCGACATGTGCATCGTCGAACTGGTCGACGCCGACAATCGGCCAACACCGATCGGCGTCCCGGCGGCAAAGGTGTTAGTCACAAACCTTTACAACCTGGCCCAACCGTTGATCCGTTACGAACTTACGGACAGTTTCATCCCGGTGGCTGATGCGCCCAGTCACGGCTACCTTCAGGCACGCGTGCAGGGCCGTAACGACGAAATCTTCCACTATCCGGACGGAACGGCCGTCCACCCCATTGTGATTCGATCGGTGATGGTCGGTACCCCAGAAATTGTCGACTACCAGGTCGCCCAGACGTCGACCGGAATCGACGTATCTGTGGTTACTGATCCAGGTTTCGCTGTCGATGCCTTCAGAACACGGCTGGCGCGGGCCCTCGCTGAAGCAGGTCTAGAGCGTCCTCAAGTCAGCGCCCGCGCGGTCGACCGGCTTGACCGGCACCCTGTTAGTGGAAAATTCCGCCGGTTTGTCCCTCTTCCGGCGAGTTAAGCCACGAGCACAATGGTTGCGTGAGTTGCGCGCAGTCCCAGTGGGGTAGCAGCGGGCTGGCCTTCTTGACCGGTCTGCCGGCCGGGCCATCCGATTTCTCCCGGGCGAACGTGCTTGTTCGCGCAGAGCACGTCGCCGCCGCCGCTGCTACCCGCATAGGTGTCGCAATCGATGCGGCCACACTGCTGACCGGCCGGGCCGGGTTGCTCGGATTGACGCGCGGCGGCTATGTCTCGGCCGGTGGTGCGACCCGGTTACTGGCGGCTCGGGATGGCTGGTGCGCGATCACGCTGTCTCGCCCCGACGATGTCGCCGCCGTGCCCGCGCTGCTGCACGCCGACGAGGTGCCCGTCGACCCTTGGCCAATGCTGCAGCATTGGGCCGCAACACGTCTGATGTCCGCGATCACCGAACGGGCCGGACTGCTCGACATTCCCGCGGCCGCCCTGGGCGAGGCGCCGGCCACTCCGCCGCGGATACGCCGAATAGGGTCCCGGGCATCAGTGCGTGGACTTGCCGGTCTGCTGGTGGCCGACCTGTCGTCAATGTGGGCCGGCCCGCTGTGCGGCCAGCTGCTGGAATGCGCAGGCGCAACCGTCGTCAAAGTCGAAAGCCCACGCCGACCCGACGGCACCCGGCGCGGCAATCGTGCCTTTTTCGACTGGATCAACGGTGAAAAGCTGTCCTACTGTCTTGATTTCGATCGTGAAGCCGACGAACTGCGCGCGCTGCTGGAGGTGTCCGACATCGTAATCGAAGGCTCGCGGCCTGCTGCTCTGACGCGGCGCCGGCTCGGACCGGACGACGTTTCACCTCGTGCAGGCCGAATTTGGTTGCGGATCACCGGGTATGGAGAGCAGTCCGGACGATCGGCGTTCGGTGATGATGCCGCAGTCGCCGGCGGCCTGGTCGGAGCCAGTATCGAGGGACCGGTGTTTTGTGGGGACGCCGTCGCTGACCCGCTGGCCGGGTTGGAGGCGACCTTGGCAGTGGCCGAATCGCTGGGCCGCGGGGGAGGCGAATTGATTGAGGTGTCCATGGCCGCGGTCGCCGCGACTTATGCGGCGCTGCCGACGGGGCCGTCGGAGTCGGTGCACCCAGCCCCACCACCGCTGGCTCCGCCGATATACAGCTCAGCCGCTGACCTTGGCGCCGATAACGACACCGTGCGACGCTTGGTATCCGAAAGACGCTGCCTATCATGCTGATTCAGCGGGCCACATTGCTGGACGGCACGACGGCCGACATCCGGGTCGGCGCGCGGATCGACGAGGTGGGCGACGGCCTGGCCGCCAGGCACGGGGAGGGCGTGCTCTACGCCGGCGGCGGAACCGTGCTGCCCGGGCTCCACGACCACCATGTGCACGTGCGCTCGGCGGCCTCTGCGTTGGATTCGTTTTCCGTCGGACCGCCCGGGGTCAGTACCCAAGCTGAGCTGGCACAAATACTGTCGAATGCCACGCCAGGTCCCGACGGGTGGATTCGCGCCGTCGGCTATCACGAGTCGGTTGCCGGGGAGTTGGACCGGACCGCTCTTGATGCCGTGGTGCCCGACATTCCGGTGCGCATTCAGCACCGCAGCGGTGCGCTGTGGATCCTCAACTCCGCCGCATTGAGCCGGGTCGGCCTGGCCGAACATCCCGATGGGCGCCTGCGCAGCGCCGACGGTGGCTGGTCGGACGCGCTGCAGCGGCGCGAAACCGACCTGGCAGAACTCAGCCGCCGAATCACCGCGACCGGTGTTACCGGCGTCACCGACGCCACCCCTGACCTCGGCGCCGACGACATGGTCTCGCTGCTGGTGGCGCACCGTCGCGGCGAGTTTCGGCCACGGCTGCGTTTCCTGTCACCGGGTAAGAAAATCCTGCAGGATGACCGTCTCGACGTGGATTCCCTGACGGTCTGGATCTCCGACCACCACAGCGCCGGCCGGCCGGTCGCCGTGCACTGCGTGACCGCAGCCCAACTGGTGGTGACCATCGCAGCCCTGCGTGCCGCCGGTAGTCATCCGCTGGATCGCATCGAGCATGCCGCCGTAGTGCCTGACGACAATCTCATCGACCTAGCCGACCTCGGGCTGACGGTGGTGACACAGCCGAATTTCGTCGCCGAGCGCGGCGATCACTACCTCGCCGAGGTCCCCGCCGCCGAGCACAGTCAGCTATGGCGGGTCGCATCCCTGCTGAACGCGACGGTGCCAGTGGCGCTGTCTACCGACATGCCTTTCGGCCACGGCGACCCGTGGACGGCGATGCGCGCCGCGGTATACCGCACCACACCCAGCGGTGCCGTTCTCAGTGCGAACGAATGTGTCTCGGCGATGAAGGCTTTGACGATGTTTCTGGGCCGGTCCGATCAGCCGGGCCGGGCGCGGACCGTCGAAACCGGACAGCCGGGGGACCTCTGTGTGCTGACCGAGCCGCCGGCGACGGCGCTGGCCGAGCTGGACGCTGGCATGGTGGCAGCCACGATCATCGGCGGCGAGCTCATTTATTTCGCAATGTGACCGGCGATCAACCCGCCGGGGTGAGCGCAGCCCGCAGACCATCGCACTGGCTGGAGAAAAACCGTTGTGACACTTGAGCTTTAGGCACAGCGAGGTCGAATCCGTGGAAGGCGCCCGCAACGACTTCGACGTGGCACGGCACCCCGGCGGCCGTCAGGCGTTCGGCATAGGCCAGATCCTCGTCATGGAACAGATCATTCGACCCGACGCCGATCCACGCCGGGGGCAGCCCGCTCAGGTCGTCGCGCCTGCCCGGGACGGCGACCTGCGGGTCCGCGTCGCCGAGGTAGGCCGTCCAGCCGAAGTGATTGCTGCGCGTGTTCCACAGCCGGTAATTCGGGTTGTCGGTATTCATGGAGCTCCGATCGTCCAGCATGGGGTACTCCAGCAGCTGGAATATCGGTGTGACATCGCCCCGGTCGCGGGCCAGCAGGGCCAGGGCCGCCGCGAGGCCCCCGCCGGCACTGGCGCCGCCGAGCGCCACCCGCCCCGGGTCCACTGCGGGCAGTCCGGCCAGCCAGGTCAACGCGGAGTAGCAGTCCTCCAGCGGCGCGGGATACGGATGTTCAGGCGCCAGCCGGTACTCCACCGACGCGACGGTGATGCCCAGCTTTTTACTGAACTGACCGCATATCCGGTCGTCCTGTTGCGCGGTGCCCATCACGTATCCGCCGCCGTGGATCCACAGCAGCGCGGGCGCCGGTTCGGTGACGCCGGCGGGCCGGAACAGCCGAACGCCGGCTCCGGATCCCAGGGTGGTCACTTCGACATCGCTGGGTGTGCGGCGCTCCGCCAGCTTGTATAAAGCCCGCATCAGCCGCAAGCTCCGGGGTCCAACCATTCGTCGTGGGGCGAAGCGGGCGATCCGGCGCAGGTCTGGGTGAAAATCGTCGCTCGGCACCGATCCAGTATGCGCACGGCACCGAATCACCTACTGCAGGCTTTTGTCAGGTTTGGTGTAGCTGACCGAGGATCGGGGTATCGATGGGAATGCTGGCGCGTCCGTCGCAGCGTCCCCCAAGGGGCCGGGGCCCGTCAGGGTTGCCTGGTCGGGATCGATGCGAGGGGCTTGAAATGCTGGGGCATCTCTACGATCGGGCGCTTGGCGGCGAGCGATGTTGGATCCGTCATGAGGACGGCGAAGTTCGCCTGCTGCCGGCTCACCGTTGGCTGGGCGGTCGCGGTCATGGTGCCCAGGCGGGATCAGACGGTGAGGCCTTCGATGAGGTCTTCGATGAAGCCGTTACGCAGATGTGCAGTGGGCCGACGATCGAGCTGGGATGCGGACCTGGACGGCTGGTGGCGCGGCTGATTCAGCGGGGGATACCCGCGCTTGGCATCGATCGGTCTGCGACCGCGATCCGCTTGGCGGGTCGCGGCGGCGCGCCGGCCCTGCTCGGCGATGTGTTCGAGCCGCTGCCCGGAATGGGTCTTTGGCAGACGGTTTTGCTGGTTGACGGCAATGTCGGTCTCGGCGGCGACCCGCGACGGATTCTGGGTCGCGCTGCCGAATTGCTCGGCAGCGGCGGGCGTTGTGTGGCCGAGTTCGACGCCGAACCCATTGGTATCCGCGCCCGCTGGGTGCGTCTGGAGTCGGCGCGCGACGTGGGGCCGTGGTTCCGATGGGCATCGGTCGGCGTGGACAGCGCCGCCACGCTGGCCGGGCAAGTAGGTTTGACGCTGACCAGTGTCCGTCTGATTGGCACCCGGGTGCTTGCGAACCTGGCGGCCTTGTGAGCGAACTGTGAGCGATCCCGAACCCAGCCCTCAACCCGACCCAAAACCCAGCAACGGCTGCGGGTTTCCCGCCCGGCTGTGGCGCGGGCCGGACCGGCATCCACCGCCGGGTTTGCCGCGGCTGACCCAGTTTCGAAGCCCGCTACGTGGCCCGTGGCTCACGTCGGTCTTCGGACTCGTGCTCTTGGTGACGCTGCCGATCGTCATCATCACCGGGCTGCTCTCCTACATGGCCTATTCGCCACAGTTGGGCCAGGCCATCCCCGGTGACGTCGGCTGGCTGCGGCTGCCCGCCTTCACCTGGCCAACCCGTCCGTCGTGGCTGTACCGGCTGACCCAGGGTCTGCATGTGGGGCTGGGCCTGCTGATCATCCCGGTGGTGCTGGCCAAGCTGTGGTCGGTGATACCGCGGCTGTTCGTGTGGCCGCCGGCGCGCTCGATCGCCCAGCTGCTCGAGCGGGCCTCGGTGCTGATGCTGGTCGGTGGGATCCTGTTCCAGATCGTCACCGGCGTGCTCAACATCCAGTACGACTACATCTTCGGGTTCAGCTTCTACGCGGGCCACTACTTCGGGGCTTGGGTCTTCATAGCCGGTTTCTTGTTGCATATCGCAGTCAAAATTCCGCGCATGCTCACCGGGTTGCGGTCGCTGCCGATGCGAGAAGTGTTGCGCACCAACCTGACCGACACCCGCCCGCAGCCGCGTGACCCGGACGGTCTGGTGGCCGCCAATCCGGGCGAGCCGACGATGAGCAGGCGCGGAGCCCTGGGACTGGTCGGTGCCGGTGTGCTGCTCATCGGTGTGCTGACCGCCGGGCAAACCCTCGGCGGTATCACCCGCAGTGCCGCCCTGCTGCTGCCACGGGGCCGCGTCCGCAGTCCGGGTGACTTCCCGATCAACAAGACCGCCGTCGCCGCCGGGATCACGCCGGGCAGCACCGGTCCCCAATGGCGCTTGGTTCTGCGTGGTGGGCCCTCGGAGGTGGTGCTGGACCGCGGCGCGTTGGCCGGCATGCCGCAGCACACCGCGCGGCTGCCGATCGCCTGCGTCGAAGGGTGGTCGAGCGTTCAGACCTGGAGCGGCGTGCGGCTGGCCGAGTTGGCCCGCATGGCCGGTGTGCCGGAACCGAATTCGGCGCGAGTGATCTCACTGCAGCGAGGCGGCGCCTTCGGCGAGGCCAAGCTGGCGGCCAATCAGGTCGGTGATCCTGATGCGCTACTGGCGCTGCGGGTCGACGGTGCCGACCTGTCGCTGGATCACGGGTACCCGGCCCGGATCATCGTTCCCGCCCTGCCCGGTGTGCACAACACCAAATGGGTCGCCGCCATCGAATTCCAGAAGACTTGAGATGTCCAGTATTTCAACACTTTTCAAGAATTCGTACGGGTCGCATCCGGTGCATCTGCTGACCATGGTGTCCGGCTTCGCGCTGTTGGGCTACATACTGGCCACCTTCAAGGTGAGGGAGCTGTGGAACCAAGGCACCTGGTGGCAGTCGATCGCGGTCTGGTTCGTTGCCGCGGTCGTCGGCCACGATTTGGTGCTCTTCCCGCTCTACGCGCTGGTCGACCGGATCCTGGTCACGCGGACCGGTCGGCGGGACTTATCGGCGGCTCGGCGCCGCCCAGAAGTCCCGGCGCGCAACTACATTCGCGTACCGGCGATGGCGGCGGGCCTGACGCTGCTGGTTTTCCTCCCCGGCATCATCGAACAGGGCGGGCCGACCTACCAGGCGGCGACAGGTCAAACCCAGCAGCCGTTCCTGGGCAGGTGGCTGCTGCTCACGGCGGTGATGTTCGGTATTAGCGCCGTCAGCTACGCCGCGCGGCTGGGTGTTGCGCGTCGGCGAGCCGCCGGCCGCTCCCTGAGCGAATAGCAAAATAATTCTCTAACAGATGGCAAAATCCTTCACATCGTTTTCTAGCTGTGGAAATAGCCATGACGCAATCGTCAGTTTCCGCGAACCGCGCCCGGGTACGCTCCGCTACATGACGGTGAGGGGACCGCGCATGACGCCCTGTGTGAGATGGTTGCTGCGGGCCCGCCCCGCCGACTATGTGCTGGCCTTAAGCGTCGCCGGGGCTTCGCTACCAGTGGTGGGCAAGCACCTGCAGCCGCTGGGTGGCGTGACCGCGATGGGCGTCTGGGGTGCCCGACACGCACCAGAATTCGTTTCGGCAATGAAGAGGGATTGGCTGACGCCGGGCATCAACGGCGTGCGCCGTCGGGATCGGGAGAGCACGCACCAGGTCTCCGTCGCGGCCTTGCGGGGGGTCGTGCCGGCCGCGGATCTGGAGCTCGAATGGCCTGTGGCGGAGCGGACGCCGCCGATTTGGGATGCGCTGCGTCAGCGCCGCTACCTCTACCGCCGCGGGGTCCACTATGGGGATAACCCCGCGCAGGTGCTCGATGTCTGGCGCCCCAAGGATCTGCCGGCCCAACCCGCGCCGGTGCTGATCTTCGTCCCGGGCGGCGCCTGGGTGCACGGCAGCCGCATGCTGCAGGGCTCTGCCCTGATGTCACGCATGGCCGAGCTGGGGTGGGTATGCCTGGCCATCGACTACCGCGTCGCGCCACACCACCGCTGGCCGCGCCACATCATCGACGTCAAGACCGCCATCGCGTGGGCGCGGGCCAACGTCGACAAATTCGGTGGTGACCGCAATTTCATTGCGGTGGCAGGCTGTTCGGCCGGCGGGCACCTGTCCGCGCTGGCCGCCCTCACCCCCGATGACCCTCAATACCAGGCGAAGCTGCCAGAGGGCGCCGACAGCTCGGTGGATGCGGTGGTCGGTATCTACGGCCGCTACGACTGGGAGGACCGCTCCACCCCCGAGCGTGCCCGGTTCGTCGATTTTCTGGAGCGGGTGGTGGTCAAACGGACTATTGCCCGTCATCCTGAGGTGTTCCGCGACGCATCGCCGATTGCGCGTGTCCATCGGAATGCTCCACCGTTCTTGGTGATTCATGGCAGCAAAGACAGTGTCATCCCGGTCGAGCAGGCGCATAGCTTTGTTGAGCGGTTGCGCGCGGTCTCGCATTCGATGGTCAGCTACCTAGAGTTGCCGGGAGCGGGCCACGGCTTCGACCTCGTTGACGGTGAGCGGGCCGGCGTGATGGCACATGCGACTTCACTGTTCCTCAACCAGGTCTACCGCAGCAGGACACAGATCGGGGCGAAAGAGGTTATCTGAGCTGCCGCTGCTGAGTAAGGTCGCCCTATGGGCAAGGGGCGGCGGTGAAACGGCTGAGCGGCTGGGACGCGGTACTGCTGTACAGCGAGACGCCGAACGTGCACATGCACACCATCAAGGTCGCCGTAATCGAGCTGGATGAGCACAGCCGCGGCTTCGGTATCGACGCGTTCCGTCAGGTCATCGCCGGCCGGATGGACAAGCTTGTGCCGTTGGGCTACCAGCTGGTCGACGTCCCGCTGAAGTTCCATCACCCGATGTGGCGGGAGAACTGTGAGGTCGACTTCGAGTACCACATCCGGCCCTGGAAGCTGGCCGCCCCGGGTGGTCGCCGCGAACTGGACGGGGCGATCGGACAGATCGCCAGCACCCCACTGGATCGTGCCCACCCGCTGTGGGAGATGTACTTCGTTGAGGGCCTGGCCAACCGGATCGCGGTGGTGGTCAAGATCCACCACGCACTGGCCGATGGCGTCGCCTCGGCGAACCTGATGGCCCACGGCATGGATCTGATGCCGACACCGCAGGGCGGCGCATATACGCCCGATCCGGCGCCCTCCACGCGGCAGCTGATGAGTTCGGCGTTCGTGGACCACCTGCGCCACGTCGCGCGGATCCCCGCGACGATCCGTTACACGACACAGGGGCTGGGCCGGGTGCGACGCAGCTCGCGCAAGCTCTCACCGGAACTGACCCGGCCGTTCACCCCGCCGCCGACATTCATGAATCACATGCTCACCCCGGAGCGCAGGTTCGCCACCGCCACTCTGGCGTTCGCCGATGTGAGGGAGACCGGCAAGAAGTTGGGGGCGACGATCAACGACATGGTGCTGGCCATGTCCACCGGGGCGCTGCGTACCTTGCTGTTGCGTTATGACGGCACGGCCGAACCGCTGCTGGCCTCCGTCCCGGTGAGTTACGACTTCTCGCCGGAGCGGATCTCCGGGAACTACTTCAGCGGAATGATGGTGGCGCTGCCGGCCGACTCCGACGACCCGCTGGAGCGGGTGCGGGTCTGTCACGAAAACGCCGTGTCCGCCAAGGAGAGCCACCAGCTCTTGGGACCGGAGCTGATCAGCCGCTGGGCGGCTTACTGGCCGCCGGCAGGTACGGAAGCTCTTTTCCGGTGGTTGTCCAGCCGTGATGGGCAGAACAAGGTGCTCAACCTGAATATCTCGAACGTTCCCGGTCCCCGCGAGCGCGGCCGGGTGGGCGGCGCGCTGGTCACCGAGATCTACTCGGTTGGCCCGTTGACCGCCGGCAGTGGCCTCAACATCACCGTGTGGAGTTACGTCGAACAGCTCAACATATCGGTGCTGGCCGACGGTGCGACCGTCAAGGATCCGCACGAGGTGACTGAGGCCATGGTCGCCGACTTCATCGAAATACGCAGGGCTGCAGGGCTTTCCGAAAAACTGACGGTGGTTGAGACGGCGATGGCTCAGGCTTGATCTGAGGCCTGACGCTGGGCCGTTACCATCAGCACTGTGACTGGTAGCGAAGAAGCTGGCAACACCGAACCCGAAGTCCTGGTCGAACAGCGAGACCGGATCCTGATCATCACGATCAACCGGCCGAAGGCCAAAAACGCGGTCAACGCCGCGGTCAGCCGGGCCCTGGCCGACGCGATGGATCGGCTCGATGCCGATAGCGGCCTTTCGGTGGGGATCCTGACCGGCGCGGGCGGCTCGTTCTGCGCGGGCATGGATCTCAAGGCATTCGCCCGGGGCGAAAACGTCGTCGTCGAGGGCCGCGGAATGGGCTTCACCGAACGCCCACCCGCGAAGCCGCTGATCGCGGCGGTGGAAGGTTACGCTCTCGCCGGCGGCACCGAGCTGGCGCTGGCCACCGACCTGATCGTGGCGTCAAAGGACTCGGCGTTCGGTATCCCCGAGGTCAAGCGTGGTCTGGTTGCCGGAGGTGGGGGATTGTTGCGGCTGCCGGAGCGCATCCCGTACGCGATCGCCATGGAGCTGGCACTGACTGGTGACAACCTGCCGGCCCAGCGTGCCCACGAGCTGGGGCTGGTCAACGTCCTGGCCGAACCGGGAACCGCGCTGGACGCGGCGATCGCGCTGGCGGAGAAGATCACCGCTAACGGCCCGCTCGCGGTGGCCGCCACCAAGCGGATCATCACCGAGTCCCGCGGCTGGAGCCGGGACAAAATGTTCGCCGAGCAGATGAAGATCCTGGCCCCGATCTTCATGTCCAACGACGCCAGGGAGGGTGCGATCGCGTTCGCCGAGAAGCGCCCGCCGCGTTGGACGGGAACCTAGCCGGTCAGATAGCGCTGTACGGTCGGCCCGAGCCAGGCGACCAAATCCTCGATGGCAGTGGAGGCGATCGGCTCGATTTTCAGCTGGTACCGCGCGAACGCCAGCCCTGCCAGATGGCTGGCCACGAGCTCGACGCGCAGCTCGGCATCGGCCACCCCGAATTCCGTCGCCACGCGCTTGGCGATCGGACCGGCAAGGCTGTCGTGCAGCACCTTCCGCGCCTGCGGTTGGATGGCCGCCGAGCGCCACAGCGTCAGTAGTGGCTCGAAGGTGGCGTCTTCGTCCCAGTGCTCGAGGAAGCGGCGCACTAGCCTCGGGCCGATCTGCTCGGTCCCCTCGTCGAGGAGGGTGGCCAGCTGGTGCAGCGGGTGCTCGGGACCCGTAAGCGCGGACGCGGTGAAAAGCCCCTCCTTGCTGTCAAAGAAGTAATAGACCATCGCGACATCCACGCCGGCGTCGGCGGCAATCGCACGGACAGTGGCCCGTTCGTATCCGTCGCGCATGAAACGTTCGCGCGCCGCGTCGATGATGCGCTGCCTGTTCTGCTGACCGGTGCGCCACCGGCCTGCGCGCCGGGCTTCAGCCATGCACGACAGCATACTTCAACAAGCGTTGACCATTGTGTTGTGTAGGCGTAGGCTCATTGTTCAACAAAGGTTGAAGTATCTGTACCAACGCCGATGAAGGAGGCGTGACATGGTGGCGGACACCCGCGAACGACGGCTTTGGTGGCGGCAGCTGATCTCGATCTTGCTCTTCCCGGTGACGATGACGCTCGTCATACCGGCGCTGATCGTGATAGCGGCTGACGCGCGCACGCCGGACCTCGGTTCTCCGCTGGTGGTCGGACTGGTGACGGCCGGAGGCCTGCTGATCGCCGGCGGGTTGGGCCTGTGGACCTGGACAGTGGTGCTGTTCCACCGGGTGGGCAAGGGCACGCTCGGGGTGGGCGACGTGATGGGAGAGCCGGTCCACCTCGTGGTACGCGGGCCGTACCGGCACGTGCGCAATCCGATGATCACCGGCGTCCTGTGCATCCTGCTCGGCGAGGCGGCCGTGACCGCGTCCGGTTGGCTGCTGCTGTGGTTCGCGATCTTCTCGGCGTTCCAGGTGATCGCCATCCGGTTCTGGGAAGAGCCCCATCTGGTGAAGCGCTACGGCAGTGAATATGTCGACTACCGTCGCAACGTTGCACGCTGGATCCCCCGAATCTCGGCCTGGGATCCAAACGTGTGAGCAGGCAGAATCGGGCCGACGCTGCGTCAGATGTACCCGCGCGGCTCAGGTGGCGGCTGAACCGGTGGTTGGGCGCCCAGCACCCGCTGCAAATCAGGCTCCATCTCCTGCAGCTGTTCACCCCAATAGGCCCAGTTGTGGGTGCCATTCGGGAAGTTGAACACGCCGTTGTTGCCCCCGGCGGCGAGATAGGCGTCTTTGAAGGCCACGTTGGAGTTGATTGCTAACCCCTCCGGGGCCCCGACCCTTGCAACCAGTCGAACGCCGCGGTGTTGCGGTCCCAGCCGTTGAAGTCGTTCGCTGCCTCCATGATGTCGAGGAGGTATACCGCGTGCGACCCGGGACCGCCGTTTTCGAATTCGACGCGAATGTCGCGGCCCATCGACGGTGAAGGCACATCGAGTTGTTCGACGGGTGCAGTACTCGAGAAGGCCCCGGCCGTCGCCGAACTGCCGATGACCCCGATCGGGCCGGAAAGCAGTGCGGCCACCGTGGCAGAAGCCGCCAGCCAGCACAACCCGACACCCGGAATCTTCTGCACCGATGCCATCGCAACCCCTAGTACACGGTACCGCGGTACTGTGTCCGCTGCGGTTATCGTGGTCCACGATCTGCCGCCGGCCGAGCCGGGCGCGGCAAGCCAGTGCCGGTCCTCGGCGCGCTAGCGTGAACAGCATGATCTGGTTCATCACCGGCGCGTCGAAGGGATTCGGCCGTGAGTTCGCCATCGCCGCGCTCGAGCGTGGCGACCGCGTCGCAGCCACCGTGCGCGACACCCATTCGCTGGCCGAGCTGTCCGGCCGGTTTGGTGATCGCCTGATGCCGCTTCGGCTCGACGTCACCGACCGGGCAGCGGATTTCGAGGCGGTGGGGAGGGTCTACGACGAGTTCGGTGGGCTCGACGTCGTGGTCAACAACGCCGGCTACGGCCACTTCGGTGCTTTCGAGGAGCTCTCCGAGGCAGACCTGCGGGATCAGCTGGAGACCAATCTGTTCGGCGCCATCTGGATCACCCAGGCGGCGCTGCCGTTTCTGCGTGCCCAGGGTTCGGGACACATTGTCCAGGTCTCGAGCGTCGGCGGCGTCGGGGCGTTCGTTAACCAGTCCGCCTATCACGCTTCCAAGTGGGGGCTGGAAGCCGTCAGTGAATCGCTGGCGGCCGAGGTGGGGCCGCTGGGCATCAAGGTGACCATTGTGGAACCGGGTCTATTCGGCACCGACTGGGCCGGCTCGTCGGCGCGCTGGTCGGACAGGATGACCGAGTACGAGTATGTCCGCGAAGCGATGGTCGCGCGCCGCAAGTCCTACGCGGCCGGCGATCCGAAGGCCGCCGCACAGGCGTTGTTGGAGATTGTCGACTCTGATAACCCGCCGCTGCGAGTGCTTTTCGGTTCCAGTGCCACGGCGATGATCACCGAGCTCTACCACGAGCGGCTGCAGACCTGGCGCGACTGGGAAGCCGTTTCGCGCAGGGCCCAGGGCGAGTAAGCATCGTTAGATGGGTTACACTACGGCCTAGATTTGTAAAGGGCGGGGATCCAGAAGGATCGAGGATGAGCGTTTCGTTGCTTCTCGAGATGGCTGCGTCGAGCAACCCGGACCGTACGGCTGTCGTCTCCGGAGACTTGCGCTTGACGACTCAGCAGCTCAGCGATCTCGCTGACGGCGGCGCGGGTGTCATCGCGGGATCGGATGCCAAGCACGTGGCGTACGTGGGCACCGGGGGAGCAACGCTGCCGCTGCTGATTTTCGCCGCGGCGCGCGCCGGGTTGGCGTTCACGCCGATCAATTACCGGCTGTCGGCTGACGGTATTCAGGCCCTTATTCAGCGGCTGCCGGAACCCCTGGTGATCGTCGACAGCCGCTACCGGGAGATGCTCGCTGATGCGTCTCAACGGCTGATGGTCTCTGACGAATTCGTGTCGGCCGCGCGCAGCGCCGAGCCCGCCACGGAGTTCCCGGACCCGGACTCGGTCGCGATTGTGCTCTTCACGTCGGGCACCACGTCGCAACCCAAGGCCGTCGAACTCTCACACAACAACCTGACCAGCTATGTCACCGGCACGGTCGAATTCGAGTCGGCCGGCACAGGCGACGCTGCGCTGATCTGCGTGCCGCCCTACCACATCGCCGGGGTAGGGGCCGCGCTATCTAACCTGTACGCCGGCCGCAAGATGGTCTACCTGCCCAACTTCGATCCCGAGGAATGGGTGCGGCTGATCAACGCCGAGCACGTCACCACCGCGACAGTGGTGCCCACCATGCTGGACCGCATCGTCACCGTGCTGGAAGCGGGCGGCCATCAGCTGCCGTCGCTGCGCAACCTGGCCTATGGCGGCTCGAAGGTGGGGTTGCCGCTGGTCCGCAGGGCGCTCGAACTGTTACCGGATGTGGGCTTCGTCAACGCCTACGGCCTGACCGAGACCAGCTCGACGATCGCGGTGCTGACCCCCGACGACCACCGGGCGGCGCACTCCGCGTCGGCAGCCCACGTCGCCAAGCGATTGGGATCGGTCGGACGGCCGGTTCCCGGCATCGAGCTGCAGATCCGCGACGAGCACGGCAGGGTGCTCGGGCAGGGCGAGAGCGGTGAGCTGTTCGTGCGCGGCGAGCAGGTCTCCGGCCGCTACACCGGAATCGGCTCGGTGCTCGACGAGGACGGCTGGTTCGGAACCAGGGACATCGCCATCCTCGACGAAGATGGCTACCTGTTCATCAGTGGACGCAGCGACGACACAATCATCCGTGGTGGTGAAAACATCGCGCCTGCCGAGCTGGAGGAGGTGCTCATCGAGCACTCTCATGTGCGCGATGTCGCCGTGGTCGGTGTCGACGATCCGCAGTGGGGCCAAGCGATTGTCGCGGTGGTGGTGCCGGCTGCGGGTATCGATCCCGACCCTGAGGAACTCCGGGAGCATGTCCGCAAGAGCTTGCGCGGGTCGCGCACACCCGACCGGGTAGTGTTTCGCGACGAGCTGCCAACCACCGCCACCGGCAAGGTGCTTCGCCGGGAGATTGTCGAGGGACTGCGCGCCGCGCCGGCCGAGCAGTAAGCGATGAAGGACGAAATCATGATCAAGAACGGAACCCGCCTCGCCAGCCAGGTGTGTGACACCCAGGTCATCGTCGTCAGAAGCGCCGACAGCCTCGACGACCTGCGCTGCGGCGGCGCGCCGATGGTGGCGATAGGCGCTGAGCGGTCGGGCGAGCTCGACCCGGCGTTCGCCGACGGCACCGTGATGGGCAAGCGCTACGTCGACGAAACCGGTGCCGAGGTGCTGGTGACCAAGCCCGGCGCGGGGAGCCTTAGCGTCGGTGCGACCGCACTGCAGCTCAAAGAGGTCAAGCCGCTGCCGGCCAGCGACTGAGGTTGGGCTGGCGTCGGCGCGCTGCTAATACCAGAACGGGTTGCGCTAGTTGTCGGACAGGCCGTTACGACGAACGAATTCTCTTGCCTTGATTAGGAATTCGAGCTGCTCGCCAACCTGGCTCAGCGGTCGGACGCAGCGAGTCGAGCGGGACAGCACAATGGCGCCTTCCAGCGCGGCGATCGACATCACCGCCAGCGAGGCGGCATCGTCGTCGTCGAACCCGTCGTTGACGAATGCCTGGGTCAATGCGGTACACCAGCGGCCCAAGATGACGCCGGCCTCGGCGGAAAGCTTGGGATCGTCGTCGTCTGAGCCGATCGCTGCTGCCACCACTGGGCAGCCTGCGGTGAAGTCGCCGTCAGTCAGCAAGCGTTCCCAGAACTCGAGGAACTCGCGTAACAGGGCCCTGGCGCCCCAGCCGGCAGCGTCGTCGATCATGGCGGTGATGGAATCACCGGAGTATCGCAGCGCCTCGGTCAGAATCTGATTGCGCCCGTCGGGGAAGTGGTAGTACACCGAGCCGCGTGGTGCGCCGCTGCGGGCGAGCACCTCGTCGATGGTTACACCAGCCGCTCCGCGCTCGCGCATTACTTCAGCGGCACTGACCAGCATCTTTTTGCGGGTATCGCAGCGCTTCGTCGGAGCAGGGTGCCGCGTTGCGTCGGTGGCAGTCGGCACTGTCGTAGCTCCTCTGGCCGGCGTCATGCGGCGTGCGAGTGCCGCGGTACCGGCCAGTGCATATTACGTGGGCTGAACCGGAATGGCCGGCGCTTCAAGTCGGGCATCTCGCGAGTGAATTGATAGCCCGCGACGTTGAGCTCGATGATCCACATGATTTTCTCCCGGCCTATGTGCTGCACTCATGCGCCGGGGCCGGCGGCCCATGATTATGCTGCGGAGCATATAAGACATTGATAAACTATGCAAGTTTTTTCTGGTGGCACCGCTTGGACCGCAGTAAATAGTGTGATCTGCGCTGTCAAAGGTGCTGGAGACCGAGTGCGTGACCCGCCACGTATTATGCTCTATTGCATAATGGCTACGACTGAGGTTCACTGTGTCGATGGCTAGCACTTCCCCCACCGCCCTGCCGACGCTGGACACCGTGTCTCTCGAGCTGGATGGACATGTTCTGCTGATCGGCCTGAACCGGCCCCACAAACGCAATTCGTTCGACCGGGCGATGCTCGCCGACCTGGCCCGCGCCTACGCGGTCCTGGAATCTGACACTTCGGTGCGGGCCGGGGTGCTGTTCGCACATGGTGACCACTTCACCGCGGGTCTGGATCTCGTCGACGTAGGCCCTGGCATCGCGACCGGGGAGTTGGCGTTCCCGGACGACGGCCGGGATCCCTGGCGGCTGGACGGGCCTTGGACCACGCCGGTGGTCGCCGTCGCACACGGTTGGTGCATGACTTTAGGTATCGAACTGTTGCTGGCCGCCGACATCCGTATCGCGGCGGCCGGGACCCGGTTCACGCAGCTTGAAGTGCAGCGCGGGATCTACCCCTTCGGCGGCGCGACGATCCGGCTGCCCCACGAGGCCGGGTGGGGCAACGCCATGCGCTGGCTGCTCACCGGCGACGAGTTCGACGCCGCCGAGGCGCACCGCATCGGGCTGGTCCAAGAGGTGGCCGACGATGCCGCAGCTGCTTTGGCCCGGGCGCACAAGATCGCGCACACCATCGCCGACCGCGCCGCGCCGCTGGGTGTGCGGGCCACCCTTGCGTCTGCGCACCTGGCCCGCCAACAGGGTGAGGCGGCCGCGATCGAGCGACTGCGGCCCGCTGTAACCGAGCTCTTCGCCAGCGAGGACGCCGCCGAGGGCGTGCAATCGTTCATCGAGCGACGGCAGGCCCGATTCCAGGGCCGCTAGCTGCTAGCCGACGGTGTAGCCCATAGGCATCAGCACGCTCTTTTGCTGGGTGAAGTGCTCGACGCCTTCTGGCCCGTTCTCGCGTCCGATGCCGGAGTTCTTGTAGCCGCCGAACGGGCAGCCGGGATCGAAGGCGTACCAGTTGATTCCGTATGTCCCGGTGCGGATCTTCTCCGAGATCTCGATGCCGTGCGGCACATCGGTGGTCCATACGCTGCCGGCCAGGCCATACACCGAATCGTTGGCGATCTTGATCGCGTCCTCCTCGGTGTCATAGCCGATGATGCTCAGCACCGGCCCGAAGATCTCCTCCTGGGCGATCGTCATCTTGTTGTCGACGTCGGCGAACACCGTGGGTTGTACGAAGAAGCCGTTGTCCAGGCCCTCTGGACGGCCGCCGCCGCACACCAGCCGTGCGCCCTCTTCGATGCCTTTGGCGATGTAGCCCTCGACCCGGCTGCGCTGCTTCTCCGAGATCAGCGGCCCGACCTGGACGGCCGGATCCGACGGCAGCCCCACCGGTAGCGCTTGTACGAAAGTGCTTACCGCGTCGACGATTTCGTCGTAACGCGAGCGCGGTGCCAGGATGCGTGTCTGGTTCACGCAGCCCTGCCCGGCGTTCATCACGCCGGAGAACACCATCATCGGAATCGCCGCGGCCAGATCGATGTCCTCGAGGATGATGGCCGCCGATTTGCCGCCGAGCTCCAAGGTGCACGGCTTGAGCAGGTCCGCGGCGCGCTTGCCGACCTCCTTACCGACGGCCGAGCTGCCGGTGAAGGTGAACATGTCGATGTCCGGGTTGGACGTCAGCGCCTGTCCGGTCTCAATCCCGCCGGGCACCACCGACAGCACACCCTCAGGCAGACCGGCCTCGGCCAGCACCTCGGCGAAAGCGTTTGCGGTGAGCGGGGTTTCAGCGGCCGGCTTGAGCACCACCGTGCAACCGGCCAACAGAGCGGGGCCCAGCTTGTTGACCGCCAGGAACAGCGGCACGTTCCATGCCACGATCGCGCCCACCACGCCGACCGGCTCGCGATGGACGATGGTCTGCCCATAGGAGCCGTTGCGGGTCTCTTTCCACTTGACCTGATCCACAGCGTTGGTGGCAAAGAAGTTCATCGCCCCCATCGAACCCATCCAGTGCATCGTTTCGATGATGGTCGGCGGCTGACCGGTCTCGTCCGCGAGCAGTTTGGTGAATAGCTCCTTGCGGTCCTCCATCAACTTGACCGCCGCGGCGATGACGGCCGCGCGCTCCTTCGGCGACGTCGTGGGCCAGGGGCCGTTGTCGAATGCCGCGCGGGCCGCGGCGATCGCGGCGTCAACGTCGGCTGCTGCTGCCATTGGCACTTTGCCGACGTACTCGCCGGTGGCCGGGCAGTGCACCTCGATGACTTCGGAGGTCGACGGTTCGGTCCATTTGCCGCCGATGAAAAGCTTGTCGTATTCCGTCGTACTGTCACTCATGGCGCCACCCTACCCAAGCGAACCGCAAAACGAGAACATGTTTCAGTCAACTATTCTCGGCGGCTCATCGCGGTCGGAGCACCAGCACCAGATTGCTCACCAGGAACTCACGTAGCACCGGCACCGATGTCAGCCACCAGGCCCATCGGGGGTGGTAGCGAGGAAATGCGGCCACCGCGGCGCCAGTGCTCGCCGCCCAGCTCAGACCATCCGCGGCTGACACCGCGAACAACGACGACCCGTAGTCGTTTTTCGCCCGGTGACCGTGTTTGCGGGCGTACCGGGCCGCGGCGCGGGCGCCGCCCAGGTAGTGGGTCAGGCCCATCTCGTGCCCACCGAATGGGCTTAGCCAGACGGTGTAGGACAGCACCGCCAGGCCGCCCGGCTTAGTCACCCGCAGCATCTCGCCGCCGAGCTGCCAGGGCCGTGGCACGTGTTCGGCGACATTAGACGACAAGCAGATGTCCACCGAGTCATCGGCGAATGGCAGCGCCATGCCCGACGCTCGGACGAATGCGTCGGTCATCCCGTCCAAAGCAGGTCCGGCCGCGTGCATCTCACCCGGGTCCGGTTCGACGCCGACATAGCGGACACCCGCATCGGCAAACGCCGCTGCGAAGTATCCGGGCCCGCCGCCGACGTCGAGCAACGTCCGGCCAACCGGAGGTTCGCCGTGGCTGGCCAGCCACAGATCACTGACCATCGCTGCGGTGTCGGCCGCCAGTGCCCGGTAGAAGCGTCCCGGGTCCGGTTGCTCGTAGCGGAACTCTGACAGCAGCCGCAGCGAGCGGGTCAGGGTTGCCCGCCGCGCGAAGACGTCAGTGACGGCCACCGGCCAACCCTACGGCTGGTGTCCACCCGTCCAACGTGAAGCCAGCGTCAGGCTGGTCGGGCGTGACACTGGCTTCACGCTCGCGCCGCTCCGCGGCGCGCATCGTCGCCAGGCTAGGCTGGCGCCTAATGTCTGGTCTGCGCTCGGTGCTGCTGCTGTGTTGGCGCGATACCGGGCACCCGCAGGGCGGCGGCAGCGAGGCCTACTTGCAGCGCATCGGGGCGCAGCTGGCCGCATCGGGCATTGCCGTCACGCTGCGTACGGCCCGCTATCCGGGTGCGTCGCGACGCGAAGTGGTCGACGGCGTGCGGATCAGCCGCGCTGGTGGGCGCTACTCGGTGTACGTGTGGGCGTTGCTGGCGATCGCTGCAGCGCGGTTCGGTCTCGGGCCGCTGCGGCGAGTGCGCCCCGATGTGGTTGTTGATACGCAAAACGGTCTGCCGTTCCTGGCCAGGTTGTTGTATGGCCGGCGAGTGGTGGTGCTGGTGCACCACTGCCATCGCGAGCAGTGGCCAGTGGCCGGGCCGGTGATGGGTCGGCTCGGCTGGTTTGTCGAGTCGACGTTGTCGCCACGCCTGCACAGGCGCAATCAGTACGTGACGGTGTCGCTGCCGTCGACCCGCGATCTGGTCGCGCTCGGCGTGGACAACGCGCGGATCGCGGTGGTGCGCAACGGTCTCGACGAAGCGCCGGCGCAATCGTTGTCGGGCCCGCGCGCGGCCATACCACGAGTGGTTGTGCTGTCCCGGCTGGTGCCGCACAAGCAGATCGAGGATGCGCTGGAGGCGGTCGCGGAGCTGCGGGCGCGGATACCCGGCCTGCATCTCGACATCGTCGGCGGGGGGTGGTGGCGACAGCGACTCGTCGACCATGTGCACCGGCTCGACATTTCCCACGCGGTGACGTTCCACGGCCATGTCGACGACGTGACCAAACACCATGTGCTGCAGAGCTCTTGGGTACATGTGCTGCCCTCACGCAAGGAGGGCTGGGGTCTGGCGGTCGTGGAGGCGGCCCAGCACAAGGTGCCCACCGTCGGCTACCGATCCTCCGGCGGACTCTCTGACTCGATCATCGACGGGGTGACCGGGATATTGGTGGACACCCGCGCTGAGCTGGTGGATCGCCTCGAACAACTGCTGTCTGATCCGGTGCTGCGTGATCAGCTCGGCACCAAGGCGCAGGCGCGCAGCGTCGAGTTCTCCTGGACGCAAAGCGCCGATGCGATGCGCAGCGTGCTGGAAGCGGTGCAAGCCGGCCACTTCGTCAGCGGCGTGGTCTAGACGGGCGCGCGACGCCGCCATCCGGTGAGCACCGCGCCGAGACCGCCCACGATCAGCATCGCCAGCCACGCCAGATGTGCGATCACTGTCGCTTCCAGGCCGGCAGGAGGTGTCCCGGCACTCTCGCCGCCGATCCGGTAGAGAGCCAATTCGTGGTCCCGGTAGGTCGGTGTCAGCCCGTCGAGGGTGCGTGCGGCCATACCCATGTCACCAGCGGTGTCCGATTCGACGACCAACCACGCCACGCCGGCCGGGGCCAAGGCGGAAGGATCGGACCCCGCCAGAAGCAAGTCCTGCACCGCCCGGGCGTGATTACCCTCCCCAGGAACGGTCACCCCGGAAATGGCCAGGTCACCGGTAGTCAGCACGTCGGCACGCACCCAGCGGGGCAGCGGATCGAGTACCGGTACCGGACCGGACCAGGAGAACCGCCGCATGGTGCCGGCGGGCAACACCGCTACCTGCCCGGGATTGGCGTTGATCGCCGCCGCCACGGCCGCCCACCCGGATGGGTAGTGCACCGGGGCAACCTTGCCCCAGACTCCCCAGGCCAGGTCGGGCAGCGCCAGGATCAGCGCGAGGCAGCAGACCAACGCCGTCACGGAGGGCCTTCGGGGGCTCAGCCAACGTCGCAGCGTCACCACCGCGCCGGCGCCCGCAAGCGTGTATCCCGGCACCGCGAGCGCCACCCACTTCTGCCCGTCGCGCAGCACACCGAAGCCGGGTGCGGCGTCAACCAACGCGCGCAGCACGTGGAGGCCCGGGCCGGTTGCCAGCGCAGCCGGTGCTACCACGGACACCGCCGCCAGCGCCAGCAGCGGCACCACCGCCGGACGACGCGCTACTGCGGGCAGGCCGGCCACCACCACGCCCAGCAGCACCGCAGCCGACGACACCGCGAAAAGCGTTGTCCGCGAACCGGGTACGGCCTCGTCGTTCCAGATCCCGCCGAGGCTGGCCAGGCTGGCAAGGGTGCCCAGACCGGGCTCGGCGCGAGGCGCGAACGCGGTAACCCCGAGCGCGTTCGCCGCCGTGTGGGCGGTCAACGACGGGCCCACCACCGATGCCGTCAGCCAGGGCAGCGCCGCCACTAGTGCACCGCCCAACGTCGCCGCGGCGCACAGCCAACGCGGCCGGCCCGCACCGGGTGCGGCCACGCAGACCAGCGCCACCGTCGCGGCGAGCATCAGTCCGGTCGGGGTCAGCCCGGCCAATGCGATCCAGAAGGCCAGCCCGAAAAACCCCAGCCAGCCGGTGTCGTCCGCCGATCGCATTGTCAGCATCGCCGTCGCAACCCAAGGCAGACAGCCGTAGCCGACCAACAGGCTCCAATGGCCCTGCAGAAGCCGTTCAGCGACATAGGGATTCCAGATCGCCAGCGTGATCGCGACGAACTGGCCACCCACGCCCGCCGAGGGCAGCGCCGTCGCGACCAGTCTGGCCGCACCCCATCCCGCGAGCCACAGCCCCAGGACGAGCAGCGCCTTCACCACGACGCCGCCGTCGACGAGATGCGAGGCCAGCGCCACCGCGAAATCTTGCGGTGTCGCCCGTGGAGCCGACGTCAGCCCCAGGGCGCTATCGGACAGATACGACCGTGGCGTGGACACCGCGTCGCGCAGCAGCAAATACCCGGACCTCAGTAGCGGCGCGACCACGAGCAGCGCCAGAAACAACGCGTACCCCGGCCGGGACCACTGCATAGCCCAGCGTCGCACCCCGGTCATGCAGCCGAGCTAACCCCGTTCGGGCGGGCCGGGGCTAGCGGGCCCCGGGTCGGGTGGCGCCGAATCGGGCGGGGCCGCCTCGCCCGAACCTAGTTGGGGCGGGTCCGAGCCGGGTGGACTCGGCTCGTCATGTAGATCAGGGCGTTGCGTGGGCAGCTTCTCGGTCTCGGCTTCAGCACCGGGTACTCGTTCCTCGCTGCGGCCGAAGAATTCATGGTCGTCGCGGTCCAGGCCGGGGTCGATCAGCGCGCTCTCGGTCCGCAGGCTGAACGAGGCGAGCAATCCGCCACCGATCAGCGCGATCAAGCCGACCGCGGTGAACGTGATCGGCAGCACCCGCGACCATAGCGCCAGCCGGTCGCGTTCGTCGCGAGCCGAATTGACCTGGGATTCGACGGTGTCTTCCGTCGAGGTGACCTTGTAATCGGCCAGCGTCACCTCTGGCTTCAGCGGATCACGGGCGAAGTAGTGGTTGGCGTGCTCGGTTTCCTTGACGATGGTGCCTGACACCGGGTCCACCCAGAAGGTCCGCTGCGCGGCGTAGTAGCGGGTCATGGTGATCTGCTCTGCCGGATCGCCGCCCTGCAAGCCCCACATCGCCGCGGAGGTGGTGACTTTGCCGTCCTCATCGCCGGCGTACAGCGACGGGTAGGTGACGGGAGCCACCAGCTTGCCGTCGGCGTTGTAGCCGACGTTCTGGGTGAAGCGGTACGTGGTCAAACCGTTGACGTCTTCTTGGCTTTGGTAGTTGACGTCGAACGCCTTCTGCGCGATCGGATCGAAATAGGGATACGTCTTCTTCTCGGTGTGGAACGGAAACCGGTGGGACAGCCCGTCGTGTCGCAGCGGGATCGCGGTCGGCGGGTTCTCGTCATTGATGCTGCGGGGCTTCTGGACCGAGCCGCCAGTGTGGGTGTCGTCCGAAACAGCCATCGCGGTTTTGCGGTTGAGGGTGACGGTGTCGACGATCGCCAGTAGCAGTCCGCTGTCCTTTTGCTTGTCGGTGCGCCGGACTGAGGTGCCGACTTGGAGCGTGACCACATCGGCGTTGGCGGGCGACTCGACGCTGATCTGCTGCTGGGACACCAGCGGCACGTTCTGGCTGATGACGACGTGATCACCGGACAAAGACGCCGAGTCGAGTCCGGTTCCGGTGCCGTCACTGATCAACGTGGTGTCGATATCAAGCGGGATCTTGGTGATCCTGCTGCTGGTGTACGTCGACAGCAGCAGCGCGGCGATCAACAGGGCGGCTCCGAGTCCGATGGTTCCGCATGCGGCGAACCGCAACATGACGGCTCGGTTCACGTTGGTGTGACCTCCTTCTTGTCCATGGACTCGTCGGTCGCCGACCTGACCAAGCAGCGAAGCAAAACCCGTTTGACCCTAACAGCAGAAAGGCGGGTGATTCGGGTGTACCCGATTCGCCCGGCAACACATCGAAGGCAGACTGTGATCGTGACCGATGGCCAGCAGGTAGGTGGGACCCGCAGTTTCCTGCCCGCCGTGGAGGGTACGCGCGCATGCGCGGCCTTCGGTGTGGTCGTTACGCATGTCGCATTTCAGACGGGGCACTCCAGCGGTGTCGCGGGCCGGCTGTTCGGCCGCTTCGACCTTGCGGTGGCGGTGTTCTTCGCGCTGTCGGGATTCCTATTGTGGCGCGGACACGCCGCGGCGACACGAGACCTGGGGCCGCGTCCCCCCACCGGTCACTACCTACGATCGCGGGTGGTCCGCATCATGCCTGCCTATGTGGTGGCGGTCGTCGTGATCCTGTGCCTGCTGCCCGACGCCGATCACGCCAGCCTGACCGTATGGTTGGCAAACCTGACGCTGACCCAGATCTATGTGCCGCTCACCCTGACCGGCGGCCTGACCCAGATGTGGAGCCTGTCCGTCGAGGTCAGCTTCTACCTGGCATTGCCTATTCTGGCGTTGCTGGCGCGCCGTGTCCCGGTCCGCGTTCGGGTGCCGGCGATCGCCGCCCTGGGAGCCCTCAGCTGGGCCTGGGGCTGGGTGCCTTTGGATGCCGGTCCTGGGATCAACCCGCTGAACTGGCCGCCGGCGTTCTTCTCCTGGTTCGTCGCCGGCATGTTGCTGGCGGAGTGGGTCCACAGCCCGATCGGATTGCCACACCGGTTGGCGCGCCGGCGCGTGCTGATGGCAGTCGTAGCGGTGCTGGCCTACCTGGTGGCGGCGTCTCCGCTGGCAGGTCCGGAGGGTCTGATTCCGGGCACTGCTACGCAATTCGCGGTGAAGACGGCGATGGGCTCCCTGGTGGCGTTCGCGCTGGTGGCGCCGTTGGTGCTGGATCGTCCTGACACGCCTCACCGGCTGCTGGGCAGCACTGGAATGGTGACGCTGGGGCGTTGGTCTTATGGCCTGTTCATCTGGCACTTGGCCGCACTGGCCATGGTGTTCCCGGTGATCGGGACGTTCCCATTTACTGGCCGGATGCCCACGGTGTTGGTGTTGACCCTGATCTTCGGTTTCGCGATCGCTGCCGTCAGCTATGCCTTGGTCGAGTCACCCGCCCGGGAAGCGTTGCGGCGCTGGGAGAAACGCAAAAAGCCGGCCGAAGCACAAGCGGATGCGTCGCCGAGCCAGGTCATCGATCTTGAGGCGGACACAATCGCGCCATGACCTCATCGCGCACCGCCGATCGCCGTGCCTTGCCGGCGTCGTCGCGCAGAGGAGTGTCGACGAATTCGACGGTGCGCGGCACCTTGTATGCCGCGATGCGGTCGCCCAAAAATTCTTGCACGGCCGCGGCTTCCAATGCGGACCCGTCGGCCGCGTGTACCAGGGCGTATGGCACCTGACCGAGATCGCCGAGTGGGTCGGGAACGCCGACGACGAGACGGGACAGCACCTCCGGGTGCGCCGAGAGCGCGCCCTCGATTTCGGCGGGGTAGACGTTACGCCCGCCGACGGTGAACATGTCCACGCGGCGGTCCGACAGGTACAGGAATCCGTCGGCGTCGAAATAGCCGAGATCGCCCAGCGAGTGCCAGCCATCGCGGGTCTTCGCCGTGACGCCGACATACCGGTAGGTCGGTTCGCTGCCGGGGTTGGGCCGCATATAGATCTCGCCGACTACACCGGGCGGGCAGGGATTGCCGTCGTCGTCGAGCACCTGCATCTCTCCGCTGACCACTAAGCCGACCGAGCCTGGGTGGCTTAGCCACTGATCGCCGGAGATGAAGGTCAGCGCCTGTAATTCGGTGCCGCCGTACAGCTCCCAGATCACTTCGGGACCCAGCAGGTCAATCCACCCCCGCTTGATAGCCGGCGGGCAGGGCGCCCCCAGGTGCCAGAACCGCCGAATCGAGGACAGGTCGTAGGACCCCGGGTTGGCGTGGTAGACCGGCAGCACCCGCTGCATGATCGTCGGGATCGGCCGAACCTGCTACGTCCGGAGAACTGGGAGAGCGGAACACTGCAAGAGAAGCGTGACACCATTTGCGCGCTACTCGATATCAAGCTGCCGTCGCGCGGTCGTCGTGGCGATTGCCTCACGCCTGGCGGGATCGACATCACGCCGAAGTAGGTGGGGCGCTAGGGCCGTGTGACTCGCGTGGCCTACGTGGACGCTGGCCAGTACGGGATGGGCCTTGATGCGGCTGGACTGCGCCAGCTTGCCGCCGACGCCCTGGCAGCGGCCGACGAACTGGATAGGCTGGAGAAATGAGCGACAGGGGATTACTGAAGATGGATCTGGCGTGCCCCGAGGGACACGTCGTCGGCCACCTGATCCGGCAAATCGAGCACCATCCCATCGAGATCGACCTGCCCGACACGGCACGCGAGGAATGGCCGCGAGGCGGCGACACGCTGTATACGTACCTGACTTGCCACGGCTGCAACCGCCGTATTTATGGGTCGACAGAGGCGATCCAGGAGAAGGCCACTTGGCTGTCTGAGAGTGAGTCCGAGTGGCAGGGCAGACACTCGCTCCGCTACATAGAGGACAGCCTGATGTAAGCCGGCACCCTCAAAGAGAGCTGGCGAGACGATTAGCCGAAATACACGTAGAGACCCCTGGATCAATTTTCCAGGGGTCTCTACTATGTCTCGGGTGCCGTAAAAGAATGGGGTGCCAGGAGGGCCGAGGCGGGGTTAATGTCTCCAACCCTCCTGGCCGCCAGACCGAGTAGCTGGGCTCAGTAGACACTCGGCCTGGCGTTTTCTCCACACACGACGAGAACCCGATTGGTTTCCGTGCGGGAAGCTGAAAGCCGGGGCGCGACTACAGACAGGGGAATCGCGCCCCGGCTAGTACTACAGCCGTAGATCGCGGTCATTGGTGTTGATGGTGTTTCCGGTGGTGGCAGGCGCGGGCGATTGCCTGGTGTTTTCGGCGCCATGTAGACCATGCCAGGATGTCGGCGACGGCGTGCAGGGGTCGTAGCAGTAGCGCGTCGAATAGTCGACGAAACTCGTTGACTGTCAAGGTGATTAGTGTGGTCCCGGCGGTGTCAACGTACCGTTGTGCGGCGGTGGTGACGACCAGGAAGGCATGCGCGAGCATGGCCAGGGTGACCCAGCGGTGCCAGGAGGTCCAGCGGCGCACCTGATGCTCATCCAGTCCGGTCAGTTCCTTGCTGGTTTGGAAGGATTCCTCGACCTTCCAGCGCCACCCGGCCACCCGCACGTAGTCGGCAAGGGTCGCTGGCTGGGGGCTGTAGCAGCGGTAATAGGCCAACTCGCCGGTCTTGTCGTTGCGACGGACCAGCAGGTGATGCTGACCAGCCGCGGCGCCGTCGGCGTCGCTGTCGGTGATGTCGATGAGCGCCCAGGAATACCAGCGCTGACCCTTGGCGCCCATACCGACCGAGCGACGCTGCCAGGCCCGCCGCGGCAGCGACGCAGTGAGCACATCGACCCGCTCGGCGCCGGCGCCGGTGGTCACCGCGCGGTTGGCGCCGATGCCCAGCACATAGCCGATGCCCCGCTGCTGCAGTGTCTGGCGCAGCTCGGGATCGGCGCCGTAGACCTCGTCGCCGGCCACCGCGCCCGCCGGCATGCCGGCATCAAGGGCGGCGGTGATCATCTGGGTGGCCAGGGCCGGTTTGGTAGCGAACTCGACGTCATCGGGAACACCGGCAGCCGCACGGCGCTCCGGGTCCTCGCACCAGTCCTTCGGCAGATACAGTCGTCGGTCGATCAACGTGTGCCCGGCTCGGGCCGCATACGCCAAATACACTGCCACTTGGGAGTTTTCGATCCGGCCCGCGGTGCCGCTGTATTGGCGTTGCACCCCCACGGTGGCGGTGCCCTTCTTGACATCACCGGTCTCATCAACGACCAATACCGCGTCGAGATCACCCAGATGCTCGCTGAGGTAGCCCCGTAGATCGGCTACCACACCGTCGGCGTCCCACTTGGCGCGAGCCAGCAGATGCTGCAGCCGATCCGGGCTGGGATGACCCGCTCGCTCGGCCAGTGTCCAGCAGTTCTTGCGGCCCAAATCCGAGACCAGTCCCAGCATCAACGCCCCAGCGTTACGCAGCGTCTCGCACCGCGAAAACCGCGACGCGACACGATCGAGAACCTCATCAAACCCCACACGCCAGCGTTCAACGTCTACGCTATGAGCCGCGGCGACCGCGGCTAATTCTGTTGTCTTCACAAACTCCGAACAATGCCGCGGTCACCGCCTCAACCAGCGCAGACACACCGCACGACACGATCTACGGCTGTAGTACTAGGCGCAGGCGGGAACAGGACAGAACACACCGCGCCATTCATTACCCCCAGCGCAGCCGGGCCAGCAGGTGGCGCAGTCAAAGGGGTGAAGTCAAGTTTTAGGGTGAGCCGGGGAACGGGGAGAAACTGTAGACCCATTCCCCGGCTCGGGCGCTGCAGAAAGGCGGGGAACTTCACAACCCCATAAATGCAGCAGGCCGCAACGTGAGAATAGGTCAGGAGAAACCTCGTTGCGACTAATGCCGTCGCCGTGGGCAGATAAACCCGAAGTCTTACTCTGTGTCGTCCTCAAAGGCCGATTCGAGTTGGCTGCACATGCTGAACCTGCGGGCAGCACGTAAAAGGGCCTGGTAAATCCTCGGGGCGTCCGAACACCGCAAAATCACAGGCCCGCACCGCCATCGTGCGGGCCGGTCAGCCGGACCCGGCTAAGGGGGGTGCGGCTTACTCGGGGGGCGCGGTTACTTGGATCGCGCCGCGTAGGCTGCCGGGTTATGAGTACGAAGTGGGAGTACAGCTGGTTCACGACCGGTACGCATCACGATGTGAACACCGTACTTGGATGGGCTATGGAAAGAGCAAATCACTATGGCGTAGATGGATGGGAGTTAGTTAACTTTCAACTGCGAGACAATGGAGATGAAGTCTATATAATGGCTATGATGAAGCGGCCCTGGGTATCGCCCGCCAGTTCGCCCGCTTGGTGATCGAGGCCGTAGAGCATCCTGAGCAGGTAGACCGCAGTGCCCTCCTAGAGGTCGCCAGCGCCTTTCTCGACGCCGCACCAGCCGGCAGGAGGCCGCAGAGAATTGGTGAAGAAATCCGCCTCATTTCAACGATGAGCCACGAAAGCATTACCCGAATGTGGGAAAGGCCCCGCCTGGCCTATCCGATCACTCTAGAGCGAAATCAGCCGGAACCGATGAAAAATGATCTACACGGCTGCACCATCTCGTAGCTGCCGGCGCACGACTCGTAGACGCCATGGCCGACAAACCGACCAAGGCGGTCTGTCGCCGCATATCTACCGCACACCGGGCAGCGGCGCCGCGGACGTTTAGGTTTAGGGGTCACCAGGAGAGGATCCGTTCCGGACCGTGCTTCGATGGCGGCGTCTGCTCGGCCACGTCGATGCCGGCGCGATCACTCGGGGTCAAACCGAACTTGGCGCCGATAGTCCGCATCGTGTCCGCCGAGTCCTTCATGATCCGCCACAGCGGGCTTTTTACCGTCGTGTCCCTGACGGAGCCCTTCGTGGTGTACTCACTGCCCATGGCGCGGCGACACTCATGGTAGGTGGCTGCCGCATCGCAGTAGATGGTGAACATGTCCACGTCCCAGCTGGTCAGGCAGCCTTTGTCGATCAGGTCCGGGGCGAGCCTGTCCCAGACTGCCTGCGCGCCCTCGCTGAGCTGCACGGGAGGGACGATGGTCGATTCCGCTGGCAGCGGCTCGTTACGGTTAATGTGGTCCTCCCGCTCGCCAGCTAAGGATCTTGAGATGGTTAGATCGGCGTGATGGTGCCACTTCAAAGGTCCTCAATTCTGTTGTGTCGCAGCATGATTAATACGCGAAATCGCCTGTGCGACGCCACTTACGCGAATCATGGTGTCAAAGCTAATCCCGAATGGTCGCACTGTAATGCTTACGGTAGCGATGTCTGGTCACCCCCTCCACACAGTCGGAGATCCCTTGGCGCACAAGCAATCTCGTGTGGTGATACCAGATCCATTGAGGCGCAATAGATTACGGCTCTCATTGGTCATACGATGACCATGGCTAACCCAATTGTGGGGAGTGCCACAAGCTATACACCCCAGGGTGATGGATCAACTCAACGGACGGTCCAAAATGGGCGCACCCCATGCGGTTTTGGGCTGTCGAGACGACCCGGCAGTATGCGTCAGGATGCCTGTTTGAGTTGTATCTGGTCGGTTTGTCTGTATCCCGGCGGTCGGCCGCAGGCTGGCATGATGTAGACGTGTTGAGCTGTGCCGGCAAGGGTATTTGGATCCCACGTTAGGTGGGCGTTCGCGGCGTACTGAATATAAGTACCGTCCGAGCAATTTACGTTGTCGAGCGTGTCTAGTACCCATTGACCATCGACCAACCGCGCTTGGCTACCCCCGGCCCCAGCTTTTATGTAGACGCATCCGTCACCGCAGGGATTGACGGCCCAAGCGGTGGTAAGGGTTCGGCCGTCTGGCGTTGTCGAGGTGCTCGGTGTAATTGCCGTTCATCGTCGGCAGGTCAGCCCACGCTGTGCTAGCTGCACCGACAGCTAAACCGACGAAGGTAGCGGTTGCGGCGAAGCCCCGTGCGATAGCCATGCTCTTGTTCCTTCCATGGAGCTAATCAATGCGTCGGGCACTGTTGATGGTGTATCACACGTTCAGGTTTGTCGCGATTTGGCAAACTTTGCTGTTGCCGAGCGGCGTTTTCTGACAACCCCGGGATAGCGTTCGCGGGCCTGCCATGACGGCGAAAATGCCGGATGCGGCGGCAGTGCGGCAACCTCATCGATGGCAACCCAACGAACCTTGCCTTCACCACTCGGGGGTGGTCGGGAGCAGTTCGTCGCATTGGGCCAGCACGGTCACATAGCTCCACGCATTGCCGTCCGACATGCGCTGGGCCCGCACTTGGGCATGTGCAGTTTGACGAGCGGTCAACGCGGGTATTTCACGAGGGTCCAATAAAGACCTCCGCCACCGTCGAGGCTGCGGCGGTGAGCGTGAACGCGGAACACATCATGTCCCGAAGCGAGGGACGGCCAAACGCCCGCACCTAAGCCTCAATATCCGACCGATGAATGTGGACCGTGCTCAACCAAAAATCAAGGAGCCGACATGTCTACCGGCATGATCATCATGATCGCCTTTTTCGCGGTCGCGGCAATTGTGATCCTCGTCGCCCTGGGCTGGGTGTTGGTCAATAAGCGCACGCAACACCGCCGCGTCAAAGCCGACGAAATCCGCGACCAAGCCAAAGAGGAAACACTTCGAATCAACCGGCGCGAGGTACTGGCCGAGGTGACCGCCGCCAAGGCGCGCGCCGCCCAGGCCCAAGCCGACGTCAAGGCGGCACAGGCCGCCGGTCTGCTACACGAAGCCGATTCCCACCGCAGCGGGGTGGCGACCTCACGCGATCAGCTGAAGGAGCAGTGGGACCGCGCAGACGCATTGGATCCGGCCTCGCAGACACCCGAAACGGCGAAGTCGGCCGAGCCGACCGCAAGTAAATGACACTGGTGCTATCCCAGTCTCTACATCCGATTGGAAACTAACCGAAACTAGGTGTACGCATGATCGTTCTTGGAATCATTCTTTTGATCGCAGGATTTCTGCTCAAGATCTCCGTGCTGTGGACTATCGGTCTCATTCTCTTGGTCGTCGGCTTGGTGCTGATGGTCATGGGAAGGATGGGACACGCTGTCGGCGGACGCCGCCACTACTTCTAGCCCGGCTACCAGCCTCTGCTGGCCACGTTAAGTGCGGGCGGTTCGGATGTCACGGCGTCGATGACGTTGTGTGGATGAACCGCAGTTTCTCCTACCCACTACCAATCCTGCGCGGCCATTCCACTGCGGCGTTCCGCCAGCGGTGCTCGCGTGCGGTGATTGCCAGGGAAACATCGGATGCCACAACACGTTCGGTGGGCATCATTGTGTTCACGCCGCACCCCGAAGCTCGGCTCATGCCGGCGCGCTCTCGGCGGGCTCGTCGTCCAACAGCTGGGCGTCGGACTGGAACACCCAGGCGACCGCGTTCCATTGTTCCTGGGTCAGGGGCGCGTCCCACCGTTCGTCAAGCTCATCGGGGACGGTCTCGTAGTCGTCTTCAACAGTCACGAGAAAATCGTCGCACGGAAATCCGGGCAATGTGCAGAGTCAAACCCCGACGAAAGGTTACAAACCGCGTGTCGGGGCGTGCCGTCAACGACGTTTAAGCAGGTCATGAATTTCAGAAAGTATCGGTTACCGTAGCCGGTACAGCAGCACGGAGAGCATGACGTAGTGGTTTTCGTTTTTCCTCAAAGACGTCAAATACTTCGCCCAGCTGCGCCCCGAATGGGAGTCCTACCCGATAGTGCGGTGTTCCGGTGTTCGACCTGCACGGTACCCGTAATCAAATACTGATTTGGGTCAGTGGCACCGGCACCAGGGTGGTATCGCCCTCCTGCGTGACCAGGGGATACCCGATTGTCGGCGGGATCCGGCTGTCGCCGCCGGCTTCGATGAGCTTGGGGCGACCAGTGCTCCCACCCGATGCCAACGACTTCCAGCACGGCGACACCGCTTCCGGCAACGCGGCGTCGGACAAACCCGGATCCGGAATGAAACCGGCTGGGACACTGGGGACCTGGCGGCGTGGGTCGTCTCGTCCCACCAGCAGCGCGCGTGGCCGCAGTTCCAGCAGGCCCTCAAACTCCGCAGCGGGCATTCGCGGGGACAGCGGCTGGGGCACCGCGCCTAACTTCCAGCACGCCACCGCGGCCTGCACCCATTCGACGGAGTTGGGCAACACGATGGTCACGTAGTCGCCCACGCCGACGCCACGCTGGGCGTAGGCGCGTGCCAGTTGGTTGGTCGACCGGTCGAGTTCGGCGCGAGTGATCGTGCGCCCCGCGCAGCTGACCGCCGGCTCGTCGGGAGCGATTTCGGCCAGCGCCGAAATCTGGGTGCCGATCGGGGGGATCGGCTCACTCATAGCCGCCTTGCCGCTCGAAGATGCGCCGCGGGTTGTCGACCAGCATGGTCTGCAGCTGCTCGTCGGTGACGCCGCGCTGCTTGAGTGCGGGGATCACGTCGTTGTGGATATGTAGGTAATGCCAATTGGGGGCCGCCACCGGCAGCAGCGCCTCGGGCAGCGCATCGAAGTAGCAGTTGGCGTCGTGCGACAACACCATCTTGTCGGCGTGCCCGCGCTCGCACATCTGCGCCACGATGTTCACTCGGTCCTCGAACGGCAGGATGACGTCGATGCCGAACCGGTCCATCCCGAGATAGGAACCGCTGGCGATGAGCTCTTCGAGGTAGCCGACGTCGGTGCTGTCACCGGAATGGCCGATGATCACCCGGCTCAGGTCCACGCCCTCTTCGGCGAAGATGCGTTGCTGCTCGAGCCCGCGCCGCAGCCCGGCGTGGGTGTGCGTGGAGATCGGCACCCCGGTGCGTTTATGCGCCTGGGCGACCGCGCGCAGCACCCGCTCGACACCCGGGGTGATGCCGGGTTCGTCGGTGGCGCATTTGAGGATTCCCGCCTTGATGCCGGTGTCCGCGATGCCCTGCTCGATGTCGCGGACGAACATATCGGTCATGATCTCCGGGCCGTCCAGCTGCGCGCCCGGGCCCAAGTAGTGGAAATAGAACGGTACGTCGTTGTAGGTGTACAAGCCGGTCGCGACGACGATATTGAGATCGGTCGCCGCGGCGACGCGGGCGATGCGCGGGATGTAGCGGCCCAGCCCGATCACAGTGAGGTCGACGATGGTGTCCACGCCGCGGGACTTCAGCTCGTTGAGCCGGGTGATGGCATCGGCCACCCGCTTCTCTTCGTCACCCCAGGCTTCCGGATAGTTCTGCGCGATTTCGGTGGTCATGATGAACACGTGCTCGTGCATGAGCGTGACGCCGAGATCAGCGGTATCGATGGGTCCGCGAGCGGTATTTAGTTCTGACACGTACCTGATGCTAGGTCGCTTAGGTGGTTGGACGACAGAGGCGTTTTATACCCGCGGCTGTGTTCTTGCAGTACCGTCTAGCCGTCGTTATCCGCACCCCCTCGGGAGCCACTGTCATGCTGCTCAATCCCAATCACTTGGTACGTCGTTATCCAGATGCGCGCTCGGGGGAGATCATGGCCGCGACGGTGGACTTTTTCGAGTCCAGGGGAAAGGCGCGGTTGAAGTCCGACGACCACGAGCGGGTGTGGTATTCCGACTTTCTGGACCATGTCGGACGCGAGCGCCTGTTTGCCTCGCTGCTGACGCCTGCTGAGTACGGGGGATCTGACTGCCGCTGGGACACCTACCGGATCAGCGAGTTCGCCGAGATCTTGGGCTTCTACGGGCTGAGCTACTGGTACCCCTTCCAGGTGACCGCTCTGGGCCTGGGCCCGATCTGGATGAGCGACAACGAGGACGCCAAGCGCAAGGCTGCCGCACAGCTGGAGCAGGGCGAGGTGTTCGCCTTCGGCCTGTCGGAGCAGGCCCACGGCGCCGACGTCTACCAGACCGACATGATCCTGGAGCCCGCGGGCGACGGGGCCTGGACCGCCAATGGCGAAAAGTACTACATCGGCAATGCCAACGTCGCGCGGATGGTCTCCACTTTCGGCAAGATCGCCGGGACCGACGAATACGTCTTCTTCGCCGCCGACTCCCAGCATGAGCGGTACGACCTGATCAAGAATGTGGTCAACTCGCAAAACTACGTCGCCAATTATGCGCTGCGCGACTACCCGGTCACCGAGGCCGAAATGTTGCACCGTGGCCCCGGGGCCTTCCACGCCGCGCTCAACACGGTCAACGTCTGCAAGTACAACTTGGGGTGGGGCG
>CAVSLH010000003.1:0-33795 GCA_963728815.1 uncultured Actinomycetota bacterium
CCAAGTAGGAAGTTTGCACGATCCTTCTTTGCCACCTGGATGGCTAGCGTCGCGCTGGTATTGCGTCAGGCCGTGGGGATAGCGATAGCGGTTGCCGAGTAGGCGAGACCGTGGAGCTAATCGGCCGACAAGCCGAATGCCTAGTTCTCGATCAGCTCGTCGAGGCTGTTTTGCGCCGGCGAAAGCCGGGCGCTGGTGATCCACGGCGAAGCCAGGGGTCGGAAAATCCGCGTTGCTGGGAGATGGAGCTTGCCTTCGCCGCATCGCTAACTAAAAATCTCGGCCGGCTTCGTCGAACCGCGGCTCACGGGGCCACCGGATCCGGCTGGCTACACGAGGAGGTATGTCAGATGGCCGATGTGAATCAAATCGGGGTCACGGTTGTGCAGCCCGGGGAAGGGGATTATGTAGCGCTCCCTGGCTTCGGGGCGGTGTTCAAGCTATCCAGCAAGACCAACGGGGGCGAGGTGTCCATCGTCGAGCATCCCTTTGAGGTCGGCTTGATCACCGCGGCGCACCGGCACACCCGCGAGGACGAGCATTCGTTCGTGCTGGCAGGCGAGATCGGTTTTCGCTCCGACGACAGCGAAGTAGTCCTCGGTCCCGGTGGCTACATCACCAAGCCACGCGGGCAAATGCACGCGATGTGGAACGCCGGCAGCGAGCCCGGTCGCATCATCGAGATCATCACTCCTGGCGGGTTCGAGAATTATTTTCGGGAGCTTGGTGAGTTGCTCGTCGAGCATGCGAATGATCCGGTGGGCAAGGTCCTGCACGAGCTGCCCGAATTCGGCGAACTGGCCGACAAGTACGGGCTGACCTACGGGACGCCGGATTGGTTGGACGACATCGTGCAGCGATACGGGCTGAACCCGCCTTCGCACTGACACCGCTACCGAGGAATAGGGCGCCATCTAGGCCAGCGGTCCGAAGGTGATGCAACTGTGAACGAGCACGTCCTCGAGCCCGCCGCAGGCGAATTCGCTGACGCTTCAGCCCGACCCCCGCTTGTGTATGAACTCAGCCCAAGCGCGGCGCCCAACACTCGACGGCACACCGGCCTGGCTGGTCGCCGGCCGTTTGATCGCCCGGCTTGCGCCTGCATCAGAATTTCAGCACCTTGCCCGCCAAGCCGTGCAGGTTGGCGGGTGAGGGGAGTCGACTCTTCCCGGCCGGTTAAAGAGGCCCGTCACCGCTGCTGACCCGCGATTTGGCGAGGTTCCCACGTGTTGGGTAACCTTGCGTTTACCGACGCGGGGTGGAGCAGCTCGGTAGCTCGCTGGGCTCATAACCCAGAGGTCGCAGGTTCGAATCCTGTCCCCGCTACCAGCGGAAACGGCCCCCGGAGACTTCTCCGGGGGCCATTTTCATGCCCGATGGGAACACTTTTGGGAACATTAGCGTCGCTAATCGTCAGCTGTCGTGTTCGCTGGGATCCCAGGGGTCGCCGATCAAAAACGCCGCGGCCTGTTCGGCGGCATCGCGGTCATCGGTTCGGACCACGTGGGCATAGGTCTGCAGGAAGAATCCGACGTTGGCGTGACCGATCCGCTCGCTGATCACCTTCGGGTTGATCCCGGCTTTAAGCGCCCCGGTGGCATAAGAGTGCCTCAGATCATGAAATGTGATCCGCGGTAGTCCTGCGGCCGCGGCGAGACGGTCAAAGCGCTGCCTGATCGTGTCGGGGTGAGGTGGCCGGCCGTCCTCGAAGGTGAACACATAGTTGCCCGGGTTGTAGTCGCTGCCGAAGAACTCACGTTCGCGCTTCTGGATCTCGCGCCAGCGCTGCAGGGCGGCGGTGGTGACCCGATCGATCGAGATCGTCTGATCGGCGTTCTTTGTCTTGCCGCCTGCCTTATCCCGCGCTCGTCCCCCCACGACCACCCGATTGTCGTGCACGGTGATATCGCCGGCTTGGAGGTCTACGGCCGGCCACTTGAGTCCGCAGAGCTGGCCGCGGCGTATCCCGGTCGTCAGTTCCAACAAGAACAACGTGGCAAACCGATCCTGTTGGACCGACTTGAGGAAGATCTGGATCTGGTCGGGCGTCCAGACGTCACGGCGGGTTCGGGGGCGTCTCGGCGGCTTGATATTGCTCGCGGGGTTGTTGCCGATGTACTTCCACGCGACGGCGTCGACAAGTGCACGGTGGATCAGCGCATGGACGTTGCGTACCGTCTTCGGCGCAAGGCCGCGTGTCGTCTTTGTTGGCACAATGCCAGATTTGTACCGGCGAACCGCTGCTCGTGCCGCGTGGATTGTGGTCTTACACGCTTCGGACACCTCCCGAGGCGTCGGGTCTTCGCCCTTCGCCACGCGATCCGACCAATACGCGTACATCTCGCTGTTGTTGTCGGGTTTGACCCTTCCGTCTGCTAGCAGCCTCCGGTAGAGCTTCAGCAGCTGGGGCTCGTTGAGTCTTTGGAGGCGTTCCTCGCCGATCCACGGAATCACGTATGCGGCTGCGTAATCCCTCCAGTTCTGCCACGTTGTGGCATCGATCGACGGCTCGACAGCGGCAAACCATTCGGCGAAGAACTGCGAAACCGTACGCGTCGAGGGCCGGATGACTCGCCCGCGATCGGCTTCGCCCATCGCCTCGCGGCAGGCTTGCCACGCCGCTTTTTTCGTATCGAAGCCGCCCCGGGTAATCCACGGATGTTCCCCCGTCGGCAGATCCCTCTCCGGGCCGCGGAACTTGTAGTACCACTTCGAACCGCGCTGGTATACGAACCCTTTCACGAGGCCATCAGCTCGCGAAGCCCAGCGGTAACGACGTAGACCCGACCGCCGAGCCGCCGGATCGGAAGCTCGCCGGAGGCGACTAGCCGATACGCCGCAGCACGGCTGATTCCCAGCAGCTGCGCCGCGCGGGGTACCGCAAGCAGCAGGGGCAGGTCATTGAACACGTTGTTCTCCAAGGTAATTCACCACCTTTCCGTACGTTAAAGGGACGTGCTTCCGGATGGACGTGCCCTGTGGACTTGCGGGCTGCACTGTGGACAAAACCGGGCGACTTCGGTTCCGTCGGGCTCGGTGACTGAGATTGTGCGAGAATGCGTGTCCTCGCATTCACCACACCAAGGCACGGTTAGTGGACGTAGGTCGCGTAACTGTGCGAGATTGGTAAGCCGCCGGGCGAGCACCCGCACCGGATCACGCACCCCGTCGGGGTTTTGGACCAGGTGCTCGGTGAGATCTACCGCCGGCCATCCGTGCGCCAGAGCGGACTCGACGGCCGAGAGGAGACTATCGGCCTCGCGGGTGCCTAGCTTCCACGCTTCGGTCACTGCCGCCAAGATCTCAGCGGCGGCATCGCTCGCTTCGGATGGGGATTCAATTGGTGGATTCAAGTGGTCCCGCTGTGGGACCCCCGGGGGGTGCCGCTTTGACACCGTCCCTGTCCCGCCTTGGGACGGGGCGCGTCTCGAATCGGGACCCGGGGGTCTCAGATCGGGACGGGGGGGTCCCGGATCGGGACTAGGCGAAAGGTGTGGTGCAAGGGGGTGATTCAGATAGTAGCGGGTCGAGCGTCGCGCGCCGGAGTCGTGGAACTGTGGACGCCGGCTGATGAAGCGACGCGTTTCCAGATCCCTAAGTGCGCGCAGGACTGTGCTCCTGCCGGCATTGGATTCGGTCATCAGGGTGCGAATAGAGGGGTAGCACGAGAAGTTCTCGTCCGCCTTATTCGCCAGGAGGATGAGGATGAACTTCGCCGCCGAGGAACCGACATCTGCGTCCGTCGCCCAGGCGAGCGCACTCCAGCTCATCCTGACGCCGGGGACGAGGATTGCGCGTCGCGCTCAGTCTCGGCGGAGTCGTCCCTGTGCGCACTCTGCATGCACCGTTCCATATCAAGTACGATAAAAGGCGTGATCACGCTGCGCCACAATCGGTCTCAGAATTATCTGCCAAATTTTCGCGTTGTCGGATGTCTGGTTACCGCTATTGACCGGAACGCAGTGAAATATCGTGAAAGACGTCGCGGTTCGGCAGTCGCCGACAGTGTCACCCGGTCGCGGACGAGGAAGAATCATTGATATGCCTTCAAGGGCCAGAAGTCGCATCTGACATCTTCCCTAGCGGACTCATCAAAATTTGAGCGAGTTCATGCCTGGATGGTCGCGCGCGAGTTCGCAGAACAGGATAAGTGGGAGAAATTCTGCGTGAAGGCGATTTAGTTCTTCGCGGAACCACCTGGGCGGTGCGGTGTCACATGACGCGAACTATCTGCTGATGCCGTTCGTCGGTATGAAGCTCTCGCCATATCTCTTGGCCGGTGACGATCTTGTTGAGCCACACTGTCGCGCTGGCGAAGGCGGTGGAGCCGGCAAGGACAGCCTCGGCGGGTTGTTTCGTTACAAGGTAGGTCGCGCCAGCGGTTACAGGCCATGGATATCAAACCTAAGGCCCGCATCCTGACAGGGCCTCCACCAACGCCGCCGCCACACTGGACAAGGCGGCCATCCGCACAGGGCGGTTCGACTCCGTCATCGAGGTCGGCTACCCCAGTCCTAGCGAGACTGCCCGGATCCTGGCGGCGTTGATCCGCGATATCCCGGCGGCCAGGCCGTTGACACCGCGACGGTGGTGGCCGCGCTACCCGAGAACACCAGCGGCAGCGACATCCGCGAAGTCGTCCGCCGTGCCGTACTGGCCGGTGACGACGGAAACGTCAACACCGCAATGCTGCTGTCCGAGGTGGGCAATGGGCGATACCGAGCCACGGTCCCGGCAGGGATGTACCTGTGATGACCGATCGCAACGATTTCCCCGAACTCACCGAGGCGCAAAAGGCACTTTGGCGGGCGGTGGTATCCGACGCGCGCGAAATGTCGGCCGGCCTGCATGACGGCACCGCGACGCGGGAGGACATGCAGGGTGCGCTGTACCACCTCTTGTCTTGTGACATCGATTGGGACATGCTGATCAACGCCCTACATGTCCCGCCCGACGCGGGACCGTATGCCCCAGCGCTCGAGCGGATCCTGCGCAGAATCCCGGACGGCTGGGGGCGCTGGATCAGCCACAATGCCGGTTGGTACCAGATCGTGGCCATTCTCGACGAGCGGCTCGCCGCGATCGACCCTGACTACGTCGTGCACCAAGTCAAGGAGAAGTTCGGCACTTTGCGCTACTACTGCGCACCCAGCGGCGAGCGGAGCCCCGCGCAGAGGGATACGTTCGAGCACATCACCCACGAGGCGGAGCGAGCGTCGTCGTGGGGGCGGATGCCTCGGGTTGGTTGCTTTCGCCATCCGCCGCCACCCTCACGCCACGACGCGCCTCGCACCCTAACGGCGCGTTCACTCGTTAGCCTGCGGTGGTGGTGGGGCCAGGCGCTAGTGCGGGCCTTGACCGCGTTGGACCCGGTACCGCCGTCAGTTTTGCATTGGATCGTTACCGGCAGCTGGCCCGCGCCGGTGCAACTGCGCTTTGACGTGTCATTCCAAGAGTGGGTCGCCTCGACCAGACTGGTGCCCGACACGACACCAGGTCCTTGACCAGTCTTCTGCTCGGAGCGCGCCCATGCGACGCTATCCCGCGCCACTCCGTGGCGTCCTATGGCGGCCCCACCGCGTACCCGACCCCGCTGGCGCCCACCGGGTTACATCGGTTCCAACTTGCCCTCCGGAATGACGGCCTGGAACGCCGCACACGACTTCTCGGCCAGTGCGTGACTGGCGGCGGGCGGAACTCCGCCGCCACAACCATTGTCAGCCCCCTTTCCGGCCAACTCCCTTATTGCTCACCTATCCACAATCAGCGACCCCACCGCTATGCTTGGCCCACAACCGTTTTCCCGCTACTTCTCGCCACTTACTCCTTTTCCGTTCCCCGCCCAACCGACATCGCCTACACCGCACAGCAATTCACCCAAACTGACCGCCTCCGGCTATGGCACACCGGCACACGACGTCCGGGAAGCCCGAATTTGGGTCGGCGGTGTCCTGTCCTTGTACTGGCCGGCAACGGTTTTCGCGTTCGCGTCGTTGGGGACGACACCGACGATCGGCTGATTCGCAGCGCATCGATGACGTCCTTGACAGCAAGCCGTTGTATGAGCGGAGTCGGAATGGGCGAGCCACCGGGTAATGCTTACTACTAGAGGTGCTCATTGTCCCAGTGTACGAAGGCTAAAGGGCTAAGGCGACGGTCGCGCAAGAGTTCTCTCGCATGTATGTCGTTGTGCGCAGCACGGCCTAAAGGTGGTGCACACCAATAATTCCCGCTGGTTCCCGGTCGCGCGGTACCTAAGTAGAAATCCGCCACGCGACGCCCAACTGCGCCCCAAACAGACACGTCTCGACCGTCGCGTGGCCGCAACGGGGGTGGTTAAGTCGGAAGATGCTGAAGGCGATGGATCCGCGCCGGCGGCCATACCCGGTTTCGCCGTCCCCCAATGTCGTCGAGACTGCGCGCAAGCGGGCCGCGCTGCTCACCGACGTAGTGTCACACCTCGCCAGGTACCAAATCGCGCTCAAGGCGTTGGCAGATTTCGAACGTCGTCAGGAAAACCCCGAGCGGGCTGCCGATTTGAAAGACATCTACCACTCGCTTGATAGCGCAAAACAGCAATTCGGGATCGATGCCGATGATGCTCACGCGCAGTGGGTCAACCTTCGCCAACTAAGCGAATCACCGTAGTGAAAATCCTCTCAAGTCGGTTCGCGAAAGACACGCTCCGAAGGCCCGCAACCCTGCCGAGCATGATGTTGGCGAGGTCCCCTACAGCCCCTTGACGGGGTCATCGAATGACGGGGTTCGGGTTCAAATTGGAAGAGCTGATCATCTTCCAGGAGGTCGCGTCGACCGGTCTGTCCCGAAGCGGATTAGTGGGTGCATGGCCACTTTGTTCTGTGTTGCGCCATTAGTGCGCCATTAGCTGGGCTAGCGCCGTATTGGTGGATGCTGGCCTTCTGTGCGACGCCGCGCGCGTCGCCGAGTTTGGCGAGTCGTGCTGACTGGTTGCGGCGCCTAAGGCTCGTTTTTCGAGTCGACCATCGACGGCAAGGAAGCGCTCGCTGGGGGGTGCGGTAAGCATCGCGTTCGGCATATCGGCCCGTGTTGGCTCGAGGTCTGCGCGCGCACGGTAATCACCGCTGCTGTCGGTGAATCGGCTTCTGCTTCCGGCCCGCCGGCCCGCCGGCCCGCGGTGTCATCGAATCAAGCCCGAACACCCATCGCGTTGCAGATCGCCAGCCAGGACACGCCTCAAGCGATCCGCGCATTAGCGATGCTGCAACCCTGAGGCGGATCTTTTCGAATCTGTCCTGTCGGGTCCCGGCTCGACCCGGGGTGAATTAGTACCGCGTGGCGTTCGGCAGTAGTACGTGCGCGAGCTCCCTGGCCGCTCCTAATACTCGCTTATCGAGTTCTTTCTTACGGGCGCGGTCGGTGATTTGAGTGAGCACCCAGGCGCAGTGGTCGGGGTCATTGAGTACGTGCATTTCGAGGTCTTCAATCGTCGGAGGGCGGGGGACAATCACCGGCCGAACAACCGCGGGGGAGTACCGCGGAACCTCGATGACGCGAACCGCGGTGCCGGCGCGTTCGGCGGCGGCCCGCTCGGCGTGGGCCGCCCGCCGGCAGGCAGTTGAGCACCAAATTCTGCGCCGACCTCGGCGCGGTTCGTCGTCGGGAAAGGGCGCGTCAATCGGCAGGCCGCAACGGGGGCACGAAGGCCCCGCGCCTTTAGCATCCATACCGCCCATCCTAAAACGTCCCGACGAAATGTTGCCATTCCGAGACCTAAGTGCACTAGGTGTGATGTTCGGTGAGGCGGTGAAGTTAGGGTAGCCTAAGTGCCGGTGGGCTGGTGTGGCGAGTGGTCGGGTGCAGAGCTGGTGAGTGGGGCATCGGCGGCGTGCGCGCGCTCGATGGCCTCCTCGGCTTCGGCGCGCGCCCGGGCAACCTCGGCTTGGGCGCCCTGATGTGCGGCCGCGATCTCACCACTGGCCTGCCCGCGCGCCGCGGCGACCTCGGCGGCCGCGTCGGCGCGGACCCGTTCGAGCGCGCCGCGCACCCCCTCTAGTTCGTGTTGGGCTGCCGCGCGTTCGGCCGCCCGCTCGGCGATCCGTTGTTCGGCGCGCGCCTCCGCGGCGCGGGCTTCTTCGTCCGCTGCGGCAACCTCGGCCGCCGCGTCGGGGCGGACCCGTTGCAGCTCGCCGCGCAGCTGCTCCAATTCCTGTTGAGCTGCCGCGCGTTCAGCTGCCCGCTCGGCGATGCGTTCTTCGGCGCGCGCCTGCGCGGCGGAAAGCTGTTGGTGGGCCGCCGCCGCCGCGGCGGCCGCGTTAGCGCGGACCCGTTCCAGCTCGTCGCGCAGCTCGTCTGACTCTTGTTGTGCCGCGAACCTACGGAATCGACGCCGACCTGGACCTGTGGCATCTCAGTGAAACCTCGATCGACTGGACATGCTGGGGGCCAGGCAAAGTCCGCACGAGCGAGTTCGTGATTGTGGCCCTCAGCGAGGCGTGGTAGCAACGATGGCAGGCACCAGTGCCCCGACCGTCGGCGCTGGCGCGGTCGCCGAAGCGCTCCCGTCCATCACCATGCAGAACTCGGTACGTCCGTCGCCGTCGGCTGACCGAAGCGACCAGCAGAAGCGACCAGAAGCGACCAGAAGCATGTTGTGAGGAATTTGTTTACTGATTTCAAGCGCACGGGCCTGTGGTCCGGACTGCGGGAGACGTTCAACTCGGGCTCGTCTACCCTGCCGTTGCAGGACATGATCGAACGGATGCTGTTCGCCGAGGCGATCGAGACGCAGAAGTGCATCGACGAGGGCGTCATCACCTCGTCGGCGGACTGCAACATCGACTCGATCTTCGGCATCGGCTTCCCCCCGTGGACCGGGGGCACCGTGCAATACGTGCTCGGGTACCCGGGCGGTAAGGCCGGGTTCGTCGCACGCGCCAAGGAGCTGGCCGTCACCTACGGCGACCGGTTCCTGCCACGGCGTCGCTGGAGTCCTAGGTTCGCACGTAAGACGCCCCCGCTTCGGCGGGGGCGTTTTGCGTTGTCGCCGATCAGGGCGTGCGGCCGAACAGGTACGAGTGGGCGGGGGTTTGCCCGCGCCGGGATGTCGTGGTTTCCTCCGCGGACTTCAGGAGATTCCAGTTGCCCGCGAACAGTTTCGTGACTTCGGCTGGTTCGATGCCGGGAACCGCGACCAGTGCGCCGGGCCGAAAGGCCAGGATGTGCAGCTTGGCGGTCGGCGCGGCGACGGCCGTCACTTCGCGAACGTATGCCTCACGATCCGCGCCGGTCATCCCGTGCAGGCACCAGTAGTCGACGATGAGGTCGTAGTCGGCGCCGATTCCCGCCGAACCGAGCTTGGTCACGTCCGCTTGCACGAATGTTGCCTGCGCCCCGGCGGTCGAGGCCTTCGCGCGAGCCTTCGCGATGGCTCGGTCCACGAAATCGACTCCGGTCGCTGCCCACCCATGTTCAGCCAGGTAGATGCAGTTGTCGCCGGTACCGCAGCCAACCTCCAACGCTTTCCCGGGAGGTAGTTCTGCGACCAGCGTCGCCAGACTCTCACCGATCGGGTGGCCGTCCCATGGGGCGATGCCGAGTCGGTAGAACAGGCTGAACAGGAAATGCTTCAATGCCATCAAATCTCCCCGAGGTGGTCCTTGGTGAATGCCCTGACTCCACAGTAGGACGGATCGTGCGTCGCGTGAATGTCGGCACTGGGCGTAGGCTCGGCGACACCACTAGCGTGAATCCACGTGCGCTTCGGACTGTTCATTCCGCAGGGCTGGCGACTCGACCTTGTCGGTATCCCCACCAAAAACCACTGGCCCGTCATGCGCGATCTTGCCGCCTATGCCGACCGTGGTGCCTGGGATTCGTTGTGGGTCTATGACCATTTCCACACCGTCCCGGTCCCGACCGACGAGGCCACCCACGAGGCCTGGACGTTGATGGCCGCCTACGCCGCGACGACGTCGCGGGTGAAACTTGGTCAGATGTGCACCGCGATGAGCTACCGGAATCCGGCGTATCTGGCGAAGGTCGCCGCGACCGCTGATATCATCTCCGGAGGGTCGCGTCCAGATGGGCATCGGCGGCGGGTGGTACGAGCACGAGTGGCGTGCCTACGGCTACGGCTTCCCGTCGGCGGGGGTTCGACTGGCGCGGCTCGACGAGGGTGTGATGAGTCGAGTCATGGGTTACACGTGAGTCGCGTCATCGGTTACAGATTCCCCGGCCATCGGCCGGGGTTTTTGTTTTGGTTGCGCCAGTAGTTGCGGTCGGGTTCGATGCGGTGGCTGCTGAGGACGTGGTGGTGGGTTTTGCTCACGACGGTGACGGTGGTGGCGGTCACCAGGATCAGGACTGGGGTGGCGGCGTGGGTGCGGCCGATGCCGAGGTGGTGCAGGCGGCTGCCGTGGCGCAGGGTGAGTTTGCCGAATTGGTCGACGGTGTCGTGGCGGATGCGGAAGTGGCCGGTGGCGGTGTTGGGCGGGCTGGCTTTGGGCCGGGCGTGGTAGGCCTGCGCGGGTGTGGTGTCCGGCGGTAGGGCGCGGTGGGTGCGTTGGGTGTTGTAGACGACGGTGAAGTCGTTGAGCAGGGTTTGCATGGCGGTCATGGTGGTGGGTCGGGGTCGGCAAGCCAGCCAGCGCTTGAGGGTTTGGTGGAAGCGTTCAATTTTGCCTTGGGTTTGGGGATGTCCGGGGTGGCCGTTTTTCTGGGTGATGCCAAGGCTGGCCAGAAGGCATTCAAAGTCGTTGTAGCCGTGTGTGAATCGTGAAGTGTAGACCGACCCGTTGTCGGTCAAGGTGGATGCCGGTAGGCCATGGTTTTTGGCGGTAACGGTGAAGTTGGCAACGACGTCGGGGCCGGACACGCGCCGATAGGCGGTGCAGGCCAACAGAAACCGGGAGTGATCATCGAGCCAGTTGAGAATTTCCACGCTACTGCCATTAGCCAATGTCCAGTGGGTGAAATCTGATTGCCAGCATTCATTGGGTTGATCAGCAGCAAAGCGGTGGTAGGAACTTTTGGGGCGTTTACGCGGCGCTGGGGTGATCAGGCCGTGGTGGTGCAGGATTCGCCGAATGGTCGAGGTCGACGGTGCCGGTAAGCCCTGTTGGGTCAGATGCCACTGCAGGGTCAGCGGGCCGGCGTCAAGCCCTTCTGCGCTGAGTTTCTCTCGCAGTAACACGACCGCGGCAAGCACCTCCTCAGACAACCGCGCGGGGGTTGCTGGCCGGGCGTCGAGACCGTGGATCTACCGCCTCCAGACCGCCTTGGTGGTAGCGGTCGACCAGCCGATAAATATGTTGCCGGGATATCCCGTAGGCCCGGGCTGCAGCCGTCACCGACAGATGGCCACTGACGACTTCAAGGACGACCACACGCGCTTTGGACATCCACATGACTGTCACCCATGACGCGACTCATCCGGCATCGACACAGGTGTCACCCATGACGCGACTCATCTGTCACCTATGTCGTGAACTCACACAGCGCGGCTCGACGAGGGCGTTCAGATCATGCGCGACGCGTGGCGGGATGGCCGGGTCAGCTTCGAGGGCAGGCACTACCAGGTCGACGGCGCGATCGTCGCCCCCAAGCCGATCGGCGCCATCCCTGTGTGGATCGCCGGTGGCGGCGAAAAGGTGACGTTGCGCATCGCCGCGAAATACGCGCAGTACACCAACTTCTCGCCCAACCCGGACGAGTTCGCCCACAAGTCTCAGGTCTTGGCCGGGCGAAATTGCAGTACCGGACTACTGAACTCCCCACACCGCACGCGGGCTACGTTTCCCCTCGTGCAACTGAACCGACGCGTTCACCATGACATGCTACCGAACACCGCACGGGGCCGCTGGAACTGCGTCGGTTGCAAACCGAAAAGAGTGGTCAATGTCGAGTTTCAGTCTCCAGCACAACGCGGAATTGCATTCGTTCGAACAGCACTACGGTGATGATCCGTTAGCTGACCGCGAGACGGATCTCTATCGCAGAGAATTCGTGATGGGTTTCGTCGAGAAGTGGGATGAATTAATCGATTGGGATGCTCGGGCCCAGTCCGAGGGGCAATTCTTCGTCGATATCCTGCGTGCCCATGGCAAGGAGAGTGTTCTCGACGTCGCCACGGGAACCGGATTTCATTCCGTCCGTCTGACGGAGGCCGGTTTCGATCTCATCAGTGTCGACGGCTCTCCGGCCATGCTTGCCAAGGCGTTTGAGAACGGCAAGAAGCGCGGGCTCATTCTCAAGACCGTCCACGCCGATTGGCGGGAGCTGAACCGGGCCATTCATGGCAAGTACGATGCGATCGTCTGCCTCGGCAACTCGTTCACACACTTACACGACGAACAGGATCGTCGTAAGGCACTGGCTGAGTTCTACGCGGCTCTGCGCTACAACGGAATTCTGATTCTCGACCAGAGAAATTATGACGAGATGCTCGATCACGGCTTCAGGTCGAAGCACAAGTACTATTACTGCAGCGATCAGGTCACGGCGGAGCCGGAGTACCTCGACGACGGCTTGGCACGCTTCAAATACACCTTCCCTGACGGGTGCGAATACACGCTGAACATGTTCCCGTTGCGCAAAAACTACCTCCGGCGCTTGCTGCGTGAGGCGGGGTTCGAGCGTGTACGCACGTACGGCGACTTCCAGGAGACCTACCGGGAGAACGAGCCGGACTTCTTCGTCCACGTTGCGGAGAAGTCTCTGGGCCAGAACGGCCAGTTACGGCACCGGCACTCCGAGAAGTCCGTGCGGATCGCCGGAGATGCGATAGTGCCCGGCTCGCCTCAACCCGATACGAGTTGCCGCGACGGACGGGAGGCTACCCGAGAAATGGCCGCTGAAGACCGGGTGCCTAAGCAGTTGAGGAGCGCCGAGCCGAGCGAGCCGATCGCCATTCTCGGGATGAGGTGTCGCTTCCCGGGCCGTGTCAACTCGCCGGATGACTTGTGGCAATTGCTGTCCGACGAACGCGACGCGGTCTCGGAGTTTCCCACCGACCGCGGGTGGAATCTTGATGCGCTGTTCGGACCCGACCCCGATGCACCGGGGGCCACCTACGTCCGCGCTGGGGGGTTCGTACCCGCGACGGTGCATCTGGATTCGCCGACACCGCAGGTTGATTGGCCGCCGGGAACGATCGAGGTGGTCGGTCGCGCATGTCCATGTCCAGACCAAGCGCCGACAGAGTTGCCGACCGCGAAGTCGGCCCGCACCTGTCCGCCGGTGATGTGGAAGAACGTTCACGTCCTCTCGTCCGGATACTCACTCGATGCCGTCAACATCGTCGTCCGTGACCACGAGCGGGACGGCCCCCTCGAGGTAGATCTCTGCTACGCCGACGACGTCATCGACGCGAACTATCGGTTCACCGAGTTAAACGCATTCGCCACAGGAGCGCCGATCGATGCTTGATATCGCGCAGAACCTGACGGTCGACAGGTTGATCGCGACCCCACCCGGCGAGCGTATAGCCGTGGCGTCGGAATGCGGGAATCTGTGCTATTCCGATTTCATCGGAGCGGTCAATCACGTCGCGGAAATTCTGCGCGCGAGTGGTATTGAGCACGACGAGTGCGTCGCGGTAATCGTGCCTCGATCTCCGGAGCTTGTGGTAGCGATCCACGGAATCATGCGCGCCGGTGCCGCATACGTCCCGATTGACCCCCGGTACCCTTCGGCCCGCATACGGACCATCATCCAAGAAAGTGGTGCCCGACATATCGTGGCATGCGCCGAATACACCCAGCTGGCCGAGGAACTCGGTGTCAGGCGCGTTGAGCCGACAATTGCCTGGGCAGGTCCCGTCGAGCCCTTGGCCTCGGCCGGCGACTTGGCCTATGTCATATACACGTCTGGATCGACCGGCCAGCCGAAGGGTGTCGAAGTCGAGCACCGATCGGTCGTCAACCGACTGCAATGGATGCAGCGCCAGTATGCGCTGGGCCCCGACGACGTGATCCTGCATAAGACACCGGTGACCTTCGATGTCTCGGTTTGGGAGTTGGCCTGGTGGGCGATGGCGGGCGCGAGTGTCGCGCTGCTAGAACCGGGTGGCGAGCGCGATCCACGCAAGATCATCGCGGCCGTGGAGCGGCATCGGGTCACCGTGATGCATTTCGTGCCGACGATGCTGGGACCGTTCTTGGATCAGCTGGAGGCGCGCCCTGATTCGATGCACCGGCTCGCATCATTGCAAACCGTGTTCTGCAGTGGGGAAGCGCTGACCTCCGCGCTGGTCGAGCGATTCAACCGGGTATTCGCCGCCATAGGCGTGCCACGGCTGGTGAATCTCTATGGTCCGACCGAGGCGACGGTGGACGTGAGCCACTTCGACTGCCCGTCGGGAGGGCCAGTTGAGGTTGTTCCGATAGGGAAGCCGATCGACAACACACTATTGCTGGTTCTGGACGACCGCGGAAACCCCTGTCCGGTGGGTGTGCCGGGTGAATTGAACATTGCCGGTGTTTGTCTGGCCCGCGGTTATCGCGACCGTCCCGACTTGACCGCGGCGGCGTTCGCCGAGGACCGACGAGTACCGGGAGGCCGGCGCTACCAAACGGGTGATCTCGCCCGCTGGCGGGCGGACGGCAACCTGGAGTTCCTGGGTCGCATCGACGATGAGGTCAAGGTCCGCGGCAACCGGGTGAACCTGGGCGAGGTGCAAGCCGCGATGGAATCGTGTCTGGGTGGGCGGTCGGCGGTCGTGATGGCCGAATCGTCGGAAACCCACGGTAGTCGCCTAATTGGATACTTCGTCGGGGGGTCTGTCTCCATCAAACAACTCGGCGTCCAATTGGCACAGCGGATTCCGAACTACATGATTCCCACGAGTCTCATCGAACTGAGCGCACTTCCCCTCACGGCGAGCGGCAAATTGGATCGTCGAGCACTCCCCCGGCCGGGGGCACCAAATCGATCGGTGGTCGCCCCGCGTACCCGTGCGGAGGCTGTCCTGGTCGATGTGTTTGCTTCGGTGCTCGGTGTCGAATCGGTCGGTGTGCATGACGACTTCTTCTCCATTGGTGGCGATTCGATTCTCGCGCTGTCGGTGCGCAGCGAGGCAGAGGCGCGTGGCATCGCTTTCGATATTGAGGAATTCTTCGTTCGACCCACGGCCGCAGACCTGGCCGAGTCAATTTCGCAGGCGGTGCCTCGCTCGGACGGCGTCACAGCGAGATTCGCGTTGCTCCCCATGATCGACCACGCGGCACTACACGACGCCGAAGACGCATTCCCCGCAACCGCGTTGCAGCTCGGAATGGTGTTTCATAGCATCCAGGGTGGTGAATCCACCACGTACAAGGACGTTTTTCGCTACCGCGTGGCAATGCCGTGGCGGGCGGACGAGTTCGCGCAAGCATTCGACCGGCTGGTCGCGCGACATCCCGCGTTACGCTCGTCGTTCGAACTCAGCCGGCACTCAGTGCCGGTGCAGGTCGTCCGTGCATGTGTGCCGCGCGCATTCGACGTCGTGACCGGAGCCGACGACGCGGGTGTCCGCGAGTACATGTCGGCCCTCCATAGACAAAGCTATGACTTCTGCGGCGGTCCGCTGTACAGCCTTCGCGCGTTTGTATTCCGTGGCAGCGTCGATCTGGTCTTCGCCTTCCATCATGCGATTCTGGACGGCTTCAGTGTCGCCAACCTCGTCGGCGAACTGCTGCAGGATTACCTGTTCTGCCTGGGAATCGAAGTACCGCCCTTAAACCCAATGTCTTACTCGACAACGATGCTCTCCGAGTACGCCCGTCTTGAACGAGAAGCGGTTGCAAGCGTTCCCGCGCAGCAGTTCTGGCGGCAAGCCCTGGCCGGGTCGCAGGCTACCTCACTGGATTTCTATGGCCTCCACGAGCCACCAACTGCCGCGGATCCCGAAGTGACGGTCACAATCCCGCAGTGGCTGCAAGACGCCACGCAGCATCTTGTGCTGTCTCGCAAACTGCCATTGAAGTCGGTGTTACTTACCGCGCATTGCGTTAGCTTGCAGAGACTCTCGGGCGAAGCCGACGTCACGACCGGACTTGTGACCCACGGACGTCCTGATCGTCTGGGCACTGAGCGAGCTGCCGGGATGTTTCTCAACACGATCCCGATTCGGCTCGACAGCGGCCCTGCAACGTGGATCGAGCTCGTCAATAGTATTGTTCAGTTCGAACGAGCGAGCTATCGATATCGACGATACCCGCTGCAGGCCATCCAAGCTGACGCCGGGCGTCCGGTGTTCACTACGGCTTTCAATTTCGTCAACTATCACATCTTCGCGGAGTTGGCCGGTGTCAACGGAGTTCAATTACTCGGGTTCGAAGCACGCGAGCGGACGGACCTGGCCCTCTTTGTGAGCGCCGCAATTGACCCGCGAACCGGCCGGCTGTCACTCCGGGTGACCGGCGATCACTCGGCGCTGACAACAACGCAAGCAGGCGAATACGCGAAGACGTTCGTTCGAGTCTTAGCGGAGATCGTGCGTTTGCCCGACCAGCTCGGCGACTACGCAGCGGATGAGCTGGCGGCCCGCGACGTCGTGCAATTCATCTCCGAGCAGGCGGCGGCCACGCCGGATGCACACGCGTTGGCGACAGACTCCGTCGCCTGGACGTACGCCGAATTAGAGGGCAGCGCAGAACGAATCGCCGCTGGGCTGATCACCGCAGGCATGCCACCAGGGGCACGGGTGGGCGTCATGCTGGACCGGTCGCCGGAACTGATCGCGACAGTGCTCGGCGTGCTGAAGGCGGGCGCCGCAGTTGTCCCGTTGGACCCGAGCTACCCGCAGGCGCGGATCGACGCGATGGTCAATCTAGTCGGGCCGTTCGGGGTCATCTCCGATGTCGCCGAAGTCCGCGCGTTGATACAAGGAACTGCGACAACGACGTTACCGGCGATCAGACCCGAGAGCGCCGCCTACATACTGTTCACATCGGGTTCGACGGGTGAACCCAAGGGTGTCACGATGCCGCACCAGGCTCTCGCCAACCTGATCAGATGGCAGAATCGGCGGGCCTCGGGCGCCGTCGGCGGCTCGACGCTGCAGTTCTTCCCGTTGTCATTCGATGTGTCGTTCCAGGAGATCTTCTCAACCCTGTGCGGTGGCGGGAAGTTGCGGCTGGTGACCGATGCACAGCGCAAGGATCTGCCACGACTGGTGCGCCTTGTTGCCGACGAGGGGATCGAACGCGTATTTCTGCCCTGTGTCGCGTTGCAGGCGTTCGCTGAGGCGGCGTATGTCACGCGAAAGTGCCTTGAGTCGCTCCGCGTCGTGATCAATGTGGGCGAGCAGCTGAGGGTGACACCCGAAATTCGTCGGCTGTGTTCGGCGAATCCTGCTCTCCTGCTGGAGAATCACTACGGACCGACCGAAACACACGAGGTCGCGAGTTACACCTTGACTGGGCCGCCGGACTCTTTTCCCGCGCTGGCACCCATCGGTACCGCTATCGATGGCACGACGATCAGCTTGCTCGGCCCCGACTTGCGTCCGGTACCGCCGGGAACTAAGGGCGAGATTTTCGTCGGGGGTTACTGCCTTGCAATCGGCTATGAAGGTCGCGACGACCTCACTGCGGAAAGGTTCGTCACGGTCGGCGCGCACGGCGAGAGGATGTATCGCACTGGCGATCTAGGGCTCCAGTTGCCCGGCGGCGACCTGGTCTACCTTGGGCGGGCCGATACCCAGGTCAAGGTGCGTGGGTTTCGGGTTGAGTGCGCGGAGATCGAAATCGCGTTGATGGCGCTCGATGACACGGCGATTACCGCGGCAGCCGTCGTCGCGCGAGATCTCGGCGGGTCGGACTCCGTCCTGGTCGCCTATCTAGTCGGGGAGCGGAAAGCGGCTGACCTCGCCTCTATCCGAGGCCGTCTGCGAAGGGCGCTACCCGAGTACATGATTCCGGCGCACTTCGAATGGCTGGACGGACTTCCTCTCACGCCGAGCGGCAAACGGGACGACCGGGCGCTGCGTGAAATGCCGCTGTCCACCATTGCGGTGTTGGCCGATGCCGCGCCGTGCACCAGCGACGAGCGAGCGGTCGCCGACATCATGGCGGAGTTCGCGGGTGGTGCAGCATTCGCGGCTGAAACCGACTTCTTCGAGGCAGGGGGCACCTCAATCGGTGCAATGCGTGTGGTCCTGGCGATCGCGCGGAGATGGGACGTCGAGATTCCTCTAGACGCGTTCGTCACCGCGCCAACTCCCGCGCACCTCGCCCGCCTGATCGCGGCGGCCGGTCCGGCGAGGCCGTTCGATCCGATTGTCCCTTTGCGCACCAGCGGAAATCGTCCGGCGCTATATCTGGTTCACCCGATCGGCGGCAATGTTCTGTGCTATCTCGGTCTGATCAAGCACCTGCCGGTGGATCAGCCGGTCTACGCACTGCAGGCGGTAGGTGCCGAGCCCGGTGCGACACCGCTGCGCACTATGTGCGAACTTGCCGCCTCCTATGTAGCAGCGATCCGCGAATCACAACCGCGCGGCCCTTACAACGTGGGGGGATGGTCATTCGGCGGCTACGTAGCCATGGAGATGGCTCGACAGCTGCCCGAAGACGAACTGGCACATCTGATCCTGCTTGATACGATCGCCCTGGGTGACGGTCCTCGCAAAGAAGTCTCCGAGAGTGATTTGGTCACCTGGTTTTTCGCTGAGTTGCTGTGGTATGGGCACGGCATGGACGCATCGGGAATGACACTCAGCTACAGCGGAGCGGGTCCTGACACATTGTTCGATTCAATCTTCCACCAGGCCATTGACTCCGGAATCGTTCCCCCCGACAGCTCGCCGAGGTTGATCCGCCGGCTCTACGACATTTTCCGCGCCAACTACGAGGCAGGACTGAACTACCGCCACGAGCCGTTGGATCGTGACATAACACTGCTCAAATCCAGCGAGCGCATGCCCGCGGATGCAGAGCAGGTCCATCACATCGTCGGCAGCAGTTTCACCAGTAGCACCAACGGTTGGGAGCGGCTTGCGCCTCGCAGCCTGACCGTGATCAATGTCGCCGGCGACCACTTGTCGATGATGTCTGAGCCCAACATCGCCGATGTCGCCGCCAAACTGGAATCGGCTCTCCAATGAGCACGCCGAGGGTTCTGATCGTGGGCGCGGGCATCGGCGGGCTTACCGCGGCTATCGCGCTGCGCGCCAGGGGAATTCACGTCCAACTCTATGAAGCGGCATCGGAGCCGGCCAGCGGCACCGGGTTGGGGTTGGCGAGCAACGCGACGAAGGTGCTGCGCGCGCTGGGAATCGATCTGCTCCGTGAGGATTGTGGCTGCGCGATAGAGCATCTCGAGTTCCGGACCAAGCGGGGCAAACTGATGCGAGCTCTCCCCATCCAAGCCATCACCGCTGAACTCGGCAACCCGGTCATCTGCATTCACCGAGGCGACCTGATGCGGGTGCTGATGAATGCTGCCGTCGACACGCCGATCCGGTTCCGTACGCCGATCGTCGACTTCGAGACAACCGGTCGGGGCGTCATCGCCATCTGTGCCGACGGCCGAACGGAGTCGGCCGACGTCCTGATCGGCGCGGACGGTATCCAGTCGACAATCCGGACAAAGATCGCGGGCCTGGCGCCACCCACCGACTGCGGCTACGTGTTCTGGCTTTCCACAGTACCTTTCACCCATCCGCGTGTCCGTCCCGGATATGCCGGTCACTACTGGGGGAAGGGGCAGCGGTTCGGGTTGATGGATATAGGTGGCGGACAGGTCTATTGGTTTGGAAGTAGGAACATTCCGGTGCCACAGGCGCGCTCCCGGCGGATCGGCAAAGCAGAGATACTCGCAGCATTCGAAGGTTGGGCCCCGGAGATAACCGAGGTGATCGAGCTAACGCCGGAAGAAACCATCGTGACCGTCCCCGCCCAGGATCGCCCGTTCCTCGCACAGTGGGGCAGCGGACCGGTGAGCTTGCTCGGCGACGCGGCACACCCGATGCAAACCAGCTTGGCGCAAGGTGCGAGCTCGGCGGTAGAGGACGCTTATGTGTTGGCAGAAGCACTCGCTCGCATCCCCGATCCCGTTGCGGCGCTGAGGCGATACGAGGATCTCCGCCGCGAACGCGCCCGAATGCTGGTACGGAGTTCACGACGGTACAGCCGGTTGGAACAAGTGCAGAACCCTGTTATCCGTTCCGCGCGGGATCTGACGGTGCGGTGTGTTCCCACCTGGATCCTTAAGCGGCACACCATTCGGCCGATGCGGTTCGACCTCGCGTGGGTTGCTCGATGAGCCGCCAGTCCACGTCGATGAAGGGTCTCGCGCGATGGGTCGACACGGGGTCATTTCTCATACGTCGCCGACATTTGAATGGCTGCCGAGGCTGTCCTGAGGGACTCGACGCTCCGATCTTGCGTAGCTGAATGCACTTTCGTCGCGTATGGCCCGCAATGGTGCGGGCGCCCACCAATTTGCTTTGCCCAGCAGCCGCATTGCGGCGGGCATGAGCACCGCGCGAATCAAAGTGGCATCGACCAGGATCGCCAGCGCCAGCCCGACTCCGATCATCTTCATGAACGACACCTCGGATGTGGCCATCGCAATGCATACGATCGACATGATGAGCGCGGCCGCCGTGACGATGGGTCCGACGCGTTGTAGCCCGTACATCACCGCAGCGTTGGTGTCGCCATGGGCGCGGTATTCTTCGACGATTCTCGACAGCAGAAACACTTCGTAGTCCATCGATAGACCGAACGCCAGACAGAACATGAGCACAGGGGTCGGCGCAGCAAGTGTCCCAATCGCGGTGAAGTCGCCAACGAGCCATTTCAGGTGGCCCTCTTGGAAAATGTAGACCATCGCGCCAAATGTTGCCGACAGGCTAACCACGTTGAGTACCAAAGCCTTCAGTGGGAGTACAACGCTGCCGGTGAAGGCGAACAGCAGCACGAACATCGCGACTACGACCACCGCGGCGGCAAGCGGAATTCGATCCACCAATGCGTCCTTGGCGTCTACGTTTTCCGCGGTGAGTCCGCCAACGAGAACCGGACCGGGCGCATCGGTATGACGGATCAGCCCGAGCAGCCGATCTGCTTCTTCGCTATACGGATCCACGTCGGGCAGGACGGTCAAGTGGGCGCCCGCACCGTCGACCCTCGGTCCGCCAGAGATTCGATGGCCCTGGGCATAACTCGCCGATGATGCCGTGACGGTCACCACGTGCGGCAGCCGCGATAGTGCCTTCGCGTAATCGTCCACATGATCAGGGGCCACCGGCCTGTCGATGATCACGTCCATTGCCGCAGTGGGCTGTGCCGGGAACTCGTTGCGAATTAAGTCGCCTACTCGCCGACTCTCGACGGTGGTCGGTACTGCCCGATCATCAGAAAAGCCGATATGGATCCCAAAAAACGGCGTGCCCAACAACAAGACAATGGCGAGAACCGCCCCACCGAGGAGTACAGGCCGAAGCATCACCAGTCGCGCAGTGCGAAACCAGAAACCATCCTCGACCACCAATGTCCGCGCGGGCGCCGGCCGTCGAAAGAGGTGCCGAATCGCACGGCGCAGGTCCAGCGAGTCAACCCGTGCGCCAAGAAGTTTCAGCAAGGACGGCAGTACGACGACGGCGCACGCAGCGGCGAACGTGACGACTCCGATGCATGCATATGCGACCGAGCGCAGGTACATCATCGGAAACGCCAGCATCGCGAGCATCGACAGCGCAACGGTCAGCGCAGAGAACACCACGGTGCGCCCGGCAGTTCGCACCGACGTTATAATGGCCGAATCGATATCGTTCCCGCCGCTCCGTTCCTCACGGAACCTCGTCACGATGAACAAGCTGTAGTCGATAGCAAGTCCCAGGCCCAGGATGGTCGTCAGGTTCAGCGCATAGTTGGACACGGGCGTGAAGTGGCTCAGCAAGGTCAGCAGACCGAGTGTGCCGACGATCGAGAAGAGTCCGATGACGAGTGGCAGTCCGGCAGCTACCAGGCTGCCGAACACCAACAGCAGCAGCAGACCGATCACCGGCATCGCGACGGCCTCGCTCATAGCGAGATCTCTGGTGAGCTGCTTGGTGACGTCTATGTAGGCGACCGCCTCGCCGGCCATTTCGAGATTCAAAGGGCCGCTATGGGTATCACGGAAAGTATTGATGAGGCTGCTGGCGACCTTGTCGACGGCAAGTTCGTCGCCCGCGACATGCGCCAGGACAAGCGCCCGGGAGCCGTCGCGGCTCCGCAGCAGTTCGGAAGTACCGGGACCCCAGTACGACATCACAGCATCGACGCCGGGAGCGCCGGCGAGCTGTCGAGTGATCGACTGTCCGGCCGCAACCGTATCGGGATCGTCGACGGATCGGCCACGGGTATTGGTGGCAAGGATCACGACGTTTGGCTTGCCGGCGTGAAATCGCTGCGACAGAAGCGCTGCGGCATGTTTTGACTCTGACGAGGCACTCCAGAAACCGCCGCCGGCAAGTCTGTCGGCGACGTGGCCGCCATACGCCATTGCGGCGATCAGCAAGGCCAGGGCCGCTGCTATTACCGTCTTCGGTCGTGAGACCGCTAATCGCCCGGTCCGATCAAACATCGTTGACTCCTCACACGGACGAAAGCGCTTCCGCCGCAGCTTCGCGCAGCGCGCAGGTCGTATTCTCGAGCAACGTCTCGGCGCGGTTCGGCGAGACCATGCCTTCGGTGTAGCCGAGGTTCAGCGCAAGTTCGTCGCGCCCGCCGGTGGCCGTCAGCATCGCGCAGCCCGAGATGGACATCCCGGACATGAACTGAACTCCTGACAGCGTCAGGTCGCCGATTTGTGTTGGGAAAGTGGTCACATCGAGGAATGTGAGGCACAAGTTCCCGGGGCCGCGAGAGTCGAGGAGCTTGACGACCGACCCGATCTTCGCCGGTGTCCTTGGGGTGAGCAGCGGAATCGCGCTTAACGCTGACAGGTGGTGTCGGCGTCGGATACGGTCGCGTAGTTCGTCGTCGAACGGTTCGGCCGTCTGCCACAACGACTGCCCGGGCGTCTGGGCCACGGGTATCGCGGTGGTCATGGCCTGAAAGCTGCCGATCGAATCGTCACCGATTGGTTCGGGCAAATGTTCTCGGAACGGCACGGACACAGCCAGGGAGATGCGTGACTGCCCGCCACCCGCTTCGGTGCCAGCCGCCATCGCCAGGCCCGCCCCAATCGCGACTTCAGGCAGGATGCGCCGATCACGGCATGCGGCCCGCAGTGCATCCCATTCGCGACCGCTTACCGAACGGTGGGCCAAGCGCGTGTACCGCTCTTTCGGTGGCACCCATGTTTCAGGTGTCAACCGCACCGGGGCTGCCCGGATGTTCCCGGCCGCATCTGAGGCGAGGCGGACCAGCGCCCGGCCCTTCCCGCGAGCGCCGCGAAAATCTTTGGGGATAAGCCGTTCTGCGCCGGGGAGGGTCGGCACTTCCGGTACCCACCGGCCCGGCGGGTCCGCGGCGAACTCAAGCAGCTGGCGCGCGAGTGAAATGACGGTGGCGCAGTCGGCGATCGAGTACGTCGACGTGAGGATGAGGTCGTGCACGTCCGTCTCGACGGTGACGAGGGTGGCGCGCAGACACGGACCGCGGGGGTCGAACCGTTCGCGTAGTTCGTGATCGATCTCGCTCACCCAGTCGCCGTGACGGACCAGCCGCAGCGGGATTGGACGGTGATCCGCCACAAACTGTGGATTCGCCCCGCGATCGCTCCATATCGTCGCTCGTAACAACGGATGCCGGTGGCCGAGTAAGTCCAGCGCGGCACGAACGGCGGATACCTGGATCCGGCCGCTGACCCGCACCCGCGAGATGATGTGCAGTGGCGCCACCTGATCCACAGTCCAGTGCCAACGCTCAAGAGGCGCGAGCGGACGGGGCAGCGGCGCGGACCGTTCCCGGTCGCCGAATCCCGGCCAATACATGGCCATGGTGAAGAGGTCGATGAACCGTTTCTCACTCACGTGCCGTAGGAGCGCATTACGGCCCGCGACCGCGGCCGGGTTGGCGTACTGCTCAATGCCGGCCAGCAAACGCGATCGTGTCACCAAAGCTGTTGTGCGGCCCAGCCGGCGCCGCTCGTAGCTGCGCAACGCGGAAACCGGATCAGTCTGGAGAGTCAATGCGTGCGCGAGTACCAGCGCGTCCTCGATAGCCGCGTTGGCTCCCTGGCCCAGGCTGGGCAGCATCGGATGAGCTGCGTCGCCGAGCAGCGTGACGCGGCCCCGACCCCACCACGACAGCGGACGGCGATCGTATATGGGCAGTGCGAGAATGTCGCATTCTGCTGTTGCAGAGATGATTTCGCCGATTTCCGGGGACCAGCCGCGAAACCTGCGTAGGACGTCCGCTTTGCCGTGCGGCCAGTTCGCGGCCAGCTCCGGTGCGGTCGACATGCTAGCCCACCAGTAGGTCCTGCTGTGGCCGATGTCGTGGATACCGACGCGCACACCGGGGCCCCAGTAGTGGACCGAGTCACCCTCGGCCACAGCGGGATGACGGAAGGGCGCAAGCGCCAGCCAGGAGATGAATCCGCCCGGGCGCGGTTCAGCAGCGCCATGCAGCTGGGCCCGCACCACGGAGTCGATGCCGTCGGCCCCGACGAGGATATCGGCCTCAAGCTCCCGCCCGTCGGCCAAGCGCAGCACCACGCGATCGGCGGCGTTCTCGAAGTGCACCGCCCGGGCTCCGGTTTCTACTCGCACATTCCTACCGGCGGCGTTCAACAAAGTGGAGTGAAGGTCACTGCGGGCCAGCGCGACTGACGGTGCACCCAATTTCGCGTCGATCGGTGCCATCTCACGCCGGCGTAGCAGCGCGCCATCCGAGGCGCGGAACCTGAATGTGCGCACCCGGCCGCCGACCCGTAGAAGTTCCTCGTCGAGACCCATGCCCAACGTGCGTAGCCCGTTCATCGCGTTGCCCTGTACCGAGAGCCCGAATCCGGCAGCGCGCAGGTCTGGTGCGCGTTCGCACAGGGTGACATCTATGCCCGCCCGTTGCAGCGCAACTGCGGCGGTCAGACCGCCGATGCCGGCGCCGACAACGATTGCAGAGCGAGTACCGCCTGATGTCCGGCCGGGTGTGCTCATGGATACCCCTTCTGGCACCACCGAAGTACCGCAGTCCGCTCACCGGGTGTGTCGGCGGCCAGGCGATCGATCCTGACGTTCCGGTCGAGATGAAGATCAAACATCGATCGGCACTCCGTAGGAGAACGCCTCCAGCTGGGTGTGGTCCTCGGTGGTCAGCATCTCGATGTCGCCGACCGCTAAGGCCGGCTCGTCCAATGCTCGCTCGATCAACGTCAAGACGTGACGCAGAGTGTCCTCGATGCGGTAGTTCGCGTCGAATACATCGTCGGCGTAGAACAGATCCACATCGAGCGAACCGTCTCGCTCGTGGTCGCGGACGACGATGTTGACGGCATCGAGTGAGTACCCCGACGCGAGTACGCCGGAGTCCTTCCAGCGCCGCGCTGCCTCTTCTGCGTCAGGAATCGTGAGGTATGAATACGTCACGTCGAACAGTGGCGACAGGCCACCGGTGCCATCTTGCAGAGCTGTGACGATGTCTCCGTATGCGAACCGCTGTCGCGCCTGCAGTTCCCATACCTGCGCGCTGATTTGATCAGCGAGCTCGGCCACCGACAGCGCGTCGTCGACCGGAATCCGCAGTGGCAGCATGTTCGTCATGCAACCGACGGTGCGGAGGTCGGCTTCCGATATTCGATTGAGGAACGGGACCCCGATGATGATGTCCTTGCCGCGATGTATTCGGCGCAGGTACTCGCCGATGGCCGCCGCGGTGAACGCGAAAATCGAGCGACCGGTGTCTCGCACCCGTCGGGCAGATTCGGGCGTAACGCGTAAGGTGTGATGGCGCCTCCGCCGACTGTGCACTGGTCCGCTGCGCGTAAACAACGCTGGCTGGACGTCGCGGTAGTTCTCGACGAAATACTCCCGATCGGTCGTCCAGGCGGGCGAAGAGCGGTATTCGCGCTCCGCGCTCGCGAAGTCTGCGTACCGCGTTGGCTCGATTCCGCTGTCGTGACCGGTGTCGGCCAGCGACTCGTAATCGGTCAGCACCTGGCTCAGGGCGAGGTTGATGCCCCGCGCATCGGCCACGGCGTGGTGGAAACACGTATACATCAGGAACGAATCAGTCCGATCAACGAGGACGGCGGCGCGTGTCAGTGGGCCCTCAGGTCGCAGCAGCCGTTCACGTTCCCGTTCGATCCAACGCCCGCATGCTGCCGATGGGTCGGCGTCACCGGTGAAATCGACGAACTCGAGCTCGGGCAGGTCGCTGCCCACGTGCTGGACGAACTCGCCGTCGCGAAGCTCAAACCGCAACTGTAGCGCGTCGTTCCGCAAGTATGTTCGACGCACGCACTCCCGCATGCGCTCCAGGTCTACCGTGCCGTCGAGACGCGCATGGGCTACGACCTGTGCGATCGGAAGGTCCGGGTAGCGTGCGCTGACGGCGAGGATGTCGCGTTGGTAACCCGTCACCGGCCAGAACCCCTGGGGTGTCGGGGCGGCCACCTGTCGGCCGGGCCGGGAAGTATCGGCAGTGTCGAACGCATTCGCGAGATACCGGGCCAAAGCTGTTGACGTCGGATGGTCGAAGACGGCGGTGGTGGGTAACTTCAAACCGGTCGCCGATTTGAGCCGATTCCGAAACTCGACCGCGCCGAGCGAGTCGAACCCCAACTCCTTGAACTCCTGGTCCGTGCCCACGGCGTCGGCGGAGTCGTGTCCCAGCACGGCCGCCGCGTTCGAACGGACGATCTCCAGCAGTTCGGGTATTCGTTCGGATGCGGTCATCGCCGTAAGCCGCTGGCGGAGATCGGAAGAGGATTCGGCGGCGGCAACAGGCTCCGCGGCGCGCCGCGCGGTACGAACCAGGCTACGGAACATCGCTGGCAGGCCGCCGGCCGCCGCCGAATGCGACTGGATGGTTGCGAGATCGAACTGCGCCGGCACGATGAAGGACCGCGGCTGCCTGAGCGCCGCAGCGAAAAGTGCGAGGCCATCTTGAGATGACATCGGGATAAAGCCGGTGCGGCGCATCCGCGCGCGATCGCGTTCGTTGAGGTGGCCCGTCATCCCGGTGGCCTGCGCCCACCATCCCCATGCCATCGAAATACCGGGCAGCCCCTGGTGGCGGCGATGCTGGGCGAGCCCGTCGAGGAACGCATTGGCAGCCGCGTAGTTCGCCTGGCCCACCGAGCCGAGAACGCCGGCTGCCGACGAAAACATCACGAACGCGGAGAGGTCCTCAGACGCGGTGAGTTCGTGCAGGTTCCACGCCGCATCGACCTTCGGACGAAGCACCGCGTCAAGGTGATGTGGCGTCTGCGCGGCGAAGACGGCGTCATCGAGCACACCCGCGGCGTGGATGACTGCGGTCAACGGGTGCTCGATGGATATCGTGGCCAGGAGTCGCCGTAACGAATCTCGGTCGGCCGCATCGCACGATGCGATCACAACCGAGGCGCCGAGGTCGGTGAGCTCCGATTCGATCGCTGCGGCACCATCGGCCGCGGGGCCTTTCCGACTGACGAGCAACAGGTTGCGTACGCCATGGTGGGTCACCAGATGCCGGGCCAGCAGCGTCCCCAGGACGCCGGTACCGCCCGTGATCAGCACCGTGCCCGCCGGATCGAGCGGCCTGGGCACGGTGAAAACCAACTTGCCGGTGTGCCGGGCGCGGCTGAGGAATCGATAGGCATCCGCTGCCTGTCTGATATCCCAAGAACGCACGGGAAGCGGTTCCAATTCGCCGGCCTCGAAGTGTCGTACCAGTTCGCTGAACATCCCGGGCCCGAGATCGTGATCGACGTCCTCGACGAGATCGAAGGCGTGGTACTGAACACCCGGATACCGGGCCGCAACCTCGACGGGAAGTCGGATGTCGGCTTTGCCGATCTCGATGAATCGCCCGCCCCGAGGTAGGAGTCGCAACGATGCGTCGACGAATTCGTCTTTCAGGCAATCGAGCACGATGTCCATTCCTGCCCCGGCGGTGGTCGCGGAGAACTTCTGCTCGAATTCGAGCGTGCGTGAGTTCGCGATGTGGTCGTCGTCGAATCCCATGGCGTGCAGGGTGTCCCATTTGCCGGGGCTGGCCGTTGCGTACACGTCGAGGCCCCAGAGCCGAGACAGCTGCACCGCAGCCATGCCGACGCCACCGGTGCCGGCGTGCACCAGGACCCGCTCACCTGTCCTGGCTCGGGCAAGGTGTGCCAGCGCGTAATACGCGGTCAAGAAGACCGCCGGTACCGCCGCCGCCTGCGCATAGGACCACCCCGACGGGATGCCCGCGATCCCCCGGTGGTCAGCGACGACGACCGGTCCCGCGCCGAAGAACTGCCCCATCACGCTGTCACCGGGCGCGAACCGGGTTACATCGTCGGCAACTTCGAGAACAACCCCGGCGCCTTCCAGGCCGACGTCGTAATGCGCCGAGTTCCCGAGCGCGATCAAGACGTCACGGAAGTTCATACCGGTGCAGCGCAGACCCAGGCGCACCTCCCCGGGCCCGAGAGGCCGTCCGGATTCGGGCCACGGGCGCAGGGCGACGTTCCGGGAGTCCAGCGTGCCGTTACCGAGGGTGGCCAGCCGCCACGAGCCGACTTCGACGAGTTCAGCGCCCTCGATTCGTTCGGTGTGCACCAAACGGGGGGCAAAGCACCTGCCTGCACGGAATGCGAGTTGGGATTCGTGCCGATTGCCGGTTTCGGCGACCAGGGCATCGATCCCGGCCCAGTCGTCGACATCGGCCAGCGAGATGAGCCCCGGGTTCTCGGTTTGTGCGCTCCGCAGCAATCCCCACACGGCGGCCTGGCCCAGATCGCTGACATCCTCGGATGGCTCGACCGCAACGGCGCCGTTCGTGAGTACCACGAGTCGCGCATCGTCAGGACGATCGCTCGACAACCAACTCTGGACCCGGTCCAGCATGTACGTCAGGGTTCGACGGGTTCCTCCCGGGACCGAGTTGTTGTCTGAAATCGTGGTCGGGCAACGCAATACGGTGATCCGGTCGGTGGCGATGTCGCCCGGATCGCCGTTGCAGGGCGGGAGGGCGAGCCAATCCAATCCGTACAGCTTGTCATCGGCAGCAGTATTCATCCGCAAGAGCTGCGGCGAAACTCCGCGCAGGGACAGCGAATCGATGCGGCCGACCAATGCGCCGCGGCCGTCCAGCAGGGTGAGAGCGACCTTGTCGTCACCGGCCAGCGTGATCCGGGCACGAAGCCGGGTCGCGCCGACAGCATACAGGGATACCCCTTCCCATTCGAACGGCAACCTGGTCAGCTCCGATTCGGCGAGGCTGCCGCCGGCACCGATGCCATGCAGAACGGCGTCGAGCAGCGCCGGATGCAGACCGAATCCCCGCGTTCCGGCGTTTGCCCGTTCCGGTACTGCCGCCTCGACAAACACCTCGCCGCCGCGTCGCCACGCCGACCGCAGGCCGCGGAACGCCGGACCGTATTCGTATCCACGCGAAGCCAATTCGGCGTACACCCCGGAAACGTCGACTGGCTCCGCGTCGGTTGGTGGCCATGGGCTGAATTCGTCGATGCCGGTCGCATCGACGGCAAGGGAGAGCACGCCCTCGGCATGGCACGTCCACGCTGCACCCACTGCCACGTCATCGACCCGCGAATGGATCCGGACCGTCCGTTCACCGGACTCGCTTTCCTCGCCGACTACGACTTGTAGTGCGACGCCACCGTGTTCGTCGACGATCAGCGGGGCCTGCAGTACGAGTTGGTCGATGCGCGGAGATCCGACACGGTCGCCGGCGTGCAACGCCAGCTCCACCATCGCCGCGCCCGGCACCAGCACGACGCCGTGCACCTTGTGGTCCGCCAGCCACGGATGGGACGCGAGCGACAACCGGCCGGTGAAGATGGTCACGTCCGAATCTGCCTGCGCCACCATTGCACCCAGCAGCGGGTGCTCCGCCGCGGCGACGCCGAGACTGCATGCGTCGACCAATCCCGGCCTAAGGTCCATCCAATACCGCTTTCGTTGGAAAGCGTAGGTGGGCAATTCGATCCGCCGCGCCGACGAGCCGTCGAAGATACCCTCCCAGTCGGGAGACTTCCCGTGCACGTGCGCCTGAGCTGCCGACATCAGCAGCCGGCGCATACCGCCTTCGTTACGTCGCAGCGTCCCGACCACAATGTGGTCGTCGCCATCATCCTGCAGTGATTCCTGAATGCTGGCGACCAGCACCGGATGCGGACTGGTCTCGATGAACGTGCGGTAGCCATGCGCGTAAGACCATCGGACAGCCTGTTCGAAGGACACCGGCCGGCGCAGATTGGCGTACCAGTAGTCACCGTCGAGGATCGACGTTGCCGATACGGCACCGGTCACCGACGAGATGAACGCGATGTCAGTGGTTTGCGGCTGCAGCCCACGAATTGAGTCACGCAGCGTGTCCTGCAACTCGTCGATCTGAGCTGAATGCGAGGCGTAGTTGACGGGAATCCGGGTAACCTGCACGCCGTCCCGTTCACATTCGGTCATGAGCTCGTCCAACGCGACCGCATTCCCGGTCACGACGGTAGCCGATGGACCGTTGCGCGCGGCAACGGAAATCGATGGACCCCACCGGTCGATGAGCGCGTGCACGCGTTCGACGGGCCACCGGACCGAGACCATGCCGCCGCTTCCGGAGATTGCGCTGACTGCATTGCTGCGCACAGCCACCACCTTGGCCGCGTCGCGTAGTGAGAGTGCGCCTGCGACATAGGCGGCCGCGATCTCACCCTGCGAGTGACCGAGGACGGCATCGGGCCGGACTCCCAGCGCCCGCCATTGCGCGGCTAGCGATACCATCACCGCGAACAGGACGGGTTGCACCACATCTACCCGGTCGAGGGACGGGCAACCGGGCCCGCCGCGGACGGCATCGAGCAGCGACCAGTCGGCGAATTCGGCGAAAGCGGTGTCACATCGGCGCATCTCGTCGGCAAATGCCGGCGCGGTGTCCATGAGCTCGACTGCCATACCCGTCCACTGCGATCCTTGCCCGGGAAAGACGAAAACGGTTCCGCCCGTCGCGGAGGCTCTTCCAGTTTCCACATTGGGTGCGGGCGCGCCGGACGCGACTGCGGACAACCCGTTCAACAGCTCGTCACGGTCGGCTCCGACCACCACGGCACGGTGGTCGAACGTCGCCCGGCCGGCGACCAATGAGTAAGCGACATCGTTCTTATCGACCTCGGCGTGCTGCTCCACGAACAGGTGTAAACGTGCGGCCTGCTCGGCCAGCGCGGAGGCCGACTTTGCGGACAACAACCACGGCGTGACAGGCAGCGGTGGCGGATTCGGAGCTACAGCCGGGAACTCCGTCGGCGCCTGCTCCAGTATCACGTGGGCATTCGTTCCGCTGATGCCAAACGCCGAGACCCCGGCACGACGCGGTCGGTCGGGGTGATCGGGCCATTGTCGAGCGCGATTGACCACCTCGACAGTCCCGGATGACCAATCCACCTGTGGTGTAAGCGAATCCAGATGCAAGGTCGCCGGCACCACCCCGTTCCGGATCGACTGCACGGTCTTGATCACTCCGGCGACGCCGGCTGCATATTGCGAATGGCCGATGTTCGACTTGATCGAGCCGACCAATAGTGGGTGCGACGACGAATGGGCTATCCCGTAGGTTGCCTGCAATGCGTCCGCTTCAATAGGATCGCCGACAACCGTTCCGGTGCCGTGCGCCTCGACAACGTCGATGTCACACGGGTTCAGATCCGCATCCGACAGGGCTTTCCGAATCACCCGCTGCTGCGCTGGACCGCTCGGTGTGGACAAATGTTGGGACGCCCCGTCCTGCCCGAGGGCGCTGCCCCGGATGAGCGCAAGCACCGGGTGACCGAGTGTGTGCGCGCGCGACAACGGAGCCAGTACGAGCACTCCGACGCCCTCGGCAACACCGAACCCGTCCGCCGCCGCGGCGAACGGCTTGGATCGGCCGTCGGCAGCCAGTGCATGCTGTTGGCCGAAACCAATGTAGATACTGGGTGAGCACACGACGGACACACCGCCCGCCAACGCCAGGCCACACTCGCCGGACCGCAACGATCGCACGGCCAGGTGCAACGAAACCAGCGATGACGAACACGCGGTGTCGACCGTTACCGCCGGCCCCTGCAGTCCGAGGGTGTAGGCCACCCGGCCGGACGCGACGCAGATGGCGGTACCCGTCGTCAGGTGGCCGGCAAATCCATCCGTGTCTTCGTAGAGGCGCGGACCGTACTCCTGGGGCGCCGCGCCGATGAAGACCCCGGTATCGCTGCCGTGCAGTGATGCCGGATTGATACCGGCCCGCTCCAGCGCCTCCCAAGTTACCTCCAGCAAGAGCCGCTGTTGCGGGTCCATTGCCTGGGCTTCATGCGGACTGATGCCGAAGAACGCCGCGTCGAAATCACCGACGTTGTCGATGAAGGACCCCGCGCGTACGTAGGTGGCCCCGGGCGCGTCGGGGTCAGGCCCCAACAGGGCGTCAAGGTTCCATCCGCGGTCGGTGGGAAATTCTGCCGTCGCGTCGCGTTCCGCTATCAAGGACCGCCACAGGTCATCGGGTGACACAGCACCGCCCGGGTAGCGGCAGCCCATCCCGAGAATGGCGATCGGCTCGTTGGGCTGATGCCCGTTAACAGCGCGCAGCCTGTCTTCAGTGGCCATCTCTCATCATGCTTTCGTCGGTCGTGCACGGTCGTGTTTGCTCAGGCGAGCCGCTACCATCGCATCTCCGGCGATCGTCACGGACTTCTCCAAGTGCCGATGTCGCCTATGAAATGAGGGATTACGGCTATCCCCCGGCTGGCAGCTCGAGGTCACAGACTTCTCCGCAACGTGGATGAAGAATTCCGCCTCGCTCTCCCGGTACGTCTCCTGGAAGCGCCGTACGTGCGCACAAGCTCGAAACCCGCCTCACGAATGAGGCGGCGGACATAATTAGTCCGCAACTGAAACATGTTCAGCTCTTCTGGAATGCCCCGATGCATATCGACAACGTGCAACCTCATGGCTCGTCCTAGCCCTGTGCCCACCAGGCCGCTACCCGGTGTACTTCCTCATCTGAACCCCTGACCTGCTGAATGACGCGCAGGTTCAGGTCGTAGCGCGTGGCGACCCAACCGATGCCGCGTTCGCAGTCGATGCGCAGCAGGGTGCCGTACTTGGCCCGTTCGTGGCCGGTCGCGTGTGGAGCGATCGTCGTCATCGTGCCGCCGCGACCGGCGAATTTTGCGGTAGTCATCGTCGTTTCTCCATCACTGTCATGGCGTAAGGATGGCCACGGCATCGGGTCCAGTTCCGCGATGGGAATCGTCGCTCGCATTGGGTAGGACGAACTCAGTAGCGCGCTACTGCAATTTGGCCCGGTTTCGGCGCAGCACTACCGAGTCGCGGTCTTGGGCCCCGGCTTATTCCCCGGCCCAGACGAAGGGGGTCTGAGGTCGTCCGCAATCAGACAGATGGGCGGCGCCGATTTTGCCGACCCCGCGACCTCAACGTGGTGCGCTCGGCTGCCTCACCGGCATTCGTGGTCGCGATCGTCTGTTACGTTTTGCGCCGCAAGAAGTTTCGCTTCGGCCATGCGGTACAGGCCATCCAGGGCGGCCAACTCGACGTTGACGTACTGGCAGATCACGTCGGCGGCGACGCCGACGTCGCGCAACCTCAACGCCAGCGAATACGGTAACGGCAGCCGGCGTAGCGCCCTCTCGCATTGGCTGAGTTCATCGGCCACATGAGCAGCATGCACATGTTTTCGTGATGCTGACTCAGTATGGTGA
>CAVSLH010000004.1:0-202616 GCA_963728815.1 uncultured Actinomycetota bacterium
GGCTCGCCCCCGGTATCGGCGGCTGACGGGTGGCCAGTTCACCAACCAGCCCTGAACCCATGAGCCGACTAGCCCCAAACAAGCGGCGCAACTTGCCCGGGAGTCCCCGGCATTCTTGCCGGGGAGCATGTCAGGTTTATCCGGGGACCGGGCGGGGAATGTCAGCGCCGTGGCGATGTGCAGCGCCCACGGCAACGACCACGGCAAGGCACTCGGCCCCCACCTGGGCGAAGGGCCGCACCGCCGGCTTCGATTACGCGGCCAGCGACTGGCGCCGTCATGCGCGACGTGCGGTTGCCCAATCCGCGGCCACGGCGTGGGAGCCCGTGACACGATGGGCTGTTGCGCGCGCTGCGCATGATAAGCCGCCAACGCCGACATCGATGATCCACACCCCGCTCCGGCCAGCGCACAACCATGAACAGCCCCACCACGTCGTCCGGCTCTGATAGCCCGCAGGCAAGGCGCACGTTCGCCGACGCCGTCCGATTCGACGCGGTGGTAATCGTCGTCGCCCTGCTGGTGCTAGGCCTCGCGCTGTGGTGGGTCAGCGGCTGCAAGTCCGGCAGCGGTGCCGACCCACTGGCCCATTGCACTCGCCTGCAAAGAAATACGTTGGCGATCGGTGCGCCGCTGATTCTGTTCCTCGGTGGTGTCGGCGCATTCGTCCGCACATTTCGGGTGTGGCGGGCCCGGGGTCGCTGGTGGATCTGGCAGGGCGCGGGCTGGTTCCTGCTGATGCTGATGCTGGTCGTGCTGGGCATGACCGCGCCGGTCGCGCTGCTGTAGCCGGTGGTTGGCACGAAAGCGTGACCACTTCGTCGGATTGCACCGCCGGCCATGAGAAGCCGTGATCACTCAACCCCGTAAGCACACCTGCTCACTTTTCGACCGGAACAGACTGCGCAGGATTCGACCGGAGCCAACACGAGTGTGTTCCCTCAAAGGAAAGGCGCTCGACGTTGCCAACTTTACCCCGTGGATGGGCTGCCGGCCTGATCGTCTTCGCCCAGCTCAGGCTCATCGCGCACGAAACGAATCCTGCCCAACCACGTTCTGCTTCAGGGCAAATCCGACGCTGCGCTGCGCCACGATATGCCAACGACAGCTCCGCCACACGCATTTCGGTGCCGCCGCGCTCATTGAAGCCGCCGACGAACTCGACCGACTCCACCTGCTCCATCTGGATCAACGAGCCGGGGTTATGGCGAGGACCTTTGGCACTTGTGAGCGTGATGCCCGCAGCCGCATGGTGAGGACAAGCAGCGGAGATGGCGCGGGTATCGCCGCGTCGAGTCGGCTGAGAGCGGCAGCGATCCTGCGGTGGTGGTGCGAGACAGCACCTCACAGGGGTGACCGCGAATTTCATTTTTGAGGAGAGGACATGAACGTCGTCGCCGTCGTCATTGCGGTGGTCATCGTGGCGCTGATTGTGGTGGCGCTGTCGATTCGGGTGGTGACCCAGTATGAGAAGGGTGTGTGGTTCCGGCTCGGGCGGGTCATCGGTGTCAGGGAACCCGGCCTGAGGTTCATCATCCCGGTCATCGACCGGTTGTGGAAGGTGTCGCTGCGCATCGTCACGATGCCGATCCAGTCGCAGGGGATCATCACCCGCGACAATGTCAGTGTCGACATTGCCGCTGTCGCGTATTTCCGGGTCGTGGATGCGGTGAAGTCGGTGGTCGTCATCGAGAATGTGTACGCCGCGATCGGTCAGATCGCCCAAACCACGCTGCGCGAGGTCGTCGGCCAGCACACCCTCGATGAGGCGTTGGCGGAGACCAAGGTCATCAACGCCAACATCCGGGAGATCCTGGATGTGACGACCCTGGAGTGGGGTGTCGAGGTGACTTTGGTCGAGTTGAAGGATATCCAGTTGCCCGACAGCATGAAGCGGGCGATGGCCCGCCAAGCCGAGGCTGAGCGGGAGAAGCGCGCGAAGATTATTGCCGCCGAAGGTGAATCGATGGCTGCTGCCGCACTCGGTGATGCCTCGGACACCATGATGGCGCACCCGCTGGCGCTGCAGCTGCGCAATCTGCAGACTTTGGTCGAGTTGGGGGTGGACAAGAACACCACGGTGGTGTTCCCGGCGCCGTTGATGAGCGCGATCGGTGATGTCGGAAGCTTCTTCGCCCGCGAAACCGCCGCGGCGACGGCACTGGTCCCCCCGGCGGTGTCGCAACCGGGGTCCACGCCGATTGCCAACGGCTCCCCCGAGGTCGTTCGCACGTCGAATTGACGCACAGCCCGACCCGCCGGGTCTGGCGCGCTGACACCATCGCGGGGACTGTGATAACAAACGTTCTCGGGCAATCCCGCCGCTCGGCAACCCAAGGTCGGATAGGAGCCGATGGGCCAGCCTGACGGTGCTGTCGGCAGCTGCAGGCGGTCCAATATTTGTCTGCGGCAGAGTTCCCCGTTCAAGACGTGACGATAGTTCGGTGTCGATGTCGTTCAGGTCGACAGGGTCTTGGGCCGCTGAACTGGCACGAGGTGATGCTCGGCGGTGTCGCGCCCGGAAGCGGGGCTCGCGCTTGGTGATGGTGGAGTGGTGTGCAGTCAATTGAACACCGAAAGATGACATGTGATGGGGACCCCCTCGGCTCAGACGCTCGTTGATATGGGCGTCAGAGATTTGTTTCAGGAGCTCGAGGAGGTCCCAATGACGATAGTAGGCGGTTTGGACGTGCACCGACAGCAGATCACCTTCGATTACGTGGACGACGACGGATTGGTGCACTGGGGTCAGATCCGCCCGGCGACGCGGAAGACGTTGCGGGCATGGCTGGCTGAGCACTGCCCGGACGGGGACGCGGATTTCGCGCTGGAGGGCTGCACCGGGTGGCGGTACGTGTGTGACGAGCTGGCAGCCGCCGGCGTGGGTGTGCATCTGGGTGATCCGGCCGAGATCGCCGCAGCGCGGGGCCCGAAGAAGCGCGCCAAGACCGACCGCGCCGATGCGCGGCTACTGCGCACACTGCTGGTGCAGGGTCGGTTCCCGGAGTCGTGGATCGCGCCCGCACACGTACTGGAGATCCGCACCCTGGGCCGGTTGTACTGCACCCTGATGGACGAGCGGCGCGCCTGGCAGCAGCGCATCCACGCCCAGTTGTTCCACCAAGGCTGCCCACCGATCAAGGCGCTGCTGTCGGCGGCGGGCCGCGAGGCATTGGCCAGCGCCGAACTATCAGCGACCGGGCGGCACTACATCGACACGGCGCTGCGCCGCATTGATGAGCTCAGCGCCGAGATCGACCCGTTGCGAACCCAATTGGTGACCTTCGCCCGACGCCAACGCGGCTGCCAGGCCTTGCAGCGCCACTACGGCGTCGGGTGGCTGTGCGCGGCGATCATCTGGGCCGAGATCGGCGATGCCCGCCGATTCCACAGCTCCGATCAGCTCGTGCGCTTCGCCGGGCTCGATGTCACCGTCTACTCCTCCGACGGCAAACGCTCACCGGGGCACCTATCCCGGCAGGGCTCACCGCAGCTGCGGTGGGCCGCGTTCGAGGCGGGCAAGTGTGCTGCCCGCCGCGGGTTCCCTGGATTACGCCTACTACCACAAGCTGGCGGCCAACCACGACGGCAAGAACGGCAAGAACCCGACGTTGGCGGTGGAGCGCAAAATCCTGCGCCGCTGCTATCACAGCCTGCGTGAGCTCGGCGATGCCGCCCTGGCCATGCCAGACACCCGACTACAGGAAGCGGCTGCCTGAGATGCGTTGCGTGCGTGCCCTGCCCATAACTCAGTTGATGCCTGCGACCAGCTCCCGCATTGTCCTGCCGCCACCCCTGTGCTGGGTGGACGTCCCGGAAAGAATGAGCGGCCGCACCCCTTCAACAGCCCGCACGTCGGGCACCCCATCCATCATCATGTCGCCGGACCATTGTCCGTGGACCCAGATAAGGCTGGGCGCCGGCACGCGCAACGACGTCTCCCGCACCACACTGCCACTCGGGAGGCAGCAAATGACTTGAACCACCACGTCTTTGCCTCGTCTCTGGCCAACCGAGTATGCGGCGGATCCTCGTCGGCCTCGAGGTCGTTCGTCCTTGCTGCACTGCGGGCGCTCCACCTCGACCCCGACTCCGGTCCACCGCCCCAGACACGGACCAGAACCAGGCCAAACGACAAGAAAACGACCAAGGATCCCACCTTTACGGGGGTCCCCAACACAGATAAGGACATCTGTCATGCCACACAAGCTGAGCCCGTCGCCGTCGATCTCTCCCGCCTACACGGGGCGGCTGTCCACCGCGCCTGTGCCCGCGTTGAGGCTGCCCGACGAAGATATGGAGCCCGCCGCAAGTGCAACCCCGTCTGTGGTCGTTGATCGCCGGTTGCTCACCCAGCGCCGCGATCCGGGCACGGCTGGCGATCCAAGAGAAGAGCGGGCCGACTGACGGGCCAACCTGGATGGGTGCGGCGGCGCCCATCAACGACACGACCGGTCACGGCATGTCCGTCACTGCCCAGAACATGGACTCGTTCTGAAATGACCCAGAGAAAGAAATCAGCATGAGGAAGATCGCACTGGCGGCCGCCGGAATCACTTGTGCAGCAGTGGCTTTCGCGCCACTGGCAGCCGCCGATCCCACCGCAGGCCACGACGCGAAGGTGAACACCCACACACCACCGATGCTCTGCGAGATCGGCTCCGATGATGCCGATCCGGGGATCGGCCCCAACGTCATCTGCCAGGGGAGTTTCGTCCAAGCCCCGGCGGACGACGATCAGGCCTTCGTCACCGCGTCAGGCCAGTTCAGCTACCGGAGTGCGAACATCGGCATCGGCTACAACCATGCCCCTTTTGACACCCTCGGCCCCGGCCAGACTTACCACATCCAGGGCTGGACGGTCGTAGCGGGCGGCGACGGCATTCGCTTCACCAACGACGGCACCGGACACGGCATGTTCATCGGCAGCGATACCACCGTCAATCCGTTCTGATTCGTAGAAATGAAAATGAAAAAGATTGCACTGGCAGGATTGGCAACCGCTGCCCTGTTTTTCGCGCCATCGGCTGCCGCCGACGTACCGGGGCTGGCCCCGTTCGTCGGTTCCTGGCACGCCCACGAGGAGGGCCTGGACATCCAGCCCAATGGCAACGGTCGCGAGACGTATGCCGACAAATCGACCTGTCCCTATGCACCGGCGGCTGGCTGCGGCAAGACAGGCACCGTGGACTTCACGCCGACGTCGGTATCCGGCGACACCGCTACCGGTGCCATCACCGCTGCCTCGAATCCAAAAGATCCCATCGGCGGGCCGGTGACAATCAAGCTCGTCGGCCGCGGTCAGGGGCTTCAGATATGGATGGCGGGCGGGGATCAGGGCTTCCCGTTCTGCAACAGCAACGACGCCAGTCACTACTACTGCGGTGCCTGAGATGATCGCGGGCCAGTGCGGGGCGTGATGAGGTTGGCGAGTCCCCGATACTGAGTCCACCTGGACGCCTCAACGGGGGTCACGTCACGACCAAGTGAACTCGTTCGAGCCGAAGCCGCGTAGCTGCGAGTGACTTTTGAGACTCTCGAAACTCGTCGGTTACGGTACGAGCCCGGGTCACCTCTTGACGGGTTCTGTTTCCCCACGACCGGCTGTGCCGGAAGTATGCCCCGATAGTCGACTGTTCGGAAATAATATATCCGGCACTTTCGGTTCACTAGTGGTGTGACTACCGCGCTCGCATCCACTTCCGCATCAACGGTGATCGGCTACGCCCGAGTGTCGACGTTGACCCAAACCCTCGAACAACAGACGGAAGCGCTCACGGCTGCTGGCGCCGGGAAGATCTTCCATGACGTGATGTCGGGTGCCCGCGATGATCGCCCTGGTTTCGCCGAGTGTCTGCGGTATCTGCGCGAGGGCGACACACTCATTGTCTGGCGCCTCGACCGGCTGGGCCGCAACATGCGCAGCATCATCAACACCTTGCACGAGTTGACCGAGCACGGGGTGACCGTGCGGTCGCTCCACGATGGCGTGGACACCTCGACCAGCACCGGCAGGATGGTCGCCGGAATCCTGATGTCCATCGCGGAATATGAGCGCGAGTTAGTCCGGGAGCGGACGGCTCTCAAGTTGGACCATGCTCGCAAGTCGGGCCGTAAGTTCGGTCGCCCGGCCAAGCTCAGCGCCGATCAGGCCGCGCTGGCGCGGCGGATGAAAGAAAACGGCGAGACCGCGGCGACGATCTGCAAGACGCTCGGGATAGGTCGAACCACCCTCTACCGGTACTTGGACGCCACCGACTAATGATGTCGCTGCACGGCGGTAGGTCTCGCCGTCGTGCTGGTATGCGATGACGTCGATGGGCTCGCACGTCATCCGCCGCCCACCGTCATGGGTGCTTGGCGAAGAATCCAGCGCCGCAGCGCCACAAGATGATGAAGCCCTCAACCGGCTGCCGGAACCGATGGCTGAGAAGCATATTGGGGATCTGTACTAACCCTGTTGGGTACCGATCTCGGGAATACTCTGCTGCAACCAAAGCACCAGCAGAGAGGAATCCCAGCGATGGTCACGACACGTGCCGAAGCGGCGCAGTACCTCAAGGATGCCGGAGGCTTGAAGCTCGTCGTTTTCGGAGCGGCTGGGCACGAGATCGCGGCGATGTTCGTGCAAGGATCGGTGACATACGACGAGGAGGCAGCCACCTTCATCGCGGTCGCTGAGGACGGCCACCCGGTTGGGGAACTGTTCGTGGACGAAACGGTCGGTTACGACGAGAACACGGACTCGTTCGTCATCCGAACCGCGCAATAGCAACCCGCCCTGGCAAGCGGATGTTGTGCCCCACCTGCCGGTCGCATGATGATCGGCGTTCTGGGATCTCTCGCCGAGTACGAGCGCGAGCTGGTCAAGGAGCGAACAGCATTGAAGCGGCAGGCTTCTCGGGCGAATGGGACCAAGTTTGGTCGACCGAAGAAGGTGGCTGACGCCAGTCACATCGCCACGGCCAAGCGGATGAAGGCAGGCGGGCACACTGCCCGGGACATCGCCAAGTACCTCGGTGTAAGTCGCGCAACTCTGTACCGATACCTAGCCGCCGAGGCCGCCTAGCATGGCCTGGCCAATGGCCGCGTCAGTGGTTCGATCGCCTCATCGACATGACGCTGACACCAGTCCCCGCCGTAGCAGTCAAATGACGCGATTCATCTTGGTATGGCGGGACGTTCGAGAACCTTATCGCTGCGGTGATACGCAAGGTTCAGCCTTCCTCTCGGAAGTCTTCAGACCAGCGCTCGGCTGCGAGAGGGGAGTCATTAAGTTGGTCCCTGTGCGCGTGCCAGCTTGGCTGTTCGGCGGGCACAGCTTTAACGCCGTGGGCCGCTCATGGCCGGATTGGGGCCAGGTTCCGGCGTACTGGCTGGACTCCGACGACACCCTAACCCCCTGTTGGGATTTAGTGTTTGCTGGCCGATAGGCCGCGGAGGCCATCGTCGCAGGTCAGCGGTGGTGCTCGGGGTCCTGGCCGCCGGTTAGCTGAAACGTCGGACCTGTTGCGCCCGTGCGCGATTCGCCCAGGCCGCCGAGCTGGCCGAGGTGACGTCACCCCGTAGGCCGCCGAGCTGGCCGAGCTGCCCTGAGAGGCCAGAGGGGCCGCGAGCAGCGCCACGCCTGAACCCACTGTACGAACAAGCGTTAACGCGGCGTCGGGTAAACTGGCGGCTGTATGTTCTTCTAAATCCGCGAGCATTAGAAAGTTAAGAGCATGGCACAGGGAACCGTCAAATGGTTCGACAGCGATAAGGGCTTTGGCTTTATCGCTGTCGACGGTGGCGGAGAAGATTTGTTCGTCCACCATTCCGAGATTCGTGGGGGCCGTTCGCTGGACGATAACCAGCGAGTTCAATTCGAGGTCGGTCAAGGACCCAAGGGTCCTCGCGCGGTCGCAGTAACTCCAATCTAACGACCTCATCGGCGCTGGACTGGCCGGAGGTGTCAGGCCAGCCGACACGCCTTCTTTGTCGTGCGTTGCACCTTTTCTTTGTCGTGCGTTGCACCTTTGTTGACTGCCGCTCGCTATCCCTTAATGGACCAGGGATGCCCGTAGGTTCGACAACCGGCAAAAACGCCGAGATAGCCATAGCGATGGCACCGACGATGATTAGTCCCAGGCCGAGAGGATTGTCAGACGCTGCTCTATTCACCGCGCCTACGCTATTCGGGTAACGCGACCTTCTCGACGAAATGGTTGAGTCTGGCCGAAGACCGACGCGGTCAGCTTCCGGTGAGCTTCCGGTCAAGCTCGCGGCATTCGTCCAGCAGTTCGTCTACCGGCAACGGTGAAGTGAATGCAAAAGACAGGAAACACCTAACCAAAACAAAGCCTCCCGAAAGTTTGCGCAATCAGCCTAATAAGCACGCTCAATAGAACAGGCGTAGCAAGGCGGTTGCGATGTCCCTCGTAGTTCTCGATAGTGCGGTCGCGTCAGGGCGGGCTAACGGTGGCGCGCGAAGGGTGGGGATAGTTGGTCTGGCCGTCCTGGCGGCCATCGCTTGGGTGCCGACCCTGTTGCGAACGCCGCTCCGGTACCGGGATGCCCCCAAGGGCCTGCACCGGGGCCTGGGTGCGGTCGGCGTGCGTTCCTGACAGATATCAGTGCGGCTGGCTTCGGGAACAGCAGCGGTAACCAGGTGGCGCTGGACCAGGGCCTGGATATCTGTGGCCTGATGGATGCTGGCCTCAGTCGACAGAACATGGTGAAGCAGTTCTCGGCGGTGAACCCGGCGCTGGGTCCAGGCGGGGCGGCGCAGGTCGTCGGAATCGCTATCCGCGACCTGTGCCCGTGGCACCGCTAGGGTCCTGATGGGGAGAATACGACCTGGCCGGTTCTGTCCATATCTGCCGTGTGGGAGCCGCTAGACCCGCACCGAGGTGAACCGCCCCGGACATCCCGAGGCGGTTCATGCTGTCATGTGCAAAGGGTAGGGGCGTCGCACACATTACCGGGGCAATAGGTCGAGTGTGCGGCGTTGACCATGGTTCCGACGTCTAACAACGTAACGCCCCTCGCGTCCAAGTGGGCGTGAATGTCGTCGGCAATCTGTTGTGGCGTCCAACCCCAAGTGAGGTCGTAGCAGATGAGGTGCGCCTCCCCGATGAGTGCCTCTTCCGTGTTGGGCGGCCAAGTGAGGCCGACGGCGCGCAGTTTTGCGAGGTATGCGTCATCAGCGGGATTGGCGGTCGCAATCGCAGCGCTACTAACCAGGGCAGCGCCAGCCATCATGGGGATGGTAAGTCTGGCCAGCCAGCGAGGTGAGGGCATTCGATTCCCTTCCGTTCTTCTTGCCGTTAGCAAGGCCGCCAGTAGTCTGCGGGTCCAAAGCAGCACAAATATGAAGAATAGCGAAAGCTCGGAAAGGCGGCTCCTCGTAATTCAGAGTGCGTTGACGAGTGTGTGAGTGCGAATCGCCCCGGGATGTCCGGAGACTCCCGCTGCAGTGCGGTAGATGGGCCGCCGCTTTACGTTGGTCCAGCAGTTCTACCGGCCCGATAGACGGCAGGACTCCGTCCTGCTCGCGGCACACCCGGCGAACGGCGGCCAGCAACCGCAGCTCGCTGTCGATTACCTCAGGTCACGCATGCCGATGATGACCGGCAAGACGAACGTACGCCCAGTTGATGGCCCAGCCATGGCCAATGGCGATAAGCACTAGGCCGAGGATGAAAACGATATGACCCAGAAGTGGATGGTCCTCGCCTAAGCGCTTCCCCCACACCGAGCCAGCAAGGCCAGCCGGGGCTATCACGAACCACCAAAAGGGGTGTCGTCTCTGGAAGCTCGACGAGCTGGTGTCGTCTGCCATGTCTGTTGCCGCTCCTTCTCTGAAAGAATCTATCCGCGCCGACGTGGGCTGACGCGCGATTACGACGACTTGATTGCGCTGCCTGCACCCACCACCAAGACGCCAACGGAAGGGAGCATCGCCAAGCGCAGGCCCAAGCGGAAGCCGTAGCTGGGCGGCCATTCTGGGCTTTCGAGGCCGACTGCGCCGCCGTCGAGCTGGCCGCCGGGCCAAGCCCCCTTGGGGCCGCCGACGAGGCCCTCGGCGACGACCAGGCCGCTGGCGCGGAATGGAATCGGACCACAGTCCGTTTAACTCCGTCGAACGGGTCGGGACGGGCCGACGCCACTAGGGAGGCATCAACATGACTACGCCGGAGCGAATTCTCGAACTTCTTCCTCGAAACCTTCAAGAGGTCTTCGGGGAGGGCGATGCAGCCCGACGGCGTACCGCCATCGAAGACTTCTACACCGATGACTGCGTGCTCCATGTGCCGGAGCCGATCGCTTATCCGGGCGCTGGTGTGGATGCCGCGATGGCCCCGGCGATTCGGGTGTCGGCGCTGTAGGTTTCGCCGCGCGGCATGGGCAGTGAAATGCGACGATTTCTCCGTGGGGCAAGGCGAGGCTGCCCAGGCTATGGAGTTGGTCCGCGCACTGCGTGAGCAACTGAACAAGATGACCGCCCAGCTAGCTTGGGTCAACCGCCAGGGTGTCACCGGCCGGAGCCACCGAGCATCGGCGATGCGGTTGGAGGCAGCCTCGCTGCGTCGCGACATTAACGAAGCGCAGCTTCTCATCGATCGGCTACAGCGCCGCTACCTGGGCGGCGACGAGCGCTCCCAAGAGCGTCCGCTTAGATGACGGCCCAAGCCATAGTCGGTCTAGTGCATCCACGAAAAATAACTCCTGAGCAGTCGCGGCGCATCGGCGAGGCGCTCGCGCTTGTTCCGCCGCCTCCGGCCCCGTTTTGGCCGGGATCGGCCGCGACCTGCTGAATCGCCCGAATTTTGGCCGCCCAGAATCGGCGGAGACGGCCGAACGGGCAGACCCCGGTATGACTACCTGGTGTAGCTGCTCCCTCATGACACCCCCACCAGAGACTTGTATTGCGGGCAGTACGCCACTATTGCGACACCGACAAACTCACTAGCAGCGGCGTCGGTCATGTGCTTTACGTGCGTAAGAGCAATGGCCGTGCTCGTGAAATTTTGGCTTGCACGTATCAAGTCGCACACTGTGTGCGCGGTCGCGACAGCGTCGGTCTGATCAGTCAATGACGACGACAGTCCGTAATGGGTTTGCAGAAACGACCAGAAGTGGTCGTCGGTACTGTCAGCGTGGGCTACACCGCACGCGGCGGTAGCCAGCACCGCGACAGCGGTGGCTATCTTGACGCAGTCGATCGCGGTCACCACGGCCGGATCGTCGGGGTCAAGCCCTTCAGCGCGAATCGCTTAGTTCGTCGTGTTCCATGCAAGGTCAGATGGTGTTGGGACACGATCGGTTCCGCGTCGGGCGACGACTCGCCGTCTATGGAACGGGTTGGGATAGCACCGCGACCACTTCTTGCAGAGGGTCCGAGCTTGTCGATACCTCGCCGACATAGGGGTTTGCCAGTTGAAGGACGAGGAAGAGGTTGGTGGCGACGATGACGCCGACGATGGCCACCATCGCGTAGTGCAGGATGGGTCTTTCGACCCCGTAGATGATCACGGTGCCGAGGACCAAACTGCTCGTCAGGAAGATGACCGCCCAGAACGGCCAGGGGAGTCCGGCGTCTTCGCGGGCAGTGAGTCGTCGCACGGTGCGTGCCTGGCTGATCTTGTCGAGGTTGGAAAAGGACGTCGCGAGCAGAGTCTTTTGGGTGTCCGTATTTGCGGCTACCCCGTCGTAGGCCTTGTACAGGCGGGCCAGGGCGCTGTCGGTCGCTGGTGATCGACTATTCCCGGCTTGGGACCATTCAACGATGGCGGCTTGTTCATACGCCAGCAGACTCTGCCGGATGCGGTCTCGATCCGCCGTGTCGAAAACGACCGCGTCTCTTGCCATTTGCACCGCTGCTGCACCTTCGGCGCGTGCGTTGCCGTCTGCGGTGTTGTTCTGACCCCACATGGAGGAGACGACGAATCCGATGAAGAAAGCATAGACGAACCCGATGAAGCCATAGGTGAACTTGGTGGCGTCGTTGTGCGCGTCACCTGTGAGGACTGGGAACCGCCGACGCACGTACCTCTGAATCAACGCCGCTCCGCCTGCGATGAGCACGATTAGGCCGATGAGCAGCACCCACGACGGGATGTAGTTCACAATCCACCAACTCATCAGCGGCTCTCCCAAACGGTTCGACGGCAAAGCAAATGCGCCGTTCGACTGTAGGGCTCGATTGCGCTCGTCGAAGCGCGAACCGACGAAGTCCGGAGAGAGGACGTTGGGCTTCAAGGCGGCGCTGGTCGCCTAAAGGGTCACCCCCAACCCCTCCGCACCAATCTGCGCACCGCGTTCCGATGGGCCGCCGACGACGGCGACCTCGTGTCATATCGCGACGGCAAGACGGACGAAGGCCGACGGGGGTGAGCCGGGCGACCCTGTATCGGTATCTGGATGACAGCCCCGCCAGCGCCGCCTAGGTATTCCTAGGGGTGGTGGCCATCCGGAGCATATGGACCTGCGCCGCGGCCTCTCGGGGCTGCGGCCTCGTCCTCACGCATCACCCTCGTGGTGTTCGATGCGCTGACGTACCGACTCGGGGAGGCTCAGGCGAGAGGTGCTATCCCGCGACAAGGCGTAAGCACCACCGACCGGCCCATCACCGGAGCCGCAAGCGGGATCGGTCTGGGCACCTGCAAACGACTTGTGACAGTCGATCAACGCTGCTGCCAAAGCATCGAGGATCAACTACAGAACTGCGCAGCGGATCGTGGAGGCTGCCGCAGAGCATCGGCAGCGGCAGCTCGTGGTGGTCGGCTGATGGTCGGGAACTGCTGCGACTGGTCGAGCCCCGGGCCGGATGATGATGATCGCCTATGTTGCTCAGCAGATGCCTGGCGAGCAGTCATGACTGCTCTGGCCCCAGGCGTGGCCACATTTTGGCCACAATTTCCGCTGAGTCACAGATAACTAACGTGACATCCGGTGATGTGTTTTCGCAGCTAGAACGCGGTTTAGGCCGCTGACCAGCATCGCTGAAAACAGGCCCGGGATGACCAGCGGCCCCACCAGCCCGGTGCCGTCACGCACCCGGACGGCAAGATGCGCGACGCCCCGGCTGTGCAGGTCGCGCACCATGCGCGGGTCGGCGACGAGGAAGTCCGACAAGACCACCAGATCGACGGCGGCCGAAGTTACCGCGGCATGCGACTGGCTGCTGTGCGCAATCCGGGCCCCCGAGCAGCGCAGCGCCTCCACGAGCAGGTCCGACAGCGGTCCGCGGCCATGCACCCGGATCGACGCCGCCCGGCCGCGGGACTGCCCGCACCCACGGCCAGCGACACCCAGAAGCCCACCTTCGCCCCGTAGCCCCAGTCCCGGCGAACGTCACCCCGTGGTGATGGGTGGCCCGGGTACCGGCAACCGTCCGCAGGCCGTCCGCAGTAGAGCTGACAATCGCTTTCATTAGCCAACACAACCAACACTCTGACCTGCACCGTTACAACGCCGCCAACACAGCTAAACGGTACGAACGCCCAGATAACAGAATCCGGCTTACAGGCCAACTCGCCCGCCCGCCCTTGTGGCGGGCTCCAGCCTGATTGCCCAGCTCGCCCCCGCAAGCGGGTGGTGCCCCAACTCACGCCGTCCCCTCGCAAGCTGGGGTACCCTCGCGCGGCCTGCATCGTCGCCGGGCTCAGTGCCGTGCCTTGCGCACCGACTTGTCGAGTTTGCGTAGCGCGCCGTCGAGCCGCTGACGGCAACGCTCGGCCAAGTCGGCCTCCTGTTGGTAGAGCAGACCGTAGCTGAAGGTGTCCTCGCCGGCGGCGTGCGCGACTTCGGCCTGTCGGCTCAGATGTTCGCGGCTGACCACGCTGTCTTGGTGATCCCCGAGCAGCGTCTGGATGACCTTCGCCTGCTCGGATACCTGCGTCGTGCCGGTAGCTGCCGCGGTGTAGCGAAGTCGTTTGGCGCGCTTGCGGATTCGGTGCAGTGCTAGGTCGCGTTGGTGCTCGGCCCCTTGGGCCTCTTGGTCCACTTGGGCGGCGGCCTTTGCGGCCTTGCGGACCTTCTTGTAGGCGGCATCAATGGTTACCGGCGCCTGCTCCTCGCTCGAATCGGTGGCAGGGATTTCAGCCACCACCGCGTCGAGGGCGTCGAGCAGACGGAAGTATCGCTGCGACCGCATCGCGACCAACGACCGCCGCAGCCCGGTCTGATAGCGGCGCCGGGCACCCTGCACCAGACGTTCCCGAATGGGCCCGCGTACCAGCTCCGGTGCCAGCCCGTCTAGTGCCAGCTGGTAACGATCGCCGAGCACCTCGGCGTCACGGGCCGCGCCCAGCACATTGCCGAGCTCACGCAGCTCGTCGAGGATCCACGCGCTGTCGGATGACCCGAACGAATCCTGGGAGTCACCCAGCAGGCTGCGGATCTTGCGGATGGTCACCCGCATCTGGTGCACGGCATCGTCGGCGTCGGCCCGAACGGCCCGATCCCACAGCAGCAGCTCGTCAACCTGCTCGGCGACCGCAAGGTGTACCGGGTCCGTGGGCGGCCGCGTGCCGTTGGGCTGCACGGTTGTGCCGAGCACCCGCGCCAGCTTGGAGCCGTGACCGGCGGGTGCGGCACCAGCGTCGAGCAGCCGATTGCTCAGCCGGTTCAACAGCTCGATATCGGCGGTCCCATTCGTGCCGACGAGCTCCAGTTCCCACTCGCGCCATTGTTGTTCGGCGCGGCCCGAATCGGAGTCCTCGGACGTGCCCGCTAACCACGCGGTGACGTGGTCATTGCTGAACTCCGCCAGCGCAGTGCCTTCGACGCCGTAAAGCACCTGGCTTTCGCGTTGGGTGGAGATTCGCGCGACCGGCTCGACCGGGCGGTCGCGAACAATCGCCAGCACCATGTCCAGCAACTCGCTTGGCACGGTAGCGTCGTCGGACGCGTCCAGCGGCGCGCGGACCTCGGTGCGCGCATCGGGTCCGGCAGGCAACTTCAGGTGCCAACCGGCGTCGGCGCCACCGGTGCGGCGCCGCAGGGTGACCTTGTTGCGTGCCAGGTCCTGCGTCGGCGTGTCGAAGTACGTCGCGTCCAGCGATTGGATGGGCGACTTCTCGACTCGGACCACCGCGGCGATGCCCTCGAACGAGGGTGACACCGTCGACTCGACGACGTCGAACTTGCGCTCCACTTCCAGATGGCGCGACGTCTTTGGCGCTTTTGCAGGCAATTTTCGCCTCCGGTGAGGGCGCGTGGGCGCCGTCGAGATGGACGTGGATAGCCATCCCTAGCGTGCCATATGACGATTACGCGGTTGCCAGCGAATGCCGCCGGCCCCGGGGATTGATTCTTCTGCAGCAGGAGGGCCCACAACGCCCGGGACGGTCGATGATGCGGGTTTACGGCTTGTTTGGCCCATGCGCTTGACCGAAACAGCTTATGGTTTGCGGTGCGGGTAACCGCTCCGGTTTTGGCTTTCCGGATACCTGATGAAGGAGCTATACATGATGTTTTTCGGTTGTGCCGCATCCCACGTGGTTGCTGGCGGAATCGCTGCCGGGGCGATAAGCGGCGCAATGCTTTTCGGCGCCGCCGGCTTGGCGATGGCAGATCCGGCGCCCGCGCCGCCACCGCCGAACTGCACAGCGGCCGACCTGGCCGGGGTGTCTGCCGGCGTTGCCGCGGCGACCTCGGCGTATCTGTTCGCCCATCCGGACGTCAACGACTACTTCACCAGCTTGAAGGGTCAGCCCCGCAGCGAGATGCGTTCCCAACTGCAGCAGTACATGGATGCCAACCCGCAGGTTCACGCTGACCTGCAGGGCATTCGCCAGCCGTTGACCGATTTTCGTAATCGGTGCCAAATAGGCGATAGCGCTGATTAGGCGGACATGGCTTGTCCGGGCGCGGACCTCAAACCGGCGGGACGCGGTAGGCCTTTCAGACGCGGCCGCTCTGGTTGAATGCCGCGCCCGATGATCGTTCCGATGATCCGAGGCCCGGTGAAGCTGCGCAGCGCCAGTCGTGCGAGCAGCAGAAGGCGGGGCGTGCCACCGCCTTCGAGTACAGCTGCGATCGCCTTGTCATGAACGAGCCGCTGGAGCGCTTGAGTGGTCTTCGCGGGGAGCATCCGGCGCCGCTGGACTCGTCGCAGATGCGCCTCCGCGATCGGTCCATGCCCCAGCAGGGGACCGACGAGTTCGTTGTACGCGGCGACGGCGTCTTGTATTGCCACGTTGATTCCCACGCCCCCGACCGAGGCCGGTGATGGCAAGCCGGACAGCAGCTCTCTGCGGGCAGCGCGCCGTCGAGCGCGCTCAAGCCTTCCTGCCATCGGTTCGCAAAGCCATCGTCAGGAATGCGCGAACTGTCCCGTGATCCGTGGGCAGTGCGGTTGCTGTCTCGGGTCCGGCCTCTGAGCGGGCATCATCTGCCAGCGTTCCCCCGAAATCAGACACAATGGATGCGTGCCACAACCGAGGGCGCAAGTGGTTGCGATCATCGTCCACGACGGCGTGAAGTTGCTGGATGCCGCGGGGCCGGCTGAGGTTTTCGCCGAAGCCAACAGGTTTGGAGCGGCTTATCGGCTCAAGATCGCCTCGGTCGACGGCCGCGACGTCACCACTTCGATCGGGACACGATTCGCGGTGTCGGACCGGATCGCCGCCATCCAATCCGCCGACACCGTGCTCGTCGCCGGTGGCGACGATCTGGTGGGACGGCCGATCGACCCCGCCCTCGTCGACGCATTGAAGACTGTGCCGCAACGGACGCGTCGCCTCGCCTCGATTTGCACCGGATCGTTCGTTTTGGCTCAAGCTGGCCTGCTCAACGGCCGGCGCGCAACCACACATTGGCGACATAGCGGGCTACTTGCCCGCGCTTACCCGGAGGTCGACGTCGAGCCCGACGCGATTTTCGTCCGCGACGGGAATGTCTACACCTCGGCGGGGGTGTCATCGGGTATCGACCTGGCGCTCGCGCTGGTCGAAGACGATTACGGCGCTGACTTGGTACGCGATGTCGCGAGGTCGTTGGTTGTCGATCTCAAACGCGCCGGCGGCCAATCTCAATTCTCGGTCCTGGTGGACACCGATCCACCACCGCAGTCGGCGCTGCGCGTGGTCACCGATGCGATCGCAGCCGATCCGGCTGCCGATCACAGCGTGAAAAGCCTTGCCGGACATGCATCGTTGAGCAGCCGCCAGTTGACCCGGCTGTTTCATTCCGAGCTGGGTACCACCCCCGCCCGGTACGTCGAAATGGTGCGCATCGATGCTGCCCGTGCTGCTCTGGACGCGGGACGCACGGTGTCGGAAACCGCCCGTGTCGCCGGTTTCGGCAGCGCCGAGACGCTGCGCAGGGTGTTCGTAACCAACCTCGGTGTCTCGCCGAAGGCGTACCGGGACAGATTTCGCACCACGTCTCCCAGTTGATGGCCGACACGTCGCTTTCGATGGGAATACGGCAGATCGCGCACGGTCGGGGGCACGGCGGTCGGTGCAACACTGACGCCGGGCAGCCAACCGGTGAGCGAGGAGACCGAAAACCATGGCGGCAGAAAAGATTCTGGGCGAGCAAAGGTTCGGATTGGGCGAGGGCTCCGGTGCGATTCCGGCGCTCGGCTTCGGGACGTTGATTTCGGATCCCAACGACACCCGAAAGGCCTTGTGCGGGCCGGCCACGAATCCGGCGTCGACATTCCACGTCACGAGTTCCTTTACGCGAGTTTGCTTCCGCTGGAACGGAAAGCGCGCGGAGAGATTGAATTCGCGGTGTGACGAGCGAGCGGATCAGAAGCAGTGTTCGTCGGCGGGGAAGACCCCGCCGGCCACTTCTTCTGCGTATTGCGTTGCGGCCCGGCGTAATTCGCCCGCGACATCGGCGTACCGCTTGACGAAGCGGGCAGCCTTGCCGCTGCTCAGACCGGCCATGTCCTGCCAGACCAGGACCTGGCCGTCGCAGTTCGGGCCGGCTCCGATCCCGATTGTCGGAATGGTCAGTTTGCCGGTGATCTGGGTGGCCAATTCAGCCGGCACCATCTCCATCACGACGGAAAATGCTCCGGCTTCGGCGACGGCGATCGCGTCCGCGACGGTCTGCTCCGCGGCGTCACCGCGACCCTGTACCCGGAAGCCGCCGAGGCTGTTGACGCTTTGCGGCGTGAAGCCGATGTGCGCCATCACCGGGATTCCCGCCGTGGTCAGGCACGCGATCTGCTCGGCAACACGCTCACCGCCCTCGAGCTTGACGGCATGCGCGCCGCCCTCTTTCATGAACCGGGTGGCGGCGGCCAACGCGGCGGTCGGTCCCGCCTCGTAGCTGCCGAACGGCAGGTCCGCGACCACCAGGGCGTGACGAGCACCCCGCACCACCCCGCGGACCAGTGGGATCAGCTCATCGATCGAGACCGGCACCGTGGTGTCGTAGCCGTACACGACGTTGGCCGCCGAATCGCCGACCAGCAGCACCGGGATGCCGGCCTCGTCGAAAACCCGGGCGGTCGAATAGTCATAGGCCGTGAGCATTGCCCACTTGTGGCCTTCTGCCTTCATTTTCTGCAGGTGGTGGGTGCGGATCTTGGTCCGTGGGCCGCACGGCCCCGAGGAGTTAGCGTCCACAGAGGGTTGCGCCCCATAAACATTCTGCTCAGACATCATTGTCCCTAGTGTTGGTCGGGTCGATCCTCGTGGCCCTTTAGGTTCTAGCCCAGAAAAGGTCTAGCCCAGTAGGGTCCCCGGGTTCGTCTGACCCTGACAGTCTGCCATCTCTTCCGCTCAGATGCATCGCCGGCCCCCTTTGGGACATACCATCGGCGGATGCAGCGGCTCAGTGGACTCGACGCCAGCTTCCTCTACCTCGAAACTTCCGACCAGCCCATGCATGTGTGCTCGATTATGGAATTGGACACATCGACGATGCCGGGCGGCTACACCTTCGACCGGCTGCGCGACGCGTTGTCACTTCGGATCAAGGCGATGCCGGAGTTCCGCGAAAAGCTCGCCAACAGTCCGCTGAACCTCGACCACCCGGTCTGGGTCGATGACAACGACTTCGAAATCGATCGCCATTTGCATCGGATCGGGCTGCCGCCACCGGGAGGACGCGCCGAGCTATCGGAAATCTGCGGCCATATCGCGTCGTTGCCGTTGGACCGCCGCCGGCCGCTCTGGGAGATGTGGGTCATCGAAGGCGTGGCGGGCACCGATTGTCACCGCGACGGCCGCCTGGCGGTGATGACCAAGGTGCACCACGCCGGCGTGGACGGGGTGACTGGTGCCAACCTGATGTCGAAAGTCTGCACCAGCGAAGCCGACGCGCCGGCGCCGGATCCGGTGGACGGCGTCGGAGGCGGCAGCGGCTGGCAGATCGCCGCGGGCGGGTTGGTGCGGTTTGCCACCAGGCCGTTGCACCTGGCCAATGTGATGCCGGACACCATGTCCTCGGTGGTCGGGACGCTGCTACGGGCCCGCGAAGGCCTGACGATGGCGCGTCCGTTCGCCGCGCCGCGCACGGTGTTCAACGCCAGGATCAGCGGCCGCCGCAACATCGCGTATGCCGAACTGGATCTCGAGGACATCAAGACGGTGAAGAACCACTTCGGCGTCAAGGTCAACGACGTGGTGATGGCTTTGGTATCCGGGGTGCTTCGGCAATACCTGGCCGAGCGCAACGCCTTGCCTGACTCGTCGCTGGTGGCGACGGTGCCGGTGTCGGTGCACGGCAAATCCGATCGCCCCGGCCGTAACCAGGTTTCGGGCATGTTTTCCACACTGGAAACCCAAATCGCCGACCCGGTGGAGCGTCTGGAAGCCATCGCTGCGGCGAATTCGGTTGCCAAGCAACATAGTTCGGCCATAGGTGCCACGCTGTTGCAGGATTGGACCCAGTTCGCCGCGCCAGCAGTGTTCGGCATCGCGATGCGGGTCTATGCCAGGACCCGGTTCACCGAGAGCCTGCCGGTGCACAACTTGGTGGTCTCCAATGTGTCGGGTCCACAAGTTCCGCTGTACATGCTGGGCTGTGAGGTCAAGGCGATGTATCCGTTAGGGCCGATCTTTCACGGCTCGGGTCTCAACATCACCGTGATGTCGCTGAACGGCAACTTGGACGTCGGGCTCATCGCGTGCCCGGAGCTGCTGCCGGACCTGTGGGCGATGGCCGACGACTTCGCCGTCGGCATGGAAGAACTGCTTGCAGCCGCCAGGTAGCCAGCCTCTGGCGGCCGCTAACCAGGATCTTGAGTCTGCTCTGGCAGCATGGGTGGGCATGGGCCTGCCTCGCCGCGACAGAATCGCGCACACGTTGCTGATCTGGACGGCGATCGGTGCCGTGGCGCTGGTTCTCGCGGGCTGCGTCCGCGTGGTGGGCGGGCGTGCTCACATGGCCGGGCCGAAGCTGGGCCAGCCGGTGCAGTGGGCACCCTGTCGTTCCAACAGCGGGTCGGCGAAAATCCCCGGCGGCGCACTGTGCGGCAAGCTCGCCGTGCCGGTCGACTACGACCATCTCAATGGCGACGTGGCGGCGCTGGCGATGATTCGCTTTCCTGCGACGGGAGACAAAATCGGGTCGCTGGTCATCAACCCCGGAGGCCCGGGCGAGTCCGGTATCGAGGCTGCTTTGGGTGTTGTCCAGACGTTGCCCAAGCGGGTCCGCGAACGGTTCGACCTGGTCGGGTTCGACCCGCGTGGGGTGGGGTCGTCGCGGCCCGCGGTCTGGTGCAACTCCGATGCCGACAACGACCGATTGCGGACCGAGCCGCAGGTCGACTACAGCCCGGCGGGTGTGGCGCACATCGAGGACGAGACCAAGCAGTTCGTCGGCCGCTGTGTTGCCAAGATGGGCAAGAAGTTCCTGCGGAATGTCGGGACGGTCAACGTCGCCAGGGATCTGGATGCCATCCGCGCGGCGTTGGGCGACGACAAGCTGACCTACCTCGGCTACTCGTACGGCACCCGGATCGGTTCCGCCTACGCCGAGGCCTACCCACAGAACGTGCGGGCGATGATCCTCGACGGCGCCGTCGACCCCAATGCCGATCCGATCGAGGCCGACCTGCGTCAGGCCAAGGGATTCCAGGACGCGTTCAACGACTATGCCGCCGACTGCGCCAAGAAACCGACCTGCCCGCTGGGTACCGACCCGGCCAAAGCCGTCGACGTCTACCACAGCCTGGTCGACCCGCTGGTCGACCCAAACAACCCGATGGTCGGTAGGCCGGCGCAGACAACCGACCCGCGCGGATTGAGCTACAGCGACGCCATCGTGGGCACCATCATGGCGTTGTACTCACCGACCCTGTGGCACCACCTGGCCGACGGCCTGACCGAGCTTGTCGACCACCACGGAGACACCCTGCTGGCGCTGGCCGATATGTATATGCGTCGCGACTCGCACGGCCATTACACCAATGCCACCGACGCGCGGGTGGCGATCAATTGCGTTGACCAGCCCGCTATTACGGACCGGGCCAAGGTCATTGACGAAGACCGCCGCTCACGGGAGGTCGCACCGTTCATGAGCTACGGGACGTTCACCGGTGACGCGCCGCTGGGCACCTGCGCGTTCTGGCCGGTGCCACCGACCAGCAAGCCGCACGCCGTCTCGGCGCCCGGACTGGCGCCGACCGTGGTGGTGTCAACCACTCATGATCCGGCCACACCGTATAAGGCCGGGGTCGACCTGGCGAACCAGCTTCGCGGTTCGCTGCTTACCTTCGACGGAACCCAGCACACAGTGGTCTTCCAGGGCGACAGCTGTATTGACAACTACGTGACGGAGTATCTGATCGGCGGCACCACACCGCCGAGCGGCGCAAAGTGCTAAGCGTGGCTTCGCCGAGCGTGACGTCAGGGCGAAATTTCGGCCGCCGATTTTCCTCCGTGGTTACACGCTCGGCGAAATCACCGCTGCCTGGCGGTAGATACGAGACCAAGGCGTGACCTTTTCGCGCCGCCGCGGGTATTCGAAGGTGCAACGATGACAGCCATGTCGCGCCTGAGACCGTTGAGCTCGGCGCTGCTTTCGTTTGGGCTGCTGCTTGCAGGGCAACCCGCAATGGCACTGCCGGTGGCCGGCGCCACTCCGGAACCCGGTGCCGGTCAGACCCAGACGCCGCAGCCCGCCGCGGCTCCGCCGCAGAACTGGGGCAGCTGCAGCGAGTTCCTTGACGACACCAGTGACGTCCCCACCGCAAAGTGCACAACGGTGTCCGTCCCAGTCGACTACGCCAATCCCGATGGGGCGCAAGCCAGGTTGGCAGTGATCCGGGTGCCCGCGACTGGTCAGCGGATCGGATCGCTGCTGATCAATCCGGGAGGACCTGGGGCTTCCGCGGTTGACATGGTCGCCGGGATGGCAGGAGATCTCCAAGACACCGACATCATCCGGCACTTCGATCTGGTGGGCTTCGACCCGAGAGGGGTCGGCCACTCAACCCCGGCGCTGCGGTGTCGCACCGACGCCGAGTTCGACGCCTACCGGCGCGAAGCGATGGTCGACTACAGCCCGGCCGGTGTGGCGCACATCGAGCAGATCTACAAGCAGTTGGCCCAGGAGTGCGTTGACCGGATGGGCACCGGGTTCCTGGCGAACGCCGGCACCCCGTCCGCCGCGCGCGACATGGACATGGTTCGACAGGCACTCGGCGACGATCAGATCAACTACCTCGGCTACAGCTACGGCACCCAGTTAGGCACCGCCTACCTCGAGCGGTTCAGCGACCATGTACGGGCGATGGTGCTCGACGGCGCCATCGACCCGACCGTCGGCCCAATCCAGGAAAACATCGACCAAATGGCGGGATTCCAGACCGCTTTCAACGACTACGCCGCCGACTGCGCCCGCTCGCCGGCCTGCCCGCTGGGCACCGACCCGACCCAATGGGTCAACCGGTACCACGCCCTGGTCGACCCGCTGGCCACCAAGCCGGGTAAGACGTCGGATCCGCGTGGGCTTGGCTACGCCGACGCGACCACCGGCACCATCAACGCGCTCTACACGCCGCAGCACTGGAAGTACCTGACCAGTGGTCTCCTTGGGCTGCAGCGCGGCACTGACGCGGGCGACCTGCTGATGCTCGCGGACGACTACGACGGCCGCAACAAAAATGGGCACTACACCAACGACCAGGACGCGTTCAACGCGATCCGTTGTGTCGACGCGCCGGCGCCAACGGATTCGGCGAGCTGGGTGGCCGCCGATCAACAGATCCGCCAGGCTGCTCCGTTCCTCAGCTACGGGCAGTTCACCGGGAACGCGCCCCGCGATATCTGCGCGCTGTGGCCGGTGCCGGCGACGTCGGCGCCGCACCCCGCGCCGCCGGTCGCGCTGGGCAAGGTCGTCGTCGTCTCCACGACGCGCGACCCGGCCACGCCGTATCAGGCCGGGGTAGACCTGGCCCGCCAGCTGGGCGCCCCGCTGATCACTTACGACGGGACCCAGCACACCATCGTCTTCGACGGTAACCAGTGCGTGGATACAGCGGTGGTGCGCTACTTCGTCGACTTGACATTGCCACCGCCGTTTTTGCGGTGTCAGCAGTAACGGAGAAGTCCGCAACGCGTCTGGGCTGGCATCGGTAACACAGTTTTAACAGCTATTGCATACTGTGCGAGTTATGGATCGACAGAAGGAATTCGTCCTCCGCACGTTAGAGGAACGGGACATCCGCTTCGTCCGGCTCTGGTTCACAGACGTGCTCGGTTTCCTCAAGTCGGTCGCGATCGCCCCCGCCGAGCTGGAGGGCGCCTTCGAGGAGGGGATCGGCTTCGACGGATCCTCGATCGAGGGCTTCGCGCGGGTCTCGGAATCCGACACCGTTGCGCACCCGGATCCGTCGACCTTCCAGGTGCTGCCCTGGGCCACCGCCTCCGGCCACCACCACTCCGCGCGGATGTTCTGCGACATCACCATGCCGGACGGCTCGCCATCGTGGGCGGACCCGCGGCACGTGCTGCGGCGTCAACTGACCAAGGCCAACGACCTTGGTTTCTCCTGCTATGTGCATCCGGAAATCGAATTCTTCCTGCTGAAGCCCGGTCCCGACGACGGGTCGACGCCCATTCCGATCGACAACGCCGGCTATTTCGACCAAGCGGTGCATGACTCCGCCTCGAACTTTCGCCGGAGCGCGATCGATGCCCTGGAATTCATGGGCATCTCGGTGGAGTTCAGTCACCACGAAGGCGCGCCGGGCCAGCAGGAGATCGACCTGCGCTTCGCCGACGCGCTGTCGATGGCCGACAACGTGATGACGTTCCGCTACGTCATCAAGGAAGTCGCGATCGAGAACGGCGCGCGGGCGTCGTTCATGCCCAAGCCGTTCGGGCAACACCCCGGCTCGGCGATGCACACCCACATGAGCCTGTTCGAGGGCGACGTCAACGCCTTCCACAGCGACGACGATCCGCTGCAGCTCTCGGACGTGGGCAAGTCGTTCATCGCCGGGATCCTGGAGCACGCCTCTGAGATCAGTTTGGTCACTAATCAGTGGGTCAACTCCTACAAGCGGCTGGTGGTCGGCGGTGAGGCGCCCACCGCCGCCTCGTGGGGGGCTGCCAACCGGTCCGCCTTGGTGCGGGTGCCGATGTACACGCCGCACAAGACGTCGTCGCGACGGGTCGAGGTACGGAGCCCGGATTCGGCGTGCAACCCCTACCTGGCGTTCGCCGTGCTGCTGGCCGCCGGATTGCGTGGGGTGGAGAAGGGCTACGTGCTGGGGCCGCAGGCCGAGGACAACGTGTGGGACCTCACGCCCGAGGAACGCCGCACGATGGGGTACCGCGAGCTGCCGTCCAGTCTGGACAGTGCGCTTCGGGCCATGGAGGCCTCCGAGCTCGTAGCGGAAGCCTTGGGGGAGCACGTTTTTGACTTCTTCTTGCGCAACAAGCGCACAGAGTGGTCGAACTACCGCAGCCATGTCACGCCGTACGAGCTGAAGACTTATCTGTCCTTGTAGCCAAAATAATCGCCGGTCGGTCCGACCGGTGGGCGGGTTGCGCTACCGTCGTGATCGTGACCAAACCCGCGACGCAGCGCCCCAGGCTGCCTAGCGTCGGACGGCTTGGATTGATCGACCCTCCTGCGGGCGAGCGCCTGGCACAGCTGGGTTGGTATGACCACGACGACCGGGCACACGTCGACCTGTTGTGGTCGCTGTCGCGCGCGCCGGACGCCGACGCCGCGCTGCGAGCGTTGGTTCGGCTGTCCGAAAACCCAGACACCGGATGGGACGAGCTCAACACCGCTCTGCTCACCGATCGCGGCCTGCGCGGACGGCTGTTCGCCGTGCTGGGCTCGTCGCTGGCTCTGGGCGATCACCTGGTCGCCCATCCGCAGTCCTGGAAGCTTTTGCGGGGCAGGGTCAAATTGCCGTCTCACGACCAGCTGAGCCAGGCGTTCAGCGCATGCGTCGACGAAACATCGGGTGCGCCGGGCTCGGCCGTACCCCGATTGCGCAGCTTGTACCGCGACCACCTCTTGGTGCTGGCCGCACTCGACCTGGTCGCGACGGTCGAGGACGAGCCGGTGCTGCCGTTCACCCTGGTCGCCGCCCAGCTCGCGGACACCGCGGACGCCGCGCTGGCGGCCGCGCTGCGGGTGGCCGAGGCAACCGTGTGCGGTGACCGCACACCACCGCGGCTGGCGGTCATCGCGATGGGCAAATGCGGTGCCCGCGAGCTGAACTACGTCAGCGACGTCGACGTCATCTTCGTCGCCGAGCACGCCGACTCGCTCAGCGCCCGCGTGGCCAGCGAGATGATGCGGGTCGCCTCGGCGGCGTTCTTCCAGGTGGATGCCGGGCTGCGGCCGGAGGGCCGCAACGGTGAGCTGGTCCGCACGGTCGAGTCGCATATCGCCTACTACCAGCGCTGGGCGAAGACCTGGGAGTTCCAGGCGCTGCTGAAAGCCCGAGCAGCGGTTGGCGACGCCGAACTCGGCCAGCGCTACCTGGACGCGTTGATGCCGATGGTCTGGATCGCCTGCGAGCGTGAGGATTTCGTGGTCGAAGTGCAGGCCATGCGACGGCGAGTGGAGCAGCTGGTTCCCGCCGATGTCCGCGGCCGCGAACTCAAACTCGGCAGCGGCGGTTTGCGGGACGTGGAGTTCGCCGTGCAGCTGCTACAGCTGGTGCACGGCCGCAGCGACGAGTCGCTGCACGTAGCCTCCACGGTGGATGCGCTGGCTGCGTTGAGCGAGGGCGGCTACATCGGGCGTGAGGACGCGGCGAACCTGACCGCGTCCTATGAGTTCCTCCGGCTGCTCGAGCACCGGCTGCAGCTGCAGCGGCTCAAGCGCACCCATATGCTGCCCGAGGAAACCGATGACGAGGCCGTGCGCTGGCTGGCGCGGGCGGCCCATATCCGGCCCGACGGCCGACACGACGCGGCGGGGGTGCTGCGCGAGGAGCTCAAGCACCAGAACGTGCGGGTGTCCCGGCTGCACGCCAAGCTCTTCTATCAGCCGCTGTTGGAGTCGATCGGGCCGGCCGGCCTGGAAATCGTCCATGGCATGACGTCGCAGGCCGCGGAACGGCAGCTGGCTGCGCTGGGCTACGAGGGCCCGCAGACCGCGTTGAACCACATGTCGGTGCTGGTCAACCAGAGCGGACGGCGTGGCCGAGTGCAGTCGGTGCTGTTGCCCAGGCTGCTGGACTGGATGTCGTACGCTCCCGACCCCGACGGCGGCCTGTTGGCCTACCGGCGACTCAGTGAGGCGCTGGCGACCCAAAGTTGGTACCTGTCCACCCTGCGTGACAAGCCCGCGGTCGCCAAGCGGCTGATGCATGTGCTGGGGACATCTGCGTATGTGCCGGATCTGCTGATGCGCGCACCCGAGATCATTCAGCAATACGGGGACGGGCCGGCCGGCCCGAAACTGCTCGAGACCGAGCCTGCCGCGGTTGCCCGCGGGCTGATCACCTCGGCGGGCCGCCACCCGGACCCGGTGCGGGCCATCGCCGCTGCGCGCGGACTGCGCCGTCGTGAGCTGGCCCGCGTCGGTTCCGCGGACCTGCTGGGCTTGCTCGAGGTCACCGAGGTGTGCAAGGCGCTCACGTCGGTGTGGGTGGCCGTGCTGCAGGCCGCTCTGGACGCCATGATGCGGGCCAACCTGCCCGAAGACGGCAAGGCACCGGCGGCCATCGCGGTCATTGGCATGGGCCGACTAGGGGGCTCCGAACTGGGCTACGGGTCCGATGCCGACGTGATGTTCGTCTGCGAGCCGGCCAGTGGGGTGGAGGATTCACTGGCGTTGCGGTGGTCGGGTTCGATCGCCGAGCAGGTTCGGACGCTGCTGGGGACTCCCAGCGTCGACCCGCCGCTGGAAGTCGACGCCAATCTGCGGCCCGAGGGCCGCGCCGGTCCGTTGGTCCGCACGTTGGGGGCCTATGCGGCGTATTACGAGCAGTGGGCACAGCCGTGGGAAATCCAGGCCCTGCTGCGCGCGCACGCGGTCGCCGGCGACGCGGATCTGGGCCAGCGGTTCCTGCTGATGGCCGACAAGACGCGTTATCCGCCCGACGGTGTGTCAGCCGAGGCGGTGCACGAGATTCGCCGCATGAAAGCCCGCGTCGAATCCGAGCGGCTGCCCCGCGGCGCCGACCCCAACACGCACACCAAGCTGGGCCGCGGGGGACTGGCCGACATCGAATGGACCGTGCAGCTGATGCAACTGCGCCACGCGCACCAAATCCCGGCCCTGCACAACACCTCGACGCTGGAATCCCTGGACGCGATCGCCGCGGCCGACCTGGTTCCGGTGGCGGACGTGGACCTGCTGCGGCAGGCCTGGCTGACCGCCACACGGGCCCGCAACGCGCTCGTCCTGGTTCGTGGTAGGCCCACCGACCAGCTGCCGGGACCCGGACGCCAGCTCAATGCGGTGGCGGTTGCCGCAGGCTGGCCAACCGACGACGGCAGCGAATTCCTGGACAACTATCTGCGGGTGACGCGGCGCGCAAAAGCGGTGGTGCGCAAGGTGTTCGGGAATTGAGCCAAAACACGGCCGGGTTCGGGGCCACTTTCGAGGTGTTGAGCGCCGCCGAGCTTGATCGGGTGAAGACTCTGTACGCGCCGCTGACCGAGGCCGTTCGGGAGCTTATCGACGCCACCATCTGGACCCAGGCCGACGACGACGTCGTCGAGGACGCCCGGGCGGCCATCGAGGCGGTGACCCGGTCGTTGCGCGAAAAGACCCGGCCAGCCGGCATGAGCTATGTCATCGACGGTCATCCGCTTCCGTTGGGTAATGCGGCGATCGGCCTGTGCAATCCGATAGCCCCGCCGATGGTCGTCCACCACGAGGACGACGGACGGTGCTGGAGCGAGTTCGTCCTCGGGTCGGCCTACGAGGGCCCGCCCACCCTGGTGCACGGTGGAGTCAGCGCCCTGGTGCTCGACCATATCCTCGGGGAGGCGGCCAGCCAGGGGATGACCAAGCCGCGCTTCACCGGAACCATCACGGTGAAGTATCTGCGCGGGACCCCACTGGGACCGCTTCGTGCCGAGGCCTTCGTCGACCGTACCGAGGCTGTCAAAACCTTTGCGCGCGGCTTTATTTCGGATGCTGCCGGGATCACCGTGGAGGCCGAAGATGTCTTCATCCAGCCGGCGTGGGCACGGGAGGCCGAATGAAGTTCTATATCAGCAGCGCCTTCCTGAACACCCGGGAGATCATCGAGGTCGGCAAGGCTGCCGACGACCTCGGCTACGACGGCATCGGGATCCCGGACCACGTCGTCAACCTGGAGACCCTGGACACCCCGTACCCGTACACCAAAGACGGGCAACGACGGTGGCAGCCTTTCACCGACTGGCCCGATCCCTGGGTTCTCGTGGGCGCCCTTGCCCAGGTCACGACACGGGTCCGGTTCGTCACCACCGTCTACATCCCCGCGATGCGCAACCCCTACTCGGCGGCCAAAGCCATTGGCACCGCGGCCCTTTTGGCGTCCGGCCGGGTCGAGCTCGGCATCGGCGTCGGCTGGTGCAAGGAGGAATTCGCCTTGATGGGTGAGCAGTTCGCTGCCCGCGGCAAACGCACCGACGAGATCCTCGACTTGATGCGAGCGCTGTGGGAACCGGGCTGGACGGAATTCGACGGCGAGTTCTACCGGACACCGCGTCTGGAGATGCAGCCAACCCCGCCGCCGATACCGGTCTATGTTGGCGGGCTCAGTGACGCCGCACTGCGCCGCGCCGCCCGGCACGACGGCTGGATCGGTGACCTGATCAAGACCGATCGCGCCATCGAGGCGGTGGGCCGGCTGCGGGAGCTGCGCATCGAAAACGGGCTGTCGCTAAACGATTTCACCATCCTGACGCCGCTCACCGACGCCTTCACCATCGCCGACTATCGGCGCGCCGCTGATGCCGGTATCACCGGCATCATCACGATGCCGTGGATGTTCTACGCCGGGCCCGATGCCTCCCTGCACGACAAGATCGACGGCATGCAGCGCTTCCGCAAGGACCTCGCGCTCGACGGCTAGAGGTTTGGCGGCTGCACGCCGAAGTCCGCGATACTTAACCAGCGGCGACGACGCGCCGACAACGCGCGCCCTGGTTTAAGTTTCGGCGCTTCCCGGGTTATACGTCGTAATAGAGCGCGAATTCGTACGGATGCGGCCGGATGTTGACCGGCTCGATCTCGTTCTCCCGCTTGAAGGCGATCCACGTCTCGATCAGGTCAGGTGTGAACACGCCGCCCTCGGTGAGATATTCGTGGTCGGCTTCGAGACGGTCGATCACATCGGACAGCTGGGTCGGCGTCTGCGGGATGTTCGCGGCCTCTTCCGGTGGCAGCTCGTAGAGATCCTTGTCGACCGGCGCCTGCGGCTCGATCTTGTTCTTGATACCGTCCAGGCCCGCCATCAGCATGGCAGAGAACGCCAGATACGGGTTGCCCGACGAGTCGGGGCTCCGGAACTCCAGCCGCTTGGCCTTCGGGTTGCTGCCGGTAATCGGGATGCGCACGCACGCCGACCGGTTGCGCTGGCTGTAGACCAGGTTGATCGGGGCTTCATAGCCCGGAACCAGCCGCTTGTAGGAGTTGACCGTCGGGTTCGTGAAGGCGAGCAGCGACGGCGCGTGGTGCAGCAGGCCGCCGATGTAGTGGCGGGCGGTATCCGACAGACCGGCATACCCCGCCTCGTCGTACATCAGCGGGCTGCCGTTCTTCCACAGCGACTGATGAGTGTGCATACCGGAGCCGTTGTCGCCGAACAGCGGCTTGGGCATGAACGTGACGGTCTTGCCGTTCTGCCACGCGGTGTTTTTGACGATGTACTTGTACAACTGCATATCGTCCGCGGCGTGCAGCAGCGAGTTGAACTGATAGTTGATCTCGGCCTGCCCGCCGCTGCCCACCTCGTGGTGGCCCTTCTCCAGAATGAAGCCGGCGTTGATCAGGTTGGTCAGCATCTTGTCGCGCAGGTCGACGTACTGGTCGTTGGGGGCCACCGGGAAGTATCCGCCCTTGGGGCGGGTCTTGTAGCCGCGGTTGGGGCTGCCGTCAATCTCGGTGGCGCTGCCGGTGTTCCACCACCCCGAGATCGCGTCCACCTCGTAGAACGCGCCGTTGACGCGCGAGTCGAAGCTCACCGAGTCGAAGATGTAGAACTCGGCCTCGGCGCCGAAGTACGCGGTGTCGGCGATGCCGGTGCTGGCCAGGTAGCTCTCGGCCTTGCGGGCGATATTGCGCGGGTCGCGCGAGTACGGCTCAAGGGTGAACGGGTCATGCACGAAGAAGTTGAGGTTGAGCGTCTTGGCCTCGCGGAATGGGTCGACTTGCGCGGTGTTCGGATCAGGCAGCAGCAGCATGTCGGATTCGTGGATGGCCTGGAACCCGCGGATCGACGAGCCGTCAAAGGCCACGCCGTTCTCGAACAGGCTCTCGTCGAATGCCGAAGCCGGAATTGTGAAGTGCTGCATGACGCCGGGGAGGTCGCAGAACCGGACGTCGACGTACTGGACTTCCTCGTCCTTGGCGAGCTTGAAGACGTCGTCGGGCGTCATATCTGTCACTGATGTGCTCCTTTACTTGGTGATCCGCGGCCTGACGCTATGGAGCTGATATTGCCCGTCAGTCAACCCGTTGTTGCGCAGAGGTTACGTGACCGTGCCGCCCACAAATGAGGCCGGGTCTCCCGCGGGCTCTATTGTGAGCGGCATGGACCGCAAGATCGTATCTGGTCCGGTGCCCAGGCGCAGCGGGTCGGCCCGGCCGCGCGCCGAGAAGATGCCCGTGCGTGGCGGGGAAGTGAGCCGGGCCACAGGAACCGGCCGATGACTCTGGGGTCACGCCCCGGATATCCCGGCGGGAATCTCGGCTTGCCGGAGAGCGGGCCGGGTTCACTGGCACCGATGGGACGCCGGTTGGCGGCGCTGCTGATCGACTGGCTGATCTCCTACGGCCTGGCGCTGCTGGCCCTGGGGGTCGGCGTTATCTCCGAGGCGATATTGCCGACCGCGATCTTGGTCATCTGGTTTCTGCTCGGCGTGGTGGCGGTGCGGCTGTTCGGGTTCACACCAGGTCAGTTGGCCCTGAGTCTCGAGGTGGTGGCGGTGGACGGCCGCCTGCCTATCGGGTTTGGCCGGTTGGCGGTGCGGGGGCTGCTCATCGGGGTGATAATCCCGCCGTTGTTCGTCGATTCGGACGGGCGCGGGCTGCACGATCGGGTGACCCGCACGGCGGTGGTGCGGCGCTGAGCGCCGGATTGATTGCCCGGCTCGCCCCCTCGGCGCTACGCGCCTGGGGGGACCCCCACCTCGTGCCGCCGCGCGGCAGGCATCGTCGCCGCGCAGCGCACTACTTGCGCCGCACCGTGCGCTGCACGCCGCGCAACTTGCCGGCGTTGGGCAGCGGTCCCTTCGGCATCACGCCGGCTCCGGTCCGCGAACCCAGCGCGGCCAACCGCGACTCCAGCGTGTCCATTTGTTTGACGGTGATGTTGGCAGGAAGGCGGGTGAGATGGCGCTCCAATTTGGCCAGCGGAACCTCGCCTTCGCCGTTGCCGACGATGATGTCGTAGATCGGCACGTCGCCGACCAATCGTGCGATGCGCTTTTTCTCCTGGGCCAGCAGCGGTTTGACCCGGGCCGCGGATCCCTCGGCGACGAAGATGACGCCAGGCCGGCCGATCACCCGATGCACCGCGTCGAAGTGGCCGGTGGCGGCCACACCCGGGCTCACCCGCCACTTGCCGCGCAGATTGTCCAGCGCCCACGCCGCCGCGCCGGTTTGGCCTTCGGCTTGGCGGAAGATGCTTCGCTGGGCGCGCCGAGTGAAGATGATGAACGCCACCAGCGCGCCTAGCACCACGCCGAGCGGGATCATGGTGATCATGGTGAAGCCGCCGGCCCACACACCGACTGCCACCGACACGCCCACGATCAGCACGAAGGCGCCGATCATGTACGGCAGCAGGCGCTTGTCCTCCTTGCGCTGCATGGTGAACGCCTGCCACAGCTGAGCGCGGCGCTGCCGAGCGGCGGCCTTGCCGGCGGCCTTTGCCTCCGCCCTGGCGGCCTTGTTCGCAGCGGCATTTCGGGATTTAGCCATAGTCATCAACAATACGTAAGCGCCGGTTAACGCGATGGCGAGGAGGCACGCGCTTGCTCGTAGAGCCGACGTGCCCGGTACGACGACCGCACCAGCGGCCCGGCCAACACCCCCGAGAAACCCAGCCCTTCGGCGTACTGCGCGTACTCGACGAACTCCTCGGGCCTCACCCAGCGTTCGACCGGGTGGTGGCGTGTCGAGGGACGCAGATATTGGGTGACGGTGACGATGTCGCAGCCGGCATCACGCAGATCGGCCAGGGCCGTGCGCACCTCGTCGGGGGTTTCGCCCAGGCCGAGGATCAGGTTGCTCTTGGTGACCAGGCCGAAGTCGCGCGCGGCGGTGAGCACGTCCAGACTGCGCTGGTAGGTGAAGGCGGGCCGAATCCGTTTGAAGATACGGGGTACGGTTTCGACGTTGTGCGCCAACACTTCCGGGCGGGATTCGAAGACCTCGGCAAGCCTGGCGGGCTCGCCGTTGAAGTCGGGGATCAACAGTTCTACGCCGGTCGATGGGTTGAGTTCTTTGATGGTGCGCACGGTCGCGTCGTACAGCCAGGCCCCGCCGTCGGGCAGGTCGTCGCGGGCCACGCCGGTGACGGTGGCATAGCGCAGCCCCATGGTTCGCACACTCTCAGCGACCCGCCGCGGCTCGTCGCGGTCCAGGGCGGCGGGCTTTCCGGTGTCGATCTGGCAGAAGTCGCAACGGCGTGTGCATTGGTCACCACCGATCAGGAAGGTGGCTTCCCGGTCCTCCCAGCATTCGAAGATATTGGGGCAGCCGGCTTCTTCGCAGACGGTGTGCAGGCCCTCCCGCCGGACCAGGCTCTTCAGCTTGGTGTACTCCGGCCCCATCCGGGCGCGGACTTTGATCCACGGCGGCTTGGGCTCGATCGGGGTCTGCGCATTACGTACTTCAAGCCGCAGCAATTTGCGGCCTTCGGGCGCGACCGTCACATTGTCGATGCTACGCGGGTAGGGGTGGGCTGCCAGGTAAGGGCCAGCCGGCCGTCCAGGGCGTCGCAGACGGCATCGGCGACCGCCGACCGGACATCGTCGACAGCGACCCTGCGTCCGAGTTCGGCGGACAACGACGTCACCCCGGCATCGCTGATGCCGCACGGCACGATGGTCGTGAACGCGTCCAGATCACAATCACAATTGAGCGCAAACCCGTGCAGTGTGGTGGCACGCGCCACTCGGACGCCGATGGCGGCGACTTTGCGCTCGGGCCGGCCGGCGCTGCCCGCCACCCACACCCCGGACCGGCCCTCGACTCGCCTCGTGTCCAGGCCCAGGTCGCCGCACACCTTGATCAGCGATTCCTCAAGGCGCCGAACGTAATTGACCACATCGAGCGGTTCGGCCAACCCGATGATCGGGTAGCCGACCAGTTGCCCTGGACCATGCCAGGTGATCTTGCCGCCGCGATCGGTGTCGACGACTGGAGTGCCTTGGACGGATGGGTCTGGTCGTTCGTGCGGCTGGGTGCGCCGTCCGGCGGTGTAGACCGGCGGGTGCTCCAGCAGCAGCAGCGTGTCGCTGCCACCAGCGATCCTGGCTTCGGCCAGGTCGCGCTGCAGCTGCCAGGCGGTGCGATATTCGACCGTCCCCAATTGGCGGACGTCGATCGCGGTCGGCTGCGACCTGATCGAAGACCGGATGGAATCCATCACGCTCGTGACGGTACTCGGCCCGGGTCCGCCCGGCGACGCCGCGGTCGCTGGCAAACGGGTCTAATCGTGGTCGCGCCGGGCGGTCGCGTAGTCGAGCGCCTCGCCAATGGTGTTGTGGTGGAACTGGAAACCAGCGCGCTCCAGCGCGGAGGGGATGGCGCGCTGACCGATGAGCAGCCCCTCGTCGGCGAACTCTCCAAGCACGGCCCGCACGGCGAAGCCGGGCAGCGTCAGCGGTGTGGGGCGGTTAACCGCGCTGCCGAATGCGGTGGTGAATTCGGCGTTGGTGACCGGAGCGGGTCCGGTCAGGTTCACCGGACCGGACAACGTGGGTTGCGAGATGGCGAACAGCAGCGCCCGCACCACGTCCTCGAGGCTGATCCATGACATGTACTGACGGCCGCTGCCCAGCCGGGCGCCGAGGCCCGACGAGAACAGCGGCCGCATCTGGCGCAGTGCACCACCGGCCGGGGCCAGCACCAGACCGGTGCGGGCCAGCACAACCCGGGTGCCGCCATACTGGGCCGGCAGTGTGGCGGCTTCCCAGTCTTCGCACAGCTGCGCCAGGAAACCCGTACCCGCCCGGTCGTTTTCGTCGACCACGCGGTCTTTGGTGTTTCCGTAGTAGCCCACCGCGCTGGCATTGATCAGGGTTTCAATGCCGGCGTCGGCGACCGCAGCGGACAACACTTCAGTGGGTGCGATGCGGCTGTCGCGAAGACTCTGCTTGAAGGCGCCCGACCACCGACGCTGGCCGATACTGACGCCGCACAGGTTGACGACGGCGTCGACCTCGGTCAGCGCGTCGGCATCGAACTCGCCGCTCTCGGGATTCCAGTGCAGTTCCTCGGAATTCGCCGGCGTCCGGCGCACGATGCGAAGCACCGGGTGGTCGGCAGCACGAAGTGCGGCGGCCAAAGCCGAGCCGATCAGGCCGGACGAACCGGCTATCGCGACAACGGCATTGGCCACGTTCTCACAGCCCTAGATCGGCCTCGAATGCTCCCTCTTCGAGCCGGTGCTTGATGGTGGTGAGGAAGCGTCCGGCATCGGCGCCGTCGATCAGCCGGTGGTCATAGGTCAGCGGGAGATAGCAAATCGAGCGGACCCCGATCGATTCGTTGCGGCTGGCATCGACTACTACCCGCGGGCGTTTGACGATAGCGCCGGTGCCCAACATGGCGGCTTGCGGCGGAACCAGGATCGGGGTGTCGAATAACGCCCCCTGGCTGCCGATGTTGGTGATGGTGAAAGTGCCACCGGACAATTCGTCGGGTTTCAAGTTGCCCGACCGTGCTCGGGCGGCGATATCGGCAATCGCTCTGGCCAGCCCGGCCAGCGACAAGTCGCCGGCATTGTGGATGACGGGGGAGAGCAGGCCCTGGTCGGTGTCGACGGCGAAGCCGAGGTGCTCGGCGTCGTAGTAGGTGATCTCTTTGGTGTCTTCGTTGTAGCTGGCGTTGATATTGGGATGAATTTTGAGGGCGTCGATCACGGCCTTGGCGATGAACGGGAGGAAGGTCAGGTTCACACCCTCGCGCTCGGCAAACGCGGTCTTGGCCCGGGCCCGCAACCCCACGATCTTGGTCATGTCTACCTCGTGGGTCTGGGTGAGTTGTGCCGTGGCCTGCAGGGATTCGCGGGTCTTGTTGGCGGTGATCTGACGGATCCGGCTGGCCTTTTGCGTGGTGCCCCGCAGGTGAGCCAGTGCGGGCGCCGCAGTGGGCGCGGCTCCAGGGGCTTTCGTAACAGCGGCCGCAGCGGCGGGAGCTTGTCCGGGCGTCGGCGCGGCGGGTGCCGGCGCCTGCTTTGCTTGTTCTTTTTGCCGTTCTCTTTGCTCAGCTGCGGCCAGCACGTCCTGCTTGCGGATGCGGCCGCCCACGCCGGTGCCTATCACCTCGGCGAGGTCGATGTTGTTTTCGGTGGCCAGTTTTCGCACCAGCGGGGTCACATACGGCGCGCCATCGGCTCCGGTCTCCGCCGCCGCCGGCTGGGGCGGTGCGGGTTCGGCCTTTGGCGCAGGCGCTGGCGGGGGCTCCGGCGGGGGGGCCGGTTTGGCGGCAGGTTCGGGTTGTGCCGCGGCTAGAGGCTGGGGTTCGGGCTTGGGTTCAGGCTTGGGCGTGGGAGCTGGGGCGGGCGCGGCGCCAGTGTCGGAAGCCACGCCGATCTGTGCCAGCTCTCCGCCAACCGGGACGGTAGCGTCCTCGTCCGCGGTGATGCTGACCAGGACGCCGGCCACCGGTGACGGAATCTCGGTGTCCACCTTGTCGGTGGACACTTCCACCAGCGGTTCGTCAACCTGAACCGAATCTCCGACCTTCTTGAGCCAGCGAGTCACGGTGCCCTCGGTGACCGACTCGCCGAGTTCGGGCATCAGCACCGGCGTCGTGGTGCCCCCACCGGAAGCCTGCTGGGCCGGCGCTGCCGGTTCGGGCTCAGGCTCGGGTTCCTTCTGGGCCGGCGCCGCCGGCTCAGCCTCAGCCTCGGGTTCCGGTTGGGGTGGCGCTGCGGGCTCAGGCTCGGGTTCCGGTTGGCTTGGCGTTTCGGCAGGCGCTTCAGCGCCGCCTTCCGAAGCGTCGCCGATAACGGCCAGGTCGCCGCCAACCTCGACGGTGTCGTCCTCCTGGGCGATGATTTTGGTCAGCACGCCCGCGGCCGGCGACGGGATTTCGGTGTCGACCTTGTCGGTCGACACCTCGACGAGAGGCTCGTCGAGCTCGACCGTGTCGCCTTCCTGCTTGAGCCAGCGGGTGACCGTTCCCTCGGTGACGCTCTCACCAAGTGCGGGCATCTGGACGGAGAAGGCCATCTTTTTGACTCCTCGATCACTCGTCGGTCGGCTCAGGCCGACATCTGGCTTAGCACACCGTGGTGTACCAGGTGTGGAACCCAAGTAGATGTCGAAACTATCCTGTCACTGCGCCTTCGGCGGCACACATCCAGGGCGAGCGCTCTCGGGTTGCTGCAGGCGTCGTTTCTGACATCCCGCCAGGACGCGGGGACAGCCGAACGCGCTTGCTACGGTGTGGCGACTGGTAGGTCACAGCAAGTCGTGGGTGGGCGGAGGTCGGATGCCGGCAATACAACAGGTACCCCAGCAGTTCGTCGACAGCGCGGACGGTATCCGCATCGCGGTCTACGAAGAAGGCAACCCAGAGGGCCCGACCGTCGTGCTGGTGCACGGTTTTCCCGACTCGCACGTGTTGTGGGACGGTGTCGTCCCGCTGCTGGACGACCGGTTCCGGATCATCCGGTATGACAATCGCGGTGTCGGCCTGTCGTCGGTGCCCAAGCCTGTCTCGGCGTACACCATGGCCCGTTTCGCTGACGACTTCGCCGCGGTGACCGGCGAGCTGAGCCCCGGCCGGCCGGTCCACGTGCTGGCCCACGACTGGGGCTCGGTTGGCGTGTGGGAGTACCTGACCCGCCCCGGTGCCAGTGACCGGGTCGCGTCGTTCACTTCGGTATCCGGCCCGAGTCAGGACCAGCTGGTCGATTACATGTTTAGCGGGCTGCGGCGGCCGTGGCGCCCGCGAAAGTTTGTGCGGGCGATCAGCCAGGCACTGAGGTTCAGCTACATGGCGCTGTTTTCGATACCGGTGCTGGCGCCGCTGTCCCTTCGGTTGACGCTGTCGATCGCGGCGATCCGCCGCAACATGGTCGACAACATTCCCGACGACCAGATCCATCACTCCGATAACTTGGCCAGGGATGCCGCCCATTCGGTGAAGACCTACCGCGCCAACTACTTTCGATCGTTCTCCAGCAGCCGGCGCGACCACCCTGTCCAGATTGTCGACGTGCCGGTGCAGCTCATCGTCAACACCAAAGACCCGTATGTGCGGCCCTACGCGTACGACGAGACCGCGCGCTGGGTGCCGCGGCTGTGGCGGCGCGACATCAAAGCCGGTCATTTTTCACCGATGTCGCACCCGCAGGTGCTGGCTGCCGCGGTGCACGACTTCGCCGACGTCGCCAAAGGCAAACAGCCAAGCCGCGCGCTGCTGCGGGCGCAGGTAGGGCGTGCCCGTGAGTACTTCGGCGACACCCTGGTGTCGGTCACCGGCGCGGGCAGCGGGATTGGCCGGGAGACGGCGTTTGCCTTCGCGCGGGAGGGCGCCGAGGTGGTGGTCAGCGATATCGACGAGGCCGCCGTCAAGGACACCGCAGCACAGATCGCCGCGCGCGGCGGTGTCGCGTACGCCTACGTGCTCGACGTGTCGGACGCCGAGGCGGTCGAGGCCTTCGCCGAGCGGGTCAGCGCTGAACACGGCGTCCCCGACATCGTGGTCAACAACGCCGGCATCGGGCAGGCGGGGCGGTTCCTGGACACCCCGCCCGAGCAGTTCGACCGCGTACTGGAGGTCAATCTCGGCGGCGTGGTCAACGGCTGTCGGGCATTCGGGCGGCGGCTGGTGGAGCGTGGCACCGGCGGGCACATCGTCAACGTGTCGTCGATGGCCGCCTACGCCCCGCTGCAGTCGCTGAGCGCTTACTGCACTTCCAAGGCCGCGACCTTCATGTTCTCTGACTGCCTGCGGGCCGAATTTGACGCCGCCGGGATCGGGCTGACCACGATCTGCCCCGGTGTGATCAACACCAACATCATTCAGGCCACCCGCATCGACGCACCGGCGGCGAAAAGCGAGCAGGTCGACGGCCGACGGGGGCAGCTGGACAAGATGTTCGCGTTGCGCCGCTACGGGCCGGACAAGGTTGCCAGCGCGATCTTGTCGTCGGTCAAGAAGAACAAGCCGATCCGTCCGGTCGCTCCGGAAGCCTATGCGCTGTACGCCATTTCGCGTGTGCTACCGCAGGCGCTGCGCAGCACCGCGCGCGGCCGGGTCATCTAGCGGCACCGCCAGCTTGGGCCGCGTCCGTCGTGTCCGCCTTGACACGTCGTTACCATCAGGGAAGCCGCTTCCGTTCTTCGCCGTGGTCAAGCTTTGTAACGGGTAACCGACTCGCGGGCGATCGGATTGTTCGGAAGCGACACCGTCACCGCCGTCTTCGTCGCGAGCCGACTCTGACGCCCAGGCTCAGGGTGCGTTGCTCGACGGGCCGCCGGTCGCCGCTTCCCGCGGCCGGCGGGCGAGCAGTTCCGGGAGCAGGGCACCGCCGATAACGAGAACCCCGATGACCGTCAACGGTATCGACCACGAGCGCCGGCTCGACAATGACGACTGGCACTCGGAGACGTAGTCGGTATGGGGGATCAATTGGCCGACAATCGGGATGTTTGCCCCGGTTTTGTCGTTTGCGCTGCGGGCACTTTGCAGATTCGAAGCGATCGCGTTTCCGCATCCAATGGATCCACCGTTGCCATCCGGCACCGACACCGGCAGCAAGAGCCCGATCACCCCGGCCAGCAGCAGCACCGCGCCTACCACCATGATCAACCGTCGCACAGTCACAGCTGCCGCCTTTCGGAGAGTTTTCGGTCGGTGCATGGTTAGCCGCTGTATGCCGCGGCTAAACCTGGTTGCCGGCAGGTTGACTGCGTGCCAGGTCAGACCGGCGCTGTGGTTCGTTGCCGACGGTGGGGTATCCGACAGGGTTCACCGCAGTTGCGAAGGGAACTTTGATGACAGCGACCCCAGAGCTGGCCACGACCAGAGATGTGACCGCGTCTTGCCAACAGGTCTGGGACGTGATGGCCGACGGAAGGACCTATACCAATGGGTGGTGGGCACTAGCCGCACTCGCACCGTCGATTCGCATTGGCCGCAGCCGCCGCACTGCCTGCCGACGGCGTGACCGGCTGGCCCCGACACAAGTTGAGCCGAGCGGTGATCTCCCTGCTGACCAGGTGAGCCAGCAGGCGCATGCCCGGCCGCCGAGCGTCACGTCAGCGTGACGTTTGCGCCCCAGCGTCACACCAGCGTGACGCTCGGCGGGCTACCCGGCTCAACCGTTTTCGCAAATATCAGCCAGCACCGCGAACATGGTGCGGGTCGGCACACCGGTAGCGCCCTTGGGCGTGTAGCCCCACGGGCCGCTGGTGTTGTAAGCCGGGCCGGCCACGTCGATGTGCACCCAGGCCACCCCGTCGGCGACGAATTCGCGGAGGTAGACCCCGGCCACCAGCATGCCGGCGAAACGCTGCCCACTGACATTGGCCAGGTCGGCCACCGTGGATTTCAAGTCTTCCTTGAGCTCGTCGGGCAGCGGCATCGGCCAGCCGTTCTCACCCACCCGTTGCGAGATCGCCGCGACCCGGTCGCGGAACTCGTCGGTGCCCATCACCCCGGGTATGCGGGTGCCCAGCGCCACCGTCTGCGCACCGGTCAGCGTGGACGTCTCGATCAGGTAGTCCGGGTTGTCCTCGCACGCTCGGACGATGGCGTCGGCCAGGATGAGCCGCCCCTCGGCGTCGGTGTTGAGCACCTCGACCGTGGTTCCGCCGTACTGCGTCAGGACGTCGCCTGGACGCTGCGCCGTCGCCGACGGCATGTTCTCGGCCATCGGCACGGTGGCGATCACGTCGATCGGCAGCTCCAGGCGCGCGGCCAGCACCACGGTCGCGATGACCGCGGCCGCCCCGCCCATATCCGAGGTCATGTGGTGCATCGATGCGGCCGGCTTGATCGAGATGCCGCCGGTATCAAAGGTGATGCCCTTGCCGACCAAGGCCACCTTCTTGGCCCGTTTCGGGTTCTTGGCCAGCTGCGATCCCCGATGGATCAGCCGGACCAGCCGCGGCGGCCGCGACGAGCCCTGGCCGACACCGATCACCCCGCCGTAGCCGGCTTTCTGCAGTGCCTTATCGTCGAGCACCTCTACTTCGAGGCCGGCCGATTCGCCCAAAGCCTTTGCGCGTTTTGCGAATTCGGCGGGAAACAGGTGGCTTGGGGGAGTGTTGACCAAGTCGCGGGCGGTGGCGACCGCGGTCGCGACGGCCGCGCCGTGCGCGCTCTGTTTCTTGGCGTCTTTGGCCCCTTTGTTTTCTGAGGCCAGCACGGTGATCTTGCGCAGCCCAGCGTCTTTCGGCGCCGTCTTGTCGCTGCGGAAGGCGTTGAACCGGTAGCCGCCCAGGATCAGCCCCTCAACCGCGGCCGAGCAGACGCCTTCGCCGGGCAACTCGGCCAGCGTGGTGATCGCTGCCTCGGCAGCGCCAAGCGACCGGGCGGCCACGCCGGCGGCGCGACGGATCGTGTCTGCCGGCCACTCCGACCGCGGTTTGCCCAGGCCGACCGTCAGCACGCTGCCCACCGGCAGCGACGGCACCGCTAGCCGGTGCACCTGTTCACTGCCGCCCGTGGCCTCCAGCGCCCGCAGGCCGGCCTCGATTTCGGCGACCGCATCGGCGGTCAGGAACGGCTCGGCGGCGGCGACGACCGCGCTTGGCCGGTCATCATCACCGGTCGAGACGACCGGCACGATCAATACCGCAGAACCCACACCACGCTTCGGCAGCAATGTGGCGACGTTGACGGAGGGGGATTGGTAACCCGGTGCGGTGGTGGTCACGGGCATTCACCCTAGTCATCGGAGGCGGGGCGTGGATCGGCAACGCCTTATCCGCTAGGGCTGCCGTGCAGATCGAAGGCGGTCACCGGGGCGTCAAAACCCTTGAGTGTCAACGGGCCTTGAGCCACGGCCGGCCAGTCCGGCAACTTGTCGCGCAGCTCTGATGTGGCCAGGATCTGTCCCGGTGCCGCTGCCGCCACGAGTCGGGCAGCCAGGTTGACCGGGTTGCCGAAGTAGTCCCCGTTGATGGCCAGCACCGTGCCGTACGCAAGACCGGCGCGGACCTGCAGTCCTTCCTGGCGCGCCTTCGGGTGGTCGACGAGATCAACCGCCACCTGCACGAGCCGCTCGGGCGCCGAACTCACCCACATCACCTCGTCGCCGATGAACTTCACCACCCGGCCGCCGTCGGCATGCACCACGTCGGAGACGGCGCCGGCGAACTGGTTGAGCAGGTCCGACAACTGCGCGGGCGTGAGCGCCTGGGTCAACACGGTGAAGCTGGACAGATCCGCAAAACCAATGCCGCATACCACGGCCGCCGACGTGTCGCGAATGACGCCCTCGAAGTGCGTTCGGGCGCTGATCAGATGGTGGCGGTGAACGGTGTCGATCAGTGCCCCGAGCCGAGGGATGAACTCGGCGACCGCGCGGTACGCCTGCGCGGTGGCGAGCTCGTCGTGAGTGTGGGTCATCTGGATGTCCGGCATCCCCGCGCGGATCATCGTCGACTCGGCCTCCGCGAGTCGGGCCATCGCGGCGCCGAGCACTCGCAACAGGCCGAACGCGCCGTCCTGGCCCACGACCGTCTTGAGCGCCAGCCATGTCGCCAGGGCGTCGACGTCGGCCTGGCTCAGCGCAGGAATATCGGGACCTGCGACGGTCAGGCCGAGCAAAGCCCACGTCTGTGCGACGTCCTCGGCTGATATCCCGAGTTGCTCGGCCGCGGTCGCCACGGTGTAGATCGGGGGCCCCGACCATTGCAGGACATCACCGGCGAGCCCGAACAGCCGGCCGCGCCGTTCGGCCTCGACCATCTCGTCGACGGTGAAGCCAAATCCGTCCAGGTACTTGATCAGGTCGGCCCGGTCGCGCGGATTGGCGATTCCGGCAGCCTGAAGCGCGTCGAAGTCGAGGGAATCGGACACCTACCCAAGTGTGCCAGCAGCGGGCGCGGATTAGGGTGGGACGCCGTGAGCGAGCTATTGCACGGGCCGTTGGAAGATCGCCACCGTGAGCTGGGCGCCAGTTTCGCCGAGTTCGGCGGCTGGCTGATGCCGGTGTCCTATGCCGGCACCGTCAGCGAGCACAACGCCACCCGCAACGCCGTCGGCCTGTTCGACGTCAGCCACCTCGGCAAGGCGTTGCTCCGCGGACCGGGTGCTGCGCAGTTCGTCAACTCCGCGCTCACCAACGACCTGGGCCGCATCGGGCCGGGCAAGGCGCAATACACGTTGTGCTGCACCGAATCCGGCGGCGTCATCGACGACCTGATCGCCTACTACGTCGATGACGACGAGATCTTTTTGGTGCCCAACGCCGCCAACACGGCCGCGGTGGTCGGCGCGTTACAGGCGGCGGCACCGGCCGGCCTGACGATCACCAACCGGCATCGCTCCTACGCGGTGCTGGCGGTGCAGGGGCCGCGATCGGCAGACGTGCTCGGCGAATTGGGGCTGCCAACCGGCATGGATTACATGGCCTACGCCGACGCCTCGTATTCCGGTGTGCCGGTGCGCGTCTGCCGTACCGGGTACACCGGCGAGCACGGGTACGAACTGCTGCCGCCCTGGGAGTCCGCGGCTGCGGTGTTCGACGCGCTGGTGACGGCGGTCTCCGAAGCCGGCGGCGAGCCGGCGGGCCTGGGCGCCCGCGACACACTGCGCACCGAGATGGGCTACCCGCTGCACGGGCACGAACTTTCGCTCGACATCTCGCCGCTGCAGGCCCGATGCGGCTGGGCAATCGGCTGGAAAAAGGAAGCGTTCTTCGGCCGCGACGCGCTGCTGGCCGAGAAAGCGGCGGGACCACGGCGGCTGTTGCGGGGGCTGCGGATGGTCGGCCGCGGGGTGTTGCGTCCCGGGCTGACGGTGCTTGCCGGAAACACCCCGGTCGGGGTCACCACCTCGGGAACGTTCTCTCCTACGCTGCAGGTCGGCATCGGGCTGGCATTGATCGACACCGACGCGGGAGTGGAGGATGGCCAGCACATCACCGTCGACGTCCGCGGCCGCGCTGTCGAGTGCGAAGTCGTGCACCCGCCCTTCGTCGCCGTGAAAACCCGTTAGCCGCCACCGGTTCACGTGGCAAAAAACCCGGTCGCACGCGGATATACAATCGGCCCATGACCAGCGGCTCACTTGAGTTCACGGTTTCGCGCGCGGTAAACCCGGCGACTGACGCCGAACGTGAATCAATCCTGGCAGAGCCGGGTTTCGGCAAATACTTCACCGACCACATGGTGTCGATCGACTACATCGACGGCCAGGGTTGGCACAGCGCGCGGGTCATGCCGTATGGCCCGATAGAGCTCGACCCGTCGGCGATAGTGCTGCACTACGCACAGGAAGTCTTTGAAGGGCTCAAGGCTTACCGCTGGGCGGACGGCTCTATCGTGTCGTTTCGCGCCGAGGCCAATGCAGCCAGGTTGCGATCGTCGGCGCGACGGCTCGCGATTCCCGAACTGCCCGACAAGCTGTTCATCGAGTCCCTTTGCCAGCTCATCGCTGTCGACAACGCCTGGGTGCCGCGGGCCGGAGGCGAAGAGGCGCTGTATCTGCGGCCGTTCATCTTTGCCACCGAGCGGGGACTGGGCGTGCGGCCGGCCAAGCAGTACCGCTACCTGCTGATCGCCTCGCCGGCCGGCGCATATTTCAAGGGTGGCATCAGCCCCGTCAGCGTCTGGGTGTCAACGGAGTATGTGCGCGCCAGCCCGGGCGGCACCGGCGCAGCCAAGTTCGGCGGCAACTACGCCGCCTCCCTGCTGGCTCAGGCCGAAGCCGCCAACAACGGTTGCGACCAAGTTGTGTGGCTGGACGCCGTCGAGCGTCGTTTTGTCGAAGAGATGGGCGGGATGAACATCTTCTTCGTGCTCGGCAGCGGTGGATCGGCGCGTCTGGTCACCCCGGAGCTGTCCGGCTCGCTGCTGCCTGGCATCACACGGGATTCATTGCTGCAGTTGGCTATTGACGCCGGGTTCGCTGTCGAGGAGCGCAAGATCGATATCGACGAATGGCAGAAGAAAGCCGCCGCCGGCGAGATCACCGAGGTGTTCGCCTGCGGCACCGCCGCCGTCATCACCCCGATCTCGCGCGTGAAGTACGGCGATACCGAATTCACCATCGCCGACGGCAAACCGGGTGAAGTGACGATGGCGCTGCGCGACACCCTGACCGGGATCCAGCGGGGCACCTTCGCCGACACTCACGGCTGGATGGCCCGGCTGGGGTAGACCGGTTACCCGGCTCGCGCACACACCCGTCGCAGTAGTCTGCTGCAAACGATATTGCGGTATGTTGTGCCTCTTTCGCTGGCGTCTGCTGGGCGGGTAGTGGGCAATTACGGCACCTACGTATAAACGCGCGAGATCAGCGACGCCCTCGAAGTCGACCTGGAGCTGTTGCTGCGCGTGCAGCGTGGTGTGGGGCTGCCCAGGGTGGACGACCCGGATGTCGTCGTCCACCTGCGCGCCGGCGCCGAGGCGGCGGGCATGCAGCGATTCAGAGCGCCCGGTTTCGACTCCGATCAACTGATCTCGGCGATTTGCGTTCTCGCCGAAGGACTTTCGCGTGCGGCCGAGGTCATGCGGCCCACCGCGGGCTGCAGCGCCGCATTTGTCCAATTGGGCGTCGGGGTGGTCGGCCGTAATTGAGCTGCCGCGCCTGTCGGTGGGGTTCGCAGGGGCGAATCCGCTGGAGGGCGGTCACGGCTTTGGTGCATCTGAAGTGGTGTTAACTACGCCGCGGAAGGCTTTAGTAACGACATGCCAGGCGCCAACCGCGACAGGTAGCCACCTAACTCTTGCTCACCGGCGCTCACCCTGATTACGGTGTGCGCTGAGCCAGAGAAGTCGATTAGCCAGGCAGCGCTCCTGCGGTTGTGCCAGACTTAGCTGGCTCGCTGCTGTGCGTGTTACATCGGCCATTGGAAAGCGTTCGTGTCGCGAATTTTCTTAAGCCATTCGAGCCGCGACAGCCGTCAGGCGGTGGCGCTGAAGCAGTGGCTGTCGGAACGGCGACCGCAGCTGGCCAACGAGATCTTCCTCGACATCGACACACGCACGGGGCTGCAGTTGGGAGATCGATGGAAGGGACAGCTCTTCAGCAGCAATGCTCGCTGTGAGCTAGTCATCTGTCTGCTCTCGGTTAAGTGGGAGGCTTCCCACGAGTGCAAGACGGAATACCGCATCGCGGAGGGCTTGGGCAAACGGATCCTGTGCGTGCGCCTCGAGGACATTACCGACACGGACATCAGTTCCGAATGGCAGCGCTTCGACCTCTTCGCCGATGGCCCACAGACCGACGTTGACGTGACGGCCGTGCCCGAGTGGGCACGGTTGGTGGATCCGGGTCCCCCCGTGCGGTTCAACACCGCCTTCCTCGATCAGCTGCGCAGAACGATCGAAGGCAGCGGCATCAGCCCGGAGAATTTCGTCTGGCCGCCCGCCGAAGACCGGACGCGCGCGCCGTATCGGGGCTGGGAGGCGTTCGAAAGCATCGATTCGGGCGTATTTTTCGGCCGCGACGCGGCCATCGTCCGCGGAGTGGATGAGTTGCGTGCGATGCGACTGGCGGGGCTCAAATCGCTGTTCGTGGTGCTGGGCCCATCCGGCAGCGGCAAGTCGTCCTATCTGCGGGCCGGCCTGATTCCACGGCTGCAGCGCGAGGACAGTCGCTTCGCGGTGCTCGGCGTCATGCGTCCCGAGCGCGGAGCGCTGACCGGGGATCGCGGTTTGGCGGCAGCCATTCACACCGCACGCGAAGCGCTCGAGTTGCCCGGCCCGCCACTCGAGGAGATCAAGCGGGCCTGCATGCACGAACCGGATCGGGTCTATCAGCTGCTTGCCGATCTGCGCTCAGCAGCGGCGGAGCGGTTGGCCAGTGTCGGCCAGGACGGGTTGGCGCCGACATTGGTACTGCCGGTGGATCAGGCAGAAGAACTTTTCGCCGCAGACGCCGGACCCCAAGCCGAGCAGTTCCTTCGTAAGGTCGCCGATCTGACCCGCAAACTCAACGCCGACGACGCGGGCCTGGTCATAGCCGCAACCATCCGCACCGACCGCTATGAGGTGATGCAGAACCATCCCGCCCTCGACGGCCTGGGCACCACGTTATTTAACGAGCTCAAACCAATGCCGCCGACCGAATTCCGCGAGGTCATAACGGGCCCCGCTCGTCGCAGCGAGACGGCCGATCAACAGATGCGCTTCGCTCCAGCGCTCGTCCGGCGGTTGATCGATGACGCGAGTGAGGGCGCGGACAGCCTACCCCTGCTCTCTCTGACGCTGGCGCGGCTGTACAGCAACTGGCGTGAGCGTCTCGAGAAAGACACCAGGGCCCGCGAGCTGACCCTCTCCGACTACGACGCGATGGGCGCGATGCGCAACGTCGTCAACAACGAAGTCAACGCGGTATTGGCCGATGACCTCGCTCGGCGCCAAACCCAACTCGATCTGCTGCGCTCGGCGTTCATCCCGTGGTTGGCGACAATCAATCCCGACAGCGATCAACCGATGCGGCGAGTGGCCCGCTATCACGACCTGCCTGAGACCAGCCGCCCGCTGATCGACGCGTTGGTGGAAAAAAGGCTGCTGGTGCGCGACGAACGCGACGGCGAGGTGGTCGTCGAAGTGGCGTTGGAAAGCCTGCTGCGTCAGTGGGAAACGCTGGCTGGCTGGCTGCGCCAGGAACGTCAGAACCTGATAACCATCGACGACGTGGAGCGCAGCGCGACGGCATGGGAAACCCACCACCGCGATTCGGCGTGGCTGCTAAGCGGCACACGGCTCACCGACGCGGAGACCCTCCAAAGCATGCCGCAATTCCGCGAACGCCTCGCGGGCGCCTGTGGCTACCTGAACGCTTCGCGGCGCGCCGAAGATGCCAGGGCGGCCGCCGACGAAGCTTATCGGCAAACGCAACTGCGCAATGCCCGGGACCGCGAACAGACTGCCGAGGCCCACGCCGTCGCACTAAGGCGACGCTCGCGGATCCTGCGCGCGGTGTTGGCGGGTACCGCTGTGGTGGCCGTCATCGCCATCGTGGGAGCGATCGTGGCCGTGGTCAGTACGGCACAGGCCCGCGTGGCGGAGCGGCAGGCTCAAAGCCGATTCCGCGACGCCACCGCCCTGCGGCTGCGCTCCGAGGCCGCCGACATGCTCGCCGGATCGGCTCCAGGCGGAGATGCCCGCGCATTTCAGGAACTCCTCGCCGCCAACATGCTGGCCAGCACTCCGGACAATCGTCCGCTGGTGCACGCCGCCGCCGTCCGCGCCACCACGCTCAAGATCATCGACGCCGGCACAATCGTGCTCGGTGTTGCGGTCAGTAGAGCCCGCATCGCCAGCGTGGGCCGCGACAATATGGTGCGGCTGTGGGACGCCGCCACTGGCCGAGCGCTCGGAGCGCCGCTGAGGGGACACACGGCGCCGGTGATGAGCGTGGCGTTCAGCCCCGACGGGCATCGACTGGCCAGCGCCAGCGAAGACAACACACTCCGAATATGGGATGCCGACACCGGACAGCCCATCGGCGCCCCGCTGACCGGGCACACCAACTGGGTCACCAGCGTGGCGTTCAGCCCCGACGGGCGCCGGCTGGCCTCCGCGAGCAACGACCACACGCTGCGACTGTGGAATGTCGGCACGGGCCAACCGATCGGCCCTCCGCTCACCGGGCACTCCGCCGCCGTCAACAGTGTGGCTTTCAGCCCTGACGGACATCGGCTGGCCAGCGCCAGCGACGACCGCACGTTGCGGGTCTGGGACGCCGACACCGGACAGCCGATCGGCGCACCGCTGACCGGGCACACCGGCAGCGTGTGGTCTGTGGCCTTCAGCCCCGATGGGCACCGGTTGGCCAGCGGCAGCGCCGACGACAGCGTACGGCGGTGGGATGTCGATACGGGGCATCCGATCGGTGCCCCACTGATTGGGCACGCCCAGGATGTGGCTTCCGTGGCGTTCAGCCCCGACGGGCGCCGGCTGGCCAGCGGCAGCGAGGACAACACGGTGCAAATTTGGAACGCCGACACCGGGCAGCCCCTCGGACCACCGGTGACTGGGCACACCATGTCGGTTAACGATGTCGTATTCACCGCGGACGGGCATCGCCTCGTCAGCGCCGCCGACGATCACACGGTACGGATATGGAACACCGATCAGCCGTTGACCGGGGACACCGAATCGGTATACAGCGTCGCGTTTAGCCCGGACGGGCATCGGCTGGCCAGCGGCAGCGCCGACCGCAGCGTTCGACTGTGGAATGCCGACACCGCCCAGCCCATCGGAGCACCGCTGACCGGGCACACCGACGACTTGACGAGTGTGGCCTTCAGTCCTGACGGGCACCGGCTGGCCTCGGCCAGCTGGGACCGGACGGTGCGGCTATGGGATCCCGACACCGGCCAGGCCCTCGGAGCACCGCTAACCGGGCACACCGACAGGGTGACCAGCGTAGTGTTCAGTCCCGACGGGCAGCGCCTGGCCTCCGCGAGCCGGGATCGGACGGTGCGGCTATGGGATCCCGACACCGGCCAGCCCATCGGGCGGCCGTTCACTGGGCACACCAATGCCGTGGCGGCAGTGGCGTTCAGTCCCGACGGGCACCGGATCGCCTCTGCAAGCTGGGACGGCACCGTGCGGCTGTGGGATGCCAACACCGGCCAGCCACTGCAAATCCTGCGAATTGTCACGACTGATTTGCTCTCCCTGGCGGTCAGTCCGGACGGGCACCGGCTGGTCACCGGTAGCCGGGACGGAACGGTGCAGATGTGGAATCTCGACACCGGCCGCCCGGCCGGCGGACCGATCACCGGTCACGTCGACGCCGTGACTGCTGTGGCGTTTAGCCCGGACGGGCGCTTGCTGGCCAGCGCCAGCATCGACCGCACGGTGCGGTTATGGGACGCGGGCACAGGGGAGTCGGTGATGCAGCCCTTAACCGGGCACGACGGCGGGGTTTTCAGCGTGGCTTTCGCCCCGGACGGGCAACGGCTGGTCAGCGGTAGCACAGACAAGACCGTGCGGCTGTGGCCGATCGTCGCCGACGCAAAAACCCTGTGCGACAAGCTCGACGCCAACATCAGCCAAAAGGAGTGGCGCGTCTGGGTTTCCCCGGACATTCCCTACACCCCGGTATGCCCAGGGCTTCCGGCCGACCCGACTGAATCGTCGTGACGATACCGGGGTGCGCATACGACCGAACCCACCGCCCAGTGGACCGGTTAATCAGTGATGGGAAGCGGTTATGTCGCGCATCTTTGTAAGCCATTCTAGTGAGGACGGCCGCGCGGCGGTTGCCTTGAAGAACTGGCTGTGCGAGCAGCGGCCACAGTTGGTCAACGAAATTTTCCTCGACATCGACTCCCAGCCGGAAACCGGTCCAGGGGCACGCTGGAAGCGCGAACTCCTCCAAAGCAACTCGCGATGCGAAGCAGTTATCTGCCTTGTTTCACGAAGCTGGCAGGCATCTCAGCAGTGCAGAGCCGAATACCGCACAAGCGAGGGCCTCGGCAAACAGATTCTGGTCGCGCGGCTGGAGGATACGGGTCCATCCGACACCACCTCTGAATGGCAGCGCTGCGACCTGTTTGCCGCCGGGCCGCAGACGCCGGTCGAGGTGCCCGGGGGGCCGCCGTTGCAGTTCAACACCGCGGCGCTCGATCAGTTGCGCCGAGCGATCGAAGGCACCGGGATGGGGCCGGAGAACTTCGTGTGGCCGCCGGCCGAGGATCCGCAGCGCACGCCGTATCGCGGCTGGGAACCGTTCGAAAGTATCGACGCCGGAGTATTTTTCGGCCGCGATGCGGCGATCGTGCGGGGGCTTGACGAATTGCGCGCGATGCGGCTTGCGGGTGTCAAGTCACTGTTTGTGGTTCTGGGCCCATCGGGCAGCGGCAAGTCGTCTTTCCTGCGTGCCGGACTGATCCCGCGGCTACAGCGTGAGGACAGCCGGTTTGTCGTGCTGGGCGTCATGCGACCCGAACGTAGCGCGCTGACCGGGGATCATGGCTTCGCCGCCGCCATCCATAGCGCACGTCAGCAGCTTGGTCTGCGCGGTGCCCGGCTGGGCGAAATCAAGAAGGTCTGTTTGGGTGACCCTGACCGCGTCGCGCAGCTGTTGGGCGAGGCGCGCTCCGCCGCGGCGAAGCGATTAGCCGACGCCGGGCAGGACGGGTTGGCGCCCACGCTCGTACTGCCGCTGGATCAAGCGGAGGAGCTGTTTTCGGTCGATGCCGGCGACCAGGCCGAGCAGTTCCTGACATTGATTGCCGCGGTAGTGGGCAAGATCAACGCCACCGGGCTGGGTTTCATCGTGGCGGCGACAATCCGCACGGACGGCTATGAGGTCATGCAGAACCATCCCGCCCTCGACGGCCTGGGTACCCTATTGTTCAACGAGCTCAGACCCATGCCGGCATCCGAGTTCCGGGATGTCATCACTGGCCCCGCGTCACGAACCGCGGAGGCCAGGCAGCACGTCCGATTTTCTCCTGCGCTGTTACAGCGCTTGATCGAGGATGCCCGCGATGGTGCCGACACCCTGCCGCTGCTGTCGTTGACGCTGTCGCGACTCTACAGTGACTGGCTAGACGCCGATGCCAACGAGCTGACCGTAGCCGATTACGAAGCGATGGGCGGGATGCGCGATGTCGTCAACAACGAAATCGAGCAGATCCTGGCAGACTCCCCGCACGATCGTGGGACCGCCTTGGCGATCTTGCGATCGGCGTTTATCCCGTGGCTGGCCACGATCAATCCCGACAGCGATCAACCGGTGCGGCGTGTGGCGCGCTACCGCGACCTGCCCGAGGCCAGCCGCCCTCTGATCGACGCACTCGTCACGAAGCGGTTGATGGTTCGCGATGAGCGCGACGGCGACGTGGTCGTCGAGGTGGCACTGGAAAGCTTGCTGCGCCAATGGGATGCGCTGGCCGGATGGCTGCGCGAGGAGCGCCAGCATCTGCTGACCGCCGACGACGTGGAGCGCAACGCCGCCGCCTGGACCAACCATGACCGTAACCCTTCGTGGCTGCTGTCGGGAACCCGGCTAATCGATGCCGAAACCCTTTCTGGTACACCGCAATTCAAAGAACGGCTGGATGGCGCGCGCGAGTATCTGAGCGCTTCGCGGCGCGCCGAAGACGCGAGGTGCACCACCGAAGAGGCACGCCGGGAAGCCGAACTGCGCGACGCCCAGGAGCGTCAGCGGACCGCCGAGGCCCACGCGGCCGCGCTGCGTCGACGCTCGCGCGTCCTGCGTGCGGTGCTGGCGGGTACCGCCGTGGTGGCCGTCATCGCGATCGTCGGGGCGATCCTCGCGGTGGCCGCCTCGACGCACGCGCACGCGGCGCGAAAGCAGGCCCAAAACCGATTCCGCGATGCCACCGCCGTGCGCCTGCGCTCCGAGGCCGCCGACATCATCGCCGGATCGGCTCCGGGCGGGGATGCCCGTGCTTTCCAGGAACTCCTCGCCGCCAGCATGCTGGCCAGCACCCCGGACAACCGCCCGTTGGTGCACGCCGCCGCCGTCCGCGCCACCACGCTCGAGATCGGTGACACGGGCACAGGGGTGCTGGCTGTGGCAGTAAGTCCCGACGGACACCGCCTCGCTACCGGCGGCGACAAAGAGCTGGTGCGACTGTGGAACGCCGACACCGGCCAGCCACTTGGGCCGCCGCTGACGGGGCACACGGGTATGGTCGCCAGCGTGGCGTTCAGCCCCGACGGGCACCGGCTGGCTACCGCCAGCAGGGACCACACGGTGCGGCTGTGGGACGCCGACACCGGCCGGCCCATCGGGGCACCACTGACCGGGCACACCGATCAGGTGACCAGTGTGGCGTTTAGCCCCGACGGGCACCGGCTGGCCTCCGGCAGCAACGACAAGACGGTGCGGCTGTGGGACGCCGACACCGGCCGGCCCATCGGGGCACCACTGACCGGGCACACCGACCAGGTGACCAGCGTGGCGTTCAGCCCCGACGGGCACCGACTGGCCAGCGGCAGCAACGACAAGACGGTGCGGCTGTGGGACGCCGACACCGGCCGGCCCATCGGGGCACCGCTGACCGGGCACACCAACCAGGTAAGAAGCGTGGCGTTTAGCCCCGATGGGCACCGACTGGCCAGCGGCGGCGACGACAACAGTGTGCGGCTGTGGGACGCCGACACCGGCCAGGCCATTGGTAACCCCATGGAGGGACACACCGATGGCGTGACCAGTGTGGCATTTAGCCCCGACGGGCACCGACTGGCCAGCGGCAGCATCGACAACACCGTCCGGCTCTGGGACACCGACTCCGCCAGGCAACTGGGCGCGCCGCTGATTGGGCACACCAACTTGGTCCTGAGCGTCGCATTCAGTCCCGATGGGCGACGGCTGGCCTCGGGTAGTTGGGATCACACGTTCCGACTATGGGACGCGACCGAGCCTCTCGCCGGGCACACCGACGTCGTGTACAGCGTGGCGTTCAGCCCCGACGCGCACCGGCTGGCCACCGCCAGCGCAGATCACACCGCACGGCTATGGAACGCCAGCACGGGTCAGCCTCTTGGGCCGCCGCTGGCGGGACACACCGGCATGGTATACGGCGTGGCGTTCAGCCCCGACGGGCACCGGCTGGCCACCGCCAGCGACGACGACACGGTTCGGATATGGGACGCCGATACCGGCCGGCCCATCGGCGCACCATTGGCCGCACACTCCAATGGCGTGTCGAGCGTGGCGTTCAGCCCCGACGGGCGTCGGCTGGCCACCGGCGGCGCTGACGGCACCGTGCTGCTGTGGGATGCCGCCACCGGCGAACCCGCCGGGGCGCCACTGACGGGGCACACCCGGGCCGTGTGGAGTGTGGCGTTCAGCCCCGACGGGCATCGGCTGGCCTCCGGCGGCTTGGACTATACGGTGCGGCTGTGGAATGTCGGCACCGGCCAACCCGTGGGCGCGCCGCTTGAGGGCCGCAGCGGCAAAGTCTTCGGTGTGGCGTTCAGCCCCGACGGGCACCGCGTCGCCTCAGGAAGCGAAGACCACATGGTGCGCCTTTGGAATGTCGACACCGGCCAACTCATCGGTGCCCCCCTGAGCGGGCACACCGACATGGTGATCGGCGTGGCATTCAGCCCCGACGGACATCGGCTGGCAACTGGCAGCCGCGACACAACCGTGCGATTGTGGGACACCGACACGGGACAACCGCTCTTTGGGCCGCTCACCGGACACGCTAACACCGTGTACGGTGTGGCGTTCAGCCCCGACGGACAGCGCCTTGCCAGTGCCAGCGGCGACAACACTGCGCGGTTATTTCCGGTCGCGGCCACATCAAAAACACTATGCGACAAGCTGATTGAGAACATGAGCCGCAAACAGTGGCGTGAGTGGGTGTCGCCGGACATTCCCTACATCGCCACCTGCCCTGGGCTGCCCACCCCTCCGGACGCCGCGGCGGCTGCGGGTTAGGGCCAGGCACCCGTCACATTTAGCGGGTCAAGAGTTCCATCGGTCAGCCCAGCCGCAGCAAGCCGGCAAGCGCCACGGCGCTCACTGTAGTGGTCAGTTCGATCACGCCGCCCAGCACGTCACCAGTGATGCCGCCGAACCGGCGCACGCAGTGCGCGACAAGGGCCGCGCCGCAGGGCACCGCTACCAACACCGCAACGGGGCCCTGCCACGGTCGCGGAGCCGCCACCACTGAAACGACCAGCAGCACAGCGCACCAGGCCGCCACCACCAGGGCGGGCTGGGTACCGGCGACCCGGGCGCCTAGGGCGCTGCCGTCGGCCGGCGGCACGGATCGGCGACACGCCAGCACCGCGGCGACCCGCCCGGCAAACACCGCCATGATGATCCCCGCCGCGCTGAGCACCGAAAAGGCCAGCCCCTGCAACGTGATCACCAACACGACAGCCGCCACGCCGAATGGTCCGGTCGATCCGTCGCGCATCACGGCAAGTGCACGCTGCGGCGGCCCGTAGCAGCCCAGCCCGTCGGCCGTATCGGCAACGGCGTCGATGTGCAAGCCGCGGGTGGCGACCAGCAGTGCCGCTACTGCGAGCAGTCCGGACAGCGGGCTGGACGGACCGAAGGCCAGGGCGCCGGCCCATGAGACGGCCGCGGCCAGTGCGCCCAGCGTGGCGCCGACCACCGGCAGCGCGGTCATGGCGCCGCGACCCATCGGAGCGCCATCGGCACGCGGGACGGGCATGACCGTTTCGAAGGCGAAAGCCGTTGCCAGCGAACGCATCACAAGGCTGGAGTGGTCGTGGATACACCGGCCTCCGTGAAGGTCGCCATCGATGACAGCGTGGCCACCGCGGCGCGCAGCACTGGCAACGCCGCGGCAGCGCCGGTGCCCTCGCCCAGTCGCATGTGCAGGTCCAGAATCGGGTCCAAGCCGAGATCCGCCAGAGCCAGTGCATGACCCGGTTCGGTGGACCGGTGACCGGCCTGCCACCATTGCCGGGCGCCCGGCGCCAGGCGCTCGGCGACCAGTGCAGCGGCCGTTACCGCCATGCCGTCGAGCAGCAGCGGGGTACGCCTTACCGCAGCTTGCGCGCAGAAGCCCGCCATCGCGGCCAAATCCGCGCCGCCGCAGCAGCGCAGCAGCCCGATTGGGTCGGGCAACACGAGCCGCGTCCGGAACAGGGCATCGCGTACCGCGGCCGTCTTGCGCGCCCATCCGGCGTCGTCGATCCCGGTGCCGAAACCAACCACCGCGACCGGCTCGGCGTTCGTCAGTGCGGCCACCAATACCGCGGCCGCGGTGGTGTTTCCGATCCCCATGTCGCCGGCGATGAGCAGGTCGGCGCCGGCGTCGACCTCCTCGTCGGCGATGCGCTGGCCCGCGGCGATCGCGCCGGCGGTCTCGTCTTCGGTCAACGCGTCCTCGATCGCGATATCGCCACTGCCGCGCCGCACCTTGTGGGCGCCGATCTGCTCCGAAACCGCGTCGGCGTCGACCGCCAGATCCGCGACCCGCACCGTCGCGCCGGCGATACCGGCCAGTGCGTTGATCGCCGCCCCGCCGCCGTCGATGTTGGCGACCATCTGGGCGGTCACTTCCGGTGGATACGCCGACACCCCGGACCGGGCGACACCGTGGTCACCGGCGAACACCACCACCCGGGCGCGCTCGAACTGCCGCGGCGGGCACTGGCCCTGGCACGACGAGACCCAGACCGACAGGTCCTCGAGGCGGCCCAGCGCGCCCCGCGGCTTGGTCAGGGTGTCCTGGCGAGCGCGGGCGGCTGCGGCGGCGGCCGCATCGGGCGGCTGCACTGGCGCGAATTCCATCAGGTTCCCGACGGCTTGATCGGTACCGCCTGCCCGGCCACCACCAGCACCACCCGATCGCACAGCTCTGCCATTCGCTGGTTGAGAGTGCCAAGTTCGTCGGCGAACCGGCGGCCGGAAGCGGTAGCCGGCACCACGGTCAACCCGACCTCCGGACTGACCAGCACCAGCGTTGAAGGAAACGCGCTGACTGCAGCGAGCATGTCGTCAATCATGTCTTGGATCCGAGCCTCCACCGATCCGTTGTCCCACCCGTGATGGCGGTCCAGCGTGCTGGTCAGCCAGGCACCCAGGTCGTCGATCAGCGTCGGGGTGTGTGGCGGTTGCCGCAAGTGGCTCGCGATTTCGTCGGTTTCGACTGTTGACCAGTGCGCGGGCCGACGATTGCGGTGCTCAGCGATCCGGTGCGCCCAGGCCGTATCGGCCTGGCCGGCCAGCCCGGAGGCCAGGTATCGCACCGGCTGGTCGGGTGCCAGTGACTTAGCGATGGCTTCCTCCGCCCACCGGGATTTGCCCGACCTGATCCCGCCGAGCACCAAGGTGCGCACTGGGGTCAGACGGCTTTCAGGCGATTCTTAACCAACACTGCTGCCGCGCTCGACTTGGGGCCGCGGCGTGCGCATCCGGCGCAGTTGCGAAGCCCGTCCGGCGGCGTAAATGCCCAGCTTCCAATGGCTTTCGGCGTTGGTCGGAAACTTCGCGTCGACCATCCGGCCAACCTTGCGGCCCAAGATGATCCCGTCGATAGCCATCAGGGCCATCAGACCCAGCATCGCGGGAGACATGTAAAGCTGCAGCTGCGGGACAGCGAAACTGACGAACAGCAGAGCCAGCGCTGACGGCATGAACAAGCCGAGTAGGTTGCGGCGTGAGTCCACCACATTGCGGACATAACGGCGGATCGGGCCCTGGTCGCGCGGTAGCAGGTAAGCCTCTTCGCCGGCCATCATCCGCTCCCGGCGATCCGTCATCCGGGCCCGGCTCGCAACTCTTTCGGCCCTGCGCTCCTCGCGGCTCAGCTTGGGGCCGGCCAGCGACTTGCGCCGGGCGCGCGCCTCGGAGGTGGTCATGGGTGCCGGTGCGACCGGGCCCTTTCTTGTGCGGCGCCGGGCCGCATCGTCGCGCTTGGGCGTGGGCCGGCCCTTGGGGTCGGTGGTCCGAGACCCACGAGCTGATGCCTCCGGGGAATCGGCCGGCGAACCGGCTCCCGAACCGGCAACGGCGTCGGGTGTCGCGGGTGCTCCGGCGCCTTCTTCATGGCCCTTCTTACGGCCCAGCAGCTTCACAGTCGCCAGGTTACTTCGCGGATGACCCAGCCCGGAATGACCCCGGAATGCGCCCGTATTGTGCATGCGCCAGTCTGTTGGTCCTACGCTTACGTGTGATGAACGGCTACCGGTGAGACGGCTCGATGACCTCGGATGATGATATTTCCGCCGACCTCGCGCCGGGCCGAATCCAACTGCCGGCCATGTTGGTGCTGGTGGCTCCAGATTGCTACGGCGACAGCCTGTCCGCCGTAGAGGCCGCCGCCGCCATCGCGACCGGCTGGACCCGGACACGGCCGGACGATCGGTTCATCGTCGCCCCGCAGTCCGACGGCGGCCCGGGTTTCGTCGAGGTACTGGGCAGCCGACTGGGGGAGACGCGGCGACTGCGGGTGTCCGGACCGCTGGACACCGTCGTGGACGCGGCGTGGGTGTTCGATCCGGCCTCGGCGACGGCATTCCTGGAATGTGCGCAGGCGTGCGGTCTGACATTGCTTGGCGGTCCACCCACCCCGGAGACCGCGATGGCCGCCGACAGCAGGGGAGTCGGGCAGCTCATCGCCGAGGCGCTGCGGGCCGGGGCGAGACGGATCGTGGTCGGGCTGGGAGGCAGTGCGTGCACCGACGGCGGGCAAGCAATGATCGCCGAGCTCGGCGGCTTAAAAGCCGCCCGACAACAACTGGCTGATATCGAGCTGATCGCCGCCTCGGACACCGAATACCCGCTGGTGGGACCGTGGGGTGCGGCCAGGGTGTTCGGGCCGCAGAAGGGCGCGGACACGGCTACCGTCGCAGCACTCGAAGTCCGACTCGAGGCGTGGGCGCTCGAACTGGAGGCGGTGGCCGGACGGGACGTGAGCTCCGAGCCCGGCGCAGCCGCCGCCGGTGGCATCGGCGCCGGGCTGCTTGCGCTGGGTGGCCGGTGTGAGTCCGGCGCGGAAATCATTGCCGAGCACACCCAGTTGGCCGACGACCTTGAGACTGCGGAGCTGATCGTCACCGGTGAAGGCCGGTTCGACGAGCAGTCCCTGCATGGAAAGGTGGTTGGCTCGCTCGCGGACAAGGCCCGTCCGCTGGGAATTCCGGTGGTGGTGCTGGCCGGGCAGGTGTCCCTGGACAAGTCTGCGTTGCGATTAGCGGGCATCATGGCCGCCTTGTCGATCGCCGAATACGCCGGTTCGGTGCGGTTGGCGCAGGCCGATGCGGCCAATCAGCTTATGGGTTTGGCGTCTGTTGTAGCGGAGCGACTCGGGAATAGCGGTGCTGCAAGGTACCGTTGATCCAGTGGGCTTTCCCCGGGTGGATCGCGCTCGGCCAGATTCGGTCGGGGACGGATCCACCCACCAATTGAGGCATGTAGGAGAAGCAATGACGGTGCAGAACGAGTCGAGCGCCAAGACCCATGGCGTGATCCTGACCGAAGCCGCCACCAGCAAGGCGAAGTCCCTGCTGGACCAGGAGGGACGTGAGGACCTGGCGTTGCGGATCGCGGTCCAGCCGGGCGGGTGCGCTGGGCTGCGCTACAACCTCTTCTTCGATGATCGGACGCTGGACGGTGATCTGACCGCGGAGTTCGGTGGTGTGACCTTGACGGTGGACCGGATGAGCGCGCCCTATGTGGAAGGCGCGTCGATCGATTTCGTGGACACCATCGAAAAGCAGGGCTTCACCATCGACAACCCCAACGCCACCGGTTCCTGCGCCTGCGGAGATTCCTTCAACTGACCAGGCGGGTCGGCTAAGCCCCTGTCCGGCCCGGCTAATGGGCTAATACGAGCCCGCGGTGCGCAGTACGTACGAGCACACCAAGATCTGGTTGCGCTGGAAAAGCAACTGCGCGATGCCTTGCACCTGCCCGCGCATCGGGCCGCCGGTCGCTGGTGATACCCGCATGGTGAACAGCACCTGGGCCTGATACTGCGACCAGTACACGATCTTGTCGATCGAGGTCACCTCGACCTCGGAGAACTGCTTGCGGAACGCGTCGCTGCTCAGCTTGGCCAGGGCCTGGTCGGACCGCCGGTCGCGGACCCCGTCGTAGATGCCGCACAGCGCGTTGCGGACGATGGTGTCGACGTCGCGGTGGTCGAGCGCGTCCAGATACCCCTGTATCGCCGTCTTGGCCGATCCCTCGGAGAATGCGCTGCCGGTGTTGGCCCCGTTGGTGCGAATCCCATACACGATGGCCGCCGTCATCGCGGCTACCAGCGCGATAGCCACGAGAGTGCCGATGATCAGCCGCTTGTGCCGTCGTTTCGGGTAGGACGCCTGCGGTGCCAGCAGCCCGGAATACGTGCCTGACGCGGGCGCCGTGTCGCCTGCCTGCGCGGAGGCGGGGGTGGTTGCGAAGGCCGGTTCGGTGGCAGTGAGCTCATGGGGATACTCGACGGACGGGGGCTGGTGGGGCCCGCCCTCGGTGTAGGGCGACGGTCCGTCGGTGCCGACAGTAGGATTCGGCGAGTGCGGACCGGCCATCGTGGTTCTCCTACGGTGGTGGACGGGGGCGACGAGTGGTTGCGGCTCAACATCGGTGTTTCCGGCAACCAGGTGAGCTCTCTAGGCAGGCTAGCGCAACATCTGCCCGCGGCCGTGGATGCATCGGGGCTAGCCGCGAGGGCTATTTCCGTCGGTAGGCTAGACGGCCTTACGAACGAAGGGTGGAGATTTCGTGACGATCGCGGTAACCGGTTCGATTGCGACCGACCATCTGATGCGGTTTCCCGGCCGATTTTCCGAGCAGCTGCTGGTTGATCATCTGCAGAAGGTATCGCTCAGCTTTCTGGTCGATGACCTGGTGATTCATCGCGGCGGCGTGGGAGGAAACATGGCCTACGCCATCGGTGTGCTGGGCGGCGACGTCGCCCTGGTCGGCGCGGCCGGCCACGACTTCGCCGACTATCGCAATTGGCTGCAAGCCCATGGTGTCAACTGCGACCACGTGCTGGTCTCGAAGACCGCCCACACGGCGCGTTTCGTCTGCACTACCGACCTTGACATGGCGCAAATCGCGTCGTTCTACCCGGGCGCCATGTCCGAAGCCCGCGACATCTCGCTCGCCGACGTGGTGTCGGCCATCGGCACGCCGGAGCTGGTGATCGTCGGGGCCAACGACCCGGCCGCCATGTTCGTGCACACCGAGGAGTGCCGCAAGCTCGGGCTGGCCTTCGCCGCTGACCCGTCCCAGCAGCTGGCCCGGCTGTCCGGCGAGGAAATCCGCAAGCTCATCGACGGTGCCACCTACTTGTTCACCAACGACTACGAATGGGACCTGCTGCTGTCCAAGACCGGCTGGTCGGAGGCCGACGTAATGTCCCAGATCGATCTGCGGGTGACCACGTTGGGCGCCAAAGGCGTGGACCTGGTAGACCGCGACGGCACAAGCATGCACGTCGGTGTGGTACCCGAGACCAGCCAGGTCGACCCCACCGGCGTCGGCGACGCGTTCCGGGCCGGATTCCTGACCGGGCGCAGCGCCGGTCTCAGCCTGGAGCGTTCTGCGCAGCTGGGCTCGCTGGTCGCCGTGCTGGTGCTGGAGTCGACCGGAACCCAGGAGTGGAACTGGGACCATGAGATCGCGGCAATGCGGTTAGCCGGGGCTTACGGCGAGGACGCGGCCGCCGAGATCACCGCCGTGCTGGCCTAGTTGGGCTCGCCGTCATAACTGGACCGGGTACTCGGGCTCGCTGATCTGCGGCACCACGCTGTGCTCGACGAATATTGCGTGCCAGAGCATGAAGATCAGTATCGTCCACAGCCGGCGGCTGTGATCGCTGGTGCCGGTTCGGTGTTCATCGAGCATCCGGCGCACGGCGGCTTTGTCGATTAGGTCGACCAGGTGGTCGGCCTGTGACGATTCCACCATCGCGTATGCCCAGTCCAGCAGTTCGCCGGCGCGCAGCCAGTGCCGGATCGGGACCGGGAACCCGAGCTTGGGCCGGTGCAGCACATGCGCCGGGACGATGGGCTCCAGCGCGCGCCGCAGCGCGTACTTGGTGGTGGTTCGGGTGATCTTCGCCTGCACGGGCAACCGAGACGCCACGGCGAACACCTCGGGATCCAGGAACGGCACCCGAAGCTCCAGCGAATTGGCCATCGTCATCTTGTCGGCCTTGACTAAAATGTCGCCGCGCAGCCAGGTGAACAGGTCGATGTGCTGCATGCGGGCGACCGGGTCCCAGCCGGTCGATTCGGCGTACAACGACGCGGTGACATCCGTGTGGGTCCAGTCCTCGCGGAACCCGGGCAGCACATCCCGCAACTGCGCATCAGAGAAACTGCGGGCATTGCCGTAGTAGCGCTCCTCGAGCGTCAGCGATCCGCGGTGCAGCAGACTCTTACCACGCATGCCCTCCGGCAGCGGTTTGGACACCTTGCCCATCGACCGCCGCAGTGGCCGGGGCAGGTAGTCGAAGGGCTTCAACGACAGCGGCTCCCGATAGATCGTGTAGCCGCCGAACAGCTCGTCGGCGCCCTCACCGGACAGCACCACCTTGACGTGCTTGCGGGCTTCGCGCGCGACGAAGAACAGCGGAACCAGCGCGGGGTCTGCTACCGGCTCGTCGAGGTACCAGACGATCTCGGGCAGGGCGGCGACGAACTCATCCGGGGTGACCACCTTGGTGATATGGCGGGCACCGATAGCCTCGGCCGAGGCCACGGCGACGTCGATCTCGGAGAATCCCGCACGCTCGAAGCCGGTGGTGAAAGTGATCAGTCGCGGGTTGTGCCGGATGGCCAGCGCCGCGATGGCCGTGGAGTCGATACCGCCGGACAGAAACGAGCCGACGGTGACGTCGGCGCGCATGTGCTTGGCCACCGAGTCCTCAAGCACCGCGGTGATCTCGTCGTAGCGGGCCTGCTCGGTGTCTCGGGTGATCGGCGTGGCGCTAAAGCGCGGCACGAAGTAGCGGGTGATCTCGGGCTCCAGCCCGGGCCGGATCCTGGCGTAGCAGCCCGATTCCAGTCGGCGCACCCCGCGGTGCAGCGTCTCCGGCTCCGGCACGTACTGCAAAACCGTGTAGTGCTGTACCGCCCGAGGGTCGATCCGGGTGTCGAAACCCACCAGCTCGACCAGGTCCAGCAGGCATTTTTTCTCGCTGGCCACCGCGGTGCCGCCGGCGCCGGTCGCCATGAACAGCGGCTTGATACCGAAAGGGTCTCGGGCACAGAACAATTCGCGGGTGACGGTGTCCCACAGCGCGAAGGCGAACATGCCGCGCAAGCGCTTTAGCACGTCGGCGCCCCAGTAGTGGTAGCCCGCGACGATGGCCTCACCGTCACCGTCGGTGGCGAAAACAGCGCCGTGGCCGGCGCTCATTTCTTCGCGCAGCTCCAGGTAGTTGTAGATCTCGCCGTTGAACACCAACACGTAGCGGCCCGGCGTCTTCGGTGGTCCCCACCGCAGCGGCTGATGCGAATGCGCGATGTCGATGATGGACAGCCGGTTGAACCCGAACACAACAGACCCGTCGGCGTCTGGGTCGGACCAGGTGCCGGGTTCGTCAGGCCCGCGGTGGCGCATCAAATGCAGCGCGCGGGCAATGGCACCGTCGGCTTGGGCGGCACTGCTTGCAGCAGCGTCGGGGCTGTCAGCGCCGGCGGGGGCCGCCACGAACGCCAGCAGTCCACACACGGCGCCCAAGTATGCCGCACTCGGCGGCGTTGTTAGATGCCGCACCCGGCGGGTCGCGATGACCGGCAGAGACGACCGGCCGGGTTGCAATGATCTTTCGAGTGCCTTCCGGCGCCCTCGCCACTGTCCGTTTCGGCCCGCATCGTCGCCCGGGCGAGCGGCGTGGTCTACGCTGCGTAGTATTCGACATCCGAGTTAGCCGACCCCCTATCGGCCCAGCTTGTGATACAGGAGGCGCCAACGTGACACCTCGCGAGCCAGTTCGTTCGCAACGTTTGTCGCAGTGCAGGTCTCAGCGCTTTTCAAGAGGTGCCGGTGGCGCTGTGGGCCGGGGTCGCGCCCGTCGTTTTCGACCGCTGGTGCTGGCCGGGACGTTGGGACTACTGGCGGTCACCTTGAGCGGATGCAGTTGGTCGGAAGCGCTGGGGATGGGCTGGCCGGAAGGCATCACCCCGGAGGCCCATTACAACCGGCAGCTGTGGGTCGGAGCGGTGATCGCCTCCCTGGTCGTCGGCGTCATCGTGTGGGGCCTCATCTTCTGGACAGCTACCTTCCACCGGAAGAAAAAAGCCGACACCGAGTTGCCGCGCCAGTTCGGCTACAACATGCCGTTGGAGCTGGTGCTCACTGTGACGCCGTTCCTGATCATCTCGGTGCTGTTCTACTTCACCGTGGTGGTGCAGGAGAAGATGCTGCATATCGCCAAGGACCCCGAAGTCGTGATCGATGTTACGGCCTTCCAGTGGAACTGGAAGTTCGGCTACCAGCGGGTTGCCTTCAAAGACGGCACACTGCACTACGAGGGTGCCGATGAGGCACGCAAAAAGGCGATGGTCTCCAAGCCGGAGGGCAAGGACTCCCACGGCGAGGAGCTGGTCGGGCCGGTGCGCGGGCTCAACACCGAGGACCGGACCTACCTGAACTTCGACACGGTCGAAACCCTGGGAACCAGCACCGAAATCCCGGTGCTGGTGCTGCCCACCGGCAAGCGCATCGAATTCCAATTGGCCGCGGCCGACGTCGTCCATGCGTTCTGGGTGCCGGAATTCTTGTTCAAGCGCGACGTGATGCCCAACCCCGCGGCGAACAACTCCGTCAACGTCTTCCAGGTCGCAGAGATCAACAAGACCGGGGCATTTGTCGGCCACTGCGCCGAGATGTGCGGCACGTACCACTCGATGATGAACTTCGAGGTTCGGGTGGTGTCGCCCAACGACTTCAAGGCCTATTTGCAGCAACGGATCGAAGGAAAGACAAACGCCGAGGCATTGTTGGCGATCAATCAGGCCCCGGTCGCGGTGACCACGCATCCGTTCGACACCCGCCGCGGTCAGTTGGCCGGAAGCCCGTAGGTTAGGACACTCAATGCATATCGAAGCGAGGCTATTCGAGTTTATCGCCGCGTTCTTCATCATCTCGGCGGTGCTGTACGGGGTGCTGACTTCGATGTTCGCCACCGGCGGTGTGGAGTGGGCCGGCACCACCGCGCTGGCGCTGACCGGCGGCATGGCGTTGATCGTGGCCACCTTCTTCCGGTTCGTAGCGCGTCGGCTGGATACCCGGCCCGAGGACTACGAGGGAGCTGAGATCAGCGACGGCGCAGGGGAATTGGGGTTCTTCAGCCCGCACAGCTGGTGGCCGATCCTGCTCGCGTTGTCCGGCTCGGTGGCGGCGATCGGTATCGCCCTATGGCTGCCGTGGTTGATCTTTGCCGGGGTGGTGTTCATCCTCGCCTCGGCGGCCGGACTGGTGTTCGAGTACTACATCGGTCCGGAGAAGCACTGATCGGCACCTCAAAGGTCACAATCAGGGCATCAGTTGATCAGTGGCCAGTTTGCCAAGACATCTTTGCCCCGCTCGGTTCGGTAGGGTTTGCCGAGGCACAATGAGAATCTCCCCAGCGCGCGCGCAACGATGTAACCGCGGGGCCTCGCGCGCTGGTGATGCAGTTGGACAGGGCAGGCAAAGATGAGCGGGCCGAATCCCCCGGGACAGGAACCTGAAGAACCCGATTCCGCCAGCAAGCTCAGCGAACTGGATTCCGGCAGCGAGCCCGGCGACGAATTGGATTCCGGCGCCGGGCCCGTCTCAGGACTGGGACCCCTGGACGATAGCGGCGAAGTAGAGGCGAGTGACCACACAAGCGAGACCGACGCATACTCGCGGGCCTACTCGGCTCCAGAGTCCGAGCATTTCACGAGCGGCCCATATCTGCCGGCCGATTTCAGGCTCTACGACTACGAGGACTACGACGAGTCGCCCGACCCGGACGAACGGACCGCTCCGCGCTGGCCATGGGTGGCAGGCATCGCCGCTATCTTGGCCGCCATTGCGCTCGTGGTTTCGGTGTCGCTGCTGGTCACGCGCACCGACACCAGCAAACTTGCCAACCCGGGCACCACTGTGTCTACACCGCCGGTACAGGACGAAATCACGACCACCAAGCCACCGCCTCCACCTCCGCCGCCTAGCACCGAAATCCCGACAGCAACGGAGACGCAGACAGTGACGGTGACACCGCCGCCACCACCCCCGCCGGCGACGACTACCGCGCCGCCACCACCGGCGACCACCACAGCGCCGACATCGGCGGCGGCGCCACCGGTGACCACGACCGCGACACTGGCCGGCCCGCGGCAAGTCACCTACTCGGTGACTGGCACCAAAGCGCCGGGCGACATCATTTCGGTGACCTACGTTGACGCCTCTGGCCGGCGACGGACTCAGCACAACGTGTACATCCCGTGGTCGATGACCGTCACACCGATCTCGCAATCCGACGTCGGCTCTGTCGAGGCGTCCAGCCTTTTCCGGGTCAGCAGACTCAATTGCTCGATCACCACCAGCGACGGAACGGTGCTTTCGTCGAACAGCAACGACGCACCGCAGACGAGCTGCTGATGGCGGGCAGGTATTCGGCATACCGGCATGGGTCGGACACTGTTCCGCCGGACGTCATTGATCGGATTCTGGTTGGGGCGTGTGCGGCAGTCTGGCTGGTGTTGATAGGCGTGAGCGTGGCCGCCGCCGTCGCGCTGGCGGACTTGGGCCAGGGCTTTCACAAGATGGCGAGGAACTCGCACACCACGTGGGTGTTGTACGCCGTCATCATCGTCTCAGCGCTGATCATCGCGGGGGCGATCCCGGTACTGTTGCGGGCTCGCCGGATGGCCCAGGCTGAGCCGCCTGCTGGGCTGGTAGGCGCTTCGGCACGCGGAGCGGCCAGACAGCCGGTGAGGCCCGGGCGTCCGCCAGCGCGCACCGTGGCCGAGCGGGCACGCCCCGCGAGGGTCCAAGCGCCGGGGCCAGCCGCCGAGTTGTCGGGCACCGCGGTGGACCGGATCTGGTTGCGCGGCACCGTGGCATTGACCGGCACGATGGGGGTCGCGCTGATTGCGGTCGCGGCGGCGACCTATCTGATGGCCGTGGGCCACGACGGCGCCTCGTGGGTCGCTTACGGGCTAGCTGGGATCGTCACCGCGGCGATGCCGGCGCTCGAGTGGCTACATGTTCGGCAGCTACGCCGCGTGGTTGCCGCGCACTAGCTGGTGTTCTGAGTAGGTAGCGGCCTCACGGCCGCACCGTATTTCGCGGCATGCGCACGCCCGTGACCCGTCGCGTCGAGGCTGTGGGTCTGGGCTTTTATTGCCCGGCTAGTGCTCGCCGTTTGGCGAACCGACGATGCTCTCCTGGTGTTCGCGCAGCGCGGTCAGCGCACGCTGCTCGCCGGCGTGCGCCGCCTCGCGCAGCGCCGCATCCTGGGACACCGGATCGGCGAACAAGAAACTGCCGCTACCCGGTGTTCCGGCCGAGCCCAGCTTGTTCATTCGCTTGGGCAGTGCAGCGCCCTGGTACTCCAGCGGTATCGGGTGGCCGTGGTCATCGACCGGGCCGAGCGGCTGGTGCAGCTCGATGTAGGCGCCGTGCGGCAGCCGCTTGATGATGCCGGTCTCCACGCCATGTTCGAGCACCGCGCGGTCACTGCGCTGCAGTCCGATGCACCACCGATAGGTGATGTAGTAGATGAACGGCGGGAGTACCACCATGCCGATGCGCCCGATCCACGTCGTCGCGTTCAGCGAGATGTGGAACTTCAACGCGATGATGTCGTTCATCGCCGCGAGTGTGAGCAACATGTAGAAGCTGATCGCCATGGCGCCGATCGAGGTGCGCACCGGGACGTCCCGCGGCCGCTGCAGCAGGTTGTGATGCGCGTAGTCGCCGGTGAACCGCTTCTCCAGGAATGGGTAGACGGTCAGCAGTATGAAAATCAGGCCCATGATCAGCGCGACCCAGACCGCCGCGGGAATGGTGTGATGCCAGAAGTAGAACTCCCAGCCCGGCCAGATACGCGCCAAGCCCTCGGTCCACATCATGTAGAAGTCCGGCTGCGAACCGGCCGAAATCTGTGATGGCTTGTAGGGACCCAGGTTCCAGATCGGGTTGATCTGCAGCAGGCCGCCCATCAGACCCAGCACGCCGACGATAGCCGCGAAAAACGCGCCGGACTTGAACGCGAACACCGGCATCACCCGCACGCCGATGACGTTGTGCTCGGTGCGTCCCGGGCCGGGGAACTGGGTGTGCTTCTGGAACCACACCAACGCCAGATGCAGCCCGATAAGTGCCAGGATGATCGCCGGTAGCAGCAAGATGTGCAGTGCGTAGAGCCGGGGTATCAAGATCGTGCCGGGGAAGTCGCCGCCGAACAGCAGCCAGTGCAGCCAGGTCCCGATCACCGGCATGCCCAGCGTGATCGACGAAATCGCTGCCCGCAGGCCGATACCCGACAGCAGGTCGTCGGGCAGCGAGTAGCCGAAGTAGCCCTCGAACATGGCCAGGATCAGCAGCAGCGAACCGATGATCCAGTTGGCCTCGCGGGGCCGCCGGAACGCTCCGGTGAAGAAGATGCGCGCCAGGTGCACCATGATCGCCGCGGCGAACATCAATGCGGCCCAGTGGTGGATTTGGCGGACGAACAGGCCGCCGCGGACTTCGAAGGAGATGTCCAGCGTCGATTGGTAGGCGCGCGACATCTCGACTCCGCGCAGCGGTTGGTAGACGCCGTTGTAGGTGACGTCAAGCATGGACGGATCGAAGAACAGCGTCAGCCACACGCCGGTGATCAGCAGCACGATGAAGCTGTACAGCGCGATCTCGCCGAGCAGGAACGACCAGTGCGTCGGGAACACCTTGTTGAGCTGCCGGCGCACGGCCGCCGAGGGGTGATACCGCGTGTCGATGTCCTCTGCTTGGCGGGCCAGGACATCACCGATTTTCGGAGGACTCAGTTTCGGACTCATGTTGTTGTGCGCTCCCAGAATGCTGGTCCGACGGGTTCGGCGAAGTCACCGTTGGCGACCAGATACCCGTTGGTGTCGATGGTGATGGGCAGTTGCGCCAGCGCGCGGGCCGCCGGACCGAATATCGGTTTGGCGAAATGCAATGCGTCGAACTGCGACTGGTGACAGGGGCACAGGATTCGGTAGGACTGCTGTTCGTACAGCGATGACGGGCAACCCAAATGGGAGCAGACCTTGGTGAAGGCGAAGAACTCGCCGAAGTTGAAGCTCTCCTGACCCTGGCGTTTGACCACGCGAGGCAGGTCGCTGGGCTTGATGCGGATGAGCATCACCGGATTGCGCATACCCATCTTGATCGCTATCAGTTTTTCATGTGATTCCACGGTGGTGCCGTCGCCGTCGGACTCCCGCCACGGGAAGACGGTCTCCATCCCGCCGGCGTCGAGGTCTTCGGGGCGCATTTTGACGAACGGCGCTCCTTCACTGGCGCCGGTGGCCCGAGCCAGGTAGATGGTCTCGCCGTGGTAGCGCGGGGTCCAGCCAGACGTCCAGAGCACGGCCTTCATACCGTCGGCGGTGGGTACGACCGGCTTCCAAGGGTTTTTGATGAAGCCACCAGCAAACGCCACCAAGGTGCCGAGGCCGAACGCGCCCAAACCCATGCCCAGTGACAGCCCGACCAGCTTGCGGCGTCCGATCGTGGAGCCCTCGAAAGCGTCGGTCAGGTTCGCCACGACCGTCTTGCGGTCGATCTCGCGAGAAGCTCCGTCATGCCGCTCCTGGATCGTAATCTCTTCCGGGATAAACCGTTTCTGGAACAGCACCGCGCCGATAGCGATCGCCAGGATGGACAGCCCGAAGGTCAGGCCATACAGCGGGGTGGCCAGCGAGTACACAAGGCTACCCTGGGCCTCCTTCGGCTTGTACTCCCACGGCCAGAACAGGAAGATCAGCAGCAGCGCCAGCCCGAAAGCGCCGCCCAGCAAAAGCCACAGGGCCACGCCCCGCTCGGCGCGCTTCTCGGCCTTGGTGCCCTCGATCGGCCAGCGAGGCTCCTTGTAGACGGTCTCGACACCATCCAGCTTGCCGCCCAGCGCTACCAGTTCGTGCTGCGACATCTCCGCCAGCGCCGCCTCGTCGGGCTCAGGGGCTGGTCCGGCGCCGTTGTCGGTGTCAGAGCCGCGGACGTCTTCGACGTCGCTCATGATCGCGCCCCAATCCACAGTGCCAGCCCGATGGCGGCGACCATCCCGATGATCCAAAAGGCCATGCCTTCGGGTGCGGGCCCGAATCCACCGAGGCCGTAGCCACCCGGCTGGCGCTCTTCGGTGACGGTCCTGACGTAGCCGATGATGTCCTTCTTTGCTTCGAAGGAAAGCTGGCGGTCGGAGAACTTCGGCATGTTCTGCGGGCCGGTCAGCATGGCGGTGAGGATTTGCTGTTCGTTGGCGGGCCCCAGGTCGGGCGCGAACTTACCTGACGACAGCGCCCCGCCCTTTCCGGTGAAGTTGTGGCACGAGGCGCAGTTGAGCCGGAACAAATCTCCGCCGCGGCCCAGGTCGTCACCTCGCAGCGATCGCATCGCGAGGCTGCCGTCGGGGTTGCGCACCACGGTGGGGCCACCGCCGTTGGCTTGCACGTAGGCGCCGATCGCGTCGACCTGGCCCTCATCGAAGATCGGATCTTTACGGGCCGCCTGGGCCTCACCACGCATGGCAGGCATCCGGCCGGTGGACACCTGGAAGTAGACGGCCGCCTCGCCGACGCCGATCAGGCTCGGCCCGTGGTCGGGCACACCTTGAAGGTTGGCGCCGTGGCAGGACACGCAGGAGGTTTCGAACAGTTGCTTGCCGGTACGCAGCAGCGCCGAAGAGGACTCGTCGGCGACGGCTACCTGGGGTGTGGGGGTCAGCACGGCGGCGAGCCCGCCGGCGACGGTCAGCGCTATCAGCAGTAGCAGGCCCCCCGACAATCGGCGACGCAAACGCCGTCGCGAGCGGTCCGCCTGGCGACGATGCGGGCCGTGCAGCGGCCCGAGGTGGGGGAACCCCCAGCCGCGCAGCGGCGAGGGGGAGAGCCGGGCAATCGACTCACTGCTGCCACCGGATCGGGTGAACCCCAGTTTCTTCAACCGATCACTCCTGTCCGTCGGGCGCCGGCTCATCGGATGAAATAGATCACGGTGAACAGCGCGATCCACACGATGTCGACGAAATGCCAGTAGTAGGAGACGACGATGCTGGCGGTCGCCTGCGCCGGCGTGAACTTGCTCATTGCGGTGCGGGCCAGCAGGAAAATGAAGGCGATCAGGCCGCCGGTGACGTGGAGCCCGTGGAAGCCGGTGGCCAGAAAGAAGACGCTGCCGTATGCGCTGCTGGGGATTGTGGTGCCGTGAGTCATCAAGTGGTAGTACTCGTAGGCCTGGCCGAGGACGAAGAACAGGCCCATCAGGAACGTGGCCACATACCACCGGCGCAACCCGAAGACATCGCCGCGCTCGGCCGCGAACACGCCCATCTGGCAGGTGAACGACGAGGCGATCAGTACCAGCGTCACCGGGACGGCTTGGTAAAGATTCAGTTCGGTCGGCGGCGGCGGCCACTTCCCGCCGGCCTGCGCACGCGCTGTGAAATACATCGCGAACAGGCCAGCAAAGAACATCAGCTCACTGGAAAGCCACACTATGGTGCCCACACTGACCATGTTGGGCCGATTCAGCGAATGCACGCGCGACGTGATCGCAGTACCCGAGGTCCCCACAGCGCTCGTCACATCCGCAAGTATGACGCTTTGTAGTTGTTGAACACTACCCGGGGCGGCAAATCAGTTGCCCGCGTCGCGCTCGGACCGTTAGGCGGCGTGTTTGTGACAGCGGTTGGGGGGCGGTTGGTCCTCGTGGGACCATCGGCGCGTGGCTCTGTCATCTGAGGCTTCTTCTCCCGGGGCTGCCGCCGCGTCGGCGTTGTCATGGCCACAGGTTTTGGGTCGTTTGACGGGCGGACAGGACCTGGCCCGGGGACAAGCCGCCTGGGCCATGGACCAGATCATGACCGGCAACGCGAGGCCGACTCAGATCGCAGCTTTCGCGGTGGCGATGAAGATGAAGGTTCCCACCGCGGCCGAGGTCAGTGAGCTGGCCGACGTCATGCTGAGCCACGCGCGCCAGATGCCCAACGACGCTATCCGCGACGACACCGTCGACATCGTCGGTACCGGCGGCGATGGCGTCAACACGGTCAACCTGTCCACCATGGCGGCGATTGTGGTTGCGGCCGCAGGCGTGCCGGTGGTCAAACACGGCAACCGGGCGGCGTCCTCGCTGTCCGGCGGCGCCGACACGCTGGAGGCACTCGGCGTACGCATCGACCTCGGACCCGACCAGGTCGCGCGCAGCCTCGCCGAGGTGGGGATCGGGTTCTGCTTCGCGCCGATGTTCCACCCGTTGTATCGGCACGCGTCCGCGGTGCGCCGCGAGCTCGGGGTGCCCACTGTTTTCAATCTCCTTGGACCGCTTACTAATCCGGCCTGGCCGCGGGCTGGGTTGATCGGCTGCGCGTTCGCCGACCTCGCCGAGGTGATGGCGGGGGTATTCGCTGCGCGCCGCTCCAGCGTGCTCGTTGTGCACGGCGACGACGGGCTCGACGAGTTGACCACCACTACTACGAGCACCATCTGGCGGGTGCAGGCGGGCACGGTGGACAGGCTGACTTTTGATCCCGCGGGATTCGGGTTTGCGCGTGCTGACCTCGACGACCTGCTGGGTGGCGACGCGCAAGCCAATGCGGCCGAGGCGCGTGCGGTGCTGGCCGGTGCCAAGGGCCCGGTCAGGGACGCCGTCGTGCTCAACGCCGCCGGTGCGATCGTCGCCCATGCCGGGCTATCCAGCCGCGCTGAATGGTTGCCGGCGTGGGAGGACGGGTTGCAACGTGCCAGGGCGGCCATCGACTCCGGGGCGGCCGAACAGCTGCTCGCGCGATGGGTGCGGTTCAGCCAGCAGGTATGAGCCGATAGCCTGCTCGCCGGCCAGCCGCGCCGAGCGCGCCGATGCCGCCCACGCCGCCCAGGCACCCGCTGATCGCAGCGGTGAGGCCCATCCCTGGTCAGAGACCCGGACGATGCGTACCCCCGGGGCGGCCAGCCAGCGCGCGATGAGTGCGGTCTCCTCGATGAGTGCGCCGCCGAGCGGGGCCGGCGCAGGCAGGATCGCCTGGGCGCCGGCATGGATGGCGTCCACCACCGGCATCGGCGGCACTCCAAGTCTGGCGGTGCCGGCCGCGGCGAGTTGGCCGTGGCGGATGACGGCGAGGTGGTAGCCACCGCCGCCGTCCGGGGCGGCGGCGATCAGTTCGGGCAGCGCCGCGAGGGCGCGCAGCCGCTGGCCGCGCCACAGGGTCTCGACGGCGGTGGCGGTGCGATCGCGCAGTCGCGCGGCGCTCTCGTAGTGGTGGTGCTCGGCGAGCGCAGTGACCTGGTGCACGGCTGCGGCCAGCGCGGTGTTGTCCAGCCCGTCGATCAAGGCTGCGGCGCGCCCCACCGCCGCTGCGTATTGCGCGGCCGTCACATCGCGTACGGCGGGGCAGGGCGATACCTCCATCAGGCGGCAGGCCGGTCCGTGCAGGGCCGAACGTCCCAGCCGCGCGGTACAGGTTCGAACCCCGGTGAATCGGGCCAGCAGGGCCGCGGTGTCGGCGGCGTCGGCGCGGGACCGGAATGGGCCGACGGCGCGGTCGTGCCCGGGTGCACGCACCACCGCCAGGCGCGGAAACGCCTCATCGGTCAGCGCCACCCACCACCATCGCTGCGGGAACCTCGAGCGGCGGTTGTACGGCGGGGCATGCGCGGCCAACATCCGCAGCTCACGCACACCGGCCTCCAGTGAGTGCGCGCACTCGACATGTTCGACTGCGCTGGCCAGCGCGACCATCTCCTTCATCCGGCCGCGGGGGTCGGTGCCGTTGAAGTACTGACTTACCCGGCGTCGCAAGTCGATCGCGGTGCCGACGTAGAGCACCTCGCCCGCGGGTCCGCGGAACAGGTAAACCCCCGGCCGGTGCGGCAGACCGTCCGCGAGCACGCGTTTGCGGCGTTGGGTTGGCGTCACGTCGGGCAGATACGAGCGCAGGTCGGCATAGGTGTGCACGCCCTGGTTACCTACTCGCTCGATGAGTGCGTGCAACACGTCGACGGTGGCGCGGGCGTCGTCGAGGGCGCGGTGGGTGGGCTGGGCGGCGACGGCGAACAGCCGCGCCAGCGCGGCCAGCCGCACGCTGGGGGCTTCCTCGCGGCTCAGCACCCGCCGGGCCAGCCGGACTGTGCACAGCACCTGCGGCCGGGGCCAGGGGATACTGCACCGCTGCGCGGCAGCCCGCAGGAATCCGATGTCGAACCCGGCGTTGTGGGCGACCAACACCGAATCGCCGGCGAACTCCAAAAACATCGGCAGCACGGCATCGATGGTCGGGGCGTCGCAGACCATCGCCGTCGTGATGCCGGTGAGCTGCACGATCTGCGGCGGGATGCTGCGCTGCGGGTCCACCAGGGTGGCGAACTCACCGAGCACGGCGCCACCGCGGACCTTGACCGCGCCGATCTCGGTGATGGCGTCGGGGACCGTTCCCTCGCTGCCGGTAGTGCGTGCTCCGGTGGTCTCCAGATCCACCACGACGAAGGTGGTCTCGCGTAACGACACCTCTTCGGTTGGGTATTGGGCCGGGGCCCAGGCTGCTGCCCCGGCTCCCTCCAGGTCGGCGAGACTCAGCTGAGTCGCACCGCTCACACCCATGGCCGCGACGTTAGGCATCCGCACCGACACGCAGCTGTTCCCACGCCGGACGGACTCTATTCGGTAGGGCCCGAGAGCTGGCGGCGGAAAGATGTCGGTGCCGGCGGTTAGCGTTCGGACAGTCCGACGGAGCCTGACCGATGAGTGCGACCGTTAAGCCCGACCGAGAGGACCGACTCGATGGCACAAAGCAGCGGACCCGACAGCAAATGCGGCACGGCGCCCCCGCCGGGGGCACCGGTGGTTATCGACTGTGACGACTGCGCGGCGCGAGGCCCGGGATGCGACGACTGCGTCGTCAGCGTGCTACTCGGGGTGCCAGAAACCTTGTTGCAGGACGAGCGGGCCGCTTTGGAGGTGCTCGCCGATGCCGGATTGGCCCCGAGATTGCGTCTGGTGCCGATCCGCCCCAATCGCGGATCCGGTGTCGCTTAATGGCCCTGCGCGACAAAAGCCCTGGATCGCCGTGGTTCTTCTGCCGCCACTCTCAAGCCGATGACAGAAATCTTTCTATTTTCTTAGCCATCCGCTTTGGACAAATGCCGATATCGTTTCGTAACCTGTTTGAGACCTAAACCAGCTCGATGGCGACACGTCGACGGCAGTTTTAAGGAAGCAAACTCTTGAGGCTTGGCTGCAGGCATCCGATCGCGCGTGTTGTTGCGCGGTCCTTCGTCGGAGCGCTTGCGGGCTTCACCGTGTTATCCGGTGTGCTTGCCGCCAACGTGGTGGCCGATCCCGCAGACGACGCGGTGGCAAAACTCAACGAGCTATCGCGGCAGGCCGAGCAGACCACCGAAGCGATGCACAGCGCGCAACTTGATCTGAACGACAAGCTGGCAGCCCAGCACGCGGCAGACAAGAAGCTCGCGGATGACCAAGTCGCCGTGGCGGCCGCAAAGGCGCGCCTGGCCACGTTCCAGACAGCCGTAAACAGGCTTGCCGCCGCGACGTACATGGGTGGTCGCACCGACGGCATGAACGCCATGATGACGGCGGCGTCACCTCAGCAGCTCATCGACAAGATGGCTCTGCAGCGGGTGATGGCGACACAAATGTCCATGCAGATGGCCAGTTACCGGACTGCCGGAGAGCAGGCCGCCAAGGCCGAGCAGGCGTCCATCAAGTCCGCCGCTGATGCCAAGAACGCGGCCGAACAGGCTGCGGCGGTCCGGGCGAGCCTGCAGAAAAAGCAGAGTCAGTTGCAAGTGCAGATCGCCGTCGTCAAGTCGCAGTACGTCTCGTTGTCGCCCGCGCAGCGCACAGCGCTCGCCGGTCCCGGGCCCGTCCCGGCGGGGGCTGCGCTACCCGGTGCGCCGGCGCCAGAGGCCTTACCGCCCGGTCCGCCACCGCCTGACGGGGCACCACCAGGTGATGCTCCACCGCCCGGCGGATTGCCCGGGCTGCCCGGATCGCCCCCAGCGCCTGCGGGCGGCGGCGACCGCGCGGTCGTTGTACAGGCGGCATTGACCCAGGTCGGAACGCCTTATTCGTGGGGCGGCGCCGCACCCGGCGGGTTCGACTGCTCCGGATTGGTGATGTGGGCGTTCCAACAAGCCGGCATCGCGCTGCCGCACTCCAGCCAGGCGCTGGCCCACGGCGGTCAGCCGGTGGCACTTTCGGACCTGCAGCCCGGCGACGTGCTGACCTTCTATTCCGACGCGTCACACGCCGGCATCTATGTCGGTGACGGGATGATGATCCATTCCTCCACCTATGGCGTGCCGGTGCGGGTGGTGCCGATGAACTCCTCCGGCCCGATCTACGACGCCCGCCGCTACTGAACGCCTCGGTGCGGGGCGGCTTCGCCGGCAGCGCCGGTGGCTTCCGATTCTGCTGGCCTGGGTTTTTGTTGTTGAGCTGATCGCGGCCGCGGCTGTGCCGCTGCATCTGGAACGCGATAGTCCTGCCAGACCCGCACAGCTGGTCGCACCCACTCACAGCCACCCGAGCTTCACGGCGAGGCCATTGGTCGTCGGCAACCGTAGCGTCCGGCTGCTCGGCCTCGGCGGCCCGGCCAGCGATCATCTGCTGTCCCGTACAGCCGCGAACATCGGCACCGCGGTCGACGAAGTGGAGGCCTTCTGGGGAGTCGATTGGTCGCGCGATATCTCGGTGGTGGCCGCCGGCACGGATGAAGAGTTCCGCGCTGCTGCTGGTGGGGGCCTGGCATCGCAGTGGGCCGATATCGCGGCGGTGACGGTCGTCGACCGCGTCGACCCTGCTCATCGGGTGGCGGTTGGCCAACGGATCGTGTTCGCGCCGGGCGCGGTCAACATGAGCGAAACGGCACTGCGAATTGTGTTGGCACACGAGCTTTTTCATTTCGCGGCACGCGCCGACACCGCCCTGGATGCGCCCCGATGGCTGACCGAAGGGGTCGCTGATTTCGTTGCCCGGCCAAAAACCCCAGTGCCCGCCGATGCGCAATCTGTTGCACTGACCCTGCCGTCGGACGCCGACCTGGACACGCCGGGGCCGCAGCGCTCGTTGGCGTATGACCGCGCATGGTGGTTCGCCCGCTTCGTCGCCGATACCTACGGGACGGCGAAGTTACGCGCGTTCTACCTGGCCGCTTGCGGGGTCGGACATGCCGATCCGCTCATCGCCGCCCGCGACGTACTCGGCACCGATTCGGCTGGTTTGCTCGCGCGCTGGAAGCAGTGGATGGTCCGCGGGGCCTGATTGCCCCGCCCACCCCATCGCCCCGGTCTGCATCGTCGCCAGGCTAGATTGACGCACTGTGAGCCGGGTCCTGCTGGTAACCAACGACTTTCCGCCGCGGCGCGGCGGCATCCAGTCGTACCTGGGGGAGTTCGTCGGTCGGCTGGTCGATGCCGGTTCACATGAGGTAACGGTGTACGCACCCCAATGGAAGGGCGCCGATGCGTATGACGACTCAGCCCGTGCGGCCGGCTATCGGGTGGTGCGCCATCCCGGCACGCTGATGCTGCCCGGCCCGACGGTCGATATCCGGATGCGCCGGCTCATCGCTGACCACGGCATCGACACCGTCTGGTTCGGCGCGGCCGCACCACTGGCCCTGCTGGCGCAGCGTGCCCGGCAGGCCGGCGCGACGCGGGTGCTGGCCAGCACACACGGCCACGAAGTGGGCTGGTCGATGCTTCCGGTCGCGCGCTCGGTGCTGCGCCGCATCGGCGACGCCACCGATGTTGTGACCTTCGTCAGCCGCTACACGCGGTCGCGGTTCGCGCCGGCCTTCGGGCCCGCAGCCTCGCTGGAGTACCTGCCGCCCGGGGTGGACACCGACCGCTTCCGGCCCGATCCGGCCAGCCGCGCCGAGCTGCGTGACCGCTACCGGCTGGGCGAGCGGCCCACTGTGGTGTGCGTGTCGCGGCTGGTGCCGCGCAAAGGCCAGGACATGCTGATCAAGGCAATGCCGTCGATCCGGCGGCGCGTCGACGGAGCCGCGTTGATGATCGTCGGGGGCGGTCCGTACCTGGAGACGCTGCGTAAGCTGGCCCAGGACTGCGGGGTGGCCGACCACGTGACGTTCACTGGCGGCGTGGCGGCTGCCGAATTGCCCGCCCACCACGCGCTGGCTGACGTGTTCGCGATGCCATGCCGTACCCGCGGCGGGGGCATGGACGTCGAGGGTTTGGGCATCGTGTGCCTGGAGGCCTCGGCCACCGGCGTGCCGGTGATCGCCGGCGAATCGGGTGGAGCCCCGGAAGCCGTGCAGCACAACAAGACTGGGCTGGTGGTCGACGGCCGCTCGGGGAACAATGTCGCCGACGCCGTCATCGAATTGCTGACCGATCGCGACCGCGCCGCCGCGATGGGTGCTGCTGGGCGGGAGTGGGTAACGTCCCAGTGGCGCTGGGACACGCTGGCCGCCCGGCTGGCTGACCTTCTGCGCGGCGACGATGCGGGCCGGTGAACGGCCCGCGGTGGGGGCACCCCCAGTCGCGCAGCGGCGAGGGGGCGAGCCGGGCAATCGGACTTGTGCGCGGCGACGATGCGGGCTAGCCCTTCAGCGCCACGCTGGGCTGACGCTCCGCCGTCGGCGCCACGTTGGCGTGACGCTCGCCGGGCGCGGCTAGTCCTTGTAGTAGATCGCCTCGATATCGGAGGCGAACTTCTCGGCCACCACCTTGCGCTTGACCTTCATCGTCGGTGTCAACTCACCGGTGTCCTCGGTGAAATCGACCGGCAGAATGCGGAACTTGCGGATCGACTCGGCATGCGACACCGACTGGTTGGCCTGCTTGACGGCCGCATCCACCTCGGCGACCAGGTCGGGGTCGGTGGCCAGATCGCCCACTGATGCGCCGGCCGGCTTGCTGTTGCGCTGCTTCCAGCCGTCGAACGCCTCGGGGTCGATGGTGATCAGCGCGCCGATGAACGGTTTCGCATCACCGACCACCATCGCCTGGCTGATCAGCGGATGCGCTCGCAGCTGGTCCTCCAGCACGGCGGGGGCGACATTCTTGCCGCCCGCTGTGACGATGAGCTCCTTCTTGCGGCCGGTGATGGTCAAGAAGCCGTCCTCGTCGACCGCGCCGAGATCGCCGGTCCTGAACCAGCCGTCGGTGAATGCCTCGTCGGTGGCCTGCTCGTTGCGCCAGTAGCCGCTAAACACCACGCCGCCACGCACCAACAGCTCCGTGTCGTCAGCGATGCGCAAACTGTTGCCGGGCACCAGTTTTCCAACGGTCCCGATCTTCAGGGCGCCGATCTGATTGACCGTGATCGCCGCGCTGGTCTCGGTCAGGCCGTACCCCTCGTACACGGTCAGGCCGACACCGCGGTAAAAGTGGCCCAGCCGCGCACCCAGCGGTGCGCCACCGGAGACGGCCGCATGACAGTCGCCGCCCAGCGCCGTACGCAGCTTGTGGTAAACCAGCCGGTCGAACAGCGCATGCTTGGCGCGCAGCACCAACCCCGGCCTGCCATTGTCGTAGGCCCGGCTCCAGTCGACCGCGGTCTGCGCGGCCATCGCGAAGATCGGCCCTTTGCCGTCATTCGATGCGTTTTGCTCGGCGGTGTTGTACACCTTCTCGAACACCCGCGGCACAGACACCACCACCGTCGGTTTGAACACCGCGAACAACGGCAGCAGATTCTTGATGTCGCTGGTGAATCCGACAGTCACTTTGCTGGCGAACGCGGACAACGTGAGCGCCCGAGCCAACACGTGGGCCAATGGCAGGAAGACCAGCAGCCGCTGACCCGGGCACAACAGCGTCGGGAGGCACTCCTGAGTGCCCCGGATCTCGTTGAGCAGGTTTGCATGTGTGAGCCGGCAGCCTTTGGGCCGTCCGGTGGTGCCCGAGGTGTAGATGAGCGTCGCCGGGTCCTCGGCACACAACGCCTCTAGCCGGGCGGTCAAATCAGCCGAATCAACTGACGCGCCGGCTTCCACCAGCTGGTCGAGCGCCTTGGCACCCGAACCGTTGATGTGCAGCACCCGGCGCAGCGCGGGTAGGTCGCCGGTGAGCTCGCTGACCATCGCGGCGTGCGCGTCGGTTTGCACGAACGCCAACACGGCTTCTGAGTTCTGCAGCACCCAGCGCACCTGCTCGGCGGACGACGTCTCGTAGATCGGCACCGTGACGGCGCCCACGGACAGGATCGCGAGGTCGAGGATCGCCCATTCGTAGCAGGTGGCCGAAAAGATGGACACGCGGTCTCCGGCCTGCACCCCCAGCGAGATCAAACCCAGTGCCGCAGAACGAATCTGGTTGGCCGCCTCGGCGCACGTGATGTCGGTCCAGACGCCGTCGATCTGGCGCTGGTAGATGACAAAGTCGGGATCATCGCGCTCATGCTCGAAGACCGCTGCCGCGATGTTGTCGTGCTCGCCGACCGAAAAGTGGGCGGGGACACTGTACTCACGCACTCTTTTGACCTCGTTAACTGTGATTGTCCGGGGGCCGGCTTGCTGTCGCCCAGCCTAATCACCCGATTGCCGCGGGCGGGTCGGCTTGGCGCCTTGCGTGCCGTCGGACAGGCGCCCCAGATCGGTATGTGAAGCTGAGGCGATGAACAGCATCCAGGTCGCGGACGAGACGTTTGTCGCCGCCGACGGCGCACAGGTCGGTGCCGCGGTCGCCGATCGGTCCAGCTGGCGCCGGTGGTGGCCTGATCTGCGGCTGCAGGTCGTCGAGGATCGCGCTGAAAAAGGGATCAGGTGGGCGGTCACTGGAGCCCTGACCGGCACTATGGAGATCTGGCTGGAACCGTCGCTGGACGGGGTGCTGCTGCACTACTTCCTGCACGCCGAGCCGACCGGCGTGGCGGCCTGGCGGCTGGCCAATATGAATTTGGCCAGAATGACACATCGCCGGCGCGTGGCGGGAAAAAAAATGGCCTTTGAGGTGAAGACGACACTCGAACGGTCACGCCCAGTCGGGGTTTCTCCGGTAGTTTAACCGGGTCAAGGTTGGCACGGAGAGTACCGTTTTTGCCGTGAGGCCGGGTACTCCCGCAGATGGCCGGGGGGTCTACCCGCTTGCGGGAGAGAGGGAAGCAGCCAGGTGGCGGAGAAGACGACGCAAACGATCTACATCGATGCGGATCCAGGCACGGTGTTGCAGGTGATCGCCGATATCGAAACCTATCCGGATTGGATTTCGGAATACAAGGAAGCCGAAGTGCAAGAGAGATTCGCCGACGGCTACCCGAAAACGGTGCGATTCGTGATGGACGCCCGCGTCCTCAAAGACACCATGGTCATGTCATACGAGTGGCCGGCAGACCGCCACTCACTTAGCTGGACCCTGGTCTCCAGCTCGCTGCTGCGGTCCCTCGACGGCTCATATCAGTTGGCGCCCAAAGACTCTGGCACCGAGGTCACCTACCAGCTCGCGGTGGACCTTGCTGTCCCGATGATCGGATTGCTCAAGCGGAAGGCCGAGCGCAGGTTGACCGACAGCGCTTTGAAGGATCTGAAGAAACGAGTCGAGGCTGAGTGAGTCCGCTGCGCCCACCCCGGCGCGGATCAGCCTTTTCGTCGGGAAGGGCGGGGTAGGAAAGTCCACCCTGGCGTCGGCCACAGCGGTCTGTGATGCGAGCGAGGGGCGCCGGGTGCTGTTGGTGTCCACCGACCAGGCGCATTCGCTGGGCGACGTGCTGGGCGTCGCGGTCCCGCCCACCGGTCAGGGCGAACCGGTTCGGGTGCTCGCCGATCTCGAAACTGGGCTGGCGGAGGGGGATGGTGGTTTTCTCGACGCGCTCGCGCTGGACACCCTGGCCCTACTCGAAGCCCGGTGGCGTGACGTAGTCGACACCCTGGACCGGCGATTTCCCTACTCCGAGTTGAGCAGCATTGCCCCCGAAGAGCTCTCAGCGTTGCCGGGCGTCCAGGAAGTGCTTGGTCTGCACGCGGTCGGCGAGCTCGCGGCAACCGGGCGATGGGATCGCATCGTGGTCGACTGCGCCTCGACCGCAGATGCGATGCGAATGTTGACGCTGCCCGCCACCTTCAGGCTGTACGTCGAACACGCGTGGCCGCGCCATCGCAGGCTCAGCATCGCCGCCGACGACGCCCGGTCGGCGGCGGTGGTGGAACTGCTGGAGCGCATCAGCGCCAGCGTTGACCGGCTCAGCGCATTGCTCACCGACGGTGCGCTGGTCAGTGCGCACTTGGTAATGACCCCCGAGCGGGTGGTCGCGGCAGAGGCGGTCCGAACGCTGGGTTCATTGGCACTGATGGGCGTACGCGTCGAGGAGCTGATCGTCAATCAGGTTCTGGTGCGAGATGAGTCGTACGAGTACAACAGCCTGCCGGACCATCCGGCGTTCTACTGGTATGCCGAGCGCATCTCCGAGCAAAGTGCCGTCCTCGAGGAACTTGACGCCACCATCGGTGATGTGGCGCTGGTGCTGACTCCGCATTTGTCCGGCGAGCCGATCGGCCCTAAGGCGCTGGCCGGACTACTCGACAGCGCTCGCCGTCGGCGCGGATCCGCGCCGCCAGGCCCATTGCGCCCTATTGTGGACCTGGAATCCGGATCGGGGCTGGAGTCGGTATACCGATTGCGGCTAGCGTTGCCCCAGCTCGATCCCGGAACGCTGACGCTAGGCCGGGTCGACGACGACCTGATCATCAGTGCCGGCGGGATGCGGCGCAGAGTTCGGTTGGCGTCCGTCCTGCGGCGGTGTACGGTGCTGGACGCACACCTGCGGGGTGGTGAGCTGACAGTTCGTTTTCGACCAAATCCGGAGGTGTGGCCGAGGTGATCAGGGCTCATCCCGACATCGGTCCGGAGCTGCGCAGGCTTGCCCAGGCGATCCTGGACGGGATCGACCCCGCGGTGCGCTCAGCGGCCGCATTGGCGGCGGGCGCTGGTGTCGGGACCGGCAAGTGCCAGCAGGTGTGGTGTCCGGTGTGCGCACTGGCCGCCCTGGTAACCGGTGAGCAGCATCCGTTGCTCACTGTCGTCGCAGACCACAGCGTCGCCCTGCTGGAGATGATCCGCGCCATCGTCGACGACATCGACCGGTCGGCAAAACCGCCGCCGGACGGCCCGCCCGGTGGCGGCCTGACCACCGAGACAGCAACCGGGACCGACGCGGAAGACGGCGCCGTGGAGACCCGATATCAGGCCATCCCGGTTACCGTTGAGGAGTGAGCCGCCCGCGCGCGAGGTGGTCCCATCCCTCACAGATCGGTACAGTTGGCCAGTACACCATCCGGAGCAGCTGAGAGGGAGGGCCATGTGGTACTGGCTATTCAAGTACATCTTCATGGGCCCGCTGTTCACTTTGCTCGGTCGTCCGAAAGTCGAAGGGCTGGAACATGTCCCGAGTTCCGGGCCGGCGATTCTGGCCAGTAATCATCTTGCGGTGGCAGACAGCTTCTATCTTCCGCTGGTGGTGCGCCGCCGGATCACATTCCTGGCGAAAGCGGAATACTTCACCGGTACCGGCCTGAAAGGCTGGATCAACCGCTGGTTCTACAGCGTCTGCGGCCAGGTGCCCATCGACCGTTCCAACGCCGACGCCGCGCAGGCCGCATTGGACACCGCGGAGCGGTTACTGGGCCAGGGCAAGTTGCTGGGCATGTACCCCGAGGGCACCCGTTCGCCTGACGGCCGGCTGTACAAAGGCAAGACCGGGCTGGCCCGACTGGCCTTGCAGACCGGGGTTCCAGTGATTCCGGTAGCGATGATCGGCACCGACGTGGTCAATCCGCCGGGCAGCAAGACGTTGCGGTTCGGCCGGGTCACCGTCCGGTTCGGCAAGCCGATGGACTTCTCACGTTTTGAGGGGTTGGCCGGCAACCGTTTCATTGAGCGGGCCGTCATTGACGAGGTGATCTACGAGCTGATGGGGCTGTCCGGTCAGGAGTACGTCGACATCTACGCCGCCAGCGTCAAAGACGGCGACAACAGCGCCGGCTCGACGAATGACGCCGTGCGGATCCCCGAGACCGCCGTCGGTTAGTCCCCAACCTCGGACCACCAGGCCCGACAGGCCCTGGTCAGCTGACCGCCGACACCGGCGTCGGCCTCCGGGTTGTCGAGTCCTGCGGAGCCACGCGGGCGGTGACGGTGAGTCCGGCAGCGACGATGACCGCCAGCGCCCACCACACGTAGGACATCCCGGTGAGCTGACGCCACCAGACCGCGGTTGTCTCGTGGTGTTGGGGGAGCAGGTCGATCGGCGTCCACCTCATCAGCGCCACCCCGGCGACGCTGACCACGGCCAACGCGACGTTTCGGCGCCGCCAGCCCAAAATCCCCGTCACCAGCACGGCCGGCAGCATCCACACCCAATGGTGTGACCACGACACCGGCGAAACCACCAACCCGAACAGGGCGACGCAGATTACGGCGAGCATCGGCTCGTCGGCCCGCAACACCCGCCGCATCGCCCATATGGTCGCTGCCAGCACCAGCAGGCACGCAGCCACCCACAGCGGGAAGCGCTCGTGCTCCCCAAGCCCGAGCCGGGCGAGGGCACCCGCGATGTTCTGGTCGGTGTTCAACGCCGCGGTGCCGATCCGGTCGGTGTGGTGCACCGTATGGGTCCAGTACTCCAACGAGTCGCTCCACGCCAGCACGAAACCGAGCAGGGTCGCGCCCGCGAAAGACGCCACGGACGTCAGCGCCGCGCGGTTGCCGCGACGGAGCAGGAAGTAGAGCAGAAACACCGCCGGAGTGAGTTTGAGCGCTATCCCCAAGCCCAGCATCAGCCCGCGTGGCCATGGCGTGCGTCTTGGGAAGCAGTCAGCGATCACCAGCGTCATCAGCACGACGTTGATCTGGCCGAAGGCGAAGTTCGAGCTGATGGGCTCTAGCCAAATCGCCGCCGGTGCCACGATGATCACCGTCAACCACAACCGACGCAGCCAGGCCGGTCCGGACAACAGCCTCGACGTGGTCCACACGTCGAGGCGGGTGAGCACCATCATTGTCGAGACGATCAGCAGCACCAATGTTGCCAGCGTGATCGCTACGCTGGCGGCCGGCATGTGTAACCAGGCGAATGGGCAGAACGCAATGGCCGCCAGCGGGGGATAGGTGAACGGCAGATTCAGCCCGATGGGTGTGTGGAATAACACATCGCCGCCGTACAGCGGACGCCCGTCCAACCAGGACTGACCGCCCATCTGATAGATGTCGATATCGATGCGGTACGGCGTGTGTCCGAATAACCGCCAGGCCGCGTAGCCCAGCGCCGCAGCTGCCACCAGCCAGAGCGGGCACCACAGCAACACTCGCCCGGGTCGACTGCCCACGTCGGGCGCCCGCCATTTACTCATGTCGAGAACAGCGTAATCGGTTCCTGACGCGCGGCCGCGTAGCACAGCGCGGCTTCCGCAGTGTCCGAGAGCGCAGGCGTAGGTTTCTAGGGTGCTCCACTTGTTCGTGGCCAGGGTGCTCCGCTGGTTCGGTGATGACATCGTCGACCGCGGCCGCCTGCCGTTGCTGTGTTGCTTACTTGCCTTCATCCTGACCTTCTTCGTCACGCGAACTTTCGTACGGTTTATCCGTCACCGCGCCGATGCTGGCGTGCCAACCAGGTGGTGGCACCCGCGGAATATCCACGTCGGGTCGGTGCACATTCATCACGTGGCGTTCGGAGTGGTCTTGGTGCTGGTCTCCGGACTGACATTGGTGACCCTCTCCGTCGACGGACAAGAACCCGAATTCACCGTGGCAGCGACACTTTTCGGGATCGGGGCCGCGTTGGTGCTCGACGAGTACGCGTTGATCCTGCACCTGTCCGATGTCTACTGGGAGGAAGACGGGCGCGCGTCGGTGGACGCGGTCTTTGCGGCGGTGGCGGTGGCGGGACTGCTGATCATGGGCCTGCACCCGCTGATGTTTTTCCTGCCGATCTGGCATGACGCCGATTCGGTGGCGCTGCGTGCCGTGGTGGGCGGCGGGCTGGCGCTGACGCTGCCGCTGGCTGTGGTGGTGCTGCTCAAGGGCAAGTTGTGGACTGGTCTGCTCGGCATGTTCATCGTCGTACTCCTGGTCATCGGCGCAATCCGGCTGTCGCGTCCGCATGCCCCGTGGGCGCGGTGGCGCTACACCAACCAGCCGGACAAAATGCGCCGCGCACTGCAACGGGAACGGACATTGCGCCGCCCGGTCGTGCGGGCCAAGTTGTGGTTGCAGTGCGTGATCGCCGGTACGCCGCGCCTGCCAGACGAGCGCACGGTCGACGCCGAGCTAGACCGTGAGGTCCATGCCGCGCCGCCGCCCGAGGGAGCCTCGCCCGCCCTGGTCGGTGGCAAAGCCGGCTGAGTTCGGCGGCTTGCGCCCGCGGGACCACAACGTGCGTCCTGGCCAGGTCGACCAACCCCGGGAGCGGTAGTTTGACGATCACGGTCTGGATCGACTCCGTGGCGTCGTCTGCTACCCGAAGGTGGCGTCGGCGCTGGCTTGTCGAGAAAGTCGTCGGTAAGCCGTATGCGGGAAGACCGCACGCATTGACGGAGAGGGGGATGGGAACGGACCCGCGACGCGGCACCGCGCCCCTTACTGCCAATGCGGTACTTCTACGACACCGAATTCATTGACGACGGCCGCACCATCGAGCTGATCTCGATCGGGGTAGTCGCCGAGGACGGTCGCGAGTACTACGCCGTGTCCACGGAATTCGATCCCGAGCGGGCCGGTAGCTGGGTGCGCGCACATGTGCTGCCCAAGCTGCCGCCCCCGGCCTCGCAGTTGTGGCGCGCGCGCAGCCAGATTCGTTTGGACCTGGAAAAGTTCTTCGCAGTCGACGGTGCCGATCCGATCGAGCTGTGGGCCTGGGTGGGGGCGTATGACCATGTGGCCTTGTGTCAGTTGTGGGGCCCGATGACCGCCCTGCCACGTGCGATACCCCGCTTCACCCGGGAACTGCGTCAGCTGTGGGAAGACCGAGGACGCCCCCGGATGCCGCCGCGGCCGCAAGACGTCCATGACGCGCTAGTGGATGCTCGGGACCAGCTGCGCCGGTTTCGGCTCATCACCGCCTCCAGCGACCCGGGGCCGAGCGGTTCGCCCTGATCAGCCGGTGGCGGCGCCCGGTTACCATGGACCGATGAACTGGACCGTCGACATACCGATCGACCAGCTGCCGCCGCTGCCGCCGCTGCCAGCGGATTTGCGGGCCCGGTTGGACGCCGCGTTGGCCAAGCCGGCTGCCCAGCAACCTAGCTGGCCAGCCGATCAGGCCGCGGCGATGCGCACGGTCCTGGAGAGCGTGCCGCCGGTGACCGTGCCGTCCGAGATCGTGCGGCTGCACGCGGTCCTGGCTCAGGTCGCAAAAGGTGAGGCGTTCCTGCTGCAGGGCGGTGACTGCGCGGAGACGTTCACCGATAACACCGAACCCCACATCCGGGGCAATGTCCGCACCCTGTTGCAGATGGCCGTGGTGCTGACCTACGGTGCCAGCCTGCCGGTGGTCAAGGTGGCCCGCATCGCCGGTCAGTACGCCAAGCCCCGGTCAGCCGACGTCGACGCGCTGGGCCTGAGGTCCTACCGCGGGGACATGATCAACGGTTTCGCCCCGGACGCCGCAGCGCGCGAGCACGACCCGTCGCGGCTAGTGCGGGCCTACGCCAACGCCAGCGCCGCGATGAACCTGGTGCGCGCGCTGACGTCGTCGGGGCTGGCGTCGCTGCACCTGGTCCACGACTGGAACCGGGAATTCGTCCGGACCTCGCCGGCGGGTGCGCGCTATGAGGCGCTGGCCACCGAGATCGACCGCGGGCTGCGGTTTATGAGCGCCTGCGGGGTGGCCGACCGCAATCTGCAGACCGCCGAAATCTATGCCAGCCACGAGGCTTTGGTGCTCGACTACGAGCGGGCCATGTTGCGGTTGTCAGAGGGCGAGGACGGTGCGGGCCCGCAACTGTATGACCTGTCGGCGCACACAGTGTGGATCGGCGAGCGAACCCGGCAACTCGACGGCGCGCACATCGCGTTCGCAGAGGTGATCGCCAACCCGATCGGCGTGAAGCTGGGCCCGACCATGACCCCGGAGCTAGCCGTCGAATACGTCGAGCGGCTCGACCCGCACAACAAGCCGGGCCGGCTGACGTTGGTGAGCAGGCTGGGCAACAACAAGGTGCGCGACGTCCTGCCGCCGATCATCGAGAAGGTCCAGGCCACCGGCCATCAGGTGATCTGGCAGTGCGACCCGATGCACGGGAACACCCACGAGTCGTCCACCGGGTTCAAGACCCGGCATTTCGACCGCATCGTCGACGAAGTGCAGGGTTTCTTCGAGGTGCATCGTTCGTTGGGCACTCATCCGGGTGGCATCCATGTCGAGATCACCGGCGACAACGTCACAGAATGTTTGGGTGGCGCGCAAGACATTTCGGACACGGACCTGGCCGGGCGATATGAGACGGCATGTGACCCACGGCTGAATACCCAGCAGTCGCTGGAGTTGGCGTTCCTGGTCGCGGAGATGTTGCGCGACTAACGCCTTTCAGCCGAGCGTGCGTGTTCCCGCAAGCGGGTGGGGGTCCCCCTCTGGGGACGTACCCCCAGTACGTCGACACGCCGACGCGCGCGTACAACTGCGCACGCTGGCAAGGAACAGGTCACAGCAGTCCGCTCAGATTGCTGCCAATCGTCCACGCCGCCGTCGCGACCAGCCCGGTGAGTGCCACCACGACCGCCACCCAGATCAGCACCATGCGCCGGGCGTGCTGTCGCGCCCAGATGAATTCGCTCAACGCGATCCCGGCGAATTGGCCGGAAACCGGTTCGTATTCGTATTCGTCGGGGGGCTCGGATTCGGGCTGGTCCCGTCGTGTCGACTCAGACCAGTCCCCGGGTCCGCGGGTCAACTGGCGAGTCGGATGGTGAACCGCTGTTTTCACGGCCGGCCGCGGCTGCTGCGCGGTGGCCCGGCGCTCGGTCATCCGACTGTGGTGCAGCGCCGCCGACCGGTGTTGAGCGGAGTTGCGCGGCGCCGGTACCCGGAATTCCGGCAGCGCCAGCTCTTCGGCGATCGCGTCCACGTGGGCGGCCATCTCGATCGCGTCGGCGTATCGATCGGCGGGGTCGCGGGCAGTCGCTCGCGCCACCAGCTCGTCGAATTGCGGGGGCACACCGGCGATCACGGCGCTGGCGGGTGGGACATCGGTATCCAGCCGTTGGTAGGCGATCGATAGAGCCGAGTCGCCGGTGAACGGTGTGCGCCCGGTCAGCAGCTCGTAGGTGAGGATCCCGGCAGAGTAGACGTCGCTGCGGGGACTGGCGTTGCCATCGCGGACCTGCTCGGGGGACAGGTAGGCCGCGGTACCCAGAATGACGCTCGCGGAGGTGATTCCAGCGGCGGCGACCGCGCGTACCAACCCGAAATCGGCGATTTTGACGTCGCCGTCATCAGAGATCAGGACGTTCTCAGGCTTGACGTCACGATGCACCAAGCCGGCGCGGTGTGCGGCGGCCAGCCCGCCCAGCATCGGGCGAAGCACCGCCACCACGGCATGAGGCGGCATCGGGCCGCGTTCGGCCAGCAGCTCGCGCAGGGTGCCGCCCTCGATGAGCTCCATCACCAGAAACGGGTGCCTCCCATCCAGGCCCTGGTCGTAGACCGCGACCAGCCCAGGGTCCTTCAGCCGGGCGACCGTGCGGGCCTCCAGCTGGAAGCGCGTCAGGAATTGGTCGTCTCCGGCATAGCGAGAGTCCATCACCTTCACCGCGACGGGCCGGTCGAGCCGGACGTCGACGCCGCGATACACCGTCGAGGTACCGCCGCTGGCGATCTTGGCCTGGACGAGGTAGCGGCCGTCCAGCAATGTGCTGTCCAACGCGTCCCCCGTCCCAGCTCCAGCCACGGGGCCATCGTAGGTGTGGCGGTGCAATTGGTTGCGGAACGTCGGCTCAACGCCCGGACTGGGCTGCCTACCAGGTTCTACACTTGCCCAGTGGGCAGTATTCCGGTCGGCGACGACGTTTTGGACCCCGACGAACCAACGTACGACCTGTCCCGGGTCGCCGAGCTGCTTGGAGTGCCCGTCAGCAGAGTGCACCAGCAGCTGCGGGAAGGCCATCTTGTCGCGGTGCGACGTGGCGGCGGGGTGGTCGTGCCGCAGGTCTTCTTCACCAATTCCGGTCAGGTGGTCAAAAGCCTGCCGGGGCTGTTGACGATCCTGCACGACGGCGGTTACCGCGACACCGAGATCGTGCGCTGGCTATTCACCCCCGATCCGTCGCTGACCATCACCCGCGACGGCACGCGGGATGCCATCAGCAATGCCCGTCCCGTCGACGCGCTGCATGCCCACCAGGCTCGGGAAGTTGTGCGCCGGGCCCAGGCCATGGCTTATTAGATGGCGTATTAAGCGGCTTGCGTTTGGGCCTCGTTGGTAGGCGGTCGCGGTGCTCGGTACAGCGTGTACCAGGCAACCAGCGCGCAGGCGGTGGCCACCGAGAAGTGCAGCCATGAATACATGCCATGCGATCCGTCGGGTTTGAAGATCACCATCACCCAGGTCGAGAGCCCGGCGATGGCCGCGATCGCCCGTCGTGACTGGGCCAGCGGAGCCGCTACCGCCAGCGGCCAGGAGTAGTACCACGGCAGGGCGGCGGGCACGAACAGCACCACGATCAGCATCGACCACGCGATGCCGGTCAGCGCGGCCCGGTCGTCGCGCCGGAATCGCCACCACAACAGCGGCAGCGACACCGCGATGATCACGATTCCGATGAACCGGGTCACTCGAAGCAGGCTGTAGAAGTCGATTGCGAAAAACCCGCTGCCGAGGGCGTCGATCAGGTTCGCCGCCGCGGTCGGCACGGTCAGCCAGTTGATGATCTTCACCGAACCGGCCAGCGCCGTCAGCCACCCCAGGCCGACACCGGCCACAGCGGACAGCACCCCGAACACCACGACGAAGATCAGCAGGGAAAACGCGGTGGCCGCCAGGAACGCCTGGGCAGGCCGGTATCCCCGTCGGTCGCACAGGTGGCGCATCCACACCCAGACCAGAAACGGCAACGCGATTCCGGCGGTCGCCTTGACCGCGATCGCGACCGTGATCAGGGTGAAACCCAGAACATTGCGGCCCTGGAAGGTGAGCGCGATACCGGCGGTCATCAGACCCACCATCAGCATCTCGTTGTGCACCCCGCCCATCAGATGGATGAGCACCAATGGGTTGAGCACGCAGATCCACAGTGCGGTTGGGCCGTCGGTGCCGAGATGGTGGGCCAGGCGGGGGGCGGCCCAGATCAGCAGCGCCAACCCAGGCAGCATGCACAAGCGCAGCAGCATGGTGCCGGCGATCACGTGATTGCCGACCACCATCGTGACGAGCTTCGCAACCAGAATGAACACCGGACCGTAGGGCGCGGTGGTGATGGTCCAAATGGGGCTTACGTTGTCCAGCAATACATTCGGGTTAGCCACTGGACCGACCGCATAGGGGTCGAAGCCGTCGCGCAATAGCGCGCCCTGGGCCAGATATGAGTAGGTATCGCGACTGAAGACGGGTACCGACAGCAATAACGGCGCCAACCAGAAAGCGGTGGTGGCCTTCATCATGAACTCGGTGGCTTCGCCGGCGAGGACGCGTCGGCCCAGTCCAACCCATGCGATCAGCATCAGACCCACGCCCGTCCACAACAGAATCGACGACAGCACCAGACCGTGGCCGAAACGCAACCAGGACATGTGGATCGATTCGAGTAGGGGGTCGTGTGGCTTGGTGCTGCCCGCTCCCAACCCGCCGATGGTGATCAGCACCGAGCCCAGGAAGCCAAGCTTCGCCGGTCCGGCCTCCGGGGCGGTTACGAACTCACGCAGCCGTGAAAGACGTTGGGTGACATACCCTTTCGTAGTTGCCGAGCCGGCTTCCGAAGTGTGCGTGGGGTTGGTCATCAGTTCAGGCGGACCGGTTCGTGGCCATCTTGGCCAGTTCGGACAGCCCCGCCTTGGCCGTCGCGTTGATGGGTGCGGCCGCCAGTGTGGCCAGCGCCCGTTGGGTGAGCGCGGCGATACGGTCCTCCGCTGCGGCCAGCGCACCCACCGATTCGATGACGTCGCGCAGTTGGCACACTTGCGCCTCAGTCAGCTGGTTGCCAATCGAGGTCCGTAACAGGTTGGCCGCCAAGGGATCCGACTTGTCCGCCAGTTCCATTGCCTCAGCGACCAACACGGTGCGCTTGCCGGATCTCAGGTCGTCGCCGGACGGTTTTCCCGTCACCGCCGGGTCCCCGAATACGCCGAGCACGTCGTCGCGTAGCTGGAACGCCACGCCCAGGTCGGTCCCGAACTGGCCGAAGATCGCCTGGACGTCGGGTCTGTCGGCGGCGGCGGCCACCCCCAGCTGTAGTGGTCGCGACACCGTGTAGCAGGCGGTCTTGAAAGTCGCGACGGACATCGCCGAAGCGATCGACTCAGCGCCGCTGGCCTCGGCGACGATGTCGAGGTACTGCCCGCCCAGCACCTCGGTGCGGATATCGGCCCAGACCCGCTGGACCCGCCGCTGGGCGTCGGGCGGCAGGCTGGCTTGGGAGACCTGGGAGACTATGTCGTCGGCCCAGGCCTGCGCCAGGTCGCCGGCCAGGATGGCTGCCGATATCCCGAACTGATCCGGCGAGCCCCGCCAGTTCCGGTCGCGGTGCAGCGCCGCGAAGTGCATGTGTGCCGTCGGCCTACCGCGGCGGGTCGAGGACTCGTCGATTACATCGTCGTGTACCAGCGCGAACGCGTGTAGCAGTTCCAGCGCGGAAAACAGCAGCAGCACACCAGGATCGGGGTCGCGGATTGCCACGGCGTTCCAGCCCCAGTAGGCGAAGGCCGGCCGCAGTCGCTTGCCCCCGCCGAGCACAAAATCTTCGAGCCCGGCGATCAAGACACCGAAATCGCTGCCTTCGGAGCCACCTATGTAGGCGGCCTCGTCGCGACGGTCGCGCAAATACTGCCGCAGTTGGTCGGTAACGGCGCCGGCCAACTCGACGGTTGCCGCTGCTTCGACGCTCAGCGCGGCGCCCCTTTCTGCTCGGCGGTCTCTGGCCCGACCAGTGTATTCGGCGCGACGCCCGTGGCCGTTTCGACATGACTTGGGCGCCCGCCGGTCGGCTTGGCGGCCCTAGTTGCTTCGACTGGCTCACTATCTCGCCCCTATGCTGGCGAGGTGCCCGGCTCCGCGCTGCGCCACGCGGCTCAGAAACGGAGAGGAAACGGCGAGGCAATAGTCACCTGATGAAGAGGAGCTGTGTGACCCTCAACACCATCGCGCTCGAGCTGGTGCCACCGAACGTCGACGGCGGTCGGGAGCGGGCAATCGAAGATGCGCGCAAAGTGGTGCAGTACGCGGGCGAATATGGCCTCGAGGGCCGGATTCGGCACGTGATGATTCCAGGGATGATCGCCGAGGAAGACGATCGGCCCGTCCCGATGAGGCCGAAGCTAGACGTGCTGGACTTCTGGTCGATCATCAAACCGGAGTTGCCCGGGTTCAACGGCTTGTGCACTCAGGTCACCGCGTTCATGGACGAGCCGTCGCTGCGCCAGCGGCTCGCCGAGCTGTCCGCCGCCGGGATGGAGGGCGTGGTTTTCGTCGGCGTACCGCGCACGATGAACGACGGTGAGGGCTCCGGCGTCGCGCCGACCGACGCCCTGTCGATCTATCGCCAGTCGGTGGCTAACCGCGGCGTGATCCTGATCCCCACTCGGGACGGCGAAGAAGGCCGGCTGAATTTCAAGTGCAATCAGGGCGCGACCTACGCCATGACCCAGTTGTTGTATTCCGACGCAATCGTGGATTTCCTTGCTGAATTTGCCAAGAACACCGATCATCGGCCCGAACTGCTGCTGTCGTTCGGCTTCGTGCCGAAGGTCGAGACCCGCGTCGGCCTGATCAACTGGCTAATCCAGGACCCGGGAAACGCCGCGGTGGCTGATGAGCAGGCGTTCGTCAAAAGGTTGGCCGGCAGTGAACCTGCTCAGAAGCGCCAGCTCATGGTCGACCTGTACAAGCGCGTGATAGACGGTGTCGCCGACCTCGGCTTTCCGCTGAGCATTCATCTCGAGGCGACGTACGGCGTTTCCGCGGCGGCTTTCCAGACCTTCGCCGAGATGCTTGCCTACTGGTCACCTGCGGAGCAGGCCTAGCCGGGCGGTTGGTCGCGCGGTGCGGTAAACCGCGCGGAGCGGTCCCGGCTGAGCCAGGCCAGCAGCGCCACCACGCCCGCAGCCGCGCATGACGCGATGCCCAGCCATACGCCCGCCCCGGTGAAGGAACGGGTATTCGGATCGGTGTAGCGGGCTTGCGCGGTCATGGTGCTCACCACGCCCGGTTTGAGCTTCCACTGGACTACCTCGGGCTCGATCCGGTCACCGTTGGTCGAGGTCACAACTCCGGGAAAAGCGACAGTCAACTCGACGTCCGCGTCGTTATCAGTCACCGAGGTCAGATCCGCCCGCCCCTCCAGCAGCACCAGGTTCCCATTCCGGCGCAGCGACAGATTCACTCCCGCGGCATCGGAGTTCATGTTGGCCAGCTGCGGCAGCTCGGCGAAGGTCAAATCGGAGAACACCGCCTGCGAGCCCACGTATCCGTCGCTGTCGTAGTTCGACACCGCCACCTTCTGGCTGAACGGCAAATCGCCGCCGAGCTGCGGACCGGGGTCTTTAGGGCTCTTGGGTTTAGCTGCGGCGATGATCTCCCCGGACACCAGGTCATCTGGCGAGATGGTGAGCGATGCCCGGACTCGCAGGCATCCGGTAGCCAGGGGCACCAGCAGCAGCAGCATCGCGATGGCCAGCACGCGGCGCCGCCGGGCGGTGAATCCTCGAGCTTTCAGCGGGGGGAAGCTGGCGCGCACCAGGTCATCGTGCCAGACTGGTGCGCCCCCTCGGCGAGCCGTCCTACAGCGGTAGTGCGCGGCCCAGGATCGCGAACGCGCGCGGGTCGCCGGCGAAGTGGTAGCGGCGGATGATGTCCATGAAGCCCAGCCGACGGTACAACCGCCAGGCGCGGTTGGGCTCACCGTTTGTTTCTGGCGTAGAGAGCAGGACGTTCTGCTCGCTGCGACCGGCGAGCAGCCGGCGGGCCAATGCCTCACCTAGGCCCCGGCCCTGCGCGCGAGGGTGAATGTGCAACTCGGTCAACTCGAAGTAGCTGGTCATCAGCCGGGCAATCTCCTGGGGTGGCAAGCCGCCGCGCTGCAAGCCCAGGACAACTTGCTGCTGCCACCACTGACCGGGTGCCCCCGGGTAGCCGTAGGCCACACCAAGCAGTGGCGCGTTGCTCAGTTCGGCAGCCGACGGCACGTCGCCGTTGGGGGGGCCGGTGGCTACTTCGGCTACCTCGGCTACCTCGACCGACTCCACTGCCTCGGCTATTTCGACGGCGGCCACGGCCTGCCAGCCGCGTCGCCGGATGTGCTCCAGCCACATAGCGGCGCGCTGGTTCTCGGTGCCCCGCGGGTATCGCATCGCGTCGACATACACACCCAAGGCCTCGCTGAGACGGCGCTCCATTTCGTTCGGCGGCACGTCGATGAGGAATATCGCCAACTCGCGGTGTCCTCCTCATCCAGTGATCCGGTGGAATGCGACTATCGCCATTATCGGACGGGATGGCCGCCGATCGACGAGTGGTCGATGGGACAAGCCGACGAGCCGGCCCGCTTCGGTAAGCGGTTCGTGGCCCACGGCCGTTCCGGCCCGTGTGACCGCCAGGATAGAATCGCCCGCGAACCAGTGGTACGGCGCAGATTCAGCTCGTATCATCTGAGTTAGTTGCCCGCACAACGGGCATCCGCGTTCTATCGATAGTTACGTGTCAGCCTGTCGGCAAGGAGGGACGAATGCCACTCTCCGATCATGAGCAGCGGATGCTCGATCAGATCGAGAGCGCTCTCTACGCCGAAGACCCCAAATTCGCGTCGAGTGTCCGTGGTGGGGGGTTGCGTGCACCGACCGCACGGCGGCGCCTGCAGGGCGCGGCGTTGTTCGTCATCGGTCTGGGGATGTTGGTTTCGGGCGTGGCGTTCAAGGCCACGATGATCGGAAGTTTCCCGATTCTCAGCGTTTTCGGCTTCGTCGTGATGTTCGGCGGTGTGGTGTTTGCCATCACCGCTCCGCGGTTGTCCCGCAGGGCGGACCATTCCGGATCTGCGTCTGGGGCGTCGCGCCAACGTCGCGCCAAGGGTGCCGGGGGATCATTCACTAGTCGTATGGAAGATCGGTTCCGCCGCCGCTTCGACGAGTAGCGGGACGTCAGACGATCCGGCCAGACATGACGGGGCAGCCATTGGCTGCCCCGTTTTTCGCGTTACAGCCGACTCTGCGTTGAGGGCGCGAATGTGCTCTTGGGTTCAGGGCACCCGCGCCCTGTGCGCAGACTCGGCGTCATCGGCGCAGGCTCGGGGGTCGGTGGGCTGGGAAGGCCCATTTCGAGTCCAAATAGAGGCCCAATTGAGTCGGGCTCGACCGGATTCATGCCACCGCGCCCCACCGAGGCCTCAGTTGCCGACTTTGGCCTCCTGAAATGCGGTTTCCCGACACCACTATCGGGTGTCCAGGTGACCCGGGGCGGCCGTCGGGCGACCCGTGGTGGTCCCAGGTGGCGGATAAGCGGGAAAACTCGACCGCAACACTCCCGTAATGGGGCAAAGTGGGGGATTGTGGGGTATGGTGGCCGAAGTGTTTGGGTGAGGCGGGAGCCGGTCAGGGCGGGAGGTGAGCTGGTGTTTCTCGGCACCTACACGCCCAAACTCGACGACAAGGGGCGGCTGACGTTGCCCGCCAAGTTCCGGGACGCGCTGGCAGGGGGGTTGATGGTCACCAAGAGCCAAGATCACAGCCTGGCTGTCTATCCACGAGCGGAGTTCGAGCAGCTCGCGCGCCGGGCGAGTAAAACGTCACGAAGCAACCCCGAAGCCAGAGCGTTCCTGCGCAATCTCGCCGCCGGCACAGACGAACAGCATCCCGACACCCAGGGGCGGATCACGTTGTCGGCCGACCACCGCCGTTACGCCAATCTGTCCAAGGACTGTGTGGTGATCGGAGCGGTCGACTACCTCGAGATCTGGGATGCGCAGGCCTGGCAGGACTACCAGCAGACCCACGAAGAGAACTTCTCCGCAGCCAGCGATGAAGCACTCGGCGACATCATCTGAGGCGCATGCCCGTGCATCGTGGCCTCTGCCCGAACCGACCCTGGCGTACTTCCCCAACGCCAGGTTCGTGCCTTCGGACAGGGACCTCGGTGCAGCGGCGTCGGCCCTCTGGGCCGGCCCGGGCTTCGACGGGTGTTGCCAGACCCGGGGAGGTGTCGCGGTGGCTGACGGCGCAAATGATTTCGGGCATGTGCCCGTCCTGCTGGACCGTTGCGTCGCGCTGCTCACCCCGGCACTAACCCGCTACCACTCAGACGGGTCCAACGCGGTCCTCGTCGACGCCACCATCGGCGCGGGCGGGCATGCGGAGCGGTTCCTGACCGCATTGCCAGGCCTGCGGCTGATCGGACTCGACCGCGACCCAAGTGCCCTCGACATCGCCCGGACTCGGCTGGCACGATTCGCCGACCGGGTCACGCTGGTGCACACGCGGTACGACGGCCTCGTCGCAGCACTGGCCGAATCCGGTTATGCCGCAGTGGAATCGGTCGACGGGGTGTTGTTCGATCTCGGAGTCTCGTCCATGCAACTGGACCGCGCCGAGCGGGGTTTCGCTTACGCCCAGGACGCGCCGCTGGACATGCGGATGGATCCGGAGTCACCACTTAGCGCGGCCGACATCGTCAACAACTACGACGAGGCCGCATTGGCCGATATCCTGCGCCGATACGGCGAGGAACGGTTCGCGCGCCGCATCGCCGCGCACATCGTGCGCCAGCGCGCCCATACCCCGTTCACCTCGACCGCTGAACTGGTAGCCCTGCTCTACCAGGCGATTCCGGCTCCGGCCCGGCGGACCGGCGGGCATCCGGCCAAGCGCACGTTCCAAGCGCTGCGGATCGCGGTCAACGACGAGCTCAGCTCGCTGTCCAGCGCCATCCCCGCCGCGCTGGACGCGCTCACCGTGGCCGGGCGCATCGTGGTGCTGGCCTACCAGTCGCTGGAGGACCGGATCGTCAAACGTGTGTTCGCTGACGCCGTCGCCTCCCGCACACCGGTGGACCTCCCGGTCGAACTCCCGGGCCATGGGCCGCGATTCCGGTTGTTGACGCACGGTGCTGAACGGGCAGATGCCGCCGAGATCGAACGCAATCCCCGCAGCGCCGCAGTGCGATTACGGGCCCTGCAACGAGTGGAGCACGAGGTACAACCGGCAACCGGGAAGGGCGAGTCATGAAGGCGAAGCGCGAGGCGCCGAAACGCGGCAGCAGCGACCGTCGGCGCGGACGCGACGATTCTGTCCGCGGGATCAAGCGCACGACGGCTGACTCAGCGTCGTCGCGCCGCACTCGGACGCGCGCCGGAAAGAACTCGGCGCCCACCCGCGAGGCCAGGACGCCGAAGTCCGGACCGCAAACCAGCCCCATCGCCCGGCCGGTCGAGCGGCCGGCCCGGCCCAAGAGCACGAGCCAGGCCAAGGCCCGGGCGAAGGCGCGGAAAGCCAAGGCGCCCAAGGTTGTCCGACCTCGGTTGAGTGAGCGCTTGGCCACCCGGCTGGCATCGATTGACCTGCGGCCCCGGACACTGGCGAACAAAGTTCCGTTTGTCGTGCTGGTCATCAGTTCGCTCGGTGTTGGGCTGGGCCTCACGCTGTGGTTATCCACTGACTCCGCCGAGCGTTCGTACCAGCTGAGCTATGCGCGCCAGCGGGCTCGGATGCTGCAACAGCAGAAGGAGGCGCTCGAACGCGATGTGCGCGAGGCAGAGTCAGCGCCGGCGCTGGCGGAGGCGGCCCGCAAGCAGGGCATGATCCCGACGAGGGATACCGCGCACCTGGTCCAGGACCCGGCCGGTAACTGGGTGGTCGTCGGCACGCCCAAGCCGGCCGACGGCGTTCCGCCGCCACCGCTGAACGCCAAGCTTCCCGAAGAAGGTCCTCCGCCGCCTCCGAAACCACAGGCGGTTCCCCCGGAGGTCTCGGTTCGGGTGCAACCAGGCCCCGGTGATCCGCCTGCGCCCGCCAGGTCTGGGCCCGAGGCGCTGCTGCGCGCTCCCGACGGCGCGTCGACAGTAGGTGGCCAGCACCTGCCGCAGGCCGTTCCACGGCTGCCCGGGATACCTCCCGGTCAGGTTGCCGGACAGGTCCCGGGGATGACGCCCACGCCGGGGCTGCCCGTTCCGGGAGGCGGGGTGCCCGCTCAGGGACCCGCAGAGGTCCCGGCTCCGGTGAGCGGATTGCCCGCCCAAGTGCCCGCGCCAATACACGCTGAAATACCCGTTCCGCTGCAACCGGGGATCGGCTCCCAGGCCCCCCTGGCTGTAGTCCCGGCCGTTCCCGGGTCTCCGGTGCTCGCACCGGCGCCGCAACCGGCAGCGCCGGGGCCCACGCCCGCTAACGGCGAACAGTTCGGCCCCGTCGCTGTGACACCGCCAGGTGCCCCGAGGTGAGGCGCGGCGACGCCAAGCGGACACGCCCGTCGCAGTCGAAGCGGTCGGTGCGCAGTCCCCGCAAACCACAGCAAGCCAACGAGGTCCGGCAATCCAAACGCCTCCGGAAACCACAGAAAGCCCGGCAGGCCAAGGACATTCGCGAACCGAACAGGTTCCGGAAAGGCAAGGAAGCCAAGAAATCCCGCGCAGCGGTGCGGGCAGACGCAGTGCCGGAAGGTCACTCAGCAAACGACCGGCGCACCCGGCAGTTGGTGGAAGTGGGGACGCGCGGCGCATCGTTCGTCTTCCGGCATCGAGCCGGCAATGCGGTCATCCTCGTGTTGATACTGGTGGCGGCGGTGCAGTTGTTCATCCTGCAGGTGACGAATGCCCCGACCCTGCGGGCCCAGGCGGCCGGACAACTCAGGGTCACCGACGTCGAAAAAGCGGTGCGCGGCGGCATCGTCGACCGCAATAACGACCAACTTGCCTTCACGACCGAATCGCGCGCGTTGACGTTTCAGCCAAAGAGAATCCGCCAGCAGCTTGACGAGGCCAAAAAGAAAAACTCCGCCGCCCCTGACCCGCAGCAGCGACTGCAGGATATCGCCAAAGAAGTCGCGAGCCGGCTGAACAACAAGCCGGACTTCCCGACCGTGCTGAAGAAACTGGAAAGCAACGACAGCTTCGTCTATCTGGCGCGTGCCGTCGACCCCGCCGTCGCCGAAGCGATCTCGACGAAATATCCCGAGGTCGGTTCCGAGCGGCAGGATCTGCGCCAGTATCCGGGCGGATCGTTGGCGGCCAACATCGTCGGCGGCATCGACTGGGACGGACACGGGCTGCTGGGTCTTGAGGACTCCCTGGACGCCGTGCTGTCCGGAACCGACGGTTCGGTCACGTACGACCGCGGGTCCGACGGTGTGGTCATCCCCGGCAGTTACCGCAACCGGCATAGGGCGGTCAACGGTTCGACCATCCAGCTCACCATCGACGACGACATCCAGTTCTACGTGCAGCAGCAGGTGCAGCAGGCAAAGAACCTGTCCGCGGCCCGCAACGTCTCGGCAGTCGTCCTGGACGCCAAGACCGGCGAAGTGCTGGCCATGGCCAACGACAACACCTTCGACCCGTCGCAAGACATCGGGCGCCAAGGCAACAAGCAGCTGGGCAACCTGGTGGTGTCCTCGCCCTTCGAGCCGGGCTCTGTCAACAAGGTGATCACCGCGTCCTCCCTTATCGAATACGGCCTGTCCAACCCCGACGAGGTGTTGCAGGTGCCCGGCTCGATCCAGATGGGCGGCGTCACCGTGCATGACGCCTGGGAACACGGCGTGATGCCCTACACCACCACCGGCGTATTCGGAAAGTCGTCTAACGTCGGCACCCTGATGCTGGCCCAGCGCGTCGGCCCAGAACGCTTTTACGACATGGTCCGCAAATTCGGTTTGGGTCAGCGCACCGGCGTCGGGCTGCCCGGTGAGAGCGCCGGGCTGGTACCGCCGATCGACCAGTGGTCGGGCAGCACATTCTCGAACCTGCCTATCGGCCAAGGTCTTTCGATGACCCTGCTACAGATGGCTGGCATGTACCAGACCATCGCCAATGACGGCCTGCGGATGCCGCCGCGGATCATCAAGGCCAGCATCGCACCCGACGGCACCCGGACCGAAGAACCGCGTCCGGAAGGCATTCGGGTGGTGTCCCCGCAAACCGCCCAGACGGTTCGCCAGATGCTGCGCGCCGTCGTGCAGCGCGACCCTATGGGCTACCAGCAGGGCACTGGGCCTGCGGCCGCGGTTCCGGGCTACCAGATGGCGGGTAAGACAGGGACCGCGCAGCAGATCAACCCCGGCTGCGGATGCTATTTCGACGACGTCTACTGGATCACCTTCGCCGGAATGGCCACCGCCGACAATCCCCGCTACGTCATTGGGCTGATGATGGACAACCCCGAGCGCTCAGCGGACGGTGCGCCGGGACACTCGGCGGCGCCGCTGTTCCACAACATCGCCGGCTGGCTGATGCAGCGCGAAAATGTCCCGCTGTCACCCGATCCGGGGCCGCCGCTGACCTTGCAGGCCACCTGAGGGACTGACTCGGGTCCGTCATCGCCCGTGATCTCCCGGGTTGGACCCGGCTCCGGACCAACCTGGGACCAACCTGCGCGCCTCCTACAGGCGCGGGAACGCCTCCTGGCCGGGTGTGTCTAGATAGGGTGTCATGGCCGATCATGGCTGAGCATTGCTCTCATGCAGCATTAGACGGCGGAAGGAGGGATGATCAAGTGTCGGTGCCCACAGGGCCCACTTTCCGTCCCAGCGCCGGCGCGGGCGTGCGGCTGCCAGTGCTTGCGGCTCAGATCGACGCTGTACTGGCCGGCAGCCCGGGTCATCTTGCGGTCGTCCCGGATGTTGCGGTCACCGGAGTGACGTTGCGCGCCCAGGACGTGCTGCCCGGTGACCTGTTCGCCGCGCTGGCCGGCTCTTTTACCCACGGCGCCCGATATGCCGGCGACGCGATCGAACGCGGTGCCGTCGCCGTGCTCACCGATGCTGCGGGAGTCGCCGAGATGGCCGGCTTGTCTGGCCTCGGGGCCCGCACTGTGCCGACACTGGTGCACCCAGCACCCCGCAGCGTGCTCGGTGGCCTGGCCGCCGCGGTGTATGGACATCCGTCCGAGCGGATGACGGTTGTCGGGATTACCGGAACGTCTGGCAAGACCACCACGAGTTACATGGTCGAGGCCGGTCTACGGGCCGGCGCGCGCACGGCCGGGCTGATCGGCACCATCGGCATCCGCATCGACGGCGCCGACATCCCAAGCGCGCTGACCACTCCGGAGGCTCCCGCGCTGCAGGCAATGCTCGCGGCGATGGCCGAACGCGGGGTGGACACCGTGGTCATGGAGGTGTCCAGTCACGCGCTGACACTGGGCCGGGTGGACGGCACCCAATTCGCGGTGGGCGGGTTCACCAACCTGTCCCGTGACCACCTCGACTTTCACCCCAGCATGGATGACTACTTCGAGGCCAAGGCTTTGTTGTTCGACCCGGATTCGTCGCTGCGTGCCCACACCGTCGTGGTGGGCATCGACGACGACGCCGGGCGCGCGATGGCCGCCCGGGCCGGCGACGCGATCACCGTCAGTGCCGCAGACCAACCCGCCGACTGGCGCGCCATGGACGTAGCGCCGATGGGCGCCGGGGGACAGCAATTCACCGTTGTAGACCCCGCCGGCGTTCATCATCGGGTCGGTATCCCGCTACCGGGCCGCTACAACGTCGCCAATTGTCTTGTCGCACTGGCGATTCTCGACGCAGTCGGGGTCTCCCCGGGGCAGGCGTCGCCGGGACTGCGGGAAACCCGGGTACCTGGGCGACTGGAAGAGGTCGACCGCGGTCAGGATTTTCTTGCGCTGGTCGACTACGCGCACAAGCCGGGCGCGTTGCGGGCGGTGTTGACCACCCTGCTACGCCCGGGCCGCCGGCTGGCGGTGGTGTTCGGTGCCGGGGGCGAGCGCGACCCTGGCAAACGGGCTCCGATGGGCGGGATCGCGGCTGAGCTGGCCGATCTGGTCGTCGTCACCGACGACAACCCGCGTGGTGAGGATCCCGCGGCAATCCGCCGCGAGATCCTGGCCGGGGCGGCCGAAAGCGGCGGTGCGGCGCAGGTGGTCGAGATCGCCGACCGGCGTGCGGCGATCCGGCACGCGGTCGCCTGGGCCGGCCCAGGTGACGTGGTGCTGGTCGCCGGCAAAGGCCATGAAACCGGGCAGCGCGGCGCGGATGGGACCCGCCCCTTCGACGACCGGGTGGAGCTGGCTTCCGCTTTAGAGGCCCTCGAGGCCCGAAGGCCTCCAGAGCCTGGGCAGGCACGCGGATGATCGACCTGACCGTTGCCCAGATCGCCGAGATCGTCGGTGGCACGCTGACCGATATCTCGCCGGAGGCCGCCGCGGAATGCCATGTCACTGGGACCGTCGAATTCGACTCGCGGGCCGTCGGCCCGGGCGGGCTGTTCCTGGCGCTGCCGGGGGCGCGCTCCGACGGGCATGACCACGCGGCGTCGGCGGTAGCGGCCGGCGCGGTCGCCGTGCTGGCCGCCCGCCCGGTCGGGGTTCCCGCCATCGTGGTTTCCCCCGAACCACGGGCCGGCGCAGCCGCCGGCGCGTTGGCCGGGGTACTCGAGCATGACGCCGACGGATCAGGCGCGGCGGTGCTGGCTGCGTTGGCCAAGCTGGCCAAGGCGGTGGCCGCGGAGCTGGTGGCGGGCGGACTGACCATCATCGGGATCACCGGCTCGTCGGGAAAGACCTCGACGAAGGACTTGGTGGCCGCCGTGCTCGACCCGCTGGGCGAGGTGGTGGCCCCGCCCGGGTCGTTCAACAACGAGTTGGGTCATCCCTGGACGGTGTTGCGCGCGACCCGCAGCACCGATTACTTGATTCTGGAGATGTCGGCACGCCACCCCGGCAACATCGCCGCCCTGGCCGCGATCGCCCCGCCCGCTGTTGGTGTGGTCCTCAATGTCGGCACCGCGCACCTGGGTGAGTTCGGAACACGAGAGGCCATCGCGCGCACCAAAGCCGAGCTCCCGCAAGCTGTTCCACAATCGGGGGTGGTCATACTCAACGTCGATGACCCGGCGGTGGCGGCGATGTCCGACGCCACCGCGGCCCGGGTGGTTCGGGTCAGCCGGGGCAGCCGCACCGATCCGGGGTCCCCAAATAGCCCAGACGTCTGGGCCGGACCCGTGTCGCTGGACGAACTGGCCAGGCCGCGCTTCACCATGCACGCGAAGGGCAGCACCGCTGAGGTCCAGCTCGGCGTCTACGGCGATCATCAGGTCACCAACGCGCTGTGTGCGGGCGCGGTGGCGCTTGAATGCGGCGCCAGCATCGAGCAGGTGGCAGCCGCGTTGGCCGGGACGGGGCCGGTGTCGCGGCACCGGATGCAGGTGACGACCCGCGCCGACGGGGTAACGGTGATCGACGACGCTTACAACGCCAACCCCGACTCGATGCGGGCCGGGCTGCAGGCGCTGGCCTGGATCGCCCACGGCGAGCAGAGCTCACGCTCCCGGCGCAGCTGGGCGGTGCTGGGTGAGATGGCCGAGCTCGGTGAGGACGCGATAACCGAGCATGATCGCATCGGCCGGCTGGCGGTGCGCTTAGATGTGTCTCGACTCGTTGTCGTGGGAGTGGGGAGGTCGGTGAGCGCCATGCACCACGGAGCGGTCATGGAAGGCTCGTGGGGCGCAGAGGCCGTTAATGTGGCCGACGGCGACGCGGCCCTGGCACTGTTGCGGGCCGAGGTGCAGCCCGGCGATGTGGTCCTGGTCAAGGCGTCGAACGCGGCCGGGCTCGGTGCGTTGGCCGACGCACTGGCTTCAGACGCCGGAGTTCGCCCATGAGACAGATTCTCGTCGCCGTCGCCGTCGCGCTGACCGTGTCCATCCTGTTGACCCCGGGGCTGATTCGGCTGTTCACCAAGCAGGGATTCGGCCACCAGATCCGCGACGACGGCCCACCCAGCCACCACACCAAACGCGGCACACCATCGATGGGCGGTGTGGCGATTCTGGCCGGCATCTGGGCGGGCTACCTGGGTACTCACCTAGCCGGGCTGGCGTTCGACGGTGAAGGGATATCCGCGTCGGGCCTGCTGGTGCTGGGTCTGGCCACCGCGCTGGGAGCCGTCGGATTCATCGATGACCTGATCAAGATCCGAAGGTCGCGCAACCTCGGGTTGAACAAGACCGCCAAGACAGTCGGGCAGATCACCGCCGCCGTGCTGTTCGGTGTGCTGGTGTTGCAGTTCCGCAATAACGCCGGCTTGACACCGGCCAGCGCGGATCTGTCCTACGTGCGTGAGATCGCCACCGTCACGCTGGCGCCGGCACTGTTCGTGCTGTTCTGCGTGGTCATCGTCAGCGCCTGGTCAAACGCGGTCAACTTCACCGACGGCCTGGACGGGCTGGCCGCGGGCAGCATGGCGATGGTCACCGGCGCGTACGTGCTGATCACCTTCTGGCAATACCGCAACGCGTGCGTCACCGCGCCGGGCGTGGGCTGCTACAACGTGCGCGACCCGCTGGATCTGGCGCTCATCGCCGCCGCGACCGCGGGCGCCTGTATCGGCTTTTTGTGGTGGAATGCCGCGCCGGCCAAGATCTTCATGGGCGACACCGGGTCGCTGGCGCTGGGCGGCATCATCGCAGGGCTGTCGGTCACCAGCCGCACCGAGATCCTCGCGGTTGTGCTGGGTTCGCTGTTCGTCGCCGAAATCACGTCGGTCGTGCTGCAGATCCTGGCCTTCCGCACCACCGGGCGTCGGGTGTTCCGGATGGCGCCTTTTCACCATCATTTCGAGTTGGTCGGCTGGGCCGAAACCACGGTCATCATCCGCTTTTGGCTGCTCACCGCGATCACCTGCGGCCTGGGCGTGGCCCTGTTCTACGGTGAGTGGCTCGCCACGATCGGCGCCTGACGTGCTTGACCCCCTGGTACCGGGCGCGCCCGTGCTGGTTGCGGGTGGCGGTGTGACCGGCCGGGCAGTGCTGGCGGCGCTGACCCGGTACGGTGCCGCCGCAACGTTGTGTGACGACGACCCGGCCACCCTGCGCAAATACGCCGAAAGTGGAGTGGCGACCGTGAGCATGTCGACCGCCACACAGCAGATCTCCGACTTCGCGCTAGTGGTTACCAGTCCCGGCTTCTCGCCGACCACGCCCGTGCTGGCCGCCGCGTCGGCAGCGGCCGTGCCCATCTGGGGCGACGTGGAGTTGGCCTGGCGGCTGGACGCCGCGGGTTACTACGGGCCGCCGCGCCGCTGGCTGGTCGTGACCGGCACAAACGGCAAGACGACAACGACGTCGATGCTGCACGCCATGTTGACGGCCGGAGTCCGCCGCAGCCTGCTGTGCGGCAACATCGGCAGCCCGGTACTGGACGTGCTGGGCGAGCCCGCCGAGTTGCTGGCCGTCGAGCTGTCCAGCTTCCAGCTGCACTGGGCGCCGACGCTGCGGCCAGAGGCGGGCGTGGTGCTCAACATCGCCGAAGACCATCTGGATTGGCATACCACGATGGCCGAATACACCGCGGCGAAAGCCCGGGTGCTGACCGGCCGGGTGGCGGTGGTCGGGATGGACGACAGCCGGGCAGCCGCGCTGCTGGAGACTGCGTCGGCGCCGGTACGGGTCGGCTTCCGGCTCGGCGAACCAGCCGCGGGCGAACTTGGCGTGCATGACGGCCAACTGATTGACCGCGCCTTTGCCGACGGCCTGGCGCTGATGCCGGTCGCGTCCATACCGGTCCCGGGCCCGGTCGGAGTGCTCGACGCGCTCGCCGCCGCAGCGCTGGCCCGCTGCGTCGGGGTGCCCGCCGACGCGATCGCGGACGCGGTCGCGTCATTCCGGGTGGGCCCGCACCGGGCTGAGGTGGTGGCCGTCGCCGACGGCATCAGGTATGTCGACGACTCCAAGGCCACCAACCCGCACGCCGCCGAGGCGTCGGTGCTGGCCTATCCGCGTGTGGTCTGGGTGGCCGGTGGTCTGCTGAAGGGCGCGTCCGTCGACGCGGAGGTCGCTCGAATGGCGCCCCGGCTGGTCGGCGCGGTGCTCATCGGCCGAGATCGCGCAGTGGTTGCCGAGGCGTTATCACGACACGCACCGGATGTTCCCGTCGTCCAGGTTGTGACAGGCGAGGATGCTGGTATGGATGCGACTGCTGTGGTTTCTGGTGCTGCTGTGACAAAAGTTAATAATTCTGGCGAGACCATCGGCACTCGCGTGATGACTGCGGTCGTGGCCGCGGCCCGTGACTTGGCCAAACCCGGTGACACCGTGCTGCTGGCACCGGCCGGCGCGTCGTTCGACCAGTTCACCGGTTACGCCGACCGTGGCGACGCATTCGCGGCCGCGGTGCGCGCGGCGATCCGGTAGGCGGGTGTGGGTAACGCGCTGACCCGGTTGCTACGCCGGGGCAAGGAAAACAACGAGATCTCCAAGACCGGGGAGGCGACCGAGCAGGTCGCGGCCGATGACAGCGCTGACAAGTCCGAGGCCAAGGCTGCAGAGGCCACAAAGGCTAAGGACACGGTCGAAGAACGGGGTCCGCGCAGCCGGTTCGGCGCCTGGCTGGGCCGGCCCATGACGTCGTTTCACCTCATCATTGCCGTCGCTGCGTTGCTGACGACGCTCGGTCTGATCATGGTGCTGTCGGCTTCCGGCGTGCGGTCCTACGGCGACGACGGATCGGCCTGGGTGATCTTCGGCAAGCAGGTGTTGTGGACGGTCATCGGACTCATTGGGTGCTACACCTCATTGCGGATGTCGGTGCGGTTCATCCGGCGCATCGCATTCACCAGCTACGCAATCACCGTGCTGTTGCTGGTGCTCGTGCTCATTCCGGGAATTGGCAATCTCGCCAACGGCTCTCGTAAGTGGTTCGTGATCGCGGGCTTCTCGATGCAGCCTTCTGAACTGGCCAAAATCGCATTCGCCATCTGGGGTGCGCATCTGCTGGCCGCCCGCCGTATGGAACGGGCGTCACTGCGCGAGATGCTGATTCCATTGGTGCCGGCCGCGGTCGTTGCGCTGGCCTTGATCGTGGCCCAGCCCGACCTCGGGCAGACGGTGTCGCTGGGCATCATCCTGCTGGGCCTGCTGTGGTATGCCGGGCTGCCGCTGCGCGTCTTCGGCAGTTCGCTGCTCGCCGTCATCATTTCCGGGGCGATCCTGGCGATGTCCGCGGGTTATCGGTCAGACCGGGTGCGGTCCTGGTTGAACCCCGAGACCGATCCTCAGGACACCGGCTACCAGGCCCGGCAGGCAAAGTTCGCGCTCGCTCACGGCGGCATCTTCGGCGACGGTCTCGGCCAGGGCGTCGCCAAGTGGAACTATCTGCCCAACGCCCACAACGACTTCATCTTCGCGATCATCGGCGAGGAGCTCGGCCTTGTCGGAGCGCTCGGGCTGCTCGGGCTCTTCGGGTTGTTCGCGTACACCGGCATGCGCATCGCGCGGCGATCGGCCGACCCGTTCCTACGGCTGCTGACCTCCACCACGACGTTGTGGGTGCTGGGCCAGGCGTTTATCAACATCGGCTACGTGATCGGGGTGCTGCCGGTCACCGGTCTGCAGCTGCCACTGATTTCTGCTGGCGGAACATCCACGGCAACAACACTTTTCATGATCGGGATTATGGCCAACGCGGCTCGTCATGAACCGGAGGCGGTGGCCGCGCTGCGAGCCGGGCGCGACGACAAGGTGAACCGGATGCTGCGGCTGCCGCTACCCCAGCCGTATCTGCCGAGTCGTCTCGAGGCGTTTCGAGACCGCAAGCAGGCTCGCCCGCGACCCGTCAAGGCGCCACCTGCCGGGAAGCCCCCGCGAAAGCCCGCCCGGCAAGCCCCCCGCGAGCCTGACCGGCCCCAGAGGCCCCAGGGGCCGGCATTACCCCGAACAGCTGATCGGCGGGCCCACCGGTCTGGGGGTACCGCCCGCTTGCGGGGGAGGCATCATGGATCTGGCCAGCGGTATGCCGGCCAGCGTCATACACGGCGCGTTCGCGCATTGGAAGGTCAGCGTTACGGGTGAACGACTCGGTCAGAGAGGCGGCCGGCGGGCTGGGGGCGAGCCCCTCGCCCGCCGGTGCCGCGTTGTCGGTCGTGCTCGCCGGTGGCGGTACTGCCGGCCATGTGGAGCCCGCGATGGCCGTCGCCGACGCGCTCAGCGCACTGGATCCGCAGGTCCGGATCACCGCGCTGGGCACCCGGCGCGGGCTGGAGACCAGGCTGGTGCCGGAGCGCGGCTACCGCCTCGAGCTGATCACGCCGGTGCCATTGCCGCGTAAGCCCACTGGTGACCTGGCCCGGCTGCCGCCGCGGGTGTGGCGTGCCGTCCGGGAGACCCGCGCGGTGCTCGATGCCGTCGACGCCGACGTGGTGGTCGGTTTCGGTGGGTATGTGGCATTGCCGGCATACCTCGCCGCCCGCGGTATCCCCGGACGGCGGCGCCGTATCCCGGTGGTGATCCACGAAGCCAACGCCAGGGCCGGGCTGGCTAACCGAGTCGGCGCCTGTACGGCGGACCGGGTGCTCTCGGCGGTGCCGGATTCGGGGCTACGACGCGCCGAGGTGGTCGGGGTACCCGTTCGGGCGGCCATCACCGCGCTGGACCGCGCGGCGTTGCGCGCCGAAGCGCGGGCGCACTTCGGCTTTGCCGACGATGCGCGGGTACTGCTGGTGTTCGGCGGCTCGCAGGGCGCAGTCTCGCTCAACCGGGCGGTTTCCGGGGCGGCCGCCGATCTGGCCGCCGCGGGGGTGGCCGTGCTGCACGCCCATGGACCCAAGAACACCCTCGAGCTGCGCACACCCGCCCACGGTGATCCGCCGTACGTGGCTGTGCCCTATCTCGACCGCATGGACCTGGCCTACGCCGCCGCCGATATGGTCATCTGCCGGTCCGGGGCGATGACGGTTGCCGAAGTGTCGGCCGTCGGCCTGCCGGCAATCTACGTACCGCTGCCGATCGGCAACGGTGAGCAGCGGCTCAATGCGCTGCCGGTGGTCAACGCCGGCGGCGGCATGGTGGTTGCCGACGCCGCGCTGACGCCGGGCCTGGTGGCCCAGCAGGTGGCTGGGCTGCTCACCGACCCGGTGCGACTGGCGGCGATGACCGCTGCCGCGGCGCGGGTGGGACATCGGGATGCTGCGCGCCAAGTGGCTCAGGCAGCGCTGGACATAGCAAAAAGGGCGCGTGATACGGCGGCCGGAGGGCGACGGTGAACGCCGAGCAGTTGCCGCCCGAGCTGCGGCGGGTGCACATGGTGGGTATCGGGGGAGCCGGAATGTCAGGTATCGCCCGCATCCTGCTGGACCGAGGCGGGCTGGTATCCGGGTCAGACGCCAAGGAGTCGCGCGGCGTGCACGCTCTGCGGGCCCGGGGTGCGCTGATCCGGATCGGACATGACGCGTCGTCGCTGGATCTGCTGCCCGGTGGTGCCACCGCGGTCATCACCACCCATGCCGCCATCCCCAAAACCAACCCCGAGCTCGTCGAAGCCCGGCGCCGCGGCATTCCCGTGGTGTTGCGGTCGGTCGTGCTGGCCAAGCTGATGGACGGGCGCACCACGCTGATGGTCACCGGCACGCACGGCAAGACAACGACGACGTCGATGCTCATCGTGGCGCTGCAGCACTGCGGGCGAGACCCGTCCTTCGCGGTCGGCGGTGAGCTGGGGGAGGCCGGCACCAACGCCCATCACGGCAGCGGCGACTGCTTCGTCGCCGAGGCCGACGAAAGCGACGGCTCGCTGCTTGAATACACACCCAACGTCGCGGTGGTCACCAACATCGAGTCCGATCACCTGGACTTCTACGGCAGTGCCGATGCTTATGTCGGGGTGTTCGACTCCTTCGTGGAGCGGCTTGCCCCCGGGGGCGCACTCGTGGTGTGCACCGATGACCCCGGAGCGGCTGCGCTGGCCAAACGCACCGCCGAGCTGGGAATTCGCGTGCTGCGCTATGGGTCTTCGGCCCATCAACCTGGTGAAACTCTGGCCGCCACGCTGGTGTCATGGGAGCAACAGGGCACTGAAGCGGTCGCGCACATCCAGTTGGCCGATGAACCTGTGCGCGTGATGCGGCTGTCGGTGCCCGGTCGGCATATGGCGCTCAATGCGCTGGGCGCGCTGCTGGCGGCGATCGAGGTCGGCGCCCCGGTCGATGAGGTGCTCGACGGGCTGGCCGGTTTCGAGGGTGTGCGTCGCCGGTTCGAACTGGTCGGGACCGCGGCGTCGGTGCGGGTATTCGACGACTACGCCCACCACCCAACGGAGATCAGCGCGACGCTGGCGGCGGTCCGCACGGTGCTCGAGCAGAGCGGCAGCGGGCGTTCACTGGTGGTGTTTCAGCCTCATTTATATTCGCGGACAAAGGCTTTCGCCGCCGAGTTCGGTCGCGCGCTGGATGCCGCCGACGAGGTGTTCATCCTTGACGTCTACGGCGCACGCGAACAGCCGCTCGCCGGTGTCAGTGGAGCTAGTGTTGCTGAACACGTCCGGGTGCCGGTGCGCTACCTCCCGGACTTCTCGGCGGTCGCCGAGGCGGTGGCCGCGGCCGCAGGTCCGGGCGACGTCATTGTCACGATGGGCGCCGGCGACGTGACCATGCTGGGGCCCGAGATCGTCACCGCACTGCGGGTGCGGGCCAACCGCAGCGCGCCCGGCCGGCCGGGGGTGTTCCGGTGACCGAGCCGAACGACGGCACACCGACAGACCTGGCGGCCGACGACTCCGCCGATGACTTCGCCGCCGGTGAAGCGATCACTGAACCGCTCCTAGTTGAAGAAGCCGAAGCCCAGGACGGCCAAACGCCGGCGGATGAAGCCGAATTCGAGGGGCCACGCCGGCGGGCCCGCCGTGAGCGCGCCGAGCGCCGTGCCGCGCAGGCACGCGCCAGAGCCATCGAGGAAGCTCGCCGCGAGGCCAAACGACGGGCCCGCGGGCGCGGCGTCAGTGAGCCCAAACCCGTTGCGCGGGGCGTTGTTCGAGGCTTGAAAATGTTGCTCGCGAGCACCCTTCTGGCCATCGTCGGGGTCGGGCTCGGGCTGATCCTCTATTTCACGCCGGCGATGTCGGCGCGCAACATCGTCGTCACCGGGATCGGGGCGGTGACCCGCGAGGAGGTGCTCGACGCGGCGCGGGTGCGGCCGGGGACGCCGCTGTTGCAGATCAACACCGACCAGGTCGCCGACCGGGTGGCGACGATCCGGCGTGTTGCCAGCGCGCGGGTGCAGCGTCAGTACCCATCGGCGCTGCGGATCACCATCGTCGAGCGGGTCCCGTTGGTGGTCAAGGATTTTCCCGACGGCCCGCACCTGTTTGACCGCGACGGCGTCGACTTCGCGACCGCTCCGCCGCCGCCGGCACTGCCTTATATCGATGTCACCGATCCCGGACCGAGCGATCCGGCGACCAAGGCCGCGCTACAGGTGCTGACCGCGCTGCGTCCCGAGGTGGCAGGGCAGGTGGGCCGGATTGCGGCCCCATCGGTGGCCTCGATCACCCTGACACTGAACGATGGGCGAGTGGTGATCTGGGGAACCACCGACCGTACCGAGGAGAAGGCCGAAAAGCTGGCTGCACTGTTGACGCAGCCCGGGCGGACCTACGACGTGTCCAGCCCCGATCTGCCGACCGTGAAATAGCCGTCAGGCGCCGGCTGTGATCTGGCTCAGTGCCGATCAACCGTCCGGTTCGGGGTCGCCCCACTTGGCCCGTACCGCACCCCACGGGTCGGCGTAGCGACCGGGAGCCCCGTGGTACGGCGATCGGCGCCGGAAGAATCCGCGAGTCAACGGTGCCACCATCTGCAACGGCAAGCGCATCAAACCCTGTCTTGCGCGGATCTCGGCGAGAAGGTCGGGGAAAGTGTGGTGCTGAAACGACAGCACCTCTTGCGAGCGGGTGGTGTCCATCCAGTCCATGGGGAACCAGTCGCGGTCACTGTCCGGGTTGCCGGGACGCCCGGGGGGTAGTGCCCCGGAGAATCCGATCGCCGCGGCGACCGCCCGCATCACCTCGGCCCTCAGCCGCTTGTGGGAGTCGTCGCCGGCGATCATGAACACCTCCCGCACCGCCTCAGTGTTCGTCGCCGCGCAGAACGCCCGCGCGACATCGCGGACGTCGACGGTGTGCAGACGGCTGTCAGCGGGCAGCAGCGCGTCGAAGTAGAAGTTGTCGAGGTTCGCCTGCTCGGTTGGCTTGACGGGAAGTACGCCACCGAGTCGAAGCACCGACCACTCCAAGTGCGAAGATCGCACGATCTCCTCGGCCTCGGCCTTGTGACCGCCGTAGAGATCCGAAGGGGCGATCGGAGTGTCCGCGGTCAGCAGGTCGCTGAGCCGGTGCGGGTTCCGGGCCCCGTACACGGCGGCGCTTGACGCGTGCACAAAACGGGGCGGCGATGGCTGCGCTACCGCGCCACGTACGAGCGCCGCGGTGGCCTCGACGTTGACCGCGCGAGCCAGCGCGCGGTGGGCATAGCACTGCGGCGGAGTTATCGCGGCCAAATTGACGATGGTCGACGGAGATACCGGGCGACGAGCGCGTTGACCTGAGCCGGTTTGGTCAAGTCGACCATGCGCACCTCGACGCCGTAGAGGTTGGCGAGCGCCGCGTTCACCGTGTGATGCGCCGTCGCAACTACACGACGACCATCCGCGTGAAGTTGGTTGACCACGGCGCTGCCCACGAGGCCGAATGCGCCGGTGACGAGAATGGAATCGATGGCTCTCAGAATGTACTCCCATCCCCGCGTTCGGAGTGAAATCGGGTTTTCGCACCGCATGAGCGCAAGCCAGCCGAGGTCGGGGACAGTCGGCGGGCGCTTCGGTGCCGGCGTGGCTGGGCAGGATTTCGTCGGGCAGGTGCGCCATCGGGGATAGGGCTGCTTGTTTGCCGGAGTCATCGGAGTGCCCCGATCCCGCGTTGGGCCAGCGCGTGTGCGCCGGAGTGCACGTAGTGGCCGGGTTGATAGCCGATCGTGCGGGCCGGTCGAGGTTGGTCCCGGCCCGACGCTACGGCGCGGTTTTGGCGGCAGACGTCAGCTCAGCGAAGGAAGCGTCCATGCAATCCCCGTAGTGCTCTATGTCAGGTAGCACGGCCGGACAGCCGTTGATGCTGACGACCACACGTCCGCAGTAGCTGATCACGTTGTGGATCAGCCCGCAACCTTGGGTGAACGGCGACAATGCGTAGCCGGCGATCATCCGGGCGCCGACCAGGTAGACCGGGAAGTCCGGGCCCCGCATGGTGGACACCAGGGTGTTCGAAATCCGTGACTGCTCGGCGAGCCACCCGAGGTGTGCCGCCATTCCGACCCGGAGGGCTGTGACGATGAGCGTGCCCGGCACGAACTCGGCGTACTCGAGAACCTGTTCGCCGACAGCCGCGCTGGCGGCTTTCGAATGGGCGGTCGACTCGTGCACGGCCTTCAGACGGCCGAGCGGGTCGGCGATGTTGGTGCCGAGTGGCACACGGACCACAGAAATCTGATTCACCCCGTGGCGGGGTTTGGAGTCGGCGTGCAGCGAGACCGCCATCGCCGTCACGAGCGATTTTTCCGGCAACTCGTCCCTGGTCAGCAGATACCGGCGCATCGCGCCCCCGATACCGGCGATCATGACGTCGTTGACGGTGGCTTCCGGTACGAGCGTGCGTGCTGTCAAGATCGCGGCCAGTTCGTAACTGCGTGCGTCAAAGTTGCGGCTGCTGTCCGTATGCCCATTGAACCGGCTGGGCGGTACGTCGACGGATGGCTCGTGCTCGATTCGGTGATTGATCGGCAGCCGCCGAGTCATCGCTCCGGGAAGCCGGCTCAGCAAGGGAATGCTTTGTGCTGCCGCCGCGGCGAATTGTGTCGGCCGACGGGCGAACGTGAAGGCGGTGCGGGCGAGCAGGTTCAGCGACGACGGACGGGGTTCTGGGGTCCAATCGTCTTCGGGAGGCGGCGCGGTCTCGGGGGTTAGATCGTGAAGCGCGTTTACGAGGGACAACCCCGTTACTCCGTCGACCGCGCAATGATGAATCTTGAAACACACGGCGAACGCGCCTTTCGGCACCGCCTTGATCCTGCCGAGCCCTTCGATGATGTAGCCCTCCCAGGGAGGCCGACGCAGATCCATCTGCCGAGCGTGCAGCTGCGACACTTGCTCGCACAGCCGCCGCCAGCCACCGGGCCGCGGCAAAGTCAGGTGGTGTAGGTGTTGGCTTAGCTCGAAGTTTTGGTCGCGCACCCAGTACGGGTGATCCAGGTCGAAAGGGACGCGAGCGAGCACCGAGCGAAAAAAGCGATCCGCGCCAAGCCGGGAGCCGACATGCGCGACGACATCATCGAAGGTGACAATGGCGCCTGGCGCCGCCGACGGATCGTAGATCCCGAAGAAGGTCACGTGCGCCGCGCCGGCGGTCTCGGCTTACACGAACGCGGCATCCAGGCCACTTAGTTGCTCCACTCTGGCCTCCGGTGATCAGTCGAGTTCTGCCGAGGCCATCCGCACGATCGCCGGGCAGATTCGTTGAGCCGTTCCGAGTCCTCTTTACACCTGCTCGCGCATTAATTTCGCGGATTGTCAATAGCGCCGTTGGGGAAGGGCGCGCAGCTACGGGCAGACATCTCAGCCGACCTTTTGCTGGCTGTGCAGCGGGCATCGACCCAGCCCGTCATCCCGATGCAGTCGTGTTTGTGGATTGTGTTCTGCAGCGTGTCGCAGCCAGGTATCGTTCATCCACCCCCACGAGGTCCGTCTGGAGCTGTTAGTCAGCTGGCCGGGCACCAGCGGGAAGTGAGTGGCGGGTCGACAATCGCCTCGAACGGCCTCCGGAAGAACCAATGAACCTGAAAAACCCCTGGCGGCACCGTTTCCAAGGCCTCCAAGATCCAGAACAACCAACGGGACCGGGTCATCGTGATGACGATGCAGCGGCGGCTTGGCTACCATCGGCTGCCGCTGCTTGGCAAACAGTTCCCCCGTGGCTACGGCCATTTCGGGTTCGGTGGCTCCGGCGCCCGGGCCGATCCGGAGCACGACCTGGCGCTGGCGATGGTGTGCAACCGTGGGGCGGGTACACCCATAGGTGACTTGCGGATCCTTCGCCTTAGTCAGGCCGCAGCACGCGCTGTCCACTCCGGCTGAGCACACCCGGGCGTCAATCACCACTTCAGCAACTCTGTACACAGCCGCCGCGAAGCCATTTCGGGACAGCATTGTTTTAGGGCATTCCTGGGCCGGGTTGCTGGCGCGGTAGCCGTGCAGCGTCGATGTGGTGAGCCAGAAATTGGTCGAAATTCGCGTGCTGTAGCTCGGCGCGCCTGCAGGGTTCGCACGCGTCGTACCCATACCGTTCTGATTACGCGGAACTACTTGACATAACTCTAACTCTATGGTTGAGGTTGAGAGTTTGCGAGTGACACACCGCCGACCGCTACCAGGAGACCCCACCAGGGAGGAAGACGAATGATGACCCCCCCGCACAATTACCTGGCCGTCATCAAGGTTGTGGGTATCGGTGGCGGCGGCGTCAACGCCGTCAACCGGATGATCGAGCAGGGCCTCAAAGGCGTGGAGTTCATCGCGATCAACACCGATGCGCAGGCGTTGTTGATGAGCGATGCCGACGTCAAGCTCGACGTCGGCCGTGACTCCACCCGCGGGCTGGGCGCCGGCGCCGACCCGGAGGTCGGGCGCAAGGCCGCCGACGACGCCAAGGACGAGATCGAAGAACTGCTCCGTGGGGCGGACATGGTGTTCGTCACCGCCGGCGAAGGGGGTGGCACCGGCACCGGCGGAGCACCCGTCGTCGCCAACATCGCTCGCAAGCTGGGGGCGTTGACGGTCGGGGTGGTCACCCGGCCGTTCTCGTTCGAGGGCAAGCGGCGCAGCAATCAGGCCGAAAACGGCATCTCCTCGTTGCGGGAGAGTTGCGACACCCTCATCGTGATTCCCAACGACCGATTGCTGCAGATGGGGGATGCCGCGGTATCCCTGATGGATGCCTTCCGCAGCGCCGACGAGGTGCTGCTCAACGGTGTGCAGGGCATTACCGACCTGATCACCACGCCGGGACTGATCAACGTCGACTTCGCCGACGTCAAGGGCATCATGTCCGGTGCCGGCACCGCGCTGATGGGCATCGGCTCAGCCCGCGGCGAAGGGCGGTCGCTCAAAGCCGCCGAGATCGCCATCAACTCGCCGCTGCTGGAAGCGTCCATGGAGGGCGCACAGGGTGTGCTGATGTCGATCGCCGGCGGCAGCGACCTGGGCCTGTTCGAGATCAACGAGGCGGCCTCGCTGGTGCAAGACGCCGCTCATCAAGACGCCAACATCATCTTTGGCACCGTGATCGACGACTCGCTCGGCGACGAGGTGCGCGTCACCGTCATCGCGGCTGGCTTCGACGCCGGCCCCAGCCGCAAGCCCCTCGTGGGCGACACTGCCGAAGATAAAACCGGTGCTCACTCCATCGCGTCGGCGAAGGCCGGCAAGCTCACCTCGACGCTGTTCGAGCCTGTCGACGCCGTCAGCGTGCCGGTGCACACCAATGGGTCGACCTTGAGTATTGGCGGCGATGACGACGACGTCGATGTGCCGCCGTTCATGCGCCGCTGAGCCCAGCAATGTGCGCCACATTCCGACCCTGGCGGGACGTGGTCGGGGCCGCCTGGCCGACACGGATTCTCCGATACTGGTCACGTGAGCGTTCGCATCCGGCGGGTGACCACCACCCGCGCGGGCGGTGTGTCGGTGCCACCGTTCGACACCTTCAACCTCGGCGACCATGTCGGTGACGACCCGGCGGCGGTGGCCGCGAACCGGGCCCGGTTGGCCGCCGCCATTGGCCTCGGCGCCGACCGGGTGGTGTGGATGAACCAGGTCCACGGTGATCGAGTCGAGGTGGTCGACGAGCCGCGTCACACCGCGGTCGAAGACACCGACGCGTTGGTGACCAGCACACCCCGACTGGCGCTGGCGGTGGTGACGGCCGACTGTGTGCCGGTATTGATGGCCGATGCGCGCGTCGGTGTGGCCGCGGCGGTGCACGCAGGTCGCGTCGGCGCGCAGCGGGGGGTGGTGGCTCGCGCGGTGGAGGCCATGCTGGAGCTGGGCGCGCATGCCGGCGACATCTCGGCTCTGCTCGGCCCAGCGGTCAGCGGTCGTGACTACGAAGTGCCCGCGGCGATGGCCGACGAGGTCGAGGCTGCGTTGCCGGGCAGCCGCACTACCACCTCGGCCGGAACTCCCGGACTCGACCTTCGGGCCGGAATCGCTTGTCAACTACGCGATTTGGGTGTTACGTCGATCGATGTCGATCCGCGCTGCACGGTGGCCGACCCGACCCTGTTCAGCCATCGCCGGGGTGCGCCAACCGGGCGGCTGGCGTCGCTGGTCTGGATGGAGTGACCGCCATGGCGGTGGACATGCCGGCCCAAGGAGACCGCGAATCGGAATTGACCCATGCGTTGGCGGCTGTGCGTTCGCGACTTGCGGCGGCCGCGGAAGCGGCGGGTCGCAATGTCGGCGAAACTGAACTTCTCCCTATTACCAAATTCTTCCCAGCAACCGATGTTGCGATTCTGTCCCGATTGGGTTGCCGGTCCGTTGGCGAATCGCGGGATCAGGAAGCTTCGGCGAAGGTGGCTGAACTCGCTCGGCTCTCAGCGGCTTCCCAACGGCCGGACTTGCTGGATATGCACTGGCATATGGTGGGCCAGATTCAGCGCAACAAGGCCCGGTCACTGGCCCAGTGGGCGCATACAGCCCACTCGATCGACAGCTCGCGGTTGGTGACTGCGCTCGATCGGGCGGTAGCGACGGCCCTGGCCGACGGCCGCCGCGAGAGCCCGCTGCGGGTCTACGTCCAGGTCAGTCTCGATGGCGACGTGTCTCGCGGCGGCGTCGACGTCCTGACGCTGGGCGCGGTTGACCAGGTTTGCGCGCAGGTCGAGGAGTCGAAGAGCCTGGAACTGGTCGGGTTGATGGGCATCCCGCCGCTGGACTGGGATCCCGACGAGGCCTTTGACCGGCTGCAATCGGAGCACAGCCGGGTGCTGGAATCGCACCCGAATGCGGTCGGCCTGTCCGCTGGCATGTCGAACGATCTCGAAAGTGCCGTCAAACATGGTTCGACCTGTGTGCGTGTCGGTACCGCGCTATTGGGTCCGCGGCGGTTACGGTCACCGTGAATAGTCACTGTAGTCACACCTTCATCACAGACACCAATACTCCCAAGGCCTAGAAGGGGATCACAGCAATGAGCACACTGCACAAGGTGAAGGCCTATTTCGGTATGGCTCCGATGGAGGATTACGACGACGAGTATTACGACGACCGCGCTCCCTCCCGCGGTTTCCCGCGCCCCCGTTTCGACGATGGGTATGGCCGCTATGAAGGGCGCGACTACGACGACCCGCGTGGCGATCTGCGCGAGCCGCCCGACTACCCGCCGCCCAGCAGTTATCGTGGCGGCTACGGGGAGGAACCGCACTTCCGGCACCGTGAGTTCGACCGGGCCGAAATGACCCGCCCGCGCTTCGGGTCGTGGTTACGCAACTCCACCCGCGGCGCGTTGGCCATGGACCCGCGCCGGATGGCGATGATGTTCGAGGAAGGCCATCCGCTGTCGAAGATCACCACGCTGCGGCCCAAGGACTACAGCGAGGCCCGCACCATCGGCGAGCGGTTCCGGGACGGCACCCCGGTCATCATGGATCTGGTGTCGATGGACAATGCCGATGCCAAACGACTGGTCGACTTCGCGGCGGGGCTGGCGTTCGCGTTGCGCGGCTCGTTCGACAAGGTCGCAACCAAGGTGTTCCTACTGTCGCCTGCCGACGTCGACGTATCCCCTGAGGAGCGTCGCCGCATCGCTGAAACCGGCTTCTACGCTTACCAATAGCCACGGCTGACCGCTATGTAGCCCGGTTGGCCGGCGGTTTGCCCACCGGGTGGGCGCTCACCAGGCCCGCGATGAGGCCACCATGAGCTGTGTGCCCGCCGCTCGAGTCGGTACGCTGGCGATTGCCGCGCGTATGGGCGGCGATTGACATCTCATCGTTAAGGTCGGGGCTCTAGTTGGCGCTGTTCTTTCAGATCCTTGGGTTTGCGCTGTTCATCTTCTGGCTGCTGCTCATCGCTCGGGTCGTCGTTGAGTTCATCCGCTCGTTCAGCCGTGACTGGCGTCCCAGCGGCATCACCGTGGTGATCCTGGAGATCATCATGTCGATCACCGATCCGCCGGTGAAATTGCTACGCCGGCTGATCCCACAACTCACCATTGGAGCGGTGCGTTTCGACCTGTCGATCATGGTGCTGCTGCTGGTTGCGTTCATCGGCATGCAACTGGCCTTCGGGGCCGCGGCGTGAGACTCGCGTCGGCGGCGTCCCCGGCTGGATCTGGGCGACGGTCCGGCCACGGTTTGGCGTCGGTTCGATGCGCTCGATTTCAAAATTCTAAGGATTGGGATTTTATTGCTCTCAGTGTTTGAAATTGGTTCTTATTTATTGGGCTAATCGGCAACCGCCGGGTCTGGTGTGACAGGATGGACGGCAGTTGCACAACGGCAACCACTCCGTTCTACACTTTCCAGATCGTTTGAAAGGAACTCGAGGGGACGAACAATGCCGCTTACACCAGCCGACATCCACAACGTGGCGTTCAGTAAGCCGCCCATCGGCAAGCGTGGTTATAACGAAGACGAGGTCGACGCCTTCCTCGACTTGGTGGAGAACGAGCTGACGCGGCTCATCGAAGAGAACTCCGATCTGCGTCAGCGGATCGAGGAGCTGGACCACGAACTGGCCGCCGGGGGTGCCGGCGCTGGCGCCGGTCCTGTTGTTGCTGCTCAGCCAGCTCCGGCGGCTCCGGTCTACGAACCCGAACCCGAGCCTTTCAAGCCGGCGCCGGTGGCGGCTCCGGCGGGGACGAACGAGGAACAGGCCATGAAGGCCGCGCGGGTGCTGACCCTGGCGCAAGACACCGCCGACCGACTCACCGGCAACGCCAAGGCCGAGTCGGACAAGATGTTGGCCGATGCCCACGCCAACGCCGACCAAATCCTCAGCGAGGCCCGTCACACCGCGGAGACCACGGTCACCGAGGCCCGGCAACGCGCCGACGCGATGCTGGCCGATGCGCAAACCCGGTCCGAGAGTCAGTTGCGACAGGCTCAGGAGAAGGCCGACGCCCTGCAGGCCGACGCGGAGCGCAAGCATTCCGAGATCATGGGAACCATTAACCAACAGCGCACGGTGCTGGAAGGCCGCCTCGAGCAGCTACGTACGTTCGAGCGCGAGTACCGGACCCGGCTCAAGACCTACCTGGAATCTCAGCTTGAGGAACTCGGCCAGCGCGGATCGGCGGCACCCGTCGACTCCAGTGCGGATGCTGGTGGGTTCGACCAATTCAATAGGGGTAGCAACTAGCCCGGAAGCGTGCCGGACTCCATGGTCGGCACAACTAGACCTGGCAGTCCCGCTCGTCGGCTGGAGGATGACCGATGCTGATCATTGCGCTGGTATTGGCCCTGATTGGGCTCGTCGCGTTGGTGTTCGCGGTCGTCACGAGCAACGAGCTGGTGGCCTGGGTGTGCATTGCAGCCAGTGTCCTGGGTGTGGTGCTGCTGATCATCGACGCAGTGCAAGAACGCCGGCGACGTGACGCGGGCGACAAAGACGAAGGCGATGGCGAAGACGCCGATAGCGGGGACGACGAGGCCGGCTACGTCGACTACCCGGAGGAAGTCCCCGACGAGGGCGGAGAGGACGCCGACACCGGTGTTGACGAGTCCGCACAGGAAGCCGGCACCGACGTGAGCGAGGAATCGGCGGTATCCGCCGAAGGCCGCGGCGACGACCGCGCCAAGTAGAGCAAGCCGGCAGTTACCCTTTTGAAACCCTTTTGGTGGCCCTTTAGCGGCCCTTTAACGCGCCGTCGGTGGTTGGCGTGGCGAGCAGCTCGCGCACCTCGTCGTCGGTGACCTGGTGAAAGTCGGCGTAGACGTGTCCGACGGCCTCGAAACCGGGCGGCATGGTCGCGCACACCACGTCGTCGGCTTCCCGCGCGAGCTCGTGGCAGGCTGACGGGGGCCCGACAGGTACTGCGACGACGATCGATTGCGGGTTGGCGGCCCGTACGGCCCGGACGGCCGCCAGCATGCTGGCGCCGGTGGCGATGCCGTCGTCGACCAGGATCACGATCTTGCCGTGCGGGTCGGCGACCGGGCGCCCGCCCCGATACGCCCGCTCGCGCCGCTCGAGCTCCACCGTCTCGCTGTCGATCACCTCGCGCACCTGCTCGTCGGTGATGTGCAAGCTGGAAACCACGTTGTCGTTTATCACGACCCCGCCGCCACTAGCCAACGCGCCCATCGCGAGCTCAGACCACCGTGGCACCCCGAGCTTGCGAACCAGAAACACATCCAGCTCGGCATGCAGCGCCGAGGCGATCTCCCAGCCAACGGGAACACCACCGCGAGCCAGCCCTAGAACGAGCAGACCGTCCTTGCCGCGGTAGGCCGTGAGCTCCTCGGCCAGCGCGCGGCCGGCTTCATGGCGGTCGCGGAACGTGCGCGCTGGTGTCCTCCGCAGTGGGTTCATTGGTCGTACTCCAGGCTGCTAGCCCCCAGCAAGCCTACGTCCGGCGGCGAAGTTCGGAGACGACTTGGCAAACTCGGGTCTTGCCGCAAACCCCGGCCCGTGGCTGGCTTAGTAAGCTGGACACCGTTGTGCGCCAAAGGAATTGACGCCAGCCCGGATCGCTTGCGAAACGTTGCCACTAGTACGTCGCACGTACTAATCTGGCCGGTATGGCGAGCAGCTCGCGGTCTGCCGCGAGGCCGGGCAGGCCCAATCATCCCGGTCTGCTGATTCTGACGAGCTTGGCTTCCGGTCCCAAGCACGGATATGCGTTGGCTCGCGATATCGAGAGGTTTTCCGGCGCAGCGCTGGGGCCGGGAACGCTTTACGGGGCGATCACTCGCCTGGAAGAACGCGGCCTTATCGAGCCTCTGGAACAGCAGCAGCGGCGGCGACCGTATCGGTTAACAGCGGCCGGGCGTGCCGAACTTGCCGCAACCGTAAGGGAATTGGGTGCGATCGCCAATGAGGGCGCGCAGCGGTTGGGCATACCATTGCTTGCTGCTGGTCCTGGCTGGTCGCTGTGAACGCTGATGACGCGCGACGGGTGCTCCGGTGGTACCCGCGGGACTGGCGTCGCCGCTACGGCGACGAGCTGGTGGCATTGCTGGAAGACATGTTCGGCGATGAGCCGCTGCCCGTTCGCTGCCGAATATCGCTGTTCAGGTCAGGCACGATCGAGAGGGTCCGCGAGATGAGACGTCAGCGAAACACCTATACGGGCTACAGCATCGCTTGCGCGATCGTCTGGGCCGTCATCTTGACCGTGATTTCGGCAAAAGGTGACAGCGCCACCCGCCATACCTTCGCGTTGGTTTTCGGCGGGTGGGTGATCGGGTGGCTGTCAGCGACCATCGCCAGAACGGTCTACCCGCCGCCGAAACGGCAGCTCGGGCCGTGACCCGACCCATCACCAGTGTGTCCGAGGGGGGACTTGCCCACTAACCCTACGCATCGATTTGAGCTCCTAACAGGCACTTTACGGTCCCAACCCACGATCCGGCGCTGCGAATGCATCGCCGGACGGCCACCCGCCTTGCGGGGTGGGCACCAACGGCTTGATCAGCTCCCACTGGGCGTCGGTCGAGCCGGAAGGACAGCCTTTGTTCTTGGCCACAAGTCCACACAGCGCGAAACGTGCTGGCCTGCCTGAACGCGTGTTCAGCGTAGTGGTACTTGTCCGTACCGGCGTTTGCTGGAAAGTTTCGGCGCTGCAGCCAGCTTGACGGGCCTGACCGAGGGCGGGCTAGCCATGGCCGGTTGCGGCGGTCGAAAGGCAGGCCGTTGACCGTCAGCAGATCGCCGGCACCGCCGTCAGCGGCGAGGTCCGCAGGATGCGCCGCTGGCCGAGCTGGCTGCCCAGCGGATCCTCCTGCTGCGAACGACTGGGCTCGAACCGCAGCGGACCCGGCAGCACCTCGACGCACAGCACACTCAGCGGCGAACTGGCGGGCAGACCGTGCAGGCCGAGCACACGGGCGATCTGGTCTGGTGCAAACACCGCCGTGCCGCGCGGCTCGCGGTTCTGACTGTGCGCCGTGGTCACCGGCTTGCCGGCGACCGTCTGCGGCAGCAGGGTCGCCAACTGCCGCCCGAGCAGAACGTTGCGGCGGCTGGTGCCGTCGGTCTGCATTACCTGGGCATACAGCAAGAACCACAGCGCCGTCTGCGGATCGCCGTGCAGTAGGTCGAGCGCCGGCTGCCCGTCAAGCAGCGTGGTGGCATAGGGCGCGGTTGCGGAAATGGCCGTAGCGTTGCGCCAGACCGTGCAGGTCAGATGCGGCGGCGGGTGCTGGATGCCGGCGACCCGAAGCGGCCGGCCGAAGCGGCCTTGTGCAGTGCTCCAAAGCTGGCTGTGGCCGACGCGGAACTCGTAGGTCCAGAAGCCGAACAGGTCGAGCGCGTCCGGCGCGATGCCGGGCGGCAGCGGCAGCAGGTAATGCACCCCGTCCGGCGTCCCGGCCGACGCGGTGGCCGCGATCAGCGGCGTCATCGCGTCAAGCCCGGCCTCGTCGCTGTCCTCGCCGGCGAACACCACGCGTACCGTCTCCGGGTCGATCGGCAGCGGCGGCTCGGGGTCGGTGATGGGGGCGGTGCCCTGCACCAGGGCAATTGCGAGCAGCGGGTCCGGGCCGTAGGCGAGCACGCGGCCGAAATAGGTGTCGTCGGCGGTGTCGGCGATCGGCGCGTCGAACTCGATCCACAGGAAACGGTCGCGCAGCGCCGTGCTTGAGTAGTCGGACGCCGCTACATAGGGGCTTTCGACGATGCCGGTCGAGACGATCTTCGGCGTCTGCGCGGGCGGTGTCGTGATCGGCAGGCGCAACGTCGTGAAGCTCTGCTGTAGCGCGGGCGCGCTCACGAAACTGGTGGTGACCGAATAGACCGGATTCAGCATCGTGGGGAACGCCCCGGGCGCCGGATTGGGGCTGATCGCGTCGAGGAACACCAGCCGTGTCGTGCTGCGGTCGGCGGAGTGCGTGAGGTCGCCATGCGCGCTGCCGCCCACCGCGGTGGGGAAAGTGAGCGTGCCGATCACCGCGCCGTCCCGCGAGACGGTCATCGCCGGCGCGGCGAACCCCTCCCACGTCCAGTCGCGCACGAGATCCAGGCTGAGCGCCACGATCCAGTGGTCGAGCAGCTCGTTGTCGCTGGCCAGCGTGATCGCGCTGCGGTCCGACGCCAGCGTGCAGCGCAACGCGCCGGACGCAGCGAACACCGTGCGCTGCCCCGGCGTGCCGGCGAAGGTCAGGCCATTCTGTGCGAGCCCGAACGACTGCGCCACCAGAGCCGGCAGGTTGCCTCCCGGTTGCAGCCAGCACGCGCTGAGTTCGGTTGCCGGGTTGACCGGGAACAACCCGGCCTCGCTGGTTGCCTCCTTGCGCGTGATGTAATCCGAGACGGCACCTACGGGTGGGGTCGGCGTGCCGTAGTAGTTGCTCTTGACCGCGGTGAGCGGTGTGAGCCGGACGCGAATGTCGCGCGCGGTCGGGATCGGCAGCGTGAGCGCTCCGTCCGTCGGCGGCGTCATCGTGGCGATGTCCGGCGTGTCCTGGTATGTCAGCGACAGCGTGACAGTGGAATTGTCGGCGGCGGGAAACGTCTCGATCACCGAATAGACGATGCGCCATTTCGTGCCGTCGAGATCGCCCGGCAGCGTGCCGGCGATGCCGGTGTCGTGGTCTGGGATCGCGGCCTCGACGGTGACCTGGAAGCGGTCCACATCGGGATCGGGAACCCCGATCGCGCGACCCGAGGCGAGGGCCGCAGTGATCAGCGCATCCAGGCTCGCACCCGCGAAGGTCGTTGCCGCCACGCCGGCGAAGATCGCCTCCGGATAGCCGATAAACGGGCGGGCGACGACCAGCTTGGAAATGGTGCGCGAGGCTGCCGGCTTCGCCGGCAGCGGCGGGGGCGCGGGTGTGGTGGTCACTTCGAGTGCCTTGGGCGGAATGAACCGCCGGAACGGGCAGGTGCCAATCGGCACGAGGCCGGGGTGCACCGGCGCGTCGCCGACGGTGGGGCCGCCGCCGGTCAGGTCGGCCAGCCGCACGCGGAACTGGTATTCATGGCCGTAGCGCGGCGGCGCCACCGGCACCGGCGCGAGCGCGCTCGCCGGCGGGGGCGTGGTACCGGGGGGCGGCGGCGGGTTCATCTTGGTCACGGTCTCGTCCGCGGTCACCAGGCTCGCGCCGCGCCACGCCGCAAAGTACAGCGGCAGCCAGCCGGGATCGTCGGCGGCACTCGCCACGTCCGGGCGGGTCGGCGCCGGGTTGACGAACAGCTCGCCGCTCGGCGTGCTCCCCGCGCCTGTGGCATTTGCCCCGCTGAACGGCAGGCTGCCGGTGACGGCGCAGAGCGGGCTCCATGCGGTCGCGGTGCTGTCGCGGACATCGACGCGGTAGCCGACCACGCCCAGTGGCGCCTCGGGATTGGCGCTGGCCTGGGTCGCCCGGTCGCGCAGCAGTCCGACCGAGCGGTCGAGCCACACCGTCACCTGCTCGTCGTCCCAGCCGATCTGTATCCCGGCCTCGGCGCCGGGTGCCAAGCCGGTGGTGCTGCCGGTCGCGGTATCGACGGTCGGCGGCTGGTTGCAGTGAATCACCTGCGCGAAGCCGTCGTCGTAGGTCTCGGCTTCGAGGTCCGGCACAGCGAGGTTGGAGTTGGGCGTTGCCACGACCGGGAACAGGGCCGCGGCGAACAGCTTGCGGTCCGTCGTGAGCGGCGGCAGGCGCGCGGCATAGCTGCGGACGGCGTCCGGGTTGGCGAGGTCGCTGACGAACGGGTTGGCGGGATTGCTCGTGTCGATCGCGAAGCTGATCCATGAGACATCGGTCAGCAGCGCTGGGGTGATGGTGAGCGACGTGCGATAGACGAAGCCGCAGGCCTGCGCGAGCGCCGGCTGGTGCAGGACGTAGGAGATCAGCTGACCCCAGGCGACGCTGGGCGGTGGCTTCGGCTGGGTGATGCCCGGGTCCTGCGCCTTCACCGCGCAGCCATAGCCGTCGCCGATGACGAACAGGTCGGGGTTAGCTGGGCGGGAGAACGGGATCGCCTGCGTGTAGCTGGGCGGCAGCGCCTTCTTGATCCGCACCGCAGCCGGCGGCGCCTGTGCGGCGGTCACTTTGCCGGTGGTGATGGCTGTGCCCGCCGGCAGGCGCGATTGCAGCCCGGTCAATAATGCGACGGCCCCTATCGGCGGCACGGCGGCGAACGGCACGGTGAGCGCAGCGGCCGTCCCGCTCGCCGGCAGCGCCTCGCCGGTGATGAGCCGCGCGTTCAGCTTCAACGTCGTGCCGGCGAACTTCGGCACGCTGCCGACCGCGCCAAGCGGATTGCCGACCGGCAGCACCAGCAGGTTAACCGCCAGCTTATGCGTCGCCGCCGTCCAGGACTGCGGGAACGCCATCAGGCTCAGTTCGAGATCGTCGAGCATGTGCGCCTCCTACACGTCCACGGTGAGCTGCGGCGTTTCGACGGACTGCGAGAACTGCCATGACCCCTCGAAGTTGACGCTGACGACCCAGCAGATCGATATATGGATGCCGACCGCGACCGAGGCGAGGAAGGTAATCGTCTCGGAGGGGAAGCTGATCTCGGTGGACGTGATGGTCGGCAGCGGCGGGAACGGCAAGATCGACACGCCGATCGCCGCGGTCAGTGACAGCGATGCCGAGGCCAGTCCGCCCATCACGTCGACCGATGCCTGACCATTGAGGATGATCACGACCGTGAGCGACGAGCCGTTGATCTCAAGCGAGAAGGCCAGCGTGATAGACGCCGACCCCTCGGCGATGCCGATGTCGATCGACAGGCCGAGGCCGATGCCCGCTTGGATCAGGAAGTCGGGCTGCCCGCCCTTCACGCCGATGTCGATGGCGCCGTTGCCCGCGAGCGGCGAGACGACCCAGTTGAACGGGTTGTCCGGATCGCCGATGCCGACGATGAAATCGGCCGACAGCGGCGAGAGCGTGAGGGTGAGGCCGAGGTCGAGGCTGATGTCGGACAGGTTGCCAAGGCCGAGCGGCAGGGTCGGCAGCGCGAAGGTGTCCCGCACGGTGAGCTTGCCGTCCGACAGCGACACGTCCAAGCCGGCGCCGAGGCCGCCCGGCAGGAAGCTCGCCAGCGCCTGGAGCTTGCTCAGGATGGTCTTGATCGTGTCAAGCGCCGCGCCGTAATCGATGGTCAGCCCCGTCAGGCCCGGCTTGCTGCGGTCGTCGGCGGCGAAACCGCCCACGATGGTCAGGATCGGATCGGGGCCGAATTCGGGGACCGTCACGGAGAAGGAGATCGGCCCGATGGTCAGCCACCAGTTGCGGCCGTTCGAGTCGGGCAGCGTGTGCGCGGGGTCGACGTTGAAGCTGATCTTGGCGGGCTTGTTCCACCTACTCCCAGTCTGGCCGCCGCCGGTGTCGGCATAGATCAGCGCGATCTGCAGGACGTGGAGATCGAGCAGCGGGGTCGGATCCTCGTTGCCGGTGAAGTCGATCTCCTTCGTGTAGTGCAGCCCTTGCGGGATCGTCTGGAGCTGCTCGATGGCACCGGTCAGGAACGAGATCGTCTTGGAGATGTCGGGGAACAGGCCGGTCGCACCCAGCAGCGAGCCGAGATCGGCCAGCGCGGGGGCGACGCCCGCCGGAAGCTGGATCGAGGGCAGGGTGCCGGGCGACGCGCCGGTCAGGTCCTTGACCGTCGGCTGCTCGAACAGGGTCTTCTGCGTCCCGGTGTCCTGCAACAGGCCGTAGAAATTGGCCGGACTGGCGAGCTGTAGGACGTCGGCGATGTCGGCGAAATGCCAGGTGGAGGGATCGGAATTGGGCTGCACCAGCGGCACCGGCACGCCCTCGGGCAGCGGCGTGGGTGCGGTCGCGGTTGTGGCGCGTTTGCCGAACCCCCAGGCGCCGTCGCGCGGCAGCACGGGCGAGGACAGCAGCGCGGCCCCGAGCGCCGGCGAGGCGCCCGGCGTCATGTCGAACGAGGTGCCAGAGCAGCGCAGAGCGGTTCCGGCGGCCGTCGCGGTGCCGCCGATTTCCACGGTGCAGGAGAGGCTGTCGGTGATCGGGCCGACCTTTGCGAACAGTAGCGCCAGATCGGACGGGCCGGGATCGGGGTTGGGCGGCGGCGGCGAGCCGGACTCATCCGGCGCGATCTGCACGTAGCCGGTGAGGTCGCGCGCCGGCACCAGCGTCACCGGGTTGCCGAACGCATCGGGCAGCGTGGAGGCGCTGCCGCCAGCGGTCACATTCAGCCGGTGGTCGAGCCCGACATCGGCGTCGAACAGCGCGCGGCGGTAGGTGAAGCCGCCGGCCGGGACCGTTTCGAATTCGCGCACGTTGCGGATGTTGAACACGCCGGCGACCGCGCCGCGGTTGACGAGGCTCTGCGGGAACAGAGCGTTGGGGAAGTTGTAGATCCCCTGCGTGGCGGCGACCCAGCCGGAATCTGAGCGCTGCACCCACCCCGCATTCTGCCGCGCGATCGTCACCGTGCGGACTAGGCGGACGCCGTGTGGATAAAGCGTGGTCTGCGCCTTCACAACTTCGTAGGCGGTGCGGCCCACCACGGTCTCGAACTGCACCTTGATGATCTCGGTGCCCTTCGCGTTTGGCTCGAGCCACTCGCTCCAGATGCTGGCTCCGTAGCCGGCCAGATCGGCGCGCAGCACCGGCACGCCACCGCCGGTGCCGAACTCCTGCGTGAAGATTGCCGCGACGTCGCTGCCGAGCACCTCGGTGCCGTACCCCGGCGCCGCCCCGTCGGTGGACAGCGTGGTGGAGCCACCGAATTTGGCGTTCGACTCGGTGGGGTCCGGCGGCTTCAGCATCAGCTGCAACGCGCCGCCGCCGGCGGCGAAGTTAGGCTGCACCAGCGCGAAAGCACCGCCCTCCCGCGCGAACAGGCTCGAGTTCTGGTTGTTGACCGGCGGCCGGTTCTCCTGATCGATGTTGGCGACCATGCCAAACGGCAGGCTGAACTGGGCGCGGAACGAGGCGCCGGCCGCGACGTTGCCGACCGTCCGCAGCAGGACCGGCTCGGGTGCCACCGCCACCAGGGTCTGCGTGTTGGCGGACGCGACCCCCGGCGCCTGCACCAGCGTCGGTACGCCGTCGGTCGCAGGTGATGCCAGCAGCTCGCTCGGCACGCTGGTCGCGTCGTTGACCATCGGCTCCCACGACACCTGCGGCAGTGCGAAGCTCGCCACCGCCGCATCGGATATGGCAAGGCTCAGCCCGACGAAGCCTGTGTCGAGTGGCGGCGCCCCGTCGGTGCCTCGGGGAGTAGTGCCCTCGATCTGCACGCCGAACAGGTCCACGCGCGTGGAGAGGTCGAGCAGCGTGAGCACGCCGGCTGGCAGGATGGGCGTGCTGGGCGGGGCGGCGATGACGGGCGGAGTGACGGCGACCGGCGCCGGGCCGATCGCCACCGCGAACCCGACATCCTCCGGTCCGCCCCCGGCCCAGGTCAGCGTGACGCCCATTAGCCCGATCACCGCCCGCTCCAGCAAGGTCGCCGGATCGAAGCTCGCCGCATACGGGTCCGGCAAGGTCGGGACCAGCCAGAGCGCGTCGAGCAGGACGGTCACAGTGGCGCTGGCGAGCTGTGTTACCGCCGGGCTCGCGAGCGTACCGCTGACTAGGAACAGCCGCGGCGCATGCACGCCGATCAGTGCGTTCTCGAGTGCGATTGAGAACGTCTCGGTCGGCGGCGTGGCGGCCTCGGCCAGGATGGCGAGCGTAGCGGTCGTGGTAGTGACCTTGAGGAACAGCGAGCCGCCTCCCGCCATCGGCAGCGCGCCACCGTCGGCCGCGAGCGGACGATCGAGGAAGGCGCCGGCCGCGCCGCTGGTGGCCAACAGCTCGCTGCCGGGTGTCGCGGTCAGGCTGGCGATGAAGCCGGCCGGGTTGGCCCACTCTATCGTGCTGCGGACGGTGGCGGGCGGCTGCGGCGTCCAGAGCGTGTAAGTCGTGAGGTTCGCGGCGCCGGTGCCGCCTGCGATCACGATGAGCTGGGTGGGATCGATCCCGACCAGCCAGCCGCCGATCGCGGCTTGGCCTTTGCGGGCGGCGCATTCGAGCGTAGCGCCGGCGCCCAGCTCGAGCACGAGCGAGCCGGCCCCGCTCGCCTCGCCCAGCGCAGCGACGGTGGTGACGGCGATCGGCAGCGACCAGCCGCCGGTGTTGACGGTCGCGGTGCCCGACGGCTCGAAGACCTTCGAGGCGACGGTCTTGAAATCGAACGCGGGCACGCTGGGGGTGCACGGGATCAGGATCGCGGGAAAGCCGGTGAGCGCCTGCGGCGCCGCGTTGTTCCGGGTGAACCCGACCGGGCTGCCGTACAGCGTGACGCTGGAGTCGGCCAGCGCCTCGACGGTCGCGGTCGTCTGGGTGAACACGATGGTGACCGTCGTGGGCAGCGCGATGGTGGCGCCCGTGAGGTCGGCGCCGGGCGTCCCCGTGCCGGCGGCCGGCGGGGCGAGCGTGGCGGTCAGCGTCAGCGTCGTGCCGGCGGGGGCGACGTAAGTGCTGCCTTGCAGCGTGACAGTGGCACTCGCGGCCAGCGTGCCACCCGAAATCAAGAAGCCGGAGAAGCTGCCGGCAGCGACCCCGGGAACCAGCAGGCCGGTCTCGAACCAGACGCTGCCTGCGCCGAGCGTGAACGCGGTGCCGCTGGCCGGGGCGTTGACGACCGGTAGCACCCCGAACGGAGACGCGGCGCTGCCGAATGCGAACGGGTGGGACGTGGTGATCGGCAGGATGGTGATGATGTGGTTGAGGCCGTTCGAGTCGATGAACGGCCCGAGCTGCTCGGCGGCGTGCATCCCGCGCACCTGGGCAGACTCGCCGAGCGGATTCTGGACCGTCGCCGCAAGCGGGTTGCTGACCAGCACGATCTGGCCGGAGGGCGGTGTGGCTAGGACCGCCTGCGCGCGGGCCAACTCTGCTGCCCGTGTGCCTGGGCCGGACTTCAAGAGGAACGGATCGGCGACGATGGCTTCCACGGATGCGCTGGTCACGAGGCCTGCGGGATCATTCATCGCAGGCCTAGGTCATGGCGGGCATGCCTTGGCCGCAGTGCGGCGCGCCCCATGATGGAGCGTTCACGATCCCTGCCGCGTAGGCTGCTGCGCCGCCCGGGCGTGCAGGCAACAGTGGTGGGACGGGGACGCTCGCTGCCCGCGAGGGGCGCATGTTTCGGAGCTCGAGGCATGTTTTGCCTCCTCCTTGTAACGGAATTTTCCCTTGTCCATGAATCGCACATCCGGAGCGCGGAATGAGGCAAGGGCTCGGTCCGCTCAGCGGACCAGCGTTCTCGCCAGGCCAGCTTCTGCCAGTTGCGTCAAGGGCCGCAATGATGCGTGACGGGCGTCAAACGTGGCGCAGGCCGACGTGTGACAGTTGGGATCGGCCGCGAGATCTCCTGCTGCCGCAAAGGGTCCCCTGACGGCGCCTGCCACATCGTGCGCACAGGGCGACCGAGTAGCGACGGGGCCATGCCCCCCCCAGAGTCCGGCCGATCGCGGCGTTGGATGCACCGTCAGCATCGGCCAGCACGATCCGGGCGCGCCGCACGTCGCGATGCTCAGCGCTGGCTCGACGGGACGGGGCCAGCAGCAGCCGCCGCTGCGCATGCGCCGACTACAGCTGTCGATCGAGGCTGGTGTGGAACCGGCAGCCGTTGCGGATGCGCTGAACCGTGCGCTAGAAGAACGTGAGGCTGCCCGCGCCGATCTCGATCGAGTACCTACCACCAACGTCCTGACCGAGAAGAAGATCGCGGAAATCGTCGACGGACTCGGAAACGTCGCTGCGCTGCTCAATAGCGCCGATCCATCGGAGTTGGCAGCGTTGTACGCCGCGCTTCGATTGGAGATGGTCTACAACGCCGCCGCCAAGATCGTCGGGGTCTCGATTCGTCCGACGGGTAGGGGTAGTAACCGTGTCCGAGGGGGGACTTGAACCCCCACGCCCATTAGTAGGGCACTAGCACCTCAAGCTAGCGCGTCTGCCATTCCGCCACTCGGACAAGACCAAACCGCATGGGTTGGCAGCTAAGGCTATCGGATTGGCCCGCGCGGGCCCAACCCAGCTCGACCCGAGGTGGACCACTCGGACGCCGAGCCCGGCCGCCCTGGCAGTGGTAGGAAAGGTGACTGTGACAGTTGAGACCGAGGTTCCGGCCAGCCCGAGCGATGATGTGGTCGAGGTTGTCAGCAGGTTGATCCGATTCGATACCACCAACACCGGCGAACCCGAGACCACGCAAGGTGAGGCCGACTGCGCGCAGTGGGTCGCCGAGCAGCTGGCAGCGGTTGGCTACCAGCCTGAATACATCGAATCCGGTGCGCCCGGCCGGGGCAACGTGTTCGCCCGCCTCAAGGGCACGGACAGCTCGCGTGGCGCTCTGCTGATCCACGGGCATCTCGACGTGGTGCCGGCCGAGCCGGCCGAATGGAGCGTGCACCCGTTTTCCGGCGCGATCGAAGACGGCTATGTCTGGGGCCGCGGCGCGGTCGACATGAAGGACATGGTGGGCATGATGATCGTGGTCGCCCGGCAGTTAAAGCGTGCCGGCGTCGTGCCGCCGCGCGATCTCGTGTTCGCGTTCGTTGCCGACGAAGAGCACGGCGGCAGCTACGGGTCGCAGTGGCTGGTCGACAATCGGCCCGACCTTTTCGAGGGTGTCACCGAGGCGATCGGTGAAGTCGGCGGCTTTTCCTTGACGGTGCCCCGCCTCGATGGCGGTGAGCGCCGCCTCTACCTGATCGAGACGGCCGAAAAGGGCATCCAATGGATGCGGCTGACCGCCCGGGGCCAGGCAGGGCACAGCTCGATGGTGAACGATCAGAACGCGGTCACCGCCCTCGCCGAGGCGGTTGCCCGGCTCGGCCGGCACCGATTTCCGCTCGTGCTTACCGACACCGTCGTCGAGTTCCTGGGTGCTATTAGCGAGGAGACCGGCCTCACGTTCGACGCCGAATCGTCCGACTTGGAGGGGGCGGTCGAAAAACTTGGCCCGATGGCTCGCATGCTGAAGGCGATACTGCACGACACCGCAAACCCGACGATGCTCAAGGCCGGGTACAAGGCCAACGTGGTCCCAGCGACTGCGGAAGCGGTGGTGGACTGCCGCGTGCTGCCCGGTCGGCAGGCGGCGTTCGAGGCCGAGGTCGACGAGTTGATCGGTCCCGACGTGACCCGGGAGTGGATCAGGGACTTGCCGTCGTATGAGACCAGCTTCGATGGCGATCTGGTCGATGCCATGAACGCCGCGGTGCTGGCGGTCGACCCTGACGGCCGGACGGTGCCTTACATGCTTTCCGGTGGAACTGACGCGAAAGCCTTCGCGCGCTTGGGTATTCGTTGTTTCGGCTTCAGCCCGCTGCGGTTGCCGCCGGAATTGGATTTCGCTTCGTTGTTCCACGGCGTCGACGAGCGGGTACCCATCGATGCGCTGAGGTTCGGCACCGAGGTGCTGGCACACTTCCTGACACACTGCTAGTGGAGAAAATCAAGCCGAAACACGAGAGGACTGACCCATGACCGCGCCGCCTGACCCGTATGACGCGCTGCCCAAGCTGCCGTCGTTCAGCCTGACTTCGCACTCGATGACCAATGGCCAGCCTTTGGCCACCGCTCAGATCAGCGGGATCATGGGCGCGGGCGGAGAGGATGCCAGCCCGCAGCTCAGCTGGTCGGGATTCCCCGAGGAAACGCGCAGCTTCGCGGTCACCGTCTACGACCCCGACGCCCCGACCGTGTCCGGGTTCTGGCACTGGGCGGTCGCCAACCTGCCGGCCGACGTGACTGAGCTGCCCGAGGGTGCGGGAGACGGTAGTGAGCTACCGGGCGGCGCGCTGACGTTGGTCAACGACGCCGGCATGCGCCGCTATGTCGGCGCCGCGCCGCCTCCCGGCCATGGCGTGCACCGGTACTACGTCGCGGTGCATGCCGTGGACGTTGACAAGTTCGATCTCAGCGAGGACGCCAGTCCCGCTTTCCTCGGATTCAACCTGTTCCAGCATGCGATCGCGCGAGCGTACATCCACGGCACCTACGAGCAGAAGTAGAGCAGACCCAGAACACTTTCGGACCTCGTCGCCGTCGGCTCCGAATCAAAGTCGTGGAACCACGCGCGTGTGTGCTAGTCCTGCCGGGCGGCAAGGTGAGCAGCGACCAGGCTTCCCGGTGGTGGCAGTTGGCCAACCTCCGGATGATGTTCGTCGCCAGCGCGTTGCGGCGCCAACTGGGTCGCGACGTCGATGTTCGACGCGTCCAGTACCGGCGTCGCGGATGGAACAGCCCGCGTTTGGATGCGGTGCGTGACGCCAAGGAAGTGCTCGACGAAATCCGACAACGGTTTGAACCGGAAAGCATTGTGTTGGTGGGCCATTCAATGGGCGGCCGCGTCGCGGCGCAGCTGTCTGCCGGTGCCGACATCGGCGCGGTGGTCGCGCTTGCGCCGTGGTGGGTGGGCGGCGACGGGGACCTGATCCCCGCGCCTACCCGGCTGTTGGTCGTGCACGGCACCGCGGATACCTGGACCGATCCGTGCACTTCACGCGTTCAGACCTGGCGGGCTCGCCAACGCGGGCTGGATGCCCAATGGGTGGGCGTCGAGGGCGCGGGCCATTACATGGTGCGGCGATGTAGTGAATGGCACCGCCGCACTGCGGACTTCGTCGCCGACTATCTGGGCGCTGACCGAAAACCGAGGCGCTGAGTCCATCCCGCGGCCGGCGGGTGTTGTCACCCAGCGCCGCTAATATCCGAACATGTATTCGATTATCAACAGGGAGTGGGCCCGCGCGCTTTTCCATGGACTTTTCCATGGACTCGACGAAGCTCGAGCCCGCGGCGCGACGTTCGCAGAGCTGATGGCGCTGATTGACGGCTGTGACCGTCTGCGGCGTGAGGTAACGACGCTCGAGTATGAGTTGACCAGCCCGATCGGACGGCTCGCCGGACGCAAGGATCGGGGCGGTTAATTCGCGCGGCCGGTTGCCGACTGTTCCCGGAGCCGCCGCTAACCAGCGAAAGTGTAGTGAAATCCCTGATGGCAGCGACGACGCCGATACATAACGTCAAGGTGTCACTACGCCGCCACACTAGGGGCGCTCAGGAACAGGAACTCCGATGAGCAGAAATATTCCTGCAGACAAGTTGAAGATCCCTAGCACGCGCGCCCGCGAGGCTGTTGCCAAGGCAACAGCGCTAGCAGCGGCAGTCAGTTGTAGCGCGCTCGCGTTGGCAAGTCCAGCTCGCGCCGCGACATTCCGACAAGCACCTCGCCCTAGATTGCCCCCAGCCTTACAGCCAGATGTGCCTGTACAACGCCGGCATGCGGGTCGCGACATCCGGACCCATATACGTGAAATTCACCGCCGACGGAAACCCGCCATCATGCGCCCCCGGCGACGCGAAAATCATTCTCAACGACTGGATTGCCAAGCAGCAGGTACTGCAGCCCGGTGAATCCATGGATTTCTTCCAGCAGCGGGGCGAAGCCGCCCAGGTCTACACCGAGGTGAGGGTGGACGGAGTGCTTGGCGGCTGCAACAAGGGCGCCGAAAGCGGCTGGTCCGGCAGCCTTCACGTCGAAACCGACGTCGACGCTCTCCGACACGCGCCCCCAGGGACATCGACGTCGCCCCATCAATCAACGTCGCCCAGTCATCCATCGTCGCCCGCTCCATCGCCGCACTAACTGGCACCTAGTCCGGCTGTCTTCCCGGTTTGGCCGTCGCCGACCCGACCGCGTCGCTGAGCGAGGAGAACCCGCCATCATGCAGCCGGCGGGCGATGCCGTCGTGAATGTGCTTGGCCCACAAGCCCCCGCCGTAGATGAAGCCGGTATAGCCCTGCAGCAGCGAGGCGCCCGCAGTGATGCGGTCCCACGCGTCGTCGGCGGTCTCGATGCCGCCAACGCTGATCAGTGCCAACCGATCGCCGACCCGGCCATAGAGGCGGCGCAGCACCTCGGCTGCACGGCGCGCCACCGGCGGCCCCGAGATGCCGCCGGCGCCCAGCTCCTCGACCCCCGGTGTGACCAGGCCGTCGCGCGACACCGTGGTGTTGGTTGCCACGATGCCGGCCAGGCCCAGCTCGACGGCCAGGTCCGCGATGTCGTCGATGTCGGAATCCGAGATATCCGGCGCGATCTTCACCAGAACGGGTGTCGAGGTCCTTGAGGCTTCGGCGAGGACGGCCGACAGGATGGGCCGCAGCGACTCGACCGCCTGCAGGTCGCGCAGGCCTGGCGTGTTCGGCGAGCTGACATTGACCACCAGATACGACGCCAGCGGGCCGACCAAGCGGGCGCTGCTCCGATAGTCGTCGACGACGTCGGCGGCCGGGGTTGTCTTGGTCTTGCCGATGTTCACTCCGATCGGCACGTCGGGTCGGTGGCGCGCGAGCCGGACCGCCAGCGCGCCGGCGCCATCGTTGTTGAACCCCATCCGGTTCAGTAGGGCGCGGTCGTCGGACAGCCGGAACATCCGCGGGGCCGGGTTGCCGGGTTGCGGCTGCGCGGTCACGGTCCCGACCTCGGCGTAACCGAAACCCAACGCACCCCAGGCGTGCAGCCCCATGCCGTCCTTGTCGAACCCGGCGGCCAGCCCGAGCGGTCCCGGGAAGCGCACTCCGAACACTGTGCTGGCCAGCACCGGATCAGCCGGCCCCAGCAGCCGGTGCAGCAACCGGCGCACCGGGGCGACGGTGGTAACACCGCGCAACACGGCAAAGACCAACGTGTGGATGCGCTCAGGCGAGACCAGGAACAGCAGCCTGCGCACCGGGCCGTACATCCGATGACGGTCTTCGCGCCCGACGTCCACCGTCACAGTTCCGGCTGGTCGGGCCGCTGGCTCTCCAGACGAGATTTCTTGCGGCGCAACAACACCCGCCTACTACCGTCGGTGTACAGCCGCACCCGCGTCAGCTCCCAGCCACGGTACTCAGCCTCAATGGACAGCCGGGTGGACGCGCTGACCCTGGTTACTTCCGGCGGCAGGCGCAACGGCACCCACTCGTACTCGTCGGACATCTCCGTGTCCCACCCTGCGGGCAGCCGGTTCCGCCGCGCCGCGGTCAACGGGTGCCCGCCGCGTGGTCGATGACCTGGACTCCGGCACCAGACCCCGACACCACGTACAAGGTGTCCGACGCTTCATCAAAGGCCAGCGAGTTGGGTTGTTGCACGGTTGGGTAACGCACCTTTTCGACGGGAATCCCAGTCGTCAGATCGTAACCAATGACAATGTTCGACGCGGTTTGGGATACCCAGGCCAACTCGCGGGACCCGGCCAGGCCGTACGGGGCCTGCCGCACCGGATAAGCCTGGCGCAAGATCAGCGGGTCGACGCCGTACACCAGCAGTTGGCCGCCGCGGGTGTCGGCGACCAGGACCCGGCCTAGTGGATCGGCGGCCAGAGTGGTTGCGCCTTCGCCGGCCCGCAGCGCCTGCCCGGCACGACCGTCGGCGCCGATCGTCGTCACCGAAGATTGTCCTCGATCCAGAACCACTGTCGTATTTCCTAGTGTCACAAGGGAATCAACATGCGCAAAGATCTTGTTTCGGTTTCCGACGGTGGCGGAGGCAACTCCGCCCGCTCCGCCGGAAGGGGTCTCGGAGGCAAGGGTGTAGACCGTGCCGTCGGCGCTGCCCAGCACCAGCTTGCCGTCGGCCCGGCGCGCGATCGCGGTGAAATCGGCATGCTGAGCGTCGGTGACAGTCACTTGCGTGGCATGGCCGGCGGACAGATCGACCTTGAAGTAGCCGCCGTGCGCAGCAAGGTATGCCGTGCCGCGGTTGTCGCTGGTCAAAGCAGTTGCAGGCCCCGGCAGGGCGATGACGCGCGGCGGGACCTGCGCGTCAACGAGGACGGTGATGCTGGCGGGCGCCGACGGATCGGCGCCGGGGCACAGGATCGCCAACTGGCGAGTGCCGCTGTCGAATACGGCCGCCTGCGGCTGGCCGCCCAGCGGTCGCACCGCACCAGCCGGGCTTTGCGACACCGGCGGCGACTCGGCCGGCTGTGCGGGCTCGATCGTAGGCGGGGCGGAGTCGAGCGGATTCGACGAACATCCGGCCATCAGAGACAGCAAAAACAGCAGGCCAATAAAACGGCGTTGAGCTGCTTGCTTACGCCGTGTCAGCAACGGTTAACCCTCAGAACGTGGGACATCAAAGTCAAATTCTAAGGAACGTTGTCGCACCCAATCTCGCCATGTTGCACACACCAAGTGGTACTGGAGAGGTATCTTGACGGCATGACCGTCACCGCTGACCGGCATATCGCAGACCGAGGGTTTGCTGTCGAAGACATGTCGTCGGGAATTTTCGCCAGCGGGTACGGACAAGTGGGTGATGGACGTAGTTTCTCGTTCCACATCGAGCACCGCTCGCTGGTTGTCGAAGTTTACCGGCCGCGACTGTCCGGGCCCGTTCCGCAGGCTGAAGAGGTGGTCGCCAGGGCGGTCCGCAGCCTGGTCGAGATCGACCTCACCGACGAACGCAGCCTGGCTGCGGCGGTGCGCGACTCGGTCGCGCGCGCAGTACCGGTGTCGCGCTAGTCACATCCGGTAGCGGCCGTCTCCACCGGGTACGGTCGTCGTCGTGACTGCGGTTTCGGCGATGTCCTGGTGGCAAGTCGTCGTGTTGGCCGTGGTGCAGGGTTTGACCGAGTTCCTGCCGGTGTCATCCTCGGGGCACCTGGCGATCGTGTCGCGGATCTTTTTCGCCGGCGATGCCGGCGCCTCGTTCACCGCGGTGAGCCAGTTGGGGACCGAGGCCGCGGTGCTGGCGTACTTCGCGCGCGATATCGTGCGCATTCTCAAAGCCTGGTGCAGTGGCCTTTTCAAAGGCCTGACTGTCAAGTCACACCGCAACGTCGACTACCGGCTCGGCTGGTACATCATCATCGGGACCATCCCGATCTGCATCCTGGGCTTGTTTTTCAAAGACGAAATCCGGTCGGGTGTCCGCAACCTGTGGGTGGTGCCGGACGCCTTTCACCCCGTCACATCGGGGATGAGCGCCACCGGACCGCAGCTGCTGGTGGCCACGCTGATCGCGTTCGTCATCGGCCTGGCCGCAGTGGCCTGGCTGCTGCGGTTTCTGGTGCGGCACAGCATGTACTGGTTCGTGGGCTATCGGGTGGCGGCCGGTGGCGCCGTGCTGACCCTGCTGGGGAACGGGACGGTGACCGCGACATGACTGTCATCCTGTTACGACACGGCCGGTCCACCTCGAACACCGCGGGCGTGCTGGCTGGTCGTTCCGAGGGCGTCGATCTCGACGACAAGGGCCGCGAGCAGGCTGCCGGGCTGATCGATCGGATCGGTGAGTTGCCGATCAGGGCGGTGGTGTGTTCGCCGATGCAGCGGTGCCGGCGCACCGTCGAACCGCTCGCCGAAGCGCTATGCCTCCAACCGCTCATCGACGACCGGCTCTCCGAGGTGGACTACGGGGAATGGACAGGCCGCAAGATCGGCGACTTGGCGAAGGAGCCGTTGTGGAGGGTGGTTCAGGCCCATCCCAGCGCGGCGGTGTTTCCCGGTGGTGAGGGGTTGGCGCAGGTGCAGGCGCGCGCGGTGGCCGCCGTCCGCGAACACGACCGGCGGCTGGCCGATCAGCACGGCGGTGACGCGCTGTGGCTGGCCTGCACCCATGGCGACGTCATCAAGGCCGTGATCGCTGACGCCCTCGGCACGCATCTGGACAGCTTTCAGCGTGTCACCGCCGACCCGGGGTCGGTGAGTGTGGTCCGCTACACCCAGCTGCGGCCGTTCGTGTTGCACGTCAATCACACCGGTGCGCGGCTATCGGCCGCGTTGCGCGCCGCGCCGCCGCCAAAGGGCGAGCCCCAGGATGACTCCCAGGGCGAGCGGCCTTCAGAACCGCAGCCTGAGCAGGGCAGTGCGGTGCCGGCTGGCGACGCGGCGGTCGGCGGCTCCACCGACTGATTGGCGATTTCTTCGTTTCCGGTGCGTCTGATGGCCCCAATCGGATCGCACGACAACGCCAACTGCCGGTATTTTGGAAGTGCCATGGCCCGCGCAATTCACGTTTTCCGCACACCCGACCGCTTCGTGGCCGGGACCGTTGGCCAGCCCGGAAATCGCACCTTCTACATACAGGCGGTGCACGACTCCCGGGTGGTGTCAGTGGTATTGGAAAAGCAGCAGGTCGCGGTGCTTGCAGAACGCATCGGTGCGTTACTGCTCGAGGTGAATCGCAGGTTCGGTACCCCGGTGCCCCCGGAGCCCACGGAGATCGACGACCTCAGTCCCCTGATCATGCCGGTTGATGCCGAATTTCGGGTCGGGACCATGGGCCTGGGCTGGGATTCGGAGGCCCAGACCGTGGTGGTCGAATTGCTGGCTGTCACCGACGCCGAGTTCGACGCGTCGGTGGTGCTCGACGACACCGAGGAAGGTCCCGACGCGGTGCGGGTGTTCCTGACGCCGGAGTCGGCGCGGCAGTTCGCCACCCGCTCCAACCGCGTCATCTCGGCGGGACGTCCGCCGTGCCCGCTGTGCGACGAACCATTGGACCCTGAGGGCCATATCTGCGCGCGCACCAACGGCTACAAGCGCAGCGCGCTGCGCGGGCCTGACGATGACCCCGACGGATGACAAGTGTGAGGTGTTGCGGGACGGCGAGCTGACGGTCCTCGGACGCATCCGCTCGGCCAGTAACGCCACCTTTCTGTGCGAGTCGACGCTGGACCAGCGCAGCGTGCACTGCGTGTACAAACCGATCTCAGGTGAGCAGCCGCTATGGGATTTCCCCGACGGGACGCTGGCCGGCCGCGAACTCGGCGCGTACCTGGTATCGACGCAATTGGGTTGGAATATCGTGCCCTACACGATCATTCGTGACGGGCCGGCGGGTTGCGGCATGCTGCAGCTGTGGGTGCAGCAACCTGGTGACACGGACGAATCCGATCTCAAGCCCGGACCCGACTTGGTTGACCTGTTTCCCGCCAAAAAACTGCAGCCGGGTTATCTGCCGGTGCTGCGGGCCTACGACTACGCCGGCGATGAGGTCATCCTGATGCACTCCGACCACATTCAGTTGCGCCGGATGGCGGTGTTCGACGTGCTGATCAACAACGCCGACCGCAAGGGTGGCCACATCCTTTACGGCCTGGACGGCCACGTCTACGGGGTCGACCACGGCGTGTGCCTGCACGTCGAGAACAAACTGCGCACAGTGTTGTGGGGCTGGGCAGGCAAGCCGGTCGACGATCAAACCCTGAAGGCCGTTGCCGTGCTCGCCGATGCCCTAACCGGCCAGCTTGCCGATGCGCTGGCCGGGCAGATCACCCGCGCAGAAATCGCAGCGCTGCGCCGGCGCGCGCACGCGCTGCTGGAAAATCCGGTGATGCCCGGACCGAACCGGCATCGTGCCATTCCGTGGCCGGCGTTTTAAGGGCCAGCTGTGTCGTCGGCGATACTGAAGCGGTGAGCCCGGCCGCGGAGGACCTGTCAGACCTGACAGACGCGGAATTGGCTGCCGATCTCGCCGCGGACGCGGGAAAGTTGCTGCTCGAAATTCGCGAGGAAATCGGTTTCGGTTATCCGTGGGCGCTCGGCGACGCTGGTGACAGCCGGGCAAACTCGCTACTGCTGCGCCGGCTGCGGACCGAGCGGCCGGGTGATGCGGTGCTCAGTGAGGAAGCTCATGACGATCTGGTTCGGCTGAAATCCGAACGGGTGTGGATCATCGACCCGTTGGACGGCACCCGTGAGTTCTCCACGCCGGGGCGCGACGACTGGGCGGTACACGTCGCGCTGTGGCAACGCCCCACGAACGGCCGACCCGAGATCACCGATGCGGCGGTGGCGTTGCCGGCCCGCGGCAACATCGTGTATCGCAGCGACACCGTGACCCCTGCCCCTGCCGCCGTCGGCGTTCCCAGTACTCTCCGGATTGCTGTCAGCACCACCCGGCCGCCCGCAATCCTGCACCGCATACGACAGACGCTGGCAATCCAACCCGTGGCGATCGGCTCGGCGGGCGCTAAAGCGATGGCCGTCATCGACGGCGACGTGGACGCCTACCTTCATGCCGGCGGCCAATGGGAATGGGATTCGGCAGCGCCGGCCGGAGTGATCCTGGCCGCCGGTATGCACGCGTCGCGCCTCGACGGCTCGCCGCTGCGCTACAACCAGCTAGACCCGTACCTGCCCGACTTCGTGATGTGTCGCGCCGAAGTGGCGCCGATCCTGCTCGGTGCCATCCGCGACGCGTGGCGCTAACGGCCTGCTCCGGCCCGCATTACCGGCCTAATCGGCGTCGCCAGTCTTTGGCCGAGAGCAATCTGAGCACTTTCTCTACGAGATTGCCCTTCTTGCGGCTGTAGGGATACCACAGCAGCTCCTTTTTCATCGCGACCCGGTCGGCGACGATGCTTTTCTGGCGGCAGTACTTGCGGATGCCGTCGGCGCCACCGGAACGGGAACCGAGCCCTGATTCCTTCCATCCGGCCATCGGGACCCCGAATTGCAGGAGGCCGGTGATGACGTTGTTGATGTTCACGGTCCCGGTATTCATTTGGCGGGCAACGGCATTCGCTTTGTTCTTATCCCGTGTCCACACGCTGCCGGCCAACCCTAACCGGGAGTCGTTGGCCTTCTCGATCGCCTCGGCAACATCGCGCACCTTCATCACGGGCAAGGTCGGACCGAAGGTCTCCTCGCGCATGCAGTCCATGTTGTGGTCGACGTCGACCAGCACCGTCGGCTCATAGAACAGTCCGCCGCTGCCGGGATCGCTTGAATTGCCGCCGACAAGCACCTTCGCGCCCTTGCTGACCGCGTCGTCGACATGGCGGGACACGATGGCGAGTTGCTGCTCGGTGGTCATCGCGCCAATCTCGCAGGAATAGTCATGAGCGGCGTCCATGCCCTGACGAAGCTGAGATGTCTTGGCCACCAACTTGTTCACGAATTCGTCGTAGACCGGCTCCTCGACATAGACCCGCTCCACCGATATGCAGACTTGCCCGGTGTAAACGAACCCGCCCCAGACGGCACCGTCGACGGCCCGTTCGATATCGGCGTCGGCGCAGACGATCATCGCGTCCTTGCCCCCCAGCTCCAGGCTGCATGGGATCAACCGCTGCGCGGCCGCGACTGCGATCCGGCGCCCAGTGCTGAGCGAGCCGGTGAACATCACGTAATCCACGGTATTGACCAGTGCTGCACCGGTTTCACCGAAACCGAACACCACGTCGAGCACGTCCGGCGCGCCGATCTGCTTCCAGCCCTCGACCGCCGCCTGCCACGCCAGCGGCGTGAACTCCGAGGGCTTAGACAGCACGGCGCAACCGGCCATCAACGCCGCGGGAATGTCGAACAGCGGCACCGAAAGTGGGCCGTTCCACGGTGTGATGACCCCGACTAGCGCGTAGGGCTCGTAGACGATGGTCAGCTTCTTGGCCGCGTTGGCGACGCCGTACGGGCGCACCGGCTGTTCGGCGAGGAATTCGGCGGCGTTGTCGATCCAGTAGTTGATGATCTGCACGGCGGCGATCTCCACGCCGGTATCGCCCCAGGACTTGCCCGTTTCGAGCTGTAGCGGCGTCAACAGCTCGTCGCGGTGGTCGAGCACCCAGTCGCGCCACTTGCCCAACCACCGTGCGCGGGCATCGACTCCCATTTGCTGCCACGCCGGCTGCGCCGCACGCAGCCGGGCTGCCACGGCTTCCACCTCATCGGCCGTCGCCACTGGGACGCTGCCGACGATCTGTGCGGTGGCCGGGCATTTGACCACCACTTCCTGGCGGGCATCCGTGCCGGCCGCGTTCGTTAGATCTGTTGTATTAATCGACATCGCAATCACCTCAGCCGCTGGCGGTTAATCAAATTTGCTCGGCACAGCAAACCACAGATCTCGCGATGGCGGTCCGGTTTCCGATGCCGCACGGTCCCGGGCTGTTCCGGCCCGCTCGGAGGGTTGGGGTCGCCGAGTTTAGAGTCGAGGACATGCAGTCGTGGTCTTCCGCACCGGTTCCGGTGTTGCCGGGACGTGGGCCGGAGCTACGGCTGTACGACACCTCTGACCGGCAGGTGCGCCCGGTGGCGCCCGGGACTAAAGCCACCATGTACGTCTGCGGGATCACGCCTTATGACGCCACCCATCTGGGCCATGCGGCGACTTACCTGACGTTCGACCTGGTAAATCGAGTGTGGCTGGACCTCGGTCACGACGTGCACTACGTGCAGAACGTCACCGACGTCGACGATCCATTGTTCGAGCGCGCCGATCGCGACGGCGTCGACTGGCGCGACCTCGCGGACCGCGAGGTCGCTTTATTCCGCGAGGATATGGCGGCGCTGCGGGTATTGCCCCCGCGTGAGTATGTCGGGGCGACCGAAGCAATTCCCGAAGTCGTTGAACTCGTGGAAAAGCTATTGGCCTCAGGGGCGGCGTACGTCCTCGACGACGAGCACCCCGACATCTACTTCCGGGCGGATGCCACGCTGCAGTTCGGCTACGAGTCGGGCTATGACCGAGAAACCATGTTGCGGCTGTTCGCGCAGCGCGGCGGCGACCCGCACCGGCCCGGCAAGACCGACGAGCTCGACGCCCTGTTGTGGCGGGCCGCGCGGCGCCGGGAGCCCAGCTGGCCGGCACCGTTCGGTCCTGGCCGGCCGGGCTGGCATATCGAATGCGCGGCGATTGCGCTAAGTCGTATCGGCAGCGGCCTGGATATTCAGGGCGGGGGCAGCGATCTGATCTTTCCGCATCACGAGTTCACCGCCGCGCACGCCGAATGTGTAAGGGGCGAGCGGCGATTCGCCCGACACTACGTGCACGCCGGGATGATCGGCTGGGACGGGCACAAAATGTCCAAGAGCCGCGGCAACCTGGTACTGGTGTCGACACTGCGCGCCCAAGGTGTTGAGTCGTCGGCCATCCGGCTGGGTCTGCTGGCCGGGCACTACCGTGCGGACCGATTTTGGAGCCAGCAGGTGCTCGACGAGGCCGTCGCCCGGCTGCACCGCTGGCGCACCGCGACCGCGCTGCCCGCCGGTCCGGATGCCGCCGACGCTATCGCCCGGGTGCGCGGGTACCTGGCCGACGACCTTGACACCGCCAAAGCGATTGCGGCACTTGATGGTTGGTCCACCAATGCGCTGGAGTACGGCGGCCACGACGCTGCGGCGCCGAAGTTGGTGGCAACCGCGATCGATGCGCTGCTGGGGGTGGACCTGTAACCGCGGCGGCGGTACGTTTTCGGCCATGACATCGTTGCAGGGCAAAGTCGTCTTCATCACGGGCGGGGCCCGGGGAATCGGGGCTGAGGTCGCGCGTCGGCTGCGCAATAAAGGCGCCAAACTTGTGCTGACCGATCTCGACAAAGCCGAGCTGGCGGCGCTGGCCGCTGAACTCGGCGGCGACGAGCGGGCACTGACGGTGGTCGCTGACGTGCGCGATCTGCACGCCATGCAGGCCGCGGCCGACCAAGCCGTCGAACGCTTCGGCGGCATCGACGTCGTGGTGGCCAATGCCGGCATCGCAAGCTATGGGTCGGTTCTGCAGGTCGATCCGGAGGCGTTCAAGCGGGTGTTGGACGTCGACGTGCTCGGTGTCTTTCACACCGTGCGTGCCACGTTGCCGGCGGTGATCGACCGCCGCGGGTATGTGCTGATCGTCTCGTCGCTGGCCGCGTACGCGGCGGCTCCGGGGCTGGCGCCGTACAACGCGTCGAAGGCTGCCATCGAGATGCTCGCCAACGCGTGGCGATTGGAGGTGGCCCACCACGGCGTCAGTGTCGGCTCGGCACACATGTCCTGGATCGACACCCCGATGGTTCGCGACACCAAGGCTGACCTGCCCTCGTTCGGCGAACTGCTCGCGGCGCTGCCTTGGCCGTTGAACAAGACCACCACCGTCGACAAGTGCGCAGAGGCGTTCGTCAAGGGCATCGAGGGCCGCGAGGACCGCGTGTACTGCCCGGACTGGGTGGGCCTGTTCCGCTGGCTCAAGCCGGTGTTGTCCACCTGGGTCGGCGAACTGCCCATACGCAAACGCGCTGCTGAGCTGGTGCCCCAAATGGACGCCGAGGTTGCCGCGCTCGGTCGCTCCACCAGCGCCTACAACGAGGACTTGGAGAAGTCGTAGTGTTTTGTCTGTGATGTATTGCAGCACAGTGCTTTTCGTCGGGACTTCAGGAAAGGTCGCGGAAGACGAGCGCGAACCCGATAACGGCAATGATCGCAGCGGCGGCGTAACCGATGATCGACCACCAGCCGGCATGCAAGTACGCGGTGACGGCGACGACGGCCAGGGCCAAGAAGACCATGGCCATTCCGTACAGTGGTGGCTTGCTGGCGTAGCGGTTGCGAATGATCGATTCACCTTTCCGGCGACGGGGATCAGTCTTGCGGGTGCACCGGCGGGTTGGCAATCACCGGAAATGGCCCGGTATAGCCGACTCGCTCACGCGCGATGGCCGTTACGCGTTTGCGCACCAGGTACCAGCCTGCGATCAGGGCCGGAACAATAACGACCAGCGATGCGACGGTCCAGGTGCCGATCGGTTTGTCGAACGCCATCAGTACCAGGATGACGGCCAAGAAGGCCAAGGTGAGGTACCCGGTGTACGGGGTAAACGGCATGCGAAATCCCGGGCGCTGCATGATCCCCGCGTTGGCCATCTTGTAGAAGCGAAGTTGACACAGCACGATGGTGGCCCAAGACGCGATGATGCCCAGCGCGGCGATGTTGAGCACAATTTCGAAGGCTTCACCGGGGTTGAAGGCATTCAGCGCGATACCGAAAAGGCAGATGACGGCGGTCATGGCGATTCCGCCGTACGGCACACCATTTTTTGACATGCGCGTCGCGAACTTGGGGCCGCTGCCGCTCATCGCAATCGAGTGCATGACGCGGCCGGTCGAATACAGTCCGGCGTTCAGGCTGGAGAGTGCGGCGGTGAGTACCACCACGTTCATCAAGTCGCCGGCGCCGTGGAAGCCGATCTTGGAGAAGAACGTGACGAACGGGCTCTCGCCGGCCTTGAACGCGGTGTAGGGCAGCAACAGCGCCAGCAGGGCCACCGACCCGACGTAAAAGACCGCTATGCGGGCGATCACCGCATTGATCGCCCGCGGCATGATCTTCTCCGGCTCGGGGGTCTCACCGGCTGCCGTGCCCACCAATTCGACTGCGGCGTAGGCGAACACCACTCCCGAGGTAACCACTAGCAGCGACACCAGACCTGTCGGGAATAGCCCGCCGTGGCCAGTCCACAGACTCAGCCCGGTGCTTCGGCCGTCGATCTGGTAGCGCCCGGCCAGGAAGATGGTTCCCACCACCAGGAACGCGATGAGCGCGAAAACCTTGATCAGCGCGGCCCAAAATTCCAGCTCGCCGAACCATTCGACGGAGATCAAGTTCATCGACAACACCACCGCCAAGGCGATCAGGGCAAGAACCCACTGTGGGATCACCGCGAAGACTGTCCATCGATGCAGGTAGGTGGCGATTGCGGTGGTGTCCACGATCGACGTCATCGCCCAGTTCAGGAAGTACATCCAGCCCACGACGTAGGCGGCCTTCTCACCGAAGAATTCACGCGCGTACGACACGAACGAGCCCGACGACGGGCGATGCAGCACCAACTCGCCAAGCGCTCGCAGAATCAAGAAGACGAAGACCCCGCACAAGGCATACACGAGGAACAACCCGGGCCCGGCCTTGGCGAGCCGGCCGGCGGCGCCGAGGAACAGCCCGGTTCCGATCGCGCCGCCGATCCCGATCATCTGCAGTTGTCGGGGCTTGAGTCCCTTGTGATAGCCGGCCTCTTCGCTGAAGCGCTCCGATGCCTGCATCGGATTGGGGGTGTCCGGGTTCGGGTTGGGGGTGTGGGGTAGCGCGGCCATGGGAGGGGTCCTATCGTCGTCGTTCGCCCCGCCCGCTGGGCTTGCTTCGGATCGGGAGGACAAGGTCCAGGTATCCGGTTGGTTAGCTAGCGATTTTTTCGCACTCAGCGGATGACGGCAACATTGTTGCGTGATTTAGCGCCCGAACCCTGGGCGCCGGCGGCGCAGATAACGTTCGAACTCGGCGGCCAGCGCGTCTCCGTCGATCTTGCCCAGGGCGTCATTCATATCGACCTCGGCGTCGCCGCGCTGCTCCAGTGACTGGACGTAGTCGGCCAGGTCGTCATCCTCGGCGGTCATCTCGGTGATCGCCTGCTCCCACTCCTCGGCTTGCGCAGGCAGGTCGGCCAGCGGAACCTCGATGTCGAGCACGTCTTCGACGCGGCGCAGCAGCGCCACCGTCGCCTTCGGGTTCGGCGGGTGCGACACGTAGTGCGGCACCGCTGCCCAGAACGTCACCGCCGGGATCCCGGCCGCCACGCAGGCATCCTGGAACACCCCGGCGATCCCCGTCGGGCCCTCGTAGCGGGTTTCCTCCAGGCCGAAACGCCGCGCCGACTCGGGCGAATAGGCCGCACCCGAGACCGGCACCGGCCGGGTATGGGGCGTGTCGGCCAGCAGCGCCCCGAGGATCACGACGGTGTCGACGTTGAGCTTGTCGGCGATGGCCAGCAACTCGGCACAGAATGTGCGCCAGCGCATATTCGGCTCCACCCCGTGCATCAACACGACGTCGCGGTCACTGCCGGGCGGGCGACAATGTGAGATCCGCATCGCCGGCCACACCAGCTCCCGGGTAACCCCGTCGACCTGGCGGATGACCGGGCGATTCACCTGGTAGTCGTAGTAGGCCTCGTCGTCGATCTCCACGATCGGATCGGCTTCCCAGATGGCATCCAGGTGCTCCAGCGCGTCGCTGGCCGCGTCGCCGGCGTCGTTCCAGCCCTCAAACGCCGCCACGATGACGGTGTTGTGCAGTTCGGGCAGCGCACTGCCATCCAGCGAAGTCACAGAATCAGCGTACGGCCTGCGGGGGACAGCCTACGCAGATACAGGGAAGCTGTCAGGGACCTGTCAAGCACTGAAGCGGTTTGCATAGGCGCACTATCCTTGTGGGGTGACTGCCGCTAACGAACACCAGTACGACACCGATCTCCTGGACACTTTGGCGCAGCGTGTGGTGGTGGGCGATGGCGCGATGGGCACTCAGTTGCAGGCCGCGGATCTCACGCTGGACGACTTCCGCGGCCTGGAAGGCTGCAACGAGATCCTCAACGAAACGCGTCCCGACGTGCTGGAGACTATCCACCGCGCCTACTTTGAGGCGGGCGCGGACGCCGTGGAGACCAACACCTTCGGCTGCAACCTGTCCAACCTCGGCGACTACGACATCGCCGACAAGATCAGGGACCTGTCGGAACAGGGCACCGCGATCGCGCGCCGGGTCGCCGACGAGATGGCTGGCTCGGGTTCGGGGCCCGACCGCAAGCGCTACGTGCTGGGGTCGATGGGGCCGGGCACCAAGCTGCCGACCCTGGGCCACACCGAGTACCACCTCATTCGCGACGCCTACACCGAGGCCGCGCTCGGCATGCTGGACGGCGGCGCCGACGCCATCCTGGTGGAAACCTGCCAGGACCTGCTGCAGCTTAAGGCCGCGGTGCTGGGATCGCGGCGGGCGATGGTGCAGGCCGGTCGGCACATTCCGGTGTTTGCCCACGTCACCGTGGAGACCACCGGGACGCTGCTGCTGGGCAGCGAGATCGGCGCGGCGCTGACTGCCGTCGAGCCGCTCGGCGTCGACATGATCGGTCTGAACTGCGCGACGGGCCCCGCCGAAATGAGTGAGCACCTGCGGCACCTGTCCAGGCATGCCCGCATCCCGGTGTCGGTGATGCCCAACGCCGGGCTGCCGGTGCTGGGCCCGAACGGCGCCGAATACCCGCTGCAGCCCGACGAATTGGCCGAGGCACTGGCCGGCTTCATCGCCGGGTTCGGGCTCTCGCTGGTCGGCGGCTGCTGCGGCACCACCCCGGCCCACATCCGGGAGGTGGCCGCCGCCGTGGCCAAGTTCAACGACGGAACGGCGCAGCGCGGCGAACGTCACGTGACCTACGAGCCGTCGGTGTCGTCGCTGTACAGCGCCATCCCGTTCGCACAGGACGCCTCCGTCCTGGTGATCGGAGAGCGAACGAATGCCAACGGCTCCAAGGCTTTTCGTGAAGCGATGATCGCCGAGGACTACCAGAAGTGCCTGGACATCGCCAAGGACCAGACTCGCGACGGCGCACACTTGCTGGATCTGTGCATCGACTACGTGGGCCGCGACGGCGTGGCCGACATGACAGCGCTGGCCAGCCGGCTGGCGACGGCATCGACATTGCCGATCATGCTGGACTCCACCGAAACCCCGGTACTGCGAGCGGGTTTGGAGCACCTGGGTGGCCGCTGCGCGATCAACTCGGTCAACTACGAGGACGGCGACGGTCCGGAGTCGCGGTTCACCAAGACCATGGAGCTGGTCGCCGAGCACGGCGCCGCGGTGGTTGCGCTGACCATCGACGAAGAGGGCCAGGCCCGTACCGCCGAGAAGAAGGTCGAGATCGCCGAGCGGCTGATCAACGACATCACCGGCAATTGGGGGGTCGACGAATCCTCCATTCTCATCGACTGTTTGACCTTCACCATCGCCACCGGTCAGGAGGAGTCACGCCGCGATGGCATCGAGACCATCGCGGCGATCCGCGAGCTGAAGAAGCGTCACCCCGACGTGCAAACCACGCTCGGATTGTCCAACATCTCGTTCGGCCTCAATCCCGCTGCGCGCCAGGTGCTCAACTCGGTGTTCCTGCACGAATGCCAGGAAGCCCGGCTGGACTCGGCGATCGTGCACGCGTCGAAGATCCTGCCGATCAACCGGATTCCGGAAGAGCAGCGCGACGTCGCACTGGATCTGGTCTACGACCGCCGCCGCGACGGGTACGACCCGCTGCAGGAGCTGATGCGGCTGTTCGAAGGTGTGTCGGCGGCTTCGTCGAAGGAATCCCGTGCGGCCGAACTGGCGAAGCTGCCGTTGTTCGAGCGGCTGGCTCAGCGCATCGTCGACGGCGAGCGCAACGGCTTGGAAGCCGATCTCGACGAGGCGATGACCCGGAAGCCGCCGCTGGAGATCATCAACGAGAACCTGCTGGCAGGCATGAAGACGGTCGGTGAGTTGTTCGGCTCCGGGCAGATGCAGCTGCCGTTCGTGCTGCAGTCGGCCGAGGTGATGAAGGCCGCCGTGGCCTACCTGGAACCGCACATGGAGCACTCCGACGATGATTCGGGCAAGGGACGGATCGTGCTGGCCACGGTCAAAGGCGACGTGCACGACATCGGTAAGAACCTGGTCGACATCATCTTGAGCAACAACGGCTACGAAGTGGTCAACCTCGGCATCAAGCAGCCGATCGCCAACATTCTCGAAGTGGCGGATGACAAGAGCGCCGACGTGGTTGGGATGTCGGGCCTGCTGGTGAAATCAACCGTGGTGATGAAGGAAAACCTCGAGGAGATGAACACCCGCGGAGTCGCCGAGAAGTTCCCGGTGCTGCTCGGGGGTGCGGCGTTGACCCGCAGCTACGTGGAGAACGACCTGGCCGAACTGTACGAGGGCGAAGTGCATTATGCGCGAGACGCTTTCGAGGGTCTGAAGTTGATGGACACCATCATGAGCGCCAAGCGGGGCGAGGCGCCGGATACCGACAGCCCGGAGGCCGTCGCGGCCCGCAAGAAGGAAGCCGAGCGCAAGGCCCGCCACGAGCGGTCCAAACGCATTGCGGCGCAGCGTAAGGCGGCCGAAGAACCGGTCGAGATACCCGCACGCTCCGATGTAGCGGCCGATGTCGAGGTCCCCGTTCCGCCGTTCTGGGGGTCGCGGATCGTCAAGGGCCTGGCGGTGGCCGACTACACCGGGCTGCTCGATGAGCGCGCATTGTTCTTGGGCCAGTGGGGATTACGCGGTGTGCGCGGCGGCGAGGGACCCGCGTACGAGGATTTGGTGGAGACCGAGGGCCGGCCGCGGCTGCGATACTGGCTGGATCGGTTGTCCACCGACGGCGTCTTGGCGCACGCCGCCGTGGTGTACGGCTACTTCCCGGCGGTGTCCGAGGGCGACGACGTCGTCGTACTCGCTGAGCCCAAACCCGACGCCGAGGAGCGGTACCGGTTCACCTTCCCGCGCCAGCAACGCGGCCGGTTCCTGTGCATCGCCGATTTCATCCGGTCGCGGGATCTGGCCGGCGAGCGCGGCGAGGTTGACGTGCTGCCGTTCCAGCTGGTGACGATGGGCACACCCATTGCCGACTTCGCCAACGAGCTGTTCGCGTCCAATTCCTATCGCGATTACCTCGAAGTGCACGGCATCGGCGTGCAGCTGACCGAGGCGCTGGCCGAGTATTGGCACCGGCGTATCCGCGAGGAGCTCAAGTTCTCCGGGGACCGGGCGATGTCGGCCGAGGATCCTGAGGCCGTCGAAGACTATTTCAAGCTCGGCTATCGGGGTGCTCGCTTCGCGTTCGGGTACGGGGCATGTCCGAACCTGGAGGACCGGGCAAAGATGATGGAGCTGCTGGAGCCCGAACGCATTGGCGTGACGTTGTCCGAGGAGTTGCAGCTGCACCCGGAGCAGTCGACCGACGCCTTCGTCCTGCACCACCCCGAAGCCAAGTACTTCAACGTCTAGCCTCGCCCCAAGCCCTTGAGGTAGGCGGCCCCCGCGGCGCGCGACCCCGGATCGCGCAGCGCGGTGACCAGCGAGTCGGCGTCGTTCCAGGCTCGCGCGGTGCCGACCATGGATTCGGTCACCGCGTTGGTGTGACGTTTGGTGGCAGTCAGGGTGAGCGCTGACTTGGCGGTCAGCTGCCCGATGAGCTCGTCGACCGCGGCGGTGAGATCGGAGGCGGGAACCGCCCGGTTCAGAAAGCCCGCCGCAAGGGCTTCGGCGGCGCCGAAGGGGCGACAGGTCATCACCAGTTCCTTGGTCCTCGCCGGGCCGATCTCGCGCACCAGCCGGGGGATTCCTCCCCAGGCAAGTGGGATGCCCAGGTCGACCTCGGGGATCGAGAAGCGGGTGTCGTCTGCGGCGATGCGCAAGTCGCAGGCTGAGGCCAGCACGACCCCGCCTCCGACGCAATGGCCGTGGATCCGGGCGATCGTCACCGCGTTCATCGCTTCGATCGCCTCAGCCATCCGCCGCCCGGCATCGGCCGCCTCGCGCGCCACGGTCGCGGCGGACGATGGTGCGCTTTCGGGCTCACTCTGGCCGCCCGCCGTCGCGAACGACGCGAGGTCCGCGCCGGCGCTGAAGGCCCGGCCGCTGCCGGCCACCACCACCACTTTCACGCTCGGCAGTGTGTCGAGATGGCGTGCGGCTGCGACCAATTCGTTCAAGGTCGTAGTGCTCAGCGGGTTCAACTTGGCTGGCCGGTTCAGTGTGATATCGGCCCGTGGGCCGTCGACTTGGACGTCGATCTCGGAGAACTCCATGCCTCACCGTACGTTGCGAGCGGCTTGTCCCTCGCCGTCCCCCGCAAGCGGGCGGTGCCCCCGGCGCGGCCCGCTCGGGCAGTCCGCAGTCGCCGAGTGCCCGGCGTACAGTCGACTCGGGGAGGCGCTTGGAGATGGCTACAGATGCCAGGGTCAGCGTCCGCTATATCGTCTTCGACGTGGACGCTGCAATCGCCTTCTACTGCGAACATCTGGGCTTTCATGAGGACATGCACCCGGCGCGAGGGTTCGCGATGCTCTCGCGAGGCTACCTGCGCCTGGTGTTGAGCAGCCCCGGCGCCGGCCCAGGCGGGGGCTAGGCCATGCCCGACGGCACGTTGCCTGCGCCGGGAGGCTGGAACCGATTCTCGATCGAGGTGACTGACCTGGAAGCCACGGTCGAGCGGCTGCGGGCCGCAGGAGCTCACTTCCGCAACGACATCGTCACCGGCGTCGGGGGAAAGCAGATCCTTCTGGAGGACCCCTCCGGAAACCCGGTCGAGCTGTTCGAGCCCATCCTCGCTGAGGCCCGGCTGGGCGGTCCCTAGCCGCCGGGCGAAACCGCCGTGACTTTGCTCGCTGCCACGTGAAACAATCGCTGGCCGTGAAGACCTTCGAGGATCTGTTCGCCGAACTCGGCGACCGTGCCCGCACCCGGCCGGCCGGCAGCGCCACGGTCGCCGCTTTGGACGGTGGGATACATGCTCTGGGCAAGAAGATCCTGGAGGAGGCCGGCGAGGTCTGGCTGGCCGCTGAACACGAACCCGACGACGCGCTGGCCGAGGAGATCAGCCAGTTGCTGTACTGGACGCAGGTGCTGATGATCTCGCGCGGACTTTCCCTCGATGACATCTATCGGAAGCTGTGAGCATGTTGCGGGTCGCGGTTCCCAACAAAGGTGCTCTCAGCGAGCCTGCCACCGAAATCCTCGCAGAGGCCGGCTACCGGCGCCGCACTGATCCCAAAGACCTGACCGTCATCGACCCGGTCAACCAGGTCGAGTTCTTCTTTTTGCGGCCCAAAGACATTGCGATCTATGTCGGTTCGGGAGAGCTCGACTTCGGCATTACCGGACGGGACCTGGTGCGCGATTCCGGTGCGCCGGTGCACGAACGGCTGGCGCTCGGCTTCGGGTCGTCCAGCTTCCGCTATGCCGGGCCCGCGGGGCGTGACTGGACGACGGCCGATCTGGCCGGAAAACGGATCGCCACCGCCTACCCGAATCTGGTCCGAAAAGATCTGGCCGCCAGGGGTATTGAAGCAACCGTCATCAGACTTGACGGTGCCGTGGAGATCTCGGTGCAACTTGGAGTGGCCGACGCCATCGCCGATGTGGTGGGGTCCGGTCGGACCCTGAACATGCATGATCTCGTGGCCTTTGGTGAGCCGTTGTGTGATTCGGAGGCGGTACTGATCGAGCGCGCCGATCGGGGCAGCCACGATCAGAGCGAGGCCACCGCGGCGCGCGATCAACTGGTCGCCCGGGTACAAGGTGTGGTGTTTGGTCAGCAGTATCTGATGCTGGATTACGACTGCCCACGCTCGGCGCTGGACAAAGCCACGTCGATCACGCCGGGACTGGAGTCACCTACCATCGCCCCGCTCGCCGACCCCGATTGGGTCGCGATCCGCGCACTGGTGCCCCGCCGTGGTGTCAACGAGATCATGGACGAGCTCGCGGCCATCGGGGCCAAAGCGATTCTTGCTTCCGACATCAGGTTCTGCCGATTCTGATCAACGGGTGCGAGAGCCGCGGCTGTGTTAGCGTCCGCCTGGGGCTGATTGCCCGTGTTACCCCCCATGGGCCATCACCCTTATCGTCGCCGGGCTGTTCGTCCCTCAGGAGGTCTCCGTGACACATTTCGCTGTTCTGCTGCTGGCTCTACTGATTGGTGTTGTTGCCGGGTTGCGTTCTCTGACGGCTCCCGCCGTGGTCGCCTGGGCGGGCTTCCTCACATGGATCAACCTGCAGGGAACGTGGGCATCCTGGTTGGCCAACATCATTACGGTCGTCATCCTCTCCGTTCTTGCCGTGGGCGAACTGGTCAACGACAAACTGCCCAAGACACCGGCTCGTACCGCCCCGCCGGTATTCGCCATTCGGATCATCATGGGCGCCTTTGCGGGCGCGGTCCTCGGTACCGTGTACGGCTACAAGTGGGGTGGACTCGGCGCCGGTGTCATCGGCGCTGTACTCGGCACCCTGGGCGGCTATCAGGCACGCAAGCGGCTAGTGGCTGTCAGCGGCGGCCGGGACCTGCCGATTGCGCTGCTGGAGGACGCTGTCGCGATCTTGGGCGGGTTCGCCATCGTCGCCGCGACGGCTTAATTTGTGACAGCGCATTTCGATGCGGTCATCGTCGGCGCAGGTCAGGCCGGGCCCTCGCTGGCGGGTCGACTGACAGCTGCCGGGCAGCGCGTCGCGATAGTGGAGCGCAAACTCATCGGCGGCACCTGTGTCAACAACGGATGCATCCCGACCAAGACACTGGTGGCCAGCGCGCACGCCGCGCAGCTGGCCCGTCGCGGCGCGGAATACGGTATCGGTACCGGACCGATCAGTGTGGACATGGCGAAAGTCAAGGCCCGCAAAGACGACATCATGCTGAAGGACCGCAAGGGTGTCGAAAGCTGGTTAGAAGGCATGGGCGGCTGCACCGTCTTTCGCGGTCACGCCCGCTTCGAGGATCCACACACGCTGAAGGTCGGTGACGACCTTCTGCAGGCTGACCGGATCTTCCTCAACGTCGGTGGCCGTGCAGTCGTGCCGAATATCCCGGGACTCTCCGATATCGAGTTCCTCACCAACGTGTCGATCCTCGAACTAGACACGTTGCCAGATCATCTCGTCATCGTCGGCGGCAGCTACATCGCGCTGGAGTTCGCGCAGATGTACCGCCGCTTCGGGGCCCGGGTGACCGTCGTGGAGAGGGGCCCGCGGCTGGCATCCCGCGAAGACGAAGATGTCTCCGCCACCATCAGGGAGATCCTGGAGGCCGAAGGGATCGACATTGTCGTCGACGCTGATGACGTGCGGATCAGCAAGCAAAACAAGGGTTTCGAGTTGACGCCCAGCTCAGGTGCCACCCCCATTCCGGGCAGCCATCTGCTGCTGGCGGTGGGGCGGCGACCCAACACCGACGATCTGGGTCTTCAGGCAGCCGGTGTGCAGACCGACGCCCGCGGCTACATCGTGGTCGACGACCAGCTCAAGAGCAACGTCGAGCACATTTGGGCGATGGGCGACTGCAACGGCAAGGGCGCCTTCACCCACACGTCGTACAACGATTTCGAGATAGTCGCTGCGAATCTGCTCGACGATGACCCGCGTCGGGTAAGCGACCGCATCACCACCTATGCGCTGTATATCGACCCGCCGCTGGGTCGCGCCGGCATGACCGTCGGGCAGGTCCGCGCATCTGGCCGCAAGGCGCTCGTCGGTAAGCGGCCGATGACCAGGGTCGGCAGAGCGGTGGAAAAGGGTGAGACACAAGGCCTCATGAAGGTAGTGGTCGACGCCGACACGCACGAGATCCTGGGTGCGGCCATCCTTGGAGTTGGGGGCGACGAGGCGATTCACGCCATTCTGGACGTCATGTCAGCCAAAGCGCCGTACACCACGCTGTCGCGCACCATGCATATCCATCCCACGGTCAGCGAGCTTATTCCCACGATGCTGCAGGAGATGTCGCCGCTGGCCTAGGGTTTCACCTGCGCTGGACCAGGATCGTCTGCGCCGAAGTCCCAACGAACCCTGCTTGGTCGAAAACCTCGGCCGTCGTCACCCCCACGCCGTCCGGCCCGACGGACGCGCGAGCGCGCAGCGCGAAATCGTTGCCGACCGGGAGTCGATGCAGATGAACGACGGTGTCGGTGTTCATGAAGACGAACTGGTTTGGGTCAAGGATCGCACCGACACCGTTGGCGCAGTCCACCACCGCGGTTAGCCGCTGCAGCGCCGTTGTCGGGTCGGTGTCGACGATGTGCGCGAGCGGGCTGAGCCAGGACACCGCGGCGGATTCTCCTTCGGAATTCTGCGGTCGCCAGTTGAGCGCGTCGAAATAGCCGCCGGCGTCTGCGAAGAACCCCGGCAGCGTTTCGGTCCGTCCACCAGCGGGGGGTATCGATCTGATGCCACCTCGGCGGTATCGGTGACCGCCAGGAGCCAGGCGGTGACCCGCGCCACAGCGCGGGCTGGTCCGCGGTCGCGGTCGGCCCGAGGGTACCGCCCGCTTGCGGGGGACATCTCCGCGACGATCATGCAGATGCGCGAACCCGGACGCTCCACCCAGGCCCGGGCACGCATTGGGGTCACCGGAATCGCTCCGAGGATGTCCAGGCTGAGTCTGCCGATCCGCTGGCCGGACCCCGCTGACAGTTCCTCGATCAGCTTTGTCAGCAGCGCCAACGGAGGTGAGCCGTGCTGAATTTCGGGTCCCCAGTTGCCTCGGGTGTAGTCGGTCGGGCTGAAGACTTGATAGTCGCCCTCGACTGCGAGGCCACGGTAGTAGCGACCGATCATGCCGCCGGTTCGGTCGGGCGCGATACAGCCTCCGCTCGCGTGTGATCCGGCCACCCGGGGTAGGGCGGCGGCGTCCCACCGAAAACCGGACAGTGCTCTTGGTGCGGGCACCACTCGCATAATCGCGACGGGCTGGGACGGAAGTCGCCTGTCGCACCTGCGGATTGGATCGCGCGCCAGATCGCCATCAGCGTCTTCTCGAAGCGCAGCAACTCGTCACGGTCCGGCGAGTAGTCGAGCAGCTGGCCGTCGGCAAGGTAGATGAGCCGCAGCCGGGCGGGCAGTACTCCGCGTGAGCGAAATAGCGCCACGGCGTAGAACTTCATCTGGAACATTGCCTTGAACTCGGCCAGTGCTCGCGCGGCCGGCGGCGCCTTGCCGGTCTTGTAGTCGACCACCCGTAGCTCGCCGGTGGCGGCGACGTCGATCCGGTCGATAAAGCCGCGCAGCAGGGTGCCGTCGGACAGTGCTACCTCCACGCGCTGTTCGCAGCTCTGCGGATCGAACCGGGTCGGGTCTTCGAGCCGGTAATAGCCGGACAGCAACGCGCGGGCTTCCTCCAGCAATTGGGTTCGCTGGCCGGCGTCCAGCTCGGCGGCCAGGTCCGGCTCCCCGGCAATCACCCGGTCCCAAGCGGGCTCCACGAGCGATCGCGCAGTGTCCGGGCCGCGCTTCACCGCGGGCAGGCCGTAGAGCTGCTCCAGCGCGGCGTGTACCAGCGATCCACGCAGCTGTGCCGCCGACGGCGCCTCGGGCAACCGGTCGATCGCCCGGAACCGATACAGCAGCGGACACTGCTTGAAGTCTGCGGCCCGCGACGGCGACAGCGCCGGACGCGGCCGGGGTGTCTCCAGCTGGTCCGTCATGTCCGCAGCCTAGGGCGGCACGCCGACAACCCCGAGCACCGACTACGGCGAGTCGGCTGGCACGCTAGATGGCGTGTCAGCAACCGGCCCGTTCACCGTTGGCGAACGCGTCCAGCTCACTGACGCCAAGGGCCGCCACTACACGATGTCGCTCACTCCCGGCAGCGAGTTCCACACCCATCGCGGCTCGATCGCCCACGATGCGGTGATCGGGTTGGAGCAAGGCAGCGTCGTCAAATCCAGCAACGGTGCCCATTTCCTGGTGCTACGCCCACTGCTGGTCGACTACGTGATGTCGATGCCCCGCGGGCCACAGGTGATTTACCCCAAGGATGCCGCCCAGATCGTGCACGAGGGCGACATTTTTCCGGGCGCCCGCGTGCTGGAGGCCGGGGCCGGATCCGGTGCTCTGACCTGCTCTCTACTGCGGGCTGTCGGGCCGCAAGGGCAGGTGATCTCCTACGAACAGCGCGCCGACCACGCTGAACACGCCCGCCGCAATGTGACCAACTTCTATGGCGTCCATGGCCAGCTACCGGACAACTGGCGGCTGATCGTCAGCGATGTCGCCGACTCCGAACTGCCCGACGGCTCCGTTGACCGGGCAGTGCTGGACATGCTGGCGCCGTGGGAGGTGCTGGACGCGGTATCGCGGTTGGTGATCGCCGGCGGTGTGCTGATGATCTACGTGGCCACCGTCACCCAGCTGTCGAGGGCCGTGGAGGCGCTGCGAGCTCAGCAGTGCTGGACCGAACCGCGGGCGTGGGAAACGCTGCAGCGCGGTTGGAACGTCGTCGGCCTGGCCGTCCGGCCGCAGCATACGATGCGCGGGCACACCGCGTTCCTGGTAACGGCGCGCCGGCTCGCGCCAGGAGCGGTGGCTCCAATGCCATTGGGCCGCAAGCGCGAGGGACGCGACGGTTAGTCGTCGCTGCGGTGCAGGCCCCGGCGGGCGGACAGCAGCTCGAACTCGGGGTGTGCGGCTACCAGACGTTCGGCCGCGTCGAGGACATCGACGGCGTGGCTGCGGTCGGCGGACACCACCGCCACACCGATACCTGCCCGTCGGTACAGATCGTGCGAACCGGTCTCGGCGGCGGACACGCTGAACTTGCGCTGCAGCTCCGCGACAACAGGACGGATCACCGACCGCTTCTGTTTGAGTGATCGCACGTCGCCCAGCAACACATCGAACTCAAGCCAGCCGATCCACATCCCGCGAGTCAACCAGGAGGAGTTGGTGCCGGGGCCGGAGTCTCGGTCGGGGCCGGGCTTGGGGCTGGAGCCCCGGTCGGGGCCGGGGTTGGTGCGGGTGTTGGCGCCGGAGTAGTCATACCCGATGAGTTGCCCAGGGCCAGCAGCATTTCCGCGGTTCGCTTGGATAACTGCCAGCCCCCTTGGAAGGGAGTGAACTCCATCGGAAACGTGAACGCGCCGTTGTTCGCCCGGGCGGTCTTGACGCTGATGGTGGCCATCACATCAGACGGATTTTTATCCGACCATGCGATGTTGCTCGCCACGAAGGTCATCGGCTGGTAGCCGTTGTCCCGCAATGCGTTGGTGAACTTGTCCAGGGTGGCCGCACTCTCGGGGGTTGCACCTTCGATGAGGTTCACCTTGTTGATGCCCGGAACATTCGGGTCGGCGAGCCGGCCCAGCACGTCGGTAAGAGCTTCGGGCGCGGGCAGGGGAGCAGCCGGGGGAGCAGCCACTGGACTCGACGTGGCGGGTGCCGCTGATGGGGCGGCCGGAGACGAAACCTTGGACTCGCCAGACGAACATCCCGAGAGCCCGAGCACCGCCACGGCTGTGGCGGCGCTAAGGGCAACGGTGAGCTGTCGGTGCATCCAGCGGTAGGGGGCCCGGGCTATGGGCCCACGCCTGCTTCCTGCAGCGGTAGCGGCACGCCGAACACGACAGGCTGAATCTGGGGCGCGGATGAGCCAACGGGTGCAACGAAAGTCACACCGGCGGCGGCCGCGCCGATGACGGCGACCGCGGCTACGCCTGTGGCGAGGTATTTTGTAGTCACGGCTGTCCTTTCGATCGGCCCGACTCGGCGCAGAGATTACCAGCGGGACCCGTCTTTCCACTTTTGACGGCATTTCACTTCCGCACATCAACGGGCAATCGCCGGTAGCGTTGAAGTATCCGCCGCACCATTAGGCGCGGGGAAAGGAGCGCAACATGGGTGGCTCAGAGCGTTCTGAAGCATTCGGTACACCTGGTGAAACAGGCATGTCCAGCGGCGATGCTGCCGAATTGGAACAACTACGCCGTGAGGCAGCGGTGCTGCGCGAGCAACTTGACCATGCGGTTGGATCGCATGGGAGCGCCCGGCCTGCCCGCGATGTGCATCAACTCGAAGCCCGTATCGACTCACTTGCGGCCCGCAATTCCAAACTAATGGAAACTCTTAAAGAAGCCCGCCAACAACTTTTGGCGCTGCGTGAGGAAGTCGACCGGCTGGGACAGCCGCCCAGCGGCTACGGCATCCTGCTGGCCGCGCACGACGACGATACGGTCGACGTGTTCACATCGGGTCGGAAGATGCGCCTGACTTGCTCGCCGAACATCGAGGTCGCCTCCCTCAAGAAGGGTCAGACGATCCGGCTCAACGAAGCCCTGACCGTCGTCGAGGCCGGCACGTTCGAATCGGTAGGCGAGGTATCCAGTTTGCGCGAGGTGCTGGCCGACGGTCACCGCGCCCTGGTCGTCGGCCACGCCGACGAGGAACGAATCGTTTGGCTTGCTGATCCGCTTGTCGCCGAGGACTTGCCGGACGGCGTTCCCGACGCCAACAGCGACGACAGTCGGCCCCGCAAGCTGCGTCCCGGCGACTCGCTGCTGGTTGACACCAAAGCCGGCTATGCCTTCGAGCGCATCCCCAAGGCCGAGGTCGAGGACCTGGTGCTGGAAGAGGTGCCCGATGTCAGCTACCAGGACATCGGCGGCCTGACCCGTCAGATCGAGCAGATCCGCGACGCCGTGGAACTGCCGTTCCTGCACAAGGAGCTGTACCGGGAGTACGCATTGCGCCCACCCAAAGGCGTGTTGCTCTACGGGCCGCCCGGCTGCGGTAAGACATTGATCGCCAAGGCGGTGGCCAACTCGCTGGCCAAGAAGATGGCCGAGGTCCGTGGCGACGACGCCCGCGAGGCGAAGTCCTACTTCCTCAACATCAAGGGCCCCGAGCTGCTGAACAAGTTCGTCGGCGAGACCGAGCGCCACATCCGGCTGATCTTCCAGCGGGCCCGTGAGAAGGCGTCGGAAGGTACGCCGGTGATCGTGTTCTTCGACGAGATGGACTCGATCTTCCGCACCCGCGGCACCGGGGTCTCCTCGGATGTCGAGACCACCGTGGTCCCGCAGCTGCTCAGCGAGATCGACGGGGTGGAGGGACTCGAGAACGTCATCGTGATCGGCGCCTCCAACCGCGAGGACATGATCGATCCCGCTATCCTGCGGCCCGGGCGCCTCGACGTGAAGATCAAGATCGAGCGGCCCGATGCCGAAGCGGCGCAAGACATCTACTCGAAGTACCTTGTCGAGTCCCTGCCCGTGCATGCCGACGACCTCGCCGAGTTCGACGGCGACCGGTCGGCGTGCATCAAGGCGATGATCGAAAAGGTTGTCGACCGGATGTACGCGGAGATCGACGACAACCGGTTCCTGGAGGTCACCTACGCCAACGGTGACAAGGAAGTCATGTACTTCAAGGACTTCAACTCCGGGGCGATGATCCAGAACGTTGTCGACCGGGCGAAGAAGAATGCGATCAAGTCGGTGCTGGAGACCGGTCAACCGGGGCTGCGGATTCAGCATCTGCTCGACTCGATCGTCGACGAGTTCGCCGAGAACGAGGACCTGCCCAACACCACCAACCCCGATGACTGGGCGCGGATTTCGGGCAAGAAGGGTGAGCGGATCGTTTACATCCGCACCCTGGTCACCGGTAAGTCGTCGAGCGCGTCGCGGGCCATCGACACCGAATCCAACCTCGGCCAGTACCTCTAGGGGCCAAATTCCTCTAGGGGCCAAATTCCTATAGGGGCCAAATTCCTATAGGGGTCAGTCGAACTCGAGCGAGTAGCTGTTGGTCAGGTCGTCCTGCGTGACGTGGGCGGGACGGGTCGTGGTGTCCACCCGCAGCGTGTCGGTGAGCACGCGCGGCTGGTAGGTCCACCCTTCCGGCAGGTTGAGCCGGCTGGCCAGGCCGGGCAGGTCAGCTCGTGACAGGTTGGGGTCCGCGACCTGGCTCCAGGTCTGCATGACCCAGCGCTGTCCGTCGGGGTCGATGAGTTCGTAGACCTCTTCGCCGGCGTCGAACACGAAGACCGTATTGCGGCTCACTTCGTTGACGGTGTACGGCGCGGGGTTCATCGAGGACAGCTGGACCGTGGCCTGCTGGATCATCTCGATGCCGCCGAAGGTCTTGGTCACCTGCGGGCCCTGGGCTTCCTTCTCGATGGCGTTCATCAGCCAGTAGCGCGGACCGTTGAGCAGGGCCGCGGCCGCACCGTTTTCAGTGGTGATGGCCTGCGGGTCGAGGGCGGACCACAGCTCGGCGGGACAGTCGTTGAGCGGGAAGCTGTTGTAGACGGTGGCCTGTGGACCGGACTCACCGACTTCCACCAGAAGCACTTCGCCGTAACGCTTTCCGGACAAGTTACTTGCTTGGTCGCGCATCTCTTCTTCGATTCGGTGGCGGGCACCAGGGTGAAATTAATCACTGACGTCGGCGGCGTCAACACTCGGCGCGGTTGGGCGATCGACGTCCACGCTTTCGCTCACGCCGGAGGCGGCTGCCGCGACAGCGCCGCGGTAGCGGTTGCGCGCGATCAGGGTGGCATGCAGATCATCGATAAGCGGGTCGAGAAACATCGAGCGGTAGTCGCCGTCGCCGACCGCGCGGGCACTGACGTACATGAACGTCAACGCGCCGAGGAAAAGACACATATGGATCAGCGAATCCGGCACCGGAACTGTCCAGCCCAGCAGCGTCGAGTCGAGGGTCCCGACGTGGGTCCATTCCTTGAGCAGTGCGGGAGTGAGCACGATCAGCCCGAGAACTAAGTAGATCGTCGCTGTGACCACCGCCACCACCGAGATCTGCACCAGTTGCGAGGCCGCCAGCACGAAGACCACGTTGAGACGTTCGGTCCTGGTCACGCGGGGGCTGGCAGGGGTATCTGGCAGCGCGGCAAACGGCGTGTCGGCCAACCTTTCGCAGTCTCTGGGCAGAGCGGCGGTGGACCGCAGCATCGGCCTAACCCGTTCCACGGTCCCGGATATGACGAAGGCCGCTGCGATGCTGATCAGAAATACCATTGCCAGCCATAGCCGCTCACCGTTGATCGTCACGGCCATAAGCCAAACGTAGGTGTTGAAGAACACCAGTGCGGTCAGCAGAACCACGGGCAGGGCGCGGACCGCCAGCGCACCGATTGTCGCAAGGTGCGACAGCGTCATGCGCACCGCCCAAACGAGCACCGACCCGACGCCACAGCCGGTCAGGATCAGTACCAGGGCCACCACTGCGGCTGTTGTCGGCAGCGATGTCGGGCCCGCGTCGATGAATCCGGCAATAGCTGCGACGACCGCTGCTGTAATCCCTGCCACACCGCGTATCCGGCCGTGCGCTAAGCGGGGCACCAGCCAGCCGACGATTACGGCCAGCGGAACGGCGGCGGCGATGATCGTTAGCACGACCCATTCGAGGGTTGTCGGCGGCCCCTCGATCCTCACTTCGCGGCTGCCGGTGATCAGATAGATCGGTATACCGCAGCTCTGGAATGTCGCGTAAGCCGCCAGCACGGGAGCCGACCGCGACCACAGCCGTCGCCACCGGCCTCGCGTTGTCAGCACCGACGGCAGGCCGCGTTGCAAGAACCAGCTTTCAGCCTCGTCTCTTGCCGATGCTTGGTGTGCCAGCGGGCGGCGCAGCGAACGGCTCATGTCGCTTCACCCTAGCGGCGTCCAACCCCCGTGCGCTGGCTGTCGACCCGCACCGTCCCCCGGCTGGGCAGTCGGAAGTGGCAGTCGTCGTGCGACCGGCCTGACCGACGGTGTGCACGGTCGCCCGGGGGAAGGTCAATTCCGCACCTCGCCTAGGCTTTAAGGCATGCAAAGGATCATCGGGACGGAGGTCGAGTACGGCATTTCGTCGCCGTCGGACCCGACGGCCAACCCGATCCTGACCTCGACGCAGGCGGTTCTGGCCTATGCCGCCGCCGCCGGCATTCAGCGCGCCAAGCGCACCCGCTGGGACTACGAGGTGGAATCCCCGCTGCGGGACGCCCGGGGCTTTGACCTGAGCCGCTCGGCCGGTCCGCCGCCGGTGGTCGACGCCGACGAGGTCGGCGCCGCCAACATGATCTTGACCAACGGGGCGCGGCTCTACGTCGACCACGCGCATCCGGAGTATTCCGCGCCTGAGTGCACCGACCCGCTGGATGCGGTGATCTGGGACAAGGCCGGCGAGCGCGTGATGGAGGCCGCCGCCCGGCACGTCGCCAGCGTGCCCGGAGCCGCGAAACTGCAGCTGTACAAGAACAACGTCGACGGCAAAGGTGCCTCCTACGGGTCGCACGAGAACTACCTGATGTCGCGGCAGACGCCGTTCTCGGCCATCATTGCCGGGCTGACCCCGTTCCTGGTGTCCCGACAAGTGGTTACCGGCTCCGGCCGGGTCGGCATCGGACCCTCCGGTGACGAACCGGGCTTCCAGTTGTCCCAGCGCTCCGATTACATCGAGGTCGAGGTCGGACTGGAGACCACACTGAAACGCGGCATCATCAACACCCGCGACGAACCGCACGCCGACGCCGACAGATACCGCCGGCTGCACGTCATCATCGGCGATGCCAACCTTGCCGAGACGTCGACCTACCTGAAGCTCGGTGCCACGGCGCTGGTGCTCGATCTCATCGAAGAAGGCCCCGCACACGGAATAGACCTGACCGATCTGACGCTGGCACGGCCGGTGCACGCGGTCCATGCGATAAGCCGGGATCCATCGCTGCGGGCCACCGTGGCGCTGGTCGACGGCCGCGAACTGACCGGCCTTGCGCTGCAACGGATCTACCTCGACCGGGTGGCAAAGCTGGTCGACAGCCGCGACCCTGACCCCCGCGCAGCCGACATCGTTCAAACCTGGGCGCACGTGCTCGACCAGCTCGAGCGCGACCCGATGGACTGCGCTGAGCTACTGGACTGGCCGGCCAAGTTGCGACTGCTGGAAGGTTTCCGGCAGCGGGAGAACCTGAGCTGGTCAGCACCCCGGCTACACCTCGTTGACCTGCAGTACTCCGATGTCCGGCTGGACAAGGGCCTGTACAACCGGCTGGTCGCCCGCGGCTCGATGAAGCGTCTGGTGACCGAACACCAGGTGCTCAACGCGGTGGACAACCCGCCGACTGACACTCGCGCCTATTTCCGGGGCGAATGCCTGCGCCGGTTCGGGGCGGACATCGCCGCGGCGAGCTGGGACTCGGTGATCTTCGACTTGGGCGGCGATTCGCTGGTTCGCATCCCGACGCTGGAGCCGCTGCGCGGCAGTAAGGCACACGTCGGAGCGCTGCTGGACTCGGTGAATAGCGCCGCCGAACTGGTGGAACAGCTGACCAGCTGAGCGGGGTGTGAGGTACCTCCCGCGTGTGGGGGTGAGCCGGGCAAGGGTCGTTAGGCCGGGAAACGTCGGTGTTGACCGGTACTGTAGAGAAAGACCGGCGGGCGTGTGACGCGCGGCCGATGACGAAGCAGGAGGCGGCGATGGCTCAGGAGCAGACCAAGCGTGGCGGTGGCGATGGCGATGACGACGACTTCGCCGGCACAACGGCCGCGGGCCAGGAGCGTCGCGAGAAGCTGACCGAAGAGACCGACGATCTGCTCGACGAGATTGACGACGTCCTTGAGGAGAACGCCGAGGACTTCGTCCGCGCGTACGTCCAAAAGGGCGGACAGTGATCTGGCCGCTCCCTGATCGACTGCCCACCAACTCGGCATTTTCCAAAAACCCCGCTGTAGAGCTGTCCTCGTTCGCTGACTTCCTCGCCCGTCAGGCACCGGAGTTGCTACCGGCAAAACTCAGCGGCGGCGCACAGCCAGGTGGCGCCGGTGGGCAGCTGCCGCACGGCACCACCATCGTCGCGCTGAAATACCCCGGCGGTGTCGTCATTGCCGGCGATCGGCGCTCGACGCAGGGCAACATGATCGCGGGCCGCGACGTGAAGAAGGTGTACATCACCGACGACTACACCGCGACCGGCATCGCCGGCACCGCTGCGATCGCCGTTGAGTTCGCCCGGCTTTACGCGGTCGAACTCGAGCACTACGAGAAGCTCGAAGGCGTGCCGCTCACCTTTGCCGGCAAGGTCAACCGGCTCGCCATCATGGTGCGCGGCAACCTGGCGGCCGCGATGCAAGGGCTGGTGGCGCTGCCGCTGCTGGCGGGCTACGACATCCATGCATCCGACCCGGAAAGCGCCGGCCGCATCGTCACATTCGACGCCGCCGGCGGCTGGAACTTCGAGGAAGAGGGCTACCAGTCAGTGGGGTCGGGATCGATCTTCGCCAAGTCGTCGATCAAGAAGTTGTACTCGCAGGTCACCGATGCTGATTCCGCGCTGCGGGTAGCCGTAGAGTCGCTCTACGACGCCGCTGACGACGATTCCGCTACCGGCGGACCGGATCTGGTCCGCGGCATCTACCCCACGGCGGTCACCATCGGCGCCGACGGGGCGGTCGACGTACCGGAGAGCCGCATCGCCGAAGTGGCCCGGGAAGTCATCGAAAGCCGCTCGCGCGCCGACACTTTCGGCCCCGACGGTGAGCCGCGGGGTGAGAAGTGAGTTTCCCGTATTTCATTTCGCCCGAGCAGGCGATGCGCGAGCGCAGCGAGCTCGCGCGCAAGGGCATCGCGCGGGGCAAAAGCGTGGTGGCGCTGGCCTACGCCGGTGGTGTGCTGTTCGTGGCGGAGAACCCGTCGCGGTCACTGCAGAAGATCAGCGAACTCTACGATCGCGTGGGCTTTGCGGCCGCGGGCAAGTTCAACGAATTCGACAATTTGCGCCGCGGCGGGATCCAGTTCGCCGACACCCGGGGCTACGCCTATGACCGGCGCGATGTCACCGGCCGGCAGCTGGCCTACGTTTACGCGCAGACGTTGGGCAGCATTTTCACCGAGCAGGCCAAGCCGTACGAGGTCGAGTTGTGTGTGGCCGAGGTCGCGCACTACGGCGAGACGAAGCCGCCTGAGCTCTACCGGATCACCTACGACGGGTCGATCGCCGACGAGCCGCATTTTGTGGTCATGGGCGGCACCACCGAGCCGATCGCCACCGCGCTCAAGGAGTCCTACGCCGAGAATGCCGACCTGCCCGACGCGTTGCGGATCGCGGTCGACGCGCTGCGGGCAGGCAGTGCTGACGCTTCGGGCGGCGATCAGCCCAGCCTCGGTGTGGCCAGCCTCGAGGTCGCCATCCTGGACGCCAACCGGCCACGGCGCGCGTTTCGGCGGATCACCCGCTCCGCTTTGGAAGCGCTGCTACCAAAGGGTTCGACGAGCCCGGAAGCCGACAGCGAATCTTCGGGTTAGGCACCCAGCATCGATTGTCCGGCTCCTCAAGAGGCCGCTGTGCGGCCTGCATCGTCGCCGGACCAGTGCGCTTCCCCTGACGCGGGCTCGTCGCGTAGCTTGGAGCACGGTGGTCGCATCGCAAGCTGCGGAGGTGCCTATGAGCGCGCTGCATGTGCCGGTGATCGACTCCTTTGCTGGCGAGTATCTGTTCCTGTCCAACTTCGCCGTGGCGCCGACGCCTCATCGGGGCTGGATGTACCCGACCAGCGAGCACGCGTTTGCGGCCGCCAAAACACGTGACGAGGCCGCCATCGCTGCCATCCGGGACACCGACGACCCGGCGCGGGCCAAGCAGATTGGGCGCGCCGCGCCGTTGGTCCATGGCTGGGAGTCCGGCAAATTCACGGCGATGGAAGAGGTGGTCAGCGCGAAGTTCGCGCACAATGCCGACTTGGCTCGCCTGCTACTGGCGACCGAAGGCTCGGTGCTGATCGAGGGAAACACCTGGCATGACCAGATTTGGGGGTCGTGCCGATGTGACGAGCACCGCGATATTCCCGGCGCCAACGCGCTTGGCGTCATCCTGATGGCCGTCCGGTTGCGGCTGGCGGCACGGCATGCAGGCTGTGCAGACCCCGGCCGGTAGCCGCAATACCATCCGCGGGCGCGGCTTGCTCACCGTCGCGGTCAGACAACAAGTACGCTCGATACGTGCAGCGACGAATCATGGGCATCGAAACCGAGTTCGGTGTCACCTGCACGTTTCACGGTCATCGTCGGCTCAGCCCGGACGAGGTGGCCCGCTATCTGTTCCGCCGGGTGGTGTCCTGGGGCCGCAGCTCCAACGTTTTCTTGCGTAACGGCGCCCGCCTCTACCTCGACGTGGGCAGCCATCCTGAATACGCCACCGCCGAATGCGACAGCCTGGTGCAGCTAGTCACACACGACCGGGCCGGCGAATGGGTGCTGGAAGACTTGCTCGTCGACGCCGAGCAGCGCCTTGCCGACGAGGGCATCGGCGGTGACATCTACCTGTTCAAGAACAACACCGATTCGGCGGGCAACTCCTACGGCTGCCACGAGAACTACCTGATCGTGCGCGCCGGCGAGTTCTCCCGAATCTCCGATGTACTGCTGCCGTTCCTGGTCACGCGCCAGCTGATCTGCGGGGCCGGCAAGGTGCTGCAGACCCCCAAGGCAGCGACGTTCTGCCTCTCGCAACGCGCCGAGCACATCTGGGAGGGTGTCTCCTCGGCCACCACCCGCAGCCGGCCAATCATCAACACCCGCGACGAGCCGCACGCCGATGCCGAAAAGTACCGGCGGCTGCACGTCATCGTCGGCGACTCCAACATGTGCGAGACCACCACCATGCTCAAGGTGGGCACCGCGGCGCTCGTGCTGGAGATGATCGAAGCGGGGGTGGCGTTTCGCGACTTCTCGCTGGACAACCCCATCCGGGCCATCCGTGAGGTCAGCCACGACATCACCGGCCGGCGGCCGGTGCGGCTGGCCGGCGGCCGTCAAGCCAGCGCGCTGGACATCCAGCGGGAGTACTACACGCGCGCCGGCGAGCATCTGCAGACCCGGGAGCCCAACGCGCAGATCGAGCAGGTCGTCGACCTGTGGGGCCGTCAGCTGGACGCCGTCGAGAGCCAGGATTTCGCCAAGGTGGACACCGAGATCGACTGGGTGATCAAACGCAAGCTGTTCCAGCGCTACCAGGACCGCTACAGCATGGAGCTGTCCGACCCGAAGATCGCCCAGCTCGATCTGGCCTACCACGACATCAAGCGCGGGCGCGGTGTTTTCGATCTGCTGCAGCGCAAGGGCCTGGCGGCACGCGTGACCACCGACGAGGAAATCGCCGAGGCCGTCGACCATCCGCCGCAGACCACCCGCGCCAGGCTGCGCGGTGAGTTCATCAGCGCCGCCCAGGCCGCGGGGCGTGACTTTACTGTCGACTGGGTACATCTCAAGCTCAACGACCAGGCGCAGCGCACCGTGCTCTGCAAAGACCCATTCCGGGCGGTCGACGAGCGGGTCAAGCGGCTGATCGCGAGCATGTAGCCAGCAGTCGACGGCCGCCTGCCGACCGCGAAAAGCTGGGCAATCGATCTAGGCTGGAGTAAATGGCGACCTCGAAAGTCGAACGGCTGGTAAACCTTGTCATCGCGCTGCTGTCCAGTCGCGGCTACATCACCGCCGAAAAGATCAGGTCCAGCGTCGCGGGTTATTCGGACAGCCCCAGCGCTGAAGCGTTCTCCCGGATGTTCGAGCGCGACAAGAACGAGTTGCGCGACCTCGGCATCCCACTCGAGGTCGGTAAGGTGTCGGCCCTCGACCCTGCCGAGGGCTACCGCATCAACCGCGACGCCTACGCACTGCCTCCTGTCGAGCTGACCCCGGACGAAGCGACCGCGGTAGCCGTCGCCACTCAGCTGTGGGAATCGCCCGAACTGATCACCGCGACTCAGGGCGCATTACTCAAGCTGCGCGCCGCCGGGGTGGACGTTGATCCCGACGCTCCGGTGGCCATCGCCTCGCCGACTGGGGTGCCGGGTCTGCGCGGGTCAGAGGGCGTTCTCGGAATCCTGTTGTCGGCCATCGATTCCCGGCAGGCGGTCCAGTTCCCGCACCGGTCGTCGCGGGCGGCGCCCTTCACCACGCGCACGGTCGAACCATGGGGCGTGGTCACCGAGAAGGGCCGCTGGTATCTCGTCGGCCATGACCGCGACCGCGACGCCACCCGCACCTTCCGGCTCTCGCGGATCGGTGCAGACGTTACGCCGATCGGCCCGCCCGGCGCGATCACCGTGCCCGACGACGTTGACCTGCGCAAGATCGTGGCCCAGACGGTTACCGAAACGCCGACCGGTGGCCAGGCCACAGTCTGGGTCGCCGACGGGCGAGCCACCGCGCTGCGGCGCGCCGGAAGGTCCGCAGGCGCGCGGCAAGTGGCCGGCCGCGACGGCGAGGTGATCGAACTCGACATCGGATCCACCGACCAGCTAGCTCGTGATATCACCGGCTACGGGGCCGACGCCATCGTGCTACAGCCGCACTCCCTGCGCGAGGATGTGGTGGCCCGGTTGCGCGCACAGGCGGGTGTCGGGGTGGGGGAACCACCCGCTTGCGGGGGAGTACCCGTATGACACCGGTGTCCACCCGCCTGGTGCGGCTGCTCAACATGGTGCCGTATTTCCAGGCCAACCCGCGGATCACCCGCGCGGAGGCCGCCGCCGACCTCGGGGTGTCCGGCAAGCAGCTGGAGGAGGACCTTAACCAGCTGTGGATGTGCGGTCTTCCGGGCTACGGGCCCGGTGATCTCATCGACTTCGAGTTCTCCGGCGACACCGTCGAGGTGACATTCTCGGCGGGCATCGACCGGCCGCTTCAGCTGACGTCGCCGGAGGCCACCGGCCTGCTGGTGGCGTTGCGGGCACTCGCGGACATTCCGGGAGTCGTCGATCCGGAGGCGGCTCGTAGCGCAATCGCCAAGATCGAAGCGGCCGCCGGCGCTGTCGGGCACGACGCCACAGGTTCGGTGGCAGCACTCGATGAGCAGGCGCCCGTCGAGAGTCGGGCCGCGGCCGCGGTGCGCGCGGCGGTGCACGACAAACGTGCCCTGGCCATCGACTACTACGCGGCGTCGCATGACACTCTGACCAGCCGGATCGTCGACCCCATCCGGGTACTGCTGGTCGGCGACCACAGCTACTTGGAGGCCTGGTCACGCGAAGCGGAGGGGGTTCGGTTGTTCCGCTTTGACCGGATCGTGGACGCCACCGAGCTGGACGAGCCGGCCGCTGCACCCGAACCGGCATTGCAGGCGCCGCCGGACACGTCGCTGTTCGACGGCGACCCGTCACTGCCGTCGGCGATGCTGCGGGTAGCGCCGTCGGCGTCGTGGATGTTCGAGTACTACCCGATGCGGGAGGTGCGCGAGTTGCCGGACGGATCGTGTGAGGCAGTCATGACCTATGCCTCCGAGGATTGGATGACGCGCCTGGTGCTGGGGTTTGGGTCGGCTGTGCAGGTGCTCGCGCCAGAGTCGCTTGCGCAGCGGGTACGGAATTCCGCGGCGGCGGCCTTGGAGTCCTATCAGGCCGCGGTGCAGGCGTGATGCTGCCCAGGAGCCACTGTGCAGCGGCGCGGGCGCACCGGCACTTGGCTCTGCTGCGGTAGCATCGGGTGGACGTCTGGAGGTAATCAAAGTGGGCAGTCTTAGTCCGTGGCACTGGGCGATCCTCGCTGTCGTGGTGATCGTGCTGTTCGGTGCCAAGAAGCTCCCCGATGCGGCGCGCTCATTGGGCAAGTCGATGCGCATCTTCAAGTCTGAGATCCGTGAAATGCAGAACGAGACCAAAGCGGAACCGTCTGCGTTGGAGACGCCCGCGCCGACCCCCGCGCCCGTGCAGTCGCAGCGAGTCGACCCTCCAGCGGCTACCGAGCAAGGTCACACCGAGGCACGGCCGGCCTAGCCCGGCATCACCGTCGCGGTGCCCGAGCTTCACTGACCGAACGTCGTGAACGGTTTCAGGGCGTCAGTGCGCGGCGCCCGTCTACTCAAACGACTCAACCCTCGCCTGAGGCGCAGTCGCACCAATCCTGACGCGACGATGTCGCTGGTCGACCACCTGACGGAGCTGCGTACCCGGCTACTGATCTCGCTGGGCGCGATCCTGATCACCACGATTTTCGGGTTCGTCTGGTACTCGCATTCAGTCTTCGGGGTGGAAAGCCTCGGCGAGTGGCTGCGGCATCCCTACTGTTCCTTGCCGCAGTCGGCGCGTGCGGATATCACCGCAGACGGGCAGTGTCGGTTGCTGGCTACAGCGCCGTTCGACCAATTCATGCTGCGACTCAAGGTCGGGATGACGGCCGGGATCGTGCTGGCCTGTCCGGTGTGGTTCCACCAGCTCTGGGCGTTCATTACGCCGGGCCTGTACAAGAAGGAACGCCGCTTCGCGGTGGCGTTCGTGATCCCGGCGGCCGTGCTGTTCGTCGGCGGTGCCGTACTGGCCTATCTGGTGCTGTCCAAGGCGCTGGGCTTCTTGTTGACCGTCGGCAGCGACGTGCAAGTGACCGCGCTGTCCGGCGACAGGTATTTCGGCTTCCTGTTGAATCTGCTGGTGGTTTTCGGGGTCAGCTTTGAATTCCCGCTGCTGATCGTGATGCTCAATATGGCCGGTCTGTTGACCTATCAGCGGCTCAAGTCTTGGCGGCGCGGTTTGATCTTCACGATGTTCGTCTTCGCTGCCGTGTTCACGCCCGGATCCGATCCGTTTTCGATGACTGCGCTCGGGGCGGCCCTGACCGTGCTGCTGGAGCTCGCCATCCAGATCGCCCGGCTGCACGACAAGCGAAAAGCCAAGCGGGAAGCCATGATTCCCGACGACGAAGCGTCGGTCATCGAGCCGCCCTCGCCGATACCGGAGCCGTCGTTCGTTGCCGGGCCCCATGACGATGTCACATAACTGCCCTTTTTGGCGCGAGTGTGCGTGTTCCCCCGCAAGCGGGAGGTGCCCCCAGTACGCCGACACGCCGATGTTGACGTACAACTGCGCACCCTCGGGCAATACGGCGGCGGCGTGACCGATCTGGGGGCCGAGCTGGCCCGGTTCACCGCGGAACTGCCCTTTTCGCTCGACGACTTTCAGCAGCGGGCCTGTGCGGCGCTCGAACACGGCCACGGTGTGCTGGTCTGCGCGCCGACAGGCGCCGGCAAGACAGTGGTCGGCGAATTCGCCGTGCACCTGGCGCTGGCGGCTGGTGGCAAGTGCTTTTACACCACGCCGCTCAAGGCCCTGAGCAACCAGAAGCACACTGATCTCACGGCGCGCTACGGCCGCGACCGGATCGGGCTGCTGACCGGTGACCTGTCGGTCAACGGCGATGCGCCTGTAGTGGTGATGACCACCGAAGTGCTGCGCAACATGCTCTACGCCGATTCGTCTGCGCTACAAGGACTTTCCTACGTGGTTATGGACGAGGTACATTTCCTCGCCGACCGGATGCGGGGTCCGGTGTGGGAGGAGGTCATCCTGCATCTCCCCGACGAGGTGCGGGTGGTCAGTCTGTCGGCGACGGTGAGCAACGCCGAAGAGTTTGGTGGCTGGATCCAGACCGTGCGGGGCGACACGACCGTGGTGGTCGACGAGCACCGGCCGGTGCCGCTGTGGCAACACGTCTTGGTGGGCAAGCGGCTCTTCGACCTCTTCGACTACCGGACAAGTCACGAGACAGACGCAGCCGACACCAAACCCGAACCGCGCGTCAACCCGGAACTGGTACGCCACATCGCGCATCGCCGCGAGGCGGACCGGATGTCCGACTGGCAGCCTCGCCGGCATGGCAGGCCCGGAAGGGCCACGGCAAGGGGAGGTCAGGGGCGGCCGCGCTTTTACCGGCCGCCCGCGCGGCCGGAGGTGATCGCGAAACTGGACTCCGAAGGGCTGTTGCCGGCGATCACGTTCGTGTTCTCCCGGGCCGGTTGTGATGCCGCGGTCCAGCAGTGCCTGCGGTCGCCGCTGCGGCTGACCACCGAGGAGGAGCGCGCCCAGATCGCGGAGGTGATCGAGCATCGCTGCGGTGACCTCGCGGATTCCGATCTGGCGGTGCTCGGCTACTACGAGTGGCGGGAGGGGCTGCTGCGCGGTTTGGCGGCCCACCACGCCGGGATGTTGCCGGCATTCCGGCACACCGTCGAGGAGCTGTTCGCCGCGGGCCTGGTCAAGGCGGTGTTCGCGACCGAAACCTTGGCGCTTGGCATCAATATGCCCGCCCGCACGGTGGTGCTGGAGCGGCTGGTGAAATTCAACGGCGAGCAGCATTTGCCGTTGACGCCAGGGGAGTACACGCAGCTGACCGGTCGCGCTGGCAGGCGCGGTATCGATGTCGAGGGTCACGCGGTGGTGATCTGGAATCCGGATGTGGAACCGTCCGAGGTGGCCGGTCTGGCCTCCACCCGCACCTTTCCGCTGCGCAGTTCGTTCGCGCCGTCGTACAACATGACGATCAACCTGGTGCACCGGATGGGACCTGAGCAGGCGCACCGGCTGCTGGAGCAGTCGTTCGCCCAGTATCAGGCCGACCGATCCGTCGTCGGACTGGTCCGTGGCATCGAGCGCGGCAAACGGATACTCGACGAGATCGCTGCCGACCTGGGCGGGCCAGATGCCCCGATCCTCGAATACGCCCGGCTGCGCGCGCAGGTGTCCGAACTGGAACGCGCGCAGGCCCGCGCGTCCCGGATGCAACGACGGCAGGCGGCCAGCGATGCGCTGGCCGCGCTGCGCCGAGGCGACATCATCACCATCACCCACGGCCGCCGTGGCGGGCTGGCGGTGGTCCTCGAGTCCGCCCGCGACGGCGACGACCCCCGGCCATTGGTGCTCACCGAACACCGATGGGCGGGGCGGATTTCATCGGCGGATTATTCGGGTGCGTCGGCGCCGGTCGGGTCGATGACATTGCCCAAGCGAGTCGAACACCGCCAGCCGAGGGTCCGGCGCGATCTGGCCTCGGCGTTGCGATCGGCCGCCGCCGGGCTGCCGGTTCCTGCTGGACGCCGCGCCGGTGCCGGGGAGAAGGAGGGTGCATTTCACGATCCGGAACTGGCGTCGTTGCGGGCGCAATTGCGTCGTCATCCCGCACACAATGCGCCGGGCCTCGAGGCCCAGATCCGCCAAACCGAGCGTTACCTGCGCATCGAACGGGACAACGCGCAGCTGGAGAGGAAGGTGGTCGTCGCCACGAACTCGTTGGCCAAGACCTTCGACCGGATCGTTGGGCTGCTCACCGAGCGTGGCTTCATCCAAGGTTCTGCCACGGATCCCCAAGTCACCGATGACGGCCGGTTGTTGGCCCGCATCTACAGCGAGAGTGACCTGTTGGTTGCCGAATGCCTGCGCACCGGCGCGTGGGCGGGCCTGCCTCCCGCCGAGTTGGCGGCAGTGGTCTCGGCGGTGCTGTACGAGACGCGGGGCGGTGACGGCCCCAGCGACCCGTTTGCCACCGAGGTGCCCACTCCGCGCTTACGGCAGGCGCTGCGTCAGACATCGAGGCTTTCCACTACCCTGCGCGCCGATGAGCAACGGCACCGGATCGCCCCGAGTCGTGAACCAGACGACGGCTTTGTCGGCATCATTTACCGTTGGGCCCAGACCGGCGATCTGGCTGCGGCTTTGGCCGCTGCCGATGCGGCGGGCACTGGTTCCCCGTTGTCGGCGGGGGATTTCGTGCGCTGGTGCCGGCAGGTGCTCGACCTGCTGGACCAAGTTCGCAACGTTGCCCCTGACCCTGACCTGCGGACTACAGCCAAGCGCGCTATCAATGACATTCGGCGCGGCGTTGTCGCAGTTGACGCCGGGTAGGCTGAGCCGGAGCTACGGTTACATCCGGAACCGAATCAAGGGATTGTCAAGGGACCGAGGAGAGACGATGGGCGGACCGCAGGGATCAGATCCGAATCAGTCGTGGCAGCCGCCGGGCCAGGGTGCCGAACAGCAATCCTCGGACCAGCCGACTCAGGTGGGACCGGTGGGATCGCCCTGGCAACAGCAGCCGCCAACCCAGGAAGCGACGTGGCAGGCCCCGGCGTACACGCCCCCCGAGTATCCGCAGTACCAACCGCCGGCTGAGCAGTCGTATCCGCAGCAGTACCCGCCGGCTACGCCCGGCTATGGGCAGTCGGAGCAGTTCGGTTCGCAGCCCACCCAGTTCGGCACGCCCGGTCAGTACGGTCAGCCCGGCCAGTACGGCCAGTACCCGCCGCAGCCTGGCCAGTACGGCCAGCCGGGCCAATACGGTCAGCCCGGCCAATACGGTCAGCCAGGCCAATACGGTCAGCCGGGCCAGGTCGGCCAGTACCCGCAGCAGTTCCAGCCCTACGAACAACCGGGCAAGAAGCGTTCGGGTGCACTGATCGGCGGCATAGCGGCGGCATTCGGCGTACTCGTTATCGGGGCCGTTCTGGTGCTCGGTTTCCTGTGGCCAGGATGGTTCGTCACCACCAAACTGGACGTCAACAAGGCTCAGGCCGGCGTGCAGCAGGTCCTCACCGACGAGACCAATGGGTACGGCGCGAAGAACGTCAAAGACGTCAATTGCAACGGCGGCACAGACCCCATCGTGAAGAAGGGCGGCACCTTCGACTGCAGCGTCAGCATCGACGGCGCGAAGAAGCACGTGACGGTCACCTTCCAGGACAACAAGGGCACCTACGAGGTCGGTCGGCCCCAGTAGCTCGTCACGCGGGCAGCGTATCGAGCGCTTTCTGCAGGCGCGTGATCGATGACCCGACGCCCAGTCGAGTCGCCAGCTCGGCGGTGCGTGCCGGGTCCGCGGCGACGAGTGGTAGCGCGTCGGTGGGCGTCGAAAGCGTGACGGGCGCGTCGGTGGCGACCCGCACCACCGGGCCCGCGACCTCGATGTAGTCGGCGGCGGCCAAGAGTTTCGTCCGCAGACCCTTGGCCATCTTGGATTTCGGGTCGTGTGCAGCAGCAACGATCTGTTCTAGCGAGCCGTGCTGAGCCAGCAGGGTGGCCGCCGTCTTCTCACCGACGCCGGGTACACCCGGCAAGCCGTCGGACGGGTCGCCGCGCAACAGCGCGAGTTCGGCGTAGGCGGGGCCGGCCCGATCCACCGGCACCCCATAGTGCTCGGCCACCTCGACGGGCCCCAACAAGGTGGCTCTCGACAGCCCGCGGCCCAGGTAGAGCACCCGAACCGGGACGGGATCGTCGGCGACCACCTGCAGCAGGTCGCGGTCCCCGCTGACCACAACGACCGGGTTGCTTTGTTCCTGGGCCGCCAGCGTGCCCAAGACGTCGTCGGCCTCGAAACCTGGTGCGCCTGCGGTCGGGATCCCGAATGCGTCCAGCAGTTCCATGATCATGTCGATCTGTGGTGTCAGCTCGTCGGGCACTTCCTCGATGTCGGGCTCGCCAGCGGGCCCCGGCCGGCTGATTTCTTGAGCCACCCGATGGGCCTTGTAGGACGGGATGAGGTCCACCCGGAATTGCGGCCGCCAATCCAGGTCGAGGCACACCACCAGCCGGCGGGGCCGCTGTTGGGTGATCACCACGGCAACCGAGTCGATGAATCCGCGGACGGCGTTGACCGGCCGGCCGTCGGGCGCGGTGATCGACGACGGCACCCCGAAGTAGGAGCGGAACCACATGCTGGCGCCGTCGAGCAGCACAAGGGGTGCGGGCATGCCGGCTATCCTGCCAGCGCGTGCACGGCGCGGTTAGCCTGGCTGCCATGGATTCTCGCCGATTCGACGCCGGGGTGTATGCCAGCCGGCTAACGGCGGCGGCCGCCGCCACCGCCGACGCTGGCCTCGCCGGAATGGTGATCACCCCGGGCTACGACCTGCGTTACCTCGTCGGTTCGCGGGCGCAGACGTTCGAGCGCCTCACCGCGCTGGTGTTGCCGGCATCTGGTGAGCCGACGGTCGTGGTGCCGCGGCTGGAGCTGGCCTCGCTCAAAGAGTCAGCCGTTATGGAACTGGGGCTGACCGTGCGGGATTGGGTCGACGGCGACGACCCATACCAGTTGGTGAGTGACGCTTTGGGCGGCGCCCCTGCCGCGACTGCCGTCACCGATTCCATGCCGGCGCTGCACCTGTTGCCGCTGGCCGGTGTGCTCGGCGTGCTGCCGGTACTGGCCACCGACGTGCTGCGCGGGATGCGGATGGTCAAAGAGGCAGCTGAGATCGACGCGCTGCGCAAGGCCGGTGCGGCCATCGACCGGGTGCATGCCCGGGTGCCGGAGTTTTTGATCCCGGGCCGGACCGAGGCCGACGTCGCCGCTGACATCGCCGAAGCGATTGTCGCCGAAGGGCATTCGGAGGTGGCATTCATCATCATCGGCTCCGGCCCGCATGGCGCCGACCCGCATCATGGGTACTCAGACCGCGAACTGCGGGTGGGGGACATCGTCGTCGTCGACATCGGAGGCAGCTACGAACCCGGATACCACTCCGACTCCACCCGCACTTACAGCATCGGCGAACCCAGTCACGATGTGGCGCAACAATATTCGATACTGCAACGGGCCCAACGCGCGGCGTTTGACGCGGTTCGTCCAGGCGTGACCGCCGAGCAGGTCGACGCCGCCGCTCGCGACGTGCTGGCCGAGGCCGGACTCGCGGAGTATTTCGTGCACCGCACCGGGCACGGTATCGGGTTGTCAGTCCATGAAGAGCCCTACGTCGTCGCCGGCAATGACCTGCGGCTGGCCCCGGGCATGGCATTTTCCATCGAGCCTGGCATCTACTTCCCGGGTCGGTGGGGTGCGCGCATCGAGGACATCGTCATCGTGACCGAAGAAGGGGCGCTGGCCGTGAACAACCGGCCGCACGAGCTGATCGTGGTTCCGGTGTCTTAACGATCACGACATCCTCGCCGCGTAGGTTGGCGTCGTGTCAATCCTGGACCTAGCGCTGCTTCCGATCCGTATTGCTCGTCATATCACCGACGCGGTGGTGCACCCCGTCCCACCCTCACCGGCACCTCCAGCCGAGCTCATCGTGGTCGACGGGATGCCCGAGGGGGTGCCACCTGCGGCGCGGCGGCCCGAGCCGCAGCTTCCCGCGCCGTCGGGATGGCCGTTCGGCGAGGAGTTTCCGCGCACCTGCGGCGTAGGCCGCGTGGCAGGCGGTGCCCTGTTCTGGACCGACTTCCTCTACGACGACCACGGCGCGACGGGCCTTCCGGTCGGAGACCTGAAAATTCAGGCGCCGCCGCGCGGCACCTACGTCTATCCCGACGGGCCCGCGGCCCGCAACGGCGCCGACATCTTCCGCGCCGCCATCGGGCTCACCGAGACCCACACCTGGTGGCGGATCGACTGGAACACGCTGCTGGACGCCTCGGTGCCCGTCGCACTGTTCACCTTCGACACCGACCCCGACCGGGCTGGTTCGCAGGATTGGCCGGCCGGGGCCGGTGTGCGCTCCGCTGGCATCGACATGGCGTTGCTGATCTCAGGCGCGGGTGCTCGGCTGATCGACCTGACCACGCAGGACTCGACGCCGGTCGGGCACGCGGTCGACATGGGATCGCGGTCGTTTCTGGCGCACGTTCCACGGTCGCTGGTCGAACCTGCCGGCAGCTGGACGGTCCGGCTGGCCGCGGGGCTGGCCAACGCCGCGGGGGATGGGTTCGCCGACGTGCCCGGTGAACGTGGTGCGCTGCCCGGGCAACCCAACGTCTACAACATCGCGTTTCGCACCAACGAGCAGGAGCCGCCGCATCTGAACTTCTGGTCCGACGCGGCCCAAGCTGCAGCCCTGACCAGCGGCGACGTGTCAGAGTTCGCGCTCACCCTTGCGTGGGACCAGCTTGCGGCCGGCGAAACCAGGCCCGAACCCGTCGTCACCGGCGCGTCGACCCGGTGGTACGTGTCCTCGGTCGAGCTGGGGCAGGGCCTAAGACAAGGTTTAGCCGCAGGCGATGTGCTGAGCACTAAGCCGCAGTTCCTCGGGCGGGTCCAGCCCTATTCGATATGCCTGCCGTCCAAATACGGGTCACACGCGCCCGGTCGCGTGCTGCCGTTGACCTTGCTGCTGCACTCGCTTGCGCTCGGGCAAACCCAGTTCGCCGCGATCGACCCCCGCCTTTTGCACGAAGTGTGCGAGACCCGCGACTCGGTGGTGGTCACGCCGTTGGCCCGAGGCCCATCGACCTGGTACTTCGACACCGGCGAACTCGACGTCTGGGAAGTGTGGGCGCGGGTGGCCGAACAGCTGGGCACGGACCCCAATCGCACGGTGATTTCGGGCTATTCGATGGGTGGCTACGCAGCGTACAAGCTGGGGCTGACCTACCCCGAGGTGTTCGCGCAGGCGGTGGTGCTGGCGGGGCCGCCGGCGTGCGGCGTGCGGCTGCTGCCCGACATCGACCTGCCGGCCGACCTCGACCCGGACTCGCCCTGTGCCCGCGAGGGCGACACCTGGAAGCTGCTGGTGAACGCCCGCTGGCTGCCGTATGTCATCGCCCACGGGCTGATCGATGAACTGGTGCCGTTCGCCTCGGTGGCCGAGCAGGTGCTCGAGCTCGACCGGCTCGGCTATCGCCATCGGTTCACCGTTTACCCGCTCGAGGATCACATCGCCTGGATCTTTCAGGACAAGTTCGAGGATCCGATCGAGCACATGGGAACCGGTCTGCGCCAAGGCGATCCGGGACACATCACGTTCGCCTGGTATCCCCGGCTGGTGCGGGCCGACCTGGGCATCGGGCCCCACCAGGTGTGGTGGTTGTCGGCGCTAACCGCTGACCCTGGGGTGACGGCGCGGCGCGGGGCCATCGCCGAAGTCGACGCGCGTTCGTATGCCCGGCCGGACCCGACGCACAGCGTTCGGCACCATCGCGGCTTCGTCCCACACTTCGACCCGACCCCCGGGGTGTACAGCGAGCTGGACTGGCAGGTGGGACCGCCCGTCGGCGCGCTGCCGTATCTGACGCTGCGCCTCACCGGCGTCGCCAGCCTCACAGTGGATATCGAACGGGCAGGGCTGGCCTCGTTGCCGTCCTCGACGATCGCGGTGGCTACCGACACCGCCGCGCAGATCACGCTTGCCGGGCTACACGCCGGGGCCGACGTGCAACTCGACGGTCACCCGGCCGGGCCGACCGTTGCGGTGCCGCCCGGGCGGCACCGCATCACGCTGATCGGGGAGAAGCGGGCGGTGGGCTCGGCGAGTCCTCATCCCCCACGCAGCTGATCTTTGATGCTGAACCCATTGCTGTCATTACGGTGGTCGTTCATGTTGCGGCACTCGCCGAAAAGTTGGACGGCTCCGTCTGCGCCGAGGAAGGGGCTTATGCCGATGATTGCCATGACACCGTTTTTGTGGATCACCGTGCCGAACGGGTGCTGGCCCGATGGCGCGCCAGCTGACCAGCCTTTGGCCACCATCGTCCCGGCGATCTGCTCGAAGTAGGCGCCGTGGTCGACACCAGTGGGTACGACGAACGTCATGTCGACCCGGCCGCGGTAGGGCGGGTCTCCCTGGTCGTTACAAGACTCCCAGCTGAAGCCTCCTGAAACATCCTGCAGTCCAGCCACTTTGGCGATCTGCTTGGCCGGCTCGATCACTTGAGCCATGGTCTGTTCATTTGAGAGCGGCTGGGCAGGATGATCCGGGTCATGCCCAAACGGAAACATCGGCGAACAACCTCCTAAAGCAAAGACCACCGCAGCGAGGGCCGCGGCAGCAGGCCGCGCCGATCGACGTCCAAAGCTGCTATTTGAAATCATGGTCTCCGGTGACCGAATCTCCCGGCCGGTCCCACTCCGGGTCGACAGTGACAGGTGTTCGAATTTCGACATGCGGGAGGTGGATCGTACCAAAGGGCGTCTTCACCTCGCTCGGTGTAGAGAACCGTTCTTCGTCCCTGGGCGGCGCCAGCATGCCTTCGTTTGCCAAGTTATCGCCGTGACCGGTGGCAATTCCAGTCATATTGTGCAGCGCTTCGCTGCCCATGTCGTAGTAGTGCGAATGATCGTTGAACCAGGGAACAACGCTCTGCGAGCCGGCGACTTCGGCGCGAAACCGCACCGACCCGAATCCGGCATGGGCCGGGTCTGCGCCCAGCCCCGCCAACGGCCCGACCGGGTCGCCGAGAGCGTCGTTGATCGCATTGGGCACACTGCTGCCTGATTCGCCGATCCAACTGATCGCATCGGTCGATGCCGCACCGACATAAAGCTTTCCGCCGTTGAGGTGAAAGTCGGCGGCGCTGTGCGCCAAATCGGTTCCCGGACAGCCGATCAGCACGGCGTCATTGGCACGCATGCCGCTGTTGGCGAACGCGTCGGCCACCGTCGTCGACCCGTAGGAATGCCCGATGACGGTCACATGCGACGGGATAGAGCCGTCATGGGTAACCGACAGGCCGTTGACATCGGCCGCCAGCAGCGCGCCTCCCTGGCGCGCCATCCATGGGGTGCCGACCTGTTGCAGTTTCGACGGGTCGGCGATGGCTTGATCCGGATGCTGAAAATTGAACTCCGGGGCGTCATAGCCCATCCAGGCGATCACTGCGGTGGAATTACTGGAATCGGCTTTCGACGACTGGTCGTAGAGGTTGATGGCGTCGTTGTGCCCATCGAACAGCCACCCCCCCTTCACGCTGCTGTTCGTGCCCGGCACGATGACGGCCGTGTTCCGCGCCCTATCTGGGTTACCGATCGCGATCGCCGCCCTGCCCTTACCGTTGAAAGCCAGTGGGTCATATGCCCATAGCATGACGGGCCGCGGGTGGTCTGGGTTGGTTCCCTTGTCGTGGTCGAGGCCCTGGTTGGTCTTCACCGCGTTCTGATACCTGGTGATACCGGTGGCCGAAAGCCCGTACTTTCCGGGGTTGGTGAACACGTCGTTGTCCACGTTGTTGAGCGCGTTGTCCCTAAGCCCTTCGGGTGACACCCCGTACTGTCGGGCTGCATCCTCGACCCTGCGAAGGTCGTCGGCCATCACCGCCAGGTTGACCTGCCCACGCACCTCGGCCGGAATACCGTCGAGGTTGCCCAACTCCTGCGGGTGCTGATCGATTAACAGGCGCTTCTGCTCTTCGCTGAGCGAACCCCACCAGCGCTTGACCTGCTCCGGACTGGTGTCCGGCGGCGGGATCAAAAGCTCGTCCGCCCCTTTTATCTCCGCCGGGTCGCCTCCGTCGGCTCGCAGAATGGCGAGCGCGTTCTGCAACGTCGCCGAGTAGCCGTCGCGAATTTGCTTGACCTGGGCCAGCACTGCGCTCGTCTCAGCAACGGCGTCCTCGCAAAGATCATCGGCATCTTCGTCGTCGCCGTCATCGAGCGCCTCACCGATCTCGCAGTCGATATCTTCCAGGTCATCCTCGAGCGCCGAGATGTACCACCCGGAGGTTCGTTGCGCTTCGGCCAGGGCGGCGGCAATGTTTTCCAGGTCGACGGCGATTTTGGGCAGTTGCGCGGACTGCAGGCCAAGCGACTTGGTCACGCGCTGCACTTCGGCGGAGTCATTGATCGGGTGCTCCCCGTTCTCCCGATTCCAGGACACCTCAAAGCGGCGACGGGCCTCGTCGAATGCAGCGCTGGACTCGGTGGTGTACCGGCCCGCATCATGAAACGCCTGCGCCAGGTCGGATATCTGTGCCGGGCGACCAGCCTGCAGGCTCTGGTTGATCGCCCAGGGATCTCCGCCGGCTTCGGCGATAAGCCGCGCGATGCTTATGTATCGGAGTTGCATCGCACCGTCCGCAGTTTCGCGGCGTTGCGCTCATCCATGTCGTCGGCCCCGTCTTGGGCGTGCCCACCCGCGCAGTGGGCCTCATTGGCCCCCGAGTGCAGCAATCCACTGTCAACGAACATCGCTACCCGTTCCGAGCGGCGACGAGGTTCCGTCGTGGCTGGCCGGTCACTCCGCCCCCTATGAGCTGTTGGTGAGGTTAACTACGGCGCGGTTGCTGGTCAATTCAGTGCCGCTCTTCCCGCGTCCGATCCGGGTGATGGGCGAATCGCCAAACCACGTGGGCGATAGGAGTCCTGCACCTGTCGTGTGAGTTGTGGCGGTGGGGCGTTATGGCTAGCTTTGCTGCGGGGCTTGGGTGAATAGCGGCGCCGGACGGCGTGGGCGAGAATTCCGCGCGTGGCTCCCTTGGCGGTTGATCCAGAGGCGTTGTCGGCTGCCGGCACCGCCGTGGTTGCCGCTGGTGATGGTGTGGCTGCGGCGCTGGGCTCATTGACGGCCGGCTTTGCGGCTAATACTGGCCAGGATGCGGCCGGCGAGGTGTTCGGTCTGGCGTATCAGGACGCGGCGGAGTCGCTCTTGAAAGGGGCGGCGGCCGGGATCAATGCGCTTCGGTACAACGGGGCCAAGATACAACTTTGCGCTTCGAATTACTCGAAGGCCGAAGCGGCTTCGACGCTAGGCGGCGGTGCCGGTGTGTTGCCCGCCCCGAGCGAACCGGTCAAGATCACGGCCCCCGGTCCGCCGGGGACGTTGGGTCCAGGCGTGGCTGCTCCACTGCTTTGGGCGGTGGTGGAGGCATTGCTCGACGATGTGTGGCCCAACGGTGATGTCGCGGCGCTGCACGCGGCCGCGGGGCGTTGGCGTGCCTTCGGTGCGGCGCTAAGCGGGGTGCTGGATGCGCTGAACGGACCGAAGTCGGCCGTTGCCGGGCAGCAGATCCCCGAAGGTGCGCTGATTGAGCCCGTCTTGTCGACGATCGGCACTGACATGGCCAGTCTGGGCGCGCAATGCGGGAAGCTGGCCACCGAGCTGGACGATTTCGCCGACCAAGTGGCCCACGCCCAGAACGCGATCCGGGAGCTGTTGCACCGGCTGGGGTCGGTGTCTGGCCTGTGGCATGAGGTGGTGTCGTTTTTAGACGGCGACGCGCTTGACGAGATCAAAAAGATCGCCGCGGACATCAATGCCGTGTTGCACAACATGAAACGCGAAGCGCGGGCCCACGAGCAGGTCATGAAGATGGGGACGCAGATCATCGATGGCTGGGTGCGCGGCATGGAGAAATTCATGCGCGGCGAGTTCACTCATTTCCTGGGCAAGGACGTCGGCAACCCAGTGGCGACTGTGTTCGACACCTTTGTCAACACGGAAGAGGGCGTTTTCAAGGGAGCGGTCGGGCTTGTACAGACCGCCGAGCAGCTCGACCCACGCCGGTTCCTCATCGATCCTCAGGGCGCGGTAGCCACGTGGAAGGGCATGACCAAAACGGGTTTGCTCAATCTCTTTCTTAACCCGCAAGAGACTGCTGAAGCCGATAAAGAGATGTTCAAGGGTTTGCTGCATCTGGATGATTGGCGTAGGGATCGGCCGGGGTTGGGGTTCGGGGAAAACCTCTTCGACATCGCGACGCTGGTCACGGGAGCTGGGGCTGTCAAGGCGGGGGCGAGCGGTGCGGGGGCGGCAGCGCGTGGCGCCGCGGCCGCCGATGAAATCGCCGCGGGTGAGGGCCCTGTTGAGGGTGCCGGAGGTGCGGTCGGGGAGGTCGGGGAGTTCGCGGGTGCTAGCAGAGCGTTGGGTGATATCGGCAAGGCAGGCAGCGGTCTGACCAAAGACCTCGAAAACCTTGGCGGGGATCTGCCCAAACCGGATCCTGCGGTCGGCGGTCGTCCGGTGGGCTTGCCATCTACGGGGCCACCGGAGGCGCCGGTTGAGCCCACACCGCGCCCGATGGAAACCGCGGCGGCGGGCAAGGGCCCAACCGAGTCGCCAACCGTCCCGCCCGGGTCAGCGCCTCCGGAGTGGCCGAGGCCGCCGGTCGGTCCGCATGAACCCGCGCCGGTGCCGGCAGCCGGACCGCATGAACCGGTGCCGGTGCCCATTGCGCCGGTGGAGCACCTGCCGTCGACTGTTCCGCAGTTGGCTGAAGATCCGCCGGCTCGGGTGCCGGTCTCGCCCGGCGGCTCTCCAGTTGAACCAGCACCAGCCGCAGCGCCCTCGCCACAGCCGTCGCCGGCCCTCGCACCGACGGCGCCCCACGCATCAGCCCCCCAGTTCACGCCCTCGGGCGGTCGGCCATCCGAACTGCCGGCACCGCACGGTGGTGGCCCGCACGGGCCCGGCGACGGTGGTGGCCCGGCTACCCACCCACACGGACAACCCCATCCCGACGGCACGCCTCCCGGACCTGGCGGCGGTGGCGAGCGTCAGGATCCCGTGCATTCTCATGAGCCTTCCGGCGAGGGGTGGCATCGGTTACCGGATCAACCAACCGACCCGCACTACGGTGAACCGTTGTCGAAGCATTGGGATTTTACGGATGACCCGGCTGATCCTAGTATGATTAATCGAGAGGTTGCGAAACTTATTGACGATCCTAAGGCACCATTTGGCCGCGATCCGCAAGGGCATGCGTATACCGAGCAAGAATATGCCGAACGGTTTAATAAGTTAGGAGATGCTGGCCAACAATGGTTCAATTATCCGCTTAACGACGGCGCGGTACCAGGGACACGGGTTGCCTACACAGACCCTGCGCAGTACTTAAGAGATTATGGTCATCGACTTGATCGCGTCGGCGACAATGATGGTAAATACCTGGCGGTTATGGAAGACGGTCAACCGGCCTCGTGGGAACAACGTGCCCTCCACGTCAATTCCCTTCCTGAGCACCACGCATATACATTCGGTCAGCTGCCAGAAGGGTGGACTATTGAGGTGTCAGAGGTCGCGCCCGGGGTGGGCCAACCGGGCGGATCGATCCAAGTTCGGATATTCGACGACGAGGGCGAAGTGCGGAATGTCACTGAACTCATCAACGTAGGAGTGTTGCGGTAGTGACAAGCGGTGTGGATCTTTCACTGGACTTACAAGCGTGGATCCGGCTCTCTGGGCTGGATATGATTCAAGGATCGCAAACCGATGATGGCCGAACAGTTATTTGGAATACAGGCGGCGAAGTTCGTTACTTCATCGACGTTGTCGATGGCTGGTATGTCATCACGTCATCCGACCGCATGGGCGCCGAAACGTATGAGTTCGCAGCAGAATCGATGCCGATCATCGAAATATATCTATATGGGAAGTTTGGCGGCTCGGTCCGAAGTTATCGGAACCTGCCGCACATAAGGACGCCATTTCATCGCGACGAATTGCGACCGGGCTACAGCATCGGTAAACAGGTATTTGCTGGACGAGAACGGCACACCCTCATCGATCGCGCCGGAAGGGTCCTGGCAATCACGGCAACTGATAGGCTAGTCGAATTGTCACATTATTTGGATGTAACTGTCGATGTCATCAAGAATTCTTATCTGGCTCCGGACGGCAAGCCACTCTTTACCCTCTGGCGCGACATTAGGGACTAGGCGAAAACTATTCCCCGCCGCCCCGGTCAAGCAGATCCGACGACCCGAGCACCCGCTCCACCTGGACTTCGATGACGACCCGTCGCGGGTTGGCCCGCGGCGTGCGGTAGCGCTGGGCGTAGCGCAACTCGGCGTCGCGGACGGCGTCGATCTCACTGTTCACGGTGGCCCGGCCCTCCAGCGACAGCCACCGGGCGCCGTCGACCTGGCTGAGCACGGCCACCCCGCCGCGGTCGGCGTTGACCGCCTTCTGAGAGCCGTCGGTGGTGATGACCCGCGCGATATGCGTCTTGGGGTCGAAGGTGAAGCCGACCGCCACCACATGGGGCGAATTGTCGGTCCGCAGCGTCGTCAGCATCGCCAGATGGCGTTCGGAGAGAAACGCCAGCGCGTCATCGGTGAGCCGGGTGGTGGTATACGCCATCGCCCCCACGCTAGCGCAGGTGATAATCGCAGCCGTGGACGACACGGGCGCCGGTCCGATACTAATTCTGGGCGGCCGCAGCGAGATCGGCACTGAGCTTGCGCGGCGCCTGGCTCCCGGGGCGACGGTGGTGCTGGCCGCACGGAACGCCGACCGGCTCGGCGAGCAGGCCGCCACCCTCCTCGCCGCCGGGGCCGCGGCGGTGCAGACCAGGGAGTTCGACGCCGACGACCTGGCCTCGCACGGCCCGCTGGTCGCCTCGATCATCGACGATTACGGCCCCATCGACACCGCGGTGCTGGCCTTCGGGATCCTTGGCGACCAGGCCCGCGCTGAGGTCGACGCCGCGCACGCGGTGGCCATCGTGCACACCGACTACGTCGCCCAGGTCAGCATGCTCACCCACCTGGCCGCCGCCATGCGCACCGCAGGCCGGGGATCGCTGGTGGTGTTCTCCTCGGTGGCCGGGGTGCGGGTGCGCCGCGCGAACTACGTCTACGGCTCTGCCAAGGCCGGCCTGGACGGCTTCGCCAGCGGGCTGGCCGACGCGCTGCACGGCACCGGAGTGCGATTGCTGATCGCGCGGCCGGGATTCGTCATCGGGCGCATGACGCACGGCATGATGCGCGCGCCGCTGTCCAGCACCCCGGAGCAGGTGGCCGAGGCCACGGCGCGGGCGTTGGCAAACGGGCGGCGTACCGTCTGGATCCCGTGGGCATTGCGGCCGATGTTCTTCGTGATGCGGCTGCTGCCGCAGTTCGTCTGGCGCAGGATGCCGCGATGATCGTCGTTGTCGGTATCGGCGCCGACGGAATGCCGGGACTTTCGGACGCATCGCGCCGTGAATTACAAAGGGCCACAGTCATTTACGGGTCCAGGCGACAACTCGACCTGCTCGATGACACGGTGGCCGCGCCCCGCCGGGAGTGGCCGTCACCAATGTTGCCCGCGCTGCAAAGGCTGCTCGACGATCACGCTGAGGACGTACATGTGGTGGCCAGCGGCGATCCGCTGATGCACGGCATCGGCGGCACGCTGATCCGGTTGTTCGGGCCCGACCGGGTCACGGTGTTGCCGCACGTGTCGGCGGTGACGCTGGCGTGCGCGCGGATGGGTTGGAACGTTCACGACACCGAGGTGATCAGTCTGGTCACCGCGCAACCGCGCACCGCGGTACGCCGCGGCGGCCAGGCGATCGTGCTGTCCAGCGACCGGTCCACGCCGAAGGCGCTCGCGGTACTGCTCAACGCGTACGGCCGTGGCGATTCCCAGGTCAGCTTGCTTGAGCAGCTGGGCAGCCCAGCCGAGCGTCGCCGCGACGGCACCGCGCGGGAGTGGGCCGCCGACGCGCCCCTTGAGGTCGACGATCTCAACGTGATCGCCGTCCGCTATCTGCCTGACGAGCGCACGTCGTCATTGTCCGATCACGCGTTCGTCCACGACGGGCAGATCACCAAACACGGGATCCGGGCGGTGACCTTGGCGGCGCTGGCGCCGCGGCCCGGGCAGCGGTTATGGGACGTCGGTGCGGGCTCAGGCAGCATCTCTGTCGAGTGGTGCCGTAGTTGGCGGAGTTGCACCGCGGCGGCGTTCGAACGCGACGAGCGGCGCCGCCTCAACGTCGGGTTCAATGCTGCGGCGTTCGGTGTCAGCATCGACGTGCGCGGCGAAGCGCCCGATGCGTTCGACGGTGCCGAAGCGCCGTCGGTGATCTTCATAGGCGGCGGCCTCACCCAGCCCGGACTCCTCGACGCCTGCCTCGACAAACTGCCCGCCAATGGACGCCTGGTCGCCAACGCGGTCACAGCGGAATCGGAAGCCTTACTGGCGCAGGCTTATTCGCGCTTCGGCGGCGAGCTGCGACGATTCCAGCACTATCACGGCGAGCCGCTGGGCGACTTCACCGGTTGGCGCCCGCAGATGCCCGTCACCCAGTGGGCGATGACTATGGAGGCCAAGCGGTGACGGTATATTTCATCGGCGCGGGCCCTGGCGCCGCCGACCTGATCACCGTCCGCGGCCAACGTCTGCTCAGTCGATGCCAAGTGTGCCTCTACGCGGGGTCGATCATGCCCGACGACCTGCTCGCGCATTGTCCACCCGACGCGAAAGTCGTCGACACCGGTCCGCTGACGCTCGAGCAGATCGTCACCGAACTCGCCGGCGCCGACGCCGCCGGCTACGACGTGGCGCGGCTGCACTCCGGTGACCCATCGCTGTACAGCGCGCTGGCCGAGCAGTGCCGCCGACTCGACGCGCTGGGCATCGGCTACGAAATCGTGCCGGGCGTACCGGCTTTCGCCGCGGCCGCCGCGGCGCTCGGCCGCGAGCTCACCGTCCCGGGGGTGGCGCAGACGGTGACGCTGACCCGGGTGGCTACCCTGTCGACACCCATGCCGCCCGGCGAAGACCTGGCCACCCTCGCCCAGTCCGGGGCCACCCTGGTGCTGCACCTGGCCGCAGCGCAGATCGACGCTATCGTCCCCCAGCTGCTGACCGGGGGCTACCGACCCGAAACGCCCACCGCGGTAGTGGCTTTCGCGAGCTGGCCACAGCAGACGGTGCTGCGCGGCACGCTCTGTAGCATCGCCGGGCAGATGCATGACGCGGACATCACCAAGACCGCCGTCATCGTCGTCGGTGATGTGCTGGCCGCCGAGGGGTTCACCGACAGCTACCTGTATTCGGTGGCACGACGCAGCAAAGGGGCCCACTGATGCGGGTGCTGCTGCTCGGTGGCACCGCCGAGGGGCGGGAATTGGCCAGGCGGCTGCACCCGCACGTCGACATCATCAGCTCGCTGGCTGGCCGGGTGCCGGACCCGGCCCTGCCGGTCGGCCCGGTGCGCATCGGCGGGTTCGGCGGCGTGGACGGGCTGCGGCGTTGGCTGCGCGATGAACGCATCGACGCCGTCGTCGACGCCACCCACCCGTTCGCGGCAACCATGACCGCGCATGCCGCCGAAGTTTGTCGCGAATTAGCAGTGCCCCATCTGGTGCTGGCCCGCCCGCCGTGGGATCCGGGTGACGCCATTGTCGTGGCATCGGACACAGACGCGGCAGAAACCGTTGCCGAGCAACGCTATTCGCGGGTCTTTCTCACCACCGGCCGATCAGGCGTCAAGGCCTTCGCCGACAGCGATGCGTGGTTTTTGATCCGTGCGGTCAGCGAGCCGGACGGTACCTTGCTGCCACGTCATCACCAGCTGGTGCTGTCCCGCGGGCCGTATCGCTACGACGACGAATTCGCGCTGCTGAGTAAGCATCGCATCGACGCGCTGGTCACCAAGAACAGCGGCGGCGATATGACCCGGGCGAAGCTGGATGCCGCTGGCGCGCTTGATATTCCGGTGGTGATGGTGGCGCGCCCGCAATTGCCGGGCGGGGTGACGGCGGTGGGTACCGTGCAAGAGGCCGCCAACTGGGTCGCCGAAGTCCGCTAACCGGTGAGGTCGTCGCGTTGCACGTCGGCCAGCAGCGCATCGCGGGCGCGGGCGACGCGCGATCGGATGGTGCCCACCGGGCAGCCACACACCGCAGCGGCGTCGGCGTAGGGCAGCCCCAGGAGCTGGGTGAGCAACAGGGCTTCCCGCTGTTCGGTGGTAAGGCTGGCGATCATCGTGGTCACTTCGACAAGGTCTTCGAATCCGCGGGCGTGGCGGTCGTTGAGCAGGTGTTCGGGATAGGCGCTGGGGGCGGTGCGGGGCCGCGATTGGGCGTGGCGGATGTGGTCGGCGACGACACGGCGTGCGATGGTCAGCAGCCAGGTCCGGGCGCTGGATCGTCCGGTGAACCGCTCGATGGCGCCGATTGCGCGCAGGAAGGTTTCTTGAGTCAGATCGTCCGCGTTGCCCGCGTCGGACAGGTAGGTGACAAACCGCCACACGTCTTGCTGGGTGGCCTTGATAAATGCTTCGAGCGCCCGCTGGTTCCCGCGTGCAGCCGCCAGGGCGAGTGCGGTAACGGCCTCGTCGTCGCATGACGCGGTCATGGCCATCCACCTTAGTTGCGCGGGCTCGGACAGTCTACGACTGGTTGTCGTAGAGCCTGCGATGGGGCCAGGCGACGACCGGTTGATGGGCCACAGATGCCCGCGTCGTCGACCAGTGGGGCCCCCCGTGGGCTGGGCGGGGATGCCGGCTTGTTCGTCGGAGGCATCGGAAACCCGTGGCTTGCGCGCCCCCACCCGCTCCCGCGCCACCAGCAACGCGAACACCAGGCCCAGCAGCACCGGCACGTGACTGGCGACGCGTGCCGCGGTCACCTCGCCCTCAAAGGCGTCAACCGCCACGTAACCCACCAGCGCCACCGAATACGCGCCGACAATCGCCGCAACACCGATCGCCGCGACGGGCCAGATGCCGGCGGCGATCATAGCCAGACCCAACGCCAGCAACCACGCGGTGGACTCGTGCAGCAAATGTTCACCGGACATCGCCCCGTGCATGTGGGCCGACACCATCCCGAAATCGATTCCGCTGATTTGAGCGGCCGCGATCGCCACCTGGAACACACCAACGCCAATGAGGCCCCACCGCCGGTAGCGCGACCGCAGCACGCGCATCCAGCGGTGATACGGCGCGGCGGACCCGTCGCTGAGACTTGACATGATCTTTTCGGCCAAGTCCGGCCCCTGGCCGGGCTCAATCGAGGCCAGCCGGCGAGTCTGTACAGCCGCGCCGATCAGCCACGCGCGGCAACGGCCGCACGATTCCAGATGGGCATCGACCTGCTGCGCGAGCACCTGCGGACGCTCGCCGTCCAACCGCGCCGACAGCGCCTCACGCGCAACGTCACACCGCATCCCTGCATCGTTGCGCACGCCTGATCTGCGCGCAAAGACCGCGCGGTGGACCTGTGACAGGCTTTTCCACGGAATGCGTGCATCAAATCCACAGTCGACGGCTAAGCTGACCGGCTTCGGCCGGCGCGAGCTGCTGCTGGCAGGAGCCATGCTGGTTCCGCTGATCGGTTGTGCCCGCGCCGCGACCGGTGGTCATGCCGCTGCGCCGACCGCGGTAGCAGGACCAGACATGGCCAGTCGCTTTGCCGATCTTGAGCGAAAATACGAGGCCCGGCTTGGGGTGTGTGTGCTTGCAACCGGCCCAACCACCGTGATCGCATACCGGGCCGATGAGCGATTCGCATTCTGCTCCACATTCAAGGCGCCGCTCGCAGCGGCGGTGCTGCAAAAGAATCCACTTACCCACTTCGACACCGCGATTACCTACACCAGTGCCGAAATCCGGTCGACCTCACCGATCACAGAACAACATGTCCAGACCGGAATGACCATCGGGCAGTTGTGTGATGCGGCGATACGCTGCAGCGACGGCACTGCCGCCAATCTCCTACTGACCGACCTCGGCGGGACGGCGGCGTTCACCGGGTACCTGCGCAACCTGGGGGACACCGTGAGCCGTTTGGATCAGGAAGAACCGGAGCTGAACCGGGACGCGCCCGGCGACGAGCGGGATACCACAACTCCGCGTGCGATAAGCGTTGTCTACCAACAGCTTGTCCTCGGCGATGCCTTGCCCCCGGACAAGCGGGCCATGCTCACCGATTGGATGGCGCGCAGCACCACCGGCGCCACGCGGATCCGGGCGGGATTTCCCGCCGACTGGAAAGTGATCGACAAGACCGGAACAGGCGACTACGGACGAGCCAACGACGTCGCAGTTGTGTGGTCGCCCAGCGGCGTTCCCCACATCGTCGCGATCATGTCCGATCGCGCCGCCGGCGGGTATGACGCCGAACCCAGCGACGCTTTGGTCGCCGACGCGGCGAAGTGCGTTGCCGAAGTGCTGGCGTAGGCAAACCGCATCGCACGTCGATCGCTTCCAGGCAGCGAGGGCGGTAGCACATATAATCCGCCGGGTGGAAGTTCGGCGTAATCCAACAGACGATCCGCGAGTGGATGATGATCCGCTCGCCGATGTAGTGTCCCGCCAGTACCGGCGGTGGAGGTATCCCCAACCCATACAAGACCTCGAGGGATTGCCGGAGGGTATCTGGCACTGGTTCGACCCTTCGCGCTTTCACCGGAGTTTATGGCCCGATCGGGAATACAAACCCGATCTTGACATTCTTATTGCGGGTTGCGGCACCAACCAGGCGGCGGTTTTTGCGTACCGGAACCCTGCTGCCAAAGTAGTGGGGGTCGATATTAGCCAACCCTCACTGGATCATCAGCAATATCTCAAAGACAAGCACGGGCTGTGGAACCTGGAGTTGCATCTGCTTCCGATCGAAAAGCTGCCAACGCTGGGACTCGACTTCGACCTCATTGTATCGACGGGCGTGTTACATCACATGTCAGATCCGCTGACGGGCATGAAAGCACTCGCCGGTTGCCTGCGGCGTGATGGCGCTATAGGTCTAACGCTTTATGCAAAGTACGGCCGAATCGGAGTCGAACTGCTGCAAGCGGTTTTTCGTGACATGGGGCTAAATCAGGACGATGTATCGGTCCAAACGGTGAAAGAGGCGATCTCATTGCTACCGCCAGATCACCTCGTCCAAAGCTATCTCAATTTAGAAGGACAGGAATTGCAGTACGACGGCGCCGTCGTGGACACTTTTCTGCACGGGCGCGACCGTAGCTACGACGTCGATGGCTGTATCGATCTTGTCACCTCGGCTGGACTTGTGTTTCAGGGATGGCTCGTCAATACGCCGTATTATCCGCACAAGTGGTTTACACCGGGAAACGAGCCCTATCGGGCCATAAACGCTTTGCCTGAGCGCAAGCTCTGGTCCGTGATGGAACGTCTTCACGTTTTTGGTGCTTGTCACTTTTTTATGGCCTGCCGTTCCGATAGACCGAAAGAAAGCTACACAATCGATTTTTCTACGGTTGATTCCCTCGATTACGTTCCGCTAATGCGTCTGCATTGCCGTCTTTCGGGCACCAACATTGTCAAGCCTGTGGGAAGTATGGGTCTCAGCCCGGTTCAGTTGCCGTTTGTGCAGCATGTCGATGGCCGCCGCACGATTCGAGAGATCGCTGAGAGTGTGGCTCAGAGCGGACAGTCGCCCGGAGCCAGCGTGGCTGACCTCGAGCAATTCGGCCGGAGGTTATTCGAGTCGCTGTGGCGGCTTGATTTCGTCGCGATGGCCCTGAACGCGGGCGGTGAGGGCGGTAACCCGTGAATCAGTACCGGCGATGGAGGTACCCACAACCAATACAGGACGTCGAGGGATGGGTGCGCAGCAACTGGGATTGGTTCGACCCCAGCCACACCCAACGGACTTTATGGCCCGATCGGGAATACAAGCCCCATCTTGATATTCTTATCGCGGGCTGCGGTACCAACCAGGCAGCAGTTTTTGCGTTTACGAACCGTGCTGCGAGAGTTGTCGCGATCGATGTCGACCAGTCGGCATTGGACCATCAGCAATATCTCAAGGATAAGCACGGGTTGTGGAATTTGAAGTTGCATCGACTCCCGATTGAAGATCTGGCAACCTTGGGACTTGACTTCGACCTCATTGTATCGACCGGCGTTTTGGATCACCTGCCAGACCCAGCGGCAGGCATGAAAGCACTCGCCGGTTGCCTGCGGCAGGATGGCGTTATGGCTGTAATGCTGTGTGCAAAGTACGGCCAAATCGGAGCCGAGGTACTGGAATCCGTCTTTCGTGATGTTGATTTGCAGCCAGACGATGTATCGATCCCAATGATGAAGGAAACGATTTCGAGGCTGGCGCCGGACCACTTTGCGCAAAGCTATCTGCGAACAGCACCGGAATTGCAGGCGCTGGACGACGCCGCCCTGGTCGATACGTTTCTGTACGATCGCCGGCATAGTTATACTGTCGATGACTGCATTGATCTCGTCACCGCGGCCGGTCTCGTATTTCAGGGATGGCTCCTCAAGGCACCGTATTATCCGCACGATGTATTGATACCGGGGAGCGGCTTCTATTCGGCCGTAAATGCGTTGTCTGAGGCCAAGCTCTGGTCAGTGATGGAACGCATGAACACGTCAAACGCTTACCATTTATTTATGGCGTGCCGTCCCGATCGACCGAAAGAGCAGTACGCAATCGATTTTTCGACGGATGACTACCTCGATTACGTTCCGATGATGCGGATGCGTTGTGGATTCGACGGCACCGACATTTTTCGGCCGAACTGGCGTATGAGTCTCAACCCGGCTCAGTTGCCGTTCGTGCAGAACGTCGATGGCCGTCGCACGATCCGAGAGATTGCTGAACACGTGGCGCAGGGTGGACAGTCCCCCCGAGCCAGCGTGGCTGACCTGGAGGAATTCGGTCGCAAGCTGTTTTGCTCACTGTGGCGTCTCGATTTTGTCGCAATGGCCCTTCACGCTGGGTAGCGGCGAGGGGTGAAGACGCGTTCCCCTGAATCGCCTGAGTACCACTGGGTTTGCGAGGACCCGACGATCAGCAGGCAGCGCATGTCGACATCGGCGGGGTTCAGATCTGCCAACCGCACCACGCTGACGTCTTCGTCGGGCCCCGATACGTTGCGGCCGATCACCACCGGCGTACCGGGTTCGCGATGGGCCAGCAGCAGGTCGCGCATCGCGCCGACCTGCCAGGTCCGCGTCTTAGAGGCCGGGTTGTAGATGGCCAGCACCAAATCGGCGGCGGCCGCGGCGGCAAGGCGTTCGGCGATCACCTTCCACGGCTTGAGTCGGTCGGACAACGAGATCACCGCGTAGTCGTGACCCAGCGGAGCGCCGACCCGGCTGGCGACGGCCTGTGCGGCGGTCATCGCCGGAATCACCCGGATCTGCACTCCCGGCCACTGTTTGGCCTCTTCCAGAACGGCGGTGGCCATCGCGAACACTCCCGGATCGCCCGACGACACCACCGCGACGGCGTGCCCTTGTTCGGCGAGCGCACACGCCAGTCGGGCACGCGCGGGTTCGTCGGTGTTGTCGCTGGGGTGACGCCGCTGATCGTGGCGGGCCGGGACGCGATCCAGGTAGCGGCCGTAGCCGATCAGATCGGTCGCGGCGGCCAGCTCGCGCCGGCTCTGCGGTGTCATCCAGTCGCTGTCGCCGGGCCCCAGGCCTACCACCGCGACGGTCCCGGACGGCTGCTTAAATTGGGGCTGCCGTTCAAGCCGCCGGCCGCCCGGCAGCATGGCCAGCGAGAAGTACGGCACGCTGGTCTCGTCGACTTCCGCGGCCGGTAGTACCCGTTGTCCGGGGGTGCTGGCCCGCTCCACATAGAACGCGTCGTCAAGCTGGCCGGACGCCGAAAGTGCTTCGCGGACATTGTGATACGAACGGCCCAGTTTGAGCACCACGGCAGCGTCGGCGTCGGCGAGCCGGCGGGACAACTCTGCGACCGGCAACGTGCCCGGCAGCACCGACAACACCTCGTCTCCGGTCACCAGCGGCGTCGCGATGGCCGCCGACGCGGCGCTCACCGACGTCACACCTGGCACGATGACGGCGTCGAACCGCTGCGTCAGCCGGGTATGCAAATGCATGTATGAGCTGTAGAACAACGGGTCGCCCTCGGCCAACAGCGCCACGTTGAGACCGGCGTCGAGATGGGCGGCGATGCGCCGGGTGGCATCGTGGTAGAAGTCCTCGAGCGCACCGGCGTAGCCGCCGGGATGATCGGTCACTTCGGTGGTCACCGGATAGATCAGGTGCTCCTCGATCTGACCGGGCCGCAGGTACGGCTCGGCGATTCCGCGGGCGATGCTGCGACCGTGCCGGGCGCTATGATAAGCCACCACGTCGGCCTCGCCGATTACCCGAGCGGCCTTGACGGTTACCAATTCCGGGTCGCCGGGCCCCAGTCCAACCCCCCATAGGGTGCCGCGGGCTGTCATTCGCTGTCGGCCGCAATCGCATTGACGGCGGCGGCGGCCATGGCGCTGCCGCCGCGGCGGCCCTTCACCACCAGATAGGACATTCCGCGCGGGCGGTCGATGAGCTCCTGCTTGGACTGCGCTGAGCCGACGAATCCGACCGGCCCGCCCAGCACCGCGACCGGCGCCGAAATCCCCTCGTCGATCAGTTCTAGCAGCCGGAACAGGGCGGTCGGCGCATTGCCGATCGCCAGCACCGCGCCGGCCAGCCGGTCGGCCCACAGCTCCACGCCGGCCGCCGAGCGGGTGGTGTCCCGACGAGCGGCCAGCTCGGCCGCGCGCGGATCGGCGACCAGTGACACGACCTCGTTTTCCGCGGGCAGCCGTGCGGTGGTGATGCCCGCGGCCACCATCGACGAATCGCACAAGACCGGAGCGCCACTGCGCAGAGCGGCGCTGACCCGCGCTACCACGTCGTCGGTATAGGCGACGTGTTCGGCGACATCGACCTGTCCGCAGGTGTGGATCAACCGGACCACGACCCGTGCGATATCGGCGGGGAATCGGGTCAGGTCGGCTTCGGCGCGGATGGCCGCGAACGACTGGCGATAGATTTCAGCCGCGTCGCGGATGTAGTCGAGCACCCGCTCACCCTAAGACCTCAGCAGTCTGTATCCATCTCCGGTGGCGACCAGCACCTCACCGGCCTGCGGGCTGCCGCAGGCGCGTTCGCAGCCGACGAAGTGACGATGCACAGCGGAGTCCATGCCCAGCGACTGCGCCGCGTCCGCCCGCACATCGGCGGCCGAGTGTGCGCAGCCGGGGCTGCCGGTGCAGGCGCTGACGTTCAGCCAGGGGGAGTTTTCGTCGAACACCAAGCCCAGCGGCGCCAGCAGCCGCAGCGCGGCGTCGGCGACAGCTTCGTCGAGATCGCACACCAGCACCGATCGCCACGGCGTGACCACCAGCGGGGCGTCGAGTGCGGCGAGATACTCCGCGACGCGTGCCGGTAGCACGCCCAGCGGAACCGCGGCGCCCAGCGCGACGCGGCCATCTTCCTGCTGGATCCAGCCCACCGGCGGCTTGGTGACGGGCGGCAATGCAGCAGCCAGCTCGACGCCGGGCCACAGCCCAGCAACATCGTCCAATTCGTTAACGCGCCAAGCCTTTCCGCGCGTCTCGATGAACCGCACGGCAACTCCGACCAGCGTCTTGACGACGTCGTCGACAGCCAGCCGGACACCGGTGTCCCGCCCCGTCAGCAGCAGCGCACAGCCATCCTCGAAGACGTGCACGCCGACGTCGGCAGCTAGGCCGGACACGTCGGCGCGGCTGTCGTCGAGACTGAACCAGAACCGGCCGCCCAACTCCGCGAGCCGGGGTTCGGCGCAGATCGCCGCGTCCAGCTCACCTACCCATGCCCGAACGTCTGCCCGCCCGCCGACCCGGCCGGACAGCGGCGACGCGACGATGTTGCGGACGCGCTCATGCGTCGCCGACGGCAGCAGCCCGGCGTCGGCGATCGCGTCGCCAACCGCCGCCACCTCGGCGATCCTGCGCAACTGCACGTTGCCGCGGGCGGTCAGCTCCAGCGTTCCGGAGCCCCACCCGCTCGAGACGGCGGACAGCGTCGCCAACTGGGCGGCAGTGATCATGCCGCCGGGCAGCCGGATCCGCACCATCGGCCCGTCGGCGGCCTGGTGCACCTGCAGCGCACCCGGGCAGGCGTCGGTGTCGCGGGTCCTGGCCACCCGCCCACGGTACGGCTTCGCGGCTCTACCCGACACCGGGCGGAGGCTTGGCAGGAGAGCAATTGCAAATCAAAGGTCGGCTCGAGCGCCGCGCTGATCAGTGGGTATTCGCCAGCACCGACTTCCGGCCGCCGCCGCGGTCGCAGCTGACTGTCTTTTGGCCTATGGCCCAAGAAATGCGTAGGGCCGGGAGACGCTACGTCGACCGGCGTGGTCTGGACATGCCAACGGTCAGCTGGAAAGCCCTGCAGGAACTTCGCCGCCGGTCTAAGGACTCGAGCTCTCCCACAAAAATCGAGTAGCCGACTACTCTAGGTACCTGCCCCTGTCGCGCTGGACACTGCGGTCAGTCATCTTTAGCGAGGTCTGGGGTGCGTCATGGACAAACGCGGCGATCATGCGGTGGTGCTCGGCGCCAGCATGGGCGGCCTGCTGGCGGCCCGTGTGCTGGCCGACTTCTACGACCGGGTGACGGTGGTCGAGCGAGACATTTTGCCTGCCGATCCGGTGAACCGGCGAGGCGTCCCGCAAGGCAGGCTGATCCACGCCGCCCTCGCGCGGTGCACGCAGATCCTCGACGAACTGTTCCCCGGATTTGTGGACGAACTCACAGCCATGGGCGTCGGCAGCTGGGATGACGGGGACCTATCCAAGCTGTGGTTCTCGGTTGGCGGACATCAAACCGTGCGCTCCGGCACGGCACCGAATCCACCGGTGATCTTGTTTCCGAGCCGGCCGGTCCTCGAATGGAATGTGCGCCGGCGCGTGAAGGCGATTACGAACGTGATGTTCCTCGAGGGCCACGACGTGGTCGGCCTGACGGCGACACCGGATCGTGACCGCGTCACCGGGGCGAGGGTGGTGGATCGCGCCGGCGACCACCAGACGATGCTGACCGCCGATCTCGTCGTCGACGCGACCGGCCGGGGATCCCGGACGCCGGTCTTCCTCGAGGAACTCGGCTATGGCCGTCCCTCGGAGGACGAGTTGACGGTGCAGCTCGCCTACGCCTGTCAACTGCTGCGTATCACTCCAGGCGCCGTGAAGGAGCACATGATTGCTCTGTTCCCCGAGCCGGGACGGCCGAAAATGTTCGGCTTGATCAGGAACGAAAACGACACCTGGATGTTCGGTGTCGGCGCCCTGGCGGGAGCCGAGCCACCGGGCCGGCGTGCTGACATGCTCAGGTTCGCAGCCGATTTCGCTCCTGCGCATGTACTGGAAGCGATTCGAACGGCCGAGTCCCTGGGCGAGGTGGTTCACCATCGCGTTCCATCGAACCGTTGGCGACGCTACGACAAAATGCGCCGGACACCCGGCGGTCTGCTGGTCGTCGGCGACGCGGTGTGCAGCTTCAACCCCATCTACGGGCAAGGGATGACGGTCGCGGCGATCGAGGCGACGGTGCTGCGTGATTGTCTGCGCCGTGGGGATCGCGGACTGACGCGACGCTTCTTCCGCGGCTCCGCCAGGAAAGTCCGGGTGGCCTGGCAGACCGCCGTCGGCTCCGATTTGACCCTTCCGGAAGTGGTGGGGCCACGACCGATCTCGATGCGAATCACCAACGCCTTTCTCGAGCGGGTGATGACTGCCACCGAGGCGGATCCCGTCGTCGCCGGGCAGTTCATGAGAATT
>CAVSLH010000005.1:0-36729 GCA_963728815.1 uncultured Actinomycetota bacterium
GGTTTTGACCGCCGTGTCGAGATCCGCCGACGGCATCACGATGAACGGGTCGCTGCCGCCGAGTTCGAGCACGGTGGGTTTGATCTCGTCGCCGGCGATGGCGCCGACCGATTGGCCGGCCGGTTCGCTGCCGGTCAGGGTGGCCGCGGCGACCCGCGGATCGCGCAGGATGGTCTCGACTGCGCTGGACGGAACGAGGAGCGTCTGGAAGCAGCCGTCCGGGAAGCCACCGCGGGCAATGACGTCGGCGAGGTACAGCGCGCACTGCGGCACGTTCGACGCATGCTTGAGGAGGCCGACGTTGCCGGCCATCAGCGCCGGCGCGGCGAACCGGACGGCCTGCCACAGCGGAAAGTTCCACGGCATCACGGCCAGCACCACCCCGAGCGGCTGGTACCGGGTGTATGCCTTGGACGCGCCAACCTTCCCGGCCTCGGCCGGCTCATCGGCGAGCAGCGCTTCGGCGTTCTCGGCGTAGTAGCGAAAACCCTTGGCGCACTTCAGCGCTTCGGACTTGGCTGAGGCCAGTGTCTTACCCATTTCGAGGGTCATGATCGCGGCGGTCTGATCCGCCTCGGCCTCCAGCAGGTCGGCGGTGGCATTGGCCCACTGGGCGCGTTGGGCGAAGCTGGTGTGGCGGTAGTCGGCGAACCGCTCGTATGCGCGCGCTATTGCTGCCTCGACTTCAGCGTCGGTTGCCGGGGTGAAAGTCTGGACTGTCTCGCCGGTGGCCGGGTTGATAGTGGCGATGGGCACGCTGACATCCTTCGTCTGGGTGGGTTACTGAAACGTCCGGTATCAAGCCTGCCACTATCGTGGCCAACGGGAGGTGCCGGATGAGTAAAGCCGCTCAGCTGATGGTCAAGTGCCTGGAAAACGAGGGTGTTTCCGTTGTCTTCGGGCTGCCCGGTGAGGAGAACATCCGCTTCGTGCAGGCGTTGGCCTCCTCGGACATCCGCTATGTGCTCACCCGGCACGAGCAGGCGGCGGCGTTCATGGCCGAGATGTATGGGCGCGTCACCGGCCGCGCTGCGGTGGTCTCGGCGACCTTGGGCCCGGGCGCGATCAACATGCAGCTCGGCGTCGCCGACGCCACTACCAACAGCACTCCCATGGTGGCGATCTCTGCGCAGGTGGGTCAGGATCGCCAGTTCAAAGAGTCGCACCAGTATGTCGACCTGGTGTCGATGTTCGCGCCGATCACCCGGTGGGCCGCCGGCGTCCCCACCGTGCACGCCATACCGGAGATGTTCCGCAAAGCGTTCAAGCTCGCCGAGGCCCAACGCCCGGCCGCGGTCTACCTGGCCGTGCCCGAGCACATCGATGCTGACGATGCCGACTACGACCTGGCGCCGTTGCCGCGCAACGTGGTCCGCGCCGAGGCGCCGGCGGCCGGCCAGGTGGCACGCGCGGTCGACATCCTGCGCAACGCACGGCGACCGGTAGTGCTGGCCGGCCATGGCGCCGCCCGCGGCGACGCGACCGAGGCCTTGGTCCGGTTCTCCGATGAATTCGGTGTCCAGGTGGCCAACACCTTCCACGGCAAAGGCGTCATGCCCGACGATCACCCCAACAGCATCGGGACGCTCGGGTTCATGCGACATGACTACGTCAACTTCGGGTTCGACAACGCCGACGTCGTCATCGCGGTCGGCTACGAACTGCAGGAGTTCGACCCGGTCCGGATCAACCCGCAAGCCGACAAGAAGATCATCCATATTCACCGTTTCCCGGCTGAGGTCGACATGCACTATCCGGTTGATGTCGGGATCATCGGCGACATCAGTGCGTCTTTGAATGCGCTCACGGACGCGCTTGCGGGGCACCGGTTCGACCACGCTACCGACGTGCCTGGGTCCGGCCTGCTTGCCGAGGAATTCGCTCGGGGACAACAGGATTCGCGGTACCCGCTGGCGCCCCAGCGGGTGGTCGCCGACACTCGCGCGGCAATGGGCCGCAGCGACGTCGTCCTGGTCGACACCGGTGCTACCAAGATGTGGATGGCGCGGCTTTACCCGACCTACGAGCGGAACACCTGCTTGGTCTCAAATGGCTTGTCCACCATGAGTTTCGCGCTGCCGGGAGCCCTTGGGGTCAAGCTGGCGCGGCCGGAGTCGAAGGTGCTGGCTTTGGTGGGTGACGGTGCATTCTTGATGAACTCGCAGGAGATCGAGACCGCCGTCCGGGAGCGCATACCGCTGGTGGTGTTGATTTGGGAGGACGGCGGCTACGGCCTGATCGAATGGAAGATGGATCTCGAGCTCGGTGAGCATTACTACGTGCGGTTCGGCAACCCCGACGTAGTGACCTATGCGGAAAGCTTTGGCGCCAAGGGATATCAGATCAACAGCGCCGAGGAGCTGTTGCCGACGCTGAAGACTGCGCTCGACGACGACGGCGTTTCGTTGATCTGCTGCCCGGTCGACTACTCTGAGAATCTGCGGTTGACCGACCGGCTCGGCGAGCTGGACGAGACGCTCTAGTCTCGATGCCGGCGCTCAGTCGGTGTGCGGCGACATCACTTTTTGCAGCCTCATGGGCGGGACGTACCTACCCACCAGCGTGCGATGCCACCATGCCCGATCGTGCCGCAGTTCGGCCGCGGTGGTGAACCGGTACTCGTAAAGCTGCGCGCGCACATACCGAGGCGGTGACTGCGGGAAGGGATTGTGCCGCAACAGCCGCAGCGTCGGCGGATCGTTGCGCAGCAGCCGCTGCAGAAACGGCGTCAGCCACGGCTGTGCGTAACCCGGCGAAATGGCGGCGAACCACATCAGCCAGTCCAGCCGTAGATGGTAGGGGGCCCATTGGCGCGGTAGCCGGCGCACCGCACCGGGCTTGCCCTTGAATTCGTATTCCTTCCAGACCGTCTGCTTGGTGATCTGCGGCTCCTCGGTGCCTTCGATCACCACCTCCCGGCGGATGCGGCCGACGCTGCCAAAGGCTCCGTAGGTGTTCACCAGGTGAAATGGGTTGAACGACACGTTCATTCGCTGATGAGATGAGAGCATGTTGCGCGCCGGCCAGTAGCTCAGAAACACGATCGCAGCCGTGAACGTGATCACCAGTGCGGCAAACCACGGTGGCGGTCCCGGCAGCGCCGGCTGCACGTGTATCGGCAGCAGCGCCTCCGCCGATGACTGGTCGATTGCACTGCACGCCAGGATGATCGTCACCCAATTGAGCCAGGCGAAGTTGCCCGATGTCACCAGCCACAGTTGGGTGACGGCGATGATCGCCGCGGCGATGCTCGCTACCGGCTGCGGCGCGAACAGCCCGAACGGCACCACGAGTTGGGTAAAATGGTTGCCCGCCACCTCAATCCGGTGCAGCGGCTTGGGCAGGTGATGGAAGAACCAGCTCAACGGCCCCGGCATCGGCTGGGTTTCATGGTGGTAGTACAGGCAGGTCAGATCACGCCAGCACGGGTCGCCGCGCAGCTTGATCAGTCCGGCACCGAACTCGACTCGGAACAGCAGCCATCGCGCCAGCCACAAGATCAGCACCGGGGGAGCCGTCTGGTCATTGCCGAGGAAGATCGCCAGGAACCCTGTCTCCAGTAACAGGGACTCCCAGCCGAACCCATACCACGTCTGCCCGACGTTGACGATCGACAGATAGAGCACCCACAGCGTCAGCCACATCAACATCGCGGCCCACAGCGGAACCAGGTCGGCCGCACCGGCGACAATCGCCGCCGACAGCGCCGCACCCAACCAGGAGACGGTGGCGAACAGCCCATCGGAGTAGCCGAGATGAAATACGCTCGGGGTTCTCCAGAAGGACTGTCTAGCCAAATACCGTGGCACCGGGAGTATCCCGTGTTCCCCGATGAGTGCCCGGAACTGCCTTGCGGCGGCGACGAAGGCGATCAGGTAGATGGCCGCCACGCCACGCTCGAGCACCAGTCTGCCCAGCCAGTATTCGGGTGCCGAAAACCATCCCATGGCCGCAACTCCTCGGACGCTGGCGTTGACACCAACCCGCATATCCAGTCAACCAGCCGGTAAACCGCTAGCCAACAGCCACAAGAGAAAAGAAGTTAGTCGTCGCGAGTCCGGCGCAACATACCTGACCCGCCGGCTAACCCACTCACCACCGAGGAGGCTAGCACGGCGAGCGAAATCAGTGCCAGCAGTTGCACATTCGCGGAATGGCCAGCGTAGCCGTCCACCGACCGCCAGGGATGCCGGGACAGTGCCGCTCCGGCCAGAATCAGGCCGCCCGCGCTCAGACCGACCGTGATGCCGTCGGACTGCCGGTGGCGCAGCGCGTACCGCAGACCGAGGGCGGCGCCAGCCACGACGATCCCGGCCGCGCCGGCGATCACCGCCCCGGCCGCCAGCACCGCGACCGCGGCCCGGGCCCCCGGCGCCCATGGTTGTGCGGGTGCGTCGTCGGTGCGTCGTTGCCGGGTGCGCCACACGGCAAGTAAGGCCAATAGCGGTAGCAACGCAAGCCCCACCGCCAAGCCCGCGCGGTACAGCGAGTTGGAGGCGAAGGTCAGCGTGATGGTGCCGGGGTTCCCTGCGGGCACCACCCAGCCCTGCTGCCACCCGTTGACGGCAACGGGCGTCAATCGGGCCCCGGTACTGGTGCGCGCGACCCAGCCGGGGTTGATGCTTTCGGGGATCACCAGTACCCGGGAGCTGGCCGACTCGGGGGCACGTACCTCTCGGCGGTCGGGACCCCACGCCCCAGTAGGGGCGGAAACCGGCACGGGGTTGGCGGAGCCGGGCAACCCGGCGGCACCTGGAGTTGACAGCTGGGCACCGTCGACCACGAACGCATCGCCGGGGCTAATCAACAACTCCTGCTGCCCCGCTGGCAGCGCGATCGGGTCGCGATCGCAGGCGATAGCGGGAACCGGGTCGCCGTCCAGCAGCGCGCCCGCCGTAGTCCGGATCGAGGTGTGCACAAACCGGCCCGCGACCGCGATGACCGGGCCGTGGTCACAGTCGACGACAATCTCACGCGACCGGTTGCGAGTGGCGTCGGCGGGCGCGATTGGCGTGCCGTCGGCGCCCAGCACCGCGACATCGGCCAGCCCGGGCGGCTTGAGCTGGTCGAAGCCCAGCGCGTTGCGGTCGATGATGTCTTCCCAGTCCAGCAGGCTGAGGGTGACGGTGTCGGTGACCCGGGGTTTCAGCGAGAGGGTTTGCGGCTCGTCCACCCCGTCCCTGCTCGGCCTCAATTCCCGGACCTGCGGGCCGTCGCCCAGGTCGACGGCCACCACCGTCGGGTGCGCGGGCAACGTCGACCGGCTGGGGACCAGGCGCAGCTCGGCTACTTCGGTCGGCCGCGGCAGGGTGAGGGTGAGTGTCGGCGCGGTCTTGTGTTGGACCACCCGCTGCGGCGCCGTCCATGCGGTGGCCGGGTCGCCGTCGGTGGCCGCATAGGCCGAGCCGAGGATGTCGACCGCGTCGGAGTCACCGTGGGCCCGGGTGGTGTTCGGCTCGGCGATCAGATCGGCCAGCTTGGGGCCCTGCCGCGGCCGCACCCACAGCATGGGGGTCACCGACATCGGACTCGGAACAGTTAGCGTACGACTGAAATTGACCGGTTCTTCCGGTGCCAGCGCCATCGACGCCGCGCAGCGCACGCCGTCGGGTGCTTGGGCGCAGCCGGGTCTGCCGAGTAGCTCCGACCCCAGGTCCCACCCCGTGATCGCCGAACCAAGTGGTGGCCCGGGGACCAGCGCGGTGTGCCGCAGATTGACCGGATGGGCGAATCCGGACGCGTCGTACTGGGTGATCGTCAGGTCGGTGATACCGAACTGCACGCCTGCGGACCCGTCGTCGGTGGCGGCCGCGGTGAGCCGCACCCACGGGGTTTCGCCATACGGCAGCGCTACGGTGAGCGGCTTGCCGGCCTCGTCGAACCGCAGCGTGGTGCTGCCGGTGGCGGTCTCGATCTGGATGCGGCGGACTTGGGCGCCGACGGCGGTCGCGCTGGGCGTGATGGTCAGGACGGCGTTGGCCACCGGGTGGTCGAAATCCACTTGCAGCCACTGCCCGACGGCGGCCTGCAGCGCGTTGGATACCCACGCGGTTGCCGGGTCGCCGTCGATCGCGGCGGCCGGGGAGGTTGCCGGGGCCACATCGGGCATCGCGGTGGAATCCGACGACGAGCTCGACACCGTGATCCGGCCGCCGGTCCACCCGCCGAATACCGTGTCGGCGCCCGGTACGGGGTAGTCGGGCACTCGGTTGTAGGTGTGCCGGGCGTCGCCGGCCGCCCGGATCGCCGACGAGTGCTGGTCCACTCTGCCGTAGTCGGTTTCGCGTGCTACCGGGGTGTCGGTGACGGTGACGACCGGTGCCGGCAAACCGGCGTCCCGGGCGTCCGCGGTCATCAGCACCGGACCCGACGCGGCCTGGCCCAGTAGCCGGCGGCGCTCGTCGAGACGCAGCAATACTTCAGGCCCGCCGTCGACGCGGGGCAGCCGGTCGATGTCGGCGAAGTAGGGCGCATCGGGATCGCCGGCCCCACCACCAGGAGGGCCGACGCGGTAGATCTCCACCGCGGGGTACCGCGGGCGCAGTCCGCTGTCGGCGACGAAGCCCGCCAGGGTGCCGGGTCCCACCGGTGTACCGAACTGCGCCACCTTCTCCAGTCGCGGTGACCCTGCGATGGCGCGGTGTACCAGGATGGGGCGCGCCGAGCGCGACGTTTCGGGATCCAGATCGTTGCGCACCACCACATACGAAATGCCTTGGCGGGCAAGGGTATCAGCCAGGCCAACCGAGGGGCGTCCGGCAGCGAACAGACGTTGCACCGAATCCAGCGCCCGGATGGTCTGCGGCGGGGTCAGCGGGATGGAGTCGCGCACTCCCCACGGGCTACTGCCGACCACTTGGAGCGGCTCGTCGCGGCTGGTACCCCACACCTGAGTGGCGAACGGCGCGCCGGGGACCACAAGCACACGTCCGGGAGTGGGCGTTCCGGTGTTGTGTGCGCTGAGCCAGTCGGCGGCCTCTTGCCAGTACTGGGGTATCGCGCTGAACGTGCCTGGCGGGGTGAGCCGACCCGTCCAGGCCAGCGAGGTGCTGACCGTCAGCGCGGTCAGCGCGACAATTCCGGCCGCGACCCGCTTGTCGCGCTCCGGGTGGGCGAATGCACGCAGCCACACCGACATCGGTGCGCTGCCCGGGAGCGGTATCCGGCCCAGCACCTGTGCCAGGCCGAGCACCAGCGGGATCCGGATCACCGACCCCAGCTTGTGGACGTTGCGCAGGGGTGCGCCGCTGGCGTCCAGGAACGCCTGTATCTGGTGGGCCAGCGGCGAGCCCAGCCCGCCGCTGTAGCCGGCGGCCATCAACACAACCCCGATCAGCAGCATCGTCACCAGCCGGCCCCGTGCCGGCATCTCGCGGCTGGCCAGTCCGGCCAGTCCGGCCGCCGCGACCAGGCAGGTGCCCAGGATGGCCGCTGATCCGGTGACCAGTGACGCGCCCGCCGTGGCGGTCGGTGCCACGAACGGGGCCCAGCTGTCGGTGCCGCGCAGCATTTCGACCAGCGACGACCATTGCGTTGTCACGCCGGAGGATTCGATGAAGTCCAGGAACGGGGGACTGACATTGCGCAGCAGAACCAGCGCCACCACCCACGACAGCATTGCCAGGGCGAGGGCTAATAGCCACCACGCGGTGTAGCGCCACCACAACCGGTTCGGCCGGTGACAGGCCCACCAGATCACTGCGGGCAGGCAACCGGCCAGGGTTGCGATTGCGTTGACCGCGCCCATCAACGCGACGGCAAGCCCGGCCCGCGCGGCGAGTGCTCGCCCCGACCTGCCACTCGCGCCCCGCAGCGCCAGAATCGTGGGCAGCAAAACCCATGGCGCCAGCATCATCGGCAGGGTTTCCGACGAGATCGATCCGAGGGTGGTCAGCGCCCGCGGCGACAGCGCGAACGCCGCTGCGCCGATCACGCGCGACGACGGGCTGCCGATTCCCAGTGCCTCGGCGACCCGTAGCAGCCCCCAGAAGCCGACCGTCAACAGCAGCGCCCACCACAGCCGCTGGGTTATCCAGCCGGGCAATCCCAGCAGGTGGCCGATCAAGAAGAAGGTGCCGTGCGGAAACAGGTAGCCGTAGGCCTGATTCTGTAGCTGGCCGAAAGGCAGGTCGCTGTTCCACAGGTTGGTCGCCCGTGCCAGGAAGCGCAGCGGGTTAGCGGTGAGGTCGAGTTTGGTGTCGGGGGAGATCTGACCCGGGGATTGCGCGAACGTCAGCGCCAGCGCGACCGCCCCGACCAATAGCAACCACCGACGTGACAGCGGCACAGCCGGCGAGCCCGAGGCCGTTTCCGCAGGCCCCGCCTGCGCCGCCCCTGCCGCCGGGCTAGCTACGGTTGCCGTACTCGACCCGGTTGAGCACTGACGACGACGGATCGCCCCCGGGAAGTGGCGGCTTCGTGTCCTGCTGCACCATCAGGGTGATCCCGAAGATCGCGGCCGCGCCCAGCAACAGACCAACCACCACGCTCGCGGCGGCGGGCGCAATGAACCGGTTCACCGATGGCTCCTTGGGGTTTGCGGTCGTGACTGTGGACAACCCAGAGTCAACCTAGCAGAACAGCCGCCACGACCCGGGACCGCGAGTCGCTACGGTCGCAGCCAAGGCGGCAGCTTGTTCAAGCAATCCTGCGGGCTGTTGCAGGGCACGCAATGCCCGTGGTAGCAGCGGTCGCCGTATTCCACCAGGTGGGGCCCGGACTGACTCGGTACGCCCTGGGCGGGCGGCGCGCTGTGATCCTGGACGGCGAGGGTGACGCCAACGGTCGCGGCGGCGCCGATCGATAAACCCGCCGCGATGCTGGCCGCCGCGGCCAGCGTGAACCCGGTCATCGCTGGCTCCTCCCTGCCAGTCATAAGGGGTCGGTGGCCAACGTAACAGGGGTTGCCCCGCTTAGCCGGGGAAGAAACGTCCTTCGGCGCGCCCCGGATCCGGAAACCGGGATCCCGCCGTGACAACATGGCCCGATGGCTTTTCCGCGCACACTGGCTGTGCTCGCCGCGGCAGCGCTGGTGGCGGCCTGTAGTCACCACGCCGCACGGCCCCCCGCCCCGTCCTCGACAAAGGTCACGGCCGCTCCCGCACCGCCGCTATGCGCGGACGCGACGGCCGTCCCGGCTTCGCTGTCCCTGCCGGAAAAGCTGGCCCAGCTGCTAATGGTCGGTGTGAAAAACGCCGATGATGCCCGGGCTGTGGTTACCACCTACCACGTCGGTGGGATCTTCATCGGCGGCTGGACAGACCTGTCGATATTCGACGGCGCGCTGGCCGACATCGCGCGCAGCGCGGGAAAGCTGCCGCTGGCGGTAAGCGTCGACGAAGAAGGCGGCCGGGTGTCGCGGTTGAAGTCGCGGATCGGACCGGCTCCGTCGCCCCGGGTGCTGGCACAGACCCAAACCGTTCAGTATGTCCACGACTTGGCACTTGAGCGCGGCCGTCTGATGCGCGGCCTGGGGATCACCATCGACTTTGCGCCAGTGGTCGATGTCACCGACGCCCCAGACGACACCGTAATCGGCGACCGCTCGTTCGGCTCGGAGCCGGACAAGGTCACACAATATGCCGGAGCCTATGCGCAGGGTCTGCGTGATGCCGGGCTGCTCCCGGTGCTCAAGCATTTCCCCGGCCACGGGCATGGCTCGGGCGACTCGCACACCGGCGGGGTCACCACGCCGCCGCTAAGCGACCTGCGGACCAACGACCTGGTGCCGTACCGCAAGCTGGTGAATGTCGTTCCGGCGGGAGTGATGGTGGGTCACCTACAAGTTCCCGGGTTGACCGACAACGACCCGGCCAGTCTCAGCCGCGCCGCGGTGCAGTTGCTGCGCACCGGCAAGGACTACGACGCCCCACCCTTCGATGGCCCGATATTCAGCGATGACCTCTCCAGCATGGCGGCGATCTCGGACCGGTACATGGTGTCCGACGCGGTGCTGCGCACCCTGCAGGCCGGTACTGACATCGCGCTGTGGGTCACCACCAAAGAGGTGCCCGCTGTCCTGGACCGGCTCGTGAAGGCGGTGAACGCGGGCGAATTGCAGATGCCGGCGATCGACGAGTCGGTAGTGCGGGTGGCCAAGATGAAGGGCGTCAATCCGGGGTGCGGGCACTAGCGGCGTGTGCGCCGGCAGCGCGATTGCTTACCCTGGAGTCAGATAGACGGGCTAGAGAGGCATGCAATGGCAGGTGGTACCAAGCGGCTACCGCGTGCTGTCCGTGAGCAGCAGATGCTCGACGCCGCGGTGCAGATGTTCTCGGTGAACGGCTACCACGAGACTTCCATGGACGCCATCGCCGCCGAGGCGCAGATCTCCAAACCGATGCTGTATCTGTACTACGGCTCCAAAGAAGACTTGTTCGGCGCCTGCCTGAACCGGGAGATGAGCCGGTTCATCGATGTGGTGCGCGCCGACATCGACTTCACCCAGAGCCCGAAAGACTTGCTGCGCAACACCATAGTGTCGTTCCTGCGCTACATCGACGCCAACCGGGCGTCGTGGATCGTGATGTACACCCAGGCCACCAGTTCGCAGGCGTTCGCCCAGACAGTACGTGAGGGGCGCGAGCAGATCATCGAACTGGTGGCCGGGCTGGTGCGGGCCGGCACCCGCACCCCGCGGCCGGACGCCGAAATCGAGATGATGGCCGTGGCGCTGGTAGGCGCGGGCGAGGCGATGGCCACCCGGCTTTCTACCGGCGACATCGACGTCGATGAGGCGGCCGAGCTGATGATCAACCTGTTCTGGCACGGCCTCAAAGGCGCACCGGCGGATCGCGATTTCGGCTCCAACGTCGCTACCGGCTAGCGCGTTCGGGCGCCGGCGCTGCGGGTGACATACATTCGTCGAGTGTCCCGGCCCCGCCGCAACCTTGACTTCTTTTGCGCGGTGATCATCGTCGGATTGCTGGCCGGGGTCGCCGGGTTGGCCACAACGGTGGTGCTGCGCTTTGTCGAGCACGTTACGTACCACTACATTTTCGGCACGCTGCTTGCTGGGGTCACCGATAGCAGTCCAGTACGTCGCGCGGTGGGGCCGATGGTCGGCGGCGCGTTGGCAGCAGTCGGGTGGTGGATCCTGCGCCGCAGAACCGAAGTGCCGCCGCTCGCGCAGACCATCGCCCGCCATGATCGGATACCGCGGCTGTCGTGGAGCATCGACGCCGTCCTGCAGGTGCTGCTGGTCGGATCCGGGGCATCCCTTGGCCGGGAAGGAGCTCCGCGCCAATTCGCCGCGGCGCTAGGCGATTTGGGGACCGGATGGCTGAAGCGGCTGTCGCCCCGCGACCGCGAGATCTTGCTGGCCTGCGCGGCTGGGGCAGGGCTGGGTGCGGTCTACGCCGTTCCGCTGGCTGGTGCGCTCTTTGCGGTGCGGATCATGCTCAACACCTGGCATCCGCGAGCGCTGGGCGCGGCGTTCATCACCTCCAGCCTGGCCGTCGCGATCGGCTCGGCCATCACGCACGATCACCCGGAGCTTGACTGGCCCAGCGTGGAGTCGACGTATCTGCTGACCGCTCACGGACTGGCATTGGCGCCGCTGACCCTCGCGGTGGGATTGGCGTTCAACAAAATCATGATGGCGGCGCGGCCGGCCAGCCTGATGCGGACCTGGGTGCTGATCCCCGCGCTTGCCGGCGCGGGTTTGGTGATGGGTATTTGCTCGCATTGGTGGCCCGAGTTGCCCGGCAATGGTCGAAGCATCCTGACCGTAAGCCTGGCCAGTGGGATGACGTTGTCGGCGGCGGCCGTGATTCTGGTTTTGAAACCGCTGCTGACTGCGCTGTTCCTGCGCGCCGGCGGGGCTGGCGGAATGCTCACACCGTCGCTTGCCACCGGTGCTGCAGCGGGATCGCTGCTGGTACTGGCGATCAACTGGGCGCTCGGGACGCACCTGCGCCTGCCGGCGGTCTCGCTGGCCGGCGCTGCTGGGGTGCTCGCGGTCACCCAGGGCTCACCGATCTGGGCCGCGATCTTCGTCTGGGAACTCGCCCGGCCACCGATCTGGCTGCTGCTGGTTTTCCTGGTACCGGCGGTCGGCGCACATGCGCTGAAAGCACTCGTTGAACGTCGTGGCCTTCCCGCGCTGAAGCCTGACCAACGCGCCGGTTGAACGCGCTACCGGCCGGCTAGAGGGACCGGACGGTACCCGTCAGGTGTGGGTATCCCTTGCTGATGTTGCGCAACACGAGTTCCCAGCCCTGGGAACCCGAGTCGCTTTCGTCGACGTAGAGCCCCGCGGTCGCGGGCAGCACCACCGGCTTGGCGAACCGTACCGAATACCTCACGGCATCCGGAAGCCGAGCTTCGATGTTGGCCAATACCGCTGCGGCACTGAACATCCCGTGCGCAATGACAGTCGGGAATCCGAATACCTTGGCGGCGATGGGGTTGGTGTGGATCGGGTTGTGATCGCCGCCGACGACGGCGTAGCGGCGGATCTGGCCAGGCGTAATTCGCAGGACGGCTTTGGGTGGGGGAAGCTTGGGCTGCTTTTGCGGCGGCGGTTTGGGCTCGTCGGACAAGCTGGTGCGTTGCTGGTGCAGGAAGGTCGTCACCTGGTGCCATGCAATGTCGTTGCCGACACTGACGTCGGTCACCAGGTCGACCAGCAGGCCCTTGCGGTGTTCGCGGAGGTTCTCGGCATGCACCTGCACGCCGACCGTGTCGGTGACCCCGATCGGCCGGTACTGCGTGATGTGGTTTTCAGTGTGCACCGCTCCCATTGCGGCGAAAGGGAAGTCGAACCCGGTCACCAGCGACATCATCGCGGGAAAGGTCAACACGAATGGGTAGGTCAGCGGCACGTTGTTGCCGTAGCGCAGACCGGTGACTGCCGCATATGCGGCGACGTTTGTGTGGTCGATGGGTAATTCCTCGACGGTCACCGTGCGGTTGGGCAGCTGGTTTCCGCGCGGCACGAGCGGCAATGCTCCGGCAGCCGCGCGAAGCATGTTCCTCAGGCCGCTTGGTTGGTTCACTGTGTTCCCCTCAGACTCATGCGCCTGGCATCGCCTGGCCGCAGACGCGAATAACGTTGCCGGTCACAGCGTTTGAAGCCGGGCTGGCGAAGTAGGCGATGGTCTCGGCGACATCGACTGGCTGCCCACCCTGCAGCAGCGAGTTCATTCGGCGGCCCACCTCGCGGGTAGCCAGCGGTATGGCGGCCGTCATCTGGGTTTCGATGAATCCCGGTGCGACGGCGTTGATCGTGATGCCCTTCTCGGCGAGTCCCGGTGCCAGCGCCTGGGTGATGCCGATCATCCCGGCTTTGGTGGTGCCGTAATTGGTCTGCCCGCGGTTGCCCGCGATGCCGGCGATCGATGAAAGCCCGATCACCCGGCCACCCTCGCCGATGCTGCCGTTGCCGACCAGCCCTTCGGTAAGTCGTAGGGGGGCAAGAAGATTGACGGCCAAGACGGCGTCCCATCGGGCGTCATCCATATTGGCCAACAGCTTGTCTCGAGTGATACCCGCGTTGTTGACCAAGATGTCGGCCCGCCCGGCGTGGTGGTCGCGCAGGTGTTCGGTGATCTTGTCGACGGCGTCGTCGGCGGTCACGTCGAGCCACAGCGCGGTGCCACCGACGCGGCTGGCGGTTTCGGCGAGGGCTTCTTCGGCGGCTTCTACATCGATGGCGACGACACGGGCGCCATCCCGGGCGAACACCTCGGCGATTGTCTCGCCGATGCCGCGGGCAGCGCCGGTCACAATGGCGACCTTGCCGTCCAGCGGCCGGTCCCAGTCGGCCGGTGGCGTGGAGTCTTGCGCCCCGACATAGAAAACCTGCCCGTCGACGTACGCCGACTTGGCCGACAGGATGAACCGCATGGTGGATTCCAGGCCCGTCGCGGCCGGTTTGGCGTCCGGCGCCAGATACACCAGCGCCACAGTGGCACCGCGGCGCAGTTCCTTGCCCAGCGAGCGGGTGAAGCCCTCCAGCGCGCGCTGCGCGATCCGCTCGTCGGTGCTGGCGGCCGCTTCGGGGGTAGTGCCGACAACCACCACGCGCGCGCAGCGGCCAAGGTTGCGCAGCACGGGAGTGAAGAATTCGTGCAGGCCCTTGAGTCCGGCTGGCGTCGTGATACCGGTGGCATCGAAAACGAGCCCGCCAAAGGAGTCGGCCCAGCGACCGCCCAGGTTGTTGCCCACCAGGTCGTAGTCCTTGTCCAGCGCCGCGCGTAGCGGCTCGACCACCCTGCCCTCACCGGCGATCAGCAGGGATCCGACCAGCGGCGGATCACCCGTCCGATAGCGGCGAAGTGTCTCGGGTTGTGGAACACCAAGTTGCTTGGCCACAAACGATCCGGGGCCAGAGCTGACAACCTGCGAGAACAGATCGGACGAGCGCTTGGGGGCCACTGAGCTGCCTTCCGTGTCGGGTGTGCCGTATATGACAACCGTATCGAGGACGAACTTACTTGAGAGTAAGAACAGTGGGTAGTATGGCCTCCGACGGCCGATCCCCCAAAAACTGATAGACCCGGAGACACACGGAGAAAATAGTGGCCCCTGCAAGTTCTGAAATCAGGCGACGAGTCGCCGTACTGGGTGGCAATCGCATCCCGTTCGCGAGATCAGACCGCGCCTACGCCGAGGCGTCCAACCAGGACATGTTCACCGCAGCGCTGGGTGGGCTGGTAGACCGGTTCGGGCTTGCCGGCGAACGATTGGGCGTGGTGGTCGGCGGCGCGGTGCTCAAGCACAGCCGCGACTTCAACCTGATGCGCGAATGCGTGCTGGGGTCTGAGCTGTCCCCCTACACGCCGGCGTTCGACCTGCAGCAGGCCTGCGGCACCGGCCTGCAGGCGGCGATCGCCGCAGCCGACGGTATCGCGGCCGGCCGCTACGACGTCGCCGCCGCAGGGGGAGTGGACACCACTTCTGACGCGCCGATTGGCCTGGGCAATGACCTGCGGCGCACCCTGCTGAAGCTGCGCCGATCCAAGTCCAACGTGCAACGGCTGAAGCTGGTGGGCACACTGCCCGCCAACCTCGGGATCGAGGTACCGGCCAACAGCGAGCCGCGTACCGGGCTGTCGATGGGGGAGCACGCCGCCATCACCGCCAAGCAGATGGGGATCAAACGCGTCGACCAGGACGAACTGGCCGCCGCCAGTCATCGCAACATGGCTGATGCCTACGATCGAGGCTTTTTCGACGACCTGATCACGCCGTTTTTGGGGCTGTACCGCGACGACAACCTGCGGCCCGACGCCAGCGTTGAGAAGATGGCCGCGCTGCGACCGGTTTTCGGGGTGAAGGCCGGCGACGCGACTATGACGGCGGGCAATTCGACTCCGCTGACCGACGGCGCCTCGGTCGCGTTGCTGGCCACCGAGCAGTGGGCAGAGGAACACTCACTGGCTCCGCTGGCCTACTTCGTGGACGCCGAAACAGCCGCGGTGGACTATGTCAATGGAAACGACGGCCTGCTGATGGCCCCCACCTACGCGGTGCCCCGGATGTTGGCCCGAAATGGGTTGAGCTTGCAGGATTTCGACTTCTACGAAATCCACGAGGCATTCGCCTCGGTGGTGCTGGCGCATCTGCAGGCGTGGGAGTCCGACGAGTACTGCAAGGGGCGGCTCGGCCTGGACGCCGCGCTTGGATCGATCGATCGATCGAAGCTCAATGTCAACGGTTCGTCATTGGCTGCCGGGCACCCCTTCGCGGCCACGGGTGGGCGGATTCTGGCGCAGACCGCCAAGCAGCTTGCCGAGAAGAAGGCTGAGCGAAAAAACAGCGGGCCGGTTCGAGGGCTGATTTCGATCTGCGCTGCCGGCGGCCAGGGTGTGGCCGCGATTCTGGAGGCCTGACGCCGGTCAGGACCGGATACGAGAGGCCCTAATCCCTGTAGTGCGACGATCCCCTTAGTGGGACGTCGGCCGCCCAATGAATTGCCGAATTTCGTTCTGGGCGGTTAGTAACCCAAACAACGGGGTATCAGATGGTTCGGATAGCCCCGTGTTGTGGTCTGACCCCCCGACCCCGACGGCAATACGGGGCATCCCTGCAAGCGACCGCCGGTCAGCGCAGACGGGCGTACGAAAAGGGCCGCCGCTGGAGTGAGGGGATCCAGCGGCGGTCTTTTCGGACGACGCACCCAAAGACGCAAGGTCCCCCGCTTCAGTGTGGAAGCGGGGGACCTTGGCATTAGCTTCTAGTGGTGTGTCTCGTCATTGGTTGACCGCTTGGAGCGCGACGCGTCCGCGGGCGACCTTGGCGAGGATGTCGTCGGCGGTGGCGGTCCATACGAGTGGTTTGGGGTCGTTGTTATGCGCGGCGAGGTAGTCCTCGATCTTGGCGATGAGGTCGGGTACGGAGTGGAACACGCCGCGGCGCAGCGCCTTGTCGGTCAGTTCCCGAAACCAGCGTTCGACCAGGTTGAGCCACGACGAGGAGGTCGGGGTGAAATGCAGTTGGAATCGGGGATGTTTGTCGAGCCAGGCCCGCACGCTCTGGTGCTTGTGGGTGGCGTAGTTGTCGCAGATCAGGTGCACCGCAAGTTCTTCGGGGACCTCGTGGTCGATGGTGCGCAGGAACTTCAGAAACTCGGTATGGCGGTGCCGGGGCAGGCATTGCCCGATAACTTTGCCGGTCAGCACGTCCAGCGCCGCGAACAACGTGGCGGTGCCGTTGCGCTTGTAATCGTGGGTCATCGTCTGCGCCCGCCCCGGCTTGATGGGCAGCGACGGCTGGGTCCGGTCCAGCGCCTGCACGGAGGACTTCTCGTCCATGCACAGCACGATCGCCTTCTCGGGAGGACTGAGGTACAGACCCACCACGTCGATCAGTTTCTCCTCGAACTTCGGGTCGTTGGACAGCTTGAATGTCTCGACCAGGTGCGGTTTCAAACCGCGCGCGGCCCACACCCGCTGCACGGTCGCCGACGACACCCCCGCCTTCGCCGCCATCGTCCGGCACGACCAGTGGGTCTGGCCCTCCGGCGTGGAATGCCTTGTCAGGTGCACGATCTCGTCGATCTTCTCTTGTGGGATTGTGGACTTCCGGCCACGCCCGGCCCGGACCTTGCCCAGCTTCGCCAAGCCCTCCTCGGCGAACCGGACTCGCCACGCCCGAACTGTCGCCGGCTTCACCCCTACTTGCGCGGCGATCCTCATGTTCGCCACGCCATCGGCCGCCAGCAACAGCGCCTTGGCCCGCTGAACCTGCCGATGCGGCGCGGTCTGCGACCGCGACAAGGCCTCCAACGCTTCTCGTTGACCGTCCGACATGACCAAAGCAGCCGCTGGTGTCATCACCCACGAAGTCTATCGCAGAACCAGCCTATTATTTTGGAGACACACCACTAGAAGGCGGCTTCGTCGAGCTCCATGATGTCGTTGTCCAGGGTCTCGATCACCTCGCGGGTGCTGACCAACAGCGGCAAGAAGTTCTTCGCGAAGAACGACGCCACCGCGACTTTGCCCTCGTAGAAGGACCGCTCCGCGCCGCTGGCACCACCGTCGAGCGCCTCCACGGCCACCGCGGCCTGGCGCTGCAACAACCAGCCGATGATCAAGTCACCGACGCTCATCAGGAAGCGCACCGAACCCAGGCCCACCTTGTAGAGGCTGGTGACGTCTTGCTGTGCAGCCATCAGGTAGCCGGTCAGCGTGGTCGCCATCCCCTGGACATCAGCCAGCGCCTTGGCCAGCAGCTCGCGCTCGGTCTTCAGCCGGCCGTTGCCGGACTCGCTGTTGACGAACTTCTGGATCTCACCGGATACGTGGGCCAGCGCCACACCCTTGTCGCGGACGATCTTGCGGAAGAAGAAGTCCTGCGCCTGGATGGCGGTGGTGCCTTCGTAGAGGGAGTCGATCTTGGCGTCCCGGATGTACTGCTCGATCGGGTAGTCCTGCAGGAAGCCCGACCCACCGAGGGTCTGCAGGCTCTCGGTGAGCTTCGCGTAGGCCTGTTCGGAGCCGACGCCCTTGACCACCGGCAGCATCAGGTCGTTGACCTTGACAGCCAGTTTGGCGTCCACGCCGTGCAACGCCTCGGCGACCGCCGCGTCCTGGAAAGTCGCGGTGTAGAGGTACAGGGCACGCAGACCCTCGGCGTAGGCCTTCTGAGTCATCAGAGACCGGCGCACGTCGGGGTGATGCGTGATGGTCACCCGCGGTGCGGTCTTGTCGGTCATCTGAGTCATATCGGCGCCCTGCACACGGGACTTGGCGTACTCCAGCGCATTCAGGTAGCCGGTGGACAGGGTTGCGATCGCCTTGGTGCCGACCATCATGCGTGCCTGCTCAATCACCTCGAACATCTGCGCGATGCCGTCGTGCACCTCGCCGACCAGCCAGCCCTTGGCGGGCACTCCGTGCTGGCCTAGCGACAGCTCGCAGGTCGCGGAGACCTTCAGACCCATCTTGTGCTCGACGTTGGTGACGAATACGCCGTTGCGCTCGCCCAACTCACCGGTCTCGAAGTCGAACAGGAACTTGGGCACGAAGAACAGCGACAGCCCCTTGGTGCCGGGACCGGCGCCCTCGGGGCGGGCCAGCACCAGGTGGAAGATGTTCTCGAATAGGTCGCCGGAATCACCCGAGGTGATGAACCGCTTGACGCCGTCGAGGTGCCAGGAGCCGTCGTCCTGCGGGATGGCCTTGGTGCGCGCGGCGCCCACGTCGGAGCCGGCGTCCGGCTCGGTGAGCACCATGGTTGATCCCCAGCCGCGCTCGGCAGCCAGGACCGCCCACTTCTTCTGCTCCTCGGTGCCGAGGTGGTAGAGGATCTGGGCGAAACCTGCGCCGCCGCCGTACATCCACACCGCCGGGTTGGCGCCCAGGATGTGCTCGTGCAGCGCCCACACCAGTGACTTGGGCATCGGGGTGCCACCGAGGGCCTCGTCGAGGCCGACCTTGTCCCAACCGGCATCGAGCATCGCGTTGACCGACTTTTTGAAAGACTCCGGCAGCGTCACCGCGTGGGTCTTGGGGTCGAAAACCGGTGGGTTGCGGTCGCCCTCGACGAACGACTCGGCGACCGGTCCCTCGGCCAGTCGGCTGACCTCGGCCAACATTTCGCGGGCCATGTCTACGTTCAGGTCGCCAAACATGCCTTGATCTAATGCCTTGTCAACGCCCAATACCTCAAACAGGTTAAATACCTGGTCGCGGACGTTGCTCTTGTAGTGGCTCACTACGTTCCTCCTCGTTGAGAATGCCACTTGTGGTTGGGTACTAGGGCTAAGTTACCCACCAGTAACACCGTTAAAATATATCGCTCGGATAGTTCAACGCAAGCCAGTGTGAGCTACATTTCATTGTCTAAGTAACCAACCGGTTGGGCTGGGCTTTTTCGTAGCGCTGGCAGCCCCTGTCACCTGCGACGATGATGGTCGAATGACGAGTGTGGGGAACGTCACGGCACTACCGGTGGTGGACCTGCAGGCAGCCTCCGGCCAATTGCGCGACAGCCTTCGGGAGGCAGCCCACGAGGTGGGTTTTTTCTATCTGACCGGCCACGAGGTCCCCGCGGCGCTGGCCGGCAGGGTGCTCGAGGTGGCGCGTCGGCTGTTCGAGCTGCCACAGGCGGACAAAGACGCTGTCGCGATGGTGCGCAGTCCGCATTTCCGCGGATACACCCGGCTGGGTGGTGAGCTCACTCGCGGCGAGGTGGACTGGCGCGAGCAGATCGACATCGGACCGGAACGCCCGCCGATCGGCGGGCCCGGCAAGCCGGACTACCTGTGGCTGCAGGGCCCCAACCAGTGGCCGGCGGCGCTGCCGGAGTTGCCCGGGATCATCGACGAATGGGACACCGCGCTATCCGGGGTGGCCCGCACCCTGCTCCGGCATTGGGCGGCCTCGCTGGGCAGCCCACCCGACGTGTTCGACTCGGCCTTCGCCGGAACCCCCGCCACGCTGATCAAGATAGTGCGGTATCCCGGGCGCGCGGCCACCGTGCAGGGCGTGGGTGCGCACCGAGACTCCGGGGTGCTCACGCTGCTGCTGGCCGAGCCGGGCAGCCGGGGTCTGCAAGTGCGGCGAGGCAGACGCGACCACCCGGACGAGGGCTGGATCGACGTCGCGCCACTGGATGGGGCGTTCATCGTCAACATCGGCGAGCTGCTCGAGGTCGCGACAGGCGGTTTCCTTCGGGCTACCGAGCACCGGGTGAACCTGCACGGGCCGACGGCCGAGCGGATTTCGGTGCCGTACTTCTTCAATCCGCGACTGGATGCGCAGATACCGCTGCTGTTACTGCCCGACGAACTCGCGGCACGCGTCGATACATGTTCCGCCCGATTCGAGGACCCGTCGGACCCGATCTTCTCGGTCTACGGTCGCAACGCCTGGAAGAGCAGATTGCGCGCCCACCCGGATGTGGCGGCCGCGCACGGATACGCGCCGGGTACTGCCGGCGGCGAGACGCCCGGCAGGTAGGGTCGGGTAGCAGAAATCCGTCCTCGGCTCAAGGGGCGAATGAAGTCCGGTGAACTCAACGAACAAGCTGACACCGTCCTCGCTTCGTGAGGCCTTTGGCCATTTCCCGTCCGGAGTGGTGGCCATCGCCGCCGAGGTCGACGGAGTCCGAGAAGGTCTGGCGGCCAGCACCTTTGTTCCCGTCTCGCTGGACCCGCCACTGGTGTCGTTCTGTGTGCAGAACATATCCACGACGTGGCCCAAACTCAAAGGCGCGCCGATGCTGGGCATCAGCGTGCTCGGCGAGGCCCATGACGAAGCCGCCCGCACTCTGGCCGCCAAGACTGGGGACAGGTTCGCCGGTTTGGAGACGGTGTCGAACGACACCGGTGCAGTCTTCATCAAGGGCACCGCCCTGTGGCTGGAGAGCGCGATCGAGCAGCTGATCCCAGCAGGGGATCACACCATCGTGGTCTTGCGGGTCAACGAGGTGACGGTGGATGCCGAGGTGGCGCCCATCGTGTTCCACCGCAGCATGTTCCGTCGGCTCGACGCGTGAACAATTTCGCCCCCCCGAGCGTCGTCTCCAGCTAGGGGCGCCTGCTGAGTTCTTCCCGATAGCTCTGGATGCGCCGCTCGATTTCGGCGGCTTGGACATGTCGGGTCATGTCGGCCTTCCTTGTGTGCGAGTTCGGCGCGGATGGACAACTCTCGGATCGCGGTTCGAATGTCGTTGATGCTGGTGGTTTCTCGCATAGGCTCGCAAGCTGCCTTCCAGTCGCGGGCAGACCGCCGCGTGGACGGCCCAACAGAATGCACATTGGATACCCGTTGCAACAGTGGCCTAACGCCACAACGCGAGTCAGGCGCTCAGCGGCGGAACAACTTGTTACCCAGCCACACCACTGGATCGTATTTGCGGTCGGCAACCCGCTCTTTCATCGGGATCAGCGCGTTGTCGGTGATCTTGATGTTTTCCGGGCACACCTCGGTGCAGCACTTGGTGATGTTGCAGTAGCCCAGGCCGTGCTCTTCCTGCGCCTGGTTGCGCCGGTCGCGTGTGTCCAGTGGATGCATTTCGAGCTCGGCGATCCGCATCAAGAAGCGCGGTCCGGCGAACGCCTGCTTGTTTTCCTCGTGATCGCGGACCACGTGGCAGACGTTTTGGCACAAGAAGCATTCGATGCACTTGCGGAACTCCTGCGAGCGCTGGATGTCGACCTGCGCCATCCGGTATTCCCCGGGCTGCAGCTCCTTGGGTGGTGCGAAAGACGGGATCTCGCGCGCCTTCTGGTAGTTGAACGAGACGTCGGTGACCAGATCGCGAATCACCGGGAACGTTCGCATCGGGGTGACGGTGACGACCTCGGTCTCGTCGAATGTCGACATCCGGGTCATGCACATCAGCCGCGGCTTGCCGTTGATCTCCGCCGAACAGGACCCGCACTTGCCCGCTTTGCAGTTCCAGCGCACCGCCAAGTCCGGCGCCTGCGTCTGCTGTAGCCGGAGGATGACGTCAAGCACGACCTCGCCCTCGTTGACCTCGACGGTGAAGTCGCGGAGCTCGCCGCCGCCTCCGTCGCCGCGCCACACCCGCATGCTCGCGTTGTAGGTCATTTAGCCTCTCCGTCCTGGATGCTCGGCCAGCTCCTCATCGGTGTAGTACTTTTCCAGCTCGGAGATCTCGAAGAGCTCCAGCAAGTCGGGCCGCATGGGTACCTGTGCCTCGCGGGTGACGATGATGCGGGAATCGCTCGTGTCGCCGTACCCGACACGGCACACCAGCAAGGTCTTGCGCCAATTGGCGTCCATGCCGGGATGGTCCTCGCGGGTGTGGCCGCCGCGGCTCTCGGTGCGCTCCAGCGCAGCCTTGGCCACGCACTCGCTGACCAGCAGCATGTTGCGCAGGTCGATGGCCAGATTCCATCCCGGGTTGTACTGGCGATGGCCTTCTACCTGCACGTTCTGGTAGCGCTTGCACAGCTCGTCCAACAGGGTCAGCGCCTTGTTGATCTCGTCGGCGTTGCGGATGATGCCGACCAGGTCGTTCATCAAGTACTGCAAGTCCATGTGCAGCGCGTACGGATTCTCTGGCGCCGAGCCGTCTTTCGGCCCTTCGAAGGGCCCCAGCGCCACCTTTGCCGCCGCGTCGACAGCCTCCTGCGAGACCGCCGGGCGGCTGCCCAGTGCCCGCACATAGTCCGCGGCTCCAAGGCCGGCCCGCCGGCCGAACACCAGCAGGTCCGACAGCGAATTGCCCCCCAGCCGGTTAGAGCCGTGCATACCGCCCGCACACTCGCCGGCCGCGAACAGCCCGGGAACCGTGGCCGCTCCGGTGTCCGCGTCGACCTCGACCCCGCCCATCACGTAGTGACAGGTGGGCCCGACTTCCATTGGCTGCGTGGTGATATCGACCTCGGCCAGCTCCATGAACTGGTGATACATCGATGGCAGTCGGCGCTTGATGTCCGCGGGCGTCAAACGCGACGCGATGTCGAGGTAGACCCCGCCGTGCGGGCTGCCCCGGCCGGCTTTGACCTCCGAGTTGATCGCGCGCGCGACCTCATCGCGCGGCAACAGGTCCGGGGTGCGACGGGCCGAGTCGTTGTCCTTGAGCCACTGGTCGGCCTCTTGTTCCGTTTCGGCGTACTGGCCTTTGAACACGGGTGGGATGTAGTCGAACATGAACCGGGTTCCATCGGAGTTCTTCAGCACTCCGCCGTCACCACGGACACCTTCGGTGACCAGGATTCCTTTCACACTCGGCGGCCATACCATGCCCGTCGGGTGGAACTGGACGAACTCCATGTTGATCAGCGTCGCGCCGGCCCGCAGCGCCAAAGCGTGCCCGTCGCCGGTGTACTCCCAGGAATTCGAGGTCACTTTGAACGACTTGCCGATTCCGCCGGTGGCCAGCACCACCGCGGGGGCTTCGAACAAGATGAACCGGCCGCTTTCGCGCCAGTAGCCGAACGCTCCGGCAATCGAGCCCTGGTCTTTGATCAGTTCGGTGATCGTGCATTCGGCGAACACCCTGATGCGCGCCTCGTAGTCGCCGAGCTCGGCGTAATCCTCCTGCTGCAGCGACACGATCTTCTGCTGCAACGTGCGGATCAGCTCCAAACCAGTACGGTCGCCGACGTGCGCCAGCCGCGGGTAGGTATGCCCGCCGAAGTTGCGCTGGCTGATCCGGCCATCCTTGGTGCGGTCGAACAGCGCGCCGTAGGTCTCGAGTTCCCAGACCCTGTCCGGTGCCTCCTTGGCGTGCAGTTCGGCCATCCGCCAGTTGTTCAGGAATTTGCCACCCCGCATGGTGTCGCCGAAGTGGGTCTGCCAGTTGTCCTTCGGGTTGGCGTTACCCATCGCCGCCGCTGCACCGCCCTCGGCCATCACCGTGTGCGCTTTGCCGAACAACGACTTGCACACCACCGCGACCTTGAGGCCGCGTTCGCGCGCCTCGATGACCGCACGCAACCCCGCGCCGCCGGCACCGATCACGACTACGTCGTAGGCGTGCCGCTCGACCTCAACCATGAAACCTCGCTCAGCTTTTTTCTCGTATTCCTGAAATTGCTTTTCAGCCAATAAATCTGAAGTCTGTGATGGCGCCGCTGGCCACCAGCATGACGTAGAAGTCGGTGATTGCCAGCGTCCCCAACGTAATCCACGCGAATTGCATGTGCCGGGTATTCAGCTTGCTGACCTGTGTCCAGATCCAGTACCGCACAGGGTGTTTGGAGAAATGCTTGAGCCGACCGCCGGTGACGTGCCGGCACGAATGGCACGAGACGGTGTAGCACCACAGCAGAAGCACATTCACCACCAAAATGACGTTGCCCAAACCGAATCCGAAACCAGAGGGCGAGTGGAACGCCATTATCGCGTCGTAAGTGTTGATCACTGAGACCACCAGCGCGACGTAGAAGAAGTACCGGTGGCTGTTCTGGATGATCAGCGGAAGCCGGGTTTCGCCGGTGTAGTGGGCACGCGGTTCGGGCACCGCGCAGCCGGTCGGCGACTGCCACACCGACCGGTAGTAGGCCTTGCGGTAGTAATAGCAGGTGATCCGGAATCCAAGCAGGAACGGTAATACCAGCATTCCCAACGGAATCCACCACGGAAAGTGACCAAACCAGACACCCAGGTGGCTCGCGCCGGGTTCGCACGATGCGCTGACGCACGGCGAGTAGAACGGCGTCAGGTAATGGTATTTATCCACCCAGTAATTGCTGCCCAACATCGACCGAGTGCCCGCGTAAAGAATAAACGCTGACAGGCCGATGTTGGTGACCAGCGGCGACAACCACCACCGGTCGGTGCGGAGCGTCCGCTGCGTTATTTGGGCGCGGGCAGGTGAGAAAACGCCGGTCGCAGGACGGTTCGCCGTGGGTGCGCTCATCTAGTGATCCTCTTCGCGTGTTACCTCGTCGAAGGGTACACAGAGAGAGCCCCCTCATTTTCGGGGGGCTTGGGTTGTCAGTACCTGGGGTGACCTCCGACACCCTCGTCGTCGACATCGCGCCAGAAGTCGGTGTCGTAGTCGGTGTCGGGAATGGCGATCTTCTCGACGGACTGCTGCACGGTGGCGCGAGCCAGGTCCAATTCGGAAACGTCGGTATCGAGTAATTCGACGTCGCTCAGGATCCGATCAGCGTCGATGACGATGCGGCGCATCGCCGGGCTGTCGCCGTATCGCGCTTTCAACGAGGCCACGCACCGCCGCAAACTGCCGATGAGGTCCTGAAGTTCGGCAAGCTCTGTAACGGTGGACAACGGATCTCCTAGACAGACGGTGGTATGGATCACAATACGCCTCCCGATACTATCCACAGCGCGGACCTGATGTGAGCCGGGCCGCATCGCGCGACCAGGAAGCCAAACGCCTATGCCAGGTCAAACCACGCCGGCGCAGCGCGCTTTAGCGCTGCTGGAACTCCATCAGCCAGGCAACCCGGTGATCCTGCCGACCGTGTGGGACGCCTGGTCGGCGCGCCTTGCAACGGATGCCGGCTTTGCTGCTCTCACCGTGGGTAGCCATCCGCTGGCTGACTCGATCGGCAAATCAGATAACGAGGGCATGTCGTTCGACGATGTGCTCACCCGGGTCGCCCAGATCACCGCCGCGGTCGACGTCCCGGTATCGGTGGACATCGAATCGGGCTATGGGCTGCCGGCGGCCCGCCTGATCGAGGGCTTGCTCAGCGTGGGCGCCGTCGGGCTGAACATCGAGGACACCGTGCATTCCGAGGGCAAGCGGCTGCGGTCTGCCGGTGAACACGCCGAACTGGTGGGTGCGCTGCGGGCGGCTGCCGATGCGGCCGGGGTGCATGTGGTGGTCAACGCCCGCACCGATCTCTTCCTGCGCCAGGACGGTGACGAGGCGGACCGGGTCGATCGGGCCGTGGCGCGACTTACCGAAGCCGCCGCGGCGGGTGCTGATGTGCTCTATCCGGTGGGCCGCCACGACCCGGAAACATTGCGGCGGTTGACCACTGAGTTGCCGCTGCCGGTCAACGCGATTGCGGTGCCCGACCAGGACGACCCGGCATCGTTCGGACCGCTGGGTGTCGGCCGGGTCAGCTTCGGCCCCTTCCTGCAGGCCGCTTTGAGCGGCCGGGCCAAAGAAATACTGGCCCGCTGGCGCTAACCGGCCGGATCGGGTCCTAGATGGGATGGGGGAGGCCGCGGTGGCGCACACCATGAACCCCATCGACGTTTCCACCGGCGTGGCCTTCGACGAGTTCAGGGCGGCCTTCAAGAATGCGGCGAGGCCGTTGCACCCGGCGCCACTCGATCGCAATGTGGCGAACCTGTTGGGCGTCAACGGAATTGACGCCGACTGGGCTTTCGGGGCAGCAGATGCGGTGAATCCGGCGGAGCCGCTGGCCCCGCCGGATTCACCCTGAGTTGCCCGAACTTACTTCGTGATGGCGATGCGCTGCGCCTGAGTTCCGGCGTAGGCGCCGGTGACCCGGACGGTCAGCACACCGGCGTCGTACGACGCCGCGACGGCCTCGCTTGTGACGTGCGCGGGGAGCTGGAACGACCGGCGGAAGGATCCGTAACGGATCTCACGCAGAGTGCGGCCGTCTCTTCCCTCAGCCTCCTGTGCGTGCTGATCGCGGTGTTCGCCATGGATTACCAGGCGGCCACGGTCGACCTCTACGTTGACGTCCTTCTCGACGTGAACACCCGGCAGTTCCAGGCGGACCACTGCGTCGTCGCCATCCTTGACAATTTCGGCTGCCGGGCTGAAGTTACTGGTCACGGGCTTGTACCAGTCCTGCGTGGCGGGGCCGAAGAAGTCGCGCAACCACCGGTCGGTGTCCCAGGCCGGTCGCGACCACAATGCGAGGTTGCTCATGGGCATCTCCTTATGCTTCCTTGTGACTTTGCTGTGACCGGCGCCTTGCCGGCCGGCTACTTCTTCAAACATGAGTCGCCCCCGCTTAAGTTCCACCTGGGCGTTCGCCGTCAGCGAACACTGTCACAGCCGTTCCTGTGAGGTGTGAGGTCGCCGTCATACGGGCGTCACATTTCGCGATTTTGCGTTAATTTGTCGCTCTTACCCTCAATTCCATGGCTCCAGCCGGAATTTCGCGCGCGCACTGTGCGGCCCGTCACATCATCGTGGTCGGGCACGGCATGGTGGGCCACCGGCTGGTCGAGGCGCTGCGTGCCCGTGACACCGGCGGGGCTTGGCGGATCACGGTTTTGGCAGAAGAGGCCGATGCGGCCTATGACCGCGTTGGGCTGACCTCGTACACCGAAAGCTGGGACCGCGACCTGCTGGCACTGCCCGGTAACGACTACGCGGGTGACGAGCGGGTTCGATTGTTGCTGAGCACCCGTGTCGCCGAAATCGACCGCGCCACAAAGTCAGTGGTCACCGCGGACGGCCAACGACTCAGCTACGACACCCTGGTGCTGGCGACCGGGTCATACGCTTTCGTCCCTCCGGTGCCCGGCTACGACCTGCCCGCGTGCCACGTTTACCGCACGCTTGACGACCTCGACGCCATCCGCGCCGGCGCCCAGCACACGCTGGAGGCCGGTCACACCAATGCAGGGGTCGTTATCGGTGGCGGCCTGCTGGGGCTCGAAGCCGCGAATGCGCTGCGCCAGTTCGGGTTACAGACGCACGTCATCGAGATGATGCCGCGATTGATGGCCCAACAGATCGACGAGGGCGGGGGCGCCCTGCTGGCCAGGATGATCACCGACCTAGGGATCGCGGTGCACGTCGGGACGGGTACCGAATCGATTGAATCCGTTGAGCATTCGGACGGCTCGTCATCGGTGCGGTTGCGCTTGACCGACGGCCTGAACAATAGGGAAGTCATCGACGCGGGCGTGGTGATCTTCGCGGCCGGCATCCGACCGCGCGACGAGCTGGCGGCGGCGGCTGGGCTGACGATCGCCGACCGGGGCGGCGTGCTCACCGACTTGTCTTGCCAGACAAGCGATCCTGACATTTACGCGGTCGGCGAGGTGGCCGCGATCGAGGGGCGGTGTTACGGCCTGGTCGGGCCTGGTTACACCTCTGCCGAGGTGGTGGCGGACCGGCTGCTGGACGGCACCGCGGAGTTTCCAGAAGCGGACCTGTCGACAAAGCTCAAACTGCTGGGCGTCGACGTCGCCAGCTTCGGCGACGCGATGGGAGCGACCGAGAACTGTCTCGAGGTTGCCATCAACGATGCGGTGAACCGGACATACGCCAAGCTGGTGCTGTCCGACGACGCCAAGACCCTGCTCGGTGGGGTGCTGGTGGGCGATGCGTCGTCGTACGGGGTGTTGCGGCCCATGGTCGGCAGCAAGCTGCCCGGGGATCCGCTGGCGCTGATTGCGCCGGCCCAGTCCGGCGGCGGCGCTGCGGCTTTGGGAGTCGGGGCGCTGCCGGATTCGGCGCAGATCTGTTCGTGCAACAACGTCACCAAAGGTGATCTGAAGTGCGCGATCGGCGACGGCTGCGGCGACGTTCCCGCGCTGAAAGCGTGCACGGCGGCCGGCACGTCGTGCGGGTCGTGCGTGCCCCTGCTCAAACAGCTGCTGGAAGCCGAGGGCGTGGAACAGTCCAAGGCGCTGTGCGAGCACTTCAGCCAGTCACGGGCAGAGCTTTTCGAAATCATTTCCGCAACCGAAATCCGGACTTTCTCGGGCCTGCTGGAGCGCTTCGGCCGCGGAAAGGGTTGCGACATCTGCAAGCCCGCGGTTGCTTCCATCCTGGCCTCCACCGGCGCCGACCACATTCTCGATGGCGAGCAAGCCTCGCTGCAGGACTCCAACGACCACTTCCTGGCCAACATCCAGAAGAACGGCAGTTACTCGGTGGTGCCGCGGGTCCCGGGCGGTGACATCAAGCCGGAGCATCTGATTCTGATCGGCCAGATCGCGCAAGACTTTGGGCTTTACACCAAGATCACCGGCGGCCAGCGGATCGATATGTTTGGTGCCCGGGTGGACCAGCTGCCACTGATCTGGAAACGACTGGTCGACGGCGGGATGGAATCGGGCCACGCCTACGGCAAGGCATTGCGCACGGTGAAGAGCTGTGTGGGCAGCGATTGGTGCCGTTACGGCCAGCAGGATTCGGTGCAGCTGGCTATCGACCTGGAACTGCGCTACCGCGGCTTGCGGGCGCCGCACAAGATCAAGCTGGGCGTCTCGGGTTGTGCGCGGGAATGTGCCGAGGCCCGCGGTAAGGACGTCGGCGTCATTGCCACTGAGAAGGGCTGGAACCTCTACGTCGGCGGCAACGGAGGCATGAGCCCGAAGCACGCACAGCTGCTGGCCAGCGACCTCGATACCGAGACGCTGGTCCGCTACATCGACCGATTCCTGATGTACTACATCCGCACCGCTGACCGGCTGCAACGCACCGCGCCCTGGGTTGAATCGCTGGACGGCGGCCTTGATCACGTGCGCGAGGTCGTGTGCGATGACTCGCTGGGCCTGGCCGGAGAATTCGAGGCCGCAATGGAGCGGCATGTGCAGAACTACAAGTGCGAATGGAAGGGCGTGCTGGAGGATCCGGACAAGATGTCGCGGTTCGTCTCCTTCGTCAACGCCCCGGACGCCGTCGACACGACGGTGTCATTCACCGAGCGCGCCGGACGCAAAGTGCCTGTGCCCATTGGTATCCCGTGGGTCCGCTCATGAATCTCCGGAGGAGACTAGGAGGTAGTGTGACACTTCTCAACGACATTCAGGTATGGACGACTGCCTGTGCATACGACCACCTCATTCCCGGTCGTGGCGTTGGCGTGCTGCTCGATGACGGCACCCAGGCGGCGTTGTTCCGGCTGGACGACGGGTCGCTGCATGCGCTGGGTAACGTTGACCCGTTTTCCGGCGCAGCGGTCCTATCCCGCGGGATTGTCGGCGATCGCGGGGGTCGCGCGACGGTCCAATCGCCCATCCTGAAACAGGCTTTCGCGCTCGATGACGGTTGTTGTCTGGACGACCCACGAGTGTCGGTGCCGGTATACCAGGTGCGCGTCACTCCCGAAGGTCACATCCAGGTCGCGCGGATGGTCGCCTAGGTATCAGCGGCTGATATCACCGACGAGGTAGCGCTGCATCGTCGGGCCGATGGCGTCAACGAGCTGGTCTACCGACATTGAGTGCAGCGGTTCGGAACGTATCCCGTAGCGCAAGATGCCCAAACCGACGAGCTGAGAAGCGCACAACGACGCCCGGATGGCGATCTTGTCCGCCCCCAGCATCTTGAGCAGCGGGTTGAAGACCGGGCCGACGAACATGGACTGCACGATTTCGGCGGTTTTGGCCAGCCCGGTCGATGCGATGGCGCTGGCGGCAAAAGGGCCACCGCCGGCCGCATCCCATGTGGTGATCAGCATGTGCAACGTGCGGCGGCCTACCTGATTGACGCTTCCGGTGACGATACGGTCGATGAACTCCGGTGTGCCGAATGGCAAACGCAGCATCTTCGCCACCGGGTCAAGGATCCCCCGAGATGGCTCTTCGCGACGGGCCATGCTGTCAGGATCACCCGTAGGTGAGCAAAGATCAAGTTCTGCTCGCGTCGGCGTGCCACGCCAGCAAAGCTTTGCGTTCCATGGAATTCGGCAGGACCCGAGTGCGGTGGAGTCGATGACTGGCGCATCGACGCGGCGCGGCGCTTTGGAATCGGCTCGCGATCAGCCGAGCCAGCCCCGGATGGGTGCCCAACGGCTGGCTGACCAGATCGGCACCGGAGGCGCGCAGCCGTTCTTGAAACAGGCCATCGGCCAGCAGATAGGAGGCGACCGCGACGCGACGCGTGCCTTGGCGGCGCGCGCTGGCTCGCGCGTTCTCTACGGCCTCGTGCACATGCGGATCGCCGGTGGCCACAAATCCCAAGTCCACCGATGATCCGGTCAGCGCCGACAGCAGCGCCGCAGTGCTGCGCAGGTCGGCGCGCGCTATTCGATCCGATGTGCCAGCCGCCGCGAGGATCACCGAATCGCCGGGACGCCAACCGGATTTCACCAGTTGTTGTGCGACTATTCGCGCGATCTCTCTGCTCGGCCCCAAAGCTGGGGTTACGGTGACATTCGGGTGTCCGCTGGCCGCGACATGGGCGGGCAGATCGGTGCGGACGTGGTATCCGCGGGCCAAAAACGCCGGCACCACAACGGCGGGCCGGCCGGCACCGGAAAGCACTTCGCTGGGTGTGGGTCCCAATACGTCGACGAACGCAACCTGCACGGTGCGGCCGACGAGCTTGCTCACCTGCGCCACAAGGTCTCCGATCATCGCAACGCCCCCCGGGCTGCGGGTGCCGTGCGCGGCCAGGATCAGACTCATGGGGCACCTGCCGGGGCATCGACCGCAAGCCGGTAACCACGCCTGACCACTGTTGCGATAATGCTCTTGTCACCCAAGGCTGTTCGCAGCCGCAGCACGGCCGTGTCGACGGCGTGCGGGTCGTTGCTGCCGCCAGGCAGCACGCGTAACAAGTCATTGCGCGCGACGACGTCGCCGGGACGTTGCGCCAGCGCACGCAGTATCGCCATCCCGGACGGCGACAGCAACTTGATCGAACCATTTACCAGCACGCAGGTTCCGCGAATATCGACCACGTGGCCGGCGGCCTTCACGGTGCACGACCCCAGCAGCGGTAGCTGCTCGGCAATATGCCGGGCCAAGGCTCCCAACCGCATTCGTTCGGGCGCGGACGTTGGGACGCCCTTCCGGTTCAACGGTTGGGAGGTTACCGGGCCCACGCACATGGCATGCACATCGGTGCGCAGTGCTTCCAGCAGTTGGTCCTCGATATCTAAGTCGCGGCTGCGTTCCAGAACCGCCGCCGCGGCGGGTGCCGATGTGAAGCTGACCGCATCGAATTGTCGTCGTGCAATCCCGGTGACGAGCTGGTCGAACTCGCCGCCCAAGGGTGTTGACTTCCACCGATACACCCGGATGGGCACGACTTCGGCACCCGCGGAACGTAACCCGCCGAGAAATTCCGGGAACGGGTCCCAAGCGTCGGCGGCACCGTGCAGCTGGATGGCGACGCGCTTACCAGATACACCCGATTCGAGTAGATACTTCAGCACCTCGTGTGAGGATTCGGATTTCGGGGACCACTCCTCGTACAGGCCGGCGGCGCGCAGCGCGCCGGTCGCCTTCGGTCCGCGGGCCACGATCCGGGCTGACGACAACGCCGCGATCAGCTGGTTGGCTAGCCCCCACCCCTCGGCGGCGGCCAGCCAGCCGCGAAAGCCGATGCCGGTGTGCGCTACCAGAATGTCGGGCGGCTCCGCGATCAACGCCTCGGTGTTGCAGTGCAGTTCATCATCGTCGGGCAGCGCGATCATGTTGATCGCGGGGGCGCTGCAGACCTCGGCGCCCTGCCGGCTCAGTAATGCGCAGAGCTCTTCGGCACGCCGAGCTGACGTCACTGCAATCCGGTAGCCGGTCAGTGGCGCAGAGTCTGGCTGGGCCATATCAACTGTGTATGCCTGCGAGATTTCCGCTGCGTTACCAAGCAATTGCTGACGCATTGCCCCTGCTAGGGCATTGGTCACACGCGGGCCAGCGCAGTTGCGGTCTCACCGCCCGGCACGCCTGCGGCCGAGACCGGCCGCCGGACATACATCATCCAAGTCAGGATCGCGGCGACGACGTAGGAGCCCAAGAACACCCAGTAGGCCGACGTCTCCGTGCCGCTGCTGAGGTAGGACTCGCGCAGCGCCAAGTTGATTCCCACGCCGCCGAGTGCGCCGACCGCCGAGCAGAAGCCGATCAGCGATCCCGACATCGCGCGCGACCAATGACGGCGCTGCGCGTCACTGACATCCAGCGAGCGACTGCGCGCCTCGAAGACCGACGGAATCAGTTTGAACACCGATCCATTGCCCATCCCGGACAGAATGAACAGAACCATGAAGCCGATGACATAGCCGATCACGGTGATGGAGCGCGTGGTTGCGCTGTGATCGTCGAAGGTGCTGATGCTGACCAGCAGCCCAGCGGCCAGGATCATGCCGCCGAGGACGCCCAGGGTGACGCGGCTACCGCCCATCCGATCGGCCAGCTTCCCACCGTAGATCCGGGCCAGCGATCCCAATAGCGGTCCGACGAAGGCGATCTGTGCCGCGTGCAGCGACGCGTGTTTGGCGGTTTCCCCATTGGCCAAGAAGTTGACTTGCAACACCTGGCCGAAGGCGAACGCGAAGCCGATCCAAGAGCCGAAGGTGCAGATGTAGAGCAGCGAGATCACATAGGTGTGGCGCTCCAGGAGGATCGAGCGCATGGTGTTTACCTCGATACCGTGGTCGAGGTTGTCCATGAACAGTGCCGCGGCGATACCGACGACTGCCAGCAACACCAGGTAGACCGCGCACACCCAGTATGGCGCTTCGTGGCCTGCGGCGGCGAGCACCAGCAGGCCGGCCAATTGGATCACCGCGACTCCGAGGTTGCCGACGCCGGCGTTGATCGCCAGCGTGGCGCCCTTGAGCCGCTGGGGGTAGAACGCGTTGACGTTGGCCAGCGATGCAGCGTAGTTGCCGCCGCCCAGCCCGGTCAGCGCCGCGCACACCACGTACGGCCACAGCGGCAGGCCAGGGTTGGCCAGCAGCACCATGGTCCCAACAGTCGGGATCAGCAGCACGAACGCTGAAAACGTCGTCCAGTTACGGCCCCCGAAGGCGGCGATGCCCAAGGTGTAGGGGATGCGCACGCACCCACCGACCAGCGTGGCAATAGCTCCGAGCAACAGCTTGTCGCCCGCGGAAAAGCCGTAGACAGCCGCCGGCATGAACAGCGCCATCACAGACCAGAGGCTCCAGATCGAAAAGGCGACGTGGTCGCCCGCCATTGTGCAGAGCAGATTGCGGCGCGCGATTTTCTTGTTGCCGCCTTCCCAGGCCGCTGTGTCTTCGGGATTCCAATCCATGATGCGATGGTTGCGGCCCATGCGGTCTTCACCTTTCGTGGACGCGGTTCTTCCGTGTTCTGTGCTGAGGGTGTCCAGCGCAATCGGCGACCGTGTCGCCGTGGTTTCGCGGATGCTCACACCCGCCCACCCGTCGGCGAAACTGTCTGGGCGCGTGCAGGAGACTGGCCGGCGGCAACCGCGGTTAGGCAAACACCACCCCGGAAAGTGCCATGCATGCAGATCCCTCCGTCGAGCCGTCCCACTACCGCGCACCCGGCTACCGTCTGGCCCGAAGGCCAGTCAGTTCAACCTGTATGCCCGTGTGGGCAACCCCAATAGAACCCAATACGAAGAGGTATGCGCTGCCGTCGGTTTCGATGCTCACATTAAGGATGGAAGGCCGTCAACTCGATCCGGCCGATATCCGCTGAAAGTTGAATCCCAGTTATCTGCTAGATCGCTGACAGCCCAGCTGGCTGGAAAAGCTTGCAGCTCAGAGATATTCTGCGGGGTTGCTTACGTGTCCGGACATTGCAAAGCCCATTCTGTGTGAGGTGGAATACATCTGGAGGCAAATGCGACTTATATCGAATCGATACGGGTCTATAACCGGACCCTTATACATAAGCCAAACCCGCTGGCGAAGCAGCCTCTGGCGCGACCTGTGCGGTGGCCGGCAGCGGCCGGCGCACGTATATCGCCCAGGTCAGTACCGAGGCGGAGACGTACAACAACACGAAGACCCAAAACGCCGCTGTCGTGCTGCCGTTGTTCAGGTAGGACTGCCGCAGAGCCAGATTGACACCTACGCCGCCGAGCGCGCCGATCGCCCCGGTAAGGCCGATCAGTGCGCCGGACATGGAACGTGACCACTGCCGGCGCTCGGTTTCGCTGACTTGTAGCGAGCGGCTGCGCGCCTCGAAGATCGACGGAATCATTTTGTACACGGAGCCATTGCCGATGCCGGACAGGATGAATAGTGCGATGAAGCCGATCACATACCCGATCATCGTTGCGGCGGGGGCCGACCCGGCGGCATGGTGGTCACCGAAAGTGCTTGCACTGACCAGGATCCCAGCTGCCAGAATCATCGAACAGAAGACGGCGAGGGTGACGCGGCCACCACCGATGCGGTCGGCGAGCCTGCCGCCATATACCCGCGACAGCGACCCCAATAGTGGCCCCAGAAAGGCGATCTGGGCGGCGTGTAGCGAAGCCTGCGCCGTACTTTGGCCGCCGGCAATAAAGTTGATCTGCAGCACCTGACCAAACGCGAACGAGAACCCGATGAATGAGCCGAAGGTGCCGATGTAGAGCAGAGCGATCACCCAGGCGTGTCGCTCGAACAGCACCGCCCGCATGGTGCTCACCTCGATCCGGTAGTGCTGCAGATTGTCCATGTACAGCGCCGCACCGATTGCCGCGATCGCCAGCAGCACTAGATATACCGCGCATACCCGGTAAGGCTGTCGATTGCCGACGGTTGCGATCACCAGCAGGCCGACCAACTGGACCACCGGCACCCCGAGGTTGCCGCCGCCGGCATTGAGCGCCAGCGCCCAGCCCTTGAGCCGCTGCGGATAAAACGCGTTGATGTTCGTCATGGACGAGGCGAAGTTGCCGCCGCCGAGACCGGCCAACGCCGCGCAAAGCAGATACGGCCACAGTGGCAGACCGGGATTGGCCAGGAGCACCATGGTGCCGACGGTGGGGATCAAGAGCACCAGCGCCGAGAATATGGTCCAGTTGCGCCCGCCGAAGGTCGCGGTGGCAAACGTGTAGGGGAATCGCAGGCATCCTCCGACCAGGGTCGCGGTGGCGCCCAGCAAAAACTTGTCTCCAGCGGAAAAGCCGTACACCGATGCCGGCATGAACAGGACCATTACCGACCAGATGGACCAGATCGAGAACCCGACGTGCTCGGCGGCCACTGACCAGACCAGGTTGCGACGGGCGATCTTTTTGTTGCCGGCCTCCCATGCCACCGTGTCTTCGGGGTCCCAGTCCGAGAGGAGATGCGAACGACCCATAGACATACCCAGAGACTCCAATCGTCATCGCTGTTCGCGATTACGCTAGAAATCCTTTGTTGCCCAGGCGCTGCGGGCAGTGACCCGGGCGTGAATTTCCGCTCACCACTACGACACTGACGGTGTGAGGGCCGCGGGCACGCGCTTACTGTGCGTGCGTCAGTCAATCCGTGCGGCGTGCACCACAATCACGGAGAGGTGTGCCGAATTGTGATTGAGCAGCAGTGAAATGGTCGTGCCCTGTCCAGCCGGTCACCGAATATCCGCAAGACGCAAGGAAAATGGGGCTCGCGCCGAGACCGCACCCAATGTCGATACGGAAGCTCCGGCCCTACCAAACGTCCCCTGCCCGCCAATCGCAGATCAAGTCCGCGGAGGTGTCCAGGCTGATGCCCACTGGCAGCACGAACACCGTTCCATCGTCTTCGGGCGTGCGGGTCGGACCAGTGGGGGCCAGCACCGACGTCGGGCCGCGCCAGGGCAACCAGCCGCGCGACGCGTACAGCCTGCGGGCCCGGACCGAGGAACTGAGGGCCCCGAGCTGGTAGGCGCCGCGTATCACCTGCTCGACAGCGTCTAGCAGCGCGTTCACCAGCCCTTGGCCACGGCAGTCCTCTCGTACCGCGACACCTTCGACGTAACCGCAGCGCAGCGCGCTACTCCGGTAGATCAGTCGCCGCTGGACCACCGCGGCGTGCGCAATGATCGCGCCGTGACGCCAGACCACGGCGTGCATCCCGCCCAGCGCATGCTCCCAGTCGGTCTCGCTGAAGTCGCCGGCGAACGCTTCGGTGACCATCTGCCAGATGCGCTGGCGAGTGTCGCTGTCGAGATCGGCGGTGTGGACCAGGCGAGCGGTATGTACCTGGGTGTGCACAATCTCTGTCTACCACCCGTGAACCGGGTTTGCTTTATGAGAACG
>CAVSLH010000006.1:0-313929 GCA_963728815.1 uncultured Actinomycetota bacterium
CCAGCAAGTAAAGGGATACTGAATCATTTTCGGTAAGCCCGATACCCAAGCGGTGTACCCAAACGGGGTTCCGGGCGCCTTCGGCCAGCAAACGTTGGGGTGCCGGTCTTCATCGCAACGAGATCAGGTCAGCCGCGCGGCGGGTTCATGAGGCGTGACGCAATTTCGGGCAATGCTATGAGTGCTTCGCATAGACGTACAAGCTGTTTCTCTATCTCGTAGCAGTAGCCGAGCGCATCCATGGAGCTGCCAGGCACGGGCTCTCCGGCGTTATCGAACGCCGCGCGGCTCTTGGTCTCGGGGTTTGATGGCAGCGGGACAGTGGCTCCCCATCGGTTTCCGTACCAGTGCATCCAGCACACCGCATTCTGCGTCAGGGGGTAGTAGTGGCCGACGCAGTCGCGGTAATCAGCGAGTTTCTCGCCGTGTGTTTTCCAGCTCTGCTTTAGGAACTCATGGAACTCGTCCGGTATCACCCCCGATTGCACGGTCACGACATTGCGTATCGACCGCCACATGCCGCCCATCCTTCGGGGAGCCCCGTAGTGTCTCCACAGCAGCTTGCGGATGGCTTCATAAACTCGCCGAGCAGCGGCAAGGAATGCATCTATCTCGTAGTAAACCCGTGGATCGCTGGTGTTTCCGCGCACGGCGCCGGCGGAGTGGTGTTCCTCGAACAACCGACACTTTTCGACGTAGAAACCAACGATCCGGCTGAGGTGGTACTGCGAACTCAACAGGCAGTAGCGCAAATCAGTTTCGTCCCAGAAGTCTCTGTTCCGGTACGCGGCCTGCGGTCTTCCAAGGTGGACGGTGCGATGGGTGAGCGATGGACCATCTCCGTCGACAAGAGCCAGCTTGTGATGGGCGTAGATGGGTTCTCGGTTAGTGGCTAGGCGCTCTAGGCCAGCCGGGGCCCGATCACCGTCGACGACCAGGATTCCGTGTTCAAACACGTCGCAATTCTGGGGATAGTCCACGCCTTACATTGTCGCTACCGGTGGATCGATGAATCGAATTTGTTATAGCCCGAGTGCGTCGCTGAGGCCGCGGATAGCGGCCCGCGTCGTCGCATCGGACGTGTGCCCATAGACGTCGCCGGTCACGCTGATCGAGCTGTGTCCGAGCAGGTCCGCTACCGCCTTGATATGCACACCTGACTCAAGCCACGCTACTGCCGCCGAGTGGCGCAACGTGTGCACGCCCACGTCCTCTACGCCCGCCTTGGCCGCAGCGATCTCGACAGCTCGCAGCAGGTTGCGCGGATCGACAGGCCCGCCTGACTCCGTGGTGAACACCAGGCCGCTATCGGTCCACCGATCGCCGGCATGCAGTCGTTCGGCCGCCTGAGTTGCCTTCTGTGCCTTCAACAGCGCCACGACGGCCGCAGACAGTGGTACAGCACGCCGTGATCGCTGGGTCTTAGCCTCAATCCGTGGACGGGCTGGGGATGTGATCGGCGTGTGAACAGCGAAAATGCCTTTTGAACTGGGACAATACGAGTGCTGATGTCGCATTTGTCCAGAGTTCTGGAAGGCATTTCCGGTGCACTCATCCTATACGTTCACAGTCGGGTCAGCGGTATTTGACGAGCAGAATCTGGTGTCGGCAGCCGGGTTGGTGCCGGTGCTGGAACTCGCTGAGCAGACCGGCCTTTCGGCGCTGATCCGCGAGCATGTAGATCTGCCGTCGACTCGGGTCAAGTCCGGAGCCGTGAACCCGGCCGGCAAGCTAACCTCGATCATCGCCGCGATGACGTGCGGCGCGGACAGCATCGATGATGCCAACGAGCTGCGCGCCGGCGGCACACCACGAGTGTTCAACGAGGTGTATGCGCCCTCGACGCTGGGGATCTTCTTGCGCGAGTTCACCTTCGGGCATGCCAACCAGCTCGCCGCGGCGGCCCGCGAACATCTGGTGGCGCTCGCCCAGCGGGTGCCGCTACTGCCCGGAGCAGAAGAACGCGTGTATGTGGACATCGACTCGCTGTTGCGTCCGGTCTATGGGCACCACAAGCAGGGCGCCTCGTTCGGGCACGCCAAGATCGCCAGCCGCGCGCTGCTGCGTTTGGGCCTCTCCCCGCAGATCACCACTATCTCGACGGCGACCGCGGCGCCGGTCATCGCCGAGGCGCGACTACGCAGCGGCAAGGCCGCCTCCGGGCGCGCGGCCGCCGGCCAGATCAAGCAAGCCATCGGCACCGCCCGCGCCTGCGGGCGCACCGGCACGATCCTGGTGCGCGGCGATTCGGCGTTCGGCACCAAGAAGGTAATCACCACCTGCGTGGCCGAAGGTGCTGAGTTCTCCCTATCGGTGAGCCGCAACAAGCGCATCAGCGCCGCGATCGAGGCCATCGACGAGGCCGCCTACACCCCGGTGCACTACCCCGGCGCGGTGACCGACCCCGACACCGGCGAGTTGATCTCTGATGCCCAGGTCGCCGAAACCCCCTATGCCCTGCGGCTGGGCTCCGGCCGCACGCTGACCGTGCGGCTGGTGGTGCGCCGCGTCAAGGACGCCCGCTACCCGGATGCGTTGTTTCCGGTGTGGCGCTATCACCCGTTTGTCACCAACTCCACCCTGCCCACCGCCGAGGCCGACATCACCCACCGAAAGCACGCCATCATCGAGACCACCTTCGCCGATTTGATCGACGGCCCACTGGCCCATATCCCTTCGGGGCTTTTTGCCGCGAATTGCGCCTGGTTGGGCTGTGCGGTGGTCGCGCATAACCTGCTGCGCGCTGCCGGCACCCTCGCTGGCGGTAACCACGCCGTGGCCCGTGGCGCCACCTTGCGCCGCGACTTGGTCAAGGTGCCCGCCCGCTTCGCCGCCCCCGCCCGCAAACCGATGCTGCACCTGCCAGCCCACTGGCCTTGGCAAACCGGATGGAAAACCCTGTGGGACAACGTCATCGGTTCCTACTACCCGACCGCCCAACCCCGCGCCGCCTGACCCCACCGACCAGACCCTGTCCACCCGCCATCCCAGGCCCGACCCCAGGAACCTCGGAGCAAGGAAAAGCTGGTACAGGCCAGCCGATCACGCATGTGCCACCGCGCCACACCTGGCCGCAATTCAGGGCAACCACCTCGACGACCACACGAAATCACCCATCCACGGATTCAGGCTTAGGCTCGGTAATCATCAGCTCGTTGCCGACCCGACTGAGCGTGGCCGCCACATTCAGCGACCTGTCTTTGAGGTTCACGTGCTCCCATTGCAGCCCGAGTGCTTCTCCCCGGCGCAAGCCGGTCGCGGCGATCAACACAAGTGCCCGGTAGTAACGCAGGCCCTCAGCGGCCTTGAGGACCGACGTGACCGTGGCCGCGTCCAGATGTTTGGCCTCGCGCCGTCGCACGCCTGGGCGCTTGACCAGAGTGCAGGGATTGCGGGCCATCAGCCCATCTAGCACAGCATCCGCCAGCGTGGCCCGCAGCACCGTATAGACCTGACGCACTGTGCTATCGGAGAGCCCTTGCTTACGCAGCCGCACCACCAAGGCATCCACATGCGTCTTGCGCAACCGATCCAGGGGCGTTGTGCCCAATGGTGCGGGGGATAGGTGCTTATTCGCGAGAGTGCGATACAGCGCCTTCGTCGACTGTTTGCGCGAGGACGCCTCAAGCGCTGTGTTGTACCAGTGGGTCAGCCAGTCGGACAGCCGTTGCGACGAGTCACGGACAGGTGCCTCAGCCTTGATCCGGTCTCGGGCATCGTCCAGTTTGTTGCGGACATCTTCGGCTGTCTTGCCGTAGAGCGAAATCGATTTCAGCACACCACTTTCGGGGTTGGTATACGATAGCCGCGCTTCCCACGTTCCATTAGGCCGCTGTCGGATCGACCCTTCACCGGACGCACGCTTAGCCATCGGTCATGCCTTCTTTCGTCCCTGCTTGGTTGGCGGCAATAATCCCGCGGCGCGAGCTCTATCAACGTAATTCGACGCCATTCGCTGTTTGACGCCGAACGTCCGGGCAACCGCCTGGGTCGGAGCACGGGAGATATTTTCCCTATAGACGGCTGCCACACTCGCAAGAAACTCGTCGGTGATGGCGCGATGTCCCGGTGTACGTCGAAGTGATTGGAGGTCTCCGCGACGGCCAGGTGCTATGACTGTTGTGTTCTCGGCGTGAACCACCCGCAGCGTGTATGCGCGATAGAGGTCGAGGAGTTCGGCGACCTGGGTGTCGCGCAGGTCTTTCTGTTTGATCTCGCGCTGTTCCGGCCTGGACGACCAGCTCATGGTTACGATCTCGGGGCGCTGGTTGCGAAGTTCTATGCGCGCGAACAAGTCTGGGTTGTCGGTTCCACCGCTTGACAGTTCGAGCCAAGTGGGCAGGGACAGGTCTGCCACTATCTCATATTCGCCGCTGATGCGCACGGTGACGCCCTCGCCGATCTTCTCGGTGTCGTCGGAACTGAGCTGAACTCTCAACGATAAACCTCCCAAGCCGTACAAAAGTGCAATGTTGCAACTCTGCATGAAAGTGTGCACTCTGTCAATAACCGCGAAGGCTCTGGCGGACATCAGAGGACGACGACAGGGAGACTCACACATGGACACCAACGACCGTTTGCTTGTGCCCTATGACGACGCGATGCACCAGCTCGGCGGCATCGGTCGGACCACGTTCTATGGGCTGATGGCGACCAGGGAGATCGAGCGAGTCAAGATTGGCCGGCGCGGTTTCATCACCTTGAAATCCATTGCCGCATACGTGGATCGACTCAGCCAGGTGTCGGTGTAAAGGAATGAAAACCGCGGGCCGATCGGGCATAACTCCGGGCCGGGCGCAACGTCCAATACCAGCACGTAGGGACCGAAGGTGTGTCGTGACTCGACATAGCACAACGCCGCCCGAACCGAGCGTCCCGTGAGTCCGCTATCAGCCAGAGTGGGCCCACCAAGGGGCTCGCAATGAGCAGTCTATCGCCGAAACACGCAGACATGCTCGCCGCCTCAGGCATCACACCCGAGCACGCCGAGCAGCGCGGATACGAAACCATCACCGACAGCAGCTATCTCACCGAGCTGAAGATTGCTAAAGCCGGGCGCAGTGTTCCCGGCCTTCTCATCCCAGAGCTTCGCGCTGACATGTCGACGTGGGGATACCAGTATCGGCCCGACCGCCCACGCGTGAACGACAAGGGCAAGTTGATCAAGTACGAGACACCCGTCGGGCAGTCCAACCACATCGACGTGCCACCCGGAGTCGGGCCGATGCTGCGCGACCCTTCGATCCCGCTATGGATCACCGAGGGCGTCAAAAAAGCCGACTGCGGTGCGGTGCACGGCCTGTGCATCGTCAGCATCAACGGCGTTAACGGCTGGCGCGGAACCAACGACCGGGGCGGCAAGACCGCCTTGGCCGACTGGAATGACATCGCGCTAAACGGCCGCCGGGTGATCCTGGCGTTCGACGGGGATGTGGCGCGCAAGCCGCCTGTGCGCAAGGCGCTGCTTGCCCTCGCCGATTACCTGGAGAGCAAAAGCGCAGCATGAGCGTCGAATACCTGCATTTACCTGATACTGAGGATAAGACCGGCCTCGACGACTACCTCATGTCCAACGGGCACATCGTCGAAGATCTGTGGGCATTGGTGAAGCCGGCGCCGCCTCCGGTAGCCGAACCCCGCAATGCTATGGGCGAACGGTCAGAGCCTCAGCGTGTGCCCGTCGACGACGCGCGCATCGCCCAATTCGTCGCAGAGACAGAACTTTCCGGGCGGTTCTGCTGGTGCGGCTCCCTCGGATGGATGCGCTACACCAAGACCCACTGGGAACGCACCACCGACGCCGCCGTCAACGAGCAGGTACGACTGGCGGTCATCGAACTACACGCCACAGAAGCCCGCCAGGGAGCCGACGCCGACCGGCTCAAAAGCATCTCAGCGCTATTCGCGGCCCACCGCATCCGTGCTATCACCGGGCTCGCGAAAGGGATCCTCGAAGTACGTGCCGAGGAATTCGACGCCCACCCCGACTTGCTCAACGCCGGAAACGGTGTCATCGACCTGCGAACCGGGAAACTGAAGCCACACAACCCCTCGCTCATGCTGACCCGCCACACCAACGTCGACTACCAACCCGATGCCAAACACCCCGACTGGGACACCGCGCTGACCGCGCTGCCCACCCCATGCGCACAGTGGATGCAACAACGGATCGGGCAGGCCGCTACCGGACACCCCACACCCGACGACATCATGCCTGTGCTGCAAGGCTCCGGCGAAAACGGCAAAACAACGATGCTCACCCCAGTGATGCGCGCGCTCGGGGACTATGCCGTCGCGGTACCCGAACGGGTCCTGCTCGCCAATCCCAGCGACCACCCGACCGAACTGATGACACTGCGCGGCGCCCGCCTGGCCATCATCGAAGAAACCCCCGAAGCCCGGCACCTCAACGTTAAGCGCCTCAAGGATGTCCTCGGCACGGAGACGATGACGGCGCGTCACATCGGCAAGGACTGCGTGTCGTGGTCGCCGACCCATTCGCTGATGCTGTCGACGAACTACCGGCCCCGAGTCGACGAAACCGACCACGGCACCTGGCGGCGACTCACGCTGGTGCGGTTCCCTACACCTACCGCAAGCCCGGAGAGCCCTTCGCAGCCGACCTTGAGCGGGAAGGCGACCCGACCTTGAGGGACCGCCTCAAACATGGCCACGGAGGGCGTCATCAGGCCGTGCTGGCGTGGGTTGTCCGTGGAGCCGTCGACTGGTACCGCAACGGCTGCGTGCTGCCGCTGGCGCCAGCCAATGTGGCCGCCGACACCCGCGCTTGGCGGGAGGACTCCGACGCGATCCTCGGATACATCACGGAAAATCTTGTCTTCGACGACGACTGGCACGTGATGTCAACAGACCTACTCAACGACTTCAACCACTGGCTGAAGGCACGCGGACATCGCGAATGGTCCGACCAAACCCTAGGCGGGCGACTTAAAGACCACGTCGAGTGGCAACAAGTCAAACATCAGAAAGTACTTGCCAGCAGACCTGGACGGTCGCGGCCCCGATGGGTTGCGGGTGAAGTCCCAAAGCAGTACCGCGCCTGGCTTGGTGTTCGGTTCCGAACCCATGCCGATGACCCGGAAAACGACGAAAAACCGCACGAAAACCCGCAGGCTGGACAGGGTGGACGGGGCACTCGCGCCCCCGCTCATGAGGACACATTATTCAAATTCCCCGATAACCCCGTCCACCCCGTCCACTTTGACGGCTCCAGGAACGGCTTGAGGCTGCATACGACACCGCTCGTGGATGGGCAGGCCGACCACACAGCAAACGCGGCCTACCGCGAAGGGTTGTGTCGCGACTGTCATCAGCGGCCCTATTCCCCCGGTAGGACACGGTGCAACGACTGCCACCGCATCTGGCAAACCATCATGATGGGATACGACCGGTGACTCGCTGTCACTCTCACCCGCGTTCAACTGCGCCACCGACACATTGGCAACCACGGTGAACGCTGGGGCGGCCACCGACCCGAACGCATCACCGAGCTCCCTGCCGGGAGCTCGAGAACGTCAGGGACACGAGCTGGAACCCGGACAGGAAGCCTGACCCGATCGCCGACGCGCTCGAGGACGCGGGCCTGACCATAATCACCACACCCCCTGGATCAACCAGGCGCCGATTCGTCGGTTCACTAACTGCCTTTAGCTAACTCGTCGACGCCGCTGGTCAAGGCATCGTCGCCGTTCGCTGAAATCTCCCGTTCTTAGCCTACCGCGCGAATCATTTGAGAAGTACTACTCGGATCTCCTGGAGTTGTGCCCCGGATGGGTGCCGCTTCTCGCCGCACCACCGCCTACCGAACTCATCGAACGAGTGATAGCTGAGCGCGGAGCCGGGACGCCCGTCATCGTTGAGCTATCCGAGTCCGCGCTCGACGGCGGGCATTTAGCCGCGCCGGTGGTTTATGTGCGCGCTGCCCTGTTGTCCGATGTCAAAGCAATCCACTTCCGCGACAAGCGATCGCTTCGCGAGCATCAGGCTCGTAAATACGACAATGTCCATCCGCACGACGAATTACTCCGCGTCAGTCCCGAGCTGTTTGAGTCACGTACGGGGGGCGAAATACACATCGCCGCACCGGAGGGGGCCGCCACAACCGACTGGAAACACCTCGATAAGGTACGGGGCGCCATTAGCGCCGTCCTTGCTGCCGCCGACAGCGGCGAAGGACTCGCTGTCGCAGCAGGCGTCTTGGGAGCCCAGCAACTACCCGAGGGCACAGTCGTGCCGTCTTGGCTGACATGGGACGGGCTGACAAAGGGTGAAGCGGCTCGCGCGTCTGATGCTCCGGCTGAGCTGGCCGATCAACTCATCTTCCAGACGGCTTACCGCGTACTCGGTCAACGGGATCAAGCGCAGTCATGGAGTCCGTCCGATGTGCTTGCAACGGTCGCGAGCGAGATCGCAGCGGGCACGCCAGATGACGAGGCGCACGCCATCATCGAGCGGAACCTGCAGCGCATCCGAGAGCTGATCGACGTCGAGCGTGAATTCGAGCCGTTCCGCAATCCCGGCAGCCCGTACGTGTCCGCAAAAGCGTTCTTGATGACTTTGCTCCGTCCCGACCTCGGACAGCTCCTCGACTGGTCGATGGAAGAAACGGGCGCCGACGTCACCACGCGTTTGGTGGCAGCCGTGCTGGCCGGCTGCTTGCGGGGCGTCGCAAGGGAGTCCGTCGCTCTCCGGAGCGTGGTTCTAGACGATATGACAGCGGCGTGGGCCGCCCGCGCCGCACACGGTGACACCGTTCAGGTAGGCAAGGCGACGTTTGTTTCGGATGCGTCCAAAACGGCATTGCTGCTTGAAGAGCACGAATTGCGCGAGTCCACGCCGCTCGTTCCCAGTCCTGTTTCGCTCTACGAAGCCTTGAACGACGAAGCGCGGAAGTCGGCACGTGTCCAAGTTTCGCGTCGGCTTAAGTGGCCTGTCGATGTCCGCGTGCGATTGCCCGCCGAATCTGAGGTGCGGCAGGAGAATTCGGTCATCACGATCACGGCCATCGAAACCATCTCGGTGGAAACGTCGGTGGACGAAAGGGCATTCCTAGAACGGTTGCGCGCTCTCACAGGCCGGGCGCGCAAACTCGCGAACGACACACTCGCACAAGCAAAGTGACGCGCCGTGTCCGCCTCCGATCCGTCGGCGCTCGAAAGAGCTGTGTCAGAGCAACGGTCGCGCAACATGGCCGCTGTCAGGCGGTCGGACACCAAGATTGAGCTTCGTCTCCGATCGCTTCTCCATCGGCAGGGGCTCCGGTATCGAAAGGATTATCCGGTCCGCATCGCGGGACGCCTTATCAGACCCGACATCGCATTCACCCGCTCGAAGATTGCGGTATTCATCGACAGTTGTTTTTGGCATCTGTGTCCGGAGCATGGCCAGATCCCGTCGAGCAACAGAGCGTTCTGGAAAGACAAGCTCGAACGCAACGCGGCACGCGACCGCGAACAGAGTGAGGCACTTGAATCCGAAGGGTGGATGGTCCTGAGGATTTGGGAGCACGTTCCTACGGAAGACGCAGTCCAAACCATCGTGAACGCCGCGCGGGGTCCCAGGGTCGGTGACCAAGATTGAATGCGCTCTTGCCCGCCGTGCTCGTATCGGTATGGGACCCTTTACCAACTGGCGCAGGCTTTCGGCATTCCAACCCGAACGGAGCACTGTCGACAAGCTACCGCCCATATCGCGCGGCCACCGCCGACAGCGTAATCGTCGTTGGGACTATGCACTGTGGGGTGCGGAGCTGACCCCTAAGTAGCTAGCGAGGGGATACGCCGATTCGACTATGGCGGTTGCGATGTCGAGAGCCGTCTGTGCTTCCTCCTGGGTAAATTCCTCGCCCTCGTGACTTGCCCCATTGCGCTTGTCAATTAAGTCGGCTTGCACACGCGTGTGCAACAGGTCAGGCCGGAGCAAATTCAGCACCGCTTTCTTTCCCCCAAGGGTTTGAGAGCTCCTCGCTAAGGCCTTTCTCAGCGGATCTAGGACGCTCGCGTCGTCAAGGTACTTGTCGATCAGCCTAGTCATCGCAAGCTCTGCGGCTGTTGCAGCATCGATTAACGCCCGGCGGTGCTCACGTGCGTTCAAGAGAGAACGCGCATCGCGAATGAGCAGCCACACTGTGGGAGGCGTACCCAGGTTGCCCGCAGCGGTCACGCAGGCCTCAAGGTCGTGAAACTCCAGGACCCTGTGAGTTGGGCTGTGCGCCTTCGTCACTATTTTTCCGGTCTTGAAGCCGGCCGGGTATCCGTGCGCGTCAATTGACCAACCCTCCAGATCTGGGCCACTCCAATCCCACTCAGGGGGCCCTACGAGGTCTTGCGATGCGAGAATGGCCGCCCACGAAGTGAAGGCCTCCCACCAAAGCTCAAACCTGACATTGAAGTCATCCCAAACAGTCTCGCCGAGCTCCCCGTTATCGGACGCTGGGAGCTCCGTGTAGTACCGGCAACGGAAGACGTAGGCGTGATTCTCACCAAACGGTATAACTTCTCCCCAGCGGATGATGGATCTTTCATAGGGGTCGGAAAGCTCGCTCTCGAGGCTTGGCCCAGAATCCCACTCGGGCGCAACTAGCGGATCGAGGACTGAACCACGATCGAGCCGCGGTAAACCGATGGTGAGGTCGTAACTTCCGGTGCTGTGCCTAACGCATGACCTAAAGGATCGACCCAAGCAGTCGCTCCTCACGACTAGGCCTGAGCCGGGAACAATCACATGGCCCTCCAGGGGCCACTCCTTCGCCACGCGATCGCCTGAGGCGTCATCATCCGCCATCCGTTGATGATCCCACCCTGCGAACGAGCTCCCACCGCGACCACGATGATCTTTCGGCACCACGTTGTCGGCGATCCGATCTGCGCCCTAGCAGGGCCACTGGGTGGCGCGTCGGCGACTGCGACAAGACTGGGGGTTGAAATCAATGCAGGTGCAGTTGTCGAAGCCGGCGGCCGAACTCATCGCGCGTTCCGCATCTCAAGCTCCAGCGATAGATATTCGACGGTCGCTCGCTCGTTTCGCCACCGGATGTTGTCATCAACGTCGATGACCAGACATTGCTTGGTTCCTCCGAACTCGGGTCCCCTCATCCCTCGTCCCACCATTTGTTCGTAGAGGATTGGGCTTGCAGTAGGCCGAGCAACCGCGACGCACCGAACACTTGGCGCGTCAAAACCCGTAGTTAACACTCCGTAATTACAAAGCACCGACAAGTTGCCGCCGCGAAACCGTTCGATTAGGGCTCGACGTGTTGCGGGTCTTGTTGTGCCGAGCACACATGCAGCAGAACGGCCGCCACGCTGAAGCAGAATAGCCATAGCCTGTGCGTGCTGAGTCGAACAGGCAAAGAGAAGGACGGGCCATCGCGGGTCGAGCTCAAGAAGTCGCTCGAGTATGCGTCGGTTTCTACGGTGCTCCTCGCCTAGTCTTCTGAGCACCCTAGGATGTACGTCTTCAAAATTTACATAGTACTGGTTGTGAACCGCGTTGTCCGACAACTCGATGCGTTGGGCGTCGTACTCCAAACTTTCGTACTCGATTCTTGCCAGAATGCCTTGCCCTTTCAGGGTTTGCACAGGGTCCTGACCCAAGCTCGGGGCGCTGAGTATGCGGTTGTGGAATCGTCGACGCAATCTCATGGTTTCGTCCGCACCGGCGCGGCGCGGAGTGGCCGTTAGGCCTATTAGGCCGGTGGCCGATTCCTTACGGCGAAAGCTGATGCCCAATAAGTTAAGGACTTCGCCGTAGCTCGGCGCCAACGCCCGGTGAGCCTCGTCGATGACGACTACTCCGGCGCTCTGTCCGATGACCTCAAGTTCCTCCGGCGTCATCGTCTGGCCATTGCCGCGCGCTGCAGCATGCAGTTTCTGGATGGTCGTGACCACGACACCGCACTCGAAGGGAATCGCGTTTCGGTTCCCCCACAAACGACCGATCGTAAGCGTCCGCCGAAAGGGCTCACCGCGATGACCTAAGTCGAACCAGACCTCTCTGAATGACTGAACTGCCTGCTCGCAGAGCTCATCACTCTGCGCAATCCAGAGAATCATTCGAGGCTGCGGCTGCGATTGCCGCCAGAGCAGTAGTGCTTCGACAGTGGTCCGTGTCTTACCTGCTCCGGTGGGAAGCGTGAGAATGGCACGGTTGTCGTCGTGTCGACGATTGAGGACTTTGATCAATTGCTCTTGCAGCTCCAGCTGAAAATCTCTCAAAGCGGGGAGCGTGATGCACGGCTCCACGTCAAGCGTGTCGGGTGGAGGTTGTTCACCCTTCGATCCTGCATATGCCAGCGGAAAGCGGAGGGTATGTACGAAATGCGTTGCCCAAGACTTTCCGGGATGCCATTTTCGTCGGGCCACCGCGTCAACCTGAGCGCGATGGCTTCGTCTGCCATGAACACTTGATTGATAATCGTAGAGCTGCTGCAAACGCAACTGCCCACAGTTGTCGGCGATTACCCTCCTGAGCCCGCGGTCGCTCAGCAGATCGGCGCCTGCCATTTCGACCAGCAATGCAACGAGGCTGTTGTCCGGAAGCTGCAGCGTCTTGGATGGATGCCCCTTCAATTCGGCTGCAGCGACGATCCATTCGATAGATCGTCCTCGACTGTAACTCGAGAATCGTCCAAGGGCCGCCCTTGTATCCCGCGGAGTCATGATGCGTTTGAGGTACCTGATCATGCGGTCCTGACCTTCGCGGCTCACCTCGCCCGGGTACTGGCTTGAATCCATCTTCATATCCTCCCGACTGGCAGCACACCAAATCTCCCAGGCGATTATCGCCAGATACTGCGTGCGGGCAAACTTTTGCCGGAGGAGCGATAGGGAGGATAACGGGGGTGATGGAACCGGCCGGTGAAGTTCCGGTGCTAGCGTCGCGCCGCTGCGGCGGGTCAGCGCCACCGCGCTCCCGTCGGGGTCGCGGCAGTCGTGGCGTGCCAATCCTGAACGCCATACAGGAATACGGAATACGAGGCGACATGGAGCGATGAAGCCAGCCGGCGTACGCCTTGTCGTCATCTGTGTCGCCAACCCGCAAAGGGTCTCGCATTCTATTGCGACGTGCTCGGCATGAAAGGGCCGCCGTGCCCTGATCTCAGCCCGGCGCACTGGTTCGACGCCGACGGTCGGCTTGTGCACCTAAATGAAGTCCGACGCCCGACGGCTCGGTGTGAACCACTATGCGATTCGAGTCGATGCCATCGTTGCCGCCCTCAACGAACCGCAGGAGCAGGCCGTAGCGGATCGCCCTTTCTACTGGCTGGGACGTAGAGCGGCGATGTAGAAATTCCGAGAGTTTTGGATGCCCTCAGCTAACTCCTCCAGCACTTGGCGCTCGCGTGACCAAATGATCATTGCGGCTGACCTCGGCCACGCCGATATCTTTCTGAATACCGATATTGTCCCAGACGTCAGCTTGGCGCCGGTGCTGGCTGCACCCGTCTCTGCGAGCGCGCGTGCTGCGTCGTCGGTCGAATCAAGTTTCGTCACTTCGCCGCGTGTACTTTCTAAGTGCTGTACAACATAATCGAGATCCACCGAAGTCGGTGTCACTATAAATATTCCCTTTTTACCGCAGCCAGCGATCGCCCGGTCGAGTGCAATAAGACGAGGATCTTTCGTGAGGTGCTCGAGTTGATCGATATAGTCCCATGCCGTTTCGGCAACCTCAGCGATTCGCGATTCCGCTTGCGCGGATTTCTCTGGCAGGGATTTAGCAGTGGCTATCCTGAGAAGCCTGTCCAGCAGAGAAGGTCGTGTATCGGGGAGATCGACCCACTCCTTTATACCGTTCTCCAGCGTGAACCGTCCGGCAATTTCCATCAACGCCACTTCGTAGGGAGAAACGTCAAACGGGTAAGGATCTGTGCGGAGACTAGGTAGCTCGCCACGTACAAGTGTTGCGACGACGGGTATGTTTCCCACCAACTGATCCGGTGTCATTATGACAATGATCGTGCGCTGCGCAGTAGATATCGCATCCGCCAAGCGAGACAGGGTAGTGGCGGTAGGCTCAAAAACAATTAATACACCCGGCCACGCATCTACGAGGCGCTGAACGTTAGACTGACGCAAAATTCCCGCAGTAGAAACAATAATTGAACCTGAGGCAGGGACGCCTCGGTCGAGCATGTCAAGGGCCAATGACAGCGATAGTTGTTGAATATTGAATGTATTCTTTATGTCACTAAGCCTACTGATCCACTGCTGGGCATATACCGTAGAATTCGGTACAACGAGTAGTACGGATGTCGTCCGCGCGAATTCTTCGATTAAATATTCGATGGGTCGCGATATCCCTGTCCCCGCCTCGGCTTGAACTGCGGCTATCCGCGGGCACCTCGCATCAGTTAGTTTGTCGACCAGATCATTCTGCGCGGCAATGAGTTTCGCGGTCGCGCGCCTCCTCTCATCGGGCTTCATCGCTGCGCCACCGTTCGTTTCGCTCTCCACTTGCGGTCCAGCCAACCACGAGCCGCCCTTAGTGTTTCGAGATCCTGATCTGAAGGCTCTCCCAGAAAATGGAACACCCGATTTCTTATGGGCAATACTGGGTCAAGAGTTTGCGACATGAAGTTCATGTCGTGGAATCTCGCTTTAAAATGTCGGCCAAAATTTGTGCCGTTTTTAAGTACGTTCAATAGCTCGCCCATTGTAAGCTCGTCCAGTGACACGAACGACTTCATGTCTGGCGGGAAAGCGCGGCTAATAATCAGGGGAAGCTCCTCTTCTGAGCACGAAGCATTCATTATCCGGCGTAAGGTCATCTCAATGTCGCCAATCAAGATAAATGGCTGTGCAATTTTCCACATAAAATCTGACAAGTCTTGGACGGTGGCCACCGCGAAAAGATCTTGTTCGCTGCCGATCAAGACAGCGCCCTCAGCGTTGATTTTTTCTATAACGTAACTCAAGTTCTCGGTTGGCCGCACGAAGTATGGCTCGTCCGCCAGGTCGCCAACTGGTTTTGACAGCGCGTCATCGCTTGCCCTGAATTTTTCCAGATGGATCGCGAAAGAGCGATAACTGAATAAACCGACGATAGAACCGTCATCTGCTTCTACCGGTAGTTGGTTGAAGCAATGGGACCGCATCAGTTCCATTGCTTCACCAACCCGACCATCATAGGGAATCGAGATAATCTTCTGGTCGAGCGGCACGAGTTGGCTCACGTGCATGTAATCCGTGAAATCGTTGTGCATATTACCTAGCCGCTATGACCTCGTAGGAATCGTTGTTAGGATCGCCCACTAATCGGATCGTAGTACAGACAGCTGCGCAGCCGTGGCCACCGCCGACACGTGTCGGTGAAGCAATGGTCCGCCACGCTGCCGATTGTACGATCTGCGCTGTGGTGCGAGCGCTCCTCTTCCAACGTCCCGCGCCAGCACTTCCGGTAGGCGCGAAGCTGCGGTTCTATAAGCGAAACCTTTCAGATCGAGCAGATAGCCGCGTGCACAAGTGCGATCTATATCGTGTTGCGGCGCCCTCAAAGGCGATTGACACTGCAGCGGCTACCGCCTGACGTCAGCGATACCGGTTGGAATTTGGCTTCGGGGAAGTTGGGCAAAGATCACTGAGTTGGTCCAGACGAGAGAATCTCTTCCGGCCGTCGAACGGTAACTGCGCCTTCATAGGACGAGACAGTATGCGCCAGAAAACTTTTCACGTCACCGCCATGACTCTCCATGGCCAGTCGCCATACGATTTCGGCTAACACGCGACCGTCAATCAGCATGATTGGGTACTGGTCATCAATCATCTCCGTCTGCGCCGGCGCACTGTACACACCGGTTGTTACGTAGACCCCGATCCATCCCCGACGCAATCTGGCCACCACACGCGCGATTTGTTCCGCGCTCACAGAAGAGTCAAGTGATACGCATTTGGCCTGGCCCAAAACGACGAGCGATGTTCTGGCGCGGCCGATCCCTGCGTCGAGACGACCAACGAAGTCAGTGCCGCCATCGCGGCTAGTACTACAGCCGTAGATCGTGTCGTGCGGTGTGTCTGCGCTGGTTGAGGCGGTGACCGCGGCATTGTTCGGAGTTTGTGAAGACAACAGAATTAGCCGCGGTCGCCGCGGCTCATAGCGTAGACGTTGAACGCTGGCGTGTGGGGTTTGATGAGGTTCTCGATCGTGTCGCGTCGCGGTTTTCGCGGTGCGAGACGCTGCGTAACGCTGGGGCGTTGATGCTGGGACTGGTCTCGGATTTGGGCCGCAAGAACTGCTGGACACTGGCCGAGCGAGCGGGTCATCCCAGCCCGGATCGGCTGCAGCATCTGCTGGCTCGTGCCAAGTGGGACGCCGACGGTGTGGTAGCCGATCTACGGGGCTACCTCAGCGAGCATCTGGGTGATCTCGACGCGGTATTGGTCGTTGATGAGACCGGTGATGTCAAGAAGGGCACCGCCACCGTGGGGGTGCAACGCCAATACAGCGGCACCGCGGGCCGGATCGAAAACTCCCAAGTGGCGGTGTATTTGGCGTATGCGGCCCGAGCCGGGCACACGTTGATCGACCGACGACTGTATCTGCCGAAGGACTGGTGCGAGGACCCGGAGCGCCGTGCGGCTGCCGGTGTTCCCGATGACGTCGAGTTCGCTACCAAACCGGCCCTGGCCACCCAGATGATCACCGCCGCCCTTGATGCCGGCATGCCGGCGGGCGCGGTGGCCGGCGACGAGGTCTACGGCGCCGATCCCGAGCTGCGCCAGACACTGCAGCAGCGGGGCATCGGCTATGTGCTGGGCATCGGCGCCAACCGCGCGGTGACCACCGGCGCCGGCGCCGAGCGGGTCGATGTGCTCACTGCGTCGCTGCCGCGGCGGGCCTGGCAGCGTCGCTCGGTCGGTATGGGCGCCAAGGGTCAGCGCTGGTATTCCTGGGCGCTCATCGACATCACCGACAGCGACGCCGACGGCGCCGCGGCTGGTCAGCATCACCTGCTGGTCCGTCGCAACGACAAGACCGGCGAGTTGGCCTATTACCGCTGCTACAGCCCCCAGCCAGCGACCCTTGCCGACTACGTGCGGGTGGCCGGGTGGCGCTGGAAGGTCGAGGAATCCTTCCAAACCAGCAAGGAACTGACCGGACTGGATGAGCATCAGGTGCGCCGCTGGACCTCCTGGCACCGCTGGGTCACCCTGGCCATGCTCGCGCATGCCTTCCTGGTCGTCACCACCGCCGCACAACGGTACGTTGACACCGCCGGGACCACACTAATCACCTTGACAGTCAACGAGTTTCGTCGACTATTCGACGCGCTACTGCTACGACCCCTGCACGCCGTCGCCGACATCCTGGCATGGTCTACATGGCGCCGAAAACACCAGGCAATCGCCCGCGCCTGCCACCACCGGAAACACCATCAACACCAATGACCGCGATCTACGGCTGTAGTACTAGCCCGCGTCAACCATCCTTCCTGATATTGGGCACCGCCTGAGCGGAAAACCTCGGCAGCCACTCTGGCGGCCAACGACTCAAAGCTGTGTTTTTGACCTTCGAAATAGTGATAGACGTCTTTAAGGACTTTCTCTTCGGTAGTACCAATCTGTGGCTGCTGTTCGGCCTTCGACAGAACTCGTGAGGCCGATACGTTTCGTCGAATCCTCGGTATTGCAGGCGAGCCTTCGGTTATCCATCGCTGCCAGGTTTTTGGTGCGTAGCGAAGAGTCTCCTTCAGTGGGACGGCCGGGTTGCGCCGATCGTCGATCCAGCGCCAGTCGACCTGCTCACTTTCGTTGGACGCGTCGAGCAATGCAAGGTCGAAGACGTAATTCGCGAAGCTCATACCGCTCTTTGGGTCACGCTGGACGATTGTCTCGAGCCGCTCGATGACCGCTACACCGCAAAACTCGACATACCCCTTGAGCGCGCCCTGTTCTGTGACGCTGCGGAAGATCATTATGGGCGGAGCGGGTAACCGTTGGGCGGGTGTGGTCTCTTGGTGCAATCGCCAAGCCTCTCGGAGGCCGAAGTTGCCTGCAGTGCTCCCCACGGAACCGCTCGATGAGATCTTGTGATCGCCAAAGTAACGGACGTGTCCATGATCGAGGTCGAACGAATCATGCCACGGGGTGCTCTTGCTGCCGGCTTTCCATGGGCTGGATCGAAGAGCAATCACAGGTCGCCTGCCGCCGTCAACGGCGTCGACTTGCCGCGGGATGTTAATGCCTCGTTCGAGGCCAACCCGCACGCCATCTGCAGAAGCCGTCAGGTAGTGATAATTCGGATAGTCACCGATGTACGCATCCGTGATCGAGGATCCCCGGGGGTAGCGGTATATCTTCGTTATCCGCATCAAACGTGGATCCATCAGAGACCTCTGTCCTCTGGGAAGTCGGCGGGTTTCTCGACGTTAACGAAGCGGCCCGTCATCGCTTACGCGACCTGACCCACTCAAGTCCGTCCCGCTTGGAGAAGTAGTTGCCGTTGCCCAGCCGCGTAGGCACGATTTCCCGGCGCATCACGGCGTAGTGGATCATTCGCCGGGTCACCGGCAGGTCCTGCTCGTAGCGAAGGTATTCAAATAGCTGCTGCTCCGTCATGTTGGGGCGGTCGAGATTACCCATTCCCATGCCGTCGGCTACGGCATCGTTGATTAGGTCTCGGACTAGTTGCGCGAGTTGATCGGCTGCGTCAGCCATGGGTATCGCCAGTTCGCTGCATTGTGTTGCGATCCAACCGGTCAGAGGAGCTATCTAAGCATACGTAGCCCGTGCTAGAAGCGGCTTTCCGAGGTCAAGACGGAGTCACAATCAACCTTGCGTTGCTCTCAAAGTGCTGGCCCATCCGCGGGGTGTCCAGCGTTGACCGTCGCCGGGCATGAACAACGCAGCGAACGGGTCCGTGATAGCGGCGAACAAGCTGACGGCTAGCCGATTCCCACTCCGCGGCTCGCAAAACAAGCTCCGTGTGTCTTCTAACGTGGTTCCCTATGAACTCCGTTGGGCTTCCGACGCCTGTGGTCGCAACCATGTCCTTGCGTGCGCCGCGCATCGCGTTACTTGTGCCGGCGGTGGGGAATTGGCAGTTCACCGGGATGCACGCCATTCATGCGATGACGCTCACTTGGGCAGGTGCTGGTTTCGTTCTCGTGCCCGTAGAACCTGGCGGCGTGCATCCCGCGCTCTTGCTGGCGCTCAGAGAGTACGACCCCGACGCAGTCCTCATGCCAGAGTATGGCCTCATCGACGAAAAACATCGCCCTATGCTGGTTGAAGCCCAGCGGGCGATCTCATCCTGCTGCGCGAATTACAGGGCTCCCTTGAGTGACGACGCAGTTGTAGCCGCGCCGACTGATGGCGACCTTTGGCAGTCGATCTTCTGCCATGGAGGACCCGGGTCGGGGCAACCGAACTTGCTTGCCAATGTTGCAGAATTTCCTGCTGAGTGGAAGTCGATCTCAGCCAACCCAGGGGTTGGCGGCTCATTAGGACTGGCTGCATCCGCCAGGTGGGGCCTAGCACTCCCTCCTCAGGACAATCAGGTCAAGGTTGACGAGGCGGTCGTTCGACGGGCGGTGACGCGGCTCACCTCGTCGGACTACGCAGCGACCGATCTGCTTGGCGTTACGGATGGTCCGTCCTTCGAAGGGCAATTTGAGACCGTGTTCGCTCGAACTCTAGTCGGACTGGACGGCGCGCAAGGGTATGGATGGAATCGCGCTGAGGCGCTGATTGTTTGCGGCGACAGTCCTGCCGATTTTGCTTTGGCGATGATCTGGGATCGCACCTATCGAATGGGGGTTTGGGTACCGGAAGAATGGTGGCAAGACGATAGGCTGCGCGTGAGCGTCCTACTGGGGACTGACCGCTTATCCCACGATTCGTATCGCAGTCTGCGCAAGCTTGTGTTCACATCTACTTCGCTGGACGCGAACGCTTTGTCTACACGAGTTGATGAGTGGGTTGACGGTTTCACAAAAGTTCTCGGCAGTGAACGAGGCGCGGAGCGGATCGACACGGTTGAAGTGCTACCTCCGAGCGACTTGCCGTTTACGCGAGACTGGAAGACGCACTATGTCATTCGCGAGAACCTGTCTCACGAATGGTCTACAAACGTGTACGAGACTGCTGACGGCATCGAGTTCGCAATGCTTCCACGCGTGCCAGTCGTCGGCGTTAGCGGCTTGGAGAAGCTGGAGAGCCAAGCAAACTGGCAAGTCGACATAACCGTTCGTGGATACGAGATCCCCTGCACGACCGCTCTCCCCGAGCGCAGCCTTCTTGCGGAAGGTCAACAATTGGTACCGACGCGAATTCGGTCGGGTCGCAACGGAATCTCGTACGAGGCTTACCGAACAGACTTTGTCCACGCTGGCGCAACACTCTCGCAGGCCCTGACGCGGCCACTCCCGCGGTATCCGTCCCTCCTGGCGTGGGCTGACGCGCGTGCTCGCACGCATAGTATGTCCGCCCGAGTCTCTGCGGCAGGCACGCAGGCCCGCATCTTGTCCGCGATGATGGGCGGTCGAGACGCCCTGGCCGATTTGATGGCCAGCGAACTCCTTCCAGGGCTGAAAGCCTTTAATGCCACCCACAAGACTACGAGCGCCGAGTACCCCGACGGCGTCGGTTGCGTTGTAAACGGCGAGGGCTTTCTGCATTTTCGAGGTATCTGCATGCGAGCCGGCATCGATCCGGATATGACTGCACGCCACAAGATCGATGACCTTCTAAGCACAGGTGTTCTGCGCCGAGGACTCCTTACCCTGTGCCCAATCTGTGGCCACACGTCCTTTGTTCAGGTCGATGACCTGGCGAACACGATTCGGTGCCAACGCTGCCTGAATGACAACAAACTGAATCAGCAGCTATGGCGCGACCCCGTCGAAGAACCAACGTGGTTCTACGATCTGCACCCGCCAGCCCGAGCGCTACTGCGCGGAAACGGTGATGTGCCCCTGCGCCTTTCGCAGTACCTCCGTGACACCTCCAAACTCAGTTTCACTGATGCTCCTGAGTTCGAACTGCTTAACGGCGACGGCAATCCCGAGTCCGAGACCGACCTTCTCGCGCTCGTTGATCGACGGTTGGTGGTGGCCGAGGCCAAGTCCGTGAACTCCATAGGTGACAACAGACGCAAACGGAATGCGGCGGCACGCAAGCGCGCGCTAGCTGCTAGCGTCTTCGCCGCCGACGAGGTTGTCTTGGCTACTAGCGCCGACAGTTGGGATGAGGCTTCAATCGCTGCAATGTCCTCCGCACTGCGTGCACAGAACTGGGCCTCAGGACGAGGTCCGCGTCTGAGAACCATCGCCCGCTTGGGCGGCACAGGGGAAGTTGTAGATGAGATGGTCGGCTAATAGCTCCAACTGTTACGCCATCCGTCGAAGGCTTTCTCGGATGGCCTGGCAAACCAGTTGCGTACCCAAATGGATACCCAAATGAGCCGTGAATCCGCTCATATCCGGCAAAGATCGCTGGCCGCACGAACGGGCGCTGAGCTGTGACAACCTGCGTTCAGCGAACTCCAGCGAATCCACCTGACTAGACTGGGGGTCAAGTGGTCGCAGGTTCAAATCCTGTCAGCCCGACGCTGGTCAGAGGCTATTTTTGGCCTCTCAGAGACCGTCCGCGGACGGTTTGACCCACACGATTGACCCAAACCAGCTCTTGAGGCATCCTGAAACCCGTTTGCTGGCCTTAGCCGGTCAGTCGCGGTCCAGGTCGGGCGGCTCCGCGGGCGTCAGCCGGTCGTCGGCGGTCAACAGGAACCACTCCGTACGCCGGTCCTCATAGGGTGCCCAGCCGCGCGCCTCCGGGCATGTAACTCGGCCACCAAGAGCCTTGATCCACCGATCAATTGCGGGTGGTTGGGGTGTCGGAGTAAGGAAAGTGCCTTCTGAGCTGGGATGATTGGTGTTCTCAGGCAACAATCTGAACCGGCAAGAGAAAGGCACTTTCAGTGCAAGTGTCGCACGACTTTCAGCCCGACTTGGCGGTGTTCGACGATGACAATCTCGTGTCGTGTGCTGGGTTAGTGTCGGTGATGACACTGGCGGAGCGGACCGGCCTGTCTGACCTGTTGGCCGTTAAGGTCCATATCGCCGAACCGAGAGTCAAGTCCGGGTCAGCAAACCCGGCGCCGAAATTAGCCACGCTGATCGCGGGGATGTGCGCCGGGGCGGACTGCATCGACGACGTCGACGTGGTGCGCTCGGGCGGAATGAAGACCCTGTTCGGCGGTGTCTACGCGCCCTCGACGATCGGAACCTTGTTGCGGGAGTTCAGTTTCGGGCACGCCCCCCAGTTGGAGTCGGTACTGGGCGCGCTGTGTGAGCGTGTCGATCTGCTGGCTGGCGCTGACGTGCGCGCCTTCATCGACATCGATTCACTACTGCGCCCGGTCTATGGGCACACCAAACAGGCGCCTCCTACGGGCACACCAAGATCGCCGGCAAGCAGGTGCTGCGTAAGGGGCTCTCCCCGTTGGCGACCACCATCAGCACCGATACCGCCGCACCGGTGATCGCCGGGATGCGGCTGCGGGCCGGGCGGACCGGCTCGGGCAAGGGCGCGGGCAGGATGGTGGTCCAGGCCATCGCCACCGCCCGCGCCGCCGGGGTCAGCGGCAGCCTGCTGGTGCGCGGCGACGCCGCTACGGCACCCGCGCGGTGGTAGCTGCCTGGGGCCGCGCCGGTGCCCATTTCTCGCTGGTACTGACCAAGAACACCGCGGTGCAGAAAGCGATCGACGCCATCGCGGACGACGCGTGGACACCGGTGGCCTATCCGGGTGCGGTGCGCGACCCCGACACCGGCGCCTGGATCTCTGATGCCGAGGTCGCTGAAACCTCCTACACCGCCTTCGCGTCCACCACCGATGCGGTGACCGCGCGGCTGATCGTGCGCCGCGTCAAAGACGCCCGCTACCCCGACGCGCTGTTCCCGGTGTGGCGTTATCACCCGTTTTTCACCAACTCCACCGAACCAGTCGCCGACGCCGACATCACCCACCGTCACCACGCGATCATCGAGACCGTGTTCGCCGACCTGATCGACGGGCCGCTGGCTCACATGCCGTCGGGGCACTTTGGCGCCAATTCCGCCTGGGTGCTGTGCGCCGCGATCGCCCACAACCTGCTACGCGCCGCCGCCACCCTCATCGGTGGTCAGCACGCCGCCGCGCGCGGGGCCACCCTGCGCCGCAAGATCGTCAACATCCCCGCCGGCCTGGCCCGCCCGCAACGCAAACCCATCCTGCACCTGCCCAGCCACTGGCCCTGGGCAGATGCATGGCTTGCACTGTGGCGCAAGACAATCCGCAACCTGAACCGACAACCCGCCTGACCCGACCATCCCGCCGGACACGGCCCGCCTAGGAACACCAAAGGAAAAGCTGGGCAGACCAGCAGACACATTATGCCCACACACCGGACCATCACGATCAACACTCAACCGAGCCGACCGCGGACCCCATCGGTGGATCAAGGTTAAGCCCCCGAATGACGGTCTCTTTGCCAACCGACTTACGACCTCTTGAGAGGGGCCGTAATGCCCTGGTCGGGGGCGGCATCCGGAGAGAAACTCTCCGGCAGGTTCGGAGTATTTTGAGCGCCGCCCGGACCAGACGGAGACAACCTCGCTAAAGGAGTACGCAGATGTTAAACAGCGTAACGGTCCACAACAACCAGGTCCCTCAGCAGCGCGCGCAGGATGCCGAGCTATTAAAGGAGTCAGGTGTGCACAAGCTTGTCGTCGCAGACCGCGACGGCAACTGCTTAGCGTTCGTATTGGCTTGGGACAGTTTCGACTATGACGCTGAGACCGACACCTATGTGTGCGTTGCCGACAGTGATGGCAGACAACTCATGACCATGTACACCGCCGGTAAAATTAAGTCAGCACCTGGTGCGAACATGTATGTCGTAACTGCACCGGATGGGTCCAGTGGCTGTGGGGCGTTGCAGGCCCTGTGAGCTACCGGACACCAGGCAAGCTCCAACCTTGAGCGTTCCTCAGTTTCCAGTCTCGTGGAAACACTTCCCGCAGTTTGATGCCCTCACGTGACCCTTCGCGGTCGGCTTGCGGGCGCGGAGCTCGTACTGCAATTGGTCCCTCTCTCCAGCCCGCTCGCCGAACCGGGGCGTGGACGATAATCCGCAGTCCTCTAGTCGCATCATCCGCCGACCAGGGGTCCGCCGGTGAACGCGGCGTGTCGCTCCTTTTGTGGGTTCGCTGACATGCGCGGAGACAGGGGGTTAAGCGCATCAGAACTTCTTCGATACGCGAACAAACGGCGGCGAACACCACCACTGATGTCCAGCGGGTTGGTGCATAAGAGTGACGTCCGGGTCAATCGCCTTGGTAAACCAAGCGGCGGGTTGCGCCCGCATTTCACCGTTGAGCCAGCCGATCGTCTGGTTCATCCTGTCGTAAACGCTTCCGTGGGCGCGGATTCCGGCCGAGCGTGTCCATCGGTGCCGGCGGTGCTTCTCGGGGTAGGTAGCCCAGTCAAGGTGGTAGTGAGATTTCCGCTTTGATTGATGCCGCGGATGTCGGTGTGAAAGTTTCGTCTACCGCCGCCTCCCCGGTCAAGCGGACGCGAGCCGCCACCAGTCGCGAGCAGGCGCTCCGGCAGCTGATCGCCGCCGCCGAACGGCTAGTTGAGCAAGGCGAGCGAGCGTTCTTCGAGATTCCGATCGGGCGCCTCACGACCGGGGCCGGCAGCGCCCGGCCGACAATGTACGCGTCGGACCACGCGACCGGCTCGTCGACCTGCTCGCAGCGGTTTCCGACACGCCATTTCCCATGCCATCTTGAAGGATCCGGCGACCTGACCGCCACAGGTGGCAAACGGCAGGCGGGTTCGGCGACTGGCGGCAAAACAGTATCTGCCGCCTCCAGGCGGCACAACCGGTAGAGGATACTCACGTCGCGAAGGTTATGATAGACCGGTCGTACGGTTAGTTTACGTCGAAGGGTTGAAGATGCCCAGATCGCCTGGCAGACGTAGCGAGATTCTCGATGCGTTTGTCCGCTATGTCGCCGAACGTGGCTACGACAGAACGAATATCGGCGACATCGCCGACGAGCTTGGCATGTCTAAGGGCACCATCGTTCATCACTTCGGAACCAAAGCGCAGATGTTGCGGGAGCTTGAAGAAACCCACCTGGCCCGCCAGCTCGATGTGCTACGGATGGTATGGGATCGCCTGGCCGCGCCGCACGAACGCATCGCCGCAATCATCTACGCCTCCGCACTGCTACAGGTGATCGCCCGCAACGCGACGGTGGCAAGCCAGCGCGAGGTGGTTCAGTTGTCCGATGACCCGGCGATGCAGCAAGTGCGTGAGTTGCGCCATCAATTGCAAACGCTCACGATTGACGAGATCCGCAACGGGGTGGAGAGCGGTGTGTTCCGAAGCGTGGACGTCGAACTGGCGGCATTGCAGCTGTGGGGATCGCTGGAGTGGATGTGGGTGTGGTTTGAACCCGCTGATTCCCGCACACCCGAACAAGTGGGGGCCGCTTTCGTCGACGTGTTCCTCGGCGGACTGCTGCTCGACCGCTTGGGGCTTAGCAAGTGGGCGAACCCTTCTACGGACGTCGTCTCGGTGGTGCGCGAATGCCTTGCCGCGGTAACCGGTGCCACAGATTGACCGCATAGCGACAGAATGCTTTGCGCGGGCAGGTATTTGACCGTGACCGATTCCTACTTGAAGTGCTGAGCCGTCCTTGGCGGAACTTCGCCATGCGCGACCAGGCGAGAAGCTGGTGACTGTACGTATAGTCAGTTTATTCGCTCGAAAGCGCGCCTCGTTCAAGTACTCGCGCGACCGATGAACGCGCGCCAGCCACGCTGATGAAGCGCAAAAGGCCAGGTAATGACCATGTGGATCGGGGAGCAGCGCGAGATGTTCGGGTGGTCCGTAGTGAAGCTTAGGCGGCGATCCTACATTATTGACTGAACGTACGGTCTAATGCCATAGTTGCTGCGTGGCGCAAACGAGGGCGACATGGAGCCGGGGGGCAGGGACCGAGACTGTCGGTTGGGAGGATCACGTGGTCGACCGGCGTCGGGAACGAGGTGATGCGCTACGCCGCGGGTCACACCAAGAACCGTTGCGCCGGAACTTGGGGCGACGAAGTCGGAAATCGTCGTCGTTCACGCAAAGTTCGAAATGCCTTCTGGCGAATTGCTTTTCGCAGCACCGTCAATCTGCGAGCGAGCTTGCGAATCGGGATCGCGACCACCGTCGCCATCTCGATCCCACAACGATGCGTGGCCCGCTTGAGCAACCAGTGAAAACGTTGCGATTCGGTGCTCCGGTCGATTACCACGCCGACCCGGATCCGTGCCGTCGGGCGATCAACGCGGCAAACCCATGCGCTACGTCGGTGCTGGCACCGCGGTCACCCCAACCGTGTTTTGGCAAGGAGGAGGCGTGCGACATGATCCGCCGCGACGCCGCGAGGCACACGGTTCCGTCGTGAGGGGGCAGTCATGACGACGTCGACAGGGACACGTGCTGCGTTTGCGACGCGCCGAGCGTGGTTACGTCGGGGGCCGCGCCGATGACTACCCGGAACGTGATTGCCGGCAAAGTAGGCGACCGGATCCGACCAGGGGCGGAAGTGGCCGGCGGGTTCGTCCGAATGTGCGTGCTGACCGGCAAAGCCCTGAGGCAGCCGTTCGAATGGCGTGAGTTCATCTGGACTGGCTGGTTCCTCATGCGGGTATCGCTGCTGCCCACTATCGCGGTGTCCATCCCGGAAACCGTGCTGCTCATCTTCACGCTCAACCTCCTGCTGGCCGAGATCGGCGCCGCCGACGTCTCCGGTGCTGGTGCCGCGATCGGCGCGGTCACCCAGCTCGGCCCGATCGTGACGGTGCTGGTGGTCGCCGGCGCCGGGGGCACCGCCATCTGCGCCGATCTCGGCGCGCGCACCATCCGCGAGGAAATCGATGCGCTCGAGGTGCTCGGCATCGACCCGATCCACCGGCTGGTGGTGCCGCGCGTCGTCGCCTCGACAGCCGTCGCGGTGCTGCTCAACGGCCTCGTGATCGCCGTCGGCCTGGGGGGCGGCTACCTCTTCAGCGTGTACCTGCAGAACGTCTCGAGCGGTGCCTACCTCTCCACGTTGACAGCGCTCACCGGCCTACCCGAGGTGGTGATCGCGAATATCAAGGCCGCGACGTTCGGGCTGATCGCCGGCCTGGTCGGCTGTTACCGCGGGCTGATCGTCCGCGGCGGGTCCAAAGGCCTGGGCACCGCCGTCAACGAGACGGTGGTGCTGTGTTTCATCGCGCTGTTCGCGGTCAACGCGGCGCTGACCACCATCGGTGTCCGGTTCGGAACGGGGCGCTGACATGGCGACCCCTGCCACATTGCGCGCCCGCTTCCCGCGGGCCACCCTCAGTCGATACGGGGACGCCCCGGCCCGGCTACTGGTCGAGATCGGGCAGATGGTCTGGTTCGCACTGACCGCCGTCGGGCAGATCCCCTTCGCCCTGCACCGCTACCGCAGAGAGCTGCTGCGGATGGTTGCCCAGATGGGGATGGGTACCGGCGCGATGGCCGTGGTCGGTGGCACCGCCGCCATCGTCGGCTTCATCACTCTGTCCGCGGGCTCACTGGTCGCCATCCAGGGCTACGCGACGCTGGGCAACATCGGTGTCGAGGCATTCACCGGATTTTTGGCCGCACTGGTCAACGTGCGGTTTGTGGCGCCCGTGGCCGCCGGTCAGGCGCTGGCCGCCACGGTCGGCGCCGGCGCCACCGCCGAACTGGGCGCCATGCGCATCAGCGAGGAGATCGACGCGCTGGAGGTGATGAGTATCCGGTCGGTCGCCTACCTGGCGTCCACCCGCGTGGTGGCGGGTCTCGTCGTCATCATCCCGCTCTACGGGTTGGCGATCACCCTGGCCTTCGTGTCCCAGCAGGTCACCACGGTTTTCTTCTACGGGCAGTCCGCCGGTACGTACAACCACTACTTCCACACATTCCTGCGCCTCAATGACGTGGGCTGGTCGTTCGCGGAGGTGATCCTGGTTGCGGTGGTCGTGATGACGACCCACTGCTACTACGGCTACACCGCCACCGGCGGCCCGGTCGGCGTCGGTGAAGCGGTCGGCCGGTCGATGCGGCTGTCGTTGATCACGATCGTTGTCGTGGTCGTACTGACCGCGATGGCGGTCTACGGCAAAAGCCCGAACTTCAACCTCACCGTGTAGCCGCCATGACGTCCCCGGTGAAGGAGAACCCGCCACGTATCCCGCCGTACAAGACGGCGGCTGTGGTGTTCTTGGTGGTCGCCGCGGTGGTGTTGACGTTCGTGTGGCTGCAGTTTCGGGGCCGGCTCACGCCGAAGACGCCCTTGACGATGGTGGCTCCCCGGGCGGGTTTGGTGATGGATCCGGGGTCGAAAGTCACCTACAACGGGGTGGAAATCGGCCGGGTGGCCAGCATTTCGGAGATCCAGCGTGATGGCGTACCGGCGGCCAAGTTCGTCTTGGACGTCAATCCGAAGTACATCAAGCTGATTCCGGCCAATGTGGACGCCAATATCAAGGCGACCACGGTGTTCGGCAACAAGTATGTCTCGTTGACCTCGCCGAAAAACCCCACGCCGCAACGCGTCACCACGCAGCAGGTGATCGATGCGAGGTCGGTGACGACGGAGTTCAACACGTTATTCGAGACGCTCACTTCGATCGCGGAGAAGGTGGACCCGGTCAAGGTGAACATGACGCTCTCCGCGGCCGCGCAGGCATTGACCGGGTTGGGCGACAAGTTCGGGCAGTCGATCGTCAACGGCAACGCCATCCTCGACGACATCAATCCGCAAATGCCGCAGATCCGACATGACATTCAGCGGCTGGCGGCCCTGGGCGACACCTACGCCAACGCCGCACCGGATCTGTTGGACTCCCTCAACAACGCGGTCATCACAGCGCGCACGCTGCACCGGCAGGAAGCCGAACTGGACGCCGCGTTGCTGGCCGCGACCGGGTTGGGTAACACCGGGGAAGACATCTTCCGGCGCGGCGGGCCCTACCTGCAGCGGGGGGCCGCCGATCTGGTGCCCACCGCCCAGCTGCTCGACACCTACAGCCCCGAGATCTTCTGCACCATCCGCAACTACTACGACGAAGAACCCGCGGCCTATGCGACGACGGGCGGCGGTAACGGCTACGCGCTGAGAACCATGACCGAGCTGACGTCAGGGTTGGGAGGCATACTGACTCTCCCGGGGTTGGCCGGCACGGTGGCCACTATGGGGCTCCTCGGGCTGGCCGGAGTGGTAGGCGGGGCGCCGAATCCCTATGTGTTTCCGGACAATCTGCCGCGGGTGAACGCTCGCGGCGGGCCGGGGGGTGCACCGGGTTGCTGGCAAGCCATCACCCATGATCTGTGGCCGGCGCCGGATTTGGTGGTGGACACCGGCGCCAGTCTCGCGCCGTACAACCACCTAGATACCGGCTCACCGTACGCCATCGAGTACGTATGGGGCCGCCAAGTCGGGGACAACACGATCAACCCATGAAAATCACCGGCTCCGCTATCAAGCTCGGCATCGTCTCGTTGGTGCTGCTGCTGATCACCGTGGCGATCGTCGTGGTGTTCGGTCAGATGCGCTTCAACCGCACCAACAGCTATACCGCGGAGTTCAGCAATGCGAGCGGGCTGAAGGACGGCCAGTTCGTCCGCGCCTCCGGAGTCGAGATCGGCAAGGTCAAAAAGGTGCGGCTGATCGACGGCGGCAGACGGGCGCAGGTGGACTTCGCTGTCGACCGCTCGATACCGCTCTACCAGTCGACGACCGCCCAGATCCGCTACCTCGACCTGTTCGCCAACCGCTACCTGGAGCTCACACGCGGCGAGGGTGAGGGCGCTGACCGGGTCCTGCCGCCGGGTGGATTCATCCCGCTGTCTCGAACTTCACCGGCGCTGGATCTCGACGCCCTGATCGGCGGTTTCAAGCCGCTGTTCCGGGCGCTCGATCCGGAAAAGGTCAACACCATCGCGTCGGCGATCATCACCGTGTTTCAGGGTCAGGGCGGCACCATCAACGACATCCTCGACCAGACCGCGCAGCTGACTTCGCACATCGCTGAACGCGACCAGGCGATCGGCGAGGTGGTCAAGAACCTGAACGTCGTGCTGGACACCACGGTCAGGCATCGCAAGGAGTTCGACCAGACCGTCGACAACTTCGAGAAGTTGATCACCGGGCTGAAGAACCACGCCGATCCGCTGGCCGCCGGCACCGCGAACATCAGCAACGCCGCCGGAACGGTGGCCGACCTGCTGGCGGATAACCGCGCTTTGCTGCACAAGGCGATCAACTACCTGCAGGCCCTTCAGCAGCCGCTCGTCGACCAAAAGGATCAGCTCAGCGATCTGATCCACAAGACGCCGACCGCGCTCAACCTGATCGGACGCAGCATCGGCCTCTACGGAGACTGGGTGAACTTCTACGTCTGCGACCTCACGATCAAGTGGAACGGGCTGCAGCCCGGCGGCCCGGTCCGCACGGTCAGGATCTGGCAGCAGCCCACGGGCAGGTGCACGCCGCAATGAGAACACTGACGGATTTCAACCGCGGCCGTGTCGGTCTTATGGGCGTCACCGTGCTGGCGCTCGTCGTCGCCGTCGGCCAAAGCTTCACCAGTGTCCCGATGCTGTTTGCCAGTCCGAGCTACTATGGGCAGTTCACCGACACCGGTCAACTGAACAAGAACGACAAGGTGCGCATCTCCGGCGTGAATGTCGGCACGGTGCAGGCGCTCGACATCGACGGCGACCACGTCCTGATCAAGTTCACCATCGGCGCCAACACCATCGGCACCGAGAGCCGGCTCGCGATCAAGACCGACACCATCCTGGGCAAAAAAGTGATCGAGATCGAGCCGCGGGGAACCCAGACGTTGCGGGCCGGGGGCGTTTTGCCGCTGGGCCAAAGCACCACCCCCTATCAGCTCTACGACGCGAACTTCGACATCACCAAGGCCGCCGCCGGCTGGGACATCGACACCGTCAAGCGGTCGCTGAACGTCTTGTCGGAGACCATCGACCAGACCTACCCGCACCTGAGTGCCACCCTCGACGGTTTGACCAAATTCTCCGACACCATCGGTAAACGCGACGAACAGATCAAGCACCTGCTCGCTCAGGCCAACCAGGTGGCCAGTGTGCTCGGTGACCGCAGCGAACAAATCAACCGGTTGCTGGTCAACGCGAAGACGCTGCTGGCCGCGTTCAACGAACGTGGACGGGCCATCGACGCCCTGCTGCAGAACATTTCCGCCTTCTCGGCCCAGGTGCAGGGGTTCATCAACGACAACCCGAACCTGAATCCTGTGCTGGAGCAGTTGCACGCCATCAGCGACGTGCTGGTGGCACGCAAGGACGACCTGGCTCAAACCCTCACGTATGTCAGCCAATTCGCCGCATCGCTGGGGGAATCCGTCGCGTCGGGACCGTACTTCAAGATAGTCCTGTCCAATCTGCTGCCGTACTGGATCTTGCAGCCGTTCGTCGACGCCGCCTTCAAGAAGCGTGGTATCGACCCGGAGAACTTCTGGCGCAGCGCCGGCCTGCCCGAGTTCCGCTGGCCCGACCCCAACGGCACCCGGTTCCCCAACGGCGCGCCGCCGCCCGCACCTCCGGTGCTGGAAGGCACCCCGGACCATCCGGGACCGGCCGTCCCACCGGGAACAGCGTGTTCGTACACGCCGGCGCCCGACGCGCCGCCGCGCCCGTGGAATCCGCTGCCGTGCGCGGGCGTAGACGTCGGACCGTTCGGCGGCAGTTTCCCCGCACCGATCGACGTGCAGACGTCGCCGCCGAACCCGAACGGCCTACCACCGACACCGGGGATCCCGATCGCCGGGCGGCCGGGCGAGCCGCCTCCGGACGTCCCGGGCACACCGGTGCCGCTGCCGCCCAACGCGCCGCCGGGGGCGCGCACGGAGAACCTGCAACCACCCGGCCCCACCCCGCCAGCGTCGACGTTCGCGCCGGGGCTGCCGCCGGGGCCACCCGCGCCTCCGGGACCGGGGCAGCAGCTGCCGGCCCCGTTCATCACGCCGGGTGGCACGGGAGGTAGCGGCGCGACTGGAGGTAGCCAGAATTGAGCACCATCTTCGATTTCCGCAACCCGCGGGCCCGGAGGGTCATCGGGACGCTGGTGGTGGCGCTGGCGCTGGTCGCCGGGTTCGTCGGCTGGCGGCTCTACCAGAAGTTGACCAACAACACCGTGGTCGCCTACCTCCCATCGGCGAACGCGCTCTATCCCGGGGACAAAGTCCAGATCATGGGCGTTCGCGTGGGCTCGGTCGACAAGATCGAGCCGGCCGGCGACAAGATGAAGGTGACGTTTCACTACAAGAACAAATACAAGGTGCCCGCCAACGCGTCCGCCGTGATCGTGAACCCCACCCTGGTGGCATCGCGGACCATTCAGTTGGAGCCACCCTACAAAGGTGGTCCGGTGATGGCCGATAACGCGGTGATCCCAATCGAGCGCACGCAGGTGCCGACGGAGTGGGACCAACTGCGCGAGAGCGTCGCCAATGTCATCTCCAAACTCGGCCCGACACCCGAGCAGCCCAAGGGTCCCTTTGGTGACCTCATCGAGGCCTTCGCCGACGGGCTGGCCGGCAAGGGCAAGCAGATCAACACCACGCTGGACAGCCTGTCGCGGGCGTTGACCGCGCTGAACGAGGGCCGTGGGGACTTCTTCGCAGTGGTGCACAGCCTGGCGCAGTTCGTCAACGCCCTGCACAAAGACGACCAGCAGTTCGTCGCGTTGAACAAAAACCTGGCCCAGTTCACCGACAAGTTGACCGGGTCCGACCGGGACCTCGCCAATGCGATACAGCAGTTCGACTCCCTGCTCTCCACACTGCGGCCGTTCTTGGACAAGAACCGCGGGGTGCTGGCGCGCGACGTCGACAACCTCGCCAACCTGACCACCACGCTGGTCCAACCCGAGCCGCTGAATGGTTTGGAGACCGCCCTGCACGTCCTGCCGACGCTGGAGACGAACCTCAGCCAGATTTACCACCCGTCGCACGGCGCGGTCATGTCCATCCCGGCAATCCCGAACTTCGCGAACCCAATGCAGTTCCTCTGCAGCATGATTCAGGCCGGTAGCCGGCTGGGCTATCAAGAATCCGCCGAACTGTGTGCGCAATACCTGGGCCCAATTCTCGATGCGATCAAGTTCAACTACTTGCCCTTCGGCGCGAACCTGTTCAGCACCGCCGAGACGCTACCCAAGGAAGTCGCGTACTCGGAGCCCCGGCTGCAGCCGCCGAACGGGTACAAGGACACGACCGTGCCCGGGATCTGGGTGCCCGATACCCCGTTGTCGCATCGCAACACGCAGCCCGGCTGGGTGGTGGCGCCGGGCATGCAGGGCACACAGGTGGGGCCGATCACGGCGGGGCTGTTGACCCCCGAATCTCTGGGCGAACTGATGGGCAGCGCGGATATCGCACCCCCGCCGTCAGGGCTGCAGACCCCACCGGGACCGCCAAATGCGTACGACGAGTACCCGGTGTTGCCACCCACCGGCTTGCAGGCCCCGCAAGTGCCGATCCCCCCGCCACCACCGGCACCGGGAGTGGTGCCGGGACCGGTCGCTCCGACGCCCGCGCCCGGTGGACCACCGCTGCCCGCGGAGGCGGCCGTTTCGACAGGACCGGGCTCGTGAGGCGCGCGACGAGCGCGAAGCGCGCGAGGAGCAAGCCGAACCAACGGCTCCAGTGGCGCGCGACGAGCGCGAAGCGCGCGAGGAGCAAGCCGAACCAACGGCTCCAGTGGCGCGCGACGAGCGCGAAGCGCGCGAGGAGCAAGCCGAACCAACGGCTCCAGTGGCGCGCGACGAGCGCGAAGCGCGCGATGCGCGCGTTGGGCGCTCGGACCCGATACCGGGCCTGGCAGGGATTGGCTCTGCTGGGGGCTGCCGTGGCGCTGACCTCGTGCGCGAGCTGGCACGGGATCGCAAACGTGCCGATGCCCGGTGGCCCGGGCAGCGGGCCCGGCTCCTACATCATCTACGTGCAGATGCCCGACACGCTGGCCCTGAACGACAACAGCCGGGTGCGGGTGGCCGATGTCTTTGTCGGCACGGTGCGCGCGATCAATCTGAAGAACTGGGTAGCCACGCTGACGCTACGTGTGGACAAGAGCGTCAAGTTACCCAAGAACGCCACCGCCAAGATCGGGCAGACAAGCCTCCTGGGTTCTCAGCACATAGAGCTGGCCGCGCCCCCCAACCCGTCCCCGGAGCTGCTGAAGGACGGCGACACCATCCCGCTGAAAAATGCGTCCGCTTACCCCACGACCGAGCAGACGCTGGCCAGTCTCGCCATGATCTTGCGCGGAGGCGGCATCCCGAATCTCGAAGTGCTGCAGAACGAGGTCTACAACATCCTGAACGGGCGGGGCGACCAGATCCGTGCCTTCCTCGGCAAGCTGGACACCTTCACCGCCCGACTCAACGAGCAACGCGATGACATCACCCGAGCCATCGATTCCACGAACCGGCTGTTGGCGTACGTGGGTCCCCGCTCGGACGTTCTGGATCGGGTCCTCACCGAATTCCCCCCACTGATCAAGCATTTCGCCGACAAACAGAACCTTTTGATCAACGCGGTTGACGCGACAGGACGGCTCAGCCAGGTTGCGGACCAGTACCTGTCCGCCTCGCGGAGCGACCTCCACCAGGACCTGCAGTCGCTGCAGTGCCCGTTGAGGGAACTCGGCCGTGCCTCGCCGTATGTGATCCGCGCACTCAAGCTGATCCTCGTCCGGCCGTTCGACATCGACGCCGTGCCGAAGGCGTTCCGCGGCGACTACTTCAACCTGTCGCTGACGCTCGACCTGACCCTCAGCGCTGTCGACAACGCAGTCCTCACCGGGACGGGATTCTCCGGAGCGCTGCGCGCGCTCGAGCAATCGTGGGGCAGCGACCCCGAAACGATGATCCCCGACGTCCGGTACACGCCGAACCCGAACGACGCCCCGGGCGGGCCGCTGGTGGAACGGGCGGATAGGCAATGCTGACCCCCCTCATCAGGCGCCAGCTGATCCTGTTCGGCATTCTGACCTTGATCACCGCGGTTGTGCTGGGCGGGTACTACCTGCGGATTCCCACCGCGGCAGGGATCGGCCAGTACACGCTGCACGCGGACCTGCCCGCATCGGGCGGTCTGTACGAGACGGCCAACGTGGCTTATCGCGGTGAAACCATCGGCACGGTCACCGCCGTCGAGCCGACCGAGACGGGCGCGCGGGTGACCATGAGCATCGCCAACCGCTACAAGATCCCGATTGACGCGTCGGCGAACGTGCATTCGGTGTCGGCGGTCGGTGAGCAGTATCTGGACCTGGTGTCGGTAGGCAACCCGGGCAAATACTTCTCGCCGGGACAGACCATCACCAATGGCACCGTGCCCACCGAGATCGGGCCGGCGCTGGACGCCGCGAACCGCGGGCTGGCCGCGCTGCCCAAGGACAAGATCGCCTCGCTGCTCGACGAAACAGCCCAAGCCGTCGGCGGATTGGGCCCCGCGCTGCAACGACTGGTCGATGCGACGCAGGCGATCGCCGGCGACTTCAAGACCAATATCCAAGATGTCAACGACATCATCCAAAACTCCGGGCCGATCATCGACAGCCAGGTCAATTCGGGTGACTCGATCGAGCGCTGGTCGCACAATCTGGACATCCTGGCCGCGCAGAGCGCGGAGAACGACCAGCACGTGCAAAGCATCCTGACGCAGGCGGCGCCGACCGCCGATCAGGTCAACGCGGTGTTCAGCGACGTCCGCGAATCGCTCCCGCAGACACTGGCGAATCTCGAGATCGTGCTGGACATGCTCAAGCGCTACCACAAGGGTGTCGAGCAATTGCTGGTCGCCTATCCGCAGGGCGGCGCGGAGGGCCAGGCGGTAACGACGGCTTTCCCGGGCTACGCTTCGCTCGGCACCTCGCTGACGATCAACCAGCCCCCGCCGTGTCTTACCGGCTTTCTCCCGGCGCCTGAGTGGCGGTCTCCGGCGGACACCAGCCTGGCGCCGATGCCGTCCGGAACATATTGCAAGATCCCGCAGGACACTCCGGCCAACGCCGTGCGCGGGGCACGCAACCTGCCGTGTGTCGATGTCCCCGGTAAACGCGCTGCGACACCGCGGGAGTGCCGCGACCCCAAACCGTACGTTCCGTTGGGCACCAACCCGTGGTACGGCGACCCGAACCAGATCCTGACCTGCCCCGCGCCGGCGGCACGCTGCGACCAGCCGGTGAAGCCGGGTCAGGTGATACCCGCGCCATCGGTCGACAACGGTCTCAACCCGGCGCCCTCCGACAGGGTGGCGGGGACACCGCCTCCCGTCAGCGATGTACTGCAGCGGCCGGGATCGGGGACCGTCGAGTGCAATGGGCAGCAGCCAAACCCCTGCGTCTACACCCCCAACGGGCCTCCCCCGGCCATTTACACTCCACAGAGCGGTGAACTGGTAGGGCCCGACGGTGTCAAGTACGCGGTCGAAAATTCGACCAAAACGGGAGACGACGGATGGGAGGACATGCTGGCGCCGCCCGGCTGAACCCACCGACGTTGCTGACGGCTCGTCCGAAAGAGTCGGAGGCAGTCACTGAAAAGCTGGCTGATGATCCGGGTGGCGCAGCACCGCTTACCCCACCGGCCGCTCGGTGCGCTTGGGTCGTGGTTGGATGATCCGCTGCGGTGCGCTTCCCGTAAGAAGACCACGCCAGCATGCGCGACAACGCGCCGGCGATGCAGGCCGCTCTGGCTCGTGTGTCGCGGCAACGCCGACGCCGGACTGACTACCAAGGTGACAAACCATCACCCCGCTGGAACTGAAACCTCGACTATACGGAAACCGGGGATGCATACCGCGGGTCGGCTGGGAGCGCTGAATACGCTACGCCGTTGGGCCCGTGAGACTTCGACGGCTTTGAAATGTTGCGGATACATGAACTCAGGTCGGCTCCATTGTCCGTGGCGCCTTCAATCCTGCTGATTTACAGCGCTTTTCGCCTCAGTCTGGACCTGTCGGCGGTGAGAACCTCGCCCGTCCCGCCTAACTCCACTCATTCGCATGAAGCTCGTCGTGCAGCCTCCCCGACTCGTCGTTTAGCCCTGGCAGGACTGTTGACACTGACCGCACGTACAGTCATATACTTAGCATGATGGGGTGGCAAGGTCGGAACGCTCTGAGTGCCCTGAATCGGAGCGCACCGCGGCTCTGCGCACACAGCTGGTTCAACACCCCGCGGCCAGCCGGTGAACACAGAGATCGGAGCGAAATGCGGGAAGTGATTGGCCTAAGCCAACTCCGGAGTAACGCATGTGCGTATCTCGAGCGGGTTGCCGCCGGGGAGACGATCGATGTCGTCCGTCGCGGCAAGTTGGTGGCACGGATCGTGTCGGTCGGTGACTGGAGGGTGGCTCCGATCCCGGCGCGATCTGTCAAAGTCGTGGCACCGGACGCTGGTGGGTGGGTCGGGCTTGACGAACTGCGAACGCGTGCCGGGCGGTGCTTCGATCGGGTTGCGGCCGGGGAGACGATTTATGTCGTCCGTGGCGGCAAGTTACTGGCGCGGATCGTGTCGGCCGGTGACTCGAGGATGACCCCGATCCCGGCGGACGCTGGTCGGCGGATCGAGCTTGACGAACTGCGAAGGCGTGCGGGGCGTTATTTCGACAGGGTTGCGGCAGGGCAGACGATTGAGGTCATCCGTCGCGGCAAGCTGGTTGCTCGCATCGTGTCAGTCGCTAGGAACGACGCCCGCAGGAGCCTAATCGCTGGCGCTACGTCCCGCACCATGAAAATCGGCTTGCCCCAACCACACGAATCGTACGAAAGCCATCATGCTGCCGCCGATTCCGCAGCAGCCGTTAATGTAGCGGCTTCATTGCCGATCGACTAGCACGACGTCGATGTCCGGTGCCTGGGCAGCGCCGTTGCGATTTCGTTGAAGATAATGCTTGGACCGCGAGGCGCACTAACACTGACATTGCCAGTCAGCTGACGTCGACGATGCAGATGCCAGTGACGATGTGGGGTTCGATCGCGATCACGGTGTCCATGAGCAGGTTCACGACGCACCATCTTCCTTCCGGTCGCCGACCGGAGTGATCAACCCGAGATCGCCGTCATAGCGCGGATACAGCAGCTGGCCGCGACCCGTCGCCGGGTCGCTGAAAATAGGAATCGCAGGCCATGCTCACACAACCGGCCCACCGCGACAGCCTCGCTAAGAGTCGGTGTCGGACGGGAATTCACGATCATGGGCGCCGGCGGGACGGAAGCGGCCGGCGACCACGACCATCCGGGCGGATACATGCGGCGCTACGCGCCAGCCGCAGCCCCGACGGCCCGGCCCGATACACCACGGCGTCCTCCCCGGTCGCGGCGTCGGTGAACAAGTGCACGTCGTAGTCCATCGCATTCGACCCGGTCTGAGTGCGTATGCGGACAAGGCGCAGACAGGCTGCCTGATGTTTGCCGTGGAAATAAAGGCTGTTGTCGACGGCGATTTCGGCGGACTGGCTGCATTTCGCGGAATTTGCCCGCACGCATTGGCGCGTTACTGTCTCCGATAGGAATTGCAGACGAGGCGGGGAGGTCAAATGAAGGTCTATCAAACCGTGGTCGTCGGCACTGACGGCTCGGAGTCGTCGCTGCGTGCGGTCGACCGTGCTGGCGCGATTGCCGCCGAGTCGAACGCGAAGCTGATCATTGCGACGGGGTACTTTCTCGACAAGGACGATTTGCGCGCGGCCGACGTCCTCGGGGACGAGGCCTATAAGGTGCACGGCACCGCGCCAATCTACGCGATCTTGCGCGAGGCCCGTGATCGGGCCAAGGCGGCTGGGGCGAAGGACATCGAGGAACGGCCGATTCAGGATGCTCCGGTACATGCGCTGGTGGACCTCGCCGAGAAGGTTGACGCCGATCTGCTAGTGGTCGGCAATGTGGGACTGGACGCGCAATCCGCGCTCATCGGGCGGGTTTTCTCGGTCCCCGGAGGTATCGCCACCAAGGCCAAGATCGACGTACTGATCGTCCACACCACTGGCTGACCCGGCGGCTCGCCGGCGCACGGCGACACACACTTTGCCCAGATACAACACCTCTGAGGAGGTCCCCACATACAACACCTCTGAGGAGGTCGTCGCGGTCCTGCGCATCGCCGCCGAGCGCAGAATTCACGTGGTCACGCGGGGCGGCGGCTCGAATTGGGCCGCCGCGATGATGCCTAACCCAGACCGAGTGGTAATCAACGATGGACCGGGTTCTCGACATCGACCCAGCTCATGCCTCGCGTGCTAGAACGAGAATCGGCCACCGCAGGATCATCCCGCGATGGCCGGTCGTCTTGTCGCGAAACCGGCTGCTACTCAAAGATGTCGCTCCTTTGGGGACCAGTTTGGGACCACACGTCATGCGCGATGCTGAACGACGTGCGCGGCTGCCCACGTCATGCACGGCCGCATCCCGGCCAAACATTGCCACGACCAGGGAAAACGCGCTACCGCTATTTACTGGGGGTCAAGTGGTCGCAGGTTCAAATCCTGTCAGCCCGACTCAGGGAAATATGGTCTGACCTGTTCTAATCAATTTGCATAGATCTAATGATGCGACTGTCTGGAGATGTTGGGGACCACGTGTGTGGCGTGTTTGGTGCTAGGTCGGCCGCGATGAGTTGGTGGACCAATCTTGACCGACGGTCGAGTGGTCTTTCGACCACTCGACCACCGGAAGGCACGGGCGCTGAGATCACTTGTCTAGGCACTCCGAGTCCTGAATCGGACGTGAGCAGGATCAGGCGTTGTTTGTCACAGTGCGAAACGCCGACACTGGTTGATTTACGGGATCGCCGGATTGGTTCTGCATTCTGCGAGGGTCCGGGAAACCGAGCTTCGTATATCCCGGACTCCGTTTGCGCAGAGACGACGCAAGCACAGGGGTGAGTTCGTCGTGATAATCGTGGACAGTCGCGGTGGTTTTGCCGACGTACGGGCGTGTAACGCGTCCGACGTATTGGACGAGGCGATTCTTGAAGGTGACCGGGGCCGCGAGGAATAGGGTGTCAAGTGCAGGGCAGTCGAAGCCCTCGCCGATGAATGAGCCGGTTCCCGCGATCAGCAGTGGTGGCTCGTCCGCCCCGTAGGTGGCGAGGCGCTCCGTGAGCTGCAGGCGCTCGCGCGCTTTCATTCCGCCGCGCAGGACGGTGACGTCGCATCCGGCATCGGAGAGCCGGCGGGCTATCGCGTCTAGGTGGTTGACCCAGGTGGTGAGGACGAGGATGTTCGCGCCTTGTCGATGGGCGTTGAGCACGTCGGTGACGACCTGGTTGAGGCGATTCTGGTCGGCGACGAGCGCGCGGTAGATTTCGGCCATCCCGCCGGGCGCGGTGGGATCGGCGTCGCCGGTGTAGCGGAACCTGGTTGGGTGGATGTGGAGGATCGGGTGCGGTATTGGCGAATCGGTTGCTGTGGACGGTAATTCACCCGCAGTAGGGGGTTTGAGGACGTGACTGTTTGAGCCGAGCTGGTGGTAGATGAGGTCCTCGAGCCCGTCTCGCCGTTCCGGTGTCGCGGTCAGACCTAGCCAATACCTCGCCGGTATGCGGTCTAGCACGGCGGAGAATGCGGCCGCGGCGATGTGGTGGCATTCATCGACGATGACGAATCCGTAGCCGGCGGTGATTTCTTCGACGTTCCCACGACGAGCAAGCGTGGGGAGTAGCGCGACATCAATAATGTCGCTCGTCTTCGACCGTCCGCCGCCGATCTGCCCGCACTTGACCCCCAGATGTCTCTGAACGCGGTCGCGCCATTGATCGGCGAGCGCTTTGCGATCCACCAGGATCAGCGTGGTGGTAAGACGTGACGCGATTGCGGCGCAGGCGATCACGGTTTTGCCGGAACCGGGTGGCGCGACAAGAACACCCATGTCCTCGGTGCTCAGATTTCGCACGGCAGTTGCTTGTTCAGGCCGCAGCTCCGTCGTACATGTGAATTGCTGTGCAGTCCCGGTGACTCGGCTGTCGACGATGTGCAGGGTGCTCCCGGCGGATTCAACCAGGATCGTCAACAGCGACAGCAACCCGCGCGGCAAGATGAGGTCTCCTTCGAGGGTTTCGTCGTAACTACGGAGGAATCTGGGGATGTTCCAGGTGCTACGGCGCGCCCGTTGGCGCACGTGGAATTCGGGGTTGGGTATCGACGCCGCGTGCTTGACCGCCGAGATCATTGCCGGTCCTAAATCTGCTGCGGTCAACCTCAGTCGTGCCGCGAATGACGCCCGGATTATCGCCGCGGGGCGGGGCACGATCTTCGACGATGTGGGCAGCTCCAACCGGCGCACATCGTGGCCGACCTTCGGATCCGGCAGCTTACGAGCAAGTGAGGCGATGTCGTTCGCGGACAGCCGGGCGATGCTGGACAGGTAGGCCCATTGATCATCGAACGGTTCGAGCGTGGCCGGGTCGAGAAACAAGGTGGTGCCGTGCTGCCGGCGGGCGCCGTTCAACGGTGCGGCGATGAGGTTGCCCATGCCGCGTCCGGTGTGCACGTCCTGGGATGGGAACAACCGGTCATAGCTGGAGAGGCTCATGCTGCCGCGTAACTGCATCGCCTCGCCAAGCAGGCTGGTCGCGATCCGGCGCGCCGCCGACGCGGGTGTGGCTTGGGCGAAGAAGATCCACACGTGCGCGCCACGACCGGACTGGGACACCTCCAACGCGGCCGGAATCCTGTAAGCGCGAGCGCCTTTCAGGTACGCAAGCGCATCGAGCATTGCGGAGTCCTTGTCGAAGTCTGCAGCCACCCACCAGCATGTGTCGTCATCGCCGAGCGCATAAAGGCCGATATGGCGATCGCCGCGCAGGTGCTCAGCGATCACCTCAGCGGTCAGTGCCAGATAGGGCGCCTCGGACCGACTCATCCCTTTGCGCCACTGACCTTTGATGGCGGGCATCCAACCCGATCGGCCGTCGCGCCTGTTCTCCCAGCGGATGGCGTAGACATCGGTGCGGCACCGAAACAGGTTCGCATAGAAGCGGATCTTGTCCTCGGGCACCGATCGCATATCCACAGGCGCGGTCGGCGCACCCATCAGAGCTGCCTGATCGGGATCCGCGGCGCGGGCCTGCTCCTCGCTGAGTTCAAGCAGCCGGCGCAAACGGACGTTATCGGCGCGCAGCGTCTCCAACTCACCGGGAAACCGCTCCTCCACGCCGTACAGTCTGCCTGCCGGGATCCGCTGATGTCAGAGCCCAGCGAGCGTGGCGCCGATGTCCTTGGTCAGTAGGTAGAGGTCCAGGTTTGTCGGGTCCTCGGCATCAAACGGGTCGAAGCCGAACCGCTGCCACCAGCTGAAGGCGGCCGGGTTGAGTGCGGTGACCACGACGGCGCGGCACGCGGCTTTGACGTTCAGCTCGGCTGCAGTCGCCAGGATGTGTTTCACCATTTGGGTACCCAGCCCAAGCCCAGTCACGCGCGTGTCCGTGGCCAGTCGGCCCACGAGCAGTGCGGGCACCTGCTTTGGGGCGCCCTTCGCTAAGGGAGTGGGGCAAGCCGACCGATCTACCGACGTCATCGACAAAGTTGCGTAGCAGGCGACCCTGTGGCCGCGGTCGGCGATCACCCAGACCGCTGCGGTATTGCCACGCCGATTCTGGCGCGCGTAGCGGCGCAGCCACTCGTCCAGTGACAACTCGCCCGAGGTGAACCCATCGCGCTGGTGCTTATCCGGGTCCAGCAACGTCGGCCGGTAGAACTCCACGTCAGTCGAGCCACGTGAACTTCGCCGGCCGCTCCAACGCGGCCGCCAGCCGCTCGTTAACCTGTGCCGGACGGTCCAGTGCTTCGGCGAAGGCGGCCGCCGCGTCGGGGGACAGGTGAATGGTCTGCCGCTCGGCTAGCAGGTCGTCGGCAGCTTGGCTGGCGGCCTGCAGCACAAACGCCGACACACTCAGGTGCGCCTCGCTGGCAGCCTCCTCTAGCCGACGCTTCGACGCCGCATCGACGCGCAGCTGCAGGCGGTCATCTTTCATCGAAGTCATGTACTCACAATGGCAGTACACAGACGCTTAGTCAAGCGGGACGTTACCCGGTAATGGTTCAACAAATGTCTGGGAACAAGTTGGGACCACACGCACCCGCATGCGATCGCGTCAACTCGGTGCACACCGCGAACGAACTGTCGTGACGGAGTGCGGTGACGTTGCTACGTCAACGGAAGGAGGGCGGGAGTCCCGGAGCGCCGACACTCGTCGATGCTCGGCACGGGGCCCGCCTCAGTCATGGCGCTCGCCGGCGTGCCAGCCTCAACTCCTGGCTGGAGCCTCGCGTTCGGGGACCATTTGGGGACCGCACGTTATGCACGGTGATGAACGACCTGCGCATCTGTGCACGTCTCGCGCGGCAGCAAACCGGCCACACACTCGCGGTGACCAGCGGAAACGCGTTACCGCAATTTACTGGGGGTCAAGTGGTCGCAGGTTCAAATCCTGTCAGCCCGACCAAGCGAAAATAGCTCTGACCAGCGGCAATCAGTTTCCCACGGTCTAATCATGCGGTCATGCTGGGGACCACACGTTGGGCGTGTTTGGGACTAGAGAGGCTTCGACCAACGACCGGAGCGCACTTGTCCGCTGGTCAAGTGCGCCGCAGGGTCAAACTCGCCTCCGTCGCGCCAGTTGCTCAGCACGTCCTCGACACGTCGGTGTACTTGGCGCCGGGCGGTTTCTCGGTCGACGGCCGACATCAGCAGCTTGTCGTAGTTGGTGTCGATGTGTCGGACCGACGCCGCTACGGCGAGCCGTACAGCGTCCGGATCCAGGGCCTGTCCGGCTGCGGTTCGTCCGATCCGGCCGCTGGCACGCGTCGCCGCGTGGCGTGCGATCGACTCGGCCCGGCCCGCAGGACAATACGGAAACAACTCGCGGATCGCGCCGGCAAACTCAGCCTGGAACCGCCCATCCTCGTCGGCCCGTCGCACTTTGTCGCGCTCCCGGCGGCGGGCGCGCGGCTCGGCGTCGGAGAGGCACTCCTGTTCGGCACTTTCAATCGCCTCGGCCTCGGCGAGGATGCCCTGGCGTTCGTAGCGTTTGCGCGAGCGATTCCACCGCACCACCACCGCCGTAAGTCGGCTGATTTTCTTGGTCCGCCGAGTAAGCGCGGCATCACCAGACGGCAGAAAGTCGAGATGGCCCAGGTCAGCGCAGTCCAGGCACCGCGGGCCCGCGTCCTCCATAAACAGCAGGTCGCCGGTGCCACCACACGACGTGCACGTCCACTCTTTGATCGGGGAGATCACGACGAGATCCGGTGGGCGGCTCTGCCGCTTGACCGCATCCCGAGATAGGTCCGGAGACACCCAATGGGTACGGTATGCGTGCTCTATGGCAGTATCCGCACTGACGCTGAACCGCAGCTGGCGGCGGTCGCGCGTGCGGGCAATGTAATCGGTTTCCGACGGATTGAGCCCGCGGTTCTGCGCCCACTGCCGGAACGCCGCCATCGCCGCCGAGATCTTGGCTAGGTTGGCCTGCACGACCTGCTCAAGCGCTTCAACACGGCCCTGCCGCCAGTTGTCGAGGTGCGACGGCGCCAGCCAGCCCAGGCCGACCAACACATCGATCGCGCTGACGAACCGCTGTTCCGCGAGCACCGCCTCGGCCACCCGCGTGACGCGCTGCTCCAGATCCTGACGTGTCATAGACGGGCCAAGCCTAACCCGCTTGGCATGTTCCGCCAGACGGTGCCCGCAATCGCGCCCACTGCGCGCATCATGGCACTGGCACGACGGGGGTGTCATGACCATCAAGGACCTCGGTGGCAAGACTTCCGGAACAGTGACCGCTGAATTGTTCCCGAAATCGTCAGTGGCACGGGCATTCTCACACCAACTCGCCGAGACACTATGGCTGTTTGCCGGGAACCAGGAACATGTGCGGTCGGATACGCCTCTGATTCAGGCGCCGCGCCAATCGGCAATACCGGCGTGATTACCGCCTGGCCGAAGTTGCTAGAGGTCGAATGCCGCCCGGAGCCCGTCGTTGATCCTACGCATCATGGCCGGCGAAAATGCTCCGGGTGAACTCCGAACGTCATCAGGATAAAGCAGTTCAATGTCGTCACAAAGCACACTCCCATGGACAGGCTCTCCCGGCTGAATTGGAACTATGGAAGAGATCTGCGGTTTCCGTGAGGTCGTAATTCGTGCTGCGAGGGCGGTGTCGAGACTCCGGTTCCGCCCGTTATTTGACACGACCACGTACAACTTTTCGTCGCCTACGTGTTCAAGGTAGGCGGAGTAGATTACCCCGCGGTAAAACTGGCCCTCGATCACGCGTCGCCTGCGTGGCGGGGGCGCCGTCGCAGCGCTCGCCGGCTACGCGCGTTGCTGACGTGCTTCTGGTATTCGGGATCCGCTGCGAGCAGCGCATAGCCCGCCGCATCACGCGCCTCCCGAACGGCCTTGATCCCGACTTCGACCAATGCGTGCAGGACGACGCTTTCACTCACATCTCCGGCGGCGGGCAACAAGTCGTGGCCTGCTAGGAACTCGCGTTCGGTGGGCTGCGAGACGACCTCCTGCAGCGCCTCAAGGTCCTCCTGGGTCAGCGGCACCTGGCCGCGCCGCACCACGGGGGATGAGAATCTCACAGCCATCCACCAAGTGTGTCACAAAGTGCGTCACACCGCTATAGGTGTTGTGCATAGGTTCGATAATCAAAGCCGTTTAGCGATGTAGCCCTGTTTGGGGACCAGTTTGGGACCACACGTTGTGCGCGTCGGTGAACGGCGTGCGCGTCTGTGCACGACATGCACGGCCACTTTCCGACCGCTTACCAGCAGTGACCTGCGGAAATGTGTTACCGCTATTTACTGGGGGTCAAGTGGTCGCAGGTTCAAATCCTGTCAGCCCGACCAGAGTTTCAGCAGGTCAAAAGCGCATCTGCGCCTCGCGGACACATCGAGACCGATACCGGGCCGGGGTATGTACGGCAACCGGTACGGCAACCGGCTCAGATTCCGAGTGCGCCACGGAGTCCTTCGACAGCCGCCCGTGCCGTGTCGTCAGACGTGCGCCCGTAGATATATACAAAACAGTCTTTCCGAGAGTTTTTCAGACCTACACCGACCGCACGTTGGAGACGCGTCCGCCTCGCTCGCAAGGGGGGAACCGATGCTCAGTAAGCCGATCGCAGGGACTGTATTGGCAGCAGCGATGATCGCCAGCGCATGGAGTGGTTTGTGTCTTGCCAAAACCCAGTCATTGAGCACGCGTGATCCCGCCGCATCGGATTGGCGACTGTCCGGTGGCTTGTGCTAGCTGACTTACAGTGCGCACCAGCAGATTACCCTTGGAGCCACACCGTCAATGTGTGTGGCAACCGAGGCTCTTCGACGTGGTTCGTCAAGAACCTTTCCGACGAATCCGTGCTGCGCCTATCGCCAGTAAATGCCGAATCTCTGACAATATCCGATCCTGGGCCTGGGGCCGCAAAATGGGCATTGCCCAGCAGTCCCAGCAACGACAGTAGCGCGGCCTTAGTCTTGCCGGGAGGAACCGCTCAGGTGACCGGCGGCTCGAAAGTGAACATTGAGGTGGATCCTGATTACACACGTATGGCGGTCTTTGCGCAGACGCTGGCGAATGCATATCACTTCACTAGCAACCCCGGGCGTTTATTCAAGTTCTGCGTATTGAAGTTCAACAGTGGGGACCCAGCATCATACTTGGAGGGCGCCGAGGAGTGTCATGATTTGGCTGAGCAAGCGAATAAGACTCAGGAGTTACATGAACGCGTGATGGAAAGGCCGCGCAGCATGCACGTACCGTCAATCGCTGAATCACCAAAACCAGGACTATTAGACTCGTTGAAAGAATTCGCGGAGCACGGATTACTACACGAATAATAAGGGTCTTGGGCGTTACTCGACCCGGTATTTTCCTCGCAGACGGCCAAGGAAGGCTCATCTTCCCAGGCCGCGGGTCAGGCCAAGCGCGCACGCGACAAAGACTGACGTGGCAAGACCGAAGACCATACGCCGCGCTGCTGGGGTGTTGGACAGGGTTATACCTCGGGGTGAGTTCGACTTTCCTCAAATATACCGGTGATAGATCGCCGCCTGATGGCTGCGCGGTCACCGATCACGACGACGGTCTGTCCGGCCGGTTGCGGTCCGCGCCGGGTGGAAACAGGGCTGGCTCCGCTGGCCGCGGTTGCTGCGCTGGGCGGCGCCGGCGACCGTGTCAGCGATCGTTCTGGGTGCCGGACAGTTGCGCCTTCGTCGCGCGCGTCAGATCGTCGGCGAGAACCTCCGGCTCGCCGGCCAGCAGGCCGTCCAGCGCCAGTTCGGCAACGACCGCGGGATCGGTCTTTTGGTCTGCCGGGGCGAAGGCGGCCATGTCGGTGTCCATGTAGCCGACGTGCACGGCGGTGACATGGATGCCGCGGGGAGCCAGTTCCTGTCTGAGTGCGTCGGTCATTGCCCACTCGGCTGCCTTTGCCGCGGAGTAGGCGCCGGAGGCGGGAGCATGCAGCCAGGACAACACCGACAGCATGTTGAGGATTGCTCCTTTGCCGTTGCCTTCGATTATCGGCGCGAAAGCCCGGATGACGCTCAGGGTGCCGAAGTAGTGCGTCTCCATCTCCAGCCGGACGTCCTCGAACGCCCCGGACAGCAGTGACGCCCGCGTGGAGGTGCCGGCATTGTTGATCAGCACGGTGACGTCGCTGGCCAGCTCGGCAGCGCGGCGCACCGAGGTTGGGTCGGTGATGTCGAGCTGGACGGGTTCGACGCCTGAGAGCTCGATTGTTTCGGGGCGGCGCGCGGCGGCGTAGACCTTCGCGCCGCGCTCGACAAGTTGGGCAGCGAAGTGCTTGCCCAATCCACGGTTTGCGCCCGTGACGAGAGCGGTGACGTGCCCCGTGTTCATGGTGAATCCTCCTTGGGTTTTGTTTAGGGCGGCTGTCGAGGACGACGCTCAGGCAGGCGCTTCGCGCGTCTGCTGACTCACCATTGGCCGGACCCCGTGAACTGGTCGGCGGCGGGTGAGAGTCGTTCATCGGTGGGTACAGGTGGCAGCGTAGCGGGCTGGCGGTAGGTAGCCGAGCGAGGAGTGTCGGTGGTGGTTGTAGTCGTGTTTCCAGTCGCTGGTGACGACACGGGCTTGGGTCAGTGACCAGAACGCGTTGATGTTGAGACATTCGTCGCGTACCCGGGAATTGAACGACTCGACATAGCCGTTGCGCCACGGCTGGCCGGGCGGGATGAAGTGCAGGCCGACATGCTCGCCGGCCCATTCTCCCATTGCGGCACAAGCCAATTCGGGTCCGTTATCGCATCGCAGCACCGCGGGATAGCCGCCGCGCTGGGCGGCGAGATGATCGAGTTCAGCGATGAGGTCCTCGCCGGTGATGGAACGCTCGACCAAGCCACAAAGGCATTCGCGGGTGGGTTCGTCGACGATGGACACGATCTTGATCGGTCGGCCATCGGCGGTGGCGTCAAACTGGAAATCCGCCGCCCATACCCGGTCGGGCGCATCGGCGGTGACGGTATCGGCCGCGGTGGACGTGCCGTGGCGTTTACGACGCCGCCGCTGCGGCACCCGCAATCCTTCGTCGCGCCAAAGTCGTTGGATCTTCTTGTGATTCACGTGCCAGCCTTCACCGCAGGCATCGTGATAGGCGGGCCGGAATCCGCGGCGCGGATGGTCCTTGGCGTCGGCGCGCAGCCAGGCCCGCAACGCCGCATCCGGGTCGGCCGGTGTTGTCGCTGCGGGCTGATGCCGTTGGGTAGCGCGGTGCTGCCCGGTGACGCGGCAGGCGAACCGTTCACTGACCCCCAGCACCCGCTGGAGATGGTGAACAGCTGCCCGCCGGCGTTCCGGGCCTAGAAGTTTCCCCGGGCGATCTCCTTGAGCGCTGCCTTCTCCAATTCGGCGTCGGCCAGCAGCCGCTTAAGCGTGGCATTCTCACGCTCGAGGTCTTTGAGCCGTTTCGCGTCATCGGCTTTCAGGCCGCCGAACTGGTTGCGCCAGCGGTGATACGTCGCCCCGGCGACACCCAGTTCGCGGCACACCGCCGCCGTCTCCTTGCCCTCGGCCAGCAGGCGATCAGCCGTCATCAACTTGCGCACAACCTGCTCGGGGCTGTGCCGCTTCCTCGTAGCCATGATCTTGTCGAGCCGTCCTGCCCACAACGTGGGCCGCAAGACTCTCACACACCGCGGCTCAACCAACCGGGGTCAGGCCACGGACACCGTGGTGCCCCTTGCCGCTGAGGTCGGTGATGCCCTGACCGCTCCGGGGAGCCTCACTTAGTGGTCCGCTCGAAGTCTAACGATGCCGATGCGCTGACAGCCGACAGTCCCGGGGGACCCCCTCGACCGGTTCAGGCTAGGCGCAGCCATGCAGAGCGGCCAAGAGTGAAGGGCCTTCTGGCCGTGGCGGTTTGGGCTGCGAAGCCTCGGTCAACTGAAGATGCGGGCGATCTCGATTCAGACAGGAATCCCGATGGTGACGTTGTAGGAAAACGTTAGACCCAGTGATGCGGCCAGAAGCAACGTTGGACTGGCCTCCGGGATTGCCAGCCGCTGCACCGCCGGGACGGCGATGTTAGGACGCCGCGCGCACAGTACCGCGAACAGGATGTAGGTTCCCGGCTTGAACTCGCTGTGGGTGAGGTGGGCGTAGGCGTGGGCGACGCCGATCCCCAGCGTGGCAAAGATATTCGGCACCAGCAGACCAAAGATGATGAACCCGCGGCCTGCCGAGCGGAGGTCGCCTAACTTGCGGGAGGCCGTCATGCCCACCTCGAGCAGAAACAGTCAGAGTACGCCCTGGAATGCCGTTACGAAGAAGGCGTCATCGTCGCGAATGACTTTGTTGCCCTGCAGTCCACTGATGAGGCCGACGACGACGCGGCCGATGAGCAGACAGAGCCCAGAGTTGAGCAAGACCTCCCTCAGCGTGGCTGTGGGGTGTGCCGTTTCATGTCGTCGCCATCTGCACGCTTCGAGTGGAGCGGCCCGGCGGCCGGAGGTTCCCGGCCCGCACCCCGCGCCGTGCCTTTCCCCCTGGGAGCATGACGCCAGCATAGGAGCCGGGACCTGACGGCCGCTGAGAAAAGAGTGGAGTCGGCTGTCAATCCGTTGGTTGAGGGCCCCCTAACTCCTCGACGCTGGCCAGGGCGATCCGCGTGCTCGTCTCATGCTTGGACAGGGGCCGCATGTGGTCCCATCCCTCGATCACTAGCGTCGGACTCTGGTCTTGGCTGCTGAACTCCTCCAGGAAATGACGGAGGGACTCACCTGTCGTGTGATCGACGAGAGGCACACGCGAGCTCACGTGGAGATGCACCGCCTGTGTATCGTGCGGAAGCTGCCCCAGCTCGCGAATCACGTGGAACAGGTTGAAACACACAAGGGGACCATCCAGGTACAGGTGGTAGGTGCCGTCATCGAATTCCCGTCGAGACACTGGATTGCGGAAGAGACTGAGGAAGCGGACGGCAAGACTCGGCTTGGCGAATTCCGAGCCGTTCCTCAGGGCGTGCCAAAGGCCCACCAACCACAGGTTCAGTAGCAACTCCAAGATGATGCCAGCGGCGATGCCGATGAGCAGGTCCGTCGTCACGGTCACGAGCAATGTGACAGAGAAGATGACGAACTGCTCGGTCCCGACCCGTGCAACGTGGAGCCAAAGCGCGGGCTTACACAAGTTGTAGCCGATGAAGACGAGGATGGCGGCCAGTACCGCCATCGGGACCATGTTGATCAGGTCGCGGCAGAGCAGCAGGAACGTCAGCAGAAAGCAGGCGTTGTAGAAGTTGGCCCACTGGGTCCGGCCGCCTCCCAGGACATTCGCCGTGCTCTTGACCATACCGGGGATGATGGTCAAGCCACCGAGCACGCTCGAGGCGACGTTGGAAACGCCCATGGCCAGCAAGGTCCGGTCCGGGTCGGACCGGCGGCGATAGGTGTCGATCTTGTCCACGGCAGCGATCGTCGCCAGGGACTCGGTCCCGTCGATCAAGACCAGGGTGACGACCAGGTAGGCGAGGGGAAGCAACAGTGCGGCATGGGTGAACGCATCACCGAACTGGGGAAAGACAACCCCGTGCTTGAGCGAACCGGGCACGTTGATCAGGTAGGGTTTGCCCAACTTCAGGATGAATGTGCTGACGACCGTGCCGGCCAAGAACACCCAGACCGGAGGCGGCATGACCTTCAGCAGCCGCCCGGGCAGGGCCGACAGCACGAAGAGCGCTGCCAGGCAACCGACCCCCAGGGCGAAGACCTGGTGGTTCATCGACTGGACATGGCGGGGCACTTCGCCGAGGATCGCCCAGAATTCGTGGGCCTCGAACTTCACTCCCATGAAGAGAGGGACCTGCTTGGCGATGATCATCAGGCCGATCGCGGCCAGCATCCCCTGGATGGCCGCGGCCGGGAAGATGGCGCTGAGGCGGGCCACCTTCAACTTGGCAAGGATGACTTGCAACACGCCCGCGAGGGAGATGGCAACCAGAACCAGGGGGTATCCCACTGCGAGCAACTCGGATTGCGAGACGCCTCGGCCCAGGCGGGCGTGTCCCAGTGCGACCATGCCAGCGAACAGGGCCGGCGCGAGTCCCGCGGCCGGGCCGCTGATGGTCACATACGAGCCGCCTAGGAACGGCAGGACGAAACCGGCGATGATCGCCGACATGATCCCGCAGATCGGCGGCGCGCCCGAGGTGATCGCGATTCCCATCGAAAACGGCACCGAGATCATGGCCACCGCGAAACCCGAGCGAAGGTCATACCGCCAGTATTTGAGACCAGCCAGGCCATTGCGGGGCTTTTCGGTGGGAACGGTTAGACCCTCTTGCATTGGCGAGCTCCTCTCAACAGCGGCTTGAAAACGTTGGGGGTGAAGTTCTGCCAGAATCCGTGCAGCATTGGTCAACTCCATGACGGGATGAGGGAAATACCGGGTGCGGAAAGGACTATCGCGTGACAGTCGTCACTGCGGTGTGCTCCGGTTCCCCGCGATCACCGTGGAATCCGCGCTGCACATGTGGACGCCGAATTGCCGGGCCGCCACAACGATTAATCCCAAGTCGTCCCGCGACGGCACCAGCGTGATACTCATCGCGCCTGTCACGATGGCCCTTGCCGTCCCGGCGATTTGCGCAACGAGGGATCGTCGACCCGGTGCGATTGCCTGCCTGGGCCCCTGCCGGCGCCCCGGAATATAGCGCAGCCACCGCGGTCACGACTAGGCTCCCGATACCCGCAGGAAAACATCAGCAGCCATGTGTAGCTCCCACCTGTTGGCGCGTGGCCAACCCAGGGGTTACAAGCCATTAGCACCGTCCGGGCAGATTATCCCGGACCTAGGCGCGTGAAGCGAGCGTTATTGCTGCGTTCACAGCAGACTGTAAGCTCCGAAGGCAAACCGCGTCCGAGACCATCAGCTGGTTGAAGAGCTTGCTCGCCACCCGAGATCTGGGCCCTCATTTGTCCGCTGCGCACCAATCCAGAAGTCGAGAAGTTGGCCGCTTGATGGATGTATGGATCGGTTGTGAGTTTTTGTGGTGGCTGGCCCGGCGCTGCCGATGAATTCGCTGGCGCTGTTGGTTACTGCGTGGGGGTGTTGTCGATGATGCGGATGACGATCTGGGGTTGGATCGCGATCATGGTGTCCATGGTCATGTTTACCCACGGGTGTAAGAGTTGTTCGTAGCGGGCGATTTGCTCGGGGTCGTTGATGGTGGTCGCCCACCCGGTGAGCACCACGCTGCAGCCCGCCCGCCGTTCACCTCGTTGACGAGGGGCGGGTGATCGTGCGCACCCGCCTAACTGCCACCGTGTCCACCGCGGTGCGATTGAACACCGACGCCGGTGTCGTGGTGGCCTGTTGACCACGCGGATCGCTGGCAGTGCCTGGTCGCGTCACCCCATTGGACGCGCTGAATAGGGCCAAAGGTCCCCGGGTTGGGTGCGTCGCTCGCCGAGGCCCCATAAGCCAGAGATTCGCGATGTTGGCGGTAGCGAGAAAAGCGGCCTCCGCGATCTCAACCAACATCGAGATCGAGCCAATGAATCCGTCACGGTCGAGCCAATCTCGCCGACGTCGACATCGTGCCGGATGCTCGTGCCTATCTTTGCGGACCGCTTCCCTTCATGCCCGGCATACGAAGCGCTCTGTTGGGAAAGGGCATCCGCGAATACAGGATTCACCACCATCCTCGGATCCGGCAGTTGGGTGTCATCGGGCCGTCTAGCCGCCCGCGCCAGCAGTGCACAGAACTGAACAGTGACCGTCGCTAGGATTGCGACGCAGCAGAACCGACGCTAGGCGGCGTTTACGGCGGCTGCGGAGTGGATTAGTTTGACGGCATGCCACATGAACGTGTCGCTTCACCGTTGATGCTCGAACTCGAACCTGTCGTCAGCGACACCTACTCACGCCACATCGAGGCGGCCACACCCTGGTATGCCCATGACTATGTGCCGTTTGATCGAGGTCAGAATTTCAAGTCTCTTGGTGGCCATGACTGGGATCCGTCGCAGGTGACGCTGCCTGACCAGGTCACCGACGCGCTGCAGATCATGCTGATCACCAAGGACAACCTAGCGGCCTACTACCATCGGCTAGCCGAGCACTTCATCCTGGCGGGCTGGTGGGGCAAATGGATCGGCCGGTGGACCGCTGACGAGAATCTGCATGCGTTCGCGCTGCGCCAAAATCTGGTGGTGACCCGCCAGATCGACCCGATCGCCAACGAGACGGTGCGCGTCGAGTATGTGATGAAAGGCCAGCCCGCCGACGACCACACCCAAGTCGAGGTCCTGGTGTTCATGACGTTGTGGGAACGCGCTCACGCGGTGTTTCTGCGGCGGCTGGCCACCCAGATCGAGGAACCCGTTCTGCGCCGTCTTGTTGAGGTTATTGCCGCCGACGAGGAGCGCCATGAGACGTTTTTCGCCGAGATTGTCCAGGCCTGCCTGCGGATTGTGCCCGCCGCGACCATCGCGGCGATCGTCGGCTGCGCGCTCGAGCTGCAGGTGGTCGGAGCCGATATCGACGCCTATAAGGACAAGGTCCGCAACGTCGCCAATACCGGCATATTCGACCAGGACATCCTGCGCGACGTCATTTCCGACCGCATCAAGATGTGGAATCTGGCGCAGCTTCCCGAACTGAGCAACTTCGTCGTCACGTGAGCCTGTCGGTCGCTGATATCGAAGTAGGCAATTCAGCGGGCAGCATCCACCCGATTGACAGCGATTCTCGTTACACAAGTCTCATTACACAAGTTCACCCGACAGTTGGTCCGACGGACGCAAGCCGTGACTAGCGCCCGCTCAAGGCGATGTATAGACACCCACAGATAATCACGAAAGGCGTTGGATCTTCTTGTAATTGACGCTCGACTTCTCCCAGCATGCGTCGGCATAAGCCAGCCTAAACCCTCGCTGATCGTGAGTCGTCTCGCATCGCTGCCAACTGAAAGCGGTCAATCGGACGAATTACGCTGTGCGGCAGCGGCGGAGTTGGCCGGCGACACGGCCAGACCTCCGTGCGGCCGCACCACTTCAACAACGACGGCTCGACCTTGCGGATGCCATCATGCGCGCACAGCCACACCCATCACGCGATCTCCTGGCAGAACCGTTGCGGCACCACGGCGGGAGTGAAGTCGTGGCCGTCCGGGTTGTTCAGGTAGCGCGGGTTGCGCAAAAGAACACCGCATCAGAGGGAGCGGTTTCGAAGCGGTAACGCAGCGAGCGCCACGACTCAGGCACCTGTTGCCACTGCTGACCCCACGCCGGGTCGCCTGGCCCCGCCGGTGTTATCTCATCTGCGGCCAGACTTTCCGGTGTGGGCCTGTCAATGCCCGTCATGGAACACTTTCCACGCGGCGACATAGTTCTTCCATTCGGCCACCGAGCGCATCTCGGCGTCCTGTCACCCACCCGTAGGTCGATAACGTGGTCTGCACGTCGGCGTGGCGAAGGCGACGCATGACGACGTGTTACGCGCACGCCGGAGCAGCAGGGGAGTAGCGCGGGTGTGGCGCAGCCAGTGCGGTGTCCAGTCGGCGGCGGGCGGCACATCAGATCGGCTGCGGGTGATGGTATCAACTTAGTCTTAGATGGTTTCCGGGCGCAGCGGAGCTTTCTTGCCGGTCCGCTGCCACCACCCGTACCCCCGAATTTCCAACTCTTCTCACCAATCCCCGTCTCTGATCATCCCATCACATTCCTGCCTGTATCATCTAAAACCACAGTCCCACAGGGCTTCTGACCATGGATCCCTCGATCATTCACGCCTAGAATTTCTGCATGGCACATTGGCACAACGGTGCAATACTGATTTCGGGCGCGCCATGATATTGCCCGAAACCTGATCCGCCGCAGGCGGTCTCGTTCCTACTGGTCGTGAGGTGGTCCCAAGTGTTGACGATCTCTCGGTTGTCGCGGTAGAGCATCACCTACTACAACGACACCGCCCACCAAGCCAAACAGGCTGCGATGGATCGCCAACGGGCCAACGGCGGATTGGCGGAGCACTACTCAGAGAGCGATACCCGGGCGCCGACATGGCTGATCGCCGGAGACGCAGTCCGCACGGCTGAGCTGGTCGGGTTGGACGGGCGCGCTGCCGATGGCGGGTCGGCTGACCCAGAGGTAGTGCAGCGCTGGTTGGATGACGGGACCGCGCCCAACGGAGAAAGCGGGCGCGCTTTCACAAAGACCAGCGTTCACGGGTTCGACCTGACTTTCGCTGCCCCCAAGAGCGGGTCGCTGCTGCGAGCGCTGACCGACGACGTCGGGGAAAAGGTCATGCAGGCCGCACATCTGCGGGCCATCGACGCAGCGATCACCTACCTTCATGAGCACGCCGGTTACACCCGAGTGCACAACCCACTCACGGGCACCAAGGATCTAGAGCCGTTGCCGGGTCTGGCGGCCATTGCCTACCAACACGAAACCTCCCGCTGCGGTGATCCGCATCTGCACACCCATGTCATCGTGCCCAATCGCCAGGCCCGCGAAGATGGGAACCTGGTGTCGCTGGATTCCAAGTCGTTGTATCACGAGGCCAAGGCCGCCGGCATCATCTACCAAGCCACCCTGCGCCACGTGCTGCACACCGAGCTTGGAGTGGAATGGACTTCGGTGGACGCGTTCACCGGGATGGCCGAGATCGCCGGCGTCGACCCGAACTGCCTCAAGGCATGGTCGCAGCGCTCCACCCGGCTACGGGAATGGGCGCAAAGCAACCTGGTGGTGGTGGACGGCAAACTCAGCGCCGCGCAGACCGCGGCCGCCCAGAAGGCCACCCGCCCAGCAAAACCGGAATCACTGGCGTGGGATGCGCTCAAGCAGCAGTGGCGTGCCGATGCGCGTGGCCTGGTATTGGACCGCGCCGCGCATTACGGCGCGCGCGCCGAGCGGCAGCGCGCAGCGCGGCGCGCACTGGACCGCGCACGCCTGGTGGAGATGGCCGCGCGGATTGATAAGGCGGCGATCACTCGTGCGGACATGGTGGAGTTGATCGGCGCCTAATTGCCGGTCGATGTCCCTGGCGACCCGCGGGAATTGATTGAGCAGATCGTCGACACGGTGGGTGTGCGCATCAGCGCAACGCGGCGCGCACACGAGCGCGAAGGCCACGAGAAATACACCCTGGATGTGATCATGGCCGAAGAGATCCGTATCTTCACCATGGCCGATGAGGCCGACACCCGCTCACGTGATGTGCGCTCCTCAGACCTCAACGAGCTGTCGGCGGATCAGGCGCGCGCAGCGCAATATCGCGGTCTCCCCGTTTCTGGTCCAGCCAATGTGCGCGCCCGCGGGCGCCGGCAAAACCCACTCGCCGCGCGCCCTGCGCGCGGGCGCCGCCCGCGGGTACAAACAGGTGCTGGTGCTGGGGCCGACCGGCAAGGCGGTCGACGAGGCGATACAGGACGGCGCCGGCGATCGCGGGCTCACCGTCGCCAAATCGCTGCACTTGCTCGACACGGGCGAGCTCCGGCTGAATGCCCGCACGGTAATCGTCGTCGATGAAGCCTCTATGGTCGGCACCCACGAGCTGCGCCGCCTGCTGGAAGCAACCACCGCAGCCCGCGTCAAGATCGTGCTCGTCGGTGACCCCTATCAGTTGGCGCCGGTCAAGGCGCGCGGCGGCATGTTCGAGCAACTATGTGACGAACTGCCTTGGGCGCAGCGGCTTTCCGAGGTATGGCGGATGCGTGATCCCGCCGAGCGTGACGCGTCGCTGGCGTTGCGTGCCGCCCATGGCAACCGGCTGCGCAAATCGGTGGGCTGGTATCGGACGCATGGCGGGCTGCACACCGGTGATCAGGTCGCGATGGCCGCCGATGCCGTAGACGCCTATCTGGCCGACCGGGCCGCCGGCAAGGACTCGCTGCTGGTGTGCGACAGCTGGGAGATGGCCGATGCGCTCAACCGGCGCCTGCACGACACCTTGACCGCCGAGGGACCCACTGTGCGCGCGGGCCGCGACCAGAGGATCCGCATCGGCGACATCGTCGTTAGTCGTCACAACGATGCCCGTATCCCGGTTCACGCGGCCCGCGGCGTTGACCGAGATGACCCCGAGCAGGTGCGCAACGGCACTCGCTGGCGAGTCGCCGGCGTCGACGAGACGACCAACCGCATCGCCGCCGAACGGCTCACCGACCAAGCCCGCGTCGTGTTCGAAGGCGACTACCTGCGTGAGCACGTCAGCCTCGGCTACGCCATCACTGTGCACTCGGCGCAAGGAGTCACCGCTGACACCGCACACGCCGTCATCGGCGAAACCGCCAGCCGCGCATTGGCCTACGTCGGCATGAGCCGCGGCCGCGACAGCAACAACGCCTACATCTACACCAGGTTCAGCGGCGAAGCCGACCACGAACACACCAGTCCCGTCGCCAGCGCCGACGTGCACGTGTTGCGGCGCAGCACCAAATACTCTGCCGCCCACTACCTCAGGATGATCCTGGCCAACGATGACCGCCCACGGTGCATGCACGCAGAAGCCGAACACACCGGCCGCGAACTCCTGCCCGAACTCGTCAGCCAGCTACTCGATCGCCAAGACTCCCGCCGCGCGGCACGCCGCCAAGCCTGGCGGCAATACACTGCGGCCGAACGCGGGTGGCACGCTGCCTACGAACGCATCGCCGACACCGCCGAGCGCAGCACCGAGCGCAGCCGCAGCCGCGAGCAAAGCTACGGACTCGAACTGTAGAACGTTCTCAATCCCACTCACCGGTGGCCATGCGCGCCGCATACATAATGTCGGCCACCGGCAACGGATCAGCCGTCCACAAGCCGCAAGGCCTGCGCGCTTCCAAGCGGTCTCACCGCAATCAGACTCCGGTTGGTCTACTGCCATGTTATCGGGGCGTCGGGCCCAAAAGTCCTGCAGCTGTCGGTGGAGCGCTCCGCCGGTGTGCGCAAGCTATTCCGGCTGGTTCAGCTCGAGCAAGTTGCCGAACGGATCGTGCAGGAAGGCTTGGTGCCCGGCGCCGGGGATGAACGGGGTCCGGTGCACCTCGACGCCCTGCTCCTGCAGGTCGGTGACGGCGGCATCTATGTCGTCGACTCGGATCGCGAAGTGGTTCGCACCGAGCTGCTGGGTGTCCGACTCCATCAAGTGCACCTGCTGGCCGCCGGCGTCGAGCCAGTACCCCGGGCCGAGATCCGGGCGCGGCAGCTGCGTCATGCCGAGCACGTCGCGATAAAAGGCGAGACCCTTCTGCGCGTCGGCGACGCAGATGGCGACATGGTGCACTCCGGCTGGCTTCATCGCTCGATTCTGCCTCGTACCCTGCATTCCTGTATGACGTTCAGGACCGCACGCCACAAGTCATTAAGCCGCTATCAATTGGCCGGGCCGGGCCCCGGTAACTCGCCCCGCAGTCAGTCTCGTTTCTAACGTTCTCAGTTTCTCAGATGTCGCCGCCAAATTGGTGTCATGCAAACCTGTTTATGCGCGGAGGGCTCGTCGTCGGGCAGCTGCAAGAGGTCTTCGGGCAATCCCGCTATGAGGCGTGCCACCTCTAGCGGCGTCCTATTTCCTTCGGTTCGATTAGGCCGCCCTCACCACCCTGTTTCCCTCTGCGCCCAACCCCCGGCGGCCGCCGGCTCGGAGCTGCCGCCAAACAACCTGATAGTTGCAAGCAACTCATGAGCTCACGGCCGCAGCTCGACCCAGCAGTCTCCGAACGCGATCCTGTCCGGACTTGACCGACGCGCGAACGTTCGACCGTCTATCGTCAACGCAACGTCGTGTCAGCGAACATGCTGGATCTGCTCATTCCATTCCCGAACAGTTGCCGGCACGCCAATGCCCTCCTGATCCAGTAGCTGCAGTGCGGCAACCCATTGGTGCTGAACGTTCCACATGTACGCCTCTGTCATGCTGTCGCCGATCAGGGCCACATGGTTGAAGAATCTCGCCATGATGTTGGGCTGCAACGGTGCCCTTGAGACCGGCGCATCACGCAAGTTTGTGAGATCAGTCAAGAACTCGCGAAGCCAAAAGGCTTTCGACCGGTCGCGGTTGGCCAGTCCAGGATTGCTGCAAAGGCTCGGTGAAACATGAATACCGCGTACCGTAAGTCCTCGATTTTCGCTCGCTCCCAGCCGACGTTGATCAATGCCAATGGAAGCCTTCGCACGTGATGCGATTGTGCCTCGCCCGCCGTGTCTACTAGCTGCGGATACAGCACGGCCCAATCCACAGCGCCCAACGGTCTGACAATCGACCAGTCCTGTATGAGTTCGTCGACTCGCTCCCACTCAGCGGTTGAAACCAGCTGACGGAACAGGGCAATTCTGGGTGACACAGCTTCTTGGTCGTCGGCGCCCAAGCTGGCGAAAATCGCCGTGCTCAACCGGGTTCGCCCGCTATGGCGGTCAATGTAGAACTCTTCGCCGACACGGGAGGGGTCAGTGAGCCAATCGATTAGCGATTTGTGGAAAACCCGGAATCCCGAATCGTCGTGCACGATAAACGCGCCAAGAGGACGCAATGCCATTAAAAGAGCCTGATCGTCGTGAATGTCGCTAGCACACACGAGCATTTCCCTGCTCAGGGGCGTGTCGGTGGCGGCCAGCGCCTCAAAGACCGGGCGCACGACTTCAAACGCGGCGGCATCCGGGAATTGGCGTTCGAAGAACCGCCGGTAGTAGACGTACAGGCCCGGTGGCAGCGCATCCAGGTCAGAGACGGCGTACAAACCTCGTTCCAGCCCCGTGCATACCTGGGTGGCGTAGAGGAAGCTGCCGCCGACGTGGGTGCGCAGAGTTGTCACCGCCTTCTCGATGGACAGCCCCGCCTCGGTGAGCTGCTCGCTGAGGTTGGGCCTTCGAAGCTGCTGTCGCAAGTAATGCTCGATGTCGTCGATGTTGCGGGGATCTTCGGCGGCGAGTTCGCGGGCTCGCAGCCCCGCCAGCCGCTGCAGCACTGCGGGCTCCTTGCGGGTGGTTGCCACGATGCGCAGCCAGCCCGGCAGCCGTTCGATAAACCTCGACAAAAGGTCCACGATCGTTCCCGCGCTGCTCTGCATGCCCTGTGGCAGTGCTTCGTCGAGCGCGTCGATCAGGACATACCGCAGTCCATCGTCGGGGGCATGCAGCTGCTGCAGCGGTGTGAGTACGCCAGCCTCGAAGCCGCTGAACGGGTCGATCGCACAGGCTTCTTCCGCGAGGGCCTTTTTGAGGGCGGGGCCGTTCAGGCGGGCGGCGTAGTCGGGCAGTTGGCTTGCGATCATCGCGGCGATGCTGCGCACGAAGCGGGCTGGCTCCACGGTGGCCAGCACGTCGGCCTGACAGCAGTGATAGGCCAACACCTGCCCGCCGGGGTTGCGGTGCACCAACTCGGCCACCAACGCCGACTTGCCCGTGCCCGGATTACCGGTGATCAACAGCGCCTGCTCGTGACTGGTCTTGAGCCACAAGTCGATCTCACGAAATAGCCACTCACGCCCGCAGAAGTCGCGACGCTTCTCATACAGAAATGCCGCGAAATCCCACGGCTGCAGATCGGTGATCTGAGTGCGGTAGCTGACCTCGCCACGCAGTGAGGCTTGGATCGCTGCTAGCAGTCGCCCCAGCCCCGCCTGATATCGGTCCTCGGAGTCCTGCCAAGCCTCCATGTCGACGTAGTCGAGGCGAAAAATGCTAAACGGCGGCTCGCATGGTTTGGCCATCACAGGCACGACAGGTGTGGGAGGCTGGGCGAAGCGGGCGAAGCTGATCTCATCCAGGCAGACACTGTCGATCGCATCTGGGGTGGTCGGGTCGTTCGAGCGGCGTACCGCCGAGGGGGTCAGCACGGCCACCAGCAGTTGGGCGCTCCGCAAACCGTCTTCGATTTGGTGCTCCCATTCGCGGCCGGCGACAACCTCGGGCCTGTCCAGCCACACCCGGTAGCCGTTGGCTTCCAGATCTGCCTTCAATCGGCCAGCCAGCTCGCTCGCGTCGCGGCGCGCGTAGCTCAAAAAGAGCAGCGGCTTGTGGCCCTGCGCGTCGGCCACTTCGCCGGAATCAGCCCTCCACCGGTGATCGCAGTCATCACAAAACCAATCACCACGATGCTCGCGAAACCGGATCCGCTGCGACCCGCAGTTCGGGCACCTTACAGAAGGTGTCGACATATCCGGTCCAGTCCAATTCCCGCAAATTATGGTGCACTATGCACTGTAGCTGCGAACCTCTGTGTCGCCCCTGGTTCCGGACCGCCTCGACACAAGCGTGGCTAATCAGGTCCAGCGCGCCGCAATGGCAACCCTTGCTGCCACTAACATCGCCAGAGGCGGTGCGATGCCCGGATAGCGAAACCCACGCAACCAGCTCCACTATCACTCAAAACTAAAGAATTGAGACAGCACTGCGGGGATGCCCTTCGCGACAGAAACATGCAGTTCACGTCGTCTCAGAAGTTGCCTCAAAAACGCTGTCGCATATTAACACATTATGAGACTTTTGAGACGATTAGTCGCATGGCCATTGACACCGCACCTGCCGCGACCGGAACTCAACTCGGCTACGCCCGAGTCAGCACCGGGCATCAGTCACTCGACCAACAGGTCGATGCGCTGACCGCTGCGGGCGTTGATTCGTCTCGCGTCTACAGCGACAAGCTGTCGGGCACCTCGACGCGGGAGGAGCGTCCGGCCTGGCCGCACTCCTGGACTATGCACGCGAAGGCGACGCCATCGTCGTCGTTGGGATCGACCGCCTGGGCCGTAACGCGGCTGAGGTTATGATGACCATCCGCGAGTTAGGGGAACGCGGGATTGTGCTGCGTTCGCTTCGAGAGGGTATCGACACGTCAAACGCGACAGGTCGCATGGTGGCCGGCGTACTGGCGAGTCTCGCGGAGCTTGAGTTGGAGTTGGGCCGCGAACGCCGGTCAGCGGCCCGTGAGGCGCGTCGGGCACGCGGACAGTCGATTGGCAGGCCGAAAGCGTTGGACGCTTCGAAATGCGCCTTGGCGCGCCGGATGCACGCTAGCGGCGAGTCCGCGAGCACTATCGCGAGCACACTTGGGGTGAGTCGCGCCACGATATACCGCGTGCTGGCAGAACAGGCTGATGACGAGGACTAACTGTCCACCGCATGCCTACCCTTGGCTACGCCACGTTTACCCAGCTGGGCGCGGTTCTACGAGCTGTCGAGGTTGTCCCGGGTCTCGTAGAACTTGAGGTGGCGGTCCCCCGCTCGAGACCTGCCGTGTGGTAGGTGTCGGGCGTCCGCCAAGACACACCAACAGCAAGGGGACCGCCATGAAGAAGAGTAGCCAGATCCAGTCCGCGGACGCGACCGCCATCCCGCAGTGCGTCAGTGTGGCGATGGCGGAGATCGCCGAGAACATGCACGAGGGGCTTTTGGCCCTGGCCGTGGGTGCGGGCCTGCAGGTGATGGCGGCGTTGATGGAGGCCGACGTGAGCGCGCTGGCCGGACCGAAGGGCAAGCATGATGCGACGCGGACGGCGGTGCGGCACGGCCGTGAGCGCGGGTCGGTGACCCTGGGCGGGCGGCGGGTGGCGATCACCCGCCCTCGGGTGCGGGCGGCCGGCGGGTCCGGTGAGCTGCCGATCGCGTCGTATGAGCTGTTCAGCTCGACTGAGATTCTGGGCAAGATGGCGATGGAGAAGATGCTGGCCGGGCTCTCGACCCGCCGCTACCCGGTTGGGCTCGAGCCGGTCGGTCAGCAGGTGGATGAATCCTGCTCTGCGACAAGCAAGTCGGCGGTCTCGCGCAAGTTTGTGGCGATGACCGAAACCGCTCTGGCCGAGCTGTTGTCGCGGGATCTGTCCGGGCTGGACCTGGTGGCGTTGATGATCGACGGGGTGCACTTCGCCGAGTCGTGCTGTGTCGTGGCGCTCGGTATCGGCATCGACGGGGTCAAGCACCCGCTGGCGCTGGTGGAGGGCTCGACCGAGAACGCGACCTTGGTCACCGGCCTGCTGGTCGACCTGCGTGAGCGGGGCCTGGACGTCACCCGGCCGATGCTGGTCTGCCTCGACGGGTCCAAGGCGCTGCGCAAGGCCGTCCTCGACGTGCTGGAGCGCCCAGTGATCCAACGCTGCCAACTGCACAAGGTTCGGAACGTGAAAGATCATCTGCCGCAACGCCTTCGGTCCACTGTCGGCCGGAAGATGACCGACGCCTACCATGCCGGATCGGCGCTGGAGGCCGAGGCCGCGTTGCTGGCCCTGGCCACCGAACTCGACCGCACCCACCCCGGGGCGGCGGCCAGCCTGCGTGAGGGCCTCGACGAGACGCTCACCGTGCTGCGACTGGGCGTGCCACCCACCCTGGCCCGCACGCTGCGCTCGACCAACTGCATCGAGTCGATGATCTCCGTCTGCCGCGAACACGCCGGCAACGTCAAACGCTGGCGGGACGGGCAGATGGCGCTGCGCTGGTGTGCCGCCGGAATGGTCGAGGCCGGCAAGCAGTTCCGCCGTGTGAACGGTCACCTGCACCTACCGACGCTCCGCACAGCTCTCGAGTGCCAGACCGCCGAACCTGTCGGACCCGTCGTGCACAATGACGAGGTGAGCGCAGCCTGATGCTCACCGGACCGCCACCGAAGTTCCACGGAACCTGGGACATCCTCCGAGCTGTCTGAACCCTCTTTCAGCAGACCTAACAGTCTCACTAAACCCGATTGCGTTGCGCAGGCGGTCGGCAACGCCGTCCATATCTGCATCGAACAGGTCGGCGGGGACATTCATGGTCATCGAGAACTTGATCATGGCTCCGGAACACGCGCTTGTAATTCAGGGAAGCGCGCGACAACGTGTCCGTGGCATCGGCTGATATCTTCGCCACCCTATCGTTCACGACTTCACTAGCTGACGGACATCACAGCCGCCGCCCGCGAACTGGCGGCCACACCCGGGTAGAACGGCAGCGCCCGGATTTCCGGCCGTCGAAGTTCCCGCCGCCGACCGGGAGTTCACCGGGTACACCGGTTTCAGAGAAATCCGGAGCTGCCTTAATTCATTTCTTGTGGCGATACGGCGACGTCGAGCATTGATCAATTTGATCAATTTGGCGGCGTAGGGCTCATGGATCCGATGTAGTAGGTTTCGTGCCCGGTTGGGTATCCGCCGCCGTCGGTGGCGATGTGAACGTGGTCGTAGTGGTTGGCGGTTTCTGAGCCGTAGTCCGCCGTCCAGCTCGGCGCGCCGATGCCCGGGTAAATCTTCTGCCGCCAGATCACATGGAGCACTCCCCATCGTTTCGCATTCGCCAAGGCATACCCGGCGATTTGGTTGCCGAGCTCGATGCCTTCCGGGGTGTGATAGTTCGGGATCATCACGTCGATCGCCAACCCTTTGGGATGCCACGGCAAGGGATCCTGCCGGAACCCGCCGATGGTAGTGATCTGCGGAAACAGCACGCTGATGACACGGGCTGCCCAGATGGTCTTGACCTGCAACCTCTCCTCCGGCGCGACGCCAGGAGGTAACGCGAACTTGAAGTCCTGGGCAGCGGCAGGCGCGTTTGCCGCCAACGATTCCACCTCAGCGGGACTGGCGATGTGCGGCGCGCTGGCCTGCACAGATCCTGGGGCTGCCGGGGTTACTGCCGGGGTCTTAACGCAGCACGGAGGCTTTGTGCCTTGGGCGTGAGGTTCTGTGCCTTGGGCGTAGAGCATGGCGGCAGAGACGACGAGCGAGGCCACGATTGCCAACCAGCGGCCCCGGTTTTTGGCTAACACGCCTCTGCCCACGAACAGCACTTTAGTGTCGTGTGCGACGCGTGTGGCAAAATTGGTTATCTCTGGGCTGTCGACTACAAGCGGAGTGAAGCCGACGGCGACCGGTATGACGCTGCGAAGTCCCAAAAGATTCGCGACTACGCAAGGTTGTCGCGCGAAGGGACAGCAAAACCAGCCTCGTGTTGCTTTCGCAGCGCCGGGCGAAGCCGGCCGTCAAAACCCTTTGGGACCACACGTTATGCGCGATGGTGAACGACCTGCGCTTCTGGGAGCGTCTCGCACGGCCATATCGCTTCGCGCATTGGCAACCGGCCGTGCACCTCGGCCAACTCGACGAGGCGCTTAGCTGCCAGTGCGCTCGCGGTGCTTGCACCCCGGCCAGCAGCAGGGCCGGCGTTGGCCTTCTTCCAGCTCCTCCTGGGTCCGGCGAATGCGGCGCTTTCGGGTCATCTCATGCTTGGCATCCTCAACCCAGCAGATGAATTCGTTGCGCGCCAAGGGTGTGATGTCCTTCCAGGCAGTGAGTGCCGTGGAGTTGGCGATCAGCGCCTTGCGCAGGTCTGCGGGCAGCTTGTGCACCACGCCACCAGGCACTTGCTTCCTGCTCACGGGGCCAGGGTAGACCGGATCAGCCAGGGCGGACTCAGTCCGAGTGATTGCATCCGCGGCCAGTCGACATTGTCACAACGGTGTCACAGCCCGGCGCGAACAAGACGATTCGGTGGGGGATGCCGTGGGACGATTCCCGCTGTTCAGCGGGCGCTCAGCGTTAACGCGGGACACGGGACCCGGCTGCACGCTTCATGCAGCAAACTTGCGAACGACTGTCGCAGTCACCAAGCTGTCCCGCTGTTCTGCTTTTTGGCGAAGCCAGAACTGCCGCAGCAGCCGCCGATACGCGGCGAACGTCAGCGTGATCGGGTCGCACCACGGCGGTATGCCGCCGACCAGATGCAGGCCTGTCACCAGGATCATCGACACGGTGGCAATCGGCTGAGACTTGAAGTAGCGGCGGGCCGCGTTGGTCAGCTGCTCGTCATCGGCGGCGATCAGGTCGTAGGTTGCCACGCCACCGGCCAGTGCCACCCACGCTCGGTCTGAGTTGCGCATCGTTACCGCCTCCTATGTCTGCAACGACGTCGGACGGGGCTGGGAAGTTCACGCGTTGATTTAGATTTGGTTAGTCGCCGTGGTGGCCGGCGCGAAGGTACGCGGGCAGATCGTTGATCCCCCCGCGCACCATGTCGGCGTCGGTGATCTCCCGCAGCGATCGTCAGGCGCGGGGATCACCCTCGAAACGACGTGACGCGGACCGCCGAAGGAACGCCAGCAGCCGCAGGGCACAGCGCGACTAACGCCGCGTGGCCAAACTGTGGTGCGTCCGTCGGGTATCCGGCCCGAAACCATGCGGCAATCTTGTTCAGCATTCCCGAGCGAACCGCGGTGCCGTTCATTTGGATACTCCTTTGCGAGGTGGTGTTTGTACTTGCGAGCCGATGTCGAGAAGGCTCCCGACACCCAGTGCACTCAAAGCTACAGATTCGCAGTGATCGTGGCTCGCTTGTGTGCACAAGCCGCCTAACAGGCAATCTTCAGCTTTTGCGCATTGTGCTCGGCGCGCAGATCGGCCAGGATCTGGGTCGTCGTCAGCGTGCCGTGGCCGGCAATCTTGCGGAGGCTATGTAGCGGCACGCCGGCGTCGGCTATCCACGTCAACCCCGTGTGCCGTAAGCCGTGACGCTTCAGGTGCTGGTACCCCGCTCGGACCACCTCGTCCCATGACGTGGCATCGCGCAGGGTGGTGGTCGCTATCCGGCCGCCCCTGGGACCGGTGAAGAATCGAGCATAGGGACCATGACCCCACGAGCTCGATGCGCCGGTTAACCAGATCCCGGATGCCTTCGATCAAGGGAACCTCTCGGGCCCGCTTGCCTTTGGTGTTGTTATCCACCAAGCCACGCGCGTGGGCTCGGATTAGCTTTCCCGCTGGGAGTCAAGTCTGACATCGGGCACGATCGTATAGCCGGGCGGTGGGCTCGGCTTTTGGCGCGATGAAGGCGGATCGGTTCGGTCGGTTGGGTCGCGAATCCGGCAGGCTGATCAGTCGCCGTCGAACGGCAGGCTTTCGTGTGCGCCGTGCGGGCGGCCCAGCGCGGGCGGGAGGCAAGCTAAGTTGCGCCGTCGTGCGGCATAGCTAACGTGGCCGTCACCGTCCGCGGCTGAGCCTTCCTCGACGATAGCGCTCTTCATCGAAGGGTTGTTGGGTTCGAAGGAGCCGGTATGCAAGGCGGCAAACGTTGCGGGCCAATGCCACCCGAGCCTGGATCGGGGCCATGCCGCGGGCGCGGAGTTCGGCGTTGCGTTCAGCGAAGGACGGCGAACGGGTCGACAGGCCCCAGGCCATGCCCATTAACGCGTCTCGGTGTTCGGCGAGGCCCTGTCGGGATATTCGGCCACGGCGATGCAGGGTTGCCGATTGGTAGAGCGCGGGTGCTAAGCCGGTTGCCGAGTACAGGTGCTCAGCGTCGGAAAAACGCGTAATAGGGAGGCTGAACGCGGCGAACGCGGCAGCACGGGTGACCGCGACTCCGGGCAATGTGGTCAAGATCTGGCCCTCCGTGGCGGCCAGCAGCTCGGTGAGCTCGGCGTCAAGTGAGGTGATGTCCGCTTGCAAAGCCCGGTAACGGTGCAAGTCTCGGTCCAGTCGCCGGGCGCGTTGTTCAGCGTCGGCCGGCGGGGACAGACATCCTCGCCAGCGGTGCACCCAGTACTCGGCGGTGGCTTGGGTCATCCGGCCTGGAGCCCGGGCCATCAGTGACCGCAACCGGGGTGCCCGACCGGCAAACGCGACCGCACAGCCCAATACCGCCAGCCCCGTCGGCGAGGCCACCGGTAACGCTCGACCGTGCCCGGCCGGGGCCGACAGACCCGGGCACAGCGCATTCAACTGGGCATGCAGCCGTTGTTGGGCGACCTTGCGGTCGGTCACCAGACCACGACGATGGCGCACCGCGGCCCGCAACGCCTCTACTGCCGATTCCTCGCCGTAGCGTCGGCCGCGTCCCTGGCGGGCCAGATATGTCAACGCCGCGCAGTCGCGGTCATCGGTCTTAAACCGCACCGATCCAATTGCGTTCGCGCAGAACTGGTTTCCGACGGTGCGAACATCCGCACCGAACCCGGGTGACGCCGCTCCAGCTCGGTAACCCACGACCGATGCAAATCACCCGTCGCTTCGACCGCTATCACCGGCTCCGCAGTGCCACGCTCAGCCAACAGACGCTCCAGAACGTGCACTCCCTCACGCGACACCGGCAACGACAACGGCTCCGCGAGTAGACCAGCCCCATTACTCACCCAAACCCGGTTCAGCACCTTTCCCGGATCCACCGCAACGATCACCGTCGCCGGATCAAGGGCAACCTCCAACATCGACATGAACCGCCTCCTCTGATCGAACTCCCAACAGAGTCCGCTCAGTTACAGCTCACGTCCTATCAGCTAGGGCACGTCTCCTATATGGCGGGTCCAGGTGATGCATCCGCTGAGGACGGCTGCGGCGCGGCAGGTGATGGCGAGTTTGTCGTAGCGCGAGTAACCCGGTCGGCGACCTCGTAGGTCATCGTCTTCAGGTTGTCGAAGTTGACCGCGGGCGGTCATCCCTTGACCATGGCGCGCTCGAGGATGGGAGCGAGATCCAGCCCCGTCGGCAGCGTGCCGAACGCCCCTCCCCACTGCCCGCCCATGCGGGTGGCTAGGAACGCCTCGGCGACCGCGGGATGGCCGTGGCGTACCAGCAGCGAGCCCTGCAGTGCGAGGCTGATGTCCTCGGCGATCTTGCGGGCGCGGTACTGGATGGTGTCCAGTTCCTCCAGAGCGGGTCGCAGCGCTGCGACGTGAGCATCCAACCGCGGGTCGTGGCCGGCGGTGGTGGCCAGTTCGTCGAAGAGCACCTCAACGCATTCCGGGCGGGTTGCCATGGCGCGCAAGGTGTCCAGCGCGCTGACGTTGCCCGACCCTTCCCAGATGCCCATCAGCGGGGCTTCGCGATACAGCCTCGGCATGCCCGAATCCTCGACGTAGCCGTTGCCGCCCAGGCATTCCAGAGCTTCGGCGGCGTGCGAGGTGGCGCGCTTGCATACCCAGTACTTGCCGGCCGCCAGCCCGATCCGGCGCAGGAGCGTTTCCCGGTGGTCGCCGCGGACGGCACCGTCGGTAGCGCCGGCCATCCGCATCGCCACGATGGTGGCAGCTTCGGCTTCCACGGCCAGATCGGCCAGCACGTTGCGCATCAGCGGCTGGTCGATGAGGTAGGCGCCGAACGCCTTTCGATGCTGGCTGTGATGGATGGCGCGGGTCAGCCCGCTGTGCATGCTGGCGGCGCTGACCAGCGTGCAGTCCAGCCTGGTGAGGTTGACCATCTCGATGATGGTCGGCACGCCGCGCCCCTCCTCGCCCACCAGCCACACTGTGGCACCGTCGTATTCCACCTCACTGGACGCGTTGGCGTGATTGCCGAGCTTGTTCTTCAGCCGTTGCACAAACATCCGGTTGCGGCTGCCGTCGGGCAGCACTCGCGGCAGCAGGAAGCAGGACAACCCGCCCGGCGCCTGGGCCAGCACCAGGAAGATGTCGCACATCGGCGCCGAGGTGAACCACTTGTGCCCGACAAGGGTGTAGCTGCCGTCGGCGTTCGGCGTGGCCTGGGTGGTGCCGGCCCGCACATCCGAGCCGCCCTGCTTCTCGGTCATCGACATGCCCGAAGTGATGCCGACCTTGGTGGTAGCCACCTTCAGTTCGGGGTCGTATTCGCGGCTGGTCAACAACGGCTCGTAGACCTTCGCAAGGTCGGCGTTGTAACGCAGCGAGGGAACGACGGCGTAGGTCGCCGAGATCGGGCACACGTGACCGGGCTCAGGGGTCCAGACCAACATCTTCGCCGCCCGCACGACATGGGCGCCCGGCCGGTCATCGGCCCACGGGGCGGCGTGCAGGCCGTGGCCGATCGCCGTGAGCATCAGCTCGTGATAGGCCGGGTCGTATTCGATCTCGTCGATGCGGTGGCCGTAACGGTCGTGTGTGTGCAGGATCGGGCGGTTACGGTTGGCCAGCTCGCCCCAGCGCTGGGCCTGCGCGCTGCCCGAGATTGCGCCGAGTTCGGTGACCTCGTCGAGACCCCACTGTCCGCCCTCGCGGATCAGTGCTTCGACGAGCACAGGCGACGTCGCGGGGTTGTAGTCCGCCAGCGGCGGAACCTGGTTGGTGACGACATGCGTATCCGACATGTCGCAAATGTTACATTTCTTCGACAGCCGCACAAGATGCGTAACGCTCGCGGGTTTAGCGGTGATAGGTTACCGGGCCGATATGCGTTGCGCGACCTCGCCATATCGCTCGAAGCGCTCGGGATCGCCGAGGGCGTTGTACAGGACGATGCGAGTTGCGATTCCTTCGTACTTGTCGACGAGCGCGTCTTCCAAGCCATCCCACGTCGACTCGGTGGCAAAGGTGGCAATGTGATCGTCGGTGATCTGGGACGCCATACCTTTGAAGTCGCCCGCCTTCTGCTTCTCACGGATGCGGGCGGTCGTACCCTCGAATCCGGCCTCGTCCAAGATAAAGGCGTAGTTGGGCGTACTTGCGTAAAAGCTGATGCTGGCTCGCACGAGTTCACGCTCGTTGCGGCGTTCTTCTTCGCTGTCGCCGACGATCGTCATGACCGGCACGATCACTGCGATGTCAGACGGTGAGCGCCTCGACTTGGCTGCCCCCTCGGCGACATTTGGCATGACGTGGCGTGCGAGATATCCGGGCTCACCGAGTGGATGGATATGAACTCCATCAGCCACTTCGCCTGCCATGCGCAGCATCCACGGATTCACCGCGGCGATGTCGACTTTGGGATCGGGCGCGTCGAGGGGCCCTGGGCTCCACTGCGGAGTGATGAAGTCGAGGTCGTAGAACTCGCCGTGGTGATCGAGTGTCCCCGTTCGGAATGCGGCGAAACAGGCTTTCACGGCGAGCACGTAATCGCGCAGACGCGGGCCGGGACGATCGAAGGTCATACCGTACCGCCGCACGACATGGGTGCGAACTTGCGTGCCGAGACCGAGCCGGAACTTCCCGTTGGTTGCCTCTTGGAGTTCCCACGCCGTTGCCGCCGTGACGAACGGACTGCGCGGAAAGGCGACCGCAACGCCGGTCGAGAGTTCGAGACCGGGTGCGGCCTGAGATGCCACGGCGGCGTTGAGATAGGCGGTACGGCCAGTTTCGGTGAAAAGAAGACCGCAGAACCCCGAGGCCTGCGTACGCCGGGCGATGTCGCCGATCTGCCCCAAAGGCTGCGGAATAGTCATCACGTCGACCTGCACTGTCGAACGGTACATCCCTTGGACCGCTCCGTTGCGGTCGGACACTTTTGCGAACTTTCTCGCAGGTCGGCCACTGCGGCCGACACCACATAGGCTGCGGGCCTACGACGAGCGAGGCGACCGCGAGTCGTAATCGCGGTTGGTTTTTTCATCGCGGGCGTGACCGTGGCTCAGCGTGGCGCTCAGGAAGTATCGACCCCTCGACGATGGCGGGTTAATCCACCATAGGTGCTGGTGACACGCTGATTTGTCATAGCGGCGCGTCCAAGGACGGTTGTGTCGGCGGGCTTGGTCATGGGCAGCAGCGGGTGGTTAACTGCGACCGTGCGTAGAGAACCGGGGCTGGCGCGACGCTTCTTCGATCGATTCGAGCCCGTGCATGCGGTGACTTACTTCGCGCCGGAGGCGCGGGCGGCGTTGGACGGGCTGGGTTACCGAGGTTTCTGGATGGGCTACTTCGCCGCCCGGTCGGCGCCGCTGGGCATTGTGCCGCCGGAGGTGGTGACCGCGATCTTCTATAACTTCGCCCCCGAGCGAGTCGCCAAGGCCCTGCCGGCGGCGTGGCAGATCGCCGGTCCCGAAGCCGCGTTGCGCGCCCGGCAGGACTCCGCGGTCGCGGCGCTGCGCCGCTACGGCCTCGGCGCGGATGAAAACATCGGTGTCGCCGCGGAATTGGCGGGGAAGGCAGCGCGCAACGCACCGCTCGACGGACGACCGCTGTTCGCCGCAAACCGGGCGCTGCCGTGGCCGGATAGTCCGCTGGCCGCGCTGTGGCATGCTGCGACGCTGTTGCGCGAGCAGCGCGGCGACGCGCACGTGGCGGTACTGACCGCCGCCGGTGTCTCAGGTCGGGAATCCAACGTGTTACACGCCGCGGCGGGCCGGGTCCCGCGCGACTACATCGCCCGTACCCGCGACTACGACGACGCGGAGTGGCGTCACCACGAACAACGGCTGGCCGAGCGGGGGCTGCTCAACGACGACGGATCGCTGACCTCGGCCGGCCGGGAACTGAAGGACCGCATCGAATCGAGAACCGACACACTTGCCCTGTCGGCGCTCGACGCGCTCAGCGATGACGAGGTGGAAACGCTGTTCCAGGCGCTCACTCCGATCACCCGGGCCGTGGTCGCCGGCGGCGATGTCCCCGCTGCCACTCCGATGGATTTGCGCCGTGACGAATTGCACGACGGCAGTTCGCATTTGGTCTATACCTAATTGCCCATGATACTCCGATAGGCAAGGGATGATGAAACGATGCCGACAGAATCAGGCCCCGGCGAATCCAACGAACGCGAACAAGTCAAGCAGGAAATAGTCTCCGCCCTTTCTGCTCTTTCCGATGAACCAAAAAAGATGGCAGGGCGACTAGAAGTACGCGTCGTTGACGAGCCCGGAGGTGAAGAAATACAAATCCATGGGTTAACGGCCGACGACGTAGAGCTGTTCAGCCGCATAGTCAAGGCACGCGGCATAACGGTGGAGGAGCTGTTCGCGCAGGCAATTGATGACTGGTTCCAGAAGTCGCTGCTTTCGTGGCTAGCGAAGCTTTGGAAAGAGTGGTTCGCCGGGTGGCGGCTAATGTTGAATCTGCCCGGCAGCCAGCCTGCGCCGTTAAAGGATGAGAACCCGGCGTAATGCCCCGGACCTCCACTTAAGCGGCGGGAAGTGCCGGATTTTCCCGACAGCGCACTGTTTTTTGCGCGACTTTCGACACCTAATGGATGAGGGACCCACCACACGGATTCTCCCTCAGAAAGGAGAATCGAAATGAGTGACAGGGTGAAGATCCGTCGCGCGACGCTGCTGCACGTGTAGACCAACAGGACCTGCTCGTGAAGCGGCTGCGCGTGCTACTGGCTGGGACCACCACTCTGTCACGCCTGACCGGTGGTCTCTTTTTTTGTCGGGAGGCGTCCGCGGTCAGCAGGCGATTGCTTGAGGCCTGACGACAGCACGAGCACCGACAACACGACGGCCACGAGAAGCAGCGCTAGGACATCGCCCCAGAGGTGTCCCATATGGTGGCCGCCGCCGAAGGATTGCACCGCCATGATTGCTGCGTGCACGACGCTGGACCATACGGCGAACCAGATCAGGCTGAGATTAGCCTCCGGGCTCCGCGCCGCATTGATGAGAAACACGCCAAGTGTGGCGTACACGCCGACAATCATCATGAAGTACTCAGACTGGTAGGGCGCGCCAGAATGCCAGGTCCACCCCGACGGCCATACCATGGCCAGCGGATAGACAAGAAGCATCACTGCGCCGAAGACCACGAGTGCCAGTTGAAGCAATCTGTACGGCGTTGCCATTCTGCGCTCCTATTGGTGCTGATGGCCTGTCATTATACGCCCCAAGTGGCGTTCCGTTTCGACATTTCTCAATATCCTAGTCCGCCGGCGTACATCCAATCCACTCCGGCGGCCGACCATGGTGAGAAGCTCGTCGAAGTCTGAGGCCGCATCGATGCGTCGACGCGTACTCCACGGGCGGCGCGTCGAGCCGTCTTTCGGCAGCGATGCGATGATCTCGTCCACCGAGAACAAAGCGGTGGGGTCACATCGCAGGTGAAGGGCCGTACCCGCGGTTGTGCCGCCATACATCCCGAAATTCCATAGGCTGAGCTTCGCGTCAATGAATGAAAAACCGTCACCTGGCCTCTGATCGACAGTCAGGCATCGCTGGTGACGCAAATGAGGATCTTTTTGTAAGGATTCCATCCGCGGAACGAGTAGGCGGCGAAAGCCAAAAGGGCAAACACAAATAACGCGAAGACCACCTCGAAGATGGTGGTCCCGCCAATGCTCGGGCGCCACCCAAAGCCACGACGACGCGGCCCGAATGTTCACGACGCTGGCTTGCAACGCGTTCGGCCTGACTCCTGCAGCGCGTCGCTGGAACGTTATGGTTGCCACTGGGGCAAGCTTGGTGAGCATGACGGATCCGCGAAGCGACAATCTGCTTATCGTGCACTGGCACGACACCGGCCGCTGGCTCGGGGCGTACGGGCATCGTGGCGTTTCGAGCCCGTGCCTGGATCGCTTGGCCGCCGAGGGCATCCTGTTCACTCGCGCCCACGCGGCCGCCCCTCAGTGCTCGCCGTCGCGCGGGGCAGTGTTCACCGGTCGGTACCCGCACAGCAACGGCTTGATCGGACTGGCGCATCACGGCTTTGAGTACCGCGAGGGGGTTCGCACGCTACCGCAGATTCTGTCGGACGCCGGTTGGTACTCGGCGCTGTTCGGGATGCAGCACGAGACGTCCTTCCCGTCGCGGCTCGGCTTCGACGAGTTCGACGTCTCCAACGCCCACTGTGAATATGTCGTCGCCAAAGCACAGGAATGGCTGACCGAGAGTGCGCCGCTCGACGGAGGCGGTCCGTTCCTGCTGACGGCGGGTTTTTTCGAAACGCATCGGCCGTGGTCGCGGGAGCGGTATCAGCCCGCGCCGCTCGATGACGTAGAAGTGCCTGACTACCTGCCGGACATCGCGGAAGTCCGCGGCGACTTCGCCGACTTCTATGGAGCGATCGCGGTGGCAGACGCGGCGGTCGGCCGGCTGCTCGACACGCTGGCTGCCACCGGCTTGGACGCCAACACGTGGGTGGTTTTCTTCAGCGACCATGGTGCACCGTTTCCCCGCGCGAAGTCGATGTTGTATGACGCCGGCACTGGCATGTCGCTGATCATCCGGCCGCCCACGAGGCTGGGTATCGCGCCGCGCATCTGTGACGAGCTGTTCAGCGGCGTCGATCTGTTGCCCACATTGCTCGACGTGTTTGGTATAGAAATACCGGCCGACGTGGAAGGCATCTCGCACGCTAATAATCTGCTGCGGCCCACCACCGACGTCGCACCGGTTCGCCAGGAGGTGTTCACCGAAAAGACCTATCATGATTCCTTTGATCCAATTCGCGCCATTCGCACTAAGGAATACAGCTATATCGAGAACTACGCACCGCGGCACCTCGTGGACCTACCGCTGGACATCCAGGACAGCCCCTCCGGGAAAGCGGTCGCTCTATTTGCGGCAGAGCCGCGGCAGGCGCGTGAGCTCTACGACCTGCTCGAGGACCCGACCGAGTTGAACAATCTGCTCGTCGGGGATGAACGCGACCGGGTGGAACCGATCGCGAATGAACTCGCGCTTCGCCTTCACCAATGGCGGGAACGGACAGGGGACGTCTGTCCGTCCGAGTTCGCCGGTCCGCGAATCCTGATCGAGTGCACCGAAACCTACATAGAGGTCTCCGTGCGAACCCTCGGCATCCGGCCCACTTCGCGTTCGCCGAGCGGGACCGAACGCGGCTTACGGCAAGTGACCGGCTCCAAGCAATAGAAGCGATCCTGGCGTTCCGGTGTCGCGGTGAAGGACGCGGATGTCGGGGTCGTCGATGAGGACGGTGACTTTGGTGCCGGTGCGTCGTTTGCCTAGCCGATGTGGTGTAGGCGGATGGTGATGGCGCCAACGTGGTCGAACGTGTCGGTGCGGACGCGGCAATGAGCGGGGACGAGGTAGCCGGTGGGGGTGGCTTTGGGTCGGTCCCCGAAGGCGTAAATCTATATAGTTTTCGGGGCCCCAAAGCCAGAAATGACTTTGCTACTGCCGCCGTCGCGTCACCGGAACTATGGCCATGAAGTGCGGTCTCGCCCTCGCAACCACTATCCGAGCGGACGCAAGAATTTCGCAAGAATTTCGCGAAGATCTGGCAAGCGATGTGCGGCAGCCTACGTATTGTCGGCCACCGCAACCGACCCCAGGCAGGGATTCACTCTCCCGCGAAGGAACACACCATGAACACCACTCACAACCTGAAGCGGACCATCGCCGGAGCGCTGCCGTCGGGCGGGGTCGCGGTGGCCGGGTTGGCGCTGGGCGCAGGTCCCACCCAGGCCAACCTACCTAAGTGGTGCCCAGGCCAACCGTTGCCGAATGCCCACGTAGCTTGGAACATTGGACTCTGCCGCTACTACAGCGTGGACTCGGCTGGCGTCGTCCACGTCATTGGCGATTTTCTTCCGCCTGGGGCTCCACCTCCGCCGCCTCCCCCTAAAACGCCCACTGTCTATGGGCCGGGGGGTTGCCCCATCGGACATTATTGCGGCCTCTAAGAAGGCGTTGACGGCTAGAAGCATTCGTCGGCCAGCGTCGAGCTGGCACGGAATGTGTCATCACAATGCCATCGGCGCGCCGTGCGTGCGGTTGACGATGACAAGTAATTGAGCGTGGCGGCCAGGTTTAGTCAAGCCATGTCATATCGCCACTTTCCACCGGCAGACGTGGGAAAAGACGATCTACTGAAAAATGCACAACCCCGCATAAGGTGGGGTGATATTTGCGGGATTAGGAGTCGAGGACGCATGTTCGGTACTCATGGGCGGTTCAAGGCCGAGCTTCATTTCCCGAATCAAGTTTCGGATCCACCCACACACCGCGCGGTGCCCCTTGCGCTACGCGACGTCGGCGGGCTCGTGGGTGGCATCCGCTTAGCTGCGGTCGTGACGGCGGGGGCGGTGGCGCTGGCTGGCTGGCTGCTCGACACACTCGAAGACGCCGGCTACGTCGCAGGCAACCTCACCGCCGACCTCAACGGCGCCGATGGTGACAGACGATCGCTTGAGTTCGATCCTGCTCACCGCCAGTGAAGGCAACGACATCATGGGCGCCACGAACATGCAAGACCTAGGCGGCTTAGCCACCCTAGACAGCAACGCCTTTGCGGTGTCGAATCCGGACTGCCTCGGGGCAGCCCACATCGTCCAACCCGCGGTGTACTCGGACAGCGGATACACCGCGATCAAGTTCGACTCGCTGCACGAGCCGGGGGACAGGTACACCCACCCCATCGAGCAAGCCGTGACAACCTTTCCGTCGGCCGACCAAGCCCTAGCCTTCGTGCAAGCGTCAGCCGGCAAGTGGAAAGCCTGCGCCGGGCAAGACATCAGCGGCTTGCTCAACGGCGCCACTCTCCAGTGGACCTTCGGGAACCTCGTGGGGGATCCGCCGAAGATCTCGTTGATTATGAACAGGCATCGCGCCCGCGGCTGGACCTGCCAGCGTGCGCTGAGTGCGGTGTGGAATGCGGTCATCGACGTCAAAGCCTGCGCCTTTAAAATCGCCAACCAGGGCGTCCAGGGCGCCGATAAAATCGCCGCCAAAGCAACCCAATAGGTTGGGATGCTCGACCTCGAGCGCCTGGAAATGACGCCGGCCGGCCAGCCCTGCGCACTCGTTCTCATCGGGCGGCCGGTGAGAACGTGTTCAGCCGTCGATTAATCCCGGACTAGCGGCGCTCCTCGTCATCGGTGATGCGTTCGAGCCCCTCCCTTGACAGCGCCCTGACGAAGCCGAAAGCGTGCATCCCAGCCCTACCGGGATTTTTGAAGATCCATTCGTTGATCTTTCCCAGCGCCTTGGCTAAGTCATCGCGCTTGACCCGTATGAGGTACGTCTTTCTATCGTCGTCCGGATCGTCACTGGCTTCGGCGACGGCGACGGGGTTCTTGAACGCGTAGGCGATCCCATGCACGGCATCATGGTTTAGTGCCCAATGAAGTTCGCTGGGCCGCAGTCCGTTCACCGCCAGATTGCGGTAGTCGTTCTCGTCGCTTGAATCGCTCACCTTGCCGATGGTCCTCCTATGTGTGCTCGCGAGAAAGTGCATGACGATGGACTGAAGGTGATGTCGCGCAGGCAATTCGATGAAAGTTTCAACCAGGACACTGTCATCATAGGAAGGTTGGCACGGGAGCGCATGGCAAGTGAGTCGCTGCTCGCGCGGAACTCGAATGTGCTCGTTCGACGTGTCCGTTATTCGATGTGCACGTTGTCGTGGCGCGCAAAGTGCGGAGCTGGCCCCGCCCGCTTACGGCGCAAGTTCTACGCGGTAGAGGACATGGCACTGGCACATTCGGGATATCTACCCCGACAAACGGAGCACGCCTTCGAGGGTCATGCGACGGCACTGACCTCGGCGGACCCGAGCGTCGTACAGTAAGCGACGACCCTACCTACGCTAGCTGCGAGGACTCATGACCGAACGCATCGAGACCCGTCGCACCATCGCGGCACCGGCGCCCGATATCTTCGCGGTGCTCTGCGACCCGCAGGGCCACGTCGCGATCGATTCGTCGGGGATGCTGCAGGACGCTGACGGCGATCCAGTAACGGCCGTCGGTGACAGCTTCTTGGTCCACATGGACCGCGAGTCACTAAACGACTTTCCGCAGCTGGGCAAGTATGACGTCACTGTTGAAATCACGGAGTTCGAACAGAATCGGCTGATCGCGTGGACGATTCTCGGCCAGATCCGCCCACAGATCGGTCACGTCTACGGCTACCAGCTCCAACCGACCGACGACGCCGCGGCCACTGTGGTCACCTCGTTCTACGACTGGTCGAACATCGACCCGAAGTGGCGGGACGCCGGAATTTTCCCGGTTTTGTCTGAGGGCGCGTTGCGGGCGACTCTGGGCATTCTCGACCGCACCGTCCGCCGAGGATATCCGCGGGGATAACTCCATCGGCAAAACGGCCCACGAGATGGGCCATCACTCGAACAAGTATGCAAACGGCGACACGCCGATGCCGGCATATGGATCTGACAGGCGAATCGCGAAACCTCTTTTATTGAAACGGCATTCGCCAAATGGGAATCCTCACTCGGACGTCCATTCGTTATCCTGCCCGATGACCAGCGGAATCGAGATCGTTCCTGCGCCGCCAGACACCAAAATCAGCCAGCGGCCATCAACAGGCAGGCTTACGTCGACATCGAAGAAAGCGAACCCCGGCAACTTGCCGATGGCGGCTTCGGGCACCTCGAACTGTCTGCGCACCGGCTCGTCAAACGTCGGAGGTCTGAACTCCACGTCAACCCGCCGCTCTGGATTCTCAGCGTCAGCCTCTGTCATCACCACAAGTACAAAGCGCGCCAACCGGTCAGGCCCGACCGTATATCTGGACAGCACGCCACCCGACACATTGAGCTTGTTGTCTACCGTCGCAGCCGCTTCGGCCAGGAAGGCCCACGTAACCGTCATAGCGCAGAACCTACCCGAGCGTGGCGGACCAGTTCGTCAGGCAATACACCACTTAATCGACTGGCCCAGGTATGGTCGCACGGACAGCCGCTCTGGTGGGGGAGCACATGTTGGAGTTTCAGACGCCGATGCCCCCACGTTTGCGCGCCGCTTTGCGCGCCGCGGTGCGTGCGTCGGCCCCCCGACCTGCTGCGGCCCAGCGGGCGGCCAAGGACTTCCAACAGGGCCTGTGGCCGGCGGTTCGCGCCGAGACTCGCTGGGCGTTCACCCCGCCGCGCACCTGGCTGATGGGCGTGGTGGCCAACCTGTTCCTCGCCGCGGCGTGGTTGGTGGTGCAGCCGCTGACCCCCGGTGGCCGCCACCACGACTGGGTGATCCTGGTCAGTACTTACTTCTCGTCGTTTATTCTCGCCGATGTCACCACCACCAACCTGCTCGGCGCCGATCACTACCGGGTCCGAAAGGGTTTGTCCGACGGCGTGCCGCTGTGGCGGATCCTCGTAATCAAGAACCTGGCCCTGATCGTGATTGTGGGGCTGCCCACCTTAGCGGCGGCGATGGCGTTAACGCTGTGGCTGGAAACGCCGGCGCGCCTGGCCGTCACGATCCCCACCGTCGCGGTGCCCATCGTGTCCTGGCTGGGCGTGGGCAACCTCATCTCGGTGCTGCATCCGGTGAGCGTTGAGCCGCTGATTCGGCGCTGGCGGCAGCGGCGCGATCATCGCCGGACTGGCGGCTGGCTCCTGGCCCTGACGCTGCCTTATGCGCTGTACTACGTAGCTGACCCATTGGGCGGGGTGGAGCATCGCGTGTTGTGGAGACAGGTACCCGCATTGATCTGGCCGGTGCTGGGGCGCGACACAAAGAGCTTCGTGCATCTCGCAATTGCCCTGGGGGTCTGGATAGCTGGAACTGTCGCAGCCGTGCTGTGGGTACGCAAGCGTGGGTTGCAGATCAGGTGACCACCGAGTCGAAAAGCGTTCGGCCGCCGTGGATTTACGCGCGTCGACGGGGGTGGGTGCGCACCCGATTCGACCAGCTTGGTGAGCTCGTCGGTGCTGGTTGCGTGTGCGTCGACGCCGTAGCTGGCGGCGGTCGCCGCGATGTCTAGCCCCGGGAGGTCCAGGCCAGGAACACCGCGGGATTTCTCCCATAGACGAGTCAGTACTGCTGGCGTACCGGCGCGCACGGGTGAACCGATTAGACGTCGAACCTTTCCGGTGGACGGATCGAGCGGCTTCGTTGCTATTAGCGGCCCGGGCGCTACCGGAACGGGTGGTTTTCCCGCACTCCGCGATACATGCCCCATCGGACGATCCACGGCATCACCACCCGTTCGACCGACCATGACCGGAAGCGGAACGCATGGCCGGTGGGCAGAAAGACCTCCAGCCCGTCGGCCTGGATACCCAGCACCGAACCCCACCGCCGCGTCGGCGCCCGGAAGGCGCGCAGCCGTCGACCTGCGAACTCGGCGCGGATGTTACGGGCCAGCAGCGCATCCCCACGATTGCGGGCGGAGCTGCGAAGAGGGTCGGTCGCCGCGACGTCCCCGATCGTGAAGACACCGCGCTGGCCGGGCACCCGCAACTCCGGCGTCACGCGAACGAACCCGCGCTCGTCGAGCAGCTCCGGCGGCAGCCAGTCGGTGTTGGGTTGCACCCGCCCAATCGCCCAGAGCACGGCTTCGGCGGACGCCGGGGGTTGTCCGGTGCTCCAGCGGACCGGTTCGCTGGTGATCTCGTTGCCTGCGAAGCCGTTCGAGAGCACGGCACGGTGGCCCGGGTGGAGGCCCACGCCGAGTTCGGTCAGTCGGCCCCGGATGCGTTCCCAAATCCGCGGGTGATGCCCGCCCAAAGCGCGCTCTCCGGGAAAGTACAGGTCGATCCGCTTGTCCGGCCAGGTGATTGCCATGTTGGCGGCGCTGCTGACCGCTGCCGCGCCGCCACCCACGACGATCACCGAGTTGACGGCAGCCAGCCGGTCGTGTGCGGCGCGTAGGTCGGCGCCGATTTCAGCTGCCGACTGCAGCGTCGGCTGGCGCCAGAAGCCGTTGGTGACTCCTGTCGAGATGACCAGCGCGTCGTACTCCTCGGCGATCGTTGCGTCATCGTCGCGACGGCCGAAGACGGTTTGGGCCGCCAGGTCCACTCCCGTCAGCGTGGCCTGAACGGTACGTACCCGATCCAAACAGCGGAACCTGTCGAACGGAATCCAGTTGTCGCGGGCCCAATCGTCCGGGCGAGAGAGCCGGATGCCGAGTTCTTGGCCGCTCACCAGCGCGGGTTTGACCGAGATTCCGACGACCTCGGCGTGCCGGGCCAGACGGATCGCGGTCAGGACACCTACGTCTCCCAGTCCCGCGATGACGACGCGTTTGCGGTTCATCCCGCTATCCTGCGCGGCGGCCTGGGCACAAAGCGCGGCACCCGGTCGATGACATCCTTTCGCCAGCATTTACGCCTAATTCACTTCTGCTGCTGCACTTTTCGGCGACCGGAAACAAACGCAGGTTGCGACATCGGAATCCATGTGGGTCTCCTTACGCGCAATGCCCGGTTGCCCCGGACCCTTGGCCGCGGTTGGCAAACTGTAACACGTTCTACCGACGCCTCCAGTTGCACGGTCCTGCGATAAACCGGGGTTAATGCGAAGCTGGATTTTCAGGGAAAACCTGGGTGCCGCAGGCGGATTGGTGGTTCACTACCCCGATCAGCACCATATTCAATTCCCGGATCGCAACCGCGGCGCGCACTGCGCTCTCATCCACCGCGCACGCATTAACCGGCGCGCTGCAAACCGGAAACCTGGTGGGGGCACCGCGCCGCGCGCGCCTGCGCCTGGTCGGATCAGGAACGGAGGTCGACACGCTGACCAGTCTCCGCGGCAGGCGGCTCAATCTCAGGCAGATCGTGTGACTCGCTGATGCCGAAGCGCTCGTGCAGCCTGGCCAGCGGCTTGGGCGCCCACCAATTCACCCGTCCCAGGACATGCATGAACGTCGGCACCAACAGCATGCGGACCAGCGTGGCGTCCACCAGGATTGCCAACGTCAGCCCGACACCGAACATGCGCATAAACGCCACCTGCGCGGCCATCAACGCGGCGAACGAAATGCACATCAGCAGCGCCGCCGCCGTCACCACGCGGCCCATGCGGGCCAGCCCCAGCGCAACGCTCTCGTCGTTGTCGGCGCGCGTTCGCCCGGACGACAGCCAGTACTCCCGGATCCGCGACACCAGGAACACCTCGTAGTCCATCGACAATCCGAAAGCGATGCAGAACAACAACACCGGCATATTGGCCACCAAGGTCCCGGTGGGCGTGGTGCCCAGCGCACCGAGGTGACCATCCTGGAAGATCCACACCAGCGCGCCGAACGCCGCGGTCAACGACAACACGTTGAGCAGCAACGCCTTCAGCGGCAACACCACGCTGCCGGTCAGCAAGAACAGCAACACGAACGTGATCGCGGCGATCACCGACAAGACCACTGGCAGCCGCGAGGTCACCGATTCGGAACTGTCCCTGTTGATCTGGGCGGTCCCCGTGAATTGCACGACCTTGCCGCCCGGTGTGGCGACGGCGTGCAACCGGTCCAGCTGCGTCTCGGAGGCCTGAGAGAACAGCCGCGCGGTGCTGCCGACGGTCAGAAACGCGCTGCCGTCCCTGATTCCGGTCGCCGCCGACGGCGGTCCGACCGGCGCGCCGTTGACGGACGTCCCGCCCGGTGAGGACACCGACGACACGTCGGGCACCCGCGAGAGCTCGGCGGCGTAGCGGTCGAGTTCGGGCGGGGTGACACCGGCTACGTCCGGAATCACGATCATGACGTTGGTCGCCGAATCGACGGCAAAGTCGCTGCGCAACTGGTCTCCGACCTGACGCGCGGAGAGGGACCCGGGCAGCACCCGGTCGTCGGGGAAGCCCCATTTGATCCCGAGGAACGGCGCGCCGAGCACGAGCAGCAGCGCGATGATTGCGACACCGATCGGAATCGCACGGCGCAGAACGAATTTCGTCGAGCGGTACCAGAACGTCTCCTCGACCGGTTTGCGCACCGGCTCGGGCCGGCCGAGAAGCCGACGCGTCAACCGACGCACGTCGAGGGCATCCAGCCGGTCACCGAGCAGCGCGATCGCGGCCGGGGTCACCACGATTGCGGCGAACGCCGCGAACGCCACCACCGCGATGCCGGCATAGGCGAACGACTTCAGGAAGTACATCGGGAACAGCACCATCGCGACCATCGACAGCGCGACCGTCATCGCCGAGAACAGCACAGCCCGGCCCGCGGTCGCCATCGTGCGAATCAGGGCCGCGTCGCGCGATGCGCCATCGGCGAGTTCGTCGCGGAACCGGCTGATGATCAACAAGGAAGAGTCGATACCGAGCGCGAGCCCCATCGCCACGGTGAGGTTCAACGCGAAGATCGACACGTCGGTGGCGTAGGTGATCGCGTGCAACACCGCCATCGATCCGAGGATCCCGAACCCGCCGACCGCCAGCGGCAGCGCCGCGGCCAGCAGGCCGCCGAACACCCAGACCAGCACGACGAAACTCACGGGTATCGCGATCGATTCCATCAGCAGTAGGTCGCGCTCGCTCTGCCCGTTGACCTGCACATAGATCATCACCTCGCCGCCGGCCTTGACCGTGACGCCGTCGCGGTCGTGCACCACCTGCTCCGAGATCGTCTTGGCGTGCTTCTGCGAACCGCTTTCACCCCCGGTAACGCCGGCGACGATCAACCCCGTCCTGCCGTCCTTGCTGATCAGCGCCTGGGCGGCCGAGGGCGGCGCGGTCCAGGCTGAAGTCACGTCGCTCACATAGGGTGAGGCCTTCAGCTGGGCGACGATGTCTTCCCCGGCGGCGCGCGCGGCGTCGCTGTGGGCGCCGCGCTCCGAGGTGACCGCGAAGAGCATCTGCATATCGCCCTGGCCGAACTTGTCCGACAGGATCCTGCCGGCGTGCCACGACTCCGAAGTCGGGTCCTGTAAGCCCCCCGCCGACAGGCTCTTGATGACGGGGATGCCGAAGATCGCGGTGCCGAGCATCACGAGCAGTGCGACGGCGATGATCCGCTTGGGCGCGGCGATGGCCAGACGGGCGATTCCCTGCAGCACGACGCGTCCTCTCTGCCGGCGACCCGCTATCTGATCAGCGGTAACTTTGTCAGCGATAACTTACCTTGGTCAATGCTCCCCCATCGACAGCCCGTCACCCGAAACCCGCTGCGCCACACAGCCGGTGCCCATAGTCTTCGGAGCATGGCGACCGACATCGAAGTTCTCGTCTATTTCGAGACGGTGGTCAGAGTTGCAGCAAACCTCGCGTCGCGTTCACCTGCGTGGATCAAGTGGGAGGTGAACAAAAGGGTCGCGACACGGTCTCGGATGCATACCTATTGGTGGATCACTGATCACAACAGCCCCGCAGATCACTATCGTCACATGAGCCAACTGCGGACGTCAATGCGACGTCCTGCCGTGGAAGGGTGTGACATTGTCGGCGATTCCGCGAATCGTGTCGGTATCCGTGGCGTCGGCGGCCGCTCTCGGACTCACTGTTGCGATAGGCCTCGCGCCACCAGCGACCGCCACGCCTTGCTCCGCGCCCGAAGCGAATGTCGACCCCCCTGCCGCGCCCCCAGCGATGCCCGCGCCCGGGCCGGTCGTCCGACCACCTACTGGGCGTAGGCCTTCTAACGCGAATGACCGCGCGCCGCTACCCAAGTTGGGTCCGCTGATATCTTCTTTACTCAAACCGGCTGCTCCGGGCACTCGATACTCCGCGCCGCTGCAACATCAAGCGGAGGTAGTACCGCCCGGGCCCAATCCTCCCGGCGTAGGCAACCAACCGCCCCCGAATGCTAATCAGTTGGTTCCGAACGCAGCCCCAGTTCAGCCGCAGCCGGCACCGCCGCCGGCGCCGCCTCCTGCCTCGATCGCGGGGGCTCCGACATCGCTCGTCGACTGGGTGACCGGACCGAACGGCCCAAACAAAACCCTCGATCGGTTCGGCATCTCCGGGACCGACCTTGGGATCCCTTGGGACAACGGCGATCCCGCGAACCATCAGGTCCTCATGGCCTTCGGTGACACATTCGGCTATTGCAAGGTCCACGGCCAACAATGGCGATATAACACGCTGTTCCGCAGCCAAGACCATGATCTGTCCAAGGGCATCCACGTGGCGCCCGGCTCGGCTTCCGACAAATACTCCGGCTCGCCGGCATGGCAATCGGGCCTTTCCAAACAGATCATCAACACCACCAAGAAGGCGCCACACGAGACGGGAATCATTCCGACCGCCGCCATCTCCATCGGGAGAACCCAATACATCAACTTCATGTCCATCAAGGAATGGGGCCGCGACGGCGAATGGTCGACGAACTTCTCGGCAATCGCGATGTCCCCCGACAATGGCCAGAACTGGGGGGTCTACCCCGGCTCCATCCGCGCGTCCTCGCCCGACAACGTCCCGGGAGCCAGGTTCGCTCCAGGAAATGAGAATTTCCAGATGGGCGCGTTCATGAAGGGTAACGACGGTTACCTCTACTCGTTCGGGACGCCGTCTGGACGCGGCGGTCCGGCGTTTCTGTCGCGAGTTCCCCCGCGCTTTTTACCGGACCTCACCAAATACCAGTACTGGAACGGCGACTCGAACTCCTGGGTCCCGGCTGATCCGTCGAAGGCCACGCCGGTTTTCCGGGGCCCGGTGGGCGAAATGTCGGCGCAATACAACAGCTATCTCAAGCAATACCTGGTGCTGTACACCAACGGTGGCAGCAACGACGTCGTGGCAAGGACTGCGCCGGCTCCGCAAGGACCATGGAGTCCAGAGCAAATGCTGGTGAATTCATGGCAGATGCCCGGTGGCATCTATGCGCCGATGATCCATCCCTGGTCGTCGGGTAAAGACCTGTACTTCAATCTGTCGCTGTGGTCCGCATACGACGTGATGTTGATGCACACCGTGCTGCCATAGCTGAATCTCGTTGTGGCTCATAGCTGTAACACAGGTCCAGCGCGCTCGGTGCGGCCCGACCCGCGTCTGGCGAGATTTAGGCGCTGGGCTCGAGCTGCGACGGCCCGCCGGGCAAAAAGTGCGCAAGCTCGCTGCGGGAGCGGATGCCGAGCTTGGCGAAGACCTCGCGCAGGTGGTACTGGACGGTGCGGGGGCTGATGAACAACTGCCTGCCGATCTCGGGGTTAGACAGGCCATCCTGCGCGAGCCGCGCGACCTGCAGCTCCTGCGGGGTGAGATCGACGCCGGTGTCGACGGAGCGCTTACGGGCCGATTCGCCGGTGGCCAGCAGCTCGCGGCGAGCTCGGTCGGCGAACCCGTCGGCTCGGTTGGACACGGCGCGAGTCATCGTCGAGTCGCTTCCCCAGCAGGAGCGAATGACCTGGACGCGCATCGGGGGCCGGATCGGCATGATGACCCTCGCCGGCGTGGCGGCACACACCAACGACCGCTCACTGCTGCGCGAGGTAGCGATACAGGCCCGTGACGCCTACACGGCGGGAGGGCCCGCCGTGCGATGGGAGGGTTTGGCGGCTCTTGCGCACGCGGCATGGCAGCGCGGCGACTCCCAGGAAGCGCTGCGCTGGCTCACCGACGACTTCACGCTATTGCAGACACACACGGTGAACTCTCACCTGCGCAACGCATTCGCCGAGCTCGGCATCAGGTCGCGCACGGAGTTGGGCCGCTTCATCAACACCCACCATGAGCCGGTGGTTGCCGAGCCATGGCCGAATTAGGGGCTGCCCAGTCGGTCGACACCTTGCGATGCTTGATCAGCCACGTGTCACCGTCGGGTACCAAGGTGTCGCGATAGCGGCCGAAATGGTCAAGCCCGATATGGGTGACCACGGTGAAGTAAGACGAGACGTGCGCCTGGTCGGGAGTCAGCCCGGTGAACAGCACGTTGGCGATGTTGTGTCGGATGACGGGCTTGACGTCAATGTTGACGGCGACGTTCGTCGTGACACCGCCGAGGAAAGCCACGATTTCGGATCGGCCGTGCAGTGGCGCGAAGCCGCGTATCTCGAGCACACCGTCTGTGCAGAATGTCTCCGCAAGGTCGTCGAGCCGGCCGGCGTCACCCGACCAGTTGTATCGCGCGAGAGTGTCCCGGATCTGTTCACGGGCGACCAGTTCCCACATCTCCATCGTCGTGACTCCTCATCCGACCGCAGGTCGCCCCGCGTACCGCATAGCACCATAGTCGCCAACCAGATCGGCGCCGAAACTCATCGAGCCCGAGCTATTATGCGGTGTCGTTGTGCAGCCGCACCATTCGGGTTGTGCTGCTGTCATCGAGTTTGATGAGATCGCTGCGCGAGCGGAGAAAGTCGCTGAATGACTTGAACCCCAACGACTTCTCGCTAACTGATGGATCCATTCGGCATCATTTTCGGAGCCTCCGCGACTGCCCGGACCGCAACGCCAATCACCCGGATCGGTCCGAGTTAGTGAGACGTCGGCACTGCTGAGCCCGTTTTTACCTGACAATGTAGGGCCGGAAGCTGTGTTCGGCCTCTGAAGTGATTCCGTTCAGGTCGAAGACAGCGATTAGGGCCCGTAAGAGAGCGGGGGACCAGTCAAAGAATGGCAGTGCCTCCATCCGATCGAGTAGATCGCGGCGGAGGTCCTCGATGTCCGCCGGCTGCTGAACGTCGGTCATGACAGGTCCCGACGACGCGCGGGACCCGGTATCGTGCTCATCGAGCCAGTCCTTCCAAACAGGTGGTGGTTGGTTCAGGCGGCCTTCGAACCCGGCGTTGCAGCACCGGGATTCAACGGGGGCCGCCATCTTTATTTGTGGGTTTGACGTTAAGACCGGCGTCTCGCGCTTGTACAGGGAACAGGTGAAATTCAAATCTCTTGCAGGGCTGGAAATCAGCGGGTCGCCAGGGACCGGAGTTCCTCGAGCGCCTTGGCGGACTGGCCGCCGGGCTCGGCGTGATATATCAGCAGTTGCTGCCCACCCGAGTGGGGCACGCTGAGCCTGTTCCGGTGCAGATAAAGGTCGCCAACCTGCGGGTGACGAAAGTGGAAAACGCCGGTGCGGTAACCGACATCCGCGCGTGCCCATAGCTCACGGAACCGATCGCTGGCGGCTGACAGCTCGTCGATCAAAGCGCACAACCGAGGATCACCCATATCGCTACCGGCCGCCTCGCGTAACCCGCTCACCGCTATTTCGGTTGCCTCGTCCCAATTGACGAAGAGCTCGCGGGCAGCGGGTTCGAGAAGGCGCCAGCGCAGGAAGTTTTGTCCGGGCGCGAAGCCGGGTGACAACGCACGGGCGCACGGGTTCGCAGCCAGCACGTCCTGGCACCTGCTAGCCACAACCGCCGGCATCGAAAACTGATCGATCAGTTGGTCCAGCCTGTTCGCCGCTGTCTCTACAGCGGATTGAGGCCTGCGGCTGCCGGTCGCAGTCACCAGCCGATGCAGATGTTCTGTCGCTTTGACGTCGAGCTGCAGAGCTTGTGCGAGTGCGTCCACAACTTGTGCGGATGGATGGGTGTCACGGCCCTGCTCGAGTCGTAGGTAGTAGGCGGAGCTGATGCCGGCCAGGGTCGCCAGCTCTTCGCGGCGCAAGCCCGGCACGCGCCGGCGCGGGCCAGCGACCAAGCCGACGTCTTCGGGACGAACCTGTTGGCGCCGCGCACGCAGGTAACCACCCAGCGCGTTGGCCTTCTGTGCCATCACCAGATGCTAAGGCTGTCCGTGCCAATACCACGATCGATTGGGTCAGGCTGCCGATCCGTTTGCCGGAATTCGCAACGCGCGCGGTGCGCTCATGGTGGTTGTAAGCGCCGCGCGGATGGCTGGCTCAGCTAACCGGCCAAGCGGCGACAACACACAAAACCCCTGTTGCAAAGAAGGTTTCACGAAATGTCCACCATCCACTTTCACCAAACGACCAGAGCGACCCCCGAGCAGTTCATCGCCGCGCTCACCGACTTCGGACCGGGCCGCGCGAAGCTCTTTCCGAACAGCGCCGACGGGTACCTCAACGTGCATCACCTGGGCCCCCATGAGGCCGACGTCACCGAGGGCTCGCGGGGCATCTGGGAACGCCTGCATTACGACTGGTCCGATCCCACCCACGTCAAGCTCACGACCACCGAGTCGAACTTGTTTGGCGGCGCGTCGGGCCACACCTACGACCTGAGGCGGCAACTCAATGGGACCACCGACGTAGACGTCGTGATAGTTCGCGAAGGCAAAAACCTCAAGGGTCGGGTGATCGCGGGCATCATCGGAACGGTTGGCAAGCGCTCATTGCGAAAGGCGTTCGCAAAAACGATCAAGGCCATCGAAGCCCGCAGCGATGCGGGCGTGGCAAGACTTGCCTAGTGGGGCGCCTCGCTCCTGGCGGGCCGCCAATCGAAAGCCGCCCCGGCTGTCACCGGGGTGGCTTTCGATTACGTGAAATGAAATCGTCGCGGCTGGAACGCATCTCTATGTCAGGTGGATATCGCTGACGTCGATCGACACCATGAGTTCGTCGGCCAGGAGCCGGCCGTCAGTGTCGCAGCGGTACGCCCGGCGCTTGGACGGCAGCTTGATCCCGTCAGCCTCCACCATGTCGTAGACGTATTGGATCGCAGCGAACCCGCCGGCGACATCTACCCGGTAGTCGTGACGGCGCAGCAGGAACTCACTGTCGAAGTAGAACTCCTGCAGTTGGCTGTGGCTGGCGAAGCGGCCCGGGAAATGTGCCTGCAGTCCAAACCACCACTCGCCGTTATCCTCGATCGGATCAATCTCGGTGACGGTGAACCCAGGCAGTGTCATCGAGAACGGGATCGTCAAATAGGTCCACAGCGCGTAGCCGTTAAAGTAGGCGCGTTGCAATGGATCCCACGGTGTCGTCAAGCGGTGACCGGTGAACGATTCGCGCGGGTTGGCGCGTTCGGCGACTACCCGGCCATCAAGCTTTTCGATCGCAATGCGGTCCGGCGTGAAGTCGGTTTTCTGGTCTGCCGCACCAAACGGCTGCACCGATGCCCATTCACGTTGCAGTGCAACGGTCATCCGTCGCGGCGTGGGATCTTGCGGTTGGCCCTTGATCTGCCATAGCTTGCCGCCGCTGACGATGGTCGCCTCGATGGTGCTGAATTGGCGCCACCGGTCGAGTCCTCCGTGCGCTGCGAGCACCGCGTCGAGCAGGTCGGTCATCCCTCGGCACCCTTTGGCTGCTGGGTCTGCACATCTAGGACCACCCGGAATCTGGCCTGTCCGGACATCATTCGTTCATAGGCCGAGGGTGCGTCTTCGAAGGGCATCACCTCGTTCATGGGTGCGACCCCATGCGTGGCGCTGAACTGTAGGTTGGCCTCGTTTTCGATCGACGTGCCGGTGAGGCTGCCGATGATCGAGCGGCCACCAAAGATCAGATCAGCCGTGTTGACCTCGATTGGGTCGTTGGCCGCGCCGACGACTATCAGCTGACCGCGCGGCGCGAGGCCGGCCACCAGCGGCGACATCGATGCGCCGCTGGCCGCAGTGGCTACGATCGCGGCGGCTCCGCCGAGTTCTTGTAACGCCTTGGCGGGATCGATTGCCGCGCTGTCGATGTAGTGGTGCGCGCCGAGCTTTTCTGCCAACACAGCCTTGTCGGTGCCGCGTGCGATGGCCGCCACACGGTAACCCAGCTTGTCGGCGTACTGCAGCCCTAAATGGCCTAGACCGCCGATGCCCTGGATCGCCACGAGCGCGTCGGGTCCGGCGTTCAACCTTTGCAACGCGTTGTAGGTGGTGATACCGGCACACAGCAACGGAGAGGCATCCACAGATGTTAGGCCGTCGGGAATGCGGACCAGCCCACTGGCGCGGGCGTACATCACCTCGGCGTATCCGCCGTCGACGGTCGTGCCCGTCTGAGGTTGGTTTTCGCAGTTGACGAAGTCCCCGTGACGGCACCAGACACAGACGCCGCAGTGACCGCCCAGGTAACCTACGCCGACGCGGTCACCGGCTTTCCACCCGCTAACCCCCTCGCCGACTGCGTCGATGACGCCGACGACCTCGTGCCCGGGTACCACGGGTTGATTCGGGTCGGGGCGCAAGCCCTCGACGGCGAGCACGTCGGTGTGGCACACACCGCAGCTGACCACGCGAAACCGTACGTGACCAGGCTGTGGCTCGAGCAACTCGCGCTCTACCAACTCGAACTGCCGTTGTCCAGTGACCTGGTAAGCGCGATATGTCGACATGTCAAGCCTTCCTTAGTAGCTGAGCTCACCGCCAGGCGTCTACGCCCACTATGAGCGCGCCGAACGCGTTTCGAATTCCTGTAGTCGGACGGTCAGCCAGTCCCAATTAATGGTGGTATTGGCAGGGACAGCCTTAACATCCACGGCCAGCCGAGTTCCATGCGAGGATCGCGAACGTCAAGCCGTTCTGATTCATACAGAGGACGGAGATGGGGATCGTCCACGGTGCCACGCGGTCGCGGGTGGGGCAGAGGATCAGTTTGCGGCGCAATATTCCGGTGTTGCGGTCGAGGAGCAAGATTTCGAGTTCGTCGATGGGCACGCCACCCGCTCAGTGCGGTACGCCGGCGGTGCCGCCGTCGCCGCCTGCGCATGCACTGGTCAGGGTGCGGTAGGGCGATTGGTCCATTCCCGGTCGGTTCGGCGTGAGGAGCGGAACCATCCGCCCGCTGCGCCGGTGCCGCCATCGGTCGGGATCGTGTGGCCGGTGACGAACGCCGATAAGTCTGAGGCCAGGAAGAGGATCACCCGGGCCTGGTCTTCGGGCAGCCCCATCCGTCCGACCGGAACCCATTGCGGCCACTGCATCTGCTCCTCGGCGGACAGCCACTGCGAGTAGGGCACCTGCAGCGATTCGGTGACGTCGGGGCCGATCGCGTTGACCCGCACACCGTCGCGGCCTACCTGGACTGCCAGGCTGCGGGTGAAGTGGATGACGGCTGCTTTGAAGGCGGCATAGACCGGATCCTCCGGGTAGCCGCGCAACCCTTCGACGGACGAGACGTTGACGATCGCGCCCGCGTGTTGGTCGATCATCGCCGGCAGGAACGCGCGGGTGACGAGGAAGACGTGGTGCAAGTTCACTCGGTAGAGCTCATCCCAGAGTTGCGGGTCGGTGTTGACGAAGCTGCCCGGGTGGCGCACCCAGTGGCCCACGTTGTTCACCAGCACGTCCACCCGGCTGCAGCGATCCAGCACCGATCGCGCTAAGTCGGCGACCTGGTTGCCGTCGCGGACGTCGGTGACAACCGCCAGAGCCGACCCACCAGACGTCGTGATCTCGTCGGCGCACCGCCGGGCGCGCTCGGGGTCGATATCGGCGATGACCACCTGGGCGCCATGTTGCGCGAACAGCCGCGCGGTTGCCGCGCCGATACCGCCACCGCCGCCTGTCACCACCGCGACCCGGTCGACCAGTAGGCGTTCGATCAATGCAACCTCCCGTGCCCGCGTTCCTTCGTGTTGTTGTCGACCTGCATTATGCCCCCTTCCGATACCAGTAGTAGCGGAATAAGTTGGGTGGGTGACGACCGGCGATGACGGCAGGCATCTGCGCACGTGTCCACTGTGAAGCCATGTGTGGTTTGGAGATTCGTGTCGAAAGCGGCAGGGTCATCAGCATCCGCGCCAACCGCGACGACGTGTGGAGCCGCGGACACATCTGCCCGAAGGGCGTGTCACTGGCCGCGTTGCACCACGACCCGGACCGCGTCCGCCGCCCGCTGATCAAGGTCGACGGGCGCTGGCAGGAGGTCAGCTGGGACGCGGCGTTTCGCCGCTGCACCGAGTTGCTGACGCCGGTGATCCGCAAGTACGGGATCGGCGCGGTCACCGCCTACACCGGTAACCCGGGTGATCGGGTATCGGCCGAAAGCGAACGCCGCGAAGTGCCGCATGGTCGTTGACCATCTCGGCCAGGCGGCGCGAACGCTGATCACCCTGCTAACAAACCGGCAGACCTGAATGCCGACGTGGCGGCTACCGTCCGCTGCCGCTACCGTCCGCCGCCACGCACAGATCGGATGGCCGCCGCACAGGACAGTTCGCCGCCAGGACATCGTGTCGGGTAGCCCCGGCGCATCGCTGCGCCGGGGCCCCCTCAGAACCGCGCGAGCGGGTTTCCCCGCACGCGGCTCAAGCAAGCCCCGAGGACGTTGCGGGTTCCGGTCTCGTGCCGTGGCGAGCCCGAAGGCTGCGGTGGCATGAGTTGTGTACCAGGCGGGTTCGGTTGCCGTCCGGCGCGCCGCCTCGCCCGTGATGGGTGAGGTAGTCGGCGGCGATCGCCCGTTTGACGATGCTCAGCCACCAGCGTTCCCACTCGTGCGGGGATTGCGGGGGCTGATCCGGGGTGAGGAGGTAATCCCCGCACAATGGACAGTGCCCGTCCTGCTCGACAAGCAGGCGCAAGTTGTAGCTGTCCAACGGGGCCAACCTCTTTCGCCGCCGTGCGGCCCAGTACTGGGTCAGATCGGGGTCGTCTTTAGACGCACCACCCGCGACCAGCCGGTGCCGGACGATTTTGGTCCAGGAAAACTTGGTGAGGAAGGCGATGTCGCCACGATCGTTGAGTGCCCGATCGCGGGCACCGAACACCCACCGGTCGTTCCTGAACCGGTTGAACCTGCCGAAGTAGCGACGCACGATCCACTTCTTCGGCTTGTTGGGGTGGGTGCGGCGCGCCCACCGAAAGGTGAGACACCACACGTAGCTGTCCAGCGCCGTGAACACCTTGCTGGACACCACCCCCCGGTAGTAGGCGGCCCAACCCCGAATGATCGGGTTGAGCCTGGCGATAAGCGCCACCGCGTTCGAGCCACGCATGCCGCGTATCTCGTCGGCGAGCCTGCGCCGGATTCGCCTGACCGCATCCTGGCTCGGTTTGATCAACAGCTTGCCGGGCCGACCACCACGCCGATACCGGCGCAGGTTAAAGCCGAGAAAGTCGAAGCCCTCTTCGAGGTGCACGATGCGTGTCTTGTCCTCGTTGAAGACCAGCCCCCTCGGCGCCAGCCATTGAGCGAGCCGCGCCTTGACTTGTTCGGCCTGCAGCCGCGAAGCACAGCAGGCCACCATGTCGTCGGCTTATGTCGACCGGCGGATTATGCCGACCGCGGCGTGAACGGGCTGGTCGGCGGGGTGGGGACGGCTGGTTGGTCGGCATAATCCGGGGTTGCCGGCGGGGTCAGATGTTGTCGAGGAATGCGAGGAGAGCGTCGGGGGCGCGGTAGCGTCCGGGGCTGGTGTTCGGTGGTGCGACGCGGGAGAGGGCTTGCTCTTTGATGGTCATGTCGGCGTGCAGATAGGCCTGCGTGGAGCCGGGGTCCTCGTGGCCGAGCCACAGCGCGATGACCGAGGTGTCGACCCCGGCGTGCAGCAGCGCCATCGCCGCGGAATGTCGCAGGGTGTGCGGTGTGACGTGCTTGGTGGCGATGCTCGGGCAGTCGACCGCGGCGCGGGCAGCGTGTTTGGTGATCATCTTGGCGACCGCGTCCCGCGAGAGTGGTTGGCCTCGGCTGGTGGTGAACAGTGCGTCGTCCGGCCCGCCGTCGTGGTCGGCCAGCCAAACACGGAGTGCGGCAACGGTTTGTCTGGTCAATGGCGTGGCTCGGTCTTTGCGGCCCTTGCCGGTGCAACGGCAGTGCGCGCCGGCGCCGAGGTCGATGTCGGCGCGACGTAGGCCGATCAGTTCCGAAACCCTGAGCCCGGTTTGGCACGCCAGAATCAGCATCGCGTGGTCACGGCGACCGAGCCGGGTGGAACGGTCGGGCGCCGCCAGCAGCGCGTCGATCTCGGCGGCGGTCAGGAAGCACACTACGGGCCGGTCGCAGCGTTTCGGTGGGATCGCCAGCACTCGGCTGATGTGGTCGGCGTGTTCGGGGGCGTGCAACGCGGCGTAGCGGAACAGGGACCGGATCGCGGCCAACCTGGCGTTTCGGGTGGCGGTGGTGTTGGCGCGCTCGGTTTCCAGGTGCCGCAGGAACGCGGTGATCAGATCTGCGTCGATGACCTGGAAATCCAGTGTGCTGGGCTCGACACCTGTTGTCCGGGAGGCGAACTCGATCAGCAGTCGGCAGGTGTCGCGGTAGGCCGCGATGGTGTTGGGTCCGGCTCGACGTTGACGGATCAGCTTGTCGGTGAAGAATCCTTGCAGGATCGGTGCCAGCGGGCTCATGACAGCTCCCCGAACGCGGTGGACTCGAGGCGACCGGCCGCCAGGGCGAGCAGCTCCGGAATCGCCTGCAGGTACCAGTACGTCGACTTCGGGTCGACGTGACCAAGCCAGGTCGACAGCACCGGCAGCCGGGCCTGGATATCACCGCCGTCGCGGTAGAGGTCCAACAGTGTGGCGACGGTGAAGCCGTGGCGCAGATCGTGCATTCGTGGGCGGCGTCGACCGGGCGGCGCGATCCCGGCATCATCGAGGAGGCCCGCGAAGGTGCGAGTGAGGTTGTGCACGTCGAGTCGGGTGCCGCGAGTGGAGACGAAGAAGCTTCCCCGATCGGGATCGGGGAACCACAGGTCGCGGCGGCGGCGGTAGTCCCGCAGGGCGGTGACCGTGGAGTCGTGCAGGAACAGTCGCCGCGACTTGCCGAACTTCGAGTCCAGAATCAAAAGTGTCGCGGCGTCGAGATCGACATGGTCGTCGTCGAGTCGGCACGCCTCGGACTTGCGCATCCCGGTGACCGCGAGCAGCCCGATCAGCGTCTGCCAGGTCGCCGCCCGCAGCGGCGGGGTCAATTGGGCGGCGGCGTCGATGAGCGTGGCGATCTCGCCCGGCGAATACAGGTACGGCGTGATCCGGCACTTGTGGTGCGGCAACGCGTCCTCGGGCGGGATCTCGCTGTCGGGGTCGAGGGTCTGGTAGTGGCGGGCGAAGATCCGCACGGTCATCAGCCGCCGCGCCAGGTAGCTGTCGTGGGTGCTGCCGCTGCGGGTCGTCGTCGCCCACTCCAGCGCCAGGTCGCTGGCGATCCGCTCGCTGCCGCGGGACTCGCAGTAGTCGACGAACGACATCAGTTGCCTGCCTTGGGTGGTCAGCTTGAACCCCAGTGCCCGCCGCATCGCCAGATAGTCCTCGGCGGCCCGCCGCAGCCCGGTCATGACCACACCGCCGCAGTTGGCCACGCCCGCGCCAGCGGTCGCAGCGCGTTTTCGTCCACCTTGGCGTAGATCGCGGTGGACAGGTCGCTGCGATGCCGCAGCACCTGCCCGACCTGCGGCAGCGACGCCCCGGCGCGCAGCATGTCGGTGGCCAGCGTGTGTCGCAACCGATGCGCACCCACCCGCGGCAGGCCCGCGCGGCGACACGCCTGTCCCATGATGCCGCGGATCGCTGCCGCCGTGAGCCGCCGATACGGCTTGCGCACCGTAGCGAACACCGTCTGCGTCTCGCAGTCGGGCCGGCCATCGGTCAGATATGCCACGATCGCTTCCCCGACATCGCTGGGCATCGGGAGCCGATCGATCCGGTGGCCCTTGCCCCGCACCGTGACCTCACCGGCACGCCAATCGAGGTCGCCGAGCCGCAGGTCGGCGGCCTCGGCGCCGCGTAATCCCAACCGCACCAACATGATCAGGATCGCGTAGTCACGCCGACCGACCGCCGTGGCCTGGTCGCAGGACCCCAATAGCTGCGCCACCACCGCGGCATCCACCCCCCGCGGCAGCGAGGCCAGTCGCCAACCCGCCACCCCCGGAACCGCCCCCGCCAGCCCTATCGGCGTGTGTCCGGACACGTGCAGAAACCGCAGCAACGCTCGCAGCGACGTCGCCATCGCCTTCGCCGATTCGACGTTGCGGTCCCGGCAGTAGCCGACCATGAACGAAGTCACCTGTCCCGAATCCAGTTGCCGCACAGCGGACTCCACCGGATCCGGCAACGAAGCCAGAAACGTGCCGGCCTGGTTGTTGTAGCAGCGCACTGTCTCCCGCGACAGCCCCCGCTCGGCCGCCAGCCACGACCGGAACCCGGCCAACAACGCAGCCGGTGACGCATCGACGCTCATGATCTTCTCCCGTCTCGAGTGGTCTTCCTTCAACCACTCAGACGTGAAACCGCCCAGATCACAAGGCGCGGATTATGCCGACCAACCAGTCGTCCCCACCCCGCCGACCAGCCCGTTCACGCCGCGGTCGGCATAATCCGCCGGTCGACATAAGCCGACTTATTCGAATTCGACATAAGTCGGCATACCTGACCAGAATCGGGGTTCCCGGAACCGTTGTCCCGGCGTTGACACCGGTTTCGCGGTAACGGACCCCGGCGGCCTCCTCCAGCCCGTGCAGCGCCACGTTCATCAACAACGGACTGATCACCCCGCCTTGCGGAGTTCCCTCCTCGGTCGGGGCGAAGCCCTTACCCGGTTCGAACACGCCGGCCTTCAACCAGTCCGCGATAATTCCCCGAGCGGGGAAGTCGCCGACCGTGGCCAATAGCTGGTCGTGGTCGATCCGATCGAACGCGGCCGACAGGTCGGCGTCGAGAATCCAAACCCGTTGGACACGAGGACCCTTCAGGACTGAATACAACGAGCCGATCGCGTCGGCGCAGCCCCGGCCAGGACGAAACCCATACGAGCGGGCCTCGAATTTGGCCTCCCACTCCGGTTCCAGCGCGTTGCGGACCCGTGCCTGGTGGCACCGATCCATCAACACGGGAATACCGAGCGGACGCTGCTTGCCGCTGGCCTTCGGAATGTACACGCGCCGAACCGGCTTCGGGTCCCAGCTCGCACGGCTGCGGTGCACACGCACCGCCATATCCGCTCGCTCCGGCGACGACAAGGCAACCTCGCCGTCGATCCCCGCCGTCCGACGCCCGGCATTGCGCTGGGTGACCTGCCGCACGCTCATCAGCGTGTTCGACCACGACCCCAGCATCAGTTTCTGCAACGACCGGACCGTGGCCCAGTCCTGCTCCCGCGTCGCCTTGAAGATCCTGCGCCGCAACCGGATTACGTTCTGCTCATGAGCACGCCAGTCGACGAAATCCCACTCCACAGCGACGTCCTCGGGTCCGTTCACCGCGATGGTGTCCAACTTGCCCCTTCGGTTCATCAGGCCATCGGCCTCGGTGTTCAAAGGCTCACCTGCCCACGTCAGCACCCTTTCGAGTCCGGCCGCTCAGGCCGGCATCCGGCCGGTTCCCCACGACGACCACCTGGAGCAGCAGCCACCTGTCGCGAGTCCCGTCGCCTTTCGGCCACCGGCATCCGCTTCTTGGACATCCTGTCCCGCCGAGGGATTCCGCCCCTCTTACGATCGGCCTACCGGACCGACTCGGCCCGGACCCCGACGGGGTTTCCACGTTCCACGCACACGAGACACGGCCGGGGAGGGCGCCCCCTATACCCCGAGGCCAGCGGTGTTCCCACGACCGGGTCTCACTCCCCGGTCGCCGCTTGCCGCCCCTACCAGCGGCCAGGCCCTATCACCCAGGTATTCGTCCCGTCTTCCAGGGTTAGAAATAACGGGGCATCATCAGGGGTTCACTTACGTTCACCCGCCCGACCTTCCCCTCGCCCGGTTGCTCCCCCAGACGGAACAGGGGCCCTTAGGCTTCTACCCCGGGCTTCGCACCCCAACGGACAAGACCCGTCGACGCACGCCAGGGCGGGGATCGATCTTGAACACTGATCCAGAACTACGCACCCGGCATGACCGACCTCCAACCTGCGAGTTCACTCGTTATGCGCGACCTCGCGTCGCACGTGAGAACTTTCTTTGCTGCTATCGAGGGGCGCGCGAGTTCCCGATGGCGCCGTTGCGGCTACGCCGGTCTACGACGTCATCGCGTGCCGCGGATAGTGCTAACCGTCACGCCGCAATAGCGGGCGCAGCGTGTGTAGCACGTCGGGGTCCTCGATGGTCGACGGGATTGGCTCGTCCTTGCCATGGGCGATGCCGCGCATGGTCTTTCGCAGGATCTTTCCCGAGCGGGTCTTGGGCAGCGCTGGAACGACGTCAACCTGCTTGAAGCACGCCACAGCGCCTATCTCGTCGCGGACAGCTTTGACGAGCTCGTCGGCGACACCGTCGGCCGACGCGCCCGCCGTCAGCACAACGAAGCCGCGCGGGACCTGACCCTTGATTTCGTCGGCGACGCCGATCACCGCGCACTCCGCGACCGCGGGGTGCGCGGCCAACACCGCCTCAATCTCGCCAGTCGACAAGCGGTGCCCCGCAACGTTGATCACGTCATCGATGCGGCCCATCACAAACAGATAGCCGTCCTCGTCGAGGTACCCGCCGTCGCCGGTGAGGTAATACCCGGGGTGCTCGCAGAGGTACGAGGCTTGGAAGCGGTCGTCATCGGCCCACAGCGTCGGCAACGTGCCGGGCGGGAGCGGCAGTCGGATGCAGATCGCGCCTTCCTCGCAGGGATCGCACCCGGAGCCGTCGGCGCGAAGGATGCGCACGTCGTAGCCAGGCATCGGTGTCGTCGGTGATCCCGGCTTGATCGGCAGCGGCTCGACGCCCATCGGGTTGGCCGCGATCGCCCAACCGGTCTCGGTCTGCCACCAGTGGTCGATGATCGGGACGCCCAGCTTCTCGGATGCCCATTTGTAGGTGTCGGGGTCGAGCCGCTCGCCGGCCTGGAAGAGATAGCGCAGCGCGGACAGGTCGTATTTGGCCAGGTACGCGCCGTTCGGGTCTTCCTTTCTGATCGCCCGGATCGCGGTCGGCGCCGTAAAGAGTGCCTTTGCACCGTGTTCGGACGCCACGCGCCAGAACGCGCCCGGATCCGGTGTGCCGACGGGCTTGCCCTCGTACAGCACGGTCGTCGCGCCCAGCAGCAACGGGGCGTACACGATGTAGGAGTGGCCGACGACCCAACCCACGTCGGAGGCAGCCCAGAACACCTCGCCGGGTGCCATGTCGTAGATGTTTCGCATGCTCCACAGCAGCGCGACGGCATGACCGCCGTTGTCGCGGACGATGCCCTTGGGTTTGCCGGTCGTGCCGGAGGTGTAGAGGATGTACAGCGGGTCGGTGGCCGCGACCGGCACCGCATCGATGGGCTGGGCGTTATCCACCAGCTCGTGCCAGTCGAGATCCCGGCCCGCGGTCAGCTCGCAGCGATGCCGGTCCCGCTGTACGATGACGCAGTTGCGCGGCGGATGCTGCGCCGTCTCGAGTGCGGTGTCGAGCATCGGCTTGTACTCCACGAGCCGAGACGGCTCGATCCCGCAGGACGCCGACACGACGACCTTCGGGCGGGCGTCATCGATCCGCGTCGCGAGTTCGTGCGGGGCGAAGCCGCCGAACACCACCGAATGCACGGCGCCGAGCCGCGCGCACGCCAGCATCGCGATTACGGCCTCGGGAATCATCGGCATGTATAGGACGACACGGTCACCCTTGCCCACGCCAAGTGCACGCAGCCCACCCGCGAATCGTGCTGTGTGGTTGAGCAATTCGCGATAGGTGTAGGTGCGCTGAGTGCGCGTCACGGGCGAGTCGTAGATTAGCGCCGGCTGATCCGCGCGGCCGTCGGCCACATGGCGATCCAGTGCGTTGGCGCAGGTGTTCAGCTCGCCGTCGGGAAACCATCGGTAAAACGGCGGATGGGTGTCGTCCAGCACCCTTTGCGGCTCACGCGTCCAGGACACCGCGCGTGCGGCCTCCGCCCAAAACGCCGACAGATCCGCAATGCTCGCGTTGAACAGTTCCCGATGACCGCCCATGCCGGCTCGCTCCTTCGTCGTTGTATGCGCGGGAGGCGCAGCACTACTCAACCACGGCTGACGATCTTTGGTAGGGCGCAGGCCGCCGGCTGGGCCAGCCGCGGAGAGGGTCGGTGCAGCAGGGAGGGCGCCAGGACCTGCGATCGTGGCGAGACGATGATGGGGCGGGGCCGTGCGATCGCGTCGAGCACAGCTGCGGCGACGGTGTCCGGGCTGGCCCCCAGCGACCAGCGACCGATAAACCAGTACTTAGTCGACCGCACGGCAGCGGGACGCGAACGGGACGCACCGCGCGGGACCGGCGCCTGGTGGGACCGGCGCGCTGGCGATGATCGCCGGTCCCGTCAGGCGAGCGACGATAAGTGCGGCCGTGATGAGCAGGTTTAGTCCGCGACGGACCATGTCGATGTCGCGATCAGGTCGCCGCGCTCGAGCGCAGCAGCGCGGTGCTCGTCGCCGACAACGACATCGTCACGGTGAAATCGGAGGCCGGTGAGATCAAAGTGCCCGTCGAGGTCACCGACGCGATCAAACCCGGCGTGGTGTCGATACCGCACGGTTGGGGACATGGCAAGCCGGGCACCCGCATATCGGTGGCCATCAGCTCCCCGGGCGCCAACACCAACGTGCTTGCCCCGCCGACGTTTATCGACGAACCGTCCGGCAACGGTGTCCTCAACGGCATCCCGCTGACGGTCATCGAAGATTCAGCTCGATTTCAGCCCGCGGAAAGCTTCTGAACCCCGTCGGCGGCCCAGATCACCGCTTGTTTGTAAACTCCCACAATGCCTCTCGTCAGAATTGACCTTCCAAGCACCATCCAACCCGAACAGCGGAGTCTCATCGGTGACATCGTTTACGAGGCCATGGCGGACGTGCTGGACGTCCCCGACGGGGACAAGTTCCAGATCATCACCGCCCACGAAGCCGGCTCGCTGCGCATTGATCCGACATACCTCGGTATCGACCGGTCCGCCGACGCGTTCATCATCGATATCACCCTCAACGCCGGGCGCACCGTGAGATTGAAGAAGCAGTTCTACGCTACCCTCGTCGAACGGCTCCAAGCAGAAGCCGAGGTCCGGCCCCAGGATGTGTTGATCGTGCTTACCGAGGTGGCTAAGGAGAACTGGTCGTTCGGCAACGGGGAAGCCCCATACGCATCAGCCATCTAGATCGGCCATGGACACTTTGATCCCGAGCGGATGACTCACGTCCAGGCATCGGAACGGCCGAGGATGCGCGACATCGCCTCAGTGATAACGGAAGTGGGATCGGCGGCTAATGCGCTGGTGCGCCAGGCGATATAGCCGTCTGGACGCACGAGAACCGCACCGGTGCTGGTGATGCCGTAGGCGTCGAGGAAGCTGTTGTGCTGGTCGTCAAGTCCAGGGTCACCGATGACGTAGCAGCCGACGGCCACGCCGAATTGCGCTGCCGCGGCCAACGACGCGGTCTTCCAGGCTGTTCCGTCTCTTCCAGTCAAGATGGTGAATCCGTTGCCGAATAGGTCCAGCGTCGACACGCAGGCTGATCGTCCCAGCCATACGTGCGGTGCGCGGCATCCCGGTGTTGCACTTGGCTCGTAGTCGGAGTAGTCGTCGGCAACGACAGGCGTTGTGGTGCCGTCGGGAATGATCGCCGATGATGCGTAGACGGTGCCGAACTCGACGCCGAGGTGATTACCGTAGCGGCGGGTCGCCACCAGGATTGCGTCCACATCGAGCCCCGAATCGGCGCCGCTGTATAGCGCGCCGGCCAACTTCTGAACTTGTTGGTGGTTGTGCAGCGACTGGGCCGTTGTGCGTTCCGAGGGACCTCGGCGCTCGGTGTCGTAGGTCTCCAGTAGCGACCAGGCTGCCAGACCTTTCACGCACAACGCGAGTTTCCACATGGCGTTGTGCATGCCTTGAAGCCCGGTGTTCACGCCCAGCCCGCCAGTGGGCGGAAACTGGTGTGCGGCATCCCCGCACAGCACCACGCGTTCCTGCACGAATCGGTCAGCGACCGTCGCGTTCATCTGCCACCGGCCGATACTGCGCACTTCCACGCCCAGGTTGGGAACGCCTACTGCGGCACGCACCCATCGGCGGCAATCGTCCTCATCGAAGACGGCGGTCCATTGTTCAGCGGGCACGGCGATCTGGCACAGCTGGCGGCCCCGGCGATGATCTCGAACACCGGCGCGCTGCCGGCGCCCCAGTAGCGGGCCACGTCGGCAAGTCGCCCGCGCGCATCGGGGCCGAGTTGATCTCAGGGGCAACGGTTTTCCCGGACGCCGCAGCCAGGATCACCGCGCTGACCTTATCGCAATGGTGGACGGCGGTAGCGCGGGCGACGAAGTCGCCGAAGGCGTGGCCGAGGACAACGGCGGGCCCGTCGGCGAGGGTGTCGATCACCGTGGCGATATCGTGCGCCATGTCGTCGAAGCCCACCCCGGTCATCGGCCCGACCGAGCTGGCGACGCCGCGAGGTTGCGGGCACAGCACCCGGTAGCCGGCGTCAACGAGCGCTGCGCTGAGAAGGTCGAAGTCATCGCCGCTGTCGCGGCCGTAGGACGGGATGATGACCACGGCCGGGCCCTGTCCATCGACATAGGTCTCGATGGATGCAGCGCCGGCCGTGACGATTTCGCTGTGCCGGTTCATGACTCGGCTGCGGAGTAATCCAACTGGGGCGGACAATGTGGATTGATCCGGCTTCTGCTTTCCTGACGGTCTGTTTACGCGGCGGCGCATTCTATCGTTCGTTTGCTAAAACCAGCGATAGGTGCGAAATCCTGTCAGCGCGAACCTTTTTCCCAGCATCGTCGACGCAGCGGCAACGCAACAACGCTGGCCGCACTTCGACGTGCGGCCACGTCGGCAGGAGATTCATTGCCCGCCCGACAGCGTCAAGCGCCCTTGCGGTCCACCTGGTCGGCAGCAGCGCGCATCCGATCTGACAATCGGAGCAGATTGTGCTCTCCTACCCCTTGGGGCAGCGTGTACGCCAGCTGCCGTAACTCAACGGCATAGTGGCGCAACTCCTGTCGGAGCAGCGCCTCGACGGTGGGCATGACTTATTCCTGTGAGCATGGACTGACCAAAACGCCGACTGTGCAACCGGCTGATTTCATAACCTACGCAGTCCATCGCCTATCCGCGAGGCGACCGCAGCGTTTTTACGGGAGTTTGACAGAGCCTTTACAGGCCAAGCCCCCCGGATTGCGGCCGTTCACCGCCTCTCAAGCCACCGTGCCTAATGACCGAGGCGATCGAAAACGCCGGTGAGCGCGTCGTATCGGCGTTGCATTGGTGGCCGTCGGCTGCCTGAATAGGCGCGATGGCCGTAAGCGCGCCGTCGCGGGCACGTCCCGGGGGGCGATTACTGATACCCCACGAAGCGCTGTACGCACTCGGCCGGGAACCAGCATGCCGGTGGCCAACAGCTCACCCGGTGCCAACACACCAACGTGTTCTCCGCGCCGACGTTTATCGACGAGCCGTCCGGCAATGCCGTGCGACCCACAGGCGCGCCGTCAAGATCCCGAGCGGGTGCCTCCCTGTGCCCGCGTCAGGAACCTCGGGCGATAAACCGTGTCGCGACTTGCCCTGCAGTTGGCGTCATTGCCGATACAGTTGGTGCCGATGAGCACACTAGCCCCACCTGTGCTGACCGTGCGGTATGACGCATCGCAGCGCACCTTCGCAGCAGGCAATGACGTAGTCATCGGGCGTGACCTGCGGGCCGACGTCCGCGTCGGACACCCCCTGATCTCCCGAGCACACCTAGTAGTGCGATTCGACCAGGGCCGATGGATCGCGATCGACAACGGCAGCCTCAATGGGATGTTCGTCAACAGCCGGCGCGTGCCTTACGTCGACATCCAGGACGGCCAGCGGATCAATATCGGCAACCCCGACGGTCCGGCGCTGACCTTCGAGGTCGGCCGCCACCAGGGTTCGGCCGGGCGTCCCCCCCAAACGACGTCGATACCGCTGATCAACGCGCCCGGTGGACCCGCGGCTCCAGCGCAGGTCGGCACATCCTGGCCCGGCCAGCCTCAGCAGTCAGCGCCGAGCACAACGCGGATGCCGCCCGCGCATCCGCCCAGCGGCCCGCAGCCCGCCCACCCGGCCAGCGGGCTACAGTCGCGATACCCGGCCAGCGGGCCGCAACCGGTCCGCCCGTCCAGCGGACCGCAGCAGGCGCCGCAGATTTACCGGCCACCACCCGCGGCGGCGCCCCCGGCCCCCGTGAGCGGCCGCCCCGGCGGTGATCAGGCAAACCTGGCAACGTCGATGATGAAGATCCTGCGGCCGGGTCGATCGCCGGCGCCAGACACGCCGGGCGCCATCAAAATCGGCCGCGCCAACGACAACGACATCGTCATTCCCGATGTGCTGGCAGGCCGCCACCACGCCACCCTGGTGCCGACGCCGAGCGGCACCGAGATCGTGGACAACCGCAGCATCAACGGCACCTTCGTCAATGGCGCCCGAGTCGAACAGGCGCTGCTGCGCGAAGGCGACGTCGTCACGATCGGCAACGTCGACCTCGTCTTCGCCAGCGGCACACTGGCACGGCGCGACGAGACCGCAGCCGCGACGCGCACCGGCGGCCTCGATGTGCGCGGGGTGTCGTGGACGATTGAGAACAACAAGACGCTGCTGGACAACATCTCGTTGGTCGCGCGCCCCGGAACGCTGACGGCCGTGATCGGTCCGTCGGGTGCAGGCAAGTCGACATTCGCCAGGTTGGTGGCTGGATACACGCACCCGACCGATGGCACGGTGTCGTTCGAGGGCCACAACATTCACGCCGAGTACGCCTCGCTGCGCAGCAGGATCGGCATGGTGCCGCAGGACGACGTGGTGCACGGTCAGCTGACCGTGAACCAGGCGCTGATGTATGCCGCCGAACTGCGGCTACCGCCGGACACCACCAAGGCGGACCGAGCCCAGGTGGTCGCCCAGGTGCTCGACGAGCTCGAAATGAGCCAGCACATCGAGACGCGGGTCGACAAGCTGTCAGGCGGTCAGCGCAAGCGCGCGTCGGTGGCGCTGGAGTTGCTGACCGGGCCTTCGCTGCTGATCCTCGATGAGCCGACATCCGGTCTGGACCCCGCGCTGGACCGGCAGGTCATGACCATGCTGCGGCAGTTGGCCGACGCCGGTCGTGTGGTGCTCGTGGTCACTCACTCGCTGACCTACCTGGACGTGTGCGATCAGGTTGTGCTGCTGGCCCCGGGCGGCAAGACCGCGTTCTGCGGGCCGCCCAGCCAGATCGGTCCGGCGATGGGGACGACAAACTGGGCCGACATCTTCAGCACCGTCGCCAGCGACCCGGACGCGGCCAAGGCCCGGTACCTGGCGCGGACGGGTCCGCCACCGCCACCGCCACCGGCGGATAAGCCCGCCGAGCTGGGCGATCCCTCGCATACCAGCCTGTTGCGGCAGTTCTCCACGATAGCCAGGCGGCAGATACGGTTGATCGTCTCCGACCGTGGTTACTTCGTCTTCCTGGCGCTGTTGCCGTTCATCATGGGCTCGCTGTCGATGTCGGTGCCCGGCGACGTCGGCTTCGGTGTCCCGAACCCAATGGGTGCCGCACCCACCGAGCCCGGACAGATCCTGGTGCTGCTCAATGTCGGTGCGGTCTTCATGGGGACCGCGCTGACCATCCGCGACCTGATCGGTGAGCGCGCCATCTTCCGGCGCGAACAGGCGGTCGGCCTGTCCACAAGCGCGTACCTGCTGGCGAAGGTCTGCGTCTACACCGTGTTCGCGGTCGTTCAGTCGGCGATCGTGACCATCATCGCGCTGATCGGCAAGGGCGGCCCGACTCAGGGCGCCGTCGCGCTGGGCAAGCCCGGTCTTGAGCTGTTCGTTGACGTCGCCGCCACCTGCGTCGCCTCGGCGATGCTCGGGTTGGCATTGTCAGCCATAGCCAAGTCCAACGAACAGATCATGCCCTTGCTCGTCGTGGCGGTCATGTCGCAGCTGGTGTTCTCCGGCGGCATGATTCCCGTCACCGGGCGCCTTGGGCTGGACCAGATGTCTTGGGCCACACCGGCGAGATGGGGTTTCGCGGCGTCAGCGTCCACCATCGACCTGACCAAATTGGAGCCTGGTCCCCAAGTCCCGAAGGATTCGCACTGGCATCACACGGCCGGCACCTGGTGGTTCGACATGGGCATGCTGGTAGTAATCAGCATTTTCTATCTCTGCTTCGTGCGCTGGAAGATTCGCCTGAAGGGCGGCTGATCACTCACCGTTGGGCTGCGCTGAGCCGCTGAGGGCGTGAGTGGACGAGAGGCCGACATGGCCCGATCATGTCGCGGGAAAACCAGGCGTGTCCCACGACTCATCGTGATCCCTGGCGCGCCGCCAGTTCGACGTGGACCGTACCGCTGGATGGATCACCCCAACTACACCGCAGTTGTGGCAGAGGTGGCAGCACTGCCGCTGGTTCATTCAGCGTGGCTGACCGCGATCGTGTTCAGCATTGCCAATGCCCGGGTACTTAACGTGCGGATTCGCGCGGAGAACGCAGCATTGGGTTACGCCTGAGCGATCGCGACGGCGAAAGGCTGTCGGAGCGATAGTGGGCGATCGCACCGGTACCACCGGTGACGAACGCCCTCACGCCGACTTTGCCGCCTCAGCGCCGGCGGGCTTGTGCCTGGCCGCCGCGGCTGTCGGTGACGGCGGTGTCCTCCGGGCAACCAGGACCGCGACACCGGCTCCGGCGAACAGGAGGTCAGCGAGGATTTCCACGATCGCCGTCACCCACGAAAACCAGGTCACGCCCGCGGCTGGGGCGGCATCGATGAAACTGTCACTGAACGCGCCCCAAGTCGGTAGCAGATGCGCAGCGCTAAACCCCACGGCGCTGGTGAATCCGACAAGGATCGCGCCGTGTGGAGCCCACCGACTCCCTCGAAAGACCAGGACGACGGTTATCGCTGCTGCGACGCCCTGAATCATCCCGGCAATCATCACTGCCGGCGGGACGACGTTCATCCCCCTGCGTAGGTGATCGGCCGTATGCAAGGTCAGCGCCACTGCGAAAAATACTGCGGCCCAACGCAACCAAGGATCCCAGTCTGATCGGCCCCAACCGTGTTGTTCCGTCATCTCAGTGGCCCCCTCTCACGGCCTGACCTATTTCACAACTACTACGCAGTGTAGTACGCCGTCGTGGGTGTGTACAAGGCGCTGAGCCAGTTCAGGATCGGCGCGCGCGCCAACTGTGTCACGCCGCGCCCGATGAGAAACAGGGCATGGCGTCCGCGGTCAACGACGCGACATGTGAGATCGAGGTGCCCGGTGACTGCGCTATATCGACTGCAGCACAACAGAGTTCGGATACCACAACGTCTCAACTCAACTGGATTCGACAGGAATAGGCGGTTCGCCGAACCGGGCCAGTACTAGTGTTCCGGATACTGCTACGACAAATCCCACGACAACCACCCAGCCCAGGCCGTCGCGGGCGCGGTCACCCAGCCACACCACTCCGACGAGCGCAGGCGCAAGCGTTTCACCGACAACCATGGCGGCCACGGTTGTGGTCACAGAGCCGCGGTGTAATGCGGATGTGAGCAATAGAAACCCTGCGGCCCCGCCTCCGGCCGCCGCATACAGGGCCGGGTTGGTGTAGAAAGCGCCTTTGGTGGGATCAATCACGTCCACCAGGCGCACGCCGATCTCGACGACACCGAAGCCGCTTCCGGCGCCGAGGCCCAGGGCAAGTGCGCGCTCGCGGTCGGCCAATCGGCCCGCGGCGGCACCGGCGATGAATATTGCGGCGACCACGCCGATCAGCGCCCAGCCGAGTCCGGCTGGGGCATGGCGAAAGTGCCCAGGTCCAGCGGCGCAAGCGAGCACGGCGAGGCTCACGCAGACCACCCCCACGGCCGTCCACTCGGCTGATGACAGCCGTGCCGACAGCACCCAGGCGGACACGATGCCGGTGACTGCGATCGAGGCGGCCAGCGCCGCGGCTACGACGTAGATCGGCACCAAGCGCAGCGCCATTACCTGTAGTAGAAAACCGAGGCCGTCCAGGCCGACGCCGGCGAGATAGCGCCACTGCCGGGCGGCGCGCACCAGCAGCAAAGCGTCGACACCCGAGCTGCTGCCGGCTTCCACCGATCGTGTCGCGACAGCCTGCAATACCGAGGCCGTGCCGTAGCACACCGAGCAACCCAGAGCGAGCAGGAAGCCGATCAGCACAGACTGACAATACGAGGTATCAAGCACGTCGTGCTGTCTGCCAGGCCCCTGGGGATACGAGGCGACAGGACCTGCACGGAGGGATCGAAATGACCGGCATCACTGGCAAAGTCGTCGCCATCACCGGAGCAAGCAGCGGGATCGGCGAGGCGACCGCGCGTCTGCTCGCCGAGAGCGGTGCGAGGGTAGTCCTCGGCGCGCGCCGCACCGAGCGTCTCGACGACAGCGCGCGAGATACGGAACCGCGGGGGAGCGGCCATCAGCTGCCGGACCGACGTCGCCCACAGTGAGGATCTCGAGCGGCTCGTCGGTATGGCCACCGATGAGTTCGGTCACCTCGATGTGCTGGTGAGCAACGCCGGTATCAGCAAGATCGGGCCGATCTCAGATCTGGACGTCGACGGTTGGTCCGCGATGATCGACGTCAACCTACGCGGGGTGCTGCATGGCATCGCCGCGGCGCTACCGGTGTTTCGCCGCCAGGGCCGGGGGCCATTTCGTGACGACGGTGTCCACGGCCGGGCTGAAGATTGTGCCCACCATGGCGGTGTACGCGGCCACTAAGAACGCCGTCCGCACGGTCATGGAGGGCTTGCGCCAGGAGTCGACCGACGGTGTCGTGCGAAGCACGTCGATATCACCGGGATTCGTTGATACCCAACTCGACAGCTCCATCGGCGATATGGCGCTGCGTGAGCAGATCCGGCGCACCATGACCGACTTTGGTCTCCCGGCGGCGGCGGTTGCGCGAGCCATCGCGTTCGCCATCGAACAGCCCGACGACGTGGAAATCGGTGACATCACCATCCGTCCGACGGTTCAGGGCTAGCCGTTTTTTCCTGTCCCGATCTCCGCCGGATTCAAATGCTGGAGATGATCTGAAGACGCCGGGCGGTGTACTCCGTCTCAGAGATCGCGCCGGTGGCGTGCAGGGCCTCAAGCTCCCGCAGGCGCTCGGAAATCGATCCGGAAACCGACGCTGCAGCCGATGGAAGCGCTGCCGGGTATGCCGGCACTCCGCTGTTGTGCTTCATGCCGTCGCTCCTGGGGCCCCACCCCGCGCCGAGGTTGATGAACCGCAGCGCAAACAGCACGCCGGCCGCTGTGATCGGCAGCCCGAGGTAGAGCATCCACCCCAATGGCAGGCCGGATCGGCTCAGCGCGTAATAGCGGGACACAAGCAATAGAGCGACCAGCCCCCCGGACAACAGCACTACGGTCTTGGTTTTCATTCGCGTGTTCCTCTTCCGTCGTTCGCTGCCCGTCGCAGCGGTCATACGGCAACGGGACACCGCGGGCGTCGCTACCGATCCCAACCCGCCGCCGTCTAGGCAGCTTCGGCCGCCTCTGGGGGTTCTACTTCGGCGCAGGGTCGACACAGCGGGTAGAGGTAGTGCAGCACAAGGGCGGTGACCACCCCGTATCCGAAATGCGGAATCAGATCGCTGATCCACCCGACGACGCCCCAGGTCCGCGGGTCGGTCACCCCAAGCACGGTCATCGGTCCATTGGTGCCAATCAAGGCGATGGCCGAGGCGACCAAAGTGGCCACGAGTAGCCCCGGCCGCCAACCCAGCGCGTAGGCCAACCCGAGAATCATGCCCATTCCAATGCCGGCTGCATACCCGGTGAGCGCGCCGAGGCCCGAGATTCGGTTGGCCAGGACGTCACCGGTCCCCGGAATCGTGAGGCCAAACAGCCTCGCCATCGCTTCGACGGTCCTTTCGGGCGTCGTGCTCGTCGGCCGTCCCCGCACTGCGATGTCCAGGTAGGTGATCACGTTGAGCGTGGTGGTGCCTGCGGCGCCGGCGGCCGCGCCGCACAGCAGTCCCGGCCCGACCCGGGGGATCTGACCGGCGGCGGCAGCAGCGCCACTCTGCAATCCCGACCAAACCCGAGCCATCGGTGTGCTTTTCATTCCGACCACCTCCGGTGCTGCCCGCCCAGCGTGATGCGTATTCGGCGATGATAAGGGCGTAATCGACCAGAATGGTTGCCGCCACAATTTGAGATCTCTGCGGATCGCGCGAACGGCCTTGGCTGAGTTGACGTCAAAGCTGTACGGCGTCGGGCCGGCGTTACGGTTCGCGGTCCGCAAAGCGGCCACAGTCCGTGGCACATCGCGAAACAGTCGCAGTGCCCGCAGCTGACCGAAGCCCACTGTCGCGACTCCAGGCTTGTTGTGCAACAAGCTCGCGGCCAACATGAGCCACCAACACTGGCACGACTGGGTATCGCCCAACATGGCCTACATCACGACATGTCCGGGACTGCCCATCGCACCCGACTAACTTCGCGACCAACCGAGGCGAGTCCCGTGGTTACCCGAGGTGACTCAGACACACCCACTGACGCTGATGCGCCGGCCGACATTAGCGCACACGTTGACATTTGGCGGCGGTGGCGGGGGAGGCGGATAGTCCTCCGGTAACGGGGCGTAGGCGGCGGGCGGCGGAGCGTAGGGAGCGACCGCGTCGGCGACGTTGGTGCACCCGCTCACCGAGACCCGCCGGCCGGCGTTGACGCATACGTCCGCACGCGCCACGCCGGAAGACTGAATCGTGGCGAACGCTTCGGGAACAGCGGTAAATGCCAGTACCGCGATAGCAAATGCGGCCCATGGCCGCCTCCTGGGACTCATCGCGCTCTCCTTGCCGCTGCCCGGTTCCCGCCAACCGGTGTATGGGGGTGAGCGAAGTATATCCCGCGCTCGTTGCGACAAAACCTCTGTTTAGTGTGGGTTGCTTCCCGAGCCGCGCCGCGCTTGGTGGGACTTGAACCGCCCGGCGCAGCTCGATCTTGAGCAAATGCCTTGTGAGCCAACACTATTGAATTTTGTTGTTTCGCGCTAGCCGCGAGGGACTAGCGCACCCAGGCGTTGTTTTGGTTTGTCGGCCCGGCTGGCGGCAGGGTCGGTAGCAGTTGCTTCGGGCGGAAGAACAGCGAACCTGCGACGGCACGGTTGCGCAGCGCCGCCGCGCGCCAGGTGTGCACCGGATGCGACGACAACATGTTGGCCGGCCAGACGAAGAATCCGGTCTCTGATCGGGCCCGGTCGGCCATGGCGTCGAAATCCACCCCCCTGAGCAGATGCTTTCCGGCGCTCAGCACACCGATGGCTCGGCGGGCACCCGAGGGGCGAAATGCGTACCCGTAATTGTCGGCGGTGTATTCCATCGACCGCTTCAGCGTCTGGCCCAGGAAGGGGATCCGCATCGCCAGCTGCAACAGCTGGCGCCAGTAGGACGCATGTCCCGCCGCGATATGACCAACCTCGTGGCCGATGACGAATGCCAGTGCTTCGGGATCGCGGGCCTGGCCGCCGATCTCGAACAGGTCGCTGTAGACCACTACGTAACGGCGGAAGCCGTGCCCGCTGGCGAAGGCGTTGATGGTGCCGTTGCCCAGCACGACATATGCGTCGGGTACCTCGCTGAGTCCGAACCGCTGGGCCGCCTCAACGACGAGCTGGTAGCCCTCGGGAAATTGGGTGGGTGACATCTTGACGCCATTCACCCGTTGCCTACCGAGGTTCAACCCGCGCATGAAGAACAGCACGACCGGCGTGGCCAGGGTCGAAAGCCACAGCATGCTGCGGTGACCCGAGAGCACGGCGTCGACCGCGACGAAATAGAGCACGACACTGGCCACGATGACCAGGACAAGTAGTCCGATCTCCCAGGGGTGACGTTTGGGTCGCTCCGGGTAGCCCGTCAAACCTGGCGTGGGCGCCGGCGGCGCGCCGTAATACCAGGGGGGAACGTGCGCGTAATGATTAGCCGGCAATTCCACGGTGGCCATGACTGTCCTCGGACTTTCTCTCTGATGTCGGTTTGTCCCGGCTCGTTCCGGGCGACCTCAGAGTCCGAGGCGGCTCTTGCAGGATTCTGCATAATTCCTTGGTGGCCCGCGGTGGCCAGCGGGAATGCGCTACCGCTACAGCTCCAGGATGCGGATCAGGTTGCCCGCGGGATCGCGAAAGGCGGAGTCGCGGACCCCGTACGGTTGGTCGGTCGGTTCCTGGACGACTTCGGCTTGGCCGTCTTGCAAGCCGGCCTGCAGCCGCTCGAAGGTGCCAGCGAGATCTTTGGTGGCCAGGAGGAGCGTGCCGTAGGTGCCCTTGGCCATCATCTCGGCGATGACACGGCGCTCGGTGTCGGTGATGCCAGGTGTGGCGGCCGGCGGGTACAAGACGATGGACGTGTCGGGCTGGTTGGGTGGGCCCACCGTGACCCAGCGCATCTTGCCCTTTCCGACATCGAGGCGGACCTCGAAGCCGAGGGTGTCGCGATAGAACGCCAGGGATGCTTCCGGGTCGTCGTGCGGGAGGAAGGTCGAGTGAATGGTGATGTCCATCGCGCTTACGCTAGGTGCAGCTCGGTGATGGGCGCTTCTCGATTCCTGACCGGTCTGGTTACCTGTTTCTCCACGCACGACGGTATTCCCTCGGTCACGTGAGCCGTCTGTTCCCGATAGGTGCTGGGCGGCATGCCGACCAACTCGGTGAAGCGAGTGCTGAAGGTGCCCAGTGACGAGCAGCCGACCGCAAAACAGACCCCGGTGACGCTGAGGTCACCACGACGCAACAGCGCCATCGCGCGCTCGATGCGCCGCGTCATGAGGTAGGAGTACGGCGACTCGCCGTAGGCGATCTTGAACTGGCGGCTCAGGTGCCCGGCCGACATGTGCACGCCGCGGGCAAGTGCCTCGACGTCCAGCGGCTGCGCGTACTCGCGGTCTATCCTGTCGCGAACGCGGCGCAGTTGCGCGAGGTCGCGCAGCTGCTGCGCGGCGGCGGGTCTGCTTGTCACTTGCGCGATCGTGCCACGTCGCACCGGAGTTGCCCAGCGCCGCTGGCATCCCGCCCCACTGCCCGTCGCGCCGACGGGCTGTCAATCATATTGGCCCGTCAAGATATCCGCGCAAACGGAGCATACTGGTCATTTGTGACGTTTCGGCTGGCACTGCAGCCTCTCTGGCTGCGATTTCTGGTGTTGGCGCCCGTCCTCACCGTGTTGTGGGGTGTCGGAACCAGGTTTACGTCGCCCTCCTCGAACTCGGCCACCGTGATCAGTGCACTCTGCGTTGGTGTTGGCCTCGCGTTGTTTCTCATCTATCAGCGTCAACCCATACACAAGGCACTCGTCGAGGCAGTGGCAGGCCTTGACAAGACCGAACGTTCCCAGGCCATCGCCGCCATCACCCGCGGCGTCGCGCCCGCCGATCCAACGGTGCACTCGTCGGCCATCCGGCTCGGCTTGGCCTACCTGGGCGGCAGGTCCGCTGATGAACTGAAGCGCCAGGAACGATGGACCTGGATGGTTTTGGTGTTCCTGGTCGTGGTAGGCCTCGCGGAGGCGGTGATGAACTCCCGTGAGGATGCTGGTCTATTTTTCCTGGCGCTGGTGCTGCTCGCGGCGATCGTGCTGCCCCTCGGGCTGCTGCGCACTCGACAGATTCAACGCAATGTCGCACTGCTCACCGAAGGCCTGACGTCGCGGTAACCTCACGCGGCTTCGAGTCCGCCCCGGACCTAACGACGGTTTGGTTACCTATGATTTGGTCATGAGCGTCGGTGGGCTGGATACCGTGGTATCGCCGGCATTCACAGCGCAGGACGCGGCCCGGTTTCGCGCGGCGGGCTGGTGGTCGGACTCGACGCTGTCGGACGCGGTACGTCGTAACGCCGGACTGTCACCCGACCGTGCCGCCTATGTCGACCATCCCGGTATGTCGCTGACCTGGTGTGAATTCGACTATGCGGCAAGCGCTCTGGCGCAACAGCTGGCTGGTGTCGGCGTGGCGCCCGGTGATCGGGTTGCGGTGTGGCACGGGGACTCCGCCGCCATCCACGTACTCTTCGTGGCAGTCGAACGCTGCGGCGCTGTCGTCGTCGGCATCGGTGCCCGCGCCGGCACCCGTGAGGTCGCACAGATACTGCGCAGTTCGCAGCCGAAGATCTTGATCAGCGATCAGCAGCGCGGCGGTGCCGCGACGCAGGTCGCGGCGGGCGTGGCCGCAGAATTCCCGATGTCGTTGCTGACGATGGGTCACGAAGCGGGCGCGCCGTGCCTGAACACCGACGCGGAGCCCAAGACGGTCGGGATCGAGTCGCAACTCGGCGCCGACGACGTCTTCCTGATCAATTCCACTTCCGGGACCACGGGGCTGCCCAAGTGCGTCGTGCACACCCAGAACCGTTGGTACTACTTTCACCAGAAGGCCGTCGCCAACGGGCTACTGACGTCGGACGACATCTTTTTGCCAGTCATACCAATGCCTTTCGGCTTCGGAATATGGACCAGTCACACCACTCCGATCTACCTGGGTGCCACTTCGATAATCCTGGAGCGTTTCACCACCAGGGCGGCATGTGAGGCGATAGTCCGTCAAGGGGCCACCGTGTTATGTTGTGTCAGTACGCAATTGACGATGCTGATGGCTGACCCCGCGTGCCGCGATTACGACCTGAGCTCGCTGCGTGTCGTCTTCGCCGGCGGCGAGTCATTGCCGTATCGGCCCGCCGCGCAGTTCGAGGAACTCACCGGCGCGAAGATTTTGCAGTTCTACGGCTCGAATGAAACTGGCGTGCTCAGTGGGACCACGTTGGACGACCCACGGCAACGACGCCTGCGCACCGGTGGCCGGATTGTCCCGGAAATGTCGGTGCGACTCTTCGACGGCGATCAGGATGTCACCGACACAGGACGCGGCCAACCCGCGTGCCGAGGGCCGGCGACTAGTCTTGGCTACCTCGGCGGTACCGACCACGACAAGCTGTTCACCCGGGATGGGTGGATGCGTATGGGTGATATCTGCGAGATCGATGCGGACGGCTATCTGAGCGTCACCGGCCGAACATCCGATTTCATCCTGCGAGGCGGCAAGAACATCAGCGCGGCGCAGGTCGAGGATGCCGTCACAACCCATCCCGCGATCGCGGTAGCGGCAGCCGTCGCAATGCCCGATCCGGTGTTCGGCGAAAAGGTCTGTGTCTATACCGAACTCGCTGATTCTCACACCATCGAACTGCCTGAACTCGTCGAGCATCTATTGGCACTGGGAGTTTCCAAGGAACTGCTGCCCGAACGACTCATCCTGGTCGACGAACTACCCCGGTCGTCGGGTGGAAAGATCGCCAAGCGCAAGCTCCGCGAGGATATTCGAATCAGGATGGAGGCCAATCATGAACTCTCCTAACGCGCGGCGAGGCGGCCTGGAGGTGTGGGCGCCATCGGTGGTGCCGCCGATCGGAGTCGAGCTCTCCGACGAGCAGGCGCTCGCTGTGGCCTTCCGCCATCTCGCCGCCACCGGGTTCGCAGAGAATATGGCCGGACACATCACCTGGCAGCCCGACGGGCAAACGGACATGTTCGTCAATCCGTGGGGGCTGTGGTGGCAGGAACTCACCGCATCAGATATCTGCGTGGTAGATGCCGATGCGCGGGTGGTGCGCGGTCGTTGGGACGTCACTCCGGCGATACACATCCATACGGAACTGCACCGTGTCCGCGACGACGCCCGGGTGGTCATTCACAATCACCCGTATTACGGATGCGTGCTTGCCGCGCTGGGCAGGCTGCCCGAACTGGTGCATCAGACCGGTTCGCTGTTCCTGGACGACTTGTGCCTGGTCGAGACCTACGACGGTGAAATCGACAGCCCCGCCCGCGCAGCAGAGCTCGCGGCACACATCGGACGCGCCAACCTGACGATTCTGGCTAACCATGGCGTCATCGCAACCGGTCGCAACCTGGCCGAAGCCGTCTACCGGGCGGCATCGATCGAACGGGTATGCAAGCTGGCCTATGACGTCATGCTCACCGCCAAGGAGCCGGTGAAGATGAACTGGTCGGACATGGCAGGCATGCAACGATCGCTTATTGAACGGGCCGCTGATGTGTACTGGGCGGGGGCAGCGCGGATGACCATCAAAGCTGATCCCGATGTGCTCACCTAAGTACTCAATTTTGGGGGATCATCGCGCGTTGCAAGGAGATTGCCGACCATGAAATCGATCGACGAGCTGGCCGCCAACCTGAACTTCACCACCGCCAAGACCGGCGAGGATCGTTCGGTCACGTTTCTGCCAGACCCGCCGCGCGCGCAACGCCGCTACATGGTGATCTCGGTAGACGATCACATCGTCGAACCGCCGGATACCTTCACCGGACGGCTCCCGCGCAAGTTCGCTGATCGTGCGCCGAAAGTCGTCGACACCGACGAGGGCGGACAGACGTGGGTCTACGACGGTCAGGAATTGCCCAATGTCGGGTTCAACGCCGTGGTCGGGCGGCCGGTGTCAGAGTATGGCTTCGAGCCGGTTCGATTCGATGAAATGCGCAGGGGCGCATGGGATATCCATGAACGCGTCAAAGATATGGACCTGAATGGCATCTACGCGTCGCTCAACTTTCCCTCTTTCCTGCCGGGGTTCGCCGGCCAGCGACTACAGCAGGTGACCACGGATCGCGACCTGGCGTTGGCCTCAGTCCGCGCATGGAACGACTGGCACCTCGAGGTCTGGGCGGGGTCATATCCGGAACGGATCATTCCCTGCCAGTTGCCATGGCTGCTGGACCCCGAGCTGGGCGCAACCATGATCTATGAGAACGCCGAGCGTGGATTTCACTCCGTCACGTTCAGTGAAAACCCAGCGATGCTCGGATTGCCGAGCATTCACTCGGGTCACTGGGATCCGATGATGGCAGCCTGCGCCGAGACGGGCACCGTGGTGAATCTGCACATCGGATCGTCTGGTTCATCGCCGTCCACCACCGAGGACGCGCCCCCTGATGTGCAGGGCGTGCTGTTCTTCGCCTATGCCATTTCGGCGGCGGTGGACTGGTTGTACTCCGGCCTGCCCAGCAGGTTCCCTGATCTCAACATCTGTTTGTCGGAAGGTGGAATCGGCTGGGTTGCGGGGTTGCTGGATCGTCTCGACCATATGCTCAGCTACCACGCGATGTATGGCACCTGGCAGGCACTTGGTGAGAGTTTGACTCCCGCAGAAGTTTTCACGCGCAACTTCTGGTTCTGCGCAGTGGAAGACAAGTCGTCGTTCGTGCAGCGTGACCGAATTGGTGTGGACAACATCATGTTGGAAGCCGATTATCCGCATTGTGACTCGACCTGGCCGCACACCCAACAAACGATCCACGAACAAATCGGCGATCTGCCGCAGGACGTGATTCGCAAGTTCAGCTGGGAGAACGCTTCGCGCTTGTATCGCCATCCGGTGCCGGTCGAAATACAGCGGGATCCAGAGGCATTCTGACGGCCGGCGCTGCCGCCGCCACTCTCGGCTTGACCTTCAAGTGGGATCGAAGGTTTACCGTCGACAAGTGACAGTGATGCGTATTTCTGAGTTATCGCGGCGGTCAGGGGTCCCCGCCTCGACGTTGCGGTACTACGAGGATCTCGGTCTGCTGCCGGCCACTGAACGCAGCCCTGCAGGCTATCGGCTCTACGACGACCATGCTCGTCAGCGATTGATGTTCATCGAAGTTGCGAAACGTCTCAGACTATCGCTGTCGTCAATCGGCGATCTGCTGGCCGTTTGGGAATCCGACACGTGCCGCTCGGTCAAGGGCCAGTTGCGACCTGCTCTCGACGATCGGATTGCCGAGGCCGATTCGGCCATCGGCGATCTGCAGTTGCTACGGGACCAACTCGTCGCGGCGCGGTCGCACTTAAACGACTTGCCCGACCGAGACCAGCGATGCGCGCCCGACTGCACCTTCCTCCACGACGATCAGAGGCTTTCGCTTGCGGTAATGAGCAGTGCCTCCGACGGTGCCTCCGAACAAGCGGTTGCCTGTTCGCTCGACGGCGACCAGTACCGAGACCGTGCCGAGCAATGGCAGCAGCTACTGCGGGTCGGAGCACGTTCCCGCGTGGCGGGTGGAGTGGAGGTGACGCTGCCGGTCGAGCGTGCCCCGGAACTGGCCACGTTGATCCTCGCCGAGCAATCCTGTTGCAGTTTCTTGAACTTCACACTGCGGTTCGAAGGGTCGACGGTGGTGATGACGCTCACCGCTCCCGATCACGCCCAGCGGATCGTCTCGGACCTGACCGGTGGCGACGGCAAGGGTGAACTGTTATGACCGTTGCCAAGTCGATTGTTCTGTTCGCGGTTGCGGCACTATTCGAGATCGGTGGAGATTCCGCCCCGACCGCTGGGACGGTCGAGACGCCGAAATGAAGCGTTTGTCGTAGCCGGCCGTTGAGGCCAGCCCTCGTTGAGCACAATGCGCAAAAGCTCAAAATCGTCTGTTACGCGGCTTGTGCACACAAGCGAGACGCGATCACCGCCCGTCCGTAGCTTCGAGCGCAACAGGGTGCCGGGAACCTTCCCGAGATCGACACCGACAAGGAGTCCACAATGTTCGCTCGTCCAAATCCGACGATGGCATCTCCCGCGTGCCGTCCGACGACAACGTCCCTGCCCACCGCGGGCAGGGGCGGTCTCGCCATCCCGGAGGCGCGCCGGCAACGGTCGGTCGCGATGCGCGATGGCTATGTCGCGCGAATGGTTATCACGAGTGACGGCGTGCGCCTGGCGGTCCGCGACTACGGTTCCGCCGGCGCTGCCAACCACACCGTCGTTCTGCTGCACGGTCTTTGCCTGACAAAGTCGAGTTGGGCACTCCAAATCCGCGAGCTGCTGCGCCGGTGGGGCAACAGCCTACGAATCATCACCTACGACCACCGCGGCCACGGCCGTTCAACCGGCGCCTCAATGCAGACCTACCGAATCGACCGATTGGCCGCCGACCTCGCCGAGGTCCTCACCGCTCTGCATGTCAGGGGCCCGCTCACCCTGGCGGGACATTCGATGGGCGGAATGACGGCGCTGGCATACCTCGGCCGTCCCGCCTGTCATCGTCCAGTGGAACCGCAAGGCCTCGTCCTGATCGCAACCGCGGCCGGTCGGCTCACCGAGCGAGGACTCGGCCGCTTGCTCGCCACTCCCGCCACAGGGGTGCTGTTTGATCTCGTTGGCCGCATGCCCCGACGCGCTGCGGACCGGGCCATCGAGGGTCTCACGCGGCCGGTCCGCGACGGCCTGGTCAGATATTCGGGCCACGGCATCGCCGATGTCACAGCGTCGGCCATACACACCATTTCGTTGACGACAGCAGCCGGCTTCCTGCCCAGCCTGAAGCGATACGACCAGTACCAAACACTTAAGTCCATTGCCGCCAAGACAATCGTCATCAGCGGCGGAACGGACATGACGACCCCGGCCACCCACGCACGTGACCTAGCTGCCGCCATCCCGGGTGCTACTCATCTGCACCGACCCACCGCCGGGCACATGCTTCTCCAAGAGGAATCGCACTTCGTCAGCAACGCAATCAACTCCGTGATGGGCTTGCACCGCCAACCCGCGGCGAACGCGCGGGCATCGCGCGACATTTCCGGGCCCCGCACCTTGCCGCTATAGGGCCCTAACCGGGGGCGGAAATCAGCTGATGCCAATGGAACTCGCAATTTGAGTCCGCGTTCGCTGCCGTCAGCCGCCGAGCGCCTTCACGAGGAGATCCTTGATCTCGGCAATGGATTCCTCCAGCGAGCCGATCCGCCGGTTGCTGTCCTGGGCGACGGTTTCGGTCGAGCTCATCCGGTTGCTCCATTCCCTAAACGCATCGCCGAGCACACTTTGAGTAGCTCCAATGGCCCTGATCACGGTGAGCGCGCCTCGGCCAGGGATGCCTCCATGGTGAGGATGCGAGCTGCCACGTTTTCCGGGGTGGCCACCTAGGCATGTATGCGCTCCGGCGCCTGAATGGTGCCAACGTCGCAGGACTACCGTGACGAGTTGATGCGGGGTTGGATCGATTCTCCCGCGGGGAGGAGGCAATCGTGACGGCAGCGAGAGTTGACTTCAGTTCGGTCCGTTGGGGCTCGGTGGAGTGGACGAATCTGGTAACCCTGTACCTGCGAGCCTATGAAAGCCGTTCGCGGCGACCGATTCTGGGTGACCACACAGCGGCGGAGGCGGTAGACCGCATCGACTATGACTTCAAGCGAATACATCGGACCTCGCTGCCAGCATCGAATCAGTATCTGGTCGCGTTGCGTGCTAAGCAGCTCGACGACTGGTGTGCTGATTTCCTTGCGCGTCATCCCGACGCGGTTGTCCTGCACCTCGGTTGCGGCCTCGACGGCCGCGCGTTTCGGCTCGTTCCACCGCCATCCGTGCTCTGGTTCGACATCGATCAGCCAGCTGTCATCGAGTTGCGCCGCCGGCTGTACGACGACACCGAGCGCTACCGGATGATCGGCTCGTCGGTGACCGATCCACAGTGGCTCGATCACATTGCGACCGGGCGCCCCACGCTTGTCGTCGCCGAGGGCCTGCTGATGTACCTGCAGGAGAGCGAAGTCCGGCAGCTGCTTGAGCGTTTGACCAACCGGTTCGACTCCGGCGAGGTGCTGTTCGACACGCTCTCAGCACTAGCACCGCGGCTGTCGAAAGCACTCACCAAAGGCATCGTCAAATGGGGCATCCGCGACGTCCGCGACATGGAAACGTGGAACCCGAGGCTGCGATTCGGCGAGCAGACGTCCCCACTGGCTGGCTACGCGAAGATCGAATCGACGCCAGTGCGGTTGATTTACAAGCTGTTGTGGGCAATGCCCGGCCGCGGCTACGACGTGCTGAACCGCTTCGAATACTGAATCGGGGGAGTCATCGGCGCGTGAGCGAAGCCAGCACCGCTGACAACGCAGCCACGGTGTCGGCGTTAAGTGGCACTTCGGCTTCGGCCGCGGTGATCGCATCGACCGGCACACCGGCGGCATTGGCGGTTTCTTCGGCGGTGAGTTCGGCGCGGTACCTGGCCGCGTACAGCCGCTGCCCGAGCGTGGCCCCGGGGGCGCGCGCCGCACGCAGCATCAGGTCCTTATAACACCGACGGACCGCACTGAGGACCAACGCCACCTCGGGTGCCCCTTTGGCGCTGCCCGCCGCGCCCGCCGCGACCGCCTCCAACTTCCGTAGATCAGAGAGAATGCTGGTGGCACGGTGACTGAAATCTGGCTCAGACGGCGCGGGCAACGACTCGATCGCCGTGTTGATCGTGGTGAGCGCCACTTCAACGGCCTCGGCCATCAGTGGCGCCCGCACGGTGTTCATCATCGCCACCGTGTCTTCGCTGTCTTGGTCGACTCGTTCGCGGCGGAGCCGGGCGATGGTTCCGTGCGGCCACAGCAGCGCATCCTCGAGTTTTGCCAGCGTCGCCTTGCGCGGCCAGCGCCGGCCCTTCTCGAAGTCGATCAACGCCCCCGCATTCACAATTCCACTGCGGGCCAGATAGCGCTGCGTCAACTTGAGTTCCTCACGGCGGGCGGCTACTGCTGCGCCCGCGCGGACAACACCGGGGTCGACTATGTCGAGGGCGCGCTCGCTGTCATCGTCCTCGTCGGGTGTGTCCGGCGCTCGCTCAGCCCGCGGCACTGCCGTGCGATAACTGAAAGCGAGCCGGATTCCGCGCGGGCTACCCAAATAGATCGTAGTTCCCTCCCTGATAGCGATGGTGGACTGGCGAGTGTCGTCAATGAAGATGCCGTTGCGGCTTTGGTCGACGGCGACCCATCCGGTCGGCGTGCAGTCCAGGCGCATGTGGGTGCGCGAGATGGTGTCATCGCCGATACGCACCTGCGCGGGAAATTCGCGGCCGATAATGATCGGCGCGTCGCTCTCGTGCGCGGTGTAGGTCTGATTGCCTGCGTGAATGACTAATGACGGCCGTAGGTAACCCGGCGCCGGTACAGCTGACGGGGACGTGCCCTGCGGGGTCTCCATCGATCACACTCCAACGTTTGTGTGCCACTGCTACGCCGACGCTAGCACGGGCCTGCTGCGCTGCCGTGCGACCACGCTTCACCTCGGTGCCGCAGACGCCCCTCCTACCTGGGGTAATTACAACCTTTCTTGCGCACTGCGCATCGCGCGGATATCCGCGACCGCGACACTTGTTGCCTGTGCCATTCCGTAGCGCCCAGCGCGCATTGCAGCGCAAACCACCGCCAATGATCTGCCCGGGCTGCGCCCGTTGCGTACAGCCCCGGAGTCGCGTGACGGAGTAGAGAATCTGCGATGACGTCGATCTATCAACGCGCACTGGGAGCTCAGTTCGCCTATTTGCATCCAAAAATGCAGTGGCGCTTCGGATTCAGCGCTGCCGACGAAGTGGCGGCGTGCTCCTGGGGAAGCCGAACGTGCGCAGAATGCCGCGCTGGCCGGCGTGTGGCCGTACAAACACGCACGCTCGCTGGAGGCTCGTGGTCAGAGTCGCTGCGCTGAAGCTAATTTCGGGTCTGTTTGCTTTGGGCTTGCGGGGGAGGAGAAACGTCCACGCCGTCCGATTCTGCGACCTGGACTGTGGATCCTGCCGCACCCGGCGGCCTATTGGCCGCCCCTTATGCTTGAGCGCTAATGGCTGAGACAACGACGTGCGTGATTATCGGCGGCGGCCCGGCTGGGATGGTCCTCGGGCTATTGCTGGCTCGGGGCGGTGTCGAGGTCACCCTGCTGGAGAAGCACGGCGACTTCTTGCGCGACTTTCGCGGTGACACGGTGCATCCCACAACGATGCGACTACTCGACGAGCTGGGCTTGTGGGAGCGCTTCTCGGCATTGCACTACAGCGAGGTCCGCAAGGCGAAATTCGAATCGAATGGGCGCTCGGTGACCTACATCGACTTCGAGCGTCTGCATCAACCGCACCCCTATATCGCCATGGTGCCGCAGTGGGACCTGCTGAATATGCTCGCCGAGGCCGCCAAAGCCGAGCCCAGCTTCACGTTGCGGATGAACACTGAAGTCACCGGGCTGCTGCGGGAGGGCGGCAGGGTCACCGGAGTGCGCTACCAAGGATCCGAGGGCCCGGGTGAATTGCGGGCCGACTTGACCGTGGCGTGCGACGGCCGGTGGTCGATCGCCCGTCACGAGGCCGGGCTGAAGGCACGCGAATACCCGGTGAACTTCGACGTGTGGTGGTTCAAGTTGCCGCGCGAAGGCGCTGCGGAATTCTCGTTCTTGCCCCGCTTCGCGCCGGGCAAGGCTCTCGGCGTGATCCCCCGCGAAGGCTATAACCAGATCGCTTACCTCGGGCCCAAGGGGACTGACTCCCAGTTGCGCGCGCGAGGCATAGAGGAGTTTCGTCGCGACGTCAGCGCACTACTGCCAGAGGCTACTCAGTCGGTGGCGGCGCTAACGTCCATGGACGACGTCAAACACCTAGACGTCCGGGTGAATCGGCTGCGTCGCTGGCACATTGATGGGCTACTGTGCATCGGCGACGCCGCTCACGCGATGTCACCGCTGGGAGGCGTCGGCATCAACCTGGCAGTCCAAGATGCCGTCGCAGCCGCGACTATATTGGCCGAACCACTGCGGCAGCACCGGGTCACCGGTCGCGACCTCGCGGCCATCCGCCGCCGCCGCGCATTTCCCACCGCGGTGACCCAAGCAGTGCAACGGGTGTTACAGAGCAGGCTGCTCGGCCCGCTCCTTCGAGGTGCGGACCCGACTCCGCCGGCCGCCCTGCTCGGCCTGGTGCAGCGGCTGCCGTGGCTGTCGATTGTGCCCGCATATTTCATCGGCGTTGGAGTCCGGCCCGAGCATGCACCTGCATTCGCCCGTCGCGGACCCGGCAACCGCACCGCCTAAGCCGCAGTGAGGCGCAGAACGTTCCATCCGGGGGCCGGACCTGACAGGATTCTTGAGCGTGAAGCGGCCCAACTTCCTGGTGATTGTGGCAGACGATCTCGGGTTTTCCGATATCGGCGCCTTCGGCGGCGAGATCAACACGCCCAATCTGGACCGACTGGCCTGCGCGGGGATCCGGTTCACTGATTTTCATTCGGCGCCGGCCTGTTCGCCCACCCGGGCGATGCTGTTGACGGGAACCGATCACCATATCGCTGGCATCGGCACGATGCTGGAGGTCGCGATCCCCGGATTCCAGGGCGCGCCCGGCTATGAGGGCTATCTGAACGACCGGGTTGTAGCGTTGCCCGAGCTGTTGCGCGACGCTGGTTATTTGACGCTGATATCGGGCAAATGGCATCTGGGCGACACGATCGAGACGTCGCCGTGGGCGCGCGGATTCGAGCGTTCGTTCGCGCTGCTGCCGGCTGGCGCCAGCCATTACGGCGGCGCCGCGGCTGGCGGTTTCTCGCCTGTGCCAACGCTTTACACCGAAGATGACCAGTTCGTCACGGTTGGCGACGACTTCTACTCATCGGACTTTTACACCGACACCGTGCTGCGCTACTTCCGCGAACGTTCCACGGACGACGACCGACCGTTCTTCGCCTATTTGCCCTTTCAAGCGCCGCACTGGCCGCTGCAAGCACCTGACGAATCCATCGCGACCTATCACGGGCGCTACGACGCCGGGCCGGACGCGTTGCGCGAGGCGCGTTTGGCAGCACTCAAGCGGCTCGGCCTGTGCCCGCCTGATGTCGCGGCGCACCCGGTTGTGGCCGACGGCGCCGCGGAGTGGGCCGACATGACGGCCGACGAGCGCGCGCTTTCGGCCCGCAGCATGGAGGTCTACGCCGCGATGGTGGACCGGATGGACTGGAACGTCGGCAGGGTGATCGACTACCTGGCAGACACCGGCGAGCTTGACGACACCGTCGTAATCTTCTTGTCCGACAACGGCGCAGAGGGCGCGATCGTCGAGGCGATGCCGATCCATGGTGCCCAGATCGCCGCACAGATCGAAAAGTATTGCGACAACAGCCTCGACAACCTTGGTCGCCCTACCTCATTCATCTGGTACGGCCCGCGCTGGGCACAAGCTGCCACCGCGCCGTCGCGGCTGCACAAGGCATTCACCACCGAAGGCGGGATCCGGGTGGTCGGCTTCGCCACCTGGCCGGGCTTTGCACGCCAGGGTGAGATCGGCACAGCGTTCGCGACCGTCATGGACATCGCCCCTACCGTGCTGGAACTCGCGGGCACCGCACATCCCGGCGCGGCCTACCGCGGCCGCGAGGTGGTACCGATGCGCGGCCTCTCGCTAGTGGAATATCTGTCGGGTGCCGCAGATGCGGTGCATGACGACGTTACCGGCACCGGCTGGGAGTTGTTCGGCCGCCGCGCCATCCGCCAGGGCGACTGGAAAGCGCTTTACCTGCCCGCGCCGTACGGCCCGGGCACCTGGCAGCTCTACGACCTTTCCGCCGACCCGGGCGAGATCGACGATCAGGCCGCCTCGCGGCCCGACAAGCTGGCCGAGCTCCTCGGGCTGTGGGACCGCTACGTCGAGGACAATGGCGTGATCCTGGATCCCGTCTCCGTTTTCGAAGTCGACCCGCAAACGCTCGGCACACACCAACGACGCTCGGAGCACCGACATTGACGCCAACATGCCGTGGCGGCGTTGTGGTTGCGGACTGCCGGTCTCGCCAGCCGACCCGGGTCAAGTGCTAGCGTCTGCTCCGTGACTGGCGCATTGCGAATCGGCATTCTGGGTGCAGCCCGTATTGCACCGATGGCGCTCATCAAGCCGGCCAAGGTCAACGACGAGGTCGTGGTGGCCGCGGTGGCGGCGCGCGATGTGTCGCGTGCTCAGGCCTTTGCTGCCGAACACGGCATCGCCCGGGTGCACGGAAGCTACGAGGAGCTGATCGCGGACCCAGACCTCGATGCCGTCTACAACCCGCTGCCGAACGGCTTGCACGGTCGATGGACCCGAGCTGCACTGGGCGCCGGTAAGCACGTGCTGTGCGAAAAACCGTTCACCGCCAACGCCGACGAAGCCCGTGAGATCGCCGGACTGGCCGCAAAGTCCGACCGCGTCGTGATGGAGGCGTTCCATTACCGCTACCATCCGCTGGCTTTGCGCATTGAGGAGATCATTGCCTCGGGCGAGCTGGGGGAGCTGCAGCGGGTGGAGGCGGCGCTGTGCTTCCCGCTGCCGAAGTTCTCCGACATCCGCTACAACTACTCGCTTGCCGGTGGCGCGACAATGGACGCTGGGTGCTATGCGGTCCATATGACCCGCACGTTCGGCGGTTCAACTCCGGAAGTCGTGTCGGCGCAGGCGAAGCTGCGCGATCCGCAGGTCGACCGGGCCATGACGGCGGAGTTGCGGTTTGCCGGCGGGCATACCGGCCGGGTCCGCTGCTCGATGTGGTCGTCGCATCTGCTGCAGATCAACGCCCGGGTGGTTGGTGACCACGGCGAGCTGCGTGCGTTGAATCCGGTAACGCCCCAGTTTTTCCATCGGCTCTCGGTCCGATCAGCCGACGGCAAACGGACGGAGCGTTTTTCGCGCCGCGCCTCCTACGCGTATCAGCTTGACGCTTTCGCCGCCGCCGTGCTGCGCGGCGCAACGGTGAAGACGACGCCGGAAGACGCGATCGAGAACATGACCGTCATCGATGCGATCTATCGCGCCGCCGGCCTTCCGCTCCGCGAGCCGAGCTGAACGTTAACCCGTTCGCCCAGTTGACACTTCGGACAACAAGCGCCGCGCCGCATCGACACATGGGCGCAGCCGATCGATGGGGCTAACGCCGGCCAGCGCCAGTGATCGCCTCGGTATTTCGAGTTCGATCACGATGTCGGGGGGAAGGGCGGAGAGGATGTCGACTAGGGGTAGTTCGCCTTCGCCGGGAACCATGCGTTCATACATGGCTTCCTCCATGTAGTTATCGGTGCGCGGCTGTAGCGTCGTGTCGTTGAGTTGGGCGTAGCCGATGTGGTCGGGGTCGATTGCTGCGAGATCGGCAGCACTGGATCCAGACCGCACCAGGTGCATGGTGTCGATCAATAGTCGGAAGTCGTGTCTTCTGACGTGTTCCAAAGCAGCCAGCGCGGTGGAGAGGTCGCCGACAGTCAGGCCGGGTACTGGTTCGACGGCCGTCTGGATGTTTCGCTGTGCGGCAAGTTCTGCCAGCGCGGCGAACTGGTCGAAGGTGCGGCTGAGATCCGGGTCGAGACTGACGGCGTTTATCCAGGGAACGCCGAGCTCGGCCAAGACATCGAGATCCGCGGAGAACCTGCGCATCTCGGCGCCAGGCAGCACCAGGAACCCGTCGCCGAGCGAGATTGTCACGCCACGGTGATTCATCGCGGCAAGCAAGTCCCGCCGCAATGCCACGTCCTTCAGTGAGAAAGGCGGAAAACCGAGCGGCACCAACGGCTGTCCCTGCACAACGGTCGAGATGTACCGGCAGCCAAGATCTGCGGCAAGATCGACGAATTCCACTGGCGGAAGCCCGAATACGCTGAGGAAACCGATACCGAGTTGGTCCATGTCTAGGGGTCCGACATGCACTGTGCGATCGGGTTACGCTGGGCGGCTTACCAGTTGCGCCACCTAGTCGGCCTCCTGGGCTGTCCTAGTGGTTAGCAGGATTCGTCCAGACGTGCTGGTTTCCACGATCTCGGGCGCGTCGAGGACGAGGTCGTCGCGGATGAATGCAACCTGGGTGCCCAGATGCGCAGCCATGTATGCATTCCACGCGGTCGCCGACGATGCATCCAGTGTCAAGCCCACTTCATACCCTCCCGACCTCGAGGACTTGGGTGAGTCCACCTGTGTCAGCCCAAGCTGCAGCGCCTCTGGACCCAGCGTGTAGAGGAAGGTCCGGTCAAGGCTACAGGTAGTGAGAACGTCGGTCGCCGCCACGGGAGCGTTCGGGTTCGTAGCGGGGCACTTTTCGGGCATGGTTGGCTGTTCGTTCCGGACCGGCCGAATCGGCGACGGCTGAATCTTGGCGGCCGGCCCAGCAGATTGTGTCGTCGTCGGTGCAGTCGTGGTTGGTGCTGTGGTGTTCGTCGAAGAGGTTGGTGATGCCGACTGCTGTGGTGACTGACATCCACATATCACCGCGCCGAGCAGGATGACGCTCGCTAGCCGGATCGCAATCATCCGACCACTCTTTCACCCGAGAAACCGCTGCGCTACTGCTTAGGTGAAATCCCTTGCAGGACACCTGTGTTCGCTATCATCAGCAGGACCCGCTGGGGATCCCGCGGCTGGGCGTGGTTTCCTGGGTGGGCATGGTCTGCGGGTAGGGCACCCGATACGGGATTCCATACTGCAGAGTCCCCAGCGCTACGTTGGGCACGCATTGCGGCACTTTCGACGCGGCGCCAAGCGCAGGGTGGTCCAAGTTGGGTGGCGATGGGTTTGGCGGGGCCGCGAAGTTGAACGTCGACGTCATATCACTGGTGACGCTTCTCCGCCAGGCGGTGAAGTTGGGAACCGGCACGCCGAACCGTGTTTCGAGCAATCGCAGCTGTGAGGTGTGGTCGAATCTGTCATGCACCATGAGGCCGCCGCGGCTGTACGGAGATATGACCAAGCAGGGGCCGCGAAAGCCCAAACCGATCGGCTCGCGTATGCCACCGGACCCCGCCACTGAGTTGATGTCTGGCACGGTGATGTATTCGCCGGGAGTCCCCGCTGGAGCGGTAGCCGGTGTGACATGGTCGAAGAAGCCGCCGTTTTCGTCATAGCTGACGATCAGCGCGGTCTTTTCCCAGACCGCCGGATTGGACAGCAAAATCTTTAGCACGGTCACCAGCGCGAAAGCGCCCGCCGCCGGTAGGAATGCGGGATGTTCGGACTCGAGGACGTTCGGAACCACCCAGGAAACCTGCGGCAGTTTGTTGGCTTTGACGTCGGCAGCGAAGTCCCCGGGTAGGTCGGGGCTACGGCGGAGCGCCCAAGTTCCGACCTCGGATCCGCTGTCTGCTTGAAATACTCTACAAACGTGCCGAAGGTCAGGGCCGAGCCGAATGGTCCAAGAGTCTTGTTGCGATACACCTTCCAGCTGATGCCGGCATCGCTGAGGTTTTGTGGCATGATTCGCCAGCTGAACTTTTGAGTCGGGTCGGTTGCTCACACTACAAATATAGAGTAGCCTCTGTGAAAGATCACGGATCCACGTCCGTCGCCACGAAAGCTACCGCGCATGGCCCGATACACTCCCGCCGCACCGCAACGCCGAAAGCCCAATCCTGCGGAGCGCCGCCGAGACCTATGCGACGCGGCAATTCAACTGCTGGCTGACGATGGGGCCAAGGGGTTGAGCCATCTGAAGGTGGACCGCAAGGCCGGCGTGCCCGACGGCACCACCTCCTTCTATTTCCGTACGCGCTCGGCCCTGCTACGTGCGGTGGCCGAGCGGCTGGCTGAGTTAGACCTGGCAAGCTTGCAGTCTGTCGCCGACAGCGCCGACGGTCGGGTCGATAATCCCTTGCCGTCGCCGTTGTCGCAGGTGGTTATTCAAGCCGGCAGCGAGCCGCAGTTATCCCGGACGAAGGCTAGATACGAGCTGACGATGCAGGCTACTCGCGACCCGGCGCTGGCCGCGATTTTGCAGCAGGCCACGGACGGGTTTACGAAGCTGCACCGTGAAATCCTCGTGCAACTCATGCCGCACGGCGCCGAGCTGGAATCGGCCGTGGTCGAGGATCTGAGCAACGTCACGCTGACGTTCATCAACGGTCTCCTGCTGCGGTTCGCCCATGGCGACCGGATTGTCGAGAGTCCTGAACAACTCGACGGGATCTTGTCGGCCATCGCCGGCGGCATTCTCAAGAGTCCGGGCAAGGGGCGGCTGACCCAGGCAGGCGGTCTGCGCCCGACGCGCCGCCGACGCGCCGCGGCATCCGGCTGAGCGCATGAGTACCTGCCGGGTTTCGCGCTTCTGGTCTTGCCGCAGCATCGGCTGTATGGTTCTCTACGAGAATAGAGTAAGCCGACGCGCGGCCGTCGGTGAGCCCGTTTCAGCCCAGTCGCGTGTGCTCGGCAGAGCGACGCATTTAAGCGGAGTGTAGAAATTGCCCGAACAGAATCCGGTGCTAACACACTGGCACCGCTTGCGCTGGGTGCATGCGGCAGTGGTTACTGAAGGCATCCGGAAATGGTAGCGGTAGGAGGGATTTCGTGACGGCCAGCACTGACAGCCATGTTTGTTTCGATCCATACGATGTCGAGCTGATCGCCGACCCGTATCCCATGTTCGCGCGTCTGCGGGACGAGGCGCCGCTTTACTACAACGCGGAATACGACTTCTTCGCGCTGAGCCGGTTCGCCGATGTCAACAAGGGCTTGGTCGACCACGCCACGTTCAGTTCCGCCCGGGGCGCGATCCTGGAGTTGATCAAGGCCAACCTCACCATCCCATCGGGGATGCTCATCTTTGAAGACCCTCCGATTCACGATGTGCACCGCAAGCTGCTGTCGCGCATGTTCACGCCACGCAAGATCAGCGCGCTGGAACCGATGATCCGCGAGTTCTGCGCTCAACTCCTGGATCCACTCGTGGGATCGGGTCGATTCGACTTCGTCACCGATCTGGGTGCGCTGATGCCGATGAAGGTGATCAGCATGCTGCTCGGCATCCCCGAAGACGATCAGGAGTACATCCGCGACCGGGGCAACGCCCAACTGCGCACCGAGGCCGGCAAGCCCATGAGGGCCGCCGAACAGGGTTTGTCCGTGGGCGAGGCCTTCGCCGCTTATATCGACTGGCGTGCCGAGCATCCGTCCGACGACATCATGACCGATCTGCTCAATGTCGAGTTCGTCGATGAAACCGGCACCAGGCGGCGCCTGACTCGCGAAGAGATACTGGTGTACCTCAACGTCGTCGCCGGAGCAGGCAACGAAACAACGACACGGCTGATCGGTTGGGCGGGAAAGGTTCTGGCGGAGCATCCCGATCAGCGTCGCGACCTCGTCGGAAACCCCGGGCTCATCCCGCAGGCGATCGAGGAGCTGCTGCGCTACGAGCCGCCCGCACCGCATACGGGACGGTATGTGACCCGCGACATCAGTCTGCATGACCAGACGGTGCCCGAAGGCAGCGTGATGATGATGCTCATTGGGGCAGCGTGCCGCGATGAGCGTCAGTTCGGGCCCGACGCTGGTGAGTTCAACATTCATCGCGACGCCCGGCCGCACCTCACTTTCAGTGTGGGCACGCACTTCTGTCTGGGGTCAGCGCTGGCGCGTCTTGAGGGCCGGGTCGCCCTGGAGGAAATCCTCAAGCGGTTCCCGGAGTGGGAGCTCGATCTGGCCAACGCGAAGCTCAGCCCGACGTCGACCGTGCGGGGCTGGGAGTCCATGCCGGCTCTGGTGCCCTGATGACGGGTCGGGTTGAGGGCAGGGTTGCGTTTATCAGCGGCGCCGCTCGGGGCCAGGGCCGCAGTCACGCGGTGCGCTTGGCGCAGGAAGGCGCCGACATCATCGCGATCGATATTTGCGGGCCAATCGACAACATGACCTACCCGGCGTCGACACCGGCCGACCTCGCCGAGACCGCCGACTTGGTCAAGGGCCACAACCGCCGCATCGTGACCGCAGAAGTCGACGTGCGCGATTACGACACCCTGAAAGCCGCGGTGGACAGCGGTGTGGACCAACTCGGCCGGCTCGACATCGTTGTCGCGAACGCGGGCATCGGCACCACCGGCAATAAACTGCACAAGATTCGGGAGAACATCTGGCAGGACATGATCGACGTCAACCTCTCAGGCGTCTGGAAGACCGTGAAGGCTGGTGTGCCGCACCTGATTGCCGGCGGACGAGGCGGCTCCATCGTGCTCACCAGCTCGGTCGGGGGGATGAAGGCCCTTGCTCACACTGGCCATTACGTCGCCGCCAAGCACGGCGCGGTGGGCCTGATGCGCAGCTTCGCCGTCGAGTTGGGGCAGCACATGATTCGCGTCAATTCGGTGATGCCCACCCAGGTCAACACCCCGATGGTGATGAACGAACAGACGTATCGTCTGTTCCGCCCGGAGCTGGAAAATCCGGGGCCAGGCGACTTGGCCCCTGTTTCACAAATGATGCACACGTTGCCGGTGCCGTGGGTGGAACCTGTCGACATCAGCAACGCTGTTCTGTTCTTCGCCTCTGACGAATCTCGTTATGTCACTGGCGTTTCGCTTCCCGTCGATGCGGGCAGCATGCTCAAGTAGGCACTTACTCATTAGGTAAAAGAAGTTGGAGAGAAGACATGCCGGAATACGACTACCAAGAGATGAAGAAGGAAGCCGAGCAGTACATCAAGTTCGAGAAGGACGTTAAAAACAGAATCGCTTACATCACGTTCGATCGCCCGGAGGCGCAGAACTCCACCACCTTGGGGATGCGGCAGAACTATGCCGATTTGATCCACAAGTGCAACGTCGACGACGAGGTCAAGGTCGTGGTGATCCGTGGCGAGGGCGAGGATTTCGGTAGTGGCGGGGACTTGCCCGAACAGCGGGGGATGCTGGAGAACCCGGGCATGCCGCTGCTGCATGAGCTCGCGATCAACGATGACGACGTCAAGTACCCGCCGGGCGGCTCGTACCGCTACCTGTCCACCGTCACCGACTTCTACGCCAAGGCACGCGCGGGAAACCGGCCGCTTCAAGAGCTGCGGAAGATCAGCATTATCGAGGCCAAGGGCTACTGCTACGGGTGGCACTTCTATCAGGCCGGCGACGCTGATCTGGTGATCTCTTCTGACGACGCCCTATTCGGCCACCCGGCCTTCCGTTACGTGGGCTGGGGACCACGCCTGTGGTGGTGGGCGGAGACGATGGGTCTGCGGAAATTCTCCGAAATGCTTTTCACCGGGCGGCCGTTCAGCGCAAAGGAGATGTACGAGTGCGGCTTTGTCAACAGCGTGGTGCCTCGCGAGAAGCTGGAAGCAGAGACGCTGAAGTATGCGATGGCGTGTTCGCGCTCTCGCCCCACCGACACGGTCGCAGTGCAGAAGACCTTCCTGGAGTTGTACAAGCAGCACAAGGGTGAATACTTCGGCAGCCTGCTCACCGGCATGGTCGAGGGAATGCTGCCGATGATCGCCAACGACCAGGAGAACGAAGTCGACCTTACCGAGGGCACTTTCAGCAAGGGCCTCAACAATGTGGTGAAGGACAACGATCTGAACTTCCCGCCGGAGTGGCGCCTGAGCCGCTCGGGACGCAAGAAGCCCTGACCGCTTTGGGAGGGCGGGCATGTCGGCGCTGATCGGTATCAAGGTCATTGAATTGGCCGGGTCGGTCGCAGGGGAGTACTGCGGGAAGCTGCTGGCCGACTTCGGCGCCGAGGTGATCAAGATCGAGGCGCCGGGGTGCGGCAGCCCCACTCGGGCGATGGCGCCCATCTTGGGCGATGACGCCGGGTGCGAAGGCAGTGCACTGTTCGCCTACCTCAACACGAACAAGCAGTCTGTAGTTCTCGACGTCACCTCGGCGGCCGACGTCGAGCGGCTGCACAAGATCGTCGGCGCCGCTGACGCGGTCATCGACGACCACGCGGGGTCCTGGGCCGAGCGACACCCGAATGTGGTGTTCTGCTCGATCACCCCTTTCGGGCAGGGAGCGGCCGCCGAGTTCGACAATGCTAGGAGTATCAACGTATTTCACGCCAGCGGCTGGGGATATCACACTCCCAGTCACGCCGACCCTGCCTATCCGCCGCTGCAGGGGCCGGGCCGATTCCTGGCCGACTACGAAGCAGGACTGGATGCGGCGCTGTGCGTCGCGTCGTCGTTGTTCGGGCGTCTGCACAACGGCCAGGGGGAGTTCATCGACATTTCGGAGCATGCCGTGCTGGTGTCACGCGCCGACTGCATCGTGGGCCGATTCATCACCGGCGAGGTCCCGGCCGAGGGTGAGCGCGGCGATTACGACCAGCAGGGTCCGGCGTCGTTTTTCGCCTGCGCCGACGGCTTTGTCTACCTGTATATGACCAGCCGCGCGCACTGGCTCGGCGTCAAAGGGCTGATGGGCCATCCGGAATGGCTCGACGCTTTCGACGACGACTGGCTCGAGTTCTCCGTCACGTCGGAAAAGGTCGTTGAGTTTCGACGGCGGTTTGCGGCGTGGGTCCGGGACTTGCCCAAAGAGGCTGCGGCCGAGCAAGCCCAGCGCCTGGGCGTGCCGCTGGTCCCAGTCAACGGCGCCGCCGATCTGCACCACTCGCCGCAGTACCGTCATCGCGGCTTTTTCACCGACGTGCGACACCCCGTGCTGGGCCCCGCGTCATATCCCACCGTCCCGTACGTGCTGAGCGCATCACCTGCTGAAATCACCTCTGCTGCACCCTCGTTCGGCCAGCACACCGCGCTGGAACTCGACCGACTCGATACCCGCCGCGCGCTGCCGGCGGTGAAGTCGGCGCAACTCAAGCCGCCCAAGAACCCGCGCGGCGGACCGCTGGAAGGGGTACGCGTCGTCGAGCTCACCAAGGTGTGGGCCGGTCCGTACGCGGGCAAACTGCTGGCGCTGCTGGGCGCTGAAGTGATCAAGATCGAAACCGCTGGCAACCCAGAGGAGATGCGCGCCTACGGCGGAACCGACATCAACCACGCGCCCTACTTTCTGAGCATCAACCCCGAGGTCCTCAGCGTGGACCTCGACATCAAGTCAGCGGAGGGCATGGCGCGGCTGCGCGAGCTGATCGGCTGCAGCGACATCGTTATCAACAACCTTCGCCCGGGCGCGATGGAGCGGCAGGGCTTGGGGTATCAGCAGCTCAAGGCGATCAAGCCGGACATCATCTCGGTGTCGATCAAGATGTGGGGCAACGACGGTCCGCTGGGCCACCAGACGGGCTATGCGCCGTGTTTCGCCGCGCTGGCCGGGCTCGCTTCGCTGGTCGGTTACCCCGGCGGGCCTCCCCTTGGGACGAGCATGCGCTACGGGGATTCCACGGTCGGCGCGGCCGCTGCATACGCGGCCGTGGTGGCGTTGCTGCACCGCGAACTGAGTGGCGCAGGCCAATTCGTCGACGTGTCGGCCGTCGAAACCCTGTCCTCGATGATCGGGGACTGCCTGCTCGAACAAAGTCTCACCGGAAAACACCTCGGGCCCAACGGCAACAACCACCCCGACATGTGCCCGCACGGCTGCTACCCCTGCTCGGATGGCTCCTGGGTCACCGTGGCCGTGGCCAACGACACTGAGTGGCATCGGTTATGCGACGTACTAGATGCCACGGCACTTTCCGCTGACCCGCGCTACGCCAGCGTCGGGCATCGACGTAATTACACCGAGGCACTCGATGCCGACCTCGCGCGCCTCACCCGACGCCACGATGCCGAGCAACTCGCACACCGCCTGCGGGCGGCAGGAGTGCCGGCCACCAAGAGCGCTACTTCAGTCGATGTGATAAGCGACCAACGACTGTGGGACCGGGAGCTGTATCGCTTCGTCACCGATCACCGCGAAGGCCAGCGTCCGATACTGGGACCGTCGTGGCGGATGGCGCGGGCCCCGGCGCGAATTGCGCGGGGCGCCCCCGACCTCGGCGAGGACACCGATTACGTTCTGCATGAGATACTTCGCGCCGGTTCGCCATCGGCCGGATCACTAACGACAGGCGGGACATGACTGCGACACTGGCCCACACCGCGGCACTGGTGACCGGCGCCAGCAGCGGTATCGGCGCGGCGACGGCGAAAGCGCTGGCCGCACAAGGCGCTGCGGTGGCACTGCTGGCGCGCCGAGCCGATCGGTTGACCGACCTGAAAACCGATATCGAATCCGCAGGCGGCACAGCGCTGGTTGTGCCCGCCGATGTCACCGACGCCGAGCAAGTAGCGGCAGCCGTGCAACGTACCGTCGCAGAGTTGGGACGCCTGGACACCCTGGTGAACAACGCCGGCCTGATGCGGACGGGGCCCGCGGCCGAGGCGCCACTACAGGACTGGGATGACATGATGGCGGTCAACGTGCAAGGGGTCCTGTATGTCACCAGAGCGGCGCTCCCGCACCTGATCGACGCGGCCTCGGACTCACCGCGCGGTGTGGCCGACGTGGTCACCGTGAGTTCCACCGCAGGCTGGGTGGCCCGACCCGGCACCGCGGTGTATTCGCTGACCAAATTCGGGATTAACGCCTTCAGCGAGGGCATCCGCCAAGAGTTACTCGGTAAGCGGGTCCGCGTCGGAGTGGTGGGTCCCGGAACGGTCGATACCGAGCTCTTCACCCACCTGGCCACACCGGCGCGGGAGGCGATTGAGCGTCAGACCGCCGACATGGTCAAGTTGCGGCCGGAAGACATCGGCGACGCGGTGGTCTACATGGTGACGCGCGATCGCCGGGTGGCGGTCAACCACATGCTGGTGCGCGCGGCCGAACAGACCTGGTGATTCCCGATGCACGCCGATCACCGTTGGGTCACCGGTGACCACTTCGGCATGCGGGGCACGGTTTCTCACCGACGCATTTCGGGTTTCAGGCGTGTTAGCGGACGGCAACGGCGTCACAGGCATTATCGGGTTCCGCGAGGTCGCCGGCGGCAGCACGGGACGCAAGGTTGTTCTGTCGGTCGAATACGACGAGGCTGCGCCGGGCCTGCACACCGAGTTGTTTGTCAAGTTCTCTCGCGATCTCGACAACCCGATACGTGACCGCGGAAAGACGCAGATGGAGCCGGAAGTGCGGTTCGCATCGTTGTCACGCGCACCCGGATTCCCCATCGCGGTACCCAGCGCGCAGTTCGGCGACTACCACCGCCAGACCGGCACGGGAATATTGATCACCGAGCGAATTCGATTCGATAACAACGGAATCGAACGTCAATACCACAAATGCCTCGACTACGAGATGCCAGAACCGCTTGAGCGCTATCGCGCGTTGCTCACCGCCGTCGCCCGACTTGCCGGTACTCACCGATCCGGGCGCCTGCCGGCCAACCTGACCGCACACTTTCCGCTGGACGTACAGGCCGCGACGGTGGGACACCGCACACCGCACAGCACGGACAAGCTGGACCGGAGGTTGACCCAGCTGGCCGAATTTGTCGAAACCCATCCCAGGCTAGTGCCAGACGATGTCGGTTCGCCCGAGTTTCTGGCGCGCCTACGTGAGGACGTGCCACGGTTCATCCACGACGAGGCATTTGTCGTGCGCCAGCTGGCCGCCGATACCGACTATGTCGCACTGTGCCATTGGAACGCCAACGTCGACAACGCCTGGTTTTGGCGAGACACCGACGACGTTCTGCGCTGTGGCTTGATGGACTGGGGATGCGTCGGCCAGATGAACATGGGCATGGCCATCTGGGGAGCCATGTCGGGAGCCGAAACCGACATGTGGAACAACCATTTCGACGAATTGCTGCAGTTGTTTGTCGCAGAAGTCCATCGCTGCGGTGGCCCGGATCTCGACCCGGACCGGTTGGCCCGGCACACCCTGCTTTACGCGGCGGTGATGGGGGTCGCCTGGCTGCTGGACGTACCGGCGTTGATCCGCGCGCGATTTGGCGCGGTCGCACCGAGCAGTCGCGAGGATCCGCGCATCAAAGATGACGAGAGCGCTCGTAGTGCGGACGCCTACCATCGCCGACGCTCACGGCGCAGTAGAACGACCGCGGAGCCACACCGGTGGCGACCAGACTGAACAACAGCCGGGTAAATATGTCGGGCACATTGAGTTGTCCTGTGTGGCGGCTGTCGGCGAGGATCATCCCGGGCCGGAACACCGCAATGGGCAGTCCGCATAGGTCATGCGCCTCGCGCATCAGCACCTCGCCGGCCCCACTTGCTGATCCCGTAACCGTTGGCGTAGCTGTCATTGACGACGCAGGCGGGCACCGAGCGGCGGATATCAGTGTCTTCATCGACGAGTTGATGCGCCACGGCACTGACGCCCATCGTGGAGATGTAGTGGACCGGCTTGAGTCTGGCCGTGATTGCCAGTCGGATCACCTCTGCGGTACCCACGACGTTCGGGGCGAACAACTGGTGGTAGGGCAGCACATGATTGACGTGAGCCGCCGGGTGCACGATGAGGTCGATGGTCTGGGACAGGCGCTGCCATGTGGCGTTATCCAGACCGAGGTAGGGTCCGCCGATGTCGCCGGCCAGGACCTCGAGATGCCCTTCGGCCAATGTCCGGAAGCGCTCGAGCAGGTCGCTATCGGATTCCAAAGCGGCCTCGATGCGCTGACGCGCCTGCACGGCATCGACGCCGCGCGTCAGGCACACCAGGTTGCCGCCTGAATCAGCCAGTGCCTGCAGCCATTTCATGCCGAGAAACCGCCCGAGGAAGCCAGTCGCGCCGGTGAGCAGGACCGTGCGGACCTCACTGGTGGGTTGGGGCAGTAACATCGCGGTCTTCAGGGTGTCGTCGTCGATGAATTTGTCCAAGGTGAGATCCTCGGCGTGCACCTCGACGCTGTCCGCGTCGTGCACCGACGCGTAGGTGGGCCGCAGAGCGTCCGACTCACGATGACGTTGAATGTGGTTGGCGATGCTGAGCAGGTCTCCAGTCGGGTCGACTACCACACCCACGGGAACTTCGACACCGTAGATGTCGGTAAGCAGAGTCGAAAAGGTCAGCGCAGAAAGCGAATCGCCGCCCAGGTCGATGAACCTCCCCTCCGCCGAGACGTCGGCGGTCGGCACGCCGAGTGTGACCTGCACAGCTTTGACGACAGTCGCCAGCACCGGCTGATCGGCGCCGCCCGTGCGCAATGTCCGCAGCTGGCTGAGCTGTTCATCGGCCATGGTCGCGTACAGCTGTTCCAGGCGGTCGCCGTAGCGGGCTTGGAGCATGGGCCGCAAGAACTTTCCGACGCCTGACAACAGTCCGTTCGCCAGACTGAACGGCTCGGTCTCGATCAGGAAGTCGCGAGGGATCTCATAGCCGTTGAGTTGGTTCTCGCGAGCGATCCGGCGCAGCGACTCGGCGATCATCGAGGTGTCCACGCTGTCGTCGGTAGGCACGATCACGGCGAGCAGGAAGGAGCGTTCGCTGTTGCCGTAGATATAGATTTGGTGAATCAGGGGGCTGGTCGAATACAACGCTTCCAGTCGCGATACGGCGACGAATTCGCCGTGGGCGAGCTTGATCACGCTGTTGCGCCGGTCGACGTAGCGCAATCGGTCCGGGCCCACCTCGGCCATGATGTCGCCGGTCTTGTAGTAGCCGTCCTCGTCGAACATCGTGGCCGTCAGATCGGGACGGTTGTAGTAGCCCGCCATGAACCGGGAAGACTTGACCGCCAATTCCCCCCGCGGATAGGGCTTGTCGGTGTTGAAGTAGCCGAGCTCGGGAACGTCGAGAAGTTTGTAGTCGATCACCGGTGGCCGCAGCACGCGCTCGTCGGCCACGACCACCCCGCCGGCGATTTCAGTGGATGAATAACCGATCAACAGGTGCTGGTCGAGCACCGCTTCCATAAACGCCTTGATCTCCGGGGACAAGGCGGCCGAACCGCAGCGCACAGCCAGCACTCGACCGCCCAGGATGTGTTCGCGGATAGTCTTTTTGAGTTCCCCGCCCACCTGCTCGGCATCGGCGCCGGCCAGGGTGCGCCGGTCCAACTCGCGCTGGTAGTGGTGGAAGAACATTTCACAAACCCGCGGGACCAAACTCATCGAGGTAGGCCGGGCCAGCGCCAGATCGTCGAACAGCGTCGAATGGTCGCTCTTGGCTGCGAAATAGCTGATTCCGCCGTTGGCCAACGTCATGATCACGTAGCCGTAGCCGATCAGGTGACTCATGGGCATGTAGCCCAACGTGATGACGGGCTGATCGGACTGCGCGAGCCACGTGCCGATGCACAGGCTCTCGGTGAACATCGCGCCCTTGGGCGTGCCGGTGCTGCCCGACGTGTAGAACACCCACGCCAGCGGGTCTTCGTCTGCTGGGGCGGCGTGCAGTGGTGCGGGCGGCAGCGATACTCCGTGCGTGACAACGTCGTCGATGGTTTCGATGGTCAGTGGGTTGCCCGCCCCGGAGAGCCGAGCGCACGCCTCCTCGTAGGTGGCACGCTGGTCGTCGTCGCGCGGTTCGTAGTCGAAGACGATCAGGCGGTGGGGCGAGGTACCGGCGAGGGCTGCCTCGACGGCGGTTTCGAGATACTCGATACCCACGGCGAGGATTCGCGGCTGGGTCTCGGTGAGGATCGGCTGGTGTTGCGTGGCCGGTGCGCTGGTCTGTAGGGGCACCACCACCGCCCCGAGGTGAATGCATGCCAATTCGACGGCGGTGTAGTCGATGCTGGCGAATCCCAGCACACACACGAAGTCCCCGGCACGCAGCGGATGCTGTTCGTGATGGTGCCAATCGGCGGCCGCGGCTTGCACGCGTGCCCACAGATCCGCGTAGCTGACCGTCTCGAATCGCGGCAAGAAGCGCAGCGTTGAGCGGCCGGTGGCGGGATCGGTGACGACCTCGCGGGCACGTTGTCCCAGGGCCGGCCGGCTGGCGTAGCCCTGCAGCACAGTCGCCATGACCTCGGCGATCCGCAGTCCGGGTGCGCGCGCTGCTGCCGCGACCTGCTCGTCTGGCCTGGTGTTCCGGAACTGCTCATCGTCGATGTACAGCTGCTCACGGCGACGTGCCAACCGTTCCCACTGGTCCTGCTGTGCACCGGGATCCTGCACGTCAGTGCGCCCGACAAACGCCATGTTGACCCCTTCCTGATGTCAGTCCCGATATGTGACGCCGGTGAGTTGTTCGGAGAGCTCCCACAGCCGTTTCACGTCGGTCTCGCTACGGGCCAATCGGGGAACTCCGGCGAACGTGACTCCGCCCCCGACGGTTTCGTAGAAGCCGCGCGGACCGTAGTACCTGCCGCCGTCGGCATCCGGCGACACCGCCGCATAGAGCGCCGGCTTGATGCCTTCGTCGACTTCGAGCCACATGAACGGCAAAAGCCGCCACGTCAGTTGGGTGATCCGGGCCTGCAGCGTCGGTTTGTCGCGACCGTAAGATGCGCCGCTGAGCAGGTTGGTCTTGCTCAACCCGGGGTGCGCAGCGTTGGACATCAGTCCCCAGCCGGCGAGTCGGCTGCGTCGGTCCAACTCGACTGCGAACATCAGTTGAGCCAGTTTGGCTATCCCGTAGGCGCGCATGCGTCTATAGCCACGTTGCGCGTTGGCGTCGTCGAAGTCGAGCTTGCGCTGAGTTGCGGAAAGGCTGCTGACGGTCACTACACGCGGGGATTGCGCTGTGAGCAGCAGCGGCAGCAGATGCCCGGTCAATGCGAAGTGCCCCAGATGGTTGGTGCCGAACTGTAATTCGAAGCAATCCTGGGTTTGCTGTCGCTGGGGGGGTCATGACCCCGGCGTTGTTGATCAGGATGTCGATCGGGCGGCCATCCGCGGCCAGCTCTTCTCCCATTGCCGCCACACTTTTCAGCGATGACAGGTCGAGATGTTTGATGGTCAGCTTGGCCCCGGGCACTGTCTCACGGATCTTCGCAATCGCAGCTTCGCCCTTCTGCCGGCTGCGGATCGCCATGACCACGTCAGCTCCTGCGGCCGCCAATCTTTTCGCCAGGCCGAATCCCAAACCGCTGTTGGCCCCAGTCACGACCGCGAGTCGCCCGGACCGATCCGGTACCACTAGCGTCAGATCATCACGGCCGTTTCCGCGCCGTGTCACCATGTGACGGGAAGCTCGTAGACACCGTAGGCCAGCGTGTCGTGCTTGAACGGCACCTGCTCGATCGGCACCGCCAGTTGCAGCGTCGGAATACGGCGTAACAACGTGGGCAGAACGATCTGTAACTCCATGCGGGCCAGCTGCTGACCCACACATTGGTGGCGGCCGTAGCCGAACCCGACGTGTGGGCCGTCGTCGCGGCACAGGTCCAGCCGGTCCGGGTTGGCGAATTGGCGGGTATCCCAATTCGCCGGTGCGATGTCGAGGATGATGCCCTCGCCGGCGCGAATCGTCTCACCGCCGACCTCGATGTCCTCGATGGCAATGCGGCGCTGACCGGTCTGGATGATGCTCAGATACCGCATCAGCTCTTCCACCGCGGTGGCGATGAACTTCGGCTCCTCGGCGTCTCGCATCAGCGCCAACTGGTCAGGATGCTCGAGCAGCGCTGCAACGCCCAGACCGATCATGTTCGCGGTGGTCTCGTGCCCGGCGATCAACACCCCGGTGGCCAGTTGTGCAGCCTCGCGCACACTGAGCTCTTCAGAATTCACGCGCTCAGCCAGATCGGACACCAAATCCTCTGAGGGACTTTGCATCTTGACCCGAACGAGGTTGGCCAGGTACTTCGCCAAAGAGGCAGCCCCTTTCGCCGAGTCCTCGGCCTTTGCGTAGCGGCCCATGCCTCGGTGAGCTTGCTCCTGAAAGAAGTCGGCGTCCTCATAGGGCACACCCAACAGTTGACTGATGACGAGGGAGGGGACGGGCAGCGCCAATTTGCTGACTATGTCGCCCGGTCGGGGACCGGCCAGCAGCGCGTCGATGTGATCGTCGGTGATCTTCTGCACCGCCGGACGTAGCGCCTCGACGCGCTTGTAGGTGAACGGTTTTGACAGCATCCGGCGAAAGCGGGTGTGCTCCTCGGCATCAGAGGTGAAGACCGAACGTGGCCGAGAATGTACCGTCGCCAACATTCCTTCGTTCCAGTGCGGATAGCCAGGCAGCCGGTCATCGACACTGGTGCGGGAGTCGGTGAACAACGCGCGTATCGCGTCATAGCCGGTGATCAGCCAGGGTGTGCTGCCGTCCCAGATCCGGACTCTGCTGAGCTGCTTGGTGGCGTTGAGTGCCAATGACTTCGGCGGCGGAGCAAATGGGCAACCCGGCGCCCGCGTCATCGGAAACTCTGGGATATCGGTGGCGGTACCGATCGAGATGTCGGTCATCGTGCTCCTCGGTTCTTGGCCTGCCTCGTTTCCGGTGGCTAGCCGCCAGCCACGTTGACGTGGACAGGCGCGCGCCACAGCCCGACAATCGCGTCGATCAGTCCTTCACCGGCGACCGGCCAAGCCGAACGCGACCGGGGCCCGTGCTCGGCCAGTGCGCCTTCGTGCTCGGCGCAGGTGTGCATCAGCAGATTGCGTGCCATCACCATCCGTTCGGAACGCACGCGCTTGGGCAGGTCGGGAAGGCAGCGGTTGATGCCGTCGATCGTCTGTACCAGCTGCGGTGACGTGAGTGCATCCCTGGTGACGACGTGCCGATACGTGGGGTCGGCCATGGCCTGAGCGGCAAAGCGTGCATACCAGCTGGGCGTGCCCAGCGCGGCCAGATGATCGGTGAGTGGGCGCACCAATGTGCCCACCCAGTCCCGCAACTCGGTCGAATCGCCGATGTCGGTGAGCATGTGCGCGCGCAATTCTTCGATCGGCTTGCGGTGCTTGCTTTCGATCGCTCGCAGCAGGTCGGTGCGCGTACCGAAGTGATAGCAGGCCGCGGCGTTGTTACCTTGCCCTGCCGCTTCGCTGATCTGCCGGTTGGACACGGCGTACATCCCACGTTCGGCGAACAACCACTCTGCCGCCGACAAGATCGCCTCTCGGGTGCCCATCGACCTATCAGAGCGAACCATCCGCTCGGCTTTCACCGCCTCAGTGAACACCGCCCAGCAGATTAAATCAAGCTATTTATTTAATCAGTCCAGCCTCAGTGCGGGCGCCGTGTCACCTTGCCCGCCACCGTGCCGCGTCCACGGGCTATACCACTCCTGTGACATACCGTGCCTGGTCGTCAGATCACAATGGCCTCCGAGACGTCGGCGCGGGGGAGTCGTAATATTCGAAATCCTAGGTTGCCAAGGTAGTTTCATCGTCCGGACTCCCAGGTCCGATTAGCAGGGAATACGCTAATCGCATGAATCCGCTGCAGCGAGTGGCGCGAAACCCGACCGCATACCGGCGGCTGGTGCTGCCAGCCCGACCGATCGCCGAAGGTATCGAGTCCTTTCTCCGGTTTGTGAGTGCTGGGCGAGTTGGTGTTTTGGACCTTGCCGGTCTGCCCTGCGTGCAGATCACCACCATGGGTGGCAAAACGGGTCTTGCCCGGACGGCGACCGTCCAGTACGTACCCGTCGATGATGGGTTGGTGCTGGTGGGTTCCAACTGGGGCCGCCGGCAGCACCCGTCGTGGTCAGCGAATCTTCAAGCAGCAGAACGGGCCAGCGTTCGCAGCCGCGGCGATCACTTCACCGCCAAGGTGCGGTTGCTCACCGGAGAAGAACGCGACAGAACGTGGGCCACGGTCCTGGCGCACTGGCCGAACTATCAGATCGCCCAAAATCGCGCCGGTGGGCGCCAATTCCGGTTATTTCTTGTCACGCCGACCTCTAGCGGGTAAGCGAGCCGGCAGCCAGTTGGCGACCGCCGCGCCACAGCAGCAGGCCGGTCTGCAGGCCGAGCGCAATCGAGATCATCGACACCACCGTCACCGCGATGGCGGCGCTGGTGTTGGCGTTGACCAGCTGTCCGTCACCACGAATGCAACATATCTGAGAATGTTGCATCGGACAAGCCGAGGCGCTAATGCGCAGCGCGGCTGGTGATGTGGGTGAGTAGGTCTCGGGCCGCTCCGGCCGGCGGAGTACGCCCGCCTACCCAGATGGCCCGCAGTTCCCGTCTCAGGTTCAATTCGGGGACCGCCACGGTGCGTAGACGTCCGATCGCCAGATCGTCGGCAACCGCCAGCCGGCTCATTACCGCCGGCCCCGCACCGGCTATGACGGCAGCACGCACCGCGGCGGCAGAAGACAATTCAAGCACCGGCTGCGCTTGCTGCGTCGAGTCGCCCAACGTGTGGCGTAGCGCCGCGGTCAGCGAATCGCGTGTCCCCGAACCTGTTTCGCGGGTCACAAGCGGCGTTTGGCTCAGTTCAGCGGCGCTCAGTGATCGCTGGCGGCGCGCCCACTTGTGGTCGGCAGGAACGATCACCACCAGCTCGTCGTGTCCGACCACGCGGCTGCGTAATCCCGTTGGCAGATAGGGGGTTTCGATGAATCCGAGATCCGCGGCTCCATCGCGCACGGCGGCGATCGCCTGGTCGCTGTTGGTCGCGGTCATGATGACCTGCGGCGTGGTGGCGCCCAGTCGATTCGTCGCAAGCTGCAGCGACACCAGCCAGCGCGGCATGAGGTGCTCGGCGATCGTCAGGCTCGCCGCCACCTTGACACGCTTGCGCTTTTCCGATCGCAGCGAAGCCAGCCCCGCGTCTACATATTGGGCGACGTCGAGCAATCGATCCGCCCACTCCGCGACGACAACTCCGGCGGGTGTCAATTGCGATCCGCGCGGGGTCCGGACAACCAATGCCACGCCGGTCTGCGCTTCGATCGACGTCAATCGTGCCGATACCGCCTGCTGCGTCAGCCCGAACTCCCTGCCTGCGGCACCCAGACTGCCCGTCCGCGCGATCGCCAAGAATATCTCGAACGCGGACAGTTCGGGCATGTGAGCGCTAAGGGGTGGCATGACGATCCTCCACCGGCAAGCATACAAGGCAGCCTTGTGAGGTCTCCATGAGACACAAGAATAGCTTGTGAGTTCACAAACTCAAGCCCGCTACTCCTGGCTCCTTAAACGGCGAATGATTTCCACCATGACAACGATCGCCCTGTTTCAGACCCCAGCGATGTGGGGTAAGCGCGACAACATGATCGTGCGTGGGCACTCACCGTACAACGCTGAGCCGCCGGCCGCGGTGTTGGCGAGTAGCGACATCACACCAACCAATGCGTTCTACGCCCGCAACCACGGTCCAATCCCCGAGATCGCGCCGCAGCAGTGGCGGCTGACCGTCGGCGGTCTGGTAGCTACGCCGCTCACCCTGACCTACGAGCGGCTGACCACCGATTACGACCAACACAGTGTGGTGGCCACGCTGGTGTGTGCCGGCAACCGGCGTGCCGAGATGCTGCGAGTACGACCGATCCCCGGCAAAGACCCGTGGGCCCACGGAGCGATCTCAACCGCGGAGTGGCGCGGCGTCCGTCTGGCAGACGTCCTGGTTGCTGCCGGAGTGCATGTCGAGGACGGGCTACATGTCGCCTTCGAAGCTCCGGACGTCGCCCAGGAGGCTCGCCCCGTCCAGGCCTACGGCAGCTCGATTCCGTTGAGTAAGGCAATGTCGGAGGAAGTGTTGTTGGCGTGGCAGATGAACTCCGAACCACTTCCGCGCGCCCATGGTGGTCCGGTTCGGGTGGTGGTGCCCGGGTACATCGGCGCCCGCAGCGTCAAATGGCTCACCGGTCTCACCGTGCAGCCCAGCCCATCGGAAAACTACTTTCAGGCCCATGATTACCGCATCTTGCCGCCGGAGGCCGATGCCGACACCGCCGCGCCGGGCGAAGGGATTTCGCTGTCGTCGCTGGCCCTCAACTGCGACATCCTGGACCCCACCGACGGCGACCACATACCGCCGGGTGTGCTGACCATCCGCGGCTACGGGATCGCCGGCGACGGCCGCAGGGTCGGACGCGTCGACGTTTCTCTCGATGACGGGCTCACCTGGCGGCAAGCCGACCTACACTCCGCGCCCAGTAAATGGTCATGGCGGCCATGGTCACTGACCCTCGACGTCCAACCGGGACCTTTGAACATCACCGCGCGCGCCTGGGACGACACCGGAGCGCTGCAGCCAGAATCAGCTGCGTCGCTGTGGAATCCGCGCGGATACGGCAACAACGCGTGGGCCCGCGTTGCACTGAGCGTTGGGTGAGTGGACGGCTCAGGTTTTAGCTTTTTGCAGGCGCGCTAATTCGCCGCCCCAGACCGATTGAGCGCCAGCATCTCCGATGCGGTAGATCTGGATCATCGACGAGATGCCCACGGCAAGAACCATTATCCCTACGATGATGTGGATGACCAACCGGCGCGTTTCCGATCGCCGTTCGGTTAGGCGCAGCACCACCAGAACGACCGCGACGGCCAGCAGCGCGACGGAGAAGTAGATCATTGCGCTGCCACGCTCGGCGTGTTCGCGCAGGATGGGGCTGGGGTTGGTCCTCAAGCCGTAGAGCCACTGCCCGGCGTTTATGGTGATGGGCGTCAATACCATTGTGACAGTGGCCAGTATCAGCGTGAGCCACAAAAGGTGACCCCGCCGGACGGTCGGCCATAAGCCGCACACGATCTCCAGCAGGGCAGTCAGCGGAGAGAGCACCACCAGAAAATGCAGCAGTAGGACATGAGCCGGCATGCCGTTGACGACATTCATGGAACTCCTTGACTGATGGACGGCGAGGCTGGGTTAACGTCGAGTCCGATCATCGGCGCCCGCGGTATCCATGGCAGTGTCCATCCACGGCTGCAGACGCGACCAACCGTCCACTGCGCAGGTCGGGCAGGCAGCCGAACGGGTACCACTACTGCCAGGTCAGCCGCCGAGCCCCTTCTTGACGGCCGCGTCTTGTTTTTGGCCGACGTCGATGACGAAGTCCGGAGGCGCGAGCAAGCCGGGCGGGCCATCGAATTCCAGTGTGACGAGTGCCTTGCCCTCGGTGAACAACAATATGGTCACCCCCTTGGAGCCGTCCGGTGAGTTGCCCGACAGCGTCGTTCCGCCGGTGCCGACGTTGGCCGAATCCGTTTTCGGGTCTTTGACCCAACCCTGTCCCGCCTTTGCTGAGTTCAGCGCGTTGGTGGCAGCTGCGGGATCCGCCAGGACTTGGATGGTGTCGCGAATGACGCGACTGCCGTCTTCGGTGCTGAACGTCGTCGCGACACCGGGTTGGCCATTCGGGTTGTTTGTCGGCGGGCTGCCGGCGAAGGGTACGGGCGCATCGATATCTGTTGCCTGGATCAACATCCCGGTGTAGTCGGTCGGCTGTGCTTGAGCCGAAGAAGTCGGCGCTGAGCTGCGGGTGCTCGTCGCCGAGGTGGCTGATCCCGACTTCGTCGTTGATGACGTGGGATTGCTGCCGCAGCCGGCCACCGTTGCCGCCAGCGTCGTCACTGCCACCACGCCGGCGACCATCGTCTGAGAGATCCTCATCGCATCCATGCTCCTTGCGGTGATGCTCGGGCGACCGGGAAAGTGACCCGGGCCGAACTTGTTGGCCCCGAACCGCACAGTACATCGCATCCTGGACGCAGCGGTCGGTTGGTTGGTCACGGGGTAGACAGCAGCAGCATGACCCGGCCTTTGGCAGAAGCCGCTGGGAACGCGCTCTCGTCGAAGCCGTAGTACTTCCGCTGATCGGAGGTGACGTAATCGATCACTTTGCCCGTGGCCGTGAGTTGGCCGTTGTGAACGTCGTTCATCATGCCCTTGAAGTCGGGCACCGCCATCGAATCGGCGAGCAGCAGGGCCTCACCGCCGGAGGGCAGCGCCACCAGCACCCCTGCGCCCGCGTAGTTGTTGCCGCCGCGGGGCCGGTGCGCTGCGGCGCCCAATAGACCGCCTTGGATGCCACGGTGCCTTCCACCCGCCGATAGTCGCCGGGATGACCCGCGTCGGTGACGGTGACGATGGGCAGGGCTGCGATCGTGCGTTTCTCTTTCAACCAAAGTCCGCCCAGTGGGATGCAAGCGATCGCATACATCAGCACACCAGGACCAGCACCGGTTTCCAGGCGATTTCCCAGCCGAGCCGACCTTGTGAGATCGGCAATCCCCGCAGCCGCGCCTTCAGCTCGCGGCGTCCGAATCGAAAGACATACCAGGCCAATACGCGCGCCAGCGCCATGCAGGCGAGAATGGTCAGCCCGACAATTCCGCACACTCGCCAATAGAACGTGCTGTCGCCCTGGTTGGTCGTCGCCGCGAACATCACCGCCGGGATCGGGGCAGTAATGAGTAGCAGCAGCGCGTAGGACCGGTGGCTGGTCAGGTAAGGGTAGGTCACGGTCGAGGCGCGGTTGCCGCCGTAGACGGTCACCTGCCCGACATCGGCGCGCACCACCGGTGTCCACGAACCCTGTACCACCCGGGGCTTCACCAGCGAGCGCACGAAGAAGAACCCGAAGACCAGCGAGACCATCAGAGCTCCCCAGAACACCCCGTCGATCCCTTCGCCGGTGCCAGGCACACCGAATGCGCCGTGGATGTCGATGACCTTGCCGATGAAGAACATCAACGGCAGCACCAAGAAAAACTCTGTCAGCCACACCTGAATGAGCTGGGGGACGCGGGAGCCGGAACCGGAGCACCGACATCCATTGCCCGGAGGAGTCTGCTGGAAAGACTGCGGTGCCTTCGTATCCGGGAAAGACGGAGCTGCTTAGCGTCAGATCGCTTTGCGCCGCCACGAATTCCTTTTCTTTGCCAGGTGCCACGCTGTGCAGGAAGACGGCGGCGTTGGCGGGTGGCAGCTCACCCTCGGAGAGGATCAGATCGGAGGCACACCGCCAGCATCCGTGCATCTCACCTTTGCTGAGTACGGCCTGGCGTTCAGCGCTTCCAGCCATGCGTCGAGCAGGTCCGCTTTGTCGAAGGAGACCGCGACAGCCCAATCGAGCTGCCTGCTGCCCTGAACTGATTCGCGGCCAATTACGTATCCAGGAGAGTGACGGGCCGACGAGAGGTATCCGGCCACCCACCGACCGAATCGCTCAGGTTCGGAGGGCGGATGGAAGATCGTGATCGCGGTGGCGCCAACAGTCATGTCAGTTCTCTACCACCCCTCTTGACCAGCACCGCTGTCGTCATGGATTCAAGAGTGGGGACGAAACAACCGGGAAACTGAGTGCGAGATATGGCCCGCTACGAAGGTTCGGAGAAGCTGCTGTCGGTAGTGGAAGCGCCGTCGACGCGGCCGCTTCGGATCCTTGTTGTCGGCGCGGGTGTGAGCGGCATTTCGGTTGCTCGGGGATTGCTCCGAGACGGACATGACGTCACCGTCTTCGACCAGCGGTCGGATGTGCAGGCGGGCGGCGGCGCCGTAACCATCTGGTCCAATGGCGAGACGGTTCTGCGCCAGCTGGGCGTCGATATGAACGGGGCCGGTCAACTGCTGTCCAGCGTGCGGGTGCTGACCTCTAAGGGTCGCCCGCTCGCCACCTTGGACGTGACCGCGATGGTGACCCGGCTGGGCGCACCGGTCCGGATGGTCCCGCGGCGTGATCTGCTGGAAAGGCTGCTGGAAGGCTTTCCGACTGATCGCATCCGATGCAACTCCCGCGTGGTCGGTGTCGTCACTACGCCCAATGGTGTGCGGGTCGAGTTCGAAGACGGCATCTCGGCCGAAGGAGATCTGTTAATCGGTGCGGATGGCCGACATTCGGTGGTCCGAGATGTCGTCGGCGAGCAAGACGCGGAGCCGACCGGCTGGTGCAGCTGGCAGGGACTGGTCACGCTTCCGGACGTCGCCAACGATCACGTCGCAGTGATCATCATCGGCGAACACGGGAATACCGGCCTGTGGCCGGCCGGCGGCTCCGATCTGCAGTGGTGGTTCGACTTGCCATGGTCTTACGACTTCGTCAGACCGCAACGTCCGATCGATGTCATTCGGTCCAATTTCACCGGATGGTCCGACTCGGTCGACCGAGTACTCGCGAAGTTGACCGACGATGATCTGGCCGGTTCGCCGTTCCCGCATTTTCGGCATCCGATTCCCCGGCCGGGCAGGGGAGCGCTGACATTGCTTGGCGATGCCGCACATACGATGCCGCCCACCCTCGCGCAGGGGACCAACCAGGCGCTGCTCGACGCGATGGTGTTGTGCAAGGCGCTGTCGGATCTCCAAAAAGGAACGAACGACGGCTTCGGCGATCTCTCGAGCGCGCTGCGCTGGTACGAGAAGACCAGGCGACGCAAGGTCAGTGCAGTGTCCCGGGTGGCGTCGCTGCAGGTGGCCCACGGTGAGGCAGTGCTGAGACCGGCGACGTTTGTCTCGGACCGGTTGCAGACCTGGGCACTTACAATGTTTCTGCGTTGGACGAGTCACCACCGGATGTCCGCGGAGATCAGCCGCGAGCTTGGGGCGGCACCGCCTGTCGCGTCTGGCCGGCAGTGAACACGTCCGAAAGGTTGAGCGTGCAACCGGTGACCACCCCGGACGATCCGGTGCGAGTGCGAGGTGAGTTCGACGCGCCCTCACGCTGGCTTTGGCTCGTCAAGTGGTGCGTGCTGGCCGTTCCGCACTACCCCATCTTGATACTTCTGTACTTGGTGTATCCGGTGCTGACGGTCGTTGCCGGCATCGCGATCTTGTTCACCGGACGCTATCCGCGCCCTATCTTCGATTTCAATGTCGGGGTGCTGCGCTGGTCGTGGCGAGTCATGAATTACCGATTTCCGATGAACAGCACCGACAAGTACCCGCCTTTCACACTGGCGTCTCGGCCCGAGTACCCGGGTGACCTCGAAGTCGACTATCCAGAACAGCTCACGAACTGGGCCGTGTTGGTGAAGTGGTGGTTGTTGGCGCTCCCTCAGATACTCCTTTGCTGGGCGATGGAGCCCCTGCTGCAGGTGCTTACCGTTATCGCTGCGGTGACGCTGTTGTGCATCGCGACGATCCCGCCGGGCATGTTCGATCTCCTCATGGGCATCGTCCGATGGCGCTACCGAGTGGCGGTGTATGTATCTTTGATGCGTGACGAATATCCGCCATTCCAACTGGATCTAGGTAGCAGATAACGCGCGATAATCCGCTGTTCCCCTACGTGTATCGACTTGGCCAGCCGATCTTCGACCGCTTTTTCTACAACCGGTTTCGTCGAGACGCGATCGCACATGCGACTGGTCGGCTGCTGATGGTCGGTCTGGGACCGGGGACCGACTTGAAGTTCGTGCCGTCCGCGGTGACCTCGATCGCCGCGGTGGAGCCGGTTGCCGCGTTCCGGCAGATGGCGTTTCGTCTTGCCCTGCGCCAGGGCATCGCAGTCGACATCGTGGATGGAACCGGCGAGTCGATTCCGTTCCCGGACAACAGTTTCGACTCGGTCCATATTGGGCTGGTGCTGTGCTCGGTCGACGATGTAGCCGCGACGCTGAGCGAGATCCGGCGTGTGCTGGTAGCGGGAGGCAGGTTGGTTGTCCTCGAGCATGTCCGCGGAGAGGGTGCGATGGGTCGGTTTCAGGATCTCATCGCCAAGCCATGGTCCTGGTTGGCTTCGGGTTGCGAGCCGAACCGCCGAACCATCGATTCCATTGCCGCGGCCGGATTCGATACCGGGGAACTGCGCAGTATTCGAACACCGGTGCCATTTCCGTGCAAACCTCATCTGCAAGGATTTGCCACTGTGGTCGACGAGTAATGCTTCGAATCAGATATTTGCATCTTGAAGCCTTCCTTTTACCTCGTGCCGAGGTATAAACTGAGTTCTACCGCGGCGGTGGCCGCGCCGGGGTCTGGAAAACGAGTTAACAGGGGCTGCGAAGATGAATTTTTCAGTGCTGCCGCCGGAGGTCAATTCGGCGCGGCTGTTTTCTGGTGCGGGTTCGGCTCCGATGTTGGCGGCCGCCGGGGCCTGGAATGGGTTGGCAGACGAGTTGGCCTCTGCGGCGTCGTCATTTTCGTCGGTGACGTCGGGCTTGACGGAGCAGGCGTGGCAGGGTCCGGCGTCGGCCGCTATGGCGGCCGCGGCAGCTCCGTATGCGGGATGGTTGAGTGCGGCGGCGGCTCGGGCGACGGGGGCGGCCGGGCAGGCGCGGGCGGTGGCCGAAGCGTTTGAGGCCGCGCGGGCGGCGACGATTCATCCGCTGGTCGTGGCAGCCAACCGGAATGGGCTGGTGCGGTTAGTGACGTCGAATTTCTTCGGGCAAAACGCGCCGGCGATTGCGGCCGTTGAGGCCGAGTATGAGCAGATGTGGGCCCAGGATGTGACCGCGATGGCGGGCTATCATGCCGGGGCCTCGGCGGCCGCCGCGCAGCTGGGGCCGTGGCAGCAGTCGTTGCATAGTCTGGCGAGCCGGCTCGCCGCGGCGCTGGGCCTCAGCCCAGTCACCAACCCCGTGCCCAGCGACCCAGACTTAATGAGTCAAACCACCAATTTCGGCTTGTTCTCGACCAAGTCTTTTGCCGACCCCGACGACAATAATTTCGTCGCGACTATTATCTCGAGCCCCCTCTTCACGGGTACTGTGACTTCTGGGGCTGAACCGACATTAAGTTTAGGGGTGACGGGCAAGACAATAATCGCGTTCCAAAGTCCGGTCCTTCCGTTCTTGAATAGCTCGATCGTCCTTCCTGTCACGGATCCATTAGCCCCGCTGTTTACTGCGCTTCTTCCGCTCGGCTTTTAATGTCACCTGGTGGGGCGGATATCTGAGCTGAACGCTGCGGCTGGAGCTATTCGACGGCCACGGCCTCGATGATGTTCAGTCGCGCCGCGCGTCGCGCGGGTGGCACGGATCCGAGCAGGCTGATCGCCAGCGCACCAAGCGTGAAGACCAGCGCCATCGAGCTCGGCCGGAAGGCGACTTGGAAATTCATCATGTCCCCGCTGACCAGACTGAACAGCCACTGGTCCGTCAGGCCGAATACCAGCCCCAAGACGCCGCCGACAACACCGATGCCTGCCGCCTCGGCCAGCACCATCTGCAATGTGAAGCGACGGCTGGATCCCATCGCTCGCAGCACACCAATTTCGCGGCGCCGTTCAAGTACGGAGAGCGTCAGCGTGTTGAGGAGTGCGACTGCGGCCACGAACACAACGATGATCCATACGGCATTGGCGATGAACATGCTCTGATGCATCGGCGCTTCGAGACCGGCCAGCTCCGCGCGACCGTCGTATACGTAGTTCGGCGCGGGCACTACGTGGCGGACGTCGGCCAATAGGCGATTCGGATCCACGCTCGGGGCCGCAGCGATCTGGAGTGTGGTCGTCACCGGGCGGTCGAACCACTTTCGCATTTGATCGAGGCCCATCCCGACAGTGCCGATGACCGTCGAGAAATACGGCACCAGGGCCAGCACAGTTGTCTGCTGCACGCCGTGTGGCGTTTGCATCCGCAGTTGGTCGCCGACCCGGACGTGCAGGGTCTTGCCCAGATTCTGCGAGAGCACCACGCCCCGACCGGCGAGCACCTCGTTGCGTACCTGCTGGTTGAGCGCGCGGTACAGCGCATCGGCAGTTCCGGCGGAAAACCCGTCGAGCATCACGCGCGTACCGCCGACCTCGGCGAACCCGAATGCGCCTTCCGTGACGCGTGCCACGCCTGGCACCGCGGCCACCTTTTCGGAAAGACCTTGCGGCAGAGCGTCGGTGGGATATGTGTCGGGCGGATTTGCACTCACCCACACGGCGACATCCGCGACCGGTGCGAAGATGCCCCGCGCCGACCGGATCATGTCGGTGTTCGTACCGGTAATCGTGACGGTCGTGACAACCGCGATGAGCACCGTCATCACCGTCGCCCACACTCGTCGCGGCGCACGCTCGATTGTCGCCGCCGCGAGGGCCCCGACGGATCCAAATACTCGGGCCGTTGCGGCCATGGCTTTGACGATGGGCATAGTGAGCGCGAAGCCAAGCGCGATCTCGGCAGTGAACACAGCAGACATCGCGACAAAGGTCAAGACGCCTCGTTGGCTGACGACGACCGCGATCGACACCGCGAACACCGCGACGGCTCCAACCCCGCTTGCGATCCGCAGCCATCGCGGCACGCGGTCGGCCGCTGAAACCCCGACTGGCGCCAACGCCTCGATCGGTGAAACCTTGTACACCTGCCGCGCGGCCACCGCCGACGCAACCACACTGGTGAGCGCCGTGACCACAACAGCGGTCGGTATCGCGTAGCCGGGCAGCCCGTACTCGACGCGAGCTTCGAGCCCTTGGGTCATGGCCGCAGGCAATCGACCAATCGCAATGCGGCCCATCAGTATTCCGATGGCTGACCCGATGGCTCCGCCGATCACCCCGAGAATTACCGCCTCTCCAAGCATGTCGCGAACGATTGTCACGCGTCGGCCGCCGATCGCGCGCAGCATCGAGATGACCGGGCGGCGCTGGGTGATCGCCATGGTCATCGTGGTGTAGATGAGGAAGGCGCCGACCACCAATGCAACCACCGCACCCATCAGGGCCATGTAGTTCATCAACTTGACACCGTCGCCAGCCCGAGTGGCGCGCATACTTGGGTCCGCGACGATGGCTCGGCCGTTCACCGCGGCGGTGACCGCGGTGCGAACTTTGGCGAGGTCAGCGCCAGGTTTGATGGTGATCAGAATTGAGTCGAGCTGGCCCTGCCGCCCGGTAATGTTCTGCGCCAAAGCAAGTGGCGCAAGGACGTAGTGTCCGCCGTTGAGATCGGCAAGCTGCTTGCCCCCGAGCACCTCGGTGACTGTCACCGACTTCGAGCCAAGTTGGAACGTCTCGCCTTTCACGTGACCGACACCTGGCCCGACGCGGACATCGTTTGCCGGCCCGGATGGACCGGAAGGATTTGTGGGCTGTCCTCCGACGGCGTCTTTCAATGCTCCGCCCAACGCGCCGATGCTGGCGTCTGCACCGAACAGCAGAACCGGCCCCGACGCGGTGGATGCAGACGTTCGTATCATCGGTGCCGCGACCGCGACGCCGGGGACCGCAGCTACGTCGGCCGTTACCGTGTCGGGAAACCCCGAGTCGGTGATGCCTGACACCTCGAGGGCGGCAATGCCGGCGATCCCATCGGCGAGCCGATTGACCGATCCGGTGATCGACCCGAAGATGCCGAACACCGCGACCAGATACATTGCGGACACTGCCATTACGGCGATCGAGGCGAACGTGCGCCGACGATGCACAGCAAGTTCGCGCAGGCTGAACAGCCGCAGCCGGCTCGCCGCAGCCGTTAACGCCGAGCCCGGTCTCACCTCAGGACCGCCGACAGCTCGTCGGAACCGACCCGACCGTCTTGCAGTGCGATCACCCGATCGGTCGCTTCGGCGGCATCCGAGTTGTGGGTGACCATCACCACCAGCCGACCGCGGCCGTCCTCGTGCGCCACCTCGGCAAGCAGCTCCAAGATCGAAGCGCCCGTTGTGGAATCGAGGTTCCCGGTTGGCTCGTCGGCGAGGATCAGCGGTGGGTCCATCATCAATGCCCGCGCCACCGCTACCCGCTGCATTTGCCCGCCGGACAGTTCGGCCGGTCTGTGCTGGGTCCGGTTACCGAGCCCGACCCGGTCCAGCAGCCGAATCGCATCCGGCTTGGCCTTGCCCAGTCGGACACCGTCGAGCAGCTTCGGAACCGCCACGTTCTCCCACGCCGACAGGGTCGGCAACAGGTTGAAGAACTGAAAGATGAACCCGACGCGATGATGGCGGAACTCTGACTGCTGCTCGTCGCTGAGCTGGCCTATCTCGTCGCCGTCAAATGTGATCGACCCCGAATCGGGCGAGTCCAACGCGCCGAGCAAATGCAGCAACGTGCTCTTGCCCGCGCCCGACGGTCCGACCATCGACACGAACTGCCCGCCCTCCAGCCCGAGGCTGATCTCGTCGAGTGCACGCACGGTTTGACCGCCGACCCGGTACTCGCGCACCACGTCGCGGAGTTCGATGGTTAGCAACCGGTGCCTGGGCCTATCTAAGGTGTCGAGTTGTCCAAACATGATCCTCCCGCGAGAGAGCGCACAACTGCGCGCGCAACGGCCGCCACCAGCGCGGTCGAGACCATTGGTACCCAGCAGCTGCACGACGACACCGATATGGGATATACGAGGCCGACCCCGGATTGGTTCGACACCGCGAGATCGGCTGCCGGAATCGGCAGCGGCGGAGCGAGACGGCCGTGGACGGTGACGGTTGCATCGCTCATCGCGTTTATGTTCGGTTTCTCGATGTACTCGTGCTACTGCTTGGTGTCGAGTCCTCCGGCATTGGAATTTGGTGGAAGCGCATACCACGTGGTGGCGCGGGAAAATCTACTTTGAGCTGCGGATAACGGTTGTATTCGCCTATCACTGTTGTGGGTGGATTCGCTCCTTGGCGGGTCTGGATGGTAAGGCTCTTCCTATCTGCAGTAGGCCTTGTGTGGTACCACATGATCTTGGCGATGCTGGTAGGTGCTGGGCACGCGGTTGTTCTGTGTTGATCGTGGCTGTTCTGGCAATCCGGCCTAGCAGGGGTTACTTCGTGCCTGTTACCGGTAACGTGCCTGAAAGTGCTTCGCGGCGAGCGTGACTCGCGAGGACTACGGGAACGCGTCGACGGGCACGTGAAACTATCAACCCGAATGGCGCTGCACGTGGAGCGTGGGAGGTGCCTCTGATTCAACCGAGTCACCTATTTGGGCGAGCCGCACCCCGGGCGCCTCAGCCGACCGTGTTGGCTAGCAACACTGGCGCCGGGTGTTGAGCTAACCGATCCTGAATTGGGCTTCGTTTTGACGAGCGGAGTAGCAACGAAGCGAAACCATCTGTTTCCCGGAACGATGCACCCCCTACCGGTTTGGGGAATATAACGAGCGGGAATCATCGCGAAGTGAGCGCAACAATTCTTCGTCGATTCGGTGGTGCAGCGGTGGTCGCGACGTGGGCACTGTTGACCGCACCCGTCCCGTCAGCATCTGCGGCCCCATCTGTAACAGCTGGGGCATGTCCGAATGTCGAGGTGGTGTTTGCCCGCGGTACCGGTGAGCCACCTGGCGTGGGCGAAATCGGACAGGCGTTCGCCGACTCGCTGCGTTCGAACGTGGGCGGGAAGTCCTTGGGGGTATATGGGGTCAACTACCCGGCGACCATGGATTTCCCCACAGCCATGGACGGTATCGATGACGCAGGCTCACATATCGAGCACATGGCGGCGAGTTGTCCCAACACCAAGATGGTGCTCGGCGGCTTTTCCCAAGGCGCGGCCATCGTGGGTTTTGTCACATCGGCGACAATCCCGGATGGAGCACCTTCGGACGCACCCAAGCCGATGCCGCCCGACGTCGCGAATCACGTCGCCGCGGTCGCGCTCTTCGGAACGCCGTCGAATGGATTTATGAACCAGATCGGTGCGCCGCCAATCATCATCGGCCCACTGTACGTACCCAAGACCACCGAGTTGTGCGCCGCGGGCGACCCGGTCTGCTCTGACGGAGGGGACTGGGCCGCACATAACGCGTACACGGACGACGGGATGGTTGACCAGGCGGCAACTTTCGCCGCGAGTCACCTTTAGGCAAATCCTTGGATGGCGCAGCCAGACCGGGTAGCGGGTTGGCCTGCAAGCGTGTCGTCGCTCAAAAACATGCGGATCAGCTCGGCGCGCGATGACAGACCGAGCTTCATGAAGATCTTGCGCAGGTGGTAGTCGACGGTCCGGGGACTAAGGAACATCAAAGTGGCGATGGTGCGGTTGGTCTCTCCTTCGGCGACGAATCGGGCAATTTGCAGCTCCTGAGGTGTGAGCTGGTCCGTCGTGCTGACATCTCGCTTGCGAGCCGTCTCGCCGGTGGCCAGTAATTCTTTGCCAGCTTGCTCGGCCCACGGCTTAGCGCCGAGCCGTTCAAACGTCTCATGTGCGGAGCGCAGGTATTTGCGCGCGTCTGCCCGCCGGCGGTGCCGTCGCAAATTTTCGCCATACAACAATTGGGTGCGAGCCGTGTCGAACGGTCGCCCGCCCGGGGCGTGCAGGCACAGAGCCTCAGCGAAGTGCTGGTCCTGGTCGTCGTCGGTTGCAAGCAAGCCGTAACAACGGGCCGCAAGCGCTTTCGCCCACAGCGCGCCGGTGTCGGTCGCCCATACTTGCAGCTTGTTCAGGCCGGCGGTTGCCGCTGTTTGCTGCCGGGTGCGCACGGGCGCCTCGACGAGGTCTGCGGTGGCCATCAACATCACGATCTGATTGCCCTCACCCGGGCCTGCGGCGGCCAGAGCCGCCAGCCGGTCGAAAGCCTCACCGGGGCGCCCTGCGCCGAGGTCGAGCATGGCAAGTGCCCACGAGGCGATTGCCGCGTGCGGTCCAAGGCGCTGCCCTATCGCCTGCGTCAGCGCCACCCCGGCCTGGTCGCGGCATTCCTCCGCGCGGCCCTGCACGGCCGCGATCAAAGCTAGGACGCTGCGCAGATGAGCGGCGGGGTTGTGCTGTCCGGTCTCCTCGGCGAGTCGCAGACCCTCGGTCGCGTCTGCCAGCGCGGCGTTGTAGCGGCTCGTCAACGTTTCCACCATGGCCAGCGGCGCGAGCAGGAGCGGCAGCTTTGCCGCCTCGGCGGCGGCTCGGGTCAGCGCGACCGCGGTACTGAACAGGTCGATGGCGCGGGAGTCGTCGCCGAGGAACATCGCCCCTGCGGCCGCGCCCATAAGTGCCCGCGGCTCCTTGCTTGCCCCGGCCAGATCGGCAGCTTCACGCAACCTGGCTGCGGTGGCGGTCGTATCGCCATGCAACAATCCGGAGAGGCCCATAATTACTTGCGCGCCAACGGTGCCGGTGTCTTCACCTGCGGGCAACGCCGCGAGTCGCCGGCTCACCTCACTGAGACGCGCCAGATCGCCGGTCGCCCAGGCGAGCTGGCCTGCCTCGCTGAGCATTTGGGACGCGCGCGCGGGGTCGAGCGCGGTGACAAGCTCAGCGCTGTTGACGAGGATGGCGTATGCGGTCGAGGGAGCTCCGCAGTTGGCTTCGATCGAGCCACGCAAATGCGCGATGCGTGCCTGCAGCGTCGCGGCGCCGGCCAGGTGGGCGGCCTGCTCGAGCAATGCTTGTGCGCGATCGGGCTGCCCTGCCAGCCACGCGGCACCGGCGGCATCGGCCAACCGTGAAGCGCGTAGCTCGGGTGCCGCAGTGAGCGCGGCCGCTCGATCGAATGCGGCTGCCGCCACAGCGTGCCCTCCGCGTGCGCGGAACAGGGTCGGCCTGGCTGCTGGACAGCTATGAGGCCGAGCGGCATCCCGTCGTTGCCGGCGTGCTGGCAATGACAGATGCGCTCAACAAGCTCGTGCTGGGCCGCTCCGCGATACGTCGAGCGCTGCAACGTTTCGCCACACGCGCAATCATCCACTTCCCGCTCAGCCGGCGGCTGGCGGCCGAGCGTCTTAGCGGCATTGGCATCGCCTATCCGCGGCGGCGCGGGGACGACAGGCTGGTGGGGCGGCGCATGCCCGACATCGAATGCGACGGCGCGAGGTTGTACGAAGTCCTGCGCAGTGGGCGATTCCTGCTCGTCACGGCCGCGGGCCCGGACAGCATTGCGGTCGACTGGCCCGGCGTCGATCACGCGGTCCACACCGACCCGACACTTCCTGCGGCGATGCTGGTCCGTCCCGACGGCTACATCGCATGGGCCACGCGCCGGCCACCGGTGGCCGCGCAACTGTCGGCGGTCCTGTCTCGCTGGTGTGGCCAACGGGCCGAGGATCAGTGCGCTATCCGGTGAGCTGTTTCGGTTGTGAGGCAGTGTATTTCACCTATGCGGTGAGCTCTCACGGAGACAGCGTGATCGCCTGCTCCGGGCAGTTCTGCTCGCCGGTGACGGCATGCTGCTCGAGTTCACCGGAGACTTCCCGGACGCGCACTATCGAGTGTCCGACCTCGTCGGCATCGAAGATGTCGGGCGCCAGCGTGTAGCAGCGTCCGTGCCCGGTGCAGCGGTCAGCGTCGATCCAGACGCGGGTCATAGCGTGGGCACCGGGAACGTCAGCGGCAGCGATTCCACCGACCGCAGCGCGGCGGTGTAAGTCAGCTGGGCGCCGGGCTTGATCTCGTAATCCGGGATGCGCCGGTGGAATTCGCGCAACGCGACCCGCAGCTCCATGCGGGCCAGGTGGGATCCGAGGCAGCGGTGCGGTCCTCCGCCGAATGCGCGGTGCCGGTTCGGGTTGCGGTTGAAGTCCACGAGCTCCGGATCGGGGAACTCGGCCGGGTCCGTATTGGCCGCGCCGAGTAACGGGCTGACCCGTTCGCCCTTGCTGATGGGACATCCGCCAACCTCGACGTCTTGCATGGCGACCCGGGCGACGCCGGGCACCGGTGTCTCCCAGCGCAACAGCTCCTCGATGGCAGTCGGCAAGATGTCGGGCTGCTCGACGAGCTGATGACGATGGTCGGGGTGTCGTGCCAGGTACACGAAGAAGCAGTCGAGCGAGTCCGTCACCGTGTCAAGCCCCGCGATCAGGAACAGGAAGCAAATGTCGAGCAGCTCCTCGCGCGATAACGGTTGGCCAGCGATGTTCGCCGCGATCATCGCGGACAGCACGTTGTCGCGTGGGATGGCGATGTGGTCGTCGATGGCGCGCTCGAAGTAGTCGTAGATCTGTTGTGCTACGGGTGCCGAGGTCTCGTGGCGGCGGTTGTAGCCGGAGTCGCCCTCCGGGCGGATCACGCCGTCCTTCCACTCCAGGAATTTGTCGAGGTCTTCGGTCGGCAGGCCGAGCAACTGCAGGAAGACGGTGCATGGAAGGGGCACCGCGAACTCGGCGTGGAAGTCGCATTCGCCCCGATCGGCGAAGCGGTCGATCATCTCGTTCACCAGCTCGCTGACACGTGGTTCACGTCGGGCCATCTCCCGCGGAGTGAACAGCGGATCGAGGATGCGACGGTACTTCGCGTGCTCGGGCGGGTCGATTTGCAGCGGGATCAGCGGTCGCACGTTGCCGAGATCGACCGCATCCATGTTCGACGAGAACAGTTCGGTGTGCTTGAGTGCCATCTCGATGTCGGCAAGACGGCTGAGAACCACCGCCTGGGGCGAACGAAACACAGGCGTCGACTCGCGCAATGCCTTGTACATGGGTTGTGGCTCTGCAATACCCATGATCGCTTGGTCGACGTACCCTTCGGTTTCTGTCATGCAGCTAGCGTGACATTGGCCTCACTAGTGGGCAATACCCTTGCCTTATAAAAATAGGTATTTTAGCTATCTCGGCCTGTACGCCGACTGCCCGTGCACTGTCGGGTACCGAGAAGACATCCCAGGAGCTTGGATGTCAAGCGGCGGCGGTTGGTTGGTTCTGGTTGTGGTGTGACCAGGCGGTTGCCTCGTTGTAGTGCGTGTGGGTCTTGAGGCAGCCGTGCAGGATACCGACGAGCCGATTGGCGAGCTGGCGCAGTGCGGGGTAATGGTCGAGGCCGCGGGCGCGCTGTTTGTCGTAGTAGGCGCGTGCACCGGGCGACGCCTGCAGTGCGGACTGAGCCTGCGAAATCAGCGCGTCGATGAGCCGGTCGTTGTGCACGTAGCGGGCCAGGGCGACCCTTCGCTTGCCCGACTGGTGGGTGATCGGGCTGGTTCCGGCATAGTTTTTGCGCGCCTTCGCGTCGGCGTAACGCCCTGGGGCATCTCCAAATTCGGCGAGCACCCGAGCGCCGAGCATCGGTCCCATGCCGGGCTGGGACAGAATGATCTCAGCGTCTGGGTGCCGGCCAAAATGCTCCTCCACCTGCCCCTGCAGGGTCTTGATCTGGCTATTGAGCACGGTAAGCACCGCCACAGCCGAGCGGGTGGTGGCCGCGTAGGCGCCGGTAACCACCGCGTCGCGGCCGATCTGCTCGCCGCGCAGCGCAGCCTGGATCCTGGTGGTCTTGGCGTCGATGTCGCGGCGGCGGGCGTGTTTGAGCGCAGCACGGATCTGGCTGCGGGTCAGCTTCGCCGCCGAGGCCGGGTCAGGGGCTTTGCCCAGCAGCTCGAGCGTGTCGGAAGCGTCCAGGTCATCAAACGCCTCGAGCGCGCCGGGAAAGTACTCACGCAGCGCATGCCGCAGCCGCTGAGTGTGGCGGGTGCGTTCCCAGATCAACGTCTTGTGGTTTCGCGCAACGACTTTCACCGCTTCAGCGCCGGGATTGTCGGCGGCTACCGTGCGCAGCTGATGCGAATCGGTGCGAACCATGTCGGCGAGGATGTGCGCATCGGCCGCATCGCTCTTCGCGCCGGACACCCCGTGCCGTTCCCGGTATCGAGCCGCCTGCAGCGGATTGACCGCGTACACGGTGTAGCCCGCGGCTGTCAGCGCGGCCACCCACGGCCCGCGGTCGGTTTCGATCCCGACCAACACCTCGGCCTCCTCGGCGTCCTCACGAAGCTGCTCGCCGATCAATGCGTGCAGCCGAGCGATTCCAACCAGGCCCTCCGGCAACCGGGCCTTGGCCAACGTGCGCCCCGCCCCGTCCATCAGCTCGACATCATGATGATCCTCGGCCCAGTCGTCTCCCACGTACAGCAACTCACCCCTCCTATCTGCAGTTATCGGATCTGGAAGCAGCGCGGGAGAACTATCAGCGCCCTAATGAACCAGTGCTCACGCCGCTTCGGCGGGCACGACATCCCATCAGCGATCCCTTCTCCCGGCGAACCGGCGGGGGCGACGATCTTCTCGCAGGACTCGAACTACTCAAACATCCAGCGCGGTGAAGTGCTCACCCGCCAGCCGCTACCGGTAGCAAGTCTGCCCGACGACCGACCCGCTAACCCTCATTAGGGCGGTGCCAAATACTCAACAGAGTTGTTCGACACGCTTTACGCTGTCGGGGACCGCAGGAGGAAGTTTGACAATGCAACCGAACCCGCTCGACCCAGTCGCCAGCGAACGGCTGTCACACGCAGGAAAGGTGTTCACGTCTGACCTGTCGATCAATGAATTCGCGTTGTTGCATGGGGCCGGATTTGAACCGGTGGAGCTCGTGATGGGCGTCTCGGTCTATCACGTCGGCTACCAGTTCACCGGCATCAGGCAGCAATCGGAGCTGCCGGTGCTCACCGACGCGACCTACCGCGCACGCTGGAATGCGATGTCGCGGATGCAGGCCGAGGCCGATTCGCTGGGTGCGGACGGAGTGGTCGGTGTCCGGCTCGAATGGCGTCATCAGGGCGAGGGCGAACACCTCGAGTTCATCGCGGTCGGCACGGCGGTGCGATACACCGCCAAGCCGGGAGCATTTCGACGTTCTAACGGGCAAGCGTTCACCAGCCACCTGTCAGGCCAGGATCTGACGACGCTGCTGCGATCCGGGTACACACCGGTTGCTTTCGTGATGGGCAACTGCGTGTTTCACGTTGCCGTACAAGGGTTCATGCGAACGCTGAGCCAGGTGGGCCGCAACGCAGAGATGCCACAATGGACGCAGGGCAGTTACCAGGCCCGGGAGCTGGCGATGTCACGCATGCAGAGCGAGGCCGAGCGAGACGGTGGAACCGGTGTGGTGGGTGTGCATTTCGCCATCTCGAACTATGCGTGGGGACATCACACGGTGGAGTTCTACGTGGCGGGAACGGCGGTGCGTCACAGCGGCGAGGCGCAAACCATCACGCCGTCGTTCGTCCTTCCGATGAGTGTTTGATGACCGGCTACGACCACGAACGGGTCAGCCGCGCTGTCGGGGCGGCCTTGGCCGGGCCCGGGGGAGTTGGGCTGGTGGTCAAGGTGTTTTGCGGGCTTCCAGGAGTAGTTCTCACCCCTGCGCGACGAGGCTTTTTCCGATCGCAGCCGGAGCGAATCCAGATCGGCGACTGGCGGTACGAGGTCACCCTCGATGGCCGGCTGAGCGCCGCGCACCTGGTGAATGGAATTGTCCTCGCCGAGGAAGTCCTCGCTGCCGGTGCCGTCGGTCCGCACATCGCCCGCGCGCTCGGGCAGGTGGTGAGTAGTTACGGTCCAACCATCATGCCCAACATCAATGCGGTCCTCGAAGTTCTCGAGACCGCCGGGTCCGGCTTCTGAATCTGGCGCATCGGCCGTTCACGTGGCGTCGCGCGGTCGGGCCTGGTCGATTGCCAGGACCCACCGGCTGAATCTCCACACGCCGTCCTGCTTGATTGCAGTGAACTCGTAGCAGCCCGTCAGGTCGGGTGTGGGCGGGCCACCGTCCCGGATTGCGAATACCTGGACATAACAGCGGCCGGTCGCTTCGCTGGCGCCTTGGCTGGAAAACCAGAAGGAGTTCAGTGCGTGGCGACGTTGGTTGTTTTCGGCCTTGAACTCCGCTTTCCTGACTGCGAGCAATTTCATCACCGTATCGATGTCCCTCGACACCGTGGTGCCCCCATGCACCAAGGCAAGCTCTGGTGACTCGGTGAACAACGCGCGAAAGTCGTCCAACAGGTTTTCGTCGTAGGTGTAAGCATAGGCGCCGAACAAGTTGATGATCGCCAATCGATCGGCGACGTCGAAGGCCACGCCGCCGACGTCCGCGACCGGTGCGGGCTGCCCATCCACCACTACTCGACCTCCTCAATCTCACGACCAACCTCGATGCCTGATCATGCGAGTCTCCTCGAATACTTCCACCCCTGAACGCATGCCTGGTGGTCACCAACTTTTCGCGGGACAATCTGTGCGCCCATGGTCGTGTCCTGAACTAGGCCGGGCCGGCGAGGAGGCTGTCATGACCTACGACCTGATCATTCGGGGCGGAACCGTCGTGGACGGCACCGGCGCGCCGCCGCGTACTGCCGATGTCGCGGTCATCGACGGTGTCATCGCGGAAGTTGGTCGCGTCGACGGTTTCGCCAGACGCACGCTGAACGCCGACGGGCTAACTGTGACACCGGGATTCGTCGATGTGCACACCCATTTCGACGGGCAGGCCACTTGGGATCCGCATCTCACCCCATCGTGCTGGCACGGCGTCACGACGGCGATCATGGGTAACTGCGGCATCGGGTTCGCGCCGGTACGCCCCGATCGGCACGAATGGCTGATCGACCTGATGGAGGGTGTTGAGGACATTCCGGGCTCTGCGCTGTCGGAGGGCATCACGTGGGAGTGGGAGTCCTTCGGCGAGTATCTGGACGCTCTCGAACAGATTCCCCGCGCGGTGGATGTGGGTGCTCAGATCCCGCATGCGGCGGTCCGCGGCTTCGTCATGGGTGACCGCGCGCAGGAGACCGCGACCAGCGTGGACCTCGCCGCGATGAGCCGGATCGTCGCCGACGGCCTACGGGCCGGGGCGTTGGGCATGTCGTTCGGGCGCACGGCGGGACATCGCAGCGCGTCGGGCGAACCCGTGCCGGGCACCTACTCGGAGGAAGACGAGCTGGCCGCGCTGATGTTAGTCATGGCGAAGGTGGGTTCCGGTGTGCTGCAGGTGGTTCCGGCCGGCGTAGGCGGCGCGATGGGCGGCGACCAACGCCACTCGATCGACGCCGAGATCGAGTGGGTCACCCGGCTCGGCCGGCAATACCGGATACCGCTGACCTTCCTGGCGATGGTCAACGAGCAGGATCCCCACGACTGGCGGAGCTGGTTCGCCGCGGTTCACCAGGCTAACGGCGACGGCGCAGCCATCCGGCCGCAGGTGGCCAGCCGCGCCTTCGGGATGCTGATGGGCCACCAATCGCGGATGAATCCCTTCCGGCACCGCCCGACCTACCAATCGCTGATGGAACTGCCGCTGCAGCAGCGCGTCGAACGGCTGCGCGATCCGGAGATCCGGGCTCGGATCCTGGCCGAGAAACCCGACCCGGCGCCGCAACCCACTGCCGACCAACTCAACAAACACACCTTCAAGCGCCTGTACCCGCTCGGCGAAGCGCTCGACTACGAACCGGCGCCCGAGGACAGCATCGCCGCCATCGCGGAACGCGAGGGCCGTGACCCGTGGGAGGTCACCTACGACGTTCTGCTCGGCGCGGATGGGCGCGAATTCCTACTGCTTCCGTTACTCAACTACGCCGGCAACAACTACGACCACCTGTACAACATGATGTCGGATCCGGTGAGCCTGCAGGGGCTGGGCGATGGCGGAGCGCATTGCGGCATCATCTGCGACGCCAGCATGACGACATACCTGCTCTCGCATTGGGTGAGGCGGCGGACCCGGGGGCCGGGTCTGTCTCTGGAGACCGCGGTGCACCGCCTGACCGGTGACCCGGCGGGCTTCTACGGGCTCGGTGATCGTGGCGTGCTCGCGCCGGGCCGACGCGCTGATGTCAATCTGATCGACATGGACCGGATCGGCCTGCACTACCCGGAACGTGTCGAGGACCTGCCCGGCGGTGCGGGGCGACTGATCCAGCGCTCGGACGGCTACGTCGAGACCATGGTGTTGGGTCAAACCGTCGTCGCCGACGGGGAACTGACCGACGCCAGACCCGGCGGTCTGGTCCGGGGGCGTCGCCCGGCACCGGTCGGTTAGGCGGTTTACGCTGCCGGTCCCGGTGCCGATCCCGGTGAGTGTGACGGTGCCGGTGACGGCGAGGCCGCCGGTGCTGGTCCCGGTGCGCGTCCCGATGAGTGTGATGGTGCCGGTGACGGCGAGGGCGTCACCGATGTTCTGGTCGCAGGAGTTGCCTCGACGAGGCGACTCGCAGCGAAATCCACCGCCTGATCAACCATCCCCGCTTCGACGTACTGGCCGTGTGCGGAAAAGTCTCCCGAGCCAGAGCAGATCGGGTCGTTAGGAACGCACAAATCGATGGTTTTGGCCGTATACCGCGCGCCGATTGTGACCGGCGGTTCGTCGATCGTGTTCATGAACTGGTCCGACGGTTTTCCGAACAGGGCGACCGCGGCGACGTGGTCGGCGATTTCGGGCGGCATCGGCTGCGGTATCTCTACGAGATGTGCCCCATCCGGCACCCTGTTCGCCGTGACGAAACCCATCACGGCCGCGCCTTGGGAGTATCCACCAAGCACCATCTTGGTTTTGGGGCACGTCGCCGCCATCGACTCGACGTGGGTGCCGGCGTCATTAATCCCGTCGATGGCGGTGGGAAAGTCCGTGCTGGCAGGGTAGTTGACCGGATACACCCCGAGCGACTTTGCGCCCACGTGCGAGCGCAGCGTGTCGACGAAATTCTGACCAATGTCGCCGACGCCGGGTGCCTCGGTAGTGCCGCGGGCGAACACCACCTCGACGTCGGGGCATGGCTCGGCAGACGCGGAGGGGACGGGTGCGATCAGCAGTGCCCAAGCTGGGGTCGTCGCGATACAAATGAAACCGTATAGCTGGTGTTTCACGTGTCGATTTTGTCACATCTCGATAACGATTGCCTGTTGTGCAGCCGGCAAAGATTGTCGCGCAGCGGGGCGCTTACCGTGTGGCCTTTGGCTCGAGCAGCCGCCGATATAGCAGCTCAGCTCCGTCGAGACGGCCGTCCGGCGACTCAAGCGGGAGGTCGATTTCGGCCGCGTCCCCGATCACCCGAGTCGACCAAGCTGGTCGGGCTACTTTGGTACGTCCGCACCAGGAAGTCGATGCTGCCCGTCGTCACTGTGCTGCCTACGCGCGAACGAACTGGCGGCACGCAACACGCCGCGGAGTGCGTATACGGCAGCCACCACCGACAGCACGATCAGCAGGATGAACATAAGCAGCCAATTGGACCTGCCGTGGTCGACCTCCCACCAGATGATGGTGAACAACAGCACACAGAGGAAGAGCACAATGTCTCGCCAATTGCCCTGGTAAGACACTGCGGCCCTGCGCAGCGCGCGGCTCCTATCGGCGGCATCGACCAGGTCATCGATGCGGGCATCGATGGTGCGCTGCAGGTCGGCGCGTCTAGTCGTGGCTTCCGGCGGGAGCCGATCCAGCATGTCCATGTCCTCCTTGATCAGCCCTCGATAGTTCGGGCCTCTGAATTGCCCGGCCGCGATGGCCAGCATTGCGCCACCAAAAATGGGTGCACTGCTCAACGCGATCTGTCCCAGACCAGCCACGTTTATTCCTCCTTCGGCTCAGGCCGTCAACGTCGGCCCGTTGAGGATCGCCGAACCCGGGGAACAGATCAACCACTGAATGGGTGTGGTCGGTGGCTTAGTCGGGAATCAGAAGCTCGGCTGACTCGTCTTGGGTGGCTCGCTGGGGGAGGGCGAGCTCAGTTGCCGCCCGAGCCGACCGTGTACCACCGGGCGGCGATCTTCGGGTTCTCGTCGTACTTCTTGAACCAGCGGTCAGCCAATTCAGGCAGCTTTTCGTATTTCGGATTGTGGTTGGGCGCTTGGGAGCGGACCAGGCCGGCCAGCATCCCGAGGACCTCGCGCCGGGGCACGCCGGCGTACGTGCCCTGTCCGGGTTTCTGGAGTTCGTGCGCGGCTTTAATGGCATCGCGAATTGCCCTGGCCGACAGGCCATTTGGGATCAGGCGGCCGAACTCGCCGCCGTCCTCCGTAGGCACGTGCCGCTTAAAGCCGCTGGAGATGATCGATAGGAGCTCGCTCACCGTGTTTGATGACGCCGCCGATGGTCTTCACGCGGTACGGATAGCTGTCGTGCACGGCGTTGTAGACCAGCAGGACTGAACTACGGTGTTCGATCTCCTCGACGAAGTGCCAGATAAACAACGACGCGACACGCTCGTCGCCCGGCCGGAAAAGCTTGTCCTCGTGGTCGAGGAAGACCTTGAAGTAGGGCGTAAACGTCGCCTCGACCACGGCGGGATAAGCCAGCCGCCAGGCTAATGGCTTGGTGGCGGTGAGGTGGTCGAAGGAGGCGGTCACCTCTTTCATCGTCTGTTGCGGCCGGGCCAACGCCGGCTCAGGGCACGCACGTGGCTCACGTGATCGGCCGAGTGCTGAGCTTCTTGGCGCAGGTAGGCATCTGCCTCTTCGGCATCTTCGGGGTTACGCATCAGCGGTATCGCCTCGCGTGTCGCGTCGACGATGAACTTCTCGAATCCCGGTGCGAAAAACGAGATTACGTTGCATTGCATGCCGAACGCCGGTCGCTCCGGCTGCCAATTGAACGGGACGTCTTCGCTGCCGAAGTCAAACCGAACTCGCCTCACCTGGAGATCCGTCATCGTGGCACCCGCCTTCTGAGCCTCGTGCGGACAGTGCGTCGTCGTCCAGTCAGACCGGCGATCCAGGCGACAATACATATTGTGTACTATGTATGGCGTCGATGCAACGTCCCGCGGCAAGCCGAACGGCGGCTCTTCGCCTTTCGTCGCGCGGCACCAACACCCAGATAGGGCACAGTGCCGTCGGCAGTGTGGCCGAACCAGCCGTGCCCGAGTGGGGCCCGGTACCAAACGGCGCCGCACTGAGACGCGCGAAAGCATGCTCGAGGCTGCGCTGCGGTAGGCACTGACCATAGCCAAACCGGCCTCTCGTCGTACATAATGATAACGATGTATGGTCATTGGGTCGGCGAAGGGATCCGCCGGTGAATACCTGCACAGCTGATTTCGCCCGGTTGTCGGCGCCGCTGAAGGATATGCAGTGCGACGGTAATCCGTTGCTCACCTTGCACAACCCGTTCACATTGCAGAACTAGGGACTGGCCAACAAGGAAATCGCGACCCTGCTATTCGTGTCACCTCGCACCGTGCAAGCCCACCTCACGCACATCTACACCACACTTGGCATTGCATCGCGCGTCCAGCTCGTTCAAGAGGCAGCCCGCCACACCTGACCGCTACTCCCGGAGCGACTAAGGGTTGGGCCTGCCAGCAGCATCACGTCCAGGGCCGGCAGGACTGGGACGGCGGTGCGGTGTAGGGCAGGTGATGCGGGGAATGCAACCGCAGTTGAGGCCGATAATGCAGGCTCCTCCGCCTGCGGGGTGTGCGGGGAAGGCGCCGCCGCTAGAACCCCCGGGAGTTGGTGGAGGTGCGGGCGTCACTGTCACGCTGGACGACGCGGCTATCGTCGGACCGTCGCCAGGACCGTATCCGACTGCGAAGGCAAGCATGGCTGCACCGCCGCACACGGCGATCGCCGTCCTGCCTTTGTGGTTCGTCACGATTTTCAACTCTAACGTCTGACCTGTATTTACGCCTGATTACAGCGCGCGACGTGCCAGATCCGCAGGTCTTTCCCAGGAAATCAGGACGCCGCTGAAGAGCGCCGCCGGGCTCGCGGCTCGGGGCTCCGAAGCGCGGCCATCGCACGGGCCATCTGCGGATAGGCGATCGCGGGGCCAATCCAGCGGGTCAGATAGCGCCGCAGATCGGCGCCGCTGCGAGGCGGTCGACCCGGGTCGGCGAGGAAAGAGTGCAGCACCCGAAGACAGAACTCCGCCAGTTCGTCGAGGCCCGCCTCGTCGAAACCGTGCTGCTCCCAATCCACATCATATTTGTGCAGCATTGAGCGGCCGAACGTCAGAGCGGTTTCCGACATGATGGAGATCGCCTGACCGCCGCGGTGGCGTTGATTGAGCACGAATTCGACCTGATTGTCCGACGCCAGTTGTTCGACGGAGAACGCCACTCCTTCGGTCACCGCCACAACCGGGTCGGTTATCCCCTTGACATGGCTTGCCAAATGGCCCAGGAAGCCGTCGGCCGACCGCATCGCAGTTGCCACCAGCAACGCCTCGGTGCCGGGAAAGTAGCGGTAGACGGTCTGTCGCGTCACACCAAGAGTCCGCGCCACATCGGCGATCCGCATCGCTGAGCCGCGCTCGCTGATTATCCTGTCCGCGGCATCCAGAATGCGCTCGATCGCCTCCTCGTCGGAGGCCGGCGTATTCCCTGCCCAACCGTGACTGCGCATGGTCAGTGAGCGGCAAACCCGTTGTCGGTCATCAGCATAGCTGGATCATAACGTCTAAGCAGCGGGAATCGTCGGTGGCGAGCCGACTTGGCGGTTCGGTAAAAGGCGCACCGGGCAGGTCACCCCGCCAGGAAGCTGGCGCCGGCTGCATAGCCGCAGTCACCTTTCAGCCACGGCTTGCTTACGCGATTCGGTAAGGGTCAGCTATCGGATTCTGCAGCGGTGGAAAGGCTTTCAGCAGCAACCTCTTTGGCCCAGCGATAGTCGGCTTTGCCGGCCGGCGATCGCTGCACCTTGGCGGTGCGGATGATGAGCTTTGGCAATTTGTATCGAGCGACGTGCTGCTGACAAGTGCCCAGCAGTTCCTCGTCGGAGGGATCCTTGCCCTCCACCAGTTGAACGATCGCGACCACCTCGTTGCCCCAGCGTTCCGACGGCCGCCCGGCTACCACCACGTCGTAGACGTCGGGGTGCTCGGCCATCGCGGCTTCCACTTCCTCGGCGAAGATCTTTTCGCCGCCAGAGTTGATGGTGACGGCATCGCGGCCGAGCAGCTCGATGCGGCCATCGTCCAGGAATCTGGCCCGGTCACCTGGCACCGACCAGCGCTCACCTTCGATGACCGGGAATGTGCGGGCCGTCTTTTCGGCATCGCCGAGATAGCCGAGTGGGATCAGGTTACGGCGGGCCAGCCACCCTTCACCGTCCCCAGGACCCAGTACTCGACTGAAATCTGCTGCCACAACCGCGGTTTCAGAACCCGGACTGAAAGTGGCTGTGGTAGGCGGTGCCGATTGGGTGGACATCGCATTCATCTGTAGACCCGACTCCGAGGCTCCCACGGCATCGATGATCAGCAGGTTCGGCAGCACGGCGGTAAGGCGCTTGCGGACGCTGGGTGTCAGTGCGGCACCACCATTGCTGATCGACACCAAGCCGGACAGGTCGTACTGTGTCCGCTCCAGCTCGTCGACGAGCGGGCGTGCGATTGCGTCGCCGACTACCGGGATGCTCATGATCCTTTCGCGTTCGGCCAGTCGCAGAATCTGCTCGGCCCGAATACTTTCGACATCGTCGGGAAACGCCACCCAACCGCCCATCGTCATGATCTGGAACGCACCCCACTGCGCGGCGCCATGCATCAACGGCGGGATCAGCAGCACCGACGCGGCACCGGGCGCCTTGGCCGCGCGCTCGGCCACTTCCTCGTAGGACGCCAACGCGTCGTCAGTTCCGAAATAGCGCCCGCCCATTGAGGAGACGAACACATCGTTCTGACGCCACAGCACTCCCTTGGGCATTCCGGTAGTGCCACCGGTGTAAAGCACGTACAGGTCGTCCCCGCTGGGAGTGGGCATTCCGCTAGCCGGCGGCGGTGTCGCGACGATCGATTCGTAGTCGACAGCGCCGGGCAGCAGAGGCTGGCCGGTATGGTCGGCCACCTGGATGAGAAATTCAAGGTGGGGGAGTTGGTCGCGGATCGCCGCGACCCGTGGTGCGAACTCGCCGCTATATACCAGCGCCCGAGCTTTCGCATTGTTGAGCAAATAGATGAGTTCGGCTTCGATGTAGCGGTAGTTGACGTTGAAGGGCGCGACCCGGGCCCGGTAGGCGCCGATCATCGATTCCAGGTACTGGTTGCCGTTGCGCAAGTACAACCCAACATCGTCCTGGCCGGATTCGTGACCCTGCAGGCGATCACGTTCCGTGTGACATCCCAAGCCCAGAGACGTGAGGTAGTGCGCGACGCCGTCGACGCGGGCGTCCGTCTCCGCGTACGTCCATTCCTGGCCCCGCCAGATCACCGCACGATGATCCGAAAGTGTCTTTGCCAGAGTCGCAAACACCGTCGACAGGTTAAAGCCGCTATCACCCATGACTCTCCTCAAAGTTCGTCGACGCGTTCCGTTAGTTGCGTTGCGCGATCGAACTCGTCTGGGCCGCTAGCCATTCAGGCAACAGAGGCTCCCAAAATAAGGTTGACTGCCTCGTCGAGTTGACCGGCGATCTCTTCGTAGCTGAGGAACCGGGCCGTCATCAGAGCACCGGCGAATGTCATCTGCAGTGTTGATTTCACCGCGCGTGGCCAGCCCGGGCCCAGCGCAGCGCCGACCCGCCTGGATACCTCTTCGCCGATCTGTTCGCGCAGCGGTTTGACCGCCGGATCGTCGGCCATGAGCGCCGCGCCGCATGCGGTGGTCAGCTCGGGCTCGTCGGCGACCACGATTGCCATATCCCGCATGGTCGCGCTTACTCGTGTTTTGGTGGTGTCGTTGACATCGGTATGCAAAGGCAGTGCCTGCAGAAAGCGCAGGTACACCGCGGCCACCAGCGCGCTTTTCGACGGAAAGTAGGTGTAGGCGCTAGCCGGCGACACTCCGGCGCGGCTCGCGACCGCACGCATCGTCAGGTTGGCGTACGACGATTCGCGCAGTTCCTCTAACCCGGCGTCGAGGACTTTGCGGATCGTTTGCCCCGGCCGACGATCCGATCGGCGGGCACCACCTGCGCCGGCCACTGTGCTGGCGGGAGAAGCCACTACTCTAGACACTAGTCCAGTATAGAAATGCGCTGTGCGGCAGACAACGCCGCATCGAAACATGGTTGAACGGTTCAGTACAGCTGCGATGACATCCGCTCGGGCCTCGCCTGTCTTGCCCGGCGGGCGCTGAACGAGCTAGTTCTGCCATGAAATACAGACACCGGTCCAGAAATTTCATTGATTGACCCTTTCTGTGCCACTCGGCAACTTGGCCCGCGAACCGTAGGGGCCCAGAACTGCTGAAGCGCCGTTGGGCACCCTGGATCTGCTCGACGTCCTCAAGGACTCCGACTACCTAAGCGAGTTCACCAGCGAATTCACCTCGGTGACCTCCCGGGAGGTAGTCGACCGCGACACGCTACGCCGTCGAATCCTTTTGTGCCTGTTCGCGTTAGGCACCAACATATGCATCAAGGCGATCGTGGCACTGGTGAGCACGGCGAATCCGCGCCCGCAGTGCGCCACGTACGTCTTCGTTTCATCACCCGCGGCAATCTGCGCCGCGCCATCGCCAAGCTGGTATCAACGCCATCTTGCAGGCTCGCGACCATGCCTGGCGGGGTACCGGCACCGCGTGCGCGTCGGATTCCGCGTCGGGTTCAAAGAAGTTCAGCTCCTGGGAGTCGAACCTGATGACCGAAATACCACCAGCACTATCCAGGTGCGAACCCATTGATGACCGCGCCGAGCAACGTATAGGCCAGCAGCTCGGCCAGCCTCTCGGCGTCGCGCGCGGTCTGGAAGTCCTTGGCCATCTCTGCGGATCCAGGGGCGTCGGCCTGAACTATCCAGCCGTTGGGCCCGGGTGTAGGCACAAGTACCACGGTGATTTCTCCTATCTCGTGGAAGTTCTAGGCGGGGGCTTTCGAAGACCGCTGATCGCTAGCGGGCCCAGATGATTGATGGCTGGTCGCCGCCAGCGCCACCGCCGAGGGGCGATGAAGGCGACCGCCGCGCAGCCTGCCAGCTGGGCCGTCAGGCTGCTCCCCTCATGCGGCGGTGCTCCCCTCATGCGTCGGTCTGGCCGGGCATGGGTTCGGGCGGACATGGTCCGGTTTGCGAGTGATGGTGTAACGGTACGGCGGTGATTGGTGGCGCACATCCGTAGTTGGCTACGCGTTTTCGCCGACCTGGACTGCTGCTGGACGCCGACAGTTACGCATTGCCCCAGCGGGCGGCGGACGCGATGAAACGGGGTTGGGTCGCGAAGCGAGACGGGAATGACACGGTAGCCAACGGATTTCGGCTCGCCAGCTCGGCTTTCAGCCGGAGAGTGGTGGTTGCGCTCACAACCTGATGTGCGGCAGGGCACGTACGTAAGTTGTTACGTGCAGGAGTTCGATACCGTCGCCGAGCGGCGCCCATGTCGATGTGCGAGGTGCTGCGGCAGCGAGGTGTTCGCTTTGGTTATGGGTGAGATGAGTAGCAACCAGAGCTGTTAGGCGCGGGTGGCGCGGCGCATGAATGCCGCCAACGATTTGCGATCGGGGACAGCGAGTTTGGTGCAGGCGTGGTAGATGTGGCCCTCGACCGTTCGTGGCGACAGTGTCAGCCGCTGGGCGATCTCGGGGGTGCTCAGTCCCGCCGCCACCAGGTTGGCGATTTCGCGCTCCCGCGCGCTCAGCGGTAGCGGCTGGGCGGCCACGACCAGGGCCGGGGTGTGAATCCCACCGCAGGCGTTGGCAATGCGGTCGGCCCTGGCCGCGGCTTCGGTGGCTTGGCGCCGATCGTCGCGGGTGCGAAACATCTCGGCGGCTTGGGCGGCCGCGTCGGCGGCCGACAGCATCGCCCCAATTTGCTCGAACTCTTCGCTCACCGCATATAGGGCCACGGGGTCGCGGTCGCGTAGCGCCGCACCGTAGGCGGCATAAGCGCGCGCGAGGCGACCATCCACCGTGTCGGCGACCTCGATCAGATGTTGCAACGAGGTTCGGTCTGCGAATCGCGCCGCATCGTGTAAGGCCAGCATTTCGATCGCCCGTTGACCGGAGTGGTGGGCCAGTTCAGCGGCATCGATCGCCATGGCAATGGCGCCGCTGACGTTGCCTTGCGCCGCGCCAAGCCACGCTTCGACGATGCGCAGTTGCGGGTGGAGCCAGGCATCATGCCCACCAGTGCGGCTTCGTAGTTCGGCGATGATCGCCGCCGCCGCCTCGGCGCGGCCGAGTGCGCAATAGGCTTGGGCCAAAAGCAATCTGGGATAGCTCCACCAGGCCGCCGACTCGGTGGTCAGCGCCGCGACGGTCTGTTCCATCCGCGATGCCGCGGTGGCGAACTGGCCGCGGGCCAGGTCGACGGTGCCAGCCAACATGTTGATAAGCCCCCAGCGCAGGTATTGGCTGGGTGAAGAGATCTGCACGCTATCGGCGCATCGCTTCTCGGCGGCATCGAACTCACCCAGCAAGACCAGGGCCCGCACCTCGGCGTAGGCCATCAGGTGTCGCAACACCCCGTCGACCTGGTTCTCGATCCCTGAGCCCCGCTCGACAACCGCGGCGACCTCATCGCCTCGCCCCATCAACCCCAGCGCCAGCCCACCACCGAAAACCGCCCACCCCAGCGCGGTTGGCGGCGCCGCCGGATCGCTGAGTACGCGGCGGGAAATTCCGACAGCCTCCTCCAGCGGGCCTGCAAACACCAACGACGCCGACTCCAGCCCATCCACGACCAGCCGCGGTCCGTGGGTGTTAACCCGCCAGCGCAGCAGCTCGAGCACCTCATGGGCGGCTTTCGCATCGCCCATCGACAGTTGAAGATTGATAATGCGTACGGCGCCCCAGCCGAGCAGCTCGGCCTCATCCATCGTGTCCGGGTCAAAGACGCTCAGGGTGGATTCGGCGTCGGCGGCCTTGCCCTGCCACATCAGCGATCGAGCCAACAGTTCGCTGGCGGCCAAACCGCCTCCGCGGTCGAACGCCGCCCGGGCCAGCCGCTCCCCCAGGGTGACGTTGGTCAGCGCGATCGCATCGTCGGCAGCCGCCACCAGCAGGTCAACGGCGGGGGTCGTGTCGCTGTCCAACGTCAGTTCGGCCAACCGGATCCGCTCGCTTGGCCCGCGGATCGGCTTGTCGCCTAACGCCTGCACGAGTTCACCGCGCAATCGGCGGGCGCCAGCCACACCCAGGCGCCGACGCATGACATCGCCGAGGAGTAGCTGACTGAACCGCACCTCGCCGATTCCGCGGTCCGCGACGATACGGAAAAATCCCCGCCTCTCGGCCTGTTCGACGGCATCAGAGCCCACCAGGCCGCACAGCGTGTCCAGGTCGAGGGGTTCACAGAATGCCAGCAGCCCCAACGCATGTGCCACCTCGTCGGGCAGCTGCTCGATTCGCTCGTCAACCAGCGAGGCCAACTGCGCGCTCACCGCGGCCCGCCCACGCAGCTGCCAGACCCCGCGGACCTGCCGCAACGAGCCTGCCTCCACCGCTCCCTCCACCAGGTGGCGCACAAACAGCGGATTGCCGCCGGAGTCCCGCCACATCAAATCCGCGCTTAGCCCTTCCACGGGCCCGCCGAGCGCCTGCTCGATCAGCCCGACGCACTGGTCCTTGCTGAAGGGCCCCAGATCGAGGCGCTGCAGATAGCGGTCCTTCCACAGCGAGGTGATCGCGTCGGGCACCGGCTGACCGGCCCTGACGTTGGCCAGCATCTGCACCGATCGCTTCAGCGCCAACTGGTGCAGCAGCGTGGCCGACAGCTCGTCCAGCAGGTGCGCATCATCGACAACCAGTACCGTGTCGTGCTCCGCGGTCAGCCCGTCGCGGGCGGCGGCCAAGAACGCCACCGGGTCGCGTATGGTCGCCGCCCCGACAAGGTGGGCGAAGGCGCCCAGCGGGATGCTGCGCGACGATGACGTTCCGGCCACCCATTGCACCCGATTCGGCAGCGACTCGGTGACCTGGCGGGCCAACGTGGTCTTTCCTACACCGGCCTCACCAGCCACCACGATGCCAGCGGTATTGGTTTGCCCAACAAGGGCAGCACGAACTGCCGCGAACTCGGGCTCGCGGTGTACCACCGGCCAATCCTGGGCACCCACCAGAGCTGAAACTCTACCGATTCCACTCGTCCGATCGCGGTTGATCGCGGCAAAACCGCAGACGGCCATCCGATGAGCACGCAGCGCAGCGGCGGCCTCGGATCGTCGACGAAGCACACGTCACCAACTCGCCGACACGACTTGGAGGACCCGAGCCGTAGGGTGGCGGCTGTGACCGAGCAGGACCGGCGCCGCTGGGACGAGCGGTATGCGAGCCAGGGACCGGCACCGGTCGGTGCGGTCGAGCCGCCTAACATCCTGGCGGCCTACGCGGAGGTATTCCCGACCACAGGACAGGCTCTCGATCTCGCTTGCGGTCAGGGACTCGGGACCGTCTGGCTAGCCCGGCGAGGGCTGGACGTTTTGGGGTTGGACGTCTCTCCGGTGGCCATCGCCCAGGCGCGAGATCTGGCCCGGCGCAGTAGGGTCGACCATCGGTGCCGGTTTGACGTCGTCGATCTCGACGAGGGTCTGCCGGCCGGGTCGCCCGTCGACGTCATCCTCTGCCACAAATTTCGGGACCGCCGCCTCGATCATGCGATCGTCGAGCGCCTGGCACCTGGCGGGCTACTGGCCATCGTTGTGCTTAGCGAAGTCGACGCGACCCCGGGGCCGTTTCGCGCAGCGCACGGCGAGTTGCCTGCCGCGTTCGCCCAACTCGACCTGGTTACCGCCGGCGAAGGCCAGGGTCACGCATGGCTGCTGGCGCGAGCCTGACGGTCAGGCTTCCAGCCTGGCCCGGACAGCCGCTAGTCGTTCCTCAAGCTCGGCCTCATCGATGACGCCGCGCACCACCAGCGAGTGCGCCAACGCAACCAGCCGGTTCTCCGGGTAGGGCAAGTCGGAATAGACAGTCGCCGACAGCACGTCCTCCTCATTGCGCCGGTCAGCAAAGCTGAGTATCTTTGGGCCGCAAGCACTTTGATCAAGTGCGTCGCAAATGCCGTCGAGGCTGCTTTTCCACGGCGGCACGGGGTTGTCGACCCCGTACTTGGCTGCCATGCGGCTCCAGACCTCGCTGCGTTCAACGACTTTTGCCAGTGGCGCGATCGTGGGACCCTCGACCGAGCGCAGACTTTCCGAAGTGTTCACCTGTTGACTCCCGTAGATCAGTGGTCCGCGGGATGGACAGCCGGACGCGTCTCGGTGATCACGTTCGTCGTGACGCCGACCTTGGGCAACGCGACACCGATCAGGCAATCGCGAGTGATGATTTCGACCAGCTGGTCTTCGGTCCAGCCCTCGGTTCCTTCAGGGCGCACCGGCATCACCATGAAACGATGCTTCTGATTGGAATCCTCCACCCGGATGTCGACGTCCTCTGGCAGGTACAGTCCGAACTCCGCGAGCACCTGGCGCGGCCAGCGCACGATGCGGCGGCGGAAGTTGGGGGTGCGGTACCACTCAGGAGAATTGCCCAGCAGTGGACGCGGATAGCAGGAGCACAACGTACAGACGATCACGTGGTGCAGGGTCGGCGTGTCTTCGAGTACACGCAGCGCGGTGAAGTCGCTCGGCGTCCCAAAACCCGTGGGCTGCAGCCAGTCGACACCAACTTCGCGACTGGCTGCGAGTGCGTCGGTAAGGACCAGCTTCTTGTACTCAGGATCAAGCCAGGCCCGGGCCACCATGTGCGCGGCAGGTGTCGGGCCGATGTGTTCTGCGAATTCGGTATAGCGGCGATGATCCTCCGCGGTGAAAATGCCCTTCTCGATGCACAATTCGCGAAGGGCGATCTCGAGGACCTCGAAGTCGGTGATCTCATCCACCATGGGTGCGGCGGTGCGATCGTGATCGTGATCTTGAGCGGTCATGCTGAGGTCCTTTCGAGCCACCGTTCGGGGATCTCGGTCTGCAGCGTGTCGTTGTCCGGCCCGGTGTAGCCCTGCCAGAGCTCGGAGAGGTTGAAACGAACGATGTAGAACCACTCTGGCTTTTGGTCGGGCCCGTCCCAGGTCTCGTCCTCAGCCGCAGGGCTTTCGTACGAGACGACCGCGATCTCACCTTTCGCGCCTCGTACATACTCCTGGGTGCGGGTATAGAACAGGACAGGAAGCTCCCGTACTACGACCTTGTCGCCGACCTTGAACTTCGGCTCGCCGGCCTGTCCGGCAAAAACTTGCGGGTCGCCCTTGCCGACGGCGTGGATGTGGTGCTGGTTGCGTTTGACCTTGGCAGGGTCACCTTCGAATTTCGGCTTGGCCTCCAATGGCTTTCCCTGCAGGCCGCCCTCATACCGCGCCTTGACCTCGGCCATGCGCTCCGCCAACTCGCCCAGGCCGATGTGGTGTTTCTCGACGAGGATGCGCGCGACTGCCAGCAGCCACCGCCCGTAGTAGGGGAGTCCGAGGTAGATCGTGCGGCCAAGGTCGACGTTTCCCATCCGGCGTCGTTCCTCTGACAACCAGATTCCGCGCCAGCCGAGAACCTCACATGTGACGTAGGTATTCAGCTCCCAGATCTCATACTGCTTGTTCTCGAATTCGAGCGGGGCATCCGGCTCCCCGCCTACGTCATGCGGAGTCTTGACGTAGGCGGTGAATCGTTCGTGGTCAATGAGATCGGGCGTGGGCGCGTCCGGAAGTTCCGGGTAAGAGGACTTGAGCCGCGCCACCAGGTCCAGATGGGCTGCCCGGTCCGAAGGAGTCGTCATGAGAGCTCCCATTCGCTGTCAGGATCTGGCCGGTGGCGCAGTCCGGCGCTCACCAAACCAGCTCACCTCACCCGTCAACGTCGCGCAACCTCTAAATTGACGGCGTTGGGAATATCTCGCCCGCCTGTGTGTGGCGCGCGGTCAGGCGTCCTCGACCGTCACCGACAACCGCGGCTTCGGACCGTCGCCCCGCCGAGCGACGCGATCCCAAGTCGCATCGACCAACGGCTGCAGCAGCAGTTCGCCCATCTGCCGCACCACCACCGCGACGACCTGGGTCGATTCGGGACGTCGTGTCGAGGCGAGCTTGGCGTCGCGGAGCGCAGCGATCTCCCGGCGGGTGAGGTCAACCAGCACCTCAAGCAGGTGCGTCCGATCGCCGGACGACTCCAACACCGAACGCCGAATGTAGTTGACCACCAGGGGGTTGTCGGCGAGCATGCGCCGCACCGCGTCGTCGCGGGCGGATGCCAAGTCGGTTGGGGTGCCGTCGGTGGGAACGTCAGCGATGGCCTGCGCGAAGTAGTCCACGACGAGCTGACCCACCGCGTCGCGAAGGCCGGCCTTGGTCTTGAAGTGATGCTGGACTAGGCCCAGCGTGACCCCGGCCTCGGCCGCGATGGCGCGCAAGGAGACCCGATCTTCGCCATATTGGGCGTACAGATCCAGCGCCGCGTTGCGAATCCGGGCCTTGGCGGTCAGGTCCTCGTTTGTTGCCCGCGGGTTGGTCATCCCCACCTTCCTTCGCGGCTCCGTCGTCCCGCAGCATGGTCAAGACACTCGCGAATTGTTCTTCTCGGACATGTGTGTGCCGACGGCGAACCTGCTCGGCGACAAAGACGGGCTGGGCTTCTATCAGTTAATGGAACAGCTTGTACGCGAACGGCTGCTTATCGCCGCGGGCTGCGCCGGCATGGCCGAAGCCGCGGTGCTGGAAGCGATCCGCTACACCAAGCAACGAGAGGCATTCGGACGACCGCTGATCGAGTTTCAGCACAACCGGTTTCAGCTAGCCTCTTTCTAGACGCGCTTGAGAAGAAAGCGAAGTAGAATATGGCTGCGACACAAGCTAACTTGGCGGGTTCTGAGTCCTGCCGGGATTCGGAAACGCCGGGTTAGTGTAGGCCGGTGTCTGTGGCTCCTCGCCGAGATTAGGATTCTCTACTGGTGGTGGTCCGGACTCTGGCTCAGCCGGTGGAGTCGGGGGCGCCCGATGTTCGGGCGGTGGCGGCTTGGGCACCAAGTAGTTCTTCCACGCGCCCGGTGGGTTCGGTGCAGGGCCGATAGTGTTATCCGGCCAGCGCCATGAACAACCACCGGTAGCACCCCCGAAATCGCCTGCAGGAATGGTTAACCCAAAACCCATAAAAGTTCCACCGACGGGGGCGTTGCCACCTGGACCACCCAGGTTCCATCCGCCATATTCGCAGTGCCAGTGCGTGCTGTTCTCTTCGATAGGAAAATCGCAGTAGTACGTCGTCGCCCCCGCCTCGAAACTACTTCCGCCAACACCGGGATAGTCGCACACGCCGGGGCCTGGAATGTTGCCGCCCGGCCCGGCCCAGGCCACGGGGGAATTGAGGATTACCCACAACGTAACCCCTGGTGCCACAAGTAATCTAATTCCCTTGCTCAACAACTCTTTCACTGTAAGCGCCTTCTGGCTTCGGCAATGGCAGCGCGTGCCTCGAGATATTCCTGAGCCGTTATGTGAATCGTAACCGTATCCCTCTTCATCGCGATGAGTCTGCATCCTCGATAACAGTGTGTCTACCACCAGAATCAAATTCGCTGTGGCTGAACGTAAGTCCCCCAACTCGCCTCGAACCCCAACGTAGTCCTGTTTCACGTCTTGATACCTCATTTCTGCTGACTCCAAAGCTGTTCTCTTCCATGTCTCCATTTGGGGTACGTCCATACTCGACACTGGGATGTCCTTCTAGTCGTGTCAAACTAGGATCGATATCCGCATTTATTGACAGATGCCTATCAATGTCTTAGAGTCTACTTCGACGGTAACGCCAACCGAGGAGACAGACATGGGTCAACGCATCGGATACCAGCGGGTCAGCACCTTGGACCAGAACACGGCCCGTCAACTCGACGGCATCGAGCTGGACAAGGTCTTCACCGACCAGGCCAGCGGCAAGGACATCAATCGCCCAGAACTCGCACGGGCACTTGACTATGTGCGGGACGGTGACACTCTGGTGGTCCACTCGATGGACCGTCTTGCCCGTAACCTCGAAGACCTTCGCCGGATCGTTAGGGAACTCACCAGCAGCGGTGTGAAGGTGGAGTTCGTCAAGGAGTCGTTGACCTTCGCAGGCGACGACTCGCCGATGAATACGCTGCTGCTGTCGATGCTCGGCGCGGTCGCAGAGTTCGAGCGGTCGATGATCCTTGAGCGCCAGCGGGAGGGAATCGCTATCGCTAAAGCGGCCGGGAAGTACAAGGGACGTAAAGCGTCGCTTTCGCAGACGCAGGCGAGGGAGCTACGCGAACGCCTGGCCAAGGGCGAGTCTGTTACCGCACTCGCCACGGAATACGGTGTGAGCCGTCAGACCGTCTACAACTACAAGATCGCCTGATCTGGACCACAGTAGCCGAGACCCTATCGATCAAGACCACGGTCGACTACTGCATCCAGCACTACATCGACGGCAACAACGACCCGGCTACGGCGTCGATGGCCAAGTTGATCGCTGCGGACAAGGCAGTCGCCGTCGTCGACCGGTGCGTCCAGTTCTTCGGCGGCTACGGCTACATGATGGAGTATCCCATCGCACGTGCCTACGCGGCTGCGCGAGTCAACAAGATCTATGGCGGCACAAGCGAAATCATGAAGGAAATCATCAGCCGTTCGCTGTAAGCCAGCCCGCCGGAGCTCCGGGTGTGCCGGCGTCCGGTAATGTCACGAGCATGGAGCGGCGCGTCCTGGAAGCGGTCATCTATGAGCGCGAACCTCCGATTGCGCGGATCATCCTGAACCGGGTCGACAAGGCCAACACCAAGGATTCGGTCCTGGTCACTGAAGTCGACAATTGCCTGCACGAGGCCGACCGCGACAGCGAGATCAAGGTCGTCATCCTCAAGGCCAACGGCAAGGGCTTCTGCGGCGGGCACGTGGCCCGCTGGGGTCCGGACGAGAACCCCTACCCAGACTTCGGAAATACCTTCGAGGAGCTGTACAAGGGCACCGCCGACCTGTTTCTGTGGCCGACGCTGTATCTGTGGGAATTCCCCAAGCCGACGATCTCCCAGATTCACGGCTACTGCATGGGGGGTGGGATCTATCTCGGTCTGCTGACCGACTTCTGCGTCGCATCCGAGGATGCGTATTTCCAGATGCCGCTTGCCCAGAGCCTCGGCGAGCCGGGCGGGCACACCATGATCGAGCCGTGGTTGATGATGAATTGGCACCGCACCATGGACTGGCTACTGCTCGCGCCGACGCTGTCCGCGCAACAAGCCCTCGACTGGGGCCTGCTCAACAGGGTGGTGCCGCGAGAAGACCTCGAGGACGTCGTCGAGGAGATGGCACGCAAGATCGCGCAAATCCCGCTGACCACGCTGATGGCGGTGAAGAACAACGTCAAGCGAGCCTGGGAATTGATGGGCATGCGGGTGCACCTGCAGGTCAGTCACATTTTGACCAATATGGTCGGTGCGGCATCCGATGTTCAGGCGCGGCGGGCCGAGCTCATGCAGTCAGGCATGAAGCCACGCGAATTCGTCGGCCGCGACGAACCCGCGGACCCCGAAAAGCCCTGAACCCCAGAATCTTGCGCGAACGTGAAGCCAGTCTCACGTTGGTGGCGGCTGAGCGTGAAACTAGCTTCACGTTGGGCAGTTTGGGCCGGGCTAGGCCCGCCGGCTAGCGGCTCTTCTCGCCAGCGACCCTTCGGCCGGCGGCGTGCCGCGCGGCGACGTAGCCGAACACCATCGAGTTGGCGATGCTCGCGCCGGCGCCCGGATACGTTCGGCCCATCACCGTTGCGGTGGTGTTGCCGGTGGCGTACAGACCCTCGATCACCCGGTCCTGCTCGTCGAGAACCTGTGCGTGCTCGTTGGTGATCACACCTCCACATGTACCGACGTCCGCCGGGAAAACCCTGGTCGCGTAATACGGCGCCCGGTTGAGCGGGCCGACGGCAGCGTTAGGCCGATAACCAGGGTCGCCGAGGCAGTCGTTGTACGCCGACTGGCCGCGTCCGAAGTCTGGGTCCAGGCCCTTGGCGGCGAACTGGTTGAACCGCTCAATCGTGCGCGCCAACTCGTCGGCGGGAAGGTCGATCTGGCGAGCGAGGTCGCCGATGGTGTCGCCCCGTTTGACTGCGCCGCTCTCGATCAACTCGGGACGCAGGTGCAGATGCCGCTTCAACGGGTTGGTGCCCGCCACGTACCTGCGCACGTATCCGTCGTCGAAGATCATCCAGCAGGGCACTGCCTTGTTGGCGTACATCGCCTTGCCGACCTCGACGTAGGAGTTCGACTCGTTGCAGAAGCGCCGGCCGGTCGAGTCGACGTAGATGGCCCCGGGGCGCTGTCGACCCGACCCGAGAGAAGCAGCGGCGGCGCCGCCGTTGGCGATGAAAACCGAAGGCAGCCACCAGGCTTCGTCCAGTAGATCGGTTTTGGCGCCCAGCCGCATCGCGGTCTGCAGCACCTCTCCGGTGTCACCGGCGTTGGCGATCGACCACTGCGCCTCGTTGGGTTGGTCACCGCTGTATTGGCGGCGCATTGCCTTGTTGTGGCCGAAGCCGCCGGCGGCCAGCAGGACTCCCTTGCGCGCCTCGACGTTCAGCGGTTCACCGTCGCGGATGATGCGCGCGCCGACCACCCGGCCGTCTTCGACGATGAGTTCTTCCATCGCGGCATTCGTCCACAGCGGGGGCTGGCCGTCGCCAAGATCGATCAGCGCCTTGAGCATCTGAGCGATCAGTGAAGCGCCGTTGGTGAGGATCTGACGACGGCCGATGCGCGCCGCCGCGGTGCGAAGGAACACCCGCGTAGCCACGGCGAACGCGCGTGGTGAACGGTTGAAGTACTGAACCGAGCGCAGTTCGTTGGTAAGTACCACGTACCGGTAGTTCTTGGCCAGCGGCGGCTGCACTTTGTCGCTCCAGTTTCCCAGCTCGGCGGCATCGAAGGGAATTCCTTCCACGGCGCGCCCGGACTCGTTGCCGCCCTTGTGATTCGGGTAGTAGTCGCTCCAGCCGGCACAACGGATGAGCCGAACTCCTTTGCGGATAAGGAAATTGATCATTTCGTAACCCGCGGTGAGGAACATTTCGCGACGTGCGGGCGAGGAAGGCGCACCGATGTCGCCGACCACATCGGCCAGGTAGGCCAGGCCATCCTCGTGCGAGTCGGCGATGCCTTCGGCCCGCATCAACGGGTTGTTCGGCAGCCAGACGATACCTCCGGAAAGGCCCGTCGACCCGCCGACCAGCGCCTGCTTCTCGACGATCAACGGCTCGAGCCCGCAGTCGAGTGCAGCCAGCCCGGCCACCATGCCACCCCCGCCGCTTCCCGCGATGAGCAGGTCGACAGAGCGGTCGCACTGGGTGGTCATCGTGCCTCCGAGGTGACACTCGCGTTGAACCCCAGGTCGGCGACCGGCACGTCAATGGTGGTGTTGGTCTTCTGAATCGCGGGTACCAGCGTGTCGTACGGCAGGTCGGCGAGGAAGCCGTCCACGACGCGTTCGAAGTTCGAGATCAGTCCTTCGATCTGGTTCGACAATCGCATGTATTCAAACCCTTTGGAATGCAGCCCTTTTTGCTGTCGCGGCAAGTTGGAGAAGTCTTGGGCGGGGATCGGCGGCCAGCGCGGGTCGTCGGGTGCCATAGGCTCCGGTGGTGTGGGTTTACCCGTGATCTGTTCTGGCGGAATGCGAGTGAGGGACCAGATCTCGAACAGCGTGTCCTCGGGGCCGAGCGGCCGGATCCGGTACGACGAGGCGCTGCTGTAGGTGGGCAGTAAGAAGTAGTGCGGGAAACAGAATCCGATCGCGTCGACGATGCCGCGCCGCTGCAACTCGTTGAGGTCTGGGATGTCGCAGCCCCGGGCTCGATGCCAGCTGACAACGGCGTCGTTGAGGGTGCTGCGCCAGGTGGTCATCGCCTCGGCCGGGTCGGGCGGCAGCTCGATGTTCTGCAGGCCTTCGGCGATGCGGATGTCGTTTTCGTGGGTCATGCCGCCCATGCCTTCGCCGAGCGTTCGCATGAAGTACAGGCTGGTCTGGATGAGTCCCGGTGTCGCTGGCGACGCGCTGCTCTGAGCGGTCGGCAGCAGCTGTGGATGGGTCTGCGGTACGTGGTAGCCCTCCATGAACGCTGCCGTTGCCAGCTTCCAATTCACCGGAAGCCGACATGACTGCCACCACTCGGTGCGCAGCGATTCCACCTTCCAGGCGTCGTAGATCGACGCGAACGGCTCGAGGCATTCGCGCAACGCGGGGGCGTCGTCATCGAGGTTGATCCACGCGCATCCGCCCCAGAGTTCGCACCTGACCGAGACGAGTTGAAGATCGTCCGGGCACAGGTTCTCCTCGGCGAACACCTCGGGGCGCGCCACGTACGTGTTGCGTCCGTCGGTGCCCCAGCACCACCCGTGGAACGGGCAGACGAAAGTGCGCCGGGATCCGTTGCCTTCCACCAGCTTTACCCCGCGGTGGCGGCATGCGTTGTGGTAGGCCCGCACGTTTTGGCTGTCGACCCGCACCACGATGATCGACTCGTCGAGAATCTCGTACTCCACGAAGTCGCCCGGCTTGGGGATCTCCTCGAGGCGGCATGCCATCTGCCATACGCGCGGCCAAAACATCTCTGTCTCCAGCGCGTAAAACTCCGGGTCGTAGTACCGCTGCTTGGGAATCCGATCGGCGGTCCGCACCGCCCACGGCACCGGAAGCGGTGTCCAGTTCACCTCGGTCAACCTGCTCACCTTTCAGCCTGGGCATTCGGTGAATTCGCGATAAAACCCTCCCAAATCAAGAACTATATTCTTCTCGTCCAACCCGGGTCACGGGCGGTTTGCAGGACAGGCTCGCGGTAGCTAAGCCTTTCGTCGTGCAGCCCTCCACATGATTTCCGATTCCACCTGGGGCGGTATGGCACGCTCGTCGCTATGCCCGGATGGGATCGCGCTGCGCAGCTAGACCCGGACCTCTTGCGGGTCGTGGGCCGCACGGTCAATCGTCGGTGTTCAAAGTCGGCACCAGTCGTGGCGATGTGGTGGTCAAGCGGGTGCATCGCGAGGCGTCGTTCGCAAGAGAACTGCGCGTCCTTCGCTGTTGGTGGCCGCACCTGGGCCAGCGTCGCGGCCAGCTGCTGCACGTCGAAGAATCCAGTCGCACATTGGTGCTGGACCGCGTCCCCGGCGCGATCGCCGCGGTTCAACGACGCGACCGTGATCCAGTGGTGCATCATCACGCCGGCCGCCTTGTGGCCCGCCTGCACGCCGCCGAGGATCCAATCGCCACGACGAGTTACGGCGAGAAGCTGCTGGCTGACTTCGATAGCTGGGCGCCGCGTGCGCGCGAGCTGGTGCCGCCGCACGATCTCGATGCGGCCCACGAGATCGCCACGCTGACCGGTGAGATCGGCGAGCTGCAGCTGGTGCCGGCCCATCGTGACAACACTCCACGTAACTGGATCGTTGATGACCAGGGACTAGTGAGCTTGATCGATTTCGGCCATGCCGATAAAGAACCGTGGTGGGTGGACCTCTACCGACTGATCCATCGGGAATGGCTTGACCGACCCGATCTGAAGGAAGCATTTCTGGCCGGCTACGGCCGCGATATCGATGAAGGCACTGCCAATCTTCTTCGCGTCTACGGCGCCTGCGGCGCCGTGAGCACAATCGCGTGGGCCACCGAACATGGTGACAAGCAATTCGCCGATGAAGGCTACGCGCAGTTAAGGCGTCTTCTCGAAAGCGGGCGCTAGCGCAGAATCAACCCTATGGGCCTATGGGGGTGTGGTCGAGCGCACCGCCGTGCGCGCTGACGCATCCACCGCCCCTGTCGCTGCCGCGCCGGTCAGGGCCCTTGCCGGCAAGTTCTTCTCGACTTGTATATGTCAGCTCGGGTTGGACCAGGCGTATTTCAAAAGCCAGCGCCAGCAAGGGGTTTCGATCTCAGGAGACGTCAGAGGCTGGTGAAATCGCCGACAATCGAATCGGCCGCGCCTATGAGGACGAAGCCTTCGACAAGGCCTCCGAGCGTGACCAGTGCCGTGTCAGCAGCGATCGGATAGCCGATCGCATTGATAAGCCCCTGAACAGGGTCACCGTTGACCGCTTGCAAGATGCCGTTCAGGAACAGGTTGAGGTCATAGGACGGGAGAGTGATGAGGCCGGCGGTGACGATATCTGCCGTCGGAAGCAGTGTCGCGTAAGCCGTCGAGAACGCACTCGACAAGGCGCCGATGATATTGGTGTTCGCAGCCTCCAGGCCCGAGATAATACCGTCGATCGTGGACGCCGCGGACGTCGCGGTAGGCAGGGCCAATGTGCTGGGCGCCGAGGATAGAGCTGACGTAAACGCGTTCGATATGCCCGACAGCGACAGGCTGGGCAGCGACGCGAGTCCCTCGGCGTGGAACGCGCTGGCGGCAGCGGCGATTCCCTGCTGGGTGCCGCTGACCAGATCGGGCCCCAGGGCAGTGGTTGCGCTGAGGGGCGGCAAGAACCCGAATGGAGTGGTCACATTGGCCGGCCCGGTCGAATAGCCATAGGCCGGGTTGCCGTAGCCCCAGTTGACGAGGTAGGTCAAATCGGGTTGAAGCAGGTCTGCAACCGGGTTCCCGATGTACGGGATTGCACGCACCGGGTCCAACAGCGGCAGGTTCTGGGTTGGAATCATGTAGTAGGTGGTCATTGTCGGCCCTGACGTCGGCAACATAGTCGCCGACATAACCTGTGTGGCCGTGAAAGTTGGATAGGCGCCGTGCACAGTTATGACACCCGCAAGGGCGTTGAGGTCGGAGAGCAAATCGATCGGGTACTGCGGAAAGTCGGCGTAGCCGTCGTATTCTGCCGTGTAAATAACGGTCGGGTAGTCGTTCGCCGGGGTCGCGCCGTAGAACGTCGCACCCAGACTCGGGAAGGTCAGACCGGGGGAAGCGCGCGAGCAGGCCACCGTTGGGAGTCACCGGATCACCGATTAGCACGAAATTTACATCTGTACTCGGGATGCCGGCGGCGACGAGGTTCGGCATTTCCTGTGAGGCGATGACGGCGCTCTGCGAGTAGCCGAAGACGTTAATGGGGGTGATCCCGTTGCTATACGCCTGCATTATCGAGTTGTTCAGGATCGTGACGCCCTGGCTCACCGACTGGTCGAGGGTCGGGCTCTTGACACCGGTAAGCGGGTATAGCTGCTCAGGCGTGGTCAGGCCTTGGAGGTTGGTGGTAGTGAAATTGGGGGAGATGTAAAGGCCGTAAACCTCGTTCATGTACTGCGGTGGAGGTACCGGCGTGCCGGTGCCGGTCATGATCAAAGAAATAGCAACGGGCGTGGGCAGGGGGTCCGCGAATGCCGCCTTAGCCGCCGCCACAACACCCGCCGCGCCGCCGGTCAGCGGCGCCAACAGCGCCTGGGCTGGTGCGGTGAGCGCCAACAGCGCACCCGACGCCGCGGCCTCGGTCTCCGCGTAGGCGTTGCCGGCGGCGGCCAACAATTGAGCGAACTCGTTATGGAACGCCCCCGCCTGCTTGATGACCGCCTGATACTCCTGGGCATATGAGTTAAACAGGGTCGCGGTGGCCGCTGACACCTCATCGGCGGCCGCCGCCAGCACACCGGTTGTCCGGCCCACCGCGGTCGCGTTGGCTTCGTTGATCGCCGAACCTATTCCCGCCACATCCGCGGCCGCCGCCGCCATCGCCTGCGGCTGCGTGAGCACGTAGGTCATCGGCTCATCCTTCTACGACCAACGCCCTGTTATGTCGAACCGGCGATAGTCAAACCGATGACGAGCCCGCCCATCGCCAAGCCAGCACCCAGCCACCGTAAAGCGATTCCCACCGGTTTGTCTGGCGTTTAGCTCTTTTCGGCCCGGGCGGCGATGCCGCCGCTGACAGCGGCGTAGACGCACGGCTGCAGGCGCTGTTCGACTACGAGCCCCTCTAGTTGATCTGGTATTCCATTCCATCGCATTAGATGCGTATCCCGATCGGCGCTGCCTGCTACATCGTCATGGCGGGAATGCTCGGCACATCGGATGACACCAATGCGATGAGTGCGCGCTAATCGGTGTTGCCGCTACGCAATTGATGGGAGATGTCGTGTGCCACTTTGGAGTAGCGCTGGTCGACCGATCCCGTCGACATCGATGCCGTCCTCCTCCAACTGATGAAAGTAGACGTTGTCCTGTGTCTTGTCGGCGTGTGCGACCGGTGCTGTCAGGGTGCGTCCGATCTCGGTGAGCGAGGTTGGCCGGTTCAATTAGCTTCTTGGCTGAACATCCTTGGCTTGGTCATCGGCTGACCGGGCAGGTGATGCGGTATGTAGCGGTGCTGGGCGGCAAGTGGGTCGGGTTGGTTGGGTTCGGTTCGGCCGCGCTGTCGTGTGCGGCGCTGGATAGATATCTGGGCTGGAGCCGCGTGCAGCAGTACGCGCGGCTGCGGCATGTGGTGAATAACCAACGGTTCTGCGTGCTGCCGGGCGGCCGGCGCCGGAATCTGGCGTCCGCGGTGTTGGCGCGGGCGCTACGGCGGTCCGAACATGGAGACAGGCAATTCGCCGATGAAGGCTACGCGCAGTTAAGGCGTCTTCTCGAAAGCGGTCGCTAGCGCAAAATCAAATCCATAGGGCCTATCGGCAGGCACCCGATCACACGATCCGTGATGCCCGCCCCTGCCAGTAACGTTCGCGAATGCGTCTCTTATAGAGCTTTCCGTTCGGGTCCCGGGGCAACTCCGGGTCGAATTCGACTGTGCGCGGGCACTTGTAGGTGGCGAGGTGCGCTCGGCAGTATTCGATGAGCTCGGCCTCGAGGTTGGGGCCGGGCGTGACGCCGTCGACCGGCTGCACGACGGCCTTGACCGCCTCACCGAACTCGTCGTTGGGAACACCGAACACCGCCGCGTCGACCAGCTTCGGATGCATGACCAGCAGGTTCTCCGCCTCCTGGGGGTAGATGTTCACCCCGCCGGAGACGATCATGAACGTCGATCGGTCGGTCAGGTACATGTATCCGTCCTCGTCGACGTAGCCCATGTCCCCAAGAGAGCGCCACCCGCGTTCGTTGGACACCGATGCGGTCTTGGCGGGGTCCTTGAAGTACTCGAAGTCGGGTCCACCTTCGAAGTAAAGCTCGCCGGACTCCCCGACGGGAAGCTCCCGTCCGTCGTCGCCGACTACATGCACCGGGGCCATCGGTATACCCACCGAACCGGGATGAGCGAGCCACTCCTCGGGGCCGATCGTGGTCCCCGCGAACCCCTCTGTGCCCCCGTAATATTCGTGGATAATGGGCCCAAACCACTTCATCATCCGGTGCTTGACATCCACCGGGCAGGGGGCGGCCGCGTGGATCACGCACCGCAAACTCGAGACGTCATACTTTTGCCGGACCGCCTCGGGCAGCTTGAGCATCCGCACGAACATCGTCGGCACGAACTGGGCGTGGGTAACGCGGTGGGTCTCGATCAGCCGCAGGACTGTCTCGGCGTCGAACTTGTGCATCATGATCGATGTGGCACCCACCCGGCTGACCGCCATGGTGTAGTTCACCCCGGCGGCGTGGTACATCGGCGCGGGGGAGAGGTACACGCTCGATCGGTTCATCCCGTAGTGGTGAAGCAGCGCCATCTCCAGAACCGACTGCGCCCACGAGCCGTTGCCGTCGGCCGGGAGCGGCCGGCGGACAGCCTTGGGCCGTCCAGTGGTGCCCGACGAGTACAGCATCTCCGACCCGTCCGACAATGGCGGCGCATCGCCCGCCGCCGCCAGGGCGTCCTCATACGCGCACCAGCCGGGCAACGTGGCGCCGCCACCCCCGACAGCTGTGTGCACGTCGACTCCCGTGTTGACATCCCGGACGTGCGCCGCGACGTCGGCCATCGAGGCATCGACGAACACCGCCTTTGCATCGGAGTCGTCGATGACGTAGGCGACTTCGTCGGGAGTGAAGTGCGTGTTGACAGCGGTGTAGTAGAGCCCGGAAAGCTGGCAGCCCCATGTGATTTCGAAGAACTCCGGCCGGTTCGGCAAGACCAGGGCCACACCGTCGCCGCGGCGCAGCCCCGCACCGTGCAGGACCGCGGCGACCCGTTGGCTCCTGGTATGCAGCTCGCCGAACGAAATCGTGTCGCCGTCCGCGACGATGAGGGCCGGCGAGTCAGCGGCCCTTATGGCGTGGTCGGCGATGTTCACCGGCGAGCCTAGGTGGCCGCGGCACCGTCGGTGGACGAGGCGGCCGCGGCTGCCTGGCGTCGGGCTTGCTCGGACGGCAGCACCTTGTCCTTGAACACCTGCTGAATCAGCTGCTGCACATCCTTACTGATGGACGCGAGCGCGACGAGGTCGTTGGAGCTCTGCCAGTGCACCCGCATCCCCATCAGCTCCCAGGCCCGCTTGAGGTTGGCCTTGGTCGCCAGCAGCGTCGTCATCGGCGCCTGGGCGATATGGCGGGCGATGGCTTCAACACGCGCGTTCAGTTCCTCGCGCGGGACCACCTCGTTGACCAGACCGACCTCCAGCGCCTTCTTGGCGTCGATGACCTCAGCGAGGTACAGGTAATACGCTGCGCGCCGCCAGTTCATGAACACCCACGGCTCAATAGAGCACTCACCCGAGGGCATGCCGAAACCCTGCAGTGGCGGGTAGGAGAAGTAGGCATCCTCGGAGGCGATGACGATGTCGGTGGTGAGCCCGTAGTGGGTGCCCCCGCCAACGCAGTAGCCGTGCACCTGCGCGATCGTCGGCTTGGAGAACTCCCACAGGTTCAGGACCGGCTTGACGAACAGGTCGGTCTGCGGCTTCCACGGCGTGCCCATGACCTTTGCGCCCTCGACGAACGCCGGGTAGTCGACCGCGTTGTTGCCGATGGCGTGTCCCGAGCAGAAGCCCTTACCGTTGGCCTTCAGGATCAGCACCTTGATGTCGTAGTCACGGTCCGCGTCTAGCAGCGCGGCGTCGACTTCTTCGACCAGCTTCTGGTCCTGGGCGTTGGCCTTCTCGGGCCAGTTCAGCGTGATGCGTGCGATGGGACCTTCTTTTTCGAAGATGATTCTCTCGCGGGTCTCGTTGAGATCCATATGTTCTTACCTTCCAATACCTTCCGTTGCTTGCCGTTATGAGGTGATGACGCCGATTTCGGCGCCGATGTCGTAGGTGGTCCCGATCTGACCTGTCCATTGCACGGTCCCCGATGCTCCGGCTTCGATTTCCTGTTCCACCTTCTCGGTGGCGATCACGTAGATCGGCGTGCCCTCTTCGACATGCTCGCCGGCACCGACGAGAAGGTCGGTGAGCTCGGCTTCCGAGATGGCCACCGACACCCGTGGAATGCGAATAATGAAGTCAACCATGAACTTTGGACTTCCCCGACCTTTCGAAGGTGCGCTGGGCAGCTTCGACAATGCGTGCCGACGACGGGTACACCTGCGCCTCGAGCGCGGCCGCGGCCGGGTTGGGGACGAACCTGGCGCCCACCCGCTCGATGGGTGCGGCGAGTTCGCCGAACAATTCGGATTGCAGGATCGCCGCGATCTCTGCACCCGGGCCGCCGAATTGAACCGCGTCGTGCACGATCACGACTCTTCGGGTACGACGGGCGGATTCGACGATGGTCTCGACGTCGAGTGGCACCAGGGTGCGCAGATCGACGACCTCGGCGCTCACGCCCTGCTCCTGCAGTGTGGCCGCCGCCGCGAGCGCCTCGTGCACGCTGCGTCCGTAACTGATCAAGCTGACGTCGGTCCCGGGCCGCTTGATGTCGGCCTGGCCGAGGGGAATTGAGAATCCGGGTTCGACGGGGACGGGTCCCTTCCTGCTTTGCAGTCGGATCGTCTCGATGAACAGGCAGGGGTCCTCATCGAAGATCGCCGCTGTGAGTAGGCCTTTGCCGTCGCGAGGGGTGGAGGGAACGATCACCTTCATCCCGGGGATGTGCATGAACCACGCCTCCAGGCTCTGCGAGTGCGTGGCACCGGTGGCCAGCCCGGCGTAGACCTGGGTACGGATGGTGATCGGCGCCGTCGTCCGCCCGCCGGTCATGAATCGCAGCTTGGCGGCGTTGTTGATCAGTTGGTCGGCGGCGATGCCGATGAAATCCATGATCATGATCTCAGCGACCGGCAGCATCCCGTCGATAGCGGCGCCGATCGCCGCGCCGACGATCGCGGCTTCCGAGATGGGTGTGTCCAGGACCCGGTCGTGCCCGTACTTCGTCGACAGCCCCGCGGTCGGTCCGGACGCGCCGGGATCGGCGATGTCCTCACCGAGCAAAAACACTCTGTCGTCGGCCTTTAGCGCCTCGTCCAGCGCGAGGTTCAGCGCCTCGCGCATCGTCATCACTTTTTCGTCCATCTGGCGTCCTAGACCGGGAACTTGATCGGGGTTGCGTACACGTCGTGTTCGAGTTCTTCGATCGACGGGACATCAGCGCTCATGACCGTCTGCAAAGCGGATTCGACCGTCGCCAGCGCCTCGTTGTCGATGCGGTTGAGCTCCTCCTCGCTACAGATGCCGGCTTCGGCGAGGTGGCTGCGGAACCGCGGCACCGGGTCGGCCGCCATCGCCGCGGCCAGCTGATCTTTAGGTATGTAAGGCATCCGGTCACCGAAGTAGTGGCCGCGGAAGCGGAATGTCACGCACTCGATAAAGGTGGGGCCGCTACCATTGCGCGCCCGCTGCAGCGCTTGGTCCAGGGCTGATTTCACTGCCAGCGGGTCGTTGCCGTCGACGCGAACGCCCGGCATGCCGTAGCCGGCGGCCCGGTCGGCGACGTGCTCGAGTTTCATCGTGTCCGAGGTCGGCGTCATCTCGGCGTAGAGATTGTTCTGGCACACGAACACCATTGGCAGATCCCAAAGAGCGGCCATGTTGGCCGCCTCGTGGAAGGAGCCGGTGTTGGTGGCGCCGTCCCCGAAGCTGACCGCTGCGACGCGGTCGAGGCCCTTGCGCTTGGCGGCCATCGCCAGCCCCACGGCTACCGGCGGTCCGGCGCCGACGATCCCGGTCGAAAGCATCACACCCTTATCTGGGTTGGCGATGTGCATGGTGCCGCCTTTGCCGCGGCTGGCGCCGACCGTGCGCCCCATCATCTCGCCGTAGATCTCCTCAAGCGGGACACCTTTGCCGATGAGATCGTGCAGCCCGCGATAGGTCGTTACCAGCTGGTCGTCGGGTCGCAGCGAGACACCCATCGCGGCGGCGATCGCCTCCTGGCCGCGCGACGGCCAGTACACGCACATGAACTCTCCGGTGCCGATGCCCTTGGACAGCCGGTCATCGGCCGCCTTCATCAAGACCATCAGCGCGTAGAGACGACGCTGAACTTCTGCGGAGTGGCCGTCGTTCACAGTGCTCCTCCGCTGGTCACGCTCAGAACTCCATTTCCGTTGCGGGCCAATCTGATTAGTGCCACCTCACGCGCCTGACCAGGGCTTGACCTTGAGGAAACCGCCGGCGTCGACGCGCAGTTGCTGTCCGGTGATGTAGCGCGCCGCGTCGGAGGCGAGAAACAGCACAGCCTCGCTGATGTCCTCGGGTTCGACGTAGGGGATCGGCATCGCCTGGACTACCGGGAAAACCGGTTCGGCGTCCTCACGGGTCGGGTTCTTCAGGTCGGGCCGGAAGGCACGGTACATCGGCGCACTGTGCAACATGTCGGTGTTGACGTTCGTCGGGTGCACCGCGTTCATCCGGATGTAGAAAGGAGCCAGCGCCCGGGCAAAGTCGTTGACGTAGTGTGCGGCAGCCAGTTTCGCGAATGCGTATCCGGCTCCGCCGGGTCCGCCGTCGATGCCGGTGGTGTTCATCGACGACATGAATGCCGCGTTAGATCCCGTGACGATGATTGACGCGCCGGCTTGCAGATGCTTGAGGCTCGCGTGCACGAGGTTGAGGACGCCGACCAGGTCCACGTCCACGGCGTCGGCGAAGGCCTTTGGTGGCAGGCCCGCGGTCAGCGGGCAGATGCCGGCGTTGGCGATCACGATGTCCAGATGCCCGAATTCCGCGACGCCCTGGTCGATCGCTAAGGACAGGGCCACCCGGTCGCGGACGTCGGCAATCGCGGTGAACGCGCGCTGCCCTTCCTTCTCGACCAGTCGCGCCGTCTCGTCCAGATCCTCCGGCCGGGCTAACGGATACTCGTTGGTTTCGATGTCCGCGCATAAATCCACCGCGATGATATCCGCGCCCTCTGCGGCCAGCATGCGCGCGTGCGAACGCCCCTGACCGCGCGCGGCTCCGCTGATCACGGCCACCTTGCCCGTTACCCTGCCCATAGCCGCCCTTTGTCCCAGTGCCTATACCGGCGACCCACATTGGGGCCCAAAGCCGTTGACTACCACCGCTGTCGGCGCATCGTCTGGGGCGGTTGGGTAGTCGGAATGAATGGGCAGGCGCCGGATGCTGCGCGCGAACAGCGTTGCGCGGCCCTTGGCCTGCGCAGCGATTCGCCACGCGGGCACCTCACCACGGATCGGGATTGGTCCAATGGTCGGCTCCATCGCATCTCTTCCACGAAATACTGCCACGAAAAACCGGGCGTGGCTGCAGCCGGGCTAACAATATCCCCTACAGTAGCTAGAATATCTAAAATAGCAAGAAAGACCGCGACCGAGGGGGTTGACGATGTCAGGCGTGCTCAGCGGTGTCCGGGTTGTCGAGCTGGCGTCTTGGACCTACGTACCGTCGGCCGGTGCCGCCCTATCGGACTGGGGCGCCGACGTAATAAAGGTGGAAGGCGTCACCTCGGGCGATCCGGGACGGGCGTTGGTCGTTGGAGGTTTCACCCGCGAAGCCGCCCGCGTCGACGCCGACTTCATCCTCGAATTGGGCAACCGGGGAAAGCGCAGCATCGCGATCGACATCAAATCCGAAACTGGTAGGGAGTTGTTCGGCCAACTATTGGCCAGTGCGGATGTCTTCCTAACCAATTGGCTGCCCGGCGCGCTCGAGCGGGCCAGGCTCACCGTCGAGGACATCCGCGGGTTCAACCCGAAGATCATCATCGCGCGCGGCACCGGCCTGGGGGTGCGCGGCCCGGATCGCAATCGCGGCGGCTTCGACGCCGCCACCTACCTGGCGCGTGGCGGGGTCGCGTACACGCTCACCCCATTCGGGACCGAAACGCCCGCCGTTCAGGGTCCGGCGTTCGGCGACCTGCAGGGCGGAGCAACGCTGGCCGGCGGGGTGTGCGCTGCGTTGTTCCACCGGGAACGGACCGGCGAACCGGCCATCGTCGACTCCTCGCTGCTGGCCCAGGCGATGTGGGCCATCGCGCCGTCGATTTCGGCCGCCGATTTCTTCAACATCGACGGCATTCCCGGCGCACCGCCCGGCTTGGCCATCAATCCACTTGTGAACCGATACAAGACCAAAGACGGCAGGTGGATTCAGCTGGTCTTTTTACAGCCCGACAAATTCTGGGCCGGCTTCTGCGAACGTATGGGTCTTCCGGAGCTGGCCACCGACGAACGATTCGCGCCGTCCAGCAACCTGATAGCCAACGCGGCCGAAGCGACCGCGATCGTCGCGAACGCTTTTGCCAGCCAAGACCTCGCCCATTGGCAGAAGGTGCTCGAAGACGAACCGGGCGTGTGGGGCGCCCTGGCAACGCCGCGAGAAACCCTCAATGACCCGCAAGTCGAACCCAACGGGTACGTGGTGACAAATGTCGACGACCATGGCGAGCAATACCGGATCGTCGCTGCGCCCGTGCAATTCAACGAAACCCCGCCGGCTCCCGCACGTGCTCCCGAGCATGGGCAGCACACCGAGGAGATTCTGCTCGAGCTCGACGTCGACTGGGACGACATCGCAAGGGCAAAGGACCTCAAAGCCATACTGTGAGGCCCGACTGATCATCGGGCTGCGGCTCCATTGCGAGTGGCGATCTGGTTACGCACCGCATACATGTCCAGCGATCTCACCATCTATCCGGGCTCGGGCCGAGAACGCATTTTGGGAATCCGCTGGCGGCATAGCTGAAACGTTCCGGGGCCGCATGGCGAAACGCAGCGTAGGTGTAGCGGAAATGCAGAGTGCGCTGGCCCGATAGCGATACCTTTGCCGAGGGTTCAATGGTGACCGGGCGCCCGCCGGTTTCCTTGAAGTAGCGGGAGGTCCCCTATGCTGTTCCTCATCGCGGCGCCAGAGATGGTGGCGGTGGCGGCAACGGACTTGGCGAGGGTCGGTTCGACGATGAGCGCTGCCAATGCAGTCGCGGCAGCCCCGACAACATCTGTGATCGCGGCCGGCGCCGATGAGGTATCGGCGGGCATCGCCGCATTGTTTGGGACGCACGCTCGGGCATATCAGGCGCTAAGCGCCCAGGCGGCGGCATTTCATGCGCAGTTTGTGCAGGCCCTCAATGCGGGTGCGGGCTCCTACGCCGCCGCTGAGGCCGCGAATGCCTCACCTCTGCAGACCGTGCAGCAAGATGCGCTTAACGCGATCAACGCGCCCACGCAGGCGCTGTTGGGGCGTCCGCTGATCGGCAACGGCGGTGAAGGCGGGAACGGCGTCGTCGGCGCTCACGGCGGCAAGGGTGGCACCGGCGGGTTGCTGTTCGGCCAAAACGGGACGAACGGGACGCCGCCGTAGCCGAAGTGCCCGGCGGTATGGCGATGCCGGCGGGGCCAAACGGGCGAACGGAGTCATCCCGGCCCTACACGGCGGGATGTTCAGTAGGGTAACGGCGTGCATGAGGTGGCCGGTCACGAGCGACGATCGGGCACGCCGGCGGGGCTGGATGCGCGAAGTCGGCTGCGCCGCTACGAGGAGGCCTTCGCCGACCACGATGCGCCGTTCGCTTTCGTGGACCTCGACGCGATGTGGGGTAATGCCGAGCAGATGCTCGCGCGCGCGGGCGACAAGCCGATCCGGGTTGCGTCGAAGTCGTTGCGTTGCCGGCCGGTGCAGCGCGAAATCCTCGATGCCAGTGAGTCGACGGGCTGATGACGTTCACCCTGCGGGAGACGCTCTGGCTCGCGGGACTCGGTTTCTCCAACCTGTTGCTCGCCTGCCCGACCACCGACCGCGCGGCGCTGCGCAAGCTTGGCGAGATAACCGCCGAGGACCCGACGGCGCGCCGATCGTGATGGTCGACAGCGTCGAGCACCTCGACGTGATCGAGAACGCGACCGGCAAGCCGGTGCGCCTGTGCCTGGACCTTGATGCTGGCTACTGGCGCGCTGGGGGGCGCGTGAAGATCGGCCCCAAGCGCTCGCCGCTGCACACGCCGGAGCAGGCGCGCGCGCTGGCGGTGGAGATCGCCCGGCGTTCGACGCTCCAGCTGGTCGCGCTGATGTCCTACGAGGGCCACATCGCGGGCTTCGGCGACAACGTGGCCGGCAAGCGCGTCCAAAACGCCGTCGTCGCATGGATGCAGCGCCAGTCGATCGCGGAGTTGCGCAAACGCCGCGCCCGCGCTGTTGAGCTGGTGCGCGAGGTCGCCGACCTTAAGATCGTGAACGCCGGTGGCACCGGCGACCTACAGCTGGTCGCACAGGAGCCGGCGATCACCGAGGCGACTGCGGGCTCTGGGTTCTACGCGCCGACGCTGTTCGACTCGTATTCGACCTTCACGTTGCGGCCGGCGGCAATGTTCGCGCTACCGATATCTCGCCGGCCCGACGCGAAGACCGCAACCGCGCTCGGGGGCGGCTACCTGGCCAGCGGAGTCGGCGCCAAGGACCGCATGCCGACGCCCTACCTGCCGACCGGGCTGAAGCTCGACCCGATGGAGGGCACCGGCGAGGTCCAGACGCCGCTGTATGGCGACGCGGCCCGAAGGCTGAAGGTTGGTGACAAGGTCTATTTCCGCCACACGAAGGCCGGCGAATTGTGTGAGCGTTTCGATTGCCTGCATCTGGTGCGTGGCGCGCAGATCGTCGACACCGTCCCGACGTATCGGGGTGAGGGGCGCACATTTCTCTAATGATTTCGGGTCTCTAATTGTTGAATTTCGGGTCTCTGAAGCTGAAATTGGTCCGGTTCGGCTACGAACTTCCCGCGGGCGGCGCGACACAATTCGAGGCGTGTGAAAAGGAGCTGTCATGACCGCGATCACCGCGTTGCCGACCGAGCTGGACACAATGCGCGAGGTCGTGGAGACGCTCGCGCCAATCGAGCGCGCCGCCGGGGAGCCGGGCGAGCAGGAGGCGGCCAGGTGGATCGTCGAACGCCTGGGTGCGGCGGGCGCGCGGGCCGTGCGGATCGAGGAGGAGCAGTACCTCGATGGCTACCCGCGGCTGCACGTCAAGCTGTCGGCGATCGGGGTGGCCGCCGGTGTCGCGGGCCTGATCAGCTGGCACTTGCGCGTCCCCGCCGCACTGGCCGGGCTGGGTGCCGGACTGGCGATCGCCGACGATTGCTCGAATGGGCCGCGCGCTGCGCGCAGGGCGACGGAGAAGCCCCGGACGACGTGGAACGTCGTGGCTGAGGCCGGTGATCTCGAGGGCGAGCTGACGGTTGTCGTGTGCGCGCATCACGATGCCGCACACAGCGGCAAGTTCTTCGAACCCGGCTATCAAAAGTATTTCGTCGAGCGGTTCCCCGGAATCGTCGAACGCATAGATACCTCCCTGCCGAACTGGTGGCCGGCGATCTTCGCGCCCGCGCTCGCGGGCGTCGGCGCGCTGTCCGCCAGCCGCAGGATGATGATCGCGGGAGCCGCGATGAGCGCGGTCGGGGTTGCCGTGTTCGCCGACATCGCCCGTAGCCCGATCGTGCCCGGGGCCAACGACAACCTCTCCGCCGTTGCGCTGATCGTCGCATTGGCCGAGCGGCTACGCGAGCGGCCGGTGCACGGCGTTCGAGTGCTGCTGGTGTCGCTTGGCGCCGAGGAAATACTGCAGGGTGGCATCTATGGATTCATGGCGCGCCACAAGCATGAGCTCGACCGTGACCGCACGTACTTCCTGAATTTCGACACAGTCGGTTCGCCCGAGCTGATCATGCTCGAGGGCGAGGGTACGACCTTTATGGAGGACTACTACCACCGGCCGTTCCGCGATCTGGTCGTACGCGCCGCTGAGCGTGCGGAGGCGCCGCTGCGGCGGGGCATGCGATCCCGCAACAGCACCGACGCGGTGCTCATGAGCCGCGCGGGCTACCCGACCGCCTGCTTCTCGTCGATCGACCGCCACAAGGCGCTGTCGAACTACCACCAAATGTCCGACACGCCCGAGAACCTCGTCTACGAGACAGTGATGCACGCGGTCACTGTCGCCGAGTCCGTAGTGCGGGAGTTGGTTAGATGAGTCGTCGGACGCGACGGTCTCCGACCGCCTACAAGGTGTACGCGACCGAGCGCAAGGTCAGATTCACCGAGATGGAGTACGCGATCCCGCGCGAACATGCCCCTACAGCGATCCAGCGCGTCATCGACGTCGTGCACCGTGGCAACTTGCCGATCATGTTCCCGCTCGAGGTGCGTTTCGCCAGCCCCGGACGACGCCTTTCTGTCGACCGCGCACGGGCGCGACACCTGCTACATCGTCGTTCACCAATACACCGGGATGGAGTTCGAAACATACTTCCGCGCCGTCAAGGCGATCATGGATGAGTATGCGGGCCGGCCGTATTGGGGCAAGCGCCACTATCAGACCGCCGGCACACTTCGTGAACGTTATCCCTAATGGGACCGCTTCGTCTCCGTCCGTGATCGCCTCGACCCCGACCGCGTCTTTCTCAACGACTACACCCGGCGCGTGATCGGCAGCTAATGGGTACGGTGCGAAAGCCTGGCCGTTGTCGCAAGCGTCGACCTAGCTGGGTGGCCCCCTGCCGCTGACGAATGGCCCCAAGTATGGGGACCAAAGTCATTGCCTGCCAATAATCTGCTGACGTTTGCCACCACCAGCCGTAGGGTTTGTGCCTGGAGCACACATATGACTGAATTCATGCGCAACAGCGACGCCTTCACCTGGGCGATGGAAAGCGATCCACGGCTGCGATCAACAGTGGTCAGCGTCGTGCTGCTGGATCGATCCCCGGACTGGGACGAGGTGCGCGAACGATTCGACCTGATAAGCCGGAAACTGCATATGTTTCGGCAACGGGTGGCGCCGTCGCCGCCGCCGGCCCCGCCCCGGTGGGAGTATGACCCGGACTTCGACCTCGACTACCACATCCGGCGAGCGGCCGCTCCCGGGTCCGGCACGCTCGACGATGTACTCGAGATGGCCCGATTGGCCGAGATGCAGGGCTTCGACCGGGCCCGGCCGCTCTGGGAGATAACGCTGATCGATGGCCTGGAAAACGGTGGCGCGGCCATGCTCTGCAAGTTCCACCATGCCCTTACCGATGGAATCGGCGGCGTCCAGATCGCGATGAACCTGTTCAACCTTTCCGCAGAGCTGTATGAGCATGAGCCCCTGCCGCCCGAGCCAGAGGTATCCAGGCCGTCGGCGCTGAGCGGCTACCGCGACACCTGGCGCTACGACACCGGCCTGCTCGGTAACGCCTTGACCGGCGCGGTCAAGGCGGCACCGCGACTGGTCTACGACAGCGTCCGGCGGCCTGTTGCCACGGCCCGATCGGCCGCGGCCATCGCGGCGTCGGTCTACCGCACGGTTCGGCCGATAAGTCGGACCGGTTCTCCGCTGGTAACCGACCGCGGCCTGATCCGGCGTCTCGGGGTGCACCAGGTGCCGATGCTGCAACTGCGGGAAGCGGCGCACCGGTGCGGTGGGGCGCTGAACGACGCGTTCGTCGCCGGCGTGGCCGGTGGGTTACGCCGATACCACGAGAAACACGACGTCGCGGTCGGCGACCTGCACCTCACGATGCCAATCAGCCTGCGGACAAAGGCCGATGACATGGGCGGAAACCGGATCACGCTGATGCGGTTCGACGTGCCCGTGGGCGAGGCCGACCCGGCAGCACGAATCAAGGCGATACACCAGCGCGCCGGAGCGGTGCGCGATGAAAGATCCCTGCCCTACACACAGCTGATTGCCGGCGCTCTCAACCTGATGCCGCGCTGGTACGTCGGTTCGGTGCTGCGCCACGTCGATTTCCTGGCCAGCGACGTGCCGGGTGTGCCCGTGCCGGTCTTCCTCGGTGGCGCCCCGGTGAGCGCGCAGTACGCGTTCGGCCCGACGATCGGCTCAGCGGTCAACGTCACACTGCTCACCTACGTCGACACCTGCGCCCTGGGCATCGACGTCGACACCGTTGCGATCCCCGACTACGACGTCTTCTATGAATCCCTCGTCGCCGGCTTCGACGAAGTGTTAGCGCTCGCAGGCTAATTCGGGCTTTGCCATCGACACGCCATCCTTACGGATTGTCGCCAGCGCCCGGCGTACCTCGATACGCCCGGCCTGCATGAAGCCGGTCCAGTCGCGGGTGCTGAGGAACTGGCGGTAGAAACCGACGCCCTGCACGGTCTCGTAAGAAACCGGCTCGATCATGATCACTTTCGACGCGGCGCGCAGCCGGGCCAGGTTTTCGCGCGCAAGCTCGACTTGCTGGCAAGTGCGCACCTGGCTCGCGACGTACAGAATGCTGGCGCGGCGATACTCCCAGCCGGTGGCGTCTTCACCCGCAAATCCCGGGGGATAGAACCCGTTGATCGCCAGCGTGACGTCACAGGGCTGCTCGAGATCAAGAAGTGGGTGGACCGGAAAGATGTCGACGATCCCGCCGTCGCACCAGTGAAACCCGCCGAACTCGACGGGCTGGATGAACAGCGGCAACGCGATGGCCATGTGGACGGCGCGTGCCACCGGAAGATCCGGATACGTTCGGGGACCAATGAATTCAACCCGATTCTGCTCGACGTTCCATATCGGGGCGTACGCCGGAATGGGCAGGTCGCCCAGCGTCATGTCGCCGAGCAGACGTCGGTACGTGTCCTCGATCGCATCACCAGCAATGATGCCGGCAAACCCCCGCCCGGCCGTCAGCGCCAGCCGGAGCAGCCGGCCCCAGTCCAAGTCGACGTAGTCCTGGGGGAGCAGCCCCAGGGTGAAAGCCGCCGCCTTCTCGGCGCTGATCCCGGCCGCCAGCGGAAACCCGAACAATGCCGAGCCCGAGCACAGCGAAAAGACAGACGGCCGCAGACCGGCTTCTTCCAGAGCGCGCGCGGCGCCCACCAGCGAGGCCATCGCGCCGCTTCCGCCCGTCGCCGCCAGCGCAATCCGCTGACCGTTCATGACATTGGTGGCGTACGGCTCAGCCGGGGGGAACGGTTGCTGATTCTGGGCACCGGCGCCACCAGGCGGCAGGCGCAGCGCCGCCCGGGCGGCGTCCGTCACCAATCCGGCGTCCTGCTGTAATCCCTGCACCCACTCCCGGGTGCGGGTTATCGCGTTGAAGTACTGGCGGAGGCGAAAAACATCGAGCAGCGGGCTTAGCATGGTCACTCACTGTGCACGCCCGACGGATCGCAGCACAGGGTCCTCAGTCACCAATGCAGGGGTCCATCGGCCACAATGCGCGGCTCCTAACGTGGCGCAGGTTGGTATCAAGACGATCACAGCTGCATACCGATGCGGACGGCAATCTGGCATTACGGGACGTATGCACAAATCATGGCACGGTGCGCCATAGGGGATCACAGTCGCGAACCATGCGCACTCGCAAGGCTATTTCCGCTATGTGGGTGGCGGATATCAGCAGGGCTCGACAGGAGGTATCCACAGCATGATGGCGAACTGCGTTCCCACCCCGGCTTCGTGTGGCCCGAACGCTGGGCGCATCCTCGACACCGCGCGGGGCATTCTCATCGGACTTCGCCGGTGCCCTTCAGAGGCGGCTTTCGACGAATTGCACAGCGCGGCACAACGTCACAGGTTGCCGGTGTTTGCGATGGCGTGGGCGCTGGTCCACCTGGCGGGCGATGGCGAGAAGACACCCAGCTTCATCGATGCGCAGTCAGCGGCCCGACACGAGTGGGGTCCGCTGTTCGCAACATCGGCTGCGGCGATCTGATGCGTCGGCAGAAGTACCGGGTGCCAGCCAAAAGCCTTTTGAGCGTGCAGTTTTCCCGTTCTAACTTTTAGCCAGCGAGCCCCAGGGGTCGACGGGCACTATCTCCCGGGCATGACCGTCGGGTCCCAATAGCCGCCCCCATGATTTGACGGAGCGCAGCACCACCCGCGTGTCTAGCACTGCCACGCCAGGGTATTCGGCTAACAGCCGACAAATCACCGCGTCGAGGGCCGACAGCTTGTGCAGCTGCATCGTGACGAAAAGGTTGGCTGCACCACCGCCTACCGTCGCGGCGCAGAACCGGGTCTCGGGATACTCTACCAGTGCGCGTCCCACCGCTTCCACCGGCGAGCCGCTGACCCGGAGCTTGACCGCCACGCCCGTCAACCAGCCGGCTTCCACACGTGCGAAATCGGTCCGGAATGCCAGCAACCCGGAGCGGGTCAAAAGACCCAAGCGTCGACGCACCGCTGGCTCCGACTGACCGACCGCCGCGGCCAGATCCCGGCAGCTAAGGCGCCCGTCGCGTTGCAGCGCCAAGAACAATTCGCGGTCGAAATCATCGAACTCGTGTATTTGGGCGGTTGTGGCCGGCTCGGGTGGCACCGCGCGCACTTGGCCCGAGCTGAGACCGCCTAGCCGCCACCGGGTTCCGCTGAACAACTCGGTAATCAGCGAGGACTGTACTCGGACAAGTCCCGCAACCGCGGGCAGCACGTCCACGATTAATTCGGATAGCAGTGGTTGCTCGGCAGCCACTAGCAAGGCATAGATGTTGTCTTTGCCTGTAGTGATGTTGACACTGAAAACCTGTGGCCTGGAGGCGAATTCGGTGGCGACCGACTGCGCGGTGCCGGGTTTGCACTCGGCCTCAAACAGCGCAGCCTTCACCGGTAATCGAGGACCGATCGCCGAGGACACCCATGCCCGTCCCGTGGACACCAGACGGCGCCAACGCCGTGCCGCGGTCACCGGCGAAATATCGAGTACCCTGCCGAGTTCTTCGAAACTCACCTGCGGATTGACGTGAAGCGCATCCAGCAATGCGACATCCAGTTCGTCTATGCCGTCGGCCACAGCAACAATTGTCACTCGTTTGAGCGGCCCAGGCTGACCCACTCGGGGCGGCTTGATCCGCGGGGGACCAGGATTGGGTCGGGCCAGCGGGGTGGGGTGTGGCTGAAGGTGACTGGTGGGGCGAGCATGTGGACGCGGCCCATGGGGCTGTCGGTGTCGTACGCCGTCGGTTCACCAATGGTGTGCTCGTCGTCGCAGCCGGCGTTGGCGGGGTCGACCAGGCCGAGGGTTTGATACCACATGGCATTGCGGGTGAGGTTGACGGTGACGTGCCAGCTGCCGCCTTCGGTTTGTTGTTTGATCAGTCCGGCTGCAGCGCCCAGGGCGCCCATGTAGCCGGTGATGAAGTCGTTGATCAGCCCGGTGGGCGGCAGTTGCGGGTTATCCTCGCTGCCTTCGAGGACCATCAGCCCGGAGGCCGCCGAGCCGTTCATGTCAAAGCCGCCGCGATGCGCCCACGGTCCGCTGGATCCGTAGCAGGTGACCGAAACATGCACCAGCCCAGGGTGGGTGCGGGCGAGTTCGTGCGGATCGATGCCTAGTCTCTCCAGTTTGAGTTCACGATGGTTGTTCACCACTATGTGGGCGTCGCGCAACAGCCGGTCGACGTTGGCCCTGCCGGTGTCCTTGGTCAAATCCAGCCAGGCGCTGCGGGATCCGATGTTGGCTTCGAAATACACCCAGTCGTGTTCGAAATCGTTGGGGCGGGTCGCGCCCAGCACATCGGCGCCCTGCTCGGCAAGTACGCGTCCTACCGTGGGTCCGGCCACGGCATGGGTGAACGACAGCACCCGCACGCCGTCAAATGGTCGATCGGAGTGGCCCAACTCGCGCGGCGGCGCGTCGCCAGTGCGCGTCAGCCCGATGACGGGCTGGCTGGCCAGCAAAGCCCCGTGTGGGTGGGCCAGCCACTCCTCGGGGCTGCGGGCCACACACGCCGGCAGCCCGGCGTCATTGGCAGCTTCTTCCAGCTCGAAGGCATCCCAGCCGGTAAACGCTTGTGCGACCTTCGCGAAGTCCGGCGGCACATCCAGGAAACGGCACCACTCGGCTGCTTGATGCGGATAGACCGCCGAGGCCATCACGGTGCGTCCGTCACGGGTGCGGTACGGAATCAACCCGAACGGGTTGTCCAACAACAACGCAACCGACGGAAATTCGCCGGCCAGGGTGGGCTCCCAAGCAAAGCTCGGGTTGATGTGATGCACGGCCTGGCGCAAATCCAGGTGCAGGTCCTGGCCCGGGCCGCCACGATGGCGGTGCAGTGCGGCCGCCGCCACGGCATTGCCCATCATCGGGATGCCGATCGCCGCGCCCAGCCGATGACGGGCCGCGATGATCGGATCCTGTCCGGCAAATGTGACCCGCCCCCCTGCGTCAGCGACCGACAATCCGACGTCGGAGAGCAAATCAGCAAGCGCCGCAGTCGCATCGAACTCGGTATCGGGCGTTAGCGACACTGTCTCGTTCATCGACGAACTTCCTTCCAGACGGTGAACCGGGATGGGCGGGTGGGTCGCGTGGCCGTCGTGGGCTAGCCGGGACACGCTGATTCCAACGCCGCCAGCATGGGCGCCTGTGGTTGGAGGGCGTCGAAAATGACGGAAAGTGATCGGAATCGACCACCTGGTGAAGGATGTGGACGACGTCACCGCCTACGGAGTCGGTAGTCACCACCGTCAACGGTGGTGACCGCTCTTGACCACCGAAACCCGTTCTTCCGGCGTGGCTGCTACGACGTCATCGCCCGCCGACGACGCGCCGTCAGCGCGGCTTCACCTCGTCCAGGCCGGCGATTCGGCTGCCGCACGCAACGCTGAGACGATGCGCTCCTCCTTTTCGAGAAAGCGCTCGGTGGGCGCCGGCACCGAGATCGCGATCACGTTGTCGCCCACGGCTCGCTGCGCGATGGCGGCCGCGGAGATCCCTGGGGTGTGTTCGTCGCGGTCGAATGCGATTCCGGTGCGCCGGATCTCGTCGATGTCGCGGCGCAACCCGTCGGCGACCTCGGGGCTGAACCGGGAGAGTGCCGCCTCGGCGTCGGCGTCGTCAAGGGCTGCAAGCGCCGCTTTTCCGTTGGAGGTCCCGTTCAACGGAAATCGGACGCCGATCGCCGAAACCGCCCGGAGGCGGTACGACGATTCGATCTGGTCCACGAACCACATTCGCTGGCCACGCAGTATCGACAGGTCGACTGTTTCGCCGTCGGTTGCGCGCGCTACCCGCTCGATCGTCGGCCGGAATATCGCGCAGATTTGCGCTCCGGCGTCGCCGCCAAATCCCAGCAAGCGCTCGCCGAGTGAGAAATGGCCGTGCGAATCAACACTGGCCAGCCCGACCTCAACCAGGCCGACCAGCAAGCGCCGAGCCGTCGACTTGGCAAGCCCGAGCCGCTCACCGAGGTCGACGAGGCGTAGCTGACCCGGCTCGGCGGCGATTTCGTCGAGTGCGGCGGCGGCACGACGCAGCACCTGGATGCCCTCATCGCGATTAGTTGGCGCGTTTCCCTCCGTTCGGGCCATATCTCCACTATAGTGTTCCGCATCGCGGACTACAATGTACCGAAATGGGGATCAAAAGGAGCTCCAGATGAGTGTGCTACCTGACGGGCGTCACTACTTCCGCGACGATGACGGGTACGAAGCGGCTCGCCGCGGCACCGTGTGGCATCAGCTAGTGCCCGCGCGTTATCCCGAGGTGATCGTGCAGGCCGTCGATGCCGACGACATCATCGCGGGTCTCCGCTATGCCAAGGCCCACGGCCATCGGGTCAGCATCGTTTCCGGTGGACACAGCTTCGCCGCAAGCCATCTCCGCGACGGCGCTGTTCTGCTGGATGTCAGCCGCCTCGATCACGCCACAATCGACGCCGGGAAGGGCCTCGCCGTCGTCGGTCCGGGCAAGGGCGGCAGTCTGCTCATGGCCGACCTGGAGGCGCAGGGCCTCTTCTTCCCGGGCGGCCACTGCAAAGGCGTCTGCGTCGGCGGTTATCTGTTGCAGGGCGGGTACGGCTGGAACAGCCGGGTCTACGGCCCGGCTTGTGAGAGCGTGGTCGGCCTCGATGTCATCACCGCCGACGGCGAGCAGATCCACTGCGACGCAGACAATCACGCCGATCTTTTCTGGGCTGCCCGCGGTGCCGGCCCCGGCTTTTTCGGCGTGGTCACGTCGTTTTACCTCAAGCTGTATCCGCGCCCGGCCGTCTGTGGCACCAGCTTGTATATCTATCCGTTCGACGTCGCCGACGAGGTTTACACGTGGGCGCGCAGCGTCAGCGCCGAAGTGGACCGTCGCGTCGAGATGCAGATGCTCGCGACCCGCAGCGTCCCAGAGATGGGCCTCGACATCCCGGCCATCGTGTGCGCTTCGCCGGCGTTCGCCGACTCCGAAGAGGAAGCCGAAAAGGCCCTGGCCATTTTCGGCACCTGCCCGGTCGTCGACCAGGCGGTCATCAAAAATCCTTACATGCCAACCGATTTGCCCACCTGGTTTAGCGTCGTGATGACCCACTATCTGGGCGACCACCGCTACACCGCGGACAACATGTGGACCTCGGCGCCGGCTGACGAGCTGCTGCCGGGCATCCGGACGATCCTCGAGACGATGCCGCCACACCCGTCGCACTTCCTCTGGCTGAACTGGGGGCCGTCCCCGCCCCGCCAAGACATGGCCTACAGCGTGGAAGACGAGATCTACCTGGCGCTCTACGGCTCGTGGAAGGACCTGGCCGACGACGGCAAATACGACGACTGGGCGCGGTCCAACATGGCCGCCATGTCCCACCTGGCCACCGGCATCCAGCTTGCCGACGAAAACCTCGGCCAGCGTCCTGCGCGGTTCGCCAGTGACGAAGCCATGGCCAAGCTAGACCGGGTACGTGCCGAGTACGACCCCAACGGTCTGTTCAACAGTTGGATGGGAAGAATCTGATGACTAGCGACCGTTACCTCGGCTACCGCAACGACGACGCGGACACGCCGTTCGGCAAGTTCTTCAAACCCGAAATGGCCCCGCTGCCAGAGCATGTCGTCGAGGCACTACAGCATGGCCCGCAAGGGGGAATGGCATTGTTGGCGTTCGACGACGCCGCCAGCGTCGCCGACGAGGGTTACCAGCAGACCGAGAACGGCTACGGGGTTCTCGAAGACGGCAGCTATCAAGTATCCGTACGCACCGACATGCCCGGGGTCACCCCTGCGATGTGGTCGTGGTGGTTCGGCTGGCACGGTTGCGACACCCGCCGCTACAAGCTGTGGCACCCGCGAGCGCACCTGTCCGCCGCGTGGAAGGACGGCGACGACGCCGGCCGGCAGGGCGACCAGCGTTACATCGGCCGCTGGTCGCTGATCAGCGAGTACATCGGCTCGACGATGCTTAATGGCGCAATCCAATTCGTCGCACCGGCGGAGATGGGCTGTCCCCCCAACAGCGACGACGCGGTCGCGGTCTGTGCACGGTTGGGCGCCGGCGATGCCCCGGTGGACGTCGGATGGTTCATCCACCACATCCGGCCGACGCAAGGCGGGGCCGAGATGCGCTCGAGGTTCTGGATGGGCGGAGCGCACATCGCCGTGCGCAACGCCCCCGGTGTGGCGTCTAAGGCGGTGCGTCCCATCGCGTCGCGGATACTTGGCAACCCGGAGGCCAGCGGTCGCAATCTGCTGGTGCACTGTGCGCAGGAGATGAATCACCTGGCGGGCTTCTTGCCGGAACTCTACGAGGCCTTCGGCAACGAGTAGGCCCGGGCTCTACGGGGTTCAGCGCCGCTTGGTGAATGCGGGTGCCACGAATCGTTGCACTAGTTGGCGTTCGGCGTGGTCATCCTCGACGGGCCAGTAGACCAGCGACAGGACCACCCGGACTACCCATTGCGCGGCCTGCGGGTCACCGTCGGTGAGTCCGGCGAGGTCGGTGGCAAAGCCGGCAAGCATCGGCGATGCGGTAAGCCAGGGCAGTGCGTCGGCGCCGCGGATCGAGCTGATCATCAGTTGGGCCAGTGGGTCGGACCGGATTAGTTTGAGCGCCAACATGATCGCGGTGACGACTCGCTCCGACCCGCTGAGCTTGTCGACAGCCGAACGCACGCCATCGATGATGCGTGCCGCGGCCCGGGTAAGAACGGCATCACGAATCTCGGCCTTGCCGCCGGCGTATCGGTAGATAGTCGCCCGTGAACAGGTGCGCGAAAATTCCGGAGCTGCTCGGAGCATTCATCGAAGAGACGCTGCGCTACGAGGCGCCATTTCGGGGCCACTACCGGCACGTGCGGAACGACACCACCCTAGGTGGCATGCACCTGCCCGCCGACTCGCATCTGCTGCTGTTGTGGGGCGCAGCAAACCGGGATCCGGACCACTTCGAGACGCCCGGCGAGTTTCGCCTCGACCGCGCAGAAGCTAAGGACCACATTAGTTTTGGGAAAGGAGCGCACTTCTGCGTCGGCGCCGCGCTGGCACGCTTGGAGGCCAAGATCGTCTTGCGCCTGCTGCTCGAGCGTACCTCGATGATCGAGGCAGCCGACGTCGGACAGTGGCTGCCGAGCATCCTTGTGCGCCGCCTCGAACGTCTCGAGCTAGCTGTCAAATAGCCTTACTTTCCGGACTTCAACAGCAGCACAAAAGATTTCAGCTCTGATCGGGCGCAGCGTCATCGGTGGTGCCTGCGCGTCTCTCCCGCAATTTGTCGAACGCCTGCAGAATCGCCGCGCTGGTGGTGTGCGCGCCGAAGACACCACCCTGCATGGTGATCATCTTCAGTGCGGCCAGGTAATTCGCGTAGTCAGTGGCGCCTGTGCAATCGGACAACAGCAGGCATTCGTATCCGCGGTCGTTAGCCTCACGCAGCGTGGTATGGACACAGACATCGGTTGTGATTCCAGTGAAGATGATGTGGCTGATGCCATTGGTCTTCAGGATCAAGTCGAGATCCGTGGCGTAAAAGCCGCCCTTTCCGGGTTTGTCGACGACAATCTCACCCGGCAGCGGCGCCATTTCCGGAACGATTTCCCATCCGGGCTCACCGCGGGTGAGGATACGTCCGCATGGTCCCGGCGACCCGATCTCCGCCCCGATCTGCGCCGATCGCCACTTCTTGTTCGGTGGCAGGTCGCTGAGGTCGGGCCGGTGTCCCTCTCTGGTGTGCACGATGAACAGGCCCACTTCGCGCGCGGCGTGCAGCACCTTTTGCGCTGGACCCAAAGGCGTGCGGGTCAACGACAGGTCGTAACCCATGGCGTCGACGTAGCCGCCCTCACCAGCGAAGTCGACCTGCCAGTCGATGTTGATCAGCGCCGCTCTGTCGACTGCGATATCGCCGTCGTAGGGCCAGACATACGGCGTGGCGTCAACGGTAACGCGATCGACGTCGCTCATGTCGACGCTATCCTCGGCACAATGAAAGTGGTTGCGGTGCGGAGCATTACGACTATCCACGTCAGCAATCCGGGCACGGTGCGATAGACGATCAATGCGGCCCGGGAGGCGTCCCGTTTCCACGATGCCCGTCGGGGCTGCGCAAGCGCGAGTTGATCACGGACGACGATGGCGGTCCTACCTTTCACCGACCCAACACCCGAGAATCCGCAGGGGCGCGGATGCATCAGGGGAATAGTACCGCCGTTGGCGGCAGTCCTGATTGCGTGCGGCCGTTGGCTTTCCGGGACACCCTACCCGGATGGCGCCGACGGGTGGCCTGGGCCGACCACAACAAACGCCTCGACCGCCGTAGCCATCTCGAAACCTTCGACCTCCACACGCCACTCGTAGATTCCTGGCTCCAGCGGTATTCCGGCCGGGATGTTCAGAGTGAGCGGCATTCGCACCGAAGTGCCGTGGATCGCTCCAGGAGGCCGGCCTGCCTCGGCAGCCGCTTCAAACAAGATCCGCTGAGGCCCCTGAGGCCCCGGCACTATCACTGGATCGCCATCGGTGGTCAGTAGTTGGCATTTCAGCCGGTGCTGTTTGTTGGTCTCATCCCAGTCGATGTCGAGAAACAGCACCAAAGCGAAAGCGGGCGTGGGTGTTTGGCACTGCCGCCAACCCAGACCGAGAGCATTGACCTTTCCGGATTGGGCATCGGCTTGCGCTGCGTCGGCGAGGAACAGGCTGATCTTCATGTGCCCGCCGGCGCCACGATCGATCTTCCGGTTGTCACTGCGAGATTCCGCCCCTTCAACCGCTCCGACCCACTCCATCCCGTCGGCTGGATAATACGCTTCGACCGGGCGCTCGGCGGAAACATCATTGGCCCACGATGCTAACTACGCTCGTAGGTTGTCAGGAACCTGACCTGCCAATAGCTAGTCCGCGGGCGGCAGTTGGCGCGGACCCTCGGGTGAACGCAGTTCGTGTGGTCCATCCCGCTCTATCAGCTCACGCCGGCTGCGGCGCTCGGTCGACCCAAGGGATAGGCCCGCCGACGACGAATGCTGCTCGTTGGCACCTAGCTGGTCGTAGCGCTGGTCGTGGGTCGCGTAGTCGCCGGCGTCGCGCGACGACTCGATCCGGCTGGTGCCGGCCGCTGTTTCGGAAGGCGCGGATCCGAGTGGCGGTTGTTCGTTGGTCTCGGTGTCGACCGTCACCTTGCGGGTGCGCTTGAACGAGAACGCGATCTCCTCGACGTCCTCGAACACCTGACGCGCAGTACGCAGCGGCTGAGTCGTGTTGTCGATCACGCGTGCAACAAACGGCGGCACCAGCGGGCGAATCCAGCGAGCCGCAGCCTTGGTGGCGTCTGGAATCGACGGGATCAACGGGGTCGCGCGCTCATCGTGCGGCTCAATGTCGCCGCTCGGTTCGACCTGTGCCGGCAAGTTCTCCGGGGCGTCGACGCGGGCATCCTTTGCTCCAGCAGGCAATTGGGCGACTGCTCGGCTGGCAGCCTCAGCTTCAGCGGCGATCGGCAGGTACATGTCATCCTCCACAGGCTCGAAGGTACGCTCCGACGAAGCGTGAACCGGACCCTCGAGCGCTTCGACAACCCGACGGCGCTGGTGCTCGCGGTCGATTTCGATCTGGGCCTCGATGGCGAGTCGGGCCTGGGTGAGTTGATGCTCAGCCCACATGATTTCGGCCTCACGGCGAACCTCGGCGCGTTTGATCGCGATCGCGGTGTCAGCCTCAAGCTCGGCGCGTTCGCGCTGACCGCGCGCGGCTGCGTGGCGATCGTGGGTCGTCTCGCCGCGCCACAGCCGCAGAATTAGCGGCAGCAGGTAAAGCAGCGCAGAGAACGCGGTCGTCAGCAGCCGCAACACCAGCGCCCCGGTGCTGGCGAATGTGAGCTCGTTCATGGCCACCCAGCGCGCGCCCAGGCCCCGACCAGCATCCGCGACCGCACTTTGGCGCGCCGCGGTGAGGCCCTGCTCGTCGTGCGCGACCTTGGCGTCCAGTTCGGGTGCTTGGCGATCGCGAGCCGCCAAGGCATTGTCCAGCTCATGCTGCGCGTCGGCGAGAAGTTCATTTGCCGTACGTGTTTCGGGTCCGGCACCGGGCACGCCGGTGATTCGGGTCTGCGGGCAGGCCGGCGTGGGGTTGTATTCGCAGCGCGCGACGACCAGCGCTTTGTCCTGGTGCTCGCCGGCTTGCTCGACGGCATTGTCGAGCGCAATACGCGCGTCTCGTGATTGTTGGAGGGACGCCGACGCTTGCGCAACCGCCGGCGCCGAATCGGCGGTGCGGAGGGCCCGTTGCTCGAGACGATGGTCGATCGAGCCGGAAAACATGACGAGCGCGGCAAGCTCGCCGACGACAACGCCGACCGCGACCGCGACCACCGCGCGACCCGCTGTGCCTGGCCAGCCCCGGCCGGGGCCGCTGGCGGTGCCGCGGATCACCGCGCCGACCAGCAGGCCGAAGACAAGGGTGAGTGCGATGTCGGCCCCCGTGGGGGCCGACATGAGCCCATGTGCCGACTCGCTCACGGCCAAGCTGGCGACGAGCCAGGCCAGCGCGGCTCCAAACACCACAACCGCGCCGGCGACGGCGTGGGTGGACCGCTCGTGACGCTCACCGAGTTCGCGCCAGTGTCCGCCGCCGAGCCAGGTGAGCGGCCCCTCGATTCGGGATACGACCGAGCGCGGCTCCGTAAATTCGTGGGCCCACATGAGACTCCAACACCTCCAAGTCCTCCAGCCTGGCAGGCCGCCGCCCGACACACCGAATCGAAGCGGCTGCTTGTGGTGTTCTTCACAATTGTTCACGACACACCGTAGTTGGCGCAGATCGCACGCTCGCGATACCAAGCGGGGTTCGCTAAGCCGCATCCGACGCGAAATTCCTGCGACTCGAGCAGATCAGCGGCCGTTCTGGCAGGTGACGTGAGACGGTATAAACCGATGCAAAACCACGACTACGTCACCTACGAAGAGTTCGGACGCAGATTCTTCGAGGTCGCTGTCACCCCGGAACGCGTCGCTGCCGCATTTGCCGATATCGCCGGCAGCGAGTTCGACATGGAGCCGATTGCTCAGGGGCCCGGCAAGATCGCCAAGGTCAGCGCCCATGTCAAGATCAAAGACCCCCGGGTCACGCGGCGTCTTGGTGACGCCATCACGTTCGTCATCCACATTCCCCTGGCGATCGATCTGCTCCTCGATCTCCGGCTCGACAAGCAGCGGTTCGCGGTTACTGGAGACATCGCGTTGCGCGCCACGGCACGCGCCGCTGAGCCGTTGCTCCTGATCGTCGACGTCGCCAAACCGCGGCCGTCCGATATCACCGTCAATGTGTCGTCCAAGTCCATCCGCGGCGAGGTGTTGCGCATCCTCGCCGGCGTTGACGGCGAGATCCGGCGATTCGTTGCCCAATACGTCGCTGAGGAAATCGACGCGCCCCATTCGCAAGCCGCGCAAGTCATCGACGTAGCCCACCAGTTGGACACCGTCTGGCCCTAGGGGTTAAGCGGACGCATAGGCCCGGGTTTATCGGATCACCCCACCCGGGTATGTAACTGAGGCGGATGGGCCCCAAACCCGCGTACGCGTCGGACTTGCCCTAAGCAGTTCGCTGTGCTGTCGCAGCTGTCTCGTCGTCTCAGGAGCCGTCTCAGGAGGAGCGGATAAAACATGGCACGAGTAGACGTTTCGACGTTATCGGACGTGGAACCAGAGTCCGCCTGGAAGCTGGCTTCCGACCTGCGTCGATTCGACGAGTGGATGACGATTTTCGGCGGATGGCGCGGCACGGTTCCATCGACGATCGAGGAGGGCACCTGTGTCTCCTCGCTGATCAAGGTCAAGGGCTTCCGCAACGTCATTCGCTGGAAAGTCACCCATTTCGACGAGCCGAAATCAATTGAGCTGCAGGGTCGTGGTCGAGGCGGGATTCGAATCTCAGTGGCGCTGACCGTCACCGCCTACAATCCGGGATCGACGTTTCATCTCACCGCCGATCTGAAGGGTGGCCTGCTCGGCGGGCCGATCGGAAAGCTCGTCGCCAGAGTCCTCCGGAGCAATGTGCGTAAGTCGGTGAAAAACCTCGCTGCCCTGCAGTAACCGGAAATCAGTTACCGCGCCGGGTGGTTGATGAGCCAGTCCCGTTCGGCTTGGCGGACCCGCCTGCGGTCCATGGCAAGCCAGGCCAGACCGGCCCCGGAGGCCAGCAATCCGGCAATTACGGCCGCAACGCCGGCGCCGACCTGTCCAAGAGCGAAATTGGCCAGGCAGACCACAAACGCCAGCACAACTACCGCGACCACGACGAGCCCGTGCGGCCTCACCGAGTCCTGCACCGATTCGTCCGCGTAGCGACGTGTGATCCGACCATGGTCGGCAGGCTCGCGCGAGATGTCCCTCATGAGCGTCTCCTCTGCTGTCACTTCCGTTCGGCGCGTCAGGCAGATTGGCTTTTGCACCGTCCTGACTGGAACTACCCGAAACACCGTGTGAGCAAACGAGCTCGCGAGCCGTGTACGAGGGATTTCGTTTAGCGTGCAGCCGCGCTGTGGGCTATGGGATCGACGGCGAGGGGACAACGGGCGGATGTTACCGCCGGATGCTCGGCGCATAAAGATATTCCGCTACCGAAAAGCGGAGTGGCACATCGATATTCGCTGCACTCTAGAGCGTCTGGTGCCGCCCAAAGTACTTGTGGTCTTCGCTGTAGCCGCCGTAACCGCTACCAATGTCGGAATAGTCGGCGACGAACTCGATCCCTTTGATCCACTTCACCAGTTTGAAGCCATGCTGCAACTCGTTGCGCAGCCGCAGTGGTTTGCCGTGCATGTAGGGGAGCGGCTGGTCGTTCATGTTGTAGGCCAGCATTGTCATATGGTGGTCCATCTGGCCGATGTGGTGGGCGTTGTAATAGATGCCGCCGGTGGCGCCGAGGCCCATCGAATAGAACACCACCCATTTCGCCTCGGGCAGCGGTTTGACGATGTCCATGATGGTCTTCAACTGCACGCCGCCCCACTTGGCGACACCTGACCAGGCCTGGATACAGAAATGCTGACTGATCTGGTCGTGGTAGGGCAGTGCCTTCAAGTCGTCGAGCGAGAACTCCATCGGGTGCTCTACGAGACCGTAGACCTTCAGCCGCCAATCGCGAAAGTCGTTCTTCTCCAACTCTTTGTACTCGACGGTCTCCGGTAGGCGGCCGTTGCGCCAGTGGTGCGGCGAAATGTCGTTTTCGGTGAAGGCACCGGGCTTGGGGTCCAGTTGTTCCAGCGCGCGCTGGAACGGGCCGACTAACGCATATCCGACACGCTGAATCACGCGGGGATGGCGAATGGTGAATGGGGTGGCCCATACCCAGGCGATGGCCGTCACCACCATCGCTGCAGCGAAAATCCAGAAACCCATCCAGCTGTTGTCGTCACGGGCGGCGAACATGTGGTTGAGGTTTTTCAGTGCGCTGGTCGCGAAAACCAGGGTGACGTGTACGAGGATGAAGACCAAGAAGTACACCAGCACAAGAAAATGCAGCGACCGTGCGTGCTGAATGCTGAGCCGCTTGCTCAACCAGTGGACGCGCTGCGATAACGCGGGCGACATCCCGAGGCCGGTGATCAGTGCTGCCGGGGCGGCGATGAAGACCGTGGTGAGGTACGCCAGCAACTGCATGCCGTTGTACGCGACCCATCCGTTGTCTGTCGGCCAGTCCAGCGACAGATACTGAATCGCCACCGATGCGGCGTTGGGGAAGACATCCCAGCTGGTTGGCACGATGTGCCGCCACTGTCCGGTGGTGAACAACAGCACGTAAAAGACCGCGCCGTTGAGCAGCCACAAAACATCGACGCCGAGGTGCCACCAGCGGGCCAGCCCGATGGAGTGCCGAAACCCGGGCAGCCCGAATTGCGGTGGCAGCGCGACGGTGTCGGCGTTGGCGGTCCACAGCTCGTCATCCGGTACTGGCGGGCCCACCCGCAGCCACTCGTCCTTACCGGGGGTGGCGTTGCGCCTGAAGTAAAGCCGGGGGTGGTCACAGAGGATCTGGATCCCCGTCCTGATGATGAACATCATCATGAACAGGTTGAAAAAGTGGGTCCACCCGATCCACGCCGGGAGGCCCGGGCTGACACCGGAATGGGTGTCGGTGCCGGGATAACGCTGGACGAAGGACTGCACCGCCGGCATATTGTGCAGCCCTTTGCCAATCGCGACGCCTGCGACCAACAGAGCCAAGCCGATCGGAATCAGCCATAGCAGGTTGAACCACTTGTCACGGCCCACCCGCAGCCGGGGTGCGGTAGCCCGCCTGGTGAGGTCGAATCCACCACCGTAGGTCTCCACGTCGATGGTGTCTTCGGCGGTATGTATCTCGTTGCGGTAGTCCGGGTCGGATACCAGCGGCGTGCCCACCGCCAGTGTCGCGACAGAGCTATTCGCTATCTGCCCTACGGCAGTCCCGGCAGAATCAATGTGCCGGTCGGCACGCTTCCCCTCCGTGTTGGTCACGCGGCTTAAAATACACGAACGCGGTTGGATAAATATGAACGCAATCGGGAAGCGAAACGCAGCCCTGGCGGGTCACGCAGGTGGCGGACACAACCGCCTGCAGGCAAAATCCGCTTCGGCCGACACGCGATATCCCCAAAGCGCGGATCCTTAACGATTCCTGTGAATTTCGGCATAATCGTCTGCCAGACCGACTACTCCGGGTCGCGTGGCAACAAACGACGCACCGGCCGGGTCTCGATAGCAATGATCGTCAGGGCCCGGCGACTAATCCGCCAGCCCGCATCGGTCAACTCATACTCGTCGTCGTAGCGCAGATGCCAGACCACATCGATGATCTCGTCCGCGCGTTCACTCCAGTGATGCGCGATGCACGCAATGCGCCCGCGCGCGCTGCGGGGCCCGGGGATTTCGTCGTAGACCTCACCGACGATCGCGTGCTCCGTGCGGACAGTCTGGGCAACCGCGGCGACCGCTGCAACGATCGCGGCCTGACCCCGGTGCGAATGGATCGGCCGCAGTGCGGCCGGCGGGTCAGGCACCGTCAACTCGGCTGTAAACGTGAAAAGCGCTGCCACAGAATCGAATTGACGGTCATCGACGCCAGCTGCGTACCGGTGCACCAGATCGCTGAGGGCCCCCCGGTCGTTCACTGAAAGAGTCACGAGACTAATGACAGCCGTTGCGCGCAGGCCGACAGGATGTCTTTGGCCTGCTCGATATCGGTGGTGGGCGGCATGGCCAACACAATCCGGTCGGCGCCCTGATCAACCAGGCTGCCCGCGCGTTCGGCGTCGATCTTGGTAACCATGTGGCCCAGCGATACCTCCAGGCCCGCCGGGTCCCGGCCGGCCGACGACGCCTCCTCACGCATCAGCGCGATCAGCGAAGCGAGTTGCGGAGCCGTCACGCCGAGCGGCTGGAAGCCGTCGCCGAAGCGCCCAGCCCGGCGCGCGGCGGCTCGGGTGTGCCCCCCGATATACACCGGAAGCCGTTCGCCCGCAATGGGTTTGGGATAGCACATGGCGTTGTCGAAGTTGAAGAACTCGCCGTGATGCGACGCTCCCTGGGGCTGGTCGGCCCACAATGCACGCAAGACAGCCAACTGCTCGTCAGCCCGTCTGCCCCGGCTGTCGAACTCCGCACCGCACGCCTCGAGCTCTTCCTTGAGCCAGCCCACGCCGACGCACAACCGGAGTCTGCCGCCGGAGAGCACATCCACGGTCGCAGCACGTTTGGCGAGCACGACCGGATGGTGGTTGGGCAGTACCAGCACCCCGGTGGCCAACCCGAGCCGGTTGGTGTGACCGGCCAAAAACGCCAGCAGATCGAGCGGGTCGGGGATGGGGCAGTCCGCCGTCAGGCCAACGCGTCCGGAGCTGTCATAGGGATAGACGCTGTCGTAGCGGGTGGCCAGGACGGTGTGTTCGACGACGACGATCGATTCGAAGCCGCACAGCTCAAGGTGGCCCGCAAAGCTCACCATCCACTCAGGGTCCGCGGTGACACCGTCGGCGACTGGGACGACGACTCCGACTTTTAGAGGGCCCTTCATGGCCCCGAAGCTAACAGCTAGTCGGCGGGGCGATCTGAGCGCGTACGGCCTCGGCCAGGATGGCCGCCCTGCGATCGGTGAACACGTCCTCGAGCATCACCCGCCGGCCGTCGGGGCCGGTCAGCGGAACCCGCCAGTTGGGATACTCGTCGGTGGTGCCTGGCTGATTCTGCGTGCGGCGGTCACCGACCGCGTCGGTCAGCGCCACCCCCAACAATCGCGACGGCGTTCGGCCCAGGTACCGGTAGAGGGCTAGAACAATCAGTCCGGGATCGTCTTCTGGGTCTCCCAGCAGCCCGACCCGGCGCAACTCGGCCATCCAGGCCGCCAACTCGGCCCGGTCGGACTCGAGTTCAACCTCAACGGGCCGGGTCAACAACCCGAGGGACTCCCGCAGCCGCACATGGTCGCCGGCCAGGTAGCCGGCGGTCGGCGGCAGATCGTGGGTGGTGACCGACGATAGGCAGTACTCTCGCCAGCGTTCGGCCGGCAGCGGACCGCCAGTTCCGTCTCGATCCAGCTCGAACCACAGAATCGAGGTACCCAGCAGGCCCCGTAATAGTAAGTAGTCACGCACCCACGGTTCGACGGTGCCGAGATCCTCGCCGACGACGAGCGCGCCGGCCCGGTGCGCTTCCAGGGCGACGATGCCGATCATCGCTTCGTGGTCGTAGCGCACATAGGTGCCTTGGGTGGGCGGTGCACCTTCGGGGATCCACCACAGCCGGAACAATCCGATGATGTGGTCGATACGTACACCTCCGGCGTGGCGCAGCACAGCCCGGATCAGTGCGCGGAACGGTCGATACTCCTGCTCATCCAGCCGGTCCGGTCGCCACGGCGGCTGCGACCAGTCTTGGCCGAGTTGATTGAATTCGTCCGGCGGCGCGCCTGCGGTCACTCCCAGCGCCAGCGCATCCTGCAGCGCCCACGCGTCGGCACCATTTGGATGCACGCCGACGGCCAGGTCGTGCATGATGCCCAACGACATTCCGGCGCGTACCGCCTGAGACTGCGCCGCGGCGAGTTGCTCGTCGAGTTGCCACTGCAACCAGCGGTGGAAATCGATTGCTTCGGAATGCTTTTTGACGAACTTGGCGACACCGGCACCGGCGGGATGCTGTAGCGAATCAGGCCAGCGATGCCAGTCGCCCCCGTATTTTTCGGCCAGCGCGCACCACGCCGCGAAGTCATCGAGCGCGCGGCCTTCACGGTCGCAGAAGGCGGTGTAGGCCAGCTCACGGCCCGCCGATCGCGGTACCCGGTGCAGCAGCTTGAGGGCTGCTCGCTTCGCCGCCCATGCGCTGTCACGGTCGATGGCGTCGTGCTGGCCGGCCCGCTTTTGGACGTCTGACCGCAACTGCCGCACTCGGCCACGCTTGGTCAGGTCGGCATATTCGGGGATTGCCTCAACGCGAAGATAGATCGGGTTGAAGAATCGTCGCGATGTCGGTAGATACGGCGACGGCTCCATGGGGATCGTCGGGGTCGCCGCATGTAGGGGATTGACCAGCACATAGTCAGCGCCATGCCGTGATGCCGACCATACCGCGAGGTCTGTCAGGTCGGTGAGGTCGCCGATACCCCACGACTGTCGGGACCGCACACTGTAAAGCTGAGTGGCCAGGCCCCACGCGCGGCGAGCGCCGAGCTGCTCAGGCAGTCCGAGCCAATCCGGCGTGACGATCAACGCGGTGCTGGTCTGGGAGTCACCAGAACGCAGATGTACGCGGTGGTAGCCCAGCGGCAGGTCGCGGGGCAACATGAAGCTGGCCTCGCCGATCCAGCGTCCGTCAAAATCGAACGGCGGGGTGAAGTTATCCACCTGTTGCACCCCGCCCCGTACCGCGCCGTCCTCGAGCTGCAACCACACCTCGGCGGGTGCACCGTGGGTCACATGCACCCAGAACCGCGTCGGTGCACCGGTGCGCGCGACGATAGTGGCCGGCATCTGACGTGCCCAGTAAGACCTAAAATGCTTGGTCAGGGCCACATTGCGGTCTTGCTCGGTGCTGGCGGCGACGCCGAACGAGGCAAGCACAGCCACCAGCGTCGTCTCGGAGACGAGCACCTGCCGGCCGGTCCAGTCCGCATACCCGGTGGCGATGCCGAATCGCCTGGCAAGTTCGACCAGCGAGGGCGCGAGCTCAGTCATGCCGCCCATCTTGCGTCCGGGACCCGCCCAGTGCTGACGCGGGCCGCCTAATCGCCGCGATGCCGGGAAAGTCGGGCAATCCGACCCGAGTGCGACCACCGCTTGGTTTCGTCGGGGTTTGTTGGGATGATCTTCGCAGGTCAGCTAATGGCGCCGAAGCGGAGGCTCGACAGGACGACTCGGGCATGCACCGCTAACATGCCCAGTGAAGGCACGATGAATCCAGTGGGGATCGGGTGGGGGATATGGGAAGTGGCAGCTCAGTGCTGCAGGCCGGGTTAGGCGCCGTTCGCGACGCTGTTTTGCGACTCCGTCGACCAGAAGGCCGACGGAGTCATGGACGTAGCGAGATGCAAAGATGAATGCTCACCTCACCGCGTGGCGAGGTCGGTGCAGGTGCCTTACGGTTATCGATGTGATACGCGGCGAGGCGCGATATCCAGGCATTCTTTCGGACCGGAAGGTGATCTAACGTGGCTGAAGAGCGCCGCGGGCGGCGAGGGTCGGGTTACGGCCTTGGGTTGTCGACGCGGACCCAGGTGACGGGTTATCAGTTCCTTGCGCGCAGAACCGCAATGGCGTTGACCCGGTGGCGAGTGCGCATGGAAGTCGAACCCGGCCGGCGCCAGACGTTGGCCGTGGTCGCGTCCGTTTCCGCGGCCCTGGTGATCTGCCTGGGGGCGTTGCTGTACTCATTCATCAGCCCGTCGGGTCAGCTGAATGAGTCGCCGATTGTCGCGGACCGGGACTCCGGCGCACTGTACGTCCGAGTGGGCGACAGGTTGTACCCAGCGCTGAATTTGGCATCAGCGCGGCTGATCACCGGGCGGCCGGACAACCCGCACCTTGTTCGGGGAAGCCAGATCGCCACCCTGCCGCACGGGCCGCTGGTCGGCATCCCGGGTGCGCCGTCGGCGTTCGCGCCCAAGACTCCGCAGACGTCGTCGTGGCTGGTGTGCGACACCGTGGCCACCTCGACCGGGGTCGGGGCGCCGCAAGGCGTGACGGTCACGGTCATCGACGGCTCCCCGGACCTCTCGGGCCACCGACGGGTATTGACCGGGTCGGACGCGGTGGTGCTGAACTACGGCGGAGAGGCGTGGGTCATCCGGGAGGGACGCCGGTCCCGCATCGACGCGACGAACCGGTCGGTGCTGTTGCCACTGGGGTTGACGCCGGAGCAAGTCAGTCAGGCGCGCCCGATGAGCCGGGCGTTGTTCGACGCTTTGCCGGTGGGACCCGAATTGGTGGTGCCGGAAGTGCCAAACGTCGGTAGTCCGGCCACGTTCCCGGGGGCTCCCGGCCCGGTGGGGACGGTGATCGTGACGCCACAAATCAGTGGCCCGCAACAGTATTCGCTGGTGTTGGCCGATGGCGTGCAGACGCTCCCGCCGCTGGTGGCCCAGATCATGCAGAATGCCGGCGGCCCAGGGAACACCAAACCAATAACGGTGGAACCCTCCGCCTTGGCAAAGATGCCGGTGGTCAATAAGCTGGATCTTTCCTCCTATCCGGACAACCCGTTGGAGGTAGTGGACATCCGGGAGAGTCCGTCGACCTGCTGGTGGTGGGAACGGACCGCCGGTGAGAACCGCGCCCGCGTCCAGGTGGTGTCCGGGCCGACCGTTCCGATCAAGGCAACCGACGTGGGCAAGGTGGTGTCGCTGGTGAAGTCCGACACGACTGGCCGCGAAGCGGACCAGGTCTACTTCGGCCCTAACTACGCGAACTTCGTTGCCGTTACCGGCAACAATCCGGCCAGCCAAACAGCGGAATCGCTGTGGTGGCTCACGGAGGCAGGCGCGCGGTTCGGGGTGGACGCCACCCGCGACGTGCTCGAGGCACTGGGTTTGAAGTCCACGCCGAGCCCGGCGCCGTGGGTGGCGCTGCGGCTGCTGCCACAAGGCCCGACGCTGTCACGAGCAGACGCGCTGGTTGAGCACGACACGCTGCCGATGGACATGACCCCTGCAGAGTTGGTGGTACCGAAATGAAACGTGGATTTGCGCGACCCACACCGGAAAAGGCTCCGGTTATCAAGCCGGAAAACATCGTCCTACCGACACCGCTGAGCATTCCTCCACCGGAGGGCAAACCCTGGTGGCTGATTGTGGTCGGCGTCGTAGTGATCGGACTGCTGGGCGGCATGGTCGCCATGACCTTCGCCAGCGGGTCACACGTGTTCGGGGGCGTCGGCTCGATCTTCCCGATCTTCATGGTCGGCGGGATGATGATGATGATGTTCGGCGGCCGGTTTGGCGGCCAGCAGCAGATGAGCCGGCCGAAATTGGACGCGATGCGCGCACAGTTCATGTTGATGCTGGACATGCTGCGCGAGACGGCCAACGAGTCGGCCGACAGCATGGACGCCAACTACCGCTGGTTCCACCCGGCGCCCACCACGCTGGCGGCTGCCGTGGGATCGCAACGCATGTGGGAGCGCAAGCCCGACGGCAAGGACCTCAACTTTGGCGTTGTCCGAGTCGGCGTCGGCATGACGCGTCCCGAGGTGACCTGGGGCGAGCCACAGAACATGCCGACCGACATCGAGCTGGAGCCAGTGACGGGTAAGGCACTCCAGGAATTCGGGCGCTATCAAAGCGTCGTATACAACCTGCCAAAGATGGTTTCCCTACTGGTCGAACCCTGGTATGCGCTAATCGGGGACCGCGAGCAGGCACTGGGCTTGATGCGGTCGATCATCTGCCAGCTGGCGTTCTCGCACGGGCCCGATCACGTGCGGATGATCGTCGTCAGTTCCGATTTGGACGAATGGGACTGGGTGAAGTGGCTCCCGCATTTCGGTGACCCCAGGCGGCAGGACGCGGCGGGTAATGCGCGGATGGTGTACAGCTCGGTGCGAGAGTTCGCCGCCGAGCAAGCCGAATTATTCGCCGGCCGTGGGTCGTTTACGCCTCGGCACGCCAGTTCGTCGGCGCAGACCCCGACGCCTCACACCGTGATCATCGCCGATGTGACTGATCCCCAATGGGAGTACGTGATCAGCGCTGAGGGCATCGACGGGGTGACGTTCTTCGACCTGACCAGCGCTTCGATGTGGACAGCCGTCCCGGAGCGGACGTTGAAGTTCGACAAGAAGGGCGTGATCGAGGCGCTGCCCCGTGACCGCGACACGTGGATGGTGATCGACGACAAGCCTTGGTTTTTCGCCCTCACCGACCACCTCGGCATCGCGGAGGCAGAAGAGTTCGCGCAGAAGGTGGCGCGCTGGCGGATTGCCGAGGCGTACGAAGAGATCGGCCAGCGGGTAGCCCACATCGGTGCCCGAGACATCTTGTCCTACTACGGAATTGACGATCCGTCCGACATCGACTTCGACGCGCTGTGGGGCAACCGCACCGATACGATGGGCAGGTCGCGGTTGCGGGCACCGTTCGGTAATCGATCCGACAACGGCGAGCTGCTGTTCTTGGACATGAAATCGCTGGACGAAGGCGGCGACGGCCCGCACGGAGTTATGTCCGGGACAACGGGTTCGGGTAAGTCGACGCTGGTGCGGACCGTGATCGAATCGCTGATGCTCGGCCATCCGCCGGAGGAGCTGCAGTTTGTTTTGGCCGACCTCAAGGGTGGGTCGGCGGTCAAGCCGTTCGCCGGGGTGCCGCACGTGTCGCGGATCATCACCGACCTTGAAGAAGACCAGGCGCTGATGGAGCGCTTCCTGGACTCGCTGTGGGGCGAAATCGCCCGCCGCAAGGCGGTATGCGACAGCGCCGGCGTCGACGACGCCAAGGAGTACAACTCGGTGCGGACCAGGATGCGGGCGCGCGGCCAGGACATGGCGCCACTACCGATGCTCGTGGTGGTCATCGACGAGTTCTACGAATGGTTCCGCATCATGCCGACAGCGGTCGACGTCCTCGACTCGATCGGCCGGCAGGGCCGCGCCTATTGGATCCACCTGATGATGGCGTCCCAGACCATCGAGAGCCGCGCTGAAAAGCTCATGGAGAACATGGGTTACCGGTTGGTCCTGAAAGCGCGTACCGCCGGGGCGGCGCAGGCGGCCGGCGTGCCGAACGCGGTGAACCTGCCGGCCCAGGCAGGTCTGGGGTACTTCCGTAAGAGTCTCGAGGACATCATCCGGTTCCAGGCCGAGTTCCTGTGGCGAGACTACTTCCGCGGTGTCACCATCGACGGCGAGGAAGCGCCGGCGCTGGTGCACAGCATCGATTACGTTCGCCCGCAATTGTTTACCAACTCGTTCACCCCGCTCGAGGTGAGTGTTGGGGGGCCGGATGTCGACACGGCAGCCGTCCGCTCCAATGGCGAGGTGCTCGACGAGGAGGCCGAGGACGGGGACGAGGAAGGGATCAGGACACCGAAAGTCGGTACGGTGATCATTGATCAGCTGCGCAGGATCAACTTTGAGCCCTACCGTTTGTGGCAACCGCCGCTGACCCAGCCCGTCGCCATCGACGAGTTGGTCAACCGGTCCCTCGGGCGCCCGTGGCACAAGGACTACGGCTCCGCCAAGGATCTGGTGTTCCCGATCGGGATCATCGACCGCCCGTTCAAGCATGACCAGCCGCCGTGGACGGTTGACACCTCCGGGCCTGGCGCCAACGTACTGATCCTGGGCGCCGGCGGGTCGGGCAAGACAACCGCGCTGCAGACACTGATCTGCTCGGCCGCATTGACCCACACGCCCGAACAGGTTCAGTTCTACTGCCTGGCCTACAGCAGCACCGCGCTGACCACGGTGGCCCGTTTCCCCCACGTCGGCGAGGTAGCCGGTCCCACGGATCCTTACGGTGTGCGCCGCACGGTGGCCGAACTGCTGGCGCTGGTCCGCGAGCGGAAACGCAGCTTCCTCGAATATGGAATCGCGTCGATGGAGGTGTTCCGGCGCCGCAAGTTCGGCGGAGAGGCCGGCCCGGTGCCCAACGACGGGTTCGGCGATGTCTACCTGGTGATCGACAACTACCGGGCACTGGCCGAGGAAAACGAGGTGCTGATCGAGCAGGTGAACGTGATCATCAACCAGGGCCCCTCGTTCGGGGTGCACGTGGTGGTCACCGCCGATCGCGAATCGGAGCTGCGGCCGCCGGTGCGTAGCGGTTTCGGATCCCGGGTCGAGTTGCGTTTGGCTGCTGTGGAAGACGCCAAGCTGGTGCGTTCCCGGTTCGCCAAGGACGTTCCGGTCAAGCCGGGACGCGGCATGGTGGCGGTCAACTACGTCCGACTCGACAGCGATCCGCAGGCGGGCCTGCACACGTTGGTGGCCCGGCCGGCGTTGGCCGGCACACCAAACAACATGTTCGAGTCCGACAGCGTGGTCGCCGCGGTCAGCCGGCTCGCGAGCGGCCAGGCCCCGCCGGTGCGCCGGTTGCCGGCCCGGTTCGGCGTGGAACAAGTGCGCGAGCTGGCCGCCCGGGACACCCGCCAAGGGGTTGGCGTAGGCGGAATCGCTTGGGCCATATCGGAATTGGACCTGCAGCCGGTCTATCTGAACTTCGCCGAGAACTCGCACTTGATGATCACGGGTCGACGCGAATGTGGGCGGACCACGGCGCTGGCCACCATCATGTCCGAAATCGGCCGGCTCTACGCGCCGGGAGCCAGCAGCGCACCGCCGCCTCCGCGCGGGCGGCCCTCTGCGCAGGTGTGGCTGGTCGACCCGCGCCGTCAGCTGCTGACCGCGCTGGGCTCCGACTATGTGGAGAAGTTCGCCTACAACCTCGACGGCGTACAGGCGATGATGGGTGACCTGGCGCAAGCTTTGGCCGGCCGTGAGCCGCCGCCCGGTTTGTCCGCGGAAGAGTTGTTGTCGCGTTCGTGGTGGAGCGGCCCGGAGATCTTCTTGATCGTCGATGACATCCAGCAACTGCCGCCAGGTTTCGACTCGCCGCTGCACAAGGCCGTTCCCTGGGTGACCAGGGCCGCCGATGTCGGTTTGCATGTGATCGTCACCCGCACGTTCGGCGGCTGGTCTTCGGCGGGCAGCGACCCGATGTTGCGGGCACTGCACCAGGCGAATGCACCATTGCTGGTGATGGACGCCGACCCGGACGAGGGCTTCATCCGCGGCAAGATGAAGGGTGGCCCGTTGCCCCGCGGTCGTGGCCTGTTGATGGCCGAGGACACCGGGGTGTTCGTCCAGGTCGCAGCGACCGAGCTGCGCCGCTAGTCCACAACCGCTGAGCTGGGTTTGACCGCGGTCAAACCCAGCTCAGCGGTAACGACTTGAGCGCGAAAGTCTTTGACGGGAACTTGATTTCGGGGATGTAGCCCGGAGGCAATTCGAAGTCGGGGATCTGCTTGAGCCATTCTCCGACGATCACGGTCAGTTCTATCCGCGCCAGATGAGAACCCAGGCAGCGGTGCGGTCCGCCGCCGAATCCCCAGTGCCGGTGCACCTTTCCGTCCATCACCAAATCGTCGGTGGACATCGCGTCGCTGCCGTCGCGGTTGACCGCGGCCATGCACAACCGCACCTGTGAGCCTGGCGGTAGCGTCATGCCGCCGACGTTGACGAACTCGGTGGTAATCCGGGGCGCCACCGGCGCCGACGGCTCCAGTCGAACGATCTCTTCGATGAAAACCCTGATTTGCTTGGGATTATCGCGAAGCTCTGCGCGCAGCTGTGGCCTGCGCGCCAATTCGAACAAGGAAAAGCCGATCGCCGCCGTCACCGTGTCTAGACCCGCCAGGATCAACAGGTGGCTCATGCCCAGCAGCTCGAGATCAGTGAAGTCGCCCGGGCCGGTCATCACCTGCGACAACATGTCCGAGCCCGGGTTTTGCCGGCGCTCTTGGATCGCATTGTTGAGATATTCGAACAGCTCGAGCTGCCCCTCCTCCATCTCGGCCATAGTGAGATAGGGCTTGTCGCCGACGATGGCGTCTTTCCAGGCGATCACACGGTCACGATCCTCCAGTGGCAGTCCGTAGAGGTCGAGGAACACCTGAAAGGGGTACAGACTCGCGAAATCTGCCATCACCTCGCACTCGCCCCGGCTGGCGAGGGCAGCGATCATGTCAGTGGCGTGGCGCTCTAGCACCGGCCGAGACTTACTTAGCGCGTGCGGGCTGAAGTAGGGCTGCAGGATTTTGCGGTAACGGGTGTGCTCCGGCGGGTCGAACGAGAGCGGGACCACCGGCAGCGGATTGGTCGGCGGCTGCAGCACTCGTGATGAAAACACCTTGGGATTGCGCAGCGCAGCGAGCACGTCCTCGCGTCGGGTCAGGTAATAGTAGCCATTCATGAACACCACGGGCCCGGCGTCTCGCAGTGTCTTCCATCCGACCCCTCGGTCTTCGGCCAACGGCAACGACGCGTAGTCAAGCCGCGGTAAGTAAAACCCACCGGCCTGGCCTTCGCCCAGAGTGCTCATGCGCTGAAAAATCTTTCCCTTTGGTCCGTCTCGTTTCCCGGACGCCGACGCAGCCAAGCCGTGCTGCCACAGCCCAATATTGCATGCCCGGTAACACCCACCAATCGGCTGCTGGGGCCAAACCAGTGGCGGCGGTTAGTCTACGTATCGATCCGTCCGCCCCGATCTGGCCTGGAGTGGTCGAGAGAGGACACCGGAGTGAAGGTTCGTCTCGAACAGTCGAAATGCGTGGGACACGCCCAGTGCTACGCGGTCGATCCAGACCTGTTCCCGATCGACGAGTCGGGCTACTCGATCCTCCAAGAGCACCACGTGCGTCCCGAGGACGAACAGTTGACCCGGGACGGTGTTGCCTCCTGCCCGGAGATGGCACTCATTCTCGAAGAGGACTGAGGAGAACCAGGCAGAACCACCGCGTCGTGTTGTGGCGGCGGCCCCGAGGCGACGCTCGCCGTTGCTGCAGGTGGCAGCGACCCGCCTGGAAACTAGATTTAACGGCGGTTTAACAAAAGTTTGCGTGGAATGAATAGTTGGCATCACCGGCTCCCTAAGCCTGGTTCCGCCGTTTAAAGTCTCTGATGAGCGGCGGTTCGGTCACGAAGGTGTCGCTCGCAGGCGTTAAACGCAGAGGATATCGAGGCAGAAAGCAATAGCTGCGGATGATCCCTGTATCGGCTCAACGATGAACGCCCGGAACGTATCGGGCCGCCCGACGGCAAGCGCGGGCCAGAGAACCAAAAGTACTCGCAGCAGCGTGGCTGCAAGTGCGCGATAGCGACAGCCGAGACCGCCAATCGTGGACGGTTGAGGAGGGGTGGTGTTTGACTTCGGGGCGTTGCCGCCTGAAATCAATTCGGGCCGGATCTACGCTGGCCCGGGTTCGGGGCCGATGATGGCCGCTGCTTCGGCGTGGGATGGGGTGGCGGCCGAATTAGGTTCGGCCGCACAGGGTTACAGTTCGGTGGTTACGGAGCTGACCAGCTCGCCGTGGCTGGGTCCGGCCTCGCGGGCGATGATGTCCGCGGTCGCACCGTATGTGAGCTGGATCGGTGCGGCGGCCGCCCAGGCCGAGGAGACCGCCGGCCAGGCCCGCGTGGCCGCGGCCGCCTATGAGACCGCGTTTACGCTGACGGTGCCCCCGCCGGTGATCGCGGCCAACCGGGTTTTGTTGATGACGTTGATCGCGACCAATTTCTTCGGGCAGAACACCCCGGCGATCGCGGCGACCGAAGCTCAGTACATGGAAATGTGGGCCCAGGACGCCGCCGCCATGTACGGTTATGCCGGCTCGTCGGCGATCGCCACGGAGTTGTCCCGGTTCGCGTCACCGCCAAATACCACCACCCCGGGCGCGGTGGGCGGCCAGTCCGCTGCGGTTGCCCAAGCCACCGCCACGCCGGCGGGAAATTCCGCGCAGACCACAGCGGCCACGATCCCACAGCTGCTCTCCGGCGCCGCAGTGCCTCAGGCGCTGCAGCAACTCTCGTTGGCGCCGGCTGCGACAACCCAGCATGGGCTGATTTGGAACACAATCCACGATTTCCTGACCTATGGGTTGCCTACCCCGACTAACAACTGGATCGGGCTTGCCCCCAATTGGTACAGCGCAATCTTAAAACAAACCCTGCAGGCCTATTTCGGGCTGGGCGTAGGGAACTTTGGTTGGGCCATCGGGCAGCAGGCGTACAACGGCCCCTTAGGATCAACGGCCGGCTCGGGCGGCGCCTGGTACCCGTCACCGCAATTTGCCGCCTTAGGCGCCGGTGGTTGGACTACTTACCACCCGTCGGCAGGCTTGTCGGCAAGCCTGTCGTCGGCCACCAAAATCGGGGGGCTGTCGGTACCGTCGAGTTGGGGCGGCTCGCCCGGCGCTGCGGAACAGGCCGGCACGAAGTTGGCGAGCACCAGCTTGGTCTCGCCGGGCGGCGAAGCGAACCCTGGCGTGAACGGCTTGATGCGCGGAGTCCCGCTGGTCGGATCGCGCGCCGCTCAACGCGCGGGCAACATGGGTGTCCGGTATGGATTCCGCTACAGCGTGCTCACCCGCCCACCGTCGGCAGGATGAGGCCAACTTGGGAAGTGAAAGTGGCCAACAAATGAACAGTAGTTGTCCGGTGATGAGTATTTCGCAGCGATGGGGCGCTGCGACCGCGATCGAATTATCGTTATCAGCAACCAATCCCGAAGGTCTTTGAGCCGGAAGGTTATCGAGGAGGAAATCACATGTCGTATGTGACTACGCAACCAGAGGCGCTGGCGGCGGCGGCCGGCGCCTTGCAGGGGATCGGCTCGGCGATGAGCGCCCAGAATGCGGCGGCGGCCGCGCCCACGACGGGTGTGGTGCCGGCGGCCGCCGATGAGGTGTCGGCGCTGACCGCAGCGCAGTTCGCCGCGCATGCTCAGATGTATCAGGCGGTCAGTGCTCAGGCCGCGGCCATTCACGAGATGTTCGTCAACACCTTGGGCATCAGCTCGGGGTCGTACGCGGCCACCGAGGCGGCCAACGCGGCCGCGGCCGGTTAAGGGGTCAGGGCATGACAATCGATTTAGGTGCGCTGCCGCCGGAGGTCACCTCGGCGATGATGTACTCGGGCCCGGGGTCATCATCGATGATGGCCGCGGCCTCGGCCTGGAACACGCTGGCCGCCGAACTCGCCTCGACAGCACAGGGCTACGACAAAGTCGTCATCCAGCTGGCCGGCGAGGAATGGCTGGGGCCGTCCTCGGCGATGATGGCCGCGGCCGTGCAACCGTATGTGACCTGGATGACGACTACGGCCGGTCAAGCCGAGCACGCCGCCATGCAGGCCCAATCGGCCGCGGCGGCCTTTGAGACCGCGTTTGCCTCGGTGGTGCCCCCGCCGTTGATCGCGGCCAACCGTGCCGAGCTGGCCCAAGCGTTGCAGACCAACATCTTGGGCCTGAACAGCGGGGTGATCGCGCAGTTGGAATCCCAATACGCAGAAATGTGGGCCCAAGACGCCGCGGCCATGTACAGCTATGCCGGGTCCTCTGCGACGGCCTCGCAGGTCACGCCGTTTGCCGCAGCTCCGGCGATTGCCAACCCGGCGGCGTCGTCCCTGCAGTCCGCTGCGACCACCGCGGCCAGCGGCAACTCGGCGGCCAGCGGGATCGGGGGCGCGATCCAAAGCGTGCTGACCAACATCACCAACCGGTTGAAAAGCCTCACGAACCCGTTCATCGGCGCGGGCGCCACGCCCCATTCGGCGCTCACCGAAATCTGGTTCCTGTTGACCGGGCAGACCATCTTGCCCACCAACCTTGGGACGTTTGTAAACGGCTATAGCCCCTACGCGAGCTTCTTCTACAACACCGAAGGTCTGCCGTACTTCAGCGTCGGTATGGCTAACTTCGGTACTCAGATATCCAAGTCGGCGGGGTGGCTCGGCGGCGCGGCACCGGCGGCCGCGGCGGCCGTCCCGAAGCCCCCTATCGCGGGCGGGCTGGGCGGGCTGGGCGGGCTGGGCCCCGGTGGCCAAGTGGCGGCCGGTTTGGGCAACGGGGCCCACGTCGGACACCTGGCAGTTCCGTCCTCGTGGCCTGGAGCATCGGCGGCGCCGACGATGCGCCCAGCTGTGCAGGCGATCAGTGAGCCCATCACCTCACCGGAGTCCGGGGCCGGAAACCTGGTGGGCGGCGTGCCCGCGGCTGGAGGGGCTGTCGCGCGTGGGGCCGGCGTTGGTCCCCGATATGGGTTCAAACCCACCGTCATGGCCCGCCCACTCCCCGCCGGGTAACCACACACCCCCACACACCCAAAAGGCGCGTCCGCCGCACACTTGCGGTCGGCGCGCCTTCGGGCGTCTGTTAGCAAACTAGTTCGGCGATAACGTCACCGCTTTGGCGTGCCCCTGGAAGAACAGCATCTAGCCGGCCGGCGGGCACTTACTCAGCGGCCGCATGAGCGTTTTGGCGGTAGTGAATCAGATCGACCGCGCGACGACCGAATCCATTGCTCATCTTTCGCATGTTCAAAGTATCCGTGTAACGGGCCTCGATTGACTAGGTCTTGGCCGGCCGCCCGTCGCCCCGGGCGAACTCTACGGGTGGCTTTTGCTGCGGCCAGATTTTTATCCGAGATCGAGGTTTTCACCCCCAAGGCACGGCCCGGCGACGGCCCATTGAGCCGCCACCGCAAAGCGTCGGTGGCCGGCGTCATCGGTGCGTTCCCGCAGGTGATGGCCGTGTCTGCGAGACACTATGGACCGCAGAGCGCCACCTGCGTCTGCCTCTAGACCCCCGGACGAGTAGTTGTGGCGGTCCTGCGGTCGGTCGCATCGGAGGCGGAGGCAGGGGAGTGCGGCGAATTAGCCTCACACGAGAGCCACTTCCTGAAGGTCGTCAAGTGAAGGCAACGTGTGAGCAAACCCATGTCGTTCGGATTCGGCGGTTCGTAGGTGCTGGATTTCGGGGCGTTGCCGCCTGAAATCAATTCGGGCCGGATCTACGCTGGCCCGGGTTCGGGGCCGATGATGGCCGCTGCTTCGGCGTGGGATGGGGTGGCGGCCGAATTAGGTTCGGCCGCACAGGGTTACAGTTCGGTGGTTACGGAGCTGACCAGCTCGCCGTGGCTGGGTCCGGCCTCGCGGGCGATGATGTCCGCGGTCGCACCGTATGTGAGCTGGATCGGTGCGGCGGCCGCCCAGGCCGAGGAGACCGCCGGCCAGGCCCGCGTGGCCGCGGCCGCCTATGAGACCGCGTTTACGCTGACGGTGCCCCCGCCGGTGATCGCGGCCAACCGGGTTTTGTTGATGACGTTGATCGCGACCAATTTCTTCGGGCAGAACACCCCGGCGATCGCGGCGACCGAAGCTCAGTACATGGAAATGTGGGCCCAGGACGCCGCCGCCATGTACGGTTATGCCGGCTCGTCGGCGATCGCCACGGAGTTGTCCCGGTTCGCGTCACCGCCAAATACCACCACCCCGGGCGCGGTGGGCGGCCAGTCCGCTGCGGTTGCCCAAGCCACCGCCACGCCGGCGGGAAATTCCGCGCAGACCACAGCGGCCACGATCCCACAGCTGCTCTCCGGCGCCGCAGTGCCTCAGGCGCTGCAGCAACTCTCGTTGGCGCCGGCTGCATCCACCACTCAGGGGGGGTTGATTTGGAACACGATTACAGATTTCCTCAAATATGGGTTACCTACCCCGGAAAACAACTGGGCCGGGATTGTCCCCGCTAACTACACCACAATCTTCAAGCAAACGCTGCAGGCCTATTTCGGGCTGGGCATAGGAAACTTTGGTTGGAGCATCGGCCAGCAGGCGTACAACGGCCCCTTAGGATCAACGGCCGGCTCGGGCGGCGCCTGGTACCCGTCACCGCAATTTGCCGCCTTAGGCGCCGGTGGTTGGACTACTTACCACCCGTCGGCAGGCTTGTCGGCAAGCCTGTCGTCGGCCACCAAAATCGGGGGGCTGTCGGTACCGCCGAGTTGGGGCGGCTCGCCCGGCGCTGCGGAACAGGCCGGCACGAAGTTGGCGAGCACCAGCTTGGTCTCGCCGGGCGGCGAAGCGAACCCTGGCGTGAACGGCTTGATGCGCGGAGTCCCGCTGGTCGGATCGCGCACCGCTCAACGCGCGGGCAACATGGGTGTCCGGTATGGATTCCGCTACAGCGTGCTCACCCGCCCACCGTCGGCAGGATGAGGCCATGTGCGCAGCAATGATGCAGCCCGACCACCGCAACGTGGGAAGTGAAAGTGGCCAACAAATAAAAAGTAGTCGTCCGGTGATGAGTATTTCGCAGCGATGGGGCGCTGCGACCGCGATCGAATTATCGTTATCAGCAACCAATCCCGAAGGTCTTTGAGCCGGAAGGTTATCGAGGAGGAAATCACATGTCGTATGTGACTACGCAACCAGAGGCGCTGGCGGCGGCGGCCGGCGCCTTGCAGGGGATCGGCTCGGCGATGAGCGCCCAGAATGCGGCGGCGGCCGCGCCCACGACGGGTGTGGTGCCGGCGGCCGCCGATGAGGTGTCGGCGCTGACCGCAGCGCAGTTCGCCGCGCATGCTCAGATGTATCAGGCGGTCAGTGCTCAGGCCGCGGCCATTCACGAGATGTTCGTCAACACCTTGGGCATCAGCTCGGGGTCGTACGCGGCCACCGAGGCGGCCAACGCGGCCGCGGCCGGTTAAGGGGTCAGGGCATGACAATCGATTTAGGTGCGCTGCCGCCGGAGGTCACCTCGGCGATGATGTACTCGGGCCCGGGGTCATCATCGATGATGGCCGCGGCCTCGGCCTGGAACACGCTGGCCGCCGAACTCGCCTCGACAGCACAGGGCTACGACAAAGTCGTCATCCAGCTGGCCGGCGAGGAATGGCTGGGGCCGTCCTCGGCGATGATGGCCGCGGCCGTGCAACCGTATGTGACCTGGATGACGACTACGGCCGGTCAAGCCGAGCACGCCGCCATGCAGGCCCAATCGGCCGCGGCGGCCTTTGAGACCGCGTTTGCCTCGGTGGTGCCCCCGCCGTTGATCGCGGCCAACCGTGCCGAGCTGGCCCAAGCGTTGCAGACCAACATCTTGGGCCTGAACAGCGGGGTGATCGCGCAGTTGGAATCCCAATACGCAGAAATGTGGGCCCAAGACGCCGCGGCCATGTACAGCTATGCCGGGTCCTCTGCGACGGCCTCGCAGGTCACGCCGTTTGCCGCAGCTCCGGCGATTGCCAACCCGGCGGCGTCGTCCCTGCAGTCCGCTGCGACCACCGCGGCCAGCGGCAACTCGGCGGCCAGCGGGATCGGGGGCGCGATCCAAAGCGTGCTGACCAACATCACCAACCGGTTGAAAAGCCTCACGAACCCGTTCATCGGGGCGGGCGCCACGCCCCATTCGGCGCTCACCGAAATCTGGTTCCTGTTGACCGGGCAGACCATCTTGCCCACCAATCTTGGGACGTTTGTGTCCGGCCTCTCCCCCTACGCGGGCTTCTTCTACAACACCGAAGGTCTGCCGTACTTCAGCGTCGGTATGGCTAACTTCGGTACTCAGATATCCAAGTCGGCGGGGTGGCTCGGCGGCGCGGCACCGGCGGCCGCGGCGGCCGTCCCGAAGCCCCCTATCGCGGGCGGGCTGGGCGGGCTGGGCGGGCTGGGCCCCGGTGGCCAAGTGGCGGCCGGTTTGGGCAACGGGGCCCACGTCGGACACCTGGCAGTTCCGTCCTCGTGGCCTGGAGCATCGGCGGCGCCGACGATGCGCCCAGCTGTGCAGGCGATCAGTGAGCCCATCACCTCACCGGAGTCCGGGGCCGGAAACCTGGTGGGCGGCGTGCCCGCGGCTGGAGGGGCTGTCGCGCGTGGGGCCGGCGTTGGTCCCCGATATGGGTTCAAACCCACCGTCATGGCCCGCCCACTCCCCGCCGGGTAACCACACACCCGAGGCGGTAGGGGCCGGAAACCTGCTGGGCGGCATGGCGCTGGCGGGTGTGGGCGCCGGCGCGGCCGGCGCGGGTCCCCGATACGGGTTCCGCCCCACCGTAATGGCGCGCCCACCCTTCCCGGCATAACTGCACCTAAAAGTGCGCTGACAATGCGAAAGCAACCCACTCGCGGCGGCTGACCGGACGAGTCCGGCGTCGGTCATCGATCACTCCTTGCGCCAGTGCGTGCCCAACGCGTAGCGAAAGGCTGCAGCGGCCGGCGCCGCGCTTTGCTGACAACGCATACCCAGGATATTTCTCGATGCCCCTTCGAGCCGTTGCCGGCCGTCCCGGCGGGAGTTAATCAGCGGCAAGATTTTTATCGAGTCGCCACGACCACAGCTCCGCGAAACGCGCAGGCCAGCGGGCTTTTAGCGGGCCGGGGCGGCAATCTGCTCACTCGCTTGGCTGTCACCTTCTCGATCGGACCACAAATCCAGGTCAGGCGCTGTTACTGTGTCGTTACTCAAGGTGAATTCATCGTGCCGTCCCGTGAACACTTGTGAACAGGTGGCATCGCAAACAGCTGAGGCGAGAACAGTCATCTAGTCTCTTCCACAGAACAGACGCTGGGGATTGCTTAAGGAGGAAACAGCATGTCGTTCGTGACCACACAGCCGGAGGCACTGGCCGCGGCGGCCGGAACCCTGCAGGGTATCGGCTCGACCATGAGCACCCAGAACGCGGCTGCGGCGGCTCCGACGACCGGAGTGATGCCCGCTGCTGCCGATGAGGTGTCGGCGCTGACCGCGGCTCAGTTCGCCGCGCACGCGCAGATGTACCAGGCAGTCAGCGCGCAAGCCGCGGCGATTCACGAGATGTTCGTGAACACCTTGGCGACCAGTTCCGGCTCTTACGCGGCTACCGAGGCCGCTAACGCGGCCGCTGCCGGCTGACCAAGCTGGCGAGGCAAGGGTTGCGACGGATCGCCACGGACGTGGGCTCCACGGCAACCCCCCAGCAGTCGGTGATCTCGGGGATCGACTGTTGGGCCATGGCAGCGCCCGGGACGGTGTGAGTAGTCCGTCGACTCGAACGCCGCGGTTAGGGTTCGACGTCTGCTTCACCGTGTTAGAAAGCCCGGTGGCCGCCGGCGGCTGACGGAAAGGGGGGTCATCCTTAGTTTTCGGTTCGGCGGTTGCGCCAACGCGTATCCCGTCCGGCCATGGCCTTCTAGCACAAAAACAGACCCAAGCAATTAAGCAACAAGGAGAACACTCAACATGGCAACACGCTTTATGACGGATCCGCACTCGATGCGGGCGATGGCAGGTCGCTTCGAAATGCACGCCCAGACCGTGTCGGACGAGGCCCGCAAGATGTGGGCGTCCTCGCAGAACATCGCTGGCGCTGGCTGGAGCGGGACCGCCCAGGCAACCTCGTACGACACCATGGGTCAGATGAATCAGGCCTTCAACAACATCGTGAACATGCTGCACGGGGTGCGCGACGGGCTGATCCGTGACGCCAACAACTACGAGTCGCAAGAGCAGGCCTCGCAGCAGATCCTCAGCAGCTAGCGCGAAAAGCCGAGGCTGCGTAACCTTTGACACGTTAGGAGAACACCGATATGACGATTAATTACCAGTTCGGCGACGTCGACGCCCACGGCGCCCTCATCCGGGCCCAGGCCGCATCATTGGAAGCCGAGCACCAGGCCATCGTTCGTGATGTGCTTGCTGCGGGTGACTTCTGGGGCGGCGCCGGTTCGGTGGCCTGCCAAGAGTTCATCACCCAGTTGGGTCGCAACTTCCAGGTGATCTACGAGCAGGCCAACGCCCACGGGCAAAAGGTGCAATCGGCCGGCAGTAACATGGCCAGCACCGACAGCGCCGTCGGCTCCAGCTGGGCCTAACAACCAACTTCAGGCGCGGCAGCACACCACCTGTCGGTGTGCTGCCGCGCCTGGCAGTGTCCAAGCACATCGACCAGAGGTACTGATGGATCAACAGAGCACCCGCACCGACATCACCGTCAACGTGGACGGTTTCTGGATGCTCCAGGCACTCCTGGACATTCGCCACGTCGCGCCAGAGCTGCGGTGCCGACCATTCGTATCTACCGACAACAACGACTGGCTGAACGAGCACCCCGGGATGGCGGTCATGCGCGAGCAGGGCATCGTCGTCGGGGACGAGGTAAATGAACAGGTGGCCGCTCGGATGCGGGTGCTCGCCGCTCCCGACCTTGAGGTCGTCGCCTTGCTATCGCGCGGCAAGTTGCTCTACGGGGTCGTCGACGACGAGGATCAGCCGCCGGGTTCGCGCGATATCCCCGATAACGAGTTCCGGGTGGTGTTGGCCCGCCGCGCCAACCACTGGGTGTCAGCGGTTCGGGTTGGCAATGACATCACGGTCGACGACGTTGCTGTCGCGGACAGCGCCTCCATCGCCGCACTGGTGATGGATGGCCTGGAATCGATTCACCACGCAGAACCCGCCGCGATCAACGCGGTCAACGTCCCCCTAGAGGAGATGCTGGAGGCAACGAAATCGTGGCAGGAATCAGGATTCAACGTGTTCTCCGGCGGAGATCTGCGGCGAATGGGCATCAGCGCCGCTACGGTGGCCGCGCTGGGCCAAGCGCTGTCAGACCCCGCGGCCGAGGTCGCGGTGTACGCACGGCAGTACCGTGACGACGCTAAGGGGCCCAGCTCCTCGGTGCTGTCGTTGAAGGACGGTTCCGGTGGCCGCATCGCGCTCTATCAACAGGCACGGACAGCCGGTTCGGGAGAGGCGTGGCTGGCCATCTGCCCGGCGACCCCGCAATTGGTACAGGTGGGCGTGAAGACCGTGCTGGACACGCTGCCTTACGGCGAGTGGAAGACTCACAGCAGGGTCTGACGCCGATTGCGAAATGCAAAGTTAACCAGTGTGTTTGAACAAAGCCTGCGCTCAAGATGCGAACCGGTCATACTTCTCTAGAATCAGCAGCAAAGTTGCACAGTAGTGTCACCAACCACTATTAATCGCGAGGCGAGGCAAATGAGTTCGGAAATGGTCGAGCTGCACCTCCCGGGGGGCTGCGGCACCACGGCGAGTACGGCGGCAGAGCCCCCCGCGAGGCTAGAGCCACGGGGTTACACATTCACCACGGCAGGGGGTGCAGGACGATGACCGCGATCGTTGAATCGCCACAGACTGACGTTGAGGGTATCTCGGCGCCCAGGGCGGTAGTGGTTGGCATCATGGCCGGCGAGGGTGTCCAGATCGGCGTTTTACTGGATACCAACGCCCCGGTTTCGGTGATGACCGATCCGCTGCTCAAAGTGGTCAACAGCCGGCTGAGAGAGCTTGGCGAGGCCCCGCTCGAGGCCACGGGGCGCGGCAGGTGGGCACTGTGCCTGGTCGACGGCACGCCCTTGCGCGCCACCCAATCGCTGACCGAGCAAGACGTCTACGACGGCGACCGTTTGTGGATTCGGTTCCTCGCAGACACCGAGCATCGATCGCAGGTCATCGAGCACATCTCCACCGCGGTCTCGGCGGATCTCAGCAAGCGATTCGCCGCCATCGACCCAGTCGTCGCGGTGCAGGTCGGCGCGTCGATGGTGGCGACAGGGGTGATAACTGCGTCAGCTTTGCTGGGCTGGTGGCGTTGGCACCACAACTCATGGCTGACAACCATCTACGCCGCAGTGATTGCCATGCTGGTGTTGGCAGTCTCCGTGCTGGTGCTGATGCGAGCCAGCACGCGACAAGATCGACGCGCTGGCGACATCATGCTGATGAGTGGGCTCGCGGCACTGGCAGTGGCCGCGGCGGCAGCGCCACCGGGCCCGGTGGGGTCCCCGCAAGCGTTGTTGGGCTTCGGGGTGCTCACTGTTGCCGCGATGATTGCCCTGAAGTTCACCGGTCGCCGACTCTCGATTTACACCGCGATCATCACAATCGGCGCGGTGGCGACGGTTGCGAGCCTGGCACGGATGGTCGCGGCGGCTGGTGCGGTGACGCTGTTCACCTGCGTGGTGCTGGCCTGCGTGCTGGCCTACCACTTCGCACCGGCTCTGTCCCGTCGGCTGTCCGGCATCCGGCTGCCAGTGTTCCCGTCGGCCACCAGCCGGTGGGTCTTTGAAGCGCGACCGGATCTGCCCACCACCGTGGTGCGCTCCGGCGGTGGCCCGCCGGTCTTGGAAGGGCCGGCGTCGGTGCGCGATGTGCTGCTGCAAGCCGAACGCGCCCGGTCGTACTTGTCCGGATTGCTTGTGGGGCTCGGCGTGTTGATGATCGTCTCGCTGACCTCTTTGAGCGATCCGCACACCGGGCAACGCTGGCTGCCGCTGTTGCTGGCGGGGTTCTCCTCGGGCTTCTTGATGTTGCGCGGCCGCTCGTACGTCGACCGCTGGCAAGCGATCACCTTGGCCGCAACGGCTGTGCTCATCGTCGCTGCGGTGGTGGTGCGGTACGCACTGGTGTTGTCGTCGCCGTTGGCGGTGTCGATCGGAGTAGCGATCCTGGTTCTGCTGCCGGCGGCAGGCCTGACAGCTGCGGCAGTTGTGCCCAACACCATCTACAGCCCGTTGTTCCGCAAGTTTGTGGAATGGATTGAATACCTCTGCCTGATGCCGATTTTCCCGTTGGCATTGTGGTTGATGAATGTCTATGCAGCGATTCGGTACCGGTAGCAGGAGGCGGTGGTACGGTCGCGCGTCCCGCGCGACCGTCGCCGCGCTCCTGCTCACCTCAGGTGCATTGGCTGGGTTGCCACCGGCGTCTGCAATTTCGCCTCCGACGATTGATCCGGCAGCGGTACCGCCAGACGGTCCGCCCGGACCGGTGGCGCCGATGAAGCAGAATTCTTATTGCACCGAGGTCGGGGTGTTGCCCGGCACTGACTTTCGGTTGCAGCCAAAGTACATGGAGATGCTGAATTTGCCCGAGGCATGGGAATTCGGCCGTGGCGCTGGGGTGAAGGTCGCTGTTATCGACACCGGCGTGACGCCACACCCCAGGTTCCCGCACCTGATCGCCGGTGGCGACTACGTGATGGCGGGTGGTGACGGGTTGTCGGACTGCGACGCCCACGGCACCATCGTGGCGTCGATGATCGGCGCAGCGCCGGCCAGCGGCGCGGCTGCGCCGCCGGCGGCACCGCGCAAGCCCGTCACCATTCCGACCACCGAACCGCCCCCGAAGACACCACCGCCGCAGACGGTGACCTTGTCACCGTTGCCTCAGACCGTGACGATGGTTCCCCCGCCGCCCCCGTCGTCCCCGTCGGAAGCGCCTCCTCCGGGACCGTTCGGACCGGCGCCGCCACCATCACCGCCGTCGCAAGCGCCTGGTCAGGCTCCGTCGGCGAACCACGGCGGCCCCGGCACGGTGACAATTCCCAGCTACGCCGGCGGCGGGCGGGTAATCAGCGTCGACAACCAGGCCAACCCGCGCCCACTCGACCCAGCGCCCAAACCACCGCCGCCGCCGCCCACAACACCGGCGCCGGCACCGGCTGACGCTTTCAGCGGGATCGCCCCGGATGTCGACATCATCTCGATCCGCCAGTCCAGCCAGGCCTTTGGCCTGAAGGACCCGTACACCGGCGACGAAGATCCGCAGACATCGCAAAAGGTCGACTACGTCCAGACGATGGCGCGGGCAATCGTGCACGCCGCCAACATGGGTGCCGCGGTGATCAACATCTCCGACGTGGAGTGTATGAGTGCGCGCAATATCGTCGACCAGCGCGCGCTGGGTGCGGCGGTCCGATATGCGGCGGTCGACAAGAACGCCGTCATCGTGGCCGCTGCCGGCGACAGCAGCAAGAAGGACTGCAAGCAGAACCCGCCCTATGATCCCTTGCAGCCCAATGATGCTCGTAACTGGAACGCGGTCACCACAGTGGTGACGCCCTCCTGGTACAGCGACTATGTTCTGACGGTCGGCGCGGTGGATGCCAATGGTCAGCCACTGACCCAAGGCGGTGGGCAGGGTTCGACGAGTATCGCTGGACCGTGGGTGTCGATCGCGGCGCCGGGAATCGATATCATCGGACTGTCACCCCGTGACGACGGTTTGATCAACGCGATTGACGGCCCGGACAATACGTTGCTGGTTCCGGCTGGTACCAGCTTTTCGACCGCAATCGTTTCCGGGGTGGCTGCGCTCGTCCGCGCTAAGTACCCCCAGCTATCGGCATACCAAGTCATCAATCGTTTGATCCGGACGGCCAGGCCGCCAGCTCGCGGGGTGGATAATCAGGTCGGCTACGGTGTCGTCGACCCCGTAGCGGCACTGACCTGGGATGTACCCGAAGGTCCGGCGAAGCCGCCGCAGCAGCTGTCGGCACCGTTGAACCTGCCCAAGCCGGTCGCCCACCGCGATATGGTGCCAGTCTGGGTGGCCGCCGGAGGATTCACCGCGGCATTACTGATAGGCGGTGCCGTGTTCGGTATTGCGATGATGGTCGTGCGAACGCGTAAGCAGAGGGCGGAGCAGGAATGAAGGCTCAGAGCAGATTGGGTTTGGCTTTGTCGTGGCCACGGGTCACCGCGGTGTTCTTGATTGACATTGTGATCTTGGTGCTGGCCAGTCATTGCCCGGATTCATGGCAGGCCAACCATCATGTCGCGTGGTGGGCAGGGGTTGGCATCGCAGTGGTGGTGACCCTGCTGTCGTTGGTCACCTATCACGGCCTCACGGTGGCGTCGGGATTGCCCGCGTGGGTGTGGGACTGGTCTGCTGACCCGGGCGCCGCGCTGGGTGCGGGGTGTACACCCGCGATCGATCACCAGCGCCGCTTCGGGCGCGACACGGTTGGGGTGCGTGAGTACAAAGGCCATCTGGTCACGGTGATCGCGGTCGACGACCGCGAGGACGACCCGTCGGGGCGGCATCGGCATCGGGCGTCGGCGGAGGCAACGTTGCCGGTGCAGGCGGTTGCTGAAGGGCTGCGCCAGTTCGATATCCACCTCGATGGCATCGACATCGTCTCGGTGAAAGTGCGACGTGGGGGCAACGCGGCCGAGTTGACAGCGCTCGAGGACTGGGGGCCCGAAGAGTGGGATCTGGTGAGTGATCGCCCCGCTTCCTATCAGCGCGGCACCTGGCTGGTGTTGCGGATGAACCCACAGCGCAACGTTGCCGCGGTGGCGGCCCGCGATTCGCTGGCTTCGACGTTGGTGGCGGCCACCGAGCGGCTCGCCCAAGATCTGGACGGACAAACCTGTGCGGCTCGGCCCTTGACCGCTGACGAGCTCGCCGAGGTCGACAGCGCTGTGCTGGCCGATCTGGAACCGACCTGGAGCCGCCCGGGATGGCGCCACCTCAAGCATTTCAACGGGTTTACTACCAGCTTCTGGGTGACGCCGTCGGACATCGACTCCGAGACGCTGGATGAGCTGTGGCTGCCAGACACCCCCGACATTGGGGCCACCGTGATCACGGTCCGTCTCACCAGTCGCGGCGGCCGGCCCCAGCTGTCGGCGTGGGTGCGTTACCACAGCGACAGCCGGCTGCCCAGGGAGGTCTCGGCCGGACTCAATCGGCTCACCGGTCGCCAGTTAGCCGCGGTGCGCGCCAGCCTGCCCGCCCCGACGACTCGCCCCCCGCTGGTCGTGCCCAGCCGAGAGTTGGACGACGACGAGTTGGTGCTGCCGATTGGTCAGGTGCGGGAAGGCGCAACGAGCGTGCCTGTCGGGCAATGAGCCGCCCGCAATCAACCGCCGAAGACGCCCGCAACGCGATGGTCGCCGGTCTGTTGGCATCGGGAATTTCTGTCAATGGACTACAGCCCAGCCACAACCCTCAGGTGGCGTCGCAAATGTTCAGCACGGCTACCACGCTTGATCCGGGGATGTGCGATGCCTGGCTGGCGCGGGTGCTGGCAGGCGACCAGAGCATCGAGGTGCTCTCCGGCGCATGGGCGGCGGTGAGGACATTCGGTTGGGAGACGCGCCGCCTGGGGGTCACCGACTTGCAGTTCCGGCCCGAAGTCTCTGACGGATTGTTTCTGCGGCTGGCGGTCACCAGCGTGGAGTCGCTGACCTGCGCTTACGCCGCCGTGCTCGCCGAAGCGAAACGTTACGAAGAGGCATCCAAACTGCTCGACGGCGTCGAGCCCCGCCACCCTTTCGATGCCGAACTCGTCAACTACGTGCGGGGCGTGCTGTACTTCCGCACCCAACGCTGGCCAGAGGTGCTCGTCCAGTTTCCCGAGGGAACGCAATGGCGGAACCCTGAACTTAAGGCCGCGGGCGCGGCGATGGCGACCACGGCGCTAGCATCGCTCGGGGTCTTCGAAGAGGCTTACCGGCGCGGCCAGGACGCCATCGAGGGGGACCGGGTGCCGGGCGCGGCCAACATCGCCTTGTACACCCAAGGCATGTGCTTGCGGCACGTGGGTCGCGAGGAGGAGGCCGTCGAGCTGTTGCGCCGGGTGTATTCGCGGGATCCGAAGTTCACCCCGGCCCGTGAAGCGTTGGACAACCCCAACTTTCGGCTGGTACTGACCGACCCGGAAACGATCGAGGCCCGCACGGATCCGTGGGATCCGGACAGCGCGCCCACCCGCGCGCAGACCGAGGCCGCACGCCACGCTGAGGCGGCGGCAAAGTATTTGGCCGAAGGCGATGAAGAGCTCAACGCGATGCTGGGCATGGAACGAGCCAAACGGGAAATCAAACTCATCAAGTCGACGACCAAGGTGAACTTGGCCCGCGCCAAGATGGGGCTCCCGGTACCGGTGACATCGCGTCACACCTTGCTGCTCGGGCCGCCGGGTACGGGCAAGACGTCGGTGGCGCGGGCTTTCAGCAAGCAGCTGTGCGGGTTGACCGTCTTGCGCAAGCCACTGGTGGTGGAGACAAGCCGCACCAAGTTGTTGGGCCGCTATATGGCCGATGCGGAGAAGAACACCGAGGAGATGCTCGAGGGGGCGTTGGGCGGTGCGGTCTTCTTCGATGAGATGCACAGCTTGCATGAGCGCGGCTACTCCCAGGGCGACCCCTACGGCAACGCGATCATCAACACGTTGCTGCTGTACATGGAGAATCACCGCGACGAGCTGGTGGTCTTCGGTGCGGGTTATGCCAAGGCGATGGAGAAGATGCTCGAGGTGAATCAGGGTCTGCGGCGGCGCTTTTCGACCGTGATCGAGTTCTATAGTTACACCCCGGAAGAGTTGCTCGCTCTGACCCGTTTGATGGCCCGCGACAACGAAGACGTCATCACCGACGAATCGGCCGAGGTGTTGCGGCCCTCGTACACAAGGTTCTACCTCGACCAGAGCTATTCGGAAGACGGAGATTTGATCCGCGGTATAGACATGCTCGGCAATGCCGGCTTCGTGCGCAATGTGGTGGAGAAGGCCCGCGATCACCGTAGTTTCCGCCTCGACGACGAGGACCTCGACGCGGTGCTGGCCAGCGATCTCACCGAATTCAGCGCGGATCAACTCCTCCGGTTCAAGGCGTTGACCGGCGAGGACCTGGCCGAAGGCCTCAGCGCGGCAGTGGCCGAGAAGAAGTCGACGTAGGCGTTTGGGGGAGCGCTTGCGACGGCGCTAGGCCCGGTTCAGGGCTCAGTTGAGCCCTATTCGCCATTCAATTGGCTTTCGTTTTGCGGCGCGTGGAGTTTTGCGCATGCCATAGCACAACGCGCGACGTCGCCTGGCGGCAGGCATGTCCCCAGTCGCGCTGGGCAACATGGCCGGCCAGGGCTTCGGCCGTGCCGTGCCCCAATACGGCTTCCGCCCCACCTTCGTGGCACGCCCACCCGCCGCCGGATAACTACATCGATACTGACCCGCGACGTCGCCGCAATTCGGCATGAGACCCGGCCCAGGTGCTCCCGCGGCCTCAGCAGCTAACCCTCGCGCCAGCAGAGGTAGCCTTCGAGCAACTCTCAAAAGATGACGCCCACGACGGTCCGCGGGGACCAGCAGTCCATGCGAGTCGAGTTGACCTTGCGTCGGCCTTGGCGCCATCACGCCGCTGGATGCAGCCGGAAATAGGCCATTGACCTGGAACGCCGAAAGACGTCCAGGGTTAGGACGGCTCGACACGACTTAGCAGTTGAGCGCAAGTCGCCTCTGCTGCCGCTTCAGCCGGATACGCTGTGTGCTGCCGCAGCTCTGACGAATGGGATGCCGCGCCTGGCAAATTTCGCTGGGGGACCTCATCCCAATATGCGCAACCACGCGGGCACCCCGGTGTGGCCGGGACGGTGACGGGAGGTGGGGTGGACTGGTCCAACTGACAGTGGCTGTACGAAATCGATGACCGTTTCTTTCCGATCCGGTCATGGCGCTTTCCGCCGTCTGAATCGGCTGGCGCCGAGTACCTGACACCACGCTGCGCAGCTAGGGCGCACGTGCTATTGGCAGCACCCCGACACCACCACAGCGGCCGAGGCCCGTAGCCGGGTCGGACTATCCCCATAAGGAGAAGTCCGATGTCTTTTGTTATGACACAACCGGATTCGCTGGCGGCAGCGGCCCGCGAATTACACGGGGTTGGCTCAGCAATGGCCGCCCACAACGCGGCCGCCGCAACCCCAACGACCGGGGTCGTTCCCGCAGCTGCCGACGAAGTGTCCGCGCTGACCGCGGCGCAATTCGCCATGCACGCGCAAATGTATCAGCGGGTGAGCGCCCAAGCTGCGGCTGTTGACGAAGTATTCACAACCACTTTGGCGGTCAGTGCCGATTCATACGCGGCCACCGAAGCTGCCAACGCGATCGCGGCCGGTTAAGGGGGTGCTGACAATGGATTTCGGAGCATTCCCACCGGAAATCAATTCCACGCGTATGTATTCCGGGCCGGGCTCAGGGCCGATGCTGGCTGCGGCGGCGGCCTGGGACGGGCTGGCCGCGGAGCTGCGTTCGACGGCGTCGTCGTACCAGTCGGTGATCTCGGGGCTTACCAGCGAAGGCTGGCTGGGGCCGGCGTCGGCATCGATGTCGGCGGCGGTCGCCCCCTATGTGACGTGGATGAGCATTACCGGCGCACAGGCTGAGCAGACTGCCAGTAACGCAGCCGCGGCGGCGAGTGCATTTGAGGCCGCGTTTGCCATGACGGTGCCCCCAGCTGTGGTCGCGGCTAACCGTGCCCAGCTGATGGCGCTGATCGCGACCAACTTTCTTGGCCAAAACACTCCCGCAATCGCGGCCACCGAGGCCCAATACGGCGAAATGTGGGCCCAGGATGCCGCGGCGATGTACAGCTATGCAAGTAGCTCGGCTGCTGCATCGACGTTGACACCGTTCACGCAACCGGCGCAGACCACCAACCCGGCCGGGCTGGCCGGCCAGGCCGCAGCGGTCGCCCAAGTCACCGGCACGGCGGCGGGCAACGGCACACAGAGCACGCTGTCGCAACTGATGTCCGCGGTGCCGACTGCGCTACAAGGACTTGCGTCACCACTGGCGTCGAACCCCGTTTGGCAGTTCTTGAACTCCAACTTTTTCAACGGACTCACCTCAGCCGGGTATGTAAACCCGGCAATCATCACCCCGGCAGTCACGAGCGGGATGTCCGACCTCAACTCATTGCAGACCCCAGGATTGGTGCCACCCGTCATGCCCCCTGGCGGCGGCTACAGCATCCCGGCGTTTGCGAGCATGAATAGCCCTGCGTTGACGAGCCTGGTGTCGGTGCGCGCGCCCGCGGGTTTGCCGGGCCTCGGCGGCGTGTCAGCCGTGACGGGTAGAGGTGCGTTCGTCGGGCGGTTGTCCGTCCCGCAGAGCTGGACGGCAGCCACCGAAGTGACAAACCACGCGGGTACCGCGTTCCCCGGCGGTGGCTGGACCGCCTCCGCCGTCGGCGGCCCGGACGCTCCGGCAGGCATGCCGGGTGTGCCGGGCATGCCTGCCGGGAGCCGGTTCGGGCACAGCTTCGGCACTGGTCCTCGATACGGATTCCGGCCGACCATAATGGCGCACCCACCGGCCGCCGGATAACTGAAAGGCGGACCCTTCCATGTGCTTCAGGTAGGCGCTAACAGCGGCTTGGTATCGACCCGGCTGGGCACCGAACGGTGCACGCGTGTTCGCAGACAATTGTTGCAATCGTCTGGCAGTTGGCTTGACTCACCTCGCCCCAAGTGCCACCATGGCCTTTGCATGCACCTCGCTAGGTGAGGCGTCTGCACGGATATAGGCCACTGACCTCGAACGTCGAAAGACGCCCAGGGTCAGGACAGCTCCTCCCGGATTAAGGGTTGAGCCCAAGTGGCTTCCGGCTCCCATCAGCCGGATACGCCGTGTGGTGTCGAAGCTCTGACGAGAGGGGTGCCGCGCCCAGTGGTCTCGCTGGGCCCTCATCCTTATGTGCAATGACTGGCATCCCCGTGTGCCCTGGCCGTGAGGAGGTGAGAGAGCGAAATGAGTCCCGACGATAGTCCGTATTCCAGATCGACGACCATTTCGTTGCGATCCGACCCCGGCCCGGTTTCCGCCGTCTGAATCGGCTTACCCCCGAAAGACCTGATCCGCACGTCTCCGCTACGCGGATCGGTTTTTGTGGAGTGCGCGGAAAGTAGCCGCCGAAGTAGCCACAAGGCCTGGGTTCGGTCTCTTTCCGTGAGGAGAAGTCCCATGTCGTTTGTAATTACGCATCCGGAAGCGCTGGCTATGGCTGCCAGTCACTTGAATGCTGTTGGATCCGTAATGGCCGCGCAGAATGTGGCTGCGGCAGCTGCGACGACCGGGTTGCCTCCAGCCGCCGCTGATGAGGTATCAGCCTTGACCGCAACACAATTCAGCGCCCATGCCGCCGTGTATCAAGCAGTGGGCGCACAAGCGATGGCCGTTCACGAGCTGTTTACCGCAATCTTGGGTGCCAGTGCCGGCTCGTATGCGGCCACCGAAGCCGTTAGCACGATCGCAGCTAGTTAGAGGAGGAGGCTAACGATGACCGCAGTACTGGATTTCGCAATGCTTCCGCCCGAAATCAACTCCGGTCGGATGTATTCGGGGGCGGGCTCGGGCCCTATGCTGGCCGCCGCGTCGGCTTGGAACGGGCTGGCCGCAGAACTGCATGCCACCGCGCTGTCGTACACTTCGGTGCTCTCAGCGCTGACCAGCGAAGAATGGCATGGCCCCGCATCGGCAGCGATGGCAAACGCGGCCATGCCGTACGTGGCGTGGATGAGCACCACCGCCGCGCAAGCCGAGCAGACCGCCGCACAGGCCGAGGCCGCCGCGGGGGCTTACGAGGCCGCGTTTGCCGCCACGGTGCCGCCACCGGTGATCGCCGCCAACCGTGCCCAGCTGATGGCGCTGATCGCCACCAACATCCTGGGCCAAAACACCCCCGCGATCGCAGCCACCGAAGCCCAGTACATGGAAATGTGGGCCCAAGACGCCGCCACGATGTACGGCTATGCCGGCTCGTCGGCAGCCGCCACGCAGCTGACCCCGTTCACCGAGCCGCAACAGACCACCACCCCCAGCGGGCTGACCGCCCAGTCCGCCGCGGTCAGCCAGGCTGCTGCCACCCCGGCCGGAACCCAGCAGAGCACGCTGTCCCAACTGATCTCCGCCATGCCCAACGCGCTGCAGGGATTGGCGTCGCCGTCGTCGTCCTCGTCGCAGACGACGGGTCTGGGCGGCATCCTCGACGGGCTGGGGGGTTTCAATCCGTTTGCTCCAGGGTCGGCAAATGACACCACCGGACTCAACGGCCTGCTGAATCTGTTCGGGACCGACAACACGGCATTCGGCGCTCTGGCGAATTCGACTCTCGGCAACACGATATTTTCGTCCGGGTTTTATATGCCGAGTAACACGATGGGTCCATTCCTGGGCCTGCTGGGCGCCCAGGCCGCCGGGAACGCGGTCGGCGACGCGGCGGGACAGGCTGCTGCCAGCGGGCTTGGTGAGGCGCTCGCAGGTCCCGTCGGCGGCATTGGGGGTCTTGGCAACGCAGTGTCGGCGGGCCTGGGCCACGCACCCATCATCGGCGCGCTGTCAGTGCCGCCGAGCTGGACTGCGCCCGCACCACTGGCCGGCCCACTGGCCTCGACATTGGGAGGCACACCGATGATCGGCCCCCCGGCGGTGGCAGCCGGCATGCCCCCAGTCCCGATGGGCAACATGGCCGGCCAAGGCTATGGCCGCGCCGTGCCCCAATACGGCTTCCGCCCCACCTTCGTGGCACGCCCACCCGCCGCCGGGTAAGGCAGGTGGGTAGCGATGACTGTAGCGATCGATTTCGCAACGTTGCCGCCCGAAATCAGCTCGGCGCGAATGTATTCCGGAGCGGGCTCGGGGCCGCTGATGGCCGCTGCGTCGGCCTGGAGTGGTTTGGCCGCGGAACTGCGTTCCACGGCACTTTCCTACAGCTCGATCGTCGCGCAATTAGCCGACGACGACTGGCAGGGTTCGTCGTCGGCAGCGATGGCGGCCGCGGCGGCACCCTATGTGCTCTGGATGAACACAACTGCCGCCCACGCTGAGCAGACCGCTGCGCAGGCCACCGCGGCGGCGGGCGCCTACGAGACCGCGTTCGCAGCGACGGTGCCCCCGCCTGCGATCCTGGCCAACCGCGCTTTGCTGATGTCGCTGATCGCCAGCAACACTTTGGGCCAAAACACCCCGGCGATTGCGGTCGTAGAAGGGCAGTATGCCGAGATGTGGGCCCAAGACGCGGCCGCGATGTATGGATACGCTGGCTCCTCGGCTGCCGCTACCCGGCTGACCCCGTTCACCCAGCCGCAGCAGACCACCAACGCGACCGGGTTGGCCGCCCAGTCGGCTGCTGTGTTCCAAGCCACCAGCACCTCGGCCGCAACCCAGCAGACCACTCTGTCTCAGTTGATCTCAAGTGTGCCCACTGCGCTGCAGGGACTGGCATCGCCGGCGTCGTCCTCGTTGTCGACATCGGGTCTTAACGGCGTCCTCAACGGGCTGCTGTCGGATTTTGATCCGTTTGCTCAAGGGTCGCAGAATGCGACTACGGGAATCAACGGATTCTTGAACCTGCTGAGTGGCAGCGACAACAGCACGGTCGGCGTGCTCTTGAATACCACGCTCGGAAACAGCATATTTGCCTCCGGGTTTTACGCGCCGAGTAATACGATCGGTCCGTTTATGAGCTTCATCAGCGGTGGGGCAGCCGCGTCGGCGGTTGGGAACTCGTTAGGAAACGCTGCGGCAAGTGGGCTCGGTGGCGCGGTCGCGGGCCCGTTAGGCGGCGTGGGCGGACTGGGAGGTCTTGGCAACGCAATATCGGCGGGCTTGGGCAACTCAGCCCTGGTTGGCCCGCTGTCGGTGCCGCCGAGCTGGGCCGCCGCCGCGCCACTGCACAGCCCACTGTCTTCGACGTTGGGGGGCACACCGATGGTAGCGCCGCGCCCTGCAGTGGCAGCAGGCACGCCCCCGGTGCCGCTGGGCGGCATTTGCGGCCAAGCCGCCGGCCGCTCCATTCCTCAATACGGCTTCCGCCCCACGTTCGTGGCACGCCCGCCCGCGGCCGGATAACAAGCGGAGCGCCGCGGCGACCTGGAGATGAATCAGGCGTTCCGCAACATCGTGAACATGGTGGACGGAGTGCGCGACGGCCTGCTCCGCCGCGCCAACCAGTATGAACAGCAAAAACAGGGCTCCCAGGAAACCCCCAGCAGCAAATCAGCCTCGTGACAGCTGTACATGCGTATTCTTGGTGAAATTTAGGGGAGCGCGGTATGACAATCAACTATCAATTCGGCGACGTCGATGCCCACGGCGCCACGATCCGGGCCCAGGCCGCGTCGTTGGAAGCTGAACATCAGGCCATCGTCCGCGATGTGCTGGCCGCTGGGGACTTTTGGGGCGGGGCCGGCTCTGTGGCCTGCCAGGAGTTCATCACCCAGTTGGGCCGCAACTTCCAGGTGATTTACGAGCAGGCCAACGCCCACGGGCAAAAGGTGCAAACCGCCGGCAGCAACATGGCCAGCACCGATAGCGCCGTCGGCTCGAGCTGGGCCTAACACCGACCGATGGCATCCTGTACCAGCGTCTTCACCGGCCCTCCTTTGACTGCCGGTGTTGATGCGCCAGCCATCGAATATCTCGCCTCCGGCGATCAAATTACGGCAGCGGTATCCCGCGTCAATGCCGTCAAATATTTCAAGCCAATATGCGTGGGGCGCCCGCAAATTCGATACGCTCCGGCGCCGTCGCGCCGTTGCGGCATACCTAGAAATTCTATTTATTTGGAAATAGAGCAAAAGGGGGTCATAGAGTTCGCGATCGACACGGGTGATAAATAGCTTCAATCGCAGTTAACGAGATCGCCGATGCTGCCGATCTGCGGAATGACTTTCCACCAAACTGCAGACACGCGGAGCCGTTTCGGGTCCGTTTATGGGTAGTTGCTGTCCACAGTAGTGACTTCGATGTTTACGGGGCTGATGCGTTAGCTGCAAATCAGACCTGACACACGGCGGAGGGACGTGACATTTATATTTTACATTGCGTTACCCGACGGGAACGTGTTGCGAATCCGTTTTAATCACGATGATCGCTATATTGAGCAAGGCGTCTGAATCGGGGGACCGGACCAAATTTTTCAACCAGGGAGAGCGCAGGTCTGTTGACATGAAACACATGGAATCAATGGTGGATCCGATGGATTCCATAAGAGCTGGGGCAGGATTGTGGGCAGGACTACAAGGCTGTGATTACCATTACGGCCACCCAAGGGACCGGAGTAACAGGTGAGGGCGCCCGAAACAACACCGCCCATCAAGGTTCCTACAACATCGTCATAAGGGAGGAAATCCATGTCTTTTGTGACCACACAGCCGGAGTTGCTGGCAGCCGCGGCCAGCCAACTTGGCGGGTATCGGCTCGGTGATGACCGCCGGTAGCGCGGCCGCGGCCGCCCCGACGACCGGAGTGATTCCCGCTGCGGCCGACGAGGTGTCGGCGCTGACCGCCGCGCAGTTCGCCGCGCACGCGCAGATGTATCAGGCGATGGCCGCGCAGGCCGCGGCGATTCACGAGCAGTTTGTGGCCACGTTGGGGGCCAGCTCAGCTTCATACGCGGCTACCGAGGCGGCTAACGCGGTCGCGGCTACCTAAGGGAGGGAGGCAATAGATGTTGGATTTCGGGGCGCTACCACCGGAGATCAACTCCGGTCGAATGTATGTCGGTCCAGGGTCGGCGCCGATGTTGGCTGCTGCGGCGGCGTGGGATGAGTTGGCTGCCGAGTTGCAGTCCGCGGCGTCGTCGTATGGGTCGACAATTGAGGGCCTGGTCGTCGGGCGGTGGACGGGTCCGTCCTCGATAGCGATGGCAGCGGCGGCCGCGCCGTATGTGACGTGGATCAACGCCACGGGCGCTCAGGCGGAGCAGGCGGCCACGCAGGCCAAGATCGCAGCGGGTGCGTATGAGACGGCGTTCGCGGCGACGGTGCCACCGCCGGTGATCGCGGCCAATCGCGCTCTGCTCATGGCGTTGATCGCCACCAACTTCCTGGGCCAAAACACCCCCGCGATCGCGGCCACCGAAGCCCACTACATGGAAATGTGGGCCCAGGACGCCGCCGCGATGTACGCCTATGCCGGTTCGTCGTCGACCGCCTCGCAGCTGACGCCGTTCACCGAGCCGCCGCAGACCACCAACACCTCGGCCGCGCCGATGCAAACGGCCGCGGTTTCTCAATCCAGCACCTTGTCCGGCTCGAACACAGCCACGCAGCTGTCCCAGCTGATCACCTCGGTGCCGAATGCGCTGCAAAGCCTGGCAACGACCAACACGACCGCGTCGACAGCGGCGTCGACGGGACTTTCCTTGCCGCCAGTGCCAGCGGCCCTGACCAACTGGAACACCATCTTTTCGACCATCACCTCCGGGCCGTACTCCCTGCAGGGGCTGAGCTTCCATACCCGGTGGCCCGTTCCTGTCGTTCGGGCAGACATACGCCTACGCCCAAAACGGGCAGGCTCTCCAGGCCTTTGGCGCGCCCGCGAAACCGATCAGCGGGGCGTTGGCGCCTCTGGCTGGTGAGATGGCGCCACATCTGAGCTCCGCGGGCTTAGGTGGGGGGCCAGTATCGGGGGCTATGGGCCGCGCAGCCCTGGTTGGCAGTATGTCGGTGCCACAGGGCTGGACCCACGCCGCCCCGGCGATCAGAACGCTCGCCTCGGTGCTGCCCACCAACTTGGCAGCCGCCCCGGCGGCCTCCCTGGCCGGCGAGGGCGGCGTCTTTAGCCAGATGGCCCTGTCGAGCCTGGCAGGACGCGCCGTCGGCGCTACCGCGTTCAGCTCCAGCGGCGGTACTGCGGCGAGCTCCCTGGGCGGTGTCGTCTCCGCTGACCCCGCCGCAGCCACGATCATCGTGATACCGGCACTCGAGGACTAACGCGATGACCGCGATGACTGCCGTGACGACGGACATCGGCAGAACCAGACGGGCCACGCCACGCCACCAGGTAAGGGGTATAGACATGTTTTATGCAGCGTTTCCGCCGGAGTTCAACTCGGGCAGGATGTACACGGGTCCGGGATCGGGGTCGATGCTGGCCGCCGCGGCGGCCTGGGACGGGCTGGCCACCGAATTACAGTCCACAGCGTCCTCCTATTCGTCGGTGATCTCGACCCTGACCAGCGGGCCCTGGGTAGGTCCATCGTCGCTGAGCATGGCCGCCGCGGTCACTCCCTACCTGACCTGGATGCAAGGCACCGCCGCCCAAGCCCACGAAGCCGCGACCCAGGCCACCGCGGCGGCAAGCGCCTATGAGGCCGCGTTCGCCGCACACGTGCCGCCGCCGGAGATCGCGGCCAACCGCAGCCAACTGGCGTCGCTGGTGGCAACCAACATCTTCGGGCAGAACACCCCGGCGATCGCGGCCACCGAGGCGCAATACAGCGAAATGTGGGCCCAAGACGCCCTGGCGATGGACAGCTACGCCACCTCGTCGGCGGCCGCCTCCAAGTTGACGCCGTTCACCGCGGCGCCACAGACCACCAACACCGCGGGCACGGCGATGCAAGCCGCCGCGGTGACCGGGGCCGCTGCCACCCCGGCCGGCAGTGTGGGGTCAGCCGTGACAGCAGCAGCCAGCACGACCACTGCGACCGGCCCGCTGGGATTGCTCGCATCCCTCGCCACCGCCTACACAGACACCCTCAACTCGCTCATAAACACCGTTTTTGGGCCAAACGGGTCCGCGTGGTACACGGCCCTGTACTCCGCCATCAAGGTTCCACTTGGCTTCACTACCGGGTATAACGACATCGGCCTGCTGATCAACTTTCCCGTGTCGCAGTTCCTCAAGTTCGCCCCTCACGCGGCTACGGGTGGGCTGATCCCGAGAGACGCGCTGGGGGGCGGGCTTTTGCCACACTGGGGCCGGGGCACGCTATTCGGTGCGGTATCGCCGGATGGGGTATCGGCGGATTTTGGACGTGGCACCTTGGTCGGAAAGTTGTCGGTTCCGCCGAGCTGGGCCACGGCCACCCCGGCTATCAGGACGGTCGCGGCCGCCCTGTCGGCCGCCGGGCCGGACGCCGTGCCGGCGGCCGCGCTCGGCGAGGGCGGCCTGCTCAGTTCAATGTCCGTGGCGGGTATGCTCGGCAGCGCCCTCGGCGCCGGGGCCCCCAGCGCCCTGACCCGTACCGGCGCCCGAGGCCGTCTGACCCCGCTCAAAGACCTCAAAGACAGCACCTCACCGGAGAAACTCAAGCGTCTGGTCGCACAAATATCGGAGAAGCCCGAAAGCGTGCAGCACCACACTGTCGACCAGGAAGGTCTTGACAGCCTGCTCGAGCAACTGTCTAAGAAACCCGGTATCCACGCGGTGCACCTGTCCAAAGGCAAGCCCACAGTCGTGCCGTCGGATGCGCAGTTGGGGTAGGGGGCAACCTAATTCAGTGTCCGAGCGACCGTCTGTTGTAGCGATCTCGGCGACCGTGACCCAGCGTGGTTGCGGCGTTGAGATCCGCAGCGGCCGCAACGATTCCGGCGCGGATCAGCGGCCCAGCTGGCGGTGCGGTCGCGGATCTGCAACTGCGACTGACCGATCTGAGCCGATGGCGTTGAACCGTCAATACCATTGGTGCAGCACGTCTTTGCAATACAGCGCACGCGACGCATCGACAACCGTAATTCAGGCCCATTTGAATCGTAAGATTTTGGGGCAAAGGAACTTTGGCCAGTATACGAAAGCTGCAAAGATCGCCTCGACATGGAAGAATGGTGAGTCATGAGACTGCTAATTGCGATACTCGGCGTTTCCGCCATGATCGGTTTCGCCGCGCCTGCGTATGCCGACCCGGATGACATCAGCGGTGACGACGCAGGCTTCCTCGCTGCTCTGCAACAAGCCGACCTCGGCTACAGCAACCCAGCTCAAGCCATCGCGTCCGGCAAAGCGGTGTGCGCGTGCTTGAATAACGGCGAATCGGGCTTGGAGCTAGTCCACGACGTGAAGACCCACAATCCCGGACTCGATATGGAGCGCGCATCCCAGTTCGCCTTGATTGCAGCGAAATACTACTGCCCCCAACACCTCTCCAAGGCCTGACGCAAGATCGCGCTCCTCAAGTCACAGCCGAGCTAACGGGGTCAACGTCGGGACGCAAGGCAGAAGGTACGTGTGGGAGTTATGAGACTGCTAATAGCGCTACTCGGCGTTTCCGCCATGATCAGCCTCGCCACGCCCGCGTATGGCAGTCCGGACGACGGCTTCGACGACGCAGGCTTCCTGGCGACTGTGCGCGATGCGGGCATTAACTACAACAGCTCAGATCAAGCCATAGCATTTGCCAAAGCAGTGTGCGGGTCAATGGGTAATGGCAAATCGGGCCCGCAGCTGGTTCAGGATCTGAAGAGCAACAATCCTGGATTGACCACGGACCACGCAGCCCTGTTCGTGGCGATCTCAGCGAAGTACTACTGTCCGCAACTCGCCAAAACGTCATAGTGCGGGCCTCAGCGCAGTAGCCGGATCAAAACCGCGTTCCGGCGGCCGCGGTGGGGGGCTGATCGCACGAGTTAACGGTGGTCAATTCGTGCAGGCTAGTTCAGCAGGTCTTCAGTGATCTTCGCGTTGGCTCTGGCACAACCATTTGATTGCCGACGCGTTCACGAGGGCAACGGCAATGCAGCCAGTTTGGCGATGGCTACCTGCCGTTTACCTAGACGTGGTTAGCTGCCGCCGACCAGCGCCGCGTGGAGGGCCGGTAGCAGGATCGTCGGAGATGGTGGCGGATACTCAGCTTCGCGATGGGGGAAGGAGTGCGCTGTCATGCAAACGCTGAGCATCGCCGATTTCGCGCTCCGGCTGGCCGTTGGGGTGGGGTGCGGCGCCCTCATCGGCTTCGAGCGGCAATGGCGGGCGCGTATGGCCGGGCTGCGCACCAACGCACTGGTGGCCGCCGGCGCGACCTTGTTCGTGCTGTACGCGGTGGCCACCGAGGACAGCAGCCCTACCAGAGTCGCGTCCTACGTGGTGTCCGGGATCGGGTTCCTCGGCGGTGGGGTAATCCTGCGAGAGGGGTTCAACGTCCGCGGTCTCAACACCGCCGCCACCCTGTGGTGCTCGGCGGCGGTGGGTGTGTTGGCCGCTTCGGGACACCTGGTGTTCACTTTGATTGCCACCGGCACCGTCATCGCCATCCATGTGCTGGGGCGCCCACTCGGGCGGCTGATCGACCACGACAACACCGTCGAAGAAGACGAAAGCCTACAGCCCTACCTGGTGCAGGTAGTTTGCCGCCCCAAATCCGAAAAGTATGTACGCGCCCAGATCGTGCAACACGCCAGCAGCAACGACATCACGCTACGCGGTATCCACACGGGGCAGGCCGCCGACGACGAGATCACCTTGACTGCGCGTTTGCTCATGGATGGTCATACACCGGCCCGGCTTGAGCGATTGGTGGCGGAATTGTCCCTGCAACCCGGGGTTCGCGCGGTGCAGTGGTACGCCGGCGAAAAAGCGCAGGCCGACTGAACCCCGCTTATCAACGCCCGGCTAGGGGCGGGCCTGCAGGTCCGGTGCGGCCGCGGCCAGCAAGTCCGCGCGGTCTCTGGTCAGGGGCGGATAGATCCGCCGGGTATTGATGGTCTGCTTGGTGGCCTTCGCCTCCGTCCCATTCGCCACCACCACCCGGTCCCACCCTTCGGTGTAAACCGCGCCGGCCGGTCCGAGATCGAGAACCGTTACATACCAAGGGATCCGAAGAGTAAGCAGCGGCTCGTCGAACAGGTCGCTGATGACGTTGTAGCCGGCATAGCGGCCCATCGGGCGCCCGTGTTGACACGACATCACCGATGAGTGCTCGTCATCCATGCGGGCGGCGGCCACGTCCCCTGCGGCGAACATCGAGGGCACCCCGATCACCCGCAGCTGATCATCGACCGGTACCCGGCCCAGCCGGTCGCGGGCCACCGGTATTTGCTCGGTCAGCGAGCTGGCCCGCATGCCGGCACACCACACCACCGTTGCCGCCTCCAGTTGCTCGCCCGACGACAGCGACACACCGTACTTGCTGACCGCGCTGACGCCCACTCGCGTCCTGGTCTCAATTCCGTTGTCCGACAAGGCCTGCTCGATCACCGGCCGCGCCGACGCGCCCATATCGGAGCCGACTAAATTGTGGTCGACCAACACCACCCGGGGGGTGACGCCGTCGTGGGAGAACAGTGTCCGCAGCCTGTTCGGCAGCTCGCAGGCCGCCTCGATCCCCGTTAGCCCAGCACCGACCACGACTACGGTCGCAGCCCCCGGCTGCAACATCTCTGCCGGGCCGTCGGCTAATCGGCGCAGATGGTGCTGCAGCCTAACGGCGCCGTCATAGGTGTCGACGTCAAAACCGAACTCCCGCAAGCCCGGAATAGCGGGCTTGACCACATGACTGCCCGACGCCAGCACCAGTCGGTCGTAGCCGTATGTCACACCGCTCGACGTGGTCAGGGTGCGGGCGTCGGTGTGGATCGCGGTCACCTCGGCGGCGATATGCGCAATTCCGGCGGGGTCGAGCACATCGGCGAGCGGGATGCGGCAGGCGCTCAAATCAGCCTCGTAGTTGCGAACCCGGATGTCATGAAAAGGCTTGGCACTCAACACAGTGATGTCGACCGTGCCCGCTGGGACACCGAGCTCGTCAAGTCGTCGGGCAGCGCCGAGCGCCGCCCACAGCCCCGCAAAACCGGAGCCGATTACAACCACACCGGTCAACGGCTCAACACCTCATTGATCTGGGCCATCGTCGTTGCGGCGCGGCGACCGGGAAGCAGCATCCACGCGTGCATACCTCCGTCGAGTTCATACCAGCCGATGTCGAGCCCTTCGGCGGTAGCGCGCCTACGGAACGCCCTGGCGTCGGGGTTCAGCACGTCGTGGGTCCCGGTGAACACCGTCAGCCGCGGCAGACCTGCCAGCGGTCCCACGCTCGGGCTGACCAGGGGAGTGTCCAGCGGATCGCCGCCGGCATAGCGGATGCCCGCCGCGCGCAGGTCGTCGAGGTTGAGAAACGGGTCGATCTTGGCTACGCCCGGCACATCCGGGTCCGGCAGAGCGATGTGCATCCAAGGGGAGAGCAGCACGGCGTCAGTCGGCTGTGGCAGACCGGCATCTCGCACCGCGTGACACAGCGCGAAGGCCATCCCGCCCCCGGCAGACTCACCCATGAAGGCGATCGAACTCGGATCCCGGGTCTCCGGCATGCGGCGGTACACCTGCAGCAGGAACGGGAACACCTCGCGGTAGCTGTGCTCGGGGGCGATGGGGTAAATCGGCACTGTCATCGTCCGTCGCACGGCGTTGGCCAGCTTCGCGATAGCGGGCCAGTGGAAATGGGGCATCAAGTCCAGCACGTAGGCCCCGCCGTGTAGATAGAGCAGGTGACCGGTGACCTCGTCGCTACCCACCAGACGCGGGCTGACCTGATAGACCGGACGACCGTTGAGGTCTGTCCGGGTGACGTCGATCCGCTTCAACACCCGCTTGGACGGCTGACCGCGGTAGGACAGACGCGGGTGGGCGGCCCAGCGGTCCAGCTTGGCAGCCGGAAAGAGCCGATTCCGCACACCCGAGGAGCGGAGTAGCCGCTGGGTGAGACTGAGTTCGAGCATCCCGCGATTCGTCGCTGTCATCGCCTCATAGTGTGTACCGCGGGACGGACCGAAGTGCACGTGCCGGCCAGGCGTTGCCATCAGGCGCTCACCTGCTGACGGCCGAGGCCGTAGTCTGTCTGGTGTGGGTGCGTTCGCAGGTTTCTGGTTCGGGCTGCCCCCGCAGATGCGGGATCCGGTGCTGTTCGCCATTCCATTCTTTCTGCTGCTGTTGATTCTCGAATGGACGGCCGCCCGCAAGCTCGAAAGCATTGAGACCGCCACCAGCGACAAGCCACGGCCACCCTCCGGCGCTTACCTCGGTCGCGATTCGGTGGCGAGCATTTCGATGGGGCTGGTTTCGGTGGCCACCAGTGCGGGCTGGAAGGCCCTGGCCCTGCTCGGTTATGGCGCGATCTATGCGTACCTGGCGCCTTGGCATCTCCCGGTATCCCAGTGGTACACCTGGGTCATCGCGCTCGCCGGTGTCGACCTGCTGTACTACGCCTATCACCGCATCGCGCACCGGGTCCGGCTGATCTGGGCGACTCACCAGGCGCACCACTCCAGCGAATATTTCAACTTCGCCACCGCGGTGCGCCAGAAGTGGAACAACAGCGGCGAGATCTTGATGTGGGTTCCGTTGCCGCTGTTGGGGCTTCCCCCCTGGATGGTGTACTTCAGCTGGTCGCTGAACTTGATCTACCAGTTCTGGGTGCACACCGAGCGGATCGACAAGCTGCCGCGGCCGTTCGAATTCGTCTTCAACACGCCCTCGCACCATCGGGTGCACCACGGGATGGACAAGGTGTACCTCGACAAGAACTATGGCGGCATCCTCATAATTTGGGACCGGCTGTTCGGTAGTTTTCAGCCGGAGCTGTTCCGCCCGCATTACGGTCTGACCAAACAGGTCGACACATTCAACGTCTGGACCCTGCAGACCCGGGAGTACGTGGCAATCGCCCGCGATTGGCGATCGGCAAGGCGCCTGCGCGATCGGCTGGGCTACGTCTTCGGGCCGCCGGGTTGGGAGCCGCGGATGGCCGGCCAAACCGACGGCGCCGTCCCGCTGGCGACGTCGCGGTAACGTCGGCCCGGACGGCGCGAAAAGCTCAACGTCGGGGCGATTTACGTCGTAATCTCAACCTGCGGTCGGCAGTTGCGCCGGCCCCGACGGATCGGAGTCCATGGTGCGCCGCCTCACAATGCGCACATTTGCCGCGTCGGTTACCGTCGCGGCACTGGCGCCCGGGCTGTCGCCCGCCGCGGCCGCGGACCCCACCTTGGTCTTTCCGGGTATGGAAATCCACCAGGACAACCGCATCTGCACCTTGGGCTACGTCGACCCGGTGATGAAGGTCGCGTTCACGGCTGGGCATTGCCGGGGCGGCGGACCCGTCGTTACCGACAGGGACCACAACGTCATCGGTCGCCTCGCGACATTCCGAGACAACACACCCAGCGGTTCGACAGTGGCCACCGACCAGTTGATCTCCGATTACGAGGCGATTGTGCTGGACGACAACGTCGCAGTGAGCAATATTCTGCCGGGCGGGCGTCGACTGGAATCAAACCCAACCGTGGCGCTTCAGCCCGGCCAATCGGTCTGCCACTTCGGCGTTATCACCGGTGAGACCTGCGGAACCGTGGAGAGCGTCAACAACGGCTGGTTCACCATGTCCCACGGCGTCCAGAGCCAGAAAGGTGATTCGGGCGGACCGGTGTACCTGGCGCCCAATGGCGGCCCCGGGCAAATCGTCGGGATTTTCAACAGCGTATGGGGGGAGTTTCCCGCGGCGGTGTCGTGGCGGGCCACCTCCGAGCAGGTCCGCCAGGATCTCGGAGTGACGACCAATCCCCGTTGACGCCTGTCAGCGGGAAGGTACGAGCGCGAATACTGGGATCATTGGCGCGGCAGCACGCAGCTGCTCATCGGTTGATTCCGGCGTCAACCCAACGACATAGTCCTTGACCTGCCAGTACCACCTGGCCAGATAGCGCTTCAGGAGCTCGGGTTTGGCGGCATCGGTCAGCTCGTTGATCCCGGTGCGTTGCCGACGCCAGCGCGGTCCGATCTCGACGACGCCCGCGGCTCTGACATTGCGCGCCCACTGGGTGTTACCACGCGGTGAGACGACGTAGTCCACGCCGTCAACAGTGAGCAGATTGATCACGACGCCGCGCTGTTTGCCGCTCTTGCGTCCGCGAACGCGCAGCGCCCGTGTCCCGGCGATGCTGATCCCCAGTTCGGCTAGCCACCGGATAACCGTGTTAGCAGCTTGGGCGGCCCGGTTCGGTTCTTCGTATCGCGTGGACATGGTGCACCCTCTCGGTTTGAACACTTTCGAGAGCAGTGCTCTCTCCATTAAGCACGCTGCCACAGTCCCGATCAAAAAGCAAGAGCGGTGATCTCGGTTGTGTCAGACTGGCCGCGTGGGCAAACGCCAGGACTCGCGGGAACAGATCGAGGCGAAAATTGTCGAACTCGGCCGCCGCCAGCTGGTGGATCACGGCGCAGCCGGGTTGTCGCTGCGTGCGATAGCCCGCGACCTGAGCATGGTGTCCTCGGCTGTGTACCGGTATGTGTCGAGCCGCGATGAGCTGCTGACCTTGCTGCTTGTCGACGCCTATTCCGAGCTGGCCGACACCGTGGACCGGGCCCGCGACACCGTAACCGACTTGTGGAGTGACGACGTCATCGCCATCGCGCGGGCGGCGCGACGATGGGCCGTCGCGCACCCCGCTCGCTGGGCCCTGCTGTACGGCAGCCCCGTTCCGGGATACCACGCACCCGCGGAGCGCACCGTCGTGGTCGGCACCCGCGTCGTCGCAGCGTTCTTCGACGCGATCGCGGCGGGGATCGCTACCGGAGACATCAGGTTGACCAATGAACCTGCGCCGCAACCGATGTCATCAGACTTCGAACGGATTCGCCAGGAATTCGGCTTTCCGGGAGATGACGTCGTCGTCGCCAAGTGCTTCCTGCTCTGGGCAGGTGTAGTGGGTGCGATCAGCCTGGAGGTGTTCGGACAATACGGCGCCGACACACTGACCGACCCGGAGACAGTGTTCGATACGCAGGTGCGGCTGCTGATGGGCGTGCTGACCCAGCATTGAGGGCATGCGCGTCTCGGGAGCCGGACCCACGGCGGGCCAACAACGCGTCCCGCCCCAATTAGAACGTGTTCATTCGACCTTTTCTGACCCGGTGCGGCTGATCACGGCAAAGTTCTACTCGACCTTTCTGCCAACCGGCAGGCTGGGTTATCCTGCGAAACGATGCACCTTTCCGTTCAGTCGCCGACACAGATCGCATGGGTCACCCCGGACCTGGATGCCACTGAAATGGCTCTCACCGGCCTGTTAGGCGTCCGCAAGTGGGTGCGGATATCCAACGTGCACTTTGCTCCGGACACCTGCAGCTATCACGGCAAGCCGGCTGATTTCGTCGCGAGCATCTCGCTGAGCTATCTCGGGGACATGCAGTTGGAGCTGCTCTCTCCGGTCCGCGGAGAGAACGTCTATAGTGACTTTTTGCGCGACTCTGGGCCCGGTTTGCACCACATCTGCATAGAGGCCGAAAGCCCGGAGCAGTTCGACGCGGCGCTGGCCGAAGCCGCGGACCACGGCGCCCCGGTAGTGCAGCAGGGCGTGATGCCCGGCGGAATCCAATTCGCCTACGTGTCAGCGCCGCAAGCGGGCGTGCCGTTCATCGAGATCGCGTATATCTCGCCAGAGATGCGGGCTTTCTACGACTACATCAAACAGGAGCAGCGGTGAACACCGAGATACCAGCGACGGTCGGCGCGGACACGGTGGCGTCCTGGTCGGATGACGTCGACGTAGTGGTGATCGGTTTCGGCATCGGCGGTGGTTGCGCGGCGGTCAGCGCGGCCGCGGCCGGCGCGCGGGTGCTGGTTCTTGACCGCGCCGCCGCCGCGGGCGGCACCACTTCGCTTGCCGGAGGGCACTTCTACCTGGGCGGCGGGACCGCGGTGCAGCAGGCAACCGGTCACCCCGACTCACCCGACGAGATGTACAAGTACCTGGTCGCGGTTTCGCGGCAGCCCGACCACGCCAAGATTAGGGCGTACTGCGACGGCAGCGTCGAGCATTTCAATTGGCTGGAAGACCTGGGTTTCCAGTTCGAGCGCAGCTACTTTCCCGGGAAGGCGGTGATCCAGCCCAACACCGAGGGCTTGATGTACACCGGCAACGAGAAGGTGTGGCCGTTCCTGGAGATGGCGGTGCCGGCGCCGCGCGGCCACAAGGTGCCAGTCCCCGGCGACGTCGGCGGCGCCAGCATGGTGATCGACCTGCTACTCAAGCGAGCCGCAAGTCTGGGCGTGCAAGTGCGCTACGAAACCGGTGCCACCGGGCTCATCGTGGACGGTCCGGGTGCGGTGACCGGCGTGATGTGGAAGCGGTTCTCCGAAGTCGGTGCTGTCAAGGCAAAGTCGGTCATCATTGCCGCCGGGGGATTCGTGATGAACCCGGAGATGGTGGCCAAGTACACCCCGAAACTGGCCGAGAAGCCATTCGTGCTCGGCAACACCTATGACGACGGCCTGGGCATCCGGATGGGCGTATCGGCCGGCGGCGCCACCCAGCACATGGACCAGATCTTCATCACGGCTCCGCCGTACCCGCCGTCGATCCTGCTCACCGGGATCATCGTCAACAACCTCGGGAAGCGGTTCGTCGCCGAAGACTCCTACCATTCCAGGACTGCCGGTTTCATCATGGGTCAGCCCGACAGCGCGGCATTTTTGATCGTCGACGAGGCGCACCTGGAGCATCCCAAGATGCCGCTGGTCCCGCTGATCGACGGCTGGGAAACCGTCGCGGAGATGGAAACCGCGCTTGGAATTCCGCAGGGCAATCTGGCCGAGACGCTGGACCGTTATAACACCTACGCCGCGCTCGGCGAGGATCCCGACTTTCACAAGCAACCGGAATTCCTTGCGCCGCAAGACAAAGGCCCGTGGGGCGCGTTCGACATGTCGCTGGGCAAGGCGATGTATGCCGGATTCACCCTCGGCGGGCTGGCCACGTCGGTCGACGGCGAGGTGCTCCGCGACGACGGCACGGTGGTGGCCGGCTTGTACGCGGTCGGGGCGTGCGCGTCCAATATCGCCCAGGATGGCAAGGGATACGCCAGCGGCACGCAGCTGGGTGAGGGGTCGTTCTTCGGCCGCCGCGCCGGAGCGCACGCAGCAGCGGGAGCGCAGGCGCGGCAATAGTCCTGCGCCGGAGCGCACGCGGCGGCTGCGCGACCGTGATCCGGCGACGCAACGCCCCGCACGAGCGTCGCCATGTTCATTCAGGCGAAACGTGACGCAAAGAAACTAGACTCGCGCCGGCTCCGCCTCGACCCGACCCAACCGCCACGGACCTTCGCCGAGCAATTCCAGCATGTGCTGGTGGTGTTGTTCGACCGTCTGCCGGTGGCTGACACTGATCACGACGCAGTCCGGCAGTTCGCTTCGCACCATCTGGTAGAGCGCGAATTCAAGCCCCGGGTCGAGTGCCGAGGTGGCCTCGTCGAGGAAGACCGCCTGCGGTTTGGTCAGCAGAATGCGGGCAAAGGCAATGCGCTGCTGTTCACCCGGGGAGAGCACTTTGGCCCAGTCGGCTTCCTCGTCGAGCCGGGCGCTCAACGGGGCCAGCGCCACCCTGGTCAAGGTGTCGCGCAGGGTGTCGTCGGAAATTTCGCCGGGCCGATTCGGGTAGGAAACGACGCCTCGAAGGTCACCCAGCGGCACGTAGGGCAATTGGGACAGGAACATCGTCTGGTTGTCGCCTTCAGGCCTGCTCAAGGTGCCCGACGCGAACGGCCATAATTCCGCCAGACTGCGCAGCAGCGTTGTCTTGCCGACACCCGATGGACCGACGATCACCAGCGACTCGCCCCTGTCCAAGTGCAGGTTCAGCGGATCGACCAACTGCGTTCCTGCCGGCGTGCGCACCTCGATGCCGTCGAGCTGCACAGAGCCGTCATCGGTGGGCGCGGTCGCCACGACGGGCAACTGGCGGCCTTGCTCGTTGGCGTCCACAAGCCCGTGTAGCCGGATGATCGCAGCTCGGAAAGCTGCAAACGCGTCGTAGTTGTTCCGGAAGAACGACAGCGAGTCGTGAATATTGCCGAAAGCGGTCACCGACTGGCCCACATCGCCGAACTGGATCTCCCCGGCGAACAACCGCGGTGCCTGAATCACCCACGGCAGCGGGACAATAACCTGAGTCATCGACCAGTTCCATCCGTTGAACACGATGGTGCGGCGAACAAAGCGGCGGTAGTTGCCGATGATCGGAGTGAAGCGCCGCCACAATTGCATCCGCTCCACTCGCTCACCGCGGTAGAAGCCCACCGCTTCCGCGGCGTCCCGCAACCGCACCAGCGCATAACGAAACGCGGCGTTGAGCTTCTCGTTGCGAAAGCTGAGCCAAATCAGCGGACGCCCCAGCCAGATCGCCACGACCGTCGCGACCAGCACGTAGAGCAGAACAATCCAGAACAGCGCGCGGTGCAACTCAAAGCCGAAGACACTCAGCCGACCCGAAAGTTTCCACAGGATCGCGGTGAACGAGATAACCGAGACCACCGCATGGACTGCCCCTAACAGCAGCGTGCTGGTCGTTCCATTGGACGGGATGTTCGGGGTGCCACCGACGCCGGCGGTGAAGATGTCGATGTCCTGTTGGATGCGCTGGTCGGGGTTGTCGATGGTGTTGTCGATGAAAAGGTCCCGGTAGTAGGCCTTGCCGTCGAGCCAGTCGTCGGTGAGGTGGCCGGTGAGCCACACGCGCCACGCGATGATGAAGCGCTGAGTCAGATAGATGTCCAGCACCACCCGGGCTATGAACAAGCTCGCCAACAGGCAGAAAATCGCGAGCGACATCCAAAAGCCATGGATCCCAGAATTTTTGACCTTGTCGGTGCCCGTTGCGATGCCTTCGAATGCCGTCTGCAACGCCGTGTACAGGTCGTTGCTCTGATAGCTGAACAACACGTTGAGCCGCACCGAGACGATGACCGACAACAGCAACACGCCAAACATCAGCCACACGCGCACGGCTTGCGGTCCAGTGAAGTAGCCACTGGTGATCCGCCAGTACTGCCGGCCCCAGACAGTGAAGTACCTGAGCAGCACCAGAACGACGAGGATGATCACGGCGCTGATCGCCCACGCTTGGGCGATCCACAGCACAGAGTCGTGGAATGCCTCAGACCAGTTGATGGACGGTTTGAACGGCTTCGGGTCCAACTTCCAGTCTCCTTGCACTCGAGGCTTCCAACCGGCGCCTCATCAGAAATCCCTGTCGGCGAAGGTACCCGAAGGTTGCGGATAGGCTCCGGATATGAGTCTCGATGCTCCCTCCACCCAGACCGTGCATGCCGGCCATCTGATCGCGCGGCGACTGCGGGCCAGCGGAATCGACACGGTTTTCACCTTGTCCGGCGGCCACTTGTTCTCCATCTACGACGGGTGCCGCAGCGAGGGCATCCGGCTGGTCGACACCCGCCACGAGCAGACCGCCACCTTCGCCGCCGAGGGCTGGTCCAAGGTGACCCGGCTGCCGGGGGTGGCCGCGCTGACCGCCGGTCCCGGCGTCACCAACGGGATGAGCGCGATGGCGGCCGCGCAGCAGAACTCCTCCCCGCTGGTGGTGCTCGGCGGCCGGGCGCCGGCGCTGCGCTGGGGCATGGGATCGCTGCAGGAGATCGACCACGTGCCGTTCGTGGCACCGCTGGCCCGCTTCGCGGCCACCGCGCAGTCGGCCGACGCCGCGGGCCGGTTAGTCGACGAAGCATTGCAGGCGGCGGTCACCGCCCCGTCGGGTGTGGGATTCGTCGATTTCCCGATGGACCACGTGTTTTCCATGTCGGACGACCGGGAGTTTCGCGGCCGCCCGGGCGCTCTCAGCGACCTGCCGCCGGCCCCCACCCCCGACGGCGACGCCCTGGACCGTGCTGCCGGCCTGCTATCCGCGGCGCACCGGCCGGTCATCATGGCGGGAACCAACGTCTGGTGGGGACACGCGGAGGCGGCGCTGCTACGTCTCGCCGAGGAACGACAGATCCCGGTGCTGATGAACGGGATGGCCCGCGGCACCGTGGCCGCCGACCACCCGTTGGCCTTCTCGCGGGCGCGGGCAAAAGCATTGGGCGAGGCCGACGTTGCCCTGGTGATCGGGGTGCGGATGGACTTCCGGCTGGGCTTCGGCAAGGTGTTCGGGTCGCAGACCCAGCTCGTCGTGGCAGACCGTGCCCAACCCGATCGCGAGCCTCCGCGGCCCGTTGCGGCTGGGCTCTACGGGGACCTGACGGCGATCCTCTCGGCGCTGGCCGGTCCGGCCGGGACTGACCATCAGGACTGGATCGGCGAGCTGCGGACATCCGAGGCCGCCTCGCGTGACCTCGAGAAGGCCGAGCTGGCCGATGACCGGATCCCGCTGCATCCGATGCGGGTATACGCGGAGCTGGCGCCCATGCTGGACCGCGACGCCATCATCGTCATCGACGGCGGAGACTTCGGTTCCTACGCCGGCCGGGTGATCGACAGCTATCTGCCGGGCTGCTGGCTGGACAGCGGTCCCTTCGGCTGCCTTGGTTCAGGGCCCGGTTACGCCCTGGCCGCCAAACTGGCCCGGCCCGACCGTCAGGTCGTCCTGCTGCAAGGCGACGGCGCATTCGGGTTCAGCGGCATGGAATGGGACACCCTGGTCCGGCACAACGTGCCGGTGGTGTCGGTGATCGGCAATAACGGCATCTGGGGCCTGGAAAAACACCCCATGGAGGCCCTGTACGGCTACTCGGTAGTCGCTGAGCTGCGCCCCGGCACCCGCTACGACGAGGTGGTGCGCGCGCTGGGCGGACACGGCGAGCTGGTGTCCACGCCCGCCGAGCTTCGGCCCGCGCTGGAACGTGCCTTCGCCAGTGGCCTGCCCGCCGTGGTCAACGTGCTCACCGACCCAAGCGTCGCCTACCCACGCCGATCCAGCCTGGCCTGATTAGCCCCCACGCCGGGAATCGGCTGCTGTGCGTTATGGATCGGCTGCGTCAGCCGACGCAGGTGCAACCCGACGGGTCGTATGAGGAGTACAAGGAGGATCCCGCCTGGGCTGCCACGGACATGCCGCCCGCACTCTCCAGTGCCTCATCGGAAAAATCGCAGGCGAGGATGTCGTCAGTCTGGTCGAGGGCAAAACTGGTGTTCATGTCAATGGTCCCCTTCACTTTGCCGTTGGCACCCGGATTTCTGACCGCAGCGTCAACGGAACGGATAGTGTGAAGTCGATCACACGTAGTCATCCGGCTGATTGAAATACTCTGAGGGTTCTCTGTGGATTTGCCGGGTTAACATTCGCGGCTGCTGGCTGCAAACGCGTCCGGCTCGTTGGCAATCGGGAGATGGGGATGGCGGCTTTGGACGAGCGCCTGCTAGCCCGGGCCGCGACCATCGACGAGCTGCTTTCCGACGCGTTTGACCAATTGCCCGGCCAGAAGAGCGATAGCGAGTTGGCCGCCCGCCGTCTTGCCGCGTGGTGTCGATCGTGCGCCAGTGGCGACTGGTCGCTGTTCGCCCGGCGGCTAGAACGGGACGGACTGTCGATCGAAGATGTGCTGGCAAAGTTCGCCACGGTTCGCCGCAACGCTTCCTTGCCCACCCCGACGTGGCTCGACGACGCTGTCTGGATCGGTGAGGCGTTGCAGAGTTGCGTCGACACCGCAGCGGAACACCCTGCGCCCGAAACCGAGCCTTGTGCGTTCGAGGATTTGCTGGAACCGGTGGTTCGCGAGGCAGAGACGCGTCTTTGGTCGGCTGTCGACAGTCGCGTCGGGGCGGCGGTGAGCGACAGTGCACGCGCGTGCCTGCGCCGTTCGCTCCTGGCAGAGCTGTCGAGCCTTTCGGCTAGCGCGATATACGAGCGTTTCGCGAAGGCCCGTAAGGACGTCGGGCCGCCCGGCCCTTCGACCGCCCGCTACGACCGATTCGTTGCCGACATGAAGGCGAACGGATGGCGTCGCCTGTTCGAAGACAAGCCAGTCCTGTTGCGGCTGATGGCCTCGCTCACCCGGCAGTGGATCGACACGTCGGGGGAACTGATCATGCGGCTGGATGCCGATCTGCCGGCGTTTCGTCGTGACCTGCTCGAGGCCGCCACGTCTTCTCCGGTAACCAGCATCGACGGCGACCTCTCCGATCGGCACAACTTCGGCCGTACCGTCGCGATCATCGGCTTGCAGGACGGTTCGCGGATCGTGTACAAGCCCAAGGATTTGCGTGTCGACGCAGCGTGGCATGCGCTGATCGAAAGACTCAACCGCCGTGCCCCCCTCGAGCTGCGGGCCGTGCGCGTTCTACCGCGACAGGGTTACGGCTGGACGGAGTTCATCGATCACACGAGTTGCATTGATCAGCAAGGCTTTCGGCGATTTTTCCGGCGCGCTGGGGCGTGGCTGGCGCTCTTCCACTGCTTCGTCAGTGTCGACATGCATCAAGAGAACATCATCGCGTCCGGCGAGCACCCGGTACCGATCGATCTGGAGATGATCTTGCAGGCGGCCGAGGCGTGGGGCGACACAGACACCGCGGGCGATCGGCACGCATTCGAGGCAGCGATGGAAAAGGTCATCGACTCGGTAATGACCGTCGGCCTGCTTCCCGCGTACAGCAGGCATTCCAACCGGATCTTCTCGATCGGCGGAGTGACCTCGAACTCCGCTCCGCGAATCACACTCACATGGAACGACATCAATTCCGACGCGATGCGGCCCGCGAAAGTTGCCCAGACTGACGCGACGATCTCAAACCTGCCCCATATCGACGGCTGCCATGCCCGGCTGGGCGATTACCTCGACGACTTCATGTCAGGTTTCTGCGACTACGCGAAATTTCTTGCCCAGCAGCGCCCGGACGACCTGTTAGACGGCTTCGGAGGCTTGACGATCCGCAAGGTCGTCCGGCCAACGAGGTTCTACGCCATGCAGCTACAGCGTCTGAGAGATCACCGCGCCATGGACGACGGCGTCAGGTGGTCTGCTCAAGCGGACTTCGCAGCTCGGCTGGCGGACTGGGAGCACGACTTTGACCCCGCTTGGCCGTTGCAACGCGCCGAGCGCGCGGCTGTCGTGGACTTGAATGTTCCGCATTTCGTGATGGTCAGCGACGGTCACGAAATCCGCGACGCGGCCGGGACCTCGATCCCGACCGGGGCGACACCGGGCCTCGATCGGGTGCGCGCCCGCGTCCGCAGCCTCGACGACGAGGAAATCGCATGGCAGACCGAGCTCATCCGACAGAGCACATGCACGCTTGGGCGAGCTGGACCTGCCTCAAAGCCTGGCACCAAGCCCACCCTGCTTGTTCCCGCAAGCGGGTCGTCCGGCCGCGATGTCTTCGCCGCGGAAGCCGACGCGGCTGCCCGAACGCTGTCCGAGCATGCAGTGCGCAAGGGGCCGGGTGCGGCCTGGATCGGCCTCGACTGGCTGGGCGACTCCGAGTTGTCACAGCTCGTCGTGCTCGGTCCCGACCTCTACAACGGCGCGTGTGGCATCGCGCTGTTCCTCGCCGCGCATGCCGCCGTCGCAAACTCCACCTCGTCAAAGACCCTTGCCGCCGCTGCGATAGCCCGGCTCCGGGAACTTTTGCGAGGCCGCAACCCGAGGCGCATCGCTCGCTTGGTCGGTCTCGGCGGTGGCCTTGGTCTCGGATCGATCGTGTACAGCCTCGCGGTGATCTCGACGCTGCTTGATGACGACGATGTGCTCTTAGATGCTCACGCCGCGGCGGAGTTGATCACCCAGGACGTCATTTCAGCGGATCGCCAGCTCGACGTCCTGGGTGGCAGGGCCGGCGCCATCCTGGGGCTGCTTCGGCTATACCGCCAGACCGGGTCCAGCGACGTACTGGAGCGGGCGACCAACTGCGGGAGGCATCTGCTCGCTGAACACCGCGTCGGGCCAACAGGTCGGCGAAGCTGGACCCCGCCCGGCTCCGACGGCCCACTCAACGGCATGTCGCACGGCGCGGCGGGCTTCGCCTACGCTTTGGCGGCGCTGGCCTCGGCCACGGGATGCGAGGAGTTCGTAAGCGCCGCAACCGAATGCGTTGCCTTCGAGAACGCAACCTTCGACGCCCAACGCAACAATTGGCCCGACCTGCGCGGCACCGGCGCGATCTGGCGGTCCAAGTGGTGTTATGGAGCCCCGGGCATCGGGTTGGCGCGGGCCGCTATGACCAAACACCCGGCGCTGTCCGGCGAACTCGTCCGGACCGACATCCGCAATGCCCGCGCGGGTGTCGAGTACGGGTGGCCGGGCCCGACCGACACGCTGTGTTGCGGCACGCTCGGCAGCATCGAATTCCTGTGGGAAGCCGGCGGAGTCCTCGGGCGAAACGATCTTCGCGAGCAGGCCTCGCAGCGGCTGCTGTCGGTCGTCGAAACTGCCCGGTCGAGCGGCGACTACCGATGGACCAGCGGGACCAGCCGCTTCAATCTTGGTCTTTTCCGCGGCATCGCGGGCGTCGGCTATACGGTGTTGCGGCGAGTCGAGCCCTCGCTTCCCAACGTCTTGATCTGGGAATGAATGGGTTTCGCTGGCCATCTGGGGGGTCGCGTACCGTTGATCTGTGTCAAAGACCACCCGCGCTCAACCCGGCCGTCTGAGCAGCCGGTTTTGGCGACTGCTCGGCGCCAGTACCGAAAAGAACCGTAGCCGTTCCCTCGCCGAGGTAACCGCCTCGGCGGAGTACGACGAGGAAGCTGCCGATCTCAACGACGAGAAGCTGCGCAAGGCCGCGGGGCTGCTCAACCTCGAGGATCTCGCCGAATCCGACGATATCCCGCAGTTCCTTGCGATCGCCCGGGAAGCGGCGGAGCGGTCAACGGGGTTGCGGCCATTCGATGTTCAGTTGCTGGGCGCGCTACGCATGCTTGCCGGTGACGTGATCGAGATGGCCACCGGTGAGGGCAAGACCCTCGCCGGGGCAATCGCGGCCGCGGGCTACGCCCTTGCCGGCCGGCACGTACACGTCGTGACCATCAACGACTACCTGGCCCACCGTGATGCGGAGTGGATGGGCCCGCTGCTTAAGGCCATGGGCCTGACGGTTGGCTGGATCACCGCGGAGTCGACGAGCGAGGACCGCAGGGCCGCGTATGACTGTGACATCACCTACGCCTCGGTCAACGAGATCGGCTTCGATGTGCTGCGCGATCAGCTGGTGACCGACGTTGCCGACCTGGTGTCGCCCAATCCTGATGTGGCCCTTATCGACGAGGCCGACTCCGTGCTGGTCGATGAGGCGCTGGTGCCGCTCGTGTTGGCCGGCACCACCCACCGGGAGACGCCGCGGCTGGAGATCATCAAGCTGGTTGGTGAACTGGCCGCGGACACCGACTACGACACCGACTCCGACAGCCGCAACGTCCACCTGACCGAGGTCGGCGCGCGCAAAGTCGAGAAGGCGCTCGGTGGCATCGACCTCTACTCGGAGGAACACGTCGGTACCACACTGACCGAGGTCAACGTCGCACTGCACGCGCATGTGCTGTTGCAGCGCGACGTCCACTACATCGTCCGAGACGACGCGGTGCACCTGATCAACGCCTCGCGCGGCCGCATCGCGCAACTGCAACGCTGGCCGGACGGCCTGCAGGCCGCTGTCGAAGCCAAGGAGGGCATCGAGACCACCGAGACCGGCGAAGTGCTCGACACCATCACGGTGCAGGCGCTGATCAACCGCTACACAACCGTGTGCGGCATGACCGGCACCGCGCTGGCCGCCGGTGAGCAATTGCGCCAGTTCTACAAGCTCGGTGTTTCACCGATACCGCCGAACACCCCGAACATTCGCGAGGACGAATCGGACCGGGTCTACATCACCGCCGCCGCCAAGAACGACGCAATCGTCGATCACATCGCCGAGGTGCACGAGACCGGGCAGCCGGTACTGGTCGGCACCCGCGACGTGGCCGAATCCGAGGAGCTGCACGAGCGACTGGTGCGCCGTGGAATACCCGCGGTGGTGCTCAACGCAAAAAACGACGCCGAGGAAGCGCAGGTTATCGCCGAGGCCGGCGAATACGGCACCGTCACGGTGTCCACCCAGATGGCCGGGCGCGGCACCGACATCCGGCTTGGCGGATCCGACGAAGCCGACCACGACAGGGTCGCCGAACTGGGCGGGCTGCACGTGGTCGGCACCGGCCGCCACCACACCGAGCGGCTGGACAACCAGCTGCGTGGCCGAGCGGGACGCCAGGGCGATCCGGGGTCGTCGGTGTTCTTCTCGAGCTGGGAAGACGACGTCGTCGCCGCCAACCTCGAGCGCAACAAATTGCCCATGGAAACCGACGAGGACGGCCGGATTGTCAGCTCCAAGACCAGCGGCTTGCTTGACCACGCCCAGCGCGTCGCCGAGGGCCGACTGCTGGATGTGCACGCGAACACCTGGCGCTACAACCAGCTGATCGCCCAGCAGCGCGCCATCATCGTCGATCGGCGTAATACGTTGCTGCGCACCGCAACCGCGCGTGAGGAACTCGCCGAGCTGGCACCAGATCGGTACGAGGAGCTATCTGAGGACCTGTCCGAAGAACGCCTCGAGACGATCTGCCGACTGATCATGCTGTATCACCTCGACCGTGGCTGGGCCGATCATCTGGCGTATCTGGCCGACATCCGCGAAAGCATCCATTTGCGCGCGCTGGGCCGGCAGAACCCGCTCGACGAGTTCCACCGGTTGGCGGTCGACGCGTTCGCGTCGCTGGCGGCGGACGCGATCGAGGCGGCCCAGCAGACGTTCGAAACCGCAAACGTCCTCGAAGAAGAGCAGGGGCTGGATCTGTCCAAACTGGCGCGGCCGACGTCGACCTGGACATACATGGTCAACGACAACCCGCTGTCCGATGACACGCTTTCCACCCTGAGCCTGCCCGGGGTATTCCGCTGAGCGCGATCGCCCGGCGACCTGATTGGCACGCTCGCCCCCTCGCCCCAGTGCGGCTGGGGGTGCCCCCTCCTCGGTCCGTCGTGCGGACCGCGTCGTCGCCGGGTTATGGTCACGGCTCATGGAGCCGGAGCGTCCGCCCGATCGGGTGCTGACAGTACCCAACTTGCTGAGCGCCATCCGCCTGGCGCTCATCCCGGTATTTGTCTACGTCCTGCTGGTCGCGCACGCCGACGGCTGGGCCGTCGCGATTCTGATGTCCAGCGGCGCCTCCGACTGGGCTGACGGGAAGATCGCCCGGCTGCTGAACCAGTCTTCGCGGTTGGGCGTTCTGCTGGACCCGGCGGTCGATCGCCTCTACATGGTGACGGTCCCCGTCGTGTTGGCGTTGCGCGGGATCATGCCGTGGTGGTTCGTCGCCACGCTGCTGGCTCGCGACGCGCTGCTTGCCGCGACGCTGCCGCTGCTGCGGAGTCGCGGACTGTCGGCGCTGCCGGTGACCTACATTGGTAAGGCCGCGACTTTCAGCTTGATGGCCGGCTTTCCACTCGTCCTGCTGGGAACGTGGGACGCGTTGTGGAGCCGAGTGGTTGGGGCCTGTGGTTGGGCGTTTTTGATCTGGGGTATGTATGCGTACCTGTGGGCGTTCGTGCTGTATGTGGTGCAGATGACGCTGGTGGTGCGCCGGATGCCCAAGCTCAACCACCAAGCCGATCAGCGGCTCGCCCGAAAAGCAGGTGAACATGGGTGAACCTGACCGGCTGCTCGGCGGCTATGACCCCAACGCCGGCTACAGCGCCCACGCGGCAACGCGGCCCAAGCACATCCCGGTGCCCTCACTGCTGCGCGCCCTGCTGTCGGAACATTTGGACCCGGGTTACGCCGCGGCGGCCGCCGAACGTCGCCGCACGACCACGCCGCCACGTAGACGAGCCCGCGCTTCCGGTTGGTTCTGGCAAGCCTTGGCCGCGACGCTGGTCGCCACCGTATTTGCCGCCGCGGTCGCGCAGGCCCGCTCGGTTGCACCCGGAGTGCGCGCCGCCCAGCAGCTGCTGGCAACGAGCGTGCGTGAAACCGAAGCCGCTGCCGCCAAGTTGGCCCAACGGCGCAGTGTGCTCACGACTCAACTCGACGACGTACAACGGCGCGCGCTCGCAGAAGATGCCGAGGGGCAGCGGCTGCTGACCCGCCTCGACGCGCTCAGCCTCGCGGCGGCCAGCACAGCCATCATCGGGCCGGGCCTGACGGTGACTGTGACCGATCCCGGTGTGAGCCCAAATCTTTCCGACGTATCCAAGCAGCGGGTGAACGGCAGTCGGCAAATCATTCTGGACCGCGATCTACAGCTGGTCATCAACTCGTTGTGGGCGAGCGGTGCTGAGGCCATCTCAGTCGGTGGCGCTCGGATCGGGCCGAATGTGACCATTCGGCAAGCCGGCGGCGCGATCCTGGTCGACAACAACCCCACCAGCAGCCCCTACACGATTCTCGCGGTCGGACCGCCGCACGCGATGCGAGACGTCTTCGACCACAGCCCCGGTCTGCAGCGTCTTAGGCTGCTGGAGGTCTCCTACGGCGTCGGCGTCACCGTGAACGTCGCCGACGGTCTTTCACTGCCTGCCGGATCGATCCGGGATGTCAAGTTCGCCAAACAGATTGGGCCCTAGTGAGAGAAGTCCTCGTGAGAGCGGTCCCCATGGGGGGAATGTGGATGCGACGAGCATGATCGGTATCGCGGCGCTTGCCATCGGCATCGTGCTGGGCTTGGTTTTCCATCCCAGCGTGCCCGAGGTCATCCAGCCCTACCTGCCGATTGCGGTGGTCGCCGCGCTCGACGCGGTGTTCGGCGGGCTGCGCGCCTACCTCGAGCGGATCTTTGACCCGAAGGTCTTCGTGGTTTCGTTCGTGTTCAACGTGTTGGTGGCTTCCCTGATCGTCTACGTCGGCGACCAGCTAGGCGTTGGCACGCAGTTGACCACTGCGATCATCGTCGTGCTGGGTATCCGCATCTTCGGCAATGCCGCCGCACTGCGGCGCCGGCTGTTCGGGGCATGACGGAGATGAGGTCAGCGTGAGCCAAGACCCTCCAGAACGCGCCGGCCCCCCAGAAGGGGAAACTCGTGACGCGCCAACCCAGCACGGTCACTCCAATGCTGACCCCAGTGCTCAGGGGGCTGAGCAGCGTGGCCGTCACGAGCTACCCACGGACCTTCCGCGGCCCGAGATCGGGCCGCTACGTCGGACAGGACTGTCTGGACTGCTGCGGGGCGGTCGCTCCCGTCTGGTGTTCGGAACGCTGGCGATCCTGTTGTGCCTGGTCGCGGGGATCGCCATCGTCACCCAGGTGCGCCAGACCAAGTCCGGTGATTCCCTGGAAACCGCCCGTCCCGCAGACCTGCTGGTGCTGTTGGATTCGTTGCGGCAACGCGAGGCCACGCTGAACACCGAAGTGACCGAACTGCAGAACACGCTGAACTCGTTGCAGGCGTCAGGCAACACCGATCAGGCCGCCATCCAAAGCGCTCAGGCCAGGTTGGCTGCGCTGTCCATCCTCGTCGGTGCCGTGGGCGCCACCGGGCCCGGTGTCACGTTGACGATCGACGATCCCGGACCGGGGGTGGCACCAGAAGCGATGCTCGACGTGATCAACGAGTTGCGTGCCGCTGGCGCCGAGGCGATCGAGATCAACGATGCACACCAGTCTGTGCGAGTCGGCGTCGATACTTGGGTGGTCGGTGTTCCCGGCTCACTGACCATCGACAACAAGGCACTATCACCCCCGTATTCGATTCTGGCGATTGGTGATCCGCCGACACTCGCCGCTGCGATGAACATTCCCGGTGGCGCGGAGGACAGCGTCAAACGCGTTGGCGCGCGGATGTCTGTGCAACAGGCCGACCGAGTGGACGTGACCACCTTGCGGCAACCAAAACCGCACCAATACGCTCAGCCCGTCAAGTGAGCACCGACCAGAACAGGATTACCGTGAGCGAAATCCCGGCCGATCTGCATTACACCGCCGAACACGAGTGGGTTCGCCGCAGCGGGGGAGACACCGTGCGGATCGGGATCACCGACTTCGCACAGTCGGCACTGGGCGATGTCGTTTTTGTTCAGCTGCCCGACGTGGGTACTGAGGTGACCGCGGGCGAATCCTTCGGCGAAGTGGAATCGACGAAATCGGTGTCGGACCTGTACGCGCCGGTCTCGGGCAAGGTATCAGCGGTCAACAGCGATCTGGAAGGCAGTCCACAACTCGTGAACTCCGACCCGTACGGTGCAGGCTGGCTACTGGATGTCCAGGCCTCCGATGTCGCTGCTTTGGAGTCAGCCATTGCGGAGCTGCTTGACGCCGAGGCCTACCGCGGCACACTGACCGAATGACGATTGCTAAGGTGCCTGCCAACGCCGCGCGGCGACGATGCGGGCCGTGGAGCGGCCTGAGGAGGAGCCGGGCGGTCGGGCCTGTCATGCTGCGGTGGTGGGCACATTGCGACCAGTGCGCGGTACGGTCAACACGTCAGCGTCGGAAGCACTAAGAAGGCAGTAATCGGCAATACAAGGCGGAGAATCTAGTAGGAAGCCGGCGAGCGGCCCGGTCAGACAACGCCACAGCGGCCAGTGAGGAGCAGCGGGTGACGGACATGGACAACGACCAGACTTCTGACGAAGTCACCGTGGAGACGACCTCGGTCTTCCGCGCCGACTTCCTTAACGAACTGGATGCTCCGGCACAGGCGGGTGCCGAGAGCGCGGTATCCGGGGTCGAAGGACTGCCGGCGGGCTCGGCGTTGCTAGTCGTCAAACGGGGACCGAACGCTGGATCGCGCTTCCTGCTCGACCAGGCCATTACCTCCGCCGGCCGGCATCCGGATAGTGACATCTTCCTCGATGACGTCACCGTGAGCCGTCGTCACGCCGAATTCCGGTTGGAAGGCAACGAATTCCACGTTGTTGACGTCGGCAGCCTCAACGGCACCTACGTCAACCGTGAACCGGTGGATTCAGCGGTACTGGCAAACGGTGACGAAGTGCAGATCGGCAAGTTCCGCTTGGTGTTTTTGACCGGACCCAAGCAAGGTGACGACGACGGGGGAACCGGAGGCTAGTGAGCGCACCCGATAGCCCGGCACTGGCCGGGATGTCGATCGGGGCGGTCCTCGAGCTGTTAAGGCCGGATTTCCCCGATGTCACAATCTCCAAGATTCGCTTCCTGGAGGCTGAGGGACTGGTGACGCCGCAGCGCGCCGCGTCGGGGTACCGGAGATTTACTGCGTACGACTGCGCGCGGCTGCTCTTCATCCTCACCGCCCAGCGGGATCACTACCTACCGCTGAAGGTGATCAGGGCGCAGCTGGACGCCCAGCCCGACGGTGAGCTACCGCCGTTCGGATCGCCTTACGGCGTACCGCGATTGGTGTCGGTAGCGGGCAGCGGGGCCGGCGACGCTGGCTTCGGGGCCGGATACGAGGCCGGATCAGACACGTCGGCGGTGTCGCCCACCCGCATCCGGCTCAGTCGGGAAGATCTCCTGGAACGCTCAGGAGTGGACGACGACCTGCTGACGGCGCTGCTCAAGGCCGGGGTGATCACCACCGGGCCGGGCGGTTTCTTCGATGAACACGCGGTCGTGATACTCCAGTGTGCGCGGGCGCTGGCCGAATACGGTGTTGAACCGCGGCATCTGCGTGCGTTCCGCTCCGCGGCCGACCGGCAGTCCGACCTGATCGCCCAAATCGCCGGGCCGTTGGTCAAAGCCGGTAAAGCCGGCGCCCGTGACCGCGCCGACGACTTGGCGCGGGAGGTGGCGGCGCTAGCCATCACTTTGCATACCTCGCTGATCAAGTCTGCGGTTCGCGACGTTCTGCACCGCTGAGGATTAGACTTCGTTGGACAGCTTGGTGTTCGGCGGCATGATTAGGCATAGTGGCCACCGCGTCGTCGCGCCAAGCGTGAGTCGGATACGGCGGCATGTGCGGAGGGCAGACACAGATGGGTGAAGTTCGTGTTGTCGGCATTCGCGTCGAGCAGCCACAGAACCAGCCGGTGCTGTTACTGCGTGAGGCCGACGGGGACCGGTACCTGCCGATCTGGATCGGCCAGTCGGAGGCCGCCGCGATCGCGCTGGAGCAGCAAGGCGTCGAGCCACCCCGCCCGCTGACGCATGATCTGATCAGGGATCTCATTGCCGCGCTTGGGCATTCGCTCAAAGAGGTGCGGATCGTCGATCTGCAGGAAGGCACTTTCTACGCCGATCTGATCTTCGACCGCAATATCAAAGTGTCGGCGCGCCCCTCGGACTCGGTGGCGATCGCACTGCGGGTCGGCGTTCCGATCTACGTCGAGGAGGCGGTGCTGGCCCAGGCTGGTCTGCTGATTCCCGACGAGAGCGACGAAGAGTCCGACACCGCTGTTCGTGAGGACGAGGTGGAGAAATTCAAGGAGTTTCTCGACAGCGTGTCTCCCGACGATTTCAAGGCCACCTAGCTCGGCGACGATGCGCGCCGGCAGGGCGCGCTGTGGGGGCACCCCCAGCCGCGTAGCGGCGAGGGGGAGAGCCGGGCAATCCAACTCTGGCTCGGCGACGATGCGCGCCGGCAGGGCGCGAGGTTTGGATATTACGCCGACGTCAATATCACGGATGCGTCTCATCTAGCACTGGAATGCGACACGCCTGGCGGTTAGTGCCCACTGACCCAGGCAACGGCCATACTTTGATGACGACTTAAGGCACGGCAGCCATCGAACAGCAGTAAGCTTCTAGCACTCGGGCATGACCAAAGGTGGCTGTCCAGGCAGCCAGAGACGCAGCTAGCGACAAGAGCGCGATCGGCGAGAGGAACCACCGTGAGCGAGCAGCCACGTCAAGGTCAGCTGGACCTTGCTGACCACGCGGACGGCGCGACCAATGATGACGGTGGCCTCAATGGCCCCACCGCACCGAGCGGACCTGTGCAACCCGGACTGTTCCCCGACGATTCCGTGCCCGACGAGTTGGTCGGTTACCGCGGGCCGAGTGCCTGCCAGATTGCCGGGATCACATACCGCCAGCTGGACTACTGGGCACGCACATCGTTGGTGGTTCCGTCGATTCGCAGCGCGGCAGGCTCCGGCAGCCAGCGGCTCTACTCGTTCAAAGACATTCTCGTTCTCAAGATCGTCAAGCGATTGCTCGACACCGGCATCTCGCTGCACAACATCCGGGTCGCGGTCGACCATCTGCGCCAGCGCGGTGTCCAGGATCTGGCCAACATCACCTTGTTCTCCGACGGCACCACGGTGTATGAGTGCACGTCGGCCGAAGAGGTTGTCGACCTGCTGCAAGGCGGGCAGGGCGTGTTCGGCATCGCCGTGTCCGGCGCGATGCGTGAGCTGACCGGCGTTATAGCCGACTTCCACGGTGAGCGTGCGGACGGCGGCGAGTCAATTGCCACTCCGGAAGACGAGCTGGCCTCCCGGCGCAAGCATCGCGACCGCAAGATCGGCTAGCAGCGCCCGCGTTGCCCTGGCGTGAGCGTGCGCAGTTGTACGCACCGCACGGCGTGTCGTAGTACTGGGGGCACCGTCCGCTTGCGGGGGAACACGCACGCTCGCGGCGGGCAACGCCGTCCGGGTAAACTGGGCAACGCATCGCACTCGAGCGGGAGAGTTCTGTGGCCGCCAGCTACAGACGCCGAAGGAGCAACACCTCTCCGTCAACCTCTCAGGCATCCGGACCGCACGGGATAACGATGCCTCTGGAAAGCGGTGGCGACCCGTAGTGGTCCTCACCCGCCGATGGGGAAAGGCGCCCACCAAGGTAGCGGCGCCGAATCTCTCAGGCGCCTGGCGAACGGGTGAAGACAGAGGGAGAGGGCCGCTAGTCCTCTACCTTTGTGGTGCCATGTCAGGAGTTTCACCCGTGTCCGACCAATCAACGTTCGCAGACCGGCACATCGGCCCGGACAGCGCAGCCGTGGCGACCATGCTTGCGGTCATCGGTGTCGACTCGCTCGACGACTTGGCCGCCAAGGCGGTCCCGACGGGCATCCTCGACAAGCTCACCGACACCGGTGACGCACCGGGCCTGGACCGGCTGCCGCCAGCCGCCAGCGAGGCCGAGGCGCTGGCGGAGCTCCGGGCGCTGGCCGACTCCAACACCGTCGCGGTGTCGATGATCGGACAGGGCTACTACGACACGCTCACACCCCCGGCGCTGCTGCGCAACATCATGGAAAACCCGGCCTGGTACACCGCCTACACGCCCTATCAGCCCGAAATCAGCCAGGGTCGGCTGGAAGCGCTGCTGAATTTCCAGACCGTCGTTACCGACCTCACCGGCCTCGAGATCGCGAACGCGTCGATGCTCGACGAGGGCACCGCAGCCGCCGAGGCCATGACATTGATGCACCGTGCAGCCCGCGGCACGGTGCACCGGCTGGCCGTCGATACCGACGTGTTCACCCAGACCGCTGCGGTGCTGGCCACCCGCGCCAGGCCGTTGGGCATCGAGATCGTCACCGCCGACCTGCGCGACGGTCTACCGGACGGTGAGTTCTTCGGCGTCATCACCCAGCTGCCCGGGGCCAGCGGCCGAATCACGGACTGGACCGCTCTGGTCACCGAGGCCCACGACCGCGGCGCACTCGTCGCCATCGGCGCCGACCTGTTGGCGCTGGCGCTGATCACACCGCCAGGCGAGCTCGGCGCCGACGTCGCGTTCGGCACCACCCAAAGGTTCGGCGTACCAATGGGATTCGGCGGTCCCCATGCCGGATACCTGGCGGTGCACACCAAGCACGCCCGTCAACTGCCCGGCCGGCTGGTCGGGGTGTCCGTCGACACTGACGGCACGCCGGCGAATCGCTTGGCGCTGCAGACGCGCGAGCAACACATCCGCCGCGACAAGGCGACCAGCAACATCTGCACCGCACAGGTGCTGCTGGCGGTGATGGCCGCGATGTACGCCAGCTACCACGGCGCCGACGGGCTGGCCGGCATCGCGCGCCGGGTACATTCGCACGCACGCGACCTTGCAGCCGGTTTGTCCAGCGCCGGTGTCGACGTGGTGCACCAGGCGTTCTTCGACACCGTGCTGGCGCGGGTACCCGGCAAGGCGGCGGACATCCAGGCCGCCGCCAAGGAACGCGGGATCAACGTGTGGCGCGTGGACGACGACCACATCTCGGTGGCCTGCGACGAGGCCACCACCGACGAACACGTCGCGACCGTACTGGCCGCGTTCGGGGCGGCGCCGACGGGCAACGGCTTCGACGCACCGGATATCGCGACCCGCACCTCGGAGTTCCTGACGCATCCCGCCTTCACCCAATACCGCACCGAAACGGCGATGATGCGCTACCTGCGTGCGCTGGCGGACAAGGATATCGCCTTGGACCGCAGCATGATTCCGCTCGGCTCGTGCACGATGAAACTCAACGCCGTTGCCGAGATGGAGTCGATCACCTGGCCGGAATTCGCGCGTCAGCATCCGTTCGCCCCGGCATCCGACACCCCGGGGCTGCGTCGTCTGATCGGTGAGCTGGAGAGCTGGCTGGTGCAGATCACCGGCTACGACGCCGTCTCGCTGCAACCCAACGCGGGCTCGCAAGGCGAGTACGCCGGCCTGCTGGCGATCCACGACTACCACGCCAGCCGGGGAGAACCGCACCGCGACATCTGCCTGATCCCGTCCAGCGCGCACGGCACCAACGCCGCGTCGGCGGCGTTGGCCGGTATGCGGGTGGTCGTGGTGGGCTGCCACGATAACGGCGACGTCGATCTCGACGATCTGCGCGCCAAGGTCAGCGAACACGCCGACCGGCTTTCTGCGCTGATGATCACCTATCCGTCTACGCACGGTGTGTACGAGCACGACATCGCCGAGATCTGCGCAGCCGTGCACGACGCGGGCGGCCAGGTTTACGTCGACGGCGCCAATCTCAACGCGCTGGTCGGCCTGGCCCGGCCGGGAAAATTCGGCGGCGACGTCAGCCACCTGAATCTGCACAAGACGTTCTGCATCCCGCACGGCGGCGGCGGCCCGGGAGTCGGGCCGGTGGCGGTGCGTTCGCATTTGGCCCCGTTCCTGCCGGGCCACCCGTTTGCCCCCGAGCTGCCCCAGGGTCATCCGGTGTCGTCGGCGCCCTACGGGTCGGCCTCGATTCTGCCGATCACCTGGGCCTACATCAGGATGATGGGCGCCGACGGTCTGCGGGCGGCATCGCTGACCGCGATCACGTCGGCCAACTACATCGCCCGCCGGCTCGACGAGTACTTCCCAGTGCTGTACACCGGCGAGAACGGCATGGTCGCCCACGAGTGCATCCTGGACCTGCGCGGGATCACCAAGTCGACCGGCGTGACCGTCGACGATGTCGCGAAACGCTTGGCGGACTATGGTTTTCACGCGCCTACCATGAGCTTCCCGGTGGCCGGCACGCTGATGGTGGAGCCCACCGAGAGCGAGAGCCTGGCCGAAGTCGACGCATTCTGCGAAGCCATGATCGGCATCCGCGGGGAGATCGACCGCGTCGGCGCAGGGGAGTGGCCTGCCGACGACAACCCGCTGCGCGGCGCACCGCACACCGCTGAGTGCCTCATGGTCTCCGACTGGGATCACCCGTATACCCGGGAACAGGCCGCCTATCCGCTCGGCGCGGCCTTCCGGCCCAAGGTGTGGCCGCCGGTGCGTCGCATCGACGGCGCTTACGGCGACCGGAACCTGGTCTGCTCGTGTCCGCCGGTCGCGGCGTTCGCCTGAACCCGTCCTCTAATCCTCAGCCGAAGCGCTCGATGATCGCCGCGGCAATCTGGTCGGGCGCATCCTCCTGGATGAAGTGCTTGGCGTTAGGCAGCTCGACGAGGACGTGATCGGGAAAAGTCGTGCGCATCCGGGGGAGCATTGGGCCGGGTCTGAACGCGAAGTCCTTCATTCCCCAGATCAGCAGGGCCGGCTTGGCGCCCAGCTTGGTCGGTACTTCCCGGGCGAGCCGTGCCAGCAGTGGGCGGGCGGCCAAGATCTGCTTGGGCATCTCGGCGACGCCCAACCGCGCTGCGGCGCTGGGCTGAACGCCCCGGTAGTGTGCCATCACCGCCGCGCTTGGCCGGCGTGCTGTCCCAGCCGGGATCAGCCGTTCGACGAAGAAATTCCGCCGCAGGATCGCATGCTGAAGCGGTGGGCTCGACATCACCCTGCTGAAGGCCTTCATCGACAGCGTGTCCGCCGGCCAAAACCAGGTGTTGCCCAAGACGATGCCGCGTACCCGCTCGGCACGCTCGACAGCGACCGCCATGCTGATCGGCCCGCCCCAGTCTTGGCCCATCGTCAGGTAGCCGTCGAGGCCGAGGTGATCGACAAACTCACCGACCACTCGGGCGTGCTCGTCGATCTTGTACCCGAACCCGTCGGGACGCTCCGACAGCCCGAAACCGAGATAATCCGGTGCGATGCAACGGAAGCGGTCACGCAGCGCGACGACGATATCGCGATACAGGAAGCTCCATGTCGGATTGCCGTGGCACAACAGGATTGGCGGGCCATCACCCTCGTCGATGTAATGGATGCGACCCCGCGAGCTGTCGAACCAGCGCGACTCGAACGGATAGAGCTGGGGATCCGGCGTGAAATCAACCCTCATTACGCTCCTTCGATAGCGCCCACGATGGTATGCCCAAAGTGTGACATCACCGAGTGTCCGGGACTGGCGTGACGGCGGCCGGTGGGTGCCGACGGCGTCGGGCAGGGTGTTCGTCCGATCGGGATCGGGCGAAGCGCCGACTGTCCTGCTGCTGCACGGGTTCCCATCCAGTTCCTTCGACTTCCGGGCAGTGCTTCCGCACCTGGCAGGCCGGGCCTGGGTGACGATGGACTTCCTCGGCTTCGGCTTGTCCGACAAGCCGCGGCCGCATCGCTACAGCCTGCTAGAGCAGGCCGACCTGGTGCAAACCGTGGTTACCGAGACAACGAAAGGCCCAGCGCTGGTGCTCGCTCACGACATGGGCACGTCGGTGACCACCGAGCTACTCGCCCGCGACCTGGACGGCCGGCTGCCGTTCGATCTGCGACGTGTGGTGCTGAGCAACGGCAGTGTGATCCTGGAACGGGCCAGTCTGCGACCGATCCAGAAGGTGCTGCGCGGCCCGCTGGGCCCGGTCGCCGCTCGACTGGTCAACCGCAGCAGCTTCAGGCGGGGTTTTGCCAAGCTCTTCTCACCGGAGCACCCGCTGTCGGCCGAGGAGGCCGACGCCCAGTGGGAGCTGATCTCCTATAACGACGGCCACCGCATACCGCATTTGCTGATCAGCTATCTCGACGAGCGGGTGCGTTACGCACAGCGCTGGCACGGCGCCGTACGCGACTGGCCCAAACCGCTTGGGTTTGTATGGGGACTCGGCGATCCGGTGGCCACGACGAAGGTGCTCGACGGATTGCGGGAACTGCGCCCCGACGTCCCGGTCGTTGAACTGCCCGGCTTGGGCCATTACCCGCAGGTTGAGAATCCCAAGGCGTACGCCGAAGCCGCGCTATCACTGCTGGTGGGCTAGCTCAAATAGGTGCCAACGGCCGTGGCGAGGTCGGGGGAGGCCGACGTCGCCAAATTCTGGTAGCTGCCACCACCGAGCTGCGCGACGGCTTCCCAGGTGGCCCGGTCGGGGTCCGCGCCGAAGTCGATGACGTTCACCGCGACGGGTTTGGCCGGGTCCGCGCTGCGGCGGATGAAGTCCTGCAACCCCGGCCCGTCGAGGGTTTGGTCCGTGTGTGGCCCCGCGGTGATCACCAGCACCGAATTCGTTTGGCCGGCACGGTAGTTGGCCAGCATGTCCTGGTAAATCAATCGCAGCGTGGTAAACGACACGGCACCGCCGTTCGATGAGTACTGCTTGTCGAGCGCGGCCAGCAGCGCTGCCGAGCGCGGCTGGCCGTTGACGGGGTCGGCCAGCGGCCCGGTTGCCACCTCTGATCGACCTTCGTGGCCGTCGAATGTCCACAGCCCCATCACCGAGTTGGGCGGCATCGCCCTGATCCTGTCTTCGAGCGCCGCGATCACGTTGGCGAGCCGGGTTTTGCCGGCCTCATCGGCGGACAGCGACTGGTCGAGCATGATGGTCGCCGCCACTCCGTTAGACGGTGCGGCCATGGCATCGGCCAGCGTGGCGCGCATCGCATCGTCACCCACCGACAGTGCAGGGGCCAGCGCAGCGAAACTGGTGACGGGGCTGCTCGGTGGTTTGACGCCGTTAACGCGGAAACCGGCTTTGGCCAACTTTGCCAGTTGCTCGGGCTTGCGCATGAACCGAGCGAATTCGCTGGCCGCCTCGGTCTGCTCCTTCGACAGCCACGAACCGCTGAGCAGCACGGTGGGATAGTCGGCGACCGGTACCGGCCCGGGCGGTAGCCAGGAGCCCAACGTGCTCTTGGCATCTGACACCGACTGGCCGCGCTGGAACAGCTGCTGCTCGGTAGTAATCACCGCGTGCACCGGCGCTGTCGCCGGGTCACCGGGCTTGAGCAGTGCGTTCATCGCCTCTGCCAGCGTGTTGTCCGCCAGTTTGGGTTGTGCGCCGATCAGTGTGCGCATAGCGCCGGTGCCCTGGGTCGCCGGCGCACCCGCAGGCGCTGACGCGGCTGCCACCGCCTCGCCGGCCAGAAATGCGGCGTCGCCGTTGGTTTTGGTCGGCAGCGCAAGTCGCAGTGATCCCCAGGCCGGCAGGTTCAGGCCGGCCAATGAGTTCGGGTTGGTTTGCAGGCCGGGCAGCGCCGCCCAGTTCTGGTTTGCGAGTGCCGGCTGTAATTCGGGCCGGATCACAGCCAGCACCGGCGACGTCACCAGTGAACGGCTGTCACTAATGGTTTTCTGACCCACGGCCCCGGCGAGCCGGGCCGCAGAGATCGAGCTGCCAGGAATCCACAATGCCGGCTGGCCTCCCAGCTCTGCCGGCCACTTGCCGACGAAACCGTCCAGGACGGCGTCGGAGCCGGCGGGTTTGACACTCACCGCCATACAGTGGTCACCGACCGGTCCGGCCGATGCGTTGTAGCTATCGGCGAACTCCTGCACCCGATCGGCGATCGAAGGGTCGACGATGACAGCGACTGTCTCCTTGCCTCCCACGCAGCGCGCGGCGGCCGTGTGCCTGCGGTTAGACAGCGCGTCGCCGAAGAAACTCCACAGGATCGCCGTTCCCACCACCACGACGACCGCGACCAGGGCAACGATCAAGCCGATGCTGACTCCACGTCGGCCACCGTCGCTGCGGTGGCCGCCCCGCCACTCACCGAGTCCGCGGTGGCCGGCGCGGAATAGATTCGATGAGGCGGTCGGCGGCTCCGGGCCGGCCGCGCTCGTCTGCCGGGGCGGAAAGTCCGGGTACTCGTCGGCAGCACCGGCCGCAACGGCTCCGCCGGCAGGATCGTGGTCCGCGTTCGTGTAGCCACCAGCTGGGTCGTGGTCGTCGTCGGAGTGGTTTACCTCGCCAAGTGGATAGGGGTACTCGTCCGCGGGGTCTACATCGCCCAGGTAGCCGTATCCGCCCGACGGCTCAGGAACAGCGCCCGGGTAACCACTGCCGGCCCCGTAGCCACTATCCGGGCCGCGACCTATCGCGTCTCGGTCCAGATTGTCCGCGGAGGATTTTTCAGACAGCGCGTCGACAGACAGCGCGTCGGCGGAATCCTCAGGGTCGGGCATTCTGTGCCTACCCATACCGGTGCCCGCCGCCTTTCCGTCGAACCATCGCCTGACCTGCTTTGAACTCGGCGCCGAGTCTAGTCATAAGACGCATTACCGCATGTCGAGCCGCGATCAGGCACCGGCGCGTGCCTTGAATTCACGGCGACGGCGATGCAGGATCGGCTCGGTGTAGCCGTTGGGCTGCTGCCCTCCAGACATGATCAGCTCCTCAGCGGCCAGGAACGCGATGCTCTCGTCGAAGTTGGGCGCCATCGGGTGATACGCGGAGTCGCCAGCATTTTGCCGATCCACCATCGGCGCCATCCGTTCCAGGCTGGCCCGCACATCCTCGCCGGTGATGACGCCGTGGCGCAGCCAATTAGCCAGCAACTGGCTCGAGATCCGCAGGGTGGCGCGGTCCTCCATGAGCGCAACGTTGTGGATGTCGGGCACCTTCGAGCAGCCGACACCGTGGTCGATCCAGCGCACCACGTAGCCGAGGATGGACTGACAGTTGTTGTCGACCTCCTCGCGGATCTCCTCCGGAGCCCAGGCCAGTTCCTTGGCCAGCGGAATAGTCAGCAGCTGCTCGATCGTGGTGCGTTTCTTGCCGGCCAGTTCCTCTTGCACCGCGGACACGTCGACAAAGTGGTAGTGCATCGCATGCAAGGTGGCCGCGGTGGGCGAGGGCACCCAGGCCGTACTCGCTCCGGCGCGGGGCTGGGCGATCTTCTGCTCGACCATGTCGGCCATCAGCTCGGTCATCGTCCACATGCCTTTGCCGATCTGGGCGCGGCCGCGGAAACCGGTGGCCAGGCCGGTGTCGACATTGCTGTCCTCGTAGGCCAGGATCCACTGCTGGCTCTTCATGGTGCCCTTGCGTACCATCGGGCCGGCCTCCATGGAGGTGTGGATCTCGTCGCCGGTACGGTCCAGAAAACCCGTGTTGATGAACACAATCCGGTCCGCGGCGGCCTTGACGCATGCCTTCAGGTTGAGGGTGGTGCGCCGTTCCTCGTCCATGACGCCGACCTTCATCGTGCCCTGCGGCAACCCCAGCACGTCCTCGACCCCGCTGAACAGCTCAGCGGTGAACGCCACCTCGGCCGGACCGTGCATCTTCGGCTTGACGATGTAGATGGAACCGGCGCGGCTGTTCACCAGCGGTCCAGTGCCCTCGCCGGCTTTGAGCCCGTGGATCGCAGTCAGACCGGTGAACAGGGCGTCCATGATGCCTTCGAACACCTCATTGCCATCGCTGTCGACGACCGCGTCGTTGGTCATCAGGTGACCTACGTTGCGGACCAGCATCAGGCTGCGGCCGGGCAGCGTGAGCTCGCTGCCGTCGGGCGCGGTGTAGTGCCGGTCCTCGTTGAGCACCCGGGTGAAGTTGTCGCCGCCCTTGTCCACCCCGGCGGCCAAATCGCCCTTGTTCAGGCCGAGCCAGTTGCGGTAGCCGAGCACCTTGTCGTCGGCGTCGACGGCGGACACCGAGTCTTCGAAGTCCATGATCGCGGTGATCGCCGATTCCAGGATCACGTCTTTGACGCCTGCGCGGTCGGTCGCGCCGATCTGTGACTCCGGGTCGATCAGGATCTCGATGTGCAAACCGTGGTTGACCAGCAACACCGAGGTCGGCGACTCGGCCTCGCCCGTGTAGCCGGCGAACTGCCCAGGGTCGGCAAGCCCCGTGGATTCCTCCGGCAAAGCGACCAGCAGTTGGCCGTCCTCCACCTTGAAACCGGTGGCGTCGGCATAGGAACCCGACGACAGCGGCACGGCTCCGTCGAGAAATTTGCGCGCGTATGCGATCACCTTGTCGCCGCGCACCTTGTTGTAGCTGGCGCCCTTTTCGGCGCCGTCCTTTTCCGAGATCGCGTCGGTGCCGTAGAGGGCGTCGTACAGCGACCCCCAACGGGCGTTGGCCGCATTCAGAGCGAACCGCGCATTGAGCACCGGCACCACCAGCTGCGGGCCGGCTATGGTCTTGATCTCGTCATCGACCCCCGACGTGGTGATGGTGAAGTCGTCCGGTTCGGGTTGCAGGTAGCCGATTTCGGTGAGGAACTGCTGGTAAGCCTCCGCGTCGAGGGGCTCGATCACACGAAGCCGGTGCCACTTGTCGATCTGGGCCTGCAGCTCATCGCGGCGGTTCAGCAAATCCTGGTTCTGCGGTGTGAGGTCGGTTACGACTTTGTCGACGCCCGCCCAGAAGCTGTCCGGGTCGATATCGGTGCCAGGCAGGGCCTCTTTGTTCACGAAGTCGTAGAGCACCCGGGCGATGCGCAAGTTCCCCACCGACACGCGATCGGTCATAGTTCTCCTCCATTTTGCCTCACTGGCAATTTCTTCAGCCTACCGACCAGCAGCCTGACGAGCCTATCCGGCGGCCCGCAACAGCAGGTCACGACGCGCTGATGGCTTCGCCACACCGATGCGGCGGTTCCAGAAATCGCCTGCTGGCAACCAACGCACTTTGCCAGCAATTCCGAGTGGTCGATAGCCGCTCAGATCATACGGGCTGCACCTGGCTCTAGCCTGCGATCGGTCTCATTGTGTCCCGTCGCGCATGGCGCCGACCAGGTCCTCCACCAGATCCTCCATCGCCACCAGCGCGACCACATTTCCGTCCTCGGCAGTCACCAGTGCCAGATGGCTATTGTTGCGGCGCATCCGGGACAAGGCATCGGCCAGCGGCAGTGACTTGGGAACCCGCGGCAGCGGGCGCACCAGCGCCAGATCGATGACGGTCTGCGGATCGTCACCGAGCGTCAGCACATCCTTGATGTGCAGGTATCCAATGAATTCACCGCCGAGGTCGGCAATCGGAAACCGGGAGTAGCCGGTCTCGGCCAAGGCCTGTTCCACCGCGCCAACCGTCGGCCCTGAGCCGGCCGCAGCCACCGGCACCGCCCGAATATCGGCGAGCGGCCGTGCGACATCGGCGACCACCCTGTTGCGAATCTGCAGCGCCCGGGTCAGCCGGGTGTGCTCCTCCTGGTCCAGCAGACCTTCGGATACCGATTCGGCGATCATCTCAGACAGCTCCACCGTGGAAACCGTGATGTCGAGCTCGTCCTTGGGCTCCACCCGCAGCGCGCGCAGTACCGCGTTGGCGCATGTGTTGTAGAACGCGATGAACGGTCGGGCCGCGCGCACGTAGACCAGGTAGGGCGGAACCAGCAGCATCGCCGTCCGCTCCGGACCGGCAAGGGCGATGTTCTTCGGAACCATCTCGCCGAGCAGCACATGCAGCGTCACCACAAGCGCCAGCGCGATCACGAACGACAGCGTGTGCACAAGCGCCGGATGCATACCGGTCAGCCCGAACGAAGTCCGGAGCATATCGGCGACCGCCGCCTCGCCGATCCGGCCGAGCAGGATGGAGGCCACCGTGACGCCCAGCTGAGCGCCCGCCAGCATCGACGAGAGTTGCTCACCGGCCCGGATCACGGTCACCGCGCTCGCCCTGCCCTGTTCTGCCAGCGCTTCAAGGCGGTCGCGACGGGCCGAGATCAGCGAGAATTCCGCTCCGACGAAGAATGCGTTGGTGCCGATCAGCAGGATCGCCACCAGCACCGCCAGCGCGTCGTGCATCAGCGGCCCAGCCCTGAGCCGGATTCACCACGAGCCCCCGGTTGACCGCGTAGTTCGGTCAGCTCTAGCAGGTCGATCCGGCGGCCGTCCATCTGGACCACGGTTGCCTGCCAGCGCACCGAGTCATCCGGCAAGCCGTCCGGATCCAACGCGGGCAGCTCTACCGTTTCACCAGCCACCGGGATGTGGCCGAGCTCCTGGAGCACCAGCCCGCCGATCGTCTCGTATGGCCCCTCTGGAGCTCGATATCCGGTCTCGGTGGCCACCTCGTCGATGCGCAGCAGGCCCGATACCCGCCATCCGCTGCCGGCCGCCACCACATCCGGAACGGTGCTGTCGTGCTCGTCGCGGACGTCGCCCACGATCTCTTCGATCAAGTCCTCGACGGTCACCATGCCCGCGGTGCCGCCGTACTCGTCGACAACCATCGCGGTCTGCAGGCTATTGGCGCGGATCTCTGCCATCACGGCATCGCCGTCCAGCGTCGACGGCACCACAGGGACCGGCTTGACCACCGTGGTGAGCAGCGTGTGCGCGCGATCGGCAGATGGAATTTGGAATACCTGCTTGACGTGCACGATGCCGACGGTCGAGTCGAGGTCACCGTCGACGAGCGGAAATCGGGAGAACCCGGACTCCGCGGCGGCCGCGATCAGGTCGGCGACGGTGTTGTCGGTCTCCAGCGTCACGATCTTCGACCGTGGTGTCATCAGTTCCTCGGCAGTCAGGGAGCCGAACTGCAGCGATCGCCGCACCAGCGACGCGGTGGCGGGGTCCAAGGCGCCGCTGCGGGCCGAGGTCCGCACCAGGGACAGCAGTTCCTGCGGTGAGCGGGCCGACCGCAGCTCCTCCGCCGGCTCGACACCCAGCTCGCGCACGATCCAGTTCGCCGCACCGTTCGTCAATCGGATGGCCGGGGTGAGCAGCAGCGAGAACAGCACCTGCACGCCCACGACGGCGCGGGCGGTCCGCAGCGGACGGGCGACCGCGAGATACTTCGGGACCAGCTCGCCGAACACCATCGATACCGACGTGACGATCACCAGCGCCATTAGCGCGGTGATCCAGTCGGCGACCGGGTCAGGTATCCCAATTGCGTCCAACCACGGATGCGGCAGGTCGGCCACCATCGGCTCGGTCAGGTAACCCGTTGCCAGGGTGGTGATCGAGATGCCTAACTGAGCACCCGACAGCTGGAACGACAGCCTGTGCTGGGCGCGCTGGATCAAGCGGTCCCGGCGCCTACCGCTGCGAGCGTTGGCCTCGACCGTGCTGCGGTCCAGCGCGGTCAGCGAGAATTCGGCCGCGACGAATAGTGCATTGCCGAAGATGAGCACCGCAATGGCCAGCACGCTGATGAGGGTGACGGAGACGTTCATCGCCGGCTCGTTCGTCGTGATGCCGGAGGCCCCGGCGACGATTCGGGCCGCTCGTCCCGGAAGCCAATGGCCTCGACGGGTGCCTGCGGCACGTCATCCCTTTCGTTCGATGCCGCGCAGCGCGTTGCTGCGGGATTGAATTTCACATGGTAGCGAACACGTCCGGCACGACTCGGTACTGCTTGGCCCTCGCACCGGGGCGATGGCCCAGCGTCGGTGTCACCAGCCGTAGGGCAGCGGATGGCCTTCGGCGAAGCCGGCCGGCGACTGTACACCGACGACAGCCCGCTCATGTAGCTCCGCCAGGGTCGACGCACCGACATAGGTACAGGTGCTGCGCACTCCGGAGGTGATGTGGTCGATCAGGTCCTCGACACCGCCGCGGTCGGGGTCCAGCCCCATCCGCGACGTCGAGATGCCTTCGTCGAACAACGCCTTGCGGGCGCGATCGAACGCAATGTCGGCGCCGGTGCGGGCGACCACCGCCCGCTTGGACGCCATGCCATAGCTCTCCTTGTACGGCTGGTCGTCGCGGTCACGCATCAAATCTCCGGGCGACTCATACGTGCCGGCGAACCACGACCCGATCATCACGTTCGACGCCCCGGCGGCCAGCGCCAGCGCAACGTCGCGTGGATGGCGGATCCCGCCATCGGCCCACACATGTCCACCCAGCTCCCTTGCGGCACAACCGCATTCCTGCACAGCGGAGAATTGCGGGCGGCCGACACCGGTCATCATCCGGGTGGTGCACATCGCGCCCGGGCCGACACCGACCTTGACGATGTTCGCCCCGGCGGCCAGCAGATCCCGGGTGCCCTCTGCCGACACCACGTTGCCCGCCGCCAGCGGCACGCCCAAATCCAACGATGAGACGCACCTGATCGCCTCCAGCGTCTTGACCTGGTGCCCGTGTGCGGTGTCGATGACTAGCACGTCGACGCCGGCCTCGGCGAGTGACTGGGCTTTGCCGGCCACATCGCCGTTGATGCCGACGGCAGCGCCGATGCGCAGCCGCCCGCCGGCGTCGGTGGCCGGGGTGTAGATACCGGCGCGGATCGCCCCGGTGCGGGTCAGTACGCCCGCCAGCGTTCCGTCGGCGTTGGTCAGCACCGCGACGTCGACCGGGGCGTGTTCTAGAAGGTTGAAGATCTTGCGCGGCTCGGTGCCCGCCGGAGCCGTCACGAAGTCGGTCATCGCAATATCCCGCACCCGGGTGAAGCGATCCACGCCTGCACACGACGATTCGCTCACCAAACCGATCGGGCGCCCCTCGAAAACCACCACCGCGACACCGTGCGCGCGCTTGTGGATCAGCGCGGTCGCATCGGACACCGAATCGTCGGGCGCCAGTACCACCGGGGTGTCCAGAACCAGGTCACGGCTTTTGACGAACTCCACCGTCTGCTGCACCGCTGCGATCGGAAGATCCTGCGGAAGAATGACGATGCCGCCGCGGCGCGCCACCGTCTCGGCCATCCGCCGCCCGGCTACGGCGGTCATGTTGGCGACCACCACCGGAATGGTGGTGCCCGAACCGTCGCCGGTGCACAAATCGACGTCGAACCGCGACGCCACGTCGGACCGGTTCGGCACGATGAAAACGTCGTTGTAGGTCAGGTCGTACCCGGGCCGGTGCCCGTCTAGAAACCTCATCGCTGCTTTTTTCCCTCTACGGCCCCGTTACAGCCGTTCTAGACCGGCACTTCGCTGCGGTCTCCACTCCATAGTGTGTGGAACTTGCCCGGCGCGTCGATGCGGCCGTAGGTGTGGGCGCCGAAAAAGTCGCGCAGGCCCTGGGTGAGCGCGGCGGGCAGCCGCTCGGTGCGTAGCGCGTCGTAGTAGGACAGCGCTGAGGAGAAGCCCGGGATCGGGATGCCCAGCTGCGTGGCGGCCACCACCACGCGACGCCAGCCCTCGATGGCCGATTCAATCGCGCTGCGAAAATACGGCGCCACGATCAACGTCGCCAGGTCGGGGTCGGAGTCGTACGCCTCTTTGATCCGGTTGAGGAACTTGGCCCGGATGATGCAGCCGCCGCGCCAGATGGTGGCCAGGTCGCCGGGCGTGATGCCCCAGTCGTATTCGGCGCTGCCGGCCTGAATCTGGTTGAAGCCCTGGGCGTAGGCGATGATCTTCGACGCGTACAGAGCTCGACGGACGTCCTCGGTGAACTGAGCCGCATCGCTGGGCTTGGCGCCGAGGTCGCCCGACGCCAGACCAGTGGTGGCCTTGCGCTGGGTCACCGAACCCGAGAGCGCGCGGGCGAACACCGCCTCTGCGATACCGGTGACGGGCACACCAAGGTCCAAGGCCGACTTCACCGTCCAGCGGCCCGTGCCCTTCTGCTCGGCCTCATCGAGGATGACGTCCACAAGCGGCTTGCCGGTCTTGGCGTCGGTCTGGCGCAGCACCTGGGCGGTGATCTCGACCAGGAAGCTGTCCAGGTCGCCCTTGTTCCACTCGTCGAACACGTCGGCGATCTCATCAGCGGTCTTGCCGAGCCCGTCGCGCAGCAGCTGGTAGGCCTCGCCGATGAGCTGCATGTCGGAGTACTCGATGCCGTTGTGCACCATTTTGACGAAGTGCCCGGCGCCGTCGGGACCGATATGGGTGCAGCACGGCACGCCGTCGACGTGCGCAGAGATCTCCTCGAGCAGTGGGCCCAGCGATGTGTACGACTCGGCGGGCCCGCCCGGCATGATCGACGGTCCGTTCAGCGCGCCCTCTTCGCCGCCGGAGATCCCGGCGCCGACGAAGTGCAGGCCCCGCTCGCGCATCGCCTTCTCGCGCCGAATGGTGTCCGTGTAAAGGGCGTTGCCGCCGTCGATGATGATGTCGCCGGGTTCCATGGCGTCGGCGAGCTGGTTGATGACCGCGTCGGTGGGGTCGCCGGCCTTGACCATGATCAGTACCCGCCGTGGCTTCTCCAGCGCGTCCAGAAACTCCTCGATGGTCTCCGATCGCACGAACTTGCCCTCGTCACCGTGCTCTTTGAGCAGCGCGTCGGTCTTGGCGACGGATCGGTTGTGCAGCGCCACCGTGTAGCCGTGGTGGGCGAAATTCCGGGCGATGTTCGAACCCATCACAGCCAGGCCGGTGACGCCGATCTGCGCAGCGGCCGTCTTCGATTCAGACGAATTCATGTCTTCGCCTCTCAGGTTGGAGAACTTATCCGACAAGCTTTCGGTCACACTGTGGCACAGCGGACTCGTGTCATTCCAAAGTGTTTGGCTCGGGGTGGGACTAGACGTTGAACAGCCGTCGTAGCTCCGTGAGCCACGGTACGGCCAGCGCCACGGTGGGCACCACAAATACGGCTTCCGCAGCCAGGTATGCGGCCGCTGACAGCACCAGACTGTTACCACGTCCGGACAGCCGGCGCACCCGCAGCACCGTGCTGGGACCCCCTGCGGCCAGTGCGCCAGACGGCGCGCGCCCGGACGCGCAGGCAACCAACGCCCGGGCTAGGGGAGTGCGCCCCGTAGCGCGCACGGCGGCGTCATCAGCCAGCAACTCGACGAGCAGTTGCACCGCGCGCAGCGCGTTGACGCTGCGGACGAGCCGCGGGAAAGCAGCGTGCACCGCGGTGAACGCTTCCAGAACCAGGTCGTGGCGGGCTCGCAGATGAGCTCGCTCGTGGGTGAGGATGGCCGCGACTTCGGCGTCGGTGAGCGTGTTCAGCGCTCCTTCGCTGACCACAACCCGGCTGCGCACACCCGGCAGACAGTAGGCAAGCGGTTGCGGAACGTCCAAGACGCGAAGGTCGCGCGTCCGGGCGCACGGCTGGGCGAGGGCCGCATCGTGTCCGACCCCGACGAGATCGACCACCATGCGGTGGTGGGCCCGCCGTCGCCGATTGGCGATGGCCACCCGCACCACGGCAAGCATCAGCCGGGCACCGACCAGCACAGTCAGCGCGAAGACTGCGATGTATGCCGTCCACAGCGGCCAACCGAGCCGGCCAGCGGCGCCGATGATGCTGGCTGTGGGTCGCCCGTCGGGGCCGGGCATGAGCAGCCGGGTGGCGATCGCGATGCCGGCGCTGAATGCCGAAAGCACCGCGGCCAGCGCAATGGCCTGCCACAACACCATGGCGGCGCGGGGGGCGCGCAACGGCCACGTCGCTCGTGCTAGCAGAGCCGGTGTCGGACCGACCAGCAGCACCGCGAGGATGGTGAAGGCCAGCGCGGACACGCTGCTAGTCTCCCTCAGTCCTCCGCCGTCGCGCCACCAGATGGCGTGTTGCGTTGGTTTGCTTCCAATTCAGCGAGTGCTCGCCGAAGTGCGTCCGCCTCGTCGGCACCAACACGCTCGACGAAGTGCACCAGCGCGGCCTGCCTGCTCCCGGAGTCCTCAGCCTGTGCCAGCGCATCGACCATGAGCCCGGCCACCAGCTCGTCGCGGCCGTGCACGGGCGCGTACCGGTGGGCCCGGTCGTCGCGGATCTGAGAGACCAGATTCTTTTTGGCCAACCGCTGCAGCACCGTCATGATCGTCGTGTAAGCGAGGTCGCGTCGCGCGGACAACGCTTCGTGGACCTGTCGAACGGTTTGCGGTTCCGGCGTGGACCACAAGTGGTCCATCACGGCGCGTTCCAGATCCCCCAGCCGCGTCAGCTTGGCCATAGTTCGTTCATCTCCTGAGCGTTGAAACTAAGCGTACTCCGGCTTACTACCGACCGTCGTATGTACAGCTGGTGTGGGCCGTGTCCGGTCGCCGGCTCCGGCGGCCCGCCGACGCGAGTTGCAGGTAGACACCGGCGGCCTGGATATTTGTGTGACCCGGGTAACAGCACCCGTACCAGGGTCGATAGGCGACGCGCACGCAACATTACGCACCCAGCGCTTGCGAAATTAGGGCAGCCTTGCCTATTCTTAGCTTGGTCGAGCGACAATGACCGCGGCGGAGTCCTGAGGGCTGCAGCGACCCCCGGTCTACTCGATCGGCGAGCCCCGTGCCTTGCTGCACGGGGCTCGCCCGTTTCCGGGGCGCCGATGGTGTAGACACAAGGACGTGCAACCGCCGGACACGGTCATCCCGCCAAATTTCACCGCGCCGTTTGACAGCGAGTTGGGACTGCGGTTCACCGAACTCAGCCCCGACGGCGCACGCGCGCAGCTCGAGGTCAAGCCCAAACTATTGCAGCCGATGGGCCTGGTGCACGGCGGTGTCTACTGCTCGATGATCGAGAGCATGGCCAGTGCGGCAGCCTTCACCTGGCTCGCCACCCGCGGCGGTGGGAATGTCGTCGGCGTCAACAACAACACCGATTTCCTGCGGTCTATCAACTCGGGGATGGTGTACGGCACCGCCGAACCGATCCACCGGGGCCGGCTTCAGCAGCTGTGGCTGGTCACCATCACCGACTCGACCGACCGGGTGGTGGCCCGGGGTCAGGTGCGGCTGCAGAACCTCGAGGCGCAGCCCAGCGACGGCTGAGCGTGGTCGCGGTGTCGACACCGGCTTTCACGGCCACCGACGCCGGGGTCGACGGTGCTGACATTGGCCGGGGGAACGCCGATCACCTGCCGGGTGACCGGGTAACCTGTTAGCTCGCCCTACTCGCCACCGGGCGCCGCGCCTCGGCAGCCAGTACCGCCAGCTGCTCAAGCCGGGTTCGGGCGAAGGCCTGCTGCTCGGTAATGGTCAGCTGACCCCGGCGAGTGCTCAGGAATGTCACCGTCCACGACAGCAGCGTGCTGACCTTGGTCTTGAACCCGACCAGGTAGACCAGGTGCAGGACCAGCCATGCCAACCAGGCGATGAAGCCGCTGAATTCCAGCGGACCGATCTTGGCCACTGCGGAAAACCGCGACACCGTGGCCATCGAACCCTTGTCGAAGTACTGGAACGGCTCGCGCTCCGCCGGATCGGCGCCGGCGAGTTCAGCTTTGATTGTGGTGGCGACGTACTTGGCGCCCTGGATGGCGCCCTGTGCCACCCCCGGCACGCCCTCGACGGCAGCCATGTCACCGACCACGAACACGTTCGGGTGGCCCGGGATCGACAGGTCGGGCAACACCTTGACCCGGCCGGCCCGGTCGAGTTCTACCGACGACTGCTCGGCGAGATCGCTGCCCAGTGCGCTGGCTGAGACCCCCGCGGACCAGACCTTGCAGGCCGATTCGATGCGCCGGATGGTGCCGTCGGAGTCCTTGACCGTGATGCCGTTACGGTCCACGTCGGTGACCATCGCGCCGAGTTGGATCTCCACGCCCATCTTCTGCAGCCGTGCTGCCGCCCGCTGACCGAGTTTTTCGCCCATCGGCGGCAACACAGCGGGGGCGGCGTCGAGCAGGATCACCCGCGCCTTGGTGGAGTCGATGTGCCGGAAAGCGCCCTTCAAGGTGTGGTCGGCCAACTCCGCGATCTGCCCGGCCATTTCGACGCCGGTGGGGCCGGCACCGATGACGGTGAACGTCAGCAGCTTCGCCCGTCGTTCCGGATCGCTGGACCGTTCAGCCTGTTCGAACGCGCTTAAGATCCGTCCTCGCAGCTCCAGCGCGTCGTCGATGGATTTCATGCCGGGGGCGAACTCGGCGAAGTGGTCGTTACCGAAGTAAGACTGGCCGGCGCCAGCGGCGACGATCAGGCTGTCATAGGAGGTTTCGTAGGGGTGGCCGAGCAACTCGGAGATGACGCACTGATTGGCCAGGTCGATGTGCGTGACGTCGCCGAGCAGCACCTGGACGTTGCGCTGTCTGCGCAGGACGACGCGGGTGGTCGGGGCGATCTCCCCCTCCGAGATAATGCCGGTCGCAACTTGGTAGAGCAACGGCTGGAACAGATGATGGGTGGTGCGGGCGATCAACTTGATGTCGACATCGGCCCGCTTGAGCTTCTTTGCCGCATTGAGTCCGCCGAATCCTGATCCGATGATGACGACTCGATGCCGACGCTCGGGTCCAGCTGCGGCTTCTGGCTGGGGGCTCATGCTCCACTGCTCCTCACGGGGCTGCATGACGGGCGACTGCAGGTAGCTACCACGGTAGTCATGCCGAGCCCAGAAGCCCAGGTAGGAGCATGTGTAATCAGCCACACCAGGGGAGATCACGGCCCCTGCTCACCAGGTAGCTACAGCCCGACCAGCGGACGCAGCGCCTCGGCGGCTGCGCTGACGACACCGGGTGTATAGACCGGCATGTTGATGATCACGCCGTCGATTCCCGCGTCAAGCACGTTGGTTTTGATCTGGTCGGCGATCGACTCGGGGCTGCCGACCACCATCCGCTGGGTCATCTCGGCGGGGATCTGGTCGGGTTTGATGTTCTCGTCGATAAGCACCGTGATCAGCGTACTGGTTTCCAGCGTGGCCGGATCGCGGCCTACCTCCTCGCACCGCCGCTGCACAACCTGCACCTTGCCCGGCAGCTCGTCGAACCCGGCAATCACGTTGAGATGGTCGAAGTGCTGTGCGGCGAGCGGGATCGTCTTCTTCTCACCGCGGCCACCGATCATCAACGGAATGTGGTCGCGGAAGCGTGGCTCGGCCATCGCCTCGCTGGCGTGATACCAGTTGCCCGAGAAGCTCGGTCGCTCGCCCTTGATCATCGGCAGGATGATCTGCAGCGCCTCGCTGAGCCGGTTGAACCTGTCGGTGAAGGTGCCGAATTCGAAGCCCAGCTGATCGTGTTCGAGCTCGAACCAGCCGGTGCCGATGCCCAAAATCGCGCGGCCTTGGCTGACCACGTCCAGCGTGGTGATGATTTTTCCGAGCAGGGTTGGGTTGCGGTAGGTGTTGCCGGTCACCAGAGTGCCCAGCTGTACCCGTTCGGTAGCGGTGGCCAGCGCGCCCAGGGCGGTGTAAGCCTCCAGCATCGGCAGGTCGGGCGGCCCCAACGAGGGCAGTTGGTAGAAGTGGTCCATGACGAAAACCGAGTCGAATCCAGCCGATTCGGCCTCGCTCGCCTGGGCGATGACCGTTGGGAAGAGTTTCTCCACCCCGGTGCCGTAGGAGAAATTGGGGATCTGCAGACCAAGCCGAATAGCCACGTTGTCAACCGTAGCGATCGGCCCGACGTTTCAAATAGGGGCCGAAAGCGGCTCAGCCGAAATGAGCCAGCGCGCCGTGGCTGACGTGCAACGTCTGGCCGGTGATGTGGCGAGCTGCGGGCGTGGTCAGGAACAGCGCCAGCCGAGCGATCTCCGCAGCAACTGTGGGTGGCGTGCGCGAAAGGCCGTCGTAACCGGCCTGGACGCTGCGCCCGCAGGCCACGGCGTTGATCGTGATCCCGCGAGTCCCGTAAACACCCGCCTGCCCCGAGACCCAGTTCGACAGTGCTGCTTTGATGGCGGCGTCGACGCTGCCCGAGGGCGGGTTTTCGGCCATCACGCTGATGATGGAGCCACCCGAGCGCAGGTGATCACCCACGGCCTGGACCGTGAGCACCGCCGAAAGCACCGTCGCGTCCAGCGCGTTGCGCCACGCATTGGCCGTATCCGACAGGGAGTAGGTGCGGGGGTCGCCGGCATCAAAGCTCGGCGCCGGCACATTCACGATGGTGTCCAGGTGATGGGGGAACAGCCCGCGAACTTCGCTGAGGCTGGCTGGGTCGATGGTGTCGCAGACAATCGCGTCCACGTCGAGTTCCTTGGCGACGACCTCAAGGTCGCCACGGCGGGCACCGACGAGGGTTACTTTGTGACCGTCGTCGCGGAAGCCTTCGGCTACTACGCGCCCCAGATCGGTGTCGCCCCCGGTGACCAGCACCTCCACTGCCATGACCTCCTCGTGTTCAACGTTGAACCCAGACCCTGGCAGTTCACCAGCGCTTATGCTGCGCACTCGGCGAGGCGAAACTGGCTCCGATGGTGACGCACCACAGGACCGTTGCCTGGGATCTCAGCGTGTTATGGCATCGATCTCCGTCGATGTTACTGGACAGTAGCTATTAGGCGAAATTCCCGACGGGCACGACGCGCGGATGATTTTCGTAACTTTTCAGCCTTGGCATTCTCGCCGCGTTTGCGGAGACGGCCCCAGCGTCATCCCGCTCACTTTGACTGCCCGGCTCCTCAGCGGTCCGCCCACGGACCGCATCGTCGCCGGGCTAAGTTTGACCCATGCGTAGGATCGGGGTGCTGGCCGGTTTGGTATCGACGATGCTGGTGGCCGGCTTGCTAGCGGGAACGGTGGCGTGCAGTTCGAAATCACCGTCCTCGTCATCGCCTTCCCAGCCGTCGCAGACCTCCGGATCGATCGTGGTGTTCGCCGCGGCCTCGCTAAAGTCCGCGTTCACCAAGATCAGTCAGCAGTTCAAAACCGACAATCCCGGCAGCAGCGTCGATTTCGAGTTCGCGGGCTCCTCGGAGCTCGCGACTCAGTTGACCCAGGGCGCGACCGCCGACGTTTTCGCATCGGCGGACACAGCGCAGATGGATACGGTCGCCAAGGCCGGGTTGGTGGCCGGCAATCCGACGAACTTCGCCTCCAACACCTTGGTCATCGTCACCGCGGCGGGCAATCCGAAGAAGATTGGATCCTTCGCCGACCTCGCCAAGCCGGGACTCAATGTGGTGATCTGCCAGCAGCCGGTGCCATGCGGGTCGGCGACCCGGCGCATCGAAGACACCACCGGGGTGCACCTCAACCCGGTCAGTGAGGAACTCAACGTGACCGACGTCCTCAACAAGGTCACCAGCGGACAGGCCGACGCAGCGTTGGTCTATGTCACCGACGCGCTTAGCGCCGGAGACAAGGTGGCGACCGTGAAGTTTCCGGAGGCCGCCGGCGCGGTGAATGTCTATCCCATTGCGGTGCTGAAGAAGGCACCTCAACCGGCGCTGGCGCAGAAGTTCGTGGCAATGGTGACCGCAGACACCGGTCAGAACATCCTGACCCAGTCGGGCTTCGCTAAGCCCTGACGACGAACCGTGCACCGGCCTACGGATCTGCCCCGCTGGGTGTATGTCCCCGCCGCCGTGGGGACGGTCTTCGTGGTACTGCCACTGGTCGCGATCGCGATCAAGGTCGATTGGCCGAATTTCTGGTCGTTGATCACCAGCCCCTCCTCGAAGACGGCACTGCTGCTGAGTCTGAAGACCGCCGCGGCCAGCACCGTGTTGTGCGTGCTGCTGGGGGTTCCGATGGCGCTGGTGCTTGCCCGCAGCCGGGCGCGGCTGGTGCGGTTGCTGCGACCGCTGATCCTGCTGCCGCTGGTGCTGCCGCCAGTGGTGGGTGGCATTGCGTTGCTCTATGCGTTCGGCCGGCTGGGACTGATCGGGCAGTACCTCGAGGCTGCGGGTATCAGCATCGCGTTCAGCACCACCGCAGTGGTGTTGGCGCAGACCTTCGTCTCGTTGCCGTTTCTGGTGATTTCCCTTGAGGGCGCCGCCCGTACCGCGGGAGCCGACTACGAGGTGGTGGCGGCGACGCTAGGGGCACGGCCCAGCACGGTCTGGTGGCGGGTCACCCTCCCGCTGCTGCTGCCGGGCCTGGTGTCGGGGGCTGTGCTGGCGTTCGCCCGCTCACTGGGCGAGTTCGGCGCGACGCTGACGTTCGCCGGTTCCCGGCAAGGGGTCACCCGCACCCTGCCGCTGGAGATCTACCTGCAGCGGGTGACCGACGCGAATGCGGCTGTGGCGTTGTCGATCCTGCTCGTGGCGGTCGCAGCGGTGGTGGTGTTGGGTCTGGGTGCCCGCAGGCTGACCGGGACCGACACGAGGTAGCGGGGCATGAGCGAATTGCAGCTTCGTGCGGTCGTGGCAGACCGCCAGCTGGACGTGGAGTTCTCAGTGTCCGCGGGCGAGGTGCTGGCCGTACTCGGTCCTAACGGCGCGGGCAAGTCCACCGCACTCCACGTCATCGCCGGGCTGGTCCGTCCCGACGCGGGTCTGGTGCGCTTGGGGGACCGGGTGTTGACCGACACGGAGGGCGGGGTGAACGTGGCAACGCACGACCGCCGTGTCGGGTTGCTCCTGCAGGACCCGTTGCTGTTCCCGCACATGAGCGTCGCCGCCAATGTGGCATTCGGACCGCACAGCCGTCACAAAACGTCCCGCATGTTCCGGTCCACACGCGCCAAGGAAAAGGCGACCACGCTGCGCTGGCTGCGCGAGGTGGACGCCGAGCAGTTTGCCGACCGCAAACCGCGGCAGCTGTCCGGCGGTCAAGCTCAGCGGGTCGCGATCGCGCGGGCGTTGGCGGCCCAACCCGATGTGCTGCTCCTCGACGAGCCGCTGACCGGTCTCGACGTTGCCGCGGCCGCGGCCATCCGCGCGGTGCTGCGCACCGTGGTCACCCGGAGCGGCTGCGCCGTCCTCCTGATAACCCACGACCTGCTGGACGTATTCACACTGGCCGATCGAGTGCTGGTGCTCGAATCCGGGAAGATCTCCGAGATCGGCCCGGTGGCCGACGTGCTCAGCGCGCCACGCAGTCATTTCGGAGCCCGCATCGCGGGCGTCAACCTGGTCAACGGCACCATCGGCCCCGACGGCTCGCTGCACGACCGGTCCGGCGCCCACTGGCACGGGTCTCCGGCTCAGGAACTCGACAAAGCGCTGACTGAAGGGCAAGACGCAATCGCGGTGTTCCCGCCTACGGCGGTGGCTGTGTATCGAGACCCGCCGCACGGCAGCCCGCGCAATACCGTCGAGCTGACTGTGGCGGAGCTGGATACCCGGGGACCCGCGGTTTTGGTGCGCGGCCCGGAGCAGCCCGATGGCGCGCCGGGCCTGGCCGCGGAAATCACCGTCGACGCCGCCGCCGAGCTGCGGCTGACGCCCGGAGAGCGCGTGTGGTTCAGCGTCAAAGCTCTCGAAGTGGCGCTCTACCCGGCGCTGCAGCGAGGAACTGCGTAGGCGCGCGGCAGGTTGCACACCGGCAAACCGGAAACACCCCACCACATCGTCAGCAAGACATCCTTGCGTCACAGCCGTAACACGGTAGGTTCGTCGCCATGGATCACGTGGACCCGAACACGACACGTCGTAAGGGACTGTGGGCGACGCTGGCGATTGCCGCGCTGACCGGCGCCAGTGCCGTCACCCTCGCGTTGCCTGCGACGTCCAACGCCGATCCGGAGCCCGCGCCCCCGGCCACCACGACGGCGGCCCCGCCGCCATCGACGGCTGCGGCGTCACCCACCCCGGCGCCCACCACTACGCCCCCGCCGGGCGCCCCTGGCTCCCCGGCCGCGCAACCGGGTGATCCCAACGCGACGCCCCCGCCGCCGGTCGATCCGAATGCACCGCCCCCACCGGTCGTCGACCCGAACGCCGGCCGGATCACCAACGCCGTCGGTGGATTCAGCTTCGTCCTTCCGGCCGGGTGGGTGGAGTCAGACGCTTCCCACCTCGACTACGGCTCGGCGCTGCTCAGCAAGGCAACCGGGCAGCCGCCGTTGCCCGGGCAGCCGCCGCCGGTCGCCAACGACACCCGCATCGTGCTCGGCCGGCTGGACCAAAAGCTTTACGCCAGCGCCGAAGCCAACAACGTCAAGGCCGCGGTCCGGCTGGGCTCCGACATGGGTGAATTCTTCATGCCGTACCCCGGCACCCGGATCAACCAGGAAACTATCCCGCTCAACGCCAATGGGATAGCTGGAAGCGCGTCGTACTACGAGGTCAAGTTCAGCGATCCAGCCAAGCCGAACGGCCAGATCTGGACGGGCGTAATCGGCTCGCCAGCAGCGACCACGCCCAACGCCGGCCCACCGCAGCGCTGGTTTGTGGTATGGCTCGGGACCGCGAACGACCCAGTGGACAAGGGCGCGGCCAAGGCGCTGGCAGAGTCGATCCAGCCCTGGACCCCGCCGCCGGCCCCGGCTCCAGCTCCGGGAGCTCCGGCCCCGGGTGAACCGGCGCCGGCTCCGGCACCGGGCCAGGCCCCCGCCGGTGAAGTCACTCCTACTCCTACACCGACGCCACAACGGACCTTGCCCGCCTGACCTGCCGCCCTCGGGTAAGACAAGCGTCGCCAATTAGGCACTCATTGTTACTCAGACGGGGTATACCGAAATCACGGCCCAGTATTTGAGCTGGGCTTCGCCGGCGATTGCAAGGAGATCCGCATGAACGTCATGGCAGCTACTGAATACCTCGCCTTGAACCTCAACGGGAAGACCGGTATCGGTTGGATTGGCTACATCATCATCGGCGGTATTGCCGGTTGGCTCGCGAGCAAGTTCGTCAAGGGCGGCGGCTCCGGCATTCTGATGGACATCGTGATCGGTGTCGTAGGCGCGTTCGTGGCCGGGCTCGTCCTGAATCTGCTGGGTGTCGACGTCAACAGTGGTGGCTATTGGTTCACCTTCTTCGTGGCCCTGGGTGGTGCCGTCGTGCTGCTCTGGATTGCAAGGCTAGTGCGAAGGACCTAACCGGCCAACCCGTTGCGGCTGTAACGGATCGACCGCTCGGCAGCGGATCGCGGCATGATGGAGTGATGGCCCCGGCGGCGACCACCAAAACAATGAGCGCGTGGCGGGTGCGCCAGCCCGGCCCGATGAACACTGGCCCGCTCGAGCGAGTTACCGCTGAAGTGCCGCATCCTGAGCCGTCCGAGTTGCTGGTGGCCGTGCACGCGTGCGGGGTGTGCCGCACCGACCTGCACGTCGCCGAGGGCGATCTCCCCGTCCACCGCGACCGGGTGACTCCCGGACACGAGGTGGTGGCGGAGGTCGTCGAGGTGGGTGGTGACGCCGGTGAAGAGTTCGACGTGGGGGACCGGGTAGGCATCGCCTGGCTGCGCCACACCTGCGGTGTGTGCAAGTACTGTCGTCGAGGCAATGAGAACCTATGCCCGGAGTCCCGCTACACCGGCTGGGACGCTGACGGTGGATACGCCGAATTCGCTACGGTCCCTGCGGCTTTCGCGCACCACCTGCCGAGCGGCTATAGCGACAGCGAGCTTGCGCCGTTGTTGTGCGCCGGCATCATCGGATACCGCTCCCTGCTGCGCGCCGAGCTACCGCCCGGTGGCCGGCTGGGTCTCTACGGGTTCGGCGGCAGCGCCCACATCACCGCGCAGGTCGCGTTGGCGCAAGGCGCCGAGGTGCACGTGATGACCCGCGGGGCCGAGGCGCGCGAGCTGGCGCTCGAACTTGGCGCCGCGTCGGCTCAAGGCGCCGCCGATCCGCCACCGGTGCCGCTGGACGCGGCGATCCTGTTCGCCCCGGTCGGTGACCTGGTGCTGCCGGCGTGCGAAGCGCTGGACCGTGGCGGCACCCTGGCGATCGCTGGGATTCACCTTTCCGATATCCCACGCCTCAACTACCAGCGTCACTTGTTTCAGGAGCGCCAGATCCGGTCGGTGACGTCGAACACCCGGGCCGATGCCCGCGCATTCCTCGACTTCGCGGCCCAGCATCACATCGAGGTCACCACGCCGGAATACCCGCTTGGACAAGCCGATCAGGCGCTGACCGACCTCAGCGCCGGCCGCATCGCCGGCGCCGCCGTGCTGCTGGTGTGACCAGCCGGCCCCGCGGTCAGATGAAGCCTCAGGTAGATAGGTGCCAGACCAGCGCAGCGGCCAGTGCGCCCAACCCGTTCAGTGACCAATGCAGCGCAATCGGCGCGATCAGGCTGCCGCTGCGCCGCCGTAACCAGCTGAAGACGAAACCGGCTGCCCCGGTAGCCAACACCGCCAACGTGACCCCGACCAACATGCCGACGATGCCGCCGCCGAACAGCCGTGTGAATCCGACATTGCCGCTCGTCAGCCCCAACGACGTCGCGACATGCCAAAGACCGAACAGCAGCGAGCCCATCAGCGCGACGCCGCGAAATCCCCAGGCCCGACTCAGCGCGCCGTGCAGCACACCGCGAAACGCCAGCTCCTCGGGGATGACGGTCTGCAGCGGAATGATGACCATCGAGGCGATCAGGGCGCCGGAAACCGTCGCGTAGTGATTGTTCATGAACATCGGCCGGGTCATCGGCAGCAGCACACCGACCGCGATCACCGACACCACGACGGCCACAGCGGCCAGTGCATAACCCAGCCCGGACTTCCAGTGTTCGCGGCCAAGGCCTAGCTCGGCCCAGCCCAGACCGTTGCAACGAACCAAGATCACCAGGCCCACGGCGGCGGCCGGGACGGTAGCGATGCTCGCCCACGGTGTGGTGAAGTGCGCAATCAGGTTCGTCAGCACCAGCACCACGACGATGACCGCGATGTCGACATGGATCCGGAACCGGTGCAGCGCGGAAAGCTGCGACACCAGCGGATCAGGATCAACCGCGTAAACGGCAGTCGGGGAGTGGTCAGGCATCCTGGCGAGTCTACCTGCGGGCGGCTGACCGGCCGCTGACTTCGACGCTTACCCTTCGTTCGACGCAATCCGGCGGCGCACGTAGGCCTCGAACTCTGCTGAGAGCGCGTCTGCCACCAACAGCTGAGGAAGCAGCTCCGGTTCAGACATTCGGGCGCGAAAGACCAGCCCGATAGTCACGTCGTGATCGGGGCGGTAATCGATCGTGATTGCATCGCCCACGCGCACCGCTCCGGGCGAGATCACCCGTAAGTAGGCGCCGGGTTTCCCTGCCTGGATGAAGGTTTTGATCCAGTGGCTCAAATTCAGGAATGTCGAGAACGTCCGGCACGGTGTCCGGGGCGCGGAGACTTCCAGCACCAAGCCGTCGGTGCCGATGCTCCAGCGTTCACCGATGCGCGCCTGAGTCACATCGATGCCCGAAGTGGTGAGATTCTCGCCGAACATTCCGTCGGTGAGTGTGCGCTGGAGTTGAATTTCCCAGGCATCGAGGTCTTCGCGCGCATACGCGTAGACAGCCTGGTCGTCACCGCCGTGGACCTTCTGATTGCCGATGAAGTCGGCGACCAGTCCGCTGCCGACACCACCATCCATCGGCCCCGGTGCCCGCACCATGACCGCCTCAGATGTCGCCACTTTGTCGATGCCCGTCAACTTCGACTGCGCGTGCGGATCAGGATTCGTTCGCACACGAGCCACGTTCACCGACAACACATTCGCCACCCGCACCAGGGTAGCGCCAGCTCAGCGCTGGATTCGGTCCACGCCGCGCAGCACCATCCCCGCCGTTGGATCGGTACTCGCGTCCCCGCCAGTGTGCTCGCGGCCCTCGGACCATCAAGCCACCGCAGCCTGTTTAGCGTCGGCCATAAGGGGCCGTCGTCGGACATCAACAAGAAGTCGAGAGCGTGCCTTCCCTCGGCACCAATACGCTGGGTGTCTCCGAGAACGGCTGGGCCGTGACAGAACGTTGGGATCGAAGTCGGCTTAGAGCAGACGCAAGTTCAAACCGTGACTGGTAATGAACGGTGCCGCGTTTGATATCGGCTTCATGTTTGAGACATCGCCGGCTGAAATACTTGACAGTGGGGGCGCTTGGTGCGGTGGACATCTCGGTCTTCGAACCACTCGCTGAATAGAGACTCTGGGGCTCCTGGCGGGGTCGCGAGCCGATGGCGGTGCGGCATCAGGGTGCGTGCACGCCGGGCGCAGGGGAGTTCTCGAACGCGGCCAATACGGCAAGCGGATCGAGATAGTCGCGCCAGTGGACGATCTTGCGGTCCTTGATCGTGATCACGGAGATGAACCGGTTGACGTAGGGTGCACCGGTGCTGACGACTGTGCCATGCATGGTGTACTCGAGCACTACCACCGACTTCTCAGCGTCGAAGTACCGATGAACATCGCTGCTGCGGTGTTGCACGATCGAGGCTCCGTAGTCCGAGTACTGCTCGGCGAGCTTGTCGCGGCCCACCACCATCCGGGGATAGCTGGGCACGGTGATGACGTACTCCACCACCACATCCTCAGCGTGGGTATCAAAGAAGTTGTCGCCGTCCACCAGTCCCTGCAAGGCATCAGCGACGACTTCAAAGTAGGGCTCCATCGCGCGGTATTTCGTCATGTCGATCGACATCGACGACCTCCAATCTCACACATCTCAGTGGGTCACCGCCGACCCTAG
>CAVSLH010000007.1:0-162200 GCA_963728815.1 uncultured Actinomycetota bacterium
CCCACACCGCCGCCTGTGCAGAACGGACGTGACCCATCCACACCCTCCAGTTGGCCCACCGCGGCGCTGCGCGAGCACACCTGGGTGAGCAGGCTGGGCTTGAAGCCGGCATCGGAGGCGGACTTGCCGGCCGCCAGTTGCGCCGGATCGGCGGGTGTGTCGACGATGCTTTCCGGCCCGAGGTTGCTCGCGCTCGACGACAGTGGGTCGTAGCCGTTGCCGGCCGCCGAGGGGCGACTCTGGAAGTACTGCGGCAGTGGGTTGCCGTCCTTGTCGGTGAACAGCTGGCCGATCAGCCGGCTGCCGACCGGCTTGCCGTTGACGGTGAGAATCGACCCCTCGGCCTTGTCGTGCAGTCCCGGAATCTGCGCGACCAGCCAGATGAACAGCGGGTAGGCGAGACCGACGATTACGGTCAGCACCAGCAGCGCGCGGAAGGCCGCCCAGTGCATGCGGAAGAAATTGGAGAACTTCATATCAGGACATCCCGGGGACGAATTGGACGATCAGGTCGATCAGCTTGATCCCGATGAACGGGGCGACGATGCCGCCGAGCCCGTAGACGTAGAGGTTGCGGCTCAACAGTTTTGAAGCGCTGCTCGGTGTGTAGCGCACGCCGCGCAGCGACAATGGGATCAGTGCCACGATGACGATCGCGTTGAAGATCACCGCCGACAGGATCGCCGACTGCGGGCTGTGCAGCCGCATGATGTTGATCATGTCCAGCCCGGGGAACAGCGCGACGAACATTGCCGGGATGATCGCGAAATACTTCGCGATGTCGTTGGCGATCGAGAAGGTGGTCAGCGCTCCGCGGGTGATCAGCAGCTGCTTGCCGATCTCGACGATCTCGATGAGCTTGGTGGGGTCGGAGTCGAGGTCGACCATGTTGCCCGCCTCTTTGGCGGCCGACGTGCCGGTGTTCATCGCCACGCCCACGTCGGCCTGAGCCAACGCCGGCGCGTCATTGGTGCCGTCGCCGGTCATCGCGACCAGCTTGCCGCCTTCTTGCTCACGCTTGATCAGCGCGAGCTTGTCCTCGGGCGTGGCCTCGGCGAGGAAGTCGTCCACACCGGCCTCGTCGGCAATCGCCTTGGCGGTCAACGGGTTATCGCCGGTAATCATCACCGTCCGGATGCCCATCCGCCGCATCTCATCGAACCGCTCACGCATGCCCTGCTTGACGACGTCCTTGAGGTGGATGACACCCAGCACTGCCGCCTCGCCATTGAGGCGCTCCCCGACGACCAGCGGGGTGCCGCCGCTGGCGGAGATGCCGTCGACGATCACGCCGAGCTGGGGGGGAACCTTACCGCCTTGCCCGCGTACCCAGTCCGCGACCGAGCTGGCCGCGCCCTTGCGCAGCATGTGCCCGTCGAGGTCGACACCCGACATCCGTGTCGCGGCGGAAAAGGCCACCCATTGGGCTTGCGCGAGCTCGCCCGGCGTGCGCGCGCGCAGCCCGAAGTGCTGTTTGGCGAAAACAACGACCGAGCGTCCTTCCGGCGTTTCGTCGGCGAGGCTGGACAACTGCGCGGCGTCGGCCAGCTGCTCAGGGGAGACTCCGTCGACGGGGAGGAAGGCGGCGGTCTGCCGGTTGCCCAGGGTGATGGTGCCCGTCTTGTCGAGCAGCAACGTGTTGACGTCGCCGGCGGCTTCCACCGCGCGCCCGGACATCGCGAGCACGTTGCGCTGCACCAGCCGGTCCATGCCGGCGATGCCGATGGCCGACAGAAGCGCGCCGATCGTCGTGGGGATCAGGCACACGAGCAGCGACACCATCACGATCCCGGTGACACCATTTGTGTTGAGCGCCTGGGTGTCGGGGACACCGGGGTTATTCATCTTGGAGTAGATCGCCAGCGGCTGCAGGGTCGCGACGGCGAAGACGAAGATGATCGTCAACGCGGCCAGCAGGATGTTCAGCGCGATCTCGTTGGGGGTTTTCTGCCGATTGGCGCCCTCGACGAGCGCGATCATCCGGTCGATGAAGCTTTCTCCGGGCTTTTGGGTGATTTTCACGACGATCCGGTCGCTCAGCACGGTGGTGCCGCCGGTGACCGCCGAGCGGTCACCGCCGGACTCGCGGATCACCGGCGCCGACTCACCGGTGATCGCCGATTCGTCCACCGAGGCGATGCCTTCCAGCACGTCGCCGTCACCGGGTATCACTTGCCCGGCCTCGACCACGACCATGTCGCCCTGTTGTAGCAGCGGCGCAGCAACGTCTTCCTCCACGGCGGGAGCGCCAGGTTCCCAGTTCTTGAGCCGCCGGGCCACGGTCTGGGTTTTGGCTCGGCGCAGCGTTTCGGCCTGGGCCTTGCCGCGGCCTTCTGCGACCGCCTCCGCGAGATTGGCGAACAGCACGGTCAGCCACAGCCAGACCACGATCAACCACGCGAACCATGTCGGGTTGATGATCGCCAACACGGTGCTCCAGGCGGCGCCGATTTCGACGATGAACATCACCGGGTTGCGCCACAGGGTGCGCGGGTCGAGTTTGCGCAGCGCATCCGGCGTCGACTTCCACAGCATCTTCGGATCGAGCAAGCCGCCCTGTACCCGTTTCGTGCTCGCGGGGGTCGCGGGCTGCGTCTGCGCAGCCGAATCGATGGTGGTCGCGGTCATCAGTGGATTCCTTCAGCGAGGGGCCCGAGCGCGAGCATGGGCAGGAACGTGAGGGCAACGAGAATCACCGTGACGCCGGCGACCATTCCGACGAACTGTGGCCGATGGGTGGGCAGTGTGCCCACCGATTCCGGCGTGGTGCCCTGCTTGGCCAGCGAGCCGGCCAGGGCGAGCACCAGCACGATTGGCAGGAATCTGCCGAATGCCATCGCCAGCCCGAGGGCGGTGTTGTACCAGTCGGTGTTGACGCTGATTCCGGCGAATGCCGACCCGTTGTTGTTGGTCGCGGAGGTGAACGCGTACAACACCTCCGACAGCCCGTGCGGGCCGCTGTTGAGCATGCCGGCGCGTTCGCCCGGCAGCGCCATCGCGATCGCGGTGCCGACCAGCACGATCACCGGCATGACCAGGAAATAGCTTGCGGCGAGCTTGATTTCGCGGGGGTTGATCTTCTTGCCGAGGTATTCCGGTGTGCGCCCGACCATCAGTCCGGCGACGAAGACGGTGATCACCGCCAGGATCAGCAGGCCGTACAGGCCAGAGCCGGTGCCGCCAGGGGCGACCTCCCCGAGCTGCATGTTGAACAGCGCGATCATCCCGCCGAGGCTGGTGTAGGAGTCGTGGAACGAGTCGACGGCACCGGTAGAGGTGAGCGTTGTCGAGTCGGCGAACACTGCCGAGTTGGCGATGCCGAACCGCTGCTCGACTCCCTCCATCGCCGCGCCGATCGAGGTCGGCGCCGTGCCGTGATGCTGCAACTGGAGCCACAGCATTAACGACACGCTGATCCCATACAGCGTCGCCATGATCGATGCGACCGCATAGCCCTGCTTCTTGCTGCCCACCATTCGCCCGAACGTGCGCGGCAGCGAGAAGCTGATCACCAGCAGCAGGAAGATCTCCAGCCAGTTGGTCCAGACGGTCGGGTTCTCAAACGGGTGCGAGGAGTTCGCGTTGTAGAACCCGCCGCCGTTGGTGCCAAGCTCCTTGATGACTTCCTGGCTGGCCACCGGGCCGCCGGTGATCGTCTGCTGGGCACCCCCCAGCGTGGTCACGACCTGATCGTGCAGGTGGAAGTTCTGGATCGCGCCGCCGGCGATCAGCACGATCGCGCCGATGATCGCGATCGGTAGCAGGATGCGCAGCACCGTGCGCACCAGGTCGACCCAGAAGTTACCCAGATCGCCGGTGCGCCTGCGGGCGAACCCGCGCACCAGCGCGATCGCCACTGCCATGCCGACGGCGGCCGAGACGAAGTTCTGCACCGCCAGGCCGGCCATCTGCACTAAATGACCGTCGGTGGACTCACCGGAGTAGGCCTGCCAGTTGGTATTGGTGGTGAAGCTGACCGCGGTGTTCCACGCCAGCCCAGGGGTCATTTTTGTGGCCGGATCATGCAGATGCAACGGCAACTTGCCCTGCACGAGCTGGAACACGAACAGGAACAGGATGCTGATCGACGAGAACGCCAAGACGCTTCGGGCGTAGGCGCCCCACGTCTGCTCCGAGCGCGCATCAACACCGATCAGCCGATAGATCACCGACTCGACGCGCAGGTCCTTCTTCGACGTGTACACCCGATACATGTAATCGCCGAGGGGCACATGCACCACCACCAGTGCCGCGACGAGAACGAGGAGGAAGATGATCCCCGCTGTTGTTGTGCTCACTAGAACCTCTCTGGGAACAGCAGGGCACCCGCGAGATACAGCGCGAGAAGGATGGAAAGCGCCAAGCCGACGATGTTTTCGTAGTTCATAGCCGTTCGACCAACTTCTGCACCAGTCCGAGCACGGCGAAAACCGCCACCGTCAGCACGATGAATGCCAACACGCCCATCTTGTCTCCGTTCCGCGCCAGTCACGTGCATACGAAAGGACCTCATCGAGTCAGCCACAGCGCAGTCCTCGGAGGCAAGGTCAGCTTGAAAGTAAACGGGACCGGCCGGATAGGGCCTTTGGTTGACACTTTCCTAACGGCGTCGCAGGGCACCTTTACGTTTTCTTTACGGCCCTCCACCACCATCTCCACGCCGAACGGGTACAAACAGCTCGCACTGTTACCAATCGCCAACCGCGACAAGGACTGTGAGAAGCTCCGCCATACCGCGCACGGGAACGCCCATGAACCCTGCCTGAGGCGAGCAATTGGGGGAAACGGTCTTATTCGTTGAGCCGTTCGTGGAGGGCTCGTAATGCGACGTATCGGCGATCGACGTCCGCGCGGTCGGACTCATCGGGAACCGATTCGACATTCGCGCGCTGGATCATGGCCGCTTGATCCATCAGGACTTGTGCGCGTTGCGGGTCGGTCGTTTGTTCCATGATTGTCGTTAACGCGTCGAGCTGGCGGATCATCACCGCCGGCATCCCCCGGCCAGCTTGGCGGATCTTTTCAAAGGCTCGCTGCACCAGCCGCTCGTAGCTGACTTGATCGGAGATGACGCGGATGACTCCGCGATTGTCGCGATGAACTTGGGTGGGCGTCCATACCGGTGCGATCTTGCACAGGCAGTCGCTGAGCCAGTCGATGCACGTTAGTGCGGTGAAGGTGTCGTTGACGGCCGGGGATAGCGCTCGGATGGCGATCTCGACGAGCTGATCGACGCCGAAGGCGACGTCCTGTGTCAGGGTGCGGTGCGGTCCGGTTGCCTGAGCCCGGGCCAGGTAGTCGGCCACCCGCTCGGCGGCGTCGGAAGGCCAGACGCTGGCCAGTTCACGGCCTTCAACGAGGAAGTGCCCGGGGCGATAGGGCAGCCGGATCACCGCGTCCGCCTCGGTGGCGATGCGGATCAGCGTCTGGTGGCGGATGAATTGCAGGTAGCCGCTTTTGGGGGTGCGAATGACGCTGCCGGAGGTTTCGATCCTGGCGAGCAGCTCGTCGAGCGAGAGACCTTGCTCAGGCTCTTGCGCAGCGAACCGCGGCTGGTCGGCGCTCTGCACGGCGACGGCTTGGGCCAGGTCTTTGGCGATGCCGGCGATCACCTGTGGCAGCTGGATCTGGGTGGCGATGTGGTGAATGAAGTAGATCAGCACCGCGAGATCGATTAGCACCAGGCCGAAAGCGGTCGTGATCGAGATGTGGGGGACGAACTCGCCCCGATCGCCGGGTCCGATCGACACCAGCACCACAACGCAGTACACGAACGTTGCCACGAACGTCCCCAGCGTGAGCTGCGTGCCGCGGTCGCGGATGAAGTTGCGCAGCATCCGCGGACCAAACTGCGTCGACGCCAGCGTCAATGTCACGATCGTGATGGAAAAGACGATGCCGACGACGGTGATCACCGACGCCGCGATCGAGGTCAGGATCTGACGCGCCGCGTCGGCGGTGCCGCTGATCACCCACGTTGGAGGTCGGAACCGACCGTGGTAAGCGGCTTGGTCCAGCCGCAGGGTAAGCCCGAAAAGCCCGAGCGCACCAAGTATTACGATCGTCGGAACCAACCACAAATTGGTGCGCAGCTCTTCTCGCTGCCACTGTGGCCACACCACACCAAGGCGTGGCATCACATCGGTGCAGCCGCCCGCCGAACGAACATCGTAGCGTTCACTACCACGGCGGATATCTAACTGACCGGCCCCGATAAGCGCAAGTTGTGCCTGCTACCGGGTGATGCTGGCACCACCCGGATCGGAACGACGTCGCCTGCTGGCTCATGCGCGCCGGGTTCGCCGCCGGGTCGATAAGGTCGCGTAAATGTTCGGGCCTTAAGCGTATGGATGCCGTTTGGGTTGCAGCCGGCGTCACCAGCTCGGCGTACACCTGGGTCTATGCGAAGCACCCAACATCGAAATGCTGAACCGGGTGTACCCCCACCGACCCCAGAGGGACCGGCAGGACCGAGTTGGTGGTGTCGGCTGCTCGACGGCGCCCACCCGTGGGGATCGTTTGATGCCGTGGTCAGCCGGTACGGTGTTCGGCGCTCTCGGTTGATCATCTACCCGCCTGGAACCAGTACCGCCGATCGGCGGCTGGCGCGGCTGTGGCGGGGGTGGCCGCTGGGCGGCGCCGTGCTCGGACTGCTCGCAATCATGATGCTCGGCAACGCGGTGTCCTCACCCCGTACGGTGCTGGCAGTCGCCGTGGCGGTCTACGCGAGCATCGGCGCGCTGCTCTTCCTGCTGGCCGGACCCGCCCGCGTGCAAGTCAGGTCCATGTCAGTCATTCTCATGCCTGGAACCGCCGACGCGCATGAGCGACGCAGGTACGCCGAATGGCAAACCCTGGTCCAGATGCTGATCCGCGCCGACCACATGTTGACGATCGGTGCGATCTCAGCGGTCGAGCATGAGGCCACCTGGTGGGAAGCTTACGACCGTCTCGAGGAGACCAGCCATGTCTAACGCGCTGTCGCAGATTCCCCTGGCCGTCGCCGCGGCATCAACCTTGCTGACCGTCTGGTACTTGGGTCGGAAGGGACAAGGGCGATCCCGCTCCGAATCTTGGCCTGGTCGGCGACAACCGCAAAGCGCAAGGGTCAAACGAAGGTGATGCAGCGGTTCCACGCAATGCATTCGGGGACTAAGAATTCAGGCCCCGATATCCGTGTCGGCACAAGAAACATCGGCTCCTCGCTACTTGGGCTGAGCGACAAGTACAGCGTACTGACTTGGCAAATGGACTGTGGCACAACGATCTGGCCATGACGCGCGTCGCGGCGTCAAAAAACCATCAAGAAAAGCCCCTGTCGCGTCAAGAAGTCGTAACGTGCGTTGCCTGCACGGGTCGCGGCCTGCTGCAATGCGTCCCATGACCCACACCACTGCTGTTGCTCTCGCAGTGCCTTCGGTGCTGGCGCTTTACGGTGTGGGCTGGGCGGACGAACCGCCGTCGCGCAGGCGAATCAGCCTCTGACCCGGGCTGTTTAGCCGCTCGACGATTCAGACCCTTCTCGATTCGCTTCATTCCTATCCGATTTCGATTGCACCTGCTGCCGCGTCGCATCACGCGATGTCTGCAGTCGTACCTTCAGATTGCGAAAGCTATTATGTCCGAACTTGTTTCCACCTCTCCCACAGTTCTCGTCACCGGCGCCACCGACGGCATCGGTTATGCAACGGCCCGCCGGTTTGTCGATGAAGGCGCGACCGTGTATCTGCACGCCCCGGACCAGGACAGCGGTGAAAAGGCGATGACGCGCCTGGTGAAAGACGGCGCGGAACCGCTGCGCCTGTACCTGGTCGTCGCCGACTTCACCCGCCTGGATGAGGTCGCCGGCCTAGCCGACACGCTCGCCGCGGCCCTGCCGGCGCTGGATGTGCTGGTCAACAACGCGGCGGTCGCCGCACCCGAGCGACGCACCTACACGCAGCACGGCCAGGAGCTGACCTTCCAGGTCAACTACCTCGCGCCGTACCTGTTAACCACGAAACTGGTGCCCCGGCTAGCCAGCGCCGGCGGACGAGTCATCAACGTGTCCTCGGTGATGCACTCTGGGGGAAACATCAAGTGGACGAACCTGGCCGGCGACCAGTACTGGCCGCTTGCAGCTTACGCACAGTCCAAGCTCGCCCTGACGATGTACGCCAAGTCGCTGGCTGAGGCGGGCGGCGCTTCGTTTACCGCGCTCAGCGTCCATCCCGGTGTATTCCGGACCCGGCTGCTGCCCATCTACGGCCGCCTCGGCCGACCGGCCGAGGAGGCCGCACCGATCCTGACCACGCTGGGATCACCCACATATCCCGTGGTCGACGGTGGCTACTACGACGGCCTGAGCCTCGCGACGGCCGCGGAGCTCGTCGAGAACCCGCGCGCCCGCAGCCGGCTGGCGAAACTCAGCGCTCACCTCGTCGAGTCGGCGCTGCACTGACAAAGAAAGGACGCGACGCGATGTCCAAACGAGCCGACAAGAAGCGCGCCCGTCGGAAGAAAAACGCCAACCATGGAAAGCGGCCAGCCTCTGGAAAACGCGCGCGAGCATAGCGAATGGAAAAGCGCACATACGGCGAGATCACCGATCCGGCGGAGCTCGCGATCACCGCGATCGCGCTCGTACGCGAACAGGCCCCGGAAACCCGGCTGCTGCCAATAGCGGCCTGCCCGATCGCCGATCATCCCGAATACCAGCGGGTCAACCGGATCGGGCGTGATGGCGTCGCGCTCAAGGGAGGGTGGACGTTCCTCGTCAACACCACAACCCGCACGGTCCTGCGCACCGCCGGCGATCCCGACGAATTCGATTTCGAGATCGCGATGCAGCGCGCCATAGCCGTCTAGTCACTTCACCGGACCGCCCTGGCGGTTCCGGCCTCGTTATCTACGCGCTACGTGTGATCGGATTTCTCGATCATCGGAATCCGCACCCGAAAGACCGTTCGGCCGTTGGCGGATTCGGCGCTGACCGAGCCGCGATGGGCCTTGACGATCGAACTGACGATCGCCAGGCCCAAACCATTGCCTGACCCGTTGGTTCGGGACTTGTCCGCGCGGACGAACCGCTCGAAGAGCCGGGGGAGGATATCCGCGTCGATGTCGGGCCCATCGTCATCAACCGTCAGTTCCGCGTATGCGCCGGCGCCGTTGTGGTGGCGGGTGATCCCCGTGGTCACGGTAACGCCGGGCGGTGTGTGCACCCGCGCATTGTTGAGCAGATTGCTGACGAGTTGGTGCAGCCGGGCATGATCCCCGCGGACCCACACCGGCTCGTCGGGCAGGTCTTTGACCCAATGGTGGGTCGGCGCCGCGACGGCCGCGTCGTTTACCGCGTTGATGACGAGGTCGGCCAGGTCGACGTCTTCGGTCTGCAGATCTTCGCCCTCGCCCAAGCGGGAGAGCAGCAGCAGCTCGTCGACGAGTGAGGTCATGCGCCGGGCTTCCGACTCGATGCGGGCCAGCGCGTACTCGGTGGTCGGCGGCAGTGCCGAGCTGTCTTGGCGGGTGAGTTCGGCATAACCGTGAATCGCAGCTAGCGGGGTTCGCAGCTCGTGGCTGGCGTCGGTGATGAATTGCCGCATCCGCAGGTCGGAATCGGCGCGATGCGCCAGGGCGCTATCCACGTTGTCCAGCAACCGATTCAACGTGTTTCCGACGATTCCGACTTCGTTATCCGGGTCGGTATCCTGCGGCGCTACTCTCGCGCCGATCCGTTGGTCGTCACCAGTGAGCGGCATCGCGGCGACCTCGGCGGCGGTCGCGGCGACCCGGCGCAGCGGCCGAAGGGTGTACCCGACCACCCAAACCGTAAGTGCCGCGGTGACCAGCAGCGCGCTCACCACAAGCGCTGTGGTGGTGATGTTTTTGCGCGCGATGATTCGGTTGGCGAGGTTAAGCGATACCCCGACGACCAGGGTGTCGGGTCCCTCGATGAGGCAGTCAACCCGATAGGAACCCAGGCTGCCCAGTTTCTCGGTGCGCGGCGGGGCGTCGGGCCACGACTGCGCTTCGATGGCGCGCACAACGTCGGGCGGCGCGGGTCGCGGTTCGTCTTCGGAGAAGACCGCCGAGCCGATCACGACGCCGTCGTGCAGCACTGCTATGAGGTTTCCCGGCGTTTGTCCGGTGAACTCCAGCAGCGCCTGGGCCACCGGCGGAGTGCCGGCATGCGCCGAAGTATGTTCGCCATTGCGGTATCGGTCGTATGAGTGGCTGAACGCGTGCAGGGATTTGGCGACCTCCGCGTCGTTCATCGTGGTGACATAGCCGCGCAGGCTCAGCACGGAGACGACGCCGACCGCCGCCAGCACCACGCTGACGACAGCCAATACGCCCAACAACAACTGCTGGCGCAAGGAACGGGGGAGCCACAGGGGAGTGTTTCGCTCGCGGCTCATTCCGGCGGCCGCAGCATGTATCCAACTCCGCGGACGGTATGGATCATCGGCTCTCGGCCGGAATCGATCTTCTTTCTCAGGTAAGAGATGTACAGATCGACGATGCTTGTGCGCCCGGCGAAGTCGTAATTCCAGACCCGGTCGAGGATCTCGGCGCGGCTCAGCGCCCGGCGCGGATTGCGCATGAGGAAGCGAAGCAGTTCGAACTCGGTCGAGGAAAGCGACACCGGTTCACCGTCGCGGGTGACTTCGCGGCTGGCGGTGTCGACTCGCAGATCGCCGACCTTGAGAGCCTCGGCGGCGGGTGGGGTCAGCTGGGTGGAGCGGCGCAGCAACCCGCGCAGTCGGGCGACCAGCTCCTCCAGGCTGAACGGCTTGGTCATGTAGTCGTCGGCGCCTGCGGTGAGGCCGGTCACCCGGTCCATCACCGAATCGCGCGCGGTGAGGAACAGCGTGGGGGTGTAGGCGTCGGATTCGCGGACCCGCTCGAGAATCCGCAGCCCGTCCACGTCGGGGAGCATGATGTCGAGGACCAGCACGTCGGGGTTGACCTTTTCGAACTTGGCTATGGCCTCGCGTCCGTTGTGGGCGATTTCGACAACCCAGCCTTCGTAGTGCAGCGCCATCTTCACCAGGTTGGTCAGCGCCGGCTCGTCGTCGACCAGCAAAACCCGGATCGGTGATCCATCGGCACGATAGATCCGGGGCAGCTGCCCGAGGATAGCCTGGCGCGGCCGCTGGCTGCCCGCGTATCCCGTCATTGCGGTCATGTTCCTACATTCTGTCAAGCGCATATGAGGTTGTCATGGATTTCATAGAGTTCTCAAATCTAAGCGCGATCCGGGGCCCGCGCTACCGGAGGGTCATATATGTGTTTTGTATGTGTTGCATCAGCCAACTTGAGATGAATCGTCTTCCCAAAAATACTGGAATACATAGCCGTTGGCTTGAGAGGGCTGAGCCACTACAAGGGGCAGTTCTCGAAATCATCAGTGCACGAATGGATTCGATTGATCGCGAAACGCTCAAGTTCGGCAGCCGCCATCGATGCCCAAGACGTGCGCATCACGGCTGAGAACGACGGCGTCCCGGTCTTTGTTAACGCGAAATTACGCAATGTTACGAATATCAGGAAGTATCAATGCTTTTCGTAACAAATCTGGTGAGCGCACCGTCACGGATGCCATTGGCGGCCGTCGGCGTGTTGCCGGGCTTCGGTTCGGCGGGCTTTGCGACGGTCACTGAAGATGTAGCCATATCGGTTCCCGTCGACTGGGTGGTGCAGACGGCTGCCTCTGAGTTTTCGGTGAGTGCGGCGAATTACTTCGCTTCACCCGCCTGCTCCCGGTCTGCAGAGCGGTACGCAATCCCCTGCAATTTACGACGTGTCTTGGACCACATGACTGACCCGCGGCTACCGAGGTCACCAATGCGAGGCCGAAGTAACACGGCCAGCAAACTGAACTACAGATAGGGGCCAGTGATGGATTTTGGAGCATTGCCGCCGGAGGTCAACTCCGGCCGGATGTATCTGGGTCCCGGGCCCGCGACCCTGCTGGCCGCCTCGGCGGGGTGGGACGGGCTGGCCGCCGAACTGCACACCGCCGCCAGCGGCTATCAGTCGGTGATCTCGGGCCTGACCGACGAATCGTGGATGGGGCCTTCGTCGATGTCGATGGCGGGCGCGGTCACGCCCTACCTGCTGTGGATGAGCGCCACCGCTGCCCAATGTGAGGAGGCGGCCAGCCAGGCCACCGCCGCCGCGGCCGCTTATGAAACGGCTTACGCGATGACGGTGCCGCCGCCGATGATCGTGGCGAACCGTGTTCAGCTGATGACGTTGATCGCGACCAACTTTCTGGGTCAGAACACGCCGGCGATCATGGCCACCGAGGCGGAGTACAGCGAAATGTGGGCCCAGGATGCTACGGCGATGTACAACTACGCTGCCAGTTCGGCTTCCGCCTCGGCATTTACGACCTTCACGTCGCCGCCGCAGACGACCAATCCGGGCGGGCTTGCCGGCCAGGCCGGCGCGGTCGCCCAAGCGGCGGGCGCCGAGGCCGGTACCAAGGCCCAGGCCACGTCGATGCAATTGATTTCCTCAGTGCCCCAAGCTCTGCAGGGTTTGGCAACCCCTGGATCGGGGTCCACCTTGGGGCTGTCGCCGACGGCGATGGGCAGCGCGGCGGCACTGGGATCGTCGGGGGCTTCCGCCCCGATCGGTGCCCTGTCGAGTCTGACCGGCTCCTCGGGCAAGAGCGTAACCAAGAGCGCCAGCGCAGGGGCGGGGGTCTTGTCGAGCCTGGCCGCGAGCGCTGCATCTGCGATGGGCGGGAATACGTTCGGCGTGGCCTCCGATGCGGCCGGCCTGGGTTCCGATGCTGCGGGCTTGGGTACCGACGTAGGTGGACTTGGTTTCGACACGGTCGGCCTGGGGCTGGACTTCGAGGGCGCGGGTTCGATTTTGGGGGGCGAGGGAGGCCTGGGACCCCTGAGTGGTTTAGGAAGCGTCGGGCCATTGGCAGGTCTGGACGGAGGAGCGTCGGCGAGCGTGGGTCAAGCGGCCTCACTCGGCACCTTGTCGGTGCCGCCGAGTTGGGCCGACGCGCTTTCGGTGGCTGCACCGGCGCCCGTACTCGACGCCAACGTCATGCCGGGTGGGTATGGTGCGATGCCGTCGGCGGCAAGCGGCGCAGGCGTTTCCAAGCTGCCACTGGGCGGCATGGTCGGGCGCGAATCCGGAGGTGCAGTTCAGCGGATTGGGTTTCGCGCCTCGCTGATTCCGCGTTCGCCGGTCGCCGGGTAACCGCGGCGGGCCGGTCGAACAAGTCGTCTATGCAACGAAAAAGGGGCCGCACACCAAACGGTGTGCGGCCCCTTTGAAGGTGTGGTGTTAGGCCCAGCTGGAGCCGACGGCGCTGTCGGTGCTGGCCATGTTGCTACCGGCCGATTGCACCTTCTGGCCGTGGGCGTTGGCCTGCTCGTAGATCACCTGGAAGTTGCGTCCCAACTGGGTGATGAACTCTTGGCAGGCCACCGAACCGGCGCCGCCCCAGAAGTCACCGGCAGCAAGCACATCACGAACGATGGCCTGGTGCTCGGCTTCCAATGATGCGGCCTGGGCCCGGATGAGGGCGCCATGGGCGTCGACATCGCCGAACTGGTAGTTAATGGTCATTGCTTACGTCCTCCTAAGTTGAAAGTGTTTGGGCAGCAGTAGTTTTCGAAGGCTAGCTGCTGAGGATCTGCTGCGAGGCCTGCTCTTGCGACTCGTAGTTGTTGGCGTCACGGATCAGCCCGTCGCGCACCCCGTGCAGCATGTTCACGATGTTGTTGAAGGCCTGATTCATCTGACCCATCGTGTCGTAGGAGGTCAGCTGCGCGGTCCCGCTCCAGCCAGCGCCAGCGATGTTCTGCGAGGACGCCCACATCTTGCGGGCCTCGTCCGACACGGTCTGGGCGTGCATTTCGAAGCGACCCGCCATCGCCCGCATCGAGTGCGGGTCGGTCATAAAGCGTATTGCCATGTTTCCTGTCTCCTTATCGAGAAGCCATCAGTTTGTAGAAGTTTGTGCAATTGATCGGTGCGGTGGTAGCCGCATGACGGACTCATTACGGCTTAGCGGTTAATTAGTGGCCTCAAACGCGTGACATGTCCCCCCTTTTTCCCTCATCACACGACGACCTGCTTAGGCATCGCACGACAACCTGCTTAGGCATCACACGACGACCTGCTTGGGCATAACGATGGGCTTGAACCCGTAGCGCGGCCCGGCGAAGGCACCCGCGCCCTTGCCGGCCGCCGCCATCCCGGGCATCATCCCCGAAACCGGCCCGCCGGCGGCGGCCTCGTCGGTCGCGGCGGTCCAGCCACTGCCCTCGAGCGGAGCCGTAGAAGAAGCCAACGTCGCCGGGGCGGCCGACGACCAGGCGGCCGGCACCGACAGACCGCCGACCGCGGACGCCCCGCCCAGACCCGCCGCCGCGCCGGATCCCATGACACTGTTGACCAGGGTCCCTTCCCCGATGGCCGCCGCACCGGTCAGCGGTGTGACGCTGCTGACTCCTACAATCGCGGCCGGCGTCGTGGCGGCAAGCGTGTGCCCCAGCGATATCGCGGTCGGAATGGTGTTACCGACGAACCATGCCGCCGTGACACCAACCTCCTGGACGCCGTTGAAAATCAACGGGGTGCCGATGAAGCCGTCAACCGCGGTCAGGAAGCTCTGCACAGGTGCAGGCAACAAGTTGAATAGACCGGTACCGATAGACGCCGGGTCGCCGCCGGAAATCAACCCCGTCAGGTCGGACAGGATCCCAGTCAAGCCCGATGCCGCCGGCGTGGCGGTGGCTGCTTGAGTAACTGCGAGGGATTGGGTGGCCGCGGCGGCCGGGCTGGTGGTCGGCGCCGCGGGAGTCAGCGGCTGAAGGACCGCGGCAGCCGTCGAGGCAGCCTCGTAGGTGGTTAGCGTGACGGCGTCCTGGACCCACATCTCGGCGTACTGGGCCTCGGTGGCCGCGATCGCCGGCGTGTTGATCCCCAGGAAGTTCGTCGCCACCAGCGTCGCCAGCAGCGACCGGTTGGCAGCGATCTCCGGCGGTGGCACGACCCCCGCAAACGCCGCCTCATAGGCCGCCGCCGACGCCTGCGCCTGGGCGGCGGCCTGCTCGGCTGCCGCCGACGTCTGGGTCAGCCAGCCGACATACGGCTGGGCCGCGGCCGCCGCCGCTGCCGACCCCGCACCCGTCCACTGCTCGCCGGTCAGCGTGCCGATGATCGAATCCCAGGAGGTCGCTGTGGTGCTCAGCTCCGCCGCCAGGTTGCTCCAAGCCGTCGACGCGGCCAGCAGCGGTCCTGAACCGGCGCCGCTGTACAAGAATCCTGAATTGATCTCAGGCGGCAAAGCTGCAAATGGAAAGACCATCTCTGTATCTCGTTCCCTTTGTCCGAATTTCGCTTCTGGTTGAGTTCGCGCGACCGCGTCGGTGCCGGCCGCCTAGACCGCCGCCACCTTTGGCATGACGATGGGCTTGACGCCGTAGCGCGGCGCACCAAAGCCGGCGGAGTTGCGCGCGGCCGAGGCCATTCCGGGCACGCCTGGCACGAATGTCCCCGGCGCTGCCTGCGGCGCGGCGGCGGTCCAGCCCACAGTCTCGAGCGGCGTCGCGGCAGTAACGCCTGCCCCCGGGGTGACCGATCCGGCCCAACTCGGCGGGGCCGACAAGCTGCCGACCATCGTCGCCTGGCCCAGGCCTCCCACCGGCATCATCCCAACGGCGCCCATACCGCCCATGCCTGCCGCTGGCGAGACCGTGTCCACGGCATCCACCGCGCCGACGTCGGCGGCGTCGGCGCCGGCGGCGGGCAGCAGACCACCACCGGCCACACCGAGGACGTCGGACATGGCTGAGGCCCAGTTCCCGGTCTCGAAGTTAAGGAAGTTCGCAGCGTTACCGGACAGGCTGAACGGTTGGCCGCCAACGCTCGTGACGGGGCCACCCAACAGCTCGCTTATAGCGTTGATGATGCCGCTGATGGGGCCGGGGGGGTCGGCCGCCGCGGCGTTGGAGGCTTCGGTCGCTGAGTAGGTACCGGAGCTCAGCCCCAGGGTGCTGGTGAACTGCTGCTGAATGGCGTGGGCCTCGGCGGCGAGCTGTTGATACAGGGTGCCGTACGACGAGAAGATACCCGCCTGCAGCATCGATACCGGGTCAGAGGCTGCCGGAGCGATCGAGGTCGTCGGTGCCGCGGCGCCCGCGTTCTGCGCCGTCAGTGAAGTGCCGATGCCTTCCAGCTGCGCCGCCGCAGAGAGCAACTCTTGGGGAATGGTTCTTAGAAACGACATCTATTGCTCCTAATGTGTGTCAATGCCGACCCAAAGCTCCGGGCCGACCCTGTGCGTTGGCGTACCGGCTCCTGTGCGTTGGCGTAACGCTAGCGATCCACGCCTCAACAGTCGCGGCCGGAAGCGCGAGGGGGACAGCCGTTTACGGCTTTTTAACGTAGGTGCCGGCAGTTTTAACAAGCTTCTGTTCGGCGACATAGCGGTGTCATGTTGATTACGGCGTCAAAACAGCAAGAGGCGCGCGGCGCGCGGATCCTACGCGAAGAGCGGCTGGGGCGCACGTCCGGTGAGAGGCCAAATTTGAGGGGACGCGATGTCCCCGATCACCGCTGCGCGCGCTACATTCGCCGCCGGGCCCCCATAGCCCAATTGGCAGAGGCAGCGGACTTAAAATCCGTCCAGTGTCGGTTCGAGTCCGACTGGGGGCACTCGGATAACCGCAGGTAAGTGCCCAGAATGGCCGGCGACTTCGCCGTTGGTCAGGTCGCGATTGCATGCAGATCGCAAAAACTGATCCATGCCGATCCAGCGAACGCCGGGTACAGGCGGGGTGGTTGGTGCCTGTCGGCAAGCCGGATCATTCAGACCCACCAGCTCGTGGGCGCGGTGTACAAGCACGCCGCGAACGCCGGGTTGGCGACGAAGAACATCGCCGCCGAGATCAACCGCCGCCATGACCTGCCCGAAACCACCGAGGCGGAGCAGCGTTACCTCACCCATCCGCAGCTTCTCGACCTAGCTAAGGAGACGGCCCGCTTCGAGACCCTGACTTTGGTGTTGGGCTACTGCGGATGCCGGTTTGGTGAAGCCGCTGCGCTGCGGAGGAAGGACGTCGGTGATCGGGAGATCACAGTCCGCGCCTCGGCAACATACGTCGCAGGACAAGGCATCGTGGAAACGGACAACGAGACCAAACGGTCACGTCGTGTACTGGTGCCCGAACCCGTCTGGGAACGCCTGAGGGGCGAGCTTCCTGTTCCCGAGTCGTAAGGGCGGGCATCTGCCGCTGGGTGAGTACCGCGGGGTATTCGACAGGGCACTGGCGACCGTGCGGGACGCGGCCAAAGCCAAGCGCCAACAAGAGCTGGCTGATGACGGTGAAGTGAGAACCCCGGACTTCCCGTCAATCGCACTGCACGCGCTGCGCCACACGTGCGCCTCTGTGGCCATCTCGGCGGGTGCGAACGTACGGGTGCGAAGGTAAAGGTCGTTCAGCGGTTGCTTGGCCATGCCACCGCCGCCATGACCCTCGATACATACGGCCACCTGATGAACGATGATCTGGCCGGAGTGGCTCAGGCGCTAGGGAAGGCGATCGAGCAAGCCCGGTCTGCAACCTAGCTTGACCTGCATTTTTCTACCCTGCTCACGTCAAATAGGTTGAGCTGCTGTTAAAGCCGTATTACCAAAGTTTGCCAAATCGCGACAAACCTCAACGTGTGGTACACCATCAACAGGGTCTGACGCAATGATTAGCTCAATGGAAGGAACAAGAGCATGGCTATCGTACGAGGCTTAGCCGCGACCGCTGTGTTTGCCGGTTTAGCTGTCGGTACAGCTGGTACGGCGTGGGCTGACCTACCGACGATGAACGGCACTTACACCGAGACCTCGACATCGCCAAGTGGCCTATCGGTTACCAACGATTGGACCGTCAGTCCCTGCGGCAACGGATGCGCCTACGTAAAAGCTGGGGCGGGGGGTGGCATGGCGTATTTGCGCGATGGTCAATGGGTACTAGACACGATGAACAACTTAACTTGCGCGGACGGTACTTTTAACCAATTCGCCACAAACGCCCACATGACGTGGGATCCAAATACCCTTGAGGGCACATCTGACATCACCTATATCACAGGGGCCTGCGGTAAACCGCCGGGATATCATCAAACCAACCACATACAACTCAAAGCGTCATCCTGACGCATACTGCCGGGTCGCCTCGGCAGCCTAAAACCGCATGGGTTGTCCCTATTTTGGGGCGTCCTCTGCATCGCGACGACATTCACGCCGACGCCGCGGTACTGACCGCACGCGCTTTACTGACCCAAACACCCGTCCGCACAGCGCGTCCCAGAGGCCCTCGTTGCCATGCCGGGAAAAAGACAGTTCTGACGTGAAGCCAGAGCAGTTTTCACGCTCACCGTGAACTGGTGCAATGAATCTGGCCGACAACCATATTCATTGATACCGGGCCGACCATGAAGCGACTGTCGAAGCGATTCCAGCCGGATAGTTTTGTGCCCGAGTGCCTGCCCTGGCTGCGTTAATCGATTGCGCTTCAAGCAAAGCGACAGCGCACTCAATCATAATGACGGCAGTGGCGAATCCTGTTACCGTCAGTCGCAGTAAGTCCGTTTCTTTCTGCATGTATTCACGCACCCACCTAAGTCCGTGAACGAAGCTAGACCCCACAGAGTAAAAGCTTCTCGTCAGGAGAGGCATGCCGAGGGAACTGAGTTCTCCCAAGGGGTCAGCCGGGGGATTCGCGTCGATCCATTCGGCTGCATGGTTCACATAGCCGGTGAAGCCTGGCGGTCTTTCCCGCGCCGACTCGGGCAACGACGTGATCGCTTCCAGACGCTCGTTGAACTTCTGGCGACGCTGCTGAAACCGTTGGTATTCAGCATGTCTCGCTTCGTCAGTCCGAATCGCAAAAGTCGCTTCCTCGATGTCGATATCGTTAGATTGATACTCGCGTTCACCCTCGATAGAACCAAGACACCTGGCCCGCCGTACCTCACGGCTGGTGTCGCTAAGAAGCCATATTGTCTTGGCTGATGCCTCGACTGCCGAGCGGCACAGTGTCGCTACCGACGCGGTTCTGAGCTTTCGTTCCTGAGTGAGTGCGGTAGAAAATACCTGCCCGGCAGCGACGATGTTCTCGCTGGCGTTCATCGCGGGAAATCGGGCTGTGGAGCTTACGAGGCGCGGGCCAAGGTCGGGCATGAAGTCCTGATCATCAAGGGCAAGACTGCTGCCCTCATCCACCGGATGACTGGTAAGGCCCCATTCACCGAGTTGCACGCCGCGTAGCACCCGCTGTGTAATGCGCGCAATGAGTTGTGCCTGCTGAATTCCAGCGAGTGGGTCTGTCATCTCTCGCACGGTACCAGCGTCACGCCGATGATCACTGGGGCCAACACATGCCCGGTGTACATCTGGAAACCCGGTGGACGGCAACGTTTTAACGACGAACTGCCGGAGCATCCACCGGCAACCCACACCACCGGGCATGACGAGAGATGTACCCGCGTCCATTGGCTCGTCGCTGAGTGCGGCTAATGCGGCCGCGTCGGGCCCGACTATCACAGCGATGGTCGCCGCTGCCGGCGATGAGGTCGGCCCGCGTCGGCGGCGCGCTCACCGGGCCTCCCAGCGCAGCATCAGGCTGTCCAGGTGGGTCACGCCGGTCGGTTTATGCACAATGGCTGGCGCGGAGCCTGGTTCTAGTTCGAATTGCGGAATGCGGCTCAACCACTCGGTCACAAACGCATCCATTTCGAGTCGGGCAAGGTGCACGCCCAAGCATCTGTGCATGCCGCCGCCGAAAGCCCAATGACGTTGCCGCTGAATCTTTCCGTTGCTGTCCGTCGATATCTCCTCGCCGCCGTTCTCTCTGCCCGCGGCTTCCAAGCTCAGCCACACCACACTTTGCGCCGGGATTGTGACGCCGCCGATATTGACTTCCCTCGCGGTGACGCGCGGAATAGCCGGCCCTGGCGACTCCAACCGCAACATTTCCTCGACGAACGCCGGAATCTGTGCTGGGTCGTCGCGCAGCTGGGTCCGCAGTTGCGGATCGTGCGCGAGATGTAGAAGCGTGAAACAAATTGCCGCGGAGACCATTTCAACGCCCGCAACAGAGAACAACAAAAGGATGAGCGCAGCCACTTCGACCCCGCTGAGCGGAAAATCGTCGCCGTTGACTTCCTCCAGTAGCGGCCAGAGAATGCCGGGCGACCGCCGGGGATTACCCATCTCGGCGGTCAGCACGGAATTCAGGAACCCGAAGAGTTCAAGTTCGGCTGCCCCGTTGGAGTCGCCGATTACTGCGGCCCGGATCAGCCCAGCCGCCGTGGCGTCGTCTGCCGGCATTCCGCACACCGTGAGCAGCGTTTGACATGCGTAGGTGTCGGCGACATTGACTGCATCACACTGCCCCGTGCCGGCGACCATGTCGACCAGCGTCGTGGCCCGGGCGCGCAAGACCGGAGCGTAGGGGGCCAACCCTTTGGGGCTGAAGAGAGGATGCAAGACGCGGGCGAAACGGGCATGCTCCGATCGCGTCCCGATAGAGAGCGGCACCTGAGGAAGCGGTACGCCGGACGCGCTGATCTTGAAGGTTTTTGGCGGTGACACAAACGTGTCCGGGTCGAGTAACGCCGCGCGCACGTCGTCCCGCCTGGTGAGATAGTAGCCGCGCAGCGCTAGTTTGCCTATGTCGATTTTCACCACCGGGCCCAGCCCGCGCAGGTGGCGCCAATAGGCGGCGCGGTCGGCGGCGAAGAACGGACTCTCCTTGTGGTGCAACGGAGGCGAAGTCACCCTGCCTCCTTGAACGGCGCCCATCTCCGCGCATAGCGACGGCGCGCTTCCTCCCTGAGGCGGTAGCTGTCACGTGCATAGCGGCGGCGGCAGTCCTCGCGGACACATCTAACGCATCGGCGTCCCCCCGATTTGCGTATCCGGATGTTTTCGGGCGAGTATGCGTGTCCGCGTGCGCAGTGCGCTCTGCGGGCCATGTTGTGGCTACCGTTGCGGACGCAGTCTTTAATGTTGGCGCTCCGCGAAGCCCAGCGGAGATTCCAGACGTTGTTGTTCGCCTTGTCGTCGTCCCAATGGCAGCACTCCATACCCGGAGGGCACGACCCCACAAACGCGGAAAGCACCAGGCGGTGGACGTAAAGCATCTCGTCGCCGGCCGACCTGTTGCGGAATCCTCCGGCTCCCCACCCAGGATCGCCCCCACCTGGTGATGTTGCCAGGCAGCGGATGCAATGGGTGATGTCCGACGTTTTGGAAAGCTCGCGGACCTTGGCGTAGTCATCGGCGGTTATCTTGATTTCCAGCCTGTCAGGCATTTCGGGCACGTCGTTGTCGTTCATCGCTGGTTAACTCCAATCTGGTCGCAGCGATATGTCGGGCAGGCTGGGTAGTGGGACCAGGAACGCAAGGAGCGTATTGGCTCCCCGTTGTCCCAGCCTCTCGGGGGAAGGCGTCGGGGGTCAGGCGTCAGGCCAGGCAGCGGAGGCACGTTTCGAAGCGACGTAGACGCCAGCGGTGGATTGAGTCGATAGTACTGTTTATCCTGGCCATCGTCCCGGCGGCTGGCACGGCAAGCGGTACACAGACTGCAAAACGCATGTCCCCGAAAACGTCACGACCAATCCAACGCAATAACATTAGAACTCGCAACTCATCAAGCGTTTTGCCAATGATGTCAACTGTGATCAACGCGGCCAAACCGTCAGAACGACGGACTTAAAACCCGTACAGTGTGGGTTCGAATCCCACCGAGGGCACCGTATAACGCCAGCTCAGCAGGCTTTTCAGTCGGATGCGACTGCCCGTAATGCCGGAATCGTCCGCAGAGCGTCCGCAGCAGTTTGAGCAGCGGTGTCGAAAGCGACACGGCCCAGATCATCGGGGAATAGGTGCCCGTAGCGGTCCAGGGTCAGGGTGGCCGTCTTAGTTGCGTCCAGGGAAGTGGTGTACGGGTTTCCGCTGGTTGGCGGTGTGTCGTAGCCGGTAGGAGGACGGTCATCGCGTGATCCTTCGAACGACCGCCAAGTCAATCGAAGGAGAACAACGCGATGACCGCACCCCACCATATCGACGTTGAGAAGCTACTGGCCGAGCAACTCGCCACAGCGAGCCCTGATCTGCTGCGTGGGCTTTTGTCGACGTTCATCGCCGCGCTGATGAGTGCGGAGGCCGACACGCTATGCGGGGCGGGCTACGGCGAGCGTAGCGAGCAGCGCACGAATCGGCGCAACGGATATCGGCATCGCGATTTCGATACCCGTGCCGGCACCATTGACGTGGCCATTCCGAAGCTGCGCTCGGGCAGCTATTTCCCGGACTGGCTGCTGGCGCGGCGCAAGCGTGCCGAGCGGGCACTGACCAGTGTGGTGGCCACCTGCTATTTGCTCGGGGTATCCACTCGGCGGATGGAGCGGCTCGTCGAATCTCTCGGTGTCACAAGCCTTTCTAAATCGCAAGTCTCGATGATGGCTGCCGAGCTCGACGAGCAAGTGGAGGCGTTTCGCACCCGCCCACTAGACGGGGTTCCCTACACATTCGTCGCGGCCGATGCCCTGGTGCTCAAGGTGCGCGAGAACGGCCGCGTCGTCGGGGTGCACACCCTGATCGCCACCGGCGTCAACGCCGAGGGCTACCGAGAAATCCTCGGGGTGCAGGTGACCTCCGCTGAGGACGGTGCAGGCTGGCTGGCGTTCTTCGGCGACATGATCGCCCGCGGCCTGTCGGGCGTCCCGTTGGTTACCAGCGACGCCCATCCTGGGCTGGTGGCCGCGATCGGCGCCACCCTGCCGGGGGCGGCCTGGCAGCGCTGCCGCACCCACTACACCACCAACCTGATGTCGGTCACCCCGAAATCATCCTGGCCGTGGGTGCGCACCCTACTGCACTCCATCTTCGACCAGCCAGACGCCGAATCCGTTGTTGCCCAATATGATCGGGTACTCGACGCGCTATCTGACAAGCTACCTAAAGTCGCCGAACACCTCGACGCTGCCCGCGTTGAGCTGCTAGGGTTCACCGCCTTTCCTAAGCAGATCTGGCGCCAGATTTGGTCCAACAATCCCCAAGAGCGGCTCAACAAGGAGATCCGCCGCCGCACCGACGTCGTGGGTATCTTTCCCGACCGCACCGCGATCATTCGCCTCGTCGGCGCCGTTTTGGCTGAACAACACGACGAGCGGATCGAAGCCCGCCGCTACCTCGGCCTTGATGTGCTTACTCGAGCCCGCGCCATCCTCGCCAGCCGTGAACAACCCACCGCACAGCAGCAACCCACCGGCACGCCCGCACTGACCGCCTAAACTTCAGCCCGAACAGTGAGCCTCGTGCCGGTACAGATGCCCACAGGGCCCGTGCGGAGGGGAGAACGGCCAGGTGGATTTCGTGTTAGTGCACGGCACCACCCAGTCCCCGCTCGGCTGGGCCCGACTCCAGCAGGCCCTTGAGCACCGTGGCCACCGTAGCCTCAGCATCGATTTGTACACCGATGAACCACTGCCCCATGTCGATGACTACGGGCGGCTGGCTGCCAGCCAGGTGGGTGCGCACGATGACGTCGCGGTGGTCGCGCATTCGGGTTCGGGCACCTTGCTGCCAGCCATCGCCACGGAGCTGGACGCGGTCGCCGTGGTGTGATTAGCCGCGTGCATCCCCGACTTCGTCAACGGCCGAAGCCTAGCCGAGGAGATTGACAGCGACCCCACGGAGCTGTTTCACCGCGAGTGGATCGGTGTGGACCCCACCAGCGATGCGGCAGCGGCACGGCACTTCCTCTTTCATGACTGCAACCCTGACCTGCAGGACTGGGCCCTGCACACCCTGCGAGCGTTCGTGCCTGCCGCGGGCTACCGACACAAACCCAGCTCCAGCCCACCAGCGGCCACGACCATTGTGGTGGCCCCCACCCAAGACCGCACACTGCGGGCCGACTGGCTTCGCCACGCAGCCGCCGAACGGCTCGGCATCCAACCGCTGCTGATCGACGCCGGCCACTGCCCACACGTTTCGCGGGCCGAATCACTCGCCGACACCCTCGTCAGCATCGGATCCAACGGCGCCACATCACCCCCAACCGCTTAGACTTCTATCCCGAAGGGTCACGCGAGCGAACGAACTCTTACACCACGTCTATGGGCTTGGCCGCCGTCTTGTGGCCCAACAGGGTCTGCAACACGGCGCGAGGATGTCGGACCCGAATGGAGCCGCTTCCCGATCGCCCGCCTGCACTACACCAAGACCACCGGTCTGTGGACCCTGTATTGGCGCGACCAGAACCTCAAATACCACCGGTACCACCCACTCGACCCCAGCCCCCGAATCCAAGACCTTCTCGATTACCTCGATGGCCGAGCCGATCCCATTTTCTGGGGATAGCAACCGGTTACGCTCGTCCCAGTGATGCGCTGACCGGTTGAGCTCAAGGTCTGTTTTGAGATATCCGCGAGCAGCTCACCCTCCGGCCGTGAATTTGTTCCGTGACTAGGGTCGCGCCGGTTGCCGCGATGCCTGGCAAACGTGAAGGACGGTGCCCGCCAACGGTTTTCGCGAGCAGGAGTCCTCGCGATCGAGCCTACGCGCAGCGCGATGCGAGCGCCCGGCGAGCCAGCAAACTCTCGGGGGTGTCCCCCGGGGTTCCTTCAAGTTGCGCCCAGTCGCGGCTTATTTCAGACTCGGGGAATCAGCTTCCCAGGAGAGCAGAAACACAAAATGGCCGACGCCATGGCCGACCCGATCGCGAGACGACCCGGGATCATCCGCCGATCGCTGGGCGGGGTCGCGTTGAAGTTCGTCTCCCGTCTAATCCGTCTAACGATAGTTACCGGAATGATGGCGGCTCTGATTGCTACAGCTGATAAACCTACCGTTCTACCGCTGGGGTGCGGGATTACTTGGACGCGGACCGGGGGGGTATGGATCGCCACCCCCGACTGCTCACATCAGTCGCCGCCTTCACAGCCCCCGCCGAATGGCCCGCCGCCTGGTCCCGGTACACCACCACCGGGTGCGCCATCAACTCCTTAAGCGGCAAGTTTGCTGTAGGACATAACCGTAGTTCGGAACGATATCCACGTGACGCAGCGAACGCCATTGGTGGTCAGTCCAGTGCCCCCGTTGCGGAATCGTCATTCACTGGGCCGGAGCCAACTCGCATAAGAACCGCTGCAAGTCCGTCACAGATGTTGCTATTCGGTGGCGTTCGCGATTCTTCCAAGACCGAGATATGAGACCCTCATATCTCGTCTGTTTCGAGACAAGCTGGGCAGGCCTCCGGACTTACCGCGGTTATGGCATCGCCTCGGCCCACCCGATATGCCCTTCAAAGCCAAGCGTTCTCGCCATGCCGCGGTAGCGGTCCCGTAAGTGCGCGCGTAAGCCGCGGCATCGCCGTGAGCCCGCGCCAGTAGAGCCTGTAGCCGCAGCAGCCAGATATCGCGCAGGGCTACGCCGTCGTCGGTCGGTGCTGCCATCGACGCCCAGCCATGCTCACACCGCCGGGCCGCAATAGCGTTGTGCTGCAATAGATTGCTCGCAGACGTCAGCGGCCAGAGTCATCCGCCACCGCTGGGGCCGGGTCCGGCTGGGGCATCGTTTGTATGGCCGTTGGTGGTAGCGGGATGGTGGTGCGGGTAGGTCCCAGGACAGGTGACGCCACGAATACACCCGCAGTTGAGGCCGGGGATGCAGCCGCCTCCGCCGACGGGAACCACGGGCAGTGCACCGCCGCTACCGGTAGGGCCGCCGGGATTACTTGGAGGCGCCGGCGCTTCGCTGGACATAGCGTTCGTCGCGGTCGTATCCGGTGCCAGTGCGCTTGCCCCCGCACCAACGACGGCCGCACCGCATCCGACCATCAAGACGAACAGGCCCGCGCTTGCGCGCAGCGCGACCTCCGACCTGCCGACGTTCTTCATAACATGAACTGTAGGCGCTGATCGCCCGATGCGCGCAAGCGAAGCACGCAGGCTTGCAGAGCTCGATGCAACCGGCAAGGGCTTCGCAGCATAAGGACATCTACTGGGCGCTGGATCACAGGGCCACTGAGATCAGCGCCCAGGTCTGGTCGTTGATGGAACGTCTTCAGGCCGTGAACAAGTGCCATTACTTCGTGGCGTGCCGCCCCGACCGACCCAAGGAGAACTACGCCATCGACTTCTCCGCAGAGGAAGCTCGCGGCTACGTCCCGGTAATGCGAACGCGTAGCGGTGTGTCGGGCAACGAAGTCGTCATGCCGCACGGGAGGATGCCGCTGAGCGCAGTTCAGTTGCCTTTCGTCCAGCTTGTTGACGGACGTCGCACGATTCGAGAGATTGCCGGGCACGTGGCTCGGCATGGCTCGTCCCAGGTCAGGGTGGCCAACCTTGAGACCCTCGCACGCAACTTATTTCAGAATTTCTGGCGTCTCGATCTGCTGGCGATGGCCCTAACGCCACCGAGGCTTGATAACTGAGCTAGGACCCCGGCGCCCGTGCGAGCGCCGATTCGCGTTGCTGGCTGCCCCAATTCCTGGGTAAAATTCCCCGCGAAGAAAGATTGCCTACTAGGCGACGTGTTGGCGCTTAGCGCCAACTAAGCGAGAGCCCCGCTCAACGGCGCAGCGCAAAAGAAATAGGGTCGGGAAGCCTATGAAGAAACTAGCAGCAGCAGCAGCGATCGCGATCGGCGTGACATTCGCAGCAACGCCGGTCGCGCATGCCGACAACAACTGGATTGCGATGGCGATATCGGATTCCACTGGGCAGATCAGGATCACTGACGGAGCACCCACCCAAGCCAAGGCCGAGCAGCAGGCGATGGAGGCGTGTGGCAAGAGCGACTGTCGTGTTCTGGCCAGCGGGGGGCCGGGTGGGTGCATCGCGATGGTTGTGAACGCTGCGAAAACCCATTACTTCGGACGCTGGGGTCCGACAACCGATGAAGCGGAGGCAGCGGCACTAGCTGCCGCCGGTGGGGGAACGGTCCTAAAAGACCACGGCCACTGCCTAGGAGATCCTTTGAACCAATGACACTCCGACTCGGCGTGTCGTCCCACAGGTCCCTCACGGCTCCCATGATCCGCCGTTCTGCGCCGTTCTCCGTGGGCCACGAAACACTGGGCGCACGAACATAATTCACCCGCCGGGTGGTGCGCATTCCCGTTAACCGTATCAAGTATGCGCGTACTGCTATTGCGCCAGTTCCGTTGCGTGCAGCGGTGTTGGGGCGTTTGTTGCGCGAGGGGCCCAAAAAAATTTCTCGCTGTTGCAACCGTCTCCGCTGCCCGTCGGCGCTGAACGTGTCACGGCTTCCATTGGACGAGCCCACCGGCGTCGTTGCTCGACAGCCCGGCCGCGCACTCCGACGTCGCCTGGGCGGCGTAACGCCACATTTATCGGAAGAATGGGGCAACGATAGATGTTCGACGCGGACGACTTGGAATATGTCTGCCCCGAGTGCTGGGAGCGCCTCAGCTTGCGGGAGTACCAGGAGTGACCGTCAACAATCCCTTTTGGGAGGCTGTCAAGGATTGCGTTGAGGCCGATAGTTTCCGGGGCAACCTGGTGGTCGGTGAGTTCCGGTTGGACCTATCCGTAGAAGCGAACATGGCCCGCTCGCCGAACCGGCAGCGGCTCGTCAGGAAGTACTGCTGGACCATTCCCGACTCCGATACCGTGGCGTTCGTGGCCAAGCACACTCAAGGCGGCCTGGTCGATCCGATCGCGGGCACCGGCTATTGGGCCTACCTGCCTTGCGCAGGTGGGAGTCGATGTCGTCTGCTACGACCTGAACCCGGGTACGGCGCTGCTCACCAATGGTTGGCACGGCGACGACCTCTATGCCGAGATCTGCGCGAAGGACTGCGCCGAAGCGGTCGCACTGCACCCTGACAGGACGTTATTCCTTTCGTGGCCGCCTCATGCCCAGGATGTCGGCGCGCGCACATTGATGGCCTATAAGGGGAAACGCGTCATCTACATCGGCGAGGGCCACGGCCGTGGCACTGGCGATGATCAGATGCACCTGATACTCGATACAGATTGGACCGAAGTCGATTCCCGCCAGCCGGTTCAATGGTGGGGTCAACACGATCGGGTGACGGTGTACGAGCGTGGCGCCCGACATACCGAATTGAGAACGGAAATTGCACACCATCTACGGCGGACTCGACACGCGTCCGACGACCCTCACCAGGAACTTCGGCATGGCGTGGAGTGTTGGAGGGTGGCTGCTGACCCCGTTCCTTCAGAGCATCGGGGCCGAGGCCGTTGGTAGGCTCCGGGCCCGTGTGGCCGCGGAGCTCACCACGACGTTCGCGAGTACCTACACCCGGGAGGTTTCACTCGCCGGCATGCTCAGGCCCGATGCGTTCCATGCCTACGTCAAGCGAGCGACCGGGGAGAAGTTCCTCGTAACTCCGCAGGCACACCCGTAACTGCGACATGGAGAGCGCCAGCGCCCGTTGGGCTAGATGGGGAGGGGTGTCTTGGAAGATCCTTGGGATCGGACCACGCAGTTACCGCTGGTGAAGAGCTGTTCGTGCCGGTTGGGGTGGCTCGCTGATGCTTCTTTTCGGCGCGTCGTCGCGGCGAATCCCTGGATCCGTGCGCCGGTCACTTTGATCGGTGCCCCCGCGGTTGCCGAAACCATTAGCCTTATGCCTGGCACGCCACCGCTTACTCGTGTCCGGCGCAGGCAATGGCCGGCGCGAAGGCGCTCCCAGCCGGTTTGCGGCGGGCGGTTGCCGGGTGAGGAGTCGGGATGGGTGACACGACCGCGGGTTCGCGGGAGGGTTCGGAGTTCGGACCGTATCGGCTGCGGCGGCTGGTCGGTCGCGGCGGCATGGGCGACGTCTATGAGGCCGAAGACACAGTGCGGGAGCGGATCGTGGCGCTGAAGCTGATGTCGGAGACGCTCTCCAGCGACCCGGTCTTCCGCTCGCGAATGCAGCGCGAGGCCCGCACCGCGGGGCGGCTGCAGGAACCGCATGTGGTGCCGATTCACGACTTCGGCGAGATCGACGGGCAGCTCTACGTGGACATGCGCCTGATCGACGGCGTGGATGTGGCCAGCATCTTGAGCCGCTACGGGCCGCTGTCCCCGCCGCGGGCGGTGGCGATTGTGCGCCAGGTCGGCTCGGCGCTCGACGCCGCGCATGCTGCCGGGGTGCTGCATCGCGACGTGAAACCGGAAAACATTCTGGTCAGCGAGGATGACTTCGCCTATCTCGTTGATTTCGGGATCGCCAGCGCCACCTCGGACGAAAAGCTGACGCAGATCGGGACCACGGTGGGCACCTTCAAGTACATGGCCCCGGAGCGGTTCCGTGACACCGAAGTCACGTATCGGGCCGACATCTACGCATTGGCCTGCGTGTTGTACGAGTGTTTGACCGGATCCCCGCCGTACCAGGGCGATCAGATCAGCGTGATGGGCGCACACGTGAACCAGGCGATCCCGCGGCCCAGCGTCGCGCGGCCCGGCATTCCGGTCGCCTTCGACCGCGTGATCGCCTGCGGCATGGCCAAGAATCCCGCGGACCGCTATGCCACCTGCGGTGATCTGTCAGCGGCCGCCTACGCAGCGCTGGCATCGCCCGATCAGGATCGTGCCACCGATATCTTGCAGCGCAGCCAGCTGGCGAATATGCCAGCCGCGTTTGCCGGCCAGCCGCCCAGCGGTTTTGCGCCTGCGCCGCCTGCGTTGGCGACTCACGGTTCGCAACAGGGCACAGTCTGGCCTGCGCCGTCGGTTCCCGGGTCACAGGGCGGTCCGGTGCCGCAGGCGACACCATGGACTGGCGCTCCTGCCTGGGGCACGGGCGTTGCGGGTGGCGCCGGGGCACCGCCGTGGGGTCAACCGTCCCCCCGAGGTAGCCGTAAGCCCTGGCTGTGGGTGGGCGTTGCCGCCACCGTCGTGGTGGCCGTCGTGGGGGTGGTCCTCGTTGTTGCCCATCCGTGGCAGCGGTCGTCCCCGGCAGCGCCGACAACGCCACCGCCACCGGCAGATGCGGTTGAGCTCCGGGTCCTCGACGACGGTGTGTTTGTCGGCAGCTCCGCGGCACCGATAACGATCGACATTTTCAACGAACCCATCTGCCCGCCATGCGGCAGCTTCATCAGGTCGTATGCGGGCGATATCGACACCGCGGTGGACAACAAGAAGCTCGCGGTGCGCTATCACCTGCTCAACTTCCTTGACGACAAGTCGCACAGCAAGAATTACTCGACTCGCGTGGTGGCGGCCACGTACTGCGTCGCGGCGCAGAACGACCCGAAGCTCTACACCGGCTTTTACTCCGGCCTGTTCGCCAGCAACTTTCAGCCTCAAGAGGGCGCTGCAGAAGATCGCACCGATAGCGAACTGGCCCAACTGGCTAAAACCGTCGGCGTCGACGCGAACGTGATCGCCTGCATCAAGTCAGGAGATGACGTCGGCACCGCCAAAGCGAAGACCGCAAGCGCCGCCACGACTCTGTCCGGGCTCAATGCCAGTGGCACGCCGTTCGTGTGGGACGGCAGCAAGGTCGTGAACTATCAGGATCCGGGCTGGCTCACGAGGCTAATCGGGTAGCATGCAGCAGCTCTTTTCCGTCGATCGCGCCGGTAGCGGAATAAGGTGAGCGAATGACGGCCGAACTTTGCTTGTGTTGCTTAAACCTGTTGTGCGGCAACATATCTAGCGCCAGTAGAGTCAAATCGCTTAGCGCTGCGTCCTACATTGCTGCCGGTCCGCGCGGACGGGCTGCTTGCCTCGCGTTCAGCCCCATGACAATTTGTTAAGCCATGCGCATGGCATTCAGGAAGAGCCGGTGGGCCGCGGCCGGAACAGCGCTGTTGGCAATGGCGGCCTGCTCGTCGGGCACGTCTACCATCGAGTCTGCGAAACCGGGTGCCGGGGATTTGAGCACGCCGTCCGGGAAGGCACTGACCATCTCCCCAGGCCAGCTGTTGGCCGCCACCAACGGCGTGACACCGGTGGCGTTCGGCAAGCCCGCGCACGGCAGCATCGCATACGGCGCATACGGGGCAATGATTTACACTCCCGACTCCGGCTTCACCGGGACCGATGACCTTCCCGTCACCGTCAGCCACGCTGTCCGGCTCTACGCCGAGGACGAGACGCCGCGGATCATTATCGGCGACGTCGCAATACAGCCCAACGCGCATGGATCCGCGATCGCCGCGGTGCCGGGTAAGGCCGACGAGATCTACGGCCTCAGCGACCGTGGCCCCAATGTCGAAGGGCGTACCCCCGACGAAAAGGTGCTTCCGGTACCCGATTTCCACCCGCAGATCGCCAAGCTGAAACTCGCCGACGGTGTGGCGTCGGTGGAGCAGATCATCACGTTGAGCGGGCGCGACGGGGCGCCCTTGGTCGGGCTCATCGACCCGCAGGCGTCCACTGGCGAGTCACTGGTGGACCTCAACGGCAAGCCACTGGCGCCGTCCGATCACGGCCTAGACAGTGAAGGCATGGTCGCCATGGCCGACGGTACATTCTGGGTGTCCGACGAGTACGGCCCGTTCATCGTCCATTTCGATGCCCACGGTAAAGAGCTGGAACGCCTTTCACCGTTCGATGGGGCCCTGCCCAAAGAGCTCTCGCTGCGCAGCCCAAATCAGGGGATGGAGGGGCTGACGATCACCCCCGATGGCTCGACGTTGGTGGGCATCATGCAGTCGGCGCTGGCGACGCCGGGCCTGGTCGGCTCGGCCAAGTCTGTCCCGATGACTCGCATCGTGACCATCAACCTCGCCGACCGCGGCGATGTGCATGAGTACCTGTATCCACTGGCCAATCCGCAGCAGACGAAGGTAGCGGTGTCGGAGATCACCGCGGTAAGCAACACGACTTTCCTGATCGACGAGCGTGATGACGAGCCACAGCCCAACGGCAACAAGAAGATCTATGTGGCTGACGTCTCCGGGGCCACCGATGTCGGCCCCCACTCGACGGTGCCGGGGGCGACCTATCAGGCCGATGCCGGCGGCCTACTCATCAACGGCGTTCCGATCGAGACCTATGTCGGCGTCAGCACTGACGCGGCGGCCACAGACGAACTCAAGGCCGCCGGAATCACTATCGAAGCGAAGTCCCTCAAGCTCGATCTCAGCGAACTCCTGCGTTCGCTGTCGGCCAACGGTGATTTTTTCGGACATGACAAGATCGAAGGCCTGATCACCCCGGACGGTGGAAAGACGCTGATTATCGCCAATGACAGCGATTTCGGGCTGGCCGGATTGGCTTCTACCACCCCGCCGTTTCAATTCAAGCCCAAGATCCTGCCCAACGGCACTCAGGACAGTGGCGAGATTCTGAAAGTCGACACGGCCCAGCTGCCCGCAAAGACGGAATCGGTGACGGTGCCGATCAAAGTTGGCTGAACCGTATCGCGCTCGGCGCCCGCTCAGGCGGCGATGGGCCGCAGGTGGAAGAGCCTGATTTCGCGGGGCGCGCAGCTGGTGCGGTAGCGCTCGTAGCCAGCGTAGAAGTCGGTGGCCATGGCCCATGCGGAGGCACGGGCGTTGCCGGTGAGCAACTCGGCCTGGTACTGCGCGGGCGGACCCTTGAACTCGACCGCGCATTCGGGGTGCGCCAGCAGGTTGGTACTCCAGGCCGGATGGTGTGGCCGCCCATAGTTGGACCCGATCGCCAGCAGCCCGTCAGAGTCGTCGATAAATACCAGCGGATGTATGCGCGGCTGTCCGGACTTGGCGCCGGTCGTGGTGAGGAGACCGATCTTGTCGAATCCACCCGAGCTGAATCGTCCATTTGTCCGAGGGATCAGCACTTTGTCGATGCGTCGCGCCACGTGGAGTAGGAACCGGTAGCCGACCGGACTCATAAGGAAGCGCTCCATAAGCGCCTCATCGACGCGCACCCGACGCCCGCGAATTGGGCTGTAACGCCGAAGCGACATGGGTAGACGGTACTCGATCCGCGGCCCGTCCGCTCGCCCCGGCAGTTCGGATAGGTTGGTTGCGGCGGGGCGATCCCGGAAGAGCCGCATGCGCTCCGTATCTCGTTGCGGCCAAACAAGGAGCATCGCGATGAACGCGCCCAGCCCAGATGCCATTCGCGCAGAGACGATCACCATCACCGGCCACGGCGGCGAGGAAATCGAGGCCTACCGGGCTATGCCGCTCGCCGAGGGATCACGTGGCGGAATCGTTTGGATCCACCACATGCCCGGCTATGACCGGGAAACCAAAGAGTTCGTCCGGCGGCTCGCCGTCAACGGCTATCACGTGGTGGCCCCGAACCTGTATTCACGCGAGGCCCCGGGCGCCGCTCCCGATGACGCCGCCGCGGCGGTGCGGGCGGCGGGAGGGGTGCCCGACGAGCGATTGGTCGGCGATGTCGCAGGCGCGGTCGAGCACCTGCGCTCGTTGCCGGGCGCGAACGGCAAGTTCGGTGTCATCGGGCACTGCTCGGGCGGGCGGCACGCGTACCTGGCGGCGTGCTCGCTGACGCTCGACGCCGCGGTGGACTGTTACGGCGCGTTCATCGTCGAGGATCCGCCGGAGGGCATGCCCAAGGCCATGAAACCGATCCTCGACCTGGCGCCGAAGCTGAGCTGCCCGCTGCTCGGTCTGTTCGGAGTCGAGGACCGGTTCCCGGCGCCTGCTGCGGTGGCCACGCTGGACGCCGAGCTGACCAAGCTGGACAAGCCGCACGAGTTCACGTCCTACGATGGCGCCGGCCACGCTTTCTTCTCCGTCGACCGACCGGCGTACCGCGTGGAGGCGGCGCTGGACGGCTGGCGCCGGATCGACGAGTTCTTCGCAACCCACCTGAAAGGCTAGGTGTCCCAAGCCATGTGCACGTATCTCACCGAACACGTCCAGATCGACGGCAGCGGCAAGGGCGCAACGGGGTGGTTCGGCGCCAACCGCGCCACGGTGTACGTCGACCATCCCGTACATGCGCCCTACGGCCACACCGTCAACATCGACGTGATCAATCCGCAGCTCGGCCCGTCCGCACGGGTCGCGCTCGAACTCACCGAGGAGAGCGCGCTGGCACTGGCCGACGCCATCCGTAAAGCGATCGCCCACGCGCCGGCCGGCCTGGCCTCCAAGAACCAGTAGGTGACACATGACTACCGACATTGGGGACCGTGATTACCCCCAAATGGCCGCCACACGAGGAAGAATCGAGCCCGCGCCGCGTCGGGTCCGTGGCTATCTCGGCCATGAGCTGGTCTTCGATACCGCCGCGGCGCGTTATGTGTGGGAGGTGCCGTACTACCCGCAGTACTATATTCCGCTGGCGGATGTCGGCGCGGAGTTCCTGCGCGACGAGAACCATCCGCAGAAGGTGCAGTTTGGTCCGTCCCGGCTGCACTCGCTGGTCGGCGCCGGTCAAACCCACCAGTCAGCCGCGCGGGTGTTCGACGTCGACAGCGACAGCCCCGTGGCGGGCGCCGTGCGATTCGAATGGGAGCCGCTGCGGTGGTTCGAGGAGGACGAGCCGATCTATGGCCACCCGCGCAATCCGTATTCGCGGGTCGACGCGTTGCGCTCGCACCGCCATGTCCGGGTTGAGCTGGACGGCGTCGTCCTCGCCGACACCCGGTCGCCCGTGCTGCTCTTCGAAACCGGTTTACCCACAAGGTATTACATCGATCCAACCGATATCGCCTTCGAGCATCTGGAACCCAGCTCGACGCAGACACTGTGCCCGTACAAAGGGGTGACGACGGGCTACTGGTCCGTGCGCGTGGGTGACGCTGTGCATCCGGACCTCGCATGGACGTATCACTACCCACTACCGGCCGTCGGCCCGATCGCCGGCCTGGTGGCGTTCTACAACGAGAAGCTCGACATCATCGTCGACGGTGCCGCCCTGCCCCGACCGAACACCCAGTTCAGCTAGAAGTGGGCGATGGCCGGGTGCACGCCGAAATCAATATTTAAACCGTGGCACACACATCCGCAACATTCCCGTTAAAGGCTTCCACCCGTCTACGGCTTGAGTAGTAGGCACCGCAGCTGATTCCAGTAAGCCCGTTGGCTCGAAGAATTAGGGGTGTGTCTGAACATGGTGCCCTATCACGATTGGCTAAATCCCGGAGATAACGCCTGGCAGTTGGTGGCGGCGACTCTGGTCGGCCTGATGAGCATTCCAGGCATCGCCGTTCTGTACGGCGGAATTGTCCAGAAGAAATGGGCAGTCAACACCATGCTGATGGCCTTCACCGGGTTTTCGCTGGTGCTGGTCGTGTGGGTGCTGTGGGGTTTCAAGATGGGCTTTGGCGACCCGCTCAAGCTCGGCCCGGGCATCCTGAGGGCCGCCGTCGGGATCCCCCATACGATCCTCAGCAGCAACAACATGGAGAGAGCCGTCATCCCGCTGTTGGACGGCACCATGCCGAAGTTCAACTTCTCGGAGACCACGCTGGCGTACTTCCAGTTCGTGTTCGCCGCCATCACCCCGCTGCTGTTTCTCGGCAGCGTGGTTGGCCGGATCAACTTCAAGGTGTGGCTGATCTTCGTGCCGCTGTGGTCGACGCTGGCCTACTCGGTCAACGCGTTCCTGTTGTGGGGCGGCGGCTGGTGGGCACAGGCGGGTGCCTTGGACTACAGCGGTGGGTACGTGATTCACCTCGCCGCCGGAACAACCGGTTTCGTCGCTGCCGCGGTGATCGGTCCGAGGCTGGCGCGTGACCGGGAACGCGCGGTGCCAAACAACCTTCCCCTGGCCGCGGTCGGCGCCGGCGTCCTGTGGCTGGGCTGGAACGGGTTCAACGGCGGTGACCCGTACTTCGCGGGTGCTGACGCGTCACTGGCGGTGATCAACACCAACCTCACCACCGCCGTCGCGTTGCTCACCTGGGTGATCTGGGACATCTTCGCAAGCAAGCAGCGCAAGCCGACGTTCCTCGGCGCCATCAACGGCATGATCACCGGCCTTGTCGCGATCACCCCGGCGGCCGGCTTTGTCAACAGCTTCGGCGCGATAATCATCGGCGTCGTCGCCTCTTCCCTGGTCTGGATGTCCTGGAATTGGCTCGGCCGGACGAGGCCGTTCAAGAAGGTCGACGACGCCCTGGGTGTGTTCCACACTCACGGTGTGGCGGGTTTGGCGGGCGGGTTGCTCGTCGGAGTACTCGCCGACCCGAAGATTGTTGAATACCTGGGTGGCAGCACAGGGCAGGACGTGAGCTTCTCCGGTTGGCTGTGGGGTCACCATCCCAAACAGATATTGATCCAGGCCGGCGCCGCAGCCACGGTCATCGTCTGGGATGCCCTCGTCACGTTTGTCATCTTGAAAGTCCTTGGCCTCTTCATGAAGTTGCGGTTGCCCGACGAGGTGCTGGAGACCGGCGACATCGGTGTGCACGACGAAGAGGCTTACCCAGACGACACGCTCGTCACGGGCCGTGGGACCGAGCCGTTAGCGGCAACGCGGGCCTCCAAGAGCGCTGAGCCGGTGGACGGCTGACGCCATGAAGCTGATCACCGCGATCGTCAAGCCGTTCACACTCGATGACGTCAGGCATGCCATTGAAGCTGCCGGTGTGCTGGGCTTGACCGTCACCGAAGTCCAGGGGTACGGCCGGCAACGCGGGCACACCGAGGTCTACCGTGGAGCCGAGTACGCGGTTGAATTCGTCCCAAAGGTTCGCGTCGAGGTACTGGTCGACGACGAGTTCGCCCAACGAGTCGTCGATGCCATCATCAGGGTGGCCCGCACCGGGAAGATCGGCGACGGCAAGGTCTGGATTTCTCCGGTCGAGAGTCTGGTCCGTATCCGGACCGGGGAACGCGACCACGACGCGCTCTGACGTCGACCACCGCATTGTGACGCATGGTCGGCATAGCGGTACTAACTCTGATTATGTTGCGGCGCAATTAGTTCAGCGGCGGCGTCGTTGTCGCGAGCCCTTCCGATTGAGTCCGGGAGTTGGGTCTGTGCAGTGCGGCGTCGCGGGCGCCACGGTTCGTCTGATCGAGAAAAGAGTCGGGTACTCCGCTGAACTCAACAGCCATCCCCCGACGTTAGGAGGCTTGTTGCTGAGGAAAAAATTGTCGGCAACTCTTGTCTCAACCTCGAGGAGTACCTGCGATGTAAGCTGATTTGGCGCTCCGCGCGCGGACTTAGCGAAATGATTCCGACACGAGCGCGCCCGAACGACGCACTGTGATATATACCTCTTTTTGTCGTTAATTCTAAGAGTTTCTTACCTGGACACCTGTTTGACGCACGCTCCAACTATTAGCGATAGGTGCGGAAACAGCTGGTAGCACAACTAGGCAGCGCTTGCTACCGGGCGCTTCGTGAAATCTTGGATAGTCGTTACCTGAGCGCAGTCTGAGGCGATGACGTGACTTAGGTAACAGTGCCGAATTTGAATTCTTTTTATCCAGAATTCAGTCGCTAGACTTCCTCCGAAACAGGCGTAACAGCGCCTTTTGGTGCTGAAATCCGGTTAATCCAGGGCCGGCAGTGTCGCACAGAGTTGTCGCGATGACTGCCGCCCGCGTGGTTCGACGAACACAGCAAAGGCGGTCCCAGCGTGAGCCTGAACAGAGAGCCGAACGGCCGGGAGGCCGTCCGTAATGGCCTGGATGGCAGCGACCTCGACTTCGACGCCGCCTTGGGCTTGCCGATCATCGTCGAGATTCCAGTGAACAATGGTCCGATCAGTGGCATCGTGGCCAGCCCCGATGGCAGCCGACTGATGGTCACCAACTACGGCCACGACAGTGTCTCGGTCATCGACACCGAGAACTGCCGGGTCTTGGAGACTGTCGCAGGCGTCGCCGAACCGTTCGCGATCGCCGTGGGCGGCCCTGAAGGCATTGCAGCCAACCGGGCGTACGTGAGCAGCGTGTCTAGGGCGTATGACTCGATCGAGGTCATCGACGTGTCCAGCAATACGGTTATCGCGACTCATCCGCTGGCGCTCAGTGTGAGCGACCTGGTGGTGAGCGCCGACGGAAAGTACGTTTACGCCAGCCGAAATGGCGCTCGCAGTGCTGACGTCGCCGTCCTGGACACCACCACGGACCGGGTCGAGGTGATCGACATCGCAACGGCACCCGGCACCACCACCGAATGCGTGCGCATCAGCTCTGACGGGAGTCGGCTGTACGTCGGCACCAACGGGCCGGCCGGGGGGCGGCTTGTCGTGATCGGCGCGCAGGCACAGTCCGACGATGATGCGGGCCGTTCCGGAGGGCGCGCACGCTGGCGTCGGAAGAAGTCCACACGGTCTCGGGGGAGAAGCGCGCAAATGGGCTCGCAAACGGGCTTGAGCGTCATCGACACCATTGAGATCGGTTTGCCCGTCCGTGACGTCGCGCTTAGCCCCGACGGCGCCGTCGTGTATGTGGCCAGTTGCTGCCCCGAGTTGGGTGCGGTGGTCGACGTTATCGACACTGCGACCAACAAGATCGCCAGCACACGCAAGATCGGCGAGATCAGTGGCATCCTCACCGGTTTGACGCTCAGCGGCGACGGCGATCGCGCCTACCTGGTCAGTGACGACAGCATCACGGTGCTGTGCACGCTTACGCAGGACGTCATCGGTACTGTCCGAGTGACGAAGTACCCGTCGTGCGTGGTCGAAAGCCCGGACGGTAAATGCCTGTACATCGCCGACTACTCAGGCGCGGTCATCGTGGCGCCGGTTGCCTCGACCGCTCCGTTAGCCATCGAGGGCGCGGCGGACCGGAGTGACGCCTCGGCCGAGTGGGTTATGCCCGAGCTGCTGCAGTACGAGGCGGCGCTCGCTTAACCCGGCGAACTGGGTGCCGGTTGGCCGGGGGTAAAAGGGCCTTCTCGGGGGAACCCGTTTCTAATGGTTCCGTGCGGCGATAGCATTCGCCCGACCGAACATGAGGCGGTGCTGCGCCGGGACCCATAAGGCGGTACATCGATGTACAGCACGATGCAGGACTTTCCGTTGACGATCGCCGCAATAATGCGGCACGGCTGCGGTGTCCACGGGGCACGCACCGTCACGACTGCGACCGGAGCTGGTTACCGGCAGAGCAGCTACCGCGAAGTGGGTCAGCAGGCCGCCCAGTTAGCAAATGCGTTGCGCCGTCTCGGCGTCAACGGGGACCAGCGCGTCGCCACGTTCATGTGGAACAACGCCGAGCATCTGACGGCTTACCTGGCGGTGCCGGCGATGGGTGCGGTTCTGCACACCCTCAACATCCGGCTCTTCCCAGAGCAGATCGTCTATGTCGCAAACGAGGCCGAAGATCAGGTGGTCCTGGTCGACATGTCGCTGGCCAAATTGCTGGGGCCGATCCTGCCCCGCCTTGACACCGTGCATACCGTGATCGCGGTCGGGGATGAAGACACGGCGCCGCTGCAGGAATCGGGCAAGACCGTGCTGCGGTATGCCGATGTGATCGGCGGCGAGTCGACCGAGTTCGAGTGGCCGCAGATCGACGAGCGGTCTGCGGCCGCGATGTGCTACACCAGCGGCACAACCGGCCACCCCAAAGGTGTGGTTTACAGCCACCGTTCGAGCTACCTGCACACGATGGCGGCCTGTACGGCCAACGGCATGGGGCTCGGGTCCAGCGATAGCGTGCTGCCGATTGTGCCGATGTTCCATGCCAACGCGTGGGGGTTGCCGTATGCGGCGCTGATGGCAGGCGCCGACCTCGTGTTACCCGATCGCCACCTCGACCCTCCCTCGCTGATCGACATGGTCGAAAAGCTGCGACCCACGGTCGCCGGCGCGGTGCCGACCATCTGGAACGACGTCATGCACCACCTGGAGAAAGACCCGGACCATGACATGTCGTCGTTGCGGCTGGTGGTCTGTGGCGGCTCGGCCGTTCCGGTATCGCTGATGCGCACCTTCGAAGAGAAACACGGCGTCCAGATTCGGCAGCTGTGGGGCATGACGGAAACCTCGCCGCTGGCGACTATGGCGTGGCCGCCGCCGGGAACCCCGGAGGACCAGCACTGGGCATTCCGCGCGACTCAGGGCCAACCGGTATGCGGTGTGGAAATGCGGATCGTCGACGACGACGGCCAGTCGCTGCCCAACGACGGCAAGGCCGTAGGTGAAGTGGAAGTTCGCGGCCCGTGGATCGCCGGCTCTTATTACCTGGGACGCGACGAGTCCAAGTTTGCGTCCGGATGGTTGCGCACCGGCGACGTCGGCCGTGTCGACGAGCGGGGCTTCGTCACCCTGACCGACCGGGCCAAAGACGTCATCAAGTCCGGTGGGGAATGGATCTCCTCGGTCGAGTTGGAGAATTGCCTGATCGCGCACCCAGATGTGCTCGATGCCGCGGTCGTTGGAGTTCCCGACGAGCGGTGGCAGGAGCGACCGCTGGCCGTGGTCGTAGTCGACGAAGGCGCGTCGGTCAGCGCTAGCGATCTGCGAACGTTCCTCGCCGACAAGGTCGTTCGGTGGTGGTTGCCCGAACGGTGGACCTTTGCTGAAGAGATTCCCCGCACCAGCGTGGGCAAGTACGACAAGAAAGCCATCCGGTCGCGATACGCCGAGCATGGCTATTGGGTGATCGAGGTGCGCGACTGAAAGGGGCGAGGAAGGTGAGGTGTTCATGAGCCTGCGGGTCGTTCAATGGGCAACCGGCTCGGTAGGCGTCGCGGCGATCAAAGGTGTGTTGGGTCATCCCGAACTCGAACTCGTGGGCTGCTGGGTACATTCCGGGGTCAAGAGCGGAAAAGACGTCGGCGAGATCATCGGCACATCGCCACTCGGAGTGACCGCGACCAACAGCATCGACGAGGTGCTCGCGCTGGACGCCGACGCGGTGATCTACGCACCGTTGTTGCCCAGCGTCGAGGAGGTCGCCGCACTGCTGCGCTCGGGCAAGAACGTCGTCACCCCGGTCGGCTGGTTCTACCCGAGCGAAAAGGAAGCCGCGCCGCTGGAAATCGCCGCGCAGGCCGGCAATGCGACGCTGCACGGCGCCGGCATCGGGCCCGGTGCAGCCACCGAGCTGTTCCCACTGCTGTTGTCGGTGATGTCCACTGGCGTTACTTTCGTTCGCTCCGAAGAGTTTTCAGACCTTCGTAGCTACGGTGCACCGGATGTGCTGCGCTATGTGATGGGTTTTGGCGGGACACCGGATAGCGCATTGACCGGACCGATGCAAAAACTGCTCGACGGTGGCTTCATCCAGTCGGTCCGGCTGTGTGTTGATCGGTTGGGCTTTGCCGCCGATCCCGAGGTCCGCGCGTCGCAGGAGGTGGCCGTCGCGACCGCGCCGATCGACTCGCCGATCGGGGTGATCAAGCCCGGACAAGTCGCCGGGCGCCGCCTCCACTGGGAGGCGCTGGTGGACGACACGGTGGTCGTCCAGATTACTGTGAACTGGCTGATGGGGTCCGAAAACCTCGATCCGCCTTGGTCTTTCGGGCCTGCAGGGGAACGCTATGAGATCGAAGTCCGGGGAAATCCGGACACCTTTGTGACGGTTAAGGGATGGCAGCCGGAAAGTGTGGCAGCGGGATTGCAGAGCAACCCCGGGATCGTCGCGACCGCAGCACATTGCGTGAATGCGATCCCCGCAACCTGTGCCGCGCCGGCGGGCATTCAAAGCTTCTTCGACCTGCCGCTGATCACTGCCCGGGCTGCCCCCCGGGCTGGCGCGCTGAGGCGATCGAGGGCGGTTAGTTCGACTTCAGGAAACCGGCCAGTCCGGTGCCACTGTTGAAGCACCCCGAGTTGTTGTCGCCCGTGTTGAACCAGCCTGAGCTGTCGCCGAGGCTGGGATCGGAGCCCGCATTGCGGAAGCCCGCGTTGTCGGTGCCCCTGTTCCCGGAGCTTGAGTTGTCGTCGCCGGCGTTGTTGAGGCCCGCGATTCGCTGCCCGTGTTCTGAGGTACGTCTGACTTCGCCGCAGGGAGAGCGAGAAATTGCGTAATGTTCGATCTGCCGCTTCATCCGCACGATCCCGTCCCAGCCGGGGTCTCAACACCGTAAGGGGGATGGGGAACGGGTCCGCCACAAGCGCACCGCGCCCCCGATTTCCAATGGCAAAGTCTGTCGTAGTCGAGCAATCGCGAGCCATACCCGTCGCTACCGAAGATGCGTTCAGTGGCACCCTGCCGATATCACTGCCCTTGATTTGCTCTCATTGGTACGGACCGATCCCACCGATCAAGCAGATCCGGGATCAAACGGGTGATTGGGATGCGGCGGGCCAGACCCGCGAAATCTTTATGGTCGGTGGTGGCAGCATGCACGAGGAACTGACCAGCGTTGACCCGCCGCGGTCATTCAGCTACACGCTTTCCAACATCAAGGGCCCGTTGGCACCGCTGGTCACCTTGGTCGAGGGCAAGTGGAGCTTCGCCCCTGCCGGGACCGGAACCAGAGTGACCTGGCAATGGACCATCCACCCGAAGTCGGGCATGGCCGCGCCGGCGCTGCCGGTGTTCGGCAGGATGTGGAAGGGCTATGCGCGTGGGGTGCTCGAGGAGCTGTCCGCGCAGCTGGTGGGCTGAGCTTCGTTACGTTGAGTACTGTCTGCCACCATGTGCCGACTTTTTGGCCTGCACGCCGGGACGGACGTTTGCACCGCGACGTTTTGGTTGCTGGATGCCCCGGACAGCCTCTCCGAGCAGAGTAGGAAGAATCCGGACGGCACGGGCTTGGGGGTTTTCGACGAGCATGGCCGGCCGCAGCTGCACAAGGAGCCGATAGCGGCTTGGCAGGATGCTGACTTCGCCACCGAAGCGCATCAGATGACCGGGACGACCTTCGTCGCTCATGTTCGCTATGCGACGACCGGGTCGCTCGACCTCCACAACACCCACCCGTTTTTGCAGGACGGGCGGATCTTTGCGCACAACGGTGTGCTGGAGGGGCTGGATGTCATCGATGAACGGCTGCGCGGGGTCGGCACCGATGACCTGGTATTGGGCCAGACCGATTCCGAGCGGGTATTCGCCTTGATCACCGCCTCGATCCGCGCCCACGGGCCATCTCAGGGCAACGTCACAGCCGGCCTGGTCGACGCCATGAGATGGCTCGCGGGGAATGTGCCGATCTATGCGGTCAACGTGTTGCTCAGCACGGGCACTGATATGTGGGCGCTGCGCTACCCGGAGTCCCATGAGCTCTACGTTTTGGACCGCCGCCTGGACGGCGCGCCCGAGTTCGATTTGCGCACCGAACGAATCCGCGCGTGGTCCGAGCATCTGTGCACCCGGCCGTCGGTGGTGTTCGCCACCGAACCTATGGACGACGACCCGCGCTGGAGTTTGCTTGCCCCGGGGGAGCTGGTGCACGTCGACGCGTCGCTGCAGATCACTCGGAGTTTGGTGCTACCCGACCCGCCTAGGCTTGCGCTCCGTCGGGAGGATCTAAGCGCGCCGGTCGAGTTGGCGCAGCACCCCGGTGGGCGGACGTGACGGCCAGACGCGCGCTCGTGCTGGCCGGCGGAGGACTGGCGGGAATTGCTTGGGAGACAGGCGTTTTGTGCGGCATCGCCGACGAGTCACCGACGGCCGCGCGCTTGCTGCTTGAATCGGATGTGCTGGTCGGGACGTCGGCTGGTTCGGCGGTCGCCGCGCAGGTCAGCGGTGGCCACCCGCTCGAGGGCCTGTTCGCCCGCCAAGTCGCCGAGACGTCGGCTGAGATCGATCCCGGCGTCGACATCGATGCCATCACCGAACTGTTTCTGGCCGCTATGACAGAGCCGCAGATGTCGGGGCCGGTAACAGGGCGGGACACGACGAGGGAGCGGCTGCAGCGGATCGGGGCGGTGGCGCTGACTACCGAGACTGTTCCCGAGCCCGTCCGCCGCGACGTGATCGCCCAGCGCCTGCCGTCGCATGACTGGCCGGATCGGGAGCTCCGGCTCACCGCGGTCGACATCGCCGCTGGCGAGGTGGTGGTTTTCGATCGGGACTCCGGTGTGGGGCTCGTCGACGCGGTGGCGGCCAGTTGTGCTGTGCCAGGGGCCTGGCCGCCGGTGACAATCGCGGGCCGGCGCTACATGGACGGCGGCGTTGCCAGCTCGGTCAACCTCGGCGTTGCCGGCGATTGTGACGTGGTGGTAGTCCTGGTGCCCGCCGGCGCGGATACGCCGTCGCCGTTCGGCGGCGGGCCGGCTGCCGAGATCGCGGCGTTTGCCGGCACGGCGTTCAGTGTGTTCGCCGACGACAACTCGTTGGCGGCGTTCGGGCCCAATCCGCTGGATCCGCGCTGCCGTATCACCTCGGCGCTGGCCGGACGCGAGCAAGGGCGCCGTGAAGCGGAGGCTGTGGCGCGGTTCCTGGGGGTCTAATCAACCCGGGCCACTGGGATTAGCCGCCCAGGGAATCCTCGATGTACGCGTGGCGGTAGCCGTCCGCGATCTTTGGGTTGGGTTCCGATTAGCCCTCGATCGCGGGCGGGGCAGTCTTGTCCGCCTCGATTTCGAGGGCGTCCAGGGCACGCGTGGCCAGCGCGCGACCGACGGCGATCATCTCTACCGCCCGGTGAAATTCGAGGCTTCGGCACGTCGTTCGTGGCACCTCGATCAGCAGGTCGGGCGGGTAGGCCGCCAGCGTATGGCGCGCCAGCGCGGATTGGGCGATGTCGATCGTCCGATTCATCACGTCGAAGCTGCCCAGCTTCGGAATTTCGGGCGGGTCATCGAGGCCGTCCCGCTCGGCCGGTGGTTGCTCGACGTCTGCGGCTTCCGACCAGCTATCCGATTCCGGGACCGTCGCGCCGAACCGGCTCAGCACTGCCCGCGCCGTCGGCCGGTCGAGCAGCGACTTCGCAGCGTTGACGTCGAACAGTGCGGTGGTGCTGCGGACCATGCGGTTCAACCACTCGGTGGTGATACCAGGCTCCGCGTCGCGAGTGGCGCCGGGCTCACTGCCGTTCAGGCTCACCGCGATGGTCAGGTCAGCGTTGACCGCTGCGATCGGTGCCATCGGCAGCGGGTCCAGGATCCCGCCGTCGGCCAGCAGGCGCCCGTCGATTTCATACGGGGCGATCACCCCCGGTATGGCTATGGATGCCCGGATGGCCTCGTCGACGGGGCCGCGCTGAAACCACACCGACTTGCCGGCCAACAGGTCGGTTGCCACCGCGGTGTAGGGGATGGGCAGTTGCTCGATGGTGACCGGGCCGAGAATGTCGCGCACCGCGTCCAGGATCTTCTCAGCTCGCAGCACTCCGGCTGCGGTGATCGACGGGTCCAGCAGCCGCAGAATGGTGCGCTGCGTCAAGGATTTCGCCCAGTCGGCGAGTTCCTCGAGTCGTCCGGCCGCTTGCACACCGCCGACCAGCGCGCCCATCGACGAGCCGGCGATCCCGACGATCTCATAGCCGCGCTCGCGCAGCGCCTCGATCACCCCGATGTGGGCATAGCCGCGGGCGCCGCCGCTACCGAGTGCCAGTGCAACGCGAGTCCGTGATGACCCGCGCGAGCGCGCGGCTACTACGCCAGGTCCGCTGGGCATCCCTTCATTTTGCGCGGCGGAACGGACCCTCATCGGCCGGGTCGACAATTTCGTGCATACGTGATCTCAATTGCGCACCAGTCCGAAGCGGCGGCCTGACCGCTACCCGCATTCGTCGTTGGCGGCAGCGCGCGCGGCGGTGATCACCGCCGCCTGCCGTGCCAGGGTCAGATCTGCCCACCGGGTATTCCAGCTGCCCGCACCGCCGGATGGCGATGCCTGAACCATCGCCAGGTACGCCTCGATCAGCGACCCACCGGTCCTGGGCTGGGCGTCCATCCACAGCTTCGCGGCGTGACAGGCCTGGAAATACTCCTCCTCGGTCGAATCTGCGGGGACGTCGACCCTGGTCGTCACGCCGGCGGTGGAGACGCCGACGACGCCCGGCAGCAGTGAACCGGGCACGGCGGACGACTGTGCCGACTGTGCCGACGAGGATGTGGCCCTGCCGCTGCCGGCGCCGTGCGAGCAGCCCACGACCGCCAACAAACCGGCCGCGAGAACGACCGTGCGCCACAGCAGAGGGCGGCGACGGCACCAGCGCACGATGTCAATCTATGCAAGACTGTCGGCGTGATGGAGCGCTTCGGATTTTGCGAGTGTTGTCGGCCCTAACGCGCCGCCGCTTGCCCGATCCGTTCACTTTGGAGTTCCCTCATGTCTCTCCCCATTGCCGCGCCTTCTGCTACTCCCGTTGCGCTGCGCCCATTGACCATCCCGTCCCCATCCTCGGGACCGACGCGCCTGCGGGTGCCCGATCTCCTGCACGCCACCGACCACGCCGCCGACGATGTGCTCAGCCGACGGTGCGACCACCTGCTGCCCAAGGGCGGTGTGCCCGAGACTGAGCGCTGGTTCACCCGCATCCACGGCGACGACGAACTGGACATCTGGCTGATCAGCTGGGTCCCCGGTCACGCGACCGAATTACACGACCACGGCGGGTCACTGGGGGCGCTGACAGTGCTGTCCGGGGCGCTCAACGAATTCCGCTGGGACGGCCGGCGGTTGCGGCGCCGTCGGCTCGACGCCGGCGATCAGGCCGGGTTCCCACTGGGCTGGGTGCACGACGTGGTGTGGGCGCCCAGGCCTATTGCAGGGCCTATCGCAGGGCCGGCCGCGACTGCCACGCCCGTGCAGCCGACCCTGAGCGTGCATGCCTACTCGCCGCCGCTGACCGCTATGTCCTACTACCAGGTCACCGACTGCAATACGTTGCGCCGCCAGCGCACTGAATTGACCGACCAACCTGAGGGGCAATGATGAGCCGAATCGATCGGGTACTGGACACCGCCCGCCGCCGGTATCGCCGCCTTCGCGCCGCAGAGGTGCCCGATGCGCTGCGGCGCGGAGCGGTGCTCGTTGACATCCGGCCGCAGGCGCAGCGCGCCCGTGAAGGCGAGGTGCCAGGGGCGCTGGTGATCGAACGCAACGTTCTGGAATGGCGCTGCGACCCAACCAGTGACGCCCGGCTGCCGCAGGCCGTCGGCTTCGACGTCGAGTGGGTGATCGTGTGCTCGGAGGGCTACACCTCCAGTCTGGCGGCGGCGGCGCTGCTGGATCTGGGCCTGCACCGCGTCACTGATGTCGTCGGCGGCTACCACGCGTTAGCGGCCGCCGGCGTGCTGGCGCAACTGGGAAGTGGTGTGGTCGGCCGACGCCCAACGCAGCGAGACGCGCTGCACGCGGATTTCGCGATGACTCCTCGCCGCTGGATTTAGCTAGCCGCTGCTGCTGGAGTCGGCGCTGGCGTGCAGCAGCGGGCGCAGCTTGTCGGTCTTCTGCGGCGTCCAGCCGGGCGGCGACAACACCGCAGCCCAGCCGTCGGCGACGTCGGCGACGTAATCGTGGCCATGCCCGGGCGGCACTTTCTGGGCGACCGCCATATCGGCCGTCACCTGCAGGAATGTCACCACCGGGATCCAGCGCGTCTGGGGCAGCACGTCGTAGCCACGCTTTTCACGCAGCCAGTCCGGTTTGCTGAACAGCAGGTCGGGAGTCCACCAGGCGATCGGGTCGGAGGCGTGTTGCAGATACACCACCCGCGTTCTGCCCCACGGTGCGTTGGGCCGTTGCAGATCGCTTTGGCGAGCGACGAACCGGACGTTGCGGCCGTCGTTGTAGATGGGCAGCCACTCCGGTGAACCGGCATCGCGGGTCGCCGTCAGGTCGGTCCAGATGGTGTTGTTGAATGTCGGTCCGCTGAACAGTGCGCCGTCAGTGCGGGCAAGGACGTTGTTGAGGCTCATGAATGGAGCTTCGCCGCCGAACGACCCCAGACTCTCGCCGAACACGACCAGCTTGGGGCGTTGCGATTCCGGCATTTGGCGGACCAGTAGGTCGACGGCCTCGAACAGTGCCTGGCTGGCGTGCCGGGCATTCTCCTTGTCCACCAGGAAGGAAAGCCAACTGGGCAAAAACGAAAACTGCATGCTCACGATCGCGGTGTTGCCGTTGTACATGTACTCCAGCGCGTCGGCTTCCGCCTCGTTGATCCAGCCGGTTCCGGTGGTCGTTCCGACCGCGACGACCGCGCGCTGCAATCCGCCGGTGCGCTGCAGCTCGCGCGCCGCCAGCTCCGCGGTCGCCGTGATCCCGTCGGCGGAGTCCAGCCCGGCGTACGCCCGGATCGGCTCGATGGCCGGGGTTCCGTTGAACGCTGTGAGTTCATCGATGGTGGGACCGCCTTCGACGAAGATGCGGCCCTGATGGCCCAGCGACTCCCACGACACCAGCGACTCCGGGCCCCCCGATCGCAGCGGGGTTTTCGGTTGCGGGGTATCGGGATTCATCTCGTTGTTGACCGAAGCGAAGGTGTTGTTCATGGTGCGCATCGCGGACTTGAGTACGACGCCGTTGAGCAGCGTGATCGTCAGCACCACGAGCAGGACCACCACGATCGTCGCCGAGACGCGGAACGGCGCGATCCGATCGACCTGCCCGACCAGAAAACCGACCAGCCAGCGGATGAACTGGCCGATTTCGACCAAGGTGAACAGCACGACTAGCGACAGGATCCCGGCCTCCGGGTAGTCGTACCATTTCAGGTGCTCGACTCCCATCAGGTCGCGCACGTCGTCTTGCCAGACGTGAAACCAGATCGCCATGACGACCATGCCGATCGCGCCGATCGGGACCAGCACCATCCAAGCCCAACGCGGGGGCGACGGGCTGGAATCCTGCGAACGCATGTACCGGACCAGCCAGACGGCGAAGACGCCCAGGCCATACCCGATGGCGCCGGAGATCCCGCTGACCAGGCCCTGGAACGACGCTCCGCGTGGCAGCAGCGACGGAGTCATGGAGAACCAGATGAAAATCAAGCCAACTGCGGTGCCGGTGAAGGTGTAATGGCGAACCCACCACGGGCGGCTGGCCGGTTGCGGCTCGGGGGCGGGGCTAGCTTCGGGGCCGCCTTCGGGGCCGGCGGACTCTTCGGTCTGGGCAGCTGATTCGTCGCTGACTGATTCGTCGCCAGAGGCGGTTGTCGCAGAGCCCGGCTCGCTCATTGGGGGCTCCCTAGCGACGGGTGAAATTGGGAGCGCGCTTCTCGATGAATGCGGCCATTCCTTCGGACTGGTCGTCAGTCGCGAAAGCCGAATGGAACAGCCGGCGTTCGTAGAGAAGTCCTTCGGACAGCGTGGATTCGAAAGCCCGGTTGACGGCTTCCTTGGCCATCCGGGCCGCCGACAGCGACATCTGCGAAATGGTGGTGGCGACGGCCTTGGCCTCGGTCAGCAAGTCGTCGGCCGGCACCACCCGCGAAACCAGGCCGCTGCGTTCAGCTTCGGCGGCGTCGATGGTGCGTCCGGTCAGGATGAGGTCCATCGCCTTGGCCTTGCCGATGGCCCGGGTCAGGCGCTGCGAGCCGCCCATGCCCGGCAGCACGCCGAGTTTGATCTCTGGCTGGCCGAACTTCGCCGTATCAGCCGCGATCAGCAGGTCGCACATCATCGCCAGCTCGCAGCCACCGCCAAGTGCGTGTCCGGCCACCGCGGCGATCGTCGGGGTGCGGACCGCGGCCAGCTTGCTCCAGGTGGCGAAGAAGTCGGCGCCGAACGCGTCGGCGAAGGTCAGGCCGGCCATCTCTTTGATGTCGGCTCCGGCGGCGAACGCCTTGGGTGAACCGGTGATGATGATCGCCCCGATGCCGGGATCGTTGTCCAGTTCGATTGCGGCGCTGGTGACTTCGTTCATTACCTGGCTGTTGAGGGCGTTCAGCGCCTGCGGCCGGTTCAGCGTGATGATGGCTACCCGCTGATCGCGCTCGACCAGGATGGTTTCGTACGTGGATGTCACTGAACCGCCTTTCTAGAAACTCAAGTCGTCGTCGACCGGCGCGAAATACGCGTCGACGTCAGCCGCGGTGACTGCGGCCAGCGTCGCCGGCGACCACTTCGGATTGCGATCTTTGTCGATAATCTGCGCGCGGATTCCCTCCACCAGATCGTGCGAGCGCGCCGATGCGGACGACACCCGATAGTCCTGAATCAGAACATCTTCCAGTGTTTGGAGCTTGGCGGCGCGACGCACCGCCTCCAACGCCACCGACACCGCGATGGGCGAGCGGGTGGCAATCAGGTTGGCGGCGTCTTGAGCAGGTCCGGCGTCATGCCCACGCAGGGCGGCGACGATGTCTTCGACAGTGTCACCCGCAAAGCACTCGTCGATCCAATCACGTTGTGCGGCAATGGTACTCGGCGGAGGTTCGATGGCATGACCGGCCAGTGCGCTCACGACGCCGTCGGCGACGATCGCTGCGGCGAACGCGTCGAGGTCGCTGTGCGGCACGTAGTGGTCGGCGAATCCCATTGCGATGGCATCGGCGCCGGAAAACGGCGCTCCGGTCAAGGCGGCGTGCAGACCCAGCGCGCCGGGCGCCCTGGACAGCAGAAACGCCCCACCGACGTCAGGGATGAACCCGATGCCCACCTCGGGCATCGCGATCTTCGAGGTATCGGTCACCACCCGGGTGTTTGCGTGTGCACTGACGCCGACACCGCCGCCCATCACGATGCCGTCCATCAACGACACGTACGGTTTGGCGAACCGGCCGATCTGGCCATCGAGCTGATACTCGGCGCGCCAGAACCGCCGCGCCTGGACCCCGTCCTCGCGGGCACTGTGGTAGACCGCAACCACATCGCCGCCCGCGCACAATCCCCGTTCCCCCGCCCCGGAGAGCACCACCGCGCGCACTGCGTCATCGACTTCCCAACGGGTGAGTACGGCGCTCAGCGCGTCCACCATCTGCTGATCCAGCGAGTTGATCGCCTCGGGCCGGTTGAGCGTGATCAAACCGACGCCAGCCTCGACGCGGGTCAGGACCTCATCGGATTCCCCAGTCACGCTCGAGCCTCCCATCACCGGAATCCGTCCCGGAGAATGCCGCCTGGAAGGCTGCCCGGGCCTTGACCAGCAATCTAGATCCTGAGTGGCTCGGCAGTGCCTGCGGGTAAGGTTTATGTTTGTCCGGAAGACAGCAGCCCAGTCCGGAAATACCGGAGAAAACAGCAGCTCCGCTGGGAACCCGGGGCGGGAGCTGATCGTTGAGGATGTGTTCGCACAGCTCGAAGCCACAGTCACAAGAGAGGATCCGACGGTGCGGGAGACAAGCAACCCGGTATTTCGTTCGCTGCCTAAGCAGAGGGGCGGATACGCGCAATTCGGCACTGGCGCGGCCCAGATGCAGCAGGGGTACTACCAAGGCGCCCCCTACACGGCTCCCTACCAGGAGGCCAAGGCCTCCCGTCCGCTGACCATCGACGATGTCGTCACCAAGACCGGCATTACGCTGGCCGTGTTGACGGCGTCGGCGGTCGTCTCCTTCTTCATGGTGACGTCGAATCCCGCACTGGCGATGCCGCTGGCCATGCTCGGCGCGATCGGCGGGTTGGTCTTGGTGCTGGTGGCGACCTTCGGGCGTAAGCAGGACAGCCCGCCGCTGGTGCTCAGTTACGCCGTGCTCGAGGGACTGTTCCTCGGCGCCATTTCGTTCGTTCTGACTTTCCAGGTGTCGGGCGGCGGAGGTCGAGGGGTTAGCGCCGGGATGATGATTGGCGAAGCCATCCTGGGCACCCTCGGCGTGTTCTTCGGCATGCTCGTCGTCTACAAAACCGGGGCCATCCGGGTCACGCCGAAGTTCACCCGCATGCTGGTTGCCGCTATGTTCGGCGTGCTGGCCCTCATGCTCGGCAATTTTGTGCTGGCGCTGTTCGGTGTCAACGGCGGCGCGGGCCTCGGCCTCCGGGGTGGTCCGCATGAAACCGGCGTTCCCTGGCTGGCGGTCATCTTCTCGCTGGTCTGCATTGGCATCGCCGCGTTCAGCTTCCTGATCGACTTTGATGCAGCCGACCAGATGATCCGCGCCGGAGCGCCTGAGAAGGCGGCGTGGGGTATCGCGCTGGCCCTGACTGTGACCCTGGTCTGGCTGTACCTCGAGATCTTGCGTCTGCTCAGTTACTTCCAGAACGACTAGCCGCTTGACGGGAGAAGCCGGCACGCCAACTGGCGTGCCGGCTTTTTTATGAGCACTCCGTTTACAGTCGCGCCGGGCCGATGAAAAGCAACAGGTCAATCACGACCATGGCCACCCCCACGAAGCCGTCCCACGGCAGGATGCCCCGAGTATGCGTAGCAGATCCCAGTGGGAGTGGCTCTTTAGTTAGCTCAGCCGCTCGATGACCATCGCCATACCCTGGCCGCCGCCGACACACATGGTTTCCAGACCAAACGTCTTGTCGTGCGTCTGCAGGTTGTTGAGCAGCGTGGTGGCGATGCGTGCGCCGGTCATGCCGAATGGGTGACCCAGGGCGATCGCTCCACCCGACACGTTCAGTTTGTCCTCGTCGATGCCCAGCTCGCGGGCTGAACCCAGCACCTGCACCGCGAAGGCTTCGTTGATCTCGAACAGGTCGATGTCACTGATCGCCATGCCGGCTCGTTGCAGTGCCTGCTTGGACGCCTCGATCGGACCCAGGCCCATGATCTCCGGCGAGAGGCCGCTGACTCCGGTGGACACAATGCGCGCCAGCGGTGTCAGGCCCAATTCCTTGGCCTTGGTGTCGCTGGTGATCACCAACGCGGCGGCGCCGTCGTTGAGCGGACACGCGTTACCCGCCGTCACGGTGCCGTTGGGCCGGAACACCGGTTTGAGCTCGCTGACCTTCTCGTAGCTGGTACCGGGGCGTGGGCCGTCGTCGGTGCTGACCGTGGTGCCGTCGGGGAGGGTGACCGGGGTGATCTCGCGCTCGAAGAACCCGCTCTTGATCGCTTCCTCGGCGCGGTTTTGGCTGCGTACCCCCCAATGGTCCTGGTCCTCGCGGCTGATGCCGGTGAGGATGGCGACGTTTTCAGCGGTCTGGCCCATCGCGATGTAGACGTCGGGCACGTTCCCGGCGGCGCGGGGATCGTGCCATTCGTCGGCGCCTGCGGCCACGGCGGCCGAACGCTCCTGGGCCTGGTCGAACAGCGGATTCTTGGTGTCCGGCCAAGAGTCGGAGTTGCCTTTGCCGAATCGGGACACGGTCTCCACGCCCGCGGAGATGAACGCGTCGCCCTCCCCGGCCTTGATCGCGTGGAACGCCATCCGCGTGGTCTGCAGCGACGACGAGCAGTAGCGATTGACCGTGGTGCCCGGCAGGAAGTCATAGCCGAGTTCGACGGCGACGACGCGCGCCATGTTGAAGCCGGACTCGCCGCCCGGCAGACCGCAACCCAAGATGAGGTCGTCGATCTGATGTGGATTCAGCGCAGGCACCTTGTCGAGCGCGGCCCGCACCATTTGGACGGCTAGGTCGTCGGGTCGCATGCTGACCAGCGACCCTTTCATCGCGCGGCCGATCGGTGAGCGGGCAGTTGAGACGATGACGGCTTCCGGCATGACGGCTCCCTCCGATGGGATGCGGGCTCGCCTCGAAAACGGGTGGTACACCCACCCCGGCCCGGCTTGATCAGGACCCAGACAAATCTAGTCGCTGGCCACCGGGGGGTTCGACTGGGCAGTTAAATCGCGTACCGGGCCCCGCCATAACCGCGACATGACGGACAGGCGGGTGTGGCCGGTACCGAGCACGGGCGTGCTGGCCCGTGGCGGCAGCTGAACTGTTGCGGTGTCGACCTTTTCGCCCAGCGCATCGCAGAGCACGCGCAGTAGCTGCTCGGCCGCCAGCGCATATGCCGTCGGCGAGGGGTGGTAACCGTCGGCGGAGAACATCAGCTGGGGTGCGGCCCGGAATTCGGGTGCCAGCAGATCTGCCATCGGTACCGGTACACCGCCGGCCGCCCGGACTGCGCCGGACTGGGCCCGGGCAAGTCGCAAACCACGTGCGTGTGCCAGCGAGCGCAGCGGCTGGGGTATGGCGGTGATCACTCCTAGATCCGGGCAGGTACCAACGACCACCAAGACACCGCGGGCGCGCAACTTGCGCACCGTCAAGGCCAGCCGTCGCGCCGACTGGCTGATGCCGTTGAGTGCCGTGACGTCGTTGGCGCCGATCATCATCACGGCTGCGTCCGGCGGCGGCCCGGCCACGAACATCGCGTCGACCTGGCCGCACACGCCTTTCGAGGTGGCGCCGACGATTGCTTTGGTGCTCAACCGGACGCGCTTGCCGGTCTGCTCGGCGAGCCCACGCGCGATCAGCACGCCCGGCACTTCTTCGGCGCTGCTGCAGCCGTAACCGGTGGCTGTCGAGTCACCAAAGATCATCAGGTGCAGGTCGACGGGCATGCTGCGCTGCCACCGTTGCACGGGCCCGCGTCCGCGGGTGTACACGCCATCGGCGCGTGGCGGGATCTCCCAGGTCTTGGGAATAACCGTGCGCGCCTGCGTCGCTTGGCCGACCAGCAGGTTGCGTGCGCCCAGATAGGCCGTGCCGGTCGAGGCGAGTGCACCCGCTGCGGCCAGAGCGATCGTCGAGCGACGCGGCACCCGTATGGTCACCAGATCAGTTTAGATCGGCTTCGGTGTTTGCGTGGGTGGCTTACAAACAACGCGATCACGTTGTGGAAGAAATGTGGTATCGAATCAGCTTCTTCAAATGTTGCATTCAGAAACAGCTGTCAAGCTAAGTGCAAGGGGTTGGCTGACCGCCTCGGCGAACGGGATGAACCAGACGCTTAGCTGCCTCGTCACATACTACAAAGGCGTAGGAAGTGTTGAGCATGACCGCACCGAGCAAGGTATCCGGCTCGCCCCGGAATGCCATTCGCCCACATGAGGTCCTCAAGGCTCGTAGAGTTGATGCACGCAGATTTGCCATCAGCGACGGCGCACCGGTCGAGGTCCTCGAGTCCGGGCCCAGCGTCGCTGCGCGAGTAGCTACGCTGGCGTCACGAATGACGATCCGGCCGGTTCTGGCGGTAGGCAGCTACGTGCCGCACCTGCCGTGGCCGTGGGGACTCATCGACTTCGCGTCTCGGGTCTTACTCCCGGTGTCGAGCACCGTCCGGGAGACGGTGAGCTTGCCTAGTGCTTCAGCACAGCTGGTTCGGGCACCTGGAGTGCTGCCGGCGGACGGCACCCGGCGGATGGTGCTCTACTTGCACGGCGGCGCTTTCCTTACCTGTGGAGCAAACTCACACGGCAGGCTGGTCGAAGCACTGTCAAAGTTTGCCGACTCACCCGTTCTGGTGGTCAACTATCGGCTGATACCCAAGCACTCGATCGGAATGGCGCTCGACGACTGCTATGACGCCTACCGCTGGCTGCGGACGCGCGGATACGACCCGGAGCAGATCGTGCTGGCCGGCGATTCCGCGGGTGGGTATCTCTCGCTTGCCCTCGCGCAACGGCTGCAAGAGGAGGGCGAAGAACCGGCGGCGCTGGTAGTGATCTCGCCACTGCTGCAGCTAGCAAAGGAATACAAGCAGGCCCATCCCAACATCAAGACCGACGCGATGTTCCCGTCGAAGGCGTTCGATGCGCTCGTCGCGCTGGTTGCTAGCGCGGCCGCGAAGCACAAAGTCGACGGCAAGCCCGAAGAGATCTACGAGCCCTTGGAGCACATCAAACCCGGCCTGCCACGGACGCTGATCCACGTGTCCGGATCCGAGGTACTGCTGCACGACGCGCAGTTGGCCGCCCGCAAACTGGCAGCGGTCGGTGTGCCGGCCGAGGTACGGGTCTGGCCTGGCCAGGTTCACGACTTCCAGCTGGCCGCGCCGATGGTGCCGGAGGCGATCCGGTCGCTGCGCCAGATCGGCGACTACATCCGCGAGGCCACCGGCTAGCGAACTGCGGGTGCGTTGTCCGGTTGCTGCCCGGCCGTTGTCAACCAGGCGAGTGCGTCCAGAGTGGATGTGCGCGGCCCGAAATGGCCTGAGACGATGAACACATGCGGATTGCGCAGCACATCAGTGACCTCATCGGCGGCACGCCACTGGTTCGCCTGAACTCCGTCGTCCCAGCCGGTGCCGGCACCGTGGTGGCAAAGGTCGAATACCTCAACCCGGGCGGCAGTTCCAAAGACCGGATCGCGGCCAAGATGATCGACGCTGCCGAGGCCAGCGGGCAGCTGAAGCCGGGTGGCACCATCGTCGAACCCACATCCGGCAATACCGGTGTCGGTCTCGCTCTGGTCGCACAGCACCGCGGCTACAAGTGCGTGTTCGTCTGCCCCGACAAGGTCAGCGAGGACAAGCGGAATGTGCTGCTCGCCTACGGCGCCGACGTAATCGTGTGCCCGACGGCGGTGCCGCCCGACGACCCGGACAGCTACTACAGCGTTTCCGACCGGTTGGTCGCAGAGATCGACGGTGCCTGGAAACCCGATCAGTACGCCAACCCGGAAGGACCGGCCAGCCACTACGAGACCACCGGCCCCGAGATTTGGGCCGACACCGACGGCAAGGTCACCCATTTCGTCGCCGGCATCGGCACTGGCGGGACGATCACCGGCGCGGGCCGCTACCTCAAGGAGGTGTCCGCCGGCAGACCACAGGGCAGAGTGCGCATCATCGGCGCCGACCCTGAAGGGTCGGTGTATTCGGGCGGCAGCGGCCGGCCCTATCTCGTCGAGGGGGTCGGTGAGGATTTTTGGCCGGCGGCGTATGACCCCGCTGTGCCCGACCAGATCATCGCGGTGTCCGACTCCGACTCGTTCAATATGACCAGGCGGTTGGCCCGTGAAGAAGCGATGCTGGTCGGCGGATCGTGTGGGATGGCGGTAGTCGCAGGGCTGAAGGTCGCCGAGGAAGCCGGGCCGGACGCGCTGGTCGTGGTCTTGCTGCCCGACGGTGGCCGTGGCTACATGTCAAAAATCTTCAACGACGCGTGGATGTCCTCGTATGGGTTCCTGCGCAGCCGCCTCGACGGGTCGACCGATGAGGCCACGGTCGGTGATGTGCTGCGCCGGAAATCCGGCGAGCTGCCCGACCTGGTGCACACCCATCCGTCGGAGACGGTGCGCGACGCCATCGGCATTCTGCGTGAGTACGGGGTGTCCCAGATGCCGGTGGTGGGCGCCGAGCCGCCGGTGATGGCCGGCGAGGTCGCCGGCAGTGTCTCTGAACGCGAATTACTCTCGGCCGTCTTCGAGGGTCGCGCCAACCTGGCCGACGCCGTCTCGGAGCACATGAGCCCGCCGCTGCGGATGATCGGCGCCGGTGAGTTGGTCAGGGCGGCGGGCAAGGCGCTGCGTGACTGGGACGCGTTAATGGTGGTGGAGCAAGGCAAACCGGTCGGGGTCATTACCCGATACGACTTGTTGGGTTTCCTCTCCGAGGGGTCGCCGCGACGTTAGCGGGGCGATCGAGCCGCAAATTACTTCGGCTACGAACAAATACGGGCGACGGCTGCCCCCGCTGCGGCCTGGGGCATTGCTCGCCATGGCGGCGGTCGTGCCTGTGACGAAGCTCTCGCCCGGTCGCTGTGCGAACCCGGTCCTCAGGTAGGGTAATGCGGCCTAGTTCAGCTTCTCCGCAGTGGAAGGTTGCCCATGACCGATCAGCCGCCGCCCCCCGGGGCCTACCCGCCGCCTCCGCCGCCTGGGTCATCCGGTGGGTATGAGCCTCCGTCTGGTGGACATGAGCCGCCGCCGGCTCCCTCGGCGCCTGGCGGTCCCTACCCTCCACCGCCGCTGCCCGACGGCGCCTCCTATCCGCCGCCTCCTCCGTCCGCGGGTGGGTATGCGCCGCCTCCACCCGGACCGGCGATCCGTGCTCTGCCGACGGAGTCCTACACACCGTGGGTCACCCGTGTGCTGGCGTTCATCATCGACAACATCCCGGCGGCCGTCGTGCTCGGCATTGGTGCGTTGATCCAGGCGCTCACTACGCAACAGTCGTGCGTCACCGACATCACGCAATACAACGTCAACCAGTACTGCGCCAGCCAGCCCAGCGGCATAGGCATGCTGGCGTTCTGGTTGGGGTGGCTGGTGACGATTGCCTACTTGGTCTGGAACTACGGCTACCGCCAGGGCACTACCGGGTCGAGCCTCGGCAAGTCGGTGATGAAGTTCAAGGTGGTCAGCGAGACCACTGGGGAGCCGATCGGTTTCGGGATGTCCGTCGTGCGCCAACTCGCGCACTTCGTTGACGCAGTCATCTGTTACGTCGGTTTCTTGTTTCCGCTCTGGGACGCCAAACGGCAAACTCTGGCGGACAAAATCATGACAACGGTTTGCCTGCCGATCTGAAGCCGGAGAACAGCCTGCTCTCCGCTGAATATCTGGTGATCAAGGTGCGCTAGCCGGGCGCCGCGCAGCGCTGATGCGGCGGCCATCACTAGGCTGGCCGTCGATGAGCGAACAGCGCAGCGGGTCGACTGGCAACGCACACCACGGGATTAACGGGCTGGCCACGAAAGCCATCCACGCCGGCTACCGCCCGGACCCGGCAACTGGGGCGGTGAACGCCCCGATATATGCCAGCAGCACGTTCGCCCAAGACGGTGTTGGCGGTCTGCGCGGCGGATTCGAATATGCACGCACCGGCAACCCGACCCGGGCCGCATTGGAGGCTTCGCTGGCGGCCGTCGAAGAGGGTACGTTCGGGCGGGCGTTCAGTTCCGGGATGGCCGCCACCGATTGCGCGCTGCGGGCAATGCTGCGACCCGGGGACCATGTGGTCATTCCTGATGACGCCTATGGCGGCACATTCCGGCTGATCGACAAGGTCTTTACCCAGTGGAATGTCGAATACACGCCGGTGGCGCTGTCCAACGTGGACGCGGTCCGCGCCGCGATCATGCCGCGGACCCGGCTGGTTTGGGTGGAGACGCCGACCAATCCGCTGCTGTCCATCGCCGATATCGCCGGCATCGCCCAGCTTGTGGCCGAACTTGGTCGGCAAGGGTCCGCAAAGGTATTGGTGGACAACACTTTTGCGTCGCCCGCGTTGCAGCAACCGTTGACGCTGGGTGCCGATGTGGTGCTGCACTCGACCACCAAGTACATCGGTGGCCACTCCGACGTGGTGGGCGGCGCGCTGGTCACCAACGATGAAGAGCTGGACCAGGCTTTCGGCTTCCTGCAGAACGGGGCCGGCGCGGTGCCGGGGCCGTTCGACGCCTACCTGACGATGCGTGGCCTGAAGACTTTGGTGCTGCGGATGCAGCGGCATAGCGAAAACGCCGCTGCCGTAGCGGAATTCCTGGCCGGGCACCCGTCGGTGAGCACCGTTTTGTATCCGGGGTTGCCCACCCATCCCGGGCATGAGGTCGCCGCGCGGCAGATGCGCGGTTTCGGCGGCATGGTTTCGGTGCGGATGCGAGCCGGGCGGCAAGCCGCCCAGGATCTGTGTGCCCGCACCCGGGTGTTCATCCTGGCCGAATCGGTGGGTGGGGTGGAGTCGCTGATCGAGCATCCCAGCGCCATGACGCACGCCTCGACGGCCGGTTCGCAATTGGAAGTGCCCGACGACCTGGTGCGGCTTTCGGTCGGCATCGAGGATATCGCCGACCTGCTGGGCGATCTCGAACAGGCGCTGGGTTAGTCCCTACGGCTGCTATGAGTGATACGGCTCGGCGCTGACCAAGGTGACCTGGACGGTGTTGCCGTTGGGCACCGTGTAGCTGCGGGTCTCACCCACCTTGGCGTCGATCAGGGCGCCACCCAGCGGTGAGTTCGGCGAGTACACCTCGAGCTTGCCATCGTTGACGCCCTCTTGACGGGTGGCGATCAGGAACGTCTCGCTGTCGGACTTGTCGCCGTTGTAATAGACCTTCACCACCGAGCCGGGCAACGCCACGCCGGACTGCTTGGGCGCCTCGCCGACCTTCGCGTTGTTGAGCAGGTCCTGCAGCTGACGGATGCGGGCCTCCTGCTGGCCCTGCTCCTCGCGTGCGGCGTGATAGCCGCCGTTTTCGCGCAGGTCACCCTCCTCGCGGCGGTCGTTGATTTCCGCGGCGATGACCGGACGATTCGCGATCAACTGGTCGAGCTCGGCCTTGAGCCGGTCATGTGACTCCTGGGTCAACCAGGTCACCTGAGTATCCGTCATCTCGTCGCGCTCCTCATGTTCTCGGTTCCGCGTATCCGCGTAAGCTTCTGAGCCCCGCTGCCGGGGGTATCCGGGTCCGACCCCGGTGCTGCCGCTCCGTTCTGCTCACGGCCATTAAGCAGCAATACACGGTCCCAGCAGGAACCGTGCATTCATCCATGTTACCACTGCGAAAACAACCGGTGACGGTATCTCCGCAGTTCGGCGTTTGGCCTTCCGTCAGGCCGAGCGCAGGTAGCTGGGCACGTCGGTACCACAGCCGTAGATGTCTGCCATCACCGGCGGCTTGCTGGATTTCAGCGTCGTCGTCACCTGCACCGTGGCCTGGTCGGATGGCGGGACTAGCACCTCCCGTCTGCCTGTCTCGCTGCCGTCTTTGGACCGAACCCGCACGATGCAGTCCACCGGCCGCGACGGGTCGGAGCGCGTCACGCTGATCGTCACCGACGCCGTCTCGTTGTCGATCACTTGATAGCCGGCCAGCGAGCCGGCGACTTCGCCGGTGCCGAGCCGTTGGTAGCCGATGACGGCGATGACGGTGCCGGCCGCGACAACCATCACGGCCAGGGCGATGACGACACGGCGCCGCGCTCCGCGGGACAGTCGCGGACGCCCGTAACGGGCCTCCGGACGCGGAATGGGATCTTGGGTCATGCCTTGAGCCATGCCTGGGTGGTTGTCGGGTGACGGAGAACTGGAATTATAGGGTCAACGGGGTGACCAGCCCAGACGGACAAGGGGGCACGTGAGCGAACTGCGGTTGATGGCGGTGCACGCCCACCCCGACGACGAGTCCAGCAAGGGCGCCGCCACCCTTGCTCGGTATGCCGACGAGGGTCATCCCGTGTTGGTGGTTTCGTTGACCGGCGGCGAACGCGGCGAGATTCTTAACCCCGCGATGGACCTGCCCGACGTTCATGGCCGCATCGCAGAAATCCGCCGTGACGAGATGGCGAAGGCAGCCGAGATCCTCGGGGTGGAGCACACCTGGCTGGGCTTCGTCGACTCCGGCCTACCCAAGGGTGATCTGCCGCCGCCGCTGCCCGACGATTGCTTCGCGCTGGTGCCGCTGGAGGTGTCCACCGAAGCGTTGGTGCGGGTGGTGCGCGAGTTTCGGCCGCATGTGATTACCACCTACGACGAGAACGGTGGTTATCCGCATCCCGACCACATTCGCTGCCACCAGGTGTCGGTGGCCGCCTACGAAGCGGCCGGCGACTATTGTCGCTTCCCGGACGCCGGTGAGCCGTGGACGGTGTCCAAGCTGTACTACGTCCACGGCTTTTTACGCCAGCGGATGCAGGTGCTGCAGGACGAGTTCGCCAGGCACGGTCAAAAGGGTCCCTTCGAGAATTGGCTGGCCCTCTGGGATCCCAAGCATGACCTGTTCCCCCACCGGGTGACGACGCGCGTCGAGTGCTCGGCATATTTCAGCCAGCGCGACGATGCACTGAAGGCGCACGCCACCCAGATCGACCCGAAAGCCGAATTCTTCGCTGCTCCGATCTCATGGCAGCAGCGGCTGTGGCCGACCGAGGAATTCGAGTTGGCTCGCTCGCGTGTCCCCGCCCACTTGCCCGAGATCGATCTGTTCGCCGGAATCGAGACGGACGGATGAATCATCTTCTTCTCGCGGCGGGCGCCAGGGTGCAGGCCGGCTGGCAGGCTGATGGGGCGCCCCACCACACCGGACCCGATTTTGGCAAGGCCAGCCCGTTGGGGCTGCTGGTTGTCGTGTTGCTGTTGATCTCCACGTTGTTCCTGCTGCGGTCGATGAACCGGCAACTGAAGAAGGTCCCCAAATCGTTCGACCGGGATAACCCTGAGCCCGATCAGGCCGTCGACGAGGGCACCGACGTGGTGGATGAGGTTGGTGACGGCGGGCCCGGGACCCACCGCAACGGATCCGCGCGAGCACCGGGACAAGATGATGAGTCCAGCTGAATCTTCCGGAACAAATACGCTCGGGCTGGCCACCAGCCCGTATCTGCGCCAGCATGCCGACAACCCGGTGCACTGGCAGCAGTGGACGCCGCGGGCACTGGCGGATGCGGCTGCACGCGATGTGCCGATCCTGCTGTCCATCGGCTACGCCGCGTGTCATTGGTGCCACGTCATGGCCCACGAATCGTTCGAGGACGACGAGGTGGCTGCCGCGATGAACGCGGGATTCGTCTGCATCAAAGTCGACCGCGAAGAGCGGCCCGACATCGACGCGGTCTACATGAATGCCACCGTCTCACTCACCGGGCGAGGCGGTTGGCCGATGACGTGTTTCCTGACGCCCGACGGCCGACCGTTCTTCTGCGGCACGTATTACCCGAAAGACGCTTTCCTGGAACTGCTTTCGATTATCTCTGACACCTGGCGGGAGCGCCGCGGAGAGGTCGAGGAGTCGTCTGACCAGATCGCCGGTCAGTTGCGCTCGGCGGCGTCGGGACTACCCAGCGGCGGTCCGGAGGTGGCGCCGACGCTGTGTGATCACGCCGTCGAAACCGTGCTGGGCGACCAGGACGCCGTTCGCGGCGGCTTCGGCGAAGCCCCTAAATTCCCGCCGTCGGCGCTACTGGAGGCGCTGCTGCGCAACTACGAGCGCACCGGGTCAGCGGCGGCGCTGGAGGCGGTCTCGCGCACCGGCGCCGCGATGGCCCGTGGTGGCATCTACGACCAACTCGCCGGCGGCTTCGCCCGGTACAGCGTCGACGATGCCTGGGTGGTACCGCATTTCGAGAAGATGCTGTATGACAACGCACTGTTGCTGCGGGCATATGCGCACTGGGCCCGGCGTACCGGAGATCCGTTGGCCCGCAGGGTCGCCCAGCAGACTGCGCGGTTTCTGCTTGACGAGCTGGCCGATGCCGACATGTTCACATCGTCGCTGGATGCTGATGCCGACGGTCGCGAGGGTTCGACCTATGTCTGGACGCCGGCGCAGCTGACCGAGGTGCTCGGCGACGACGACGGCCGTTGGGCGGCAAAGGTTTTCGCGGTCACCCGGTCCGGCACATTCGAACACGGCTCGTCGGTGCTGCAGCTGCCCGCCGATCCGGACGATCCGCAACGATTCGAGCGGATCCGAACCGCGCTGCTGGCCGCCCGGCTCACCCGGGCCCAGCCCGGACGCGACGACAAGGTCGTCACGGCCTGGAACGGGCTGGCGATCACCGCGCTGGCCGAGGCCAGTGTGGCTTTGGGAGAACCCGAGTTGGCCGGCGCCGCGCGCCGCTGCGCGACGGCGCTGCTGGACTTGCACATCGTCGACGGCCGGCTGCGGCGCGCCAGTCTTGGCGGGGTGGTCGGCGACAGCGCCGCCATCTTGGAGGACCATGCGATGCTGGCCACCGGATTGTTGGCGTTGCACCAGCTGACCACCGATGACGCCTGGTTGAAGACCGCCACCAAGCTACTGGACACGGCGCTGCAGCGCTTCGCTGACCCGCAGCGCCCCGGCCGCTGGTTCGACACCGCCGACGATGCCGAGCAGTTGATGCTCCGGCCCGCCGATCCGCTGGACGGGGCGACGCCGTCGGGGGCGTCGTCGATCGCCGAGGCGCTGCTGACCGCCGCGCACCTGGTCGATATCTACCGCGCCGAGCAGTATCTGCAGGCCGCGCGCGAGGCACTGAGCGCGCATTCGGTGCTGCTGGCACGGGCGCCGCGCTCGGCCGGACATTGGCTGGCCGTCGCCGAATCCGCGGTGCGCGGACCGTTGCAGATCGCGGTCGCCTGCCAACCGTCGGAGTCGTCGCTGCTGGCCGACGCGCGCCAGCTGGCGCCCGGCGGCGCAATCGTCGTCGGTGGCGAGAAGGACTCGTCTGCGCTTTTGGTCAGCCGGGACCGGGTTGGCGGTGCCGACACCGCCTACGTGTGCCGTGGACGGGTCTGTGACCTACCGGTCACTCAGGCGTCGGAGCTGGCGGCCGCCCTAAGTGCGCCCGGGTAGTACCGTGGCGTCCGATGCCGAATGCCGCCGATAAGACCCAAGCCATCACGGACGTCGTCAATCGTTACATCGCGCTGGTTGCCAGCGGCAGCGCGGAAGATCTGGTCGAGCTATACGCCGACGACGCTAATGTCGAGGACCCGGTCGGAGGCGAGGTGCACATCGGCCGGCAGGCGATCCAGGGTTTCTACTCGGCGGCCGAGAACCTCGAACGGGAATGCGAGCTGGTGTCGCTGCGGGTCGCCGGCAACGAGGCTGCGTTCCAGTTTCGGTTGACCGTGACGGCCGGTAACAGCAAGGTGCGGATCGAGCCGATCGACGTGATGGTGTTCGACGATCACGGCAAAGTCACCGCGATGAAGGCCTACTGGTCGGCGGCCGACGTCACCCGGCTTTAGCCCGGCGGGCAATCAAGCTCTAGCGGATCAGAACACCACGAACCACATGGCGATGTAGTGGCAAATCGCCGCCACCGCGGTGCAGGCGTGAAAGAACTCGTGAAAGCCGAACGTCCTCGGCCACGGGTCCGGCCACTTCAACGCATAGAGGATGCCACCGATGCTGTACAAAGCGCCCCCGACGAACAGCAGCACCATCGCGGCCACCCCGGCGTTGTGCAGGATCGTTCCGGTGTACCAGACCGCCACCCAACCCAGCAGCAGGTATAGCGGTACGCCGACCCAGCGCGGCGCCGACGGCCAGCACATCTTCAGCAGGGTCCCGGCCAGCGCCCCGCCCCACACGATCGACAACACCATTCGCCCGGCATCGGGCGGCATGGCCAGTAGTGCGAACGGTGTGTAGCTGCCGGCGATGAACACGAAGATCATCGAATGGTCCAGCCGCTTCATCCATTTCTGGGCCGTCGCGGATTTCCAGCGGACGCGGTGGTAGGTGGCGCTGACGGTGAACATGACAACGGTGGCAGCGGTGTAGGCAAACGTCGCAAGCCCGGCGCGGGTGGATGAGACCGCCCACGACACTGCGATCAGTGACGCACCAGCGAAGACTGCGGCCCCAGCGGAGTAGACGTGAATCCAGCCGCGGAAACGCGGCTTGGTCAGTACGCGGGTTACGCCGTCGACGATCTGCTGGGCGGCACTGCCCGCTGTGAGTCCCTGTGATTCGGTCTCTGCGTTGGTGACGGTGCTGGTCTGGCCGCTCATTTCTCCTGTTGCCTTGTTTTCGAGATTGCCACCGGCTCTTATCAATCACAGTATCCCGGAATGCTCGTTACCCCGTGCCGGACCCGGGGTGAGTTTGCCGGAATTGCGGGCCGGAATTGGCGCCGCTCACAGTAGGGTGGATCTTCGTGGAGATTATCCCGCCGCGGCTCAAGGAGCCGTTGTATCGCGTCTATGAGCTGCGGCTGAGGCAGGGTCTGGCCGCCTCGAAATCCGAACTTCCCCGCCACATCGCAGTCCTGTGTGACGGGAACCGGCGGTGGGCACGCAACGCAGGCTACGACGACGTCAGCTACGGCTACCGGATGGGTGCCGCCAAGATCGCCGAGATGCTGCGGTGGTGTCAGGAAGCCGGCATTGAAATGACCACCGTCTACCTGCTATCCACCGAAAACCTGCAGCGCGATCCCGACGAGTTGGCCGGACTCATCGAAATCATCACCGACGTCGTTGAGGAGATCTGCGCACCGGCCAATCGCTGGAGTGTGCGGACCGTCGGGGATCTCGAGCTGATCGGCGAGCAACCGGCTCGCCGGCTGCGGGGCGCGGTGGAGTCCACGCCGGCTGTGGCACCTTTCCATGTCAACGTCGCCGTCGGCTACGGCGGCCGCCGTGAGATCGTCGACGCGGTACGAGCGTTGTTGAGCAAGCAACTCGCCAACGGCGCTACCGCCGAGGAACTCATCGACGCGGTGACCGTCGAGCGCATCTCCGAAAACCTTTACACCTCTGGGCAACCCGACCCCGACCTGGTGATCCGCACGTCAGGGGAGCAGCGCCTGTCCGGCTTTCTACTGTGGCAAAGCGCGTACTCGGAGATGTGGTTCACCGAAGCCCATTGGCCCGCATTCCGCCGGGTTGATTTTCTGCGCGCGCTGCGCGACTACAGCCAGCGGCATCGCAGGTACGGCAAGTAGCAGGAGACTCAGCGGCAGGTCGCGCGCGTGCCACACTGGATGCATGGCTGCGCTGTCGGCGGTGGTGTTCACGCTGAGCGGGTGGCTCGGGCTGTACCTGCTGGCCCGTGATCCGCGCAAGCCGGTGCTTGCGTTGGCGGCGGTCGGACTGTGTGGCTTCGCGCTGGTAGTAGCTCTGGACGCGGTGCGGACAGCGAGCCCCCAAACTCTTCAGGCGCACTCCGGGCTGCTCAGCCAGGTCGAGATCTATCTGGTTGCGATCCCCAGCGTGGCGTGGTTCGCAGTGCTGGTCGAGCTGGCCCGGCCGTGCGATCACTGGCGGGCGCGCACCCGTGAGTTGCTGCTCGTCTGTGGCGTCGGCGCGCTCACCTTGTTCGGCGCGATGATGGCCGGCAGTGTTGACGGGCCGCTGCGGCCGGGTCACGTGCTTATGTTGGTGGTGATCTCGACGTCCACGCTCGGTGCGATGATCGCTGCCCTGGTGCGGCCCGCCCAGCCGGTGCCGGTGGCCGGCGTGGTCATGGTCGCGACGCTGTTCTTCGCGCTGGGCAATGCCATCCTGATCATTCCGCTGGGCCTGCTGCCCAGTTGGCTGGCCCTGGCGTCGACGGGTTTCGACGTGCTGTTGCTCGGTGTGGCGGTGGCCCTGTGGGACGCTTTCGATGAGGGCCAGGCGCTGCGCGCCGATATGCTGCGCTCGTTCGCCGGCTCGATGGCGGTGGCGGTGCTGTTCGGTGGCCAGGTCTTGATCGGCTTGGCGGTGACCCGGAATGAGCCCGGCGCGCAGACCGCGCTGACAGTGCTGCTGTTCACCAGCCTGGCTATCGCGATCACGGTGCAGGTGCTGGCCGACCCGCTGGCCGGGGTGCTGGACCGGCTGGCGTTCTGGAGATCGCCCACGCTGCGCGCTGACCGGGCCGCGCTGCGGCACACCGGGGCGGCATTGCCGTTGCGGTCGGTCGATCCCCTCGTTGAGGTCGACGACGAAACCTTCGCCAGGCTCACCCGCCGGGCGCTGGGTCACTATGGTGACCTGACCAAACTGGTCGCCAGCCCGCTGACCTCCTTGCCCGTGATCGACGAGCGACTAGCCGCGCGGGGCGCACCCGACCACCCGCTGGAGCGGGCCAATGAACTGAAGGCTGTTCTCGCCGACGGCATATCGCGGCTCAAGCCGCGCAACGGTGGCGACTTCGGAACCACCGAGCAGTGGCGTTACTACAACTCGCTGTATTTCCCATATGTCGTCGGCGTGCGCGCATATGCGCAGAACGCCACCGCCTCCGGTTTGGATCCGACCGCCCGGCAGGCCTGGCAGTGGTTCGTCACCGAGGTCCCACAGCGCTCGCTGCATAACTGGCAAAACGCCGCGGCCCGGCTTATCGCCGCCGATCTGCGCGGGCGTGTCCCCGTCCCCAGCGACTAGCTGGGTGACCACAACCAGCCGGCGACGATACGGGTCGGTCCGCTGTTTGGTCTTTCCGCTGCGGGTGTGGAATACAGCCAACGCCCATCTTCGTTGCCTTCGGCCTCGAATACGCAGATGAAGTTCACGGACAGGCAGGCGGAGGTATTTATGGCATCGAAGGTTCCGCCCGCCAGAGTCGTGCGGGCCATGGAAACTGCCCGACACCACCTCGATCGAATGCATCGGCGCATGGTCCCGCCTCCGGTTGCGATGATTGAAATGATCATCGATGCGTGGTCAGCCCAGGCGATCACCGCGGCGGCCGACCTCGGCATTGCGGACGCGCTCGCGAATGGGCCGCTGTCGGCCGATGAGCTGGCGGCCGCGGTCGACGCCGACGCCGGCGCCCTCAGTCGGCTGCTCAGGGCCTTGATCTCACGCGGCATTTTCCGTCAGCGCCGCGACGGCCGCTACGACCTCACCCCGCTCGCGGACCCCCTTCGGAGCGACGCTGAAGTGTCGTTGGCCGGGTTTGCCCGATGGGTAGGTTCGCGTCAGCACCGCGAGCATTGGAGCCTTCTCACCGAGGCTGTACGGACCGGCCGGGCCGCTGTCCCCGGACTCCGCGGCAAGCCCGTCTTCGACTATCTGGCCGACGAGACCGAACTCGCCGAGATTTTCAACGAAGCCATGACGGGCACATCCGAACTCGCGATCGCACCGGTGATCGCCGCCTACGACTTCAGCTCCTACTCGACAATCGTCGACATCGGCGGCGGGCACGGTCGGCTCCTGTCCGCGATCCTTGCCGCGACGCCACACGCGCGCGGCGTCTTGTTCGACCTCCCGCATGTGGTGGCGGGAGCCCCGGCCGTATTTCGCGAACACCATGTCGATGACCGAGCGCGAATTGCTGAGGGGTCGTTCTTCGACTCCGCACCGCAAGGTGGCGACGCTTACCTACTCAAGGCCGTCATTCACGACTGGTCCGGTGACGAGGCGGCGCGCATCCTTAGCAACGTGCGCACAGCGGCTGGCGCGGGCAAGTACCTGCTGCTTGTCGAGCTTGTGATTCCGCGGCACAGCCGCGACTTTGCGGGCAAATGGGTGGACCTGGACATGATGGTTGGAACCGACGCGCGAGGGCGAACGGCCGCCGAATACGACCGACTCCTGAACCGATGCGGCTTTCACATGACGCGGTTGGTCGAAACCGCGTCACCGTACAGCCTCGTCGAGGCGAGAGCGATCTAGCCCGAGCGGGAATAGTCGGATGAACTACCTGGTCCTTTCATACGTGGCAGTAGTTGGCAGTGCCACGAGTCGATATGGCAGTGCTCCGACGGCACGCTCAAACCTGTTCGACCCAAACCGCCATCGCTAGGAGTAAACACATGACCGCTATATCTGGTCTGCCAACCAGACCCCTGTACGACTCGACCGACTCGCTATTGCGTTTCGCAATGCGTGCCGACGCCACCCTGACGGGATTGTTCGGTCTGGCCGCCGCCTCCGTCGCCGACCCGCTCTCGTCGCTGACCGGCCTGACATCCGGCCAGGAATACGCCATGGGCGCGTTCTTCGTGCTCTATGGCCTGGTGGTGTTCAGCCTCGCGGCGTTGCCGAACTTGCGCCGTGCCGGGATCGGCGTCGTCGTGGCCAACATCGTGTACACCTTGGCGGCGGTCGTTGCTGCTGAGGCAGTGCCCATGACCACAACCGGGGTCGCCGCAACGCTGGCCAGTGGTGTGTACACCGCGGTCTTCGCGGCACTGCAATACCTGGGAGTGCGTCGTCTGCGGGCGTAACTTCGGATCCCGCCGGTGCGGGGCGCCTCCGCTGCACGTTGCGGTGTGCTGCCCCGTATCGGCCATTTGGGTCCGCCGGGAAATTACAGCTTGCGCAGGCGCAGCCGGTTGATGGAGTGGTCGGCGTCTTTGCGCAGCACCAGGGTCGCGCGAGGACGGGTCGGCAGTATGTTCTCGACCAGATTGGGCCGGTTGATCGACCGCCAGATCTCGCGCGCGGCGACGACCGCCTTCGGGTCGGTCAGGGCCGAGTAGTGATGGAAGTGTGATTCCGGGTCGGCGAACGCCGTGCTGCGCATGGCCAAGAACCGCGACACGTACCACTGCTCGATGTCTTCGATCCGGGCGTCCACATAGAGCGAGAAGTCGAACAGGTCCGACACCATCAGGGTGGGGCCGGTCTGCAATACGTTGAGGCCCTCCAGGATCAGGATGTCGGGATGGCGGACCACGTCCTTGGCCCCGGGGATGATGTCGTAGTGCAAATGTGAGTACACCGGCGCGCACGCGTAGTCGGAACCGGATTTCACCGAGGTCACAAACCGCATCAGCGCCCGCCGGTTATAACTCTCCGGAAAGCCTTTGCGGTGCATGAGGTTTCGCCGATCAAGCTCAGCATTCGGGTAGAGAAAGCCGTCGGTGGTCACCAGGTCTACCCGAGGGTGGTGATCCCAGCGAGCCAACAGTGCCTGCAGCACACGGGCGGTGGTTGACTTGCCGACCGCCACGCTGCCGGCCACACCGATGATGAACGGCACCGGCCGGTCTGGGTTTTGCTGAGGTTCGCCGAGGAATTCCGCGGTCGCGGCGAACAGCCGTTGGCGGGCGGCGACCTGAAGGTGGATCAGCCGGGCCAGTGGCAGGTAAACCTCTTCGACTTCCAGCAGGTCGATCTGCTCACCGAGACCGCGCAGGCCGATCAGTTCCTCTTCGGTGAGTGCCAAGGGCGTAGACATGCGGAGCGCGCGCCACTGCTTCCGGTCGAACTCGACATACGGGCTCGGCTCGCTAAGCCGCGGCATAGTGCCAGTCTTGCAGGGACGGGCGCGCGCCCGACGGCTGGGCTGGCCAAAACGTCGTATCTCCGAGACGCTGCGCACTGAGGCAGCCCTTACCTGGACGGCGCCGCTGGATACACTGGCGGCCGTGACTGCTGCACCTGACGCTCGCACCACTACCCCCGGCACGGCCTCTCTGATGAACGCCCCGCTCGCCGAGGTTGACCCCGATATCGCAGAGTTGCTGGACAAGGAACTCCACCGGCAACGGGACACCCTGGAGATGATCGCGTCGGAGAACTTCGTGCCGCGCTCGGTACTGCAAGCCCAGGGCAGCGTGCTGACCAACAAGTACGCCGAGGGGTTGCCCGGCCGGCGTTACTACGGCGGCTGCGAGCACGTCGACGTCGTGGAGAACATCGCCCGCGACCGGGCCAAGGCTCTGTTCGGCGCCGACTTCGCCAACGTGCAGCCGCATTCGGGCGCCCAGGCCAACGCCGCGGTGCTGCACGCGCTGATGTCACCGGGGGAGCACCTGCTGGGTCTGGACCTCGCCAACGGCGGCCACCTGACGCACGGCATGAAGCTCAACTTCTCCGGCAAGCTGTATGACGCCGGCTTTTATGGCGTCGACCCGAAAACGCATCTGGTCGACATGGACGCGGTGCGGGCCAAGGCACTCGAGTTCCGCCCCAAGGTGATCATTGCCGGCTGGTCGGCGTACCCGCGGATCCTCGACTTCACGGCATTCCGGTCGATCGCCGACGAGGTCGACGCCAAGCTGTGGGTGGACATGGCACATTTCGCGGGCCTGGTCGCCGTAGGGCTGCACCCGTCCCCGGTGCCGCACGCGGACGTGGTGTCCACAACCGTGCACAAGACACTCGGCGGCGCCCGTTCCGGGATGATCCTGGGCAAGCAGGAGTTCGCCAAGGCCATCAACTCCGCGGTGTTCCCCGGCCAGCAGGGCGGACCGCTGATGCATGTCATCGCGGGTAAGGCGGTCGCGCTCAAGATCGCCACCACACCCGAATTCGCCGACCGTCAGCAGCGCACGCTGTCCGGCGCCCGGATCCTCGCCGATCGCCTGCTGGCTCCCGATGTCGCCAAGGCCGGTGTGTCGGTGGTCAGCGGTGGCACCGACGTCCACCTGGTGCTGGTTGACCTGCGCAACTCTCCGCTTGACGGCAAGGCCGCCGAGGATCTGCTCCACGAGATCGGCATCACGGTCAACCGCAACGCTGTCCCCAGTGACCCTCGGCCGCCGATGGTGACCTCGGGCCTGCGAGTGGGGACACCGGCACTGGCGACCCGCGGCTTCGGTGACGCCGAGTTCACCGAGGTCGCCGACATCATCGCCACCGCCCTGGCGGCGGGTGGTGCGGCCGACGTGCCCGCGCTGCGGCAGCGGGTGACGCGGCTGGCCAGGGACTTCCCGCTGTACGAGGGACTCGAGGACTGGACACTGGTCGATCGCTAGCCCTGCAATCGGGTTCAATCGGCAATCGGGCCGCGACACGAGCCGTCCGATTTCACGAAACCTGTGTACGCGAGTTACAGTAACCGCATGGCACAGAAACCTGTAGCTAACGCGCTAACCCTCGAACTCGAGCCGGTGGTCGAAAAGAACATAGAACGCCACCTCGATACCGAGGACATCTGGTTCGCCCACGACTACGTGCCGTTCGACCGGGGTGAGAACTTCGCCTTCCTCGGCGGACGCGATTGGGATGCGTCCCAGGTGACACTGCCCAAGGCCATCACGGACGCTTGCGAGATCCTGCAGCTGCTCAAGGACAACCTCGCCGGCCATCACCGCGAGCTCGTCGAGCACTTCATTCTCGAGGAGTGGTGGGGTCGCTGGCTGGGCCGGTGGACCGCAGAGGAGCACTTGCACGCCATCGCGCTGCGCGAATACCTGGTGGTGACCCGGGAGGTCGACCCGACCGCCAACGAGGAGGCGCGGGTCCAGCACGTGATGAAGGGCTACCGCGGCGACCAGTACACGCAGGTCGAAACCCTGGTCTACATGGCGTTCTCCGAACGCTCCCACGCCGTGTTCTGCAGCAACTTGGCCGCACAGGTCGAGGAGCCCGTCCTGGCCCGACTCATCGACCGGATCGCCAAGGACGAAGCGCGTCATGAGCAGTTCTTCTCCAACCTCGTCGCACACTGCCTCGAGTACACCCGCGACGAGACGATCGCCGCGATCGCCGCCCGTGCGGCGGACCTCCAAGTCGTCGGGGCCGACATCGACGCCTACCAGGACAAGGTGCAGAACGTCGCCGACGCAGGCATTTTCGGGCCGGCACAGCTGCGGCAGGTGATCTCCGACCGCATCACCGCATGGGAGTTGGCCGGCGAGCCCCAACTGCGGCAATTCGTCACCAGCTAGGTCGACCCTCCCGTCTCGGCACCCGCCTGGCGTCGTCGCCGGGCGGGTCTCGGCGCGCCTGCCCAGCGGCCGTGCGGCCACGAGAGTAGCGTCGCACCTGATGGCCAGCGATATGCTCTGCTGCCAGGGCGGCACCTCCAGTCACTACAACGGCAGGACCGGCCCCGGTCCTGGTGCCGCGGCTCCCACCGACCTGCCTGTGTGGGGCCCCACGGGTTTAGCTCGAGGAGCGCTCCGTGACCGATATCCGGACGTACGTGCTCGACACCTCCGTACTGCTGTCCGATCCGTGGGCGTGCAGTCGGTTCGCCGAACACGACGTGGTGGTTCCGCTGGTGGTGATCAGCGAACTTGAGGCCAAACGCCACCACCACGAGCTGGGCTGGTTCGCCCGCCAGGCGTTACGTCTGTTCGATGATCTTCGCCTCGAGCACGGACGGCTGGATCAGCCCATTCCGGTTGGTGCACAAGGCGGTACGCTTCACGTCGAACTCAATCACACCGACCCCGCGGTGCTGCCCGCCGGCTTTCGTACGGACAGTAATGACTCCCGGATCTTGAGCTGCGCCGCCAACCTCGCCGCAGAAGGCAAGCGGGTCACGTTGGTCAGCAAGGATATTCCACTTCGGGTCAAGGCCGCGGCGGTAGGCCTGGCCGCTGACGAATACCACGCGCAGGACGTCGTGGCCTCCGGATGGTCCGGGATGGACGAGATCGAGACCGCCGCCGAGGATATCGACGCACTGTTCGCCGACGGTGAGATCGACCTGGCCGAAGCCCGAGACCTCCCTTGTCACACCGGGATTCGGCTGCTGGGGGGCAGCTCTCATGCACTCGGCCGGGTCACCGCTCACAAGCGCGTCCAGCTGGTTCGCGGTGACCGTGAGGTGTTCGGGCTGCGTGGCCGTTCCGCCGAGCAGCGGGTGGCGCTCGACTTGCTGCTCGACGAGTCGGTGGGCATCGTGTCGCTGGGTGGCAAAGCCGGCACCGGCAAGTCGGCGCTGGCGTTATGCGCGGGTCTGGAGGCGGTGCTGGAGCGGCGGACCCACCGCAAAGTGGTGGTTTTCCGCCCGCTCTATGCCGTCGGCGGCCAAGAGCTGGGTTACTTACCCGGTAGCGAGAGCGAAAAGATGGGCCCGTGGGCGCAGGCGGTCTTCGACACCCTCGAGGGCCTGGCCAGCCCTGCGGTGCTGGAGGAAGTGCTCTCCCGGGGCATGCTCGAAGTGCTGCCACTCACCCACATTCGGGGCCGCTCGTTGCATGACTCATTCGTCATCGTCGATGAGGCACAGTCACTCGAGCGCAACGTCCTGCTGACCGTGTTGTCCAGGCTGGGTACGGGATCGCGGGTGGTCCTGACCCACGACATCGCCCAGCGCGACAACTTGCGGGTTGGTCGCCACGACGGGGTTGCGGCGGTGATCGAGAAGCTCAAAGGCCATCCGCTGTTTGCGCACATCACCCTGCTGCGCAGCGAGCGGTCGCCGATTGCCGCGCTGGTCACCGAGATGCTCGAGGAGATCGCCGGACCGCACTGACCGGCCTGGCCTGCGCTTGGATGTGCGCTGGCGGCGGCAAACACTCAATGCCGGGTACGCTGCCAGGGTGCCGAAACGACCTGACAGCCAGGCCTGGCGCTACTGGCGGACCGTCATCGGCGTCGTAGCGGCCGGTGCGGTGTTGTTGATCGGCGGCCTTACCGGTCACGTGACGCGCGCCGACAACCTGAGCTGCGCGGTGGTCAAGTGTGTCGCGCTGACTTTCGACGACGGGCCGGGGCCGTACACCGACCGGCTGCTGCAAATCCTGAAGGACAACGACGCCAAGGCCACGTTCTTCCTGATCGGCAACAAGGTGGCGGCTAACCCGGCGGGAGCCAAGCGCATCGCAGACGCGGGCATGGAGATTGGCAACCACACCTGGGAACACCCCAATATGACGACGATCCCTCCCGAGGACATCGCCAGTCAGTTTTCCCGGACCAACGATGCGATTAGCGGCGCAACCGGCCGGACGCCGACGTTGTATCGTCCCGCCGGCGGACTGTCCAACGAAGCTGTGCGCCAGGCCGCGGGCCGGTTTGGGTTAGCCGAAATCCTTTGGGATGTAATCCCTTTCGACTGGGTCAACGACTCCAATACGGCGGCGACGCGGTACATGCTGATGACGCAGATCAAGCCGGGCTCGGTGGTGTTGTTCCATGACACCTACTCGAGCACCGTCGACCTGGTGTACCAGTTCATCCCGGTTCTCAAGGCCAACGGCTACCGCCTGGTGACAGTCAGCGAATTGCTTGGCCCGCGGGCGCCCGGCAGCAGTTACGGCAGTCGCGAGAACGGTCCACCCGTTAACGAACTTCACGACATCCCGGCCAGCCAGATCCCGACGTTGCCCAATACCCAGTCGCCCAAGCCGATGCCCAACTTCCCGATCACCGACATTCCGGGCCAGAACTCGGGCGGGCCGAATAACGGTGCCTAGGACAATCCCGAGACACGCACCGCTACCTTGTTAGCGTGACTAAGGCGCGCTGGCCTCGGGGTTGGGGCGCTCGGCGATCGGATGATCCAGCGGCGATAGCCACCGGAGAGCATAAAGCGCAGCACAAGACCGCCCTGGGATTGTCGATTCAATATGCGGTCGACCTCGCCAGCGCCTATGTCCTTGCCGTCATCAGTGCGTCCGCCATTTTGATCCCGCTAAGGGGCCACACGTCCGTCGATTTCGCGGAGAAGAACACCCCGGCGGTGGTGGTGCTGGTTGTGCTGGGAACCATCAGCGTCGCGGTTGGGGGCGTCCTGAGCCTTGCTCCCACGCTGCGTTGGTTTGTCGCCGGGGAGGTACCGACTTCGAGTCAACGGGACGCCACAATGAAACTCGCCGGCCGCCAGTCGGCAATCCTGGCGGCGGCCTGGGCCGTGAGCGGCGGAATCCTCATACTGCTGAATCGTGCCGGCGGGGCCGCTCTTCTGCTGTCCATTCTGCTCGGTGCGCTGGTGGGCGGGCCGGCTGCCGCGGGCACGGGCCTGCTGCTCGCGCAACGCACCCTGCGGCCGATCATGGGGGCTGCCACCCGAGGTTGCGAGCCTCGGCTGGCGGTACCCGGTGTGTTTGCGCGACTGGCTCTCTTGTGGTTCTTGTGCAGCGCACTTCCCATCGGGGTCATCGCGACCTTTGTCGTTCTGCGCTCGTACGGCTGGCTCATTGAGAAGTCCGCATCGTTGGATGTGCCCGTTTTGGTGGTTTCGCTGGCAGCGCTGGTTCTCGGGCTGCCGACGATGATCCTGACGTCTCGCTCCATTTCGGATCCGCTCAGCGAGGTCGTCGACGCGATGGCCGAGGTTGAGCATGGCCGAATCGGGACATACGTCGGTGTATACGAACGCTCCCAAATCGGGCGCCTGCAAAGGGGGTTCAACCGGATGGTCGCCGGACTCGCCGAACGCGACCGGTTACGCGATCTGTTCGGGCGTTACGTCGGAACCGACGTGGCCCGCCGCGCCATCGAAGAGGGCGCATCGCTGACGGGCGATGTGGTCGAGGCGGCAGTCCTATTCATTGACCTGGTGGGCTCGATGCGGCTTGCCGAGAGCCGTCCGCCGCAAGAGGTTGCCGGGGTGCTCAACGACTTCTTCCGGATTGTCGTCGGCGCCGTCGACGAACATCAGGGGCTGATCAACAAATTTGCGGGCGACGCGGCGCTGGCCGTCTTCGGTGCGCCGCTGCGGACGAGCCAACCGGCGTCGGCGGCCTTGGCGACCGCACGGGCTCTGGGCACCCAGTTGCGCCAGCTACCTGTGGTTGACTTCGGCATCGGCGTTTCGGCGGGCCGAGTCTTTGCCGGCAACATCGGCGCCGAAAACCGCTATGAATACACGGTGATCGGCGACGCCGTCAACGAGGCCGCGCGGCTGGCCGATCTCGCCAAAACCTCGGACCGGCGGATCCTGTGCTCGGCAGCGGCCATCGACCGCGCTGATGAGGCCGAGCGCGAGCGGTGGGCCGAATGCTATTCCACGGTGCTGCGTGGCCGCTCTGAAGAAACGCACGTCTCGGCCCCGGCTAGCCCCGACTAGGTACGTGCAATGCCCGGCCGGGTTGTTGGGCGCCTAAGTTCCATCGGCCACGTCGTCAACTCTTGGCGACCTTCAGCGCCGCAATGACCTGGTTGATGGTGGCGGCCGAACCCGCATCGCCGATGGGTGTTGCGCCCAAGAAGATGGTGACCGGTTTAGTGTCGACCGCGACAATGGTGAGGGAGTCGCCCTTCACGTTGCGTGAAGTGTCGGCGATCGTGACGTCGGCATCTACCCGGGCGGCGTTGATCCCGTCGACCGTGATCGACGACGTCTTCGTCGGGCCCAGGGTGGGCGACGCGTTTGCGTAGCCGGGGCCGTTGGCCACGCATTGCATCAACTTCGATGCTTGCGCGGTGACGTCCATGCTGGTGACGAAGTTGGTAACGGCGACCTCGGCCTGCATCACCCACTGGTTGGCGCCGGGCACCTCCTTGGCGACACCCACCGCTCCGATGAGGTTCGGGGTCTGGTCGTCCGAGATCGGCGTCCATCCGGGTGCCGCGCTGGTCGGGAACGACAGCTTGCCCGCCAGGACCGTTCCGGTGGCGGGCTTGTCACCGCCGGACACATTGGGAGTGCAGTCGGTCGCGGTCTGCTCGGAATCGTTCGGCTGCGACGTCGGGGCGCTTGTCGTCGCCGAAGGGCCCGAGGGGTTTGCCTTGGTCGATTTGTTTGAGTTGCCGAGGCTGAGCACCAGGATTACCACCAGCGCGATGACACCCAGCACCGCGATACCGGCGACGATCAACCATGGCGTCTTCGAACGTGGCCCCTTCGGCGGTGGTCCAGGCGAGTAGGGCCCGGCTGGCCAGCCGGGGGGAAACTGCTGGCCTGGTTGGGGGTACTGCTGGGGTGGGTAGGCGGCCGCGGCGGAGGGATCCATACCGCCCTGAGGATTGGCATACGGGCCACTCGGCGGGTACGGGTTGGCGCCGCCCTGCGGGTACGGGTAGGGGCCGCCCTGCGGCTGGCCGCCCCAATACGGGCCCTGGCCATACGGATTCGTTCCGTACGGATCCTGACCGTAGGGACCGCCGGGAGGAGCCGTCATTGCTAAATCACCCTCACTCTCATCGACCACCTCCGCTGAGGTAGCCATGCAACCGCGTCGCCGCAATTATCCGCGCGACCCCGAAATTCACGTCATATCTTTCGCGCTTATACCCCGAGGTTAACCGCCGCCCTCTGCGCAGTATGACGGGCGGCCTAGTCGTCGGCCACCTTGGCCATCGCCAACACGTCGAGACGGCGGTCCAGCTCCTCGATCGACAGCTTGTCGCCGATCAGGCCGCGATCGATGACGGTCTGGCGGATGGTCTTGCGTTCCTTGAGCGCTTGTTTGGCCACCGCGGCGGCCTCCTCGTAGCCGATGGCCGAGTTCAACGGCGTCACGATCGATGGCGACGACTCGGCCAGCTCGCGCAGATGCTCGACGTTGGCGGAAAGCCCGGTAATGCAGCGCTCCGCGAACAGCTTTGACACGTTGGTCAGCAGCTTGAACGACTCCAGGATGTTGCGGGCCATCATCGGTATGTAGACGTTGAGCTCAAAGGCGCCGTTCGCGCCGCCCCAGGTAACCGCGGCATCATTGCCGATCACCTGCGCGGCGACCTGCGTAACCGCTTCGGGCAGAACTGGATTCACCTTGCCCGGCATGATCGAGCTACCCGGCTGCAGGTCCGGCAACCTGATTTCCGCCAGCCCGGTTAGCGGGCCGGATCCCATCCAGCGGATGTCGTTGGCGATCTTGGTCAGCGACACCGCGATGGTGCGCAGCGCGCCGGACGCCTCGACCAGCCCGTCGCGGGCGGCCTGGGCCTCGAAAGAGTTTGCCGCTGTCCGCAATTCGGTCAGACCTGTCGAAGCGACCAGCGTCTCGACCACCTTGGCGCCGAAGCCCTCGGGAGCATTGAGGCCGGTGCCCACCGCGGTGCCGCCGATCGCCAGCTCACCTAGCCGAGGCAGGGTGGCGCGCACGCGCTCGATGCCGGCCTCGATCTGGCGGGCATATCCGCTGAATTCCTGGCCGAGCGTCACCGGAACGGCGTCCATCAGGTGCGTGCGGCCCGACTTGACCACTGTGCGCCACTCGCGGGCCTTGGTCACCAGCGCGTCGTGCAGCACCTCGAGTGCCGGAATGAGATGACGTACCGCGGCCTCGGTGGCCGCGATGTGGGTGGCGGTCGGGAAGGTGTCGTTGGACGACTGCGACATGTTGACGTCGTCGTTGGGGTGCACAATAACGGGAGGGGTCGCCGTGGCCGCGATGCTGGCGATCACCTCGTTGGTGTTCATGTTGGAGCTGGTGCCCGAGCCGGTCTGGAAGACGTCGATGGGGAACTGGTCGTCGTGGCGGCCGTCGGCGATCTCAGCGGCCGCGGCGATGATCGCGTCGGCCTTTTCCGGTGCCAGCAACCCAAGGTCCTTGTTGACTTGCGCGCAGGCGCCCTTCAGCAAGCCCAACGCGCGTATTTGGGTACGCTCCAGACCCCGGCCCGAGATCGGGAAGTTCTCCACTGCGCGCTGGGTTTGGGCGCGCCACAACGCTTTTGCCGGCACCCGGACCTCGCCCATGGTGTCATGCTCGATGCGGTATTCGGTGCTGTCGGCCATAGATATGGTTCCTCGCTTGTTGGCACTAATTGGTTAGGGCAGGGGATAGGCGGCGGTGCTGTCGCCGGTGAAGTCGATGGCGGAGTATTCGTTGAGTTTCGACAGCCGGTGATACGCCTCGATCATCCGGACGGTGCCCGACTTCGAACGCATCACGATCGACTGGGTGGTGCAGCCGCCGGGGTAGTAGCGCACGCCCTTGAGCAGATCGCCATCGGTGACACCGGTGGCGCAGAAGAAGACGTTCTCACCGGACACCAGATCCTCGGTGGTCAGTACCTGGTCGAGGTCGTAGCCGGCGTCGAGCGCCTTGCGGCGTTCGGCGTGGTCCTTGGGTGCCAGCTGCGCCTGGATCGCGCCGCCCATACAGCGGATTGCAGCCGCGGCGATGATTCCCTCCGGGGTGCCGCCGATACCGGCCAGCATGTCGGTGCCCGACTGTGGCCGGCACGCGGAGATCGCGCCGGCCACGTCGCCGTCGGTAATCAACCGGATCCGGGCCCCGGTTGCCCGGACGTCTTCGATCAGCTGAGCGTGCCGTGGCCGGTCCAGGATGCATACCGTCATGTCGCGCACCGACAATTCCTTGACCCTGGCAACCGCCCGGATGTTGTCGGCGATCGGCGCGGTGATGTCCAGCACGTGTGCGGCGTCGGGCCCTACGGCGATCTTGTTCATGTAGAACACCGCCGACGGGTCGAACATCGTGCCGCGATCGGCCACCGACAGCACCGAAATGGCGTTGGGCATGCCCTTGCTCATCAGCGTGGTGCCGTCAATGGGGTCGACGGCGAAGTCGCAATCCGGCCCGTCACCGTTGCCGACCTCTTCGCCGTTGTAAAGCATCGGCGCTTGGTCTTTCTCGCCCTCGCCGATGACCACCACCCCGCGCATCGAGACGGTGTTCACCAGTTCGCGTATCGCGTCGACCGCTGCGCCGTCGCCGCCCTCCTTGTCGCCGCGACCCACCCAGCGACCTGCGGCCATGGCACCGGCCTCGGTGACCCGTACCAGTTCCATAGCCAGGTTGCGGTCTGGGGCCTCACCGCGCGGCCGCGCCTTAGGGTCGCGGCCCGCAACGGCGGTCGGCGACGAACCGGGTCCAAACGAGCGGTTGCCCTCAGCTGTCATGGTTGGTCATTGTCCCAGAAGTAGATCGGCCAGTTGGTGCTGGGATACTTGTGGAGTGACCGTGGAGCCGCAGCCGAATTCTGAAGTCGCCGGCCAGGCGACTCCGGCACCAAGGCCGGCTAAGCCGCGGGTGCTGCAGGATGGCCGCGACATGTTCTGGTCGCTTGCGCCGCTGGTGGTTGGGTGCATCGTGCTGGCAGGCCTGGTCGGGATGTGCTCGTTTCAGCCGGGCGGGACGAGCAAGGGAACGATTCCGTCCTACGACGCGGCGGCGGCCCTGCGCGCAGACGCTCAGACGCTGGGGTTCCCGATTCGGCTGCCGCAGCTGCCCGTGGGCTGGCAGCCCAATTCCGGCGGTCGCGGCGGTATCGAGAATGGGCGAACCGACTCCTCGAGCGGTCAACGACTGAACGCGGCTACTTCGACCGTGGGATACATCAGCCCGACGGGAATGTATCTGAGCCTGACCCAGAGCAACGCCGACGAGGACAAGCTGGTCGGTTCCATCCATCCGGCTATGTATCCGACCGGAACGGTCGACGTAGCCGGTACCAGCTGGGTTGTCTATCAAGGCGCCGATCAACGCGGGGCGGCCGGCGAGCCGGTGTGGACCACCAGGCTGGGCAGTCCGGCCGGGCCCACGCAGATCGCGCTCACCGGCGCCGGGAGCACCGATCAGTTCCGTACGCTGGCGTCGGCGACGCAATCGCAGCCGCCGCTGCCAGCACGCTGAAGCAACGGACAAGAAAGGCGTACCGGGTGAGCGCACCTGAAGCGGACCTCTCCGGTTGGTCGGCGGCACCGTTCACCGGTGGCGGCTACACCCACGACGTGTATCGCAAAGGGACCGGCCCCGGAGTGGTGCTGATCCCGGAAATACCCGGCATCCATCCCGGCGTGCTGGGCCTCGGTAATCACCTGGTGGACAACGGGTTCACCGTCGCCATGCCGTCGCTGTTCGGTGAGCCGGGCCGTCCGGCGACGGTCGGTTACACGGTTGCCACGATCGCGCGGGCCTGTGTGGCAAGGGAATTCGCGGCGTTTGCGACCAACAAGCAGCGGCCGGTGTCGCTATTCCTGCGTGCGCTGGCCCGCGACCTCAACGCCTCGACGCCGGGCAAAGGTGTCGGAGTGATCGGCCAGTGCTTCACCGGCGGCTTCGCGCTGGCCGCCGCAGTCGACGACAGTGTGCTGGCGCCGGTGCTCAGTCAGCCGTCGGTACCGTTTCCGTTGACCGGTGCGCAGCGTCGCGATACCGGGCTGACCGAATCCGAGCTGACAACCGTCGCCGATCGCTGCGCCAACGAGGGCTTATGCGCCATGGGCTTGCGGTTCAGCGAGGACAGGATGTCGCCGGGCGAACGGTTCGCGGTGCTCAAGGAGCGGCTCGGCGACGCGTTCGAGGTCATCGAGATCTACTCAGGCCCGGGCAACCAACACGGTTTCGGCAAGATGGCGCACTCGGTACTGACCGACGAGGTCAGTGAGGTCGACGGCCATCCGGCATACGAGGCCCGCAAGCGAGTGGTCGAGTTCCTCACCCGGAGGTTGACCTAAGGGAAGCGCGGGAACAGCTGGCCGAGCAGCGACTCCAGACGGTCCGATCGCTGGGCGACTGGTCGTCTCCAGCATCTTCCCGGCGGACTCGTAGAGTTCGTCCTGCACTGACGACCGCTTGTCCTGCGTTGCGCCTGCCGGTCGTTAACCTGAGGCGAGGCATCGGAATGGGAGTGCGAGACGTATGGCGATCGATAATCTTGTGGTCGAAACCACCTACGGCCCGGTCCGGGGCACCGACGACGGCCGCGCCAGGGCGTGGAAAGGCATTCGGTACGCCGCGCCGCCCGTGGGTGACCTGCGTTTCCGGGCGCCGGAACCGCCCGTGCGGTGGACCGATGTCGCCGACGGGACCACCTTCGGGCCGGCGTGCCCCCAGCCGTCCCTTCCCAACATCCCGCTGGACTTGGGGGCGCCACAGAGCGAAGACTGCTTGAGATTGAACATCTGGGCATCGTCTGACACCGAGCCTGGTGACGGAAAGCCAGTGATGGTGTGGCTGCATGGTGGCGCCTACATCCTGGGGTCCAGCAGCCAGCCGCTCTACGACGGCCGCAGGTTGGCCAGCAGCGGCGACGTCGTCGTGGTGACGGTCAACTACCGGCTCGGAGCGCTGGGCTTTCTCGACTTGTCGTCGTTCAACACGTCACAGCGACGTTTCGACTCGAATATCGGGCTGCGTGACGTGCTGGCCGCGTTGGGCTGGGTACGCGACAACATCGCGGTCTTCGGCGGCGATCCCGAGAAGGTCACGCTGTTCGGTGAATCGGCCGGCGCGGGGATCGTCACGACCTTGCTCGCCACCCCGGCGGCCGAGGGCCTGTTCGCCGGGGCAATCGCCCAAAGCTCACCGGCCACATCGGTGTACGACCGTGGCAGGGCTCGGCGTGTCGCCGTAGCAGTCCTCGACAAGCTGGGGATCGTCCCGTCCGATGTGGAGAGGTTGCATGAAGTGCCGACCGCAGCGATCCTCGCCGCGGCGAACGAAGTGTTCGACGAAGTGCCTGTCCGTAACCCGGGCACGCTGGCATTCGTCCCGATCGTCGACGGCGATCTGCTGAACGACTACCCGGTCAAGCTGGCGCAGGAGGGCCGCTTACACCCGGTTCCGTTGATCATCGGTACCAACAAGCATGAGGCAGCGCTCTTTCGGTTGATGAGGTCGCCACTGATGCCGATCACGCCGCACGCGATCACGTCGATGTTTACCCAGATTGCCGCCGAACAGCCGGACCTGCAATTGCCAACCGAGGAGCAGATCGTGTCGGCATACTCGCGAGTGCGGCGCAAGGCCAAGCCGCTGAGCATCGCAACCGACGTCGGCTTCCGGATGCCGTCGGTGTGGCTGGCCGAGGGTCACTGCAGGGTGGCGCCGGTGTATCTGTACCGTTTCGACTACTCGACTCCGTTGCTGAAGCTGTTGCTGGTCAGGGCCGCCCATGGCACCGAATTGCCTTATGTCTGGGGCAATCTCGGGGGACCCAAGGACCCTACATTGAAACTCGGCGGCGGCAAGACCGCCAAGGCGGTCTCCAGGAGAGTACGGAGCCGGTGGATCAACTTCGCTACGCAGTCCAAGCCCACGGGCCCGGCCGGCGAGCCTGAATGGACCCCTTACCAGCAGACCGATCGTGCCTGCCTGATCATCGGTAGGCGCGACGCCATCGTGCACGATGTCGACGCGCACATCCGAGCCGTCTGGGGTAGCGAGGTAGTGAGCTTCCGGTAGTCGCGGCTAGACGGTTCAGCGAGGACCAGATCTCGCCGGGCGAACGGTTCGCGGCCAACGAACACGGGTTGGGCAAGATGGCGCACTCGTTGCTCACCGAAGACGCCCGTGAGGTCGACGGCCAGCCGGCATACGAGGCCCGCAACCGGGTAGTCTAGTTCCTTACTCAGAGGCTGACCGCGCAGCGATTGCCGGTTGGCGCTTCGCATTTCGGCGCGAGAGCCACTTGCGGCGGACTGGTTCGTCGTTGTGCTCCTCCAGTTCGACGCCTTTGTACACAGCGAGGTAGACGTCGATGGTGGTGACGATGAGGATCATCAGCACCGGGCCGATCACGATGCCCCACGGGCCGAACATGGCGATACCCGCGAACACCGAAAGCAACATGAGCGCCGGATTCAGCCGGGCGTCGCGCGGTACGAGGATCGGTCGCAGAAAGTTATCGATATTTGTGACCACCAGGAGATGCCAGAGGACCACGAAGGCGCCACCGGCGATATTGCCGTAGAAGATCATTCCGATGCCGAACGGAATTGTCACGATCCCGCCGCCTAGCGGAATGATCGACAACGCGGTCAGCAGAATCGCGAAAATGAAGAATCCGTGGTGAAATCCGGCGACGTAGATCGACGCGGCGCCGGCGACGCCTTGGCACAGCGCTATGACGAACTGGCCGTTCACGGTGCCGCGCACCATCGAGCCCATCTTCTGCAAGTACAGATCGGTGACTTCGTCGCCGAGCGGGTTGAGCTGGCCGATCAATGTAAGTAATTTCTGGCGGTGCACCAACATTGCGACAAACACGTACAGAAAGATGATGGCTGACGTGACGGCGCCGGGGATGCTTCCGGCTGCACTATGCAGGAAATGCAGGAGCCATTGGCCAACGTTCTGTGCTGCGGAAATCATGGCTTTTCGGAGCATCTCAGCGGTTACCGTCACATGCAGGAACGGCACCCGCGCCAGCAGGTCATTGACGAGTTGCAGGACCTTGTCGCCGAGCCCGCTCAGATCGGTTGTCTTGACCCATTCGGAGACGCTTTTCACCATGCGAGAAATCTGAACGATCGCCAGCAGCACCAAGAGTCCGATCGGCACGGCAACGACGACCAGTGCCGACAACAGGGTGCAGGTGGCTGACAGGCCGGTGCCGAGACGTCTGTTGAACCAATTGAACAGTGGCGTGAACAAGTACGCGCCGACTGCGGCCACCACGATGAGGACGAAATAGTTGCGTAGGAAGTACGCACCGAACAGCAGAGCGATGATCGTGAAGATCGCCAGGGCGCGTTTCTGAGTGAGCGTGAATTCGCTGTTCATACCTAGACTGGAGGCGCCCTCCGCCGTCGGCGTTGAGTCCGTTTCGGCCATGGCCCTCCTTGCCCGCGATAGTGCTTCCGCAACACGTTAGATTGGGAAAGGCGTCCGCAGTTACACTTTCGCGGCTACACAGTGGGGTGGCATTGTGTGCTACTCCGGTGGCGGCGCGGTGACGACGGACGCCAAATGGGGTTTGGCCCCCGTTTTGACTTGCTCGAACAGGTCTTTGTAATAGGGCACGCATTCGGCCATGGCCTGCTCGGTGGTGAACAGCGGACGGTAGCCCAGATCCCGTTGCGCCTTCGCGATGGAAAAGTAGTTGTCGAGGTAAAGTCGTTCCACCGCATTGGGTTCCAGCGGCGGCTTCGGCAGCCCGAACCGGAAGTGCAGCCGCTGCCACACCAGCATCACGTCGCGCACCAGCTGGCCGGAGACCCGCATCCGCGGCCAACTTTGACCACATGCCGTGACGACCGGCCGCGCGAACTCGAACATGTTGATCGGCTCACCGTCGTTGATGAAGTAGGCCTGTCCGGGTGAGGTGCCGCCCGGCAGCAGGTGCTCGGCGGCCAAGATGAAGCCGTGAATCAGGTTGTGCACGTAGGAGTTGTCCAGTTTGGCGTTCTTGCCGCCGACGAGCACCTTGACGTGGCCGGCGACCACGCTTTCGAACAGTTTGCGGAACATCGTCTGGTCGCCCCGACCCCAGATGCCGCTGGGCCGGATGGAACAGGTCAGCATGCCCCTACCATCCGGGCCGCCGTTCTGTGACAGCACGAACTTCTCGGCGACCACCTTGGTTTCGGTGTACAGATCGTTGAACCGGTCGGTGTAGGGCATTGTCTCGTCACCGCCGGAGATGCGCTTGCCGCCCATCACCACACTGTTCGACGCGGTGTAGACGAACCGTTTGACTCCGGCCTTTTGCCCCGCGTGGACGAGGTTCTCGGTGCCGCCCACGTTGACTGCGAAGCTGCGCTGGCGGTATTCGTCAGTCACCGACGCGCCGCCCATCAGCTCGATGATCGCCGCGGTGTGGAACACCGTATCGATGCCGTTTACCGCGGTCTCGCAGACGGCCTGGTCGCAGATATCACCCTGCAACACCTCCAGGTGCGGATGCTGCGGAAGCGGTGACGGCGCGCGGTCGAAGGAACGTACCTGGTGACCGCGGTCCAGCAGCGTGGTCACCAGGTTGGCGCCGACGAAGCCTGAGCCGCCGGTGACCAGTACGCGGCCGAGTTCGGTTGTCAGCGATGCATCACCCATGCGGGGAGGATAACTAAAACGTGTTCCAGTTCGGGCATGAATCCTGGCCCTGGTGTCATGCTTCTTCTGTCTCGGCGGCCGCAAGCGCGTCTGCCACTCGCTGCCGAGCGCCAGCTAAGTGCTCTTCGCACCTTTTGGCTAGTTGCTCCCCTCTTTCCCACAGCTTCAGCGACGTGTCGAGGTCCAGCCCGCCTTGCTCCAGCCGCCGCACGACTTCGATCAGCTCGTCTCGGCAATCTTCATAGCCAAGCTGACTAATAGGCCTAATTGACCGGGTTTCGCCTTCGACAGAGAAGTTGTCTTCCTCAGGGGCCATCGGTGCGTCCTTCACTAACCGCCGCTACGGCGCCGTCGGCAACCCGCACCCGCAGCCTGGTGCCAGGAGGTGCGTCGTTCACCGATCGGAGCACCTGCATTGGTTTCGAGGGCGCCCCAGGCGCCGGAACCGTCTGCACCACGGCATAGCCGCGGGCCAATGTGGCCGCCGGGCCCAACGTGGCGAGGCGTGCGGCGAGATGACCGACGCGCTCGGTCTCGGCGGTGACCAGTCGGGTGATATCGCGGCGAACCGCCGACCGGGCGCGGTGAATTTCTTCGGCGCGCACCGTCAGGGCTGCCAGCGGCTCGGCTAACACCGGGCGGCTGCGTAATTGGGCCAGCGCCCGTTGCTCGCGGGAGACCCAATTGCGCAGTGCCTGCGCGCTGCGCCGGCGCAAGTCATCGATCAGCCGCTGCTCGGCGGCCGAATCCGGGACCACCTTCTTGGCCGCGTCGGTGGGGGTGGCGGCGCGCAAATCGGCGACCAGATCGCACAGCGGGTTGTCGGGCTCGTGACCGACCGCGCTGATCACTGGCGTGCGGCACGCCGCGATCGCGCGGCACAGCGTCTCGTCGGAAAACGGCAGCAGGTCCTCGACGCTGCCGCCGCCGCGAGCCACCACGATCACGTCGACATCAAGGTCGCGATCGAGTTCGCGCAGCGCCTCAACGATCTGCGGGACCGCGTTGGGCCCCTGGACGGCGGTGTTGCGGACGGCGAAGCGTACCGCAGGCCAGCGCGCGGCGGCCACCGTCGTCACATCGTGTTCGGCGGCACTCGCCCGGCCAGTGATCAGCCCGATTATGTTGGGCAGGAATGGGATTGGCCGTTTAAGCCGCGGGTCGAAGAGCCCCTCGGCGTCCAGTAGCCGGCGCAGCCGATCGATGCGTGCCAGCAGCTCGCCGACACCAACAGCGCGAATCTCGCTGAGGCGCAAAGAAAATGTGCCCCGCCCGGTGTAGAACGAGGGCTTGCCGCAGACCACCACCTGAATGCCTTCGGTCAGTTTTACCGGCGCGCGCAGCAGCAGGTCGCGCGAACACGTCACGGTCAGCGACATGTCGGCCGCCGGGTCGCGCAACACCATGAACACGGTCTTGGAATCCCGCCGCATGGTGATCTGGGCCAACTGACCCTCTACCCAGACGGTGCCCAGCTTGTCGATCCAGCCCGCGACCCGGATCGCCACCGCGCGAACCGGGAACGGGTTCTCGGCCGAATTCGGTGAGGTCACTTCGCGGTCGCGCGGGTGATCCTGTTAGCGAGCAACGTCTGGAACGGAGCACGGGCCTTGGTGGCCTGCTCGTAGGCGAGCAGGGCTTCGAGTTCGTCGACATCCAGCGATTGCAGCCTGGCCCGCAGCTGGGCCAGCGTCAACGTCGGATAGTCGAGATCGACAGCCACCGCGGGCTCCGGAACCGTCGGCTTAGGCGCCGACTTCCTTGGTTGCCTGACGGGCGGCGGTTTGGTCGGGGCTTCGGCGGCCTTAGAGGCGGAGGTCTCAGGTGTGTCGGATACCGAGTACAAGGCGAACCGTCCCTCGGCCCGGCGATCGCTGTCGATGCCGTCCGCTCCTGGCAACATCGCGACAACCCCATCGGCGTCCTCGGGCAAGTCCTCGTCGAACGTTGCCCACTCCGGTTTCTCGTTCTTCGGCGGAAACAGCGACTCCAGGGTGCTGTCGCCCTTGATCACCAGCTCAGCCAGGTTCTGCTGAAATCGCATCACGAGGTGCGCCGCCTGACTGGCCAACGTCATCGGGTACATCAGGATGGTTTTCGGCAGCTTCATGGTCTCCTCGACGGCGACTGTCGCCGCGCCGACCAGTAGCCGAACCCCATACGGTGCAGTAGCCATGCGTCCAAGATTGCCTCAAGCGGCGGCCAACTCCAAGCCGAGGCGCGAGCTGGCGGGCCCGCGCCGGCAGAAAGTACGCTGAACGTCATGCCGCCGACTGTCGATATGGGGATTCCTGGCGCGTCGCGATCGTCAGCCGACAGCCCAACCCAAAAACGGGTGCTCCTGGCGGAGCCGCGTGGCTATTGCGCAGGTGTGGATCGCGCCGTCGAAACGGTCGAGCGTGCGCTGGAGAAGTACGGCCCCCCGGTCTACGTGCGCCACGAGATCGTGCACAACCGGCACGTGGTTGACACGCTGGTCAAGGCCGGTGCGGTGTTCGTCGAGGAGACCGACCAGGTTCCCGAAGGGGCCATCGTGGTGTTCTCCGCGCACGGGGTCGCGCCGACGGTGTACGCGGCCGCCGCCGAACGTAACCTGCAGACCATCGACGCCACCTGCCCGCTGGTCACCAAGGTGCACAACGAGGCCAGGCGATTCGCCCGGGACGACTACGACATTCTGCTGATTGGTCATCAGGGCCACGAGGAAGTCATCGGTACCGCCGGGGAAGCGCCCGAGCACGTGCAGCTGGTGGACGGGCTCGCCGCCGTGGAGAACGTGACGGTCCGCGATGAGAACAAGGTGGTCTGGCTGTCGCAAACCACGCTGTCGGTCGACGAGACGATGGAGATCGTCGAGCGGCTACGTCGGCGTTTCCCGAAGCTCCAGGATCCGCCCAGCGACGACATTTGCTACGCGACGCAGAACCGGCAGGTCGCGGTCAAGGCGATGGCGCCCGAGTGCGAGCTGGTCATTGTCGTCGGGTCCCGCAATTCGTCGAATTCGGTGCGGCTGGTCGAGGTGGCGTTGGGCGGCGGCGCCGCGGCCGCTCACCTGGTCGACTGGGCCGACGATATCGACCCGGCGTGGCTGGACGGCATCACCACGGTAGGTGTCACCTCTGGTGCGTCTGTCCCCGAGGTTCTGGTGCGGGGCGTACTGGAGCGACTGGCCGACTGCGGCTACGGCGTGGTGCAACCGGTGACGACGGCCCACGAGACGTTGGTGTTCGCACTGCCCCGGGAGATTCGGTCACTTCTCTAGAGGGACTGTTCGGTGTCTTAAGACTTAGACGTCGTATTCCCAGGATTCAGCCGGGGGCCGGCCCTGGGACCGGCCCGGTGCCCGTGGTCGACCCCGGCGCTCGGCGCGAGGCTCGTCTCGAAGCTCGTCCCGGGGGGCTGACCCGCGGTAGCGGACCTGCGAGATCGGGTGGTGTGTCGGGTTGGCGCTGCTTGGCCCAGTTGGTGTGGCATGACGGCGCGGCGGTTCATATGGCTCGTAGGGCTCGTACGGCCGCTCGTAGGGACTGAAGTGCTCAGCGTAGGGATCGAAGCGGCTGCTGCGGCTGGCCGGCCGCTCATAGGCGTTGCGGCGCCCGTGCGAGTCTCGACGCGTTTCCCGTGGCGGCTGGGCATGCAGGTCGGGATCGCCCTGGGGCCTGGGGCGGCGGCGCGACCGACGGGGCGGGTCGGCGGGTTCGAAGTCGCGGGCGGGCGCCGAGCCCCGGCGGCTTGAGTGCCGCCGCCGCTCGACCGGCGGTTCGTATTCTTGCTCCAGCGGCGGTCGAGAATGCCGGGAGTGGGTTCGGGCGGGACGCTGGGCGGACCGACTGCCGCGGGCCGCTCGGCTGGTTTTCGGGGCGCTTGTCGGGGCAAGCCCGACCGCGTGGACCCGCTGCGCGTCAGCGGACGGAGCCTCGTCGTCCTCGTCGTCCGCGTCGCGGCCGAGAATCGAGGCCAGTTTCGCGGCGATGCCGCTGATGACGGACTTTGACTCGGTCGTGGTGGTGGCGGCGGTGGCCACGTCGTCTTTGGTGTTCGCCGCCGTAGTCGTGCGGTGTGCCAACCCCAAATACCACCTGATCAGGCCGATCAGCAGCACGCCCCCGGCGGTGCCCAGCATTAGCGGGAAACGCTCGATCAGGGGATAGCCGCAGTTGATCAGGAGGTCTTTGATATTTCTGATCTTGCCGCCGTGGAACAGCCAATAGGCGCCGGGTACCGCGCAGAAAAGTATCAGCGGCGGCTGGATAACCGCGGTGAACACTCCCGATTGCCGCACCGCCAGCACCGCTACCACACAGCCGGCTATATACAGGCTGGCGAAGACGTCAGTCAGCTCCTTATGACCCGATCCGGCGTCGATTGCGTACCCGATTGCGGTGGCGGTCGTGGCGATAAGCAGGGCGGCCCACCACGGCACACCTGGGATATTTGGGTGGATCGAGCGGTGGGCAGCCTCCACCGCCGACCGCGCCCGCTGTGCTGACACAAGTTGACCGTACCGGCAATGGGCCGAAAGGCCTGTAAATACCTAGTCGCGGCCCTTGGCGCGCCATGCGTCCGGGCCCGGATGCTGCACATCGGCCGGGTCCCGATCGCACCGCCGTTGAGCCCTAGACTTGGCTTCCTGTGAGCCTGAGCCTGGGAATCGTGGGTCTGCCCAATGTCGGCAAGTCGACACTGTTCAACGCGCTGACCCGGAATAACGTGGTGGCGGCCAACTATCCGTTCGCGACGATCGAACCGAATGAGGGTGTCGTTTCGCTGCCTGATCCGCGGCTGGCCAAGCTGGCGGAGCTTTTCGGATCGGAGCGCATCGTCGCGGCGCCGGTGACCTTCGTCGACATCGCCGGCCTGGTCAAGGGTGCGTCCGAGGGGGCCGGGCTCGGTAACAAGTTTCTGGCCCACATCCGCGAATGCGACGCCATCTGTCAGGTGGTCCGGGTTTTCTCCGACGACGACGTGACACATGTCAGTGGACAGGTGGATCCCAAATCCGATATCGAGGTCGTCGATACCGAGTTGATCCTGGCCGATCTGCAAACTCTCGAGCGCGCCCTGCCCAGGCTGGAGAAGGAGGCTCGAAATAACAAGGAGCGCAAGCCGCTCTACGACGCGGCGTTGGCCGCCCAAGAAGTGCTGGATAGCGGGAAGACGCTGTTCGCCACGGGTGTCGACGCCTCGGTGTTGCGCGAGCTGAACCTGTTGACCACCAAGCCATTTCTGTACGTCTTCAACGCCGACGAGGCGGTGCTGACCGACGCCGCGCGGGTCGCCGCCCTGCGCGAGCTCATTGCGCCCGCGGATGCGGTGTTCCTGGACGCCGCCATCGAGTCCGAGCTGGGTGAGCTCGATGACGAGTCGGCCGCCGAGCTACTCGAGTCAATCGGGCAGACCGAGCGCGGGCTCGACGCGCTGGCCCGGGCCGGTTTTCACACCCTCAAGCTGCAGACCTTCCTGACGGCGGGCCCGAAAGAGGCGCGGGCGTGGACCATCCACCAGGGCGATACCGCGCCGAAGGCCGCCGGTGTGATCCACACCGACTTCGAGAAGGGCTTTATCAAGGCCGAGATCGTGTCCTATGACGACCTGATCGCCGCCGGGTCCATGGCGGCGGCCAAGGCGGCCGGCAAGGTCCGGATGGAAGGCAAGGACTACGTGATGGCCGACGGCGACGTGGTCGAGTTCCGGCACGGAGCAACAACTAAGGCAGGCAGGTAGAGCGCTGCCCAAATTGACGCGACGTCGTGGGTAGATCGCGAGGGTTCGCACGGGTGTTCAACATTGTTGGCGAGATGCCCGAGCCACTAGAGCGTCCACGCCACTCGGAAAAACGACCAAAACTCGCAGAATCAGTAGTTCGCGGGCAGCGGGCGGTAAATCGGTGATTGACCGGTGCCGTTGACAAGAGAATCCTCAAGGTGATCGTCGGGACGCAGCCGACTACCGCCACGATCCGGGAGCGCAATGAGCTCGGAACATGCGACAGAGCAGGTGCCGCTTGCTGAGATCCAAGAGGGTGACACGATCCAAGATCCCGAGTCCGGTCAGTGGTTCACCGTAACCCGAACGGCGGACGGCACAACGAGCGTCGCTCACCAGTACGCAGACGGCGAGGGCACGGTGATCGAGGGGTATCGCATCTACTACGGCGACGAACGCCAAGGTGAGCACGTCGATTCCCGGTGCATGATCGATTCCCGGTTCACTAAGGGCCTCGTCATTCGTCAGGTGCGAGAGTAATCGTGAGCGTTCACGTGATTACAAGAGTCGCAAGTCGCTGACGACGCCAGTTGAGAAGCGATCGGCTCACACGCCTGCGTAATCAGGTCGAGTTCCGCTTCAACGTCTAGCCGTGCTGCATAGTCAGCGACGGCTAACCCCTGAAGTAGAACCAGCCTCCGTGAGTTTTGACCCGGTGCGAGCTATCCGCGTACACGGCATCAATGCGTTCGGGCATAGGCCAGTTGGCTGCGGCAAATCGTCGGACTATCTCTCCGCGTAGCTCCGTCAACCATTGATAGTCGATCTGACAGGACTGAGACTCCTCTGAGCCCCCTGGTCGACCTTCACCCACTCTGGCAGTTGGTCATCGGGTTTGCCGGACAACAGAATCCACACGACGAGGTGCTGCGGATCGATATCGACGGCACAGTAATGGAACAGCGTCTCCAGGTGGACGCCGCCACGTTCTGAACCCACGAGGACTGCCCGCGCTTCGTCGACGACACGTTGCGCCGTTTCCGCGAGCGATCCAGGAGAGCACACCAGCTCACCGTACGGAAAGGCACTCGTCTTTGATTGACGTTGAGCAGACGTGTTTGGCGACCTAGTCCGGCGTTTGCGCCGGTCAGCCGCCCAAACCAGGCCGGTCCGCAAATTTCGTGCCGATAAATATGCTTTTGTGTAATAAGTTTGCTGTATATGCGGCGCACGCCATTATTTAGTTTATGCGTGATGCGCGCCACAAATTTTGGTTCCCTAAGTATGTTGTTGCTATTGTCCTTGCCCATGATTGTTCTTGCAACGTTGGTGTCGCTCATCAATCAGGTCTCAGGGACGCCCTATATCGTGGGTGGAGATTCTCCCGCCGGGACCGACTGCTCAGGGCTTGTTTCGTGGGTTGCCAATGCGGCAACTGACAGGCCGGTTTTCGGGGATAGATTCAACACCGGGAACGAGGAAGCCGCTTTACTGGCGCGGGGCTTTCAATATGGAACTGCTCCCGGTGCTTTGGTGATCGGGTGGAACGGTGGCCATACGGCCGTGACCTTGCCGGATGGGACCCCAGTATCCAGTGGTGAACACGGCGGGGTGCACGTCGGTGGTCCGGGCGCCTACCAGGCCGGATTCACGCACCATATGTTCCTGCCGATGCCACCGGATGGCGAGGGCGTTCCGCCTCCGCCACCGGATGCACCGCCCGTTCTGGTCGATGCTGTGGCTCCGGCAACACCGGCTCCGCCGGCCCCCGAATTGCCGCCACCCGGCGACCCCGGAATTGCGAATTCATAACAAACCGAATTGCGCATGTGTTGATCGACCGCAGAAAATTTCTGCGATGTGGATCACACTAATCGCTTTAGGCGCTTGACATAAGTGATCTAGTGCCGATGCCAGACCTTTTGTGGGCTAGATCACTTGGCCTGCAGGCGTCGTGGTAAACCGATTAGCGCAACGTCAACGCAAAGTCCGTCTGGACGCTGTCTAGCTTTTAGGACATTCGTTCCAGGCGGACTTTGCTCGGCTCTAAAGCGGAACAGAAACCAGAAGCGTCACTCCGTCACTACGTGCGTCACGGTGAGGCCTGCATGCCGTATATCCTGGCGCTGCTCGCCGAGTTCGGTGAGCGGGCAAGCGGGCGCAATGAGAGCTGCGAGCATAGCGGGGACCGGCAATGATCTTCATCGTCGTCAAGTTCGAAACCAAACCCCAGTGGACCGACCGCTGGCCGGAACTGGTCGCGCCGTTCACCGCCGCCACTCGCGCCGAAGCGGGCAATCTCTGGTTCGAGTGGTCTCGCAGCCTGGACAACCCGGCAGAGTATGTCCTGGTCGAGGCATTCCGTGACGGTGATGCGGGCGGTGTCCACGTCAACAGCGATCATTTCAAGCAGGCGATGCAAGAGCTCCCGCAGGCGCTGACGTCCACGCCCAAGATCATCAGCCAGACGATCGACGCGACGGGGTGGTCGGAAATGGGGGAGATGTCGGTCGACTAACCGAGGACCACCTCGATTTCGGCGCCCAGCCGGCAACCCGGCGCCAGCGGAAGCGTGTCACCGCTCCAGAACGAGCCCGGGTCGAACCAGTTTGAGTACTTCTCCGTGCTCAGCAATCCCAATTCCTCGTAGGTGATTGCCACCGTCTCCGCGCAGTACGCCGCTTCCAGGCCGACGCGTTGCCGTGCTTTGCGTCGCTCTGTCGACTCTCGAACCTTCTTGTCCAGAAACGGGATTCCCCGTGTCCAGTCGTAGGCGGTCGGGAGCCGGCCGCGCAGCCACCGGCCGGTGAGACGCGCGGTAGCGGGAAACGGGGTGCCGTCCATCCGCGCGATCACCCGCAGCAGTTCATTCTCCTGTTTGCGGCTGGCGTACGGTGTCAGCTGCCGTAGCCAACACCGCTGGTGGTAGCGCTCCATCCACTGCTGGACAGCTTCGCGGAGATCGTTGAGCTGCACACCGCGATGGTTGGTGCCAGTCCAGATATCGACAAGCTTGTCGCCCAGTTCGGCATGCCAGATGAGCGGGGGTAAGTCGTCGATGGCCACCGTCATCCCGACGTGGTTCACCGGGCTGTTCGTCAAGGTCTGGATGGCACGGTCGGGTCGTGAAGCGCCGCGGAATAGCCAGAGGTCGCCGGTCCGGGTTTCGTTCAGCGCTTGGTCCAGGGTCAGCATGTTCGAGTAAGCCCGCTCGTCGCTTCGGGTTTCGTCATCGTGGTGGTCATTATGGACCGGGAAGTGCTTCGCGTGCGACATTGCGCGCGGAGCTGGCCGCGGGGTAGCCCGCGTAGCCCGTCATGTGGTAGATCACCTCTTCGATTTCTTCGGTCGTCAGCCCGTTGCGCAGCGCGATCTGGAAGTGGAACTTCAGTTCCTGGTCGGCCCGTAGGGCGATGAGCGCGCCCAGCGTTACCAGGCTGCGGGAGCGACGATCCAGGCCGGGGCGGGTCCATAAGGCGCCAAACACGTGATCGATGCTCAGGTCACCGAGTTCGTCGGCGAAGCCGCCGTCGCGCAGGCTGGTGACATTGTCCGGTATCAGGCCGGGCATCATGTCCTTGAACACGTCCAGACCTTTGGTGTGAGTGTCAGCCATCGGTGTGTGCCTTTCGTGGTTCGCGTGAGATCTGGTAGTCGATATAGGTGTCCCAGTCCTCGATGCGGCGGCGCAACTCCGCTACGACGTGAGGGTGAGTGGGCACGAAGAATCGGTTGCGCAGAATCGCGTCAGCAACCAGCTCGCCGACGGGTGCGGGGTCGAGCAGCTCGAACTGTTCGCCGGGGATCCGCAGCGGCGCTCCGCCGCCGAATGTCGGTACAGCAGCGGCGATATTGGTCAGTACTGGTCCCGGGCACAGCAGGGTGACGCCAATGTTCTTGGGCCGCAGGTAGATTGCCAGCCCTTCGCTGATCTGTACGATCGCGGCTTTGGTGGCCGCATACGGCAGCCGGTCGTAGGAATAGGTGAAAAGTCCGGCGAAGGAGGCGGTGTTGACCAGATGTCCGCTGCCCTGATCGAGCAGCAGCGGCAGGAAGGCGGCGTTACTGCGCACCACCGACATCAGATTGATGTCGAGAATGCGTTGCCACTCGGCGACGGGAATGTCCTGAGGCAAACCGTTCGTCAGTACGCCGACGTTGTTAACCACGATGTCGACCCGGCCGAACCGCTGCAGCGCCGCGCTCCGAATACCTTCGAACGCATCGGGATCCGAGACGTCGGTGGGCTGCGGCAGCACCGTGGCTCCGTGGCCGCTCAGGTCGCCGGCGAGGGCTTCGATACCGTCGTTGTCGATGTCGACAGCCACCAGGTGCGCGCCCTGGCTGGCCAGGCTGCGGGCGATGGCGCGGCCTATGCCGCTGGCCGCTCCGGTGATGACGGCGACCTTGTCGCGTAGGGTGTCCATGAGGCCGATGCCGTTACTTGATGTTTCAAGAGCACACAAGTTAACCACAACTGGGCGCACCGGGACCTCGCTGCGAATAGCCTGTGTTCATGCGCAGCATTTGGAAGTGGATCGGCCTGGCCGGTGTCGCCGGCGTCGTCGCCGGCGGCGCACTGGTAGTGCGCGATCAACGGAAACGACGCGCGTACACCCCCGACGAGATCCGGGCCCGGCTGCATCAGAGGTTGGCCGAATCCGATGCCGAGAGCTTTCAGTCCAAATCAGGGTCGGCCGCTGTTTCGACCGCGAACAAGCGATAGCTGCCGGAAAAACCTTTCAACTCGACGTCGCGGCCCTCGTCGAACGAGATGTCGTCGCAGTCGCGCAGCGCGTCCCGCACCGGTTGGCTCACCAGGATCTCGCCACCGACTGCCTGCGCGGCGACCCGGGCCGCCATCGCGACGTTGCGCCCGAACAGATCGTCGCCGCGGCGCACCGAGCGGCCCATGTGTATGCCGATCCGTACCCGAATTGCCCCGTGCCGCTTGCGCTTTGCGTCCCTGTGCAGCGCGCGCTGGACGTCGATACCGCACCGCACCGCCTGCTCGGCACGAGCAAAGGCGATCATGAATCCGTCACCCTGACTCTTTACCACGTGTCCGGACTGGCGCTGCACGAGTCCGTGCACGAGCTTGTCGTGCGAGCTGATCAGCTTGACCCACGCGCGGTCGCCGATCCGCTCGTTAAGAGCGGTGGAATCCTCGATGTCGGAGAACAGAATCACCACCCGGCCGTCGGGAGTGACCCGCGCCAGGTCGGGCCGCTCGACCTCGGCCCAGTCGGCGAGGTCCTCGATCGAGCTGCGTACGGCCGCGCCGAAGCCCTCTTTGCGCATAATGTTCGCCGTTTGCCACACCGTCTTGACGGCCTCGCGACCGCCCGACAGCAGCCAATTGCGGGCGTCGGCCCGGTGCCGCAACTCGTCGGCCTGCTGGCGACTACGAGCAAGCAATCTCCACAACACGACAAGCGCGCCGGCTTCGACGGCGGCAACCCCGGCCAGCACGTAGACCGCGATATGCAGCGCGTCACCCATGTCAGGCATCCTGCCAAGGCCGCGATCGCTCCTGCTTGTCGGGCCTATACGCGGTGTCTAGTGTTGAGTTCGGCCGCCACGGGTAGTGAATCTCACAGGAGCCGATTGGGTGACTTTCGGGAGGTGCGGTTTTGACCGATGGCGGTGGTAGTCCCTCAGATCTGCTGGTGATCTTCGGTATTACCGGCGATCTGGCCCGCAAGATGACCTTCCGGGCGTTGTACCGGCTTGAGTCGCGCGACTTGCTGGACTGCCCGATCGTGGGTGTGGCCAGTGACGATATGCCCATCGAGAAGTTGGTCGAGCGGGCGAGAGAGGCCATCGACGAATCCGGCGAGAAGATCGATGATGCGGTGTTCGACCGATTGGCGGGCCGGTTGGACTACGTGCACGGCGACGTCACGGATAGCGAGCTATACAGCCAGCTGGCCGAGCGGATCGGTTCGAGCCACCGTCCGCTGTACTACCTGGAAATGCCCCCCGCGTTGTTCGCGCCGATAGTCGAGAACCTCGCGAAAGCCGGGTTGTTGGAGCGGGCACGGGTCGCGGTGGAGAAGCCGTTCGGCCACGACTTGGACTCGGCGCGCGAACTCAATGCCCGACTGCGTGCGGTGCTGGATGAAGACCAAATCCTGCGGGTGGACCACTTTTTGGGTAAACAACCCGTCGAAGAGCTCCAGTATCTGCGCTTTGCCAATCGTGGCCTCGCCGAGCTGTGGGACCGCAACAGCATTTCCGAGATCCACGTCACCATGGCCGAGGACTTCGGGATCGAGGACCGCGGCAAGTTCTACGACGCCGTGGGCGCCTTGCGCGACGTTGTGCAAAACCACCTGCTGCAGGTGCTCGCTCTAGTCGCAATGGAGCCCCCGGTCGGCCCCAGCGCCGACGACCTGAACGACAAGAAGGCCGAAGTCTTCCGCGCGATGCCGGCGCTGGGGACCGAGCGTTGCGTACGTGGCCAGTACCGCGGCTATACCGACGTCGCCGGGGTGGCAAAAGATTCACTAACCGAGACCTACGTCGCGCTGCGGACCGAGATTGACAACTGGCGTTGGGCCGGGGTGCCGATCTTCCTGCGGGCCGGCAAGGCGCTGCCGGAAAAAGTCACCGAGGTACGGATGTTCCTCCACCATGTTCCCGGGTTGGCCTTCCTGCCTAACCGCCGACCGACCGAGCCCAACCAGATCGTGCTGCGCATCGACCCCGATCCGGGGATGCGCCTGCAGTTGTCCGCCCAAGTCGGCAAATCATGGCAGGACGTTCACCTCGACTCCTCGTTCGCCGAGGATCTTGGTGAACCGGTACGGCCCTACGAACGGCTCCTCTACGCGGCGTTGACGGGCGATCGCCAGCTTTTCGCCCGGCAAGACAGTATCGAAGAAACGTGGCGAATCGTGCAGCCACTGCTGGACAAACCGGGCGAGATCCACCATTACGACTTCGGCTCTTGGGGGCCCGAGGCTGCGCAGTCGCTGCTGCGTGGTCACCGGAGTTGGCAGCAGCCGTGGCTGCCTAGAAGCGCGGACGCAGGACAGTAAGGAGACTGAAGATGATGCAGCTAGGGATGATCGGCCTGGGCCGAATGGGTGCGAATATCGTGCGTCGCCTGGTCAAGGACGGACACGAGTGCGTGGTGTACGACCACAACCCCGACGCGGTCAAGGCGATGGCAGGGGAGGACAAGACCACCGGGGTGTTCTCGCTGTCCGAGCTGCGCGACAAACTCACCGCACCGCGAGTGGTCTGGGTGATGGTGCCCGCCGGGGACATCACTACTTCGGTGATCGAGGAGCTGGCCAAGACGCTCGACTCCGGGGACATCGTGATCGACGGCGGCAATTCCTACTACCGCGACGACATGCGGCACGCAAAGCTGCTGTCCGAGAAGGGAATTCACCTCCTGGACTGCGGCACCAGCGGCGGCGTGTGGGGCCGGGAGCGCGGCTACTGCCTGATGATCGGCGGCGACCACTACGCTTTCGCGCACGCGGAGCCGATCTTCGCCACAATTGCACCGGGGGTCGACGCGGCCCCGCGCACCCCGGGCCGAGAGGGCGAGTTCGCGCAATCTGAGAAGGGCTACTTGCACTGTGGGCCGTCCGGAGCGGGGCACTTCGTCAAGATGGTGCACAACGGCATCGAGTACGGGATGATGGCATCTCTCGCCGAAGGGCTGAACATCCTGCGCAATGCCGACATCGGCACCCGCGCAGACAAGGGCGATGCCGAAACCGCGCCACTGGAGTACCCCCAGTTCTATCAGTACAAGATCGACATCCCGGAGGTCGCCGAGGTGTGGCGACGGGGCAGCGTGATCGGCTCGTGGCTGCTGGATCTGACCGCGATCGCGCTGCGCGAAGCGCCAGATCTTACTGACTTCAGCGGGCGGGTCTCCGACTCCGGCGAGGGCCGGTGGACCGCGATTGCCGCGATCGATGAGGGAGTGCCGGCGCCGGTTCTGACTACCGCGCTCTATTCCCGTTTCGACTCACGCCGCCTCGCTGACTTCGCCGACAAGGCGCTGTCGGCGATGCGCAAACAGTTCGGCGGACACGCGGAGAAACCAGCTAACTAAGTGGTCACGGCTATCCGCGCTCGACGAACGCCACCACGGCTTCGCTGAAAGCGTCGTTGTCGTCGCCGGCCGCGGTGTGCCCCGCGTTCGACAGTTCAACGAACTCCGCGCGAGCCACCTGGGTCAGGAAATGCTGCACGCCTTCGGGGCTGACCACATCGGAGAGCTTGCCGCGGATCAACAAGACCGGGATCGTCAGGCTCACCGCGGCCTGCTCGAATTTCTCGGTGCGCAGCTCCGGGTCGTCCCCGGGCTTGGTCATGAACGCCGGGTCCCAGTGCCAATACCAGCGTCCCTCGCGCAGGCGCAGGTTCTTTTTCAGCCCCTCGGGACTGCGCGGCTTGGTCCGGTGCGGCAGGTAGGCGGCAACGGCATCGGCGGCCTGCTCCAGCGACTCAAATCCGTCGATGTTGTCGAACATGAAATCGCGGATGCGGGCGCTGCCGTTCTTCTCGAATCGAGGTACCACGTCGACGAGCACCAGCTTGGTCACTGTGTCGGGGCCGGCTTGGTGTGCGACGAGGATACCGGTCAGCCCGCCCATGCTGGCCCCGATGAGCGCCACCGGCCGGCCGATCGCATCGAGGACGTGCATGACGTCGGCGGTCAACGTCTCGACGTCGTAGTCGGCGTCGGGCGCCCGATCGCTGTCACCGTGACCCCGGGAGTCCAATGCCACGACGTGAAACCCATCGTCGGCCAGTATTTGGCCGGTGCTCTTCCAGGAGAACCGATTCTGGCCGCCGCCGTGCAACATCAGAATCGTGGGCCGATCTGCTGCGGTCGTGTCGCGGTTCCACTCGTCTGCGATGAGGGCGATCCCACCGACACCGGAAAACTCGACCGTCTGGGGGCTGCTGCTCACGGTGCTCACGGGCGTCCTCTCGGTAGATCGCCCTTCGACGTTACCTAGGTGGTTTAAGCACCGTCGGCTCCGGGGGGCGGTGGCAGCGGCGCATCAGGGAATAGCTCAGCGAAGCTGCCGAACAAGATGCGGTCCCTGGTGGTTTGGTCGACGCCGTCGAACAGCTGGTGCAACGTCGCCTGGGTGTGGCCGAAGGTGCCCTCCATGTGCGGGTAGTCGCTGCCCCAGAGCACGTTGTTGTAACACATTGCCGTCACGGTCGTGATCGCTGATGAGTCGTGCTGGAACGACGCGTACACCTGCGAGTAGATGATCTCCCGTGGGCTGCGTTTGAGCTTGGGCCACACCACCATCGCGTGCTGGCGATAACCCTCCTCCATCCGGTCGGCGATGAACGGTACCCAGGTCGCCCCGCCCTCCGATACCAGCACTTTGAGGTTCGGGTGCCGATCCAGAGCGCCTGAGGCGACCAGCTTTACCACCGCGCGTTGACCGCCGAAAGAGGTTTCGGTGTAGTTGAGCACTGCGCCGCCCGGGCCGTGGTAAGTCACCCCGATCGAGTTGCCGGCGGCGAAATCGATTGGCTCGGTTCCGATGTGGAAGGCGATCACCATGCCGATGTCCTCGGCGGTGGCCCACAACGGTTCCCATTCGTCACGGTTGTAGTCACGCTGCGCGGGATGAGCCGTCACCGGAAGAAACACCGCCTTGAATCCCATTGTGCCGCAGCGCTTGAGCTCGTCGACCGCGTCATCGATATCCAGCGTCGATACTTGTGCGGTGGGAATCAGCCGCGGTGAGTAGTCCATGAACGTTTCCTTGGCCCAGTCGTTGGAGGCCCGCATCGCCTCCCGTAACAGCTCCGGGGTGCGAAACGAGCCGGACCACATGCCCAGCGACGGGAACACCAATTCCGACCGGATGCCTTCCTGGTCGAGGTCGGCCAGCCGTTTGCGGACGTCGCGGGAGCCGGCCGCGGCCACGGTGGCCTGCATGAACTCTTCTTGGGCGATGCTGGGCAGCCGGCGACGGAATACCTGCCCGTCGACGTAGATGGTCTCCCATCGGCCGTCGGGATCCTTCTCGCTTCGCGGCACCAGGTCGGCCAGTCGCTTGGGCAGCCGCGAGCGCCACAGGTCGGCGGGCTCGATGAAGTGGGAGTCGCCCGAGTTGGCCCACAACTTGAGGGGGGTCTGTTGCTGCTCGGCCGGCGCGGTCATATCCCGGAATATTAGAATTGCGTTCTAAAACTGTCAACGGTCCGGATCGGATGTCGGCAGCAAGAATTTGTTGAGCATCCGAAAAGGCTCCCGCCGGACGCTCGCGTTGCACAGACAACCGAGCAACAAAGGGGAGCACCCGATGTTCAACCGCCGATTCTGCAAGTGGGTCGCCATGGTGCTGCTTCTTGCCCCATGGGTACGAGTGCTCCTAGCGGTCGCATCGGCCCAACCCGACGAGTCGCCGACTAGCTTCCCAGCTATCCCTTCCTTTCCAGCCGCTACGGTCGACCACCCGCGCTTTCTCGACGCCCTTCACCAAGAGGGTTTGCACGTCGGCCAAAATGACCAGGAAGCAACCAAACTCGGCCGTGCCATTTGCCGGCAACTGGATAACGGCCAGTCCGAGCAACAGCAGGAGCAACCGGCTATCGACAGCGGCCTTAACGCTCAAGACGCCCACAAGTTCGTGGTGATTTCGGTCCTCAACTACTGCCCTGACCACGAGAACCAGATCTTTTCGCCGCAGACGACCGCACCGCAGGTGCCATCCTGACCACAGGCGCGGTGAGTTCTGGCCGTCCGCAGGGTCTATCAGTGAGACGAAGACCCTCAGGCCAAGTAGCGACAAGGAGGCGGCCAATGCCATCGATCACGCCCTCGCTGTGGTTCGACCACAACTTGGAGGAGGCGGCTGAGTTCTACACCTCGGTGTTCCCGAACTCGCAGATCGAGGGTTTCAACCGGTACACCGACGCGGGACCGGGCGAACCGGGTGCGGTGGTGTCGGGCACCTTCGTGCTGGACGGCACCCGGTTCATCGGGATCAACGGCGGCCCGGAGTTCCCGTTCAGCGAGGCGGTGTCCTTCATGGTCAACTGCAAGGACCAGGACGAGGTCGACTACTACTGGGACCGGTTAACCGACGGCGGCGAGGAATCGCAGTGCGGCTGGCTGAAAGACCGCTTCGGTCTGAGTTGGCAGATCGTCCCGGACCGGCTCTATGAGTTGCTGAGCGATTCGGACCCTGCCCGCGCGACGGCGGTCACCAAGGCAATGCTCGGCATGCGCAAGATCGTCGTAGCCGATCTCGAGAAGGCGGCAGCGGGCCAGCTCACTCGGTGAGCCGGTCGATCCATTCGATCGTCGCGTCGATGATCGCCGGCACGTCGTCGGCGTTGTCACATCCCGCGACCATCAGCGACGACTCCGCCATGGTCGCCACCAGAACGCGGCTGAGGAGTTGTCCGCGAAGCGACTTGTCCAGCTCCAGCACCGCCATCCAACTGCGGAAGGCGGCTGTCATGCGGTTGCGGCGAGCGATCTCGAACCCGGCCGGTGTGTCTCCGGACGACAGCACCCTGGCTAGGCGCCGGTGCTCCCACATCGCCTCCAGGTAGGCCCGCACGTGGAGCTCGAACACGCGACGCCCGTCGACCTCGTCACCGGCTTGGCGCATCGCCGCGTCGATGCGGCGGTCGACGGCGTCGGCCATTTGCTCGAAGATCGCCAGAAACAGCTCGCTCTTGCCGCCGAAGTGGTGGTAGATGCTGCCGATGCTGGCGCCAGAGCCGGCTACCACGTCGGCCATCGTCGCCGCCGTGAAGCCCCTCGTCGCGAATACCTCAGTCGCTGCGTCAAGGATTCGCCGCTGGGTGGCGCCGGTCTTGGCCCAGCGTCGAGCCTGCGCCGAGGTCGTCATACCTAGACGTTAACGGGTACGCCGGCCGCTACCGGGCCTTACCCAGGCCGGTCGAGACCGCACCGGTCAGGGTTGTCGGACCCGCGTTACGTTGGTCCGGCGGGAGTGTACCCATCGGGCAATCCAGCCGGACATGCCGAACAGGAGTGGATATGGCGGACGATGCTGCTACGGGACAGGGAACCGAGGGGGTCGACGACAACTGGCGTCACCGAGCGGGTTGAGCGGCTGGCGCTGGCCGCCGGGGTGATCGTGGTGGTGCTGCTGGCTGGGCTGGTCGGCTGGTTCGGTTTTAGCGCCTATCAGGCGCACACGGCCGAAGCTGACCGCAAAGCGTTTGTGCAAGTGGCCCGGTACAGCGCGGTAATCCTCACCACGATCGACTATGAGCACGCCGACGCCGACGTGCGGCGCATCTTGGACTCCGCGAACCGAACCTTCTACGACAACTTCTCGCACCGGTGGGAGCCGTTCCGCGACCTCTTCAGGCAAGCGCACTCGAAGTCGGTGCGCACGGTGACCGAGGCTGGACTGGAATCGCAGAACGGCGACAAGGGCCGGGTGTTGGTTGCGGTAACGGTGACAGAATCAAATCCTTGGGGCCAGCAGGAGCCGCAGGTCTGGCGGATGCGGATCACGGTAAGGAAGATGGGCGACGGGGCGAAGGTCTCGAACGTGGCGTTCGTGTCATGACCGAGCCTCGGATCGGCATGACCGATCAACACGACGGCGACGGGGTTCAGGCTCCCGGGGGCGCGTTCACTGGTCGCGGGTGCTGCTCTACGGTGTGCTTCCCGGCCTGGCGCTGGTGCTCGCGATAGCGGCGGGCATCCTCAAGTGGAAGGACTCAGCTATGCGAGACATCGACCTGGCCCGCATCGAATCCGATTCGGCTGCAAAGGATTCCACCATCGCACTGCTGACTTGTGGCCCCGGCACCACCGAGAAGGACGTGGCGGCCGCACGCGAACGATTAACGGGTGGCAACGCGAGACAAAATCACGTCACCGCGGTCGCCGACGTCCCCGCGGTGGCCTCGGTGCCGGCCACCCCGAACCACGCGGTTGTCCTGGTGTTTGCCGACCAGACCGTCACCGCCGGGACCTCGCCACCCACCGACGTCGCCGCTATGGTCCGGGTGACTCTGGACAAGATCGAGGGGCGCTGGCTCATATTCGGATTCGACCAGGTACCCCACCATGACTGAGCCAGGTTGGATCGACGTGCCGGGCCCTGTCGGGGACCTGAAGGCCCTGACCTGGGGGCCATCCGACGCCCCGATCGCGCTATGTCTACACGGCTTCCCTGACACCGCCTACGGATGGCGCAAGATCGCTCCCCGGTTGGTCGAATCGGGCTGGCGGGTCGTCGCACCGTTCATGCGCGGGTACGCGCCTTCGTCGATTCCTGCCGACGGCAGTTTTCATGTTGGTGCGCTGATGGACGATGCCTTGAGTGTGCGCTTGGCCGCGGGCGGCACCGAGCACGACGTGGTGATCGGTCACGACTGGGGTGCGATCGCCGCCACCGGTCTGGCCGCGATGCCCGACAGCCCGTTCGCCAAGGCGGTGATCATGTCGGTGCCGCCCGCGGCGGCGTTCCGCTCGCTGGGCCGGGTGGCCGACCGCGGCCGGCTGGCCCTTCAGCTACCGCATCAACTGCTGCGTAGTTGGTACATCTTCTACTTCCAATTACCTTGGCTGCCTGAGCGTTCCGCTTCCTGGGTGCTGCCGCTGCTGTGGAGGCGGTGGTCGCCGGGCTATCGCGCCGCCGATGAGGATCTGCGCCACGTCGACGCCGCGATCGGGACACCGGAGAGCTGGCGGGCGGCGCTGGGACCGTACCGGGCCACGATTCACAACACACCGCCGCCGGCGCGGTATGCCGAGTTGAACCGGCTCTTCACCGAGCCGCCCGTGCTGCCGAGCCTGTACCTGCATGGTCGCGACGACGGTTGCATGACATCGGCTTTCGCGCACTGGACCGAGAAGGTGCTGCCGGCCGGCAGCGAGGTTGCCATCGTCGAACACGCCGGGCATTTCCTGCAGCTCGAACAGCCGGACAAGGTTGCCGAGCTGGTACTTGCGTTCATCGGCTCGCCCGGCTGAGGCCGTGGCGGCCCATCGGATGGCGGCCGTCGATGCGCAGTTCTACTGGATGTCGGCCAAAGTCCCCAACGACGATTTCCTGCTCTACGCCTTCGACGGCGAACCCGCGGATCTGGGGCGTGCCATCGAGCAGGTCTGCCGTCGGGCCCGGGCCTGCCCGGACCTAACGATGCGGGTCCACGATGGATCCGCCCTGACCTACCCGCAGTGGGTGCCGGCGGGCGTCGGGCCCGAGCAACTGGTCCGCCACGAGCTGACCGATCACAGCTGGCACGGCTGTCTGGCGGCCGTGGTCGGCCTCGCCGGCGACCAGCTGGATATTCGCCAGATGCCCTGGCGGCTGCACGTGTTCACCCCGGTGCTCGGCATTCCCGGCGTCACCGGCCCGGGCGTCGTGGCGGTGATGCAGGTCGCGCACGCCCTGGCCGACGGCGTTCGCGCGTCGGCTATGGCGGCTTGGCTCTTCGGCCGGGTGGCCCCAGTGCCCGAGGTGGCACGGCCACAGGTGGGCTTTTTGCCGTGGCGGGCCGTCGATGCGGCCCGCACCCACCGCCAGCTGGTTCGCGATATCGATGCAGGGCTGCTGGTGCCGGGCGTGGGGTCCCGGCCGCTGCTGTCCACAAACGCCCGTCCGGACGGCGCCCGCTCGGTGCGCACTCTGGTGCGGCACCGCTCGCAACTGTCCGGTCCCACGGTCACCGTCGGGGTGCTGGCCGCGGTGTCCACGGCACTGTCCGGTCTGCTCGGCGGGTCTGTCGATTCGCTGGGCGCTGAGGTGCCGATGGCCAAACCCGGTGTGCCACAAGCGCATAACCACTTCAGCAATGTCGTTGTCGGGCTGTACCCCGAGCTCGGCCACGATGCGCGGGTCGAGCGGATCGCGACCGACCTGGCCAACGGCCGTCGCCGCTTCGAGCATCCGGCTACCCGCTCAAGCGACCGGGCCTTCGCCGCGGTACCCGCGGCGCTGCTGCGTTGGGGCATCTCCCTGTTCGACCCCGACGCCCGGCCGGCGCAGGTCGCCGGCAACACCGTGGTGTCCAGCGTTCAGCGCGGAGCCGCCGATCTGAGCTTCGGGGATGCCTCGGTAGTGCTGACGGCCGGATATCCGGCACTGTCGCCGCTGATGGGTCTGACCCACGGCGTGCATGGAATCGGCGATACTGTCGCGATCAGCGTTCACGCGGCAGAGTCGGCCGTGCCCGACATCGACGTCTATTTGCAGCTCCTGGATGTCGCCCTGTAACGAAACCTATTGAGCATCACCGGATCTGGCCGCTTCTTCACGGGTCAGTCCGACGGCCAGGATCAGCTCCTCGTGCAGTTCGAACCACACGGTATGGTACGAGTCGATCAGCGGCCTGGTCAGCCAGGCGATCTCGCCGGCCTTGACTTTGTCGAGCGCCGTGCGCAGTTTCGCCGGGTAGGCGCTCAACCGCGGCAGCTGCGTGGCGGCCGCCGCGATGATCGGCACCATCCGTTGGTGCACACCCTCGAGGCGCGCCAGTACCGCGCCGTCGTATTCGGCGTCCTCGTGGGTGTTGGGCTCGCCTTCTGGGCCACCTTTGAGCTGCCAGTCCGTGACCAGGGCTTTGAAATCGGCGTTCACCGAACGGAAGTCGTCGTAGGCAGCGGCCAGCGCGACCGAGTCGACGCCTTTGCGCTCCTCGGCGAGCAACGCCTCCAGCCTGGTGCGGCCGCGGGGGCTGATCCGCAACGTCGTGCCCTCGATCAGTAGGCCAGACGCGGCCAGCTGCTCGACGGTCTTGGTGATCTCGGCAAGATCTTCGTCCAAAGTCTCCAAAGTCCTAGCCAGGTCGGCGCGACTGACCCGGCCCTTCAGCCGGACCGCCTGCAGTACGGTCAATTCGGTCACGGGGTGGCCCGCCTCTCCAGCCGCAGCGCGGTCAGCATGACGATCAGCGGGGTGGCCGAAACCACGTCGGTATGGCCGGCGTCCAACGCGGCACGCACCGCGGGGTCGGAAGCGTCATCCAGGCTCGAGTAGGCGCCGGTGGCGTGCGCGCGCAGCGGGCTGATCCGTCGCGCGATGTCGGCCAGCTCGCGTAGCTCTGGCGTATCACTCTCCGACCAGGCGGACAGCACCAGATTGCCTTCGCGCACTTCGCCTTTGTAGCCGTCGACGGTGATCTGCTTGCCGGCCAGCGATGCTGCGACTCCGTGGCCACAGCCCACCACGGCCACCCGCCCGAGTTCGCGGCTGACCACCGCCGCATGGCTGGCGGCGCCGCCGACGTCGGTGACAATGCCTTGTGCGGCCAGCATGCCCAAGACGTCTTCGGGCCTGGTGTGGTCGCGTACCAGGATGACCTGCTCGCCCTGGTCGGCGGCGTCCAGCGCCTCATCCACATCGGTGTACGCCCTCCCCGATACCACGCCTGGGCAAGCGGGTAGGCCCTTAGCCAAAAGTGGTGCAGCCAAACGTGTTTCCGGCTGCAGAGCCGGCAGCAGCAGGGTCTTGACGTGCGCCGGGGTCACCCGGCGCAGCGTCTCGACGTCGTCGATGAGCCCCTCGTGGCGCAGTTGCAGCGCCAGTCGCACCGCCGCCTGCGCCGACCGCTCTGCTGCACGTGTCTGCAGCAGCCACAACGTGCCGTCCTCGACGGTGAACTCGATCTCCTGCACGTCGGACTCGAACCGCTCCAGGCGGCGGGCGGCGTCCATCAGCTCGTCGTAGACGGCCGGTTGCTCATCGCGCAGGGCCGTGATCGGTTCGACGTCTACCAATCCCGACACCACGTCGTCGCCTTGGCCACCGGGCAGCCATTCGCCGAAGGGCTCGTTGGCGCCGGTTATCGGGTTGCGGGAAATCAACACTCCTGCCCCGGAGTCGGCGCCCCGGTTGCCGAACACCATCGCCTGCACGACCGCCGCGGTACCACCCCGATCATCCAGGTCTTGGTTGAGGCCCCAGTGGGAGCGGTAGGCAACTGCGCGAGGCGAATTCCACGAGGCGAAAACGGCCTCGATGCCCGCGCGCAACTGTGCGTACGGGTCGGCGGGCACGGATTGCGGTTCATCTCCGGCCTCGGCGTCGTTGCTGGCCACGATGCGCCGATACATGCGGTTGAACCGTTGCCGGGTGTCGCGCGCGAACGCTTCGGCGCCCGGCGAGGCGCCGGAGCCGGCCAATGCCTGTTCGACGGCATCGTTGCAGCCCAGGTCCAAGATCGTGTCCATCATGCCGGGCATCGACTGGGTGGCTCCTGAGCGCACGCTGACCAGCAACGGACGTGGGCCCCGCCCGAATGTGCGCGAGGTTTCTGCTTCCAGCCAGCTCATCCGATCAAGTACGTCGTTCCAGATCGCGTCCATGGTCGCCCCTGGTTCGGCCAGGTACCGGACGCCCACCTCGGTGGTGATGCAGAACGCGGGCGGTACCGGCAAATTGTGCCGGCGCATCGCGTCGATGCCGTGGCCCTTGTTGCCCAGGATCTCCCGCGGGCGATTCGCATTGCCGTCCAGCAACACCACGGGGTTTTCGGGAGCGCCTTCGAGGGAACCATTGCCTCGTGCGATACGAGCCGTGGTACACCCCCTCGTCGTCCAGCATGTCCTGATGGGCCCTTCCCGGCAGGCACCGACGAGTATGTCAGGACTAGCCGCGCAACAGTCCGAAACCGAAGTTCGTGCCGAACCCGCGACGTATTGCCAAGTGGATCCACAGCAGCGCATACGGCTCAAGCAGCCGCGCCAGTGTCAGGTCGCCGATGTCGACTGTCTCGAAGCCAAGCTCGGTGACCAGTCCGGCCGTCACCGACTTGGCTTCGTCATCGTCACCGCAGATGAACATCACCGGTTGGCCCGGCAATTGTGGTGCGTCCATCATCGCAGCGCCGATTTGGTTCATCGCCTTACAGACCCGGGCGCCGGGCGCCCATTTCGCCACTTCTTCTGCTCCGGATGTGGCGAGCCCGATTTCTAGTGCCGCGAAGTCGGGTGTCAGCGGGTTCGTGCAATCGATGAGGACCTTGCCGGCCAGGTCGCCGCAGTTTTGCACCGCCTGCTGCGTGCCCTGCCACGGCGTGCACAGCACGACGACATCGGCTGGGGCGGTGGCTGATTCGTTCGTCTCGACGGCGCCGAGGGACGCATACTTCGGGTCGTCGGGGCGGCGGACACCGAACGTGACGTCGTGTCCACGGTTACGCCACGCAGTGCCCAACGTGCTTCCGACGTTGTCCGCTCATCTCAGACGTAATTGCGCAACCGGCGTGCTTGGGGAACGCTACTCGCTAACGAATTCGTCTGATGATCTAGGTTTGCACTTATGACTCCATATGACGTCGGGTTACTGATCCTGCGGTTGGTGCTGGGACTGACACTCGCCGCGCATGGCTTAAATAAGTTCTTCGGCGGCGGCCGGATACCGGGCACCGCGCGCTGGTTCGAGAGCATCGGGATGAAGCCCGGTACGTTTCACGCGACGGTAGCCGCCAGCACCGAGACGGCCGCCGGACTGGGCCTGGCCGCCGGGCTGCTCACGCCGATCCCGGCGGCGGGCTTTGTGTCGCTGATGCTGGTCGCGGCCTGGACGGTGCACCGCCCCAACGGCTTCTTCATCGTCAAGGAAGGCTGGGAATACAACCTGGTCCTGGCAGCCAGTGCGGTCGCCGTGGCCACGCTGGGTCCCGGGCAGCTCAGTCTGGACTATCTGATCTTTGGGAAAGACCTCTGGCTCCACGGCTGGAACGGTTTGCTGCTCTCGGTAGTGCTGGGTCTGGCCGGTGCCATCGGCCAGTTGCTGATCTTCTACCGGCCGCCGGTCAAACAGGCCAAGTAACCGACGCTGCGAGTTCGCTTCCTCGAGGCACGGTCAACCGTGACGGGCTCCCTCGTGGGCGAGTTGCGCGCGAGAGCTGAGGCCGGCTCGCTTGTAATCGGCTTCGTAGATTTTCAATCGAACGACGCCCAAACGTTGCCGGACTTCGTTTGCTGCGCCGAAGAGCCGCGCCGCGTCGCGATAACTCAGTGCGTCCTGCGAGATTGCAAGCCCGACCAGCACCGCCAGGCGCGATCGCAAAGGCTCAGCCCACTAGCGCTGCGTCGTGTGCCATCACTTCGGCCGCGGCGCGCTCCCCGGAGCGAATCGCACCATCGATCCATCCGCACATGATGGCCGAGCTTTCTGTCCCGGCCCAGTGGACGCGACCGCAAGGCTCCCGCAGGGTGTAGCCGAATTGGGTCAGCACACCGGTTGGGGCATGGCTGATCATCCCGCCACCGGAATAGGGCTCCGTAGCCCAGTTCTGCTCGTGGTACTCGAGGGGCGCGCTCGCCTTGCTGCCGAACCGATCAACCAATTCGCCGATGACCACTGCTTTCCGCTCCGCCTCATCGAGCTTCGCCAACCGGCGGGCCGCCGGTCCTTCCGTGATGACGCAGATGATCCCAGGCACGGCGGTGTCCGTGCAGGCGTCGATGGTCAGGGTGGCCGGGGATCCCGGCGCGGCTGACTGGCCCGACAATCCATCGGCACGCCAGAACGGCTCGTCGTAGAAGATCGAGATCTTGAAGATCGCGCCGCCTGGCATGCGCTGATGCAGGAAAGCTCGATCCACCGGCAGCATTGGCTCGTAGACGATCGAGGTGGCGATCGCCAGCGGAATCGCCACGATCACTCGGCCTGCCCGCACCGCCAGATCATCGGAGCGGACCATGACACCGTCAGCGTCCTGGGCAATGTGCCGGACTGGCTGCGACAACTGCAGTGCGTCACCCAGTTCGGCGGCTATCTGGCGGTAAATGGCGCCCATCCCGCCGACCGGGCGGGCATCTTGAGCGCCACCCTTGCCCGAAATGACGAAGGTGGGACCGCCGCCCGACCCCATCTGCAGCAGCGCCCACAGCAACGATGTCTCGGACGCTGCCGAGGTGTAGGGGCCGGCCAGGGCCATGTCCAGCATCTCGCGGGCCGGCTTGGACATCACATTCCGCTCAAGCCAATCCCCGAGACTGATCCGGTCCCACTCGGCGGCATCTTTCGCCTCCCACGGGGCTTCACGCGGAAGCGCTTTGCACATTTGCTCCACACTCAGCAAACCAAGGCCAAGGTTGGCTACCGCCCACTTGCTCATCGTCCAGGGGATCGTGCCGCCGTAGCGGTGCTTCTTGCGGTCGACGATCATCATCGCGTCGCCGTCGTTGTACTGCTTGTATTCCGGCACGCCGAACTCTTCCATCAGCGCATAAATCCGGTCCTGGCCCGGCCCGATCCACGCGCCACCACGGTCGATCCACACCCCGTCCTCGCGAGTCACCGTGAACGTACGACCGCCGACCCGGTCACGAGCCTCCAACAAGACCACCGAGTGGCCCGCTTGCTTCAGCCGCAACGCGGCCGTCAAACCCGCGAATCCCGCTCCAACGACGCAATAGTCGAACTCCGCCACGGCTGGCTCCTCGGTTGCAGGGCTGTGCCGGGGCGGGCTGGCCAACACCCAATCTAGTGCCGCCCCAGCAGCAAGCTACACGGATCGCGGCACCGGCAGTCGGAGTTCCAGCGGATTTCTCAGGCGATTCAAACCGGTTGGCCGGTGGACGAATAGGGCAAGCTGCTACCCGCGTTTTCGTCGACCACCACCCGTCCGCCGAGATACGGGAACGCACGCTGCGCGCACGACGGCCGGTTGCAGATCTTGCAGCCTGCCCCTATCGGGACCGCGGTAGTCGGGTCGTCGAGGACGACCCCGGTGGAGTAGACGAGTTTGTCGGCGTGGGCAAGATCGCAGCCCAGGCCGACGGCGAAGCTCTTGTGCTGGCCCAGATAACCGCGCCCTTCGGGTGCGGTGGTCTTGGCGACCCAGAAGTACGATCTGCCGTCAGGCATTTGCGCCACCTGGACGACGATCCGGCCCGGTTGGGCGAACGCGTCGTGCACCACCCACAGCGGACAGCTGCCGCCCACCCGGCTGAAATGAAATGCCGTGGCCGACTGCCGCTTTGAGATGTTTCCGGCCTTGTCGGTGCGAACGAAAATAAACGGCACCCCACGCTGTTGGGGGCGTTGCAGCGTCGAAAGCCGGTGGCACACAGTCTCGAAGCCCACCCCGAATCGGCGGCCCAGCAGGTCGATGTCGTAGCGCAATTGCTCTGCGGCCTGGTGGAATTCGCGATAGGGCAGCAGGAAAGCGCCGGCGAAGTAATTGGCCAGACCGATCCTGGCGACGTGACGAGCTTCGGTGCTGAGCTGGTCGTCGGTCGCCACGATGGCCGATATCAGATCTGACTGGCTGAGCAGGGCGAGCTGGGTGGCGATCTGGAAGGAGCGCTGGCCGGGCATTAGCCAGTGCGCGACGCGCAGCACCTTGGTGTCCGCGTCATAACGGCGCTTGGTGGTTTCGGGTAGGTCGTCATCGATCACCACGGTGATGGCGAACCTATCCCGCATCAGCTCGGTCAGCTGGATGTCCAACCCGCCGGAGCGCATCCCGCTTTCGGCGAACATCTGCTCCGCAGCTACGTCGAGATCGCCGATGTAGTTGTTGCGGTCGTAGAAGAAATCGCGGACCTCCTCGAACGGCATCGGGCGCTCCGGGGGCAGCGAGGTCTCGGCGGTCGCCCGAGATCGATAGCCCTCCAGTTCCTCGGTGGCATCGCGCAAACGGCGGTGGACGGCAACCAGGCTGCGGCCGATCTCGGGCATCCGGGCAACGAATTCTTCGATCTGGGTGCGGCTGACCGCATGCTCGGCGGCGGTTTCGGTGAAGACATCGCTGAGGTCGGCCACCAGCCGGGCATCGGTATCAGAGGAGAAGTACTGCGGAGCCAGGTCGAAGCGCTCGGTGAGCGCGATCAGCACCGGGACGGTGATGGGCCGCTGGTCGTTTTCCAGCTGGTTGACGTAGCTGGTGGACAGCTCCAGGGCTTGGGCCAGTGCGGCTTGGGTGAGCCCGCGTTCATGACGCAGTCTCCGCAGCCGGGCTCCGGAAAACGTCTTCGCCACGGCTGACACTTTACTCCGATCCGTGTTCGCAAAGTTTGCAATATGCGGGCGGGTGAGGACACAAAAATACACATTTACAGGGCCTTTCGATTGCCGCCGACTTTGCATAGTGTGCGGATTATGTTGATGCACACGGTTCGGGCCCGGCGCAGCGCCGACGATTTTCCGCGCAGTGAACACCTGGCCGCCAAGATCGCGGAGGTCGCCACCGACCCGGTTGCCGTCGAGCCGCAGACCGCCGAGATGGTGCGCAACCGAATCATCGACAACGCCGCCGTCAGCGCCGCGTCGGTGCTGCGCCGTCCGGTCACGGTTGCCCGTCAGCAGGCGCTGGCCCACCGCGCGTGGCAGGGGGCCAGGGTCTTCGGCGTCGACGGCACCTATTCGGCGGAATGGGCGGCCTGGGCCAACTGCGTCGCGGTGCGCGAACTGGATTTCCACGACACGTTTCTGGCCGCGGACTACTCCCACCCCGGTGACAACATCCCGCCGCTCGTTGCGGTCGCGCAGCAGCTCGGCGTTCGCGGCGCCGACCTGATCCGCGGTTTGGCGACCGCTTACGAGATCCAGATCGACCTGGTTCGCGGAATCTGCTTGCACGAGCACAAGATCGACCACGTTGCGCATCTCGGCCCGTCGGTGGCGGCGGGCATCGGTACCATGCTGCGGCTGGACGCCGAGACCATCTACCGGGCGGTCGGACAGGCGCTGCACCTGACCACCAGCACCCGCCAATCCCGCAAAGGCGCGATCTCCAGCTGGAAGGCATTCGCGCCCGCGCACGCCGGAAAGATCGCCATCGAGGCGGTCGACCGGGCGATGCGCGGTGAGGCATCGCCGGCGCCGATCTGGGAGGGCGAGGACGGCGTGATCGCCTGGCTGCTGGGCGGGCCCGAGCGCGAATACCAGGTTCCGTTGCCCGCTCCCGGCGAACCCAAGCGCGCCATTCTGGACAGCTACACCAAGGAGCATTCCGCGGAGTACCAGAGCCAGGCGCCGATCGACCTGGCCCGGCGGCTACGTGAGCGCATCGGCGACCTCGATCAGATCGCGACGATCGTGCTGCACACCAGCCACCACACCCATGTGGTGATCGGAACCGGCTCCGGCGACCCGCAGAAGTTCGATCCGGACGCTTCACGGGAAACGCTCGACCACTCGCTGCCCTACATCTTCGCCGTCGCACTGCAGGACGGCAGCTGGCACCACGAACGCTCCTATGCTCCGGAGCGAGCACACCGGCCAGACACCGTCGAACTGTGGCAGAAGATCTCCACTGTCGAAGACCCTGAGTGGACCCGCCGCTATCACTCGACCGATCCGGCCGAGAAGGCGTTCGGGGTGCGTGCGGAGGTGACGCTCAAAAGCGGTGAGGTGATCTGCGACGAACTGGCGGTTGCTGATGCCCATCCGCTGGGCGCCCGGCCATTCGAGCGCCAGCAGTACGTGCAGAAGTTCACCGAACTCGCCGAAGACGTCGTGGAAACCGCTGAGCAGCAAAGGTTCCTGTCCGCCGTGGACTCCCTGGGCGAGCTCAAGTCCGGAGCCCTGGGTGCCCTCAACGTTTTGGTCGATCCTCGGGTGCTGGACAAGGCGCCGGTGATTCCGTCGGGAATCTTCCAGTGACTGGGGCGCCGGGCCTGCTCGGGGCGTCGTCCAGCGCCGCTGACAAGCGCGCCGCGTTGCGAGCCGGTCTGGATTCCGGTCGGCTGCAACGACTTCCGGGCGCATTCTCGGCGCTGGTGGCCAAGGCCGTCGCCGAGGTCGGCTTCGAGGGGGTTTACGTGTCCGGCGCCGCGCTGTCGGCCGACCTCGGATTACCCGACATCGGGTTGACGACACCGACCGAGGTCGCGGCGCGTGGTGCCCAGATCGCGGCCGCCACCGATCTGCCCACGCTGATCGACGCGGACACCGGATTCGGCGCGCCACTGAACGCGGCGCGTACTGTAACCACGCTTGAGGATGCCGGACTGGCCGGATGCCACCTGGAGGATCAGCTCAACCCGAAGCGGTGCGGCCACCTCGACGGGAAGGCAATCGTCTCGACCGACGACATGGTAAAGCGCTTGCGCGCAGCGGTATCCGCGCGACGTGACCCAAACTTCGTCATTTGTGCGCGCACCGACGCCGCCGGCGTCGAGAGCGTGTCCGCCGCGATCGACCGCGCCCGCGCGTACGCCGACGCGGGCGCTGACATGATCTTCACCGAAGCGCTGACAGATGTGGCCGACTTCGAGCGGTTCCGCGCCGCGGTCGATATCCCGTTGCTGGCCAACATGACCGAGTTCGGCAAGTCGCCGCTGCTGACCGCGCGCCAGCTGGGCGACATCGGCTACAACGCCGTCATCTACCCGGTCACCACGCTGCGGCTGGCGATGTTCGCGATCGAGGCAGGGCTGCGCGAAATCACCTCAGCGGGAACGCACGGGTTGCTGGATCGAATGCAGCACCGCAGCCGGCTCTACGAGCTGCTGCGCTACGCCGACTACAACGAGTTCGGCACCAACACCTATAACTTCACGCTCGAGGAGACTAGCCATGACCGCGCCGACCACTGAAATTCACGCTGACATCAAGAAAGGCCTGGCGGGTGTGGTGGTGGACACAACCGCGATCTCCAAGGTGGTGCAGGAGACCAATTCGCTGACCTATCGGGGATATCCGGTGCAGGACCTGGCGGCGCACTGCAGTTTCGAGCAGGTCGCCTTCCTGCTGTGGCGTGGTGAGCTGCCAACCGATGCTGAGTTGGCGATGTTCTGTCAGCGAGAACGCGCCAGCCGCCGGCTGCACCGGTCGATGCTGTCGCTGTTGGCCAAGCTGCCCGACGACTGCCATCCGATGGACGTGGTGCGCACGGCAATCAGCTATCTGGGCGCTGAGGATCCCGACGAGGACAACGAATCAGCGAACCGGGCCAAGGCGTTCCGCATGTTCGCGGTGTTGCCGACCATCGTCGCGGTAGATATGCGGCGCCGTCGCGGGCTGGCCCCGATCGCACCGCACAGCGGGCTGGGGTATGCCGAGAATTTCCTGCGGATGTGCTTCGGCGAGGTGCCCGAAGCCGGCATCGTGTCTGCGTTCGAGCAGTCGATGATCCTTTATGCCGAACACGGTTTCAACGCGTCCACATTCGCCGCGCGGGTGGTCACGTCGACCCAATCGGACATCTACAGCGCGGTGACCGGGGCGATCGGTGCGCTCAAGGGCCGGCTGCACGGCGGTGCCAACGAGGCGGTCATGCACGACATGACCGAAATCGGCGATCCGGACAATGCGCGGGACTGGTTGCGCGGCAAGCTATCTCGCAAGGAGAAGATCATGGGCTTCGGGCACCGGGTCTACAAAAACGGTGACTCGCGGGTGCCGACGATGAAGCAGGCGTTGACCCGTGTCGCCGCCGGCGCTGCGGTTCAGGACGGCCAGCGCTGGCTGGACATGTACCGTATTCTGGAGGCCGAGATGTTTGAAGCCACGGGCCTCAAGCCCAACCTCGACTTCCCGACCGGCCCGGCGTATTACCTGATGGGGTTCGACATCGCCGCCTTCACGCCGATCTTCGTGATGAGCAGGATCACCGGATGGACCGCGCACATCATGGAGCAGGCGGCATCGAACTCCTTGATCCGGCCACTGAGCGCCTACTCAGGGCGCGAACAGCGGGCGCTGGCGGGTGTGCGAGCCTGACAACTAGCTGGGTCCGCCGTACTGCCACACCAGGCTGTGATTGCCGGTCATGGTTGGGTTGCACCACATGGTCCGGCCGTTAGCGTCCTGGGTGGTTGCGTGCAACACCGTGCACGAATCACCCGGCGAGGGCGCTTGGGCATTCGCAACAGGGTCCCCGATACCGCTCGTGACTACGAAGGCGATCGGTGAGACCGCAGTAATCGTCGCCAACACGAGAAACCGAAGTCTGCGCATGATGGACATCTCCTAAGCAGCCGACTCCATTTGACGGTATCCCGCGGACCTACCCGCGAGCAAAGGATTCGATGCCGCGAACCGAGCGCACGCGTCTAGAACGCGTTCTAATCTGACGTCCATGGGATTTCTCAAGCCCCAAATGCCGCAGATCGACATTGCCGAGTGGAGCAAGGGCACCCGCAGCGAAAAGATCCGCCCGATGGCCAGGCACTGGGCCGAGGTGGGCTTCGGTACGCCGGTTGTACTGCACCTGTTTTACGTCGTCAAAATCTGTCTTTACATCCTGGGTGGCTGGCTATTCGCGCTGGCCACCAGGGGCATCGACGGGTTCACCAACATCGCGGCGTGGTGGTCGGAGCCGATCGTGTTTCAGAAGGTCGTGCTCTACACGATGCTGTTCGAGGTGATCGGGCTGGGCTGCGGCTTCGGGCCGTTAAACAACCGGTTCTTCCCGCCGATGGGCTCGATCCTGTATTGGCTGCGCCCCGACACCATCCGGCTGCCACCGTGGCCGGGTCGCGTCCCGTTGACCAGGGGCACTGCCCGCACCCTGGTGGATGTCGCGCTGTACGCGGCGCTGCTGTTGATGACGCTGGGGGCGCTGTTCGCGGATGGCACCGGCCCGGTGCCGGAGCTGGGCACCAAGGTCGGGCTGCTGCCGGTGTGGAGGATCTGGGTAATTCTCGCGATCCTCGCGATATTGGGGCTGCGCGACAAGGTGATCTTTCTGGCCGCTCGCGGCGAGGTCTACGCGACGCTGACGGTGACGTTCCTGTTCGGCGGTGTCGAGATGATCGTCGCCGCAAAGCTGGTGTTCCTGGTGATCTGGATGGGCGCGGCGACGTCGAAGCTCAACAAGCACTTCCCATTCGTGATGTCCACGATGATGTCCAACAACCCGGTGTTCCGGCCGCGGTTCATCAAGCGGCTGTTTTTCGAGAAGTTCCCCGACGACCTGCGGCCCGGACGTTTGTCGCGGATCTTCGCCCACGTCAGCACTTTCGTGGAAATGTGCGTGCCCGTCGTGCTGTTCTTATCGCACGGCGGCTGGCCGACCACGGTGGCCGCGACGATCATGGTGATCTTCCACCTGGGGATCCTGACGGCCATCCCGATGGGAGTGCCGCTGGAATGGAACGTGTTCATGATCTTCGGTGTGCTGTCGCTGTTCGTCGGCCACGCCAAGCTCGGTCTGACTGACCTGAAAAACCCTGTGCCGGTGGCGATTCTGATCGCCTTCATCGCCGGAATCGTGATCGCGGGCAACCTGTTCCCGCGCAAAATCTCGTTTCTTCCCGGCATGCGCTATTACGCCGGCAACTGGGACACCACGCTGTGGTGCATCAAACCTTCGGCGGACAAGAAGATCAACCACAACATCGTCTCGATCGCCAGCATGCCGCAGGCTCAGCTGGAGCGGTATTTCGGCAAGGAGCAGGCGCAGACCGCGATGTACCTCGGATACGCGTTCCGCGCCATGAACACTCACGGCAGGGCGCTGTTCACCCTGGCGCATCGGGCGATGGCCGGCCAGAACGAGGACGACTACGTCATCACCGACGGAGAGCGCATCTGCAGCACCGCCATCGGCTGGAATTTCGGCGACGGCCACATGCACAACGAGCAACTGATCGCCGCGATGCAGCAGCGCTGTGGTTTCGCACCCGGCGAGGTGCGCATCGTCCTGCTCGACGCGCAGCCGATCCACAAGCAGACCCAGGCCTACCGGCTGGTGGACGCGGCGACCGGTGAGTTCGAGCGCGGCTATGTCCGGGTGGCCGACATGGTGACGCGGCAGCCCTGGGCCGACGACGTGCCGGTCCAGGTGCTGTCGAGCGTCACCACAGCGTGACGCCAGACCTAGGCTCCCGCCCGGACCTCCTGCGCCGCGGCAACCATGTTCTGCAGCGACGCGTTCACCTCGTCGACCGAGCGGGTCTTCAGCCCGCAGTCGGGGTTGACCCAAAGTCGTTGCGCCGGTACGGCTCTCAATGCAGCGCGCAATGACTCGGCCATCTCGCTGGTGCTCGGCACCCGCGGCGAGTGGATGTCATACACACCCGGGCCGACGCTGTTGGCGAAGCCGACCGAGTTCAGGTCGTCCAGCACCTCCATGTGTGAGCGGGCCGCCTCGATGGACGTGACGTCGGCGTCCAGGTCGGCGATCGCCCCAATGACCTCACCGAACTCCGAGTAGCACAGGTGGGTGTGGATCTGCGTCGAGTCGGCGACGCCGGAGGTAGCCAACCGGAAAGCCCCTACGGCCCAACGCAAGTAGTCGTCCTGCTGGGCGCGACGCAGCGGCAGCAGCTCACGCAGCGCGGGCTCATCGACCTGGATTATCGCGATGCCGGCGGCCTGCAGATCCACGGTCTCATCACGAATGGCCAGCGCGATCTGGTTGGCGGTGTCGGCCAGCGGCTGGTCGTCACGGACGAACGACCAGGCCAGGATCGTGACCGGCCCGGTCAACATGCCCTTCACCGGTTTGTCGGTCAGAGACTGCGCGTAGGTGATCCACTCGATCGTCATCGGGTGTGTCCTGGACACGTCGCCGTAGAGGATCGGTGGACGTACGCAACGACTGCCGTAGGACTGCACCCAGCCGTTGCGGGTGGCGAAGAAGCCCTCCAGCTGCTCGGCGAAGTACTGCACCATGTCGTTGCGTTCGGGCTCGCCGTGCACCAGCACATCTAGGCCGAGTTGCTCCTGGAGGGCGACGACGTCGGCGATCTCCTTCTTCATCTTGCTGACGTACTCGGCCTCGTCGATCTCACCGGCCCGAAACGCCGCGCGCGCCTTGCGGATCGCCGAGGTCTGCGGGTAGGAGCCGATCGTCGTGGTCGGCAGCGGCGGCAGGTGCAGGCGCGCGTCCTGGCTGGCGCGGCGTTCGGCCGCGTCGCCGCGGTGAGCACCGGAGGCGACGATCGAGTCGATACGGGCGCGGACCTGTCCGTTGTGCAGGCGTGGATCGCGGTTGCGAGACGCCACGGCGGCATTGGACGCCGCAATCTCGTCGGCGACCGCGTCGCGCCCGTCGTGAAGTGCGCGCGCCAGCGTCACCACCTCGGCGACCTTCTCCTTCCCGAACGCCAGCCAGCTGCGCAAGTTGTCGTCCAGACCAGTTTCTGGGTCCAGCGAGTACGGCACATGCAGCGTGGAACACGATGTCGAGACCGCGATCGAAGCCGCTGAGCCCAGCAGGGTTGCCAGCTTGCCCAGCGCCGACTCCAGGTCGGTGCGCCAGATGTTGCGTCCGTCGACAATGCCGGCCACCAGCGTCTTGCCGGCCAATTCGGGCACCCTAAATAAGGAGGCCACCGCCGTGTCGGCACCGGCCACCAGGTCGACACCAATCGCCTCGATGGGTGTGCGGGCCAGCCCCGCCAACGCGGCGCCGGGGTCACCGAAGTAGGTGGCGACATAGATAGCGGGCCGGTTGCTCACCGAGCCCAGGCCGTTGTACACCGCCTCGGCCAGTGCGGGGGCGTCGGGGGAAATGTCGGTCACCAGCGCGGGCTCGTCGAGCTGCACCCACTGCGCGCCGTTGTCGGCGAGCAGCGACAGCAGCTCGGAGTAGATCGGAACCAGCTCCTCGAGCCGCTCGATCGGTGCGCCCCCGCCATTGACGCCCTTACTCAGCAGCAGGAATGTGACCGGCCCGATGACGACCGGGCGTGCGGGAATCCCCTGCCCGAGCGCTTCTTTCAGCTCTGTGAGCACCTTGTCCGGATTCAGCGCGAACCTGGTTGCGGGCTCGATTTCGGGAACCAGGTAGTGGTAGTTGGTGTCGAACCACTTCGTCATCTCCAGCGGCGCGATGTCGTCGTTGCCGCGCGCGAGGGCGAAGTATTGGTCCAGCTCGTCGGAGACTTTTGTTACCCGAGCCGGCAAGGCGCTGAGCATAGATGCCGTGTCGAGCATCTGGTCGTAGTAGGAAAAGGTGTTCACCGGCACCGAGTCCAGGCCGGCGGCGGCCAGGCCCGACCACATATCGCGGCGCAATGTCGCGGCGACGGACTCCAGCTCCGATCGGCTGGTGCGTCCGGCCCAGTAGCCCTCGGTCGCACGCTTGAGTTCGCGCTTCGGGCCGATGCGCGGGGAGCCGGTAACCGTAGCGGTAAATGGTTGAGGCGTCACGATTTCGTCCTAACAATCGACGGGCCAAAAGGCTCTGTCACCGCCGCCGGACGCACAGCCGATCCGGTTTGCGGTGCGCACCTTAGGTACATAACCGCAACGGGTACAGCCAAACGCCCATTCCACGAGGCGATGAGCCGCCGGACGCGGCGCGCCCGGCACAGCTGGCAGGTCTTCGGACTCGCAGGCGCGCACCGGGTGGTGCTCCTAGTGGCCGTCGCTTCCCAGTCGGGGTGACCAGTGCTGTTGACGGCGGTCGTTCCTGCATACCGCTGCGGGACAGTCCCGGATTTTCACCGGGTTCCCTCTTGCGAAGCGTTACTAACATGCCTCGCTCGATGCCGGCGCCGCGTGATGCGGCGACAACAGACCAGCTGCGTGGTCCAGGCTACTCCGCGGCTCGGCCGAGCGAATGCGACAGGTCAGCCGGCTAGGGCGTCGGCGATGGGGACATCACCGTTGTTGAAGTCGATGGTTCGGCCGATGGTCGAGTCGTCTTGCAGCGCTGCGGCTACGACGAGCGCGACATCCGATCGCGAGACTGAATCTTTTCCGGGGCGCTTTGCCCCCCGGACCGCGATGCGGCCGGTCGCCGGTTCAAGGGTGAGCCGGCCCGGTCCCAGCACCGTCCAATCCAGGTCGCTGGCACGTAGATAGGCATCCGCGGCGGCCTTGGCCTCTGCGTACGGGAAGAACGGATCATTTTGCGCCACACCGTGATCCGGACCTGCTCCGAAGTAGGACACCATCACGAACCGCTTTGTGCCCGCCTGCGCGGCGGCATCGATCACCCGGATCGCCGCGTCGCGGTCGACAGCGTAGGTCCGCACCGGGTTGCCGCCGCCCGCTCCGGCGGAGAAGATCACCGCGTCGTGCCCGGCCAGCAGTTCGGCCAGCGCCTTTGTGTCGAGCTGCTCGATATCGGCGGTGACCGGCTTGGCACCCGTGGCCGCGACGTCGTCGGAGTGGTCGGGATTGCGGAAGACCGAACTGACCTCGTCGCCGCGGTCGGTCAGGATGCAGGCCAGCTGCAGCGCGACCCTCCCGTGGCCGCCGATGACGATGATGCGCGCCATGGCTTCCCTATTTCAAGACGCTTCCGCTCACGTTAGCTGGACGCGCCCCATGATCAGATCGATGATGGGCTTACCCGGCGGGTATGCCCCGGTGAGCGACGCCATCGTGTGCCCGTAGTCCACTAGCAGCGTGATCCCGTTGATGCCAAAGGCAGCGGCGCTGTTGAGGAAGCACATGACGTCGCCCATCTGCTCCGGGGTGTGGACTTTGGAGCCGGTTTCGTCGCGGTAGTCCTGCGCAAAGGTGAGCCACAAGTCGGCGTTGGCCTGCGCCAGCGGAGTGTCGGTGGGACCCGGGCAAATCGCGTTGATCCGTATGCCCTTCTTCAGCAGGGAATAGCCCTGCGTTGCAACATAGGCATTGACGGCCTTCTTGCTGAAGCCGTAGTGGATGATGCCTTCTGCTTCGTGCGCTGATACCCAGTCCTGGGCCGCCGCGTAGTCGGGCGTGGCCAGGAACTCCAACAGCAGTGGTAGATCGTTTTCCCACCCCATGCCGGCCACCGAGGAGATGAAACAGATCGCCGAGCCGGAGGGAAGCCAGCCCTTGTCGAGCAGCCGCTCGATGAGATAGCGGTGACCGATGAAGTTGATCTTCATCAGGTCTGGCCCGTCAGCAACCCCAGCGGCGGAGAACACCGCATGGACCGGTCCACCCACTTGCTCGAGCGTGGAGTCGATCGAAGCGGGGTCGCGCAAGTCGACCTGTAGAGCCTGAGCGACGTCATAGTTCACCGGCGCGTAATCCATCACCACGACTTCGGCGCCGAGCTCGGCTGCTGACTTGGCCGCCGCGGCGCCCATGCCCGTCGCGCCGCCGACGACGAGCGCGCGTTTGCCGTCATACCGCAACCGGTCGATAGCAGTCATTTGCGATCCTCTCTGCAGCCATGCCTACCTGGCTCACTTTGTTTAGAACATATATTTGGCCCGATACCCTGGACCAAGCGGGGGTCTTCTTACTTGCTGCGAACCGCGACTCCGCGCAAGACGGTGTCACGGGCGTGTACCAGCGCCGCGCGTTTGCCGACGGCGCGAAGGATGTTCTCCGGTATCCACTGCAGGCCGATGACGCATCGTGACAGCATCGCGGTGGAGCGAGTGTCAATGCGGATCTCGCCTGACCGGATTCCTTCGGAGAGCAGTGATTTCATCTGCCGAAGTCGCGTTGCATACGACCAGCCGGGGTTGGGGGTGTTCGGTGGGGACTGCCGCATCCAGGCAAGCTGAATCCTGAACTCGTCGGAGAAATGATCCAGCGCATTGACGTTGACCCAGCTCAGCGCGTCCAACTTCTCAATGGGCGTTGCATCCGAGTGCAGGACGCTGACCCAGCCCGCCTCAACTTTCCTCCCGAACGATTCCATGATCGAGGCGAGGAGTTCGTCCTTGGATCCGATCACCCGATAGACGGTGCCGGTACCAAGGCCAGCCGCCGACGCGATGTCCCTGATGGTGGTGACTTCATAGCCTTTCCGGCCGAACTCCGTTCGTGCCACCGCTCGGACATGGGCCGCTTTGTCGCTGGGACCGGCGTCGCTGTCATCGGCCCACGTCTCGATGACGTGATTTGCTGCTGCAAAGGCGTTGGACCGATCTAATGCTGAATCGGTGGGCGGCCGGGCTGCCAACCCTTGCAAGATGATTCGGCACAGCAGCTCGGCCACCTGGTCGGCGGAAGAATTGTGGCGGACGACGTCGAGTCCGACCTGCAGCATGGTCTGGCAAATGCGGTCGGCCAGCGTGGGAAGGTCGATGTCGGGTTTGATGTAGCCGCTCCACCTGCCGGCGCGCAGCGTTTGCAGCATCGCCTCCTGAATCGCTGTGGGCTGCTGCTGGGTCAGCTTCATGAGCTCGGGATCTGAGCTCGGTCCCTCGTAGAACGACATTTGCAGGGCGGCCCCGTGCTGCACGGCACAGTTGGCGATTGCCGATCCGAGTTCGATGATTTTCTCGGAAGCCGGTCGCGAGTCGGGTTCGTCCAATCTCGCCTGGGCGATTTGCCCGATACGGTTCAGATCGTCCTGGTAACGGTGGGTCAGCTCGACGAGGATCGCCTCTTTGGACTCGAAATGGTGATACAAGCTTCCGGGGAGAATGCCTGCTGCGTCGGCGATTTCCTGCAATGACGTTCGTAATCCCGAGGAGGCGATCAATGACGCCGCGGTCTGCAGGATCTCGGTCCGGCGCGTCCCGGAGTCGTCGGCGCCGCCTTGATCCATGCGGTCGGGCGCCGGCCGTCGTCCCCTTGCCAATGCGTCGGCTTTGGCCATGGCTAGCCGTGCGCACGTCCGGAGGACCGCGGCTTAGCAAACATACTCATTCGTCCTCCCGCCGAACCAAATCTTTGTTAAAGGCTATCAGACTGCCCCGAAAGAAACCCGCTCAAATGCGCTGCTTGCAGCGGTGAGAGACCCATTTTAGAGGGGAGGGCCATCCCAACGGTCCAGATCGACCACCTCGTCGATGGGCCGCCGACGGGCCGGCCGGAACGTGTGCCCGGCACGGAGGCGGCCCACGGGTAGCAGACAGCCCTGGACATAGGTCTGCGGAATCCCCAGCAGTTGCCGAACGTCGTCTTCGCGATGCAGGTGCAGGGTCGTGATGCACGTCCCGTAGCCGCGGGTATGCAAGGCCAACTGAAAGTTCCACACCGCCGGGTAGATCGAGCCGTACAGCGTTGCCAGGTGAAATGACTCGTCACCGTCGATGCGCGGCAGGTAGGGCTGATAGCAAGGGATTACCAGCAACGGCACCTTCGCCATGTTCTCGACCAACCACTCCGTCGACGACATGAGCCGCCCCTCGGGGGTGCCCGCCGGCATCAGGTCGGCGAGGAGCTGCCCGCCCACCCGGAGCAGGTAGGCGTCGCGGTACAGCTCGGCGATCTTGCCCCGCAACACGGGGTCGCAGACGACCAGCCACCGCCAGTTCTGCTGGTTCGAGCCGTTGGCGGCCTGCAACCCGACGCGCAGGCACTCCCTGATGTCGGCGAGGTCGACTGGCGCATCCAGGTCGAGCGACTTGCGCGCCGAGCGGGTAGCGGTGAGAAGCTGTGTGATGTCCATGATCAGGTGGTGACGCCGAGCTGCGCGCAGACGGCGAAGACTTCTTCAAAGATCGAGGCGGGCACCGTGAATGGCTCAGTCGCCGACACCTCGGACAGGTGAGCGGCGATGTCGTCGGCGGTCGGGGTGGCGCCGGGGTCGGCCGACCACCCTTGGCCGAGGCCGACGAACACCCGTGCAAAGCGGCCGGCGCAGGCCGAGTAGTTCTGGTGGGTGAACTCGCAGGCCCGGCTGGCCAGGAAGGTAACGATGGGCACTACCAGCTCGGGCTTGATCACATTCAAAAAGCCGATCTCCTCAAGGGCTTTCGGGTCTCCCACTGTCTCGGTGACCATCCGCGAAAAGCCGAAGGGAAGCACGGTGTTGGCAAGGATGCCGTGTTCGGCGCCTTCGATCGCGATCACGTTCGTCAGCCCGACCAGGCCGGCCTTGGCCGCTGCGTAGTGGGCTTCCAACGGTTGTCCGAACATTCCTCCCGAGGAGGAGATGAACACGAACCGCCCATAGCCCTGCGTCTTCATCACCCGGTAGGCCGGCTGGCTCAAATAGAATCCGCCGTCGAGGTGCACGCTGAGCATCTGCCGCCAGGCGTCCGCGGACAGCTCGTCGAACGGAATGCTGTTGAAAATGCCCGCGTTACTGACCACGGCGTCGAGCCGGCCGTAGCGTTCGACGGCCATTTGGACGATTGCCTGTCCACCGTCCGGGCTGGCTACCGACTCGTGCGATGCCACCGCCCTGCCGCCGGCGCTCTCGATCTCGGCAACGACCTGGTCCGCGACGCTGGGATCGGCCCCCTCGCCGTGCATCGTTCCGCCCAGGTCGTTGACGATCACCGAAGCTCCGCGCCGAGCCAACTCCAGCGCATACAAACGGCCAAGCCCTCGACCCGCTCCGGTCACGATTGCAACTTGGTCGGTGAAATCGATCACGGCAGTCCCCTCTTCGCAAGGTGTGCACCGAGTTCGGTGAGATATCGGTCCGGCGGACCAAGAAGTTCGCTCCAGCCGAGCAGGCGCTTGAGGTAGAGGTGAGCGTCGTGCTCCCAGGTGTAGCCAATGCCGCCGAACACCTGGATGGCGGTATCGCCCACGGTGGCCAGCCGCCCGGCGAACGCCTTTGCCCGCACCGCGGACAGGTGCCGCTCGTCGGCTTGAATGTCGGGGGCAGCGACTGGAAAGGCATCCGAGGCCCACAGCGCGTGGATCACACCGCTGCGGGCCAGCTCGACCGTCTCGTACATGTCAACGCACAGGTGCTGGATTGCCTGAAACGAGCCGATCACCTGACCGAATTGCTTTCGCACTTTGGCGTATTCGACGGCCAGATCCATGACTGCCCGCGCGGCGCCGAGCGCATCGGCGGCAGTGGCGATAAGTATGTCGTCGACGACTGCCTGGATGGCGTCTGGTGATGGCGTGGCCAGCCGGTGCGCGGTCGCGTCGTCGAGCGCGACCCGAAACTGCTTGCGGGTTTGGTCGATACCGCGCTCGGGTGTCACCGAAATACCGGGCGAGGACATCTGCACCGCGAAAAGTCCTGTGCCGTCAGGGCCCTCAGCGAGTGCGAGCAGAACGTCGGCTGCCGCCGCGTCAGGCACAGCGGCGAGCTCGCCTCGCAGCACGAAGTCTGTGATATCCGGGCCGCGTTCGGCAGCAGCCACCGAGACGTTATCGAGGGGGCCGAGGGTGGCGATCGTGGTGCCATCGGCGATCCCGGTGAAAAGCGTTGCGGCTTCTGCCTCAGAGCCCAGGCCGCCGAACCTGGTCAACGCGCGCGTTGCCGCGACCGCGCTCGACAGCCACGGTCCCGGGTGTAGGGCGGCGCCCAGTTCTTCGGCGACGATGCCGGCCTCGACCATCGTCATGCCGGCGCCGCCGTATTCCTGCGGCACCAACAACCCCGTTGTGCCGAGGTCGGCGAGGCCGCACCACACCGCATCGGTGGTGCCGGTCGGATCCTTGAGTAGCGGGCGCACATACCCGGAAATCGGTGCCTTCTCAGCAAGGAAGCATCGCACGGTGTCGCGCAGCGCCACTTGCTCGTCGGTGAGTTCGAGGTTCATCGGCGCGGCAATCCCAGTACGCGCTGGGCGGTGATGTTCTTGTTTATCTGAGTCGTGCCGCCCGCGATCGTCAGCGAGCGCGATGTCAGCCGGTAGTCGACCCACCGCCCCTTCGCCCCGCCCGTGCCCAGCACGTCGAAGGCCAGGGCAGCGAGGTCTTGGCCGATCTGCCCCCACACAGTCTTGGCCAGGCTCGCCGACCCGAGGGCATCGCCGCCGTGCAGTGTCGCCGAGATCGATCGCTGGCAGAGCACTTCGAGATACTTTATGCGGACTGCGATCTCGCCGAGCCGCCGTAACGTCACTGGGTCAGTGAGCGCATCGGCCGCGGCGAAGTCGACCACCAGTTCCTCCAACCGGACCTGCATCTCGGCGTACAGCCGCGCAGCCCCGGCGCGCTCGTGGCTCAGCGTGGTGGTGGCCACCTGCCAGCCCGCGTTCAGCGGACCGAGCAAGGCATCGGCCGGCACTCGCGCGTCGTGGAAGAACACTTCGGCGAAATCGGTGTCACCGTTGAGCGTGACGAGTGGACGGACCTCGATCCCGGGCAGTTTCATGTCGACAATCAGGCAGGAGATCCCCTTATGCTTTGGCGCCTCGGGATCGGTGCGCACATACAGCTGGCACCAGTCAGCGCGATGCCCGAGCGACGTCCAGATCTTCTGTCCATTGACGACGAAGTCGTCGCCATCGCGCACCGCGCGGGTGCGCAATGCGGCGAGATCGGATCCCGCTTCGGGCTCTGACATGCCCTGGCACCAGATGTCGTCGGCGCGCATCATCCGGGGGAGCAGCGTTGTTTTCTGGGCTTCGGTGCCGTATTGCATGATCGCGGGAGCGATGTTGTTCATGCCGATGACGTTGAGCGGCAATGGAGCCCGGGCACGTGTGGTTTCCTCAGTGTAGACCAGCTGCTCGAGCACTGTCGCTCCGCGGCCGCCGTACTCCCGGGGCCAGGACACGGCCGCCCATCCGGCGTCGGCCATCGTGCGGTTCCAGGTGCGCAGCGTCTCGAATACGTCCTCGCGTCCGGGGTGCCGACGGGCGGCTACCAGCTCATCGGTCAGATTCGCCGACAACCAGGCGCGCAGCTCAGCGCGGAACTGTTCTACCTCCACCGGGTATGAGAAATCCACGTCCCTGACTTTGCCTTGTCGACCTCGCGCGCGATTGACTGCGGCCAAGCCGGACTTTACGGTGGAGCAGATATTTGGTCAACACGGTTTGTGCATCGAGAACCGCGATATACAAGAAGGACCGCTTGGCAAGCGCCCAGGTGAACCCCGACCGCATAGCGCGATTGGGCATGCTGGCTTCAGCTCTTTCCGGCCGCACACTGCAGGTCGCGCCGGGGGGGCCCGGCGAGTCGGCATGGACGGACGGCGTCACCATCTTTGTGGATGCCGGCGCGACTGCGCGCCATCAGCTCGAGGCGCTGGCCGTGCAGGCGTCGCTGCTGGCGGCCGGAAGTCTGGAACCGGATGTGCTGCGCATCCTCAAACGGCGCCCCGCAGTGGCCAGGCGATACCTTGCCGTGGAAGGCCACCGGGCGCTCGCCGCGAACGACGAATTGTTGCCCAAGCCGGCGCGGGCGCTTGTGGACCGTGACGTCGCCGCGCGCAGTGATTCGCCCGCCGCCTCGCTGGCAATTGCGCGGAGCCGACAGGCGATCGCCGACCCGCCCGAGACATTCGGAACCATACGCGCCCGAAATCTGTTGGCCCAGTTAGGAAGGAACAACAGGTCGGTGACGACGGGTGAGCACGTTGGGCGTCGGCGACGCGACCATACGCTGGCTGAACTTGACGAGGACGACAGCGAAGACGCGGGCGAAGATGCCGACATCTTCACCAGCCCGGTAGGTGGTGGGGGCGCGCTCGGCCGGTTGCTCCGAAGAATGCTGCGGGTGGTGCGCCGGCTCGGTGACGGTGGTCAGCCGGGCGCCGACGCGCCGACGCACCGGACGCGTTCCGGAATCCGAGGTGTCAATGCGGCCTTCTCGGTTGGACCGGCGGGCCGGGTCGACGACGACGAACTCGGCCTAAGCCAGACAAGTCAGGGGATTACCTACCCCGAGTGGGACGTTCATCATCGGCGCTATCGGCCGAACTGGTGCACGGTGCGCGAAGTGCAACCGTGCGTCAGGGACGTCTCGTCCCCGAATAGCTCGGACGGGTACGCATTGCGCCGACCGCTCGCCCGTCTCGGCTTGGGTCCCGACTGGTTTCACCGGCAGATCCAAGGCGACGACATCGACATCGACGCGGCGATCGAAGCATGCGTGGACGCGGTGGCCGGTTCCGCCCCCGGCGAAGCGGTTTACATCGAGCGTCTTCGGCGCCGGCGCGATCTTGCCGTGCTGCTCCTGCTGGATGTCTCCGGCTCTGTCGCAGAGACCGGTGTGCTCGGCAAAACGGTGCACGAGCAACAGCTGGCTGCCGCGGCAGCACTGGCTGTGGCCCTGCATGATCTCGGGGATCGCCTGGCGCTCTACGCTTTCCATTCGCAGGGGCGGTCGGCCGTCCAATTGATGCCGGTGAAGGGCTTCGATGACGACCTCGATGCGCTTGCCATGCGGCGTCTTCGCGGCCTCGTACCCGGCGCGTACTCGCGACTGGGTGCGGCGATCCGGCATGGTGCCGCGGTATTGGAGAGCCGGGGCGGCACATCGCGGCGGTTGCTCGTGGTGCTATCCGACGGGTTGGCGTACGACCACGGCTACGAGCGCGTATACGGGGCAGCGGATGCCCGCCGCGCACTGGCCGAAGCCCGCGGCCGGGGCGTCGGGTGTGTCTGCCTGACGATCGGCGCCGGTACCGACCCCGAGGAGCTGCAACGTGTATTCGGAAGCGTTGCCCACGCCACCATTCCGCGACCGGAGCAACTGAGCCAGGTGGTCGGACCGTTGTTCCGCACCGCCCTGCGCTCAGCCGAAGTTCGCCGCCCCGAGTCGCGGAGACAGTTGAGCCAAATATCTGTTCCGCGCTACGCTGCGCCCAGGGTGTGAAAGGGAGACGGACCGATGGCTGTTGAGGGCGTGGCACCTCCGGCGCAGCAGTTCCGTCCCTTCTACGTGCCGGTGGGTAACGAGGAGCAGGTGTTCAAGGCGGCCTTCCGCCAAGGACTCTCGGTGTTGCTCAAGGGCCCCACCGGATGCGGGAAAACGCGGTTCCTCGAGGCCATGGCGTATGACCTCGAACGGCCATTGATCACGGTGGCGTGCCACGACGACCTCACCACCGCCGACCTCGTCGGTCGGTACCTGCTGCGTGGCGGCGAGACGGAGTGGGTCGACGGTCCGCTGACCCGGGCCGTGCGCGAGGGCGCGATCTGCTACCTCGACGAGGTCGTCGAGGCCCGGCAGGACACCACCGTCGTGCTGCATCCACTCGCCGACCACCGCCGCCAGCTTCCGATTGAACGGCTCGGCGTGACCCTCGCCGCCGCCCCGGGGTTTTGCCTGGTCGTCTCGTATAACCCCGGGTATCAAAGCGTCCTCAAGGATCTCAAGGACTCGACGCGCCAGCGAATGGTCGCGATTGAGTTCGGCTTCCCTGCGGCTGACGTCGAGGAGAAAATCGTCGCCCACGAGGCCGGCATCGGCACCGACGCCGCCGCCGAGCTGGTGCGGTTGGCCCAGGCGATCCGGCGGCTGGAGACCGGCGGGTTGCGCGAAGTGGCCTCGACACGGGTACTCATCGCCGCGGGTCGGCTCATCTCCGAAGGGCTGAGCCCGGCCGATGCCGCTCGCGCCGCTATCGCCGGGCCACTCACCGACGACTCCCATGCCGCCAGCGGCCTGTCGGAGATGATCAACGTCTACCTGGTCGGATAAGCCGACCCAGTGATTGACGGTGGGACATTCCCCACGATAGTGTCAGAACAAATTTTAGGTTTACAAATCGGACATCCGCGACGCGCCTGGTTACGGAGGTGAGATTGTCCTACGAGAGCACTGCGCAGCCGATCAAGATCGGCTACCTGTTTGACTTCCTGCTGCCGGAGGGTTACCCGCAGGAGATGCGGGACGACCTGACCCGGCCATTCGAGCTGGTGTTCAGCGACGGATTGCGTCAGCGACTGATCGACCGGCCGGTGGAGATCGTGTACCGGGAGGTCGAGGGGCTGCCCAAGGGGACCGTCAAGGCGGTCATCGACGCCTACGGCGAGTTGGTCGATGAAGGCTGCTTGGTTGTGTTCGGACCGCACATCACCGACAACGCCGTCCCGACCCGGGAGGCGGTCGAGGAGCGATTCCGGGTCCCGGCGATCAATGTGTGCGGCTCTGACGACTGGCTGGGGGAGTGGACCTTCGCGTTTCCGCAAGGGTCGATGACTGACGAACCGATCTTCTGGGCCGACTTGCTCGCCAAGGGCGGGCACACCCAGGTCGGGGTGCTGGTCGAGCAGTCGCTGGTCGGCGAGAGCTACCTGAAAAACTTCCGAAACGCGGCTCGGCGCAAGGGAATTCGCATCGTCGCGGAAGCGCAGATCGCACAAACCGCCCAGGACATCGGTCAGGCGATCCGCACCCTGCACGAGGCAAAGCCGACCGCGCTGGTGCATTGCGGTTTCGGCTTCGGGATCGTGTTCATCAACCCTGCTCTGGCAGAACTGAACTGGGATCCGCCGCGGTTCACCAGCACCGCGTTTCAGAACGCGTGGATCAACCCGATCATGTGGCAAGCGTTCATGGGGTGGACCGGCATCGACCAGTACGACGAAGGCAATGACGTGGGCCAGCGTTTCCTCGACCAGTTCGAGGCGGAATACGGGCGTCGTCCGCAGTACTGCGTGCCGGTGGTGAACCGCGACGTCGCAGCCACGCTGCTACGCGCTTTCGCCGACGCCCATCCGTTGAGCCCGCGTGGCGTCAAAGAGGCCCTGGAGCGGGTGAAGATGCTGCCGGCCGCGTCCGGCGCGCCCGGGACCAGGGTTTCGTTCGGAAAGTGGACCCGGCGCGCCTGGATGGGCGCCGGTTACCTGGTAGCCCGAACGCTGGACGCCGACGGCGTCAACTCCCATCTCGTTGAACGCTTCGGTCCCGAATAGACCCCGAATAGACGAGGAATAGCCATGACTACCGAACAGGCGCAGCCGTCTTCAAAGCCCTCTGCCCCGACCCCGACTACGGAACCGACGAAGGGGTCCGTTTGGGCCATAGCTTGGATATTCGTAGCCATCGCGGCGCTCGCCGTCATCGCGTACTACGCGCGCACGGGCGCTGTGTCCGAACGGATTCGGAACCCGAACGTCACAGGGGCCCCGCGACCGGTGGAGCCACTGTTCGGCTACACGCACTGGCTGGGGCTGCTGCAGATCTTCACCATCATCATGGTCCTCCAGGTCATCGCGATCTACGTGGTGGCATGGCGCCGGTACCCACGTCACCCCATTCTGTTGATGGGCATCGTCGCCACATTGATCGTCTGGCAGGACCCGATCATGAACTGGTCGCCAAACGCGGTCTATAACCCGCAACTGTGGCACTGGCCGGAAGACTGGCCGCTGGTGTCACTGTCGCCCACCGTGGAGCCGTTCCTCGTCATCGGGTACATCAGCTTCTACCTGGGCCCCTATTTCCCGTCCATCTGGATCCTGCGCCGAATTCAGGCTCGCCGCCCGGTGGATTCGTTCGTGTGGCGTTACCCGCTGATCAGCCTGGCGGCGATCATCCTGCCCGTCGGAATAGTCATCGATGCCATGCTGGAGATCACCCTGGTGCGCACCGGGATGTACATCTACTCCCAAGTCATTCCGTTCGGCTCGGTGTTCACCGGCAAGTCATACCAATTCCCGTTCATCTGGGAAACCGTGATGGTGACGTTTGTGATGATCCCGGCGGGTGTGCTGCTCTACCGCGACGACACCGGCCGCACGGTGGCCGAGAAGCTGGCCCAGCGAGTACGGATCTTCCCCGGTCGCCCGACGCTGGCGATGTTCGCGGTAATGTTCGTCCTCATCAATCTTGCCTACTTCGCCTACGGCACGGGCTTCGCGATCATCAAGTGGACAAGAACCGCCACCTCGGTGGCCTGCCCGTGGCCGTATCCCGAGGCCAAGGTCTATGACCCCCAAGGCTTTTACGAGAAGAAAGGACAGCCCGGACCGTACTCGGTCGGAATCTGGTCGACCTGGATGAGCGCCCAGCCGAATGGACGGCCGCAGGTGCAGCTTCCCGCCGACGGAGGGCGGTGTGCGCCCCGGCCATGAGTGAGCCACGCAGCGTCGTCATCACCGGCGCGTCCCGCGGACTGGGCCTGGCATCGGCGGCGCACATGTACAAGCAGGGTTGGCGCGTGGTGGCAGCCATGCGCTCGCCCGAGTCGGGTCTGGCAGCGCTGCGGTCGAAGACCGGTGCCGCAATTGATGATTCGCGATTGATCGCCATCCCTCTGGACCTCACAGACTCCGCGTCGGTCACGGCCGCCGCCAAGGCGATCGAGGCGGCCGTCGGGGCTCCGTATGCGCTTGTGCACAACGCGGGAATCTCGGCGGCCGGAATGCTGGAAGAGACGCCGATGGACCTGTGGGAGCGGATGTTCGCAACCGCCGTCTTCGGGCCGGTGCGGCTGACCAAGGCCCTGTTGTCGTCGATGCGGGTCGCGGGGCGAGGGCGAATTGTGGTGATCTCGAGTCAGGGCGGCGTGCGGGGCATGCCGGAGACTGCGGCTTACTCGGCGGCGAAGGGCGCACTCGAACGTTGGGCCGAATCTTTGGCCGGCGAGGTGGCGCCCTTCGGGCTCGGCGTCACCATTCTGGTGACCGGGACCTTCGACACCGACATCATCACCGATGCGGGGACCTCTGACCTGCGTGACTTCAGCGGGCCGTACGCCGCGCTGCACAGCAAGATCGACAGGCGGGGCCGCGCTGCGATGCGGTTTGCGCGCCCACCGGAGCATTTCGCCCGAGGGCTCGCGAGGGCGCTCGATGACCATGCGCCGTTTGCCCGGCATGCGGTCGGCATCGACGCTCGCATGTTGCTTGTTGCCAACCGGCTGCTTTCCAGTAAGGCTCTCCATAGGGTGACCCGTCTAGCGATGGGCCTCCCACGCCCCGGCACGCTGCGCCCGCCTGATCGAAAAAAGAGAGCCCCATTGAAAGAGAGCGACACACATGACTGAGGCTGTAAAGGTTCGCTTCGAGCCGAAGATGATGATCGACGGCGAGCTCGTCGACGGACAAGCCGGCACCTTCACCAACATCAACCCGGCAACCGAGGAGACCCTCGGGGAAGTCGCCGACGCGTCGAACGAAGATATGCACCGGGCCATCGACGCCGCCCGGCGGGCCTTCGACGAGACCGACTGGTCGACCAACCGCGCGTTGCGGCAGCGCTGCCTGTTGCAGCTCCACGAGGCACTAGATGCCGAGCGGGAAGAGCTGCGTGAGGAGCTCATCCTTGAAGTCGGCGCCCCCCGGGCGATCACTTTCGGCCCCCAGCTGGATGCCCCGCTGGAGGACGGGCTGCGCTATCCCGCCAGGCTGATCGACGAGTACCCCTGGGAAACCGACCTGGGCGACAAGCTGATCAGCGTCACCGGCCAGCTGACCACCCGCAAGATTTGGCGGGAACCGGTGGGGGTGGTCGGTGCGGTCGTGCCGTGGAACTTCCCGTTCGAGGTCACCATCAACAAGCTCGGCCAGGCACTGGGTACCGGCAATACGGTGGTGCTCAAGCCGGCGCCTGACACGCCCTTCAATGCGACCCGCCTGGGCCGGCTGATCGCCGAAAAAACTGACATCCCAGCGGGTGTCGTCAACGTCGTCACCGCCTCGGATCATCTGGTGGGCGAGGAGCTCACGCTGTCGCCGAAAGTCGACCTGATCTCGTTCACCGGCTCGACCGCGGTCGGGAAACGAATCATGGAAAAAGGCGCGGCGACGATGAAGCGGCTGTTCCTGGAGCTGGGCGGCAAGTCGGCCACCATCGTTCTCGAAGACGCCGATTTTCCGATGGCATGCGCGATCGGCATCGCGCCGTGCATGCACGCCGGGCAGGGCTGTGCCAACCCGACCCGGATGCTGCTGCCACGATCTCGCTACCACGAGGGCGTAGCGATCCTCAAGAGCATCTACGACAACGTCATGCCGGGCGACCCTCAGGACCCCGCAACCCTGTGCGGGCCGGTGATCTCGGACAAGCAGCGCAAGCGCGTGCTGGGCTACATCAACAAGGGCGTCGAAGAGGGCGCCACCTGCCTGGTCGGCGGCCCCGATGCACCCACCGGCTTCGACAAGGGATTCTTTGTCAGGCCAACGCTTTTCGTCGATGTCGACAACTCCATGACGATCGCCCAGGAGGAGATCTTCGGCCCGGTGCTGGCCGTGATCCCCTTCGACGACGAGGAGGACGCGATCCGGATCGCCAATGACAGCGTGTACGGACTGGCCGGCAACGTGATGTCGGGTTCCCTGGAGCATTCGCTGGCAGTGGCCCACCGGCTCCGCGCCGGCTTCATCGGCGTCAACGGTGGCGCTCCTTACGGCGCTGACACACCATTCGGCGGATACAAGGCCAGCGGAGTGGGCCGCCAGAACGGTGTGGCCGGATTCGACCAGTACACCGAGATCAAATCCGTGGGGTATCCGGCCGGCTGAAGGAGATACGAGTGCAGCTGTTTGACGATCTCGAGGACTTCGGGTCCTTCGACGACGTGGTTTCAGGTGATGTCCGGGATCCCTACACCGAGTTGGCCCGGTTGCGGCGTGAGGAACCCGTGCAGCGCATCGACATGTCGGGCATGCCGCACGAGGAGTCCAAACCGGTCTTCATCGTGTACCGCCATGAAGAGGTGCAGCAGATGCTGCGGGACAACGAGACGTTCTCTTCTGCGATCATCATCGCCGCATTCGGAGACGTGCTGGGCAAGCACGTCATGCTCGGGATGGATGAGCCAGAGCATGGTCGCCACCGGTCCCTGGTAGCAAAGGCGTTCTCGCAGAAGGCGTTAGCGCGTTGGGAGGACGAGCTGGTCGGCAAGGTCGGCAACGAGCTGATCGACCAGTTCGTCGACCGCGGCCGCGCGGATCTGGTGAAAGAGTTCACTTTTCCCTACCCGACCCAGATCATCGCCGGCCTGCTAGGCCTGCCGCGCGAGGACTATCCACAGTTTCAGCGCTGGTCGATCTCACTGCTGAGTTTCACCATCAACCCGGAACGCGGCCGCGCCGCGTCTGCGGCATTACAGGAGTACTTCACGCCGATCCTCGCGGCGCGGCGCGAGGACCCACGTGAGGATCTGATCAGCGGCCTCGCGCAAGCAGAGATTAATGGAGAGAAGCTGTCCGACGAGGAGATCTTCTCGTTCTTGCGGTTGCTGCTTCCCGCCGGCGTGGAAACCACGTACCGCTCGCTGGGAAACATGCTGTTCGGGTTGCTATCCAATACCGATCAACTCGACGCGGTCCGCGCCGACCGCTCGCTGCTGCCGCAGGCGATCGAGGAGGCGGTGCGATGGGAACCGCCGCTGCTCATGATCACCCGGGTGGCGACCCGCGACACCGAGCTTGCGGGCGTGCCCATCCCGGCGGGCTCGTCAGTGATGCCGATGCTGGGCGCCGCCAATCGGCAAGAGGACCGATACCCCGATCCTGATCGCTTTGACATCTTCCGTTCGGCCAGAGCACATATCGGCTTCGGCCATGGTGTGCATGTCTGCCTCGGAATGCACTTGGCCCGGCTGGAGATGCGGGTGGCGCTCAACCTGCTGTTCGACCGGTTGCCCAACCTGCGGCTGGACCCCAAGGGTGACGATCCGCACATCCGTGGGCAGGTCTTCCGGTCGCCGACGTCGCTTCCGGTGCTGTTCGGCGCATGACGGAACTGCGTTTTGACGACCGGGTGGCCGTGGTAACCGGTGCGGGACGTGGTGTCGGGCGCTGCCATGCGCTGATGCTGGCCGCTAAGGGGGCTCGCGTCGTCGTCGCCGACTATGGCGTCGGGATCGACGGTGCGGGTTCGTCACCAGACCCGGCCGAAGACGTCGTGCGCGAGATCACCGACGGCGGGGGCAAGGCGGTGGCGTGTTGTGCCTCGGTCGCCGAAGAAGCTGGTGCGCAATTGATCATCGACACCGCACTCGAGGCGTTCGGTCGCATCGACGCCGTCGTCAACAATGCGGGCATCCACGACCCCGGCCTGTTCGACACCCTGTCCGTCGAGCAGTTCCGCACCATGATTGGCGTCCACTTTTTCGGGACCGTTCTGGTCACCCGGGCCGCGTGGCCGCATTTTGTGACGGCAGGCTACGGCCGCGTGGTAAACACCGTCTCCGAAGCCATGCTCGGCGGCATTCCCGAGCTGACCAGTTACGGCGCTGCCAAGGGTGCGGTTTTCGGGCTGACCCGCAACCTGGCCACCGAGGGCTTCGCGCATGGGATTCGGGTCAACGCGATTGCGCCGCGGGCTTACACCCGAATGTCGGCATCGCACTCGGCGAAGCTGTCTGAGCTGATGTCCATGCCAACGGACGTGATGGAAGCGATCAATGCAAGCATGCCCCCGGAAATGTGTTCTCCGGCAGCAGCATTCCTTGCGCACGAGTCGTGCCCAATCAACGGTGAGGTGCTGCAAGTGGGCATGGGTACCGTGGCCCGTATCGCTGTCGTGCGCGCGCAGGGGATCGCGCAAGCACCCCTCACTGCAGAGAGTATTGCGGAGAACCTCGATGCCATCATGGATCTCGCCGATGCCCAAGTAACCGACACTGTGGCGATGGTGCAATGAAAGAGAGCGATACCCCAGTGAGCGATTTCGAGTCGGTCGACTTCTTCACCGATGCGTCCTTGATCCCGGATCCGTACCCGTATTTTGACCACCTGCGCGAGCGGTGCCCGGTCATGTCGCAATCCGAGCAGCGTGTGGTGGCCATCACGGGACACCAGGAAGCTCTGGCGGTGTATAAAGATCCGGCGTTCTCCTCGTGTGTGTCGGTAGCTGGCCCGTTTTCTGGGCTCCCGTTCGAGCCTGAGGGTGACGACATCGGTGAGCTGATCGAGCAGCATCGGTCGCAGATTCCGATGAGCGAACACATCGTCACCCAAGACCCCCCGGATCACACCCGGACGCGGGGGCTGCTCAGCCGCTTACTGACCCCCAAGCGGCTCAAGGAAAATGAAGACTTCATGTGGCGGCTCGCCGATCAGCAGCTCGACGAGTTCGTGTCCCGTGGCAAGTGTGAGTTCCTGGAAGACTATGCGAGAACGTTTTCCGGGTTGGTTATCGCCGATCTGCTTGGTGTGCCAGCAGAAGATCACGAAGAGTTCCGGGCGGTCTTTTCCGGCAAGGTCGTCGGCGGGATCGCGGACGATTCGTTGACGCGTGCGCACAATCCGCTGGAGTACCTCAATGAAAAGTTCTCCGCCCATATCACCGAGCGCCGCCGAGAGCCACGAGAAGATGTGCTGACCGAGCTGGCTGCGGCTAAGTATCCCGATGGGTCGACTCCCGATGTAATCGACGTCGTGCGGCTCGCCACGTTCCTGTTTGCGGCCGGTCAGGAAACCACCACGAAGTTGCTCAGCTTCGGCATGCGGTTGATCGCTGAACGTCCCGACATCCAAAGCTTGCTTCGCGAAGACCGCAGCCGGATACCGACTTTCGTCGAGGAGACGTTACGGACGGAAAGCCCGGTCAAGTGTCATTTCCGTATGGCACGCACATCGACGTCGATTGGTGACGTTCAGATTCCGGCCGGCAGCACGGTGATGCTGCTGCCTGGCGCGAGCAATCGGGACGCACGTAAATTCGCCGAACCCAACGAGTTTCGCGTCGGCCGCCCCAATGTTCGCGAGCACGTGGCGTTTGGACGGGGCAATCACTCCTGCCCCGGCGCGCCGCTGGCTCGCGCAGAGGGGCGAATTTCGTTGAACCGCATCCTCGATCGAATGTCGGACATCACCGTTCTCGAGGCGGAGCACGGCCCACCAGACGCCCGCCGCTACACCTATGAACCGACCTGGCAGATGCGTGGTCTCACCGAGCTGCACCTTGGATTCGCCCCGATCCCGTGAGCGTATTGCTGGCCGCGCGGCGGCCAGCGCGGCCGCAGGCACAGCAGCTGCGGCATCCGCAGCGCCGAACCTGCGATGAGCGGTAGCGTTCTCCCATGAGCCGCTCAAGGGTTTCGCTTAAGGGCGCGGTGGCCATGTTGGCGATCTTATTCGGGTTGGGCCCCGGAGCGATCTACCTCTGAAAAGCCGATAAGCCCGTCCAGACCACCCCGGCCCGGGGCCACCGACAGCACTGGTCGACAATCGATGTAAGACCGACTTAACAACAGTTGCGTCCGAAGTTCCACTAAGTGTCAAAGTTCCACTAGGTGTCAAAGGAGACATACCCATGGCTGAAGCCGTCATCGTCGAGGCTGTGCGCTCACCGATCGGCAAGCGCAACGGGGGGTTGTCGGGGGTGCACCCCGCCGACTTGTCCGCGCAGGTTCTCAACGGATTGGTCGACAAGGCCGGCATCGACCCCGGGATTGTCGACGACGTCATTTGGGGCTGCGTCATGCAGTCCGGTGAACAAGCCCTCGATATCGGCCGCACTTCGCTGCTGGCGGCGGGCTGGCCGGAGACCGTCCCCGGCGTGACCGTCGATCGCCAGTGCGGGTCGAGCCAGCAGTCCATACATTTCGCCGCGGCCGGCGTGGTGGCCGGACACTACGACGTTGTCGTTGCCGGTGGTGTCGAGTCGATGTCGCGGGTCGCCATGGGGTCATCGCTGGCCAGTGGTGGGCGACCGCTCCCGGAGGCTTTCATGAAGCGCTACGACGGCGCGATCCCCAACCAGGGCATCGGTGCCGAGATGATCGCAGAGCAGTGGGGGCTGGACCGCACCGCGCTCGACGAATTCTCCCTGGGATCACACGAAAAGGCTGCAGCGGCACAGGATTCCGGTGCCTTTGACGACCAGATCGTGGGGATCAAAGACCAAGACGGCAACATCGTGCTCAAGGACGAAGGCATCCGCCGCGGCACACCGATGGAAAAGATGGCTTCGCTGAAGCCGGCGTTCAAGGAAGACGGCGTGATCCACGCCGGCAACTCCTCGCAGATCTCTGACGGCGCGGCCGCCCTGCTGTTCATGTCCGCCGAGAAGGCCGCGTCGCTGGGGCTGAAGCCGATCGCCAAGGTGCATACCGCGACACTGGCCGGGGCCAACCCGATCATCATGCTGACCGCGCCCATCCCGGCGACCCAGAAGGTGCTGAAGCGTTCCGGGCTGAGCATTGACGAGATCGGGGCATACGAGGTCAACGAGGCGTTCGCGCCGGTTCCGCTCGCTTGGCTTAAAGACATCGGCGCCGACGAGAAGAAGCTCAATCCCAACGGCGGCGCGATCGCGCTCGGCCACCCGCTCGGCGGTTCGGGGGCGCGGTTGATGACCACGCTGCTCTACCACATGCGGGACAAGGGAATTCGCTACGGCCTGCAGACGATGTGCGAGGGCGGTGGCCAGGCCAACGCGACCATTGTCGAGTTGCTATGACGGATGGCGACAGCGGCCAGCCCGGGGCGCTAGTCGATCGGCACGGCAATGTCATGGTCATTACGATCAACCGACCCGAAGCTCGTAACGCGGTCAACGGCGCTGTGAGCATCGCCGTCGGGGACGCGCTGGAAGAAGCGCAACACGACCCCGACGTGCGCGCCGTGGTGATCACCGGCGCCGGTGACAAGTCGTTTTGCGCCGGAGCCGATCTGAAGGCGATCGCGCGTCGGGAGAACCTGTATCACCCCGACCATCCCGAGTGGGGCTTCGCCGGTTACGTGCACCACTTCATCGACAAGCCCACCATCGCCGCGGTCAACGGCACCGCACTGGGCGGCGGCACCGAGCTGGCGCTGGCCAGCGACCTGGTGGTGGCCGACGAGCGCGCCAAGTTCGGGCTCCCGGAGGTCAAGCGCGGACTGATTGCCGCTGCCGGCGGCGTTTTCCGGATCGTCCACCAACTGCCCCGTAAAGTGGCGATGGAACTGCTGTTGACCGGCGAGCCACTCACGGCATCCGACGCCTGGGAGTGGGGTCTGATCAACCAGGTCGTCAAGGAGGGCTCGGTGCTGGACGCGGCGCTGGCGCTGGCCGCGCGGGTGACCGTCAACGCGCCGCTGTCGGTGCAGGCCAGCAAGCGCATCGCCTATGGCGTCGATGACGGCGTCATCCCCGACGAAGAACCGGGCTGGGAGCGCACCATGCGCGAGATGCGTTCGCTCATTAGATCCGAGGACGCCAGGGAAGGGCCGCTGGCGTTCGCCGAGAAACGGGAACCGGTCTGGAAGGCGCGCTAGACCGGCCCAGTAGGGACACGTCAGTGTGCCAGGATGTTCACCGCCCGTTCGAACACCCCGGGTAGCAGCGTGCCCGCCGGCACGACGACACGCCGGATCGCGCGGGGCCTCGTGGCCAGCACCAGCCCGCGGGTAAGCAGCCGGTAATCGCGGGTAACCCGGTGCCACGCAGCCTCATATGACGACGGCGCATCATCGATGATGGCGTTGACCAGCGCAGCGGCTTGCTTGACGGCCAGGCTGATGCCTTCGCCTGTCAGGGCGTCCTCGTACCCCGCCGCGTCGCCCACCAGCAGCACTCGTCCCGCGACCCGGCGGGAAACCACCTGCCGCAACGGGCCGCAGCCGAGTGCCTGCCCGCGGCTGGCGCCCTGCAGGTGGTGGGCTAGCCGCGGGAACCAGGCAAGGTCGGGTCGGCCACCAGACAGGATCGCCACGCCGACCAGGTCTGGTTCCACCGGCGTCACGTACGCCTCACCCCAACGGGACCAATACACTTCGACGAACTCCGACCACACCGGCACCCGGTAGTGCCAGCGCACGCCGTAGCGCCGCGGTGTTCCGGCCGTCGCTTTGATTCCGACGGCGCGCCGGACCGCCGAATGCAGTCCGTCGGCTGCCACCAACCATTTCGCGCGCACACCGGCAGCCGTCACTCCGTGCGCGTCTTGTTGGACGCTTGTCACCCGCGCCCGGATCCAGTCAGTGTCTTGCTCTTTGGCCCGTGCCGCCAGCGCTGCGTGCAACGTGGTGCGTCGCACACCCCGGCCCGGCCCGGTGCGAAACCGCGCTTCGGCCCGACGATGTTCACTTACATATGCGATCCCGCGAAAGGGCATGCCGGCCGGGTCCACGCCGAGCGAAGTCAGCTCGGCCAGGCCGCCGGGCATCAGCCCCTCGCCACACGCCTTGTCGATCGGGCCTTCTCGCGGCTCGGCCACGATCACCGAAAGTCCGTGTCTGCGAGCGTGCAGCGCCGTGGCGAGGCCTCCGGGCCCGCCGCCGACGATCAGCAGGTCAGCGTCATAGGTCGTCATCTGTAGCCCAACGCGGCGTTCTCCACCCGCAGACGCACCGTCAGTAGCAACGCATTGGCCAGTGTGAAGGCGGTTGCGGTCAGCCACGCGGTGTGCACCAGCGGTAGCGCAAACCCTTCGGCCACCACTGCAACATAGTTCGGGTGGTGCAGCCAGCGATAGGGACCCTCTCGGACCAACGGCGCGTCCGGTAACACGATCACCCGAGTGTTCCACCGTCGGCCCAGGGTCGTGATACACCACCAGCGCAGCGCCTGGCTCAGCGCCACCACGGCCAGCATCGGCCAGCCGAGCCACCCGATGAACGGGCGGTGCAGTGCCCACGGTTCGACGATGCAGCCAACCAGCAGTGCGGTATGAATGGCGACCATCACCGCGTAGTGCGAGCGGCCAAACTCCTTGCCGCCCTGGGCAAAAGACCATTCCGCGTTCCGCTTGGATACCACCAGCTCCACCAGGCGTTCGATCCCGACCGCCAGGATCAGCAGGTAATACATGGCTCTACTATCTCTTGACCGGGCTTACCAAGCCAGCAGCACCAGCTCGGAGCAGAACGCTGGACCCATCGCGATCATCAGCCCAATCGAACCTGCCGGCGGCGGATCGGCCATGTTGGCCCGAAGCACATCCAGTACCGACACCGAAGACAGGTTGCCGTTGTTGCGCAAGGAGTTTCGCGTGTGGTCAAGAGCGCTCCCGGGCAGGTCCAGCACATTCTCGACCGCCTCGATCACCCGAGGCCCGCCGGGGTGGCAGACCCAGGTCCTCACGTCTTCAGGAGTCAGTCCATGGTCGGCGAGGAATCTGCGGACATCTTCGCCCAGGTATTTCTCGGTGACGGTGGCGACGTCGACCGACAAGACGATCCGGAAGCCGTCGCTGCCGATTCTCCAGCCCATGACTTCTTCGGTGTCGGGGTAGATGCGGCTCCGGGTTGCCAGCACCCTGGGACCGGCGGAATCCTCGGCAGCCCGGGCGGCCCCCTTGGTGATGACGGCGGCGGCGCCGTCACCAAAGAGGCTGGTAGCCACCAGATTGGCCACCGAATTGTTTTTGCGCTGAATGGTCAGTGAGCACAGCTCGACCGCCAGCAGCGCGCCACCTGGTCGGGAAACGCGCGCAGGTAGTCATGCATGCGCGCCTCACCGGCCGCGCCGGCCACACAGCCCAGGCCGAACAGCGGGATGCGTTTGACGTCCTGGCGCAGCCCGACCCGCGTGGCCAGCCGCGCCTCCAGTGTCGGTACGGCGAGCCCGGTAACCGTCGTCGAAAAGACGATGTCGACCTCCGACGGCTTGACCTTGGCCTGGTCGAGCGCTGCGAGCAGCGCCTGCTCAGCCAGGTGGAGGGCGATTTCGACAAAAGCATCGTTTGCCTCGGTGAAGCCGCTCAGCTGGCTGTATCGCGATAGCGGCAGCGCGGTGTTTCGGAACTCGACCCCACTACTGAGAGCGAACCGCCGAAATTCCGGGCCGGCGAAGTCGGTCAGCGCCCCGATGGTTTCGTCCTGCGTGTACCGGTTTGACGGGAACTTGACAGCAACCCCTGCAATGGACGGATCTGCGATGGCCCTCTGTGTTTTCACACCCAGGCACGTCGAATGCCCCCCTATGAACTTGTCCATGTAGGGAGTCACGTTACTGCGGGCGGATGGGTTCAACCCTGGCCGGTAGCAGGTTGACCACCCGATATCCACGTATCGGGCGGGATCACCTTTACGATGGCGGCCATGCCTGCGCCGTTGATCGTCTCGATTCGAGGTCACACGCCTCAACTGCACGCCGAGTCCTGGGTCGCGCCCAACGCCAGCGTGATTGGACAGGTCAGCCTCGCTGCCAGGGTCAGTGTTTGGTATTCGGCGACGCTGCGAGCCGAGGCCGAGCAGATCGAGGTCGGGTTCGGAACCAACATCCAAGACGGGGTGACCGTCCACGTCGACAAGGAATTCCCGGTGCGCATCGGCTCCGGGGTGACCGTGGGGCACAACGCTGTCGTGCACGGCTGCACCGTCGAAGACGACGCGCTGATCGGCGCGGGAGCGGTCATCCTCAACGGCGCGCTCGTCGGCGCCGGCTCGCTGGTGGCAGCCGGCGCGTTGGTCCCGCAGGGCATGGTGATACCGGCCCGGTCGTTGGTGACCGGGGTACCGGGCCGGGTGCAACGGGAACTCAGCGCGGCCGAGGTCGCGAACAATCGGTACAACGCCGAGGTGTATTGGCGGCTGCTCGACTTGCACCGCGCTTCAAGCGGCTGACCCGGCTCCACCTCGGGCCGTTCACGGCCCGCTCGGAAGTTTGGGGGTCGCCGGGCTAGGTTGGATGGTGTGCGGATTCTAGTGACCGGTGCCACCGGCTATGTGGGATCGCGCCTCGTCACTGCGCTGCTGGCGGACCATCACCAGGTCGCGGCCGCCACCCGAAACCCGGCCCGTCTCAAGCGTTTCGGTTGGTTCGACGACGTCGTACCGATCAATCTCGACGCTTCCGATGCCGTGTCGGCGCAGGCCGCGTTTGCCCTCTCCAGGGATGCCGCCGGCCCAGTCGACGTGGTGTATTACCTGGTGCACGGGATCGGTCAACGCGGCTTTCGCGACGCTGACAAGACCGCGGCGGCCAACGTCGCAGCCGCGGCCAGGGATGCCGGTGTGCGACGCATTGTCTACCTGGGCGGTTTCGTGCCCCATGACGAGACGCTGTCCGACCATCTGGCAAGCCGGGCCGAGGTGGCCCAGGCACTCGCGGTCGAGGGCGGCCCGGAACTGGTGTGGCTGGGTGCGGCGATGATCATCGGCGCCGGGTCGACGTCGTTCGAGATGATGCGCTACGTCGGCGACCGGTTCCCGCTCATGCCGATGCCGGGCTGGATGGACAACCCGATTGAGCCCATCTCCATCCGCGATGTGCTGCACTACCTCGTGGCCGCGGCCGACGCCGACCAAGTACCCGCCGGCGCCTACGACATCTATGGGCCGGACACCACGTCGTACCGGGGTCTGCTCGAAACGTATGCGCGCATTTCCGGACGGTGGCACGCGGCTTTGCGGGTGCCCCGGGTCGACACCGCGGTGGCGTCACTGATCACGGGGGTCGCGTTGCCCGTGCCCCAAGGACTGGCCGGCGACCTGGTCGAGTCGCTGGACCACCCGATGCTGGCATCCGACATCGGCCTGCGAGATCGTGTGCCCGATCCGCCCGGGGGCCTGCTGGGCGTCGACGATGCCATCGCGCTGTCATTGGCGGACCAGTCGAACGACCCGCCGCGGCCGGTCAACGCCCTGGCCGATCCGCATCAACTCGCCGACACGGATCCCGGTATGGGCCGGCGGCGACGTGCTGCGCATCCGGCGGCTCGCCCGCGCGGTGACTCCACCCATCGCGTGGCCCACCCTGGGACTGGTGAACATCGTTCCCGGACCGCTCGCCGGTGCGCTTCGAACCGGACTCGACATCCTGATCACCCTGACCCCGAAGGCACGGTCTGCATGAGCCAGCCCAGTACTCCATACCACACCAGCGTGCGCGCCGAACTGCGCCGTGCGATCACCAATGTCGCTGTGCCACATCATGAACCACCCCCAGTCGTGTGGCGCCGGCGTGTCATCGTCATTGTCGTGCTGGTGATTGGCGCCGTGGTGATGGGGTTGTCGATGAGACGGCAACCCGGCGAGTCGACCTTTTATTGGCTGACGCTGACCCTGGCGGCGGTGTGGGCGGTCGGAGCACTTGTTTCCGGGCCGCTACATCTGGGGGGAATCTGCTGGCGCGGCCGCAATCAGCGTCCGGTCATCACCGGCACCACTACCGGTCTGGTGCTTGGCGGCATCTTCGTGCTGGGCGGGGTCGTGGTCAGGGAGATTCCGGCCGTTTCAGCCTTGATCACCCGGGTGCTGCAATTTGCCAGTCACGGATCTTTACTACTGATCGTGGTGATCACCATGGTCAACGCCGTGGCCGAGGAGATGTTCTTCCGCGGCGCGCTCTACACCGCGTTGGGTCGGCACTATCCGGTGACCGTCTCGACCATCGTGTACATCGGCGCCATTATGGCCAGCGCGAACCTGATGCTCGGGTTCGCCGCGATCATCCTCGGAACGGTGTGTGCGTGGGAGCGCCGCTCTACAGGCGGGGTGCTGGCATCGATCCTGACCCACCTGGTGTGGGGCCTGATGATGGTGCTCGCGCTTCCGCCGTTGTTCGGCGTCTGACTCAGTCCTCGTCGAAGCAAGCCGCTCGCTGCGGATCGCTCAGCTGACCTTTCCGGCGTCGACATGGTCAGTTGGTGTTTGCCTTCTGCCCTCCAGATCTAAGGCGGGTTCCCACTTTCGGCTAGCTTTCGGGCCGCGACGATCTTGCGTGTTAGCGCGCGTAGCGCGACGGCATGCACGGGCCGCAGCATAAACCAGTAAAACCGGCCCGAGATGCCGTGCGGAAAAAAGATCGCACGCTGCATGTAGCTGCTGCTGCCGCCTTCTTGCGGCGTCACCGTGATCTCCAGCCACGCCTGCCCGGGTGAGCACACCTCGGCGCGCAGCCGCAGCTTGGTGCCAGGCTCGCGCTCTGCAATGCTCCAGCGCTCGACCGAGCGGCGTCGCCGGGGCGCGAGTGGGAATGAGTGCCACCGGCTGCCGTTCAAAGTGTTCTCGGCCGCTTTCCAGACGTCGTCGGGCTCCGCGGTGGTAACGGCGGTCCGCACGTCGGTGCAGACGATCTCGCCGGCCCAGTCCGGGTCGCTGGGCAGCGGCTCGGCCGTCTCCGACTGCAACGAGGCCCATGTCGCATCGGGGAGGCCATGCGTCGCGCGGTTGAGCGCCAACGCGACCGCCCGGCGGTAACTGGTCAGGCCGCCCGGTGGCGGCTCGATAATCGTGTCGATGTCGAAGTTACGCATCACCGCGTCGCATTCCAGCGATTCGATCAGCGGCCGCGCCAGACCGGGAGGGATCGGGGTCACGGTCCCAACCCACAGACTGGCGATCGTTGGCGTCAGAAACGGCAACACGATCAAATAGCGCCTGTGCAACCGCGCTACCTCGGCATAGACCCGCATCATGTCGCCGTACTCCAATACATCGGGGCCGCCGATATCCCACGTTCGCGATGACGGCACCTCTGCCGTTGCCGCCGCGACCAGGTAGTACAGCACGTCGCGCACCGCGATCGGTTGAATGCTGTTGTGCACCCACTTCGGCGTGGTCATCACCGGCAACCGGTCGGTGAGGTGCCGAATCATCTCGAACGACGCCGAGCCCGACCCGACGACTACTCCGGCTTGCAGCACCACCGTCTCTATGCCGGAGTCGATGAGGGTGTCGCCCACGGCTTTGCGCGATGCGAGATGCGGCGAGAGCTTGCTGCTCTCCGGATGCAGGCCGCTGAGATACACCACGCGCCGCACACCGGTGCGGCGAGCGGCGGTCACGACGTTGCCGACCGCGCGGGTTTCCTCCGCGCCGAAATTCTTCGACGTGCCCATCGAATGGACCAGGTAGTAGACGACGTCCATCCCGTCAAACGCCGCGATCAGCGAATCGACATCACCCAGGTCGCCCTTCGCCACCTCGGCCCGCGCTTGCCACGGCACGTCTGCGAGCTTGATCGGGTTGCGGGCCAACGCGCGAACCCGGTGGCCCTCGTCCAGCAGGCGCGGCACTAGCCGAGCGCCGATGTAGCCGGTGGCTCCGGTTACGAGGCAGCGAACCTGTCCTGCCGACATCGGGTCTCCGTTCTGTCCTGGCTCAATTCTCACTTATTCGGATCCGACGCGAAAAGGATTGCCGGTTCGGCACAGGTAAGAAATCCCGCAGCCGGATTGGACGCGCCCTCCGAAGCCGTTGTCGGATGGGCGGTTGCAGACGATCGCCAGCGGGTTCGGCGCCCGACGAGGACGCGCGCTCAGGAGTCGGCGAAGTTGGGGGTGCGGCGCTCCTGGAATGCTGTTGCGCCCTCGATGAAGTCGTGCGATCGCAGCAGGCCCGACTGCCCGTGGAACTCGCGCTCAGGGCGCGTTCCAACTCAGCTGAGAGTGGCCGCGTTGATCGCATCCTTGGTCTTTCCGAACGCCACCGCCGGGCCGGCCAGGAACCTCGAGATCACCTCGTCTACCTCGGCTTCGAAGTCTTCGGCAGGATAGACAGCGCTGACCAGGCCCCAGGACAGTGCCTCGGTGGCCGGCAATCGTTCGGGCAGTAGGGCCATCTGCATTGCCCGGATGCGGCCGACCGCGGCGGCGACCAAGGCCGACGCACCGCCGTCGGGCATCAACCCGATTTTCGTGAACGCAAGCATGAAAAACGCTTTGTCAGAAGCCAATACGAGGTCGCACGCCAGGGCCAGGGAAACGCCCCCGCCGAGTCGCACCATGTTGACCCGAGGATCGGTGGCCGCACGCTCCATCGCATCGGCGATGCCGGCCAGCACCGGCGTCGTCAGCGAGTTCAGGCTGTCGGGGCGGTCGATGGTCACCGACAGCACGCCGTCAGCCAGCGTGACGGCAAGACCTGCGACCGGCGTAGTGCGTCGATCCCGGATTCCGGCATGGGCCCCACCCTCGGTGACCGGGGTGCGCGGCCGTCGACGGCGACTGCGAAGATGCGAACAACCGGTTGTTCGATCCGGAACCGGTCGGGGGCGTCAGAGCAGACGAAAGGTCGGTAGATCATGGCGGTACGTTGAACGGGCCTCTGAGCGGGCTACGCGTTGTCGAGCTGGCCGGTATCGGGCCAGGCCCTCATGCCGCGATGATCCTGGGGGATCTCGGTGCCGACGTGGTGCGCATCGATCGGCCGTCCAAAACTGGGGGTCCCGGTGGTGCCGCCAAGGACGCCATGCTGCGCAACCGCCGCATCGTGACCGCCGATCTGAAGTCCGACGAGGGACGCGACCTGGTGCTCAAACTCGTTGCCAAAGCCGACGTGTTGATCGAGGGCTACCGGCCGGGCGTTACCGAGCGGCTCGGCCTTGGCCCCGAGCACTGCGCCGAGGTCAACGACCGGCTGATCTACGCCCGGATGACCGGTTGGGGACAAACCGGCCCGCGCAGCCAGACAGGCAGGTCACGACATCAACTACATCTCGCTGAACGGCATCCTGCACGCCATCGGCCGGGTGAACGAGCGGCCGGTTCCGCCGCTGAACCTGGTCGGTGACTTCGGCGGCGGCTCGATGTTCTTGCTGGTGGGCATCCTGGCTGCGCTGTGGGAGCGGCAGACCTCCGGCAAGGGTCAGGTCGTTGACGCCGCGATGGTCGACGGCTCCAGCGTGCTGGTGCAGATGATGTGGGCGATGCGCGCGTCGGGCCTGTGGTCCGACGTGCGGGGCACCAACATGCTCGACGGCGGCGCCCCCTACTACGACACCTACGAGTGCGCCGACGGCCGCTACGTCGCGGTCGGTGCCATCGAGCCGCAGTTCTACGCGGCCATGCTGGCCGGATTGGGTCTGGACGCCGCCGACCTGCCGCCGCAGAACGACCCGACCCAGTGGCCCGAACTGCGGGCCCGGCTGACGGAGGCGTTCGCCAGCCGCGACCGCGACCACTGGACCAAGGTGTTCGCCGATTCCGACGCCTGCGTGACTCCGGTGCTGGCGTTCGGCGAGGTGGAGACCGAGCCGCACATCACCGAGCGGCATACCTTCTACGAAGTGAACGGCGGTCTGCAGCCGCTGCCGGCCCCGCGGTTCTCGCGCACGATGCCTGGCGAACCACGCCCGCCGGCGCCGCCCGCCACCGACATCGAAGCTGTCCTGAACGACTGGGTATAGTCCCGACCAACCGGTAGGTCGGCAGACGGGATCAGACGATAGGGAAGGACTCGCATGGAGATCAAGGACGCCGTAGCGGTCGTCACCGGCGGCGCGTCGGGCCTGGGCCTGGCTACCACCAAGCGGCTGCTGGACGCCGGGGCACAGGTGGTGGTGCTGGACCTCAGGGGCGAAGACGTGGTTCGCGAGCTCGGCGATCGCGCGCGTTTCGCGCAGGCCGATGTCACCGACGAGGCCGCCGTCGCCAGAGCGCTGGACATGGCGGAGAGCGATGGGCACGCTGCGCATCGTGGTCAACTGCGCCGGCACCGGCAATGCCATCCGGGTGCTCAGTCAAAGACGGCGTCTTCCCGCTGGATGCGTTCCGCAAGATCGTGGACATCAACCTGGTCGGTACCTTCAACGTGCTGCGGCTGGCTGCCGAGCGGATCGCCAAGACGGAACTCATCGGCCCGAATGGAGAGGAGCGCGGCGTCATCGTCAACACCGCCTCGGTGGCGGCGTTCGACGGCCAGATCGGACAGGCCGCCTACTCCGCGTCCAAAGGCGGCGTGGTCGGGATGACCCTGCCGATCGCCCGCGACCTGGCCAGCAAGAACATCCGGGTGGTCACGATCGCACCGGGCTTGTTCGACACGCCGCTGCTGGCATCCTTGCCGGAGGAGGCCAGGGCGTCGCTGGGCAAGCAGGTGCCGCATCCGTCGCGGCTGGGCAACCCGGACGAGTACGGAGCGCTGGCCGTGCACATCATCGAAAACCCAATGCTCAACGGTGAGGTCATCCGTCTGGATGGCGCCATCCGCATGGCGCCCCGCTGAGCAGCCCGCACCGGATTTCACACCAGACAAAAGGAAAGCCCCCCGCACCGGCGGGGGGCTGACATCGTAAACAAGATCTGAAAAGAACCCAGCTATCGACGGAACCATCGAGCAGACGGCGGGTTCGGCCATAAGTAGCCGCGCAAGCACGCTCATAACGGTTCAGCTTGCCGTAGGCAGCGGGTGCCAGTCTTCGAACTGCTCTGAGGTCTCGCCTTCCACCAGCATGTCGCCGTGGTAGAGAGCCTCGAAGTCAGCCTTGATGACGTCGGCACTCGAGTCGTCGATCCACATGACACTGAGCCTATGAGTCGGCATTAAGGAATCTTTGAGTCACGATTCGGAAAATGGTGGCAATTATTACCGCCGGGTAGGGTGCCGCGTCGCCAGCATCGCAACTCGAGGTCAGATCGGCCCGGACCTAGCAGCGTCGGCAACATCTGTGGCCATATCCGGAGCGCGGTGAACCATCGAGGCACCCGCACTCGTACCTAAGGCAGGTGGTTGTTTGACACCGATAACTTATCATCGTTAAGTTATCGCGGATATGGTGCGGGGCCAGCGCGACCGGCACCGGCAGCGGAAGGATGCAACATGCTGCAGAGGATCGCTCGACTGGCCATCGCGGCGCCCCGCCGAATCATCGCGGGTGCGCTCCTGGTCTTCATAGCCGCCGCGGTCTTCGGCATCCCGGTCGCCAAGAGCCTGTCTCCCGGGGGTTTCCAAGATCCGAACTCGGAGTCGGCCCGCGCCATCCAGGTGTTGGCCGACAAGTTCGGGCAGAGCGGTCAGCAGATGGTGATCCTGGTGACGGCACCCGCAGGCGCCAACAGCGAACAGGCCCGCAAGGTGGGCACCGACCTCGTCGGCCAATTGCAACGGTCCCCGTTGGTACTCAATGTGTCCTCGGCGTGGACCGCACCGCCGCAGGCCGCCGCCGATCTGGTCAGCACCGACGGCAAGTCGGGGTTGATCGTGGTCAACCTCAAAGGCGGCGAAAACTTCGTGCAGAAAAACGCCCAAACCCTGTCGGACCAATTCGTCCACGATCGTGACGGCGTCACCGTCCGCGCCGGTGGCCCGGCGATGCAGTACGCCCAGATCAACAAGCAGAACCAAGAAGATCTCTTGTTGATGGAGATGATCGCGATCCCGATGAGCTTCCTGGTGCTGGTCTGGGTGTTCGGTGGGCTGCTGGCGGCGGGATTGCCGATGGCCCTCGGCGCACTGGCCGTCGTCGGCTCCATGTCGGTGTTGCGGCTCGTCACGTTTGCCACCGAAGTGTCGATCTTCGCGCTCAACCTGAGCACCGCCCTGGGCCTGGCCCTGGCCATCGACTACACGCTGCTGATCGTCAGCCGCTATCGCGACGAGTTGGCCGAGGGCAGCGACCCAGACGTGGCCCTGATCCGAACCATGGCCACTGCCGGGCGCACCGTGCTGTTCTCCGCGACCACCGTGGCGTTGTCGATGGCGGCGACGGTGGCGTTCCCGATGTACTTCCTGAAGTCGTTCGCCTACGCCGGTGTGGCCACCGTGGCATTCGTCGCCACCGCGTCGATCGTGATAACTCCGGCCGCGATCGTGCTGCTGGGTCCCCGGCTGGACGCGTTGGACGTGCGGCGACTGGTGCGTCGGGTGCTGAGCCGCCCCGATCCGGTGCACAAACCCGTCGAGCAGCTGTTCTGGTACCGGTCGACCAAGTTCGTGATGCGCCGCTGGCTGCCGATCGGTCTGGCTGTCATCGCGCTGCTGCTGCTGCTCGGGCTTCCATTCTTCTCAGTGAAGTGGGGTTTCCCGGACGACCGGGTGCTGCCGCGTTCGGCGTCGTCGCATCAGGTCGGTGACCAGTTGCGCAACGGTTTCGCGCACGATTCTGCAACGGCGGTGCCCGTCGTCGTCCCCGACGCCCGTAACCTGAGCCCGGCGGATCTTGACAAGTACGCCGCCGACTTGTCGCGGGTTCCCGACGTGTCGGCGGTGATCAGCCCCGGGTGGGACGTTCGTGGGCGGAAACCAGGTGGGACCACCCGCCGCGGCCACCGGGTTGGCCGACGGCAGCGCATTCCTGACCGTGAGCAGCACAGCGCCGCTGTTTTCGCAGGCCAACGACACCCAGCTCACGCGGTTGCACGAGGTGGCCGGGCCCGCCGGACGACCCGTTGAGATGGCCGGTGTCGCGCAGATCAACCGCGACAGCGTCGACGCGGTCACGGACCGACTTCCGCTGGTGCTGGGGCTGATGGCGGCCATCACGTTCGTGCTGCTGTTCCTGCTCACCGGCAGCGTCGTGCTACCGGCGAAGGCGCTGATGTGCAACGTGCTCTCGTTGAGCGCGGCATTCGGCGCGCTGGTTTGGATCTTCCAGGACGGCCATCTTGGCGCACTGGGAACCACCCCGAGCGGGACCCTGGTGGCCAACATGCCGGTGCTGTTGTTCTGCATCGCCTTCGGGCTGTCGATGGATTACGAGGTGTTCTTGATCTCCCGGATCCGCGAGTACTGGCTGGCTTCCGGAGCCGCTCGACCGGCAAAGCCAAGCGCAAAACAGGCGCACGCCGCCAACGACGAGAGTGTGGCGCACGGCGTGGCCCGCACCGGACGGGTGATCACCGCGGCCGCGTTGGTGATGTCGATGTCGTTCGCCGCGCTGATCGCCGCTAACGTGTCATTCATGCGAATGTTCGGCCTGGGCCTGACACTTGCCGTGGCTGCCGATGCCACGCTGGTGCGGATGGTCGTGGTGCCGGCGTTCATGCACGTGATGGGCCGGTGGAATTGGTGGGCGCCCAAGTCCTTGGCGTGGCTGCATGATCGGTTCGGCATCAGCGAGGGGCCGTCCGGAGAGGTCGCGTCCGTCGAGCCGGCCGAGGACTCGGTGCAGCACAATGGGCGCCCGATCAGGGAGTCGGTGACGCACTTTGGTTAGCGTGTCGGTGGACGGCCTTCGCCGCCCACGCGCCCCGCGTGGGTCGGGTGATCGGCTCCGCCACGAAATCCTGGACGCGGCCACTGAGCTGCTGCTGGAGACTGGGCATGCCAGGTCGGTCTCGATCCGGTCAGTGGCACAACGCGTCGGCGTCACGCCGCCGTCGATCTACCTGCACTTCGAGGACAAAGACGCACTGCTGGACGCCGTGTGCGCACGCTACCTGGCACGACTCGACCAGGAAATGGAGCGGGTGGCCATTGGGCAACCGTCCACCGTGGACGTGCTGCGAGCCCAAGGGCTGGCATATGTGCGGTTCGCTACGCAAACCCCAGAGTTGTACCGGCTCGCCACCATGGGTGAGTGGCGGTCCGGAAGCAATGTCGATATCGCCCTGGACAGCACGGCGTTCAAGCACATGCGCGCCTCCGTGCAGACGCTTATGGACGAGGGTGTTTACCGGACCGACGATCCGACCACCATTGCCCTGGAACTCTGGAGCGCTATGCACGGGGTAGCGGCCCTTTTGGTCGCCAAGCCGCACCTGCCGTTCGGCGATGTCGATGCGTTCGCGGACCGGGTGCTGGGCGCGGTCCTTTGCGGCCATATGGTGGCTGGGCTGGTTGGCGCGGACGCCACATCTCAGCAGCTGGTGGACTGGGTGATGGCGCATCGGCCGTCAGAGGAGTCGCGGGTATGAGGCCGGCCGCGGCAGCACCGGCATCAAGCGTCGACAACCCGTTCTTTGCCCGAGTCTGGCCTGTCGTCGCAACCCACGAAGCCAAGGCAGTTCGGGCGCTTCGCCGCGAGAACCTCGCCGGCTTGTCGGGGCGGGTACTCGAAGTTGGAGCGGGTATCGGGACCAACTTCGCCTTTTACCCGGGGTTCGTCGAACAGGTGATCGCCGTGGAGCCCGAGCCGCGGCTGCGCGCCCGGGCCCGCGCCGCAACCGCGGAAGCGCCCGTTCCGGTTGTTGTGACCGGCGAGATAATGGAGGAGTTCGGCGGCGGGGAGCCATTTGACGCGGTGGTGTGCTCGCTGGTGCTGTGCTCGGTGCGCGATCCCGGCACGGCGCTGCAACATCTGTATTCGTTACTCCGGCCGGGCGGGCAGCTGCGGTATCTCGAGCACGTGGCCAGCGCGGGTATGCGGGGCCGGTTGCAGCGGTTCGTCGACGCGACGTTCTGGCCCAGGCTGTTCGGTAACTGCCACACGCATCGCGATGCCGAGCGCTCGATCGTCGACGCCGGATTCCAGGTAGACACTTCCCGGCGGGAGTGGACGTTGCCGGCCTGGGCGCCACTGCCGGTTTCGGAGTTAGCGCTGGGCCGGGCACGTAGGCCCTAGCTTTTTGCGCCGAGACTGCGCTGAGGGCGTGGGTTGGCGAGTAAACCGCGAGCGATCTGTGCGCAGGCTGGGCGCCACTACCGCAGGCTCGGCAGGAATGGCTACTGCAGCAGGGCGGGCAGGCGCCGCAACAGTCCGGGCAATGCTTGGCTCGCGGGCTCGCGAATGCTGATCGTGGCGCTTCTGGACAGCGGTGTGGGCTCGGGATTGACCTCGATGACGACCGTGCCGCGCGCCAGCGCCAGATCAGGTAGCCCGGCCGCGGGGTAGACGATCGCTGAGGTCCCCACCACCACCATCACGTCGGCCGCCTCCGTCGCCTCGACCGCACGCCGCCACGGCTCGTCAGGCAATGGCTCACCGAACCAGACGATGTCGGGCCGAATCAGGCCACCGCAGCGGCGGCACACCGGCGGGTCCACCTCCAGCGCCGGTTCGGGCATCTCGGGCAGAGTGTCGGTGTAGGCCACGCCGCAACGCGCACAACGGAATTCGAAGAGGCTGCCGTGCAAATGGTGCACCGGTGCGCTTCCGGCGCGCTCGTGCAAATCGTCGACATTCTGGGTGACGACGCTGACGTCGGCCTGGTCCTGCCAGGCGGCGATAGCGCGGTGCCCGTCGTTGGGTTCGACGTTGGCCACCAGGTGATGGCGCCACAGGTACCATCCCCAGACCCGCTCGGGGTTGTTCAGCCACCCTTGGGTGCTGGACAGCTGGTAAGGGTCGAAGCGGGCCCACAATCCGTTCTTGTCATCGCGGAACGTCGGCACCCCGCTCTCCGCGGAGATCCCCGCGCCGCTAAGTACCGTCACTCGCATCCCACAAACATAGCCGTGCTTGGGAGATACTGGGTACGTGGAGCTGCGGGATTTGCTACGGGTCGACCTGAAGGCGGGCAAGCCGTTGTTCGACCAGCTCAGAAACCAGGTCATCGACGGAGTCCGCGCCGGCGCGTTGCCGCCCGGTACCCGTCTCCCAACGGTGCGAGACCTGGCCGGTCAGCTTGGCGTGGCCGCCAATACCGTGGCCCGCGCCTATCGTGAGCTGGAGTCGGCAGCGATCGTCGAAACACGCGGGCGCTTCGGCACTTTCATCTCCCGCTTCGATCCGACCGATGCTGCGATGGCGGCCGCGGCCAAGGAATACGTTGGAGTGGCCCGAGCACTGGGGCTGACCAAGTCCGACGCGATGAGCTACCTCACGAACGTGCCAGACGACTGAGACCCGCGTTAGCCGAACTCCAGCGGTAGACGATCGACAGCGCGGCGTTGAACACCAGGCCGCGCCCCGGTGGCAGTTGCAGATCGCGGACTGCGCGAACACCTGCCACCGTGTGCACCAGGCAATAGCATCTGGCCGCCGGGAAATCTCTTGGCGCACTGGGCAATCAGCCCCAGCGCTTGTTCGGGCTGCAGATACATCAGCAGACCCTCGGCGGTGACGAACACCCCGTTGGAAGGATCGACGGATTCTATCCAGAAGTAGTCCAGCGCGGATTGGGCGCAAACCGACACCCGCGGCGAAGGCGGCAGCAGCCGCGTCCGAACATCAACAATCGGTGGCAGATCAACTGTCAGCCAACGAAATTGGCCGTTAGGAATGGCTGCGTCCAAGCGCCAGAAGCTGGTCTGCAGGCCCTCCGCCAGCGCCACCACGGTGGCCGATGGGTGCTGACTGAGATAGGACCGGGCTTGGGTGTCGAAGGCCCGCGCGCGCTGCGCGATGTCTTGGCGGGTCGGGCCGAACTTCGCGAAGTCGAAGTGGATCGAGTCGACCAGGGCTATCGCCATCGGATCATCGATGATCGGGTCCCGACGGCGGGCCTCCCGGGCTCGGGCCTCAGCGTCAGCAGGGCGGTCTCGGAAACACCACTCAGGGCGACCCTCTCTCTCGAGGGCTCTTGGGAAGGCGTCATTCGATGCAGTCTTTCACCGCAACACTTTGGCGAGCGTGCGCAGGTTGCGAGTCGTGGTCGACGACTTGTAGCGCGGCTTGCCCATCGTCTTGCCGATGGTGCTGTCCAGGGTGCTGCCCTTGGGTACCTGCCAGTAGACGACGCCGTCGCCGGGGGAGATCTTCTCGTCGGGACCCGCTTGACCGGCCAGCGCGGCGAGTTCGTTAAGCACCGTGGCGTCGGTGACGAACGTGACGTAGGACTGATACCCGTCGACCTCGCGCTCGAAAGGGTAGGCGTCGAAGATGGAGCGCGCCGTATCGATGTCGTACGCCAACACCCAGGCGTCATAGCCGAACCTCTGCCGCAGCGTGGCTTCGGCCTTCTTGCGTACCGCGGCGACACCGGAGGACGACTCCAGCAGCACATTGCCAGTTGCCAGGATGGTGCGCACATTGGTGAATCCAGCGTCGGTCAACGCCTTGGCCACCTCGGCCATTTTGAGGTTGACGCCGCCGACGTTGACGCCGCGCAGGAACGCCGCGAAATGGGTCATGATCCGATTTCACCAGGCCGACCGGCAACGACGCCATTCGGGACCGGCCCGCTGGCCGTGCGACGTAGGCTTTCGGCATGGGACGCCAAGTATTCGACGACAAGCTGCTGGCCGTGATCAGCGGGAACTCCATCGGGGTGCTGGCCACCATCAAACGTGACGGGCGTCCCCAGCTGTCGAACGTGCAGTATCACTTCGACCCGCGCGACGTGGTGGTGCGGGTGTCCATCACCGAGCCGCGCGCCAAGACCCGCAACCTGCGCCGGGATCCACGGGCTTCGATCCTGGTCGACGCCGACGACGGATGGTCGTATGCCGTCGCTGAGGGCACGGCCGAACTGACGCCTCCCGCGGCTGCGCCCGATGACGACACCGTCGCGGCGCTGATTGCCTTGTATCGCAACATCGCCGGTGAGCATCCGGACTGGGATGAATACCGGCAGGCGATGGTCACCGATCGGCGAGTGCTGCTGACACTGCCAATTTCGCACATATACGGCCTGCCCCCAGGAATGCGGTAGCGGTGCTGTCTGCCAGCCCGGCCCGCGCAGGTTAGGCTCCTCATATGGCTGAATCGAACTCTCCGCAAGATGCAAAGTCTTCTGGGTCTTCGGGGTCGGAGGACGAGACCAAGCGCAAGTTCCGTGAAGCCCTCGATCGCAAGATGGCGAAGTCGTCGAGCGGATCCGATCACAAGGACGGCGGCGGCAAGCAGTCGCGGACCCATGGTCCGCTGGAGAGCCGTCGGGAATTCCGCCGCAAGAGCGGCTAACCCCTTGTCGGGTCTGGTCACAGTCGTTGGCGGACGACGTATTTCGTGTGCGCAGCGCTGATCGACCGAGTGCGACTCATCCGCCTGCCTGCGTGTCCGTAGTCCGAAAAGGGCGACCGGAACAGCGAATTCGATTAACTTGAGACCGTCCTGCAACCAGCGCGGTGGACCGCTTCGAACCGGCGAGGCCAGGATGACGCCCACTTCGGTGGTGCGATCGCCGCGGCTCTAAAATGTGTGGGTGGCGAAACTGGAGCTTGTCCAAGACCCGGCCGCCGACGCACTGCTGGACGCCAACCCGTTCGCGTTGCTGGTCGGCATGCTGCTTGACCAGCAGTAGACGATTACAACCCTGAAAGACGCAATCTTTACGTGCTCTAGTCGGGGCTCGTGTCGTCTTCACTGTTGCCCCGGCGGCTCAGTAGATCTGGTGTGTCGCTTAATGAACCTGTTCCAGCTGGTCGGCCCGCCTACAGAAACGCTCGATTGCCATATTTGTCGAGCGAGACAAGCTCTCCAACTGGCCGACGCGTCGTGGGACCGTATTTGCCAATCGGCCAGCCAAGAGGGATTACCGCACAGGGAGTGACATTCCACGGCAGGCCCAGGGCGCGTCTGGCCAGCAGCTTGCTCCACAGCGGCACGGTGATCAGAGCCGCGCCCAACCCGGCCGCACGTGCCGCCAGCAAGAGGTTCTGCACCGCCGGATAAATGGAACCGTAGGCGCTGCTCGTCGCTATCGACGGCCAGGGTGGGATGACACCTTTGAGGCATGCCACAACGACGACGGGGATTTCGTCGAAGTGATCCGCCTGCCATCGCACGGCCTTCTGTAGCCGTAGCATCTTCTCGTCACCGCGGCGTTCGAAGGAACGTTTGTAGATCGGACTGGCGAGCTTCATCGCGCTGCGATTAAAGCGCCCCAGCTTCGCGACTACTTCGCGGTCCTTGACGACGATGAACTCCCAATTCTGCGCGTTCGAACCAGTCGGCGCCTTCATTGCCAGCTCGAGAAGGTGAAGCACAAGCGAGTCGTCAACCGGGTCACTCTTGAGCCGACGGATCGAACGTTGCGTACGCATCGCCTCTTCGAGCGGCATGGCTAAGGGCTCTTGCTGTGTCATGACCATGATTCCAACACGGTCGGGCCAGCCATGGGGCTCGCTCGGGCGAACGCTAAGTCGACAGCTGACTAAAGCACGCGGCAACTCGCACCTCTTGAACACGCACCGTTACCAGCTTGGACGATGACGAACGCAGGGCTCGGCTCTGACGACCCCTGTGCGTAAACGCGGACGTTAGTCGGTTCGGGTGGGTTGCCTCACCGCCGCGCAGTCCTAGACTGGCCGAGTGCCGAACCTGCGACTAGCCGGTGATCCGACGGCTGATGCCCTGCTGGACGCGAATCCTCTCGCTCTTCTCATAGGTGCACTGCTCGACCAGCAAGTGCCGATGGAAACAGCCTTCGCGGGACCCAAGAAGATCGCGGATCGGATGGGCGGCTTCGACGCCCGCGAGATCGCCGACTACGACCCGGACAAGTTCGCCGCGATGTGCTCGGAAAAACCTGCGATACACCGCTTTCCGGGATCGATGGCCAAGCGTATCCAGGCCCTGGCGCAAATCATTGTGGACCGCTACGACGGTGACGCCGCCGCATTGTGGATGGCCGGTGAACCCGACGGCAACGAGCTGCTGACGCGGCTCAAGGGGCTACCCGGTTTCGGCGCGCAGAAAGCGCAGATCTTTCTGGCGTTGCTTGGCAAGCAGTACGGCGTGACGCCGACGGGCTGGCGGGCGGCGGCCGGAGAATTCGGCCAACCCGGCACACACATATCCGTCGCCGATATCGTCGACGCCCGTTCACTTGGGCAAGTGCGATCGCATAAGAAGCAGATGAAGGCAGCAGCGAAGGGAAAGGCGGCAACGTGAAGACACACATAACGTGTCCGTGCGGCGAAGCCATCGTCGGCAAGGACGAGGATGAGCTGGTCGAATTGACCCAGGCTCACCTTGCCAGCGTTCATCCGGGTCTGGAGTACGACCGCGACGCGATTTTGTTCATGGCCTATTGACCTGTGCCACGCGGTAAGCCGCGGGCGCTCGCGCCGGGCGGACGGGCCGCTAAGGCACCACCGTTGAGCCGATCGTGGGCATGAACTGGCACTGCTTTTCCTTGGTGGTGACCTGACCGAAGATGGTCGACATGATGCTGCCCGAACCGGTGTCGACGATTGCGGTCAACGTCGTTGGCCCTTCCGGATTGATGTCTGAGCGCGGCTTGAGCGTGGCGCTCCCGGATTTGCCGGTGGTCAGGTTCACCCAGGTGACGTTCAATGGCAGCCTCTGCACCTCGGCGGGCCCAGGGGTGCCGACAGCGGTGAACACATAGGCGGTCTGGCCGGGCCCGGGACCGGGAAGCGGGATCTTGGCCGGCCCCGCCACCGATAGCGCGGTGGCGATCGAGTTACTGCCGTCCGCAAGGCAATTGGTGCCGATCGAGGGATACATGAAGTCCTGCGTGGGCGGGGCGTCGGGGCCGAAACCCGGCGCTGCCGCGGGGGCGGCGGCCGGAGCAGGAGCTGGCGTGGGCGCTGGTGCGGCCGCCGGCGCGGGTGGGGTGGCCACGGGGGCCGGTGCCGGTGCGGGCGGGGTGGCCACGGGCGCGAGT
>CAVSLH010000008.1:0-394823 GCA_963728815.1 uncultured Actinomycetota bacterium
TACTACGATCGTTTGATTCGTCAGTTGGCAGACGATTCGAAGCATGTGCAGCACATCCACAACTTCTGGGGGGATCCACTCACGGCGGGCGCCGCGCAAAGCGCCGATGGCAAGGCCGTGTATGTCCAATTGGATCTCGCCGGTACGCAGGGCGAGGCCTTAGGGAACGAATCGCTCGACGCCGTCCGGGACATCGTGGGGCGGATGCCACCGCCGCCGGGGGTCAAGGCGTATGTCACCGGCCCGGCGGCGATCGCTGCGGATACGGCCCGGAGTGGCAACAGGACGCTCGCCACAATGACGATCGTAAGCCTCGCGGTGATCTTCACTATGTTGCTTCTTGTCTACCGTTCGGTTGTCACGGTAATCCTTTTGTTGCTGATGGTCGGGATAGAATTGCAAGTGGCCCGAGGAATTGTCGCGTTCCTGGCCCATCACCAGATTGTTGGTCTTACTACCTTCGTCGTTAATTTGCTGATATCCCTCGGGATCGCGGCCGGAACGGACTACGGGATATTCTTCACCGGCCGGTATCAAGAGGCGCGTCAGGCCGGCGAGGATCGGGAAACGGCTTTCTACACCACGTACCGTGGGGTCGCCAAGGTTGTCTTGGCCTCCGGTTTGACGATCGCCGGAGCGGTTTTCTGCCTCAGCTTTACCCGGCTGCCTTCTTTCCGAGCCATGGGCGTCCCTTGTGCGGTGGGTATGCTCGTTGCGGTCGCGGTGGCGCTCACGCTGGTTCCGGCAGTGATTGCTGTCGGAAGCCGTTTCGGTTTGTTCGAGCCCAAGCGGAAGATCCAGGTTCGTGGATGGCGGCGGGTAGGCACGGCGATCGTTCGGTGGCCGGCGCCCATTCTCGTCGCGACATTGGCAGTCGCGCTTATCGGGCTATTGACGCTGCCGGGATACAAACCCAGCTACAACGACCTGAAGTTTATTCCCAAAGATATCCCCGCCAGTTTGGGGTATGCGGCCGCAGAGCGACATTTTCCCCAGGCGCGAATGATGACGCCCGAGATCCTGTTGGTCGAGGCCGATCACGATTTGCGCAATTCGGCGGATTTTCTGGTATTGAACAAACTGGCCAAGGGCGTCCTCGCCGTTCCAGGGGTTTCCAGGGTGCAGTCCGTAACTCGGCCCCAGGGAACCCCGGTCGACCACGCGTCGATACCGTATATGCTCAGCGTGCAAAACGTCGGCCTGCAACAAATTACCAAGTTTCAAAAAGAGCGCATGAACGACATACTCAAGGCGGCCGACCAGTTGGCGGAAACGATCGACATCGTGCAGCGCATGTATGGCATCGTGCAACAGCTCACCGACACGACTCATCACATGGTCGCCAATACGCATGACATCCAGGCGATCACTTACCAGTTGCGAGATCACATTGCGGATTTCGAGGATTTCTTCAGGCCGATCCGCAGTTACTTCTACTGGGAAAAACACTGCTTCGATATTCCCATCTGTTGGTCGCTTAGATCCATTTTCGATTCGATCGACGGTGTTGACCAGATTAGCGATAAGCTGAAGGATCTGGTCGCGGACCTCGATCAGATAGATGTGCTCCTGCCGCAGCTGCTCACGCAATTCCCGGAGATGATCGCGATCATGCAGAGCATGCGGACGATGATGCTGACCACGCATAGCACCATGTCGGGGACCCTCGGCGAGATGGACGAGAATAGCACTAACGCGACAGCCATGGGGAAGGATTTCGACACCGCCAAAAACGACGATTCTTTCTACATCCCTCCGGAGGTTTTCAAGAACCCGGACTTCAAACGAGTCATGAAAGTGTTCCTGTCACCGGACGGTAAGGCCGTCCGTATGTTCATTTCGCAAAAGGACGATCCCGCGTCGCCCGAGGGCATCTCACGGGTCGACTCAATAAAAAGTGCAGCCGAGGAGGCGCTCAAGGGAACTCCGCTAGAAGACTCGAAGATCTACCTCACCGGCACCGCAGCGTTGGTGAAAGACATGGTGGATGGCTCCAAATACGATCTCATGATCGCGGGAGTCGCTGCGCTCTGCCTTATCTTCATCATCATGCTGATCATCACGCGAAGTTTTATTGCCGCCCTGGTTATCGTGGGCACGGTATTGCTTTCGCTGGGCGCGTCCTTTGGGCTGTCCGTGCTGTTCTGGCAGGATTTGCTTGGCACACAAATGTACTGGGCAACACTCGTAATGTCTGTGATTATCCTTTTGGCGGTGGGGTCTGACTACAATTTGCTGCTTGTCTCCCGGATGAAAGACGAAATAGGCGCCGGTATAAACACGGGCATCATTCGTGCGATGGGCGGTACCGGCAAGGTCGTGACAAACGCGGGCCTGGTGTTCGCGTTCACCATGGCGTCCATGCTGGTCAGCGATTTGCGCAGCATCGGTCAGGTGGGTACCACGATCGCGATTGGTCTGCTGTTCGACACGTTGGTCGTGCGCGCGTTCATGACGCCGTCCGTCGCCGCGCTGCTGGGACGCTGGTTCTGGTGGCCGCAACACGTGCGCCCCCGCCCCGCCAGTGCATTACTTCGGCCGGTAGGACCGCGTCCGTTGGTGCGTGCCTTGTTGCTGAGACAGCAGCGGTAAGTGGCGGCCGGTGTGGTCAAAGCCGAGACGATGTCGCACGAAGTAAACGCCTCTACGAGCACCGAACGCCCCCCTTTCATAGCGCGGACGATCCGCAAGCTTTCGGTGTTGATCATCCTGGCTTGGCTGGCGCTGACTTTGATTGTGACTCTGGCAGTTCCATCGCTGGAGCGGGTCGGCCAAGAGCATTCCGTACAACTGAGTCCCAAAGACGCGCCGTCGGTTCAGGCCATCGTGCGCATGGGCAAGGACTTCAAAGAATCCGATTCGGACAGTTTCGCGATGCTCGTGGTGGAGGGGCAGCAGCGGCTCGGCGAGGACGCTCACACGTACTACGCCGGATTGATTCGTGAGTTAAGAGACGACCGGAAGCATGTCGAGCATGTGCAGGATTTATGGGGAGATCGACTCACGGCGGCGGGCGCGCAAAGCGCTGATGGTAAGGCCGTATATGCGCAATTGAATCTGGCCGGCAACCAAGGCACGACCTTGGGGCAGGAATCCGTGGCAGCGGTCCGGGATATCGTAAAGCGGACGCCACCGCCTCCCGGGGTCAAGGCCTATGTCACCGGCCCGGCAGCGCTGGTAACGGATATGCAGCGCAGTGGTGACAAATCCATTCTGAAGATCACCGCGATAAGCGTCGTGATGATCTTCGTGATGCTGCTTCTTGTCTACCGTTCGGTCATCACCGTGGTTCTTTTGTTGGTCATGGTTGGGATTGAATTAGGTGCGGCCCGGGGAATCGTCGCGTTTCTCGGTGATAACAATATTCTTGTACTATCGACGTTTTCCATTAATCTGCTGGTGGCGCTTGGCATCGCGGTCGGAACCGATTACGGCATATTCTTCGTCGGTCGATATCAAGAGGCGCGTCAGGCCGGCGCGGACCCGGAAACGGCCTACTACACCACCTACCGCGGGGTCGCTCCGGTTGTCTTGGCTTCCGGTTTGACGATCGCCGGGGCGGTGCTGTGCCTCGGCTTTACCCGGATGCCCATCTTCCAGACCATCGGCGTCCCGTGCGCGGTGGGCATGGTCGTCGCGGTCGCGGTCGCGCTCACGCTGGTTCCCGCGGTTCTGGCCATCGGAAGTGGCTTGGGGCTGTTTGACCCCAAGCGCCGGATCGGGGTGGGTCGATGGCGCCGGGTCGGCACGGCGATTGTCCGCTGGCCCGCGCCCATTCTCGTCGCGACATTAGCGGTCGCGCTGATCGGTCTGTTGACACTGCCGGGCTACAAAACGAGCTACAACGATCGACTCTACATACCCCAACACATTCCAGCCAATTTGGGCTACGCAGCCGCCGATCGTCATTTCACCCAAGCGCGAATGATGCCCGAAATTCTGATGATCGAATCCAATCACGATATGCGCAATCCGGCAGATTTTCTCGTGCTGCATAAACTAGCCAAGGGAATTTTCCGGGTTCGTGGCATTTCTCGCGTGCAGGGCATAACCCGGCCCGAGGGGACACCGATTGAACATACTTCGATACCTTTCCTGCTCAGCATGCAAGCCACGAATCAGCTCCAAAACCAGAACTATATGAAAGGCCGCATTAATGACATGCTCCTGCAGGCCGACTTGCTGACCGCGCAAATCGCGCTGACGAAGCGCACGTACGAATTGCAGAAGCGGCTCCAGGCCCTTACGCACCGCTCGATCGAGATAACAAAAGAAGAGACTGCCATTACGGATCAGTTGCGGGATGCCTTTGCGGTGTTTGAAGATTTCTGGAGGCCAATTCGAAGTTACTTCTACTGGGAAAAGCACTGCTACGACATCCCAATATGCTGGTCAGTGAGGCAGGTATTCGAGTCCATCGACGGTGTCGATGAGGAAAGCGATAAACTCCACGACGTTCTGAAAGATCTGAACAAGGTCGACGCGCTGCTGCCGCAGCTACTTGAGCAGTTCCCGAAGTTGATCGCGGTCATGGAAAACCAGCGGACGTTAATACTGACGATGCACAGCACCATGTCCGGGATCCTCGGCGAGATCGACGAAGCGAGCCAGAACAGCACGGCCATGGGACAAGCCTTCGACGCGGCCAAGAACGACGATTCCTTCTATCTGCCTCCAGAGGTTTTCAAGAACCCGGACTTCCAGCGCGCGATGAATTCCTTCCTGTCTCCGGACGGGAAAGCGGCTCGATTCATCATTTCGCATAGCGGCGATCCCGCGACGTCCGAGGGCATAGCGCGTATCGGTCAGATCAAGACGGCAGCCGAGGAGGCGCTCAAGACGACACCCCTGGAGGACGCCAAGATCTATATCGCCGGCACCGCGTCGACCTTTAAGGACTTCCGAGACGGCTCCACATACGACCTATGGATCGCGGGAGTTGGTGCGCTCTGCCTTATTTTCGTCATCATGCTCATCATCACGCGAAGCTTTGTCGCCGCACTAGTTATCGTGGGTACGGTGGCACTTTCGCTGGGCGCATCGTTTGGGCTGTCGGTGTTGACCTGGCAGTATGTTCTGGGCATCAAATTGCACTGGATGGTGCTTCCGATGTCCGTGATCGTCCTTTTGGCGGTGGGGTCTGACTACAATTTGCTGTTAGTCTCCCGGATGAAAGAGGAAATAGCCGGCGGTATAAACACGGGCATCATCCGCGCGATGGGCGGCACCGGTAAGGTCGTGACAAACGCGGGGCTGGTGTTCGCTTTCACTATGGCCTCGATGGCGTTCAGCGATCTGCGGATTATCGGTCAGGTCGGTACCACCATCGGCCTGGGTCTGTTGTTCGACACCTTGATCGTGCGCTCGTTCATGACGCCGTCCATCGCCGCGCTCCTCGGACGTTGGTTCTGGTGGCCGCAGACAGTCCGCCCGCGCCCGGCCAGTCAAATGCTTCGGTCCCTCGGACCACGTCCGCTGGTACGGTCCCTGCTGCTAAGGGAGGAGCACGACGACGCGGTCACAACCGAATTCCCGAGGCCGTCCCTCTAGGTTGGCCCATAGTCGTCTTCGATGCGGCCCGGTCGATCGTTCGCGATTTCAGCAAACTCTAAAGTGTCGGGCGGGGCACAAACCACCGCGCCTGCAACGGTTCTCCGATACCGCCCGCACGCCAAGCCCCACCGCCAGAGCCAGCAACATATGGCGTTGCATGCTGTTCCCGACCGGGTTGTCACAGCCACCCAAGATTGCCGGGACCGGCGTAAAAGGCGTAAAGACAGAGGTAAATCGCAGACAGACTAACGAAGCCGGCCTAACGTACTCAGTGCCGGCACCGTGATGGCCGAGTTCGCCGGGTCATCGGTTTCACAGCGTCGTCGGTATCACACACGAATACCCCTGGTCGTGAAGGGAACAGCCGATGACGAGCTTGATCACGGAACCGCAATTAGTGGAGAGCGCTGCCGCGAACGTAACGGAAATTAGATCGGCGATCGGCGTGGCCAAAGCAGCCGCCGCAGGCCCGACAACCGGTGTGGCGGCAGCGGCCGCCGATGAGGTGTCAGCGGCCACTGCACGGCTGTTTGGCGCATACGCCCAGGAGTATCAGGCGGTCCTCGCAAAGGCAGCCGCGTTTCATGAGGAGTTCGCTGCGGCGCTGGCGTCCGCCGGGAACGCCTACACGGCGGCCGAGGCCGCCAACACCAGCACGATCTCTGGCGCGCTGGGAGGATTCACCGCACCCGTCCGGTCGTTGCTGGGCGGCAGCAGCGCGACCACGGCAGGCGCAGCCACGACCGCGACTGCGATGGCGCAGCCGACATTGCAGGGAACGACCATTGGATTGATCATGGGCGGCAGCGGCCTGCCGATACCCCCACCGTCCTACGTGAATGCCGTTCTCAACTACGTCAACCACAACTTCACTGTGCTCCCGGGTAATGCACAAGCCCTGTTTACTCCCGAAGGCTTATATCCGCTCACCGGTGTCAAGAGCTTGCCCCTCAACGTGTCGGTGAGCCAGGGCCTCCAGATTCTCGATACCGCGATCAAGCAGCAACTCGCCGCCAACCCCTCGGGCAGCGTTGCCGTTTTGGGCTACTCGCAGAGCGCCATCATCTCCTCGCTGGAAATGGAGAACCTCGCGAACCCCACGCTCAACCCGACCCCGCCGACCGCAAATCAACTGGGCTTCACCCTGATGGGTAATCAGATGAATCCCAACGGCGGCATCTTTGCGCGCTTCCCGGGCTTCCCGAATGGTCAGCCACTACAGTTCCCGAGTCTGGGGTTCACGTTCTACGGCGCGACGCCCTCGAACACGATCTACCCCACCAACATCTACACGCTGGAATACGACGGATTCGCCGACTTCCCCCAATACCCGATCAACTTCGTTTCCGATCTGAACGCCGTTGCGGGCATCTTGTATGTGCATGGCACCTACCCGACCCTAAACCCGTCGGCGCTTCCCCCCGGCTACGCCATTCAGCAATTGCCGACGTCGCCGGGCTACACCGGCGTTACCAACTACTACATGATCACCACGCCGAACGGTCTGCCGCTGTTGCAGCCGGTGCGCGCGATACCGTTCATCGGCAACCCCGTCGCAGACCTGCTGCAGCCGGATCTGACGACGATCGTCAACCTGGGCTACGGAAACCCCAACTTTGGCTGGAGCCAAGGGCCGGCGGATGTGCAGACCTATTTTGGACTGTTCCCGCACGTCAGCCAGGCCCTCATCGCTCAGGATCTGGTCACCGGAGCCCAGCAGGGAGGCCACGCCTTCGTCAGCGACATCAGCGCAGAAAGCTCGAGCATGTCGCTGTCCAGTCTTTCCCACTCGCTGGCAACGGGCGGAGGGGGCCTGACCCTGCCCGTGCTGACGTCCGCGCTGTCGACGGGCTTGTCGCCCGACAGCATTATCGAGGCCATCCAGGGGGCGACCACCAATATCGCCAACGAGATCTCGGGTACTGCCGCGAACGCTTACGCAGTTCTGCTTCCGACGGCAGACATCCTGAATGCCGTCGTTACCGTGCTCCCGGCTTACGACGTCAACCTGTTCCTGAGCGGGATCCAGCAGGCGATCGACGGGAACCTTGTTGGGGGATTGCAATATGCACTCGTCGCTCCGATTGCTGCCGACTTGGGATTGGGCGCAGTGGCAGGCGGTTTCGAGCTTGAAGTGCTGCTGAACGCATTCTAATTGAGTCTTTAGCTCACTAGTGCCAGCACCGCGATGGCCGGGTTCGCCGGGATCATCGGTCTCACAATCGTCGTCGGTACCAAGGTAAAAATTCGTGGTCGTGAACGGCATAGCCGATGTCGAGCTTGATTACGCACCGCAATTGATCGCGGCGGCCGCAGCAGATGTGGCGAAAATTAATTCGGCGCTCGGCGCTCGGCGCGGCCAATGCGGCCGCCGCGGGCCCGACAACCGGCTTGGTGGCAGCGGCCCAAGACGAAGTATCAGCGCCCACCGCTGCACTGTTCGGTGGATACGGCCAGGAGTATCAGGCGGTTGCTCAAGCAGGCGACAGCGTTTCATGAGGAGTTCGCTGCGGCGTTGGCCGCTACCGGGAACGCCCATGCGCAGGCCGAGGCGGCCAACGCCCGCGCGATATCTGGGACGCTGGGATGTGACCCTGTAGATCTCTACGGCTCGAGGACGAGCTTGCCCAGCACACCGCCGCCGGCCCAGGCACTGCAACGCCGCCTGGGCTTCTGACAACGGATAGCGCTGCGGCGGAGGCGGTTTCAGCCCCAAGAAAACCAACTGGCCCAGGCCCCAGGAGAACAAGGCCGCCGAACCGGGAACCTTGTTGAGGTACTCGCCCCACGCGACGCCCACCACACTGACGTTGCGCAGCAGCAGCCGGTTGACCTTGACGGTGGGGATGCTGCCCGCGGCGAGCCCGATTACCAGCAGCTCGCCATCGATGGCCAACACGCGAATCGCGTCGTCGAAGGGCGGCCCACCGATGGGATCGACGGCGATGTCCACGCCCTGCCCCGTAGGTATGTTCGCGCACGCGGTCAGCCCAGGCCGCATTGCGGCGCGACGGGCCAGGGCGAAGTACATGGTGTTGTAGTTCACCAACAACGAAACCGCCTCAGCGTCATCGAGTTCCGCCGGACTGCGGACCACGTTGGCCACCGCAACCGCCACCCGCTCCGCGTAGCCGCCGAGAACTCCGAAGGCTGAAACCCGTTCGCCCACACGCAAACCCGACGCAGACGGCGCCGACCGCACGACACCAGCGGTTTCCATGCCGGGAACGAAGGGCGGCGGCAACTTCAGTTGATACTCGCCCTTGCTCAGCACCTGACTTGGCTCAAGATCATGGATCTCGCTTTGGCTCATCGCGCTGACCTGCAGGTTTGTGGCTTGTTGTGAGCGAATCTGCGCACTAATTCCGGATCGTAGGGTGGGGCCGTGTCCCCGTACGTGCGCACGGTGAAGACTGCGTCGGGCGCGACGGCGGTGCAGATCGTGTACTCCTCCCGGCGCAGGTCGCGGGACATCAAGCACATTGGGTCAGCGCACGACGACGCCGAGCTGAGGTCTTGAAGGCGACCGCCCGGCAGCGTCTGGCCGCCGGGCAGGGTGAACATGACATCGGCCTGGGGGAACCGGGCGCTCCGGGAGCGTGGTGGCCCCGTGCCCATCACCTCGTCGCGGACGGGACACCTGTGGGACGCCCTGTCGCATGCCTACGACATGCTCGGGTTCGAGCAGGCCGCCCGGCGGGGACGAGGTGTTCCGGCAGCTCGTGCCGGCCCGCATCATCGAGCCGGTGTAGACCATAAGCATGGCCGGCTACACGATTACCGCCCACAATCCGGCGACCGGGAGCGAGAACCGCATCCACGCTGACGATGTCGCCCGCCGCTACGGCTTCCGGGGCGGCCTGGTCCCGGGTGTCACCGTCTACGGGTATGTCGCGACGGGCCTGGCGGGTCCCGACTGGGTGGCGCGCGGCGGAGTCGAGGTGCGGTTCCGCAAGCCCTGCTACGAAGGCGATCTCCTCGAGATCGACCTGCGGCCTGACGGCGCCATAGAAGTGCGGTCACGAGGCGAGGTTTGCGCGACCGGACGGGCATCAGTCGGTGCAGACAACCCGGGTCCGGCCGTGGTGAGCCAGGACCCCGCTCCCGACCCTAGCCGCCGGCCCGTCGCCTCCCAGTCCTCACTCGCCAAGGGCACTTCCCTCGGATGGGTCCCGCTGCCGACCGGCGAGGAAGCTTTGACCAGATACCTCGAGAGGATCGGCGCCGGCGACTGGACCCTTGACGCCCTCCATCCGGGCATGCTCCTCGAAGGGGCCAACTGGGTGCTCGTAGCGAACGTCGTCCTGCCGCCGTGGATCCACGCCGAGTCGTCCATCACCCACCGGCGGGCTGTCCGGGTCGGCGAGCCGGTCGAGGTGCACGCGGCCGTCGCCGAGGAGTGGGAACGCAAGGGTCACCGCTTCGTCACCCTGGACGTGGCGTCGCGTTCGGCTGACGACGTGGTTGCGGTGGGCCGGCACGTCGTCATATGGCAGCTCGCCGGTTCCGCCTAGAGTCGGCGTACAAGTCGATTCAGAGACAGCCGACGTGCGCACTAACTTGAGCCAACTCGGGCTCCGCGTAGCCGCCGAGAACTCCGAAGGCTGAAACCCGTTCGCCCACACGCAAACCCGACTCAGACGGCGCCGACCGCACGACACCAGCGGTTTCCATGCCGGGAACGAAGGGCGGCGGCAACTTCAGTTGATACTCGCCCTTGCTCAGCAGTAGGCCAGGGAAGCACACCCCGGCGGCGCGAACGTCGATGACGACGTTGCCACCTTCGCCGGTGACATCGTCGATATCGCTGTAGACAATGCCGGATGGCCCGGAAAGTTCCTGTACGACACAGGCTTTCATATGTGCCAGAGCTTGCTCTACAGCTTGAATCCGGCTTTTTGCGCGGCGGACAGGTCGGTGATCTCGGCCCAGTGCGCGGCGATATCCTGCACCGACGGCGGCTTGTCGAAGTTGACGCCATTGTTCTGGAACAGCGCGGTCCGCTGCACCTTGCCGCCACCGACGATGAACACCGATCCGTTGTCAGCACATTCCTCAGTGCACAGGTAGGCCACCACCGGCGCGACGAACTCTGGCGTGAGCTTCTCCAGCACTTCGGGCGGCATGATGTCCTGAGTCATCCTGGTGGCCGCGATCGGGGCGACCGCGTTGGCGTGGATGTTGTACTTGGCACCCTCGAGCGCCAGCGTGTTGATCAGGCCGACCAGGCCGAGCTTGGCCGCCCCGTAGTTGGTCTGGCCGAAGTTGCCGAACAGCCCGCTGGTCGAGGTGGCGACGACAACCCGGCCGTAACTCTGCTCGCGGAAATGCGGCCAGGCCGCGCGCAGCACGTTGTACCCGCCGTAGAGGTGCACCTTGAGTACGGCATCCCAGTTCTCCGACGTCATCTTGTGGAACGTGCCGTCGCGCAGGATCCCGGCGTTGCTCACCACACCGTGCACCGCGCCGAATTCGTCGAGCGCGGTTTTGATGATGTTCGCCGCGCCGTCCTCGGTGGCGACGCTGTCATAGTTGGCGACCGCACGGCCACCCGCGTCGCGAATCTCGGTGACGACGTGGTCGGCCATCGCCGATCCGGCGCCGGTGCCGTCGCGGGCTCCACCGAGGTCGTTGATGACGACGCTGGCGCCTTCGGCGGCGAGGGTCAGGGCGTATTCACGGCCCAATCCCCCACCGGCTCCGGTGACGACGATGACGCGATCCTGCACTCCGGGCATCAGGTTCCTCTCTGCTATTAGGAATTGGGGCTATTAGGAATTGGGGGTATCAGAGGGTCAGGGTCGGCACCGGCAGTGCCGGAGCCAGCTAGGTCTGATTGCCTAACTTTTTCTCGGGCCGCGAGCGGCCCGAATCGTCGCCAGGCTAGAGCATCCGGCGAGCCAGCTTGAGGGCCCGCTCGGTGTAGGGCGGGTAGAGGATGCTCGACAAGTCGGGCCGAGTGGGTTTGGTCAACACCGACTTGCGGTGGCTGAACTCATCGAAGCCCCACTTGCCGTGGTAGGCACCCATGCCCGACGCACCGACGCCGCCGAACGGCAGCTTGGCGGTGGACACCTGGAAGGCGAGGTGGTTGACCAGCATGCCGCCCGCCGGCACCTCCTTGATCACCCGTTCACGGATTTCACGCGACTTGGTGAACAGGTAGGCCGACAGCGGCTTGGGCCGCGCGTTGACGAATCCGATTGCCTCGTCCAGGGACTTGACGGTGAGCACCGGCAGGATCGGGCCAAAGATCTCGTTCTTCATCAACGGCCCGTCCGGATCGGGATCGACGACCACGGTCGGTTGGATTCGCAGACTCGACGTGTCACACGCGCCGCCCAGGGCGACCTTGCTCTTCTCGTCGGCTTTCGCCTCGGAGATATAGCCGCTCAACCGGTCGAACTGGCGCTGGTTGACGATGCGCATTCCGCTCGGGTCGTCCTCGGACCGGAACTTGGTGAGGGCGGCGCCGATCTTGCTGACGAGTTCGTCGCGGATCGTCGCGTCAGCCAGCACGTAGTCGGGTGCCACGCACGTCTGGCCGGCGTTCATGATTTTGATCCAGGCGATCCGCTTGGCCGCGACGTCGACGTCAGCGTCGGCCGCCACGATCACCGGGCTCTTGCCGCCGAGTTCGAGCGTGACCGGGGTCAGGTGCGGTGCCGCGCCTTCGTAGACCTTGCGGCCGATCTCGGTGCCACCGGTGAACATCACCCGATCCAGGCCCTGCGCGATCAGCTCCTGGCTCACCATGCCGTCGCCCTCGACGACCGCGATCGCATCGCGGTCGAGATAGCGAGGTACCAGCTCGGCCATCAGTCGCGACGACGCCGCGGCGATTTCCGAGGGCTTGAGCACGACGGCATTTCCGGCGGCGATCGCCCCGACCGCCGGACCCAGCGTCAGGTAGAACGGGTAATTCCAGGCGCCGATGATCAGCACGGTGCCGTAGGGCTCGTACTCCACCCAGCCGCGACCGGGCAGCTGTGGCATCTCGAGCAGCAGGTACTTGCGGCGGGTCCACCTGCGGACACGCTTGGCCGCGTACTTCGCTTCGGCGGCTGTGGTCGCGATGTCGGCGATGAATGCCTCAGCCGGGTTGCGGTCCAGATCCTCGGCGAGCGCCTTGGCGATCGCGTCCTCGTTCTCCTCCATCAACCTTTGCAACTGCAGCAACTGCCGCTTGCGCCACTCGATGCTGCGGGTGCGCCCTGTCGCGAAGGTCTGGCGAAGCCGAGCCACCGTCGCGGCGATATCGGTTGATTGAGGTGTGCCCGACTTTGCTGCCGCTTTAGGCGTCCCGTTCTCGGATTCTTGAGTCTTCGGTGCAACCGATTCGGTGGTCATCAGTGTCTTCCCTTCTCGCACCTACCGGAGCCTGCCCGGCGCATGTCGCGCGGGCGCTCAAAGGTGATAACCGCGATCCTAACCATCCGGTTGGGAGAGCAATAGGAAAGATCCGGCCGGACCTCCATATCGACCGCGAGACCGAATCCGCGAGGCGACCGGATAAGCAGCAGGGCCAGGCAGCAAAGTGCTACGTCAGCGCTTGGATGCCGTCACGAAGGAGTTCGCAAACGGCCTTTCCTCCGATTGGGGCGGTCGGCCCAACCGCAGCGCCTCGTCGCGCGCATTCACAGACCGCGTGGTCCAGCCGTGCGCGGCAAACCAGTCGCCACATTCGGGGCGGCCCTCGTCGTCAAACCACAGGTCGAATGGATTGAACGAAGTGTCTTCGCCGCGGGCTTCGCGCTTGGCCCGCAGCTGGGCCCACTTCTTCTCGGCCTCTTCGCGCTTCTCTTCGTCAACGCCGAAGATTTCAACCGCCACTCGACTGCCTGATCCGCTCAGCAGGTCGATCGAAGCGAACATGGCTTCCTGCGCCGCTCCCGGCAGAAACGGCAACAGCCCTTCGGCCAGCCAAGCTGTCGGCTGGGTCGCGTCGAAACCGGCATCGCGCAACGCTTGGGGCCAATCGTGGCGCAGGTCGACGGGCACCGCTTGCCGGTTGGCGATCGGTTTAGCGCCGTGGCCGGCAAGTGTCTCGGCTTTGTAGTCCAGCACCTTGGGCAGATCGATCTCATACACGGTGGTGCCGGCCGGCCAGTCCAACCGGTAGGCGCGCGAATCCAGACCGGCAGCCAGAAGCACCACCTGCCGGATGCCGGTCGCGACCGCGTCGGCGAAGTAGGCGTCGAAGAAATGGGTGCGGACCGCCTGGTAGTTGATCATGTGCTGGGAGTCCACGGTGAAATCCGGGTCGGCCCCATCCTCCGAGCCGTCATCCGGCTCGGGAGCCCACCATGCGGCCACCTGCTCCCGGACTCCCTCAAGCTCGGGCGTAGAGACCAGCGGCTCGGCGAACTGATCGCGGATGAGCGGGTCGGCGCTGGCGGTCTCGGCGGCACGGGCCAGTGCGACCATCACCGCGGTCGCCCCGACACTGGTTGCGATGTCCCAGGAGTCGTCCGCGGTGCGCGCCATTACAACCGCTCCCCAGTCACGAACTCGGCGAATGCGTCCTTGTCGTCGGCCATCGGCACGCCGTCGACCCAGCGACCCACCCGGCGCATCTCGTCCGGCGCGCTTTGAGCCGTGGCCCGCCAACCGTGGTTGTTGAGCCAGTCGGCGACAACCGCCCGTTTCTCGTCGTGGTAGATCAGCTCCTGCACGTCGACAGTCTGCTCGAAGCCGAGCGTATCGGCGACCTTCCTGAACCGCTCGCGCATTTGCTCTCGCCGCTCGTCACCGTGCAGGGGCGACGTTTCGGCCGCAATCCGGCTGCCCACAGCACTCAGCTCACCGATTTGGGTGAAAAGCCGGTCCTGGGCGTCGGCAGGCAGGTACATCAACAGCCCCTCCGCCAACCAAGCGGTCCGCGCTGCCGGGTCAAAGCCCGCCCCACGCAGCGCGGCCGGCCAGTCCTGACGCAAGTCGATGGGCACCTCATGGCGATCGGCCGCAGGCTTCACCCCGTTTTCCGCCAGGGTCGTGGACTTATAGGCCAGCACCTTGGGCTGATCAATCTCGTACACGGTAGTGCCGGCCGGCCAGTCCAGACGGTACGCGCGAGAATCCAGCCCCGACGCCAGAATCACGGCCTGGCGGATTCCGTCGGCGGCAGCGTTGTTGAAGTAGGTGTCGAAGAAGTTCGTCCGCACCGCTTGGTAGCTGCGCATGTGCTGGACAGTGGCCGCCGTTTCGGCGTCGATGGCTTCCACCTTGGCCACCATCGACGGGTCGAGCATTGCTTCCCAGAGGACGCCGGCGCCGGCGTTGGTAACCAACAGTTTGGCGTAGGGGTCGCGAATCAACGGATCGGGTCGATCGGTTTCGACTGCCCGGGCAGCAGCCACCATCACCGCGGTGGTGCCGACGCTGGTCTTGATGTCCCAGGTGTCGTCATGGGTGCGCATTGTGCTCATCGCGTGCTCCCGCTTTCTCGATGTTGGTCAGTTGGAGGACCCGCCGAGACGCGCTCGCAGCAGCGTGCTGCGGACGGCCTCGTCGTCCAGGTCTTCGGGTACCGGGCGGCCCAGCCGGGCCATCTCGTCGCGGTTGTCCACGCCGTGCACCTGCCAGCCGTGGCCGGCCAGCCACTGAATGGCATCCGAACGATCGGGCTCGTGGTAGGTCAGCGCCTGGACATTGACATCCAGACCGAGCCGCTCCCGCATTCGCAGCCAACGCCGCGAGTTGCCCTTCGAATTCATGCCGAACACCTCGACAGCGACCTGACTGTCCGGCGCGCTGAGGGCGGTGAACATCTCGAAGAGCCGGTCCTGGGCATCGCTCGGCAGGTACGGCAGCAAGCCCTCGGCAAGCCATGCGGTCGGTTGGCTGCGATCGAATCCCGCGGCCATCAGTGCTGCCGGCCAGTCATCGCGCAGATCCACCGGGACCGGACACCGGTTTGCGGTCGGAACCGCGCCATGCGATTGAAGAATTCCGGTCTTGTACTCCAGCACCTTGGGCTGGTCGATCTCGTAGACCGCGGTGCCTGCCGGCCAACTCAAGCGGTAGGCCCGGGAGTCCAGCCCGGCCGCGAGGATCACCACCTGTCTGATGCCGGCGCTGACCGCGGCGCCGAAGTACTCGTCGAAGAAGTGGGTGCGCACTGCCTGGTAGTCGCAGCCAACCCGATGCACTCGCTGCCCATGCTGATCGCCGTCGAGCCAGGCCAGCTCGGCGTCGGCCAGCCGAGTCCACGCCGGACCGGCTGACGACACCAATATGCGCGCGAACTCGTCACGAATCAGCGGATTTTCTCCAGCCGTCTCCACGGCGCGGGCGGCGGCGACTCCCAACGCGGTGGCACCGACGCTTTCGGTAATAGCCCAGGTGTCGCCAGCGGTTCGTAACGACGGAGGCAACGAAGACAGGTCGTCGAGATCAGTCATGTCCCGACCATGCTACCCGAATAAGTTAGGCAGCCTATGCGCTTTGTGCGCCACATCACTGCGCGCGGACGTCAGCATGCCGGTTAGGTTTCGTGCCGCCAGAACGCGCCCTCCAGCAGCTGGCGCAGCGTCTCGGTGACGGCCTCCATCTCCTGGTGGTTACGGAGATAACCGGCATAGAAGCCCACGCCACAGAGCACGATTAGCAACGTCTCGGCCAGTGAAGCGACATCCGTGTCTGTTTTGAGCTCGCCGCGCTCGATGGCATCGTTGACGGCCCAATTCAGAAATTCCCGGCTAATTAACACGGCGTCGTTTTCGGTTCGACTCAATTCCGGGTGCCGCTGCGATTCCAGCACGGCGGTGACCAGAAACGCTGAGATAGAAGGATTCTCAGAATTAGCCCGCATCGCCACGCCAATGAATTTCGTCAGCCGCCCCATCAAGGTCGTCTCACGCTTAGCCTGTTCGATGCCGGCCGTGACGACGAGTTCGTTGGTTTGGTCCACCACCTCGCGGTACAGCACCCGCTTACTGGAAAAGTAGTGATTGATCGCGGGGCGGGTCAGGTCGGCGCGGACGGCAATCGCCTGGAAAGTCGCCCCGTCGTAACCACGTTCACTGAACACCTCACGCGCAGCGCGCACAATGCGCTTACGCGTCTCGTCTGCCTTCGCCGCCGGGGGACGCCCGGGCCTTCGACTCGCCGTGGGCGACACTATTGAATTGTGCCACCGCCGTGATGTGGCATTAGTGCGTTCGGCGGGACTCGACCGAACTTCCCGGCTCGGAAGTCCTCGAGCGCGTCGATCAATTCGGCTTCGGAGTTCATTACGAAAGGTCCGTAGTGAAATACCGGTTCCCGAATAGGCTGTCCGCCCAGGATCAGCACATCAACGGCCCCTAGAACCGCGGTGCGATGCGAACCCTGAGTCGTCTGGGCACCGACGGTGATCCGATCGCCGGGCCCGAGAACGGCCAACTGACCCTGGTGGATTGGGTGAGCCACCGGACCCACATATCCGCTGCCGGACAACACGTACACCAGCGCGTTGAAGTCACGCCGCCACGGAATGTTCAGCCGCGCCCCGTTCTGGATCGTCGCGTGTGCCAACGTGATCGGCGTGTGGGTGACGCCCGGTCCGCGGCGACCGTCGGTCTCACCGGCGATGATGCGGAGCAGCGCTCCGCCGTCGTCGGAGGAGAGCAACTTGGTGTCGGTGCCTTCGATGGCCTGATACCGAGGCGAAGCGAACTTGTCTTTACTCGGCAGATTCACCCACAGCTGGACGCCGTGGAAGACGCCACCACTTTCCACCAGCTCGGCAGGCGGAGTCTCGATGTGCAGGATGCCGGAACCGGCGGTCATCCATTGCGTCGCGCCGTCGGTGATCAGGCCGCCGCCGCCATGGGAATCCTGATGCGCGAACTTGCCGTCGATCATGTAGGTGACCGTTTCGAAGCCACGGTGCGGATGCCAATCGGTACCCCTGGGCTCGCCGGGCAGGTACTCCACCTCACCCATCTGGTCCATGTGCACAAACGGATCCAGGGCGGCGGTGTTGACCCCGGCGAACGCCCGGACCACCGGGAAACCCTCGCCCTCATAGCCTCGCGGGCCGGTGGTGATCGATTGAACGGGGCGCTCGATATCGGCGGGACCGGCCGGGCCCACCCGCGGCAACGTGAGCGAGTCTGCGGTAACAGCAGGCATGTTTACCTCCTCATTTAGAGCTACCTGTATAACCGGACCCCAGTCCGGTTATTCCCCTTTGTCATAGGATGACTTGGTGCTTGGGTTGCTGGGGCGGTTGGTGGTGCGAGAGCCGCGGGTCGGGCCCGCCCCGTGACCGAGCCGACGGAGGATGAACCGCAGCCCGCAGTGGCCCCACCCGCCGCCGCAGGCGGACGCTTCGGCGCATCGATCAGGAAGTCGGGCTACCTGCGCAGGTGGTTCCTGCTGGGCATCACGATCGGCGTCATTGCCGGCCTTGGAGCGGTCGTCTTTTATCTCGCGCTGAAATACACCGGAGAGTTTCTGCTCGGCTACCTGGCCGGCTATCACATCCCAACCCCCGTCGGAGAAGGCGGCGGCCACGGGTCGGCCGGCTTCGTACGTCCCTGGGCGATTCCATTGGTGACGACGGCCGGGGCGCTGCTGTCGGCATTGATCGTGGCCAGGCTCGCCCCGGAAGCTACCGGTCACGGCACCGACGAAGCCATCGAGGCGGTGCATAGCGATCCCCGCGCCATTCGGTTCCGGGCGGTGCTGGTGAAGATGGTGGCCAGCGCGCTGACCATCGGGTCTGGCGGTTCAGCCGGCCGCGAAGGCCCGACGGCGCAAATCTCAGCCGGCTTCTCCTCGTTGCTTACCCGACGGCTGAACCTGTCCGACGAGGACGGCCATATCGCGGTGGCGCTGGGTATCGGCGCGGGCATCGGCGCGATCTTCGCCGCCCCCTTGGGTGGGGCCGTGTTAGCCGCTTCGATCACCTATCGCGACGATTTTGACTACCGCTGCCTGCTGCCTGGTTTCATCACCTCGGGAACGGCATATGCGGTGCTCGGGTCGTTCATGGGCTTCGACCCGCTGTTCGGTTACATCGATGCCGAGTACCGCTTCGAAAAGGCCTGGCCGCTGCTGTGGTTCGTGGTGATCGGTCTGGTCGCGGCGGCAATCGGCTATCTATATGCTCGGATCTTCCATGCCTCGGTGGCGCTCACCCACCGGCTTCCCGGCGGACCGGTGCTCAAGCCGGCCATCGGCGGACTCCTCGTCGGCCTATTGGGACTACTGATCCCGCAGATCCTGAGCAGCGGCTACGGCTGGGCACAGCTGGCGGCCGATCGGGGATCGCTGCTGCAAATCCCGTTGTGGATCATCGTCGTCCTCCCGATCGCCAAGATTGTCGCGACGTCGCTGTCGATCGGCACCGGCGGATCCGGCGGGTTATTCGGGCCTGGAATCGTCATCGGCGCCTTCGTGGGAGCCGCCATCTGGCGACTGGGCGAGCTTTCCGGCCTGCCCGGGGTGCCCGACGGACCGGGAATCTTCGTCGTAGTCGGGATGATGACGTGTTTCGGCAGCGTCTCCCGTGCGCCGCTGGCCATCATGATCATGGTCGCGGAGATGACCGGATCGTTCTCGGTGGTGCCGGGAGCGATCATCGCCGTGGGGATTGCATCGTTGCTGATGTCTCGCACCAACGTCACCATCTACGAGTCGCAGCGGCTGAATCGGAAGACCGCCGAGGCCGAACGCGAGCGTCGGGCCTCCGCCGACAGTGACGCAGTCCCGGAAGTTTCATGACGCTAGAACTTGATTGCCCGGCTCTCCCCCCGCGAGCGGGTGGGGGTACCTCCCACTTGTGGGGGAGTGCCCCCAACAGATCAACGTAGAACAACCTGCTGACTATTCGACTGGGTGGTTTCCAGCGGGCATTGCAATATTGGACACACCCACCTCGTTCCGCCTGCGAGCGGTAGACGGGGCTGCAGGAGGTAGGACCGACGCGGTGCGGACATGGGCGTCCCGGTCCGACGATGTCGTCGATTCGCGGTCGAGGCCGCCCACTATGACGGCGTGGCCGCGCCGGGAATCCCGTTCCGGATCGCTACCGATTCCGCCGAGGAGGTGTCAAACACGTCAATCGCCACGTCGGCGTCACGATAGCTGCTGATCGGGTGCAGGCCATGTGTCGCGGCGACGACATCGTTCACCTGGTCCCCCGACATCAGGTAGTCGTCCACGGGGTGGCGCCAGTGCGCGGACACGACGGTGGCCCCGCGCATCACCCGCTGGCACTCGGTGTCCAGGACTTCGCGCAGCCGGTCGGCATGCAGGTAGTAGCCGACCTCGGAGAGCACGACAAGGTCGAACGGGCCGGGCGGCCATGGGTCGTCGAGTGATTGCCGCAGCAGCGTCACCTGTTCGCACCGCGCGGCCGCACTCAGTCGTTGGTGGGCCGCGTCCAGGGCAGCGGTCGCGATGTCGGTGGCAGTTACCTGGTTGCAGCGCCCGGCCAGCAGCTCGGTGAGCACGCCGACCGAGCAGCCCGGTTCGAAGGCGTGTCTGTAGCGCGGGTACGGCAGCAACGCCATCGTGATCGCGTATTTGCGCTGCTCATACCAGCGCTCGGCCAGCTGCCACGGGTCGGGTGAGGCGGCGTAGAGGTGGTCGAAGTAGGTGTCGGGCAGTCGTGGGGTCACCGGAACACCACCTCGCCCACCGCCAGCAGCCGCCGCAACACAAACGGTGGCAACACCGCAACAGCGTGGGCCGTGATCGCCGTGAACTGACTCCGGAACGACTGCGCCGCCAGCTGTTTGCGGCCGATCGCGGCCGGGGTCAATGACACCGAATGGGCCCGGTGCCATGGCACCGCGGGGTCATCGGGTTCGGCCCAGTGCCACATCCACACCGGGTACTCCAGCAGCACTCCGCCGGTCTGCGACGCGGCCACCGCCGCCGCACGCCCAACCGCTTCGTGGTCAGGATGCCCGTCGCCGCGCCACGTGGCCGCTAACCACGTGCCCACGGGACGCGTCTGGAGAATTTTGGTCAGCAGCGCAGCTAACCGGGATTCGTGATCGCTCAGCTCACCGTCGGGCAACCCTAGGCAGATCGGATCGCCGATGCCGAGTAGCTCTGCCGCCCCGTACAATTCGGAGCGACGGGCGCGCTCGAGCGTGGCGCGGTCGATCGGCGTCAGATCCGGAAAGGCGGCGCCGCCGTCGCTGACCGACACGACTTGTACGTCGACTCCGCGGGATTGCAAAAGCGCCGCGGTGCCGCCCAAGCCGAGCGTCTCGTCATCGGGGTGCGGTGCCACCAGCACCAGCGCGGGACACGCACTGAGATCGAGCTCGCCGAAGCGGCGTCCCCAAGCAATCCAGTCCGACACCGGTGTCCCACCTTCGGGAACCGGCTGGGCGGCGAACCGCTCACCGTTGCCGGCCGAGGCGGTCATCACCGAGCCGTCCCCGCCAATCGGCCCAGCGCCGCCAGATCGCGCTCGGCGTGGCTCTGCCGGACGTAGACCGTGAGGTCCGCGACGTGGCGGGCGTGCTCGTCGTCCAGGGCCAGCGGCGCGGGGCCGAGCGCCCGACCGGTGCGGGTAATCGATTCGTCGACCGCGTTCTCGACGACCGCGCGGACCCGTCGGGCCCGTAGCTCGCCGCGACCGGCTCGGTCCAGAGGATCATCGTCGACTTCCGCCGCCGCTACCGCCAGCGTGGCCTCAGCGGCGGCGATCGCGGCGTCCACCGCACCGAGGTGGGCCAGAGTGTGCTCGTCGGCGGTGCCCCGGCCGACGCGCTGGTACAGAGGTGCGGCGACCGCGCGGGCGCCGCCCAGCCAGCAGGCCGCGACGCCGATCGCGCCGTGCCAGAAACCGGGCCGGTCGAGATAATCGCCGGGGCGCCCAACCGGCACCGCGGAGGCGGCACTGAACTGGACAGAGCGGGTGTCGGATCCGCGCATGCCCGGGTTGCGCCACGTGCTCGGCAGTGGCCGGATCCGGTTGTCATTCAGCGCGACGGCGAACAACGCCCGCCCGCCGTCCTCGGTTCGGGCGGTCACAAGTGCGTGCGTGCAGAGCCCGGCCCCGGAGCACCACACCTTGCTGCCATCGAGCGTCACGACGTCACCGCTGCCCTGGGCGCTCAGCACCGCATCGGGCGCTTCGGCCGCCCACACTGCCCACAGCTGCCCGGCCCGTGGCACTGGGCCGCACAGTTCGGTCAGAATCGCGACGGCGTCGACATGGGCTTCGGCCAGCCGACCTCCGACCACGTCTTCCTGGGTCAGTGCCGACAGCCGGCACCAGCGTTCCGCGGTGCCACCAGACCCCGGCAGCGGCAGGTCCAACGCACCCGTGCCGAGCCAGTTCTTCACTAGACCGGTCGTCATGCGGAGTCACGGCCGGTGCCAGACCGCGATACCGACTGCAAATGCTCAGCGAATTGGCCCGGTGCGCGGCCGTAGTGGCAGGCGAGGGTCTGCAGATAGTCACCGAAACCGCTGCGGGCACGGCAGTCAGGCCGATCTGATGTCAGGACCGCGTTGTCGGTGTCCCATGCGATACGGGCCTCTGCCCGGGCCAGCCGATGGATCAAATCGACGTCCTCCCCCACCCGCAGGGCCCGGAATCCGCCCACCCGCCAGTACGCGTCGGCACGGACCGCGATGTTCGCGCCATGCACGTGACCGTGGGAGTCAGATTGCCGAACGCGGTATGCGCGTTCGTAGCGGCGCTGTGTGGCCCGGGAGTGGTGACGCCAGTCAACGCAGACGGTTCCCGCGACGCCTTCCACCATGGCGCGATAGTGAACAACCTGATCGGCGAGCCAGGTCGCCGGTACCCGTGAATCGGCGTCCGTTGTGGCCAGCCAGGTCCCAGCGCCCGACCCAGCTGCCGCCTCGGCGAACCCCGCAGCCCGCGCCGCCCCGACGTTTCGTGCCCAAATACCCACCGTGCGCGCCGAAGCGGGAACAACGTCCGCCGACCCGTCCGAGCAGGCGTCCAGCACCACCACCACCCTCACCGGCACCCCGACCCGGTCGGCCGCCAGGGCCACGCTTCGCAGGCACCCGGGCAGCCGCTCGCGTTCGTTGTGCGCCGGCACGACCACGACAATCTCGCGGAGGGCCGGCTGTTCGGCGCGCCCAGCGGCGCCCCGTGATGGATCAGCTATGACGACGCGCTCCTCGCAGACAAAATGGATGTGCTTTCTCGGCGCCAGTGGGCTAGAGCGCGCGGATACCGCCCACGGCGTTTACCCAGGAACGAATCGGCGGAAACGTCTCAGCCATTTTTGGATTGTTCGGCCATCCGAACCCGTTGACGGCAGGACGTCGCGCGGTCAGGCGCGGGAGACTGTCTCCCTAAAGCTCGCGCCGGATCGGTTTCTGCGCGGCGGTACTCGCGGGGCTGTCACGGGAAGACGCTGGCGGGGACCAGCGACGGTGCCCGAAATGTTTAGATCCGCTATGGAAGGGGAACAGTGGAGTAGCGGTCCTAAAAGCATCCGCGGCGATATTGCGCCACGGACGAAGAGGCCGCCGCTCAAGTCGAGGATCTGCTCAGAACGGGTTGCTTGCGGCCCCAGAGACGGTGCCGCCAATCGCATTACGCCGTTGCGGTGGGTCCCCAAAACTCAACGTCGAGACGACTTGAGCAGCTCATGCTCCACCAACACCAGGGAGAAGAAATCCATGACGGACAAGGACAACAGCGGTCCCGAAGAAGCCGTTAAGGGCGTCGTTGAAGACGTCAAAGGTAAAGCCAAGGAAGCGCTGGGCACCGTGATCGGGCGTGACGACATTCAGCGCGCAGGCAAGGCCCAGCAGGACAAGGCCGAAGCCCAGCGCGAAGCTGCCGGTAAGGAAGCCGAAGCCGAGAAGGCCCGCGCGCAAGCCACCGTTCAGGAAGAACGACAGAAGTCGCACCAGAGCGGCTAGCTCGCCCCGGACGCAAAGGGTCCGGCAACGAAGTACACAGTGGGCTCAGTCCGACGGGGCTGAGCCCACCGTCGTGTCGCCAGCCGACACCCCTGCTGTCCCATACCCGCTACGTGGCCGCGGCATTCCCTTCCTGCGCGCGCTCGCCGACGATGCAACCACCGACGCCACCACAGCGGGAACGCAAGTCACCTGACATGGGCCAACATCCGCAAACCCAACCCCACACACGTGACTCAAGACGCAACCTGCAGTGCTCGCGCCGGTTGTCGCGCTGATGTGCTGACCCGCCACCGCGCAACCTCACAAGAAACCACGGGCCGGCCCGACCGACGCCAAAACACGGCAATCGCGGGTAGCGCCTTGGCTGTGCACCGATCGAAACTGGCCTAGCCGCAGCTCCGGGAATTGGGTACTCCAGGCTCGCGGAGCCTGGGTCGCGGGCCGGTTATCGGAGGTGTCAAATGGCTAGAGTCGACAACGATCTCACGAACGGAGATCGCACCGCCGAGGCAAATCACGATCTAGTCGCCCAACCTCACCAGCAGGAGGGTCCGGTCGCCGAGGCAGAAATAACGGCGGCCGAGATGAGTTCCGACGAGCAGCCCCTCGGCGAGCTGGGGCGGCGCTTTGACCGACGGTCCCCCTTCTTTGTCGGGATGGCGGCGGCCGCCGGGGTCGCGGTCACCTACGGAGTGGTGCGTGTCCTGGACTCCATGTCCTCGGTACTGGTCCTCATCGGCGTGGCGTTCTTTCTCGCACTCGGTCTTGAACCGGCCGTCTCCTGGTTCGTCAACCGCAAACTTCCGCGATGGGCGGCGACCACGCTGGTGTTCGTCATCTTCCTCGCGTTGCTGGGCGCCTTCGTGGGTGCTGCGATTCCCCCACTCGCCCAACAAGCTGGTGAGCTGATCAAACAAGCGCCGCATTACATTCAGCAGGCCCAGGACCATTCCTCGGCCGTCGGCAGGCTAAATGACCGTTTACATCTGCAGCAGCGGATCACCGACACCGTCAACGGTTCGGGCGGATCGCTCCTCAACGATGTGGTCAGTGCCGGAACCGCGGTCTTCAGCGCGGTGGCGGATGCGCTGATCGTCATAGTGCTGACGGTGTACTTCCTGGCCGACATGCCCCGCATCCGCACCACCCTGTACCGGTTGGTGCCGCACACCCGCCGACCCCGCGTCATTCTCATCGGCGACGAGGTCTTCGCCAAGGTCGGCGCCTACGTCCTGGGCAATGTGTTGATCTCGATCATCGCCGGGGCCGCCACCTTCATCTGGCTGACAGCCTTCGCAGTTCCCTACCCGCTGCTGCTGGGTATCTTCGTGGCACTGTTGGACTTGGTCCCCGTCGTCGGGTCGACCATCGCCGGTTTCGTCGTCGGTGCTGTCGCGCTCACCGTGTCGCTTCCGGTGTGTATCGCGACCATCGTGTTCTTCGTGGTATTTCGGCTTGCCGAGGACTATCTCCTGGTGCCCAAGATCATCGGCCGGGCGGTAAAGGTGCCGGCGCTGATCACCGTGGTGGCCGTCTTGATCGGCGGCGCGCTGCTCGGGATTGTCGGCGCTCTCGTTGCCATCCCGATCGCAGCCGCCCTGCAGCTCCTGACTCAGGAAATCCTGTTCCCGCGACTCGACAACGTGTGAGCGAGAACGGCCATAAACGTCGCGCCTGCCGCGAACACGATGACGGCGTCGAGTGCGAAAGTCCGCAACCCGACACAAAGCCTCCAGAAACCACGAGGTTCAGTCACTTGCAGCTATGAAAGTTCGGCGAGAACCTACGTTGCGGTCGCCCACCCATCAAGTGAGGATTGACACCTGCGAGCCGGCCAGGAGAGACGGACCCTCCGCGATTTGAGGGGAAGCTCAGTGATCGCCGAGTTGTCGGCTACGACAGATGGCATCGCAATCCCGGCAGCGCATCCTTGCCTCCGGCAAAGCTTTCGGCCAGCTAAAGCGAGTGTATTTGCTGCACCGGCAGCCGGGCCCCACGGCGCGGTTCGTATGCCAGTCCGCTGGCTTCGAGCAACCGGACCACCCGGTGGCGGTGCGGTCGCATCGGTTCCAGCAGCTGCAGCATGACGGCGTCGTCGACCGGACGACCCAGCAGTGTCCAGCCGATCATCTTCGGAATGTGGTAGTCGCCCACCGAAACAGCGTCGGCGTCACCGAATGCCCGTTGCGTGGTCTCGGCGGCGGTCCACGCCCCGACTCCCGGCAGTGACTGCAACGCTTCGCGCGCCTGCGCCGTCGGCCGTGCTGCCAGGCGTTCCAGCGACGCCGCCCGACGCGCGCAGCTCACCACCGTCTGGGCCCGCCTCGGGTCGACATTGGCGCGGTGGAACTCCCACGACGGGATGTCTCGCCACACCTGCGCCGACGGCGGCACCCGCATCCCGGCCGGCGCCGGTCCCGGCGGCGGTGTCCCGTACTTGTTCAGCAGCACCCGCCAGGATCGGAACGCGTCGGCGCCGGGTACCCGCTGCTCGATGACCGCCGGAATCAGGGCTTCCAGCACCTGCCCGGTGCGGCCCAGGCGCAGGTACGGAACCCGTCGGTGCGCGGCAGCGACCGTCGGGTCCCGCGGCACGAAATCCGAGGCGTCGTCATCGGCGCCCAGCATCGCGGGCAGCATCTCGACGAACTCCTCAGCACCGCTGCCCCACGCCACGCAATGGGCGGCGTTGGGAGCCGCGCGGCTGATCCGCGCTGCGACGGGTCCGGTGGGCAGCAGGCTGGTCCGCCAGATCGTGCCGTCCCCGGAGATCTGAAAGGACGGATCCCGAGGACCCCGGCGAAGTGGCGCCAGAGTGTTCCCGAAGCTGGCCGCCCCGGGGAACGTGACAGTGCGCGCGCTCTTCACCCCATAACTCTAGGTAAGCCGGTGGTTTGCTCATTGACCATTAACTGTTCCCAAGACAATATGTCGATGTGATGACGCCGTTCGACCACCCGCAGACCGAACTCGCGTGGATGTTCCTGCAGAGTCTGTGCGACGGCGGGGATCTCGACGAGGGCCTGGCGCTGCTCAGCGATGATTTTAGCTATTGGAGCATCATCACCCGTACTTCATTCGACAAGGAAACGCTGCGCCGGGCGATCGAGCAGCGCAAACAACTTCTTCCCGACGTCAACATCGAGCTGATCCGCTGCGTCAACGAGGGCGAAACGGTGGTGATCGAGGGACAGGTCGACGCCACTACCGCCGAGGGCGCCCGATACGACAGCCCGTTCGTTTGCATCCTCGATACCCATGATGGCTTGATCGTGTCGATGCGCGAATACAGCGACACCCGGGCGGCGGCGGAAGTCTTCCCTTCAGGATCTAGTCAGGTACCACGCTGATCTCGGCCTTGTTGGGGTAGAAGGCGACGTGGCCGGCAATCGCCGCGACCGCCGGGTAGGGCTGTTCGTACGTCCAGATCACATCGTCGACAGTGTCGCCGGCAGAGGTGGTCACGCTGTAGTAGCCGGCTTCGCCCTTGAAGGGGCAGTAGGTGCTGGTATCGGTGCGGGCCAGCCGCTCTTGAACTACGTCGGCCAGCGGAATGTATTGCACCGCAGGCAAAGTGGCCTCCTGCAATACCAGCGCCGCCGATGTGTCCGCGACCAGTTCACCATTAACGCGAACCTGTACCCGTCCCTTTGTCGGCTCGATGGTGATCGGGTGCCCAGCGGATGGCTCTAAGACTTCCCGGTGGCTCATGATTGATACCTCCTCAGACGCAAGTGATTGGTGCAACACCCTCCGGCGCTCAACACTTCCCGGCGCTCGCTCACCCCGGTCAGACCGCTCCGAACGCGTAGCGGTGGTACTGGGACATGTTGGCCATGGCCGGAACCAGCGACATGACCCTACCCATTACTTGGTAGGCGGGCGGCAGCCGCTCGAAGGTGTCTGATTCGAACCACCGCACCCAGGACAGTAGCCGGGTACCGGGCACCGCCTGGAGGATGTCGCCGGGCCCGTCGATGCCCCAGCGCAGCGTTGATCCGGATCGGCGCACCACGGTGTTCATCCACTGCGACTTGATGCCCAGCCGGTTGAACGCGTCGAACTGCAACTCGCCGCACGGGAAGCGATCGACGACCCGTCGCAGTAGAGCAACGCCGTCCTGTTCGCTCAGGTACATGGTCAGCCCCTCCCCGATCATCAGCGTGGGCCGGTCGTTGGGCATCTCCGCCAGCCAGGCCGGATCGGTTACCGACGCGGCGACGACGTGATAGTGGTCCCGGACGGGGTAGAGCTGTGTGCACAGGTCAGCGACTTCGGGGTAGTCGATGTCATACCACTCCACTTCGGGACCCGGGTGGAGTCGGAAGTACCGGCTGTCCAGCCCGCAACCCAGGTGCAGGACGACGGCCCTTGCGTGCACTGCAAGAAACTGCTGGGCCCAGGTGTCGAAGTGCGCCGTCCGGGTCGTCACCGATGGTGAGTTGCGCGCCGCGATGGCGGTCTTCGTCCAGTCGTAGTCGATCCGCTCGACGATCTCCTTGGCATAGCGATCGCCCAGAATCGGGTTCGGCAAGTCGGCGTCGAGCGCCTTCGCGTACAACGTCGCCAGCATCGTCTGCGGCGGTCCGTTGAAGTCGACGTGAACTTTCTCCACGTGCGGAGCCTAATCGGATGGCACGGTCCTGCTGTCTTTCCTGGCCGTCCGCATCGCGGCCCAGAACCGGGCGGCCTCCCGGATCGATTCGTCGACCGGGCGGGGCTGCCAGCCCAGCTCCCGGACCGCCTTGCTGTGGTCGACATCGGCTTCGGCGCGCATCATCCGCACCGACTTGAGGCTGAGTTCGGCGTCTTTGCCGGTGAGCCGGGCTTTCAGGCTGCCCAGCGCGCCCAGCGCGTAGAGCGCCGGTACCGAGATCGATCGTGGCGGCGGCGGCACACCGGCCTCGTCGGCCGCGATCCGCACCACCTCCTTCAGCGCGATCATCCGTTCGGAGATCAGGTACCGCTCGCCAATGCGCCCGTGCTCGGCGGCAAGGATCATTGCCCTGGCGGCATCGTCGACGCCGACGACTTCCAGCTGGATGCCGTTCATCATGAACGGCAACTTGCCGAAGACCGCGCCGGCGATGAAGGCGCCGTGCGGGGTGCGGCCCCAGTCGCCGCTGCCGTAAGTCGTTGAGACGCACATTGCGACGGCGGGCAGGCCGGCCTCGGCCACGTAGCGCATCACCAAATCCTCTGCCGCAACCCTGGATTGGACGTAGGGAGTCAGCCCGCGCGAGCCGATCAGGTCGTCCTCGGTCGCCACATGGCCATGCCGCCGGCCCACCGTTGCGTAGGTGCTGGTGAAGACGAACCTACGCAGGTCGCGTAATTTGACGGCGACATCGAGAACGTTGCGCAGGCCTTCCACGTTGGTGCGAAACAGCGGCGACGGGTCGCGCAACCAGGCGCGGGTGTCGACGACGCAGTAATAGATGTCGTCGCAACCGTCCATTGCCTCGAGCAACGTGTTGGTGTCGAAGACGTCGCCGTGGAATCGGGTGAGCTGCAGGTCGTCGATGCCGCGGGTGTTGGCGGTGGGCCGCACCATGGCCCGCACTTCTGCGCCGTCAGCGACCAACTGGCGGGTCACATGTGAACCCAGGAAGCCGTTGGCGCCGATGACCAGCTTGGGTTTCGTGCTCACCGTTCCCCATTCCCCTTACCGTTGCCCACTGCCGTTCTTGGCCATCCAACGTGCAGCGTCATCGTCGAGCATGCCGAGGGCCTGCGCCTTGCGGCACCACTTCATCCCCGCCCGCAGGAAGCGCAACGGGTTGTAGATGTCTTCCTGACGGCACCAGTGACCGTCGCCGGCATAAGTGACGATGGAGATGTTCGTCGCGCTGATCACGCTGCCATCACCGGGGTCGGCCATCGGGTTGTCCAGTTCGCAGATGATCCGCCCGGTGGACTCGTCGATGACCGACCACAACGTCGGGAATGCGACCATGTGGCTCCCCGGGAAGGTCGTCATCGTTCGCTGAATCCAGGCGCGCACCTGCTCGCGACCCCGCATGGTGCCCGCCGCGTGCTCGATGTAGTCGACGTCCGGTGTGTACTGAGTGACCCAGGCGTCCCAGTCTCGCGTTTCGGCGGCCCGAGCGACCGTCTCCTCGAACTTCTCGAAGGCGGCGGCCAGTTCGCTACGGGAGAACGATGGGGTGGTCACGCTGCGACCGTGAATCTGCTGGTTGAGCGAATTTCTTGGCCGGCATCGGATCTCGTCGTGCCGTTACACCTCATCGGCGGAGTGTAGCCTGGGAGCGACGCAGGTCCCTGGGGGTACCCGGGCCCGGCCAGGAGGACGAGAAATGACAGGCACCCAAAAAGCGATCCTCGCCGGCGGCTGCTTTTGGGGAATGCAAGACCTGATCCGCAAGCAGCCCGGTGTGGTCTCGACCCGGGTCGGCTATAGCGGCGGTGATACCCGTAACGCGACGTACCGGAATCACGGCATGCACGCCGAGGCCGTCGAAATCGTCTACGACCCCGCGGTCACCGATTACCGCACGTTGCTGGAGTTCTTCTTCCAGATCCACGACCCGACAACCAAGAACCGGCAGGGTAACGACAGGGGACCCAGCTACCGCTCGGCCATCTTCTACCTCGACGACGAGCAAAAGCGAATCGCGCTGGATACCATCGCCGACGTCGAGGCGTCCGGCCTGTGGCCCGGCAAGGTGGTGACCGAGGTCAGCCCGGCCGGGGATTTCTGGGAGGCCGAGCCCGAGCACCAGGACTACCTGGAGCGCTACCCCAACGGGTACACCTGCCACTACGTGCGCCCCAACTGGAAACTGCCGCGACGGGCGGCCGCCGACCGCTGATCGGCTGCGAGTTCAGCGCCGGCGGACGACCACCCGCCCGCCGTCTTTCGGGGTAAACGCAACCCCCCGGGCGTGCCACTTTTCTCCGGGTGCCGTGGTGGTCTCGATAGTGAAGTGGCGCAACACCGTTCGCAGCACCACATCCATCTCCATGTTGGCGAATGCGGCTCCCACGCACCGCCGGGTCCCGCCGCCGAACGGGATCCATGCAAAGTTCGACGGCTTGGCATCGATGAAGCGCTGCGGGTCGAAGCGGTCGGGGTCGGGGAAGATATCGCCGTTGGCATGCATCTGCGCGATGCTGACGACGATCGAATACCCGCGGGGAATGATCCACTCGCCGAGCTGGAAAACCGGTGCGTAGACGTGGCGCCCGGCGAAATCAATGACCGTCCTCGCCCGCTGCACCTCGAGGATGGCTGCCTGGCGAAGCTCGTTGCCGTCGGTCTCGGCCTCCTCGACCAGCGCCGTGAGCACATCGGGGTGTCGACTCAACCGTTCGAACGCCCAGCCCAATGTGGACGCAGTGGTTTCATGCCCGGCGGCCAGCAGCGCCAGCAGTTCGTCACCAATATCCTTGCGCGACATGACCGAACCGTCCTCGTAGGTGCTGCGCAGCATCAGCGCGAGCACGTCGGTCCGATCCTTGAAGTTCGGGTCCGCCCGCTCGACGTCGATCAGCTTGTTGATGATGACGTCGTACTGGCGCCGCCACTCGGCCAGCCGGCCCCACGGACTGTAGCGACCGTAGGTGCGGGCGGGTATCGGCAGCGGCGCCACTCGCGAGCCCAGCGTGACCCAGGGCGGGATGAGCCGCCGCAGCTCGTCGAGTTCGGCACCTTCGGCCCCGAAGACCGTTCGCAAGATGGCGTTGAGGGTGATCCGCATCATCGACGGCAGCGTTGCGAACGGCTGCCCTTCAGGCCACGTTGCGGTCTCGCGGAGAGTTTCTTCCTCGATGATGGTCTCGTAGCGCTTCATGCTCTTGCCGTGGAAGGGCGGCGCCAGCAGTCGTCGCCGCCGTCGGTGATCGTCGCCCTCGAGCGCGAACACCGAGCCGGAGCCGAACAGCCGACCCAGACTGGGGTAGATGTTGCCGAGATCCTCTGGGCTGCTGGTGAAGATCTGCTTGACCAGCTGCAGGTCCGCGACCACCACGGTGGGGCCGAACACCGGGATATTCAGCAGGAAAACGTTGCCGTGGCGGCGCGCCAGTTGTTGAAAGGTCCGCCGCCGGGAGATGAAGAACGCAAGGCCCTGGAGGACCTTCGGAATCCGCGGCGTTGGGGGCAACCTCAGAGCGGGCGAGGCCGGCGCGGCGCTGATTGTTTCGCTCATGGCGGTGAAACTCCCAACATCTGCCCCAAGATCGGGGTGGTACCGCGGTGTACCGCAGACTTATCAAGGTACGGCACTCTTTGGTACCAAGTCTGACAAGGTGCGTTATCCACCGAAAGGGGCATGGTCGTGACAGCGGTGGCCGGCGACGCGGTTCGGGTCGACACTGACCCGTTTCGGCTGAGGCTGCTCGACGGCCTCGCCACTTCGATCGGTGAGCGCGGATACCGCGCCACCACAGTCGCCGACATCGTCCGCCACGCGCGCACGTCGAAGCGCACGTTCTACGACCAGTTCGCGGGCAAAGAACAGTGCTTTCTGGAGCTGCTGCGCGTCGACATCGACAAACTCGGGGCGAACATCCAAACAGCGGTCGATCCCGAGGCTGACTGGCACCACCAGATTCGTCAGGCGGTCGAGGCTTACGTCGGATATATCGAGTCCCGGCCAGCCATCACCTTGAGCTGGATTCGCGAACTCCCGTCACTGGGTGCCGTCGCCCGCCCGCTCCAGCGCCGCGGATTGCAGCTGTTGTCCAGCCTGCTGATCGACCTCAGCGCCAGCCCGGGCTTTCGGCGGGTTGACCTGCCGCCATTGACTGCGCCGCTGGCCGTGATCTTGCTGGGTGGTCTGCGTGAACTGACTGCGCTTGCCGTCGAAGACGGGAGACCCGTCCGGGAGATCATCGAACTGGCAGTGGATGCGTCTGTAGCGCTGCTCGGCCCTCGACACTGAACGCAGGCGGCTTACGCTCATCCCAGACCCCTCAACAACCAGGAGGAGTGCGATGCGGCTATCGACCCGGAACCAGCTCAAGGGCACCATCACCGAGGTCGACCTCGGCGGCGTGATGGCAATCGTGAAGGTTCGACTCGACGGCGGCGATCAGGTCGTCACCTCCTCGGTCACCAAGGACGCCGCGGTTGACCTCGGCCTGGCGGTCGGTCAGCCCGCGACGGTGTTCATCAAGTCGACAGAAGTGACCATCGGCGTCGAGTAACCCGCGACATGGCACCCACCATGCGCGCCGAGCGCTTTTACGCGGCCACCAAAAAGGTTGCGCTGGAGGATGTTCCGATCCCCGAGCCGGGGCCCGGCGAGGTTCTGGTCAAAGTTGCTTTCTGCGGGATATGCCACTCGGACCTGAGTTTGATCAACGGAACGTTCCCGGCCCAGACGCCGGTCGTGACTCAGGGCCACGAAGCCTCGGGCACCATCGCGAAACTGGGACCCGAAGTGACCGGCTGGGCCGAGGGCGACCGGGTGGTGGTCGCCGCCGGCCGGCCGTGTCAGACATGCCCGAACTGCCGTCGTGGCGATGTGGTGAATTGCCTGCGGATCCAGTTGATGGCGTTCGCCTACGACGGCGCGTGGGCCGAATACACCTTGGCGCAGGCGGCCGGGCTGACCCGCGTGCCGGACAACGTCCCGCTGGAGCAGGCCGCGATCCTGGCCGACGCGGTGTCGACGCCGTTCGGCGCCGTGGTCCGAACCGGGAAGGTGGCGGTCGGGGAATCGGTCGGCGTGTGGGGCGTTGGCGGTGTGGGCACCCACATCGTTCAGCTGGCCCGGTTGGTCGGCGCGGTACCGGTGATCGCCGTCGACATCAACCCGGCCGTTCTGGAGCGCTCCGTGGAGGTCGGCGCAGACTATGCGTTCGACTCCCGCGACGACCGGTTGCAGGACAAGATCGCCGAGATCACCGGCGGCCGAAAACTGGACGTGGCCTTCGACGCCGTTGGCCTGAAAGTGACCTTCGAGCAGGCGCTTGACTCTCTGACGGCCGGTGGCCGGCTGGTGGGCGTCGGGATGAGCGCGGAGTCGCCGACCATCGGACCCACGGCCATGTTCGGGTTAACCCACAAGCAGGTGCTCGGCCACCTCGGCTATCAGAACGTCGACATCGAGACCCTGGTGAAGCTGGTTTCGCGTGGGCGCCTTGATCTTTCGCGCTCGGTCAGCGAAATCGTCTCACTGGAAGAGCTCCCGTTGGGCATCGAGAAGCTGGAGCGCCAGGAAGGCAACCCCATCCGTATTCTCGTCAAGCCCTGACAGTGCGCGGCTTGTCGCGACACTTACACCACGGCGACGACACGCCGAAAAGTACCGCCGCAGTTTAAGTTTCGGTGCGCAGGAAAGCTCGGAGCCGGTCCAATACCAGGTCGGGTCACTGCTCGACGATCCAGTGGCCAACGCCGTCGACCAGTTCGACCTGGAAATCCCTTGCACGGTCGCCATACCCGCGCAGCAGGTTCGGCGTTATCACCGGATCGCCGGTGCCGTGCAGCCAGCGGACCGGGACGTCGACGCGCGCCATCGAACTCGCCACGCATCCAACGCAGCATTTCCGCGGTCTGAAAGCTGCGATACGACCGCGAACCTGCCACCGCATGCCCGGGCTGACGCATGCGCTCGACGTACATGCGGACGTCCTCGTCGGGCACGGAGTATCCGCCGCCGACCCACGACGCCAGCATCCGGAAGTAGCGGGCTTTGGGATCAGCGATCAGCCGCGGACCGATCACCGGCAGCGACATCGGGATCTGGTACCAGAACCGCCACATGTGCCGAATCATCCCCAAATCGCGGCGTACCCAGGGCGCTGAGGTATTCAACCCGAAGAATCCGGTCACCTTCGCGGGATGGCGCAGCATCATGATGAACGCGACCGGTCCGCCCCAGTCGTGAGCGACGAGTTTGACCGATTCGACGCCCAACCGGTCCAGCACCGCCGCAAGATCGTCAGCCATCTCGTTCTTCAGATAGCGCGAGCGGGGCGCTGAGCTCCAGCCCGCGCCGCGCAGGTCGGGACACAACACGCGGTAGCCGTCGACCGCAAGCGGACCGATCAGCTCGTGCCACTCCCACCAGTTCTCCGGGAAGCCGTGGACCAGCATTACCGCAGGTCCGTCGGCCGGGCCGGCGTCGGCGACGTGGATCGTCACACCGTCGCCTAGATCCACGTACCTGTGTTCGACTCCGTCCAGGGCGGGCTAGTGACCATGTTTTGAGAAGGTAGTCGATGCCAGAGATGGGCTATGTCAGGAACCGCTCGACATAGGGCGCGAAGCGGGCCCGCAGATTGTCCTCCTCCAGCCCGAACATCTCGTACGACGTTTCGACGTTTCCCAGTCGGCCGCGCTGGTGGCCCGCCAGGTAGTCGGCGATCGCCGTATGTGCTTGTTCGGTGAACGGTTCGCCGGCCAAGGCGTACACATGCTCGGCAACGCCGAGTTCGTTGGCCATGAAGTTGTCGAAACGGATGTCGATTGAGCGTTTCGGACCGCTGGTGTCACGATCGCGGATGAGTGCGGTGAGCATGTGCTCGAGACGGTCGATCCAGGAATTCGCGATCTGTTCCACCGGCACCGGTGACCGGTGCATACGGGCGGAGTAGGTGATCATCGCGATCATCGACAGTGCCACCGGCACCGGGTCGCGGTGCGTGAACACGACAATGCTGTCGGGGAAAACTCGATCCAGGACTGGCACCTGCTCGAGATGCTGGGGTGACTTGAGCAGCCAGCGCCGCCCTCCGCGCAGGAACTGCATCGCTTTGAGTTGCCTGGCGAGGTATTCGTAGTGGGGCGTCTGGTCGTGGGCCTGGTAGTAGTCACGCCAGCGGGGCACATCGGCAAGCGTCTCGAAGAGCATCGTCGAGAAGTCGTTGGCGAGCAGTTGGATCTCTTCATGGACGTGATCGGTGGTCATCTCATGCATGAGCGCGAAATGCGGCATCACCGTGTTGATCACCCCGACCGCGACGTCCATCCGCGTCCGGCGCGGATCCGGCTGGACTCCAACCTCCTGCGGCAACGGAAACGGCTCGACGCTTTCCCAGTACGGCATGGTGCGGAAGGTGGACGGCGCCGCCAGCAGATTGTGCAGGTGGGTGGTGCCGGTGCGGGGCAGACCGGCGATCACAACCGGCGGTCGCAGTTCGATGTCGTCGATCTCGGGATGCCGGCTCAGCAGGTCGGTCAACAGGAGCCGGTTCTTGAGCAACTGCAGCAATTGCCCGTAGAAGTTCACTACTCCGGCCCCGTGCAGCCCGTCGATGTCACGCAGCGCGGCGAGGTAGACGTCGAGTCGTTCTCGGTAGTCGTCGGGACCGAAATCGTGCAGGCCGGTGTCGGCGCTGGCCCTGGCGTGCAGCGCGTCGGCATCCAACGGACAGTCTGGGGCCAACGCGGCCATCATGTCGAGGATCTGCTGGGCCTCGGCGCTGAATCGGGGCTGGGCTAGGTCTTCTAGACGGACGGCATCGGTCACGGGACTTATGTTACTCTGAGTTCCGTAATGGTTGTAGATTTTGGCCGACCCCGTGACCCGCGTATCGACGGTGCGGTACTTCGCGCCACCGTTGAACTTCTCGCTGAAACCGGTTACCCCGGACTCTTGGTCTCCGCCATCGCCGAACGCGCCGGCACCAGCAAGCCCGCCATCTACCGGCGCTGGCCGAGCAAAGCGCACCTGGTGCACGAGGCGGTGTTCCCGATCGGCGCGGCGACCGCGATTCCCGACACCGGATCGCTGCCCGAGGACCTGCGCGAGATGGTGCGCCGCACGATGGCTGTCCTGACGACACCGGCCGCCAAGGCGGCCCTGCCGGGACTGGTCGGCGAGATGGCAGCAGATTCGACCCTGCATTCCGCGCTCCTTGAGCGGTTCGCCGACATCATCGCCGGTGGCCTCGCCGAGTGGCTCAAGCGAGCCGCAGCCCGCGGTGAGGTCCGGGCCGACGTGACCGCCGCCGAACTGGCCGAGGCCATCGCCGGCCTCATATTGCTGGGCCTGCTCACCCGCGCCACCGAACTCGACGATCCCTGGGTCGATCGCACCACCACGTTGCTCCTGAAAGGAATCTGCGCATGACGCACGAATCGACTGCGGCTTGGAAAGAGCTGCTTGCGACCGTCGGGGACCTTGACCGCTCCTTCCTCGAGGGCGACCGTGCGGTTACCGACGACCGGCACATTGCCGACGGCTATCGCTTGCTCGCCACCACATTGGGTGTGGCGTTCGACACCTACCTGTTCGCCGAGCCCGGTCGGCCGCAGTTCGTCGCGGTGAACACGCCGTTCCGTCGCGATCGTCGATGGGGCGGCGACAATACCGACGCTTATTACTTCATCTGCCCGGTCGATCCGAAGCGGCGCTACCGCATCAGCGGCAATAGGGGCGACAGCGTGTACTTCTCGGTGACCGCCTACAACGAACCTTGCCCCGGCGCGTGGTCGGACCGAGTCGTTGCGATAGTCCGTGACAGCGATCTCGACGTCGACGCCGACGGCAACTTCGGCTTCGAATTCCCTCCGACGCCCGACGCGGCCGTGCTGATGACCCGTGACTACCAAGCCGACCCACTGACCGGCCGCCCGGTGGTGTGGCATATCGAGGCGCTCGACGAGCCGGACCCGATACGACACGGCGACGCGGAGACCGCTGCACGTCTGCGGGCGGCGGCCACATGGTTGCGCACCATGTTTGCCATCGTGCCGCTGGCCGTCGGGACACGGGTCGACGACAAGCACGCGCTCGGACACGAGACTGCACACGCCGCAAACCAATTCGCCGATCCCTATCAGGTGCCCGACGCCAACTTCGGCTGGTCGGCGCGCGATGCCTGCTATTCCTACGGCAGTTTCGTGCTCGACGACGACGAAGCGCTGGTCATCACGCACCGGCCTCCGTCGTGCAGGTTCTGGAACCTGGTGGTGTGGAACCAGTTCATGGCCACTTATGGTGCCGCGGATGCCCGTTGCTCCATCAATGGCCACAGCGCCGTAGCCAATAGCGACGGCTCCGTGACGATCGTCTTGTCCCGCGGGATGACGGCCCACCCGAACTCACTGACCGCACTGGGCTATCCGCGTGGCAACCTCGCCTTCCGGTGGTTCCTCACCGAAGGGCTGCCAGCGCAGCCCGAGGTCAAACTCGTGAAGGTATCGGAAGCGCCGACAGACCTGCACTGAATCACGCGACCTCGCGGACCAGCTCGATTGCCCGGCCCAGGGTAGCCAGCTTGGTATCCAGCGTGTCGCCGGCGGGATAGAGCCGCACGGTGTTCACGCCGGCGTCTTTCCAGACCGCAAGCCGTGCGCGGACCATCTCCTCGGTCCCGCTGAGCGTGGTGGCCAGCACCATCTCGTCGGTCACCAACCCGGCCGCGCCCTCACGGTCGCCGCTCTGCCAACGCTCCCGTACCGCGGCGGCGACGTCGGCCCAGCCTTGCCGGCTGTAGGCCTGGTTGTAGTAATTCGTGCTCGACGACCCCATGCCACCGAGGCTGAACGCGAGCTCCATTTTGCGGCCCACGACCATGCTCCGCAGTTCGTCTTCGTCTGAGGCGAAGGCAACTTCGGCGCCCTGACAGATGTCGATGTCGGCGCGAGTACGACCGGCGGCCCCCAGCCCGTCGTCGAGGTGGGAGAAGTAGGCGTCGCTAGCGCCCTCCGGCACGAAGCTGGTGCCCAACCAACCGTCGGCGATCTCCCCGGTCAACCGCAGCATCGCCGGCGACAGCGCGGCCAGGTAAATCGGGATGGTGTGTTGAGGCCGAGTCGATAACCGCATCGGCACCGCGTCCCCGCCGGGGCGAGGGATCTGAAATTCGTTGCCGGAGTAGGAGATTTTGCCTCCCGCCAACACCTGCCGCACAATGTCGACGGTTTCTGCGATCCGGGCCAGCGGCCGGCTGAACCTGACTCCGTGCAGGCCTTCGATCACCTGCGGACCGGAGGCGCCCAGGCCCAGCAGAAACCGCCCGGACGACAGGTTGGACAGCGTGATCGCGGTCTGGGCGACCAGGACGGGCGACCGGGTGCCGACCTGCAGGACGCCTGAACCGAGCAGCATCCGGTGAGTACGGGCCGCGATATAACCCAGCGCCGACGGCGCGTCCGAACCCCACGCCTCGGCGACCCAACAGACATCGAGACCCAGCTTCTCCGCCTCTACGACGAGGTCGACCACCTCGTTACCGGAATCACCACCGGCCCCAGACAACTCGACCGTCGTCGCAGTTCGCATCACCGCACCCCGTGTTCGGCCAGCCTCTTGATCGCCGCCAGGGTCTTGTCAATCGCGGTCTCGAACTCCCGCAGCCGCACGAATACGATCTTTTGTTCCTTGTCGGGCATCGAGTCGATCGCCATCGACAACCCCGAGGGTCCAGGTCCCATCTGCATCCAGAAGCTCAGCGTGGTACCGCCGTCCCGGGGCGTCAGCCGGAACCGCCACGTCGCCGATGGATTCTCGAAGTCACCGACCGCCCACGCGAATTCACGTGGCTTGTCATACGCGACGATCTGCGAGGTGGTGCTCCATTTTCCAAACGCCTGGTGCTCGTTGTATCCGACGAAGCGGGCGCCGATTCGGGGCCCATCGGCTCCGTCGACCCACTCCACCGCCTGCAGCTCGTTGCTGAGTGTCGGCATCAGCTCGATATCGGAGACCAGACTCCAGACCCGGGCCGGATCGGCGTCGATCCATGTCGAAGCTTCCACTGTCGGGTTGTCCGCATAGCGCGCGCCGGTCCATTCCACGGGCCCATTGTCCTCCGCCTGGCGCGAGGCGTCTCTCCGGGTTTACGCGGCAGCCGGGACTCGATCGACCGGCTCGCCCCGGGCCGCGCGTCGCAGCGACCAGGACTCCGGGAACGTCAGCTTGACGATCTTGCGGACGACGGTGCCGAACTGCCGCGGCAGCGGGCCGCTGTTGTAGGGGATGCCGTAGCGTTCGCAGATCTCTTGCACTTCCGGCGCGATTTCGGAGTACCGGCGGGCCGGCATGTCCGGGAACAGGTGGTGCTCGATCTGGTGCGACAGGTTGCCGGACAGCAGATGGAAGATCCTGCCGCCGGTCAGATTCGCCGAACCGAGGACCTGCCGGAAATACCACTGGCCCCGTGACTCGTCCTTGGTCTCCTCGACGGTGAATTCCTGAGTGCCGTCCGGGAAGTGGCCACAGAAGATGATCATGTACGACCACACGTTGCGCATCAGGTTGGCCGAGAGGTTGCCCGCGAAGACGAACGGCGCGAACGGTCCGGCCAGCAGCGGGAAGGCGACGTAGTCCTTGAGCGACTGCCGGCGCGTCTTTTTCCAGATGGCCCGAAGAACGTCGCGCTTGTCGGCGAGTTTGATCTCGCCGGAGCGGATGCGCTCGGTTTCCAGTTCGTGCAGCGCGACGCCGTACTGGAACAACACCATCAGCAAGAACGCGTAGACCGGGTTGCCCAGGAAGTACGGGCTCCACGGCTGGTCTTCGCTCATCCGCAGGATGCCGTAGCCGATGTCACGGTCCATTCCCACGATGTTGGTGTGGGTGTGGTGCATGTAGTTGTGCGAATACCGCCACTGATCGGCGGGGCAGGCGGTGTCCCACTCGAAGGAGCGGCCGGAGATCGTCGGGTCGCGCATCCAGTCGTACTGACCGTGCATGATGTTGTGGCCGATCTCCATGTTGTCCAGGATCTTTGACAGGCCCAGCATCACGGTGCCGGCCGGCCAGGCCGGCGGCAGGAACAACAGCGCGCGTCCGCCCACTTCCAATGCACGCTGGGTCTTGATGACACGACGGATGTAGTCGGCGTCTTTTTCGCCGAGGTCTGCTATCTCGCGTTCTTTGATGGCGTCGAGTTCGCGGCCGAATGCGTCGGCCTGCTCGGGGGTCAGGGTGATCTTGTTCTGTGACATGGTTTTTCCTCTCAAGGTTTACGGGGCTGTTAGAGCGACAAGTCGACGTCGCCGACAGGGACGGACACGCAGATCTGCACGTCCTCGTCGGGGACAGTGGAGACCGCACCGGTGACCAGGTTGCGCACGGTGCCAGCGGTCTTGCGCCGCGTGCAGGTGTGGCAGATGCCCATCCGGCATCCGTTCTGCGGTGTCAGGCCAGCTGATTCGGCTTGTTCCAGCAGCGAGCGACCGTCGTCGACGACGTCAATCCCGCTGTTCTCGAACGTGATTCGGCCGCCCGACGGATTCGCCGGCGGCTCGAACACCGGAGGCACGAAGCTCTCGGTGTACACGTTCTCGCAGTGCTCCCGGACGGCCTCGACCAAAGTGGTTGGCCCGCAGACGAACACCACATTGGGTGAGGGCATGGCGGCTGCCAGGTGCTCCGCCCCGAACCGGCCAACGAGGTCGCCGGCATCCGATCGGGTGTAGCCGTGCAGCACACGCACGCCAGGCATCCCGGCCAGCTCATCGCGGTAACACGCCTCTGCGGCAGTGCGCGCGTAGTGGACGAATGCGACCTCACCATCGTGGCGCTCGGCGACCAGCGTGCGCAGCATCGCCATGACGGGCGTGATGCCGCTCCCGCCGGAGACGAACAAGATCCGTCGCGGCCGTTGTGCGGGCAACACGAAGTCGCCGCCGACACCGGCCAGGCCGACCACCATGCCGCGACGGGCACGCTCATACAGGTAGTTCGAGACCAGCCCGCCGTCGTGGTGACCGATCGTCAGCTCGAGGTTGGGGCTGCCTTCGGCGTTGGCCGGCGAGTAGCAGCGAGTGTGCCGGCGGCCGTCGATGTCAACCGTGAGGTTGACGTACTGACCGGCCTTGACGGTGTTGGCGGACGTGAAGCTCTCGTTCGGAGCGAGCGTGAGGGTGACGCTGCGCGGAGTGGTCCGGCGCACGTCGACGACCTTGGCGCGGGCCTCGCCCAGCGTCCAAGTGGGCGCCACCAGCTCGGTGTAGCGGTCGACGCCGTGCGGACCGGTGAGCAGGTCGACCAGGTCTGAACCCAGAACTCGCTTCCGGAAAGCCTGAGCGAAGCCCCCACCGGAAGTTGGCGTAGTTTGAGTGAACATATGTATACCGTGCGGCCGCACACCGCAGATAGTCAAGGGTTTCTGCAGGTCTGTGGTAGGGTTCACATAGTGAACAGTCGTGCGCCTGGCTCACGGCCGCACAGGTCTGGCCGCGAGCGCTCACGCGAAAGCCCGTCGCGCGAGGAGCGCAAGGAGGCGACGCGGCGTGCCATCATCTTCGCGGCACTCAAGCTGCTGCAGGACCGCAGCTTCAGCAGCCTGAGCCTGCGCGAGGTGACGCGGGAGGTCGGGATTGTGCCCGCGGCGTTCTACCGTCACTTCGAGTCGATGGAGGCGCTCGGACTGGTCCTGATCGACGAGTCGTTTCGCACCTTGCGCGACACCCTCCGCGGAGCGCGTGCCGGAAAGCTCGACCCGAACCGGGTGATCGAATCATCCGTCGAGATCCTGGTCGCCAGCGTCGCCGAACGACGCGAGCACTGGCGCTTCATCGTCCGCGAACGCTCCACTGGGCTCAGCGTGTTGCGCTACGCCATCCGCACCGAGATCCGGCTGATCACTTCCGAGCTGGCCACCGACCTGGCGCGCTTCCCGGGGCTCAACGCCTGGAGCACCGAGGACCTCAACGTGCTGGCGACCCTATTCGTGAACGCCATGATCGCCATCGCCGAGGCGATCGAGGACGCCCAGAGTTCCGAGGCGCTGGAAGAGATCCGGCGCATCGCCGTCAAGCAGCTGCGGATGATCGCGATCGGTATCGCCGGCTGGCGAAGCAGCCCCTGACACGGCCGTCAGATGGTGAGCGGGTAACCGCCACTGACCTTGAGAGTTTCCCCGGTGATGAACGACGCTTCGTCTGAGCAGAGATAGAGCATGGCCGACACGATGTCGTCCATGGTGCAGATCCGGTGCACCAGTTGCAGCTCCTCAACGAAGCCCTTGACCAGCGAATGCGGCAGGTCGGCCAGCGCACTCTCGGTATTCGTCAGGCCCGGGGCAATCCCATTGACGCGAATCAGGTCGGGAGACAGTTCGGAAGCGAAGGCGACGGTCAATCCGCGCACCGCAAGCTTGGAAACCCCGTAGGCGCTGGCGCTCACGAAGCCGGCTGCCGATGAGATGTTCAGCACCACGCCACCGCCACGTTTCCGCATCGATTCGCGGCACGCGAGAGTGCAATTGATCACGCCCATTACGTTCACATCGAACAAACCACGCACATCGGCGCGGGAAAGCGCACCGAAGGGCTGGTTGTACTTCATCAGGTGGCGGCCGGCGTTGTTGATGAGGATGTCGATGCCGCCTAACTTTTCGATTGTGGCGGCGACGGCGGCGTCCACCTGGTGCTCGTCGGCGACGTCGCAGGCCACCGCGATCGCCTGAGCGCCTCGAGCCGTCAGTTCCTTTGCGGTGCGGTCAGCGCCCTCGTAATCGATATCAGCGATCGCGACGGCGGCTCCCTCGCCGGTCAGCGCCCGGGCGAACGCCCGCCCGAGCCCGATCGCGCCGCCGGTGATGAACGCGGTCTTCCGCTGAAATCGCACAGGTCAACGTTATCGCGCTAGGACCGTTACCGCGGTTCCCGCCACATCGCCCACATCGTCGGCCCTCCGTTGGACAGCACGATTTCACGGGTGACGGTGAAACCGAAACGTTGGTAGTACGGCACATTTTCGTGTTTGGTCGACTCGAGGTAGGCCGGGGCGTGTTCGGCGTCGACGCGGTCGAGTCGGGACCGCATCAGCGCCTGTCCGAAGCCTTTGCCACGCGCCGTCGGGTCGCTTCCGATCACTGCCAGATACCAGTGCGGTTCTTCGGGGTGTGCGCGCTTCATCAGTTCCTGCACGCCTCGTGCCTTCGCCGTCAGGAAGCCGAACACACGCAAAAATGCCGGCACCATTGCGAGTTCCGCTCGGCGCGTTTCTTGCCATTGGTTCGGCGGATCCCACAGTGCCGCCGCGCCGATGCCCGGTCCGTCGCAGGCCACCTCCACGCCGCCATGGGTCAGATGATGGTGACGGGTCATCGTCGCGAACAACCGGTATAGCTGCGCCGTCCGTGCCTTATCATCAGGAAGTAGCCAGATCATCACCGGGTCGTCGTAAAACGCACGGGCCAGGGTGCGTGACAGCTCGCGGACATCGTGTTTGCGGGCCGCGAGCGTGTGTGGAGCCACCCCAGCGAGGCTACCCCGAGCCATCTAGTTCGCATTTCCCACCTGCGCCACCGCGAAACAGCGCGTGTGACAGGCTGCGGGTGGGTACTCCGGTCCGATGACCGGCATCTCACGGCGGGCATTCGGGCAGATCACCGCCGGAATCGGCATGCTGGGCGCGGGTGGGTTATCGGGTGGCTGCAGCACACCGGGCGCCCACCACGCTACGCCCAGCAGTCCGGCGCCATCGTCAGGCAAGGGCGTGGGATTTATTTTGTCGCACGAACAATTCCGCACCGATCAGCTTGTGGCGCAAGCCCAGGCGGCCGAAAAGGCGGGCTTTCAATACGTGTGGGCCAGCGACCACCTGCAGCCGTGGCAGGACAACGAGGGTCATTCGATGTTTCCCTGGCTGACCCTGGCCCTGGTGGGCAGCAGCACCAGCCGCATCGAGTTTGGCACCGGGGTGACCTGCCCTATTTACCGCTACCATCCGGCGACGGTGGCCCAAGCATTCGCCTCACTGGCGATCCTGAGTCCGGGGCGGGTGTTTTTGGGACTAGGCACTGGCGAGCGGCTCAACGAACAGGCCGCCAGCAATGCGTTCGGCCGCTACATCGAGCGCCACGACCGGTTGATCGAAGCCATCGGGCTGATCCGCCAGCTGTGGAGCGGTAACCGAATCTCGTTCGCGGGCCGCTATTTTCAGACGGACGCTTTGAGGCTTTACGACGTGCCGCCCACTCCGCCGCCCATCTTCGTGGCAGCCAGCGGCCCCAAAAGCGCAACACTGGCCGGTCAATACGGCGACGGCTGGATCACCCAGGCCCGGGACATCACGAACTCGAAACTGCTCGCCGCATTCAACGCGGGCGCGCAAGCCGCCAGGCGCGATCCCGCCAGCCTAGGTAAACGCGCCGAACTGTTCGCCGTCGTTGGCGATAACACCCAAGCCGCCCGCGCCGCCGCCTTGTGGCGCTTTACCGCCGGGGCAGTCGACCAGCCCAATCCAGTCGAGATCCAGCGTGCCGCCGAATCGAACCCCACCGACAAGGTGCTCGCCAACTGGACAGTCGGCACCGACCCCTCCCCCCACATCAATGCCGTGCAAGCGGTTCTCGACGCCGGCGCCATTCCGTTTCTGCACTTTCCCCAGGACGACCCCGTCAGCGCGATCGACTTCTACCGCTCCAACGTCCTACCCAAGCTACACTAAATCGGTTGCACCACAGTAGTTTTGACGCATGAAATGTCTGTACTCCGCAATTATCTGGAACCCCTTGATGGTGTGCCCCTAGGCGGTGATCTGGTCGAAGTCGACCCATAGATGTCTGGGGCCGCGGAAGATCTGGCTGCGCCGGTAGGGCGGCGGGTCCACGACCAGCGTTGGGTTTTGCACACGGCGGATGAAGGTTTCCAGCGCGAGGTTGACCTCAAGACGGGCCAGCGGTCCACCGAGGCAGGTGTGGATACCGCTGCCCCAGCCGAAATGCTCATTGTCGGGACGCTGGGGGTCGAATCGGTTCGGGTGGGCAAACCGATTGGGATCGCGGTTGGCGGCGGCATAGACCAGGTGTACCGCCGAACCCTTTGGGATGACGGTCCCGCCGATCGCAATATCGGCGGTGGCGCTGCGGCTGGGGAAGAACTGCACCGCCGATTGCAGCCGCTGCACCTCCTCGATAGCGCGGGGGATCAGTTCGGGTCGGCGGCCCACCAGATCCAGCGATCCGGGGTTGCGCAGCATGGTCATCACGCAATTGGCGATGGTGTTGACCGTGGAGTCATGGCCGGCGATCAGCAGCAGCTGAGCATTGGCCACGGCCTCGGCTGGTGACATCGGCCCGTCCGGTCCGTCATCGTTGACCAGCCGCGACATCAGCCCGTCGCCGGGCTGGCTGAGGTAGTGCTCGATCAGCTCGGCCAGGTACTGCGCCAGCGCGGCCTGGCCGGCACGGCCCTTCTCCGCGCGGGCCTGCCCCTCCTCGGTAGCGGCCTCCGGCCCCAGATCCAGACCGGTCAGAAAGTCATAAATCCAGGCGTGAAAGGTGGGTTCGGCCTCGACCGGAACGCCCAGGATCTTGCAAATCACCGACACCGGCACCGGGTAGGCGTAATCGTCGACAACATCCAGCCGGGTCGCGCCGCTGGTTTTGGCCTTGTCGAGCAGCTCGTTGCACAGCCGCACGATGTAAGGCTCCGTGTCGGGGATGACATGTGGTGAATGCGGCGGCCCGAAATGGCGCATCACCTGACGGCGGGCCCGATCGTGTTCGGGGGGATCGGACATGATGATGGTTTTCGCCGGGCCGTAGGCCTGCAAATGCTCCGCGCCGGCCGCCGGCTCGGCCTCGGCTACGCGGTGGGCCCCCAGCGGGCTGCGGCTGACGTCGGAACTGATCCGGGGATCGTGGGCCAGCGCGAGCAGTTCCCAATAGCCGGTGACGACATAGGTGTCGTCGGCCACCCGGGCCACCGGGGTTTTGCGCAGCTCGTTGAAAAACGGGTACGGATCGGCGCGATTGGCGAATTTCGTGGCCTCGGCCCACGCAGTTTCTGCTGCTGTCATGAGCACTCCTTTCCGGGAGCACGGCGGTCTTGAGCTGGTGTCACGAGGTTTTCGGGCGGAACTCGGCTCCCCGCGACGTGGGGTCATGGCCGGTCAACACCACGTCGGGAATCCCGGTCGGCACCCGCGGATCGGGGAATCGGGCCGGCATCGGGGTGAAATCCGGTGCCTGGTCGTAGCCCGGCGGCGGCGGCGGGAACGGCGCAGACCGCTCGATCATCGCTCCGTAGTACTGCAGCCATTTACCGTGATTGAAGGTGACCGCACCCACGATGCGGCCCCGGCGGCCATACGCGGCGGCGAAGCGGTGATCCTCGGGCGAGCCCTGGGTAAAGACGATCTCATCGCCAAACGAGCACACCCCTACACCCTTGATGTTGACGCCGAACTGGCCGGACCAAAACGACGGCAACGGCAGGTGCGGGCGGCGCCCGGTCTCCAGGTTGATCATGTTGTTAGCCGCGACCTCGGCGCCGAACACGGCGTTGTCCCAATGCTCCAGGGACAAGAATTGGTAGTCGTAGAGCACATGGGGAGCCCGCGCGACATCGCCGGCGACGAAGATGTTATCGGTCACCACCCCGTTGATGTCGAAGGCGCGACACCCGGCGTCACAGGCGACCCCCCAAAAACCGGTGGCCAGTTGGGCATCCTCCAGCCACTCCACATTGCGAATCGACCCCAGCGAGGCGACCACCACATCGACATCCAGCGTCGTCCCATCCGAGAGCCGGGCACGGCGCACGTGCCCGTCGGTGTCACCCTCCAGCGCCTGCACCGAAACCCCGGTGCGCAGGTCCACCCCGGCGTCACGCTGCAGCTTGGCGGCGACGTCACCGATCACCCCGCCCAACGCCCCGACCAGCGGCGCGTCGGCGCGCTCGGCGACCGTCACGGGCAAGCCCAGGTCGCAGCAGACGGAGGCCATCTCCGAGCCGATAAACCCCGCCCCGACGATCAGCACCCGCCGCGGATGGGCTTGCAGCGCCGCCTGCAACCGCGCCGCGTCAGCACATGTGCGCAACGTGAACACCCCGTTTAACGCGGCCTCTTCGGGGTTGAACCACGGCCGCGCTCGGACCCCGGTGGCGATTAACAACCGGTTATAGAAAACCTTCTCCCCGGTCGCCAACAACACCTGCCGGTTGGCCCGGTCCAGCCCCGTCGCGGCCACCCCCAGGCGCCAGTCGGCGTCGATGGCACGCATCCGCGGCAGCTTGGTGTGATCAGCCGGCACCCAGCCCTTCAGGACCTGCTTGGACAGCGGCGGACGGTCATACGGCTCGTGCGGCTCGTCGCCAATCAACGTCAGGGAACCGCGGAAACCCTGCTCCCGCAACGCTTCCGCCGCGCGCAGACCGGCCAGCGACGCCCCAACGATCACGATTTCGCCCTGCTCCCTGAAGGTGGCCACCAAGTCGTCCGCCAGAAATACATGGGTCACTTCGCCGCCGCCTCCTCGGGCGGGTCCAGCTCCACCAGGATCGCCTGGACCGGACAGGACGCCGCCGCCCGCACCACCCGCTGGCGCTGTGAGTCGTCCGGGTTGGGATCGTAGTGCAGCGCCTCCTCACCGAGCAGTTTGAGGACATCCGGTGCCAGCGGGACGCACTGCGCATAGCCCTGACACCGATTCAGATCAACCACAATGCGCATAACTCCGCTCCTCTACGAGCCGCGCTCAGAGCCGGTCGAACTGCCCCGAAATCGGTCGGGGCTAACGTGTTTCGGCAACCAAATTCCAGGAACCGGCCGTGATGCTACGCCGCGTGCTGCGCATCGACGATGCTTTTCCACGTGAATAGTTAGAACGAACGCCGACGACGTTTCGAACGGCTCGACGTTCATCGCCGACCGAAGGCCGATGCTGAACTCGAGGGCCCTCAGGTCGACTCAAGCAAAGCCGAAAGCCTCCGAGATCTAGGCGTTCGTAGATCGCGTTGAGCACCCGCACCGCAGCCGGCCAGCCATCGGCGAAGTCGTAACCCGTCGCCCCATCCGCCGACGGCCATGTGTCCCCGCTCAGCCAACGCATCTGCTCGGCTGCTTCTCCAGCATCGAGCTTGCGCATCACGGCTCAGGATGCCCAGGGACCGATGCCGCCGACCTTGTCGACGCGGATGCGAGTGAGGAATCCAGGCGGTGCTCCGTCCGGCGGGAAGACGTCCGGGTTCGACAGGGTCTGGGCGAGCTCCTTCAGCAGCTCGGGCGCGCCGCCGTCGACGATCCGCGCGGTCCCGTTGATGGCGAGGTAGGGGCGCATCTCCTGGCCCACCTCTTCCAGCGACACGATCGTGACGGCAACACGGGGATCGTTGCGGATGTTGCGAACCTTCTTGTGTTCGCCAAGGTGTGCGGTGGCGAGTTCGTCTCCGTCCGGCGTCGACTGCAGTGCAACCCAGACCAGGGAAACCTGGGGGCTGCCGTCGGGATTGAGGGTGACCAGCGTGGCGTCGGCACCCTTTCCAATGAGGTCACGTGCGGCGTCGTTGAGTTTCATACGTTGTTCTACCGCCCCGCGTGGCAATTCATTCCCGCATTTACGATGGTGTGGCTCCATCAACGATGCCGGCGCGAGGCTGCGCCGGGGAACGGTTGCCAACGGTGTGGGACTTCGAAACGGACCCGGAATACCAGGCGAAGCTGGACTGGGTCGAAAAGTTCATGGTCGAGGAACTCGAACCGCTCGATCTGGTCTCCCTTGATCCCTATGACAAGAAGAACGCCGAAATGATGGCGATCCTGCGGCCGTTGCAGCGGCAGGTGAAGGACCAGGGACTGTGGGCCGCGCATCTGCGGCCCGAACTCGGCGGTCAGGGCTTCGGCCAGGTCAAGCTTGCGCTGCTCAACGAGATTCTCGGGCGCTCGCGCTGGGCGCCGTCGGTGTTCGGCTGCCAGGCACCCGACTCGGGAAACGCCGAGATTCTCGCGCTGTTCGGCACCGAAGAGCAGAAGGCCCGCTACCTGCAGCCCTTGCTCGACGGCGAAATCACCTCCTGCTATTCGATGACCGAACCGCAGGGCGGTTCTGATCCCGGACTGTTCGTCACGACAGCGACCCGTGACGGCGACGACTGGGTCATCAACGGGGAGAAGTGGTTTTCCACCAACGCCAAGCACGCGTCGTTTTTCATCGTCATGGCCGTGACCAAGCCCGAAGCCCGCACGTACGACAAGATGTCACTGTTCATCGTTCCGGGCGAGACGCCGGGCATCGAGATCGTGCGCAATGTCGGTGTAGGAGCAGAGTCGACGAAGCACGCCAGCCATGGCTACGTCCGCTACAACGACGTGCGGGTTCCGGCCGATCACGTGCTGGGCGGTGAAGGCCAGGCGTTCATGATCGCCCAGACCCGCCTCGGGGGTGGCCGCATTCATCACGCAATGCGCACAATTGCATTGGCGCGCCGGGCCTTTGACATGATGTGTGAGCGCGCAGTGTCACGACAGACCAGGAATGGTCGACTGGCCGACTTCCAGATGACCCAGGAGAAGATCGCCGACAGCTGGATCCAGATCGAGCAGTTCCGGCTGCTGGTGCTACGCACCGCTTGGCTGATCGACAAGCACCACGACTATCAGAAGGTGCGCCGCGACATCGCGGCGGTGAAGGTTGCCATGCCCCAGGTGCTGCATGACGTCGCGCAGCGGGCCCTTCACCTGCACGGCGCGCTCGGCGTCTCCGACGAGATGCCGTTCGTCAAGATGATGGTGGCCGCCGAGTCACTGGGCATCGCCGATGGCGCCACCGAGCTGCACAAGATGACGGTAGCCCGCCGCACGCTGCGTGAATATCAGCCTGTGACAACGCCTTTCCCGTCTCAGCACATACCGACCCGGCGCGCGGAAGCCCAGGCCCGGCTGGCCGAACGCCTGGAACACTCGATCGCCGAATTCTGACAGGCTAGGCGGCCTGCGTTCGCGACACATAAACGTCGGCGACGACACGCCGAAAAGCGTAGCCGTGGTTTATGTTTCGCGGTTGGCGGCTGGGGCAGTCACGAAATGTAGCGAACGACGCTTTCGGCCACGCACGCCGGCTTGGGTGACCCCTCGATCTCGACGGTGGTCGACATCGTCGCCTGCACAGCACCGTTGCCGAGGTCGTCGACGCTGACCAACGAACTCTGCGCACGCACCCTGGAGCCGACCGGCACCGGTGCGGGGAAGCGAACCTTGTTCAGGCCGTAGTTGATTGCGAGCTTGATGCCGTTGACGGTGTACATCTGATGCTGCAGCCGCGGCAGCAGCGCCAGGGTCATGAAGCCGTGGGCGATGGTCTTGCCGAACGGACCCGCAGCCGCCCGTTCCGGGTCGACGTGGATCCATTGGTGGTCACCGGTCGCATCGGCAAACAGGTTGACGTCTTCCTGAGTGATGGTCACCCAGTCGCTCTGCCCGATAGTCTCGCCGGTGGCGGCAGCGAGGTCGGCAACTGAATCGAAGGTGCGCATGGGTCTCTCCTCTGGTCGTGGGTAAGCATAGAACCCGTGAGGTTGCTGCTGATTGCCGATACCCATGTCCCGCAACGCGCACGCGACCTGCCTGCACAGGTATGGGACGAAGTCGCGAAGACGGATGTCGTTTTGCACGCCGGGGACTGGGTAGCCCCTGAGTTGCTCGACCAGCTGGGATCCAGGGCCGCTCGGCTGGTCGCGTGCTGGGGAAACAACGACGGGCCCGCATTGCGGGCACGGCTGCCGGAACGAGCGGAGGCGGTGTTGGCAGGTGTGCGTTTCACGGTTGTGCACGAGACCGGCGCCGCGACCGGCCGCGAAGCCCGGATGTCGCGGCTGTATCCGGACAGCGAGGTCCTGGTGTTCGGACACAGTCACATCCCCTGGGATACGACGACCAAAACCGGGTTGCGCCTGCTTAATCCAGGCTCGCCAACGGATCGCCGCCGGCAACCGTTCTGCAGCTACATGACTGCGAGCGTCGAAAACGGGGCACTGACGGACGTCGTCCTCCATCGCCTGGAAAAGTAGCCCGAATCTAGCTCACACACAGCTCGTACACATATATAGCTTGTATACAGAGGTATTATCGAAACAGTGAAGGCACGCACCCACCTGGTCGCCGAGGTGTTCGGCGTCGTCGGCAGATTCCGTCGGCAACTCCGACGGTCAGCCGGTCACGGTCTCGATTCCGCGCGGCTCACCGAATCGCAGTCGGAGCTGTTGTGGCTCGTCGGCCGGCGAGCGGGGATCTCGGTCAGCGTTGCCGCCGCGGAACTCGGGCTGGTGCCCAACACCGCCTCAACCTTGGTCTCCAAGCTGGTAGCCAACGGCTTACTTATCCGGACCGTCGGCGAGACGGACCGCCGCGTCGGCCGGTTACGGCTCGCCGAGCCCACCCAGCAGATCGTCGACGCGTCTCGGGCCGCACGGCGAGCATTGCTGTCCGAAGTGCTTGCCGAACTTGATGACGATCAAATCGAGGCTCTGACAAAGGGATTGGAGGTCATTGACACGATGACCCGACTATTGCAGGAGCGAGCATGAGCGGATCACTGCCGATGGCAATCGACTGCCGCAACCTCACCTATCGCTATGGCCAGTTCACCGCCGTCGATGACGTGACATTGCAGGTGCGGCCCGGCGAGACCATGGGCCTACTTGGACCCAACGGCGCGGGGAAGACGACGGTGGTGCGCATGCTCACCACTTTGACGCCGGTGCAGCAGGGCGAACTGCGCATCTTCGGCATGGACGCCCGCGATCAGACCATCGATATCCGGAGCAATATCGGCTATGTTCCGCAACAACTTTCGATCGAGCCTGCGTTGACTGGCCGGCAGAACGTGCAGTGGTTCGCACGGTTGTACGGTGTGCCGCGCGCCTGCCGGGCCGAACGGGTAGATCAAGCGCTGGACGCCATGGAGCTACTCGACGTGGCCGACCGGCTGGCAGCGACCTACTCCGGTGGCATGGTCCGCCGCCTAGAGGTGGCCCAAGCACTGGTCAACCGCCCGTCGCTGCTGGTGCTCGACGAACCGACGGTAGGGCTGGATCCGATCGCACGCGACCGCGTCTGGACTCAAGTGCAGAACATGCAGGCTCAGTTCGGCATGACGGTGCTGCTCACCACCCATTACATGGAGGAGGCCGACACGCTGTGCGATCGGGTCGCGCTGATGCATCACGGTCAGTTACGGGCGGTAGGAACGCCCAGCAAGTTGAAGTCGACGGTGTCACCCGGCGCCACGCTCGAGGATGTGTTCCGCCACTACACGGCCGGAGACTTGGCCTCTGAATCGGCAGAAGAAGCAGCGTCGTCTGGGTCTGGTATCCGCGAAATCCGTTCCAGCAGAAAGGTTGCCCGCCGTGTCGGTTGACCACGCCATAGAAGTAACCCTGGTCCGCGCCCCACACGGACGGGAAAGGGTGCGCGCAACGTTGGGCCGCATCAGTGCATTCGCGATCGTCGAACTACAGAAGCTGCAGCACGACCGCACCGAACTCGTTACCCGGATGGTGCAACCGGCGCTGTGGTTGCTCATCTTCGGAACCACGTTCAGCCACCTACACGTCATCGACACCGGGTCGGTGTCCTATCTGGCCTTCCTGGCACCGGGGATCATCGCCCAGTCGGCGCTGTTCATCTCGATCTTCTACGGCATACAGATCATCTGGGATCGAGACGCCGGCATTCTCGCCAAACTCATGGTGACGCCGGCGCCGGCATCGGCATTGATTACTGGCAAGGCATTCGCGGCCGGCGTGCGATCGGTCGCCCAGGTCGTCGGCGTGATGGCGCTGGCCTATCTGATGGACGTCGGCCTGACCATCAATCCACTGCGGATCCTGGCGGCGATGGCCGTCGTCATGCTCGGCGCGGCGTTTTTCGCGTGCCTGTCGATGACGCTGGCCGGGCTGGTTCGCAGTCGCGATCGCCTGATGGGTATCGGACAAGCCATCACGATGCCGTTGTTCTTTGCGTCCAATGCGCTGTACCCGGTCGACGTGATGCCCGCCTGGCTGCACGCGCTGAGCAGGGTCAACCCGCTCAGTTACGAGGTCGACGCGTTGCGGGCGCTGCTGATCGGCACCCCATTCAACCCGGCGGACATCGTCGTGTTGGTGGTGGCGGCGGTAATCGGAATCGTGACGGCGTCAACTCTGTTGCGCCGCCTGGTCTCCTAGGCCGGGGATCGAGATATCGCATGCGTCGTCGCTTTTCAAGACAGCAGCCCAGATCCGACAGCCAATCGTGACCTGAATGCGACGAGGCAGGGCCGGTTCCGCGCCGATTCCGGGCCGACTCTCAATCGTTAGACAACCGCGACTTCCCAGTGCGGCCATGACAAACGAATTACGCGCTCCCCCCGTGTTTCACTCGCCCAGACAGATTCCACCGCATCATGCGGCAGATGAAAGTTGGGATGGGTAGAAGCTATGAAGTTCGTTGAAAAGTTGCGTGGCGCAACGGCAAGTTTGCCCCGCCGGCTGGCTATCGCGGCTATAGGAGCTGCCCTGTTATCCGGTCTTGTCTGTGCCGTAGGCGGCACAGCGACCGCGGGGGCGTTTTCCAAGCCGGGTCTTCCAGTGGAATACCTGCAGGTGCCATCACCGTCGATGGGCCGCAATATCAAAGTCCAGTTCCAGGGGGGCGGACAGCACGCGGTCTACTTGCTCGACGGTCTGCGGGCACAGGACGACTACAACGGTTGGGACATCAACACCCCGGCCTTCGAGGAGTACTACCAGTCCGGCCTGTCGGTGATCATGCCCGTCGGCGGCCAGTCCAGCTTCTACAGCAACTGGTACCAGCCGTCGCAGGGCAACGGTCAGAACTACACCTACAAGTGGGAGACGTTCCTGACCCAGGAGATGCCCACCTGGCTGCAGGCCAACAAGAACGTTTCACCGATCGGCAATGCGGCGGTGGGCCTGTCGATGTCGGGTGGTTCGTCACTGATCCTGGCCGCGTACTACCCGCAGCAGTTCCCCTACGCCGCCGCACTGTCGGCCTTCCTCAACCCGTCTGAGGGCTGGTGGCCGACGCTGATCGGCTTGGCGATGAACGACGCGGGCGGCTACAACGCCAACAGCATGTGGGGTCCTTCCACCGACCCGGCGTGGAAACGCAACGACCCGATGGTCCAGATTCCGCGGCTGGTCGCCAACAACACCCGGATCTGGATCTACTGCGGTAACGGCACACCGAGCGACCTCGGTGGCGACAACATGCCGGCGAAGTTCCTCGAAGGCCTCACCCTGCGCACCAACCAAACCTTCCAGAACAACTACGCGGCCGCGGGTGGACGCAACGCAGTGTTCAACTTCCCGACCAATGGGACACACTCGTGGCCCTACTGGAACCAACAGCTGGTTGCCATGAAGCCCGACATCCAGCAAGTGCTCAACGGCGGCAACAACTCTGCTTAAGGGCCGCCTGAGAAACAAAGCCGGCATCGGCAGCAGCGCAACGGCCAGCGCTGCTGCCGATGCTTTTTGGGTGGGACAGGGCTTATTCAGACAGGGCGCTAATCCAACAGAGCGCGGCGATCCTCGTGGAAGTACGTGTAACCAGTTGTCAACGCACACACGACCGCGGCCACCGCCAGCATCTGCGTCCCACTGACGACCAAGCTGATGAAGCCGCCCACCGCGCCGCCCACCACGAAGCTGGCGAACAACAGAAAGTAGCCGAGCCAGTCCGCTGCTTTTCCACCGGCGATGTGACGTTCGATGCCCTGGCCCATCTTGACCAGCGTGCCGGTCACATAGCTAATCGGGATCGACACCTCGCCGTCCTTGACGAATGACGTGTTCAAAGCGCCAATACCGAAGACCACCAGCAGAATTGGCATGAAATCGAGCTGGTTCTGATCCCATCGGCCCACCAGAATGTCGAGCGCGGTGGCGGCCACCAGACTGACGGTGGTCAGCACGGTCGGGCCGTGCGGATGCGCCACCCAGAAATGCCGCCTGCACCATGACGCAGTCACCACGCCGGCGACGAAGCACAGCAGTAGCAATCCCGCCGTGACCGACAGCAACACATCGTGCCGGAAGTATCCCAGCACAGCGCGTTGGGCGTTGCCGGTCATGAAGGTCACAAAGTATCCGGCGGAGTGGGTGAATGCGGTCGCTCCCAGCACGCCGGCCTGCGCTGCCAGCACCCACGACAACCGCGTCTCACTGTTGTAAATCTCACTCGCCACGCGAACATGCTTTCAGAAACCCTCAGTGCGCGCAGCGGACAGCTGTTCCTGCGGGGCGCCTAAGCAGCGGTGAGCCGGGCGATTGACCGCAGCGGGATCGGCAGCCATCCGGGCCGGTGCCGCGCCTCATATCCGGCCTCGTAGACGGCTTTGTCGAGTTCGTAGGCGGCCAGCAGCAGCCCCGAATCGCGTGGGTCGATTCCTGACGCAGCCGCATAGCCGTCGCAGAACGCGGTGCGATTGCGTTCGACCCACTCCCGAGCGCGGGCGGCAAGCTGCTTGTCGGCGACCTGGTCCACCAGTGGCCCGTAGGCAGCGTACTCGTAGGAGCGCAAGACACCGGCCACGTCGCGCAACGGCGAATCCGGCGCGCGCCGCCCGTCCAGCGGCTGGCCCGGCTCACCTTCGAAGTCGATCAGCAACCAACTCTCCGGGGTACGCAGCACCTGTCCCAGGTGCAGATCACCATGCACCCGCTGAACGGTGATCGTCTCATTCGCAAGCTTCTGAAATCGCTCTTCGATAGTTTCCGCGTACTGCGCCAGTTCAGGAACCAGCGCCGCCGTCGACGACAACCGCGCCAGTACGTGGTCCACCGGGAAGGTTGTCTGCGCTGTTCCGAGGCACTCGGCCAGGGTGGCGTGCACGGACGCAACCGCTTCGCCGAGCCGGTAGGACTCGCCGGCGAAGTCACCGCCGACTTCGTAGGCATACAAGTCGCCCTCTGCGAACAGGTCGCGAACGCTGGCGCTAGCCATTGCCCAGCCTTCAGCCGCGTTGGCCGCATACTCGGTCACCATGCCTAGGGGGCACACGCCGGTGGCGGACGGCGAGATATCGGCGTCTGGCGCGGCTATCTCGTAGGTGCCGAGCAATCGGGCCACGTGCGGGTTGCCGGCGCGGCCGAGCACCCGGTTCAGTTCGATATCAGGGTTGATACCACTGCTGACGCGACGGAACACCTTGAAGATGGCGCGTCGATCGAAGATCACGCTGGTGTTGGACTGCTCGGCGTCGGAGACGTGCGGCTGCGCCCCCAGCGGCAGTTCGACATCGGGTTCCTTGGTGAACGTCACTCGGGCGCCGGACGAATCACGGACGGCTGACGAGTTGATCAAGGACAGCAGGAACTGCGGGGCGTCGACGTCATACAGCGCGTCAAAGCCGGTGTGATCGTCAGCAGCGCCGATCGTGGCTACGGTGCTGTACTCGGATAACGGCATGCAATCCCACCCGACGATCACCTGATAGCGCTCCGACGAACCGTCGGTGTAGTCGGCGTCGACCAGGACCAGGTCTAGGTCGTCTCGAAGGGGGACGACTGCGCCAGGCTCAGCGGCGGACAGCTCGCGATTGCGTCCGGCGTACCAACGTTGCTGTGGCAGCCACTCAGACCAAGGCAGCTTGGCTGGCAGAGTCATGCGTTCTCCTCAGATGCGGACAACTGGAACCAGTAGAACCCGTGTCCTGGCAGTGTCAGCAGATAGGGCAGGTGACCGATGCGCGGAAACTCCACCTGCCCGGTCAGCTCGACCGGCGTGTAGCCGCTCCAATGCTGCAGGTTCAGTTCGATAGGCTGCGGGAACCGCGACAGGTTGTGGACGCACAGCACGACGTCGCCATCTTCACCTGCGGCTTCACGCGCGAACGCCAGCACCGACGGGTTCGACCCTCCTAATTCCCGGAACGTCCCGATGGCGAACGCGTCGTGCCGCCGTCGCACCGCAAGCATGGTGCGGGTCCAGTTGAGCAGGGATGTCGAGGTGTCGCGTTGCGCCTCGACATTGACCGCCTGGTAGCCGTAAACGGGGTCCTGGCTGGGCGGCAGGTACAGCCGGCCAGGGTTGGCGGTGGAGAATCCGGCGTTGCGGTCCGGTGTCCACTGCATCGGAGTCCGCACCCCGTCGCGATCCCCCAACCAGATCACGTCGCCCATACCGATCTCGTCGCCGTAGTAGAGCACCGGCGAGCCGGGCAGCGACAGCAGCAGCGCGGTGAACAACTGCATCTGGTTGCGGTCGTTCTCCAGCAGCGGCGCCAGCCGGCGGCGGATTCCGACATTCGCCTTCATCCGCGGATCCTTGGCGTACTCGGAATACATGTAGTCGCGCTCTTCGTCGCTCACCATTTCCAGCGTCAACTCGTCGTGGTTGCGCAGAAAGATCCCCCACTGAGCCATATCAGGGATCGGCGGCGTCTGCGCCATGATCTCCGAGATCGGAAACCGCGACTCCCGGCGGACCGCCATGAATATGCGCGGCATCAGCGGGAAGTGAAACGCCATGTGGCATTCGTCGCCACCCGTGCTGGCTTCGCCGAAGTATTCGACGACATCGCCCGGCCACTGATTGGCCTCGGCCAGCAGCACCCGGCCCGGGAATTCGTCGTCGACTACTTTGCGGACGCGCTTGAGGAAAGCGTGCGTCTCGGGCAGGTTCTCACAGTTGGTTCCCTCACGCTCGAACAGGTAGGGCACCGCATCGAGGCGAAACCCGTCGATACCGAGGTCGAGCCAAAAGCGAAGAACGTCGATCATCGCCTCCTGCACGGCCGGGTTCTCGTAGTTCAGATCCGGCTGGTGGGAGAAGAACCGGTGCCAGAAGAACTGGCGGCGGACCGGATCGAACGTCCAGTTCGACTCTTCACTGTCGACGAAGATGATCCGGGCGTCGACGTACTTCTCGCTGGTGTCGCTCCACACGTAATAGTCGCCGTATGGTCCGTCGGGGTCGCGGCGGGACTCCTGAAACCATGGGTGCGACTCAGAGGTGTGGTTCATCACCAGATCGGTGATGACCCGGATACCCCGCCGGTGAGCCGCGTCGACCAACGCGACGAAATCGTCGACGGTGCCGAACTCGGGCAGCACCTTGTAGAAGTCCCGAATGTCATAGCCCCCATCACGCAGCGGTGAGTCATAGAACGGAGGCAACCAAATGCAGTCGATACCGAGCCACTGCAGGTAGTCCAGGCGGTCTATGAGTCCACGCAGATCACCCGAACCGTCCGCACTGGCGTCGAAGAATGCCCGGACCAGCACCTCGTAGAAAACCGCGTGCTTGAACCAGGTCGGGTCGGCGGGCAGTATGGCCGCGTTGCCGAAGTCCTTGGCAGTCGGGTGCTCGACCACACCGCCTTCGACGTGACTGCCCCCTGCGGGATTGTGCTCGACAGGGTCTCGTGCGTCGTTCATCAATTCCACGATGCCACGGGTACCCGAGGCGGGACACAGGGAATCAGGTCTGGCCGCAAACGAATTGGCCGAGAGCCAGGCAATATCCTGGACGGACGTCAGGCCGGAGGCCCGTCCGCCAAGGTCACGTTCACGGTGCGGTCGCCGCCCGACCTGGCGCGGTAACTCACCGCGATGGTGTCCCCTGGGTGATGTGGGACGAGCACATCCGTCATCGCGGTGGCCGAGTTGATGGGGACGCCATCTACCGAAGTGATGACGTCGCCGGCGGAGATCCCAGCGCCCGCGGCGGGACCGCTCCCGACCACGCGTTCGACCCGCGCGCCATTGCCGTTGTTGTCCATAACGCCCAGGCCAAGGAAGGCCGTCGGGCCGATGTGCACACTCGGCGACCCGGCGCCGGCACGGATCGCGCCGGCGACCCCCATCGCCTGACCGATCGGGATGGCGAAGCCCTGTCCGCCGGACATCTTGAAGCTGTCGGTGGCAGCCGTGTTCATGCCGACCACCTGCCCGCCGTTGTTGACAATCGGCCCGCCCGAGTCGCCGGGCTTGATCGGCGCGTCGACCTGGATCAACCCGCTCAGCGTCTCTTCGGCGCCGGTCAGGGAGTCCGATGCATTGACGGTCTGGTTGAGTGCGACCACGCGGCCCGGCATCACACTGGGCGCTCCGCCCTGGCCACCGGTGTTGCCCAGCGCGACGACCGGCTCGCCGACCGCGACCCCGCCACCGATTGCGGCGGCGGGAAGGCCGCCCCCGCCACGAAGCTGCAGCACCGCGACGTCCTGGGTGCGGTCGTAGCCAACCACGTCGGCGGCGTACCTCTGGCCATTTCCGACGGCGAATGCGCTGATATCGGTAGCGCCCGAAATCACGTGGTTGTTGGTCAACACGACACCGCCTGGATCGACAACGATCCCGGTTCCCGCTCCCACAGCGTTGTTGTAGCCAAACCTGGTGTTGATATTGACCACCTGCGGCGCAACCATCCCCGCGGGATCGAGCGGTGTCGCCGGCCGGTCGCTGAACCGGTCGAGCGCCAGCGTGGATGGCGACGCCGACGCCGGCACCGTCGCCAGGCCCAGGCCAAGACCGACCGCAGCCAACACGCTGACTAACCATGACCACCAGAGGGAGCGGTGGTGCCATTTGCTCATCCGGTAACCTCCTGCATCCGGGTAAGAACCAGAATTGTCCCAGCCTTAGGTTCTGGGCGGCACGACTTTGTGTACCCAACCGTAGTGCAGATAGCTATCCGGGACATCTCAGGCCCCAGGTGGCCTAGATCCTTGAGGATCCTTGGTCAGCCCATCGGGGTCGGCGTAATGGGATAAGTGAGGTGGTGGCTGACATCACCCACCATGTCGATGAGTGTGAGGTCGCGGTAGGAGAACCGCCACTGGCTGTCGACACGTTCGAATCGGTCGTGATAGCGGCCGGCGACGATGGTCTGCAGCCCAAACCCGTCGGTCTGCTGCAGCACCGTGTAGTAGCTGCGGCAACTCGCGGTGCCGGCGTCCTCGTCGACCTCGATGATCGGATTGGTGGTCACGTGCTTGGTTCGGGGTGTCCCGTCCGCATGGAGCACGATCAGCGACTTCCAGATCGCGAGCAGCCGGGCCGCATCGATCGTTTCCTCGACGCCGACCCGGATACGAGCATGCTCGAAGAGCGCTGCCGCCCCTGTCAGGTCGCCGGTGTCGATGCATTCGGCATAGCGATAGAGGAGGTTCGTGATCTGCGTCTCCGCCCGCATCCGGTTAACCTAGCGCGGCGACCCCAAACTTCCGAGCGGGCCGGAACGGCCCGAGGTGGCCCCTAAGCTGACATGGTGGGCGAATTCGACCCGAGGGTCAGGTTCACGCAGTCCCCGGTAGCACGACTGGCCACCATCACTACCGACGGCATACCGCATTTGGTGCCGGTGGTCTTCGCGGTCGGTGGTGACAGTAATGACGTTGTGTACACCGCTGTCGACGCCAAACCGAAAACGACGCAACGGCTGCGCCGCTTAGCCAACATCGAGAACAATCCACAGGCCAGCCTGCTGGTCGACCACTACGCCGACGATTGGACGCAGTTGTGGTGGGTCCGAGTCGACGGTGTCGCCGCAATACATCGGGACGACGAGGCGATGCGCACTGGATACCGGCTGCTGCGCGCCAAATACGCTCAATACCAATCGGTTCCGTTGAACGGTCCGGTAATCGCGGTCACAGTGCGCCGCTGGTCCAGCTGGCACGCCTGATCACATCGGAAAGCAGCGCGACCCTTCAGTCGGCAACGGTTATCGTTCTCATGTGATGCTTGGCTGTCGTCAGACACTTGGCGATCTGCGCACGATTCGGTCTGCCGCCACAATTGCCCTCGGGGTTGCACTGGTGCTGACGGGGTGTTTCTCGAAGCCCGGCAAATCATCCAGTTCCGGTGCATCAACCGCGCCGCCGTGCCCGACCGCCCCGATCAATGTGGTAGCCAGCGTGGACCAGTGGGGCGACATCGTCTCGACGCTCGGCGGAAACTGTGCGAAGGTAACAACGGTTCTGGCGAGTTCGTCGGTTGACCCGCACGACTACGAGCCCGCGCCGGCGGATGCCGAGCTCTTCTCCCACGCACAGCTCGTCGTCGTCAACGGCGCGGGTTACGACGTGTGGGCCTCGAAGCTGGCTGCTACCACCGCTCCCAACGCCCCCGTCGTCAGTGCCGCCGCGGTGACCAAAACCCCGGATGGCGCCAACCCGCATCTGTGGTACAACCCGTCGGCGGTCACCGCAGTCGCCGACGCGGTAACCGCCGAGCTGACCGAGTTGTCTTCCTCTGCGGCCAACTATTTCGCCGGGCAGCGGTCCGCATTCAGCGCCGACCTCAAGCCCTACACGGATCTCATCGCCAAGATCAAAGGAGAGACGTCGGGCAAATCGTATGCCGCGACCGAGAGCGTCTTCGACTATATGGCGGCGGCACTCGGCTTGGTCGACAAAACCCCCGGAGGCTACCAGCGAGCCGTCACAAACGAGACCGATCCGTCCCCGGCTGATATTGAGGCGTTCCGCACGGCGCTCGCTCACCGTCAGATCAATGTGCTGATCTATAACACCCAGACCCAAGGGTCGGTGCCGGAGGAGATCCGTGCGGCTGCCAAACAGGCTGGCGTGCCAATCGTGAACGTCACGGAGACGGTGGCGCCAGGGGAGAAATCGTTCCAGGGTTGGCAGGTCGACCAACTCGACAGTTTGGCCAAGGCGCTCGGTGTTCCCCCCTGACCCGGATTCCACAGCGCTGGCGTTCGACGACGTCAGCGTTGTGCGCGGCGGACGGCTGCTCTGGCAGGAGGCGACCTTCGAGGTGCCGTCTGGCGGGATCGTCGCCGTTATCGGAGCTAACGGAGCGGGCAAAACCACGCTCCTGCAGGTGATCCTGGGACTGATCCCGGTGGCCTCCGGACACGTCCGGGTATTCGGCAAACGTCCGGGCGAGGACAACCACTCGATCGGCTACCTGTCGCAGAATTACGCCTTCCGCTCTGATCACGCGATCCGAGCGGCCGACGCGGTAATGCTTGGGCTGACCGGCTACAAGTGGGCCTTCGGGCGCACCACAGCTGCGCAACGTCGCCGCGTCGAGGAGGCCCTGCAGTCGATGCACGCGACGGAATTTGCCGGCAAACGCCTCTCCGAGTTGTCCGGCGGGCAACGCCAGCGGGTGGCGATCGCCGAGGCGCTGGTCGCGCGGCCCAAGCTGCTGATGCTCGACGAGCCGCTGGCATCACTGGACCTACGTAGCCAGCGCGAGATCGTCAAGCTACTCCACCGCCTGCACAAGGACCTGGGCGTCACGGTCCTCGTCGTCGCGCACGATCTGAATCCTGTGCTGAACGTGCTCGACAGCGCGATCTACCTGCTGGACGGGCACGCGCATTACGGCACCATGGACGGCGTGGTCGACGACGCGTTGCTCAGTCACATTTATGGCAGCCCGATCGACGTTTTCCGCACCCCGCAAGGGGAGCTCTACATGAGGAGTGTCTTATGACAACCCGTCTGGTCGCCGTAGGCTACCAGGAAGACTGGTGGCCCACCTTGACGTCTCCGTTCATGCGGGATGCGCTGCTGGGCGGGACCATCGTGGCGCTCGCCGCCGGCCTCATCGGTTATTTCGTCGTTGTGCGCAATACCGCGTTTGCGGCGCACGCCCTGGCAGAAATCGGCCTGCCAGGCGCGACGGGTGCGGTGTTGGTCGGTCTGCCCGTTGCTTTCGGCCTCGGGGTCTTCTGCGTGGGTGGCGCGCTCGTCATCGGAGCGCTGGGCAAACGGGCCGCCGAGCGCGATGTCGCCACCGGCACAGTCTTGGCGATGGCCATTGGCCTGGCATTGTTCTTCAATTCGCTGGCCACCAAGGCATCCAGCACAATGACGAACATTCTGTTCGGAAACCTGCTGGCCATCTCGCACGGACAACTAGTCACTTTCGCGGGTCTGTTGATACTCCTGGCTCTCAGCATTGGCTTCATCTATCGCCCGTTGCTGTTCGCGTCGCTCAACTTCCAGGTCGCCGAGGCCAAAGGCGTACCGGTGCGGGCGTTATCGATCATCTTCATGGCACTGCTGGGGCTCGCGGTGACGATGGCCGTCCAAGCCGTCGGAACCTTGCTGCTCTTCGCCCTCGTCGTCACACCCGCCGCGACCGCCATCATGCTGACAGCCAGGCCCGGCATCGCCATGCTCATCTCGGCGGTCATCAGCACAGTGTCGGTCTGGCTGGGGCTCGGGGTATCGGCGATGTTCGATCTGCCACCGAGCTTTGTCATCGTGGCTATCGCCTGCACGGCATGGTTCGTCGTGTGGGTGGCAAATCACCGCGTTCGGCCGAGCGCCAGAGGATCTCGCCCCGACTCTGACCATCCGGCACACCCAACCCGGGCCGCGTAAACTGTCGGCGGCCGGCATCGCCTATTCCACATGTTCCACCCACCGCCGTCGTTTCCGGATCTATCGATCCGGCCCGGTGGTCTTGTGGTGAACGGCAGTTGGGGGAATGGTGGCTAGTTAGGTGACGGCGGGATGCGACCTGGGAAAGTTGGAGGAAAGTCATGGCGGACAGAGCGAATACTTCCCAGGGCGCGGGAGTCGCTCCCACAGCGGACGGTCCGGGCGGCGTTCGCAATGTGGTTTTGGTAGGGCCGTCCGGGGGCGGTAAGACCACCCTCGTCGAGGCCCTGCTGGTCGCGGGCGGGGTGTTGTCCCGACCGGGCTCAGTCGTGGACGGCACCACGGTCTGCGACTTCGACGAGGCGGAGATCCGGCAACAGCGGTCGGTTGGCGTTGCCGTGGCCTCCCTTTCGCACGGCGGCATCAAGGTCAATCTTGTCGACACACCCGGATACGCCGACTTCGTGGGCGAGCTACGGGCCGGGTTACGAGCGGCGGATTGCGCGCTGTTCGTGATCGCGGCAAACGAGGGTGTCGACGAGCCGACCAAATCCCTCTGGCAGGAATGCCGCCAGGTCGGCATGCCCAGCGCCGTGGTGATCACCAAGCTCGACCACACCCGGGCGAACTACCGGGAGGCACTGGCCGCCGCACAAGACGCGTTCGGCGACAGGGTTTTACCGCTTTACCTGCCGACCGACGACGGCCTGATTGGACTGTTGTCGCAGACGCATTACAAGTACGCCGGCGGCAACCGGACCATGCAACCGCCGGATCAGCCGGACGCCGACCGGATCGAGGACGCGCGCGGCACGCTGATCGAGGGAATTATCGAGGAGTCCGAGGACGAGTCGTTGATGGAGCGCTACCTCGGCGGCGAGACGATCGACGAGTCGGTGCTGATTCAGGATCTGGAGAGAGCCGTTGCCCGGGGTTCCTTCTTCCCGGTGATCCCGGTGTGTAGTGGCACCGGTGTCGGCACCCTGGAATTACTGGAGATTGCCACCCGCGGATTCCCATCTCCGATGGAACACCCACTACCGGAGGTCTTTACGCCGCAGGGCGCTCCGCATGCCGAGCTGGCCTGTGACGCTGACGCGCCATTGCTTGCAGAGGTGGTGAAGACGACGTCAGACCCCTACGTCGGCAGGGTCAGCCTGGTCAGGGTGTTCTCCGGGTCCATCAGGCCCGACACGACGGTTCATGTGTCGGGTCATTTTGCGTCCTTTTTCGGGGAGTCCAACGGGGCTAGTAATACGCACCCTGACCACGACGAAGACGAACGCATCGGAGTCCTGTCGTTCCCGCTCGGCAAGCAGCAGCGCACCGCGGCAGCCGTGGTGGCGGGCGACATCTGCGCAATCGGCAAGCTGAGTCGGGCCGAAACCGGCGATACGCTCTCGGACAAGTCCGAGCCCCTGGTGCTGAAGCCCTGGACAATGCCGGAGCCGCTGCTACCGGTCGCCATCCAGGCGCATGCCAAGACCGACGAAGACAAGCTGTCGGTAGGGCTCGGGCGGCTGGCCGCCGAAGACCCGACACTGCGCATCGAGCAGAACCAGGAGACGCACCAGATAGTGCTCTGGTGTATGGGCGAAGCCCATGCCGGTGTTGTACTCGACGCGCTCGCCAACCGGTACGGCGTCACGGTGGACACGGTAGAGCTCCGCGTGCCGCTGCGGGAAACCATCAGCGGCAAAGCGAAAGGCCATGGCCGCCACATCAAGCAATCCGGCGGACACGGCCAGTACGCTGTGTGCGACATCGAGGTGGAACCCCTGCCGGAGGGCTCCGGGTTCGAGTTCCTGGACAAGGTCGTCGGCGGAGCGGTGCCGCGGCAATTCATCCCCAGTGTGGAGAAGGGCGTCCGCGCGCAAATGGAAAAGGGGGTGCACGCCGGCTACCCGGTGGTCGATATCCGGGTCACTCTGCTCGACGGCAAGGCCCACAGCGTCGACTCCTCTGACTTCGCCTTCCAGATGGCCGGCGCGCTGGCGCTGCGGGAGGCGGCAGCTGCGACCAAGGTGACCTTGCTCGAGCCGATCGACGAGATCTCGGTGCTGGTCCCCGACAATTATGTCGGCGCGGTGATGGGCGACCTGTCGGGTCGTCGCGGCCGGGTGCTCGGTACCGACACCGCGGGCCACGAACGTACCGTGGTGAAAGCCGAGGTCCCTCAAGTCGAGCTGACACGCTACGCAATCGACTTGCGCTCATTGGCGCACGGGGCTGCATCATTCACCCGTTCGTTTGTCCGATATGAACCCATGCCGGAATCCGCAGCGGCCAAAGTGAAGACCACGGCATGAGTCACCTGACCCATGTCGACGGTTAACGGACTTCCCGCCCATATCCTGCTCAACCATTTCGTCGTCGTCCTGGGCCCGCTGGCAGCGATCCTGGCGATCATCTGCGCGCTGTGGCCCGCGGCGCGGCGGCGACTGATCTGGCTGGTTCTGGTGCTGTCGGTGGTCACGCTCATCTTGACCCCATTGACCGCCAGCTCGGGTGCGTGGTTGGTAGGAAAGGTCGGTGCGTCACCCCCGGTCCGGGTTCACCAAGAACGCGGCGAAACCCTGATCTACATCGTGGCGGCACTGGTGGCCGCTCTCACCCTGCTGGCCGCCGTCCACATTCGTCAGGCACGCGGACGTACGGTGAAACTCGCCATGCACGCAGTGGTCGGGGTGCTGGTCATCGCTGCCGCCGTGGCCACGCTTGTGCAGACCTACCGCATCGGAGATTCGGGTGCGCGCGCCGCTTGGGGAAACTTGGCTTCGAACTTGGCTGCGTCCTCGCAATGACTGTTTGTCGACAACCCTTCCCGCACAACCCTTCCCGTATCACGCTCCACGGCTGAACTGTTCTGCAACGGCGCGGCGGTCGAGCGAGCCTTTCGCGGTGTGCGGTAGGGCACTCGCCTCCTGGAAGCTGGCGGGCACCTCGAAGGCCGCCAGACGCTCGCGGCAGAACACCGCAAGCTCCGCCGGGGTCGGCGAAGCGGATCCCCGGGGAACAATCACCGCGGCCACTGTCTCCCCGTACATCTTGTCCGGGACGCCGAACACGGCAACCTCCAGCACGTTGGGATGGCCGGCCAGCACGCCTTCGACGCGCTCCGGCGAAATTTTCTCGCCGCCCCGGTTTATGAGTTCCTTGATCCGGCCGCGAATGCTCAGGTCGCCATCCGCCGACAATGACCCCAGATCACCGGTGCGCAACCATCCATGGGTGAAGTTGGCTGCGGTTATCGCCGGATCGCCAAGGTAGCCGCGCACCACGGTGGGGCCGTGCAGCCAGACCTCCCCGACGGCACCCGGGGGGAGGGGCTGGCCGTCGGACCCGACGATCCGGATCTGGGCTCCAGTTGATCTTCCCACGAGACCTGTTGTTGCGGCAGGGTTTTCGTTTCTATCGAGGCCGGTGGTGGTCACCTGGTGAGTGGCTTCGGTCATGCCGAAAGCGCACACCACCGGTGCCGAGAACTCGTCTTGCAGCGCTTGCGCCGTTTCGGGGGTGAGCGGCGCGCTGCAACTGCGGATGAAGCGCAGTGCGGCTCGTTGCCTCGCCGGTGAGTCGGTGGCAGCGCGCTCCAACAGGATCTGGTGAATCGTCGGAACCGCCGTGTACCAGGTGGCCCGGACGGCGTCGATGTCATCCCAGAATGTGCGCGCCGAGAACCGCCCGCGAGCGGGCAGCAACACCGTACCTCCGGATACCAGGCTCGACAGCAACGCGGCAATCAGCCCGTGTCCGTGGTAGAGCGGCATCACCGCGACGGTCGCATCTTGCGGGCCGAGCCGGTACTCGGCGATGATGGCCCGGACTGAGCTGGCGATGTTTGCGTGGGTCCAAGGGACCATCTTCGGCAAACCCGTTGTCCCGCCGGTGAACATGATCATGGCGTCGTCGTGCCGGAGCCCGTCGGGGGTCGAATTCACTGGGTTGGGCGGCGTGGAAGTGTCCAGCTGGACTGACAGGTCGCCTTCCAGGGCACCACTGTTGCGGCCGACGGACACCGCGATCGGCCACCACGGCAGCATCGATTCGCGCCTGTCGCCGGGCCCGGCGCCATCGACGAGCACCACCCGCGCGCCCGCCGCTTCGCTGCGGGCGCACTGCTCGCTGACCGGCAGGGCCGGATCCAACGGGACCACGATCAGGTCCGCTCGAGACGCCGCCAACAAGCCGACGACGAATTCGGCGTTGCTAGCCGCGCGCAGTGCGACCCGATCACCCGGCAGCAGGCCACCCCGCGTCAACTGCCCGGCCAGGTCGTCAACCAGTCGGACCAAGTCGCGGTAGCTGAGCGGGATGCGATCGGGGGTGACGACGAGCGCCGGCGCCCCCGGCAGCCGGGTTGCCGCCACCTGGACCAGATCGGCGATGCGCGGGCTCGAGAGTCTGCTGGTCAGCTTCGCCGGCGCCGCAACCTCGCTGCTGGTGATCGGGTAAGACCTCATCGACCGCACTCCTTTCCTTTCGCAGGTGCGAAATCGGTTCCTACCGAGACCATGCCGCGCTACCTCGTCGGTCGTCCAATACCCATCCGCTAACGGTCCATAACCGCTAGCTATTGAACCGGTATCAGTCGCGCACGACCGGGCTGATCGCCGGTCGATAGACAGCGTGAATCGCTGCATAGCCGCTTGGTCTTGGACACCGGCGGGTCACGCAGACCACAGTGATTACGGAGCACGGACACGCACACGAGGAGTCGCGACATGACTACACTTTCGGCATCTCCCGGCGGAGCGGCGGCAGCGACGCGTTTGACCGACGGCTTCCACCTCGTGGTGGACGCCCTCAAGGCCAACTACATCGACACGATCTACGGGGTCGTCGGCATCCCGATCACCGACCTCGCTCGCGTCGCGCAGGCGTCTGGAATTCGCTACATCGGCTTCCGGCAAGAGACCTCCGCCGGCAACGCCGCTGCCGCCGCCGGATTCCTCACCCGCCGCCCGGGTGTATGCCTGACGGTCTCAGCGCCCGGCTTCCTCAACGGCCTGGCCGCCCTTGCGAATGCCACGACCAATTGCTTCCCGATGATCCAGATCTCAGGTTCAAGCAATCGAGCAATGGTTGATTTGCAGCGAGGCGACTACGGCGAGCTCGACCAGCTCAACGCCGCAAGGCCTTTCGTGAAGGCGGCGTACCGGATCAGCCGGGTCGAGGACATCGGGCGAGGCGTCGCGCGCGCCATTCGCACCGCGATCTCCGGCCGGCCGGGCGGTGTCTACCTCGATATCCCCGGCGATGTTCTGGGCCAGGCCCTGGAGGCCTCAGCCGCTGCCGACACAATTTGGCGGGTCGTTGACCCGGCTCCCCGCCAGCTGCCCGCGCCGGAGGCCGTCGATCGCGCGCTCGGCGTGCTGGCACAGGCGCAGCGACCGCTGATCGTGCTTGGCAAAGGCGCGGCGTATGCGCAGGCCGACAATGTGATTCGAGAGTTTGTCGAGACCACCGGAATTCCGTTCCTGCCGATGTCGATGGCCAAAGGACTACTGCCGGACTCGCACCCGCAGTCCATTGCCGCAGCGCGCTCGCTGGCGATCGCCCGCGCGGACGCGGTGTTGCTGGTCGGCGTCCGGCTGAACTGGCTGCTCGGCCATGGAGAGTCGCCGCAATGGTCTGCCGATGCCAAGTTCGTCCAAGTTGATATCGCTGCGTCGGAGTTCGACAGCAACCGGCCGATCGCGGCGCCACTGGCCGGCGACATCGGTTCGGTCATGTCAGCGCTACTTGACGGCGCGTCCGCACATCAGATCGTCGCGTCCACGCAATGGACCAGCGAGCTGGCCGATCGCAAAGCGTCCAACGACGCCAAGATGCGCCGGCGCCTGGCCGATGATCCGCACCCGATGCGGTTCTACAATGCGCTCGGCGCCATTCGCTCTGTGCTGCAGTCGAATCCGGAGGTCTATGTTGTCAACGAGGGAGCCAACGCACTAGACCTGGCTCGCAACGTCATCGACATGGAGGCGCCTCGGCACAGGCTCGACACGGGAACCTGGGGTGTGATGGGTATCGGTATGGGCTACGCCATCGCCGCCGCCGTCGAGACCGGCAAGCCGGTGGTCGCGATCGAGGGCGACAGCGCATTTGGCTTCAGCGGCATGGAAATCGAGACCATCTGCCGCTACCGACTGCCAGTCACCGTTGTCATCCTCAACAACGGCGGCGTCTATCGCGGCGACGAGGTCACGGCCGCCACGGCGGCCTCAGGAACTGACCCGGCGCCTACCGTGCTGAATGCGCGGGCCCGTCACGAGCTGATCGCAGAGGCCTTCGGCGGCAAGGGATATCACGTCACCAAGCCTTCCGAGCTGAAGTCGGCACTGACCGAGGCGCTCGCGTCGAACGGGCCGTCGATCATCGACTGCGAACTCGACCCGGCCGCAGGAGTGGAAAGCGGACACCTGGCAAGCCTCAACCCCACCAGCGCAGCCACACCCGCACCGTTGCCGGTCAGCGCCGACGGGTGATTCCCACTAGCTGAGCGTCGAAGAAATCGTTCAGCGCCAGCTGTTGCGCAGATGCGGTCAGTGCGCGGGCAACGGGAGAGCCCGGCCCGGCGGAGTTGGTGGCGAGGCCGATCTCGGCTTTCAGGACTGGATCGACCATTTCGACGGCACGGATCTCTCCTCCCATTGGGGTCGTCCACAGCCAGGTGTGCGGAACGATGCAAGCCCAATTGCCAGTGGCGACCTGAGCGAATAGTGAAGCAACGGAGTCTGTCTCGACTTGGGGGGTGACTGCGATAGCGTGGCCGGCGAATGCCTCGTCAATGATCTGACGGTCCCGCATGTCGGCCGTGAGCAACGCCAGTGGCAGTTGTGCGGCATCGGGCCACGTCAGCGTCGATGCGCCAGGAGGCAGCATGTCCGCCGGCGAGAGCAGCACGTAGTGCTCCTCATAAAGCGGCACCAGATCCACGTCATGGGTGTCGTCGGGCGCGGCGTGCACGATGGCCGCGTCGAGCTCGAAGTCGCGCAACCGTCGATACAGCTCGGTGGTAGCCAGCCGGGAACGGATCTGCACCTTTACCAACGGGTGCGCCGAACAGAAGGCCGAGAGCACCAGTGATGCCGTCGTCGAGGCGGTTGGAACCGTGCCCAGCCGAAGCGTGCCGGTGATCCCGGACCGCACGGCGTGGACCTCGGCCTTGAACGCGTCGTGTTCGGCGAGAATCCGCTTGGCCCACACGACCAAGCGCTCTCCCTCGGGCGTGAGGCCCTCGAAGCTGTGTCCACGGTTGATCAGCGTGACGTTCAGCTCGCGTTCGAGCTTGGCGATCGCGGACGATAGCGCGGGTTGCGAAACGTAGCACTTCTCGGCCGCCCGCGCGAAGTGCCGTTCCTGGGCGACCGCGACGAAGTACTCCAGTTGACGGAAGAGCACCCGCACCCCTTCCTTCGGGCTCTTTCGGGCACTGATGTTGCTGAGGCTAACGCGTCGCTACCGGGCCAGCCAATCCAGTGTCGCGGAAAGGTCTCGAACGTCCACTCCGATAGCACGGCACTCTTCGACCCCCCGGTCATACAAGCCCGACACCGCGTCGGACACCAAAATAATCCGGAAGTCGCGTTCGGAGGCCTCGTAAATCGATGTCCTGGGACAGTTCGGAAAGTTACATCCCGCTAAAACCAATGTGTCGCTACTACTTTCGCGAAGATGTCGCTCAAGATCGGTGTGAAAGAAAGCACCCCACCTCGGTTTGTACATCACGTGCTCAGCTGTCCCAACCTGTTGCAAGCCACCGGATAGCAGCAATTCATGATCCAGCTCAACAACATTGGGCAACAGTTCCGCGGCAATCTGTGAGCCGGTGCTGCCCGGTGCGGCGATCCGCGCACCTTGCTCAATCAACCGTCGCCGCACCGGGTCGACGTTGGAACCGTCTGGCTGATACAGCCGGACGACGTGCACGATCGGGAGCTCACGTTCACGGAAGGCTTTCGCCAACTTGGCCATTGCAGAGATTGCCGCACGCGTACCTGCAACCGGCATCGGAGCATCGTCGCCTGGGATGTCCAGGAAATCGCGCTGCACGTCGATCAGCACCAGTGCGGCGGAACCCGCTAACGGCCGCGTATAGGGATCGCCGACGGTCATCCCTTCTCCTTGCCTAGTGCCTCGCCGACTGCCAACTGGCGAGCCTGCCCGCCGTCACGGAGAATTCGCCTGTGCCCGGACCGAACTCAAGCCGTGACCAGGCCGTTACCGTGACGACCGGCTACCACGCCACTGTTTGCTAAAAACAGGTAATGGGTAGACGCCAACTAGAATACGGTTGTGTTGATCGCACCGTCTCGAAGGGTGAACGCCATGCGCCGAGCTGTTCGTTATCTATTCGTTATGGTTGCGATCACAGTGATGGCCATGGCGGGATCGGGCAGCCGCAGCGTGGCCACGGTCCCGGTACCCAACCCGGTTCCCGGCGTTGCTTCGGTGCTGCCGGCTAATGGCGCGGTGGTGGGCGTGGCGCACCCGGTCGTGGTGACGTTCACCGCGCCGGTGACCGACCGCACCGCCGCCGAACGGTCCATTCGCGTCACCTCGCCGAGCAACATGACCGGGCGCTTCGAGTGGGTCGATGGCAATGTCGTGCAGTGGGTGCCGAGCCGGTATTGGCCCGCCCACACCCATGTCTCGGTCGGTGTTCAGGCGCTGACGACGGGCTTCGACACCGGTGACGAGTTACTCGGTGTTGCCAACATCTCCGCGCACACCTTCACCGTCAGCAGAAACGGAGAAGTGCTCCGCACGATGCCGGCGTCAATGGGTAAGCCCACCCGCCCGACACCGACCGGCGACTTCACCGCTCTGTCGAAGGAGCGCACCGTCGTGATGGACTCGCGGACCATCGGCATCCCGCTGAGTTCACCCGAGGGATACAAGATCACCGCCCAGTACGCGGTCCGCGTCACCTGGAGCGGCGTCTACGTGCACTCCGCCCCATGGTCGGTGGACTCGCAGGGCTATGCCAACGTCAGTCATGGATGCATCAACCTGAGCCCGGACAACGCCGCGTGGTACTTCAACACTGTGAACGTCGGCGACCCCATCGAGGTCGTCGCCTGACGTCGCCGGCGCGCCGGCAATAGCAGTTGCTGGGCCTGGTCTAGAAGCGCCCGCAGTTAGGCGTGGTGGGAAGCCGTTAAATCGGTCGGCGATCCACTGCTAGCTGGGCATCCCGTTCTTGATTGCGGCGTCTTGCTTGCGGCCGATATCCGTCGCAACGCCTGGATCGATCGGATCGTTGGGCGCGCTGTCGAATTCCATGTTGACCAGCGCCTTGCCCTCGGTGAACAACAGCACGGTCACCGCTTGGGAATTGTCTGGCGAAGTACCGGAGATGATTGTCCCATTGGAGCCGACGTCGGCGGGCTGCCACGTGCCGGTGACCTTGGTCGCGTAGTTGTTTTCGGTGTTTGCGAGTCCAGCCGCCGCCGTCGCGGCGTCAGCGACGATCAAGATGGTGTCCCCGATGCGGCGGCTACTGTCGGCGTTGGCGAACAGTTGCGCGACGCCGGGCGCATTATTGGGATTCAACACCGGCGGGTTGGGAGCGGTGAGATCTCCGCCGATATCGCTCGGCTTGATCAGCAACGCGCTGTAATCCGAGGGTTGTGCCGACGGAGCCGCTGTGTTCGAGCCGGTCGATGAAGCGGCAGAACTCGAGGATGCCGCCGAAGACGACGGTGACGAGGCTTTGTTGTTGCTGCCGCAGCCGGTACTCACAGCGCCGACCACCAGGATGGCGACCGCCCATCTGGCGACAGTTGTCCGGGCAAGCTCCATGGACACTCCTTCCACGTCAATGCCAGCGTCGATACGCACATCAGTTACGCCGCGGCGCTTGACGCTACTGCGAAATGCTGTTGGGAACAAGGCAGCGGCTTATCAATATGCCCGCCGCTGGGCGGCGGTTGGCCGCCTATGCTGGCGCGGGGCAAGGGCATAAGCTTCGATTGGGGTAAGGAGCTCGAGATGACGGCTGCGATGGCGCGCGCCGTACAGTTCGACCGTTACGGGGGCCGTGAGGTGTTGTATGTGGTCGACATCGATATGCCGTCGCCCGGCCGGGGCGAGGTGGTGGTCGAGGTTCGTGCGGCCGGGATCAACCCCGGGGAGGCCGCCATCCGAGTCGGGGCGCTGCATGACATGTTCCCCGCCACGTTTCCGTCCGGCGAGGGTAGCGACCTTGCCGGCGTCGTGACCGCGGTAGGACCCGAGGTCGGCGAGTTCTCCGTCGGCGACGAGGTCCTTGGGTTCAGCTTCCGCCGGTCCAGCCACGCCACCCACACCGCCGTGCCGGTGGGTCAGCTGATCCGCAAACCTCCCCATTTGGGTTGGGAGGTGGCCGGCTCGCTGTACGTCGTCGGTGTGACGGCGTACGCGGCTGTCCGCGCGGTCGCGCCCCAACCCGGTGAGACCGTCGCCGTTTCGGCAGCTGCGGGCGGAGTCGGCAGCCTTGTCGTGCAATTGTTGGTCCTCCGCAAGGCGGTGGTACTTGGCATTGCAGGACCAGGCAACGCCGACTGGCTGCGCGCGCACGGCGTCACTCCGATCGCTTATGGCGCGAGCAGGGCTGGCGGAACGGCTGCGAGCGGCGGCGCCGAACGGAATCGACGCGTTCATCGACTTGTTCGGCCCGGATTACGTCCAGCTAGCCGTGGATCTCGGTGTCGCACCCAAGCGGATCGACACCATCATCTCGTTTCAGAAGGCCGGCGAAGTCGGCGCCAAGACCGAGGGCAGCGCCGACGCGTCGACACCGGAAGTGCTCGCCGAAATCGCCGACCTGGTCGCCACCGGCGCCATCGATTTCGACATCGCCGCGACCTTTCCGCTTGACCAGGTCGCCGACGCCTTCGAGGAACTCGAGCAGCGGCACACACACGGCAAAATCGTTCTGCTGCCGAATAGTTGACCGTAATCGTTCGGCGGGTCAGGCCATACCGGCCTCGACGATTTTGACGACGACCAACACACAGGCCAGAACCAGATAGACGCGCAGCGTCAACAGCCCGGCCCGACGCACAGGCGACATAACGGGCCGATCCAGTGTCGCTAAGGCGGGCATGGTCCAGTTTGCGCGCACCTCATCACGCATGGCTTTGCGTTCGGCACGGGTCAATTTCGGGAGCTCGTCGAGCACCCTTTGATGGGGACCCGCTGCGCCGAGCGCCTGCCCCGCGGCTTGCTCGTTGCGTCGATCGGCGAACCAGCCGACGGCAAAGACGACGGCAGCGCCGACAACGCCGAGCAAGGCGCCGATGCCAAGGCCGCCCACCAGGGTCGCGGTCGACAGGTTGGGGAAGAACGTCACTGCGGTCAATATCAGCGACAGCACCACCAGCGACCATACGATCATCCACGCCAAGGCATTCTGGCGGAACGTATTCACCCACGGACCCAGCACGGGGCGGTCGTTGCACAGCAGGACCAGGAACACAGTTGCCGACGGCAGCAAGACACCGGCGAGGGCCTGCACACCCTGGGTGATAAGACCGAGGATGTGATCGGGGCTGAACGCAACCGCAGCCGATATCCCAAGAAGCGCCGCGTAGCTACCGTAGAACAGTGGGGCCTGGGTGATCTTCCAATGCAGCGAATGTGGCTTGCCCAAGGCGTCACCCAGCGCATAGGTGGTGGCCAGCCCGACGACGTTTGCACCGATCAGCGACGCGTCCAACAAAATGATCGCGAACAGTACACCGATGGTGTGCCCAACGTGGTTGGACAGGTGGGATGCGACCGCTCCGGCGTCAGTGAAGTTGCCTTCGTCGCCGGTACCTGCGAGCCCGAACGCGGTGGCGGCCATCAGGGCAACCGCCCCGCCCATGACGCCGACGATGCCGATGACCAGATCGGCCCGGCCGTAGCGCATCCAGCGCGGCGTGATGCGCTTGTCGACGACATTCGACTGCTGGAAGAACAACTGCCACGGCGCCACCGTGGTACCCACAATCGCCATGATGACCATCAGCACGACGGAGTCAGGTTCGCCGGGCAAAGAGGGCATCAGCCCGTGCATGCTTGGGCCCAAGGTGGGATGCACCGATAGCACAACTGGGATGATCGCGACGTTCACCGCGATCAGCACGAACGTCACCTGCTCCCAACGGCGGAACGAGCCACCGGCCACCACCGCAAACAGGAGCACCGCAGCGGCCGGTATAGCGATCGTCTTCGGGCAGCCGAGAAAGCCGAGCGCCAATGAAACACCGATGAATTCGGTGACGATCGTCAACGCGTTGAGTATCAACAGGTCACCGACGCTGAACGCGCCCCAGAACTTGCCGAACCGCTCGAAAATCAGCCGCGCATGTCCAACCCGGGTGACCGCACCCAACCGGAGCACCATCTCCTGGTTCACGTACAGCACCGGAATCAGCAGCACCAGCGTCCATAGCAGGTTCATGCCATAGTTCTGCCCGGCCTGCGCGTAGGTCGCGACGCCACCGGCATCGTTGTCGCCGATCATCACGATCAGTCCCGGACCGGTGATGACCATCAGCAAACGCAATCGTTGCCAACGACTACGGCCCGCATGCGTCGCGTCCCGCCCGATACGGCCGAACGCGCCAATGATGTCGCCGACGTGCGCCGAATCCAGCACCGCCGAACCGGAAGCGTCGGGTGTTACCCGTGGTGTCGCATGGGTTTCGACACGCAGGGTAGCGCCATTGGTTGTCGGCGGGACCTCGACGGCACTGATCGCGTCAGTGGAGATGGAAGTCATCGGATTCTCGCTATCTGAACAGGGTCGGGCTCAAGAAGGTTGGGCGACCGGCCGATCATGGAAACCGCAGGTAGGGGATTCGGATAGGGGTGTCGCGGCCGCGCCGAAGGCGCGCCCAGCGCCGTGGCGGAACGGTTCACCGGTGGTTGCCCTCACTGGTCGACGGGTGCCCACCCAGCGAGGCCGTGATCACCGCAATCGGCATCCGCGAGACATACAGGTTGGCCCGCTCCTGGGGAGTCAGGGTGCGCCGTACGTGCAACCCGCTCACCAGTCGCCGAGCCGAACGCAGCATCGACCGTCCGCGCCCCCTGGTAAGACCGGTAAGACGGTGCGTAACAACAAAAGTCATGATCTTCTCCTGCCAGAAACCCGATCGGCTCGTGGCGTTCAGAAGGCATTCAGCGCGTTATGTGCACCCGGGCATGCGCTGCGAACCGGCGCATGCGATAGAGGCGTACGCGAGCGTCCGAGAAAGCTCAGGCGGCAAAAAGAATGCCGGAACCGGATCGGGACAAGACGGATTTCGGATAGGGACTGTCGCTCGGACTCATCTCGCCCTCACCTCCTCATGGCCAGGACACACGCGGGTGTCGTCACAGTCACCTGAACGGAAGAGGCGCCAACGCTTGACGGAACAACCGTCAAGCACACCCCTCTCGTCGGAGCTTCGGCACTGCACGGCGTATCCGGACTACCGCCCGGAAGCCACTTGGGCTCAACCCTTGAGCCGGGAAGAGCTGTCCTGACCCGGGGCGTCTCTCGACGTTCGGGGTCAGTGGCCTGTATCCATGCAGACGCCTCACCTACCGAGGTGCTTGCGGAACCCATAGTTGCACCGAGACCCACTGCTCGTCAAACCCCCGCGTTGACTCATCGAAAATGCGCGCGTAGTCCTCTTCGTTGCCTCACGTGAGAATGCGCGCGTACGGCGCGCCTACGCGACGGCGGACGAATCGCTGGTTAGGCCCGGACGATGGGGCTGACGTTGAGTCAACGCAGGGCTGTGACGAAGACGATTGCGACCCGTTACGCGGGGGCGGACAAGGCCGGCAAGGGCCGTATTCTGGACGAGTTGTGCGCTACTACCGGCTGGCATCGCAACCACGCCCGCAAGGCGCTCAAGAGCGCGCTGCATCCTAAGCTGGTCAAGCCGAGGACGGCGCGACCACCGAAGTACGGGCCGAAAGTTGTTGTGGCGCTGATCTTCTGCTGGGCGGTGCTGGGCATGCCAGCAGGCAAGCGATTGGCGCCGATGCTGGGAGAGCTGGTGCCGGTGCTGCGCCGCTTCGGCGAGCTGGACATCGACGACGACACCGCGACGCTGCTGGTCGGCATGTCGGCGGCCACCATCGACCGGCGCCTGGCGCGGGAACGCCGCAAACACCAGCTCAAGGGCCGCTCGCACACCAAGCCGGGGTCGCTGCTTAAAAGCCAGATCCCGATCCGCCCTGGGCCGACTGGGACGACGCGGTCCCGGGGTTCGTCGAGATCGACCTGGTCGGCCACGAAGGCGGCAACGCCGAAGGTGAGCACGCCTACACGCTGACCCTCACCGACATCGCCACCGGCTGGACGGAGAACCGCAGCGTGCGCAACAAGGCCCGTAGATGGGTACTGGCCGCGCTCGACGAGATCGCCAAGGTCATGCCGTTCCCGATCCTTGGCGTCGACAGCGACAACGGCAGCGAGTTCATCAATCACCACCTGCTCACCTGGTGCGAGCAACGCCAGATCACCTTCACCCGGTCGCGGCCGGGCAACTCCAACGACGGTGCCCACGTCGAGCAGAAGAACTGGGCGATCGTGCGCACCGTGGTCGGTTACCACCGCTACGACACCGCGGCAGAACTGTTGCTGCTCAACAAGATCTGGGCGCTGCAGTCACAGCTGACGAACTACTTCTACCCGCAACAGAAACTCGTGTCCAAGGTCCGTACCGGCGCGAAAGTGTCCAAGAAATACGACACGGCCACCACCCCGTACCGTCGCGCGGTGGCGCACGAGACCATCACCGATGACGACAAGGCGATCCTCGCCGACACCTACACGACGATCAACCCCGCCGCCGTGCAACGCCAGATCCAAGCCCTGACCAGCGAGCTGCTCACCCTCACCACCAGCAAGGCCACACCGAACACCAAGTCGCCCGTCACAGCCACCACGCGCGCATCTTCGGATGAGTCAACGAATCAGTCTTCGCGCGCATCTTGACATGAGGCAACAGGACCCCTTACCCAACGCGTGTCGTGATCGACGTCACGGTTCGGAGGCAGTGGCGGTTTGCTGGCGCGGCACGCCTACGCTCGAGATCATGGCCACCACTTTGCAGGACACCAGGGTAGCGACGGCGCTCGACAGGATGTACACGAAGACGAAGAACCAGATGTCGCAGTTGCGCGATAGACATGGTGAGCTCGATCGGCCGATGACCACACAGGAACGCACCGAGGCGATGAGCGAGTTCTATATCCCGGTGACCCCCGAAGCCGGCCGGCTGCTGTACGCGCTGGTGCGGGCGACCCGTCCTGCGACCGTGGTCGAATTCGGGATGTCCTTCGGCATATCCGCCATCCATCTGGCATCGGCGGTGCGCGACAACGGCAGCGGCCGAGTGGTGACCACCGAGCTCAGCGCAATCAAGATCGCCGCCGCGAAGAAGACGTTCGCCGAGACCGGTTTGGATGACGTGATCACGATTCTGCAAGGAGATGCGCTTTCCACGCTGGCAGACCTGGACGGACCGGTCGATTTCGTCCTGCTCGATGGTTGGAAAGATATGTATCTACCGGTGATCAAGCTACTCGAACCACATTTGTCAACAGGTGCGTTGGTCGTCGCCGACAACACAAATGCCGCGGACACCCAGCCTTATCTTGACCGGGTACGCAACCCCGACAACGGCTACGTAAGCTTCAACTTCCTCGTTCGAGACAGCGACAGCATGGAAATCAGCTGCCGCACGAGCGATTAGCGGCTACCTCAGCGACTCCTCAAGCCACGGCGTCAGCCATTTCACACCTTCCGGGGTGAGATGGACGCCGTCGCTGCGTACCTTGACGCCGTCGACCTTGGCGGCGTAAACGCCGTCCGGACATAGCTTTTTGTTCAGATCAAGGATCTGGACGTTCGGGTGTTGGCTAACCGTATTGCGCAACATGGTGTTCCACTGGTTGACCCGATCCGGTTGATCCTCCGGGTACAGGCGGCCGTCCGGCTTTTCGCCGCCCCGACTGTAGGGCACGGTGGCAACCACTACTCGAACACCGTTGGAGCCCAAGATATTCAGTGCTCGCTGCAACTCCCCGTTGAGGTACGCATCGAAGGTCGGATCGCCGATATGCGTCCACCGTCCCTCGTTGACCCGATCTACCGTCTCCCAGCGGCCGATGATCAGCAGTGCGACGTCAGGCTGGTCTTGGCTGATCTGCGTCGACCATCTGATTGGCCAGGTGTCGCATTCTGGTCTCTGCTCCAGCGTTTGGCCGATATACCGATACGGTGTGCCGCGCACCAGGCTGCAGCCGATGACGGTGTGGTCGACGAACGCGAACCCGGGTGTCGGCGGAAGATAGCGCATCCAGGTCCAGCCGATCGAATCGCCGAATACCGAAACGGTGAACGGCCGGTTAGGATCTCGCGGCCCGATCGGTCCTGGGTGACTCCCCTCCGGCGGCGACGGCGAGACCGCCGCGACCGCCGAGACGCCGGGCGGCAGGCCGATCTCCCGTAAGCCGGGTCCGGTGCCCACCGGGACCACTAGCATCGTCGCCGCAGCAGCACTGGCCACAGTGGCCGCCGCCAACGGCAACAGCGGAACCCGTGCCGGTCGCCACCGCCGGATGGGTTGTTCGATCAACCACCATGATGGGGTGGCCACTGCCACCGTGGCGGCGCACCGAGCGGCGAAAAGTGGGGCTCCGGACCATCCAGTGCGTTCGCCGTTGAGCGCCAGAAAGATCGGCCAGTGCCACAGGTAGACGCCGTACGAAATGGTGCCCAGCCACACCAACGGGCGCCAGGCCAGGACGCGGGCAACCGCTCCGCGCTGCTCCAGCGCCACCGGGGCTACCACCAAAACGGCCCCAACTGCTACCGCGATCAGCAACCCGTGGCGAAACTCAGCGACGCTGCCCGTTGCGTAATGAGTCGCCGCCGCCAGCCCCGCCATACCAACGACGGGCAGAAAACGGGCGATCCGCCGGCCCCACCGAGTCCGGATCAGGCACCAGCCGCGGTTCAGCGAGGTCCAATCCCGGACCAGCAGAGCAGATGCCGCCGCACCGATTAGCAACGCCTGCGCACGGGTATCGGTGCCGAAATAGACGCGGTCACGAGTAGCTTCTGAGACAAAGACGATGGCCACCGCGGCGGAGGCCAGCGCTCCCAGGGTGGCAAGCACGAAAGCTGCGAACCGCACCCCGCCCACGGTCGCCTTTGCGAAGTAGCGCCTGGCCCGCGCAGCTAACAGCAGGGTCACCGCGATCAGCAGGACTGGCCAGACAAAGTAATACTGCTCCTCCACGCCTAGTGACCAGGTGTGCTGCAGGGGTGAGGGCGGAGCGCCTTGGGTGAAGTAGTCGGTCTTCTGTGCCACGAACCGCCAGTTCGCCACCCACAGGAATGCGGCGAGCGCGTCGCTTCGTAACCCGGTAAGGGCCTGGTATGGAAGGAGTTCGCGTGCCACGCCAACGGTGAGCACCATCAACACCAGTGCCGGTAGCAGCCGCCGCGCACGGCGAATCCAGAACCCGGTCAGCTCAATACGACCGCTGCGCCCCAGCTCGTCGAGCAGCAGTGACGTGATCAGGAATCCGCTGAGAACGAAGAAGATGTCGACGCCGATGAACCCGCCGCCCACGCCGGGGATGCCGCCATGCCCGACGAGCACCAACGCAACCGCTATCGCGCGAAGGCCATCAAGCGCGGGAATGCCGCCGCGCCCCTCCGGTTGATCCCAAATCGCCAGCCGACCGACACGCCGCACCGGAGCAACCCAGCGGGGCCGCCGAGCAGAACAACCCGGCGCGGGGTGAATCCCGCCCGGTTCAGTGCTCGCTGTTAGCGCGCCCTGACCACCTTGTCGCCCGGCGCCGTAGTTGCTGCCGATACGTCGCTGCCCCTCCTCTTGATCTCAGCAAGCTTAGATGCGACGGCGCCGCACGAGCGGAAGACACGGCGTGGAGTTAACCGGTAGTTCGACTCGGGCGGGGTGAATTAGTCGGTGACGGTGAGTCGTCGACCATGACCTTTACTGCCGTTGCTCCCCGGTGAGCGCGAACTCCACATGTAGCTCCGTCAATCCACGAAGGATCAATGTCGGCAGGCATTCGTATCGCCGTGCTGTGGCGGGCCCATGCTCCTGCTCGGAGATCCAGATGTCGTTGGTACGGTTAGGCAATCGCTCGATACTCACCCGGGCTTCGGCGCGTGCCAGCGGCGCCGGGGCAGGTGTGAATTCCACGGCCAAATGCAATGTGCCGGCGTGCGTTTAGGCGTGCCGCATCGAACGTCGCGGGATCGTCGAATTGCCGAGGATCGCGATTCGCCGCCCCGTTGAGCACCATCACCGTAGTGCCGGCAGGGATGTCGACTCCACCCACAGTGACCGGACGGCGCGACAGCCGGAAGTCGCCTTTGACCGGACTCTCGATCCGGAGCGTCTCCTCGATGAAGTTGGGGATCCGGTCGGGTTCGCGCCGCAGCAGCTGTTGGATGTCCTGGCGCAACACCTAGGCTTGCCCGCTCTCGCCCGGCGCTTAGGTGGCGAGCGGATTGTGCCGCTCACGCCGGTTGACTAGCGGCCGCTGGTAGGACGGATCCGCCTTGCTGCGCGTAGGTGCGCCGTTGCCGTGGATGTCCGGCACGTCCGCGAACGGCAGCGGCATCGTCGGCACCATGCCGGACCATTCGATGACGTTGATCCGGAGGGCGATCCGCCACTGCCCGTTGCGTCGTTGCAATCGGTCTAGGTAGCGTCCACCGGTGACCGAGTTAGTCTCGTCGCGGTTGCGCGCGGCGAACAGGTAATAGGTCTCGGAATCCGCGGTATCGCCGTCGATCTCGCAGGTGTTGTTGAGCAGGTTGTGGTGCGTCGCCACCTGTCCTTGCTCGTGCAGGCCCGATGCCCATGCGTACAGATCCATTGGGCCGCCGACGAAATCGCCCGCCGCGATGACCGCGTCCGGGTGAAAGGCGGACAGGACCAGCTCGCGGTCGAAGCGGTCCATGCCGCGGCTGAAGCGGGTGAGGCAGTCGAGGATGTCCTGCCGATCCAACAGCCGGGCGAGGCGCTCAGCGTCCATGGCCTGCCTCCGCAATCGGACGCCAGATCGGCGCGCCGCGCTCGGCGCGCAGCGACGGGACGACCTTGCCGTCGATGTCGGTGATGCCGTAATCCCGCGCCACCTCGGCGGTGATGAACGTGCCCCCCGAACGCTTCATCACCTCCGGATCGCTGGCGAGCGCCGCGATGACCCGGCCCGGAAATTCTGGCGAACACCCGACGGCGGGATTCGTGACGGTCGCCTCCGTCATCTCGGGGTTGCGCGTCAGATTGCGTTGGGCCCGTTCGGTGAACGTGAGGCCTTGCCACAGCGAGAGCGAGGCGACACGGTGCGGCTGCAGCTCGATGGCCATGTCGCGTGCCATTCGGTCGACAGCCGCCTTGCACAGCCCGAAGACGACGCCATACGTGTAGGTGACCCCGACATAGCCCGATATCGCGACGATCAGGCCTGATTGCTGCGGGACCATGATCTTTGCCGCATGCCAGGCCGCGACGAAGTTGGAGCGGACGCCGACATCGACCATCTCCCAGTTGGACAGCGGCTTCTCCCAGAACGGCAGGGGCTCGGTCAGGTCGTTCGGGAGCGCGAAGGCGTTGTTGACCAGGATGTCGAGCCGACCGTGCTGGCAACGGATTTGGTCGAACAGGACCGCGACCTGTTGGTCATCGGCGTGGTCGACCTGGACGGCAACGCCGGTGCCACCGCGACGGTCGACTTCCGCCGCAGTCTCGCCAACCGTGCCGGGCAGCGGACCGGAGCCCGCCGTGACCGTGCGGCCGGTGACGTAGACGGTCGCGCCGTGCGCACCGAGCGCGACCGCGATGCCCTTGCCGACGCCGCGGCTGGCACCGGTCACCACCGCGACTTTGCCTGTCAGCGAACCCATTCCGCGTCTTTGCCGAAGAAGGTTTCGCTGTAGTCGTCGACCGCCCTGCCCGTGTAGTGACCGGCGCGCAAGGGCATGCCCATCACGCCCTGCGACCAGTCGACCGACTGGCCGAAATCCTGGTACCAGTCATAGAGCATTGTGCGCTGCGCGATACGCCATTCGTCACAACGCTTTTCGAGCCAGTCGAGGTACCTGCTGCCGATGACCGTATCCTCTGCACTGACGTTCCTCTGCACTGACGTTCATTTTGCCCCTGATCCCGTGATCAACCTAGCCATCGAGAGTACGTTGTTGGTGTTGTTCGCGATCGTCATCTTCGCTGCCCTTTCCTGAAACTGCCTCTAGCGCGGCCTGTTTTTCAGACAGCTGGCACCTACCCCCGCAGCCGGTAGGCGGCCAACTGCCGAAGGTCGCCGGATTTGATTTTCGCGTTGCCGGTAAGGGCGATTTCATCCTCACGGAAGAAAAGCACATGGCGCGGCACCTTGTAACTGGCCAATTGTTGCCGCAGGAACGCGCGAATCTCCTTGGCGTCCAGGCTCGCGCCTTCATGTGGCACGACGCAGGCCACGACGACTTCGCCAAGCGTCTCGTGCGGTACGCCGACGGTGTGCGCCACCTTGATGCCCGAATGGTTGGCAAGCGCCTCATTGACCTCGCGCGGTGAGACGTTCGCGCCGCCCGTCTTGATGATGTCTGTGAGCCTACCCTCCCAGAACAGCCGACCGGCGTCGTCGACATAACCGCCGTCGCCGGTGCGGAAGAAGCCCTCGGCGTCCAGTGTCTCATCGAGTGGCGTACCGATGTAGCCCAGCATGAGCGTGGGGCCCTTGACACAGATTTCGCCGCGCTCGCCGCGTGGAACGACCACCCCTGTGAGCGGATCCACGATCTTGAGCGTGACTCCCGGCAGTGCCTCGCCGCTGCTGTCCGCGTGGATTTCGGGCGGTGTATTGGCTGGGAAGCATGTCGTGATCGTGAACGTCTCTGTGTTGCCATAGGCATGGCCGGGCTCGAACCATTTGGTCGATACCGTGGGATGGTGCGCGATCGGTGTCTTGAAATCCGCGAATCGAATGCTGCTCAAGTCGACTTGGCCCCAGTTGGGTGCGGTTTCGAGCTGCGCCCACTGGTGGGGCCAGACGAACGGAAAGTTCACCCGTTCTGCGGCCATGAGCTCGAGCGCGTCTGCGGCGTCGAAGGTCGGTTGCAGCACCAGCGTGCCGCCGCTGGCCAGCGTCGAGCCGAGCATCATGGTGAAGTTGCCGGACCAGAAGAAGCCGTTGGCAGTCCAGGCCCGGACATGGTCCTGTGAGCTGAACCCGTACATGCGCCGGAAGCGCCACATTTGGATGCTGACGCCGCGATGCGCGCTGAGGATGCCTTTCGGCTTGCTCGTCGAGCCCGACGAGAAGAAGATCACGGCGGCATCGCTCGGATACACCGCAGCAGCCGTCGCTTCAACCAGCTCGCGTGGCTCGTGGTGACCACGCGAAAGGAAGACGTCCCATGTGTCCATGCCCGGCGCGGCTTCCCCGATCAGTGCGAGGCGGCGCAGGAACGGGTACTTCGCCGATTGGAGCGCGCCGGGCGCCGCCCTGGCGATCTGCGGCTCCAGCCGCATCAGATCGGCGGCAAAGTCCTTTGTCAGCACCTTCCGCTCGAACAACAGCACCGAAACGCTGGAGTGCTGAAGCAGATAGTCAAGCTCGGGCGGTGTCGAGAACGTGCTGAGGGTGACCGCCACACCCCCGGCGAGGGATATGCCGAATACTGCCGCAAGCCACTCGGGGCGGTTCGTCATCAAGACGCCCGCGCGGGCGCCCTTGCCCAGGCCGCACGCGCGCAACGCCCGCGCCACGTCGATCGCGCGCTCCCAGAGCTCGGCGTATGTCCAGCGCGTGACGCCGTCAGCCGTGCGCCAAACGAGCGCCTCACGCTCGCTGTACATCGCTGTCACTTCGCGCAGAAAGCCGGGCAGCGTGAGCGCCCCCAGCCCCGGCTCAGCGGAAAGCGGCGGACCGGACACGATCGAAACACGCCGCGCGGATGCGGGATTCGTCTCGGCGACCATCGCTACAACGGCAGCTCGACTTCGGCTGTGCAGTCCACCAGCACGTCGCCGTCCTGGTTGGTCAGGCGCAGCTTTACCTGCACGAGCGGCACACCCCAGGTCGACTCCGCCTGCTTGTCGATGATCTCGGCGTCGAAGTATGTCACATCGCCCTCGAAGGCGGGCCCACGGAAGTCCGCCTTGGAATGGCGCACCATGCCGTCATGGCCGGCCCAATAGGCGAGATAGTCGGTACACCAGGCACCCATCGTTGCGCCATAGCCGTACGCGCGTGCCATGCCGACTTGGCTCGCCCTGTCGGCGTCGATATGGCCGCGGGAAGGGCCCACATAGAGTCCGTCACGCTTGCGCGGATCGATTTTCGCGTCCTCCTCGTCGAACGCGAAGCCTTCTCCCCAGCCAGGATCCTGATTGATCCAGGGATCCTCGACACCGGGCGGGGCAACCCAGTGAAAGGTGCCCCAAATATTGAAGAGGAAGGCCCGGTATTCGGTGGTGAAAGTGGCGATGCTGTGCGGGCCGATCACACGGCGCGGCAGTGTATCGCCGACTTTGACTTCCTCGAAGTGCGGCGACACACCCGTACGATTGGACATGAGCCAATCGCGGCGCACCGTCTCGATCTCGGCCAGCTCGATCTCCGTCCAGCGCTTTACGTCACCGAGCTGGCTTTCAAACATGCCGCGTTTCTTCGCCTCTTCGTAGAGATAGCGGATCGCGGTCGAGCGCTCGCGTGCCACCAGGGTGCCGTGCTGGTTGGTGTGGACGGTGTCGCCGCGGGAGAACATTGTGGGGCCCGCGAATTTGGTCTGTACCACTTTGTAGTCGTGGAAGCGTCGTTGCTGGAACAGTTTGTCACCCGGCCGCACGGGGCAACCGTAAAACCACCATTCCTCACCGCCGAAGATCAAGTGGCTGTTCGGAATATGACCCACGCATGCGGGCGCTGCGCCGTGCCCGTAGTCCAGCGCCACTGCGATGGACTGCGGCGCGACGATGCCGCCGAACTTGGAATCGCGAGCAAATTCCTCATCCCAGTGCAGCGGATTGGGATAATCCATCGCCATCACCCAGCGGCGGATATCGGATGAACTACACGGATCCCACAACTGCCCTCCGCCGACTGGCTTGGCCACGCGGTGATCGACATCGGACAAATCGAGCTGGACGCTTTGTGATTTGACCGTCTTACTGCTCATGGTGCTCCCAATCAGCGATTGACGTCGACGACGATGCGGCCGCGCAGCTTGCCGCCCATTAACTGACCTGCCGCGTCGATCGCGTCTGCCAGCCCGATCTCCCGGGCGATCGAATCGAGCTTGCTGGCATCCAGATCGCGCGACAGGCGCTCCCAGGCGGCGATGCGCCGACCCTTGGGCGCCATCACGCTGTCGATCCCGAGCAGCGAAACGCCACGCAGGATGAACGGGGCAACCGTGGCCGGAAAATCCATGCCCTGGGCCAAGCCGCACGCCGCAATCGCGCCGTCATAGCGTGTCTGCGCACAGGCGTTCGCCAGCGTCCGGCTGCCGACGGTGTCGACGACGCCCGCCCAGCGCTCCCTCTGCAACGGCTTGCCGGCCTCGCTGAGCTCAGCACGGTCCAACACTGTTGCAGCGCCGAGTTGTTGGAGATACTCCGCTTCCGACGGCTTTCCGGTCGCGGCGGCCACCTTGAAACCGGCCGTCGCCAGCAGAGCTATCGCCACGCTGCCGACTCCACCCGTCGCGCCCGTCACGAGGATCTCTCCCTGATCCGGATTAATGCCATGGTCCAGCAGGGCGTCCACGCACAAGCTCGCGGTATAGCCCGCTGTTCCGATCGCCATCGCCTGCCGGGCGGTGAACTTGGAGGGCAGTGGGATAAGCCAGTCGCCGTTGAGGCGTGCGCGCTGGGCCAGTCCGCCCCAATGGGTTTCACCCACGCCCCAACCATTGAGAACTACGCGATCACCGTTTTTCCACTCCGCGTGGGTGCTTTCGATGACGACGCCCGCGAGATCGATGCCGGGCACCATCGGGAACGTACGCACCACAGGTGACTTGCCGGTGATTGCAAGGCCATCCTTGTAATTCAGTGTGGAATATTGCACCTCGACGCTGACATCGCCGTCTGGTAGCTGCGCCTCGTCTAGGCTCGTGAGCGCAACCGTCTGCCCCGCGTCACCCTTCTCGATCAGAATTGCCGAAAACATAGGTACCACATGCCTCCTCAACCGAAACAGACCTATTGGGCGGCCTTGTCAGGCGCGTAACCGAGGGTGCTCTTAATCTCCAAGTACTCATCGAAGCCGAATTCGCTCCATTCGCGACCGTTGCCGCTCTTCTTGTAACCACCGAAGGGCGCGTTCATGTCGAAGGCGTGATTGATTGTCACCCAGCCGGCGCGGATCTTGCGGGCCACGGCACGCGCCTTGTCGAGGTCAGCTCCCGAGACATAGCCGGCCAGACCGTATTCGGTGTCATTGGCGATCTCGATGGCCTGATCGATGTCGTCGTAATCGAGCATGCACAGCACCGGCCCGAAGATTTCCTCGCGGGCGATGGTCATGTCATTCGTGACGCCGGCGAACACGGTGGGCCTGACGTAGTAACCCTTGTCCAGTCCCTCCGGCCGCCCGGCGCCGCCGGCGACGACAGTCGCGCCCTCATCGAGGCCCTTCTGGATCAGGCGCTGAACCTTGTCGAACTGAGCCTTCGACGCCACCGGTCCGATGGCGTGGCTATTGCTCGGGTCGCCAACGGCAACCTGCTCGGCGGCCTCGCGCGCAACGGCGATGGCTTCCTCCATGCGCGAGCTCGGTACGAGCATGCGCGACGGCGCATTACAGCTCTGACCGGAGTTCAGCATCATGTTGACCACACCGCTGCGGACGCTGTTTGCGAACTCCGAATCGTCGAGAACGATGTTCGGGCTCTTGCCGCCGAGCTCCTGGGTCACCCGCTTCACCGTCGGGGCGGCATTCTTCGCCACATCCACGCCTGCGCGGGTCGAACCCGTGAACGAGACCATGTCGATGTCGGGATGGCTCGCAAGGGCCACGCCCACGCCCGTACCGTCGCCGTTGACGAGGTTGTACACGCCGGCCGGCACGCCCGCCGCCTCCAAGATCTCGGTGAAGATGTAGGCCGAGTACGGCGCAACCTCAGAAGGTTTCAAGATCATCGTGCAGCCCGTCGCCAGCGCCGGGTACACCTTGACGGCGATCTGGTTGAGCGGCCAGTTCCACGGCGTGATCAGGCCGCAGACGCCGATCGGCTCCTTGACCACCAGCGTCGCCCCGTGCTGTTCCTCGAACGGGAAATTCTTCAGCACGTCGATGGCGGTCACCAGGTGACCGAGGCCAAGCTGGACCTGAGGGCCCGAGGCCAGCGAGGCCGGCGCGCCCATCTCCTCGCTCACTGCTTCGGCGAGATCGCCGGCCCGTTTCTGGTACTCGGCGAGGATCGCCTGCAACAGGTCGAGGCGCTCTTCCCGGCTGCTTGGCGACCAGGTGGTGAACGCCTTCCGCGCCGCCTCGACGGCCTTGTCGACGTCGGCGGCGGAGCCCAGCGAGATCTTCCCCGACACCTGCTCTGTGGCCGGGTTGTCGACGTCCAGGGTCTTCGGCTCGACCGGATCGACCCACCGGCCGTCGATGTAGAACTTCACGTATTCGCGCATAAAGTCATCCTCCTCTACTGCGTGCCTTCGGCTACTGCGTGCCTTCGGCGTACCAGGTTCTGAATTCGCCGTAGTTCGGCATCTCTTCCGAGTTCGCCTTTGGGTCGATGCAGACGTGTACGACGGCGGCCCTGCCGCTGGCGTACGCCCGCTTGATCGCAGGACCGATCTCCTCTTCCTTCTCGACATATTCGCCGTGGCAGTCCAGGCCTTCGGCGATTTTGTCGAAGCGCACGTTCTTGCTCCAGTGCACGCCGGGCTGCGATGACGGTTGCTCGAATGTGCGCTTGTAGACGCCGACTTCGAGGCCCCACTGGTGGTCGACGCCCACCACGCACACCAGCGGCAGTTTGTGACGAGCGGCGGTTTCCAGTTCGGCGATGTGGAACAGGAACGACGAGTCACTGGTCAGCAGCATGACCGGGCGCTTGGCGCCGTCGGCCAATGAAGCACCCACCGCGTAGGGCAGCCCGGTGCCGAGGTGGCCGAAGTTCTGGTTCCAGATGACGTCCCGCGGCTTGGCCTGCGAGTAGGTCCACTGGAAGATGACGGTCGCTCCGCCGTCGCGGACCATGATGCCGTCGGTCGGGAAGGCTCTCGTCGCCTCTACCACGAAGCGGGCGGGATGGACGGGCGTCTGGCCGCTGGGCGCGGTGTCGGCCAACTCGGCCAGCTGGTCCGCATCCTGGCTGATCCAGCGTTCGAGATCGGCCGACGGCGCGCGCGGGCTGTCCTTGAGCGCTTCCACCAGCTGCGGCACGACACCGCGCAGGTCGCCGACCAGTGGCACGTCGACCGGCCGGTTTACGCCGATCGCCATCGGATCCTGCTCGACATAGATCCACTTGCGAGTCGCGTTGTTGTCCGCCCAGTGGCGGGTCTTGCCGTAATGCACCGGCTCGCCGAGCTCGGTGCCGAGCGCGACGCACAGATCCGACGTGACCACCGCCTCGACCGCCGCGGGCGAAAAGCCATAGGGGAAGGTGCGATCCTCGAGTCCTGGGATGAACGAGGTGCCGCCCGACGTCTGGATCACCGGGCAGGCCATCAGGTCGGCGAGCGCCTTGACGGATTCTCCGGTGCGCGACGTGTGCACGCCGTGGCCGACCAGCAGGATCGGACTCTTGGCCTCGCGGATCAACCTCGCGGCGTGGGCGACCTCCAGTGCGCCCGCAGTCTGGTTGACGAGCCGATAGGCGCTGGGCGGCAACGGGTCAGGCACGTCGAGCTCTTCGAGGAGCACATGCGCCGGATACTCGATATAAGCCGGGCCAGGCGTGCCGGACATCACGCGGCGGAGCGCCTCACGAACGATTTCGTCGGTCTGGTCGGCGTATTCGATTGACGCGCTGTATTTCACCGATGGTGCGAAAAGGCCTTCCTGACGGACGAATTGGATTCGTCCGCGACGTACGCGCCGTTCGGTGATGCGCGCCCGCTGACCGCCGAGGTAGACCACCGGGGAGTTCTCGACCTTGGCGCACATCATCGCCCCGGCCAGGTTGGCGACACCCGGGCCGAGTGTGCCGATGCACAGGCCGGGCTTGCCTGTCATGCGCGAGACGGCCTCTGCCATGAAGCCGGCGCTCTCTTCATGATGAGGCGAAACCACCGTCCAGCCGCGGGATTCCGCTTCAAGGAACATATGGACGAAGTTCGGGTCCGGGATGCCGAACAGCGTGTTGACACCCTCGGCTTCGAAGAGGTCGAGAATGCGTTTGTAAACAGGCACACCCATGATCAGTACTCCTTGATTTCTCGAGCGCGAGCAGACGCAGCCAATCCAAGTTCTTCGAGCACGTCCGCCGTATCGGCGCCCAACTCCGGGGCGGGCCCGGCGACGCGGCCCGGTGTCCGCGAAAACCACGTCGGCACACCGGGAAACCGCACAGGACCGTGCGGAGTATCCACCGTCTCGAAGAAGCGGACCGCGTTCAGGTGAGGATTGTCGAACAGCTCGTCGGGTGTGCGAAGGGGCGCGGCGGGAATTTCGAGCTGGCGGAAAAGCGTCAACCATTCCTCGGTCGTTCGCTCCTTCAGCGTTTCCGCCAACAGGGCATACACCTTGTCGATCTGGCGCGCCCGTCGCTCGAGCGTGGCGTACAGATCGCTGGCCCAAGGCGGCCGCACGGCCTCGATGAACGCTGACCAATGCTTGTCGTTGTAGATCAGCGCGGCGATGTAGCCGTCGCTGGTGCGATAAGGCCGGCGGTTGGGCGCCACCGCGCGGGGATAGATCGCCGGGCCGAGGGGAGGAGTGAATATGGCGCCGTTGGCATGTTCGACCAGCATGAACGACGCCATTGTTTCGAACATGCTGACCTCCACCTCTTGCCCCTCGCCGGTGCGCTGGCGGTGGAACAGCGCCATCATCGTGGCGTAGAGTGCCGTCAGGCCGGCGACCTTGTCGGCCATGATCGTGCCGACGAATGTCGCTTCACCGGTCAGCTGTTTCTGGATCGCCGGTAACCCGCAGTCCGCCTGGATCGTGTCGTCATAGGCGGGCAGATCCCGGTCGGGTCCGCGGCGGCCGTATCCGTAGCAGTTGGTGTAGACGATCGCGGGGTTGATGGCGGCGACCTCGTCGTAGCTGAATCCGAGTCGGGCGATTGCCTTGGCCCGCATCGAGTGGATGAAGACATCCGCTTCTTCAATGAGCGCCCGCAACGCGATCTTGCCGGATTCTGACTGCAGGTCTAGCACCACGCTGCGCTTGCCGCGGTTAACATTCACGAAAACCCCACTCATGCCCGGCACGGGCCCGACGGAGATGTAGCGGGTGTTGTCCCCTTCGGGTGGCTCGATTTTGATCACGTCGGCGCCCATGTCGGCCATGATCTGGGTGCAGTACGACCCCATCACCATCGCGGTGAGATCGACCACGCGTACGCCGGCCAGCGGGCCTGTCCCGGTGGTGCGGCTACCCATGACTGGCCCCTGCGGTGCGTCTTGCCATCTCGAAGCTGTAGCGGATGTGCTTGGCATGACCGTCGGGGACTACGGGAAAAACCAAGGGGACGGCCATGTTACGAATGGCATCCAATTGTTCGCCGACCTCCTCGATCGACCACGATGGGCGATACACGCCGGGGCTTTCGGCGATGACGATTCTTGCTACCCTGCCGGCAATGACACCCAGCATCTCGCCGGTGATCGAACAGGATTCGTGTGCGAGCCAGCCCACCACTGGTGCGACCAACTCTGGGCCCCAGGGCGGGTAGGCCGAAGTGTCAATGCCCTCGGCCATTCTCGTCTCGGCGGCCGGGACAATGATGTTGCACTTCACGCCCTCCGCCAAGCCTTCAAGCGCGACGACATTGGACAGGCCGATCATTCCCGCCTTGGCGATGGCATAGTTTGCGACACCGTGGTTTCCGTACAGGCCGCCGATCGAAGAAGTCAACACGATGCGGCCGTAGCCGGCCTCGCACATCAGCGGGAACGCGGGCCGCACAACATGGAAGGCGCCGCGCAGGTGCACGTCCACGACGGCATCGAAGTCCTCATAGGTCATCACCTTCAACGAGCCAGGACGCACGTTGCCGGCGTTGTGGATCAAGACGTCGATCCGACCGTAGTGGTCGAGCGCCGACTCGATGATCGCCTTGCCGCCCGCTGCCGTTGCCACGGACTCGGTGCATGCGACCGCTTCACCGCCCGCTGCCTTGATCTCGGCCACCACCTGCTGTGCGGGACCGGCGTCCACGCCGTCGCCCGTCAGGCTGCCACCGGGATCGTTGACGACGACTTTCGCACCCTTGGAAGCCAGCAACACCGCATAGGCGTGGCCCAGTCCCCTGCCGGCACCGGTGACAACGGCTACGCGATCGTCGAATCTCAGTTCAGGCATTCATGTTCCGAGCTCGAGACCGTCAAGGTCGCCGTTGTCGCGCCAGTCCTCCAGCAACTCGTCGAAGACGTAGAAGCCGGGACCATACGGATCGCCGAGGTGTGTGCGGATCCCTTCTCCGCCGCCCCCGCCTTCGTTGTTGTAGTAGCCGGGCGTGCATGTCTGGTCGAATGCCGAGGTATCGACCGCAGTCTCGCGGATGGTCTTGATCCACTCGTCCTGGGCCTCTTGGCTCGGCTCAACGGTGGCGGCGCCGCGCTTTGAGGCTTCGGAGATGATGTAGGCGATGTGCTCGGCCTGCTGCTGCAACATCGCGGTGGTGTTCGCCGCCACGCCTCCCTGGATGAAGCCGGTATGGAACTGGTTCGGGAAGCCGCGGGCCGTCATTCCGTGGAGCGTCTTGTAGCTGTCTCGCCAGTAGTCGAACAGCGACAGTCCGTCGCGACCCTCGATCGTGTCGATGGCATAGCGGCGGCTGATCTCGGTCGTGATCTCGAACCCGCTCGCGTAAATGATGCAGTCGACCTGGTACTCGAGGCCCCCCGCAACGACTCCGTTTTCGGTGATCCGTTCCACGCCCTTCGACTCCGACACATCAACCAGGGTGACGTTCGGTCGGTTGAATGTGCACAGATACTCATCATTCGAACATGGCCGCTTGCATAGGAATCGGTAGTAGGGCTTGAGCGCCTCCGCCGTCTCCTTGTCCTCGACGATGCCCTCGATGTGACGGCGCAGCCGCTCCATGACCTTGTAGTCTTCTTCTTCCCGGATAGCCATGATCTGCTCGAGATTTAGCGACGCGGGATCGTCCATGGCCGCGATCCGCGCGGTCATGTTGCGGCCCAGTTCGGTCCAGAAGTCGCAGACCAGATCTGGCTCGCCGAACACAACTCCTTCGAACGGGCTCCAGCGGTGGAAATTGCGCTGCCGCTCCTGCTGCCAACCCGGCTTCAACGTCTTGACCCATTTGGGATCGGTGGGCGTGTTGCCACGCGAGTCGACGGACGACGGTGTCCGCTGGAACACGTACAGGTGCTTGGCGTAACGGCCCAGGAACGGAACGACCTGAATGCCACTGGCACCCGTGCCGACGAGGGCCACGCGCTTGTCGGCCAGCTTGTCCAGTCCGCCGGTCGCGTCTCCGCCGGTGTAGTCGTAGTCCCAGCGCGACGAGTGGAACTGGTGGCCCTTGAAGTCCGTGATCCCCGGGATGCCAGGCAGCTTCGGCCGGTTGAAGGAGCCGTTGGCCATGACGACGAATCGGGCGCGGATGTCGTCGTCTCGGTTCGTGGTTATCCGCCAGCGCTTGATCGCTTCATCCCAGCGCAGCGTGCGGACCTCGGTCGAGAAAAGCGCGGAATCGTAGAGGCCGAAGTGCTTTCCGATGCGTTGGCAATGCTCCCGGATCTCGGCGCCGTCCGCGTATTTCTTGGACGGAACGTAGTCGAGCTCTTCGAGCAGCGGTATGTAGCAATAGGCATCGTTGTCGCATTGGATGCCCGGGAAGCGGTTCCAGTACCAGACGCCACCGAAATCTCCGCCCATCTCGATGACCCGGACGTCGTCGACGCCGGCCTTCTTCAGGTAGGCGCCGGACAGCAGACCCGCAATGCCTCCACCGAGCACGGCGACGTTGACGTCCTCCGAGATCGGATCCCGGACGACCGGTGGCGTGTGCGGGTCGGTCTCGTAGTACTCCGCGAGCTCGCCGGTCAGTTCTAGGTACTGCTTGGAACCTTCGGGCCGCAACCGCTTTTCGCGCTCCAGGCGGTACTTTTCGCGCAGCGCATCGATATCGATGTCGTCGGGCGTCTGTGTCGGTTGTTCGCACTCGGTCATCGACCGTTCTCCTTAGTGAGCTCGCGCGGTGCGCCGGTGCCCATGTACTTGGCCAGTTGGCGGTGCAGATTGGCGGTGCTGCGCTCCCGGTACGGATTGGGCTTCGTGCCGGGGAAACCAAGGGATTTCATGCCCTGCTGCACCGCGGCCATGTTCGAAAAGTCCTGTGGCAGAACGCTGCGCCAGCGTTCGTCGCCCGCCGGTATGTATTCCCACTCCGTCTGTGGCTCCTGCTCTTTCGGGAACAGCTCGTAGCATGAGCTCTCAAAGATGCACCTGTTGGGGTCGTAGCCGTATGGGCGGGCGCTATAGCACAGCGCTGTGGTCAGGCCCTGCCCGACCTGGAAGTTAGGAAAGATCTGCCACGCGGTGCCGCTGCGCCCCAGAACCTCGGGGTCGATGGTGGGCCAGATGACGCCGCGCGCGGCGTCATCGCGGCGCGCGGAGGAGAGCCAGTGTTCGAGAACCTTGTCGGCCGGAGTGCCTTCCGGCAACTCGTCGACCAGCCGCCGCGCCGCATTCACGAATGTCTGCGTGGTGGTGGCGTTCGTTTCCTCTAGCGTGTAAACCTGCATCTCCGCGGTCGAGAAGCGGGGGTCAGCGCCCGTACCGAGCCGGATCTTTGACTTGGTCTCCTCCAGATCCGTCGGTGCGTCATAGCCGATGTTGCTGTGCTTGCCCTGGGCCTTGGCCCAGCCGCGAAACTCACCGAATTTGTTGAACTGCGGGTGTGTCGTCGCGACATGGTAGGTCTCGTTGAAGGCCTCCATGGCGACCTTCCAGTTGCAGTCGAAATGGAGCCATCTGCGCCACTTGCACCGCATGTTCTGCAGCCCAAAGGGATCCAGCATGGTGGCGGCAGGCTCGAGATAGTCACGCAGGGGCTCGCAATCGGGATCCATGTTGATCCAGATCCAGCCGCCCCAGGTGTCGACGTTGACCTTGCCCAGATGCGTGTTGTCGGCCGTGACCACACCCTGCCAGTCCTGCTCCTCGGGTACGTGGATGCACTGGCCATCCAGGCCGTATGTCCACCCGTGGAACCCGCAGACGAACGATTTTCTCGTTCGGCCGCAAGCATTTTTCGCGCCGTCCGGCGTGTCGACCAGCCGGCGACCGCGATGCATGCACACGTTGTGGTGGGCCTTGAACTCGTTTGGTCCGGTGCACACGACGATGATCGAGTCGTCGAGGATGTCGTAGGTTAGGTAACTGCCCACCTCGGCAAGGTCCTCGACCCGGCCGACCTGCTGCCACACCTTGCGCCAGAGTTTGTCGCGCTCGGCGCGGGCGTAGTCCTCGGAGAGATACGCTTCGACGCCAATCGTCACTGGCGCTGAAAGCTCCTCGGCCGCTTCGACTTCGATGTCGGTCATCACATCCTCCTTATGGCCGCACGGAAGGACTCGTCCTTCAGAAAGAGAGAGGTGTTGTCGGCTGCGAGATGGCTCCACTTCAGGTCGAGCCCGCCGTCGACCAGTAGCGTCTGGCCGGTGATGTAGCTCGAGAGGTCCGACAGCAGAAACAGGATGGCACCGGCGATCTCCTCCGGGCGGCCGCGCCGACCCATCGCGATGGCACGGCGGTCGCGTTCGACGTCTTCGTCGACGTATGTGCGCGACGCCGGCGTTTCGGTGATCCCGGGCGCCACGGCGTTGACGCGGATGTCGTCCAACGCCAGTTCGACCGCCATCGTGCGGGTCATCGCCACGATCGCGGCCTTGGCGGTCCCGTACGCGATGTGGAACGGCGCCGTGTTCATGCCGCTGATCGAGGAGATCGAGACGATCGAGCCACGACGCCGTTGGGCCTTCAACTTGGCGGCGACGGCCTGGCTCATGAAGAACGCCGTCTCGAGATTCCGGCTGAACAGGTCGCGCCAGTCAGTTCGGTTCACCCGCATCGAGGGCATCCACGTCGCCGGCTCGGCGCCACCGGCCACGTTGACGAGCCCGTAGAGCTCGCCCTCGGTGCGCCCCACCACCTCGAGCACGGTCGCCACACCATCATCGGTCGACGCATCCGCTGCGACCGGCACGATCGACAGCCCGCCCGCGACCAGGGGCGCGATGTGCCGGTCGAGATTGTCGTGCGACCGACTCACCGCGACCACCGTCGCGCCCGCCCGGGCGACCATGCACGTCACGGTGGTGCCAATGCCGCCGCCCGCGGCGCCGGAGACCACGACGACACGGCCGTCGAGCCTCAGCGGGTCCTGTTCCATACCCTGCCTGGTACCGAATAATTGTCCGGACAAGCGAGTGACATGTGCATATTAGAGAATATAATTCTCTAGAGCTGACCGCCACGTCAAGAGCCTCTTCCTGATCCTATATCGGTATTGTCTGGACTAATGATGCTTGATATCCTGCCTGCGATGACGGCCGGACCGACGAGTCGATACGCAGCCGCAAAGCCGGTCAACCCCGCCAAGGGTTGGAGGGTCGAAAGGCTCACCCCACCCAGCCGGCTGTTCGGCGCCAACGGTCTGCGCACCGGTCCGGACGGCCGCGTCTACATCGCGCAGGTGACCGGCAGCCAGATCAGCGCCCTCGACCTAGCGACCGGCCGGATCGACACCATCAGCGCCAAGGGCGGCGAAATCATCGCGCCCGACGACGTGGCGTTTGACCCGAAGGGCAACCTCTACGCCACCGAGGTCATGGACGGACGGGTAAGCATGCGTGACACCGCCGGCCACACCCGGGTACTTCGCGATGACGTGCCGTCCGCCAACGGCATCACCTTCCATCGGGGCCGCTTGTTCATCGGCGAGTGCAGGCAAGGCGGGCGCCTGCTCGAACTCGATTGCAGCGGCGGCGCGCCACGGGTGCTGCTGGAGAACGTGCCGTCGCCCAACGCCATGGAGGTCGGACCTGACGGCTTGTTGTATTTCCCGTTGATGGGGGCCAACGAGATCTGGCGCATCGACCCCGAAGGCGGTGCGCCCGAACGGGTTGCGGGCGATCTCGGCGTCCCCGACGCGGTGAAGTTCGATTCCAGCGGGCGCATCGTTTCGACCCAGGTGCACAGCGGCCAGGTGCTGCGCATCGATCCCCGCAACGGTGAGCGCACCGTGCTGGCAGCGCTGAATCCCGGCCTGGACAACCTCACCTTCGTGGGTGAGCGGCTGTTGGTCTCGAATTTCACCGGCGAGATCACCGAAATTCTCACTGGCGGAGGGTCTCGGACGGTGCTGCCGGGCGGGTTGAACTGGCCGCTGGATCTGGCGGTCGGCGCAGACGGCAACCTCTACATCGCGGACGGAACCTACTTCTACGTCCTGCTCCCCGACGGCACACTGCGGACCGCCGGAATGCTGTTCAGCCCTGGGTATCCGGGCTTCCTGCGTGGCCTGGCCTCTATCGGGGCCGGCGAGTTCGTCGTCACCACCTCCAATGGCCAGGTTTCGCGATATCGGCCGGACAGCAACGAAAGTGAGGTGCTGGCAGAGGGTTTCGACCAGCTCTACGGCGTGGCGGTGGCTCCCGCCGGGACCATCTTGGTTGCCGAACTCGGTGCGGGACGGGTGCTGTCAATCCGGCCCGGCCTCGTCGAGGTGCTCGCGTCCGGACTGAGCGATCCGGTTGGCGTGGCAATCGCTCCCGACGGCGCATGCCTGGTCTGTGAAGCAGGCGCTGGGCGGGTGGTCAAGCTGGACGGCACCGGCACTCTGGTGGACGGCTTGCAACGGCCCCAGGGCATCCTCGTGCGCGACGGGCAGGTCTATGTCGTCGATGCCGGCGCCCAGCAGCTCATCGCGTTCGATCTGGACACCGGGACCCGGCGCACCATCGCCTCAGAGTTGCCGGTGGGCGCCCCGCCCGGTGTGATCCCCAAGCCGCTGCTTGGAATGCCACCGTTCTCCGGGCCGCAGGGGCCGTTCGCCGGCATTACCGCCGGGCCCGACGGCACGCTGTATGTTTCGGCGGATGCCGAGGGCAGTGTGCTGGCGTTGCGCCGGGAAGATCGTTCCTGAAAGGCTGAGTTGTCGGAACCCAAAGTCGTCGATCATCGCTACCTCCAGGTCGCGCGCGCCTTGCGGAAACAGATCGTGGACGGTGTGTATCCGGTGGGATCGCAATTGCCGACCGAACACGAGCTGTGTGAGCGGTTTGCGGTCAGCCGCTACACCATTCGGGAGGCACTGCGACGACTGCGCGAAGACAACCTGGTGTCATCGCGCCCGCGAACCGGAACCCTCGTCGTGCCGCGACCGTCGTCGGACTCCTACGTTCAGCACGTCATGTCGATCAACGACCTGCTGGCCTTTGCGACCGGCGCGCGGTTCGCCATCGAATCCATTGCCATGATCACGATCGACGATGAGCTGGCGGCTCGGACCGGGCTGACGACCGGCGAACAATGGCTAACCGTCCGGGGTTTCCGGCAAGCGGAAAGCTCAGAGCCTGCGCTCTGCCGCACCGAGTACTACATCAACCGCGCATTTGCCGCAGTCGGCAGGCTGCTACAGCGCCACGAAGGCCCAATCTTCCCTTTGATCGAAGACCTGTTCGGCCTGAGTATCGTTGAGGTCCATCAAGAAATCGCCGCGGTACTCATTCCACCGGTACTGGCGGACGGCCTCAACGTCGAGTCCGGAACACCAGCGCTGCAGGTGCAACGGACCTACACGACGTCTGACGGGCTCGTCGCACAGGTCACGATCAATACCCATCCCGCGTCCCGCTTCCGTCACTCGATGACGATGCGGCGGGTACGTGGTTAAGCGGAGTCGTCTAGTGAGCTTTTGCCCGCCTTCGAGCGACAACGTGAGGCTCTGGTGCCGCGTCCCCCCGGGTAGGGATGCGACATCGATCGCGTTGTCGCTCGAAGGCGGGCAATCTGCACCCAACAATCCCATGGTCCCGGCACGCTAGGCGCCGCGATGTCGATGGATGTGCACAGAAAGCTGATCGGCGGACGCTGGGTTCGTTGGGACGACGAACGCGCGGCCGACGCCTACGCACGCGGCTGGTGGGTGCGCGACACGCTGGCCGACTCGCTGCGCGATGCCGCGCAGCGCACGCCCCAGCGAGTGGCGCTGATCGACGCCGAACGGCGGCTCGACTGTCAGAGCCTCTGCCAACAGGCGACGACGCTCGCGCACGCGCTGCACGCTCGCATGCCCCCGGGCAGCGTGGTGTCGTTCATGCTGCCCAACTGGCACGAAGCCGCGGTGATCTACCTAGCCGCGACGCTGGCGGGAATGGTGGCCAACCCCATCCTGCCGTCCATGCGGGATCGTGAACTGCGTTTCATCCTCGAAGACGCCGACAGCCGAATGGTCTTTGCCCCGGCGCGTTTCGGTCGTCACGACTACACCGCGATGTTGGGGCGGGTTACCGCCCAGCTGGAATCGCCGCCGCACGTGGTGGTTGTGCGCGGGGATCCCAGCGGGGACTGGATCCCGTTCGCGTCGCTGCTCACTGCGCAGCCGGTCACCAGACAACTTCCTACGCTGAACCCGGACGCCGTGCGGATGATCCTCTACACGTCTGGGACGACTGGACGCTCGAAAGGTGTACTGCACAGCCATAACTCGATCCACGCGCTGATCTGCCAGGTCCGAGATCACTGGCTTGTCGAGCCCGGCGACGGATTTCTGGTTGCGTCGCCGATCGCTCATATCGGCGGTTCCATCTATGCGTTCGAATGCCCGCTGCTACTCGGCACGACCGCTGTGCTCATGGATAACTGGAACGGCGACAACGCAGTCCAGCTCATGCAAGCCGAACGATGCACTCATATGGCAGGCGCAACGCCGTTCCTGGAACAGATGCTGGCTGCCGCACGGCGCGCCGGTTCCCGGCTGCCCGACCTCAAGCTGTTCATCTGCGGCGGTGCGTCCGTGTCGCCCTCGTTGATCCGCAGAGCGGCAGCGTATTTCGAGTCGGCAGCCGTCACCCGTGTTTACGGATCGACAGAAGTGCCGGTCACGACCATCGGGGCGCCGCACCACGCCGATCACGCCGCCGACACCGACGGCCGCGTCGGACTGGCCGACGTCAAGCTCGTCGCCGGGGAGATCCACGCACGCGGGCCTCAGATGCTGGTTGGCTACCAACATCGGAAAGATGAAGCCGAATCTTTCGACACCGAGGGGTACTTCCGTACCGGAGATCTCGCACGCTGGGTCGACGACGAGTACCTCATCGTCACCGGACGGGCTAAAGACATCATCATCCGCAACGGCGAGAACATCTCGCCCAAGGAAGTCGAGGACATCCTGACCGGCCACCCAGGCATCGCCGAGATCGCCATCGTCGGACTGCCCGATGACCGCACCGGAGAGCGGGCGTGCGCCGTTGTGGTGCCGACGGCCACGCCCGGCCCCGACGTGGCCAGCTTGCGCAGCTTCCTGGAGGCGTCCGGCGTTGCGCGGTTCAAAGTGCCTGAGCAAGTGGTTATCTGGGATGTCCTACCAAAGAACGACGCGGGAAAAATACTGAAGCACCAGATCAAGGCGGCGCTCATGAAAGCAGACCAATGACCGGGACTTCTTGCGCGCAAGCCTCCGGCTTTAGCGCGTGGGTTAGCCCATCTCGTTTGTCGCCGGGCGTAGCCCGGCGCTCAGAGTGGGCGTGCTTGTCCGTTGATGTATTGCTTCATGATCGACACCGGCACGCCTCGGCAGGAGACGGCGAAGTAGGACGGCGACCAGAGGTGTCCGCGCATACGGGCGCGGACACAGGCGCCGGTAAACTCATGCGGTACTGCGTCGGCCGTTCGGCCTTTGGGTCGCTGCACCAGTGTCGAGATCGCAAGTTCGGGTGGGTAGGCCACGAGCAGGTGCACGTGGTCGGCTTCGCCGTTGAACTCAACCAACTCGACATCGAGTTCGGTGCACACGGTGCGCATGGCGTGCTCGCAGGAGGTCAGCATGTCGCCGGTAAACAGCGGCCTGCGGCACTTGGTTACGAACACCAGATGGGCATGCAGCAACGACATACTGTGTCTGGCGCGGCGATAGGTCTGGGTTGTCAGTGTTGGGCCTTACGGTTGTGGCATGCAAGTGCGTTACCGATACCGCCTCGAACCGACACCGGCACAGCAGCGGATGCTGGCGCGGGTGTTCGGGTGCTGTCGGGTGGTGTTCAACGACGCGCTACGCGTTCGAGACGAGGCGTACCAGGCCGGTGCCAAGCTGTCCGACAGCGAGATTCAGCGGCGCGTCATCACCCAAGCCAAGAAGACCACCGAGCGCCGATGGCTTGCCGAAGTGCCCAGTGTGGCCCTGGTGCAGTCGGTCAACGACTCACGCCGCGCGTGGCGCAACTTCTTCGACTCCCACACAGGGAAACGCAAAGGCCGCAAGCTCGGGCGGCCGAAGATGAAATCCAAGAAAGATCATCGGCGGTCGTTTCGACTTATCCGCAACGGATTCAGCATTCGCCCCAACGCGCGCTTGTTTGTGGCGAAGGTCGGCCAGGTGCAGGTGCGCTGGTCTCGCGAGCTGCCCAGCGAACCGTCCTCGGTCACGATCATCCGCGAACCCGCCGGGTGCTACTACGCGAGCTTCGTCGTCGACGTTGCCGCAACACCGCTGCCGGTGCTGGATCGAGAGGCCGGGCTGGATGTCGGTATCAGCCGGCTGGCGACAGTCGCTACCAGCGACGGGGTGCGCACGGACATAGAGAATCCGGAGCACTTGGGCCGCAAGTTGCGGAAACTGCGCAGGTTCGAGCGGGAGAAGTCCCGCCGGCAGAAGGGATCGCTCAACAGGGACAAGACGCGGCGCAAGGTCGCCATCGCGCACGGGAAAGTAGCGCGTGCCCGGCGGGACTATCACCACAAGCAGGCTTTGGCTTTGGTTCGCGACAACCAAGTGATCCACGTCGAAGACCTCAACATCGTGGGCATGGTCGCCAATCGTCGGCTCGCTCGGGCCATCAGCGGTGCGGGGTGGGGACAGTTCGTGCGGATCGTCGCCGAGAAAGCCGAAAGATACGGGCGCAGAGTGAATTCGGCGGCCCGCTGGCTGGCGTCGAGCAAGACCTGCTCGGCTTGCGGGCATCGTCTCGACGAACTGGCTCTACAGGTGCGCCAATGGATGTGCCCGGCCTGCCGGGCAGTCCACGACCGCGACTACAACGCCGCCAAGGTCATTCTCGCCGCCGGGCGGGCGGAGAGAATAAACGCCTCCCACGAAAGTGGGCGGGACCGCCAAAGCGGTCCCGGTGGAGCCCCGGTAAGACCTCCCATTACTCGGGAGGCACAGGGCGATGAAGCAGGAAGCGCCCCAACAGCGGCATAGGCCGCCCAGGGAATCCTCGGACCCTCCACTCCGAGGAGCACGTCAAATGCAGGTAGCGATCGTAACTGGGGCAAGCGGTGGGATCGGCTTCGGTTGCGCGACAAAACTCGCCGAGATGGGCATGGCGGTGCTGGCGACGGGACGAAATGAGGACAAGCTTGCCGAAGTAGCACACGCCTTGCGGAAGGTCACTGCCGATTCCGATCGGGTGGCCACACTCGCCGCCGACCTCACCGACGACGACGCACCCAAGCGAATCACCGACCTCGCCGTCGACCGATGGGGACACATCGACTTCTTGATCAACATTGCCGGGGTTGGCAGTCCCAAGCCAGTACACGAGACCGATGACGAATCCTTGGACCATTTCCTCGGTTTGATGCTGCGCGCGCCGTTTCGCCTGATTCGCGAGGTACTGCCGCACATGGGGCCCGGCTCAGCGATCATTAACGTCACCTCGACGTTCGCCGTCGTAGGCGGCCTTCGTGGCGGCGCCTACTCGGCGGCAAAGGGTGGGCTCACAGCGTTGACCACGCACATCGCGTGCCAATACGGGGCACAGGGAATACGCTGCAACGCAGTCGCTCCCGGGGTTATTCAGACGCCGATGACCGAACATCGATTGCAGGACGAGCGGTTCAGGCGGATCAATACCGAGATGACACCGCATCAGCGATTGGGCACGGTGGAGGACGTCGCGAGCACGGTGGCGTTCTTGTGCTCTCCCGGCGGTGCCTTCATCAACGGCCAGACGATCGTCGTCGACGGCGGCTGGAGCTCGACGAAGTATCTCTCGGAGTTGGCACTGACTTCGGAGTGGAAGGCCCCCTAAACCTCAGCTGATCAAGCGGATTCAAAGTGGCGCCGGATTCCTGACAACATCTCGATATGCGCCTTGACCGCCTCGCGCGTCGTCATCGAGGCCAGCGGCCGCGGAGCGGCTATCCGTATTCGCTCGGTGACACGGGTGCCGCCATCGACCGGCTCGAAACTCACGGCGCCACGGAGGCGCACCCCGGGTGATTGATCGGCCTCGGTAATCACGTCACCATGCACCGGGACGCGCAGCCGCGCCCGGTAGGTGATCTGTATGGTAAACGGTCCCAGCGGAATTCGGTCTTTCATCCGATAGCTCTGAAGGTAGCCATCCGGGGTTTCGCTGCGGGATGTCGCTTCCACGGACACGATCAGCGGGTGCACGAGTCTGATGTTGTCCAGGTCCACGTAGAAATCGCGAACGTCATCCGGTGGCGCAGGTATTTCTTCGGACAGCGTCCGCTCGGCGTGCGCAACCCACCAGCTCATAGGGACAACTCCGCGAGGAGATCAGCTGTGCGCCACCAGATCAACACGGCGAACACAGCCAACACGGTGATCGTCACCGCGGCTTGGATCAGGTTCCGACGTTTCCTCGGCGCGTAAACGTAGGCCGCAGCGACGAACCCGCCCGTGGCCAGCCCGCCCACGTGCGCCTGCCAGCTGATCAATTGCGAACTAACCGCGGGAACGACGAAAGTGAAAACCAAGTTGATCACAATGAGTGCGACAACCCAGCGGACGTCGAGGGCCAGCCGCCTTCCCACCACGAACGTGGCGCCGAAAAGACCGAACACTGCGCCCGAAGCGCCCGCCGTCGCGACGTCGCGCGTCAACAGGTAGACGAGTACCGACCCACCCAGCCCACTCAACGCATACAGCGCGCTGAACCGCAGCCGGCCCAGCCACATTTCAAGCGGTGGACCCACGACATACAGCGCCCACATGTTCAACAGCAAATGGGTCGCGCCGTAATGCAAGAACGCCGAGGTCACCAGGCGGTACAGCTGACCGTCGGCGACGTACGGTGGCCACAGGGCGAGCTGCCTTTCCAAACCCCCTAACGAAATCTGCAGTATGAACGTCAGCACGTTGATCGCGATCAGCACATACGTGACCACCGGCCTGGCTGACCGCTGCCGCCCGCCAAACTGCGTCCGCGGCTGTCGAATGGTCCGGGCACCCGCCTGGACACACTCCACACATTGGTGACCGACGGCGGCGGTGCGCATGCAGTCCGCGCAGATGTACCGTTCGCATCGGTTGCAGCGCACATAGGTCTGGCGACCAGGATGCCGGTAGCAGGTCGGCGCCTCGGTCGGCGACTCTGGTGTGCTGGGGACAGTCATCGCACTATTCTGGCTTGCGTCGACCGGTCACGGTGCAGCACTTTATCGAATGTATTTCGTCCCTTTTGCAGGTCCACTACGTTGCCTTACGGTGTTTTCCGTGGAGTCAAACGGGCCCTCGTCGGTGGGAGCGACGTGACCGCGGTTGGCACGGGCGTGGTTGAGCGCTACCTCACGTGCCTGGCCGCCCACGATTGGGACGGCCTGGCCGCCACCATCGCCGACGAAGGCTTGACCCGAGAGGGCCCGTTCTGCGACGTCGTCGAAGGCAAAGAACCCTACATCGCCTATCTGCGCAACGTTCTCACCCAACTCAAGGGCCATCGGTTGGAGGTACAGCGGGTCTCGCATGTCAACGACCGGCTGTCATACGTCGAGTTGACCGAAGCCTTCGAGATCGACGGTGCCCCCGGCGAATGCTCCGAATGCATCCTATTCGAGCAGAGTGACGACGGCCTGATCTCTCGCGTCAGCGTGTTCTTCAAGCAACGACAAGGCGACACCACGTAGAGGTCTATTCCCTCACTCGCGGAATTGACCTAACGTGTCAGGATGGAGTCAGACGGAACGCCGGAGACGGTGCCGGTCGAGAAATTGCACTCGGGCGACCCGATCACCGATTGTGGTCAGCGGTACATAGTCCTCGAATCGAAAGCCCTCAGCGATAGCTGCGTAGTTCTCGAGCTCGAGTCCAGAGTTGACCACCAGCTGCAGGTCATCGAGAAGTCTTTCCCGGCTGGGTACGAGGTTGGAAGGTCAAACCACCGGTACTTATAGGTCGATTTCCTGGGTTTTCCCAAGCCGAATATTGCTGATTCGTAGCTGTTCGACGGCTACCGCTTCTCACTGTTTTCGGTATCTGCGCTTGTCATTGATTACGGATCGTTTTACCGCCTGATTAGCCGTCGCGCGGCGGCCGTGGGTCGTTGGGGTCGTCCGGGTCGGGCTCACCAAACCATCGTGACGGCGTGTGCTCGCCGTATTCGTCGTGCCAGTTCCACCACTCGTACGGCGGGGTCTGCGGGTAACCCTCCGGCGAGTCCTCCCAGGTCTCCTGGCGCCCCAGCGCCGTCATGTCGAGGAAACTCCAGGTGTTTCCCAGCGCCTCGTCGCCGCGGTTATTGATGAAGTAGGTGCGGTACACACGGGCGCCGTCGCGGATGAACGCGTTGGTGCCGTGCCATTCGTCCACGCCGAAGTCGGCGTCGAAGCTATCGGTGATGGTGTACCACGGCATCTTCCAGCCCATCCGCGCTTTCAGTCGCTCGATGTCCGGCTGCGGCGCGGGTGAGGCGAACACCAGAGTGGTGTCGCGGGCGTTCAGATGGGCGAGGTGGCCAATGTGGTCGGCAATCATCGAGCAGCCGCGACACGCATGATCGGGCCAACCGTCCACGCCGGGCTCGAAGAAGGCGCGATACACGATCAGCTGACGCCGGCCACCAAACAGGTCCAGCAGGCTCATCTTGCCCTCAGGCCCGCCGAACTCGTACTCCTTGTCGACGGCCAGCCATGGCATCCGCCGACGCAGGGCCGCCAGTGCGTCACGGGCCCGGGTCACTTCCTTCTCCTTCACCAGCAGTTGCTGATGTGCCTCCGCCCACTCTTGGGCCGACAAGATCGGGGGTGTGTTCATTTGCGATGTCCGCCTTTCGGTTTCAGTAGCTTCAGGCGAGCGGCGACAGGCCTGAAGATGTGAGCAGATATGCACCGTGGCCCCGGGCGCCGCCGCTGGCGATGGACAGTACGGACTGTCCGACTTGCTCTGCGGTGAGCACTTGCCCCGAGGACTGCACGAACGTGTCGACATCGACACCTTGCCGTTCGGCGTAAGCGGCCACCGCCTTCGCGCCCAGGTCGGTGGCCGGGGTCAACTGCGGCAGAACGGACACGAAATTTATCGCCAGCTCGGCCCGTTCCGATTCGATGCCCGCGTAGGTGGTGATGAACCTGACTGTGGCCTTCGACCCGGCGTAGCCGCCGCTCAGTGGCGACCCTTTGACCGCGGCCCCGCTGGAGATCGTGATCACCGAGCTGCCCGGCGAGAGTGGGCGCCGCAGCGCATAGCGGATCCAGTGAAACGCCTGCGCGACGTCCACGTTCCAGTTCCGGCTGAAGCTCTCCCAGGTCTGGTCCGGTAACGGACTCAGCTGCGGAGCGGCCCCGGCACACAGCACCAGCGTGCGCGGCCGATGCTCGTCGAGCAACCGCCTGGCCGTCGCCGGATCGGCAGCGTCGGCGGCCACCGCGGTAAAGGTGTCGCCCAACTCGTTGCGCACCTCATCGAGATCTGAGGGGGTGCGCGCGACACCGATGACATGAGCGCCGGCCGCCGACAGCGCCGTGGCAATGGCGCGGCCGAATCCACGGCTCGCCCCGGTCACGATCGCCGTTGTATCGACCAGGCCATCAGCGTGGTTTTTCACGGGCTCGTTCACGGTCTCCTCGCTTTCGAGTGATTCGTCGTCGTACTAAATTCCGATACGTTGCAGCGCCCGAATTCATCGCCGCGGACCGATGAATTTCCGCCCCTGGCTGTCTCTGTACTGGTGTAGGGTGTCGGTCCCTGCGCCGAGACCCGCATAGAGACGAGCGACCGCGATAGGAGAACGACCGTGCCGGCCCAGGAGGATTTCATCGAGCAGGCGGCGCCTTTTCGCGCCGAGTTGATTGCGCACTGCTACCGCATGCTCGGTTCGGTGCATGACGCCGAGGATCTCGTCCAGGAAACGTACCTGCGCGCCTGGCGCGGGTATGAGGCGTTCGAGGAGCGCGCAGCGTTGCGGACGTGGTTGTACCGGATCGCCACGACCGCATGCCTGCGTGCGCTGGAGAACCGCGCCCGCCGAGTGCTGCCGGCCGGGCTGGGCGACGCGTCGATCGACCCGGATACCAGTCTCGACGGGAACGGTAGGGCACGTGACTGGCTCGAGCCGATCCCCGACGCCGTGATGTTCGAGACCCCGACGCTGACGCCAGAAGACGCCGTCACCGTAAGGCAAAGTGTCCGGCTGGCCGTTATGACGGCCCTACAGGAACTTCCGGTGCGCCAGCGAGCCGTGTTGATTCTGCGCGATGTCGTGCAATTCAGCGCCGCCGAGGTTGCCGAGCTCCTCGAAACCACGCCCGCCGCGGTCAACAGCTCCCTGCAGCGGGCCCGCGCCCATCTCGCCGAGGTCTCCCCCACCGAAGAAGACTTGGTCGAACCCGACGACGCCGAGAGACGTGAATTGCTTGACCGCTACTGCGCGGCATTCGAAAACGCGGACATGGCCGCCCTCACCGCACTACTGCAAGCCGACGTCAAGCTCGAAATGCCCCCTCTGCCTGTGTGGTTCACCGGCCGGGACACTGTGGTGCGCTTCCTTGTCGCGCGTGCTTTCACGAAGGCGGGCGATATGGTGCTGATACCGACGGCCGCCAATGGGCAGCCCGCTGTTGCCGAGTACCGCCGCAGCGCCGACCAGGTCATGCGGGCGCATTCCATACATGTCCTCACCCCAGGCACCGCGGGGATTGCCGCCCTCACCGTTTTTCTCGATCCGGCACTGTTTACCGCGTTTGGTTTACCACCAAGCCGGTAAGTCTTCTAACGTCGAAGCGGTTGCACCCCTCGTGAGTGAGTGAAATCCCCCGCTTCACCACAGTCGCCGAAGACATTCACAAGGCCTATCTGCGCGCATGTCGGTAGACATGTGGCTAAGACGCCATCAGGATTAGGCGCGTATTCGTAATTGGAAGGTGATTGGAATGAAGATTCCGGGCGTGCCCGGGCTCGTGGGTAGTTTGACCGGTGGTGTGGCCGGTGGCGCAGCACAGGTGGTGCGAACCGGCGTGAACGTCGCGGCTGGGGCTGCGGGCACGGTGCAGATGCTGGCCAGCCCTGTGGTCGAGTTGGCCGGCCCGGTGATGCAGTCGGTGGCTCAGTCGACCGGCCGAGTTCTCGGCACGGGCAATTCCTCGAACGGCTCCGCTAACCACGTCGAGCCGCCGGTGCGCTGGCAGAGCGGCCAGCGGGTGCACCTGGACCTGGATCCGCTGCTGCCGTTCCCGCGCTGGGACGAGCATGCGGCGGTGGTAGAGGAGCCGGTTCGCAGGATTCCGGGCGTGGCCGAGGCGCACGTCGAGGGCTCGCTGGGCCGGCTGGTGTTCGAAATTGAGGATGACGCGGACAGCGACGCTGTCTTGGACGAGGTGCGTGAGGTGGTGGGCGCCGTGGCCGCCGACTTAACCCTGGCCGGGTCGGGGTCGGCACCGAAGACTGCGCCGTTTGCCGACCCGGGTAACCCGTTGGCGATTCTGGTGCCGCTAACCGCCGCGGCGATGGATCTGGTCGCGATGGGCGCCGCGGTTACCGGCTGGGTCACCCGGCTGCCCGCGGCGCCGCAAACCACCCGGGCCGCGGCTGCTCTCATCAATCACCAACCGCGCATGGTGTCGCTGCTGGAGTCGCGACTGGGTCGAGTGGGCACCGATATTGCGCTCGCTGCTACGACGGCGGCCGCGAACGGGCTAACCCAAGCGGTCGGCACACCGCTGCTGGATCTTGCGCAACGTGGCCTGCAACTCTCCGAGGCGACGGCTCACCGACGTGTGTGGCGAGACCGAGAACCTCAGCTGGCCTCGCCCAAGCGGCCGCAAGCGCCGGTAGTCCCCGTCATCTCGTCGACCGGGGCAAAATCGCAGGCGCTGCGGCACAGCTGGGCAGCCGCAGCTGCGGGTGAGGCTTCGCACGTCGTAGTCGGCGGGTCCATCGACGCCGCAATCGACACCGAGAAGGGGTCAATGAAAGGGCCCGTGGAGAGCTACGTCGATTCGGCGGCGAACGGCTCGTTGATTGCCGCGGTGAGTGCGTTGCTGGCCGGCGGTGGCACCGAAGACGCGGCCGGCGCGATCCTGGCCGGGGTGCCAAGAGCGGCGCATATGGGCCGGCAGGCGTTCGCGACGGTACTGGGTCGCGGGCTCGCCAACGCCGGGCAGCTAGTGCTTGACCCGGGCGCTCTCCGCCGCCTGGATCGGGTGAAGGTGGTCGTCATCGACGGCGCCGCGCTGCGCGGTGATAACCGCGCGGTGTTGCTTGCCCGGGGAGATGCACCCGGCTGGGACGACGACCGCGTCTATGAGGTTGCCGACGCGCTGCTGCACGGTGAGCAGGCACCCGAGCCCGACCCCGATGAGTTGCCGGCCACTGGCGCGCGCCTGAGATGGGTTCCGTTGCAAGGGCCGTCGGCGACGCCCGCCCAAGGCCGCGAACACGCGGACCTGGTGGTCGATGGCCAATGCGTCGGCGGTGTCGACGTCGGGTGGGAGGTCGACCCCTACGCGATCCCGCTGCTGCAGACCGCGCACCGCACCGGAGCCCGGGTGGTCTTGCGCCATGTAGCCGGCACCGAAGATCTTTCCGCCAGCGTTGGCGCGACACATCCGCCTGGTACACCGCTGCTGAAGTTGGTACGTGAGCTGCGGACGGATCGTGGACCGGTACTGCTGATCACCGCCTTGCACCGGGACTTCGCATCGACCGACACGCTGGCCGCACTTGCCATCGCCGACGTCGGGGTCGCCCTCGACGATCCTCACGCGGCTACACCGTGGACCGCGGACATCATCACCGGCACCGATCTGGCTGCGGCGGTGCGGATTCTGTCGGCGCTACCCGTGGCCCGGTCGGCCAGTGAATCCTCGGTGCACCTTGCTCAGGGCGGCACCACCCTGGCCGGGCTGCTGCTGGTCACCGGTGAGCCCGGCAGTAGAGCCTCTAACCCAGTTACCTTGCGGCGCTGGTTCAATCCGGTCAACGCAGCTGCAGCGACTGCATTGCTGACCGGCGCTTTCTCGGCCAGCAAGGTGCTGCGACTGGCTGATCCCACGCCGCAACCGCTGACCGCCTGGCACGCTCTGGATCCCGAGATCGTTTACTCGCGACTGGCCGGCGGCGCACGACCGATGGCCGTCGAGCCCGGTACACCGGCCTGGCGACGCGTTGTCGACGACCTGTCCTACACCCCTCTGCTGGCGCCGCTGCGGAAACCCACAAGCAACCTGGCGCGGCTAGCGGCCGCGACGCGGCATGAGCTCGCCGATCCGCTGACTCCCATCCTGGCCGTCGGGGCGGCGGCGTCGGCGATTGTCGGCAGCAATGTCGACGCTCTTCTGGTCGCGGGCGTGATGACCGTCAACGCGATTACCGGTGGGGCGCAACGGTTGCGGGCCGAGGCAGCAGCCGCCGAGCTATTCGCCGAGCAGGACCAGCTGGTGCGCCGTGTCGTGGTCCCGGCAGTTGCGACCACGCGGCGCCGGTTGGAGGCGGCCCAGCACGCCACGCGTACGGCCACGGTATCCGCAAAGTCGCTGCGGCCCGGCGATGTCATCGACCTGGCCGCACCGGAGGTGGTGCCGGCGGATGCCCGGCTGTTGGTGGCCGAGGACCTCGAGGTCGATGAGTCCTTCCTCACTGGTGAGTCGTTGCCGGTGGACAAACAGGTGGAGCCCGTCGCCGTCAACGACGCCGGCCGGGCCAGCATGCTGTTCGAGGGCAGCACGATCGTGGCAGGACATGCCCGCGCGATCGTCGTGGCCACCGGAGTCGGCACCGCCGCGCAACGCGCGATTTCCGCGGTCGCCGACGTCGAAACGGCAGCCGGAGTGCAGGCACGGCTGCGAGAGCTGACCAGCAAGGTACTTCCGCTGACGCTTGCCGGTGGCGCCGCGGTGACCGGTTTGGCATTGCTGCGCCGCGCGTCACTGCGCCAAGCGGTCGCCGACGGCGTCGCAATTGCGGTGGCCGCCGTCCCGGAGGGCCTGCCGTTGGTGGCCACCCTCTCCCAGCTTTCCGCCGCCCGGCGCTTGACGGCACACGGAGCGCTGGTCCGCTCGCCCCGCACCATCGAAGCCCTGGGCCGCGTCGACACCGTATGTTTCGACAAGACCGGCACGCTCACCGAGAACCGTTTGCGCGTCGTATGTTCCGTGCCGAGCACGGCAAGGCCACAGGATCCTTTTCCTGACGCCGACGATCCGCGCTCCGCTGAGGTGCTGCGGGACGCCGCACGGGCGTCCACGCAACCCCACAACGGGCAGGGGCACGCGCACGCCACCGACGAAGCGATCCTCACCGCAGCGAGTTCCCTGGCCGGGCCGGCCAACAGCAACAGTGATTCGGAGTGGACACTGATCGCCGAAGTACCGTTCGAGTCCAGTCGCGGCTACGCCGCCGCGATAGGCACCACGGGCACGAATACCACGTCACCGATCCTGATGCTGAAGGGCGCTCCAGAACAGATCTTGCCGCGCTGCCGGTTCGCTGACCCGGACGCCGACCTTGCGCATGCAGAGTCGTTGGTGCACAGCCTCGCCGAGCAAGGCTTGCGCGTGCTGGCGGTGGCGCAGTGCTCCTGGGACCAGGAAACCAACGACGATGAGGACACTGATGCCGATGCCGTCGACGCTGCCGCGCATGACCTCGAGCTGATCGGCTATGTCGGATTGGCGGACACCGCACGGCCATCCTCGCGTCCGTTGATCGAAGCGCTGGTGGACGCCGAGCGCAACGTGGTGCTGATAACCGGCGACCACCCGGTCACCGCACGGGCGATCGCCCGCCAGTTGGGCCTGTCATCGGATGCGCGGGTGGTGACCGGAGCCGAACTTGCCGGCCTCGATGAGGACGCATGCGCCAAACTCGCCGCCGACGTTCAGGTCTTCGCCCGTGTCAGCCCGGAACAAAAGGTGCAGATTGTGGCGGCGCTGCAGCGTTGCGGGCGAGTAACCGCGATGGTCGGTGACGGTGCCAATGACGCCGCCGCTATCCGGATGGCCGACGTGGGCATCGGGGTGAGCGGTCGCGGTTCTTCAGCCGCCCGCGGGGCCGCCGACATCGTCTTGACCGATGATGATCTGGGCGTGCTGCTCGACGCACTTGTCGAAGGCCGCAGCATGTGGGCGGGCGTTCGTGACGCGGTCACGATTCTGGTCGGCGGCAATGTCGGTGAAGTGCTCTTCACCATCATCGGGACGGCCTTCGGGTCCGGGCGGGCACCGGTGGGGACCCGTCAACTGCTGTTGGTCAACCTGCTCACCGACATGTTCCCCGCGCTTGCGGTCGCCGTCACCTCGCAATATGAGGAACCCGACGAAGACGAGTACCAAACCGAAGAAGAGGCCGAAGAGGCTCGTCGTGCCTACCAGCGCGAGGTGCTGACCGGGCCTAAGCCCTCGCTCGACGCGCCGCTGATGCGCCAGATCGTCAACCGAGGCGCCGTCACCGCCGCCGGCGCAACGGCAGCATGGGCCATCGGGCGCTGGACGCCGGGTACCGAACGCCGAACGGCGACAATGGGATTGACCGCATTGGTGACGACGCAGCTGGCGCAAACCCTGCTGACGCGCCGACACAGCCCGCTGGTCGTGGCGACCGCTCTGGGCAGCGCGGGCGTCCTAGTCGGCATCGTTCAAACACCGGTCATCAGCCAGTTTTTCGGGTGTACGCCGCTGGGGCCGGTCGCCTGGACTGGAGTGTTGGGCGCTACGGGCGGAGCCACCGCGATCTCGGTACTGGCACCCATGTGGTTAAACAAAACAATCGGTATGGTGCAACCCGACCAGGAGTGAGATTCTCCGCGCGTTCCTAAAGCGTGTCGAGCTCCTTGCGCAGCACCTTGCCGGCGGGATTGCGTGGAATGCTGCTGACGATATTGATGTCTCTTGGTTGTTCAAAGCGAGACACCTTGCCCTTCAAGTACTCTCGTATCCCGTTCTCGTCGACGTCGCTCTGCGGGCGTAGCACGATGAACGCGGCCAGTCGCCGCCCGAACTGCTCGTCGGGGACACCGACGACCGCGTTCTCGGCAATGGCGGGGTGCTCGGCGAGTGCGTTTTCCAGCGCGCGCGGATAGACGTTCTCACCTCCCGAGACGATCATGTCGTCCTCGCGGCCGACGATGTACAGCCGGCCCGAATTGTCGAGATAGCCCATGTCGCCGGTGCTGGTCATCCCGTCGATGACCGCCTTGGCGTCGCCGCCTGTGTAGCCCTGGGATGTCAATTCACCGCCGACGAAGATGCGTCCGGTCACGCGCGGTCCGACGGGCCTGCCGTTTCTGTCGTAGATGCGCACCGGGCATCCCGCGACCGGTCTCCCCACGGTTTCCGGGGCATGCCGCAGTTCGGCCGGTGTTGCCAGAGCGCCGATGCCGACCTCGGTGGACCCGTACCCGTTGTAGAGGATGTCGCCGTAGGCATCCATGAACCGTCGCGCCAAGCTGGGATCGAGTCGATCGCCGCTGGATAGCACCACCCGCAAGGACGGCAGTGGGTTTCGCGCCCGCACAGGTTCGGGGAGATCCAGTATGCGCGCCAACATGATGGGGACCACGCTCATCGCATCGGCGCGCTGCAGCGACGCCTGCGCGAGTGCGGCTTCGGCGTCGAAGCGCCGATGGGTCAACACCGTGCCGCCCAGGCTTATGGTGAGCATCAGCATGCCGAGCCCCAGCCCGTGAAACATCGGCACCGCTACCGCGATTCGCGACCCGACGCGTAGTCGGGTGCGCTCGAGAAGTGTCACGCCGATGCCCACTCCCGAGCTCATTCGTGGTATGCGCGGCACCCCCTTGGGTACACCGGTTGTGCCCGAGGTAAGGAGCACGATTCGGCCCGACGAAGCGACCTTGGGCCGTGACTCGCGCTGTTGGGTCTCTACCGTTGCGGGATCGATCACCGTGACGGACTCACCGGCATCGCGTATCTGTTCGGCAAATTCCTTGTCGGCGAACATCGTCCTGATCTGGTGTGTACTCAATGCGCCCGCAAGCGCATTGGTGCGAAACTCGGTGCTCACGAGTACGACGTCGGCACCGACCAGGCCGGTGGCGAATACCGCCGCAATGAAGTTGCGGCCATTGCGGCACATGATCCCCACCGCCTGGTCCGTTTCAACACCATCGCGGGAGAGCTCGCGGGCCAGTGACTCGGTCTTCGCCTGCAGCTCGCGGTAGCTCAGCGCGCCGTCGGCGTCGATCATCGCGGTCCGGTCCGGCCATCGAGCCGCCGCAACGGCCAGCAGGGTGTAAAGATTCGTGCCACCCCGAAACACCTCGCGGGCCACGCGCAACACGGCGGGCGGGGCGGGCGGACCGAGCAGTCCGGAAGACATCAGGGCCCGAGCCGCCGTGCCGACCACGCTGTCGGTCATCCATGTTCTCCTTGCCTGCCGCCGGAGTCGGCGAAAAACCGGCGGTGCCAGAGCCGGGCCGCATGATCGGCGGGCCCGGCCAGCAGCACTGAGGCCAACTCGGCCGGCCACACCCACGGCGGTTCGTTGGTGCGGGGCCGCTCGATGATCGCTTTGGCGATCGCGTCGGCGGCCTCATCCGCATATAAGCCCGGAAGTCTGCGCAGGACCGGCGTGGGCTCGATCATCCGGGTGCGGACCAAGGCGAAGTAGACCGACGTGACGTCAACGCCGTCGGTGTGCAGTTCCGGTGCCACGCTGCGCAGCCAGCAATCGAAAGCTCCCTTGGACGCCTGGTAGGCGCCCCATTGCGGACCTGGTACGACACGCACGGCGACGCTCGACACGTTCACGATGTGACCACCGCGGTTCTCGCGCATAGCCGGGAGCAGTCCGAGCAGCAGCCAGATCGGCCCCAAGTAGTTGATGTCGATGGTGCGTTGGAAATCGTGCGGCCGGTCGTACTGGTTATGCAGGGACCGGCGCAACGACTTGCCGGCATTGCTCACCACGATGTCCAGCGGGCCGTGATTCTCGGTCACCTGCTTCGTCAGCACGCTGACGGCGGCCTCGTCGGTGAGATCGGTCGGGTAAGCGACCGCTCGTCCACCGCCAGCGTTGATCGATGCCGCAAGGTCGTCGAGCCGTTCGGCCGATCTGGCGACCACCAGCACAGTCGCTCCTGCCGCGGCCAGTTTGCGGGCGGTCGCCTCGCCGATTCCATAGGACGCCCCGGTCACCAATACGGTCTTGCCGGAAACGGCCCTGCGCAACTTGTCGGGATCCGATACCCGGGCCGGGTTGGCCAGTCTGTCTGAGGCCTCTTTCAAGGCCTTTTTGACGGCCTGTGCTATCACATTCACCTTCACTGCCGCGGTCACTGGAATTGCTCGCCCCTTGGACGTTAACGCCTGTCGCTGTACAGGCGGACTGCAGGGTGCTTACACCCTGTCAGTCCCTGATGAAGCCTTTGTTGCGCATCAAGGCGTCCGCGAGAAACCCGTCGTGCGGGATTTCGGGCGCTGCGTACCAGGTGGGGTGGTGGCCGCAGTAAACGTTGCTGACCGTTGGTTCGGCGAGCAGGTCGTCGATCAGCTCGTCGTCACCGGTGATCGCGGTGACGACCAACGAATGCCGCAACGGCTCCATGCCGACGCCGCGCGACCACGGCGACACCCACGCGCACGGAAACGGCAGCTCGATGTTGAGCTTGTCGACGTCGGGCTCAGCCATCAGATGCACAGCAGGACGCAGCGCTGCATACCCGTCGCTTAGGGCGGCGACCACCTGATCGGCGCCCAGCAGCGGGGTCGTCCCCGCGGCCTTGACCGCCAGATAGCTCGCTAAGGCCCGTGCCTTTTCGACGGGTTGGGTGGGCAGTACCGCTCGTTCGTCCTCAGTCGGCAGCGGCTCAATCGTCGCCAACCGCTCGGCAATCGCCTGAGCCAGCGGTACGGGATCGCCCTCGTAGAGCACCGCGGTGGTGTTGACGCACGCCATCCCGCCCAAGTTGGCGATCGAGTCGACGATGATATCGATGTGCTCGCGCCAATCCCGGTCGGCGGTGATCAGGATCTTCGCGCGTCCTGGTCCATTCACCACCACGCTTGGATCGTTGGCGTATTTGTCCACAACGTCTTGACCCCCGTACAGCATGGTGAGGTCGGCCGACCGGATGATCTCGTCGGCTCCACCATGATCGGTGGGCAGATACACCGCGTCTTCGGGGCGAAACCCCGCCTGGCGCAAGGCGTTGACCAGCCGGTGCGCGGTCAACGGCTCGCGGCGCGACGGGCGCACCGCGACCCGGTAGCCCAGCGCGAGGGCTTGGGGCCACAGGCCGTGAATGCCCGGGCCGTTTCCAGCGGCGTGTACCGCGAACACTTCCCCGCGCCGCGCCCATACCGCACTGCCGGTGCGGGTGCGCTCCTCGCGCCAGTCGAGCGCCGCGCCAGTCGGCCGAGCCGGTCGCACCGCGTCGAATGCCGAGACAACGGCGTCGGCCACGCTGCGCGCCCCAGTGCGGGTCACAGAGATCGGCAGCCCCGAAATCCGGCTGGCCAGGCCAACATAGGTGTCAAAGTCCAGTCCCGCGATCACGCCGGTCGCGAAGGCATCCGCGGTTTTGGCCAGCGCCGCTTCGCGCTGAACGGCCGGCAGTGGCCGGACCTTGCGTTGCGCTCCTATGGTGCGCGAGACGTACAACGGCGGCACGATGCTCAACTCGGCAACCGGCACACCGGCTGTACTCGCGACTATCTCGCGGTTTCGGGTCCGGTACTCGCCACCTGCGCCGAGCGCATCGATACACACCAGACCCGCTGTAGCACTTGCCTGTTCGCGTCCCATGGAATCCATGTTCAGTACACGCCTTCGATGACGGCCTCACCCTCGAAGGAAGTCACCGGCCGCACCTCACTCACCGAATCGCTAATTGGCCCTGCGGGGCCAGGCATCCGGATTGCCCTATCACGTTCCAGGTTGTTCGGAATGAACATCCCCTTGCTGATGTGGTTCATCACCACCTGGCCAAGTTGCCCGTATGGCACTTGCTCGCCGGTGTCAGGATCCACCACCCAGAACACCACGTAGGGGGTCCGCGGGTCGAAAACGAACGAGTCGTCGTCGGTGGATCGGGTGACCGCTTGCGAAAGAACCATGGTGCTGCCGAAAGCCATGGTGATCGTCGTGGCCGGGAAGATTTCGCGCAGTAGGTCGAGCGTGTCGATATCCACATGCGCGCCGCTGAGCAACAGGTAGCGGATCTTTTCGTTCACCAAGTCCACCACGTGGTCGTTGCGGGCAATCGCCTCCAGCAGCGGCGGAGTAGTGTGCAAATTCGCGACATTCTGCGTCTGCAAAATGAATACGGCCTGCTCGATGACGTGGTCGATGTAGGCCGCTACCTCCGTGGCGGCGTTGCGTGCGGCGATCTTCTTGACCCAGCGGGGATCTATGTCGATCGGGTGGAATACCGAGCCAAGCCGCTGGGAGACCAGGCGCGAGAAGTAGCCCACACCATGCGGGCCGCTCGGCATCAGACACAGGAAGCCCTGGCCTGGCAGAAAGCCACCCCTAGCGAAGTCCTCGGTTTGCCATTGGACAACTTGCGCAATCCAATCCGGCATTTGCACAGTCCGTTTCGGAGCCCCGGTGGTGCCACCGGACTCGAATATCTGGGGCAACGGCGGCGGCGATCCATAGCCGCGCGGTATCAGATCCTCGACCAGCACCCTTCGCAGCTCGTTGACCAGGTTGGGAAACAAACGCAGATCCGTGAAGGTCTTGACATCGGTCAACGGGTCGAAGTTCAGCGTCTGGGCCATGCGCAACCAGAAGCGGGAACCGGTCTCCTCGCCGAAGTGCCAGGCGATCGCGGCGCGTAAATAGGCCTCGGGGTCATCAATTGGTACCGATCTCGGGACGTCCAACAGCGAAAAATCGATATTGGCCATGCCACTGATCCTGTCGCATACCAGACCGGCCCGCCAAATCGACTTCCGCTGCATCACAGGGTTTGCGCCTGCTTGGGCCCGGCGGGCATACAAAGACTTCAACGTTGCCCCATTCCACGGCGGATTCTGTGCGGCTGCGCGGTTTTCAGCGAGAAGCCAGTTCCCGGAAGTAGTCCTTCAGCGATCGCGGTTCGCGACCGAGGATTGCGCGTAGCACCAGTGCGTTGCCGCCGGGTAAACCGTGCCGGTCGTAGTGGGCCATCATGCGGCTCATGCCATCGCGGAACGGCCCTTCGGGCAACTGCGAAGCGAACTGGTCCAACGGTATCTGCACTGCGGTGATCGGTCGTCGGAGAACCTCGCTGAGAATCGCAGCGGTCTGGTGGCTGTCCAGCATCCCGGGCGCGCACAGTTCGAACGTGCCGTAACTGAGTTCGTTGCCGGTCATTGCCATCGCGGCGACCTCTGCGACGTCGCGGTAGTCCACCGAGCACATCTTCGACGACAGCGAGTAAGGCTGAGCCAACCGGTCATGTGTGACGATGTCGTTCCAGGAGCGCTCGAAATTCTGCATGAACCGTGCCGGCTGCAGCACCGTGAAATCCAGCTCCGAGTTGTACAGGGCCTCCTCGACAGGCAACTTGGCCGCATGGTTCGTCATCGCCGAAATCGACGGGTGAATGACCCCGGAAAACACGAACTTTCGCACGCCGGCCGCCCGAGCCGCGCTTACCATCGCCAGTCCCATATCCGCCTCCCCGGCCGCGTGCGCCGGTCCGATATGAAACACACCATCCATACCGGCGACCGCCTTGGTGAGGCTGGTCGGCTCTGTCAGGTCCCCGATGACCGTCTCGTCGGCGCCGTTATCCCGCGCCACCTGTGCCCGTTGTTGATTACGGACCAAGGCGCGCACCGAAACGCCACGTTGGGTCAGCTCACGCAATACCAAGTGGGCATGGCGTCCGGTCGCGCCGACCATCAAGATTCGCATCGGTGGGTCTCCTGTCTGAAGCGTCTGTAGATCAGCCTTTGCGTGTACGGTCGAGGCCCGCAGTGATCGCCTGGTTGAAGGCGGGGTAGATGTCGTCGTAAACCCCGTCTCGCTCGGCGAACCGGAACCGCTTCACCCGCTCCACGACGATCTCGTCAGCCTGCGGCTGCTTCTGCAACAGCGTGATCGTCTCGGTGATGTACTCATCCAGCGGCATCGCCTTCGGGTCGAATCCGCGCTCGCCCTGCAGCGCGGTCTGCACCTGCGGCGGAATTATTTCGATCACCGCAACCGTGGTCTCGCGGAGCTGAAAGCGCAGCGACTGGGTGTAGGAGTGCAGCGCTGCTTTGGTAGCGCAATACGTCGGTGTCAGCGCGCTGGGCATGAACGCCAGGCCCGACGTGACGTTGACGATCGCCGCGTGTGGTGTCCCCAGCAGCGACGGCAGCAATGCCGCGGTGAGCCGTATCGGGCCTAGCAGATCGATTGCGACGGTCTGCTCCGCCGCGCCGACGTCACCGGTGGCGAGGTCCTCAACCCGCTGAATGCCGGCATTGTTGACCACGACGTTGAGTTCCGGATAGCGGTCGGTCAGCTGGGTGGCGAATCGCCGGATGTCGGCGGGGTCACCCTGATCCAGCGACATAATCTGCATGCCCGGGTTGGCCTCAGCGACGGCCTGCAGCGGCTCGCGGCGTCGGGCCGCAATGATTACGTGGTTACCTAACCGATGCAATGACTCGGCCAGGCCGCAGCCGATTCCGGTGCCGCCGCCGGTAACCAGGATGGTATTGCCCTCCATCTGCATCGCGTTCTCCTCCTCCGCTGGACCGGCGTAGCGGGATGCCCCGATGCGGAAGCCGCAAACCACCAATTTTCGTCCGAACAACAGCCACTTCAGGTCTCTTTGACGTTCTTCGATGCGCGTCGGCGGCGTGGCGGTGTTGCCGCAGCGACGGTACGTACGATCCCGCGAAGCCAGCCGTGGGACGGATCCTCGTCGACCCGCGGGGTGCCAGACCGCGTAGAAGTGCAGGTCGCCCAGTTCGCGGGGTGCATCGAGTACTCGGGTGCGACTCAAGTCGGCAAATTCGGCGGCCAGCCGAGCCGGAACGGTCAGTACCAAATCATTCACCAGCGCTCCACACAACCCATGCTGGTTGCCGCCTTGCCGATGCAGGACCCTGCCGCTGCCGCGGCGGAGCTGGAGCGCGCGCCCGAGCTGTTCGGCATGTTTTCCCGATCGCACGTCTTCCCGATTGGCCGGTTCGCCGACGGGATCGCCCATACCCTGCGGCGATGCGGCGCCGACATCCCCGAGTCTGACCTGGCCAACATCGCCGACGTCCTGCTGCGCGTCGCCCTCGGCATCATCGTGTTTCCCACCGACCGCATCGACACGTCGGACCCCGCCGCCGTGCGGGATTACGCCGCGCGCTATCTGGTCCCCATCATCGGCCAGACCGGCCCCTAGCAGGTCTTCGACTTGTCGGTGCCCTGAACTAGCCTGTAGCCGTGGCACTGGCACCGCGAACCCGGTACGCCAGTTGCGGTGAGACCGACATCGCCTACCAGGTGTTCGGCGATGGCCCGATCGACCTGCTGCTGCTCCCCGGGCCATCCATTCCGATCGACACGATCGACGCCGAGCCGTCGATGTACCGCTTTCACCGACGGTTGGTGTCGTTCGCCCGGGTAATCCGGCTCGACCAGCGTGGGATCGGCCTTTCGTCGCGCGTTTCCTCGATTGACATGATCGGGCCAAGGTTCTGGGCCAAAGACGTCATCGCGGTCATGAACGCCGTCGGTTGCGAGCAGGCGACGATCGTGGCCCCAGGCTTCACCTCGATGACCGGACTCGTTCTCGCGGCCGACTACCCCGAACGGGTGAGCAGCCTGGTGATCATCAACGGCGCTGCGCGTACGTTGCGCGCTCCCGATTACCCGATGGGCGCCCAGATCGACACCATCGACCCATACACGACAGTCGCGATCGACCCAGATGCCGTCGACCAGGGCTTCGACATGCTTGGCATCATCGCTCCCAGCGTCGCCCGCGACGACGCGTTCCGAGCATGGTGGGATATGGCCGGCAACCGTGCGGCTTCTCCCAGTATGGCCCGCGCAATGATCCAGATCATCCGACAGTCCGACGTGCGCGACACACTGCCACGCATCACCGCGCCGACGCTGATCCTGCATCGCGCCGACTCGGACTTCACCCCCGTCGCGCACGGTCAATATCTCGCCGAGCACATCGCCGGAGCACGCTTCGTCGAACTACCGGGCGAAGACAACCTGTACTGGGTCGGCGATTCCGGGCCGATGCTCGCCGAAATCGAAGAGTTCATCACTGGCGTGCGGGGCGGTTCGGATGCCGAGCGCCTGCTCACCACGATCGTGTTCACCGACATCGTCGGCTCCACTGAGCGCGCCGCCCTGCTCGGCGACGACCGATGGCGCGACCTGCTGGACAACCACGACACCATCGTGCGCCACGAATTGCAGCGGTTCGGCGGTCGCGAAGTCAACACCGCCGGAGACGGATTCGTCGCGACGTTCAGCAGTCCCAGCGCCGCGCTTGCGTGCGCCGACGAAATCGTCGACGCGGTCCGGGTTTTGGGCATCGAGGTGCGGGTGGGTATCCACGCGGGTGAGGTAGAGGTGCGCGGTGCTGACGTCGCCGGCATGGCGGTGCACATCGGTGCGCGCGTGGCAGCGCTGGCCGGCCCCGGCGAGGTGCTGGTGTCCTCGACGGTGCGCGATATCGTCACCGGATCACGGCACCGGTTCGCCGACCGGGGCGAGCATGCACTCAAGGGCGTGCCGGGCTACTGGCGGCTATGCGCCCTGGTGAGCGAGCATGCGATCGTCAGGCGGTAACCGACCGCACATTTCGTGCAGTCGATGCACCCGCCGGTTCGGCGTAGGCTGCCAACGGGGACTGCAACGATGAGCATCGGAACTAGGCTCTCTCGTGAGGCTCCCTAGTGGCTCCCAACTCGTTGATTTGGCGCCCAGCTTGGCATTTGATCGAAGGAATACGCATGACCGACGTGCACATCTCGATGCCTCCCGCGTTGCGTCGAGCGCTGGATCTACTTATTGATCCACCCGCGAATCCGGATGTAAGCAAGGGCTATCTCGATCTGCTGAGCACCGGCTCCGACGAGGACGACGCTCTCCCGAAGAACACCGGCCCGATCCAAGCGGCATGGGCGTCACCCATCGGGTCATTGCTGTACGACCATGCCCAGACCATCTCGCGACGGCTGATGAGCGCATGGCAATACCGCCTCGAGTGGTTGAACATCCCACCTGGCGGAACGGCGCTGGACGTCGGCTCAGGTCCAGGCAACGTCACCGCGTGGCTGGCACGCGCCGCCGCCCCCGGCGGACTGGCCCTGGGCGTCGACATCTCCGAGCCGATGCTGACACGCGCCGTCCGCGCTGAATCGGTATCGCAAGTCGGCTTCATACGGGCTGACGCGCAACAACTTCCGCTGCGCGACAACACCGTCGACGCGGTGGTCTCACTCGCTGTGCTGCAGCTGATTCCGAATCCGTCAGCCGCCCTGGTGGAGATGGCGAGGGTGCTGCGACCGGGTGGAAGGCTAGCCATCATGGTCCCCATCTTCGGAAACATGGCCCGGTTTTCGCGGAAGTTGCCCGATGGCGGGGCGCATGTGTTTCAGGACGACGAAATCGGCGACATCCTGGAAGACAACGGTTTTGCCACCGTGCGAGTCAAGAACTTCGGCCATCTTCAGTGGGTGCGCGCCAAACGCTGAGTCATGACCGATTCATCCGACTTCGGTACCTTCGGTCGCTTCACGGAGACCCCTGTCCACCGTATGCCCGGGGGCATGAAAGCCGCCTACCAATTCACCCGTGAACTGCGCGGGCTGGTCCCCGGCCCGCACAAGATCTGGCTGGCCAACCCCCGTTTGTCCCAGACGATCGTCCCGACCGGAGCGTACTTCCAAACCGAGTCGACGCTCACCAAGGCAGAGATCGAGATCGTCACCAACCTCACCACCGGCCACTGGGGCGTCCCGTACGCCAACTACGAGCACGAGAAGATCGGCGTCGAGCAGGGTCACCTCGCGCCTGAAACGGTTGAGGCGTTGATCACCGGTCACCCCGTCACCCTCGATGACCCCCGCCAGCAGGTCGTGTACGACCTCGCCTCCACGCTGGTCATCCCGCGCTACGTACCGCTGGGACTGTACCGGCGCGCAAGGGCTTTGCTCGGCGACGCCGGCATCGTCGATGTCACCGTCCTCATCGGATGGTTTACCGCGGTCTCGATGACACTGGCTGCATTCGACGTTCCGGCCAATGCCGTGGGGCTGGACCAATAGGCCACTCGAATCGAGGATCGCTCATGGCGTAACTCCCCTCCCCACAGTCACTTTGACTCCGGTCGCGTACTTTCCCGAAGGGTATTTCCCGGAGAACCTCGCCGTCCGCAGCGACGGTTCGGTTCTGATCACCGCGGTGCTTCAGAAGGAGCTCTGGTGCGTTCCTGGCCCCGAACCTCGCGCCGAGATTAGTCCGGTGCTGGTGCACACCTTCGATCATCCCGTCACCGGCATCGCCGAGATCGAACCGGACGTGTTCATCGTTTGTCTGACCGAGGGCTATGCCACCCACGAATCTCACGTGGCGCGTATCGATTTGAACGACTGGACGCCAGGTGACCCGGTGTCGCCGGAGATCGTCTTTACCTTCGACGAGCGTGTCCGCGCACTTAACGGGTGCTGCCTAATCGGCCCCGGGGTGTTGCTCGTCGCCGATTGCTTCGCTGGCTTTATCTGGCGAATTGACTTGGGAGACAAAGCCCGAAGTGCCAAAGCCGGGATCTGGCTGGCCCACGACACGATGGCGATGGACCCAGACAGCGAACTGCCACCACCGCCGCAGCCAGGGGTCAATGGCGTGCGCTATGGTCCGCAGACCGGCTACCTGTTTTACACGTCGACCGCTCAAAAAGTGTTCATGCGGGTCGCGGTGGACCCGTCAACTCTGGATCCCGCGGGCGATGCCGTGTTCGTCGCCGCCATCGACAACGGCGACGACTTCTGCCTCGATGAAATCGCCGGATTTGCTTACGTCACCCGGCACCGCGCCAACACCCTCGACCGAGTCCCGCTAGAACCCCGGCATGGCAGCGAGGTCCGCCACATCGCCGGCGATCCGCTGAACGAAATCCTGGTCGGACCGTCCAGCGCGGCCTGGGGCCGCGGCCCTGGCGATTACGGCCGAGTGGCTTACGTGACGACCGACGGCGGGACGACCGCACCCCCCGGCGGGATCGTGCGGAAAGCCGCGCTGCTGCGCGCCGAGCTCCAACTGGTACCGGATTAGTCGGTGACAAGCTCGCGGTGCTCGATCAGCTCGCCCAGCCCCGACACACCGAGCCGCTCACGGAACGCCTGGGCCGTGTAGCCGACGACTGTCGCGTCGGTGCGGGCGCGCACGGTCGCCGAGCGCGGCATGTGAAACAGCACACCCATTTCGCCGAAGTAGTCCCCGGGTCCGGCTATCTTGACCAATTCCTCACCGCCGTCGGCCAATTCGCGCACAATGTCGAGTTCACCCTGGGACACCACGTAGATCAGATCTCCCATCGTGCACTGCTCGAACAGCATCTTGCCGGCTTTCAGTTGCACAGTTTCGGGGGGCCGATTGGTCGTTGCGACCTCGGGTGTCAGCTCGACGACGCGATCGGCCAGCGGCAGCATCCGGCTGTCGTGGGTGGCGACCACCACCACACGTTCGCCCTGCGCGAGCGAGCGGATCAGCCGCAGCACCTCCTCCACCTGAATGAAGTCGAGGTGCGCGGTCGGTTCGTCGGCCAGGATCAATGGTGGATCCAGCGCGATCGCGCGAGCGACGGCGACGCGCTGCTGCTGCCCGCCGCTCAGGTCACCCGGGCGGTGCTTGAGACGCTCTGCGAGATTGACCCGCGTCAGCAGTTCCTCGGCGCGCGTGCGGGAGGCCGCACGCGACATGCCCGCCGCGCGCATCGGAACCATCACGTTCTCGAGTGCGGTGAGGCTCGATACGAGGTTGAACGCCTGGAACACGATGCCTACCTTGTCGCGCCGGTACTTCGCCAGCGCAGTGCCCTCGAGCGCGGTGATGTCGAGATCGTCGAAGGTGATTTCGCCAGACTTGGGGCGCAGAATGCCACCGAGGCAGGACAACAACGTTGTCTTCCCGCAGCCGCTGGGCCCGAGCAGGATCACCAGCGACCCCGCCGGCACGTCGAGGTTCAAGCCGTTGATCGGCCGGACCGCGTACCCACCGCTGGAGTACTCAACGACAAGGTCTTTGATGCTCAGATCGCTCATGGTTCAGGGACCTCCAAACGCGAGCGCCGGATCGACCGCCACCGCGCGCCTCAGTCCCGCGAGGCTGGCCAGCAGACCGATCGCAATCGCGACCAGCGGTAGCGAGATATAGGCACTGGCAGGCACCGCGACGATCATCGGGAACAACGGTGCCAGCAGCTGGGCAAGGACGACGCCCAGCACCGCCGCCAGCAGCGCGACGATGACCGCCTGTAGCGCCAGCCCCGCCAGAATCGACCGCGCCGGCACGCCAATCGCCTTGAACACCGCAAAGTCGCGCAGGCGCTCGAGCGCGGAGAGGTACACCACCGATCCGACGATCAGCACCGCCACGATCCACAGCAAAACGGCCACGATCGTGATGGAACCCACTGCGACCTTCACTGGGCGCAGCAGGTCGTTGACACCGGCCGCTTTATCGACAGTCTGGTAGCCGTTCGGGAGCTGTTGGGGTTTGCCGAGGATCCCGATCGACGTGACGATCGGTTGCCCGTTGTACGCCAGTTGCTGCAGGCCCTCGGTGGTCAGGAAGACGTTGGGCATCTTTGCTAACGCGGTGGAATTGGGGACAATGCCAACGATCCGCAATGTGCGCGCACCGACCTGGAGATCCTCGCCAACGTGCCGGCCCAGCGTGCTCGACACCGCGACCTCGTCCGGCGTCGACGGTGCCCGACCCTCCGAGACGCGCGGCATCCCCGGTCCGTGCTCCGGTGCCCCGAACGCCGTGGCGTTTCGCCTTGACGCACCGTCCCTGACCGTCGTCGCCGCTGTGGCCAGTGGGGCCGCCGCCACGACGCCGGGTGCACTGGCCACCCGGGCCAGGTCAACTGGGGCGAATGGTGTCGCACCCAGGAACGGTCCGGCCGCGCCGTCTTTGACCACGAATGCGTCGACACCCAGGGAATCCACGGTTCGCTGCGCCTCGACCCGAAAGCCATTTGCAAGTCCGGTCAGCACGAGCGTCATGGCGAAGATCAGTCCGGTGCTGACGACCGCGATAACGAGGCGCCGCATTCGCCATTGCATGTCGCGCAAAGCTGCCAACAGCATGCCGACGACGTTACCGACCTCGACGCCTTCCAGGGCCGGGTTTTCTCTACGTTTTTCTCTTCGGCGAGGCGCGGCGGGATCGTCATCCTTTTCTTGAGTGATTCCAGAAAAGGTGGGATACTGGAGGCAAGCCCACGACGTAGATAAGGAGCGCCACCACCATGACATCCGCAACAACTTTGACCAACGTGCCTGTGAACCGTCGCACCGAGACCGACATCACCAACTTCACGGCCTCTGCCGCCCTTGTCGCAGGCCTGCAGCGAGTGCTGGTCGATCTGATCGAGCTGCACTTACAGGGCAAGCAGGCCCACTGGAACGTGGTAGGAACCAACTTCCGTGACCTACACCTGCAGCTCGACGAGGTGGTGGATGCCGCCCGCGAGGCCAGCGACACGATCGCCGAGCGCATGCGCGCCCTCGACGCTGTTGCCGACGGCCGCTCCGACACCGTCGCTGCGACGACTAGCTTGCCGGGATATCCGGCGGGCGAGCAGAACACCACCGAGGTGGTAGATCTGATCACCACCCGCGTCTACGCAACCGTCGACACGCTGCGCGACGTCCACGACGCCGTCGACGCCGAGGATCCCAGCACCGCCGACCTGTTGCACCAGATCATCGACTCACTCGAGAAGCTGGCCTGGATGATCAAGTCCGAGAACCGCAAAATCTAGCGGTCAGAGGCCTGAACGGTCTTAGCCTCACTCGCGTTTCAAGGCCGGATGGTTGCGGAGCAGCGGCAACAGCAGCTCGGGTGGTGTGACCCGGAAGACGGCCGAAGCGACCCGGTTGACCCGCCCAGGGACCACGGCGGCCTTACCGGCTGCCAAACCGTCGATTCCGGCCCGGGCCACTTGGTCAGCGGGAACCCACATGATTCGCGGCAGGCTATTTTCGGCTTCCTCCTTGGTGAACCCGGCCGCCTCGCCGAATCCGGTATCCACTGCGGACACAGCGCGGTCGCGGTGACGCCAGTGCCGCGCAGCTCACCGCGCAGGCTGTGCGTGTAGGACAACACGAACGCCTTAGCGGCGCCATAGGCGGCTTGGCCCGGCAGGGGACCGAACCCGGCCATCGACGCCACGTTCAGCACGGCACCTCGATGGCGGTCGACCATTCCGGGCAGGAACCGGCTACACAAGTCGACCACCGCGGCCACATCGACTTCGACCAGGTTGAGCTCTTGTTCTGGAATCGAATTCGCGACCAGCCCGAGCGTCGATAGCCCGGCGTTGTTGATCAGGATGTCGGGAACCAGGCCGAGTGCCGCGAGCCGCTCCGGCAAGCCCGCTCGGGCGGTTCGGTCGGAGAGGTCGGCGGGCAGCGGGTGTGCTTGCGGGCCGAGCCGTCCGGCCAGCTCTTCAAGGCGGTCGGCGCTGCGGGCTACCAGCACGACCTGATAGCCAAGCCCGGAAAGTATCCGAGCGAATTCCCCGCCGATGCCCGAGGAGGCCCCGGTGACGATGGCCGCGCGGTCGTTTCCTGGTGGTGGAAGAGCCACTGAGGTGACCGTACCGGCTCTCGACGCATCACCGCAGACAATCACCGTGGCAGCGCCCGACTTGTTCCAGTGGTGTGTCAGCCGGTCGCCCCGGGCGAACCGTTGTTGCCCCCAGTTGGCCGCCGCCGATGCCGGCGATCTAGCTTTCCCCGTTACCCTTCGGTGCTCTGGGCGAGCACAGCGAGCCGGTCCAGCGACGCGCGCAACATATCGGGCGTCGTGGCACGAGCGCGAGCGAGGCGAGTGGCGTCTGTCAGCGCCGTCCAGTCGTAGGTGTGGGTCACGCTGGTGAGTTCGGCGTTCACCGGGTTGAGCTGCCAGCGCCATAGGTGGCCGGGAGGTTGCTTGCCGGGTTCTGCTGGGCACCAGGCGATCTGGCTGTCTTCGATGAATTCCACGACGTGGTTCTCCCGCACAGCACCTCCGGTCAACGTCGTTTTGAACACGTCACCGGCCTGGTGGACGCGCTGCCCAGGCGCAGACGAGGCGAGGTTGTTGTTGCCGTCCCAGCTCGGCTGGCGGGACGGGTCGGCGATCAGTTCGAAGATCCGCTCCGCGCTGGCCGCGATTATGCGGGTGACACTCACAATACGTTCAGGGGGTTCGGGTTCCATGTCGCAATCCAAACACGTCGCCCGCGGCGGGACCGTGTCCCTATCGGCCCTGCCGGACCTCTTCGGTGTAGACGTGACTTTGGGCCGATGTCTTGAGGACTTTCGGCCGTCGAAGCGCGGTCGGGTGGGGTGCCATTGTGGTCATTGCCGGGGCGACCCGGTGGTCTGTCCGAAGTGCAGTAAGCCCATTTTTGGGCGAGGCCTCCACAAGGCCTGCTTGACCCACCGTCACAAGACGGGGATCTGCCTTCGGGCAGACCTTTTATGGCTTGCTTCTGCGCCCTCGCGTGGAATGTCGGTGGTTGGCTGTTAGACGGCGGTGGTCCAGCGTGAGCGGCGACTCCGATGTCGTGACGGTGTTACTCGGTGGCGACGTCATGCTGGGTCGTGGCGTAGACCAAATCCTTCTCCATCCCGGCGAACCGGCATTGCGGGAGCCATATGTCCGTGATGCCCGCCGTTATGTCGAGCTGGCCGAAGACGCCAACGAGCCGATTCCTCGACCCGTGGACTGGAATTGGCCTTGGGGCGAGGTGCTGGCAATCCTCGACGACGTGTCCCCCCACGTTCGTCTGATCAATCTCGAGACCACAATCACCGCCGGCGCGGAATTCGCAGACCGCAAGGCGATTCATTACCGAATGCACCCCGATAATCTGCCGGCCCTAACCGCGCTACGGCCCGACGTGTGCGCGCTGGCCAACAACCATGTTCTTGATTTCGGCTACCGGGGGCTGACCGACACCGTGGCGGCTCTCACTCACGCCGGGGTCGAGGGTATTGGAGCGGGAGCCGACTTGCGAACCGCGCAGCGGCCGGCGGTGCTGAAGCACGGCGAACACGGGGTCATAATCGGCTCGGTCGCAACGAGATCCAGTGGCGTTCCCGAATCATGGGCGGCGCGCCAGGACAGGCCCGGAGTGTGGTTGGTTCGGGATCCCTCGGTGCGGGAAGTTGCCGACGAGGTAGCCGCGGAAGTGTTGACGCACAAGCGCCCCGGCGATATCGCGATCGTGTCGGTACATTGGGGGCCCAATTGGGGCTATGCCGTCTCGCTGAGTGAAATACAGTTCGCACACCGGTTGATCGACGCTGGCGTCGACATTGTGCACGGACACTCCTCGCACCATCCTCGGCCGATCGAGATTTACCGTGGCAGACCGATCTTGTATGGATGCGGCGATGTCATCGACGACTATGAAGGCATCGGCGGCCACGAGTCCTTCCGGAGCCACCTCAGACTTTTGTATTTGGCCTCCACTGATCCGGCAAGCGGTGAACCGCTGTCGCTGCAGATGATTCCGCTGCGTGTGCGACGGATGAGACTCGAGCGTGCCTCGCAAGCCGACACCGCCTGGCTGCGCGAGACCATCGAGCACATCAGCCGCCGGTTCCGGATTCGCGTCATTGCACGACCCGACGCGCTACTGGAGGTCACGGCGTTTAACGGTTGAGGTGCCAGCGACGGTCAATGTCGCCGGCACCTGAGCCGTCAGGCAGCGGGGTCTCACCCCAGTCGTAGCGCTTCGACCGGTCCGGACAGGGCCGATTTGACATAGCGGGTGACGTCGTCGGCCAGCACCTCCGCGTCCCCGCGCTCGATGCCATCGAGGATGTCCCGGGCTACCTGCCGTGGGTCGTTCTTCGGCACATCGAAGTCAGAGACCATGTCAGTGTCGGTGTAGCCCAGGTGCACCCCCGTGACGAGCGTGCCCTGCTTCTCGAGCTCGATGCGCAGCGAGTTGGTTGCCGACCAGATGGCAGCCTTGGAGTCACCGTAGCCACCGAAGCCGCCCACCCAGGACAAGACGGAATGGATGTCGACCAGGGCTCCGCCGCCGTTGTCGGCCAGGATCGGCGCGAACGCCCTGGCGACCCGCAGCGCACCGAAGTAGTTGGTCTCGAACACCACCCGAATTTCCTCGATGTCACTGCTAAGCAGCTTCGGCGCACCAAGGGTGCCGGCATTGTTGATGACGATGTCGGCGTCTGATGCCGTAATGGCCAGCGCGGCAACCGAATCCGGCTTGGTGACGTCGAGCTCGACGCTCACCACACGGAGGTCCTCGCTGGGCTTCGGCGCCCGCGCGGTGGCGTACACCTTGGCTGCGCCCCGCTGCAGCAACTCCTCCACGATGGCCTTGCCGAGTCCGCGCTGCCCACCGGTAACCACGACCGTCGATCCCTTGATGTTGACCATGACCAGTTCTCCCTGACGTAAGTAAAGTAGCTTTGCATCTGTCACCGTAATTGACCGCTGCGACACAGTCAAGTATTGTTTGGATGTGTCGTCTGAATGGTCTGCGTCACATCGGTACCGACTCGCGCCGGCGCCCGGCGGCCTGGGGCTGGTCCATGATTTCCTCAACACCATCGGCATCGGGGAGTACGGCCCGGACCTGCTGTCCGACACCGCGCTGGCGCGGGCCTGGGCCGCCAAGGCGGTGCGGATGTGGGCGGCGCTACGCGGCGTCGACGCAGAGCCACCGTCACTGGACGACGGGGATCTAGCGAAACTTCGCGCCTTGCGCGACATGATCGCGAAGATGATCGCCGGAGAACCACCGGGCGGGCGAGGAATCGGCTCTGTTTCCGGGTCCTTTGCGCTGTCCGACACCGGCGAGCTACGGCTGGAACCCGCAGGTAGCGGCTGGCGCTGGATGGCCTCAGCCTTGTGGAGCGAGATCTTGCTGAGCCAGCAGCACGACACCTGGCGACGGATCAAGCAATGCCACAACCACCGTTGCGGGTCGACGTTTTATGACCGCTCGAAGAACAACAGCGGCGTGTGGTGCAACGTGAAGACGTGCGGTAACGCCGCGAATCTGCGCGCTTCCCGGGCCCGCCGACGCGAACGCGAACGCGCAACGGAAAGTGGCTAGCTCAGCCCAGCGTCGGAAGCAGGTTGAAGTCCAGCCCGGAGCCAGTGCCGGCAAGGTCGGAAACCGCGCGGATGACCAGCCAAGGGATAGCGAAGGATTAGCAGATTTGCGCCAGCGCACCCCCATTTCGATGGCTAGGCCGCCAAACTGCACCCACATCCAGGACACGGCCGCGCCGCCCCGCCGCGATATCGATCAGCCAGGCGTGGCAGGCGGTGTCGTGGTTCCAGTACTCATCCACGGGCCACCTAGTCGGCCCGGCCGCGCTGTCAACAGCGCTCAGCGCCTTTACGCATGAGCCGCGCGTCAGCGCCCAGCTTGCGCGGCTGGCTTCTCAGCACGGCGTACAGCGCGTCGCAGGCGCGCGCCTTGATCGGGGCGACTACGTCGACGTCGGTAGAGCTCTGGCGTGTTGGCACAGCTTTGTTCCTTCGTTAGTGCGGCCGTTGGGTCGCCTCATCGAATTTCACCGTGTCTCTTTTACGATCGTGCCGCGCTGGGGTAAACGGCACGATAAACGGTGTTGTGGCGTCAGACACAGCTCGACCCGCTACGGCCAGATCGTCACAGAGTCTGCTGCCGTTGGGCAATCAGCGCTTCGCGATGCGCGCCGTCGCGTCCGCAAGCGAAACGTCATGTCCCGCAGTGCATCGAACTTGCGGTATGACTGGCGCACCGCACCCTTCATGGACGAGTTCCGTCGTGCTGGACTCGCCCTGCAACAGCCTGCCGAACTCGATCAAACTGACGAGCACCGGATACAGGTCACGACCGCGCTCGGTGAGCACGTACTCGTAACGCGTGCGCTGCCCTGGCTGCTGATACGGCTGCTTGGCCAGCAACCCGGCGTCGACAAGCTGCCTCAGACGTTTCGCCGCGATCTGTTCGGTCACCCCTGCGCGGCGCGCCAGATCGTCGAAACGTCGACCACCCCAGAAAGCCTCGCGAAGTAACACCATGGCCGAATGGGTGCCGATCAGCTCCAGCGCGCGCTCCATTGGACACCAATCGGCAACTGTCCAGCGATCCCGATCGGCAAGCGGACCCGACAACTTCATCACGCCGGAGCTAGTCATCAGCTGAGGATGATGCAGTTGCTCGTTGCGGTCGCCAGCGGCTTGCCGTTCTGGCTAGTCAATACCGCCTCGGCTAGCGCGGTACGCCGACCCATGTGGGTCACCGTTCCGGTGCATTTGACGGGTCCGGTGTCGACATTGATCGGCCCAATGAACCGCACTGACAGGTCGAGGCTGGTGTAGCCGACGCCGGCCGGCAGCAGGGTATGGACCGCACAGGCCGCAGCCGAGTCCAACAGCGTGCAGTACACGCCGCCGTGGACCGAGCCGATTGGGTTGTAGTGAAACTCTGACGGCGTCATGCTGAAGACCGCTGTGCCCTCTGCAACCGATTCCAGTCGGGCACCCATTGTGTGCATCACCGGAGGTTGCGGTAGCTCGCCGGCAGCCGTTGCCTGCAGAAACTCCAGGCCCGTGCGATTACGAGCCGCCTGCGCCGTGATGTGTGGGTCTGTCCACGCGATCGTGCGGGTCCGTTCGACGTCCGTTGTGTCGCAAACTATTTCGCTCACAGAGCGGTCACCTTCCGTCTGGTACAGCTACCTACTGCTATCCGCCATCTTTCGCCTCTGACTAAACCCTAGTCAAGCCAGCCGAAGGCATGCCTTGCCCGGTGACTGGAACTGCCTCGTCAATCCCTAAATGTAAAGACCCATCGCCACCATGCGACCGGCGCAGGAACGCCTGGTTCAGGCGCTCGCGCTCGATGCCGCGTTTGTCGAGCAGTTCGTGCGGCCGCTGCTCACGCTCGTGCGACGAGCCGCGAGACGATCGGCGTGGCCGGCGCCAGGGGTGTTGAGGCGAACTGCGCCTTGATGCCTTTGACCCAGCGCCGGCAGCGCTCGGTGAGCTGGTAGTCGTTGGTCTGCAGGTGCCCGCGGGTGACGAGCACGCCGAGTTGGGCGCCCTCGCAGCGTAAGTCGCCAGGCGCCGCGACACGCATGTAGAAGGCCTCGGACTCGTCGAGCAGCGTGGCCCAGTCGTTGCCCTGGCGCGCAAAGGAGATGCGCCCGTCGTCGTCGAGGTGCCACACACCTGTGCGTGGGGTTGCGGTGAAGAGCTCGACATCCGGCGAGGTCTCCGTGATTATCAGCTGACCCCAGACCTCGTCTTCGCCATAGCCCCGCTCCCAGCGCGAGTTGATCTCGTCGATGTCGAGCTCGTACTCCACGTCCATGTACTCGAGCAGGTGGAAGAGGAACAGCGGCATGTCGGCGTAGGCCTCGGTGGTCAAGTTCGTCATCGGGCTCGCGCCGCTCAGGCGCGGGTTCACCTCGCCGAGGTAGAGCTCGTCGGAGTCCAGGTCGTGCAACAGGTCCACCTCGAAGTAGCCGCGGTACCCCTCGCGGCGCAGGACCTCGCCCAGCTTTCCTACCATCTCTCGCGCGGCGTGCGTCTGTGCGGGCGGCAGCACCCCGCGCCAGATGTCATTGCCGCACCAGCCGCCCTTGCGCGGAGTCAGCTCCGGGTAACCGACGAGACTCGTCATCGCGGGGCCGATCACGGTGCCGTGGCGGGTCACGGTGCCCTCGAGGCACACCTCGACATTGCGGATGCGCTTCATGACTTTGACTTCCTGCTCGACCAGGTCACCGGCGCAATGGTCCCAGTCGCGCTGGCCGCGCACAAAGAACGTCGCGTTGCCGGCGTCCCCATAAGCGGCCTCGACGACGAGGTCATCTCCCAGCCCGGCGCTTTGCGCGAGCGCCGACAGCTCGTCGTAGGAGCCGACCCGCCCGATCACGTGAGGCACGCTCGGCACGCCCGCTTCGTCGGCTAGGCCCGTCATGACGATCTTGGAGCCCAGGCGATGGCGCAGCTCCGCCGGGGGGTGCATGACCTCGAGCCCCGCCTGGCGCGCGAGGGCCTGGGTCTCCTCGTCAAGCATCACGAAGCAGGCCTTGCCACCGGGCCCTCGTCGCGCGATGAACTCGAGTGTCTCGGGATCACGCAGGAGGTGGTTGCACACATCCCCCATGCACCCGAAATCAATGCGGTCGCGCTGCCGGGGCACGAACACGCGCGAATGTGCGCCCTCAAAAGAGTCAAAGTACGTCAGGTAGAAGAAGTTTCGTACCCAGCGGTCGATGCCTAGCAGGTTGAACGGGGTCGGCGAGACGAAGTACAGCGGCACGGCGTTGGTGTGAAAGAACGCGCGTACGTCCGAGATGCCATTCAGCAGGCGGCGCGGCTCGGGCTCCGGCCCGCCGGCGTGCACGATCACGCCAGCCGCGCTGACGTCGACGCCTGGACCCGACGCAGGGACCGCGGCGGGGGCAGGGGCGCTGCGATCAGCGTGACGACGGTGAGCTCACATACCTCCATGCCACAAGTGTGCACCTTCCCATGGCCGTGTGGAAATGTGGAGTGCCGAACGTCGGCCTCGTACTTCGTGCTAACACCAACAACTTTCGTGCTAACACCAACAACTGGAGCACCGCCCCTGGGGCCGCACGGCGAGCGGCCCCGGCCCCCAGAGCTGCCTGGGTAGTTACTAAATGGGACTACCTCAACAGCCGATCTGCTGGGCGCGGCCGACGAGACTCGCCCAGTTGGCTGACTAACCCCAACCCGATTCGGACACAATCCGGTGGGTACCGTACAGTCGACAAGCTCCCCGGCGAAGCGCCAGCGCCACTGATGACGACTCGGATCATCATCGTTTCGACCCTCATGCTCGCGCTGTGTTCCTGTTCGGGCCAGGCAACGGCGAGTCCCGGGGCGGTGTTCGAGGATTTCAGCGGCCCCGCCGGATCAGCACCCAACCCCGCCTACTGGAGCTACATCACCGGTACCGGAGTGGACGACGGCGTCGAAAACTACGTCACCGCTGACGCCTTCCTCGACGGGGAAAGCCACCTCGTCATCCAGGCCGTCGACACCGGTAACGGCTACACATCCGGCGGCATCCAGACGAAAAGCAAACTGAACCTCGGCTACGGGACAATCACCGCGCGCATCAAAATGCCGTCCGGGCAAGGATTGTGGCCGGCGTTCTGGCTGGTCGGGGACGGTCAGGGCACTACACCATGGCCCGAAATCGACATCATCGAGCTTCCCGTTTCACCGAAGTGGGTCAACAGATTCGAGTTAGCCATCAATCGCATACGACGCCTCTTCACAGCATTCGCTACGGCGGCCGTCATCGGCGGCCTGGTCGGTTCCCCGGCGGCAGTCGCCGACGATGATCCACCACCTCCGCCGCCGGCACCCGAACCGGCTCCTGCGGATGTTCCTGAGATACCGAGGGAACAGCACTGCGTGTATATCGACATCTGGATCCCGTGTGAAGAAGTGCCTTCGCCGCCGCCGCCCGACACGCCCGGAACCCCACACGGGCCGTAACGAACTTCGAGATCGTCCCCACGCCCAAGCCCGTCGCGTTCACGCCGAACGCCGCGCTGTGCTCACGCCGAAAAGGTGAAGTGCCGCCAGCCGCGTCCCGGCCCTAAGCTCCGCGCATGCGCGACATCGACGTCATAGATTCCGAACTTCGGTTACTGGTCGCGATACGGCGTACCGTCTGGGAAGCCGAAGGCCGGCCGCCGTCCACCGCGCGGATAAGATTGCTCGAAGAACGAGAAATCCTGACCAAAATTGACACACCGCGGACGTCGCGCGGCGGCCGGTTGGCCCTGCGGCCTGTTCACTCCGTTCGACCCTGAGGACAAACGGCCAGACAATTCAATAGAGTGAGGGAGAGGCTTGGTCCTTGAAGAAGCCCTGCGGAGGGATCGGGTGAATTGAAGTGGGCGGCTACTTCTGGGTGCCCGAGAAGCCTGATGCGAGGGTGTGGGGTGCGTTTTCGGCAGAGGGCGGACATCCCGAGGCGGTTCTTGCCGGCGGCTTGGTCGATGATCCACGGGTAAGGTCGACTGGCGCCGGCGGTCGCGTCTTCATGTCGTCGGCCGACGCGACGGTCAAGGCGTTTCAGCCAATTACGCTGCAGGGCCAACTCGACACGGGCCACGCCGTCACACTCGTCAACGCGTACAACCGCGGCCGAGACGGCTACTACTTCGGATCTCCACACTACAAAGCGGACTACGCCGTGTTGGGCGACCGCCACGTGAGCGGTGTCGATCAGCTATTCAGCGCCATGCGATTCCGCTTTGGTGATCCCTATTGGCTAGGCCACCTTCGGGAAAGCAAGGCCAGTGCCGTCGATAGTGACGGTTCCGCACTACTGAGCGTCGAAACGTCTGACGATGGCAACTGGCTGGTGTATACGGCGGGGGCCCCGGCGACACTGCGGCAACTTGAAACCAGGGTGGTGTTGGGTTGCCTGGCGCTAGCCGAATTGGCGCTGGACCAGGATTTTGCCGCCCGGGATACGCACGTGCGGATCAATGACGGCGATCCTTGGCTTAGCGTCCTCGGACTCGGGTCTGACACGCCCCCGAACGAGTTCGACGCCGACACACTGTTGCCTCGGGAGGAACTCACAGTCGAGCGGTTCGCGAAGTGGATCCCGTTCAACGACACATTGGACGGGCTTGCCTCCGTGGTGGCTCGCCCGATCAAGGCGCCGCTGCAGACTCAGGTTCTCGTGGTCACATCCCTAGTCGAAGGGTTGCACCGCCGGATGCCCAAGACTTTTGAGCAGTCAAAATTCGCAGGCGCATCGCCGAGCAGGTTGAAGCGGATCAAAGAAGCCGCCCGGCGCGCCGCGAGGGGCACGGCCACAGGTGGACGAAACTTGGACCCTCAGCAGGTTCACGTTGCGGTGATGAACGCGGTCTCCCACTTTGACGATGTTGACTACGTGCAGCGTGTCACCGATGTGGTGACGAAGGTCTGTGCTGTGATACCGGAGATCGCGGAGTCGGTGGCTGATCTGCCGGAGTGCCTAACGAAGGCTCGCCACGAGATGGCTCACCAATTGCCGCTCGACGAGGAAAAAGAGCCGCTAGAGGTTCGGTATCTCCGTTGGTTAGTCGTCGCCAACATCACGCCGTGGCTATTACGGGGCCTGCTTCTGCTCGAGGCTGGCATCGATCCGAGCGTCCTGCACGATCGGCACCTGGCGTATGGCCGCTTTCTCTCCTTCCGGGCCAATGTCGCCCAATTTGTCCGCGAACTAGGCTGGGAGCTGCCCTCGTCCAGTTAGCAGCCCGGGGCGGCCGCCGAGCATTGCGCACATCGACGAGCTGCTGGATGAGCGCTCTGCCGCAACCTTTTCCGGGGCACAACCAGAAAACACAGGTGCCCCGCAATCGCTGAGTGCGCGCCGGAGTAGCGCCGCCGGGAGCGCATGTCCTTAAGGGACGGCAATGCCGGGCTTCACTAGATGCCTGGGCAATTATTAACTGGAAGCAGGTGGCGGCGTTTTTGTTCAGGATCAGCTAATGCCGCTGCGGAACGCGATGCCCTCCTGACCGGCCTGCACCCATTCGGCCACATCGACCACGGGGTGGCACTTGTATTGGACGTAGTTCGCCAGCTTGGCCGTGCCTTCGAGGATGTCGGCCGGGTTGTCCGCCTCACAGACCATGAACCCGCCCTCGGCATCGATCCGACCCACGAACTGCAGGACCGTCACCTTCGGCTGCCAGTTGGAGTACAGCTCGTACGCGCGCCGAGTGTCGGCCTCGGCTTGCTGGCCGCCGATACCCGGACGAACGCACCACTCCAACACGTACTTCATATCAAATCTCCTCATGTTGCCGACCCAACGGCTTTGTGCCGCTTGGCCACTGGCGTTGCCAGCAGCTAATTTAAGAGGCGAATGCTGCTGCACTGCTAGTGCCAAAGGTCCCTGAGCAGCAGCCAATGATCCGTTCGTCGCTTCGCGACGGTCCTGGGGACCGGAGCTGCCTGAGAAATCACTAAAGGGAATTACCCAGGCGGCAATCAACTCGACGTTCCCAACCAGGACGAGCTGTGGGCGGTGCTCGTGGCTCGCCACTTTGAACGGCCGCTCACCGAGCACCGTGCACATAGAACGAGCTGCTCGACGAGCGAGCGTCAGCGCTCTCGCCTTTGGGCGGAAACGGAAACACCTCAGGAGAGCGGCATGCGTGACATTGAGACTATCGACGGCGAACTTCGGCTACTGTTCCGCGCGTGGCACGTAGCCCGCGTGTTGACTCGCCGCACGCCGAGCACTGTGCACATAGACGAGCTGCTCGACGAGCGAGCGGCCAGCTTGGCGGCTGAAACGATGGCCGCTCGGCCCGTTCGCTAACTGCCCTTAGCTGTCCAAACTCCCTGATCGGACTTAGGCTTACTTTTGCTGAGGTTGGAGTTGACGAGGCAATCACGTTCAACGTCAACGGGACGAGGAGATGTGCTATGAAGCTGAAACAATTCATCGCCAAAGCAATATTTGCCGGTGGCTTAGGCTTGACCGCCGTCGGACTTGGTATGGGCACGGCAAATGCAGACCCGACGCCCTCTCCGCCGCCTGTTCCGGCCGCGCCGGGCGTTCCGGCCGCGCCGGGCGTTCCGGCCGCGCCGGGCGTTCCGGCCGCGCCGGGCGTTCCGGCCGCGCCTGGCGTTCCGGCCGCGCCTGGCGTTCCGCAACAGTAAGCGGAGTGGATTAGCGCCCGTCTTCCCGCTGCGCGGCGAGTTCGCAGCTGCGCGCGGCGGGAGAGTCATCTGCGGGCACCCCGCTTTTTCAACCCTTGGTGGTGAACCGGTCCAGCTGGATCAGGTAGGACAGCCGGGGCCGTCCGCCGGTATCCGCCGCCGTTGTGACAGTGTTTACCAATTGATCGATCAGTTGCTGGATGAGCGCTCTGCGGCAACCTCTTCCGGGGCACAACCAGAAAACACAGGTGCCCCGCAATCGCTGAGTGCGCGCCGGAGTAGCGCCGCCGGGGCGCGTATGTCCTTAAGGGACAGCAACGCCGGGCTTCACTAGATGCCTGGGCAATCATTAACTGGAAGCAGGTGGTCTCCGAAGCGGGGACCGTCGCAATTGCGGGGCCATTCCGTTCTGTGGCTAATTAGGTGTCGTTGTCATGGTCATGTCCACAGGGACATCGTTTTAGCTGGTCTGTTCATGTAGGCACCGGCTTCGCGGCTTCTCTGGCGGCCTCCCATGCGTCCAGCAGTGCGTCGTACCCCGCATGGATCTCCTCATCGGTCACGGGGCCGTGGCGCTCGCGCTCGGCGGCCAGCCGTCGTCGGGCTGATCCGTCATGAATTACAGCCCTACCAGCGCAAATGCAAAAACGCCGCCCGCAGCAGGTCGGGCGGCGTTTTTGGCTCTGGGATCAGAGTTCGAGCGTCTGGCTGACGTATGTCTCCCAGGTGGCGACCTTGCCCGCCTCGAGCATCAGCGCCTGCATCTTGGGATCACCGAGCATCGCCTGCTGGACCTGGCCGTACTTCGCCCAGTCCTCGGACGTGGCGAGGATGCCGACGGTGTTGGTCGCCGGTCCACCGATCACCGTCGCCAGCACCGTCACGTTCTCGGCGCCGTGCTTGCGCGCGATCTTGCACGCGTTGCTGATGTGCTTCTGTAGCTCGCCCCAGACTTCACCCGATTGCGGGTGGATCAATGTCGTCGAAACAATCGTCATATCCCCGATCTTTCTCTTCACGAACGGCTTTGTGCCGCTTGGTAACTGGCGTTGCCAGCAGCTAATTTAAGAAGCGAACGCTGCTGCAGGCTAGGCCAAAGGTCCCCGAGCGCAGCCAATGGTGCGTTCGTCGCTGCGCGACGGTCCTGGACCCGAGCTGCCTAGCTAGTCACTAACTGGGATTTCCCACGCGAGAGAGGACACACCAGCTGGCTCCCTTCCACCATGGAGTAGTCAATCGTGCGGTCACCGGCCCGCTGACGCCTACTCAACTGTCGAATTTTCGTCGTTTCATGCCCAAGACTTTGTTGGGTTGGGCGGCGCATCGTTGGTACAGCGGTGAGACGCACCCCGCTCCCAGCGGGTTCCGCCGGGAGAGTGCGCTGGGAGCTATCCCTCTACGCCCACCGCGTCTTGCGGTAGAAACAACGATGTCGGCAAAGAATCGGGGTCGGCATGGCAAAAGTAACTGACCCGAGTGGCGTGCAGTGGTCGGTGCACCGCCGATGGATGTGCCCGTACCTGGATGCAACCGGCGGCAGGGGCCAATGGGCTCCCGGCGTCGGCGTACTTGTGTTATGGGCCATTATTTTGCTGCAGATCATCGTGATATGGCCCTGCTGGTTCATTGCGCATTGGCTCGGCGTGCCGTGGATCATCGTGATCGAGCGCAACGGAACCCAGGTGTTCGAAGCGCGGGGGCGCGGCTGGAGTGAGTCGCGACGGCGCATCCAGGAGATCGCTGAGTCGGCGGCCGCTGGGTCGCTGCAACAGTTGCGGGCTGCGCAGCCTACAGACCATCGGCGGCGCTAAGCCACGCGTGCCGGGTCTGACCAGGTGCCTGGGCAATTATTAACTGGAAGCAGGTGGCGGCGTTTTTGTTCAGGATCAGCTAATGCCGCTGCGGAACGCGATGCCCTCCTGACCGGCCTGCACCCATTCGGCCACATCGACCACGGGGTGGCACTTGTATTGGACGTAGTTCGCCAGCTTGGCCGTGCCTTCGAGGATGTCGGCCGGGTTGTCCGCCTCACAGACCATGAACCCGCCCTCGGCATCGATCCGACCCACGAACTGCAGGACCGTCACCTTCGGCTGCCAGTTGGAGTACAGCTCGTACGCGCGCCGAGTGTCGGCCTCGGCTTGCTGGCCGCCGATACCCGGACGAACGCACCACTCCAACACGTACTTCATATCAAATCTCCTCATGTTGCCGACCCAACGGCTTTGTGCCGCTTGGCCACTGGCGTTGCCAGCAGCTAATTTAAGAGGCGAATGCTGCTGCACTGCTAGTGCCAAAGGTCCCTGAGCAGCAGCCAATGATCCGTTCGTCGCTTCGCGACGGTCCTGGGGACCGGAGCTGCCTGAGAAATCACTAAGTGGAAATATCTGGGGGGACTATCCACTGGTGCCCCGGCGAGCGGTGGGATCAGCAGTACGCTCAGACCGTGGCGGAAACGTCGTACGCCTCCTGCGGCGATCTGAGCCTGGCGTATCAGGTGTTCGGCGACGGGCCGGTCGAGCTCGTCTTCGTCGGGCCGATGGTCACCCACGTCGAGCTGTTCTGGACCACGCCCGAGTTCAAGGCCTTCTTCGATCAGCTCGCCACGTTCTGTCGGGTCCTCTTGTTCGACAAGGCTGGGGTCGGGCTGTCGGACCCCATCCCGAAAGTTCGTTTGCTTGAAGAGCGAGCGGCCGAGATCGAGGCCGTTATGGACGCCGTCGGCTTCGGAAAGCCCGTCCTGTTCGGTATGAGCGAGGGCGGCCCACAGGCCATCGTGTTTGCGGCAACACGACCGGAGCGAACGCGGGCGCTGATCCTTTACGGCTCGTTCGCGTTCGCCGGCTTCGGCGGGTGGGACGACGTGGATCGCGACCCGGCCGAGGTGCGGGCGCGCGACCTTGCCCAGCTGGGTGAAGACTACACGCCGTCGACGAAGCAGATCGCCCGCTTCCAGGAAATGGGCCGCGCCGCCCGCTCGGCGTGGGGCAGCGGTGCGACAACGAAGTGGATGTTCCCGTCGGTCCGCTCGATACGCCAGCTCGCCATGGTCGAGCGCATGAGCGCGAGCCCGGGCATGTTACGACAATGGAATCGAACTTCCGGATCGACGTCCGGCCGATCCTGCCGACGATCACCGCGCCCACCCTCGTCATCAATGCCCGCGAGGACCTCGCTCCGGTGCAGGGCAGCAGGTACCTCGCCGACCATATTCCCGGCGCGCGGTACCTCGAGGTCGACGGCGCGGACCACGCGCCCTGGTTCACCGAGCCCGACAGGATCCTGACTGGGATCGAGGAGTTCCTCACCGGCAGCCATGCCGCGCCGTCGCAGTCCCATCGCGCCCTGCGCACCGTGTTGTTTACCGACATGGTCGCCTCGACGCAACACGCCGCAGCGACCGGTGACGAGCGGTGGCGCGCGGTGCTGCAGCGCTTTGGTGAGATCACCGCCGAACTCACGAAACGATTCGGCGGCACGGTGGTCAAGAGCACCGGCGACGGCCACCTCGCCACGTTCGACGGCCCGACGCAGGCCATCCGCTGCACCGAGGCGTTGCGCGCTGACGCCGAGACCCTGGGCATTGAGATCCGCGTTGGCATCCACACCGGCGAGTGCGAACTGCTGGACAACGACATTGCGGGGATCGCCGTACACATCGCGGCGCGGACCCTCGGCCACGCCGGTGCCGGCGACATTCTCGTCTCGCGCACTGTGCGTGATTTGGTCGTCGGGTCGGGCACGGGCTTCGAGGACCGCGGCAGCGTCGAGCTGCGTGGCGTGCCGGGCAGCTGGCAACTGCTGGCGGTGGATCGCCATGGTGCGCGGGCGGGATCGGCTGAGGCGGAACTGGCGTCAATGCCAACCCCCGGCCCGCGGACCGTGATGCGCCGCTCGGACCGCGCCGTAGCGGTAATGGCCAGGCGGACGCCATGGATCCTGCGCGGGATGGCCCGCCTCGCCCCGGCCACCGGCCGCAGATGAACAGCCGGAGTCAGCGCGCTTGGAGGTGTCTGAGTCCTCGACATCGTTGACAGGTGAGTCGCATGCAGATGCCACCGACGCCGATGCATCCGTGCTGGCGAACTACCCACATTCACAAGCTGTCTGGGAAATCACTAAAGGGAATTACCCAGGCGGCAATCAACTCGACGTTCCCAACCAGGACGAGCTGTGGGCGGCGCTCGTGGCTCGCCACTTTGAACGGATGCCCACCGAGCACCGTGGACATAGAACGAGCTGCTCGACGAGCGAGCGGCGGCGCTCTCGCCTTTGGGCGGAAACGGAAACATTTAGGGAGGAGCCGGGCGTGCGTGACATTGAGACCATCGACGGCGAACTTCGGCTAATGTTCCGCGCGTGGCACGTAGCTCGCGTGTTGAGTGGCCGCCCGCCGAGCACCGTGCACATAGACGAGCTGCTCGACGAGCGAGCGGCGGCCCAATTCGCCGTTGGATCAGGCCAAGGGCTCAGCTAAGCCTTGTAGCTGTAACTCCATATGCCCGTGCCGGACATGGTTGGGTGCGGCACGGACCCAACCGGGCGGTAGTCCGCGTAGGCCTTGAGATTCAGCGTCTCCTCGATGTGCTTTAGGCCCGCCCAATACGCAGCCTCTATGGTGGTCCCCTGGGGCAACTCGAGCTTGAAGCTGTGCGGCTCCATAGCGCCCGACGATACGCCGCACTGCCGAACGGCCATTTTTTCGGTGACTCGGCTACGGTCGACCTGGCCGCAATATTCCGAGAACGAACCCAATGAGGAGGTCGGACACCTGGCGGAAAGACCCCCTCTTCGGGACCCGGAACCAAACTTGGAGCCGCCCACCGAGGAGTTAAAGCTCATCGGGACGCCTCGAATCGAGGAGACCGATGAGCCGGTCTACAGCGTGCACATTGAATTATCTCGCAAACTCACGGCTGGCGAGCAAGACTATGTCGCGGGATGGGGTACGCCGCCTCGCAGCCCGGCTGGCTGCGTCAAAATTGACCGGGATCTGAGGCATTTGACTGTCACCGAAACCACCATCGAGAAGGTGGGACAACATCGCGACTCCCTTCGGGAAATCGTTTCCAAGATCGCCGCTGAGGGTGAGGAATACCGGAAGCGCGCCGTTGAGGCACGGCACCAGGCAGGCGAGGAAGATGAAGCCCGACAGGCAGAGCGCGCGAGGAGAAAGAATCTCGCAGACGGAATCAAATTCGATTAACGGGTTGGCGAAACGGCCCCGGCTCCCGGAGGTGCCTAGGAAATTACTAGAGGTAACTACTCTCAACCGACAAGCCCCAGCTCAGACTCGATAAGCGAGCGGCTTGTTACCCGACTGACTGGAGGCGCAATGCCCAACGCCTGGCACAACAGCAGTAACTCAGGTTTGGGGCCTGGCTCCCAGAACATCATGGAAAAGCGCGTTGCGAAGGCCGGACTCTCTTGGATCGACCATGTGGAAACCCAGTATCGCGCACCAGTGTTTGTGCAGGTCAGGCTGTATATTTAGGTTGGCCGTATCACCGCCGTGGAAGATTCATGGAAGATTCAGGCGGGACTGAGCACACTGACACCGTGGCCGCCACCCGCAACGAAGACCGGCTCGCGATCGACGTCTACCGCCTTGCCCAGCGGACCGGCGAACAGCTCACCCTAGGCCTGGTCGAGCGACGCCTATCCGAGCTGCTCAGCCACGAAGCCGGCTGCCGGTGCGGGACTGCCCTGCCGTCTCGACTCCCTGGGTGCTTTGGGGTCAGGGGAGGATTGGAGTCCAGCGCGGCGGGCGACCCTCTGCACCATGCGGCCGGCGGCGCGAAGGCCCAGGTAAGCGCAGCAGACGAGGCCACGGGCCGTCTGGCGGGGATGCTGGAGGAGGTTGGCGAGGCGAAGGGGCCACCAGTAGTTGATCGACATGTTCTGGTCGATGCCCCAGGCGGCGTGTCACCAGTAGCCGGGGATGAAGAGCATGTCGCCTGGGCCGAGCTCGAGGAGAGCGCGGTCGGCGTGGGCCCAGGCGGGGAACTGGGTCAGATCCGGGGAGGCGACGTTGACCTGGGAGATGTAGTTGCCAACGTGGCTGAGGGGGAAGGGGTAGAGGCGGGCGATCTCCCGAGGTGGGCAGAGGATCACCTGCTTTCGGCCGCGGATCTGCGTGAGGAAGTTGTTGGCGGTGTCGTAATGGAGAGGGCTCAAGTTGTTGCCGGGGCCGAACCAGAAATTGACGACGGCGTACTTGTCCTCGTCGACAAAGGGGGGAAACGGACATCGGGCCAGAGCTCGGGGAGGGCGGTCCTGATGGGGAGTTGGGCGGCGTAGAGCTGGCCGTCGGAGATGGCGCCGCCCGCGAGCAGATCGATCTACTCGGCGAGCTTCATCGGCGACGCGGTGTTGAAGACCCTCTTCTTCGGGTCGTAGAGGGTGCCGGCCTTGAAGGGGCGGATGGTGCGGGCGCCGACTTTCTCCGTGAGGTAGTCGTTGGTCCACCGCTCCCGCGCGGGCCAGCCCTCCATCGCGCCGGAGACGATCACCGGGCGGTGCGGGAAGAGGAAGCGCTCCTCGAACTCCCGGCGGCTCGGGCGCTCCACCCTCGGGACCTCGAACGTGCTTTTGACGTCGAACACGGCTGCCTCCCCAAAAAGACGGCTGCCTCCCCAAAAAGAGAAGTATCCGGGAACGAGGGCGCGAATTTCAAGCGGGGGCCGGCAGCAAGGCCGGGCTGATCGGCAACGGCGGTGATGGCGGCGCCGGCGGGGAGAGCACCACATCGGGGGGCGGTAACGGCGGTAACGGCGGCAATGCGTCGCTGATCGGCGACGGTGGTAGCGGCGGCAACGCCGGGATTGGTCCGAAGGCGGTGGGCATGCCCGGCACCGGCGGCACCGGGGGGCTGCTCGGTTTACCCGGGAATAACGGGTTGAAGTAGCCAGCGGCATATACCAGCTGCCTGGGTAATCACTAGGAGGAAGCACCCACGGGTACCACTTAGTCGCGAGGCATGTGGGCCGGATCATGGCCAACGGTGTCTACTTCCGCGATGCCTGCGCGATCGCGTCGAGAAAAGCTGTCGCCGCGATCTTGGAACCAACCGCGTTGAGGTGGCCCACGTCGGAGGCGTACCCGTCATACAGCGCGAAGTACCCCTGATTGTCGTAGCGACCGGAGACCCTCGTGCCGTCGGGCTTCGTGGACTCGATCGCGGCCAGGTCGAACAGGTGACGGCCGGCGTACTCGCCGCGGATCAGCGCGTTCAGCCGCTCCCGCGCGACGTTCTCTGCCTGGCCGCCCGACACGGTGGTCAGGGGCACCGTCACGTGGATGAAGGTGACGTTGGGGAAGTCCCGCTCCAACGCGCCCATGGTGTCGCGGTTCCTCGCGAAGAGGGCGTCGACATCCGTGCCGGTCGTGATGTCGACGTAGCAGAACTTCATCAGCGCGACGTCGACCTGCCGGCCCATCCCACCGCGCATCGTGCGGTCGAAGTCCTCGAGTTTGAGCAGCGGCTTCCCGTTTTCGCCGATGAATTGGTGGGCGATGAACCCGCCGTTGGCGCCGGCTCGGTGCGCCCCTGCTCGATCGGGGGCGCCGAGACACCGTTGTCCGCGTACACGCCGGGGACGGCGCCCAGCACGTTCATCCCCACGGACTGGTGACCGAAGAACACCCTCGTATGTGCTACAGCGGTCAAGTCCTCTGTCGCGACCGCGGAAGCCACGTTCCCCTGTACTGCGGTCAGGGCCACAACGAGCGCGACTACGGCGACAACTACCGCGCGAGACGCTCAACCTCGTTGTGCTTGAGGGCCTCCGCCAGCTAGGCCTCGACGATGTTGAGGTCGGCATAGATGAGAATGCTGGCTGACTGTCCAGGCACAGTGCTGACGGTGAGCGGCTAGGTCGCGGTGTTGCGTGGCTCGGGACGAGCCGCTCCGCCGCTCCCGTGAAGCCTGTTCCCGAACTAGGTTCGGGACTGCAATCGGGTGCCGTCGGCTGGGTCCTAGCGGTCAAGACGCCCAAGCAGCGCGCCGTCGACGCCCTCCGCGGCATCGACCCGTACCTGCGCTAAGGCTGTCAACGCGCAAACTCGGTAAGCCACGTGACCCTGAAAGCCCAGTCTGCAACTACCCCTTCCCTTGGGTATCGCGGCCCCGTCCCGAGTCGACCTCCGGGATTTGGCACATTCGATGATCAGTGCCGTTGTGCTCTTTCTGTCTCGCGCGGCGATGCATACTGTTGCTCCCTACCCGGTCCAGTCCTCGAGCAGGGATGGACTTGGCAGTCGGGGTTAGGAAGCGACATGAGTGAGACCGACAGCGACGGTACGGAAATCGCGAAGTGGGACCCGGGCCTGGCCAAACGTACGGTGGGGATCCTCCGGCCGATCGTCAAGCGGTATTTCCGGTCGGAAGTGCACGGCCTGGACCTGTTGCCGCCCGGCGGGGCGCTGGTGGTGTCGAATCACTCCGGCGGCCTTCTTGAGGTAGATGGGCCGGTGTTCGCTGTCGACTTCTACGACAAGTTCGGCTACGACCGGCCGATCCATTTCCTCGTCCACGACGTCATGTTCCACGGCCCGATCGCTGAGTTGTTGCTGCGCATCGGCGCTATCCACGCCACCCGTGACAACGCCACGAAGGCGCTGCGGGCCGGGGCCGTGGTCATGGTCTTCCCGGGCGGTGACTACGACGCCTACCGGCCGACCCTGTCTGAAAACGTCATCGACTTCGAGGGCCGCACCGGCTACGTCCGGACGGCCATCGACGCCGGGATTCCGATCGTGCCGGCGGTGTCCATCGGAGGGCAGGAAACCCAGCTCTACCTGACCCGCGGCAAATGGTTGGTACGCGCACTTCGCCTGACCAAGCTCGAACACAAACTGTTCCGGACGAACATTCTGCCGATCGCGTTAGGTTTCCCGTTCGGGCTGAGTGTGATCATGCCGGTCAATATGCCGCTGCCCACCAAGATCGTCACCCAGGTGCTCGAGCCGATCGACATCGCCGCGGAGTTCGGTGAGAATCCCGACGTCGAGCAGGTCGACGCGCACGTGCGCCACGTGATGCAAAAGGGGCTCGACGAGTTGGCCGCTCACCGCCACTTTCCGATACTCGGCTAACGGAGATAACCACACGCGGGGGGTGTGGAATGAGAAGGTTTGTGAAGGAGGCCAGCGTCTCGTCTTGTCGGCGGAAGTGCCCGGCGGACATCGCGTTCGGCGTCTCGGCTGGCAGACGATCTTCCCGACCTCTCCTTGGGGGACCTTCAGCTACTTCTACGGCCTTTCGGACGCGCCCTCGATCGCGTTCGGCTCCGGCGGGTGAGAAGCCCTAGCAGGCAGGTCGGCGGGCAAACGCGCCACCGAAGGTCGTCGACGAATTCCTTTGGATTCGGATCACCCAAGATCAGTTTTTAGCCCCGAATCCCGAGCCTGGCTGGAAAGGCGCTCCTATCGCCGCCGGGGGTTGATCCCGAAATGCAGCTAGCACTTCGTCTTCCACCCTCTTCATCGGGACGCCGCGGCGACGGGCGTCCAACCAGCGCCAACCCTGGACAACCATCGTCAGCACCAGAACCATCGCGAGAATCGCAATCATCGTCGTACTCCTTCGTCGTGGGTCGCCTTGTGGCGGCTGACTAAAGGTTCGACCGCGGCCCTTTTGAGATTCTCAACAGATTCTTGCGAGGTACAGATTTTTCGCTGATCTCACCCAACGGGTTGATGGTGGATCGGTAGCATCTCCTGCCTGGGTGGGGTGAGGGAGGGCCGGTGGGTGAGGTGGACGGGACGCCGTTTGGGCGCTACCGGTTGATCGAGTTGCTGGGCCGCGGCGTCGTGGGCGATGCCGAAATCGATCAGGTTTAGTTGCGGACTGCACGGCCTACAGACCATCGGCGGCGCTAAACCACGCGCGTCGGGCCTGACCAGGTGCCTCGTTTGTACAGACCGCCGTCATGGCAGGCTCATTGTCTACACCCGTGATGAGGGAGGACCCGTGGCGCACTCTTCTGAACTGGCAGCCGGCCTAGATGACAGCTTGCGTGAAATCCGCACTCCGGCCGGGGTATTGCGCTATTACGACACCGGCGACGGACCGCCGCTGTTGTTCCTGCACGGCTCGGGACCCGGCGTCACCGGACGGCGCAACTTCCGCGGGGTGTTGCCCACGTTCACGCCGCATTTTCGCTGTCTGGTTCTGGAATTTCCCGGGTTCGGCGTGAGCGACGACGTCGGCGGCCATCCGATGCTTGCCGCCCAAGGGGCGGCGATGTCATTGATCGACACGTTGTCACTCGACCGCGTTGACATCGTCGGCAATTCGATGGGCGGCGGCGTCGGAATACATCTGGCAACACAACATCCCGAGCGGGTGGGCAGGTTGGTCACCATCGGTGGCATCGGCACCAATCTGTTCAGCCCGGGCCCTAGCGAGGGCATCAGGTTGCTGCAGGAGTTCACCGAGGAGCCCACCCGACAGCGGCTGATCGACTGGCTACGTTGCATGGTGTACGACCCGGCGCTGGTCACGGACGAATTGATCGAGGAACGCTGGAGTCTGGCCACCGATCCACAGACCTTGCAGACCGCCCGGCGGATGTACAGCAAGGCCGCCTCCGCCAAGATGACGGCCGCGATGGCCAAGTCGAACGCGCCGCTGCCGTGGGCGACGATGCACAAGGTCGCGGCCCCCACCCTGTTGACGTGGGGACGTGACGACCGGGTGAGTCCGCTGGACATGGCGTTGATCCCGATGCGCACCATCCCCAATGCCGAGTTGCACGTGTTCCCCAACTGCGGACACTGGGCAATGATCGAGGCCAAGCAAGCATTCGAGTCGACCGTTTTGGCCTTTTTACAGCGCCAATAGCGTTGCGATACTTCGTTATCCGTCCGACACAGGTCAACACGCTTTGATCAGCGTGAACCCCTTGAGCCCGGCCCGCAACGCGTTGTCCCGGCCAGCGGTCAGTGGCACGCAATGTGGTGACCCGTGTTGCTAATCTGGCGAAGTGGACGAGACCGGCGAGAAGCCGACGAAGGCGGCACTTGCCGCCACCAGTTGGGCGTTGCTGGGCATGCTGTCCTACGAAGAGGAAGTCTCCGGCTACGACCTCAAAAAATGGATCGACTGGAGTGTCGACCTCTACTACTGGAGCCCGTCGTACAGCCAGATCTACACCGAGCTGAAGAAGATGGAAGGCCTGGGTCTGGTGACATCCCGCGTCGAGCGCGACGAGGGCACCCGCAGCCGACGGCTCTACAAGATCACCCCGGCCGGAATGGACGCCGTGACCGAGTGGACCAACGAGGCACCCGTGGACCCGCCGGTGCTCAAGCACAGCGTGCTGTTGCGAGTCACCTTCGGCCACCTCAGCAACCCAACTCGGCTCAAGGAGCTGCTTTCCGAGCATGTGGCCTACGCCGAGGCCAGGCATCGCAAAGCGGTCGAGGACGCCGAAGGTGCCGAAGCTGAACCCGCCTGGGCGTATTCGGTGATCGCGTTGCGCTGGGCGGCCAAGTACTACGCCGCTGAGCGTGAGTTCGCCCTGGAACTGATGAAGGACATCGACGAGGCCGACGCCATCATGCAGAAGGCGCCCAAGGGTGGTTTCGGGAAACCGCGCACCACGCCGGGATATTGGCGCGAGGTGGAAAAGCAGGTCGAGGCCAAGCGCGAAGCGGACTAACCGGTGCTCGCCGCGTCCCGGGCCGCGACGTACCCGTAAACCAGTCCCTGCGCGATCGTCGCTCCCGCGCCTGGGTATGTCATGCCGAACGCATTGGCGGCGGTATTGCCGATTGCGGACAGCCCGACGATCACGCTGCCATCCTCGCGCAGCACCCGCGCCCGTCCGTCGGCCTTCAGCCCGCCGCAAGTGCCCAGATCGCTGAGCACCATTTTCACGCCGTAGAACGGGCCTTTGACCAACGGGCGCAGGTTGGGGTTCGGCGTTATCGTCGGGTCCCCATAGTACCGGTCGTAGGCGCTACGACCCCGACCGAAGTCGGGATCCTTTCCCGCAGAAGCGCTTTCGTTGAAGCGACTCATCGTCTGGGTGAACTCGGACACCGGAACACCGATTTGCGCGCCCAGTTCGGGGAGGCTGTCGGCCCGTGTCGCGATGCTCACGTCGTACCATGCCTGCGGAATCTTCATCCGCGGAAACAGTTCGGCGCCAAAGACATAACTGTTGCGATATTGCTGGTCGAAGATGATCCACATGGCTTCCACAGGGCTGCCCGACCGCTCCAGTTCGAGCAACCGCTGACCGAACGACATGTAGTCCGCCGACTCGTTGACGAACCGGTGACCGTTCTGGTCCACGATCAGAGACCCAGACAATGACCGTTCGGCCAGCATCACCCCGGGCGGCTTACCGGGCAGTGGCGCGACGGCGGGGAACTACCACGCCTGGTCCATCAAATCGATATCCGCGCCCAGTTCCTGGGCCGCACGGATTCCCTCGCCGGTATTGGCCGCCGCGCCCAGGCTCACGTTGGCGCCCAGCGATTCGGACTGGAATTTCCGCCGCATGTCCATGCTGTGGTCGAATCCGCCCGTGGCAAGCACCACCCCGCGCCGGGCGGTGATGGTCACCTCGCGGCCACCGTGGTCGACAACCGCGCCGGTTACGCGTTCACCGTCGCCGCCGAGGCGGAGCAGCCTGGTGGCCGTCCACACGGGGATGCCCGCGCGTAGCACACCCGCGAACAGGCCGGCCGCCAGGCCCTGGCCACCCGCCGCGTGGCGCCGGCCCAGCAGCCGGCCGCCCACACCCTGCGCCGCTCGCTTGGCGAACGTCGGGATTCCCTTGCGCGGCACCCGGAAAACCAGATTCATCCAGCGGTAATCAGCGCCCGTCGTCGGTATCGGGACGCCGGCCTCCATGACGCCGGGCAGCAGCCGGGTGCGGTATTCACCGAGAATCGAGGCATCGAACGGGTGGCATTCGCAGGTGCGGCCCGCCGCAATGCCGCCAGGCTCCTCGGAGTGGTAATCGGCGTAGTCGCGGGCCCAGAAAAACCGCAGCGGAGTCGTTCGGCGCAGCATTTCGACCGTCGCGCACGCATGGGTCAGAAACCCAGTCGATCGGTGCCGGGGCGCCGACCCCGCGACCACCGAGTCCAAGTAGATGGCGGCACGCTCGGCGGTGTCGTTGGCACCGCCCTCCCGCAACACGGGGCAGGCGGGCAGCCACAGTGCGCCGGCGGACCGGGCGGTCGAGCCGCCCACGTAGCCCGACTTCTCCACGATCAGCACCGATAACCCGAGTTCGTGGGCCGCCAGTGCCGCGGCCATGCCGGTACCCGAGCCGACCACCAGCAGGTCGACGGTCGTGTCGGCCACGGGAAGACCGGCAGGGATCGTCGTGCTGTGCGAGGTCACGTCGGAAACGGTAGGCCGCCGCGGCGCGACAGCGGAAGAGCCGTCCTGATGAGTGGAACAGTCGACCCGCGGGCCCGGTCACAGGAGTTAAATCGTGCCTATGAGTTCGCAGTCCGACGCCGATGAAGTTCGGCTTATCGAAGCGCAGGCCGCGCCGACGCGGTTCGCCCGCGGCTGGCATTGCCTGGGCCTGATCAGAGATTTCGGTGACGGCAAGCCGCACTCGATTAACGCGTTCGGCCAGAAGCTGGTGGTGTTCCGCACCGCCGACGGCAAGATCAACGTGCTCGACAGCTACTGCCGACACATGGGCGGTGACCTCTCGCAGGGTGAAGTCAAGGGTAGCGAGATCGCGTGCCCGTTCCACGACTGGCGCTGGGGCGGCGACGGGCGATGCAAGCAGGTGCCTTATGCGAGGCGCACGCCCCGGCTGGCCCGCACCGCAACCTGGACCACGCTGGAACAGGACGGCATGTTGTTCGTCTGGAACGACCCCGAGCGCAAGCCACCCCCGCCAGAAGTCACGATCCCGCGCATCGAGGGCGCCACCAGCGACGCCTGGACCGACTGGCATTGGTACACCACCGTGGTAGGTACCAACTGCCGCGAAATTATCGACAACGTCGTGGACATGGCGCACTTCTTCTACATCCATGGCTCGTTGCCCACCTATTTCAAGAACATCTTCGAAGGACACGTGGCGACGCAGTACATGAATGGTGCGGGCCGTCCCGACCTTGGCGGCACCGAAGGTGCGCAGATGCTCGGTACGACGTCGGTGGCGTCCTACTACGGCCCATCGTTCATGATCGACGACCTGACCTATCACTACGAAAAAGGCGACCACCAAACGATACTCATCAATTGTCACTATCCGATTAACGCGAATTCCTTTGTGCTGCAATACGGCATCATCGTCAAGAAATCGGAGACACTGCCTGCCGACCAGGCCATGCAGACCGCGATCAACCTCGGTGACTACGTCAAGCTGGGTTTCGAGCAGGACGTCGAGATCTGGCGCCACAAGGCGCGCATCGACAATCCACTGCTGGTCGAGGAGGACGGTCCCGTCTATCAGCTGCGTCGCTGGTACCAGCAGTTCTACGTCGACGCGGCCGACGTGGAACCAGATATGGTGGACCGCTTCGAATTCGAGCTGGACACCACCCGGCCCTACGAGGCGTGGATGAAAGAGGTCGAGGCGAATATGGCGGCGCAGGCAGCCACCACAGGCTCGGTGTGATGACACTCGATTCATCGATCAGCGACGACAACCGCCTCGACGAGGTGCCGATGGTGCCAGTGGCGTGCCGCAACTGCGGTGCACGGGTGCTGGCCCGCAAAAGCAGCTGGAACCAGACCAGTGTGCAGTGGAACGCCGACGCGACGGCCCGGTGCGCCGAGCGCGCCGAATCGCAGAAATTGGCAGCGGCGGGAAGCCGGGGCGTGTTCCTGGTGTGCCCAGCGCTGAGCGAGTCGATAGTCGACGCGGTGCGACAAGGTGGCTTGACTATCGTCGACGAGATTGCGTGCGGAGCGACGGACGCCGTTGCGCAGCAAGCACATTCGCCCGTTCGGTCATGGCCTCCCCGACAGACTGCTGGGTGAGCAGGTAGAACCGGCCCTCGGCGGCCTGCTCGAAAATCGTCGCGGCGGCCGCCAGTGGGTCCATGGCCGCGGCCTTGACGTCGAGCATGGCCGCGCGTTGCTGTTCGGCGGCTGCGGCGTCAGTGCCATCGGAAGGGTCTACGCCGCCCGCTGACTCGAAGATGTTGGATACCACCGCGCCGGGCAATACGGCCTGCACGTGAATGTGGTTGCCATGTCCGGCCGACTGAACATCGAGATATAGGCACTCGGTCAACGCGAGCACTGCGTGCTTGCTCACGATGTAGGGCCCCTGCAAGGGAATCGCCAGCACCCCGCCGACTGACGACAGGTTCCACACCCACGCCTGCTCGTCGGTGGCCATCATCTTCGGCAGAAACGCCCGCACGCCGTGGAAAACTCCGCTGACGTTGATGTCGACGACGCGCCGCCAGTTGGCCACGGGCGTGTCCCACAGATAGCCGAACTGTTCGACTCCGGCGTTGTTCACCAACAGCCGCACCGGGCCGACATCCCGGTAGGTCCGGTGGGCGAGCTCATGCACGGCGTCGGGGTCGCGCACGTCGCACACGACGTCTACCGCCGCACCTCCCGCTGCGCAAAGCTCGTCGCGCAGTGCGGCGACGGCATCTGCGTCAATGTCGGCGAGAACCACCGTCATCCCCAACGCTCCGGCGTGCCGGGCCAGTCCGGCGCCGATGCCTGCGCCCGCCCCGGTGATGACTGCGACGCCGCCGGAGAACGTTTCGCGAGCACTCACCGAACTACGCGCCGATCACTCATGGCAGCAAGTCAACTCCCGCCCGGTCAGTGGCACACTATCTGGCCGCTGGTGTCCTGCTCGGGAACATATCTTCGGCCGTCACCGGACTCCGAGCAACCCGGTTAACTCCAGACACGCCTGCTGCCGGGCTTCCTGTGCGATGTCCAATATGGGCATGCTCATGAAACCGTGTATGGCGCCGTCAAATCGGGCGCGCACGACGGGCACCCCTGCGACCTCGAGCGCGGACGCGTAGGCCAGCGCCTCGTCTCGCAGCGGGTCGTGCCCGGCGATTACGACCACGGCGGGCGGCAGGCCATGGAGGTCGGCATTGCGCGGTGTGGCGTACGGGTGGGCACGGTCGGTCTCGCACGGCACGTACTGATCCCAGTACCACTGCATAGCCGGCTTCGGGTTGTAATAGCCGCGGCCGAATAGCCGGTAGGACTCGGTGTCGAAGTCGGCTGCCAACACCGGGTAAAGCAGGAGCTGGGCGGCCAGCGCCGGGCCGTTCTGATCTCTAGCCATCAGCGCGGTCACGGCGGCCAGGTTGCCGCCGGCGCTGTCGCCGCCGACGACGATCCGGCCCGGGTCGCCGCCCAGGCTCGACGCGTTGTGCACCGCCCACCCGGTGGCCGCGTAGAAGTCGTCGGCCGCTGCGGGCCAGCGATGTTCGGGCGCCAACCGGTACGCAACCGAAACCACCACGGCCGGAACACGATTAGCGATGTCGCGGCACAGTCCGTCGTGGCTGTCGAGATCGCAGAACACGAACCCGCCGCCGTGCCCATAGACCAGAATCGGCAGGCGCTCGATGTCGGCGTCGGGCCGGTAGATCCGTACCGGGATGTCGCCGCCGAGGCCCGGGATGGTTTCGTCGCGGACCTCGGCGACGGGCTCGGGCTCGGCTGCCGGCACGAATCGGGAGCGGATGGTCGCCCTGGCCTGCGCGCCGGTCATGGTGTGGACCGGCGGGAAGCCGGTGTCCAGCTCCTCGATCAGGGCGGCGATCTGCGGATCGAGATTCACGCGTGCTGCAGGGCGGGAGCCGGACGTCGGGGCAGCAATGGCCGCAACGGCTGCAGGGTCGGCGCAACCCGCTGCGGGCCGTCTTCGACGTTGCGCCAGATGCCCATCGCGGTCATGCGTACCGGGGCGGCCAGCCGCTGATCGAACATCATGCGATTCATCGGACCACACACCGACACCGCGGCGACAGCCTCTCCAGGGCTCCCGATCGGGGCGGCAACGCAGCCGAACCCGAGGAGTGACTCCTCGCGCTCGAACGCGACACCATGTGCCCGCACCTTGGCCAACTCGACAGCCAGTTGGGAGCTGCTAGAAATCGAGTACTTGGTCTTGCGGACCCGCAGATCCACTTGGGCGTCTTGGTAAGCGTCCTGGTCGCAATGCGCCAGGATCGCCTTGCCGACGGCGGTGCAGTGCGCCGGCTGACGACCGCCGACCCGGGTGGGGATCGTCCGGTCACCGATCTTCTCCAGGTAGACGACGTCGGGTCCGTGCAGAACCGCGAGGTGTACGACAAGCCCAGTGGCGCGGTGCAATTCGCCCAGCAACGGGCCGGCCGCCCGCACCAGGCGGTCCTGGTGCACCGCCAGCGAGCCCAGCTCCACCAGGCGCATGCCGAGTTCGTAGTCGCGACCGCTGCGGCGCAGTCAGCGCAGCTGTACCAGGCGCTCTAGCATCCGATGCGCCGATGAGCGCGGCAGGCCGGTGCGGCGGACGATCTGGGCCAGCGTCAGCCGTCCCAGTCCGTCGAACGCATCGAGGACCAGTGAGACGCGGTCGATGACGGCGCTGGGTGTGGCTGGTTCGACGGTCGCAACGGTCCCGGACATCGGTCCTCCAAGTCTTTGGGATATCTGGCTGCTATATTCCTATTAGGAAGATCCGTTGTATCACACGGGTGTGGGCGTTGTCACTCATCACGCAAAATCGCCGCCGGACACACACGGTGCCCGACGGCGAATTGATGGGAAACGCAGCTTAGCCTTTAGCTGCTGAGCGGCCCGCGCGGCGACCGTAGAAGCTGCCGTCACCGAGCGAGATGCCGCTGGCGTAACCCCAGGCGGCCAATCCGGCTGTGGACCGGCCCGCGGCGAAGAGTCCGGGAATCGGCTCACCGTTGACATGCAGCACCTCGGCATCCAGCGAGGTACGTAGGCCGCCCAAGGTGAAGCCGCCGGTGTTCTCGCGTAGGTCGATTGCGCCGACCGGGGAACCGATCGGCTTCAGCCACTCGGGCTTCTTGTGCAGCAGCGGGTCTTCGCCGCGCGCGGCGCCGTCGTTGTAGGTGGCCACGGTCGCCTGCAGCGAACCGGGCGCCAAGCCCATGTCGCGTTCCAGATCGGCCACAGTGTCAGCCACCCAGGTCGCCGGCCGCAACATGAACTTGGGCGACCAAGAGGCCATCGCCTCGTCCTGGGCATCGCTGTCGATGATCAGGTACGCGGTGTTGTCCTGCTGGTAGAGCGTGAGCTGGCCGATCCGGCCCGGGTAGGTGTCCTCGGCGACGTAGCGCTGACCGCGGCCGTTGACCAGGATGCCGCGCACCAGTTGCTGGGGGTCGATGAAGATCGCGACCTCGGTGGCGTCCATGTGGGCCAGGTCGGCTCCCAGCGCCTGCGCCATCCGGATCGCCTGCCCGTCGTGCTGCTCGATCGACGCGGACGGGCGTCCGGCGATCCGCGGAGCGTATTGCGCCACCATCGCGTCGTTGTAGGCGAAGCTGCCCGTGGCGAGCACGACTCCGGTGCGCGCCCGAATCGCCATCTCAGTGCCGTAGCGGCGGGCGCGCAGGCCAACCACCCTGCCGTCGGATTCGACGATCAAGCATCGAACCCGCACGTCGTAGAGCGCCCGCGCGCCGGCCGCTGTGGCCGTCTCGACGAGCGGCTTCATCAACATGTAGCCGGCGCTGGCTTCACCCTGCTTCTTGTTCGACATCTGCGGGACATGCCCGCGCGGGGCGGGAGAGGCAATCGTGTTGAACGGGTATGCGTTTTCGCCGCCGCTGTACATCAAGCCCTGGTCGCCCATCGGTTCCCAGCCGGGCTCGGAGAAGAATTCCGCCTTGAACGGCACGCCGCAGCCGACGAGCCAGTCGAAGTGGGCGACGCTGCCGGCGCAGTAGTCGGCGATCCGGTTCTCGTCGGCACCGGGCCCCATCGCGACGTTGAGGAACGCCGCCATGTTGTCGACGGAATCGCTGAATCCACAAGCCTTTTGCAGGGTCGTGCCACCGCCGAGGTAGATGAATCCGCCTGCCATCGCCGCCGCGCCGCCCCAGGACCCGGTGCGTTCTAAGACCAGGACATCGGCGCCGGAGCGGGCCGCTTCGACTGCCGCAGCGGCGCCCCGGCGACCCCGTAGCCGGCGATGACGACGCCGGCTTCGTCGTCCCACGAGGTGATCGACGCAGCCGCAACGGGTTTGACGTCGGTATCGGGTGTCATGGCTTCATCGCAGCAGGCAAGTCGCCGACCCACTGGTGGCCCCAGTAGCTGTCGGCCGTGATTTCCTCTGCGGTGTAATAGGTTTCGTCGACCCGCATACCATCAGTGCCGAACTCAATGTCCCAATCACCAGGTGCGCGGACGTAGAACGAGACCATCTTGTCGTTGGTGTGACGCCCCAGGGTGGACGACAACTGGAAGCCCTCGGCGTTGACGCGGTCCAGCGCCTGACCCACTGCGTCGAGGGTGTCGACTTCCACCATGATGTGGACCAGGCCCGGGTCACCCAGATGTGCGGCCGGGACGATCGCCAGGCTGTGGTGGCGCTCGTTGATGCCGAGGAAGCGGACCCGCACCGCGCCAAACTCTTTCGGCAACGGTACCCGGAACGCGCCCCGGGAACGGAAACCCAGTACGTCGGTGTAGAAGTCGAATAGGCCGTTGGGATCGGTGGCCGGCACGACGACGTGGCCCAGGCCCTGATCGCCCGTGACGAATTTCGCGCCGAACGGGGTGATCACCGGGCTATGGTCAAGCACCGCGCCGTGAAACACCTCGAGCGTGGTGCCGGCCGGGTCCTCGAAGGTGATCACCTCTTCCACGCGGCGTGCCTCGGCCTCTTCGGCGGACAGCTGCTTGAACGCCACCCCGGCGCCGTCGAGGGTTGATTTGATTCGCTGTAATGCCGCGTGGTCGCGCACTTCCCAGCCGACGGTAATCACCCGGTCGGTCTCGCCGGGAACGACGATGAGCCGGGCCGCGCGCTCGTCCATCCGCAGGTACAGCGCTGACGAGTCAGGTCCCTTGCCTTCCGCGAAGCCCAGGACACCGAACGCGAACTGCCGCCAGCGGTCGATGTTGTTGGTCGAAATAGTGATGTAGCCAAGACTTTTCAGGTCGCTCACTGCTACTCCTAGATCAGGGCCCGCAGCGGACCCTGCGGAGGATCGATGCCCAGCGAACTCAGCGCCGACGCGTGGTACACGGTGCCGGGGACATGGATGGCATGCATGTGGCCGACGTGCACGTCACGCCAGTAGCGCTGCAGCGGCTTATCCATCCGGGCCGCGTTGCCGCCGGAGCGGGCGAAGATCTCGTCGACCGCCGACACCGCGCGCCACACCGCGCGAACCTGGGTACGGCGACCGGCCGCGCGGTCTTCGAACGACACCTCCTTGCCGGAAGCAACGATGTCGTAGATGCGCTCCGCGTTGGACAGCAGCTCCTGGCGGGCGGCGTTGATGTCGGCCGCTGCCTCGCCGATGGCATACATGACGTAGGGGTCGTCCTTGATCGCGGTTCCGGTGGCGCCGACGCGCTCCCGCTGGTAGTCCAGGTGCGCGGCGAGCGCTCCCTCGGCGATGCCGATCGTCGCCGCGGAGATGCCGAGCGGGAACATCGTCGACCAAGGCATCAGATACAGCGGCTCGGTCATGCCGGCCTCACGCTGGGCGGTGCCGTCCATCACCTTAGTCGCGTCCATCGTCCGGTAGGTCGGGACGAACGCGTCCTTGACGATGACGTCCTTGGAGCCGGTTCCGCGCAGCCCGACGACATTCCATGAGTCTTCGACGATCTCGTAGTCCTTGCGAGGCAGGATCATGTGCAGCATCTGGGGCGGCATCACCGGTTTGCCCTCACCGTCGCCTAGAAACGCACCCAGGATGATCCAGTCGCAATGGTCGGTGCCCGAGCTGAACTGCCAGCGGCCGTTGAAGATGTAGCCACCGTCGACGGGCTTGGCCACACCCTGTGGCGCGTACGGGGAGGCCATCCACGTGTCGACGTCGTCGGCCCAGACCTCGGCGGCCACCTTCGGATCCGCATAAGCCAACTGATAGGGGTGCACACCCACCACACCGACAATCCAGCCGGCAGCCGGATCCAGTGCCGCGGTGGCCATCACCGTCTCGGCGAACTCGCGGGGGTGGACCTCAAACCCTCGGTAACTCTTGGTCTGCAGCAGCCGGATCAGGCCGACCCCTTTGATGATCTTGACGGTGTCGTCGGTGAGCCGGCCAATCCTCTCGGCTTCCGCGGCCTGCTCGCGCAACTGGTCCGCCATCGCCATGACCCGGTCGAGTACCCGCTCGCTCATGCTTTCGTCCTTACCTGTGTGGGCTTATCTATTGGTCTACCGCAGTCCGTGCCGCGACTCGCCGGTGATCCCGGTGAGCGGACCGAATTGGGTCAGAATTCGATGCGCAGATCGGCGCTCACCGGCCGGGCCTGACCGGAATCTTCTCAAGCGCAAGCCTCGGGCTTCAGCGCGGGGGTTTAGCGCATCCCGAGCCCAGCGGTCAGAGTGGGCGTGCTTTGCCATCGATGTGCTGCTTGATGATGGACAGGGGTGCGTTTCCGCGGCAGGCGGCGAACTGATATGGGCGGCATTTTGTCAAGTGGGCAGGGTGAAGCGGCGGCCGCAACCGTCGTTGGGGCCGCCGCTTCGTTGACCGGATGAGTCCTCGGAGACGTCGAGCGTGTCGTATCGACGCGTGTCAAGTCTGATATGCGCGGGTTGGTTACCGCAGGACGGGACTTTCGAGTCGGAGTGGGGCCGCTTGTCTAAAGGACGAGCGTCATCAGTTGTCTAGCAACGTGATTGCTCATAGGTCGCACGCGGGTCACTCCCAGACGCTTGCCGTCACCACCGAAGGTGATCTCATCCGGACAGTTGTGAGATGTTAGTCGTCGAGAACGGCCAACGACCAGCACCAGCCGGCGAGTTCGCGGGCGATCGCCGCGTTGGCCACTACGGGGCGTTTCTTGCGTTCATCGAAACCGGACCAGCGGGCGTGCAGACGTCGGTTGGCTGCCTGGCCGCGGGCACGGGCTGCCGGGGACGCCGTCTCCCATCGTCGCCGCAGATCGCGCCCCGGCCGATACCGAGGTCGGTGATGCCAGGCCGCTTCGACCAGCAGGCGGCGGGCGTGGCTGTTGCCGGTCTTGGTGACCCCGCCTTGGGAGCGTGTTGAGCCCGAGGAGTACTCGCTAGGCACCAACCCGAGGTAAGCGCCGATCGAGCGCCCGCTCAGGCGTTGCCAGTCTCCGATTTCGACGGCCAACCCGAACGCGGTCAACGTGGAGACCCCGCGCAGACACCCCAGCCGGGTCACCACCGGGGTGAACACCGAATCGGCGGCCATCTCAACGATCGCTTTATCGAGGCGATCACGGCGGTCCACGGCGGACACCATGGCATCGAACGCCGCGTCGTAGGCCAGCTGTCGGCCTGGCGTGGCGAAGGTGTGCGACCGCAGCCACAGTTCGTGCTTGCCGGTCCACGCCTTCCCGCCGGAGTAAACGATCCCTTGTCGTAGAAGCAGTTTCGAGACACGATGCCGAGCTGACATCAGGTCACCACGCACGTCGTCGCGAGCCCGCACTAAGTCTCGGGCCGCCTCCTGCTCGATGCCCGGAATCGTCACCTCCACGATCTCACCCAAGTGCAGCAACCGGGCCAGGTGCCGGGCATCGCGAGTATCGGTCTTGACCCGATCCCCCGACGGGCGCTGCAACTTCGAGGGCGCCGCCACCAAACACACGATCCCGGCGGCAAGCAGGAACCGCGCCAACCCGAACCCCGTCGGGCCGGCCTCATAGGTGACCGCCACCGGCGGCCCCGACAGACCACGAACCCATTCCAGGATCTCTTGGTGATTCGGGGTCAACCGGCGCTCGAACACCTCGCCGGTCTCACCATCCAGGCCACACCCAACCACCGATCGTGCATGCACATCCAACCCAACACTCGTACGATAATTCTTCACTGGGGCCTCCCACATCTTGTGGCTCTACCGGCCAGGACCACCCTGTCGGCAACCCACGTTCACATGTGAGCGAGGCCCCAGCCCCCCATACCGTCTAAGACGGCGACCCGAGGTCTCCGCGCATGCGGTCGCGGACACAGGCGCCGGTGTATTCGCGCCGGACCGCGTAGCCGGTGCGGCCTTTAAGTCGTTGCACCAACGTGAACACCCCCCCGGTAGTTGGTCACCAATACCAGGTGCGCGTGCAGCAACTACGCGCGGTGGCGGGAGTGGTGATAGCTCTGGGTTGTCGGTGTTCGGCCTTACCGTGTGGATGTGCAGATGCGTTATCGGTATCGCATTCAACCGACACGGGGCGAGCAGCGGATGCTGGCTCGGGTGTTCGGGTGCTGCCGGGTGGTGTTCAACGACGCGCTGCGAGTCCGCGGCGAGGCATACCGCGCTGGGGTGAAGTTTGTTGGACAGCGAGGTTCAGCGCCGGGTGATCACCTATGCCAAGACCACCGCCGAGCGGGGTTGGTTGGGCGAGGTGCCCAGTGTGGCGTTGGTGCAGTCGGTCAACGATTCCCGTCGAGCCTGGCGCAACTTCTTCGACTCCCACACCGGGAAGCGGCGGGGCCGGCGGCTGGGCCGGCCGCGGATGAAATCCAAGAAGGATCACCGGCAGTCGTTTCGGCTCACCCGCAACGGCTTCAGCGTCCGGCCCAACGGCCACCTGTTTGTGGCGAAGGTGGGCGAGGTGCGGGTGCGCTGGTCGCGCCCACTGCCGAGCGAGCCGTCCTCGGTCACGATCATCCGCGAACCCGACGGGCACTATTACGCGAGCTTCGTCGTCGACGTGACGCCGGCGCCGCTGCCGATGGTGGATCGGGAGGCCGGGATGGATGTGGGCATCGCCCGGTTGGCGACGATCGCCAGCACCGATGGTGCGCGCACAGACATTGCGAATCCGAGGCATTTGGGCCGCAAGCTGCGGAAGTTGCGGCGGTTGGAGCGGGAGAAGTCCCGCCGGCAGAAAGGATCGGCCAACAGGGACAAGACGCGCCACAAGGTTGCCATCGCGCACAACGAGGTGGCGCGGGCTCGGCGGGACTATCACCACAAGCAGGCTTTGGCGTTGGTTCGCGACAACCAAGTGATCCACGTCGAGGACCTCAACATCGTGGGCATGGTCGCCAATCGCCGGCTCGCGCGAGCTATCAGCGATACGGGGTGGGGACAGTTCGTGCGGATCATCGCCGAGAAGGCCGACCGCTACGGGCGCACCGTCGGTGTGGTGTCGCGGCGGCTGGCGTCGAGGAAGACCTGCTCGGGATGCGGGCACCGTCTCGACCAACTGTCGCTGCAGATCCGCGAGTGGACGTGCCCGGCGTGCCGGACCATCCACGATCGCGACTACAACGCCGCCAAGAACATTCTCGCCGCCGGGCGGGCGGAGAGACGAAACGCCTCCCACAACGGTGGGCGGGACTGCGCCAGCGGTTCCGGTGGAGCCCATGTAAGACCGCAACCCATTGCGGCAGTGGACGATGAAAGAGGAAGCAACCCAACCGCGGCGTAAGCCGCCACGGGAATCCTCGGACTTTCAGTCCGAGGAGCACGTCAAATGAGCCGATGGTCTGCGCGACGACGACACGCGACCCCGCGCAGGCATGCCCAGTGGCCGGGAAAACTGGGTCGCACCGCCCGGTGACCGGGAGGGGGTGCGACTTGACATGACAGACGGCCTACCGTGACTTCTTGTGACGAATGCCGGCGATCAGCTTCTGGACGTGCTAGTGGTGGGCGCCGGATTCGCCGGTCTGTACGCGCTGCACAAGCTGCGCACCCAAGGGCTCTCGGTTCGGGTGATCGAGGCCGCGCCCGAGCTGGGCGGCACCTGGTACTACAACCGCTATCCGGGCGCGCGGTGTGACGTCGAGAGCGTCGACTACTGCTACTCATTCTCCGACGAACTGCAGCAGGAGTGGAACTGGACCGAGAAGTACGCCACCCAGGCCGAGATCCTCAGCTACCTGAACTGGGTCGCAGACAAGCTCGACTTGCGCCGCGATATCGCGTTCAACACCCGCGCCGTCTCGGCCGTGCTGGACGTGACGACGCTGCGCTGGACGGTGGCCACCGACGGCGGTGAGGTGCTCACGGCGCGGTTCTGCCTGATGGCGACCGGCCCGCTGTCGGCCGCGATGACCCCGAACTTCAGCGGCCTGGACACCTTCGCGGGCGAGATCTATCACACCGCGCACTGGCCGCAGGGCAACGTCGACTTCGCCGGCAAGCGGGTCGCGGTCATCGGCACTGGATCCTCCGGCATTCAATCGATTCCGATCATCGCCGAGCAGGCGGCGCACCTCTACGTCTTCCAGCGCACCCCCAACTACAGCATCCCGGCCGGCAACAAGCCGTTGTCCAGCGAGGAACTCGCCAACATCAAGGTCGGCTACGCGGAGCGACGCCGGCTGTCCTGGCGTAGCGGCGGCGGGTCACCGCACATCACTGCCCCGAAACCGACCATGGAGTTCACGCCCGAGGAGCGCCGCGCGGCGTTCGAAAAGCGATGGCAGCTGGGCGGTGTGCTGTACTCCAAGACATTCCCGGACCAGATGACCGACATGGCGGCCAACGAAGAGGCCCGAAAGTTTTACGAGGAAAAGGTCCGGGCAGTAATCGATGATCCGGCGGTCGCCGATCTGCTGATTCCCAACGACTACCCCATCGGAACCAAGCGAATCTGCACAGACAGCAAATACTTTCAGACCTTCAACAAGCCCAATGTGTCGCTGGTGTGCGTGCGCGCCACCCCGATCGAATCCATTGACGCCGCCGGGATCAACACCACCGATGCCCACTACGACCTCGACATGATCGTTTTCGCAACGGGTTTCGATGCGCTGACCGGGGCGCTGGCCAATATCGATATCGTCGGCCGCGACGGTGCGAGGCTGCGTGACGACTGGGCGCATGGCCCACGCACCTATCTGGGATTGGGCGTCGACAGATTCCCCAACCTGTTCGTGATTTCGGGCCCGGGAGCACCCGCGGTGCTCGCGAACATGGTGCTGCACGCCGAAGCGCACGTGAACTGGATCGCCGACGCCATCGCCTACCTCGACGACCACGGTTACGCCGCAATGGAAGCCACCCGCGACGCGGTGGACGGCTGGGTCGCCGAACTCGCCCGGCGGGCCGAAGCGTCGCTGTTCACCAAAGCGAACTCCTGGTACATGGGCGCCAATGTGCCTGGAAAACCAAGGGTCTTCATGCTGTTTCTCGGCGGGTTCGCGGCGTACAACGACATTTGCGCCGAGGTCGCCGACGCCGGGTACAAGGGATTCGATCTCATCAAGACATCGTGATGACGGGATTGCTCGACAAGGTCGTGGTGGTCACCGGCGCCGCCCGGGGCACCGGACGCACGCACTGTGAACGGTTCGCCGACGAGGGTGCCGATGTGATAGCACTCGATATCGCGGCGGCCGCCGACGAGTTACGCTACATCGCAAGGAAAGTCGAGAACCGGGGTCGGCGCTGTGCGACGGGGCTGGCCGACGTCAGTGACCTCGACACCGTAACCGCCGCGGTCGATGCCGGCGTCGCCGAGCTAGGGCGGCTGGACGTCGTCGTCGCCAACGCCGGAATCCACATCCCGGGCACGCCCTCGTGGGAACTCGACCCACCCGACTGGCAGCGCACGCTCGACATCAACCTCACCGGGGTGTGGCACACGTGCCGGGCCGGTGCGCCGCACCTGATCGCGCGTGGCGCCGCTGCGATGATCCTGACCAATTCCATCGCCGGACTGCGCGGGCTGGTCGGCGTCGCGCATTACACCGCCGCCAAGCATGGCGTGGTCGGCCTGATGCGCAGCCTGGCTTGCAAACTTGCCCCGCACAATGTCCGGGTGAACTGCGTTCACCCAACCAATGTCGACACTCCGATGATCCAGAACGACGCCGTCAGCAGAGCGTTCCGTCCCGACTTGGACCGGCCGCCCACGCGGGCCGAATTCGCCGAGGCGGCCCGCAGCATGAACCTGCTCGCGGTGCCGTGGGTTGACCCTGTGGATGTCGCCAATGCGGCGCTGTTCCTGGCTTCCGACGAGGCGCGCTACATCACCGCGGTAACCCTGCCAGTCGACGCAGGCGCTACCCAACGATGAGGAGGACGACCATGACCGACCGATCGACCGACCCTGACGACTTGGCGGCCCGGCTGCGCCGACTCGAGGACGAACGCGATATCTCCCGATTGATCGCCTCGAATGGTCCGGCGGTAGACGCCGGGGATCCCGACGCCGCCGCGCGGTTGTGGGCGGCTGACGGCACCTATGACGTGGATGGCTGGCACATGAAAAGCCGCGGAGATGTGCACGCCATGGTGAGCTCGGCACCCCACCAGAAGCTGGTGGCCAACGGCTGCTGCCACTTCCTCGGACCATGCGTCGTTACGGTCACCGGCGATTCGGCGGTGGTGGTGTGCGAATCCTTGGTGCTCGTCCGCGACGGCGATGGCTATCGCGTATGGCGGGCCACCGCGAATCATTTCGCGCTGCGGCGCATCGACCGCCAGTGGCGGATCACCACGCGCACCAGCCGTCTCCTGGACGGTAATCCCGATGCGCATGCCTTGTTGACGAGGGGCCTCTCGGGATCGGCAGCGCCGGCTCTGGATACGGGCGCGATCTGAGGGGGTCCACGCCGAGCGGCGCAATGCGCAGGTCAAAGCGGTGGACGTCGTTGGCCGGGACAGTGCGTGCCCATCACACGAGACGCACTGTTAGGTTGCCTACATGTCTGACGAGTGGCCCGGTAACGATTTCGGCCGGCTCGAGACGGTGTACGGGCCGCTGGCCGAATCAATCCGCCGACTCATCGACATCAGCATCCGCACCGACGCCGACCCCGCGACAGTCACAGCGGCGAAGTCCAAGATCGACAGTGCCACAGAGGAATTGAGCTCTTCGCTGCAGCCGGGATCGTTCGGCGTGCAGCTGACTTCCGACGGCGAGACCATTGCCTGGGGCAACGTCGTGATCGGTCTGCGCAACCCGGTCGCACCACCGCTGGTGCTACATCACGAGCCCGACGTACTGGTGTGGTCCGAGTTCGTTCTCGGCGCGGCCTACGAAGGCCCCCCGGGCCACGTCCACGGCGGTGTGTGCTCACTGATCCTCGACCATGTGCTGGGCGCGACGGCACACCAGCCGCTCAGACCCGCCTATACCGGCACCCTCATCCTGCGTTACCTGCGCAAGACACCACTGGGACGGCCGTTGCGCGCCCAGGCACATGTCGAGCGCATCGATGGCGTCAAAACATTCGCCACCGGCCACATCGCCGACGACGACGGCCCCACAGTTGAAGCGGAGGGCATATTCGTCCACCCCAAGCAGACCCCGGCTTGACGACGAACGCGGCCGTCAGGTCGTCGTCGCGGCTTGTTCGACGTCGAGCAGCTGCTCGCCGCGTCGTTCCTCGTCGTAGGCTTTGCGACCACCCCGCAGACCGAACAGCCGTTTCGAGATCAGCAGATAAACCACCGCGGCCACATTGATGCTGAAAGTCACCACGCGGGTCATCGTGATGCCCTTGGTCAGGTCATGGATCTCCAACGGCAGGAAGACCGAGGTTGCCACTACCGCGAAGTACTCGCCCCAGCGTTTCAGCAACCACAAGCCGACGCCTTCGACGACCTCCAGCAGCGCATAGGCAACCAGCAGCAAAGTCAGCAGGGCCAATGTGGATGGTTTGGCGGCCAGCGCCTTTTCCAGCTCATGGACCACCGTCATCTGATCGACCTTGAATCCGGCGGCGCGGAAGATCGGCAGGTCGCGGTCGAGGGTGGCTTGGATGGCCCCCCGGGCACCGCGAAACTTCCACACGGCATAGGCCGCGAGCGCGATCACCACCGCCCGAAACAAGCGTTCGACAGCGAGAGCACGAATGATGATGGCCTGGCGTAAAGCCTTGCCGCGCACGATCATCGGCGCGTCTTCGGCGCCGCCGCGTCCATGTGGCTCGCCGAGGGTGAACTCTCCGCATCGCAGGCAGCGCCAGACTTCGCCCAGCCCGGTGTTGCCGCTGAGCCGGTCAGCGAGTGTCTCCTCATCGGGCGCGTAAGTCACGTGTCCTGCGAGCGCGCAGGTGACCAACTCCCACCGGTTGATGCCGCGATCTTTGCGCATGGCCGATCATTCAATGCAGGCAGCGAACCGCGCAAGAGGACGCGCGCACCGGCCGCCGGTCTGAACAAGTCAGAGTCGATGCCTGCTGCGTGGGCGTTGCGCGTTGGGGTTCGCCGCACCTAGCAGGCCGGCCAGCTCGGTGATGGGGATCTCATCGAGGTGGTCGACCGCGGCGATGATATCGGCGCGCAGCGCTTCGTCACAGAAGGGTTCAGCAAGCCAGTGGAACTTCTCCACGACACGTTCCCAGGACATCGGCCGGGTGGGCGATCCCTCGTAATCGGACTCCTCGCGGCCGAGTTCCCGCCCGTCGCGGGTAACCACGCGCACACGGGCCGCTGTGCGTTGCGGGTAGTCCGCGGTCAGATCAGCCGCGGGCTTGACGTCGACCCGTGCCAACAGGTCCTGGACGTCGGCGCGCCGGACACGTTCGGTCTCAAGCTGTTCGGGACCCACGGCGCCGTCGAGGAGTGCGACCGCGCTCAGGTACTTGAGGTTGTAGTCGGCCTGCTCTTTGGTCCACGGATGATCCTTCTCGCCGTAAGCACCCCCACCGGCGAAGTCATAAGCGCCCTGAAAGACCTCGAGGGTCACCCGCGCGGCGTCGTCGCCACTGAGATTGTTCTCGGTGCGGATTGCCAATACCGCGTCGATGATGGCCTGCCCGTGGATGAGTGAGCAGTACTGTTTGAGGTAGGTCTGTTCGACGGCGGTGAGTCCTCGGTCGGCGGTGTGGAAATCAATTGGCTGATCGAAGAGCTGCACCAATCCGTGCGGTCCCTCGAACAACGACTTGGGCCCGGTGACTCCACGGCTGGCCAACATCGTCGTGTAGACGGCGCGCATACCGGTGATGGCAGGCGATATGCCCTTCCAATTCGAAACCGGTTCGGCGTGCACGCCAGCAAGCGACACGTTGTCGGCCGCGGATGTCGCGATCGCGTTGGCGGTCTGTTCGGCATCCAACCCGAGCAGCTTTGCAGACCCTGCCGCCACCGACATCGCCAGCTGCAGTGCGTGATTGAGCCCGCGCGCCATCACGGGAACCTGTGCGCTGAAACGGCATTGGATCTCGTAGGCGACCGCGAGGGCCAGTAGAAAATCCGCGCCGGTGGCGTTCACGTGCTCGGCGACGGCCAGCACGGCACCGAAGTTGTCAGCGGGGTGACACAGTCCTCCCACCGTCAGATAGGTGTCGAGGAGATCCGGGTAACGCACCAGCACCGCATTGAAGAACGCGGCCTGATCCACCGAAGCCCGCCCGCCACCGACGAGTGTCGCAGTGGGGACACCGCTGAACTGCTCGGTGTGGTCGCGGAGCGTCGCAATCAGCTCACCGTCCAGTGAACCGACGGCGCAGGCAATGCTGTCAAGCACGTTGCGTTTCAGCATCGCCCGGGACCGCCCGGTCAGATCGGCCGGCCCGGCACCCACGACGAAGCCCCCAAGATCGTCCACAACGTAGTTATGTGCCATGACTTTTCGCCCTTCTGCGTGTCGCTACCTCCGACTCAAGCGCGAAAACGACCCAACGTCCAGGATCAATTGCCTACCTGTGCTCGGCCTGACTTCTTACTGCACGCCAGGGCCCGAACCCAGGACGCTTCGGTGCGGATCGTCGGACGGGACCCACCATCGCTCGGCGGGAGGGGTCAGCCACTCGTGGCTGCGCGCGGCAGTCAGCAGTGAGTCCACAACGCGACGCACACTGACCCGGTCGTCGTCTTGGCGGTGCAACAGCGACCACGTCCACAGCGGAACCGGTTCGGCGACGGGACGCTGCGTCAGACTGGGTGGGGTTACCGCGGTGTGCCGCTTCGGCGAGGCAAGCACGGCAGCGCCGATCTTGCGCACTTGCACGTAGAACGCGTCACCGGTGATGCCGCCATCGTCGATCCTGACGATGCGGGCACCGGTGTGAGCGGCGAACTCTTGGGCGAACCGATTCCACGACGACCACGCCGATTCGTCGGCGTCGACGAGCACCTTCACCCGCTGCGCCGCAATGGGTTCCGTCGAACTCGCACCGGGAAGGACCGCGCGTAACGGCTCGGCGCGTAGCAGGTGCGCCGTCAGGCCGCGCCTGTTGGCGTGCTCGACTGTGATCCACGCCAGCGCGACGTCGAGGGTGCCCTCAGCGACGCGGTCGGCTTGCGCGTGCGACGGCAGCACCCATTCGTCGATACGCAGCGCCACCGCGGGCCCCACCAGGGTATTGAGGTCATCGGGCAACCAGCTGACGTAACCCAGACGCACCGGAGTGCTCAGCGCCGCAGCCCGCCGCAGCCGGTGCTTGGCATCGTCGGCCAAAGACAGAATCCTGCGCGCGTCTGCAAGCAAAGAGCGTCCAGCTTCGCTCAACCGGACGCTGCGTCGATCCCGTACGAACAAGTCGGTCCCCAGCTCGCGCTCCAGCGCGATGATCTGCTGCGACAGGGCCGGTCCGGAGATGTGTACCCGTTGGGCGGCGCGGCCGAAGTGCAGCTCCTCTGCGACGGCTACGAAGTAGCGCAGCTGCCGCAGTTCCATGTGTTGAGCCCAGGTTGGTCCCTTGGAAAGCGGTAGAAAGCGCTACGTAACAGCGACCAGAGGCACTGCATCCGGATGCTGCTGCGATTTCGTGATTGCCGCTGTTTCCTCGGTGAGACGTGTGCCGATGAAGCGGATCTGCCGTGCGGTGAGAGGGCGCAGCGGATGCACGGCGATAATGAGGGCAACTTGTCTGCGCTGATCGAAAACCGGTGCGGCGATGGTCGCCACGGGTCGTTTCCTGCGACCGGGGTTGTCGTCGGACAGGAAGCCGACGGTGGCGAACTCGGCGAGTAACTGGTCCATGATTTGTCGTACCTGAGTGGGCATTTCGTCGCTATCCAGCGTTCCGACCAATTGGGCAGCCTGCGCCAGCGCCGGCGTCGTCCAGTCGACATCGAATCCGCGTTCGCGAGTACGGGCCAAGACCTGTTCGAGGCGCTGCACGCGATCAGCGTTGGTGCCGGCGCTGCGCCGGATCCACGCACGCCGCTCCTCGACCGTGTCCCAGGCGGCGAATGCGACGCCGAACGGCGGCGCGTATGGGATGCGCTCGCCGGGTATTCCCGCGGGCTCGGTGGCGTCGTCACCCTCGAACGCGATGATCACCAATGAGTCACCGAACCGCTCGATCACAGAGCCGGCAAAGCCGACGTCAGTGGAAAGTCGCAGCGCCGCAACGCGAGCGGCGTGTGCAAGTGGCCGAGCGGTGTCCGTCCGCGCAGCCACCACGGCGAGCGCCGGGCCCATGGAAAAGGTCTTCGCCCTGGGATCACGGCTGGCCCACCCGCGGTCGCATAACGTCTTCAGAATCGCGTGCGCCGTCGCCTGGGTGAGGTCGAGTTCGCGCGCGATGTCGGAGAATCGCAGCTGCTTGTTTCCGGACCGTGCGAGCAACTCGACAACATCGAGCACCCGCATTGTTGGCGCCGACGTCGATCCGCGAATGGCTTGACTCCCTCGTCCCGAACTTCTTACAGTAATTCCGAACATTCGAGATTTTATATCGATTATTCGAGATCGGCGACGCATTGCGTGCTGTGGTGTTAAGGGATGGCCGGCTGCAGGTCCGCGAGACACCGGACCCGGCGCCCGGACCGGGTGAGCTGTTGCTGCGAACGCTCGCTACCGCGATCTGCGCTTCGGACGTGCATTTCATGGACCACCCGGAGCTCGGCGTCGACGATCCGACCGGTCGCTCGCGCTATGACGCGGACCGCGACATCGTGCTCGGCCACGAATTCGTCGGCGAGGTCATCGGGCATGGACGCGGCTGCACTGATCAGTTCGCGGTCGGCTCACGGGTGACGGCGATGCCGGTACGGCTGGTGGACGGCGGCGCCGGCGGCATGCGGATCATCGGTCAGCACCCGGAAGCGCAAGGGAGTTTCGGTGAGCTGCTGGTGGTTTCGGAAGTGGCGACCAAGGCGGTCTCGGGTGACGTCTCCAGCGACGCCGCCGCGCTGACCGATGCGTTCGCCGTCGGCGAGTTCTACGTCCGCTCGGCGCAGATCCAACCGGGCGAGATCGCCGTCGTCATCGGCGCGGGAGCGATCGGGCTCTCGGCCGTCGCAGCCCTGGCCAGCCGCGGCGTCGAGCCGATTATCGTGGCGGACTACAAATTCGACCGCCGCGAGCTGGCCCGCAACAGCTTCGGCGCGCACATCGTCGTCGATCCCGCAGAGAAGTCGCCGTTCGACGCGTTCCGGCAGGTTCGCGCCGAACGCGGGTTGCCCGGCCCGGCTGCGGTTTTCGAATGCGTCGGCGCCGCCGGGCTCATCCAGAACATCGTCGAATCCGCCGAGATGGCCACCCGAATCTACTGCGCGGGCGGCTGGTATACCGGTGACACACTGGATATCACGACCGCGACCCGTCAAGGCGTCACAATCCAATTCGGCGGCGGGCCACACCCACAGGACTGGTACGGAACGCTCGAGGCCATCGCGTCAGGACGGCTGGACCCGCTACCCAGCGTCGGCAAGATCATCACCCTCGACGAAGTGCCCAATGCGCTCGACCTCGCGCGCAGGTCCGAAGGCCCACCCCGGATCGTGGTCCATCCGAACGGAGACACCGCATGACCGACGACCGTCAGGATATCTCCGACCTGCTGGTGCGCTACGCCACGGGGATCGACCGACGCGACTGGCCGCTGTTTCGCACCGTGTTCACCGACGACTGCGAACTCGACTACGGCGAGATCGGCGCCTGGAAAGGGATCGACGCCGTCACGGAATTCATGGAGCAGGTCCACGCGATGGCGGGGCACACGATGCACCGCTTGAGCAATCAGGCCGTCACGGTCGACGGCGACAAGGCTTCCGCCCGCACCTACGTGGACGCGCTGATCATGGCCGGCGACAACAAAACTGGCGTCAACGCGCTCGGTTTTTACGACGACGACATCGTCCGGACCGCCGACGGGTGGCGCATCGTCCGCCGCCGGTTCACCCAAGTGCGCGTGGTAACAGTCGGATAAGGGAGACGCTGGTGATATTCGCAACCAAGTACGGACCGTGGGCGCTAGTCGCCGGCGCCTCAGACGGCCTGGGCGCCGCCTTCGCCAACGGACTTGCCGAGCGCGGCGTCAACGTTGTGTTGTTGGCACGCCGGCAGGCAGTGCTCGATCAGGTTGCGGCCGACATCGAATCCCGGACTTCGGCCCAAACCCACACTCTCGCTATAGATCTCGCCCAGCCGGGCGCGGCAACAGCAATCGCCGAGGCTACCGCCGACCTGGAGATCGGGTTTCTTGTGTACTGCGCGGGTGCCGACCCGAATTACCGGCCGTTCCTTGCCAACCCGATCGCAGCCGCAGAAACGATGGTGCAACGTAACTGCATGGTGCCGATGCAGCTGTGCCACCACTTCGCTCCCGCAATGGTCCAGCGAGGCAGCGGCGGAATCGTCCTCTTCGGGTCCGGCGCCGGACTAGCCGGCGGACCCAACATGGTCGCCTACGGCGCCTCCAAAGCGTTCGACATGGTCTTCACCGAAGCGCTGTGGGCCGAGCTGCACGACAAGGGCGTCGACGTGCTTGGCCTCATCCTGGGCAAGACCAATACACCCGCACTGCGACAACTCGAACACGGCCGCGGCCAGATAAGCTCGCCCGACGAGGTGCCACCGGGCGCAGCCGCGGTGGACGACGTCATCGCGGAGGCCCTCGAGAACCTGACCAATGGCCCGACCTGGTTCGTGGGCGAAGCCATGCGCTCCGCCGAGCAACTGACAAGTTCACTGACCCGCAACCAGATAGTCGAACTCTTCGCACAAGCCGCCGCCGCGGCGATGGGTCCCCCTGGTTAAACGCGTGCGCACCAGGTAGTCAGTACGCGGCGAGAGCGCGCGGCGGAACTTTGGAATCCAGCACCGCGTCGTAGTGGATGTGGATGTTCCACGGTTGTTTCGCGGACACCTCACGGTGCCACCCTAAATGCCGCCGGATCGGTTTGCCAAAGTTTGAAGTTGGCCATCCCTAACTTTCATTATTGTGACGTCTGGCCAGCAAAGATGGGGCGCCGGATCGCGCCACTTTGCGCGCCCACAACGTTGCTGAGTGGGGGTTGAGCGGGTACTTTGGGCAAGCAGGTCAAGCAACGGCCGCGAGCCCAAGTAGCCACCAACGATCCGCGCCCGTCGATGAGTTGAAGGATCACGATGCTCGCCACAGACAGGCCCGCTGTCCCGGTCACGACGGCAGCACGCCCGCGCTGGCGCACGCTGACCCGTTCGGCACTGATCACCGCGGTTTTTATTACCCCAGCGGTGGTGGTCCGCACGGTCGGCCTGCATCCAGATCCGGTTGCCGCCCTGCTGATCTATGGGGCCGCGGTGGTGTCGGCGAGCTTTCTACTGGCGTGGGCCGCCGAAGCCGCGCAGATCGATGTCTCCGGCGGCCTGGCGATCGCGGTACTCGCGCTGGTCGCGGTACTGCCCGAATACGCCGTCGACCTGTACTACGCGTATGTGTCTGGCCACAATCCCGATTACGCGCAGTACGCCGCGGCCAACATGACCGGGTCCAACCGGCTGCTGATGGGCCTGGGCTGGCCGGTCGTGGTATTGATCACCATGGTCGTGGCGCGCAAGCTCGGCGCCGACAAGCCCGCCGGTTTGGCGCTGGAACCCGCTAACCGGGTCGAACTCGGGTTCCTGCTGATCGCTGGTGTGGTCGCGTTCGTGATACCGGCCAGTGGCCAAATCCACTTGGTGCTCGGGTTGGCACTGTTGGCCTGGTTCGGCTTCTACCTCTACAAGATCAGCCACGGTGACGTAGAAGAACCCGACCTGATCGGCACCGCCGCCGCCCTCGGGGAGCTGCCCGACCGCGCCCGGCGCATCGCCGTCATCAGTCTGTTTGCCGCGTCCGGTGCGGTGATCCTGCTATGCGCCAAGCCGTTCGCGGACAATTTGGTCACCGCCGGTACCGAGCTCGGCATTGACCGGTTCCTACTGGTGCAGTGGCTGGCGCCGCTGGCATCTGAAGCGCCCGAGTTCATCATCGCTACCATCTTCGCCACCCGGGGCAAGGGCACGGCCGCCATCGCCACGCTGATCTCGTCCAAGGTCAACCAATGGACGCTGCTGGTCGGATCGTTGCCGGTAGCCCACCTGCTGGGCGGTGGCGGATTCTCGCTGGCGCTCGACTCCCGCCAGATCGAGGAGGTGTTGCTCACGGCCACCCAAACTCTGATGGGTGTCGCGCTGATCCTGGCGCTGCGCTTCCACCGAGCCAGTGCCTGGGCGCTGCTGGGATTGTTTGTCGTCCAGTTCCCGATCGCCTCGAGCCATGGGCGGCTGCTGCTCTGCGGCATCTACACTGCGGTGGCCATCGCCGGGCTGATCATCAACCGCCGGCACCTGGCTGCCACCGTTCAGGCGCCGTTCGTCGGGACGGCCGTCCGCCATGGCGGTCACCCCCACCAGCCATCAGAGAGTCCTGGGCTCACGACCTAGCCGGGCGGCTTGTATAACAACTAACTAGAGACGTCTCAAGTTCGGAGCGCTAGTGGTTCGGGAAGTGCTGACCGTCATCGGCGTGGGCGGTATGGGTCACGCGATCGCCCGGCGCCTTGGTGCCGGCAAGACGGTGCTGCTCGCCGACTACAACGAAGAGACACTAGCGTCGGTGACCGAATCGCTGTCCGCGGACGGCCATGACGTCGAAAGCCGTAGCGTCGATGTCTCGTCGCCGGAATCGGTTCGAGGGCTCGCTGAGCACGCCGCCTCACTCGGCAACGTCACACAGCTGGCACACACCGCCGGACTCTCCCCGTCGCAGGCCTCGGCCGAGGCAATCCTGGCCGTAGACCTGCTAGGCGTTGCGCTGGTGCTGGACGAATTCGGCGAAGTCATCGCGCCGGGCGGCGCGGGCGTCGTGATCGCCAGCATGGCCGGGCATATGTTTCCCCCACTGACCGCCGAACAAGAACATGCGTTGGGCCACACGCCGGCTCGCGAACTGCTAGGGCTGGAGTTCGTCAGCCCTCAGAAAATTACCGAGCCCGGTATCGCGTACGGAATCGCCAAGCAGGCCAACCACATTCGGGTCCGGGTAGCCAGCGCGCGCTGGGGCCGGCGGGGGGCACGCATCAACTCGATCAGCCCCGGCATTATCTCCACGCCGATGGGGCAGCAAGAACTCGCCTCCCCGGTCGGTGATGGCATGCGAGCGATGATCGCCGCCTCGGCGACTGGTCGCCTCGGAACCCCCGACGATATCGCCTCGGCAACCGCGTTCCTGCTTGGCCCCGACGCATCCTTCATCACTGGCACCGACCTGCTGGTCGACGGCGGTGTCATCGCGGCCGCGAAAGCGGGCAGCCCGGTGTGATTGGCTGTCAGACGAGATAGTAGAGGTCCGGGTGGTCGGCGTATTCGACTGCTTTCGTAACCGGCGCATTGACTTGAAGAGCGGCCAGGTGGCTGCGGGCATGGCGCACGGCTTCTAACGTCGCCGAATATTCCTCTTCTTCTTCGGGGAAGATGTGCTCTGCGGGGAACCAACTTTGGAATCCAACGTTATTCGCGACGGCGAGCGTGTCGGGGCGCACCCCGGCCAACAGGACGGTCACGCCGTGCGCGGTCTCTTCCCGGAGGAAATGCTCGATACGCTCGATGCAGACGACGTCCGGGTGGCGTACGCGTTTGAGCCGCAAGACCACGAACTTGATGTCGTCGGCCTCGATCCGCTGTCTGAGAGCCAAGAGGTAACCATCCAATTCTGGTGCGGCTCCGAAGAACAGCTCGCCTTCCAGGTCGTAGATGACGATCGACGGATCCGCCGGGTCACCACGTACACGTTCGCGAACCACGCGCTCGGGAGTGACGATGAGTTCTCTGGCTTTCAGCTTTGCCGCGCGCGGCACGAACAACAGGATCGACAGGATCACACCAAGCAGAACCGATTTGTCGAGATCGATCGCCACGCCGGTGAACGCTGTGACGATCACCAAACCTGCGTCATAGCGTGACGCTTTGAGCGTATAAATCAGACGCTTGACATCGACGAGCCGCGTGGCGGTGACGAGCAGCAGCCCAGCCAATGCCGGCTGCGGAACGTACCGCAGTAAAGGCGCGAACAGTAGCAGCGCCGCGGCGACCGTTGCGGCCGAGACGATCCCGGAGAATCGTGTTTTGGCACCGGACTGGTAATTGATCGCTGATCGCGATAGCGAGCCCGAGCCCGGCAGGCTCTGGAAGAAGCCGCCGGTGAGGTTGGCCAAGCCTTCGGCCATGATTTGCCGGTTGTAGTCGATCTTCTGTTGGGTCTGGTGCGCAATGGCTTTGGCGATCGACAGAGCCTCGATGATGCCGACGAACGCGATGGCCAGCGCACCCTCCGACAGCTCGGGCAGCCAGCTGGTGTGGACCTCGGGGATATGAGCAGTGGGCAGACTCCGCGGGATCTTTGCGGCCACCGACACCGCAGTATGGCCGCCGGCACCCGGAGTCGACCATCCCGCGAGGTAGGCGATGAGCGCGGTGATGACCAGCGTGGCAAGCATGTCGATCTGCGGCCATCGGTAGCGTTGCACGAGCTTGCGCAGGGCGATCGCCAGTAGTACCGCCGTGGCACTGAGTGCCAGGGCCCGGTAGTTGATCACGTCGCCGTGGAACAAGGTGAGCCATACCCGACGCAGCACCTGCATGTGCCCGTTGCCCTTGTCGTGTAAGCCCAGCGCGTTGCCCAGTTGCCCCACGGCAAGCAGAAAGGCTGCGGCCGCCATGAAGCCAGTGATGACCGATTCGGAAATGTAGCGGGTCAGGTTGCCGAGCTTGAGCAAGCTGATCAGGATCTGGATCCCGCCAACCAGCACACCCAGCAGGAACAGCGCCTCGAAGAGTTCGCCTGCGTTCTCCGAATCGATGAAAGCAAGACCAGTGAAGACGAGCAGTGATATGGCGCTTGTCGGCCCGTTGATCAAATGCGAGGACGATCCGAAGATCGAGGCGACCGCCGTCACCACGATTGCCGAGTACACACCGAACCTGGGATCCACCCCGGCGATCAGCGCATACGCCATCGCTTGCGGGAACGAAATGGCGGCGACGGTGAGGCCGGCGATGAGATCATGCCGCCCTTTCGCCAGGTCGTAATTAAGAGCACGGCCCATCTTGTGTTCGGTCTTTCCGCTATGTTCCCGACGCCGTGACGCGCGGCGGCGCTGAGATCGTGTCGAGGATTCCGTTGTCGCCGAAGAACTGCTCCCGCGCGGCGCCCCAGTCCTTGGCAATCGCGGTGACCGGGAAGAGGGCCAGGGTGGGCAGCTGGTCGGCATGTTCGTGCAGGATTTCCGGCTTGAATGGTCGATAGCCGAATTGCGCTATCAGCTCTTGTGCGGCATCGGTGAACAAGTAGTTGAGGTAGGCCTTGGCGTATGCCGCCTTTTTGGAATCCGTGACGTTGGCATCGACCCAGGCCACCGCCGGCTCGGCGAGGAGGCTGACCGGCGGATAAACGAGCTGGAGCTCGTCCTTGTTGGCAGCGACCTCGCGCAGCGCCTCGTTCTCCCAGGTCAGCTGGACGTCCCCGATCTTCTGAACGGCGAAACTGGTACCTGCACCGCGGGCACCGGCGTCGGAGACCGCCACGTGCTGCAATAGCGCCCTCACGTAGGCGGCGGCTTGGGCCTGGTTGCCGCCACGGGTGGTGACCGACCCCCACGCGGCGAGGATGCTCAATTGGCCGTTGCCTGAGCTGCGTGGATTGGGTGTCACGACGGCGACGTCACCTTTGATCAGGTCGGGCCAGTCGTGGATGGCCTTGGGATTGCCCTTACGGACGACAAAAACAATGGTCGACGTGTAGGGCACCGAATTGTTCGGCAGACGCTGTTGCCAGTTGGGGGCGATGAGCCCCCGCTTGCGCAGCGTGTCGATATCGCTGATCAGCGCCAGCGACACCACGTCAGCTTTCTGGCTGCCATCGAGAACGCTGCTTACCTGTCGCCCTGAACCTCCATGAGACTCCTTGATGTCCAAGCTGATTCCGGAGTGCGTCTGGTATTGCGTGACGAATGCCTTGTCCAGCGCCGCATACAACTCGCGCGTCGGGTCGTAGGAGACGTTGAGGATTTGGTTGGAGCCGTCAGCGGGAAGGTTCTTGACCACGATCGCAGTTGCGCCAAAGACGATGGCAACAACACCAACGATGTTGAGCCAGGGGATGCGCAACGGGGGATGGAGACCCTTGAGCGCCGGACGCGCTTCTACCATCCAGGCGTCCTCTCACAGCGATCTCCCAGACTATTTTGTCTGGCACCCAACCCTTTTGACGATGTTAACGATCAGGCCACCTGGCGACAGCCCTGAGAATCACTCTGAGATTAAGTACACCGTGGTCGGACCATCGAAAAGTCCACCGCGGCCACGACTCCCCTACCTATGCTGATCAGATGCCGCAACGGGCGTTGCGTGACCGCCTGATCGAACTCGAAGTTCCGAGTGAGGACGTGGCGCGCGGTCGGGCACTGCGAAAGACCGTCCCAAGGCGCTCCCTCGCGCAGCTGACCCCCTCTGCGCGAACGGCCACTGAAATTCTCGTCGCCCAAAATGCAGGTCGGCTAAGCGAACTCGTCCCACTGCGGTTTGCCCGGATGCTCGCCGACCCCTTCGCCTTTTACCGAGGTTCTGCCGCGGTCATGGCTGCCGACCTCGCCGCAAGCCCGTCGAGCGGAATCGAAATCATGTGCTGCGGTGACGCTCACGTCTCGAATTTCGGCATGTACGCCGCCCCGCACCGCTCAATAGTTTTCGACCTGAACGACTTCGATGAAGCCGCAGTCGCACCCGCCGAGTGGGACGTCAAACGCCTGATCACCAGCGCGATCATCGGGGGCCGCCATGCCGGGTACCCGACCAAGGCCATCCGCCGATGTGTCGAAGAGGCATTGGTGGGCTACCAAACCAGTCTGCAGGCCATGCTCGAGAATATGGACGTTGTGGACCGCTACTACCTGCGGGTGGAGCCGGAGCGCTACGTCGGGAAGGTATCCAAGGGCCTGCTTGGGGTGATTCAGAAAACGACATCCCGAGCACGCACCCGCACGTCGGCACGAGTCTTCAAACAGATCATGGAGATTGGGGCTGAGGGAACCCCGCGCCTTCGCGAAGAACACCCGGTCCTGCAGCACGTCGACGAGGAGATCGAAGCCCCGGTGGTGGAGGCGGTGCAGGAGTATCTGGCCGCGGTCCCGGCTGATGTTGCGCTGCTGCTGTCGCACTTCCGCGTCACCGATGTCGCGCTGCGGGTGGTTGGCGTCGGCAGCGTCGGTTCCCGGTGTTACCTAGTCATCCTGGTCGGTCCCAACGGCACGCCGCTGATCCTGCAGATCAAAGAGGCCACTCAATCAGTGCTGGAAGAATACGGTGGTTGGCGCCAGCCGGCCACGCTGACCGCAGCCATTGAGGCGAAGGGCCAGGGTGTGCGCGTCACCGATGGCCAGCGGATCCTGCAGGCGATGTCGGATGTGTTCCTCGGGACGACACGCAAAGACGGCCGCGACTATTACATCCGTCAGTTCCACGACATGAAGGGCACCATCGAAACCGAAGGCATGTCGGCTTCGACGTTCGGCGAGTACGTGAGTGCTTGTGCGGTGCTGCTGGCGCGCGCGCACTCGCAGAGCGCGAATGCCTCAATACTGCGCGGCTATGCGGGCACCAGTGACACCGTGCACGATGCAATCGCCGAGTGGTCGTACGCCTACGCCGACAAGTCGCTCGACGACTTTCACCAGCTGCGCGCGGCGGCCGCGGCCGGCGACATCGAGGTAGCCGACGACCCCGCCCGATAGCGGTCAGCGTCAAAGCCCTTGCCCGCCCTACAGATTCACGAATCGCTCACTCTTCCGGGGCACGGTATTCGTGAAGGTATCGGTTGGTCCCCTCATTCGTCGTCACGTAACCCAGCCCGTCGTCATCGAAGGCGATCGCCTCACCTTGCTGCTCATCCGGAACCGGTCCCATGACTGGCTTTTGTTCTAACACGGTCGCGATGTCGTGGGACGGGTCGCGATTCCACAGCGCTGCCGACACCTCACCCTCGGCGGCGGCAAGCACCCCCCGTGGTCGGACCCGACGCGGCCGCGTGGCCGCGCTGAGCGTCGAGCCGATGCCTGCTAAATCCGTTGCCGCCGCCGACAGCAATTCCGGGACCGCTACCAGATACGACATCGATGTCCTTCCGCCGGCTCACCAGCAAACTATATAATCAATCGCTTGATAGTATCTTCATGGCGTCCGTTTTCGAGCGCCGTTTCCGTCGACGTCGTTACGGTGGCCAGGACAGAGAGGGCAAGAGTCGATGAGATGCCGCGCGGCCATCCTCTACGAGTACGGCCGTCCGTGGTCGGTCGAAGAGTTCGAGTTGGATCCGCCGCGAGCCGGAGAGGTTCTGCTGCGACTGGCCGCCACCGGGCTGTGCCACTCCGACGAACACATCCGGCAGGGGAGGCTGGCCGCGCCGCCGGATACTCTGCGCTCGCTCGGGCTGCCGGCCATGTCGCCGACGATCGGCGGGCACGAAGGCTCCGCCGTCGTTGTCGAGGTGGGCGAGGGGGTGACCCGTTTCGCGCCGGGCGATCATGTGGTGACGTCCTTCGTCGCGGTTTGCGGGCAGTGCCGATGGTGCGCCTCGGGGATGGAATACCTGTGCGACACCGGGTCTGGGACTCTGGCACCCGGCATGCCGACCGACGGCACCTTTCGCCATCACACAGTCGACGGGCGAAACCTGGGGCACGTATCCAAGATTGGGGCGTTCGCCGAACACACCGTCGTCTCGGCTAACTCGCTGGTCAAAATCGATCAGGGTTTCCCGCTAGTGCCCGCCGCACTGCTGGCGTGCGCGGTTCCGACCGGATATGGCTCGGCAGCGCGCCGAGCCAAAGTGCGCGGCGGCGACACGGCAGTGGTGATCGGCGCGGGCGGGATCGGCACCGCGGCCATTCAGGGCGCGCGCATCAGCGGCGCAGCCCGCATCGTCGCGATCGACCCAATCGAGTTCAAGCGCGAGTCCGCGCTGACGTTCGGCGCCACCCACACCGCGGCGACGGCACCCGAAGCGATCCAGATGGTGCGTGAGCTGACCCGCGGCGTGATGGCCGACGCGGTCGTCGTCTCCCCCGCGATGATCGGCGAGGCCGATGTCGGGACAGCGCTGGCGCTGACCCGCAAGGGCGGCACCTGTGTACTCACCGGTCTGCCTTCGCCGACGACGAACTCGATCGCCGTCGCCCTACAAGACTTCATACTGATGAATAAGACCCTGTGCGGCACCATGTTTGGCTCCTGCAATCCCAAGAGCGACATCCCGCTGCTGGCCACGCTGTACCGGTCGGGTCAACTGCTCCTCGACGAAATGATCACCAAGCGCTACGGACTCGACGAAATCAACGACGCCTACGCCGACCTGACCGCCGGCGAACTGATCCGCGGCGTCATCGACTTCGGTCTTGAGTAGCTCCTGATTTATCCACCCTGCATGTCGGTGCCGCAATGGTGGCCGCTGACCCTCGGATATGTTCGGGTACTTCAGATATCACGTGTCGGACGATGACCTGGGCTTTAGTCCGGTCGAATGCTTCGCGGTGTTTGGTGTGGCCTCGACCGGCGCCTACGACGCGGCAGAGATCTTCGGGCACGAGCCCACGAATCCGGCAGGCGCTTACCTCGGCTCACCGCACGAGCGCACCACTCCGAAGACAGTTGAGAGGCGATCCGGCGAACCGCCATCGCTTCATAGGGTGTTCTTGATGATCACTCCGTCTTTGACGATGATGACGATGTTTTTGGCGGGGTCTGCGAGCAGGGAAAGGTCCGCAGTCGGATCGCCGTCGATCAGAAGCAGATCGGCCCAGGCGCCCGGGGTGATCTCACCGAGTCGCGCGGCTTTATACGGGTCACGCTCCCCGGAAAGTCGGAACAGACTGGCGTTTCCCGACGTCACCATCTTGAGCGCCTCAACGTTGGTGAAGTAGCCACCGAGACGGGCCATCATCTCGCTTTGCCGCCGCGCATTCTCAGGTTCGAAGAGGAGATCCGTCCCCCAGGCCACCTTGACTCCATGCTTCTTCGCCCATTGGTAGACCTGGTCCGTACCGGAACAGACTTCACGAATCTTCTCCGCGCTTTCGGGACTGACGAAGTTGTGATCGTGTTCGGCGAACGGCTGCGTGGACAGCCAGACGCCGCGTTCAGCGAGCAAAGCGATCGTCGCCTCGTCGGCCAAATGGCCATGCTCGATGGACTTCACGCCAGCCTCGACCGCTCGGCGGATGCCCGTCACGTTGTACACGTGCGTGGCAACATAGGTACCGAAGTCTTCCGCGGCTTGCACGGCCGCCCGTAGCTCCGCCGGTGTGAACTGAACCGTATAGAGCGGGTCGTAGAGCGACGCTGCGCCACCGCCGACCATGAGTTTGATCTGCGATGCTCCCAGCTTCAACTGTTCTCTCACCGCCGCCAGCACTCGATCGGCGCCGTCGACCACGCGCATAAAGCCGATCTCCTCAGCACGAGTTTGGCTGCCGCCCAACGCGCTCGGACGTTGGTAGATGAATCCGAAGTCACCGTGGCCGCCGGTCTGCGAGATGGCCGCCTGGCTGGGATAGATGCGCGGCCCCAACGCAGGTTCTGCGTCGATCACCTTCTTGATGCCCGCCGTATCGCCGGCCATATCGCGAACGGTGGTGAAGCCGCGCATGAGGGTGTCCTTGGCCCGCGCCAGGGTGGCGGCGGCAAGTTGGGTTTGCGAACCGAGCACCAAGTCGAACAACGTGTTTGCCATCCCCACCAGGTGAACATGCGCATCGCTCATCCCCGGCATCAACACCCGTCCGCCACCGTCGATGACCTTCGTCGAGGCGGATTCGGCGATGGGGGAGGTATCGACGGCCACGATCCGTTGCCCCTCAACGAGGACGTGACCGGCGCTCGTGCGTTCCGACACACCGTCGAAGATTTGCACATTCTTGATCACCAGCCGTTGGTGTTCGGAGTTCACTCGGCTCATCACATCTCCCATCAGAAAACGGCGCCCGCTCTACGGTTTAGACCGCTGCTCTGCCGCCGTCAACCGACAACGCAGCACCGTAGATGAAGCTCGCATCGTCGCTCACCAGATACGCTACAGCCGAGGCGATTTCGGATGGATCGGCGACTCGTCCCGCGGGCGTGCGGGCGGCGAGCTGATCGAGAGCATCGCCGAGTTGGGCCGACCCTGCAGTCCGCGTTGGCCCCGGGATTACCGCGTTGACGCGCACACCACGCGGCCGAACTCGGCGGCCCAGCTCTTAGTGAGCATCAGCAGTGCAGCCTTGGTGGCGCCGTACACGGACACCCTGGTAGCGCGAACTGGCCTGCCATGCTGGAAACATTGACAATCGCTCCTTGCCTTCGACAGCCATTAGCGGAGCCAGCTCACCAACCAGATAGAACGGCGCCGTCAGATTGATGGTTATCAGCGTGTCGAAAGCATCTTCAGGGAAAGCGCGTCCTGCGCCACCTTCGCGCGCTGCTTGCTTGCCGGGGCTGCCCCGGTGCGGTGAACCCAATCCCGCGGCCGCAACCGCCAGGTGCGGCGAGCGTATTCCAACTCGGTGTAGGGCCATTGGGTAACGATGCGGCCGGTGGGCGAACGAAAGTAACTGTCGCACTGGGTCCAGATGGTGCGTTCGAGGTCCGCGGAAAGCTCATCTTTGTAACGCTTTTCGGCCTCGCGCCGCACATCGAGGTACCCACCCCGACGCGCCACCCGGCCCACCGCGCTGGTCACTAGTCGCGCGCCGGCCTCGAGGATGTAGACGATCGAGTTGCCGCCCTGGTTGGTGTTGGGACCGTAGAGCATGAAGAAGTTCGGGAATCCGCCGACAGCGACGCCCAAGTAGGCGCTGGGGTCAGGTCCCCATCGCTCGTGCAGGCCCTGTCCCCCGGTTCCGATGACGTCGATGCCCGACAGGTAGCGCGACGTCTCAAATCCAGTGGCCAGCACAATCGCATCGACATCGATGACCTGCCCGGCCGTGGTAACGACCGATGTCTCGGTGATTCGGTCGATGGGGTCGGTGACAAGTTCGACATGATCTTGCTGCAAAGCCCGGTAGTACTCGTCGCCCAGCAGCACGCGCTTGCAGCGGAATGGATAGTCCGGCGTCAGCGCTTCCCGCAACCGCTCATCGGCCACGGTGCGCTCCAGGAACGAGGTCGCGACCTGGGTGCGGGCGGTCACCACCCGGTCGTCGGCAAAAGTTGCGGTGTTGTCGTGCTGGAATTTCCAGATCTGCCAACGCGTGCGGCGGGTCGCCAGCGGATTGCGCCGGAATTGCGCCAATTCGGTTGCACTGTAAGGACGGTCGTCCTTGGGGACCATCCATGGCGGCGTGCGCTGAAACACCGTCACGCGCTCGGTGATTTTCGCCAGCTCGGGAACGACCTGCACCCCGCTGGCCCCCGTGCCGATCACTGCCACCTTCTTGCCCGCCAAGTCGATGCTGTGATCCCACTGCGCCGTGTGCATGAGGGCGCCACTGAAGTCGTTCAGGCCGGCGATATCAGGGAGCTTCAGTGACCCGAACAAACCAACCGCGCAGACGACGACGTCGGCGGACAGGGTGGCGGTGTGCCCGGCGCGGTCCACCTGACAGTCCCACTGCCAGGTGTCGGCATTCCAGCGGACCGTGCCGACCCTGCTGCCGAGCATGAGGTGGCGACGCAGATCGAAGTCATCGACCACCGACTCCAGGTAGGCCAGAATCTCGGGCTGCCGAGCGTAGGTGCGGCTCCAGGATTTGTTGGGCGCGAACGAAAACGAATACAGGTGACTCTGGATATCGCAGGCGGCGCCAGGATAGGTGTTGCGCCGCCAGGTACCTCCGACGCCGTCGTCGGCCTCGATGATGACCAGGTCGTCGATGCCGGCGCGGCGCAGCGCCACCGCCGTGCCAAGACCGCCGAACCCCGCACCTATGATCGCTACCTTCGGCGGTCGTCGACGCCGGGTCGCCGCTCTCACCCGGCCAATGAGGTATCGCCGGTGGCTTGTCACGGGCAAGCCTTCCCACCGCGAATCTCAAGCCCCTCCATGTCCCCTTTCGCCCGCCACGTCTCCAATATGTCGGCGTATTCGGTGGGTGCACCGAAGAAGAAGCTGCCCTGCTGCGTCTTGGCGTCCGCTTTTCCCTCCCGGTTGTAGTAACCGGGAGTACACGTCTTGGCGCGCTCTGCGGTTGCCGTCGAGCGAAGCACGACCGTGTCCACCCACGCGGCTTCGGCACTGGGTGAAGCCTCGACTTCGGTGGCGTCGTGTTCGAGAGCCCATGCGATGATCCACGCGACGTGGCTTGCCTGCACGTCAAGCAGGTAGGGGAAGTTCACTGTTAGCCCCGACTGGGCGATGCTTTCGATGAAGCAATTCGGAAAACCGTTGGCGCACAAGCCCTGGAACGTACGGACACCGTCACGCCACTGTTCGATCAGCGTCACGCCCTCGCGGCCGATCAGCTCGAACCCGGTCCGACGGCAGTAGTCGGTGCCCACCTCGAAACCCGTTGCGAAGATCAGGCAGTCGAGCTCGTAGGTCACTCCCTCGACGACGACGCCGGACTCGGTGATGCGCTCCACCCCGCGACCGCGGGTGTCGACCAGCATGACGTTGTCGCGGTTGAACGTCTGCAGGTACTCGTCGTGGAAGCAGGGCCGTTTGCAGAAGTAGCCGTACCAGGGCTTGAGCGCCTCCGCCGTGGCTCGATCAGCCACAATCTCATCGACCCGCGCCCGGATTTCCTCCATCTTGGCGAAGTCCGCGATCTCGATGTCGCGCGTCCGTTGTTCGGGGCTCACTGACCCGTCGGTGTCATGGCGCATGACCGGAAGCTTGCGGGTGATGCTCGTCCACGCATCGGCGACTAGATCTTCCTCCGCCTGCCCGCCGGCGGTGAGGATCTGAAAGTTCTGTATGCGCTTGCGTTGCCAGCCCGGCTGTAATGTGTTGACCCACTGCACATCTGTGGGCCGGTTGGCGCGCACGTCCACCGATGACGGCGTGCGCTGGAAGACGTAGAGGTGCTGCGTCGCTGCGGCCAGGTGCGGCACACACTGGACCGCTGTGGCCCCGGTACCGATGATGCCGACGCGCTTACCGGCCAGGTTCTCCAGCCTCTCGCCGGTGTAGCCATAGTCCCACCGGCTGGTATGAAACGTCTTCGGCCGAAACGAGCTGATGCCAGGAATGCCGGGCAGCTTGGGCTTCGCTTGATACCCGTTGGCCATGGAGACGAACCTGGCCCGCATCTCGTCGCCCCGGTTGGTTCGGATGATCCAGCGGGAATTCGCAGCGTCCCAACGGATCTCATGCACATCAGTCTGTAGGCACGCATCGCGATACAGGTCGTAGTGCTCGGCGATGCGCCGGCAGTGCGCAAAGATCTCGGCTCCCTTGGCGTACTTTTCCGCGGGGATGTAGCCGAGCTCCTCCAACAACGGGATGTACACATAAGACTCGACGTCGCAGGCGATCCCCGGATACCGGTTCCAGTACCAGGTGCCGCCCACGTCGGCCGCTCTGTCGATCAACCGCACACTTTCGACACCGAGCTGACGTAGCCGCGCTCCCGTCAACAACCCACCGAAGCCTGCGCCAATGATGGCCACGTCGACCTCGTCGGCCAGCGGCTCGCGCGCGAATTTCCCATCCGCCCAGGGGTCCTCGGCGAACCGGGCGAATTCACCCACTATTTCGACGTACTGGGCGATCCCGTCGGGGCGCAATCGCCGTGCCCGCTCTTCGGCGTACTTCTGTCGCAGCGCATCGACGTCGAACGCACACCCAACAGTCTCAGTCAAGGTGTCGACTCCGCTCTCCGTGGCCCCGACTCTATAATCAATCGCTTGATCGTATCAAGCAGACTGCGGCTTTCATATGAATCGCCAGGTGGGGGCCCTGAAAAGCTAGGCACGACCGAACAGCGTGCCTCTGACCAACACCTTGGCCGAGCTCAGCGCGGCCTGGTAATCCTCCGGCGGCAAAGTGGCTGCCAGTTCGGTCAGCCCATAGATGAGCGCATAGATCGCTTCTACCGCGGCCCGCGGATCTGGGTGACCACCGAGTTCGCCACGCCGGTACGCGTCGTCAACGACACCCTGGATGATCTCGCGGAACGTCTCAAACCCGCCATTACCCACGTCCGGGGTGATTACATTTTCCGCCCGGATCGCCCACTCGAACGCGGCCAGGTCCGGGTACTCACGCATCAAACGGCCGCATTCGTCGAGCACCGCTTCGATTCGGTCGATGATGTCGCCAGGGCCTTCCGCGGCCTGTCGCAGCCGGGGCATAGCCGCGTCGGCTCTGGCCGCGATCGTCGCCGTGATCAGTTCCGACTTGTTCGGAAAGTAGTTGTACAGGCTGGCACTGGTCACGTTCGCCATGCGGGCGATCTCACGGATCGTCGCCTTTGAGTAGCCGACCTCGGCCACGCACCTCATGGTTGCGACGATGATCCGCTGGCGGGTTTCCTCGCCGCTGGCGCCGACGGGGCGGCCCAGCTGCGTCCGGGTCATTGTGGGTCGTGTCCTCACTCGCATGTTTGCCCACCCTTCGACCGCGGGCACAGTACCGACATGGTCGAATATATTCGACTGATCAATTAGTTCCGGCGTCCGCGGAGGTGCACGGTGGGTGACCGACAGACCGACGGCGGGCGCCGCGCGACATGACCGTGATGTCATCCCCATCGGGATTAGGCCGGCCGATCGGCGCAAATGGTGAGCAGACCCGCCGGCGAATCATCACCGCGGCAATGCGCTGTGTGGCCGAGGTCGGCTACGCACAGGCGACGATCCGCGAGATCGCCCGGGCAGCTGATATGACGAGCGGCAGCCTGTATCACTACTTTCCGAACAAGTCCGAACTGCTCAAAGCGACCGGCGAGGAGATCGAGGAGATCGTCTCGCCGCGGCTGTGTGCTGCCACTGCGAAGTCCGATGACGTCGTCGACCGACTGGATGCGGTGCTGGATGAGTCGAAACGGTTGATACGTGACTATCCCTACCTGCCTGCGTTCTTGCGGGCGATCCGCGTCGAGGGCGCAGCCCGGTTGCGGCGCGGTAGCCCTAAATACCCTGGGTCCAAGGCGCTGCGCGACGTCGTCACCGAGATCGTCGAGGATGCCCGGGTGCAAGGTGCGCTGTCCCCCGACACTGACGCGCAGGCCGCGGTGGAGGCTGTCTGTGCGCTGACGCGCGGTCTGTCGGAGCAGGCGGCCAGCCTACCGCCGGAGGCCTACGACGCCACGCTGGGCTCGGTCAAGAAGCTCATCAGGGGAACGCTGTTCGCGCGGCGCAAGCACACTCCCATCAGCTAACGATGAGTCTGCTCACCGCACTACGGCTGAACATGACCAATATCGCCGATCCTGCGGCGCATCACGCGGAGCGTTATCAGGCTGCGCTCGACATGGCGGAGTATGCCGATGAGCACGGATTCACCGCCGTCAGCGGCGAAGAACACCACTTAGCGGCAACGAGTTGGCTTCCGTCGCCGTTGATCCTGGCCGCCGCGCTCGCCGGGCGAACGCGACGCGTGCGAATCAGCATCAACGCACTCATCGTTCCGCTCTACGATCCGGTCCGGCTCGCCGAGGATATCGCCGTGCTGGACAACCTTGCCCAGGACCGCTTCAGCTTTGTGGCCGGAATGGGCTACCGGCCCGAGGAATACCACGCCGCCGGTAAGGACTGGTCACAGCGCGGCGCACTGATGGATCATTGCCTCGCGGTGATGCTCAAGGCGTGGAGCGATCAACCCTTCGACTATGACGGCACGCTCATCAACGTGACGCCGAAACCGTGTACGCGTCCACATCCGATCGTTTTCGTCGGGGGTATGACCGCAGCGGCAGCCCGACGAGCGGCCCGCTTCGGGCTACCGTTCTCGCCGCCGATGGCCATGCCCGACTTGGAAGCGGTGTACCAGCAGGAGTTACGCAAGCACGGTAAGACTGGCTTCGTCTACCACCCCGAAAACGGCAGTACCGTCACCTTGCTGCACGCCGACCCCGACGAAGCCTGGGCCCGTTACGGCGATTTCATCATGAACGAGGCCGCCGAATACAGCGCCTGGAAGCGCGCCGGCGTACCACGGCCCAACGAAATTGCCGCCGCGCCGACCGAGGATTTGCGGCGCCTCAACAACGTTGAGATCCTCACCCCCGAACGCCTGACGGATCAAATCCGTTGCGGCAGGCGGGAAATTGTGATGAACCCACTCATCGGGGGACTGCCGATCGACGTAGGCTGGGCCAGTTTACACCTGCTGACCGATGAGGTCCTGCCCCACGTGTAAATCGTGCGGCCGTCAGCGAGTCGCCTAATGTCCACAGCGCCACGCCGATCAGCACCAGATCTTTGAGCAGGAATTGGCCCGGCTGCGCTGACAGTACGGGCAGGCCGGCGGCGTGGGTCGCGACCACGCCGGATATCAACCGCATCGCGCTGGCGATGCTCGCCGGCATCCAGGGTGGACTGCTGCTCAGCCAGGTCCGCCGCGACCCCGCTCCGCTATTAGCCGCGGTGGACACCATGATCGACGACGTCACCCGCCTCGGCATGCGATGAAGCGTGCAATCCCTCCAGCCCGGCGACGATGAGCTGCAATCCGAATACGAACTCGTCTTCCAATGGAACGGGCAGATCGTCGGCGACTGCGACCGTGGCGGGATAGTGGGAGGGATCGAGTTGATGGAATGCAGCCGTCAGTTCGGTGTCTCGTCGGCCGGTGGCTGCCGTCGACCCCGAGAGTTGGATCGCGAAGCCGAGTACATAACGGGCCAGTGTGGCGTAGGCGTGGGCGGCGACCGCCGGCGCAAAGCCGTTATCGAGTAGGACCGACAGACACAGCTCGCGGGTGGCCAACGCATTAGGCCCCATCGGGGTGTACTGGATCAGCAGGGATGCCACGTTGCCGTGCCGGCTGAGCGCGTCAAACATGTGCTGCGCGAACGATATACAGGCTTGTTGCCAGGGCAATCCGGCAACCGTTCGCGCGTCGAGGTCGACTTCCCCGAGTATGTGGTCGACCACCATGGCGACCAATTCCGATCGGTTGGAGAAGTGTCGGTACAGCGTGGCAGTGCCAGATTCCAGGCGCTGCGCCAGTGATCGCATCGACAGTGCGTCGGGCCCCTGCTCGTCGACGAGTTCAAGAGCCGCAGCGAGAATCCGGTCCAAGGGCAGGGCCGGGCGGCCGCGGGCACGGTTTGCCGACGGCTGATTGGCGGGGGTCACATCGGACAGTATGAGCACCTTTCGTAGTCAACCGCAATACCGGACGCTTTAGCCAAACCTATTGTGGCACAACAGCTATTGATGGCTTGCCGCGCGCCAAAAAACCCGGCTATGGCGCGCCGCCAGTCCGCTCTTGACGGCCCGGATGTTAACGGATACAGTGTATCCATTAATCCACTAACGAACAACCCCGCTGATAGCAAGGACATTTCGCCATGCTCCTCCCCCTGGCATCAAAGCCGTACACGGCTCCCACCGACCGCGACATGCTTCCATCCGAGCGGCGTGAATTCGTGCGCACGCACCGCACCTGTGTGTTCGGCTACCGCCGCCGCAATGACGGCCCGGCCATGTCGATCGTGTACTACATCCCCACCGACACCGACGAGCTGCTGGTGTCCACAATGGCCGGCCGCGGCAAAGCCCGCATCGTCGAACGCGACGGCAAGGTCAGTCTGTGCGTCCTCGACGAGCGGTGGCCGTTTACCTACCTACAGGTCTACGCCGATGCGACGATCGAACGTGACCGCGATCTGGCGGTCGACGTGATGATGGCGGTTGCCGGCCGAATGTCAGGTCAACCGCTCGGTGACGAGGCACGCCCCTACATAACAGAGATGTCCGAGCGGGAAAACCGCGTTGTCATCCGTTGTCGGCCCTACGCCACCTACGCCACGCCGCCGCGCCACCTGCACCGCAACGACCAGGTGGAACAACTGACCCACTGGGTGTCCGGCGTCGTCGCGTGGGACGCCGACGACGCGTCACAGTGATGATTTATCGCGCGCCGTAGCGATCACGCAGCTTGGCCAGCGTTGCCTCGATGCCTGCCGTGTTGGCCTTCCGGGCACCTATCCACTCGTAGTACTTCAATTGGTTCTTGAGCGCACCGGCGTCGTGATAGTCGAACGTCTCGGTGACCCGGGTCAGTGTCGGTGAGAGCGACTCGAACTCCCACCGCCACCGGTGGCCGACCCGGTGACGCCATTCGACCAATTCGTTCGGTTTGAGGGCGGTCACCGTGCTGGTGATCCGATACGGCATGCCAAACATCTTCATCTTCGTGGAAAACTTAGATCCCACAACCAGTTCCGCTGGCATCTTGATGTTGTCGCGCACAGTTCCCGATCCGTCCAGTTCGCGATGGCGCCGGGGGTCGGCAGCGAACGCGAACAGCTCGGCTGCCGGCGCGGCGACTTCAACCGACCGGCAAACCCGCAGGGGTCCCGCGTCGACAACCGTGACAGTCATGATGTCCTTCCGTGTACCCGGCAGCGCCAAGTCGACGCTACGCTTCGCCGAGTTGCTCTTTTAGAACTGTTCGGACAACGACGTTCCAACAGGGAGGGTTCATGGTCACCGCCGTCGAGCTGATGGACGACGCGTGCGCGCAGACCGGCCTCACCGACTTCGGCGACGACTCCTTCCGGGAGGGCCTGGACATCCTGTTGTCGTCGCTGCAAAACGAAGCCCAGTTGCACGACCGCGGGCAGGCGTTCCTGCGTCAACGCATCGTCGGCTACCTGTCGCAGCGCCTGCAGGTCGAGGACTGGTATCGCCGGCACCCAGAGATCGACGACGTGCCCATCACCGCGCCGTTGATCGGATTGGGGTTGCCCCGGACCGGATCCACCGCATTGTCGATGCTGCTGGCGCAAGATCCCGACGTGCGCTACTTGCGCCGGTGGGAGTCGTCGCAACCGTGTCCGCCACCCTCGACGGTGCAGGGCGTGGATCCGCGCATCCCCCCTGACAAGGGTGAGATGGTCGGCACCCGCTACCACGTCCCGGCGGATACACACGGGCCGATGGAGTGCCATGAGCTGATGGCGCTGGATTTCAAGTCACATCTGTTCCAGTCGTTCGCCGAAATCCCTTCGTACTCCGCGTGGTTGGTAGATGGAGCTGACCTCACGTCGACGTATCGGTATCAGCGCAAAGTGATGAAGCTGCTGCAATGGGGCGAGCCGCAACGTCCGTGGCGGTTGAAATGCCCGTCACACGTGTTGTGGCTCGATGCGCTGGATACGGTGTTTCCCGACGCACGGTTCGTGATGACGCACCGCGATCCCACTGATGTCATCTTGTCGGTGGCCGAACTGTATGCCGACATCATCGGGTCGTTCAGCGCTCAGATCGACCGTCCCTATGTCGGCTGGCTCAACGTCGAGCATTGGTCGGTGGGCATGGGGGCGGGCGCTGCGGTTTCGCGCTGACGGTGCCGAGGATCGGTTCTACGACATCGATTTTCGTGCTATGCAGGCCAATCCGATCGGGGAGGTCGCCGGCTTGTATGCCTGGCTGGGGGCGCCCGTCGATGCGGAATTCGAAGCCCGGATGCAGAGTTGGTGGACGCTGGCCGCCGCCGAACGTGAGCCGAGTTCGCACGCCGATCCGGTCGAGTTCGGTATTGATCTCGACGAGGTGCGCCCTCGGTTCGCCAGCTATGTGGACAGCGCGCGCCGTTGGACTGCCCACTCAAACGATTGCGAAAGCAAGGAAATTGGAGCCAATTCATGGCTGTTGATCTGACCGGCGGTGTCGACCCGTCGCGCGAGTACGTATTGGCCCAGCGCCCCCAGAATCCGGAGATGCGTGACTCCGTGAGCTTCTGGGTCGTCGACGACCGCGGCGAGATCGGTCTGCCGCGCATCGGGATCGAGGCGGTCGCCGCCAATTGGGATGCCCACGACATCCAAGTCAATGTCGCCTTCCCCGACGGTCGCGTGTACCGGCAACGGACCAACGGGCCCTCGCAGCCGGCCCAGGGACCCGACGGGCGGGCCACCGTGTTGGGTGCCGGCGGCCTGGCGTTTCGGTGCACCGAACCATTCGTCACTTGGACGATGTCCTACGACGGGCCGGCGGTGCAGACTTCGTCGGCCGACTTGATCGAGGGCAGGAAAGACGGCCCGCTGGTCGACATCAGTTTCCACGTCGAGGCGACGATGGTCGTTCCCCCCTGGGTGCAGGGAGCACTGCAATCTGACGCCGGCGCGCAGCTCAAAACCTCCATCGAGGGCGAACTCATGGGTGGGCCACGCTATGAGCAGTTGTTTACCGCCACTGGCGAATTCCGCGCGGCCGACGAACAACGCAGTTCCACCGGTAGCGGGCTGAGGATCCGCCGCACTGGCGTGCGCAAACTCGCCGGGTTTTGGGGACACTCCTGGCAGTCGGCCGTGTTCGGAAGCGGGCGAGCGTTCGGCTATATCGCCTACCCACCTCGTCCCGACGGCCAGCCCACCTTCAACGAGGGTTACATCTTCACAGGCGACGGCGGCCTGATCGCGGCTCGGGTGGTGCAGGCGCCGTGGCTCAACCGGTTACAACCCCAGGGCGAGGACGTCTCACTGGTGTTGGAGACCGCCGACGGCGTCCTCGAGATCGCCGGCGAAACAGTGCTTTCCACCCACGACATTCATCACGACGACGACATGTACTCCATGCAGGCCCTCAAACAGGAGATGCCCAGCTTCCCCGCAGTGCAGCAGGCCGGCGTGCGCTACAGGTGGGACGGCGAGCAGACCTACGGCATGCTCGAACGCTCCAACCCGCTCGACAAGATCGTTCGCGACTAGGGATCGGCAAGAAAGGACTCAAGGACTGATGAGCCAGTCACTCTCAGGAAGGGTGGCGTTGATCACCGGCGCCGCACGGGGACAAGGCCAGGCGCACGCTGTACGACTCAGCGCCGAAGGCGCCGACATCATCGCCCTTGACCTTGCCGGCCCACTGCCGCCCAGTGTTCCCTACGATTCGCCGACGCCCGACGATCTGGCCGAGACAGCACGGCTGGTGGGCGGCAACGGCCGACGGGTCGTCAGCGCGGCGGTCGACATCCGTGACCTCGACGCGCTCCAAGCCGCCGTCGATAATGCCGTCGACGAACTGGGCCGTCTCGACGTTGTCGTCGCCAACGCCGGTATCTGCAGCCCCGCACCCTGGGATCAAATAACCGCCCAAGCCTTCCGCGACACCATCGACACCAACGTGACCGGCACCTGGAACACGGTTATGGCTAGCGCTGGCCGCATCATCGAGGGAGGTCGCGGCGGGTCGATCATCCCCATTGGATCCGCCGCGGGCATCAAGATGCAGGCGTTCACGGTCCACTACACAGTAAGCAAACACGCCGTCACCGGGATGGCACGCGCATTCGCCGCCGAACTCGGCCGGCACAGTATCCGCGTCAACAGCCTGCACCCGGGGGCGGTTGCCACCCCCATGGGCAGCGGCCAGATGCGCCAAGCAATCCGATCGGCCGCCGAAACGTACCCGTACCTGCGCGGCATGAACAGACCGCTGCTGCCGGAGGGTACTGCCCAACCCGAAGACATCGCCGACGCTGTCGCCTGGCTGGCCTCCGACCAATCCAAATTCGTTACCGGAACTCAGGTTTCGGTCGACATGGGCGTTTCCTACTGCTGATCTCCACGCTTGGATTTGCGGTCATGCCGTCGAATCGACTGGCGAATCGAAACCAGCCGCCGCCGCCTTGGCGCGGTAGGGCTGAATAAACTCGCGACAACCCGCGTCGTCACCCTGCTCGCGTGCCACCAGCGCTCGCAGCCGTAGCAATGGGAGCTCGTGCAACACGAAGCCGGGCTCGGTAGGTACGGCGGCCAACCGATCGATCGCGGCTTGCGCCTCCTGCAGGTCGCCGTCGACGCCGCGATCCAGCAGCGCTTCCACCAGGACCGTGGTCGCAACCCCGCGCAAGAACATCGCACCCCTGTCGAACATGTCGTCAATGGCGGCTCTGGCCAGCCATAAAGCGCCCGTGCGCTCGGTACATGCGGATCCGGGCGCCGGCGGTTATCGGTGGCGGTTCTTGACGTGAATACCCCAGTGGGGTATATAGTACTTTAGGATATACCCCACTGGGGTATATAGACGGGAGCGTCATCATGCCGGCCGCGGTGAGCAGTATCGAGCTCGGGATCGCAGGAATGACCTGCGCCTCGTGCGCGATGCGCCTCGAAAAGAAACTGAACAACCTCGACGGGGTCGACGCGACCGTCAACTACGCGACCAAAAGGCCACCCTTACCGTCCCCTCCCGGTATGACCCGCAGACGCTGATCGCCGAAGTCGAAAAGGCCGGCTACACCGCAGCGCTGCCGCGGCACCACGCGGAACCTGACTTGCAAACAGCGACAGAGCCGGCGACCGACGATCCCGAGCTGGCATCGCTGCGCAACCGCCTGGTTACCGCGACCGTGCTCGCCAGCCCGGTGATCGCCATGGCGATGATTCCTGCCCTGCAGTTCCGCTACTGGCAATGGGCGTCCCTGGCCCTGCCCGCACCGACTTCACAGGAGTGGAAGGCAAAGGCGTGCAGGGCATTGTCGATGGGCACGCCGTCGTCGTCGGCCGGGAGAGCCTGCTGGCCGATTGGGCCCAGCACCTCGACGAGACGCTGTCGGCGGCCAAAGCCCACGCCGAGAGCGAAGGAAAAACCGCCATCGCCGTCGGCTGGGACGGCAGCGCCCGCGGGATCCTCGTCATCGCCGATACCGTCAAACCCACCAGCGCCGAAGCCATCCGGCAGTTCAAGCGGCTGGGACTGACTCCGGTGCTGCTGACTGGCGACAACCAAACTGTCGCGAACCGCATCGCCGCCGAGGTCGGTATCGCCCACGTCATCGCCGATGTGCTGCCCGCCGACAAGGTCGCCGCGGTCAAGCGTTTGCAATCCGAGGGCAAGGTCGTCGCCATGGTCGGCGACGGCGTAAACGACGCGGCTGCTCTGGCCACCGCTGATCTCGGGCTGGCCATGGGCACCGGGACCGACGTTGCGATCGAAGCCGCCGACATCACCCTGGTGCGCGGCGATCTACGCGCTGCCGCCGACGCGATTCGGCTTTCTCGCAAGACACTGGCCACCATCAAGACGAACCTGTTTTGGGCCTTCGGCTACAACGTCGCCGCGATCCCACTGGCCGCGCTCGGCCTGCTAAACCCGATGCTTGCCGGCGCCGCGATGGCATTCTCCAGTGTTTTCGTCGTCGGCAACAGCCTGCGCCTGCGCTCTTTAACAAGCGTCATCACAGAGGAAACGGCGCCCGGCCAACCGTGAGCACCGCACCGGCGCCGGATCTTCAGGACGGCTTTTTGCGGCGGTCATGATCTCGTCGTCATAGGCCTGCACCCGGCGATCGGCGAAGTCGTGGGCGGTGGTGATGTGGGATAGTTGGTCCCGCCTGATCGGATCCAGCGTCTATACGAAAGTCACGACTGGTGCGCTTCATTGAACAACTGTCCTTGCTGCATGGCTGGTTGCCGGCGGCGGTGCAGGTGTTCGCCCTGCTCGTGGCGGTCAACGCGATCGAATGGCGTAGGCGGCGCTGGCTTAGGTGGGCATTTCCGGTGGCGCTGATGGTCGCGACCGCGGTGAGGGCGCTGTCGTATTGGTACATCGAGTCGATCGGGGTGGCCGGCGACCCGGCGCCAGCCTCGCTGTGGCTGTGGATAGCGATGAGCGGACTCGCCGCGGCCGTGCTTTTGCTGGGCTGGCCAGGTGCCCGGTGGTGGCGTCGCGGGCTGGCGGTACTTTCGGTACCCCTGTGCGTGTTGTCCGCGACCTTGGCCTTGAACGGTTGGGTCGGCTATTTCCCCACGGTGCTCACCGCATGGAATCAGCTGACATCGGGGCCCTTGCCCGATCAGATTGATCGGCTGCGGGTCACCGCAATGCAGGTCGCCGGGACCAAGCCGCCCAAGGGCGTCGTGGTGCCGGTGAACATTGATGCCGACGCGTCGCACTTTCCCCACCGTCAGGAACTGGTGTATCTGCCTCCGGCGTGGTTCGCCAGCAATCCGCCGCCCCGGCTGCCGACGGTCATGATGATCAGTTCAGCCTTCAACACGCCTGCGGACTGGCTGCGTGCCGGCGGCGCCTTCGACACCATCGACGACTTCGCGGCCCATCATCACGGCTTCGCCCCGGTGCTGGTGTTCGTTGATCCGACCGGCGCGTTCGACAACGACACCGAGTGCGTCAACGGAAGCCGCGGCAACGCAGCTGATCATCTTACGAAAGATGTCGTGCCGTTGGTGGTCTCGAACTTCCGGGTGAGCGCCGACCGGGCCAATTGGGGAATCGCCGGATGGTCGATGGGCGGTACTTGCGCCGTCGACTTGACCGTCACGCATCCAGACATGTTCAGCGCGTTTGTAGACATCGCCGGCGACCGCAGCCCCAATATAGGCACTAGGGACCAAACTATCGCCGGGTTGTTCGGCGGCAACGCCGCCGCTTGGGCTGCTTTCGACCCGGTCGCCATCATGAATCGGCATGGTCGCTACACGGGGGTGTCGGGGTGGTTCGATGTCCCCGCATCGTCGGGTACGCACAACCTCGCCCAGGCAACCAATCCCGCCCTCGTCGCCACGACCACCGACCCCTCTGCCAATCCAGAAGGCCAAGACGCCGCCGCCAACAGGCTGTGTGACGTCGCCGCCGCCAACGGGATCACCTGCGCGGTGGTTACCCAACCGGGCAGACATGACTGGCCGTTCGCCGCCCAGGCGTTCGCCGCATCACTGCCCTGGCTGGCCGCGACGCTGGGAACCCCCGGTACCGAGCCCGTGCAGTTACCACAACGCGGCGGCGGGGCGCCTCACTAATCCGCCCGGGCGTGGCCCTGCTGCTTAGTGGCGGTGTGGCTGAAGCAAGGCGGCCTGGCCCGTCAACGGAGGGCACGCTGCCAGCCACTGTCGGGTAGCCGCATGCGATCGCTCGATCAGCGTTGCCGCGTGCGAGAAGTCCGATCCTGAAGTGGCGACCGGACACAGCGGTCGGATGACGTGCAGCTCGACCGCTTGCTCGAAGCGGGCGACGTCGACCGCCAGGCGGTGGTTGATGGTCAGGGTCAGGGCGTGCAATGCCATCGTCAGCGCCGCTTGGGGTAAGGCGGGCAGGTCACACGAGTAGCCGGTGGGCAACACCCACACTCGGTCGGCGCCGAGCGCGACGGCATGCGATAGCGGGGTGTTGTTCACGATACCGCCGTCCATGAGATCGCGCCCATTGATGTTGACCGGCGGAAATATGCCGGGGATTGCGGCGCTGGCCGCGATCGCGTCGACTGCGTCTCCCGACGACAGCAGCACGTCGGTGCCCGAGATCACATCGGTGGCCACCACATGGAAGGGGATCGGTGCGTCCTCGAGCCGGGCGAAACCCAGCTGGTCGGTGAGCATGCGCCGCAAACCACTGTTGGGTATCAGGTGGGGACGACGGCCAAGGAAGCCCAGCAGCCCCGCGATCGGGTGAGTGGGAAATATCTCTTTTCGCGACAGCGACAGCCACAGATCGGCCAGTGCGTCAATTCCGGCCGCATCGGGCCGCGACGCGATCCACCCGCCGTTGACCGCGCCGACGGACGTGCCGACGATCAGGTCCGGCGTTACCCCTTCCTCGGCCAGGGCGCGCAGCATCCCCACCTGGATCGCACCTAAGCTTGCGCCGCCGGACAACACGAATGCTGTCGTCATGCCTTTACCTAACCGCGCCGGCGTGGCGGCCGATTCGCGTAGTCGCCGTTGTAACCCGGTTGTCGCTGACCCTCATCCTGGTGGGCACAAACGCATACTAAGGACATGGGCCGCCGCGGCTGAGCGTATCGACCATTAAGCCCTGGGCTAGAAGTCCGTGAATGTCGCCTGGACAGTTTTCGACGAGAACCCACAGCTGACCTCCCGCGCTCAATCCGACATATTTCCCCTGCTAGTGGTACGGTTCGCTGCTGTGGACGCGAAGTTTGGCAACACGGGCAGCCCTGCCGGGCGCTCGCGTGCTGGCGGAGCCCACCGCAAACAACCCGCGAAGAATCGGGTGAGGTCCGCCGGCTCCTATCGAGGAGGCGGGGCGTCAGAGCTGAACCGGCGTCGCTTCCTCGGGGCGCTCGCCGCGGCCACGGTGGCTGGCGTAGGCGCAGCTCGGCTGGTGGTCGACCCGCAACCGCGAACATTCGCCCAGGCACCCGAAGCTGCCGCGGCGACCTCCGGTCCAACCGCCCCAGCAGCCTTGTTGTCGGCCGGACCGCTGAGTGATCGCATCCCGCTGCCTGGTGGTGGAGCACTAACCAAGATTCCCGGCCAAGGTAATTTGCTTGCGCTGACCCTCGACGACGGGGTCAACAGCGAGGTAGTGCGCGCCTACATACAGTTCGCCAAAGATACCGGCGCGCGGATGACATTTTTCGTCAACGGGATTTACAACTCATGGACCGACAACCTGGCGATGCTGCGTCCGTTGGTGGAGTCCGGGCAGATACAACTCGGCAACCACACCTGGTCACACCCGGATTTGACGAAGGTGCCGCAAAGCAGGGTCGCCCAGGAGCTCACCCGCAATGACGAATTCTTGAAGAAGACCTACGGCATCGGTGCGAAACCGTACTATCGGCCACCCTATGCAAAGCACAACGCTGCCGTCGACGCTGTGGCCGCCGACCTCGGCTATTCCGTTCCGACCTTATGGTCGGGTTCACTCTCGGATTCGACGTTGATCACCGAGGAATACATCGTCAAAATGGCCGACCAGTACTTCACCCCACAGTCCATCGTTATCGGTCACCTCAATCACCTGCCGGTCACCCACGTCTACCCACAACTCATCGACATCATCCGATCCCGAAACCTTCGGACCGTTACCCTCAACGACGTGTTCCTCAAAACCCCGTAGCGTCGCCAAGGTCGGGCGCGCCGCCTGGCAATCTCTAAAAACTTAGAGATTGTCCTTCCGTTGGCAGGTGCTCCGTTGTTACCGTTTCGTGATGCGCCGATTTGGGGGAGTCTTCGCGGTCCTGCTTGTGATCGGTTCAGCGCTGGTCAGCATGGGAAATTCGCATGCTGACGGAGGCGACGAGCCGCAGTATGCGGAGTTCTACACCCCGCCGGATCCACTGCCACCCGGCCAGCCGGGTGACCTGATCCGCACCGAGCCGTCGCGGCTGGTGCTGGAGCCATCCGGCCAACTGGGCGCGATCATGGCCACCGGCACCCGGATCATGTATCGGAGCACCGACACCCGGGGCAATCCGATCGCTGTCACCGGCACCTACTTCGAGCCCTACAATCCGTGGCCGGGCAAGGGGCCGCGGCCGTTGATCAGTTACGCACCCGGCACGCAAGGCCAGGGCAATCAGTGCGCCCCGTCGCGAATGTTCAACCAGGGCATCCACTATTCGGGCGGGTGGGACATCATGTTCAACTACGAGGAGCTGTTCGTCGCGACAATGGTCGCCCGCGGTTTCGCCATCGTGATGACCGACTACGAGGGCTTGGGCACCCCCTCGATGCACACCTATGTGGGCCGCGTGGCAGAGGGGCAGGCAGTGCTCGATGCCGCCCGCGCCGCCATGCGTCTGCCGGGAACATCGCTGGATCCGCATGGGCCCGTGGCGTTTTGGGGATACTCGCAGGGTGGCGGTGCGACAGCGTCGGCGGCCGAGCTGGCCTCGGCCTATGCCCCTGAGCTGCATATCGTGGGCACATACGCCGGGGCGCCACCGGCCAACCTCAAGGAACTCTTGCCCTACGCCGACGGCAGCGTCCTCGTCGGCGCCGTCGGATACGCACTCAACAGCGTCATGGCCGCCTATCCGGAATTCGCCGACGTCATCCGCTCCAAAATGACGCCGCGTGGGCTGGCGATGCTCGAATCGGTATCGCGCCAGTGCGTCGGCCAGACCCTCCTCGATTTTATGTTCCGCCACCTACAGCCCTACTTCATCGAAGACATCTACCAATTGGTCAACGAGGAACCGGTCAACAGCCTGTTTGAAGCGCAGCGGATCGGCCGCTACAAACCCAACGCGCCCGTGCTGATCGATAGCAACCGCTACGACCCGCTGGTGCCGTGGACCGCGGCCAATCAGCTCGGTCGCGACTGGTGCGCCCAGGGCGCCGACGTGGAATTCCGCACCAACGAGGAGCCACCGTTCCTCAACAAGCTCATCATCAACCACGCCCTGCCGATGCTCGTCGATGGTGAACCGGCCATGCAATGGATCGCCGCCCGCTTCAACGGAGAACCCACCGCACCCAATTGCGGACAGTTCTGAAGCACTCACGAGATCCCCGTCGTCATGGCGACCAATCGATAGACTGGGCGCATTGCTGCACGTAGAAAGCACAACGCGGCCGAGCGGCGCCGGCAGCTCGCCGACGCCGCGATCGAGCTGCTCGGCGCCAACGGAGTTCACGGCGTTAGCCATCCAAAAGTTGACGAACGCGCCGGCGTACCGGCCGGCACCACCTCGTTCTACTTCCGGACCCGCAAAGCGCTGCTGCATGCCGTCGCTACTCGCCTGACTGAACTCGATGCCGCCGACCTGTCGTTGATGACCGAACTCGCCGACGATCAGTCAACAGAATTCACCGGCACTGCGGGGCTGGCCCGCATGGTCATGTACGCGGCCAAAGAACCCTGGTTCACCCGCGCCAAGGCGCGCTACGAGCTCCTGCTGCTAGCCAGCCGTGACCCCGAACTGGCCGCGACGTTCAGTCAGTCTGGGGACGGGTTCTACACTCTCGCGCGCCACGTTGTCGCCCAATGGCACTCTGCCGAAAGCGCACCGGATCCGGCACTGATTGACGATCAGGCGATTGCCATCCTGACGCTCATTAACGGGGTGATGATGACGTTCGTTGCGGGCCGGCCAGTCATCGACAGTCCAGAGCACCTTGACCGGCTCATCCAGGGCGTCATCGCAGGAGTCGCTAACGTCCGCCGCGCCTGAGGCATCGCAACGCCAGCAGGCGCAATAGTTGCTAGTCGCGCGGCAGAGTCTGCTGGAAGATAGCGAGATGAACATGCCCGACCCGCGACGGCTTGGCGGTCTCGCTTGGGTCCGTCGGACCGACGGTGACTTATCGCGCGCAGAGCGGCGCCGCCTGCTGGCTGCAATCGCAGTAGGCCAGTGGGAGAACGCCGTGGGAAGGGCCAAGCTCGCGCTCGGCCGGCTTCCGGCTGCGGCCGCGCGCGTCGACTTAGACACATTCCAAATACCCGATTCGAGGTTCGCGCGGGAGGCCGAAGAGGCGTGCGCGGAATTACCGCCGGCTCTTCAGGGCCACTCCTACCGCACCTGGTTGTTCGGGAGCGCGCTCGCGACCGTCGACGGAAACCAGATGGACGACGAGCTCTTCTACTGCGGGGCGCTGCTGCATGACTATGGCATTGCCAGCCCAACGCCCAACCGTGATTTCACTCTCGGCAGCGTCGATCGGATGCTTTCCTGCGCGAGCGCTGCGGGCCTCGCTGATGAACGCGCGGATCTACTCGCCGACGGTATATGTGTTCACACAACACCAGGAGTCAAGGTGGAAACCGACGGCGCGATCGGCTGCTACCTGCAATGGGGAGCGATGGTCGACGGCGCTGGACTGCGCATGTGGGACATCGCTCCCGGCAACGTCCAACAGGTGCTGCGCCGTTACCCAAGAGGTGATTTCAAACGGGAACTGGTTGAAATGATGCGTGCCGAGGCGGCGGCGGTGCCGGCGGGACGCTTCAGGCTGCTCGTCCGCTGCGGGTTACCGCTGGCCGTGCGGATGGCCCCATTCGATTCGTGAGATCAGCGACTAGCCGATCGGGCCAGGCGCTCATCAAGGGTGGCGTGGAAGTGCCCGATCGCGCTCTCGTGCCGTCCGAACTCCACGAAGTCATTTGCGCCGGCGTGCAGTCCGCGTTGCACACCCGCCGACATCTCGTTGTCCTCCACGGCACCCCGGGCAACGAGGGTACCCGCGGGGTTGGTCGGGGGGTTGAGCGATGCTCGTTGCTCGGCCTCAGCTTTGGCCATCGAATAGATAGTGACCGTACTGTGGTCGATGTCTACCGGATCGATCACGACCATGAGCACCAGGTCCGGGAACGTCGCCAACATGACGTTGGGAAACAGGTGATAGACGTATGTCACCCGCGCATCCGTCGTCCAGGTGGCCTCTGGACGGTCGCGGAGCCGTTCAATATTGCGGTATGGGAACGTGATTCGGCTATTCGGGCCGAACGTCTCGACCACGTTGAGGTCGTCGTACTGCAGTGGGAAGAAGGTGTCCTTGTGTGTTGAGCGAATGTGATAGCCCTCCAGGAACTGCTCGACAAGCACCTTCCAATTCATGGCTCGCGGAGTGGAATCCACGTATACGAGCCGCTGCGCCGGGAGAAGTTTGTCGCGCCACACGGTCCCGTCGGTCAACCAGGCCATAGCCTCGCCAGCGCGGTCTTGCGGGCCTGCGCCGTCGGCGTCGAGTGGCCTGATGATGATTAGCCCGTCCACCTCGTGGCTCGCGACCCCGACCAGACCGCGCGTCGAGGGGTCCAGATCGGGGAATGCGTCCTCGTGGGGCACATGCGCGAGCGAGCCGTCCAGACGATATGTCCAGCCGTGGTAGCGGCACACCAATGCGTTTGAGCAGCCGGCCTCCTCGACAAGGGCGAACCCGCGATGCCGACAGGCGTTGCGGAACACCCGCGCCCGTTTATCCCGCCCTCGCACAGCGAACAGGGGCACCCCGAAAGCGGTTCGTTCGACGTGGTCACCCGGGTTGGGGATCGTCGCGGAGGGAACGAACACGCTCGGCATCGCGCGCAGCAACCGGAGTTCATCGGTGAACCTGCCTGGGTTCAGGTAGTTTTCGACGGGCTCGCGCCAAGCCTCGCCCTCATCGGTAGTGCCGGCGTCGATATGGGCCAGGATGCGCCGAACGATCTCCACATCATCAGCCACCAACGACTTCGTCGGAGAACTCATGCGTGTCAGTATCACATTGCGATCATCACGCGTCAATGATTTAGTGATATGCGCGGTGATCAGTCAAGATACATGCGTGCCCGCAGTGCCCGAATCGCGCGTAAGCGACCTGATCGGCAACCGGCCGCTCAGCGCGCGCTCGGTGCTCGCGTCGGCTTTGTTGGGAGCCGACCAACCCCATCTCACGGTCGCGGAGCTGGTCGCGGTGGCCTCCCTGTTCGGCATCAGCGACGGCGCCGCCCGCACCTGCCTGTGGCGGATGGTCTCGAATGGCGAACTGACCGGTGACGGTGGGAGCTACGCGCTCGCCGGGCGCTTGCTGGAGCGACGCCAGCGTGTCGACGAGGCGTCCCGGATCGACGACGCGGCTGCCCACCGATGGGACGGCACGTGGGAACTGGCGATCGTCTCGCTGGAGCGTCGGCCGGCAACCGATCGCCTCGAGCTCAGGAAAGCAGCGATAGCACTGCACCTGGCCGAGCTTCGGGAGGGCGTGTGGATCCGCCCGGATAACCTTGACCCACAACGGCTTCCGACGTCCCGGGCGGTGCTGGACCAGCAATGCACCCACTTTCACAACGCCGCCACCGACATTACCGCCGACAAGATGCGATCTTTGTTTTCTCTTGACAAGTGGACCGACGATGCTGGGGCGCTCATCGAGGCGATGAACGTCGCACTCAAGCCGGACAAGCACGACGATTCGACCGAAAGTATCCGGTACAAATTCGCATTATCGATCGCCGTGGTCCGGCATCTTCAGCTCGACCCGATGCTGCCCGTCGAGCTGATCGAGGACCACTGGCCGGGACACACATTGCGCAGCACCTACCGTCGTTTCGACGATGCGTTTAAACAACGAATGAACAGTGTCTTCCGCCGATCATAGTGTCATGGAAGAAGATTGGGTTTGAGCCGATCGATTCGTTTACAGCGAGTCGACAATGGTTTTCGCCTCGATTAGCCCGGCGCCGGTCAGCTCGCGGTACAGCTTGATCGCGGCGATAGCCTTCCCGGCACGGGCAAGGGCGACGACTTCCGCGGGCACACCGCCTTCGAATTGCGTCGGCGTGGTCGTACCTACGTCGCTCGCGAACGTCGGGCACGGGACGCCGACCGCTTCCGACAACCGACGGACCTGATCTTCGAGCAGGGCCAAACGTCGGTTGATGAGCTGAAACCGTTCTTCCATTTCGTCACGATAATCCGAATGCGAGGCCCCGTCGGCGATAACCGCGATGGTCAACCCCGGACTGAAGTCCGAGGCTTGCGTCAGAGGAAAATTCCCGGACATGAGCTATGAGACGCTGAAATACGAGCAACAGGAGCACGTCGTCGTCCTCACCTACAACCGGCCCGAACAGCACAACGCCATAAGCCGCCGCATGAACGCTGAGCTCCACGAGGCGTTTCAGCGATTCCGCGATGACGACAGCGCCTTCGTGCTGGTAATCACCGGGGCCGGCGAGACCACGTTCTGCGCGGGCTGGGATCTGCAGGACGCCGCAGAGTGGACCGAACTTGGCGACTTCGATCAGTTCCGCAAAGACCTATACAACCTTCCCGGCGTCTGCGGCTACACCCGCCGCGTCGATATCTTCAAGCCGATCATCGCGGCGGTGAACGGCTACGCCTTCGCCGCCGGGCTCGAGACCGCGATGCTCGCCGACATCCGCATCGCCGCGGAGAACGCTGAGTTCGGCGCGCTCGAGCGGCGCTGGAACATCGTCGGCGGCGACGGGCTGACGGTGCGGCTGCCGCTCATCGTCGGGTTCGCCAAGGCGATGGAACTCATCATCACCGGCCGGCGCATCGACGTCCGTGAAGCGGAGCGCATCGGCCTGGTCAACGAGGTGGTCCCGCGCGGCAAGGCGCTAGAGCGCGCGGTGGCGCTCGCGCACGAGATCGCCGCACTGCCGCAGGGCGCTATCCGCTCCGACAAGGAGTGCGTGCTGCGCCACGTCGGCCACACACTGGAAGAGCGGTTACGCATCGAAGCGGAGATGACCATCTCGATGTTCATGCGCCGCGACAAACACTCCTACGGCGCGGCGTCGTTCAAGGCCGGAAACCTCAAGCCCACCTGGCCTCATCACGGCCTCTGACCATGGGCTCTGCGTGGGCATTACCCGCCGGATTCCGCGTCAAGCAGCAGCTGCAAGATCTTGCGCAGTTCTGCCAATCGTCGCTGCCCGAGGGTTCGTTGCCATCGTTTCTCCAAAGCGACTGCATTGGAACGCATTACGCGTAGCGCCTGCCGCCCTCGGGGTGTCAGCTCGATGAGTCGAGCGCGCGCGTCCGCGGGGTCGGGGACCCGAGTCACATAGTCGTGGCGTTCCAGTGCTGCTATCGCCTGGGCTACCGCCTGTCGACTCACCCCAAGCCGGTCGGCCAGATCCGACGCATGCAGTCCGCCCGCCGCCAGCGGCACCAGCGCAACCGACTGCGCCGGGCGGATCCCGTCGAGTCCTGCTGCCGCGAATGCGGCTCTCAAGTGCGGGGCCCCGGACGCGGCCACCAGTTGCACCAGGGCCGGCACGGTGGGCTCCCACTCGGCATCCAGAACACGTCGCATGGCCATGAGTGTGCCACTCGCTGCAAGATTGACAAGTCACTTGTCAAATATCGGGTCTGCTGCCACGATGGGGTCATGCGGTCTCGATGCGTTCGGGTACTCGGCGTGTGTCTCGTCGGAGTTCTGGTGGTCTTGGTGGGCGGGTGCCTTGGCGGCGGCCATGCGTTGGGGACGCCCGACCAGGGGATCCCGGTCGGGCAGTCCACCCAGACCATCCAGTCGGGCGGGGTCAGTAGGACCTATCACCTCTACCGGCCGCAGGGACTGACCGGAGCGGCGCCACTGGTGGTGATGCTGCACGGCGGTTTTGGCACCGGTGACCAGGCTGAGCGTGACTACCACTGGGACGCCGAGGCGGACAATGCACATTTCCTGGTCGCCTACCCCGACGGTCTGGGTCGCGCCTGGAACGCCGGGTCGTGCTGTGGTGAACCGCAGCGCACCAACCTCGACGATGTCGTATTCATCACCACCATGGTCGCCGCCATCGAGCAACAGATCCCGATCGATCCGGCGCGCGTCTATGCCACCGGCATGTCGAACGGGGCGATGATGTCGCTTCGACTGGGATGCCAGACCGACGTCTTCGCCGCGATCGCTCCGGTGGCGGGCACACTGCTGACCGACTGCTCGAACGCGCGGCCGACATCGGTTCTACAAATCCACGGCACCGCCGACGACAGAGTCCCCTACAACGGCGGACCCGGTAAAGCGTTCGCGGCCAACGGTAATCCGCGCGTCGACGGTCCCTCGGTGCCGTCGGTCAACGCCACCTGGCGTTCCATCGATGCGTGTGGACCACCGACCTCAAACACCGCGGGGGACGTGACGACCGAAATAGCCGCATGTGCGGACGGTCGCACGGTGGAATTGATCTCGGTCGCGGGGGCAGGCCATCAATGGCCCGGCGGTGTGCCCAAACCTGTTCTGGAAAAGCTCGCGGGTATTTCCCCTCCGTCGACGGCGATCAACGCCACCGACACTATCTGGCAATTCTTTACGCAGAACCACCGTTAAAACCGCGCCTAATTTTGCGCCACGTCCACGGCGACGTCGATCACGCTGCTGTCGGATTCGGTCTAGATGATGCCGCGCAGCGGGGGTACGTCGACGCAGTCACGCCCCCACCCCAGCACAGCAGCGTCCACAGCGCCGCCCACGCGTGCGTGGCGTCGACACCGATCACGCGGCAAGGCCCTTGGACGGCAAACGCCCTCCGCGGTGGACACCGCCGGCGTGCCGGTCACGGCATCACCCGCCGCTCGTCGGGCCCCCACAGTGGCTGCATGCCGCCAGGCAACGACAGCTGTGTCGCTGTGATGACGTCGGCCAGGTCACGCAAACCGGCGTATACCGCAGCGAGGAGGTCGGCCAGCTCCTCACGACGCCCGTCGGCGCTAACCTCCTCCAGCTCGGCGGGATGTGACCGGCGCAACCGGGTGCTGATCTCTGCCACCGCCCGCTCCGGTCGCGACGACCCTGACGCGCCCGGCAGGTCACTGAGGTCGGCACGCAACCGCTCCAGCTGATACACCAGTGACCGCGGGTTCGTCGCGTCGAACAGCATCAGTTCGGCCACCGCGGCAACACTGACCTTGCCCACCGTGCGGCGGCGATAGATGACCGACGATTCAGACGCCACCAGTGTTGACTCGATGATGGTTTGCTCAGCGGCGGCGCTGCGGACCGTAGTGAGGGTGTCCCGCAGCAACGCGGTCAGCCAAAGGCCGCGTTCGATGCGTTTGCCGATGTCCATCATCGTCCAGCCGACGTCGCGCACCATCGACTCCCCGGCCACTCCCGACAACGTCAGCATCCCCGCTAACGTCTGCGCCTGAACCGAGGCCAGCAGGGCGTCGCCCTCAGCGAACGAGTCCGGCGGGTCGGACCTGTGCACCATCGCGCGCTCGACGCCGGCCAAGACCATCCAGGTGTCGCGCGACAATTGGTCGCGCACCGCCCTCGCGGTCAGTGCCAGCCCCTCCACCGACTGCACAAGGGATCCCGACCGGTCGCGATCCACAGTCAGCGACCACAGCGTCGAGGGCGCGACCGCGATCATTTCCGCATGATCGCCACTCGCTCCGGTGTCGGTCCCGGTGATCCGGCCAAGCGCTGCCATGAGCACTGGCACACACTCGCTTTCTTCCGCGTTCTGTCGGTGCCGGAATTCGTGGTAGCGCTCGCGGGCGACGATCAGCAACCGGGCCATGTACTCGGCGCGTTCGCCGTAGCGACCCATCCAGAACAGGTCGGACAGCACACGCGGCGAGCTGACCCCCAGCGTGCCCGCGCCTGTCTTCACCGGCGGTGTAACCGATGGCAAACTCACCGTCTCGGTTCGCGCACGCTCCGTCGGAAGCACCCAGACATCTTTAGCTGCAACGGTTTTCAACGTGTATGCGGCAGCACCGGATGCCAATACGTACCCCAGTCCGCCGATCATCGGCGCATAGCCGCTGCGTTGGGCAACGGTGAACAACCGCATGCCGGTGCCGGCCGACGACAACACACCAGCATGGTCGGTGGGCGCAGACGAGAACTGCGGTAGCTCCTGGCCGACCCACTGCCACGGCATGGCCGCGATTTGCGCAGCGAGCTCAGCCAGTCGTACCGACGAAAGCGTCGGTCCGACAAGGGTTTCCCCGCCGACGGTGGACTTGATCAACAGCGACGAGAGGTTCGCCAGCAGGTGTGAGCATTCGCTGTCGATGCCGGCCCAGTAGACGGGTGCGGTGTGCAGCAGTGGGGCTTCACCGAGCAAGCACTCGGCTAGCTCGGGTAGGAACCGCAGCAGCCCAGCGCTTTCCAGGATGCCGCTGCCGAGCGTGTTGACGACTGTCACCTTTCCGCGGTGTTGCGCCTCCACCAAACCGACCACACCGAGCCTCGAATCGGCACGTAGGTCCAGTGGGTCCGCGTAGTCCGCGTCGACGCGGCGAAGCACGACGTCGACGCGTTTCAACGTGCCCAGCGAGCGCATCCACACCTTGCCGTCACGCACCACCAAATCCGCGCTCTCCACCAGCGGGAAACCTAGCAGCGTCGCGAGATACGCCTGATCGAAGGCGGTTTCCGAGTAAATGCCCGGGCTGAGTACCACGACCACAGGGTCCTGTGCGCCGTCGGGTGCCGCGTCGATCAGCGCCAGCCGCAGTGCCTGCGCGAACGGTGTCGTCGGTCGCGGCCCGATCCGCTCGTAGAGGTCAGGAATCGCGTGCGCGACAACACGTCTGTCGGCCAGCGCATAGCCAGCCCCCGATGGCGCTTGCGTCCAGTCGGCATTGACCTGAAAGCTGCCGTCTGGCAGCCGGCTCACGTCACAGGCGTGCATAAAGAGCTGGTGGTGCCCCGGCACCTCGATTCCGTTGGCGACACGCAAATAACTAGGGTGAGCGAACAGCAGTTCTGGCGGCAGCACGCCGGAGGTGAGCACTCGACGAGGCCCGTACAGGTCCGCGAGCACGGCATCGAGCAGGCGCGACCGCTGGACGAGCCCGGCCTCCAGCGCCTCCCAATCGGCCACGGAGATCAGCAGCGGCAACGGGTCCAGGCGCCACGGCCCCGGTTCCGCGCCGTGACCAACAGCGACCGGGCCGCGGTCGGGGTCGGCCCCGGTGTAGGTGATGCCGTCGTTGTCGATCAGGCTGTGCACCACCGAGCGCAGCCGGTCCAGCCCCGCCCGTCCCCGCTCCCCGACCGCGTCAGCCAGCTCGGTCCAGGTGGACCGCACGTTCCCGGCTTCGTCGACGAATTCGTCGTAGCCGATTCTCGGGCCTTCTGAACCAGGGGGGCGCAGATCGAACAGAGCTTGCTGGGCGCGCGCGGTACGGTACCCGGCCAGCAGGCGGTCGACGTCGGAGCGGTGGTGAGAAACCGCCGACGATTCGCTGGTGCCCAGCGCCGCTTCTGCGGATGCCATTACCGCAGCACGGTACGCACGCGCCGCAGGTCGAGGATGCCCGGCGCGCCGATGTCGGTGAATATCCTGGCCTGTTTCTCCCGTATGTCGGACATGTCGGCCTTGCCCGCGGTGAAGCCGGTGGCCTCGAAGCGGCGGCTGCGGCGTGCCTCGGCCTCGACGGCGTTGACGGGTCGGTCCTCGTAGGCGCGGCCACCGGGGTGAGCGACGTGGTAGGTGCAGCCGCCGCGCGACGTTCCGGTGGCGACATCGATCAGCTCGAACCGAAGCGGAGCGTCAACCGTGATGGTCGGATGCAGCGCGCTGGGTGGTTGCCAGGCCCTGAACCGCACGCCACCCACCTGGATGTCGGGGTTGTCGGTGGCCAGCAGCGGTACCGGGTAGTCGTTGCACGTCACGACGTAGCGATCGCGGTCGGCGCCGATGGTGCGGACTTGGATGCGCTCGACCGACGAATCGACGTAGCGGGCGGTGCCGGTGGCGGTGGCCTCCTCGCCCAGGGTGTTCCACGGCTCGATCGCGCCGCGCAGTTCGATCTCCACGCCGTCGAAGACGGCGGTGCCGATGCGCGGAAAGCGGAATTCGGTGAAGGGATCCAGCCAGCTGGTCTCGAAGGCGATGCCGTGCTCACGCAGATCGGCGGCCACGGCCGCGATGTCATGGATCAGGAAGTGCGGCAACAAGTATCGGCCGTGCAAGTTGGCACCGTGGCGGATCAGCGGGGCGCGCAGCGGTTCGTCCCAAAACCACGCCACCAACGAGCGCACCAGCAGCGACTGCACCATCGCCATGTGCAGATGCGGCGGCATCTCGAAGCCGCGCAGCTCCAACAAGCCGAGCCTGCCACGGGCGCTGTCGGGGCTGTAGAGCTTGTCGATACAGAACTCGGCGCGATGGGTGTTGCCAGTGATGTCGACAAGCAGGTGCCGCAACGCGCGGTCGGTCACCCACGGCTTGGCTCGGTTTTCTCCGGGGTGCACCCCGGCGCCTAGCCGGGCGATCTCAGCGAACGCGATCTCGAGTTCGTAGAGCGCCTCGGCACGGCCCTCATCAACCCGCGGCGCCTGCGACGTGGTGCCAACGAACCGCCCCGCAAACAGGTAGGACAGCGCGGGGTGCCGCTGCCAGTAAGTCAGCAGCGAGACCAGCAGATCAGGGCGCCGCAGCAGCGGAGAGTCGACCGGCGTGACGCCGCCGAGCGTGATGTGGTTACCGCCGCCGGTGCCGCCGTGGGTGCCGTCGACATCGAACGACTCGGTGGATAATCGGGCCAGCCTCGCCTGCTCGTAGAGGGTTTCCAGCTGCTGCCTTTGTTCTGCGAAGCTGGCGGTTGGCGCGATGTTGACCTCGATCACACCGGGATCAGGGGTGATCGTCATCGACTTCAGCCGCGGGTCCGGCGGGGGGCCGTAGCCCTCGACCACGACCGGGCAGCCGATCTTCGCGGCCGCGGCCTCGACTCGGGCAATGAGGTCGACGAAATGTTCGAGAGCCTCGGTGGGCGGCATGAAGATGTACAGCAACCCGCCGCGAACCTCGGCGACAATCGCAGTCCTCGGTGCAGTCTCGGATTCCTCCATCACCGCCTCGGCGGTGCCGGGCTGCGCCGACAGCGCACGCCCGACGGTCATCGGATCGAGATCGAAGGACATGCGCGGCGGCCGCCAGCTGATCGAATCCAGCGGCAGCCGCAGACCCGCGGGCGAATCCCCCTCCGCCAGCACAATGCGGCCGCGGCGCAACCGCCAGTTGGCGCTGGCCCAACCGAGGTCGTCGTCGCGGCGGTGCAGCGGCAGCACGAACGCCGCCGGGGAGGTGACGGATTCGTCGAGCCGCGTCAGCAGCGCGGCGCGGCTCGCGGCGCTGTCATCGGCGAGGTCGTCGCTCGATTCCACCGGGTTTCCGCCGGGCATTCGCACTTTGGCCGCCAGCCGGCTCAGCGGGTCCTCATAGGCCGGCCGCACTTGCGAGAGTGGCAGTCCGAGACCGTTGGCGATCTCGGCAAGCATCTTGTGGGCCACGTCCGGATCGACAAGGGTATCGACGGGCTCAGCTGCCGGCTCACCTTTCCAGGGATCGGCCAGCGTCGCGTCGTTGGTCCACAGCGGCTGCCCGTCCGTGCGCCAGTACAGCGCAATCTGCCAGCGCGGCAACGGCTCTCCGGGATACCACCTGCCCTGCCCGCGATGGATCAGCCCCTGCGGCGCCCAGACCGTCTTCAGTCGGGCGGCCAGATCGGATGCCCGCTGGCGCTTGTGCGGCCCGTCGGCGGCCGTCGTCCACTCCTTGTCGACCTGGTTGTCCACCGACACGAACGTCGGTTCGCCGCCGACGGTCAGCCTCACGTCGCCGGCGGCCAGCCGCTCGTCGACGTGCTCGCCGACCGCACAGATCGCCTGCCACGCCGCATCGGTGTAGGGCAGCGTGACGCGCGGGTCCTCGTGGACGCGGGTGACGGTGTTGGAGAAGTCCAGGACCGTATTGCAGGGCTCGGTCGAGCCGCTGATCGGTGCTGCGCTCGCGGGGTGCGGAGTGGCTGCCAGCGGGATGTGGCCCTCGCCGGCGAATAGCCCCGACGTCGGGTCCAGTCCGATCCAGCCCGCACCGGGGATGTACACCTCGGTCCACGCGTGCAGGTCGGTGAAGTCGGCGGAGGGCCCCGACGGCCCATCGAGCGCCTCGACGTCGGAGGCCAGCTGGACCAGGTAGCCGGACACGAACCGGGCGGCCAATCCCAGCTGGCGCAGGATCGACACCAGTAGCCACGCCGAGTCCCGACACGAGCCGATGCCGGTGCGCAGCGTGAAATCCGGCGTTTGCACACCGTGCTCCATTCGCACGGTGTAGGCGACGTCGGTGTTGATCGCGCGGTTAAGCGCAACCAGGAAGTCGATGGTGCGGGTGCCATCCGGCACCGAGAAGTTGCGCACCCACGCCCGCACCAGCTCGCCGGGGCCGGAGTCGACGCCGTCCTCGTCGACGGGTCGCAGGTATGGCTTGAGGTCATCGGCCAGCGCCGTGGGATAGGTGAACTCCGACGATGCGGGCCACGTCTCGGCCCAATCCTCGATGAAGAAGTCGAATGGGTTGATCACCTTGAGGTCGGCGATGAGCCCGACGGTTATGCTCAGCCGGCGCATCGGGTTCGGAAAGACCAGCCGGGCCAGGAAGTTTCCCAACGCATCCTGCTGCCAGTTGATAAAGTGGTCGGCCGGCTCGATCCGCAGCGAGTAGGCCTCGATGGGTGTGCGCGAGTGGGGCGCCGGGCGCAGCCGCACGACGTGCGGATACACCTGGACCAGCCGGTCAAAGGTGTAGCTGGTGCGGTGCTCCAGCGCAACCTTGATACTCATAACCGCTGATCACATCACAAGAGCCACACCGCCGCATGGCTTGGAGGTCAGCTTGATCCGCTGGACTAGTCGCTGGCAAGCTCGCGGCGCTCGATCAGGTCGCCCGAAATCCTTCACATGGTGGGGCCGCAGCCCGACGGCGCAGCGGCGCCCGGGCCAGGTCAACTTGGGCGAATGGTGTCGAACCCAGGGCTGCGCCCGGCGAAGCCGACTGTTGAGTCCGCTGGCACGTAGGCTGGTTTTGTCGCTGGCCAGGAATCTCCGATGATGGCGGGGTAGCTCAAGGTGGCGCGGTTTACCCTGCGCGCAGTGCGTGCAAGCGCGATGCTCGCGGTTATCCTCTGCAGTTCCTGCGCGGGCCCGCCACACCCGGGACAGGGTTCCCAGCCATCCTCGGGAAAGCGGCTCGGGCACAGTGGATGTGGGCCGCCGATCACGTATCAAGTGTTTCAGAAGGACGCCTTCGGAGTTGACTGGTCGAAGGCCAACGACCTAATCGCGTTCAACGCCAAGGGAAGTGACGGCCTTTTCCGCATTTACACGGTCAAACCGGATGGCGCCAACCGGCAGCAATTGGGAGTTGGTTCTGCCAGCTTCCCGCAACGCACAAGCGGAACTCCCGTCTGGAACCCATCCGGGCGATTCATCGCGTTTGTCGCCGAAAAGTCCACTCACCCAGGCAACTCGGTGAGCGCCACCCCCGGGTCGGGCAGCTACTCGGACCTGTGGGTGGCCACCGCCGACGGTTCTCGCGCCTGGCAACTGACCGACGTCCCCACCGACAAAGATCATGGCACCATCATTCCGGAATTCTCGCCCGACGGCAGGCTGCTCGCATGGACCGAGCGCACAGCCGCCGGCAAGGTCCTCAATCCTGATCGCTTCGCCGGGTACTGGGCGATCAAGGTCGCCGACGTCAACGTCGCCCAAGATGGCACGCCGTCGCTGTCTGGTATTCGCACCGTCTCGCCCGCGGGAGACGCGTTCAACGAAACCGGTGGGTTCTCAATGGATTCGGCGTCGCTGGTGTTCACCAGCAGCTTCGAAACCCACAACTTCTGGAAAAGCCAGATCTACCGCCTCGACCTCAAATCCGGTGCAACCACTCGACTGACCCGAGGCGACAGCTACAACGAACATCCCCGCTACACCCCCGAGGGCCAGGTGCTGTGGATGACCAATACCGGCAACCCGTCGCGCGGGACCGACTGGTGGACCATGAACGCCGACGGCTCAAATACGCACCGCCTCAGTGACTTCAACAGCGACGGCGGCGCTGCGGGCTTTGGGCATTCGCCAGTTTGGGCCACTGTCGTTCAGACCGACGACTGGAGTCCTGACGAGCGCTACTTCTACGGCGACGTGGAGACAAACCTGCTGAACTCCGACAGCGTGATCCTTCGTGTTTCGCTTACCTGTCAAGGCTCTTGATCAGCGCGCCGGGTCGTGCAGCATCCCGTCGATGAGCCGGTGCAGTACTTGCCTGGTCTCGCGGCGGGCGCGTTTCGGGTCGTCGGCGGTGGCAATCGCCATGGCCGCCTCGTCGAGCGCACCGATCAGCACGTGGGCCAGCGGTCGCGTCGGTTGGCGCGCCAGCTGGCCCGCCCGGATCGCCTCGATGAGCAATTGTTCGGTCATGCCCAGGCTGTACCGCTGGGCGACGTCGCGGAAGGCGGCCCAGCCGAGCACACTGGGCGCATCCAGCAGGATCAGCTGACGCACCTCCGGATCTGCGGAGACTTCGAGCCATGCGTCGACCGCGGCCCGGATCGCGTCCGCGGGTGTCTTGGCTCCCGACGAGGCCACCACGGTGGCCATCCGGGCCATCACATCCTGCTCCACTGTCTCGACGACCTGGCGGAATAGCGCCGCCTTGTCGGCGAATTGGTGATACATCGCACCCCGGGTGACGCCCGCCTTCTTGGCGATCTCCGGCGTTCCTACCTCCGCGTAACCCCGTAGGCCCCACAGTTTGCGGGCAGCCGAGATCAGCGCATCGCGGGTAGCCGCGGAGCGCTCCTCCTGAGTGCGTCTCTTGATTTCCATACAACCTGTTGGTAACTTACGAACAGACAGCCTGTTTGTAACAGTACTCGAATTGGAGTTATCTATGTCGACGATCGACATTAATGCCGGAACCATCCATTACGAAGCAACCGGACCCGAAGACGGCAGGCCCGTCGTGTTCGTGCACGGGTACATGATGGGCGGTGAACTGTGGCGTCAGGTCAGCCAACGACTCGCCGGTCTGGGCTTGCGGTGCATCGCTCCCACCTGGCCGCTCGGCGCGCATCCGCAGCCGCTGCGCCCCGGCGCCGACCGAACCATCACCGGCGTCGCCGGCATAGTCGCCGATGTGCTTGCCGCCCTTGACCTCGAGGACGTGGTGCTGGTCGGCAACGACACCGGCGGGGTCGTCACGCAGCTTGTCGCGGTGCATCATCCCGAGCGGCTCGGTGCGCTGGTGCTCACCAGTTGCGATGCGTTCGAACACTTTCCGCCACCGATCCTCAAGCCGGTGATCATGGCAGCAAAGTCGAAGACCCTGTTCCGGACGGCCATACAGGCCATGCGGGCGCCGGTCGCACGCAAGCGCGCGTTTGACGGCCTCGCGCACCGCGACATCGACGACCTCACCGAGATCTGGGTGCGTCCGGTGCTCGCCGATGCGGCGGTCGCCGAAGACTTGCGCCAGTTCACGCTCTCGCTGCGCACCGAGGTCACCACCGGCGTCGCCGCCCGGCTGCCTGAGTTCGACAAGCCCGCTCTCATCGCATGGTCGGCTGACGACGTGTTCTTTGAGCTCGGGGATGGCGAACGACTGGCCGCGACCATCCCCAACGCCCGCCTCGAGGTCATCGAGGGAGCGCGGACGTTCTCGATGGTGGACCGGCCGGACCGGCTCGCAGACCTGCTGTCGACGATCGCGGTGCGCGCCTAGCCGCTGGCCTCAGCGGCCAGTCAGAGTCAGTCGCCGCCGGGGCCCGGGCCGGGGGGAGCATCGGGTGGATGGGCCTTGGCAGGAGCCGGACGGTGGTGCGGGGTAGGACAGGTGTGGTAGGGAATACACCCGCAGTTGAGGCCGATAATGCAAGCGCCTCCGCCGACGGGAACTACCGGCAAGGCTCCCCCGCCACCGGTAGGACCGCTGGGATTTATTGGGGGCTGGGGTGTCTCACTGGACGAAGCGCTCGACGCGGTTGTGGCGGTTGTCGATGCGCTGCTTGATGACATAACACCTGCGACAGCACCGTACCCGACCGCTAAGACAAACACGGCCGCGCCGAGTGACATGCGCATAAGCGAAACCTCACAGCATGGCCCTGGCGCTGCCTGGCGACGCATATTTCTCCTCTCGCGCCTCGGTGGATCGAAGTCCACTGGAATTCGGAGCCGAATGACCGCTGGACGGGTTGGTAGCGTTTCGGCCATGTCAGATGTGACGCCGCCGCTGTGAGGCCGACGGATCCTGATCACCGGCGCAGCGACCGGTATTGGTGCGGCCGCCGTCCGAGTTCTCACCGAGGCGGGCGCCGAGATCGTCGCCACCTATCACCGGACCCCGCCGCCGGAGGATCTCTTGGCCACCTGGCTGCAGTGCGATGCACGCGACGCCGACGCAGTCTCGACGACGGTGCAACAAGCCGCCGAGCACCTTGGCGGACTCGACGTCTTGGTGAACGCCGCGGGGCTGTGGCAGCCCGGGGTACCGGGATACATCAGCGCCGACGAAATTTCGTTCCTGTTGGACACCAACGTGAAGGCGACCATCCTCACCAATCAGGCCGCGTACGCCGTGATGAAAAGCGCCGGCGGCAGGATCATCAACTTCGGATCCTCCGAAGCCGTTATGGGCAGCCCGATCTCGGCCATCTACGCCGCGACAAAGGGCGCGGTGCAGGCGTGGACCCGATCCGCCGCCCGCGCCTGGGCCGCCGACAATGTCACCGTCAACGCGCCGGCGCCGGCGATGTATGAGCGAATGGCTCCGGGCGACGGGGAGCTTCCGCTCGCCGAGATCCTCGCAGCGGTGCCGGCCGACGTCGTCGTCGGTCTGGAGATTCCGATGCGGGGTCTGGCCGAGTCCGGCGTGGGCCCCATGGACCGCCTTCGACCGTGTGTGGCCGCGGCGCGTGAATTGTGCAATCGCTGAGGCGGTTTCGCTCACCATATTCAGGCGAATCGGCACCTAGAAGGTGAGACATCGTCTAAGCATGAGGCTATGACTCAAAATCAGGCGCCATCCGATCAGGTGGCCCCGAAGACGCGAGCCGCGTGGCAGTTCTTCCAGCAGATGCTCGCCGACGTCACCAAGGTCGTGACCGAGGACGCCGAATCCGAGCGGGAACTCATCGAAGGGCTGCGGGTCATTGCCCGGGTGTCGTCGCTGTGCTCGCAGCTGTCCGTCGAGGCCGACCCTGACCGGCCCGCCTTCTTCGATATGTGTTCGCAGACCCGGATGATCGGTGGCCCCAATCCCGACGGCAATTACTACCTGGCGATGATCCGCGGTGACCGCCGCTACCGGATCACCGGCACCCGGGGCACCAGTGCCTACCTCGGATTTCAGATCCTCGCCGGCACCGGCCTGACTCCGCGGCGAATGGCCAATTACGTCAGCGACGTCGACCTGGCGCTGTGCGACGGCGAATTCGCGCTCGTGCTATCGCCGGACGAACCTGCCGATCTCGCCGGCGCGCAGTGGGTGAAGATCCCCGACGACGCATCGTCGGTCGTCGTCCGGGAGTACATCGGCGATCGCGCCTGTGAAGAGTTGGCCACCATGTGGATCGGGGCCCTCGACCCCGACCCGGTGGCGCCGCTGACCGACAGCGAACTCGCCGACCAGTTCACCGCGATGGCGTGGTCACTGATGAAGCTCACCACGCTGCACCGCACCATCAAGCCCGAGCTCCTGGACAGCCCCAACACGCTGCTGACAGCCGAGGCCGCCGATCTGGGTGCAGCCGACACCACCCCGGACAACCTGTACATGATCGGGACCTTCCGGCTCGACGCCGACCAGGCGCTCGTGCTCGACATCGCGCCACCCGACACCCGGTACTGGAACGTCACGCTGGAAAGCATCTGGCATGAGTGCCTGGAGCCGCGCCGTCGGCACAGCTCGGTGACCAATCGTGGGGTGCAGCCAGACGCAGACGGGCGTGTGCGCATCGCGATCTCTGCGGAGGACCTCGGATTCGGCCATTGGCTCGACACCGGTGGCCGACATCGCGGATTCGTGGTCCTGCGCTGGCTGGACAACCCCAGCCCGCCCGACGTCACGGTGTCGGTGCGCCAACGCGAGGAGCAGGCGTGACGCTGCAGGAGCGATTCAACCCGGAACGGCTCATCACCACCGCGTGCGAGGAAGCCGGAAGCGACGACTTCGGCGACGACGGCTGGCAACCCGGGCTACACCGTCTCACCGAAGGACTGATCAACGAGGCGCGGCTATCGGACCTCGGTGTCGAGATCGCCTACCTCGACATCATGCGCGCCCTGAAGAACCGGCTCGGCGTGATCGCATGGCGCAAGCAACACCCCGAGATCGCCAGCAAGCCAATCACTGCGCCGATCTTCATCGTCGGCCAACCGCGCACCGGCACCACGATCCTCTACGACTTGCTCGCCCAGGATCCTGACCTGCGCGCACCGCTGACCTGGGAGGTCGATGCGCCCTGCCCGGTTCCGCAGCCCCAGACCTATCACACCGATCCACGCATCGCGGCGACGCAGGCCAGCATCGAACTCTCCGAGCAGATCATTCCCGGTTTCCTGGCATTTCACCCGATGGGCGCTCTCGTCGGGCAGGAGTGCGTCCGCATCACGGCCAGTGAGTTCACCAGCATGATCTTTTCGGTGCAGTACCGCCTGCCGAGCTACTACCGCTGGCTGCTGTATGAGGCGGACCACGCCGGCGCCTACCGCTTCCACCGAATCTTTCTGCAGCATCTGCAATCTGGCGTTCCCGGTCAGTGGCTACTGAAATCGCCCGCGCACCTGTGGCAACTTGATGTCCTACTCGCCGAATACCCCGACGCGTTGATCGTGCAGACGCACCGCGACCCGCTCAACGTCATCTCGTCGATCGCCGCACTGACCCACCACCTACGACGGATGTGCAGCGACGAATCCAGCATCGCCGAGTGCGCGGTCCAGTCCTATGAAGAGATCGTCGTCGGCCTCGACCGCGAGATGGCACTGCGCGACAGCGGCGCTGTCCCCGCCGGCCGCGTGATCGACGTGCAGTTCGCCGACTTCATGAACGACCCTTGGACCACAATCAAGGACATCTATCAGAAGTTGGGCCGCGAACTGCGACCCGACACCGCACAGAGGATGCGTGACTTCCTGGCCGCCCATCCTTCAGACGGCGGACGCGGACGCTACACCTGGTCGGACACCGGCCTAAACGCCGCTGAGGTTCGTGACCGGGTCAGCGCTTACCAGGACCGCTATGGGGTACCGACCGAGCAGCTGCGGTAGATCGACCCGCGACACCCGAAATAACCTCCGAACACAGGCCCAAGCGAACTACAATCCCCGCTTGTGACGACCCCGTCGAACCCCTGGGGCGACGAACGAGGGAAACTCTCGCATCAGCTACAGATGCGAGGCCAGTTTGTTGGCCGCAGGCAGGCGCGACGGCTGAGCCGGCACTTCGCGCGCGTCGGCGTCGAAACCGCGCCGGAGCGCCTTCAAGAGATGCTGGCAGGTGCGCCCGTCGGAGACGACGAAGTGACCGATGTCAATTTCGCTTTGATCGCAACCCGGATAAAGCGTGACGAGCGCATCGCGAAGTTCGAGCGCCTACGACGCCGCGGCACACGGTTGCTCATTTTTGTTGGATTGGTTCTCGTCACGTTGAACTTCCTTTGCTGCATCGCCTACCTCTTGGTCAGCCTGACCCAACAGGCCTCACCCCTCTGAATCATTCGACGGCGATCCGTCTCAGGCGGCACGTCGGGGTCCAGGGCAACATGCGGCCGCCCGGCTTGGTCGTAGTGTGCCGGGTATGGCATCGCCGCGTAGATCACAAAGCGCCCCGCTGACGGTCAGTGACTGGTTGGAAGCCGGCTACACGCTGATCGCCGAGGAGGGGGTGCGTGCGCTCAAGATCGAGCGGTTGTGCCAACAAGCCGGTGCGACCCGAGGAAGCTTCTACTGGCATTTCGAGGACATCGGCAGCTACCGCGCCGCCCTCGTCGCATCCTGGAATTCTTTCCTGGAGCAGGATCGGCGTTCACTGGCCAAACTGGACGAACTTCCCCCACGCCAGCGGCTGTCGAAGATGATGGACGAGTTAGTGAGCCCCCAGCACTGGATGCTCGAGCGCGCGATGCGCGAATGGGCACGATCGGACCCGACGGCTGCTGCCAGCGTAGTTGCCGCGGACCGTCGCGTGTTGCGGGCGGTAACCAAGGCATTCGAGGATCACGGGTGCAGTCACAGCGAAGCCTGCTTTCGCGCCGAAGCGACGTTCGCTGCCGGCATCGGCTTGCTGCACCTGGCCGGCTCGGCCGCACAAACCGGATCCGCCGCACGACGAGAACGGTTCGTTGATCTGATGCTCGCCGACCCGAGGTGAAAATCTCAAATCATCGCAAGCGGTGAAATACCGGCACCGATCGACATAGCTCCGGACAGCTCGCGGCTCAGGTCGTAGTCGAAAACGACGTGACCCGAGGCGATGTCGACGTCGCGTTTGGCCCGCTGCAGCGGGTTGGTCAGGAAGTGCGCGCTGGCCCCGGACGCTTCCAGCAGGTCCGCGATGATCGCCCGCGATTCGTGCACCGTGTGCGCCGCGGCGGCCCGCGCGTCCGCGCGCACCTCACGCGGCACCCGGTCGCCCGCAGCGACAATCCGCTCGATGCCCGCTGCGGTGTCGGCGACCAGTGCGCTCAGTGCGCGCAGCCGCACCCGTGCATCTCCGAGGCGGATCTGCGCGGCCGGTTGATCCTTTTGCGCCACACCGCTGTAGGCCAGCACTCGCTCCTTCACCCGTGCCTGGTAAAGCTCCGCCACCTTTTCGGCCGTACCCAACACGGGCATCGCGGCCGTCAGTGCCAGCGCCGGAACCATCGGCCACCGGTACGTCGCGGCGTCATGAGCGAGTGACCCGGGAGCGGTCCCACTGTAGATGTCGACGACGCTGACGACCCGGCGCAGCGGGACGAAAACGTCGGTGACGATGACGTCGTGGGACCCGGTGCCGCGCATGCCCGCGGTGTGCCACACATCGGCGACCTCGGCCTCGTCCGCCGCCAGCACCGCCAACCCGGGATGGATGCGCTCGTCGCCTTCGATGATGGCGCCGACGATCACCCAGTCGGCGTCCATGATTCCGGTCGCCCACGACCAGCGCCCGGTCAGCCGAATGCCGCCGTCTACCACCCGTCCCCGGCCGGTGGGCGCCAGCGGAGCCGGGGCCAGTACCGGTCCCGATGCGAACACCTCTTCTTGAGCCTCGATGTCGAACAGGGAGAGCATCCAGTTGTGCAGGGCGTAGAAGCCGAGCGTCCAGGCGCTGGACGCGCATCCGTGGGCCATCCGCCGAACCGGGTCCAGCAGCTCCGAGAACTGTGCTTGGCGGCCGCCGAATCTTGCCGGAAGCAGCAGCGTCGCCAGGCCGGAAGCCTTGAAATCACTGATTGTTGCCGCCGGCAGTCGCCTCAACCGCTCGGCCTCGTCGGCCCGCTGAGCCAAGGCAGCGACAAACTCGGCGCTGACACCTACTTGTGCCGAGACACCCGGGGACGAAAGCATGCCGGCACTTTAGCATACTTTTTAGTATGTTTAAGGGAGTGCGAACGCCGCCTGGGCGGCGGCCCGAAACACGTCCGGAATTCCACCACCTGCGGCTTTAGCGCCGGATACCGGCCTAAGGTACCGCTACTGCACAATGCGTTGTTCTTTTCCGGTGAAAACCCGGCTAAAGGATCAACTGGCTCGGGGATGCTCGATTCGAGATAAAGGCGAGACGTGAACGGCGTCAGCAAATATGATTTCGCGGCGGGAATTCAGCCGCCGCTTGGCCGCGGCGCACGTGGAGCTCGCGCACAACGGCGCTAATGCCTTCGCCCAGGACGGCACCACGCAGCCGGGATTGAAAGGACGGATGGCGGCGCATGGCTTCCATGCGTTCCCGTGCACGCCGCTCGGCGGCGGCCCAAGCCGGGTGTGATTGAAGGGAAATCACTGTCGCGTTAGGTGCATTCGCCATGCTCGTGAATACCTCTCAAAGAAAAGCCTTAAACCCCCTCAGCTACACATCGTCGTGCTGTGCCTATTGGGCGACCAACATACTTCCTCGGCGTACAGCTTGCGGGGCAAACCCGTGCAAGATGGTCAGAATTAACCAAGAAGTTGCTGAGAGCCGTGGATAGTCGGTTCGGGCGCTATTTTTGGCGGTCCGCTAGGCACAAGCCTGCTGGGTCTATCAGAACCAGCTGCGCCTCAAACGACGCCGTAGCGGTGATCGGTGGGACGCGCACTGGGACTGCCACCGACGCGCCGAGTTGGAACGGCTCGCTCGAAACGCACCCGATGCCTCCGCCGCCCCCGCGTCGAGGCCGTCCATCGACGTCCCCGACATCAACCCGACCACCCTCATGTCCCACCGAGCGCGTCCCGCACGCGTCCCCGCGCCCGGTCGAGCCGGACGGCGGCCTCGGCCGCGTCGACGCCCGCGAGCAGCGCGACGATCGCGGTCTTGGCGTGACCGCCCGCGGCGGCGAGCGCGGCGGTCGCGGCCTCCTCGTCGACGCCGGCCGCGTCGCGGACGATCCGCACCGCGCGGCGGCGAACCTTCGCGTTGGTCGCGCGCACGTCGACCATCCGCGGTCCGTAGGCCTTGCCGAGCGCGATCATCACGCTCGTCGAGAGCGCGTTGAGCACGACCTTCTGGGCCGTCCCCGCGGTCAGCCGCGTGGAACCGGCGAGCACCTCGGGCCCGGTCAGCAGCTCGATCACCACGTCGGCAGACGCCTCGCTGCCCGGGTTGTTGACGATCGCGACGGTCAGCGCGCCCGCCGCGCGCGCGTGCTCGAGCGCCCCGAGCACGTACGGCGTGCGGCCCGACGCCGTGATCCCGACGAGCGCGTCGGCGGCGGTCAGGTCGGCGAGATCGGCGGGGTCGAACGCGTCCTCCGCGCCCTCGATCGCCTCGGTCAGCGCCGCCGGCCCGCCGGCGATCACGCCGCGCACGAGGTCGGTGCCGAACGTCGGCCCGCACTCGGCCGCGTCGAGCACGCCGAGCCGCCCGGGCGTCCCGGCGCCGGCGTAGATCAAGCGCCCGCCGCGCTCAAGCCGCGCGGCGATCGCCTCGGCCGCCGCCGCGATCCGCGGGACCGCCGCCGCCGCCGCGCCGTGCGCCTCGCCCTCGGCGGCGACGAGCAGCGCGACGACCTCGCCGATAGGCCGCGCGTCGAGGTCGTCCAGGTCTGGCCGCACGGCCTCGGTGGCGAGCGCGTCGAGCCCGTGCGGGGCGGCGGCCGCCTGCACGCGGATCACGTGCGGCTCGTGGATCGCCCCCAGCCGCAGCGCGCCGTCGAGCGCGTCGCCGGCGGCCGGGACGAGGTCGAGCTGCTCGCGCAGCGCCTCGACCCCCGCCAGGCCGCCGACCATCGCCACCGGGCCATCCCCGGCCGCGCGGGCGGTCGCGGCGAGCGCCTCGGCGGCGACGCTGACGATCGCCAGCGCCGCGGCGTCGCCCTCCGCAGCGAGGACGTCGGGCGCGAAGGACGCGACCGCGGCGGCACCGGTGAGCTGCGCGGGCCAGGTCTCCGGCGCGCCGAAGCGGGCGCGGGCGGCGTCTAGCAGCGTGGTGGACGGGCCGCGGCCGTCGTGGGCGCGCAGCGCCGCGCGTAGCCCGGCGGCGCCGATCCACGCGCCGCCGCCCTCGTCGCCCAGCCACGGGCCCCAGCCGTCGGCGGTCCGCAGCGCGCCGTCCGCGCCGATCGCGAGCGCCACGACGCCGGTGCCCGCGATCAGCACGACGCCCGGCTCCCCGTCCAGCGCTCCCGCGTGCGCGATCACGGCGTCGCTGGTCACCGCGACGCGCTCCGCTCGCAGCGAGGCCAGCAGCGCATCGCCCAGCGCGCGCGCCGCGTCCGGCGCCGCCAGCGCCCCGGCGGCGCCCACGATCACCTCGTCGACCGGGCCGAGCTCGCGCGCGACGGCCAGGATCGCCGTCTCCGCGGCCCGCACGCCGCCAGGCGCCGCGAGCCCCGGCGCGCCCGCCCCCTCGGCCCTCCGGCCGCGTGCCGCGGCCCGGCAGGACGTCTTGCCGAGGTCGACGGCGAGGATCACCGCAACCATCCTTTCATTTGGGGCGGCAAGTCTTAACCCGGCTTGATGAGGCAATTAGCCCCGGCTTGAGGTTCGGCTGCACCATGACATCGGACCGTCGCGGTCGAGCAGGCCGGCAATGTCGATGCCGTCGATGACCGGCATGACTAGATAGAGCCGGCTATCGATTTCCCCGGCCTCATAGATCGGGATGAGCGTGCGGTTCCGTGAGCCGTGCGGCGGTAAAGCCTCCCGTTGAAACCGCTCGCGATACCCCGGCTGGTCGCCCAGATCGGCGGGCAAGATTTTGATTGCGACATTGCGACGCATCACGCTGTCATGGGCCTTGAATACTTTGCCCATTCCGCCCGCGCCAATCAGCTCGATCAGCCGGTAGCGCCCGAAAGCTTCCCCGTCCACGGGCCGCCTCCCAGATCATGGCAAGGGTGAAAGTGCCTGGATGTTACCAACGGGGCCGTGCCGGTGGTCGTTTGTTGGGGCTGACAAAGCCGCCACACACGGTCCTATCTCCCACGCAACCGCTCATAGCGACGTCAGATCGTCCCGGGAAGGCTGGCATCGGGCTGGGCCTGGGGCTAGCAGACGCTCGTCCTAAAAATACTAAGGGGTTCAAGTCCGGTGTGGCCGCCCAGGACCAACAAGCCTCACGCCACTTCCCGACTGCCGCGGAAGGGCCAATACGACGGAATCGAATATGGAGGGTTACCGGTAGGGGTCCGTTCATTCGTTATCACGCTGTGCCACAATCGGTTCGATGCGCGTGCAAGCGCCGATAATGCGGCGGGCGGTGGCTGGGTGGGCTAAACCTTGACGTCCTCCACGAACACCGTCGCAACGCTGACGCCGATAGGGCCGCGTCATCACACGCCGGTGCCGAATCTGCAGGTCCAGACCCCTGAGAGCTGGCTGAATGTGCCCACCTCAGGCGACGACTTCCTCATCAACTGCGGCACCTACATGGCCCACCTAACCAACGGCTATTACCCGGCGCCGCTGCACCGGGTCAAGTGGGTCAACGCCGAGCGGCTATCCCTGCCGTTCTTCGTCCACGCCGGCAACGACACCGTGCTCGAGCCGTTTCACCCCAACGGCCTGGCCAACGGCAGCAACCAGCCGATCCGCTATGGCCAGTACCTGAAGCAGGGCCTCGAAGCGCTGATCCGCATCAACGGACAGACGTGAGACTCCATGCCCAGCCAATCAGATTGGTCCCGAGCCCGCGACAGCATGCTGCTTCATCCCGCCATCGCCTACCTCAACTCTGGGTCCGCCGGGCCTTTACCACACAGCGTCTATGCTCGTGTCTCCAACTTTCGAAGGCGGCTGGCCGAAGAACCGCTGGACTTCCTTCTGCGCGACGCCCCTGCTCTGCTGTGTGTGGCGCGCGAACGCCTGGCCGAATTCGTAGGTGGCGATCCGAGGCGCTTGGCGCTCACAACCAACGTGACCAGTGCCGTCAACCTACTGGCCTCTGGCCTGGAACTCGACTCGCCCGGCGAGATCCTATTGACCGACCACGAATACACCCCAATGCGGTGGTGCTGGGAGCGTGCGGCCGCGCGGCAAGGGCTCAACGTTCGGATCCTGCGGTTACCGGTGCTGCCCGCTGAGCCGGGCGAGATCCTCGAGGCTGCACAAGCCGCACTCGGCCCGCGGACCAGGCTCTTTTTCTTCAGCCACGTCCTGTCCTCCACCGGCACCGTCATGCCGGTCAAGCAGCTGTGCGCTGCCGCGCGCGCCGGCGGTGTCCTGACGGTGGTCGACGGTGCCCACGGCCCGGCCTTCACCGACCTCAACATGGCTGACCTCGGCTGCGACTACTACGTCGGCGCCGGCCACAAGTGGCTGCTGGCCCCGACGGGGACCGGCTTCCTGCACTTCGACACCGGCGGGGCAGACCGGCTGCGGCCGATGCAGGTGAGCTGGGGCTATCACAGTTTCGGAGCCAACGAGAAACTCGATGAGCGCGACATGTTCGGCAGGACCCCCGCACTGCGGTGGCTAGAAGTCGAGGGCACACGCGACATCTGTTCCTGGCTCGCGCTACCCGACGCGATCGATTTCCAGGCGGCACTCGGGCACGACGCGGTGCAAGCACGGATGCGCGAACTCGCCGGGCATGTGCGCGAGTGCCTTTCCGGCTGGCGCGGCCTGGTGCCGGCCACACCGCAGAACCCACACCTGCACGGCGGGATGACGGCATTCGACCTGCCCATGGGGACAGATCCAGCGTGGCTGCGCCGACAGCTGTGGGAGCGCTACCGCATCGAGATCGCTGCGATGGAGGGGAATGACGGACCGATGTTGCGGGTCTCGACCCATTTCTTCAACACCGAGATCGAAGCCGAACGTCTTAGAGACGCCCTCGGAGAATTGGCGTGAGGAAAGGAGCAGGTGGCATGGCCGACACGACGGTTCCACTCATCAGCCTCGGCGAATTGAGGCAAGGGATCCACGACGAGGAGTTCTGCAGGTGGGTAGCGGAGAACGGCGTGTTTTACCTCACCGAAAACGGTGTGTCGGAGGAAGACCATCGGCAAGCCACTGAAGTGGCGATGGACTTCTTTACCAACAGCACCGCAGAAGAAAAACAGGCCGTCACCACGAAGGTCGCCACCATCCGCCGCGGATACTCCGGGCTGGAGGCCGAAAGCACAGCCATTGTGACGAACAGCGGGCAGTACTCGGATTACTCAATGTCCTTCTCGATGGGGACATCCGATAATCTCTTCCCGTCGCCCCTGTTTGAATCGGTGTGGAAGCAATACTTTGACCGCCTCTACGGCGTGGCCCAGCAGACGCGGTATTCCGTGCCTGACGCTGCGGCCGAGCTGCCCAAGCACAAGCGCCTACTCCGTAGTGCACGCCCTCTCCCCTGCTGCGCTCCAGCTGATTTCAGCTGGGCTGGGTCCCGAGTTACGCCATGAGTGACGGCACGTCAGAGTAGATCTGACCGCGACGGGCCACCGCGACCCTAGACGGCCACCTGCATCGCCGTGGGGCCTTTTCGCGTACGTCAGGGTTCTCAACCAGCTGTCGAAGCCTCATAAATCGACTGGATCGCGCGGTCGAGTGTCGCGTTGAACTCTGTGTCGGATTGCTCGGCCGATAACCCCTCGGTGAGCGCGCGGCTGAAGCTGGCGATCAACCCGGTGTTCTTGGCCAGCAACGCATCGGCTTCGGCACGTGAATAACCACCCGACAGCGCCACGACGCGCATTACCTTGGGGTGCTCGATCAACGGCCGGTAGTGATTGGCGATCGTGGGCAGCGAAAGCTTGAGCATCACCTGCGTGCCGTCCGGGATGTCGTCGAGGTGCGCCGTGATGACATCGCGGAGGATGGCCTCCGCCTGTGCCTTATCGGGTATCGAGATGGTGACCTCGGGTTCCAGGATAGGGATTAGCCCGCTTGAGAGCACTCGGTCTGCCACCTCGAACTGCTGGTCAACGATGGCTGCGATGCCCGCGGGGCTCGCGGCGCCGATCACCGAGCGCTCCTTGGTCCCGAAGATCCCGTGCTGCACGGCTCGGACCAGCAGGTCATCGAGACCCGGTATCGGTTTCATCAGCTGAACGCCGTCGGCGACCTCGGTCAGACCCTTGTCGATCTTCAGGAGCGGGACGACTCCTTTCCGCTCCCACAGGAAGCTCGCCGACGGCTCACCGGCGATTTCGCGATCCATGGTCTGCTCGAAGAGGATCGCGGCGAGTATCCGGTCGCCAGTGAAAGCCGGCGAGGTGATGATCCGTGAACGCATCTGGTGGATGAGATCGAACATCTGCTGCTCGGAGGAATACGAACTTTCCTTGATGCCGTACTGAAGCAGCGCCTTGGGTGTCGATCCGCCGCTCTGATCGAGCGCGGCGATGAAGCCCTTGCCCGACCTCATCTTGTCAGCCTGCTGTTGGTTCAACATCGCGTCTCCATCCGTCCGCCGCTGCGAGGATACCTGCAAACGCGAGACGGGCAGGCAGAAGCGTGCCGATTATCGCGGGCCAGACCAGCCCGCTTTTCCTGTCCGGTCCGGCGGTCCGTCCCGGGAGCTGGACTACCGTGGCGGGTGTGACTGGTCGGCAAGAGCGCGCGATGTCCTTCGGATCGATTGCCGAGGATTATGACGGGCTGCGGCCGCAGGCTCCGCAGAAGGCGGTGGACTGGCTGGTGCCGCCCGGTTGCGAGGTGGCCGTCGATGTGGGCGCGGGCACCGGACTGTTCAGCCGCACGCTGGTGGGCAGAGTGGTGCAGGCCATCGCTGTCGAGCCCGATGCGCGGATGCGGGAGGTGCTGACGGCGCATTCCCCGGGAGTCCGTGTTATCGAGGGCCGTGGCGAATCGATTCCGCTTCCGGACGCTGCCGCGGACGCGGTGTTCGTCTCGTCGGCGTGGCACTGGATGGATCACGAACGGGCCGTTCCGGAGATCGGTCGGGTGCTGCGCGACGGCGGTCGGCTCGGCCTGATCTGGACGAGCAGAGACCGCGAGGTGGACTGGGTGCGTGAGCTCGACCGGCTGCGCAGCCAAGATAGGTCTGAGCCTGAATCGGCGGACCGATTCCGGCGGCGCCTGGACTTTGTGCTTCCGGAGCCGAGGATCTTCCACAACATTGCCCGGGAGACGTTCGGATTCGCGCGCACGATGACAGTCGACGACGTCGTCGCGATGCTGGGCACCTACAGCAGGGCTATCGTCGCGTCTCCGGATGACCGGGCACAGGGGCTGGCCGACGCCCGCGCTGTATTGGAAGCGCGTTTCCCCGGGGCCGACACGATTGACATTCCCATGCGGGCGTGGTGTTGGCGTGCCGACCGGATCGCCCGAGGGGTCGAATGTTGACGTCCTCGTGAGCTACCGATACAAGGTCGCGCGGCTTCCGCGACCGCCATCCCCTACCCCACCGTCGCGCGGCCAATGCGACTGAATACGATGCAAACGAATATGCAGCGTTACCGGTCAACGTACGCCGTGTTCTTGTATTGCATTGTGCTGCAACCGATTGCGAAGTCATCCGATTTCTGTCAACGTTGCGTGGGCGTGTTGTGCTCTCTCCCAACATTTTTCATGTGTCTCGGTCAGCAGGTAGATATGCGGCAGCGATGCATCAGATGAATCAGCTCAGTGCGTCAGAAGGGCAATGAGGCGGCACCTCTCCGCTTCGGCTGGGTCGGCGGCAGGCGCTCCCCGCCGGGGGACTGCGCCGGCATCGGCGCGTGCCTGGCCGAGAGCGCCGCTCCCCGCCGTTTGTAGCAGCTGTTTTCGGCATACGGTTATGTCGGCGATGATGCATCGGATGAATCGCGATTCGCACAGTCAACGGGCGTTGTCGGTGGGCTCCATAGGCTAGCGGCTCCTGCGGTGTTAGTTAGGGGATGCTGACGCCGCCTCAGATCATCGCGGCGGCGGCGCTGCTTTCAGCGTTTGCCCAGCCCTAGGTGCGGCGTGCAAAGATTCGGTCGGCGGGATGAAATGAGCCTTGGTGGCCGCGCGTGAGTTCTATTCTCCTGAGACATGGACAGCATCTCGTTTCTCGGCACTCACCGAATCGGGCAGATCACCGGATCCACAAACAGCACATGGCAGTTGACAGTCGACCCGATGCAGAACCCGCTGCTCACCGACACTGGGCAATGGTGGAACGTGCAGGGAACGGATGAGGGGGCCAATGCTGAACACTCCGATGGCAAGCTTTACTCTTCTTCGGCGACGTCAACACCCTTTCACCCATCCCGTCCAGCCAGCCGCCGAAACCACCGCTCAACGCCGATCTTGTGGCGTGGGTGGACCAAGCTGAGCCTCTGCTGCGCACCGGCGGGCACCTGGCCCAAGGACTAATTTTTCAGCTGCCGGTGGTCGAAACAGCCCAGCAGCCGGACTGGCGGGGCTGCGGCAATTGCTCAGCGTTGTTCGACAACACCGACCCGAACAACAAAGGGGTGTGCTCGTACGGTGGCCCGCACACCGCAGCCGGCAACCACTTTTCGTTGCCTACTGAACAAGATGTGCCGAACACTCCAGACCGAGACAAGCACTATCAACGCAATTGGACGCGCTGCAAGCGGTGCAGGGCACTGTTTTGGGAAGGCGGTCCGCGTCCGACGGCGCCGTGCCCTGCCGGTGGAGACCATCTTGGGGACGCAACGGAATATCTTCTTCCCTTCGATCCAGAAACGGACCGGCAACCGGACTGGCGTTTCTGTAACCGATGCTTCTGCGTGTTCTTCAACGGCTTCTCCCAGAAAGGGATTTGCGACGCCGCCCCCGGCGGCGGATTTCACTTGCATGCCGTCACCGCCGGGGGCGGCGCCAACCCGAGCAGCCTGTTCGATCCGTTTGCCGGAAAGGGCCCGTGGGAGATGGGCGGCAACGTCTTCGACTCAATCGGATACACGGCGTCAAACGAGACCCCCAACGGCGCCTTCAGCTGGGCCGGCCGCATGTATGTGTTCGCCGGAATCGCGGACATGGAATACAGCGGCGTCCCGCGGTCCGGCGATCCCCAAGTGGGCCAGTACCTATTCGGAAAAGACGACCCGTCTCAACCCGGCGCCTACGAAGTGGAGTTTCTGGTCAGCCCAAAGCTCGGCTGGTGTTCGACGGATGAGCAGACGCGGTCGGTCTTCGATTCGCACACCCCTGCGGGCTCTCACCTGTTCCTCATCCACGACGTCTACGACTCCTCCCGGCGAAGCGGGTGGCGCTGTTGCGCCCAGTGTGAAGCGGTGTTTTACGCCGGCAACGCAGAATCCGCGGGCGTGTGCCAACGAGGCGGCGCTCACGTCGTCGATTCGGCGATACCCCAGGTTTTCGAACTTGATTTTGCGGCAGGGTCGAATCCCCAACTGCAGTGGCACACAATGGCCCAGTGCGCCAAATGTGCGTCGTTGTACTCGTACCCGGCGCCTCCCAAGGGCGGCTGGTGCCCAGCCGGGGACCTTCACCACAACACCGGTGAACTCTTCTGGGTCCCCGAAACCCGCCTGGTGTCAACCAACCTTTTCCAGTGGGCCAACCCGACTGGCGATTCTGCGGCAAGTGCGGGTTGCTCTTCTTCGATGGCGGCGAGACCAATAACAACGTCTGCACAGGCGGTGGTCAACACCAGACTGCGCAACCGGTAGTCGCCGGTCAGCCGACCCCTCCCGGCGCATACAACTTCGTTGTTCCGTGCGACGGCAGCGATAACCCTCCCCCCAACCCCAACTACTGGAGAATCTGCGCCAACTGCGCTGCGCTCATCTACGGACCGTTTGCCAAGGCGGCTTGTCCGTCACCAGCCTCAGGAGGCATGCACCAGCCCACCGGCTGGCACTTCCTGCCGACCCCGGCGAACCCGACACCAAGCAATGCCGACCTACCCTGGCAATCTCAATGGCAACTGTGCGCCAAGTGTTCGGGACTGTACTTCGACGGCAACGAAGACAAGGGCTACTGCGCAAAAGATGGACGCTTCCACCAACCGGCCGACCTTGGATTCGCACTGCAGTACAACCACGGGGCCGGCCCAGCCGGCGCCGATCTAAATATGCGCGACCAGTTCCGCGTCTGCATCAACTGCAGCACGCTCGTGCGTACGGACCAGATCATCGTTCCGGCGACCTCGCCGACCGTTATCGACAACGCTCGCCACCAACTTCTTGCGTTCGGCGTTGGTAACCGAGGACAACTCGCACCGCAGCGCCACGCAGGGAGTGGTGATGACCAGTTGCGACTGGTCCAACTTCCGGCTCAGCTGGACGCCGCTCATCCCCGGGCAACGACCTCAATTCGATACGATTCGCTACTTCAACAAAGCTCAGAACGCGTGGACCGATTACGTCGACAGCAGCCCCGGCTACCAGATATTCTCCCCGGCCAGCCCCTGGGACGCCGAAAACCCTTATGCGCCAGCGAAAATCTATGAACCGCACGTCTGCGCGAGCTGGCTGGAGAAACCGGGTTGCTGGATCGCGATCTACACCCACGCTGGTCAGGACCCCAACGCTGAGCTACCCGTCGTCGCACGGTTCAGTGTGGATCTGTTCAACTGGTCCGATGAGGTCGCCATCTTCGACCCGCGAAGAGAAAACGCCTACGGCAGGTGGATGCACGATCCGAACGACCCGAATGATCACATCGTCGGATACCCCGGAAGTGTCGACAACGTCAAAGGATTCGGGTACGGAGCCTTTCCCATCAACCGATACACCACCTTCGACGACACCAGCCGCACATTGAACCTGGTTTACGTGCTATCGCCGTCATCGCCCTACCAAGTACAAGTGATGGGGACGGCCATATATCTGCCCGATCCGATAGTGCCACCGATCACGCCAACACCCCCGGACACGTGACGGTGATGGTCTAGGCGCGACTGTCCGACCTGACGCACTCAAGAATGTGGTTACCCCGACGAGGCGTCATCCTTGGGTCTGCGGCGCCGGATCTGTCCCTTCGACCGTCGCACCCGCTTGACGGGATCCCGGGTTGTGCCGTTGGCGATCTCGTCGCGCAGCTGCTGAATGTTCGAGATCTCTGCGTACAAGCCGCGGATCGAGTAGTCGAGGACGGCGAAGGAGAAACGCTGGTCCGGATCGTCGATGATGCCGAGTTCGCGGGACCGCTGCCGCGACCACAGCGCCTCGTCCAGCCGAGCCCGGGTCGCCTCCAGATGCCGATCCAACGTATCGACAATGTGTTCTGGATCCTCGCCGCGGGCAAGCCAGGTCCTCAGGATGACGGGATGCTTGATGACGACCTGATCCTGGCCCGGAAAGTGTTGCACCCACCGGCGCAGGGCATCGAGCCCAGAATCCGTGGTCTCGTACAACGTGATGGCACGCTTGCCGGATTGAGCGCCGATCTCGCTGACCATCCCCCGCGCCAACAATCTGGTCAGTTCGCGTCGCACATGACTGACCGACGGCGACCAGTAGAAGTAGCCAACCGATAGTTCGGCGCGAGTCTTGATCTCACCGGCGGTGAGTTGCTCGTCGTTAGCCGCCAGCACGCCCAGGACGAGGTAGGCGGTTACCGGCAGACCGCTGCTGGTGCGTAGCGGGCTCACAACGACCTACCGCGGTCCCGTGAAGTACGGGAGCGTCAGGTCCGGACCAACGGCATGGAATTCCACGTGCACGCGCATACCAATCGCCAAATCCTCGGGCGCCACACCCACAATGTTGGTCAGTATCTGGTAACCCTCGTCCAACGTGACTATCGCTGGGGCGTAGGGCGGTTCGAATTCCGCTGTTACCGGCCGGTGGACCACCGTCCAGCTGTATATCTCGCCGACACCGCCGCTCTGCGTCCAGCGCAACTCAGCCGAAAGGCATTGGCGGCAGTGCTCGGTCGGCGGGAAATTCGACAGCCCGCAAGCCTCACAAAGTTGATAGCGCAGCTCCCCCAATCGACATCCCTGCCAGAACGGAACGCTCACCTGACTACTGGCATGCGGAACCGGTTCAGTCTGAGGTCGCAACGGGTCGGACGTCATCGCGGTTCGTCTCCCAGAATCAGCAATGTGGTGAATAAGGCTCCCGCTCCCCCGTTGCTGCACAACGCTATGTGCGCGTCCGGCACCTGGAGGGCGCCCGCCTCACCGCGCAATTGCTGAACGGCTCGAATGGCGCGCTGCATCATTTGCGGATTTGCACCCGCGTGGCTAAAGGACATGGTTCCTCCGTCGGTCGTGACCGGATGGCTGCCGTCGATAGCAATGTGACCATCGGCGACGAATGGTCCCCCTTCGCCCTCGCCGCAGAATCCAAACGCCTCCAGCTGACGAATGATCTCGAACGAGAACGGATCGTAGAGTTCCAGCACATCGATATCGGCACGCCGCAGTCCGGCGTGGCTTAATGCACGCCCTGCCGCATGTCTCCCCACCACACCGTTGACGTGATCGCCGCGCCGGCCGGCGAGGTCCCACGCGGGTGGGTGCTGATACGACGGGCCGTGAAAGTCCGCGCCGCTGCCCAACACGTAGATCGGCCGGCTTGCGGCCTCCCCTTTGTCCAAGACCTTGTCTACGTTCGCCACTACCAGCGCGCACCCGCCCTCTGAGGTGGTGGCGCAATCGAGTAGATGAAACGGGTCAGCGATCGGCCGTGACGCGGTGATGTCCTCCGGGGTGAACGGTCCGCGTTGGTAGTAAACGGCTTCGGGGTTTTGTGATCCGTTGTTGCGGATGGTGGCCGCGACGATGGACAGTTGTTCGCGCGTCGTGCCATAGACGTGCATGTGACGTCGAGCGATGAGCGCGAACTCAGCGGTTGTGAACATTCCCCACGGCGCGACGAATTCGTTCTCGGGTCGGGTCCACGGCGCCGTGGCCTCATGATCGCGGTATTCACCCGCTTGAGCGGCGACGAGCACCACCACGTCGGCCATGCCGTGCTCGATAGCGGTGACCGCCTCGGTGATCATGCCAAGCCCGAAGCCCAACCCTTGCCATGCCGGGCCGAGGCGCAGGTCGTAGATCAGCGCCGTGGACAGTGCGCCCGCGCTGATTCCGTCCACGTCGTCGAGGCTCAGGCCGGCGTCGCCGAGTGCGCCCCGAATGGCCTTGAGCGCCAGGCCACGTGAGGTTTCTCCATCCAACCGGCGTCCCTGCCGGGTGTTGTGCACTCCGACGATCGCTGCGGTGCGCTTCGTCACCCTCACTCCATTCCCTTTGGCGCCATTCAGTTTTCGTCCGCGACGACTCCGAGATAAGTGCCCACGACGTCGTATTGACGCCCGTCGCGCACGATCCCGCCGATCATCTTGGTCCGTGCCTCGGCGAGCGCCGCGCCGGCGGCCACGACGTCGATTCGCACGTCCACGGGCCGTGCGGTTTGCGGGTCGGTGATCTCGACGACCATCGCCACCGCGCGTTCGCGCTCGTCCCACTCGACACTGGTGATCCGGTGCCGAGCTGTCAGCTCCATCACCAGGGAGTCCTGGCGCACCAAGAAGCGGACCGGCGCGCACAGCTCGCCGGCGCGCGGCGGCACACACAGCGTGACGGACATGTGTTGTGTCACAAGCCCGCCGGCCGTGTGCTGACGGTCCCCGACTTATGCAAATCGACCAGATCCTGTTGGCTGCGCCCCAGAACGCCCGTGAGCACCTCGCCGGTGTGCTGGCCATAGAGCGGCGCTACCCCGCGAATCCAGCGCCGTGGCTTCCCGACGAATGCGAACGGCATTCCGGCACACAGGAACGAACCGGCAACAGGGTGATCGATCGCTTCCCAGAACCCCCGAGCGAGCAGTTGCGGGTCGCGCAGCAGTGACGCGGGTGCCACGACCGGTGCGGCGGCCACCCCGCCGGCGCGCAGCGTGTTGACTGCGTCGGCCACCGAGCGCCGTGTGGTCCAGTCCGAGGTCAGCTTGTCGATTTCGTCGGCCCGTTCTCGCCATGTCGCCTCGGTGGCTCCGAGCTCGGGCAGGCCGATCAGCCTCGCCAACGACGTGCGGGCGGCGTTGTCCATCGCGGCCAGGGCGACCCACTCGTCGTCGCCCTGACACCGGTACACCCCCTGGGGACTCGCGCCGGGACCCCGATTTCCATCCCGGCGCATCTCGACTCCGTTGCGCGAGTACTCCACCAGCATCTCGGCAGCCACGTTCAGCGCCGACTCCACCATGGTCGATTCGACGTGCAAGCCGGTCCCGTCCCGGTCGCGGACCACCAGCGCCGCAACGGCAGCGAATGCGGCGTGCAGCCCCGCTATCGGGTCGCACACCCCCCGCGGAATGATTGGCGGGCCATCGGAATGTCCGGTCATCCACGCCATTCCGGTCACCTGCTCCATCGTCTGCGCGAAGCCGACGCGGTCGCGCCACGGACCGTCGAGGCCAAACGCCGGCATCCGGACCATGACTACGCGCGGGTTGGCGGCCGCCACGGCATCCCAGTCGAGACCGAAGTTTCCCATCACCCTCGGCGAGAAGTTCTCGATGACGAGATCACTTGCGGCGATCAATTCCAGAGCAATGGCCCGTCCGGCTTCCGTACTGAGCTCGACACTGATGCCGCGCTTGTTGTTGTTGCTGCACAAGAACACCGGGCCCCACTCCCACCACTGGTCGGAGCTGGGTGGGCGGCCACCCGAAAACCTCATGCCGTCCGGGCGACGAACGCCCTCGACTTTGATCACATCGGCGCCAAGGGCGCCGAGGAGCTGGGTCGCCACCGGGCCCGCCCAGAAGGCGGTCAGGTCGGTCACCCGTATGTCTGACAACGGAAGTGCGGCGGCGTCGGCAAAGTGCTGGCGCTCCGGTCGCGGCCGCCAGTCGACACGGCCGTTGTCGGCGCCGAGTTGCGCAGGCCGTCCGGGCGGCTTTGTCATCATCGCGTCGCTGCGATACGGCACCCGCGGCTGAATCACCCCGAGCTCCGATTCGATGAATACACCGCGTCGCACGAAGTGGTCGACCATTGGGAGAGTGACGGGGGTTGCTATGGGGGCCACTGGAATTCGGAACGCTACCGCGAGATCGACGATCTCTTGCGTAGTACGGATCTCCGTCCACTGTGTGACCATGCCGATGAATTCGTCCCGGCGCGCAATTCGCCCGGGCATCGAGGCCAGCTCGGCGTCGTCGATCAGGTCGGCGCGATCAATCATCACCAGAAAGTCTTGGAATTGCTGTGCGGTGATGGTGCAGAAGCCGACCATCCCGTCGGCCGTGGGAACGATCGACGGCAGTTCCAAACTGCGTTGCTGCAGAATGGAATCCACACCCAGCACACTGGCCGACATAGTGGACAGACTCATCGCGATCACCATCGCCTCGTACGTCGAGACGTCGATGATCTCGCCGCGGCCGCCTCGGCCGGCGTGGCGGGCCGCGGCGGCGGCCACCGCCGCGGCGAATGTGCCCGCCAACCACTCACCGAGCCGACCGCCTGCCTGGACAGGTTCGTCATCCGGCCAGCCTCGGCCGGCGATCGACCCGCACAATGCCTGCAGAATGAATTCGCTTGCAGCGAAGTGGTTCTCGACGTAGGGACCCGTCGTTCCGAATGGCGTCACGGCCACAACGACGGCCGACGGACCGGTGTACGCTGTGATGCCGTCGAGCGTCCAACCGTCGGTCAGGTCGGTGAGCACGATGTCGGCGCCAGCAAGCAGCGCCGTGATCTCCGCATCTTTCTGCTGGGTCACCGACTTCTTGCCCGCAGCCAGATAGCCGAACAATGCCCCGGCCGGTCCCCCGGCTGACCAGCCGCGCAACAGATCGCCTTGCGGTGATTCGACTTTCACGACATCGGCACCCGCGTCGGCGAACATCTTGCCGCAGTACGACACCGCGATCCCATTCGACAACTCCAGCACACGCCAGTCTGTGAACGGTGCCAGGGCGTGGCGTACCACGCTCAGTTACCCAGCGTTGTGGCGCGCCCGGCGATACCGGAGGCCTCTGCCGTCACCGGCGCCGATCCCTGTGCCTGCAAGGCGAACTGGGTCATCCGAGTCCAAGCGTCGAGGTCACGCTGACTGGCCTGGTGGCCGACATGAGTGACCACGTCCACGTCTGTGGCCTGGGTGCGGAGGTAGCCGGCACGGGCCTGCTCCTTGGGGATGTACCGGAACGGATCGAACGAGTATGCGGCCATGGCGTTTTCGTGGGTGATCTTGTTGATGACCGCGTCGTCGAGGTGGCCCATGGTCTCCATGACGTCCTCCGGCGCGAACGGCCAATTGCTGTCGGAATGCGGGAAGTCGGACTCCCAGCACAACATGTCCTCGTTGAACCAGTCCATGTTCTTCACGCCGACTTTGTCGCTGATGAAGCAGGTGTAGAAGTGTCGCTTGAACACATCGATGGGTCCGCTGTAGCCCGGTGGGAACTTCGCGAGCGTCCAGCCCGAGTGCCGGTTGTAGACATGCTCAGCACGCCAGAGGAAGTACGGTATCCAGCCGACGTCGCCCTCGGTGAGCGAGAACTTGATCTCCGGGAAGTCGGCGTAGAACTGGGCCCAGATCAGCTCGGTGAACGTGAACATGCTCATCATCGAGGATGCCGTCATCATCACGCTGGGCGGAGCGTCCGTCGACACCATCGGAGATCGCGACGCGGAGCCGACATGGGTGCACAGCACCGTGTTGTTCTCGCAGACGGCCTCGAACAGCGGATACCAATACTTGGTATGGATGCTGGGCATTTGCAACGCTTCTGGATTCTCCGAGAACGTCACCGCGTGGCAACCCTTGGCTGCGAGCCGTTTGACTTCCTTGGCCGCTTCGGCGACGTCGTACAGCGACAAGATGCCGCAGGGGATGAACCGCCCTGGGTACGCCGCGCACCACTCGTCGACGTGCCAGTCGTTGTAGGCCTTGATCATCACCAGGTTGACGTCGTGGTCGGGGCCCTGGTTGAGCACCTGACCCGAGAAGCCGATGAAGTTCGGGAAGTTCAAACCTGCCAGCTGGCCGCCGGCGTTCATATCGCGAACCCGCTCATCGACGTTGAAGCACCCGGGACGCATCTCGTCGTAGCGCGAGGCGTCGACGTTGTACATCTCGCGGGGTTTGCCTGCCACGGCATTCAGGCCCATGTTCCGTCCGCGAATCTCGCCGTAGTACCACTGCTGGATGCCATCGGGCTCTAGGACCACCCGGGGTGCGAGGTCCTTGTACTTCGCGGGGACATGCGCGTCGAACATGTCCGCCGGCTCGGCGATGTGATCGTCCACGCTGATCAGGATCAGATCGTCCTTGTTCAAAGCCGCCCTCCTTTTGGACTGCGTGCGATCCGACACGCTGACCTGTAGCGACTAGTAGACAATGGTCGTAGTCACAGTGTCAATCGCGGGCGGCGCCTCCAGTCCGCACCGTTGCGCACTGCGCGAATTCAGCCCGATCATCCTGTTCAGCGAATTCAAATCGTCTGGGTACCAACGGTAAATGCTGATGATATTGAGCAGGACTTGGCCCAGCCCGCGGCCATGCGCCGGGCCGGAATCCACGAGTGCCAGCCCCTAGAATGTCTCGCGATTATTACGGACTATTAGTCCATAACGTCGCGTAGCCGGTGGTCGAGTGATCCGCGGCGAGCAGTAGTCGCAGGGGGTGTCGGGAACGCCAACACCTCCAGTAGAGCTACGCAGCCAAGACGGGTAGAACTACGCAGGCGGGGGCGTTCGCCGATCAGCGACGCTTTTCGGGTGAAATTACGACCGACTGCACAGCTGGGCTTTCCCAGCCCCACCGAACTCACCGACCGCACCCCGGCCGACCGCGACCGCGCCATTGATGTCATCCGTATCACCGCCCTGATCGGCGTGGTGGTCGGCCACACCGTAATGGCCACCAGCGTCATCCGTAATGACGTGCTGATTTGGGAGAACCTCCTCACCACCTCGACGGTGTTTCAGGCCCTGACTTGGATTTTTCAGATCATGCCGCTGTTCTTCTTTGCCGGTGTCGCGGCGTGCGAGGCGTCCTGGCGGCCCGGCACTAACTGGGGCGGCTGGCTGATGAAACGCTGCACCAGGCTGTTTCGGCCGGTCTTTTATTACCTCGCGTTTTGGGCGTTAGCGCTGACCCTGCTGTATCCGGTGCTACCCAAGCACGTCTATGACCCCATTGCCGGCGTCAGTCTTCAGCTGCTGTGGTTTCTGGGCGCCTATGTGCTGGTGTTGGCCGCGATGCCGGTGCTGTATCGCATCACCACCACCGCCCGCCTCGCCGCAGGCGTGGTCATCGTCTACGGGGCCATCGCGGTCATTGACATCGTCAGGCTGCACTGGCCCGCCGCGGCGCCGCTGGGTTATCTCAACCTCGCGGTCTGGCTCATCCCAGCCATGTTCGGCGTCGCCTACCGCCGCCGGCTGCTCACCGGCCGCGCCGCGCTGGGCACGGTGGCGGTGCTGCTGGCGGCCAACGTCGCGCTGGTGCAGTGGGGGCCCTATGAACTGAGCATGGTCGGCACCGGGGACCACCGTCTTTCCAACACGAGCCCGCCGTCGCTGCTGCTAGCCGGGCACGCCATCATCTTGAGCGCGTTGGCAATCCTCGCCGCGCCGGCGATCGCCCGATGGGCGCAGCGGCCGCGGGTGTGGTGGTTGACCGCGATCGGCAACTCCGGAGCCATGACGCTGTACCTGTGGCATATGCCCGCGCTGCTGGGCGTGCACCTGCTCTTCGACAGCCTCGGGCATCCTCGCTACCGCGGCCAGCAGCATTTCCTCGCGATCAGCGCCATGCAGCTGCTCATCATGGTCGCCGTCGTGGCGGTGTTGTTCACGGCGCTGCGGCCCCTGGAGAACAACCCCCTGTCCGGCTGGGACGGCGCCCCCACGATCACCTCGGCCTCGCGGGGCGCGGCAGTCGGCATGCTGCTGTGCGTGGCGGGAGCGGCGACGCTGGCCGCGGTGAGGTGGGGCCTCAAAGATGACGGACTTATCTGCGTCGCCATGATGGTGGCCGCACTCCTAACCGCTCGGGTGCTGGCCGAGCGCGGCAACCACCACACCGCGGGCAGGCGGTCCGGTGCTTAGGCCCCGTGCGATCCCGCCGGCTGGATGTTCTGGTTGATGCGGAACACGTTGCCGGGATCGTATTGCGCCTTGACTTCACTGAGCCGTCGGTAGTTCGGACCGTAGGTCGCCCGGATTCGGTCTTGGCCTTCGTCCATCATGAAGTTGACGTAGGCTCCGCCCGCCGAGTACGGGTGAGTGGCGTCCCAATAATCCACCGTCCACCGCTTCAACACCTCCGCGTTGGCCGGGTCCGGATCGACTCCCGCGATGACCTGCGAGAAGTTGACGTCCCGGTACGCCCACGCGGTGTCGGTTTGTCCGACGCGATGCACCGCCCCGTCGATCGGGTAGAGGTGCATCGTGGAGTGCATGGTCGGCAGTTCCTCGGTGAAGCGGGCATGGGCTTCAACCGCACCGTCGGCGACGGTCCGGAAGAAGTCGCCACGCCAATACCACTGCAGTCCTTTCGGATACAGGCCATCAAAGGTGGACTGCAGCGCGGGGTAGGGAGCCGCACCGAGACCGTCGAAGGCCGGCTCCATCTGCCGGACCGGCGCGAACGCCTCATCGGCCCTTGCGGGATCGCCCGTGTAGCACCAGACCACAGCACACGCCTTCTGCAGGTGGAAGGCCTCGGGGAACGGCGCCACCGGCGGGACGGTCATGGCTGCGAAGAAACCGTAGAGATCCTCGTCTTGAGCGGGGAGGAAGTCCCGGTACCACCCGAGGATGTCGGCGGTGGCCGATGACGGCCACGCCGTAGGACCGCAGATCACGGTATGCACAGGATGCAAGCGGAAGGTGAATGAGGCGACCACGCCGAAGTTTCCGCCGCCGCCGCGCAGCGCCCAGAACAGGTCGGGGTGCTCGGATTCGGACGCTGTCACCACGCGACCGTCGGCCAAGACGACCTCGGCCTCCAGTAGGTTGTCGATGGTCAGGCCATGCTTGCGGGACAGGTAGCCGTGGCCACCGCCCAGGGTGAGGCCGCCGACGCCGGTGGTGGAGATGATGCCGGAAGGCGTCGCCAGACCGTAGGCGTGGGTCGCAGCGTCCACCTGGCCCCATGTCGAGCCGCCTTGAACACGGGCGGTGCGCCGGTCGGAGTCCACGTCAATTCGGTTCATCCGCGACAGGTCGATGACAAGGCCACCCTCGACGGAGCCGAAACCAGGGCCGTTGTGGCCGCCCCCGCGGACAGCGACCGCGATGTTCGACTTCCGCGCGAAGTCGAGAGCGGTCGCGATGTCGGCGGCGGATCGGCATCGCGCGATCACCGCCGGCCGCTTGTCGATCATGGCGTTGTGGAGCGCCCGAGCCTCGTCGTATCCAGGGTCGTCGGGCAGGATTAACTCCGCGCCCAGCTTGGTGCGCAGTTCGTCGGTTGCGGTTGTCAGGCTCATGGCCCTCACCTTCTTGCTTCGCAGGTCTTGATACCGCGACGCTACGAGCCGAGGAGGTCGCGCGTCATGACCACAACGAGGCATTTCCGATGCGCCCCACGATAGTCAGATCTGACTATCGACCGGCCAGCATCGGCGCGGTTACGTTGATCCCATGGCGCAGTGGGTGCCACCACCACTTCCAGCCGAATTGACCGCACGTCGCCGCGGGCCGCTCGTGGGTCGCGCCGCGGAGCTCGCGGCGTTCGAGCAGGCCTGGGAGCGGGTCGAGAGTGGCAACCGCCAGGCGGTGTTCATCGGCGGTGAACCAGGTGCGGGCAAGACGCGCCTGGCCGCCGAGGTCGCCGGCACGCTGGCCGACTATGACGTCGCGGTGCTGGTGGGCAGCTCGACGGCCGATGCGGACGTTCCGTACGCACCGTTCGCCGAAGCGCTGGATCGCCTGCTGATCGCCGGTCCACCGGGTTCGATGGCGGACCCACTGGCCGACGCTGCACCGCAACTGCGGCGGCTGACAACCCAAGTAGATCGGCACCTGCCCGATACCGGCGCAGCAGAGGACAACGGCACTGTCCGACGCGCCCTTTTCGACGCGCTGACCGGCTTCCTGCGGCGCTTGGCGATCGATCGCCCAATCGCGTTGATCCTCGACGACCTGCATTGGGCGCAGCTGCCCACCCTCGCGATGCTCGAACACGTGCTGATCGGCTGCGCCGACGTCCGCATGCTGGTGGTGGCCACGTTCCGCACGACCCCGCCGGACCGCTCCGATGAGCTCACCACCCGGCTAGCCGAACTGCACCGGTTCGACGGTGTCCGGCGCCTAGATCTCGCGGGCCTGGACACCGAGGCGATCGCCGAGTTCGTCAGCCGAACCCAGCAGCTGGCTCCCGCGTCGGCGCGCACGGCCGCTGCCCTGCTGCGTGACAAGACCGGCGGCAATCCGTTCTTCTTGACCGAACTGGTCAATGACCTGGAAATGCGGGGCGGGCTAGCCACCCTGAGTGTGCAACAGACCGTCCCGGCATCGATCGGAGATGCCATTGCCCGCCGTCTTGGCGGACTGGGTGCCAGCATCCGGGGAGTCATTGAGCAGGCAGCGGTGCTGGGTCAAACGTTTGATCTGCCCGCGCTCATCGCGACCTGCGAGACCGATCTCACCGCGACGCTGGCAGCTATAGATTCTGCCGAAGCCGTCGGGCTGGTCCGGGCGGTTCAGGACTCCGACGGTGAGTTCGCGTTCGTGCACGCGCTCACCCGCGAGGCCGTCATCGGCGGGATGGCGGCATCCCGGCTGCGGATCATGCACGCGCGGGCCGCCGAAGCGCTCGACGGGCGCGCGGACCCATCGGTTGTTCCCCGTTTGGCAAACCACTACCTGCTGGCGCACGTGCTGGGCTACCACGAGCAGGCGTTGCGATACGCGCGTCAGGCGGCCCGGATGGCCGAACAGAGCCTGGCCTATGAGGACGCGGCGAAATGGTTCGAGCGTGCGGCGTCGCTTCCCGAGCTGAGCCTCGCGGATCGGGCAAGGATGAACCTCGGTGCGGCCGCGAACCACGTGCGCGCAGGTGATTTCTCCCGCGCGCGGGCCATTTACGAACGCATCAGCGCGATGGACGACCCGCTCATCCGGCTGGAGGCGGCCGTCGGCTACGAGGACGCGAATTGGCGCCGCTGGGGGGCCGACTCGAAGGCGGCCGACCTGCTGGCATCGGCGCTGGAATCGTGCGGGTTGAACACCGACGACCCACGCTATGTGCAGGCTCTCGGCAGTTTTGGACGAGCGCTGGCGTTCGCCGGCGAGTCGGCACATGCTCGCGAAATCGGTAGCCGCGCCATCGAACGCGCGCGGGTCGCCGACGATCCAGCGGTTACGTTGCACACTCTCACGACGAGCCTCTGGCACGGTCTCACCCCGGAGATGTGCGAAATCCAATTGGAGCGTTCAGCCGAGGCCTCGCGTATCGCGCTATCGCGCCGCGACTACGAGGCGCTGGGGTCGGCCTCGCACTTCGGCGCCATGGTCAGCTATCTGGCCGGCCGGCCCGACGGGCTAGCCGCGTCGGCCGCCCACATACAGCGAGCGGTCCAAGCCTGCGGACAATCCTTCTTCGGCTTCGTCTGCGCGTGCGTCGAGCAAGCGCTGGCCTATCTGCGCGGCGACTTCGCCGGCGCCGAACGGTGGGCTGATATCGCATTGCGCACGGGTCAGTCGTTCGGCGGAGACGACACCGAGGGCTCACACGGGGTCCAGATGTTCATGATCCGCCGCGAAACCGGCGACCTGAAAAGGTTCAGCGGGTTTGTCGACGGCAGCGAAACGTTCGCCGGCCGCTGGGTGCCCGGCTTGCTTGCGCTGTATACCGAGCTCAACTGCGAACGTGGCATGACCCGCGCGCTGAATCAGCTGCTCAACCGCAATCTCGGCGATCACACCGACGAGGCGCAGTGGCCGATGGAGCTGGTGTTCATGGTGGAGGCGGCGTTAGAACTGGGCAACCGCGAAGCGGTCCACGCGCTGCGCCCGTACCTCGCGCGTTATGTCGGCAAGAACCTGGTGGCCGGTCAGTTCGTCGCACTATTCGGCAGTGCCGACCGATATCTCGCCCGGATCGCGGCGCTTGGTGGTGACAACGGTGCGGCCGAGCGTCATTTCGGCGCGGCACTCGAGATGGACCGGCGGATGGGCTCCGTGGTTCATGTGACGGAGACGCTGGCCAGGCAAGCGTTGTTTGCGGCGTCACGCGATCGCATCGAGGAGGCCCGGCGCCTGGCCGATGAGGCCCGCGCCATCGCCGCGCCGATCGGTCAGGCCCGGGTTATTGACCTGGTGGATTCGTTGCTGACAACGGGTCCGGATGGTCTGACGGACCGGGAGGTCGAAGTGCTGCGGCTGCTGGCCGCGGGGCTGAGCAATCGGGCGATCGGCGAACGCCTCTACATCAGCACCAACACGGCCGCCAACCATGTGCGCAGCATCCTGATCAAGACCGGCGCCGCGAATCGTACCCAGGCGGCGATGTACGCCGCCGATCACGAGCTGCTCGGGTGAAGCTTCAGATGTCGGACAATGCGCCGTCCGGCATGACGCGATTACTTACCTCGACGACGACATCGGCAGGAAGACCGGCACGCGCGGCCGCGGTTCTGATGGCCTCCGGCGAGGGTGCCTCATACAGGCAGTACGTCTTTCGTTTGTCGGCTGACAGAAATGAGTACAGCCAGCGAACGCCCTCCTCGGCGTTGATCCGATTGATTCCGTCGGCGGCCTCGAAGCTGGGTTCCAGTTCTTCGGCGTATGTGCGCTCGACCATGAATATCGGCACCGTGGACTCCTCTTCAATGTCTCGGGTCAAATCTACGTCGTAGGGACCAGTCAAGACCCGTTAACTATTGCGGGAATGCGGACGTCGATGCCCCTCCCCGGGCCGCTGACCTCATGTTCGCTGAACAGACGGAAGCCTCAGTGCGCCGACTCTGCCGACCAAGACCGCAGCGGACGGAACAACGCGTTCTTCTTGTAGTGGTGCCCTCCCATTCGCCGCATGATGTTGTCGAGCACGGTGACCGCGTTGTTGAGGTACGGGCCCTTGTTCAGCATCACGCACTCGGCCCGCTCGCTCATCGCCGCATCGCTGATCTCGGCGCGGGACGGAAGCCCGGTCTTGGCGAGCTGCTCGAGCACCTGCGTCGCCCAGATCACCGGCAGGTGCGCGGCCTCACACAACCACAGAATCTCCTCCTGCAACTCGGCCATCCGCTCATAACCGCACTCGACCGCCAGATCGCCGCGAGCGATCATCACCCCGACCTGGGGCCGGCGCATCGCTGTAAGCAACAGCTGCGGCAGGTGTTCGAAGCCCTGCCGGGTTTCGATCTTGAGCACGATGCCCAAGTTGTCACCACCTAGCCGGCCGAGCTCATCGAGCAGCTTCTCGACATCGGACGGGGTGCGCATGAACGACATCTCGACCAGATCCGCCAGTTCGACCACGGCTGACAAGTCAGCGGCGTCGCGGTCGGTGAGCGCCGATATCGGCAAGTCGGTGTCAGGCATATTGATGCCTTTGCCGGCCTTCAGGCGGGCTTGCCCCTGCTCCGGGTGGTCGATGCGCACGGTGAGGACATCGCGGTCGACCGACACCACCCGCCCACCGATCTTGCCGTCGTCAAAGTGGACCGCATCACCGACATGGGCATGGTCGAACGCCTCGTGCAGCGTGCAACCGATGCGCGGAATAGCTTGGCCACCGTCGACCGGGGCCGGTGAACAGTCGCGCATCAGCTGCAGAAGGTCGCCAAAGTGCAGCACCAAGCTCTGCTCCGTCTCGGGCAGCTTGCCAACTTCGGTCGACTCCCCACTGTCTCCGGCATGCAGCACCGTTCCGGTTTGCAAGTAGGTTGTTTTTCGCGCGGTCATCACGAATCCGCCCGCGGTATCAGCAACAGCCTCCAGAACGAGTTCACGCTTGGACCCACGTGCGTCCTGCAAAATCAGTACATCGCCGGCAGCGCGGTTGGTCAGCCAGTGCCGCGGCACCGTAACCAACACCATGCCGGGTTCCGGCGGGTCGGTCGGCTCCTCAGTCGACGTCAGCCACGCCCGCGCCGGGGCGACGACCTGACCGAGAGCGTCTCTTTGCGGACGTAGTTTGACGACGCGCGGTCCCGGTTCCAGGGGCCCGGTTCGCAGCTTCGGCCCGGCCAGATCCATCGCCACCCGACATGTTGTGCCTGCACATGCGGCCGCCTCCCGGACATGGTGCGCCATCGCGCGCCACGCCTGTACATCATCGTGGGCGCAGTTGATCCGTGCGATGTTCATGCCTCGCTGCACGAATCCGCGTACCAAGTCGGGGTCGGTTGCGGCCTCCGATGGCAGCGTGACCATGATGCGTGCCATGCGATGGGCGGGGCGGGGCCCCAGCAGCTCCACTGTGTGTTGTCGCAAGATTTTTGGTCCCTGCTCAATGGGCACCGCCGACGGTGGAGGCGGCTGCCACCTTCCGCCCACCATGGCGGCGATCGCTGAGCGAACCGCAGCAAGCGTGGCCTGAACATGTGGTTCGCTGCGGCCCAATGACGAAAGCCCAAATACCGCAAGCCCCGTTTGCAGTTCCCGCAAATCGAATTGGCGAATCGCCCAATAGTGCACAAGGTTTCGCGCGCTTGACCGATGCTCGGGCGCAATGGCAGATAGCCAGTCAGCCCATGAGAACTCCGCATCCGACAAGCTGGTCAATAGGTCGTCGACCTGCTCGAGCAAACGGACCAGTCGCCGGTTGGTGTCGGCCTCAACTCGCGCCCCTGCGCCGTGCGGGGCACTGCTCAATTGGCCGACAATGGGCTCACTGGGCACGACAACTCCTTGTTTCGTTGTTTCGCGGCCACACATTGTTAATGTCCGTGTAACGAACTCTCGACGCGAATCGTCAAGGTAGACATCAAATTAATGGTGACCACTGCGCCGCGGCAGAGGCATTGGTCCCAAATCCTGCGATGGCTTCGGCTCGCGCCGTCGGTCAGTCGATGTTTGAGACGCATCGAGCGTCGTCACTTCCAGCGCGGGCAACCCTGCCGCTACGACGGCGACGATCTGCAACGTCGGCGATGGACGCCCTAGTGCGCCGGCGTTGCGTGTGCCTGGACCTGCTGGACGCGTTCGTCGCGCGGGAGGACGGGACCGTCATCGGGGGTTTCGTCAATGCCGAGTTCGGATAAGCCGACCCGGGTCAGCAACGAGGTGCCGTAGGCGGCAAGCATGAGTTTTTCGTCCTCGCTGTAGCCGCCGTCGATGAGCATTGCGCCGATGAGGCAGATGACGGCCATCTTGTAGGCGTTGAACGCGCGATACCACGAACGGTTCTGCAGCCTGATCCCACTGGTCGTTTCGTAATGTGAGACCAGGGCATCGATGGAAAGCGCGGCAGGATGGCTAGTGATGCCGACGGGCTGCATCCAAAGCAGTTCGAGCCATCCGATGTCGGTCAAGGGGTCGCCGACCGTCGTCATCTCCCAGTCGAAGACCGCGCTGACGACGCCGTTGTCGAACGCGAAGTTGCCCGGTTTGGCGTCGCCATGCACCAGAGTGACCCTGGGGCACGGCTCGGGCTTGCTAGCGCGCAACGCCTGCAGGAGCCGTTCGAGGGCGGGCAGGGAATCACGCTTGACCCGGTCCATCTCGCCGGCCCAGTGGTCGAGTTCGCGGTCGAGGTGGTGGCGACCGTCATCGAGCGCACCGAGCCCCGTCCGCCCGAGGTCAACCGAGTGGATCGCCGCGAGTTGTTCGGCCAGGCTCTGGCACATCCGCACCACGGTTTCGTCGGCGACGTCGGCGGGTGCCTGCATTTCATAGACGTCACCGCCGACGCGTTCCATGACGAAGAAAGGCCGCCCAAGGACATCGCCGCTGTCCTCGAGCCACAATGCCCGAGGGGCCCGGACCGCGGTGTCCTCTAATGCGCGCAGGATGGTGAACTGGCGTGCGAGGTCGTAGGGTTCCAGCAGCGCAGGCGGTTTGGGGCGCACCCGCAGCACGACGTCCTGACGCGTATCTCGATGGCCGCGTCGCGTCACGATGGTCAGCACCATCATCTCCGCGGAATGTCCGAAGTTCACCCGGTCAAGGCCCTCGACACGGACATCGTCGGCGTCGGGTAGTTGCCTGCGTAGCCAGGCGGTCAATCGCTCGTTCACGTTGGTGTCCAGCGTCATTGACGAACTCCTTCGACTAAAACAGGCCTAGCTGTCTGCGGGCAGACGATCGACCGGGGTCTTGTCCTGGGTGAAGGCGGACATGTCCATCACCGTCCAGCTTGGGTAGCGGCGGTAGCCCTGACCGCCGAGCAGCAACTCGAAGATGCCCCAACCGGTGGTGCCGTCGAGCTGGAACCGCATCAGCTGGTCGAGCGCCATCGATTTGCCTTCGCTCTCGCTGAGTTGCCCGGGATCGGTGCTGTCCCATTGGAAGTGGATGAAATACGCCCCATTACCCAGGTCCTGGTACTGGCAGTGCGCCATCGGCAGCCCGTAGTAGGCGTTGACGTCCTGGTGTGCGGCGTCGGCGCTGACGCGCAGGGTATTGCCGTCCTCGTCGGTGAAAACCAGCACCGCACGGGCGGGCCGTTTGCGGTCGCCGTCGAATTCGACGTCGTGCTCGATCTTAACGAATCGCTTCGACAAGGTGCCGTCTGCATACGTGATCCCGCCGTCGACGTAATTGACTGTGCCGTCGGCCGATTCGATGATCCAGGCTTCAATTGCGCGGTCTTCGAACCCGGCGTCAAGCCACAACCAGAAGTCGATCTTGTCGGACACGCGCACACCGAAAGTGCGGTCCCGACCGCCGTGGAACCCGTCGACGCTGATCTGTTGGCCGTCGACTCGCACCCAGCCGCTCCACCGACCCGGTTCCTTCATGTGATACATGTCGGCCAACATCTGGCCGCTCTGGTCTCGCACCTTCATGGGAAGCAACTCCCATATCGGGGCGGTCGGTTCGTAGTAGAGCTCCCACTCGATACCGGAGTCGTTGGGTTCGATGTCGAGACGCCACCTCTTCAGCGGCTCGATACAGGTCCAACGCATCGGTCCAGCGCTCAGGTCGTTGCGGTCAGCGCCGCTGACCGGCCGGCCGGCCAGCAGGTCCCAGTGCCGGCCATCGGCGAGACTGACTTTGACATATCCCAGGCCGCTGCCGGTGTTCGGATTGTTGCCGTAACCGCTGGCCAATAGCATCGTGCCGTCCGGGGACGCGGCAAAGAAGTAGCAGCGGTCCGACCACGTGGGATCAGGGTCGTGCACCTGGTCGAAAGTTGTCGGGAACTGGTGGGTGAACGACTCGTCCGCGGCGGAGTAACCCATCATTGCCCTCTCTGCTCCGGGTGTAAGCGTGGATCACTAGCCACGGCAACGGAATTCGTGGTTTGGCATTCTAGGCGTGATTTATTCGCGCGTCAGATACCCGGTGGCACAACACATCCCGTAACATCGGCGGTATGGAACCGAGCCGGTGGTGGGGCGACGACCGCGCGATCCTCGACGACGAGGAAGCCCGCAGGCGCCTCTTGGACGCCGCAGGCCGCTGCATCGTGCGTCGGGGTAACGCCCAGATCCGGATGGCCGAAGTGGCCGACGAAGCCGGTGTGTCCCGCTCGACCCTGTACCGCTACTTCCCCAACCGCGACGCGGTCCTGCTGGGCCTGATGCTGGCACGTGTCGACAGGGCGCTGGGTGACCTGGTCCGCTCGCTGCGCCACCCCGACGACCCGGTCCGTTCGTTGCCTGAGATGGTCCTGGCGCGGGTGGAGTCGGTGGAAGGCAATCCGCTGAACGAAGCGCTGTTCGCCACCGAGAGCACCGCGGTGCCCACGGCTCTTGAAATTGGTTCGCAACCCATCGTGGAGCTGCTGTTGCGGCACTACGAGCCCCTGCTGCAACGGTGGAAGCGCGCGGGCCGCTTGTACCCCGATCTCGATCCTCGGTCGATCGTCCAGTGGCTGCACACGACAACCTTGTTCTTGTTGGCGCCGTCGTGGCGGCACCGCTCCCCAGCCGAGAAGCGCGAATTTGTCGAGCAGTTTCTGGTGCGGGCCCTGGTGCCACAAATCAGACATTAATCCAGCTTTGTCTGATGTCCAGACATTCAGCTACTTTTGTCCTGGCGGACCCACTGCGCTCGACCTCGTTGGCCAAGCGCGTGGTGTCAGCCCAAACAGAATGGACAGTTATGACAAACCCAGTGGGACGGGCCGTTTCCGTCATCGGACTGGCGGGTCATCTGGGCCGTGGCATCGGCCGGGTGACCACGGACGCAATCGTGGGAAGTTGGGCGGGGCTACCCCGCGCGGTCGGCGATATCGACGCCGCGGTCCTCTCGAACGTCATGGGCCGTACCGTCAGGTCGGTCCGTGTCCTCGGCAGCGATGCGGGGACGTCGTCGCGGGCACGGCTGAGGCTGACCGGAGACGGGGTACCGGAATCGGTGTTCGTCAAGATTGTGGCTAAGACCGCCGCTACCCGGTTGATGGGTGAGCTTGGCCGGCTCGGGCACACCGAGGTGCGCTTCTACAGTCAGCTCGCCCCCGAACTCACCGGCGTCCCGGAAGCCTATGGGACGGTATTCGACACCTGGACGGGTCGATACCTGCTGATCCTGGAGGATCTTCCGGCGTCGTGCGTCTTCCCCGACACCTTGCACCCGCTTTCCACCGACCAGGCCAGCCTCATCGTCGAATTGCTGGCCACCCTGCACGCCACCTTCTGGGACCGCCTGCCGCGGAACGGGCGCGGGCCGCTGGGATGGCTCTACACGCCCTCGGGTGACGTCACCTCCCTGTTGACCGGCTCCCTGATGAAAACCTCGATGAAGCGGCTTGCCGAGCGCACCACCATCCCGGTGGACTTCCCGGTTAATAAGGGCCGCTTCATCGCCGACAACTATCGTGCTGTCGCCGCGCTCATCGACGCTCCCCCGCATACGGTCATGCACGGCGACGCTCATCCAGGCAACATGTACTTCCGCGACGGCGAAGCGGGACTTCTGGATTGGCAGGCGGTGCGGCGCGGGCACCCTTCCCGCGAACTCGCCTATACCCTGATCACCAGTCTGACGCCGGAAGACCGCCGGGCGGCTCAACGCGACCTGCTCGACGACTACCGGCAGGCGCTGGCGGCGGCCGGCGGGCCCGATCTGGATCGCGACGATCTGTGGCTGCGGTTCAGGCAGGGTGCGCTGTACGGGTACGTCGCCCCGCTCATCACCGCAGGGATGGGGGGAATGCAGGTCGAAGACATCGCCATGGAAGGGTTGCGACGCGGCGTCGCCGCACTCGATGACCTCGAAACCGTTGCAGCACTGAAGAGTTCGTTGTGAGCTGGTGCAGCTGTCGTCAGACCTGGGTTTCGTCCTGTTGTGGGGATGCGGGTTTGTTGGGCCACAGCGCCATGCGATTGATGAGTCCGTCGCGCAGCACGAGCGTGTGGAAGAGAACGGCGCACATGTGGGCGGTGAACGTCGCGAATAACAGGAACGCGAAAACACCGTGGCACTCCCGCAGCACCGCATAAACATCGATGTTGTGCGGTGCGATGCCGGGCAGCTGCAACGGCCCCAGCGAGACGATCGGCAATCTCGCGGCCGACAGCATGGCCCACCCGATCAGGGGCTGGACCAGCAGCAAGGCATAGAGCAGGTATTCCGACCACGACGCGATGCGGCGTTCGGCAGGGCTCATGGTGGCCAAAAACGGCGGTAGCTTGTGGGTGAGCCGGTTCACCAGCCGTATCACGGCGAAGATCAGGATCAGCACCCCTAACGGCCGGTGGATCGCCAGGAGCAGCGGGTAGTAGCTCAGGGAGGCGATCATGGTCACGCCGATGAGCAGTTGCGCGATAACCATCGGCGCCATCAGCCAGTGCAGAATCCGGGACGGGAGGGCGAAACGCGCTGCGGCGGTGGTGATTTCGTCTGTTTCGCCTGTCATGAGAGCACCTGGGCGACGTTGACCTCGCTGGGCGACTTGGGTTCCTCGGCACGGCGGGTGAAAGATCGCGCGTACACGGCCGACCTTGCGGCGAGCAAGGGATCGTCGGACGCGGTGATGCCGTCTGGTAGCACCGTCGGGTCGAAGTTGATATCGCGCGCGTTGCCGGCTTCCTCGGTCTGTGCTGCGGTAATGGTGATGGTGCCGGCGTCGACGGACCGCCGTGAATCCGGCCAAGGTTTGGTGGCGTCATTGGTCGGATCGCCCGGCTCACCGATCGTGAGAACCAGCCGCCACGTCTGCGGCCGCTGTGCCAGCACGCGGATGAGGTCGTCGAACAGGTAATCCTTGCCGGGCACTGACCCCGGGGCCGCCGGGGCTGCCGGGGCTTCCTGCGGAACCGCGGACCAGCGCACCGGAACAGTCGCGCCGGCGCTATTGGTGAAGTGAAAAGCATTCAGCCCGTGAAACGTGCTGTCCGCGAATCCCGCACTGGGTGGTGACTGCTTGATGATCTTCATTGCCGCGGCGGTCTCGGGATGCCGGGCGAGGAATGCGGCCATCCTCTGTGGGTCGGGCTTGCCCGTGTCGGGCAGGGGTTTGGACGCGAGCAAACGCTCGTAAAACCCCTCTGGGGTGCTGTCGGTGAAAACGGGAATGTTAAGCACCGCCGTACGCCACTGCTGGCCGTTTGGTCCTTGGAACAACAGGCCGAGACCCCGGACAGTGTCGGGCTTGTCGGCCTGATCTGGCAGACCGCCGCCCAGCGAAAACCGGCCGATCAGCCCAACGGTGCCCGGCTGGAAGACCGCTGCCCGGCAGATGGCCGCGCCTGCCCCAGTGCTCGCGAAAGACCCTGTGACACTGAGCCCTTTGGCGTGGTTTCGGCGAAATCCATCGTGACGGCCATAGACGTGTTCGAAGCGATCGGCGAACCCCGATGGGGTCAGTGGGGTCAGCGCGTCGGGCCGCAGCCAGCCGCCCGCATAAGCAAAGCCGCCCACATCCACCGCGGCGATACCGGCCACTGCGCCCATCCCCAGCAGCGCGCCGCGCCGAGTCAGCGCAGCGCGCAGGGGATGAACTGGCTTGGATTCGGTGGGTTTGTCAACCTGCTCGTCGTCGCGATCACCGGGCTCCACGCCTACCGTCCTTTCCATCCCTTTTTCGTGCCGAGCCGCGCGGTTTGGGAACGAAGTCGTCAAGGCCATTCACTCACGGATTGACGCCGTGCGCTCGCTTTGCGGCGGCCAACACAAACACAACCCGCACCACGGCGCGGCGCCGAAATTCGTTCAAATCGCGCAGCCGAGTGCCGGATTAGTCCTTGGCCAGGGCGCGGTGCTCAATCAGGGCACGCAGACCCCCTGCACCAAGCCGTTCACGAAACGCCGGCGCCGTGTAGCCGACGGCTGTCGCGTCGGTGCGGGCGCGCGCGGTCGCCGAGCGCGGCAGATGAAACAGCACACCTATTTCGCCGAAGTAGTCCCCGGGCCCGACCACCTTGAACAATTCCTCACCGCCGTCGGCCAATTCGTGCACAATCTCAAACTCGCCTTCGGTTACCACGTAGATCAGCTGGCCCATCGTGCTCTGCTCGAACAGCACCTCGCCGGCTTTGAGCTGGACAGTTTCGGGTGGCCGGTCCGTCTCGGCGAAATCGGGTGTCAGCTCGACGACGCGATCAGCCAGCGGCAGCATCCGGCTGTCGTGGGTGGCGACCACCACCACGCGTTCCCCGTCCGCAAGTTCGCGGATCAACCTCAGCACCTCCTCCACCTGGATGAAGTCAAGGTGTGCGGTCGGTTCGTCGGCGAGGATCAACGGCGGATCCAGCGCGATCGCGCGAGCGACCGCCACGCGTTGCTGCTGCCCGCCGCTCAGGTCGCCCGGTCGATGTTTCATTCGCTGTGCAAGATTGACGCGCGTCAGCAATTCCTCAGCACGCTTGCGTGCGGCCGCGCGTGACATCCCGGCCTCGCGCATCGGAACCATCACGTTCTCGACGGCGGTCAGGCTCGGCACCAGGTTGAACGCCTGGAAGACGATGCCTACCTTGTCGCGCCGGTAGTTCGCCAGCGCGGCGCCCTCGAGAGTCGTGATGTCGACGCCATCGAACTTGATCGCCCCAGACTTCGGCCGCAGTATGCCGCCGAGGCAGGACAGCAGCGTCGTCTTCCCACAGCCGCTGGGCCCGAGCAGGATCACCAACGACCCGGCCGCCACGTCGAGGTTCAAACCGTTGATCGGCCGGAGAGCGTATCCACCGCTGTAGTACTCGACGACGAGGTTCTGAATGCTGAGATCGCCCACCGCTAGGGACCTCCGAACGCGAGCGCCGGATCGACGGCCACCACGCGCTTCAGTCCGGCGAGGCTAGCCAACAGGCCGATCGCAATCGCGACCATCGGTAGCAGCAGGTAGGCACCGGCGGGGACCGCGACAATCATCGGGAACAACGGTGCCAGCAGCTGCGCAAGGATGACGCCCAGCGCCGCCGCGAGCAGCGCGACGATGAGCGCCTGCAGTGCGAGCCCGGCCATGATCGAGCGCGTCCGCGTGCCAATCGCCTTGAACACTGCAAAGTCGCGCAGCCGTTCGAGCGCGGAGAGGTAGACCACTGATCCGACGATTAGCACCGCCACGATCCACAGCAAAACAGCCACGACCGAGATCGAATTCACTGCGACCCTTAACGGGCGCACCAGGTCCTTGACACCGCCCGCTCGATCGAAGGTCTGGTAGCCGTCCGGGAGCTGTCGGGGTGTGCCGACGACCCCGATCGACGTGACCATCGGCTGCCCGTTGTACGCCACTTGCTGCAGGCCCACGGTCGTCAGGAAGATGTTGGGGATCTTCGCCAGTGCAGTCGAATTGGGCACGATGCCGACGATGCGCAATGTGTGCGCACCGACCTGCAGGGTGTCGCCGATGTGCCGGCCCAGCGTGCTCGACGTGGCGACCTCGTCCGGCCTCGACGGTGCCCGACCCTCCGAGATGCGCGGCATGCCGGGTCCGTGCTCAGGCGCGCCGAAGGCCGTGACGTTTCGCGTTGATGTGCCTTCCTTCATGATTGTCCCCACGCAGCCCAGTGGGGCCGCAGCCACGACGCCGGGCTCAGCGGCCACCCTGGCCAGGTCAACGTCGGGGAACGGCGTCGAACCCAGGAATGGTCCGGCCGCGCCGTCCTTGACCACGAATGCGTCGACACCCAGGGAATCGACGGTTTGCTTTGCCTCGACCCGAAAGCCGTTCGCGAGTCCGGTCAGAACGAGCGTCATCCCGAAGATCAGTCCGGTGCTGACGATCGCGATAATGAGGCGCCGCTTTCGCCATTGCATGTCGCGCAGGGCCGCGAAGAGCATTCCCAGAACCTACCAACGTCCCCTTGTCCGGGGCCGGGTTTTGTAGCGCGGCCTGCCTGCTGATCGGCTCGCGGCAACGGCGAGCGCATGGTCAAGGTTGATTGCGGCCTGATCAGCGCCAAGCGTCATTGACTCGCTCTGTCGCGGCGAATACTGTCAGGAGTTACGCTACGTGACGTCGCGTAATAACCGTCCAAGTCCGGGTTTTGCCGCCCCGCCGACCGCGGAATCGGCGTGCTGCCCGTCTCGCGTCACAGCCAGGCGACCAGAAGGAGGCTCAGAGGAGTTCATGTTCGACCTGAAGATCATCGGTGGCACTGTCGTCGACGGCACGGGCGCCGAGCGCTATCACGCTGACATCGCCATCTTGGACGGCATGATTGCCGACGTTATCCGCCGCGGTGCCGACGACCCGGCGATGGCCGGCGAGGCCGCCGAAACCATTGACGCGACAGGGAAAGTGGTGGCCCCTGGCTTCGTCGACATCCACACCCACTACGACGGTCAGATGAGCTGGGACGGCTTGCTTGAGCCGTCCAGCGGTCACGGGGTCACGACAGTGGTCACCGGCAATTGCGGTGTCGGCTTTGCGCCGGTGCGGCGCGGCACCGAGGAATGGCTGATCAAGTTGATGGAGGGTGTCGAGGACATCCCCGGCACCGCCCTCACTGAGGGCATCACGTGGGGCTGGGAGAGCTACCCCGAGTACCTCGACGCGATCGGCAAGCAGAAGTTTGCGATCGACGTGGGCAGCCAGGTCGCCCACGGCGCTGTCCGCGCGTACGCGATGGGTGAGCGGGGCGCCCGCAATGAGCCGGCCACCCCCGAAGACATTGCGACGATGGCCCGGCTGGTGACAGAAGCGATCGAAGTCGGCGCGCTCGGGTTTTCGACCTCCCGCACCCTGGCCCACCGAGCGATGGACGGCGAACCGGTGCCCGGTACGTTCGCCGCCGAAGATGAATTGTTCGGCCTGGGCCGCGCCATGGCGGCCGGCGGTCAGGCAGTGTTCGAGCTGGCCCCGCAGGGGGCCGCGGGTGAGGACATCGTCGGCCCTAAGAAGGAACTGGACTGGATGCGGCGGTTGAGCGGCGAAATCGACCGACCAGTGTCGTTCGCTCTTATTCAGGTGGACGCCGATCCGAACCTTTGGCGCGAGCAGTTGGACCTCTCTGCGGCCGCGCATGCGGCCGGCAGTCGATTGCACCCGCAGATCGCAGCGCGCCCGTTCGGCATGATGATCGGATTCCAAGGGCATCATGGCTTCTCCCATCGGCCCACCTACCGCAGGCTGAAGGCCGAATGCAGCCGCGACGAGCTCGCGCAGCGCCTTGCTGATCCCGCGGTGAAGGCCGCGATCCTGTCCGAGGACGACCTGCCCGTTGACCCAACACTGTTGTTCGACGGCATGTTCGCCTTCGTGCAGCACGCGCTGGACCGGCTCTACTCGCTCGGCGATCCGCCGGACTATGAGCCCACACCCGACCGCACCGTCGCCGCGATCGCCAAAGGGCGCGGCGAGGATCCGCTGGCGACCCTCTACGACCTCATGCTCGAGTCGGACGCGAGCGCCATGCTGATGGTGCCGCTCTTCAATTACGCCGACGGCAACTGCGATGCGATCCGGGAGATGATGATGCACCCCGCCGGCGTGCTGGGGCTTTCCGACGGCGGCGCGCACTGCGGGATGATCTGTGACGCTTCCTATCCCACGTTCCTGCTGACGCACTGGGCGCGCGACCGTCACCGCGGCGACAAGCTGTCGCTGGAATACGTGATCCGCAAGCAGTCGCGGGATACCGCCCACCTGTTCGGTCTGACCGACCGCGGCACGATCGAGCCGGGCAAGAAGGCCGACATCAACGTGATCGACATGAACGCGCTGAGGCTGCACCCCGCGGCGATGGCCTACGACCTGCCGGCCGGCGGCAACCGGATCCTGCAGGGCGCAAGTGGATACGCGGCGACGATCGTCAGCGGAACGGTGACCCGTCGCAACGATGTCGACACCGGGGCCCGTCCGGGGCGCCTGGTGCGCGGGGCACGCTAAGGGCTCCGCCCATGAACGTGACCACCGGCAACCGGGCCCGCACCCGTGACGAGGACGCGATCGGCACCCCGCCGGAATGCCCGACCCCGGTACCGGCCGAGCGCTATTACTCGCCGGCGTTCGCTGCGCTCGAGATCGAACGGATGTGGCCGAAAGTGTGGCAGATCGCCTGCATGGCCGACCATGTGGCTGAGCCGGGCGACTACTTCGAGTACCGCTGCGGCCCGTACGGGGTGCTGATCGTCCGCGACCCCGATGCACCAGACGGCGGCCTACGCGCATTCCAGAATGCCTGTCGCCATCGCGGCAACTCGCTGTGCGTGGGCTCGGGTTCGGGACTGCACGAACTCAAATGCGGCTACCACGGCTGGACCTGGGACCTGGCCGGCGCGCTCAAGCGGGTGCCCGACCGCAAGGGCTTCGGCTCGCTACGAATGTCCGACTTCCCGCTGGTACCGGCCAGGGTCGACACCTGGGAGGGGCTCGTCTTCGTCAATCTCGACGTCAACGCGATGCCGTTGATCGAGTATCTGGAGGCGGTGCCCGACGACATCGCCTGGTGCAATCTGGGCGACTTCCGCTGCTACGCCACTCTCACCGTCGAGGTCGACGCCAACTGGAAGACGATCGCCGATGGCTACAGCGAGACTTACCATATTCAGACACTGCATCCGGAATTGCTGCGCTGTGTTGACGATATCCACGCGCCACAACAGATCTGGGGTCACACCGGTAAGTCTGACCAGCCCTATGGTGTGCAGAGTCCCCGCTTTGACGGCGCGCTGAGCGACGAAGAGGTCTGGGATGCTTATGTTTACACCCAGGGCGCGCTGATGGGTGCTGCTGAAGGCGCGCCGTTCCCCGCCGGCGAACGCCAGCCCGGGCAGACGGTTCAGGACTTGATTGCGGCGCGCACGCGGGCATTTGCGGCCGAACGCGGGGTCGATCTCGACTGGGCCGACACCGACCGGATTACTCGGCTGCATCAGTACAACGTGTTCCCGAACATGACGTTTCTGGCCAACGCCGACCACTTGACGATCATGTGTTCGCGGCCCGGCCCGGATCCCGATCACGGCGAGTTGGTCATGTTCTTGATGACGCGGATGCCGTCGGGCGCGGCGCGCAACAAGCCGACGGACGTCCGCATGACCGCCGGGGAAGCTGAGCCTGGCGTGGTGCTGACCCAGGACATCCGATTGCTCGCGGGCTTACAGCGCGGCATGCACCAGCCCGGCTTCACCCACTTAACGCTCTCCAGCGAGGAGCGGCGCGTCATTAACATGCATCGCAACCTCGAGCGCTACCTCGACCTACCCGAATCCGAGCGGATGAGCGGGGGCGGCATCCGCGTGTGATCAGCGCGCACACCGTTGCCTCCTGAGAGGCGAACAGCAGTAATCCGATAGGCCCACTGTACTTTTCGCGCGATTCTTCAGCGGATTGGCAAGGCGGGCCCTAATCTTTAACACGGGTCGTCTAGCGGCCCAACGGGGGGGCGAGCATTACGCGAGATGCTCGCCTCGCCGTTCCACGACGTGCCCAGCGCCGCGCTGCCGGGGTTGTGAGGCACACATTCCCCTAGTCGCGGTCGTGGTGACACACGGCTTCGAGCTTGATACCGAACGGGTCGTACCAAAACGTGGCGTAATAGTGGCCGGCGTACTGCGGTAAATGCCGTGGAGCGTAGATGACTGTGCCGCCGCTCTGAACGACGTGGTCATGCACGGCGTGCACCATGGATCGGCGCCGCACAATGAACGCTAGATGTCGAAGGCCGCTTCGTTCCGACGAGTACGCCCCCGGCTGGGTGGCCGGGTAGAAGAAAAGGTATGTGCCGGGCTTGTTGTCGGCGGGCTTGTAAGAGAATTCGTCGTCGCTGTGGAAGAACGGCTCGAATCCGACTAGTGGCATCAGCGCGTCGTAGTAGCGCTTCGCGACTGAGAGGTCGGGCACGTTGATGCCCAGGTGCCCCAGCATGGCATCAGTATCCGTGAAAACAGGCGCATGGCGGATGATCGAGGACTTTTGAGGTTTACCGAGCACGGTTTGAGTCCGTACTGCGCCGGCTCGGGCCCATGCGGAAGGCAAGTATTTGCCGTAGCGACAGTGAGTGAGTACTCTCTCACCATGCTCGCCTCGGGACGTGATCGGCTGCTGGCCGCAGCGCTGAAGCTCTTCGCCGCCAAGGGGTATGCGGCCACGTCGGTGGCCGACATTCAGCGAGCGTCCGGCCTAGCGCCTGGGTCGGGCGCGCTGTACAAGCACTTCGCCTCCAAGCGCGAGCTGTTGGAGGCCGCAGTTGCGCACCGGATCGACAGCATCGTGGCCGCGCGAGAGCAGTACGACGCCGGGCAGCCAGGCAGCGTCGAGCAGGCGGTGCGCACCGCAGGCCAGCTGATCTGGAACAACCTGAGCCAGAGCGAGGATTTGCTCAAGGTCATGCTGCGCGAACCCGACGAGCTCGGCGATCTCGACGAGAAGACATGGCAGGTCATCACCGACAACGCCTATCACCGATTCGCCGACGAACTGGCGGCGTCCAATCGCTCCGGCCGTACGCGCATCCCGGATCCAGCGGCAGCCGCGGCCGTCGCGATCGCGTCGCTGTCCCACGCCGCAACGCTGCAAGCGCTGACCGGCCGCTCGCCCGGCAACATCGATGACGACCGTTACTTCGAGGCGTGGGTCAACCAAACGCTCAGTGTCCTCGCGCAATACACCAACCACAGAAGCCCCGAAAACCTCTGACCACCAATCTATTTCAGGAGTAGAGCTGTGACCTTCTCACTACAACTCAGCGACGACGTGATCGAAGTCCGCGATTGGGTGCACCAATTCGCGGCCGAGGTCATCCGGCCTGCCGCGGCCGAATGGGACGAACGGGAGGAAACTCCGTGGCCCGTGATCCAGGAGGCCGCCAAGGTGGGCCTCTACTCCCCCGACTTTTTCGCGCAACAGGTTGCTGAGCCGACCGGGCTGGGCATGCTGACCGCGTTCGAGGAGATGTTCTGGGGCGACGCCGGCATCGCACTATCCATCATGGGCACCGGCCTGGCCGCAGCGGCGTTGGCCGGTAACGGAACTCCCGAACAGCTGGGCCGCTGGCTTCCCGAAATGTTCGGTACGCCAGGCGACCCGAAGCTGGGTGCGTTCTGCTCATCGGAGCCCGACGCGGGTTCTGACGTCGGCGCCATCCGCACTCGTGCACGCTACGACGAGGCGGCCGGTGAGTGGGTCCTCAACGGCACCAAAACCTGGGCGACCAACGGCGGTATCGCCAACGTCCACATCGTGGTGGTGTCGGTCTATCCCGAACTCGGCACTCGCGGCCAGGCCACGTTCGTCATCCCGCCGGGCACCAAAGGTCTGGCCCAGGGGCAGAAATTCAAGAAGCACGGGATCCGCGCGTCGCACACCGCCGAGGTGGTCCTCGACAACGTCCGGCTGCCCGAGGACATGATTCTCGGCGGCCGGGAGAAGTTCGAAGCGCGGATCGCCCGGGCCAAATCCGGCGCCTCCACGGGTGGGCAGGCGGCGATGAAGACCTTTGAGCGGACCCGGCCCACTGTGGGCGCGATGGCCGTCGGCGTGGCACGGGCCGCCTATGAGTACGCCCTCGAGTATGCCTGCCAGCGTGAGCAATTCGGCCGCAAGATCGGTGAGTTCCAGGCGGTGGCGTTCAAGCTGGCAGACATGAAAAGCCGTATCGACGCAGCTCGGCTGCTGGTGTGGCGGGCCGGCTGGATGGCGCGCAACAACCAGAGCTTCGACTCTGCGGAGGGCTCGATGGCCAAGCTGGTGGCAAGCGAGACCGCGGTCTATGTGACTGACGAAGCCATCCAGATCCTGGGCGGCAATGGGTATACCCGCGACTACCCAGTGGAGAGGATGCACCGCGATGCAAAGGTCTTCACCATCTTCGAGGGAACCAGTGAGATCCAGCGCCTGGTGATTTCGCGAGCGCTGACCGGCCTGCCCATCCGTTAAGCGACGTGCTCGGGCTGGCGCTGAAGGCACCAGACATGATGGCCGCATGACCACCGAGATCCGTGTTCTCGACAGCGAGGACGACCTCATCGCTGCGGCTAACGTGTTTCGCGCCGCCATGGTCGGGTTCCCACCCCTGTCGAACCTGCCGCCCGGCCAGATCACCAAGCTGCTCGAACCCGGCCGTACCGTCGGAGCATTCGTCGGAGGACAACTCGTTGGCACCGCTGACGCCACGACGAGCGGACTGACACTTCCCGGCGGAGCGATCGTGAGCCACGCTGCCGTGACACACATCGGGGTGCTGCCGTCGTTCACCCGAAACGGCATCGCCACCGACCTTATGCGTCATCAGCTGCGCGACATCGCCGCACGGGGTGAGGTGGTTGCAACGTTGCGGGCGTCGGAGGCGACGATCTACGAGCGGTACGGCTACGGCGTAGCGAGTTCATCGCAAAGCGTGGAGGTTCAGACGGCACGGGCGGCGCTGCGTCCCGACGTTGGGGCGGGCGGTCCGGTGCGACTGCTGGACGCGGCCGAAGCATGGGACGTCCTGCCCCGGATCTATGCCGGCAACCGTCCGTCCCGGCCGGGAACCATCGACCGTCCGGGCGTGTGGTGGCAGGGCCTGCGGCTGCGCACCGAATCATTCTCGGGCGCTTCGTATGTCGCGGTGCACGGCGAACCGGGATCCGAGTCGGGATTCGCCCGCTACCGCCCCATCGACACCGAGACGTGGTTCGTCAGCGATCAGCGCACCATCGTGGTCGAGGATTTCTTCGCGCCCACCATAGACGCCTATCTCGGGCTACTGCGTTTCCTGCTCAGGCTCGATCTCGTTGATCGCGTGGTGTTCTGGATGCTGCCCGTCGACGATCCGCTGCCCTGGCTGCTTCTCGATCGGCGGGCCATGAAGGTTACCGCCGTGCACGACGAAACGTGGCTCCGCGTCGTCGACGCCCGGAAGGCACTCGCAGCACGCCGATATGAGGGAGACGGCGCCGTCACCATCGCAGTCAATGACCCACTCTTGCAGAGCAATTCAACCACCTTCACCATCGCGGGCGACGGTGCCGAACCGACGGACCGGCGCCCTCAACTGCACGTCGGTGTTGAGGGGCTCGGCGCCGTTCTGCTCGGTGGCGCCAGCTGGCGCAGCCTCGCCGTCGCCGGGCTGGCCCGGGCCGACGATCCAGCAGCGCCTGTCGTGGCCGATCGGCTGTTCGCGGTGCGCGAGACACCGTACGCCGGGTTCTTCTTTTAGTAGCGCTGGGGTGGCGAGGGCGTGATTGTCATCATCGGCGCGGGGATATGCGGACTCGCGGCCGCCTATGAGCTGTCGCGGCGCGGGGAGCGCGTGATGGTGTTCGAGCGCGGTGAGCCGTTCGCCGAGCAGTCCGCCGGACTGGCGCGGATCTTCCGCATCGCGCACCGGCGCCCGGCGTTATGCCGGCTCGCTGTGAAGGCCCGGGTCGGCTGGCAGCGCTGGGAGGCCGAGTTCGGCGCCGGGCGCCTGCTTGGCTCCGAGGGCTTTGTCGCCGTCGGCGCCCACGATGACACCGCGGCGGCGATGAAGGATGCCGGCGCCGCGTTCTCCTGGCTTGACCGGTCTGAGATCGCGGCGCGGATCCCTTTTTTGGCTGCGCCGTGGGAGACCGGAGTATTCGATCCGCTCGGCGGCAGCCTGCGCATCCGCCGCGCGCTGGGCGCCTTGGCGCGGCGGGTCGCCATCTCCCGCGCCGAGGTCGTATCGGTCGCTGACGACGGCTCGACGACGCTTGCGGACGGCGCCGTGGTGCGAGGCGACCGCGTGCTCATCTGCGCGGGCGTCCAGACGCCGGTGCTGTTCGGCCCGCTCGACCTCGAGTTCGCCCCGCACACTCGCTTCACCTACGAGGGCGCCGACGCCGCCGGCGCCGCGTGCCTGTCCGCGCCCGAGGGTTACGGGTTGCCGCTTGGCAGCACGGGCCGCTGGGCCTTCGGGCAGGAGGTGCCAGATCCCGCGACTGTGCGCGCGCTGTTCCCGTCGCTCTCGCCCGTAGGCCAGGTGGACTGCGTCACGGCTCGCGCCCCGTGGCTCGACTCCGGCGGCGACGGATGGACGGTGGCACGCCGCGGCCGCGTCGTCGCGTTCGTCGGCAGCAACCTCATGAAGTTCGGGCCGCTGCTCGGTGAACTGCTCGCTCAGGCCGCGCTGAGCGACGAGCTGCCCAGCGACCTGACCTGACTCGGGGGGGATTGCAGCACAATGTATTTGGTCCGCGTTCACGGTCGGCCCGCGGTCATCCGACGGGATAGACGACCCCGGTGAGTTCTTCGGAGACCGCCCACAGCCGCCGCTGTAGCTCGATGTCTTGAGACTTGGCGCTGGAGGCCACGACTTTCGGATAACCCCGTATTTCTTGGAAGCCGTCGGGTCCGAAATACTGTCCGCCACGCACGGCGGGATCGGTGGCGGCACGCAATGTCGGCAGGGCCCCCAGGTCGGCGTTTTGCATCAAAGGTTCCAGTAGGGCGGACGCTGCGGCGACCAGTCGGGGCAGGTTGCGCATCAGCTCGGTGTTGGAGCCACCCGGGTGGGCCGCCACCGCGATTGTGGTTCCGCGCGGGGCCAGTCGACGCTGGAGTTCATAAGTAAACAGCAGATTGGCGAGCTTCGATTGCCCGTAGGCGCCGACCCGGCTATAGCTGCGTTCCCACTGTAGGTCGTCGAAATGGATTGCGGCGCGAATGCGGTGGCCGAGGCTGCTGACGGTGACCACCCGCGAACCAGCAACAGGCAGAAGCCGATCCAGCAGCAAACCGGTCAACGCAAAGTGGCCCAAGTGATTGGTGCCGAACTGCATCTCGAAGCCGTCCTTGGTGGTCGACTTGGGCGTATACATCACTCCGGCGTTGTTGATCAGCAGGTCGATGCGGTCGTGATCGGACCGCAGCTGTGCCGCGGCGGCTCGCACGGACTCCAGCGAGGTCAGGTCGAGCTCCTGAAGCTCCACGCCGGCGCCGGGAGTGGCCGCGGTGATGCGTGCCGCTGCCTGCTTACCCTTCTCGAGATTGCGCACGGCCAGCACCACGTGCGCGCCGCGGGCGGCGAGCGCGGCGGCGGTCTCGAAGCCAAGGCCGGTGTTGGCGCCGGTGATGATGGCGGTGCGGCCGGTCTGGTCGGGAATGTCGGCGGCGGTCCATTTGGTCATGAGGGGCTCCTCGTTATGATTCACTAAGCGGGGCGAGCGCTCCGCTTGAGTTGAACTATACGGAACGTACGCCCCGTTTTGTCAATCCTTTTGCAGGCCCTCGGAGGTGTGACTTGGCTCAAAGCGATCGCCCGGTGCGCGCCGACGCGGCCCGTAACCGGGCGCGCGTGTTGGAGGTCGCCTACCAGACCTTCGCGGCCGACGGTTTGTCGGTGCCGATTGATGAGATCGCCCGGCGCGCGGGAGTTGGTGCGGGCACGGTGTACCGGCATTTCCCGACCAAAGAGGCGCTGTTTCGGGCGGTGATCGCCGACCGGATGCGCCGCATCATCGACGAGGGGTATGCCCTGCTTGAGTCCGAGCAACCCGGCCAGGCACTGTTTACGTTCCTGCGGTCGATGGTGTTGCAGTGGGGAGCCGCTGATCGCGGCCTTGTCGAGGCTCTGGCCGGCGTCGGAATCGACGTCAACAGCGCAGTCCCTGAGGCCGAGAAGGACTTCTTGGCCCTTCTCGCCGACCTGTTGAGCGCCGCCCAGCACGCGGGAACCGCGCGGCGGGACGTAACGGTCCCCGAAGTAAAGACACTCATGGTCGGGTGTCAAGCGATGCAGAGCTACAACGCCGAGTTGGCCGACAGGGTGACCGAGGTCGCCCTCGACGGCCTTCGGGGAAAGGGAAAGTGATCGCCGCCGGCCATACCTCTTCCCGAATCATTTGCGGCACAATCAGTGTCACCTTATGGTCGGAGGCTCACTGGGAGGCCTGGCTGTGGCGCTACTAGGCGGCCTCGTATTCGTCGGGTGGCATGCCCGACGGCACTGCCGACAGTGAGGTCGCGAGACAAGGGCGGCGGAAAAGCGGCATGCCGCCGAATTGACGGCAGCCGGGCATCGGCTGAGATTGTGGAGCCGCGATACTGATAGCCGCCGTTAGAACGTGAAGCCCATCAAAATCTGACCGACAGTGACGCCGGGAGAAACAACCATGAGCGCCCAGCAGCCGACCATTTTCTACACGCTGACCGACGAGGCGCCGATGCTGGCGACCTACGCCTTTCTGCCGATAGTGCGTGCATTTACCGAGCCAGCAGGCATCCAGGTCAAGTCCAGTGACATCTCTCTGGCAACACGTATCCTGGCCGAGTTTCCCGGTTACCTGACTGAAGACCAGCGCGTGCCGGACAACCTCGCCGAACTTGGCCGGCTGACGCAGTTACCGGACACCAACGTCATCAAGCTGCCGAACATCAGCGCCTCAGTGCCGCAGCTCGTGGCCGCCATCAGGGAGCTGCAAGGCAAGGGCTACAAGCTTCCGGACTATCCGCAAGACCCGAATACCGATGAGGAACGCGAAATCCGCAACCACTGCGCCAAATGCCTTGGCAGCGCTGTGAACCCGGTGCTGCGGGAAGGTAACTCGGACCGCCGCGCACCCAAGGCGGTGAAGGAGTACGCGCGCAAGAACCCGCACAGCATGGGCGAGTGGTCGATGGCGTCGCGCACCCACGTCGCGCACATGCGGCGCGGCGACTTCTACGCCGGCGAGAAGTCGATGACTCTGGACCGCGCGCGCGATGTGAAGATGGAACTGGTGACCAAGGGCGGCGAGACGATTGTGCTCAAGCCCAAGGTGTCGTTGGGCGACGGCGACGTCATCGACAGCATGTTCATGAGCAAGAACGCCTTGTGCCAGTTCTACGAAGAGCAGATGGAGGATGCACACACGACCGGCGTGATGTTCTCCCTGCACGTCAAGGCGACGATGATGAAGGTCTCGCACCCCATCGTCTTCGGCCACGCCGTCAAGATCTTCTACAAGGACGCCTTCGCCAAGCACCAGGAGCTGTTCGACGAATTGGGCGTCAACGTCAACAACGGGTTGTCCGATCTGTACAGCAAGATCGAGGCGCTGCCCGCGTCGCAGCGCGACGAGATCATCGAAGACCTGCACCGTTGCCACGAACACCGCCCCGAGCTGGCCATGGTGGATTCGGCCAGGGGAATCTCCAACTTCCATTCCCCGAGCGATGTGATCGTGGACGCCTCGATGCCCGCGATGATCCGCGCGGGCGGCAAGATGTACGGCGCCGATGGAAAGCTCAAGGACACCAAGGCCGTGAACCCGGAGTCCACCTTCTCCCGCATCTATCAAGAGATCATCAACTTCTGTAAGACCAACGGCCAGTTCGATCCGACAACCATGGGCACGGTCCCCAACGTCGGCCTCATGGCGCAGCAGGCGGAGGAGTACGGCTCGCACGACAAGACGTTCGAGATTCCCGAGGACGGCGTCGCCAACATCGTGGACCTCGCCACCGGCGAGGTGCTGCTGACGCAGAATGTGGAAACCGGCGATATCTGGCGCATGTGCGTAGTCAAGGACGCACCGATCCGCGACTGGGTCAAGCTGGCCGTCACCCGCGCGCGTAACTCCGGCATGCCGGTGTTGTTCTGGCTGGACCCATACCGGCCGCACGAGAATGAACTGATCAAGAAGGTCAAGACATACCTGAAGGATCACGACACCGACGGCCTCGACATCCAGATCATGTCGCAAGTGCGTTCCATGCGTTACACACTGGAGCGCCTGATCCGCGGGCTGGACACCATCGCCGCTACCGGCAACATCCTGCGCGACTACCTCACCGACCTGTTCCCGATCCTGGAGCTGGGCACCAGCGCCAAGATGCTGTCCATCGTGCCGCTGATGGCCGGCGGCGGGATGTACGAAACGGGGGCCGGCGGTTCGGCGCCCAAGCACGTCAAGCAACTGGTGGAGGAGAATCATCTGCGCTGGGATTCGCTTGGTGAATTCCTCGCGCTGGCCGTCAGTCTGGAAGACCTGGGCATCAAGACCGGCAACGAGCGAGCCAAGATCCTGGCCAAGACGCTGGATGCCGCGACCGGCAAGCTGCTGGACAACAATAAGAGCCCGTCACGCAAGACCGGTGAGCTCGACAACCGTGGAAGCCAGTTCTACCTCGCAATGTACTGGGCGCAAGAACTTGCCGCGCAGACCGATGATCAGGAACTGCGGGAACACTTCGCCGGACTAGCGGATGCGTTGACCGAGAACGAAGACGTCATCGTGACCGAACTCGCCGAGGTACAGGGCGAGGCGGTGGACATCGCTGGCTACTACGCGCCGGACCGCGACATGACCACGGCGGTGATGCGTCCGAGTAAAACGTTCAATGCTGCACTGGCGGCTGCGCAAGGCTGACACCGGTCCACAACGATGAGAATGTGACGGCAGTCGTGAGCACCTACACCTCTGTGGCGCGGAATGTCCTGTGCGGCAACGAGGATAAGAACGCGTGGTCGCCGCACCCTAGCATTCGGGACGTTTTCGGGTGAAACTGCCAGCGGGGTGATTGGCGGAGAGACGCCCTGCCCAGCTAACCGAACACCGTTGCGCAACGTGCCGTTGGTGCTGGTGTCGATAACGAAGGCCTGATCGCCAGCGACATCCAGCCGAATCTCGAGGTGGGTGCGGGAGATCTCAGGATCGGGGATCACCAGCCGGCGTGGCTCGCTAATTCCCGCGCATTCCCGACCGACAAATAGCTGATCAAATATCGGCACGCTGCGTTCAGGGCCGCCATCCTCCGCGACGACGAGGTAGGCCAGCGGCTCGTCGGGCTGCCCGTCCGGCACCTTGTCAATGGCCGTCATCATCGCCTCGCCGCTAGCCGTCGCCGCCCAACAGCGGCTCGCTGCTCAGTGCACCCAACTCGAACTCGGTGCGTGACAATTCTCCTCCGCGGTCGCGACGTTGCTGCGGGTTTCGTGACGAACTGAGGCTTGCTGCCAGTTCGCTGATCGTCAGGTGTGGTGCTTATCTCGGTGAACAGGCGCACCGCGGCCCTGATCAGCTGGTCTGTTGAGGTCACGGCTGTCTTTCGTGACGGCGACTGGTGGCGATGCCGACACTATAGGCTGTGCTGACTCAGACGTAGCCCAATGCGGCATCCTCCGCGCAGATTCGTACGTTGAATACCACGAGATTGGCAGTGCTGAGCACGATCACGGTCAGTGGGCCTCGGGTTCCAGTGTTTGCCGAGCACGGCCACGCACCACCCGCGGACCACGGTGCTGAGCAGCACGACTGCCAGCATCGGCCAGCCCAGCCAGGGGATGAACGGTCGGTGCAGCGTCCAGACTTCAACGATGCATGCACCCAGGAGCAGCGCGTGCATACCCGCCATCACCGGGCAGTGACCGCGGCTGAACTCCTTGCCCCCGTGTGCAATTGACCACTCGGCGTTTCGCTGAGAGACGGCCAGAAAAGGGTGCTAGGGCGATATCTACAATTGGGTGTTCATCGCCCGGGTACGTGTGTACAGTCCTGCGTAGATGCAGTAAGCGATGAAGCTCGCTAACGCACTGTTTTCCGGTTGATGTGGCCGGCAGATGGCGCTGATGGCTTCTACCCGTGGGTCATCGACACGCGCGACCCACGCTGACAAGGTAGGAGCTGGTTATGGGCGGCGCCGCGTTCTTGCAGAGCCTGGTCGTACTAGTTCCGTTGTATTCGGGGATGCTGGCGCAGGCCGAGGCGACCGTAGCCTCGAAGCGGGTTCCGAGCGTCGCGCAGCCGTTCGTAGCCTTCGCGCGCTGTATGGCTACCGCACCCGGCACGGTCCGCCACAGCGCGTTTCGAGCTGCCCGCTACTTCCCACTGGCTGTTGATCGAACTTGTTCTGTCGCGGAAATCGCGACGGCGAGAGCGACTCTCATGAATGACGCGATACGCCTTTCGGCACTGACAGCTTCCCTCATCGCGGCACCACTCACAGGAGAGATCAATGCTGCATGAGTTCTGGCATAACTTCATCCATAACCTGTTCAAGCCGCTCCTGCTGTTCTTCTACTTCGGGTTCCTGATCCCGAGTCTGAAGGTACGGTTCGAGTTCCCGCATGTGATCTTCCAGGCCCTGACCATGTACCTGCTGCTGGCGATCGGCTGGCACGGGGGTGAGGAGCTCGCCGCAATCAAGCCAGCGAACATCGGCGCCATCGCCGGTTTCGTGGTCCTGGGGTTCGTAATGAACGTCGTGATCGGTACCCTCACCTACTTGGTGCTGAGCCGCCTAAGTGCCATGCGGCGTGTGGACAGGGCGACGGTCGCCGGCTATTACGGCTCGGATTCGGCCGGGACCTTTGCCACCTGCGTGGCCGTCCTGACCAGCTTAGGCATCGTGTTCAACGCCTACATGCCAGTCATGCTGGCCGTCATGGAGATTCCCGGCTGCCTGGTGGCCCTGTACCTCGTCGCGCGGCTGCGGAATCGGGGCATGGACCCGGCGGGGAACATGCCTGATGAGCTCGGCTACACCCCGCCGACGACGGTCGGAGCCGGGCCCGGCACGGCCGCGCGATCCGCGTACGGCCAGACCCTGGCCACCCCGCACGAACGCGAGATCGCGCCGGAGAAGCGGGAATATCCCGAGCGACAACGACCAAATGGGGATGCCGTAAACCAGCACGTCTCCAAAACCGCGCTGCTCAATGAGGTCTTGCTCAACCCCGGGCTCTGCCTTCTCATCGGCGCGATCTTCATTGGGTTCGTCAGTGGGCTGCAGGGCCAGAAGGTGATTCACGACGACGACACTTTCTTTGTGTCGGCGTTCCAGGGGGCGCTGTGTCTGTTCCTGCTCGAGATGGGCATGGCTGCCTCGCGCAAATTGAAGGACCTGCGATCGGCAGGCCCGGGTTTCATATTATTCGGTCTGCTCGCGCCCAATGTCTTTGCGACGCTGGGGATCATCGTCGCTCACGGATACGCCTTCTACACCCACACTGAGTTCAAACCGGGAACCTACGTGCTATTCGCGGTGCTGTGCGGCGCGGCGTCCTACATCACCGTCCCCGCGGTCCAGCGGCTGGCGATCCCCGAGGCAAGCCCGACCCTGCCGCTGGCGGCCGCACTGGGTTTGACCTTTTCCTACAACGTCACCATAGGGATACCTCTCTATATCGAGATCGCCCGCCTCGCCAGCTGGTGGGGCCTGTAGCGCAAATCGCTGCCTTGCAATGGATTTGCCAGCTAAACCCGGCGCGTGTTGTTCGCGGTGAAAAGGTGGCAGTTGGCGTAGACCGTCGATACCGGGCACGGCCTCACATCATCACGCCTCCGCAACACGTACTCCTTCAGTGAGATCGCGGACCTGGGCATAATGCTCACGCACCGCGGGGCACACTGGCCCTCGGTACTCATCGGCCGGCGGCGCCTTCCACTGCGGCGGCCGCGGCGCGCCGCTGAGCACCCAGGCGGCCTGCCGCGCCGCTCCCAGCGCCACGTATTCCGCCGGGCTGGGCGCCAAGACGGGAACACCAAAGATCGTCGGCGCCATCTCGCGCAAGGCCCGCGATCGGGCACCGCCACCGATGAGAAGGACTCTGCGGGCAACCACTCCGAGCGTGGTGAGGTGCTCGATGCCATCCGCGAGCGCGCAAAGCAGGCCTTCGACCGCCGCACGCGCCAGGTTGGCGGCCGTCGAATTCGATACCCGCAACCCGTGCAGAGCACCGGAGGCGTAGGGACGGTTGGGCGTACGCTCGCCTTCCAGATAGGGAACCAGCACCACGCCTTCGCTGCCCACCGGGGCCGACAGCGCCAGCTGGGACAGCTCGTCGTGATCGACACGCAACAGCCTCGCCGCCGCGTCGAGCACCCTGGCAGCGTTGAGGGTGCACACCAGCGGCAGGTATCGCCCTGTGCCGTCGGCGAACCCGGCGACGAACCCACTGTCGTCGTGGGTCGGCGCGCTTGCGACCGTCGACACCACCCCTGACGTTCCAACCGAAATGATGACGTCGCCTTCATCGGCGCACAAGCCGAGCGCAGCGGCAGCGTTGTCACCCAGACCCGGCCCGAAAGCGGTCCGCCCGCTCGACGTGTTGGCTTGCGCGGGCCCCAGCAACGCCGGCAGCAGCGGACGTCGGCCCAGCATCGCCAACTCGAGCAGGTCGCTGCGATAGGCGTTGTTCACTGCGTCGTAATAGCCCGTCCCGCTCGCGTCGCTTCGATCAGTAGTCAGTTCGGTGACCTCGGCTTGGCCACGCAGCCGCCAGGTTAGCCAATCGTGGGGCAGACACACCGCCGCCGTTCGATCGGCGTTATGGGGTTCCAACTCAGCCAACCACCGCAACTTGGACACAGTGATCGCTGCGAGCGGCACCACGCCAACCGCATTCGCCCAGGCTCGCGGCCCCCCCAGGTCGGCCACCAGTGCCGCCGCTGCATCGGCCGAGCGAGTGTCATTCCACAGGAGCGCGGGCCGCACTACCCGGCCGTCGCCGTCGAGGCACACCATGCCGTGTTGCTGGGCCCCGACGGACACTGCAGCCACATCGTCGAGCCCGCCCGCGGCCGCAATAGCGCTAGCCGCCGCGGATTCCCAAGCGGCCGGGTCGATTTCGGTGCCGTCTGGATGTGGCGCGCGGCCCTCCTGAATGACCTCACCGGTGTCTGCGTCGCAGACCAAAACCTTGCACGACTGAGTCGAGGAGTCGATGCCTGCGACGAACTTCACGGCTGCCTCACCTGCGCCCCGGGGTCAGTAAGTTCTCTGAAATCAGCGTCAATCATGCGAGCACCTCTACCACGGCACCAATGATGCCTGAGGGGATCGCGTCAACGAGGTGGCACTGGAGGATGCTTCCTTCCTCAAGCCTTGCCGGGGTCTTCGAGGGTCTTCATCGCACGTTCGGCGATGGCCGATGCCCTTGGTCAGGCCACCGCTATAGCGTGGGAGCATGACTTCGAAGGTTGTGATCGCCGGCGGCAGTGGCGCGCTCGGCAGACGCCTCGTCACCAGCCTTGCCGGGAAATGCGAAGTGGTGGTGTTGACCCGGCGGCCCGACCCGAAGGCCAATGTGCGCCAGGTGTTCTGGGACGGCGAGACGGTCGGGGATTGGGTCGGCGAGCTGGATGAGCCCGACACCGCGGTGATAAACCTCGCCGGAAAGCTGGTCGACTGCCGCCCGACACCGTCGAATGTCAGCGAGCTGATCCGTAGCCGTGTCGCGCCAACCCGGTCCCTTGTACGCGCGAGTCAAAAGTTGCGGACTCCACTCACACACTGGGTCCAGGCCAGTACCACGGCGATCTGGTCGGACGCTGGTGAAACTGTGTGCACCGAATCCACCCCGGTTCCGGTGACCGGGCTTGCGCAGATGACCGGAGTGGCGCGTCCGTGGGAGGAGGCCTTCGACGGCGCCAATACCGATCATGGCATCATCTTGCGCACTGCGATCGTGCTCGATCCGCGGTCGCCTGCGCTCAAACGGCTTGTCGCACTGACCCGTTTTGGTCTGGGCGGCCGGGTGGCCAGCGGTCGGCAATGGGTTTCCTGGATCCATGTCGATGATTGGCTGATGATCGTGCGGGCGTGCCTTGGATTTGACTCGACCGTTGGGGTTCCGGCCGGCGTACTGGTCGCGGCGGCACCCAATCCGGTCCGCAATGCCGAGTTGATGGCCGCGCTGCGCAGGGAGCTGCGCCGGCCCGGATTGCCTACGCCCGAGGCCGTACTGCGGCTTGGCGCTGTGGTGCTGCGCAGCGACCCAGCTCTGGCCCTGACCGGTAGGCACGCAACATCAAAGGTGCTTGAAGACATAGGGTTTCAGTTCCGACATCCCACACTGGTCGGTGCTCTGCACTATCTGCTGGCGCGATGAGGACGTCTCACACCGTTCCTGGCTTGATGTGAGTGCTGTTGCGCTGGCAGCAGGGTACCTTCGAGGTCGAAGTTGGGCTGTCACGCATGCTGCCGGGTTGCGCCCGTCCTTATGAGACCCGCGTCCAAGGTTGACAGTTCATCGTCTCGAAGGCCGCTACCGTTGCTGGGACCTTGGCGTACATCGGACCCAAAGAGCTATTTGCGTCGACTATATCGTCGTTGCTCGCCCCGGGTGTGCTGTGCGTCAACCACGAGCAAGTTGAGAGCGGGGAAACCTTACCGAACACCAAAATAAGGGGATTCGACGGTCCCTGCGTGTGGTAGGTGCCTGGTGCAATTTCAGTCCCCACGTGAAAGACCCCATTCCCGGGGATTTGGTCGCTCGGTTCGGCAGGGGCCGGCGACGCAAGCGCGATCGCTGCGACCCAGGCAACGCACCCGGCCGATGCGCGAGGCACAAGCGCTGGGCGCATTTTTCCGCTCTCTACACTGTTGCCGACTTAATGGCAGCGTATCCCAGGCGTGCAAGAGCACCCTGTGATCGGCAAAACCGGGACGTGCGGATCCGGGGTGGGGCAGGATTCTTGACGCGGCGCCTTCGATGTGGCATGAATGCGCCGTCGTATAACTGCGCGGAGGTGACAAGCGATGGGCCATTACCGATCGAACGTGCGAGACCTGGAGTTCAACCTGTTCGAGGTTCTCGGCGTCGACGCCGTGCTCGATTCGGGCGCCTACGGTGATCTGGACACGGCAACGGTGCGTGAGATTCTCCGTGAGGTGGCGCGGCTGTCCGAGGGGCCGATTGCAGACTCGTTCGTCGAGGCGGACCGCAACCCGCCGCGGTTCGTCCCGGGCGAGCACACGATCACGGTGCCGGATTCGGTGCGGCCGGCCGTGGCCGCGTTCAAGGATGCCGGGTGGTGGCGGATAGGGATGTCCGAGGTGGTCGGTGGGGTGCCGGCACCGGCCCCGGTGGCCTGGGCGGTCAACGAGATGATGGTCTGCGCGAACCCGGCCATTCAGTGGTACAGCACTCCGGTCATGTCGCAGGTGCTCTCGCTCGTCGGCACCGAACAGCAGAAGCAGTGGGCGCGAATCGGTTTGGAACGAGGCTGGACGGGCACGATGGCGCTGACCGAACCCGACGCGGGTTCCGACGTCGGCGCGGGGCGCACCAAGGCGATGGCGCAACCGGACGGCACCTGGCACATCGAGGGTGTGAAGCGGTTCATCTCCGGCGGCGACGTCGGTGACACCGCGGAGAACCTGTTCCACCTCGTGCTGGCGCGTCCGGAGGGTGCCGGACCCGGTACGAAGGGCCTGAGCCTGTTCTACGTCCCGAAATACCTGTTCGACCCGGACACGCTGGACCTGCGGCAGCGCAACGGGGTGTTTGCGACGGCGCTGGAAGAAAAGATGGGCATAAAAGCGTCCCCGACCTGCGAGTTGACGTTCGGCGCGACCGACATCCCCGCCGTCGGGTATCTCGTCGGCGACGTGCACGACGGCATCGCCCAGATGTTCAAGGCCATCCAGTACGCGCGGATGATGGTCGGTATCAAGTCCATCGGGACGCTGTCGACCGCGTATCTGCACGCGCTCGACTACGCGCAGCAGCGTGTGCAGGGCCCCGACCTGACCCGCTTCGCGGAAAAGACCGCGCCCCGGGTGCCGATCACGCGCCACCCGGACGTGCGGCGAAGCCTCATCTTGCAGAAGGCGTACGCCGAGGGGCTGCGCGCACTGTACATGTACGCAGCCGCGTACTCCTACGAATTCGGGGTCGCGCTGGTGACGGGCGTGGACGCCGACTTGGCGGCGCGTGTGCACGATCTGCTGCTGCCGATCGTCAAGGGCGTCGGATCCGAGAAGTCCTACCAGTGGATCAACGAAAGCCTGCAAACCCTCGGCGGATCCGGGTATTTGAAGGACTATCCCATCGAGCAATACATCCGAGACACCAGAATCGACTCGCTGTACGAAGGCACGACCGCGATCCAGTCGCTGGACTTCGTGTTCCGCAAGATCGCGCGCGACCGAGGCGTCGCCCTCGCGCACGTCGCCGGCGAGATCGCCGCGTTCATCGACAACATCACCGGCGACGGGCTCAAGGCCGAGCGCGCACTCCTGCAGGCCGCCCTGTCGGACGTGCAGGCGATGACCGGCACGCTTACGACATATCTGCTCGCCGCAGAACATAATCCGACGGAGCTGTACAAGATCGGGCTGGTGTCCGTGGCTTTTCTGCACGCCGTCGGCGACTTGCTCATTGCGTGGCGACTGCTCGTGCAGGCAGACATCGCTGCTGCCGCACTCGATGCCGGTGCCGACGATTCCTTCTACCGCGGCAAGCTCGCCGCCGCCTCCTTCTTCGCCAAAACCATCCTGCCGGCAATCTCGGCGACCCGCGCCGTCGTCGAGAACGTCGACACCGACCTGATGGACCTTGCCGACGACGCCTTCTGACGCTTTCCCGAAGGTGCAAGACCTACCACCAATGTGCGTTCCGATTACCTGCTGACATGAACGCCTCCTATCAGTGGATAACAGACGCCATCCATCCATTTCAATATGACGTTGCTTCTTTGGTACCTCCAATATTTAAAGCATATGCGCGAGTGTTTCACCCGGCGTATCGTCTCGTACAACCAATGCCTGACCCGCGCGAAATTACCGTCTCGTGGAAAGCGGTGGCAAAGGCTAACGATCGAGTCGCACACCCAGCCATGGAATGGGGATCCTTGGTCGGCTCATGGCATATACAAAATCAGCCGGGGTTATGGGATCGTCGGCCAGATACTGGCCGGCTTCCTGTCCACGTCACCAAGGAGCTAAGTCGCATATTAAAACAATGCTCCCGGGCTGACAGGGTGATGTATGCCCTGTGGAACGGGTACGGCGGAATGCAGATAGAGAATACCGAGCTGATCGAACTGCCAAATCGTCCTATGTATGTGATAACCGGGTCAATTGACAATGCAACCGAGCCGTTCGGCATACCAGGTCGTACCGCGAATCTATGGTGGGCAAGCGATCAGCAATGGTGTGTGGCAACGGACATCGATTTAATGGCCACATATGTTGGCGGCAGCGCGCACTGCATACAGGCAATCGTCAATAGCGATGCACTGGAAGCTATGCCAGTCACCAGTGATCAACTAGTAACGTGGGACGCAGACACAGTCAACCCGCGTCCCGATCCTCCACACGTCGGATAATCGTACCGGGTCCAACAGCGGCAGATTCGGGGAGCGATCATAGAGGAGTAGGTGGTGGGTACCAGGCTCCTGTTAAGACAAAGATTTCATAACCGCCCAAGAGCGTCACCAATCCGACGTCGGCGGCGATCGGCATGCCGATCGCATTGATAAGCCCCTGAACAGGGGCACCGCTGGCCATTTGCGAGATCCCGTCGAGGAACAGTTTGACGTCATAGGACGGCACTGCCGTTAGGAGGGCGGTCGCGATATCTGCTGTCGGCTGCACTTTCGCGACCGCATTCGTGAAGTCGTTGGCGATATTGGTATTTGCCGCCTGCAGGGCCATAACAAAGTTGTCGATCGGCGACCCTGACGACATCGTGGTGGGTAGCGCACCGAGCGCCCAAACAACCGGTGTGGTGGCAGCGGCCGCCCCACGCCCGTCCCTACAAACGTGTCGTTCAGAATTGAAACACCTTGGGCCACCGGCCGCCAGGACCTCGGCGTGCCGACCCCGCGCAACCAACACCGCCGGAGTACCGGCTCGCGTCAGCACTGCTCCCACGGTGCCGCCGATAGCACCGGCACCAATGATCACGTATCGGTGTTCGTGTCGAGGGGACACCCTAGGAGACATATGCCACGCCTTCCATCGCATCTGAGCCTGCCCGCTATTGCGCGAGGTTACGTCTCCTTTCGTGGACGCGTCGCCGGGCGCGGCAGCGCAGACGACATCCAGCTTCGGCGCGTACAGTCACCGGCGAAGCGGGTACGCCGCCACCTTCGTCCGAGTCCGAATGCGCTGTCCACCAGTAAAGTTCAGCTTGATACGAGAAGTCGGGTCGGCGCAGTTGCTCGATCAGCCGTGACGCATCAGCCAACGCCCGGCGCCCACTGTCATCGATCGCGTCCAGATCGGCGGCGGTTTCCTGACAATACTGCGCAATACAGTCTCGGACCACTCACACCTCGGGGCGCCGCGAAAGCAAGCGTGTCGGTGGGGCGCCGCTGACGAAAGTCGTCTCCTGGAATTCGATGGTGGCAAGATGGTCGTCGTCGTTCTGATTCCGAGGACGGCGCGTTGGACAGCGTTTTTGCGGTCGCTGAAATCGCCCGGCCTGTACGGGGTGCAGCTAGTGATCTCCGATGCCCATACCGGCGGACGCGCGGCGATCGAGGCGATCCTGATTGGCGCAGCCATAACGCAGATGTGCTGGCAGTGACGTCATCAGGACGATTGCCGTGCTCGACCAAGCATGAGTAGGGCCGGTCCCTTCGGCTCGATCAACAGCAGAGAGGTCCCGCAGGTGGCTGTGGTTGTGGCCTTTGGCTCGTTCCTGACGACACTGCTGGGCGGTTATGCGGCTGTGCGGATCGGTCCCTACCGCAACCTGGTGCTTGGGTTGGTCGCGGGATTGATGCTCGGTGTGGTGGGCTTCGACCTGCTGCCCGAGGCATTGAGTCAGGAACCCCGCCATCTGGCGGGCGTTCCGGCTCCACTATTGGCCTTTGTACTCGGTTTTTTGGTGTTGCATGTCATCGAGCACACGGTCGGTATCCATCGTGGCCCCGCGGCCGGCGACAAGGAGGATTTCCAAGCACCCAGCGTAGGGCTGCTTGCGGCATCTAGCCTGGTCGGGCATAGCGTGATGGATGGATTCGCTATCGGCGCCGCATTTCAAGCAGGAGGCCGTGTGGGCATTGTGGTCGCGGTGGCGGTAATCGGTCACGATTTCGCGGACGGGTTCAACACCTACACCGTCACATCGCTATACGGAAATGATCGTCGACGGGCAATGACCCTGCTCGCGGCGGATGCTGTGGCGCCAGTTGCCGGCGCGGCCCTCACCCTGGCCATTACGATCCCCCACCACATATTGGGGCTGTACCTGGGGTTTTTCGCCGGCTTTCTGATGTATCTCGCGAGCGCTGACATCCTGCCTAAGGCGCTTACCGGGCATCGAACTCAGCTGACGCTAGTGTGCACGATCGGCGGCGTGCTGTTCATGTTGGCGATCATCGCACTGGCAAGCTAGCGGCCCGGCTTATCAGATCCACGAACTGAACAAAGCCGATGGGCTCGGCACCCATCTTCCGGCCAGGCTTCGCCGCCCGGGACGCCAGAACGCGTGTGTCAATTCGAAACGCTGCGCGCGCAGCACCGCGAGCAAGTTTTCTCACGCGATGTCATCGAGCGTTCGTCTCAAACTCGTGTCATTTTTTCGGCCATGCATCCACCCACCACGGAGCCACGTGTGCGGATGGGGCACGGGCCCTTGGGCGTTTGGCAACCATTACGTCATGTGACGGCTGCGTCGAAGGAACGGTCGCACCGCCGAAGCGCCTATGACATTGATCCTGGTTGGTCAGAAAAGGTTGCAACACGATGCATTCAAGTGTTGATTGCCAGTCAAGCTCCCCCAACGGCGCAGCGCTTCCAACGAGATGCGAAACAATTGTCGACCTGATAGCCAGATGACATGAGGAGCAAGAGAATTCGGGCGAACCCAGACACACAGCAACATCGTTCAGCATCTGACCCGACGGAGCGCGGGCAGTGCCGAGAACGCTCGGCAGTTTCACCAGACCTCCCCGACTGAATACCGGTGAGGAGGACCCTAAATGCCAACGTTCGAACTGCGAGGCTGGTACGTCTCCCATGACGTCGAGTTCGCCGATGACGTCAGGACCACCGTCGACCTTCCGTCCCGCCCCACGCGAGACCAGGCCGAAGGCATCCTGTTTCCGCTCGCGTGGGCCGAGCTCGAACGCCACCGCGGCGGCGCCGACGATATGCAGTTCACGTCCGTCGAGATCGACGGCTCACCGGCCTGACCCGCCCAACGTACCCACTACAAGGCAGACACCGCCTGGGCACACCGCACAGCCACTGCGGCTTGACAACTTACAAGCCTGGGATGTTGCTTTTGATTGTATTGAGCGGTCTGCTGCAAGCGTTTGTAGGTTCTCATCTTCGATAACATTTTCATCGCTCGCTGACCTGATTGTTTACGAACTGTATCAAGGCCGCTGCACCACGATTCGTCTCACGAAATGTGTTAATTCCTATGGCCTTCCGGCACGTCACACTGCCCGAACCTTGGTTATCTAAGCCCGACTGCGGTGCCCGCTTGCACGAAGTGACCGATCCGCTATGGCGTCCGCCCGGCGTACCGTAGCAATGCAAGTCAGCCGCAAAGTTCGGTCTGCAGCCTCTGCGCCGAGCTTCTGCAATCGGCCAGGGCGCTAGCCGTCGCCTTCCCTACGCCGCTGTTAGAACCGGTGACGATAGTCCTCATCGAGGCTCCCGACCTCTGCGAGTTTCCCTACCTGCGCCGCGGTCAGGTGGCCCGCGCGGTACATCCAGACCAGCGTGTCGCGAAAGGTGTCCGCTACGTCTCGAAAGCCGACCCCGAGCTCACGGGTGGTGCGTTCCGCGTCTGCCCCCGGCCACTGCGTCGTGAACTCCATCGTGTCGCGGGTAAGCGGGAAGTTGAAATCGCGGACGCGCTTCACCACGTCACCCACCGAGCCCGCCGCGCGTAGTAACCGACCCGGCACCCGGAAGCGGCGCAAGCGGGCGCCGGTGAGGCGCTCCAGCAGCGCGTAGACCTCGGCCCATGACAGCATTTCGGCGGCGGCCGCGTAGCGATGCGCGCCGGGCGCCAGCTCGAGCAGCTTCACGTGCAGCGCGGCGACGTCGCGCACGTCGACGACCTGTAGACCGCTCGATGTGAGCAATACGGCGTCCCGCACGAACGAATAAATGCCGTTGTTCGCCGCGCTCAGGCCGGGGTCATGAGGACCGACGATGCCGGCGGGATAGGAGATGCGGATCGGTGCGCCCTGCTCCTGCAGTCGGCGGACGTACACTTCGGCCTGTGCTTTCGAGCGCGCGTAGGCGGTGGTGCCGGGCGCGATCGGCAGTTCGGGCGATAGGGGCGGGCCGCCCGGCACGAAGAACACCCCCAGGCTCGAGACGTGGACGATGCTGGACAGCCCACGCCGCGCGGCGCCACCGATGATCAGCTCGACGCCACGCGCGTTGGAGTGCTCGACGAGGCGCGCTGCGACACGACGCAGATCGACCAGTGCGGCGGTGTGGACGACTCCGTCGCAGCCGGCAAGCGCCTTGTCGACGCGGCCCGCGTCCGTCATGTCGCCGACCACGACGTCAGCGGGAACAAAGCCGTGCGGCTCGAACACAAGGCGCACCTTGTCCGGGTCGCGCACCAGCACCCGGACTTCGTGCCCGGCGGCGACGAGCGCACGCACGGTGTGCGAGCCGGTGAAACCCGTGCCTCCTGTAACGAGTACCTTCACCCAGAACACTCCTGCCGACTGGAAGGGCTGATTAGTCTAAGTCGGATCATGGCGGTCGAACTCCGCTTTGGCACGAGTAGTCGACCACTCCCAAATGAACCGGGCTGGGTCTGATGCCGGCTAAGTAGTTGAGGCGCCGCCGACTGGCATGCCTGGGTGTGAGTGTCGGCAGCCTCGTATTCGTAGTCCGAGTGGCTGTCGCGAGCGCGTGTCGTCGTAAACGTTCGATGATCTGAAGCGCCCTGTGACCGGAGAGCGGAATGACACTCTGTATGGGCTCGATTTCGGGGAGAATACCGCTATGCCAGTGCGCTCTTTCGACGATGCCAATGTGTTTCATCGAGCGATGCGCGCTGTCGCCGCCACCAAGGCGGGCCGCGTATTCTTCCGGCCGACGGCACACCACTTGGACCAGCTCGTCAGTAAGCTCACCGAGGGCCGGCGTAGCTTCACCGGGATCGCGGCCGGTCTGCCGGCGGTCATCCTCACCACCACCGGCGCCAAGTCGGGAAAGCCCCGCACCGTAGCGCTTTTGGGCATCCCGCATCCCGACGGCGTGGCCGTCGTCGCGGCTAACTACGGCGATGCTAGACACCCGGGCTGGTATCACAACCTCAAGGCCAACCCGGCGGCGACGGTTACTTTCGAGCGGGATACCTGGGATGCCACCGCCCGCCTCGCCACACCCGGCGAGCGCGAGGAGGTCTGGGCGAAAGGCGTCGAAATTTACCCCGGTCTCACCAAGGAGCGGGCGTGGGCGGGCGACCGCCAAATCGAGGCCTTCATCCTCAAGCGGCGTTGAGGAGCATCTCCCTGGCGCCCGGAACTACTTCGGCATCGATGGTTCGCCATACGGTGACCTGGGTGGGTCCAGTCTATTCAAAAGTATGATGAATTCTCAGGTTCATCATATGTGACATCCAAGTGACATCCCAACGGAGAATGCGACATCGGATTTGAGAACCTACAAACTGGTTTCCGTCACCTCGCCATGTTGGCGAATCGCGACAAGTGCAGCTGATGCGCGACGGTGACCGTCTTGGTCGGGCCGTTGCGGTGTTTGGCGAGAATGAAATCCGCCTCTCCCCCACGTGGATCGTCGCGTTCGAACGCGTCCGGCCGGTGGAGCAGAATGACGACGTCCGCATCTTGTTCCAAAGAATTATGCAAATTAATTCCATTTGCGACGAAATTGTGAGTGCGATCTACAGTCCCGTCATAAACATCGTGTTGGCCAATACTGGTAATTTCGACAATTCGATCCCAAAAAACATCGCTGGTTGCCAATGTGTGAATTTCGGGATCGTCAAGCGCGGTCGCCATCCTATGCAACAGCGCCCTCCCCGGCGCATGTTGCGATCTCGACTCGCAAAACCGCACGTTCGTAGCGGCTTTGAACTCGCCATTGGCAATGCACTTGTGGGTCAACACTTCTCGTACCTTGTTCCACACATCTGCGGGCACCGTGTCTGCACCGGGACGACGGACACGCGCTACCAGTTGTTGGAGCACAAATTCCGCGGACTTGCCACGCGCACCGTGGACACCGACCTTAGTTAAGAACGCTGTTTGATTCTCCGCCCTGTCAATACACAAATGCCAGCAGTCTCGATATCCCGCCTTACGCACTCGTGTAACCCGGCTCTGCACACCGAGACGAAGCAGCAATTGGGCGATGTCGTCGACTAGACGTCGGCTAGTCGACGCATAATAGATTTTTCCCTGGCCAGCGACATGCTCCCATCGAACAGAGCCATCGGTTGCCCACAGGTGGCGCAGGAACAACGCCACCTCGTCGTTGGGCAACGCGAAAACTGCTTCCGGCACAAACTTTTCATAACTCCGCCGCCCGAACAGCCCGAGACTGTCCAACCACGCTGCGATCGGGTTGCGTCGCCCACGCGCCAGCCGCTGCGGTGATGGCCGCAGCGATGTCACCCGCGCTGCCGGGTAGTCGTCACGAACGGCGGTCACGCCGAAATGCGCGGCCGAGACCGTCACCGCGACGGGGTTCGCCTCGTCCACCGACGCGTAGCGGATCGGCTGATTCTTCACACACGACCCGTCGCCAATCATGTGCGCCAGAAGAATAACCTCGGAATCGGTCATCCGCTGCGTCTCAACGGGCTCTGGCACCCGCCGGGGTACCGCGATTCGGTCACCACTCTTCAGCTGCTCCAACGGGGTCCAGCCATCGAGCTTCATGAAGGGATGGTTGCCCGTGGCCTCGACTTCACGTCCTGAGGCCAGTCGAAGCCTAAACACTTCCTTGCGGCCACTCGGGAACACGTTGGTCATCGGCCGGGCGACCATGCGCAGCTGCTCGTCCAGCGACCACACCAGTGGACGCTCGCCGGTGCGCATCAATTCACCAAACGTGACCTCGGCGCCGGTGTCCGCGCGCAAGATCCGCGTGGCCGCGGTAAGACATCCCGACTCGCGAAGGTCGGACAGCATCGGCTTCTTGTCGGTGCGCTGCTCGGGACCACGATTGAGCTGGCTGATCGCAACCACAGGGACTTCGAGTTCTTTGGCCAGCAATTTGAGATGTCGGGAGAACTCCGACACTTCCACCTGTCGCGACTCGTACTTCTTGCCCGACGTCATCAGCTGCATGTAGTCGACCACGATCAGCTTCAGGTTGGCTTTCTGCCGCAGCCGTCGCGCCTTGGCGCGGATCTCCATCATGGTCAGGTTGGGCGAGTCGTCGATATACAGTGGCGCCTCGCTGATTTCGCTCATCCGCCGCGCCAACCGCGTCCAGTCGTCGTCGTTCATCCGACCCGAACGCATATCGGAGAGCTTGATTTTCGCCTCGGCCGAGAGCAGCCGCATCACGATCTCGGACTTGCTCATCTCCAGCGAGAAGATGACGCTGGCCAGGCGGTGCCTGATCGAACACGACCGCAGGAAATCCAGCCCCAGGGTGGAGTTGTGCGTCGGCACCATCCCGCGGCCGGCCAGATACAGATGAGCGGCATTGTCCACCCGGACACAGCGCACCGGGACACTGTGTACCCGGCGCACCGCCTCGACCTGCAACACGGGGGCCATCAGGGCGGTGGTGGTCCGACGCTCGGCGCAGCGCGTGACCGACCCGGCCGCGGCGATAGTATCCAGGCCGCAACGCAGTTGAGCCGACGTCCGGATGCCGTAACCCGTCGGCCATTGGTGCTCGGCATCGGCGACAATGACCGTGCCGTCGGAGAACTCGATTTCATAGCACGGCCGGCCCAACATGACCTCCGTCGCTGCCAAAACCCGCGTCGGCAGCCCGTCGGCCCCCAGCAACTCATCACCGACGGCGACATCACCCATCGTCGTCCAGCCGGCCGGCGTCGGCACTGGCGTGTCGAGCGCGAGCGCCTTGCCCACACCCGGGCGCGCTGCGACGATGATCATCTGCCCCGGATGCAGACCATTGGTCACCTCGTCGAGCTCGGTGAAGCCGGTCGGCACGCCGCGAGCCAGGCCACCACTGGAGGCGATGGCGTCGATCTCGTCCATCGTCGGCTGCAGCAGATCCTCGAGCGGAACGAAGTCGTCGGAAAGCCGGCGGTCGGTGACGTCGTAGATCTCCGCCTGAGCGCGGTCGACCACCTCGGCCACATCGGCACCCTCGGCGCCCGCGTAGCCGTACTGCACCACCCGGGTTCCGGCCTCCACCAGCCGACGCAGCAGCGCCTTCTCGGCGACGATGCCCGCGTAGTAGCCGGCATTGGCGGCCGTCGGCACCGTCGAGATCAGGGTGTGCAGGTACGGCGCACCACCGATCCGGCGCAGCAATCCGCGGCGGTCCAGTTCGGCGGCCACCGTCACCGCGTCGGCCGGCTCCCCGCGCCCATACAGATCCAGGATGGCGTCGTAGACGTTCTGGTGCGCCGGGCGATAGAAGTCGCCGGGCCGCAGCCGTTCCAGCACATCGGCGATGGCGTCCTTGCTCAGCAGCATCCCGCCCAGCACCGACTGCTCGGCGGCTAGATCCTGGGGTGGCTGACGGCCGAAGTCTTCACTGGGCGGCGAGGCATCCATGCCGGGATGGCCCAGATCATCTACGACCGCCATGGACTCTCACCTCCTCTGACAAGCATCCGAACATACATTCGACAGCCGACATTCAGAGCGTAAGTCAAGGCACCGACACCCCCACCCAAAGCACCCGCATTGCCTCGCGCCGGGACGACGGTAGACGTTGCTGGCGAGTACTCCAAGGGGGTGTTGTTTATGAAGCTGTGCATCGTGTGTGTATATCCGTCGACACCTGTGTTGAACGGGGTGTGGAGAACCTGTGGATCAATCCCGGGCGTAATGACATCACTGCAGATAAAGGCCATACAACGCGAGACATTTCGTGTGGACAAGAATCTCTTCGGCGTGTCGCGCCAGGTTACTGCGCCGGGCGTGTTGGCTTTCGGCCAGATTTTCGCCGCGTTACGTGTCGGTAACGGCGCCCGTGCGGACTCGCCGCTGAAATAGTTCGCCAGCCCGACCGCGCCAGACCGTCGTCGCAATTTTTGCCGGGGCGGCACACCTCGACCGTCGCAGCGCGCCCAGCTGCGGTCGCCGCGCGGGTGTTTGCCGTGAACGGCTCAGGTGGGCAGTTGTACGTGCGCCCTCCCAGCGCAGCCGGATCGAAGCGCGCGTCGGGCAAACGCTCAACGCCCTTCACAACGGACTGCGGCCGGCGATCGCGTTGACAACGCGCACCGCCTGATCGCTCACCCCGTGATCGGTGACCCGGACATCGATCACCACGTTGTTGGCCGCGCGCATCGCATGCGAGGTACGCCAGCCCGACGTCGAGTCGAGGTCGTCGGCGTCGACCACCTGCACCCCATTGACGACCCGCGGACTTCCCATGCTCCAGCGGTGGGTTGGCCTGTTCGTCGACGTGATCGTCAGAACCGCATCCGCGCACGGTCGCCAGGACTGCGCGGTGGCAGCAACGAATGTCTGTGCGGCCGAGGCAGTGTCGAACGCAACCACCGCCTCGTCGATGCTGTGCGGGCCGGTCGCGCCGTTGTCGGCAAGCCGCGCCCCCCGCACCTGCCCGTAGTGGCTGCCGTGATACCCCGGTTCCATCGCATTGGCGATCTGCGCCAGGCGTTCTGGCCGCGAATACACCTCGCCCTCCGGCCAGCCGGGCAGCGACCGGTAAGTGTAATACACCCGAAGTGCCGTGGTGCCCATGATCGTGTTGATGGCCGACTCATCGGCCAGCATGCTCGCCAGCTGGTCGACGGCCGGCGGTGAACCCGCATGGTCGACCGGAGCCCCACACGCCCCCAGCGGCACCGCGCCGATGAGCAAAGCCGCGAGCACCCCGCCGCGCAACACCCCCAATGTCGGCATCACGCCGGAGGCTCCAGCGAATTTCGTCCCGCCGCAGCGATCACACGCCCGACAGCCTGCAGATCGTCTGCTGCGGCAACGAGCTTCGCCACCGCTGACCCCCTCGCTTTACGTAGGTCAACGATTCCAACCATAAGCGCACTGATGGGTCTGCAGCCACGGTCAGAACAGACTGCCCAGCAACGATGACCGCACCCACCGTCCCGCCGCCGTGTCAAGGCAACGCGGGAAAGGGCAAAAGCTGGGCTTAGCTCTCCGCGACGACGTCGAGCGAAACCACGACATCGATTTCAGGGTGCAGGTGCACCGACACCGGGTGCGTGCCGACCGCCTTGATATGCGTCTGGGGCAGCCGGACGATTCGCTTGTCGAGGTTTGGCCCGCCGGCCTTCTTGATGGCGGCGACGACATCACCGGCGGTCACCGAGCCGAACAGCTTGCCGGAATCAGCCGCTGTCTTCACCGGCAACGAAACCGGGCCCAGCGCCTCGATCGCCGCCTTGATTTCGTTGGCATGCTCGAGGTCGCGCACCGTCTTGGTTTCGCCGGCGCGGCGGATCTCGTCGGCCTGCTTCTGCGCGCCGCGCGATGCGACGATCGCCAGGCCGCGCGGAAGCAGGAAGTTGCGACCGAACCCGTCCTTGACCTCGACGGTGTCGCCGACGGAACCGAGGTGGTCGACATCAGCCGTCAGAATCAGCTTCATCGTTTTCGTACTTTCCGTTGGGCGTCCGGCGGCTATCGCGCCGAGGAGGTAAAGGGCAGCAGCGCCACCTCGCGGGCATTCTTCACCGCGAGCGCGATGTCGCGTTGGTGTTGCACGCAGTTGCCGGTGACCCGGCGTGCGCGGATCTTGCCCCGCTCACTGATGTATGTGCGCAGCAGCGTGGTGTCCTTGTAGTCGATCGCTTGGCCCTTCTTGGCGCAGAAGACGCATTTACGCGCCTTGATCGGCTTTTCCGGAGCCGGGCGCCGCTTGGTGGACTTGGCCATGGGTGTCTGTCTTTCTGTTTCTCAGTGTCCTGAAGTGTTTTGAATTGTCTTGAAGTCAGAAGGGCGGCTCGTCGTCACCGCCGCCGAAAGAGCCTGACGCCGGGGCGCTGCCCCACGGGTCGTCACCAGCCGGTCCGCTGGTCGCCTGCGCCGGAGCAGATGCCTGACGGGATCCGGCGCCGAAGCCGCCGCCGCCTCCGCCGCCACTGCGGCTGGCCTTGTTGACCTTGGCGGTGGCGTAGCGAAGCGAGGGCCCGATCTCGTCGACCTCTACCTCGACGACGGTGCGCTTCTCGCCTTCGCGGGTTTCGAAGGAACGCTGCTTGAGCCGTCCGGTGACGATCACTCGCGCCCCCCGGGTGAGGCTTTCGGCCACATTCTCAGCGGCTTCCCGCCAGATATTGCATCGCAAAAACAGCGCCTCGCCGTCTTTCCATTCCCCGCTCTGGCGGTCATAGATCCGGGGCGTGGATGCCACGGTGAAATTCGCCACGGCAGCCCCGGACGGGGTGAACCGCAGTTCGGGGTCGGCGGTCAGGTTTCCGACGACGGTGATGATGGTGTCACCAGCCACAATTTCCTCCTGGGTCCGCCTGGTGGGTGGTCATGAGCGTCTTTTGGCCGAGCGTACGCACTTGCGCTGACAGCGGGCGTCCGCGGGGACTAGTGCTTGTCCGTGCGCATCACCTTGGTGCGCAACACTGACTCGTTGAGGCTGAGCTGACGGTCGAGCTCGGATACCGTCGCCGGGGCGGCCTTCAGGTCGATGACGACGTAGATGCCTTCGGCGTGCTTGGCGATCTCGTAAGCCAGCCGGCGCTTGCCCCAGATGTCGATCTTTTCGACCGTTCCGCCGTCCTTACGGACGACGTTGAGGAACGCCTCCAGGGACGGGGCGACGGTGCGTTCGTCGAGCGTGGGGTCGAGGATGACCATGATTTCGTATGGACGCATAGGGACCTCATCACCTCCTCTGGTCTGCACGGCCACGGTCGGTCCGTGGCAGGAGGGTCGCCTGCGTCGGCAACCGCCCCAGGCTACCGGACGCGGGCCGGCACGAAAAATCAGGGCGAATCAGGCGATCACGTCACTTCCGGCGTTGCAGGAATTCGTCGGCCCTGGCCTTCGTCGCCGCATCGGCCTTGGCCAGCGCACCCGAGTCGAATGGCGGCTGCGGGTCGTATTCGATGAGCAGCTGACTGGCCTGCGCGGCCTCGCGATCGACGAGCAGCTCAACCAGCCGCAAGGCCATATCGATGCCGCTGGACACCCCTGCGGCGGTGATGATTCGCTGCGGTAGGTGCTCGACGACGCGTTCGGGCACGTAGTGCGCTCCCAACTCGTTGAGCAGCTCGGCGGCCCGCCAGTGGGTCGTCGCGGTGAGTCCGTCCAGCAGGCCCGCGGCGGCGAGCAACAACGCACCGGTGCACACCGAGGTGGTGAACGTGGTGTGCGGATGTACCGATTGCAGCCAGCCGCGGATAACGTCGTCGTTGATCAGCGTGCGGGTTCCGATGCCGCCGGGGACCACCACCACATCGGGTGCGCCGACTTCGTCGAACGCAGCGTCGCAGGTGACGCCGAGCATGTCGTTTTCCGTGCGCACCTCGCCCCGCTGGTGCCCGACGAACACCACGTCGATCGACGGAATACGTTGCAGCACTTCGTAGGGCCCGACAGCATCGAGTGCGGTGAACCGCGGGAACAGTGGGATTGCAACCAGCATCATGCCTGCCTGACGCCGGCCTGGGCGCTGGCTTCGGTGTCGGTGTCGGTGTCGGACAGCGTTGTTGGTGCAGCCACCCGCCGCAGCCCGGCCGGACGCAGCCAGTCCGGCAACCAACCGGGCGGGGCGTCGGGCGCGCGGTCAAACGGCCCGCCCCCTGGATCGTCCAAACGACCCTCCCACCGCACCAGATCCTCGTCGGGCCGGTAGATCTGCCGGACCACCAACGCACACAACACCACGACCGCGATGTCGCGCAGCAACACCGTCGTGGTGAACCACTGCTCCGGGAGCGAGCGGTTCGGATTGCCGTACAGGAAATACATCCGCGGCACCCAAACCAGTGCGTCAATCGTCATCCACGCCAACAGTATCCGGCGGTGCGGCAAGGCCAGCACTGCCAGCGGTACCAGCCACAGCGAGAACTGCGGGCTCCACACCTTGCTGGTCAACAGGAATGCCGCGACCACCAGGAACGTCAACTGCGCCACCCGCGGCCGGTGTCCAGCGGTGAGCGCAATATAAGCGATTGCCGCACAAGATAATACGAACAACACCGTGACCACGGTGTTCAGCACCACGGGCGGCTCCCAGAAACCCAGCTGAGGATCGAAGCCGCGCCAGCCGGTCAACGATTTCACGACGTTGTACAGCGAGTCCATGTCGTCGCCGCGCCGGGTGTTGAGCCGGAAAAACTCCGACCAGCCCCGCGGGAAGAGCAGCAGCACCGGCAGATTCACCAACAACCAGGTCAGTGCCGCCGTCGCCGCGGTGCGGGCCACCCCACCCAGGCGATTGGTGCGGATCCCCAGCACCAACAACGGGCCCAGGAACAACAGCGGATACAGCTTGGCCGCAGCACCCAGCCCGATCAGCAAACCGGCGAGCACCGGTTTACGCCGCGCCCACGCCAGCAGTCCGCTCATCGCGAATGCCGTTGCCAACGCATCGAAGTTGGTGAATATCTGAAAGATCACCAACGGGGAGGCGGCCACCAGAGCCGCATCCCACACCCGGCGCCCAGACAGTCCCGCGGTTGCCCAGACGGTCGCCAGCCAGGCCAGGGCAAGCCCGAACGCCGCGACATCGAAAAATATCACCACCTCCGCGATCACCGGAAGTGCGACGAGCCTGCTCAGCGCCGTGTAGCTCTTGGCCACCGCCATCGACACATACTGATAGACCCCGGTCAGTACCGGATATTCCATGTATCGCACGGCGGGCTGGCCGTCGTAGCGGGTCTGCTGCACGCCGCTGGCGTCGCTTTCGATCCAGCTCGACTTGTACGGAAACTTGCCCTGGCTCAACAACTCCGCGCCGTAGAGCGGCACCGTGTCGGAGTAGCACAACTCGTAGTAGGCGCGTTGATTATCCCAGTTGGCAACCCGCTGATCGCCCGGCCCGGTTCCGGTGGATTGCAGGCAGGCCGCCTTCGTCGACCAGCCGAGCGCCAGGAACACCAGCGCGATCAGAAACATCACCCGCAGCGGGGTCATCAACCGGTTGCGGCCGATCAGCGCGTGCCTGCCTACCGGTCCACCGACGACATCTGCCAGAGCGGCGCCCAAAAAGTCGGTGCGGCTGGGGCAATCGCGGTTGTCGGCGCTACGCAGATCGGCTGCCAGCGGCCCCGGCGAGATGGTGGCGCCGTGCTGCTCAGCGCCGGTCACGGTGGTGATTGCGAAGGCGTTGGGGTCGGGGATGCCGGCGCTGGCGGCGCGACGGTGATGGTCGTGGGCGGACCAACCGGGATGGTGATGCCCGGTGCCACCTCGACAGTGGGCTGGATGACGGTCTCCGCCGGCGGCGGTGGCGCCTTCGGCGGGGGCGGCGCAGCCGGAACACCGGCGTAGCCACCTATCTCGGTCGGCTTGGGGAAGGTCTCGCTGGAGGTGCCCTTCAGAGCGCCGTCCATGGTCGCCTTCCAGATGTCTGACGGCAAGCCCGAGCCGTAAACCTCTCCGCCCGAAGCGGTTACCAGCGGCTTGTCGTCTCTGACGGTGCCCACCCACACCGCCGTCGCTAGCGACGGTGTGTACCCGACCATCCAGGCGTCCTTGTTGTCTCCGGTATCGCCCAACTGCGCAGTGCCGGTCTTGGCTGCCGACGCCCGCCCGCCGGCCAAATTGTGGCCACGCGAATAGCCGGCGATCGGCTGCATGGCCGCAGTGACGTTATCGGCGACGCCTTTGTCGATGCGCTGGTCGCCGCTGTTGTCCGAGGTGCTGGCGTCGAAAAGTACCTGGCCCTCGGCATTGACGACTTTTTGTACGAAGTGCGGTCGGTGATTGACGCCGGAGGCGGCCAGCGTGGCATACGCCGAGGCCATGTCGATCACCCGGGTTTCGTACTGGCCCAGCACGATTCCGTTGTTGGGTGGTCCGCCCTTGCCGTCCTCGGACAGCGTGTGGGCGACGCCGGGGAAGCTGGGAGCGATGCCGGCTTGGTGCGCGGCGTCCGCGACGGCCTCGGGTCCGCCCTTGAGTTTGAGCATCAGGCGGTAATAGGAAGTATTCAGCGAGAGCTTGAGTGCCTCGGCGATATTGCAGGTCCCGCAACCCTCACCCTCGACGTTGGTGATCTTGATGCCGTCGACCGTTAGCGGGGAGCTATCCACCTGGTAGCCCAGGCCGATCCCCTGCTCGAGCGCGGCAACCAGTGCGAACACCTTGAACGACGATCCGGTCTGCAGGCCAGCCTGCGCGAAGTCAAAGCCGTTGGCGTTACTACCGCCGTAGTAGGCGCGTATCGCGCCGTTGTGCGGGTCGATCGAGACCACGGCGGCCCGCATGTCGGGATCCTGCCCGTCAAGGTATTTCGACACCGCCTTCTCCGCCGCCTGCTGGGCCTTCGGATCGATCGTGGTGGTCACCTGCAGTCCCTGGGTGTTCAACGTTTGCTCGTCGATGTTGAACAGCTCCATCAACTCCCTGGTCACCTGCCGCTCGATCAGCCCATTGGGGCCGGTGGTCTGGTTCTGCACGCGGGCCTGGTCAGGCGGCACAGTCGTCGGAAACACCTGTGCCGCGCGGTCACTCGGCGACAGGGCCTTGGTCTCCACCATGCCGTCGAGGACCCAGTTCCAGCGGGCCGTGGCGCCCTTGGGATCGACAGCCGGGTCCAGCGACGACGGCCGCCGAATCAGCGCCGCCAGCAGTGCCCCTTCGGAGACGGTGAGCTGCTCCACGGGCTTGTCGAAATAGGCCTTGGCAGCGGCCGAAATCCCGTAGGCGCCCCGGCCGAAGTAAATGATGTTCAGATAGGCCTGTAGCACATCATCTTTGGACCACTCCCCCGACATTTTGGTGGCGATGACCAGTTCCTTGGCCTTGCGCATCAGGCCGCTAAACCCGTGTTGTGCGGAACCGACCAGTGCGTTCTTCACATACTGCTGAGTGATCGTCGATCCGCCCTGCAGGTCGCCACTGCCGAAGAGGTTGTTATTCACCGCCCGCGCGAAGCCGCTGAAGGAGAAACCCGGGTTCGAATAGAAGTTGCGGTCTTCAGCGGCGATCACCGCCTGGCGCACATGCGCCGGTACTTGGCTGAGGTTGACGTCGACCCGATTACCTTCGGGCGGAACAATTTTGGCAATCTCCGAACCGTCGCTGGCCAGGATCGTCGAGACCTGGTTGGTCCGGATGTCTCCCGGCTTGGGAATGTCGACAATGAAGTAGGCCATGGCGAAGGTGACGATCGGCAACAGCACGACCATCGCGCCGGTGAGGTACAGGCCGCGCCGCACCCACTGCCAGTTCACCTGCTGGGTCCAGTCCCAGTTCATCCTGGGTCCGGGTGTGCTCCTACCAGACCCATCAGAGCCACCAGGCGTCCCGCGGGGCCCGGGTGGAGGTGGAGGTTGTCCCGGTGGGCGGCGCCCGGAGCCCGGCTGGCCAAGCCGCGGGGACAGCAAACGTTTCGACGCCGGGCGGTCCAGCGCCGCCTTGACCTCCTCGATCGGGTCCCGCCGGGGGGGTGCTGACTGCGTGGGGGCCGAATGCCGGGGCGTCGACGCAGGACCGTCCAGCGCGGCCTTGACCTCGTCGATGGGGTCTGCCGGCGCAGGCGATCGGTCGTCAGTCACCGGCGGGATGATCGCCGTCAACCGGTCGTCGGGGGGAACCTGACGGCGCTGGCCCGGCCCCGGACGCGCGCTCTTTTCGGTATTGGCATGCTTGCCCACACGCTCAGTCTCTGGCCCGCTCGCGTCCCTGGACGACTGGTCGTGGCGCCCTTCGTTATTCACTGGCCGTGCGTGCGCCGTTGCGCGCCGTCTGCGTGCCGCGGGTGCCCTTGGGCGGGCGTGCCTCGCCGAGCACATACGACTTGACCAGATGATTCCAGCTGCAGGTTCGGCATACCTCCACCACGTGGACCGCGAACTCCTGGTAACGGGTTGCCAACAAGACCAACTCTTCGGCGGTGCGGGCCGAGCCCGACACCGCACCCAAGTGATCGCCGAACACCCACGACACCAGCGTGAGTTGTTCCTTTCGGCAGATCGGGCACATCACCTGGCTCGTTTTCCCGTGAAACTTCGCGGCGCGCAGCAGGTAAGGGTTTGCGTCACACACCTCGGACACACCGGTGCGTCCCGAGTACACCTCGGCCAGCAGTGAGCGCCGCCGAAGCGCGTAGTCCACCACCTGTCGCTGCAGTCGCACGCAGACCAGAGTACGTGCCCAACCGCACCACCGATACGCAACCGACGTTGTTGCCCACCTGTTTGGGAGCCTGAGCCGCGCATAGTCGGTCGTCACATGTTGTGCTGGTCTAGGGCCGAACTTCTACGATCAACCCGCGGCTAAAGGGCTCTGGGGTCCCAGTATCGAAGGGCTTAGCGGGGCAACACCTACGACCCGGGCAAGAGACAGCGACCGGCAAGACACCTGCAAAATTCTCGACAACGCCTTAAACGACGGCGAGCTCTCAATGGAAGAGCACCGGGAACGAGTCAGCACCGCCACCAACGCCGTCACGCTGGGCGATCTGCAGGCCCTGGTGGCCGATCTGCAGACCGACAGCGCCCTCGTGCAACTGCCTGTCGTCAAACCGCCGCCGAAGGCGCCCACTTACGCGTCGATCGACCGCCCGGACCCCACCGACGACCGCCGGATGTTGGCCTACGACTACCGCGGCGGGTGGGGCGATCCGACCAGCTCCGCCAAAAGCGGTGCCGACGGGCCCGTCGCGGTTGACCTGAGCAAGTTCGACCCGGCGGCGACCGTGGGCATCCTGCGCGGTGCCCCGGAGACCCTGCACCTCAAGCCGTCCGACGTCACAAACACGTACCTGATCATCGAGCCGGCCCCGGACCCAACCGCGCCCGGGGCGTTGTCGGTGTACGTTTCCAGCGACTACGGTGGTGGTTCGATCGTCTTCGCCGGTGACGGGCACCGTGAAACGGCTGAATTTACCCTCGTGGAGGGCCCTGGTCCCCCGGCCCAGTCGGATGGCTGGCGAATGTGACTAATACCGCACCAACAGCAGGTGGTGTTGTGGCAAATATATCGAAACGATACGATGACGCGAGGCGTCGGACCGTCGTAACCAGCCAAGCAAAGGAGGTGACTCGATGCTGGAGCTCGCCATTCTGGGTCTCCTCATCGAATCGCCGATGCATGGCTACGAGTTGCGCAAACGACTGACGGGCCTGCTCGGAGCGTTCCGGGCGTTTTCGTATGGCTCGCTTTACCCCGCTCTGCGCCGCATGCAAGCCGACGAGTTGATTGCCGAGAATGCTGCCCCGGCCGGGACCCCGGTGCGGCGTGCCCGGCGGGTCTACGAACTGACCGACGCCGGTCGCCGGCGCTTTGGTGAGCTGGTCGCCGATACCGGACCGCACAACTACACCGACGACGGCTTCGGGGTACACCTGGCATTCTTCAACCGCACTCCTGCAGAGGCGCGGATGCGCATCCTGGAGGGCCGCCGCCGTCAGGTCGAGGAACGCCGGGAAGGTCTGCGCGAAGCCGTGGCGCGGGCCAGCAGCTCGTTCGACCGCTACACCCGCCAACTGCATCAACTCGGGCTCGAGTCCAGCGAGCGTGAAGTCAAGTGGCTCAACGAGCTCATTGCCGCCGAACTGGCAATGCCCGGCCGCGCCGAACAAACGTAAACCCCTGCACGACCGCCAGCACCAACGAACACCCAAGACACCCGCGACAGGGTTATGAGGTTAGGAGAACGCCCTATGAGTGAGCACAACGCGCCACAGGCGTCGACGGAGGTACGAGTCGCCATTGTCGGCGTCGGTAACTGCGCGTCCTCGCTGGTCCAGGGCGTCGAGTACTACCAGAACGCCGACGAAGCATCGACGGTGCCCGGCCTCATGCACGTGCGGTTCGGCCCGTACCACGTCCGCGACGTCAAGTTCGTGGCGGCGTTCGACGTGGACGCCAAGAAGGTCGGCTTCGACCTGTCGGAGGCGATCTTCGCCTCGGAGAACAACACGATCAAGATCGCCGACGTGGCGCCCACCAATGTGGTGGTGCAGCGCGGCCCCACTCTCGACGGCATCGGCAAGTACTACGCCGACACCATCGAGCTGTCCGATGTGGAGCCGGTCGACGTGGTCCAGGTGCTGCGTGAGGCCAAGGCCGACGTGCTGATCTCCTACCTGCCGGTGGGTTCCGAAGAGGCCGACAAGTTCTACGCCCAGTGCTCCATCGACGCCGGCGTGGCGTTCGTGAACGCGCTGCCGGTGTTCATCGCCTCCGACCCGGTGTGGGCCAAGAAGTTCGCCGACGCCGGGGTGCCGATCGTCGGTGACGACATCAAGAGCCAGGTCGGCGCGACCATCACCCACCGGGTGATGGCCAAACTGTTCGAGGACCGCGGCGTGCAACTGGACCGCACCATGCAACTCAACGTGGGCGGCAACATGGACTTCCTGAACATGCTCGAGCGCGAGCGGCTGGAGTCCAAGAAGATCTCCAAGACTCAGGCGGTGACCTCCAACCTGCATCGCGAGTTCAACGCCAAAGACGTCCACATCGGCCCGTCCGACCACGTGGGCTGGCTCGATGACCGCAAGTGGGCCTACGTGCGGCTGGAGGGCCGCGCCTTCGGCGACGTGCCGCTGAACCTGGAGTACAAGCTCGAGGTGTGGGACTCGCCGAACTCAGCGGGCGTCATCATCGACGCGGTGCGCGCGGCCAAGATCGCCAAGGACCGCGGGATCGGCGGACCGGTGATCCCGGCGTCGGCCTACCTGATGAAGAGCCCGCCGCAGCAGCTGGCCGACGATGTCGCGCGTGTCAAGCTCGAAGAGTTCATCATCGCGGGCTAGTTCGAGCGACGATGCGCGCCGCGGAGCGGCGTGCCATAGCGCCCCCCACAAGTGGGGGGTACCCCGATCGTTTACAGAGCCGGACGGGGAGCGCCGGGACAATACGCGGATGTGCCCGCCTCACCGCGACAATTTGGCGACTATCCCATCGACGTCACCGAAGCTTGTCGCTGTAAGGCGGGCAAAACCCACACACCCAGTCTGTGGTGATTGAAGTGACAACTGGGGCGTTTTGTGCGGACCATCGGCTGACCGAGCCAAACGCTGTATTCGTCGACATGGCGCTGTGCAGTTGCTTAGCATCTCTTGCAGAGCCTAAGCGCAGGAGCACAGATGCCATCAACCGATTCGATGACCGTTCAGCCCGCTGCGTTCTTACGAACGACCCTGCCCCTCGACCTATCCCGGCTCAAAGAGCTGGACAGTGGCCGCTACCACTCAATCTGGCTGCCCGATCACATGGTGAGCTTCTGGCCAGACGCGATTTGGACTCCCGAATTCACCGACCTGGCCAGCGTCTCGCCATCACCGCACCGCCATCTGGACGGGCTGACGGTCGCGGCCGCTGCCGCAGTGCTGACCGAGAAGGTTCCGCTTGTCAGCGCCGTCGTCGACACCGTGCGCCGCCACCCCACCCTGCTGGCCCAGACGGCGCTGACCATCGATCACCTCGCCAAGGGGCGATTCATCCTTGGCCTCGGCAGCGGCGAGAGCGAGAACACGCTGCCGTACGGCTTTGACTTCTCGCGGCCGGTCAGCCGTTTCGAGGAAGCGCTGACGGTGATCCGGCTGCTTTGGGAGAGCGACGGCCCAGTCGACTTCGACGGGCAGTTCTACTCACTGCGGCACGCGCGATTGGACACCGAACCCTACGAAGGCCGGTTGCCACCGATCTGGATCGGCGCCAGTGGCCCGCGAATGCTCGAGATCGCCGGCCGCCACGCCGATGGGTGGTGGCCGGCGGGTGCCTGGACTCCAGAGCACTATGCCGAGATGCTCTCGGCGGTAAGGGCATCCGCCGACCGCGCCGGCCGCGATCCGATGGCGATCACGCCGTGCTTCATCCAGGTATGCCTGATCGGAGAGGACGAGGACGCGCTTGCCGACATCCTGCAGGCGCCCCTGGTAAAGGCGTTTCTGCTGCAGGTATCCGCAGAGACTTTGCGCGGCTTCGGGTTTGAACACCCGATGGGTGACGGTTGGCGCGGATTTCAGGACATCGACCCGGCGGTGCTCACCCGCGAGCGAATCATCGCGTTCCTGGACGACGTGCGGCCTGAGATGATCCTCGCCCTCGTACCGCACGGGACGCCGAGTGAGGTTGCGAAGATGGTCAAGACATATGTGGATGCGGGTTTGCGAGTGCCCAAAATCCTCGATTACGGGGCCATGGCCGGCCGCAGCTACGCCGGGTCGTCCGCGGCGAACGTTCGCGCGGCCGAGGACGAACTGATGCGGCTGTGCGGAGCCCTACCGTGACCGCACACTTGGACGCCGCCGAGCTGCTGGTCGCCGCGCAGGAAGAAACCGGATTGCACGACTACGGCGACCCCACGTTGCCGGAGCGCTTCGCAGTCGCCGTGGACCACCTGAACAGCATCGGTATGGACGCCGATGGCAGATCCCAAGCCGCGCAAGTGTGTCGATGGCTGCTCACATCGCGTCTTGAGTTCATCGAAGACCGCGACCGATACCCGATCGGCGACGAAGTGATCGCGGCGCCGATGTTCGTCACTGGCGAACCGCGTTCGGGCACAACGCTTATGCACGCGCTGATGTCCGTCGATCCGCACGCGCGGGCACTGCGCTTCTGCGAGGTGATGTATCCGTCGCCGCCGCCGGGCCTCGCCGGTCCCGATGACGTCCGACGCGAGCGAGCCGACGCAGACTGGCGTGAGATCAACGCTAAGTTGCCCAAATGGCTGCACAGCCACCCCTACAACGACATGCTCGGTGACGGCCTGCCCGAAGACGAACGCACCTGGGCGTTCGATTTCCGGGTGATGACGCCCACCGCATGGTGGCGCGTGCCGATGCAGTCGCTGGTCGGCGGTCTGGCCACCGATCCCGCGGCCCAGTACCGAATACACAAGGGCATGCTGCAACAGCTGCAATACAATCGGCCGCGAAAATACTGGGTTCTGAAGGGCTTTCACGGATTCCGGCTGAAGGAGCTGTTCGAAACCTACCCTGACGCCACGATGGCCTGGCTGCACCGGGACCCGGTACAGGTCGCGGCGTCGCGCACCATGATGATGGCCGACATCATGGACGGCATCGTCGGTCCCGTCGACCTCCACGCCGAAGCGAAGAAGCACCTCGAGATGACCCGCGCCAGCATCGCCAACACGATGAGCAATCCATTGGTTGACGATCCGCGCATCCTGCACATTCGATACACCGACTTCATGGCCGATCCCGTCGCCACAGTCCAGCGCTACTACACGTTCTGCGGTCGTCAGCTGACGTCTGAAGCCGAATCAGCGATGCGCGACTACTTGGCCAACAATCGAGGTGACCGCCACGGCAAGTTCAGGTACTCCACCCAACTGCTGACGGACATCGGCGAAGACCTCGATGAATTGCACGCGGAATTCCGGCCGTTTCGTGAGCGATTCGGCGTCGCGATCGAGAACCGGGCGTGACGTGACAGCCCCCCACAAACAAGCCCACAAACGTCTGTCCGTGCACAACGTCACCTTTTACGGCGCGTCACTGGCCGATCTCGAGGCACATTGGGCAGCGCTCGGTGTGGCCCGATTGAGCATCCTGGACAGTCAACTACTTGATTCCGAATTTCGGATGCTGTTGCAGCGCCACGCTTACACCGTGGAAGCGGTCTACCACCTTTTCGCCGGCGGCCGACTCACCACCGACCCGAAAGTCGCGCGGGATGCGCTGTGCACGGTGATCGACGCCGCGGCCGGTGTGGGCGCACGTACCGTCTACCTACTCACCGGCGGCCGCGGTGCCCTCACCTGGGAGCAGGCCGCCGAACAGTTCTGCGCCATGGTCACCCCCGGCGTCGAGCACGCCAACCGAGCCGGCGTAGCGCTGGCGATCGAGAACACCTCCAGCCTGTACGCCGACATCCATCTCGCCCACACCCTGCGGGATACCATCACGCTGGCCGAAATGGGCGGGCTGGGCATCTGCATCGACCTGTTTCACTGCTGGGCCGAGGGCGATTTCGAAACACTGGTGGAGCGCGCCCTGCCGCGAACCGAGCTCATCCAGTTGAGCGACTACGTGCTGGGAGACCGGGCACTGCCGGGCCGAGCGGTTCCCGGGGACGGCACGATTCCGGTCGAAGCGTTCGTCGCCCAAACTCTCGCCGGCGGCTATACGCACGGATTCGACCTGGAACTGATCGGCCCCCGAATCGACCGAGAGGGCCACCTCGAATCCGCCCGGCGCGCATGCGATGTCGTCGGGGCAATGCTCAACAGATTGGGTGCGTGACCATGGTTTTCGGCGACGGCCCCGACGACGCGGCACTGCAATCGGCGTGGATCGAGTTCTGCGCGCAGCTGCAGCGCGCGGGCGAGCAGGTCTTCAAAGACGCCAACGCCGCCTCTGGTGCGCAGCGTGTCGACGCGTTCCGCTTTCTCACCCAGAACTTGGGCCAGGCCTTCGATCTGGCGCTCGAGACCCGCGACACCCGCTACCCGGTGCTGCACACGTTCTCCGGCCCGACCCGCAAGCTCGGCGGCGACTGCGCCGACTTCACCTATCAGCAAGCGTGGATCGACGGGCAGTCGACCTACCGGCTCACCGGCAACCGCGGCACCTCGCGATTCTTCAACGTCACGGTCCAGGGCCCACGCACACCCGGGCCGGGCGTGCTGCACGAGCCCTTCGGTGACACACCGGAGGCCAACGTGTTCGGCCATCAACTCAACATCGCCGACAACGGCGAATTCGAGCTCTACATCGGCGGGCCCGAACGCGGGCCGAACTGGCTGCCCACCACCCCGGGATCACGAAAACTATTCATCCGCCAGGGGTTTGACCGTTGGGATGAGCTGCCCGCACAAATACGGATCGAGCGGATCGACATGGCCTCCCCCAAGCCGCTGCCCACACCTGCCGCCATGGTCGAGGCGATGGGGTGGGCCGGTGATTTCGTCACCGGCCTGATGTCTGACTGGCCGGAGTTTCCGTTCACCTACGGAGGCGTCGACGCCGACCATCCGAACACGTTTCCACGTGTCGACGCCACCGACGCCGACAGTAAGCGCGGCCGCGCCGCGGCCAACATGTACTGGGAGTTGCAGGCCAACGAGGCGCTGATCGTCGAATTCGACGCCCATGACGGGCTGTGGATGTTCACCAACATGGGTGTCTTCTTCAACAGCATGGACTACCTCTACCGCCCGGTGAGCTATACGCCGAGCCGCACGAAAACCGACCGCGACGGCCGCATCCGTCTCGTCATGGCGCATCGCGATCCGGGTGTGCACAACTGGTTGGACACCCAGGGCTTCGGACGTGGCAACCTGACCTACCGCCACATGCTCGAGGGCGAACCCGCCGTGCTGCACACCCGGGTGGTCAACTACGACGAGCTGCTGCGCACCCTCCCCGCGGACACCGCCATGGTGAGCGCGGCGGAACGTAGCGCCGCAATGTGGGAGCGGTTCCACGGCATTCGGCGTCGCTATGTCCTCTAGTGTCGGAAGCTGTGACCGAGATCTCCGACGACGAACTGGCCGGACTCCACGAGTTCGCGCTGCTATCCGAGAACGCCGAGCAGGCCGGCGTCGCGGGTCCGCTGCCTGACGTACAGCGGGTCGATGCAGGCACGGCCGAGGGCAGCATCAGCGCGCTGCGCTGGGGTGAGGCGCCCCCGCGGATCGTGTTTCTGCACGGCGGCGGCCAGAACGCGCACACCTGGGACACCGTGATCGTCGGCCTTGGTGAGCCGGCGCTGGCAGTGGACCTTCCTGGTCACGGCCATTCCGGCTGGCGTGAGGACGGCGACTACTCGCCGCGCAACAACGCCGCCACCCTGGCGTCGGTGCTTCGCGAGCTCGCATCCGGTGCCGATCTCGTCGTGGGCATGTCATTGGGCGGGTTGACCGCGATACGGCTGGCCGCGGCGGCACCCGACCTGGTGGGTGAACTCGTCCTCATCGACGTCACCCCATCGGCATTGCAGCGGCACGCCGAGCTGACCGCCGAACAGCAAGGCACGGTGGCGCTGATGCATGGCGAGCGGGAGTTCCCCAGCTTCCAGGCCATGCTGGACCTGACGATCGCCGCGGCGCCGCACCGCGAGGTGAAGGCGCTGCGCCGCGGTGTATTCCACAATTCCCGCCGGCTTGACAACGGCAATTGGGCGTGGCGCTACGACGCCATCCGCACCTTCCCCGACTTCGCCAGTCTGTGGGACGACGTCGACGCGTTGTCGGCGCCCATCACCCTGGTGCGCGGCGGCTCATCGGGCTTCGTCAGTGACGAGGATGCAGCCGAACTAGGCAGGCGCGCAAAGCATTTCCGTACGGCGCACGTCGTCGAGAATTCCGGGCACTCCGTGCAAAGTGACCAGCCTCGCGCGTTGATCGACCTCCTCCGCGGGGTGCTCGACAAATGACTTCATTGGTTCGCCCCGACCACGGCGTTCGTATCGGCGTGCAGCTGCAGCCTCAGCACGCCCCGCATTACCGCAATATCCGAGATGCCGTTCGGCGCTGCGAGGACATCGGCGTCGACATCGCATTCACTTGGGATCACTTCTTCCCGCTGTACGGTGATCCCGACGGCCCCCACTTCGAATGCTGGACCGTGATCTCCGCGTGGGCCGAGCAGACGTCGCGCATCGAGATCGGCGCACTGGTGACGTGCAACTCCTATCGCAATCCGGACCTGCTGGCTGACATGGCCCGTACCGTCGACCACATTTCTGACGGCCGGCTGATCCTGGGGATAGGTTCAGGCTGGAAACACAAGGACTACCGCGAGTACGGCTACGAGTTCGGCACCGCCGGCAGCCGCAGCGATGACCTGGCGGCCGCGCTGCCCCGGATCAGGGCGCGGCTCGGCAAGCTCAATCCCGCACCCACCCGCGACATCCCGCTGCTGATCGGCGGCGAGGGCGAACGCAAGACCCTGCGACTGGTCGCCGAACATGCCGACATCTGGCACAGCTTCGCCACCGTCGGGACCTACCCGCATAAGTCGGCCGTGCTCGCCGAGCACTGCGCTGCGATCGGGCGGGACCCGGCCAATATCGAGCGGTCGGCCGCGGTCGGAAGCGAGACCGATATCGGGCGGGGTGAAAGTGTCGATGGGCTGATTGCCGAGGCCGAGGCCCTCGCGGGCCTGGGTGTGACCGTGCTGACCGTCGGCTGCAGCGGTCCGGATTACGACCTCACCGCCGCGGAGACGCTTTGCCGGTGGCGCAATAGCCTTTGAGAACCGATGACGCCCGTCGGCTCACGTTTGCCTCCGCTTCATCTGCGAAACACCTGAACGCAGGCACCAAGTCATGAGAAACTTGCCAGCGCTGATGGCCGGAGCGGGGCTGAAAGAGATTCAAGAAACTGATGCCGAAGAAATACGGGGTCAAAGAAAAGGACCAGGTTGTTTCGCACATCCTCAACCTGGTGCTGACCGGCAAGCTGCGCAGCGGCGACCGTGTCGACCGCAATGAGATCGCGCATGGCCTGGGGGTAAGCCGCGTTCCCATTCAAGAGGCGCTGGTCCAGCTCGAACATGACGGCATCGTGTCGACCCGCTATCACCGGGGCGCGTTCGTCGAGCGGTTCGACGAAGCCACCGTCCTCGAGCATCACGAACTCGACGGCCTGCTCAACGGCATTGCCTCAGCGCGCGCAGCCACCAACCCAACGCCGCGGATCCTGGGGCAGCTCGACGCACTCATGCGGTCGCTGCACAACGCAAAGGAATCACGGGCATTTGCTGAAATAGCGTCGGAGTACCGGCGCACCGTCAACGACGAGTACGCGGGACCGCGGCTGCACGCCACGATCCGCGCCTCGCAAGACCTCATCCCCCGCATGTTCTGGATGACCTACCAGAACAGCCGCGACGATATGTTGCCGTTCTACGAAGAAGAGAACTCCGCAATCCACCGCCATGACCCGGAAGGCGCTCGGGCCGCCTGCGTCGGCCGCTCCTATCGGGTGGCCCAGATGATGCTGGCCGAACTGTTTCGGCGCAGAGTGTTCACCCCGTCCGAGACCCCAAAGATCGAGATTCCCGGCCCGCTTGGGGTGCCCGCTGCAGCCGATGCGGCCTGCGGCCAGCCTTCGATCGCGCTCTGAACAGGCCGAGCGGGCGGCCACTCGATACCGTAGCGGTGATGAGTGTATGCGAGCGCCCGCGCGTCAAACACAGCGCGAAACTGTTCGGGCTTGTCGCGACAATCCTGATGGTGTGCGGCCTGGCGGCGGCTGCACTGGCGGCGCCCTCGCTCGCCGACAGGAACCAATGCGCGCCGGCCGGATTGGATAGCGCGACCGTCTTGCCGAAAAACCTGACCGAGCAAGGAGCCGTCGGCCAGGACGACCAGCACACGACCGCCACCGTCGAGCCACTGAGCTCGGTGAACATCGGCGCACTGGGACTCGGCACACCAGGGGTGCTGGCCGTCGGCACGCTGTCGGACGCCCCACCCAACATCTGCATCAATCCCACCGGCGAATTCAGCGGGTTCGACAACCAACTGTTGCGCGCCATCGCCGACAAGCTGGGCCTGCAGGTCCGCTTCGTCGGCACGGATTTCTCCGGGCTGCTCGCCCAGGTGGCGTCCCGCCGCTTTGACGTCGGCTCGTCATCGATCAAAGCCACCGACGCGCGGCGGCGCACCGTCGCCTTTACCAACGGCTACGACTTCGGCTACTACTCGCTCGTGGTGCCGCCGGGCTCGGCGATCACCAAATTCAGTGATCTCGCCGCGGGCCAACGTATCGGCGTGGTCCAGGGCACCGTCGAGGAGTCGTACGTCGTCGACACCTTGCGCCTGCAGCCGGTGAAGTACCCCGACTTCGCCACCGTGTACGCCAGCCTCAAGACCCGCCAGATCGATGCGTGGGTGGCGCCGGCCGGGCAGGCAGCCACCACGATGCGACCGGGAGACCCGGCGGTACTTGTGGCCAACACCTTCAGTCCGGGCAATTTCGTGGCCTTCGCGGTCGCCAAAGACAACCAGCCGCTCGTCGATGCCCTGAACTCCGGGTTGGACGCCGTCATCGCCGACGGCACCTGGGCGAATCTGTATTCCCAGTGGGTGCCGCGCACACTGCCGCCGGGCTGGAAACCGGGGTCTCAAGCCGCCCCTGCCCCGCCACTGCCCGACTTCGCCGCGATCGCTGCGAGTCACCACCGCAAGCCAGTGGGACCGGCCGCGCCGAAGACCACGCTGGCGCAGTTGCGCGATTCCTTCTTCGACTGGGACATGTACCGGCAAGCCATCCCCACTCTGTTCACCACCGGACTGCCCAACACATTGATCCTGACCGCCAGTGCCAGCGTCATCGGGCTGGTTCTCGGCATGGCGCTGGCAGTCGCCGGAATCTCCCACTTGCGCTGGCTGCGCTGGCCGGCGCGGGTATACACCGATGTCTTCCGCGGTCTTCCCGAAGTAGTGATCATCCTTATCATCGGGCTGGGCATTGGGCCCCTGGTTGGCGGGCTGACAAACAACAATCCGTACCCGCTGGGAATTGCCGCACTGGGGCTCATGGCCGCCGCCTACATCGGCGAAATTCTGCGCTCGGGAATCCAGAGCGTGGACCCCGGCCAGCTGGAAGCCTCCCGTGCGCTTGGGTTCAGTTACCCGGCCGCCATGCGACTGGTGGTGGTGCCGCAGGGTATTCGCCGGGTGCTGCCGGCACTCGTCAATCAGTTCATCGCGCTGTTGAAGGCATCCGCGCTGGTGTACTTCCTGGGCCTGATCGCCCAACAGCGCGAGCTGTTTCAAGTGGGCCGCGACCTCAACGCGCAGACCGGCAACTTGTCGCCGCTGGTGGCTGCCGGCATTTTCTATTTGATATTGACTGTGCCGTTAACGCATTTGGTCAACTACATCGACACCCGGCTGCGCCGCGGCCGGGCCGCGGTTGAGCCAGAAGAGCCCGCCGATATGCTCACCTCGACCTTTGGCCAGGAGATGACGTGACAGCCGACGCCGTGGGCTGCGCGTCAGTATCGTTGGCAGCCAAAGGTATTCACCAAACTCTCGGCGGCACCGTGGTGCTGCGCGGCGTCGATGTCGAGGCCCCCGCCGGTAGCACAGTTGCCGTTATCGGACCGTCCGGGTCGGGTAAGTCAACGCTGCTTCGCACGCTGAACCGCTTGCACGAGCCCGATAGCGGAGACATTCTGCTGGACGGACGGTCGGTGCTACGCGACAACCCCGACGCGCTCCGCCAGCGCATTGGCATGGTCTTCCAGCATTTCAATCTGTTCCCGCACCGCAGCGTGCTGGACAACGTCGCGCTGGCACCGCGCAAGTTGCGGCGACTGTCCACGGACGCGGCCCGCGAGCTGGCACTGACTCAGCTGGACCGAGTTGGCCTGAAGCACAAGGCCCCTGCCCGCCCCGGCATGCTGTCAGGGGGCCAACAACAACGGGTCGCGATCGCCCGTGCCCTGGCGATGGCCCCGCAGGTGATGTTCTTCGACGAGGCCACGTCGGCGCTGGATCCCGAATTGGTCAAGGGAATTCTGCAGCTCATCACCGACCTGGGCACCGAGGGAATGACAATGGTTGTCGTCACCCACGAAATGGGCTTTGCCCGGTCAGCATCAGACACCGTCGTTTTCATGGATCACGGCAAGGTCGTGGAATCCGGGCCTCCCGGGAAGATATTCGAGGACGCACAGACCGAGCGCCTACAGCGGTTTCTGTCCCAAGTACTTTGACGATCTAAAACTAGCTCGCGATAGGTACCTTCAACGCCCCACATATCGGGTTAGACTGCCGACTTATGGCGGACAGCGAATCCACTGCGCGCGAGGTGACGGAGCTGGCGGAGGGACTGCACCGTGCGCTGTCCAAACTGTTTTCCATCTTGCGGCGCGGGGACCCCAACACCGACACGACCGGTGACCTGACCCTGGCGCAGCTGTCCATTCTGGTCACGTTGCTCGATCAGGGCCCGATCCGGATGACGGACCTGGCCGCGCACGAACGAGTGCGGACTCCCACCACCACCGTGGCGATCCGCCGGCTGGAGAAGATCGGGCTGGTAAAACGCTCGCGTGACCCATCTGACCTGCGCGCCGTGCTGGTCGATATCACCCCGCGGGGACGGGCGGTCCTTAGCGAGTCGCTGGCCAACCGGCGTGCGGCCCTGGCCGCGATGCTCAGTCAACTGCCCGCGTCCGACCTGAACACCTTGATGAAGGCGCTGGCACCATTGGAACGCCTAGCCTCCGGTGAACCGGTATCGGGCCCTGCGGGCGACTAACCCGCGCGTAAGCAGGCATGAAAGCGCCTGACTCTCAACGCGATTGGCGACGCCCAGTAAACTGAAGTGCATGCCAACTGCACTCATCACCGGCGCCGGCGGCGGTATCGGTTCCGCTATCGCGGCGGCGCTGGCGCCGACGCATACCCTGCTGTTGGGCGGTCGGCCCTCCGCCCGGCTCGACGCCGTCGCGGACCGGCTCGAAGCCACAACCTTTCCGCTGGATTTGACCGACACCGCCACAATCGAGGCCAGCTGCGAAATCGTCGACGAACTCGACGTGCTGGTGCACAACGCGGGCGTGTCCGTCCCCGGCCGTGTCGCCGTGTCACATGTCGATGAATGGCGCGCCACCTTCGCCGTCAATGTCTTTGGGGCGGTGGCACTTACACTGGCGCTGCTCCCGGCGCTGCGACGCGGCCGCGGTCAGGTGGTATTCATCAACTCCGGGTCAGGACGCAATGTTTCGCCGGGTATGGCCTCTTATTCGGCTAGCAAGTTCGCGTTACGCGCGTTCGCCGACTCACTGCGCGGCGACGAGCCGGACCTGCGGGTAACCACGGTCTATCCGGGCCGCACCGACACGGATATGCAGCGTGAACTCGTCGCCTTCGAGGGCGGCGAGTACGACCCCACCAAGTTCTTGCGGCCCGATACCGTCGCCGGGGTGGTAGCCAATGTGGTGGCTACACCACCCGACGGTCAAGTCCACGAGGTGGTCATCCGGCCGGGCCGGCATTGGGCGACGTCAGACGACTTTTAATTTAGACAACCAGGTTGACCAGCCGGCCGGCGACCACGATCACCTTGCGCGGCGTGGCACCCGCCAAGAACGCCTGGACCTTATCGTCGGCCAAGGCAGCCGCTTTCACTGCGTCGTCGTCAGCGTCGGCGGCCACCACCACCCTGCCCCGCACCTTGCCGTTGACCTGCACCGGGTATTCGACGGTGTCTTCAACGAGGTACGCGGGATCGGCCTCTGGGAATGGGCCGTGCGCCAACGAGGTGGTGTGGCCCAGTCGCAGCCACAGCTCCTCTGCCAAGTGTGGGGCCAGCGGCGCCAACATCAGCACCAGCGGCTCGACCGCCGCCCGGGGCACCAAGTCACGGTGCTTTTTGGTGAGGTGGTTTGTGTACTCGATCAGCTTGGCCGCTGCGGTGTTATTCCGCAGTGCCGCATAGTCTTCGGAGACTCCAGCGATGGTGCGGTGCAGCGACCGCAAGGTGTCGGTGTCCAGCTGTTGTTGGCCGCCACCGTCGACCATCCGGGTTTCGCCGGTGTGCTCGTCGACCACTAGCCGCCATACCCGCTGCAGAAAGCGGTAAGCGCCGACGACATCCTTGGTGGCCCACGGACGGGAGGCCTCCAACGGGCCCATCGACATCTCGTACACCCGCAGCGTATCCGCGCCGTAGTCGTCGCAGATTTCGTCGGGTGATATCGAATTCTTCAGGCTCTTACCGATTTTCCCGAATTCCTCAAAGACCTCGACCTCGCCGTCGGGCCCCGGATAAACAAACCGATCGCCGCGCTCGACCACCTTGTCTGCCGGTACATACGATCCGCGAGCGTCGGTGTAGGCGAAGGCCTGAATGTAGCCCTGGTTGACCAGCTTGCGGTAGGGCTCTCGAGAGCTGACGTGACCGAGGTCGTACAGGACCTTGTGCCAAAACCGCGAATACAGCAGGTGAAGCACCGCGTGTTCGGCACCTCCCACGTACAAGTCGACGCCGCCCGGATCGTCTGGGCCGTTCTCATCCGGCCGGGGGCCCATCCAGTAGGCCTCGTTTTCCTTGGCGCAGAACTGTTCTGAGTTATGTGGATCCGTGTAACGCAGTTCGTACCAAGAGCTGCCGGCCCACTGCGGCATCACGTTGGTGTCGCGGCTATAGGGCTTCAAGCCGTCGCCCAGATCCAGCTCCACGTGCACCCATTCGGTCGCCTTGGCCAGCGGCGGTGAGGGCTCGCTGTCGGCATCGTCGGGGTCGAACAACACCGGCGAATAGTCTGGTACATCGGGCAGTTCAACTGGCAGTGCGGCCTCGTCGAGCGCATGCGGACGTCCGTCGCTGTCGTAGACGATCGGAAACGGCTCACCCCAATACCGCTGCCTGGCGAAAAGCCAGTCCCGCAGCTTGAATTCGATGCGAGCCTGGCCGCGACCTTCGGACTCCAGGCGCGCGGTGATGGCTTCCTTCGCCGCTGCCACGTCCATTCCGTCGACGTAACCGGAGTTCACCAGCACGCCGTCGCCCGCGTACGCGACCTCCGAAATATCGCCGCCGGTAATGACTTCCACGACCGGCAGGTGAAACTCATGGGCGAAGTCCCAGTCCCGCTGGTCATGGCCGGGGACTGCCATGATCGCCCCGGTGCCATACCCGGCCAACACGTAGTCGGCGATGAAGATCGGTACCAGCTTACCGTTGGCCGGGTTGGTCGCGTAGCTGCCCAGGAAGACGCCGGTCTTGTCCCTGCTCTCCTGGCGCTCGAGGTCTGACTTCGCACCGATCGCGCGGCGGTAGGAGGCGACAGCATCACCCGGTGTGGCGGCGTCGTACGTCCAATGGGGGTCGGTCCCGTCCGGCCAGACAGTGGCGACCAGATCGTCGACCAGGTCGTGCTCGGGGGCAAGCACCAGGTAGGTAGCGCCGAACAAGGTGTCGGGCCGGGTGGTGAACACGTCGATGTCAACCTCTGTGTTGCCGTTGTCGCTATTCGTCTTTGTCGCCGAGAACAGCGCCTTGGCGCCGGTGGAACGGCCGATCCAGTTGCGCTGCATGGTTTTGACCTGCTCTGGCCAATCCAGCAGGTCGAGGTCGTCGAGCAGCCGGTCGGCATAGGCGGTGATACGCATCATCCACTGCCGCAACCGTTTCCGGAATACCGGAAAATTGCCGCGATCGCTGCGACCGTCAGCGGTGACCTCTTCGTTAGCCAGCACGGTGCCCAGACCCGGACACCAGTTCACCATCGAATCCGCCCGGTAGACCAGCCGGCAGTTGTCGATTACGTCGGCCCGCTCCCCCACCGATAGCTTGGCCCAGTCCCGGCCGTCCTCGAGACGGCGCTCACCGGAATCGAATTCGGCGATCAGCTCGGCGATTGGACGGGCCTTGTTGGCTGCGGTATCGAACCAGGCGTTGTAGATCTGCAGGAATATCCACTGGGTCCACTTGTAGAACTCGACATCGGTGGTCGAGAAGCTTCGTCGACTGTCGTGGCCGAGACCCAGCCGGCCCAACTGGCGCCGGAAGTTGACGATGTTGGCCTCGGTCCTGGTGCGCGGGTGGGTGCCGGTTTGCACCGCGTATTGCTCAGCGGGCAGCCCGAAAGAGTCGAATCCCAACGCGTGCAGCACATTACGGCCGGTCATCCGAGAGTAGCGAGCATAGACGTCGGTCGCGATGTAGCCCAGCGGGTGTCCGACATGGAGCCCATCGCCCGATGGATAAGGGAACATGTCCTGCACGAACAACTTGTCGTCGGGCACCGCGGAGCCATCCGTCGGAGCCAGTGAGCCGACCGGGTTGGGCACTGCGAACGTCCCGAGTCGGGCCCAATTGTCCTGCCAGCTGCTTTCGATACGGCCCGCCAGCTCCGCGGTGTAGCGGTATCGCGGCGCTTCGGAGTCCGTCTGAGCAGATTCGGTCACGTCAAACAGGGTATAAGGGCAGGCGCGCCGGAATCGCCGGCCACAGGTTGATCTCGGTTCCGTTGCGCACCGATCAGAGCTTCATCCCAGGTCTATTTCGAGCCTATTCACCGGGTTTGACCACTGGTTACAGTCAGCCTCTAACGACGGGCGCTGGTGCCCGGGCCAGTCGGAAGGATCGACGCAGATGATTCAGATCGCCCGTACGTTGCGGGTATTCGGAGGGGGTCTGGTCGCCGGCGCGATTGGTGTCACCGCTTTCGCGGGCGCCACCGCATCGGCAGATCCTTTGCTTCCAGCACCATCTATCCCCGCTGTCCCCGGTGTTCCGGCGCCGGCGCCAGCCCCACCCGTACAGAACGCCACGGCCATTCCCGGGGGGGTCAACGGCAACCGGGTCCTCGCTCCCCCGCCGGCGCCCTATCCGGTCGCGTCGCCCCTTCCTGCTACGGCACCTGGGGCTCCCGGACCCGCCGCCGTGGCGCCGATGCCGTCGACGCTGACTCCTGCGGTCTCCGGGACGCTCCGAGATTACTTACAGGCCAAGGGCGTCAAGCTCGAGGCGCAAAAACCCCAGGGATTCAAGGCGCTCGACATCACCCTGCCGGTGCCGCCCCGCTGGACTCAGGTGCCGGACCCCAACGTGCCCGATGCGTTCGCCGTGATCGCGGATCGGCTGGGCAACAGCCTGTACACGTCGAACGCACAGGTGGTGGTGTACAAGCTGGTCGGCAACTTTGATCCCAAGGAGGCCATCACACACGGCTTCGTCGACAGCCAGCAATTGCTCGCGTGGCAGACCACGAACGCCTCTCAGGCTGATTTCTACGGCTTTCCGTCGTCAATCATCGAGGGCACGTACCGCCAAAACGATATGACGCTGAACACCTCGCGGCGCCACGTCATCGCCACATCCGGGGCTGATAGATACCTGGTGTCGTTGTCGGTGAACACCGCCCTTTCGCAGGCAGTTGCCGATGGCCCGGCCACCGACGCCATCATTAACGGCTTCCGGGTGGCCGCACCCGGGGCTGCGGCCCAGGTTCCCACCCCGACGCCCGGAACGGCGCCGGTAGGCCTTCCCGGGCAGGCACCCGGTACGGCGCCGGTCGGGCTTCCCGGGCAGGCACCGGGTGTCGCGGCTGCCCCGGTCGGGCTTCCCGGGCTAACCGGTCTTTCCGGGCAGGCGCCCGTGACCGGCCAGATGCCCAGCCCGCAGCCCACGCCTAACCTGCTGGCCCTGGTGCCAGGGCTGCCGCCGCTGCCGAACCTGCACCTGAACCTGCTGGGGTCCCCGCCTCGCTAATTCGGCGCCGGTACGGGCCCCGGCAGCCCTCCCCGTTTTGGCGTAGCCGGCTGCCGGTGGAACCGGGCAAGCTGATCCACCGACGGACTCGTATTGTGAGCCCATGTTGATCGCGGGCGTGCTGTGCGTGTGTGCGGCGGTGGCGTCGGCCGGGTTCGGGGCCTGGTCGCTCTCGCACGGCCAGACCGTCGACACCACTGCGCTAGCGCTGCGTGCCATGGCGCCGACACAACTGGCCGCCGCGGTAATGCTGGCCGCCGGCGGAGTAGTGGCGCTGGCCGCGTCCCCGCACACCGCTCTGGTGGTGGTGATCGTTTGTGTCCCCGGCGCCCTCGGCACGCTGGCTGCCGGCTCGTGGCAGAGCGCGCGGTTCGCGCTACGCCGCGAAACAGCAGCGGCCGATTGCGGGGGCAACTGCGCCGGCTGCACCCTGTCCTGCCGCTGAATCCCATGCTCCGAACGTCGTGCTGAACCGGCTGACGGCGATTCCGATCGACGCCTTTCTGCTGCCGCTGGCGGCGACGGTGGCTCTTGCCGCCCTCCTCCCGGCCCACGGTGCCGCAGCCGAGGTCGTGTCCGTCGCGGCGAAAGCGGCCATCGCATTGCTGTTCTTCCTCTACGGCACCCGGTTGTCGCCGCAGCAAGCCTGGCACGGGGTGCGGCAATGGCGGCTGCACTTACTGGTGCTGACCACCACGTTCGTGATCTTCCCGGCCTCGGGATGGCATCTCGGGCGTTGGTGCCCTCGGTGCTCACCATCGATCTGTACAACGGGCTGCTGTTTTTGTGCCTTGTCCCCTCGACGGTGCAGTCTTCTTTCGCGTTTACGTCGATCGCACGGGGCCACGTCTCAGCCGCCATCGTCAGCGCATCGTTGTCCAACATCCTTGGTGTGGTGCTGACCCCGCTGCTGGTAATGCTGTTGATGAACACCACCGGCGCGCCCCCCGTCACTGGCAGCGCGGTCCGTGACATTGTGTTGCAGCTATTACTGCCGTTCGGAGCGGGACAGCTGGCGCGGCCATGGATCGTCGCGGCGGTGGCCCGGCACGCGGTACTGCTCAAGGCGGTCGACCGCGGGTCCATCCTGCTGGTGGTGTACACGGCCTTCTCGATGGGCGTGGTCCAGGGAATTTGGGTCAGCGTCGATGCGTGGCAGTTGATCTCGGTCACCGTCGTCGCCACCGTGCTGCTCGCGGTGGTGCTGGTCTGCACCAGGGTCGCCGGCCAGCTGGCCCGGCTCGACCGCGGCGACGCGATCGTGCTGCTGTTCTGCGGTTCGAAAAAGAGCCTGGCATCCGGCCTTCCGATGGCGCTGGTGCTTTTCCCTTCCGCCACAGTCGGATTGAGCATGTTGCCACTGATGATCTTTCACCAGATCCAACTGGTCGTCTGCTCAGTGATCGCCAGCAGGCTCGGGCGGGCTTCAGAAACCGGCTCAACAGCCGGCTCGGCTGCGGGGCACGCGGTGGGGGTGGAGCCCTAGTTCCGGCTGACGTCGATCGGGTGGGTAGCAAGCAGCGAAAGCGGCAGCGGTTGCCGACGCAGCACCTGCCCCCAAAGGTCGGCCCTCGGCCCGACCAGAACGTCAGACGGCAACGCCGACAACACGATCCAGTCGTCGCGCTCGATCTCACCTTCCAGCTGACCAATGGTCCAGCCGGAGTACCCCGCGAAGATGCGCACCCCCTCTACCAGGGGTGCGATCAGGTCAGGTTCGGCGTCCAGATCGACCATCACCATCCGGCCGGCCACATGCCGCAGGCCCGGGACGCCGTTCGGATCGGCGCCCACCCGCAGGGTCGCCAGACACAGGGCCGCGTCGCGCTTCACCGGGCCACCGATGAACATCGTCTTCGGCTTCGCCGCCAGTTTGGCCCACTGCGGCAACACGTTGTAGACCGCGGTCTCGCTGGGCCGGTTGAGCACAACGCCCAAAGTGCCGCCCTCGTTGTGCTCGACGATATAGATCACGCTGCGCCGGAATGTCGGTTCGAGAAGATCGGTGTTGGCCAACAGCAACGTACCCGCACGCACCCGCTGCGCGGCGGGTGCAACATAGTCCTCGGGATCTTCGGGCGGGGGCACCCCACCATAATGGCACCCCTGGCAGCAGCACTGGGGCAAACGATGACGGCCCATGGATATTTGTACTGTGGTTGGGGCGGCGCAGCCCCAGGCGTGCCCCGATCGTGGAAGTTGGTTCTGTGACTCAATCCCGGATGCACGCGGGCGCACCCGTCGACGTTTGGCGGTCGGTGCGCAGTTTGCCCGACTTCTGGCGACTGTTGCAGGTGCGCATGGCGAGTCAGTTCGGTGATGGCCTCTTCCAGGCGGGGCTCGCGGGAGCGCTGCTGTTCAACCCTGACCGAGCCGCCGACCCTATGGCGATCGCGCGGGCCTTCACGGTGCTTTTCTTGCCTTACTCGCTGTTGGGACCCTTCGCCGGGGCGCTGATGGACCGGTGGGATCGACGGCTGGTGCTCGTCGGAGCCAACCTGGGCCGCCTGGCCCTGATTGCCGGGATAGGCACGATTCTGGCTGTCGGAGCCGGCGACCTGCCGCTGCTGATTGGAGCGCTGCTGGCCAACGGCCTGTCCCGGTTTGTAGCGTCCGGCCTGTCGGCAGCACTGCCGCATGTGGTGCCGCGCGAACAGGTGGTGACGATGAACTCGATAGCCACCGCCTCGGGAGCGGTCGCGGCATTCCTGGGCGCCAACTTCATGCTCTTGCCCCGCTGGCTTGCCGGGCCCGGCGATCGGGGAGCCTCGGCAATCATCTTCATCGTCGCGATTCCGGTGTCAATTGCGTTGCTGCTGTCGTTGCGGTTTCGCCCCCGCGTACTTGGCCCGGACGACACCCAGCGCGCGATCCACGGATCGGCCGTCTACGCGGTGATCACCGGCTGGCTACACGGTGCGCGTACGGTGCTGCAACTCCCGACGGTCGCCGGCACACTGTCCGGCTTGGCCGCCCACCGGATGGTGGTCGGCATCAACTCGCTGCTGATCTTGTTGCTGGTCCATCACTTGAAAACGCCAGCAGTCGGAGGGTTGGGTACCGCGCTCGTGTTTTTCGGCGCGTCAGGATTGGGATCCTTCCTGGCCACCGTGCTGACCCCGCCTTCGGTGCGCCGGTGGGGGCGCTATGCCACGGCAAATGGTGCGTTGGCTGCGTCCGCGGTCATCCAGCTCGCCGCCGCCGGTCTGGTGCTACCGATCATGGTGGTGTGCGGCTTCTTCCTTGGCGTGTCCGGCCAAATGATCAAGCTGTGCGCCGACTCGGCGATGCAAATCGACGTCGACGACGCTCTTCGCGGACATGTGTTCGCCGTGCAGGATGCGCTGTTCTGGGTCTCGTTCATCACCTCGATCACCGTGGCTGCGGCATTGATTCCCGACGACGGCCACGCACCCGCGTTTGTCGTGTTCGGGTCGGTGCTCTACCTAATGGGGCTGCTGGTTCACGCCGTCGTCGCGCGGCGCGGCCAGCCCGGGAATACTCGCTAAGGTCCGAAAGGCCAACAGACAATCCTGCAGGAGGCAATGATGGCAGGTGCGGGGCCGATAGTGGCTGACCTGCGTGCCGAAAGCGACGACCTCGACGCGTTAGTCACATCAGTTCCAGCCGACCGCTGGGCCGATCCGACGCCTGCGCCGGGCTGGACCATCGCACACCAGATCGGGCACCTGTTGTGGACCGACCGGGTCGCGCTGACCTCGGTCACCGACGAGGTGGGGTTCGCCGAGGTGCTGGCCGCAGCGACAGCGGATCCCGTCGGGTTCGTCGACGCGGGTGCCGAGGAGCTGGCGACCGTATGGCCAGCCGAGCTGCTCGCGGAGTGGCGGGTCACCCGTGTGCGCCTGCACGAGGCGCTGCTGACGGTTCCCGACGGTCGTAAGTTGCCATGGTTCGGGCCGCCGATGAGCGCGGCGTCGATGGCCACCGCGCGGTTGATGGAGACCTGGGCGCACGGACTCGACGTCGCCGACGCACTTGGTGTCAAACGGCCCGCCACCGATCGGCTGCGGTCGATCGCGCATCTAGGCGTGCGTACCCGCGATTACGCGTTCTTCGTCAACAATTTGGCTCCGCCCAGCGAGCCGTTCCTGGTCGAGCTGCGGGGACCAAGCGGCGATATCTGGTCCTGGGGACCGCCCGAGGCCGCTCAGCGGGTCACCGGTTCCGCCGAGGACTTCTGCTTCCTGGTCACCCAGCGTCGCGCGCTTAGCACCCTGGACGTCACGGCGGACGGGGCCGACGCGCAGCGCTGGCTGACCATCGCGCAAGCCTTCGCCGGCCCTCCCGGCCCCGGTCGATGAGCGCGCATAGCGCGCGAAGAGAGCCCGGGCCCATCTACCCAAGCCCCGGTCGATGAGCGCGCATAGCGCGCGAAGAGAGCCCGGGCCCATCAACCCAAGCACCGGTCGATGAGCGCGCATAGCGCGCGAAGAGAGCCCGGGCCCATCAACCCAAGCACCGGTCGATGAGCGCGTAAGCGCGAAGAGAGCCGGGGCACTCGCGAATCCGCTTCGCCGACAACCACATCAACGATGCGGGCAACGTCGGTGTCGATACAGCAGACGAGCTCCAAATCGGCATGGTCGGTCTGCGCCGCCACGGCCACCCGGGAGCTCACTGCAGGTGTCCGCCGTACCTTGCCTGGTTCTCGGCTTCCGCCTCTTCGCGCAGCGCTGCAATCGCGAGGTTCAACCTGTCAGTCAACTCGCCATGGGCATAGCCGGTCACGCCCGGATGTAACGTCAACTGGAGCAACCTGCCGTCGGAATTTGCAACCGCGTGAATATCGCCCAGATCTACGCTGTACGTGACGGTTTCGGCCTGCGCGACAAGGGCTTCCCACTTATCGGCCGCCTCGCTCAGTTCCCGCAGAACCGATTCGACGAGATCCTTGTCGCTCAGATTCGCGCGACTGCCCGACCCCGACACGATGCCAGTATGTCGACCGCTCGAACCAGCGTCAATTCATAATCGGGGGTCATGTATTGGCCCGCGAGACTACCTGCGACGCCACGCGCCACACCGGTAAAACGGCCTAATCGTCATGGATTCGCGGCCTATCGGCTGGCCGGCGCGTCGAGTTTCTGGAACCAGGCGAAGTGGTAGTTCGCGGATATCGAGTCTCCGGTGACGATGCCTTCGGTGGCGGCCACCAACAGACAGTTGAGCAGGAGTGCGGGATCGACGTCCGGATACTGGTCCGGCAGCTGGTAGCGCGCGGTATCAAGATGCACCCGCAGTAGGTCGACTTCGTCGTCGACGACGCCGGTTCCCGCGGCAGCGGCCTTAGCCAACGTGTGCACTATCCGGGGCATTCCGTCGCGCCAGTGCGTGGCTTGACTCAACTGCCATCCCAGATCTTCAACGGCTGGCAACTCACGGGGCTGCACCGAGGACTGTGTCGCGGCGAAGTCAATCGCCCAGCCCAGGGAATCGCCGGGACCGTAGGTCGCGGCGCGCGTCGTGTCGCCGATCAGCGCGGAGACTCTGCCGGTGCGTCGCGCGGGTTCCAACAGCCGCACGCCGGCCGGCAGCTTGATACCCGGAGGTATCCAACCGTGGGCGAGGTCGGTGACCAATACCGTGGTGCCGTCCTCGTGATCGCCGACGGCCCAGTTCAGTCTCGGTTCTTGACGGGCGACGAACGCGACGAGCCGCCGCAATCGGTCGGCGTCGGATTCCGCTTCGGCTGGAGCCTTCGGAACCTCCGGGGCTTCCGGGCCTCCCGTGGCTTCCGCTTGGGGTGTCGTGGCGGTTTCGGCGACGGCAGGCGGCCCAGCCTCCGCAGCCTCGGGTTGATCGCCGTGGTCAACTACCAGCGCGTCGTGGCGATCGTTCTCGGTGATGTCCGGCACATCGACAGCGGGTTCCACCGCCGCGACGGCGGGTATGACTTGTGTCTTATCGATGTCCGTCCCGGCGAAATCCTCGACAGCATGTCGCGGGGGTCGCGGCCGCCCCCCAGCCGTCGCGATGCGCAGCTGACGAACCGTCGACTCGACTCGTCGCACGGCACGGGCGCGGGCTTCGTTGATCACTCGGGCCTCTTCTGCCTGCCGAGCCGAATCAGCCATCCCCGCTCGCCTGATGATCTTCAGCTCGTCGTTAGCGCTACTTGTTATCCGCTGCAGGTCGGCATTGAGATACTCTGCCAGCGTGGCGGTTTCGGCGGTGGCCGTCGAGAGCTCGGCGGGCCAGAGCCCACCTATCACCCAGGGGGTGCAATCGACAGGAGAGCTGAAGGCGGGAATCGTGAGGGATTCTCTTGTCGCTCTCCGGAGGCGCTGGCGCGCCGTTTTCCGACCGAAGATCGCCACCGGGTAAGCGTACCGGTATCTGGCGCTAGCGTTTACAGCCCCCGGCAGGCCCAGTCAGGCGGTGAATTGTGCGGGGGCCCTGGCCTGGGTAGCGTGGGGACATGGCTGATTCTGCGCTGCAGCAGCAACTCGACGAGGTGCGTGCGCTGCTCTGCCGCGCGCGAGAGTTGTTCGGCGCCAATCCCATCGAGCCACCAGCCGATATCGCACCCGATCCCGATACCGCCAAGACCTGGCTGATTTAGGCTGCCAGCCCGCTTAATCCGCGCTTTTGCGGCGGCGCAGTTGATGCGCCAGCAGCTTCTCGATCGCCGCGTCGAGATCGTGCGGGGTCGGAACCTCCGCGGACGGGGTGTGGCCGGCCGCGACGATCTCGCTGCGCACTTCCAGCAACGCTTTGAGGCATGACACATCGGCGGTCAGCAGGATGCCCTGCGCCAAGGTCTCGGCGTCGGTGTCCATGGCCTCCGCGCTCAGAGCGACGCTGTGCATATATCCGCCGCGGCAGGAGCGGACAAGGATATGTCCGCTTGGGTGAACGGTGTCGAAGGCGGGATTGGCGTCTGTCATCGACCGCCGTCAACGATGCTGCCGAGGTTGCGTGCAGCCTGTTCCTCGTGCTGGTCCCACATCGTCGCCGAGACCCTCAGGTTGTGCGCCATATTGGCATGGTTGTCGGCTTGTTGCTCGTAGCACTGCCGTCGTAGCTCAAGCAGTTCGCGGCCTGCTTCGCGAAGCTCACTGAAGATCGGCCCGAGCGAGTCCAGGCTCTCCTGGATCGCGGCGTGCGATGACGGGACCGTCCGCAAATAGTCAGAGGTCTGCTGGTGATGAACAGCGGCTTCACGCAACTGCGCGGGCACCACGTGGATTCGATCTGCCATCCGCTGTCTCCTGTTCATACGCCGGTGGTGAGGCCGGCAGCTCACTCTTGTCGGGTGGTCGACGTTGCCGCCGGCCGGGTTGGGGTCGGTGTTTCGGTCCTAGCCGGCGCGGTCGCGGTCGCCGGCGTGGGCGGATGCTCCCAGCCTAGAAAGCTCGGCCCGGTCACGGTGGCGATGTGCTGAATCTGGCTGTCGAGAAGCGCTTTACCGTGGCCAAGGGCAAGTGCGTGGCGATCGGTGAATATACCGATATCTCCCGGAATGACCCGCAGCGGATCGATTGGATTGGTGACCGCGGTCCCCGGCGGGGGGATGGTAATTCCCTGCTGATGGAAGGCATCTGCGATCGGCGCTCCGCCAACCGCGGCCTTGATGGCCGCTGCCAGCTGTGGGCTGGCAGCCGTCACCGTCTCACCGTTGGGCAAGGTGACGGTTGTCGGGCCCGCCGGTGGCGATTCAGGCTTCTCGCCGGACGATTCCTTTCCTTCAGCGTCTTTGTGGTCGTCAGGTTCGTCTGACGATGCATGGTCCTTCGAGTTCGGATCTGCGGATGCCAGGTGCGCTTCGTCGACATCCGTCGGTTCGGGTTCGCTGCCGTCAAGCAACCTGGAAAGGGGAAGCCCACCTGGGCTATTCCAGCCTGGCGCTGAAAACCCGCCCGGCAGCGATCCCGCGCCAAGGCTGGGAATGCTCGGCATCATCGGCGCCATCGGCATCGCCGATGCTGGGGGAGCAGCTGTTGGACCCTGCGCGGGTAAGTCCCCGGCCAACAGGCCGGGATCGTCAAGCAGCAGCGAATCAAGGTATGGATCCCCTCCCGCGTCGGGCAATGCCGCTGGCTGCTGGCTAGCACCCCGCGCGGGCGCGGGTGCACCATCGGGGGCGGCGGGTGCCGGCCGCCGTTGGCCGGGAGCGGCCGGTCCCTTTTTCGAGGCGTCGTACAGCGATGTCCACGCGGCCATCAACGCTGACTTCGACGTGTCATCGAGGCTCGCGTCGGCAACCACCGCACGGATGTCCCTGAGCTTGCTGATGAGGAACCGCTGGAAATCACGCGCTCCCGCCGGGGTGTCCAGATCTGATCGCGTTCGTACCGCCGCTTCGGTCTCCTGCTGCAGCTTGTTCAGCGCTTGGCCACCCTCGACAGTTTTCAAGTGTGCATTCAGGATTGCCGAAATCACTTGCAGGTCCAGTTGAGAACTCGCTGAATTCTGGTGCGCCAGAGCAGCTTCGGCATCTGCGATAGCTTTGGCGGCCTCGCCCTGCTGTGGTTCCGTTGACGCCGGAGGTGTGCCTGATGTGCCCAGAAGTATGCGCGGATCGCCCGCCATCGCCCCGGTCGCCGGGCCGAACAGGTCCGGATGTTGTTGGCGGATCTTGGTCACAATCGCGTCGAGTTGTTCCGAACGTGTCGTGGGAGTGACGACGGCAAACACCTCATTCGGCGTCAGCCCTGTCTGCCATGCGTTCGGGTCGCCCGTGCGCTCCCGAACAATTTTGACCGCGGCGAGTAAATCCATATACGTCGACATTCGTCTAGGCAAATGGCGCTATGCCCTGCAGCGGGCGGTGTGGCGACCCCTCCATGCCGGGTGAGAGTACTTAGGCATGATGCTGCCGACAATTCACCTCGTGGGGGCTGTGAGCGAATATCCCACTTGGAGTCGGGCTAGTCCGCGGGGGGTGTGTACTGTGCCCGCAGGCTCTGCAACACAGCGCTTTTAGCGCGGTCAAGTTCGTGAGCATGCGCTACCACTGCCGCGATCTCCCGTTGTTTGGCAACCAGGAACTTCTGAAACTCACGCGCGCCCAGAGGGGTGTCGATGGCGGGGTCGGCCTGGCCCGCCACCACGCGCTCGATCTCGGCGGCGATCGCGTCCAGCCGACTGACGCTCTCGCGTATCACAGCATGAGCGCTGGCAAGCGCCTCAGTCAGCACCCGGTCGGCGTCCGCAACCGTACTGTGCAGCCTTACCATCGCTGCCTGCCGTGCCTGGATGGCAGCTAGCGAAGATCCGGCTTGCTCCGACATGGTTCAACCTCCTCAGAGCGGCCGACGGATCTGCACGTTGCTGCCCAGCGGACTGATCCGCACCGAAGCACCCGAGTAGGGCGCCTCGACAACCAGATTGTTGCCGATGGCCAGCTGCACGTGTCCGGCATGAGGGAAGACGAGATCGCCCGGCCGCACTTGCGAGCACGGCACTGGGATTCCGTCGTTTATCTGCTGATAGGTGGTGCGGTCCAGGTGAATACCCGCCTGCGCGTAGGACCACTGGACCAGCCCGGAACAGTCGAACTGGTCGGGCCCGGTTGCGCCCCAGACGTAAGGACGGCCCAGTCGCGACAGCGCGGCGCGCACCGCAATTCCGGCGCGGCCGTCCGCTGACGGAAGCCGCAATCCGGTCAGACCGGAGCCGTGATGGTGCGACATTCGGTAACGCAGCGCACGCAGCGCCAGCAGGTGCCGTCGAGCCCGCAGGCGCGCCGACAACACGTGTGCTCGTTGAGCACGCAGTCGCGCCACCCGACGGCGCATCGCCTCACGCTGGGCCATCGGCGTAACCGGAGTAACGACGGCGTCGGCGCGGGCCTCGTCGAGGACGCTCTTGGTCAGCTCACGCGCCTGCGCCCGATCCCGTTGGGCACTGGCGATGACGGCCGCGGCCGCGGCATCCGTCCGCGCTGCCGACACCAGCGCTTCCCGGCTGTGGCGTGCCGCGAGCTGATAGCGACCATGTCCAGCACCGCTATTCAGTCCGCTGGCTCGCTGTAGCAGTCCCCGGTAATGGCTGGTGCCCGCGTCCAACGCCAAGTGACGACTGCTGCCGGCAAACATTTGATGAGCGCGGCTCAACGCTTCGACTTCGCTTTGGATCACGAGTTCCCCTCACCCTGATCTGTCCGGTTGTGGCTCGTCGACTCGACCGTGTCGGCGAAGGCGCGGACGCGCGGGAGCGCTCCGGCAGGGATGAACCCGCGGTTGCGGATGTCCCACACGTCGTCGCCGCTAACGCCGAGCAGTGCCGCAATGATCGGTTCCGGTAACGACGACTGCGCGCATGCGCGATCGAATCGCGCGCTCAAGCTTGTGGGCATCCGCTTCAGCAGGTCGCTGCGCGTCACCTCGAGCGCCTGTAAATGCTCCATGAGCCGGGCCGTCGAGTCGGCGCCGGCGTTCACCGCCACCCGCCAGGAGCTGGCGGCCAGCATCTCCGCCTTCACGCACTGCGCAATCACAGAGAGAATATACGTCTCATATTCGTTTGATGTCGTCGCGGGCAGCCGATCAATGACAGATTTGATGGCATCGAGTTGCGCTTCGGCGTAGCCCTCGAGGACTTCCGTGTCGCTGTGGCGGTCGACCACGACCGCTGCAGCACGTCGTGCGGTCATCGCCTCTGGTGGCTGGGCGGCAATCAGCCGGGCCAGCTCAGCATCAGGATCAGCAGCCACCAAGAGCCGCGAGTAGGTGCCGGGCGGCAGGCCAAGCCCATTTTCAACTTTCTGAACTGTGCCTTTGTGCGGTTTACGGGCACCCCGCTCCAGATAGCTCAGTCCCATGATGCTGACGCCGGTGGCGGCCGCAAGGTCTGCCAGTGACCAGTCGCGGGACTCGCGCAGTGCTCGGATGGCCGCGCCGGCCGACTCACGGCTCATCGCGCGCTCCGGCCATAGGCCGGATATTACACAGGCAGCGAGCTTCGGCTGCGGATATACGTTTTCGTCACGTTTCTCTTGCGCGGTGCGGTGGTATATGTATACGCTTTTGCCTACGTTTTAACCGGAGAAGGAGACCGCGACATGGGACACCCCTGCACAGCCAACCCGGAACTTTGGTTCGGTTACCCCGACGACGACGGTGGTGACGGCGCGGCAAAGGCGCGCGCATACGAGCGGTCAGCCACCGAGGCGCGGATCCAGTGCCTGCGCCGCTGTCCGCTGGCGCAGCAGCGGCTGTGCGCCCAACGCGCCATCAAGCACCGGGAAGAGTACGGCGTCTGGGCCGGCGTCAAACTCCCGGGCGGCCAATACCGCAAGCGCGAACAGCTCGCCCGGGCGCACGAGGTCTTGCGCCGTATCGCAGCCGGCGAAATCAACTCCAGACAACTCCCCGAAAACGCGGCTCTGCTGGCGCGCAGCGAACACGAGGCGATGGCGGTGACCGCAGTGGTGTTGCACCTGCCCGCTGCACGGGTTGGTCCACGTTCGGCCGCGTAACAGCGCGTCGAAGGGCCGGCACGGTCGTCAGTTTGCTGAAGCGGCCGACGGGGTAGGCGTTGGCAAGACCGACTCTGTCGACCCAAAGGCGCATCCATGACGTTCGACCTGACACCAACGGCAGCACAACACGACCTGGCCCGGCGCACGCACGAGTTCGCTGAATCCGTGATACGTCCGGTTGCGCTGGACTATGACCAGCGCCAGGAGTTTCCCTGGCCTGTACTGGAGGAGGCCGCCCAGCGCGGCTTCTACAACCCGTTGTTCTACCGCGACCTAATCGGTGACCCGACAGGGTTGTCTCTGCCGATGTTCATGGAGGAGCTGTTTTGGGGCTGCGCCGGAATCGGTTTGGCGATTGTCATGCCGGCACTGGCGCTATCGGCGATCGGTCAGGCCGCGTCCCCGGAACAGATGTTGCAGTGGGCACCCGAATGTTTCGGAACACCAGGCGATCTCAAACTCGCAGCGCTGGCGATTTCCGAACCCGAAGGGGGCAGCGACGTACGGAATTTGCGCACCCGCGCCCGCCGCGACGGTGACGACTGGATTATCGACGGCCACAAGATGTGGATCGGCAACGGCGGCATCGCCAATGTGCACGTGGTCAACGCGGTGGTCGACGAGGAGCTCGGCCACCGCGGTCAGGCGCTGTTCGTGGTGCCGGGCGGCGCACCTGGGCTAGAACTGGTGCGAAAGCTCGACAAACTGGGCTGCCGGGCGTCCCATACCGCCGCGTTGCGGTTCGACGGCGTCCGTGTTCCGGGAGCCAATCTGCTTGGCGGACAAGACAAGCTCGAACACAAGCTTGCCAAGGCCCGCGAGGTGGTGGCGGGTGGAGAACGGTCAGGCTCGGCCACGTTAGGCACCTTCGAGCAAACCCGCCCGATGGTCGCCGCCCAGGCAATCGGTATCGCACGCGCCGCATTGGAGTACGCGACGGCGTACGCCACCGAGCGGGAGGCGTTCGGCGGACCCATTATCGACAACCAAGGCATCGCATTCCCACTGGCGGACTTGGCAACCCAGATCGACGCTGCCCGGCTGCTGACCTGGCGTGCCTCCTGGATGGCGGCCAACGGAGTCCCATTCGAGCGGGGCGAGGGCTCGATGTCGAAGCTCGCCGCCAGCGAGGTTGCCGTCAAGGCCACCGAACGCGCCATCCAGACAATGGGCGGCTGGGGCTACATCACCGATCACCCGGTAGAGAAGTGGTATCGAGATGCCAAGCTGTACACCATCTTTGAAGGCACCAGCGAAATCCAGCGGATGGTCATCTCGAACGCGCTGGGTGCCGCCGTGGACACCCCGCCGCTGCATGTGGTGATCGAGCCGTCCGGGGGACCGTTGAACCGGATGTTCGGTCGCGGCACCCCACTGCGATCCCACGCCGCCGATGCCGCGTTGTCGATGCAGGACCGGATCCCCGAGTCGGTCATGCGGCTCGCCATGAAGGTGCTGCGGCCGCCTGGCAGGTAGCCGGCCCGGGGTAGTGTCGCGGTATCGGCGCCGCATCACGCCCACGACGGAGGGGTGGACGATGAGCAACCTTGAGATCGCGCCGGCCGAAGTCGCCTGCAGCGCTTCACGGGTCGTGGGTACCGAGGTGCTACATCCGCGTGAGGTTCCGTTGGGTGGGCCGCGGGCGATCCGGGTGCAACGCACACTGCCGCAACGGCAACGGTCGCTGATCGGTGCGTGGTGTTTTGTCGACCACTACGGCCCGGTGTCTGCGAGCATGGACGTCCCGCCTCATCCGCACACGGGATTGCAAACAGTCAGTTGGTTGTTCAGTGAGGGAGTGGAGCATCGCGACAGCGCCGGCGTGCATGCCCTGGTCCGGCCTGGCGAGCTGAATTTGATGACGGCGGGCGCGGGTATCTGTCACTCCGAAGTGTCGGTCGAGTCAGCCGCTGTTTTGCATGGTGTGCAGCTGTGGGTGGCACTACCCGACTCCGATCGCGACACCGGGCGCGACTTCGCCCACTATGTGCCCTCACCGGTATCGCTCCCCGGCGCGGTGGCTCGGGTATTTCTCGGAGAGCTGGCCGGCAGCGGTTCGCCGGTGCATACCTTCACTCCGCTGCTCGGCGCCCAGATTGATCTCGACGCAAACGCTCGGCTGGACATCGACGTCGACCCGGCATTCGAACACGGTGTCCTGTGCGATTCCGGCCCCGTAGAGATGGGTGGGACTACCCTGGCGGTCGCCGACCTGGGGTACCAAAGCCCGGGCAGCTCCGCACTGCACCTGCGCAATGTTAGGGATCGGCCCGCGCGAATAGTGCTGTTGGGCGGCACCCCCTTCACCGAAGAGCTGGTGATGTGGTGGAACTTCGTCGGGCGCAGCCACGACGAGATCGTCAGCTATCGCCAACTGTGGGAGGACGCCGACGAACGCTTCGGCGCCGTCGAGGGGTACCAGGGCTCATTCACCCGACTGCCCGCCCCGCCACTGCCGACTACCCGGCTGCGGCCCCGTCCGCTGCCGGAACGAGAGGAGCACACATGACTGCCGACAAGACCGGCGCGCAAACCACCGTCACCGCGGGGCACCAGACGTACACCATTGCCGTCGAGGGCAAAACCGTCGGCCATGCCGACTACGCAGACCGCGGCGACCAGCGCGTTTTCTACCACACCGTGGTCCATCCTGAATTCGGCGGACGCGGCCTGGCGACCATTCTTGTCGAAGAGGCGCTGAAAGCCGCCCGGGACGACGGCAAACGGATCGTCCCGGTCTGCTCCATGGTCGACACAGTGCTCAAGAAGCACCCCGAATTCGACGACATCACCGACCCCGTCACCGCCGAGGTCCAGCGGTGGCTGCAGACGCAGCCGAGCAGTTAAGCGGTGGGCTCGGCGACGTCGCAGAGTTGGCCGGCGAGGTGGACCGCCGGACCGAAGCAGTCTCCGGCGTGGGTGACGGTGTGCCGGTAAGCAAGGCCGGTGGGCATCGGCAATCGCGACCGGGTTGTGTTTGCGTGCATAGCGTGCGCGGCGTTGGCAGGGCCGTCGGCGAGTCGACGATGTACATGACGGCGTCTCCGACGAGTTTGATTGCGCGGGAGCCGGATTCGGTAATGGCGTCGAAGGCGTGCGATTGGAACGTCGCGATGAGGTCAGTGAGATGGGCGTCGCTGATCCCGATAGGGCCGCGAATACAACCACAACTTATCAGCAGGCAAAACCGGGGGGATTAATTGCGCCTTCAGGATTTGATCTACGTGATGCCCTCCCTGACCATCTGTTCAATCTCATTGACCGATTTCGACATCAAATGACTAAAGATAGTGGCGTAAGGTTCCATCAAGATTGCGCTTCCGCTACTTGATCGTACTTCAGCAACACCCCTGGCTATAGGAATTACCTCAACATCTGGACTAAAACCGAAAGAATACAATCGAGGTCCGAGGCGCTGAGCGCCAATAATCCCTCGGGCCCTAGAAGCCCAATTCCAGATTAGATATTTTTCGGCCAGCTCAAACATGGTTTGCGTCAGGGATCACGGCGCATGCCGAAACGGGCCGACGCAGTACGCGTGGCCCGCTGTCGGTCTGTGCTACTTTTGTCAGCGGCGGGGTTCTTGCGGGTTCGTGCGGCTGGAGGCTGCCCGAGACGTTGCGCCTTCACCTTTAAGATCCGTAAAGTGACTCGCGATGACGATCGACCCTGCGGGAGTGGGATCTTCGAAGCGGCCCGCGACGGGTCGTCGACCGGGGATAAGCGGAACCCGTCAGGCGATTCTTGACGCGGCGCGGGCCCGATTCGCTCAAGACGGATACGCATCGGCCACCATCCGGAAGATCGCGGCGGACGCGGGTGTTGACGCATCCCTTGTGATGCAGTTCTTCGGCTCGAAAGACGAATTGTTCGCAGCGGTCATGTCTATCCCGCCGGAAGTGCTCTCCAGGATTAACTCGGCGTTTGAAGGTCCCGAGCACACCGTCGGGGAACGCTTGACCCGTGCCTACCTGGATGCCTGGGACGGCGTGCCACAGGAAAGTGAGCCGTTGTTGGCGATTCTCCGCGGCGCGATCTCGCAGGAAGATGCGGCAGCACAGTTGAGAGATTTCATTCAGGCGCGGCTTTCTATCGCGGCTAGCATCCACCAGGACGGCGACAGTGATGCGCTCCTGCGAGCCGCCGTGGCCGCGTCGATGTTGATCGGCGTCATCGTCGGCCGACGGATTGTGCGTGTGCCGGCGCTGCAGGAGCAAGACACCGAAACCCTGATCGCACGCATCGCCCCTGCGGTGCAATCGGTTTTGACGGCGCCCAGCAAGCCAACGGTCGCCGACGAAGCACGCGATGCAGAGGATGACGGCCGTGATGTTGCTGCTCGCTGACGGCATTTACGTCGATGGCAACCGGCCAACTGCTGCTGATCGCGGTGACCACGCAGTGCTCGAGGATCAACACTTGAGATCGGGCGCAGCAACCGTATCGGTTGGTATCACACCGCGCCATCTACCTGCCGGTCGGGCGTCAGCCGATGCGCAAACCTCGCGCCGAGCTGAACCGCCTGCCTCGGGAACAACGAATCGAATAGCCGCCGAAGGTCGGCTCCCCCCTTGGGCGCAACTTAACCGTCCGCAATTCCTCTCGCGCGGGAAGTCCTGTGTCTCGTTGAGAGGTGCCGTGACCTAGCTTTTCTAGGCGCCTTCAGGAACCAGCGACGACCGCGCGGCCCGTTGCCGGCTGCGGCACCACCCGGCTCACTCCGGGCCCAAAGCGAATGCCGACGATTTCTCAACGTCTGTTGATATTCCGCTGCGGCGCGCTTACCGTCGTGCCTGGGCCCAAGCACGGGCGTTCGCTCGGAGTGGAAGGGATCGAATATGAGCAATGAAGAGGCAGTGTTCGTGCCGGCGTTTGGGTACGACGAAGCAAACGAGCCGACAGTGTTCGCCAAGTTCGATCCGAGCACCAAGGTCCTACCGGCGGGTTTTCAGACAACACCGCAATTCCGCTCGATTTCCGTCGACATTGTGTTCGAGAAGGACACTGCTGTCACACTTCGCGACGGGACAACGATCTACGTCGACGTATTCCGCCCAGCCGGGACCGATAAGGTGCCCGTCATCGTCGCTTGGAGCCCGTACGGCAAGACTGGCGGTACGCACCCGAGAAATTGGAACATGTTCAATGTTCTGGGAATCGACCAGAGCCAGCTTTCAGGTCTGGGCAAATTCGAGGGTCCAGACCCGGCGTTCTGGTGCGCGAAAGGTTATGCCATTTGCAACCCGGACTCGCGTGGAGTCTACAATTCCGATGGCGACAGTATTTTCCCCGGGCAGCAAGACGGGCAGGACTGTCATGATCTCATCGAATGGCTCGCCGTTCAAAACTGGTGCACCGGCAAGGTCGCCATGGCCGGAAATTCTTACCTCGCCATCTCGCAGTGGTTTACTGCGGCGGAGCAGCCGCCGCACTTGACCGCCATAGCCCCGTGGGAAGGCATGAGCGATATCTATCGCGATCTCGTCATGCGCGGGGGTATGCCTGATTTCGCCTTTCCCGCGATGTGGGCGACCTCATATGTTGGGAAGAATAAGCGGGAGGACCTCGTCGCGGAGGCTGAGCGCTATCCGCTCATGAACGGCTTGTGGAAGTCCAAGATCGCCCGCTTGGAGCAGATCACTGTGCCGGCCTACATCGTCGCGAGCTACTCGAACCTGATCCACACACCTGGGACGTTCCGTGGATGGCGGGGGATCAGTTCGCCGGAGAAGTGGCTGCGAATCCATCGGACCATGGAATGGCCCGACTTCAATGAAGAGGCGCACAAGTGTGATCTTCTTCGCTTCTTCGATTACTACCTGAAGGGCCAGGACAACGGCTGGGAAAGAACCCCCCGCGTGCGTTACGCCCTGCTCGACCTCGACGGCAACGACCGCGTCGACATCCCCGCGACCGAATTCCCGCCAGACGACGTCGACTACGTCAAGTATTACCTCGACGGTAAGTCCCAAGCTCTGGCCGATGACGCACCTGGAGGTGCAGTGCCGATGAGCTACGACGCGGAGTCGGATCGAGACGGGGTGTCGTTCTTCGTCCGCTTCGACACCGAAACCGAACTCGTCGGCTATCCGAAGGTACACCTCTGGGTCGAATCCGACGGCGGGGACGACATGGATCTCTTCGTTTTCTTGCAGAAGCTTGACGCTGACGGTCGGCACCTGCAGCAATTCAACGTTCCCAATCACGGGGAGGCCCTGGAGAACCTGACCCGGGACGGTGCGGCGATTCTCAAGTACAAAGGTTCTAACGGGCGCCTGCGTGTTTCCATGCGGCGTCTGGACGAAGCGACGTCGACGGATGTCGTACCCTCTCACAGCTTTGACCGCGCTGAAAAACTCCAGCCCGGTGAGGTCGTCCCGATCGAGATTGACATGTTCCCCGTCGGACTGGCATTTCACCCCGGCGAGCAGTTGCGGCTCGTCATCAGCGGCTACAACCTGCTGGGTGGTGTGATGCCGAACCTTTCGACAGGCTCCGCTATGCCCCAAAACCTTTCAACAGTCGTCCCCGACAACCATGGAAGGCACATTATCCATACAGGAGGATCGCACGCCTCATACCTTCAGCTCCCGGTTAAGCAAAACGCGTGACTGGCCCTCCATGGTGACCTCCATCCTCGGGGCGGCACCGACGATTGAAGGTGTGGTTATAGTCGGCTCACTTCCCCCCGAAGGACCCCCGGTGGTGAATCCGCCGTTTCTCAGATTCTCAACCCTGTGGCGTTGATGACAAGGGTGGAGGACTACTCACCTTGTACGCGCGCTGCCGGGCATGCGCAGAGCGTTGAGGTCGAGAACACCAGATTAATGTCGCCCCGGTCGACGATCTTCATCATTTCCGGTGGACACTTGGCGTCGGTGAAGAAGCGCCAGTGAAAGGGGCGGCTTCGCAGAGCATGTTCCACTTCGATACGGCGAGCTGCTTGGTGATCGAGGCGTCGCGGTCGGCGCCCCGCATCGGGATAGTGACGTACTCGGACCGGATCGGGCGGATCACGGCACGGAACATGAACCCCGCCGATAGATTGCGCCCAGTCGCGGGCACCAGTTCCGGGCCAGCCATCTCGTCATCAGGGTGCAGCAACACCTCATAGCGATCGTCATCGTGATCGTGCGACCAGGTAATGCTGTCGGGGTCGGGCATGGTCTCAGAGTCAGCCGTTGAGCGTTCGTCATGTCTCTCTTACCGGCAGTTCCGCGCCATATCGTTCTCTCACGACTTCAAACCGGGATTTCGTCGCAAAAGTCCCAGGCTGTGCGCCTTTCACATTGGCGACACAACAACCCCACCAAACACAAAGGTCACGAGCTCTTTCGAGTTCGTGACCTTTGGCGTCGCAGTTCGTAGATCCGCTCAGTTGGTGGGCGAAGGGGGACTTGAACCCCCACGTCCCGAAGGACACTGGCACCTGAAGCCAGCGCGTCTGCCATTCCGCCACTCGCCCGAAACAACCGAAGGACCATACCACTAGTAGTCGCGCGCCCCAACCGTTTCGGAGGGCCCAGCGGGCGTTCGGGCATCAGGGCTTCCGCCGCAAAACGGCTCTGAACTGCACCGATGCGATTCTCAGAATTCTCACGGTGCCGCAGCGTCGCGGTGTCCCGATACCATGCATGGGTGACACGACACGCGGGCGAGTCGTTTGCCTTGCGCCTGCGATATACCACGACAAGTGCGGGCGAGCGCTGAGCGATGGGTAGCCAAAAAGGGCTCGTTCAGCGCATCGAGCGCAAGCTGGAGGCGACCGTCGGTGACGCGTTTGCGCGGATGTTCGGGGGATCGATCGTCCCGCAAGAGATCGAAGCCTTGTTGCGCCGCGAAGCGGCCGACGGCGTCCGGGAACTCGAGGGAAATCGCCTTTTGGCGCCGAACGAATACGTCATTACCCTCGGTGTGCACGACTTTGAGAAGTTGGGCGCCGATCCGGATCTCACGTCGGGCGCTTTCGCTAGGTACTTGGCTGACTATATCCATGAACAGGGGTGGCAAACTTATGGTGATGTGGTCGTCCGGTTCGAGCAGTCGTCGAACCTGCATACCGGACAGTTCCGCGCCCGCGGTGCTGTCAACCCCGATGTCGAGCCCCGCCCGACGGTCAACGATCCCTCCCGGCCACAATCAAATCAGGCGTTCGACGCAGAACCAGGAGTATCACCAATGACTGACAATTCGAGCTACCGCGGCGGTCAGGGGCAAGGGCGGCCCGGCGACGAGTACTACGACGACCGCTACGGGCGTCCGCAAGACGACCCGCGCGGTGGCCCGGATCCGCAAGGCGGCCAGGACCCCCGAGGTGGATATCCGCCGGAACAAGGCGGCTACCCGCCCCAACAGGGATACCCGCCGCCCCGCCATCCCGACCAAGGCGGCTACCCCGAGCAAGGCGGCTACCCCGAGCAAGGCGGCTACCCCGAGCAAGGCGGCTACCCCGACCAGGGCGGCTACCCCGACCAGCGCGGGTACCAAGACCAGGGCGGCTACCCCGACCAGCGCGGGTACCAAGAGCAAGGCGGCTACCCCGACCAGCGCGGGTACCAAGAGCAGCGCGGGTACCCCGACCAGGGCGGCTACCCCGACCAGGGGCAAGGTGGTTACCCGCCGCCGTCCTATGAACAGCGTCCTCCTGCTCCTGCCGGATACGGCGGCCAAGGCTACGACCAGGGTTACCGCCAGGGCGGCGGTTACGGCCCACCTGGCGGCGGCCAGCAGGGCTATGGCGGGTACGGCGATTACGGTCGCGGGCCAGCTCGCCAGGACGAGGGTGGCTCCCCAGCCCCGGCGGCACCGCCTGAACAACGGCCGGCTTACCCCGAGCAGGGGGGCGGGTACGACCAGGGTTACCAGCAGGGCGGCCAGGGATACGGCCGGCACGAGTACGGACCAGGCGACTACACCCAGTACGCCGAAAGCGTTCCGCCCGGGGGGTACGGCCCTCCCGGCGGCGGGTACGCCGAGCCCGCAGGCCGCGAGTACGACTACGGCCAGTCAGCCGCTCCTGACTACGGCCAGTCAGCCGCTCCTGACTACGGCCAGGGCGGCGGCTACGGACAGGGCGGCTATGGGTCCGCCGGAACTGCGGTCACCCTGCAGCTCGACGACGGCAGCGGCCGGACCTACCAGCTGCGTGAAGGCTCCAACATTGTGGGTCGCGGACAGGACGCCCAGTTCCGGTTGCCCGACACCGGCGTGTCGCGCCGTCACCTGGAGATCCGCTGGGATGGACAGGTCGCGCTCCTCTCCGACCTCAACTCCACTAACGGCACCACCGTTAACAACGCACCGGTACAGGAGTGGCAGTTAGCCGACGGCGACGTGATCCGTTTGGGCCACTCGGAGATCATCGTCCGCATTCACTGAACCCACTGGGCTCAAGCTGCCGTGCTTCGCCCCGCGTCGACCACCGTCCAAGTATCGTGACGTTGCTGATGGGCTCGGTGTCACGGGTGCGAGGGCTACGGCGCCAGGACGGAAAGGACGCCAGATGCAGGGACTAGTACTGCAACTGACGCGTGCCGGATTTTTAATGTTGCTATGGCTATTCATCTGGTCGGTGCTGCGGATCTTGAAGACCGATATCTACGCGCCGACCGGCGCTGTCATGGTGCGCCGCGGTTTGGCGTTGCGTGGCACGCTGCTGCCGTCGCGTCAGCGCCGGCACGCTGCGCGCTACCTGGTGGTGACCGAAGGGTCGCTGACCGGCGCACGCATCACCCTCAGCGGGCAGCCGGTGTTGATTGGACGCGCTGACGACTCCACCCTGGTGCTGACCGACGACTACGCCTCGACGCGGCACGCCCGGCTATCTCAGCGCGGCTCGGAATGGTATGTCGAGGATCTAGGATCGACCAACGGCACTTACCTTGACAGGGCGAAGGTGACGACTGCGGTACGAGTTCCAATAGGGACGCCGGTTCGGATCGGCAAAACGGCAATCGAGTTGCGCCCGTGACCCTGGTCCTGCGATATGCCGCCCGCAGCGATCGCGGCCTGGTACGCGCCAACAACGAAGACTCGGTTTATGCCGGCGCACGGCTACTGGCCCTGGCCGACGGGATGGGCGGCCACGCGGCCGGCGAGGTGGCGTCGCAGTTGGTAATCGCCGCATTGGCCCACCTCGACGACGACGAGCCCGGTGGCGATCTGCTGGGCAAGCTCGAGGCCGCGGTACGCGCCGGCAACTCGGCCATCGCCGCACAGGTCGAGATGGAGCCCGATCTGGAGGGGATGGGCACCACACTTACCGCAATCCTGTTCGCGGGCAACCGTATTGGGTTGGTACACATCGGCGACTCACGTGGTTATCTGCTGCGCGACGGCGAGCTGACCCAGATCACCAAAGATGACACGTTTGTCCAAACCCTGGTTGACGAAGGGCGAATCACTCGGGAAGAGGCACACAGCCACCCGCAGCGATCGTTGATCATGCGGGCACTGACCGGTCACGAGGTCGAGCCCACCTTGACCATGCGAGAAGCACGCGCCGGTGATCGCTATCTGCTCTGCTCGGACGGGCTGTCCGACCCGGTGAGCGACGAAACCATCCTCGAGGCCCTGCAGATCCCCGACGTTGCCGAAAGCGCCTACCGCCTCATTGAATTGGCGCTGCGCGGCGGCGGCCCCGACAACGTGACCGTCGTGGTCGCCGACGTCGTCGACTACGACTACGGCCAGACCCAGCCGATTCTCGCCGGCGCGGTATCGGGTGAAGACGACCAGCAGGTGACCCTGCCCAACACTGCCGCGGGCCGCGCCTCGGCCATTAGCCCACGCAAGGAGGTTGCCAACCGCGTTTCGCCGCAAGTCGATGCAGTAAGTCGATCGCGGTGGTCGCGACGCCGGATGGCCATCGTTATAACCGTGGTGGTGCTGCTGGTGCTAGCGGGCCTGGCCATTGGTCGGTGGGTCATCAGGAATAACTACTACGTCGCCGAACACAACGGCATGGTGTCCATCGTGCGAGGGATTCAGGGGTCGTTGCTGGGCATATCTTTGCACGAGCCCTATTTGGTGGCCTGCCTCAACGCCCGCAACGAGCTATCCCTGATCAGTTACGGCCAATCCGGGGGTCACCTCGACTGCCAACTGATGACACTGCAGGATCTGAGCCCTGCCGGACAGGTACAGGTTCAGAGCGGGCTTCCGGGAGGCACCCTGGATCAGGCCGAATCGCAGCTACGGAAATTGTTGGCCGACTCCCTGCTGACCTGTCCGCCACCCCGCGCCACATCGCCGCCCGGGCCATCGACCACGGCCACCACCAGCGCGACACCAGAGCCAAGCGTTACAGCATCGCCGGCTTCCACCACGCCACCGACTACCACCTCTTCCAGTGGCACCTCACCCAGCAGCGCGACACCGACCACTAGTCCCACCAGCAGCCCCGCAACTACCTCGCCGGCACCGCCAGCGGTCACCTCGCCCGCCACCACCTCCCAGCCGGTGCCTGCAATCCCGCACTGCCGGGCGGTGGCATGACGACACAGCGCCAGCCGCCGGTTGCGGTGACACCTCCGCTGCCTACTCGGCGCAACGCCGAGCTGATGCTGTTGTGCTTCGCCGCCGTGATCACGGTGGCCGCCTTGCTTATCGTAGAAGCCAACCAGGAGCGGGGCTTGCGCTGGGATCTGACCGGCTACGGGCTGGCCTTCCTCATCGTGTTCGGAGGCGCGCATCTGGCCGTTAGGCGCTTCGCCCCCTACACCGACCCGCTCCTGCTTCCGATCGTGGCGTTGCTCAACGGACTTGGCCTGGTGATGATCCACCGGCTCGACCTTGTCAACAACGAGATCAGCGGACGCCATCACCCCAGCGCAACCCAGCAGATGCTGTGGACCGTGGTCGGGGTGGCCGCGTTCGCGCTCGTAGTCACCTTCTTGAAAGACCATCGACAGCTCGCGCGCTACGGCTACATATGCGGACTCACGGGTCTGGTTTTCTTGGCGATTCCCGCGCTGCTGCCCGCATCCCTGTCCGAGCAGAACGGCGCCAAAATCTGGATCCGCTTTCCAGGCTTTTCGATTCAGCCCGCCGAGTTTTCGAAAATCCTGCTGCTGATCTTCTTCTCGGCGGTACTAATCGCCAAACGCGGCTTGTTCACCAGTGTCGGCAAGCATTTGATGGGCATGAACCTGCCCCGCCCGCGAGACCTCGCGCCGCTGCTGGCGGCCTGGGTGATCTCGGTGGGTGTGATGGTCTTCGAAAAAGACCTCGGCACTTCGCTGCTGCTCTACGCGTCGTTTCTGGTGGTGGTTTATCTCGCCACGCAGCGCTTCAGTTGGGTCGTCATTGGCCTGGTGTTGTTCGCCGCGGGAAGCGTTGTGGCGTACTTCATTTTCGAACACGTCCGGGTTCGCGTGCAGATGTGGTGGGACCCGTTCGCCGATCCCGACGGCAGCGGCTATCAGATCGTCCAGTCGATGTTCAGCTTTGCTACTGGCGGCATCTTCGGCACCGGGCTCGGCAACGGTCAACCTGACACCGTGCCGGCGGCGTCGACCGATTTCATCACCGCCGCGTTCGGCGAAGAACTCGGGTTGGTCGGGCTGGCCAGCATTTTGATGCTCTACACGATCGTCATCGTCCGAGGCCTGCGCACAGCGATCGCGACGCGCGAAAGCTTCGGCAAACTGCTCGCCGCAGGCCTGGCATCGACGCTGGCCATCCAGCTGTTCATCGTCGTCGGCGGCGTGACCCAACTCATTCCGCTGACCGGGTTGACCACACCGTGGATGTCCTACGGTGGGTCGTCACTGCTGGCTAACTATGTGCTGCTGGCCATCCTGGCACGCATCTCGCACAGCGCCCGGCGTCCATTGCGCACCCGCCCGCGCAACACGTCGCCGATCGCGGCCGCCGGCACCGAGGTGATTGAGCGGGTATGAACGCCTCTCTCCGCCGGATCTCGGTGACCGTGATGGCGTTGATCGTGCTGCTGTTGCTCAACGCCACGATGACCCAGGTGTTCACCGCCGACGGGCTGCGTGCCGACCCCCGAAACCAGCGAGTCCTGCTCGACGAATATTCACGTCAGCGCGGCCAGATCACCGCAGGCGGCCAGCTGCTGGCCTATTCGGTGGCCACTGACAGCCGCTTCCGCTTTCTGCGGATGTATCCCAACCCTGCGGTGTACGCGCCGGTTACCGGCTTCTACTCACTGCGTTATTCGAGTACGGGCCTCGAACGCGCCGAGGACCCGCTATTGAACGGATCTGACGAGCGGCTGTTCGGGCGCCGGTTGGCCGACTTCTTCACGGGTCGCGATCCGCGCGGCGGCAATGTCGACACCACGATCAACCCGCGCGTCCAGCAGGCCGGTTGGGACGCGATGCAGCAAGGCTGTGGCGGACCGCCGTGCAAGGGAGCTGTTGTCGCCCTGGAACCGTCCACCGGCAAGATTCTCGCCATGGTGTCATCGCCCTCCTATGACCCCAACCTGCTGGCGTCCCACAATCCCGAGGAGCAGGCGCAGGCCTGGCAACGTCTTCGCGACGACCCCGACTCACCACTGACCAACCGTGCCATTTCCGAGACCTACCCGCCTGGTTCCACCTTCAAAGTGATCACTACCGCGGCGGCGCTTCAGGCGGGCGCCACCGAGAGCGAGCAACTGACCGCGGCGGCCAAAATTCCGCTGCCCGGCAGCACGGCCACTTTGGAGAACTACGGTGGGGCTCCGTGCGGTCCCGATCCGACCGTTTCGCTGAGCCAGGCATTCGCCCTGTCGTGTAACACCGCGTTCGTCCAGCTAGGCATCCTCACCGGCGCCGACGCCCTGCGCAGCATGGCGCATTCATTCGGCCTGGACAGCACCCCGAGCGTAATTCCGCTGCAGGTCGCCGAATCAACTGTCGGGGTTATCCCGGACGCCGCCGCGCTGGGTATGTCAAGCATCGGCCAGAAGGACGTCGCGCTGACCCCGCTGGAGAACGCAGAGGTCGCTGCGACCATCGCGAACAACGGGGTGACGATGCAGCCCTACCTGATCGACAGCCTCAAGGGGCCAAACCTGGCCAACATCAGCACCACCGCCCCATATCAGCAGCGCCGCGCGGTGTCGCCGCAGGTCGCCGCTAAGCTAACAGAGCTGATGGTCGGCGCCGAGAATGTCGCACAGCAGAAAGGGGCGATTCCCGGCGTGCAGATTGCATCCAAGACTGGTACCGCAGAGCACGGCACCGACCCGCGTCACACGCCGCCGCACGCGTGGTATATCGCCTTCGCGCCGGCGCAAACGCCGAAGGTTGCCGTAGCGGTGCTGGTCGAGGACGGTGCCGACCGCCTGTCCGCGACCGGAGGCGCACTCGCCGCGCCTATCGGGCGGGCCGTGATCGAGGCCGCGCTGCAGGGGGGACCATGAGCCCGCGAGTTGGTGTGACGCTGTCTGGCAGGTACCGCCTGCAGCGGCTCATCGCCACCGGCGGCATGGGCCAGGTCTGGGAGGCGGTGGACAGCCGACTGGGCCGCCGCGTTGCGGTCAAGGTGCTCAAACAGGAGTTCTCCCAAGACCCGGAGTTCATCGAGCGGTTCCGCGCCGAGGCGCGCACCACCGCGATGCTCAACCACCCCGGAATCGCCGCCGTCCACGACTACGGCGAAAGCCAGCTGGACGGGGAGGGCCGCACTGCCTACCTGGTGATGGAGTTGGTCAACGGCGAGCCGCTGAATTCGGTGCTCAAGCGCACCGGCCGGTTGTCGCTGCGACACGCGCTGGACATGCTCGAGCAGACTGGCCGCGCTCTTCAAGTGGCGCACGCGGCCGGCCTGGTACACCGCGACGTCAAACCGGGCAACATCTTGATCACGCCCACCGGGCAGGTGAAGATCACCGACTTCGGTATCGCCAAAGCCGTCGACGCCGCGCCGGTGACCCAGACCGGAATGGTGATGGGCACCGCCCAATACATCGCACCCGAACAGGCCCTGGGTCATGACGCGACCCCGGCCAGCGACGTCTACTCGCTGGGAGTTGTTGGGTACGAGGTAGTTTCGGGCAAGCGGCCGTTCACCGGTGACGGTGCCCTGACGGTGGCGATGAAGCACATCAAGGAACCCCCGCCGCCGCTGCCCGCCGAGCTACCGCCCAATGTCCGAGAACTCATCGAGATCACGCTGGTCAAGAACCCCGGTATGCGCTACCGCAGTGGGGGACCGTTCGCCGATGCCGTCGCCGCGGTACGGGCCGGCCGCCGTCCCCCGCGGCCCAGCCAGTCACCGCCTCCCGGCCGGGCCTCCCCGGCAGCCATTCCGTCGAGTCCGCAAACCAGGCCCGCGGCCAGTCCCGCCGGCCGGGCCCCTGCGCCCCGCCGATCCCGGCCGTCGACGAGTGGGTACCGCCCGCCGCCCGCCCGACGCACATTCTCGTCCGGCCAGCGCGCGCTGCTCTGGGCCGCAGGGGTGCTCGGAGCGCTGGCGATCATCATCGCGGTGCTCATCGTCATGGGTCACAGTGCTGAAAACCAGCCGCCGCCACCCGCTCCCACCGTCACCGACACCGGGACCCCACCGGCCAGCAAGACCCCCAGCGGCTCCGGGACCGGGCAGGGCCTGCGGCGCAATTGGACGGATCGTGGCGGACCAGGTAATTCTGGACATCAGAGTAAGCCGCCCGAAATTCGCTGGGTTGTCCCGCTGACGCCGCATCGCCGCACGTCGCCGGCCCGACACGAGACACCGCAATGACCACCCCTCAGCACCTGTCCGATCGCTACGAACTGGGTGACATCCTCGGTTTTGGGGGCATGTCCGAGGTTCACCTGGCCCGCGACGTCCGCTTACACCGCGACGTCGCGGTCAAGGTGCTGCGCGCTGATCTGGCCCGCGATCCTAGCTTTTACCTGCGCTTCCGACGTGAGGCGCAAAACGCCGCGGCGCTGAATCACCCGTCCATCGTGGCGGTGTACGACACCGGCGAGGCAGAAACGCCCGCCGGTCCGCTGCCCTACATCGTCATGGAGTACGTCGACGGCGTTACCCTGCGCGACATCGTGCACACCGATGGTCCACTGCCACCCCGGCGGGCCATCGAGATCATCGCCGACGCCTGCCAGGCGCTGAACTTCAGTCATCAGAACGGCATCATCCACCGCGACGTCAAGCCGGCGAACATCATGATCAGCACGACCAACGCGGTCAAGGTGATGGACTTCGGCATCGCACGCGCGATTGCCGATAGCGGCAACAGCGTCACCCAGACCGCAGCCGTGATCGGGACCGCTCAATACCTTTCACCCGAACAGGCCCGCGGCGATCCCGTCGACGCCCGATCCGACGTCTATTCGTTGGGCTGTGTTCTTTACGAAGTCCTCACCGGTGAACCACCTTTCACCGGAGACTCACCCGTCTCGGTCGCTTACCAACATGTCCGCGAAGACCCGATTCCACCGTCGAAACGCCATGAGGGCATCTCCGCCGACCTCGACGCCGTCGTTCTCAAGGCGCTGGCCAAGAACCCGGAAAACCGCTATCAGACCGCCGCGGAGATGCGTGCCGACCTGGTCCGGGTGCACAACGGTGAGCCGCCTGAAGCGCCCAAGGTGCTCACCGACGCCGACCGGAGCTCGCTGCTGTCGTCCGGGGGCCCGAGCCGCGGGGGTCCGCGCACCGATCCGCTACCTCGCCAGAGCTTGGACGACACCGACCGCGATCGCGGTGGTTCAGTCGGCCGCTGGGTTGTCGCGGTCGCCGTGCTGGCGGTCCTGACGGTCGTCGTCGTCATCGCCTTCAACATGTTCGGCGGCAATACCCGCGATGTTCAAGTGCCCGACGTGCGGAACCAAGTGTCCGCCGACGCCATCGCCGCACTGCAAAACCGGGGCTTCAAGACGCGCACCCTGCAGAAACCCGACTCGACGATCCCGCCCGACCACGTCATCAGTACCGACCCCGGCGCCAACGCCTCGGTAGCCGCGGGCGACGAGATCACCATCAACGTCTCCACCGGACCTGAGCAACGCGAAGTACCCGACGTCTCCTCGCTGAGCTACGCCGACGCGGTCAAGCAGCTGAAAGCCCGCGGATTCACCCGCTTCAAGCAGGCGAACTCACCATCGACCCCGGAGCTCTTGGGCAAGGTTATCGGGACCAACCCGCCGGCCAACCAGACGTCGGCAATCACCAACGAGATCACCGTCATCGTGGGTTCCGGGCCGGAGACCAAGCAGATCCCCGACGTCACGGGCCAGACCGTCGACGACGCGAAAAAGAACCTCACCGTCTACGGCTTCACCAAGTTCAGCCAGGCGTCGGTGGACAGCCCCCGGCCGGCCGGTGAGGTGGTCGGCACCAATCCGCCCAAGGGCCAGACGGTTCCGGTGGACTCGGTGATCGAGCTGCAGGTGTCCAAGGGCAACCAGTTCGTGATGCCCGACCTGACCGGCATGTTCTGGACCGACGCCGAACCGCGGTTACGCGCGCTGGGCTGGACAGGGGTGCTGGACAAGGGCCCCGACGTCGACGCCGGTGGTTCCCAGCACAACCGGGTGGTGTCTCAGAACCCGCCGGCCGGTGCCGAGCTCAACAAGGACGGGATCATCACGCTGAAGTTCGGTCAGTAGCCGCAGCATCTGCCGGGAAGTGCGGCTGGACCGCGGCGAGGACCTCGTTCTCCAGCCGGCGGACCAGGGTGTCGTCTCGTGCCCACCCGCAATAGGTGAGCCAATTGGCCAACATCCGGTGCCCGCCCTCGGTCAGGATCGACTCCGGGTGGAACTGGACACCGTGGATCGGCAGCTCGGTGTGACGCACGGCCATGATCACACCACTGCGAGTGCGGGCCGTGACCTGCAGCACCGCCGGCAGCGACTCCGGCAGGATCGTCAGCGAGTGATATCGGGTCGCCGTGAATGGATCCGGAAGTCCTTGCAGCACACCGACATTCGTGTGGAATACGCTGCTGGTCTTACCGTGCAGCAGCTCGGGAGCGCGGTCGACGGTGGCGCCGAATGCGACACCGATGGCCTGGTGCCCCAGGCAGACCCCCAGCACTGGGGTGCGCGCCGCTGCGCACGCGTGAACCAGACTGATCGACGCGCCCGCACGTTCCGGGGTGCCCGGACCCGGGCTGAGCAGGACACCGTCGAACTTCGCGGCGATGGCGGCATGGTCGTCTGATGGGTCGGATAGCCGGGCGTCGTCATTGCGCCACACCTCGGCCTCGACCCCGAGCTGTCCGAGGTACTGCACCAGGTTGAACACGAAGCTGTCGTAGTTGTCGACGACCAGGATCCGCATCGTGTCAGGTTACCGTCCGATCGAGTTCGGCATTCGGCTCAGTAGCCCATCGGGCCCGCTGGCTGGGCGAAATGCATTCGGACCGGTTCGGAATAGCCGACGATCTGCACATCAGGCTTGACCTCCTCGTGGTAGCCGAGGCCGAATCGGATCACGTACTGCTTGTAGAGCGTCACCGGGGGAGCGGCCGCCAGGGCCGCTTGCATGGCTGCGGCATTGCCGATCGCGGTAATCGTGTAGGGCGGGCTGTAGGTACGCCCGTTGAGCAATAACGTGTTCCCGACGCAGCGAGGCACCGAGGTTGCGATGACGCGCTGGTCCTGCATCTGGATCGCCTCCGCGCCGGCACTCCACAACGCGTTGAGGACGGCCTGAATGTCTTGCTGGTGCACCACCAGGTCGTCGGGGGACGCGTCACGCGGAAACCGGCCGTTGGCGTCACGTTGCGCGTCCTCAAGGGTCACCACCAGGCCCGGCCCGTGGACCGGGTCCATGTTCGCCTCACCGGCCAGCTCGGCGGACCGCCTCAGCATCGCCGCCAATGCGGCATCGGAAGACCGGCCGTGCACCGAGTCAAGCCTCTTGGTCAGCGCATCCCGTTCGGTGCTCAGTCGGCTCACCGACGACTGCGCCTCACGGACCAGGTCGACCAGACGCGGCGCATCACTGCGGCGGATCTCGGCGCCGCCGGACACCCCGTGCGTAGCGGCCAGCAGCAGCCCGGCCAGCAAGCACACTAATGGGACACCGAAACGCCACGGTGAGGGGCGCGTATCAATCATCGGCTCTCCATTTCCTGGTCAGTGTGCCAGGTGGGTTAGTCTCGTAACCAAGCTATGCGTGCAGCTGCAATCGTTATCGTTGCACCCCGTCCCGCCCACTGTGTTGTTGAGGTAATCCCGAGGTATCCCGAGGTAACAATGCCCAAGTCCAAGGTCCGTAAGAAGAACGACTTCACCGTCAGAGCGGTGAGCCGCACACCGGTGAAGGTGAAGGTCGGACCGTCGAGTGTGTGGTTCGTCGCCTTGTTCGTTGGTCTGATGCTGATCGGGCTCATCTGGTTGATGGTGTTCCAGTTGGCCGCCGTCGGAACCCAGGCCCCGGCGGCGCTTCACTGGATGGCACAACTCGGCCCGTGGAACTATGCCATCGCGTTCGCTTTCATGATCACCGGTTTGTTGCTCACAATGCGCTGGCATTAACAGACCTTGAAGACATGATGAATTCATCTCATGGTCGATCCGTTACTGGCCCAGCAACCTATTGGTCACCCAATCACACGCGTGTGATTTATCCCCACTGTTGATAGCGCTTGTGGATAACTGCATAGGCAGTGGTGGGAGGGGCTAGGCAGCACATGCAGCAAACAGAGTGGGGGCCGCGCCCGGCGGGAATCGCTGGTTACGGGATTGTCGGCGTTGCGATGGCTATCGCGTGTGTGACCCTAGTCACAGATCCGCCGGGCCGCATTCTGATCGGCATTGCCGCAGTGGGTTTGATCTTGTTTGCCGGTGTGTCGTGGCGCGCGCGTCCAAAGCTGGCAATTACCCCCGACGGTCTGGCGCTGCGGGGTTGGTTCCGGACGCAGCTATTCCGGCACTCCGACATCAAGATCATCCGGGTCACCGAGTTCCGCCGTTATGCGCGCAAAGTCCGGTTGCTCGAGATGGAAACGGTGAACGGGGCGCTGGTGATCTTCTCCCGCTGGGACCTCGGAACGGAGCCACTGGAGGTGCTCGACGCGCTCACCGCAGCCGGTTATGCCGGTCGCCGGAAACGCTGAGCAGCACCGCTTGACCCGAAGCCCGCAGGGCGGCTTAGGAGGGCTCAGGAGATGGTGATCGACTCAATGACGACCGGGTCGGTAGGCCGGTCGTTGCCGTCGGTAGCCGTCGTTGAGATCGCGTCGACGACCCTCTGCGACTCGGGGTCGGTCACTTCGCCGAAGATCGTGTGACGCCGGTTCAAGTGCGGGGTCTGGCCGACGGTGATGAAGAACTGTGAGCCGTTGGTGCCCGGGCCCGCGTTGGCCATCGCCAGCAGGTAAGGCTTGTCGAATTGCAGCTCGGGGTGAAACTCGTCGGCGAACTTGTAGCCGGGGCCGCCGCGGCCCGTCCCAGTCGGATCTCCGCCCTGAATCATGAAGCCTCGGATCACCCGGTGAAAGACCGCACCGTCATAGAACGGACCCGAAGGGCCACCCGATGCGTTCTGGGTCGAGTATTCCTTGGTGCCCTGCGCCAGGCCCACGAAGTTAGCGACAGTCTTGGGCGCATGGTTCCCGAACAGAGCGACCTTGATGTCGCCGCGGTTGGTGTGCAGTGTGGCAGTGGCGGTCTGAATGGGGCTGTTGGTCACGGCATCAAAGTCTGCCATTCCGCGCGAGCACGCCCGCACCCGGTCCACTCCGCTGGCGCCGGGGCGCCGAAAACACGCGAGCACGCGCGCAATTGGCCCGCGGACGCCGCAATGATGGCAGTCTGATGAGGCACCGAGCGACAGGCACAGAAAGGCGGCAGATGAGCGCAAAGACGGAAGCCCGGTTGACCCCGCGGGAGCGACTGACCCGGGGCCTGACCTACTCGGCGGTGGGACCGGTGGACGTCACGCGAGGCGTTGTCGGGCTTGGCGTTAATTCGGCGCAGTCGACCGCGTCGGAGCTCCGTCGCCGTTACCGGGAGGGCAGGCTAGCCCGGGAACTCGTAGCTGCCCAAGAAACGATCGCCCAAGAGCTGGCGGCCGCGCAGGAAGTGGTCGCAAGCCTGCCGCAAGCCTTGGAGCAGGCGCGCAAGAAGCAACGTCACGGTAAGCGCCCCTGGGTGATCGCGGGGGTCGCCGTCACGGTTCTGGCCGGTGGCGCCATCGCGTTCAGCATCGTCCGGCGCTCATCGCGCCCGGAGCCGTCGCCCCGCCCGCCGAGTGTCGACGTGCAACCACGCCCGTAAACGCATGCTGGCCGCACCGGATCCCGCTGGCTGCGGGTGGGGGACTTCATCCGCGAAAACGTGATTGGCTTGCTGCGGCGGTGCCAAACTTCCTCATGGCCTCTGACAAGCCGCCCCTAGTGCTGTTGCACCCTTTCCTGCTGTCGGGAAACGTGTGGCAGGACGTGGTGCCGCTCCGAACGAGCTACCACCAGGTGTACACCCGACCGCGCTCGGTCATCGCTGCGGGCCGCTGGTGAAGGATCGTCCGGTCAGGATCTGGGATGTGATCGACGCGACCGAAGAGTATCTCAACGAACACGGTCTCCAGCGGCCGCATCTAGCCGGCAATTCTTTGGGCGGATTCGTGGCCCTGGAGTTGGCCCGGCGCGGCCGGGCCGCAACCGTGTGCGCGTTATCGCCAGCGGGTTTCTGGTCACCGGGAACGGTTCGCGGGCCCGGGCAGCCAACAAAGTACACAGGATTGCCACGATGTCTCGCCTCACCCGTCCCATCGCACCGCTGACCACGTGCCAATCATCGATGACCCAGGTCTAGTGGCCCGCACAATTTTTGACTGTCACACGCGCTGGAGTGCAGAAGAGCTGACCGCTTGTGCGCTCGGTAGCTCTTCATCCGACACGCATCCGAACACGAGCGCCGCATCCGCCACGAAGACGTTGGTGCCATCGCCTTGGCACACTATTCGCACGCTGGCGGTAAATACCGCCTGAACTGCACTTATTCGCTTGTGGAGCCTAGGGGACTCGAACCCCTGACCCCTGCCTTGCAAAGGCGAATCGTGCACGGTCTGTACCTGCGCCGTTGGTGCGGCAGGCCCGTTGACCTGCGAAATAACATTCAATGTAATTCGCTGAGATTCCCCTGGTTTGTGCCCAAGTGTGCCCAAAATGTGCCCACGGCGCCCCGTGGCCATTTGGCCCCGGCCACCTTCACCCGGCCTCGAATGCATCTGGCCGTCAACGTCTACTCGGTCACGGACACCAGGGGGGGATTGGGCAGAAATTAAGGCCAGGCGGAGGCGGCGGAGGCGCTGGTGGATCATCTCCATCCCAAATCACCCTAGAAACATTGCCCTGCCCAGGCGTGACATACCAGTAGGTGTGGCAGATACTCGCGTCCCAACGTACTGGGTCCACACGAAGATTGCCGGTCTGCACCGGGGGGTCCCCGGGACACCAGTGACATGGTCCGGCCGGATGGTCTTCTGGACAGCCGGGCCAGGCATTTAGCGGCACAGGACCGGGCTTGGCCTGGGCGGTACCTGCCCCCACCACCCCCGCGACGCCGCCCCACAGCAGCACCGCCGTAGCCAGCCCCACGATGGGTCGTTTCATAGATCGCAGATTACGCCCCTGTGAACTGGGACGATGCGGAAATCGCGACATGCGTATGACAAGCTTGCTCACCGATAGATTAGTGCGATGACGACACCGATCCTGCTCAGTATCGCCGTGGTCGCCTCCGTCGCGTTAACCATCTGGCTCGTCCAGCGGGGCGGTCGCAATCGCTGAGGGTTGCTGTACCGGTGGGCAGCTGACAGTACCTTGACAATATGGCCGACCAAAGCGCCGCCACTGGCGCGACTAACACGCGGCTGCCCAACGAGTCATTCCGCTCGGTGCTGCTTGAATTGCTCTTCTGCGCGGAAGGCGCGTCGGCAGATACAGATGCCCTCAAAGCTGCAAAGCTCATCGGGACCGGTAGCGGCTTTTTCTATCGAGTCGATGGGAATTACTTTCTGGTCACTGCCGGCCACGTCCTGTCCCTGCGCCACTGGGAGACAAACGAATTCCTGAACAAGCAGCACCCAGTCGGGCCTACTCACATACGTATCGGATTCCGTGAATTACCGGCGCAAGATGGCAAATACGACGCAGCCGCCCCCCACGCAATCCACCTTTTTGCGGTGCCTGTTGGTTGACGACCAGGGGCGGCCCGTGTGGTTCGAGCACGCGCAATACAGGCACGACATAGATGTTGCTGTACTGCGTCTCGATAATGTGCCCGAGATAGAGGCGGGTTTTGGCGTACACGTTCTGCCCTGGGAGCCCGAGACCGCGCAAAGTGCTGCCAAGCAGATTTGGGTCGCGCAAGACGTCTTCATCGTTGGCTACCCATTTGGGCTGTCCAGTGGGTTTAACCTCCCACTGTGGATCCGTGGGACCATCGCTTCCGAACCCGCCTTCAAATAGGTACACCGCGGGAAGGCGTTGCCGCTTTTCCTGGTGGACGCTCGAACCCGGGAAGGACAGTCTGGGGCACCAGTCATGCTCTTCCAACACCCGGGGTCCTTGGTACTCCGGGGTGACGGGACGGCTCGTATCACCGGCGGGGGGTATTCGCGACTTCTCGGCGTCTATTCGGGTCGGACCAGCGACGTCTCCGACCTTGGGTTCGTCTGGCGAATTGAAGAGATCCCTGAAATACGCCGCAACGGCGTGCGGGCCGATCCCACAACCTGGTGAGCACTAAACCGGCCCGGCCGTCGCCGAGCAGGTCGACCACTGGGAGGACGACGGCACCGGGTGCTGGACGCGCCGACTGTCAGTGTCGAGTCGGTCGGTGAAGCGCGCCGGCGCCGACTCCACCGTGTATGTCGACGGCGTCCAGAGCAGCGACGGCGCAGTGCAGTGGTCGCTGTTCGTCCTGGCCGACGACCGCGAACCGTTCACCAGTGTCCAGGCACGCCGGTTCGCGGCGATGATCGTCGAGGCGGCCGACGAGTTGGACGGGCTCGACGGCTAGGCGGACTCCCTAAAACCCTTTACGATGTCGCGTGTGTTATCCGTTACTCTTGACACATCGCAAGTATTGAGTGGACTCTGGTGAACAGCGACATCAAGGACCTCGCCGACTGGGCGAAGTCACAAGGATGGACGGTCAACGATGACCAAAGCGGTTACACCCGATTCTGCGACCCCCAAGGCAACTACATCTGCCGCTATCCAGCGACACCAGGTAATCCTCGGCGCCGGATGGCCGAGCTGCAGGTAGCTCTACGCAAGGCCGGGCTACAGGTGCCGCCGCCGAGCAAGAAGGAACAGCGGTCACAACGCAGAAAGGAGCAGGCCGATGAGTGATGAGTGGGTGATCACCCTGAGCTATGACCTCACTGCGTCGATGGAGGAAATGGATCGCTGGGCGCACCAGCTCGAGCAGTTCGACGGCACCGTGGCGCAGATTCCACGCCGCGGCGTCGTCGACGTAACCGTTCACGCCCCGGCGTACATGGATATCTGGGATGCCGGCCGAAAAATGGCTGATGAGCTTGAGCATGTCGTCGGTGTCATGCCATCGGCAGTGGAGATCATCACCGAACAGGAGCTCTACCGGCGCGCCGCAGAACCCACATTGCCCGAGTTGATGTCGGCCGCCGAAATCGCAGACGAACTGGGTATCTCACGGCAGCGTGTGCACCAGCTGCGGTCGACGGCTGGGTTTCCGGCACCATTAGCTGACCTGCGTGGTGGCGCCGTCTGGGATGCGGCCGCGATCAGGAAATTCGCGCAAACGTGGGAGCGCAAGCCAGGCCGCCCGCGGGCTGAGGCCGCCAAGACCGAGATCGCTGAACCGACTGCGCCGACTCCCGGCGACGTCGCATGGCGTATCGAGAATCCGTCAAAGCAACGCTTTGTATTGCGCAACATCGGCGGCGATGTCGCCGAACACGTGGAAGTCGACGCGTCACGGGTAGAGGTGATCCACCGGAACCTGCCGAAAGCCGCGATAGTTCGGCCTGGCGAAGGAACCGACATGCTGTTGGCGGCGACCTTCGGGCATCCCCTTCCGAACCAACTGTATGTGCGCTGGGCCGGCCAGCCCGACTGGGTAGCTGTGCCACTCCAACCGGCCTGGGACTAGGCGGCCCGGCCACCGCGATCATCGTCTGACGCGATCAACCACCACGACGCGACGCAAGTCCTGCGGCGGGCGGGCGGCCAGGGTGCTCGACGGCTCCGGCGGGATGACGTGGGACGACCCCGCCGGCGATGGCCCGCGCGTTGACCATCGGCGCGAACGTGCTGGCGATGTGAGTCGGTGGCCCCAGGTAGTCGTGTGGTGTGCGGAGCGGAAACTAATGCATACCTACACAGCGTTGTATATCGCATGCAAGACGCCGGACAGTCGGAGACGCCGCGACGAGACCGCAGGCCGGTTCGGGTTCCCGTGTCGTTGCGCGAAGAGCGCCGGCAAGCCATCTTCTCGCTGCGGTCGGCCGGATTGACCATGCAAGCGATCGCCGACCAGCTCGGCGTCAGCCTCACCACAGTGCACCGCGCACTACGCGCTACCGGAGACCCTTGCCCAAAGGTGTATACGGGGCCAAAGCGGTGCAGCATCGACGGCTGCGAGCGCATCTCCAACTACGGCCCGCAGGGATACTGCGGCATGCACGAACAGCGACAGAAGCGCGGCATTCCCCTTGACGCGCCGCTGCTACGTGCACCAGATGGCCAGCGGACCCTATGCATCATCATGGGTTGCAAGCGGCCGCGGGGAAGCAAAGACGGGTACTGCGCCGGCCATGCGCGGCAGTTGAAAGAGACGGGTACAGTCACCCGGTCGTTCCAGTCTCGGATGAAGCAGCCTGAAAAATGCACCTTCGATGGCTGCCGTGGCAAAGCAAAGTCTAAGGGTCTTTGCGAAGCGCATTTTCGCCAGATGAGACTCTACGGCCGCATGCTGCCGATTCGCACCATCTTCGACGACTGCACCTACACGGGTGCGCATCACCGTTGCCGGGCGCTGTGGGGACGCGTGCAGCAGTATGCCTGCATTGAACCGTGACAATGCCTATCTCGCTGCGGAACTCGAGGAGTTCCGCGAGTGGCGCAAGACCAAAGAGCAGCAGGTTTGGGGTGAGCCCAAGCAGGCCTTTGGTGATGAGCCATCGTTCTGATAACGCGCGATCGCGACCTGGCCGCAGTTGTTTCGCCCGGCCGGCTACTACACCAGCGCCGGCCGGATCCACGTCCCAATCTGACGAGCAGAAAGTGGGGTGCGGGCCGGGCCGGAGGAAAGGAGACGGCCCGACCCGCGAGCTCAAATCAGGTCGGGATCGAACGGTGCACCGCCCCCGCTCGTCGGCAAATCCATCTCGTCCATGCCGCGCGCTTCGGCCCACTCCGCCCGCAGCCGCTCCCACGCATACCACTGGGCCGCCGCACCCCGCATCGACTCCGTATTGTCGGGGATCCCGTACGGCTTCAGCCCCCGCGATCGGCACCACAGCTGATAGTCGGTCAGCTCGGCCGGCGGCGCGGCGACGTCGACGTCGTCGACGCGGCGCTTCACTTCTCCTCCTCGAGCTTCGCCATCAGGCGAGCCTTCCGCGCACGACACCGCTCATCGAACGCCGCCCGCGCCACTAGATACTCGGGCTTGCTGGTATCCGGATACCAGACGTGGTCAAGCCACGCCCCGCCGGGATCCGGGATCCTGCGCATCAGGAACCCACCGCACGGACGCCATAGACACCGCGCATCCCGACCCGGCGCTGCGGACGCCGCCCCGCAGCCTGATCAGTCTCATCACCGGCAGGAAGTCGAAGCGCGGCCGTAAGCCGCGCCAACGCGATCTTCGACTGCCGCGCTTCAACCACGGCCGGATGAGGCTTCGACCCGTGCGGCCCCTCCACCATCAACCCCTTACCTTGCTGCTGCCAGGAATGCCAGGCGCAGACAACCCGCAGGCGGAGGTCGAAACCACCGGCGTAACGGATCGTGTCTCCCTTGTGGATTTATGGAATTGGCTGAAAGCGACGACTTGGCGGCCGCCGTGGATCTCCGTGGAGCAATCGGTGTATGAAGGGAACGCTCTGCCTGCGTGGGACTGGCACCGTGTTCGGTGGGGCGAGGATGAGGATACCCATGGCGACGATTGAGACCTACGAAACGTCGACGGGCGCAAAGCGATACACGGTTCGCTACCGGACGCCGCAGCGGACGCAAACCAAGAAACGCGGCTTCGAGACGATGAGGGATGCCCGGGAATTCGCGAACAGCGTAGAAGTGCGAAAGCTCACAGGCGCCTACGTCAAGCCTTCCGCCGGCAAGGTCGTCTTCGGTGAGGTGGCGGAATCCTGGCTCGCCGGGAAGGTCAACCTGGCGGCCTCCACCCGCGCCCGGTACCGGCCGGCGCTGGATGTGCACCTTCTGCCCGCATTCGGGTCGGTGCCGCTCTCCGACATCACGCCCGAGCGCCTCCGGCGATGGATAGCCGGGGCCGCGGTGTCGAGTGCGGCGGCGACCGTGCGCAAGAACCACACGGTCCTGCACCAGGTGCTCGCCCAGGCTGCGGCGGATGGGCGGCTGGCCGTGAACCCGGCCGCCGAGCTCAAGCTGCCCACCATCGACGAAACCGAAAAGCGGTACCTGACCGCCCGGCAGATCCAGGGACTCGCAGACGCCGCCGGGGAGCACCGCGCGCTGGTGCTGCTCCTCGGATTCACCGGCTTGCGGTTCGGTGAGGCGGCCGCGCTGACCGTCGCACACATCGACCTAATACAGGGTCGGGTGCGGGTGCACCGCAGTGTCACCGCGGTCGGCGGGACAATGGTCTATTCGGCGCCGAAGTCACATCAGGCCCGCACCGTCGCGCTTCCCGGGTTCCTGGTCGACGTGCTGCGTGAGCACCTCGCCGGCAGCGACCCCGGCGCGCTGGCCTTCCCCGATTCGCGCGGCGGGCCGATGCGCCTGCACAATGTCCGGCGCCGGTGGTGGCGGCGCGCGGTGGCCGAGTCCGGCGCGCCGGCCGGGCTGTCCCCCCATGAACTTCGCCACTCGGCGGCATCGATGGCGATCAGCGCAGGCGCGAGCATCAAGGCCGTCCAGAAGATGCTCGGCCACAAGTCGGCCACGCTGACCCTGGACCGGTACGGACACCTGTACGCCGACGAGCTGCAGGGCGTGGCCGACCGCCTGGATTCGCTCGCGCGTTCCGCAGAGTGTGCCCAAAATGTGCCCACCCGGCTCCATGTGGTCCGCTAGTCGCCCCACTCCGGGCCGTTGAACTGCGCTTATTCGCTTGTGGAGCCTAGGGGACTCGAACCCCTGACCCCTGCCTTGCAAAGGCAGTGCTCTACCAACTGAGCTAAGGCCCCTCGTCGTAACCAGGTGTGTGAACTGCCGCCACATGCCAGACCTCGACGCCGTGGCGTGACCACACCACCGCTACCAGCAAGGCGATCAACGCCAGCGGCAATGCGAGTCTCACACAGCGTCTTGACGGGCACATGGTTGTGGGCCTAGGAGGACTCGAACCTCCGACCTCTTCGTTATCAGCGAAGCGCTCTAACCGCCTGAGCTATAGGCCCGTACTCGCGTACGGCCGAGCGACGAGATTACCGCAATCGCCGCCCCATCCCCAATACCTTGCGCCACATCAGGATCGCAGAGCTAGTCCAGGTCTGCGAGGGTCACTTCGATGCCGCCGATCAGATCGGTCGCCAGGTTGTAGACGAACGCGGCGATAGTGGCCATCGCGGTCATCAGGACGATGTTGACCAAGCCAATCAAGACAGCGCCGCCGAAGATGGTGCCGCTGGAGACGAGTTCCCCGCTGCTGCCGCTGGTGTTGTTCAGCAGGTCACCGACGTTGCTGTTGAGCTTGGCCCACACGCCCATGCCACCAAGCACCAAGTAGAGGAACGCCACCGAGATCATCCAGACGAAGAACAACGCCACCGAGAGCAACAGCGACACCTTCAACGTGCTCCACGGATCGATCCGCCGGATCTGCATGCTCGCCCGCACCGGACCCCGGCCTCGCCGCGACACCTGGACACGGCTTTCACGGGTTTCTCCGGCTTCAGCGGTCGCCGAACGGCCCTTGCCCGCTGCGTCCGACGTCTCCGAACTACGGTCGGGCGCGGGCTTGCGCTGCGGGGCCCGGGGAATTGGTCCGGACAGATCGGGCAACTCGCTGGCGTAGGCCTCAGTGGGCGGGCCGTCGCCGTGCGCCGGACCGGAATCGAACTCTTGGGACGGGGACTTCGCGGGCGCGGCCGCGCCCGCTCCGGACGCAGGCGTGCCGGAGATGAACCGGCTCAGCCGGGCGTCAGCATTCGGAGCTGGGCCCGCCGACCGAGGCTCACCTTGTGGTTCCGGCGGCTGGCGATACCCCGCACGGGATGTCCGAGCAGCGCCGCGTTGCCACGGTGGCGAATCGCCGGCATCAGGACTACGACCTGCCGGTCCAGGCGTTGCCCGGTGTGCACCGGAACGCTCGACCGAACCATCCCCATTCAGACTGTCGCCCTTATTGAGGGCCCCCGGCTCGTTCGGTGAACTCACCCCGACTCCTTACATCTGTACCAAGGCCGCCCGGGCGGTGGCAGTCGTTTGTCTGATCTGGCTGAGTCTAATTGCCCGGCTCCTGCTTGCCCGCATCGTTGTCGGGTTAGGTACCCGACTCCTCCGCACCGTCGATCTCCCCGACAGTTTCGTCGGCGGTTTCTTCGGCGTTGCGCGCAATAGCTAACAGTGTGTCGCCCTCGCCCAAGTTCATCAACCGAACGCCCTTGGTCTGCCGTCCCGCCCTGCGGACCTGGCGCGCCGCCGTGCGGATGACGCCGCCACCGGAGGTGATCGCATACAGCTCGCTGTCGTCGTCGACAATCAACGCTCCGACCAGCCTGCCACGCCGACGGTCGTACATCACGGTCAGGACTCCCTTGCCACCGCGGCCTTGTACCGGGTACTCCTCGATGGCGGTGCGTTTGGCGTAGCCCCCGGACGTGGCGACCAGCAGGTAGGTGCCTTCGCGCACCACGTTCAGCGACAGCAGCCGGTCGTCGGCGTTGAATCGCATGCCCTGCACGCCGGAAGTGGCGCGGCCCATCGGTCGCAGCGCCTCGTCGGTCGCCGAGAACCTGATGGACTGGCCGTTGGCCGAGACCAGCAGCAGATCGTCGTCGGCCGAGCACAACACAGCGCCGACCAGCTCATCGCTGTCGCGAAGGTTGATCGCCACGATTCCGCCCGAGCGGTTGGAGTCGAAATCGGTCAGCTTGGACTTCTTGACCAGACCGTTCTGGGTGGCCAGCACCAGGTAGTGCGCGTCCTCGTAGCCGCGGATCTGGATGACCTGGGCGATGCGCTCCTCGGGCTGGAATGCCAGCAGGTTGGCGACATGCTGACCGCGAGCCGTCCTCAAGGCCTCCGGCAGCTCGTAAGCCTTGGCCCGATACACCCGGCCCTGGGTGGTGAAGAACAGGATCCAGTCGTGCGTGGAGCACACGAAGAAGTGCCGGACGATGTCGTCTTGCTTGAGCCCGGCGCCCTGCACTCCCTTCCCGCCGCGTTTTTGGCTGCGGTACAGATCGGTCTTGGTGCGCTTGGCGTATCCGGTCTCGGTGATGGTGACGACGACGTCCTCGCGGGCGATCAGATCCTCGTCGCTGACATCGCCGTCTGCGGCGATGATCCGAGACCGGCGATCGTCGCCGTGTTTGTCGACGATCTCGCTGAGCTCGTCGCGCACGATCCCACGCTGGCGCTCCGGTTTGGCCAGGATGTCTTCCAGGTCGGCGATCTCGGCCTCGATCTTGGCCAGGTCGTCGACGATGCGCTGGCGTTCCAGTGCCGCCAGCCGGCGCAGTTGCATGTCCAGGATGGCCTGGGCTTGGATCTCGTCGATGTCGAGCAGCTCGATCAGGCCGGCGCGGGCGATGTCGACGGTTTCCGACGCCCGGATCAGGGCGATCACTTCGTCGAGCGCGTCGAGCGCTTTGACCAGCCCGCGCAGGATGTGGGCCCGTTCGTTGGCCTTGCGCAGCCGATAGGTGGTGCGCCGGACGATGACGTCGAGTTGGTGCTCGACGTAGTAGCGGATCATCTGGTCGAGGCGCAGCGTGCGCGGTACGCCGTCGACAATTGACAGCATGTTGGCACCAAAGCTGGTCTGCAGCTGAGTGTGCTTGTACAGGTTGTTCAGCACGACCTTCGCGACCGCGTCACGCTTGAGCTCGACGACGATGCGGATGCCGACGCGGTCACTGCCTTGGTCCTCGACGTTGGCGATGCCTGTCATCCGACCGTCGCGGACCTGTTCGGCGATCGAGGTGATGAAGTTGTCGTGGTTCACCTGATAGGGCAGCTCGGTGATGACGATCGAGGTGCGACCGCGGGAGTCCTCCTCGATCTCCACCACCCCACGCATCCTGATGGAGCCGCGTCCCGTGGTGTAGGCGTCGTGAATCCCTTGGGAACCAACGATCAAACCAGCGGTGGGGAAGTCGGGCCCTTTGACTCGTTCGCACACGGCGGCCAAAGTGGCTTCCTCGTCGGCGTCGTGGTTCTCCAGGCACCAGAACACCGCTTCGGCGAGTTCGCGTAGATTGTGCGGCGGGATGTTGGTCGCCATGCCGACCGCGATGCCGCCCGAACCGTTGGCCAGCAGGTTGGGGAACCGGCTGGGCAGCACCGTCGGCTCCTGCACCCGACCGTCATAGTTGGGTATGAAATCGACTGTCTCCTCGTCGATTTCGCGCAGCATCTCCATCGCCAGCGGAGTCAGCCGCGCTTCTGTGTACCTCATCGCGGCCGGCGGGTCGTTGCCCGGCGAGCCGAAGTTGCCTTGACCGTCAACGAGGGGATAACGCAGCGACCACGGCTGCGCCATCCGCACCAGGGTGTCGTAGATCGACGCGTCGCCGTGCGGGTGGTAGTTGCCCATGGTCTCGGCGACCGACCGCGCCGACTTGGCGTGGCTGCGGTCCGGGCGGAAGCCGGAATCGAACATCGCGTAAAGCACCCGGCGGTGCACCGGTTTGAGGCCGTCACGTACCTCCGGTAACGCACGGCCGACGATCACGCTCATCGCGTAGTCGATGTAGCTGCGCTGCATCTCCTGCTGAATGTCGACCGGTTCGATCCGCTCGACGGGCTCGTCACCCGGTGGCAGCGTGGTGTCAGTCATCTATTCCTCGTATGGGTTGGCGTGTCTGATTCATCAGACATCCAGGAAACGAACGTCCTTGGCGTTACGGGTAATAAAGCTTCGGCGAGCGTCGACATCCTCACCCATCAAGATGGAGAACAACTCGTCGGCGGCCGCGGCATCGTCGAGGGTGACTTGACGCAGCACCCTGACTGACGGATCCATCGTGGTTTCCCACAACTCCTTGGCGTCCATTTCACCCAGACCTTTGTAGCGCTGGATGCCGTCCTCTTTGTTGATCTTCTTGCCGGCCTTCAGCCCCGCCTCTAGCAGACCGTCGCGCTCGCGATCGGAGTAGGCGAACTCGGGATCGCTGCGCTGCCACTTCAACTTGTAGAGCGGCGGCTGCGCCAAGAACACGTGTCCGTTCTCGATCAGAGGCCGCATGAACCGGAACAACAGCGTCAACAACAGCGTCGAGATGTGTTGGCCGTCAACGTCGGCGTCGGCCATCAGCACGATTTTGTGGTAACGCAGCTTGGTGATATCGAACTCGTCGTGAATTCCGGTGCCCAGCGCCGTGATGATGGACTGGACTTCGGTGTTCTTGAGCACCCGGTCAATCCGGGCCTTCTCGACGTTGATGATCTTTCCGCGCAACGGCAGGATCGCCTGGAACATCGAATCACGGCCACTCTTCGCCGAGCCGCCCGCCGAATCACCTTCCACCACATACAGTTCCGATTTTCGCGGATCGGTGGATCGGCAGTCGGCCAGCTTGCCTGGCAGTCCACCGAGGTCGGTGGCACTCTTGCGGCGCACCAACTCTCGTGCCTTGCGCGCAGCGATTCGGGCTTGTGCCGAGGACACTGCCTTGTTCACAACCACTTTCGCATCCGCGGGGTTGGCTTCAAACCAGTGCGTGAGCTGTTCGTTGCAGACCCTCTGCACGAACGACTTGACCTCGGTGTTGCCCAGCTTGGTCTTTGTCTGGCCCTCGAACTGCGGTTCGCTGACCTTCACGGAGATCACCGCCGCCAGGCCTTCCCGGATGTCGTCGCCGGTGAGGTTGGGGTCCTTGTCCTTCAGTACCTTGCGGTCCTTGGCGTATTTGTTGACCACGGACGTCAACGCGCTGCGGAAGCCCTCTTCATGGGTACCGCCCTCGTGCGTATTGATGGTGTTGGCGAACGTGTGCACCGACTCTGAATAGCCGGCGTTCCACTGCATCGCGATCTCGACTTCGTGACCGGGTCCCTTGCCGGAGAAATCCACGATGCTGCTGTGGATTGGGCTCTTGGTGCGGTTGATGTGCTTGACGTAGTCGACCAGACCACCAGGGTAATGGAAGGTGCGGCGCTTAACCTTATGTGGCGCAGCGGATTCAGCGGCCCGTTCACTCGCCGACTTCGGTGCGTCGGCGACGTCGCTGACGACTTCATCGACGACCTCATCCTGGGTGACGCGCTCGTCGGTCAGATTGATCGTCAGTCCCTTGTTGAGGAAGGCCATCTCCTGCAGCCGGCGAGCGACGGTTTCGAAGTCGTACTCCGTGGTTTCGAAGATATTCGGGTCGGCCCAGAACCGCACCGTGGAACCCGTTTTCTTCGTCGCGGCGCCTTTCTGGAGGCCCACCGGCTCCGACTGCTTGTAGGACTGCGTCCACTCGTACCCGTCGCGCTTGATCTCGACCTCGAGCCGGCTGGACAGCGCATTGACCACCGAGACACCGACACCGTGCAGACCGCCGGATATCGCATACGCCTCGGAGTCGAATTTGCCGCCGGCGTGCAATTGGGTCATCACGACGTCGACGGTGGGTATCCCGGAGGCATGCATGGCAACCGGGATGCCACGGCCGTCGTCGGTGACTTCTACTCCACCGTCCTCGAGCAAGACCGCGTCGACGGTGGTCGCGTAACCGGCCATCGCCTCGTCTACCGCGTTGTCGACCACCTCCCAGACGAGGTGGTGCAAACCGCGCTCGCCGGTGGACCCGATGTACATACCCGGGCGTTTGCGGACAGCCTCCAGCCCCTCAAGAATCGTGATCTGTGCAGCGCCGTATTCGTCTTGGGCCTTCTTCTTCTGGGCAGCCACGGTCCGAATGCTCTCCTCGGGGTTGCATGCGAGCGGTCCAATCACCGCAGCGGTCGCATCACCCCACTCTACCGTGATCGGTTGTCGGGACCGATTTTCTGGCCGCGTTTCTACCTATCTGACCGCGCCGTGCGGACGATATCTTCATTCCCGGCGCGTCCCGACGTTCACCACGCGGGTCTGTTTCGTCCTGGCGGCTCTGAGGCAGCTATCGGCTGGTGCTCTTCAGGGCCGATTCCGGCCTAGTCTGAGGCTGCTGGATTCCCTATCCGTAAGTATCGCGGGGCCCCCTGCCGGCGATGTGCCGTGGCCCCTTCCGCCAGGACGGTGCCGCTGGGCCGGTGATTTTCAGCGATGTCACCACACCGTTGCCGACGGCCGCGGCGATCTTGGCCAGCAGTTGCGCCTGAACCATCCTCAACTGCGTCGCCCAGGCCGTCGATTCGGCTGCCACGCTGAGCACTCCGTCACGCAGTCCCATCGGGGTCGCATGGTCGGCGATCTGCGCGCCAACCACCGACCGCCATTGACCGAGCACCGTGCCTTCGGCGACATGCGCGGACCAGCCGCGCTTCTTCGCCAGATCACGCGCCACCCTGCCCAGAGGTTGCGGATCACGAACGTCGGGCCCAGGACCCGACCAGCTCCGCCGCCGTCCAGCGATGCGGCGTGTAGCAGGCGGCACCGCCCGTCCACGGCCGGCGTCCTTTCCCTGCGCCCGGGCGGCAGCGCGGGCTTCCTCGAGAGTCCGCCTGACCAAGTCGATGCCCGTCAACTCGCGTGGCTGCTCGGTGCGGTCGGGTTCGCGCCGGTCGTCGGGGCCAGTCACGGTTGCACCACCGATACCCGACCGGAGTCGCCGTCGCGCAGATCGATGGTCACCCGCCTAGCGTCCCAGCTCGCGGGAATGTCCTCCAGCACCGCCGCGGTTACCAGTACTTGCTCCGCTGACTCCGCCACCGTCGCCAATGCAAGACGGCGGGCCGCATCGAGTTCAGCGAACACATCGTCGAGCAACAACACTGGTTCGCTGCCATCGGCGCGCAACAACTCGTACGCCGCCAAGCGCAACGCCACTGCCAATGACCACGATTCCCCATGGCTGGCAAAACCTTTGGCGGGTTGATCGGCGAGTCGCAAGTCCAGGTCGTCGCGCTGCGGACCGACAAGACACATCCCACGTTCCAATTCGGCCTCCCGACGTGCCGACAGCGCAGCCAAGAAAGCGGCTTCGAGAAACTCCCGATCGGTGTCCGCAACGCTCAGCCCGGCCCCCATATCCAGGCTGGCGCGGTAACCGATCGACGCTGACCGCGACCCCGGCGCTAACAGCTGGTAAGCCTTTTCCACCTCCGGCGCCAACTGATTCACCAGATCGATACGGGCAGCCATCAATTCAGCGCCGTGCTCGGCGAGACGACTGTCCCATACATCAAGAGTGTCCAGGGCAGCTTGGTCGCTACGGTGTCGTGCCCCCGACACGGACTTCAACAGCGCCGTGCGCTGCCGCAGAACTCTGTCGTAGTCGGCGCGCACCCCAGCAACCGCGGGCCGGCGCACAGTCGCTAAATCGTCCAGATAACGGCGCCGATCGGCAGGATCCCCACGAACTAAAGCCAGGTCTTCCGGGGCAAACAGCACCGCCCGTAATACCCCAACCACCTCGCGCGTGCTGCGAACCGGTGAACGGTTCAACCGCGCCTTGTTGGCCCGCCCCGCCGCGATCTCTAGGTCGACCGCACATTCCCTACCGTCATTGACGATGATCGTCGAAACCACCGCCCGGGTTGTACCTGCCCGGATCAACGGCATATCGGTCCCCACCCGGTGCGAACCCAAAGTAGTCGAATACCACAGTGCCTCAATCAAATTCGTCTTGCCATAACCATTGGGACCGACGAACACCGTCCGGCCTGGTTGCAATTCGAGGTCGGCGTGCGCCCAGGACCGGAAATCACGCAGTCCCAAATGCCGGACGTACACCTACCCAGGCAACCGAACTGGCATTAACAGATAGACGTAGTCGGTTGGCAAGGCGGAAAAGGGGCCGCCCCCTGTCGGAAGACCATCGTCGTCAGTCGCCGGACGCAGCAATGCGGGTTTACCCGGCGTCGTGAAACCAAACGACACCCGCTCCGAATGCACCGATCCAAGTCCGTCGGTCAGATATATCGGGTTGAACGCGATGGTCAACGGTTCGCCGGCAAAGTCCACGGGAAGATCTTCTTCGCCCCGGCCTACATCATCCGCACCGGCGGAAAGCCGCAACATGCCATCGGCGAACTCCATGCGCACCTGCGCGCCCCGGTCTGCTACCAACGCAACTAACTTGATCGCTTCGGTCAACTCGGCCACGTTGATGGTGGCCACCGCGGTGTGCTCAGGCGGCAACAACTGCCGGAACTTCGGGAACTCAGCGTCAAGAAGTCGCGTGGTACTGCGCTTCCCGTTACCGCTGATGCCGAGCAGCCCCTCCTTTCCGACGCCCATTCCGGCGCCCAACGACAGACGAACGTCGGAGCCGTCAGTGCCGGATTTGGCGGCCTCAGCCAGCGTCTTGGCCGGCACCAGCACCGCCGCCTCGACATCGGACGACAACGCCGACCATCTCAACTCGCGAACTGCCAGACGGAACCTGTCGGTGGCGGCCAAAACAACCGTGTCACCCGAGATCTCGACCCGGATACCGGTCAGCATGGGCAACGTGTCGTCCCGGCCAGCCGCGATGACAACCTGACCGATCGCTTCGGCGAACAGATCCGCCGGCAACGTCCCGGTCTCTTCCGGCAGCGCCGGCAGCGTGGGGTAATCCTCAACCGCCATCGTCGGTAACGAGAACCTGGCATTTCCGCAGGTCAATGCGACGCGGTTACCGTCTGCGCAGAAGTCAACCGGCTTGTCGGGCAACGCCCGGGTGATGTCTGACAACAACCTTCCGGATACCAAAACGCTTCCAGGAGAAGTTATTTCGGCAGCAACCTGTGCCTCGGCAGAAACCTCGTAGTCGAATCCCGAGATCGTCAGGCCGTCGTCAGAGCCGGTCAACAGGACTCCGGCGAGCACCGGCACCGGGGGCCTGGTGGGCAAATTCTTCGCCACCCACGACACCGCGTCGGCGAAGGACTCTCGCACCAAACGAAACTTCAAGTCGGTGAGGCCAGCTCTTGTCGTCACCGCGTCCATGGCTTCCCTTCACCCAACAGTCAAATCCAGTGGCTAGCCACCCCCGCCAGCGTGGTGGCGCGTCATGCGCCACGACGGCCGCAACGGCAGTCGAAGAACAACCGTAGATCGTCTGGCGCCAACTTGAAAGCTAATGGCAAACGCCGACAAGCCTGGTCACCGAGAGTTCTGTGAGCCCTGTGCGACAGGGCGTCCCCAGCGCTGTACTTCAAAGAGAAATAGCGAAGAGATCTCAGTAACAGTATTAAGGGGTGTGCATCTTGGGGACAGTCTGGCCTTGGTGCAGTTTAGGGGAGGGGCCGGGTTGTGGAAGACAACGTGGATAACTGTGTGGTCTGTGTTGGCCCGCTGGGGATTGAGTACGGTTGTGCACGAAATTCCCAAGCCTGCACGATTGCTTGAGTCGCTTGTGCACACAGCTGCCCACACCCATCTGAGCTGGGGTTAAGTACCGAAATTTCGCTGGGATCAGCGCTTGGAGCGCTGCCGAATGCGAGTGGTGAGCTCCTTGACGTGATCGAACACCTCACGTCGCTCGGCCATTTCGGACAGGATCTTGCGTTGGGCGTACATGACCGTGGTGTGGTCACGGCCGAATGCTTGGCCGATCTTGGGCAGCGAGAGGTCGGTGAGCTCGCGGCATAGGTACATCGCGATTTGGCGGGATTGCGCCAGCGCGCGGGTCTTGCCCGGGCCGCGGAGCTCTTCGACTGTGGTGTCGAAGTACTCGGCGGTGGCGGCCATGATGGTCGCCGCGCTGATTTGCATGGTGCTGGCGTCGGCTATCAGGTCGCGGAGCACGATCTCGGCCAGCGCCTTGTCGATCGGAGTCTTGTTCAGTGAGGCAAACGCGGTAACTCGAATGAGAGCTCCCTCGAGTTCGCGGATGTTGCGTTCAATGCTGCTGGCGATGAGCTCGAGTACGTCGTCGGGCACCGCGAGGCGTTCCATCTGTGCTTTCTTGCGCAGGATGGCGATGCGGGTCTCCAGTTCAGGGGGCTGCACGTCGGTAATCAGCCCCCACTCGAACCGGGTCCTTAGCCGGTCTTCGAGGGTGGCGAGCTGCTTCGGCGGGCGGTCGGAAGAGATGACGATCTGCTTGTTGGCGTTATGCAACGTGTTGAAGGTGTGGAAGAACTCTTCTTGGATACCTTCTTTGCCTTCGATGAACTGGATGTCATCGACGAGTAGCACGTCGACGTCGCGGTAGCTGCGCTTGAAGGCGACTTTGCGGTCGTCGCGCAGAGAGTTGATGAAGTCGTTGGTGAATTCCTCGGTGGAGACGTACTTGACCCGCATGCCCGGGAACAGTCGCTGCGCGTAGTTGCCGGCGGCATGCAACAGGTGTGTCTTGCCGAGGCCAGACTCGCCCCAGATGAACAGAGGGTTGTAGGCACGGGCAGGTGCTTCAGCGATCGCCAAGGCGGCGGCATGGGCGAACCGATTGGAGGCGCCGATGACGAAGGTATCGAAGGTGTAGCGGCGGTTGAGGCTGGTTCCGCCGGCGGCGGCTGATTCAGTGCTGTGCGGGCGTTCGGTGAAGTAGGCCGGCCAGCTTTGATGATCACCGCCGAGGGGCTCACCATTTCCGTAGCCTTCGTCGGACTCTGCGCTGGTGTCTAAGCCGGGGTCGTCAGCTTGTGCGAAGGCTTCCGTTTGAGGGAAAGCTGTGTCGTCAACGTCGTTGGAGGACGGCGGTGCGATGCGGACCCCGAGTTGTATCTGCTGTCCGAGTCGCCGGCTCAGCGCATCGGTGATCGGTGTGCGCAGATGACGTTCGATCTCATTTTGGACAAAGCTGCTCGGCACCGACAAAAGAGCAAATCCCTCGACGATGGTGAGCGGCTGGACGAGATTCAGCCAGGCTCTTTGCTGAGGGGTCAGCGGCGTGATGAGGGTGGTGCGATTGGTAGCCCCGCTGTCTGGGGTGGACTCACCGTTGAGCTCGGAGACGACCGCGTTCCACACTGTCGTGAAACTTGAACCGGGGTCATCGGTCAACGACGCATCTCCCTGGTTCTCGCAAAATTCCGGGTCGAGTGGCGACAAAGCAACTGTCCACACAGTTATACACAGGGTGTGGACAGGATGATCGTAAATGAGCTGCAGCCTACCGGCGACAGCTCGCGATCTCCGTGCTGGGACAACCCGTGCGGGGCCGTCTAGACAGCTAGTCGATCCGCCATCCTCGCTTCGTTGTCGACCACCGTTCCAGGCTGAAACGGCATTGCCCGAAGCTAACAGTTTTCCGTCCGGCTGCCAACCGTTCTGTTCCATTCAAACCGGTTCTTTTGCGGTTCGTTCCGGTTACGACGGCGATCGACCGGGTTGGCCTTGCCGACAACGAATGTTTACAGAATGTTTGGGCGGGTCCATTGGGCCAGGCCAGGTTTGACCTGGCGAAGGCTCGTCAGTACCCTCAAACAGTCGCCCGAAAGTCGGCGATACGGCTGCGACCCAAAAAGGTGCTTGGGGACCGCGCCGGCCAGTAGCAAGACCCCCCGACCGACGTACTTGCGTGAGCGGCCGGATGGCAATGCTCGATACAGCGAGGAGAACGCCGTGGCCAAGGGCAAGCGGACCTTCCAGCCGAATAACCGGCGCCGAGCCCGGGTGCACGGCTTCCGACTGCGGATGCGCACCCGCGCTGGACGTTCAATCGTGTCCAACCGGCGTCGCAAGGGCCGCCGCGCATTATCTGCCTGATCGCAACCTCGGGTTTTTTGGCCGTGCTCCCCGCACGCAACCGCATGAGGCGGTCGACTGAGTTTGACGCGACCGTGAAATACGGGATGCGTACCGTGCAGCCCGACATCGTCGTTCACGTCCGCCGGGGGAGTAGCCGCGAGGCGACCAGTGGCCCGCGCGTCGGACTGATCATCGCCAAGCCGGTAGGTTCGGCTGTCGAACGCCATCGGGTCGCGCGTCGGCTACGGCATGTCGCTCGAACCATGTTGGGCGATCTCCATCAATCCGATCAGGTGGTGATCCGTGCGCTGCCGAGCAGTCGCCACGTATCGTCGGCGTGGTTAGAGCAGCAGCTGCGAAGCGGCTTGCGACGTGCTTTCGAGACGGCGGGAACAGACCGGTGAGTCTGTCGGCGCGGTTGCACGCGAGCGTTCGGGGTATGGGTATGGCCGCAGTGCGGGGATTGGTTTTTCTGATCCAGCTTTACCGGCACATGGTTTCGCCGCAGCGACCGCCGACGTGCCGCTTTATTCCGACCTGTAGCCAGTACGCAGTTGATGCACTGACCGAGTACGGCTTGGTTCGGGGGAGCTGGTTGGCCGCAGCCAGACTCGCCAAGTGCGGACCGTGGCATCGGGGAGGATGGGATCCAATCCCGGAGCGCTTACCGGTAAGCAGGGGATGCCGGGCGGCCTCCGATGACACCAGCGATGCCTGGGGCCCCCCAGCGGAGCTAGGGGAAGGTGAGTCTTTTGTCGTTTGATCCTTTCAGTCTCGACGTCTTCTACTACCCGGTGTCGTGGATCATGTGGGTTTGGTACAAGCTGTTCGGCGCTGTGCTGGGGCCATCGAACTTCTTCGCATGGGCGCTTTCGGTGATGTTCCTGGTGTTCACCTTGCGCGCGCTGCTCTACAAGCCATTCGTGCGTCAGATCCGCACTACTCGGCAGATGCAGGAACTGCAGCCACAGATCAAGGCGCTGCAAAAAAAGTACGGCAAGGATCGCCAGCGCATGGCGCTCGAGATGCAGAAGCTGCAACGCGAGCACGGCTTCAATCCCATCCTGGGTTGCTTGCCGATGCTTGCGCAGATACCCGTGTTCCTGGGTCTCTACCACGTCTTGCGATCGTTCAACCGCACGACCGGGGGCTTCGGCCAGCCGCACATGTCGGTGATCGAGAACCGGATGACCGGGAATTACGTGTTCACCCCGGCCGACGTGGGCCACTTCCTGGACGCCAACCTGTGGGGTGCCCCCATCGGCGCGTTCATGACGCAACGATCCGGGTTGGACGCCTTCACCGACTTCAGTCGTCCCGCGGTGATCGCCGTCGGTGCTCCGGTGATGATCCTGGCCGGGATTGCGACCTACTTCAACAGTCGCGCATCGGTGGCACGTCAGAGCGCGGAGGCGGCTGCCAATCCCCAGACCGCGATGATGAACAAACTCGCGCTGTACGTGTTTCCGCTTGGTGTGGTCGTCGGTGGACCGTTTCTTCCGTTGGCGATCATCTTGTACTGGTTCTCGAACAACATCTGGACCTTCGGCCAGCAGCACTACGTGTTCGGCCTGATCGAGAAAGAGGACGAGGCCAAGAAGCAAGAAGTGATCCAGCGGCGGGCGGCGAACGCGCCAGCGCCGGGTGCCAAGCCCAAGCGCCCGCCCAAGACGGCACCGGCAAGCGGTAATGGTTCGCCCACAGGTTCTGGGGACACGGGGGGCACCGACGGCGGCACCAAGGCCGGCTCTGAGCAGGCGGACGCCGATGGCTCCGATGCCGGGGTGGGTGAAGCAAAAACGGCAAAGACTGAAGCGAGCAAGCCAACAGCCGCACGGAACAACAGTCCGACCAACCGCACCCCGCGTCCCGGAGCGCGGCCGAAGAGACGTAAACGCTGACGAGGGGGCCAGAGCTTTACCGGGGTCGAGTCGGGCGAGCGACCCCACGACAACACGGGCCCGTGGATGAGGAAGAGAGAAAGCCATGACGGACGCCGAGACCACCGAGCGCGACCCTGATACAGAACTAGACACACAAGTACCGGTTGAGGATGTTTCGGAGGACGAAGCGACGGCGGACGCCGGTGCCGACGAGCCCGACGACTTGGAGGAGCGGCCCGACGACTTGGAGGAGCGGTTGGTCGCCGAGGGGGAGATCGCCGGTGACTATCTGGAAGAGCTGTTGGATCTGCTGGACTTTGACGGCGATATCGATCTAGACGTCGAGGGCAACCGCGCGGTGGTGAGCATCGACGGCAGCGACGACTTGAACAAGTTGGTCGGCCGCGGGGGCGAGGTGCTCGACGCTCTGCAGGAACTCACGCGCCTGGCGGTACACCAGAAGACCAGCGTGCGGAGCCGGTTGATGCTCGACATCGCGGGTTGGCGACGGCGGCGCCGCGAGGAATTGGCCGCGCTGGGCGACAAGGTGGCGCGGCGGGTGCTCCAGACCGGTGAGCGCGAAGAGCTCGCTCCGATGACACCGTTCGAGCGGAAGATCGTTCACGATGCTGTTGCGGCGGTGCCCGGAGTGCACAGCGAAAGCGAGGGCGTAGAGCCGTCGCGCCGGGTTGTTGTTCTGCACGACTAGGCGGGCTGAGTTACAACTATGTAGTTCATGCGGGCGTCCTAGCCGGGGCCCCAGAAGACCAGAGGATGTTTCACGTGAAACATGTCGGCCCTTGCGAGGGGACGGTGTCCCCGGCGGCGCCGGGCGGTGCTGGGTCCGAGGCCGCGTCTGAGATCTTCGGGTCGCGGCTCGACATCGCCCAGCGGTACGCCGAGTTGCTGGCGGGCGCCGGAGTGGAGCGAGGACTCCTCGGGCCACACGAGGTCGACCGGCTTTGGGAACGGCACCTGCTGAACAGTGCCGTGGTGAGCGAACTCCTTGATCCGGGGGACCGGGTAGTCGACATCGGCAGCGGGGCCGGGTTGCCGGGGCTCCCGTTGGCGATCGCCCGGCCTGATCTCCAGGTCGTGCTCCTCGAGCCGCTACTGCGCCGGAGTGACTTTCTTCGTGAGGTTGTGGCCGAACTCGGGCTACCCGTCGAGGTGGTGCGCGGCCGCGCCGAAGAGCCGTGGGTCCGCGAGCAGATCGGCGAGAAAGATGTCGCGGTGTCGCGAGCGGTGGCAGCGTTAGACAAGTTGACGAAGTGGAGCATGCCGTTGCTACGGCCGGACGGGCGGATGCTCGCGATCAAGGGGGAGCGTGCTCCCGACGAAGTCCAGCAGCACCGGCGTGTGATGGCCGCAACGGGCGCGGTTGATGTCAGGGTGGTGACATGTGGCGCGAACTATTTGCGTCCGCCCGCAACCGTGGTGTGGGCGCGGCGCGGAAAGTACACGCGACACAGGCCCGCACGAGTGACGAACAGGGGAACGCGATGAGTTCTCCACGAGGTTGGAGCGACGCGCCTTCTTCGGCGACAGGCATTCCGGACCACGAGCCGGCAGCACCGGATGTACTGCAGGGGATACCACCGGCGACGGCGCTGCCGGCGCACGGCGTAACGGCGGATGTTTCACGTGAAACATCGGACGATCTCGACACTCCGATCGGGGCTGCGGCAGAACGGGCCATGCGGGTCCTGCACACCACCCACGAGCCGCTGCGGCGGCCGCGCCACCGCCGGTTGTTCACCATCGCGAACCAGAAGGGCGGCGTGGGTAAAACCACCACCGCGGTCAACCTCGCAGCCGCGCTTGCGGTGCAAGGGCTCAAGACGCTCGTCATCGACCTCGATCCGCAAGGCAACGCGAGCACGGCACTGGGGATCACCGACCGCCAGTCGGGCACGCCCTCCTCGTATGAGGTACTCATCGGCGAGGTGGGATTGCAGAGCGCGTTGCGACGCAGCCCGCACGGCGAGCGACTGTTCTGCGTACCCGCGACGATCGATCTGGCCGGTGCGGAGATCGAATTGGTGAGCATGGTGGCTCGCGAGAACCGATTGCGCACCGCCTTGGCCGAGCTGGACAACTTCGACTTCGACTACGTCTTCGTCGACTGCCCGCCGTCGCTGGGGCTGCTGACCATCAATGCACTCGTCGCCGCGCCAGAGGTGATGATTCCGATCCAGTGCGAGTACTACGCGCTCGAGGGCGTATCTCAACTGATGCGCAACATCGAGATGGTGAAGGCCCACCTCAATCCCCAGCTCGAGGTGACCACCGTAATCCTCACCATGTACGACGCCCGGACAAAGCTCGCCGACCAGGTGGCCGAAGAGGTACGCCGGTACTTCGGAAGCAAGGTGTTGCGCACGGTGATTCCGCGCAGTGTCAAGGTCTCCGAGGCACCCGGCTACAGCATGACGATCATCGACTACGACCCCGGCTCGCGTGGGGCGATGAGCTATCTCGACGCAAGCCGCGAACTCGCCGCACGCGATCAGCCACCATCCGCGAAGGGACGACCATGACACAGCCGTTGCGCAAGAAGGGCGGCCTCGGCCGGGGGCTGGCTGCGCTGATCCCCACCGGTCCCGCGGATGCCGACTCCGGACCAGCAACACTCGGCCCGCGGATGGGGAATGCGGCCGCGGATGTCCTGATCGGGGGATCAACGCCGGACGCCGCGGCGATGGGCGCGGTGTACCGCGAGATCGCGCCGGCCGACATCGAGGCTAATCCCCGCCAGCCGCGGCAGGTATTCGACGAAGAAGCGCTGTCCGAGCTTGTGCACTCCATTCGCGAATTCGGCCTCTTGCAGCCGATCGTGGTGCGGGCAGTGGAGGGAGCGCGGAGCGGCGCGCGGTACCAGATTGTGATGGGGGAGCGGCGCTGGCGGGCGGCCCAAGAGGCGGGCCTGGCCACCATTCCGGCCATCGTGCGCGCGACGGGCGATGACAACCTGCTACGCGACGCCCTATTGGAGAACATCCATCGGGTACAGCTGAACCCCTTGGAAGAGGCGGCGGCATACCAGCAGCTGCTCGACGAGTTCGGTGTCACCCACGATGAACTGGCGGCCCGCATCGGCCGCTCGCGGCCGCTGATCACCAACATGATCCGCTTGCTCAAGCTGCCGATCCCGGTTCAGCGCCGGGTGGCGGCGGGTGTGCTGTCTGCTGGCCATGCCCGCGCGCTGCTGTCCCTGGAGGCTGGCCCCGATGCGCAGGAAGAACTGGCCAGCCGGATCGTCGCGGAGGGCTTGTCGGTGCGAGCCACCGAGGAGGCGGTCACCCTGGCCAACCGCGGCGACACGACCACGCCGGCGCCCCAGCGGCGCAAGCCGATTCATATGCCTGGCCTTCAAGACGTTGCTGAGCGACTGTCGAACGCCTTCGACACTCGGGTGACGGTCAGCCTTGGCAAACGCAAAGGGAGGATTGTGGTGGAGTTCGCCTCGGTGGATGATCTCCAGCGGATCATCGACATGATGACCACCTCCAAGACATGAACAGGCATATTCTGTAATTACGTCACTGTGACACTGCGCGATTCCCAGGTGCGAAAGGCACCACAAACTGACGGAGACCCGGTGTGCGTCAAGCGATTTCGACATCCTCCCAACCGCGGCCGCGGGCCGGAGGTTGTTCTGGCAGGGCAGCTCGGCTGGCAGCGTCAAGACTGGCCCGATGACAACAAACTCTCCTATTCTGGAGAGGCTGCTGGTGCACGTCAGCCCGTCGAGAGCGGGGCAATTGGCTGCAGTACCGCACGGAGGCCAGGAGGCTAGTGTCCGTTCGAATCACGCCGCTGCGGCTCGAAGCCTTCGAGCAGCTCCCCAAGCATGCACGCCGCTGCGTCTTCTGGGAGGTCGACCCGGCGACCCTCGGTAACCAAGACCACCTCGCTGACCCTGAATTCGAAAAGGAAGCCTGGTTGTCGATGGTGATGCTGGAGTGGGGCTCCTGCGGTCAGATCGCGACGGCGGTCCCCGACGAACGCAGCCACACCGAGCCGCCGTGCCTGGGATACGTGCTCTACGCTCCGCCGCGGGCGGTACCACGGGCGCATCGGTTTCCCACGGCGCCGGTGTCCGCGGATGCGGTGCTGCTGACGTCGATGGGCGTCGAGCTCGGGCAAGCCGCCGACGATCTGCCACACAGCCTCATCGCCCGGGTGATCGACGAGTTGGTCCGGCGCGGAGTCCGGGCGCTTGAGGCTTTTGGCCGTACAGAGGCGGCCACCGAGTTGCAGGATCCGCGGACGGTGGACCCCGATGTGCGGCCGGTGCTGGAGGCTCTCGGAGACTGTTCGGTCGACCACTGCATCATCGACGCAGAATTTTTGAAGGACGTCGGTTTCGTCGTTGTGGCACCGCACCCGTACTTCCCCCGGCTGCGGCTCGAGCTGGACAAGGGGCTGGGGTGGAAAGCCGAAGTCGAGGCCGCCTTGGAGGGCCTGCTGGCGAATGCTCAGCTACAACAGCCGGTCGGGGCGGGGTCTACGGCCAGCAACGCCTTGCACGCCGTGAACTCAAGCGTCGATACGACGGCCGCGGAACCGCTAAGAACCGCTGAGTCTGCTGGCCCGTTCGACTGACAATTCGTGGGCAAGCAACTCGGCGAAGGTGAACGTGCCGGTGGGCCGATCGTTCTTGCCCAGTAGATAGAGCCGCTTGACCGCGGCGAGGATACCTTCGGCGATGGCATCGCGGGTCTGCGTTGAAACCAGCATCCCACGATCGCGCGGGTTGGAGATGTAACCGACGTCGACCTGAACGGTCGGCATCCGGGTCAGCCTGAGCAGATCCCACGTCCGGCCATGCGTACGGCAATCCCGTAAACCGGTGCGGGCCACCACTTCTCGCTGAATGAAGTCGGCGAGATTGTGGCCGATGGTGGAGACCGAGCCGTGCGAATTGCCGAAATGGAAAGAGGCCACGCCGTTAGCCGCAGGGTTAGCCTGAGTTTCACAGCGCAGGCTGATCATCAGGTCTGCGCCGACATTGTTGGCGGTAGCGGCGCGTTCGACGTCCGACGGGCTGCGATTGGTCGGCCGGGACAGGAAGGTTTCCATACCAATGGCGGTCATCCGCCCCTCAAGTCGACTTGCCAAGTCCCACAACACATCTGCTTCGCTGATGGGTCCGGCTGGACCTTGCGTGATCAGACCGTGGTCCGCGCCGCCGCGGCCCGGATCGATAATGATCCGCTTGCCAGATAGTTTCGGGCCGGATCGACGGACCAACTCTTCCTCGCGAATCGCGTGTGGTGAGCCGCCAGTGACGCGCGAACTGAGAAAGTACAAGGAGCGCAACGTTTCCGGGCCGCAGATACCGTCAGCGGCAAGCCCGCACTCACGCTGATACGACATCAACGCGTTGTGGGTCTGCAAGCCGAAGTGTCCGTCAACCAGGCCGGTGTAGAAACCGAGGTCCTGCAGCCGGGCCTGCAGAGTGGCCACGTCGTCGCCGTAAAGTGGGGCACCGAATTGGTGATACAGCGTGCGGGCACCCAGCCGGTAGGAGGCCTCCTTCAACGCCCGGTAAGTGGCCTCGCCGACAACGCCGTCCACAAGCAGTCCGCGATGCTGTTGGAAGGCGCGCACCGCGTGGTCGAGCTCAGCATCGAACAGCTCGAGCGACACATGCCTGCCCGTGATCAGGTCGTCGTCGGGATTGTCCAGCAGCCCCAGCGCAGATAGCGCAACCCGGATCTCGGTGACCGCTGCGCTGCGGTCCCCACAGCGCAGCACGTCGCCGTCTTCGCGGCTCGGACTCGGCATACCAAGGGCCCTCCGGGACTCACTGACACGCTGACATATGCATAACAGCTAACCGGTATTGTCGCAGATCGTTGCCGATTTCGGGAAAACCCCAGGCTAACCGCGGGCGTGGTGCCGCGGTCTAGCCCGGGGTTAGGTGACGTTGGGAACCAGGTCGGAAAGTTCGCGCAGCAACGCCGCTTTACCCTTGGCGCCGACGATCCGCTTCACCGGCTGGCCGTCCTTGAACAGGATCATCGTCGGGATCGACACGACCTGGAAGTCGCGGGCCGTCTCGGGGTTGGCGTCGACGTCCAGCTTGGCGACGGTGAGCTGGCCTGCTCGCTCGGCCGCGATCTCCTCGAGTACCGGAGCGACCATCTTGCACGGTCCACACCAGGTCGCCCAAAAGTCAACCAGCACAGGCTTATTGCTAGACAACACGTCGGTGGAAAAGGACGCGTCGGAAACTTCTATTGTGGCCCCGGCATTCTCGGCGTCGGTCATCGTGGCGCTCCTATCAATGTGTCGGTACTGTCAGCGTTTCCAGCTGCTGCGCCGTCACCGGCCACGCCCGACTCCGCGTGCTCCGCCAGCCAACGTTCGGCGTCCATGGCCGCGGCGCAGCCACTGCCTGCGGCGGTGACCGCCTGCCGGTAGGTGCGGTCCACCAGGTCGCCGGCCGCGAACACACCGTCCACCGAAGTGATCGTGGTGCGTCCCTGAACCAGCACATAGCCGTCTGGGTCGACGTCGACGGCATCACGCACCAGGGCCGAACGCGGCTCGTGACCGATTGCGACGAAAACGCCGGTCACCGCCAGTGTGGTTTCTTTACCGATTATGGTGTCGCGCAACCGCAATCCGGTCACCGTTGTCTCGCCGTCCACCGCGACCGCGGTGTGGTTGGTGATGAATTTGATCTTGTCGTTGTTGCGGGCGCGATTGAGCATGATTTTCGAGGCCCGGAACTCGTCGCGGCGGTGCACGAGCGTCACGCTGCGGGCGAACCGGGTCAGAAAGAGGGCCTCTTCCATTGCCGAGTCACCGCCGCCGATGACGGCGATGTCCTGATCGCGGAAGAAGAACCCGTCGCAGGTGGCACATGAACTCACGCCACGTCCCAGCAACTCCTGCTCGCCGGGAACCTGCAGATAGCGTGCCGCGGCGCCCATCGCGAGGATGACGGCCCGGGCCCGATAGGTCTGCCCGTCAGCGATGACGACCGATTTGACCGGGCCCTCCAGCGACACCGACTCGACGTCTTCCATCCGCAGGTCTGCGCCGAATCGCAGCGCTTGCTCGCGCATCTCGTCCATCAGCTCCGGGCCGGTGATGCCGTCGCGAAAGCCAGGGTAATTCTCCACCTCGGTGGTGGTCATCAACGCACCACCGAAAGAGGTGCCCTCGAAGACCAGCGGTGCCAGCTGCGCGCGGGCGGTGTAGAGGGCCGCGGTGTACCCGGCGGGGCCGGAACCGATAACGATTACGTCGTGGACGGTGTCATGAACAGAGGCAGCGGCAGTCATGCGAGCCTTTCAGATACGTCAAGCGGGTCTCCAAACGTCTACGAACGCCAGCGTAGGCGTGGGTGTTCCCGCGCGCGTCGCACAACACTAGGCACAACACTAAGACCGGGAGATCTGGGTGCTGGCCAACAGGCCGGTATCGGCCGCACTGCAATTCAGTGCCACCGCAAAGACCACAAGGTTGTCGGGCGTGTCGCCGGGCAGCACCAGCAGTACGCCGGGGCGGGCGTTGATGTCGATCGGTCGCGCACCCAGCACCTGGGTGGACGCCGGATAGCCGAGGCCACTCAGGCAGGACACGCGCCGCGCTGGGTCATTGAGCGGGCCTCCGAGTGGGCCATAGTCGGGACTGCGGTCGAGCAGGCCGAGGATCTGGGCCTGCGACAGCGGGATCATCATCGGCGGCGTTGACACCGTGATGTGCTCGGCGGTGATTTGTGTGCTCGGCGTGGGCGTGGGTGCGTTGATCAGTGCCGCCGTACCTAAGCCGATCGCAGCTACCACGGCGCACAAACCGGCGACTGTCGCGATCAGTCGGACGGGGCGAAGGTGCGGTCGGGCCGAGTGAGCGGCGTCGCCGCCGATGTGTGACCCGCCGGGACTCGCTGACCTCAGCGCCGCGGAAATTCTGGCGGCGACAGCCGGGGGAGTGTCCGGCGCCGATGCCGGGTCGGCACCCATCGCGGCGACATCGCTGCGCACCTGGTTCAAAGCGCGAAGAATGCCTGCTGCCTCCGGGTCTGCGCGGACTTGTCTGCGCACCCGAGCGGCGGCATCGTCATCGAGCAGACCGGCCTGTAGGTCGGCGAGGAGTTGCACCGTCAGCGGCGGGTCTGCGCCCTCCTCGCGAGGATCTCCAGGATCGCTCTCGGCTGCACTCATCCGCCTCAGTGTCCGTCATGCACAGTCTGATGGCCATGCACAGCCCCGGCGCCGGGAGACTTTCGAACTGGCTGCAACCTCGAGCGGGGCAGCGCTAGCGCTGACCGGCAGTGGTGTTGAGGTAGCCCAGCAGCTGGGCGAGCCGGACGCGGCCACGGGCGCATCGGCTCTTGACGGTGCCCTCAGCGACACCCAGCATCTGGGCGGTGTCGGCGATCGAGTAGCCCTGCATGTCGACGGCCACCAACGCGGCCCGTTGTTCGACGGGAAGCCGCATCAGTGCGTGCTGCACCACGATGGCCGTCTCGACCTGAGCCGTCCGATCGGCTACCGGGTAGATGTCCTCAAGTGGAGTGGTCGGGTGGGCTTTGGCGCGTCGCAGCCTGTCCAGGCAGGCGTTGACCACAATGCGGTGCAGCCAACTGTGGACCGCGGCGTCGTACCGAAAAGAGCCGGCGCCGCGATGTGCCGAGAGCATCGCGTCCTGCAACGCGTCTTCGGCATCCTCGGGGGTGCGAGTGGTGAGTCGCGCAAGCCGGTGCAGCTGCCGTTGATGACGGCGGAACAATTCCGCGAAGGCGTAAAGGTCACCGGCGACATGGGCGGCTAGCAGCTCGGCGTCACTGCGTTCCCGCTGGATGTTGCCCCCGAAGCCCACGGCCGGGACAGTAACCAATCGGTTGTCGCGCAGCACTTCACCCGGATGGGCCGACGCGGGCGCGGCGTTAAGAGGCGGCCTGAACCGTGATCTCGGAGATCTCGGCGCGGCTCTTGCCGTCGATGGTTCCCAACGTGGAAATCCATACCAGCAGATTCGATGTCGGTGAGCTGGAGCTGACCTTGATGACGTTATGACCGGGTTTTAGCGCCGTGGCCGGAGTCAGCACGGTGGTGTCCTCCAGCTTTGCCGGCGTCGGCGTGGATGCCGAGCGAATCTCTACCTTGGTCCCGGTGCTGGCAACGTCGATGTTGACCACGCCGACCACCGTGGCCGTCGGCAGCTGCAACATCAATCCGACACCGTTCTTGAAACCGGGGAATGGGACAGCGTCGCTATAAATGTCGGTTTGCCAGGAGGTGGACGGGTTGCCGTCGATCGCCATGCCGGCCTGGCCCGGGTTGTCGGCTTCGCCGTCGGGGGAGAAGACCGTGGCCTTGGTGGGTTTGACGATGCTGCCGGCAGGTGCGGAACTGACCGCTGACGACGTCGATGATGTCGGCGTGTTCAGGCCGAGTTCGTCTTTGTTGAGGCCACCGCCCAAATTGCCGAAGATCTTGCTCACCACCGAGGCCAGCACGAGCAGGGCCACCACGATGACGGTGAGGCCCGCGCCGATACCGATCAGCAGGTTGCGGCGCCGGCGGCCGAAGGTCGCATAGTCCTGAGCGGCGGGCCGGCGGGGGGTGGGCGGCGGCGGGAGGTCGTCGATCGGACCGAGCACCTCGGTACGGTCGGCCACCGCGGTCGCCTGCTGCAACAGGTTCAAAAGCGTTGATGCACTGCGTATCCCGCCATCCTCTTGAACCGCCCGGACGGCGACCGCGGAAATCTGGAAGGGGATGTCGCGGTCGATAACGGTGGGTTCGACGGGATGGCCCGCGGCATCCCGGTTGGCTGGCGCCAGCCCGCTGCGCACCCCATGCTCGCGCAGTGGCCACCGGTTGACCAGCAGGGCGTACAGCGCCGCGCCGATTCCGCGGATGTCGTCCTGCGGGTTGGCGTCGGGCATGGTCGCCGGGTACGCCAGCACGACATCGCCGTCGATGCTGACGCGCACCCGGCTGGGGTGGTCGATCGACAACGCGACACCGGCGCGGTGGGCCGCGTCGGCGGCAGCGGCCAGCGACTGCATCGCCCGGACGGCCCCGACGGGCGACGGTGAAGTGTCGGCAACCTCCTGCAACGAACCGCCGCGAATCCACTCCGAGACCACCAAGCCGCCAGACCCGGTGCGGACGACGTCGAGCACCCGGGCGATACCGGGCTTATCGATCCGGCTAAGCCGCAAGGTGCGGGACAGAATCTCCTGCAGGACGTCGTCGGGCAGGGCCCCGTCGGGGTCGACGAAGGTGAGCGCCACCTGCCGGTCCAGCGCGGTGTCCAGCGCCTGCCAGAACTGCAACGGGGGTGCGCTGCCGTGGAAGACCAGCAGCCGATAGCGGCCGCCGGCGATACGGGCGCCGGGAACCAAGTGAACGTCGTCCGCGTGCACCGACGATTCCCCACCTCGCTCGCGGGGGGCGTCGAATGGAATTGGCCCGCGCCCGGTGTCGGCCGGAAAACCGCCGTTCACGTGGTCAGACGGGCGTGGCGTCGAGGGAGGGCCAGGCTCGGGGTCGGGCGGAATGTCGGGCTGGAAGTCCTCGGCAGCCGGCCGCGGCAGCTCGGCGCCTGACGCGGAGCTGGATGCGGCGCTTTCCCGTGGGCGGTCGGTCACCTCCGGTCCTTTCGCTATCCGGGCTCTGGCTGCCCGCTCCGGAAGGCTGCGCCGGATCGGCTCCTGGACCCCCGGCTGGGACGAATTCCTCTGCTCAGGGTACGTGACACGGCTGTGCCTGGACGATTGATCCCGCACAGTTGGTTTCGGAAGCAGTAACGCGCCACGCTGGCCGGTGATCCGGCGCCGGACGGCGCCCGACCGCTGCTTGCGCCTCGGGGATCTGGGCGCGGACCATGACCGCGGCCATGATCGGCAACATGATCGTCGCCAGCACCAACAATCGCAGCAGCGAACCCGCACCGCCACCGTGGGCCGTCCACTCGCCCAGTCCCAGCAACCGATCGGCCACGTGTGCAAGCAGGCCGGCGAGCAGTGACGCGGCAACGGTCACCAGGACGGTCCGCACTTCCTGGACGCGGACCAGCTGGCCGCCGGTCGGCAAGAGTGCGCGCCGCAGCAGGTAGTAACCGATGATCGCGCCGGTCAGAAATCCGAGGCCGTTAGCCAGCCCGAGATAACCGGCGACCGACTTGGGGTCACCGGTGACGTGGGGTGCCAGCAGCGAGCCGATGATCTTGACGGCCGTAATGACGAGGATGATCACGATCGGCGTCCACGGTTGCTCCCGGGCGTAGAACACGCGTAGCTGCAACAGCACCAGGCCATACGGGATCAAGGTGAACGCCGACAATGCGATGGCGGTGCCCAGATAGCCGGCGTCGACCCCGCCGAAATGGCCGTAGGCGAACAACGCGCTACCGATCGCCGGTCCCCCGACGGTCATCAACGCCGCGATCGGGATCAGCGTGATCAATGTCAGCCGGGTGGCCAGCGACAGATCGGCGAGCACGGCCCGGGTGTCGTCGGCGGCGGCGTTGCGGCTCAGCCGCGGCATCACGACCGTCAGCACCGTTACCCCGATCATGCCGAACGGCAGCATCAGGACGAGCCAGGTGTAGTTGTAGATCGCGGGGCCGGAAGCTGCTGCCGTGCTGGCGATCTGGTTGCCAACCACCAGGCCGAGCTGACTGATCAGCACATAGAGCACCATCGCGGCGGCCATCGTGCCGAAGCGCTTGAGCCGCTGATCGATTCCCCACAGCGGGCGCAGGCTGATGTGCTCGCGCTGCAGCGCCACCAACAGCACCGCGGTTTGCGCGAATACCCCCAAGGTGGTGCCGATCCCAAGCACCAGCAGCTTGGTGTTGCCCATCTGGACGGGGTCGATCGAAAGCTCACCGGGGACGGCCAGGTATACGGCCAGGGTGGCGATCGCGACGATGTTGTTGACGACGGGCGCCCACGCCGTCGCTCTGAACAGGTTGCGCGTGTTCAGGATCGCCATGAAGACCGACGTCAGGCCATAAGCGAGCACCTGGGGCAGCAGCAGGTAGGCGAAGGCGGTGGTCAGGGGCTCGTTGACCTGCGGATTCCGGCCCAGCATCAACCGCACCAGCAGCGGCGCGGCCAGCACCGACAGCGTCGTGGCAACCAGCAGCAGCGCGGTCACCAACGTGACCAGGCGCCGCACAAATGCCGCGCCGCCATCGGGGTCGCCTTGCTCGGCACGGGCGAGTACGGGCACGAAGATCGCGGTGAACGTCGCCTCCAGCACGAGTGCGGCGACCAGGTTCGGCAGCTGATTGGCCACCGAGAAGGCACTGGACAGCGCGGCGCCCAGGATGGCGGCCAGCAACACAATCCGGGCGAAGCCGGTGATCCGGCTGATCAGGGTTGCGAATGCTATCGCCCACGACCGCGAAACCAGCGCGGCGTCGGACAGTTCGGGTCGTCGACGAGACAGCTCCGGCACCGGAGGGAGCGGACCCGTCGGCGGAGAGCCCGGGCCGTGCGGCTGTGGCCTGGGCTGTGGCTGTGGCTGTGGCTGTCGCTGTGGCGGTGATTGTGGCTGGGCCCGCCGGGGAGCGGGTTTCATACTCGGTGCTCTTCGTCGACCCGATGGTCGATCCTGTTCCCCCTGTCGGCGCGTCTGGCGGCGGGCGGGTCGGGGCGGTCCAGGTCGGCGCGATCGGGCTGGCCACGGAAGCGGTGCCAAAGCCGTCGTCCAGCCAGCATCACCAGCACCGCAGCCGCGGTGAGCGTGATCGCGAACAGCACCTTGCCGTAGGCGTTGGAGTGCACCGACAACCGCACCGGCTCGCCCAGCCGCATGCCGTCTGGCGTCCGCAGCGCGACGTCGATCGCGACCCGCTGGGTGAAGTGCACTTCGATCGGTACCCGTAGCGGCAGGTATCCCGGCGGCAGCTCGATCTGGCCGACGTCGGTAACGGTCATCCCGGGTGGCGCGTCGACCTGCAGCCGGACCCGGATGGGAACAGCGAGGCCGTTGTGCAGCGCCAGGGGAAGGGGACTGTGTTCGGTGGCCAGCGTGTACGAGCCGCCCGGGTTGACGATTGTCACGGCACCGAACAGGTCCTTGATCGTGTTGCCAACGATCGCCAGGCGCTGCTGAGCCAGTCCGTTGCGGGTATCGGGAGGCTCGGATTGGCTCAAGGCGCGCAGCATGTCCTCGCGCAGCGGCGCGGTGTACTGGACACCGGTCAACCCGGTGCGCTCGTCGGTGGTCAACGCTGCGGTCAGTCCCCACAGTCGGCCAACTTGGCCGGCGATCTCGGCGGTGACGTCGTCATTGAACCGGCCACGTGCGGAGGCGTACGCGCCCACTGGCTCAGGTGGCTCGGTGCGGGCCGCGGCGTCGGCGATCACCGCGGGCAGCGGTCGCGCTATCGCCAGGCCGGACCGGATCGCGGTGGCCAGAGTGGTCAGGATGACCTGCGCGTCATCGGCCTGCAAGTTCCACGACGCCGGCGGCACCAGGATCTGGGTGCGTGGCGCGGCGTCTCGCTCCAGGGCGTGCCACAGCATGGAGCCCAAAGCGTCCTGGCGGCGCGCGGTGTCTGAGTCGTGTGCCAGCCGAACGGTCAACGAGGAGTCCACATAGGTAGGAACGATGGGGTTGGTCCCCGCTGCGGCCAGCGCGGCACCGACGGCCGGGTCAAATGGCGCGACCACGGCCTGCGGGGACAACCGCCGGGGTGCGGTATCGACGCTGCTGGGGGAGCCGGCAGCGGAGTCCTGGGCGGAAAAGTCGGCGGCCGCGATCGCGACAGTGCCGTTGTTGGCGCTGAGCAGGTCCACCGCCCGGCTGGTCAACGACCCGTCGGGCAGCAAGGTGACCCCGCGGGTGGAGGTGACGTCCAGGATGTGGTCGACGACGTCCCCGACGTTGTTGGTGGCGGCCGCGCTCAGGCCTGGATCGTTAACGCGTTGCAAGGCGTCCAGATCGGCTTGCGCATAAGGCAGCGACGTCACGCATGTGCGGTGCGCCAGCGCACGCAACCTGCTCAGCCAGGTGGTGGCGGCGGCCTGACCCGTGCCCGGGTGCGTCGGGGAGCCCGGTTGTTGAGCGGCGCCGTCGGGGGAGTTGGACACGACGTAGCCGGCGGTCATCGCGTTGACGGTAACGAGCAGATCCGGGTCGACGGCCAGGCACAGCGCTCGGCCGACGGCGCCGTCGGGGTCGACGTCGTGGCTGGTGGCGACCTCGGCCGCGGATAGCAGGACGTCCAGCCGGCCTCCGGTGGCCAGTGATGTCGCCAGGTCGTCGTCGACCAGCCGGACCGGAATGGTGCCACCGGGCGCACCGGGGGACAACCGGGGCCGGTCGGCCAGCGGCCACAGCATGGTGAGCCACACGGGTTTGGAAGTGTCGGGCGCGACGGCGGAGTCCAAGGCATCGGGTTTGTCGGGTGGCACACCGACCACGGGCAGCAGGAACCGTGCGTTGTCGAGCCGGGCGGGTGCGCCGTAGTCGGGCGTTCCGTTGACGTTGACCAGGACCGGATAGATCCCGGGCTGGTCGATGGCCAGAGACGGCTTGGTCAACGAGCGCACCGGGGCGGAGAGGGTAAAGCCGGCCTCTTGCCCGCGCTGCAGTTCGGGAGCCACCGTGAGGAAGTCCGCGGCCGGCTGGTACTGGTCGGTGCTGCCGTCGAGGGAGGTGCGCAAGGCAACCGATGAGGTGACGGCCGCCGCGTGCTCTAGCCGGACCATCACGTCGCGGACTGGGCGGTCACCGATATTGGTCACCATGCCGCTGACGGTGACGACAGGTTCGCTCGTGGTGGTGACCAGGTCCGGGGTCACCTGATCGATGCGGACCCGGACAAACGGCGTCGCGCTGGGCTCGCCCGCAGCCGCGCGCGGTGCGGGCCCCGTGAGCACCACCCCGAAACCGGCCACGATGCCGACCACTGCGGCGAGGCGCAACAAGCTGGCCCACCGGAGTCGTGGCGCGATCACGGCACCGGCCCGTGACCGTTCTTCCGGCCAGCTGCGGGTTCGTCGCAATGACGTGTGCGCGAATGCGTCTGTGGTCGTCGCCGAGGCGAGCTCGGCGGCAACGGCGGAAGTGCGGCTGGGCCGTCGCACTGGAGCTTGTCGATCAGTTCGTCGGCCACCTCGGCCAGGCGACGTTCGTCGGCGTAGGCCAGCCGGGACGGCAGCTCCCGCATCGGAACCCAAGCAACTTCGGCGACCTCGAGGTCGTCGTCGGACAGTTCTCCGCCAGAGAACCGCATTAAATAATGGTGCACGGTCTTGTGCACCCGATGGCCATCGGTGACGAACCAGTAGTCGATGCGTCCCAGTGCGGCCAGCACGCTGCCGCGAATTCCGGTCTCCTCGGCGACCTCACGAATGGCGGTCTGCTCGGCGGTCTCGCCGAGCTCGATGTGGCCCTTGGGCAGCGACCACAGCATCCGACCGCGTCGGTCGATGCGGCCGATCAGAGCCGCGACCTGCGCGTCACGTGGCCCGTCGATACCGTCGATGACCAGCCCGCCAGCCGACGTTTCGTGCACAGTGCGCAGCCGCTCCGGCCCGCGACGTGATGAGCGGGACCGGCGCGGTTTCGTCGGCGTCGAGTCGCCCGCCGCTTGGCTGGCCGCATTTTCGGCCGAACCGACAGCGCCACGACCGCGACGCCGACCCCGGCGCCGACGTGGTTTCGCTTGTTCGCCGTCCGACACCCAAGCGATAGTAGCTGGCACGAGCCGGTCTTCTGGACATACTCGCCGCTAGTCCGGTGCGCGACGGCGCATGCCGGTTAACGCCGGGCCCATCAGCGGGTCGTCCCGGTCCGCAATCTGGCCCTGCTCGGGCTCCTCACACCAGCCGGCCCGGCCCACGACTAGGCTGATCGAACGTGCCTGAAGCCGCCCAGGATGCCGACCTGCTGACCGCAGCCGCGGTCGCTTTGAATAGGCATGCCCCCGTGCTGCGCGAGCTGGGCGCGGTGTTCGCTGCCGCGGGCCATGAGTTGTACCTGGTCGGGGGTTCGGTGCGGGATGCGCTGCTGGGCCGGTTGAGCTCCCCCGACCTTGACTTCACCACCGATGCTCGTCCCGAGCAGGTGCAACAGACCGTGCGGGGGTGGGCCGATAGCTTGTGGGACACCGGGATCGACTTCGGGACCGTCGGCGTCGGCAAGGGCGACTACCGGCTGGAGATCACCACGTTCCGCGCCGACCGCTACGACCAGGTATCGCGTAATCCAGAGGTGAGGTTCGGCGACCGCCTCGACGACGATTTGGTGCGGCGCGACTTCACCGTGAACGCGATGGCCGTGCGCATCACGCCAAACGGGCCGGGCGGATTCCTTGATCCGCTGGGCGGTTTGGCGGCACTGAGGGCGCGAGTGCTGGACACCCCGTCGGCACCGTCGGTGTCTTTCGGCGACGACCCGTTGCGGATGCTGCGCGCCGCGCGGTTCGTGTCGCAACTCGGCTTCACAATCGCCCCGCGGGTGCGCGCGGCGATCGAAGAGATGGCCCCGCAGCTGGCCCGGATCAGTGCCGAGCGGGTGGCCGCCGAGCTGGACAAGCTGCTGCTCGGCGACGACCCGGTCGCCGGTATCGACCTGCTGGTGCAGACCGGGATGGGTGAGGTGGTGCTGCCCGAGGTCGGCGGCATGCGGATGGCCATCGACGAACACCATCAGCACAAAGACGTCTACCAGCATTCGCTGACGGTGCTGCGGCAGGCCATCGTCCTGGAGGACCCCCTCCCTGAAGGGGGCCCGGATCTGGTGCTGCGCTGGGCGGCGCTGCTGCATGACATCGGCAAGCCCGCCACCCGCCGGCACGAGCCCGACGGCGGCGTGAGCTTCCACCACCACGAGGTGGTCGGCGCCAAGATGGCCCGACAGCGGCTGCGGGCGTTGAAGTACTCCAAACAGATGGTCGACGACATCTCGCAGCTGGTGTATCTGCATCTGCGGTTCCACGGCTACGGCGACGGGAAATGGACCGATTCCGCGGTGCGCCGTTATGTCACGGACGCCGGACCACTGCTGCCGCGGCTGCACAAGCTGGTGCGCGCCGACTGCACGACGCGCAACCAGCGCCGCGCCGCCCAGCTGCGGGCCAGCTATGACCAGCTGGAGGCCCGCATCGCCGAACTGGCCACCCAAGAGGATCTGGCGCGGGTACGTCCCGATCTGGACGGCAACCAGATCATGCAGCTGCTCGATATCCCGGCGGGTCCGCTGGTTGGTGAGGCGTGGCGCTACCTGAAAGAACTGAGGCTGGACCGCGGGCCATTGAGCACCGAGGAGGCAACCGCGGAGCTGCTGGCCTGGTGGCGATCGCGGGGGAACCCGTAGCGGTGGCGGGGCGTCGGACCATTCGTGGACTATTGCTTAGCCGGTGACGACGGCACCGCGGCCATGTGGAACGGCCGGCCCGATCTCGACCTGGACGGTGACGGTCGGCTCGATGCGATCAGCCTGGATTTCGACGGCGACGGGATGCGCGACGACGCGCTGGCGGATTTCGACGGCGACGGGGTGGCCGATCATGCCGTGCTCGACCTCGACAATGACGGCACCCCGGAGAGGCGACCATCAACGGAGTCCTGACCGAGGCGGCCAAAGCCGCGTCGGCCGACCCGAACCAGCACTTAGTCATCATTGATGAACAAACCGTCGCCAGCCGCACCGACCGTTGGGATGCCTCGACTGCAAAAAGCCGCGACCAACTGGACGACGGGTGTAACCGATGCGGGCACTGGGACCGGTGCCGCTAGTTCCGGTACCGCGCACCTGTCTAGAAAATCACTAAAGGGAATTACCCAGTAGCGTTGCCGCCGTTTCCCCCAATCGGGGGACGCGCGATTCATCCCGCGCACCGGCTGGTCGGCGGACAGACACCGCTGAACCGCGCCGGAAGAATAGTCATTGCGGCAATCAACTCGACGTTCCCAACCAGGACGAGCTGTGGGCGGTGCTCGTGGCTCGCCACTTTGAACGGCTCCTCACCGAGCACCGCACATAGAACGAGCTGCTCGACGAGCGAGCGGCGGCGCTCTCGCCTTTGGTGGAAACGGAAACATTTAGGAGAGCCGGGCGTGCGTGACATTGAGACCATCGACGGCGAACTTCGGCTACTGGCCCGGGCGTGGCGCGTAGCTCGCGAGTTGTGTGACCGGATGCCTAGTACGGCGCACATAGACAAGCTGCTCGACGAGCGAGCGGCGGCCCAATTCGCCGTTGGATCAGGCCAAGGGCTCAGCTAAGCCTTGTAGCTGTAACTCCATATACCCATGCCGGACATGGTTGGGTGCGGCACGGACCCAACCGGGCGGTAGTCCGCGTAGGCCTTGAGATTCAGCGTCACCTCCATGTGCTTTAGGCCCGCCCAGTACGCAGCCTCTATGGTGGTCCCCTGGGGCAACTCGAGCTTGAAGCTGTGCGGCTCCATAGCGCCCGACGATACGCCGCACTGCCGGCCAGCCGGCCAGCCATTTTTTTCGGAAAAAGGGGCAGTAAATGTCATCGCAGCCGTAGTACTCGCGGAGCATCCGGCAGGCGATGGCGGCGTTGGCAGAGCCCGCCGTTCCCGTTTTTACCCAAACGGTTAGAAGGTGAAGTGCCGCCCCCGTCGCACGGAGCTAAGCTCCGCGTATGCGCGACCTCGAGGTGATCGACTCCGAACTCGGACTGCTGCTCGCGATTCGCAACATGGCCCGTGAGGCAGAAGGTCGCACGCCAAATACGGCGCGGATAGACGCGCTGCTGGACGAGCGGGCGGCAGCAGCAAGAGGCTGAGCAGGCAATACGCCAGGGGCCGTGTCAAGATTTAGTTGGCTTGTGCGTGCGCAAGTAGCGGTGTGCCACTAGTTCAATCCCAGTATCGCGCACCAGCATAACCGCAGGTCAAAGCATGTTTTTGAAGCGTTGGCCCGACGGCGTGCACACAACGTGCACAACGCATGGCTCCGCAAGGCTCCGCAAGACTCCAGTTAGACTCCGTAGGTTTAGTTCTCATCGTGTATACGCTTCGGCCATGATTCGAGCGATTCTGGCCTTAGTCGCAGCAGTCGCAGCAGTCGCGCTCGCAGGTTGCGAGCCCCTCACTAACAACCCAGGAGCACGCGAAACCGCCCTGCATTCGTGCCGGTCGTCTGAAGCCGTGGCCCGGTAGAAACAACGACGAAAGAACCGGGCGACGCACCGCTTTGCCCGCGCGCCCTCACGGAGCACACCCTCACGCGCGGGCAGAGGGCGCCGCTAGCCGTCCACACACAAGCGGCGGGCCGCGTTCTTGTAGCAAGCGTTCTTGTAGCAAGAACCGGGGTAATGCGTATTCGGGTCGTATGGGTTTGTGAACGGCATCGCTAGACCGCCTGCCCAGGTCCAGCGCCATCAGGGCCGATGGCCTGGGAGCGCGCCGTAACGTCGGCGTGGCGCGCCGGGTCGAGAAGCGGTCCGTTCTGGCCGGTTTCGGCCTGCGGGGTGATGTCGACGACTGCCGGCGACTGCCGGAGCTTGCTTGTCGGGTCTGCCATGTTGTGAATCTCCTTATGTTTGAACTGGTTTGAATAGCTTGGACTCAATGTCGTTACGGCGCAGGAAGACGCGGCCATTGGGGAGCCGGAAACCGGGAATCAGGCCGGAGCGGACCCAGGCGCGCAGGCTCGAGTAGCTGAACGGGTCCGCAATGAGCGGCTCAGGCTTGGGCAGGTTATGCCTTCACTTTGCAGGTATGTGCGAAAAGGCTGGTATACCGCCCGACGCGGCCGCCCGAGACCAGATCGATCAATTAGTCGGTACGGGAATTCTGCACCGAGGACTTATCGTCGATTGTGCCGAATGCGCACACGTCGCCTTCGTCCCCATCGAGAACGTTGCCACAACTATCCGGTGTCAGCGCTGCCGAGCCGACAACTACCTAACGCGAGCACGTTGGCGTCTCCCCGACGACGAACCGCGTTGGTTTTATGACTTACACCCAACGGCGCGCGCGTTCCTCGAATCCAGCGCAAACGGCCATGTGCCGCTTCTGCTTTCGCGCCACCTTAGCGCCACGTCGCAATGGAGTTTCACTGACGCACCAGAGTTCGAGTTGCTCGACAATGGACAACCGGTAGTCGAGACAGACTTGCTAGCGCTGGCTGACAGGCGATTAATCTCAGCGGAGGCAAAGACCACAAACACGCTGAGTCAGCGTCGCCAAGAACGTAATGACGCTGCACGGAAACGCGTACTAGCAGCCAAACTCCTGATGGCAGACCGAATCGTCCTCGCAACCACCAAGTCCAGTTGGGACGAGGCGAGTGTGAAATCCATGAAGTCGGCCATCTACGCGGAAACTTGGGATTCCGGAGCGCCGCCCCGACTCAGAACAATAACCGGTCTCGGCACGGGGAGTGTCACTGACCGATTCGAAGACTAAAAGCTACCGTAAGCGGGGCCGCTAGCCGTTGACGGCTGCACAATCGCGCTCGACGCGAGGGAGCCCAGCGATGAGAAGCGCTCTGCGAGGGCGGCAACTTCACGCTCAGCGCTTCGCCGAGTTCGGCGCGCGTTACCAGTTACATTCGTCGGCCAGAGCAACGTTTCAGTCCAAATCGGCCGCCGGAATGATCCGGTCATCCCGCGTCACCCGCACCTCCCGCACGCTGCGATGCAACGGCAACCGCACCCGACACCGCTCCTGGTACCAGAGGGCGAGCTCGACCGCAGCCCGGTCCAACACCACCGACTCGCCGGCCTCAAGCCGCTCCCCCAACAGCCGACCACGCCGATAGTGATACCCCAGGCCGGCTAGCTAGGGTGGCAATCCAGGCAATCCAGGCAATCCAGGCAATCCAGGCAATCCAGGCCATCCAGGCCATCCTGGGCAGCCTGCCGATCGGCCGGTGGGAGACGCACCGGTGCATGTGAGCAGCGCACACACGAAACGGCTAACTGTTTTCCCGGGAAATCCCGGATCGGCATAGTTAAGCGGTAATTTGGGTCTCTAGGATCCCTGATGAGAAGCCTTTCGAGGCCAAGTTGAGGGTGGATTAATGGACTCAGAATTCATGGCCCGCTATCTGCGCGAGCCGCAGCAGGGCGCCGAGCTGGAACCGGGGCGGCGCGGCGACGCCGAACCGGTGGCAGAACCGCAACCACCGGCGCCGTCGGCTATCGAGGAGCCGGGCCCACCGGTGGGCGCCGCGGAGACCGACGAGCGCACCAATGTGCTGCCCGAACGCGAATCCGGCGCGGCCCTGCCGCCCGGAGCGAACGAGCCCGGACACCCCGGCCCGGCGAACCAGCCCGCGGCGCCGTGGGAACGCCCGCCGCGCACCGCCACGCCGCCGCCGGCCGGCCCGCCGCCGCGCGAGGGCATGCGGCCCGGTGCGGCCAAGCCGGCGAGCCCATCGCAGGGCGCGGCGTCAAATCACCAAGAGCGGCCCAGGCCGGGCGAGCTGCGGGCCGCCGCGGCGGCACCCGAAGACCGGCCTCGCTGGACGCTGTCGCCAGAGCGGACCCCGGCCACCCCGGCGACGTCGCCGTGGGGGCAGAGCCCCGACGCCGAGCACGCGCTGCAATGGCAGGCCGGTCAGCACCTGCGCGTCGACGAGCTGGTCAAGTCCCGCAAGCTGCCACCGGAGATGGGTTGGCGCAAAACGGTTTACACGCTGACCGGGCATTTGGTGAATTTGGGCCCCGGGCCTGCCGAGCGGCGGCTGCGTGACCAGATCGCCGCGATCGGCACCAACATCCCGGGCAACTACCAGATCGGGATCGTTTCGGTCACCGGCGGGATCGGCAAGACCCGCACCAGCGCGGGCATCGGCACCGCGTTTGCGCTGTATCGCACCGAACCGGTGGTGGCGATCGATGCCAATCCCACCTACGGCAATCTGGGGCGGCTGATCGATCCGCACACCACCGCCTCGATCCGCGAGTTTATGGCGGACACCCAAATGGTGACCTATCCCAAGGCGCGCAGCTACACCGGGAAGAACCCGAAGGGCCTGGAGGTGCTGGCGGGCAATCAGAACATGGCCAATCCGCTGGCGCTGTCGGCGAAGCTGTTCACCGACACGCTCTCGCGCACCCAGCGGTTTTATCAGCTGGCGCTGATCGACTGCGGGCCCGACATCGAACACCCGGTGATGGAGGGGGTGTTCTCGGCGGTGGATGCGCTGGTGATCGTGGGGTCGATGAACTTTGACGGCGCGGTGGCCGCCGAGCAAACCATTGACTGGCTGGCCACCCGCAACGCCGATGAGCTGTTGCGCCGGTCGGTGGTGGTGCTCAACGACGTATACCATTGCCGGAACAAGGAATTCGTCACCAAGGTGCGCAACTCGCTGGGTCCGCGGGTGGGTGCAGTGAAGACCATCCCGTGGGATGCCCACCTGCGCGACGGGGCGGTGCTCGACTTCGACGCGCTGCGCCAGCCCACCCAGTTGGCTTACATCGACTTGGCGGCGTGGCTGGCGCAGGGGTTCACCACCGCGGGGGCGTCCGCGCGGTAACCTCCGTTCAGCGGCGCAGCCAGCCGACCGCCGCGACCGAACCGACCGGCCGGCACCTGCGCCGCGTCCTGGGCGTGAGTCCGGTAAGCCCCGTGATATCCGTTCGACCCAGCAAGGACCCAACACATTAGTAGGAGCGCGGGTGCTTTCTGCTTTCATATCGCGACTTCCGGCTCGGGAAACGATCGTATGTTCTCGGAAGCGGCGGTCCGGTTGATGTGATCGGTTCGCAAGTGTCCGAAAACGCTGCGGGCGACTCGGCGTTCGATGCGACGTAAAGCCTTGGCATGCGAGTCACCGGCATCGCGGCGTTTGCGGTAGTACGCTTCGGCAGGGCCGTTGTGTCGGATTTGAGTCATGGCGATGCGATACAGGGCGACATTTAGTTGCCGATTCCCCGACCGGACCGCCCTTAGCCGAACCGTTTTCGGCCCCGACCAGTGCGGGATAGGTGCTACATACGCTCCGAGCCCAGCCCAGCGCTTTCATGTGCCCGTCGGTGGTGGCCCGCACCGTCAGCTCGCCAAGTTTGCGGACTGGGCCACTGCGAACGGTTTCAGGTTAGGAAGGTGGTGGCCGGGGTCTGGGCTGGGCGGCAAGTGCCCGAAGCTGGCCTGGGTGTTGTCGGACCCGCCTGCGAGTCTGATCGTTGTGGAACATCGGGATCGCCCGGCTTGCTTCGGGCTCGACCATCTACATGCGGCGCCGGCGGTGCTGGGCCGTCGGATCATGGTCGTCGATGACGGCGAGACCGCTGATGACTTGGTGGGCGACATGACCGAGGTGCTGACCAGTATGTGCGCCCGCATGTACGGCCCTCGTGGTGCACGTAATCGGGCGCTGCGGGCGGTGCCGGCGGCCAAACAGCATTCAGCACCGGTCGCGGCGGCGGGATAAGGTCGATGGCGCGGTTCGAGATCCCCGAGGGTTGGACTGCTCAGGCTTACCAGTTCGCTCTCGACCCCACACCCACGCAGGCCAATGCGTTGATGTCGCACGCTGGCGGTGCGCGGTTCGCGTACAACGCGATGCTGGCGGCGGTGAAGGCCAACCTGGATCAACGCGCCGCCGAGCGCTCGTATGGGATCCTCGAGGACGATCTGACCCCGTGGATGAGTTGGTCGTTTCAGTCGCTGCGCAACGAGTGGAACCAGCGCAAGCACTCTGTCGCCGTCAGCGTGGATGGCACGCCATGGTGGCCGGAGAATTCCAAAGAGGTCTACGCCAACGCCTGTCGTAACCTCTCCGACGCGTTGTCGAACTGGGACGCGTCGAGGAAGAAAATCCGCAACGGTCCACGTGTGGGATTCCCGCGCTTTAAGACGAAATCCCGTGCTGCCCAGAAGTTCTCGTTTACCACCGGCACTATTCGGGTCGAACCGGACCGCACACATATCACCCTGCCACGCCTCGGCATGATCAAGACGCATGAGACCACCCGCAAGCTGGCCCGCAGGATCGAGGCGGGCACAGGCCGGATCCTTAAGGCCACTGTCCGGTTCCAGCGGGGCCGCTGGCTGGTGTCGTTCACTTGCATTGTGCAACGCGACACCGGTCGGCCGTCGCATGTCAAACCCAGTGCTGCCATTGTCGGGATCGACGCCGGGGTGAAGGACTTAATTGTCATCGCCGATCCCGCCGGTAACGAGCTGCGCCGCGACCGGGCGCCGCGCGAGCTCAAGGCCGCGCAACGCAAGCTGCGGGCGTTGCAACGCAAGGCGGCCCGCCAGGTCGGCCCGTGGGATGAGATAGCCAGGCGAAAGCGCGAACAGTCGAAGGGGTGGCAGCGCACCCAACGTGCGATCGGGCGCGCGCATGCCCGAGTGGCAAACCTGCGACGGGATCGGCTGCACAAGCTGACCACCCAACTCAGCCAGACCTATCACGTGATCGGCGCCGAGACGCTGGATGTGAAGAACATGATGGCCGCTGGCGGATCACGAAAGCATGGCCTGAACCGTGCCCTGGCCGACGCAGGCCTTGGTGAGTTGTTCCGTCAACTCGACTACAAGAGCGGCTGGTACGGTTCGCGGATCATCAAGGCCAACCGATGGTTTCCTAGCTCAAAGTTGTGCTCCGGCTGCGGTGCGGTGAAAACCAAACTGCACCTGGCCGAGCGCACCTACCAGTGCCACAGCTGCGGTCTCAAGATTGACCGGGACCTCAACGCAGCGGTCAACCTGGCCAGGTACGCACAACACCAAACGGACCCGAGTACCGGGGTCGTTACGGGCGGAGCCAACCGTAAGCCGTCACCACACGGTGACGCTGGTGGCAGTGAAACCCGAACCCAAGCCGACGTAGGCGGCAACGCCGATGACGGTGGGAGTGCCTCCCCCAAAGGGAAGGCTGCCTGAAATGCCCAGTCATACGAGCACTCACATTTCAGGTAACGGTCAGACCAACCATATGCTGCTGGTGGGGCCACCAGGCACAGGTAAGACAACCACCGCTGAAGCGCTGGGCAAGATATATGCCGGCATGGGGATCGTGCGCCACCCCGAAATTCGGGAGGTCCGTCGATCGGACTTCTGCGGTCATTACATCGGGGAGTCGGGCCCGAAGACGAACGAGCTGATCGAAAAGTCGCTTGGGCGAATCATTTTCATGGACGAGTTCTACTCCCTGATCGAACGCCACCAGGACGGCACACCGGACATGATCGGCATGGAGGCCGTCAACCAACTCCTGGTTAAATTGGAAACACACCGATTCGACTTCTGTTTCATCGGGGCCGGCTATGAGGATCAAGTCGACGAATTCCTCACCGTGAACCCGGGTTTGGCCGGTCGGTTCAACCGCAAGCTGCGGTTCGAGTCCTACTCGCCGGTCGAGATCGTCGAGATTGGGCACCGCTACGCCACACCGCGCGCCAGCCTGCTCGACGACGCTGCACGGGAGACGTTCCTGGACGCGGCCACCACCATCCGCAACTACACCACCCCTGGTGGGCAGCACGGGATCGACGTCATGCAGAACGGCCGGTTCGCCCGCAACGTCATCGAACGTGCCGAAGGGTTCCGCGACACCCGAGTGGTCGCCCAAAAACGTGCGGGCCAGCCGGTGTCGGTTCAGGATCTGCAAATCATCACCGCCGCCGACATCGAAGCAGCAGTGCGCAGCGTGTGTTCGGACAATCGTGACATGGCTGCCATCGTCTGGTGAAAACCGTACGGATCATGCGCCACCAATCAGCTTAGGGGGCTGCGCTTTTCGGCTTATCCCGGATCTGCCCGGCTCGGTCGACGACCGTAGTCGGCACGGACGTTTATTGGCTGCGCCCAGCATGCGGGCAGCGTCGAGTCCGTATGCGCGCGCAGGGATATTGGGCCTCTGGCCGAAGCGTTCGCGCAGCCAGGCACCCCAGTCATTGGGTTCGCCACCGGCTGTCCGAAAGCTGCCTGGTTACGGCGGATCCTGGCGCGGTGCGGTGCTGCCGCCCAGCACGTAAGCCTCGACGATGCCGCAGGCACAACGGGATACCCGACACGGCAAGGCCGCGGTGCGAGAGGAGGATGTTTGGCCCTTGGACGTAGTGGATGGACGTGATCGGCGGGCGCTTCGGCCGGCCCCCGCCGCGAAAAGCGTCGTATACGCAACCGTTAAGTTTAAAATGCACGCAGACCCGCCACGCTGGCGCGTGGCGAGTCAGAGCAGCTAAGCAAGGCTAAGGAACGGAGTGAGGGGTCAGCGGGCCGCGTTGCAAGGCCAGAACCTCGTCACCGAGCGCCACTGCCAGCTGCCGATCGGATCAGCGGGTGTATTGGTCGGCGAGAC
>CAVSLH010000009.1:0-1524574 GCA_963728815.1 uncultured Actinomycetota bacterium
ACTCCGCGTCCGGCGCTGGGACTGTGGCGGCCGGCACCCGAGGGGCGCTCACGAAACCTGATGGGCGCTTGGGCCGGTACCGCGTCAGTTTCACCGCGACGACGATTGCGCCTGCCCGCCGGTGTCGTCGGAAGCAACTACGTGCAAGGTTTCGGCGCCATGCGATCGGTTCCATGGCCGCGAGGTCATCGGGACGGACTCGAGTCGTTGCTTTAGTTGAGCGTTTTCAAGGGTCAGAACCTGGATGGCGCGGCCAAATGTCTCGGTGGTGGTCTTCCATTTTCGGCGTTGCTCGTTGGCATCTCCAAGCCGTCTCTTGAGGTCGTCGACCTCCGACTTGAGTTCTGCCGCATCGTGTTTAACGGGATTCTGATGGTGGTCGCACAGTTGGTAGAAGAGGTCCTTGACGGCAGTAGGGGAACTCGAATCGCGGTGCGCTTGACCAGTGGTCAAGTCGGATCGACGCCCTCACATTGCACGATTGGTCCCCAACAGGTTGCAACCGGAACGATTGTTGAGGCTCGCGACAGCCAAAACCGCACGTCAAAGCATATTTTGTGTCGGGCTGACAGGATTTGAACCTGCGACCACTTGACCCCCAGTCGGACATCGAGTGAATTTCGTTGTCTTGCAATGAATCTCAAAGGGTTCCGACCAGCACAAACCGTCTCTTGCTGTCTCCGGTCGACTCCCCCGATTCGCACCTAGTTGTGACAAGGTTGTGACAACGCCAGCGCTGGAGTCATATGGTGCGGGGTTGTCCGCGCGATTTGCTGGCTCGTATAGACGCCATTCGGGATTCCTCTGATCACCACCCGGGCCGTCCGCCCGGCGCCAGGTAGCGGTCCGATGCGTCGGAGCAGCGGAATGCTTAGCGCCGATCTACTCGATGCGAACGAGTCCACTCGGGCGTTTGTTGCGATTGGTTACGTTGGCCGCGTAGGGAACTTGCAGGTCAGCAGGTTGGTTTCGTTGGCAAGCGGTGAATGTCATCGAAGCTACTGCGGACGCTCTGCAGACCAAATCCTGACGGCCAAGAAGGCCCCTGTGCACTTCTGACTCTCAGAGTGAAGCCGGGCGCAGCGGGACTCCGTCGGCCCACATGTCGATCACGGGCACCGACCCGTCCGGGGTGAACATGTTGACTACTTGCGAATCGCAGATTCGAGTGCTAGGTAGATGACATTGCTAGGCGGGAGCCGGCCATGAAGCACCTGGTTTTGACCCGGTTCGGGACACCCTCGGAGTCGGTGGCGTTGCACGATGACGGCGACCCCGTTCCCGGGCCCGGCGATGTGCTGGTGCGCATGGAGGCCGCCGCGGTGAACCCGTCGGACCTGTTGCTGCTGCGCGGGGTGTATTTGGCCCGGCCCGAACCGCCGGCGCCGGTCGGCGGTGAAGGCGTCGGAATCGTCGTGGACGCCGGGGCGCAGGCCGACCGGGGCCTGCTGGGCAAGCGGGTGATCGTGCTGCCCACCTACAGCTACGGCACCTGGGCGGAGAAAGTCGTTGTTCCGCAGGACAAAGTCGTCGAGGTCGCGCCGGACGCCGACCCGTTGCAGCTGGCCATGCTGTCGATTAATCCGGCGACCGCGCACGTGATGCTCAACCGGTTCGTCGACCTCAAGCCCGGCGACTGGGTCGCACAGCCGGGCGCGAACTCGGCCGTCGGACGCCTTGTGATCACGCTGGCGCACCTGCGCGGACTTAAGACGCTCAATGTGGTGCGGCGCGACGAGGCCGCCGACGAGGTGCGCGCCGCCGGTGGCGAGCATGTGCTGGTCAGCGGGCCGGATCTGGCTGCCGACATCGCCCGCGAACTCCACGGCGAACAGCTCAGCCTGGTGCTCGACGGCCTCGGGGGCGACACCGCGACGGCGTTGGTCGGCGCGCTGCGTTTCGGCGGCACCATCGTGACCTACGGGTCGTTGGGGGGCGGACCGTCGCAGGTGCCGAATGCCGACCTGCTGGGGCGCGAGCTGCGGCACACGGGTTTTTGGCTGCTTACCTGGTTGGGCCACGCGCCGCGCTCCGAGATCGTTGACACCTACCGGTATCTGGGCTCACTGGTTGCTGATGGCTCGTTGTCGGTGCCCGTCGAGGCCACCTACTGCCTTGACGACTACCGCCGGGCGTTAGAGCACGCCGGCGCGGCCAAGCGGGGCGGCAAGGTGCTGTTCGTCTTCGATCAACCGCAGTAGGTCGCGATTGACCCGCTCCGCATTAACCCGAGGAAAGTAGTCATGTCACACCATCTGGATTCGCCGTTGGCTCGGGCTGACGTGCGGCTCGACATTACCGATCTCTACGTGTTCGCCGGCCAGTCCGGCACCGTGTTCGTCATGAACGTCTGCACCTCACTCGCCGGTGACATTCCCACCCCTGGCTTTCACCCTGAAGCGCTCTACGAGTTCAAGATCGACATCGACGACGACGCTGTGGAGGACCTCACGTTGAGGTTCCGCTTCGATGATCGCGACAGCGCTGGCCTGCAGCGCTACACGCTGACCCGACTGACCGGCGTCGACGCCGCCGATCCGCACGCGCCAGGCACGACCGTCGCCACCGGCGTGACCGAAACAGCCCTGACCACCAACGCCGGTGTGCGTGTGTGGATCGGCATGGCCGGTGACCCTTTCTGGATGGAACCCGACGTGCTGCACGCCGTCGAGCATGCCCTCCAAGACGGCACGGTCGTCGACCTCACCACCTGGGACCCGGCCACAGCACACAACCAATTCGCCGGTCACACGGTGTATTCCATCGTGCTGGAAGTTCCCGCCGCCGAACTGCCCACCCGTGCCGATCACCAACACCGCATCGGCGTGTGGGCCCTGTCCACGCTGGCCACCGACGCTGGCGGATGGCGCAGCATTAATCGGGCGGGCCTGCCGATGATCCACCCGCTGTTCACCCCGTTCGACGAAGACCTGGGTGATCGCCTCAACGGCGGATCACCGGCCACCGACGTCGACACGTTCGCAGATACAGTCATATCCGCCGTCGCCGCGACCGTCGCGGCGACGGGCACTGCAAGCGATCCCACGGCGTACGCCCAAGCTGTCGCCGACCGCCTGTTGCCAAATGTGTTGCCCTACACCGTGGGAACATCCGCCGTGTTCGGGTTCGCATCGTGGAACGGTCGCAGCCTCATCGACAACGCACCCGATGTGATGTGCAGTCTCGCCACCAACACCCCGGTGAGTCTGGGCATCGGCAAAGAGACGGTATCCCCACGACCGTCGACGGTATTTCCCTACGTCCCACTACTGCCACCGCGGGCATGATGGCCGACCAGTCTTGCGCCGCGCACGCCGCGTCGTCATCGCCAACCTCGCCATCGCGACGACCTTCATCACCGGCCTGGTCGCGTGGGACTTATTCGGACACCTACCGTTGCCTCTAGTAGGCGTTGCCGGTGACATAGGCTGAATTCGACTGTATCGCAATGACTCTCGAACCGGTCCGACCAGTAGAAATCGTCTCAAGCCGTCCCCGGTCATCTCTCCGAATCCGCACCTAGTTGTGACAAGGCCGTGACAACGTCCGCGTCGAAGCCGTCGGTTGCCTGCGCGTCTGTGCTGTTTGCTGGAAAGTCTCACCGTCGTTCGACTCGGTGTAAGAGCAACAGGCGGGGTCAGGCGCCGAGTGTGATTGTCTACCGAAGCCCTCGCGTGCGGGAAGCCTGTGGAGCTACCGGTATTCGAACCCGTTACCCCCACCCTGCCAGGAGCGGGCAGGAGCAGTAACCAGGCAAGATCGGCCGTAAATGGTCGTGTAGGCGGCGTCGCTGGGACAGCAACTGTCGTCACAGTTGTCGTCAAGCCTGTCGTCAGCTCACGGTGCGAAACAGCGGCACTCCCAGCGGTTCCTCATAGCCGGCGGCCGCCGCCGTCAGTCCTTCGTGACGGCGATACAGTCGACCTCGACGTCGAAGGGGCCCGTCCACTCCGGCACGCAGAAGAAGATGCGGGCAGGCGGGTTCTTCGGGAAAAAGCGCTTGTAGACCTCGTTGAAAGCCGTGAAGCGGTCGGCCGAGATGCACATCACGTTGCACTTCAGAACATGGTCGAGATCCGAGCCTGCGGCCTCGAGCGCCTTCTTCACCTGGGTGAGGATGAGCTCGACCTGGTGTTCGAACGGCGCGTTCGGGAGGATTTCCCCGGTGTCGGGGTCGAAAGGCGGCATGCCCGAGACGAACACCATGTTCCCGGCCCGGGTGCAGGTCGACACCGGCGCGCCCCACCTCTCGAAATTGCTGTCGATGGGTTCGACCCGGATGATTTCCCGTTCCATGCTGATCACCTTTCCCGAGCGAGCAATGGGTTCCATATTTGATTGACCGACGGATGCGGCGCCACGACATGGCGAAGCACATCCACCGGTACCTTGGCGACAACGGCGAGGGTGGCAGCCTGGACTATTTCGGCGAACTGTGGCCCAACGAAGGTTGCGCCCAGCAGTGTGTCCGTATCGGCGTCGATTACAAGTTTCGCCCAAGCATCGAAGCCATCGCGTTGTAGGACGAGAGTGTGATTCGCCTCCGGGAATCGGGCGGTGCGCGTAGTAACCACGAAGCCGTCTGCACGGGCCTGGCTTTCCGTGCGCCCCACTTCGACCACCTGAGGGTCGGTGAATATCACCTGAGCAAGGTTGCCCGCGTCACGGGCGATCAACTCGTCGTCGCCGAGCTCGCGGCCCCGGGCACGGGCAGCGATCACGTCGGCAACGATCACGGCGTGGTACTGAGAGATATGGGACAGCATTGCGCGCCCGGTGGTATCACCCATTGCGTACAACCAGGCGCCCTCGACTCCGACCGCCTGCAGATGGTTGTCGACCTCCACGAAGTCCCCGTCACGCAGCCCTACTGTCTCCAAGCCGAGGCCGCCGGTGTTGACCAACCGTCCAGCGGCAACCACGATTTCGTCGACTTCGATGCGCTGATCGCCGAATGTGGCTGTAACGGCTCCGCCGGCGACGGGGCGTGAAGCCGCCGACAACTGAGCCCCGAAATGAATCTTTACACCCTTGCGGCGCAGAGATTCAGCGACCATTTCGGCGGCGATGGGTTCAGAGTTCCGCAATAGGGCGCTTCCGCGCACCAATAGTGTGACGTCGGAGCCTAAGCCGGCCAGGATGGTCGCGAATTCCACGCCGACGGCACCGCCGCCGACGACCAGCGCGCGTGGCGGCACGTGCGTCATGACCGATAGATCACGATTGGTCCACGGCTGCACGTCGGCCAGCCCCGGTATGTCCGGAATGGCGGGACGGGTGCCGGTCACAAGAACGACCGCATGCCTCACACTGAGCGAGTCCTCATGGCCATCGGCGTGCACCAGCGTGACCTGCCGTTCCCCCGATAGCTGCCCGTGAGCATGGATTACCTCGACACCGGCCGCCTTCAATCTGGCCACGGCCGCGTCATCGGAAAGATGGTCGATGACTGCGTCCCGCTTAGCGAAAACCGCAGCGATGTCCGGCTGATCGCGATTCACCGTCTCTCGCACGCCTGGAACGGCTTTCGCCAGGGCGAGCACCTCAATCGGACGAAGCAGTGTTTTCGTCGGGTTGCATGCCCAGTAGTGGCATTCGCCGCCAATGAGGCGATTCTCGACCAACGCCACCTTGAGCCCTTCGGCCGCAAGATAGGCCGCAGTGTGCGCACCACCCCAACCCCCGATGATGGCAACGTCGAATTCTGTTGTCTCAGCCATGAATGCCTGCCGTGCTCGAAACTTCGCCTCGCACTTCGGCAGCGGTATGGATTCTCACGTTGGCGCGGACTGCGCAGTGCACAGGGCATCTGTCGGCAATCTCGAGCGATTGCGCGCGCCGGTCGACACCTAGCATGCCGTGGAGTGATAAGTCCGATTCGATGCGATGCACCGACACAGTGGTGCTTTCGGCGCAGTCTTGGACGTGTACACCGAAGTGGTGACAATCGACGCTGACGCTGTCAAGCTGCCGTCGTTTGCTGAGGCTGTCAGTGGCTGGCGTGCGAGGGCGCATAGCGGTCATGTTTGGGCTGTCTTCTTCGGGTGAAGAGATCGGAGGGCGCGGGCTCGCTGCCCGACCGCTTCAGGGGCCTACGCAAAGCGCCACACGTAGCCAACAGCATGCGTTGTCAGGCTACTACGATATGGAAAGCTGTCAACGTCGGAGGTGGACTCGTTTGCCAAACATCCGGACAAGTTCTCGATACCAGATGCTCCTATGTTGCGGCAATGGTTTAGGGGTTGTTGGTGGTGGTAGCCGATCGGCCACGTCCGTTTGCCCCTCGGCCATCGTCAGGGACGTGCGGATCACGCCGGGCGAGACCGTGTTGATCCGGATCCCGTGCTGGGCGCAATCCGATGCCGTCGCCTTGGTCACGCCGAGCAGCGCGTGCTTGGAAGTGGTGTAGACGGGGTTCTGCTTGAGGATCGTGTGCGCCTCGACTGACGCGATGTTGATAGCATCGGCTGCATACCCCGTCGTAAGCCGGGCGTGAGACCCAACCAGTGGAGATACCAGATGGCCGAGCTCCCACCGCCCCCGCAGGGAATTGTGCTGGCCCACTTCATCGTCTCGGACGATGTCGAGCGTTCTCGGCGCTTCTATACCGAAGTACTCGGCGGCAGGGTGGTCTTCTCCGGCGAGGGGGGTGACGCGGTGACATACGTCGCACTGGCCAACAGCTTTATCATCATCAATGTTGGTGGAGGCCCGACCGATGACAAGCCGGCGGTCAGCCTGGAGACGCCACGCGATCCCGACCGGGTCAGCAGCTTCCTCAATATCCGGGTCGCAGACATCGAGGCCGTGTACGCCGAATGGAGCGCCCGGGGTGCTGAATTCCTGACGCCGCCGAAGCATCACCAGTACGAGATCCGTTGCTACATTCGCGATCCCGATGGTCATCTGATCGAGGTTGGACAAACCACGGACCCAGAGGGGGACTGGTCGCCCGCTCACTGGCCATCGACTACGCTCGCCGAGCAGACCGGGTGAATGCCGAGATCACCGGCCAAATCCTTCACATCGACGGTGGCCAATCCCCCGGACACTGAGATCCCTTGCCCCGGGTCGAGGAAGCATGGTCCCACTCCGTCAGGTCTCCACCCTCACGTGCGTTTCACCAAGGACGGCGGGGGACGGTCATCCTCACAGCACCTCCCCGCCGTTCCCTCGCTCTCAGCGAGGCGGTGCGAGGCCGCTCGGGCCCGCGATGCTTCGGGCCGCGTTGTTAGTTCCATGACCCTGAGCAGGTTTCGGTCATGACCACCGCGATCATCGGCACTGGAGGGATCGGATCGGTCATCGCCCGCCAGCTCGCCTCAGGCGGCGAGACCCTGCGGCTCTCGAGCGCCGACAATGAGTCGGCACGAACTCTGGCTGCAAAGATCGGTCGAGCTGCCGTCGTCGCCGTCGACAACCGCGACGCGTTGCAGGGCGCCGATGCCGTCGTCCTCGCGCTGCGCTTTGCCGTGCTGAAGGGCGTCATCGACGACATCGCCGACCCGCTAACCGACAAGCTCCTGGTCGTTCCGAGCAACCCGCTCGCCATCGACGCACAAGGTAACGTCTCACGTCTCCTGCCGAAAGGGCAATCCTCTGGCGAGGTCATAGCCGGGTGGTTGCCGGCGGCAGCGCGCTTGGCCATGGCGTTTGGAACCCTGTCGGCCGATCTCTTCGGGTCCTCTAGCAACCGGTCACCGGAGCCGGCGGTCCTCTTCTACGCGACCGACGACGACCGTGCTGGCGAGGAAGTCGAGCGGTTGATCCGAACAGCCGGCTTCGAGCCGGTGAAGGTCGGCGGGATCGAACAGTCGGGTCGACTCGAGGTGGGCGGCGACCTCCACGATCTCGTAGTCGGCCCCGCAGAGGCGTGGTCATTGATCGGTGGGGCCTGATCGCTTCGCCGCCCTGGCCGGGGGCACCTCTTCGGTCGGGCCTTCGCCCAGATGGTCTTGATCTCAGCTTCGCCGTCGCTGCGAAGCGACCCGAGCTCGTAACCTCCGCCGTGCAGGAAGAGGAGCACCCGGCCGGCGTCCGGTCCCGGAGCGGCAAGCCAACGACCTAGTGACCGCGGCCAGGCCACCCTTCCTCAGCGCAGCCAGCGCGGTTGGCTCCGCGGAGCCCGCGTGGTCCGCGACGCTGGCGCTGACGTTGACGACATAACCGCTGCCTTGCCGCAGCATCTGGCCGACGACGCGCTGGGTCAGCCAGAAGAATCGGGTGCGCTTGCCGTTGGTGTCAGCCGTCGCCGCGGCGACGCGGCAGATCTCGTGTTCGTCGTTCCAGTACGGACCGACCGAGCGCATCCGCAGCTGCCTGCCGAAGGCAGGTTTGGCGCCGGTTGCGCTGAGATCATTCATCCGGCGTGCGCTGCTCAGTCACCGCGGCGCGCGCTCAGGGCGCCGACCCGCTGGCGATCCAGCGCTGGAAGACGGCGACGCGCTCCGGCGGCCACGCCCCGTCGCAGGGCATCGTGCCGTCGCGGAGGCGCTCGAGGATCGCGCCCTGGTGCGCCTGGACGTCGCTGTGGGACCAGAGGTCGAAGGCTTTGAGCATCGAGTCGCGGTCCTTTTCGCGGAACATAGGATGGACATCACGCTCGAAGCTCGGCCCTGTGGGTGAGTCCGGCTGGCCGGTCATGAGCTTCTCCCGCCGTTGTGACAGTGCGATGTTTCCCTCTTCAGCAACTGTATCGGCCAGAGCATTTCCCTGGCCACGTGGCGCCGTACTTGATTATTAGATGCTCACCTATGTTGCGGCAAGGGTCTCGGCGGTCGTTCCCGGACCGACCCGATCTCGTTATGCGGTGACCGGGCTGTTCATGGAGAGCGGTGTCCCGAAGTAACCAACTTGGGGATCGACGATCACGGTCTTGATTAGAAGATGCTCTCCTATGTTGCGGCAATGGTTCCTATGTTGCGGCAATGGTTTTCGGTGTTGTTGGCGGTGGTTGGAGGGCGTTGAAGACTTCGCGGGCGATGTAGCGCTTGAGGCATCGCATCACTTCGTTCTTTGATTTACCTTCGGCGGTGCGCCGGGCCATGTAGTCGCGGGTGGGTTGGTGGCGGCGCAGCCGCACGACCAGGATGACGTGTAGGGCTCGGTTGGCGTCGCGGTTACCGCCGCGGTTGAGTCGGTGCCGGATGGTTTTGCCGCTGGAGGCCTCCAGTGGGCAGACCCCGCAGAGTTTGGCGAAGGGGCCGGGGACGTTGCGTCCGGCTGCGGTGATTTTCAGGTCGGCTAGGCGGCGCTTCTCGGTGATGGTTTCGTAGCCGCGTGCGGTCGCGTATTCCGGTGTGATTCCAGATGCGGCAAGAATCTCGAGATGGTCGTCGCTAATCATCGGCGGCCAACGCGTAGGCATCGGCGAGTTCTTCGACCACATGCCATGTTTCGACCGGCAACCGGCGACCGGCCTGCCGCAGCGCATCCGCGGCACCGGCCATGAACCCCGCCCGCCACCCGGATGCATAACGGCCGATGTGTGGACTCGCTGCGCTACGCTTCACCTGTCTGGTATGGGTTGTGGTAGGCCCCTTGACGCAAGAGCCCGGACGGCTTGGTGAGGCTGTCCGGGCCGCGTCGTCTGGCGGCCCCGTGTAGTGGGTCATGTCATGCCTGCCTCGGCCCGCGCTGGATGGCCGTCACGCTGACGCCGCCTCATTGAGCGAATCCACGTACTGCCGAATCGATTCCGCAGTGATGAAGCCGCGCCAGCCGATGTTGACCCGGATGAGTTTCTTCTGTCGGATCAGCTCGTCATGCTTCGTCCGGCCGATGTCGCCCAACATGTGACGGGATTCGTCATAGGGCACGAGTAGCCGGTCGATGGTGCTATCCATCCCACACTCCTGGTGTTCGTTGGTGCCCGCTAAGCGCTCAGCGGTTCTTTGCATAATGTCGTATTATGAGGCAGACTGCATACGTCATTAAGCAACCGATAGTTGACGCACAAAGGAGGGGTATATGAGCGAAACGACGCTGATACTGCTCGACGGCGGCGACCTCACCTACGACTGGACACATGTCGTCCCGGTCGGTGATCGCGGCATCCCCAAAACCGTGGTCTACCGGCATCCCGGCGACACGAAACGCCCAGCCTGCGAAGTAAGAATTGAAGTCTGGGACGGGGTGCCCGTAGTCGCCGAGGTCAACCTGGCCGCACGGCGCGAGGATGGCGTGCTGATCCGGGCCAAGGACATCAAGCTGGGACCCGCCAGCCTCGACGACCTGGTCGCCGACTGGCTTGCTGAAGTCGCCCACCGGCACGAACCCGCGCCGCCAGGCCGACGCAGGTGGAGCAAGGGCTACCCGGGGTCGGCCGCCGAGCGCCAGGCCGCGAGACAGACGATTGAGCGTGCACGGCGGCAGACGCGGCGCCGCCTGACCATCGGGCAGCTACGCACGGTCGCCGAAACCTACGCGGCCGCCAACCCTCCCAAGCACGAGGCCGTCGCGCGGGCGTTCATCGTCTCCCCCCGCACCGCGCAGCGCTACATCGAAAAGGCCCGGGAAGCAGGACTACTGCCGCCCACGACACACAGAAAGACAGACAGGCCATGAGTAAGCGGGCATCCGGCGAGGGATCGGTGCGTCAACGCCCCAACGGGCTGTGGGAAGCGCGGCTGCCCTACATCGATTCGACATCTGGACGGCGCCGCTCGGCGTCGTTCTACGCGACCACCGCCGAAGCGGCCCGCGACAAGCTCTACGAGGCACGCGACCGCATCAAAGAACAAGCCCCAGTTCGAGACTCGACGCAACGGCTGGCCGACTGGATCGAACACTGGTCAGACACCGCGCTCGAAGCTTCGCCGCGCAAAGAGTCCACCAAAGCGCTATACCGCACACTGGCGCACAAACACCTATCCCCCGCACCGCTGGGCACGACACCGCTTGACAAGCTGCGCAAGACTCACATCGACGGCCTGATTGTGACGTTGCGTAAGCGAGAGTTGTCCGATTCCACGGTGCGGCAGGTCTATACGGTGCTGCGCGCGATCTTGGAGGATGCGCGGCTTGATGGACTCATCGCCCGCAACCCTGCCGTGTTGGTGAAGCGCCCCGGTGTGCGACGTCGGGAAGCTAAGCATCTGACCGCGGCGGATGTGGCGGCGCTGCTTAAAGCCGCTGAGGGGCTGCGTTACCGGCCGGTGCTGGCGCTGATTGCGGCCACCGGCTTGAGGCGTGGTGAAGCGTTGGCACTGCGTTGGGAGCACGTGAACATGAAGGACGGGACGCTGCGGGTGGCCGCCACACTGAGCCGCGTCGGGGCCGCGCTGGTCATCAGCGAGCCGAAGTCGCCGCGGTCTCGGCGTACCGTGCCGCTGTCACCGGTCGTCGTGGCATTGCTCAAGGCTCAGCGCGTCGCCCAGGCCGCCGAGCAGCTGCGGGCGGTGAACCAATGGACCGATACCGGACTGGTGTCCACCACCGAGTTCGGCACCCCGGTCGAGCCGCGGAACATCCTGCGCACCATCGAACTGGCCGCCGGCAAGGCGGGCCTGGAGAACGTCGGCGTGCACACGCTGCGGCACAGCGCCGCGGTGGCGTGGCTGGAGTCTGGTGTGCACATCAAGGCGGTGGCTGACCTGCTGGGGCACAGCAGCATAGCGATCACCGGTGACATCTACGGGCACACGTCGGACGCGACCACGCGGGCCGCGGTCGACGGCCTGAGCGGGGCGCTGGGCCTGTCGTGAGCGATTGGACGTGTGAGCGGTGCGGTAAGCCTCTAGACGGTCTGCGGCTTGACGCGCGGTACTGCCCCACGGACATCCCGACCCGGCGGGCAATCTTCGCGTAGCTCACCCGGCGGCGGTACAGGGCGTAGATCAGCTCGTCACGCTGGTCCTGGGTCATCCCGGTCTCGTCGTACATCCACTCCAGGCTTTTCCGTCCCATTCCGGTCAGCGTAAATCGCCAGGTCGCCGATGCAGGGGACCACCCCGCGCACACAGCGCCGGACTGCATTGAACCCAACACCCCGCCACTGCCCCGGCGTTCAAGGTGCGACGCCAGCCCGCACGCCCGCCTCGCGTCGATCGCGGTAGCGCGATCACACCACGCCGCGTCGATCGCGGTTGCGTGCCCGCGCCGAACTTATTGCCCGTGAGCAAATCGAACGCTAGCGTCAGCCCCGGTGGGATGGGCACTCGGCCAATCCCCCGAACCGAATGGAAGGTACGAGATGACCATTGTTTCGATGGTTGTGGGCCAACCACTGCCCGGCGCCGACCCCGGCGAGATCCAGACGGTGCTCCGCGAGGCGTGCGATATGGCCCGTAAGCACGGCGCCGAGAACGTGACCGTGCTGTCGATGGTGACCGGCGCTCCGTCCAATACGATCAGCGTGATGTCCACCACCAAGGACTGGATCCACTTCGGCCAGGTCCGGCAGGCCATCGAGGACGATCCCGAATTTCAGGCCCTCACGGTCAGGGTGAATAAGCTGGCCACGGGGCAGACCTACCTCGCCCAGACGATCGACATCTGACCGGAGCAGCGCGGTGACGGTCGTGAAGGTACGCGGCCATCTCCTCAGGGCCCACACGGCCAGCGTAGGTCCCAACAATGGGATTGCTGCCTCGGGCGACATACCTCCTCACCCGCCTGCCGTCAAGCGGCCTATCGCAGCCGTCACGTTTACGGATATTCCGGCTGTCGCGGTGCCGCCTGACCCGGTTGGGGTAGATGCCCTGGTGCGCGAAATCTCGCGGCTGGTGGTGGGACAACCGCCCAAATCGGCGCGAAGCACGCGGCCTTTTGCTGGCGGGTAGCGCCGAAAACCTGGTTTGGGTATGGCGTGTGGGTATGGTCCCAAAATGGTCCCCAAGCGCAGACCAAAAATGGCCTCTGACCTGCGTCGGGCTGACAGGATTTGAACCTGCGACCACTTGACCCCCAGTGTCATATTTGGCGTACGTGGGTGTTCTCGGACATCCCGTCTGAGCACTTCAGAGCTAGTTTCCGTATGTCGGGGGATACTTACGGACAGGCACAAATTGAGTGCCGTTGCTATCCGCGTTGCTATCCATTGCCACCTACACCTCCTGCACAGGGTCAGTAACGAAACACCAACCTGCACAGCCCAACTCAAATCAGTATGACCACTTGACCCCAGGACAAGCGCGAGGGCTCCTCACCGAGCAGCTTTGGTGGCACCGGTGTGATCATTGCGTCTCCTCCGGCCACTTCTCGACATCGGCACGGCGGTACATCACCCGTCCACCAAGCTTGAACGACTCGGGCCGCCCGCTCCCGGGGACCGGCAATACCGCCAATGTCGCAACCAATAACCGCGTCATCTAGGCCACCTCAGCCACGGGGAGATTCGCCGGTCCGGTGTCCTACGGTCCCTCCTGGGGCCTCACGTGGCGGGTCTTGTCTGCTGCCTTGTGACAAGGCTTTCGGCGATGGGATAGCAGGGCGAAAGTAGCCGGAGCTTGTAAGCGGCTCCTCATTAAGGATGGGGTCGTTCAGTATGGCCTGCGCGGGACTTACTTGCCTACTATCGCTCTCACGACTATAGCTTGAGTGCAATATGGCATTGAAGTAGTATTAATTTGGTGATCGATCTCGCCGCCATCCGCCGAGCAGCTGGGGTGACTCAGGAACAGCTCGCCGAACGGCTCAGGCTGAGACAGGGGCAGATCAGTAGGACCGAGCACCAAGCCGACCTTCTGCTATCCACCCTGATCGCCTACCTTCGGGCTCTCGGCGCGGACGCCGAGTTGATGGTCACCGTGCCCGGCGGAGAGACGATTCACCAGACCCTGACCGACCGCATTGAGGACGACCCATGAACACCGCGCTGACTGCCGCCGAGCTGACGATTCGTCACCATCGCCGTGCCGTCCGATTCTTCTGGGCCTGGCTCGCGGGGACGACGCTAGTGAGTCTGGCGGGCAACATCACCCACGCACTGGTGACCGCGCCAGAAAGCTCGCGATGGCTTGCTGCCGCCGTCGCTGCGGTCCCGCCCACCGTCCTCCTATGTGCGGTCCATGGCATCGCAGTCCTGGCGAAGGCGAATGCCTCGGGCGCGGTGTACCGCGCGGCAGTCACCGCGACTGCGGCGCTCGCGGTGGGCGCGTTTGTCCTCAGCTTTGTCGCGCTTCGGGACCTCGCGCTGATAGCGGGGATCCCAACCACATTCGCGGCGGTCCTGCCCCTGGTCATCGATGTCGCGGTCGCGGTAGCCACTACCGCCCTGGTCGCGGTTGGCGAAAAACCCGCACGTCGGACCCGAAACGCGGCCTCCGCCAACTCTCAGCGCGCGATAAGACGCGCGACCCCGAGCCGCGCCACCGCGAGACCACAAGGTGTGCTGTCCGCGCCCGCAGACGCGATTAGCGCGACTGCGATCGCGCCCGGCGATACAAGCAACGCGACTGCGCAGCTCGCCGCCGAGTTGGTCGCCGCCAAGGTGACCCGGCAGCCAGTCCAGACCGTCGAGGCGATACTGGTCGCCCACCAGAACGGCGACGCACTGAACCGCATCGCCGCCCGGGTCGGGGTGCACCACAGCGCGGTCAAGCGCGTGTTGGACGCTGCCGACGTTCACCGTCAACACCAGCTGGTTACTGCAGTGTGAGGACGCCTAGCGTATCGCAGCAAAAAGCAGCCGTTCGACGGCGGGATTGCGCACTATGCGCGGAGTGTTCGAACTGGACACGCCTCGCGAGCTGCCGGGAATCGAACCCGCCATGAAAATCGGGTTGACCAGCGGAAATGGCTGATCTCGGTACGCGAAACGACGCGAAAGTACGCGAAATGACCTGCGGATGCGCCGAAGGTGTTGATGGCATCAACAGCGTCGCGCCCCTGTCGTCGATGCCAATGGCCGCACTGCGAATGTGGACCCATCAACGACCTCGCGACCGCAGTCACCTGACGGCCCCACGACCCTCGCGCAGGGGGCACGCGGGCTGCTTGACACGGGCAGGAAGGAGTTCTGCAAGCGTGCGCTTCGCTCCGTGCAGACGGTCAAGGACGCGCTTCGAGACTCGCGATCGCGAGCGACGTCGTGCTTACGCCGCCACGTCCAGGCTCGTGAGCCCGCGCAGCACCGGATTCGCCCGGTACACCGGCCGGTCCTCCACGAGCGAGAGCCCCGGGAACCGCTTCGTCAGCATGTCGAACGCGAGCTGCGCCTCGAGCCGCGCGAGCGGCGCCCCGAGGCAGAAGTGCGTGCCGAACCCGAACGCGAGGTGCGGGTTCGGTTCGCGCGCGAGGTCGAGCTGGTCGGGGTCGTCGAACATGTCGGGGTCGTGGTTCGCCGAGCCGATGCTCACCAGCACGAGTGAGCCCTCCGGGATCACATGGTCGTCGATCGCGACGTCTTCGAGCGCGACGCGCACCGTCGCCTGCACGGGCCCGTCGTAGCGGAGCAGCTCTTCGATCGCGGTCGGGAGCAGCGCGGGCTCGTTGCAGAGCCGCTTCCACTGATCAGGCTCGCGCAACAGGGCGAGCGTGCCATTGCCGATCAGGTTCGTCGTCGTCTCGTGGCCGGCAAGCAGCAGCAGGTTGCCGGTCGCGAGCAGCTCGGCGTCGGTGAGCGCATCGCGCTCCTCCTGGGCCGCGATCATCGCGCTGATCAGGTCCTCGCGCGGCGCGCGGCGGCGGGCGGCGATGATGTCGGCGAGGTAGTCGAAGATCTGGCGCGCCGCCTCGCTGCCGGTCGCGCGCGCCTCCGCGCTCGGCGACGCGAAGCCGTTGATCATCGCGCTCGACCACTGACGGAACTGACGGTGGTCCTCGACCGGGACGCCGAGCAGCTCAGCGATCACGATCGCCGGGAGCGGCTCGGCGACGTCGTGGATCAGGTCGAAGGTGCCCTTGGCCTGCGCTTCGTCGGCGAGCTTGCGGACGATCGCCTCGATGTGGTCGCGCAGCGCGGCGATGCGTTTGGGGGTGAAGGCCTTGTTGACAAGCTTGCGGACGCGCGTGTGGTCGGGCGGGTCCATGATCAGCATCGAGCGCATGCCAGTCGCGCTCTGGCGCAGGAACTCCGGCATGCGGTCGAGGTTGTCGCGCATGAGCGGCGCGCGCATGCGCTCGACCGAGAAGCGCGGGTCGCGCAACACCGAGTGGACGTCGCGGTAGCGCGTGAGCATCCACGTGCCGGGGCCGGCGTAGTTCGCGGGGACCGGCACCTCGAGCACGGGCCGCACGGTGCGGATCACGGAGTAGATCGGGTAGGGATTCTCGAGCGAGCCGGCGCTGCGCAGCGGCAGGAGCAGGTCGAAGTCGCCGGAACCGTTAGAAGAAGGGTGAGGTGACGACCAGTCAGGAGAGGGCGCGGAGCGCTGCCAGGCAGGAGACGTCATGGCGGGATCCTCTGGGCGAGCACAGTGTTGAGAATGACCGACTGACCAGTCACACTAGCATCGTGCCGACGACCGCCTCAAACGCGCGCGACGCGTTCTACGAGCTATCTCTACCTCGATAGCCAGGGCGCGCTGCTGCTTCGTGATCCGGCACTTGCGAGTCGTCCGAGTCCTGCGCGTGGCGCTGGCGGTCGTGCGCGTCCTGCCCCGCTATCTGCTGCTCCTGGCGCGCGATCGCACCGCTCGCCGGCCGACGACCGATGCCGACTGGCAGCGCGCGCACCGCGCGGCGGCCCGCGAAATCAAGCGCGTCGCGCTCTCGCTGGCCGGCGGCTTCACGAAGGCCGCCCAGATGCTGGGCGCGCGGGCCGACTTCTTCCCGGCGCCCTTCGTCGAGGAGCTGAGCCAGTTCCACGACGCGGTGCCGCCGCGGCCCTTCGAGACGCTGCGGCCGCTCGTCGAGCGCGACCTCGGCCGCCCGCTCGACGAGGTCTTCGCGACGATCGATCGCCGGGCCCTCGCCGCCGCTTCGTTGGCGCAAGTGCACCGCGCGACGCTGCGCGACGGCAGCCAGGTCGTCCTGAAGATCCGCTATCCCGAGATCCCGAGGATCATCCCGCTCGACCTCGGCATGCTGCGCCGCGTCGTCGGGATCGTCATGCTCGTGCAGCGGCGCATCGACATGCGGGCGCTCGTCACTGAGACGACGCGTTTCATCGAGCTCGAGCTCGACTTCGCGCGCGAGGCGCGCTCGACCGAGCGGCTCGCGGAGAGCCTCACCGAGATGCCCTTCGTGGTCGTCCCGCGCGTCCATCCGGAGCTGTGCGGCGACAACGTGATCGTGCTCGAGTACCTGGAGGGCATCCAGGTCGCGCGCACGAAGGAGCTGGTCGCGGCAGGCCACAAGCTCGCGGAGATCGCGCGCAAGATCGGCGCGCTCTACGGCACGATGATCTTCGAGCAGGGCTTCTTCCACGGGGATCCACACCCCGGGAACCTACTGATCCTGCCCGACGGCCGGATCGGCCTCCTCGACTTCGGCTTGGCCAAGGAGCTGCCGCCCGGCTTCGCGCGGCTCGTCGCGACGATGATGGTCTGTTCGATGATCGGCGACTCGCGATCCGCGTTCGCCGCGGCCGAGCAGCTCGGCTTCGACGTCGCCTCGATGAAACCCGACAACCTGCGCTCGCTGATGCTGATGACGGTCGGCGACAGCGACACCGAGGCTGGCTTCTTCCAGATCCTGGGCGAGACGAGCCTGCGCAAGATCCCGGAGGACTTCGCGCTCGTCGGGCGCACGCTGATCCTGCTGAACGGGCTCTCGCACCGGCTCGCGCCCGGGCGCCGGCTGATCCAGGCCGAGCTGCTGAAGCACCTCGCCGCGGGCGCGGCGCGGGCAGACGGCGACGAGCCAGCCCCGGCGGCACGCAGGTCGATGTAGTCAGCTCCGGGGACGAGCCCCGCAAGACCGTTCCGGAGTAGAGCGATTGTCATCCTTGGAACCCATCGATGCTCCCGGGCACACAGCGCCGTCAGGGCGACGAGCGAGGCCCCTCCCCAGTGCCTAACCGACGGATGTCGACGAGATGTTGATGAATATGAAAACTGACCAGAGCTTATCGCTCTGACCAGGCGATTTTCTGTGGAGCTGCCGGGAATCGAACCCGACCCAATAAACGGCATGACCTGCGGAAACGCGGAATCTGACTACGCGAAACGACGCGAAACGACCTGCGGATACGCGAAAGCTGTTGATGACATCAACACGCCGCAGCTCCGGCTCCTGGCTGGTACGCCGACCCACGCGGCAAAGGTGACGGGAACATACTGGACCGCGCCCAATGCCTTCGGTGGTCGAGGTCACGCCGAGCCTTAGGCTTGGTCGGTGGCCTCGCTTTCTGAATCGCTATGGCAGCGGAACCGAGTCCTGGCTGAGGCTGCGCTGAAGCACACGTTCGTCCGGGGCATCGCGTCGGGAAAGTTGGCCCCAGCTACGTTCGCCTACTACGTGGGCCAGGACGCAGCGTTCCTCAACGCGTTCTGCCGCGCCTACGCCTTGGCTCTGGCGAAGAGCCCCGACCAAGACGGGCTGATCGCGTTCAGGGAGCTACTCGACGCCGCCGCCGAGGAGCTTCGCCTTCACCGCGGCTATGCAGCCCGCTGGAACGTGGACCTTCACCAAGCGGCAGACCCCGCCACCGCGGCGTATACCAACTTCTTGTTGGCGGTGGCTGCGCTGGAGCCGGTTGGCCACATCGCGGGGGCGATGACGCCGTGCCTGCGGCTTTACGCCTACCTCGGCCAGCAGCTGGCCGCCCAGACAAAACCCGACAGTCCCTATCGCGAGTGGGTGATGACCTACTCCAGCCCGCAGTTCGAGGCCCTGGCCCGACGTGTAGAGGGCCTGCTCGACCGCTACGGCGGTGATCACGACCGCCTGGCCGTGCTGTATCACCAGGCGATGGAACTCGAACTGCGGTTCTTCGACGCTGCCGACCGATGCGGGAGACCATGACTGCCGATGCGTTGATGAGCCGCCACACCTCCGCGTGGCAGGCGGCCACTGTGCACCCCTTCCTCGCGGGCGTGCGGGACGGATCGCTGCCCGAGCACTCCTTCGACCGGTGGCTGGCCCAGGACTACCTCTTCGCGCAGGCCCTGGTGCGCGCCCAGTCCCGCATCGCGGCCACGGCCCCCCTCGCCGACGTCGCCCTCCTCGCGGGCGGCGTGGTCGCTACCGTCGGGGAGCTCGGCTGGTTTGAGGAGATGGCGGGGCGGCGCGGCCTGGCCCTCGACGCCCCCAAGCATCCGGCGACTCGGGCCTACTGCGACTTCCTGCTGGCCGTGACCCACTCCGGCTACCCGGCCCAGATCACCGCCATCTGGGCGCTCGAACGCAGCTACCTGGAAAGCTGGGACAGCGCCCGCCCCGGTGCTCACCCCTACCGGGAGTTCGTGAACAGGTGGACCACCGACGGCTTCCGGTCCTACGTCGGCGACCTCCAGAGTTCCGTCGATCGCCAGCTCGAGGCCTCCATCGGCGAACAGGCCCGAGAAGCTGAAGACGCCTTCTTCTGGGTGACCCACTACGAGCGAGGCTTCTGGGACATGGCGATGTCAGGTTAGACCGACCGGCATCCAACTCAGTCCCGTCCGCCCGCATGCGCGAGAGCCCATCACGTGATGGCCTAACCAGGCCGCCAGCAAGCCTGCGGGGATAACGGCGAGCCGCAGCACCTAGTCGTTGGTGCCGCGGTGTGCGGCTCGTTCCTGTGCCCGCTCGTCCGCTGCTTCCTGCTCCTGTGGTGTCACCACGATGGCGTCAGGGCCGGGAATCACCGTCGCCACATGGCCGGTGACCAGCCACCGCACCACGTAGGGAGGCGAGCCGTCCGCCGAGTGCACCTCGGTAATAAGCCCCCGCTGGTCCGAGCGCTCGGTTGTCGTGCCTTTGATCACCAACCAGTCGCCTACGTTGGCTTTCATCGCCGACTTCCTTCCTGCACTGCTGTTCCGATTCTGCGCGCCTCCCAGGGTCAGCGGTAGGCCCGGGCCGTACTTCGCCGAGGCGATCGGCCTCGCCCGGGCGTTGGACGATCGGTGGAGGTTGAGCCAGATCCTCGCCAAGCAGGCCCAGACGGCGGTCATACCGGGTGATCCGATCGCGGCCGATCCTCCGCAGGAAGCGCCTGATCTCAGAACCTGGTCCGCAGGCCCTCGGCCACTTCCTCGGGGCTCATGTCGATCAGCGCCTCCGCCCAGAGCCGCTCGAAATACGTGGCATCGCTGCGGTAGAACGGCTCCGGGTTGGAGCGGCTGACCAGCTTGAGCACGACCTGGTACCCGTTCTCGCGTGAAAGCGGGCCGCCGCCGATCAGGCCGAAGTTGAACGAGGTCAGGTTCCAGTCCTTGTACGCGGCCAGGCACCGGGACAGCCCCTGCCCCAGCGCCCGGCTGTCGTCCTCGGTCAGGTCGGTGATGTCGGCGGCCCCGATGACCACGGCCCACACCTCGTGGAACCCGGCCGGCGCGAACGGCGTGAGCCAGGCGACCCGGCCGGTCTGCCCGACCCAGCGGGGGCCGTCGGCCTCCTGGTCGATCAGGGCCGCCCAGTAGTTCCCGTTCCGCTCCTGCCAGGCCGCTGACCGCTCGGCGAGCTGGCGCTGGCCGGTAAGGCCGTGGGCGTCGTGCGCCGACTGCAGGTGCGGATGCACCAGCGAGGCGCCCGAGGGCGGCAGGTAGTTGGCGTTGACCGAGCTCCACGCGGCCGTCGGGTCGAAGCGCCGCACCGCGTGAGCGTGCCGGACCATGGCGGCCAGGGCATCCCCGACCAGGGCGGGCGTGAGCTCGTCGAGGTCGAGGAAGTGCGACCCGGGGTCGTAGATGCCGACCGCGCTGTGGGTCGCGTAGGCCATGATGTTCGGCACGACCACCGCCCGGCCGCAGCGGATCCGGCCCTCGGCGGTGAGCTCGGGCGGGAACGAGAACGTGGCCGTCTCGAGGCGGTCGCTGTCGAAGGGGCAGAACGCGGGCGGGGCCGTGAGCTCGGTCAGGTCCGGCCGGTCCGGGGGCTGCAGCTTCACCCCGGTGAGGATCCGGGCGCTCGCCCCGGTCAGCGGGTCCTGCCGCCAGCGCAGCCGCACCCGGGTCCAGGCGCCCCCCGCGGCCAGGTCGGGCACTCGTGCTTCCAGGTCCCGTTCGTCGAACTCGATCACAGCCACGGTGATGACCGTAACGGCCCCCGGGAGCGGGCGGCACGGCGACCACGGAACCGGCCGCACTTCGCCCGTCGCATCCAGCGACGTCGCCGAAGTCGTCACTGCGGTGCTCAGCGCACCCCAAGACCACGTCGGCGCGGTCTTTGAATTGACCGGCCCGGCAACGCTGGACGTCGACGAGCTCGCCGAACAATACGCACAAGCCCTGGGCCGACCCATCACCGGCGTTAGGCCGCCCTATGAGGAGTGGCTGGAGGTACTCAGCGAGGTGGGACTGCCGCCGCACGTAGAGCAACACATCGCCACCATGGCCAGGCTGCACCGCGAGGATCGCTACAACCGCTCAACCCACGATGTCGAAGACATCACCGGCCACCCCGCACAACCGTGCGGCAATAGGTCGAACAACACCGCGACATGTTCAGCTGACAACCGTTGTGCGCAAGGGGGGACTCGTGTGCGGGCGGAGGGACTCGAACCCTATTCAGCTACCTGATCAGACGGGGCGAACGGCCTCTAGCTGCGCAAACACATCACGGTAGCTCACAGGAGTTAACTGTAACTGTGGCCAAATTGTGGCCAGGATGTGGCCACGGAGTCGATCACAGACGACCGAGAACCGCTCTCCGTCCGGCGGCCACTCGATCAACCGCTGCATCGGCCGTCAGCAAACCGTCTCTGAGTCCAGGTCCTCGATACGAGCACCAGCCCTCTCGGTACAGGCCCAGGATTGAGTATCGCCGTGGTGGTGGTCTCATGCGCATACGTCGGGTGCCACTGGTGGAGCTGCCGGGAATCGAACCCAGCCCAAAAATCTCGCTGACCTGCGGAAACCTCGAATTTGACGACGCGAAACGACGCGAAAGTACGCGAACCGTTCGGGGTGGTCCTGGTCAGACAGCTGAACCCGTTCTGAGCTGCACAGATAGCCTTTCCCTGGCTAACCCTAGATAAGTGTGACTGTGTCCAGACCGTGTCCACGGTGTGTCCACCGCCGCCACCGTGCATATCGCGGACCTGCGTGTCAGGCGATATCCGCCGACCAGAGCGGTCGGATGGCTGTTGGGTTACCACGGGGGTGTCGCAGTCGGGCCAAATAGCGCCATCAGCCCGTCGCCTGCCGATTGCGACGTCTACCCCTGACCGGCAGCACCCACCACGTTGGCCGGGCGGCGGCCGGTCGGCCACCGTAGCCTCACACGATCCCATTGGCCACCAGGCCCGCGATTCTGGCCGCTCAGATCAACGCTGCGGCCCTAACGCCCGTTCGGCGGGGTAAGGGGGGGATGGGTCCGCGACCTGGCGAAATCAGCGCGGCGCTCGGGGCGACCGCTCCTCACCGCGTTGGGCGCTTTGCGTTGACACCCGGCCTCGCGCGGAGCAGAGTCGGAGAAGCTGGCGGAGGTGATGTCGTTGCCAGAGCGCGTCGAGGTACACATGCGCGACAGCGACGCATTCTCCTGGTACATGGAGAAGGACCCGCTGCTGCGCTCGACGGTTGTGTGCGTCCTGCTCCTGGATGGCAGCCCGGACTGGGATCGGTTGCCGGAACGGCTCGAACGCAGCACGCGGCTGTCGCCGGGGTTTCGGCACCGGGTCGTGTTGCCTCCGCTACGGCTGGCCACGCCCCGCTGGGTCGTCGATCCCGATTTCGACCTGTCGTGGCACGTTCGCCGGTTCGAGGCGGCACCCCCGAAGACGCTGGCGACGGTCCTGGAGTTCGCTCGCAAGACCGGCATGGCGGGCCTCGATCGTGATCGGCCGCTGTGGGAGTTCACGTTCATCGAGGGGCTCGACGGCGGCCAGACGGCCCTAGTGATGAAGCTCCACCACTCGCTGACCGACGGCGTGGGTGGCATGGACATTGCGCGACTGCTGCTCGACGTCGAACCCGACCCCGGCGAGCTCGGACCGATGCCCGAAGCGCCGGTGGGAGAGCACCTCGGCACCGTCGAACTGGCCCGGGATGCGCTCAGCTACGACTGGTCGCAACTCTTCGACTTCTCCAAGCGCCACCTCACCTCGGCGGTCAGCGACGTGACGCACGCGCTGCGGCATCCCCGCGAAACCGTCACCGAGACTGTCGCGACCGGCCAGTCGATCGCGCGCTTCGTTACACCCGTGTCCGACACCCTGTCGCCGGTCATGACCGAGCGCCACCTGGCCTGGCACTACGACATTCTGAAGTTCCCGCTGGCTGACATGCTGAGCGCCGCGCACGCCGTGGGCGCCACGCACAACGATGCCTTCCTCTCCGGTGTCACGGCAGGATTGCGCCTCTACCACGAACGGCACGACACGCAGATCGACGAACTGCGAGTCACGATGCCGGTCAGCATCCGCAAGGCGGACGACCCGATCGGCGGCAACCGCATCACGATCATGAGGTTCAAGGTTCCCGTGGGTATCGCCGACCCGAGCAAGCGGATGGCGGAGACTCACCGTCGCTGCGAGTCCGTGAAGACCGACCGGTCACTGCCCTTGACGAACGCGATCGCCGGCACATTGAACCTGTTGCCGCGTGCCTACATCGGCGGGATGCTCAAGCACATCGACTTCATCGCGAGCAACGTGCCCGGAATCCCAGTGCCGCTGTACCTCACCGGCGCGAAGATCGACAGCTTCTACGGCTTCGGTCCCACGATCGGCGCCGCCTTGAACATCACCCTGATGTCCTACTGCGACACCTGCTACGTGGGCGCCAACATCGACACCGGTGCCGTGCCCGACCCCGACGTGCTGATGGACTGCCTGCAGAATGGCTTCGACGAGGTTCTCGCCGTCGGGGGCGGGACTGGACGTACGGTGTTGCCGTTCCACACCGCGCAGTGAAGCTTGCACGCCATCGGATCTAGATCGCCGATCAGGCTCCTTAGCAATATCGCGGCCACGGCTGCAAGGCGACGTGGGGGTTCAACCGGGCGGGCAAAGGGATCTAATCGTTGTCCAACCACCACAGCAGCTGGTCCAGAACGAGTCGTGACATCCCGATATCTTCGGCAGCGGCTGTGGCGACCAACAGCACCGCGTGCTCGTCGTCGGGCACCGAAAACCCCAGTGAGCGCAACCCCTCTTTCACTCGGACGTCGGGCTTAATGGCATCCGCACCGGACCGCGTCCGCGCGTAGGCGAACAGCGCCAAGCCGATACCTTTCACCGAACCGACGACGGGATCGAGCATCGGGGCGTGCTCGAACGCGCCATAGCGATCAGCCCACGCCCTGCACAGACGGTCTTCCTGTTCCGCTGTGGTGAGCCCTTCCTGGGCGGCAAAAGCCCGCAGTCGGTTGGCCACCTCGTGAATGGTGTCTACCTCTCTGTCAGAGAGGCCGTACCTTTGACGCTCCAGCCGGTGGTCGGCCAACCACGCGATGGTGTGTTCGGCATTTTGGGCTTTCCAGTCGGACACAATTCCCGTCACCCTCGACTTGTAGCGGCGTTGACGGGAAGCCACGACGTCAACAATCATCGCGCCCCTGGCACCGTCGTAGGCGGCCGCGTAGCCGAGCGCACGGGCCTGCGCTTCCTCGCCGTACTCGCTTTCTAGACCACGCAGATTCTCGACCGCGCTGTCCCAACTAGTGGTGTGTCCTGTAATTAATTGATGATTATCTTGTATGATTCACGCCATGAGGCGACCCGCTCCGGCTCTGCTGGTGTCCGCAGGGCAGCGTGAGGTTCTTGAGTCCGTGGCGCGGTCGCCGTCCGCGCGGCATCGCGAGGTGGTCCGGGCGCGGGCGTTGTTGATGGCAGCCGACGGTCTGGCGAACACGGCTATCGCGCGGGCGTTGTCGGTGTCGCCGGCGTCGGTCAGCGGGTGGCGCGCCCGGTTCGCCGAGGAGGGGCTGGTCAAGTTCGCGCAGGTCCGCGAGGGCCGGGGTCGGAAGAAGACGATCCCGCAGGACAAAATCGACGAGATCGTGGATCTGACCCTGAACTACCGCCCGCAGGGCGAAACCCACTGGAGCTGCCGGACCATGGCCGCGGCTACCGGGGTGTCGAAATCGACTGTGCAGCAGGTGTGGTCGGCGCGGGGCCTCAAACCGCACCGGGTCGAGACGTTCAAGCTGTCCAACGATCCGAAGTTCGAGGAGAAGCTGGTCGATGTCGTCGGGCTCTATCTGAATCCGCCGGAGAAGGCGATCGTGTTGTGCGCCGATGAGAAGTCCTCCGTGCAGGCACTCGACCGCACCCAGGCATCGCTGCCGATGGTCAAGGGCCGGGGCCAGACGATGACCCACGACTACAAGCGCAACGGCACCACCACCCTGTTCGCCGCGCTGAACGTGCTGACCGGCATGATCATCAGCCAGTGCATGCCTCGGCACCGGCATCAGGAATGGTTGAAATTCCTCAAGACCATCGATCGGCAGGTGCCCAAGGACCTGCAGATCCACTTGATTCTGGACAACTACGCCACCCACAAGCACGACGACGTCCGCCAGTGGCTGGACAAACACCCCAGGTTCCACCTCCACTTCACCCCGACATCGTCGTCGTGGCTCAACCTCGTCGAACGCTGGTTCCGGGAACTAACCGACAAAGCGTTGCGGCGCGGCGTCTTCCATTCCGTGCCCGACCTTGTCGCTTCTATCCAGGAATACATCGACACTCACAACAACGACCCCAGGCCCTACGTGTGGACCGCCACCGCCGAGTCCATCCTCGCCAAAGTCGCGCGCGGTCGGATCGCCCTCGAAAAAGTCAGCTAAATACAGGACACACCACTAGGATCACTGTGAAACAGATCAGCTATCTTGCCCACGGACACAACTTAGCGATCGTTGCTCGCGCAGCGACGCTCTTTGGCTGTGGCAGCCTGCCCACGTGCGGTGAGGCCTGGCACTGTTCGGCATCGGGCAGGGTGACTGCATTACGCCGTCGACTTCATCCCGTGGTAGATCAGTGGCACCAACTCACCAAGTAGCTTCTGGGAAAGCTTCGGGGTGTCACCGTGCTACTGATCATGCTCAGCTGCGTATTTCCAGCGTGCAAGCGTCAGCCATGCGGCAGGTTGTCGGGCGAATTTTCGCCGCGCGCTAGACCTCTAAATTTTCACCGCTTGCTCTAGCAGCCCAAGTCGGTGCGGGCGTATTGGGTCGCCTGATTGATCCTCGGGTGGTAGCCATCGACGGGATCGATGGGCTCCCCCAACATCCAGTAGATTCGTTTCCAGTAGTCGAAGGTATTGAGGGCTGGCACTGTTAGCGCGCTGCAGATCGCAACACCGGCGTAAAGGATATTTGAATCCCTAACGTTGAGACCAGGCCAGTTTCCGGTCTGGACTTGCCCGCCATCAGGGGCGATGTAGGTGGTGGCGTCGACTCCGGGCAGCCCTTCGCTGTGCACGTCGGCGATGAACTTCAGTTGAGCCGGGGTTGGTGGCTGCTGACCCTCGCAGCAGGCGTGCGCGGTGGATGGATGAAATTGAGCGCGGAGCGATCCGAGCCGAGGGGCTTGACCCTGACGATCCGGCCGTGGTCACCGCGATCGACTGCGTCAGATCGCAGCTATCGCTGTATTTCGATGATCAGGACACCGGCGCCGAACCCGCTTGATTAGCCGCGGATAGCATTCCGCCCTTTCAACTGTCGCGGTTCGTGGGCTACGCAACGTCCACTACGACTTGACCGCTTACGCTCACCTGATCAACACCGACGACAAGGCGGGCAACATGACCGCGCTGGGAGCGATCCCGCGCTTAGAGGGTTGCGCCTGCCGCGGACGCCACCACCTGTTCGACCTTCGCGACCTCGACGACCGCGCCGACCAGCAGCACAACTGGACGATGCAGGGCGATCCGCGCGGCATCTACGGCGAATCCCTCGCTGCCCCAATGTGATTCGGTCCTGATCACGCCATTGTTCTACTGCGAATCGGCCGTTGTGGAGCGCAATTTTGACGTTTCTTTGACCCCAATTTTCTTGCGTAGCATGGCAACGTCCGCTGCTACCTCATACTTGGATGCGGCTCGCCGAACCGGAGTTGGAGCGGCTCCATCGGTTTCCGTTTGCGTCCCTGAACCGAATGGTGGCCGACACCTTGGACGGGTCTGCGTTGTCACTCACCCAGTTGCCATGACTGTCCTTTGCGCCAGTGATGACGACCTGTTCGGCTTCGTCGACGAAGGTGGCCCAGAAGGTGTGCGGCGAGCGGTCGGAGTCCAGCACATGAACGTGGCGCTTGGTCTCGTTGTTCATGGTCGGCCTTGATTTTGGGAACGTCTCGAAGTGTGCGGTGTCGAATTCGATATCGAGAATTGCTCGTGTGCCGTAGTTCACGACTTCCACGCCGAATCCGTGCCAGCCCTGGGCTTTCACCACCTTGACCAGGACTAAGTTCGCCTGTGCTAGCTCGGCGGCGGCGCGCTCTCGATGCCGTTCCCGTCGATCGCCGGTGGCGATGTACAAGGCCGCGACCGCCGCGGAGGCAGCTCCGCCTGCCGCCAGCCAGCCGCCCAGATCGCCTAACGCAATGTGCCAAGGGTTGGCCGCCCACCTGCGACCGGGAATGGAGATCCACGCTATGAGTGCCACGGCAGTCAGGGCGGCTTTGACCGCGATAAAGGCTGTGACAATGGCTACCGCAGTTCGTACACGCATGCGGTTGAGGCTAGGACGACCATTCATCTGCTCAACCTCCGCGGCATCCTCCGCGAGGGCGTCGGCTAGCTACCGCGCCAGGTACCGCACCGTGGCGGGGCCAGGCATCGGCCGCGGCCGAGCGAAAATCGGCCTTGGGTGCCCGTGGCGCCGGTGATCGCAGGCATCATCGAAGGGTGCCTGGTTTCGACATCACATCGATCTTGGACTTCCAGCCGCCGTGTTGGATCTGTCCGGCCTGTCGGGGGCTCATGCGCAGCATCAAGTACGACTACGACAAGGAGCTGAAGCAGGGGTCGCACTCGTGTCGGACGTGTGCCGTCGAGTACATCGACGACGCTGACGACGACGACCCGTGGGGCGGCAAGAGGAGCGTCTACGACCACTTCCGCGACGAAGGGTTGCTGATCGATCACAAAGACCTGTTCGCCCACGCGACGGCGCTCGCCGAGGTTGTTCAGAAATCGCGCGGTACGAGATACACCGAACCCTGGCCGACGATGCGCACGTTCTTCGAAGTGATATCGCGTGCCCGCTACTTCGTCCACTTCACGAGCTGGGGCATCAGCCATGTGATGATTGGCGCCCTCAAGATGGCAAGCATGCGCGTGCCGGTCTACGGCTTCGTGTCGAATGTGGATGCGAACACGCGTGCCGAGTTGACCGAGTACCCACAGGAAGCGCCGAAGCTGACTGCCAAGGTCATCCCGTCGGACCAGGGCATCTACGACGCACCGCACCAAAAGCTGGTGATCGTCGATGGACTGGTCGCATTCAAGGGCTCAACGAATCTGACGAATGCGGGTCTCCGCCGCGCCGACCGCAAGCTCGATGTGTCGGAGGCAGTTACCGACTTCGCGCAAGTTACCGATCTGAACAACAAATACTTCGCGCCAGTATGGCGGCGCATTACATGTCCTGATGACGCCTACGTGTGGCCGTCGGCGCCGTTCTGATTCACGACAAGCTGCGCTAACGCAGGCGCGGCGCATTCGACGCCGCCGACGCCGAGCTACGCCGCCTGATCCGCCAGGGGTTCGAGCAAGCCATTCCCGGTGAGCAGCTCACCGAGGCGGCCGGGCTGTCAGTGGGGCGTGTTTATCAGATCCGCGACGGGCGACGTTGAGCCGCGCGGATTAGCTGGCCTCTCGCTGCATATAACGGGGTGAAAGGACGGCGGCCACAGGGGGGCGTGCCCACATTTTGCCCACACTTGCCCACCAAACTACCTGTTTGAGTGTGAATCACCGTGATGCATTTTTGCTGGTAGGGCCGTTTTCGGGTCCCTGACGGCGAAGAGATGCGGACAACCTCGGTCGGGCCGGATCTGTCGCGCGTGATCGTGCGCATCGAGAAGCGGGTGGTCCCACCTGGGCGTTTACCGAAGTTAGCTGTGTTGATCCTGTTGTGGAACTGCAGGTCACAGTGTTGGTTGTGTTGGCTAATGGAAGCTGTTGTCGAAACTGCTGCGGCCCCACTGCGGACCCACCGCGGACGGAACCAGCTCACCCGAGCCAGCGTTTGAGCAATTGACCGGGCCGCCCCTGCTTTCCTCAGGGGCACTGCCCGGTCATCATCACCGAATGGTTGTGTCCCAACGTCGGTGTAAATGACGACCGACTCGGTTCCTCGGTGGTCATGTTAGGCGACGGCTCCGACGGTTTGGTCGCCGGTGATTGTGGTGGTGTCGGTGGGTCGTAACGGCGTCGGTGGGTCGAGTAGTTGGTGGCGTATGTCGTTGAGCAGCCGGGTGCCGGTCGGGGCCATCGTCATGCCGCGCCAGCCGCGGGAGGCGCGGTCGAGTACGGCCCACACGAGGTTCAGGCAGCTTGCTTCGCCGGGCAGCCGGCCGATCACCTTCACCCGCCGGCGGGTCTCGCCGAAGGTGCGTTCGATGAAGTTGGAGTGCCGGATTCGGCGGTGGTGCTCGACCGGGAAACGTAGGTAACTGGTCAGCTGGTCGCGATCGGTGAGCAGGCACTTGACCGCCGCCGGGTAGGCGCGGCTGTAGGTCTCAGCGAAGGCGTCGATGCGCCGCTGCACGGCGGCCACCAGGCCCGGCCCGGGCTGCAGTCCGACGGCGATGAGATCCTCGGTGTCAAAGATCGCCCAATAGGCGTCGCGCAGCTCGCGCTGCGCCTCGGCCGGCACCTTGGCAAGCACGTTCCGACAGCGGTGAATGAGGCAACGCTGCCGCAGCGCACGGGGCAGCGCGGTCTCGACGGCGCTGATCAGCCCGGCAGCGCCGTCGCTGATGACCAGCAACGGCGAGCGCAACCCGCGGCCGACCAGCTCATCGAGGAAGTCACCCCAGGCGTCGGTGGACTCCGAACCGCCTGCGGCCAAGGCCACGAACACCGGCGCGCCCTCGGTGGTGATGCCCCACGCCGCCAGCACCGGCTCGGCCCGGGCACCGGCGTGCATCTTGAACATGGAGGCGTCCAGGAACAGGTAGTCCAACTCCAGGTCGTCCAGCCGCCGCGCCGACCACTGCGTGAACTCATCGCCGATCGCCTGGCACACCCGCGAGACCGTCGACTTGGACAGCGCCGCCTCAGAACCGAGCGCGTCGGCCAGAGTGTTCTCCACATCCCGCGTCGACAACCCGCGTACGAACCCGGCGATAACCAGCGACTCCAACGCGTTGGACTTCGTCACCGACGTGCCGAACAGCTGCGAGGCGAACGCCTCGGTCGTGCCACGCAGCTTCGGCCGCGCCACCGTGACCGGCCCGGCCGTGGTCTTGATCGTCGACTCGCAGAAGCCGTTACGACTGCCCGCCCGGGCATCCGGACACTCGGCGGCTCGTTGGTAGCGGGCCCGGCCCAAGAACACGTCGACCTCGGCCTCCACCGCGGTCTGGATGATCAACCGGGCACCCAACCGGGCGGCGTCCTCGATGACCTCCGATAAGTCACGCGACCCATCGAACAGGGCGTCGATCTCGCCACGGATCCGGTCCGTGGGTGATACTCGTGCTGACACGGGCGTAGTCCTTCCTTCGCTGAGTTGGTAGCTCTTGAAGGAACCTACGTCCGTCGTCATTTACACCGTGGCTGGGACACGACCCACCGAATCGGTGATCGGCGCCACCCCATCGACGCCGCGCGGGCTATGTCATCCCGTTATTTCCGGGTACGCCGAGCAGCCCGCCCGTGCCCCCGGTGCCGGGGATACCTGGGGTCGCGCCGAACCCTCCAGGCCCGCCGTCGCCGCCGTTGCCGAACAGGAGGCTGGCGTTGCCGCCGTGCCCGCCGTTGCCGCCGTTGCTGATGCCCGTGCCACCGGCCCCGCCAGCGCCGCCAGGTCCGATGATCGGGCTGGCGTTGCCGCCGTGCCCACCGGCACCGCCGGTAAGGGTGCCGAACCCACCGATCCCGCCGGTCCCACCACCGGAAGCCGCCACGCCGATCAGACCACCGGTCCCAGCGGCCCCGCCGGCCCCGCCTGTTCCGTCACTGCCCAGTGCGGCCCCGCCGACACCACCCATACCGCCGAAGGAAAGCACCCCGCTGGCACCACCGGCACCACCGGCACCGCCGACTGCACCGGACGCCGTGGTGAGCCCGCCAACACCGCCGACACCGCCATGATCAGCCGGAGCTGTTCCACCCGCGCCGCCAGCGCCGCCGTCACCACTGGCCGAGTTTCCACCCGCCCCGCCGTCGCCAGCCGGGGCGCCCACCCCGCCAGCACCGCCAGCGCCGCCGGTTTGACCCGGCGCACCCGAGCCGCCTTCGCCGCCGCTGCCGAGCAGCCACCCGCCGGGCGCACCCGCCTGCCCCGTCCCCGGTGCGCCGTTGGCACCGTTGGCGAACAGCGGTCGCCCGGTGATCGCCTGGACGGGCGCGTCAATGGCGTGGAGTACCTGCTGTTGCAGGTTGTGCAGCGGTGACGTGCTTGCCGGTGCGTTGAAGCCGTCCACACCCAGCACCACCCCGCCGCGACCACCGGCCCCGGTATGACCCAGCCCCACGCCGGTCCCAGGATTGCCGCCGTTCCCGCCGTTGCCGATCAGCAGCGCCTTGCCACCAGCCCCGCCGTCACCACCGACACCACTCAAACTCGATCCACCCGCGCCACCGGCACCGCCGTTACCGATCAGCGGCCCGTCGACGCCGCCCTGACCGCCGTTCCCGCCAGGCCCCACGACGCTGGCACCACCGGCACCACCAGCCCCGCCTGGGGAGATAAAGTTGTCGCCGTTGCCGCCCGCACCGCCAGCTCCACCGTGCGTCCAGCCGGTCCCACCGGGACCGCCAGCGCCACCATCACCACCGAACAGGCCAAGGGTGTCACCGCCACGCCCGCCAGCGCCACCCGCCCCATTGAGGCTGGTTCCACCCGCCCCACCGAGACCGCCGTCACCGAAGGTACCGCTGGTCCCCCCGGCACCGCCCATCCCGCCGACACCATTGATGCTGGAGCCGCCAGCGCCGCCGACCCCGCCGGGACCGGCGGGCGTAAGGACAGCGACGGGACCCGCGTTGCCGCCAGCACCACCAGCACCGCCGGGACCGTTGACACTGGCACCGCCGACACCTCCGTTCCCGCCGCCCTCACCGATGAACCCGCTCAACAGCCCACCGTTGCCGCCGGCTCCGCCCGCACCACCACCGCTGGACCCGTTGCCGAATCCGCCAGTCCCACCGCGGCCACCGGCACCCCACAGCAGCCCGGCGGCCCCGCCGTTCCCGCCGTTTTGGCCCGGCCCGCCTGAGCCGCCCGCCCCACCGTTCCCGACGAGCCATCCGCCGGGCTGCCCGTTTTGCCCTGTCCCCGGTGCGCCGTTGGCACCGTCACCGAACAGTGGACGCCCGGTCAGGTCTTTCCACGGCGAGAACACCGCCAGGCTCTGAGCCGACTGCACCTCCGCGCTGGCATACGCGCCCTGCGCGCCGCTCAACGACTGCACGAACTGGGCATGAAACGCCGCCGCCTGCGCGCTGATCGCCTGAAACTGCTGGCCGTGGCTAGAAAACAGCGCCGCGATGGCCGCCGATACCTCATCGCCAGCTGCGGTGATCACTCTGGTGGTCGAGGCCGCGGCCGCCGCGTTGGCCTCGCTGAGCGACGAGCCGATGCCCGCCAAATCCGTTGCCGCCGTGGTCATCATCTCCGGTGCCGCGATCACATACGACATGATGTCTCCCTCACAGTCCAAACTGCCCCAAGAGCTTTTCAATCGCGACCACGAGGACGGCGTACAAGATGGCCGCGATCAAGATGCCCAAAAACAGTGGACCCAGCACGAAGCCCTCAAGGTCCGCGAGCGTGTTCTGTACCTGTGGGGGCAGTGATTCGGCCCAGGTGTTGAAGTCCTGGCCCAGGGTCTGCAGAAGCGACGACGCATTGGCGGCCTCGGTGCCGGTGTAGGCACTCGTGCTGGCCTTCAGGGTGTGCACGAACTGGTCGTGGAACACCGACGCCTTCCCGGCCAGCGCCTGGAATCCCCCGCCGTATTGGGAGAACAGGCGCGCGATGCTCGCCGACACTTCATCGGCGGCGCCGGGAATGACCGCAGCGGTCGGGAGCGCCGCCGTCATGTGGGCGGCGCTCAAGGTCGAACCGATGCTCGCCAGATCTGTTGCCGCCGCCGTCATCATCTCCGGGGCCGCGATCACATACGACATGTCGGTCCACCCAACTAGTGGTGTGTCCTGTAATTAATTGATGATTATCTTGTATGATTCACGCCATGAGGCGACCCGCTCCGGCTCTGCTGGTGTCCGCAGGGCAGCGTGAGGTTCTTGAGTCCGTGGCGCGGTCGCCGTCCGCGCGGCATCGCGAGGTGGTCCGGGCGCGGGCGTTGTTGATGGCAGCCGACGGTCTGGCGAACACGGCTATCGCGCGGGCGTTGTCGGTGTCGCCGGCGTCGGTCAGCGGGTGGCGCGCCCGGTTCGCCGAGGAGGGGCTGGTCAAGTTCGCGCAGGTCCGCGAGGGCCGGGGTCGGAAGAAGACGATCCCGCAGGACAAAATCGACGAGATCGTGGATCTGACCCTGAACTACCGCCCGCAGGGCGAAACCCACTGGAGCTGCCGGACCATGGCCGCGGCTACCGGGGTGTCGAAATCGACTGTGCAGCAGGTGTGGTCGGCGCGGGGCCTCAAACCGCACCGGGTCGAGACGTTCAAGCTGTCCAACGATCCGAAGTTCGAGGAGAAGCTGGTCGATGTCGTCGGGCTCTATCTGAATCCGCCGGAGAAGGCGATCGTGTTGTGCGCCGATGAGAAGTCCTCCGTGCAGGCACTCGACCGCACCCAGGCATCGCTGCCGATGGTCAAGGGCCGGGGCCAGACGATGACCCACGACTACAAGCGCAACGGCACCACCACCCTGTTCGCCGCGCTGAACGTGCTGACCGGCATGATCATCAGCCAGTGCATGCCTCGGCACCGGCATCAGGAATGGTTGAAATTCCTCAAGACCATCGATCGGCAGGTGCCCAAGGACCTGCAGATCCACTTGATTCTGGACAACTACGCCACCCACAAGCACGACGACGTCCGCCAGTGGCTGGACAAACACCCCAGGTTCCACCTCCACTTCACCCCGACATCGTCGTCGTGGCTCAACCTCGTCGAACGCTGGTTCCGGGAACTAACCGACAAAGCGTTGCGGCGCGGCGTCTTCCATTCCGTGCCCGACCTTGTCGCTTCTATCCAGGAATACATCGACACTCACAACAACGACCCCAGGCCCTACGTGTGGACCGCCACCGCCGAGTCCATCCTCGCCAAAGTCGCGCGCGGTCGGATCGCCCTCGAAAAAGTCAGCTAAATACAGGACACACCACTAGCGAGCCCCTGGTTGTCACTAGCCCGGCGGTCCTCCACCGTCAGAACATGAGGATTTTACGCGCTCTTGGTTGTCGGTTACTACCTTTCGCCGGAGCGGCTTAGTGGGCAGCTCTACCCCGTGACTGCGGGACATCGAGATCATTGACGGCGAGCTGCGGCTCCTATCCCGCGCGTGGGCTAAGCGGGGAAACCAGACCGGCGATCTCCGCGTCTGAATAGTTGATCGGGCCGCCCCTGCTCTCCTCAAGGGCTGATGCAACCTTTTTATGCTGGCGGGCCTTCCCATTGGTCGGCGGCCAGTTTCGCCTCGTCGGGGGTGCCGTGAATGCTGTTGTGATGGATGTGCGCGTACACGCCATCCTCCCCAGCCTCCCGGATCACCAGAATCCAGGGGCGGTCTTGGGTTGCCGCATCGGGGCCATAAAAGATGCGGTATTCATAGTTGCCCCTGACCGCACGGCAACGCTCAAATAGGTAGATCGCGCCCAGGTCCACCGTTTCCCATTGCAGCATGGTTATCTATCATGCCGCGGCACCGTTGGCCGTTCGGCCGGCGCAACCACTCTTCAATCACCAAAGCCACTTCCACCACCGCCGGAAGCACGTTTCCGGCTGCGCTGGAATGGGTCCCCACCATGAGCATGTCGGCATGCTGGCGACCTTCTTGGGCCGCCCGAATCGGGTACCGTTAGCCCGCGACGTCGCTCTCTTGAGGGCGGTTCGCTCCCGACACTGCTCGCGCTCGCCAAGCAGGTGTCATTTCTAAACATCCCGGACCCGCATGAGCCGGTCCGCAGCCCTCGGAACAGCCCAGGTCGAAGAGTCCGATATCCCAGTGTCACAGGGGAATCCGAGTTCCCGTGAATCTGACACCGGATGAATTGTCGGACCCCGGCGGTTCCATAGACTATGACCACCGCCGCGTACCTCAGGGTATCCACCGGGCAGCAGTCCATCGATCAGCAGCACGACGCCATCGGCGCCGCAGGCATCACCCCCGACCGGGTCTTCACCGACACCGCCTCCGGACGCGCCGGTAGCAACCGACCGGGCTGGACGGAGTGCATGGGCTGGCTCCGTGAAGGCGATCAACTCGTCGTCGTCGCCGTAGACCGGCTCGGACGGTCCGTTCGCGAAGTCGCCACTGCACTGCATGAGCTGACCACTCGCGGTATCCACGTTCGGTCGCTGCGGGAAGGGGTGGACACAAGCACTCCGACGGGCCGCGCTGTCACCAGCATCATGGCCACGATCGCCGAGCTGGAACTGGAACTGGGTAAGGAGCGCCGTGCGGCATCTCGTGAGGCTCGGGTGGCACGTGGTCTGGCCGCCACCAAACCGATGAAACTGGATGTGGCGCAGCAGAAGCGACTTCTGCGCCTGTACCAGCAGGGCGAGCCTGTGAGTGAATTGACCGCCATGTTCGGAATCAGCCGGAGCACGCTGTTCCGGACCCTGAAAGTCCTCAAGCAGCAGGCGCCGGTATAAGCGTGAGCGTTCCCCCGCGATGAGGTGGTGTCGGCGAGTCGACCAAAAGTTCTGAGCCGTGGCTTCACCTTCTCCATGCGGCTGAGCGAACTGGGATACTCCTTCACATGCCGTCGGAGATGTTGGTGTTCGCCGTTGCCGAGGATCGGATGTCCTGCGCGCCCATGCCTGCCACTCAGCTCGCCTCTCTGGGGATTTTTGAAACATCACACCTGGAACGATGGGTTGTCGAGCACCCTGAAGTCCTCGGTGACAACGTCCTCATCGTCACCACCCAATACGGCAAGTGGTCCTCGGATTCGGGCGACCTCGCGAAAGAGCGACTCGACATCCTTGGTCTCGACAGTTCAGGTCAGCTAGTGGTCGTCGAACTCAAACGGGGCATCGACCAGAACGTCCACATGCAGGCGATCACCTATGCCGCTCTCGTCGCAGGGTTTAGCAAGGCAACACTTGCCGACGCGCATGCCGAATACCTCAACCGCAGACTCGATTCCGAGAAAGCGTCGGTTGCCGAGGCAGCCGAGGCTCTCAACGAGCATGTCGACGGCACCTGGGACGATGACGTCCTCACCGTTCCGAAGATCATCTTGTTGGCAGAGGACTTCAGCGCCCAGACCTACACCACGGTGACGTGGCTGTCGAACCTCACGGCGAACCTGAGCATTGAGATGCACACAGTGAACGCCTTCGTGTTCGAAGACCAGCAGCCGTGCATCGTGTTCCGAAGACTGTTCCCTGCTGTGGACCCCTCGACCCGTGTGCTTACACCGGGCGTCGCCGTGGCCAGTGCGGCCTCGGTCGCCACGAAGATCGCAGAGAAGAAGCGTCGGATCAGATCGACCTACATTCTCCACGACGCGGGTGCCATTCCCGAGGGCGAACAGATCGTGCTCGATCTCCACACGTGGATCGGCCCCCAAGTGGCAGCCGCTGTTGATGCATGGGTCGCCGAAGATCCTCGACGGGGGCGCGCCACCTGGGTCAGTGACCGAGAACGCCCGTTGCGGTGGGACGCAGGGTCTGAGGAGACATTCACACCAAGCGGACTTGCTAAACACGTGATCCGCGAGGCGACGGGTCAGTTACACGACACCATCCCAGGGGCCGACGTATGGCAATGGTCGGGGCAATCGCTCGCAAGCCTCGCTACCGCACAGCAGATGACGATCACCCCAAAACCCGACTCACGCACCGCCGTCGTGGAGATCGGCCAGGGTTCTGAGACGAACTTCTGAGATACGCCGACCTGGGAAATCGCTTGGCCTAGAAGCTGGTCGGCGCGTGTCGCATATGTGGTCTATTTCGAGACCGCGTTCAATTCTGCTCGGGCCTGGTCGATTTGGTCGTATGCATACGTCGCCATAGCGGCGGCGGTCATCGCCTCACCCTTGCGGGCGAGCGATTCGTAGGTCTGGTTGCCGAGGACATCGCGTAGGTGGGCGATCGCGGTGGTGATTTCAGGCGACGCCGCCGCGGAGACGGGACTGAGCCCGAAACCGGCGATAGTGGCTGCCGATTCGTGGCGTCCGAGCCGATCGAAGAGGGTTGCGAGCACAGCCAGGGGGGCGCGCATAAGGGTGGTGTTGCCCGAGTCGTGGTAGTTGCGGATTGCCAGAGTGAGGTATTCAAGCGCGGCCAGCGGGTCGCCGTGTTTGGCCTCGAGGTGGGCCAAAGCACCCGCCACATGGGTCTCATTGCCGCGACTACCGCTGTCTTGAGTGACTATCAGGCCCCGGCGCAGGGCCTCACGCGCATGGTAGGGGTCGGCGTCGCGGAAGGCGAACCAGTAGGCGAGAAGCGCGAACGAGAGCGTCCACGGGTTGTGGGTGGCCTCGGCGTCGTCGATCAGGCCGGTCGCGGCAGCCATCGCCTCGCCATCGAAACCGGCCATCCTGAGTCCGGCGACCAGGCCTGTCCGGGTGAATGCGTGTGGGTGGCGAGCGCCAGCCAGTTGGGCTCGGCACCACTCGACCGCCCGTTCAGGCTGGCCGGTCATCAGGTACGCAACCAATAGCAAGACCTCGAGGCCGAACGGCACCTCACCGCGGCTACTCCGCGTCGCCATCTGGCCGGCCTCGCTGTATCGGGCAGCATCCTCGATCCGTCCGGTCGTGTAGCACTGAGATGCCATCACATAGAGGAACGCGAGCCGGGGGTGGTCGACGGCGTGCGCGGGCTCGATGAGCTCTTCGGCCCAGGCTATCGGCTCATAGTTTTCGACACAGAAGCCGAGCAACGCGGCGTAGGTGGCGATAGTGGCGGCGACGTCGAGGTCGGCGTGGTCGGTGGACCACCGGAAGGCGGTGCGCAGGTTGGCCAGCTCGGCGGTGAACCAGTCGTAGGCCTCCCGCTGGCGGGGGCTATCCCACAGGGCGAGTATTTCGGCTTCGCGCCCGGCGAAATGGCGAGCATGCGCGGCGCGGACCGTGGTTGCCTCGCCACGGGCGACGAGCTGATCCTCGGCGAACTGGCGGATCGTCTCCAGCATCGAAAACCGGGTTCGTCCGACTGACCGGTCGACGACGAGCAACGACTTGCGCACCAAAGCATCCAGTAGATCCAGGATGGCGTAGTCGTCGACGTCATCGGATCCGGCCCTCCCAGGACTGGCCCTCGGATGTCAAGCGGACCCGACCGCGCAGCACGTGCACCGTGGCCTCTCCGGGGTTGTTGTGCTCGCCCAACTCGGTGCCTTTGATCATGCCGACCACGGTCTGGCGCAGCACCCGTTCATGACCGCCGACGACGGTGTCGGCGGCAGGCCGCCCCTGGGAAACCGAGCGTGCCCGAGAAACCAACAGGTTTGACCGCAACCGCACGGGGGGATTTCGGTGTCTTCGTTGAGGTGGTAGCTGGCGCAGACCGGCCGTCTGTGGCGCAGCTGAGTTGGAGCTCGGGTCATCTACCCAGTACGGCATATGCAAACCGCCCGGCAGCTCGGTCAACCGCCGCCTAAAGACATCCGCGAGATGCAGCCGGGCGTCGAGCCTCCCTTCGACAGAGTAGGCCCGGTCACCCGCTCAGCGGGAAATTGATTTCGATGGGCCGTCGCCGGCTACTTCTCCGAACCGGCGAAGCCTGACCACACCGCGCGATCGGCCACCATCGACGGATGTTTGTCGTTCTACGGACCGGGTAATCAGTGCACACGTGTTCACCAAAATCCAAATCCGGTGTACCTGGACCGAGGCAATGGAGCCGCTCTATGGAGTTGAAGATGCGGAGCCTGACGCGATGGAGTGCTGCTCCCGCGAAGGACGTCGAGACCGCAGTGTCCCCGAAGGTCAATGTGTTGCGCGGGTTGGTGGCTCGCGCGACGACGCCGCTGTTGCCCGATGACTACCTCAAGTTGCTCAATCCGTTGTGGTCCGCGCGGGAACTGCGTGGCGTGGTGGTCGATGTCTGCAAAGAAACTGAAGACTCGGCGACGGTGACGATCAAGCCGGGATGGGGCTTTTCCGGGGACTACCGGCCCGGCCAGTATCTGGGGATCGGGCTTCGGGTCGACGGCCGCTGGCATTGGCGGTCTTACTCGCTGACGTCGATCCCACGGCGCGACAAGAAGTTGATCTCGATCACCGTCAAGGCCACGCCCGAGGGCTTCTTATCCTCGCATCTGGTCAACGGCGTCGAGGCCGGCACGGTGGTTCGGCTGGCACCTCCGAAGGGCGATTTTGCGCTTCCTGACCCGGCGCCGGGCAAGTTGTTGTTCGTGACAGCGGGCAGCGGCATCACCCCCGTCATCGCGATGCTGCGCTCGCTCAAGCAGCGTGGCGAGAGTCCCGACATCGTGCACATCCATTCGGCGCCCGTCGTCGATGAGGTGATATTTCACGACGAGTTACGTGCGTTGGAGCGCGCTCAGCCCGGCTACCGGTTGCACCTGCAGCTGACCGCGGATATGGGCAAGGTCGACTTCGCCGAGCTTGACGGTGTTGTTCCGGATTGGAAGGAGCGCTCCACCTGGGCGTGCGGGCCCCCCTCCATGCTCGACACGGTCGAAAAGGTGTGGGCAGACACGAATTTGCGGGACAGCCTGCACATGGAGCGGTTCACCATCTCCCGCACCGACAAAGGCGGCGAGGGCGGCACGGTCACCTTCGCCGTCTCAGATAAGTCCATCGAACTCGACGGCGCCACGTCGCTGTTAGAAGGCGGCGAGAAGCTGGGCATCCAGATGCCGTTCGGATGCCGAATGGGCATCTGTCAATCCTGCGTACTGCCGCTGGAATCGGGCTATGTGCGCGATTTCCGATCCGGCACCGAGCACGGCGCCGGCGACCGAATTCAGACGTGCATCTCCGCCGCATCCGGCGACTGCACCATCAACATCTAGGAGGGCGCATGGCTATCACTGACATCAAACAGTACGCACACCTCACCGAGGCCGACGTCGAGGAACTGGCCCGCGAACTGGACGCGATCAGAACCGACATCGAAGAGTCCAGGGGTGAACGGGACGCGCGCTACGTGCGCAGGACCATCCAGTTGCAGCGCGCGTTGGCGGCCGGCGGCCGAATCGCCTTGATGGCGAGCAGGAACAAGGTCGCCTGGGTCGCCGGTACCGCCATGCTCGCCGCCGCGAAGATCATCGAGAACATGGAACTCGGGCATAACATCACCCACGGCCAGTGGGATTGGATGAATGATCCGGAGATTCATTCGACCGAATGGGAGTGGGACACCACCTCTCCGAGCGTGCAGTGGAAGAAGTCGCACAACTTTGTGCATCACAAATACACCAACATCGTCGGGATGGACGACGACGTGGGCTACGGGCTGCTCCGCGTCACCCGAGACCAACGCTGGGACAAATGGAATATCGGCAACCCGGTCTACAACCTGCTGCTCGGAACACTTTTCGAGTGGGGAGTTGCGTTGCACGGGGTGGAATTGTCGAAGGTCCGCAGAGGCGAGAAATCCAAGGACGAGGTCCGCAGGGACTTGCGCGTGATCGGCAAGAAGGTCGGCAAACAGGTCGGCAAAGACTATGTGGTCTTCCCGGCCCTGTCGGGCCGGAACTGGAAGCACACTCTGCGCGCCAACGTGACGGCTAACCTCATCCGCAACTACTGGTCGTACATGGTCATCTTCTGTGGGCACTTCCCCGACGGCGCCGAGAAATTCACTCGCGAGGAATACGAGGCGGAGACCCACCCAGAGTGGTACCTGCGGCAGATGCTCGGGTCGGCGAACTTCAAGGCCGGGCCCATGATGGCTTTCATGAGCGGAAACCTGTGCTACCAGATCGAGCACCACCTGTTTCCCGATCTGCCCAGCAACCGGTACGCCGAAATATCCGAGCGCATCACAGCCCTCTGCGACAAGTACGACCTGCCATACACGACCGGATCCCTTGGGCATCAGTACATGCAGACATTCTGGACCATCCTGAAGCTCTCGCTCCCGAACAAGTTGCTCGAAGCCAGCGCCGACGACGCACCCGAAACCCACTCGGAGTTGAAGTTCCGAATCCGTGCCGGTGTCCGGGATAGCTTTGGTATCGATCCCGACACGGGCAGACGTGGCGGACTGCGGACAGCGTTACGCGAGCTGCGGAGCGGGGACGTCGCGACAGCGTAAGCACCCGGGACATAGCGAGCCGTACCTACCCCTGGGGAATTGCGTCACGGACAACCCCAAAAACCTGCAAATACGCGACGGTCGCTTTGCACAGCGACCAGCGCTGCGTCGAGGTCCTCGGCGATCGGCATTGCGGGTGCAGGGGTGCCGAGCTTTAAGCAAGCGGACGATTACGGGGCTGGGCACCACCGCGAGGTGTGACGCCGGGGTATGTGCCCGATCGGACGAGCCCCCCATCCTCGGCGCCACCGACTGCGTCTTTTTCATCGGACCCGACGGGAAACGGTTCATCAGCCCGGTAAGCCTCGTCAGCAGCTTGTCGTTCCCGTTCTACCTGGCCGCCATGCGCAGACCTGACCTGGCTGCGGACCCGCGCTTCGCGACCCCACAGGATCGTCGACGCAATCTGGAGGCGCTGCAGGAGATTGTGCAGCGCTGGATCTGGAGCTTCACCGACATGGCCTCGCTGGAAGCCCAACTGGACGAAGCCAAGATCCCCATCGGCTCTCTGCGCGATATCTCTGAATTCGCCCAGACTGAGTGGGCGACACTCTGGGGAGCCACCCGCACGGTGCCCAACGGCGCTGGCGGCCGAATCACTGTCCCCGGGCGCCCCTGGCACTTCACCAATGCCGCCAAGCCCGATGAAAGCACCGACGGCGCCGAGGCCGTCGACTCCGGCCCCGAGCCGGATCGGCAGCCGGCGCGCCAGGGCGAGCACAACGAAGAGGTGCTGCGCGAATTGGGCTACAGCGACGACGACATCTCGGACTTCACCAACAGCGGGGTGCTGGTGCGCACCCGCGACACGAACTGAGCACCAGAGTCGCAGCAAGGTGGGCACCACCCCGGTCAAATCCGACAATAATGACAAGACAATCCGTGTCGCGGGGACCGACCGACCATACCGGCCACCACGGCGCCATCGGGCAGCTGGCTCAGCCGCTTGCCCACGATCGCCCCCGCTCTTGGCGCGCTTGTCGTTGTCGCCGCTGTTGTCAGCATCCTCGCCGTCGTTGGACATCCATCCCACACGCACACTGCCCAGCCTTCGCACCAGGTGTCTTATTCATCTCAGGTCGTGCTGCCCTTCACCGGCCTAAACGATCCCTTGGGGGTAGTTCGGGGTTTTTCCGGCCGATTAGCTCTAGAACACCACGAACCACATGGCGATGTAGTGGCAGATTGCCGCGGCCGCGGTGCAGGCGTGGAAGATCTCGTGATAGCCGAAGGTCGTCGGCCATGGGTCGGGCCGGCGCAGTCCATAGACCACCGCACCAATGCTGTACAGCGCGCCGCCGACGGCCAGCAGCACCGTCGCGGCCCACCCGGCGTCGTGCACGATCGTCTTGGTGAACCAGACCGCCACCCAGCCCAGCAGCAGATACAACGGCACGCCCACCCAGCGCGGCGCCGTTGGCCAGAACAGCGTCAGCGCGATTCCGGCCAGCGCGCCGCCCCACACGATCGCCAGCACCACATATCCCGTCGGGCGCGGCATGGCCAGCCTGGCGAACGGTGTATAGGTGCCGGCGATGAGCACGAAGATCATCGAGTGGTCGAGCCGCCTCATCCATTTCCTGGCGGTCGCCGACTTCCAGTCGACGCGGTGGTAAATGGTGCTGACGGCGAACATCGCTACGATCGTCAAGGCGTATGTCAGCGTCGAGTGCCCGGCCCGCTTGGATGCCTCCGTCCACGACACTGCCACCAGTGCCGTACCCGCGATGGCGGCCGCGACGGCGCAGTAAAGGTGGATCCATCCGCGTAACCGTGGCTTGGTCAGACCATGGGCAGCACCCTCGACGAGGTCGTCGGTGAGTTCTTCGACAACGGCGACCGGTCTAAGAGATTCGGGCTGGGAGACCGAATCGTTCCGGTAGTTCATTATCCCCCTAACTCGCGACGGGATTGCCGTTGAGTGCTTTCATCCCCGATCAATCTGGATCCTGGTTACATCCCGCACCAACGCCACGCATATCCCGAGTCGCTATCCGTTTTTGCGAAGTTCGATGATCTACGGACAGCCTGGTTGAGGCAGCCAGTGCTTGTTCTCTATCGACGAGGACTACCCCCAAGGGTCGTCAAATAAACAGCGGCGTAAATACAGGATCGGGCCACCGCAATCACGGTCCGGATAGGCACCGCGGCTCGGGTTCTGTAACGACTCTGGGACCTTCGGCCAAGTGGGGACGCGGGTTCGCGGGTTCGAGGGACATCCCGCGGGGGGCACAAGGCTGGTCGTTGCGGGCGATCGGCGGGGAGGTCGGGTTGTCACGGATGGTGGTGTCGCGGATTCTGGCGGCCGCGGCGCGGCCCTCGCCGTCAACACCGCCCGCACAACCACCACGACCACCGCAATAACAAGGATGAGGACCAGAAGCCAGATCAGCGAGTTCAGCGAGTTGAAAACGTTGGTCATCGTGACACCTCTTTCTCATGTCGTCGAATGGCGGTCGGCACACTCACCACCGGGCAGGCCGCCGCCTGCGGGACAAGCGCCATATCGGGCGAACCTCATATAGTGGGTGCGCCTCTGGCCGGCGCGCCGCGGCCGGATTGGAGCCAGGGTGCCGCATTCCCACTCACACCGATCCGCGACGCAGCTTCGTCCCGGAAAAGCATCGGCTCGAACGTTTGGTCGCCGATCAGCGCTCCTACGGGGCGGCAGAAGGCGCACAGATCGGGGCCGATCGTGGGATAGCCGCATGCGGGGCAGACATCGATGGTCACTATCCCGCACCTCCTAGTGGATTCCTAGTGGACATGTGTTCAATGCTTCCCTCGATACCCTCGTCCCCGGCCATCTAAACGCGGCACCGATCCAGTGCTACTGCTTGTCTGCCGACAGTGCAGAAAACTCGCGATCATCCGGCAAACAAATCCCGAGAAATACAGGCGCTTGCACTGGTGGCCGCGAATTTGGGTCGAGTCGTTGGGGCCGTTCGGGCTCGTGGCGCCTTCGCTTAGCGCTGCGGCGAACGCGCGACAGGTCGGGAACCGTTGGGCTGGTTCTTTGGCCATCGCCCTGGCCAGCACATCATCGATCGGAGTGAAGCCGGGCCGTCGAGTTATCACTCGGGGTGGCGGGGATGACAAGTGATTTCCGATCACCACGGCGGGATTGGAATTGACGAACCGCGGTGCGCCGGTGAGCAGATGAAACGCGCTGCAGGCCAGGGCGTACTGGTCGGCGCGCCCGTCCAGAGGCGCACCCCTTAGTTGTTCGGGCGCTGCGTAGGCGACCGAGCCAACAGTAACGTTGGTTGCCGTCAATCCCTGGGCGGGGTGGTCATGTGCGCCATCGCAATCTGCTCCAAGTTGGTGCCGGGGAAGGGCAGTTGACCGGTGAGGGATTTGGTACAGCACGCAGGCCAGGGCGTAGATGTCGGAGCTGGGTTTGATGTCCCCGGTGCTGAATCGTTCGGGGGCCATGTAGGACCAGGTGCCGATGGTCGCCCCGGTGGAGGTTAAGCCGGTCTCCCCGGCGGCGCGCGCGATACCGAAATCTATGAGGTAAGCGAAGTCGTCTTCGGTGACCAAGATGTTCGATGGCTTGACATCGCGGTGCACCAGGTCAACTTCGTGAGCGGCTTGTAGTGCCGAGGCGACCTGTTCGGTGATCCCTACTGCCCGATCAGGGCCCAGTGGTCCGCGATTGAGCAGTGTCTGGAGGTCCTCGCCGTTGATGAGCCGCATGGCCACGTACAGGCGTCCGTCGATTTCGCCCACGTCGTAGATGGGTACGACGTGCGGGTCGTCCAGGCGTGCGGCCGCCCGTGCTTCGCGGCGAAACCGCTGCTCGAATGTCCTGGGCGAAATGCGGGAGCAGCGTCTTGATTGCCACCGTCCGGTCGATAACGGTGTCGTGGGCACGCCATACCTCGCCCATACCGCCACGGCCTAGCAACTCTACGAGTCGGTACCGCCCGAACGGCGTGCCCTCCACCTCATCCTCCCCGGAACGTGCAGTTGAGCGACACCATAAGCCGCGGCCATGGCTTAGGGGCAGAAACCGGATGCATTAGCAGCAACCGTTCAGAGGCCGCCGGTGGGCTCAGCTCGCCCAGTACTGGATCATTGGCTCTGAGGACACCTGACCGCCAGGCGACGTGATTGAGATGCCGGTGGGTCGCACCTGGTACCGGGTTCCGTCGACTGGATTGGTGACGTCGAATCCGCCCGAAGATCGCACCGCGTTGGCCAGTTCAATGCTGGCACCGTCGCTGAGCCGAAGACCGCGGTAGTAATAATTCGCAGGCCCGATTTCACAGACCACCAGCAATGATTGGGTGGTGCGCCCCATCACCGCTGGCGTACTTCCCGGGTCGCATCGAGCGGCGGGATAACCCACAAACCCCTGCGCGTCGGTACCCGGCAAGCCGGGTTGAGATTGCGACGCGGTCGAAGACAGTCGGGCGGTCGGGGATGCCGTCGTCATATCGCTGGTACTTCGGGTCGGCGCAGCCGTCGCGTCGGAACCGCTCGGTGACACTCGGTTCTCGCGCAAGATCAACAACGCTGCTATGAGCGCAGCAGCCAAAAACGTCGCCGCTGCTGCGGCAACCAGCACCAGCTGCCCACGCCCGAGCTTGCGCTCCGCTGGTGTGGGGACGCGAACGTGTTCGGCGTAAGGGGTGTCTCCGGTTCCGGCTGGGTTCGGCCATCGGGCCGAGAACTGACGGGTGCCCACCGGCTGGCGAGGGCCCGGATCGAGCACCGTTGGTGACTGGGACAACCCTGCCGCAGCGCTTGCTGCGCTGGCGAGTTCGCCCGCTGAGGAGAAACGTTCCGTTGGCTGCTTTGCCATGCCTCGGGCGATGACATCGTCGAACGCGGCTGGGATGGCGGGATTGAGGCTGGAGGGTTTCGGCGGCTTGAGGGTTAGATGTCCGGTGATCTGTTGTTCGGCGCTGTCACCGGGATAGGGCTGGGTGCCGGTGAGACATTCGTGCAGCATGCAGGTCAACGAGTAGACGTCGGCCCGGGCATCTGCGACTCCGGTGGTGAAACGCTCGGGGGCCATGTAGGCCAAGGTCCCAATGATGGCACCGGTTTTGGTCACTTTGGTCGCTGCGGCGTCGTGGGCGATGCCGAAGTCGATCAAGTAGGTGAAGTCGCCGCTGGTCATCAGCGCGTTGGAGGGCTTGACGTCTCGGTGCACCAGCCCGGCGGAATGCGCGGCGTCTAGCGCGGCTGCGAGCTGCCCGATTACTCGAGAGGCCCGCTGCGGGCTCATTGGCCCCCCACGCCTGAGCAGGGTTCCCACGTCGGTGCCATTAATGATTGGCATAACTAGATACAGCTGGCCCTCGATTTCCCCGGTGTCATAAATCGGGATGATGTGCGGTTCGGTCAGCCGGGCGGCGGTGTGGGCCTCGCGGCGAAACCGTTGCCGGTACCCCGGTTCGGCGCTCCACTCGGGCCGCAACACCTTGATCGCCACATCGCGGCCAATCACCGTGTCGTGGGCTTTGTACACCTTGCCCATGCCGCCCTCGCCGATCACCTCGATCAGCCGGTAGCGCCCGAACGCCACCTCATCCATGAACAAGACCCGGGTCGTTCATTTGACCTTGTGCCAGTCTTGGCAGTGCTGATAACGAACGCGGCAGTGCCCTGCCGTGCGAAGGGGTCCGGGTACCAACCAACCCCCCGGCGGCAACGGCGTTGTCACGGTCTCCCCCTCATAGCAAATGAAACTAATTGTGGTTGGGGAAGGCTGTAAATAGAGCGTCGACTGCGCATCTCCAGTCCCCTGGGCCGAGGCGCTCATCGGCACTCGGCAACGCCAAGCCGTCCGCCGGTCGTAGTATCCGGCTCATGCCGTTGAGCAGCGGTCAGACGTTCGCTGGCTACAGGATCGTGCGCCTGCTCGGTTCCGGCGCAATGGGCGAGGTTTATCTCGCCGAGCATCCTCGGCTGCCGCGCCGTGACGCCCTTAAGGTGCTCCCGGCCGACGTATCCGCCGACCCCGAATACCGCGCCCGCTTCAACCGCGAGGCCGATCTCGCGTCAAAACTGTGGCATCCGCACATCGTCGCGTAAACGACCGAGGTGAGTTCAACGGGCAGCTGTGGATCTCGATGGACTACGTCGACGGCCTCGATGCGGCTCGCCTTCTCACCAGCCGGTACCCCAGACGGAATGCCAACCGATCAGGTCGTGCGCATCGTCACCGCCGTGGCCAGTGCACTCGACTATGCCCATAAGCAGGGCCTGCTGCACCGCGACGTTAAACCCGCCAACATCATGCTCACCCATCTTGACGACGATGAAGACGAGCAGCGGGTCTTGCTGGCCGACTTCGGCATCGCCCGCAACGTCGACGACATCAGCGGACTAACCGCCACCAATATGACCGTCGGAACGGTGGCGTATTCCGCGCCCGAACAGCTCATGGGCGAGGAGGTCGATGGGCGCGCCGATGAGTACGCGCTGGCAGCCACGGCCTATCACCTCCTCACCGGGTCGCAGCTCTTCCCGCATTCCAACCCTGCGGTCGTCATTAGCCACCATCTCAACTCGCCTTCTCCGACCTTGGCGGACACACGCCCAGAACTTGCCGCCCTTGACCCGGTCTTGGCCAGGGCACTTGCGAAGAACCCAGACGACCGCTTACCGCGGTGCTCGGACTTCGCCCGCGCCCTGGCCGAGCCGTCGTACGAACATGGGTCGCCATCGCCCGTCGCGGCCACCAAACCGGCACCGGTTCCGCCCAAGTCGACAGCTGGCGTTTCTCCAGCAGACGGTGAACCGCCACACCGGGCCGCGGTGACCAGTTCGCGACGTCGGTGGCTGCTGGCGGCCGCGGCTCTTGCGGTCATCCTGCTCGCCAGCGTTATCGCACTGGCCTGGCGGCCTTGGGACAGAGGGAAATCGACCGGGGCGACAACAACCTCCGCACAGCCACCCGCCGCCTCGTCCAGCTCTTCTCTGCAGCCTCCGCCGCCCGCGCCGCCACCACAGCCGCCGCCAACTTTTCCGGCCAACGAAATCGACACCGTGCTCCTTGGCCCGACGGAAATAATCGGTGTCACCAGATCAACTGGTCCGGCGCTCGAAGTAAACAACTCCATGTCCGGTTACGGCTATCTAAAACAAGTCAAACCGGCTTCGTGTTCGGGCATCATGCTTGGTGCTGATCACGGCAGCGATACGAGCACAGGACTAGCGGCGATGCGCAGCCAGATACTCACTCGGTCACCGATATCGAATGGAGAAGGACCAAAAGAGGTCGAGCAGAGCGTTTCGGTGTTCGGCTCTGGGGATGAGGCGAAGGCAGTTGTCACCGCTGTGGAATCGCAGTGGCGATCGTGCGCCAGCAACCGAGTGGTGCAGGGCTCCGGCGAGGATATCTGGACCTTCGACTTCAGCGCCGTGCAATTCCGCGGTGACGTGGTCACTGTGTCGATGGCCGCGCCCCAGGTCGAGTCCGGTGGCCGAGCGTGTCAGACTGCTATTGGCCTACGCGCCAACGTCGTTGTTGAGGCATGGACTTGCCTGTGGGCTGACTTCCCCATCGGTACAACCAGGGGGGACCCCAGCGTGGCCGGACACCACGCAGAACAGCTAGTCGCCGCCATGCTCGACAAGGTGAAGGTCTAGCCGAAGCGCGGCCTGGCACGCCCTGATTTGTGCGGCGAGCGCCGCCATGTGCTGCCGCCGAGGGCCGCTCACTCTGCGATTCACCTTTACCAAGCAGGTGCAGGGTCGAGCATCGCGACATGGTCACCCTGCCACTGGTACCGCACCGTCACAATGGTTGGGTTGGCATCCGCGGCGCTGCTGTTGGGATCTTTGTAATTCAGCACCACTGTGTCATCGGTTGTGCGGGCGGTGTTCGGCGACACGAGCCCGTATGACTTTGATGTGGCCGTACCGACGTAACTTCCGTTATGGAAGAGCAGCGCCTGTTCCGGTGAGCTTCTCGTGGCGCCTTGCACTGTGATCAACGCTGTCGACAGGGTTGCACATGGGTTGTAGTTGCCCTCAAACGTCCGTGGATTGTGATCCCACGGCCACCCCTGGGGCAATGTTGGCACAGAGTTGAGGGCAGCTTGGATCTCTGGGGCCGCCAGGTTCACCCCGCAGCCTTGCGCAGGCGCGGCCTGAGCTTGCTGGGGAGTGCTCAAGGTGATCCACATGACGGCGACAAACATCGCCAAGACGATTGATCGCACGACGCCTACCTCCCGTTGAGATGTGAGGTTCAGGGGCTAAATAAGCCTATCGACCGTCTGGCAGAGGCATGAGAGCCCAAAGGCCCTTTTGCTGTACGACGGGCAAGGCGGAGCCTCATTGCCTAAAGCAAGCCCAAAGCACCCTCGATCTGGGCAGCTGGCAGCGAAAGAGAGGCCGTCATGGCGATCTTCGAGAACCTGTTGCAGTACGACTACCGACCGAGTTCGTCGGCACCGGCCAAGACAATGGCAATCTTGGTCGGGTTAGTGCTATTTACCCTCTTCTACGGACCAGTACCCTGGGCAGCTGCCGCCTCCGGGGTGTACGTGAGAACCGAATCGGGCATGACGCGATGTTTCATCAAGCCAGACGAGGTCGCTTGTGAGGCGGGTGGGGACACGCAGACGCACACGGGCTTCCTTCAGGCACCGATGGTCTCCGGCATGAACTTTCACTGGGATCTGGCCATCGTGACCGCCACAGGTAATTTCCGGTGGGCCGACGGCAACATCGGGACGGCGTACCCGAACGGGGACATGGTGCTCAGCTACGGCACCTACTACCACTTCAATGGCTGGACAGTGGAGGGCGGCAGCGACGGCACCCGTTTCACTAATGACGGAACCGGGCATGGCATGTTTGTCAGCATTCAGAACGTCTATGCGTTCTGAGCCGGGCGGCACGCATAGGGTCGCGCACGCATGTCCAACGCCATGCTGGAAAAGGCGAGGTCTGAGGGCACTCGCGCTAGGCAGGAGACATCCGGGAACCGAAGAAACGTCAATCGTCTAACTCGTCCAAGTCGTCGTCGAAGGGATCATCGGCTGGGTCGAAGGCGTCGGCCTCGTCGTCCTCCAGCGGCTCCGAGGCCTCGTCCTCACCCTTAAGCTTGCGCACAATCTCTGGCCACAGCGACTCGGGCACTGTGGATTTCACTGCAACGATGATCCGGTTCACCTTCGCGAGCATGTCGGCCATATCGGGTTGCCTTGCACGAGAATCGATCAGTGCTTGAAGCCGACCGGCAGCGATCATGCCAGTACTCACGTCGACCTTGGTGTCCGAATCAACAAGTGTCTCATAGCTTTTCACCATGATGGTTTCGAAGAAGGCCATTGGCGTGATGGCCGTGGCCACGCCATTGACGAAGTCGACGCCGTTTTCCGTCGCTCGGCGCTCAAGAATCTCGCGGTAGGTGGCTTTAGCGACGTTCTGCACCGGGAAGTGGCGGGCACTGTGGTTGCGGATCGAATCGATCGTTACCCTGTCCCGCTTGTCCAACGCCGCATTGGCCTCATCTAAGGTCCGATAGATCATCGTATAGCTGGTACCGGAGGTCAACAAGTCGTTGACTTTTTGGCGGAGTGAGTCATTACGGCACACCCGACATTTGGGTTCGAGGTGAAACCCTCTGATGCCAGCGCTATCCGACAGACTGGTCTCGGGGACCCGCTCCAAAAGCATCTGCGGAGAAGTCATGATTCGTATACCTCAAAGTGTCTGCATGAGGGCTGAGGGTCGTTCCTTCGACTGCGTACTTCTACAGTACTTGGCCGTACTTGTCTCCGACGGTCGATTGGGCTGAAAAATCAGTCCATTCCGAGGCTTATTCGATCTTATCCAGACCACGGGGTTGTTTCGCGTGTGACCGTAAGCGCTCCCGGAGGGATTGGAAAACTGTGTCCTCGCTCGGCGCTATGGCGACAGCTTTATGCGCGGGGCCAACCGGATTGATGTGGCGAACCGTACCCCGCGGATGTTCGGTAGCCGCTTTGGGAGCTAGCTGACGCCGATGCGGAGGGTCGGCGACGATCACTTCGCACCCGGGTGGGAGGGGTCCTTCAATACCAGACGCACGCTGATGAATGTCAGCGCTGTAGAACTCTGCAGGCACCGGATCTCCTGTGACACTAGGCTTTTGCTCACGTGTCCAGACTGGTGTCCCGTCACTGTAGGTTGCATGGAAAGTGTCCAAGAGCACCGATTCCAGGGGATCCGGATCATCGATCCCCATGATGGTCATGGGCGCTAATGTTTCGTGGTACAAGACGTCGGCCACTTCTCGCAGCTGAGAGTGGAACCACTCTCGGGTCTTTCTGTCGATCCGTCTGCGTTGGTAGGCAATCTCGGCCAACCGGTCTGACATGTCCCTGATACGGATGATTCCATCGGCGAAGGAGTGCTTGGCTTCGTCGTCGATCTCGTTGTAGCTCTGCTGCCATCGGATGTTTCTGATCCTCATTAATTGCCTACTTTCTTTCTGCGCCTTGGAATCGCGGCAAGGTGCTTGGTCAGCCAGGCGTCAAATGACCCGAGGCCCATCGCGTCTTGGTTCGTCATATCACCCGCCCTCCTGGACCAGACCGAACGCCGCCAGCACCTTCAGGTGATGCCGAACTTCCTTCACGCTCATCTTCAGCTGGCGGGCCAGTTGCTTCTCGTTGATGTAGGCCATTTCGGCTGTGCCAGCCATCGCCACCAGGACGCGCGCTGCCTCCGGGGTGAGTTCGATTTCCCTACCGCTCATCGTTGGCCCTCTGCATACGGCGACCGGTAGACGAGTCGCGCCGATCGCGATAGCAATCCTCCAAGACGGCGTCGATCACCGGCCCCGCCGATTCGTATGCCTGGACGAAAAACTCGGTGTTGTCCTGCTCGTCGGCGGAACAGATGGCCCCGAAGAGCAGGTACCTGCCGATCTCGGCAGCCCTCAGCAGGTCGGGAGTTTTGGCGACCACGTCATCGTTGATGCTGTCGAACAGCTCGCCCATGGTGAGCTTGTTACGCCCCCGGGCCTCCTCCCACTGCTGCAGGTCAAACGCCTCTCCCAGCTCGTTCAGATACTCCATCACCTCCAGGTCGTGGCAAAAGGTGCAGCCCGGGTTGTGCATGGTCTCATCGCGGACCACACGGAAGGAAGGCTGGCCATCCTCCGGCGCGCCGGGCAGTGCGATGATGCCTTCAAAAAACGGCACCATCGCACTGCAAACGTGGCACTTAATGAGTCCCTCACCGGACATCAGGCGTCCTCCTCTAAGTCGGGGCTTTCGGCGGGCGTTGTAGGCATTGATCCGTCTCCTTTGCTCTGATGTTTGCTATTTCTGCCGTTGTGGGGTTGGAAGACTGAGGCGATGAGGTGCGTGGGCCCCGACCCAATTGACGAATTAGTAGTCACCAGACAACATCCGCTATTTCGATGGGATCTTCGTTGCGCTCAGCGTCTTCGATGTCGAGGCAGTGACTGTCAGCCCCCGTCAAAGCGTCAAATATCTTGTCATAGCTGCACTTTTCGACTGACGGAGCGTTTGACGCCTGACAGACGCAGGGAATGCAGAACCACCGGTGTGCGTCGCTAACCCGGGCGGCGGCCAGGTCTCCGGTGGGGATCTCCTCGTTGCACGCCGGGCACCAGAACCACGGTGCACACGAGCTGGTCAGCTTCCAAGGGTGAGTGGTAGGCGGTTCCTGGCAACTGTCGCAGCACAGAGTCGAGGTCTGTGCGGTCTCGGTGGTCATGGTTGGTTCCTCTCGGTTGGTAGCGAAGTACGGCAGTAGGTGACAAAAGGGCCAAAAGGGACAGAAGTCGTCATGCCGCTACCCTTTCGGCCCTTCTGACGCTTTTGTCACCCTGTAGCGCACTGACGCTGGGCGTCCGCCCGTTGACTCCGGGGCGGGAAGCCGGACCAGGTACCCGTGGTCGATCAACCGATCCAGCGGGGGCCTTAAGGCCTGCTTCGTCTTGAACCTCCTGGCCGCGCGGTACAGGTCACGCTCCGACACTTCGTCGTGCCCGAGGTAGCGGATGCGCTCTAGCAGATAGATCGCGTCAGCAGTGCCCTGGTCGGTGCCCATCTCGGTGAACACATTGACCGCGGAGGCTTTGAAGTAGTCGCCGATCCGCGCGGCCGCGAGGATCGTCTCCGCGCTGACCGACGAGCATGTGCCCTCGGCCGCGCCGTGCTCGGCCAGGTGGATGATCCCGGCGATGCGTGCGACGGCCCCGGCGTACTTGGCACCCCAGTCGACCAGCAGGGCCAGCTCGCCGTCCTTGGCGAGGCTTGGCTCCACGGCCGCCTCGATGCGCTCGAACTCTCGTCGGGCGTCCTCGGTGAGGGTCAGCACGGCACGGTTGTCGCCGCCCCACGCGGCCATGCCGATCGCAAGATCCTTCACGGCGTCGTGGTAGGCCGCTTTGACCGTCGAATCGACCGGTGTCCCGATCCTGCGGTGACCCACCTTCGACACCGGGCGGGCGTAGAGGAACCGAGCGAGCAGCCCCCGGCCGCGAAAATCCTGCCGCGCGGCGATGGTGGACAACACCTGCGGCTGGATCATCAGCCCGAGGGTGATCGCGGGATGAGGGATGTCCTCCGGCTCGCGCCCAATGCGGTCTACCTTCAGCCGGTCGCCTGAGTGGCCCTTGAGCCAGATATCCAAGTCGGGCAAGTTCGATTTCGAGTACCGCCCCGCGATGATGTCGAAGATCCCGCCCTCGGCGGAGATGATCGCCAGTCGGCCGCCCTGTTCGGCGAGCAGCGACGCGGCCTTCTCCGGGGTGATGTTGTCGGCGACCAGCCGGGGAACCGGCGGCACCTGAAGGCTATCGACGGCCAGCGCAGCCATCTGCGCTTCGGACAACGCGCGGGCGCGCAATTCTGGGGTGGCGTTAGCGGCCTCGGTAGCAGCAGCGTTGCGCAAGCGCTCCGCGTTACGGGTCGCGACCTGCCTTTCGGCCTCGGCCTCGATCCGCGCTGCGTGGTTTGCGGCGGCCAGGCTCGCCTCTGCGGCGAAGATCGGGGAAACCATCGACTGCTGCACCGCCGACTTGCGCTCTCCGGGTTCGGCAATCGGCACGGTGTACAGGTTCAGCGGCTCGCACCAGCCTGGCCGGATCTCGATCACCGCATGCCCGCCGATGCAGGTCGACAGCGCGGAGAGCGCGGACGTTGCCGGCATCGCCGGATCGACCTGGGTGGCCTCGGCCACGCCGTTCACCATGTCGGCGATCGCCTTGGGCAGGGCATCCACGGGCCACAGCGGAACCTCGACGTGTTGGGTCAGCGGGATCGGCTCACTGTCGACGTCGGCCGTGTCCTGCGGCGGCTCGGCGGCCAGCAGGCCTTCGGCATTCGTGACCATCCGCAGGAACTCGGCCTCGGCCTCGGGTTCGCCGCCCACCCGGTCCGAGGCGACGGCGGCGACGAAGCAGCAGTAAAGCGTCCTCAGCGCCTCCTCGACGCCGGGTTCGCCGTTGCGCCCGTATCGCAGCAGGCCCAGCACGTGGTCGCGCACGGTGTCGTGGCGGGACAGACCCCGGGCCAGGTCGGCGAGGGCCTCGGCGAGCCGCTGGGCGACCTTCGCCGACGGCTGGCCCTCGGTCATCGCGTCGGTGACGTTGAGGATGCTCGCCTCGCGCTTTGGGGTTGCGGTCTTCTTGACCGCGTGGGGTTGGGAGTTGTTGTGCGGCTTGTCGATCCGAAGCGCCTCGATCCACGGCGTGGGCAACACGGCCAGGTCCTCAACCCGCGGCGGGCCGTCCATCACCACGCCGTGGGCATCGAACCACTGGTACAGCCAGCCGGTCTTGTCGTGGATCGAGGGCCAGCACAGCATGTATCGGTGGTGATACTGAATGATCTCGACGTCGCCGATGTTCAGGTCGCTGAACTTGAGCACGCCGTGCAGCTTTATGCCCACCGGGATGCGGTAGGGGCGGATGCGCGAACCGTCCTTGCGGCTGGTGGAGTAAGGGGTGGGCGGCAGTAGCCCGTATCGCTTCTCCCCCTCGGCGATCGTCTCCGCGCCGGTCTTGCCGCCGTAGTGGTCCTCATCGAGGCCGATGACGGACCAGAGCTGGCCTGCGACCTCGACTTTGTCGGGCAGACGCAGGGCCAGGTTCCCGTCGCTGAACGTCTCGCGCCAGTCGGCGAGGTCGTTCTCGTTCGGATAGGCACCGGCCTTGCCGGTGAACCCCGACGGCGGTGGCCCCTTGGTGCCGCGCTTCAACGGCAGCGGAGCGTTCCACCCTGCGGCCAGATAGCTGCCTTGAGCCTCGGCGTACCCGATCACCGGGCCACCACCCGGCATCGGGGCCCCCGACTAGACTTGGCGTTAGCTCTTGTCCTGGAGCCATGGTGATGAGGTGCAGTCTCAGTGGGGTTGCCGCTGCTGGGGCGGCCTCTCACTTTCATGGCGGGTCACTCCGCACCGTTGATCGGCACCTCCATTGGTGCTCGGCGAGCTCGATGGCCTGCGTGCGGAGGATGTTGACGCGCGGAAGACCATGTCTGCCACCCCCGCTAGAATCGGTGGCACTGGTCGCTTGGTCGTGGCTGGTTATCTGGTCGGCCGTCTCGGTGTAATCACCGGGGCGGCCTTCCTTTTCGTCAGGCAGCATCTCCACCACCCGCGCTACCTCGCACGAAAGCCTTGTTTGATTGCATCAGACGGTCGCTGCCTCACTGAGCCGATTCAGGAATGCCTCAAGGGATTCCGATGTGATGAATCCACGGCGACCGATGTTGACCTTGACGATCTCCCCGCGCTTGACCAGCTCGTAAACGGTGGTGTGGCCGATACCGCCTAGCACCTTGCGAGCTTCGGAGATCGGCAAGAGGCGCTTAACCCCCGTATCCATGGCCTACCTCTGTTCGTTGGTATCCGCCTGTGTGCTGGCGGCTGTTGACAATGGTGCAGAGATTGGTGCAGAGTTACAACGTCCCCCTACGTACTGTTCGGGAGGTTGGAGCGTGGCTGTGATCGGCCCCATCCGCTTGCGGATGAAGCACAAGGGGCGGCAGGTCGAATGGAGCTTTTCGTCGAAGGAGCAAACCGTCGACGGAGTGCACATTCCGACTTGGATAGAGCAGCGCCAGCTCGGCGGGAGCGGACCGGACACGTTCATCCGCGTCGAGCTGCGCGACGGCTCACCCCAGGTCGTTCAGTTGAGTTTCAGCTCCGGGCAGCAGCAGAACGAGGTGCAACAGAAGCACTTGCGGTCTGTCGACGTGGACAGGTTGGCAACCGATCTGCTTGCTCCCTGGATCGCAGAAGAATTTACCGAACCAGGGGCTTCTCGTGACGAGTATGAGCGCGCGGAGCGCATCGCGATTAAGTTTCTTGAGCGGCAACGTCTGCCGCGTGAGTATCGCGTGATCACCCACGATTTCCTGAAGTCGGTGGGCGAGGTCTACCGGCAGAACATCAGCCATGCGCCCACCAAAGCCGTGGCCAAGGCCTTCGGAGTCAAGGACCGGATGGCATCGACATACGTCGACCGCGCGCGCAAGGCCGGCTATCTGCCACCGACCAAGCAGGGCCAGAAGAAGGCGTAGCGACAGACCATGGCGAATGCCAACGGTGAAGGCAGCATCTACAAGCGGATGCGCAACGGGCGGCACACCGGCTACATCGGTGCCATCAGCTACACCGACGACGCAGGCCAGTTGAAGCGGCACGTGGTTTACGGGAAGAACCGTGCCGATGTGCGCGACAAAATGAAACAGGTGCGCGAACGGCTCGACAAAGGCGCGGCGGTCAAGGACTCCAAACGCACTCTGGCCGATTGGTTGGCGCACTGGCGGGCGACCACACTGGCTGCATCAGGCCGCAAGGAGTCGACCCGCGAGCTGTACGCCAACCTGTGCCGTCGCCACCTTGAGCCTGAGCCGTTCGGGGCCACACGACTCGACAAGCTGAGGCCGAGCGACGTCGAGGCCCTGGTACTGGCGATGCGCGCAAAGTCCAAGCCGGGTAAGCGCACCGAGAAGAACCCCAACCCTGAGCCGGTCCGGGCACTGTCCGACGCAACAATCAGGCAGACCTATACCGTCCTGCGGGCCGGTCTCGACGGTGCTGTGCGCGATGGCCTGCTGGCCAAGAACCCGGCTGCCGCCGTGAAGCGTCCGGGCATCGCCCGCAGGGAGGCCAGGCACGCCAGCGCAGTCGACGTGAACAAGCTCCTGCTGTGCGCCGACGGCCTGCGCTACTGCAACGTGTTGGTCCTCATTGCGGCCACCGGGTTGCGGCGTGGCGAGGCGCTGGCCTTGCGCTGGTCCGATGTCGACCTCGACGCTGGGATGCTCGTGGTCCGCGGCACCCTGGGACGGGTCGGGGGCAAGCTAGTGATCACTGAGCCGAAGACGGACCGTTCGCGGCGGACCGTGCCGATATCGCCTGCCCTGGTGACCCAGTTGCGGGCGCACCGCGCCGACCAGGAGGCCGAACGACTTGCGGCGCGCAACCAGTGGCAGGACCACGGGCTGGTGTTCGCCTCAGAGTTCGGCACGCCGGTCGACCCTCGCAACATCCTGCGGACTGTCCAGATCGCAGCGCACAAGGCGGGAATGTCGGACATCGGCGTGCATACATTGCGGCACAGTGCTGCCGTCGCCTGGCTTGAGTCCGGGGTGCACATCAAAGCTGTGGCCGATCTGCTGGGACATTCCTCGGTCGCGATCACTGGGGACATCTACGGGCACACCAGCGACGACACCGCACGGGCGGCGGTCGAAGGCTTGGCCAGTCGACTGGGCCTGCTGGACTGAAGTACCGTTGCTATCCGCGTTGCTATCCACACCCCAATGGGGTATGAAGAAGGCGGGTCCCGGATTCCTCCAAAACCGCTCTCCACCTGCGTGTTCTTCAGTCGGGCTGACAGGATTTGAACCTGCGACCACTTGACCCCCAGTCAAGTGCGCTACCAAACTGCGCCACAGCCCGGTCTTGCTCGGTGTCGCCGGTGGCTCCACCGGCGGCAGGTCGAAAGCCTACCGCAGACGACCTGCCGCCCCGCCGCGGCCTAAGCGACCTGCGACCAAGCCTGCTCAGCGCGCCCAGCACCGGCCCACACCAACGTCGACCACACCTTGCCTCCACCGGCGAGCGCGGTCGTCGACGAACGCACACTCGAATCCCTGAATGCACAGTCGACGCGTCATAACGCTCTCAGCGGCGCTTGGGTCCCCGCTTTTCACGCACCCGCACGTTGATGCGGATCGGACTGCCCTCGAATCCGAACGTCTCGCGCAGCCGCCGCTCCAGAAAGCGCCGATAGCCAGCCTCCAGAAAACCGGTGGTGAACAGCACGAACGTCGGCGGCCGGGCGGTTGCCTGGGTGGCGAACAGGATGCGCGGCTGCTTGCCGCCGCGCACCGGGGGCGGCGTCGCCGCCACCACCTCCTTGAGCCAGGCGTTCAGCGGGCCGGTCGCGATCCTCGTGTCCCACGACGCCAGCGCACTCTCCAGCGCCGACACCAGTTTCTGCACCGCTCGGCCCGTCTTGGCGGAGATGTTGACCCGCTGCGCCCAGCGCACCTGCACCAGTTCGCGGTCGATCTCACGCTCCAGTAGCTCGCGCCGGTCCTCATCGACCAGATCCCACTTATTGAATGCCAGCACCAGCGCCCGTCCGGCGTCGATCACCATCGAGAGCACCCGCTGATCCTGTTCGGTCAGCGGCTCGGATGCGTCGATCAGCACGATTGCCACCTCAGCGGAATCGATGGCCGCGTGCGTGCGCACCGAGGCGTAGAACTCGTGCCCGCTGGCCTGACCAACTTTGCGACGCAAGCCGGCAGTATCGACGAACCGCCAAACCTTGCCGCCCATTTCGATGAGCGAGTCCACCGGGTCGACCGTCGTCCCCGCGACCTCGTGTACCACTGATCGCTGGTCACCCGCCAGCTTGTTCAACAATGAGCTCTTGCCCACATTGGGTTTGCCGACGAGCGCCACCCGCCGGGGACCGCCGCCAACCGATACGGCTTCGGACACCTCGGGCAGCGCGGCCAACACTCCGTCGAGCAGGTCGGCCACGCCGCGACCGTGCATCGCGCTGATCGCGTGCGGCTCACCGAGTCCCAGCGACCACAATGCCGCTGCGTCCGCTTCACCCTTCTCACTGTCAACCTTGTTGGCGGCCAGGAAGACTGGCTTACCCGAGCGGAGCAAGATACGAGCCGCGGCCTCGTCGGCGGCGGTCGCGCCAACACCAGCGTCGACCACCAAAATCACCGCGTCGGCGGTGCGCATAGCCACCGACGCCTGCTCGGCCACCAGCTGTTGCAGGCCCTTGGCGTCGGGTTCCCATCCCCCGGTGTCCTGCACGACGAACCTGCGTCCGGTCCACAGCGCGTCGTAGGAGACCCGGTCGCGCGTCACGCCGGGAACATCCTGCACCACCGCTTCGCGCCGCCCCAGGATGCGGTTGACCAGCGTCGACTTGCCGACGTTGGGCCGGCCCACCACCGCCACCACCGGCGCCGGTCCGAACTCAGCAACGTCCGAATCGTCGAGCTCCCAGTCGCTTTCGTCGGTCCAGGTGCCGTCCTGGGTCACCGCACCGCCCCGCTTCGCTGTTTCACCAACTCCAGCAGGTGGGTGATTACCTCCTCCTCGGTCATGTCGCTGGTGTCGACGATCACCGCGTCCGAAGCCACCCGCAACGGTGACACCGCACGCGTGGAATCGAGATGATCGCGGCGGCGCACGTCGGCCAGCACACCGTCGTAGTCGTCGGCCAGACCCGCCGCGACATTCTGGTCGTTGCGTCGCCGGGCGCGGGTTTCCGCCGAAGCGGTCAAGAAAATCTTCACCGGCGCGTCGGGCAACACCACGGTCCCGATGTCGCGGCCCTCCACGACGACGTTGCCCCCGCCATCGGCCATGCGGCGCTGCAGATCGACAAGCCGGCTACGCACTGCGGGAACCGATGACACCGCCGAGACCGCCCGGGTCACCTCGTCACCACGTATCTCCGACGAAACGTCTTCTCCGGCAAGGTAACAGTCAGTCCCGTCGGGGTCGTAACCCACCGACAACCGCACCGTCGACGCGATCTTTCCGACGGCTTGGTCATCTGCGGGGTCGACCCCGGCGCGCAGCACCGCCAGCGTCACTATCCGGTACATCGCCCCGGTATCCAGGAAGCGCGCCCCCAGCGCACGTGCCAATCTCCTCGATACGGAGGACTTTCCGGTTCCCGCCGGACCGTCTATAGCGACGACGACGTCAGCACTCAGGGCCGGATGGTTCGCTTCACTCCCGTCACTCACTGGAGTCGGATCGTTCGTCTCGTTCCCGTCACTCACTGCGTTCGTTCCGCTCACTCGACTCACGGGGTCGTTCCGCTCGTTCCGCTCACAGGCCCACCGCTTTGTACAGTTGCCCGATCTCGTCAAGGCGCAAAGCCCGGATGCTGCCTGGACGCTGCTTCCCCAGCGACACCGTGCCGATATCGGTGCGCACCAGCGCCTCCACCGGGAAACCCGCGGCCGCCAGCAGCCGGCGCACGATGCGCTTGCGTCCTTCGTGCAAGGTCAACCGCACCAACGTCTTACCCGGAATCGCATCCACCACCGCAAAATCATCGACGCGCGCGGGGCCGTCGTCCAACTCGATGCCCACCCGCAGCTTCTTGCCTAGCCCGCGCGGCACCGACCCGGTCACCGTCGCCAGATATGTCTTGGGCACCTCGTGGGACGGATGCATCAACCGGTGCGCCAGTTCGCCGTCGTTGGTCAAAAGGATCAGCCCTTCGGTGTCGGCGTCCAATCGCCCTACGTGAAACAGCTTCTTGTTGCCGCGTACCCGGCGCTCGATCAAGTCGCCGACACACGGCCGGCCGCGATCGTCCGACATGGTCGAGTGCATTCCGCGCGGCTTGTTCAGCGCCAGGTACACCAGCGAGTCGTCGACGACCACCCTGGCCCCGTCCACACGGATCACCGAAATTTCCGGATCGACCCGGGTACCCAGCTCGGTCACCAGCTGCCCGTCCACCTCGACACGGCCGTCGATGATCAACTTCTCGGCAGCCCGCCGCGACGCAATCCCGGCCTGGGACAACACTTTTTGTAGGCGGGTCCCCCTGGACTCTTGAGGCTCGACCATCAATCCTGGTCCACGTCGAACGACACTGGTTGCTCGAGCGCCTGGCCGCCCGTGAGTTTGATGAAACGTGGCTCATTGTCCAGGGATTCGCTCAGGTCTTCGATCATGTCAACGTCGGGAAGCAACGGTGCGATATCAGGAAGCTCGGCTAGCGACGTCAACCCCAAGCGCTCCAAAAACAGCTCCGTGGTGGCGAACGTCACCGCGCCGGTGTCAGCGTCAGTACCAACCTCGGTGATCAGGCCGCGCGCCAACAGGGTGCGCATGACGGCGTCCACATTGACACCGCGAACCGCGCTCACTCGCGCGCGCGTCACGGGCTGGCGGTAGGCCACCACGGCCAGCGTCTCCAGCGCGGCCCGGGTGAGCTTGGTTCGCGCGCCGTCCAGCAGCAGCTTCTCGACGTAGGGCGCAAACCGGGCCCGGGTATACATCCGCCAGCCCTCGCTGGTTTTTCGCAAGTCGATGCCGCTGTCGCGGTCGGTGAGTTCGTCGGCCATCAGCTGCAGCTTCGCCGCGACCCGGTAGACGGGTTGCTCGGTGGCCGCGGCCAGCGCCTCGACCGTCACCGGGGTGTCCACGACCAACAGCAGCGCCTCCAGCACCGAGCCGAGCTCCTCGGGATCAAGCTCAGCCGGCTCCGCCGGATCAGCAAGGCCCGGGATGCCACAGCCCAGATCGAGATCGGGCAAATCTTCGGTCATGATTGGTCTCGCACTTCCACCAGGGCTTCACTGGTCGGCCGTTCCCCGGTCCACGAAACTTGGAGCACGCCAAGCGGCTCTGACTGCTCGAATGCTACCGCCCGGGACCGATACAGTTCGAGCAGCGCCAGGAAGCGCCCGACCACCTCGATCGGCGCCTGACAGTCGGCAACCAGCTCCGAAAACGAGGCCCACTGACCGCTGCCTCGCGCTTCGAGCATCGCCAGCAGTCGTTTGGCCTGCTCCGGAACCGAGATCTTCAGCTCGTGGAGATGCCCGGTGGCCACCGTCGGCACCGGCCGCGGGGTAAACGCGATAGCGGCGATCTGCGCGAATCGCTCGGCATCGACGCCGAGCATCACTTCGGGGAGCAGGCTGGTGAACCGGTCCTCCAGCGACACCGCGCGCGGATAGCTGCGCAGCGCGTTGGCCTCCAGCTCCGCGAAGATCTGCGCGACGTGCTTGAAAGCGCGGTATTGCAGCAGCCGGGCGAACAGCAGGTCGCGCACCTCGAGCAGCGCTAAATCCTCTTCGTCCTCGACCTGCCCAGCCGGCAGCAGCCGGGCAGCTTTGAGATCCAGCAAGGTCGCAGCGATCACCAGGAACGCCGTGGTCTCCTCTAGGCCCTGCTCGGAACCGATCTGGCGGGTATAGGCAATGAACTCGTCGGTGACCTGGTGCAGCGCTACCTCGGTGACGTCGAGGCGATGGGCGAAGATCAGCTGCAGCAGCAGATCAAACGGCCCCTCGAAGTTGGTCAGCCGGACCTGGAAGCCGTTCTGGGGTGCCGCTTCACCGTTCGCGATGCCGTTCACGCGCCGAATCGGTCGATGAACTCGCGGGCCAGGGCGCGGTAGGCGATGGCGCCCCCCGATTTCGGCGCCCAGGTGGTGATGGGTTCGCCCGCGACGGTGGTCTCCGGGAAACGAACCGTGCGAGTTATCACGGAGTCGAACACGAGGTCACCGAACCGCTCCACGACGCGGGCCATCACCTCGCGCGCGTTGACGGTGCGGGGGTCGTAACGGGTGAGCAGGATGCCACTGATTTCCAGCTTGGGGTTGAGCCGGTCGCGCACTTTGTCGACCGTGTCGGTGAGCAGCGCCAGCCCTCGCAGCGAGAAGAACTCGCACTCGGTCGGGATGACCACGCCGTCTGCGCAGGCCAGCCCGTTAACGGTGAGCAGGCCCAGCGACGGCTGGCAGTCGATCAATACATAGTCGTAACGGTCCAGCACCGGGTGCAAGGCCCGCGCCAAGGTCTGCTCCCGGCCCACCTCGTTGACCAGCTGGATCTCGGCGGCCGACAGGTCGATATTGCTGGGTACCAGATCCATGTGCTTGACCCGGGTATGAAGCAGCACGTCGTCGATCGACACCCGCGGCTCCACGAGCAGGTTGTGAATGGTCTGGTCCAACTCGTAGTGCGGTACGCCAAGGCCCGCGGACAGTGCGCCCTGGGGGTCCATATCCACCAGCAGCACACGCCGGCCGTACTCGGCGAGCGCGGCGCCCAGGTTGATCGTCGACGTAGTTTTGCCGACCCCGCCCTTCTGATTGCACATCGCGACGACCTTGGCCGGGCCGTGCGAGCTGCGCGGCTGCGGCTCCGGGATCGCCCGCGGCGGCCGTCCGGTCAGGCCGATCTGGACGTCGCTGCCGGGGTGGTCGGTCATTGCCGGCCGAGTGTTCGGGAGGTGAACATCGCAGGAAAGTCTAACCGGTCTGCGCGCCTAAGCCGGGCGACCCGCAGGCAAGATAACCAGCCAATATTGCCGGCGATTGCTGGTGGAGCGCGCAGAGTTAACACCAGTCACACCAGCACCATTGGATGGTCATCATGTGAATCCCGAAAGCGACATCACATGCGATAGCAGCCTGGTTTGCGAGCACTATCGTGGGTGGTTATGGATCTCAAGCGACGGATACCGCTGCTGCGGTGGTCGGTGTGGCGGATGGTCGCCGGGGTTCGCAATATGACCACCACGGGCCAGATCGGTGACGGACGCGAAGCGGCTGCGGTCGACTACGTCCTGCAGAACGCCCGGGCCGGCGACATCGACGACGTGCTGGCCACCATCGACAAATTCGCCTACGAAAAGTCAATACTGATCAACGTCGGCGACGAAAAGGGGCTACTCCTCGACGCCGCTGTGCGGCGTGCCAATCCCACGCTGGCGCTGGAGCTGGGCACCTACTGCGGCTATGGCTCTCTGCGGATCGCCAGGGCCGCTCCGAACGCGAAGGTGTACTCCGTCGAACTCGCCGAAGCCAACGCCGCCAATGCCCGGCAGATCTGGGCTCATGCCGGGGTTGCCGACCGAGTGACGTGTGTCGTCGGCACCATCGGCGATGGCGGGCGCACCTTGGACGCGCTGGCCAACCAGCACGGATTCACCTCTGGCGCACTTGATTTCGTGTTCCTCGACCACGCCCCCAAGAACGCCTACCTGGACGACCTGAAGAGCATCCTCGACCGGAGTTGGCTGCGTCCGGGCTCGATCGTGGTCGCCGACAACGTCAGGCTGCCGGGCGCACCGAAATACCGCGAGTACATGCGCCAGCAGCAGGGCAAGCTGTGGAACACCGTCGAGCACAAGGCGCATCTCGAATACCAGTCATTGGTATCCGACCTGGTGCTGGAGTCCGACTACCGGGGCTAGTTACTGTGCCCGGGGGTGCGCTCCCGCCCACACTTCGCGCAGCGCGTGCACGGTAACCAGCGTGTAGATCTGCGTCGTCGTCACTGAGGCATGACCGAGTAACTCCTGCACGACCCGGACGTCGGCGCCGCCCTCGAGCAGGTGCGTGGCAAAGGAATGCCGCAGCATGTGCGGCGACACACCCGAGGTGATACCGGCGCGCTCGGCGGCGTCCTGCAGAACTTGCCATGCGCTTTGCCGCGACAACCGGCCGCCGCGCGCGTTGAGGAAGATGGCCGGCGTTCCGCGGCCCCGACGAGCCAGCTCCGGGCGTCCTCGCACCAGATAGGCGTCCAGCGCTTGCACCGCGGGCCGTCCCACCGGTACCAGCCGCTGCTTGCCGCCCTTGCCACGCAGCAGCACGGACCTGGCCTGGGTGTCGATATCGTCCACGTCGAGGCCGACGGCTTCGGAGATCCGGGATCCGGTGGAGTACAGCAGTTCCAGCAGCGCCCGGTTGCGCAGCGTCAGCGGGCCGTCGGCCGGGCTGTCGCCGCCCGCGCCCTCCAGCAGTGCCAGCACCTCGTCGATCGTCAGGCTCTTGGGTAGCCTGCGGCCAGGCGTCGGCGGCCGGACGGCGCGCGCGACATCCAGTTCGGCCAGCCCTTCGGCGGCGGCGAACCGATGCAAGCCGCGCACCGCGATCAGCGCCCGCGCCGCTGACACCGCAGACAGCGCCGCGGTCCCGGAGTCGGGATCCCCGCGCCGCAGTGCCACCAGGAACTCGCTGACGTCGTCCTCACCGACCTTGGCCAGATCGTGAATTCCACGATCCGACAGGTGCTTGGAGTAGCGGCGCAGGTCGCGGCGATAGGAGCTCAGCGTGTTTGCCGCCACGCCCCGCTCGATCGTCAGGTGGTCGAGGTAGCCCTGCAGCTGTGTCTGAAGCGCGGGCGCCGTCATTGCGCGGCCTTTCGGGCGGCGAACGCGGTCGGCTTGTCGATCCACGGGCTATCCAGCGGACGTGGCTGCGCGAACCCGGTCGTCACGGCGGAAGCGGCCAAAATCCCGGCAACAGCAATGGCATTGACGATTTCGCCGCTGAGCACCTTACGGGCAGCCTCCGCAAGGGGATACCACTGCAACGTCATGTCGGCTTCTTCGTGATGCGCCTCGGGACGGGCCACCTCGCTCAACCCGGTGGCCAAATAGACCCGCACCGATTCGTCGCTGAAACCGGGCGTGGAATCGAGATCGACCAGCACCCGCCAGGTGCTGGCTTGCAGGCCGGCCTCCTCCTTGAGCTCCCTGGCAGCGGTGAGATGCGCTGCCTCGCCGTCGACGTCGAGCAACCCGGCGGGCAGCTCCCATAGCCGTCGACCGAACGCGTGGCGGTACTGATAGACCATCGGGATATTGCCATCGTCGTCCATCGCCACCACGGCCACCGCACCGAAGTGCTCGACGACCTCCCGGGTGACGACATTGCCCCCCGGCATCAGCACCTGATCGCGGCGCAACGCAAAAATCTTTCCGGTATGCAGCGTTTCGGATGACGCCGTCTCGAAAACGTGCTCAGCCACGGGCTGCGGGCTGACGGAGCGGCCGCCGGACGCTGTCTAGATGCTGGTCGCCGTTTTCCGAGTGCGCGGGGATTTCCACCGGCAGCAGCTCGCCGCCCTTGTAGTCGAGCGCCGCCCCGACGAACGCGACGAACAGCGGGTGCGGGCGGGTGGGTCGGCTCTTCAGTTCGGGGTGGGCCTGGGTACCGACGACGAATGGATGTATGTCGGGCGGGTATTCGACGAACTCCACCAGATGCCCGTCGGGCGAGGTCCCGGAAAACCTCAGGCCGCTTTCAGCGATCTTGTCGCGGTAGGCATTGTTGACCTCATAGCGGTGCCGGTGTCTCTCGGACACCTGTGTCGTTTGATACGCCCGGGCGACAATCGAATTCGGTTCCAGCACCGCGGGATATGCGCCAAGCCGCATGGTGCCACCGAGATCGGCTTCGCCCGCGACGATGTCGAGCTGGTCTGCCATCGTAGAGATGACGGGATCCGGTGTGCTCGGGTCGAATTCGGCTGAGTTGGCCTGGGTGAGCCCAGCTGAGCGCGCAGCCTCGATCACGATGCACTGCAGGCCAAGGCACAGCCCCAGCACCGGCAACCCCCGCGCCCGGGCGTGCCGGATGGCGCCGATCTTGCCCTCGATTCCGCGGATGCCGAACCCGCCGGGGATCAGCACACCGTGAACGTCGGCCAGCGCCGCCGCGGCACCACTGGCCGTCTCACAGTCGTCGGACGCCAACCAGCGGATATCGACCTTGGCGCGATGCTTGAACCCGCCGGCACGCAGCGCCTCGGCGACCGAAAGGTAGGCGTCAGAAAGCTCAACATACTTGCCTACCAAAGCAATTCGCACCGTCTCGTGCGGTTCGTGAACCCTGCGCAGCAAGTCGTCCCACTCGGTCCAGTCGACGTCGCGGAACGGCAGGTTGAGCCGCCGCACCACATACGCATCGAGTTCCTCGCGGTGCAACACCTTGGGGATGTCATAGATCGACGGCGCGTCCGGGGTGGAGATGACGCCGTCGATATCGACGTCGCAACTCAGCGCGATCTTGTCCTTCAGCGCTTCGGGAACATCTCGGTCGCAGCGCAGGATCAGCGCGTCCGGGGTGATACCGATGCTGCGCAGCGCGGCCACCGAGTGCTGGGTCGGCTTGGTCTTGAGCTCGCCGGATGGGGCCAGGTAGGGCACCAGCGACACGTGCAGAAAGAAGACGTTCTCCCGGCCGAGGTCGTGGCGGACCTGCCGGGCCGCCTCCAGAAAGGGCTGCGACTCGATATCGCCCACGGTGCCGCCGATTTCGGTGATGACGACGTCGGGGCGGTTGCCGTCGGCATCAGGTTGGGCCATCGCCCGGATGCGCCGCTTGATCTCGTCGGTGATGTGCGGGATCACCTGGACGGTGTCGCCGAGGTATTCGCCACGTCGTTCCTTGGCAATGACCGTCGAATACACTTGCCCGGTAGTGACATTCGCCGAGCCGGACAGATCGCGATCCAGGAACCGTTCGTAGTGACCGACATCGAGGTCGGTCTCGGCGCCGTCCTCGGTGACGAAGACCTCGCCGTGCTGGAACGGGTTCATGGTGCCCGGGTCGACATTGAGGTACGGGTCAAGCTTTTGCATCGTCACGTGCAGCCCGCGGGCGGTCAGTAACTGTCCGAGGCTGCTGGCGGTCAGTCCCTTGCCGAGCGAGGAAGCGACGCCACCGCTGACGAAGAGGTGCTTGGTGGCGGTTTGCGGGTGCTTACGCACTGAGCGACCTCCGTGAAGACGGGCAGGGCTTGTCTTTCCTGGACTTTGCCAGGATTTTTCTGGCCTGTACCAGCTGGGCCTGCCGACCCACGGAAACCCACCCTAACACCCGGTACGTTTTGGCGCGGGGAACACGCCCTACTGGGATCTACCGGGGCCTACTGGGGAACCGTGATCGACATGGCGCCGTGACCGGTGCCGTACTGCCCGATATGGCCGCCGTTGATCAGGTCGTGCAGGCCCAGGATCGCGGTAATCCGTCCCGGCGCGGTGTCGACGTCGTCGACGGTGCTGATCGTGGCTGCCATGCCGGCATCGGCGCGGGCCACGGCCACGGCGGCGCCTCCCGTCGCCGAACCGTCCCGGCCGGCGAGCAGGGTGCCAGAGCCGTGCGGGGCCAGCGCGGCGGAGAACCGGGCGACGCTGACCCCTTGGTTGCCGGCGTCTTGGGGTAGCGAGCCGCCGGTAATGACGACGGCGGCGTTCGCCGCACCCATATGGTCGTTGGGTTGATAGGTGATGAAACCGGTGTCGCGCAGCGCCGCCAGCACGGTGTCCCGCTGGGTGTCGTCAATACTGGGGACAGCCGGAGTGGCCGGGTTGGCGTTGATCAGCAACGCGATACCGAGCAGGTCGCCCGCCTGTGAACCTTGGTCGACGAGCTTGGTGCTCAATTGCGTACCGGCGGGCAGGATGGCCGAGTTCACCACGGTGCGCAGTTTCTCCGCGGAGTTGGCGTCGACGAACTCCTGCGTCAGCGACACCGTTCCGGTGACCGTACCGCCTGCCTGACCCACGATTTTCGCCACCGCCGCGACATCGTCATCTTTTGCATCCGGGGTGCGGAAGACGACCAGCGTCTTGCCGCCCAGTGCATCGTGCACGATCCGGCCGACCAGCTGGTTGTCGAAATTATTTGCCGCACTGAGTTTCTCGTTCAGCACGTTCTTCTGATCGTTGAGCCCGCTGATCTGTGTGTACAGGTCCCGTTTCTCGTCACGCAGGCTGGACAGCAGGGTGTCCGACAAAAAGCCGGAACCCAGCACAACTCCCACCGCCAGCGCCAGAAAGACCGCGGCCAGCGAAAGCGCATGTTGGCGTAACGAGATCATGAGCAGCCCGTCCTCGAAAAAACTACGTGACCAAGTGCTGCACCCACAGGGAGAAGCGGTTCCAGTAGTCGACGATCCAGTGCAGCACCACGCCGTCGGTGCGTGACACCCACAGCGCGACGATGACAGCGATCAGCATGGTCAGGGCCAACAGCGCGATGGCGCCGGCAGAGATGTGGTTGCGGTACAGGGTCGCGACCGCCTTGGCGTCCACCAGCTTCTCCCCTACCCGGAGCCGGGTGAGGAAGGTCGAGGGGTTGCTTTGCGTACGCGTCCGGTCGAAGAACGTCTCGATGTTGGCGGTGTGGCCGGCCGTCACCAGCAATGAGGCGCCGTGATGATCGGCCAGCAGCAGGGCCAGATCAGTCGGCGAGCCTGCGGCCGGAAAGGTCATCGCCCCAACACCGAGATCCTGAATTCGTTCCAGGCCGGGCGCGTGGCCGTCGGCGTCGGCGGGCAACACCACGTGGGCACCGCACTTGAGGGCTTCGGTGCTGATCTGGTCGGGGTCGCCGACGATGATTTGCGGGCGATAACCCGCCTTGCGCAACACATCCGCGCCGCTGCCGGCACCGATAAGCACCGGTTGGTACTCCTTGATGAAAGGCTTGAGGGATTTCAGATCGTCGGCGGCGGTGGGCTCGTCGCCGACGATCAACACATGCCGGCAGCGCATGTCGACGTCGATGTCGGGAATGCCGATACCGTCGATCAACAGCGGGCTTTCACTTTTGATGAACTCGATTGTGTTGCCGGCGAACGCCTCCAGGTGTGCGGCCAGTCCACTCTTGGCCTCCCGCATCAGGTCGGCGATGTCATGGTCGGTGCGCTCGGTACCGCGGATCAGCCGGCGGTCGCCGGAGTACACCCCGCCTTCGTACAGACGAATCTTGGCGCCGTCCTTGACCTTCTTGAAGACCTCTGGTCCGGTCTCGTCAATCAGCGTGACCCCGTTGTTGACCAGCACCTCCGGACCGAGATTGGGGTAGCGGCCCGAGACGGACGGCGATGCGTTGACGACAGCGGCGATATCGGCTTCCACCAGCGCGTCGGCGGTGATGCGATCCAGATCCAGAATGTCGAGGACCACGATGTCGCCGGGACAGACCCTACGCAGCAATCGGTCGATATTCCGGTCGACCCGGGCGGTGCCGGTGAGGCCCGGCCGGGAGGTGTTACGGGATAGAAGCCCTGACATCTTCATGCGGGCGATTCTGTCCGTGAAGCCCGGCCGAAGCGGGGAGGCGCGCCGTAACATTAGCCTCAGAAGTTATCTAGCGTCACATCTGTCACAGATATATAAAGTGTTCCTGTCGGTTAGATCTCATCTTTCTGCGCGGCGTCAAGCAGTTCCCTGGCGTGCGCGCGGCCACTATCGGACTCGCCGAGCCCGGCCAGCATCCGGGCCAGCTCGGCCACCCGCTCGTCACCGGTCAGGCGCCGCACCCCATTGGCACCTTTGGGCCCGGCGCTGTGCACCACCAGGTGCACATCGGCGTAAGCGGCGACCTGCGGTAAATGCGTGACCACGATGACCTGGTGAGTGCGAGCCAGCCGCGCCAGCCGGCGCCCGATCTGCACCGCCGCCCAGCCGCCGACGCCGGCGTCGACCTCGTCGAACACCATGGTGGTCCCGGCCGCTGAAGCCGCCAGCACCACTTCCAGCGCCAGCATCACCCGGGACAACTCGCCACCGGACGCGCTCTTGGCCAGCGGCAGCACCGTCATACCGCGGTGCGCTGCGAAGCCGAACTCGACTTGGTCGATGCCATCCCCGCCGGCCCGGGCCAGCTCGCCCGAGGGCAGCGTCAGCGCCGCGGGATCATCCTGACCGGTCACGAGGTCGGTGGTCACGCCGATGGTGAATTCGGCATCGGCCATCGCCAGCGCGGACAGCTCCGTCGTCACCTCCTTGGCCAGCCGCTTGCCCGCTTTGCGGCGAACCTTACTGAGATCGATTGCAGCTTGCGCTAATTCGTGTGTGAGTTCATCGACGCGGCGTTGCAGCGCTGCTAATCCTTCTTCGGAGACGTCGAGTTGCGCCAACCGTTCGCGCGACCCAGCCGCCCATCGCAGCACCCCGTCGATGTCCGCGGCATACTTGCGGGTCAACGTGCGCAGCTGGGCTTGACGGGCCAGCTTGGACTCCAGCGCGCTGGCGTCGACGGGCAGCTCTTCCAGATAGTCGCCAAGCTCGCGGCCCGCGTCGACGACCACCGTCAGCGCCTCGCCGATTTGCTCGGCCAATGCCTGCAGCTTCGCGTCATCGGTCGATTCCAGTGCGGCCCTTGCCCGCCCCAGGCTGTCGGTAGCGCTGAGGCCGGACCCGTCCGCGTCGTCGAGCGTCCCGGACAATGCCGCGCGCGCACCAACCGCGGCCTCGCGCAGCGTGTCCAGCTCGGAGAGCCGAACGATGTCAGTGACCAACGCATCGTCTTCCCCGGGTTGCGGGTCGACCGAGTCGATCTCGTTGAGCGCGAATTGCAGCCGATCCGCCTCTTGGGCGAGTTCCCGCGCCCGGTTGCGGCGGTCGATGAGGTCGCGCCGCGCCGACATCCAGGCGTCACGCAGTTTGCGATAGCGCTCGCACGTCGGGCCCGCGGCCGCAAACCGGTCCAGCGCGCCACGTTGCTCCTCGGGCCGCATCAACCGCAGTTGGTCGTTCTGCCCGTGCAGGGTGAGCAGCTCGGTGGTGAAACCGCTCAGCGACTTGGCGGGCACACTGCGACCACCCAGATAAGCGCGCGAAGGTCCGTCGCGGCTGACCGAGCGCAGCGCGATCACGCTGCCATCCTCATCGCGCTCCGCCCCTGACGCGTCCAGCATCTCGTCGAGCTGCGCGGCCACGGCGTCGTCGAGATCGGTTGTCGCGAACCGACCTTCGACAACCGCACGGTCGGCCCCGGACCGGACGCGGGTGGCGTCGGCGCGGGCACCGCCGAGCAGGTGCAGCCCGGTCACCACCATGGTCTTGCCGGTGCCGGTCTCACCGGTCAGCACGGTCAGGCCGCGATCGAACTCAGCGGTCGCAACGCTGATGGCGCCCAACGACTCGATTCGTATTTCAGTCAGCACCTGCGCAGCGCCGTTACTTCCCGCGCCAACCGGTCACCGGCAACCGGAATTTGCGCACCAAGCGGTCGGTGAACGGCGCGCTGTCCAGGCGCGCCCATTTCACCGGTGTGGCGCAGCGGGTCACCTCGATCCGTCCGCCGGCCGGTATCAGCATTTCGCGGCGGCCGTCGCAGAACACCAGGGCGTCGTGACCGTCCGCCTCTATCTCGATCGCGACGGTGGCTTCGGGACTGGTGACCATCGGCCGGCCGAACAGCGCGTGAGCGTTGTTGGGTACCACCAGGATTGCTTCCAGGTCCGGCCACAGCACCGGACCGCCCGCGGAGAACGCGTAGGCGGTGGAACCGGTCGGTGTGGACACCAACACCCCGTCGCAGCCGAACGTCGACACTGGACGGCCATCGATTTCGACGAGCACCCCGAGCACGCCCAGCCGCGGACCCTTTTCCAGGCTGACTTCGTTGAGCGCCCATCCTCGCTCGATTACGCGGCCTCCTTCACGCACGACCACATCGAGCGTCAGGCGGTCCTCCACCCGGTAGTCCTGCGCGACAACATGCTCCAGCACAAGGTCGATGGCCTCTGCCTCGGCCTCGGCCAAGAAGCCGATCCGGCCCAGGTTGACGCCCAGCACCGGAATTCCGGCGTTGCGGGCCAGTTCGGCCGCCCGCAAGAAGGTGCCATCGCCGCCAAGAACCAGCACCAGTTCGCAGCCGTCGGCAGCGTGCGGGTCAGTGTCGACCACCTCGATTTCGACACCCATTGCCCGCATATCGTCGGGAGCCAGGTGCAGCGATCCCCTGTCGACCGCCTCGGCGGATAGCACGCGAAGCGCAATTCCGTTGTCGCCCAATACTTTCTGTACGCGCCGCGCGGTCTCGGCCGCTTCATCGCGGCCGGTGTGGACCACCAGCAAGACGGTACGTTGAGCGGTCATTGCGGGCCCTCAGTTACCGCGCGCTGCACCGCATCCACCAACCCATCACCGGCCAGCGGCCGATCGGTCTGGGCGCGCAGCCACAGGAAGTATTCGACGTTGCCCGACGGGCCCGGAAGCGGGCTGGCCGAGACATCGACGGTGTGCCACCCCAGCTCCCCGGCACGCCGCGCGACTGCCAGCACCGAATCTGCACGCAACTGGGGGTCAAGAACCACCCCGCCGGGACCGACCTGACCCTTCCCCACCTCAAACTGCGGCTTCACCATGGGAACGATATCCGCGTTCGGCGAAGCACATCCAGCCAACGCGGGCAATACGGTAGCCAGCGAGATGAACGACAGGTCAGCCACCAACAGGTCGACCCGCCCGCCGATCACCTCGGGTGACAGGTCACGAGCGTTGGTCCGCTCGACGACGATCACCCGCGGATCGCAGCGCAGTGACCAGGCCAGCTGGCCGTACCCCACATCCGCGGCAACCACCTCGGCCGCCCCACGATCCAGCAGAACTTCGGTAAATCCACCTGCCGACGCGCCGGCGTCAAGGCAGCGGCGGCCCTCGACGGGAATCCCGAAGGCGTCCAGCGCACCAATGAGTTTGTGCGCCCCCCGCGACACCCAGGTGCGTTCGCCGGCAACGGCTACAGTCAGTGCCGCGGTGACGGCGACGGCGGTGCCCGGCTTGACCGCCGGCAGGCCGTCGATGCGCACCTTGCCGGCGCCGATCAACTCCGCGGCCTGTTGACGGGATCGGGCGAGGCCGCGCCGCACCAGCTCGACGTCAATGCGAGCACGTCGAGACATGCGCGCACTCAGCCCTTCTCCGCCGACTCCAGGGCCCGCAACAGCACGTCGTGCGCCTCGGAAAGACGGCGTGCGGTCTCTTCGAGGTCGGCGAGAGACGGCACGTTTTCGGCGTCGGCGATGTCGGGCAGCTGGGCCAGCAGGGCGTCGATTTCAGCGCGAATCTGATCAGGATCGATAGTCATTGCGTCCCTTACGCTAGTCACCGGCTAGTCGCTCTGCACAAGAGACCAGCGGCGCAGGGCGTCGCGGGCCCGGTCGTCGCCGGCCTCGACACGCACTGGCCGCCCTTGAAGATCGGGGAACTGGGCGCCCCACACCGCGCTGGCGACGGCGCGAACGATCGACAGCCCGTCATCTTTGTTCTCGGGGTCCTGGTCGTGCCCGTTCGCGCTGACCGTTATCGCCGCATCACCGATGTCCACGTGCCAACCCGACTGCGGCCCCACTTCGAGCAGCTTGCCGTCGCGGTGCAGCGAGCGCAGGTCGTGACCGATGTAGGTGGGCCTATGGGCGGGTTGGGCGTACACGGCGTCCCGCGCGGTGTTGACCCCGGTGAGCACCATCAGGCTGGGCAGCCCGGCGGCGTTGGCGCCCTCGATGTCGGTGTCCAACCTGTCGCCGATTACCAACGGCGCGCGGAAATCGCCGCGGGCCACCGCATCTGTCAGCAGGCTTGGCGACGGCTTGCCCGCTACCCGGGGTTCGGCGCCGGTGGCCGTTCGCAGGGCGGCCACCATGGATCCGTTACCGGGCAGCAGGCCACGCTCGGTGGGCAAGGTGGGGTCGACGTTGGCCGCCACCCAGAGGGCGCCGGCCCGGATGGCCAGCGCGGCCTCGGCAAGATCAGGCCAGCCGATGGTCGTAGAGAGGCCCTGTACGACGGCAACCGGGTTGTCGTCATACCGGCGCACCGGACGCAGCCCGACTGCGGCGATCTCGTTTGCCAATGCTTCGGTGCCGACAATCAACACCGGTGAATCCGGCGATAACTGACCGGCCAACAGGTGCGCCGCGCTCTGAGCACTGGTGACGACATCCGCACCGGTGGCGGTGAAGCCAAGTTCACACAGGTGCGCCGCCACCTCGTCGGCGCTGCGCGACGCGTTGTTGGTGACAAACAGCTTGCGGCTCTGTACCTCGTCCAGCGACTGCACCGCGCCGTCAGTGGGCTGACGGCCGCGGAACACCGTCCCGTCCAGGTCTATCAGCAGGCAATCGTATTCCTGCGCAATGCTTTTCACTTTCAGCCCAGCTCGCTGACCCGATCTTCGGCGTCAGTGACGCCTTCAATATCCGCGGCCGCGGAGCGCAGGAACCACTGCAACGCCTCGTCGTCGCGGCCGAGCGCCAGCAGCGTGTCTGCGTAGGCGTAGAACAACCGTGCAGCCGTCGAACCGGTGCGGCCCGGATCGAGCTGCGGCGTGGACAACAAGGTCAGCGCCTGCAACAGCTGCCCGAGATCCGCGCGGGCACCAGCAGCCACGATGCGCAACTCGTCGGCGTCGTCGCCGCTGAGCTGGGCCGCCTCGGGTCCACGCGCCAGTTCGATCGCGCGCTCTGGACGGCCAAGACCCCGTTCGCAATCGACCATCAGCGCAAGCAACGCGGACTTGCTGCCCATCCTGCGGGCAGCACGTAATTCGGATAGCGCCTGGCCCCAATCGCCGCAGTGGTAGGCGGCGATTCCGACGGCCTCGCGAATCGCGGCGATCCTGCTGGCCCGGGCCCGGGCCGCGCGTGCGTGACTCAGGGCGGCTTCCGGGTCGTCGTCGATCAATTCCCCCGCGGCGACCAGGTGCCGCGCCACCGTGTCGGCGGTGGCACGGTCCAAGGTGCTCAGCTCGCGCCGGATTTCGGGCGCCAGTTGCCTGGCGTCCACGCCCGGCGGTATCGGCGGCCCGTCCTCGGGTGCGCGATCGCCGTCGACCGGTGTGCCCTGGGGTTGGACTGGGCGCGCACGGCCGGGGTTCGACCAGGGGACCTCGCGCCCGGTACGTGGCCCGCGCCGCGATGCGCCGCCGGATGACGAACGCGGCCGTCGCTCACCATCGCGACCATGCCTGTCCTCGACCACTCGTGCTGTCCACCTCGTTCGCTGCCGGGTCTCTTTGTAGAGGTTACGGGCACTTCGGATGGCCTTAAAGGCCAGACGCCGCACCAGGTGATAACACGCGCTGTCATTGCCGGGATCGCGCCGGCGCCGGCGGCCACGGCGGCAACTCGCAAGCGAATTCGTGTCAGCTGCTAGGCCTGTAGCCGATTCGGCAAGAGCGGTGCCATTATCGCTGGGCAATACGTCGCTATCGCGATGAGGGTGAATACGCCCGCTACATCGTGGGACATTCCATTGTTGTCGGCCATTTTGGATGCAACCGAGTCGAACGACCCGCCCGGCTGGAACAGCATCGGACAGATCGACTGGCCGAGCGCCATCGTGCTTGCCGGTTGGCTATATGAGACACCGGCATTCGTCAAAGCCACAAGGAATGCATTACCCATCATGTCGGCACGTATGGGTGCCGCCAACGTCGCAGCCGCAGCAGCCGCACCCGCGGTCAACGCCAGAAAACGAAGGGTGGTCGCCTGTCCACCAACTCGGAAATTCCATCTATAACCGACTGGCTGCGCTGTCATCTCTCATTTCTCATCTGCTGGTACACATGTGGCGCACAAATCACTGTGACAACAGTGGTCAAGCAGAGTCACATCTATAACACGGTGAGGTAAAAGTTTGCACACTAACGCGTTTTGCAGCACCGCTGTGCATGCGATGAGTACTAAAGGGGCGCCCCAAAACGTGCCGCTCGGGGTTTCTCGAGGCGGAAATCCAATACGGCCCCGCTGACTACCCGATCCGTTCCACCCCGGCGACATTGCGCTTGCCGCGGCGCAGCACCAGCCATCGACCGTGCAGGAAGTCCGAGTCCCGCGCCACCCACTCTTCGCTGTCGATCCGAACGTTGTTGACCGACACCCCGCCCTCACTGATCGTGCGTCGTGCCGCGCCCCTGCTGGCTGACAAGCCACTGGCCACCAACAGGTCGACGATCCCGTCGGGACCGCCGGGCTTCAGCTCGGCGACCGCCGTCTCGCGCAGCGCCGCGGCCAGCGTCGGCTCGTCGAGGCGGTCAAGTTCGCCGCGGCCGAAGAGCGCCTGGCTGGCATGCTCGACCGCCGCGGTGGCCTCTTCGCCGTGCACCAGAACGGTGAGTTCGCTGGCAAGCCGACGCTGGGCGACCCGCTCCTGTGGGCGCGAAGCCGTCGCCTGTTCCAGTTCGGCGAGCTCGTCGGCCGACAAAAAGGTGAACCAGCGAAGGTACCGGATCACATCCGCGTCGGCGGTGTTGACGAAGTACTGGTACCAGGCGTACGGGCTGGTCATCTGCGGGTCCAGCCACAAGCTGCCGCCGCCGGTGGATTTGCCGAACTTGGTGCCGTCGGCGGCGGTCACCAATGGGACGGTGAGCGCATGCACTGCGGCACCAAGCTTCTGGCGCACCAGGCGAACCCCGGCGATGATGTTGCCCCACTGATCCGAACCGCCGATCTGCAGCGAGCAACCGTAGCGCTTATGCAATTCGACGTAGTCGTTGGCCTGCAGCAGCATGTAGCTGAACTCGGTGTAGGAGATCCCCTCCCCCTCCAGACGCCGCCTGATGGTGTCGCGGTCCAGCATCACGTTGACCGAGAAGTGTTTGCCGACGTCGCGCAGGAACTCGATTGTCGACATCCCGCTCGTCCACTCGACGTTGTTCTCGACGATCGCGCCTGTCGGTGAGCTATCGAAGTCGACGAAGCGCTCAAGCTGTCCGCGGATCCGCTCCGTCCATTCGGCGACCGTGTCGGCCTCGTTGAGACTGCGCTCACCGCTGTCACGCGGGTCACCGATCATGCCGGTGGCGCCGCCCGCGAGCACGATGGGGCGATGACCCGCGCGTTGAAAGCGCCGCAACGCCAGCAGCGGCACCAGGCTTCCGGCATGCAGGCTCGGCGCAGTGGGATCGAAGCCGGCGTAGAGCGTAATGCGCCCACGCTGCACTTCGGCGGCCAGCGCATCGAGGTCGGTGGACTGCGCGATCAACTCGCGCCAGCCCAGCTCGTCGAGGATCATGCCTGAAGATCCTTCCAGGATCGTCGCGGCTAGTCGCTGGCGCCCGGAGCCGGCGCCCGCGGGCTTCGGCGGTAGGCCGAGACCTCAGGTCGACCCGCAAGCCAGAATCGCCACGGTCGGTCGGCGGCCTGGCTGATCCCAACGCGTGGGCCCGACACCGCGCCATGCGCCTCGTTGAGTGTCAGCGTCACCGGACTCTTCGGGTCAAACAAGTCAATCCTGTTGTCGGCCATAGTAATTCCCAAGGCAGAGCATAGATTTCCAGGACCACGCGCCAGCGCGACACTGCGGACCGACGCGCCCCGCCGCGACTGGGCGACATCGATGCCGTCCTCGACAGCGGCGGCCCGTAGCAAGACGGCGGCGGCCGTCCCATCGGGTCCGCACACAACATTGGCGCAGACATGGATGCCGTGGCTGCGGTAGGCGTAGAGCCGGCCGGGCGGCCCGAACATCACGGCGTTACGCCCGTTGAGACCGCGGTACGAGTGGGCCGCGGCATCCGGCCAGGGACCATCGGGAACCCCGCCGTACGCCTCGACCTCCACGACGATGGCCCGCACTCCCTGTCCGGTAATGGTGGCGCCGAGTAATCGATGCGCGGCCGCGACCGGGTCGACCAGCAGTTGCTCTGCGCTCACCGGACAGATTCTGCACCAGGGCTCTTGACAACCCTCCAGCAGGGGCGCATATTCATCACATGATGAGTTCATCGAGTGATGAATTATTGGCTAGGGGCGCCGAGCCGGCCGTCAGCATCGAGCATCTGCGCGTGATCCGTTTCAAACACCCAGCGCTGCAAGACTTCTCGGTGCGGATAGCCCGGGGCACCATCACCGGGCTGCTCGGGCCGTCCGGGTGCGGTAAGACCACGCTGATGCGTTGTATCGTCGGCACCCAGATCGTCACGGCGGGCACCGTCTCTGTGCTGGGCCAACCGGCCGGGTCCGCGACACTGCGCCGTCGAGTCGGATACATGCCGCAGGACCCGACGATCTACAACGACCTGCGAATCATCGACAACGTCCGCTACGTCGCGTCGCTCTATGGCTTCGACAACCACGCCGCCGAAGTCGCCATCGAGCGGGTTGGGTTGACGGATCACAGCACCGCCTTCTGCGGCAACATCTCCGGCGGTCAGCGCACCAGGGTGTCGCTGGCGTGCGCGCTGGTCTGTCAGCCTGATCTGCTCGTGCTCGACGAGCCCACCGTGGGCCTGGACCCCGTGCTGCGGGCGGATCTCTGGGAGCAGTTCGACGAGCTTGCCCGGGGCGGGACCACGCTGTTGGTCTCCAGTCATGTGATGGACGAAGCCGACCACTGCGGTGATCTGTTGCTGATGCGCGACGGTGAGTTGGTTGCGCACACCACCCCGACCCAACTACGAGAGGACACCGGATGCACGTCACTGGAGGACGCGTTTCTGTCCATCATCAAGCACAGCACCACGCTCCAAGCCGGATAGGGCTACGGGCGTCCCTGAAGCCTTACGCAGCCACCACGACGCGAATCCTGCGCCAGCTGGCCGCCGATCACCGCAGCGTCGCGCTGATCTTGGTGGTGCCAGTCCTGGTCATAACGCTGATGTACTTCATGTTCGAAAATGCTCCGCACCGCCCGGGGAGCCCGACGCCGTTCAACAACGCCTGCCTGATCCTGCTGGGTCTTTTCCCGCTTTTCGTGATGTTCATCATCACCTCGATAACGATGCAGCGCGAACGCGCCTCGGGGACGTTGGAGCGCATTCTGACCACTCCGCTGCGCCGGCTCGACCTGCTGATCGCCTATGGCACCGCGTTCTCGATTGCCGCTGCGGTGCAAGCGATTGTGGCTTGCGCCGTGTCGTTTTGGTTGCTGGGCTTCGACACTGCGGGCAGCCCTGTGTGGGTGTTCGTGATCGCGATCGTCAATGCCGTGCTGGGCGTTGGCCTGGGCCTGCTATGTAGTGCGTTCGCCCGCACCGAGTTTCAGGCAGTGCAGTTCATACCGCTGGTGATGGTGCCGCAGCTGCTGCTGGCCGGCATCATCGTCCCTCGAGCATTGATGGCTCACTGGCTGCAGTGGGTCAGCAACGTGCTGCCGGCCAGCTACGCGCTGGAAGCCCTGCAGCAGGTGGGTGCGCATTCGCAACTGACCGGCGTCGCGGTGCGCGACATCGTCGTCGTTCTGGGTTTCGCGATCGCGGCGTTGTGCCTGGCCGCGGCGACGCTGCGGCGACGGACGCCATAGCGTGGCGGCCACCAACACTGCGCGCAGGCGGCCCGGGCGACCGGCCGGCAGTTCCGATACTCGTGACCGCATTCTGGCTAGTGCCCGAAACTTGTTTGCGCGCAACGGCATTGACCGAACATCGATACGGGCGATCGCCACCGGGGCCGGAGTAGATGCCGCGCTGGTGCATCACTACTTCGGGACCAAGCAGCAGCTCTTCGCCGCAGCGATCCATATTCCAATCGACCCGATGGCGGTGCTCGTGCCGATGCGGGAAACGCCGGTGGAGGAGCTCGGGTTGCGGCTGCCATCGGTGCTGCTGCCGATTTGGGATTCCGAACTCGGCGCGGGGTTGATCGCGACGCTTCGTTCGTTGCTGGTCGGCACCGACGTGAATCTGGCGCGCTCCTTCCTTCAGGAGGTGGTCGTCGCCGAAGTGGGTTCTCGCGTCGACACACCACCGGGGACGGGCATCATCCGCGCCCAGTTCGTCGCAACGCAGTTGATGGGTGTGGTCATGGCCCGCTACATCGTGCAAATCGAGCCGTTCGCGTCGCTGCCGCCCGAACAGATCGCGCAAACCATCGCGCCGAACCTGCAGCGCTACCTCACTGGGGATCTGCCGGACGACCTCGTGCCATGAGCCGGGCGTGCTCGTCGTCGTCGACGTCGCGGGCCTCGTCGACCAGCAGCACCGGGATGCCGTCGTCGATGCGATAGGCGCGCCGCAGCCGCGGGTTGTAGAGCAATTGGCCGCCGGCCTCGTCATCCTGGTCGACCAGCATCAGGGGACCCCGGTCAGCTGGGCATACCAGAATGCTCAGCAGCGAATCGTCAAGCATTGGTGTGTCGGTGCCCGCGAGTCAGCTCTGTGCGCACGGCGGGAGTCAAGCGCCGGAACTCGTTGCCGCCGGCATCGAAATACCATGCCTGGCGTCCCGACTTGGGAATCCCGGCCGCGCGCAGTGCACTGACGGTTGGACGGTAGGTCGTCGGGCTGAGTGGCATCTCCGCCACCACGTGCACGATGTCGGGTCCACGCCCGACGGGCATGCTGGCGACGGCTTCGGTCAAGTCGGCCGCCGTGATGGTCGCTCCCGGCAACAGCGTCACCGCCGACACCGCCACCTGCTGAGCACCCACCGACACGCTGTAGGTCACCGTGAGGTCGACGCCGTTGATGAGGCCGAGCGCGTCGGTAACCGGCTCGGCATAGACCATCCCGCGCGGGGTGTGGACCACCGAGCCGCGCCTACCCGCCAGCCAGTAGTCCCCGTCCTCGTCGCGGCGGAACAGATACTCGGTCGATATCCAGGTGTCGGCGGGAGCGAAGACTCCGCGCTTGACGGACGCGGTCGGATCGATCGGCCCGTTGGATTGAGCGAGTAGCACACCGATCTGGTTGACGTCCGCGACCTGTACGAAACCGCGGTCGTTTTCCAGGATCAGGTCATGCTCGGCGTCGTAGGCACCGAGCTCGACGTGGCCGGCACCGGGCAACGGACGACCCTTGCTGCCGATCTTGGCGCCGGACACGTTGGCCAATACCGCCTGTCCGTCGGTGGTGGCGAAGAACTCGACGACGTGCGCGGGTGCGAACGCGTCGACGACCCGCTCCCACAATCCGGTAGGCATACCCGAGCCGATGAACAGCCGCACCGGATGATTGCCCTGCAGCACAAACGCCGGATCGTCGACGACCTCGCGGAGCATCGCCCAGGTGTAGGACACCACCGTGACGCCGTACTGCCGTATCTCCTGGACGAACCGGTCCGGTTGCAGGCCGCGCGACAGCGCGATGCGGGTACCGCCGACGACCGCGCCACCCAGGTTGACCAACAGCGCGGATTCGTGGTGCAGCGGGGTCAAGCAGTACACGGTGTCTTTGCGGTCGAGGGCGGCCGTCGATGCGGTTCCGAAGGCCGACACCGCCCAGCGATAGTTGGTGATCTGCTTGGCGACCAGCTCGCCGCTGGCCGTGGTGAACGCGATGGCCGCCAGGTCCCGCGCCAATCCCGGGTTGGGCCGATACCACGCGGGGAGTTCGACGGCGTCCGGGTCGATCTTTTCCATGTCGATGACGTCGGCGTCCTCCGGCACATCCAGATCGCGCGACTCACCACCGCCCAGCACCAGCACCTGACGCGGCAACGTGCGCGCGGCATCGAGATTGGTGGGGTCGGTCAGGATCTCGGTCACTCCCCCGAGCCGGACGGTTGCGGCCAGGTCGGCGTCTGGCCGCATCACCACGGCAACCGCACCGAGCCGGGACAAAGCGGCGATCGCGACCAGCGCACTGGGCCGCGTCTCCATCAGCACGCCCACTCGGTCGCCCTGCCGCACGCCGACTTCGATCAGACCGCGAACAACGTTGTTGATACGCCGGTTCACGGCCTCATAAGTGTGCACGCGCCCGTCGAACAACAGGAATTCGCCCTGCGGGGCGTCGTGCGCCTGTTCGTCGATGATGCGGCCCAGCGAGATCCGGGTATGGTCGTTGATCTGTCCCAGCCGGGCCAGTCGCGGCAGCGTCCGGACCGTTTCCACGGCCAGCGTGCGCATTGATTTGTTCGCGGCGACGACCGCATCAACCGCACCGCGAGCGAGCGCTACCGTCGCCTCGGAGACCTCCCCCAGGCCGTGCGCGAGCCGAGAGCTAAATGCAACACCGCTGTCGGTGTGCTCGGCCGGCTGATCTGCCATCAGGTCGATGCTCGCCGGCTTGTCGCCACCGGTGGAGACCCAGCGCACCCACTCGGCGACGGTCGGCCAGCTCTGCTGTGCCGCCCTGGACCCGACGACCAGACCGAAATGTCCTGTCCGTATTAGACATTCGAAAACCTCGGCGTTCGGCGCCGCCCGCCGGATGCCGCGCACGGACGCCGGCTGGCCGATGTCGTCGACCTCGCCGACGAACGCCAAAACCGGGCAGGTGATATCGGTGAGCGTCACCATCTGCCCGCTGATGGCGAAACCGCCGGTCATCATTCGGTTGTGCGCGATGAACTGCTTGAGCAGCTCCGAGATCGCCGGGCCGGACCACGCGATCCACCCTTCGGACTCAAGGAATCTGCGCTGCTGTTCCCGCGGCAACAGTGCCTCACGATCATGCAGCTGACGCACGAAATCGACCCGGGCCTTGGCGGTTTTCAGCGGATCCATCATCTGAAAACCGGTGCGCGCCAACCAGCTTGGGATGTCCAACCGGTTGAAGACGTGATCCGCCATGAAATCGGCGACCGCAGCGCCGAAGTTCGCCGGGATGCCCATGGGCAACGCGGCCAGGGTGTCCACCGGGGAACCGAACGCCACGATGCTGGCGATGTTCTTCGAACGCCGGTATGCCGCGGCCTGGTAGCAGAACATCCCGCCCTGCGAATACCCGACCAGGTGCACATCGTGGCCGGTGACATCCTTCACCGTATCGATCGCCTGACTGAGCGCGACGATGTGGTCGGCCAGGTTCCGTCGCATTCCGCCTTCGACCTTGTCGGGCGAGCCGAAGTCGATGACCCAGGGATCCAGCCCACTGGCGTGCAGAATCCCCACCGCGCCGTCCTCACGGGTGACGTCCCACATGTCCGCCGACATCATCATTGGGTGCACCATCAGCACCGGCGGGCCCACCGGCGGCTGCCCGGGCCGGCTGTCCGGCGGAAAGTACCGTTTCAGCTTGTACATCGATACGCTCTCGACGATCTGAGACGGCGACGGGACGCTGCCAGTTTCCAGGCCGCCCAGCCGTAGGACTTCCAGGCCGTTCTGCGCCGTGGCCACCAGACGCTCGATCGGTCGCGTGACCATCGAAAAATTGAGATCCACCGCTGCTCCCTGGTGTGCACATCTTGACAGCGTGGACATCATGGCACATCTGGGAGCCTCACGGTTTGAGTCGCTCGGTCTGCCAGCCGCGGCGTGGTGTTGGTGTGCTCTCGGGTCAGAAGGGCGGGGGTTCGTCGTTTGGGGTGACGGGGATTTCTTGCCGTTGCTGCTGTGTGGCCAGGGTTTGCCGGTTTACCCGGTTGCGCCTGCGTTCGGCGGCGATCGGTTGGCGTGGTTTTGGGCGCGGGTGGTCGGCGCTTGTTTGTCGTGCCAGCCCCAAAACGTTTCCAGCAGATGATGAAAACGAAGACGCGAAACACTTTGCGTTGGCAGCTGGATAAATGGCACCAAATTCGATCTGCTCCTCGGCTTACACTTCCGCAATGTTCTCAGAGACGCGCTATGCGCTAAACGGGGACTTGCGCGTCGCCTATCGCACGACACGCGGAGGACCTCGCGACATTGTGTTCGTCCCAAACTGGTTCACCTGCTGCGAAATCCTGCCGGAGTTACCGTCCCTTCAAGGGTGGGTTGAGGCGATGACATCGCTCGGTCGGCTCATCTTCTTCGACCAGCCGGGCACGGGAGCGTCCGATCCCGTCACACCCGGCGCGCTGCCGACGTTGGAGCAATGGGCCGACAGCATCACCGCGGTGTTGGACGATCTCGGGAGTCGTGATGCGGTCCTCGTCACCATCGTCGGCTCGTTCGCGACGGGGGCGCTGTTTGCGGCAACACATCCATCCCGCACGGCCGCACTGGTCGTGCTTGAGGGCTACGCGGATCCGTCGGGCGTCGCCGATCTCGCGGGAGCGATCGCTGCGGTGGTCGCCATGTGGGGCACGGGGGAGTTCCAGCATGTCTTGAATCCGGACATGCCGTGGAACGATGAGATCCGGGCAACGTGGGCCCGACAAGAACGTCTGGCGGCGAGCCCAGGGACAGTAGCTCTCGTCATGCCGCTCTTATCCGAAGTGGACGTGCGAGCGCTGCTGCCGGCAGTCCGCGTGCCAACCCTTGGTCGTCCACCACACCGACGACCCGATACTCGTACCCGCGATGGGCAAGTACGTCGCTGACCACATATCGGGCGCGAAGTACGTCCAGCTCCCGGGGCGCAACATGTACCACTTCGTCGAACCATGGCGCCCGTCCTTTCAGGAGATCTACGAATTCCTCACCGGCCACCAGGCAGAAGTGGCCGACGATCGGGTGCTCGCTACGGTGCTCTTCACCGACATCGTCGACTCGACGCGTCGCGCGGCGGAGATCGGCGACCGTGACTGGCATGCGTTGCTCGATGCGCACGACGCCGTCGTCCGGGCGCAGCTTGTTCGGTTTCGAGGCCGCGAGGTGAACACGTTAGGAGACGGCTTCCTTGCGACGTTCGACGGCCCTCAGCGAGCGATCCGCTGCGCAATGGCAATCCGCGACGCGGTGCAGTCCCTCGGCATCGAGGTGCGCGCCGGGTTGCACACTGGCGAGTGCGAGGTCCGCGGCGATGACATTGGCGGTATCGGTGTGCACATCGGGGCACGCGTGAGCGCCCTGGCAGGGCCGAACGACGTGCTCGTGTCCAGCACGCTGCACGACCTCGTAATCGGGTCAGGACTCGAGTTCGAGGACCGCGGCGGGCACCAACTCAAGGGCGTGCCCGGCGAATGGCGCCTCTTCGCCGTCGCCTCTGGGTGAAACCGTTGACCGGCCGTCAGAATGGCGGCGGCTCATCGTTGCTGTCGCTCGGCGGGGCGGGACCGAAGTAGGCCGCCTGGCGTTGTCTGCGTTCCGCTTGCCGGACCTGCCGGTTGTGTCGACGTTCGGCGGCGATGCTGTTGGCGCGATTCTGGGCGCGGGTGCGGGTGCGCTTGGGCATCATCGCGTCGGGGCTGCCGCAGTGGTCGGCGCCGCGCGGCTCGGGTTGGGGCAGCTCACCGGTGGGCGCACAAAGACTGGGGAACAGCAGGGCGCTGCCCGGGGTGGTGACGTAGATGTGCCCGTCGGGAAGTATCCAGATCACCGTGCCGTCGGGTAGCTGAATGTCGCGCCAGCCCCAGAACGTTTTCAGCAGATGATGAAAACGGCACAGACACTTCAGGTTTGACGCGTGCGTGGTGCCGCCGTCGGCATGCGGGATGGTATGATCCAGATCACAATGAGGAGCTGGGCGGTCGCAGCCCGGCGCCCGACACGTCAGATCCCGGCACCGCACGAAATCGGCGAGTTTGGACGAGGGGGTGTAGCCCTGCTCCGGTGGGGCGTCGAGGAACGGGGTCAGCGGCTGCAGTCTGGCGGACTTGGCCAGCTCGGCGACCAGCTCGGCCGGGATGAGCCCCTCGGCGCCGGGCAGCACACCGGGTGTGGTCCCGGTGCCCTCGACGCTGGCCTGCTCGGCGACCACGTGAATCACGACATTGGACCCCGCAGACGGCGCGGTGGCCGCGCAGTCGCCCGACTCGCAGCCGCACACCAGCCGGTCGACACCGGAAGCCAGGGCGCCCAGGGCATCGGCGCGGCGCTGCGCGCGAGTGCGTGGATCGCCCTCGCACACCGTGACCGCAAGCTCGTCGAGCCGGCGATCCAAAGCCGCCCCGGCAGCCGGCAACACAGATCCGGTCACCGCAGCCATACCGGTGTCGGTGGCGTCGATGTCAACAAACCGATCTTTAGCCGCCTCGGCCGCCCGGCGCACCGCATCGGGATCCACTTTGGCCACAATGTGGTCGACCGCGGCGGCCAGCCGCCCGCGCGTGATCGACGGGCATCGCGCCAACAGCGCCGCCAGCTGGGCATCGACCGTCGCCAGTGCGTCGGGGTCGGTGATCAACTCGGTACGAAACACAATGGTTTGAAACGCCCGGTAGTCGATGTCACCGGCCCGGAACACCTTGCCCGCCTCCGGTAGCCGGTTGCGTAGCGCCATCGCGTAGTGCAGGTAACTGACCGCCATCGCCACACTGGTCCGCATTGCGGCCGCCACCTGTGCCGCGACCGCATCCCAGGTGTCTGCCGCCCAGTCCTCGCGCTCCCCCGAATCGCGACAGCGCAACACGAACAATTCACCGATCGCCACCAGCCGCTCCGCAGCAGCCCGGGCTTCCGCGCGAGCCGCGTCGCTCACCCGGTCCAGCAGCGCCGCCGACTCCGGCGTCGAACGCGACGCGTACCAAGATTCGAACATACATTCGATCGTAGCAGGCTCTACTGACGCTGCCCGGTCGGCTAGAGCAAGAAGACGGCGACCGATCTACTTTTCAGCCCGGCCTTGTCGTGTCAAACTCGACAATGGCGGGGCGCCTCTCTCTGTGTCGACCTCCGGGTCTGACTTAACCCAAAACGCCTAGTGGCGTTAGAGGCGCCCCGCCCCAGATCCCGGCCAAATCCTCCAGGCGTCTCCGGCCGGTAACTTTGGCCCGGTGGCGCACCTACTGGGAGCCGAGGCCGTACACCTGGAATATCCGACTCAGGTGGTATTCGAGTCAGTCACGCTCGGAGTTAACGACGGAGCGCGCATCGGCATCGTGGGCCGAAATGGGGACGGCAAGTCCAGCCTGCTGGGTCTGCTGACCGGTGAGCTGCGGCCGAATTCCGGCCGGGTCACCCAGCGCAGCGGTTTACGGGTCAGCGCGCTCAGCCAGGCCGACACTCTCGACCCGGACCGCACCGTCGGCTGGACACTCGTCGGCGACCAAGCCGAACACCAGTGGGCAGGCGACGCACGTGTCCGCGATGTAGTCGGCGGGCTGGTGACTGATATCGGCTGGGAAGCAACGGTTTCCATCCTCAGCGGCGGGCAACGCCGACGGGTGCAGCTGGCCAAGCTGCTGGTCGGCGAATGGGACGTGATCGCCCTCGACGAGCCCACCAACCACCTGGACATCGAAGGCATCACCTGGCTGGCCGGCCATCTGCGACAACGCTGGGCACGCAACACCGGCGGGCTGCTGCTGGTGACACATGACCGCTGGTTTCTCGACGAAGTCGCCACCACAACATGGGAGGTGCACGACGGGATCGTCGAACCGTTCGAAGGCGGGTACGCGGCGTATGTGCTGCAGCGCGTCGAGCGGGACCGGCTGGCCGCCGCCGCCGAGGCCAAGCGGCAGAACCTGATGCGCAAGGAGCTGGCGTGGCTACGTCGGGGCGCGCCGGCACGGACCTCGAAGCCGAAGTTTCGGATCGAGGCGGCCAACCAGCTGATCGCCGACGTGCCCCCACTGCGCAACACCGTCGAGTTGGCCAAGCTGGCTACCGCACGGCTCGGAAAGGACGTCGTCGATCTGCTCGACGTGTCGGTCTCGTTCGACGGCCGCCCGGTCCTGCGTGATATCGAATGGCGGATCGCGCCGGGTGAGCGCACCGGCATCGTCGGGGCCAACGCTGCCGGGAAATCGACGCTGCTGGGATTGATCGCCGGCACCATTGCGCCAGACTCCGGACGCGTCAAGCGCGGCAAGACGGTTCGGCTGGCTGTGCTCGATCAGCAAGGCGATCAGCTAGCCGAACTCGCCGGCGACCGGATCGCCGACGTACTGGGCAGGCTGGCCGGCGGTTATCAGGTCGAGGGCCGCGAGGTCACCCCGGCCCAGCTGTTGGAGCGACTCGGTTTCGCCCGCGGCCAGTTGTCCGCGCGGGTCGGCGAACTCTCCGGCGGTCAGCGGCGCCGGTTGCAGCTCATGCTCACGTTGTTATCCGAGCCGAACGTGCTGCTTCTCGACGAGCCCACCAACGACGTTGACACCGACATGCTGACCGCCACCGAGGACCTGCTCGACTCCTGGGCGGGCACCTTGATCGTCGTCTCGCATGACCGATACCTGCTCGAACGTGTCACCGATCAGCAGTACGCGATTCTGGACGGGCGGTTGCGGCATCTGCCCGGTGGCATCGACGAATATCTGCGGCTGGCTGCCCCGAAAACGTCCTCAGCCAAGGCCGCGCAGGAATCGCCCCGGCCACCAACCGCTTCGGCCAAGCCGCAGGCGATGTCCGGAGCGCAGCGACGTGCCGCCGAGAAGGAGCTGGCCTCGATCGACCGCCAGCTCGCACGCCTGGCTGACCGAATTGCGGCCAAACACACCGAACTCGCCGAGCATGACCAGTCCGACCACGCCACGCTAACCCGGCTCACCCAAGAATTACGCGTCCTTGAACATGAAGTCGCCACTACGGAAAGCCGCTGGTTGGAGCTGTCGGAGATGCTCGAATGAGCACAGCAATAGAAAAAGTGGTGTGCGTGGGTTCGAGCACCACCGCGTCGAAAGGAACCTACCGGTGGATCGCCGAGCTGGAGAGCCGGCCGCAAAACAAGCGGTTTCGGTTCGTCAACCAGGGGGTGGGCGGTGATCTGTCGTTCAACATCGTCAGGCGTCTCGGCCGCGTGATCGCTACACAGCCCGACCGGGTGATCATCCTGATCGGAACGAACGACATTGTGGCCAGCGTCTTTCCGAATTTCCGGAGAATCGTTCGAGTGTGGAAGCGGGTGCCCGAGGAGCCCACTGTGCAGCGATTCGAGGAGAACCTCGAACTGATCACGCAGCGGCTGCAGCGGGAGACGAACGCGAGGATCGCACTGAGTTCCCTTGCGCCCGTCGGAGAAGACCTTCATTCCAAGGATGCGGTTCAGTCACGGCTGAATGACCTATTCGCCGCCTTCAACGGCGTGATCCGCGATGTCTCGGCGCGGGAAGGCACCGACTACATCGAGTTCTATGAGTCCTTCCAGGATCAGCTGGACCGCGCGCAGACCGCTAAGCCGTTTACCCGGTTCTCCTTTCCGTCTTTCTACCGCGACTATCTGGTCCGGGGGATGATCCTGCGCCACAGTTTCGATGAGATCTCCCGGATCAACGGGTGGGAGTTTCACATCGACGGGATTCATCTCAACACCCGGGGCGGCGGGATTCTGACGGAAGCCGTTCAGCAGTTCCTGGACTCGCCAGGCCCCACGCCGGGCGAAACTCAATGAGGAAACCACCGTACCGGCCGGTGCCCTACCTACCCGGCGAAGCGTTGCTGGCCCTGTATCGGCGGCGGGGTCCGGTGATCAATTCCGGGGTCGGCCGGTACGGCTACACCTACCTGCTGGGAGCCGAGGCGAACAAGTTCGTGTTCGCCAATGCCGATGCGTTCAGCTGGCGGGAGACTTTTGAGAGCCTGGCTATCGTTGACGGACCTACCGCGCTGATCGTTAGCGACGGCACGGACCATCAGCGTCGTCGCAGCGTCGTGGCGCCCGGGCTGCGTCACCGAGAGATACAGAACTACGTGCAGACCATGGTGTCCAATATCGACACCGTGATCGACGGCTGGCGGCTCGGACAGCGGCTGGACATCTACCAACAGTTCCGCTCGGCGGTCCGGCGCAGCACCGCCGAGTCGCTGTTTGGCCAGCGCATAGCCGCCCACTCCGACTTCCTTGGTGAACAACTCCAGCCCCTGCTGGATCTAACCCATCGGCTACCGCAAGTCATGCACCTGCAGCGGTGGGCCAACTCGCCGGCATGGCGGCGGGCAATGGCCGCCCGAACACGCATCAACGACCTCATCGACGCCCAGATCGCGGAAGCCCGCACCGCGCCCAGACCCGACGACCACATGTTGACCATGTTGATCAATGGTCGCGGCGACGAAGGCTATGCATTGAGCGACAACGAGATTCGCGATTCAATCATTTCGCTTATCACCGCCGGCTACGAGACCACCAGCGGGGCGATGGCCTGGGCGACCTACACGCTGCTGACCCTCCCGGGCGCCTGGGACACTGCCGCCGACGAAGTGAATCGCGTGCTCGGCGATCGACCGCCGGCCGCCAACGACCTCGCCGCGCTGACCTACGTCAACGGCGTCGTCCACGAGACACTTCGGCTGTACACGCCCGGAGTGATCTCCGCCCGTAGGGTGATGCGTGACCTCTGGTTCGACGGGCACCGCATTCGGGCGGGACGGTTGCTGATCTTCAGCCCCTACGTCACCCACCGCATCCCCGAGGTATGGCCCGAACCAACCGAATTCCGGCCGCTGCGCTGGGACCCCGGCTCACCGGATTACCGCAAGCCCGCACCACACGAGTTCATCCCGTTCAGCGGAGGGCTGCACCGATGCATCGGAGCAGTCATGGCGACCACCGAGATGACCGTGATGCTCGCCCGGCTGGTCGCCAGGACCAGGCTCCGGTTGCCCGCTCAGCGGATCCGCGCACACAACCTCGCCGCACTGAGCCCCCGGCCAGGACTGACCGTCGAAATCACCGACTCAGTGCCAGCGCAATAGCACGAGTTCAGAACAGAATCCGGGACCCATCGCGATCATCAGCCCAGGGCTTCCGCTGCGCGGCGGTTTGGCGATGGTGTCGCGCAATATGTGTAGCACCGAAGCCGACGAGAGGTTAGCGATCTCGCCCAGCGAGCGCCAGGTCAGCTCGAGCGCCTCCGGGGGCAGCTCGAGGCTCTTGGTGATCGCGTCGATGACCTTGGGACCACCGGGATGGCTGATCCAAGCGCCGATGTCATCCTTGCTCAGCCCGTGCGCGGTCAGGAACCGATTGACGTCGTCGGCCAGGTGCCGCTCGATAACGGTCGTCAGCTCGGGAGACAGCACAAGCTGCAGGCCAGAGGGGCTGACGTTCCAGCCCATGATGTGCAGCGATTCGGGGTAGAGACGACTGCGCGAAGCGATGATGTCCGGCCCGCCGGCCCGAATCTGTTCGGCACGACGCTCGCCGACGGCCACCACTGCGGCCGCTCCGTCACCGAACATTGCGGTCTCGACCAGACCCGACACAGTTGGCTTGACCGCCGGAAAGGTGAGCGAGCAAAGCTCGACTGACACCAGCACCGCGACGTCGTCGGGCGCACCGCGCAGATAGTCGTGCAGCCGGCCCACCCCGGCCGCCCCGGCCGCGCAGCCCAGTCCGAACAGCGGCATCCGGCGCACATCCGGGCGCAGGCCGAGTCGTCCGGCGATCCGGGCATCCAACGACGGCACCGCGACGCCGGTAACCGTCGTGGTGGCGATCATGTCGATGTCCTGGGGTTGCAAGCCCGCCTCATCAAGCGCGCCCAGCAGTGCCTCGCAGCCAAGTTCCACTGCGTTTTCGATGAAGATTTCGTTCGCATCGCCGAAGTCGGTCAGCGACGGGTATTTCTCCAGCGGCAACACCAGGTGGCGAGTGTTGACCTTCGCGCCGGCGTGTAGACGCCGAATAATCTCCTCGTGCTCCTTCAAACCGGGGAACTCGACAACGGAGTCGGTAACCTCGCTCTGGCTGTAACGATGCGGTGGCAACGCACCGAACACACCTGCGATGACGCTCATGCCCCTGCCTCGTTAATACTTACGCTGCCCAAACAGGACTCCCCGATGTCCGAAGTCTAAGTCGTTGTGGGCGGTCCCGCAAAGTCGCACGTATTCAACATCTGTCGCATAAGCGCCTGTTGGCATTCGCGTAATTGGGCCCGCCAGCCTGGATTTCGTCATTGAACGTCATCGTCATCCGCTGGGTTAAGCGCCATCGCGACTAAGGCGTCGGGGCTCAGCGCGTCGATGACGTCGTCGCTGACAGTTGAATCAGAATGCGACTTTTCGGGCAGGCCGGCTAGCAGCAATAGCTTGTCGAGCAATCCGGTTCTCCGAAGCTCCTGGAGAGGAATCTTTCTCAGCGAAGACCAGATCCTCTCGTCGTCGGATTCTTCGTGATGGCCGCGCAGCAATTGTTGAGCGAGGTGAGCGGCTAACGCTGTTGGAGTGGGATAGTCGAAGATTAGGGTGCGCGGCAGTGCTAGTCCGGCCAACGCGGTATCGGTTTTGAGACGGTTGCGCAGTTCGACGCCGGTCATTGAGTCGAACCCGAGGTCGGAAAAAGCACGCTCAATATCGATGTCATCGCTGCTCGAGTGCCCCAAGACGGTTGCCGCGTGCACGCACACCAACTCCACCAGCTGACGGTGCTGCTCGTTAGGACTCAGCTGCTGCAACCGCTCGGCCAAGCCGGCCGACTGACTCGTTAGTGGGCGCGACGCTTCTCCCCCACCAGATCCACCAGCGCCCAACCAAAATCGCTGCCGCACAAACCCATACGTCGGCAACTCCACTTGCCGAGCTGTCAACCCGCCTAACACACCACCCCAATCCACCCTCACACCCGCGGTGAACAACTGACCCAGTGCGGTCAGCAGCGACTCGACCTCGGGACGATCCTTGGCCAACGCCACCATCGAGGCCCCTTGCTCGGTTGTCAGCGACTGTTCCACGGCTGCCGTCAAACCCCCACCAGGACCCACCTCCACAAACACCCCAGCCCCCAGGGACTCCACTGTCTGCACCCCCCGGGCAAAGCGCACCGGCCGACGCACATGCTCGACCCAGTACTGGGGCAACCCATACCCAGGCCCAGCCAACTGACCAGTCACGTTGGACACCAAACCAATTCGCGGCTCTGTCACCGACACCTCGGCGAGCACTTGTGCGAACTGCGCCAGCATCGGCTCCATCAACCCCGAATGAAACGCATGCGAGACCGCCAACCGATGCACCCGGCGACCCCACCCCGCCAACCGATCCGCCACCGCGCCTACCGCAGCTCCCTCACCCGAAATCACCACCGAATTCGGGCCATTGACCGCCGCAATATCCACACCCTCGCCCAGCAACGGCGCCACCTCGTCCTCGCTGGCGGCCACCGCAACCATCACCCCATCGTTCGGCAACCCTGCCATCAACCGGCCCCGACCCGCCACCACGTTGGCCGCATCGGCCAACGACAACACCCCGGCCACATAGGCCGCGGTGATCTCACCCACCGAATGACCCATCACAAAATCCGGCAAGACACCACAGGACCGCAACAACGCCGCCAACGCCACCTCGACGGCAAACAACGCCGGCTGGGCGAACTCGGTGCTTTGCAACAGCGCCGCATCAGCGCCCCACATCACCTGCCGCAACGGCAACCTCAAATGCGGATCCACCGCCGCCGCGGCCTCATCAAAAGCCCGCCGAAACACCGAAAAACGTCCAAACAGCTGCTGACCCATACCCAGCCACTGCGACCCCTGCCCGGTAAACACAAACACCGTCTTTCCCACCGACTGCGCCCGACCCACCACCACATCCGCGCCCGGCTGACCAGCAGCCAACCCCGCCAACCCCCCCATCAGAGCCGCACGATCGGCGCCCACCACCACCGCCCGATGCTCAAACACCGACCGCGTCGAAACCAACGACCACCCCACATCCACCACATCCAGCTCGGCATGCTCGCCCACACGCGTCAACAACCGCGCTGCCTGATTCCCCAACGCTTCCGCCGAACGAGCAGAGACCACCCAAGGAATGACCGGATTGCTGTCATCTCGTTTGGGCGCAACACTTTCCAGCACAGCAGCTGGCTGTTCGATAATTACATGCGCGTTGGTCCCGCCCATTCCGAACGACGACACCCCGGCCCGCCGCGGGCCATCCCCCACCGGCCACGCTGTCAGCGTGGTGTTCACGTGCAACCCAAGGACTTCCATATCAATCCCGGGATTTGCGCTGACATAGTTGAGACTTGGTGGAATCACCGCATTTTCGATTGCCAGTACCGTTTTGAGCAGGCCCGCGATTCCTGAGGCGCCTCCGGCGTGGCCTATGTTGGTCTTCACGGAACCCACACTCACCGGGTGTTGACGCCCGGCGAATATCTCACCCAGCGCCCTCGCCTCGATCGGGTCCCCGACTTCGGTGCCAGTGCCGTGCGCTTCGACGTAGTGGACCTGGGTGATATCCAGGCCCCCGCTGGACAATGCACGTCGCATGACTTCGGCTTGCCCAGAAGCCGAGGGCACGGTCTGTCCGGCGGTGTGTCCCGCATTGCCGACCGCGCTGCCGCGAATGATTGCGCGGATTCGATTTCCGTCGTCGAGGGCGGCGTGTAGCGGTTTCAAGAGTACCAGGCCACCTCCTTCACTCCGCACGTAACCGTCCGCACGTTCGTCGAACGCATAGGTGTGGCCCGAAGTCGACACCGCGCCGAATTCTGTTTCAAGCACCGCCGTTTCGTTCGCCAGGTTGAGATGGACCCCGCCGGCGATAGCCAGCGGCGACTCACCTGTGCGGAGACTTTCACATGCGAGGTGAACTGTCACGAGCGAGGACGATTGACCGGAATCGACGGTCACGCTGGTGCCATGCAACCCGAAGGCATACGAGATCCGGTTGGCGATCATCCCCCGGCTGATGCCGGCAAACGAGTGATGATCAAGGTTATCCGGAGCGTCGCGAAGCGTCAGAAAGGCGTAGTCGTCGTTCATCGCTCCCAGGTAAACCGCAACCTGCTCTCCGCGTACCGTTTCCGGCACCACGAATGCGTCTTCTAGCAGTTCCCAGGTCAGTTCGAGCGCCAGCCGTTGGCGGGGGTCCATGGCGCGTGCCTCGCGCGGCGATAGGTTGAAGAAGTCGGCGTCGAAGTCGGCGACATTGCCCGCCGCAACTGCGTGACTTCGAGTCCATCGCACATGAGGCGCCAGAACTCGGCGGGGTTGGCAGCGGCGGGGAACCTGCACGCGAGTCCGATGATTGCTACGTCTGTCGGTGGCACGACATCCTACTCATTGCGGGTATTACGAGCCGACATCTTCGTCGAGGATGGCGAAGAGTTGGCTTTCGGTTGCGGTGGTGATGTCGTCGTCGATGGGGTGAGATTGGTTGGGGGGTCGGGTGGTGAGGTCGGTCAGGATGGTTTGGATGCGGGCCGAGAAGTGTGTTTGGTCGTCCGGGGTCCAGTCGGGTTGGTTGACCAGTGTTTGCAGTTCGCGGGCGATGTCGTTGAAACGAGCCAACCGGTCGGGTTCGTTGTTGGGTGTGCCGGTGGCGATCGTCGTGGAGCTGAGCTGTCCGTCGACGTGTTCGGCCAGCGCTGTGGGGGTTGGGTAGTCGAAGATCAGGGCGGGCGAAAGGGTAAGACCAGTAGCAGTTTTGAGACGGTTGCGCAGTTCCACGGCGGTCAGTGAGTCAAACCCGAGGTCTTGGAACGCCACGTCAGCGTCGATATCGGCGCTCGAACGACCCAAAACGGTTGCGGCGTTGGTACACACCAATTCCACCAACTGGCTGTGACGCTGCTCAGGACTCAGCCCCTGCAGCCGTGCGGCCAACTCCGACATCGACACCGTGCTATCGGTATCAGCGACTAGCCGCCGTCCCGGACGAGTGACCAACTCACGAAGCAACGGCGGCACACCACCGCTTGCGCTCAGCCCTGCCGCGTCGAGGCGGGCGGCCACCAGCACCGGGCGATCGGCCAGCATCGCGTCGTCGAACAGCTGTAACGCCCGGAACGTGGGTAGCGGCGCGAGCCCGGCCCGGGTCATGCGGGCCTTGTCGCGATCGGCCAGGTGTCGGGTCATTGCGCTGGCTTGTTCCCACAGCCCCCAGGCCACCGACAACCCGGCCAGGCCGTGGGCACGCCGGTGGGCGGCCAACCCGTCGAGGAAGTTATTGGCCGCGGCATAGTTGCCCTGCCCCGGGGCGCCGACGATTCCGGCCATCGACGAAAACATCACGAACGCAGACAGATCCAGATCTTGGGTGAGCTCATGCAAGTTCCACGCCCCATCGACCTTGGCGCGCAGTACCGCGTCCATGCGCTCCGGCGTCAACGACGCGATCAGCCCATCATCGAGCACCCCCGCGGCATGAAACACTCCCTTGAGCGGATATTGGGGCGGCAATTGGGCAATCAGTGCCACGACGGCATCGCGGTCGGCCACATCACAGGCCACCACCGACACCTGCGCGCCGGCGCTTTCGAGCTCGCCCACCAACTCCGCGACACCCTCGGCGTCCGCGCCGCTGCGGCTGGCCAACACCACGTACGCGACCCCGTAGCGGGCCACCAGATGATTCGCGACCGCTGAACCTGCCATCCCGGTACCGCCGGTGATGATCACGGTGCCGCCGGCCAGGCCACCACCTGAACCGGTCAGCACGGCGTTTCCAGGCCCGTCGGGCAGGGTCAGCACCACCTTGCCGATCTGGCGGGCCTGGCTGACAAAGCGATATGCCGCCGAGGCGCACCGCACATCAAAAGCCTTGACCGGCAACGGCTCCAACACCCCGTCGCCGAACAACCCCTTCAACTCGTCCAGCATCGCCGCGATATGGTCCGGGCCGGCCTCCATCAGATCGAATGCCCGGTATTCGACACCCCGATGTTGGTCCGCCACCGCCTCGGGGTCGCGAAGATCGGTCTTGCCCATCTCGATGAAGCGCCCACCGCCGACCAACAGCCGCAATGACGCGTCCACGAACTCCCCGGCCAGCGAGTTGAGCACCACATCGACCCCGGCGCCGCCGGTGGCCGCCAGAAACTTCTCCTCGAACTCCAACGTCCGCGAATCACCGATATGGGCATCGTCAAAACACATCGCGCGCAACGTGTCCCACTTACCACGGCTGGCAGTCGCGAAAACCTCAGCACCCCAATGCCGGGCCAGCTGCACCGCGGCCATCCCCACCCCACCGGTGGCGGCATGCACCAACACCCGCTGACCCGCCTTCACCCCCGCCAACACCGACAACCCATACAACGCCGTCAAAAACACCACCGGCACACCGGCAGCCTGCACCAACGACCACCCCGCCGGCACCGCGGTCACCAACCGCGCATCCACCACCGCCTCAGAACCCACCACCCCCAACAACCCCAGCACCGCATCGCCCACCGCCAGCCCCTGGACCCCGGGACCGACCTCGACGACCACCCCAGCACCCTCAGCCCCCAACTCCCCACCGCCGGGATACATCCCCAACGCCACCAACACATCCCGGAAATTCACCCCCACCGCAGCCACCGCCACCCGCACCTGCCCGGCAGCCAACTCCACCCGTGGGCACGACTGCACCACCAGATCCTCTAACGTGCCCCCACCGCCAGCAGCCAACCGCCACCCGCCAGCCGCCAATTCCAACACCGCCCCCGCCCCCACCGAGGCCAACCGAGCCGCATGCGCCACACCGGAACGCACCACTAATTGCGGCTCACCACAACCAATTACCTCTCTAACATCCACCGATCCATCCGAATCCACCAACAGCACCCGACCCGGATGCTCGGCCTGCGCAGACCGCACCAACCCCCACACCGCCGCACCGGCCAAATCCGTGACATCCTCACCGGCCAAACCCTCCGCCCGATGAGTCAGCACGACCAGGACCCCAGGCCCATCGCCGGCCAGCCACGACTGCAACACCCCCAACGCCTCGTGAGTGGCCGCGTGCACCGATCCCTGCACCCCGTCAGTTCCGGAGCTTGGCTCCCACACCACCGTATCATCACTAATATCGTTGTGCCCCAATGGCACCGGCGACCACGCGACTTCGAACAGCCCCCCGCCACCACCAGCAGCCGCCGCCACCGCGGCCGACAACGCCCCCACCGAGACCGGACGAACCACCAACTCCCGCACAGACAAAACCGGCAAGCCCGCACCATCAGCCAAGTCCACCGACACCGCCCCGGCGCCAGCCGGTGCTATCCGGACCCGAACCCTTGACGCGCCCGCGGCATGCAAACACACCCCCTGCCACGAAAACGGCAACATCGTCGCATCCCCGCCGTCGGCAACCCCCCACGCATGCAGCGCCGCATCCAGCACCACCGGGTGAATCCCAAACCCTCCCACCGTCACACCCTCACCGACGGTCACCTCGGCAAAGACTTCCCGCCCCCGCCGCCACAACGCACGCAGACCCCGAAACGCCTGCCCATACTCATAGCCCCGACGCGCCAACACCTCATACGCGTCACCCGCATCCACCACCGAGGCCCCCGCCGGCGGCCACACCGACAAATCCGCGGCCGGCTCGGGCAACCCCGTACCCAACGCACCCTGTGCGTGCAACACCCACACCGAATCCGAGCCCGCGCGCTGCGAATAGACCCACACGCCCCGAGAACCCGACTCATCCGCAGCATCCACGACGACCTGGACCCGAGCCCCACCATCCGGCGGCAACACCAATGGAGCCAACAACGTCAGCTCCTCCACCACCGAGCACCCGACCTCGTCGCCGGCCCGCAACACCAACTCCACGAATCCCGCGCCGGGAAACAACACCACCCCGTCGACAACGTGATCGGCCAGCCACGGCAAATCCCCCACGGACAACGAGCCCGTCAGCACCACCCCGCCCGAATCAGGCCGCTCCACCACGGCGCCCAACAACGGATGACCGGCGCGCGTCAAGCCGACACCGCGCACGTCCGCCGACCCCATCGACCCCGTAGCTAACCAAAACCGCTGCCGCACAAACCCATACGTCGGCAGGTTGACTCGGCGCCCACCCCCGAGCGCCGCGGTCCAGTCCACGTCCACACCGCTGGTGAACAACTGCCCCAGCGCGGCCAGCAGCGACTCGGCTTCCGGGCGGCCTTTGGCCAGCGTGACCACCGACACCGCCTGGTCAGCAGCCAACGACTGCTCCACCGCGGCGGTGAGACCACCACCGGGGCCCACCTCCACAAAAACCCCGGCACCCGACGACTCGGCGGCTCGCACCCCGTCGGCAAAACGCACCGGCTGGCGGACGTGCTCGACCCAATACTGTGCCGACCCATACCCCGGACCGGCCAACTGCCCGGTCAGGTTGGACACCAACCCAATCCGTGGTTGCGCGGCCGAAATTCCGTTCAGCACTTGCGAGAACTGCTCGAGCATGGGCTCCATCAATACCGAATGAAATGCGTGCGATACCGCCAGCCGATGCACGCGTCGGCCCTTTTGCGCCAACCGATCCGCCAGCTCAGTCACCGGCGCGTGAGCACCCGAAATCACCACCGCGTTGGGACCATTGACCGCCGCAATACTCACACCCGCGGTAAGCAGCGGCGCCACCTCCGCCTCGCCGGCGGCTATGGCCACCATCACGCCGCCTTCGGGCAGTGCCGCCATCAGCCGCCCGCGCGCGGCCACCAATTTGGCCGCATCCTCTAGCGACAACACGCCTGCGACGTGGGCCGCGGTGATCTCGCCCACCGAATGACCCGTCACCACGTCCGGCACCACGCCCCAGTGCTGCAACAACGCCGCCAACGCCACCTCAACGGCAAACAACGCCGGCTGCACGAACTCCGTGCTTTGCAACAGCTGGGCATCGCTACCCCAAATCACTTGCCGCAGCGGCAACCTTAGATGCGGATCCAGCGCCGCCACCGCCTCGTCAAACACCTGGGCGAACACCGGAAAACGGCCATAGAGTTGCTGGCCCATTCCCAACCGCTGGGAGCCCTGGCCGGGAAACACAAACACCGTCTTGCCGGCCGGGCGGGCACGCCCCACCACCGTGTCCGCACCCGGTTCACCAGCGGCCAGCCAGGCCAATTCCGTCATCAGGTGCTCACGGTCGGCGCCCACCAGCACGGCCCGATGCTCGAACACCGACCGCGTCGTCACCAAAGACCAACCCACATCCACCGGACTCACATCCGCATCGCCGGCCAGATGCGCAAGCAACCGCTTGGCCTGATTGGTCAACGCCTGCTCCGAGCGGGCGGATAGTACCCACGCTGTCACGCTGTCATTGGGTTCAGCCGCAATGCTTTCGCTTTCCAGCGCCGGCGCCTGCTCGATGATCACATGCGCATTCGTCCCGCTAATCCCGAATGACGACACTCCCGCCCGGCGTGGCCTATCCCCCACCGGCCACGGTCGCGACTCCGTCAACAACGACACCGCGCCCGCCGACCAATCCACATGGGGCGTGGGCACATCCACGTGCAACGTCTGCGGCATCACGCCGTGCTGGATCGCCTGCACCATCTTGATCACCCCGGCCACCCCCGCGGCGGCCGACGTATGACCGATGTTGGACTTGATGGACCCCAACCACAATGGCCGATCCGCTGGCCGATCCTGCCCATAGGACGCTAAAAGCGCTTGCGCCTCAATCGGATCCCCGAGCACGGTCCCCGTTCCATGCCCTTCGACCACATCGACATCCGCCGCGGTCAGGCCGGCGCCGGCCAGCGCCGTTCGGATGACCCGCTGTTGGGACGGCCCATTCGGTGCGGTCAGTCCGTTGGAGGCGCCATCCTGATTCACTGCGGAGCCCCGCACCAGCGCCAACACCGGATGCCCCGATCGCCGCGCATCGGCCAGGCGCTCCACCACCAGGACCCCGGCGCCTTCCGACCAGGCGGTGCCGTCGGCGGCCCCGGCGTACACCTTGCACCGACCGTCTGGGGCCAGCGCCCGCTGGCGACTGAACTCGACGAATGCGGCGGGGCTGGCCATTACCGTCACGCCCCCGACCAGCGCCAGGTCGCACTCCCCCGACCGCAACGACTGCGCCGCCAAATGCAACGCCACCAGCGACGACGAACACGCCGTATCCACCGAGACCGCCGGGCCCTCTAACCCCAACACGTACGACACCCGGCCGGAGGCCACACTCATCGTCGCGCCGGTGAGCCCATAGCCCTCGAGCTCGCCTTCCACGTAACCCCCATAACCGGCATGAATCACGCCGGCGAAGACGCCCGTCGCCGAACCTCGCAATCCCAACGGGTCAATCCCGGCCCGCTCCAACGCTTCCCACGACAACTCCAGCATTAACCGCTGCTGTGGATCCATCGCCAGCGCCTCGCTGGGTCCGACGCCGAAAAATCCGGCATCGAAATCGCCAGCATCGGCTAAAAACGACCCCTGGCGTACGTAGATTTTGCCTTGGGCGTCGGGATCCGGGTCGAACAACCCCGCTACGTCCCAGCCCCGGTCCGCGGGAAACTCCGACACCGCATCGCGGCCCTCGACCACCATCTTCCACAAACCCTCCGGCGAATCCACACCGCCCGGATACCGGCACGCCATCCCCACCAGCGCCACCGGCGCCACCGGCGCAGACAGCTTGGCTTCCAACTCCGAAAGACGCCGTCGTGTGCGCCGTAGATCTGCGGTAAGGCGCTTCAGGTAATCAACATGCTTGGTGGTGCCCGGCACTGCTGCTCCTTGTGGTGGCGGTCTTAGGGGCCGAGTTCTTCGTCGAGGATGGCGAAGAGTTGGCTTTCGGTGGCGGTGTGGATGTCCTCGTCGTCGGGGTCTTGGGGGTCGTAGGGGTCGAGGTGGGCGCTGAGGGTGGTTAGGAGGGTTTGGATGCGGGCGATGAGGTGCGATTTGTCTTCGGGCTTCCAGTCCGGCTGGTTGAGCAGCGTTTGTAGTTCGCGGGTGATGTTGTCGAAGCGGGCCATCAGGTTGGGTTGGTCGCTGCGGGTAGTGGTGGCCGCCAGCCGGGTGTCGAGGTGTTCGGCCAGCCCCATGGGTGTCGGGTAGTCGAAGATCAGGGTGGGCGAAAGACTAAGTCCGGCCGCGGTTTTGAGCCGGTTACGTAGTTCGACGGCAGTCAACGAGTCAAAGCCGAGTTCTTGAAAAGTGCTCCCTGCGTTGATGTCTGCGGCGTTGGGGCGGCCCAACACGGTGGCGGCGTTGCTACAGACCAGGTCCACGAGCTGGCGGTGTCGCTGCTCAGCGGACAGGCCGTGCAGCCGTGCGACGAGGGTGGTCATCGAGGCCGCCGTGGTGTCGGTTTCGTCGATGACACGTCGGGTGGGGCGGGCGACCAAGTGACTCAGCAGCGGCGGCAGCGCGGCGCCGTGGTCGGCGAGCGCGGCAGGGTCGAGGCGGGCGGCCACCATCACGGGGCGATCGGTGAGCATCGCGGTATCGAATAGTCGCAGTGCCTGCTCGGTTGATAGGGGTGCTAGCCCGATCCGGCTCATCCGGGCCTTATCGCGATCGGCCAGGTGTTGGGTCATTGCGCTGGTTTGTTCCCATAACCCCCAGGCCACCGACAACCCGGCCAAACCCTGCGCGCGCCGGTAGCCGGCCAGCCCGTCGAGAAAACTGTTGGCTGCCGCATAATTGCCCTGGCCGGGGGTCCCCACAATGCCGGCCATCGACGAAAACATCACGAACGCCGATAAATCCAGATCCTGGGTGAGCTCATGCAAGTTCCAGGCCCCATCGACTTTGGCCCGCAACACCGCATCCACCCGTTCCGGCGTCAACGACGCGATCAGCCCATCATCAAGAACCCCCGCGGCATGAAACACTCCCTTGAGCGGATATTGGGCGGGCAGCTGCGCGATCAGCGCCGCTACCGCATCGCGGTCGGCCACATCACAAGCCACCACCGACACCTGGGCGCCGGCGCTTTCGAGCTCGCCCACCAACTCCGCGACACCCTCGGCATCGGCACCGCTGCGGCTGACCAACACCACATGGGCCACCCCATAACGGGCCACCAGATGAGCAGCCACCGCTGAACCGGCCATCCCGGTTCCCCCGGTGAGCACTACCGTGGACCCGGCCAGCCCGCCACCTGAGCCCGCCAGCACCGCGTCACCGGGGCCATCGGGGACGGTCAGCACTACCTTGCCAATCTGACGGGCCTGACTGACAAACCGATACGCCGCCGAAGCACACCGCACATCAAAAGCCTTGACCGGCAACGGCTCCAACACCCCGTCGCCGAACAACCCCATCAACTCGTCCAGCATCGCCGCGGTGCCGTCCGGGCCAGCCTCGATCAGATCAAATGCCCGGTATTCGACACCCCGATGTTGGGCCGCCACCGCCTCGGGGTCGCGAAGATCGGTTTTACCCATCTCGATAAAACGCCCACCACCGGCCAACAACCGTAACGACGCGTCCACGAACTCCACCGGCCAGCGAGTTGAGCACCACATCGACCCCGGCGCCATCGGTGGCCGCGAGAAACTGCTCCTCAAACTCCAACGACCGCGAATCCGCAATATGTCGGTCGTCAAAGCCCATCGCGCGCAACGTATCCCACTTACCGCGACTGGCAGTGGCGAAAACCTCTGCACCCCAATGCCGGGCCAGCTGCACCGCCGCCATACCCACCCCACCGGTGGCGGCATGCACCAACACCCGCTGACCCGCCTTCACCCCCGCCAACACCGACAACCCATACAACGCCGTCAAAAACACCACCGGCACACCGGCGGCCTGCACCAACGACCACCCCGCCGGCACCGCGGTCACCAACCGCGCATCCACCACCGCCTCAGAACCCACCACCCCCAACAACCCCAGCACCGCATCGCCCACCGCCAGCCCCTGTACCCCGGGACCGACCTCGACGACCACCCCAGCACCCTCAGCCCCCAACTCCCCACCGCCGGGATACATCCCCAACGCCACCAACACATCCCGGAAATTCACCCCCACCGCAGCCACCGCCACCCGCACCTGCCCAGCAGCCAACTCCACCCGTGGGCACGACTGCACCACCACGTCTTCTAACGTGCCCCCACCGCCAGCAGCCAACCGCCACCCGCCAGCCGGCAATTCCAACACCGCCCCCGCCCCCACCGACGTCAACCGAGCGGCATACACCACACCAGAGCGCACCACCAATTGCGGCTCACCACAACCAATTACATCCCGAACATCCACCGATCCATCCGAATCCACCAACACCACCCGACCCGGATGCTCGGCCTGCGCAGACCGCACCAACCCCCACACCGCCGCACCCGCCAAATCGCTGACATCCTCACCGGCCAAACCCACCGCCCCATGAGTCAGTACCACCAGCACACCGGACCCATCACCGGCCAGCCACGACTGCAACACCCCCAACACCTCATGAGTGGCCGCATACACCGACCCCACCACACCGTCAGCGCTGGAGCTTGGCGCCCACACCACCACACCGTCACCGGCAATACCGTTGGGCTCCAATATCACCGGCGACCACATCACCTCCAACAACCCTCCACCAGCACGAGGAGCTGCCGCGGACAACTGCGCCACCGAGACCGGACGAACCACCAACTCCCGCACCGACAAAACCGGTAGGCCCGCCCCATCGGCCAATTCGACCGACACCGCCGCCACACCCATCGGCGCTATCCGGACCCGCGCCCGCGATGCCCCCGCAGCATGCAAACACACGCCCTGCCAGGAGAACGGCAACATCGTTTGGGCCCGCTCGCCGGCCACTCCCATCGCATGCAACGCCGCGTCCACCAGCACCGGGTGAATCCCGAAATCGCCGACTTTCGCTCCAGCGACCTCCGGGAGAGCGACTTCGGCGAATACTTCATTTCCCAGCCGCCACATCGCCTGCAAACCCTGAAACGCCGGACCGTACTCATAACCCCGCCCGGCCAGCCGCTCATAAGCGTCGGTCACATCCACCGCCATCGCCCCCACCGGCGGCCATACCGACAAATCCGCGGCCGGCGCAGGCAACCCCGTGCTCAAAACACCCTCGGCATGCAAGGCCCATACCGAACCAGGCTGAGCTCCAAGCGAATACACCGACACGGCCCGACGGCCCGAACCACCCGCTGCGCCCACCACCACCTGCACCTGAACCGCCTCAGCCGCCGGCAACAGCAGCGGCGCCGAAAGCGTCAGCTCCTCCACCATGGGACAGCCGACCTCATCACCGGCCCGCAATGCCAACTCCACAAACCCGGCCCCCGGGAACAACACCACCCCGGCCACCGCGTGATCGGTCAACCACGGCTGAGCAACCATCGACAGCCGGCCTGTCAGCACCACTCCACCCGAATCAGGCCGCTCCACCACCGCACCAAGCAAGCCGTGCTCGGCGCCCGCCAACCCCAAACCGCCCAGATCACCGCCACCAACGCCCAACGCCGGCAACCAAAACCGCCGCCGCTGAAAGGCATACGTTGGCAACTCGACCTGACGCCCACTCTCAAACGCCGCCCGCCAATCCACGGCCACGCCCGCGACGTGGGCCTGACCCACGGACAGCCAAAACCTGTCCAGCCCACCGTCATCGCGGCCCAGTGATGGAATGACAATGACCTCAGCGGCCACGGTGCCGTCGGAGAGGTTCCGATCGGCGAGAGTTGCTGCAATTTCTTCGACGCCGGTGGTCAAGATCGGATGCGGACTGGATTCGATGAACACCCGATACCCTGCGTCGCACGCGCTGCGCACTGCCCGTTCGAACTGCACGGTGTGCCGGATGCTTTGGTACCAGTAGTCGGCGTTCAAGCCGGCGGTGTCCATGAACTCACCGGTGACCGTTGAAAAGAAGGCCACCGAGGACGAATGGGGCTCAATGCCGGCCAGCGCCTGGGCCAGAGGCTCGCGAATCGCGTCGACCTGTGCCGAGTGGGAGGCATAGTCGACATCGATCCTGCGGGCACGCACGCCGTCAGCGTCGCAGCGCCGCACCAGTTCCTCCAGGGCGTTTACCTCGCCGGAGACGACTACCGCTGAAACACCATTGACCGCAGCGATATTCAGTCGATCTCCGCACTGCGCCAACAGCTCTTGTGCTTGTGGTAGCCCACACGCCAGGGAGACCATGCCCCCAGCGCCCGACAACTGCACCAGCAGCCGGCTTCGCAGCGCCACCACCCGGGCGGCATCCTCCAGCGACAACCCGCCCGCCACATACGCCGCTGCAATCTCGCCCTGCGAATGGCCGATCACCGCGTCGGGGATCACGCCCAGTGAGCGCCACAATTCGGCCAGCGACACCATCACCGCCCACAGGACCGGCTGCACCACATCCACTCGATCGAGTCCCGGACCATCCACCATATCCCGGATGACATCGATCAAGGACCATTCCACGTACTCACCGAGCGCCTTATCGCATCGGTGCATGTGATCAGCGAATACCTTCGAGGTATCGAGTAACTGCGCTCCCATACCGACCCATTGCGAACCTTGGCCGGGAAACACAAACACTGTCTGGCCCGCCGTTTGGGCACGACCCACCACTACATTCGCGCCCGGCTCACCGGCGGCCAACCCCGCCAACCCGGCCATCAGCTGTTCACTGTCGGTGCCGACGACCACCGCCCGATGCTCAAACACCGACCGCGTCGACACCAACGACCACCCCACATCGGCCACACGGAGATCCTGGTCAGCACCCACGCGCGTCAACAACCGCTCCGCCTGACCCGCCAACGCCTCAACCGAGCGAGCGGACAGCACCCACGGAACCACCGGCATGTCGCTATCGCTCGAAGCGCCAATGCTTTCCGGCGCCGGCGGCTCCTCTAGGATCACATGCGCATTCGTCCCGCTGATGCCGAATCCGGACACCCCCGCCCGCCGCGGCCGGTCCCCCGTCGGCCACGGCCGCGGCTCGGTCAACAACGACACCGCCCCCGCCGACCAATCCACCTCCGGCGTCGGCACATCCACGTGCAGCGTCTTGGGCATCACCCCATGCCGCATCGCCTGCACCGTCTTGATCACACCGGCCACCCCCGCCGCCGCCGACGTGTGACCCATGTTCGATTTGATCGACCCCAACCACAACGGCTGATCCGCCGGCCGATCCTGCCCGTAGGTCGCCAAAATCGCCTGGGCCTCAATGGGATCCCCCAACGTGGTGCCCGTCCCATGGCCCTCCACCAGATCCACATCTGCCGCGGTCAGCCGCGCACTCGCCAGCGCCGCCCGGATCAACCGCTGCTGCGCCGGCCCATTGGGGGTCGCCAGCCCGTTGGAGGCGCCGTCCTGATTGAGCGCCGAGCCCCGCACCACCGCCAACACCGGACGCCCCGACCGCTGCGCATCAGCCAACCGCTCCAACACCAACACCCCGACGCCCTCGGAAAAGGCGGCTCCGTCGGCGGCGCCGGCGTACACCTTGCACCGCCCATCAGCCGCTAGCCCACGCTGCCGACTGAACTCCACAAACATCGCCGGAGTGGCCATTACCGTCACCCCGCCGACCAACGCCAAATCACACTCCCCCGACCGCAACGACTGCGCCGCCAAATGCAACGCCACCAACGACGACGAACACGCCGTATCCACCGACACCGCCGGGCCCTCCAACCCCAGCGAATACGCCACCCGACCCGACGCCACACTCAATGTCGAGCCACGCAGCCCGTATTTCTCCAGATCTCCGGGCACCCGGCCCTGGCCCCCATACGAACCGTGGAACACCCCGGCGAACACACCCGTCGCCGAACCCCGCAGCGCCAACGGGTCAATCCCGGCCCGCTCCAACGCCTCCCACGACACTTCCAGCAGCAAGCGCTGCTGCGGATCCATCGCCAGCGCCTCACTGGGTGCGATCCCAAAGAAGGCGGCGTCGAAATCGGCGACATCCGCCAAGAATCCGCCGCAGCGGGTGTACGACTTGCCTATCGCGTCAGGATCGGGATCAAACAGCCCAGCCAAATCCCAGCCCCGGTCGGCCGGAAAATCGGATACCACATCGCGACCCTCAGCCACCATCTGCCACAAGGCCTCCGGCGAATCCACCCCACCCGGATACCGGCACGCCATCCCCACCACCGCCACCGGCTCGGTGGTTAAAGCGAGATACTCGCGGTTCTCTCGCTTCAGCCGTTCGTTTTCCTTGAGAGACTTGCGGAGGGCCTTGACGAGCTCGTCTTGCGTGCTACTCATACGACCCGGCCTTTCGTTCTGCTCAAGCGAGCGGGCGAAGCTGTGCTCTTCATTTGGCGCAAGCGCTTGAATGAAAGATATCGGCGCACGCCGAGGTCATTCGAGCTGCCGACCACGGATCGCACCTTTCGAGGACCCCCAGCCGAACGTTCGTCGGTGCGTCGCCGTCACTTCCATGTGGCGATGGCTACGAGACGAGACAGAGTCCACAGGCGCGCATCAGTATCAGTGCCAGCGGAGCAACACGAGCTCGGAACAGAATCCGGGACCCATCGCGAGCATCAGCCCCGGGCTTCCGCTCGGCGGCTTTTTGGCGATGGTGTCACGGAGCACATGCAGCACCGAAGCGGACGAGAGGTTGCCGATCTCACCCAGCGAGCGCCAGGTCAGCTCCAGCGCCTCCGCCGGCAGGTCGAGGGCCGCATTGATCGCTTCGATGACCTTGGGACCGCCGGGATGGCTGACCCAGGCGCCGATGTCGGTGGTGCTCAGGCCGTGCGCGCCCAGAAACGTGGTGACGTCATCGGCGATATATTGCTCGATCACGGCGGCCACGTCCTTCGACAGCACCAGCTCGAACCCGGCGGCGCCGACGTCATAGCCCATCGTGCGCAGCGAGTCGGGGTAGAGATGGCTGCGCGAATCGATAATGTCCGGCCCGGCGGCGCCGACCTGTTCGGCGCGCCGCTCGCCGACGGCCACCACCGCGGCCGCTCCGTCAGCAAACAGCGCGCTGCCGACGAGGCCCGCCAGCGAAGGCTTGTATCCCGGATAGGTGAGTGAGCAAAGCTCGACTGAGATCAGCGCGGCGACACCGTCCGGCGCACCGCGTAGGTAGTCGTGCAGCCGGGCCACCCCCGCCGCTCCGGCCACGCAGCCCAAGCCGAACAGCGGCACTCGCCGCACATCACCGCGCAGCCCGAGCCGCCCGGCGATCCGGGCGTCAAGTGACGGCACCGCCAGACCGGTGACCGTCGTCGTGATCAGCACATCGAGGTCCTGCGGTTGCAGACCCGCCTCGTCAAGCGCGCCTACCAGTGCCTCACAGCCAAGATCCACTGCCTTTTCGATGAAAATCCGGTTTGCTTCGCCGAAGTCACTCAGCCTCGGATACCTCTCCCGCGGCAGAGCCAGGTGGCGGCTATTGACCTTGGCGCTGGTATGGAGCTGCCGAACTATGTCTTCGTAACCCTCGAAATCCGGAATGCTGAGGAACATGTCGGTGAGTTCGCGCTGAGAATAGCGATGCGGGGGCAACGCACCGAACACACCTGCGATGACGCTCATGGGTCCCACCCCTTGGTGACGAAGATCTAGGCCGAAAGGTTCAACCGGATCGCTTAGTGCTCGAAGTTTAGTCTGCCTGGAACTGCCCGGCAAAGTCCGCGGCTCAGCTCACCGGGTCAGCCTGGCCCTCAGCTGCCGCGAGCTTGTCTGGACCGCATCCAGTTGGTCGGCTACCCGAGCTGGTGCCGTGCCGCCCCGCGCGTCACGCGACGACACCGAGCCCTCGATCGTCAGCACATCGCGCACCGCCGGCGTCAGCTCGGTGCTGATGGCAGCCAGCTCGTCGTCGGTCAGCTCTTCCAGTCCGACGCCGCGTTCCTCGGCGGCACGCACCGCAGCACCAGCGGCCTCGTGCGCGGACCGAAACGGAACACCCTGGCGCACCAGCCACTCAGCAATATCGGTGGCCAGCGTGTAGCCTGCCGGGGCCAGGGCCGCCATCCGCTCGACGTTGAACGTCAGGCTGCCCACCAGGCCTGCCATCGCCGGCAGTAGCAGTTCCAACTGGGCCACCGAGTCGAACACCGGCTCCTTGTCTTCCTGCAGGTCGCGGTTGTAGGCCAGCGGCTGGGCCTTCAGCGTTGCCAGCAGCCCGGCCAAGTTTCCGATCAACCGACCGGACTTACCGCGGGCCAGCTCAGCGACGTCGGGGTTCTTCTTCTGCGGCATGATCGAGCTGCCGGTGGACCACGAATCGTGCAAAGTGACGTAGCCGAATTCCGTCGTGCTCCAGATGATGATGTCCTCGGCCAGCCGGGACAGGTCGACGGCGATCATGGCGAACACGAAGGCGGCCTCGGCGGCGAAATCCCGGGCAGCGGTCGCGTCGACGGAATTGTCGGCGGCGGCCGTGAAACCCAGATCCGCGGCGATCGCGTCCGGATCCAGGCCTAACGACGAGCCGGCCAGCGCTCCGGCGCCGTACGGGGACACCGCCGCGCGCTTATCGAAGTCAAGGATCCGGTCCACATCGCGCAGCAGCGGATGGGCGTGCGCCAGCAGATGGTGTGCCAGCAGGATCGGCTGGGCGGACTGCAGATGCGTCTTACCAGGCATGATGGCTGTCGGGTGCGCGGCGGCCTGGGCGGCAAGCGCGCCGACCACGTCGAGCACACCGGCGGCGACCCGTCGCACCGCGTCGCGCAGCCACATCCGGAACAGGGTGGCCACCTGGTCGTTGCGCGACCGGCCGGCTCGCAGCCGGCCACCCAGGTCGGGCCCGACCCGGTCGATCAGTCCGCGCTCCAGCGCGGCGTGCACGTCCTCGTCGCTGAACAGCGGCAGAAAGCTGCCGTCGGCAACGTCCTCGGCGAGGCTGTCCAACCCGGCCAACAGCCCGTCGCGCTGGTCTTCGGTGAGCAGCCCGGCCCGGAATAGAACCACGGTGTGGGCCCGCGACGCGGTGATGTCGTAGGGAGCCAGCACCCAGTCGAAGTGGGTGGATTTGCTCAGCGCGGCCAGCGCGTCAGATGGGCCGTCGGCGAACCGCCCACCCCACAGCGATCCCTGGTTGGTGCTCATGTTTCGTCGGCGGCCAGGTCCCGGCGGGCGGCGAGCTTGGACGACAGCCCGTGCACGTACACGAACCCCCGGGCAGCGGACTGGTCGAAGCTGTCGCCCTCGTCGTAGGTGGCCAGGTTGAAGTCGTAGAGCGACTCGGCACTGCGCCGGCCGTTGACCGCGATGTGGCCGCCGTGCAGCACCATCCGGACCTCCCCGGACACGTGCTCTTGAGTCTTGGCGACAAAACTCTCCAGCGCCGCCTTCAGCGGCGAGTACCACAGCCCGTCGTACACCAGCTCCGCCCAGCGCTGGTCGGTCTGACGTTTGAACCGGCCCAGCTCGCGCTCCAGCGTGACGTGTTCGAGTTCGGTGTGCGCGGTGATGAGCACCATCGCCCCTGGCGCCTCGTAGATCTCGCGGCTCTTGATACCCACCAGCCGGTCCTCGACGACGTCGAGGCGCCCGACCCCCTGCGCGCCGGCGCGGCGGTTGAGCTCCTCGATGACCTGCAGCATCGACACACGGTTGCCGTCGATCGACACCGGCACCCCACGCTCGAACCCGACGATCACCTCGTCCGGTGTGTTCCAGTTGACCGTGGGGTCTTCGGTGTAGGAGTAGATGTCTTTGGTGGGCGCGTTCCACAGGTGTTCCAGGAAGCCGGTTTCCACCGCACGGCCCCACACGTTCTGGTCGATCGAGAACGGCGAGCGTTTGGTGACGTTGATCGGGATGTCATTCTCTTCGGCGAACGCGATCGCCTTCTCGCGCGTCCACGCGTAGTCGCGGACCGGCGCCAGCACCTGCAGATCCGGTGCCAGCGAGGCGAATCCGACCTCGAAGCGGACCTGGTCGTTGCCCTTGCCGGTGCAGCCGTGCGCGACGATGCTGCCACCGTGCTCGCGCGCTGCCGCGACCAGGTGCTTGGCGATCAGCGGCCGGCTGATCGCCGACACCAGCGGGTAGCGGTCCATGTACAGCCCGTTGTTCAACACGGTGGGCAGGCAGTAGCCCTCGGCGAACTCGTCGCGGGCATCGACGACGACAGCCTCCACGGCGCCGCAGTCCAGCGCCCGCTGGCGTACGACTTCCATGTCCTCGCCGCCCTGGCCGAGGTCGATTGCCACCGCCACGACCTCACGGCCGGTCTCCTTGCCTATCCAGCTGATCGCCACCGAGGTGTCCAGACCGCCGGAATACGCCAGGATGACGCGTTCTGACATGAACCAATCTCCTTACTTTATGTGAGGCTTTCCAGGGAGCTGGCCAGCTCAGTGCCGGTCATCGGCTCGCGGGCAGCCACGAAGACGGTGTCATCGCCGGCGATGGTGCCGACCACGTACGGTAGCGCCGCGCGATCGATCGCGCTGGCCAAATAGTGAGCTGCGCCGGGTGGAGTTCGCAGCACCGCGAGGTTTGCGCTGGAGTCCGCGGATACCAACAGCTCGTTCAGCAGGCGGGACAGTCGTGCGGTACCACCGGACACCCCGCGCACCGGGCTGCCGTCCTCGGGGACGACGTAGACCCCGACGCCGCCGTCGGCGCCGCGCAGCTTCACCGCGCCGAGCTCTTCGAGATCGCGCGACAGCGTGGCCTGGGTGACCTCGATGCCCTCGTCGGCCAGCAGCGCCGCCAATTCGCTTTGGCTGCGCACCGAGGCCGATGAGAGGATCGCCACGACGCGGGCCTGCCGGCCGGCACGGGTGGTGCTGACTTCGGGTACGGCTTTCGCATTTCCGCTGGTCATCGGGACCGCTCCAATAGCCACACCAGCAGCGCCTTCTGCGCGTGCAGCCGGTTTTCCGCCTCGTCCCAGATCGCGCTGGTCGGCCCGTCCATCACCTCGTCGGTGATCTCGTCCCCGCGGTGGGCCGGAAGGCAGTGCAGCACAATGGCTTCCGAGTCGGCCAGACCCATAAGTCGTGCGTTGACCTGAAACGGCCGAAATGGCTTGACCCGGTCCAGCCCGTCGTCCTCCTGCCCCATCGACGTCCAGGTGTCGGTCACCAGGACGTCGGCGCCCGTGGCGGCCGCGTCGGCGTCGGCGGTCACCGTCACCGAGCCGCCGGTGATTTTGGCGCGCTGCTCGGCGGCGGCCACCATCGCCGCGTCGGGCGCGAAACCGTCCGGGGCAGCGACGGTGACGTGGATGCCGGCGGTGACCCCGCCCAGCATCAGCGAGTGGGCCATGTTGTTGGCGCCGTCACCGAAGTAGGCCAGCCGTAAGCCGCGGAGTGCTCCCTTGCGTTCGGCGATGGTTTGCAGGTCGGCCAGCACCTGGCAAGGATGGAAGTCGTCGGACAACGCGTTGACCACCGGCACACTGGCGGTAGAGGCCATGGCGGTCAGCCGGTCTTGTCCGAATGTCCGCCAGACGATGGCTTCGACGAAGCGGGACAACACTTTTGCGGTGTCCTGCAAAGTCTCGTCGCGGCCCAGCTGGGTGCTGCGGCTGTCGACGACGACGGCGTGGCCGCCGAGCTGCGCGATACCCACCTCGAACGAGAACCGGGTGCGGGTGGAGTTCTTGTCGAAGAGGACCGCGACCCCGCGCGGCCCCTCGAGGGGACGACGGCTGAACGGGTCCTTCTTCAGTTCGGCAGCCAGCTCGAGGATTTCGGCCTGGTCGGTTGGCGACAAATCGTCGTCGCGCAGGAAGTGGCGGGTCATACTGGGCTCCCAGCGGCGTCCAGGATGCCCGGCAGGGCGTTGATGAAGTCGTCGATCTGGGCTTCGGTGATGATCAGCGGCGGCGCCAACCGGATGACGTCGGGTGCGGCGGCGTTGACCAGGAATCCGGCGTCGCGCGCGGCCACCTCGGTGTCCTTGGCATGAGGCGCGGTCAGCACCATGCCCCACAGCAGTCCGCGGCCACGCACATGGTCGATCAGCGGGTGGCCGAGCGATTCGATGCCGTGACGCACCGACTTACCCAACACCTCGGCGTGCCGCACCAGGTCCTCGTCCGCCAGCACTCGCAACACCGCCAGTGCCGCGGCGGTGCACACCGGGTTGCCGCCGAAGGTGCTGCCGTGCAGACCGGGCGTCAGTAACTCCGCGGCCGGCCCGACGGCCAGGCACGCCCCGATCGGCAGTCCCCCGCCCAGCCCCTTGGCCAGGGTCACCATATCCGGGGTGATGCCGTCGTGCTGGTGGGCGAAAAAGGCGCCGGTGCGGCCCATTCCGGTCTGCACCTCGTCGAGCACCAGCAAGGCGCCATGTCGCGCCGTGATGTCCCGGGCGGTAGCAAGGTAGCCCTCGGGCGGGACGACGACACCGCTCTCCCCCATGATCGGTTCCAGGAATACCGCGGCGGTGTCGTCGTCCACCGCGGCAGCCAGCGCGTCGGCCTGGCCATAGGGCACATGCGTGACGTAGCCCGGCAGCGGCTGAAACGGCGCCTGCTTAGCCGGTTGACCGGTCAGCGCCAGCGAGCCCATCGTGCGGCCGTGGAAAGCTTCTTGTGCGGCAACAAGTTTGGTGCGGCCGGTGAGCCGGGACAGCTTGAACGCCAGCTCGTTGGCCTCGGTGCCGGAGTTGCAGAAGAACACCCGCGTTTGCATGTCGGCACCCAGCAAGGCGACCAGTTCTTCCGCGAGCGCGATACCGGGTTCGGTGGCATACAGATTGGAGGTGTGGCCCAGCGTCGACATCTGATGCGTGACGGCCTCGATGACGGCCGGGTGGCGATGGCCAAGAACATTGACCGCAATGCCGCCCAGCAAGTCCAGGTAGGTCTTGCCGTCCACGTCGGTGACCACAGCGCCGTCACCGCTGGCCAAAGCCACCGGTGGGGTGCCGTAGTTGTTCATCATCACGGCTTCCCACCGCTGCCGCATAGTGGCCGTGTTGCTCATGCAGATACCACCTTGGTGCCGGTGCCCGCGTCGGTGAACAGCTCCACCAACACGCAGTGTTTGACCCGCCCGTCGATGACGTGCGCGCTGGGCACGCCCGCCGTGACGGCCCGCAGGCACGCTTCGACCTTGGGGATCATGCCCGCCTCCAGCGTGGGTAGCAGTTGCGCCAGTGTGGCAGTGTCGATTTCGCTGACCAACGAATCCCGATCAGGCCAGCTGGTGTACAGGCCTTCGACATCGGTGAGCATCAATAGTTTTTCGGCTCCCAGAGCTTCGGCCAGCGCCGCCGCGGCGGTGTCGGCGTTGATGTTGTGCACCACACCGTCGGCATCCGGCGCGAGCGTCGACACCACCGGGATGCGGCGCGCCGAAATCAGATCGAGCAGTGCGGCGGTATTGACCTGGTCGACATCTCCGACCAGGCCGATGTCGGTGGCCACGCCGTCGACGGTGACGCTGCGCCGCACGGCGGTGAACAGTTGCGCATCCTCGCCGGTGATACCGACGGCGTAGGGTCCGTGCGCGTTGATCAGGTTGACCAGTTCGCGGCCCACCTGCCCGAACAGCACCATCCGCGCCACGTCGAGCACTTCCGGTGTGGTGACCCGGAAGCCGCCCTTGAAGTCGCCTTCGATGCCCAGCCGCCGCAGCATGGCGGTGATCTGTGGTCCGCCTCCGTGCACGACGACGGGGTGGATGCCGCAGTTGCGCAGAAACGCCATGTCGGCGGCGAACGCATGCCGCAGCGTGTCGTCGGTCATGGCGTTGCCGCCGTATTTGACCACGACGACCTTGCCGTGCAACTGCTTGAGCCAGGGCAGGGCTTCGGCCAGCACCTGCGCCTTGACCTGCGTGGGCAATGCTTCGACATCGGTCACCTGCGCCGCTCCTCCTCATCGCTTCGCTCTGCATCGTCGCCGGCGCGGGTCATGAGCTGTAGGCCGAATTCTCTTCGACGTAGCCGTGCGACAGGTCGGTGGTCCGGATCGCGGCCTGACCGGCGCCGAGGCGGAGGTCGACGGTGATGTCGATGTCGGGCGCCGAGAGGTCTACGTCGCGCGCGCCCGGGGCCCCGACTCCGTCGATGCATACCGTAGAACCGTTGAACGACACGGTGATTCGATCGGGGTCGAGGGTGACCGGCGCCATGCCGACGGCTGCGAGCACCCGGCCCCAGTTGGGATCGGACCCGAACACCGCGGTCTTGACCAGGCTGTCGCGGGCGATCACCCGGGCCGCGGCCAGCGCGTCGTCATCGGTGGCGGCGCCGGTGACGGTCACGGTGACGCGCTTGGTGACGCCCTCCGCGTCGGCTTGCAGCTGGGCGCACAGGTCATCGCAGACCTGCAGTACCGCGTCGTCGAGATCGGCCTGGGGCGGGGCGATCCCGCTGGCCCCCGACGCCAGCAGCAGCACGGTGTCGTTGGTGGAACAGCTGCCGTCGATGTCGAGTCGGTCGAGGGTGCGGGCGGTGGCGCGGCGCAGTGCCTGGTCGAGTGCTGCCGGCTCGGCGACCGCGTCGGTGGTGAGCACACACAGCATGGTGGCCAGTGACGGCGCCAGCATGCCCGCACCTTTGGCCATCCCGCCGACGGTCCAATTGTTCTGATGGTGCAGCGCAACCTGTTTGGGCACGGTGTCGGTGGTCATGATGGCGTGGGCGGCGTCCTCGCCGCCGCTCAGCCCGCCGGCCATCTCGTGCACGATCTCACGCACACCGGCGAGCACCTTGTCCATCGGCAGCCGGTCGCCGATCAGCCCGGTGGAACAGACGGCGACCTCGATGGCCCCGGTCTCGGTTCCCCAGTCCGACAACGCGGCGGCGACCGCTTCCGCGGTGGCGTGGGTGTCCTGGAAGCCGGCCGGCCCGGTGCACGCGTTGGCGCCGCCGGAGTTGAGGATGACCGCGCGCAGCTGCCCGGTGGTCAGCACCTGTTGCGTCCAGAGCACCGGCGCCGCCTTGACCTTGTTGCTGGTCAGGACTCCGGCGGCCGCGTAGTCGGGTCCTTCGTTGAAGACCAGGGCAAGATCCCGTGCCCCCGACGTCTTGATCCCGGCCGCGATGCCGGCGGCCCGAAAGCCCTCCGGGGCGGTGACGCCCTGCGCGCGCAACAACCTTGTGGCACCGGCTACTTCAGTCACGGCGCCACCCCGACCACCGAAAGGCCGTCGGTCTCCGGCCAGCCCAACGCCAGGTTCATCGACTGCACCGCGGCACCGCCCGTGCCCTTGACCAGGTTGTCGATCGCCGCGATCGCGACGAACGTCTCGGCGGCCTCGTCCACGGCGACGGTGATGTGCGCCGCGTTGCTGCCGATGACCGCGCCGGTGCGGGGCAACTGTCCCTCAGGCATCAGGTAAACGAAAGGCTCTGCTTCATAAGCTTTTTCGTAGGCCGCCCACAGCTGCGACAACGCCGACCCGGTGCGCGCGGTGCAGGTGGCCAAGATGCCGCGGGAGGTCGAGATGAGCACCGGGGTGAACGACACGGTGACATCGCGGTCGGTGACGCACCGCAGCCCCTGCGCGATCTCGGGGGTGTGCCGGTGGGCGCCGGCGATGTTGTAGGCCCGCGCCGACCCGATGACCTCCGAGCCGAGCAGGTCGGTCTTGGCCGCACGACCGGCTCCGGAGGTGCCGCTGACGGCAACCACCGTGACGGCGGGTTCGACGAGGTCTTCGGCGATCGCGGGCAGTAGCGCCAGCAGTGCCGCGGTCGGGTAGCAACCGGGAACCGCGATGCGGCGCGCGCCTTTCAGTCGCTCACGGGCGCCGGGTAACTCCGGCAGCCCGTAGGGCCAGCTGCCGGCGTGCGGGGATCCGTAGAAGTGTTCCCAGGCGGCTGCGTCAGTGAGCCGGAAGTCCGCGCCGCAGTCGATGATCAGGCTTTCGGGGCTGAGCTGTTCGGCCAGTGCCGCCGAATGCCCGTGCGGCAAGGCGAGGAAGACCACTTCGTGGCCGGTGAGCGCGGCCAGCTCGGTAGGTTCGAGTGTTCGCTGGGCCAGCGGCGTCAGGTGCGGATGCTGCTCCCCGAGCGTGCTACCGGCACTGGCCGCGGCGGTCATCGCACCGATGGTCAGCCGGCCGTCTGAACAGGCTGGGTGCCCGAGCAGCAGCCGCAGGATCTCCCCACCGGCGTAGCCGCTGGCCCCGGCTACCGCCACCTTTATCGCGTCGGCCATTCGGTCGATTCTGCATGGTTATGCAGCAGTTTGCAAATACATGCCGCCAGACACCGCGCTGGTGAACGCTGAGGCGCTGGTACTGAGTGCGTGCAGCGTCGTGACCGGCGAGCCTAGCGCATCAATGGCCAGCGCCAGCGCATCCCCTAAAAGCTCGCAACGGAGACAGCCAGGAAGGGAGGCCGCCGTACACGACCACGGCCGGCCTAGAACCCTAGCGCCGCGGCAGCAGCATCCGCAGCCATCTTCACGTCACTAATACCCTGAGCAAACTCAGCATCGGCACTCTGCAGCGCAGCTAACCCAGGAGCAGCATCCTGACCGACCAACATCAGGTCATTAACACCCTGAGCAAACTCAGCATTGGCGCGCTCCAGCGCAGCGACCCCAGCGACAGCATCCTGCCCGGCCAACGCCAGCTCATGAACCCCATGAACGAACTCAACGGCGGCGGTCCCTAGCAGACCAAGTCCACCCAAGGCGCTCGGAACAGCCAGCGCGATGGTGGCAGGATTAACGAGCTCAGCAACGGCGCTCCCCAGCAGACCAAGTCCAGACGCGGCGCTCCCTCCCGCCATCACAATGTCATCAACACCTTGAACAAGCTCAACGGCGGAGCTCTCCAAGTCAGTGAGCCCAGTAACAGCATCGGTCCCAGCCGCCACAAATGCACCGCCAGCGTGAACAAGGTCGGCAACGGCGGGTTGCAGCTCAGCAACTCCCGCAAGAGCGGTCCGCCCAGCCATTATCAACTCACTTTCACCCTTCGCGAGCTCAGGCTCGGCGGCATGCAGCGCGGCTGCAAGCCGCGCGGGGGCATCCTGTGCGGCCGCCACAACGCCACCGCTCGACGCGGCCGGCGAAGCGCCCGCACTGGTGAGGGTCGACGGGTGCCCTAACAGTTCTTGGACAGGCGCATTCACCGCGTTCAGCAAATTGTTCTGAGCGTTGGCAACTTCGGTGCTGATATATGCACCTGCGCCGGCGTTCAACAAGTTGACAAACTTGTCATGAAACGCGGTCGCTTGGGCGTTAAGAACTTGATACTGCCGGCCGTAGGCGCCGAACATCGACGCGATCGCGGTCGATACCTCGTCCTCGGCAGCAGCCACCACTAATGTCGTGGGCGCCGCGGCGGCCGCGGAAGACTCGCCCAGCGCCGAGCGAATACCCGCCAAATCTTGGGCCGCAGATTCAATCTGCTCCGGCGTCACACCCAGAAACGACATTTCCAGTTCCCCTCCGTGGACGACTACGGTCCGAGTGCTTCCGCGAAGAACGCGGGCACATAGTTCACCACGGCGAAAACGACACCGCCGATGGGCGGGCCGGTGACTGTGACCGTGTTTATCAGCGGAAGACCAGGCACCGTCACCGACGCCGAAAGGGGCTCGACAGGAGCGAGAAGCCCGCCAAAGGGAATGTTGGCCGTCGCTGACAGTCCCGGCAACGGCAGGTCCAGCGATAGCGTGAATTGGCCATTGAGGAAGCCGTTGGCGATGTCGGCGGGAGCAGCGACGAGTGCGGCCATCACCGCTTGCGAGTTCCCGGCTTGCATTGCGGCGGCAATTGCTGAAGCACTATGTGCGGCCGCGATGGCTCCGTTGACCGGCGCACCTAAGGCATCGAGGATCAGCGTCTCCTGCAGCCCAAGCCCAATCCCGATCGATATGTTGGGCGGGGTCAAAGATACTCCGGATAGATACACCGGAGTGGTGAGCGCCTGGGTAACGGTCGCGAAGCCCTGCGCTAAGTCTACGGGGATGCTCAGGATCGGCAGCAGGTTTCCACTCTGAAGCGACGTAATGATCAGTTCGGGGTAGCCGGTGATCGCGTGGACCACGACAGGCACCGTGACGTTAGCGAAGGTATTGCCGATGCCTTCCAGGCTGGTCACCGTATCCGCAATGAGGTTTTGATAGGCGGGGGGTAGGCCGGTAACGGTGGGTATAGCGGCAGCGCGCATGACGCCGGACGTAATGACACCGCCGGTGACGGTGGACCCAGCGGCGCCGCCGCCGGCGCCCAAGCCGGCGTTCTGGCTGCCGGCCGCCCCGGTGCCAATGCCGATCAACGGGTGCCCCAGCAATGCCCGGCTGGGCGCATTCACCGCGTTGACCAGACTCTGCTGGACGTTGGCGACCTCGGTGCTGACATACGAGTCCGCGCCAGCGTTCAACGTGCTCACGAACTGGCTGTGAAACGTCGCCGCTTGGGCGCTGAGGGCTTGATATTCCCGGGCGTGCGTGCCGAACATCGCCGTGATGGCCAGCGACACCTCATCAGCGCCCGGGGCGAGCACCCCGGTCGTGGCCGCCGCCGCCTCCGCATTGGCCGTGCTCAGCTCCGAGCCAATGCCCTCCAAGTCGGCGGCGGCCTGGCCCACAAATTCCGGCGCGACGGTCAAAAAAGACATAGCTCATCTCCCCTCGACGCGTCACGGCGATCGATCACCCGGTGATCATTGAGAACGGTCAGTGTACTGGTGCGCAATAACTCTGTAGATGAAATCGTCAGTAGTTAGCTTTGCGTTACCGCGGCGCTGATGTATGCCCGGGCGCCGGCGTTCAACAAGATGACGAACCGCCCATTGAGCACCGCTGCTCCTCGGCTCACTTTGACGGTGACCAGTGCTCACCCGATCAATATGAGACCCACTCCACCCGCGGCTCAGCGCTTCAGGCGCGCAGAACCGCGCCCGCCCGCTCGGCAGCACACCGCACGGCGTCATCGCGGGCCGCGCTGGCCTCGTCTTCGGTCAGCGTGCGATCCGGCGCGCGGAACCGCAACGCGAATGTCAGCGACTTGCGATTCTCGCCGACCTGCGGACCGGTGAACACGTCGAACAACTGGATGTCCTCCAGCAATTCGCCCGCGCCTTCGCGAACGGCATCCGCCACCGCCCGGGCGGGCACATCCGCGGGCACCACCAGGCTGACGTCCTGGAACACCGCCGGGAACGGTGACACCCTGGGCGCCGGCAATGCCTCGACGATCGGAATCGCGTCGAGGTTCAGCTCGATCGCGCAGGTGCCTTTCGGTAGGCCCGAACGCTCGATCGCGGCAGGGTGCAGCTGCCCGGCATGACCGACGGACGTCTCCCCGACGAGCACCTCCGCGCATCGACCCGGATGCCACGGCAGGTACTGGGCCGCCCGCAGAATCACGTCAACTCCACTGGCGCGCGCGATGATTCGCACCGCCTCGAAAGCATCGGCGGCTTCGACTCGGCGGCCGGGACCCCACGGACCACTCGGTTCACGCAACCCGGCCAACACCGCGGCGACGTGCTGCGGCTGCCGGGGCAAGGACGCGTCCAGCACGGCGATCTCGTCGTCGGTCGGCCGGCGGTCGACGGGGATGAGCCCGACACCGCGGGTCTGCTCGGTCGGCCGCACCACCTGCGCGAGGGCAAACAGCGCGACATCGACGAGACCTCGAGATACGTTGCGCCCCAAGGCTTCCAGCAGAGCGGGTAGCAGCGTGGTGGCCAGCTGCGGGCGATCGGCCTCCAAGGGGTTGAGCACCTGCGTCGTCGCGCGTCGCGGGTCATCGGCCGGCAGTCCCCAGAGATCGAACACACCGGCGGGCAGAAACGGTGTCGGCAGGATCTCGACGTAGCCGGACTGCGCCAGCGATTTGCCGATCGCCCGACGACGCTTTTGCACCGGGGTGAGTCCCGTGCCCGCGGGTGCCAACGGCAGTATCGACGGGACGTCCTGAAGCCCCTCCAGCCGCAGCACCTCCTCGACAAGATCAGCAGGCTGCAGTAAATCGGGTCGCCAACTCGGCGGCGTCACGATCAACGTGTCGCCGCGATCGCCGTCTTGGGCCACCACGGCGCCGATCTGGGTCAGCCGTCTGGCGCTCGTGCCTTGGGCATACGCCACCCCGGCGACGCGGTCCGGCAGGTCGACGGCGATCCGGATCGGCGGTAGTGACCAGTCGTCACGCGGCGGGTCGCCCCGCCAGTCGGTCAGGGTCTCCGACACCGCTCCCCCGGCGATGTCGGCAAGCAGCGTGGCACACCGGTCCAGGGCGGCCACCGAAATGGCCGGGTCTACTGCGCGCTCGTAGCGGCGCGCGGCCTCGCTGGGCAGGTGCAGTCGCCGTTGGGTGCGCGAAACGCCAGCCGGGTCCCACACCGCGGCCTCCAGCAGCACGTCGGTGGAATCGGCGCGTACCTCGGTGCTTGCTGCACCCATCACGCCGCCGATCGCCGCGGTCGCGACGTCATCGACGATGAGAACATCGGCCGGATCGAGCCGGCGCTCTACGTCATCGAGGGTGACGACGGTCTCGCCCGGCCGGGCGAACCGCACACCGAAGCCCCCGGTGATCCGGTTGCGGTCGTGCGCGTGCATCGGGTGGCCCAGTTCCAGCATCACGTAGTTGGTCACGTCCACTGCCGGGGAGGTTGCGCGGATGCCGCATAGCAGCAGCCGGCGCTGCAGCCACCATGGCGACACGGCCGCCGGGTCAATCCCGGTGACCGGTCGCAGCGCAAACCGGCGCACCCCCGTTTCGGCCTGCACTTTCAGCGGCCACGCCGGCCCCTCGACCGGCAACGGCGGCACCACCGAGTTGCTGGCCGGGTCGACGAAGTCCAGACCGTAAGCGCACGCGATCTCGCGGGCCAAGCCGCGCACTGACATGCAGTAACCGCGGTCGGGAGTGATGGCCAAGTGAAAGACCACGTCGTCCAAATCGAGCACCCCGGCGCCGTCGGCTCCCGGTTCGGCGGTTCCGGGCGGCAGCACCAGGATCCCGGAATGATCTGTGCCCAAACCCAGTTCGGCTGCCGAGCAGATCATTCCGTCAGAGTTGCGGCCGTAAGCCTTTCGGGCCGTGATCGCGAAGCCACCGGGCAGCGTGGTACCGGGTAATGCCACCACAACCAGATCGCCGACCACGAAGTTGCTTGCACCGCAGACGATCTCGTGCTTCTGATCGTCGCCAACATTCACCAGGCAGGCTCGGATCGGCTTCTTGAAACCGGTGAGCTCCTCGATAGCGGTCACTCGCGCTACGGTCAGCGGGCCCTCGACCGGCCCCAGCGCAAGGACGTCCTCGACCTCATGGCCGATGCGCACCAGCGTCTGCTCAAGATCGCCGGGGGCGACATCCCAGCTCGGGGCACCGGCCGCAACCACTTCGCGCAGCCAGCTATAAGGGACACGCATCAGGCCCCCACCCCGAATGGCAACGAGAATCGGACGTCGCCTTCGACCATGTCGCGCATGTCGGGAATGCCGTTGCGGAACTGCAGGGTGCGTTCCAGGCCCATCCCGAATGCGAAGCCGGAATAAACATCTGGGTCAATTCCCGCAGCCCGCAACACGTTTGGATGCACCATTCCGCAGCCACCCCACTCCACCCAACCAGCGCCGCCCTTCTTGTTCGCAAACCACACATCGACCTCGGCGGAAGGCTCGGTGAACGGGAAGAAGTGCGGCCGGATTCGGGTGCGCGCGGATGGCCCGAACTCGCCACGTGCGAAGGCGTCCAGCGTTCCGCGCAGATGCGCCATGGACAGACCACGATCCACCGCCAAGCCCTCGACCTGGTGGAAGACGGGCGTATGGGTGGTGTCGAGTTCGTCGGTGCGGAACGTGCGGCCGATCGAGATGATGTAGACCGGCAGCTTGCGCTCTAGCAGGGTGCGTACCTGAACCGGGGAAGTATGAGTGCGCAGCAGCTGCCGGGAATCTTCCGGCGCAATGTAGAAGGTGTCCTGCTCGCTGCGCGCGGGGTGGTCAGGTGGGAAGTTGAGAGCATCGAAGTTGAACTGCTCGGTCTCGACCTCTGGCCCCTCTGCCAGTTCCCATCCCATCGCGATGAAGGTATCGGCAATGTGCTCGGCCAATATCGTGATCGGGTGCCGGGCACCGGTCGGCTGCCGAGTGGACGGCAATGTGACGTCGATACCTTCGGCGACCAGCACCGCCGCGTCGCGCTCGGCACGCAGCGCCGCCAGTCGTTCGTCGTAGCCGCGTTGGACCTCGCCGCGTGCCGTGTTGACGCGCTTGCCGGCGTCCGCGCGGTCGTCCCTGGGCAGAGTGGCCAGCGCTTGCCGCACCAGTGCCAGCGGCGAGCGGTCACCGAGGTGCTCGGTCTTGACGCGTGCCAATGCGTCGAGATCGTCCGCGAGCGTCATGGCCTGCCGGGCGGCGTTGACCAGTTTGGCCAACGCTTCCGGCGACAGATCGACCGTTTGATCACCCACGCGGCGACACTCTCCTTGCTGACGAGGCTTCAGACTGCCCGCATCGTCGCCGAGCGGGCCGGACTTGCCCGGCTCCGCCTCGGTCCGTTACGCGGACCGCATCGTCGCCGAGCGGGCGACACGAGTGACGCAAGTGCCGATCATAAGTGATTGGGTGGATCCCGCTCGGCGCACGGCAGATTCAGGCAGTCATCGCCGGCTGCGGGACGATCAGCATGCCCTCCGACGGTGCACTGCGGAGGGTGTTTAGCCGGGCGAACATGTAGGCCGCGAGGGCGCCCAGCGCGCCGAACGCGACCCCACCAGCCGTTGTCCACCAGGTGTGAGCCAGCACCAGGAAACCGAACCCCGAGGCCACCGCCAGCAGCAAATACCGCACCGGGGTCCAGTGGACCTGCCGACGGAACCGGGCGGCCACCAGCACGCCCAGGATCACGGCGACGGTATGCCCCGCATCGGTGAAATCGGCACCGATGACCCCAGTCGCGACGGCTGCTGATACCCACCAGCCGACCCAAGCGGGCCGCCAGCGAGATGGGATCGCCGCCGACAGCGCTCCGAGCACCGCGAGGGCGCCATAGCTCATTCCGACGTCACTGGCGCGGGTGATCGACAACGGCAGCCAGCCCATTTCGACTGCGGTGGCAAGAGCAGCCGCCACCAGCAGCGTTGACCCGACATGTCCGACGAGAAACGCCACGATCAGCCGGATGGTGTGCAAATGCAGTTCCGCGACCGCGAGCAAACACGCCAGGCACGGCAACCAGAAGTAGAGCGGACCAGCTTCGACGACGAACGCGCTGTCCAGCAGCGTCCCCAGGTGCCCGCGTGCCAGGTTGTGCAGGTTTGTGCTGGCGCGCTGAACGACCAGTTCATGCGCGTGCGGACCCAGGGTCAGGATTGCGGTGCTGACTGCGGCCAGAATTGCCAGATAACCCACGGTGAAGCGGACTCGGGCGAGCCGAGACAAGATGCCGTAAATCATTGATATCTACTATGCCTGTGCATTTGTTTCAACAGTTTCAACAGAAGGTAAGAACTCCCTACGAGTCTTGAGGCGATATATCGTCAAGTCCGGCGGGATGCCGGTGAGTTTGCTGGCAAACACGAGTTTACGTGCGCGTTTGGCGACGAGGCCTAATGCGTCCAGTTCGCTTTGCGGTATCAGATCCAACGTCGTACTCGACACCATGATTCCACCTTTGGTGGCGCGTTCCATGACACGAGCCGCGATGTTGACGTCGACACCGAGCCAATCGGCGGCCATCCGCTGCGGGCGACCGGTGTGGATCCCAACCCGCATTCGCGGTGTGTAGCCGTTGACCTCAACCGATCTCATAGCCTCCTGTGCGGCCAGCACGGCCCGCACGGCGACCGTCGGATTGCGGAACACCGCCATGATTCCGTCGCCCATCCGTTTGACGATGTGCCCGCCGGCGTCGAGCAGTGGCGGCTCGACGGCCCGCGCCGCCTGTCGCAACAACGACAGGGCCGCGTCGTCGCCCGCTTCCAACGACCACGTCGAGAAGCCGACCAGGTCGGTGAACACCAGCGTCATCTCCGGATTTGCCGGCTGTCGGGAGACGGCCTCGGTCAACGCCTGCCACACCTGCAGCACACCCAAGCTGACCTCGCGCGATGCCGCACCGCGATCGCCCAATAGTCGGTCGGCGGCTCGTGCCGCCGCACGCGGACCTCCCTCACCGGCGGTGGACAGCGGATCGCCGAACTCCGGATCGCCGGGCAACAGCCGTCGCGCCCGCCGGATGAACGCAACAACGCCAGGACTGTGGTTGGTGCTGCGCAGCCACTGTGCTGCACTGCGCATCCGAGAACCTCGCCGTGAGGCGGGCGCCGCCAGCCCAGTCGCCGTTTCCTCGGGCGCGCCGGAGTCCCGATGGCCAGGCGCGACTTCCACCTGGCAAGGGTAGGTGGTTTGAGCAGACGCAGGCAACGACGACCGCCGCATTTGTGTCGCATCTCGCAACAAACAGCCTGATCACGGGGTTGCCACACCGATGTGGACACTCGATAACACCTTTTCGCGGCATCCGTCGAAATCGTAGACAACGCGCGTTGTCAAAGTTTATCGTGAGCGCAAATCAAGAGTAGGAGGCCGTGATGACTGCCACATCGACGACATCCGCCGATCCGCTCGGACCAGATTCGCTCACCTGGAAGTATTTCGGTGACCTGCGCACCGGAATGATGGGTGTGTGGATCGGCGCGATCCAAAACATGTATCCGGAGCTGGGCGCCGGTGTCGAGGAGCATTCGATCCTGCTGCGTGAACCCTTGCAGCGGGTGGCCCGCTCGGTGTACCCGATCATGGGCGTGGTCTACGACGGCGACCGGGCCGCCAAAACCGGCCAGCAGATCAAGGGCTATCACCGCACCATCAAAGGAGTCGACGCCGAGGGACGTCGTTATCACGCGCTGAATCCCGAGACGTTCTACTGGGCGCACGCGACGTTCTTCATGCTCGTCATCAAGGTTGCCGAGTACTTCTGCGGCGGCTTGACCGAGGCCGAGAAGCGACAGCTGTTCGACGAGCACGTGCAGTGGTACCGGATGTACGGGATCAGCATGCGGCCGGTGCCCAAATCGTGGGAGGACTTTCGGGAGTACTGGGAACGGGTCGGCCGGGACGAGCTGGAGATCAACCAGGCGACCCTTGACATCTTCCAGATGCGGATCCCCAAGCCGAAGTTCGTTCTCATGCCGACGCCGATCTGGGACCAGTTGTTCAAGCCGCTGGTGGCGGGTCAGCGCTGGATCGCGGCCGGCTTATTCGAACCGGCCGTTCGGGAGAAAGCGGGACTGCGCTGGACACCGGGCGACGAGGTGTTGCTCCGGTTGTTCGGCAAGCTGGTCGAGCTGGCATTCCTGGCTGTGCCCGACGAAATCCGGCTGCACCCGCGCGCGCTGGCCGCCTACCGCCGCGCGGAGGGACGGGCTCCGAAGGACGCGCCACTGGTCGAGGCGCCGACATTCATGGCGCCGCCGCGTGACCGCCGCGGGCTGCCGATGCACTACTTCCCTCCTCGTTCCCGCTCCGCTCTTCGCTCCCCTCTCGACCCTGCCAAGGCCCTCTTTGAACGCGCAGGATCACTGGTGCATGGCACGCTCTCAATCGCCGGCCTGCGGCCTGCGCGGGGCCGCGGCAGGGCAGCTTAAGGCCGCTTGAGGAAACCCAGCGCCCGCGCGCTCTCGTATAGACAGATCGCCGCAGCTGAGGCCACATTCAGGCTCTCCGCGCCGCCGGACATCGGGATGCGCACCTGATGGTCGGCCGCGTCGGCGATCTGGGCTGACAAGCCGTGTGACTCGGGCCCGAACAGCCAGGCGGTTGGCTTGCCGAGCAGCTGCTCCGCATCGTCGAGGGACGTCTCGCCGTCCACCGTGGTCGCCAGCACCTGCAGCCCGGCGGCGTGCAACGTGATGACGGCAGCGTGAGCATCAGGCGCGACGACGACCGGAATCGAGAAGATGCTGCCCGCGGAAGCGCGCAGACATTTGCCGTTGTACGGGTCGACGCTGTGCCCGCCGAGGATCACAGCCGCCGCCCCCATGGCATCGGCGATGCGGATTACCGTGCCCGCATTGCCCGGCTCGCTGATCTCGACAGCAACGGCGATCAGCCGCGGTGAGCCGGCCAGCACATCCTCCAGCCGGGTGGCCGGCAGCTGGCAAACCGCGACCAACCCCGTGGGAGTAACGGTGTCGGAGAGCGCTTTTGCGGCACGCTCGCTCACCAGGTGGACCGGCCACTCCGGCGTAGCCAGTAATGACGAGTACCGCCGGGCCGCGGACTCGGTGACGAACACATCCCGGACCAGCCCGCGCGCCGACGCGGCCTCGACGAGGTTAAGGCCTTCGGCGAGAAAGCGTTGGGCGCGCCGGCGGGCGACTTGACGATGCAATTTGACCGCCGCGGCCACCCTGGCCGAGCGTTCGGTGAGCACCGGAAACCCGGAACCGCGCTAAGCGGCCTCTCCGGAGGGCGCGTTGACATCCTCGGGCAGTGCCGCCCGGGCGACCTCAACGAGCGCGGTGAACGCGGCCGGATCGGTGATCGCAATATCGGCCAGGTTCTTGCGGTCCACTTCGACACCCGCAGCCTTGAGGCCCTGGATCAGCCGGTTGTAGGTGATGTCGTTGGCGCGCGCAGCCGCGTTGATCCGCGAAATCCACAATTTGCGGAACTCCCCCTTACGCGCACGGCGGTCGCGGAAGGCGTAGTTCAGTGAATGTAGCTGCTGCTCTTTGGCTTTGCGGTAGAGCCGGGATCGCTGGCCGCGATAGCCTTTCGAGGCCTTCAGGACGCTGCGCCTCTTCTTGTGGGCGTTGACTGCCCGCTTAACGCGTGCCATGGATGTTCCTACTCTCGTTCGTACGTAAATGGTCTACAGGGCCGGGGCCGGCTCGTTCTTGATGGGTGGTCCGGCGCGCCGGTCAGCCGTTCAGCAGCGAGTTGACCCGTTTGGTGTCGTTGGCTGAAACCGTGGTGCGGCCATCCAGCCGACGGGTGCGTTTGGTCGGCTTGTGCTCGAGCAGGTGCCGGCGATTGGCTTTTTGGCGGACGATCTTCCCGGTACCGGTGCGCCGGAACCGCTTCGACGCCCCACTATGGGTCTTCGCTTTGGGCATGTTTCCTCAGTTCTGCTGTTCTGCTAGCAAGTCAGTTCGGTGAAGCTTTGGTGTCGCGGGCCGCATTGGGCTCCTGCGCCGGCCCAGCCGCCGGTCCTTCCGGATGCCGCGCCCTCGCACGAGTCTTCGCGCCGCGGTGTGGTGCCAGCACCATCGTCATATTGCGCCCGTCCTGCTTAGCCGAGGTTTCGACGAATCCGTAATCGGCGACGTCCGCACCCAGTCGCTGCAGCAATCGATAGCCCAGCTCGGGCCGCGACTGCTCACGTCCGCGAAACATGATCGTGACCTTGACCTTCGACCCCGCTTCCAGGAAGCGAACCACGTGACCCTTCTTGGTCTCGTAATCGTGATCGTCGATCTTTGGTCGCAGCTTTTGTTCTTTGACGACGGTCTGCTGCTGGTTGCGGCGGGATTCGCGCGCCTTCTGCGCCGCCTCGTATTTGTACTTGCCGTAGTCCATGATCTTGCAGACGGGAGGTCTGGCGTTCGGGGCAACTTCGACAAGGTCGAGATCGGCGTCCGCGGCGACGCGGAGTGCGTCTTCGATACGCACGATGCCTACCTGCTCTCCCCCTGGGCCGATCAATCGGACTTCAGGTACGCGAATGCGCTCGTTGACGCGGGTCTCAGTGCTGATGGGGCCTCCCTCGTTTGGCTTCCAGTCACGACCAGTGCTCTGGGCCCGTCAGGATTCAGCGGTGAAAAACCACGCCATCAGCAAAAAGGCCCCGCCAAGCAGGGCCCAATGCCGACCGATCGCGGCCTCAGCCGCCCGCGCCACGCGCAGAACAGGCATTACATGATGCCTGTGACCGGACCGCTGAGCCTTGAATTAACCTCGTGGCTAGCGGTGGGAGTGGGACTCCACTTACTGTCCCTGGCGTTCGCCAGGATGGTCGCAGGCGTCAGTCTAGCAGCCATGAGGCATCGTTCGGCACCTCGCGAGCCAGACGGAGCGTCGGCGTGAGTTACACCTGGTCTGGCAAGGTGGCTAACGACTCTTGACGACTATTTGCACTTCGCCAGGCATTTCACGGGTTGAAGTAATATCCTCGCGGTCTGTGACACTCGCTTCGCCTCGTTCGGGGCCTCGCTCGGGCAGGCGGTCCCACTCCCGGTATCGCTGGGTACCGGCGGCCGCCGGCTGGACCGTTGGCGTCATCGCCACGCTGTCACTGCTGGCAAGCGTGTCGCCGCTGATCCGCTGGCTCATCAAGGTTCCGCGCGAATTCATCAACGACTACCTGTTCAACTTCCCAGACACCAGCTTCGCGTGGTCGTTCGTGCTGGCGTTGCTGGCTGCGGCGCTGACCGCACGCAAACGCATTGCGTGGGTGCTGTTGCTGGGCAATATGGTTCTCGCCGCGGTGCTGAACGTCGCCGATATCGCCGCGGGCGGCAATACCGCCGCCGAGAACTTTGGCGAAAACCTCGGATTCTCCTTCCACGTCGTCGCCGCCGTCCTCCTGGTTTTGGCCTATCGGGAGTTCTGGGCCAAGGTCCGCAGGGCCGCGCTGTTCAAGGCGGCCGCGGTGCTGGTTGCCGGGTGGGTGATCGGAATCGGGGTGTGCTGGGGTCTGGTCGAGATGTTCCCCGGGACGCTCTTACCGCAGTACCGCTTGCTCTACGTGGCCAACCGGGTGGTCGGATTCGCCCTCGTCGATCGCGACGTGTTTGTCGGCAAGCCGCACCTCTTACTCAACGCAGTCTTCGGGTTGTTCGGCGCGCTGGCGTTGATCGCGGCGACGATCGTGCTGTTCCAGTCGCAACGCGCCGACAACGCGCTGACCGGTGAGGATGAGTCCGCCATTCGCGGGCTACTTGAGTTGTGGGGCAAGAACGATTCACTGGGCTACTTCGCCACCCGTCGCGATAAGTCGGTGGTGTTCGCGCATAGCGGCCGCGCCGCGATCACCTATCGAGTCGAGATCGGCGTCTGCCTGGCCAGCGGTGACCCGGTGGGCGACCCGAGAGCCTGGCCGCAGGCCGTCGACGCCTGGTTGGGTCTGTGCCAAACCTACGGCTGGGCGCCCGGTGTCATGGGTGCCAGTTCAGAAGGGGCCCGGGTATATCGCGAGGCCGGCCTCAACGCGCTGGAGCTGGGCGATGAGGCGATCTTGCGGACCGCCGATTTCAAGCTGTCCGGCCCGGATATGCGCGGGGTGCGCCAGGCCGTGATGCGGGCGCGGAGGGCCGGGCTGACGGTGCGCGTCCGACGGCACCGCGACATCTCCGACGACGAGATGGCCGACACCATCACACGCGCCGACGCCTGGCGCGACACCGCCACCGAACGTGGCTTTTCGATGGCCCTGGGCCGGCTCGGCGACCCGGCTGACTCGGATTGCCTGCTGGTCGAAGCAATCGACCGCGATGGCCAAGTCGTTGCGATGCTGTCGCTGGTCCCGTGGGGAACCACCGGCGCCTCACTGGACTTGATGCGCCGTTCTCCGCAATCTCCCAACGGCACCACCGAACTCATGGTCAGCGAACTCGCCCTGAATGCTGAAGGCCTTGGCCTTACCCGTATTTCGCTGAACTTTGCGATGTTTCGGTCTGCGTTCGAGCAGGGTGCCCAACTCGGCGCCGGCCCGATTGCACGGTTGTGGCGCGGCTTTCTGCTGTTCTTCTCGCGGTGGTGGCAGCTGGAGACGCTGTACCGCTCGAACATGAAATACCAACCTGAATGGATACCCCGCTACGCCTGCTACGAGGACGCCCGGCTGATTCCCCGGGTGGGGGTCGCCTCGGTGATCGCCGAGGGTTTCCTGGTGCTGCCGTTCAGCAGGCGCGACAAGGTGCACACCGGTCATCATCCCGCTGTGCCGGAGCGGCTGGTGGAGTCCGGGCTTCTGCATCCCGACGGGTCGGCTCCGGATGTGAGCGGGCTGGAACGACAGCGGGACCTCGCCAGCGAAGAAGAGACTTGGTCCCGTCTGCCCGAACAGGTGCGGGTGCGCCTGACCAAGCTGAAGACGTTGCAGCGCACCGGCATCGACGCCTACCCGGTGGGATCGCCGCCCAGTCACACGGTCGCCCAGGCGATTGACGCAGACGACCAGGACACTGTCTCGGTGTCCGGACGCATACTGCGGATACGCGACTACGGCGGGGTGCTGTTTGCCGACTTGCGCGACTGGTCGGGCGAAATGCAAGCGCTGCTGGACAATTCGCACTTGGAGTGCGGCCGCGCCAGGGATTTCACCGCGGCCATCGACCTCGGTGACCTGGTCGAGATGACCGGGCACATGGGCTTCAGTAAAAACGGGACCCGCTCGTTGATAGTGCGCGACTGGCGGATGATCGGTAAATGTCTGCGGCCGCTGCCGAACAAGTGGAAGGGGTTGACCGACCCGGAGACCCGATTGCGGACCCGCTACGTCGACCTGGCGGTCAATACCGAGTCCCGCAGCCTGATCGCGGCCCGCAGCGACGTGTTGCGCTCCGTCCGGGAGACGCTGTTCGCCAAGGGATTCATCGAAGTCGAGACCCCGATCCTGCAGCAGATCCACGGCGGAGCCGCCGCCCGGCCGTTCACCACCCACATCAACGCCTATGACATGAACCTGTTCTTGCGCATCGCGCCGGAGCTGTACCTGAAGCGGCTGTGCGTCGGGGGTGTGGAGCGGGTGTTCGAACTGGGCCGGGCCTTCCGCAACGAGGGTGTGGACTTCAGTCACAATCCGGAGTTCACCTTGCTGGAGGCCTACCAGGCGCACGCCGACTACCGGGTGTGGATCGACGGCTGCCGTGAGCTCATCCAAAACGCCGCCGAAGCCGCCCACGGTACGCAGATCGTGATGCGGCCCCGCACGGACGGGTCGCACGCCACCGACGACCGCCTCGAGCCGGTCGACATCTCCGGCATCTGGCCGGTGAAGACCGTATATGACGCGGTATCCGAAGCGCTCGGAGTACACATCCACCTCGACACGGGCTTGGCCAAGCTGCGCAAGCTGGCAGACGCCGTACACATTCCTTATCGAGCACACTGGGATGCCGGTGCGGTGGTGCTGGAGTTGTATGAACACCTGGTCGAGGACCGGACCGAGCAACCGACGTTCTACATTGACTTCCCGACATCGGTGTCGCCGTTGACCCGGCCGCACCGCAGTCAGCCCGGCGTCGCCGAGCGGTGGGACCTGGTGGCGTGGGGTGTCGAGCTGGGCACCGCCTACAGCGAACTCACCGACCCGGTGGAGCAACGGCGCCGTCTGCAGGCGCAGTCGCTGTTGGCCGCCGGCGGAGACCCCGAGGCGATGGAGCTCGACGAAGACTTCCTGCAAGCCATGGAATACGCCATGCCACCCACCGGCGGCCTGGGGATGGGTATCGACCGCCTGGTCATGCTGATCGCCGGCCGCAGCATCCGCGAGACGCTGCCATTCCCACTGGCTAAGCCGCACTAGCCGGAGATCCGCGGGGTCCCTGCTAGCCCACCGGGAACATTGGCGTAAATATGTTCCAGGGCCCGGAATGCAGCCATGGCGGTCAGCGCACTGACATCCGCGGTCTCGCTGGGCGCAGTCATCGCCGCACGACGTCGTCAACTGATTCCGGCGGCAACCGCGACCGCAGTGCAAATGGCGATGACGCTGGTCCACTGGGAGCAGATGGTGCGTTATTTCGATCGCCAGCTGCCGGCGGGAGGCGGGCAGCCGCAGTAGCGTTGCGGCATGCCCGACGAACCAACGACTCCCGATGCCACCCCGCCCGATCGGCCCGCAGCGGCTACACCGCTGCCCGCGACACCACCCGCGGAGCCCGACCCTGGGTACGACAGCGCGGGTGTGCCGACCTTCGAATTCGTGCGCGAGAAGATCGCAACCCGGTACGGAACCTCGCTGGGCGCGGCAGAACTTGCGGCCGAGAGCCCAGAAGGCCACCAGATTGAGGAGCAATACGAGGAGCGCCAGCGCGCGGCTGCTGAGCGGTTGGCGCAGATCCGCGAGTCGATGCGCTCCGACGAGAGTTGAGGGGCGTGGCCAATCCGACGCGGAAATTCAGTATCGAGGAGCGGCGGAACCGCCTGGCGCGCAGGCACTTTCTGTCAGCAACCGGCTCGATACCGCCGGGCTGGTTGGATTGCACGCCACCGACCCCGCCACCCCGTACCTGTCTTTGTGGGCGCGGTCCCCGGATTTCGCTACCGCTGACCTAGAGCTGGAGCTGTACCAGAAGCGTTCTGCGGTAAGACATCTGGCGATGCGACGGACACTGTGGTTGGTGAACGCCGATGACATGCCGATGATTCAATCGGCAGCCAGCGACCGGGTTGCCGATAACGAACGCCGCCGGCTGACCGCCGACGTGCACAAGGCCGGTGTGGCCACAGGTGGCGACCACTGGCTGGACCAAGCCTGCGCCGCGGTGTTGTGCCGCCTGGGCGAGCACGGGCCTGCCAGCAGCACCGAACTGCGGGCCGCGCTGCCCGAACTGGCCGGAACTTACGATCCGGCGCCTGGAAAGCGTTGGGGCGGTGCGGTTCCGCTCGCCCCGCGGGTGCTGACGGTGCTCTCGGCGCGCGGCGATATCGTGCGCGGACCCAATGACGGAACGTGGACCACGTCGCGACCTCGCTGGATCACCACCGCGGCCTGGCTCGGCGAGCTAAGCAGGCCGATGCTCGGCCGGGACGCGCGATCCGCCCGCGCCGAACTGACCCGGCGGTGGATGCGGACGTTCGGGCCCGCCACCGCCGGAGACATCAAGTGGTGGTTGGGCACCACGTTGACGGCTGCGCGACAGGCTCTGACCGACATCGGCGCGGTAGAAGTCGATCTGCACGGCAGCCCCGGCTACGCGCTGCCGGACGACCTCGAGCGGGAACCGGACGTGTCGCCATGGTGCGCACTGCTGCCGGGTTTGGACGCCACCACGATGGGCTGGTTTCAGCGCGATTGGTACCTCGGCGAATATCGCGGTCAGATTTTCGACAGCAACGGCAACGCCGGCCCCACCGCATGGTGGAACGGACGGGTGGTGGGCGGCTGGTATCAGGACGAGGGTGCTGTCGTCCGGATGCAGCTCGTGGCAGATCCCGGTCGTGACGGGCGGCGCGCCCTGCAGCGGCGGGCCGACGAGCTCAGCTCGTGGCTAAACGGCGTGCGGATCAACCCGCGCTTCCCGTCGCCGTTGTCCAAAGCCGCGGCCAGCTCTTGTAGCTAATCGATTCTGCGCCCAGTGCGGGGAAATTGGCGAAAACCCGGCCGTGGGCGCAGTCTCGACGCCGTGACCGCAGACTCGACGCGCCTTGGCAGTCCCGTCAGGCGCTGACTTTGCGGCGCCGGTTCGACCGCTGGGGCGTGCCGCCCGATGTGCCGTCGCCGACGACCTCTGCCAGAAACTTCCCCGTGTAGCTTTCCGGAACCGCGGCAACATCCTCCGGGGTGCCCTCGGCGACAACGGTTCCGCCCTCGGCGCCACCTTCCGGACCCATGTCGACGATCCAGTCCGATGTCTTGATCACATCGAGGTTGTGTTCGATGACGATCACCGTATTGCCTTTGTCGACAAGGCCGTTGATGACGCTCAGCAGCTTGCGGATGTCATCGAAATGCAACCCGGTAGTGGGCTCGTCCAGGATATAGATGGTGCGCCCGGTCGAGCGCTTCTGTAACTCTGCGGCCAGCTTGACCCGCTGCGCTTCACCACCGGACAGCGTGGGCGCGGGCTGGCCGAGCCGGACGTAACCCAGGCCGACATCGACGAGCGTGCGCAGATAGCGGTGGATGCCGGTGATCGGCTCGAAGAACTCCGCCGCTTCCTCGATCGACATGTCCAGCACTTCGGAGACGGTCTTGCCCTTGTAGTGCACCTCGAGGGTTTCCCGGTTGTAGCGGGCACCATGACAGACCTCGCACGGCACATACACATCGGGCAGGAAGTTCATTTCGATCTTGATGGTGCCGTCACCCGTACACGCCTCGCAGCGACCGCCCTTGACGTTGAACGAAAACCGACCGGGTTGGTAGCCACGGACTTTGGCCTCGGTGGTGGCCGCGAACAGGGTGCGGATCTTGTCGAAGACCCCGGTGTAGGTGGCCGGATTGGACCGCGGCGTGCGCCCGATCGGCGACTGGTCGACCCGCACCAGCTTGTCGACGTGGTCCAGCCCGGTGACCCGGGTATGCCGGCCCGGGACCTGCCGCGCGCCATTGAGCCGGTTGGCCAACACGGCGGCCAGGATGTCGTTGACCAGTGTCGACTTACCCGAGCCGGACACACCGGTCACCGAGGTCAGCACGCCGAGTGGAAACGACACGTCGATCCCGCGCAGATTGTGCTCGTATGCGCCGACAACCGTAAGTCGACGTCGCCGGTCGACGGGACGCCGGATCGCGGGGATCTCAATGCGCTCCTTGCCCGACAGATAGGCGCCGGTGATCGAATCCTTGTTCTGCAGCAGCTCGTCGTACGGCCCGCTGTGCACGATGCGGCCGCCGTGCTCTCCGGCCCCGGGCCCGATGTCGACGACCCAGTCGGCATGCGCGATGGTGTCCAAGTCGTGCTCGACCACGATCAGCGTGTTTCCCAAATCCCTTAGGCGAGTGAGCGTTTCGATGAGCCGACGGTTGTCTCGCTGGTGTAGCCCGATGGATGGCTCGTCGAGCACGTACAACACACCGACCAGGCCGGAGCCGATCTGGGTCGCCAACCGGATACGTTGCGCCTCACCGCCGGACAACGTGGCCGCCGCGCGGGACAGTGACAAATACTCCAGCCCTACATCGAGCAGAAAGCCGAGCCGCGACTGTATTTCCTTGAGTACCTGACCCGCGATCGCCTGCTCGCGTGGACCCAGGGTGAGCCCCCGCAGGAACTCCGCGCAGTCGGAGATCGAGAGCTCGCAGACCTCGGCGATGGATTTCGCGCCCCGCTCTCCCGCCGCCAGCGTCACGGCCAGGATTTCCGGCTTGAGTCGGGTGCCGTCGCACACCGGGCACGGCACGTCGCGCATGAAGCCCTCGTAACGTTCCTTCATCAGGTCGGATTCGGTCTGGCTCATCTTGCGCTGCAGGAACGCCAGCACACCCTCGAAATCCGCGTAGTACGACCGGGTTCGGCCGTAGCGGTTGCGGTAGCGCACATGCACCTGCTCGTCGCACCCCTCCAGGATCGCCTTGCGCGCCTTGGCCGGCAGCTGGCGCCACGGCGTGTCGACGTCGAAGCCCATCGCGTCACCGAGCCCCGCCATCATCCTGGTGAAGTATTCCGCGGTGTGGCCCATCGACCAGGGCGCCACCGCACCCTGCGCCAGTGTGCGGTCGGGGTCGGGCACAACCAGGTCGGGGTCGACCTCCTTGCGGATTCCCAGACCCGTGCACTCGGGGCAGGCGCCATACGGCGAGTTGAACGAGAACGACCGCGGTTCCAGGTCGTCGACGGCCAAAGCGTGCCCGTTGGGGCAAGCCAGCTTCTCGGAGAACCGCTGCTCGCGATGCGGTGCGCCCGGTTCATGATCGACGAATTCGAGCACCACGATGCCGTCGGCCAAATTCAGCGCGGTCTCCACCGAATCGGTGAGCCGCTGCTTGGCGGTGGCTTTGACCGTGAGCCGGTCGACCACCACCTCGATGTCATGCTTTTCCTGCTTCTTCAGCTTCGGCGGATCGGTCAGCGGATGCACCACACCGTCGACCCGCACCCGGCTGTAGCCCTGGGCGTTGAGCTTCTCGAACAGGTCGGCGAACTCACCCTTGCGGGTGCGCACCACCGGGGCCAGCACCAGGAACCGGGTGCCCTCCGGCATCGCCAGCACCTGGTCGACGATTTGCTGCGGGGTCTGGCGCGCGATCCGCTCACCGCAGACCGGGCAGTGCGGCGTACCCGCGCGTGCGTACAACAGCCGCAGATAGTCGTACACCTCGGTGATCGTTCCGACGGTCGACCGGGGGTTGCGGTTGGTCGACTTCTGGTCGATGGAGACCGCCGGCGACAGACCCTCGATGAAGTCGACGTCCGGCTTGTCCATCTGCCCAAGGAATTGCCGGGCGTAGGCCGACAGCGACTCCACATACCGCCGCTGGCCCTCGGCGAAGATGGTGTCGAACGCCAGCGACGACTTGCCCGATCCCGACAGCCCGGTAAAGACGATGAGCGCGTCGCGCGGCAAGTCGAGGTCAACGCTGCGCAGGTTGTGCTCACGCGCACCCTTGACGATCAGGCGTTCAGCCACTCTGTCCCTTTCAACCCTTTCAAGAGGGCCCGTTCAGCGGACGCAGTACGAACCCATGCTATGTGCCCATACCGACACGCATCCGGTGGCCAGTAACGTGACCGCTATGACTGCCGTCGACGACAACTACACCGGGCATGTCGAACCTGGTACCGCGGCCCGCCGCACCCTGCCCGGCGCCACCATCCTGAAGGCGTCGGTGGGCCCGATGGACAACAACGCCTACTTGGTGACGTGTTCCGCTACCGGGGAAACACTCCTGATCGACGCCGCCAACGACGCCGAAGTCCTCATCGACCTGGTCCGACGTTACGCCCCGAAGGTGTCGCTGATCGTGACCAGCCACCAGCACTTCGACCACTGGCAGGCGCTGCAAGCGGTGGCCGATGCCACCGGCGCGCCGACCGCGGCGCACGAGATCGACGCCGACCCGCTGCCGGTCAAACCGGACCATTTGCTGGCCAACGGCGACACCGTGCAGCTCGGCAAGCTGACTTTCGACGTCATCCACCTGCGCGGCCACACACCGGGATCGATCGCGCTCGCACTCGACGGCCCCGCCACCGGCGGGGTCACCCAGTTGTTCACCGGCGACTGCCTGTTCCCGGGGGGTCTTGGGCGGACAACAAAAACGGCAGAGTTCGACTCACTGTTCAAAGACGTGAAGTCGAGAGTCTTCGACCGTTTCGGCGACGGCACCGTTGTCTACCCCGGGCATGGTGATGACACCACGATCGGAGCGGAGCGTCCGCACCTGGACCAGTGGCGCGCACGGGGCTGGTGACTCGCGCGCAGGGTGGCCACCGAGACTCGACTGGGAGTGACCACACGGGAGCCAACGCGACTGGCCATCGCGATTGATCTTCTGGTGCTGAGCCCAACATGTTTGAGTCACGATTGACACGAGTTCAGCTGACGCCGGAGATTCCAGATGACTGCCCCAAACCTCGCACGACCCCAACAAACCGAGTTACGTGCCGACCTCGCAGTTCCTGCACGACCAGATCGCGAAGGGAGGGAGCAGATGCAGCGGATGGGCCGCCGCCCCGAATGGGCGGCGATGACCGACGAACAGATTCTGGCTTTCTACCGCGCACGCTACCCGTATATCGCGCTGGGTACGGCCCAAAGAGTTGCACCGCTGCAAGTTGAAGTTCTGCGGCTGACGGGCTCGTGCGTCGACGTTAGCCCGACAACCGGGGCCCGACTCCGCGCTCTATCCGGGCGGCTTTGCGTTCTCGGACAGAAAGACTCACCAAGATGCCGGAAAACGAGTCGGTCAGGGTCTACCCCCCAGCGATCAGTGGCGCTGTGGGGTAGGGCGCCCCGAAGTCGGGCGTGATCTGATAGCCCTACCCTCGGGCTGCGGCGTACGACAACGCCATGCGAGCGGTCAAATCCATTGAACTGCGACGCAACCACGTCGGTCGATCGACGAGCCACCACATGACGATGCCGGCCGCTTAACAGCGGGAACCGGCCCGCATCAGGGTGAGAGGTGCCGCCGAAACTCGTTCGCTCCGAATTGGGCCTCACTCCAACGCGCAGCAAGTAGACGCACGACATGACCTTCGACTCTCGCCAACAGCGGCCCGGCCACACAGACTGCACACATGATCACACCCGACGACACCGCCCAAACCTGGCGCGAGGTGGCCGACCAGCTCACCGCTGCGCAGATTGCCCAGCTCGAGCGCCTCGAACGTGACGAACCGCAGACGCTGCTGGAAATGGCGCGGCAGTGGGCGGCCAAGAACATGACCGCTGCGGCGCCATTCGACCATGTCGCGGAGCCCGCCGGCGCCGTGCGCACGTTCGACTGGCAGCTTGACAGTAACTGGTTCCGCGACTTCGAGGGCACCACGCGCCGCAGCGGGCAGGCCCGCGTTCAGATCTGCGGCCGACAGCAGGCCGACGGCTCGACGCGGCGGTGGATCGCCGTGCGTACCCGCCACCTCGACGCGCTGGAGCCCGCGGCGGCCCAGGAACTGGCAGCAGCGCTGACCGACGCCGCCGACGAGATCGAGCGGCTCGGCTAAGCCCACTGAGGCCAACTCCTTACTTCATGACGCAGACGTCATAACCCAGCCGAATACGCTGCGAGCCAACGAGTCACTGCGGCGAAGTAAACCCACGGATGGGACTTCGGTCCCTACCGCTCGACGATGCATCGTCCAAGGATCGATAAGGGGATTCAACAGCAACCCAAAACCGAAGGAGGGATCATGACCAATCTCCCTGCTCGTCACCGACCTCGCTCGTGGCTGCCGGACTGGTCCGATTTCTGGTCGGATCTGTGGACCGGCTTTCCGTCACTGGCAGCCCTGCGTTCAGGCCATATGATCCGGCTCGAAGATGAGATGGAAGACGGCCACTACCTGTTGCGTGCCGAACTGCCCGGCATCGATCCGGCCAAGGACGTCGACATCACCGTGCGCGACGGCCAGTTGACGATCAAGGCCGAACGCAGCGAGAAAAAGGAAAGCAAGGGCCGCTCGGAGTTCTCCTACGGCTCATTCATCCGCTCGGTCACCCTGCCGGCCGGCGCCAACGAAGATGACATCAAAGCCAGCTACGACAAGGGCATCCTGACCGTGGACGTGGCCATCCCCGAACAGGCAGCCGCGGCACCCGCCGAGAAGCACATCGCGGTAGAAGTCGCCAGCTGACCACATACCCGGTGGTCCCGGAGCCCAGCAAGGCCCTGGGACCACCGGCTGAGGTTCGACACTCTGGGCCCGCAACGAAAGACCCCGCAGGAATGGGACTTCGGCAAGGCCAGGATCACCACTGGTCACGAGGCGGGGACAACGAGGTTAGCCTCGATGTCCAGGTTGACGTGCATTCCAAAGCGCAAATCCGGTGTGCAACGGCACCGAGCAGCGGTTGGTTGAGCCCACCACCCGGAGCGAAATTGACGGACAGCGGAGACCCTTGGCCGGAGCACCATTGAGGCTGCGCAGCATTACGGCCCTGAACCACGTTGGAGGGGCTTGCGGTGAGGCCGTGCCGGGTTCGGGAAGGTATCGGGTCGGTGGTAGACCAAGGCATGACGGGGCAGATTGCATGGAGGCGCGTCGGACCGCCCTATACGCGCATTAGTGTTGGCGGGCGACGATCGCCGGGATACGGGCTGCGTGTACCACGGCGGTGCTGACCGATCCGAGCAGCATTCCGGCGAATCCGCCTCGGCCGTGGCTGCCGACCACGACGAGTTGGGCGGACTCGGATTCATCGAGGAGATGGCGCGCTGGGCGGTCAAGCACCAGCCGGCGGTGAACGGTGACGTCGGGATAGCGTTCCTGCCAACCAGCCAGGCGTTCCGCCAGGATTTCCGCTGCCCGGGATTGCAGGGCCGACCATTCCTTGCTCAGCACACCCGAGATGTCTGAGTCAGTCCAGGCGTGCACGGCCAGCAGCTCCGCACCGCGGAACGAGGCCTCGTCGAACGCGATCGCGGTGGCCAGCTCCGATGCCGGCGAGCCGTCAATGCCGACCACCACCGGTAATTGCGAGGGTCCCAGCAGAATCGGGGCCTCGTCGTGGACCACCGCGACCGGGCAGTAAGCATGATGGATTAATCCGGCGCTGACCGAGCCGAGTAGGGTCCGCTGCAGCGCGTCTTGCCCGCGGCAGCCGACCACCATCATGTACGCCTCTTTGGATAGGTCGATAAGCGTCGGTACGGGCGCTGCGCACAGCAGTTCGCTGTCGATCTGGGGTCGGTTGCCCTCCTGCACGCTGTCTTCGGCGACCTTGACCGCGTCGGCGATGACCTTGCGGGCCTCTTCTCTGGACCGTTGGTAGATTTGGGCCGGAATGGGGGCGGCGGGCCAGACGGCTGGCGGGTTTGAGACGTGCACGAGGGTCAGTCCGATGTTGCGCATGGTTGCCTCGCGTGCGGCCCACCGTACGGCCATCGTCGATGACGGGGATCCATCGACTCCGACGACGACACCCGAATGTGTGCTGCGACCAGACATTGCGCCGTCCTTCCCTGCGTGGCTGCCGCCGACGCTAGATGGTCGGTGAGCGCCGGTCAGGAGGCCATGGTCCCCACGGGAGTGGTCCTAAGGCCCTTCGGCGCGGCGCCCCGTCGCGCCACACGCGGGGGATGACGCAGTTTGACGGTCGCGGCGATGCCGGGTGTCCATTGGCGCAACGACTAGAGTCAGTTCCGCGGCGAGTTTGACGATCGTGTCGACGCCGGACGTCAGCGCGCTCAACGCCCGAAATTACAACACGGCCAAGACATTGTCGTGCTGGGGTTGCCGTGCGCTGGGTGGGCACACGCGCCGCGCGACGTCTGCCTGCCTGATATATGTGCCGAGTCCCGATCGTGAATCACGAAGACGTCTCGTTGCGTTCCCTCCACAACTGGCAAGCGGCGGCTGCGAAATGCCCTGTGCTGCTTGCCGGTTGCCGCCGGCTGGTCTGGTCGGTCCGGTGTCACAGGCCTGTGTAACGGACCTGCGTAGCCCGGCTACCCGCCTGCCGGCCCGACCCAGCGTCCGGTAACCGCAAGGGCACTTGTGCCTTTTCCCGCAGGCCGTAGTGACCGGCGCCGCCCCCGGGCCATCCCGTCGCTCCTCAACCAGCCCGCGCTTCACCATCTAGCGACGCTTCCGCGCACCAGAAGCGACGGCCGGCCGATCGCTCCGACCGAACACGGTCCCACGTTGCGCCACCAGCACTCAGCTCTTAAATGACATCTCACTTCTAGACAAACGCGACCAATCCAGGATCAGGCCGCCGAGCGGCAACGCTGGATCGACCAGCACATCCACCGCACCCGCGAGCACGGCCTCGACTACGGCATCGACCTGTGACGTGCGCATCCCAGATAGGAGTGCGCAGCGGTCAGCACATCCGCCCCAAGTCGGGTTATCGTGATGCCCGCATGCGCCGCTATGACTCGCGGGCGACGATCACCACCGTCCGCGCCGCGTGCGCGACCGCCGTGCTCACCGAGCCCAGCAGCATGCCAGCGAATCCGCCGCGACCGTTACTGCCGAGGACGACGAGTTGTGCGGACTCCGAGTGCTCGACAAGTTGACGAGCCGGCTGATCGCACACCACCACACGTTGCACCGTGACATCGGGGTAGCGCTCCTGCCATCCGGCGAGCCACTCGGCCAGCGCCTCTTGTGCCTGCACTTCCATCGCCGCGAGATCCAGACCTGGCACTTCCGGCATGCTGACATCCGACCACGCATGCAGTGCCACCAAGTCCACACCCCGGCGGAAGGCCTCGTCAAAGGCGATCTCCGTCGCCAGTTCCGATGCGGGCGAACCGTCGATTCCCACCAGCACCGGTGCCTGCGCGGGCGGCGGGGCCTCATCATGGACGACCGCGACCGGGCAATGCGCATAGTTCACAAGGCCGGTGCTGACCGAGCCGAACGGGACCCGGCTAAACGCGCCTTCGCCCCGGCATCCCACGACCATCATGTCCGCAATCTTGGACTGATTGACGAGCGTGGAAACGGTCGGGCCATGTAGCACCACGCTGTGCACGAACGGCGGGCCATGGTCGGCGGTGCTGTCGGCGACCGCCCTGCGCGCGTCTTCGAGAATTCGCCTCGCTTTGTCGTCCTGCCGCTCGAAATAGTCTTGAGGAATCGGAATCTCCGGCCACGGCGCAACCGCCGGCACGACCGGTGCGACGACGTGCATGAGTGTTAGCGAAACATTGCGCATCGCAGCATCGCGAGCCGCCCAGTCGACCGCCGCCATCGACGACGCTGATCGGTCGACGCCGACCAAAATGCCACGATGAGTTTCGGAGCCGGACATTTCGTTCCCCTGTTTCTGTTGTATTGGCAGCTTCACGCATGACCGTAGAACAACCTTCGCAGAAGATCAGGTGGCAATGGTCACCGATTTGTTCGCCTAACGGCCTTACGCCGTCGACGGCTCGCGACCCATTCGCTGTACTCCGGTGGCGTTTGTCGTAGCGTTAGCCCGTCGGCGGCGTTATCCGCCAACCACCTTCGTGTCGTATGTCAGGTGTGTGGCGGGCCGAAATTCAGACAACGACCAACCGTCGTCAGGCTCGTGCAGGCGGCTGTGCCCGTGGCAGTCCAGGTCAACACACCGCCGCCGCTTGGGCGTAACCTCCACCTGCTTCTTCTCGCCGTCCGAATGCGTCAGAGCATGCGAAATAAGCTCCGTTTCGCCTCCGCAGATCGGGCAGCGATGGTCAGCGTCACGTAGGCTAATTGTCTCTATCGGCATGTCCATCTGCCGCACGCTAAACCCTGGTGGATGTTGGAACGAGTGGCCGAAAGTCCTCCGGCGTGGAGTACATCTTCCCTACTTTGCTTCTGTCGCGCCGGAGTTGAATGGTCACGGTCTGGGATCGTCCGATCATCCAACATCGACTCTGGGAGGTCATCATGCCAGGAGGTACCGTCGCTCGCGTCACCGAGATCAGTGCAAGGTCCGACACCAGCTTCGAAGATGCCGTGAAGACTGGCCTCGCTCGGGCCGAGCAGACGCTGCGTGGCGTCAAGTCGGCCTGGATCAAGGAGCAGTCGGTGGACGTGGAGAACGGAAAGATTGTTGCCTACCGCGTCAACATGCTGGTGACGTTCGTCCTCGAGTAGCGGGCGAAATCCCGGGGATGTGGTCCTGCAGGAAATCCTTCGCCTCAAAAAGAATGAGGTGGTGCAACACCAAAGCAGTAATGGCAGCTGTGCGATATTTCACATCCCGCATTGGCCACACAGTGCGTCATCATGGCAGCACCGAATAGCCCCCAGAGTGTTGACCGGGGCTGTCTGACGTTGTCAGCACCTTATTCGAACAATCTCCCCCCAAGTCCCGCCAAGAGAGGAAGATCAATCCCCTCGGCGGAAAACCGGGGCCGGGAGAAAACCGACACAAAGGAGTGATCGTAGCAAGTCAGAATGTCGAGATAGCCAAGAAGGCGTATGACGCGTTCGCCGCGGGCGATCTCGAAACAGTCCTGAGCACCTTCGACGACAACGTCGAGTTTGTCTTGCCCGGAAACAGCACGATCAGCGGAACATATCGCGGCAAAGGCGAGGTCACGAAATTTTTCGCGAAGCTAGCAGAGAAGTCCTTCACAACAACGCCCAGCCGTTTCCTCGCCGACGATGATGTCGATGTCGTGGTCGTCCTCACCCAAGTCACCGCTGGCGGAGAATCCGCGCCCGAAGCCGATGTGTCTACCTTCCGCGGCGGCAAAATCGTCAAAGTCGAGGCCTTCGGGGACACTTCCATGCCGGAACGGGTCTACGGCAGGAAGTAGCGAGCGCAGGAGTCTGTAGGCGGTTGGGAGGCGGCGGGTACCGGGCCGTACAGCCCGCGCGGTCGTGTCCCAGCCACGGTGTAAATGACGACGGACGTAGGTTCCTTCAAGAGCTACCAACTCAGCGAAGGAAGGACTACGCCCGTGTCAGCACGAGTATCACCCACGGACCGGATCCGTGGCGAGATCGACGCCCTGTTCGATGGGTCGCGTGACTTATCGGAGGTCATCGAGGACGCCGCCCGGTTGGGTGCCCGGTTGATCATCCAGACCGCGGTGGAGGCCGAGGTCGACGTGTTCTTGGGCCGGGCCCGCTACCAACGAGCCGCCGAGTGTCCGGATGCCCGGGCGGGCAGTCGTAACGGCTTCTGCGAGTCGACGATCAAGACCACGGCCGGGCCGGTCACGGTGGCGCGGCCGAAGCTGCGTGGCACGACCGAGGCGTTCGCCTCGCAGCTGTTCGGCACGTCGGTGACGAAGTCCAACGCGTTGGAGTCGCTGGTTATCGCCGGGTTCGTACGCGGGTTGTCGACGCGGGATGTGGAGAACACTCTGGCCGACGCGCTCGGTTCTGAGGCGGCGCTGTCCAAGTCGACGGTCTCGCGGGTGTGCCAGGCGATCGGCGATGAGTTCACGCAGTGGTCGGCGCGGCGGCTGGACGACCTGGAGTTGGACTACCTGTTCCTGGACGCCTCCATGTTCAAGATGCACGCCGGTGCCCGGGCCGAGCCGGTGCTGGCGGCGTGGGGCATCACCACCGAGGGCGCGCCGGTGTTCGTGGCCTTGGCCGCAGGCGGTTCGGAGTCCACCGACGCCTGGGGTGACTTCCTCGATGAGCTGGTCGGCCGCGGGTTGCGCTCGCCGTTGCTGGTCATCAGCGACGGCGCTGCCGGGCTGATCAGCGCCGTCGAGACCGCGCTGCCCCGTGCGCTGCGGCAGCGTTGCCTCATTCACCGCTGTCGGAACGTGCTTGCCAAGGTGCCGGCCGAGGCGCAGCGCGAGCTGCGCGACGCCTATTGGGCGATCTTTGACACCGAGGATCTCATCGCCGTCGGACTGCAGCCCGGGCCGGGCCTGGTGGCCGCCGTGCAGCGGCGCATCGACGCCTTCGCTGAGACCTACAGCCGCGCCTACCCGGCGGCGGTCAAGTGCCTGCTCACCGATCGCGACCAGCTGACCAGTTACCTACGTTTCCCGGTCGAGCACCACCGCCGAATCCGGCACTCCAACTTCATCGAACGCACCTTCGGCGAGACCCGCCGGCGGGTGAAGGTGATCGGCCGGCTGCCCGGCGAAGCAAGCTGCCTGAACCTCGTGTGGGCCGTACTCGACCGCGCCTCCCGCGGCTGGCGCGGCATGACGATGGCCCCGACCGGCACCCGGCTGCTCAACGACATACGCCACCAACTACTCGACCCACCGACGCCGTTACGACCCACCGACACCACCACAATCACCGGCGACGAAACCGTCGGAGCCGTCGCCTAACATGACCACCGAGGAACCGAGTCGGTCGTCATTTACACCGACGTTGGGACACAACCGCCCGCGCTCGTCGCCTTTCAAGCTAATGGGAATCGAACAGCGAGCCTTCGGTCGTTGCTCCTGTGTTCGGGGGACGCTGTTCACTGAGCCGCCGGTCGGTGAGCGTCGTTGGTAGCTGAAGCGATGGTCGACTTCTAAAGCTAGATCACGCCCCGGCCGGTTGGTGAGGGTTCCTGTAGCACTGATGGGGTGTCGTGCCGCCGAGCACTGATCCATTAGCTTGTCGCCGGGTGCCCTTGGGCTCGAACATGTTCGATGACCAAGGAGGAGGCGCTATGATCTTTGTCGGCGACGATTGGGCGGAGGATCACCACGACGTCCACCTGATGGATGAATCCGGGGCACGGCTGGCCTCGCGTCGTTTATCGGAGGGACTTGCCGGCATCGGCGAGTTCCATCAGCTCCTGGCCCGCCATGCCGAAGAACCGGATCGGGTCGTGATCGGGATCGAAACCGACCGTGGCTTGTGGGTCGAGGCGCTCGTCGCGGCCGGCTACCAGGTGTATGCGATCAATCCGCTGGCGGCCGCCCGCTACCGCGACCGCCACCATGTATCGGGGGCCAAGTCCGATGCCGGGGACGCCAAACTGTTGGCGGATCTGGTGCGCACCGACCGGCACAACCACCGCCGGGTCGCCGGTGATTCTGCTGATGCGGAGGCGGTCAAGGTGGTGGCCCGGGCACATCAGAATCTGATCTGGGCCCGCAACCGGCACACCAACGCGCTGCGCTCGGCGCTGCGTGAGTACTACCCGGGCGCGCTGGAGGCGTTCGACGATCTGCATGACCGTGACGCTCTGGGGATCTTGGGTCGTGCGCCCACCCCGCTGCAAGCGGCGAACCTGAGTCTGTCGAAGATCCGGTCTGCGCTCAAAGCCGCTGGGCGGCAACGCAACCTAGATATCCGCGCCCAGGAGATTCAGACCGCTTTGCGCACCGAGCAGCTCGCCGCCCCCGCGGCCGTCACCGCCGCGTTCGCGGCGACCACCCGCGCCACGGTCGGCATCATCGCCGAACTGAACCACCAGATCAACGACCTCGAGGCCGAACTGGCAACACATTTTGAGACACACCCGGACGCCGACATCTACCGCTCCCTGCCAGGACTTGGTGTCATCCTCGGCGCCCGGGTGCTCGGTGAGTTCGGGGATGACCCGAACCGTTACACCACCGCCAAGTGTCGCAAAAACTACGCCGGAACATCACCATTGACCGTCGCATCGGGTCGCAAACGCGCCGTGCTGGCCCGCCACGTCCGCAACCGCCGCCTCTACGACGCTATAGATCAATGGGCCTTCTGCGCACTGAACACCAGCCCCGCTGCCCGCTTGTTCTACGACCAGCGTCGCGGTGCCGGCGACCTGCACCACCAAGCGCTGCGCGCCCTGGGCAACCGCCTCGTGGGCATCCTGCACGGCTGCCTACGCCACCGAACCCACTACGACGAACACAAAGCCTGGGCACACCGCCAAAACAACCCCGACACCCAAGCCGCTTGACACATTACGAACCTGGGATGTCTAGCTGCGCGATATTTCACACCCCGCGCTTGTCGGAGTCCTTGGCGTTTAGCACCAACCGTCTGTAACAGGCAGTGGCGTGTTACATCAGATCGGGACGTGGATCGGATCTCCTCGAGCTGCTGATTTCCGGTCAAGGGCTGCGAGGCCCCATCATCCCGCCGCAGCCCATTCCGCCCATCATCCCACCTGGGCCCATCATCTGTTGCATCATGGCGGGCATCCCCTCCTGCACGAACCCGGTGACCTCCCGCGCGTGTGCACGGATCGCGTCGGTGAGGGCGGGATCGTCGGCGGTCTCCTCGGCGATCACACCCGTAGGGGTGAACGTAAGCTGGCGGCGGTACCCACTGGCGTGACGGAAGAGAGTCGGCAGGCTTTGGCTCATGCAGTTGATCTCGGTTCCCTGATCGAGGTGGGAATACATGCTTGAGACATGCGCCTGTAGTTGGGCGGTGAGGTCTGGGGACTTCGATTCGGTAGTGGAGCGCACGCCGCCGGGAACGTCCTCAACAACACGGCTGATTTCGCTGTGCCGCATGAACATCTCCATGTAGCGGCTCATGTCCATGTGACCGGCGCCCATAAAACCGCCTCCGCCGGTGAGGCGGATAGCCGGGGGCGGTTCAAAGAGGCTGCGAAGGACATACCCCAGACCTAGGACGCTGCCCGCTCCGAGCGCAGCGAGCGCCGCCCGTCGCGTCAACCTAGCCATCGCGGTCAGAGATGTTCACGATGTTCACGCAGTAGCGCGATGCGCCGTCGGTATTCGTCTTCGTCTATCTCGCCGCGAGCGAAACGTTGCGCCAACAGATCTTCTGGCCCGGTCGCCGCGGAACTGACCCCGTTGGATTGGCTGCCGCCCCGAGCCAGATAGCCGATCGCAAAGACCACCGCGACGACCACCGCCACCAAAAACACCGCCAACATGATGGCGCCCCCAGCCCCAGCCGTTACCGCCCCAGCCCCAGCCACACATCGCCGCCCATCTCCTTCAGCTTGAGGTGTCTATACACCTGAAGGTGGGAGTGTGCGCTCGTCCTGTGGAATTTTCCTAGGGCCGATGGTCCCCGCATCTGGTACCGGGGAGCGGGTGCGGACGCGGGCGCCGCCGGTGCCTGAGACGGGTTGTACGTGTTTCGGCGTGCGGGGCATTCTGGGGGCCGCAGCGGTTTGAGTGGCTGGCGCGGCTGATCGGCTGCTCCGGCGTTCCGTCGTGAAAACGGGCCCGAGGGTGGCGTGATCGTATCGAGGACGCGGACCCAGGGCGTTTTCACGCCCGATCGCCCGTCAAGCTTTAGAGCCGGTTTCCACCTCGTGAAGGATGAGGCCGTGCGGATGGCTGGCCAGCCCCGGCGACGACGATGACCACACCTGCTCGCGCAGGAACGTCCGGTAATTGTTTGCGGCGCCGGTTGTGTCGAAGGAGAGAAGTTCCACGATGTACTGCGGGTCGTCTTCAGCTTGAAGGATGTGTATCTCGGTGACGCCAGCCTGCTCCCGCGCGGGCGCACGGCTGGCGAAGTCCCGCAGCCACGTGTCGAGGTCGACGATCCGGTGTTCAATGTGCAAGACGGGCATCGGCAAAGTGTTGCAGATGCAGAGAGGGCGGGGTGGGCTGGCCCGGTGGTGATTGACGGTGCGTCCCCGGCGGCGTCGATGGTTCCCGCGCTGGCCGCGCAGAAATGCCGGGTGGTGGTGACGACGGCCGCCTAGATGGCCAGGGCTTGTGCCGCGTTCCTCGACGACGTGTCGGCGGCCGGCTATCGCACGACGGGCAGGCGCAGTCGAATGCGGCGGTTGCCGGTGCCCGGCGGCGACCGATCGGTGACGCCGGTCTGTGGGCGTGGGATCACCACGACGGCACGGTGTTCGTGGCGCGGCTGGTGGCCTGCACGTTGGCGAGGTTCGGCGCGGTAACCGCGCGCGGCGTGCTTCCGGTCCGGCGGGCGATCCGGTCGATCGCCGGGACCAGCTGCGGCGCGTCTACCGGGTTTCCGATCTCGACGCTGCGGTCGAGGATCACCCCATCGACGTTGTCGACGACCTGGGCTTTATAGGCCAAACTCCACGGGCTTGCCCAAGCGTCCTTTGCGGATCGGGCGAGCATCGACATCGTGCAGGCTGACCAGCCTCGTGGCCGACTCGGGCATCACCCCACCCAGGCGGCTGCGGGTCTGCGCCACCACGCGCTGGGTGCGTTCAATCAGGGTGTTCAAGTCGTTGATCGCTCGGTGCAGCCGGCCTTTGCGCTCTCCGGTCGCACCGCGCAGCGCGCGCTTAGCGTTGCGCATTACCACGACAGCATCCCGCATGGCCGCTTCGGCGATCCCGGCCAGCTCCCCGGTGATCCGCCGCACCGCGGCCTGGGCCTGATCGCGGCCCTGCTGGCCGCGCAAGCGCAACTTCGCCGCGTTCGAGCGGGCGCGACGCCCGAAACTGAGCAAGCTAGCTGCCAACGCCCAGTTACGGGGCGTGGCCGCCGCCAAGCTGGACGACGATTGGTCACCGCAGCAGATCGCCCAGTGGCTGCGGCGGGAGTATCTCGATGACGCGGCGATGCGGGTCTCGCACGAGTCGATCTACCGTGATGTGTACCTGCCGTCGCGGAAAGTGTTTGACGCCAGCATGTTCCACCGCTTGCGGAGTGAGCAGTCGATCCGACGGCCGCGCGGAAAGAAGTCCTCGCACGGTCGCGGCCAGATCCGGAAAGTCGTCTGCATCCGCGAGCGACCGACCGAGGCCGACACCCGACAGGTGGCCGGTCACGGGGAAGGTGATCTCGTTTTCGGAGCGCGCCCGTCGGCGGTCGCCACCCTCGTCGACCGTGCCACCCGCTACGCGGTGGTCGTCGCGCTGCCCGACGGGAACAAGGCCGACGCGGTGGCCGCCGCGTTGATCGAACACATGGGACGTCTGCCGACACAATTGCGGCGGTCCTTGACTTGGGACCGCGGCAGCGAGATGGCCCGTCATGCCGTGATCACTACCGCGCTGTCGATGCCGGTGTTCTTCTGCGACCCGCACCACCCATGGCAGCCCATGGCAGCGCGGTACCAACGAGAACACGAACCGGCTGCTGCGCCAATACCTGCACAAGAACGCCGACCTGTCCACGTTCACCCAGGACGAGCTCAACGTCATCGCCGCGAAACTCAATCACCGTCCGCGTCGAGTACTCAGCTGGGCAACCCCAGCCGAAGCGTTCGGCGCTATCGAGCCGAAACCGCTGCAGCTGGCGCCTGCGTAGCCGGTGCGGTTTTGGGCTGCGATCATGGCGGCATGGCCGCCGGCGGACTTCCCGAGCTCGACGTCGCCCGCGTACGACGCTGGTGCGCCGAGCAGGTCCCGGAGCACGCTCGTGGCGAGATTCGCATCGAATGCGACCTCGCCCCAAGACATCTGACCATCTGCGAATGCCGACCGCCTTGGCGCGAGGACTTCGGCCCCGACTGGACCCGATTCCCGATCGCCCGCCTGCACTACACCAAGACCACCGGGCTATGGACGCTGTATTGGCGCGACCGGAACCTGAAATACCACCGCTACGAACCTCTCGACCCCAGTCCACAAGTCCAAGACCTGCTCGACTACCTCAACGACCGAGCCGACCCCATCTTCTGGGGATAAAGACCGGCTAACCTGGGCCAACTGATGCGCTGACCAGCTGAGCGCAAGGTCTATTCCGAGACGATGCTCAGCTCTGTTCGGGCCTGGTCAGTTTGGTCGTGCGATATTGTCAAGACCTGCGGATCAGCGAGTTTCAGGCCTGACAGGCAGCCGGACAACGCACTACTGGATCAAGGTCACGGCCACGGTCAACTGACTTGCTGCCCCGAAAGGGGACGGGGCAGTACCAAAGCAACGCCACTCGGGTACTACACCCAGGCCCGTGCTGGCGGGGTGCGAAATTGGGCCGCACCCAACCGTCCCCTTTCCGCGTCCGGATCGGGGAGGGGGGCAACTAAGCAACACCGCAGAGTTCCGAATGCCATTGGCCACTCTGCGGTGGTGGGGGTTCCTTGGTCCTTCCCCCACACAGCGCCGCAAGGCTGCACCGCAACACCCCCAGTTACCTTCGCCGGGGGTGAACGTCACGCCGAGGAGACTGCACCTTGCCACCCGGAATGAAGGGCCTGTCGTGAGACGGAGGAGCTAAGGACGTGCCCTAGTCAACCGGCTCGCCGACCGCTACCGTCCGGGCCGTGACTACGCGTAAGCGCCGCAAATGGAAGAAGAAGCGCGCTTGGAGTCCGTATTCTGGATACGATCTTCCAAGACACTTCAACGTGTCGGTGTCTATCAGAATATGGAGGCAGCATGATTATCTTAGGCGTCATCTTGCTCTTGGTCGGCTACCTACTTTTGCCTAAGCTAACCGGGGTGCCGCTCAACGTAGAGACGATATGTGTCTGGGGAGGATGGATTCTGCTCATTGTCGGCATTATCCTGTTCTTGTTGGGGCAGTTTGGCAATCGCAGGATCGGCGGCAGACGCTACTGGTATTAACATGGCTAAGCGCCGCAGGCAGAGGCGGGGGAGGAATTGTCAAGACTTGTGGATCGGCGTGTCACGCGACTTGCTGATCACCTCCTGATTCGTCGGGTCGTTCGACGAGTTTCCCGTTCTTGAACCTGGCGCCGGCGGCGACGATCTCCCGATACATGGACCGCGTGAATTCGGTCATGGGTTGTCCTCCTCGGCGCGATCGATGCGCAGCCGCCGCGTCGGGGCCGGTTGGCGGCGGTGCGGACGATGACACCGGCAGCGACTAATCAGCAGCGGGCTTTGCGGCGCCCTTGGCAGCTGGCTTTGCGGGGGCCTCAGCGGCTGGCTTTGCAGCGCCCTGCTTTTTCAGCGTCTCGCTCGCGCTGTTAATGATGCTGCGCACGAACTCGTGCTGCGTCTTGACGAGCTTGTCCGCCATCTCCAGGGCGGCGTCGACGATGGTCTTGTGTCCCGACGGGCGGTCGCCGCGCGCGGGAATCGCCTCGTCGACGGTGCCAACGAACTTGCGCACGGCATCGATCGCGGCCCGCTGTCCGGATTCGACCGACTTGAGCACTTCGTCGGACAGGTCTGCCGCTCGCTCCACCACAGTCTGCTTCTCAGTGCTCTCCGCCATGATCGCGCTCCTAGGGTTGAATGCAGAAACGAGCTTCGGCATCAGAATGCGCTCCGGCCGCGGCGTTCTATAGGGCCGATGGTCCCTGCTCCGCTTGATGTGAAAACGACCTCGGGGGAAGAGGCTGACGTGTGGTCGGGCCTGCGGGCCAGTTGGTGACGGTGCTGGATGCGGTTGCACAAGCGGACGGTGCCGCGGAGCGGGCTGGCGGCGGGAAAGTGGTTGATATGCGAGGTTTTTCGCGGATATCTGCTGGTGCAGGGGTTGTTTGCCGGTCGGTTGGGGTCGGGAGGCGAGCGTCGCCTTCTTCTCGCCCAGATCAAACGCCGAGACCCGACGAATTATGGCGGGTTGTCGGCCCAACGCCGGGTGGCCGGCACGGCGGCGGCTTCGGCTGGCCAAGGTCGTCTTGCAGCTGGCGCATCACCGCTTCAATCGCAGCCGCGTAGGTGCTGCCGTTTTCTGAGCAAGTTCACCGCTGGGCTTGCAGCAGGGTGCGGATATCTCTGGGGAGCTGATCCAGGGCCTTGTCCATCTGGGGAGGCGGGAGATGGTGCAATACGGCTGCAGTGGTCGCCGCAGCCGCCTTGCCGACGTCGTCGGGGGCGATGATCGCCTCACGGGCGAACCGCGCAGCGTAGGCCTCGGCGTCGTACATCTCGGGGACGGCGCTAGGATTCCAGCCCGCGTAGAAGATGCCCCTGATCAGGTCGGGCAGCTGAGCCGCAAAGTGGGCGCTCGCCTCCACGGTGAGCCGATCGCGCAGGGTGTGCAGCCACGCGCGCAGCACTCGGTAGGCGAACTCCCGATCCTCGGTGTCGAACTCCCTGGCCACGTCGTTGATCCACGTGTGCGCGGTTTGCATCGCGTGGTCAAGCGCCGAGACCTTCGTTTTGGCGGACATGACTACCTCCTTGAGACCCCGGTCTTAGTTCTACAGCCAGTCGTCATGGACTAAGCCCCTTCTTCTCCCCTCGTGCCCGGCCGCCCGCATTCGGGCTTCGAGGGCTGGCCGTACGCATTTCAGGTTCTGCCTCCCCCGTCGTCCCGAAAAGGGTCCTTTGACCCGGATCCGCGCGCCTCAGTGCACACATTCGAGGCACCGGAATGGGAAGCGGCCCGCCCAGCCGACAAGACAAGTACCGGGTCAGCACCCGTCAGCCGCAGTCGAGCATGTAGGCAAGCATCTGGAGCGTGTACGCCGTGTCCCGACCGTCTGGCACCCCGGCGAACGTCTCGGCCACATTCCGCAGAGCTGCGGCCACCTCACACCGCTGCTGCGGGGGAGGCCAGTTCGTCGAGCAGGGTCGCGTGGGACTTGTCGGTGCCGGACATGACTCCTCACCGGTGTCCATGCGGGGTCCGACCACTCCCCGTGCCACCATGACCCACGCAGACGCTGACAGCGTCCGTTTGTACCCATCCGCTAAGAGGACCGCCAGCAGTCGAAACTCGTCATGCCAACGGCGTGTCACTCTCGGCACCGACCTGGGGCAGACGTGCCGCTCGCGCCCCTTTAGAGCTTGTAACCGATGGCGCGCAGCAGGTCGTGCCGGTCGGCCACGTCGCGATCGGTCTCCACCCCGAGGGCACCTGTCCGTCGACGACGCCCACAATGCCACGGCCACGCGGGGTCACCACGACCAAGATGTCAACCGCATTGGCTGTGGCGCAGTGGATCGTACAGACCTCACCGCCTCGACCGGGTTAAGGATGCTGACCGGGAACCCGTCACGCAAGAAGATCACGAAGCAGTGCCCGGCGGCGATGGCCAGCGCATTGCGGGTCGCGAGCCCGACCAATTCAGGATCATTGCCGGTGCGGCGAACCAACCGTGGCCCGGAGGCCTCGCAGAAGGCCAGCCCGAACCGTAGCGACGAGCTCACCCCCACCATCGCCCAGGTCCTCGACCGTCTTAATGAAGTGCGCCTGCCCGATCACGACATTGACATCGTCCGGCTTGTCGACGGGCACCACATCCCAGGAAAACGTCGTCGTGGTCACACGCACATGCTGCCACCGGCACGTGACAGCCACGTCCGATGCTCGGAATGCGAACAGTCCTGTTTGCGGGCGCCGCTTTCGCCCTTAGGGTTCCGCGTACGGCCCCGCACCCATCGGAGGTACCTCTGGGCGATGCGGACCTTGGGCCGTCTCGTCGATGGCAGACGCCACGTATTCGCGGAGAACGTCCTCCCAGATGCTGCGTCCGATCGACGAAGCCAACGAAAGGCTCCACGTCGGCGGCTCCGTCGATCCATCGAGCCTTTCTATAGGCGCGTCGCGACCGAGCACCATGATGTCGGCTGGGCGGTGCCCGTGTCTCCATGCCCGGAATCTGCTCCCACTTGCCGTCCCAGAGAGCCCCCGCGCGGTTGCAGGGAGTCAGACCTGCTTGGCAATCGTGTGGACCTCCACGTCGACCCCGCCGTCCACCGTCCGGTCCGGGGTGTCGTCCCAATAGCTCAGTATGACGGTCGAGCGCTGAGCCGGAACGTCGGTGTGTATCGAGACATCTTTCACGGGATGCGCTACACGCCAGCCCCGATGATCGACTTCATCGACGGCGACGAACAGAGCGACTTCTTGCGGCAGGAAGAGGTCTGCGGCCTTGACATTGCGCGACAGGATCAACGTTCCTGGAACTAGTGGGAGGGTCACCACCGCATCATGACATGGGCCAGGAATAGGCCCCTCTGACGTGTGCCGGGCGGGGGCAGTGCCGCCTCCATTCGGGCCGGATCGTGGTTCCAATGCTCCATCGACACGCCGTCCCCCTCAATGCGGGCCTGCCCGCGCGAGTCCGCACAGACGGTCGAACAGTATGTCGCGTCCCGTCCCGACCTGTTCTCCAGCTGAATTCTCGTGCGAGGCCAGCTACTCCTCATCGTCGATGACGTGAACCGCGGCCTCCTCGGCGGAGGCTGCGCCTCCGTCGATACCGACGTCATCAGCCACCAGGTCCGCGTCTACGTCTTCGCCAAACCCCTGGTCGGGCGCGACAAGTCGACCTGCTCGCGCGCGTCCCACCTCATTTCGCTGCGGAAATTCGGTCTCCCGCTCGGCTTCGTCGGAGCGTTGCTGCTCGTCCTTGTCGAACGGGTCGTATAGCCGCATGGCCGGATCCGGCTCTTCCTCGGCAAGCAGCTGGTCCAAGCTTTCGCGCGTCGAGCCGAAGGAGCCCCGTCCATACGGCCGCTCGGCCGGCGAATATCCCTCGTCGAGTACGTCGTCGACGCCGCGGTCGACGAGGGTGTCCTCTGGCTGAAGTTGGTTGTCTTCATCCACGCTGTATTCGCTCGCCGACGCTTCGATAGCGCCATCCGGAGTACTCATGACTCAACAATGTCACTACACCCGGGAGCGCCGTAGTGGAAGTGGGAGATCGCACCCTTAGCGAAGCAAGCGCGGGCCGCGATCGCGGTCGAGCCCAGTTCGTGGGAACTGACTACGCCGTGGGCGGAACCGGCAGTGCCCCCGATCGTCGCCACGTCGGCCAGGGCCTGGGCGACCAACAGATCGGGCCCGAGATCTTGCGCGACGTGAGGAAAACGTATCGGCTGGTGAGGTGTTGCTGCTCAGCGAACCTTCCCGGGGATCGAGTCCAGTGCATGAAGTACATGTACCGCGAGCTCGCCCGCGGCGGCGTCGTCAAGCGAGGAGTACGTCCTCAGAGTCTCCTGGACGAGTTTTAGGCGCTTTTCATAAGGCGAGCAGAATGTTGATCCAGATTTCACGGTTTCTTTCCTATTCAGTCGAGTGTGTTCGCTCAAAGGAAAGGCGCTCTACGTTGCCAACTTTAGGGCGAATCCGACGCTGCGCTGCGCCACGATATGCCAACGACAGCTCCGCCACACGCATTTCGGTGCCGCCGCGCTCATTGAAGCCGCCGACGAACTCGACCGACTCCACCTGCTCCATCTGGATCAACGAGCCGGGGTTATGGCGAGGACCTTTGGCACTTGTGAGCGTGATGCCCGCAGCCGCATGGTAAGGACAAGCGGCGGAGATGGCGGGGGTATCGCCGCATCGAGTCGGCTGAGAGCGGCAGCGATCCTGCGGTGGTGGTGCGAGACAGCACCTCACAGGGTTGACCGTGAACTCCATCTTTGAGGAGAAGACATGAACGTCGTCGCCGTCGTCATTGCGGTGGTCATCGTGGCGCTGATTGTGGTGGCGCTGTCGATTCGGGTGGTGACCCAGTACGAGAAGGGTGTGTGGTTCCGGCTCGGGCGGGTCATCGGTGTCAGGGAACCCGGCCTGAGGTTCATCATCCCGGTCATCGACCGGTTGTGGAAGGTGTCGCTGCGCATCGTCACGATGCCGATCCAGTCGCAGGGGATCATCACCCGCGACAATGTCAGTGTCGACATTGCCGCTGTCGCGTATTTCCGGGTCGTGGATGCGGTGAAGTCGGTGGTCGTCATCGAGAATGTGTACGCCGCGATCGGTCAGATCGCCCAAACCACGCTGCGCAACGTCGTCGGCCAGCACACCCTCGATGAGGCGTTGGCGGAGACCAAGGTCATCAACGCCAACATCCGGGAGATCCTGGATGTGACCACCCTGGAGTGGGGTGTCGAGGTGACTTTGGTCGAGTTGAAGGATATCCAGTTGCCCGACAGCATGAAGCGGGCGATGGCCCGCCAAGCCGAGGCTGAGCGGGAGAAGCGCGCGAAGATTATTGCCGCCGAAGGTGAATCGATGGCTGCTGCCGCACTCGGTGATGCCTCGGACACCATGATGGCCCACCCCTTAGCGCTGCAGCTGCGCAATCTGCAGACCCTGATCGAGTTGGGGGTGGACAAGAACACCACGGTGGTGTTCCCGGCGCCGTTGATGAGCGCGATCGGTGATGTCGGAAGCTTCTTCGCCCGCGAGACCGCCGCTGCGTCGACCATGCTGGAGCCGCCGATCGTGGCCCCATCAGCCAATGGAGAGACCACGCCCGACGCACCCGACGCAAGCGCCAAACGGCTTGCTGTTTGACAGCAGATGTCCCCTAACGTCGTGGAACTCAACAATTCCGTCCGCCCACGACGAGCACCGGTGATCCGCGACGACCATAGACGTTAACTTCAGCAAGCACCAACGAAAGCGGCAACTCGGTGTCGGTGATCGACACCGACCCCAGCAGCGCCACCTAACGCGGAGAAGCCGACGTCAACCGAGCTACCCGGTGACCTATTGCCCTTATCGTTCGGTCAACCCTGTTGGACCATTGCGCGTAGCGGGCCGGAACCGATCGTCATGCCAACTTCACACGGCCCACAGAGAAACGAGGACGCGGTGGACGCCGGTTCTGCCTGGGTCGTCCCGGATGGCGGGAAGACACGCACCGCGCCCTCGCCCTGGCCCGCAGCGCCGACGCCATGTGCTTCGCCACGGTGGTCTGCCACGTCTACGCCGCGGCGATCCCCTTTGGCGTGCTGAGGCCCGACGATCGCGCGGTGCACGAGAGCGAGGATGCCTACGGAATGCCGAACGGTCCGGCGATGACCAGGCGTTGACCACCGCCCGGGTGACGCTGGGCCTTGCACTAGTGCACCGCGACACGGCCGCGGAGCGTGACCGCGGACAACAGCTCCTGACCGAGGTCAGCAACGCGTTTCTGCGCCAGAGACACAACCTGTGCGATTTACCGCTCGTCAACGTGTACTCGGCACGCGAGAGGGCTCGGCGTGGAGATCGCGACGGCGCCATACCGCTCATGCGCGCCGCCGTCGATGACCTACTCCGCCAGGGACAGCTGCTGCAGTGGGGCATTCCTGCCACCGGTGTTCTGGTGGAGACACTGCTCGATCGCGGGGCCGACGCTGACGTGGCCGAAGCCGAGGCCGCGATCGAACGGTTAGCGGCGGCGCCAGCCGATGAGGGTTTGGTAATACGCGACATCTGGCTGCTGCGACTACGAGCTCTGCTGGCACGTGCTCGCGACGATGCCGCGGCTTACGCGGACTTTAGGGATCGCTACCACAACATGGCCAGAACGCTTGAGTTCGGGGGCATATCGCCTGGGCGGAAGCGATGCCATGACTCGGAAGATTGGAGTCTTCGCTGGTGCGGTCGACGTGCCAGGTGGCCCAGTTGTAGCGGATCGTGGTTTCCGGTAGAGCTACAACGGAAACGGTTTCTCGACCACGATGACCCAGGGGTGGTACATGCCTGTCGATTCGCTGGTCGGCCGCATCGCGGGTGTGTCGTATCTGCATATCCCGGCACGTGACATTGCCGTGTCGGCCAGGTTCTACCGCAACGTGTTCGGCTGGGAACTCCATGGCGATCCGGACCGGCCGAGCTTCAGCGACGGAACCGGGCACGTCATTGGCCGCTGGGTCACCGACCAAGCCGTTGTCGGAGCCGACGGGCTGCGCGCCTACATCTACGTCGCCGATGTCGCCGACACCCTCGACGCCGTCACCGCGCACGAGGGCCGGGTCGTCAAACCGGCGTATCCGGAGGGCACGCTGCGGGTCGCGCTCGTCGCCGACCCCGCTGGCAACGTGCTCGGCATCTGGCAAGAACCGTCATCCAGCCCGAACCCGCAGTGACCGCCCGCGCGCCTTAGGGTGCTCGGGCCCAACGCGGCGGCTAAGCCGTGAGGTGCAGATCAGGTGGTGTGCACGATCAGCACGTCGACCTTGGCGCGACGTGAGACGTTGGCCGGCACCGATCCCAGCAGCCGGCCGGCGATCGTGCTCAGACCGACATTGCCCACCACCAGCAGATCGGCCTTGACGTCCTCGGCGAGGCTCACCAGCGCATCGACCGGAGCGCCGACAATCGCCCGCTCTTCGACGTTTTTCGCACCGGCGTTGTGCGCCCGTTCCTTCGCGTCGTGCAGAATCTCGTAGATCGGGGCGGTGCCCGTCACTTTGTAGCTTTCGTCCCTCAGGATGTCGGCGGCTCGAGCATCGTCGGCCTGGGGCAGGTACGCCGACGCGATGATCAACTTGGCGTCCGCTCCGGCGATCTTAGCTGCCCGGTCTACGGCGCGCATCGACGAGTCCGAACCGTCGGTCCCCACCACCACGGTCTGATAGGCGCTCATTTACCCTCCAAGTGTCGGTTGCACAGCCAACCCAAGACAGTATCGCGTTGCCGGATGTACATGGGTGAGATTAGCGACACCGCGGCAACGTGGCGCACCCGCATATAGTCGGCCAGCCAGGGCCAACCGACGATATTCCCGATGACATCACGATCGAATTTTCGTGTCTAACGTCGAAAGTCTTGCTTCGCAGAGCTTTTCGTGAACCACTGGCACGTTGCGGGAACGATCGGGGCCGAAACCGCCCGGCCTAGGGCCCAGAGGCGAGACCGCTGGTGAGCGGGCTCATCGCGTGCGCCCTACAGTGACAAGCATCATGTCTGTATCGACCGTCGAGCAGCGCACGTCGGCCGTCGTTGACGAGTCCGCGCGCACACGCCCGCGTGGCAAGCTGCTCGACCCGTGGGTGATTGCCGTCCTGGCCTCGGCTATCAGCGCCGGTTGGGCGGGTAGGCCATCGCTGTGGTTCGACGAGGGTGCCACGATTTCGGCTTCAGCAAGCCGGACGTTGCCTGAGCTGTGGAAGCTGCTGGGCCATATCGATGCCGTGCACGGCCTGTACTACCTGCTGATGCATGGCTGGTTCGCGATATTTCCACCGACGGAATTCTGGGCGCGAGTTCCCAGCTCTCTGGCTATCGGGGGCGCTGCCGCCGGGGTCGTGGTGTTCACCAGGCAGTTTGCACCGCAGGTTTCGGGGCGGGCGATCGCGGTGTGCGCGGGCATCGTCTTCGCCATTCTGCCGCGGGTGACGTGGGCCGGTATGGAAGCCCGCTCCTCTGCGCTGTCGGTGGCGGCCGCTGCCTGGCTGACCGTTTTGCTGGTCACCGCGGCGCGGCGCAACCGGCCGCGGCTGTGGCTGCTCTACGCGCTGGTATTGATGCTGTCGATCCTGGTCAGTATCAACCTGGTGCTGTTGGTACTGGTGTACGCCGCAATGGTGCCGTTGCTGGCACCCAAAAAATCCCGGAAAGCGCCGGTCATTTGGTGGGCGGTCACCTCAGAGGTCGCGGTCGGGGCCATGACCCCGTTCATGCTGTTCGCCCACGGCCAGGTCTGGCAGGTTAGCTGGATCGCCTCACTGAACCGCAATCTTTTCCTCGACGTGGTGCATCGCCAGTATTTCGATCACAGCGTTCCGTTCGCCATTCTGGCGGGCGTTATCGTCGTCGCCGCGACCGTCGTGCGGCTGGCCGGCGTGCAGGGGCCCGGCGGCGATACCCGCCGGCTTTTGCTGGCATGCGCAGCATGGATCATCATTCCCACCGGCGTCGTCTTGATCTACTCGACGACCGTCGAGCCCATCTACTACCCGCGCTACCTAATCCTCACCGCTCCGGCCGCGGCCGTCGTCCTGGCGGTCTGCATCGTCACCGTCGCCCGCAAGCCGTGGCCCATTGCCGGTGTGCTAGTGCTCTTCGCCGTCGCCGCGTTTCCGAATTACCTCTTCACGCAACGCGGGCCGTACGCCAAAGAGGGCTGGGACTACAGCCAGGCAGCCGATCTGATCAGCTCCCACGCCACACCTGGGGACTGTCTCCTGGTGGACAACACGGTGCCCTGGAAGCCCGGGCCGATCCGGGCGCTGCTGGCCACCCGGCCGGCGGCTTTCCGATCGCTGATCGACATCGAGCGCGGTTTCTACGGACCCAAGGTCGGCGCCCTGTGGGATGGCCACGTCGCTGTGTGGCTGACGACGGCCAAGATCAACAAATGCCCCACGTTGTGGACGATCTCCGACCGAGACAAGTCACTGCCGGACCATCAAACGGGACACTCGTTGCCGCCGGGATCCGTATTCGGACGTGCGCCGGCGTATCAATTCCCGAGCTACCTCGGGTTCCGGATTGTCGAGCGGTGGCAGTTCCATTACTCGCAGGTCGTAAAGTCGACGCGGTAAATCCCGGGTCGACACCCGCGCGAATCTGCCGGCTGCTGGGCTAGCTTGGCGGGCATGCAGATCTGGCTTGCCGACCCTTTGTTCGGTGGCGCCGTGCAAGGCGGCCGACACCTGTTCGAACTTTTCGCCGCGTTCGGCCTGACGACCCTCATCGGTCTGGCACGCACGGTCCAGGGCAAGAGCGCGGGACTGCGGACCCAGACCATCGTTGGCACGTCGTCGGCATTGATCCTCTTGATCAGCAAGTACGGCTTCGGCGACGTCCGTCGACAGGCACTATCGTGCTCGACCCTTCACGCGTCGCGGCTCAAACCGTCTCCGGTATCGGCTTTTTGGGCGCGGGGATCATTATCACTCGACGCGGTGCCGTCCACGGGCTCACCACGGCTGGTGGAGCGGCAGCTCACCGCGAGGCTGCGCGGGACCGTGCGGCTGCACATCATCTATGAAAACGGCCGCGGCGTGCTGCGACAGCTGCTGCGGATCTGCGGGCAACGAAACTGGCAGCTGACCGAACTCGACGCGGACGCCCACGATATCGACAGCGGTGAGGTGGGGGTAACGATGACCTTGTCGGGCGCCAACATTGCGAACGCAACACAGGTATTCACCGAGGTCGACGGGGTTTCCGCGGTGCTGCGGGCCGAGGACGAGCCGGACTGAGTCAACGCACTGAGCGGCGGTCACCGCGGGTCGCGCCGTAAGACGCCGCGACACCGGCAATGCCCAACGCGGTGAATACGGTGAACAACCAGCGAGCCGCCACCACGTCACCCCCTGCGGCGGTGTTGACCACGACACCGGCTACGCCGGCGCCAAACGCCGCGGAGATTAGCTGCACGGTGTTGATCGCGGCGGCTGCCGCGCCGCCTTCGGCCGGGTCGTCGACGGAGTCCATCGCACGCACCGACAAATGTGGCCAGGCCATCCCGATCCCGATCCCGGCGACCAGCAACGCCAGCGCCCAGAGCACGACAATCCCGATCGGTGCGTTATCGCGCTGGGTAAGTGCACCCAGCGCCAGACCTGCCGCCATCACCACCGGTGCCGCCGCGATCACCCGCCCGATAGCTCGCGGGCTGTCCAGCGATGCGCTGACAATCTCGCTGGCCGTCCAGCCGACCGCCAGTGCCGCACCCAGAAATCCGGCCGCCACCGGAGTCAGGTGTGCCAATCGTTGACCAAACAGCGGCACATAGGTGTCGACCATCGCCCCGACCATCAGCACCGCCATCGTCAGATAAATCCATTTCAACGGTCCGGAGCCAAAAGCGCTTGGCGGCAATACCGCAGCCCGCATCCGCCAATCGACGATCAGAAACACTCCGAGAAGCACCGTAGCAGCGGCGAGCAGTCCGGCGGTTGCCATGACGTTGTGCGGAAGCTGGGCGACGCTGACGGCCAGCGCCGCAGCACCTAGCAGCAGCAACGACCACACCGGCACCTTCATCTTCGGTGTCGCGCCGCTCGGGTCGACGCGCACCGCCGCCAGCGCGATAGGTACCAACGTGGCCATCAAAGCGGTCAGCATCGCCATCGCGACAAACGCCCACCGCCATAACCCGAACTGCGCGAAAAGGCCACCCATCGCGGGCCCGACTACCGTGGCCACGCCCCACATCGCCGACACCAGTGCGGCGCCCCGGGTCCACAGCGAGTGCGGCAGCGCAGCGTTGATGACCGCGTAGCCAAGGCCGGCCAGCAGGCCGCCGGCCACGCCTTGCAGGGCGCGACCCGCTATCAGAATCTCCATGTTGGGCGCTATCCCGCACACCAGACTGGCGACGCCGAAGACCGCCAGCCCCGTCAGATACGAGAACCGCGCCCCGACACGCAACAGCATTGGGCTGACCATGGTCGCCGCCACCACCGACCCGACCAGGTACAGGGTGGTCACCCACGCGTAGAGCCGGCTGCCGCCGATTTCGGCGACCGTGTTGGGGAGCAGGCTGATGGTCAGAAACTCGTTGGTGGCGTAGAGCGCGACGCCACCGGCCAGCACCACTGACGTGCCCAGATACTTGGCGCCGAGCAGCTCACGCCAACTGCCGATGGTGCTCGCCGTATCGGTCACACCTACACCGTATGAGCTAGCCCGCGGTTGGCGTGCGTCACTTCAGGCCGGCGGCGTCCATCCCGCGCAGTTCCTTCTTGAGGTCTGCGATCTCGTCGCGGAACCGCGCGGCCAGTTCGAACTGCAGGTCACGGGCGGCGGCCATCATCTGTGCGGTGAGATCTTTGATCAGGTCGGCCAGTTCGGCGCGCGGCATGCCGGCAGTATCGCGACCCTCGAACACACCGGCGCTGACCGCGCGACCAGGCTCGCCCTGGGCACGGCGGCCGCGGGAAGCGTTGCGTCCCGACCCGCCGATCTCCACGATTTCGGTGTCGTCGGCCTCCCGATATACCTGGTCCAGGATGTCGGCGATCTTCTTGCGCAGCGGCTGCGGGTCGATGCCGTTCGCCTCGTTGTAGGCGATCTGCTTCGCCCGCCGCCGTTCGGTCTCATCGATGGCTTCGGTCATCGAGTCGGTGATGGTGTCGGCGTACATGTGCACTTCGCCGGACACGTTGCGGGCGGCGCGGCCGATGGTCTGGATCAGGCTGCGCGACGACCGCAGGAAACCTTCCTTGTCTGCATCGAGGATTGCCACCAGCGACACCTCGGGCAGGTCCAGGCCTTCTCGCAGCAGGTTGATGCCGACCAGCACGTCGTAGTCGCCAAGTCGCAGCTGGCGCAGCAGTTCCACCCGGCGCAATGTATCGACCTCGGAGTGCAGGTAGCGCACCCGGATGCCCATCTCCAGCAGGTAGTCGGTGAGGTCTTCGGCCATCTTCTTGGTCAGCGTCGTCACCAGCACCCGCTGATCGGCGTCAGCGCGTTTGCGGATCTCGCCGATCAGGTCGTCGATCTGCCCTTTGGTGGGCTTGACCACCACCTTCGGGTCCACCAGCCCGGTAGGCCGGATCACCTGTTCGACGAACTCGCCGCCGGACTGGCTGAGCTCGTAGGGCCCCGGGGTGGCCGACAGGTACACCGTCTGACCGATCCGGTCAGCGAACTCCTCCCACGTCAGCGGCCGGTTGTCCACCGCCGACGGCAATCGGAACCCGTAGTCGACGAGGTTGCGCTTGCGCGACATGTCGCCCTCGTACATGCCGCCGATCTGCGGCACGGTGACATGCGACTCGTCGATGACGAGCAGGAAGTCCTCCGGGAAGTAGTCGAGCAAGGTCGCAGGTGGCGAGCCCGGCCCCCTGCCGTCGATGTGGCGGGAGTAATTCTCGATGCCCGAGCAGAACCCGACCTGCCGCATCATTTCGATGTCGTAGTTGGTGCGCATCCGCAACCGCTGGGCCTCCAGCAGCTTGCCCTGGCTTTCGAATTCGGCGAGCCGCTCGGCTAGTTCTTCCTCGATGGTGGAGATCGCGTGCGCCATCCGCTCGGGGCCGGCCACGTAGTGGGTGGCGGGGAAGATCCGCAACGAATCGACCTGGCGGATCACCTCGCCGGTCAGCGGGTGCAGGTAGTACAGCGCCTCGATCTCATCGCCGAAGAACTCGATACGAACGGCAAGCTCCTCATAGGAGGGAATGATCTCCACGGTGTCGCCGCGCACCCGGAACGAGCCGCGGGTGAAGGAGAGGTCGTTGCGGGTGTACTGCACGTCGACCAGCAGCCGCAGCAGCGCGTCCCGGGCCACCTCGGTGCCGACCCGCAGCTCGACGGACCGGTCCAGGTAGGACTGCGGCGTGCCCAGGCCGTAGATGCAGGACACCGAGGCCACCACCACCACATCGCGGCGCGACAGCAATGACGACGTCGCGGAGTGCCGAAGCCGCTCCACATCGTCATTGATCGAGCTGTCCTTTTCGATGTAGGTGTCGGTCTGCGCGATGTATGCCTCCGGCTGGTAATAGTCGTAGTACGACACAAAGTACTCGACTGCGTTGTGCGGCAACATCTCTCGTAGTTCGTTCGCCAGCTGGGCGGCCAGCGTCTTGTTGGGTGCCATCACCAGGGTGGGCCGCTGCAGGCGTTCGATCAGCCATGCGGTGGTGGCCGACTTCCCGGTCCCGGTGGCGCCCAGCAACACCACGTCGCGCTCCCCCACCAGAATCCGCCGCTCCAACTCGTCGATGGCGGCCGGCTGGTCGCCGGCCGGAGCGTGCGGACTGACCACCTCGAAGCGGCCACTGGCGCGCACGACCTCCTCCACGGCGCGGTATTCCGAATGCGCGACTACCGGATGCTCGGTGGCGAAAGCCATGCCACCAGGTTAGAACCTGGCGCCGACAAGTGAATCGGTGCTAACCGGGATCGATCAGCTGTGCCGGGTCCACATTCGGGTGACCGGATCGCATTGAAGCAGGTAGCCATCGCTCGAGGTGGACATGGCGAACACTGGGACGTCGGGCCGGTCACACGAGCTACCGGCGGCGTGCACTCCTGTCGTGATGGGGGCTTTGTCCCAGGTGTTGCCTTCACACACGACCTGCTCGTTGCTGGTCGGGTCGTAGGCGAGTTTGTCGACGTCGCTACACAGCCCGCCCAAGACCGGCGGCGACGACGTGGTGGACGGTGCAGCCGGGGCGTTTGCCACTTGCGCGGGATCGGCCAAGGTCACGTTCGGTGGCACGTCGCCGACCCGGGTGGCCACCACGGGTACCCGCACCACCGCTCCTTGTGCGCCGCACTCATTGGAGAGAACGGTTTCGGTCTCCGTGCCACGCAGGGTGCCATCGGCTTGCGGCGCCAACGACACGGCGACCGTTTCCCCCTGCGTTGCTCTGACTTGTCCGTTCGCCTGACGGCAGCCGATCCGCTCCTGCGCAGGGGTGCCCTGCCAATATCCACCGACGAAACGCAGAATGTCGGTCTGGCCGCCATCGGTGATGTTGGCCACCTGGTGGGTAGCGTCGTCCAGCTGAGTCCCAGTGGCCGCACACCCGTTGGTGGTGCATGCGGAATGGAAGGCCCACCAGTTGGTGTCTGCGCCGTCGTGGCGGATCGGGACGCCGTTGGTCGTCCGCTTCGAGCGGTCGTAGTCCAATTTGTAGGTGCCGTTGAGCACCGGCCCGGAGGTAGGAGCAGCGCTGGGGGCAGGGACCGACGGTCTCGAAGCGAGCGCCGGGCTGGGCTGGGGGCTGTCGGGCTGGAAGGAGTACAGGATCGACCAGGTCGCCGCTACGGCGATCAGCACCGCGCAGACCAGTGCGGCCGCCCACCGGGTCTTGGGCGAAAACTTGTGGGTCATCGCCCCGAGAACGCCCCGGCGAGTGCGCCCCCCGGCCATGGCCGTTCCGGTTTGAGCACGCCAGCCATCGTCGGAGCCATCGCCAAACTGCTCGCTCACCGCGGCGGCAAACGCCCGACACCGCTCGAATCTGTCCTCGGGCTGTTTGGCCAGGGCTTTGAAGAACACGTCGTCGAGATGTGCCAAGTCCGGGCGGTAATCGCTGAGCCGGGGCGGATCCTCGTGGAGGTGCTGGCTGATTACCGCGATCGGGTTGGGGTGCTGGAATGGCGGTGCACCGGTAAGCAGATGAAACGCCGTGGCGGCCAAGGCGTATTGGTCCGCCCGCCCGTCGATGTTGGAACCGGTCAACTGTTCTGGTGGGGCATAGGCGACTGTTCCTACCGCGACATTGGTCTCGGTGATCCCGCTGATGTCACCGAGGTGGCGAGCTACACCGAAGTCCGCCAACAGGATTCGGCGTTCCCCGTCATCGGGATGGGTGAGCAGGATGTTGGCGGGTTTGACGTCGCGGTGCAGCAAGCCGCGATCGTGTGCGTAATCGAGTGCACCCGCGACGGCGTGGACGATGTCGCGAACCTCATGGACCGGCATGCCGTCCTGGTAGCGCTCTTTGACCAGTCGGCTGGCATCGGTGCCCTCGACGTAGTCCATGGAGATCCAGAGCTGACCGTTGAATTCGCCGCGATCGTGTACTCCGACGATGTGCGGGTGCCAAAGCGTTGCGGCCAGATCGGCTTCCCGGTTGAACCTGTCGCGGAATTCGCGATCCGCTGTGATCGCCCCAGCGAGTACCTTGATCACATCGCGACGCGGCAACCTGGGATGCAAAGCCAGATAGACCTCAGCCATCCCCCCGGCCCCAAGCGGCCGCAAGATGGTGTAGCCGGCAAATGGCGCACCACTGGCCATCGCGAGGCGCGATCCACCGACCTCATCACGGCGCTCGGCCGGGGACTCCGCGTTCGGGCTCGAGCTGACCGGTGGAACGCGGCGGAAGAAGTGCGCCACGGTCGCTGAAGGAAGAGATTGAAAGCCCGCGCGCAGCGCCGCACGGGCCGAACGCGGGTTGCTCAGCAGCCATCGCCCGGCGTCGAGGCGCCGGGTGCTGCCCTTTGGCTCGTCCATGTGTGGTTGCCCCTCGTTTCTCGGCATTACCTGCGGGTATCGCCGCAAACTCGATGCCGGGCGAAATACCCTGGGCGTTTGCATCGGGATGGGGCCCGTTGCTTCGTCTCGGCGCGCCAAGCTATCGGGAATGACGGTCCGGAGTTCACTCTTTTCACACCCCTCACGTTCGAATGATGCCGGATACGCATGGGCGATGGGCGAACGCAGGCTATGAAACAGCTATGAGTGCCCAGATCGAAACAAAGCGAAATCACAGGCGAGTCCAATGGAGCGCACTAAGTTGGCGGACCGATACTGGTGTAGTGAGTCGACCAGCCCCGCCTGTGCTGACAATTCGGCACAACGGGTCCCAACGTTCCTTCGCGCCGGGCCATGAGGTGGTCATCGGGCGTGACCTGCACGCTGACCTGCGCATCGCGGATCCCCGGATATCCCGCGCGCACCTGATTCTGCGCTTCGATCAGGGCCGGTGGCTGGCAATCGACAACGGCTCGTTGAACGGAACCTATCTCAACGGCTACCGGATGCCGGTGATCGATATCCACGACGGCCAGAGCATCAACGTCGGGAATCCGCAAGGGCCGCGACTGACCTTCGAGATCGGACTGCATCAGGGGAAGACCAGCCGGCCAACGCAGATGAGGCCGATGCAGGACTCCGGGCCACCCACCCTTGCCTGGTCGGTCAATCCAGAGCATCAGGAGCCCGCACAGCCGCCTTTACCACCGCTTCGAGAGACCAGCGGCCAGACCCGGAGTCCTGCTCGGGGGCGCCCTAACCCCGCACAACGACCGCCGATGCCGAGGCATCCCGTTTCGCACCCGGGCAAAACACCACCGCGCATGCCACCACCGGGGATGCCACCGCCACCGCGGATGCCGCCACAGCGGATGCCGCCACCGGGGATGCCGCCCGACCAGCGGACCGTGGTCGATGTCGGGTCGACACCCTTGCCGAGTTCGACGCCACCCGCCGAGTTCACCGTGATCGACGCCAAGACCGGCGATGTGTCGAACCTCGCGACGAGAATGGTGAAGTTCTTGTCGCAGCGTTCATCCGGAACTTCTGGGCCCGCAAAGACGGCCGGCACCGTCACGATTGGTCGCGCCAACGACAACGACATCGTCATCCCCGACGTCTTGGCCTCGCGCCAGCACGCGACACTGGCTTTGACGCCGCTCGGCACCGAGATCCGGGATCGCAGCGTCAACGGGACGTTCGTCAACGGCACCCGGGTCGGGTCGGCGATCTTGTCCGAGGGCGACGTGGTCACCATCGGCAATGTCGACCTGGTGTTTAGTAACAGCACCCTGCTCCCCCGCAGCGAGGCGGCGACCCGCACCGGGGGTCTGGAGGTGCGCGGGGTCAAGTACACCGTCGACAATGGCAAACAACTGCTCGATGACATCTCGCTGGTCGCCAGGCCCGGCACACTGACCGCCGTTATCGGTGGGTCCGGTGCGGGCAAGACCACCCTTGCCAGGTTGATCGCCGGATACGCCCGGCCCAGTTCCGGCTCGGTCACCTTCGAGGGCCACGACATCCACGCCGAGTATGCGTCGCTGCGCAGCAGGATCGGCATGGTCCCACAAGACGACGTGGTGCACCGCCAGCTGACGGTGAACCAGGCGCTGGGCTACGCCGCCGAACTACGGCTGCCGCCCGACACCAGCAAATCCGACCGCGCCAAGGTCGTCGCCCAGGTACTCGACGAACTCGATCTGACCAAGCACGCCGACACCCGGGTGGACAAGCTGTCCGGCGGTCAACGCAAACGCGCCTCGGTGGCGCTCGAACTGCTCACCGGGCCGTCACTGCTGATCCTCGACGAGCCGACTTCGGGTCTGGACCCGGCGCTGGACCACCAGGTCATGACGATGCTGCGCCAGTTGGCTGACGCCGGCCGCGTGGTGATCGTGGTGACGCACATGTTGTCCTACCTCGACGTCTGTGACCAGCTGCTACTGGTCGCACCGGGCGGAAAGACGGCGTTCTGCGGCCCGCCTGACGACATCGGTGAGGCGATGGGGACCAGCAACTGGGCCAAGATCTTCTCCAAGGTGGGCGCCGATCCCGAGGAAGCCAACCGACGCTTCCTCGCCCAGAACCAGAACCAGCTGAAGCCACCGGTCAAGGCCGATGCGCCAGCTGAGCTGGGCGAACCGGTACACACCAGTGTGCGGCGACAAATCTCGACGATCGCCCGCCGGCAGGTCCGCCTGGTCGTCGCCGACCGCGCCTACTTCGTGTTCCTGGCGCTGTTGCCGTTCATCCTGGGTGCGCTGTCACTGACGGTCCCCGGCACAAGCGGATTCCGCATTCCCGCCCCGCATGCTGGTACGCCCGACGAATCCGCCCAGATACTCAACCTGCTGCTGCTCGCCGCGGCCTTCATGGGCACCGCGCTGACGATCCGCGACCTGGTCGGCGAACGTGCCATCTTCCAACGGGAACAGGCGGTCGGTCTGTCGACCACGGCCTACCTGCTCGCCAAGACCGCGGTGTTCTGCGGGTTCGCGATCCTGCAATCGGCAATCACCACGACGATCGTGGTGCTCGGCAAGGGCGCACCGACCCAAGGACCCGTGCTGCTGGGCCACGGCACTTTCGGGGCCACCATCGAGCTGTTTACCACTGTCGCTGCGACCTGTGTCGCCTCGGCCATCCTTGGCCTGGCCATTTCGTCGCTGGTCCGCTCCAGTGAGCAGATCATGCCGCTGTTCGTGGTGTCGATCATGGCGCAGCTAGTGCTCTGCGGCGGGATGGTCCCGGTGACCGGCCGGCTCGCTCTCGACCAGCTGTCCTGGGTCATGCCCGCGCGCTGGGGCTACGCCGCGGCGGCATCGACGGTCGACATACGGCACTTGGTGCCGGGTTCGCTGCTCCCCCAGGACCGGTTCTGGCAGCACACATCGAAGATCTGGCTGCTCGACATGGGCATGCTGGCCGCGTTGTCCGTGTTCTACGCCTGCTTTGTTCGATGGAAGATTCGGCTCCGACGGTAGGGTGACATCATCCATCCACCGAAGCACGAAACGTTCGACCTGGTTGCCCGCACCAACACCGATCCGAAGGGCATTGTGCGGGCTGTCGACGAGTACGCGTTGCACTCGTGGGGGCTTTACCTGGCCCGGCCCACTCCCGGCCGCGCCCAGTTCCATTACCTCGAGTCGTGGCTGCTGCCGTCGTTGGGCTTGCGCGCCACGGTCTTCCACTTCAACCCGGGCCATGAACGCGACCACGACTACTACCTCGACGTAGGTGAATACACGCCTGGCCCGGCCGTGTGGCGTTCCGAAGACCATTACCTCGACATCGAGGTTCGTACCGGGACAGGGGTGGCGCTGGCGGATGTCGACGAGCTGCTGGACGCCGTCCGACACGGCCTGCTCACGCCGGAAGTCGCCGAGCAGGCGGTGCAACGCGCCGTGGACGCCGTCGACGGGCTGGCCCGCAATGGCTATGACCTGCAGCGCTGGCTGGCCGGCAACGGCATGGAGCTCACCTGGCGCGGGGCTTAACCGGGTCGGCCCATCGTCATCCCACGGCCGAGCGGTTTGCCTTGTCGTGTTCGCTCGACGGCCACCATCAGGCTGTTTGTGGGTGCGTACTTTCGAACCAAGGTCTAACGGCCCTACACACGAGCGCGCCCGGCACCCTAGGTTCAGCGGTGTCGCTGCGGTGACGACATCTGGGAACAGCTCAAGGGAGTCCGCTGATACCGAGTGGCCGCCAAGAGAATTGGAGATGGGCTGTGACGTTTTTCCAAATGGTTGCCGTCGACCTCGACGGCACGTTGGCATCGCACGGCCAGCTATCGCCCCAGGCGGTGGAGGCGATCGACCAAGTTCGGCGCAAGGGGCTGATGGTTGTGCTGGTCACCGGCCGCATCGGAGCGGAACTGCAGGCCAAGTTCCGCCAGATCGCCGACCACTTCGACGCGCTGGTACTCGAAAACGGCGCCGTAATGTTGGTCAAGGGACACGCGTGCGCGCTGGCCGAGCCGGTGGACAGCAGCCTCGACGATGCACTCGCCGAGCGTGGGGTGCCATACCGTCGCGGCGAGGTGCTGGTGGCCATAGACGGCGAGCACGCCGCGACCGTCGTGGAGGTGATCGGCGAGCTCGAGCTGGACTGCCAGATCGCCCGAAACCGGGCCGCCCTCATGGTGCTGCCGGCCGGCGTCAGTAAAGGTACCGGGCTGCGCGCGGTACTGGCCGAGATGAATCTGTCCCCACACAACACCGTTGCGGTCGGGGATGCGGAGAACGACTTGTCACTGTTCGGTGTCGCGGAGATCGGCGCCGCGGTGGCCGATGCTATCCGGTCTGTGCGGCGGCACGCCGATCTCGTCCTCGACGAACCGGACGGCGCCGGCGTCGCCGAGCTGCTGGCCGGCCCGTACCTCAATGGGGCGCAACGCTTCTGCCCGCCGCGGCGGTGGGTCGACATCGGCACCTTCGACGACCAAACCCCCACCCGGATACCGGGAAGTCAGGGCCGCATCCTCGTTACCGGCCCCACCGCGTCGGGGAAAAGTTACCTGGTCGGCCTGATGGCAGAGCGATGGATCCTGGCCCAGTATTGCGTTCTTGTCATCGACCCCGAAGGCGACCACGGGCAATTACAGGAGCTCAACGAGGTACAGGTCATCGATGGTCGCCACCACCTTCCCCAGCCCACCGAACTGGTCAACAGCCTGCATCCGCATTCCAGCATGGTGGTGGACATGTCTGGGGTCGCCGAGCCGGCCAAGATCGAGTATTTGCACCGACTGCGGTCGACCGCCGAGGCGCACCGCGAACACCACGGATTCCCGCACTGGGTGATCTACGACGAGGCACATCTTCTCGGCACCGATGAGGAAGCACACTGGGCACGGCGCGGCGGCTACGTGTTGTCATCACTCGCACCGGCGTCACTGCCCGCCCACGAGATCGACAGCAGTGACGTGTTGTTGACGCTCACCACTACCGCCGCCGGAGCAAACATGGCTTCGGTACGCCGGGCCACGGTGTGTTTCGGCGGCGGGCCACCTCGCCCGTTTACCATCGCCGACCGCCAGACCGGCCACGTGCGGCACCGCCACAAATATGCCGATATCCGCCTCCCCAATGAGCGCCGGTTCTATTTTCATACAACCGATGGCCAATCCATCCATCCAGCTGCGACGATGCAGGAATTCCGCACTGCGGTAAGCCATCTCGATCAACGAGCACTTCAATACCATCTCGAACGCGGGGACTTTTCCCGCTGGCTGGACGGCACCATCGCCGACAGGGACTTCGCAAAGCAGGTGGCAGCCTGGGAGGACGAGGTACTGGCCCGTCACGCCGCCGACCTGGAACGCATACGCCACCAACTCGTCCGTGCGGTGGAAGAACGCTATCTACTGGACGAGACCGCGGCTGGACCCACGACGGTATCGTCACCGGTGGACACAAACTGCACCGAACTCGCCAAATAGAGATTCGTCACGCCTGACCGCGCGGAAATATCAGATCGAACACGCAGCGTCCTCTCTCCTGGCCTCGCTGATCTACTTCCCGGGTCAGCTTTTGCCGCAGCCCCGAACGGGTACGCCTTTGGCATGCCCTTGAACGAGTATCGGCGCAAACGGCGGTCCGGCCGCAGCCCCGAGCCACGCGGACGACGGGCACGACGTCGACGAGCCGATAGCGAACCGCGTTTCGTCATCCAGCATCACGCGGCGCGCAGCGATCACTATGACTTTCGCCTTGAGATCGACGGCGTGCTGGTGTCCTGGGCGATACCCAAAGGGCCGTCGACAAATCCGAACGACAAGCGGATGGCCCGCCGCACCGAGAACCACCCGCTGGAATACGCGACGTTCGAGGGAGTGATCCCCCAAGGCGAATACGGCGCAGGTGGCGTCATCGTCTGGGACCATGGCAGCTACGCCAACCGAAGCGAGCATGAAATGGCCGTAGGGCTCGAGCATGGCCACCTGTCGTTCCAATTGCACGGCGAGAAGCTGCGCGGCGGTTACGCACTCACCCGGATCCGGGAGGGCAAGGACGAGACGTGGCTGCTCGTCAAACGCAAAGACGCCGACGCGCGGCGCAAGCCGGTGAAAAGCCAACTGGGGGTACCGCCCGCTTGCGGGGGAGAATCGGTGCTGTCCGGACGCACCCTGGACGACCTGGATGAGTTGCCGTGATCGATCTTGCCGGTCTACCCGGCTCGGTGCGCGCGGCGCTGCACGACGAGCCGGTGCCCGACTGGCGAGCTCCCACGCTGGCCACCCTGACCGAGAGGCGCTTTTCCGACCCGCGATGGATCTTCGAGCGCAAGTTCGACGGGATGCGCTGCCTGGCGTTTCGCGACGGCGACCGGGTGCGGCTGTTGTCGCGGAATCGCCAGCCGCTGAACGGAACCTACCCGGAGCTGGTGGATGCGCTTGCCGACCAGCACGCCACTCGGTTCGTCGTGGACGGCGAGGTCGTGGCGTTCGAGGGACGACGTACCAGCTTCGCCCGGCTGCAAGGGCGCCTGGGCATCACCGACCCCGAGGTGGCCCGCGCGTCGCAGGTCCGCATCTTCTACTACCTCTTCGACCTGCTGCACCTCGACGGCAAGTCCACCACCGATCTGCCGCTCATATGGCGTAAGCGACTGCTGCGCAACGCAATTCAGTTCAGCAGGCCGCTGCGGTACACCCCGCACCGCGTCGAAGACGGCATAGCCGCCTACCGGGCCGCGTGCGAGCGCGGTGACGAAGGCGTGATCGCCAAGCTGGCCGACTCGACGTATGAAAGTCGCCGCTCGGCGAATTGGCTGAAGTTCAAGTGCGTCCGCGATCAAGAATTCGTCGTCGGGGGCTACACCAGCCCCAAAGGCAGCCGGATCGAGCTGGGCGCGCTGTTGCTCGGCTACCACGAGGGCCGCGACCTGGTCTACGCCGGCAAGGTGGGCACCGGCTTCGACGAGGCCACGCTGCGTAGCCTGCACAAGCGGCTGTCCGCCATCGAGCAGCAGACACCGCCGTTCACCCGCGGACTGGTGCACGAGAAGGGCGCCCGCTGGGCGCGCCCGGAGCTGGTCGCCCAAATCGGGTTCACCGAGTGGACGCGCGACGGCAAGCTGCGCCACCCGCGCTACCAAGGCCTGCGCACCGACAAGAACCCCGGTGACGTTGTACGGGAGACACACTGATGCCATGTATTGAAGTTGAGATCACCCACCCGGACCGGGTGTTGTTTCCCGCCGACGGGATTACCAAGCGCGATCTTGTCGACTACTACTGCGAGGTGGCCGACACCATGCTGCCGCACCTCAAGGGTCGGCCGCTCACTGTGCAGCGGTTCCCCCGCGGCATCGGCGAACAAGGTTTCGTCCAGCAGGATTTCGCCGAATCATTGCCGGACTGGATGAGCGGTGTCGAAGTCGCCAAAGAGGGCGGCACCCTGGTGCATCCGCTGGCCGAGCGCCCAGAGGCCCTGCGATGGCTGGCCAACCAGAACTGCATCACGCTGCACACGTGGCAGTCGCGGCAGGGCCGGCTGCACAACCCCGACCGACTGGTGTTCGACCTTGACCCGTCCGACAGCGACTTCGCGGTGGTGCGGGCGACGGCCCGCGCGATTGCCGGAGTGCTGGACGACATCAAACTGGCGTGCTACGTGCAGACCACCGGGTCACGCGGGCTGCACGTCGTGGTTCCGCTGCGTGCCGACACCGACTTCGACACCGTCCGGCAGTTCGCCCGCGACGTCGCCGAGGTGGTCGCAGCGGACGATGCCGCCCACCGCACTGTGGAGGTCCGCAAGGACAAACGAGATGGCCGGGTGTATCTCGACGTCATGCGGAATGCTTACGCGCAGACGGCGGTCGCGCCGTACTCGGTCCGGGCCCGCCCCGGTGCGCCGGTGGCCACCCCTCTCGAGTGGGATGAGCTGGAAAGCCGCGGCTTGCGTGCGGACCGATTCACGATCCGCGACATTCCCAAACGGCTGGCCGGGCAACGCGATCCGTGGGCAGACATGTCCCGGCACTCCCGCTCACTGATCGGCCCGCTGCAGCGCCTGGCGAAGCTCCGTGCCTGAACTGCCTGACGTAGAAGGGTTTCGGCGCGAGCTGGCCGAGACGCTGCCTGGCCGCCGGATCCGGCATGTGGAGGTACGCGATCCGGGCATTCTGCGAAATACCACCGCTCAAGCACTCGGACGCCAGCTGTAAGGTCATCGCTTCGGCGCCGCACGGCGGCATGGCAAGTGGCTGATCCGGCCAACGGCGCTGTGGAAATGGGCCACGAGCGGCTGGTGGTGTCCGTGGACAAACGCGAACTGCGCTACGCCGACAGCCGCAAGGGGTATGGCTGGCCGATGGCGAGGGCGACACCGCGGGCGTGATGGGTCCACAGGGTCCCGTTGCGTTGGGCATTGACCTGCGCGCGTTTCGCGACGCGCTATCCGGGCGGCACGGTCGCCTGAAACCGACCCTGATGGACCAGTCGGTGGTAGCCGGCTCCGGCCAATCTACTCACGGACGAAATCTGCTGGCGGGCCCCGGATCCAGCCCAACGCGTCTGGTTGCGGACATGGATGCCGACGAAGTGAAGCGCTTGCACGTCGCGATGGCCCGGGTGCTGCGCACCTCGGTACGACACGGCCGGGTACCCGGGCTGCCTCGGGGCTCACCGGGGTTCGCGACGATCCGGACCCGAGTTGCCCGCGCTGTGGCACACCCCTCGCACATGGTCGGGCGGGCGGCCGGATGTCGTTGTGCTGCCCGCACTGCCAGTCCTACCAGCCGCTAACAGCCTGGTCCTCGGATGATGCCGGGCGTAATCTCACCAGCTATGAGTCGCAAAAGGCGCAGGTGGATGCCGATCACCGCCGTGACGCTTATGGTGGCAGGCGCTCAGCAAATTCCAGCTACCGCGCGGGCGGACCTGCACAACATCACCTACCGGGCCAGGATCGACGGGGTGACAACCGGGAGCCAGGCCACGTTCGTGATCAACGGCGGCCAAACGAACAGTACCGGCCTGAGCTCGTTGCCCGGCAACGTATTCGAGGCCGACACGGTGTTGCCCGACCCCCAGCAAGCCGGCATGCAGATTGTGCTTCATTGGCCGTATTCGGCGAACGTGCACTGCGAGATCGACGTGGACGACAACGTTTTCACCCAGGTCGACCAATTCGTTAGACCGGCGCCCGGAAGTACCGGACCTGTGAACGGTGTCTTGCAGTGCGGCGCACCACTGGCCAGCTAGGGCTGCCATCCGGTTGAGTCGGCCCACTCCCACGCCCGCGGGTAGGCGTCGAGAAACCATGGCTCCTTGGCGTCGGCGTAGTGCGCGACTTCCCCGCGCCCACGGCCTTCGGCTGCGCGCTTGACGGCCAGGTAGTCGGCGCGCACACCGGCGTTTGCCGCCAGCCAGTCGACGAAGAGCAGGGCCAACTGCTGATTGGGCCAGCCGTCCACCCGGATATGCACATTCGTCGGTCGGCCGGGATCCGCCGAAGCATGAATCCGCTTGTGCCACATGGCTGGTTCGTCACGATGGTCGTAGCGGCTGACGGTGCTGCGGGCATCGGATTCAACGGCGTCGGCGGTTATGTGCTCGATGCGGGGGTAGCCCGCGGACAGCAGCGGCCCGGCGAGTTCGTCTGCTACCGCAAGTGATTCGACGGTTACCTGAATGTCGATGACGTCTTTGGCGTCGAATTCCGGCACCGCGGTTGACCCGATGTGGTCGACTCGCAACGCCTTGTGGCCGCACGTGGTCTTCAACCGGGCGACGATGCGCCGCGCCTGTTCCGGCCAGGTCGGATCGGCCGGTACCAGCCGCGCCGGTGCGCGGACGATCTGACGCTCACTCAGGTTGTGGGCGAACGGCAGTATCCGGTGATTCCACACATCGCGGGCCCGCTCGACCAAATCCTCATGCGTGCTTGAGTTGTCCAGCAAGACGTCGGCAACGGCACGACGTTGCTCGTCGTCAGCCTGCGCAGCGATTCTCGCGCGCGCGTCTTCTTCGGACATACCGCGTTGCTCGACCAGCCGTCGCACGCGCACTTCGACGTCGGCGTGCACCACAACAACCAGCGGGAACAGCGGCGCCATCCCCGATTCGACGAGCAGCGGAATGTCTTCGACGACAACCGCATCCTCGGACACCGCCGCGATGATCTCCGCGCGGCGCCTGGCTACCAGCGGGTGAACGATCCCGTTGAGGACAGCGCGCACGTCGTCGTCCCGAAAAGCCTTGGCAGCCAACGCTGGCCGATCCAGTGCCCCGCCAGGAAGCAGGATGTCATCACCGAACGCATCGACCAGCGACGCCAGCCCTTCGGTGCCCGGCTGGACCACCTCACGTGCCAGGACATCCCCGTCCACGATGATCCCACCGCATTGCGAGAACGTGGCGGACACCGCCGACTTCCCGGCACCGATGCCACCGGTCAGCCCGATGCGCAACATTCGCCCAGCCTGGTTACGCCGCGATTATGCGCTGCCGGCGAGCTTTTCCCGCAGAGCGGCCAGTTGGGCGTCGCTCGCCAGCGACCCACCCTCGGCCTTCTCCGGCGGCGCGCTGGTGGTCGGCGATTGGTCGCTACCGCCGTGTCCGGACGCATCAGCGGCGGCGAACTTCTCCATCTGCGTGGTGTGCATCTTGTGCCGGCGCTCGGCCTCGGCGTAGCGGGCCTCCCATTCGCCGCGCTGGGCGTCGAATCCTTCGAGCCATTCGTTGGATTCGGGGTCGAAGCCCTCGGGGAAGATGTAGTTGCCCTGTTCGTCGTAGCTGTCGGCCATGCCGTACTTCGCCGGGTCGAACTCTTCGGTGTAGTCCTCGTTGGCTTGCTTGAGCGACAGCGAAATCCGTCGACGCTCCAGGTCGATGTCGATGACCTTGACCATCGCGTCGTCGCCGACGGCAACCACCTGGTCGGGTACCTCGACATGACGCTCGGCCAACTCGGAGATGTGCACCAGGCCTTCGATGCCCTCCTCAACGCGGACAAACGCGCCGAACGGAACGAGCTTGGTGACCTTGCCCGGCACGATCTGGCCGATGGCGTGTGTGCGGGCGAAGTGCCGCCACGGGTCTTCCTGAGTCGCTTTGAGCGACAACGAAACCCGCTCGCGGTCCATATCGACGTCGAGCACCTCGACGGTGACCTCGTCGCCGACCTGGACCACCTCGGAGGGATGGTCGATGTGCTTCCAGGACAGCTCGGAGACGTGCACCAGGCCGTCCACACCGCCGAGATCGACGAACGCGCCGAAGTTGACGATGGACGAGACCACACCCTTGCGGATGGCGCCTTTCTGCAGCTGGTTGAGGAATTCGCTACGCACCTCGGACTGGGTCTGTTCCAGCCAGGCCCGTCGCGACAGCACCACGTTGTTGCGGTTCTTGTCCAGTTCGATGATCTTGGCCTCGATCTCCTTGCCGATGTACGGCTGCAGATCGCGGACACGCCGCATCTCGACCAGCGAGGCGGGCAGGAAGCCGCGCAGCCCGATGTCGAGGATCAGGCCACCCTTGACCACCTCGATGACGGTGCCCTTGACGGCTTCGTCTTTCTCCTTGAGTGCCTCGATGGTGCCCCACGCCCGCTCGTACTGTGCGCGCTTCTTGGACAGGATCAGCCGACCCTCTTTGTCCTCCTTGGTGAGCACCAGGGCCTCGACCTCGTCGCCGACGGAAACGACCTCGTTGGGGTCGATGTCGTGCTTGATCGAGAGTTCGCGGGCGGGGATGACCCCTTCGGTCTTGTAGCCGATGTCGAGGAGCACCTCGTCCCGGTCAACTTTGACGATGGTGCCTTCGACGATGTCGCCATCGTTGAAGTACTTGATCGTTTTGTCTATTGCTGCGAGAAAATCCTCGGAAGAGCCAATGTCGTTGACGGCTACTTGCGGCGAGGTGACGGCGGGACTCGGCATATTGTTGGGTTGCTCCGGACAGGTTGGGTCGTAGGGACAAATCAGGATTTACCTGTCGAGGCTACTCGACAGGGCACAAGCTGGACAAACTCGGCCGGCTACACCGATCTGTCGCGACTGTAACGCCACTGCGAATTTCTGCACGATTTTTCGCCCTGACGTTACGTTCGGCGACTCAACTTCAGTGTGCCGCTAGTGTGCCGCTGAGTCCCAACTGCGCCCGTAACCCACCGACACCTCCAGCGGGACGTCGAGCGGGTAGGCACCACCCATCTTCTCGCGCGCCAGCGCTTCGACCTGTTCCCGCTCACCAGGCGCGATTTCAAACAGCAACTCGTCGTGCACCTGCAGCAGCATGCGCGACGCCAGCCCGGCTTCTTTGAGCGCCTTGTGTACCTCGATCATCGCCACCTTGATGATGTCGGCCGCGCTGCCCTGGATCGGCGCGTTGAGCGCCGCCCGCTCGGCGGCCTCGCGCACCTGGCGATTGCTGCTGTCCAGCTCGGGAAGGTAGCGCCGGCGGCCCAACACGGTCGAGGTGTAGCCGTCCTTGCGGGCCTGCTCGACGACGTCCATCAGGTAGTCGCGCACCCCACCGAACCGGGCGAAGTATTGGTCCATCTGGACCTTTGCCTCCTCGGTGGAGATCTTGAGCTGCGTGGACAGCCCGTAGGCACTCAGCCCGTAGGCCAGCCCGTATGACATCGCCTTGACCCGACGGCGCAACTCGGCGGTAACCTCCTCGATCGGCACGCCGAATGCGCGCGACGCGACAAACGAGTGCAGGTCCTCCCCCGTTTTGAAAGCCTCGATGAGGCCTTCATCTCGCGACAGGTGCGCCATGATCCGCATCTCGATCTGGCTGTAATCGGCGGTCATCAGCTCGGCGTAACCGTCGCCGACCACGAACGCATCCCGGATCTGGCGCCCCGCGTCGGTGCGGATCGGGATGTTCTGCAGATTGGGTTCGGTCGACGACAACCTGCCGGTCGCCGCGATCGTTTGGTTGAACGTGGTGTGGATGCGGCCGTCGCCCGCCACCGAGTTCAGCAACCCGTCGACGGTGACCTTTAGCCGGGTGACATCGCGGTGGGCGAGCAGATGCTGCAGAAACGGATGTCCGGTCTTGTCGAAGAGCGATTGCAGGGCGTCGGCGTCGGTGGTGTAGCCGGTTTTGGTCCGCTTGGTCTTCGGCATTCCGAGTTCGTCGAACAGCACGACTTGCAACTGTTTGGGTGAGCCCAGATTGATCTGCTTGCCGATCACGGCGTATGCGGCCTCAGCAGCGTCACGGATCTGGTCGCCGAACTGGCTTTGCAACTCGCTCAGCAGCTGCAAATCGATGGCGATACCGGCGGCCTCCATGCCCGCCAGCACCTGCTGAACCGGCAACTCCATCTCACCCAGCAATGCGGTGGAGTCGATGCGGTCCAGCTCGGCGTCCAGCGCATCGGCCAGGTCCACCACGGCCCGGGCCCGCAGTATCAGGGTCTGGACGGCTTGCTCGTCGGTTCCGTCGATGTCATCGAGAAGTGAAAGCTGTTGCTGTTCAGGTGTTTCCGCGCGCAGCTCGCGACGCAGGTAGCGCAGCGAGAGGTCGTCCAGAGTGAAGCTGCGCTGCCCAGGCCGCACCAGGTAGGCCGCCAGCGCGGTGTCGGAGGTGACGCCGTTCAGCGTCCACCCGCGGCCCGCGAGATCGTGGATGGCCAGCTTCGCCTCGTGCAGCGCTTTGGGTTTCGCGGGATCGGCCAGCCAGGCCGCCAGCGCGGCGTCGTCGTCGGGAGTCAACGTCGCGGTATCGACGTAGCCGCCGTCCCCGTCGGCGGCGGCGATGGCCAGTGCGGTGGCGTCACCGTCGTAGGGCAGATGGGTGCCCACAACGGCCAGCCCGGACCGGCGCCCGTCACCGGCGTGCTCGGCCAGCCACTGCCCGAGCGTGCCGGGCTCCAGCACGCCGCCGCGCACGTCAAACCCCTCGTCCACCTCGGGCTCGACGGCGGCCAGCGTCTCGAACAACCGGTCCCGCAATACCCGGAACTCCAGGTCGTCGAAGAGCCGGTGAATCTGGTCGCGATCCCACGGCTGCAGCCGCAGCGTGTCCGGAGTTTGCGCCAGCGGCACGTCGCGAACCAGGTCGGTGAGTTCTCGGTTTCGCACCACGCTGGCCAGATGCGCCCGCAGCGCGTCGCCCACCTTGCCGCGCACCGAGTCGACGTTGTCGACCAGCTCTTGCAGCGAGCCGTACTCGACGATCCATTTGGAGGCGGTCTTCTCTCCCACGCCGGGAATGCCGGGCAGGTTGTCGCTGGGATCGCCACGCAGCGCGGCAAAGTCCGGGTACTGCGCGGGGGTCAGTCCGTACTTCTCGACCACAGCCTCGGGGGTGAAGCGGGTGAGTTCGCTGACGCCTTTACGTGGATACAGCACCGTCACGTCGTCACTGACCAACTGCAGGGAGTCGCGGTCACCGCTGACCACTAACACGCGGTAACCCTCGTTTTCGGCCTGGGTGGCCAGGGTCGCGATGAGGTCGTCGGCTTCGAATCCCGGCTCGGCGAGCACCGTGATGCCCAGTGCGCCGAGAACTTCCTTGGTGATGTCGATCTGACCGTGGAATTCGTCGGGGGTCGATGACCGGTTGGCCTTGTACTCCGGGTAGCGCTCGGAACGAAACGTCTGCCGCGACACGTCGAACGCCGCGGCGATGTGCGTCGGGGCCTCATCACGGAGCAGGTTGATCAGCATTGCGGTGAAGCCATACACCGCGTTGGTGGTCAGGCCGCCGCGCGTCTTGAAGTTCTCCGCGGGCAGCGCGTAGAAGGCACGGAACGCCAGCGAATTGCCATCCAGCAACATCAGCGTCGGCTTGGCTTGATCCTCGCTGGCCTCAATGCCAGTTGTCGCGGCAGGCACGGCTATCACTCTAAGCACCCGGTGTGACGAGCTACGCGCCCTAACCGACTCTGCGGCAGAACTGCAACACGTTTCAGTTTTGCGCCTCTGCTCGGTACGCTGGCCCGGTGTCAGACACCCGCCAACAACCGGCGATCGACGGTTGGTTCGCCACCAACGACGCCGGCAGCCCGCATCTGATCGGCAGTAAGTGCCCCCGATGCGGCACTTACGTCTTCCCGCCCGTTTTATCTGGAAGAGCCAACAACTGCCCCAACCCGGCCTGCGACAGCGACACACTAGAGTCCGTCGCTTTGTCGACCCGGGGAACGCTGTGGAGCTACACCGAAAACCGTTACGCGCCCCCGCCGCCCTATCCGTCCCCGGATCCCTTTGAGCCGTTCGCAGTCGCCGCGGTCGAGCTGGCCGACGAGGGTCTGATCGTATTGGGCAAGGTGGTCGAGGGCACGCTGGCGGCCGACTTGAAGGTCGGCATCGAGATGGAGCTGACCATCATGACGCTGTTCACCGACGACGACGGCGTGGAACGCGTTGTCTACGGGTGGAGGATCGCATGAGCACGCCAGAACCGCTTTACATCCTCGGCGCGGGAATGCACCCCTGGGGCAAATGGGGCAGCGACTTCACCGAGTACGGGGTGACCGCCGCGCGTTCTGCGCTGCGCGAAGCCGGTTTGGACTGGCGTCAGATCCAGTTGGTGGCCGGTGCGGACACCATCCGCAATGGCTATCCCGGATTCGTCGCCGGCGCCACCTTCGCGCAGAAACTCGGCTGGAACGGCGTGCCGGTCAGCTCGAGCTATGCCGCGTGCGCCAGCGGTTCGCAGGCGCTGCAGAGCGCGCGTGCTCAGATCCTGGCCGGTTTCTGCGACGTGGCACTGGTTATCGGCGCCGACACCACACCAAAGGGCTTTTTTGCGCCCGTGGGAGGCGAGCGCCGCAATGATCCCGACTGGCAGCGGTTCCATCTCATCGGGGCCACCAACCCGGTTTACTTCGCACTGCTGGCGCGGCGGCGGATGGACCTGTACGGCGCCACGCTCGAGGACTTCGCGCAGGTCAAGGTCAAGAACTCTCGGCACGGCCTGCAGAACCCGAACGCTAGGTTCCGCAAGGAGACATCGGTCGACGATGTGCTGGCCAGCCCGGTGGTGGCCGATCCGCTGCGGCTGCTGGACATCTGTGCCACCTCCGACGGGGCGGCGGCTTTGATCGTGGCCAGCGCGCAGTTCACCCGCGAACACCTCGGCTCCCTCGATGGGGTGCCCTCGGTGCGTGCGGTAAGCACCGTCACCCCCCGCTACCCGCAGCATCTACCCGAATTGCCGGATATCGCAACAGATTCCACCGCAGCGGTGCCCGCACCGGATCGGGTGTTCAAGGACCAGATCCTCGACGCGGCGTACGCCGAGGCGGGCATCGGGCCTGAGGACCTGAGCCTGGCCGAGGTCTACGACCTGTCCACCGCGCTGGAACTCGACTGGTACGAGCACCTGGGGCTATGCGCCAAGGGTGAAGCCGAGGCGCTGTTGCGCAGCGGTGCGACCACCATCGGCGGCAAGGTTCCGGTCAACCCGTCCGGGGGGTTGGCGTGCTTCGGCGAGGCGATCCCCGCCCAGGCGATCGCCCAAGTCTGCGAGCTGACCTGGCAATTGCGTGGACAGGCCACCGGCCGTCAGGTGGAGAACGCGAAGGTCGGTATCACCGCCAATCAGGGCCTGTTCGGACATGGCTCGTCGGTGATCGTTGCGCGTTAAGGGGCTCGCTGCTGGGCGAGCGTGCGCAGTTGTACGGCCGTAGCGGCGTGTCGCCGTACAGACACGCACGCTCGCGGGCGGGCGGTACCCCCGGCTCGCGGGCTATTCGGTAGCGGTGTCGAGGGTTTCCAGGACGACTTCAGCCACCCGTTTCATGGTGGTCCGCCGGTCCATGGCGGCACGCTGAATCCATTTGAACGCCTCCGGCTCGGTCATGCCTTGTTTGGCTTGCAGCAGGCCTTTGGCGCGTTCGACGACCTTGCGAGTCTCCAGCCGCTCAGACAACGTCGCCACTTCGTGTTCCAGCGCGGTTATCTCGCTGAACCGGCTGACGGCCAATTCAATAGCCGGGATCAGGTCGCTGATGGTGAAGGGCTTCACCAAATAGGCCATCGCCCCGGCATCGCGTGCACGTTCGACCAGGTCGCGCTGGCTGAACGCGGTTAGCACCACGATCGGCGCAATGCGTTTGCTGGCGATCTCCGACGCTGCGTCGATCCCGTCGCGGCGCGGCATCTTCACATCCATGATCACCAGGTCGGGTTTGTGCTGCTCGGCCAGTTCGACGGCTTCCTGGCCGTCGCCGGCCTCTCCGACGATGTCGTAACCCTCATCTCGCAGCATCTCTGCCAGGTCCAGTCGGATGAGCGCTTCGTCTTCGGCGATCAGGACCCGGCGCCGCGTAGCGGCGTCGGCGTCGGTCGTGGGGCCGGTCATGACGCCATTGTGTCGTGGGCGGCTGTGACCAGCTACCTCGGGGGCGGTGAGAAGGGATGACCACACCGATCCTCTGTGGTGGGAGGCTCCTCTAAGGTAGGAGGCCGGATAAGCCCTCGTATCCCAACTGGCAGAGGAAACGGACTCAAAACCCGTCCAGTGTGGGTTCGAATCCCACCGAGGGCACACAGTCAGCGGTTCACCGGAGCAATACCTAGGCATAGTGGCATAGGAACGTCGTCGTAGTGTTGTGCCCAGCCATGCCATCTGGGGCCGGGTTCAGGACACCCGACGAAGGCGGTCCCGTCTCTGCAGCCATGTAGGCCACGAAAAGATGCTGCACGACTTCCCCAACGGTGCCGTTCACGACTCGAACGGCTGACCGCGGGGACAAATAAAGGCTCGCTCCGATCGACTGGTTCTGCGCTCGGCGGGTTAGGTGTGCCGGCGAGGGGGCTCAGGGCACTAGGTCAACCCGTTCATCCCGTCCTGGCCGAGCAGCAGCCCGCCCTTGCCGCCGGTGCCTGGCTTGCCCTGGTTCACCCCGGTCCCGGCATTGCCGCCGTTGCCGCCGTTGCCGATCAGCACGGCATTGCCGCCGTTGCCGCCGTCGCCGCTGGTAGCGCTGCCATTGCTGGGCCCACCAGTCCCGCCGGCCGCGCCGACACCCAGCAACCCGGCATTGCCGCCAGCCCCGCCAGCCCCGCCGGGCCCGCCGTTACCGGCGCCGCCGGACCCGCCGGCCCCGCCGTGGCCGGTGCCGAACGGCGCACCGTTGCCTCCGGCCCCGCCGGCCCCGCCGGCCCCGGACAGCCCGGCGCCGCCCGCGCCGCCCGCCCCGCCGTCACCGGCGAACGGCGCGGCGTGCCCGCCGGCCCCGCCGGCCCCGCCGTTTCCGGACAGCCCGGCCCCGCCCGCGCCGCCGATCCCGCCGTTGCCGTTGAACACGCCGGCGTTGCCGCCGGACCCGCCCGCACCGCCGGCGGTGCCGCCGGACCCGCCAGCGCCGCCACTCCCGCCGTCCCCGCCAAGGCCGCCGCCGGTACCCCCGGCCCCGCCGTCCCCGCCGGCCCCGATGTTAGCGGCGCCGCCGGACCCGCCGCCGCCGGCGTTTCCGAAGACCGCGCCGCCGTCGCCGCCGGTGCCGCCGTGCCCGCCGACCCGGCCTTGCCCGCCGTCCCCGCCGACCCCGCCCTCCCCGATCAGGCCGCCAGCGCCGCCAGACCCGCCGGACCCACCGATGGCGGCACCGGAGCCGCCGGCCCCACCGCCTTGCCCGCCGCCGCCACCGGCCCCACCGTTACCCTGCACGAACCCGCCGGGCCCGCCGGTCCCACCGGCCCCACCGACTCCACCGACACCGGTAGCCCCGCCGCTCCCGCCGTCCCCGCCGTCTCCGCCTGCCCCACCGGTCCCGATAGTCCCACCGACCCCACCGGCAGCACCGGATCCACCGGCCCCACCGGTCCCGCTGGCGCTGGTGGCGTCCCCACCTTGCCCGCCGGCTCCACCGTTCCCACCGCCGTCACCGGCCCCACCGGCACCCCCGCTGCCGCCGGGCCCGCCGTTCCCGCCGTCCCCGCCGGCCCCACCGGCCCCACCGGCCCCACCGGACGCGTTCGAGGCTCGCCCGGTGCCACCGGCTCCACCGGCACCCCCGCTGCCGCCAAACCCGCTGTCCCCGCCGTCGCCGCCGGCCCCGCCGGCCCCGCCGGCCCCAGAAGTACCGCCGTACTCACCGGCCCCACCGGATCCACCGGACCCGCCGGCCCCACCGGTCCCGGCGCTGCTGGTGGCGTTCCCACCCTGCCCACCGGCTCCACCGTCCCCACCGGCCCCTTTGAACCCGGTATTCCCACCAGCCCCGCCGTTGCCGCCGCTCCCGCCGTTCACGCCGTCCGCGCCGGCCCCGCCGGCGCCGCCGGCCCCACCAGCCCCGATCAACCCGGTGGACCCGCCAGCCCCGCCGTTGGCGCCGGCCCCGCCGGCCACGGCGGCAACCCCGCCGGTCCCGCCCGAACCACCGTTGCCGTACAAGAACCCGCCGTGGCCACCGGCCCCACCGGCCGCCCCGGCCCCGCCGGACCCGCCGGACCCGCCATTGCCGATCAGCCCTGCCTCCCCGCCGGCCCCACCGGCCACCCCGGTGTTCGCGCTGTTGTCGAAACCGTTGCCGCCGTTGCCGTACAGCAATCCCCCTTCTCCCCCGTCGGGGTGCGTTGCGGTGCCGTTGGCGCCGTTGCCGATCAACGGGCGCCCCATCAGCGCCTCGGCGGGCGCGTTCACTGCGTTGAGCGCCGCCCGCAACGGTGAGGCGTTGGCCGCCTCAACGGCCGCATATGCCCGCCCGGCGCCGGTTAAGGCCTGCACGAACTGCTCATGAAACCCCGCCGCTTGGGCGCTCAGCGCCTGATAAGCCTCGGCGTGGCGGGAAAAGAACGCCGCCACCGCCGTCGACACCTCGTCGGCACCGGCGGCCAGCATTCCCGTCGTGGGGGCTGCCGCCGCCGTATTGGCCGCGGAGATCGCCGAACCGATGCCCGACACATCACTGGCCGTCGCCGCCAGCACATCCGGAGTCACGAAAACAAACGACACTGGGCCACCTCCCGCAAATCGGGGCGCTGGCCCCTCGCCATTAACCCGCTTCGGCCGAGGCTATCGTGCATCCCGCCACGACAAGCCGGTGTTCTGGGTTTTTGGCGTCTGCTCACACAATCTCTCTTCGACCGCCGGCGCGGTGCAACACATCATGCCTAGCGGGACGCTGACACAGCGCCGCATGTCGGACTGGCTTACCAAGCGATCGCGTGAGTCTCGACACAGGAAGCCAAACGTCCACCTCAACGGTTAGGCTTTGATCGTGGGCGCTAAGAAATGCGGTGCCTCATCAGCAGCAATGGACGGCTCGGCGCGCCGCCCAGACTGTGTCGCGGCCGTGCGCGCGCAATCCCGCGACCGCAATCAGCATTACGCCGAAACGGTCGCGCGACGCCAGCGCGTGCTCACCATTGCCGCCTGGCTGGCCGTGATGGTCAGCGCGAGTTTCGTGATCGTGCAAGTTCTGACTAATGCATGGTCCTGGCAGGTCAGCTCGATCAACGTCGGCGCCGCGATGATCTTCGCGATTGTCCCGCTGCTTCACCGCTTCGGAGATTTGGTTGCGCCGCTTACGTTTATCGGCGCAGCCTATGTCTCGGTCTTCGCCAGCTGCTGGGACGTGGGCACCGATTCAGGCTCTCAGTTCTTCTACCTGGTGGGGGCCTGTCTGGTGGTGCTGGTGCTGGGGATCGAACACATCGTGTTGGCGGCAGCACTGGCGGCGGTCGCCGCCGGCCTCACCATCGCGCTGGAGTTCCTGGTCCCGCGCGACACCGGGCTTCAGCCGGCCTGGGCCACATCGATGGGCTTCGTCGTCACCACCGTCTCCGCGTGCGTGATGGTGGTCGTGACGGTGTGGTTCGCCCTGCGCGACACCGCGCGCGCTGAGGCGGTTGTGGAAGCCCAGTACGACCGCTCCGAGGCCCTGCTGGCCAACATGTTGCCGGCCAGCATCGCGGAGCGGCTCAAAGAGCCGGAGCGAAACGTCATCGCCGACAAATACGACGAGGCCTCGGTTCTGTTCGCTGACATCGTCGGCTTCACCGAGCGCGCCAGCAGCACCGCACCGGCCGATCTGGTGCGCTTCCTGGACCGGCTGTACAGCGCTTTCGACGCCCTGGTGGACAAGCACGGATTGGAGAAGATCAAAGTCAGCGGCGACTCCTACATGGTGGTCAGCGGAGTTCCGCGGCCGCGGCCCGACCACGTCCAGGCGCTCGCAGACTTTGCCATCGAAATGGCCGATGTTGCTGCCGGACTGAAGGATCCGCACGGCCTCTCAGTGCCACTGCGGGTGGGCATGGCCTGCGGCCCCGTGGTCGCGGGCGTCGTGGGTTCTCGGCGGTTCTTCTACGACGTGTGGGGCGACGCGGTCAATGTCGCGTCCCGGATGGAATCCACCGACGCGGTGGGGCAGATTCAGGTACCCGAGGATGTCTACCAGCGCCTGAAGGACGAGTTTGTGCTGCAGGAGCGCGGCCGCATCGAGGTCAAGGGCAAGGGCATTATGCGCACGTGGTACCTCGTCGGCCGCAAGGCAGCCGAGGAATCCAGTGACCTGCTTGCCGAGGAATCGCGCACGGCCCACGTCTGACTCGCCAGCTCTATGCCGGGACCGGCGTATGTGTCACACTGCGGCCATGCAAACCACCCCAGGAAGCGCCCCTGTTCCAAGCTTGTTGCCGCACCTGTGGAAATCGACGCTGGTATCGGGAGTTCTGTCGCTAATCCTCGGCATCCTGGTGCTGGCCTGGCCGGGAATCTCCGTCCTGGTTGCCGCCGTCGCGTTCGGCGTCTATCTCCTTATCACTGGGATCGCGCAGGTCGCATTCGCGTTCAGCCTGCATGTTTCGGCGGGGAGTCGGATCCTGTTGTTCATCAGCGGGGCAGCGTCGCTGGTCCTGGCCGTGCTGGCGTTTCGCCATTTCGGTAACGCAGTCCTATTGCTGGCCATCTGGATCGGCATCGGATTCATCTTCCGGGGCGTCGCCACAACCGTTTCCGCGATCAGCGATCCCACTCTGCCGGGACGCGGATGGTCGATTTTCGTCGGCGTGATCAGCCTGATAGCCGGAATTGTGGTGCTGGCAGCGCCGTTCCAGTCGATCATCACCCTGGCGATCGTCGTCGGGGTCTGGTTCGTGGTCATCGGCGTGTTCGAGATCGTCTCATCGTTCGGCATTCGCAAGGCGTCACAAGCGCTCGGCCGATAGCGGTTCTGACCCGCGCCCGGAATTGCCAGCCTGTTGCCTCATGTCAAGATGCGCGCGAAGACTGATTCGTTGACTCATCCGAAGATGCGCGCGTGGTGGCTGTGACGGGCGACTTGGTGTTCGGTGTGGCCTTGCTGGTGGTGAGGGTGAGCAGCTCGCTGGTCAGGGCTTGGATCTGGCGTTGCACGGCGGCGGGGTTGATCGTCGTGTAGGTGTCGGCGAGGATCGCCTTGTCGTCATCGGTGATGGTCTCGTGCGCCACCGCGCGACGGTACGGGGTGGTGGCCGTGTCGTATTTCTTGGACACTTTCGCGCCGGTACGGACCTTGGACACGAGTTTCTGTTGCGGGTAGAAGTAGTTCGTCAGCTGTGACTGCAGCGCCCAGATCTTGTTGAGCAGCAACAGTTCTGCCGCGGTGTCGTAGCGGTGGTAACCGACCACGGTGCGCACGATCGCCCAGTTCTTCTGCTCGACGTGGGCACCGTCGTTGGAGTTGCCCGGCCGCGACCGGGTGAAGGTGATCTGGCGTTGCTCGCACCAGGTGAGCAGGTGGTGATTGATGAACTCGCTGCCGTTGTCGCTGTCGACGCCAAGGATCGGGAACGGCATGACCTTGGCGATCTCGTCGAGCGCGGCCAGTACCCATCTACGGGCCTTGTTGCGCACGCTGCGGTTCTCCGTCCAGCCGGTGGCGATGTCGGTGAGGGTCAGCGTGTAGGCGTGCTCACCTTCGGCGTTGCCGCCTTCGTGGCCGACCAGGTCGATCTCGACGAACCCCGGGACCGCGTCGTCCCAGTCGGCCCAGGTGCGGATCGGGATCTGGCTTTTAAGCAGCGACCCCGGCTTGGTGTGCGAGCGGCCCTTGAGCTGGTGTTTGCGGCGTTCCCGCGCCAGGCGCCGGTCGATGGTGGCCGCCGACATGCCGACCAGCAGCGTCGCGGTGTCGTCGTCGATGTCCAGCTCGCCGAAGCGGCGCAGCACCGGCACCAGCTCTCCCAGCATCGGCGCCAATCGCTTGCCTGCTGGCATGCCCAGCACCGCCCAGCAGAAGATCAGCGCCACAACAACTTTCGGCCCGTACTTCGGTGGTCGCGCCGTCCTCGGCTTGACCAGCTTAGGATGCAGCGCGCTCTTGAGCGCCTTGCGGGCGTGGTTGCGATGCCAGCCGGTAGTAGCGCACAACTCGTCCAGAATACGGCCCTTGCCGGCCTTGTCCGCCCCCGCGTAACGGGTCGCAATCGTCTTCGTCACAGCCCTGCGTTGACTCAACGTCAGCCCCATCGTCCGGGCCTAACCAGCGATTCGTCCGCCGTCGCGTAGGCGCGCCGTACGCGCGCATTCTCACGTGAGGCAACGAAGAGGACTACGCGCGCATTTTCGATGAGTCAACGCGGCCAGTAGCGCTGGGCGATTCTTGTTACTACACTCCGTCGTAGCAGTTTGTTACGAGCCCCGCATTCTCGGGAGATGACAGATGAATGTCGTCGACATTTCGCGGTGGCAGTTCGGTATCACCACCGTCTACCACTTCATCTTCGTGCCGCTCACCATCGGCTTGGCTCCCCTGGTCGCCGTCATGCAGACGGTCTGGGTAGCCACCGGCAACACCGCGTGGTATCGCCTCACCAAATTCTTCGGCAAGCTGTTCCTGATCAACTTCGCCATCGGCGTGGCGACCGGGATCGTGCAGGAGTTTCAGTTCGGCATGAACTGGAGCGAGTACTCCCGGTTCGTCGGCGACATCTTCGGCGCACCGCTGGCGATGGAGGGCCTGGCCGCCTTCTTCTTCGAATCCACCTTCATCGGATTGTGGATCTTCGGCTGGAGCAGGCTACCCCGGCTCGTGCACCTGGCATGCATCTGGATCGTCGCGATCGCGGTCAACGTGTCCGCGTTCTTTATCATCGTGGCGAACTCCTTCATGCAGCACCCGGTCGGCGCGCACTACAACCCCGCGAACCGGCGCGCCGAGTTGAACAGCATCACGGCGTTGCTCACCAATAACACTGCGCGAGCAGCGTTTTCACACACTGTTACCGGTGCGTTGCTGACCGCGGGGACGTTCGTCGCCGCCGTCAGCGCGTGGTGGCTGGTCCGTTCTCGAAAGGATCCCGACGCCGACTCCAATTCAGATATCCCCGCCATGTACCGTCCGGCCACCATCCTGGGATGTTGGGTTGCGCTGGCTGCCGCGGCCGGCTTGTTCTTCACCGGTGACCATCAAGGCAAATTGATGTTCCAGCAGCAGCCGATGAAGATGGCATCGGCCGAATCGCTGTGCGACACCGAGACCGATCCGTATTTCTCCATCCTCACGGTCGGCAGGCAGAACAACTGTGACAGCCTTACTCGGGTAATCCAGGTGCCCTACGTGTTGCCGTTCCTTGCCGATAGCCGCTTCAACGATGTGACGTTGCAGGGTGTGCGCAATCTCCAGCAGGAGTACCAACAACGTTTCGGACCAAACGACTACCGGCCCAACCTGTTTGTCACCTACTGGTCGTTTCGCGCGATGATCGGATTCCTCGCGATTCCGATACTTTTCGCACTGGCTACGCTGTGGCTTACCCGGGGCGGCCGGATGCCAAATCAGCGGTGGTTCTCCTGGCTGGCGCTGCTGACCATTCCCACCCCGTTCCTGGCCAACAGCGCCGGATGGGTGTTCACCGAGATGGGTCGTCAACCTTGGATCGTCGTCCCCAACCCGACCGGCGACCAGCAGGTCCGACTCACCGTCGCCGCTGGCGTCTCCAACCATGCTTCCGGCATGGTCGTCACCTCTCTGGTGACGTTCACCCTGGTCTACGCGGTGCTCGCGGTCATCTGGTTCTGGCTGCTCAAGCGGTACATCGTCGAAGGACCGCAGGAACACGACGCCGAACCCGCTGCGCCGGCCGCACCCGGCGATGACGAGGTGGCGCCGCTGTCGTTCGCTTATTGATGCCTACTGATCGGAGAAAGGAGCTGACCGGTGGGACTCCAACAGTTGTGGTTCGGTGTCATCGCGGCGCTGTTTCTCGGCTTCTTCTTTCTGGAGGGCTTCGACTTCGGCGTGGGCATGTTGATGGAGCCGTTCGCTCGCGTCGGCATAGGCGATCCGGAGACCCACCGGCGCGCAGCGCTCAACACCATCGGCCCGGTCTGGGATGGCAACGAGGTCTGGCTGATCACCGGCGGTGCAGCAATGTTCGCCGCTTTTCCCGGCTGGTACGCCACCGTGTTCTCCACGCTGTATCTGCCGCTGCTGGCCATTCTGTTCGGCATGATCCTGAGGTCGGTGGCCATCGAATGGCGCGGCAAGGTCGACGATACGAAGTGGCGTGCTTTGGCCGATTTCGGTATCGCGGCTGGGTCTTGGTTGCCCGCTGTGCTGTGGGGTGTGGCGTTCGCCATCCTGGTCCGCGGACTCCCAGTGGACGCCGGCGGTCACGTTCACTTGTCGATCTCCGATGTGCTCAACGCTTACACCCTGCTTGGCGGCCTGGCTACTGCGGGGCTGTTTTTGCTCTACGGCGCGGTGTTCGTCGCTTTGAAGACCTCAGGGCCGATCCGCGACGATGCATACCGATTCGCCGTGTGGTTATCCCTTCCGGTGACGGGACTGGTTGCGGGATTTGGACTTTGGACGCAACTGGCGCACGGCAAGTCCTGGACCTGGGTCGTGCTGGGGGTGGCGGTGGCCGCGCAGGCGGCGGCGGTGCTCTTGGTGTGGCGGCGCGCATCCGACGGCTGGGCGTTCGTGTGCACGGCCCTGGTAGTGGCAGCCGTTGTGGTCCTCTTGTTCGGTGCGCTGTACCCGAACCTGGTGCCCTCGACCCTGAACAAGCAGTGGAGCGTGACGATCTATAACGCCTCGTCGACCCCATACACCCTCAAGATCATGACATGGGTAACGGTGATCATGACTCCACTGACGGTGGTCTATCAGGGGTGGACATATTGGGTTTTCCGGCAACGGATCTCGGCTGAGCGGATACCGCCGTCGATCGGTCTGACGAGGCGTACGTCCTGAGCGCAAAGGACGCGCAGCCCACCTCGAAAGCCCGGGCTCCCCTGGACCCGCGCCTGTGGCGGGCGTCGACCGCATTGCGCCGCTTCCTGGTCGGCGCCGTGGGCTGCGGAGTGGTGATCTCCGGCTGCGCGATCGGCTCGGCGATTGTGCTGGCAAGCATCGTCGCGCGCGTCCTCACCGATCCCTCGGCGCGTAGCATGCGCGCCTGCTTAGTGCCCCTGTCAATCTTGTTGGCGCTGTGGGTTGTCCGCGCGGTGACACACTGGCTTCAAGCGCGCCTGGGCCAACGGGGGGCTAGCGCGGTTATCGCCGATCTCAACGGGCAGGTGCTGGAGGCGGTGACAGCCCGGCAGCCCAGCGAACTCGCAGCACAGCGGGACGCCGCCGCGATCGTGGTCACCCGTGGCCTCGACGGCTTACGTCCCTATTTCACCGGATACCTCCCCACATTGCTGCTTGCCGCGATCCTGACCCCGGCGACCGTCGCCGTGATCGCGGTCTACGACCTGAAATCGACAGCGATCGTGGTGATCACACTGCCGCTGATACCGGTCTTCATGGTGCTGATCGGGCTGGCAACGGCGGACAGATCGACGGCCGCGCTGGCCGCCATGTCGACCCTGCAGGCGCGGCTGTTGGATCTGATCGCCGGTATCCCCACCTTGCGGGCGCTGGGCCGCGCCGCCGGCCCGGAACACCGGATCGCAGAACTCGGTGCCGCCCATCGACGCTCGGCGATGGCGACGCTGCGGATCGCATTCCTGTCCGCACTGGTGCTCGAATTGCTGGCCACGCTGGGCGTGGCGCTGGTGGCGGTCAGCATCGGCCTTCGTCTGGTGTTCGGCGAGATGAGCCTGACCGCGGGTTTGACCGTGCTGCTGCTGGCACCGGACGTGTACTGGCCTTTGCGTCGCATCGGCGTGGAATTCCATGCTGCTCAAGACGGCAGAACCGCGGCCGACAAGGCGTTCGCACTCATCGGCGAGCCAACTACCGCGACGGTTGGACAACGAGCGGTGGTCGCCTGCGGAGCGGTGATCCATCTGGAAAAGCTCAGCGTTGCCGGCCGGGACGGCCGCTCGCCACGCGATCTCAGCGCGGTGATCGAACCCGGTCGGGTGACGGTGCTGACCGGACGAAACGGCGCTGGCAAGAGCACCACACTGCAGGCGGTCGCCGGACTCACCGTGCCGTCGTCAGGCCGAGTCACCGTGGCCGGAATCGACGTCGCCGACTTGGACCCCGCCGCTTGGTGGCGGCAGTTATCCTGGCTGCCGCAACGCCCGGTGCTGGTCCCGGGTAGCGTCCACGACAACCTGGTCCTGCTCGGCGATCTGGTGGACCTTGAGAGCGCCTGCGCCGCATCAGGATTCGACACCGTTCTGGCCGAGCTGCCAAACGGGATGGATACCGTGCTGGGGCGGGGAGGCGTCGGGCTGTCCCTGGGACAGCGGCAACGGCTGGGCCTCGCCCGAGCGCTCGGATCAGCCGCCGCGGTGCTGCTGCTCGACGAGCCCACCGCACACCTGGACGGCCACACCGAGGTCCGGGTATTGCGGGCCATCGTCGAGCGGGCACGCGCCGGTGCGACCGTCGTGGTCGTCGGCCATCGCAAACAAGTCGTCGCAATCGGTGACCGGGTTGTCGAAGTAACCTCCGATGGTCTCGGATCGTGAGGTGTGTTGTGCGCCCGTCTGATCCGCTGCTGGCCGCGTCCAGCCTGTTGCGCCCGCGGTGGCCCCGCATCCTGACCGCTATCACGCTGGGGGTGCTGTCGCTGGGCAGCGCGCTGGCGCTGGCCGGGGTTTCGGCGTGGCTGATCACGCGGGCCTGGCAGATGCCCCCCGTGCTGGACCTATCGGTTGCGGTCGTGGCGGTACGAACATTCGCGATTTCCCGGGGGCTGTTGCACTACTGCGAGCGACTAGCAACCCACGACACCGCGCTCCGTGCGGCCAGCACTGCCCGCGCGCAGATTTATCACCGGCTCGCCCACGGACCGGCAGCGGCCGCCGTCCTGCTGCACAGCGGTGAGCTGGTGGCACGAGTCGGTGCCGACGTCGATGAACTGGCCAACGTGCTGGTGCGGGCCCTGGTACCGATTGGCGTCGCGGCGGTGCTGGCGCTGGCGGCGACCGCCGTTGTCGCGGCCATTTCGCTGCCGGCCGCCGCAGTACTGGCGATCTGCCTACTCATCGCCGGCGTTGTTGCACCCTGGCTTGCCGGCAATGCCGCCACAACGCAGGAAGCGATTGCCCGGCAACACCATTCCGAGCGCGACACGGCGGCGATGATCGCGCTCGAACATGCGCCCGAACTTCGTGTCGCAGGTGCGCTCTCTGACGTCATCGCCGAATCGCAACGACGGCAACGCGCTTGGGGCGATGCTCTCGATGCTGCCGGTAGACCGGCCGCTGTCGCCGAGGCAATGCCCACCGCGGCGATCGGGGCCAGTGTGCTCGGCGCCGTGGTGGCCGGGATTGGAATGGCCTTTACCGTCGCGCCCACCACGCTGGCCATTCTGATGTTGTTGCCGCTGTCCGCGTTCGAGGCGACGACCCCACTACCGGCCGCCGCCGTCCAGTTGACGCGGTCGCGGATCGCTGCGCGTCGCCTGCTCGACCTGGCTCCGCCAAGCCGCACGGCTGAATCCACGATGTCGGCGCCACTACCTACCGGCACGGGGCGGTTATCTGCCGATGTGTGTTCAGGTCACCCAGATCCGGCGCCGTCGGCCCGGGTAACGCTTGATCTACCACCGGGCGCCCGGCTGGCCGTCACCGGCGCCAGCGGCTCCGGCAAGACGACACTGCTGATGACACTCGCCGGACTGCTGCCGCCGCTGCACGGGCAGGTGATGCTGGACGGAACCGCCCTGGGTCAGTTTGATGAAGCTGAATTACACAGCACTGTCAGCTTTTTCGCTGAGGACGCGCACATCTTCGGCACGACCGTGCGGGACAATTTGCTGGTCGCCCGCGGAGACTGTCGAGACGACGAACTGACGGCGGCCCTGGATGCGGTCGGCCTCAGCGGATGGCTCGCCAGTCTGCCCGAGGGTCTGTCGACGGTGTTGACCGGTGGCGCGCAAGCGGTCTCGGCGGGCCAGCGCAGGAGGTTGCTGCTGGCCCGAGCGATAATCTCACCGGCCCGGATTGTGCTGCTCGACGAACCCACCGAGCACCTCGATGCGACGGACGCCAACCTCGTCCTACGTGATCTGTTGGCCCCGAACCCCGGGCTAGTGAACACAGAGAGGACGGTGCTGGTGGCTACTCATCACTTGCCCAAAGACATTCGCTGTCCTGAACTACACATCGGCTCGGCGGAGTACCCCGACGTCCGATCGCGCACACCCGCCTGATCTGGAGCGCGCATCATGACCGAATCGTCGGATGTACCGGCGTACAAGCCGTATTCGCCCGCCCCGTGACCGCTCAGAGGTGTCGGCGGCGCGGCGTGAACTCCAGGGACAACAGCACGAGCACCAGCGGAATGATCTGCGTCATCGAGATCAGCGCGTAGCGTCGGGCGTCCAATGCGTGAAACTTGCGCACATATCGGTACAACGACTCGAGTGCGATCAACGGGTCAAGTAAATGGATCAGCCAGTAGAAGAGGCGCTGCAATCGACCCGATCGCGAGCCGTCAAACAACTCCGGAAACGCCGCGAACGACAGCGATACCCGCTGCGCCCCAGCATCTTTGGCGGCCGCTATCATATCGATGCTGAGCCGTTCGTCGATCCCGTTCGGGGCTCCGCGACGACGCCACGGCACATCCAGGGTGATATCGCTACCGGCGCCAGCGGTCGCGTACCGGTGAAAGCCCTGTACCCGCCCCGAGGCATCCCTGGCGATGATCAGCTGTATTCCGGGAAATCGACCCTCCAGCACTCCGTCGAGGTTCATGTAGAACCCGCGATCCATGTGCGCCCCGCTGGGTGATGCCCGCACTACCTCAGTCAGCTCAGCCAACTGCTTTTCGTCGAGTTCCTGCTCTGCCACGATCTCGGTCGTGATGCCGAAGTTGTGGGTGCGCTTCACTGCCTGGCGCAGGTTGCGGAACTTGCGCCCCACCATGTCGAAGCTGGACAGGTCGACAACGACGTCGCGGCCGATCGGTATTGCCCGCAGCGATTGCCCGAGCACCGCGGGGTCACTCCACAGGCTGAGCCGCTGCTCGCTGCAACCCACCACCGCGATCCGCCAGCCGTGGGTATGACACATTGCCGCGAAGTCGGCGACCAACTCGGGGAATTGCTCCTCGTCGCCGATCGGGTCGCCGCCGACCACCGCATACCCCATCCGCGTCCGGTATGCCAGCGCCGCCGTCCCGGCTGCGGTGAAGTGATAGCTCTTGCCCGTCTGCATGGTGAACGGGGCCAGCGGGTCCGCGGTGCTGGCATTGATCAATCTCCACGCCCGCGGCAGATCTGCGGTTCGCGGACGCGACGATGTCGGCCACATCAGCACCATTCCCGAGCTGGCGATCAGCACGTCGCCGAGCAGATCGGAGGCCAACACGTGTGAGCCCAGCCCCGCCACCAGAAATAAGGCAGCTGCGGTGGCGTGCATGGCCGTCACCGGACGGCCCAGGAAGATGCCGCGCGCGATCAATGCCACCGCAGCCAGAACCGTCAGCGACCAACCCAGCCGACCCACATCGTGCCATTCCGGGTGATGGTGGTGGCGGGCGAGTACCACGATCAGCCAGCACGCCGCGCAGAGCAGGGCCATGGCGCCGATCCAGCGGGCCGCGGGCGAATTGACGTGAACGACAACGCGTTCGCGCGCGCGGAGCCTCGGTACGACATCAACCGGCGGCCCGTTCACAACAATCTCCCTATACCTTCCCGCTGCCGCTGACTCTCGCTGAGCGGCTCAGCTGCCGCGTCCACATCGAATACCCGGCTACTTGCGAACTTACGCCTGATCACGACCGTGCAGAGCCGGATCGGACGGTTGTCCCGCAGATACCCGCACCCTGTCTATCGGCGGGAGGGGGGAAAGTATTTCAGCACGCCTTCTTGCACCACCGTGGCGATGAGTTGCCCGGAGCGATCGAAGAAATGCCCGGTGCCCAACCCGCGTGAATCCGCGGCCACCGGCGACGACGTCGAATACAACACCCAGTCGTCGAAGTTGACCTGCCGATGAAACCACACCGAATGATTGGTGGACGCCGCGAAGATGCGGTCGAAGCCCCATGACAGCCCATGGGTGGTGATGACCGAATCCAACACGGTGGTATCCGAGGAATACAGCATTGTCGCGGTGTGCAACACGGGATCGTCGGGCATCACACCCCGGGCCTTGACCCAAACCCGGTTGTGGGCAAGCCGGTCACCCTTGTCCCGCATTACCCAGGCCGGGTCATTGCTGTAGCGCCATTCGATCGGTTGCAGGGCGTTGACGAAGTGCGGCACGGTCTCCTCGTAGCCCTGCAACAGTTCGCCGATAGACGGCAGGGTATGGGGCTCGGCCACCTCCGGCGGGTCGACAGCATGCTCGAGGCCACGACCGCCGGACATATACGAGATCATGGCTGAGGACAACAACATCCCGTTCTGCACCGCGTCGACGCGCCGGTTGGCGAAGCGCCGCTCATCGCGCAGTCGCACCACGTGGAATTCGATGTCCTCGGCGGTATCCCCACCGTTGATGAAATGCACCGAGAGCGCGCTGGGCGGCAGGTCGTCCCGGGTCAGCGTGCGGCTGCTCGCGACGAACGATTGCGCTATGAGCTGGCCGCCGAATGTCCGCATCGGGTTCTTGCTGGGATGGGAGCCGATGAATAGATCATCGGCGACGGGTTTGAGGTCCAATACGGCAAGGAGTTCCTCGAAATCGGACTTGGTTCTTTTCGCGGGTTCTTCCTGCGCGTTCGGCTCATCGCCAGCCGGCACGGCCTGCTCCTCTGGGCTTGATTGCCCTGGCTCTCCCCCGCAGGCGGGGGTACTCCCACCTCGGGCCACTGCGCGGCCCGCATCGTCATCAGGCCCGGGCGGGTTAGACGTCGTCCTCCCCGATCCGGTGCACATGGATCAGGTTGGTCGAGCCTACTGTGCCAGGCGGTGCGCCGGCGACAATGACCACCAGGTCACCGCGCCTGTAGCGGCCGAGTTCGAGCAGCGACTTGTCGACCTGGCGGATCATGCCGTCGGTGGACTTCATCATCGGCACGATGAAAGTCTCGGTGCCCCAAGTCATGGCGAGCTGGCTGCGCACTTCAGGCCACGCGGTGAAGGCGAGCAGCGGCAGCGGGGTATGCAGGCGTGCCAGTCGCCGCACGGTGTCGCCGGACTGAGTGAACGCAACCAGCGCCTTGGCGTCGAGTCGCTCGCCAATGTCGCGCGCGGCATACGAGATCACTCCCCGCTTGGTGCGCGGCACATGCGTCAACGGTGGTGCGGCCGTGGAATTCTCCTCGACCGCGCACACGATTCGCGACATCGTCCGGACGGCCGCCAGTGGGTACTTCCCCACCGAGGTTTCCCCGGACAACATCAGCGCATCGGCACCGTCGAGCACGGCGTTGGCGACGTCGGAGGCCTCGGCTCGTGTGGGCCGTGAGCTCTCGATCATCGAGTCGAGCATCTGGGTCGCCACGATGACCGGCTTTGCGTTCTCCCGGGCCATCTGGATGGCCCGCTTCTGCACCAGCGGGACCTCTTCCAGCGGCAGCTCAACTCCCAGGTCGCCACGAGCCACCATGACGGCGTCGAACGCCAGCACGATGGCTTCGAGATTATCGATGGCTTCGGGTTTCTCCAGTTTGGCAATCACCGGTACCCGCCGCCCGACCCGATCCATCACGTCATGGACCAGCTCGACATCGGAGGGCGAGCGCACGAATGAAAGCGCCACCAGGTCAACGCCGAGGTTCAGCGCGAAGGTGAGATCCTCGATGTCCTTGTCCGACAAGGCCGGCGCCGACACGTTCATCCCGGGCAGCGAGATGCCCTTGTTGTTGCTGACCGGGCCACCTTCGGTGACAGTGCAGATCACGTCGTCGCCGTCGATGCCTTCGACCACCAGTCCGACTTTGCCGTCGTCTACCAGAACCCGGTCGCCGACCATGGCGTCCTCGGCCAACCTCTTGTAGGTGGTCGACACCCGGTCGTGGGTGCCTTGGCACTCAGCGACGGTGATCCGTACCATTTCACCGTCGGCCCAGTAAGTGGATCCCGTGGCGAAGCGCCCCAGCCTGATCTTCGGGCCCTGCAGGTCGGCGAGCACACCGACCGCGCGGCCGGTCGCGTCAGAGGCGGCACGCACCCACTCATAAGCGGCCTTGTGATCGGCGTAGTCGCCGTGACTGAAGTTCATCCTGGCGACGTCCATTCCGGCCTCGACCAGCGCCAGGACCACCTCGTCACTCCCGGTGGCCGGACCGAGAGTGCAGACGATCTTTCCGCGTCTCGCCACGACGACTCAGCATAGTCGCCGCTCGTGACCATCGGAGTGACTCGATGCCACAACGCGCTCAACCGCCAGGAAAGTCGGCGGGTTGTGCGCGCATTCCAGAATTGTCGACTGTTTGTTCATCGCCGGTTCGGCACCGACGCCGACCGTAGATGGGACTGACGACCGGGCCAGAGCCGGGTGTGATGGCTCGCCCGGAACCTCCGCAAGAACTGCGCGAGATGATCGACGCCCCCACCCAGGCCGGCGGCACTGGCGAGTCTTACGGCGGCAGCGGCACGACGGCCAAGCCGGCGCGGACGGGCAAGACGGCTAACTCGTTCGCGCTCGTCGCGCAGCTACCCGCTGAGAACGGTCGGAACCAACGGGAAGCCAGGCAGATTACGCAGCACTGTCCACACGATCGCTACTACCGCAATCGTCAGCACGGCGGGCACCGGCAGCGCTGACCGGCCAAGGCGGCGGCGCATCACAACCCAGCCGACCAACGCCGGAATGCCGACCAGCAGGAAGACATTGTCGTTGATGCTGGCCGCCAGATCACCGTGCAGCAGGTCATGCGTCATCCGAAGCCCACCGCAGAAGGGGCAATTCCAGCCGGTAAGCATCTTGAACGGACACAGCGGATACACCGAATTCGTGTTGTGCGGGTCGGCGAGTCCCACGTAGCCGAGCGCGCCAGCGAGCAGCACGCCTGAACCAGCTGCGCCGTAAAGACGACGACGATGCGCGCCGTGCGGATGACGCTGCCCCGAGGTCCCGGAAGCCCGATTAGGTGCCATCGCGCAATGGGCGACCCTGCGGGTCGCTGACTTTGTCGCTCAATATCAGCACCGCGTCGACGATGCTCCAGATCAGCCCGATTCCGCACGTAAACCAACCCACGAGCAGCTGTGCGACACCCACCCCGATATCGCCGATGTAGAAGCGGCCAATCCCGCCGATCCCGATCAGGCTAAGCAGCTGCAAAAGACCCGCGACGGTCTTCGATTTGTCTGAAAGCGGTTGTCCGGTCACAGGATGCCGACCGAAGGGTGCGGCCGGGTCGAAATAGGCGCCGGGCCCCGGATATTGCGGATACGGCGGCGGATACCCGGGTTCATATCCCGGTGGCTGCGGTGGTGGCGCGCCAGATCCGGCAGCATCGGGCCACGGCTGTTCAGTCACATTGTCAGCATGCCAGATCCGCCGGGCTCCCGCCCCGGCTTGGAGGTGGGCTGGAGCATCTCGACTGCTACCGGGCTCTTCGGTTCCTCAATCGGAAGCTCCATCGCCTCCGGGTTGCCTTATCGTCGTCGGTGGCCGGAGTTTCCGCAGCGGCCTTCTCGGCAACCGATTCTTCGGCTTTATCGTCGGCATCCGACTTCGAGGCCGGCTCAGCTTCTTCGGCGACGGCCACGGCTTCTTCGGCCGGTTCCTGCACCGCCTCCGGTTCGGACTGCTCTTCGCGATCCTGTGTTTCAACGTCGGATTCGCTGGAATCATCTGCGGTAGCCGGCGCTGCGCCGTCAACGGACTGCTCGGGCTGGCCCTCGTCGACCTCGACTTCGCTCTCTGCCTGTGCCGATTCTTCGGCTTCGGGCTCGCCGGCCGCAGACTCGGCAACCTCGGGCTTGGCAACCACAGCCGCCGCGGCTTCCGCGTCTGTGGCCTCGGTCTCCTCCCCCTCAGCCTCAGGCTCCGCAGTCTCCGAATCGACTTCCGGCTCTTCGACTTCAGGTTCGGCGGCCTCAGGCTCTGCGACTTCAGCCTCCGAAGCCTCTATCTCCGCTGCCGCCGACTCAGCTTCCGGCTCTTCGGCCTCCGGCACTTCGACTTCCGGTTCGGCGGCCTCAGGCTCTGCGACTTCAGCCTCCGACGCTTCGGACTCGACGGCCGCTGCCTCCGCGACTTCCGCCTCGGGCTCTTCGACTTCAGGCTCCTCGGTCTCAACCGCCTCAGCCTCCACCTCGCCTTCAGGCTCCTCGGCCTCAGCTTCTACGACTTCTGCCTCCGCAGCTTCGGGCTCGATCGCCTCAGCCTCAGCGACTTCAGCCTTAGGCTCCGCTTCGGCTTCAGGCTCTTCGACTTTAGGCTCTTCGGCCTGCGCCTCCGCGACTTCCTCCTCAGTCGCCTCAGCCTCCGCTTCGACTTCAGGCTCCTCGGCCTCAGGCTCGACGGCCTGCGCCTCCGCTTCGACTTCAGGCTCTTCGACTCCAGCTTCTCCGGCCTCAGCCTCGGCGACTTCAGCCTCAGCAGCCTCGGTCTTCACTGTTTCAGGCTCGGCCTCTTCCTCCGCAACTTCAGCCTTCACGGTTTCAGGCTGGACAGACTCAGCCTCCGCGACGTCGGCAGATTCGAGCATTTCTGCCGAATCTTCTCCTCCGGCAACTGGCGCCGCCGCGGTCGCAGCGGAGGCCGAAGCGACGGTCGCGAGCTGAGCCGCCGGCTCAGGTTCCGGTTCGGGTTGTGGTGCAACGCGCTCGGCGCCGCGCAAGGTTTCGGGGTCCTCACGGCCCTTCGGGGCCAGAATGATGTAGACCACGGCCCCGACGAACACGAAAGTCGATGTGAACGAGTTGATCCGGATGCCGGCGATGTGTGTGGCGGCGTCGTCACGCAGCAGCTCGACGCAGAAGCGCCCGACGCAGTAGCCAGCGACATAGGTTGCAAACAGTCGCCCGTGGCCTAACTTGAACCGCCGGTCCACGTAGATCAATGCGACGAATACCAGGACGTCCCAAATCAATTCGTAGAGAAACGTCGGCTGCACAACGAGCGCCACCTGCCCCGTCGAAACGCCGTCCCGACGGTAGAAGATCTCCAGACCCCACGGCAACGTGGTTTCCCGGCCGTACAGCTCCTGGTTGAAATAGTTCCCCAGCCGACCGATCGCTTGCGCCAATATCAGTCCTGGAGCTATCGCGTCGGCGAAGGCCGGCAGCGGAATTCCACGACGTCGACAGCCGATCCATGCTCCGACACCACCGAGCGCCACCGCGCCCCAGATGCCCAAGCCCCCGTCCCAGATGCGCAGCGCCGCGCCGAACCCGGCGCCGCCTGGCCCCCAATACGTCCGCCAATCCGTGGCCAGGTGATAGAGCCTTCCCCCAACCAATCCGAAAGGCACGGCCCACATGGCGATGTCGTAGATCACGCCGCGCTCGCCGCCGCGGGCTTCCCACCGCCGGTCGCCAACCAGCAGCGCGACCACGATACCGATGATGATGAACAACGCGTAGGCGCGAATAGGCAGCGGCCCGAGGTGCCAGACCCCACGTGGCGGGCTGGGAATATAAGCGAGCCAGGTCGTCTTCACGCGGACACCTCTAGGCGCACACCGGCAGCGAGTTCCTCGGTCAGTGCGCGCAACGCAACCAACCCGTCGCTCAGCGCCGACACCAACGCGGAACCGACGATGACTCCGTCGGCATAGCCGGCGATCTGTGCGGCCTGCTCCCGCGATCGCACACCCAAGCCGACGCCCACGGGTATGTCAGACACCGCCCTCACCCTGCCCACCAGTTCGGGCGCGGCCTGTGACACCGCGTCACGCGCCCCGGTCACGCCCATCGTCGACGCGGCGTAGACGAATCCGCGCGATGCCTCGACGGTGGTCACCAACCGCTGAGGCGTCGATGAAGGCGCCACCAGAAAAATCCGATCCAGCTGATGCTCATCGGATGCCGCCATCCACTGTTGCGCTTCGTCGGGGATGAGGTCGGGAGTGATCAGGCCGTGCCCCCCCGCCGACGCCAGATCCCGCGCGAACGCATCAACCCCGTAGCGCAGCACCGGATTCCAGTACGTCATCACCACCGCACGTCCGCCGGCCAGACTGATCGCCTCGACCGCGGCCAGCGTATCCCGGACTCGCACTCCCCCACGAAGTGCGGCTTCGGTCGCCCTCGCTATGGTCGGGCCGTCCATGCCCGGATCCGAATACGGCACACCGACTTCGACAATGTCGCAACCGGATTCGACGAGCGCAGTCATCGCGTCCACGGATGTTCGCACGTCGGGGTATCCGGTAGGCAGGTAACCGATCAGTGCCGCGCGATTGTCTGCGCGGCACGAATCAAAAACTGGCCCCAGCCTGCTTGCTTCGCTCTGTTCCACCGCCATCATCGGCGGCCCGCGTCGTTGTCGGGCTTGCTCAGAAGGCCGAACCACTTCGCGGCCGTCTCAACGTCCTTGTCGCCGCGCCCCGAGAGATTCACCACAATGACCGCGCCCCTGCCCATTTCAGCACCCAACTTCAGAGCACCGGCCACCGCATGCGCGGATTCGATAGCCGGGATGATCCCTTCTGCGCGGCACAGCAGACGAAATGCCTCCATCGCCTCGGAATCGGTAATGGGCCGGTATTCGGCGCGTCCGGTTTCCTTGAGCCACGCGTGTTCCGGACCCACCCCCGGATAATCCAGACCCGCTGAGATCGAGTGGGATTCGATGGTCTGACCGTCCTCGTCTTGCAGCAGGTACGAGAATGATCCCTGGAACGCTCCGGGGGAACCGCCGGTGAATGTCGCGGCATGCCTGCCGGTCTCAACACCATCGCCTGCCGCCTCGAATCCGACCAGCCGCACGCCGGGATCATCGAGGAACGCGTGGAAAATCCCGATGGCGTTGGATCCTCCGCCGACGCACGCCGTTACCGCGTCAGGCAACCGGCCCGCCTGATCCTGGATCTGCACGCGCGTCTCCAGGCCGATGATTCGCTGAAAATCACGCACCATGGTCGGGAAGGGATGCGGTCCGGCTGCCGTGCCGAAGCAGTAGTAGGTGTTGTCGGCGTTGGTAACCCAGTCCCGGAATGCCTCGTTGATGGCGTCCTTGAGCGTTTGCGAGCCGGTCTCGACGGAGACGACCTCGGCACCGAGCAGCCGCATCCGCGCCACGTTGAGCGCCTGCCGTGTGGTGTCGACGGCGCCCATGTATACGACACACTCCAGGCCGAACAGTGCGCATGCAGTGGCCGTGGCCACCCCGTGTTGACCGGCACCGGTCTCTGCGATCACCCGGGTCTTGCCCATTCTGCGGGCCAGCAGCGCCTGACCGAGCACGTTGTTGATCTTGTGAGAACCGGTGTGGTTCAGGTCTTCTCGCTTGAGAAAGATGCGCGCCGAGCCGGCGTGCTCGCTGAGCCGGGCGGCCTCATACAGCGGCGACGGCCGGCCGGCGTAGTGGGTCTGCAATTTATCCAGGGTGTCCAAGAAGTCCTGATTGACGCGTTCCTTCTCGTAGGCGGCGGTGACCTCCTCGATCACCGCCATCAGTGCCTCGGCGACGTAGCGGCCACCGTAGACGCCGAAATGACCACCCGAATCGGGGTCGTGGCGGGTGGGTTCGGCGATAGCGGCACTGGTGCGCGGAAGACCCGGGCGGGATAGATCTGCCATCACGAAGGCTCGAGGCGATCGCGGCTCATCAACGACTAGCGAGCCGGTTTGGGACAGGACGGATGGGTGCCCGCGGTGACCAGATCCGCAACCGCAGCTCGTGGGTCACCACTTTTGACCAGACCTTCACCGACCAAAACGGCGTCAGCGCCGGCACCGGCATACGCCAACAGGTCTGCGGTGCCACGTACACCGGATTCGGCGATCCTGATCACGTTGCTCGGCAGTCCAGGAGCTATTCGCGAGAAGCAATCCCGGTCCATCTCCAGTGTCGTGAGATCGCGGGCGTTGACGCCGATCACCTTGGCCCCGGCCTTAAGTGCCCGGTCAGCTTCTTGTTCGGTGTGCACTTCGACCAGAGCGGTCATACCGAGTGATTCGGTGCGGTCCAGCATCGACACCAGCACCGACTGATCCAAAGCCGCAACGATGAGCAACAACATATCGGCGCCGTGAGCGCGCGCCTCATGGATCTGATATGGCTGCACCACAAAGTCTTTGCGTAAAACCGGCACCGAGACCGCGGCCCGCACCGTATCAAGGTCGTCGAGCGAGCCCTTGAAACGTCGCTCCTCGGTCAGCACGCTGATGATCCGGGCGCCGCCATCCTCGTAGGCGCGGGCCAGCTTTGCCGGGTGGGCAATGGTCGCCAGTGAGCCCGCCGACGGACTGGCGCGCTTGACCTCGGCGATGACGCCGATACCGGGCTCGCGTAAGGCGGCCATCACGTCGAGTGGTGGCGGCGCCGCCGCGGCGGCCGCTTTGATCTCGGACAGGCTGATGAGGGCTTCGCGCGCGGCAACGTCGGCCCGGACTCCCTCAAGGATGGAGTCAAGCACTGTTGCCGGACTCATGCCTGTCGTTTCCTTTCCCGCCATCTGTCACCCACGGCCCGCAGCCGATTTCGACGACGTTCATGAAGGGTAGCGACCGTCGGCTCACGGTCCATCACCGACCCTCGGTGTCAGACTCGCGGGGCCGATCGGTCGGGTCGCGGCCCTCGTCAAGCGCATCCCAGATCATCCGCTCCGACATCTCCTGGCTGGCCGCGTCAGCGTCGTCGCCCCGCGCCTTCGAACGGCGCGCAGCGGGCGACGCATATTTCGTCATGCGCTCGCGAGCCGACCCGAAAATCGAAGCCGACCGCATCAACAAAACCGCGGCGCTCAAGGTGCACACCGCGGCTATCACCGCGACCCCTGCCCCCCAGTAGTGCCGCTCGCTTCCTACCAGCGACACCACCGGAATATGCGCCAGATCGGCTCCGCGCACCGCCACGTCCGGGATCGCCCACAGACTGACGCCGAGATAGCCGACGGCAAAGCTCGCCAGTGCCAGCAACGCCGCCAGCGCCCGCAGTGCCCAGCCGCGCACTGCGAGCGCAGCGACGGCGCTGGCCAGCTGCAGCACCGCCAACGGCAGCAGAGCCGTCGACCACGATGCGCCGGACAGCGTCACTGACTTCGGCGGCCCCAGCCCATCGAACGACCGGATGACGACCCACGGCAGCCGCGATGCCGTCCACAGTGCCGCGGCTGCCACCACCAGCAGCAGCTGGGCTATCCCGATCGTCAGCCGGCCGGGCCGGGCATTAGCCATTGTGGCTGTCGTCCGGGGCGGCCAGCGTCTCCGCGGCGGCGATCGCACTCAGCACCGCGCGCGCCTTGTTTCTCGCCTCGGTGTATTCGTAAGGCCCGTTGGAGTCGGCCACTACCCCACCACCCGCCTGGACATAGGCGGTGCCGTCGCGCATCAGCGCAGTGCGAATGGCGATCGCGAAGTCAGCGTTGCCGGCGAAGTCGAGGTAACCGACGACGCCGCCGTAGAGGCCGCGGCGCGTCTTCTCCACCTCTTCGATCAGCTCCATGGCCCGCACCTTCGGCGCACCCGACAGTGTGCCGGCCGGGAAGCAGGCGGTCACCGCGTCCAGGGCTGTGTGACCCTCGCTGAGCATCCCAGTCACCGTGGACACCAGGTGCATCACGTGGCTATAGCGTTCGATGTGGCTGTAATCCTCGACACGAACGGTGCCCGGCGTGCAGACCCGGCCGAGGTCGTTGCGGCCGAGGTCGACCAGCATCAGGTGCTCTGCCCGTTCTTTTTCGTCGGCCAGTAGGTCCTTTTCCAGCAGCTGATCCTCTTCCTCGGTCTGCCCGCGCCACCGGGTTCCGGCGATCGGATGCGTTGTGGCCCGGCCGTCGTTCACGGTGACCAGCGCCTCCGGGCTGGATCCGACGATCGAAAAGCCAGTTGCGCCATCGCTATTCGGTACATGCAGCAGATACATGTAGGGGCTTGGGTTAGTCACCCGCAGAATGCGGTACACGTCGATCGGATCGACATCGGTGTCCACCTCGAAGCGCTGCGAGGGCACCACCTGGAATGCTTCGCCGGCTTCGATCTGCCCGACGAGGTGCTCGACGATGGCACCATATTCCTCAACCGTGCGCTGCGCCCGGTGCCGCGGCTCGGGCCTGCTGAACGTAGCAACCGTCGACGGCAGCGGCTGGCCCAGCGCCGCGGTCATCACGTCCAGCCGCGCAATCGCGTCGTCGTAGGCCCAGTCGACCCGCTCGTCGGTGCCGTTCCAGTTCACGGCGTTGGCGATCAGGGTGATGGTGCCCTCATGGTGGTCGACCGCCGCCACATCGGTGGCCAGTAGCAACAGCATGTCCGGCAATTGCAGGTCGTCGACGGCCAGTACCGGCAGGCGCTCCAGGCGTCGCACCAGGTCGTAGGCGAAGAAGCCCACCATGCCTCCGGACAGTGGCGGAAGCCCTGGCTCGGATCGCTTGGGGTCTTCGGTGGCCAGCAGCTCGAGGGTGGCCCGCAGTGCGTGCAGCGGGTCGCCTCCGGTGGGTGCGTCCTGCGGCACGGTACCCAGCCACACCGCTTCGCCGTCACGCACGGTCAGTGCTGACGGCGCCCCGGCGCCGATGAACGACCAGCGCGACCAGGATCGGCCGTTCTCGGCGGACTCCAGCAGGAAAGTGCCCGGACGATTGGCGGCGAGCTTGCGGTAGGCCGACAGCGGCGTCTCACTGTCGGCCAGGACCTTACGGGTCACCGGAACCACACGGTGCTCGGCCGCCAGCTGTCGGAAGTCCTCCCGTGAGGAGGTCGAGGCGAGGTGGACGTGCACCGACCCATCCTCGCAGATACGGTGCTCAGCTCCCGGCGTCGCCCGACGACGATGCAGGCCGCGTAAGCGGCGTGAGGAGGAGTTGGGCAACCGAGCGTAGCCTGACGGCCATGAAAACTGGTGACACCGTGGCCGACTTCGAACTTCCCGATCAGACCGGAACGCCACGTAAGCTCAGCGCCCTGCTTTCCGACGGGCCCGTCGTTCTGTTCTTTTATCCGGCCGCGATGACTCCTGGCTGCACCAAGGAAGCTTGCCACTTCCGCGACTTGGCTCCGGAATTCGCCGCGGTCGGGGCCAGCCGGGTCGGCATCAGCGCCGATCCCGTGCAAAAGCAGGCCAAGTTCGCCGACATGCAGAGCTTCGACTACCCGCTGCTGTCGGACACGGAAGGCACGGTCGCCACACAGTTCGGCGTCAAGCGCCGTCTGCTCGGGAAACTGATACCAGTCAAACGCACGACCTTTGTCATCGACACCGATCGCAAGGTGCTCAACGTGATCTCCAGCGAATTGAGCATGGACACCCACGCCGACAAAGCGTTGGAGACGCTACGGGCGCGGTCTTAGCCCGGCGACCCGGACCTTTCGAGCGGGCCGGAACGGGCCGCTGAGAAGCCGGGCAATCAGATCTAGCCCGGCGACCCGGACCTTTCGAGCGGGCCGGAACGGCCGGCTGTGGGGGTACCCGCAGCCGCGCAGCGGCGAGGGGGCGAGCCGGGCAATCAAATCCCGCGTAGCGCGCCCCCCTTGCGCGAGCAGACGTGTCAGGGGATGACCGCCAAAAACACGTAAGCGGCGAGCAGCACCAGATGCAACTCGCCCTGTAGCCGGGTAGCCCGGCCGGGCACCACGGTCAGCACGCTGATCACGACCGTCAGCGCAAGCAGCACCAACTGGGTGGCGCCGAGGCCGAGTACCAGCGGCCCTTTGAGCCATATGGAGGCGAGCGCGATGGCCGGGATGGTGAGCCCGATGCTGGCGATCGCCGAACCGTAGGCCAGGTTGAGGCTCGTCTGGATGCGGCCTTGCCGCGCCGCACGTACCGCCGCGAGTGTCTCTGGGAGCAGCACCAGCGTGGCGATCACCACGCCGACGAATGACAGCGGGAACCCGGCCGCGACCACCAGTCGCTCGATTGCCGGCGATTCCTGCTCGGCCAGACCCACCACCACAACCAGCGCGACGAGCAGCAGCGCAAGGCTCGTCAGCGCGGAGCGGGTACTGGGTGGGTCCGCGTGGCTTTCATCCTCGACTAGGCCCGTTTGGCCCTTTTGGGCAACCGGCAGAAAAAAGTCGCGATGCCGCACGGTTTGAGTGAATACGAACACCAGGTATAGCCCGAGTGAGGTGACCGCGGCGAAGGCGAGCTGGCCAGGTGAAAACTCCGGGCCCGGCTGGCTGGTGGTGAACGTGGGCAGCACCAGGCTCAGCGTCGCCAGTGTGGTGACCGTCGCCAGGGCGGCACCGCTGCCGTGGGCGTTGAACAACGTCACGCCATAGCGCAGGGAACCGAGTAGCAGTGACAAACCGGCGATCCCGTTGGTGGTGATCATCGCTGCGGCGAACACGGTGTCCCTCGCAAGCGTCGCCGCCTCGTTCCCGCCGGACGCCATGAGCGTGACGATCAGGGCCACCTCGATGGTGGTCACCGCAATAGCGAGCACCAGCGACCCGAACGGCTCCCCGACCCGGTGCGCGACCACTTCCGCGTGGTGGACCGCGGCCAAAACGGCACCGGCGAGTAGCGCCGCCGCCAGCAAGCCCAGTACCGGCTCGATCTCCTCGCCCCAGGTCACCACAAGCGCGACGAGGGCGAGCAGGGGTACCACCACGGTCCAGGACACGTGTTTCACCATCTGTTTCGCCATCGACCGCCATTCTCATCGAAGGCACCGCCCGGCCGAGCGGCACCCAATCCTTCTGCGGAAAGCCCAAGCAAATTCCCGATTGGGCGTCGTCATCCACTTCCGGGCGAGCACGGAATCGAATTACCTGATTGCCCCCGGTCGCGGTCTCAGTAGCATGCTCACATGCCGCAAAGCGATGGCCATAGCGAAGGCCTGACAGAAGGACAGGTGTTCGCCGGATACACCATCGTTCGACGGTTGGGGGCCGGCGGGATGGGTCAGGTTTATCTGGCCCAGCATCCGCGGCTGCCCCGCCGCGATGCCCTCAAAATCTTACCCAGCAATCTGACCGCGGATTTGGAATTTCGCCAACGTTTTAACCGAGAGGCCGACCTGGCCGCGAGCTTGTACCACGAGCACATCGTCGGCATCCACGACCGCGGCGAATACCAAGGCCAACTGTGGATCTCGATGGACTACGTCGAGGGAACCGACGCTGCGAAACTGCTGCGCAGCCAGTATCCGTCCGGAATGCCGAAAGCAGACGTCGTCGAGATCATTTCGGCCGTTGCCGACGCGCTCGATTACGCCCATTCACGCGGAATGCTGCATCGTGACGTCAAACCCGCCAACGTCCTGCTGGGCGATGCCAGCCCCCGACGGCGGATCCTGCTCGCCGATTTCGGCATCGCCCGTGAGCTGGGCGAGATCAGCGGTCTGACCGCGACAAACATGCTGGTGGGGACCACCGCGTACTGCGCGCCCGAGCAATTGCAGGGTAACGATCTTGACGCACGGGCCGACCAATACGCGCTCGGCTGCACCGCGTTTAACCTGCTGACCGGGTCCGCCCCATTCCAGCACTCCAACCCGGCGGTGGTCATCAGCCAGCACCTGTCCGCGGCACCACCGCTCATCAGTGAGCGGCGACCCGAATTAGCCGAACTCGACGCCGCCGTTACCAAAGCGATGGCCAAGAACCCCAATGAACGCTATGCGACGTGCGCGGATTTCGCGTCTGCACTTGCCGGCCAACCGGTCACTGCGTCGGCGGACGTGGCGGGCCCCACGGAAGTCATCGCCGGACCGACGCAGGTGATCGCGGCGCCCCAGAGCACATCGCCCGCATCTGAGCGATCTGAGAAAACACGCAGCAGCCGGCTGGGGCCGGCGACCCTGATCGCGGCGCTCGTCACCGTCGCACTGGTCGCGGTGGTCGTGGTCGTCGGTGTCCGCATGCTCGGCGCCCGAGCCAACCAGCAGAACAGCGGCAGTGCCCCTTCGGCGTCAGTGGCACCGCCGAGCAGCGGTGCTGCGCCCCCGTCAACGCCGGCAATCAAGCTGTCCGGCCAAATCACCGATCAGTCGGGTGTGCTGACCCCCGTCGAGCACGCCGCAGTGGAAAGAGCAGTCACCAAGCTCTACAACGGGCACGGCACCCGCCTTTGGGTGGTGTACGTCAAGAATTTCGGCGGCCTCAAGCCGTTCAGATGGGCCGAGGACACCATGCTCGCAAACGGTTTCGCCGACACCGACGCGATCCTGGCCGTCGCCACCGACCAACCAGCCTTCTCCTTCCGGGTGCCGAACGCGGTGATCAACGGAAAAGCCATCGATCTCGAGATCATTCGCCGTGACCGCATCCAGCCGGCCGTTTTCCGCCACGAATGGGCACGCGCGGCAATAGCCGCGGCCAACGGATTGGATGTCGCCCCCAGCTAGCTCGGCGAGGCTCGGGCTAGTCCTGGGGGGGTAGCAGCACGGCGGCGTCGAAGCAACTGTGGTCACCGGTGTGGCAGGCGCCGCCAACCTGATCGACCGTCAACAACACGGTGTCGCCGTCGCAGTCCAGGCGCACGGAGTGGACATGCTGCGTGTTGCCGGAGGTCGCACCCTTGATCCACTGTTCGGCGCGGGATCGCGAATAGTAGGTGGCCTCACGGGTTTCCAGCGTGCGGGCCAGTGCCTCGTCGTTCATCCAAGCGACCATCAACACGTCGCCGCTGCCGCGCTCCTGGACGACGGCGGTGAATAATCCATCGGCGTTGCGCTTCAGACGCGCGGCGATCTCCGGGTCAAGCGTCATCGCACAATGATCCCTTCTGAAGCCATGGCGGCCTTCACCTGCCCGATCGTCAGCTCTCGGAAGTGAAAGACGCTGGCGGCCAACACCGCATCGGCGCCGGCGGCAACCGCGGGTGCGAAGTGTTCGACTGCCCCGGCGCCGCCGCTGGCGATCACCGGCACCGTGACCGCGGCGCGGACAGCCCGCAGCATCGGCAGATCGAACCCGGCTTTGGTGCCGTCCGCGTCCATCGAGTTCAGCAGGATCTCCCCCACTCCGAGCTCGGCGCCGCGGGCCGCCCACTCCACGGCGTCGATGCCGGTGCCGCGGCGACCGCCGTGGGTGGTGACCTCCCAGCCCGACGCTGTCGGCGCTGATTCGACCGGCACCGTACGGGCGTCGACGGACAACACGATGCACTGCGAGCCGAACTGTGTTGCCATTTCTGCCAGCAATTCGGGGCGGCCGATCGCGGCGGTGTTGACCGAGACTTTGTCGGCCCCCGCGCGCAGCAATACGTCGACGTCGGCCACCGTGCGCACCCCGCCCCCGACCGTCAGCGGGATGAACACCTGCTCGGCGGTGCGGCGCACCACCTCCAACATGGTCGCCCTTCCCGACGAGGACGCCGTCACGTCAAGGAAGGTGAGCTCATCGGCACCCTCGGCGTCATAGGCCGCAGCAAGTTCCACCGGATCACCTGCGTCCCGGAGGTTCTCGAAATTGACTCCCTTGACTACCCGCCCATCGTCGACGTCCAGGCAGGGGATCACACGAACCGCAACGCCCCGAAAGTCACAGCCTGAGTACACGTCAGTAGTCCTCCGGTTCGCCTGTGCTGCGCAGGATCTCGAGGATTTCGGCGTGTACGCCGGGTGCTGCGGCCAGCGCGGACCGCGACGCGGGGGTCCAGGGTTCGCCGGCCAGATTGGTGACGACCCCGCCCGCGGCTTGCACCAGCGCGACGCCCGCGGCATGATCCCACACGTGGCCCCCGAAACTTATTGCACCACCAAGGATTCCGTCGGCAACATACGCGAGGTCGATGCCGGTGGAACCATGCATGCGCAACCGCGACGAAACCCGGCTGAGATTCTCCAGCGCCGCCATCCGATAGCGTCCCGGGAACCGGCCTCGTGAGTCGGCGTTGAACGTGCCGACACCGACGAGCGCCTCGGCCAGCTCGACGGTACCCAACGATGGCTGGGGTACACCGTTTTTCATCAGCGGGCCACCTTCGACCGCGGTGTAGCGCTGGTCGGTGAACGGCAACCAGGTGAGGCCGGCCACCGGATCGCCGTCGTGCAGCAGGCCCAACAGAATCGCGGCCATCGGCGATCCGGCGGCGTAGTTGAACGTACCGTCGACCGGGTCCAGCACCCACACCCACGGCGAGTCGACGGCCGGGCCGCCGAACTCCTCGCCGTGCACCCCGATTCCGGTGGCCGGTTCCAGGGCATCCACGACTTGGCGCTCGATGGCAAGATCGACTTCGGTGGCGAAGTCGTTGCCCTTCTTGGGAACCGCTGAATCGGCGCGGTGGCCCGCTCGGAATGCCGGCACCGCTGCATCGAGGATCGCCGACGCCTCGGCCACCAACGCGTCCAGGTCCATTGCTTGCCTACTCTCGCACTGCGGCGAGCGCCTGCGGCAAGGTGAACCGCCCGGCGTAAAGGGCCTTGCCCACGATGGCCCCCTCGACCCCGCGGTCGGTGAGAGTGGCGATGGCACGCAAGTCGTCCAGGCTGGACACGCCGCCGGACGCGATCACCGGGGCTTCGGTGCGATCGGCGACACCAGCCAGCAGGTCGAGATTGGGACCGCCCAACGTGCCGTCCTTGGTGACATCGGTGACGACGAACCGCGAACATCCTTGGCTGTCAAGGCGCTCGAGCACGTCCCACAGGTCACCGCCGTCGGTTTCCCAGCCGCGTCCGCGCAACCGGTGTTCGCCGTCAAGGATCTCGACGTCCAAGCCGACGGCGACCTTGTCGCCGTGCTCGGCGATCATCCGCGCGCACCACGCCGGGTTCTCGCACGCGGCCGTCCCCAGGTTGACTCGAGCGCAGCCGGTGGCCAGCGCCGCGGCCAGCGAATCGTCGTCGCGGATACCGCCGGACAGCTCAACCTGCACGTCGAGCTTTCCCACCACCTCGGCAAGCAGTTCGCGGTTGGAGCCGCGGCCGAATGCGGCGTCCAGGTCAACCAAGTGGATCCAGTCTGCTCCGTCGCGCTGCCAGCCCAGCGCGGCGTCTACCGCTGAGCCGTATTCGGTTTCACTGCCGGCCTTGCCTTGCACCAGTCGCACGGCACGGCCCTCGACCACGTCGACAGCGGGTAACAAAATCAGCGGCATGTCACAGTCCCTCAACCCAGTTGCTCAGCACAGCAGCACCGGCATCCCCGCTTTTCTCCGGGTGGAACTGGGTCGCGGCCAGTGGCCCTTCCTCGACCGCGGCCAAAAACGGGACCTGGTGGGTGGCCCACGTCAGCAGCGCCTCGGATGAGCCTTCCCAGCGCTGCGCGGCATAGGAGTGCACGAAATAGAACCGGGCGTCGGCGTCCAGGCCTTTGAACAGCGCACTGCCGGGGGCCGCGTTCACCACGTTCCAGCCCATATGCGGGATCACCGGGGCGTCCAGCCGGGTGACGGCACCCGGCCACTGCCCGCAGCCTTTCGTCTCCACCCCGAACTCCACCCCGCGCGCGAACAAGATCTGCATGCCGACACAGACCCCCAGCACCGGACGTCCGGCAGCGACCCGGTCGGCAATGATCCGCTCCCCCGCGATTTTCCGCAGGCCCGTCATGCACGCCTCGAAAGCGCCGACGCCGGGCACCACCAGCCCATCGGCGGCCGCCGCGGCGCCTGCGTCGGCGGTCACTTCGACCGAGGCGCCGGCCCGCTGCAGCGCGCGCTGAGCCGACCGCAGATTGCCCGAGCCGTAGTCCAGCACCACAACCGATTTGTCGCTCACAGAACACCTTTGGTGGACGGCACACCCGACACCCGAGGATCGGGCTCGACCGCCTGACGCAACGCGCGGGCGACGGCCTTGTACTGCGCCTCGGTGATGTGGTGCGGGTCGCGCCCGTACAGCACGCGTACATGCAGCGCGATGCGGGCGTTGGCCGCCAGGGTTTCGAACACGTGCCGGTTGATGACGGTGTGGTAGGGCACCGAACTCCCGGCGATGGTGGTGTGCTGCAGGTGATCCGGCTCCCCGGTGTGCACACAGTAGGGCCGGCCGGACACGTCGACTGCGGCGTGGGCCAGCGTCTCATCCATCGGGATGAAGGCGTCCCCGAACCGGCGGATGCCCTTCTTATCGCCGAGGGCCTGCCCGAGCGCCTGACCCAGCGCGATCGCGGTGTCCTCAACGGTGTGATGCGCCTCGATCTCGACATCGCCCTTGGTGCGCACGGTCAGGTCGAAGCTGGCATGAGTGCCCAGCGATGTCAGCATGTGGTCGTAGAACGGGACACCGGTGTCGACGTGCACCTGCCCGGTGCCGTCGAGGTCGAGCTCGATGACGAACTCGGATTCACGGGTGCGGCGTTCAATACGCGCACGACGGGTCGCTGTACCTCTTAGCGGGGATGTCACGGTGCTCCTACGGGGCTGGGGGTGGCTGGGGCCAATTCGGTGGCAGCGATCTGGGCGCTTGCCCGAAGGAACGCATCGTTCTCGTCGGCTAGTCCCGTAGTGGCACGGAGATAGCCGGGTATGCCGACGTCGCGGATCAGCACGCCGGCGTCCAAATAACGTTGCCAAGCGGACGGCGCGTCGGCGAATTGTCCGAACAGCACGAAGTTGGCGTCGCTCGGGATAACTCGAAAACCCATGCTGCTCAACGCCGTTGTCACCCGTTCGCGTTCAGCAATCAAAGCCGCGACACTGCCCAGGGTGTCGTCGGCGTGCCGCAGCGCGGCCCGCGCCGCGGCTTGAGTGACCGACGACAGGTGGTACGGCAGCCGCACCAGCAGCATTGCCTCAATCACCGCCGGCGTGGCGATCAAGTATCCGAGCCTGCCGCCCGCGAAGGCGAACGCCTTGCTCATGGTGCGAGTGACGACCAGCCGGGTCGGATACTCGGCGACCAGTGCCACCGCGCTGGACCGCGAAGAAAACTCACCGTAGGCCTCGTCGACGATCAAGATCCCCGGCACCACGTCGAGCAGCCTGCGCAGATCCGGCAGCGAAACACTCTGTCCGGAAGGGTTGTTGGGGCTGGCGATGAACACCACGTCGGGCTTGCGGTCAGTGACGGCGGCGACGGCGGCGTCGACATCGAGGCTGAAGTCGTCGGCGCGGACAGTCTCGATCCATTCGGTGTGGGTGCTATCGGAGATGATCGGGTGCATCGAGTAGGACGGGACGAACCCGATCGCGGTGCGCCCCGGCCCACCGAACGCCTGCAGCAACTGTTGCAGGATTTCATTGGAACCATTGGCTGCCCATACGTTTTCGACGCCAAGCTGGGTTCCGGTCTGCGCGGTCAGGTAGGCAGCCAGATCACGGCGCAGGGCGACCGCATCGCGGTCGGGGTAGCGGTGCAGGTCTACAGCCGCCTCGCGCACCGACCGCACGACGTCGTCTACCAGCGCCTTGGTGGGCGGGTGCGGGTTCTCGTTGGTGTTCAGCCGCACCGGAACCGCCAATTGCGGTGCGCCGTAGGGCGATTTGCCACGCAGGTCGTCACGTAGCGGCAGGTCGTCCAGCGTAGGCCTCGGAGCGGATCCGCCGGATCTGATCATCGCTCGAACCTCCGCCGTATCGCCTCACCGTGCGCCGGCAGGTCTTCGGCCTTGGCCAGCGTGATCACGTGTCCGGAGACGTCTTTGAGGGCCGCTTCGGTGTAGTCGACGACATGGATGCCGCGCAGGAACGTCTGCACCGACAGGCCGCTGGAATGCCGGGCGCAGCCCGCGGTCGGCAATACATGGTTGGACCCGGCGCAGTAGTCGCCGAGGCTGACCGGTGCCCACGGGCCGACGAAAATGGCTCCGGCCGAACGTATTCGGCCGGCAACCTGCGGGGCGTCGGCGGTTTGGATCTCCAGATGCTCAGCGGCGTAAGCGTTCACGACCTTGACGGCGGCATCCAGGTCGTCGACCAGGATGATCGCCGATTGGCGTCCACTCAGCGCGGCAGTTACCCGTTCGCGGTGCACCGTGGTCTGCAGCTGGGCAGCCAATTCGGTGTCGGTGGCATCCGCCAGCTGCAGGCTTGGGGTCACCAACACGCTGGCGGCCATCTCGTCGTGTTCGGCCTGACTGATCAAGTCAGCGGCCACATGCGCCGGATCGGCGGTGTGGTCTGCCAGGATCGCAATTTCAGTCGGTCCGGCTTCGGCGTCGATGCCCACTCGCGAGCGGCAGAGCCGCTTCGCGGCGGTGACGTAGATATTGCCGGGCCCGGTGATCATGTCGACCGGCGCCAGTTCTGCGCCGTCGGTGTCGGTGCCGCCGTAGGCCAGCAATGCCACCGCCTGCGCGCCGCCCACGGCCCACACCTCGTCGACGCCCAGCAGCCGGGCCGCGGCCAGGATCGTGGGATGCGGCAAGCCGTCGAAAGCCGCCTGCGGCGGGCTGGCCACCACCAGTGAGCCGACACCGGCGGCCTGCGCAGGGACCACATTCATGACCACGCTGGACGGGTACACCGCGTTGCCGCCGGGCACATATAGGCCCACCCGTTCGACCGGAACCCACCGTTCGGTGACGGTCGCACCCGGGCCGAGCGCCGTGGTGACGTCGGTGCGGCGCTGGTCAGCGTGCACGGCGCGGGTCCGCTCGATCATCACCTGCAGCGCGTCCCGAACGTCCGCGTCCAGCCCGGCGTGCGCGGCGTCCAGCGCGGCGGCGGGCACCCGGACGGCCGGGGGCCGCACACCGTCGAACGACGCCCCGAATTCCAAAGCTGCCTCGGCCCCGCGCTCGGCGACGGCCTGCACGATCGGCCGCACCGTGGCCAGCACGCTCTCCACATCGGCGCCACCGCGCGGCAACGCAGCCCGCAACCGGGCAGCCGTCAACTCCGTGCCCCGCAGGTCAATACGGGCCATCACGGGTGGTGTGGTGGTGCTCACGGCGTCCATTGTCCCAGAGCAACTCAAGTCGATATCCGACCGGTAGTCTGGCCTACATCCGCATTTGCTGAGTTTTTTAAGGGAGTCGCCGTGTCCGCAAAGGATCACCCCAACAACGCCCCCGGCGTCCCGATGGTGTACCCGCCCTGGTTTGAGAACTTTCAGGTCAAATACGTCAACCCGGCGCTCAAACCGATCGCGCGCTACCTGCCCGGAACAGCCACCATCGAGCATCGTGGTCGCAAGTCCGGCAAGCCGTACAAAACCATCGTCACCGCCTACCGCAAAGGGAACGTGCTAGCGATCGCGCTGGGCCATGGGAAGACAGACTGGGTCAAGAACGTGCTGGCCGCCGGCGATGCCGACCTGCGGTTCACCCGCCGCGAGGTGCACATCACCAACCCCCGGATTCTGCCGGCCGGCTCTGACGGCGAAGGGCTGCCGTGGTTGGTGCAGTTGCAGTTGCGCCGGATGGCGGTACTCGTCGGCGATATCGCCTGAGGGCGCCGCTCGGCTATGCGCGGCTGAAGACCGTCTTACCGGTACCCCACCAAACACCGTCACCCTCCCCACCTGTGGATTTCGCTGGGGATTGTGACCGGTTGCAGCACCAACACCACGCTGGCAGGCTTCGCGAAAGCCGTTCAGGCCGACAGAGTTCTCCGCGAGCTGGACAGCATCAAGGAGAACATAGACGTCCTGCAAGGCGTCGATGACTCCTTGGACGCCGAGTCGTGAAGCTGGTGCACGCTAGGCAGGCGTCCCCGACGACCCGCGAGTTCTGCGATGGCAACGACCGCGACGACATCTCCGATCATTGTTGGTCGGCTGCCGGGACGTTGATCACCAAGTCCGCCTCCCATGCCCGCCCGAGAAGACCGGTCACGTCAATATGTAATGCCGCTTCGAATTCGGGGCTGCGAATCAGGTCGTTGACGTACCTGAGTACCTGGTCGGCGACGATGTCGTCGACGCGTCCCAACCGCCCGACGACGCGGGCCGAAAGGCCGATCCCCTCCACTGCCGTGGTGATGTTGTGTGCCTGGACGTCCTCGACACGGACGACGACGTCGCATGGCTGCTCGATCTGCAACCGGATGCGGGTCTGCACCTGCACTGGGCCGTGGAACCTCGCGATTCCGCCGGCCACCTCGACCAGGACCGATAGGTCGATGGGGATGGTCACGATCTGGTGCCACACCGCGTCGTCGCACAGCTCAGCATGCACCGCACCCGGCACCCCGACGGCGTTCGCCGACGCCGCCTCGCACGGCCCGGCGGAGATGGGTCCAATCTTGATTTCGTCGCCAACAAGTCGGGCGACAACTTCGCTGACCCGCTGTGGGGGTGCCGCAGCAGCCAAAACCCGACGTACGAATTCATCGGAGGTCAAAGTGCTCATGGGCGCCGCCTCGCGGGTACCACAGCCAGATCGCGGTGGTTCCGGCGCATCTCGGCGTCGGTGTGCCGGAACCCAGGAGTTTGGGACGTTATGCGCCGAACAGGAGGTAGACGCCGATAACAGCCTATCCGACCATGGTCAGCATGCTGGCCAGTTCCCTGATGAGTTGGTGGCGGGCGGGCAACCATGCCATTTCGGGTGCAGACTGCGGCGTGGACAATTCGGGGACGCCACATGAGAAGCGGTGCTCGCTTGTGGCGATGCATCCCTCAAGCCCTACGGTTTGCGCCAGTCTCCATCAAATCCTGGCCGATCAGGCGGTAGGGCGCTCACTTCCGGAGCTGGGGGGTTGTTTGCTAGAGCTGGCTTCAAGCGTGCGCGCACAGCGGAAAATGTCAGGCAGTAGATCGCCGCTGCCCGGTGGTGTGTTGTGGGTCACACCTACATTGTATTTTTTCGGTAAAAGACGGTCTTGCCGGTCATCGCCGGCCAAGCCAACGGGGCGTCCTCCCAGGCAACGACACGGTCGACGGCCGGCGACAGGTCCAGTCCGTCGGCGAGCAGCTCGAGCACATGCGGGATGACCACCCGCGCATTGACCCGTCCGGTGACGAACTGCACACCGTGGGTGTACATGGAGAGCAACGGCATCTCTACCGGGGGCTGGAAGTAGACCCCGGTGTCGGTACACACGCCGTCTGGCCAGGTCGCGCGCAACGTTGCCGCAAGTAGCGCCGGATCGCCGGAGGTGTGCACGGTGACGGGATACCGGTCCCAGGACTTGTCGGGCTTTTCGAGATCGTGGACCACCGCCCCGAGTTTCTCGGCGGCCGCCAGCCGCTGCGCGTCGGTGTCGACGTAGTCGACGTGGGCTCCCAGCGCTGCCGCGAAGGCGGCCGCATACAGCCCGATCGACAGCCGGCCGACCACCAGGACGCGGCGCTCGGCCGATTCGAGTTTGGCCAGCTGCTCGGTAAATGGCCCGACGGCCCGCCATCCGTCGGGAATGTTGTCGGACAGCGAGGCGATGGCGACCGGATCGACGGTTTCAGGGATTGGGATCAACATCGCGTCGGCGTAGGGCACGAGCACCAGATCCGACATGAAACCCCCGCCATCCAGGCCGGAAATCGGGGCCATCCCGTATGTCGCCATCAACGGCACCGAGCCGCATGAACCCGTCACGCCACGACGGCATTCGCGGCAGGTTCCGCAGCTGATCTGAAAAGGCACCACCACCCGGTCGCCCACCCGGACGCTGCTCACGTCATCGCCAACCGCGACGACCTCAGCCAGCCCCTCGTGACCGACCGCGTGTCCCGAGGGCAGTGGCAGCCGACCTTGGGAGACAGCCACATCCAGATCGCAACAGGCCACCATCAGCGGCCGCACCAGCGCCTGCTCGGGCGCCGTAATTTTCGGGTCGGGCACCTCGCGCCATGCGTATCGCCCGGCCTCTTCGAACGTCAACTGCCTCATCTCAGTATTCTTGAGTGATCATTCAAGTATTGTCAATACTTATGCCCCGACCTGATCGCAGCCGAGCAGCGTTGATCGATACCGCCGCCACCCTGTTCCGGCGCCAGGGCTATGCGGCGACCGGACTCAACCAGATCCTCGACGAGGCCGGCGTTAAAGCCGGTTCCCTGTATCACCACTTCCCGCGAGGCAAGCAGCAGTTGGCCGCCTCGGTCGTCGACACCGCCGGGGCCGGCATCGAGCAATTACTGCGCCGATTCGTTGCCACCAACCGGCCGGTGGCTGACATCGTCGATCGGTGGATCGATCTGCTCGTGGCGGGGTTGGCCGGCGACCAGCGCGACGGCTGCCCCATCGAGCCGATCGCCACCGAGTCGGTGAACGCCAGTCCAGAGGTCCGCGCAGCGTCGGCGCGTGCCTTCAAGGGTTGGTGCACGGCGATCGAGGAGCGGCTGCGCTCCGAAGGATGGTCTGACAGCGACGCGGAAACAGTTGCGCTTGCGGTGATCTCATTGATCGAGGGAGCGCTGATCCTGTCCCGAATCGCGGGCGATGCAGCCGCGCTCAACGCCGCCAAGCCCGCAGCGCGCTCGTTGCTTCGCGCCTAATTCACCGGCTACATATCCAGGCCAATATCGAGGACGCGCGCCGAGTGGGTCAGCGCACCGACAGCGAGATAGTCCACGCCTGTCGCGGCGTAGGTCGCCGCGGTCTGAAGGCTGAGCCCGCCGGACGACTCCAGCAGCACGGCGGGGGCGCGGGCGTCGCGGCGCTGCACGGCCGTCTGTGTCTGCCACACCGGGAAGTTGTCCAGCAGGACCAACTCTGGCTTTTCGGGCAGCACCGCGTCGAGCTGCTCGAGTGAGTCCACTTCGACCTCGCATGGCAGGTCGGGGGCAGCGTCGCGCACCGCCCGCAGCGCGTCGACCACCGATCCAGCGGCTGCCACATGGTTGTCCTTGATCAATGCGGCGTCGCCCAGCCCCAGCCGGTGGTTGACGCCGCCGCCGACCCGCACCGCGTACTTCTGCAGCGCACGCAGGCCGGGCAGCGTTTTGCGGGTATCGCGGACCTTGGCCTTGGTGCCGCGCACGGCGTCGACCCAGGCCGCCGTCACGGTGGCGATCCCGGACAGATGGCAGAGGAGGTTCAGCATGGTCCGCTCCGCGGTCAACAGGCCCCGGGTCTCTGCCCGCACCGTCAACAGCGGCTGGCCCGGCTGCAACCGGACACCGTCCTCGACGCGGTCAAGCACCTGGTAGCCACTGGCACCGAGCACCTCGTCGAGTACCAACAATGCGACGTCCACCCCGGCGATCACGCCCGGCTCCCGGGGCACCATTGACGCCGTGGCCACCGCGTCGGCGGGCACCGTCGCCAGCGTGGTGATGTCGGGCCCGTAACGCAGATCCTCTTCGAGAGCGCGCCGAATGGTGTCTCGAGCGGCAATCAGTTCGCAGTCGGACAGCACCATCAACCCACCGCCGCCAGCACCTCCACCAGCACCGCGTTCTGGTCGTCGGCCAGCCGGACCACGCTGCTGCGTGCTTGTTCGGGCGCGGCGTCCGAGTACTCCGCGCGGTGGTGACATCCCCGGCTTTCGTTGCGGGCCATGGCTGCGGCGGTCACCGCCCGAGCGGTCAGCGCCAACACTACGTCTTCGAAATCGGGACGGCCCGCCACATTGCGAACCTGCGCGTCCGAGAGCGTCTCGGACAACCGGTGCAGCCCCGCGGCGTCGCGAACCACCGAGGCGTCCCGGCTCATCGCTCGTTGCAGTTCGCCGCGCTTCGGCGCGGTATGCGTGATCGGCTCGGGCATCGTCGCGCGCGAACGCCCGGTCGCCGTCGCATGTGCGGCCGCGGCCTTTCCGGCGCGGCCACCAACCACCAAGCCTTCCAGCAGGCTGTTGGAGGCCAGCCGGTTGGCACCGTGCATCCCGGTGCGGGCCACCTCGCCCGCGGCGAACAGCCCGGGCAGCTCGGTTTGGCCGTACACATCGGTGACGATGCCGCCGCAGCTGTAGTGCGCCCCGGGGACGACCGGGATCGGTTGACGGACCGGGTCGATGCCGACCGCCCGGCACGCGGCCGTAACGGTCGGGAACCGGGTCTCGAAGCCCTCGATGCCACGCGCGTCGAGGTAGACGCATCGATCGCCGGTGGCCTTCAGCCGCGCATCCACGGCCGCAGCGACGACGTCGCGCGGCGCCAGGTCGCCCATCGGATGAACGCCTGCGGTTACCGAATTGCCTTGCCTGTCAAGCAGTATCGCACCCTCACCGCGGATGGCCTCGGTGATTAGCGGCCGCCGGCCACCGGTCCCGCCGCCGGCACCGGCGGCGAAAAGCATCGTCGGGTGGAATTGGATGAACTCGAGATCGCTGACCGTGACACCGGCCCACAACGCCAACGCGATCCCGTCGCCGGTGGAGCCCTCAGGATTGGTCGTCGCGCTGTAGACGTGTCCGAGCCCGCCGGAGGCCAGGATCACCGAGGGCGCGCTGACAATGCCGCATCCGTCCGGGCTGAGCACGGATACGCCGTTCACCGCGATGCCGTCGTGCAGCACTCGCAGGGCGACGTGGCTGGTGCGGATGTCCAGCACGCGAGCGGCGTGGTCGAGCGCGCGCTGTACCTCGGCGCCGGTGGCGTCGCCACCGGCATGCACGATGCGTCGCCGCGAGTGCCCGCCTTCGCGGGTCAGCGCCCAGCGGCCTGGGACAGATTCGTCGAACCGCGCTCCGTCGCCGACCAATTCAGTAATCGCGCGGTAGCCGTCACCGACAATCGAGTACACCGCGTCGGGATCGCACATACCAGCCCCCGCGGCCAGGGTATCGGCGACATGGGCGTCGACCGAGTCGTCGGTGTCCGGCAACACCACCGCGATGCCGCCTTGCGCGTAGTGCGTCGCGGTCACCCCGCGCGTCTGGTCTGCCTTGCTGAGTACGACGACGCTACGGCCGGCGCGATGGGCGGCCAATGCGGCGGCCAACCCTGCGACGCCGGTACCGATCACCACCACGTCGGCCGCGTGCTGCCAAGCCGGACCGGCCATCATTCGCCGCCGCCCGGCTGCCCGATTTCGATCATCCGCTGCACACTGCGGCGCCCCGCTGCCGCGATTTCCGGGTCGATGTGGACCTCGTCGGCACCCTCGACCAGACAGCGCAGCAAGGCCGCGGGGGTGATCATCTTCATGTACTTGCAGGACGCGCGGTCGTTGACCGCGCGGAAGTCGACCTGCGGTGCGGCTCGGCGCAGCTGATACAACATGCCGACCTCGGTGGCGACCAGAACCTTGCGGGCGTGCGTCTGATTAGCTGCCGCGAGCATGCCGCCAGTGGACAAGATCTTCACCCGGTCTTGCAGGAAAGCGCCTTCGCCGGCGAGGTACAGCGCCGAGGTGGCACAACCGCATTCCGGGTGCACGAACAGTTCGGCATCGGGATTGGCGCGGGCCTGCTCGGTGAGCTCGTCGCCGTTGATGCCGGCGTGCACGTGGCATTCACCGGCCCACACATGTACGTTCTTTCGCCCGGTCACGCGACGGACATGGGCCCCGAGGAATTGGTCCGGGCAGAACAGCACCTCGCGGCCGGGGTCGATGGACTCGACCACCTCGACCGCGTTTGACGAGGTGCAGCAGATGTCGGTGAGCGCCTTCACCGCTGCCGTGGTGTTGACGTAGGAGACGACGACGGCACCGGGGTGCTCGTCCTTCCAGGCGCGCAACTCGTCAGGGGTGATCGAATCGGCCAGTGAGCAGCCGGCCCGCTGGTCTGGAATGAGCACCGTCTTGTCCGGGCTCAGGATTTTGGCGGTCTCGGCCATGAAGTGCACGCCGCAGAACACGATGGTGTCCTCGGGCGCGTCGGCGGCGATCCGCGACAGCGCCAGCGAATCCCCGACGTGGTCGGCGACGTCCTGGATGGCGGGCAGCTGGTAGTTGTGCGCGAGCACGGTCGCGCCACGTAACCGTGCCAGCCGGCGAATCTCGGCGGCCCACTGCTCGTCGCCGTCCACACCGGCGTAGCCGACGGATGAATTGGTGATGTCGGCAATCATGTCTTCCGCGAGCGTGTCCATGCGATTCACGACCGTCATGGCGGCTCCTTTCGGCCCAGGAGGTTTTCGACTTATAATCGAAAACATGGCCAATGGTAGCACCGCCCACGAAGTGCTGGCGGTCGTGTTCCAGGTCCGGCAAGTCACGACAGGCCCCGCACAGGGGTTAAGCACAAAAAAACCGCAGCTTAACGTGCTGTTATGGGAACGTGCCCGGGATCCGCAACGGGGTGCCTGGTCACTACCGGGCGGACGGTTGCGCAACGACGAGGACATGACCACCTCGGTTCGGCGGCAACTGGCCGAAAAGGTCGACCTCCGGGAGCTGGCACATCTGGAACAGCTCGCCGTGTTCTCCGATCCCGACCGGCTGCCGGGCACCCGGATGATCGCGTCCACCTTTCTGGGCCTGGTGCCCTCCCCCGCCACTCCCGAGTTGCCGCCAGACACCCGCTGGCACCCGGTGAGCGCGCTGCCACCGATGGCCTTCGATCACGGCCCGATGGTGACCCACGCCCACGCCAGGCTGGTCGCCAAGATGTCCTACACCAACATTGGGTTCGCTTTGGCACCAAAGGAATTCGCGCTTTCTACGCTGCGTGACATCTACGGCGCAGCCCTGGGCTATCAAGTCGACGCGACGAATCTGCAGCGGGTACTGGTCCGCCGCGGAGTCATCACGCAGACCGGCACCATCGCGCAGTCTGGCCGCAGCGGCGGGCGTCCGGCTGCGCTGTACCGATTCACCGACTCGCAGCTCAGGGTTACCGACGAATTCGCCGCACTCAGGCCTCCAGGGCCGCCCGGCCAGCTCTGAATCAGCTTTGAGAATGCCGCCCAGCTGGGCTGACGGAACGTTCCTCCAGTGACGCGACAGTAGATTGGGCGATAACAGTGGCGCCGGTGACCTGCGGGCGCTGACGAGAACTGGCTCACATTGCGGCCATTATGGTTTGGTTACCGGCCGTTCATGCGCGAGAATGCCGGATGGCCCACGAAGGGAGCCACAATGGTTGAGCTCGGCAATCTGGCTGGGACACGCGTCGCAGAGTGGATCGGCCGGCCGCCGCATGAGGAACTGCAGCGCAAGGTACGCCCGCTGCTGCCCGCCGACGACCCGTTCTACCAGCCGCCGCCCGGCTATCAGCACGCCGAGCCCGGGACAGTGTTGCGCTCGCGCGACGTCGAGCTGGCGTTTCTGGGTCTCGTACCGCAGCCCGTCAAAGCCATCCAGCTGTTGTACCGGACGATGGACATGAACGGCGAGCCCGAGGCAACGGTGACCACGGTGATCGTTCCGGCTGAACTTGCTCCTGGGCAGACCTGCCCGCTGCTGTCATATCAGTGCGCGATCGACGCTGTATCGTCTCGTTGTTTTCCGTCCTATGCGCTGCGGCGAAGGGCGAAGGCCCTCGGGTCATTGAGCCAGTTCGAGCTTTTGCTGGTCACCGCCGCCCTCGCCGAAGGTTGGGCCGTCTCGGTGCCCGACCACGAAGGTGTCCAGGGTTTGTGGGGCGCGCCGTATGAGCCTGGTTACCGCGTTCTGGACGGCATCCGGGCCGCTCTGAGTTCAGAACGGATCGGATTGTCCCCGTCGGCGCCGATCGGGCTGTGGGGGTACTCCGGCGGTGGACTGGCCTGTGCGTGGGCTGCCGAAATGTGTGGTCAGTACGCACCTGAATTGGACATCGTCGGGGCGGTGCTGGGCTCACCCGTCGGCGATCTTGGCCACACCTTCCGCAGGCTCAACGGCAGCTTCCTTGCCGGTCTGCCCGCGATGGTGGTGGCCGCGCTCGCACACACCTACCCCGACCTGGACCGCGTCATCAAAGAGCACACCAACGACGAAGGGCGCGCCCTGCTTGAGGCGCTGGAGAAGATGACGACCGTGGGCGCGGTCGTCCGGATGGCGGGCAAGGACATGGGCGACTACCTCGACGAGCCGCTCGAGGACATCCTGTCGACGCCCGAGGTCAAGTATGTCTTCGACAACATCAAGCTGGGCGCCGCGGTGCCGACGCCGCCGGTGTTGATCGTGCAGGCCGTGCATGACTACCTCATCGACGTCAACGACATCGACGCGCTGGCCGACGCCTATTCGGCCGGCGGTGCCAGGGTCACCTACCATCGGGACGCGTTCAACGAACATATGGTGCTGCACCCGCTGTCTGCCCCGATGACGCTTCGCTGGCTCACGGACCGGTTCGCCCGCCGACCGCTGAGCGCGCACCTCATCAGGACCACGTGGCCGACGATGTTCCATCCGATGACCTACATCGGCATGGCGCGACTGGTCAAGATCGCGGCCAAGGTCATCACCGGCAGGAAGATACACCGCCGTCCGCTGTGACGCTCGTTATGACACGGAAGCTTCCGGCTCCACGGGCAGCGCGGATGATGGCTGATCGGTTACCGGAAGACCGCCCAAGTCGTCGCGTGCGTTCGCGGCCGCAAGCACGGCATACACCAGTGCGGCGGTGGCGGCCGGCCATATAAGCATGGCCGCCACCTGCAGCGGCCCGTGGGCGAACAACACCGGTGGTGCCTGAGTGACGTAAACCACCGAATGATCGCCGGGCAGCGGTACTGCGGCGAAATTCAACGCGCCGTAGCGCAGCCGAACCAACACCGCCCCCACCGCCGCAGCAGTCGCCGCGGCGGTTACCAACCCGATCGTGAGCCCGATGACCATCCCCGGCCCTCGGTGCTCGCGCCACTGCCACACCAGCACCGACGCCACCACCGCCACCACAGTCAGTAGGCCCAACATCAGGCATGGCGCGACGAAGAAGTGCTCGGATTCGCCGCCCAGGTAGTCATGCACCCGCTCACCCGCGCGAGTGAGTGCCACCACGGCATGGATCGGCGGGGCAATCCATGCCCACAACACGCCGATCAACACACCGATCGCCGACAGCCCCAGCACCACAACGATGATCGCGCGCGCCCGCGACGTGCGGGGGCCGCCAGAAGGCTGCGGCTCCTGAGGCCCGGAATGTTCGGTCACCGCTGTGCCTCCATGTCGGCCGAGTCCACCTGTCCGTGCCGCGAGCATTGCGCCCGCCAGCCGTCAGGGCGAACCTGCACGACCATCCGGCGTCCGCATTCCGCGCAGAACCGAGGAGGTTCGAGGCCCAACTGGGCGGCTGCCGGCGTGGCCGTGCCCGCCAAATCCCCGGTGTAGACGTTGTAGACGCCCGCACCGACCGGAGCAGGAAGATCGCGAACCACAATTCCCAGTTTCTAACCCAGCTTTTACAAGCTGGCGTTGAGCGCCTTGATCGGCATCTGCAGATCGTCGAGCAGTTCCAGATCGGCTTCGGCAGGGCGGCCAAGTGTGGTCAGGTAGTTCCCGACGATCACGGCGTTGATACCGCCCAGGATGCCCTGCTTGGCGCCGAGGTCACCCAGGGTGATCTCCCGGCCACCGGCGAAGCGCAACATGGTACGTGGCAACGCCAGCCGGAACGCGGCCACCGACTTCAGTGCTTCGCTGGCCGGCATCACCTCCAGATCGCCGAACGGCGTACCGGGCCGCGGGTTGAGGAAGTTCAGCGGCACCTCATCGGGGCCGAGTTCGGCGAGTTCAGCCGCGAATTCCGCGCGCTGCTCGCATGTCTCCCCCATGCCTAGGATGCCGCCACAGCACACCTCCATGGCCGCGTCGCGCACCATCGACAACGTCTGCCAGCGCTCTTCCCAGGTGTGGGTCGTGACGACGTTGCTGAAAAACGAGCGGGCCGTCTCGAGGTTGTGGTTGTAGCGATGCACGCCCATCGCCGAGAGCTGCTCCACCTGTTCGGCACTCAACATCCCCAGTGAGCAGGCGATGTTGATCTCGACTTCGTTGCGAATCGCCTCGATGCCGGCCGCGACCTGCGCCATCAACCGCTGGTCGGGTCCACGTACCGCCGCCACGATGCAGAACTCGGTGGCACCTGACTTGGCCGTCTGTTTGGCCGCCTCGACCAGGCTGGGAATATCCAGCCAGGCACTGCGCACCGGCGAAGCGAAAAGCCCCGACTGGGAGCAGAAATGGCAGTCCTCCGGGCAGCCACCGGTTTTCAGGCTGATGATGCCCTCGACCTCGACCTCAGGGCCGCACCAACGCATCCGCACCTCGTGTGCCAGCGCCAGCAGTTCCTCGAGACGGTCGTCAGGCAGCCGCAGCACCTGCAGCACCTGGTCCTTGTTCAATCCCTCACCGCGCTCCAGCACCTGCTGCCGGGCCACCGCCAAGATGTCGGTGCTTTCGGTATCGGTGATTGGCCGAGTCGCCGCCTGAGTCACCCAGTACTCCTTCACGTCTTAAGTGGGTCCGAGCTTGCGGACACCGAATCTGTCCACCAAGCTCTTCGCTGCCTGACATGAACGGTGTTCAGGTTAGGGTAGCCGTCTGCACCTGAACAAACTCGACGCAGTCGGCCAGCGCACCGCAGTCAGGACGACATCCGCTTCACTGGGCGCCGCGATCTTGTTGCCGGCCGATTCCGGGGTATACGACCATAATGACCAATCCGCACGTCGAGTACCTGGCACACCACTGGATTGTGCTGGCAGCCCCGGCCTTCTTGCCTGCGGTGATCGTAGTCGGCGTGGTCTTGTACGTCGCGATCCGAGACCGCCGCGCCGGCCGCAGCCCGGCAACGAGGCGGGCCGGAACCGTGGACCAGCGCGAGGACGGGGTACCGCCCGCTGGCGGCGCCACACCGGACAATTCGAACCGGCCAACCGACGCGGCTGGCGACAAGCGTGATTGACGGGTCCCGAATTGGGGCATTCCAAACGGGATCGCTAACTTACCCTGAAGTAAGAAGCGCTCGTCGGATCACATCTCCCGGGGCGGCCCGGCGCAGTTTGGGAGGACATCACGATGGAGTCGATGACACTGACGTTTGTCGCTGAGCCACCGGCGCGCGGTGCCGGACTGAACCAGCTGATCGGCCTCTCGATCGCAGCGATGGTGATAACACTGTTGATGCTGTGGCTCGGTCATGCGCACCGCAGTCATCGCATGAGCTGGCTGGCCCGGTTCGCCGATTGGATGGGCGTCAAGTTCAACCGGCCGTCCTGGGTGGCCTTGCCTGTCCTGGTGTTCACCACGTCGATCATCTGCGCTTTGTTCGGGTTTATCTGGGATGTCAGCTGGCATATCGGCAACGGCCGTGATCCCGGTCCGTTGGCCAATCCCGCGCACTACTTCATCATCATCGGCTTGTTCGGGGTGTTCGTCGCGGGCATGTTGGCGATCGTGCTGCCGTTCGACAAGCCCGGCCCGGCGCCGGTGCGCATCACCCGCAACTGGTATGCACCCGTCGGCGGTGTGCTGATGGCCGGCTGCGGGCTATACGCAATGATCGGGTTCCCGCTCGATGACATCTGGCATCGTATCTTCGGCCAAGACGTCACGCTTTGGGGCCCAACGCATTTGATGATGATCGGCGGTGCGGGACTCTCCCTCTTCGCGGTACTGATGCTGGAATACGAAGGCGGCCGGGCACTGCCGGACGCGCCCACCGAACGTCCGTTCGTCAGATTCTTGCGCTACTTGTCCTGCGGCGGATTGCTGATCGGCTTGTCGGTCTATCAGATCGAATACGACTTCGGTGTCGAGCAGTTCCGGCTGGTGCTGCAGCCGATGATGATCGCCGTCGTCGCAGCGCTGGGGTTGGTGGTGGCTCGCATGACGCTGGGGCCTGGGGCGGCGATAGTGGCGGCGCTGGTCGCGGTGGCGCTGCGCGGTGCTGTCGCCCTGCTGGTGGGGCCGATCCTGGGAGCTCCGACGAACTGGTTCCCGCTCTATCTGGGCCCTGCGCTGGTGGTCGAGTTGCTGGCGCTGACTCCACTGCTGCGGCGCCCCATGGCGTTTGGCGCCGTCGCTGGCCTGGGCGTGGGCACCGTCGGGCTGTGGGTGGAGTCGCTGTGGATCGGGGCGGTGTATCACTATCCCTGGCCGACAAGCATGTGGGACGAGGCCCTCGCGATGGCCGTGCCGGCGGCGGTGCTGGCCGGGCTGTGCGGGGCGCTGATGGGAATGGTGCTCACCGGACAGCGCCTGCCCAGCCGCACGATCGGCATCACGGTAGTCGCGGTGACGGTGCTGGTGATCGGCGGCGCGGTGGCCAACGGATTGCGTATCGCCGTGCCCGAACAAAACAGCGCCACAATCACATTGACCGAACTGCCCAGCCCTGCCGGGCAGCGCATGGTGTCGGCCGATGTACAGATCACGCAGCCCAACATGGTTAGCGACCACCCGGACTGGGTGACAATCCTGTCCTGGCAGGGGCGAATGGAAAATCACCGGGGTCTGGCGATCGACCGGCTCGATCGAGTCGGCCCAGGACACTACCGCTCGACCCAACCAGTTCCGGTCTGGGGATCGTGGAAGACGCTTTTGAGGGTCCAAGAGGGCGTCACCATGACCGCCGTCCCGATCTACGAACCGGCAGACGACGCCATTCCCGCACCCGAGGTTCCCGCCGTGGCGTCAAGCACCCGACCCTTCGTACACGAGATCACGATCCTGCAGCGCGAACGCGACCAAAACGCCCCTGCGTGGTTGTTCACCGCCGGTTCAGTAGTGGTGTTGATCTTGACGCTGATGGTCATCGCCTCCCTGACCTGGGGGGCGGGCCGCATTAACAACGCCGTCACCGAGCCTGAGCCGGTTGAGGAGAAACGCTCGGTTCCGAGAGCGGCATGAGGCGATGACGGTTCGTGGCACCCTGATCACGGCGTGGGTGGCGGCGCTGATTTGGGGCCTGGTTGCCTGCGGCGGTTCGCCGAGCCAGCCCCCTGCCGCGGCCCTGGTGGTGGACGTCAGCATCGCCAAAGGGCAGGTCACTCCGACCAACGCCACCGTGGGCGCCAAGGTCGGCCAGCCGATCACCTTGCGAGTCACCAGCGACGCCGACGATGAGTTGCACGTGCACTCGGTGCCCGATCACAAGTTCCAAGTCGCAGCCGCACCCAACCAAACGTTTCAGTTCAAAGTCGACGTCCCCGGCAATGTCGAGGTAGAGCTGCATCACCTGGACCGCACAATCGCGACCATTCAAGTGCAGCCGTGAACACCGATCGCGCGACGGTGGTGCTCGCGCACGGTCTTGGGGGGTCAGGCGATCTTCCGGTCCCTTACGCCTACGCGATGGTCGGAGCAGCATGGGCGTTGACGTTCACTTTTGCCCTGGTTGCGTTCGCGTGGCGGCAGCCGCGGTTTGATCGGCTCAAGCCGGGCCACCCGTTGCCGACGGCACTGACCACGCTGGTCGATGCCCGGGTGACCCGCTGGACGGCTGCCGGGGTGGCGTTGGTTTTCGCGGTGTGGGTGGTGCTGGCCGGGGTCTGGGGTCCGCAGACGCAGTCAAATGCTCTGCTCGGCGTGTTCTACGTGCTGTTGTGGGTCGGGTTGGTGGCGCTCTCGTTGCTTTTCGGACCGGTCTGGCGAGTGATCTCACCGATGCGCACGGTCTATCTACTGCTCCGGCGGATCGCGCCGGGGCGACTGCGGCGGTCGCGGCGGTCCTATCCCGAAAGCTGGGGATATCGCCCGGCAACGGTAGGCCTGTTCGCCTTCGTCTGGATGGAACTGGCCGGCCCGAACTCGGCGTCGCTGCCGGGGGTCAAGGCGTGGCTGCTGATCTATGCCGTGCTGATGCTGGTCGGGGCGTGGCTGTGCGGGCAGCGCTGGTTAGCCCGGGCCGACCCGTTCGGCGTGTACAGCATGGCGGTCTCGCGGCTCTCACCGTTTCGCCGAAATCCGGCCACCGGGAGAATCGTCATCGGAAACCCGCTCGACCATCTGTCGTCCCTGCCCGTGCGCCCGGGTGTCGTCGCGATGCTGGCGGTGCTGCTCGGTTCGACGGGGTTCGACAGTTACTCGTCGTCGCCGACCTGGCGCAACTTCGCCGATCGGCTGTCCCGCCTCGCCCACGGTGTGCCGGCGACGCTGTCGTCGTCGATACTGCGGACCATCGGCCTGCTTGTGTTCGTTTCGGTTGTGGCAGTGACCTTTTCGCTCGCAGCAAGGGTGACCGGCGGCGTTGACCGCGCGCAGCGTCGTGCGTTGCCCGGTCAAATGGCGCACTCGCTGATCCCGATCGTGGTGGGCTATATCTTCGCGCACTACCTCTCATACCTGGTGGAACGCGGACAACAAGCCGTCATCGCCCTCGCCGATCCGTTCGGTCGGGGATGGGATCTGTTGGAGCTGGCGCACATGCACGTCGCCTATGTGTTGTCTCAGCACCCCCCGGTGCTTGCCGCGAGCAAGGTGGCATGCGTGGTCACCGGGCACATCGTGGCGGTGATCGCGGCCCACGACAAGGCTCTGGGGCTACTGCCTGCGGGCCATCAGCTCACCGGGCAGCTCACCATGATGCTGGTAATGGTCGGCTACACCTTCACCGGCTTGTATCTGCTCTTCGGCGGATAAAAACGAGCCGGCTGGCCGGACACTCGGCGCCGGGCCACTACGCCGGATGCTCGACGGCGAGACCGAGAGTTCGCACCGTGCTTGCCAGGTGGGTCCGCACGGCTTCCAGGGCCCGGGTGCGGTCGCCGTCGCGCAGTGCTTCGGCGATACCTCGATGCTCGTCCATGATCGTCGTCATCCGCTGCCCATCGCGGATCACCTGTTCGCCGGTCATCCGCATCTGACGGTCGCGCAGCAATGAGTAGAAATCGGACAGGATGCGGTTCCCCGACTCGTCAAGGGTGATCATGTGAAAGGCGCGGTCGGCGTCTAAGAATTCTTGCCAGTCGGGCTTGGCGGCGGCGTCGCGCTGCCGTTGCAGCTCCCCCGACAGCCGTTCGAATACCGCTGTGCACGCTGCGGGGCCACGCCCGACCACTTTGCTGGCCGCGAACTGTTCCAAAACCTGCCTGGCCTCGATGACCGCGCGGGCCTCTTCCGAGGAAACTGGCACGACGAGGGCACCGCGCTGCGGGTACAACCGGAGCAGTCCCTCAGCCTCCAGCCGCAGGAAGGCTTCCCGCACCGGAGTGCGCGACATGCCCAGCGCAGCCGCGACCTCACCCTCGCTGATCAATTCCCCACCGGGAAACGCTCCGGTGAGCACCTGACTCTTGACGTAATCCAGCGCGCGGTCCTTGGCCGCGGCCCGGCCACCGGTCGGCTTCGTCGCCACGACACCCTCCCTTGCAGCTAAGTCGTATCCCGCATGTGTCCATGACGGTACACCAGCGTATCGTCACTGGTCGGAAGCCACGACTGCGTCACCTTGCCGGGCTCGACAACCCGGTCGACAAGATGACATCGGTCAATAGCCGGCGCAAAGTTGTTTTCGGGACCGTGTTTGTACCGTCGCACCGACGGGCAGGCACAACAACGATCGCAACCACCGGAATCGCCAGGAGGCCAGCAGATGAGTTCTGTCCCGTCGATTACGCTCAATGACGGCAACACCATCCCGCAACTGGGTTTTGGCGTCTTCCAGATCAAACCGGATCAGACTGCCGCGGCGGTGCGTTCTGCGCTTGAGGTTGGCTACCGCCACATCGACACCGCCGAGATGTATGGCAATGAGCAGCAAGTCGGTCAGGGCATCCGCGATGCCGGGCTGGACCGCGGCGAGGTGTTTATCACCAGCAAGCTCAACAACGGGTTTCACCGGCCCGACGACGCGCGCCGCGCGTTCGACGCCACATTGAGCGCGCTGAGTTCTGATTACGTCGACCTGTTTCTGATCCATTGGCCGCTGCCCACTCTTTATGACGGTGACTTCGTCTCCACATGGAACGTGTTGGAGGAGTTCGCCAAGGACGGCCGGGCACGCAGCATCGGCGTGTCGAACTTCCAGGTTGCCCATCTGCACCGACTCGCCCAGGGCTCGCAGACCGTGCCCGCAGTCAACCAAATCGAGGTACACCCGTACTTCACCAATGAGCAGGTGCGCACCTACGACGGCGAGCACCGGATCGCGACCGAGGCCTGGTCGCCGATCGCGCAGGGCAAGGTGCTCGACGACGAGCTCATCACCCGCATCGCCGATGCGCACCACAAAACGCCTGCGCAGGTGGTGCTGCGCTGGCACATCCAGCGCGGCGACATCGTATTCCCGAAGTCGGTGCACCGCCAGCGGATGAAGTCGAACTTCGACATCTTCGATTTCAGCCTCAACAGCGGCGAGATGGACGCCATCACCGGCCTCGACCGTGGCGAGTCGGGCCGCACCGGGCCCAACCCCGACACGTTCGACTTCGTCCCCGACTGAATTTCGGCGCGCAACACTGCGGTACGCAGCGACCGGCGTCACATCTGACGCCATGACGGCTGCGTCGGGTCGACCGGCTGCATGTCGACGGCGCCAAGCCCGAAGACGGCCCAAATTCGGTCATCACACCGCTGGGCTCGGTCGTCGCCCCAAGCCAGAAAATCCCTTGAAACTGAGATACAAGATAGATACTATTCAGGTACAAGTTGCGTCAGAGTGCTGAAGGGAGACACGCAATGTCCATCGCGAATCAAGAACAGTCAGCCGCCGGATCGGTGAACCTGGATCCGACTATTCCGGCGCCGATGACCAATGTGGCCCAGTACGGGTTTGAAGGCCGGTTTGAAGACTGGGCCGATGACGCCCGCTACTTCGAATATTCCAAGGCCGCCAACCCGATCGGCGCCGGCGACGCGCCGAAGGTGCCGATCGTCCGGTTCGACCCCGAGATCTACATGGACCAGCCGACCGGCGCGATTCCGTTGGATTTGTCCAAAGAGCTGGGTATCACGACCGGTGCGGCGACCAGCCCGGCGCTGTTGGCCAACTTCCTGCGCATCCGCGCCGGTGAGCAAATCGACACCAGCCCGAACGCCACCTCGCAGTTGTATTACGTGCTCTACGGGCGGGGCTTCGCGGCGGTCAACGGCCGACTGGTCCGATGGGAAAAGGGCGACTTCTTAACCCTGCCCGCGGGTGCCCGCTCGGTGTTCTACGCCGACGCCGAGGCGGCCATGTATTGGGTGCATGACGCGCCGCTGCTGCGGTATCTGGGTGCGGAGGCGCGCGAGCCGAAGTTTCGGGCGACCAAGTTTCGCCGCGCCGATGCCGTGGCCAAGCTGGAGGACATCGCCTCCCGGCCCGGCGCCAACGACAAGAGCCGGGTCAGCGTGCTGCTGGCTAACGACAACCAGGAGCAGACACTGACCATCACCCACGTGCTGTGGGCCATGTTCGGGGTGCTGCCCGCAGGCCAGGAGCAGCGCCCGCACCGGCACCAGTCGGTTGCACTGGACTTGATTCTCGATGCGCCACCGAGCGGGTGCTACACCTTGCTGGGCACCCGCCTCAACGAGCATGGCGAGATCCTCGCCCCGATCAAGGTGGATTGGCAGGCCGGCGGCGCCTTCACCACCCCGCCGGGCATGTGGCACGCCCACTACAACGAGACCGATACGCCGGCGCACCTGATCCCAATTCAGGACGCGGGGCTGCAGACCTACCTGCGCAGTCTCGACATCAAGTTCACCCGGCGCCGCGATCTTGTTGCCGGCTGACCAGAACACGGCAGCGGCCGTCTTCGTGATCGAAGCAGTGAAGTCCTGGTTCGATCCCATCAGGTAGGAGAGCCACCGCCTCCGGGCAGTGGCTCTCTGGTCTGCTGGGGACCAACGGCGGTTACCCCGTCAGCTGATCAGATGCTCGACCTTCTTGTTTCCGTCCCAGCGGCGCAGACCTGAGAAGTATCCGTCGATCTGGGGTGGTCGCCCCGCAATGTGCAACGCACGCCCGAGCTGGGCGCCACCGACCCGGCGGGCCAACGTGACATGTGCGGTCCACCGACCGGGCAGGCTGTTGGACATCGGCGCGGGCGTCAGATGCGGAAGGCACAGCCTGTGCACCTCGGCATGCAGCGCCAACAGATCAGTCGTCGGCACCACGAGCCGCGCGAACACGACGTTTGCCCGGCCGAACAACACGGGTGCACCGATCGCGGCGCCCAGCGGCAGCTGTTGGCTAACCGGACCTAACAGCTCGTCGACTTCCGGGTCGACCCGTTCGGCGACGGCCAGCGTCACGTGTGGACGACTGGCGGGCGCCTGGCTGGGTATTCCGGCGCCGGCCAGGTCGCCCCAGATGCGACGGACTGCCGCCTCGGTGTCGGGGTCGAAGACCAGCTCGATTGAATGCACCATCAGCGGACCAATGTGGACACCCAGTCGCGGTCGAACACCGCCGCGCTCATCGCCGCGAAGTCCGTGGTGTCCATCGATCCGGCGCCTGCGGGCAGCGCAGCCCGCACCGGTGCCAGCCTGCCCAGCGCAGACCGATTCGAGGTCTCCACCAATCCGGGCCGCTCCGGCCAGCTGCCAATCACCAACCCGGCGCACGAAACCCAATGTGCGGCAAGCGATTCCAGAGTCAGCGCGGTGTGATTGAGGGTTCCCAGTTCCGCGCTGACCACGACCAGCACCGCAGCACCCAGCTCGACGGCGAGATCACGCAACGTGACACCCGAGTCGGCGAGTTCGACCAGCAGCCCGCCGGCGCCTTCGACCATGGTCAACCGTCCCGGGCGGTCCAGGCTGCCGATGAGCCGCAGCAGCTGGTCACGGGTGGGCAACGCCATCCCGGCCTGCTCGGCCGCGGCGGCCGGCGCCAGTGGCTGCGGATACCTCGCCAATCCGGCGAGCTCGGTCACCCCGGACAGTCGGGCCACCTCGGCGAGGTCATCATCACCCGAGTCGGTGCCGGTCTGAACCGGTTTACACACCGCGACGTCCAGGCCGGCCTGATGCGCATGACACGCCAGCGCCGCACTGGCGACCGTCTTACCGACCCCCGTGCCGGTACCTGTGACGACCAGGACGGTCAACGGCGCGCCACAGAAAGCACGTCCGTCAGCACCTGGCGAGCCACCTCCAGCTCCGCGGCATCCAGGGAAGCACGCGCGGTGAGCCGCAGCCGCGACGTCCTGGCCGGCACGGTGGGCGGCCGGAAGCAACCCACCCGCACGCCGGCGTCCAGGCAGGCGGTCGCGGCGGCCATCGCCACCTCCGGATCGCCCAGGATCACCGACACCACCGCCGACTGCGGCACCTCGGGTACGTCGCAGATTTCGGCCAGGATGCGGGCGTGCCGCAGCACCGCTTCCGGCCGCCACGCCTCGGCCCGCAGGACTCGCAGCGCGGCCCGCGCAGCACCCACCGCCGCCGGCGCCAGGCCGGTGTCGAAGATGAAAGGGCGCGCGGCATCGATCAGATGAGCGCGCACTGCTGAAGGCCCGAGAACCATACCGCCTTGGCTGCCGAGTGCCTTGGACAACGTCGTGGTCATCACGACGTCGGGCGCACCCGCCAACCCGAGCTCGTGCAGCAGCCCTCGCCCACCGCCGCGCACACCCAGGCCGTGCGCCTCGTCGACCATGAGCAGCGCGCGGTGCCGGCGGCACACGTCGTGCAACTCGCGGATAGGGGCCAGCGCACCGTCGGCGCTGAATACCGAGTCGGTGACGACGACGGCGCGCTCCTCGTCGCGTGACGCCAGCGCTGTGTCCACGGCGTCTACGTCGCGGTGCGGCGTCACCACCACCCGGGCCCGCGACAGCCGGCAGGCATCTACCAGGGACGCGTGCGAATGGGCGTCGGAAACCACAATCGAACCCGGGCCCGACAAGCCGACGACAGCCCCTAGGTTGGCTGTGTATCCCGAGGAGAACACCAGACCGGCGGACGCGCCGACGTATTCGGCAAGCTCGGACTCGAATTCCTGGTGCAGCTCGGTATCACCGGTGACCAGCCGTGAACCCGTGGCACCCGCACCCCAGACCCGCAGCGCCTGAACACCGCCGTCGATGACGTCGGGATGCTGTGACAGACCGAGGTAATCGTTGGACGCCAGATCCAGCTCGGTGGCCACGGCAGGGCGCGGCCGTAATGCGCGTCGCAGCCCGGCCTGCCGGCGCTGCTGCTGCACCTCGTCCAGCCAGGCCAGCGGTGACGTGTCGATCGGTGTCTTCATCTTCAGTTCAGCCTACGAGTCTTGCGACCTCGACCATCGCGGAGGTGATCTGCGCGATCTCGGCGGGCGCGCAGTTCAGGCGGCTGAAAACTGCTCTACCAGCGAAAAGACATCACAGTGATTCACACTCAAACAGGCTGTTTGGTGGGCAATTGTGGGCAAAATGTGGGCACGGGCGCCGATCAATAGGGGTACAGAATGGATCGCCGTCATGGCATCGCCTCGGCCCACGGATTGACGATCCGGCTCAATCCATGGGTCCGAGCGTTGGCTGCGATTCGGGTCGTCGACGCTCGCGGTGGCCAGGCCATGCGGAGGCTTAGGCTTGGTTGGTGGCCTCGCTTGCCGACTCGTTATGGCACCGGAACCGGGTCCTGGCGGAGGCCGCGCTGGAAGCGATGAGCCGTTCGGTCAGCGCGCCGAACGTTGTGCCGATCCGTCGCGCTCGACAAACATGATTGCAAGGTGAGTCCGACTCCAGCCGCCGCCGACCTGACTGCAAGCTTCCGTTCCCACGAGAATTATCTTTGCGCGTTTCCTACCTCGCAGGGTTTGAATACTCGCCGGGAAAAGGTCGCCAAGTTCTGGAAATAGTTGGCGGCGGTGCGGGCGATGTCACCCGCGGGCAGCGACTAATCAGCCACTTTCCTTTTCGTCGCCCTGCCTTTTCAGCGTCTCACTCGCGCTGCCAATGACGCTTCGTATGAACTCGTACTGCGTCTTGACGAGCTTGTCCGCCATCTCCAGGGCGGCGTCGACGATGGTCTTACGTCTCGACGGGTGGTCGCCGCCGTGCGCGGGCATCGACTCATCGACGGCGCCAACGAACTTGCGCACGGCATCGATCGCGGTCCGTTGTCCGGATTCGACCGACTTGAGCACTTCGTCGGACAGGCCTGCTGCTCGTTCGGTCAGGTCTGACGCTCGTTCCGCCACGGTCTTCTTCTCGGTGTTCTCTACCATGATCGCGCTCCTGGGGTTGAGTGCAGCAGTGAGTATCGGCATCAGAATGCGCTCCGACCCCGGCGTTCTATAGGGCCGATGGTCCCTGCTCCGCCTGATGTGGAAAGGACCCTCGGGGCAAGGGCTGAACAAAACCCCACGGGGTATTCAAAAACGGCGTCCAGCCTGACGCGTTTCTGGTATAGCTTCCCGTGCGCGTGTGACCAGATTGCGGGGCTAAAAACCGCCGCCGACCCCCGGACGGTGGCGCCCCGAGTGGCCGGGGCCCCTGCGAGTAGACGAGGCCCCGGCCACCTCTTTTAGGTCGCTCTACCGCCCCTGCCGGTGTGGCTGCGCTCGTTGTCGAGTTGGGCGCCGGTTCGCGGCGGTCAAGACGTTGAGCCGGTCGTCGCGGGGTGGCCGCCCGACACCGAGTAAAACCCCTGTCAGGGCTGATAGGGCTCGAAGTATTGCGCCCACCAGCGGTCGAATTCCTCGTTGGGTGGCGCCCACCAGGTGCCGTCGGGTTGTTTGACACTCGCGGCCTGGCGGTACATCTGCTCCACTTTGTCGCGCAGGCTGTTGTGTAAACCCCGCACGACTTCGGCGTCGTCGGTGTGGTGGGTCATGCCGTGATGCTCTCACTTATATCCGCCCAGTTGGATGTGACATTTGTGACACCCGCGCGAGACTTCGCGTGTTTCTCGGGTGCCGCCGTCGCGGCGCGGCTGGCGTGATGTGGCGGACCCGTCGCGTGATAGGCCGTCGGCTACGCGCCCACCCGGCGCTGCCTGAGCTGCGTCAGCAGCGCATCGCCCTGGCCCGCCTGGTTGCCTCGCTGGGCTTGCCGACGGGTGTCGTCGACGAGGATCAGCCGAAGCGTCAGCGCCGCTCGGTGCGCGGCGTATACAGCGTCGGCGTCACCGGCGGCCAGTCGTGAGGCGCCGCCAGGTCGACGAGGTTGTCGACCCGATCGAGCTGGCGATCGCCACGCCCGACGAGCCGTTCGACGCTTAGGAGCTGCTCACGCTCGACGGCGTGCCGGTGTCGTGGGCTGAGTTGCGGCAGATGCAGTCGGAGATCCGCAGCGGCGTCCGGCGCAGGTAGCGACGAACACGGCCAGCCCCAGGGATCGCCCCCGGTAGCTGGCCGTTCGCCCGATGCGGGCAAACAGCAGCTGAATCAGTCACTGCGCTCAAGCTGCGCGGCCGGTGGAATCACCGGCCGTTCGTGCCTCTGCGTAGGACCACATCCCCGGGATTTCGCCCGCTACTCGAGGACGAACGTCACCAGCAAGTTGACGCGGTAGGGCAACAACCGCTCCGTTCTCCACATCCACCGACTGCTCCTTGACCCAGGCCGACTTGACACCACGCAGCGTCTCGTTGGCCCGAGCAAGGCCAACTTTCACGGCGTCTTCGAAACTGGTGTCGGACGTGGCGCTGATCTCGGTGACGCGAGCGACGGTGCCTGACATGATGACCTCCCAGAGTCGATGTTGGATCGGATGGTGGCAGCCGTAACCATTCAACTCCTGCCGCGACAGGTGAGGGAATTCGCGTGTTGTGGTCGGGTCAGGCGAACCATGCAGAAGTCCGCCGCCATGTGGCTCGGTGGCCCCGGTTGTCGCACCACACCACCCCAAGGGAGACGGGTGGTCCGGGTCGGGATGCGGGGCTCCTCTGAAATGGCGATGTTTGGGTCGACCTTCCCTATGAAACGGCATGTCCCGGTCATGCATCTGATGCAATTCCGCGTGGTTAGCACCGAACCGTTTCTCGGCCTCGACGAGCGCCGCCACCGCGTTGTCCTGGCTGCCCCGGTCCTGGCCGCTCGAAGTCACTGAGCGTAAATGTCCCTACGGCCGGTGCGACTCGGTCGCTCAGCGTTCGATCTGACCGTGTCTTCGGTGCCGTCTGGCTCGGGCTCGATGACTTCGGCATCCACGATCGGGGTGGCATCGCCGCCATGAACCAAGGCAGGTGCCTGCCGCTCATTCAGCTCTTCGTCGCGCATACCTCGCCGTCGGCGCGACTCCGCTCGTGAGCCAACGGTGATGTCATCGAAGATCTGCACCACGCTTGGCTGCGTAGAGCGGTTTTGACGGCCGGGGCGCTGCCCCCCGAGAGACGGCGGCCCGGCGGGCGTGTTCGGTGTCGCCCGGGACTGGGCGGTCTGGCGGTGTCATTCGACGTCGGGTTCCCCCGAGAGGCGCAGCACGGTGTCCCGCGCGGCGCGCTGCAACTGGACTGCCGCTGCCCAGTCGGTGCCGATCGGCTGGACGGGCTGACCGATGGCGATATCGACCGCTCCCCGTCGCGGGAAACGGTGCCCGGGCCGCAGCATCGTCCGTGTCCCGCGGATGGCGATCGGAACGGCCGGCGCCGCGGCCTGGGCGGCGACGACGAACGCGCCCATGTGGAAAGGCCGCAACCCGGGGGCGCGGGCCAGGTGGCCCTCCGGGAACATCACCAGCGACTGGCCGGCCTGGACCAGGGCGACCAGCCGGTCGGTGTCGGTTACGCCGTGCTCGCGCTCGTAGCGTTCGACGAACTCGGTGCCGAGCCGTTTGAGCACGAACCCGCTCAGCACCCGATGCTGAAACACCTCGCCGGCGACGAAACGGAACGAGGGCGGCAGCACCGTAGCGAGCACGACCCCGTCGAGCCAGCTGGGATGGTTGGCCACCACGATCGAGGACACGTCAGGCAGGCGGTCCAGACCGTGCACGCTGACCGCCGTCCCGGTGAGGCGGGCCAAAAGCCGGACCGCCCCACAGGCCATCTGCCAGCGCCACTGCGCCCGGGGTAGCAGCGCCAGCAGGACGATCACCGGCACCGCAAGGACCACGAGCAGCACCCACGTGTAGGCAGCGAACGCGAAAGCGGCCACCGCCCGCCGGGCGCGGCGCAACGACGGCACAGCCCCGCACAGCCGGAGGCGAGCCAACTGCCACCACAGCGCCCGGTGGCGGGCATCGATCCTGCCCTGCTGGTAGATCTCCCGACTGGCGGCCCGCCGGATCTTGCCGCTGGAGGTCTTCGGGACGGTGCGCGGTGGCGCCAGAACCACCTCGTCGGGCGCCACGCCCAGCAGATCCACTGTCGTCGAGACGATCTCGGAGCGCAACGCGGCGGTCGCCTCCTCGTCGGTCGCGCGGGTCTCGGCCATCACGACGAGCCGCTCGGCGCCCCCGGGATCGGGACAGGCGAACACGGCGACACACCCCGTTCGTACGCCGGCGAGGTTGCCGACCGCCTCTTCGAGCTCGTCGGGGTGCAGATTGCGGCCGGCCCGGATGATCACGTCCTTGACCCGACCGGTGACATACAGGTCGGCCTCGGCCAGGTAGCCGAGGTCGCCGGTGTCGAGCCAGTCGTCGTGAAACAGCGAGCGCGTCGCCTTGGCGTTGCGGAAATAGCCGGCGGTCGCCGACGGACCGCGGAACTCGATATGACCCTCGCGGCGGTCACCCAGTTCGCGGCCGGTGGCATCCACGATGCGGATCTCATGGCCCGCCAGCGGTTGCCCGCAGGCGACGAACCGAAGCGCGTCCCGCGTGGCCGGCTTGGCCGGGTCGGCCCGCCCCGAGCGCACGAACGTGTCGCGGTCGATGCGGTCGATCAGCGGGCCCCGCCCCAGGGGCGGGAAGGCCAGCCCGACCGAGGACTCGGCCAGCCCGTAGACCGGCGTGATCGCGTCTCGCCGAAACCCATAGGGGGCGAAGCGCTCGGCGAACCGCTCGATGGTCGCGGGGCTGACCGGCTCGGCGCCGTTGAACGCCAACCGCCAGCAGCTCAGGTCGAGTCCTTCCAACTCGGCGTCGTCGATCTTGGCCAGGCACAGCTCATAGGCGAAGTTCGGGCCCGCCGAGATCGTGCCCCGGTTGGCGTGGATCGCCCACAGCCACCGCGACGGGCGGGTCAAAAACACCTGGGGGGCCATCACCACCAGCGGCACGCCGAAATACAGGCACGACAGCCACGCGAAGAGACCCATGTCGTGATACAGCGGCAGCCAACTGACGAACGTGTCCGTCCCCGATACGGCCGCAGCGGCCTGGCCCAACGCCCGGATGTTGGCCAGCAGGTTGGCGTGGGTGAGCGCCACCCCCTTGGGCTGACCGGTGCTGCCCGAGGTGTACTGCACCAGCGCCAGGTCAACGGAGCGGGGTTGAGGAAACGCACCGTCGGTCGCGCCCATCAGGGATTCAGGGACGACCACGTGGCGCAGGCTCTCGACGTTCGCGCGCAGCAGGCGGCCGAGGGGGACGGCCTCAGGAACCGTGACGAGCAACGCGGCTCGGGCATTGGCGAGGATGCCGGTGTGGCGACGCAGGTGATCGGCCAGCTGCGAGGGCCGAGCCGGCGGGTAGATGGGTACCGGCACGGCACCGGCAAGCACCACCCCGGCGAAGGTGACGAAGTACGCCCGGCCGGTGGGCAACATGATGGCGACCGTGTCGCCGGGCATCACATCACGCGCCAGCAACCCCGCCGCCACCCCAGCCGCCTCACGGCGCAGCGCCCCATACGTCATGTCATCGGGGCTGCCCGACTCATCGAGGATGCGGATGTGCGTGCGCTCCGGGGTCGCGCCCACATGCCAGTCGAGGGCCTCGATCACCGTCGATGCGGCCGTCGGTGCCGGGCCGCCCGCCACCGTGGCCGGGGGTGAGACCACGCCGACGGTCTCGCCCACGGCAGCATGGCTCCGGGTGACGGCCCGCAGGAGATCACCCGGCGTCTCCGCACTGGCCAGGACGTGCGAGGGCAGCACCACCCCGAACGCGTCCTGCACCCGCAACAGCAACTCGACCAGCTCCAGGCTCCCAATGCCCAGGTCGTCGAACGGGCTGTCGAGCGTCACGGTGAGCCGCGAGGCGTGGGGGTGAACCTCGGCGACAAGGCCCCGAACCAGTTCAAGGACGGCGGCGGCGCGCTCTTCGCTGGCCATCAGTCAGGAACCAGTCTTGGAGCGCGCAACTCGTTCGCGCAGGCGCACCGCGAACGCCGCGGCCCAATCGACGTCGCGGTCGTTGGGCAGCATGATCTCTCACTCGGTGTCGATGCGGATGACCACGCACGACCGCATCCGCCGCGGTGGCGTTCGTGGGCCTACGTGGTCAACGGCGCGCAGGTGACTTCGGACCCTTTCCGCATGCTATGCGAAGTGGTGCGATCGAAGTGCTAGGTCCCACTACAACCCAACACGCGAGGAGCATCATGGGCAATCTCCCTTCGCCACGCCCGCGTCGGTCGTTTTTGCCAGCGATCTCCGAACTGTTCTCCGACTTCCCGTCGTGGATAGGGCTGCACCCGATGTTCGAAAGCCATGTGATCCGCCTTGAGGATGAGATGGAGGATGGCCACTATGTCGTGCGTGCCGAACTTCCGGGGATCGATCCTGCCAAGGATCTCGACATCACCGTTCGCGATGGCCGGTTGACGATTAAGGTCGAACGCACCGAGAAGAAGGAGTCCAAGGGCCGGTCGGAGTTCTCCTATGGCTCGTTCGTCCGCTCGGTCACCCTGCCGCCGGGCGCCGACGAGGACGACATCACGGCCACTTACGACAAGGGCATCCTCACCGTCTCGGTGAGAGTGGCCGCGGCCCAACCGGCCCAGAAGCGCATCGAGGTAAAGCCCGCTAACTGACCCCAGCGACGGACTCTTCGACCATGACGACTGCTCACTCCTGGTAGTCCGGCATTGACGGCGGACGACCTGCCACGACCGCGCGGGGTCCAATGCCTATGGGTGGAAGCCCAATGACCCTAGGCCGGTTCGATCGTCGGCCCTACGTTGGACGCACGCAGGATCGAATCGGCCCGCGGTACCACGTACCATGCCTGGTCCAAGCGTTACGCGGCGATGGCCAGGTGCCGCAACTGGCCGCTGAGCAGCCGCTGGGCCCGGCGCGGGCGGTGGCGATTGTGCGCCAGATCGCCGTCGCGCTGGACGCCCACGACAACCTACGCGCCGTGCTCGAGCGGTGCGTCGCCGAGGGTGACCTGGAGCACGCGCTGTTGCTGGCAGCCGATCTGTCCTTCTTTTGGTTCGTCCACTCGCATTTCGGGGAGTCGGCTGCCTGGTACGAGCGGCTGCTGACAGAACGTGGCCGGGTGAGCCCGCGGGCGCGGATCAAGCTGCTGTTGGGTGCCGGTGATTGCTTGAGCTACACCGGCGATCTCGCCGGGGCGGCCCACCGAAACTGAGTAATTCAGGCGGTGAGACGTCTTCTCCTACTTCCAATTCCGACACAGGACGGCTCGGACGATGCGGCAGCGTTGGTGGAACGTCACCGCTCGCGAGCGTTCACGTGTACGACAGCCGGGTCCAACCACTCCGACCACAGCCCCGTGGCCGTCAATGGCCCGATCCAACAAGCCCTCGACGGCGGACATCTCCCACCGCCGCCCGACCAAAGTCGACTCAACGCGCTCGGTAGCGCGATGCCTTTCGACTATGCCCAACAGGCGATGGGCGGCCACTGGGTCCTCCGCACCCTTAATGCGCACCATCTCCGGTTCACCAAGAGCCACAGCGCCATCAACCAGTCGCGCGGTGGACGCGCTGAGCATCACCCCACCCGGCGGAGCCACCGATTCCATCCGCTGCGCCATCCCCACCTGCTCACCAACGGCGGTGTAACCGAACGGCCCCGAACCGATTTCCCCGGCAATCACCTGACCGGAGTTCAGGCCCACGCGCAACCGGAGGTCCACACCGTCACGATCGTGGACCTCGGCCGCAAGCCGCTTGGCCTCCTCCTGAACATCCAAGGCGGCCAGGCAGGCACGAACGGCGTGATCCTCCAACGCCACCGGCGCGCCGAACACGGCCATGATCCCGTCGCCGGTGAACTTGTCCACCCTGCCGCCGTACTCGGACAAGGCCAGCAAATCATGAGTATTCCGAATTACGGTACGGGTCCGGCGGCAGGCGAATACAGCATGGAGGACGACAGGAACAGGTAAGCCAGGAGCGCCTCGGTGGGAGCGCGGCCCGACAGGAAACGCTGATACACAGTTTCCGGGGAGAATGCCGAACTGCCCTCGCCGAAGCGCTCGGTGTCGCCGGGCAGTACCGGGCGCAACAAGAGTTCAGTGCCGTCTTTGACCCGGACCGGGATCGGCGCGATGAATGCTGCTAACCGCTGACGCGCCGTGCGCACCAGCGGCCCAGCGCTATTCGGTATCGCCAGCATGCAGTCGAAGGCGCTGTCGTATCCGACGTAGGCGCGCTAGGCAAAGACGTCGTTGAGGGTCACGGTTTGCAGGTTACGGCTGTGGATGATGTCGAGCAGCTGGGTGTAACAGTGGGTGATGGTGGGCTTGTTGGCGTGGCCCAGCACAATCCGTTGCGGCTGAAACGATTTTTGCGCCGCGGCGATCAGGCCGGCTTCGCTGATGGGCACGTCGTCGCCGATGTCGCCGCTCCACAGCGTGATCGTGGTGTAGCCCTGATCGGCGGCTATCTGGTCGGTGGTGGGCGTGTGCCGCCCGTAGGGCGGCCGGAAATAGGGGGTGCCGTCAACCCCGTAGGTGTTGCGCAGGAAATCGGCGTTGCGACGAATCTGGCCGGCGACCGAAGCCGAACCGATGCGGGTGATGTCGAGATGCGACCAGGTGTGGTTTCCCATCTGGATTTGACCAGAATCGACCATCGGCCGCAGTGCGGGTGCGTTGGCTGACCAGGAACTGTTGGCGCCGTTGACGAAGAACGTCAACCGGGTCCCGCTGTCGCGGCAAAAGTCGGCGAACGCGCCCACTACGGCGACACTGGCGCCGTCGTCGATGGTCAGCGCCAACTGGTTATCGTCCCCAGGTAGCCGGGTGAGCACACCGACAGGTGGGGCCACTTTCTGGGTCGGGAATGCCCGCGCGGACGAGGACCCACTGGCCGCCGCCACCACGGCGATTGCGATGCCGCACAACACTGTACGGCGATCCATGTTCTTCATGTGTCAACACTACTGCCCGCCACGAGCCCGGGGAAGATGCTGTCTTTCGTTGTGTGCCTTGCCTTTCGGCTCCGTGGTACGACGATCCACCCAGCCGAAAGCGCCTTCTGGCCCACGACATCAGGAATGCATGCCGCCGCCCCGCTAGAGATCGGGGTCACTCTGACCGCCTGAGGACCTTTGGGTCCCTGTTCGACCTCGAATCGGACTCGCTGATTTTCCTGCAGCGAACGAAGCCCACCCCCAATCGCGGAGTGGTGGACGAACACATCTGCTCCACCGCCGTCGGGTGCGATAAAGCCAAAACCCTTCTCGCTGTTGAACCATTTGACGGTTCCCTCTGCCATATTTCTCGCTTTCTGATTGTGCCGACCTTGCGGGAGCCCCTGCCGACCTCGCGGGAGCCCCTGGCTGGAAGCGGTCTCTCCAAGTGCCGAACTTGTGTGCCACGAAATTGTCCGTCGGCTTCAGATCGCTCAGCGCGCCGGCAACCGAAAGGGGTTACAGCTGCGGCCGTTTACTCCTTGGTGGCGCCCGGCTTGCTGCTCACCGTCGCGCTCGCGCTGCGCACGACGCTGCGCAGAAACTCCACCCGCGTCGTGACCAGCGAGTCGGCCAAATCCAGGGCGGCGTCGACGATCGTCTTGCGCCGCGACGCGTCGACCAGCGCGGGAGTCACCTCATCAACAGTGTCAACGAACTTGCGCACCGCCTCGATCGCGGCCCGCCGTCCGGCTTCAACCGATTCGAGCACCTCGTCGGACAGACCCGCCGCTCGTTCCACCACAGTCTTTTTCTCAGTGCTTGTCATGATCGCACTCCTAGGAGTAAGTGCACACACGAGTTGTGAATGCCCGCGGCTGAGCATGCGCTCCAAACCCGGCGTTTCGTAGGGCCGATGGTCACCGCTCCCCGCGTGGGTACTGCTTGGCGGCGGCGGCCACACCGGGGTCTTTTGGTGCGACGCCGGGAATGCTCCGGCCACTAGAGGACGTCCTCGCACTGCTCACATCCGCCGGCTTCCTCGGCGAGGATGCTCTACACATCTACCGGGTGCTGTTCGGCTATCTGTACGGCCACATCCTCAATGAGTTGCAGGAGGTAATCGAGCGACCCGAGGAAACCGACAATGTGCTCCGGCTCGGTCTTCACCGGCTCGAGCAGCGCCGGATCGAGGTCATGGCGCGCAACCGCGAGCAGATCGCGGCGCGCGGCCGATCCTCCGCAGGAAGCGCCTGATCTCAGAACCTGGTCCGCAGGCCCTCGGCCACTTCCTCGGGGCTCATGTCGATCAGCGCCTCCGCCCAGAGCCGCTCGAAATACGTGGCATCGCTGCGGTAGAACGGCTCCGGGTTGGAGCGGCTGACCAGCTTGAGCACGACCTGGTACCCGTTCTCGCGTGAAAGCGGGCCGCCGCCGATCAGGCCGAAGTTGAACGAGGTCAGGTTCCAGTCCTTGTACGCGGCCAGGCACCGGGACAGCCCCTGCCCCAGCGCCCGGCTGTCGTCCTCGGTCAGGTCGGTGATGTCGGCGGCCCCGATGACCACGGCCCACACCTCGTGGAACCCGGCCGGCGCGAACGGCGTGAGCCAGGCGACCCGGCCGGTCTGCCCGACCCACCGGGGGCCGTCGGCCTCCTGGTCGATCAGGGCCGCCCAGTAGTTCCCGTTCCGCTCCTGCCAGGCCGCTGACCGCTCGGCGAGCTGGCGCTGGCCGGTAAGGCCGTGGGCGTCGTGCGCCGACTGCAGGTGCGGATGCACCAGCGAGGCGCCCGAGGGCGGCAGGTAGTTGGCGTTGACCGAGCTCCACGCGGCCGTCGGGTCGAAGCGCCGCACCGCGTGAGCGTGCCGGACCATGGCGGCCAGGGCATCCCCGACCAGGGCGGGCGTGAGCTCGTCGAGGTCGAGGAAGTGCGACCCGGGGTCGTAGATGCCGACCGCGCTGTGGGTCGCGTAGGCCATGATGTTCGGCACGACCACCGCCCGGCCGCAGCGGATCCGGCCCTCGGCGGTGAGCTCGGGCGGGAACGAGAACGTGGCCGTCTCGAGGCGGTCGCTGTCGAAGGGGCAGAACGCGGGCGGGGCCGTGAGCTCGGTCAGGTCCGGCCGGTCCGGGGGCTGCAGCTTCACCCCGGTGAGGATCCGGGCGCTCGCCCCGGTCAGCGGGTCCTGCCGCCAGCGCAGCCGCACCCGGGTCCAGGCGCCCCCCGCGGCCAGGTCGGGCACTCGTGCTTCCAGGTCCCGTTCGTCGAACTCGATCACAGCCACGGTGATGACCGTAACGGCCCCCGGGAGCGGGCGGCACGGCGACCACGGAAACGAGCGGTGCGGTCGCAAGATCTAGTCGTGCAGGTTTCAGCGCCGGGTTGCTTGGCCCAGCGGGTGTGGCCCAAGCCGGTGCTGCCGGCCAGCGATGCCGGCGCCATTTCAGCCACCGCCGCCTCCAGATTGGCCAGCCGGCCAGGCCGCTGCGGCTGCAGAACCTCGCGCTCGGTCACTCCCTGCTGCATCGTGCCACTCGGTTGGCCGCGCGGGCGTTACGGGCCGACGACCCGCAAACCAGTCGAGCAGGTGACGCACCTCGACGTGTTCGGCAACCGCGCGTGGCTCGACGCCTGAATAGATGCGGCAGCTTGTCTCCGACAACTCGATGTCACAACGCGGCTCGGGCTCGGCGAGTCGCTGACAACCAACGACCGCCGGCGCGGTCGCGGTGACCGGGGTTCCAGTGAGACAAACAGCGCTGGCCGGTTTCGCCGAACAGATGCGCCGGCTCGCAACACATGGCTCATACAGCGCATCGGCTCATGAGACGGATGAGCAGTGGATCACCTGGGCGACACTCAAGGGCACCCGTCACCGACCTGACCGCACTGGGTTCGCCGCGCATGTGGTTGGAACTCACCGTCAGAAGTACTTCTAGCGTTGCTCGGTTTGTCTGGTCAGGGTGATGCGGTGCCGCCCCAACGAGGTAGCCACCTCCCGCGACCAACCCAACGAACAGTGGGACCGCGCGAACAAGATGGACCGCGCGCTGAGCCTGCTGCTACCACTGCCGTGAGCGAAGACGACGACGCCGCTCGGGTGCTCCGGGATCGTCAGGTGCCCGGCCACCATCACCGGTCCGCGCGCCACTTCGACTTCCTCATCGCGCAGCGGCGGGTCCCCACTGACCAGTCTGGCTGGCCGCTGGAGTGGCCCACCTACTCGCTGTTCCCGGTTCCTGGGGCTAGACGTCGTGGCTTGCCGCCGATGGTGGCCGATTGTCGGTAGTGGCCGTCAGTGAGGTCGTGGTACCAGGTCGTTTCCCCCGGCGCCGGCAGCCCGGCCTCTCGCAGTGCGGTCGACAGTGGGCGGTAAGACGGCGTGAGCGGTATGCGGTCAACAATGTGGACGATGGCGGGACGCTGGTCCCGGGGGAGGCCGCCCAACGCGGTGGTCAGGCTACCCGCGGTAAGAACGCCGTCTTTACCAAGCGTCACGGCCGCGACCGCGACGTCGTGCGTGTCGGTCGCAACGGGATAGACCACGGCCAGGTCGATCACGGTGATGTCGCCGAGGGCGTCGCAAATCGGCTGGCAGAAGACCGGTCCGCGCACCGACTCGATCACGGTGTTCCTGTTGTCGACGAACCAGTAGTCGCCGTCGCTGTCGCGGCGAAACAGGTGATCTGTGGTGATCCACGTGTCTCCCTCGGCGAATACCCCGCGCATCGACACGCGCGCGGCATCGAGTCCGGAACGCGGCTTCGCGAGCAGCACGCCCACCTCGTCGTCCGCGCAGCGGCGCACGAAACCGTGGTCATCCTCGATGAACCGGCCCGTCGCCGCGTCGTAGCCCCCGAGCCGAATCTTGGTGCTGCCCGGCAGCGGTCGACCCTTGGCCCCGATCTTCGTGCCGGCGACATTGGCCAGCACCGCGTCCCCCTCGGTGGAGGCATAGAATTCCAGCACTCGGGCCGGGGCGAATCGGTCGGTGACCTTGTGCCACAGCCCGATTGGCATTCCGGCTCCGATGAACAAGCGGATCGGATGATGTTCCTGAAGCTCGGGCGAGGCAGCCTCCACAAGTTCGAGCAGCATGGCCCAGGTGTAGGACACCACCGTGACCCCGTAACGGTGGACCTCATCGGCGAACCGCGTTGGGTCGACGCCCCGGGTCAAGGCGATGCGCGACCCGCCGGCGACCGCGCCGCCGAGGCCGACCATCAGACCCGACGGATGGTGCAGCGGGGTCAGGCAATAGATCGTGTCACCGCGGCCGAGCGCGGCGGCAGTGGCCGTGCCGTAGGCCGACAGCGCCCACCGATGATTGGTGACCTCCTTGACCACCCGGCGTCCTCCCGTCGTGCTGAAGAACACGAAGGCGAGATCACTTGCCCGGCCCGGATTCGGCCGATACCACTGGGGGAGCGGCTCAGCGGACAGGTCGAGGCGGTCCAGCTCGACGACCCGGTCCGACTCCGTCCGGCCGAGGTCCGCGGTGCGACCGTGACCGAGGACGAGCACCCTTGCGCCGGTCGCGGCGGCCGCCGCCAGATGGTATGGGTCCGTGACGATGTCGGCCACCTCGCACAGCTGGACGGCGGCGGCGAGGTCATCATCTGGGGGTAGCAGCACCGCCACCGCGCCGAGCCGCGACAGCGCCGCGATCGCGGTCACGGCGGCGGGGCTGGTCTCCATCAACACACCGATGTGGGCTCCCTGCCGGACACCGACGGCGATGAGACCGCGCACCGCCTCATCGATGCGGTGATCAACCGCCGCGTTCGTGTGCACCCGATCCTCGAAGAGGAAGCATTCCTCCTCGGGCACTCTGTTCGCCTGTTCGGCCATCAACGCGCCCAACGACACCCGGGTATGGGGCTGCAGCCGCCCGAGGCGGGCGAGCCGGGGCAGGGTACGCGCGGCCTCCCCGGCGATCTCCCGGCCGCTGCGCGCCGCCCCCACCGCGGCGTCGGCCAACCCCAGGCTCACACCGACGCCCAGTTCGGCCAGCACACCCGCCGAGTGACCGATACGCGACGACAGCCCGACACCGCCATCGATCCCGACGCTAGGGTCGGCCTCCATCGCATGCACGCCCTCCGGCCTGGGCCCTCGACCGTCTTGCCACAGCACCCATTGTCCGACGGTGGGCCACGTGTGCGTGGCGGCGGTCGATCCGACAACGAGCCCGAAATGACCTGCCCGCAAAAGCACTTCGAATACCCCGGCGCGGGGGGCGGCCCGCCGGATTCCTCGAACGGACGCGGGCTGGCCGATGTCATCGATCTCGCCGATGAAAGCAAGGACCGGACAGGTGATTTCAGCGAGCGTGATCAACGTGCCATCGATCACGGCGCCGCCGGCCATCATGCGGTTATGGACCACGAACTGCCGTAACAGTTCGGCGACCGCGGGACCCGACCATGCCACCCAGCCCTCCACCTCGAGGAAGCGACGTTGCTGTTCCCTGGGCAGCAACGCCTCTCGGTCATGGAGTTGCCGCAGAAAGTCCCACCTCGCCCGGACCGTCTTGATCGGGTCCAGAAGTTGAAACCCGGTACGGGCCATCCATCCGGACACCGAGAGACGGTTGAAGACGTGGTCGGCGATCAGCTGGGCGCCGCGGCCCGCCAGGGCCGCGGGAATTCCGAACGGCAGACCGCTGAGCGAATCGACGGCGGCACCGAATGTGATGACGCTGGCCAGGCCCGCGGAACGTCGGTAGGCCGCGGTTTGATAGCAGAACATGCCGCCCTGCGAGTAGCCCGCCAAATGCACCTTGCGGCCGGTGTGTGCGTGTACCGAGTCGATGATCCGGCTCAGCGCGACGACATGGTCGCTCAACGTGCGTTCGAGCCCACCGGTTTCCCGGTCCGGTGAGCCGAAGTCCACCACCCACGGATCCACACCGAGATCATGCAGGACTCCGACCGCGCCCTGGTCTCTGGTGACGTCAAACACGTTGGCCGACATCATCATCGGCGGCACAAGTATTACCGGCGGCCGTGATGGATCATCCGCGCCGTCGGGGAAGTAGCGTCGTAGCCGGTACATGTCGCACCGCTCCACGATTTGAAACGGCGACGGACGAGATCCGGTCTGAAGGCCCCCGAACCGCAGCACCTCGACACCGTTCTGCACGGTCGCGATCACCCGGTTCGCGGGACCGGCTATCAGGTCGCTACCCCATGTCACCGATACCACACGTCACACCGACACTCCCGCTGATCACACATCGGCTGACGTCATGAAATCAACACTACGCGCAGCGAGGCCGCCGCCGCGGCGGGTCCACCGACCTGGCGCACTCATGCACCCGGATCCCCGACCGACCATTGACACGCCGGCAATACCGGCGTCGGCTCGTAGCATGAAGGGAAGGGCCACAAACTTGTGCTCCGACCTCCCGCTGTGTGGACAGGCCGAACCGGCAGAGCAAGCAAGCTAATGGACCTCGAGACGACCGCGGTGGGGCCATCCGTCAAGGTCCCGGTGGTCTGTTCAGGTGAGGCGGCGGGCTCATGTTGCGTCTTTTCCCATATCCATGACCGCGGCATTCGCCCTGCGGGCGCCTGTCCTCAGCCGCGCCCAAATCCGATGAACCAGCTTGTGGCCGAATACCTTCCGCGAAAGAATGCAGACGAATCGGATCCATCCGCCGACGAGGCGGCCACGTCGTGGGGGTTGAACGTCTTCACCCCCAACCGTTTAGAGCATGATCAACCGATCGGGGCCAGACCAGGCTAGCTATGTGACATAGCGCGACCACGGTTGCGCCGCGAGCTCGGCGTGGCGTTGGGTTACCTTGTAGCGGTAACCGAGTACATCGGCGACGAGGGGAGAGGGCGCACCGGGGACCTTCTACAGCCACAGATTGCGGGACTTTCTCAGGTGGGCGCACGCCCGTGGGCTGGCCGCAGATCTGGAGGTCCACTGGTTGGGCCGCTACGGCCTGGCCGAGCAGGTACTCGGCGATGACGAGCGCTGGGCACTGCTGCGGCGATGCTTACGTGACGATGCCCTTTCCCTAGAGGCTGTGCGTGGCCGGCGCCCTCGTCCTTCTCTACGGTCAAGTTCCTTCCCGCATAGTCGAACTCAGCGTCGACCAAGTCACCACCACCGATACAGACACCTACTTCGCGATCCGTGAGCAGCCGGTCCTCCTCCCACCGCCGCTTGCCACGTTGACAACTCAACTCGCCGTTCAGAACAGACAACGGGAACAGGAACTTCCCGCAGCGCCACCTCTGCATGGGGCGATCTCGGTCGTCCGCAGTGCGTCCGCTGCCCGTTGCTTGCTACCCGTCAACAGCCAACGGACTCCACTAAGTTCGATGCAGGTGACGGCCCTATTTGTCATCTGTCGTCGGCAGTAAACGCCTGGGATGGAGTTCCGGTTCAACGTTAGAACCCCAACTCGGTTGATGGGGAAATGCAGGTCTAGCGTTTTGATGCCGTGTCTGTCCCGCCAATGCGGCTTGGGAACGATGCGGCCCTCAGATCAATCCGCGTTCGCGAGCACGGGCGACCGCATCGGCGCGATTGTGCACACCCAGCTTCTGGTATGCAACGCTCGGCGCGTCTTACGGGCGCCGCCTATGTCCGATAACCCAGGGACCGGGTGGACGTGACGTGACACCATTTAGATGCTGTGCAACCGGCTGACGAAGGAGCGGAAATGAAAAAGGACCAAGCAGACCAATTTGAACAGCAACTGATGCAGCCGCTCGCACAGGCGCTCCGCACGAGGCTTGGTGGGGCAGGGGAGGTCCACGTCAACAATGAGCCGCACCTGATGAGCGGTGAAAGGGTCGAGTACGCCACGTGGCTCGAAGTTGTGCTCAAAGATGCACGAACCGAAGTCATCTTTCGGCCCCTGAGCCGCGAAGATTTCTCTGCGATCTGGCAATGGGGAAAGAGCGGCCGATTCATCTTCCCGATTCCACAAGGCGGCGGTGATGTCAGCGACAGCGCCCGAGCGTCCATTGACGCTGTCGCCGAACGCATCTGCCAAACCGCGACTATGTGGCATGAAGAACCGCCCGAGTCGTTTGGCTGGTCAATCACCTGAAGGCAAAGTGCTTGGCGACGAATGCCAGGCTAGGATTGCCAAGCTCGCGGGAACTCAATGAAACTTTATGCGCCGCAGTGCTTCTTGGCATTCCGCGAGTGGACGGTCGGGGAAGGTGCCTGGTAAGCGCTGCTGCTCAGCGCACCTTCTCGGGGAATCGAGTTCAGCGCATGCAGGACGTGTACGGCGAGTTTGCCTGCGGCGTCGTCATCAAGCGCCGAGCACGTCGTCAACGTGTTCTCGACGAGTTCTAGACGCTCTTCGTAGGGCGAGCGAAAGCGCGGTGACACGCTGGTCGCGCGGTCGTCGAACACCGACGAGCTATCGCACGGCTCCGCCTTCAGAGTCCCAGCATTCTTGCGCGGCAGCTCTCTGTGTGCGGGATTCCCTGTCTCGCAGGCTGATCATGAGTAAGCCATCGACGGTCGAGTCGTTGTCCGGTGCCGCCGCGGCCATCATGGTGGCATGTGCGCGGTCCGGGTCGGTGTGGGGCGGGACTACCAGCAGAACGATCCTGTTGCGGTTGAGTCCAAGGACTTCGACAGTGTTTGGCGGCTGGAGTCGGTACCCATCGAGTCGTACCGCGTGGCCGCCGGTGGCGAGTTTGGTGGGTGCTTTCGCTCAGTCGCTGAACTTGTACAGCACGCGGTCAATGGGCCCGAGCCGCACCGAGAGCACCGCGAGCAGATCGGGAAGCTCTGTGGTCAGGTCATCACTGTGCGGCCACCATGCGCCATCGACATACCCGGTGTGGGGCGCCTTGGGTTTCAGCCGCAACCGCGGCGTGTGTTCGGGCGGTGTGGGGTGTCGACCCACATCGGTTCGGTCCTGTTGTGGGGCCATGGTGACACTCCTGTCTTGACCACGGTTCGTGCCGGCTTCGGTTGCTGTTTACGCGCGTTCGCGTCGTCCAGAGCGACGGTACCCTTGGTGATTATCAGTTTAATTGTGTTGGCTGCTGCTGAGGGGACTTTCGACCCTTCGTGAGTCAAGGCCAGGTGGATATACGCCGACGCGATCAGGTCGGTGGGCATGAACCGCAACGCGTCAATCTCGGAGTGGCCTGGCCAGGTCCGCTGCGGTGGCCTGTTCGAGGTGGCAGCGGCTCAGGTCGTCGCGATGAAGTCACGCACCAGGTCGACGAAGCGGTCCGGTTCATCGAGGTGCGGGAAGTGGCCGGCTCCCTCGAATAGCTCGACGCGACACCCCGGGATCGACCTCTGCGCCCTGATCGCGTGCCACGCCGGGATCATCCGGTCCCGCGAGCCCCAGATGATGAGTGTCGGGATCGGCACGGCGTCGGGCAGATAGTCGTTGGCACTGACAGTCTGGCCCCTGGGGTCGATGACGGCGCGGGTCGTGGCCAGGAAGGCGCGCCGGGTCGCCGCATCCCTGAGCGAGGTGAAGCCCTGCCAGATCGTGGTGATGTCCGAGCCGGGCCTCCAGCCCACCCTGGACAGGGCCCGCCCGGCGCTCTCGGCGCGCGTACGCACCCACCCCGACGCGAGGAGGGGCAGGACCCATCCGGCCCCGGGCAGCGTCGCGGATCGCAGAATCGGGTTGACCTCCCGGCCCAGCCCGCCGCTCGCGACAAGCACTATCCGCTCGACGCGTTCCGGGAACAGGTAGTAGAACTCCATCGCGATCCCCCCGCCGAGGGAGTGCCCGACGAGGGTGACCCGCTCGATGCTGAGGCGGTCCAGCAGGTCGCGCATCGTTGCCGCGTGGGCGCCGAGTGAATAGTCTCCCACCGGCTTGTCCGACTCGCCGTGTCCGAAGAGGTCCGGCACGATCACCCGGTAGTCGTCATGCAGGCGGTCGATGAGGTGGGTCCACTGGCGTTGCGAACCGAGAATCCCGTGGATGAAAAGCACCACCGAGCCCGTGCCGCTGTCCAGATAGGAGAGCTCGTGGCCGTGGATGGTCACGGTTCGGCGTGTCGGCGGCTCCATGACATCTCCCCAGCGGTCATCGCAGGCCAATCGATCTCAACGTACCCGAGGGTGGGCTCGACACCAATCCGCGCTGTGTCGAAGGCAAAAACACGTGGGACTCTGCAACGTTCGCGGAAAGCTTCGCATCCGTAATTCCACTGTGGCACAACTGCCTTCAAAGACAGTCCGGTTGGTGTGATCAGCCGATCGGTCGAGCGCTGTTAGCGGATCGATAGCAGCTGATCGATCGAATGCTGGGGCAGGTCGCCGTCCACGACGGCGGTCACAACCAGCTTGTTCAGCGTGATCGCACCCTTGTGATTGTCCAGGAACGCCGTGTCAGCTGCGTCGCGGCCGGTGGTGATGCGCACCAAGCTTTGCCGTGGCGCCAGCAGCGTCGCATCGACTACCCGCCATTGCCCATCGACAAAAGCCTCGGCCACCGCGTGAAAGTCCATCGGGTACACGCCCGGCGCGTAAACCGACACCAGGTGCCGGCACCTTGACCGCGCGCAGCAGCAGCACCACCACCAGATGCGCATAGTCGCGGTACCGGCGAGCGAGCAAGGTATCCACCGCCCCCGTCGATCGGATCACTGGAGCCGGGCACATAGTTCGGCCGGGCGCCTACCCACGAGGACACCACTTCCAACAGCCTCGCCGAATCACCGTAGGTGCCGAATTCGGTTGTCGCGAAACCGTGGAACTTGTCGGCCTCGGCGTAGCGGCTGGGCCGCAAGTACATCGACAGGTCGTATTCGGTCACCGCCGCCGGGTCGGTCTGACCCACGATCGTCGCCGCGTAATCGACTTTCAGGTTACCCACCGGAGCGTCGAACTTATGGATGCGGTTGCCGTGCACACCGCTGATCTCCAAGGGCTCGATGGGCTGTCCGTTCAAGACGAACCACGGCGACTTAAACACGTCAGTGTGCGGATGGGGAGCCAGTCTGAAACTCCAGCGTCGTGGGCGCGGTGATTTCGACTTCAAGCGCGGCGCCCACTTCTCGCTTTATAGCGCCGATCATGCGCTAGTCGTTACGGATTCGCGAGCCGTGCGACGCCGCTGGGCCATGCGGGCACGTTGCAGCTTCACATGCCCGGTCCAGGAAACCTCGGAGCGGCAGAGTCATCACTAGACGCGGTGCAGTCCCGTCGAGCTCGCCGACTCCAGCGGTGCGGTGGTGTGAGACAGCCGAAGGGTTTCGTTGAAATGAGAACGATGTGGTGGGTGAGGTTTGCTTAGCGCACCTTTTCAGGGATCGAGTCCAGTGCATGAAGTACATGTACCGCGAGCTCGGCCGCGGCGGCGTCGTCAAGCGAGGAGTACTTCCTCAGTGTCTCCTGGACGAGTTTTAGGCGCTTTTCATAAGGCGAGCGGAATGTTGATCCAGATTTCACGGTTTTTTTCCTATTCAGTCGAGTGTGTTCGCTCATAGGAAAGGCGCTCGACGTTGCCAACTTTACCCCGTGGATGGGCCGCGGCGCTGATCGTCTTCGTCCAACTCAGGCTCATCGCGCACGAAACGAATCCTGCCCAACCACGTTCTGCTTCAGGGCGAATCCGACGCTGCGCTGCGCCACGATATGCCAACGACAGCTCCGCCACACGCATTTCGGTGCCGCCGCGCTCATTGAAGCCGCCGACGAACTCGACCGACTCCACCTGCTCCACCTGGATCAACGAGCCGGGGTTATGGCAAGGACCTTTGGCACTTGTGAGCGTGATGCCCGCAGCCGCATGGTGAAACAAGTAATCGAGATTGCGCGGGTATCCCCGCGTCGAGTCGGTTGTCCTGCGGTGGTGGTGCAGAACCGGATTGACCGTGAATTTCATTTTTGAGGAGAAGACATGAACGTCGTCGCCGTCGTCATTGCGGTGGTCATCGTGGCGCTGATTGTGGTGGCGCTGTCGATTCGGGTGGTGACCCAGTATGAGAAGGGTGTGTGGTTCCGGCTCGGGCGGGTCATCGGTGTCAGGGAACCCGGCCTGAGGTTCATCATCCCGGTCATCGACCGGTTGTGGAAGGTGTCGCTGCGCATCGTCACGATGCCGATCCAGTCGCAGGGGATCATCACCCGCGACAATGTCAGTGTCGACATTGCCGCTGTCGCGTATTTCCGGGTCGTGGATGCGGTGAAGTCGGTGGTCGTCATCGAGAATGTGTACGCCGCGATCGGTCAGATCGCCCAAACCACGCTGCGCGAGGTCGTCGGCCAGCACACCCTCGATGAGGCGTTGGCGGAGACCAAGGTCATCAACGCCAACATCCGGGAGATCCTGGATGTGACGACCCTGGAGTGGGGTGTCGAGGTGACTTTGGTCGAGTTGAAGGACATCCAGCTGCCCGACAGCATGAAGCGGGCGATGGCCCGCCAAGCCGAGGCCGAGCGGGAGAAGCGCGCGAAGATTATTGCCGCCGAAGGCGAATCGATGGCTGCTGCCGCACTCGGTGATGCCTCGGACACCATGATGGCCCACCCCTTAGCCCTGCAGCTGCGCAATCTGCAGACCCTGGTCGAGTTGGGGGTGGACAAGAACACCACGGTGGTGTTCCCGGCGCCGTTGATGAGCGCGATCGGTGATGTCGGAAGCTTCTTCGCCCGCGAAACCGCCGCGGCGACGGCACTGGTCCCCCCGGCGGTGTCGCAACCCGGGTCCACGCCGATTGCCAACGGCTCCCCCGAGGTCGTTCGCACGTCGAATTGACGCACAGCCCGACCCGCCGGGTCTGGCGCGCTGACACCATCACGGGGACTGTGATAACAAACGTTCTCGGGCAATCCCGCCGCTCGGCAACCCAACAGCTGCCGACAGCACCGTCAGGCTGGCCCATCGGCTCCTATCCGACCTATGCCAAGGCTTAGCAGGCGGTCGAATATTTGTCTGCCGCAGAGTTCCCCGTTCAAGACGTGACGATAGTTCGGTGTCGATGTCGTTCAGGTCGACAGGGTCTTGGGCCGCTGAACTGGCACGAGGTGATGCTCGGCGGTGTCGCGCCCGGAAGCGGGGCTCGCGCTTGGTGATGGTGGAGTGGTGTGCAGTCAATTGAACACCGAAAGGCCATCTGTCATGCCACACAAGCTGAGCCCGTCGCCGTCGATCTCTCCCGCCTACACCGGGCGGCTGTCCACCGCGCCTGTGCCCGCGTTGAGGCTGCCCGACGAAGATATGGAGCCCGCCGCCGCGTACCGGTTCATCCACGACGAGTTGATGCTCGACGGCAGCTCACGGCTGAACCTGGCGACGTTCGTCACCACCTGGATGGATCCCGAGGCCGACAAGCTGATGGCCGAGACGTTCGACAAGAACATGGTCGACAAGGACGAGTACCCGGCCACCGCCGCGATCGAGTCGCGGTGTGTGTCGATGGTGGCCGACCTGTTCCATGCCGAGGGGCTGCGCGACGACGACCCGGCCACCGCCACCGGGGTGTCCACGATCGGGTCCAGCGAGGCGGTGATGCTGGGCGGGCTGGCGCTGAAGTGGCGGTGGCGCCAGCGTGTCGGTGACAACCCCAAGACCGGCTGGAGGACCCGCACCCCGAACCTGGTGATGGGCTCCAACGTGCAGGTGGTCTGGGAGAAGTTCTGCCGCTACTTCGACGTCGAGCCCAGGTATCTTCCGATGGAGAAGGGCCGCTACGTGATCACGCCCGAGCAAGTGGTCAACGCGGTCGACGAGGACACCATCGGCGTGGTCGCGATCCTGGGCACCACCTTCACCGGCGAACTGGAACCCGTCGCGCAAATCTGCGCGGCGCTGGACAAGCTCGCTGCCGATGGCGGCGTGGATGTCCCGGTGCATGTCGATGCGGCCATCGGCGGATTCGTGGTGCCTTTTTTGCAGCCGGATCTGGTGTGGGATTTCCGGCTGCCGCGGGTGGTGTCGATCAACGTCAGCGGCCACAAGTACGGGCTGACCTATCCGGGCATCGGCTTTGTGGTGTGGCGCAGTCACGATCACCTGCCCGAGGACTTGGTGTTCCGGGTGAACTACCTCGGCGGGGACATGCCGACGTTCACCCTGAACTTCTCCCGGCCGGGCAACCAGGTCATCGGCCAGTACTACAACTTCCTGCGGCTGGGTCGCGCGGGCTACACCCAGGTGATGCACTGCCTGTCGTCGACGGCGCGCTGGCTGGCCGACGAGTTGCGCAAGGGCAAGCACTTCGAGGTGATCTCCGACGGCTCGGCGATCCCGGTGGTCTGCTTACGGCTGGCCGGCGATTTCGGCTACACCGAGTTCGACGTCTCCCATGCGCTTCGGTCCTACGGCTGGCAGGTACCGGCCTACACCATGCCCGACGACGCGACCGACGTTTCGGTGCTGCGCGTCGTGGTGCGCGAAGGCTTCTCCGCCGACCTGGCCCGGTCACTGCGCGACGACATGGTGCCGGCGCTCGCCAGCCTGGACGACCTCAAGCCCGGCGGCCACTTCAACAACCAGCGGCCCTTCGCCTACTAAGCCGCAAGCACGCACATTCACGAACGCAGAAGTACTCAAGCCAGCGGGCCGAGCACACATAATGACCCTATGACCAGTACTGCACGATCATCCTTGGAGCCGCTCGCTTCTGCCGATGGACCGCAGCACAGCGGGCGGATCGTGGTCGGCGTCGACGGGTCGCAGGGATCGTTGAACGCCCTACTGTGGGCGCTCGGCGAGGCACGGGCACGCAAGATCCCCGTCCACGCGGTCTTTGCCTGGCAGTACTATCCAAGTGGGGGCGATTCGGGGCTGGGCAGCATGTTCCCGTTGGCCTATAGGCCAGACGTGCCTACGTTCAGCGACGTAGCTGCGTCGGTGAAAGAGCTGCTGGACGCCGCGGTCAGCAAGGCCACCGAATCCGACCCGGACACCGCGACGGATCCGGTGCGAATCACGCAGGAGACGGTGGAAGGACACGCCGCCCAAGTGCTGCTCGAGAGCGTCAGCGAATGCGACCTGATGGTGGTCGGCTCTCACGGACACGGCGGATTCGTCGGGACGATGCTTGGCTCCGTCAGCCACCAGGTTGTCTCCCACTCGCGCTGCCCTGTGGTGGTAGTCCCCGCCCCGCAGCGGGCGGCGAAGGGCTAGACCGAAGTTCCCCGTGATGTGTTGACGGGTGGGTGTTGACCTGCGGGTTTGGGTTGTCTACTGACTACATGCCCAGGCGGTGGGTGACGCCGAGGAGTTCGAAGGCCTGTCGCTGCAGTGGGGTGGGGGTGGTGAGCATGGTGAATGCTGGCATGTCGTCGGCGGGCTGAATGTGGTTGGCACAGATGGTGGCCAGGTCGGTGAGCAGGCTGGTGAAGCTGTGCACCGGGGTGTTGTCGGCGGTGTGTTTGCGGGCGGCTTTGGCCAGCGCGGCATCGGAGCGTTGGGCGGCGGCAACAGGATTGGGGCGTTTGGCGGCGGAGCCGGGTTTGTCGTGGTCGTGGAACAGGATCGGGGCCAGGGCTTGTTTCATGTGCCAGCTGATGTAGTAGGACAGCATCCGCAAGAACATGTGGGCACGGACCCGGTCGGCCAGCCGGTGGCGGATGGGGCGCACGTCGAGTTCGGTGTTGAGGGTGCGGAAGAACCGTTCGACGTCTTCGAGTCCCTTGTAGCGCAACACCACGTCGTGGTGGTTGAGGGTGTCGGCGGGCAGGCTGGTGCGCAGCACGTAGATGCCGTCGAGAGCGGCCTCGGCGGCGATGCTGTCGGGGTTGCGGGTGAACGTGAACGCCTCGTCGGTGATCTCGGTGTGAAAGTGTTTGGCCATCTTGTAGTGGTTGATCACCTTGCCGACCCGCAGCGCGATCTTGTCTTGGCCGCGTAGGGGTCGTTTCGGCCGTCGGGTCGCGACGGCGATGGTTTGCAGTTGGGTTTCGGTGGCGGCCAGCAACTCGGCACGTTTGCGGGCGCGCTCGTCGGCCAGGGCCGGGTTGCGGCAGCACACCAGCCGCTCCCCGGGAAAGTCTGGGGAGCTGATCTCGACGAGGTGCTGCTCGTCGAACAGGGTTAGCTGCAGCGCGTCGGCTTCGACGAGGGCCTTGATCTGCGGGGCGCGCAACGCGCTGATCCAATCCAGCTCGGCGGGACGCAGTTCATCGCGGATGCGCGCGGAGGTGAGCATGCCGCGATCGCCGACCAGGCAAACGCGGGTCAACGCGAATCGGTTTTTGAGCTTTTCCACCTGAGCCGCCAGGGTTTTCGGGTCGGCGGTGTTGCCATCGAACACCTCGATGGCCAGCGGCGTGCCTGCTGTCGAGCACAGCAGCCCGTAGACGATCTGCAACCGGCCTTTCACCCCATCGCGGGCGTGCCCGATCGCCCCCAGCGGGCAGGTGCGGCCCTCAAACGCGGCCGAGGACACGTCGTAGAGCACCAACGTGCCGTCGGCCAAATGCCGCGCTGCCAGAGCGCTTTCGATGGCGTCCTTGCGGGCCAGCACCCAGTCCATCGCCGCATACAGGTCATCCTCATCACAGTCGTCCACACCGAGCACCGCACCCAGCGAGCTGGTCGCGGTGGCAGTGCGCAGTCCACGCGCGGTGGCCAGCTTGGAGCCCGGCGCGATCACCTGGGCCACCAGCATCGCGGTCACCAGGTCGCGGTGCCGTGAGCGCGCCGGGTCGATCAACTCCTCGATGCCGAGCGCCCGCGCGGTGCCCAGCACCGCGGCCACGTGCCCGTGCGGCAGGCTGCGGGTGATCTCAAACGCCTCGGCAAGATCGCGCGTCGCCGGCAGGCCTTTGAGCGCGCGTTGCAGCTTTTCCACCTTGCGCTCGGGCCAGCGTGACAGATTGGCCAGGGTGCGAGTTCTCACCTTGCCGTCTTCGCGGTAGCTTTCGCGCAACAGGACTGCTGGCGGTGACCCACGGTTCGGTACCCGCGTCACATACATGATTACTTTATATCACGGGACCAGCACGGCAATACCTAAATAGACAGAGGACACGCCGAATCAATCCTCATGATACATGACTACACTGTGCGCCACAAATGAACGCAGAACACCTGCTCACAAAGCACATCGGGGATTCAGACCCCACTTAGCGGGGGGAACTTCGGGCTAGAGCAACCTCCTCAAATGCTGTCTGGGGAATCGAGTGCGGCCTTGCGCCAGGCAATGAGCGCAGAAGTTGGTCCTCGCCGGTGTTGGCAGCCATGATGGCGCCCCATCTGTGCGCCGAGCCGGCACCGGTGCCAACCCCCTACGTGAACCATGATCCCCCGTATCGTTCGGTCAAACCGCGATCGTTTCGCGACATTCCGGAACCTGTTCTTCGGACGCCGTCTCGGGTGCGTCATCGGAGGTGGCGGTGAGGAACCGGTCCGGGAGCGCCAGCTTGAAAATGGTGCGCAAGGTCAGCAGGTACTGGCGAGCAAGCGGACCGGTCGTATACGGCAGGTCATAGGTGGCGCACACCGCCTGAACCCGTTGGGCAATCTCCGCGTAGCGGTTACTCGGCAGATCAGGGTAGAGGTGGTGTTCGATCTGGTAACAGAGGTTTCCACTTAGAAACGCCAACACCGGCCCAGCGCGAAAGTTCGCGGTACCCAGCATTTGTCGCAGATACCATTCGGGCTTCGTCTCACCGTCGAGCGCGGCAGGGGTGAACTTCTCCGCGCCGTCGGCGAAGTGTCCGCAGCAGATCACCACATACGCCCACACATTGCGTAGCAGGTTCGCCGCGGCGTTTGCTCCGAGCGTGCGGCGCCACCGTCGACGGCTGAGTGCGGGAAAGAGCACATAGTCCTTGCCGGCCTGCCGGGCAATCTTGCGGATCAGCGCTCTGGTGTGGGTGGATTTCTCAGCGTCGGTCGCCGCGCGATCATGCTCCGAGTGCAAGCCGTGCAATGCGATGCCCCATTCGAACGTGATGGCCAACAACACGTTTCGCAAAGGCTGCAGTAGATTACTGGGCTGCCATCGTTGGTCACGGGTGACCCGCAGGACACCGTACCCGAGGTCGTCGTCCACGCCGATGACGTTGGTGAACACATGGTGACGGTAGTTGTGCGAGTACCGCCATTGCGACGAGACACCCGCCATGTCCCATTCCCAGGTACGGGAATGGATTTCCGGGTCGTTCATCCAATCCCATTGACCGTGGCCGATGTTATGGCCGAGTTCCATGTTTTCGATGCTCTTGGCCACGGCGAGCGCGGTGGTTCCGATCGCCCATCCGACCTTGCTGCTGCTGCCGGCGATAACCAGCCGCGAGGCCACGTCGAGGCATCGCTGAAACGCGATGGCGCGCAGGATGTATGCCCTGTCCTTCTCGCCGCGCGAATCCTCGATGTCGCGGCGGATCGCCTCCAATGCGACCGCAAGCGCATCGAGGTCGGCCTCGCTCAGATGGGCGTATTCGGTGACGTTTGTGATTGCCATCGACGCCTCACGAACATTCAGGCGAGGTGGCCTGCCGCCCCACTCGCGGGCCGACGGACACGCTGCGGAGATTCGAGTGCGGCAACATCGTGGTCACGTCCGTTTCTTGGTGGCTTTGGTTACGTCGACCCGGGACTGGAGACACCCGCGTGGGAGCGGCATCAGGGACTCCGAGTTTGGCGGCCAGCCAGCTGAGCAGGATGAGCCACGGTCTGGCGCCCCGATATTTCACCTTCGCCCCGTTCGATGTCGTACCCGACGCGCTCGTGTTGCAGTGCAAGCACGCGGGCCGGCGTCATCGAGGGCGACGCCCCATCAGTGCGGCGTGGTTTCGTCGAGGACGACGAGGCCAAGTTCACGGCTCAAAGTGCCGCGACATCGACGAGGCCACACCGTCACTGTCCGAAGTCCTCGTTGACACGTCGACGATCACCCCGTCATTGGTGCTGGGGTTCACTGTGGTCGGCGGTCGGCGGACTTCGGCGTTTCGGGTGTCTGTGAGCCCGGATCCAACTCGTTCGCGCGGTCCCACTGCTCGTTGAGTTGGTCACGCGAGGTGGCTGCCTCGTTGCGGTGGGCGGCGGCTTGCTGTTGCAGACCGGAGGCTTGGGCCGCCTTGACGTCGGCTTCGGCCTGGGCGGCGCGGGCCTTGGCGGCAGTCTCGTCGGCGAGTGCCTCCTGCTGCCTGACGTGGAGTGTTTCCTCCTTGGCGGCGCCGCGGATCTTGTCGGCTTCGACGTGGCGATGTTGGTTGCGTTTGGTGCGCGCCAGCCACACCAGCCCCGCGATGAGCAGAAGTGCCGCGACCGCGACGACGACGATCAAAACGATAGTGCTGGTAGTCATGTTGGCTCCTTGGATTGGTTGAGCATGGTCGATGGGTTCCTCGGTGGCGACGTGACGGTGCTCGTCATCAGCTGGGTTTGGGCACTGTGCAGTTCGTCACTTTGGGGTTGACCCCGAAGTAATTCAGGGGTCCGGCGATCACGGTGACCGCGATCGTCCCGGCGCTGGCACAGTTTTGTGCGGGGTGGGTGAAATACCCCCGTTGGCCGGCCGCGACGGCGCCAACGACGAGCCATACGAGCACGAGCAGCCCGACGATACGCATCATGTCTGTCTCCTTGGATAGTCGACCGCCGGCAGGCCCGGGCGGCGAGTCACGAAAAGAGCGACGGGGTCATCTGGTGACTGCCGTCGCGTGTTCTCGATATCCCGTCGCCCGGCCGCGGCGGTGGTTCTGGCCGTGTTCGCAATGCGGCGATTCATGGGCCGTCGAATCGGATGTGGCGCTTGGTGACGGTGCCCGGTCAGTAGTAATGGCGGCGGCCGCCGACCGCGTGTCCCATCGACCCCAATATCCACAGCACCGCTCCGATGACGATGAGGACGATCCCGATGGTCCACAGGATGGAGATTTTGAACACGAACCCGGCGATGAGAAGGACGATTCCGAGGATGATCATGGTGATTCCTTAGTTTCGATGTCGAGGCAGCTGTTCCGGGCCGGTTAGTCAGTGCTTGAAGGCGTCTTTGACTTTTGCCCCTGCCTGTTTGACGTTGGCCTTAGCCTGATCGGCGCGTCCCTCGGTGCGCAGCCGGGTGTTGCCGGTGGCGCGGCCGAAATATTTCTTGGTGGCGCCCTTGGCGGCTTCGGCCTTGTGCGCGATCTTCTTACCGATGCTCATTGCGATTTCCTTCGTTTTCGGTGATTACAGACCGCGGCTGCGGGCTGACAGTATCGACCGGGGTTGGGTGCCCACCGGGTCCATCGACGTGCGCGGTGCCCGTCGGTTGCCGACCGCGCGACCAGCGACCGAGCAGGGGAACCCCGTTCCAACGGGTCGTGGCCGGCTGCGAGTTCACCGGCGCGCCCGCGGCTGCGCCGACCTGCTGGCTGTGTTCGAGGCGTTCGTCGCGTTCTTGGTTCAGAAACGCCGTTTCGCGTTGGGACCTCGCGAGGTCGCGTCGGGCGTCTCGCCCGCGGCCCGCGGTGCGCCGGGCACCGGCCAGCAGCACGCTCAGTCCCAGCATCGCCACCGCGCCGATCACGATCCCGAAGAGGAACAACGTGCCAGTCGACCCGGTGACGTGATAGCCGAATACCGAGAAGTTCTCGGTCAACGGGTGGGCGGCCCCCGAATTGCTCAGCACACCGACGATGGCGACGATTACGGCGACGAGCAGAACAACTAATCCAACAATGACAAGCATGATGGCGCCTCTGTTTCTGATGCCAGATCTTTGAGTAAACGCCGAGTTCGCAAGTGTGTCAACACTGTGGACCCATACCGATGGTCTACAGTAACGAGCAGAAGGGAAGTGCTGCTCCGATGCCGAACCAGCCGACCGGGCCCGATGGAGCCGATGACGACGATGACCCCCTCCGTCGCGGCCGCCGGACCCGACAGCGGCCAGGTCACGCGGCCGCTCATCCTGCAGACCGCGTTGGCGATCATTGACCGCGACGGTGTGGACGGCTTGTCCATGCGCCGCCTCAGCGATGCGGTGGGCCGCGATCCCGCGGTGCTGTACCGGCACGTGCCGAACAAGGCCGCAGTGCTCGACGGTGTCGCGGAGATCGTCCTTGCGCAACTCGCGGTGGACACCGCAGACCCGGACTGGGCCGGCCAGCTGCGGGTCGTCGCGCACGACTTCCGACGGTTGGCCCTGGCCCACCCGAACGTGGTGGCGCTGCTGGTCACTCGACCGTTGGCCACCCCGCTCGGCCAGCGCCCACCCGGAACCCTCAGGCATCTCGAAGACGTCCTCGCGCTGCTCACCTCCGCCGGGTTCACCGGCGATGATGCGCTGCACATCTACCGGGTGCTGTTCGCCTACTTGTACGGCCACGTCCTCACCGAGTTGCAAGAGGTCATTGAGCGACCCGAGGAAACCGACCACGTACTGCGGCTCGGTCTGCACCGGCTGGCGATTACCGAGTTTCCCCTGGTGCGTGCCCTGGCACCGGCCTTGGCCTCCTACGACGGCGCCGCCGAACTCGACCGCGGCCTCGATCTCCTGCTCCCCAGCCTGGCTTCAACCCTCTCCCGCGCGGACGGATCACCCCGAACCCAGTGAGTCGCCCCGGCACCATTGACCGCCAGCTGTTCGGGGCAGTGCTTCATGCGGGATTTCACCAGTCCAAACTGTGGGCAGAAGCAGCTGGCGTTCGAGAACTCGTTCGGTCGGACCCTGACATCGTGGACTCGGGGCGCAACTGGGCGGACGCCCCTTCGCTGCGTGGCACCATCGACACCGACTCGGAGCCAAGCGTGATCGAGGTCGCGCTGTTCGAAGGGGCGTGGTCCATGCGTGATTTCGCTTGTCCTAATTGTGGGCAGCATCTGGCGTTCGAGAATTCGGTGTGTCTGTCGTGTGGCGGGGCGCTCGGGTTCTCCCTCGACGAGCGGGCGCTGCTGATCATCGCGACCGGACTGGGCAGTGAACACGACGGCACGGTCGACGCCAGTCGCTATCAATTGTGCACCAATCTTCATGTCGCCGAATGTAACTGGCTGGTCAAGATCGACTCCACTGTCGGTTTGCCACAGCGAGCGCTGTCTCGTTTTATGAGCGAGCGGCAGCGGTTGCATCTTGGTCAACTTATGCGCACGTAGGTGGCGGAGTGAGCCATTGCCGCCGGGGGCGCGATCGGCGCGCCGATGAACTGACAAACAAGCTGGTTGCGTCCCAAGTGCCAGGGCAGCGGCTTCGGCTCGCCGATGTCGATGACCCTTCGCCGTCTGCGGGCCGGCCACCTCGAATCGGATTCCGCATTCGCGCCCGCAGGCGAGATCTCGGGGTCACTGTAGAAACGCGTCAGGGACGTAGCAGGTCTGTTTCGACTGATGAACGGGGTTCGGACATTGAATAACAGCACGAACGAGCAGCCGATCGACCACGTGCTTGCCGATCAGGGCCATCACCGCCGCGTGGGTCGACCTCACAGACACGATGAAGGCATAATCGCCGCCGCCGAACATGTCGCGGCGCAGATCCGCTCAGAGAGAAAGCCGTTCGGCACCCGGGGCCGGCGATTTGACCGAGGTTCTCCGTTTTATGTGGGATTAATGGCCTCGGCGGGTGTGGCGGTTACGTATGGGGTGGTGCGTGTCCTCGGCTCGGCGTCGTCGGTGCTGGTATTGATCGGTGCGGCGTTGTTTTTCGCCCTGGGACTTGAGCCCGCGGTGTCGGGGCTGGTCAACCGTAAACTCCCGCGGTGGGCGGCGGTCAGCCTGGTGGTCGTGGTGGTGTTTGGTGTCCTCGCCGGTGCTGTGGCGGCGGCGATTCCGCCGCTTGTGCAGGAAGCACGCCAATTCATCGAACAGGCACCGCACTATCTACAGCAGGCTCAGGACCACTCCTCGCTGATCGGCAGGCTCAACGAGCGCTTCCATGTGCAACAACGGATCACCGACATGGTCCATGGCCCGGGCGCACCGACGATCGGGGGTGTCGTCAAGGTCGGAAAGACGGTGTTCGGCGCCGCGTCACACGTCGGGATTGTGGCTGTGCTCACCGTCTATTTCCTGGCTGACATGCCCCGCATCCGGGCCACGATGTACCGGTTTGTGCCGAACTCTCGCAGACCGCGCGCGATCCTCATCGGCGACGAGGTGCTGGCCAAGGTCGGTGACTATGTTTTCGGCAATGTGCTGACCTCGCTCATTGCCGGAGCGGCGACGTTTGTGTGGTGCTTCACCTTGCATGTCCCGTATGCGTTGCTGCTCGGGGCATTTGTTGCGATCGTGGATCTTTTCCCCTACGGGTCAACAGTCGGCGGGTTCGTGGTCGCCCTTGTGGCGCTGGCCGTCTCGATTCCGGTGAGCATCGCCACCGTGGGGTTCTACATCGCATTCCGCTTGGCCGAAGACTACTTATTGACCCCGAGGATCATCGGCCGGGCGGTGAAGGTGCCAGGCGGTGTCACCGTGGTGGCCGTCCTCATCGGTGCGGCACTGCTAGGGGTGGTCGGGGCGTTGCTTGCCATCCCGGTCGCGGCGGCGCTGCAGCTACTGGTCTCAGAACTGCTTTTTCCCACGCTCGATGAAGCATCATCGGCCAGCGCGCCGCCCCTTGAGCCGTCGTCATGCTCTTCGGCTGAACCACCGGCGCCATGAGCTCGAGGCGTAACGATCTCCGCGCTCGATGTGATCCATCGCGCCGACGACGTTCACGGAAGGCCGTCGTCAGCAAGCATTTAACTTCTCGTCATTGGGGAGCTGCCGGTACTGCCGCGAGGGCAGTTACGGCGCCCACAACGGCCGTGCCCGTATCTACGAGACAAACCGCCGGTCGAAGTCGACTGTTTGCGACCGCGTACAACGGCTTCTGCCCGGATACACTGTCCGATTCCCCAGGCCGACAGCTCAAATGAAGACGTGACACACCTCCCGTTGGGCTGTTTACCCATTCGATTACCTTCGGCCCTGGCTCCGTGCGTGCCGCTGTGGGACGTTGGCATTTGTGGCGCTGTGCGGCAGTACACGCGCCACCGGAGTGTTTGACCGACAAAGCGCGACTTGATGCGTCCTCAGTCGGCCTGCACTCGAGGGCGTCCGCCTAGTGCGATGGAGCCTCGACCGCCGCCGACTGCGTTACTGATAACTGCCGGTGAGATGCGTCCTGCGGCAGAAAGACTGATTGAATCCATGTGAGGGCCGGTCAATCTTGTTGTCGCACCCCAGCTAGAGTGAGCCAGCGGCGTGCGACAACCAAATTGTCTGAGGACAGCCGCTGCTTCTTCACGGCGGCGGCGGGCGCTCAGCACCTGTCAGTTGGTATCAGTTGGGGAGTGTGGTGCGGCCCATTCGATGCCGGGCGCCTGCCGGTCCGCGTCGGTCACGACGACCGTGCAGCCGCATCTGCGTCCGTGCCCAGCAGCTCCTTTTTTGCTTCCGCCAGTTCGGCTTTGGCGGCGGCGTCGACCTGCGGATATTGCGGGTTGAGATCCCGCAGGGTCTCCAGCAGCACCGCAGAGGTCGACAAGTGGCTGAACCATTTGTGATCGGCGGGGATCACATGCCAGGGCGCCCAGTCGGTGCTGGTGTGGCTGAGCATGTCCTGGAATGCCCCCTGGTAGTCGTCCCAGAACGCGCGCTCCCGCAGATCGGCGGCAGAGAACTTCCAGTTCTTCTCGGGCTCGTCGATGCGCGCAAGGAACCGGCGCTCCTGTTCACCCTTGGAGAGGTTGAGGAACAGCTTGACGATGATGGTCCCGTTGTCGGTGAGGTAGCGTTCCCAGTCGTTGATGTCGCGATACCGCCGCTGCCAGATGTCGTCTGAGTCGAGCACCGCGGTGCGCGGCCATAACAGCTCCGGGTGCACACGGGTGATGAGCACGTTCTCGTAGTGGGACCGGTTGAACACCGCGATGCGCCCCAGTTCCGGCAGCGCCGTCTGGTGGCGCCACAGATAGTCGTGGGCCCGCTCGGTCGCCGAGGGCGCCTTGAAGCTGTGCACATCGACACCCTCGGGGTTGAGACCGCTCATGACGTGCTTGATCGTGCCGTCCTTGCCGGCCGCGTCGATCCCCTGAAGAACAATCAGCAGCGACCGGTCGGCCTGGGCCAAGAAGCGGTCCTGCAAATCCAGCAGGGCCGCCTCCGCCTCGGCCAAGGCCGCGGTGCCGGCGTCCTTTCCAAGCTGTTCGTCGTGGCGGCCGGGATCGTAATCCCTGGCCAGGTCCACTGTTGACCGCGGCGTGACCCGGGTAGCCTCCGCCAAACTTCTCCACTGCGCCGACAACGTCGCCTCCTCGTTATGTCGTACGTCCCTTGCTCAGGGCGCCCGCACGCGCCGGGAACGGACACATCAGCGGGCGACGCAGAATGGGGACCGGACTCTGCCACCAGTGTCGCCTCGTCTTTAACCAAGGACTGTCAGTGCCCAGCGGCCTACTTCATACATGACCGATGACAGCGGGCCTTTCGCTCTGGTCCCCCCGGGTTTTCAGCGGATCGAGGATGCGGTAGGCGAGAAGTTTCACGCGGTCGCTGAGCAGCGCCCACACCAGGGCGTATCCCCAGACGAACGCTGCCCATCCCCAGCCGAGCGGGGTCATGAACAGCCCGTACACAGCGATCAGCGTCGCGATTGCCTGGGTGCCGAGGACGGCGATCAACAAGATGCGGGCGGGACGGATCGACCAGAACGGTCCGCGGGTTCGGGTCAGGAAGATCGTCAGGTGCCCGGCGACGGACAGCAGGAGATACATCATCGTCTGCAGCCGCGGATGGCCGAGGTCGAAGACGCGGTCACCCAGATAGAACAGGCCGAACGCTGCGATCGGGCCCACCACCCCCAGCACGGTGGCGATCCCGAGCACCAGCCGCATGTTCCACGCTTCGGGCTTGTTGGCGTAGCGGACGTTGTCGTAGGCGATGGACAGGATTGCGCCGTCGTTGAGCAGCGCCAGGATCACGATCATGATGGCGGTCAACGGGTAGAAGTTGAAGACGAGGATCGCCAGGGTCACGAACAACAGCACCCGCAGCGTCTCGGCGATGCGGTACATCGCGTAGCTGTTCATCCGCTGAAAGATCTTGCGGCTCTCCTTGATCGCGTCGATGATCACCGACAGGCCCGGGGTCAGCAGCACGATGTCGGCAGCCGCCCGGGCGGCGTCGGTGGCCCCGGACACGGCGATGCCGCAGTCCGCCCTCTTCAACGCGGGGGCGTCATTGACCCCGTCGCCGGTCATCCCGACGATGTGGCCGCGTTTCTGCAGTACGTCGATGATGTGGTACTTGTGCTCGGGAAATACCTGGGCGAAACCGTCGGCCGCCTCGATAGACTCGCCCACCGCCGCCGATTCGCTCTTCTTCACCTCACCCAAGCCGGTGGCGTCGAGAATGTTCGTGCCCAGCCCGACCTTCTGGGCGGTTTCCTTGGCGATGGCCAGCGCGTCGCCGGTCACCATCTTGACGGTGACGCCCATCTGGCGGGCCGCCGCGATGGTGGACACCGCGTCTGCGCGGGGCGGGTCGAACAGGGGCAGCACACCGACGAACTGCCAGTCACCGTCCCCGTCGGCGCGGGCCACGCCCAGGGACCGGAAGCCCCGGGCGGCGAAATCGTTGACCGCCCTGTCCGCGGCGGGTTTGATCTCCGCGGCGTTCGCGGCCAGCGCCAGGATGACCTGCGGGGCGCCCTTGGTGACCGTGAAGGTGGTTGCGTCGGGGCCGGTGACCGTGGCCTCGGTGCGCTTGTGGACCGGGTCGAAGGGTTGAAAGTGGGTCACCTGATAGTTGGTCAGGGCGTGGCTGTCAGCAAGGCCGCCGAGGACGGCGTGGTCGATGGGGTCGTCGTTGTCCGCGCGGGAGGCCAGCGCGCCGTCGAGGACGACCGTCGCGGGGGTGACGGTGTCGATGCTGAACGGGGTGCCCAACGTCAAAGAATTCTGGGTCAGGGTGCCCGTCTTGTCCGCGCACAGCACGTCCACACCGGCGAGTTCCTCGATGGCGACCAGCCGGCTCACGATGGCCTGCTTCTTGGCCAGCAGCCGTGAGCCGACGGCCATCGTCACCGACAGCACGGTCGGCATCGCCACCGGGATCGCCGCCACGGTCAAGACCAGGGCGAACTGCAAGGTGGTCAGGATCGCGTTACCACGCAGCAGGGAGGCGACGACGATGACCGCGACCAGCGCGACGGCCAGGATGATCAGGTAGTTGCCGATCTTGAGCACGGCGCGTTGGAAATGGCTGACGGTGTGCGCGTCCTGCACCAGCTCGGCGGTCTTCCCGAAGTAGGTGTCGGTGCCGGTCGCATAAACCAGGGCACCGATCTCACCTCTCCTGATGATGGACCCGGAGAACACGGCCTCACCCGCTGCACGGGTGGCGGGCAGCGACTCCCCGGTCAGCGCCGATTGATCGACCTCGACCTCGTCACCGTCAAGCAGCCGGGCGTCGGCGGGCACAATGTCACCCAGGCGCAGCCGGATCACATCACCGGGCACCAGCTCACGCGCTGGTGATGTGACCCATGCGCCGTCACGGGTGACGCGGGCATTGATCGCCAGCTTCGCCTTCAGGGCGTCAATGGCGTTGCTGGCCTGACGTTCGGAGGTATATCCGACCACACCGTTGGCCAGCAACAGCAGCAGGATGATGAAGAAATCCGGCCAGTGCCTGAGCGCGCCGGACAAGATGACGGCGATCTCGATCATCCACGGGATCGGGCCCCAAAAGTAGCTGAGGAACTTCAACAGCGGGTTGGTCTTGTGCTCGGCGATCTCATTCGGCCCGTACTTCGCCAACCGCTTCGCCGCCTCGGCCTGACTAAGCCCCTCCGGCGACGTCCCGAGTTGTTTCTCAAGCTCGGGCATCGGCGCCGACTTCAGATCGAGCTGCCCCGCCGGGGCGACGGGCCCAGACTGCGGGGCGTCAGTGGCCATGATGGGTGTCCGCCTTTGGTTGCGCTAGGCGTTCGCTGCCCGCTGCGGGGCGGGGACGACCACCACGGGGCACCGCGAATGGGACACGACGTGTTGGCTGACCGAGCCGAGCACCGCCCCGACGAATCCGCCGTGTCCGTGAGAGCCGACCACCAGCATGTCGCCTCCGCTGACGCTGTCGAGCAGCACTTGGGCGGCGTGCCCTTCCACCGCCTCCTGCGTGATTCGGACCGGATCCGTCGCGCTGTCCGGGTCGGATTCGGTGGCCTCGCTGACGGCGGCGTCCAGCAGCTTTTCCACCGAAGCAGCTGCGTCAGCGAACTCGTCTTCAGGCATGCCGACCTCCGGCTGATAGCCCAACGGGAACATGCTGCCCATCCCGGGGTCCACCCAAGGTGGATAGTACTGCCAGGCAAAGACCGCGTGGACGGGCATCTTGCGTGCCCGTGCCTCCCCGAACGCCCACCGTAGGGCGTTCAACGATCCCTGCGACCCGTCGACGCCGACCACGATCCGCCCGCTCTGCTGCGGTCCATCGGCAGAAGCGAGCGGCTGCGAGGATGATCGTCCAGTACTGGCCATAGGGTCATTATGGGTGCGCGGCCGCCCGGCGACTCAGCCCTGCGCATGCACTCGGTGGTCAGTGCTGCGGAAGCAGTGGCACTGCTTGCCGGATAGCCAAGTCGGGCACTGCTGTCTCTAGCCCTCTGTCAAGCGGCGGCGGTGATGTGTGTTTTCTAGAGATTTGGGGTCTGGGGACATTGGGAGCTGACCCCGCAACGCTGCCTACGCATCCTGGCGATGTTCCGATTCACCTTTCCCGACGTCGAGGTCCGCATGGCCGGCGGACGCGAAATACACCTGCGCACCCTGCAACCACTGGCACTACACCTGGCCAAGTCAATGTTTCTCGGTGACTACCTCACCAGTGAAGGACAACCCGGCCAAGCCGATCGAGCGATGATCACCGACGCCGGCTTCGTGATCGAAGACCTTGACCAGCCAACCCTGCCAGCGCATCGTCACGACCTCGTCATCACCCGCCACCGCGGCGCAGGCACCAACACACCCGCCAACACCTAAACCGTCGATATTTTCCGAACGAGAGGCGAATCAGATGCCCAATGCTGATGTCGATGTGGTTATCGTCGGTGCCGGTGCCTTGCGATGCCAGTCTGTGGCGGACTCATACGCCTGGCCCACCCGCAGCACCAGCGCGTCCGCGTGCCGGGGCCCCACGATTTGCAGCCCGATCGGCAGACCTGCCGAGGTCGACCCGCAGGGCACGCTCAGCGCCGGCTGCTGGGTCAGGTTGAACGGATAGGTGTAGGGCATATCGTGTGAAAAGTGACGGCAAGCAGGCAGCGATGACGATCCGGCCAAGCCCTGCCAAACCTGCTCCCGGCCAGGAGTCGGTATGGGACTACCCCCGCCCGCCGAGGCTGGAGCCTTTCGTCGGCTCGATCACCGTGGAGCTGGGCGGCAAGACCATCGCGTCGACCAACCGCGCATGGCGGGTGCTGGAGACCAGCCACCCGCCAACGTATTACCTGCCCCGCGATGCCTTTAGCGCCGAGGGGGTGCTGCGCGAGACCTCGGGGTCGTCGTGGTGTGAGTGGAAGGGCCAGGCGAGCTACTACGACCTGGTGACCCAGAAGCGGGTTGCGCCGAAAGCGGCATGGAGCTACCTCAACCCCAGCCCGGGCTTCGAGCCGATCGCTGGCGCGGTCGCGGTGATGGCCGCGCTCGTTGACCGCTGCACCGTCAACGGCGAGGAGGTCGTTCCACAGCCCGGCGGCTTCTATGGCGGCTGGATCACTAGCTGGATCGTCGGCCCCTTCAAGGGAGTCCCGGGATCGATGGGGTGGTAGCGGCATCCGGATAAGTCCTGCAGCTTATCGAGTGCCGGTACGAATACGCCCGCCACGATCGGTTTCCCTCATCCGCTCACATCGACCCGGCAGGCTCCGTGACCGCCCTAATCAAACCCTAATCCAACTAATATCCACTCCGGTTCAAACGAGGTACAGGTGCAGCCCAAACGGCCCGCGCGGCAACCCTATTCGCGTCGTTTCTCATTACCGGAGATCGACCAAGAGTTCTCCGAGCCTGGCTAGCCGGTGCCGTGGTGCACGGCATCGGGTGCCTACCTGTCGCAACACCGCAACACCGCGTGAGGTAAGCCATCGCAGGAAAGCTAGGTCCCGAAGGCGTCGTGGATGGCCAGGGTCGAAGCGACGCCACCATGGGGTCCCGGCCTCGTGGCGTGAACAGAATGCTGTCCAGGGCACAGAGCCCGGCAGTCATGGCCGTGGCCTCATCGTTCGAACTCCCCTGGGTCGACCACCCGGTTAATCTCCGCATTGTCAAAGTCGTTGGTGTTGCTACCGATACCGGCGCCATCTCATGCGTGCAAATTTCGCCAGCTGTGGCGAGTATGCGAACCGGCTTGGCCGCTGTGGCTGGTCGTTGTGGTTTGTGCGGGCCGGGTCGGCGTGCGCTGCTGCCCACTGCGCAAGCCTGACGAACTCATTGCCCAGCTGGCTGCGCCGGGCAGGATCGTCATTTTCGGTGAATGCTGCCATGAACGCTGTACGGAGCTGCTCGAAGGCTTCGCGCGCCGAGTAGCACCCGCCCATCGCCTCGGACAGCGCCCACGGCAGCACGCTCGCCATCGTGTCGTGCCGCGAACACCCATCGGCTATCTGGTTTTTGAACCTGGTGACCGGACCCTTCGGCGAATTGCGGCAGTCCTGGTGCCCGCAGCCGCCGCCTGTGTAGGTGTCCAGAAACTCTTCTAGCTCTGCTCTAGTGAGCGGATCGGATTCGTCGGCGGCTGCCAACAGAGATGCTCGCAGCGCTTCAGGGAGTGCACGCAGCGCGCCCACGCGCTTCCATTGGTAGTGAGCGCCTTTGGCCTTGGCATCGGGGTGCGGCGTCGGGGCTGCGATTATGGCGCCGTTGCGTCCCCGCACCTGTCCCCAGCGCCGGAACGCACCAGGGCCGTTACCAAACGATTCGCCTGGTGCCGTTGTATAGAGGTAGTGGCCACGGTCGCCCTGACATCGGGTGGCCTGTACCGCCGTGGCCGACCGCAGCGCCTCGGCGATGTCTGGTCGACCGGCGCGTGCGATCACGTCGAGGTCGTCAATGTCGAGGTCGAACGCGACCGCCCCTGACTTACCGACGTGAAGGGCTATGCCGTTGCCGGGATTCTCGCGCCACCATGCGCGTATCTGCCCGGGATCGCGACTCGACTTGTCCTGCCAGTGACCATGCACAACGCTACCGGGGTTCTTGATGTCGGCGGGGTCGGTCGGCAGGACATACCAGCCTGCCTCCGCATACGCCAACGCGGCTTCAACCGGTGATAGGCCCGCCACGTCGGGTACCCGAAGTGGACTCGGATCGTCGTCCAGCTCGATCGCGTCGACTAAATCCTTCTTCGGGATGTTGCTCGGGGGCACGACGGCATCGTACGAGCATGGCCCGACAGCAAGACGAGAAACTGCGCGGCGCTACCTAGCTCCTTGCGGCAGCAGGACGTTCGTCTCCGACTGGGCATATGCCATCATCCGGGCGCCGTAGCGTCAGTCCCTGCCCGGCAATCGCTTTTTCGGATCGCGGACGAACGCCTTCACAGTCCACTATCGTCCGTCTCAAGCATTGATTGGGCACCGGCGAAAGGAACACGCAGTGAGGACGCTAGAAGGCGTTCTGGCTAAGCATCCGTTCTTTAGCCAGATAGACCCGCGTTATCATCAACTGGTAGTCGGATGTGCGTCGAACGTCCGCTTCAACGCCGGTGAGTTCCTCTTTCAAGAAGGCAGAGAAGCCAATACCTTCTATCTCATCCGCGAAGGAAAAGTCGCGCTCGAAGTCGTTGCTCCTGGTCACGGCAGCTTGACGATTGAGACTCTGGGCGGCGGCGACATGCTCGGATGGTCTTGGTTGATACCCCCCTATCGCTGGCGGTTCGACGCGCGCGCGGTGGAGATGACCCGAGCCATCGCGCTGGATGGCGAATGCTTGCGCGCAAAATGCGAAGAGGACCACGAGCTGGGATACGAGCTGGTAAAGGAAGTGGCTTCGACTCTGGGCCAGCGTCTCGATGCGACACGATTTCGACTCCTGGACATTTACGGCCTCGTCTAACAACCTGATCGGGCGTGCGGGGACTCGCCGGAGCGGAGCAGCGGACCACCATCCTCGGCGATCCCCATAAGACCCATCACGCGGCCAACGCAGCCGTGCAGGCCGACTGGGAACCGGGGGCTCCTCTGAGCACGGCGCGCTCATCCTGTGCACTGGTGGGTAGTCCCTCCTTGCGCACTGAGTCCAGCAGTCCTCGTCTGCCTGCGCGGGTTCCACGGGGTCGTAATCGTCCTCCGCGTCGTCACAGTCTTCAAACTCATCCGCCGGTGAATCAGCCGCGACGGGTCCATCTATCTTTCGCAAGATCTCTGGCCACAGCTCCTCTGGCACCGTGGAATGGATCGCCGAGATGATGCGATCCATCTGCACCAGGATGTCGATCATGCTGGTCCTTCCGGCCCGGGACTCGATCAGCGCTTGCAGCCGACCAGCCGCGACCATGCCGGTGTTCACATCCACCTTGGTGTCCGGATCGACCAGGGTTTCATAGCCTTTGGCCATGACCGTCTCGAAGAAGGCCATCGGGGTGATCGCTGTAGCCACCGCATTGACGAAGTCGACGCCGTTCTCCTGCGCCCGCCGCTCAAGAATCCGCCGGTACCGTATATGAGTTTGAAGACATCGAGCATCAATCGACTTGTCGAAGCGAACCACGACAGAACGAGGACGGACACCGTGAGCATCGCGCTTCCGGCCTTCACGCCGGCGCAAGAGAGCTTGTTCCTCACGCTGGGTGGCAGGGCGCTCGACAGCCGCCTGCCACGCCCCTTTCTCGGCGACACCATGGCCGACGAGATCCTCACAAAGGTCGGCTACGACCTCGCTAATTTCCCCGCACTAAACACCAAGCTCCTCGACCCAAGGACCAAGGTCTTCGACATCGCGGTACGGGCCAAGAGACTTGACGAGGTGGTGCGCCGGTTCGTCGCCCACCACCCGGACGCGGTCGTGCTGGATCTGGGCGCCGGCCTGGACGGCAGGATGTTCCGCGTCGACCCGCCAACCACCGTCGACTGGTACGACGTCGACTTCCCCGAGGTCATCGCCCTTCGGCGACAGGTGCTGCCACAACCCACCAACGCCCACAGCATCGGCGCGGACCTGACCGATCCGGACTGGCTAGACGACGTCCCCACCGACCGGCCGGCACTGATCGTCGCCGACGGCCTCGTCGTGTTCTTCACCCAGGACGACTTCGTGTCCCTGCTGAACCGCCTTACCAGCCACTTCCCCAGCGGGGAGCTGGCATTCAATCTCTACACCACGTACGCGGTCTGGGCGCTCAAGCACCTCCCCGATATGGCCGCAATAGCGGGTGGCGTGGCCAACCCCGGCTTCAACGATCCCCGCCAACCCGAACGCTGGGTTGGTGGCCTGACGCTGGTCGAGGAGATCTTCCTCACGCGAGCACCCGAGGTTGCCGAACTCCCAGTGATCGTGCGGTGGACATCCCGGCTGACGGCACCTAGCGCGGCTGCCTCCCGGATGATCGGCACCGTAGTGCTCCGTTACCGCTTCTAATCGTCCTCGACCCTGATGTCGGCGCTGTCCCGACAGAACGCAACGTGGCCGGCGATCGCAGCGATCGCGCGGTATGGGCCGGTCATAGGTCCAGATGACGTCGTCGACCTTCCCGCCGGCGGTGTAGTGGGTCGACTGGTACAACAACGCCGGCTGCATAGCCAGCTCGGCTACGTTCCGCCCGACGAATACGAGGCTGCCTACTACGCTCAGATCCAGGCGTCCAAGCCGGGCGGCGTTTCAACTATGAAGCCGGCATCAAACCCGAGACGGTTCACAGTAATCGGGTTGAGAAACGCCTAAGTGTGTGAACCTCTACTTCATCGTGTTGTAAATGTGACTTTTGCTGATCAGAGTTACCAGAGTTAATTGCGTGTTGGGAGTCGTATCTAAACAGGAGGTCCCGCTGGCTGCCCGATCCGCGCTGAGCGCAATGGTCTGCGCGGTCGCCGCCATCACTGTCGCCACCTCACCCGCGATCGCGGAGACCTTTCCACCGGCCGGTTCGGTGCCGCCGGATCAGGATCCGTTCTACGCGGCCCCGGCCAACATCGTCTCCTACGCCCCGGGCCAGATCGTCGCGATCCGCCCGGTGAGCACCATTTTGTTCGGGGCGGCACACACGTGGCAGATCGCGTACCGCACCAACGACGCCCACGACCAGCCCGAACTCACCGTCACCACGCTGGTCGTGCCCACCACACCGTGGCAGGGCCAGGGCGCACGCCCGATCGTGTCGCTGCAGGCAGCCGAAGACAGCGTCGGCATCCGGTGCTCGCCCTCCTACAACATCGCGCGCAACCTCAACCCGGACCTGGGCTTGGCACAGCAAGTCATCACCGTCGGGCAGGACGTGCCTCAGGCCCTCGCGTTCCTCGTCCTCGGCTACGCCGTGGCCATGCCCGATCACGAGGGACCGGACGCGGAGTTCGGGGCCGGACCGCAGGAAGGCCACGCGACACTCGACGGGATCCGGGCGGTGCATAACTTCGACACCGACGGCATCGGCACCGCCAATCCGGTGGCGCTATACGGCTACTCCGGCGGCGCGCACGCCACCGCATGGGCCGCGCAAATGCAACCGTCCTACGCCCCGGACCTGCACCTGGCCGGCGCCGCGAACGGTGGCACACCGGCCGACCCGGCCGCCTTCGCCCGCGCCGCCGACGGCGGCCGAAACGCCGGGCTGGAGTTCGCCGCCCTGCACGGCATCGCCACCGCCTACCCCGAGTCCGGGTTCACCGGTGTACTCAACGCCCGAGGACAACAGGGATTCGCCCACCTGAGAGGCAAATGCCTCCCGTACGAGTTGGCGCACTTCCTGTTCCAGAAGCTGGCCGACTACTCCACCGTGCCCGACCCGCTGGACGTGCCGTCGGTCAAGGCCGTGCTGACCGAAGACACCCTCGGCGCGGCCGCACCCACCACCCCGATCTACGACTACCACGCCAAGACCGACGGCGTCGACGTCGGACCCGACGACACTATGGTGCGCAACTGGTGCAGCCAGGGCGCTACAGTGGACATTGTGCGTGACCCGGTCGTCGGACATGTCGCGGAAGGCATCATGCGCCTCCCGTCCGCCGTCGACTATCTCTCCGACCGCTTCGCCGGCAAGCCAGCAAAGTCGTCGTGCACCACATAGATCGGGGGATTACCCCAGACTCACTACCTTGTTGATCGCGCAGGCTGCTGATGAGGCCGTGGGCGTTTCAGCGGCAGCGGTCGGGCACGCAACGCCGAGGGGGAGGCGGGCCAGTCGACCTCGGCGGCTTCGAGGTCACCAAGCAGCAGGACGCTTGCCTGCTTCTCCTGGCCCTCGATCGTGCGTTTGGCGGTGCTCCCGATCAGGTTCGTAGTGGCGATCAATAGCCGGAACGAGAACTGGGGCCGTCCAGACTCGGCCAGGAACGTGTCCACGTCGCGCTTGGTGATCCAAGTGGTTGCGTCGTAGGCCTTCGCTTGGATGGCCCATAGGTGTCCGTGACGGTCCTCGGCCACGAGGTCGATACCGGCATCAGCGCCCCACCGGTCAGGCCACTCACCCCACAGCCATACCCGGCGAAGCTCGCGCGCGTAGACCGGATCATGCGTGAGGAACCATCGGCAAATGCGCTCAAACTCCCTGCCGCGTCGACCTGGGTCAGGCGCACCGGCCTAAGAGATCGGCGAGCGCCGTCATGACCACGAGACTAAAGGTCCCGAACGTGCGCGAGCATTGGTTCGCCACGGCGGCCCGGGTATGAGCACCCTGATGAGGGAGGCTCGTTAGTCCTCGCCGCCCTCCGCCAAATACCGGTAGAGAGTCGTTCGACCTATTCCGAGCGTCGCGCAGATTGTGGCGGCGGTCTCCCCATTGGCCTTCATCCGCCGGGCGAGCGCGGCCTGGTCGGTATTTGAGCTTGCTGGCCGACCTGCTGATACATCAGCCTAAGCAACTTCGTTGGCTAGGTACCGGTAAAGGGTGGCCCGGCTCACCCCGAGGTACTTCGCGATGTCCTTGCCCGTGTGCCCGTCGGCCTTCATCCGCTTCGCGATGGTGATGTGCTCAGGGTCGTCCACCTTCCGAGGCCGACCGAACTTGGTGCCGTTCGCCCGCGAGGTCGCCCGCTTGAGGGCGGTGCGCTCCTTGATCAGCTCGCGTTCGTTACTCGGCAAGAGAGCCCAGGACGCCGATCATCATGCGTCCAGCAGGTGGGGCACAACATCCGCTTGCTAGGGCGGGTTGCTATTGCGCGGTTCGGATGACGAACGAGTCCGTGTTCTCGTCGTAACCGACCGTTTCGTCCACGAACAGTTCCCCAACCGGGTGGCCGTCCTCAGCGACCGCGATGAAGGTGGCTGCCTCCTCGTCGTATGTCACCGATCCTTGCAGGAACATCGCCGCGATCTCGTGCCCAGCCGCTCCGAAAACGACGAGCTTCAAGCCTCCCAACGGACGGGCGGATTCCACTGCTCTGCTCCTATCAAAATGATGCCTTACGCTATCAGGATCGTAGCGACAAGAATCCATCATGACGCAGCGACTGTCAATATGAGTGCTGACAGAATCATTTTGATATGTCATACTGCTGCGGTGACGGACAAGAAGCCAATACAACCTGGTCCGATTGGCGTTGCGGTTGCTCAGAATGTTGAAACGCTTCGTGAGTTACGAAATCTCTCCTATGCCAAGCTGAGCAGGCGATTGACAGAGCTCGGCCGCCCGATCGCCCCGTTGGGGCTTACCCGCATAAGAGACCTTCAGCGCCGCGTCGACGTGGATGACTTAGTCGCCCTTGCCCTCGCCCTGGAGATCTCTCCCATAGAGCTGCTTCTGCCGCTCGGGGGCGCCCCATCTCAGAAGTTGGCAGTTACCGACGCGGGGCCGCAGTACACCCGCGAGCAGGTTCGTACTTGGGTTATGGGTCTGGCATGGATTGATGCCGAGCCGCCGCAAGTACGCATGGGCGACATACAAGTTTTGATCCGGCGGCCTGGTAAACCGCCCGTCGAGCTTCTACCGACAACCGACGAGGAAGCCCTACGTGCCCTGGCCGAGTTGGGAGAGAGGCCAGCCGATGGCGACGATTGAGCCCTATGAGACTAAGGCCGGTAAGCGGTACCGAGTCCGCTACCGCACCCCTGGCCGCGGACAGACGGACAAGCGCGGCTTCAAGACGAAACGGGAAGCCGAAGCCTTCGCCGCCACCGTTGAGGTCTCGAAAATGCGCGGCGAATACGTCGCCCCGTCGCATGCCAGGATGACCGTCGGGGAGTTGGGGCCGGCGTGGCTGGACCGCCGGCGCGGGCACATGAAGCCATCGGGCTTCCGGACGATGGAGATCGAGTGGCGGGTGCGGGTGGCTCCCCGTTGGGGCGGCGTGGCGCTCGGTGACATCAGGCCGACCGCGGTGCAGCAGTGGGTGTCGGAGCTGGGCCGCGGTGTCGACGGCGCGAAGCCGGTCGGGCCCAGTGTGGTGACCCGCGCGCACCACGTGCTGTCGTCGATCCTGGCCGACGCCGTGTCCGACAACCTGCTGGCCCGCAACCCGGCTACCGGCGTGAAGCTGCCCCGCAAGAACCGCAAGCGCCCGGTCTACCTAACCCACTCACAGGTCGCCGCGCTCGCGACGGCGTCAGGTGACTACGAGGGCCTGGTGCTGCTGCTGGCGTATACCGGGCTGCGGTGGGGCGAGGCGACCGGGCTGCGGGTGCTCGACCTCGACATGCTCCGCCGGCGGGCCACCGTGAGCGAGAACGCCGTGCAGGCGGGCGCGGAGATTTTCGTCGGCACCACCAAGGCCCACAAGCAGCGCAGCGTGCCGCTGCCCGCATTCCTGCTGCCGTATCTGGCCCACCAGTGCGAGGGCAAGGCCCGCGACGGCCTGCTGTTCCCCGGCGGGGATGGCGGACACCTGAAACGGCCGCACCCGAAGTCGGGATGGTTCGCCAAAGCCGTCGCCGCATCGAGCGTGCCGGGGGTGACGCCGCACGACTTGCGCCACACCGCGGCCAGCCTCGCGGTGTCGGCCGGCGCCAACGTGAAAGCGGTCCAGCGGATGCTCGGGCACGCCAGCGCGGCAATGACGCTGGACCTCTACGCCGAGTTGTTCGACGACGATCTGGAAGCGGTCGCGACCGCGCTGGACGCCGCCCGGGCTCGGGAAAATGTGGGCAAAATGTGGGCACGGGGCGGTGAACCCACCCAGCGATAGCCCGCGATAAGCCCCTGACCTGCGGTTTAACTCACCATAGAGGCGACCTCGACCATCGCGGAGGTGATCTGCGCGATCTCGGCGGGCGCGCAGATGTACGGCGGCATCGCGTAGACCAGGTTGCGGAACGGGCGCAGCCAGACACCACGGTCCAGCGCCGCAGGAGTGGCGACCGCCAAGTCGACCGGCCGGTCGCATTCGATGACGCCGATGGCGCCGCACACCCGGACATCGGTCACCGCGGGTAATGCCCGGGCGGGTTCGAGGCCGGCCACCAGCCCGGCGGATATTTCGGCGACCCGCGACCGCCAGTCCTGCCCGAGCAGCACCTCGATGCTGGCCACCGACACCGCGCAGGCCAGCGGATTGGCCATGAAGGTGGGTCCATGCATCAGCGCACCGGCCTCACCGGCACTGATGGTGCGCGCGACATCGGTGGTGCACAACGTGGCGGCCAGGCTGAGGTATCCGCCGGTGAGCGCCTTGCCGACACACATAACGTCCGGGCTCACCCCGGCATGGTCGGCGGCAAACAGCTCACCGGTGCGGCCGAAGCCGGTCGCGATCTCGTCGAAAATCAGCAACACCCCGTGACGCCCACAGAGATCGCGAAGGTCACCCAGGTAGCGAGGATCGTGGAAGCGCATCCCGCCAGCACCCTGCACGACGGGCTCGACGACCACAGCCGCCAGTTCGGCGGCGTGCTGCGCCAGTTGTGATTCGAACGCAGCGCTGTAACCAGGGTCGTAGTCTCGTGGCACCTGGGGGGCGAACACCTGCTGCGCCAAGATGTCGGTCCACAGCGAATGCATGCCGCCATCCGGGTCGCAGATGCTCATCGGCGTGAAGGTGTCCCCGTGGTAGCCACCCCGCCAGGTCATCAGCCGCCGCTTGCCGGGCTGGCCGCGGCTGCGCCAGTACTGCACCGCCATCTTCACCGCGACCTCCACCGACACCGACCCGGAGTCGCTGAAGAAGACCGTCTCCAATCCCGCCGGGGTGATGTCCACCAACAGCTGCGCCAACCGAGCTGCCGGCTCGTGGGTCAGCCCGCCGAACATGACATGGTTCATCGTGCCCAGCTGGGTGACCAACGCCGCATCCAGGACCGGGTGGCCGTGACCGTGGATCGCGGTCCACCAGGAGCTCATCGCGTCGAGCACCTCGAACGGCTTTCCGTCGCGGATCAGCGTCAGCCAGGCGCCACGGGCGGCCACCGCGACCACAGGCGGCATGGCTTCACCGCCGATCGTGCTGTAGGGATGCCATAAGTGGGCAGCGTCTATCGCGCTGATCTGCTCGGGCGTCAACCCGGGAGTCGCCGCAGCCACGGAGTTCGAGACTAGTGCAGACACCCACACGCCTGCCGCGACCGACGGCCGTTGCACGCCTGCCGGTGCCTGGGGCTGCCGCATCACACCCGTGCACGGGCGAGCCCGTCGACGACGGGGCGCAGCCGGCGCAGCCCCTCGCCGATCTCAGGCAACGCGATCGCACCGTAGCCGAACACCAGCCCGGGCGTCACCGGCCCGGTGACGGCGAACTCCGACAACGCGAACAGCCCGACGCCCTCCTGCAGCGCCCCGCGAACGATGCCGGCGTCGTCCGTCCTGTCCGTAAGGACAACACTCAGGTGCAGCCCTGCCACCGATGGCACCATCTCCAACCGTCCGGCGAACAGCTCGCCGAGCAGCTCGGCGACCCGCTCATGGCGGGCCTGGTACTCACGTCGCGACCGGCGGATATGCCGTGCCAGCAACCCCTCATCGATGAACTGGGCGAGCGCCGCCTGCGCCGGCAGCTCCGCGTGCCACGACGAAACGTACCGCGCCATCCGGAGCGCACCGTGCAGCGACGGCGGCGCGACGAGGAACCCGAGCCGCAACACCGGGCGCATGATCTTGGAGAAGGTGCCCATGTAGAGCACGCGGCCGCCGTCATCCAGGCTGTGCAACGGCTCGATCGGCCGTCCCCCATACCGGTACTCGGTGTCGTAGTCGTCCTCGACGATCACCACCTCCCTGCGCCGCGCCCAGTCCAGCAGCGCCCGGCGGCGCGGCAGCGACATCGGCATGCCCATCGGGAACTGATGAGACGGCGTCACGTAGACGGCGCGCGCGTCATCCGGGAGGGCGTCCACCCGTAGGCCCTCCGCGTCCACCGGCACGCCGTGCACCCGCATCCCCGCCGCACGCAGTAGCAGCAACACCGGCGAATACCCGGGATCCTCGACCGCCACCACATCGCCGGGCTCCAGCAGGACGCGGACGACCAGGTCCAGCGCCTGCTGGATGCCGGATGTGACCACCACGTCGGCCGCGCTCGCCCGCACCGACCGCGACACCCCTACATGCCGGGCGATCGCCTCACGCAACTCGGCGAGCCCTGCCGGATCGCCGGCCGTTGCCGGATCGCCGAGCGCAGACCGACGAAGCCGGCCCGCCATGATCCGCCGCCACGACTCGAACGGGAACAGACGCACGTCCGACAGCCCAGCCCGAAAGTCCCACGTGATGCCGGACGTCGCCGCTGGCCACACTGCTAGGTCGTCCCACACCTTCCGCGGCCGCAGCGGCGAGGCCATTGGACGCTCCCGCTCCACGGAACCCGCGTCCAGGACGAACGTCCCCGCACCCACCCGGCTCTCCAGAAACCCTTCGGCCACGAGCCGGTCGTAGGCCACCGCCACCGTGTTGCGGGAGACTGCCAACCGCCGCGCCAGCTCCCGCGTTGGCGGCACCGCCTCGCCGGCGCGCAGCCGCCCGTTCAGGATCGCGGCCCGCAGCTGCCGGTACATCTGGCCGGCGAGGTCCTTCCGCCCGACCAGGCTCACATGCAAGTCCACCGGACCGACTCTAAATTGGCTCAGTCATTTTCTACAGTTTTGGCCCTGTATCTGGGCCACTAAGCAGGCATACGCTCAGGCCATGGAGCTCATGACCGAACTGCTCACCAGTGACTTCCGTCCGCTGGACCGGAAAGCGGCCGACTTCTACCTCTCGATCGTTGCTCAGGTGAAGCCTGACGCGCTCACCCTCGCGACGCCCTGCCCCGACTGGACCCTGTACGGTCTCCTCCGCCACCAGGTCAGCCAGGATGAAGGCTTCGCGGCGGCCGCCCGCGGCGACGGCGCCCGCCTGTCCGCCTGGCGAAGCGGCGACCTTGGGGATGACCCGTACGCCGCCGCGGAGACCTCCCTGGAGCTGGTCACCAGGGCATTCGCCGAAACACCCCTCGACGCCGGACTCACCCTGCCCGAGTTCGGTGACGGCCCGGTGCCGGCCGCGTTGGCGATCAGCGCGCACTTCGTCGACGTGGTAATCCACGCCTGGGACGTCGCCACCACGATCGGCGTCCCCTGGGAGCCCGACGACGAACTGCTCACCGCGTGCCTCAAGGTCTGCAGCATGGTCCCCACCGGCGACGACACCCGAGGCCCCGGCCTTGCCTTCGCCCGCGTCGTCTCGTCCGCCGACGACGCGGACCCCAAGGACCGCCTCCTCAGCCTGCTCGGCCGATCCCCGTCCTGGAGGCCCTGATGGGTGCCACAGATGCGCGGCGTCGATCGCGCTGATTTACTCGGGCCTCAACCCGGAAGTCGCCGCAGGCATGGAGATCGAGGGTAGAGCAGCCGGGTCGCAGAAACTCCGACCATCGGGGAGCATTGGACGGCATGGCTCCGGAGCATCAATCCCAAGACCCCGTCCCGGGCGACGAGATCGACTACCCGCTGGAGCCCGACGAAAGCCACAACTCCGACGATGCCGGTGACGCCAAAGTCTCCGACGGTTCCGACGACCGGCCACCACCGACACTTCGGTTGCGGGTGGCCGCCTGGGACGTGATCTGCACCATCGCACTAACGGCGCTGCTGATCGTCTTGGCTACGGCGACGACTTGGCCGACACGGCTCTTTGGCTTCCTCGCGAACGTGTGCGTGGGGGAAACTTGCGGACCGGTGCCATACGGGGTCGATATGTATATCTATCCGGTGGTGTGGGGCGGTATCGGTGCGGCGATCGCCGCGGCCGGAATCGGGCCGTTCGTGTCCCTCTTGAAGGGCTGGTACATGTCCTTCTGGCCGGTCCTGGCTCTCGCCGTCCTGATGGTCAGCTCGGTGGCCGGCTCCATGTTGACCACCTTCAGCCAACGTTATTGGCTCTGACTGCGCTGCTGCGGTCGTTGCGCAAACCGTGCGAGCGCACACCGCTATGAGACCGAAATCACAACTGGGCAACCAAGATTGAGCGCGCCAGTCACCATCCGGTCACGGTACGACAAAAAATCCTCCGTGGGCGACACGAACTATAGGCCACCGGTGACTTTTGTTGTAAAAGTTACTGTAGTGACTGGTGTGAATTCAACGGGTTAACCGACTGGTTCACGTTCCCAAGTGTCATGCAGCGGCGTTCGGCCTCGACGCAGAGGCCAATCGCGTGAGTCATGGAACCGCGGGCGGATGCGCGAAGTCACCGCGCTGAGGCCCAAGACCCAAAGAAAGAAGAATCGAAATGAAGCGCATCTACGCCTTCGTGATCGGTCTGGCTCTGCTACTGGTGGCACCGGTGATGGTCATTCCGGCGCTGGCGACCGCCGACCCGGGCACTAGGCCGATGGACTACCAGCAGGCCACCGACGTCGTCATAATGCGTGGTCTTTCGCAGCGCGGCGTGCCGTTCTCATGGGCCGGCGGCGGTGTCACCGGCCCCACTCGCGGCACCGGTACGGGTATCAACACCGTCGGATTCGACGCCTCGGGCCTGATGCAATACGCCTACGCCGGCGCCGGAATCAAGCTGCCGCGTTCCTCCGGCCAGATGTACAAGGTCGGCCAGAAGGTCCTGCCGCAGCAAGCAAGCAGGGGCGACCTGATCTTCTACGGTCCTGAAGGCACGCAAAGCGTCGCGATGTACCTCGGGAACGGGCAGATGCTGGAGGTGGGCGACGTCGTCCAGGTTTCGCCGGTCCGCAGCAGCGGCATGGCTCCTTACCTGGTTCGCGTTCTCGGGACCCAGCAGGCGCCATTGCAGCAGACGCCACCGCAGCAACCGCCAACGCAGCAGCCGCCATTGCAGCAGGCCCCAGCGCAGCAGGCGCCAACGCAGCAGGCACCGTTGCAGCAGGCGCCGTTGCAGCAGCCGCCAACGCAGCGGGCGCCGTTGCAGCAGCTGCCATTGCAGGTGCCAACGCAGCAAGCGCCAACGCAGCAGGCGCCATTGCAGCAGGCGCCATTGCAGCAGGCTCCCGTCGGTACCACGCGGTAACCTGCCTCGCCTCTTCCGAGCCTCCCGAACACCCGCCACTTGCTCCCTCGCCGACGGCGGGGCTGCTCAGCGAGCCCGCTGAGCAGCCTCGCCGGGACGTGAGCGCTCAGGAGCAGTGGCGGTCTTCGGTAAATTAGCGGTCGATCATGCTGAGCCTGTCACCGCCTCGTCCACCGGTCGCCACTGCGAAACCGGTCGCTATGGGGGCGCGTACGACGGGTTTATATCGTTACGATCTCGACGGCCTGCGCGGTATCGCGATCGCGCTGGTCGCTATGTTCCACGTCTGGTTCGGCCGGGTTTCCGGCGGCGTGGACGTGTTCCTGGCGCTGTCCGGATTCTTCTTCGGCGGCAAAATCCTTCGTGCTGCGCTCGACCCGGGTCTCTCGCTATCACCGGTCGCAGAAGTGGTCCGGCTGGTCCGCCGTCTGGTTCCTGCTCTGGTCGTGGTTCTCGCCGGGTGTGCGCTGCTCACCATCCTGGTACAACCGCAGACTCGCTGGGAGACGTTCGCCGACCAGAGCCTGGCCAGCCTGGGCTATTACCAGAACTGGGAGCTGGCCAATACCGCGTCCGACTACCTGCGGGCGGGCGAAGCCGTCAGCCCGTTGCAGCACATCTGGTCCATGTCGGTGCAGGGTCAGTTCTACATCGCCTTCCTGCTGCTGGCTGCCGGGTGCGCCTACCTGTTACGCGGCCTGTTTCGGGGCCCGCGGGCCCCCTACCTGCGGACCATGTTCGTCGTGCTGCTGAGCATTTTGACGCTCGCGTCGTTCGTTTACGCGATCTTTGCTCATCAGGCCAACCAGACGACCGCCTACTACAACAGCTTTGCGCGGGCGTGGGAGTTACTGCTGGGCGCGCTCGTCGGTGCGCTGGTGCCCTACGTTCGCTGGCCGATGTGGCTGCGCACCGTCGTCGCCAGCGTCGCGCTGGCGACGATCCTGTCCTGCGGGGCCCTTATTGACGGCGTCAAGGAATTCCCCGGCCCGTGGGCACTGGTACCCGTTGGGGCCGCGATGCTGATGATCCTTGCCGGGGCCAACCGGCAGGGCCGTCCCGACAGCAACGACGGATTGCCGCTGCCGAATCGACTGCTGGCGGCCCCGCCGCTGGTGGCGCTGGGTGCGATGGCGTACCCGCTGTACCTGTGGCACTGGCCGCTGCTCATCTTCTGGCTGTCCTACACCGGCCACCGGCACGCCAATTTCGCCGAAGGCACGGCGGTGTTACTGGTATCCGGATTGCTGGCTTACCTGACCACCCGACTCGTCGAGGATCCACTGCGGTACCGGGCACCTGCCGGCAGCGCATCTCCGTCGGCCGCCCCGGACATCCCCTGGCAGTTGCGGCTGCGCCGGCCGACGATAGTGCTGGGATCGACGGTGGTGCTGCTGGGCGTCACTCTCACCGCAACCTCATTCACCTGGCGTCAGCACGTCATCGTCTTGCGCGCCGCAGGCAAGGAGCTCAGCGGACTCAGTGCCCAGGACTATCCCGGTGCCCGTGCCCTGACCGCACATGTGCGGGTGCCCACGCTGCCGATGCGGCCGACTGTTTTGGAAGTCAAGGACGACCTCCCGGCCTCCACCAGGGACGGCTGCATCAGTGACTTCGTCAACCCGGCGGTGGTCAACTGCACATACGGCGACGTAGCCGCCACCCGGACGATCGCATTGGCCGGCGGGTCGCACGCAGAGCACTGGCTGCCCGCGCTGGACGTGCTCGGGCATCTGCACCACTTCAAAGTGGTGACGTACCTCAAAATGGGCTGCCCGTTGTCCACCGAGGAAGTCCCGCTGATCATGGGCAACAACGTCCCCTACCCGCAGTGCCGCGAGTGGGTGCAACGGACGATGGCCAAGTTGGTCGTCGACCGTCCCGACTACGTGTTCACCACATCGACTCGACCCTGGAACATCAAAACCGGCGACGTGATGCCGGCAACCTACACCGGGATCTGGCAAACGTTGTCCGACAACAACATTGCGATTCTCGCCATGCGGGACACCCCGTGGCTGGTCAAAAACGGCCAACCGTTCAATCCCGCTGACTGCCTGGCCAAGGGCGGCAACGCCCAGTCGTGTGGGGTCCGGCGTTCCGACGTGCTGGCCGATCACAATCCCACCCTCGATTTCGTCGCGCAGTTCCCGCTGCTCAAGCCGCTTGATATGTCTGACGCGATATGCCGACCCGACATCTGCGGCGCGGTCGAGGGAAATGTGCTGATCTACCACGGCGCTCATCACCTGTCCCCCACCTATGTGCGAACCCTGGCCACTGAGCTCGGCCGCCAGATCGCAGCGAACACCGGTTGGTGGTAAACCACCGGAAGCGCCCGGGCGCGGATAAGGTCTAGTGATGTCGACGAACAACCCAGCCGTGCCTTCGGGCGCGGCGTCATCCGACGCCGACGGGTCCGAGCCCACACTGCCCACCGTGTGGCCGGGCAATGCCTATCCGCTCGGGGCCACCTATGACGGTGCGGGCGCCAACTTTTCGCTGTTCTCCGAGATCGCCGACAAAGTCGAATTGTGCCTGATCGACGACGACGGCAGCGAGTCGCGGATCCCGCTCGACGAGGTGGACGGATATGTCTGGCACGCTTATCTGCCGAACATCACCCCGGGCCAGCGCTATGGATTTCGTGTCCACGGGCCATTCGATCCTGCGGCCGGCCACCGGTGTGACCCGAGCAAGCTGCTGCTTGACCCGTACGGGAAATCATTCGACGGCGATTTTACCTTCGGCCAGGCTTTGTTCTCCTACGACACGGACGCCGTCGACCCAGACGGCGACACGGCGAACACCGGCACACCCCCGATGGTCGACTCGCTCGGCCACACCATGACCAGCGTGGTGATCAACCCTTTCTTCGACTGGGCGTTCGACCGCGCGCCACTCACCCCGTACCACGAGACGATCATCTATGAGGCCCACGTCAAGGGCCTGACACGGACCCATCACGGCATCCCCGAAGAACTCCGAGGCACATACGCCGGCCTGGCCCACCCGGCGATCATCGATCACCTCAAGTCGCTCAACGTCACCGCACTGGAACTGATGCCGGTACACCAGTTCCTGCACGACCAGCGGCTGCTGGACCTCGGTTTGCGAAACTATTGGGGTTACAACACATTCGGGTTCTTCGCTCCGCATTACCGGTACGCATCGAACCGGCAGGCCGGCAGCGCGGTGGCCGAGTTCAAGATGATGGTGCGCAGCCTGCACGAGGCCGGCATCGAGGTCATCCTCGACGTGGTCTACAACCACACCGCCGAAGGCAATCACCTGGGCCCGACGATCAACTTCCGCGGCATCGACAACGCGGCCTACTACCGGCTCGTCGACGAGGACCTGCGGCTCTACAAGGACTACACCGGCACCGGCAACAGCCTCAACGCCCGCCACCCGCACACCCTGCAACTGATCATGGACTCGCTGCGCTACTGGGTGATCGAAATGCACGTCGACGGGTTCCGCTTCGACCTGGCTTCCACGCTGGCCCGCGAGTTGCACGACGTCGACCGATTGAGCGCGTTCTTCGATCTGGTGCAACAGGATCCAGTGGTCAGCCAGGTCAAGCTGATCGCCGAACCCTGGGATGTCGGCGAGGGCGGCTACCAGGTCGGCAACTTCCCGGGTTTGTGGACCGAGTGGAACGGGAAATACCGCGACACTGTGCGTGACTACTGGCGGGGCGAACCCGCAACCCTCGGCGAGTTCGCCTCCCGGCTGACCGGCTCGTCGGACCTCTACGAGGCGACCGGCCGGCGCCCCGGCGCCAGCATCAACTTCGTCATCGCCCACGACGGATTCACACTCAACGACCTGGTCTCCTACAACGGGAAACACAACCAAGCGAACGGCGAAGACAACCGCGACGGCGAAAGCCACAACCGGTCGTGGAACTGCGGTGTCGAGGGCCCCACCGACGACCCCGACATCGTGGCGCTGCGGTGCCGCCAGATGCGCAACTTCTGGGCCACCCTGATGATCAGCCAGGGCACGCCGATGATCGCGCACGGCGACGAGATCGGGCGCACCCAACAGGGCAACAACAACGTCTACTGCCAGGACTCCGAATTGTCCTGGATCGACTGGTCATTGGTTGACAAGAATGCCGATTTGCTGACTTTCGCCCGCAAGGCCACCACCTTGCGCAGCAACCATCCGGTGTTTCGCCGGCGCAGGTTTTTCGATGGCGAACCGATCCGAAGTGGCGACGAAGTCCGCGATATCGCCTGGTTGACTCCAGACGGCCGGGAGATGGCACACGAGGATTGGGGCAAGAGCTTCCACAAATGCGTCGCGGCGTTTCTCAACGGCGCCGCCATCACCGCACCTGATGCCCGCGGAGAGCGGGTGGTCGACGACTCATTCCTGTTGTGCTTCAACGCGCATGACGAAGACGTGGAGTTCGTCACGCCGCACGACGACTATGCGCAAGAGTGGACCGCGGAACTGGACACCAACGATCCCGTCGGTGACACAGACCTCGTGGTAGCAGCCGAAGCCACGATACAAGTGCCTGCACGATCGCTGTTGATTCTACGTAAGACCGCCTGACACATGGCTTTTCCGGTACTTTCCACTTACCGGTTACAGCTGCGTGGTCCGTCCAGTGGGTTCGGGTTCACCTTCGCCGACGCCGAGAACCTGCTGGACTACCTCGACGACCTCGGGGTGTCGCATCTGTACCTGTCCCCCATCATGACCGCGGTCGCCGGGTCGACCCACGGATACGACGTCACCGACCCGACGACGGTGTCGCCGGAGCTTGGCGGTCCCGACGGTCTGGCGCGGCTGTCGGCGGCGGCGCGGGCGCGCGGTATGGGCCTGGTCGTCGATATCGTGCCCAACCACGTGGGCGTCGACAAGCCTGAGCAGAACGGGTGGTGGTGGGACGTGTTGCGGCACGGCCGATCGTCGGCCTACGCGGCATTCTTCGATATCGACTGGGACCTTGACGTGCAGGGCCGAATCGTGCTGCCGGTGTTGGGTTCCGACGATGATGTCGCCGACCTCAAAGTCGACGGAGACCTGCTGCGGTTGGGCGACTTGGCGCTGCCCATCGCCCCTGGCACCGGTGACGGCACCGGCGCGCGAGTGCACGACCGCCAGCACTATCGGTTGGTGGGCTGGCGGAACGGGGTCTGCGGTTATCGCCGTTTCTTCTCGATCACCTCGCTGGCGGGGCTGCGTCAGGAGGATCGCGCGGTGTTCGACGCCAGCCACGCCGAAGTCGCCCGCTGGTTCACTGAGGGACTCGTCGACGGCGTGCGCATCGACCATCCCGACGGGTTGTCCGACCCCTGTGGATATTTGGCCTGGCTGCGTGAATTACTCGGCCCGAAGGCCTGGATCGTGATCGAGAAGATCCTGGCCGTCGACGAGGCGCTGGAGCCCACACTGCCGGTCGCCGGGACCACCGGCTACGACGTGCTGCGGGAAGTGGGCGGAGTCTTCGTCGATCCGGACGGGGAGTCGGCGCTGACGGCGCTCGTCGGATCCGCTGGTGTGGACTATCAGGCCATGCCAACAATGTTGGCAGAACTCAAGATCCACGCGGCCACCGACACGCTGGCCAGCGAACTGCGCAGACTGCGACGCAGCATCGCTGCGACGGCGGGCACCGACCATCCGTTGCTCCCCGATGCGGTGGCCGCACTGCTCAGCCGTATCGGGGTATACCGCTGCGATTACCCCGGCCTGGCCGCGACACTGCCTAGCGCGCTGGCCGAAACCCAAGCGGCGAAACCAGAATTGGGACCGGCGCTACAGGTGATCGCCGCGGCTTTGGCCCGCGGCGGCGAACCCGCCACGCGCCTGCAACAACTGTGCGGTGCGGTGACCGCCAAGGCCGTCGAGGACTGCATCTTCTACCGCGATGCCCGGCTGGTGTCACTCAACGAGGTGGGTGGCGAACCACACCGGTTTGGTGTCGGCGCCGCGGAATTTCATCACAGCGCCGCCACCCGCGCCCGGTTGTGGCCGCAGGCGGTGACGACGCTGTCCAGCCACGACACCAAACGCGCTGAGGACGTGCGCGCCCGCATCGGCGTGCTGTCGCAGGTGCCGTCGCTATGGACCGAGTTCGTCGCCCGCTGGGAAATCCAGGCCCCCTCCCCCGATGCCGCAACCGGACAGTTCCTGTGGCAGAACATCTTCGGGGTGTGGCCGGTAAGCGGAGAGATCACCGCCCAGCTGCGCGAGCGCCTGCACGCATACGCCGAAAAGGGCATCAGGGAAGCAGCCTGGCACACCTCGTGGAACGACCCGGACGCCACATTCGAGGATGCGGTGCACCGTTGGCTGGATAGGGTGCTTGACGGTCCGGTGGCCTCGGCGCTGACCGAACTTGTCGCCCAACTCAACTCGCATGCCGCAAGTGACGCACTGGGCCAGAAGCTGCTCGCGCTGACCGTGCCCGGGATACCCGACGTCTACCAGGGCACCGAGCTGTGGGACGACAGCCTGGTCGACCCGGACAACCGTCGCCCGGTGGACTATGCCGCTCGCAGAGCCGCTTTGGAAGAGTTGAAGCATCCGAAAATTCGGGTCGTCACCACAGCGCTTCGGCTGCGGCGTTCCCGTCCAGAAAGCTTTCTGCACGGCGAATACCTTCCGGTGCTTGCCAGCGGCTCGGCCAGCGATCACGTAGTAGCGTTTCGCCGCGGCGACGACATCCTGGTCGCGGTGACCCGCTGGACGGTGCGGCTGGCCGAAACGGGCTGGGGTAACACCGTGGTGCCGCTACCCGACGGCTCCTGGACCGACACGCTCACCGGCGCCATGGCCAGCGGACCGACGTCGGCCGCCGAATTGTTCGCGGACCTGCCCGTCGTGCTACTGGAGCGCGATCATGACTGAATTCCGGGTGTGGGCACCCAAACCGGAGCTGGTTCAGCTCGACGTCGACGGTGCGCAGCACGCGATGACCTCCTCGCAGAACGGCTGGTGGCACGCGACCGTCGAGACGCCACCGGATGCCCGCTACGGATACCTGCTCGACGACGACCCGGCCGTACTGCCCGACCCACGATCAGCCCGCCAACCCGATGGAGTGCACGAACGCTCGCAATTATGGGATGCAAGCAATGCCACCTGGACCGACGCCGCTTGGACTGGCCGGTCCGTCGAAGGCGCGGTGATCTATGAGCTGCACGTCGGCACCTTCACTCCGGCCGGCACCTTCGACTCCGCCATCGAAAAGCTGGACTACCTGGTTGATCTCGGGATCGACTTCGTGGAGCTGATGCCGGTCAATTCCTTTGCCGGGACGCACGGCTGGGGATATGAGGGCGTGCTTTGGTATAGCGTGCACGAACCCTACGGCGGCCCCGATGGCCTGGTCCGGTTCGTCGACGCCTGCCACGCCCGAGGCTTGGGTGTATTGGTCGACGCGGTATTCAACCACTTCGGCCCGTCGGGCAATTACCTGCCGCGGTTCGGGCCTTACCTCTCCTCGGCGAGCAATCCGTGGGGTGAAGGCATCAACATCGCCGACGCCGACTCCGACGAGGTGCGGCGCTACATCATCGAATGCGCGCTGCGCTGGATGCGAGACTTCCATGCCGACGGCCTACGACTGGACGCCGTGCACGCGCTGGTGGACACCACCGCCGTGCACATCCTCGAGGAGCTCGCGACCGAGACGGATTGGCTGTCAAAGCAGTTGGGCCGTCCGTTGTCGCTGATCGCCGAAAGTGACCTCAACGACCCGCGGCTGATCACCCCGCGCGATAAGGGCGGTTACGGGACGACCGCGCAATGGGACGACGATATCCATCACGCCATCCACACCGCGGTGTCCGGCGAGCGTCAGGGCTACTATGCCGACTTCGGTTCACTGGCCACCCTCGCGCAGACGCTGCGTCACGGCTTTTTCCACGCCGGCACGTATTCGTCGTTCCGGCGGCGCCGGCACGGCCGCCCGCTGGACACGTCAGAGACATCAGGGATCCCGGCTACCAGGCTGCTCGCCTACACCTGCACCCACGATCAGGTGGGCAACCGCGCTCTCGGGGATCGCCCGTCGCAAAATCTCACCGGCGGCCAGCTTGCGATCAAGGCCGCCCTGGCGCTCGGATCCCCCTACACCGCAATGCTTTTCATGGGCGAAGAATGGGGAGCATCGACCCCGTTCCAGTTTTTCAGCTCACATCCCGAACCGGAGCTGGCCCGCGCCACCGCGCAGGGACGTAAAGCCGAGTTCGCCGAGCACGGCTGGGATGCCGACGACATTCCCGACCCGCAGGACCTTCAGACATTTCAGCGCTGCAAGCTGAACTGGGATGAGCTCGACTCCGGCGAACACGCCCGGCTGCACGCCCTCTACCACGATTTGATCGCGTTGCGGCACAGCGAGACTGATATGGCTGACCCCTGGCTGGGACACCTCGTTGTCGACTACGACGAAGACCAACGCTGGATAACGATGCGCCGCAACCGGCTTGTGATCGCCTGCAACCTCGGCACGGAGGCGACGAGTGTGCCGGTCAGCGGCGAGCTGGTGCTGGCCTGGAATTCGCCGACCGTCGGTGACAAAACCACCGAGCTACCCGCGCATTCGTTTGCAATACTGCGCTGTGGATAACTGGATAGCGGCAGCGTGGGGAACGGCCGGTCCGGCCATCGACACGGCCACCGACCAGCTCTATACGGACTCCGATTTCCGCCGGCGCTGGCGTGCACTGATGGGACCGCCGGGAATCGGTTACAGTCTGCCGTGGTTCGATAGGCTCGCTTCAACGAGGCCATGCCGGAAGTCCGCCGGCGGTGGCTCGACGCGGACATCGAGATGTGGTGCATTCTGCCGCAACCGACAGACGGGTGCTCCCGAGATAAAGGACTGCAATGCACGAAAAGGTTCGGTTCACCCGTGACGAACTGAAGCGTTTCAGCGGTAAGACCTTGCCGGACTTAATATCTCACCAGGTTCGACTACTATTTGTGGGGATCAACCCGGGCTTGAGAAGCGTCGCGGTTCAGGGTCACTTCGCTCCCCGCGGCAACCGGTTCTATTCGGCGCTCTTCCGCGCCGGTATCACTGATCATCTCATCGACGCTTCGTCAGGGCTTGCGATCGCTGACCGAGAATACTTATTGGGTCGTGGAATCGGTATCACCAGCCTCGTTGATAGAGCGACTGCGAGAGCAGAAGAGCTCACGGTTGGCGAACTCGTCAAAGGCGCGCAGAAACTAAGCAAAGTGGTTCAGGAGTTCTCGCCTCAGGTTGTCGCCATCTTGGGAATTACCGCCTACCGAAAAGCCTTTAACGACCCTCTGGCCAAGCGTGGGAAGCAATCGACGCCTTACCCTGCCACCGAACTGTGGATAGTCCCCAACCCGAGCGGCCGGAACGCCCACGCATCGTTGGCTCGCCTCGCAGTCGCCTACGGCGAAGCCGCCCGAGCGGCCGGCATCCGTGTCGACTCGCAAGCCGGCCCGACGCCAGCGTAGACGTGGTCACCGAAATGATGTGGCCTCGAGGCTGGTCATCCGCGTCATGACATCAAAGTCGGCGTCGCGGTGCACACATTGCGCGCAGCAGCGCGCTTATACGCTGCGACGGCCAGTCGTGTGCACCGCCTCGGCGACCGCGGCGGCCAGCGGATCGATCTCGTCGGCAGCCAGGTCGGCGATGGTGATGCGCATGCCCGGGCCTGTGCGAATCCGAAACCGTGTTCCCGGCGCCGCGGCCCAGCCAGTGTTGAGCAGCCGGGTGATCGCGACCGTCTCGTCGGGGACCGGGACCCATACATTGAGCCCAGATCGACCGTAAGCGGTGATGCCGCGCTCGGCCAAGGCGGCGCGTAGCCGGGTTCGGTTGCCGGAGTAGCGCTCCTCGGCCTTACGGATGAGGCGCGTCGCCGCATCGTCAGACCACAAGCTGACTGCGAGGCCTTGCAGTAGGTGGCTCACCCAGCCCGGCCCGAGACGCAATCGTCCGTGCACTCGCTCGACGGTCCGGTGGTCCCCGGCGAGGACGGCGACCCGCAAGTCGGGGCCGTAAGCCTTTGATGCTGACCGCACGAAAGCCCAGTGGCTGGTCGATCCGGCCAATGCGTGTAACGGCGCGCCGGAGATACCTGCGCAGTGGTCGTCCTCGACAAGCAGGAGATCATCGGCCCGTCCGGCCAACAGGCTGCGTAGCGCGTCGGCACGATCCGCGGATAGCGCCGCGCCGGTCGGATTCTGCGCGCGATTGGTGACGACCAGCGCCCGCACGCCGCGGGCCAGCGCCCGAGCCAGGTCGGCAACCAGCGGCCCGTCGTCGTCGACCTGCACGGGCTCGGCCGAAAGTCCCAGCGCCGCAAGAAGGTCGAGCAAGTTGGCCCAGCCCGGGTCCTCGACAGCCACCCGGTCGCCGGGACGCAGGTGTGCGGTGAGCGCCCGCTCAATGCCATCCAGCGCCCCGCTGGTCACCGCGAGGTGATCGGCTGGGACGCCGTCTGCGGTCAGGGCGCCGCGGGTGTATTCGACCAACTCGGGCGACATCGCCGGCTCCCCGTACAGCCGCGGTGCCGTCGAACTGACCGGGGGGAATCGGGCGGCCGCGATAGGCAGCAGGGCCGGGTCCGGGTTGCCGGTCGACAGGTCGCGCACGCCCGCGGGAACGTCAAGCCCGAGCAGGGAGCGGGGTGTGGTCGCAGGCCGATGCCGCACCCGAGTGCCGCGCCGCCCCGCGGTTTCGACAGCCCCGCGATCCCGCAGCAGCCGGTAGGCCGCGGCGGCAGTGTTGGCGTTCACGCTGAGCTGGGCGGCCAGTTCCCGGATCGGCGGCAGCGCGTCGCCGGGTGCCAGGCTGCCCTGCGAGATGGCCTCTTCGACGTTGGCAGCTATGGACTCCGCGCCAGCTCCCGCTATCATGTATTGTACTGGCACGCATAGTATTATGTACTATTACAAACCTGAAGGCAATCCGTTGGATACCGCACCTCCCGCCGAGACGTACCGCCCCACGCCACGAACTACACCCACCCGCTATCGGGACCGCGCTCATTACGACCGCGAAACTGTCCATCGCATCCTCGACGAGGCTCTGATCTGCCACCTCGGCTACATGAGCGCTGGTAGACCGGTGGTTTTGCCGACGACGCACGCCCGCCTGGGCGAAACCCTCTACCTGCACGGCTCCACCGGCAGCGGCCCCATGCTCGCCGCCCGGGCAGCGCCGCCGGGCTTGCCGGTCTGCGTTACCGCCACCCTCGTCGACGGGCTGGTGCTGGCCCGCTCGGCGCTGCATCATTCGCTGGTCTACCGCTCAGTGGTCGTGGTGGGCGACGCACGCGTGGTCGAAGACCCAGCGGAGAAACTGCGCGCATTGCACTCCCTGCTCGATCACATCGCATCGGGGCGTGCGGCCGACTGCAGGACCCCGAATGCGCGTGAGCTCGCCGCAACGGCGGTGCTCGCCCTCGACCTCGTCGAAGTCTCGGCCAAAGTGCGCAGTGGCGGCCCGGTTGACGATCCGGAAGACAGCACACTGCCGCACTGGGCTGGAGTGGTCCCGCTGAGCCTGACGGCCGGAACACCGGTGCCGGCGGACGACCTCAATCCCGCTACCCCGGTGCCGCGATACCTGGCCCGCTATCGCAGATCCTGACACACCCGCCACCAGCCGGGCGAGCGTGCGTGTCGGTACAGCGACACGCCGTATCACCCGGACAACTCCGCACACTCGCGGCGAAAGGCGGCCCCTACAACAGGTAGCGGTAAGCCGGCGAACCGGGCTCGAGGGTTTCGACGTAAATCTCCGTCGCCCGCATCCGCGCCAGCAGGCCATCCAGATCCGCGGCCGATCCCAGCTCGATCCCCACCAGCGCCTCACCGGTCTCCCGATTGTTGCGCTTGACGTACTCGAACAAGGTGATGTCGTCATTAGGTCCGAGCACCTCGTCGAGGAAGCGGCGCAGCGCACCGGGCTCCTGCGGGAAGTCCACCAGGAAGTAGTGCTTGAGGCCCAGATGGATCAGCGAGCGCTCCAGCACCTCGCCGTACCGCGATACGTCGTTGTTGCCGCCCGAGATCAGGCAAACCACCGTGGCTCCGGGCTCGATGTCGGTTTCCAGCAGTCCGGCAACCGAAAGCGCACCCGCCGGCTCGGCGATGATGCCCTCGTTCTGATACAGGTCCAGCATCGCGGTGCACACCGCGCCCTCGTCGACGGTGGTGATCGACACCATGTCACCGGCGGCGGCCAGCGCGGCATAGGTCAGCGTTCCGGCACGTTTCACCGCGGCGCCGTCCACGAACTGGTCGACATGGTCCAGCGTTACCGGCTCGCCCGCGGCCAGCGCGGCCATCATCGCGGCGGCACCGGCCGGCTCGATACCTAGCACCGCGGTGTTGGTGGTCCGCTCGGCCAGGTAGGTGGTGATGCCGGCGATGCAGCCGCCGCCGCCCACCGGGACCACCACCAGGTCGGGCTCGTTGTCGAGTTGAGCAAGCATTTCGACGGCAATGGTGCCCTGGCCGGCGATGGTGCGCAGGTCGTCATACGGCGGCACCAGTACGGCGCCGGTGCGCTCGACGTCGTCGAGCGCAGCCTCGGCGGCGAGATCGTAGGTCGACCCGCCCACAATCAGCTCGATGAACTCCCCGCCGTGGTAGCGGATCCGGTCGCGCTTTTGTTTGGGTGTTTTGGCGGGCACATAGACGCGGCCGTGCACACCCAGCGACCGGCACGCATACGCGAAGCCCTGCGCGTGGTTACCCGCCGAGGAGCACACCACCCCGGCGGCCATCTCCTCGTCGGTCAGCTGCACCAACAGGTTGTAGGCGCCGCGCAGCTTGTACGAGCGCACCACCTGCAGGTCTTCGCGTTTGAGGTAGACCTGCGCGCCGGTGATCGCCGACAACCGATCGCTGAGCTGCAATGGGGTGGGGGTGACCACCGGGGCGATCCGCTTCGCCGCACTGTCAATGTCAGCCGCGGACAGCGGGGACCTGCTCGGGCTCTGGCTCAGTTCAGCGGACACCGGTCAATGGTGCCATGCCGACCAACGGGCAATTCAGCTCACCGGGGTCAGCACGAACACCGGAATCTGGCGGTCGGTCTTTTCCTGGTAGTTCGCGTAGTCGGGCCAGGCCTCGACGGCGCGCTCCCACCAGGTGACCTTGTCGTCGCCGAACACCTCGCGGGCGTCGTAATCGCCGGTGACCGGACCGTCCTGCAGCTCTACCCGCGGGTTCTTCGTGACGTTGTAGTACCAGACCGGGTTTTTCGGAGCCCCGCCGAGCGAGGCCACGATCGCGTACTCGCCGTTGTGCTCGACCCGCATCAGCGGAGTCTTGCGGAGTTTGCCGGTCTTGGCTCCGACCGTGGTCAGCAGGATGATGGGCTTGCCCTTCATGTCCGCTGCCTCGGTTCCACCGGATTCGGCGTACTTGTCGGCTTGTTCGCGGGACCAATCCCAGGGGCTGGGTGCATATTCACCTGAAAGGGGCATGCCAACAACTCTACGACCACTGGGCCGGCGGGCAGGACCCGGAATTCGCTGCTACCAGTAACTGTGCGCGCGCACATCCATATTTTCGTCCACCCAAAAAAATAAGTAGAGGGTAGTCTTAAACCTATGACCGGCCCCGTATATACATCGGACGTGCTGGTCGCGGGTGTGCCGTGGCCTCGGCACAAGCTCTTCGCCGTGATCTCGGGGTTCGTCACGCTACTGGTCATCGGGGCATTGACCACCAGCGCGGCACCCTCAGTCCTGGGCGGCGCCGGGGTTGCCGTGGTGGTCGGGCTGGTGCTCAAGGCGCTGGCGCACCGCCCGCGCGGCCTCATGCGGTGAGCGAACAATACCCAGCCCGCCGCCGCAGATCCCAGTATGTCGGTGCCATAACAAGACGGGGGGATCACACGGTTGAACCGGCGTGGCTCACGCTTCGTGATCGCCGGAGCGCTCGTTCCTCAAAACTTTGCCGTCGTGTCGGATCGCTCCGATGTGAACAGATCCGTCGTGGTAGAAATGCCGGATCTGGCGGCAGCCGCACCCGTAGATGGCTTGGGCTGCGCCGATCATCGCGTTCTGGCCAGCTCCGCGATGGCGTTGACCCGTCGGATGGCCGTGGCGATCTCGTCGGCGAATTGCCGTCGCCGTTCGGCGATATCCGGATAATTGAAGCCGTCCACCAGCTCGCGATGCCGAGCCAACCGCAACGCGGTCTTGAACAGTTCCATCGACCTCGACTCGGCGCTGGCGATTCTGTGCTGCAACTCCCACTGCTTGCCCACCTGAAGACACTCGGCCAGGAAGGCCTGCTCGTCGAACGACTCGTCTTCGTAGGCGGCCAGCCGGTCGGCGACGATGTGGTAGGCGTCCAGGAACGGACGCAAAACCAGATGCGCCAGCAGCAGATCGGCCGACTCCAGTAGTCGGCGTACCTCGGCGGCGGCAGCGGACTTGTTGGTGTCTTCCACTGGCCCGATCAGACGGACCTCGTCGGCGAGGTCTTTCTCGAACTGCGCGCGTGCGGAGAACAAAAACTCAAACTTCAGCAACTCGCGAAGACTTAGCGCCTCGTCGCGCACGGTCGCCGGTAAAACCGAACCATCTACCGAAGTTGCAGCATTTTCTGCGGCGGCCAGCAACGCCATCTCGGCAATGGCGCGATCAACCAGGATATGAATCGCGGTGTTGCGGTAGAACGCAGCGACCAGGTGCTGGTCCTCGCCGATACCCCAGACCGCTTCGGTGCCGGCGTCATACACGCTCACCACGCCGGACGCGACGAGCTGGTGCAAGGTCCATCGGATCGTGGAGCGATTCGTGAGATCGGCGGCACCGGCCACCGCCCAGTTCCGTGCCGCGATGTAACTCGCCAACGGTTGCACCGTGGCCAGCACCTGGCTGATGGACAACGAGCGGTCTGCGCCCAGCAGCGCGAGACTCACCACTGCGGTGGGGGTAACCGGCGTCGCCCGGTTGATCCGGTGTTCCACGTCCAGTGCGATGCGTTCGATCTCGGTCCCGGTGCCTGATTTGTCGGCACGCAATTCCTCGAGGCGCTTGCGCAGTGGCAGCGGTTCGCCGAAGTCCAGGTAAGCGCGGCCGAGCCGCTCGCCTTGCTGCCGCGCCAGCCGGATCATGAAGCGAAGGTCTTCGGGTCGTTTCACCGCGCCATAGGCCTCGGTGGTCATGGCTTCCACCTCGTGCAGCTGGTCGTAAACGATGGAGGTCGGCACCAAATACACCTCGGGACCGTCGATCTCGTCGACAGCGTCGGTGATGTACCGCAGGATCCCGAACACCGGAGGCCGCAGCTTGCCGGTCCTGGTCCTGCCCCCTTCGATGGACCAGGTCAGGTTGACGTGGTTTTGCACCAGCTGCGCACTGTAGGCGCGTAACGCGAACCGGTAGACGGGAATATCTTTGGTCTGACGCCGGATGAAGATCGCTCCGGTGCGCTTGGCCCAACCGCCCAACGGGAAGAAATTCATGTTCGATCCGCCGAAGGTCAGCGCGGGCGAGATCCGGTTGGCCAGGATCACCTCGGGCAGCAGCATGCCGTCCAAGTAGGAGCGATGAGAAAAGGCAAACGCCAGCGTCGCTTTGCGATCCAGCTTGCGCAGCTGCGCGATCTGGTCCTCGTCGACGAGCACGTCATAGGCACGCATGAGCCAGCGGCTGAACCCGCGCCACGCCTGCACCGCCCGCTCGTCCAGCGAGGCCGCCATCTCGCGCAGGTAACCCGCGGCCTCGGCGCGCACGCTGTCCTGGTCGCGCCCAAGCTCGTTCGCCAGCTTGGTCAGCCGCTCGTCATACCAAGGCGCGGCCAACAACTGGACAACCTCGGCTGGGTCGGTCGATAACGGCGTCATCGATTCATCAATAATTCCAGTGCGCTGCAGCATCTTTCGCACCCTCACGCGACCGATCTCACGCGCGGTCGCCACCGGTCCCCCGCTCACGCCGGTTGCACCGTTTCAGCGGCGGCGGGCTCGTGCACCTCCGGATGTGGCTCACTGGCGTAGAGTTCCTCGATCTCGGCGGAGTATTTCGTGACGATCGGCCGGCGCTTGAGCTTCATCGTCAGCGTTATCTCGTCACCGCCGGGCTCCCACAACGTCGGCAATACCCGGAAGCGCTTGATCTGTTCCACCCGCGCTAGTTTGGCGTTACCCTCTGCCACACCGACTGCGATGCGAGCGATCACCTCCGGGTCAGCTGCCAGGGCGGCTGGTGAGGCGTCGGACAGGCCGTGGTGGGCCGCGTATGGACCGACCGAGTCCGCGTCGAAGACCATGAGCGCGGTGTTGTACGGTCGTCCGTCGCCGATCGTGATCATCACGCCGACCATGTCGCATGCGGCCAGGATGGTGTTCTCAATGTTGGCCGGCGACATGTTCTTTCCGGCCGCGTTGATGATCAATTCCTTCTTACGGTCGACCACCCGCAGATAACCATCGGCGTCGACGTCGAAGATGTCGCCGGTGTGCAGCCAGCCGTCGGCGTCGATCGCCTCTGCGGTCTTGGCTGGTTCCTTGCGGTAGCCCTTCATTACCAGCGGACCGCGGACCAAATACTCGCCGTCGTCGGCGATCTTGCCCTCTAGCCCGGGAAGCAGCTTGCCGACGGTGCCCAGGCGCGCGTCGCTGGGATGACTGGCGGTGGCGGCGCAGCTCAGCTCGGACATTCCCCACACCTCGGCGATCGGGATGCCGATACCGGCAAAGAAAGCCAGCGTCTCCCTGAGGATCGGCGCCGCTCCCGAGATCGCCCACCTCAGCTCGCCGAAACCGAGCCGCTCCCGAATCTTCGACAGCACCGACTCGTCGGCCTTCGCCCATTCGGCCGCGACTTCGTCGGACATCGGCTCGCCGGCGAGCAGGGCGCCGCCGCGTTTGGCGGCCACTGACATCGCCCACTCCATTGCCTGCCGTTTCATCTCGTCCGATTCGTGGCTGACGGTGAATTCGATTGCGGCCTTGAGCTTTTCCCACACCCGCGGCACCGCGCCCCAAACCGTGGGCCGTACGTCGGGCAGCGCTGCTGCGATCGCGCGCCCGTCGGACACCACGGTGACCTGGGTACCGAACATCTCCTGGATGTACAGGCCGCACATCCGGTCTGCGATGTGCGCCGACGGCAAGAACGACGTGATCCGGTCACCGAACTGGACTCCTAACACGGCGTCCAGGGCGTAACCCTCGAACAGCAAGTTGGTGTGGGTCATCTCCACACCCTTGGAGTTTCCAGTGGTACCGGACGTGTGGATGAGGGTGACGATGTCGTCGGGTTGCACCGCCCGCCACGTCGACTCGAAGTCGAAATCCCCGGAGGCGGCCGCATACAGCTCATCCACCGAGAGCGTGCCGGCCGGCGAACCGTCGATGCACACGATGTGCTCGATGGGCGCGCTGCTGGCGCGAATGCGGTCCACGTACTGCTCCTCGCAGATCGCGACCTTGGTGCCGGCGTTCTCGAACAGGTAGGTCAGTTGCTCGGCGGGCAGCGTGTTGTACACCGAAAACGAAGTGGCGCCTGCGTGTTGGGCGCCGACCTCGAGCGGGTAGAACTCGATCCGGTTGGCCATCATCAGCGAAACCGTGTCGCCCCGCCGAACCCCCAAGCCCGCCAAACCGGCGGCCACCTGCCGCACCTGCGCCGCATACTCTCGCCAAGTCAACGTCTGGGTGCCGCCGGGCGTGCGGAGTGCGACGGCGTCCGGATCGATCGCCGCGGTGCGCTGGAATGCCTCGCACATGGTGGCCGGACGCTCGGTTGTGGTCATTTCCGTTCTCCTCAGGCTGCTCACCAGCTACGCATCGCCTACATCACATCGGTGAGCCTACGTCCGCGATCAGGGGCCACGGAACACATTGTCTGATTCCATGCGAGCAGCAACTTGTGCGGGTGCGTGTACGTTTTCGGTTATGGGGCGGAATTCACGCATTGACGTCAGCGACCTCTCCCCAGTGGAGCAGACCGCGTTGCTGACCCAGTACGCCCGGGCACTGGACAGCCGGTGGCCCCGGCCCATCCTCGGCGACACCCTTGCTGACGAAATCATCGACCAGATCGACTTCGACTTCGCCGGACTCGGCGTACCCGCCAGCGTGGTGTGCCAGTCGTCGCTGCGCGCCAAGATGCTCGACGAGCGGGTGCGGACATTCACCTCTCAGCATCCGGATGCCGTCGTTGTGGACCTCGGCGCCGGGGTGGACTCAGGCCCGTTTCGCGTCAGCCCGCCCACCACCGTCGACTGGTACAGCGTCGACCTGCCGCGTGTCATCGCCTTGCGCAAGCGCGTGATGCCCACCAGCGAACAAGCCCACTCGGTTGCCGCATCGGTGGCCGACGACAGTTGGCCGGACACCATTCCCGCCGACCGGCCCGCCATGGTGATCGCCGACGGCCTCTTCGCGTTTTTGTCCGAGCCGGTGATTGTCGGCCTCTTCCGGCGCATCACCGAACATTTCGCGTCGGGTGAGCTGGCTTTCAACGACTACGGACGCATCGGATGGTTCAGCAGGGTGGCGGTGAAGCTGGCCCCGCAGAAGATGTTCACCGCCGTCGGTAGCCAGTGGGGCTATGCGGGATTCAAGGACGCGCATGTGCCCGAGACGTGGAATCCGCGGTTGACGCTGGTCGAGGAGGCAAGCCTGGCGCACGCTCCCGAGGTTGATCTGTTTCCGGGCTGGATTCGGTTGGCTACCAAGGTGTCCGGGAAGTTCACAGCGTCCGCACGTAAGGCGCGCATCCTGCGCTACCGCTTCTAGCGCCCACCGTTGACCCGATCTTTTTGGTCGGTTCGGCCGACATTTCCATTTAGTCAAAAACCTGCGGCAGACACCGAATTACCATAGAGTCCCGTGCGGTCGTGGCGCGATGCGCGTCGATTTTGGCCCCGCGGCCACCGCGGTTGCGCCCGCCTGGCAACGGCCATCTGAGAGGGGATCGTCTGGATGAGTTTTTCGGTGCTGCCGCCGGAGGTCAACTCGGCGCTCATGTACGCCGGCGCGGGATCGGCGCCGATGCTGGCGGCGGCCTCGGCCTGGGATGGATTGGCCGCCGAGTTGCATTCGGCCGCGGGCTCGTTTGCGTCGGTGACCTCGGGGTTGGCCGGTGGGTCATGGCAGGGTCCGGCGTCGGTGGCGATGGCGGACGCAGCCGTCCCTTATGTGGGGTGGTTGAGTGCTTTGGCGGCGCAAGCTCAGCAGGCCGCCGGGCAGACCAGGTCGGCGACGGCCGCCTATGAAACAGCGTTCGCCGCGACGGTGCCCCCGTCGCTGGTGACGGCCAACCGGGCTCAGCTGATATCGCTGGTGGCGTCGAACCTGTTCGGGCAGAACGCTCCGGTGATCGCAGCCGCCGAGGCAGCCTATGAGCAGATGTGGGCGCAGAATGTGGCCGCGACGTCTGGCTATTATGCCGGCGCCTCGGCCGCCGCCACACGGTTGACGCCGTGGCAGCAGCTGCTGGCGAACCTGCCGGGCATAAACCTGGGCTTCGGGAATACCGGCAATCTCAACCCAGGCAGCGGCAACACCGGCAACCTCAACCCAGGCAGCGGCAACACCGGCAACCTCAACCCAGGCAGCGGCAACACCGGCAACCTCAACCCAGGCAGCGGCAACACCGGCAATTTCAACGTGGGCAGCGGCAACATCGGCTACGGAAACTTTGGTAGTGGAAACTCCGGACCCGGATCGACGGCGAGCTACGGCAACTTCGGCAGCGGCAACACCGGCAGCTACAACGTCGGCTGGGGAAACACCGGCGACACAAACTTTGGCTTCGGGAACACGGGCAATACCAACTTTGGCAACGGAAACACCGGTAGCGCAAACATCGGCAGCGGCAACTTTGGCAGCCGCAACTTCGGCTTCGGCAATCTTGGGAGTAACGACATCGGCTTTGGGAACAACGGTAGCAATGACATCGGCTTCGGGCTCAAAGGCGATGGCCAGGTAGGCTTCGGCTTTCTGAATTCGGGCACTGGAAACATGGGCTTCGGGAACTCTGGCAACGATAACATCGGCTTCTTTAACTCAGGTGACGGAAATATCGGCGCGTTTAACTCGGGCACCGGAGTTGGGCTCTTGAGCGTCGAATTCGGCACCTCGGGCGTCGACAATACGGGAATCGGAACCTCGGGCGTACTCAACACGGGCTTCGGAAACTCGGGCAACTTTGACACGGGCATCGGAAACTCGGGCACCACCAACACGGGTTGGTTCAACTCGGACACCACCAACACGGGCTGGTTCAACTCGGGCACCACCAACACTGGGATCGGAAATTCGGGCACCGGCAACATGGGCCTATTTGACTCGGGCGCCACAAACTTTGGCAGCTTCAATGCGGGCAGCACAAACACGTTCGGCTTCAACTCGGGCGACACGAACACGGGCTTCGGAAACTCGGGCAACGTCAACACGGGCGCCCTTAACTCCGGCAACCTCAACACCGGCTTGGGCAGCTCGCACACCCCCGCGGGCGTTTCAAACTCGGGCTGGCGCAACTCGGGCACCAATAACTCTGGCTACGCGAACAGCGGCGACCATAACTCGGGTTTCGATAATGACTTCCACGAGGCCAATCTCACCGGTGACGCGGGCCTTCAAAACGAGGGCAACCATGACGCGGGCATCATCAACGTGGGCGACAATAGCTCGGGCTTCAGAAACTCGTCTATGGACCTCAGCATCGGTCCGGGCTTCAACTCAGGCTTCGTAAACGTGGGACAGCAAAACTCGGGCTACTTTAACGCGGGCACCTCTGTCTCGGGCTTGGCAAACTTCGGCACGGAAGTCACGGGATACCTCGACGCGGATGATCAAACGTCGGGTTACCTCCACTAGCGTGCTAACCGCCCAGACACCCCGGGCCGAGCAGCGCCTTCAGATCTCCCATCAGCGCGGGCGAGGGTGTCACCCGCAGCGAGGCGTCCAGCTCGAGCGTGGTGATCCGATCGCCGCTGACGAGCCGCAGATGCACCTGCGATGTACCGGGGTGGCGCGCCAGCACCTGCTTGAGCGCACTCACCTTGTCGAAGGTGCACTGCCGGGTCGGCAGGCTTACCGCCAGCGGCCGGTCCACCTGTGCGGTGGAAAAGTCGGGCACCACAAGGTCGTTGGCAATCAGGGCAATCCGATCGTCACGGATCGCGACCTTGGCGTTCACCAGCACCACCGCGTCATCGACGATGTCGGCGCCGTAGCAGGAGTACGCATGCGGGAAGAACATCACCTCGATGCCACCGGTGAGGTCTTCCAATTGAGCTGAAGCCCAAGGCATTCCGTTTTTGTTGACCCGCCGGTTCACCGAAGCCAGGATGCCGCCTACCCGCACCTGGGTGTCGTTGGGAATATCACCGTCGAGGATCGCCGGGATGACGGTGTCCACCTGGGCGGCCAGCAGGTGCGCCACCTTGTTGAGCGGATGCCCCGACACGTACAAGCCCAGCATTTCCCGTTCCAGGGCCAGCTTGTGTTTGTCCTCCCACTCGTCGTCGGGCACCTTGATGGTGAACACCGCATCGGTGCCCGCATCGGTCCCGCCGAACAGGTCGAACTGCCCCATCGCCTCGGCCTTTTTGGTGCCCAGCACCGAGTCCACTGCGTCGGTGTGGACCAGGAAAAGACCCTTGCGCGAATGCCCCAACGAATCGAACGCGCCGGCCTTGATCAGCGATTCAGTGACTTTCTTGTTGCACGCCGAAATATCGATCTTGTTCAGGTAGTCCGAGAAGTCGGTGAATTTACCCGTGTCGCTGCGGGTCTGGATCAATGAACCCACAACGTTGGCACCGACGTTGCGCACCGCACCCAACCCGTAGCGGATGTCGGCGCCCACCGACGCGAAGTTCAGACCGGACTCGTTGACGTCCGGCGGCAACACCGTGATGCCGAGCTTGCGGCAGTCGGCGAGATAGACGGCAGCCTTGTCTTTGTCGTCGCCAACCGAGGTCAACAGACCGGCCATGTACTCCGCGGGATAGTTGGCCTTCAGGTAGGCGGTCCAGTAGGAGACCATGCCGTAGCCGGCGGCGTGTGACTTGTTGAATGCGTAGTCGGCGAACGGCAGGATGGTGTCCCATAGCGCCTTGATGGCGCCCGCCGAGAACCCGTTGGCCTGCATGCCCGCCGAGAAGCCCTCGTACTCGGCGGCCAGCACATCGGCCTTCTTCTTGCCCATCGCTTTGCGCAGGATGTCTGCTTGGGCCAGCGAGTATCCGGCAACTTTCTGCGCGATGCGCATGATCTGCTCTTGGTAAACGATCAACCCGTAGGTCTCGGCCAGGATTTCTCGCAGCGCCTCGGCCAATTCGTAATGGATCGGCTTCACCGCCTGGCGGCCGTTCTTGCGGTCCGCGTAGTCGTTATGCGCGTTCTGGCCCATCGGGCCCGGCCGGTAGAGCGCGATGACGGCGACGACGTCTTCGAATCCGGTCGGTTGCATGCGGCGCAGCAGGTCGCGCATGGGCCCGCCGTCGAGTTGGAACACGCCCAGGGTGTCGCCGCGGCCCAGCAACTCGTAAGTGGCCGGATCGTCGAGTGGCATCGATTCCAGGTCGAGGTCGATTCCCTTGTTGGCCTTGATGTTGTCGATCGCGTCGCCGATGATCGTCAGGTTGCGCAGGCCCAGGAAGTCCATCTTCAGCAGGCCGATGGCTTCGCACGACGGATAATCCCAGCCGGTGATGATGGCCCCGTCTTGCGGTCGCTTCCACAGCGGGATGGCCTCGGTCAGCGGCTCACTGCTCATAATCACCGCGCAGGCGTGCACGCCGGCGTTGCGGATGAGGCCCTCCAGGCCGCGCGCGGTCTGGTAGATGGTGCGCACGTCCGGGTCGGTTTCGATCAGACCGCGGACCTCGGCGGCTTCCTTAAACCGCTCATGGTTCGGGTCGGTGATGCCCGACAGCGGAATGTCCTTGGCCATGATCGCCGGCGGCAGCGCCTTGGTGATCCGGTCGGCGATGGCGAATCCGGGCTGGCCGTAGTGGATCCGCGCCGAATCCTTCAGTGCCGCTTTAGTTTTAATGGTGCCGAAGGTAATCACCTGGGCGACCCGGTCCTGGCCCCACTTGTCGGCGGCGTAACGCACCATCTCACCACGGCGACGGTCATCGAAGTCGATATCGATGTCGGGCATCGACGTGCGTTCGGGGTTGAGGAACCGCTCGAACAGCAGACCGTGCGGAATCGGGTCGATGTCGGTGATGCCCAGGGCATAGGCGACCAGCGACCCGGCCGCCGAGCCCCGGCCGGGGCCGACCCGGATGCCCACCGACCGCGCATAGCTGATGAGGTCGGCGACGATCAAGAAGTAGGACGGGAAACCCTTGGAACAGATGACGTCGATCTCGTAGGCCGCGCGTGCGAGGTAACCGTCGGGCGGGCCATCAGGAAAGCGCCGGCCTAGCCCGGCATCCACCTCGTGGCGCAGCCATGACGCCTGATCGTGCCCCTCGGGGACCGGGAAGACCGGCATCCGGTTGCGTGGTGTCCACACGTCGGCGTAGGACTGCACCCGCTCGGCGATCAACAACGTGGAGTCGCAGGCGCCGGGAACCTCGTCGTCCCAGATCTGGCGCATTTCGGCGGCCGACTTCAGGTAGTAGCCGTCGCCGTCGAACTTGAACCGATTGGGATCCGACAGCGTCTTGCCGGTTTGCACACACAACAGCGCCTCGTGGTTGTGGGCGGCGTCGCGGGTGACGTAGTGGCAGTCGTTGGTGGCCAGTGCGGGAATGCCCAGCGTGCGGCCGATCTCGAGCAAACCCTCACGGACCCGCCGTTCGATGGTCAGCCCGTGGTCCATCAGCTCGAGAAAGTAGTTGTCGGCACCGACGATCTCGCGCCACTGGGCGGCCGCCTGAAGCGCCTCGCGGTCCTGCCCCAGGCGAAGCCGGGTCTGCACCTCCCCGGAGGGGCAGCCGGTGGTGATGATGATGCCGTCGGCATGTTCGGCGATGAGCTCGGCATCCATTCGCGACCACTTGCTCAGCTGGCCCTCGAAGGAGGCCAGCGAGGACAGCTTGAACAGGTTGCGCAGGCCGGTCGCGGTCTCGGCCATCATCGTCAGGTGCGTGTAGGAGCCGCCGCCCGAGACGTCGTCGGCCCTTTGGCTGGGGTCGCCCCAGGTGATGCGCCGGGTGTCGAAGCGCGAGCCTGGCGCGATGTAGGCCTCGACACCGATGATCGGCTTGATCCCGGCCTTTGTCGCGGCGTTGTAAAACTCGCTGGCGCCGAACATGTTCCCGTGGTCGGTCATCCCGATCGCGGGCATCTGCAGGCGCTCCACCTCAGCGAGCATGGGGGTGATCTTCGCGGCACCGTCCAGCATCGAGTACTCGGTGTGGTTATGCAGGTGCACGAAGGACTGGTTCATAGAGACGCCAGTCTATGACCGCCCACCGACGTTGCATCGGCGTGTCGCCGAGTGTGTCTTAAGGCGTCTACCCGTACAGCTCGACGAACTGCTGCAGCGACTTCTCCACGTCTCCCCTTACGGCGCGAGCCGCCGCCGAACCCACCGGGCCGAACAGCGCACGCCCGCCCAGCTCAAGACGCAGACCGAGGGTGGACCCGTCGTTTGTGGGCTGCACGGTGAGCGTGACGGCGTATTTTGTGCCGCCTTTCCCAGCTCCTGACATTGCGACCTCGTGCGGCGGGTCCCACTTGGTCACCGTCCAGGTCACCCGGTTGCGCATGCCCTTGGCACGCGCCACGCCGATGATTTGCGTCCCTTCGGTCAGCTCGTCGGGCAGCTCGCTGCGCCACCCCTCGTGCATCACCAGCCAATCGCCCAACTCCGACAGATCCGAAACGTGGTCCCACATGTCCTGGGGGTCCATCGGCATGTCGGCGGTCATGTCAACAGCAGCCATTAGCGGCCCCCCTTAACGGCCCTTGCCGCCGCGCAATCGGTTGCCAATCCGGATCGCGGGCAGCAGCAGGCTGCGCGGCACGTATCTGCCGCTGGTGCTGACGAACTTGGGCACCACGCCGGGCACCACACTGCGTTTACCGGCGAGCATCCCGCCGATAGCGGCTTCGGCGACGTCTTGTGGCGAGACCTGCGCAAGGGGAATGCTGAATCGCTCGGCATTGGCGATCTCGGCCCACTCGGTGGGCACCGGCCCCGGACATAGGACCGTCACCGACACTCCCGTGCCGTGCAGCTCCTCGTGGATGGCTTCGGACAATGTCTGCACAAAGGCCTTGGTGGCCGAATAAACCGCCATGTAGGGAATCGGCTGGAACCCGGCGATCGACGCGATGTTCATCACCGCACCGGCGCCGCGCTCGACCATGCCGGGCAGGGCCGCGTGGGTGAGTTCCATGAGCGCGAGCGAGTTGAGGATGACTTCTTCACTCTCGCGTTCGACCGGCAACTCGTGGAAGACCCCGCTGGTGCCGAAACCGGCGCTGTTGCACAAACCGGCAATCGGTTCGTTGCGGAGCCGGTCCGCCAATTTTGCGCGGGCTTTGCTGTCGCTGAGGTCCAGCGGCATGACCTCAACTGCGACCGAATATTCCTTGCCCACCTCGTTGGCGAGTTCGTCGAGGCGCTCGCGGCGCCGCGCAACCAGTAGTAGCGGGAAGCCGCGGCTTGCCAGGCCGCGAGCCAGTTCGGCGCCGATGCCGGAGGAGGCGCCGGTGATGACGACGGTTGTCTGATTGTTCGGTTTAGGAAGGCTCATGATGTCACCAATGTATCCCTCGGGTCGCTCGCACGAACGTCTCGCTTCGTTTGTCGAATTCCGATGTGTCGGTTGCGGATTGGCCTCCCTTGGCTGCGGCGGAATCGTTGAACATGCCGAAGGCGCGGTTGCGCACGCGGTCCATCACCGCCGGGTTGACGGCGTCGGCCACAGCGGCGAACTGTCCGAAAGGTGAGCTGACCCGACGGGGCCGGTGCACGATCGCGTCGGCAATCACACCGGCCGCCTGTTCGGGCGACAGCGCCGGGAAGTTGTCATACATCGTGGTCGGGCTGATCATCGGTGTGCGTACCAGCGCCATGTGCACAGTGGTGAATCGGACGTCTTCGTTCACGGTTTCGGCTTGCAGAGCGTCGCACAGCGTGTCGAGTGCGGCCTTGCTGGCGATGTAAGCGCCGAAGCGCGGAGCGCGGGTCTGCACACCGGCCGAGGAGACGTTGATGATCTGCCCGAAACCACGTTCCCGCATTCCGGGGATGAACTTGAGGATGAGCTGGACGGCGCCCAGGTAATTCAGCTGCATAGTCCTCTGGTAGTCGTGGATCCGGTCGTACGACAGCTCCAATGAGCGCCGAATCGACCGCCCCGCGTTGTTGACCAGGATGTCGATGCCGCCGAGATCGTCGAGTACCTGGTCGGCCATCGCGGCGATGGCATCCACGTCAGACAGATCGCACGGGTACACGTGCGCGGTCCCGCCGTTGCCGCGGATGTCGTTCGCTACCTTCTCGAGGTTCTCCACGGTGCGAGCGATCAGCACCACCACGCCGCCCGCTTCGGCGATCTTCTTCGCAGCAGCCTCACCGATGCCCGACGACCCACCGGTGATGAGGGTGGTCGTGCCCTCGACCGCATCGCTGAGTGTGCGGCCCTGCACTGCCTCGAGCAGATTCCTCAGATAGAACGGTCGGTATCGCCCAGCCGAGTTGGGCGTGTTGAGGATGTTGGACATCGCCGCGAACGGCTTTTCCACGAGGTTCGTCAGGTCACCAAGATTCATCGGCTGTCGCTCCTGACAATGTTCGCCTCGGGACCATGGGTGCCCTGGCCGTCGACCAGGACCGCCCCGCCGGGCGGCATGGGTGATGTGACATGGTCATACAACCCAACCTAGGACATCAACCGACTAATAGATGCGGATTGCCGTCATGTGACCAGCGCACATGTAGCGGCGGGCCTCACAGGTGTGGACGCGTGCGAGCGATCGCCTTGTTACAGCGGGTAATCCGCGTGTGATCGCACACTAACTGACAGGCAACGCCCAAATGTTGCCCTGATGCGATGGGAATACTGTCACGCTTCCGCAAGCGGGAGCCGATCAGCATCTACGACAAAATCGGCGGGTACGAGGCGATCGAAGTCGTCGTCAATGACTTCTACGTTCGTGTGCTTGCCGATGATCAACTGTCAGGCTTCTTCACCGGAACGAATATGAACCGCCTCAAAGGCAAACAGGCAGAGTTCTTTGCGGCCGCTCTCGGCGGGCCCGAGCCCTACACCGGTGCGCCGATGAAGCAAGTGCATCAGGGTCGCGGAATCACCATGCACCACTTCAGCCTGGTGGCTGGACATTTGGGTGACGCGCTAGCTGCGGCCGGGGTCCCCGCCGAGACGGTTACGGAAATTCTCGGTGCCATCGCGCCGCTGGCGCCCGACGTCGTATCGGGCGAAACCAGCACGGCGATGGTCTGAGCGCCGCGGATCGGCCGCGAAGGAATTTCTTTACCGGTGGGCGTGTCGCACGCGGCGTCCAACCGGCAGCCGGTAGTCAGCACATATGAGACTGATCGCCGTCATCGTTGCAGCCTTGGTTCTGAGCGCCTGCGGCTCGCAGACAACCCATCCGGCGTCCACAACGACTTCGGGGTCTTCCGTCCCGCCGGCCAGCAGCACGACGTCACCGACGGCGGCGGCACCGCTCGACTGCAGCAAACCAGCAAACAAGGCGCAGCAGCTGGTCTGCAGCGACCCGCAATTGACCGACCTCGACCGCCGGCTGCAGACCGCCTACCAGCAGGCGCTGGCCCGCCCCGCCGCGGACCAAGCCGCGCTGACGGCCGCGCAAAACAGCTGGACGACGGTCCGCGATAACTGTGCCCAAAACTCCGACGTACGCACCTGCGTACTAGAGGCCTATCAGACCCGCCTGGTGGAGTTTGCAATCGCCGACCCCGCCACCCCGGCTCCACCGGTCATCAGCTACAACTGCCCAGCGGACTCCGGGCCGTTGACCGCACAGTTCTACAACCAGTTCGACCCACAGACGGCCGTGCTCACCTGGAAGGGCAACCGATTGATCCTGTTCGTCCAACCGTCCGGCAGTGGGGCCCGGTACGGTCGGCAGGACTATGAATACTGGGAGCACCAAGGCGAGGTCAGGCTCGATTTCAACGGAAAAAAATTCGTCTGCAGCACACCGTGAGCTCCCACATGGGTGAGAATGCCTCGCATGGGTCGCACATTCGAAGATCTGGTGGCAGAAGCTGATTCGGTATCCGTTGACGGATGGGATTTCTCTTGGCTCGACGGCCGGGCGACAGAGGAACGACCGTCCTGGGGCTACCAACGGTTGATGAGCCGCCGTTTGGCGACGGTGACGGCTGCACTGGACATTCACACCGGCGGCGGGGAGGTGCTGGCCGGCGCCGGACCCTTCCCACCCACCATGGCGGCCGTCGAGACGTGGCCTCCGAACGCGGCGCTGGCAACCAAGCTCTTGCATCCGCGCGGCGTGGTGGTCGTCGTGACTCGGGATGAGCCGCCGTTGCCGTTCGCCGACGAGGCGTTCGACCTGGTGACCAGCCGTCATCCCATCTCCGTGCGGTGGACCGAGATCGCCCGGGTGCTCCGACCAGGCGGCACCTACTTCGCGCAGCACATCGGACCCGCCACGATGTCCGAGCTGGTCGAGTACTTCATCGGGCCGCAACCACAGAAATGGGCCGAATGTCACCCGGACGTCGCGAGCGCGCAGGCACAAGCCGCGGGCCTGCAGATCGTGGATATACGCATGGAGCGGCTACGAGCCGAGTTCTCCGACATCGGCGCCGTTATCTACTTCCTGCGCAAGGTGATTTGGACGGTGCCGGACTTTACGGTGGAACGCTATCGGCAACGGCTGCGGGAACTTCATGAGCGCATCGAGTCCGACGGGCCCTTCGTCGCGCACCCCACGCGGGTCCTCGTCGAGGCCCGCAAACCCGACTGACCTTTGGCGCGGGTCACCCTTCAGCGCGCAACACGTCCAGTGCGTGCTGCAGATCGGGTGGGTACGGGCTGACGATCTCCACCAGCCTGCCGTCGGCGGGATGTGCGAATGCCAGCGAACGCGCGTGCAACCATTGACGTTCTAGCCCAAGCCTTTTCGCTAGCTTCGGGTCAGCTCCGTAGACGAGGTCGCCGCAGCACGGGTGATGCAGCGCGGCGAAATGCACCCGGATCTGGTGGGTGCGGCCGGTTTCCAGGTGCACATCGAGCAGGCTGGCAGCAACGAACGCTTCCAGGGTGTCGTAGTGGGTAAGGCTGTGCCGGCCGTTTTTGGTGACCGCGAACTTCCATTCGTGGCCACGGTGCCGGCCGATCGGCGCGTCGATCGTCCCGCTGGACGGATCCGGATGTCCCTGTACCAGCGCGTGGTAGCGCTTGTCGACCGTGCGTTGTTTGAACGCCCGCTTGAGCACTGTGTATGCGCGCTCGGAGAGCGCCACCAGCATGACCCCCGAAGTGCCGACGTCGAGGCGATGCACGATGCCCTGCCGCTCGTGTACACCAGATGTGGTGATCCGGTAACCGGCGGCGGCCAGGCCGCCGAGCACCGTGGGGCCGGTCCAGCCCAACGACGCATGCGCAGCCACTGCGGCGGGTTTGTCGACCGCGACGATGTCGTCGTCGGAATACAGAATCGTCATGCCCTCGATGTCGACCGGGGTGTTCTCCAGCGGCGCCGGCGCCTCGGGCAGCCGCACCTGCAACCAGGCACCAGATGTGAGCCGGTCGGACTTTCCCGCCTGCACGCCGTCAAGTTCGACACCGCCGCCCTCGGCAAGAGCCGCCGCGGCGCTGCGGGACAGTCCCAGCAGGCGCGCCAGCCCGGCGTCAACGCGCATGCCCGCCAATCCCTCGGGGACGGGCATCGAGCGGTCCGTCATCAGCGTTGGTCAGCCTTATGCTGGCCAACAGTGTCCCCGTCGGCTTTACGCCGGCCAACAGTGTCCCCGTCGGCTTTCGACGCCGACCAACAGTGTCGCCGTCGGCTTTACGCCGACCAACAGTGTCCCCGTCGGCTTTACGCCGACCAACAGTGTCGAAGTCGAAGCCGAAAATTGACAGGACAACCAGCAAGATGGCGCCGCCTACCACCGACGGATCGGCGACATTGAAGACGGGCCACCAGCCGACTGACAAAAAGTCGACGACATGTCCTCGAAGCGGTCCGGGCGCCCGGAAGAATCGATCGACCAGGTTGCCCATGGCGCCACCGAGGATCATCCCGAGTCCCACTGCCCAGCAGGGCGACACCAGCCGCCGCCCCATCCAGAAGATGCCGACCACCACACCGGTCGCGATCAGCGTCAACACCCAGGTATATCCGGTCGCCATCGAGAACGCTGCCCCCGAATTGCGCACCAAAGTCCAGGTCACGGTGTCGCCGATGATCGACACCGGCTGGCCGGGGGGCAACAGTTTGACGGCGAGCACCTTGGTCACGATGTCCAGCGTCAGCACGACGGCCGCGACCGACAGCAGCAGGCGCAGCCGACGCGGCTGCACGGGAACTTCAGGTTCGCCAGCCTCCCCGGCGCGAGCTGAAGTCACCGGCTCAGCCGATCCTGTTGGTTCGTCGGGCACTCCCCCATCATCCCCTAGTGCCGATGGGGCCTCGCCCGCCCCCGCAATCGCGTGGGCCGGCAACTATGCGAGATGATCCCACCATGGGCCGCCTCACCGTCATCACCACCGGAGGCACCATCGCCACCAGCGCCGGCCCCGACGGGGTGCGCTGGCCCACCCGCGGCGGAGCAGAACTGACGTCGGGCCTGAACGTCGATCTCGACATCGAAATCGTCGACCTCATGTCGCTGGACAGCTCACAGCTGACACCGGCCGATTGGGACCGGATCCGCGCTACGGCGCAGGCCACGATCGACGACGGCGCCGACGGTGTGGTCATCACACACGGCACCGACACCCTCGAAGAGACCGCTCTGTGGCTGGACCTCACCTACAACTGCACCGCCCCCGTCGTTTTGACCGGTGCCATGCGCAGCGCCGACGCCCCTGACGCCGACGGTCCGGACAATCTGCGTGACGCGCTGACGGTGGCGGCCAGCCCGTCCGCCCGTGGCCTCGGTGTGCTGGTGTGTTTCGCCGGCCGGGTGCTGCAGCCGTTGGGCCTGCGCAAAATGGCTTCCCAGGACCTAAGCGGCTTCGCCGGCAAGCAGCTGGGCACCACCTCCGGCGGGGTGACGCTGACACACCCTAAGGCGCACCCCTATCTCGGCGATCTCAGCGCCGCCCAAGCACCGCGGGTCGACATCGTGGCCGCATACCTCGGAAGTGATGCGGTGGCGCTGGACGCCTGCGTGGCCGCCGGCGCGCGAGCCGTGGTGCTGGAAGCGCTGGGTTCGGGCAATGCCGGGGCCGCGGTGATCGACGGAGTACGCCGCCATTGCCGCAACGGAGTGGAGATCGCGGTGTCCACCCGAGTCCCCGGCGGGCGAGTCAGCGCGGGATACGGTCCCGGGCATGACCTGGTGGATGCCGGCGCGGTGATGGTGCCGCGGCTGCGACCGCCCCAGGCCCGGGTGCTGGTGATGGCCGCGCTGGCTGCGGGGCTAACTGTCGCCGACGTCATCGATCGCTGGGGCTGAGGTCGACTCCTCGGCCCGCAGCACACCGACGTAGTCCGGCCAGTCCAGGCTGTCGATCGGGTTGGCGCTAAGGACGTCGCCGGTGTCGGCGGGGAATGTCCGGGCCTGCCCCGGGCCCGACGCGCGAGTCTCGAACCGCACGGTGACTACGCCGTGGCCCGCGCCCTGCACCCAGCCGTGCCCGAAATCGCGGTGAGCGACATCGTCGCCGACCCGCCACACCGAGCCGTCTTGCCCTGATGGCGCGAGCGGCAGGGCGTCGACCAACTGATGGGCCTCCGAAGGCTGCGATGACAGTTCCAAGTCTGGGAACAACGACTCCTGGCGCACGTCGCTTAAACCCGAAAACCCGACGCCGAGAAGGCGAATGGGCCCGATCTGGCGCGGGTCCAGCAGCAGCCGCCGGGCCACCGCAACCAGCGCAGCGGCCTCGGTCGTCGCGTAGGGCAGCGTCGCCGAGCGGGTCAGCGTACTCATGTCGGATTTCTTCAGCTTGACCGTGACGGTGCGCGCACCTCGGCCGTCGCGCAGCAGGCGCTGATGCGCGTGCTCGGCGATCGGTTCGATCGCCTCACGCAGCTGCTCCAGGCTGGTCAGATCGACCGCGAAGGTGGACTCGGCGCTGATCTGCTTGGCTTCGGCACGCTCGGCGACGGGGCGGTCGTCGATCCCGCGGGCCAGCCGGTGCAGCGCGGGCCCGATTGTCGCGCCCAGGATGTTCGCCGCCTCGGCGTCGGCCAGCGCGGCCAGCTGTCCGATCGTCTCGATGCCGAGTCGATGCAGCTTCTCCTCGGCGACCGGGCCGATGCCCCACAGCCGCCGCACCGGCAACCCGCCCAGCAGCGACCGTTCTTCGGCGCGCCGGACCACCTGAATGCCGTCCGGTTTAGCCAGCCCGGACGCGATCTTGGCGATCTGCTTACCCGAGCCCGCGCCGACCGAGGCGATCAGGCCGGTCTCTTCCCGCACCCGTCGCCGCAGGCCCTCGCAGAACACCTCGACGTCCTCGGCTGACGCCCCGGCCAGTTGGGGCGGTTCGCCGAAGCCCTCGTCGAAGGACAGCTGCTCGACCACGGGCACCACGCTGCGCACGGTGTCGAAGACCCGCCGGCTGGCCACCCCATACACCACACCGCGCGGCGGCAACACCACGGCGGTCACGCCGATCAGCCGGCGGGCCTGGTGCATCGGCATGGCCGACCGAGCGCCGAACACCCGCGCTTCATAGCTCGCGCCGGCCACCACACCCCGGCCGCCCAAACCGCCGACCAGCACCGGCCGCCCCCGCAGGGTAGGCCGGGTGAGTTGTTCGACGGACGCGAAGAACGCGTCCATGTCCAGGTGCAGCACCCAACGGGACTCCACAGCTTGATGCTATTTCGGGCCACTGGGCTACCTTTTCAATATGGCCATGAACCTCTGCCACAGGTTGTGCTGCAGCTCGAATCGGTGGGCGAAGGAAGTCGAACACCACGTGTTGCCGTCGGTCCTCGCTGACGTCGAACTGGGTGACAACACCCTCGAGATCGGACCGGGATACGGCGCATTTCTGCGGGTACTGGTTGACAAGACGCCAAAGCTCACCGCGGTCGAGATCGATACCCCAATGGCGCAGCGGCTGCAGCGGCTGTACGGCGAACGGGCGCGCATCATCAACGGCGACGGCACCGATACCGGATTGCCGGCCAATGAGTTCAGCTCGGTGCTGTCCTTCACGATGCTGCACCACGTCCCGACCGCGGAACTGCAGGACCGGTTGTTTGCAGAGGCCTTCCGGGTGCTCCGGCCCGGTGGCGTCTTCGCCGGCAGCGACGGCGTGCCTTCTCTGATGTTCCGGATCCTGCATTTCCGCGACACCTGCAACCCGGTCCCGCCGGAGACGCTGCCGGATCGCTTGCGCGCAGCGGGATTTCACGACGTCAACGTTGAAGTTCGCGCCGGCAGGCAGCGCTGGCGCGCGGTCAAGGCCGGCTGATGGAAGCCGGGGCGGGCAACGCGCCGACACCACCCGGGGATTCGGAGCACCCGGGACGATGGGCGCGGCTGCGCCACCAATGGGGCAAGCGGCTAGAACCCGGTCAACAGGCCACGGTGCTCGCCTGGGTGTCTTTCACCCTCACCTTCGTCGGACTGCGCACGCTCACCCACTGGATCCGCGCCGGCCACGGTCCGGCAGGTGGCGGTGTCAAGGTGGGCGGCAAGCACTTTCACCACTACAACATCGGTATCGCGCTTTTGGCGACGGTGGCAGCCGTGGGCCTGCGCGGAACCGAGAGGCAACGGCGCCACCCCGCGGCCGCGGTCGCATTCGGTTCGGCGAACGCTCTGATCGTTGACGAGCTGGCCCTGCTGTTGGACCTCAAGGACGTCTACTGGGCGACCGACGGCCGCGAGAGCGTCGACGTCGCAGTCGGCCTCATCGCTACCGGCGCCACGGTCGTCGCCGGTATGCCGTTCTGGCCGCATGCCCACCGCGCGCTGCGTTCCGGCAGCCGACCATCTGCGTCGCTCACGCGCTAGCGATCGCCGTTTCCGTTGCGCGCGAACCGGTTTGTTTCAGCTCACCCGGCCCCTCGACGAGGAGGCGGAAACGGACGTGGGAGTGATTCTCGGAGGGGTGAACTTGGGAATTGTCACCTGAGGTGGGTTTCTCAGACACTTTTTTCGGAACTTTTTTCGCCGACTGTTCATGGCGGCGCCGAACGGAGTGCGACGCGCTCCAAGCCGGGCCCAGGTCATCCCCACCGGGGCGGACCAGGCCGCTGGAATGCGCCTTCGCGGCGTCACGCCTTGGAGATACTCACCCGCACGCCGTCGCCGATTCCTAGCGCATCGGCCGGCTCGCCGAACTCGAAGCTGGTCGCCAGGATTTCGCCGGCGATGAGGTCGCGATGGGTGCGAGCCCAGTCGGCCCGCTCGGCGGGCACCGACATCACCACGCGGATCCGATCGGAGACATCCAGCCCGGTCGACTTGCGTAACTCTTGCAGTTCGCGGATCCGGTCCTTGGCCCAGCCCTCGGCCTCCAACTCCGGAGTCACCGTGCCGTCCAACACGACAAGACCCGCCCCATCGGGCAGCGCCGCGGTGAATTCCGGGTCGGCGGCCACCAGCCGTGAGCTGTACTCGTCGGGTTGCAGCACTGCGGGGCCGGCGGTCAGGGTGCCGTCGGAGTTGACGACCCCTTCACCGGCCTTGACCGCCTTGATGGCGGCCTGCACATCCTTGCCCAGCCGCGGTCCGGCCACCCGGGCGTTGACGGTGAGTTCAAATCGGCCGTAAGCGTCAATCGCGTCGGTCAGTTCGACCTGTTTGACGTTGAGCTCATCCCCGATCAGATCCGTGAACGGCTTGAGGCGCTGCGGGTTATCCACTGCCACAATGAGTTTAGGTAACGGCAGACGAACCCGCAGTTTCTTGGCCTTGCGCAGCGACGACGCGGCCGAGCACACTTCGCGGACCTGATCCATGGCGGCGACCAGGTCAGGGTCCGCAGGCAGCTCATCGGCTTGCGGCCAGTCCGTCAGGTGTACCGACCGCTGACCGGTGAGACCACGCCAAATGACCTCGGTAGTCAGCGGGAGTAGTGGCGCGGCCAGCCTCGCGGTCACCTCCAGCACGGTGTGTAGCGTGTCGATGGCATCGACATCTTCTTCCCAGAACCGCGAACGCGACCGTCGCACATACCAATTCGTCAATGCCTCGGTGAACTGGCGGAGCTGTTCGCAAGCCCCCGAGATATCGCAGACCTCCATCGCCCGACTGAGGTCATCACGTAGCACGGCCAATTTGGCCACGATGTAGCGGTCCAGCACATGCGACGAATCGGTGTGCCAGGTACCGACTTTCGGCGCGTAGAGGGCCAAGAAGCTGTACGCATTCCACAACGGCAGCAGCACCTGCCGCGCACCTTCGCGGATGCCCTGCTCAGTGACGATCAGGTTGCCGCCGCGCAGGATCGGCGAGGCCATCAGGAACCACCGCATGGCATCGGAGCCGTCGCGGTCAAACACCCCGGTGACGTCGGGGTAGTTGCGCAGTGACTTGCTCATCTTCTGGCCGTCGTAGCCCAGCACGATCCCATGCGCCACACACGTTTTGAACGCCGGCCGGTCGAAGAGCGCGGTGGCCAGCACGTGCAGCGTGTAGAACCAGCCGCGGGTCTGGCCGATATATTCCACGATGAAGTCGCCGGGATAGTGCGCCTCGACCTGCTTGTCAGGGTCGGCGCAGTCGACTCCGTCGAACCAGTCGCCGTTCTCGAATGGGTAGTGCACCTGGGCGTACGGCATCGAGCCCGAGTCGAACCACACGTCGAGCACGTCGGGGATTCGCCGCATCGTGCTGCGCCCGGTGGGGTCGTCGGGGTTGGGCCGGGTGAGCTCGTCGATGTAGGGCCGGTGCAGATTGGTAGGCCGCACACCGAAGTCGCGCTCCAGCTCATCGAGGCTGCCATAGACGTCGATGCGTGGATAGGCCGGGTCGTCGGACTTCCAAACCGGAATCGGGGTACCCCAGTAGCGGTTTCGTGAGATCGACCAATCGCGGGCGCCCTCCAGCCACTTACCGAACTGGCCGTCCTTGACGTGTTCGGGATACCAGGTGATCTGCTGGTTCAGTTCCACCATGCGGTCCCGGAATTCGGTGACAGTGACGAACCACGACGACACCGCCCGGTAGATCAGCGGATTGCGGCAGCGCCAGCAGTGCGGGTAGGGGTGCTCATAGGTTTCGTGGCGGATCAACACCGCGCCGTTCACCGCCGCCGGACCGCTCTGGTTCTTCAGGTCACGGATGATCTGCGCGTTGGCGTCGAAGACGTGCTGCCCCTGGTAATCCGGGACGGTGGCGTCGAAGCGGCCCTTGGAGTCGACCGGAGTAACCGGCGCGATGCCAACCGCCTCCGCGACCGCCATGTCGTCCTCGCCGTAGGCCGGCGCCATGTGCACGATGCCGGTGCCGTCGTCAGTGGTCACAAACTCGCCTGAGAGCACCTGAAAAGCGTTGGGCGAGTCGGCGGGATCGTAGAAATACGGAAACGGCGGCAGGTAGCGCGTGCCCAGCAGCTCGGCGCCGCGATAGCTGCCCAGCACCTCGGGATCTTCGCCGAACTCCCGGGCGTAGGCGGCTAACCGTGGCTGCGCCAACACGAAACGGCGATCGCCGACCCGGACCTGCAAATAGGTCACCTCCGGATTGACGGCAACCGCGAGGTTCGACGGGAGGGTCCACGGCGTCGTCGTCCACACCAGCAGGTAGGCACCGTCAAATTCGCCGCCCACCACCTTGAAACCCACCGTCACCGCTGGGTCTTGGCGGCTCTGATAGATGTCGTCATCCATCCGCAGTTCGTGATTGGATAGCGGGGTTTCGTCGCGCCAGCAGTAGGGCAACACCCGGTAGCCCTCGTAGGCCAGGCCCTTGTCCCACAGCTGCTTGAACGCCCAGATCACCGACTCCATGTAGGTGAGGTCGAGTGTCTTGTAATCGTTGTCGAAGTCGACCCAGCGAGCCTGGCGGGTCACATACGCCTGCCACTCGTCGGTGTAGCGCAACACAGACGCCCGGCAGGCGTCGTTGAACGCGGCGATCCCCATGGCGTCGATCTGGGATTTGTCGGTGATGCCCAGCTGGCGCTCGACTTCGAGTTCGGCGGGCAGCCCGTGGGTATCCCAGCCGAAGCGGCGCTCTACCTTGTAGCCCCGCATGGTGCGGTACCGCGGGACGATGTCCTTCACGTAGCCGGTGAGCAGGTGCCCATAATGCGGCAGGCCGTTGGCGAACGGCGGCCCGTCGTAGAACACGTATTCCGGGGCCCCGTCGCGGCGGGCGATGCTGGCCCGGAAGGTGTCGTCGTGGGCCCAGTACTCGAGAACCTGGGCTTCCAGCGCGGGGAAATCCGGGGAGCCGCCGCGTTGGTCGGCGCCCAGGTCGGTGCGCGGGTAGGCGCTGTCAGTCATCCGTCTCCTGTGCCACATACGTATAGGCACGGGGACGACGACGCGCAAAGTGCGCGAGCGCCGCGGTACCACCCCGCTTGCCGCGCTGACGCGCGGCCACTCGTTTCAGGCTGTGACGGGCCTACCCGTTCGGTTCTACTGGGCCACGCTGGCTTTTCTTCCGAAGACTCCCCGGTGATAGCCGGATCGATGCCATTACGTCGATTCTACGGAGCGCCGCAAATCAAACGCCGATGGCTCCAAGGGGTTGCCAAGCCGCAGAACTGCGTCTGCGGCCAAGCAGCCCCTTGGAGCCATGCGCGGGGCACACCCGCACCGGTTGGGTCGATTGCTCACTATTCATCGGACTATGCGTGGACTTCGAGCAGCCCGACCCGCCACAGCGCTGCGTACATGTGACGCACCGGAATGCTCAGCAAGCGAGCAGCGCCGTCCACCAGGGGGTCGCCTCCGATACCGAAAGGCTGGTCGTGAAGCCGGCGCGCCGCCTTCTTGGGCGCGGGGGCCTGAGTCGGGGTTGCGTCGCGCACCACCCTCAGGTTGCGGGCGGGCGCTACGGTTACCACTTCGTCGTACAGAGCTGCGGTCATGATCGCCTCCTAGACGGAATTCCAAACGAGCACTAAATGGACTGACGTGTCCCGTCCCGTAGTGGTTCCGATCCAAGAACGCTTGGCTGGCAAGCCAACTCGCGTTTCATACCTGTTGTCGTGGGTACGACGACTCAGCTGAGAGCGTCGCGCCGGAGACCGGATCGGGACGAAACATAGCCCGGACTTCGGCCCGGACTATCGCTGGAACTCATACGTCCCTCACCTCCTCGCGGTCACGACGCGTGCGGGTGCCCGCACGATCTACGCGCAGCAAAGGAGTACAGAAACCCGACGAATGTCGGAAATCCGCACCCCACTCGTCAGAGCTTTGGCACCACACGACGTGTCCGGTTCCCCGGAAGCCACCTGGGCTCAACCCTTAAGCCGGGAGGAGCTGTCCTGACCCGGGGCGTCTTTCGACGTTCGGGGTCAGTGGCCTGTATTCGTGTAGCCGCCTCACCTAACGAGGTGCTTACCTGACTGATGATGCATGACCGGTATGACACGGTCAATGTGATGTGCACCCTGTTTCCGAATCTTTATGCCTTCATTACGCGCGCCCACAGCATTTGCCCAGCTTTAGGGCTCCTGACCTCGGTAAATGAGCTCAGGCCCGGTCAGGACCGGCGTTATGTTCCCCGTCACCCTCAAGCCTGGACCCTGCTGGCAGCACCCGGGGGCGCAGCCCGTCGAGCACCAGCGAAACGACGAAGTCAGCCACCTGGGCAGCGGTGACGTCGTCGTCGGTGCTGAGCCGCCGGTGCGCCAACTGGCCGACCAGCGCCGCCAGCGTGTACGCCACCATCCTGGGCGGGGCGGCCACCACCTCACCGCGCTCTTGGGAGGCGACGACGAAGGTTTCGATGTCGTCGATGAACCGCTCGTAAATGCCGCCGAGGTGCTTTTCGAATCGGTCGCCAAGCGCATAGGCGTCCCGGAAGAGCAGTTTCACGGTGGCTTTGTCGGCTTCGAAGAACTCAAACGTCGCCTGCACGGCAGCCCGAAATGGCACCTCGCCCATGGCGTTTGCGGCCGACGCGCCCGGTGCAGCCAGTGCCGCCACGACATGCGCACGCAGGGCACCCTCTTCGACCGCCATCAATGCGTGGAACAGCTCGTCCTTCGAGTCGAAGTACCAGTAGATCGATCCATAGGCGAGGCCGGCCTGCTTGGCGATATCGGCGATGGTTGTCGCGTGAAAACCCTTGCGGGCGAATACTTCTTTGGCAGCTGCCATGATCTCGTCGCGCCGCTGCGACTTGTCCTCGTCACTGACCGCGCGGCGCCGCCGGGTGCTGGTGCTCACCTCTCGACCAGGCTCTCGAGCCGCCCGATGGTGTCGATGAACTCCTCGACCATGTCGAGGACCACCGAGCGCGTCGGCCGCACCCGGTCGAGCGAACCGACGACCTGGCCGACGAAATACGTCGCCAGCTCGCGCGCCTTGGCGCCCGGGTGGCCGGCCGCCTGGTTGATGCGCAGCTGCGAATCATTGATCAGCGCCGTCTGTAGCGGCATACCGAGAGGCTCGGGACTGTCGGACCGGTCCCACTCGTCGGTCCAGGCGGTGCGCAGCATCCGCGCCGGCTTACCGGTCATCGACCGCGACCGCACCGTGTCCGAGGAGCTCGCGGCCAGGAACTTGTCCTTGACCACCGGCGGCGTCTCGGCTTCCTCGGTGGTCAGCCACACCGACCCGCACCACACGCCCTCGGCGCCCAGGGCCAGCGCCGCGGCGATCTGACGGCCGCGGGCGATCCCGCCGGCAGCCAATACCGGCGTCGGCGACACCGCGTCGACGACTTCGGGGACCAGGACCATGGTCGCCACCTCGCCAGTGTGTCCGCCGGCCTCGGTGCCCTGCGCCACGATCAGGTCGACACCCGCGGCAGCGTGCCGCCGCGCGTGTTGCGTTGTGCCGGCCAGGGCGGCCACCAGCACGTCGTGGTCGTGGGCGCGGTCGACGAGGTCCGGAGGTGGCGGCCCGAGCGCGCTGGCGATCAGCCGGATGTCGTGGTCGAACGCCACATCGAGCAGCGGCTCGTAGCCCTTGGGCGAGATGTTGAGGCCGCCCCCGGACGTACGCGGCTGGTCGGTCGGCACCGGGATGCCATAGCGGACCAGCAAGTCGTCAACGAACGCGCGGTGCTCCTCGGGCAGCAGCTCCCGGACCTGGTGCGCGTCGATTCCCCCTTGCTCGGCGCCGACATACTTGGGCGGCAGCAGCAAGTCGACTCCATAGGGCTTGCCCCCCGCCTGTTCCTCGATCCAGGTCAGCTCGTTTTGCAGCCGCTGGGGACTATGCGCGACGGCGCCGAGGATCCCGAACCCGCCCGCGTTGGACACCGCGGCAACAACATCGCGGCAGTGGCTGAAAGCGCATATCGGGAATTCAACGCCGAGCAGTTCGGCGACTCTGGTCCGCATTTTCACGACGCTAAGAGTTATTGATTGATATGTCAATCGAATACGGTAACCTGCGATCCATGGCTGAGCCGTTGACCGCACCCTTGTCCTCTCAAGAGCAGCAGAAGCGCCGCCAGGCGGTGCGAGACCTGATATGGGCGGCATTTTGTCAAGTGGGCAGGGTGAAGCGGCGGCCGCAACCGTCGTTGGGGCCGCCGCTTCGTTGACCGGATGAGTCCTCGGAGACGTCGAGCGTGTCGTATCGACGCGTGTCAAGTCTGATATGCGCGGGTTGGTTACCGCAGGACGGGACTTTCGAGTCGGAGTGGGGCCGCTTGTCTAAAGGACGAGCGTCATCAGTTGTCTAGCAACGTGATTGCTCATAGGTCGCACGCGGGTCACTCCCAGACGCTTGCCGTCACCACCGAAGGTGATCTCATCCGGACAGTTGTGAGATGTTAGTCGTCGAGAACGGCCAACGACCAGCACCAGCCGGCGAGTTCGCGGGCGATCGCCGCGTTGGCCACTACGGGGCGTTTCTTGCGTTCATCGAAACCGGACCAGCGGGCGTGCAGACGTCGGTTGGCTGCCTGGCCGCGGGCACGGGCTGCCGGGGACGCCGTCTCCCATCGTCGCCGCAGATCGCGCCCCGGCCGATACCGAGGTCGGTGATGCCAGGCCGCTTCGACCAGCAGGCGGCGGGCGTGGCTGTTGCCGGTCTTGGTGACCCCGCCTTGGGAGCGTGTTGAGCCCGAGGAGTACTCGCTAGGCACCAACCCGAGGTAAGCGCCGATCGAGCGCCCGCTCAGGCGTTGCCAGTCTCCGATTTCGACGGCCAACCCGAACGCGGTCAACGTGGAGACCCCGCGCAGACACCCCAGCCGGGTCACCACCGGGGTGAACACCGAATCGGCGGCCATCTCAACGATCGCTTTATCGAGGCGATCACGGCGGTCCACGGCGGACACCATGGCATCGAACGCCGCGTCGTAGGCCAGCTGTCGGCCTGGCGTGGCGAAGGTGTGCGACCGCAGCCACAGTTCGTGCTTGCCGGTCCACGCCTTCCCGCCGGAGTAAACGATCCCTTGTCGTAGAAGCAGTTTCGAGACACGATGCCGAGCTGACATCAGGTCACCACGCACGTCGTCGCGAGCCCGCACTAAGTCTCGGGCCGCCTCCTGCTCGATGCCCGGAATCGTCACCTCCACGATCTCACCCAAGTGCAGCAACCGGGCCAGGTGCCGGGCATCGCGAGTATCGGTCTTGACCCGATCCCCCGACGGGCGCTGCAACTTCGAGGGCGCCGCCACCAAACACACGATCCCGGCGGCAAGCAGGAACCGCGCCAACCCGAACCCCGTCGGGCCGGCCTCATAGGTGACCGCCACCGGCGGCCCCGACAGACCACGAACCCATTCCAGGATCTCTTGGTGATTCGGGGTCAACCGGCGCTCGAACACCTCGCCGGTCTCACCATCCAGGCCACACCCAACCACCGATCGTGCATGCACATCCAACCCAACACTCGTACGATAATTCTTCACTGGGGCCTCCCACATCTTGTGGCTCTACCGGCCAGGACCACCCTGTCGGCAACCCACGTTCACATGTGAGCGAGGCCCCAGCCCCCCATACCGTCTAATGTCGACCACGCCATTCATCGGGGGGCTCGGCATCGTGTTCGAGCGCTACGAGCCCGATGACGTCATCATCCGGCTCCCGTTCCGGGAGGACCTCACCAATGACGGCACCTACTTTCACGGCGGGGTGATCGCATCGGTGATGGACACCGCCGGCGCGGCTGCTGCCTGGTCGAACCACGACTTCGACAAGGGCATGCGCGCCTCCACCGTCGCGATGAGCATCCAGTACACCGGCGCCGCCAAGCGCTGTGACCTGCTGTGTCATGCCCGCACCGCCCGGCGGCGCAAGGAACTCACCTTCACCGAGATCACGGCTACCGATGCCGACGGCAACATCGTCGCGCACGCCGTGCAGACCTATCGAATCGTCTGAGACCCGGGCGATCTCCCGTCCGGCGGCCAGCTGGACACGCCCTCTTCTAGCGGGACTTTGAGGCTGTGCAGAATCGAGGCGACCATTCGCCACGCGCCGATGGCGGTGACGAGCTCGATGAGAACCGTTGTGTCGCCGTCCAATTCGCGCTCACAGGCCGCCCAGCTCTCGGCGCTCACCGCGCCGTCGCGCACCACGTCATCGGTGGCCGCCAGGACCGCCCGCTCAACGGGCCCGAACCCGTCGTATGCCGGCCAATCGCGCACGCCCAGCAGATCGTCGGCGGACACGCCGAGGCCCGAAGCAACGCGCCAGTGCTGGGTCCACTCGTAGTCGCACGCGGTGAGCCAGCCGATGCGCATAATCACCAACTCGCGCAACCGTGAATCGAGGGCACCGTGCCACAGCATGGTGGCGAGCAGGTCGTTAAGGGTCCGCGCCAGTCCCGGATGGTTCAGCAACACCTGAAAGATGCTGAGCTCGGCCATGTAGTCGGGCACGCCCGCTTCATCGGCAGCGGCCTTGGCCTCGTCGACCGGCAGTCGGGGCACCCGGGATGTTGTCATGGTGTGAGCACTCCGTGTACAGGCGGGACACCGTCGCGTTCACCGGCCATCGTAGCCAGCAATTCGTCAGCATCGTCGAGCCGCACGCACCGGCGTGGCAGGCTCTCGAACGGGTAGCGACCGGATACCAGCAGATCGAGCGCCGCGCGGTACGCGGTGACATCGACGCCGAGAGCACCGACAATGCGCAGCTCCTTGAATACGACGAGGTCGGGCGAAAAACCCGGAGCGCTGCTACCGAAACCCCGGGTGCCGGCAACAACGACTGTCCCGGCGGGGCGGGCCAGCGCGATCGCCTGCGCGAACGCTGCCGGCGCCTTGGCGGTCACGTCGATGACGACGTCTGCCAGCGAGCCGGTCGCCTTTGCCAGCGCGGCGACCGGATCGTCGACATGGGTGTCGACGGCCAGGTCCGCTCCGAACTGCGAAGCCAGTGCCAACCGATCGGCGTCGCGGGGGCCCAAGCCAGTCACCATCACGAATCCGGCGCCGGCCTCTTTTGCCGCCGCAGCGGCGCACAGCCCCCGGATACCGGGGCCGAGCACAGCAACGACGTCGCCTGATTGGGTACCGGGAACCGTTACGCCCCAACGTATTCCAGCGCCCAGCGGATTGAACAAAGTGGCCACCACCGGGCTGAGGTCACCCACCACGGGCAACACCATCGAGTCCGGTGCCAGATATTGGTATTCGGCGTAGCCGCCCCACAGTCCGGGCTCGCGGTCGACCGGGATGAAGCCATACATATCGGCGAGGCCGTGACGTACGCAGCGCCGGTACTCCCCGCCGAGGCAGTTTGCGCATTGGCGACACGACTGGAACACCTCGACGGCTACCCGGTCGCCTGCGGACACTCCCCATCGCTGTGCGGCCATCGGACCGATGGCCTCAATCGTCCCGACCGTCTCGTGGCCGGGCACAAACGCAAACCCGCCGGCGAGTTCGCCCGTGTACTGCTCGTGATCGGTCCCGCATAGCCCGCAGGCCGCCACCCGCACCAGTGCGTCGTCCTCGCCGACGACCGGGATCGGGAACTCCCGGACAGCCAGTCTGCGCGGAGCCTCCAACACCAACGCCCGCGCCAGCGCGCCGTCCGACATACCAGCACAGTAGGAGTTATTGACGCACGGGCCAATCGTTAATTGCGCCGACGGTGCTGGCCAGCAAATCCTCCGCGTCGTTGAGCGGCACGCGGCGTGGCTGGCTCTCGAACGGGCACCGAGCGGATACGCTGCTGTTCACCTCACGAATTAGAGATCGGCTGGAATATTGCGCTCAGCTTGGTTGGGTGTGGTGCCGCGGGGTTCGGCGGCAAAGCACTGGTACGAAGACGTGGGGTAAGGCGTGGATAAGCCACGTGTCACTCCGGTTGCCGTAATTGGCATGGCGTGCCGGCTGCCTGGAGGCATCGACTCCCCCGACAAGTTGTGGGAAGCATTGCTGCGAGGCGATGACCTGATAACAGAGGTTCCGGCCGACCGGTGGGACGCCGACGAGTACTACGACCCCGAGCCGGGTGTGCCCGGCCGGTCCGTGTCGCGCTGGGGTGGATTCCTCGACGACGTCGCGGGCTTCGATCCCGAGTTCTTCGGCATCAGCGAGCGAGAAGCAACTGCGATGGATCCGCAGCACCGCTTGCTCCTGGAGACCTCATGGGAAGCCGTCGAGCACGCCGGCCTGGCGCCGAAATCGTTGACCGGCTCGCTTACGGGTGTGTTCGTGGGTTTGGCCCATGGCGATTACTCGTTCGTCACCGGGGAGGCCAATGCTCTGGAAGACCCGTACGGGTTCACCGGACTCCCCTTCAGCATGGGCTCCGGACGAATCTCGTACGCCATGGGGCTACGCGGTCCCGCGATAACCGTCGACACGGCGTGTTCGTCGAGTCTGCTTGCGGTGCATGTGGCTTGCCGCAGTCTGAACGACGGCGAGAGCGACCTTGCCTTGGCGGGCGGCTGCATGGTCATGATGGAACCGCAGCTATATGCGTCCGCTTCCGCGCTGGGCATGCTGTCCCCCACCGGACGCTGCCGCGCGTTCGACGCTTCCGCCGACGGGTTCGTCCGTTCCGAGGGCTGCGCCGTGGTGCTGCTCAAGAGGCTGCCCGATGCGCTGCGGGACGGCGACCGGATCCTTGCAGTGCTGCGTGGCACCGCAACTAATCAGGACGGACGCACCGAGAACATTTCGACCCCGTCCTTGGATGCGCAGGTGGTGGCTTATCGGGCGGCGTTGGCGGCGGCCGGTGTCGACGCAGGCAGCGTCGGCATGGTTGAGGCGCACGGCACCGGTACCCCCGTTGGTGATCCGATCGAATTCGGAAGCCTGGCGCGGGTTTACGGCATCGACCGTCCCTGCGCGCTGGCATCGGCCAAAAGCAATCTGGGGCACCCCGAGGCCGCCGCGGGGGTAGTGGGATTCGTCAAAGCAATCCTGTCGCTACAACACGGCGTGGTGCCGCCGATGGTGCACTTCACCCGGCTGCCCGACGAGCTTGCCCAGATCGACACTAAACTTTTTGTGCCACAAAAGATTACGTCGTGGCCCGGGCAGAACGACACAGCGCCGCGGCGGGCGGCGGTGTCGTCATATGGAATGTCGGGCACCAACGTGCACGCCATTCTCGAGCAGGCTCCCGCGACCTTTCCGGCCGGTGGGGCACAGCCCAACGGGGCCAACCCATCCGGGCCATCTGGGTCGGCGGCCGGGTTGCTGTTTGCGCTGTCGGCCACCTCGGCCGAGGCGTTGCGCCAGACTTCACGCCGGGTGGCCGACTGGGTGGGCGAACGCGCGGACAACAAATCAGTGGCGCTGCCTGATCTGGCCTACACGCTCGCGCGCCGGCGCGGCCACCGGCCGGTGCGTACCTCCGTGGTCGCTGCCAACAACACCGAGCTGGTCGAGGCTTTGCGGGAGGTCGCCGATGGCGACGTGCCTTATCGGGCAGCCGTGGGCCCAGACGACCGCGGACCGGTGTGGGTGTTCTCCGGGCAAGGTTCGCAGTGGGCGAGGATGGGCGCTGACCTGCTGGCCAACGAACCGGTGTTCACCGCGACAGTGGCCGCCGCCGAGCCGTTGATCGCCCAGGAATCCGGCTTCTCGGTAACCGAAGCGATGACGGCAGCCCGCACCGTGACTGGGATCGACCGGGTGCAGCCGACCCTGTTCACCGTGCAGGTCGCGCTGGCGGCCACGATGATGTCCTACGGGGTCCGCCCCGGCGCGGTCATCGGTCATTCACTCGGTGAGGTGGCGGCGGCCGTTGTCGCGGGAGCACTTTCGCTTCAAGACGGTGTGCGCGTTATCTGCCGCCGGTCCCGCCTGTGCACCCGCATCTCCGGTATCGGTGCGATGGCGTCGGTGGAACTGCCGGCTCAGCGGGTTCGCGAGGAACTGGCAAGTCGCGGCATCAAGGACGTCGTGGTCGCCGTGGTGGCCTCGCCGAATTCCACCGTGATCGGGGGCGGGACCCAGACGGTTCGCGACCTCGTCACGGCGTGGGAAGCGCGCTATGTGATGGCCCGTGAGGTGGCCGTCGACGTGGCATCGCACACCCCGCAGGTCGATCCCATCCTCACCGAGCTGTCTGCGCTACTGACCGACATCGCGCCGATGAAGCCGGAGATTCCCTACTACTCCACGACCCTGTTCGATCCTCGTGAACGCCCGGTATGCGATGCCCGCTACTGGTCGGACAACCTGCGCCACATGGTGCGGTTCTGTGCGGCAGTGCGAGCGGCCCTCGAGGACGGACACCGGGTATTCGGCGAACTGTCACCACACCCACTGCTGACACGGGCCGTCGAGCAGACCGCCCAGGGTCTCGACATCCCGGTCGCCGCCGTGGCCGCTATGCGGCGCGAGCAACCGATGCCGCACGGGCTGCGCGGATCGGTGGCCGAGCTGCATAGTGCGGGCGCCGCGGTGGACTTCTCGCTGCTCTGTCCCGGCGGGCAGCTGGTGGATGCGCCCCTTCCAGTGTGGGCAAACCGTCGCCTGCTTCTCGCGCCTGACAACACAACTCGCCAGATGCACGCTGCCAATACCGTTGCGGTACATCCCCTTTTGGGCTCGCACGTACGGCTGATGGAGGAGCCGGAGCGGCATGCCTGGCATGGCGAGGTCGGCACCGCGGCGCTGCCGTGGTTGCGCGACCACCAGATACATAATGTGGCCGCGCTTCCGGGGGCTGCCTACTGCGAGATGGCGTTGGCGGCGGCCCACCGGGTTCTCGGCGAGCAGTCCGAGGTGCGCGACATCCGCTTCGAGGAGATGCTGCTGCTGGACGACCAGACCTCCGTCGGCGCCGTCGCATCGATAGAGGCGCCCGGTGTCGCCACCTTCGTCGTGGAAACAGACCAGCAGGGTGAAAAGGTGCGGCGAGCAACCGCATTCCTGCATGCGCTAAACCCTATAGCCCAAGAAAACCCCGAGAACCAACCGCCCGGGCATGACGTGGACGCTCTACTGTCGGCTTATCCGCGCCGCCTGGAAGGCGACGAACTGCGGGAGTGGTTCGACGAGCGTGGTATTCAGTTCGGTCCCGCTTTTACCGGGCTGGCCGCGGCACACGTTGCGGAAGGGACAGTCAGCGCCGTGCTTGCTGAGGTCGGCCTGCCCAGTGCGATCCGTACTCAGCAAGCCAACTATCGCGTGCACCCCGCGCTGCTGGACGCCTGTTTCCAGTCCGTTGCGGCCCACCCCGCCGTCCAGCGGGTGGGCGGGGTTGGTCTCCAGGGCGGTCTGCTGCTGCCCCTGGGTGTGCGACGGCTGCGTGCTTATGCTTCGACCCGCAACGCCCACTACTGCTTGACCAGGGTGACCGCGTGCGGCACAAACGTCGAGGCCGACATCGACCTGATGGACGAACACGGCAACGTGGCGCTGGTGGTACGCGGGCTGCTGATGGGCACGGGGGTCTCCGAGACTGCCGACCGCGATCGTTTGCTGAGCGAACGGCTGCTTACCATCGAGTGGCAACGTCGCGAGGTAGCAGACCCAGACCCTGCTGATGCCGGAACATGGCTGCTGATAAGCATTTCCGATGCTACGGATCTGTTGGCAACGGGATTGACCGATGCGTTGAAGCTGCACGGCGCAGAATGCGCGACCATGTGCTGGCCGCAGCATGCCAATGATGCGAGCCACATCGTCGATGCCGAGCGGCTACGCAATCAAATCGATTCCGCCTGCTTCACCGGCGTGGTCGTGCTGGCGCCACCCCGCAACGGCACCCCCCCGGAAAAAAATGTGCACGGCGTCGTGCGCGGCAGCGATTACGTCCAGCATCTGGTACGCGTAGCCCGCGAGTTGCCGGGAGTCGCGGGTGAGGCGCCGCGGCTGTACGTGGTGACCAGGTGCGCGCAAATGGTGCTGATCAACGACTGCGTCAACCTCGAGCAGGCCGGGTTGCGTGGTCTGCTGCGGGTGATCGGGGCAGAGCACCCGTATCTGCGCACCACCCATATCGACGTCGACGAGCTGACCGACGCCGAGCGGCTGGCACAACAACTGCTGGCCGGATCCGACGAAGACGAGACCGCATGGCGCAACGACGAGTGGTACACCGCCCGTTTGTGCCCGGCTCCACTGCGCCCAGAAGAGCGCGAAACCACTGTCGTGGACCACCAGCACGATGGTGTGCGTCTGCAGATCCGCACGCCCGGCGACTTGCAAACGATGGAACTTGCGGCACTCGACCGGGTGCCGCCGGGTCCCGGACAAATCGAGGTCGCCGTCAGCGCGTCCAGCGTCAACTTCGCCGATGTCCTGGCCGCGTTCGGCCGATACCCCGCTTTCGACGGGCTGTTGCCGCAGCTTGGCACCGATTTCGCCGGCGTAGTGACCGCGGTCGGGCCCGACGTCACCGATCACCAGGTCGGTGACCACGTGGGCGGCATGACATCCAGCGGGTGTTGGGGCTCGTTTGTCACCTGCGATGCCCGCCTGGCCACGGCGGTTCCGGCGGGCCTGACCGACGCCCAGGCCGCCGCGGTAACCACCGCGCACGCCACCGCCTGGTACGGCCTGCATGAACTGGCCCGCATCAAGGCCGCAGACAAGGTGCTGATTCACTCCGCAACCGGCGGGGTGGGACAAGCCGCAATCGCAATAGCCAGGACCGCAGGAGCCGAGATCTTCGCCACGGCCGGCAGCCCGAAGCGTCGAGAACTTTTGCGCGACATGGGTATTGAGCATGTCTACGACTCGCGCAGCATCGAGTTCGCCGAGCAGATCCGCCGTGACACCAACGGCTATGGCGTCGACATCGTGCTCAACTCCCTGACTGGAGCGGGCATGAGCGCCGGGATCAAGCTGTTGTCGTTCGGCGGTCGATTCGTCGAGATAGGCAAGCGCGATATCTACGGCGACACTCGGCTGGGACTTTTCCCGTTCCGTCGCAACCTCATGTTCTACGCCGTCGACCTGGGGTTGATGTCGGTCACCCATCCCGCCCAAGTCCGGGAATTGTTGACCACCGTCTACCGGCTCACCGCCGACGGCACACTGCCGATGCCCGAAAGCACGCACTACCCGCTTACCGAGGCGGCTACCGCGATTCGGGTGATGAGCGCCGCCGAGCACACCGGCAAACTCATCCTCGACATCCCGCACACGGGTCACAGCACTGTGGTGCTGCCGCCCGAACGGGTCCCGGTCTTCCGACCCGACGGCGCCTACATCATCACCGGCGGCCTGGGTGGCCTCGGGCTGTTCCTGGCCGAGACGATGGCATCCGGCGGCGCCGGCCGGATAGTACTCACCTCCCGGTCGGCGCCGGATCAAAGGGCACTGGAGACAATCGAACTCGTCCGTGCCACCGGGTCCGACGTCGTGGTGGAGTGTGGCGACATCGCCCAAGCGGGCACGGCGCAGCGGCTGGTGGCAACCGCAACCGCGACCGGGCTACCGTTGCGCGGCGTGCTGCACGCCGCCGCGGTGGTCGAGGATGCCACCCTGACCAACATCACCAACGCGCTGATCGACCGCGACTGGGCGCCCAAAGTGCACGGCGCCTGGCACCTGCACCAGGCCACCGCCGGCCAGCCGCTGGATTGGTTCTGCTCGTTCTCCTCGGCAGCCGCCTTGCTGGGCTCGCCGGGTCAGGGCGCCTACGCGGCGGCCAACAGCTGGCTGGACGCTTTCACCTATTGGCGGCGCGCACAGGGCCTTCCGGCCACCGCGATCGCCTGGGGCGCCTGGGCCGAGATCGGCCGCGGCGCAGGCCTCGCGGAAAGCGGCGACACTACGATGATCACTCCCGACGAGGGCGCATACGCGTTCGAGGCACTGCTGCGCCACAACCGCGCCCACAGCGGTTATGCCCCGATCATCGGATCCCCGTGGCTAACCTCGCTGGCGCAACGCAGCCAGTTCGCCGAGGCATTCCGATCTACCGGGCAAGATCGATCCGACAGCGGCAAATTCCGTGCCGAACTCGCCGAACTTCCCCTAGCCGAGTGGCCCGGCCGACTTCGTCGTCTGATCTCCGAGCAGATCAGCCTGATTTTGCGTCGAAGCGTTGACCCGGGTCGTCCACTTTCCGAATACGGACTTGATTCACTGGGTAACCTCGAACTGCGCACCCGCATCGAAACTGAAACCGGGATGCGCTTCACCTCCACCGACATCACCACCGTCCGGGATTTGGCGGACCACCTGTGTGAAAAACTGGCAGCCTTAAAAGACTCAGAAAACACTCCGGTGACAAATGTAGGGGTCAGTCGCTGACGTGAAATATCCTACAGGCGCGAAACCTTAGGAGTTAAATTGGTTGTCTTGGGCAATATGGGTTTGGAGAGCGTCAGTAACTGGGTCCCGGCTCCTGGTTCGGTTTGGCTTTGGCATACCTCGCCAGCCTCTCTCGAGAAAGCACAGCAAGCGCCGATAAGTGCTGTGCCACCCAGTTACATACAAGCCCGGCATCTGCGTGGCTTTCGCGAGCAGACGGCCCGCGGCCTCGACATGTCGCGGCTCCTGGTCGCCGCCTTGGACTTCCCCGGTCAGTGCGATATCCGCGCGATGACGTACGTCATCAACTCGCACCTTCGGCGGCACGATACCTACCGCAGTTGGTTTGAATTCACAGATACCCAGCACATCGTGCGGCACACCATCGGCGATCCCGCCGATATCGAGTTGATTCCGGTTGAGCATGGCGAGATGACGCCAAAACAATGGCAAGACCACATTTTGACTACGCCGAGTCCGTTGGAATGGGATTGCTTCAGGTTCGCGATTATTCAGCGTGACGACCACTTCACGCTCTGTATAAGCATCGATCATCTCCACTTCGACGCGACATTTATCGGTACCATATTTTTGGAGATCCGATCGATGTACGACGTCCTGATGGACGGCGGAGTCCCCATTCCACTGCCACAGGTCGGCAGCTATGACGAATACTGCCTGCGCGAACGCGCGTATACCTCCGCTTTGACGTTGGAATCCCCGGGGATACGCCAATGGATCGAGTTCTTCGAGAACAACGACGGATCCCTCCCCTGTTTCCCATTGCCACTCGGTGACACATCGCTGCTCGCTGCCGGTGACGTGCTGTCGCTACAGCTGATGGACGCGCGCCAAACCGCCCGTTTCGAAGCCGCCTGCACAAACGCGGGCGCCCGGGTCAGCGGCGGGGTGTTCGCGTGCGCTGCCCTCGCCGAATACGAACTCACCGGCGCGCAAACCTATTACGCCGTCACGCCCGCCGGCACCCGCAGCACTCCGGCGGAATTTGTGACAAGCGGTTGGTTCATCGGCCACATTCCGCTGACCGTGCCGGTCGGCTCGTCTTTCAGTGAGACCGCGCGTGCCGCCCAGGCCTCTTTCGATTCGAGTACCCACCTGGCCAATGTGCCGTTTGAGCGCGTGTTGGAGCTGGCGCCCTGGCTCAAGAAACCCCCCTCTCGAGGAGGCTTTCCCATGCTGTCGTTCCTCGATGCAGGCGTAGCTCCGCTTTCTGCTGTCGTCGCGACGCAGCTGGGCCGAGCGAATACCAGGGTCTTCAGCGATGGCAAGATCGCCGCCCGGGTGTGCATGTGGGTCAATAAGTTCCATGACGAGACCACGATGACGGCGTCCTTCCCGGACAATCCGATCGCCCATGAGTCAGTGGCGAGGTACCTGGGGGCGATGAAATCCGTGTGTGTCCGCGTCGTCGAGGGCCGCGGCGAGATGGCGCACTCGCGCGACGGCGCTCAGCTTCAACGGCAACCGTTCTGATTAGATTTATATAAACTCTCTGAATCCGTGGCCGCCGCCGCCAGTATCTCCGGGGTCGCGATCACAAACGACACCCCGCACCTCCCACCGACCAGGACGGCCGGCTACGCCCGGCCACCAGCGACACACCCCTTGGGAGGAGATCGTATCGCGGTACCGCCAACGCATCCTGCGTTAAGCCGAAACGCCGATTATCAACGGCCGCTCACGCAGGCTTCAGGAAAGCGGCTGATTAACTCGCGGGATTGCCTACGCTCGCAGGGATGAGCAATCACACCTACCGCGTGATCGAGATTGTCGGAACCTCACCCGACGGCGTTGACGCGGCCATCCGCAGCGGTCTGGTACGTGCGGCGCAGACAATGCGCGGCCTGGACTGGTTCGAAGTGGAGTCGATTCGCGGCCACCTGCTGGACGGGGCCGTCGGCCACGTCCAGGTGACGATGAAAGTCGGCTTGCGCCTGGAAGATTCGTAGTCGAGGCAGGTCCCCAGTCAGCCGGCGGCGGCTCCCGGCTCGGAGAACGGCGCCCCGAACTCGGTCACCGGCCTGAACCCGCGTTTGCGGACTTTCGCCGCAGCCTGCCTTAGCAGGGCGCCGATTACCACGAACCCGGCATGGTCGGTCACCACAAACGGTGACAACAGCCGGTTGTGCACGAACGCGAATGCCAGGCCGGTCGCCGGATCGGCCCAGCCGAGTGAACCGCCCAGCCCGGCGTGACCGAAGCCTGGCATCACGTTCAGGATCGGTACGCTGTGGTAGCCCAGGTGGAAACTCATTGGGACCACGAGGTTCCGGTCCGGTCGAAGGTCCTGCTGGCCGGTCAGACCCGCAACCAGTTCCCGCGACAGGAACTGGGTGCCGTCGATCTGGCCATGGTTGGCGATCGCACCGTACATCCGCGCCAGCGCGCGGGCCGTCACCACCCCGTTGGCTGCCGGCATCTCGGCGTCCAGCAACGGAATATCACCTTGGACGGCCGCTATCATGCCCCTGCAGTACATGGAGCGGAATGCACCGGACAGCTGATTGGCGATCTTATGTGTCACATAGTCGACGACCGGATTGCCGGCGATGTTCTGCGGCATGATGATCTCGGCGACCCGGGTGGGCGCTTCGGCCGGCGGTCGGCCCAGATGAAAGCCGTCAGTACCCAACGGCTCGGCCAGCTCCTCGCGGAACAGCGCACGCATACCCTTTCCGGTGACGGCCCGGGCAAGCCCGGACATCAGCCATCCGTAGGTCAGCGCGTGGTATGCCGATTTGCCCAGCAGGCGTCCCGGAGCCGCCGCCGCCAGCCGTTCTTCCATCCCGAGGTGATCCAGCAAGTGGTCCAGGGTGGCGCCGCGCAAACCCGACAAGCCGGCCTGGTGCCTCATCACCTCACGCACGGTGAGGGTCGACTTGCCCTTGGCACCGAACTCCGGCCAATACTCGGCAACCGGAGCGTCGTAGTCGATCAGCCCCCGGTCGGCGAGCCGGTGGATGACCGTGGAGGCCATTCCCTTGGTCGCCGAGAACACCATCGGAGCGGTGTCTGCCGACCATGGCACCTGGCCGCGCCGGTCGGCCCAGCCTGTCCATACGTCGACGACGGGTTCGCCGTCGAGATAAACGGCCAGTGCCCCGCCGCCGAACCGACGCCCCGGGAACATGCTCCTGAAGGAACGAACGACGCAAGCAAAGTTTGGGTCCGCCGCGCCGGACACACGATGACCTGCGTCAAGGGCATCGCGAGAAGGGACCGCGCGGAGATCGACCCGGTTTTCTGCCTTCACGCTTTTGAATTTACGTCGAATCGACGCGTCCCATGGGCAAACAAAGATTAAGTTACCTTTCCGTTAAACTGACGCTGCCTTCAAAATTTGCTCCGCCGCCATGGCGGGGGTCAGTTCCCCTGCTCGGACCTGGCGCTCCACGTCGGCGCGGATCTCACGCACCGCGGGGTTCGACAGCACCCGGTCCAGGACCGTGTCGCGGACCATCTGCCAGGTCCAGTCCACTTGCTGGGCCCGCCGGCGCGCTTCGAACTCACCAGCATCGGTGAGCACCTGACGATGACGCTCGATAACGTCCCACAGCTCTGTCAGGCCGGTCCCCTCCACCGCGCTCATGGTGAGCACCGGTGGACGCCAAAGTGTTTCACGCGGATGGATCAATCTGATCACCGCGGACAGTTCCCGGGCGGCTAACCGCGCGTCGGCCAGGTGCTCCCCGTCGGCCTTGTTGACCACCACGACGTCGGCCAGCTCCAGCACGCCCTTCTTGATGCCCTGCAGCTGATCGCCGGTACGCGCCAGCGTCAACAAAACGAAGGTGTCGACCATATTGGCCACTGCCACCTCGGACTGACCGACACCGACGGTTTCGATCAGGATCACGTCGAAACCGGCCGCCTCCAACAGGACAACTGTTTCCCGGGTGGCCTTTGCCACCCCGCCCAACGTTCCCGACGTCGGCGACGGCCGGATGTAGGCGTCCGGGTGCACCGCCAGCCGTGCCATCCGGGTCTTGTCACCAAGGATCGATCCGCCGGTACGAGTCGATGACGGGTCGACGGCCAGCACCGCGACCCGGTGGCCTTGCTCGATCAGCTGCATGCCAAGCGCCTCGATGGCGGTGGACTTTCCCACCCCCGGAACCCCGGTGATGCCCACTCGATGGGCGTTTCCAGAGTCCGGCAGCAACGCCAGCAGCAATTGCTGCGCCTGCTCGCGATGGTCGGCTCGGGTGGATTCCAGCAGCGTGATGGCCCGCGGGAGCGCCGCACGATCGCCGCTACGGACAGCCGCAGCTAACCCGTCGACGGTGTCGTCAGCCTTGTTGACGGAGTCGGGTGCCATCTAGGTGAGGGTGTACCCGAGCCGCTCGGCGAGCTTGTGCAGCAAACCGATTGCGGCGTCGGCGATCACCGTCCCGGGCGGGAAGATGGCGGTGGCCCCTGCGGCGTACAGCTCCTCGAAGTCACCGGGTGGGATGACGCCGCCGACCACGATCATGATATCGGGCCGGCCCACGTCAGCCAGCGCGTCGCGGAGCGCGGGCACCAGCGTCAAGTGACCCGCGGCCAGCGAGGACACCCCGACCACGTGCACGTCGTTGTCGGCGGCCTGACGAGCCACCTCCTCGGGCGTGGAGAACAGCGATCCGACATCGACGTCGAATCCGATGTCGGCGAATGCCGTCGCGATCACCTTCTGACCACGATCGTGGCCGTCCTGGCCCATCTTGGCCACCAAGATGCGCGGCCGGCGGCCGTCAGCCTCGGCGAACTTCTCGACTAGTTTGGTGGCGCTTGTGATGTTGGAGGCCTTTCCGACTTCGTCACGATAGACCCCGGCGATAGTACGGATCTCGGCTTGATGGCGCCCGTAAACCTTCTCCAGCGCGTCGGATATCTCCCCCACCGTGGCTTTGGCGCGGGCCGCGTCGATGGCCAACGCCAGCAGATTATTGCCCAGTCCGTCATCCCCGGCGCGGCCGTGGGCGGCGGCCGCGCGAGTCAGCTCGGCTAAGGCGGCATCGACCGCCGACTGGTCCCGGTTCGCCCGCAGCTCTTGCAGTTTGGCCAGCTGTTCGGCGCGCACCCTGCTGTTCTCGACTTTGAGCACCTCGATCTCTTGGTCCTCGTCGACCTGGTATTTGTTGACCCCGACCACTGGCTGCTGACCGGAGTCGATGCGGGCCTGGGTGCGCGCGGCAGCCTCCTCGATGCGCAGCTTGGGGATGCCGTCGCTGATGGCCGCAGCCATGCCGCCGTGTTCGGCGACCTCGGCGATGTGGGCGCGCGCCCGTTGCGCGAGGTGATGGGTGAGCCACTCCACGTAGTAGGAGCCCGCCCAAGGATCGATCGGCCTCGTGGTGCCCGACTCCTGCTGCAACACCAGCTGAGTGTTGCGCGCGATCCGGGCGGAAAAGTCGGTGGGCAGCGCGAGCGCCTCGTCGAGTGCGTTGGTGTGCAGTGACTGGGTGTGGCCCTGGGTAGCGGCCATCGCCTCGATGCAGGTGCGAGCGACGTTGTTGAACGCATCCTGGGCAGTCAGCGACCAGCCCGAGGTCTGCGAATGTGTGCGCAGGGAAAGCGATTTGGCGCTCTTGGGCTCGAACTGCGCGACCAGCTCGCTCCACAGCAGCCGGCCGGCCCGCAGTTTGGCCACCTCCATGAAGAAGTTCATCCCGATGCCCCAGAAGAAGGACAGCCGGGGCGCGAAGCTGTCGATGTCCAGCTCGGCATCCAGGCCCGCCTTGATGTAGTCGACACCGTCGGCCAGGGTGTAGGCCAGCTCCAAATCCGCTGTGGCACCGGCCTCTTGGATGTGGTAGCCAGAGATCGAGATGGAGTTGAACTTCGGCATCCTGGCGCTGGTGTAGGCGAAGATGTCGGAGATGATGCGCATCGACGGCTTCGGCGGGTAGATGTAGGTGTTGCGGACCATGAACTCTTTGAGGATGTCGTTCTGGATGGTGCCGGCCAGTTTCTCCGGCGGCACTCCCTGCTCCTCGGCGGCCACCACATACAACGCCAGGATTGGCAGTACGGCACCGTTCATCGTCATCGATACCGACACGGCGGACAGGTCGATCCCGTCGAACAGCTGCCGCATGTCGAAGATGGAATCTATTGCCACGCCCGCCATTCCGACGTCGCCCTGAACGCGAGGATGGTCGGAGTCATAGCCGCGGTGGGTAGCCAGGTCGAAGGCCACCGACAGGCCCTTCTGACCGGCGGCCAGGTTACGCCGGTAAAACGCGTTGGAATCCGCTGCAGTGGAGAACCCGGCGTATTGCCGGATGGTCCAGGGCTGGTTGACATACATCGTCGGGTACGGCCCGCGCACATACGGCGGCTCACCCGGGAAGCTGTTCAGCGGATAGCCGTCGGCCTCGACGGCCCGACGGTCGGCGCCGATGTACACCGGTTTGACGTCAATACCTTCCGGCGTATGCCACTGCAGCTGGTCAGGCGTGTACCCGTGCGCTGACGCGGCAGCGGCGAGATGTTTCTCCACTGCGGCTTCGGTGGCCGACTGCACGGCCCGCTCGCCGTGCAGCGGGATATCAGCGAAACTGCCTACAACGGGTGTCGTCGCCGGAGCCGCATGACCGGCGACATCATGAACAGTCATCGTCGCTACGCTCCCAATCGGGTGAGCAGATTGGAAAGGGCTTCGACCGCATTGATTTTCGCGGTCAGGAACTCGTCGGGCCGGTGCTCGGCGTCCGCAATTGCTTTCTCCGGTCCCGCCAGGTAAACCCGCGATATACCGGCGTTTCGTGCCGCCGCGACGATGTCCGCGGCCTCGTCCTGATAGCGCTTGTCGGTGCCGCAGATCACCGCCACGCTCGGCGACCCCGCGGCAGAAATTTTAGCCACGGCCGCGGCCACGTCGGCGGCGTCCACCGTCCCGGGGTTGATCGCCTCGATGCCACCCGATGCGAGCAGGTTCGTCGCGAAGGTCGTCCGGATGTTGTGCTCGGCCAGCGGGCCCAGCGGCAGCAACAACACCTGCGGGCGTGCACCGGCGCGGGCCAGGTAGGTGTCCGAGCGATCGCGCAGCGCTTCGAACCCGGCGGCGTAGCGCAACAGGTTTCCTGCGACGATTTGCGAATCACCTTGCGGCAGTGCAGGTTCAGCCAAGTTTGGATACTCGTTGACACCGGTGATCGCAGCGCGGCGATGCGCGACGTCATCGGCGCGCCGAGCCGCGAGCTCGGCGATCTGGCCGGAAATGAAGTCCCCGGCGTCGACAAAACCCCCGTGAGCCTCGATCGCCTGGAAATGCCGCCAAGCCTGCTGGGCCAGCTGTTCGGTGAGGTCCTCGACGGACCACGACCCACCGGCAGGATCCAACACCCGTCCGACGTGTGACTCTTCCAAGAGCAGTAGCTGGGTGTTGCGCGCCATCCGGCGCGCGAAGTTGGTCGCCACGCCGGGGAAGCCGCCGGGGATCGCCACATCGAACGGGAATACCAGCACCGTGTCGGCGCCGCCGACGCCGGCGCCGAAGGCGGCCAACGTGGTGCGCAGCATGTTCACCCACGGGTCGCGCTGGGTCATCATCGGCAGCGATGTCTCGGCGTGCACCACGGCCGCACCGCCGTCCGGGTCGCCCGCCACCTCGGCGACCCGTGCCCACAGTTCGCGCATGGCCCGCATCTTGGCGATCGTCATGAACTGGTCGTCATCGGCAGCCAGCCGGAAACTGATTTGCCGTAAAGCCTGGCCAACTGAGATCCCGGATTCGGTCAGCATCCGAAGGTAGGCCACCGCGGCCGCGATGCTGGCTGCCAGCTCCCAGGCTGCGCTGGCGCCCAGATTGTGGAACGCGGGTCCGTCGACGGTGATCGCTCGCACACCTCGATCGCCGGCCACCCGCGAGGCGACCGCAACGACCTGCTCCAGCGCCGGGGATCTCCGGCCGCTGAGCGACGCGGTCAGCGGGTCGGCGCCCAGGTCGACCGACAATGTTATGCGCTCGTCGGGATCCAGCCGGGCCACCAGGGCCAGCAACGCGTCGCAGGCCCCCGGGTAGTCGGCACCCGCGTCGAGAATCACCGGCGCCAGGTTCAGGTGCACACCCGAGAGCAGCCCCTCGACCTGCCCGGGCGCCACGCCGGACTGTCCCACCCGTATCAGCAGCGCGCTGACCCCGTCGGCGAGCGCGGCCAGCACCGCAGCGTTGCCGTCATCGGTCGCGACTCCCTCGTGGCCCGGAAACGCCTCGGCAACCTTCCAGCCAGAATTGACGTCGCGCAAAGCGTTGCCGCCGCGGACGTAGGGCCATTCGCCCGGCAGCGGCGGCTCCGGTAGCTCGTCGAACGCGGTGTAGAGCGCCCGGATGGCGAACCCGTCATAGGTCGGGGTATCCAGGAGCCGCTCGGGTTGGTCCCCCAATTCGGCGGGGTCACTCCGGGTGCTCTTGGATAGCACACCGGCGACCGCGCTGCGCCAACGCCCGCGAACCTGTTCTAGGTCGGCGAGCTCGGGTACATCAATGGACACCGACTGCTCCTGTTTTCGCAGCAACTGGCAACCCTTGAATTCGGGGTTTCGGGGATGCCACTTACTAATCAGGCTAATTGATTGCGCTCGTCGCTAAGGCGGCGAGGTGTGGCGATTGAGCCATGTCTGTGATGAAACGCCAGCCATGAGAAACGAGATATTCATTTACGCCCCGTAACCTTGGGAGACGTGACGGCTTCCGCCACCTCCAAAGCCACCAACACGCTGCGCAGTCTTGCCTGCGCGGTGGGCGCGGCCACGCGTCAGGTGCCCCGATGGCGGTTCGTCGCCACAGTGGTGGGGATCACAACCGTGGTGGCCGTCGCGGTGTTGGTCCCACTGCCCACTGCGGTGCAGTTGCGTGACTGGGCGGAGTCGGTGGGCCCCTGGTTTCCGTTGGCATTTCTGCTTGCGCACATCCTCGTCACGGTGCTGCCATTCCCCCGCACCGCGTTCACCCTGGCCGCCGGTCTGCTGTTCGGCCCGCTGTTGGGCGTGCTGATCGCGGTGTGCGCCAGTGCGGCAAGCGCGCTGGTAGCGCTGCTGCTGGTGCGCGCGGCAGGCTGGCAGCTGAACCGCCTGGTCCGCCACCGGGCAGTGCACCGGGTGGATGCGCGGCTGCGTGAGCGGGGCTGGCTGGCCATCTTGTCGCTGCGGTTGATCCCCGCCGTTCCGTTTTCGGCGCTCAACTACGCCGCCGGGGCGTCAGCCGTTCGGGTGCTGCCCTACACCTTGGCCACGCTGGCCGGTCTGCTCCCCGGCACCGCCGCGGTGGTGATCCTGGGCGATGCACTCGCCGGCCACCTCAGCCCGATGCTGTACCTGGTATCGCTGTGCACTGGGGCGTTAGGAGTGGCGGGGCTGATCGTCGAGATCCGCCACTACCGGCAGCACCACCACCGCACCGCACACCACGACGAGCCTGCGCCCGAGCCGGCCATCAGCCACTGACCGACGGGCGTCGTTGAGCGCGCCGCCCACTTGGCGCGCAGTTCTGAGATCAGCCTTATGCAAGCCCTGAAAGCGACTCTTCAGATCTGCTTCAAGTTCGGTCACTAGCGTCTGGATCTATCCGAGGTACCGACCAACCAACCGACGTGGGGAGCCAAATGACCTCCGACGACACCAACAGCCGCGCTCGTGCCGAACACCAGGTCTCAGCTAACCCCGCTGCGGCCCCGCCACCCGCACCGGTCATGGTCGCCGCCCCCGGCCGGCGCCATTCCACAGGCGTGGTGATTGGCGCCGGGCTGGTGGGCGTGGTTCTCGGCGCGATCGCCGTCTTGGCGGTAACGGGCTTCATCTGGACAATCCGCGTCGAGCTTCCGCCGCCGCCATATCCGCCGCCGCTGTCGTCGGCGCCAGCGCCGGGTTGCCTCTCACCGCTGCCCCCTGCGCCGGCCACCGCGCCGGCACCTACGCCGGGTGGCGTGCCTGTGCCGCCGTTGCCGCATGCGCTGCCTCCGCTACCGCCGTTGCCAGGAGGGGCCGCTGCGCCGGGACTGCCGACACCATCCGTTCCAGGGCTACCGCTGGGGGCGACGGCGGCACCCGCGCTCGGGCAGCCGTAGGCATCACTTACCCCGGGCAAGCGTCGCCAGCACCACATACCTGAGGACCGCCGGCGGGACGGGCTGATCAGCGCCTGACATCGAAGAATGGAGGTAAGGATGTCCAGGGCACACTTCCCACCCCTTTACGCCAGGATCGGCGCGCGACTGCTTCGCTCCCGCCGGCTCATGCGGGCCCCGATCTGGATCCACAAGGTCCGCGCCGGCGCGGTGTTCGGCTCACGGATCCTGATGATCGAACACATCGGCCGCAAGTCCGGCGCGCCGCGCTATGTCGTGGTGGAGGTCATCGATCACCCGCCCCAGACACTTATGCTCAGCTCCGGCTTCGGCCGAAAAGCCCAATGGTTCCGCAACATTCAGGCCAACCCGCGGGTTCGTGTCTACGCCGGGAGCCGTGCGCCCGCGCCAGCCACCGCGCGCATCCTCGACCAGCTGGAAGCCGACCACGCGCTGGCCGTCTACCGCACCCAGCACCCCCGCGCGTGGCAGCAGTTCAAGCCGATGCTCGAGGAGACGCTCGGCACTGAGATTACCGACACCGACACACCGCTGCCGATGGTCGAGTTTCGTCTGGATTAGGTGCGGTCCGGGCCCTTCACCGTCATCACCGCGAACGTCGCCAGGAACGACGCAGCCGGAATGGCGTTGACAACCTTGTCCCGCGCCCGGATGTGCGCGCCGACGGCCAAGACGAAATACAACGTCAGCATCGCCGTCGTGAGCCTCGCCAAAGCGGGGAACCGGGTAACCGACAGCAGACCGATCGCGGCGGCAGCCTTGACCTGCGGAACTCCCAGGTCGTCCAAGATTTTGGCGATGGGAGCCACCGGGATCGCGCACGCCACGGCATCGCCGGCGTGGAAAGCAGCCAGCGCCACATAGGTTTTCGGTGAAGTCAAACCGCTCATGCAGAAAACCTATTGAGTCAACTCGGGCGGCCGCAGCGTGCCGTCCACCGGCTGGCGGGGTATCACCTCGGTCTTGGCCACCGCCTGCGCGATCGCCGGGCCAGTGTCCGTGGAGAACCAGTCCGCGACATCGGCGTCGTCGCTGTCAGCAGCGTGCTTGGGCGGGTCCTCTACCGGGGACGGCTGGAACCGGAACACCCCGTCCTCGCCCGGTGTGCCCAGGAGTTTGGTGAACCCCTGCAGCGCCGCGCTGAAGTCGCTGGGTACCACCCACACCTTGTTGGCGTCGCCGCGCGCCATCTCCGGCAGCGTCTGCAGGTACTGGTAGGCCAGCATCTCCGGGGTGGGCCTGCCGGCCTTGATCGCGGCGAACGTCTTCTCGATGGCCTTGGCCTGCCCCTGGGCCCTCAGGTAAGCGGCGGCGCGCTCACCCTGAGCGCGCAGCATCCGGGACTGCCGGTCGGCCTCGGCGGCCAGGATTGCGGCCTGCTGGGCGCCCTCGGCGGCCAGGATCTGTGCCTGCTTGGCGCCCTCGGCCTGTGTGATCGCGGCCTGCCGGTTACCTTCGGCGGTCAAGATCATCGCCCGCTTCTCCCGGTCGGCCTTCATCTGCTTTTCCATCGAGGCCTGAATCGACGGCGGCGGGTCGATGCTGCGTAGCTCTACCCGGGCCACCCGCAGGCCCCAGCGGCCGGTCGCCTCGTCGAGCACACCGCGCAACTGGGCGTTGATCTTATCCCGGGAGGTCAGGGTCTGCTCTAGCGTCATGCCGCCGACCACGTTGCGCAGGGTGGTCGTGGTGAGCTGCTCAACCCCGACGATGTAGTTGCTGATCTCGTATACGGCCGCCTGCGGAACGGTGACCTGGAAGTAGACCACGGTGTCGATGTTGAGGGTCAGGTTGTCCTCGGTGATCACCGGCTGCGGGGGAAACGACACCACCCGCTCACGCAGGTCCACGCGGGCACGGACGCGGTCGATGAACGGCACCAACAACGTCAGTTGCCCACTGACCGTACGGCTATATCGACCCAAGCGTTCGATCACCGCGGCCTCGGCCTGCGGGATCAGCGCAACCGATTTGGCCACCACGATGATCGCAAAGATCACCAGGACGGCCAGCAACACCAGACCAGCAACCGCACCACCTTGCATCGGGCTTCCTCCTATTTCTCCAGAGGGTTACATTTCCTTGAATACCACCGCGGTGGCGCCGTTGATCTGCATGACGGTCACCCGCTCGCCGGGCTCGTACACGTCGGTCTCGTTGAGCGGCCGCGCCGTCCACACCTGGCCGTCCAGCTTCACCTGACCTTCGTCGCGTGCGACCCGGTCAAGCACCAGCGCGCTCTTGCCCGCCAGCGCCTCGATGCCGGTCGGCAATCCCTTCGCAGGGGTGAGCCGCCGCCGCAGCGCCGGTCTTACCAGAACCAGCAGCAGAACCGAGACTACCAAGAACACAGCAGCGTCCGCCCAGACCGGCCAGTCCAGCAGCCAGCTGCTCCCCGCGGCGGCCAGCGCACCGCCGCTGAGCATCAACAACGACATGTCGCCGGTGAGCGCCTCCGCACCGGCAAGCACCAGCGCGAATATCAGCCAGATCACCGCGGCGGGCATGCGGCCAGAATACGCGCGATCAGCCTTCCCTGGGCCAAACAACTACACTGCGAGATCATGTGGTGTCCCAGTGTTTCGCTGTCCCTGTGGGCCAACGCCTGGCTCGCAGGCAAGGCCGCACCTGACGACGTCTTGGACGCGTTATCACTTTGGGCGCCAATGCAATCGGTCACCGCGTATGACGCCGTCGCCGCCGGCCACACGGGACTGCCGTGGCCCGATGTCCACGACGCCGGCACGGTCTCGCTGTTACAAACGCTGCGTGCCGCGGTTGGCCGGCCTACGACGTCGGCGCCCGGCGGCCCGTATCGGTTGCGCGGCACGATCAACGTGGTGTTGCCGGTGCCGGGCGATGTGCGCGGGCTGGCCGCGGGCACGCAGTTCGAGCGCGATGCCCTGGCCGCGGGCGAGGCGGTGATCATCACCAACCCCGACGATCCCGCCACCGCCGTCGGGCTGGTCCCCGAGTTCTCCTATAGCGACCTCGAGGAGCCCGCTGACGGCGAGCCGGATTTACCCGAATTGTGTGCGCTGTCTTGGATGGTGTACTCACTACCGGGCGCATCCGCGTTCGAACACCACGAGCTGGGAGATGCCGAATACACGCTGCGGTCGGCGGTGCGCTCGGCAGCCGACGCGCTCGGCACCATCGGCTTGGGATCCGCCACAGCCGACATAGCCGATCCGCGGGGACTTGTCGAACAATTGCTGGAATCCTCACGGCAACACCGGATTCCCGACCATGCGCCGTCGCGCGCATTGCGGGTGCTGGAGAACGCTGCGCACGTCGACGCGATCATCGCGGTCAGCGCGGGGCTGAGTCAATTGCCTGGCGCTTCCTTCGGCCCCAGCACGGCCTGCATGGTAGACGGGCTGAAATCGATCGGAACGCAATCATCGTCGCAAGCTCAGATCGCCAGCGATGCGCTGCGACCGCTTACCGCGGTGGTGCGCTCGGCGCGGATCGCCGCGGTCAGCGCGATCCTGAACTCGGCCTGGTCCGACTAACCGCTTTCCTGCGCAGCGCAGTGCGGCGGACGGCACGGCGCACCGTTGATGCTGGCGAGGCAGCCCGGCACCGGATCGGGGCCACTCACCCGGACGGGCTCATGGCCGTACCGGAGTTCGTCGATCAAACCTAAAGCCAGCCGGGCGAATCGGCGATCGGCGTTGGGCGTCGCGGCCCGGGCGAACACCATGCCCGCCGCCTCGGCTTGTGATCGCAACTCATGGTCGAGATCCCACACCACCTCGATGTGGTCGGCGACAAATCCGATTGGGCAGACAATGACCGCTTTGGTGCCGGTGCCGGCCAGCGTCGTGAGATGGTCGGCGACAGCAGGCTCCAGCCACGGAACCTGCGGCGGCCCCGATCGCGACTGCCAAGCCAGGTCGTAGTCGGCGTATCCGGCGGCCACCGCAACTAGCCTTGCGGCGTAACCAACTTGGCGGCTGTAGAGACGAGGTCCGCAGCGCCGGTCAGCGGCCACCGGGACCGAATGCGCAGTAAACACCAGCCGCGCGTCGCCGCGCAGCCCGGCGGGCAAGGTGTCGGCGGCCGCGGCGATGGCGTCGACGAACATCTCGACGAAAAGCGGATGGTCGAAGTAGGGGCGCAGTTTGACCAGCTCGGGCGCATTCTGGCCGGCCACCCGACGGGCCCGGGCAATGTCCTCGACATACTGCGTGCAGCTGGAATAACCGCTCCATGCCGAAGTGGTGAACACCGCCGCACGACGAATGCCCTTGTCCCGCATCGCCGTAACGGAATCTTCCAGGTAGGGTTCCCAGTTGCGGTTGCCGAGATACACCGGAAGGTCTAAGCCGCTGTCGACCAATTCGGCTTGCAATTGGGTGATCAGCGCGAGGTTAATCCGGTTAATCGGCGACACCCCACCGAAATACATGTAGTGCTCGGCAACGTGGTCGAGGCGCTCGGCCGGCACGCCGCGGCCCCGGGTGACGTTCTCCAGGAACGGCCGTACCTGCTCGGGCCCCTCCGGCCCGCCGAAAGACAGCAACAGGACGGCGTCAAACCGCATCGCGCGTCACAGCAACTGCGTGTGTGCGCCGCCGTCGGCGAAGATGATGTCACCCGTGGTGGCCGGCAGCCAGTCAGACAGCAGCGCGCACACGGTCTTGGCGACCGGGGTGGCGTCCTTCATGTCCCAGCCTATCGGTGCCCGCTGGTCCCAGCCCTGTTCGAGCAACAGCATCTGATCGCTGATGCCCGCGATGCCGGCGCCGATGATCGCGCTCATTGCCAACGTCCGAATCGGCCCTGCCGCAACGAGATTCGAGCGGACCTTGTACTGTCCCGCTTCCCGGGCCACGAACCGGTTCACCGATTCCAGCGCGCTCTTGGCCACCGTCATCCAGTTGTAGAAAGGCATCGCCCGGGTGGGGTCGAAATTCATTCCGACGATGCAGCTGCCCGGGCTCATGAGAGGCAACAGCGCTTTGGCCAGCGACGCATACGAATACGCGGAAATATGAATGCCTTTGGCGACGTCCTCGAAAGGCGCGTCCAGGAACGGCAATTCGCCCATGCCGCTGCGTGGCATGAACCCAATCGAATGCACCAGCCCGTCGAGCTGGTTGCCCTCTCCGATGACCTCGGTCACCCGCTGGGCCAGCGTGGCCAGATGTTCCTCGTTTTGCACATCGAGCTCGAGTAGCGGGGCCTTCTGCGGCAGCCGGTCGACGATGCGTTGGATCAGCCGCATCCGGTCGAACCCGGTGAGCACCAGTTCGGCGCCCTGCTCTTGGGCCACCCGGGCGATGTGGAACGCGATCGACGCGTCGGTGATGATCCCGGTGACCAGGATCCGTTTGCCTTCGAGCAGTCCTGCCATGTCCGTCCTTGTGTGTCGGGGTCTCTTAGTGGCCCATGCCGAGGCCGCCGTCGACCGGGATCACCGCGCCCGAGATGTATCCGGCATCCTCGGACGCCAGGAAGCTGACGACACCGGCAATGTCCTCGACTGCGCCGATGCGGCCCAACGGAATCGCTTGAAGCGCGGTTTCCTGGTACTTGGGGTCCATCGCACGGGTCATCTCGGTGTCGATGAAGCCGGGCGCCACGACGTTGGCGGTGATGGACCGCGTCCCCAGCTCGCGGGTCAGCGACCGGGCCATGCCGACGAGTCCCGCCTTGGATGCGGAGTAGTTCGCCTGTCCTGGCACACCGCTCAACCCGACCACGGATCCCATGAAGATGTAGCGCCCGAACCGCTTCTTGATCATGTTGCGCGACGCCCGCTTGGCGACCCGGAAGACACCGGTCAGGTTGGCGTCGATCACCTTCTGGAACTGCTCCTCGCTCATCCGCATGATCAGCATGTCGGAGGTGACGCCAGCGTTGGCCACCAGCACTTCCACCGGACCCTGCTGCTCCTCGACGGTACGGAAGGCAGCGTCGACGGCCTCGTAGTCGGTGACGTCGCACTCGACGCCGAACAAACCCTCTGGAGCGCCCGATGCCCGGTGGGTCACCGCCACCCGGTGCCCATCAGCGGCGAGTCGGCGCGCCACCGCCAGCCCGATCCCCCGGTTTCCGCCGGTGACCAGGACTGAACGGGACACGAACGCGGGTCTGCCCCCGTCGGGCACGCTATCGGTGGCTTTCTCGGTGGCTGCGTCAGTCACCCCGTCAACTTATCGCCTCACCACGGCAACGCCGAAACCTGCCCCCTCGCATGTCGCGAGCGTAACGTCACGGCGAAAAAACGAGTCGGATTTCGCCGTGGCGCTACGCTCGGCGGCTTTGTCGGTGTGGCTCAGCACACTTCCGTCATGACGGACCCGTTCTTGGGCAGTGAAGCCCTGGCAGCAAACCAGTTATCCCGCCATGAGCTGCGAAGTCGCTACGTTGCGCTGCATCAGGACGTTTACGTGCCAAGGGATGCCGAGCTGACGGCGGTATTGCGCGCCAAAGCGTGTTGGCTGCGCTCGCGCCGCCGCGGCATCCTCGCCGGCTTCTCCGCCTCTGCCCTGCATGGCGCCAAGTGGATCGATCCGGTCCTACCCGCCGCGATTATCGACACCAACCGCCGCCCAGCCACAGGAGTGCAGATCTGGGAAGAGCGCATTGACGACGACGAGATCGGCATCATCGACGGCATGCGCGTCACCACACCGGCCCGGACCGCGCTTGACCTGGCCAGGCGATGCCCGCTTGGCGTCGCAGTCGCAGCGGTCGACGCCCTCGCGCAGGCGACCGAGTTGAAGCCGGCCGATGTCGAGCTACTGGTCGACCGCTATCGGGGCCACCGAGGCATCAAGGCCGCCCGAGCCGCTCTCGAGCTCGTCGACGGCGGGGCTCAGTCGCCCAAGGAAACCTGGCTGCGCTTGTCCCCCGCAAGCGGGAGGTGCCCCCAGTTGGTGAAGGCCGGATTTCCCCGGCCGCAGACGCAGATCGCAGTTCGCAACGAATGGGGTTGGGTGGAAGCGTATTTGGATATGGGCTCGGAGGACATCAAGGTCGCCGTCGAGTATGACGGCGATCAACATCGGTCCAGTCGCTACCAATACGTGAAAGACATCCGGCGGCTAGAGATACTCGATCAGCGCTACGGGTGGCTCGTGGTTCGGGTTATAGCCGAGGACCACCCCGACGACGTTATCCGCCGCGTAGGCACGGCACGAGCGCGCCGAGCTGGGGGCACCGCCCGCTTGCGGGGGAAACGCCACGGCGAAAAAACGAGTGGGATTTCGCCGTGGCGCTACGCTCGCGGCCAAGGCGAGGATCAGGTCGGCAGCCGGCGGTTGATCAGCAACGCGGCCAGCCCTGCCAGTGCCAGCACCAGCGCACCCAGCCGCAGCCAACCCACGCTCGCGTCACCCTTGATCGTCTCGTAGCCGATCTGCTGCTGCAGCGAGGCGTAGACGTCTTTCAACTCCTGCAGACTTGCGGCGTTGTACGCATTTCCACCGGAGAGCTGGGCGACCTTCTTCATGGTGGTGTCATCGACCGGAACGGGTTGGCGCTGGTCGTTGATCTCGACGAAGCCGTAGGGGGTGCCGAACGAGATCGTCGAGATCGGCACGCCCTGGTCCTTGGCGGTGCGCGCGGCAGTAAAGGCACCCTTGGGGTTGTCGGGGTTGGTCGGCATCGTCTCCTTGCCGTCGGAGAACAACACGATGCGCGCCGGGGGCGGCGTGTCGCCGCCACCGATCACCGCGCCGACAGTGGCGATGGCCTGCAGAGCGGTGAAAATGGCCTCCCCGGTAGCGGTGCGGTCGGCGAACTGCAATTTGCCGAGCGCGTTTTTTGTCGCGTCCCGATTGGTCGTCGGTGAGACGAGTACCGACGCGGTGCCCGCGTAGGCGATCAGTCCAAGGTTGATCCCAGGAGTGAGCTCGTCGGCAAACTGCTTTGCGGCCTCCTGCGCAGCGGCCATCCGGTTGGGTTCGACATCGGTGGCACGCATCGACTGCGACACGTCGATCACCAGCATCACCACCGCGCGGTTGCGGGGAATCCGGACGTCGTTCGTCGGTCCTGCCATCGCGATGGTGAACAGCACCAACGCCAACACCAGCAGGATCGCCGGCACGTGCCGCCATCGAGAAGGCCGCTTAGGGGCGACGCTCTCCAGCAGCTCCATGTTGGCGAACCGCAACATCCGCTTCTGACGCGCCAGCTGTAGCAGGACGTAGAGCGCGGCCAGCCCCACGACGAACAACAGAAACAGGAAAAACCACGAGTGCTCGAACCCGGACAGCGTCATCGGCCCGAGCAACGGCAACGTCATATAAGACCCGTCATTGTGTGCGTGCCCGCGGGCGTCACTGGCGCCCCGCCATTGCCCCACGCCGGCGAGACTCGACGAAACGGACGATGTCGGCGATCCAGTCGCGGTCGGTACGAAGCGTCAGTACCGGTGCCCCGCAACCGCGGATGGTCCGAGCCACGTCGGCGCGGTGAGCCGCGGCGGCCCTGGCGAAGTCGTCACGCAGCTGCGCGTCGATGGTGAACTCGCGGGTGACCCCGGATTCGGCGTCCTGCAGGACGACGTCGCCGATATCGGGCAGTTCGACATCGCGGGGATCGAGCACTTCGATCGCCAACACCTCGTGGCGGGCGGCAATCGCCCGCAGCGGACGCATCCAGTTGATCGGACCCAGGAAATCGCTGATGATCACCGCCATCCCGCGACGCCGTTCCGGCCGGCGCAACGCGTCGATGGCAACCGCCAGGTCGCCGCGGACCCCCGGCGGGGCCTTGGGCATCGTCGCAATGGTGCGCAACATCGTCTGCTGATGCTGGCGCCCGGAGCGCGCCGGCACCCGCGTCATCGTCGCGCCGTTGGCGACCAGCGCACCCAACCGGTTGCCGCCACCGCTGTTGAGGAAGGTGATGGCAGCCGCGGCGGCCACCGCGAGGTCACGTTTCTCACAGACGCTGGTGCCGAAGTCCAGGCTGGCCGACATGTCGACCACCAACCAGGTCTCCAATTCCCGGTCGGCGATCATCTGCCGGACATGCGGGTGAGTGGTACGGGCGGTGACTGCCCAGTCCATCCGGCGCACGTCGTCACCGGGCTGGTAGAGGCGCGACTCCCCGGGCTCCGAACCTGGCCCCGGGATCAGGCCGAGGTGATCGCCGTGCAGGACACCGTCGAGCTTCTGCTTTACCGTCAGCTCGAGGGTGCGCAGCGCCGCCGCCAGCTTCGGGTCGTCGATCTCGCCACGCAGCATCGATGGCGGATGGACTACCGCCGGCGTCTTGGACTCAGTCACCGACCGCTGGCCGCCGCTGCGGCCTGCATCACCGGAGGCACCGAATGTCCTTGTTGCGGCACGGCATTCACCTGCGGCAGGGCGACCGTTTGCAGGACCCGGTTGATAATGATCTCCGGTGTGATTTCGTCGGCCAGCGCATCATAGCTGAGCACCAACCGGTGCCGCAGCACGTCGGGAATGACCTCGATGACGTCCTGGGGGATCACGTAGTCGCGGCCCCGCACCAACGCCAGCGAACGGGCTGCCGCGATGATGCCCAGCGAGGCGCGCGGGGAAGCGCCGAACGCGATCCAGCTCCTGACGTCGTTCATCCCGAGCTGCTCGGGTACGCGGGTGGCGAAGACGACGCGTACCACATAGTCGACCAGCGCGTGGTGGACGAAGTTGTTGGCGGCGATCCCCTGTAACCGCACCAGGTCGCCGGTATTCAGGATCTGCTTGGCCTGTGGCGGGGTGACGCCCATCCGGTAGATGATCTCCCGCTCCTCTTCAGGCGTGGGGTAACCCACGTTGATCTTGAATAGAAAGCGGTCCCGCTGCGCCTCGGGCAGCGGGTAGACACCCTCGTGCTCGATCGGGTTCTGCGTCGCCATCACCAGGAACGGGTTGGGCAAATCGAAGGTCTTGCCGCCGATTGACACGTGGCGTTCCTGCATGACCTCCAGCAGCGCGGACTGCACCTTCGCCGGAGCCCGGTTGATCTCGTCGGCGAGCAGGAAGTTGACCACCACCGGGCCGAGCTCGGTGTCGAATTCCTCCTTGCCCTGCCGATAAATACGGGTACCGATGATGTCGGTGGGCACCAGGTCGGGAGTGAACTGGATGCGCGCGAACGTCCCGCCGACTACGCGCGCAAAGGTCTCCACTGCCAGCGTTTTCGCCACGCCGGGCACACCCTCGAGCAGCACGTGCCCTTTGGATAGCAGACCGACCAGCATCCGCTCCACGAGTTGGTCCTGGCCGACGATGATCCGCTTGACTTCGAAGATGGCCCGCTCCAAGGTGTGTACCTCGGCGGCCAACGCGTCAGCGCCACCTGAAGGCGCCTCGCGGGCCCCCGGGCCTGATTGCCCACCCGGGCCCGAGTAACCACTGGCCCCCGGGGGGAACCCACCTGCTGATGTCATCGACAACCCTCCACAGCTCAATCAGACACGACTGCTGGCACACACTAATGCCGCGGGCAGCGACGTGCCCGCGTTCAACTATTCCAGGCCTCCGGGATTCCGTCGACGCCGCGGTTCGCTGACGGACGAATCCAACCCCGCCCGCCGGGGCGGGCCCCGGACCGCCAGCCGGGCGACCACACCGGGTCAGTACTCGATGATGCGCGTCAAAAAAGGCGTCATGCCGGCCTTACGCACCGGGCTGACGGTGACTTTGCCGGCGCTTCCAGATGCCTCCAGCATCTGACCGTTGCCCAGGTACATGGTGACGTGCTGGCTTCCGCCCGGGCCGTAAAAGATCAGGTCGCCGCGCCTGGCCTGGTCTTGAGGAATGTGCCGGCCGGCGTTGTACTGGTCGCCGGAAAACCGTGGGATCAGCACGCCAACCCCGGCGAAGGCGTACCGCATCAGGCCCGAGCAGTCGAAGCCATTGATATTGGCGCCGTCGCCGACGCCCTTGCTGGGACCGTCCAGCGTGCCGCCACCCCACGAATACGGCACGCCCATCTGCGACCCGGCCCGGCGGATCACGTACTCAATAGCCTGCCGGCCGTTGGCCCGCGGAATCCGGCTCGGGCTGGTGTTGGGGCTGCCGCCGGCGGGAGTGCCGCCCACGTTGATGCCCAGCCCGCCAAGGAATTGCTTGCCCAGATCGAGCGTGGTCTGGGTGGCCTGGGCGGTGGCCTGCAGCGAAGCGTTGGCGACGGCGAGCGGATCCCCCGGGGCGCCCGCACTGACCGTTGCCGGCAGGGTGGGATCCCACTGGCCGGGGTCGGCCGTGGCCGGAGCGGCGACAGACAACATCAGCCCGGTCACCGTCGCGGTGATCCAGGCTAGGTTGATCAGGCGAAAACGCTTGTGGCGCATAGCTCCTCGTTTAGTACTCGATGTAGCGGACCACGAAGGGTGTCATGCCGCTGGTGCGCACGGGCGCAACGCGTACCTTCAAACCGATGTCGGGGGCCTCGAGCATCTGGCCGTCGCCCAGATAGATCGTGACGTGCTGGCTGCCGCCCGGGCCGTAGAAGATGACGTCACCGCGGCGCATCTGCGAGGACGGGATCTTGCGGCCCATGTTGTACTGCGAACCCGAGTAGTGCGGCAGCTTGATGCCCACCCCGGCAAACGCGTACAAGACCAGCCCCGAGCAGTCGAAACCGGTAATGCCCGCCCCGGAGTCGATTCCTTTGCTGGGCCCCGCGGCGTTGCCGCCACCCCAGGAATAGGGCACCCCTATCTGCGACATCCCGCGACGGATCACGTACTCGGAGGCTTGGCGCCCGTAAACCCGGGGAATGCGTCCCTGAGTCGAGCCCGTCGGGGCGTTCGTGATGCCCGTGTCGGTGGGCTTGAGGATGCCCAGCTGCTGCAGGAAGTTGCGCCCCATATTGGCGGTGACCTGCGTCGAAGTGGCCGAGATCCCCAACACCTGGTTGATCACCGCGATCGGGTCGCCAAGGACGTTGGCGCTGGGCACCTGCGGCAGCGTGGGATCCCACCCTTCCCACTTGCGGCCACCGCCCGGCCCGGCAGGGGCAGGCGATCCGGGATCCCACCGGTCGCCCGACGCCGGTGCACCACCGGTTCCGGGGGCCGACCAGTGTGCGGCCGCGAGTTGGGCTGTCTCGAGTCTGGCCTGAGCCTCGTCCCGCTCGGCGGCCAGGCGGTTGACCTCTTCCCGCTGCTCGTCGAATTTGCGCTTGGACTCGGTGAGCGCCGCCACCGCGGCATCCTGGCTGGCCTTTGCGTCAGCGGCGGCCTTGTCGGCCTTCTGCTTGGCCAGTCGCGCCGCCGACTCCTTATTCACCCGCTCGGTCCGGGCCCGCTGCAGGTTGGCCATCACCGCCTGGGAACTGGCGGTCAGAGTCCTGGCGGCGGTCTCCGTGGCGATGATGTCTTCGGGGCTGCTCGCGGTCAGGTAGCTGCCCGACGGACCGTTCATGTAGGTGGCCGCGGCGAAGGTGTCGAACCGGTGCTGAGCCGCGGCGATGGCCGCATTGGCGTCCTTGACCGCCTGCTGGTTGACCTCTAGGTCGCGTTCAGCCGCGGCGGCGTTGTCCCGCGCGGTCTCCACGTCGACCATCGCCTTGTTGACGCTTTGCTGCTCCGTCTCAATAGCCGCGCTCAGGTCGTCGAGTCGCTGGTTTGCCTTGGCGACGTTCGCGATCAGTGCCGCCATGGTGTCGGTGCCGGGATCGGCCGTGGCGGGGCCGGGTGTGCACACCAGCAGGACCACACTCAAGACGGACGGAATGGCCGGCCGCACAAACCTTGCGGCCGGTCGCGAAGCGGAGCCACGGCGGGTCCGTCTCATTCGACTCAGGTCTCCTATGGCTCAACACGGACGGACGGCGCCAGCAACTGCTTCCACGGACAGCGCCAAAGACAACATGAGCATCATTTGCACCGTACGTCACATAGGTCGCTGTGGAAACGCAAGTCACAAACTGCACTCTGTACGTGCGTTTAATGTGACCGAACGGTGACCTGCCGTGTTTGCCGCAAAGAGACGCGATGTTGATGCGACACGGCCGCCTGAACCGGACGTGCCAGGCTAGAGGGCCTAGTTCGATTCTTCCGCCGGAGTGTCGGCGGCTTCTGCTGACGTTGCTGATCGCCTACTGCGCAACTGCATGAACCGGGTGCCGACAGCTGCCGCAAGCACCCCAATCAGCAAAACAATGGTCAACCCAGTCCAGGGAAACTCGGGAGCGTTCAGCTCGTTCAAAAAATGCTGCGCCGAGACCACCGGGTTGCCCGTCTTGGCTATGTCCTCGCCGGCTTCCAGCGTGACGCGCGGGAAATGCGTGCTGTAGCTGCCGACGTAGTTCGGGCTGAGTGTCAGGACCGTGGCATCCGGGTAGTCGGCGCCAACCACGGTGGAGATATCGCGTAGCGGTGTGTCGTTCGGGGGGTTGTGGTCGAGCAGCACGATCTTGAGGTTGATGCCCTCGGCGCGAGCTTGGTTGACCACGTCAAGCAACCCTGGCATGGCCGCCGGCGGCGCACTGACGCCGACCGCGGCGACCTGAGCCTTGACCGCAGTCATGTCGACGTCTTGCGGAATGTAGAGCGGCAGGACGGGGATCGTCTGGGGTAGCTGGACGAAAGAATCTTGCCCTGTCATCGTGCCCTTCCTGCCGCAGTGCTACAGGCACCGTACGCGACCCACCCCGGCGACGATGCGCACGGCACTGCCGCGTGGGGGAAGCCGGGCAATCAGGCCGCCTAAAGGGGTTCCAACAGGCGTCTCGCACGACAAGAGTGGCAGATGCGAGTGCCGCCGTAATGCAGGACAAGCGTACTGTTAAGGTGGCAACGCACCGTCGACACCGCCCGTCGGCGGGAGAACTTAATCCCCGGGAGTTGATGTGACTAGCAAAGATCCTGTGAACTCGTTCGGAGCCCGCGACACCCTCAAGGTCGGCGACAAGAGTTACCAGATCTATCGTCTCGACGCCGTCCCCAATACCGAGAAACTCCCCTACAGCCTCAAAGTCCTCGCCGAGAACCTGTTGCGCAACGAGGACGGCAGCAATATCACCAAAGACCACATCGAGGCCATCGCGAACTGGGATCCCAAGGCAGACCCCAGCATCGAGATCCAGTACACGCCCGCCCGGGTCGTGATGCAGGACTTCACCGGCGTGCCGTGCATCGTCGACTTGGCCACCATGCGTGAGGCGATCGGCGACCTGGGCGGCAATGCGGAGAAGGTCAACCCGCTGGCGCCGGCCGACCTGGTGATCGACCACTCGGTGATCGCCGACCTGTTCGGCCGGGCCGACGCATTCGAGCGCAACGTCGAGATCGAGTACCAGCGCAACGGCGAGCGCTACCAGTTCCTGCGTTGGGGGCAGGGCGCGTTCCGCGACTTCAAGGTGGTGCCGCCGGGCACCGGCATCGTGCACCAGGTCAACATCGAATACCTGGCGAGCGTGGTGGTGGAGCGCGACGGGGTGACCTACCCCGACACCTGCGTTGGTACCGACTCGCACACCACGATGGTCAACGGCCTCGGCGTGCTGGGCTGGGGCGTGGGTGGCATCGAGGCCGAGGCCGCGATGCTCGGTCAGCCGGTATCGATGCTGATCCCCCGGGTTGTCGGCTTCAAGTTGACCGGCGAGATTCAGCCCGGTGTCACGGCCACCGACGTCGTGCTGACCGTCACCGAGAAGCTGCGAAAGCACGGCGTTGTCGGCAAGTTCGTCGAGTTCTACGGGGACGGCGTGGCCGCGGTGCCGTTGGCCAACCGCGCCACCCTGGGCAACATGAGCCCCGAATTCGGTTCCACCGCAGCGATTTTCCCGATCGACGAAGAGACCATCGACTACCTGCGGTTCACCGGTCGCAAACCTGAGCAGCTGGCGCTGGTCGAGGCCTACGCCAAAGAACAGGGCATGTGGCACGACCCCAAGCACGAGCCCGCGTTCTCGGAATACCTCGAACTCAACCTGTCCGACGTGGTTCCGTCGATCGCCGGGCCGAAGCGTCCGCAGGACCGAATCGCATTGTCCGACGCCAAGTCCAAGTTCCGTGAGCAGATTCCCAACTACGTCGGCGACGATCCCGGCAAGCAGGAGTACTCGAAGCTCGACGAGGTGGTCGACGAGACGTTCCCGGCCAGCGACCCGGGGCAGGTGTCCAACGGCCACGCCGACGACCACCATGTGCAATCGGCTGCCGCGCACTCGAAGGGTCGGGTGAGCAACCCGGTGCCGGTGAAGTCCGACGAACTCGGCGAATTCGTGCTCGACCACGGCGCGGTGGTGATCGCGGCGATCACGTCGTGCACCAACACTTCCAACCCCGAAGTGATGCTGGGGGCGGCGCTGCTGGCCCGCAACGCCGTCGAAAAGGGACTGACCTCCAAGCCATGGGTGAAAACCACGATGGCGCCGGGCTCGCAGGTGGTCAACGACTACTACGACAGGTCCGGCCTGTGGCCGTATTTGGAGAAGCTGGGCTTCTATCTCGTCGGCTACGGCTGCACCACCTGCATCGGCAACTCCGGCCCATTGCCCGAGGAGATTTCGAAGGCGGTCAACGACAACGACCTTTCGGTAGCGGCCGTGCTGTCGGGCAACCGGAACTTCGAGGGCCGCATCAACCCCGATGTGAAGATGAACTACCTGGCCTCGCCACCGCTGGTAATTGCCTACGCGTTGGCCGGGACCATGGACTTCGACTTCGATTCGCAGCCGCTGGGCAAAGACAAGGACGGCAACGACGTCTTCTTGAAAGACATCTGGCCGTCGCAGAAGGATGTCTCCGACACCATCGCCTCGGCGATCAACCAGGAGATGTTCACCAAGAACTACGCCGACGTGTTCAAGGGCGATGAGCGCTGGCGCAACCTGCCGACGCCGAGCGGCAACACCTTTGAGTGGGACCCGGATTCGACGTACGTGCGCAAACCTCCGTACTTCGAAGGGATGTCGGCCGACCCGGAGCCGGTCAGCGACATCACCGGTGCTCGGGTGCTGGCGCTGCTCGGCGATTCGGTGACCACCGACCACATCTCCCCCGCCGGAGCCATCAAGCCGGGCACCCCGGCGGCGCAGTACCTCGACGAGCACGGCGTCGACCGCAGGGATTACAACTCCTTCGGTTCGCGGCGCGGCAACCACGAGGTGATGATCCGTGGCACCTTTGCCAACATCCGGCTGCGCAACCAGCTGCTCGACGACGTTGCCGGCGGCTACACCCGCGACTTCACCAAGGACGACGCCCCGCAGGCATTCATCTACGACGCGGCACAAAACTATGCGGCACAAAACATTCCGCTGGTGGTGCTCGGCGGCAAGGAGTACGGCTCCGGTTCGTCGCGGGACTGGGCGGCCAAGGGCACGTTGCTGCTGGGAGTGCGGGCGGTGATCGCCGAGTCGTTCGAACGCATCCACCGCTCCAACCTGATCGGCATGGGCGTGATCCCGTTGCAATTCCCGGAGGGCAAGTCGGCCAAGGAGTTGGGGCTGGACGGTACCGAGGTCTTCGACATCACCGGTATCGACACGCTCAACGACGGCAAGACGCCCAAGACGGTGCACGTCAAAGCCAGCAAGGAAGGTGCGGACTCAGTCGAGTTCGACGCGGTGGTGCGCATCGACACCCCCGGCGAAGCGGACTACTACCGCAACGGCGGCATCCTGCAGTACGTGCTGCGCAACATGCTCAAGTCGGGCTAACCCCGGACTAACCCAGCCACCCGTGCCCAAGGTCAGCAAGGACCATCTGGCGGCTCGCCGCCGTCAAATTCTCGACGGCGCTCGCCGCTGCTTTGCCGAATACGGCTATGACAAAGCCACGGTGCGCCGGCTGGAAAAGGCGATCGGGATGTCGCGAGGAGCGATCTTCCACCACTTCCGGGACAAGGACACGCTGTTTTTCGCGTTGGCCCACGAAGATGCCGAGCGGATGGCCAATGTCGCGTCCCGCGAAGGTCTCATCCAGGTGATGCGCGACATGCTCGCCGCGCCCGACCAGTTCGACTGGCTGGTCACCAGGTTGGAGATCGCCCGCAAGCTACGCACGGACCCCGCATTCAGCCGCGAATGGGCGGACCGCTCCGCGGAGCTGGCCGCAGCGACAACGGATCGGCTGCGTCGGCAAAAGCAGGCCGGCCGAGTGCGCGACGATGTTCCCAGCGACGTGTTGCACTGCTACCTGGATCTCGTGCTGGACGGATTGGTGGCCCGGCTGGCATCGGGCGAAGACCCGCACCGGCTGGCCGCGGTGCTCGACCTGGTCGAGAATTCGGTGCGCCGCTGCTAGATTCGCCTCTGGCTACGCTCGCACCGGCTTGGAACCGGAGCGATGGTTGGGGCCGCCGCGGCTACGCATCGTGGTGCCGGACTCGCGCAGCATGCTGTGAATGGATCCATAGGATCTGCCGGTGGTGGCTACCAGGTTGCGGATACTGGCACCGCCCTCATAGGCGTTGCGCAGCTCGTGCAATAACTGATCGCGCGTCTTCTTCGACTTTCTCGTTGGATTTCTCACTGGGCCCCTCCACGCTTCGACACGGCCGCAAGCACCTAGCGTAAGAACCCGCTGTCGGTGGCGTGGCGGTTTGACCGAAAACGCCTGCGGCGTTTGTCAGGCCAGCTCGATGAGATCCCGATACTCGTCGGACCAGTAGTCCTCGGTGCCGTCGGGCAACAGCACGACGCGTTGCGGGTGGAGCGCCTCGGCCGCCCCGGGGTCGTGCGTCACCAGCACGACCGCGCCCTGATAGCTGCGTAGCGCGTCGAGCACCTGCTCGCGCGACGCGGGATCGAGGTTGTTGGTCGGTTCGTCGAGCAGCAACACGTTGGCCGTGGACGCCACCAGGCCGGCCAATGCGAGCCGGGTCTTCTCCCCACCGGACAGGGTGCCAGCCGGTTGGTCGAGCTGTGGCCCGCTGAACATGAACGCCCCGAGCAGGCCGCGCAGATCCTGTTCGCCGGACTCGGGCGCGGCATGCCGGATGTTCTGCCAGACGGTCGCGTCGTTGTCCAGCGTGTCGTGCTCCTGCGCGAAATAGCCGATCCGCAAACCGTGTCCGGGCTCGAGCCTTCCGCTGTCGGGTTTCTCGACGCCGGCCAGCAATCGCAGCAGCGTGGTCTTCCCGGCGCCGTTGAGTCCCAGCACGACCACGCGCGAGCCGCGGTCGATAGCCAGATCGACACCGGTGAAGACTTCAAGCGACCCGTACGTCTTGCTCAGCCCGCTGGCCACCAACGGTGTGCGCCCGCACGCGGCAGGGGTAGGGAACTTGATCCGAGCCACCTTGTCGGCGACCCGTTCTTCGTCGAGTGCGGCCATCATCCGATCGGCACGGCGCAACATATTTTGGGCCGCAACGGCTTTGGTGGCCTTGGCGCCCAGCTTGGCGGCCTGCGTACGCAGCGCGGCGGCCTTGCGTTCGGCGTTGGCGCGTTCCCGGCGGCGACGCTGCTCGTCGGTGGCCCGGGCGTCGAGGTAGCGCTGCCAGCCCATGTTGTAGACGTCGACCTCGCCGCGCACAGCGTCCAGGAACCACACCCGGTTGACGACATCGGCGACCAAGTCGACATTGTGGCTGATGACCACCAGCCCGCCGGTGTGTGCCCGCAGGAAATCCCGCAGCCAGCCAAGCGAATCCGCGTCGAGGTGATTGGTCGGCTCATCGAGCAGCAGCGTTGTGGCTGAACCTGAAGCCCCCGCTCCTCCTTCCGACGCGGCGAACAGAATGCGCGCCAGCTCCACCCGGCGGCGCTGACCCCCGGACAGGGTGCGCAGTTGCTGCGTAAGCACCCGTTCGGGCAAGCCGAGACTCGCGCAGATCCGGCCGGCTTCACTTTCGGCGCCGTAGCCGCCCAACGCGACGAATCGCTCCTCCAGTTGGCCGTAGCGACGGATCGCGCGGTCACGCGCGTCGTCGTCGGCGACCTCGGCCATCAACGCCTGCTGCTTCTCCAAATCAGTAAGCAGCACGTCCAATCCGCGGGCCGACAGCACCCGGTCACGGGCCAGCACGTCGAGATCGCCCTCTTTGGGATCCTGTGGCAGGTAACCTATTTCGCCGCTTCGGGTGACCGACCCGGCATACGGTTCGCTTTCCCCCGCCAGAATGCGCAAGGTGGTGGTCTTACCTGCGCCGTTGCGCCCGACCAGCCCGATGCGGTCGCCGGGCTGCACACGCAGGTCTGGGCCGTCGGGTGAGAGCAAGATGCGCCCACCAGCGCGGACCTCAAGGTCCGTAGCGGTGATCACGATCGCTCTCCTTAGTGGCTATTTGTCCGGCTCCTCCTCAGGCCATCCTGGCCTGCATCGTCACCGGACCTGCTGGTTACTTGTCGTCGGTGAACACTGCTGGCCGACGTTCGGCGCGCGCGGCAACCGCTTCTTCGAAGTTGGCCGTGAGTAGGCGGACGAAAAGCTGTCCCAGGCCTTCGGCCTGCATGTGCCCTTCCAGGCTAGCGGCGTCCAGTCCACTCCAGAGTGTGCGTTTGGTCAACTCAATTCCGGGCCGGGAGAACGCCGCGATCCGAGCGGCGATCGCATAGCAGGTATCCAGCAGCTGGCCTTCCGGCACCTGAGATGACACCAGCCCGATGCGCTCGGCTTCCTCGGAGGTGACGTCGCGACCGGTCAGCATGATCTCGAACGCGCGCGACGATCCGATGGCCCTGGGCAGTAGGTAGCTCAGCCCCAATTCGCTGGCGGTCAGCCCGTTGTTGATGCCCGCGGCCCGGAAGTAGGCGCTGGTGGAGGCCACCCGGATGTCGGCGGCCAACGCCAGGCATAGTCCACCGCCGATAGCTGGGCCGTTGACCGCTGCGATCACCGGTTGGTGCAACCGCCGCAGCATCAGGATGACGTCATCCAGGAGCTCCATGGAGCGCAGCGCATACGTCGGCCGGGTCAGCCCCTCGACGTTCGGCACCGTGCCCGCGGACTTGTGATCGGCGCCCGAGGAGAACCCCAGGCCCGCGCCGGTCAGCACCACCACTCGCACCGAATTGTCGTAAGTGACTTTCTCGAGGGCGTCTTTGAGCGGCACCATGACGTCGAACGCCATGGAGTTCATCCGCTCAGGCCGATTGAGAGTTATCAGCGCGACCCCGGGCCGCGGGTGTTCAACGAGTACCAAACTCACCTGTGAAAGGTAGCGCGCACGCTGTCGCGTACCCCCGGCACGTAGCGCCGCGTCAGACTTGCTCAGCCTCTGCGGCGTCCACGTCGAAGGCCCTGATCTGCTGGACCAGGTCCTCCAAGGCCGCCGGCGGCAGTGCCCCGGCCTGGTTGAACAGCAGCTTGCCCTTCTTGAAGGCCATCAGCGTGGGGATGGACCGGATCTGGGCTACCGCCGCCAGCTGTTGTTCGGCTTCGGTGTCGACCTTGGCGTGCACGACGTCAGGGTGTTTCTCCGACGACGCCTGAAACGTCGGCGCAAACGCTCGACACGGTCCGCACCAGGACGCCCAAAAATCGACAAGCACGATGTCGTTGCCGTTGATGGTTTCGTTGAACTGCTCAGCAGTGAGGTCTTGGGTAGTCACGTCTGGCCCAACGCCACGAGCTGGTCAGATGTTCCCAGGTCAGTTCCAGGTCCTCAGCGCGTAGTCGACGCCGGGCTTGAAGCGCGGTCGAAACGAACCTCAGGGGCGGTGACTTCGAGGGCGGTCAGGGTCATGCCGGCGGCCTCACAAGGGGTGGTGGGGGTTCGACGTGCCCAAGTGTATAGATGTAGAGATCTACATATATCTCGGTTTTATTTCGGTATGTGATTGAATCGGCCTGTGGCACAAGGTAAACGGGGCTGGCCTTCTCGGGTTGGGGGGTCGCCGATCCTGGATCACGCGGCGGCCGCCAGAGTCGCCGAGACGCTGCAGGCGCTGGCATCGCCGACCCGGTTGCTCATCCTGACCCGGCTGCGGCAATCACCGTGCTCGGTGACCGAGTTGGCGGCGGCGGTCAGGATGGAGCAGCCCGCCGTCTCCCATCAGCTCCGCCTGCTGCGCAACCTCGGCTTGGTCGGCGGGGACCGCAAGGGACGCAGCGTCGTCTACCGGCTGTATGACAGCCACGTGGCCGCGCTGCTCGACGAAGCGGTTTACCACATCGAGCACCTCGGCTTGCGCGCCCGCGACACCAGCGCCTAAAACGCGATTTCTGCGCGGGGCCGGGGCGCGGACGGGACGCCGTAGCGGCAGGTCGGCGGGTCCAATGGTGCTTCACCGCAGGTTACGGTTGCGTACGTTTCCCCCGCTCGGACACACTGCGTCTGCATTCGCCGAAGTGAAGGGAACCGCAGTGGGGCACTACATCGCCAACGTCCGCGATCTCGAGTTCAACCTGTTCGAGGTCCTTGACGTAGGGGCCGTCCTCGGCACCGGACACTACAGCGATCTCGACGTCGACACCGCCAAAACGATATTGGCCGAAGCCGCTCGCTTGGCCGAAGGCCCGATCGCCGAGTCTTTCGCCTACGCCGACCGCAACCCACCGGTATTCGACCCGGCCGCGCACACCATCAGCGTGCCGGCCGAGTTGGTCAAAACGGTGCAAGCGATCAAAGAGGCCGGGTGGTGGCGTCTGGGTCTGGCCGAGGAGATCGGTGGCATGCCCGCGCCGCCGCCGCTGGCCTGGGCAGTCAACGAAATGATCTACTGCGCCAATCCCTCTGCGTGCTTCTTCACCCTGGGCCCCGTGATGGCTCAAGCGCTTTACATCGAGGGCAATGAAGAGCAGCGGCGGTGGGCGGCAGAGGGCGTGGAGCGCGGCTGGCAGGCCACCATGGTGCTCACCGAACCCGACGCCGGCTCCGATGTCGGTGCGGCCCGCGCCAAAGCCATCGAACAGCCTGATGGCACCTGGCACATCGAGGGCGTCAAGCGGTTCATCTCCGGTGGAGACGTAGGCAATACCACCGAGAACATCTTCCACCTCGTGCTGGCCCGGCCCGAAGGCGCCGGTCCCGGTACCAAAGGGTTGAGCCTGTTCTACGTGCCCAACTACCTTTTCGATCCCGACACGTTTGAGCTCGGTCCCCGCAACGGGGTTTTCACCACCGGGCTGGAACACAAGATGGGTTTGAAGTCCTCCCCGACATGCGAATTGACATTCGGCGCCACCGACGTGCCCGCCGTTGGCTACTTGGTCGGCGGCGTGCACAACGGGATCGCACAGATGTTCACCGTGATCGAGCACGCTCGCATGACGATCGGCGTCAAGTCTGCCGGCACGCTGTCCACGGGCTACCTGAACGCTCTGGCCTTCGCAAAGGAGCGGGTGCAGGGTGCGGATCTGCTCCAGATGACCGACAAGATCGCGCCACGGGTCACGATCCTGCACCACCCCGATGTACGCCGCAGCCTGATGACCCAGAAGGCTTACTCCGAGGGTCTGCGGGCGCTTTATCTGTATGCCGCCGCACACCAGGACGACGATGTCGCACAACGGGTTTCGGGCGCAGACCACGACATGGCTCACCGCGTCGACGATCTGCTGCTACCCGTGGTCAAGGGAGTTGGCTCAGAACGGGCCTACGAAATCCTGACCGAGTCGCTGCAGACGCTGGGTGGCTCAGGCTTTTTGGTCGACTATCCCCTCGAGCAGTACATCCGCGATGCCAAGATCGATTCGCTCTACGAGGGCACCACAGCCATCCAGGCGCTGGACTTCTTCTTCCGCAAGATCGTCCGCGACCACGGCCAGGCACTGCAGCACGTGACAGCTCAGATCAGTCAGACGATCGAAAGCTGCGATGAGACACTGAAACCGCAAGCCGAGCTGCTTCAAACCGCACTCGATGACGTCACGGCGATGACGGGCGCTCTGACCGGATATCTCATGTCCGCCGCGCAGCACCCGACAGATATTCACAAGGTGGGGCTCGGATCGGTGCGATATCTGCTGGCTGTCGGCGACCTGCTGATCGGCTGGCGACTGCTGGTGCAGGCCAATATCGCGCGCGCCGCGCTGGCCAACGTGGCGGCGAGCAACGACGCCAAAAATGACACAGCGTTCTATCAGGGCAAGATCGCGGTCGCAGCGTTCTTCGCCAAGAACATGCTTCCGAGATTGAGCTCGGTGCGCAGCATCATCGAGTCTATCGACGACGAGATCATGCGCCTTTCCGAAGACGCGTTCTGACATGTGACCAATCGGTGGTGCGCATCACCACGGACGGTGCATATACACAGATTCCGCACAGCTCCAGCGGGTACACCCGGTCATCGGGACAACCCACGATTGGAGAAACGTTGATATCTGCCAGCTCGCATACACCTCGGCTTACCCGATTCGCGATCCTCGCGGTTACCGGAGCCACCGCATTGTCCATCGCGGCGTGCAGTTCGTCGAACAAATCAAGCCCGACAACATCACCAAGCACTGTGGTGGCCTCCCCGACGACCACTTCGCCGGCGCCGGCCAATGGCGAAGCGCAAGTCAGAGGCCTGATCGCATCGGTGGCGGGCAACGCTGCTCAGGTGACCCAGCAAAACGGCAACGCCACCGTGGATTTCACCGGGTCGACCAAGGTCACTGAGGTCACTGTGGCCGCGCTGACTGACGTCACCACGGGCAGCTGTGTCTCCGTGCGGCCTCAGGAAGGGGGCCAGGGCGGTCAACCGATCACCGCGGCATCCGTGCGCGTGAGCCCCGCCGTCGACGGCAAATGCCCGCAGGGCAAGGAGTCTGCGCCAGGATCAACCACTCCGGCGCCTTCCGGCTCACCGACGACGGCGCCCGCGAAGCGATCAGCGGTCCAAGGTGCCGTGGCTTCTGTCGCGGGTAACACCATCAACGTCACGAGCACCGACGCCAGCGGCAACGCCACACAGACAGCCGTGACGGTCAGCGATAAGACCAAATACACCAAGCAAGCCGCCGCCAACACTCAAGCGATCAGCGCGGGCAAGTGCATAACGGCCAAGGGGACCCAGGACAGTGGCGGCGCGCTGCAGGCGACTACGATCGACCTGCGCCAGGCCAACGACGGCAAATGCCCGGGCGAAGCCAAACCACACGGCCACCGTGGGTGATCGGCATCACGTAGCACGAACGCGTTGGTGAGAACCGCACTGCGGTGGGTATTCGCTTGCAAAGGCGAAACGCGTGATCGGAGAAAAGTCGATGTCTGCCACCTCGGTTAAACCTCGACTGACTCAACTCGCGATCCTGGCGGTCGTCATCGCAGCCATCGCAGTGGCTGTCGCCATGTGCGGCCCCTCGAATAACACATCGAATAACCCCAATACCGGAAAGCCGACCGTATCGGCAACCCCGCCGAGTTCCCCACCGCGCGCAGCACCCTCGCCGGCACCGCCACCGCCTGCCGCGGGCAAGGACTACGTCGAGGGCCTGGTCGAGTCGGTATCGGGCAATGCGATCCAGCTCAGGACACGAAGCGGGTCCGCGACGGTGGACTTCACACCGGCGACAAAGGTCACCGAGCTCACCCCCGCTCAGCTGAGCGACGTCACCGAAGGCAGTTGCGTTAATGTGCGTGCTGCGCCGGAGGGCGCTCCTGCGGGCGATGCGATCACCGCGCAGTCCGTGACGATCAGCCCCGCCGTCGACGGCAAGTGCCTGCTGCTACCGGCACCGGGGTCGGGCAGCGCACCACCTTCGGGTCCGCCGCCGGCTGCGCCGGCAGGCGTCTCCGGCAAGGTAGCCACCGTCTCGGGTAACACCATCGCCGTTACCGGCACCGATCCCGCCGGCAACACCACGCATACCCAGGTGAACTTCACCAGCGGGACCACCTACAGCAAGCAGGCAGTAACGAACACTCAAGCGATCGAGCACGGTAAATGCATGGGGGCTCAAGGAACAAATAGTGGTGGCGTGCTGCAAGCGACGACCATCAGCCTGCAACCGTGCCCACCGATGGGGCGCCCGCACCACCACATTCACCTTCCCCACCTCCCCTTCCACCTCTAGAGGCGTGGGGTACTAATCCGCTTGGACGGAACGCGCCCGGAATTCAGACGGTGAAGCCGAGGGCGCGCAGTTGCTCGCGCCCGTCGTCGGTGATCTTGTCCGGGCCCCACGGCGGGTTCCAGACCCAGTTGATCCGCAGGTCGCTGACCAGACCGCTGCCGACGAGTGCGCTGCGCGACTGGTCCTCGATGACATCCGTCAGCGGACAGGCCGCCGACGTCAACGTCATGTCGATCAGGGCGACGGTTCCTTCGTCGCCCTCTTCCAGGTCCAGGCCGTAGACCAGCCCCAGATCGACGACGTTGATCCCCAGTTCCGGGTCGACGACGTCGCGCATCGCCTCCTCGACGTCGGCGAGCAACTCGTCATCCGGTGCGGTGGTTTCGCTCATCCCTGACCTCCTCCAAGGCTTGACTGGCCTGGGCCAGTGCGTGTTTTGCCGCGCTGGACTGGACCAGCGCGTCTTTGAACGCCATCCATCCGAGCAACGCGCATTTCACCCGCGCCGGGTATTTGGCTACTCCGGCGAACGCGACTCCGTCGCCCAGGACATCCTCGTCACCCTCGACGGTGCCGCGCGAGGACACCATTTCAGTGAACGCGGTGATGGTCTTCAGCGCTTCTGGCACGCTCTGACCGATCACCTGCTCGGTCAGCACCGAGGTCGACGCCTGGCTGATCGAGCAGCCTTGCCCGTCATACGAAACGTCTGCGACGCTTTCACCGTCGTCGGACAACGCGACCCGCAGGGTGACCTCGTCACCGCAGATCGGGTTGACGTGGTACACCTGCGCACCGAACGGCTCCCGTAGCCCGCGGTGCTGCGGGTGTTTGTAGTGATCGAGGATCACGTCCTGATAGATCTGCTCCAGGCGCATGGCGGGCTCACGCTCTGCCGAAGAAGTCCAGGGACCGTCGCACGCCGGCCACCAATCGGTCGACCTCGTCGACGGTGTTGTACACGGCGAACGACGCCCGCGCGGTGGCCGCCAGGCCGAACCTGCGGTGCAGCGGCAACGCGCAGTGGTGCCCGACCCGCACGGCGACGCCGTCGTCGTCGAGCACCTGACCGACGTCGTGCGCGTGCACGCCGTCGACGACGAATGACACTGGCGAGCAACGGTCCTCCATGGATGTCGGTCCGATGACGCGGACTCCGTCGATACCGGAGAGGCCCTCAAGGGCCGCGGCGACCAGCTCGCGTTCGTGGGCTTCCACGGCGTCCATGCCGATGGCGCCGAGATAGCGTGCCGCCGCGGCCAACCCGACCACCTGGGAGGTCATCGGGGTGCCGGCCTCGAAGCGCTGCGGCGCCGGTGCGTACGTGGTGGCTTCCATGGTCACCGTCTCGATCATCGAACCGCCGGTGAGGAACGGCGGCATCGCCGACAGCAGTTCGCGGCGACCGTAGAGCACACCGATCCCGTTGGGGCCCAACATCTTATGCCCGGAGAACACCGCGAAGTCGACATCGAGCGCGTGCAAGTCGACCGGCTGGTGCGGCACCGACTGGCAGGCGTCCAGCACGGTCAGCGCACCTACCGCTTTAGCGCGGGCGACGAGTTCGTCAACCGGGGTCAGCGCGCCCGTCACATTCGAGTGATGGTTGAACGCAACGACTTTGACGCGTTCGTCGAGCTGCAGCGAGTCCAGGTCGATGCGGCCATCGTCGGTGACGGCGTACCAGTGCAGAGTCGCGCCGGTGCGCCGCGCGAGCTCCTGCCACGGGATCAGGTTGGCGTGGTGCTCCAGCTCGGTGGTGACGATGACGTCGCCGGGGCCGACGGCGTGCTCAAACCGATTGTCGCCGAGCACATACGCCACCAGATTCAGCGACTCGGTGGCGTTCTTGGTGAACACCGACTCGTCGGCGTCGGCTCCGACGAACGCCGCGACATCGGCACGACCCTGCTCGTACGCGTCGGTGGACTCCTCCATCAGCTGGTGCGCGCCCCGGTGCACCGCACCGTTGGACGTGGTGAGAAACTCGCGCTCGGCATCGAGCACCTGCACCGGGCGTTGCGACGTGGCACCAGAATCCAGGTAGGCCAACTGCTTCCCGCCGCGCATCACACGCTTCAGGATTGGGAAATCGGCGCGGATCGCGGCGAGGTCGAGTGGGGCCACCGACGTCGTCATGGTCAGGCCCCCGTGGCCGCCGTCTGGGTGAAGCGCACGTAGCCGTTTTGATCGAGCTCGTCGGCCAGATCCGGCCCGCCGGATTCCACGATCCGGCCGCCGACTAACACGTGCACGAACTGCGGGTGGATGTACCGCAGGATGCGGGTGTAGTGGGTGATCAACAGGATGCCGCCGTGCTCGGATTCGGCGTAGCGGTTCACCCCCTCGCTGACCACCCGCAGCGCGTCGATGTCCAGACCGGAGTCGGTCTCGTCGAGGATGGCGATCTTGGGCTTCAGCAATGCCAGCTGCAGGATCTCGTGACGCTTCTTCTCGCCACCGGAGAAGCCCTCGTTGACGCTGCGTTCGGCGAAGGCCGGGTCGATGTCGAGGGCGTCCATGGCGGACTTGACCTCTTTCACCCAGTGCCGCAGCTTCGGCGCTTCGCCGCGGATCGCGGCGGCGGCTGAGCGCAGGAAGTTCGACACCGAGACGCCGGGCACCTCGATGGGGTACTGCATGGCCAGGAACAGTCCGGCCCGCGCGCGCTCGTCGACGCTCATGTCCAGGACGTTCTCGCCGTCGAGCGTGATGGATCCCGACGTCACCCGGTACTTCGGGTGACCGGCGATGGCGTAGGACAGCGTGGACTTGCCTGATCCGTTGCGACCCATCAGCGCGTGTATTTCACCGGAGCGTACGGTCAGGTTGACGCCGGTGAGGATCGGGATTTCGCGCTCGCCGTCTGAGGCGTTGGCGTTCTCAACGCTGACGTGCAGGTCTTTGATGTCCAGGGTCGTCATGAGGCTGTTGTCTTCTCCGTGATGGCCAGTTCGTGTTCGATGGCGGCGGTCAGACGCTCCCGTACGTCGGGCACTGCGATTTTGGAGATGATCTCGCCGAAGAAGCCGCGGACCACCAGCCGGCGGGCCTGCTCTTCGGGGATGCCGCGGGAGCGGAGGTAGAACAGTTGCTCGTCGTCGAATCGTCCGGTGGCGCTGGCGTGCCCGGCGCGGACGATCTCCCCGGTCTCGATCTCCAGGTTGGGCATCGAGTCGGCGCGCGCGCCGTCGGTGAGCACCAGGTTGCGGTTGGTCTCGAAGGTGTCGGTGCCGGCGGCTTGGGCTCGGATCAGCACATCACCCACCCAGACGGTGTGCGCGTCGGGCCGTCGCGACTCCGGATCTCCTTGCAGCGCACCCTTGTACAGCACGTTGGACTTGCAGTCGGGGTGAGCGTGGTCGATCAGCAGCCGCGACTCGAGGTGCTGGCCGTCGTCGGCGAAGTACAGGCCGAGCAGCTCGGCGTCCCCGCCCGGGGCGGCGAACCGCACATGGGCCGACATCCGCACCACCTCGCCGCCCAACGTGACTACGGCATGCCGCAGTACCGCGTCCTTGCCGAGCGCGGCATGATGCATGCTGACGTGGACGGCGTCGTCGGCCCAGTCGGCGATCCACACCACGGTGAGCCGCGCGGCGTCGCCGACGATGAATTCGACGTTGTCGGCGTAGGTTCCGCTGCCCTGGTGGTCGATGACCACGACCGCCTCGGCGAGCTCTTCCACCCGGATCTGCAGGTGCCCGTAGGCCACCGCACCCTCACCCGGGCCGGTGACGACGATCTCGACTGGGTCGCCGGTCTGCGTCTCGCGCTCGAACGTGATCAGTGTCGCCTTATTGAACGACGAGAAGGCCTGGGCGGCAACGCGGTCGGCCGGCACGCCGCCCTGACCGAGTCGTTCGTCGCCGCGCCGAACGGTTTCCACCCGGACCCCGGGCCGGTCGCTGACGGTGATGGCGGCGCTGCCGGTGGCCACCGCGGAGCCGTTGTGCAGGCCGCGCAGCCGCCGCAGCGGGGTGAACCGCCAGATCTCGTCGCGTCCGCCGGGGACCTCGAAGGCGTCGACGTCGAAGGACGTGAACTGTTCGGCTTTGTTGGCGGCGATCCCTTCGACAGCTTCAGTGAGGTTGGCGTTGACCACTAGCCGACCGCGCCTTCCATCTGCAGCTCGATCAGCCGGTTGAGCTCCAGGGCGTACTCCATGGGCAGCTCCTTGGCGATCGGCTCGACGAAGCCGCGCACCACCATCGCCATCGCCTCGTCCTCGGTCAGCCCGCGGCTCATCAGGTAGAACAGCTGGTTCTCGCTGACCTTCGACACGGTCGCCTCATGGCCCATCGTGACGTCGTCCTCGCGGATGTCGACATAGGGGTAGGTGTCGCTGCGGCTGATCGTATCGACCAGCAGCGCATCGCATTTCACGCTGGAGCGCGAACCGTGCGCACCCTTGTTCACCTGGACCAGGCCGCGGTAGGAGGTGCGACCGCCGCCGCGGGCCACCGACTTGGACACGATGTTGCTCGACGTGTTGGGCGCCAGGTGCAGCATCTTGGCGCCGGTGTCCTGGTGCTGGCCCTCACCGGCGAATGCCACCGACAGCACCTCACCTTTGGCGTGCTCGCCGGTCATCCAGACCGACGGGTACTTCATGGTCACCTTGGACCCGATGTTGCCGTCGACCCACTCCATGGTGGCGCCGGCTTCGGCGCGGGCCCGCTTGGTGACCAGGTTGTAGACGTTGTTCGACCAGTTCTGGATGGTGGTGTAACGGCAACGGCCACTGGGCTTTACGATGATCTCGACCACCGCAGAGTGCAACGAATCCGACTTGTAAACGGGAGCAGTGCAGCCCTCGATATAGTGAACGTAAGCGTTCTCATCGACGATGATCAGCGTCCGCTCGAATTGGCCCATGTTCTCGGTGTTGATCCGGAAGTAGGCCTGCAGCGGGATGTCGATGTGCACGCCGGGCGGGACGTAAATGAACGACCCACCACTCCAGACGGCGGTGTTCAGCGCGGAGAACTTGTTGTCTCCGGCCGGGATCACGGTGCCAAAGTACTGCTTGAAGATGTCGGGGTGTTCCCGCAAACCCGTGTCGGTGTCGAGGAAGATGACGCCTTGGGCCTCTAGATCCTCCCTGATCTGGTGGTAGACAACTTCGGAGTTGTGCACCACCAGACCTTCGGCCACAAAGTTGTGCGGACCGTCGACCTCGATGTCGTATACCGGCTCGACGGCGTACGGTTCGACGGATTTCACCCGTTCAAAGCCGAGCCATTCGTTGGTGTGTGCCCGAATCGTCGTCCCGCGCGAGCTGTTGGACGAATGCATGTAGCGGCGACGGCCGAAGCGATCGGTCCGCTTCGGGTTGCGGCACCCAAGCCGCTCGAATTCACCGGAAATGCCTAGCCTCCAAGCGATTTGGATGCGGCCTGGGGCGTGCCGATAGGGCTGGGTGAACGACCACGGCCCACCCGCGCGGAGACCGGACAGTTCGGCCAGTTCGCGGGCCTGACCGAGCAACGCTTCGTTGGCGCAGGTCAGCAAGACCGAACCGCTGCTCGTCGGCCCCACATATCCGTCGGCGTCGACCCAGCCGCCGAGGAAGGCCAGTCGTTGATCGCGGGGCAAACCGTAAACCCAGTCCGGCACGCGCTTGGTCAGCGAGAGACCGCCGAAGCCCAGCGCTACGATCCACTCGGTCAGTGCCTTGGAGTTCACGACAACGCGGTACTCGTCGGCCTCGATGCAACGCAGTCCAAACAGGTCGTCGATGACCCCGGACAACTCAGCACGCAACTCGACATCTGTTGCAGGAATGGCGAACTGGACGCGGTAGGTCTTCGTCGAGAGGTGCAGGTTGCCATCACCGATGTAAAGGCCCAGCAGCCACATCAGGTCGACGGAACTCGCCGCAGGAGCTGATAACCCGGCAATGCTCGGAAGTTGGGCCGCCACACCGAAATCGGGGATACTCCGCGGCACAGCGATGAAGTCGCCCGGCTTGATCTCGCCGACAGTCACCCACCGCCGGGCGTACCGACGGCGCTGACGACCCTCCTTGCGCTCGTCACGCAATACCAGCATCGGGTGGTTGTCGGTCGCGCGGATGCTGCGCCGCGTCGTCTTTACTGCGTAGGTCAACCGGGTATCGGTCTGCGCAGACGCCTTAACGGGGGCCACAACGAACCGTTCGGCATCCTCGTCATACGCGAACACCCGATCGCCGAACTCGACCTCCTTGATCGGCACCTGCCCGCGGTTGGCGGTCCACACCAAGGTTTCACCGGCCAGACATTCATACTGGGCAGCTACACCGGCAACCAACCGCTGCTTTTCGGCCTCCGGGATGCCCAGCCGATCATAGGTGTTGCGGATGTCTTCCGGCAGCTCATCCCAGCTCGCGGCCTGCTTCTCGGTGGAGCGCACGAAATACTTGATGTTGTCGAAGTCGATACCTTCGAGGCTGGCGCCCCAGCGCGGCATGGGCTTGCGGTCGAAAATGCGCAGTGCCTTCAGCCGGCTCTGCAGCATCCACTCGGGCTCGTTCTTCTTCGCGGAGATGTTGCGGACAACCGCCTCGGAAAGCCCACGCCGCGCACTGGCGCCTGCGACGTCGGAGTCCGCCCAGCCGTAGCCGTACTTGCCCAGCGAGTCGATCGCCTGCTGCTGAGTCAACGGCTCGACCCCAGGCTCCGGTGACTTGGTGGCTTCTTGCGTAAGTGTCATCGGGACGCTCCTTTGATACTCGTGATGTGTGGGCGCGGGCCGGGCGCCGGCGTGAGCGGCACGTGGGTGGTGCAGGCGCAGTCACCGTTGACGATGGTCGCCAACCGCTGCACGTGGGTGCCGAGCACCTCGGCCATGGCCTGCTGCTCGGTTTCGCACAACTCGGGAAATTCCTCGGCGACATGGGACACCGGGCAGTGGTGCTGGCAGATCTGCACCCCGTGGATCGGCCCGCCCACCCGTGTGGTGGTCGCGACGTAGCCAGCTTTGGTCAGCGCACCGGCGACCCGCTCGGCGGCCGCCTCGACATCGGCGTCCTCGGCGCTGTCGGCTGGTGCAACATCGGCCATGATCGTGTCGATGCGCCGCCGGGCGAACGTCCGAACCGCGTCCTCCCCGCCGATTTCCCGCAGCTGCCGCATGGCCGCGGCCGCCAAGTCGTCGTAGGCATGATCGAGCTTGGCCCGGCCGGCCGGGGTCAGCCGGAACCGCTTCGCGGGCCGCCCACGTCCAACCTGCTGCCATGCCGCGGCAGCCGCGGACTCGGCGTCGCCCGCCTCGATCAGCGCTTCGAGATGACGCCGCACACCGGCAGCCGACAGGCCCAGGCGGTCACCGATCTCACCGGCGGTGATCGATCCGGACTCCAGCAGCAAGCGCACCACGGCGCGGCGGGTTTGGCCATCCGGTATCACCGCAGGGGCTGCTCCAGCACCCGCAGGGGCAGCAGCCAGGTCTGACCGGAATTTCACAACACCAGTATGACGCAATTCCCCCGATCGGTCCACCAAGGGTGCCCTGTGTGCGGGGTTGTGCTGGTCACACCGCGAACACTGCCCCAGCGGTTCCTGACATGCCGCTACGCTGCTCTGATGGCAGCCCGCCAGCACACGCTGAGCTCGTCGATCGCCAGCTTGCATGGCGATGAGCAGGCGGTGGGCTCGCCGCTGAACGATACCGAGCTCACCGCACTTCAGCGCACCCGACTGCTCGGCGCCACCGGCACCGTCCTGATGGGGATCGGCGCCCTGGGGGCCGGGGCCAGGCCCGTCGTCCAGGACCCCACGTTCGGGGTCCGGCTGCTCAATCTGCCGTCGCGGATCCAGACGGTGTCGTTGACGATGACAACGACCGGGGCGGTCATGATGGCGCTGGCCTGGTTGATGCTGGGCCGGTTCGCGCTGGGCAAGAGGCGGATGTCGCGCGGTGACCTGGACCGCACCCTGCTGTTGTGGACGCTGCCGCTGTTGATTGCGCCGCCGATGTACAGCAAGGATGTCTACTCCTACCTGGCCCAGAGCCAGATCTCACTAGAGGGACTTGACCCCTACAAGGTGGGTCCGGCCTCTGGACTGGGCCTCGGCCACGTGTTCACTCTTTCGGTTCCCAGCCTGTGGCGGGAGACGCCAGCGCCCTACGGCCCACTGTTTTTGTGGATCGGGCGCGGAATCTCGGCGCTGACCCGACAAAACATCGTCGCCGCCGTGCTCTGCCACCGGGTCGTGGTGTTGATCGGCGTCGGCCTGATCGTGTGGGCGACCCCGCGGCTGGCCCGACGCTGCGGTGTCGCCGAGGTCAGCGCGCTGTGGCTGGGTGCGGCCAATCCGCTGCTGATCATGCATCTGGTCGCCGGCATCCACAACGAGGCGTTGATGCTCGGCCTGATGCTGACCGGTGCCGAATTCGCGCTGCGCGGCATTGACGCGCCCCGCCTGATGCCCACGTCGTTGCGACCCGGCCCGGACTGGGAACCGTTGGGCATGCTGCTGGCGGGTTCGATCCTGATCGTGCTGTCGTCGCAGGTGAAGCTGCCCTCACTGCTGGCGCTGGGGTTCGTCGCGATGGCGCTGGCCTACCGCTGCGGGGGCACGCTGCGAGCGCTGCTGCTGGTGAGCGGCGCAATGGCGGGGTTGTCGCTGGCGGTGATGGCCCTCGTCGGCTGGGCCAGCGGGCTCGGTTTTGGCTGGATCTACACGCTGGGCACCGCCAACGTGGTGCGCAGCTGGATGTCGCCGCCCACGCTGCTGGCACTCGGCACTGGGCAGGTCGGGATCCTGCTGGGTCTGGGTGATCACACCACTGCGGTGTTGGCGCTGACCCGTGGGATCGGTGTGCTGATCATCATGGTGATGGTGAGCTGGCTGTTGCTGGCCGTGTTCCGTGGCCGGCTGCACCCGATCGGCGGCCTCGGGGTTGCGCTGGGCGTTACGGTACTGCTGTTTCCCGTCGTGCAGCCCTGGTATCTGCTGTGGGCCATCATTCCGCTGGCCGCCTGGGCGACCCGCACCGGCTTCCGGGTGGCGGCAATCGTCGTCACCCTCGTCGTCGGCATCTTCGGCCCAACGGCCAACGGCGACCGCTTCGCGCTGTTTCAGATCGTGGATGCCACGGTTGCCAGCACCATCATCGTGATGGTGCTCATTGCGCTGACGTACACCCGCTTGCCGTGGCGACGGCTCCCGACCGAGAGCAGCGAACCCAAGGTCATTGATGCGGTGGCAGCCCCTGAGTCCGCTGAGACCCGGCGGCCCACGGCAGCGCCCGACGCCTACGCTGACTCCACGTGAGCCTGGCCCCCCAAGTCCCCAATACCCCCGAAATAGTCGTGCAGCTGCGCGGGGTAAGCAAGCACTACGGGTCCGTCACAGCCGTCTCCAACCTCGATCTGGACGTACATGCCGCCGAGGTGCTGGCCCTGCTGGGCCCCAACGGCGCCGGGAAGACGACGACGGTCGAGATGTGCGAGGGCTTCGTCCGCCCCGACGCCGGCACGATCGAGGTTTTGGGGCTGAACCCGATCACCGACAGCGCACGCGTGCGCGCGCGCATCGGGGTGATGTTGCAGGGCGGGGGCGGCTACCCGGCGGCACGCGCCGGCGAAATGCTCAACCTGGTCGCCGCCTATGCCGCCGACCCGCTGGACCCGCAGTGGCTACTGGACACCTTGGGCCTCACCGATGCCGCCCGCACCACCTATCGACGGCTCTCCGGTGGGCAGCAGCAACGGCTCGCGCTGGCCTGCGCGCTGGTCGGCCGTCCCGAACTGGTCTTCCTCGACGAGCCCACTGCGGGCATGGATGCCCATGCCCGGCGGCTGGTGTGGGAACTGATCGACGCACTGCGCCGCGACGGCGTGACCGTGGTGCTGACTACCCACCAACTCAAGGAGGCTGAGGAACTCGCCGATCGGCTGGTCATCATCGACCACGGCGCGACAGTGGCTGCGGGCACACCGACAGAACTGATGCGCACCGGCGCCAAAGACCAGTTGCGGTTCACCGCGCCGCCGCGGCTTGACCTTTCGCTGTTGGCCTCCGCTCTGCCAGAGGACTACAAAGCCAGCGAGGTGACGCCGGGCGAGTACCTGGTCGAAGGGCCGGTCGACCCGCAGGTGCTGGCGACGGTCACGGCGTGGTGCGCGCAGATCGATGTGCTGGCCACCGACATGCGGGTCGAGCAACGCAGCCTCGAGGACGTGTTCCTGGATCTGACCGGCAGGAAGTTGCGGCAGTGACGGAAACGAACGGGCCGCTGTTTCCCGCGGGCACCTTCACCCCCGATCCGCGCCCCAATGCCGTGCCCCGGATGCTCGCCGCACAGTTCAGCGTGGAGTTGAAGCTGCTGCTGCGCAATGGCGAGCAGCTGCTGCTGACCATGTTCATCCCGATCACGCTGCTGGTCGGGCTCACGCTGCTACCCTTCGGCTCGTTCGGCCAGAACCGCGCCGCCACGTTCGTGCCCGTGATCATGGCACTCGCGGTGATCTCCACCGCGTTCACCGGGCAGGCGATCGCGGTCGCGTTCGATCGCCGGTACGGCGCGCTCAAACGGCTCGGTGCCACCCCGCTGCCGGTCTGGGGAATCATCGCCGGCAAGTCACTGGCGGTGGTCGCCGTCGTGTTTTTGCAGGCAATCATCTTGGGCGCCATCGGCTTTGCGCTCGGCTGGCGCCCCGCTCTGACCGGTCTCACATTGGGCGCAGCGATCATTGCGCTGGGCACCGCGGGCTTCGCGGCTCTTGGCCTGCTGCTGGGCGGCACGCTGCGAGCCGAGATCGTTCTCGCGGTCGCCAACCTGATGTGGTTCGTTTTCGCCGGCTTGGGCGCACTGACGCTCGAGACGAACATGATCCCGACGGCGGTCAAGTGGGCGGCCCGGCTCACCCCGTCGGGCGCGCTCACCGAGGCGCTGTCGCAGGCAATGTCCTTGTCGGTGGACTGGTTCGGGGTCGTCGTCCTGGCGGCGTGGGGCGCGGTGGCGGCGCTCGCGGCGCTGCGCTGGTTCCGCTTCACCTGACGGTCTCGCGACACTGCAACCACGCACACGACACGCCGAGGCGGGTGTGCGTGGTTGCAGTGTCGGCGCCGCCGTACTACGGGGTGTAGTTTTCGTTGCCTTACGATCGGGCGATGCCCGTCGGACGAGTGCTGTTGCGGTTGGTGGACCTGCTCCCCGACCCCAGCCTGCGTGTCCAGCGGATCATCGCGGCAACCGTCGTCCTCACCCAGGGCGGTATCGCCGTCACCGGCGCGATCGTCCGGGTCACCGCGTCGGGACTGGGTTGCCCTACCTGGCCGCAGTGCTTTCCGGGCAGCTTCACCCCGGTAGCCGTCTCCGAAGTGCCACGGGTGCACCAGGCAGTCGAGTTCGGCAACCGAATGATCACCTTCGCCGTGGTCATCGCCGCGGTACTGGCGGTGCTGGCCGTCACCCGGGCGCGCCGGCGCGCCGAGGTCCTGGTGTATGCGTGGTTGATGCCGGTCTCGACGGTCGTGCAAGCGGTAATCGGTGGTATCACGGTGCGCACCGGGCTGCTGTGGTGGACGGTGGCCATCCACCTGCTGACATCGATGACCATGGTGTGGCTGTCGGTACTGCTCTACGTCAAGGTCGGCGCGCCCGACGACGGAGTTGTCCAGGAGCGAGTAGCCAAGCCGCTGCGCGCGCTCACAGCGCTGAGCGCGGTGAATCTGGCCGCGGTGCTCGTGACGGGCACGCTGGTGACCGGTGCCGGCCCGCATGCGGGCGATCGGAGCCCCAGCCGGACGGTGCCGCGGCTGAAAGTCGAGATCACCACCCTGGTGCACATGCATTCGTCGCTGCTGGTCGCTTATCTCGCACTGCTGCTCGGGCTGGGCTTCGGGCTGCTGGCCGTCGGCGCCACCCGGGCGATCATGGTTCGGCTCGCGGTGTTGCTCGCCCTGGTTTGCGCACAAGCCGCCGTCGGCACCACGCAATACTTCACCGGGGTGCCCGCCGCCCTGGTAGCACTTCACGTGGCAGGCGCCGCGGCGTGCACGGCCGCCACCGCGGCGCTATGGGCGTCGATGCGAGAACGGGCCAAGCCCCAGCCGCTCCAGGGCTGACTCCACGGCCAGCGCGAACTCGCGCTGGGCAAGGTCGCGAGTGCCGGCGTCCAACCGTCGCCAGCCCAGCGACGGCGCGATCAGGTCAAGACCCACCAGCCGTGCGTCACCGGGCCCGCCGGTCACGTCGGCGCGGGCGTACAACAGCTCGCCTGTGCCGATACCGAAGTGATCGGCGGCCGCCCGCAGAGCGGCGCGGCCCAGATCCCAGAGCTCGAAGTCCGGCTCGACCGGTGGTTCCGAGCCGAATGCGTGTGACTGCTCGCCGCCGAGAAAGACCAGCGCCGTCTGCCCGACGGGCGGCTCGCCCGGCTGCCCTGAGGGCCTGCTGCGCAGCGTCGGCACGCCGGCACTCGCGAGGTCACGCAGGTATCGCTTGTCGACGTTCCAGGCGACGACATCGGGCGGGTTGAGCAGGTTGGGGACGCGCCTGGTCCATGCCAGGAATTCGTCCACCCGGTCGGGGTCGTCCGCGGTGGCGCGCAGAATCACCAGGTCAGCGCGCAGAATGTCGGGGTCGTCCCATGACATCCACCGCGCGTGCAATCCCCGTTTGCGCAGCGCGGGGATCAGGCCGGCGTCGTCGCCGTCGGGGCCGGCGGAGCCCTCGACAGATCGCCGGCGCGGGCCAGATTGCCCGGCCAGCACGATCCGGGGATGACGAATGTCGGGCCGGGCCAACTTCATGCGGTCTTCACGTCTGCGGATGATAGTCAGCATGCACGCCATCGAAGTCGCCGAAACGGGCGGACCGGAAGTCCTGCACTATGTCGACAGCCCGCAGCCCTCCCCCGGCTCCGGCGAGGTGTTGATCAAGGCCGAAGCTATCGGCGTCAACTTCATCGACACCTACTTCCGGTCCGGGCAGTACCCGCGGGAGTTGCCCTTCGTGCTGGGGACCGAGGTGTCCGGCACGGTGGCCGGGGTCGGCGAGGGTATGACGACGCTGCAGGTGGGCGATCGGGTGGCTAACGCGGCTGCGTCCGGCGCTTATGCCGAGTTCTGCACCGCGCCGGCCTTTCTGGTCGCTCGGCTGCCGCCGACCGTCGACTTCGACGTGGCGGCCTCGGCGCTGCTGAAGGGATTGACGGCGCACTACTTGATCAAGTCGGTCTACCCGGTGCAGCCGGGGGACACGGTGCTGGTGCACGCGGGCGCCGGCGGGGTGGGCCTGATCTTGACGCAGTGGGCGTCCAGCCTGGGCGTCCGGGTGATCACGACGGTGTCGACACCGGCCAAGGCTGAGCTGTCCCGGCAGGCCGGCGCCACCGATGTGCTGGATTACCCAGAGGACGCCAGCGAGTTCGGCAGGCGGATCCGCGATCTGACCGATGGTGCCGGTGTGGCAGCGGTATACGACGGGGTCGGGGCCAGCACGTTCGACGCCAGCCTGGCCAGCCTGGCTATCCGGGGGACGCTGGCGTTGTTCGGCGCCGCCAGCGGGCCGGTGCCCCCGGTGGACCCGCAGCGGCTCAACGCCGCCGGCTCGGTGTACCTGACTCGGCCGATGCTCGCCCACTTCACCCGTAGCGAGCAGGAATTCGCTTGGCGCGCAGGGGAATTGTTCGAAGCAATAGCCGCGGGCTCGATCAGCGTCACCGTCAGCCGGCACTACCCGCTGGCCGACGCCGCCCAGGCGCACCACGACCTGCAAGGGCGTAAGACGGTCGGCTCGATCGTGCTGGTGCCATAGACCGGCGTCAGGTGAATGAGACGACACTCCCGGGTCTCAACCATTCCACTCGCCCGCGGCATTCCACTTCGACCGGCGGAACGGCGTGTGGGGCGACGCTGATCACCGCACCTTTCCCGCTGACCCACAGGTGTAGGTGCTGGCCGCGGTAATGAATCGGGAAGCCCAGTGCGCCAAGGTGTTCCGGCCAGTTCGGCGACAACACGATGCGATCGCTCCGGATCTCCAAGCCGGTGAAGCACCGCTGCACCAGGTCGACGCTGCCGGCCATCGCGGCCAGATGAATGCCTTCCGAAGTGGTGCCGCCCTGGATGTCGGCGACATCGGATTTGAGCACTTCCTGGAAGAAATCCATCGCGCGATCGCGATTGGCCCGGGCCAGCACCCATGCGTGGACGACCCCACTCAATGTCGACCCATGTGAGGTGCGGGCGATGTAGTAGTCGACCATCGCCGGGATCTGGGCAGGATCCGCGTGGTAGTCGAGCCGGTCCAACAGCTCGCCCAGTTCGTGCGACGACAGCAGGTAGAGCAGCATCAGTGCGTCGGCCTGCTTGGACGCCTTGTACCGATTGACGTCGTCGTTCTCGGCTTCAAGAATGCGGTCGAGCCGCTGAATGTTGTCGTAGCGTTGCCGGTAGGCATCCCAATCCAGTTCCGCCAGTTCCTCGTATCCCTCGAACTGGCTGATCACGCCGTCGTGGAACGGAACGAACATGCGGCGGCTGACGTGGTCCCACTGCGCCAGCTCGTCGTCGGTCAGTCCCAGTTTTTCGCGCAAATCCAACCGGTTGGGCAGCGGCATCAGCTCGAGCGCGTCGATCGCCCGCAGGATCACCCAGACCGCCATTACGTTGGTATACGCGTTGTTGTCCACCCCGTCATATGGCCGGTCCGGGTAGCCGGAGTGGAATTCGTCGGGTCCGATGACACCGTTGATGCTGTACCGATCCCGGTCCGGGTCGTAGATGACCCTGCTGACCCAGAATCTGGCTATCTCGGCCAGCATCTCGGTCCCGTAGTCGATCAGGTACGCGAGATCCCCGGTGACCTGGTAGAACTGCCACACGTTGTAGGCCACGGCGATGCCGATATGGTGCGCTCGCCGGCTGGGATCGGGCCGCCACCGGCCGGACCGCGGATTCAGGTGCTGCAGAGGGCTTTCCTCCCGTCCGTCGCTACCGGACTGCCACGGGTACATCGCACCTCGGTAACCGGCCAGCTTGGCAGCGCGCCGGGCCTCCAGCAGACGGCGATGCCGGTATCGGAGCAGCGACCGGGTGACCGTGGGAAGTCGCAGGTTCAGCACCGGGAAGATGAACAGCTCGTCCCAGAAGATGTGCCCGCGGTACGCCTCACCGTGCAGCCCACGGGCCGGTACCCCGACATCGAGTTCCTCGCTGTTGTAAGACACCGTCTGCAGCAGATGCAGCAGATGCAGACGCAGGACGCGCAATTCGTCTGCGAGGCCCTCGAATTCGATCGACAGCCGTTCCCAAAGATGTGCCCAGGTGAGTATGTGGGCGTCACGTATCTCGGCGAATCGTCCCTGGCGACCGAGCCTGCGCTCGGCGCCGGTGGCCGGATGGGACGTGGCGACATCACGCCCGGTCACCAGGGTGGCGATCTTTTCCACGGTCAGCGTCTGGCCCTCTTTCAGCTCGCTGAAAATCTGGTGGCCGATTTCGAATTCTTCGTCGACCAGCCGATACGTCGCGGGCGCCGGCGCGTCGCCGTGCCATAAGCTGGTCCGCGCAGCCAGCGCCACCGGGATCTTCGACTGCGTGGTCTCGACCGTCATCAACACCGAGTTCTCCGACAGCACATCCTTTTCCAGTCCCTGCAGGTGATTGCTGGCCAAGTCTCGATAGCGTTCGACCAGGGAATTACGGACGTTGCCGTCCAGCGTCGAGCGGACCTCGATCGTGCCCGACCAGTCCACGGCGACGATGGTGGCTTGCAGAGCTGCCACGTGCGGCTGGTTCATCGCCACGAACCGGTGCTGTGTCACCGAGGTGGTGCGGCCGGTGTCGTCGCGGAAGCGCAGTTCGCGGGTGAGCACCGCGCCGCGAAGGTCAAGTGTCTGGCGGTAATCCAGCAACGTCACTGCGTCGACGTCGAACCAGTCGCCGCCATCGATACGGAACGTCAGTGGAAGCCAGTTGGGCAGATTCACCAGGCTTTCGTGATCCGCCTGAGTACCGCCGATCAGATCCACCAACCTGTTGTAGACGCCGCCGGCATAGGTTCCCGGGTAATGCACTTGACCGGCCTGCGATTCCGGTGCGGCCCCACGGGTGGCGAAGTAGCCGTTGCCGACGGTGCAGATCGCTTCGCGCAGTTTTTCCTGCTGCGGATCGTAGCCCTCGAACGTGTATGTCCAAGCGCGGGTGTATGACTCGCGCTCGTATGCCAGCCAGTTGCCGCCGCGGCGGACGAAGTTACTTACTTCGGCGGGGCTTCTCAGGGCAAAGCTGGCAGCGGTCGGGCGGTCACCATCCTCGTCGTGTCGGACGACTATTCCAATGCCGCTGAATCGAATCGCATCGAAGGCGTCCTCGTCGGTGAGGTCGTCGCCAATGTAGATCGGCAGCAGCTGCCCCGGTTGCGGGATGCGATCCCGGATCCAGGCCAGCGCGGTGCCCTTATCCCAGTCGATGTCCGGCCGCAGCTCGACGACCTTGCGGCCGCTGGTCACCCGAAGGCCGCCTCGTCGTCCGTGCCGGTGCGCGGCCGCGATCACCTCGGCCACGCGCTTGGCTGCGACATTGCGATAGTGCACCGCGACCGCGAACCGCTTGTGCTCGACGCGTGCTCCCGGAACCTGGCTCAGCTCGTCGCGCAGCTCGGCGGCCGCGCTCTCCAGCACGCCTGCGGCAGCGGACACCGCGTCGTGCTGGTGGTGACTGCCGTCGGGTCCGATCAGTTCGAAGCCGTGGCTACCGGCGTACCAGATTCCCGGAACCCCTACCCGGTCGCGGATATCCGCCAGGTCCCGGCCGGACAATATGGCGACCGGGCACTGCGCCGCCAGCTGCTCAAGGCCCTCGGCCGCGCCATCGACAAGCGTGGCCGCATCGGGGTCCGGCACGATCTCCGACAACGTGCCGTCATAGTCCAGGCAGACGAATGGCTGCCGGCCGGCGACAATGCCGATGAGCTCACCGTAGGAATCCAGCGCGTTGGGACGCTGCGACATGCGTTTGTCACCGGTGCGGACCTCGATGTCGGTGAGATAGGGGACGACGACGTCGGCGCCGCATCGCAATAGCTCGCTGGCGTCCTCGTCTTGGCCGACACCGATGACGACGGCGAAGCCGCCCGCGGAAGCGGCTTCCAACCCGGCTCCGCCGGCCTCGACAACGACCGACCGCTGCGCGGCCACACCCAGCTTCTCGGCGGCTGCCAAGAGATGCGTCAGCTCCGGCTTTGCGGAAAGGCCGGGTGCCCGCCCGGCGCCGTCGACCCGGACGGTGAACGATCCGGCGATCCCGGCCGGTCCCAGTACCTGTTCACACTGACCGGCCGGCGAATAGATGGCCGTCGCGACGCCGGCCGCCCGCAGCCTACGCGCTAGCGTGCCCGTCGACTCCAACGCCGAGTCGTCGGTCCCTGGCCGTCCGATCATGCTGTCGAGATCGAAGATCACAGCATCGTGCAAACGTGGGTCGATGGTGACCGGCTTCATAGTGAGAACCCCCTGCCCGAACTCGTTGCGGCGGCATAGAAGCCAGTGGACACCCACGATGTACTCGTCGTCTAATAGTCGCGCGTGCGTGCGGCGGCGAGAACCCTTAGGAGGCGATCCGAGCACTTCGGCAGCCGATTGGTGACTTAGGTCCCCGGGCTACATCGTCATCCGAACAACATGGGCAGCGCCAGCGCTGAGTCGACCGCCAACGCGCAGAACACCACCGCCAGGTAGTTGTTCGACTGCAGGAACAGTCGCAGTGGCTTGACGGGCTCGCCGGCGCGGACCCCGGCGTACAACTGATGGGCCATCGTCAAGAACCACGCTCCGGCCACCACGGCGACCGCAGCGTATAGCCACCCGGTCGCCAGCGCCAGCACCAGCGTCGCCAGCACCGTCAGCCAGGTGTAGATCAGGATCTGCTTGGTGACCTGACGCTCGGTCGCCACGGCGGGCAGCATCGGGACGCCGGCCACTTTGTAGTCATCCTTGTACCGCATCGCCAACGCCCAGGTGTGCGGCGGCGTCCAGAAGAAGATGATCGCGAACATCGCCAACGCCGGCCAGCCGATGGTGCCCGTGATCGCCGACCAGCCGATCATCACCGGCATACAGCCGGCCGCACCCCCCCACACGACGTTCTGCGACGTGCGGCGTTTGAGCAACAGCGTGTAGACGAACACATAGAACGCGACAGTGGCGATGGCCAGCAGCCCCGATAGCAGGTTGGTCGTCCACCACAGCCAGAAGAACGAGCCCACACTCAACACCAGCCCGAGCACCAGGGCGTTGCGAGTGGGCACCGCGGCCCGCGCCAGCGGCCGCCGCGCGGTCCGCTTCATCACCTTGTCGATATCGGCATCGGCCACACAGTTGAGCGTGTTGGCACCTCCCGCGGCCAATATCCCGCCGATCAACGTGTTGAGGATCAGCAGCGGGTTCACGTTGCCGCGGTCAGCGAGCAGCATCGCAGGTATCGCGGTGACCAAAAGCAGCTCGATGACTCGCGGCTTGGTCAACGCCAGGTATGCCAACACCGTGCCGCTTACTCGGCTCGGCGCGACGCGCCCGCGAACGCTCACGCAATAACTCCTCGGGGTCGCAGCAGCGCGCAGCTTCTACTACGCACGATGGTAGACCGCGTGCCCGCGGCGGAAAGCCCGGAGGGTCTATTCACGCAGATTTTTCCGACGATGGTGCGACTGATTGCAAAACCTGAGCAGCCAGCGCGCTATTTTCACAGCTGCCGGGCAGGGGTACCCAAAATCAAGGCCTGCAGAAGCCAGCACTGCGGCACTAGGGTGAGATTGATCAGTTTGATTGACCTGAGGACTAAGCCCAAGGACTGATTTGTGACCACACTCGAAGAGATCTCTGCGCTTACCCAACCGCGCCATCCCGACGACTGGACCGAGATCGATTCGGCTGCGGTCGACACCATCCGGGTGCTGGCCGCCGACGCCGTCCAGAAGGTCGGCAACGGACATCCCGGGACGGCAATGAGCCTGGCCCCGCTGGCCTACACCCTGTTCCAGCGCACGATGCGCCACGATCCCAGCGACCCCCACTGGCTGGGCCGCGACCGGTTCGTGCTGTCGGCAGGACACAGCAGCCTGACCCTGTACCTGCAGCTCTACCTCGGCGGCTTCGGCCTCGAACTGTCCGACATCGAGTCGCTGCGCACCTGGGGATCCAAGACGCCCGGACACCCGGAGTTCAGGCACACCAAAGGCGTTGAGATCACCACCGGCCCGCTCGGCCAGGGGCTGGCGTCAGCGGTCGGGATGGCGATGGCTTCGCGCTATGAGCGCGGTCTGTTCGACCCGGGCGCCGCCCCGGGAACCAGCCCGTTCGACCACCACATCTATGTGATCGCCTCCGACGGGGACATCGAAGAAGGGGTGACGTCGGAGGCGTCGTCGCTGGCGGCCGTCCAGCAGCTCGGCAACCTCATCGTGTTCTACGACCACAATCAGATCTCGATCGAGGATGACACCAACATCGCGCTGTGCGAGGACACCGCCGCCCGCTACCGCGCCTACGGCTGGCACGTGCAAGAGGTTGAGGGCGGCGAGAACGTCGTCGGGATCGAGGAGGCGATCGCCAACGCCAAAGCCGCCACCGACCGGCCGTCGTTCATCTCGCTGCGCACCATCATCGGCTATCCGGCGCCGAACGCGATGAACACCGGGAAGGCGCACGGCGCGGCCCTCGGCGACGACGAGGTCGCAGCCGTCAAGCAAATCCTGGGATTCGATCCCGACAAGAAATTCGAGGTTCGTGAGGACGTCCTCACCCACACCAGGGGGCTGGTGGCCCGCGGCAAAGAGGCCCACGACCGCTGGCAACCAGAGTTCGAGGCCTGGGCGCAGCGCGAACCCGAACGCAAAGCGCTGCTGGACCGGTTGACCGCGGAGCAGTTGCCCGACGGTTGGGACGACGACTTACCGCACTGGGAACCCGGGTCCAAGGCACTGGCGACTCGCGCGGCATCTGGTGAGTTTCTGGCCGCGGTGGCATCGAAATTGCCCGAGTTGTGGGGCGGTTCGGCCGACCTGGCGGGCAGCAACAACACCACCATGAAGGGCGTGGACTCCTTTGGCCCGCCGTCGATTTCGACCAAGGACTACACCGCGCACTGGTACGGCCGCACCCTGCACTTCGGTGTTCGCGAACACGCGATGGGCGCCATCCTGTCCGGCATCGTGCTGCACGGCCCGACCCGGGCGTACGGTGGCACGTTCCTGCAATTCTCCGACTACATGCGCCCCGCGGTGCGGCTGGCTTCGCTGATGGATATCGACACCATCTACGTCTGGACGCACGATTCGATCGGACTGGGCGAGGACGGCCCGACCCATCAGCCGATCGAGCACCTTTCGGCACTGCGTGCGATTCCCCGGCTGTCGGTGGTGCGCCCGGCCGACGCCAACGAGACGGTCTACGCCTGGCACACCATCCTGGCCCGCGGCAATGGCAGTGGGCCGGCTGGCCTGATCCTGACCCGGCAGGGTGTGCCGGTGCTGGAAGGCACCAACGCCGAGGGCGTCGCGCGCGGCGGCTACGTGCTCGGCAATGCGGGCGGCGGCCCAGAAGCAGAGGAACCCGACGTCGTATTGATCGCCACCGGCTCCGAGGTCCAGCTCGCTGTCGAGGCTCAGAAATTGTTGGCGGACAAAGACATCATCGCGCGGGTGGTGTCGATGCCGTGTGTGGAGTGGTTCGAGTCCCAGCCGTACGAATACCGCGACAGCGTGCTGCCCCCGTCGGTGTCGGCCCGGGTGGCCGTCGAGGCCGGCGTCGCGCAAAGCTGGCACAAGCTGGTCGGCGATACCGGCAAGATCGTGTCGATCGAGCACTACGGCGAATCCGCCGACTACAAGACGTTGTTCCGTGAGTATGGCTTCACTGCCGAAGCCGTGGCTGCCGCCGCGGAACAAGTAGTGGATAACTGAGAAAGGGTGATTCAGATGACCACTCAGAACCCCAACCTTGCCGCGTTGAGCGCAGCTGGGGTATCCGTTTGGCTAGACGACTTGTCGCGGGACCGGTTGCAGTCCGGCAACCTGCAGGAGCTGATTGACACCAAGAGCGTGGTCGGCGTGACCACCAACCCGTCCATCTTCCAAAAGGCATTCGCGGACGGCCACGCCTACGATGGCCAGATCGCCGAGTTGGCCGAGCGCGGCGCCGACGTGGATGCCACCGTCCGCACCGTCACCACCGATGACGTGCGGAGCGCATGCGACGTGCTGGCGCGGGCGTGGGAGGCTTCCGACGGCGTCGACGGCCGGGTGTCGATCGAGGTCGATCCGAGGCTGGCGCACGACACCGACAAGACCATCCAGCAGGCCGTCGAGCTATGGAAAATCGTCGACCGGCCGAACCTGTTCATCAAGATCCCCGCAACCAAGGCCGGCCTGCCGGCCATCACCGCCGTTCTGGCGGAAGGTATTTCGGTCAACGTCACACTGATTTTCTCCGTCGAACGGCACCGCGCGGTGATGGACGCCTACCTAGCGGGGTTGGAAAAGGCCCGCGAAGCAGGACACGACCTGTCCAAGATCCATTCGGTGGCATCGTTTTTCGTCTCTCGGGTGGACACCCAAGTCGACAAGAGGCTGGAAAAGATCGGCTCCGAGCAGGCGCTCGCGTTGCGTGGCCAAGCCGGTGTCGCCAACGCCCGGCTGGCCTACGCCGCCTACCAGGAGGTCTTCGATAGCGGCGATCGCTATGACGCGCTCATGGCCAACAACGCCCGGGTACAGCGACCGCTGTGGGCGTCGACGGGCGTCAAGAACCCCGACTACTCCGACACGCTCTATGTCACCGAGCTGGTCGCCCCGAACACCGTGAACACCATGCCGGAGCCGACAATCAACGCCGTCGCCGATCACGGTGTGATCCGCGGTGACGCGGTGAGCGGCACCGCGTCGGCCGCCCAGAAGGTGTTCGACGAGCTGGAGGCGGTCGGGATAGACCTCAGCGACGTGTTCGTCGTGCTGGAGAAAGAAGGCGTGGAGAAGTTCGAGGCGTCCTGGAACGAGCTGCTGAAGGAAACGCAGACCCAACTCGACTCTGCCGCGAAATGAGCCCTGCCGGCGCCCGGACCAGCGACGCACAGTGGCGCAACCCGTTGCGGGACAAGCAGGATAAGCGGCTGCCCAGAATCGCCGGCCCATGCGGCATGGTGATTTTCGGCGTCACCGGCGACCTGGCCCGCAAGAAGGTGATGCCGGCCGTCTACGACCTGGCCAATCGCGGGCTGCTGCCACCCACCTTCTCACTGGTGGGTTTCGCCCGGAGGGACTGGGACACCCAGGATTTCGGCAAGGTGGTCTACCAGGCCGTCAAGGACCACTGCCGGACACCGTTTCGCCAGGAGAACTGGGAGCGGCTGGCCGAGGGATTCCGTTTCGTGCCAGGCGCTTTCGATGACGACGACGGGTTCGCCCGGCTCGCCGAGACGCTGGAGAAGCTCGACGCCGAGCGCGGCACCGGCGGCAACCACGCCTTCTACTTGGCGATCCCGCCCAAGTCATTCCCGGTGGTGTGCGAGCAGCTGCACAAATCCGGACTGGCCCGCCCACAAGACGGCAGATGGAGCCGAGTGGTCATCGAGAAACCGTTCGGCCATGATCTGGCAAGCGCGCAAGCTCTGAACAAGGCGGTCAACGCCGTCTTTCCGGAGGAGGCGGTGTTCCGGATCGACCACTACCTGGGCAAAGAGACGGTGCGGAACATCCTGGCGCTGCGGTTCGCCAATCAGTTGTTCGACCCGATCTGGAACGCGCACTACGTCGACCACGTACAGATCACCATGGCCGAAGACATCGGACTGGGCGGACGGGCCGGCTATTACGACGGCATCGGTGCCGCCCGCGATGTGATCCAGAACCATCTGATGCAGCTGCTGGCGCTGACCGCAATGGAAGAGCCGGTCAGCTTCAATCCGTCGGCGCTGCAAGCCGAGAAGATCAAGGTGCTGTCGGCAACACAACTCGCCGAACCGCTCGATGAGACCACCAGCCGAGGCCAATACACCGGGGGTTGGCAGGGCGGCGAGAAAGTCGTCGGGCTGCTCGACGAGGAAGGGTTCGCCAAGGACTCCACCACCGAGACGTTCGCCGCCATCACGCTCGAGGTCGACACCCGCCGCTGGGCCGGCGTGCCGTTCTACCTGCGAACGGGTAAACGCCTTGGCCGTAGGGTGACCGAAATCGCTCTGGTCTTCAAACGCGCGCCGCATCTGCCGTTCGACGCCACGATGACCGACGAGCTGGGCGCCAACGCCATGGTCATCCGGGTGCAGCCGGACGAAGGGATCACCCTGCGGTTCGGCTCCAAGGTGCCGGGCACCGCAATGGAGGTCCGCGATGTCAACATGGACTTCTCCTACGGCTCGGCGTTCGCCGAAGAATCGCCAGAGGCCTACGAACAGCTGATCCTTGACGTGCTGCTCGGCGAGCCGTCCTTGTTTCCGGTCAATGCGGAGGTCGAATTGGCTTGGGAGATACTCGATCCCGTCCTCGATAACTGGGCGGCACACGGTAAGCCCGATCCGTATGAGGCCGGCACCTGGGGGCCGGGGTCATCCTTCGAAATGCTGCGCCGCACCGGCCGGGAATGGCGGCGGCCATGATCGTCGATCTGCCCGACACCACCACCACGGCGGTCAACAAGAAGCTCGACGAGCTGCGCGAAAAAGCCGGTGCCGTCACCATGGGACGCGTCCTGACGCTGATCATCGCGCCGGACAGCGAAGATGTGCTGGAGGAATCACTCAAAGCCGCCAACGATGCCAGCCAGGAACACCCCAGCCGGGTCATCGTCGCGATGAGAGGTGATCCGTACGCCGACGAACCGCGCTTGGACGCCCAACTGCGCGCGGGCGGCGATACTGGCGCCAGCGAGGTCGTGGTGCTGCGGCTGTCCGGGCCGCTCGCCGGCCACGCCGCCAGCGTGGTCATCCCATTTCTGCTCCCCGACATCCCGGTAGTGGCGTGGTGGCCCGACATCGCCCCGGCGGTGCCTGCCCAAGACCCGTTGGGCAAGTTGGCAATTCGGCGCATCACCGATGCCACCAACGGCGTCGATCCGTTGTCGGCGATCAAAAGCCGACTACCCGGGTATACCGCCGGCGATACCGACCTGGCCTGGGCGCGTATCACCTACTGGCGGGCGCTGCTGACCTCCGCCGTCGACCAGCCTCCCCACGAACCGATCGACTCGGCACTGGTTTCCGGTTTGAAGACGGAGCCCGCGCTCGACATCCTGGCGGGCTGGCTGGCCAGCCGGATCGATGGTCCGGTGCGCCGAGCTGTCGGGGAACTCAAAGTCGAGCTGGTACGCAAGAGCGAGACCATCGGCTTGAGCCGGCCCCAACAAGGCAGGACAGCCACACTGAGCCGGACGGCCAAGCCGGATGCCCTGGTTCCGTTGGCGCGCAGGGAAACCGGTGAATGCCTGGCCGAGGACCTGCGGCGGCTGGATGCCGACGAGATCTACTTGACAGCGCTCGAAGGCATCAAGAAGGTGCAGTACCTGTGAGCACCATCGTCGAGATCTTCCCGGACAGCGGGATCCTGGTCGGGGCCGCCGGCAACCGGCTGGTCGCCACCATACAGACCGCCGTGGCGGCCAGAGGGCAAGCTCTGGTCGTGCTGACCGGTGGCGGCAACGGCATCGCACTGCTGCAGTATCTCGGCACGCGCGGACACCAGATCGACTGGTCCAAGGTGCATCTGTTCTGGGGTGACGACCGCTACGTTCCTGAAGACGATGACGAGCGCAACGACAAGCAGGCACGTGAGGCGTTGCTAAATCACATCGACATTCCGTCGAGCAACGTGCATGCGATGCCAGCCAGCGACGGCGAATTCGGCAATGATCTCGCCGCCGCGGCGCTGGCCTACGAACAGGTCCTGGCCGCCAACGCCGAATCCGGTGCGCCCACTCCGAATTTTGATGTCCATCTGCTGGGGATGGGGCCCGAGGGCCACATCAATTCGTTGTTCCCAGACACCCCGGCAGTGCGTGAGACCACCCGCATGGTCGTTGCTGTCGAAGACTCCCCGAAGCCGCCGCCGCAGCGAATCACCTTGACACTGCCGGCTATCCAGCGTTCCCGCGAGGTCTGGCTGACGGTGTCCGGGTCAGCGAAGGCCGACGCGGTGGCAGCCGCCATCGGCGGCGCCACACCGGTTTCGTTACCGGCCGCCGGAGCAATCGGGCTCGAGACCACGCTCTGGCTGCTGGACGAGGACGCCGCGGCCAAGCTTCCCAGGCAATCCGGCTAGCGCTGTCTGCCCCGGTTCCATCGGGGTCATAATGACTGTCGTGGCAGACAGAACCGTCCGCAGCGGGCCTGCGCGAAGCCGAATGAAGACCCTCACCCAAGCCGCGCTGAACGCCGACAAGACGGTGGAACAGGTCGAAGACGTCCTCGATGGCCTGGGCAAAACCATGGTGGAGCTAAACAGCTCCCTGTCGGCCTTGAACGCCACGGTGGAACGCCTAGAGGGTGGCCTGGATCATCTGGAGGGCACGCTGCAAGGCCTGGACGATCTCGCGAAACGGCTGATCGTGCTTGTCGAGCCGGTGGAGGCCATCATCGAGCGGATCGACTACATCGTGGGCTTGGGCGAGACGGTGATGTCCCCGTTGTCGGTGACCGAGCACGCTGTACGCGGTGTGCTGGACAGGCTGCGGAACCGGACTGCGCACTGACACCGGCCGCACTATCGGGGCCACCGGGTCTCAGACCGGCCCGGTTCCCGTCGGGCTCGTTGGCGTTGCTGTCATGGTCGCGGTCCTTCGGCCATGCGGTTTCCAATGGCGGTTCATTTCCACGACGCCCGCCAGCGAAGTTGACGTGAATCCGACGAAACTCTGCGCCTCGGTTTTAGCGAGTTTCGTTACGGTTACCGTGCCCTCACGCCGACACCACTATCCGCGGCAGAAGCGTTGTATGGGTTGATGTGGCGGGCGTTGTCCAGATGGGCCAGATGGTGCCAGGCGCGGATGGCGTGGCGGGTAAGTCCTACTACCCGGGTGGCCGCGGTACCTCCGGTTGCCAGCGCGTGGGCGTGAACGGCGCTACCGGTCACCGCGTCCAGCGACGCCTGCTGGTGGGTATCCACGAGTGCGGTCGACTGGTATGCGGTCTGGATGGCGTACTGCCCGGCGGGGTTCAAGGCGGGGTTCAGCGCGCGGGCGGCGGCGGGTGCGGCGCGATCGGCGTCCTTCCAGGCGGCCCAGGATGGCATGTCGCCCAACGCGGCGTTGCGGTGCAGCTCGGCGATGTCGAAGATCGCCTTGATCGCGGTGAGTTTGGCGTATCGAACTACTCCCCATGTCGGGTTGGTCAGCAATTCGGCCAGCCAGGCGTGGATTACGGTGTCGGCGACATCGGCGGTTCCCACGGTCTGCCAGCCGAGTTCGAGGGCGAGCAGGCTGTTTTCTGGTGACAAGTAGTAGCCGTCGGGACCGGCCGGCAGATCGTTGCATGACTGGACAAGGATCGCCAGTGGCCGTGCGGAGCACGCGGGGAAGTCGGTGATCTGCGTGTCGCCGTTGATGTAGGAAATGGCGTTCATCGCACACCCCTCGCCCGACCCTGGCGGGTGGGATCCTTTGGCCAGCCTCGGCGGGTGGGTGATTCGGTCGAGATCCATATCGGTTGCGTCCCTTCCCCTTTGGTGGCTGGGCGTCATCCGGCCCTGCCACCTGCCCAGGGGCAGCAGCGGGTCAACCGGCTGCCATGTGGTAAATGCGACCCGATAGCGGGTCCGGAAGGTCCTCCGAGGCACGGAGTGATAGACGGTGAAACATTTTGCAACACAAGCGCATTCGCGCTCCCCTCGTTCGGCTCTCAGATCGGCATCCGGTAGCCGTAGAACTCGTGGTCTTGGTTGTAGCCGCCTTGTCCGAACCCGAGGTGGGTGAAACTTTCCACGAACTCGATGGCCTCGACCCATTTGACCTGCTTGAAACCGATCTCGCGCTCGTTTCGTAGCCGCAACGGCGCACCATGGGATTCGTTTAGCGGCTGGCCGTTCATTTCGTAGGCGAGCAGACACGTCGGTTCACCCATGTGCCCGATCTTGTGGCAGTCGTAGTAGCGGCCTTCGCGTGGCCCGCCGGCCCCGTCGGCGAAGGAGTAGAACACCACCCAGCGAGCCGACGGCAACGGACGCACGATATCGAGAATCTCCGACATGTGAACGCCTCCCCATTTGGCGACACCGGACCATCCCTGAATGCAGTAGTGCTGGGTGATATTCTCGTATTTGTGTAGTGCGAGAAGTTCGGCGTAGGTCAAATTGACCGGATTTTCGACGAGTCCTTCGATTCGAAGTGTGTAGTCCTTCCAATTGTCAGCTTGTAAGCGGCGATAATGGTCCGAGCTCGGTAGCGTACCGTTCGGCCAGAGGTACGGTGAGATGTCCTTTTCAGAATATGTGGCGTTGGGATGGAACCGTTCCATCAACGCCATGGCCCACCCCACCATCCAGCGACCGACCACTTGAACTACACCGGGATAGCGGAGTGTGATGGGGGACGCGACTAACCACAAGCAGGTGATGACGACCATCACCGCAATGTAAATCACCAGCGGCCAATACGACTTCGTATCAGTACCCAAGACAATATGGTTCAGATTCCCCACCAGCCCGGTGGTGAACACCATCAGCGTGTGGGCGGCGATGAAAACGACCATCCACGCAAGAATCGCGAAATGGACAGTACGGGCGACCTGCCGATTAAAAATGCCCCGGCCAAAACCGAACCGCGCCGCAATCGCCGGCGCCTGCAATAGTCCGGTGATGAACGCCAACGGCGCGGCGACGAACACAGTGGTGAAGTAGGCGATGATCTGCAAGCCGTTGTAGTTGGTGAAGCCCTCGTTAGCCGGGAAATCAAGCGATGCGTACTGCACTGCCGTGGACAGCGCATTGGGAAGCACCTCCCATGATCGCGGAACGATCCGGCGCCACTGCCCGCTCGTGAACAGCAATACGTAGAAAACAAGCCCGTTGGCCAGCCACAACAGATCGAAGCTGAAGTGCCACCAGCGGGCTAGCCCGATCGTGTGCCGGACACCGGGTATGCCCAACCACTTGGGCAGGGCAACCGCATCATCCTTGGCCGTCCATACATGGGCTGCGTCCTCTTGGTCCATGCGATCCGGCGGGACCGGATCGCGCATCCGAAACCATGCCGTTCCGGGTCGGCAGCCCGAGTTCAGGTACAGCCGGGGATGATCGGCGAGGATCTGCAATCCCGCCCGGACGATGAACATCATGAAGACGACGTTGAACAGATGCTGCCACCGCAACCATGCCGGAAATCCAGAAGTAACAGGCGGCGCATACGTCGTCGATGTTCCCGGATAGGTCTCAAGAAAGCTCTGCATCCAGCCGTACTGGCGTAACTGCTGCGCCAGCGCGATGGCGATGAGCAGCCCGGCCACCCCGATCGGTACCAGCCACAAGGTACTGAACCAGCGTCGACCGATCCGAATGGCTGGCACCCGCGCCTTCTCCTGCGGTATCCCCCCGGCCCAATCATCGAGATCGACAAGGCGGTCCAGCACAGGCGCCCGCCCACCCTGGTCCAGCAAAGACTCAAGACGGGTGCGGGAGGCCGTCGGGCTACCGGGCTGCGAATCGTCGGCCATCGTTATCGTGCTCTGTGTCGCATCGCCTGCGAGCGGATGATGAATGGCCCGGGCGCGGTCACGGTCGCGGCTGGCTCGCTCACCACTTGCGCCCAGGCACGCTCGTTGCTGGCATCCACCTCGCCGGCGACGAAGACAACCACCGCTGAACGGCGGTCGGACTGGGCCATGCGCTCAGTACAGGGCGGGGTGCCGAAGGCTGTCCTCGTGACAAAGCTCGTGGTCGTTTTCACCGTGCACATCGCCAGATTGGTTACCCGCACTACTGTCCTGAAGGCCGACAACCATCTCTCCATTCATAGCATGATACTGACTAGTCTGTCTACATCATAGGTACGCCCGGGTTGGGTTGCGTTGCGCCAACAGTTGATCAATTACTTCGCATTATTAGTAGATTGGTCGCCCGGGTGTGGCTGAATTAAGAAAGCTTCCTGTACGAACTAGTCTGTCTAGATTTCGGGTGCCACGAGGTAGGGTGTCGTTGTGGCAATACCTGATGTCTCGGACCACCGACCCGTGTCTTCGACCCGCGAACGAATCGTGGGCACCGCCTATGAGTTGTTCACTCGCCGCGGCATCCGTGCGGTGGGCATGGACGAGGTGATCGCGCGCGCCGCGGTGGCCAAGGCCACGCTGTATCGGCACTTCCCGACCAAAGATGACCTCGTGCTGGCCGTCCTGCAGCGCCGCGAACAACTGTGGACCTACGAACTCATCGAGGCACAGTCACGAAGACGCGGCAACACCCCCGAAGAACAACTGGTGGCCATCTTCGACGTCCTGCACGACTGGTTCCAGCAACAAGAGGGCTACGACGGCTGCTCGTTCATCAAGGTCCTGCTCGAAATGGGGGCCACCCACCCCGCCGGACAGGCCAGCATCGCCTACATGGCAAACTTCCGCACCATCATTCGCCAGCGAGCCCTAGCCGCCGGACTGCTGAAGACCGACGAGTTCGCCCGGTCCTTTCACATCTTGGTGAAGGGCGCCATTATCTCCGCCACCGAAGGCGACCCAGAGGCCGCCCACCGTGCCCAGGGCATGGCGCGTCTGCTCATCGAGCAACACCGACACCCCGCGCCGTCCCGAGGCTAGAGATTTGGCAGTGATCAGATGCTGTCTCAGATCTGGACATGTCGCCGGCCTAGCCGCTGTTACCCGCTATTTCGGAGTGCGCTGGCCAGCCCGTTCATCGTCAGCAGGATGCCGCGCTGCACTAATTCGTCGTCGTCGCCCGAGCGGTAGCGGCGCAGCAACTCGACCTGAAGGTGGTTCAGCGGTTCCAGGTACGGGAAGCGGTTGAACACCGAACGCGCCAGCGCGGGGTTGTCGGCAAGCAGGTCGTCGTGACCCGTGATGAGCTTGTGCATGGCGATGGTTCGCTGGTGCTCGTCGGCGATCTTGTCAAACACCCTGCGGCGCAATGATTCGTCGGCCACCAGCTCGGCATAGTGGGCCGCCAGGCCCAGGTCGCTCTTGGCCAGCACCTGCGCCATGTTCGACAGCACACTGCGAAAGAACGGCCACCGCTGATACAGGTCGCGCAGTATTTCCACACGGTCGGTTTCGCTTTCGGGACCCGCCGCAATCCACTCCTGGAACGCCGATCCGGTGCCGTACCAGCCGGGCAGCATGACGCGCGACTGGCTCCACGCCAGCACCCACGGGATGGCGCGCAGGTCTGCGATCGACTCGGTGGGCTTGCGGGATGTCGGCCGGCTGCCGATGTTCAGCGACCCGATCTCGCTGACCGGTGTGGAAGCCTTGAAGTACTCGACGAAACCCGGTGTTATGACTAATTCGGCGTAAGCGCGCTGCGCGAGGGTAGCCACCTCGTCGAGCACCGCGTACGCCGGCTCCGCAGTGTCGCCAAGGCCTTCCACATCCAGCAGCGTCGACTCCAGGGTGGCTGCCACCAAGCTCTCCAGATTGCGTCGCGCCATCTGCGGTTCGGCGTATTTGGCGGCGATGACTTCACCCTGTTCGGTGAGGCGCAGCGAGCCGTTCACCGCTCCGGGTGGTTGGGCCAGGATGGCTTGGTAGCTGGGGCCGCCGCCGCGGCCCACGGTGCCGCCGCGACCGTGGAAGAGCCGCAACCGGATTCCGGTTTTGCGGGCGGCTTCGACCAGCGCCAGCTCGGCCCGGTAGACCGCCCAGTTGGCGGCCAGATACCCGCCGTCTTTGTTGGAGTCGGAGTAGCCGAGCATCACCTCCTGACATCCTCCACGGGCAGCCACCAGCGCTCGGTAGAGCGGAAGTTCCAGCATCGCTTGCAGAATCGTCGCGCCGTTGTGCAGATCGTCGATGGTCTCGAACAGCGGGGAGATGGACACCGGACAGTACGGTTCTGTCCCGGAGGCGTCCAACAGGCCGGCCTCTTTCAGCAGGATCGCGGCCTCCAGGACGTCCGAGACCGATCGGCACATCGAGATGACGTAGTTGGGCACCGCGGCGGGACCGTAGATCTCGACCGCGTGGGCGGCGGCCGCGATGACGTCCAGCTCGCTACGGGCCAGGTCAGACAATTGCGCGCGGTCGCCGACCAGCGGGCGGCGGGTGCTGAGTTCGCCCGCCAGCAGCTCGACCCGCTCGTCTTCAGGCAACGAGCTGTAGTCCGGGTGCACCCCAGCCCACGCCAGCAGCTCCCCGACCACCTCTTCGTGGACGTCGGAGTTTTGCCGCATATCCAGGCCGCACAAGTGAAAGCCGAAAACGTGCACGCCTTCTCGCAAGAGTGCCAGTCGATCATCGGCCAACAGTGCAGCGCCGTGCGTGCGCAACGAACCATCGATGTTGTCGAGATCGGCACGCAGTTCGGCCGGTGTGGAATACGCTGGCAAGCCCGAGTCAAGCTCGTGCTGCGGTTGTCGGTCCAGGATCTGGGCGGCGGTCGCACTGAGCCGACTGCGGATCACCCGCAAGGCCCGCCGGTACGGCTCGTCGGCGCGGGCTTTCTCCTGGCAGCCTTCGGCCAGTGCGGCCAGCTCGGGAGTGACGGTGATCAGTCGCGCCGACATCGACAGCTCCTGCTCGAGGTCGGTGAGTTCGGCCAGGTAGTGCGTCAGCGCGGTGAACGCTGCGCTGCCGGTGGCCAGCCGCACCACGTCGGCGGTCACGTTCGGGTTACCGTCGCGGTCACCGCCGATCCACGAGCCGGGTTGCAGAATGGGCCCGGAAAGCAGGTCGGCGTCGGGCCAGCGAGCCCGCAAGGCATCCCGGACCTCGGCGTTGATCCGCGGCATCACCTGGAAAAACGCAGCCGGGTAATACCGCAGGCCGACCTCGATCTCGTCGGAGATCTGCAGCCGGGACAACCGGAGCAGCGCGGTCTGCCACAGCGTGAGCACTTGACGGCGTAACTCGAATTCGATGTTGCGGCCGTCGTCGGTCTCGGTGTGGCCCTCCGCGTGCAGTCGCATCAGCTCGGTGATCCGGTGCTGGGTGACGAAGACGGTGCGCCGCCGCGTCTCGGTGGGATGCGCGGTGATCACCGGAGAAACCAACGCACCTTGCAAGGCGTCGGCCACGGTCGCCGAATCTAGCTGTGCCAGATCCAATTTCGCGTAGGTCGCGGCTAGGCTGCTGTCCTGCGGCGGCTCGCCGGCGTCGACGTGAACGGCGCGGCGCCGCTCCCGGTGGATGTCTTCGGCAACGTTGGCCAGCAGGGCGAAATGGCTGAACGCTCGGATGATCGGGATCGCCAGGTGAATATCGATGCCGTCGAACATGCGGGACATCTCGGCCCGATCGATCTCAGAGTGTCGCACCCGGAAGGATTCCACCCGGGCGCGCTCGACGAGGTCGAACACCTCGTCACCGTTCTGCTCGCGTACGGTGTCGCCGAGGATGGTGCCCAGCAGCCTTATGTCCGCACGCATCGGCTCAGTCGCCTCGCGACCGACCCGGGTCCGCTGCACGGCGCCGATCGGTTCCAACGCGGTATCGGATACCTCAGCCATGCGTCCTAGTATCGACGCCGATCGTGTGGCCCGCCCCTCGTGGCGACAGGTCAGCGCGTCATCGGTATTTGATCAACGTCAGCGGTATTTGATCAACAACGCCACACCGATGATGCTCACCAGCCAGATGCCGGCGATGAACAGCGTCAACCGGTCCAGGTTCTTCTCCACCACCGTCGACCCGGACAGGCTTGATTGCACACCACCGCCGAACAGCGTCGACAGGCCGCCACCCTTCGCACGGTGCAGCAGCACCAGCAACACCACCAGCACGCTGGTGACGACCAGGGTGATCTGCAGGGCCAATTCCATGACCTGCAGCCTACCGTGTGCGGCTTGACCGGCCGTCACCGCGCTCGGGATCACCGTGTCCGTTTTGGCAATGCAAAGACGAGCGCGAAGGCCGCAATGCTGAGCCCGGCGCTTGCCGCCATGGCCAGGGTGGCGCTATGACCAAACGCCAGCGCCACCGCGTTGGGGCCGGCTGAGCTGACGTGCAGGGTGCCGAACAGGACGGTGCCGATGATCGCGATTCCGATCGCGCTGCCAATACGTTGCGCGGTGCCGATGACGCCACTGGCCGCGCCGGCGTCTCCCGGATCGATGGTGGCGACGATGAAGTCGACGTTGGGTGCGATGAAAAGGCCGCTGCCGACACCCGCGGTCAATAGTGGGGCGACCAGCTGCCAGCCGCTGTAGCCGGCGGAGGCCGTCAGTGCGAGAAGAAGCCAGACCGCGGTGATCCCGACGGTGACCATGCCCAGACCAGCTACGAGCACGGTGCGTCCGAAGCGGGCGGCCAACGCGTCACTTTGGGATGCACCGCCGATCAACCCGATTGCGAAGGGGGTCAGCACCAGCCCGGACTGCAGCGCCGTGTGGCCCAGACCTGCCTGCCACAGCAGCGCAATAGTGAAGAAGATACTGGTGAAGGCCGCGAAGTACACCAGGGCGAGTAGCACGCCCCCGGTGAACGAGGCGTGAGCAAACAATCGCGGCGGCACAAGCGGATCAGTACCGGTCTTCTCGACGTGACGTTCCCACAGCGCAAACACCGCGAGTAGCGCAATGGCACCGGCCATCGACGCGTAGGTCCACAGCGGCCAGCCCTCTTGCTGTCCCTCGATGAGCGGCGTCAGCAAAGCGACCAGTCCTGCTGACAGCAAGAGCAGGCCGGGCCAGTCGGCTGCGGTGTCTGCATTCTCGGCCCCAGCCGGAAGCAGCATGACCGCAGCGATGACCCCGAGCGCTCCCAGCGGGATGTTCACGTCAAAGACCAGACGCCACCCGGTGTCCGTACCCGAGGCCGCAATGATCAGGCCACCGACGAGCGGGCCGAGCGCGACGGAAAAGCCGATGGTCGCTCCCAACACCGCGAAGGCCCGGGCCCGCTTCCGGTCAGAGAACATCAGCTGGATCAACGCGGTGATGGGCGTGAAGAAGATCCCGCCGGCCAGTCCCTGGACCGCGCGTGCGGTGATGAGCTGCACGTCGTCGCGGGCAAGTCCGCACGCAAGGCTGGCAACGGTGAACAGCGACAAGCCGGCGATGAAGACCCATTTGTGCCCAAGTCGGTCCCCAACTCTGCCGGCCGGGATGAGGGCCAGTCCAAAGGCGAGCGCGTAACCCGAAACTATCCACGACAGCGTGGCATTCGAAGCCGTCAGGCTGGTGCGAATGGTGGGAATGGCGACATTAACGATGGTGGTGTCCAGCAACGCCATGAATGCGCCGGCTAGCAGCACTGCCAAAGCCAACCAGTGACGTTCGGTGACAACAGTTTTCGTCGTCGTAGAGGTGATCATTTCTCATCTGCCCCAGCGCGTTCGCCATTTACGATTCCGGGCAGCGCCTCTGAAAGTTCTTCATGCCAAGCGATTTCGGCGCGCAGCCGGTCGGCCCGGTGCTTCATCACCAACTTCTCGCTCGCCGTCAGATAACGGTCGATGGTGGCGGCATGGGCCTCCCACTCGGTGAGCATGGCGTTCAGCGACCCGATGCGAGCGGCGATAACTGCCGGCAAATCACCGAGGTGATCTGGGTGCAGCCTCGTGATCGCGAGGTCGAACGGATCCGGCTTGATGACTATCTCGCGCAATGCCCGCAAGCGCAGAGCGCCGACGGCTTCACGTCCAGCATCGGTGATCGCCCATATCTGCCGCTGCGGGTAGGCGCCGGCACGCTCGACGCGGATCTCGTCAATGAGATCCTCGGCTGCCAGTCGCTTGATCGCCCCGTACAACCCACCGACGGTGATGTCGCTCCACAAGCCCACGTGCTCCTCTTCGGCGAGCAGCCGCAGCTGATGGCCGTGCATGGGCCCGCGCTCCTCCAGCGCCGCCAGGATGAAGATCCGTATGGACGACATACGACTACTTTTGCACGAGTACTCGCTTATCGTCCGCCTTCGGCACGCTCATAGGGGTATGACCCGGCTACGGCAACGGCCCACCGGCGGCGATGGCCGCCAGCGTGGCGAATTGCTCCCCGTCCAGCGACGCTCCCCCGACCAGGCCACCGTCGACGTCGTCCTGGGCAACGATGTCGCCGATATTTTTCGCGTTCACCGAGCCGCCGTAGAGCACCCGGACAGTTTCGGCTATCTGCGGTGACGCCAGCGAGCCCAGCTCCTTGCGGATCGCCGCGCACACCTCCTGGGCGTCGGCAGCGCTGGCCACCCGCCCGGTGCCGATCGCCCAGACCGGCTCATAGGCGATGACGACGTTGCCGATCTGCTCGGCCGACAGCCCGGCCAGCGAGCCGCGCAGCTGCTTCTCGCAGTGGCTGACGTGCTCGCCTGCCTCCCGGATCTCCAGGTGCTCGCCGATACAGACGATCGGGGTCAGGTCGTTCTTGAGCGCAGCGGTGGCCTTGGCGGCGACCAGCGCGTCATCCTCGTTGTGGTAGGTGCGACGCTCGGAGTGCCCGACCACCACGTAGCTGCAACCCAGCTTGGCCAGAAGCACACCGCTGATGTCACCGGTGTAGGCGCCCGAGTCGTGCTGCGAAAGGTCCTGGGCGCCATAGGTCAACCGCAGCTTGTCGCCGTCCACCAGGGTTTGCACGCTGCGCAGGTCGGTGAAGGGCGGGAGAACGGCGACGTCAACCTTGTCGTAGTACTTGTCCGGCAACGCGAACGCGATCTTTTGCACCAGCGCGATCGCCTCGAAGTGATTGAGGTTCATTTTCCAGTTGCCGGCGATCAGTGGCTTGCGGCTCACGAGTCTCCTCCACTTGGCTGCTCACGACTTAGCACCTCGATGCCGGGTAGCGTCTTGCCCTCAAGGTATTCCAGCGACGCGCCGCCGCCGGTGGATATGTGCGAGAAGGCGCCCTGCGGGATGCCGAGCGCGTGCACCGCGGCCGCGGAGTCGCCGCCGCCGACCACGCTGAACGCGCCTCTACCGGTCGCGGTGACGATCGCTTCGGCGACACCTTTGGTGCCAGTGGCGAACGCCGGGAACTCGAAGACACCCATCGGGCCATTCCAGAACACGGTCCTGGCGTTGGACAGCAACGTGGTGAACCGTTTGATCGATCCCGGCCCGATATCCAGGCCTATCAAGTCATTTGGGATAGCGTCGGCGGCGACGGTCTGCGGCGGCGAATCAGCGGCGAACTTCTCTGCAACCACAATGTCCACGGGCAGTCGCAGCACATCGTGGTAGGTGTCCAGCAGCCTGCGGCAGGTATCGATCATCTCGTCTTCCAGCAGCGACTTACCGACCGAAAAGCCCCGCGCGGCAAGGAAAGTGAAGCACATCCCGCCGCCGATCACGATGCTGTCGGCTTTTGTCGCCAGTGACTCGATGACGCCGAGTTTGTCGGACACCTTCGAACCGCCGAGCACCACCGCGTACGGACGTTTGGTCGAGCTGGTCAACTGCTCCAGCACGCTTATCTCCTCGGCGACCAGCGTGCCCGCGTAGTGCGGCAGCAGAGTGGCGACGTCGTACACCGAAGCCTGCTTGCGGTGCACCACCCCAAAGCCATCGGAGACGAAAGCGCCTCCTGGCGAGACCAATTCGGCCAGCTGCTTGGCCAGAGCCAGTCGTTGGTCGTCATCCTTGCTGGTCTCGCGCGGATCGAAGCGGATGTTCTCCAGCAACATGATGTCGCCGTCGGTCAGCCCCTCAGCACGGGCCAGCGCGTCAGCCCCGACGACGTCGCCGGCCAACTGCACGTGCCGACCGAGCTGCTCACTGAGCGCCGCGGCGACCGGTGCCAGCGACAGCTTGGGGTCGGGACCATCCTTGGGACGACCCAGGTGCGCGGTGACCACCACCTTCGCGCCCGCCTCCAGAAGCGCCTTCAACGTGGGCACCGACGCGATGATGCGGCCGGAATCGGTGATAGTGCCGTCATCGAGCGGGACATTCAGGTCGCAGCGCACCAGCAGGCCGCGACCCGAAACACCGTCCGCCAGAAGGTCCGCGAGCGTAGGGAGCGAAGATCCCGTCACGGCTAGAGCGACTTGCCGACCAGCGCTACCAGGTCAATGAGACGGTTCGCGTAGCCCCACTCGTTGTCGTACCACGACACCACCTTGGCCTGGTTGTCGATCACCTTGGTCAGTCCGGAGTCGAAGATCGAGCTGTGCGGGTCGGTGACGATGTCGCTGGAGACGATCGGAACGTCGTAGTACTTCAGAATGCCCTTGAGCCTGCCTTCGGCGGCGGCCTTGAATGCCGCGTTGATCTCTTCTGCGGTACCGGATTTGGACAGCTCGGCGGTCAGATCGGTGACCGAGCCGGTGGGGATAGGCACGCGTAGCGCGTAACCGTCGAGCTTGCCCTTCAACTCGGGCATCACCAGGCCGATCGCCTTGGCCGCACCGGTGGAGGTCGGCACGATGTTCAGCGCAGCGGCGCGGGCGCGACGCAGGTCCTTGTGCGGCCCGTCTTGCAGGTTCTGGTCCTGGGTGTAGGCGTGGATGGTGGTCATCAGGCCCTTCACGATGCCGAACTCGTCGTGCAGCACTTTGGCCAGCGGCGCAAGGCAGTTCGTCGTGCACGACGCATTGGAGATGACGTTCTGACTGCCGTCGTACTTGTCCTCGTTGACCCCCAGGACGATGGTGATGTCAGGGTCCGTGGCGGGCGCGGAGATGATCACTTTCTTAGCGCCGGCCTGCAGGTGACCTTTGGCCTTGGCGGCGTCGTTGAAGCGGCCGGTGGATTCGACGACGACGTCGACGCCGAGGTCGCTCCACGGCATTGCCGCGGGGCCTTCTTTGACCTCGAGCGCCTTGATCTTGTTGTTGCCGACGACGATGGTGTCCGCGCCTTCGAGGCTGACGTCGTAAGGCAGCCGGCCCAGGATTGAGTCGAATTTGAGCAGGTGCGCGAGCGTGGCGTTGTCGGTGATGTCGTTGACGGCGACCACCTCGATGTTGGCGCTACCCTGCTCCTGTTGAGCCAATAAGGCCCGGTAGAAGTTGCGTCCGATTCGCCCAAAGCCGTTGATGCCTACCCGGACCGTCACTGGTCTCTCCCTTGTCGTCTTTCGTTGTCTGATGAACCGCTCGTCGTCAGCCTAGATGAGTAACAACTAGCCGTCGCCCGGCCATCTCCGAGTGGGGGATCATTCTCGATTTTTGCGCACGAAAGGCCGGATTCGGGGCGGCCGGGCTTGCGACAGATGTGGTTGGGCATCGATGGACGCATGTGACAACAGTTCATTATGTGAGCCCACCGTGCCTGCTGGTGTCTGCGGAATAGGCCCGAGTTGGATACACGCGGTCGGGCGGTTGGCGCCGAACGGCGGGGCGTCGCACTGCCAATGTGGAGCGGATCCGGCACGAATCAGCATTTTGCGGGATCGAATCGACACACAGGATTTTGAATTTAAGCCGCGGCCGCGAGCTAAACACTGGCCGAATCCGTGACTGTTAACGACTACCTGCGCGATGGCACGTCGCCAGCCGGTCGGCCCTGAAGGTGGGCACCGGCACGGTCAGTGCCTTCGGAAGTGCGGTGATTCGTCCCGGCGGCGGCGTCACCCCGCCGGGAGCTCCCATCCCGGCCACCGTGACCACAGGTGGTGGCGGCGGCGCCACCCCACCGGGAGGCCCGTCCCAGCTACCCTCATGGGCGGTGGTGGCGGCGGCGCAACCCCACCCGGACCGGGCCTGCCACCCGCCGCGGGCGGCGGTGGCGGCGGGGGCGCAACCCCGCCAGGAGCACCCATCCCGGGAACTCTGGTCGGCGGTGACGGTGGCCCGGCGCCAACGACGACCGCGTCCGTCATCGCCTGGCACGTTGAGTGGTGACGTGGACGGGGAACTCGTCGCCGGGCTCGGGCCACGGCTGGCGGGTCAGCATGTCCTTGACGTCGACGTAGCCTTCCTCGATCAAGCCGGTCTTGGCGTCGAGAATGCGATACCCCTGCCGTTGGGTGTGGATCGGTTGGCCTTCGAGAACTATGACGCGGACGTCGCCGTCCTCGAAGTGGCAACGCCGTTGCACCGCAGCCAGTAGCTGCTCGTTGTGCAGGTGGCCTTCGCCGAAGTTCCAGCCGACGAGCGGCCCGGCGACGATTTCGCCCTCGCGCACGCTGTAGTCGGCTTCGTTGTCGATCGCGCGGGGCAACAACCCGTTGAGCGCCCTGCCGTGGGTGTGCATCGCCCGGAACGCCGCCACCTTGTCAGCCATGACTTCGGCGGTCGCCGGGCCGTAGAGCTTCGCCAGCTGCGTGGCGACGAGCGCAGAACTTTTGACGACAGTTTCTTCTATCTTTTCCTCGGCTCCCGCACGGAAGCACCACACGCTAGTGGCCCAGTTGCCGGCGTAGTAGCGCATTGCGGGCAGGAACGAAATCTTTTCCGGGAAGAGGTTTCCCAGCGGCACAACGGCAAGCGCGACGATCAAGATGGCCAGCAGCAGCGGTGATCGAAGGTCGATGGCCTGGATCGCGCCATAGTGCCCGAACAGGAAAAACAGCGAGAAGATGAAGAACACATTCCACTCCAACGGAACTCCCATCGGGAGGTTGGACAGGATGTTGAGGTGGAAGATCACCATGAACCCGATGAGGAACCACCGCCATGGTTGGCCGCCGGCGACGAAGACCAGAATCCCCGGGACCAGGAATTCGGCTGTAGTTCCCCCAACATGCGCCATCAGCTTCGGCAATAAGGAGGGCCGCAGGTCGTTAACCGGATCCCGGTAGAGCAGGTGCTTTAACGGGTTGAACAACTTGCTCCGCAGCAGCGCGTTGTTGCTCGTCATCACCGAAACGACATACGGGAAATGGTGGTTGAGCTTCGAAGTCGCTGCTCCCCACCACAATCCGAGCATGATGATCTTGAAAGCCGCGATCTGGTCGGTGAACGGGAAGAAGAACACGATCAGCTTCAGCCAGTAGTGTTCACCGCGGGCGGCAAGAAAGATGGTCTTGTCGCGCAGACCCAACACCGCCAGGGCGACGATCGTCGGTACTACCAGGACCGGGTTGATCAGACCGACGTCGCCGGCGGCGGTAACCGGTCCGCCATGGCCGGGCGACAGTAGCGCCCACACGCCGCCGATCAACACGATGGCGTAGAGGGCCACGTCGACAACGGTGCGGGTATCGCCGCTGGTGAATGGAACTTTGCCCGGCCACGCAGGCAGCCGAATTGTGTTGGGGCGCAACCAATAAAGGAAACCGCCAATGGGTGGCATGAACCGCCCGGTCAGCGGACCGGATCCGCAGCCAAAGCCCAGGACCTCGAACAGGAGGGTGAAGATGACGACCTTCTGGTAGACGATTGGTTGCGTCCACCAGTCGCCGATGCGGCCCAGCCCGCCCAGTCCGGGGGTCAGCGAGATGATCGCGGCGGGTGCGACGATGTAGATGGCGATCTTGATCAGGTAGAGCAGATACACCGCGTACGGGGTGCCGAAGCCCTTTTCCACCCAGTGCCGGGTCACGACTTGCAGTCGCGTTGCCCGTGGTTGGGTCGGCCAGGCGTTGCGATCGACGTCCGGGAGCTCCGGTTTGATGAATCCCATGGCGGCCTCGTTCCTGTTGGATCTGACTGTGAAATCAGTTGGCGGATAACTTAAATCGACACCTCGAGTCCGGCTTGCCGATATTGCCGAGCGGGTTCTGGAAAGATCGTTGACCCCGACGATCTCGCCGGCAGCATCGCACCCACAAGTTCCTCCAAGTCTCCACCGCGATCACCTGCATCAGGTACCTGAGTGGATGGTATCGCGATCGCAGTAGTACCCACGGCCGCGTTGGCCGTTATGGCCGAAGCAACGGCCCGGATGGGCGCGGATCATCCGCGTGGCGCCCATCTAACTGCATAGTCTTCCGCGCGACCCCTCTCGCACACGGATCCTCCGTCGGTGCTGCCCCACGAGACTCTTGCGGTTCTCCCGGACCGCTTACCGCGCCCTCCGAGAGATCGGGGGAAATCGCCGCCGCAGGTTTTCGATCAAGTCTTCGACAGTTTGCCGGTCCTGTTCTTCGATGCGCGTCGTGCGCCGAAAGCCGCGGACGTTTTCGACGTCGCCGCTGGCTTCAGCGATGGCGATCGCCTTCTGGTATTTGTCGACCGGTGGTCGATCAGTTGGCGGCGCTGGGTGAGCAGACGCACAAAGTATTCGGCCTGTCGTTGATCCGGCGTTCCAGCCGCAGCAGCGCAGTGATCATTCGCCGCAGGCCGGTTCGTGGTCGGCGAAGGCATGGACTTGCCTTGACGGACATGGCCCCACCCAGAGCGGCGATCGGCGTGCGCGCGGGTGTGCGAGTATCCGGCGCTACGCTGGTCGGGCAGGGAGATGGCCATCTTGTCCCTCTCAACTAGGGTTTGGTGTTTGGCGTGGGGAACGATACCGCGCCGAATCCGACCGGCACCATATGCGCCCGCGATGAAGCCCAAGACCGCTTTTGTGCGCGCGACACGAACGGCATGCAGTCGTGAGCTGCGGTTCGCACCCCCCGCGCGGGCGGTCCAGATTACTCGGGACGCCGTAGGTTGGCCGCACGCAATACCGCCGGAGCCATCCACCGGCAGACCTCCAACGCTGTCTGCACCTTCAACACGGCGTCGGAATCGTCGAAACTCTGTCCGCAGAGTTCCATCGCCTGGGCCACCCGGTACTGAATTGTGTTGCGATGCAAGATCATCGCGTCCGCCGTTGCAACGAAACTGCGGTTGCGCGCCAAAAACTCCCGTAACGTGTCGCGCAGCCACGCGTTGCGCTCATCGTCAACACCAAGATCACCCAGCACATCAGTGACAAAGCGCCGAAGCTCATCCACGTCGCTGGCCATCAACGCTATAGGCGCGACCTCACTATAAAAAATGACTCGGGCGCTGGGGCGGTCTCCGCCGGCAAGGGCCACCGCCTTCACTAGTCCAGCCTGTTTCAACGATGTCCGGAAGCCGCAGAGCCCGTCTTCCGCGCGACCACACGCCAGATGCGCGCGGATTCCTGCCGACTCGAACCCTGTGCGCACGCGCGACCGGATGAGGGGCCGCTCCTTAGGGGGTGTCCGGACCGAAAACCACAGCCGAGCCTCGCGCTCATCGGTCGGCACCATCAACGAACGCCCCTCTTGGTCCACTTCGGGGCCCAGCGCCGCGGCCACCAAGGAGCGCACCTGATCGAACAACGCCACGACATCACGGGCGACTACCGCCGCATCCACCCACAACACCGCCGCGAGATGCAGACCGTCCAACCGATAGCGCAGCGCTTTTTCGGCCCGCTTAACGTCAACTGGCGTACCGGCGAGCACCTCGCTGACCCACCGCTGTTCCAGACCGCCGCGGCGGCTCACCCAGCGATCGTGCTCCTGCTCGTAGGCCACGGTTAGCTGGTCGGCCACCAGGTCGACAAAGCGGTTCGAGCGATTCACCAGGTCGATGATCGTCGGCACCCGCAGTGGGGGCTCAAGCAGCGATACGTACCGCATCGCCACCTCTAGGAACCGCGCATGGCTGATCCGATGCGCCCGGACCAATCCTGACAGCGGAACATCACGCTGCGCGGCCGCACGCGCGTACGCCAGGGCGGCCGCAGGGGCCTCTAACAAGTGTTCTGGCGTACCTCGATCCAGGTAATCAATACCCGCAACTACGCTCTCGGTGAGACTCGCCTTCCACAAGTCCATCATCCGAATGTCGTAATTCAGCCCAGGAATCTCGGCCTTCATCACGTCGAACACCTCAATGATGAAGTCATCGCGGATCATGTGCATCTGTCGGGCGATCACCGAAATGGGCGCGCTACCAACCTCGGCCACCTTGCCATCTCCTCTACCACCCCCCGCCAACCGTCTTCGCTGAAGCCAGCAAACCCAAGTGTGCGCTCGCCGGCCGGGGGTGTTCGCGCAGGCTCCATGCGCCGCCGGCCGGCGTCATGACCGGCCAGGCAAGCAGCGCTGTAACAGCACGCGGCATGGCGTAGCCATGGCAATGCTGAAAGGTCGTTCTTACTGGGTAATTGCGGTCCAATCGCAGTTGCCGAAAACGAGCCTGCGGTCGCCGATCCCGGTTATCATCAGCGACCATGAAGCGCAGCGTGAACGTGGCCATCGCAACGTTCACCGCGTCGATCATCGCGGTGGTTCTGGATGCGGGGACCGCACACGCAGACCCAGCCGTGCCGCAACCCGGCGTTGCATGCGGTGGGTCCGCCGGGGTGATGGACGGTGTGCAAACGTTTTCACCGCAGCACGAAGTCCTGCAATGCGTCAAAGGTGTACCTGTGTTCGTGTGGCAGCACCTTGACGACATTCAACGGCCCGCAACCGCCTGGTTCACCTATGGGCCGCAGGCTACGTTGACCAAAGGCGATGTCGTCGCGGGTACCAAGTGGACCGGCTTCGCACGAGGCGGCGATTGCACCGCGGAGCAAACACGTACCGCCGGAGGGCCGCCGGTGGCACAGGCGACCAATGGCGATGCCACGTTGGACTTCACCCTGCTCCCCGACATGGCCACCTTGACGCTCCACGGCGTTTGCATCTGGCGCCAGGTCGACTCCTAGCCGCTTGCACCTTCCAGCACAGCGGTCCCAGCCCGGTCGCTACCATCTACAGACTCGACGCGAGCAATGCAGCCTCCGGGAGCCTCAAGGGAGCAACGTGACCGACAGCCCAGATATCGGAGACATCGGCAAATTCGACCCCGGCTTGGCCCAACGTTTGATGGGTGTGATGCGTCCGATCCTGAAGACGTACTTCCGGTCCGTGGTGCATGGCCTGGATTCCTTCCCGCCCGGCGGAGCGCTGGTGGTCGGCAACCATTCCGGCGGCATGTTTCCCATGGATGTCCCGATCTTCAGCGTCGACTTCTACGACAAGTTCGGCTACGACCGACCGGTCTACACGCTGAGCCACGACATCCTCTTCATGGGCGTGACCGGGCCGCTCTTCAGGCGCACCGGTTACATCCGGGCCAACCGTGAGAATGCGGCCAAAGCCCTGCGGTCCGGCGGCGTGGTGGTTGTCTTTCCCGGCGGCGACTACGACGCGTACCGGCCCACGTTCTCGGAGAACGTCATCGACTTCAACGGCCGCAAGGGGTATGTCAGCACGGCGATCGAGGCCGGCGTGCCCATCGTGCCCGCAGTGGCCATCGGCGGACAGGAAACCCAGCTCTACCTATCCCGCGGCACCTGGCTGGCCGAGCGACTAGGACTAAAGCGCTTGCTACGCAGCGACATCCTGCCGCTCTCGTTCGGCTTTCCATTCGGGTTCAGCGCCGCAGTCCCGCCCAATCTGCCGCTGCCCACCAAGATCGTCACGCAAGTGCTGCAACCGATTGATATCGCCAAGCAATTCGGCGCGGAACCCGACATCGACGAAGTCGACGAGCACGTACGGTCGGTGATGCAGCAGGCCCTCACCGAACTCGCCGCCAAGCGCCGCTTCCCGATTCTGGGCTGAGCCATGGCATCTCGTATCAACCAAGCCCTCGGTCTGATCACCACCATGAGGCGCGCCGGGATGATCGCGCCGATGCGGCCCGACCGCTATCTGAAGATCGCCGCGGCCATGCGCCGCGAAGGCATGGGCATCACCTCAGGTTTCGCCAGTGCGGCCCAACGCTGCCCGGACCGGCCGGGCCTGATTGACGAACTGGGCACGCTGACCTGGAAGCAGCTCGACGACCGTGGTAACGCCTTCGCAGCGAAGGCATTGCAGGCGTTACCGTCCGGGCCGCCAAAGGTTGCCGGGATCATGTGCCGCAATCACCGCGGTTTCGTAGAGGCGCTAATGGCCGCCAACCGGATCGGCGCTGACATCTTGTTGCTCAACACATCGTTCGCCGGTCCGGCGCTGGCCGACGTGGTGACCCGCGAAGACGTCGACACCGTCATCTACGACGAGGATTTCACCGCGACGGTGGACGCGCGCTGGCCGAGAAACCGGACGCGACCCGCATCGTGGCATGGGCCGACGAGCCGCACGAACTTACCGTCGAAAAACTCATCGCCGCCCACACCGGACTGGGGGCACCACCCGCTCGCGGGGGACAACCCCAACGCACCGGCCGCAAGGGCAGGCTGATCCTACTCACCTCTGGCACCACAAGAACGCCCAAGGGCGCCAAGCATTCTGGCGGCGGAATTGGCACACTCAAGGCGATCCTGGACCGCACGCCGTGGCGGGCCGAGGAGCCGATCGTGATAGTGGCCCCGATGTTTCACGCTTGGGGCTTTTCCCAGTTGGTACTCGCCGCGTCGCTGGCCTGCACGGTGGTCACCCGGCGCAAATTCGACCCGGAAGCCACGCTGGACCTCATCGACCGCCACCGGGCGACAGGCCTCGCGGTGGTGCCGGTGATGTTCGACCGCATCATGGATCTGCCCGCCGACGTCCGCGGCCGTTACAGCGGCCGGTCGCTGCGCTTCGCCGCGGCATCCGGCTCGCGGATGCGCCCTGACGTCGTCATCGCGTTCATGGACCAGTTCGGCGACGTGATCTACAACAACTACAACGCCACCGAGGCCGGCATGATCGCCACCGCCACACCGCAGGACTTGCGCGCCGCACCCGACACCGCGGGCCGGCCCGCCGACGGCACCGAAATCCGCATCCTGGACAAGGAATTCCACGAGGTGCCCACTGGCGAGCTCGGCAGCATCTATGTCTGCAACGACACCCAGTTCGACGGCTACACCTCCGGTACTACAAAAGATTTCCATGTCGGGTTCATGTCGTCGGGCGACGTCGGGTACCTCGACAAGACCGGCCGGCTGTTCGTCGTCGGCCGCGACGACGAGATGATCGTCTCCGGCGGCGAGAACGTCTACCCGATCGAGGTGGAGAAGACATTGGCAGCACATCCCGAGGTAGCGGAGGCCGCGGTGATCGGCGTGGACGATGAACAGTACGGCCAGCGGCTGGCGGCTTTCGTGGTACTCGAGCCCGGCGCCCATCCCGATAAGAGGGCCATGTCCGACACCCTCAAGCAACACGTCAGGGAGAACCTGGCCAACTACAAGGTGCCCCGCGAAATAGCTGTCCTCGACGAGCTTCCCCGCGGCAGCACCGGCAAGATTCTGCGCGCCGAACTGCAATCACGGGTGAGCGGCTGATGGCACACTGGCTGCGGCGGCGGGTGTTTACTCCAAGACCGCTGGCACGCGCGGCAGTGGAATTCATCAACGCCGCCAACGGATTACGCCCTCTCGCCCGCAAGGGCTACAGCACCGCGCTGGTGTTCTGGTTCGGCTGGCCGACGTCAGAGGTGCCGGGCCTGTACCTGACCGCATCGGCGCTGGACGCGCTGCGCCGCGCCCGACGCGGCGACTTCGCCGGGCCGAAGGGAAAGGCGGCGCTGGGCCTGACGGCCGCGGCTTGGGCCATCCTGGCGGTGATCCGCTACCGCGGCGTCGCCACCCCGGGTCCGGTGCTGGAAGCGGGGCTGAGCGAAGAGCTCGGACCCGACTATGCCAAGGAGCTTGCCGCCCTACCGACACAGCCGACCCGTAGGGGAGGGCGCAACCTTCCGCTCCGCACCACCGTGGCGCGCCGTCGCTACGTCGAGAAGACGAACATCGTTTCCTACGGTCCGCACGGCCGTGCCAACCTGGCCGACATCTGGCGCCGACGCGACCTGCCGCGCGACGGCAAGGCGCCGGTGCTGGTGCAGGTACCTGGCGGCGCGTGGGTAATCGGGTGGCGCCGCCCGCAGGCATATCCGTTGATGAGCCATTTGGTTTCGCGCGGCTGGGTGTGCGTATCGCTGAACTACCGGGTCTCCCCGCTGCACACCTGGCCCGACCACATCATCGATGTCAAACGCGCGCTGGCCTGGGTCAAGGAGAACATCGCGGCCTACGGTGGGGACCCGAACTTCGTCGCGATCAGCGGCGGCTCCGCCGGCGGCCATCTGTCCGCGTTGGCAGCCCTGACCCCCAACGACCCTATGTTTCAGCCGGGCTTCGAAGACGCCGACACCTCGGTGGTGGCCGCCGTCCCGATATACGGGCGCTACGACTGGTTTTCCACCGAGGGCGAGGGGCGCCCCGAGTTCGTCGGGCTGCTCGAAAAGTTCGTGGTGAAAAAGAAATTCAGCGCCCACCGGCACATCTTCGTCGATGCCTCGCCCATCAGGCACGTACACGCCGACGCACCACCGTTCTTCGTGCTGCACGGCCACGACGACTCCCTCATTCCGGTCGTCGAAGCCCAGGAGTTTGTCGACGAACTGCGGGCGGTATCGAAGTCTCCGGTCGCTTACGCCGGCCTGCCCAACGCCCAACACGCATTCGACATCTTCGGCTCGCCGCGGGCGCACCACACCGCTGAAGCGGTAGCCCGGTTCTTGTCCTGGGTCTACGTGACGAATCGCCCGCCCGCCGACTAGCCGCCTACCGCAGTTCCGCGGCGCGCTCGAGTTCGGTCAGTGCGGGCTCGATGGCGTCGGCCATCTCGTCGATGTCGTTGGCCACTTCGGGTGTGGTCACAAACCCGAAGTCCAAATAGTCCTGGTAGGAGAAGCACGTGATGTTCAGTGCTACGTCCATGACCGGTGGCCCAAGTGGCACCAGGGAATCCAGTTTGGCGCCGGCCATGTACAGCGGGCAGGGCGGACCGGGAACATTGGAGACGACGAGGTTGATGGGGGCCAGGTTGTGCGACAGCCCGGTGGCCGTATAGGCGCGTGCGGCCAGCTGAAGCAGGCCGGGTGGTGTGGTCTCGGTTAGCCCCATGATCTGATGCGCCGAGAGCGCCTTGGCCATTTCCTTGGCGCTCTGGGTGCTCTCGTGGATGGCCTTGAGTCGCTCGGCGGGGTCTTCGATGTGAGTTGCAAGCGACGCGGTCATCGAGCTGATCTGGTTCCCGACTTCGGACTTCGTCTGGTCCGTGCGGGTGGAGACCGGGATCTGCGCAATCAGCGGCTTGGCGGGCAGCTCGTCGCGCTTCTGCAAGTATTCGCGGGCCGCGCTGGCCACGAGTGCGAGCACGACGTCGTTGAGCTTGACGCCGAAGGCGTCCTTGACGGCCTTGGCCCGGGCCAGCTCCACGCGGCAGCCGGTAATCCGGCGATGCGGCGACACGGACGCGTTGAACCGGGTCTTGGGCGCTTCGAAGTATCGCGGCGGCCTACTGCTGACGCCCAGGGCAGCGATCTGCTGGCGCAACGTCTGCTCCAGCAGTCGGGCGATGCGGAAAGGCGTCATGATTCCGACATTGATGAGGGCGCCCACCGCGCGCCGTTCCAGCCCCGGGAGCTCAAATCCCACCAGTGATCCAACCGTCTCCTTTTGCGGCGGTCGAGGTTCCGGCGTGACATCCAAGAGGATTTCGCCCAGCCCAGCACCTGAGACCCCGTCGACGATGGCGTGATGCATCTTGGTCAGCGTCGCGATACGGCCGCCCTCGACGCCTTCGATTACCCACAGTTCCCACAGTGGTCGGGAGCGGTCCAGCTTGTAGGACATCAGCCGGCCCACGAGCTCTTCGAGCTCGCGACGCCCACCAGGCGCCGGAACGCCGATGCGACGGACGTGAAAGTCAATGTCAAGTAGCTCGTCCTCGACGAACCACGGCCGGTCCAGCCCGAGCGGGGCACCCGTGACCCGCCACCGCAACTGCGGCAGCTCCGGCAATCGCTCGATGAGCAGCTCGCGGAGTCGCTGAAAGCTGTAGTCGGATACGTTGCTGGGATCGCAGATCCCCAGCGCGCCCACATGCATATGCCAGCCCGCGGTTTCCGCAGACCAAAACGCCGCATCAACACTCGAAAGCCGCTTCATGACCCGACCGTAGCCCTCGATTGGCCGCCGCACCGGACTATCCCGAACAATCTCACAACGCTCCTCCCCTGTTCGTGCCGCCGTTTAGGGCCGGCCCAGATCTGGATTGCCCAGCTCTCCCCGCAAGCGGGGGCGTACCCCCCAACCTCCCTCCGCTTCGCGCCGCGCCCACCTTCTAAAGGGTCGCCCGGCTAGATCTGATCGCCCGGCTTCTCCTCACGCCGCTTCGCGGCGAGCATCGTCGCCAGGCTACGCGTCCTCCAACAGGTCCGGCGTGACCGCCGATTCGGTGTCGGGGATACCTTCGACCTTCGCCTTGCGATCGGCCGTGGAGAGCAATCGCCGAATACGGCCTGCCACAGCGTCTTTCGTCATGGGAGGGTCGGCCAGCCGGCCCAGCTCCTCCAGCGAGGCTTGCCGGTGCTCGACGCGCAGTTTGCCGGCCGAGGCCAGATGATCGGGCACGGTATCGCCAAGTATCTCCAACGCCCGCTCCACCCTGGCGGCCGCGGCGACCGCGGCCCGTGCCGAGCGGCGCAGATTGGCGTCGTCGAAATTGGCGAGCCGGTTGGCCGTTGCCCGCACCTCGCGACGCATCCGGCGCTCCTCCCAGACGAGCCGGGTGTCCTGGGCGCCCATTCGGGTCAGCAATGCGCCGATCGCCTCACCGTCGCGCACCACCACACGATCGGCACCCCGCACCTCGCGAGCCTTAGCACTGACCCCAAGCCGGCGCGCCGCGCCCACCAGCGCCAGCGCGGCCTCCGGGCCAGGGCAGCTAACCTCCAATGCCGATGAACGTCCCGGCTCGGTCAGCGATCCGTGCGCCAAAAAGGCTCCCCGCCACGCAGCTTCGGCGTCGGCGATACTGCCGCCGACGACCTGGGCCGGCAGACCGCGCACCGGACGGCCACGCATGTCGAGCAGCCCAGTCTGGCGTGCCAGCGCCTCACCGTCGTTGGCGACCCGCAGAACGTACCGAGTGCTCTTGCGAATCCCGCTGGCCGACAACACATGCACAACCGCGTTGTAGCCATACAGCTCAAAGATGTCCTTGCGCAGCCGCCGCGCTATGTTACCCAAATCCACCTCGGCTTCGACGACCACACGGCCGCCCACTATGTGCAACCCGCCGGCGAACCTGAGCAGGGACGTGACTTCTGCACGACGCGCGCTGACCGATTTCACCACTAAGCGGCTCAACTCGTCCTTGACTTCCGTCGTCATCGCCACGCGTCGTCACCCCTCGGTCCGTTGCCAGCCGGTCCATTCACCCCGGTCGGTGGACGTTCACCGTCGATCCGAATCTCCTCGGTGGCTGTCACGATAGGTGCCGACGAGCCCTCGTTGCCCACCCGCACCCCGTCCAGGGCGGCCGCCAGCTTGCCCGGGTCATGTAAAGGTGTACCAGGTCTGGCCACGTCGGCGAAGTGGACCTCGGCCTGAAGCAGTGTTGCGGCGCGGCGCAGTTGCTCCCGTTCCAGGTCACCCGGCACTCGTTCGGCATCGATGATGATGTCGTGGACGGTGAACCCGGGCGCGTGCTGGGCTAACACGTGCAGATGGCGCTCCACCGAGAAACCGGCCGTCTCCCCCGGCTCGGCCACCAAGTTGAGGACCAGCGCCCGGCGGGCCGTGGTGGCCCGCAGCGCTGCGGCAAGCCCCGGCACCAGCACATGCGGGATCACGCTGGTGAACCACGAGCCCGGCCCCAGGACCACTAAGTCGGCGGCCATGATGGCGTCGACAGCCTGCCGGGTCGCCGGCGGGTCGGCGGGAAGCAACCGCACCCGGCGTACCTTTCCCGGTGTGGTCGCGATCGCGACCTGGCCGCGGATCAGCCGGAACATCCGCGGGTCAGCCTCCAGGCCGGACACGTCGGCCTCGATCTGCAGCGCGATCGGGCACATTGGCAGCACCCTGCCTTTGACCCCCAGGATTCGTCCGAGCTCGTCGAGGGCGGCGACCGGATCGGCCAGCACCTCGTTGAGGCCGGCAAGCAGCAGGTTGCCGATCGGATGTCCGGCCAGCGCGCCACTCCCGCCGAATCGGTGCTGCAGGATCGTGGCCCACAGTCGACCATACGGACTGTCGGATGCCAACGCCGCCAAGGCCATTCGCAAATCGCCTGGCGGCACCACGTCGAGTTCGTTGCGCAGCCGGCCAGAGGAGCCTCCGTCATCGGCGACGGTCACCACAGCGGTGACGTAGGGAGTGAGCCGGCGGGCCGCGGACAGCGTTGCGTACAAGCCGTGTCCACCGCCCAGCGCGACGATGCTGTAACTCATTGGTGGGCTCATTCGCGACCCAGATCCCGGTGCAGCTCCCGCACCGACAGTTGCGCATTGGACCCCAGCAGCCGCACCAACGCTTCGGCGATCGCGACGCTGCGATGCTTACCGCCGGTGCACCCGATGGCGACCGTCATGTAACGCTTCCCCTCCCGGCGGTAGCCGTCGACAACCAGGGACAGCAACCGATGGTAAGTCTCGAGAAACTCAGCCGCGCCGGGCTGGCCCAGCACGTAGTCGCGCACCGCCGGATGCTGGCCGGTGAGTGGACGTAACTCGTCGACCCAGTGCGGGTTCGGCAGGAACCGCACATCCATGACCATGTCGGCGTCCATGGGCAGGCCGTACTTGAAGCCGAAGGACTCGACGGTGACGCTGGTGGTCGCGCCGCCATCGCCGCCGAACGCTCGCTCGATGCTTTCCCTTAAGCCCCGCACCGACAGTGTCGACGTGTCGATGATGAGGTCCGCCGTGGCGCGAACCGGAGCCAGCATCCTGCGCTCAGCGGCAATGCCCTCGGCCAGGGTCTGCTCGCCCTGCAGCGGATGGCTGCGGCGATTCTGTTCGTAACGGCGCACCAGCATGTCGTCGGATGCCTCCATGAACACCACGCGGGGGGTGATATTGCGGGTGGCCAATTCGTTGCGCACCGAGTCCAGGTCACCGGTGAAGCCGCGAGAACGCGCATCCATCACCACCGCCAGCTGGGTGATCCGCGATCCGGCCGCCAGCCCGAAATCCACCATCCGGGTGATCAGCTGGGGCGGCAGGTTGTCGGCCACATACCAGCCGAGGTCCTCAAGCACTTTGGCCGCGGTGCCGCGCCCGGCCCCGGACAACCCGGTCACCAGGACCACGTCGATCCCGACTGCGGCGTCGCTCGGGTGGCTATCGGCCAATTCGGCGTGCCGGATCTCGCTGTCCCCGCCGTGGTTCGTCATCCCGGGGCTCCGGGTCGGGCGGGTCGCAGCGCCTCGAGGACGGCCGTGGCCGTGGCCACGCCGATACCCGGAACGGCGGTGATCTGGTCGACGGTGGCCTCCTCGAGGCGGGCTATCGATCCGAAATGGGTTACCAGCGCCTTGCGGCGATGTTCTCCCAATCCTGGCACCGAATCCAGCGCTGACGCGGTCATTCGTTTGGATCGCTTGCTGCGATGGTAGGTGATCGCGAACCGATGCGCCTCGTCACGCACCCGTTGCAGCAGATAGAGCCCCTCGCTGTTGCGCGGCATGATGATGGGGTCCGGCTCAGACGGCACCCACACCTCTTCCAGCCGCTTGGCCAGCCCGATCACCGCGACGTCGGTGATACCGAGCTCGTCGAGCACGGCGCTGGCCGCATTGACTTGCGGCGCGCCGCCGTCGACGACGTACAGGTTGGGCGGGTAGGCGAACCGGCGCGATTTTCCTTCCGGGGAAAGCATATTCGGATCGTTCTGGTCGCTCAGGTGCCGCAGGAACCGGCGGCGGGTCACCTCGGCGATGGAGGCGACGTCGTCGGAGCGTCCCCGCCCGGCGGCTTCCCGGATCCCGAAGTGGCGGTAGTCCGATTTGCGCGGCAGGCCGTCCTCGAATACCACCAGCGAGCCCACCACGTCGGTGCCCTGTACGTGGCTGACGTCGACGCACTCGATTCGCAGTGGCGCATCGGCCAAGCCCAGGGCGTCCTGAATATTCTGCAGCGCAGCGGATCTGGCGTTGAAGTCACCAGCCCGCTTCAGCTTGTGTTGCTGAAGTGCTTCTTTCGCGTTGCGCTGCACGGTTTCGGCCAGCGCCCGCTTATCGCCACGGCGCGGCACCCGCAGCGTGACCCGGGAGCCGCGCAGACCGGACAGCCAACTGGCCAACTCGTCGGCATTGGACGGCAGACATGGCACCAGCACCTCGCGGGGAACTGGGTTGGCGGATTCGTCGGCGGCGCCGTCCAGCTCCGCCTGCTCGCCGTAGAACTGCGTCAGGAACTGCTCGACCAACTGCTCCTCGCCGGAATCACCGGGGTCTCCGGACTTTTCGACAATCCAGCCACGCTGGCCGCGAACCCGGCCGCCGCGAACGTGGAACACCTGCACCGCCGCCTCGAGCTCGTCGTCCGCGAAGGCCACCACGTCGGCGTCGGTACCGTCGCCGAGCACCACGGCCTGCTTCTCCATCGCCCGCTTCAGCGCGCCCAGGTCGTCACGAAGCCGCGCGGCCCGTTCGAAATCGAGTTGCTCGGCCGCAGCGTTCATCTGCTGTTCCAGCTCGCGGGCGAATCGGTCGGTCTTGCCGGACAGGAAGTCGCAAAAGTCTATGACGATCTGGCGATGCTGCTCGGCGCTGACCCTGCCAACACACGGCGCCGAGCATTTGTCGATGTAGCCGAGCAGGCATGGACGGTCGATCTGCTTGTGCCGCTTGAATACTCCGGCCGAACAGGTTCGGGCTGGAAACACCCGGGTGAGCAGATCCAGCGTTTCCCGTATTGCCCATGCGTGCGAGTACGGCCCGAAATAGCGCACGCCCTTGCGTCGCGGGCCGCGATAGACCATCAGCCGGGGAAACTCCTCATTCAGGGTGACGGCCAAGACCGGATAGGACTTGTCGTCGCGGTAGCGGACATTGAACCGCGGATCGAATTCCTTGATCCAGTTGTATTCCAGCTGCAGCGCCTCGACTTCGGTGTTGACCACGGTCCACTCGACCTTGGCCGCAGTAGTCACCATCTGCCGGGTTCGAGGGTGCAGATTCGCGACATCGGCGAAGTACGACGTCAGCCGGCTGCGCAGGCTCTTGGCCTTGCCGACGTAGATGACTCGCCCGTACGAGTCCCGGAATCGGTAGACGCCAGGCTCGACCGGGATCGACCCGGGCGCGGGGCGATACGTCGCGGGATCTGGCACGCATCCCAGGCTAACCGTCACTAAAACGGCGGTGGCTCGCTGGGATCGGGTGTCGGGAATTGGGTGTCTTGCGCGGTAGCTCGGCTGGCGCGCTCTGTGGTTTTGCCGGCGTTCGGCGGCGATGTAGTTGGCCGGTTCTGGGCGCGGGTACGACGACGCTGCGGCATCATCATGGCGCGATCACCGCACCCGGTGGGCACGCACAGGCTGTTGGATAGCAGCACAGGGCGGGCTCCGACCAGTCGTACGAGCGTGCGTCCGCGATTTCCTGCAGCCGCGGCTTCCTGGTGAGACCATTTGCTGACGGACCAGGACGACCCCGAGAAACGCATCTCCGACCTCGAACGTCAGCTAGCCGAACCGCGCCCTGCCGGCGACCCCGGCGCAAACCAGGGATACCAGACGAAGGCGCGTAGATCCGCGGAAACGACGGGCGGTTGCCTTACTCCAGAGCTGGTCCACAACGCCTAAACAACCTACATAGCCAGGAAGGAACACCACCATGACCACAAATCCCTACCCGGATGTGCCTGTTGGCGCTGGCCTGACCCCATTCGGTTGAGCCAGGCGTATGAGAGTCTTGCAGCCCACGTTTATGAACGACTCTCACCAGCGGTGGACCCCTTCAAAGGGACGTCCGAACCTCAGGTCGAACTCGTCGCGTCGCTCCCACCCACCCGTAGTCCCCGACATATCGGGACATCAATTCCGGTGTTCGCGTTGTCCGCATCACAACCAAGGCGACGATTCGCAGGACCGTCCGAGCATGAGTCAGTCCGCCGTCAATCAGGGAATGCGGCCCTTACTCATTCGCGTCTTCTAGTCAGATATCCGCTGCCGCAACAGGGGCAATCCGGGCCCGTCGAGCGCATCCAACGTGGCGGTGCGTCCGACCGCGGCCATCATCAGTTCCGCTGCCTTCCTACGGTCGGGTCGTAGACCGCCTGGCAACAACTCGATCAGATGCTCAGAAAGCACCTGAAATACAACACCTCGTTACGATTGTGCAGCTGCTCCAGCAGCAGGTTGCGCGTTAAATCCGTTGGCAATTCTTGTAATTGCTCCCACACCCGGTGGGCCTGATCCTCCAGCGACAACATCCGCTGCGCCTGCGGGTGCGGGTACCCCGCTACCGCTGCACGAGGACCGAATGTGGTCGAGAAGTGTTCGCCCCCAACACCGATCGCCCGGCCCGGCCGGGCTGGTCGACCACACGGCGATGCGCCCGCTACGTCCTGCGCCGGTTGATGATCGACCACATGACCGTCTCGGCGGTGGCCCGCGAGCTGGGCCTGTCCTGGGATACCGTCAACGCCATCGCCTTAGACGCCACTCAGATGATCGTGGCCGATGACCCGCACCGTCTAGACGGTGCGGGTCATCGGGGTCGATGAACACGGCCGGTCACACGCCCGCGGGCACGGCGATGGCTTCGTCACGGTCATCCTCAGCGACGGCCAACAAGCCAAGCCTTGGCCCGTGGTCACGGGATGACGATGAGCTGTCCGGGGAAGATCAGGTTGGGATCGGTGATCTGCGGGTTCGCCTTTTCCAGGAGCGCCAGGGTGACGCCAAATTTCTCGGCAATCCCGCTGAGTGTGTCCCCTGGCTGCACCACATAGGTCTTGACCGTGGCGGGGACGACGATGACCTGTCCGGGGAAGATCAAGTTGGGATCGGTGATCTGCGGGTTCGCCGCTTCCAGGGCCGCCAGGGTGACGCCAAATTTCTCGGCAATCCCGCTGAGTGTGTCCCCTGGCTGCACCACATAGGTGTGGGGGGGCGGCGGGGGAGGGACAGGGATGGTGACGACCTGTCCGGGGACGATCAGGTTGGGATCGGTGAACTGCGGGTTCGCCGCTTCCAGGAGCCCCAGGGGGACGTGGAATTTCTGGGCAATCCCGCTGAGTGTGTCCCCTGGCAGCACCACATAGGTCGGCGGGATAGTGATGACCTGTCCGGGGAAGATCAAGTTGGGATCGGTGATCTGCGGGTTCGTCAGTTCCAGGCCCACCAGAGTGACGCCGAATTTCTGGGCGATGCCGCTTAGGGTGTCGCCCGGTTGTACCCCGTACGCGAATGCGAACATTGTTTCTGCCTTTCGATGTGTTCTCGCGTCGACCTTCGACGGAGTGTGGCCATCGTTTCAGCGAGCCCGCGCGCGGACACGAGTAGTGCACTACGCGACTTGTTCACGCCACCAGTCGGGTCCCGGTCAGGCAGCACATCAAGGATCGGACCGGCCTGTAGCGACGTCAGCCGTTGCAGCCGTTGAGGTCGATCGTCGACCCGGGTCCCGCACCAGCCAAGGCTGCCGCATCAACCGCGTCTAGGGTGGGCGCGACTCGCCCCGGCAACGCTAGCCCGTCGCTGCTCTCCGCGATCGAGAGACAGCCCAGTCCCGACGTGACCACTTGGCAGTCGTTCGTCTTACCATCGACGTCGCACCACAAGACGGCTGCATTCTCCGCCCTTTGTCGAGTCCAATAGCTGAGTTCGATCACTTCTTGTCCGTTCGAGGGCGACGCCGCGATTGCGCCCCAGCATCCAGGCTTACATTCAAAATCAATATCAGCTTTGGCCACCGGCGCAACCACCAGCGATCCAGCGGCGACGAGAACGCCGATCACCGCGGCCAGCGCAACATTCCTCATGGTCACGACCTCATCTACGCCGTTGATGAACGACTTTCAGCGTCGCAGCCGCAGCTCGGAACGGGGTAAGAACTGACTCTGAGGCCCGTTAGAACGGCGGCGCGTCGTCGGTCGATGCGTTGAGAAACGCGAAATAGCTTTGTTCCCAACGCTTTCCGCGGGCTTCGCGTGTCGCCCGCCACACCACCTCACCCATGCCGCCGCGGCCCAGCAGGTCGATCAAGCGGTAGCGTCCGAACGGTGTGCCCTCCACCGGCTCACCATACGCAGCCAGCCGCTCCACCGACAGGCAAACCGGCTACTGCGGTTACTACTTCCGGGCGGTCATCGACTCCACAGCCACCCTTACCCGCGCCGACGGCCTCACCCGATGCAGCGAAGTAAAGCGCGGCCAGCTTCTTGGCTTGCCTTTGAGCGGCTTCCTGCGGTGGTGGGTACGGCAAAGGCATTTCAGGTTCGACGCGTGCGTGGCTCCCCCTTCGCTGTAGGGGATGGTGTGGTCGAGGTCAAAGCGGTCCACTGACAACCCGGAGGGCTCGTCAGGCGGCCCGGCGGTCTAATTGCGCCTTCCTTTTCGACGCCCACTCCGACATGGGGAACCCGGGCTTGGTGTCACAGAGCGACATCAGCAGAGCCACCCGCGGGACCACGGCCAACCCGTAGTTGCAGGTCCAATCCCGATGGGTCATGGTCGATACCAGGACACCATCTCCCGTTGTGCCGAAGAAACTGAGTTTCATCGGCTTGAAAACCCCAAGCGGACTCACACCGACGGCGTCGCCATGGCACTGGGACACCGCGCGGAATCCATTCGACACCACATCGTAGGTGTTCAAGGCTTTGTCGTAGACGTCGACCGATTCGGCGTAGAGTGCCGAGCCGCCGAAACGGTATGCCGACTCGGCGTAGTCCGATGAGCCGGCAGGCCGCAGCGGCGAACCCTTGAAGAGCAGTGCCGCCGAGCATTCGGGTGGTCGAGCGCCGGTGAAGTAGTTGTCGCCCACCGTGGTCGCAGTTGCCGCCCCCAGAGGAGTGGTATCCCCGTCCTGCAACAGCAGGTCGCGCGCCGAAATCGGCGCACGAGCAGGCGTCGCCTTGGCCAACGTCGAGACCCCGGAAGCCGAATCGCCCGCCCTGTCACCGACGCAGTGCAGGCGCCCAGCGTTAGCGCGGCGACAACCAAAGCGGCCGCTGTGCACGCACTGCCCTGATAGCCGCCCGCATGACGTGCCATCGGGCGATCGTACGACAAATTCCGCAACAATCAGCCTGCATGCAAGTCGGGCCGATAAACCATCAGCAGCCTGCGCACAGTGTCCATGGCATCCACGGCGCGGTCCTTGTCGACGGCCTGGATCGCCATCACCGGGATGTACTCGTCGTCGGGTAAGTCGATTCGCGCCCAGCGGCTACCGGCCGGAAACGACACACCCACCATATCGGACCACTGGATGAGCCTGTCGCCCAAAAGATTACGTACCGAAAGCCCGGCCGGACCCACCCGCAGTCGCGGCCGTGCGAACAACAGCACAACGCCGGCGATGACCAGACCCAGGGCGCCGATCGCCACCTGGTCGGCGGTTTGGAATATCACCCCGCTGGACCTTAGCTTGAGCAGCAAGCCCACCACGATGTGCGCTGCCGCAATCAGAAACGCTGTGGCGTAGGCAAATAGCGGTGTGAGGCGGGGACGCAGTTCAACATCCCAGACCTCGGGGTGCGGCGGCCTAGTCACGACCGAGCGCGCAGGTCACGCAAGGTCAGCGCGGTGGTCAGGGCCGCGCCGGTCGCCTGGGCTCCTTTGTCCTCGGCCGACGTCGGAAGCCCGGCCCGATCCAGCGCCTGCTCCTCGGTGTTGGTGGTCAGCACACCGTTGCCAACCGGCGTCGATGCGTCCAACGAGACCCGGGTCAGGCCCTGGGTAACCGCATCACAGACGTAATCGAAATGTGGTGTTTGACCACGGATTACGACACCCAGGGCGACGACGGCATCATGGTTGCGGGCGAGCTCCTGGGCCACCACTGGAATCTCGATCGCGCCGAGCACGCGGACCACCGTCGGATTGTCGATGCCCGACTCGGCAGCTACTTTGCGGGCACAGGCCAGCAACGCATCACAGATTTGGCTGTGCCAGGTACTTGCGACGATAGCGAGTCGCAGGCCGGACGCGTCGGGTGCCGGAATGTCCGGCACACCGGCGCCACCGCTCACAAAGCACCACCGAATTCGCCTGGCAGATGGACGGATTCGTGAAAATCGTCCAACCCGGCCAGGTCATGCCCCATCTTGTCGCGTTTGGTCATCAGGTAACGGATGTTCTCCGCGTTGGGCCGCACCGGGAGCGGCACCCGCTCGATGATGTGCAATCCATACCCGTCCAGCCCAACCCGCTTGGCTGGGTTGTTGGTCAGCAACCGCATCGAACGGACCCCGAGGTCGACGAGGATCTGTGCGCCGATTCCGTAATCCCTTGCGTCGGCTGGTAATCCGAGTTTGAGGTTGGCATCCACTGTGTCAGCGCCGGCGTCCTGCAACTGGTACGCCTGCAATTTGTGCATCAGGCCGATGCCGCGCCCCTCGTGGCCGCGCATGTACAGCACCACTCCGCGTCCCTCCCGCGCGACCATCGCCATCGCGGCGTCCAGCTGAGGCCCGCAGTCACAGCGACGTGAGCCGAACACGTCACCGGTCAGGCACTCGGAGTGCACCCGGACCAGCACGTCATCACCATCGGCGTTCGGCCCGGCAATCTCGCCGCGGACCAGCGCCACATGTTCGACGTCCTCATAGATGCTGGCGTAGCCGATGGCGCGAAACTCTCCGTGACGAGTCGGGATCCGGGCTTCTGCGACCCGCTCGACGTGCTTCTCATGCTTGCGCCGCCATTCGATCAGGTCGGCAATGGTGATGAGTGCGAGACCGTGTTCATCGGCGAAGACCCGCAACTCATCGGTCTGGGCCATCGAGCCCTCGTCCTTCTGGCTGACGATCTCGCAAATCGCGCCCGCGGGTTGCAGCCCCGCCATCCGGGCCAGGTCGACGGCGGCCTCAGTATGCCCGGGCCGGCGCAACACGCCACCGTCCTTGGCGCGCAACGGAACCACGTGACCCGGACGGGTGAAATCGTCGGCGACGCTGGCGGGATCAGCGAGCAAACGCATTGTGGTAGCGCGGTCCGAGGCCGAAATACCGGTTCCTACATCGTTTCTCGCATCCACGGTGACGGTGTAGGCGGTCCCGTGCTTGTCCTGGTTCACCGCATACATCGGCAACAGACCCAGCCGGTCGCAGATCGCGCCGTCCAGCGGCACGCACAGGTATCCCGAGGTGTAGCGGACCATGAAGGCCACCATCTCCGGCGTTGCCTTTTCGGCGGCGAAGATCAGGTCGCCCTCGTTCTCGCGGTCCTCGTCATCGATGACGACGACGGCCTTACCGGCCGCTATGTCGGCAACCGCCCGCTCGACGGAGTCCAACCTCGTCATCTCTGCTACCTCGCCCGTTCCTGCCTGGAGGCGCGAACGCTCTCACAAGGGCTCACATGCGAACCCACATGTTGTAAGTATGAACCACCATGCCGCCCCGGTTATTGCTACGGCTTATCGAGCGGGATAGTTCACCCAGCTAACGCGTCGAATCCCCGGTAGGCGTGGTCTGCAATAGCCGTTCAACATACTTGGCGATGACATCGACCTCGAGGTTCACCTGCGTTCCCACCGGAGCGCGACCTAACGTGGTGAGTTCCCGGGTCGTCGGGATCAGAGAGACCTCGAACCAGTCTCGCGGTTCGGCGCCAAGCCCGGAGACCGTCAACGAAATCCCGTCGACGGTGATCGAGCCCTTCTCAACGACGTAGCGAGCCACCGCCGCGGGCACTTCGATCCGCACCACCTCCCAGTGCTCTGACGGCGCGCGGGCCACCACCTCGCCGGTGCCGTCCACATGCCCCTGCACGATGTGCCCGCCGAGCCGGCTGTTGAGGGCCGCGGCGCGCTCCAGGTTTACCGGGCTGCCGACCCGCAGTTCGCCCAGGTTGGATCGGTTTAGCGTTTCGGCCATCACATCGGCGGTGAATTGGCCGTCGGGCAGCACCTCCACGACGGTCAGGCACACGCCGTTGACGGCGATCGAATCGCCGTGGCCGGCATCGGCGGTGACGATGGGGCCGCGAATGACCAAGCGTGCGGCGTCGGCGAGAGGATCCCGGCCGGTGACTTCTCCGAGTTCCTCGACAATTCCGGTGAACATTGCACCAGGCTAATTGGCCAGGACAAACACCGTTCGACGGCGGGCCGCGGACCCCCGCGTTCGCCGACCCGGTCATCGGCACCCTCTACGATGCACGTTATGCAGACCCGCCGCCGATTATTCGCCGCCCTCGCCGCCCTGAGCGTCGCTACCGCCCTGATCGCTGGCTGCTCGTCGGGCGGCTCCAAGCAGAGCGGCGCACCTCTCCCAGATGCGACGGCGTTGGTCAAGCAGGCCGCCGATGTCACCAAGAACCTCAAGAGCGCGCACCTGGTGCTGTCGGTGATCGGCAAGGTTCCGGGGTTGCCCATCAAAACGCTGACCGGCGATCTCACCACAGCCCCGTCGACCGCCGCGTCGGGCAATGTGCGGCTGACATTGGGAGGCTCTGACGTCGACGCCAATTTCGTCGTTTTGGACGGGGAGCTGTACGCCACCCTGACCCCGAACAGATGGACCGATTTCGGTAAGGCCTCCGACATCTACGATGTCTCGGCGATCCTGGACCCGGATACCGGCCTGGCCAACTTGCTGGCGAACTTCACCGACGCCAAGGCCGAAGGGCGCGACACCATCAACGGACAGAGCACCATCCGCATCAGTGGAAATGTCCCCGCAGATGCCGTGAATAAGCTTGCGTCGCAACTCAATGCGACGAAGGCGGTGCCGGCCACCGTCTGGATTCAGGAGACCGGCGATCATCAGCTGGTCCAGGCCAAGTTGGACAAAAGTTCGGGCAATTCCGTCCAGATGACCTTGTCGAATTGGGGCCAGCCGGTACAGGTCACCAAGCCCCCGGTGAGCTCATGACCATGCAGGCAGGACGCCGAGTCGCGATCAGCGCGGGCAGCCTCGCAGTACTGCTGGGCGCCCTCGACACCTATGTCGTGGTCACCATCATGCGCGACATCATGCATGACGTCGGTATCCCGGTTAACCAGCTGCAGCGGATCACCTGGATCGTCACGATGTACCTGCTGGGCTACATCGCCGCAATGCCGCTGCTGGGCCGGGCTTCCGACCGGTTCGGCCGCAAGCTGCTGCTGCAGGTCAGCCTGGCCACGTTCATAGTCGGCTCGGTGGTCACCGCGTTGGCCGGGCACTTTGGCGATTTCCATATGCTGATCGCCGGCCGCACGATTCAGGGCGTGGCCAGCGGTGCGCTCTTACCGGTCACCCTGGCGCTGGGCGCTGATTTGTGGGCCCAACGCAACCGCGCCGGTGTGCTCGGCGGTATCGGTGCCGCGCAGGAGCTCGGCAGCGTGCTGGGTCCGTTGTACGGGATCTTCATCGTCTGGTTGTTCCACCAGTGGCAATACGTGTTCTGGATCAACGTCCCGCTGACCCTGATCGCCATGGCGATGATCCAGTTCAGCCTGCCAGCGCACGACCGCAGCGCCGCGCCGGAGAAGATCGACCTGCTCGGTGGTGTGCTGCTGGCTATCGCGCTGGGTCTCGCGGTCATCGGGCTGTACAACCCCCAACCCGACGGCAAACACGTGCTGCCGAGCTATGGGTTGCCCGTGCTGATCGGGGCGATCGTTGCCGCGGTGGCATTCGCGGCCTGGGAGCGCTTCTCACCCACGCACTTGATCGAACCGGCCGGTGTGCACTTCCGGCCGTTCCTGTCCGCACTGGGCGCATCAGTCGCCGCGGGCGCGGCGCTGATGGTGACGCTGGTCAATGTGGAGCTGTTCGGCCAGGGCGTGCTGCAAATGAGCCAGGCCGACGCGGCCGGGATGCTGCTGTGGTTTCTGATCGCACTGCCGATCGGGGCACTGCTGGGCGGGTGGATCGCCACCCGGGCCGGCGACCGTACGATGACCTGCGTCGGGCTGCTCATCGCCGCGTACGGTTATTGGCTGATTTCGCACTGGCCGGTCGACCTGTTGGCCTATCGGCACAACATCTTCGGATTGTTGACAGTGCCCGCGATGCACTCCGACCTGCTGGTGGCCGGTCTGGGGCTTGGCCTGGTGATCGGGCCACTGTCGTCGGCCACGCTGCGGGTTGTCCCGGCCGCGCAGCACGGGATCGCCTCAGCGGCGGTGGTGGTGGCCCGGATGACCGGCATGCTGATCGGCGTAGCAGCGCTGAGCGCCTGGGGGTTGTACCGGTTCAACCAGATCCTGGCGGGGTTGTCGGCCGCGATCCCTCCCAACGCCAGTCTGATGCAACGATTGGCCGCCCAGGGGGAGATGTACCTGCACGCGTTCGCGTTGATGTACGGCGACATATTTAAGATCACCGCGGTCGTTTGTGTGGTGGGTGCGCTGTTGGGGCTGCTGATCAGCGGCCGCAAGGAACACGCCGAGGAACCAGAAGTCGCCGAGCAGCAGGCCGTCGCGCCCACGCCATGACCGCTGGCCGCTAACGCGACACCAGGCTCAGCACCAGATCCGGGCCGACCCGTTCGACGCCGTCGAACTGCCAGCGCAATGCGTGCGCGATACTGGACACCCCCACGTCGTCGACCGCGGTAACGGGACCGCCCAGCAGGATCGGCGCAACGTAAGCCAAGATGCGGTTGATCGCTCCGACCCGCAGGAAGGCACCGGCGAGGGTGGGGCCCCCCTCCAGCAATACATCGGTGCGGTCTGAAAGCGCCCTGAGCACCTCCAGGGGATCGTGGGTACGGATCACCATGGTGCGCGAATCGTCGTTGAGAACCTTTGCCTCTGGCGGTATTTCACGCATTCCCACCACCACGCGCAGCGGCTGCCGCTCTGCCAGCGAACCGTCGGCCAGCCGGGCGGTCAGCGCCGGATCGTCGGCGAGAACGGTGCCGGTGCCGATCACGATCGCGTCGGCGGTGGCGCGACGACGATGCAGGTCTGCGCGTGCGGCCTCACTGGAGATCCATTGGCTGGAGCCGTCGGCCGCAGCGCTGCGGCCATCGATGCTGGTGGCGTACTTCCATGTCACATGCGGCAGCCCGGTCCGCTGCTTGTGCAGCCACTCCCGCAGCGGTCCGGCCGCCACCTGATCGGCCAGCACGCCGGACCGCACTTGCACGCCCGCTGCCGCTAGCCGGCCCGCGCCGCCGCCCGCGATCGCGTTTGGGTCGGCGACGGCGTAGATCACCGTCCCGACTCTGGCTTCGATCAAAGCGTTCACGCACGGCGGAGTCTTGCCGTAGTGGTTACACGGCTCCAAGGTGACCACCGCAATACCGCCGGCCGCTAAACCGCCGGCCCGGCGCAGCGCCACCACCTCGGCGTGGTCGCCGCCGGCGGGCGCGGTGCCGCCGGCACCGACAACCCGGCCTTCGGGGTCCACAATGACGGCCCCGACCGGCGGGTTCGGATAAGTGGTGCCCTTGACCTGGTAGGAGTGGTCGATGGCGAGGCGCATAGCCGCCTCGATGCTGTTGACCTGTTCGACGCTCATCGGCGTCTCATACGGCCAAGGTGCGGTGACGCAGCACCGGCCTGTCGCCGTAGCGCCTCTACTGCGGCCTCCGGGTCGTCCGCGCCGTAAACCGCCGATCCGGCGACAAAGCAGTCGACGCCAGCCTCGGCGGCCTGCTCGATCGTGTCCTCGTTGATGCCGCCGTCGATCTCGATCAGGATGGTCAGCTCGCCCGAATCGACCATCTTGCGTACGGTACGCACTTTGCCCAGCACTTCGGGGATGAAGTCCTGGCCGCCGAAGCCGGGCTCTACCGACATGACGAGAAAAGTATCGAAGTGCCGCAGGATCTCGAGGTATGGATCCAGCGCTGTGTTCGGCTTGATGCTGATCCCGGCTTTGGCGCCGGCGGCCCGGATGTCGCGGGCCACCCCGACCGGATTGTCGGTGGCCTCGGCGTGGAAGGTGACGTTGTAGGCGCCCGCTTCGGCGTACGGGGGCGCCCACCGGTCCGGGTTGTCGATCATTAAATGGCAATCCATTGGGATGCGTGTGGCGGCCAGTAGGCTCTCCACCACCGGCAGCCCGATCGTCAGGTTCGGCACGAAGTGGCCGTCCATCACATCGACGTGCAACCAGTCGGCGCCGTTCACGGCGGCTGCTTCGTCGGCGAGCCGGGCGAAATCAGCGGCCAGGATCGACGGTGCTATCAGCGGTCCCGCCGTGCTGCGAGGCATGAGCGACAGACTACTGAGGTCTGCTGCGCGGCTCACGCCAGGCGGCGCAGCGCGGCCGCGAACATGGCGTCGGTGCCGTGCCGGTGCGGCCAGAGCTGCACGTAGGGGCCGTCCCCCAGACCTTCGCCGACCGGCTCGAACAACGGCCACGTGTCCAGCGCGCACACCGGATGACGGCGCAGCGCATCGCCGACCACGCCTGAGGTTTCGGCCAGGTGCGGCGAGCAGGTCGCATACAGCACAACGCCACCGGGCCGGGTCAGCGCGATCGCGGCGGCCAGCAACTCACGTTGCAGCTTGACCAGTGCCGGCACGTCGGCCGGCTGACGCCGCCAGCGGGCCTCGGGCCGACGGCGCAATGCACCCAGCCCGGTGCAGGGCACATCGACGAGCACCCGGTCGAAGCCTGGGTCGAGATCGGTGTGCCGCCCGTCGACCCGCAGCACGTCCACCGGCAGCCCCCGGGTGTTATCGGCTACCAGGTCCGCGCGACGCGGCGACGGCTCCACCGCCGTCACCCGAGCCCCGGTGTCGACACCGAGCGCAGCCAGCAGCGCGGTCTTGCCGCCCGGCCCGGCGCACAGGTCCAGCCATCGTCCGGTATCGCCGTCGACCGGTGCCAGCGTCAGCGCGCGGGCTACCAATTGGCTGCCCTCGTCCTGGACCAGGGCTTCGCCGTCGCGCACCGGGGCCAGCTGTCCGGGGTCGCCGCCCGGCAGGTACACCGCATACGGCGAAAAACGGCCGACGGTGCCGTGCACCGCATCGGCTAGTTCGGCGGCGGTCAGCACGCCCGGGCGGGCCGCCAAGTGCACGTGGGGCCGTTCGTCGTCGCTTGCCAGTGCCGCGTCGAGTTCTCCGGCGGCCGCGCCGAGCGCGTCGGCGAAGGCCTGGGCGATCCAGCGTGGGTGGGCGTGCACGAACGCGGTATGCCCGATCGGATCGGCCGACGCATCGGGAGCCAGCTCGGCCACCCAGGACCGCTCATCTCGCCCGGCGATGGTACGCAGCACACCATTAACGAAACCCGCTCGCGCCGAGTCGAATTCGATTCCGGCCTGTTCGACTGTGGTGGACACCGCCGCGTGCGCGTCGACCCGGGTGCGCAGCAGCTGGTAAGTGCCGAGCCGGAGCAGATCGAGCAGTACCGGATTGATCGCTTGCGGTGAGCGTCCGGCGGCCGCACCGATGACCGCGTCGAGCAGACCCTGGGTACGGCACGTGCCATAGGTCAGCTCGGTGGCGAACGCGGCGTCACGGCCGCTGATACCGCGTCGCCGCAGCAATGCGGGCAGCGCCAGGTTGGCGTATGCCTCGCGCTCGCTGACCGCCCGAAGCACCTCGAACGCGGCGCCACGCGCCGGGTCCATTGGCTTGCGGCGCGGCCCCAGTCTTCGGTTCTGCGGCCGGGGCGGGGTCATGATGCCTGTGCTGCGGGGTTGAGCCGGGCGCCACGAGCCCAGTCGACAGCGTTCATGAGTTTCTTGCCGGGCGGCTGAATCTGGCCCAGCCGCACCGGATCTGAGCCGGTGCCGATCCACACGCTTTTGCGGTCTACATGAATACCACCGGGCGGCAAGGATTTTAGCGGCCCGGGCAGCTCCCTAGCGCCATCGAGGTGCACCGGTCCGAGTTTGACCCGCAGGTCACCGATGAGCGTCCAGGCGCCGGGGTTGGGCGTGACGGCACGGATCCGGCGCTCCACCACCGGCGCCGGCAGATCCCAGCGCACCCGGGCCTGCTCGACGGTGATTTTCGGCGCCATGCTGACCCCGTCGGTCGGTTGCGGTCGTGGCGTCAGTGTCCCGTCGGCGATGCCGTCCAGCGTGGTTGACAGCAACGCCGCCCCTGAAACCGCCAGTCGCTCAAGCAAATCGCCCGCAGTATCGGTCGGCCGGATCGTCTCGGTGACGACTCCGTAGACCGGTCCGGAGTCCAGGCTCGGCTCTATCTGGAACGTCGTCGCCCCGGTGATGGTGTCCCCCGCGGCGATCGCAGCCTGCACCGGCGCCGCGCCGCGCCAGGCGGGCAGCAGTGAGAAGTGCAAGTTGATCCAACCGTGCGGGGGAACCGCGAGCAGCGCGTCGCCCAGCAGCGCGCCATAGGCCACCACCGCGCAGCACTCGGGCGCCAACTCCGACAGTTCGCCGACGAACTCTGCCGAGTTCGGCCGCGATGGCCGCAACACCGGAATTCCGCGGTCGAGCGCCTCGCGAGCCACCGGTGACGGCGCCGGCTTGCCCCGCCGGCCGGAGGCGGCGTCGGGTCGGGTCAACACCGCGACCACGTCATGCCGGGGTGAGTCGACGAGGCGACGCAGCGCGGGCAGCGCGGTTTCGGGGGTGCCGGCGAAGACGAGGCGCACCGACACAGTCTAAGAAGCGTGGCACAGGCCACATCCCGACACGCCTACGATGCAGTAGACATTTACTATTTCTACTGCCTACTATTTCTAGTGGGCGTGATCTGGCCGGATCTGACAACGATGTCTCTGCCGCAGCCCTTTCCCTTGCTTCTCAGGAGGTCTGATGACCCTCGACACCACCATCCGCGACGATCAATCTCTCGCGGCCACGCATCGGGCAATGTGGGCGCTGGGCGACTACGCACTGATGGCCGAGGAGGTGATGGCCCCACTCGGCCCAATCCTGGTCGCCGCCGCGGGCATTGGACCGGGCGTTCAAGTTCTCGACGTCGCCGCCGGCTCCGGCAATATCTCGCTGCCCGCCGCCAAGACGGGTGCCACCGTCGTTTCCACCGACCTCACACCGGAGCTGTTGCAGCGGTCCCAAGCGAGGGCCGCAGAGCGGGGGTTGACGCTTGACTAGCAGGAAGCCAACGCGCAAGCCCTGCCGTTTGGCGATGATGAGTTCGACACCGTGATCTCGGCGATCGGGGTGATGTTCGCGCCGGACCATCAGTCCGCGGCCAACGAGCTGGTCCGAGTTAGTCGGCCCGGCGGGACGATCGGTGTGATCAGCTGGACCCAAGAGGGATTCTTTGGCCGGATGCTCGCCGCCCTCAGGCCATACCGGCCGAGCCTGTCGGCGGCTTTACCCCCGTCGGCGTTGTGGGGACGCGAGGCCTACGTCAGTGGGCTGCTGGGAGATCGAGTCAGCGGCGTCAAAACGCAGCGGGGCATGTTGGAGGTGAACGGGTTCGAGAGCGCCGAGGCCGTTCACAACTACTTCAAGAATCATTACGACCCGACGATCGAATCCTACGCAAACATCGGCGACAACCCGGTGCTCGCCGCCGAGCTCGACACCCAACTCATCGAGCTCGCGCAGCAATACCTCGCCGACGGCGCCATGGAATGGGAGTACCTGCTTCTCACCGCAGAAAAGCGATGAGCCAGACCATCCTGAGTTCAGCGCCTCCGGCCCGGTGCTGAACTCAGGGCTCTACCTCCAGATGCCGGTTACATACCCATGTCGAGGTCTACGTCGGGCTCACCGCCGGCGGCGGTGAACGCCGTCAGCGCCCGCACCAGCCCGTGACGTTCGGGTGGCGGCATCTTTTCCACGATGCGGGCGATTTCGGTTCGCCGGTGCGCAGTGACCCGCCGGACGACCTCTCGTCCACGCTTGGTCAGCGCGGCGAGCAGTTCGCGCCGAGAGGTCGGGTGCGGCAGCCGGTCGATCAGCCCGGCGGCAACCAGCCGATCGACCATCCGGCCGGTAGCCGACGGTTGCACACCCAGCAGACTGGCCAACGTGGCCAGGTTGATCGGACCCCGGTTGGACAAGATCACCAGGGTTCGGAACTGCGGAATGGTAATGGTCTCGTCCACCTGACCGATTGAGTGAGCCGATATGGCTAGCAGCAGCCGGGACGCGGTCAGCAACGCGTCGGTGATCACATCCAGTGACTCGTCCGCTGCCGTCGCGTTTTCCGTTCCCATCGCCCCCCTTTTTCCGGGCCCTCTCGGGCCGTCAACTTCGTCGGCGCACTGCACGGGCTAAAGCATAGAAAGTGTAACAGCCTTCCAGTGTAGTAGACTTCGATTGTTTCCACTGTATATTATTGCTAATGGGCACGATCGATGCGGTGGTCAAAGCTCCTGCCCGGCCGACGACGACGTCGGGGTCGAAAACCCCTCTTTCTTTCTCCAGGAGACCCGATGACTATCGACATGCCCATCAGCGTGCGCCAAGCCCCGACGACCACGCATCGGGAAATGTGGGCGCTGGGCGACTACGCCTCCATGGCCAATGAGGTGCTGGCCCCGCTCGGTCCAATCCTGTTCTCCGCCAGCGGTGTTCGCTCCGGCGATCGCGTGCTTGACGTGGCCGCCGGCTCGGGCAACGTCTCGATGGCCGCCGCTATGGCGGGTGCCCATGTCATTGCCAGCGACCTGACACCGGAGCTGGTGCGCAGCGCCCAGGCCCGGGCGGCAGCAGAGGGTCTAGAGCTGGGCTGGCGGGAAGCCAACGCCGAAGCGCTGCCGTTCGGCGCCGCCGAGTTCGACGCGGTGCTCTCGGCGATCGGAGTGATGTTCGCTCCGCGTCATCAACGCGCTGCCGACGAGGTGGCCCGGGTCTGCCGACGTCGAGGGACGATCGCTCTGATCAGCTGGACACCCGAGGGTTTCTACGGCCGGTTGCTTTCCGCCATCAGGCCGTACCGCCCGACGCTGCCGCCGGGAGCCCCCCATGAGGTGTGGTGGGGAAGCGAGGACTACGTGAGTGACCTGTTTCGCAACCACGTCAACGATATCCGCATGCGGCGCGACTCATTGAAGGTGGACAAGTTCGACACTCCCGAAGCGTGCCGCGACTACTTCAAGAGCTTCTACGGCCCGGCGATCAACGCCTATCGCAACATCGCCGACGACCCCGAATGCGTGGCCGCACTCGACGCCGAGCTCACCGAACTGAGCCGGGAATACCTCGAAGACGGCGTGATGGAGTGGGAATACCTGATTTTCATCGCCCGCAAGATTTAAGACACTAGTTATCCGATGTGCAGCGGGTCGATCTGCACCCGGACCGGCTCGTGGGTTTGCCGGGCACTGAGTACACCGACGCCGCGCCGCAGACTTGCGGCCAGCTCCAGGCCCTGCTCGCGGGGGACCCGCACCAACATCCTGGTTACTGGCACGTCGGCGGGGGTGCCCGCCGGGCGGCGCACGCCCGGCGGCAGATCCACCGGGCCGAGCAAGTCGGCTTCGTCGGGCAACCGGGCCTCGTCAAGCAGCGCCGTCACCGCTTCAGCGGCGCCGTCGATTGCCGCGATGTGCACACTTGGCGGCAGGCCGACTTCGGTTCGAGCCGCCAGTTCGGCCTCCGCGTGACCGACCGGATCCCACCGGATCAGCGATTGCACTGTCGGGATGGATGCTTCGGCGACTATCGTCACCACGCCGCCGTCGCCGCGAGCACGCACCAGTGCGGCCGCGGTCATCCAACGCCACAGGGCGTCCTCGACCGCACGCAGATCTTGCCGGCCCAGCAGCGCCCAGGTGTCCAGCAGCAGCGCTGCACCGTATCCGCCTGATGTCCGGGGTTCAGCCCCCGGGGTGGCGACCACCAGAGCCGGGCGAGTGGCGACTTCCGGCACGATGGCCTCGCCCGCCGAGGTGATGACCGGTGTACCGGTGAATGCGCGGCCGAGCTCCTCGGCAGTGCGCCGGGCCCCGACGACCACGGCGCGTACCGCATCCGACCCGCAGCGCGCGCACCGTAGCGTCGGTTCGGCGCGGCCGCACCAGCGACAGGCAGTACCGAGTTCCGGTCCCTGGCCGGCGGCGCGGTCCAGTAGCGACAGCGGACCCCTGCAGTGCCGGCAACGGGCGATCGTGCGGCAGCGCCCGCAGGCCAGCGAAGGCACGTACCCGCGCCGCGGCACCTGCACGAGCACCGGTGCTCCGGCCTCTAGCGCCGAGCGGGCAGCGCGCAGCGCGATGGACGGAATTCGCGCGGTGCGGGCCGCCGGGTCGCGTTCCTCGGCGTATCCGCTGTCGTCCAGGGCCACCACCCGCGGGGTACGGGCACGAACCACCGGCCGCGCCGCGACCACATCGTGCGCCCATCCACTGCGCACCAACGCGTGGGCTTCGGCGGTCCGGGAGTAGCCGCCGATCAGCGCTGCGCACCGCGCCTGATGCGCGCGCAGCATCGCCACCTCACGGGCATGCGGATACGGTGCCCGCGGCTCGACCAGGGTGTCGTCGGCGTCAGCCCAGACCATGACCAGACCCAGGTCACTCAGCGGAGCGAAGACCGCGCTGCGGGTGCCGATCACCAGTCGCGCGCTGCCGCGCAGCGCCGCCAGCCAACGCCGGTAGCGGGCCGCCGGCCCCAGGCCGGCCGAGAGCGCCACCACGCTGTGTTCGTCGATCCGGGTCGTCGCGGCCTGCCAGAGCATGTCCAGATCCCGCTGGGCGGGCACGATCGCCAGCGCCGCGCGCCCCGCACGAACGGTCTGCGCCGCGGCCTCAGCGAATCGGTCCGCCCACAGCTCGCCCGGTAGCGCCTGCCAGACGGCGCGGGCGGCACGCGACTCGGCCAGGGCGGTCAGGAACTGTCCGCCGCGGCCGTAAACTTCCCAGCCCGACGGGTCGACCGGCGCCAAAGTTAACGGGCCAGGGCTCGTCGTTGTGGTCTCCCGCTCCACCCTGGCGTGCCGGGCCGGCACCGCCAGCCGCAACACGTCCGGCCGGGTTCCGGCGTAGCGAGCCGCCACCGCGTCGACCAGTCGGCGGATTTCTGCCGTGAGTACCGGTTCGGCGGACACCACGCGATCGAGCCAGCCCAGCTTTCCGGCGTGATCGGTGTCGTTGCGGCGCTCCAGTACAAACCCGTCGACCAGTCGGCCGTGAAACCGCACCCGCACCCGCACCCCCGGCTGGGCATCGTCTGACTGCTCGGCGGACACCAGGTAGTCGAACTCACGATCCAGGTGTGGCACCGACAGCATCGGCAGCACCCGAGCGATCGGTCCCCCGCAAGCGGGTGGGGGTACGCCCCCAGAGGGAGGTGCCCCCACCCGCTTGCGGGGGAGTGCCCCCACCACCTCGACGGGTGTTCGACCGGTCCGGGTCACGGCCAACCAGCGGGCCAGTGGTTACGACCGGTCCTGCGCCCGAATATGTTGTTACACAACATTTTTCTCGTTCCCCCAGCAGCCGGAACTCAGAATACTGGCGGCCACCGACAATTAGCTCTCGGCTGACTCAGCGATCTCAGGGGCGCTATCCGTGTCCTCTCGACCGAAGAAGAACCCGGCCGTAATGAGGATCTCGGCCGCGGCGTACGACCACCAGATAGGCACCGCCAGTGCCTCGTTGCCCAGGATGAACCGGCCGATGGCGATCATCGAGTCCGACGCCGCGAAACACACCGCCCCCACGGCGGTCCAGATCGTCGGCAGCCGCGCCAATAACGCCATGCAGACCATTGCGCACAGCACGACGATGTAGACCGTCACCGGAATCGTCAGCTTGTCAGCGCCCAGGTGGGGCCAGAACCATATCAACAGCCCCGTGGTAGCCAGGCACATCGTGACGACGGCAGCGATGCGCGCATGCGACGGTCGCGAACTTGTCGCCAGCGGGAGCAGTGCACCCAGAAAACACACGTTCGCCAATAGAAACGCCCCCAGCCCGAAAACGAATGACTGCGTCCACCACGGGATGGCCAACAGCCAGTCGCCGGTGGCCGACAACAGCAGCGCCGGCATTAGCCACCGCCGCTCGCGGACGATGGGGTGCGCAACCGCAGCGACGGCCAGCAGTAACGCCATCGATGCCTTGAACGGTGGCTGCAGAATCCAGTGCCCGGTCAGCTCCGTTCCCGGCGCGGAGCGCAACGCGATCACGGTCAGGTACACGCCGTAAGCGAGAGCCGCCCAGCCGGCGACCACCCAGCCGCCGGCAACCAAGCGGGGTGCGTACGGTACCTCCATGCCCAGTTTGGACAAAACAGCCGACGAAAAACCTGCTATCGACCCCATCCTGCTGAAGGTACTGGATGCGGTTCCGTTCCGGCTATCCACCGAAGACGGAATCGACGCAGTTAGACAGCGGTTACGCGACCTGCCGCGCCGGCCGGTGCACCCCGAACTGCGGGGCGAGGACCGCGACATTGACGGTCCAGCGGGCCCCATTGGCATCCGGATCTATTGGCCGCCAACTGATTCCGGTCGCAGCACGGGAAGCTCCCGACCGCCCGTGGTGGTGTATTTCCACGGTGGCGGCTTCGTGATGGGTGACCTCGACACTCACGACGGCTCCTCCCGCCAGCATGCCGTCGGCGCCGACGCGGTCGTGGTGTCCGTCGATTACCGGTTGGCGCCGGAGCACCCGTACCCCGCTGCCATCGAAGACGCTTGGGCCGCAACGCTATGGGTCGCCGAACACGGCTCTGAGATTGGCGCGGACGCCACTCGGCTGGCCGTCGCCGGGGATTCGGCGGGCGGAACCATCGCCGCGGTGATCGCGCAACGTGCCCGTGACAATGCAGATAACGGCGGACCGCCGCTGGCGTTCCAGCTGTTGTGGTATCCCTCCACGCTGTGGGACCAGTCGCTGCCGTCGTTCACCGAGAATGCCGTCGCACCGATCCTTGACGCCAACGCCGTCGCCGCGTTCTCCCGTTGGTACGCAGGCGAAATCGACTTGTCCGACCCGCCACCGGCGATGGCGCCGGGGCGGGCGAAGAACCTGGGCGACCTGCCGCCCGCCTACATCGCAGTCGCGGGTCACGATCCGTTGCGCGACGACGGCATCCGCTACGGCGAGCTGCTGGCCGCCGCCGGTGTCCCCGTCGAGGTACACAACGCCGAGACACTGGTGCACGGCTACGTCGGCTACGCCGGCGTGGTGCCCGCCGCCACCGCCGCGCTGGATCGCGGGCTGGCGGCGTTGCGGGCCGCGCTCTACGGATAGTTCCGGTGGTGCGTACGGTATGCCCATGACGGAGCCCACCACCACCCGACCCGACATCGATCCGACGCTCAAGGCGCTGCTCGACGCGTTCCCGTTGACCTTTAACGTGGACGACGGCGTCGAAGTCGCACGCGCGAGGCTCCAGCAGCTCAAAGCACCCCCCGAACTGCTTCCGGACCTGGGGATCGAGGAGCGCACCGTGGGATATGACGACCTCACCGACATCCCCGTCCGGATCTACTGGCCGCCCGCAGCCGACACCGACAAAGCCTTGCCGGTCGTCGTCTTCTACCACGGCGGCGGCTGGTCGATCGGCGACCTGGACACCCACGATCCCCTCGCCCGCGCGCACGCCGTCGGCGCGGAGGCCATCGTGGTGTCCGTCGACTATCGGCTTGCCCCGGAGCATCCGCACCCGGCCGGGATCGAGGACAGCTGGGCGGCATTGCGCTGGGTCGCCGAGCACGCCACCGAGTTGGGCGGCGACCCGAACCGGATCGCCGTCGCCGGTGATTCCGCGGGGGGCAACATCTCAGCCGTCCTGGCGCAACGGGCCCGCGACAACGGCGGGCCGTCGCTCGCCTTCCAGCTGCTGTGGTATCCGTCGATAACGGCGGACCTGTCGCTGCCGTCCTTCACGGAGAATGCCTTCGCGCCGATCCTGGACCGCGATGTCATCGAAGCGTTCGTGAACTGGTACGTGCCGGGCATGGACATCAGTGACCCTGAGTCGCTGCCGGCCACCCTCGCACCGGCAAACACCGCCGACCTGTCCGGCCTGCCGCCCGCCTTCATCGGAACCGCCGAACATGACCCGCTGCGCGACGACGGAGCCCGTTACGCCGAGCTGCTCAACGCCGCCGGCGTTTCCGCGGAGTTGCGCAACGAGCCGACCATGGTGCACGGCTACGCCAGCTTCGCCCTGGTAGTGCCCGCCGCCGCTGAGGCCACCAACCGCGGCCTGGCGGCGCTGAGGAAGGCGCTGTACTCCTAGCCGCCTTCTGGGAACGTCCTAGTCTCGGCGTGAATACGCGCTGGGCGCCAGGCCATACCAGCGTTTGAATGCGTGCGAGAACGTCGAGACCTCGGTGTAGCCCAGGCGCGTGGACACCTCCTCCACGGTCAGCCCGACATTGCGCAGCAGGTCGACGGCCACGGTGGACCGCGCTTCATTCAATAGGGCCCGAAAAGACGTGCCCTCCTCGGCAAGTCGCCGCCGCAGCGTTCGCGGATGGACGTCGAGCTCGGCAGCGACGTCGGGAAGGGTGAGGAAGAGCCCGGAATCGCGAAACAGCTTGGTACGTACCAGCGCTGTGATGCCACGGCGTCGCTCGTTGCGCTGCATCAGCACGTCACACTGCGCCATGCACGTCTCCAACGTGTGCCGATCGGCCTGCGGCAGCGGCTCGTCGAACATGTCGCGCGGGAAGTGCAACCTGTTGTGCGCCCGGCCAAATGCGACATCGTGGACCGGCACGAGTTCGAGCAGCGGGCGCAAGAGTTCCTCGTCTACCGCCAGTTCCGCCGATACCTGGTCGGCATACTTCTCCGCTACGGGCAGCGTGAAAGTCATTGTCGTCGCGATGATTCCGGCGATGTCGCGCTCGATGAAAAACCTCTGCACGTCGGATGGCAAATGCCCGGCGTCCAGTTCGAGCAGGCAGTCGTCGGCAGTTTCGAACAAGGTGATGTCGATGTGCAGCATGGTCAGCGCGAAATAGCGCATCGCGATGGTGAACAGCTCGCGAAGGGTGGCACACGACATCACCGCAAACCCGAACAAACCGAAATGGGTGAGCGTGAACCGGCTGCCCACGTCGACGCCGACGCCGGCCCCTTGGTTCGGCAAGTCCGGCAGCCGGGCCAGCAGGCTGCGCACGGCGACGATCTCATCGAGTGCAGTGACAACGGCGTCCGGATCGTCGAGATCCGCGGGCTCGATCGCTGTGCCCGCCAGCACATCGCGGGTCGGTACCCCGCGCTCGTTGGCCACTTCGCAGAGCACCCGTGTCGCATACACCGAATGGCTCACCTCGGCCGGCGGCAGCGCGTGTCCCATCAGCTGTCCTAAACTCCCAACTCTGTGTCCCATAGTCTCATTACGGGCGGCTTGGGTCATCCATACAGTGGAGCCATGACCCTCACCGCTGAGCGCCTCACCGTTGAGCGCCCTTCGACAGCACCAGCCAAACGGCTGAGCACCTGGACGATGACGCGCGAGGCGCTCACCATCGGATTCGACGCGGGCGACGGTTTCCTGGGCCGGTTACGCGGCAGCGATATCACCCGATTTCGTTGTGCTGGTAGGCGCTTCGTATCCATCAGCCATCCTGATTATGTGGATCACGTGCTGCACGAGGCCCGGCTGAAATACGTCAAGTCCGACGAATACGAGCCCATCCGAGCCACCGCGGGCATCAATTTGCTCACCGACGAGGGCGATTCCTGGGCCGCCCATCGCAGCCTGCTCAACCCGACCTTCGCCCGTCGCCACCTCAACGGCATCGTCGACCTGATGATCGACCCGATCGCAGACGTCGCCGCCACGCTGCCGACCGGCGACCGCGGGCAGTTCGACATGCACCAGACGATGGTCGAGGCAACCCTGCGAGTGGTCGCCAATGCCCTGTTCAGCCAGGACTTCGGGCCGTTGATCCAGAGCATGAACGAGCTGGCGACACGGGGACTGCGGCATGCGGAGCGGCTGGAGCGACTCGGGTTGTGGGGCCTCATGCCGCGTCCGGTCTATGACGCGCTGAACTGGTGTGTCTTCTCCGGCGTCCGCCTGCCGCCACCGTTGCGCGACATACAGGACATCACGCTGACGCTCGACCGTGCAGTCAACTCGGTGATCGACCAGCGACTGGTGCACCCGACCGACTCCGCTGACCTGCTCGACGTGTTGCTGCGCGCCGACGGCGGAACATGGCCACGCCAGCGGGTCCGCGACGAGGCCCTGACGTTCATGCTTGCCGGTCACGAAACCACCGCGAATGCCATGTCCTGGTTCTGGTATCTGATGGCGCTGCACACCGAGGCCCGCGACCGGATGCTCGCCGAGGTCGACGACGTGCTGGGCACGCGCCGCGCAGGCGCCGACGACCTGGGCAGGTTGGGATGGACCACCGCCTGCCTGCAGGAATCGCAGCGCTACTTCTCCGCGGTGTGGATCATCGCGCGGCGCGCCGTCGATGACGACGTCATCGGCGGACATCACATTCGGCGCGGCACCACGGTCGTCATCCCGATCCACCACATTCACCACGACCCGCGCTGGTGGCCCGACCCGGAAACCTTTGACCCCAACCGGTTTCTGGCCACCGACCGAGCGCGTCCCCGCTCGGCGTATCTGCCGTTCGGCGGCGGTCGGCGCATCTGCATCGGGCAGAGCTTCGCGTTGATGGAGATGGTTCTGATTGCGGCAATCATGAGTCAGCGGTTCACCTTTGACGTCGCGTCCGATCATCCCGTCGAACTCGAGGCGACGCTGACGCTGCGACCCAAGCACGGAATGCACCTCATCGGAAGCAGGCGCTAATGAGCATTACCCCCGATTACCACGTGCTGATCGTCGGTGCCGGATTCTCCGGGATCGGCGCCTCGATCAAGCTCGACAAGGCGGGACTCACCGATTACCTGATGGTCGAGGCCGGCGACGGAGTCGGCGGCACCTGGCACTGGAACACCTATCCCGGTATCGCCGTGGATATTCCGTCGTTTTCCTATCAGTTCTCCTTCGAGCAGAGCCCGAACTGGACGCGAACCTACGCACCGGGCCGGGAGCTCAAGGCGTACGCCGAACACTGCGTCGACAAGTACGGCATCCGATCGCGGATCCGGTTCAACACCAAGGTCCTTTCGGCCGAGTTCGACGACGAGCACAGCCTCTGGCGGGTGCAAACAGACCCGGGTGGCGTAATCACAGCCAGGTTCGTGATTAGCGCCAGCGGTGTGCTGACGGTGCCGAAGCTGCCCGACATCGACGGTGTGGCCTGCTTCGACGGCGTCACCATGCACACCGCGCGGTGGGATCATAATCAGGATCTGACCGGCAAGCGCGTCGCTATCATCGGCACCGGCGCTTCAGCTGTGCAAGTCGTCCCCGAGATCGCGCCAATTGTCTCCCACCTCACCGTATTTCAGCGCACCCCGATCTGGTGCTTCCCCAAGCTCGACGTCCCGCTGCCGGCGGCGGCCCGTTGGGCGATGCGAATCCCCGGCGGCAAAGCCGCCCAACGGCTGCTCAGCCAGGCCTTCGTGGAGGCGACCTTCCCGATCGCGGCGCATTACTTCACGGTGTTTCCGCTGGCCAAAAGGATGGGATCAGCGGGTAAGCGTTATCTGCGCCAACAGGTCGAAGATCCGGTGGTGCGCGAGCAGCTCACCCCGCAGTACGCCGTGGGCTGCAAACGGCCCGGCTTCCACAACACCTACCTGTCGACGTTCAACCGAGACAATGTGCGACTGGTCACCGAGCCGATCGACAAGATCACACCCACAGCGGTGGCCACCACTGACGGCAACACCCACGAGATCGACGTGCTGATACTCGCAACCGGCTTCAAGGTGATGGACACCGACAACGTCCCGACCTATGTGGTCACCGGAAGCGGCGGCCGATCCTTGAGCCGGTTCTGGGACGACCACCGACTGCAGGCCTACGAGGGCGTCAGCGTTCCCGGTTACCCGAATTTCTTCACCGTGTTCGGCCCATACGGCTACGTCGGCTCGTCGTATTTCGCGCTCATCGAGACGCAGACCCACCACATCGTGCGCTGCCTGAAACGGGCCCGGCGCGACGGCGCGGCCCGGGTCGAGGTGACCGAGGAGGCCAACGCGCGGTACTTCGAGGAGGTGATGCGCCGCCGGCATCGCCAAGTCTTCTGGCAGGACAGTTGCCGGTTGGCCAACAGCTACTACTTCGACAAGAACGGCGACGTGCCGCTACGCCCCACCACCACGGTGGAGGCCTACTGGCGCAGTCGGCGTTTCGATCTCGACGACTACCGATTCACCGGTTAGCGGTTCGCCCACTAGGCTCGAGACGTGGCGAAGGAGTTTTCGCAGATCGACGAGGCGCTCCGAGAGTTCATCGGGGAACAGGCCATGTTCTTCGTTGCGACCGCCCCTTCCGAAGGCGGCCGAGTCAACCTCTCCCCCAAGGGATACCGTGACACATTCGCGGTGCTGGACGACCACACCGTCGCTTACCTCGATCTGTTCGGCAGTGGTGTCGAGACAATCGCGCACCTGCGTGACAATGGCCGGATCACCATCATGTTCTGCTCGTTCACCCGCAACTCGCGGATCTTGCGGCTGTTTGGCACCGGGCGAGTGGTCCGCTCGGACGATATCGAATTCAACTGCGTCAGAACACATTTCGAGAATCTGCACCCAGGTATCCGAGCCGCCATCGTCGTTGATGTCGATCGGATCGCCGACTCCTGCGGATTCGCGGTGCCCTACTACGAGCTCGTCGACGAACGACCCGTGCTGGACGGATATCACCGCAAGCAGCCCGGTGAGAAATACGCTCAGCAGATCGCCGGCCGCAACCGGCACAGCATCGACGGCCTGCCCGCACTGGACCCCGACCACCCGCTACCGCCGACCATCGAACGCTGAACGAAACGTGCCGACGGCAACCCGTTTCAGGCGCACAACCAAATGCCTACCCGTCAACCGCGCGCTCTGCGGCTACCATCCCGCTATATAGCGCTCCTGAGGTCGTCGACCTTGTTCAGCTGCTCCCACGGCAGTTCGATGTCGGTGCGGCCGAAGTGCCCGTATGCGGCGGTCTGCGCGTAGATAGGGCGCAGCAGGTCCAGGTCGCGGATGATCGCACCGGGCCGCAGATCGAACACCTCACCGATGGCCTTCTCGATCTTGATCGTGTCGACTGCCTCGGTGCCGAAAGTCTCGACAAACAGTCCCACCGGGGCGGCTTTGCCGATGGCGTAGGCCACCTGTACCTCGACCCGCTCCGCCAGCCCGGCGGCGACGATGTTCTTGGCCACCCAGCGCATCGCGTACGCCGCCGACCGGTCCACCTTGGACGGATCCTTGCCGGAGAAGGCACCGCCGCCGTGACGGGCCCAACCGCCATAGGTGTCAACGATGATCTTGCGACCGGTGAGCCCCGCGTCGCCCATAGGCCCGCCCAGGACGAACTTGCCGGTCGGGTTCACCAGTACCCGCACCGACGACGCATCCAAGGTGTCGTGCGACAGATCATCGAGCACGGTGTTGAGCACCTTCTCCCGGATATCGGGCGTCAACGTCGCGTCCAGGTCGACATCGGCCGCGTGCTGAGTGGAGATGACCACGGTGTCCAGCCGGACCGGGGCGTTGTCCTCGTAGGCGATGGTGACCTGCGTCTTGCCGTCCGGACGCAGGTAGGGCAGCACTCCGTTCTTGCGGACCTCGGTCAGTCGCCGTGACAGCCGGTGCGCCAGCGCGATGGGCAGCGGCATCAGTTCCGGGGTGTCGTTGATCGCGTAGCCGAACATCAGGCCCTGGTCACCGGCGCCCTGCGCGTCCAGGGGATCCGCGGCACCCTCGACGCGCGCCTCGTGGGCGGTGTCGACTCCTTGGGCGATGTCGGGTGACTGGGCACCGATGCCAATGTTCACCCCGCACGACGCCCCGTCGAAGCCCTTGTCAGACGAGTCGTAGCCGATCTGAAGGATGCGGTCGCGGACGGTATTGGTGATGTCGGCGAACGCCTCTTTCGCCGTCGTCGTCACCTCACCCACCACGTGCACCTGCCCGGTGGTCACCAGTGTCTCGACCGCGACACGTGAGCGGGGGTCCTCCGCCAGAAGCGCGTCAAGGACCGAGTCGCTGATCGCGTCACAGATCTTGTCGGGATGTCCCTCGGTCACCGACTCACTGGTAAACAGCCGACCCTTCTCGCTCACCCTGTCATCCTTCCAGTCATCCTTACTAAATGTTAGTTAGGCAAATTATTTTAAATGCCTCTAACTCAACCGGCTAAGCCGCGTGTCGGCAACTTCTTCCGAAACTCTCCGGCTGGCCGCGTTGCCTGGCCGTTATCCGCCGTCACCGTGCAGAAACGTGACGATGGCATCAACGATACGACTGGCCATCAGCGTCTTGGACCCGTGCTGTAGCGCCGACTCGGTACCGTCGGACGCCAGCAGCCAGCCGTCGTTGCTGTCCACCTCAAACGCCCGGCCGTCGCCGACCGCATTGACCACCAACAGGTCACAACCCTTGCGCCGCAGTTTCGCCCGCGCATGGAAAAGCACATCGCCGTTGGCGTCGCCAGTCTCGGCGGCGAACCCCACAATGGCCCGCATGTTGGGCAGCTCCCCGTGCGCGCGGGCCTGCACCGCGCCGGCCAGCACGTCGTCATTGCGCACCAGTTCGATCGTCGGGGGTCCTTCGACGCCTTTCTTGATCTTGGCGGTAGCGACCTGCGCGGGCCGAAAGTCGGCGACGGCTGCCGCCATCACCAGCACATCCGCCTCGGGAGCGTGCTTGGACACCGCGTCCCCGAGCTGGTGCGCCGAGCTGACTTGCACCACGTCGACGCCGGCAGGGTCGATGAGCCCCGCGGTGTGCCCGGCGATCAACGTGACCTGGGCGCCGCGCTGGGCAGCGACCCGCGCGACCGCATAGCCCTGCTTGCCGGAGCTGCGGTTGCCGATGAAACGCACCGGATCGATCGGCTCGCGGGTGCCACCGGCGGTCACCAGCAGCTTGCGGCCCGCGAGGTCATAGGGCAGCGCGTCATGCCGCTCCAGCAGCAGGTGGGCAAGGGTGGTGATTTCCTCGGCCTCGGGCAGCCGGCCCGCCCCGCTGTCGGTGCCGGTGAGCCGCCCGGACGCCGGTTCCAGCACCACCGCGCCACGGCGGCGCAGCGTGGTCACGTTGTCGACGGTGGCCGGGTGCAACCACATCTCGGTGTGCATCGCAGGCGCGAACAGCACCGGACATCGCGCGGTGAGCAGGGTCGCGGTCAGCAGATCGTCGGCCCGGCCGGCTACCGCCCGGGCCAGCAGGTCGGCGGTGGCCGGCGCCACCACGACCAGGTCGGCCTGCTTGCCGAGCTGAACATGCGGCACTTCGGGAACGTCGTCAAAGATGCCGGTGTGCACCGGCTGACCGGAAAGTGCCTCGAAGGTGGCGGCGCCGACGAAGCGTAATGCGGATTCGGTGGGGATGACCCGGACCTGGTGGCCGGCCTCGGTGAGCTGACGAACAACAGTGCACGCCTTATAGGCGGCGATGCCTCCGGAGACGCCGACGACGATCCGCTTGCGGTCCATCACCCGGGCCCTGTCTGTTACTCGCCCTCGGTGTGCTCGAGCAGATCGGCGTGAATCTCGCGCAACGCGATGGACAGCGGCTTTTCCTGCAGTCCAGGCTCGACCAGCGGGCCAACGTATTCCAGGATCCCCTCGCCGAGCTGGTTGTAGTAGTCGTTGATCTGCCGGGCGCGCTTCGCCGCGTAGATCACCAGGGCGTACTTGCTCGAGACCCGGTCCAGCAACTCGTCGATGGGCGGGTTGGTGATGCCCAGCGGGGTGTCGTAGGCGCCTTGTCCACCCGCCGACGGATCGAATTGATCCACGGCAGGGACGGCGGCCAGCGACGCGTCGGACTGCGGAATACTCACGTAGACAATCTCCTGGCGGTTTAGAGGGTGCGAAAACGTTTAAGAACTCGATGCTGAATCCGTGCTCACGCCGGGCCCCGGCCCAGTTCCCACCAGCAAGGATACCAATTCGGCGCACGCAGACTCTAATCGACTGTTCACCACGACCTCGTCGAAGTCGTCTTGGGCGGCCAGTTCGATGCGCGCGGTGTCAAGGCGGCGGCGGATGACCTCTGGTGTCTCGGTACCGCGGCCGATCAGCCTGGCTTCCAGGTCTTCCCAGCTGGGAGGTGCCAGAAACACGGTCATGGCCTCGGGCATTGCCTTCTTGAGCGCCCTGGCCCCGGCCAGGTCGACCTCGATGAGCACCGGACGACCGGCGGCGGTAGCGGCCCGCACGGGCTCGGCCAGTGTGCCCGATCGGTGCAGGCCGCCGTGGATCTCGGCCCACTCCAGCAGGGCGCCCTGGTCGATCAGTTGCTGGAAGCGGGCGGGGCTGACGAAGTGGTAGTCGACGCCATCGACCTCGCTCGGCCGCGGCGCACGCGTCGTGGCCGAGACGCTGAAGTGCAGGTTCGGAATGCGCTCGCGCAGACACCGGACCACCGTCGACTTGCCCACCGCTGAGGGACCGGACAGCACGACCACGCGTCCCGCAGCCCCTGGCTCGCGACGTGCCTCGTGCTCAACGCCCGGTCCCCCACCGGCGCTCATTTGCGCTCCTGGGTCGGTGCCCCCACAGGCCATCCGGCCTGCATCGTCGGCGGCTGGGGCTAGGCGGAGCCGAACTTTTCCAGCAGTGCCTTGCGCTGACGATCGCCCAGGCCACGCAGGCGGCGGGTCGGCGCGATCTCGAGCTCGGTCATGATTTCCTGCGCCTTGACCTTGCCCACCTTCGGCAAGGCCTCAAGCAACGCAGACACCTTCATCTTGCCCAAGACTTCGTCGCTCTCGGCGTCCTTGAGCACCTGTGTGAGGTTGGTGCCGCCGCGCTTGAGCCGATCCTTGAGCTCTGCTCTTGCTCGACGTGCGGCAGCAGCCTTCTCCAACGCGGCCGCGCGCTGCTCGTCGGTCAACTGGGGAAGGGCCACGATTCCTCCGTCTCTCATCGATAGCAATCGATCTTTGTTTTTCTCAGCCGGGTACTCCAGCCAGCGGGAACGACCGTACTCACGCTTCGGAACGAAATCTAACCCGACCCCCTTGTTTTGCGGACAAACGCCCAGCGTGGGCGCAGCGCGTGCCCCCCGCCAGCAGTCCGCACGGCCTCGCTGACAGCGGTTGCAAATGGCGCGGTGTCCGCAGCATCGTGTCCAGTTTCTGACCCAGAAAGTGCCTCCTACCAGCGGTTTTCTGCCGTCGGATGAGTTGTGCACCCTGGGCTGACGGGCCGCTGTGGATGTCTGTGGATGTTGGAGGCGGGCAGCCGCGAGCCGCAGTGCTACGGATCACGCATTTTCGTTACGTGTCGCGCGTGTCGCGCCGCCCATCACACGCGGCTCCGCGACTTTGGGAAGGCCTTATGGACGGCATTTTCACCGCCGACTGGCCGACGACACGCCTCGCGGGCCGCTACACCGCGGAGAGATACGCCACAGCGTCGAGCATCCGTTCGCCCGCCGCCCGCAGTTCCGGCACGCCGGGGCCCGCCCCCAGCACCGCCCGCGACACCGCGGGCAACAGCTGGCCAGGTGCTGCCCCACCTAGCCCGCCCAGCGCCTCAGGCCGCCCGCCCTGCGCCCCGACACCGGGCACCAGCACCGGCCCACCGAGGCCGCTGACATCGGGTGCCTCAAAGGCCGTTGCCCCGACGACGACGCCGACGGACCCGGGCCCGGGCTGATTGGCGGTCCGATTAACCAGAGCCGCCTGGTCGACGATCAGCTGGGCCACTGTGCGGCCGTCGAAGCGAGCGCGCTGCACGGTCGCGCCTTCCGGGTTGGAGGTTGCCGCCAGCACGAACACCCCGCGGTCATTTGCCGCAGCTGCCTCCAGCAGCGGCCGCAACGAGCCGAATCCCAGATAGGGCGAGGCCGTCACCGCGTCGGCAGCCAGCGGTGAGTCGCCCGCCCAGGCAGCGGCGTACGCCGCCATGGTCGACCCGATGTCCCCACGCTTGGCGTCGGCAAGCACCAGCACCCCGGCGGCGCGCAGCGCGACGATGGTGCGTTCCAGCACCGCGTATCCGGCGGCCCCGTAGGCCTCGAAGAACGCAATCTGTGGTTTGACGACCGCGAAACCGGCGAACGCCTCGACGCAGGTGTCGCAGAACGCGGCCAGCCCGTCCGCGGTGGTCGGCAGACCCCATGCCCCCAGCAGCTCGGGATGCGGGTCGATGCCTAAACACAGCGGCCCCCGGCGCGACTTCGCCTCGGCCAGCCGAGCGCCGAACCCGGTCACCGGTCGGGACCCCCTGCACCGATCGAACTGTGCAGCTCCTGCAGGGACCGCACGCCGATGTCGCCGCGGATCCCCGCTTCGATGCCCTGCACGGCGGCGGATGCGCCCTGCACGGTCGTGACGCACGGGATGTTGACGGCCACCGCTGCCGACCGGATTTCGTAGCCGTCGATGCGCGGACCGGAGTTCCCGTAGGGCGTGTTGATCACCATGTCCACGTCACCGGCCCGGATCGCGTCGACCGCGGACACCTCGGGGCGGCCCGGCTGCGGCGGCTCGAAGTGCTTTCGAACCTCCTCGCAGGGAATTCCGTTGCGCCGCAACATCTCTGCGGTGCCCTCGGTGGCGAGAACGCGGAATCCCAGGTCGGCCAGCCGCTTGACCGGAAACACCAGTGATCGCTTGTCCCGGTTGGCGACCGACACGAACACGGTGCCCTCGGCCGGCAACGATCCATAGGCGGCCGTCTGGCTCTTGGCGAAGGCGCTACCGAAGTCGCGGTCGATCCCCATCACCTCGCCGGTCGATTTCATCTCCGGACCGAGCAGCGAGTCGATGGCCGCTCCGTCGGCGCGGCGGAACCGGTGGAAGGGCAATACGGCTTCCTTGACCGCGATCGGCGCGTGTGGCGCCACGCTGGCGCCGTCCCCGGAAGCCACCAACATTCCTTCGGAGCGAAGCTGGGAAATGGTGGCGCCCAACATGATCCGGGAGCACGCCTTGGCGAGCGGGATCGCGGTGGCCTTCGAGACGAAGGGCACCGTGCGGCTGGCGCGCGGGTTGGCCTCGAGAACATAGAGCACGTCGTCTTTGAGGGCGTACTGCACATTGAGCAGACCCACCACGCCGATGCCGTGTGCGATTGCCTCCGTCGCCTGGCGCACTTTCTCGATATCGCTGCGGCCCAAGGTCACCGGCGGCAGCGCACAGGCCGAATCGCCGGAGTGGATACCGGCCTCCTCGATGTGCTCCATGACGCCGCCGATGTAGACGTCGGTGCCGTCGCAGAGTGCGTCGACGTCGATCTCGACCGCGTCCTCGAGGAAGCGGTCGACGAGCACCGGGTGTTCGGGGGAGAGCTCAGTGGCCCGGGTGATGTAGCCCTTCAGCGTTTCCTCGTCGTAGACGATCTCCATGCCGCGACCGCCCAGCACGTACGACGGCCGCACCAGCACCGGGTAGCCGATCTCTTCGGCGATCCGGCGAGCTTGGGCGAAAGTCGTCGCCGTGCCGTAACGGGGAGCCGGCAAGCCCGCGGCGTTCAGCACGTCGCCGAACGCGCCGCGGTCCTCGGCCAGGTCGATGGCCTCCGGCGGGGTGCCCACGATCGGAACCCCGGCGTCAGCGAGTCGTTGCGCCAGCCCGAGCGGCGTCTGGCCGCCGAGTTGCACGATGACGCCGACGACTCCTGGCCCGGGCCCGGACTCGCCGATAGCCGACTGCGCCTCGGCGTGGAACACCTCGAGCACGTCCTCGAACGTCAGCGGTTCGAAATACAGCCGGTCGGCGGTGTCGTAGTCGGTGGACACCGTCTCCGGGTTGCAGTTGATCATCACGGTCTCAAAACCGGCCTGCGACAACGTGGTTGCCGCATGCACACAGCTGTAGTCGAATTCGATGCCCTGGCCGATCCGGTTCGGTCCAGACCCCAGGATCAGCACCTTGGGCTTCTCGGTCTGGGGGGCCACCTCGGTCTCGGCGGCAGGGTCTAATTCATAGCTGCTGTAGTGGTAGGGGGTCTTGGCCTCGAACTCCGCCGCGCAGGTATCCACCGTTTTGTACACCGGGTGAATGCCCAGCCGCTCGCGCAGTGACCGCACACCGTTCTCCCCGGCCAATTCCGGTCGCAGCGCGGCGATCTGGCGGTCGGACAGCCCGCTGTGCTTACCGCGCCGCAGCAGGTCTCCGTCGAGCACCGGGGCGGTGACCAGCTCTGCGCGCAGCGCCTCCAGCTCGCTGATCTGTGCGACGAACCACGGGTCCACACCGCTGGCCTCGGCGACCTGCTCCACCGAAGCGCCCAGCCGCAGCGCCAGCTCGATGTCATAGAGCCGGTCTTCGGTCGGGGTCTGCAGCCGGATCAGCACCTCCTGCACATCACCCTCGGGGTCCGGGGCCGTCCAAAAGCCGGCGCGGCTGGTCTCCAGCGACCGCATCACCTTGCCGAGCGCCTCGATGAAGTTGCGACCCAACGACATTGCCTCACCGACGGATTTCATCGTGGTGGTCAGGGTGGGATCGGCGCCGGGAAATTTCTCGAACGCGAACCGCGGCGCCTTGACCACCACGTAATCCAGGGTGGGTTCGAAGCAGGCCGGGGTTTCCTTGGTGATGTCGTTGACGATCTCGTCGAGGGTGTAACCGATGGCCAGCTTGGCGGCGATCTTGGCGATCGGGAAGCCGGTGGCCTTGGATGCCAGCGCGCTGGACCGGGATACCCTCGGGTTCATCTCGACGACGATCAGCCGGCCATCGCGCGGGTTGACCGCGAACTGGATGTTGCAGCCGCCGGTGTCTACACCGACCTCGCGCAGGATCGCGATGCCCAGATCGCGCATCCGCTGGTACTCCCGGTCGGTCAGCGTCATGGCCGGCGCGACCGTGACCGAGTCGCCGGTGTGCACGCCCATCGGGTCGACGTTCTCGATCGAGCACACCACCACCACGTTGTCGTGGCCGTCGCGCATCAGCTCGAGCTCGAATTCCTTCCAGCCGTAAATCGATTCCTCGATCAACACATTGGCGCTGGGCGAAGCCGCCAGCCCGGCGCCGGCCATCCGGTCGACCTCGTCGGCGGAATGCGCCATCCCCGAGCCCAGCCCGCCCATGGTGAAGCTCGGCCGCACGACTACCGGCAGGCCGAGTTCTTCGACCGTCTCGCGGACCTCGTTCATGGTGAAACACACCCGGCTGCTGGCGGATTCACCGCCGACCTTGGCGACGATGTCCTTGAACCGCTGCCGGTCCTCGCCGCGCTGGATGGCGTCGAAATCGGCGCCGATGAGCTCGACGCCGTAACGCTCCAGCACCCCGTTCTCGTACAGCGCGACCGCGGTGTTGAGCGCGGTCTGCCCACCCAAAGTGGCCAGCAGGGCGTCGATCTTGTTGCCGCGCTCGGACTGTTGGGCGATCACCCGCTCAACGAACGCCGGGGTGATGGGCTCGACGTAGGTGAAGTCGGCGTACTCCGGGTCGGTCATGATGGTGGCCGGGTTGGAGTTGACCAGGCTGACCTGCAGTCCCTCGGCGCGCAGCACCCGGCACGCCTGGGTGCCGGAGTAGTCGAACTCGCAGGCCTGCCCGATGACGATCGGCCCCGATCCGATCACCAGGACATGACGCAAGTCGGTGCGACGCGGCACTACCGGCCCCCTTTCCGGGCGCGAACGTGCGCAGTTGCACGGCATTTACGCCGTGTCGATGTACAAACACGCACTCTCGCGATCATCGCTGAGCCGCCATCAGGTCAACAAACCTGTCGAACAGGTACTCCGCATCGTGCGGACCAGCGGCGGCCTCCGGGTGGTACTGCACCGAAAACGCGTGCCCATCAACGAGTTTGACGCCTTCTACCACCCCGTCGTTGGCGCAGGTGTGGCTGACGACCGCCCGGCCGAACGGCGTGTCGAAGGACTGGCCTGCCTCCCCTTCCAACGCGAAACCGTGGTTCTGCGCGGTCACCGCGACCCGCCCGGTGGCGTGGTCGATGACCGGGATGTTGATGCCGCGATGTCCGAACACCATCTTGTAGGTCGACAGGCCCAGCGCCCGGCCCAGGATCTGGTTGCCGAAGCAGATGCCGAACAACGGGATTCCGGCGCCCAGCACCTCCCGGGTGAGCGCGACGACATGGTCGGCGGTAGCCGGGTCGCCCGGCCCGTTGGACAGGAAGACGCCGTGCGGTTTGATTTCAGCGATCTGCTCGAAGGTCGCCGACGCCGGCAGCACATGGCTGCGGATCCCGCGCCGTGCGAAGTTGCGCGGCGTGTTGGTCTTGATGCCCAGGTCCAGCGCAGCCACTGTAAACCGTTGCAGCCCTTCTGGTTCGACGATATACGCACCCTGGGTGCTGACCTCGCCGGCGAGATCGGCACCCAGCATCGACTGCTGGGCCCGCACCCGCTCGATCAACTCATCGGGCTCGGCAAGTGCCGCACCGGAGAACACCCCCGCCTTCATCGAGCCGCGGCTGCGCAGATGGCGCACGACCGCCCGGGTGTCGATGCCGGCGATCCCAACGATGTGCTGGCGGACCAGCTCGTCTTCCAGCGTGCCCGTGGCGCGCCAGTTCGAGGCGCGCGGCGACGGGTCGCGCACGGCGTAACCGGCCACCCAGATCTTGTCGCCGCGGCTCTCCGCGTCCTCACCGTTCCAGCCGGTATTCCCGATCTGCGGCGCAGTGGCCACCACGATCTGGCGGTGATAACTGGGATCGGTCAGCGTCTCCTGGTAGCCGGACATGCCGGTGCTGAACACGGCTTCGCCGAGCGTTTGGCCGATCGCGCCGAACGGCGTCCCGGTGAAGACGCGGCCATCTTCGAGCACCAGCAGGGCTTTACTCACGCGGCTCCCTCCTGCTGGGACTGAAGCCAGCCGGGATACTCGCCGCGGTTGTTTGCCCGAAACCCGGTGTCGATCTCGACACCCGAGGGCAGCCGCCATCGGATCGCCAGGACCCCGATGCGGGCCACGACCTTACCGGCGATGCCGCGCTCCATGCGGATAGCCGTGATCGACTCCTGCGGAATCCAGATCGGATTGGCGCGGATGCGTTCCAGCAGGATTCCCTCGGGATAGCGGGTCAGCACCGCCTTACTGCGGTAGCCAAGATCGCCGGCCGTGACCCGCTCGTTCCAGGCCGGCGACATCGTGCAGCCGCAATAGAGGCCGCGGGTAGTGGTGCTCGCCGAGCCGACTTCGTCGGGCATATCGGGCAGGTTGCCGATCAGCTCCTGCTGCTGCTCCGCGCGACGCCGCCAGCCGCGCATCATCAACTGGATCACCACCGCGATCACCACCACCAGCACCGCGGCGAAGATCAGCGACCCGACCAGCGTGCCAGAATTCATGCCGGGCTCTTCCCGTCCCGAGCCGTGACCTTTCCGCGCAGCAGGGTCGCAGTCACGATGGCGGGCAAGGTCATCGACTCGTATGGCGTGTTGGCCGACCGGCTGGCCAGGTCGGACCCGGTGACCGTCCAGGTAGCCGCTGGATCCACCACGGTCAGGTTGGCCGGCTCCCCCACCTCCAGCGGCCGGCCATGATCGGGCAACCCGGCGATGCGCGCCGGATTCTCACTCATCACCCTGGCGACATCGCGCCAGCTCAACAGGCCGGGCACCACCATGGTCTGCGCCACCACCGACAGCGCCGTCTGCAAACCCAACATGCCGGGGCGCGCCGAGGCGAACTCGACGCATTTCTCGTGCTCGGCATGCGGGGCGTGGTCGGTGGCCACACAGTCGATGATCCCGTCGGCCAACGCCTGCCGCAGCGCGACTGCATCGGCCGCTTCGCGCAGCGGCGGGTTGACCCGATTCACCCCGTCGTAGCTGGCCAGCCTGCTGTCGTCGAGCAGCAGGTGATGCGGGGTGACCTCGGCGGTGATCGAAATGCCTTGGCCCTTAGCCCATTTCAGGATCTCGACGGTGCCCGCGGTGGAGGCGTGGCAGATGTGCACCCGGGCCCCGGCGTCGCGGGCCAGCAGCGCGTCGCGAGCGACAATCGATTCCTCAGCGGCCCTGGGCCATCCGGACAGTCCCAGCCTGGCGGCGGTAGGCCCCTCGTGCGCGACGGCGCCGACGGTCAGCCTCGGCTCCTCGGCGTGCTGGGCGATCAGCACCCCAAGCCCGGTGGCGTACTCCAGGGCACGGCGCATCATCAGCGGGTCATGCACGCAGATCCCGTCGTCGGAGAACATCCGCACCTGCGCGGCACCGGCCGCCATCATGCCCATCTCGGTGAGCTCGGCTCCGGCCAGCCCGACGGTGACAGCACCGACCGGGTGCACGTCGACCAGGCCGACCTGCTGGCCACGGTGCCAGACATGGTCGGTGACCACCGGACTGTCGGCGACCGGGGTGGTGTTGGCCATCGCGAACACTGCGGTGTAACCGCCGAGAGCCGCTGCCGCCGAACCAGTTTCGATATCCTCGGCATATTCGCGGCCCGGCTCGCGCAGGTGGGTGTGCAGGTCAACCAATCCGGGCAGCAACACCTGATCCGTGGCGTCAATAACATCTGCGGAATCCGGGATGGCAAGCCCGGGGCCGATTTCGGCGATCTGGCCGTCGTCGACGAGTACGTCGACCCGCTCGCCCTCGCCATATAGCCGGACACCGCGAAGCAGCACACTCATGCCGCACCCTCTTTTCCGGCCGACTCGGTACCTACCAGCACATGGAACAGCACAGCCATCCGCACATGCACACCGTTGGAAACCTGTTGCAACACAGCTGATTGTGACGAGTCCGCCACCGAAGACGCGATCTCCATGCCACGCACCATCGGTCCCGGGTGCAGCACCACGGCATGGCCGGGCAGCATCGCCTGGCGCCGGTCGGAAAGCCCGTAACGAACCGAATACTCGCGCACCGACGGGAAGAAGCCGCCGTTCATCCGCTCGGCCTGTACCCGCAGCATCAGCACCGCGTCGGCGGCGGGCAGCTCCGCGTCGAAGTCGTGGGAGACCGTGACCGGCCAGCCGTTGACCCCGACCGGCAACAATGTCGGCGGGGCCACCAGCACCACCTCGGCGCCCAGGGTGTCCAACAGTATCACGTTCGAGCGGGCGACCCGGCTGTGCAGGACGTCACCGACGATCACGATGCGCCGGCCTTCGATGCCGCCGAGCCGCTGACGGATGGTCAACGCGTCGAGCAGCGCCTGCGTCGGGTGCTCATGAGTGCCGTCGCCGGCGTTGATCACCGACGGCCCGGAGTCCTTGACCCCAAAAGACGAAGTCCATTCTGCAAGCAGGTGCGCAGCACCGGATGCCGGATGCCGGATGATCAGTGCGTCAGCGCCGGCCGCACGCAGCGTCAGCGCGGTGTCGCGCAGCGACTCGCCCTTGCCCACCGACGATCCGGCTGCGCTGACGTTGATCACATCGGCGCTCATCCACTTGCCGGCCACCTCGAACGACACTCGGGTGCGGGTCGAGTTCTCGTAGAACATGGTGATCAGGGTGCGGCCGCGCAGCGTCGGCAGCTTCTTGATTTCGCGTCCCACCAGGGCCTGCGCAAACCGGTCGGCGTCGTCGAGGATGGCGGTGGCGTCGTCGCGGCTCAAGTCACCGGCGGCCAGCAGATGTCTCGGGGTCATCGGGAAATCACCACGCCGTCGCGACCGTCGTGCTCACTGAGCTGAACACGCACGTTCTCGCTGCGCGAGGTCGGCACGTTCTTGCCCACGTAGTCGGCGCGCAGCGGCAGTTCGCGGTGGCCACGGTCGACCAGCACGGCCAATTGCACGGCCCGCGGCCGGCCCACGTCGCGCAGCGCGTCCAGCGCAGAACGCACCGAGCGCCCGGAGTACAGCACGTCGTCGACGAGGATCACCAGCGTGTCGTCGATGCCGCCGGCCGGGATCGACGTGGCCTCCAGCGGCCGCGGCGGCTTTTTCATCAGGTCGTCGCGGTACAGGGTGATGTCCAGCGCGCCGTGCCCGACCTCGACACCGCTGTATTCGCCGATGTTGGTGGCCAGCCGCTTGGCCAGGATCACGCCGCGGGTCGGGATACCCAGCAGCACCACCCGTGGCGCGTCGGGACTGTCCAACGCGGTTTTTTCGATGATCTGATGTGCAATGCGGGAAATGGTGCGGCCGACGTCGGCCGCGGACATCAATTCTCGGGATTCCCGGCCAAAAGCGGCATCCCCCGCGGCACCCATGCGAGACCTTGACCTCCTTCTCCGCCTCTCCGGACGGATCGTTAAAGGATGTCGACTGCCCGGCAGCGTAGCATTCCGAGCTACTCTGGCGAAAATGACAGGCCCGACTTCCTCTTCAGAATCCTCCGGCTCTCCCTCCGGATTGCAGCACATGGACTTCGATGCTCTTTACCGCGGTGAAAGCCCCGGCGAAGGCGTCCCACCGATGACCACACCACCATGGGATACCAAGGCGCCCAAAGACAATGTCATCGGGTGGCACAACGGCGGCTGGGTCCACGGTGATGTTCTCGACATCGGCTGCGGGCTCGGCGACAACGCCGTCTACCTGGCCGAGAACGGATACAACGTGACCGGGTTGGACATCTCTCCGACCGCGTTGATCACCGCCGAGCGGCGGGCCAACGATGCCGGAGTCGACGTGAAGTTCGCCGTGACCGACTCCACCAAACTCGAGGGCTACACCGACGCATTCGACACCGTCATCGACAGCGGCATGTTCCACTGCCTCGACGACGACGGCAAGCGCAGCTATGCGGCCGCGGCACATCGAGCCACCAGGCCGGGCGCCACCCTGCTGCTCAGCTGCTTCTCCGACGCCAACCGGGCGGACGCGGACCGGCCGCTGCCGGCGGTGTCCGAGCAGACGTTGCGTGACGTCCTCGGCGGCGCGGGCTGGGATATCGCATCACTGGAGCCCGCCACGGTGCACCGCGAAATGGACGGCACCGAAGTCGAGATGGCGTTCTGGTATGTCCGCGCGCAACGGCGCGACCCTAACTAAGGGGGCAGCTTTGCAGCCCGGCGGCTAACCTGAACCGGGTGAATCTCAACGGCAATCAGGCCTCCATCCGCGAGGTATGCGATGCCGGCCTGCTCGCCGGCGCGGTGACTGTGGTCTGGCAGCGCGGAGAAGTGTTGCAGGTCAACGAGATCGGTTACCGAGACGTCGATGCTGGCTTGCCGATGGGCAGAGACACACTGTTTCGCATCGCGTCGATGACCAAGCCGGTCACGGTGGCGGCGGCAATGAGCCTGGTCGACGAGGGCAAGCTGGCCCTGCGTGACCCGATCGTGCATTGGGCGCCGGAGATGGCCGACGTGCAGGTGCTGGACGACCCGCACGGTCCCTTGGACCGGACGCAGCCGGGGCGGCGAGCCATCCTGGTCGAGGATCTGCTCACCCATACCAGCGGGCTGGCCTACGGATTCTCGGTATCCGGGCCGATCTCGCACGCATATGTGCGACTGCCGTTTGGGCGGGGCCCGGACGCCTGGCTGAGCGAGCTGGCCGCGCTGCCGCTGGTGCATCAGCCCGGCGACCGGATCACCTACAGCCACGCGACAGATCTGCTGGGCGTCATCGTTTCCCGCATCGAGGACAAGCCGTTTTACCAGGTCCTCGACGAACGAATCCTGGGTCCGACGGGCATGCCCGACACCGGGTTCTTCGTCTCTGCCGAAGCGCGGGGACGCGCCGCGACGATGTACCGGATTGACCATGAGGGCCAGCTGCGGCACGACGTGATGGGGCCGCCGCACGTCAAGCCGCCCTCCTTCTGCAACGCCGGCGGCGGGTTGTGGTCGACCGCGGACGACTACCTGCGGTTCGTGCGGATGCTGCTCGGCGACGGGACCATCGACGGCGTGCGGGTGCTGTCCCCGGAGTCGGCGCGCTTCATGCGCACCGACCGGCTCAGCGACGAACAGAAGCGGCATAACTTCCTGGGGGCGCCGTACTGGGTTGGCCGCGGCTTCGGGTTGAACCTGTCGGTGGTGACCGATCCGGCGAAGTCCGCCCCGCTGTTCGGGCCGGGCGGGCTCGGAACGTTCAGCTGGCCCGGCGCCTACGGGACGTGGTGGCAGGCTGACCCGGCTGCTGACCTGATCCTGCTGTATCTGATTCAGAATTGTCCCGATCTTTCCGTGGACGCGGCCACGGCTGTCGCGGGTAACACGTCGTTGGCGAAACTGCGGACGGCGCAACCGAAATTCGTCCGCCGCACCTATCGCGCGCTAGATCTTTAGCGACGGATCATACGAGATGGTCGACTACCCACCTGACCGCATCGCCGGGCCGCGGCTGATACTGCGCCCGCCCGTACTCGAGGACGCCGGCGCGCTCTTCCAAAGGGTGGCCCGCGATCCCGAGGTCACCAGGTATCTGCTGTGGACACCGCACCCCGACGTGGCCGCAACGCGGCGAGTGATCACCGAAAAACTCAATGTCGGCGAAGACGAGCGGACCTGGGCCATCGCGCTGCGGCATAGCGACGACGTCATCGGGCTGACCAGCTGCCGACGCCCGGTGCGGCACTCCGTCGAAATTGGTTACTGCATCGGTCGGCGTTGGTGGGGCAAGGGTTTGATGTCCGAGGCTCTCACCATGCTGATGACCGCACTGGAAGCCGACCGCGACGTGTACCGCGTCTGGGCTACGTGCAATGTCGACAACGAGCGGTCGACGCGACTGCTCGAGCGAGCCGGGTTCGTGTTGGAGGGCCGGCTGGCACGCCACGCCGTCTACCCGACCATCGGGCCCGAACCTTGCGACAGCCTGCTCTACGCCAAGGTCCTACGTTGACTCGCGCATAGGCTGAGCCGCATGACGAAGCCAACGGCAGAGTAGCGGCGATTGGCCCCTAATAGCGCCAGCCGGTACGGTCCCGGCTGGATGTCCCGCGGTACCGAGCACCCAATCCACCAGCGGGTCATTGCATTGTGCGCGGAAGCGGCGAGGTTGTCGCCCAAAGGTTCTCAGTGGCGGACAAACATGCAAATCGCAAATCCAGTGAGCTAGCAGCGAGCTCCCGGCCGTCAAACGTCTTTGGCAGCCGCCTGCACTGCCCTGTCGCCATTCACCGCCGACGCATCCGATGGGAGTTCGAAGACCGGGACCGCAGAACCCACCGCGGCCGCTGCCGCATTCCGTTGGGCCTCCATCCGTGCCAGCGCAGCCTGGGTGAATACCGACAACCCGAGGTCGTGGTTGTACCCGTGGATTTCCTTGACGTCGAGCTGGGCGAGGAAATAGATGATCTCTTTGGAGACCACCTGACCCGGGACCAGTACCGGGAAACCGGGCGGGTAGGGCACCACGAACGTGGTGGACACCAGGGTCTTGCCCTCGGCAAGCCGTCGCCCGGCGCTGCCGATCAGCACGTACTCGCGGTCGGACTCTTCGTAGCCGGCGTAGAACGCCGCCCGCATGTCACCGAACGGGCAGGCGTCGTCGGGGCGGAAGGTGACGTCGAACTCGCTGAAGTCGGGTAGGTGCGGCAGATCCTCGGTGATCTCCTCAACGTGGCGCTGCTGCAGGGCGAGGTCGGCCCCGCTGGCCGCCTTCTGGATGCGGTCGAAGTCGGTGGCCACCCGGCGCAGCACGTCGAGCAGATAATGCACGCTCGACCAGGTGACGCCGATCGTGAAGATCAACAACACGCTGTTGATCGACGTTTTGTTGATCTGAATGCCGAATCGCTCCATCAGGATCTTCTCGCGGAAGTCGTAACCGTTCATTCCGGTCTTGCCGACGAACAAGGTCACCCGCGTCGGGTCCAACACGAATTGGTCGGACCGCCACGCCTCATTCCACTCGGCCAGGGCACCCTGCCTGACCTGACGATAAGAGCTGACCGCGGAGGCCCGGAACTCCTCGGGCACCAGGTCTGACTCGTCGAGGATGCGGAACCACTTGCCGATCAGCTGGTCTTTGCGGACGCGGTGACGGAAGACCAGCGCCATGTCGTAGACCTGCCGGACCAGTTGGAATCCCTCCATGTCGACCTGCCGGCGCGCCAGGTCCAGCGAGGCGAGAAGTTGCTGGTTCGGCGATGTCGAGGTGTGGGTCAAGAACGCCTCACCGAATGCATCGCGGGCCAGGGCGTTGAAATCCTGGTCGCGGACGTGGATCATCGACGCCTGCCGAAGCGCCGACAGTGACTTGTGGGTGGAGTGCGTCGCGTAGACGCGCACCCGCGCGCGATTTGGGTCGGGCAGCAGCCGGCGGTTCAGCCACTCCGACCGGTCGACCCCCTCCATCGATGCGGCCCAATTCCGGTATTCCTCAGCGTATTCTTCAGACGACAACATCTGTTCGAGATGCTCGGCCGACACCATGGCCGTGCGCTGCCGGGCCCATGGCACCGCGGTGGCAAACGCGTACCACGCCTCGTCCCATAGGAAGCAGATGTCCGGCTTGATCGCCAGCACCTCCTCCATCACCCGACGAGGGTTGTAGACGACGCCGTCGAAGGTGCAGTTGGTGAGCAGCAGCATGCGCACCCGGTGCAGCTGTCCGGCCGCCTCGAGGTCCAGCAGCGTCTTCTTGATCGTGTGCAGCGACACCGCTCCGTAGATCGCGAACTGCGTCAACGGATAGGCGTCCAGGTACAGCGGGTACGCGCCGGCCAGCACCAGACCGTAGTGGTGCGACTTGTGGCAATTGCGGTCGATCAGCACGATGTCGCCGGGCCGGGTCAGGGACTGTACGACGATTTTGTTGGCGGTCGACGTTCCGTTGGTGACGAAGTAGGTGTGGTCGGCGTTCCACGTGTGCGCGGCCTTGTCCATCGCTTTCTTGATGTTGCCCTGCGGGTCCAGCAGCGAGTCCAGGCCACCCGAGGTGGTCGAAGTCTCGGCCATGAAGATGTTGCGGCCGTAGAACTCTCCCATGTCCTGCAGCGACTTGGAGTTGAAGATGCTGGCCCCACGCGCGACCGGAAGAGCGTGGAATTGGCCCACCGGCGCCGCCGCATATGCGCGCAGGGCGTCGAAAAATGGTGTGGCGAACCGGTTCCGGACACCGGCGAGCACCGTGCTGTGCAGGTCGGTGACGTCGTTGAGCCGGTAGAAGGTCCGGTCGTAGACGTCCGGCTCGTCGTCATTGCCCGCCGCGATCGACTCGTCGGTGAGCAGATATAGGTCGATATGTGGCCGCAGCTCTCTGATCCACTCGCCGCATTCCACCCAGTCCTGGGCGCAGTCGGGGCTGACCACGTCATCGTTGGCGCCCAGCAATGTGTTCATCAGCGGCACCCGGTCGCGAGACCGCAGCGGCAGGTCGTGGCGGATGATCGCAGCCTGGATCTCGCCATTCAGCGCAACCGCGGTGATGGCGTCCTCGACGCTGGGGGCCACCAGGATTTCGAACTGGATATCGTCGGACGGGTTGCGCAGCGCCCGAAGGCTTTCGGCCAGACAGTCCGGAGCCGTGGGCGGCGCATCGTCGGCGAGCAACACGGTGTAGAACTGCTGCTGTTTGGCTTGGGCCACCAGCTCCTGGTCGGCCAGCGGCGCGGAAGTGTCGAAAAGCGCTGTGCGGTCGCCATATTCACTCAGCAGGCGCACGGCCAGCTGCACCTCTTCGGTGAGCCGCACCGTGGAACGACTCTCCAGGTGAGCGCGGAAAGTCGCCAGATTCTCGGCACCGGGATACAGCCAGTACCGCTCGTAGGCGCAGATGCGGTCCATCAGGCGCTTCACCCGAGCCAGGTCGTGGGCGATGTCCAGCCCGGCGAGGTCGACCTCGGCGAGGTGACGGCACGCGTCGTCGAGCAGGTTCCACGTGTCGATGCGCGTGTACGACGGGTTAGCTACTGCCGCCAGCGCGGAGACCCGAAGTCGTCGCGGGTGGGCACTGTCTCGATTCATCTCGTCACCTGTTCTTCTGGTGTCAGTGCAGCTCAAATTATCGCGCGAGAGACGGAAATAGCGACCGGTGCTGTTGTCCGTGCACGTCATCCCGGAGAGTTCGCTGTCCCACCTCATTTCCGGCGCTTCGCGTGGACGCATGATGAACCGGTCCCCCCACGCCCCCCATGCACTGCATCGGGCGGGGCGGCGCTGCCCAGGCGTGGTCCACGATCTCGCAGGCGGTGAAAGTCGTGGTGTCCGCCAAGCCGATACCGCAGTAAATGTTTGCGGACGGCGACTGAAACGACTCGTACGAACTGGCGCGCGCAATCGCCGGCGATGCCTCCATCGGTTGCAGAGCCATCGCGGCGAGCGTCAACAGGGCCGCCACCGTCGCTGGGGTTTGATACCGGGTTTCCATCATGGGACAGCAGCTATTCTGTCCCGCCTGCGCTCAGCGCGCGATCATTTCGCCGAGTCGGTCAGCCATCCAGCTCGTCGTCACTGTCGTTCCCATCCAGGACCCGCCGATTGCTCCGAATACCGAGGGGGTTCTCCACCCACCGCAGCACCGGAAGCTCCCAACGGCGCGCGGGCAGGTCGGTGACATCGCTGAGCGACCTCACCACACCTTGCGTCAGGCCCATGATCGCGGCCATCACCGGTAGCAGCGGCTGCAGCGGCTTGGCCGCCGTTCGAACCGTGCTGATCCGGTTGGCCACGATCAGGCGTTCGATGCAGTGATACAGCCAAGCGCCGACGCCCAGCGCGTATATCGACATCGCCGACGCGACTATGGTCAGCCCGTAGGCAGCGCACACGACAGCGCCAAGCACCACCGTCCCAGCCAGGAAAGCGGCGATGGCGACGCGTAGTTCCAGGCGGCTCATGAGGCGTCTTCCCGGATCGCTTGAGCGGCGGCGCGGATCTGCGGCGTCACCAGCATGACCTGCCCCAGCACTCCGTTGACGAAGCCTGGCGAGTCGTCGGTGGACAGCTCCTTGGCCAGCTCTACGGCCTCGTCCACGGCGACCGGCGCCGGCACGTCGTCGGCGTATAGCAGCTCCCACACCGAGACGCGCAGAATGGCGCGATCCACCGCAGGCAGCCGGTCCAGCGTCCAGCCCTGCAGATGCGAGGTGATCAGGTCGTCGATATGTGCGGTGTGCTCACTAACTCCTCGGGCGACCGCGACCGTATAAGGGTGCAGCGGCGCAACGTCGGGCTTCGCTTCCGCCAACGCGGTACGGACGTCGACCACCTCGAGCGGGCTCAGACCGCGGGCCTCGGCTTCGAACAACAGGTCGACGGCACGCTTGCGGGCCTGGTGGCGTCCTTTAACGGGCCTCGCCGGCCGGTCAGGCATGAGGCCCGCTCACGCGTTCGCCCGTCCCAGGTAGCTGCCGTCGCGCGAATCCACCTTCAGCTTGTCTCCGGTGTTGATGAACAACGGCACGTTGATCTGCGCACCGGTCTGAAGGGTGGCCGGCTTGGTGCCCGCGCTGGACCGGTCGCCCTGCAGACCCGGCTCGGTGTGGGTGACCTCCAGTTCGACGGTCACCGGCAGCTCGATGTACAGCGGCGATCCGTTGTGGAACGCCACCTGCACCGGCATGCCCTCCAACAGAAACCGCGCGGCTTCGCCGACCAGGGACTCCGGCAGCGGGTGCTGCTCGTAGTCCTGGCCGTCCATGAACACGAAGTCCGAGCCGTCGCGGTACAGGTAGGTGGTGTCGCGGCGATCGACGGTGGCGGTGTCCACCTTCACGCCGGCGTTGAACGTCTTGTCGACGACCTTGCCCGAGAGCACGTTCTTCAGCCTGGTGCGCACAAAAGCGGGACCCTTGCCGGGCTTGACGTGCTGGAAATCGGTGATCGTCCACAGCTGTCCGTCGATTACCAGGACAAGTCCGTTCTTGAAGTCGGCAGTGGTCGCCACGGTCGGTGAATCTCCTACAGGATGGCCAGTTATCTAGGGAACGGGCTTGCGCCCGATGGCGAGTTTACCTGCGGGTTCAACAGGCATCCCCAAAATATCACACTCGCACAGCGCTCGACCCTAAGATAACGGCTATGGCTGAATCTTTGCCGCCGCTCGACCTCCACGGACTGCTCGAGTCGTGGGAGATCATCCTGCGTTCGCAGAACAAGTCCCCCACAACCATCTCGTCCTACATAGGGGGCATCAAGCTCTACTTGACGTGGTGCGAACACAACGGCCACCCGACGGAGCTTACCCGCGGCCGGGTCCAGCAATACACCGCCGAGCTGATCGCCGACGGCAAGGAGGCGAACACTGTGCGTCTGCGCCTGGCGGCGCTCCGCCAGTTCGCCAAGTGGCTCGTCGACGAGGACGAGCTGCCCGACGACCCGCTGGCCGGCCTCAAACCCCCGAAGCTCCCGACCAAGGTGGTGCACGGGCTTACCGACGAGCAGCTACGCGCTCTCATCAAGGCATGCAAGGGACCCGGGTTCCGGGACAAGCGCGACGAGGCGATCGTGCGGCTGATGCTTGAGACCGGGATGAGAGCTTCTGAGACCGTCGCGCTGACGGTGGCCGATGTCGAACCGCTGAAGAACGGAATCGTCGTCATCCATCGGGGTAAGGGCATGAAAGGCCGTACGGCACCGTTCGGGCCGCAGACCGCCGCCGCCCTCGACCGCTACCTGCGCGCCCGCCGCTCCCACAAACACGCCGCCACACCCGCCCTATGGCTGGGCGTCGGCGGCAAAGGCTTCGCGTACTTCGGCCTCAATGACACGCTGCGTGATCGTGCCAAAACCGCCGGCATCAAAGGCTTTCACCTACATCTGATGAGGCACACAGCGGCGACCCGGTGGCTGCGGGCCGGCGGCTCCGAGGGCGGCCTGATGGCTATAGCCGGGTGGTCGACTCGGGCGATGATGGACCGCTACACCGGCGCGTCCGCGTCCGAGCGGGCCGCCGACGAAGCCCGCGGCCTCAACTTGGGGGAGCTGTGAACGAACAGGTCATGCGCCAAGTCGTCGACGCCATCAGCGCCGAGCCCCGACAGATTCGGGTGCTGTGCCCGAAAGGTCACTTCATCGCCAACATCACGCTATCCGCGGCAGACGGCCACCTCGCCATGCGGTGGCTACGGTCACGAAAAGCGGTGCGCCGCAAGGCATCACAGCAACGACCCGTCTTGTACGGCGACGTGAGGGCCACCGTCGACACAAAGGTGCTGCTCGAGTGCGGCCACCGTGGTTGCGGCTACCGCGGCACGTTCAACCATCTGCTGCTGGCGTACCAGCTTGCCGCCACCGCGCTCGCCGGGCAGCGTGAATACCGGGTGACCACCTGACGGGAAATAAAGCCCGGAATTTAACCGCCGTCGGTTAAGTTGCATCCCTTCCCCGTCTTTGAGCGCCATACGGGCTATGATGTCCCGTAGCCGCCCGCCCCGGCACGGTTCCACCACGGGGCGTACGCCCACAGGGTAGGTCTTACCACGGGCCTCTAATACAGGCGGCTACCCCGTTGAACGAACCCAAAAAATCCCTGCAACACCAAGCTGCGGCCCTGAAAGGCTGGGCGAACACCAAAGACTGGACCGTGCGAACCAGCCACGGCCGCAAAGCATTCGACGACAAGTTCCTCGCCGAAAACGACGGCGACCCCAAGCGTGCCGCAGCGGCACGCCGTGCCTACTTTCTGGATCTGGCGCGTAAGTCGGCGCTGGCCCGCGCCCGCCGCCGCAATGGTGCGGCGTGATGCGCCGGGATTCGGGGCCGCCTGACGACGCGGCCCGGACAGCCTCACCAAGCCATCCGGGCCCTTGCGTCAAGGGGCCTACCACAACCCACACCAGACAGGTGAAGCGTAGCGCAACGAGCCCACACATCGGGCGATACGCGGCCGGGTGGAAGGCGGGATTCACCGCCGGCGCTGTGGATGCGCTGCGCCGCGCCGGCCGGTGGCTGCCGCCTGACCCCGCTACGTGGGAAGTCCTTGAAGTGCTGGCCGATAACTACGGGCTGGTCAGCGGCGATGACTGACCTCGTCTACGCCGCCGCCTATCCCCTCTACCGCGACCGCGGCTGGTCGGTCATCAAACTGCGCGCTGGCATCAAATACCCGCCGCCGGCCGGGTTCACCGGCCGCGACGGTATCGACCCATCCGGCGCCGACATGCACGCCTGGGCCGAGGAAGAACCCGGCGGCAACCTGGCGATCCGGCTACCCGTCGAGGTGATCGGCATTGATGTGGACGCCTACGGCGGCAAAACCGGCGCCCAAACACTGGCCGAAGCCGAGAAACGCTGGGGGAAACTGCCCTACAGTCCCCGTTCCACCAGCCGCGACGACGGCATATCGGGTATCAGGCTCTACCGCATCCCGCCCGGTGTCGAGCTGGTCGGCGTGATCGAGTTCCCCGAGCTCGGTATCGGAGACATCGAGATATGCCAGCGTCACCACCGCTACGTCATGGGCTGGCCGTCCATCCACCCATCCGGGCGCCGGTATCAGTGGCTCGGCATCGACGATGGGCCCCTCGGTGAGCCGCCCGCGCCCGATGACATCCCCGACCTACCCGCCGGGTGGGTGGAGGCGCTGACCAAACCCGTCCACAACCACGCCGACCTCGGTGGTAACGGCGCCTATGACGTGCGTCGGGCGTTGACCGAGGGCGAGATGTCGCGGCGGGTGGCGTGGAAACTCGGTGAGGCCGTCGCAGCCTGCGATGGCGCCAACCGCCACGACCACACCCGCGATAATGCGCTGGGCCTGCTGCGTTACGGCAAGCAAGGCGACAGCGGCGTGCGGCCCGCACTCAAAGCGCTACAGAAGGCGTTCGTGGCCGCGGTCGGACCCGACCGGCCCGGCGGCACCGCCCAGGCCGCCGACGAGTTCCGCGACTTCGTCAACAGTGGCCGCGTCGCCAAACTGCTCGCCCAACCCGACCACGACGACTGGACCCACAACCTCAGCGAACCCCCACCCGACGACCACCACGCCGGCGAATGGACCAGCCAACCACCAACCGACGACGAAGGTGCGTCAAATGACGCACCACGGAAAGAAACTTTCCGGACCCAACTGCTATCCGTGACTGACCTGGCGAACCTGCCCCCAGTCCAGCCGCTCGTCGACGGCCTGCTCTACCGAAACACACTGGCCCAACTGTCCGGACCCCCCGGCAGCTACAAAAGCTTCATCTCGGTCGACCTGTCCTGCGCACTGGCATCCGGACAAACCAGCTGGGAAGGCCACCACATCGCCAACCGGGAGAAAGTGGTCTACGTCGCCGCTGAAGGCGCCTCCGGGCTGCTCGCCCGCATCCTCGCCTGGTGCGAACACCACAACGTCGACCCTGACCAGCTCGAGGGATGGCTGTTTATCCTGCCGCTCCCGATCCAGCTCGGCGCCATCGTCCAGGTCGACCAGGCAGTCGAGATGGCCAAAGACATCGGCGCCGGTCTGCTGGTCCTCGATACCCGCGCCCGCTGCACCCTCGGGCTCGAAGAAAACAGCGCCACCGAACAAGGCGAAGCGGTCCACGCCGCCGACCGGATCCGCGGCGCCGCCGACTGCACCGTCTGGGGCATCCACCACACCGGCCGCAACGGTTCGACCCCTCGCGGCTCCACAGCCTGGGACGGCGCCGTCTGGACGGACTTACGGCTCACCGCCGAGGACGGAACCGTGGAAATCAAGGTGGAGAAACACAAGGACGCACCCAGCGGCAAAACCTTCAACTACCGCATGATCCCGCACACGGTGTCCGACACGCTGATGCGCGACACGCCGGAAGAGTCACGAAAGTCCCTGGTCGTTTTCTCATTCGGCGATGAGAATTCCGACAAAATTCTCACGGGTGTGAGAAAAACGGTTGAGAAAATCGCTGAGAATTCCTGCGGCCTCGAAGGGCTGTCCAGAGCGCGGCTTGTGGACATGGCAGTTACCGCCGGGCTGAGCCAAGCAAGCGCCTACAGGGCGGTAAACGCCCTAGTAGAAGCCGGTTCCCTACACAACATCGGCACACTGAAACAACGACGGTACATCTACATGGGTCGGAAGCTGGGAGACGATGACAACACGCAGATTTGAGAATTCTCACGCGATTCTCACGCGATTCTCACCACGGATTCTCATTTTCTCACCCCACCCCACCCCTGTAAGGGGTGGGGATGAGAAAACCCGCGTGAGAAAACGAGAAAGGTGAAACATGACCGAGCCCATCCACACCATCACGCTCGACGATTACTACGGCCAAGTCACCGCCCACGCCGACAGCCGCGCCGTATGGATCCACCACCTACACACCCGCAACGGCGACACCTACCACAGCGACTTCATCGGAATCACAGACCCGGTAGCAGTCCTGCGTTTCGCCCACGAACTGATCGCAGCAGCCGGCGCGTTCGTAACCGAGAAATCCGGCACATGAACCGCCGCCAGCGCGCCCAAGCACGCGACCCGCTCTCAGCTAAACGCATCCGCGAACTACAACACCGCGTCGAAAAAACCGGCCAACCCGGCATCATCGGCGGCCTCACCGACGCCTGCCGCGACTGCGGCGCCACCGGCGCCTTCGTGCTCCTACCCGGCCAACGCTCGGTCGGACACATCTTCCATGACGACGGGTGTCCAGCCGCCGCCGGAATCACACCCTGGGAACCCCACCCACTCGACGAAGGGACACAGTCCGCATGACCACCGACGACCTTCCGGCCCTCACCCGCCACCCCCAAACCAAAATCGCCCACAACACCACCACCGCGCTCGTCGACGAAGGCATCGCCCCACTGATCCTCGCCCTCTGGCGCCACGGCATCACGACCCACGCATCCTGCCAAGGCGACAGCGAACGCACCGCGTACATCACCTTCGGGTCAGGCGCCGACGCCGACCGGTTCGTCGCGCTGATTCATCCGTGGCGGCTGGCCTGCGCCCTGCACCCCGGACAGCCCCCCCAGGCCTCACCGTGGCGATGGCGAGCCAACCAGGCCGACGACGATGTCGTCTGGGTGCACGTCGCGTTCCCTCCCACAGAACTTGCGGCGATCACCGCCGCCGCCGAACACCCCGACACCCGCACCCCCAGCGAATGGGCCAACGACCATGACAGATTTAACCGACGCCGGTTAAATTCGACAGCCGCAGCCACCCAGGCCCACGCATGACCGACCAGCTCCGCGCCTGTGCCGTGTGCTTTCGGCAGTGGGTGTCCCAGCCCGGTGAAGTCAAATGCGCGGCCTGCAGCCCCGGCCGCGCCATCCCCGTGAAACAAGCCAACGCGTTGGCTAGTTCGAGCGCCACAGTGACGAAACGCCCTTACGCGAAGCGCGGACTCGTCAGTCGTGACCTCTCACAGGAAAGTGGCCCAAATGGGCCAGATTTCTGTGAACGGCGCCTGGACCTGTCGAAAGTGCCCGACGAGCCCACCCTCGCCGACCTCGACGCCTACCTAGCCGGAAGCTACGACCAATGAACAAGCCGAGAAAGCGCAACAAACCCATCGACCGCGGCAGCCAGCTTTACAAAACACAGCGCGCACGCTTCAAAGCTGAATGCAAGGCACGCCAGGCCCGCTGCACAGGCTGGCCCGGCGCCTGCGGAGGCCCGATCGACTACAGCGCGGCGCCGCAGACAAGCCAAGCATGGGAGCTGTGCCACGTCATACCCGCGAGCGTGAGGCCGGACCTGGCCTACATGCTGAGCAATTGGCGCGCAGGGCACTGCGCCTGTAACCGAGCAGCACACGCCAAGCCGCCCGACAAGCTACCACCCGAACTGCCCCAAGGCCGTTGGACCGCCCCGTCGTGGTGACGCCTGCAACCCACCTGTCCAGCAAACCGACGGGCATCCAGCCGGGCTACAGCCCGCCACGCCTTTCGCCTTGTGCAATAAGGGTTTTCACGTATACCCCCTGGCGTACCTGTTAACACACGCCCGGGAATCGTTCACTATCACCCAAAATACGGTAGCTAGCCACAATCTAGCAACTACCGATATATGGCATACGCTGGCATTATGGGGGGGTAGCAACATCGCTAGCGTTAGCGCGCAGCTCGACTTACAGGTAAGTCCGTTCTCTAGCGGCCGACGTTACAACGTAACTAAGATACACCAAACACGGAACTGACGTGACTAAGCCACCCGAACCCATAACCGCAGCTCAAGGCACGTTTCCTGCAATTTTGGCCGTGCCTTTGACCAGGGATTATGCGTGTGTAATAGCCGTTTCCGGGGTTTCTTGCTACACCCGCGAACTCAGCAAACCTTTTGACGAGAGGAGTTAGGAATGAACGAGGAGCAGCAGTTGTTGGCCGACGTGTTGTTGGCGTGCTGTGACAGGTTGGACAGCGTCAAGGAGGCGCCGTTGCCGTACCTCAACGACGTCGCGAGGGTGTGCGTGGAGCTGCGGCCGGCTGTCGCCAATGCGGACACGCCGGAGATGCTCGCTTTGCAGAACTTGATTTGGCGCACCGAGGAGTTGGTGCTCGATTGGTATTTGCATGGCCGCTACGCCGACGTGGGCTTTCCCGAGTGGTTGATGGGTGACGCGGGCGCTGATTACGCGGCGTGGCGGAAGGCTCGCGCCGAGCTGGCCGAGCTGCGTGGGCAGGCCAGCGCGTAGAAGGCCGATTCCGGCCGCCCTGGTGGCACGTAGGGCGCCGTCCGGGCGTCTTCGCAACAATTGTTGCGAGGTCCGTGGCTGGTGTGTAGAGGTGATTACACGTGATAGGTAATGCCCGAGAAGCCCTGAAGCCATGACGTGAATTTCGCTAGTGCCCCAGCGAAATTATCCTCGGTCGGATACTGCTCCGCGAACTGCATACGGTAGCCCAATTCCGACTGGCCCTTGCCGGTGGCTGTGACCATCTTGAGGATTCGTGGCTTAGAATCGTTGTCAGCGACTACAGCCGCTGCCGTGTTCTACCTGGTGCCCCTGCCGATTTTCGCCAGTGCCGCCGCTAGAGCAGCAAGCCAGCGCCGATCCGGGTCCGCTGTCAATCATTCACGCCCACAGAAATCCGCGGGAAAACCCGCAAGTTTCCGGTTGGGGCGCATCTTCCCCGAGGAGGGAAATTCTCATGGATCGTGAAACTGCGCGGCGCAAGAGCGCCGAGCTTGAGGCCGCCGTGAACAAGGCCTATAGCGACGTCACGGCCGGCAAAATCACCGACGCAGAATTCAACCGTGTCTGCGACAACGCGAACAAGGAAGTCGAACGCATCGACGTGGCGTACAAATCTCGGCAGTACGCCAACAAGTTCAACATCGGCCCCGACGAGATGCGGGGCGGCCTGGCCGGCCCCGTCGAAGGTGTGCGGTGCAAGGGTGCGGCACCCAAGCTCGCGTTCGGGCAGGCCACCATGAAGGCCGCGTTCGATGCGGCGACGTCCGGGCAGAACTTCCAGGTGTCCACGAAGGACACCCTGGGTTTCAATTCCAGCGTCGAGCCGCTCCTGCCGCCCGAATTGGCCGCCTACATCGTCCGCTGGCAGCACGAGTGGCGGATCCTGGACCGGATTCCGGTGATGGGTGTGACCGCGCCGTCCTTCGAAATCATCCGCCATGCCAGCACGACCGGCGCCGCGGATATCGTGGCCGAAGGCCAGCAAAAGCCCGAAATTGTGTTGAATATGGATCACATCACTTTGCCGATGCTTAAAGTCGCGGCGCATAGTGCGACCTCTTGGGAGCTCATAGCGGATTGGGATTTATTTCAGAATTACCTCGGGTCCGAGCTGCCTTTACAGCTGTACCAGAAAGAGAACCAGCAGCTCTTGTACGGCAGTGGTGACGGTGAATGGGCCGGGTTCTTCACAACGGGCAGTATTCTCCAACACGACTGCTCGGGGAGCACCGGCACCGACTACCTGGACGACATCGAGGAGTCCGTCGAGCAGCTGCGAAGTGGGGCGGCGCTTGCTGAACCTGACCTTTTCATCACGTCGCCTTCGTCCTGGTCAGCGCTACGCAGAGTCAAGGACGATTTGCACCGCTACATTTTGGCCGCTGATCCCAGCAAGGACGAAGTGAACACCTTGTGGGGCATTCCGGTGCTCGTCACGACCGCTTGCAATCCCGGAGACGGCCTGCTCATCGACTCGAACAAGTTCGGTCGGGCGCTGGTCCGTGAATCCCTGGTGATGAGGCAGGGCTACTCGGATGACGATTTCCGGAGGAATTTGATTCGCTGGGTTTGCGAGATTCGTGGCAATTTGGCGGTCGAGCGGCCGGCGGCGGTGCTGCAATTGAGCAATTTGCCGACGACTGTCAACACCTGGTCGTCCTAGGGGTTTCCTCGGCGGGTTCGTCAACCTCGGCGCCTGACGGTTTCCTTCCTGGCCGTTGGAATGTCCATTGCTGTCGGGTGCAAGGATGGCCGGCCACAATCTGGCGTTCAATGAGTCGCCGGAGCCGTGTCCAGCGAACCCGCCGAGGACCAAGAGTCGTGTGTGGCGCCGTCGGGCCTGATCCTTTCCGGGCCGGGTGTGCGACGCTGCGGGGCCTAGGTGGGCCGGGTTAGCGGCTTTTCCCGGCCCGCCGACGGCTCAGTGCGACGGGCTCTACGTCGGGCTCTACGAGGCTTCGGCGGCGGTGCACACCCTCGCTGACGCACCTGATTGAGTCCTAGAGCCGTACGGGTTATCGAAGCTATTTCGCCGCAGCGAATTCCACGGTCTTCGCGTCGCGTGCGCAAGCTGGGTGGCCCACGGCCGCGGACACCGCGACGCCGTTCGGTTGGTGCTCGAGGTAGTCGAGAAACATTCCCACGGTGGCGTCGGCGTCCGGGGCGTCGGCGCCGACCATCTTGTCATCAGGCGGGGGGATCGCGCAGCTTTCGCCGATCACCGACGCGGTGCGCACACGTCGATCGCCCTTCACGAAAAGGTTTGCGAAGCCGCCGACGGCACGCAACCGGCCGAGCACGACCCTGAACCGTTCATCCTCCATGGCAACAACCACGGGAAAGCCACCGTCGTCACTGGTGACAGGCAATTCCACGCCCGCTAGGGCACCACATGCTAGGTTCCAATCAACTTCGCGGCGGAACGCATCGAGTCGGCCATCGCTCATACTTGCTCACGCTCCTCACCTCCGGATGATACGCAAACGTTCGTAGATCAACGGTTGCGCAACCCGGTATGCATTTTGCACGTCGTCTACGACATCCAGCTGAAGGATGGCGCGTGTCGCGCCGTTCTGCGGGTGGTGGTGGCAGCTTCCATGGCAACAGTCGGCGTATTCTACTGTCTCCCAGCCCTCGGAGGTGAGTACTTGCAGGTTGATCACGAAGTCGACCAGTTGGCCCTTTCGGTACCAGATCAGGTTTTGCACCCGGATCGTATTGGAATCGTCACCGGCGGTTTCCCACTGTCTGGTTAGGCAGTTTCGCCGATCAGGCCGATATGCCCCTTCGCTTGATTCCAGCTGATCAGCTGCGTCGCGGCGCGCTTTCCGCAGCTTCTTCTGCTGCTCCTGCCCGCGGCGAACCATGCTGGCCACGATACGTTCAGCGACAACGCCATATCGCGGGCTAGGCCGTCGGCGGCAACCGTGGTCTCCAACACCTCGGTTGCCCATGGCCTGCTACGGAGCTTCTGTGGCTGTGAGACTAAAAAAATAACCCTCACGGGCAAAGGTCAGTAATTGGGATGAGGTGGTTACGAAGTAACCGGAGGGTCGAGCACATCAGCCGCATTGAGTAGTTCGGCGGCCAAACGGCGCGCCCCCGCCGCATCCAAACCGTGCCGTGACGGTTCGGTGTAGCCGATCCGCGGCCCAGTCCGCAGCACCCGCCCACCCTCAACGGTGTCTTCGCATTCGATCCACACATCGGCGGTGAGTTCGTCGGGGCCGAAGTAGCGTGTCCACAAGGCGACGGTGCCGCCGCCGTATTCGGCGGTGAGCTGTTCCCAGGTTGGTTGGGTGCCGGGTTCGCACCAGGCCGGCGGTGTGGGTGGTGCGGGTCCGACGTCGAACGTGTCGGGGTTGGTGGGCATGGGCCGTGTCTCCGTTCGTTCTCAGGGAGTTAGCCAGTCCCTAAGATAATTGGCCCCACAACGCACGCCCCTGACCTTGTTTTAGCAGGTCAGCGCACAGCGTTGGCTAGGCCATAATGGCCAGTTCTTTGGGGAACCGGGTCAGCAATTCCGGGGTCTGCCCGGCGGTTCTAGGCGTTTTCGGCGTCCCATCGGCCACTACCAATGTGTCCTCGATGCGAACACCGCCGCGGCCGGGTAAGTAGACGCCGGGCTCCACAGTCACAACGGAGCCCGCAAGTAGTGTACCGGTGGATGTGGCCCCGATTCCCGGCGCTTCATGGATCTGCAGGCCCACGCCGTGTCCCAGACCGTGCCCGAATTGCTCGCCGTAGCCCGCGTCGGCGATCAGCTGGCGCGCCGCGGCGTCCACGTCGCGCAGCGCGGCGCCCGGCCGCAACGCCTCCCGGCCGGCCCGCTGCGCTTCGGCGACCAGCTGATAGATCTCCAGCTGCCAGTCGGCGGCCTTACCCAGCACGAATGTGCGGGTCATGTCGGAGTGATAGCCGGCGACCAGCGCACCGAAGTCGATCTTGACGAAATCGCCCGCAGCCAGCACCGCGTCGGTCGGCCGGTGGTGCGGGATTGCCGAATTCGGCCCGGCGGCCACGATCGTTTCGAACGACACCGCGTCAGCGCCGTGGTCGAGCATCAGGGCCTCCAGCTCGCGACTCACCTCACGTTCGGTTCGCCCGGGCCGCAGACCGCCACGCTCCACCAGGTCGGTCAACGCGGCGTCGGCCGCCTCACAGGCCAGCCGCAGCAACGCAAGCTCGCCGGCGTCTTTGACCTCGCGCAGCGCCTCCACGGTTCCGGAGGCGCGCACCAACTCGGTGGCCCCGCTCGACTGCAGGCTCGACTCGTGGCCCGACTTCCGCTCGTCCAGCTCATTCGAAAGCGCATCCAAGCCGTCCACCGTGACCACATGGCTCTCGAAGCCCAGCCTGCGCACGCCGTCGTCGGCGGCCCGACCGGCCAGGTTGCGCCCACAGGACCGGTCGATGACGATCTCGAGCCCAGGTGCCTGCTGTGCGGCCTGAGTGCGGTACCGGCCGTCGGTGGCCAGCACGGGGTCGCGATCATCGGCGAACACCAGCAACGCGCCATTGGACCCGGTGAAACCCGACAGATAGCGCACGTTGATCAGGTCCGTGACCAGCATCGCGTCCAGCTCGGTGGCAGCAATTACCGATTTGAGATTGTCTCGACGCTGGGAATGTGTCACGACTCTTGACGCTACTCGCTAGGCTGAGAGCCCATGAGAGACTGGATGCTGCGCGGATTGATGTTCGCCGCTGTGATGGTGGTGCTCCGATTGATTCAGGGGGCGGCGATCAATGCATGGCAGACGCAGTCCGGGTTGATCAGCCTGGTGCTGCTAATACTCTTCGTCATAGGCGTAGCCGTGTGGGGGGTGATCGACGGCCGCGCCGACGCCAACACGAATCGGGATCCGGACCGCCGCCAAGATCTCGCGATGACCTGGCTGCTCGCCGGCCTGGTCGCGGGGGTCCTCAGTGGCGCGGTGTCCTGGCTCATCTCGCTGTTCTACAAGGGGCTCTACACCGGCGGGCTGATCAACGAGGTCACGACGTTCGCGGCCTTCACCGCGCTCCTCGTTTTCCTGCCCGGGATCATCGGTGTCACTATCGGCCGCTGGCGGGTGGACCGGCAGTTCGAGAAGATTCCGGTGAAACACCACGGTCTTGCCGCTGAGCACGAACGAGGGGCCAACGACGACGTGTTCGCCGCCGTTCGCGCCGATGAGTCTCCGACCGGTGAGATGCCGGTGGCCCAGACTGAGCAACGGACGGCGGTGGCAACGGCCGAACGTCAGGCACCCACCGAAACGATCGCCACCACGCCGCGACGCAATGCACGCACCGAAACGATCGACACCACCGAAAGCGAAGCACCCACCGAATCGTTCAAACTGCCCGGCAGCGAGGACAAGACCGAGGTGATCCGCACGCGTGACGCCGAGGAAACCAAGCCGGACACACCGAAGAAGGATTAGCGGCTAGCCCCCGAAGCCCCAGTAGCCAGGTAGCGCAGGGCGAGCAGGTAGCCCTGGACTCCCAGCCCGACGATCACCCCGGTTGCGACCGGGCTGATGTAGGAATGGCGCCGAAACTCCTCGCGGGCATGCACATTGGAGATGTGCACCTCGATCAGGGGTGCGGTTAGTTCAGCGCAGGCGTCGCGCAGCGCCACCGATGTGTGCGTAAAGCCGCCGGCATTGAGAATCACCGGCTGCCCGGCATCGGCGGCCAGATGGATCCAGTCCAGCAGTTGTGCTTCGCTATCACTTTGCCGCACAACAGCTTTGAGTCCAAGCTCGGCGGCTGCACGCTCGATCAGGGCAGCCAGCTGGTCGTGGCTGGTGCTGCCGTAGACATCCGGCTCGCGCCGGCCCAGCCGGCCCAGGTTCGGGCCGTTGATCACATTCACCGTCACCGGCGCCGTCATGACGCACCAAGTCCCGCGTAGGCGGCCGCCAGCAGCGACGGGTCCGGTCCCGTTAGCCGGCCCGGCTTGGCCAGCCCGTCGAGGACCACGAACCGAAGCACGCCGGCCCGGGTTTTCTTGTCCCCGGCCATGTATTCCAGCAGCTGCGGCAATGCGTCGGCGTCGTAGCTGACCGGCAGGCCAAGCGACGCCAGGATGCTGCGGTGCCGTTCTGCCGTGGCGTCGTCGAGCCGCCCGGCAAGCCTGGCCAGCTCGGCCGCGAACACCAGGCCTACCGACACGGCGGCGCCGTGCCGCCACTGGTAGCGCTCCCGGCGCTCGATCGCGTGCCCCAAAGTATGGCCGTAGTTCAGGATTTCGCGCAGCTCCGACTCCTTCTCGTCGGCGGCGACGACTTCTGCCTTGACGACGACCGCGCGCCGGATCAGTTCCCGCAACACGTCACCTTTCGGGTCCAAGGCGGCCTGCGGGTCGGCTTCGATGAGGTCCAGGATCACCGGGTCGGCGATGAACCCGGCCTTGACCACTTCGGCCATCCCGGCCACGATTTCGTTGCGCGGCAACGTTTCCAGAGTCGCCAGGTCAGCCAGGACGGCGAGCGGCTGATGAAACGCGCCGACCAGGTTCTTGCCGGCCTCGGTGTTGATACCGGTCTTGCCGCCGACGGCGGCGTCGACCATGCCAAGCAACGTGGTGGGCACGTGCACGATCGAGACACCGCGTAGCCAGGTGGCCGCCGCGAAACCGGCGACGTCGGTGGCGGCCCCGCCGCCGAGGCTGATCAGGGCGTCTTTGCGGCCAATTCCGATGCGGCCCAACACTTCCCAGATGAATCCCACGACAGGCAGGTCCTTGCCCGCCTCAGCGTCCGGGATTTCGATGCGGTGCGCGTCAACACCCTTGCCGGCCAAGTGGCTTCGCATCGCCTCCGCGGTGTGCGCCAACACCGGTTGATGCAAGATCGCGACCCGATGGCGACTCGAAAGCAGTTCGTCCAGCTCGTTGCTCAAACCGGTACCGATCACCACCGGGTACGGCGGGTCGACGGCCACCTGCACGGTGACCGGTGCGGTGGTGTCGGTCATTTGGCGGCCCGGGTGGAAGAGGGGGCGCCTGCAGCGGCCTGCAGCCGCGACACGATGTAGCGGACCACAGCCCCGGGATTGCGGCGGTTGGTGTCAACCCGGATGGTCGCGACTCGCCGGTACAGCGGAGCCCGTTTTTGCATCAGGGCGCGGAATTTCGCGGCTCGGTCTCCTCCGGCCAGCAGCGGCCGCACAGTGTTGCCGCCGGTACGCCGCACGCCTTCGATGGCGTTGATCTCCAGGTAGACGACGGTGTGGCCGGCGAGCGCCTCACACACCCCTGGGCTGGTGACGGCGCCACCGCCGAGCGACACCACACCGTCGTGCTCGGCCAGCGCCGCACGGACCACGCCCTCCTCGATGCGACGAAACTCCTTCTCCCCGTCGGTGGCGAAGATGTCGGCGATGGTCCGGCCGGTCTGCTGCTCGATGGCCACGTCGGTGTCGAGCAGGTCCACCCCGAGTGCCTTGGACAGCCGCCGTCCGATGGTGGACTTGCCAGAACCCGGCAGCCCCACAAGCACAGCCTTGGGTGTCATCAGCGCGCCTATTCCCCGCCAATCCCCGGAAAAACCGGGGCCCTGGCGGCCGGCGCTTCTCGGTCGGCGACCGTGCGCTGGTACGCCTCGATGTTGCGGCGAGTTTCGGTCAGCGAATCGCCGCCGAACTTCTGCAGCACCGCACGGGCCAGCACCAGCGCCACCATGGTCTCGACCACGACTCCGGCGGCCGGAACCGCACACACATCCGAGCGCTGGTGGATTGCGACGGCCTCGTCGCCGGTTGCCATGTCGACGGTGGCCAGCGCCCGCGGCACGGTGGAGATCGGCTTCATCGCCGCGCGCACCCGCAGCGGCTGGCCGTTGGTCATGCCGCCTTCGAGCCCACCAGCCCGGTTGGTCGAGCGGACGACGCCGTAAGGCCCGGGGTACATCTCGTCGTGGGCGCGGCTGCCGCGGCGGCGTGCGGTCTCAAAACCGTCGCCGATCTCTACGCCCTTGATCGCCTGTATGCCCATCACGGCACCGGCCAGCTGGCTGTCCAGCCGGTTCTCGCCGCTGGTGAACGATCCCAGCCCGACCGGCAGGCCCAGCGCCACGGCCTCCACCACGCCGCCGAGGGTGTCGCCATCTTTCTTGGCCGCTTCGATCTCGGCGATCATGGCCTGCTCTGCCGCCTTGTCGAAGGCGCGAACTGGGCTGGCGTCGATCGTGGGGAGGTCTTCGGGCCGCGGCGGCGGACCGTCGTAGGGGGCCGACGCGCCGATCGCGATGACGTGAGACAGCACCTCGACACCCAGCGCCTGGCGCAAGAACGACCGCGCGATCGTCCCCGCCGCGACACGGGCCGCGGTCTCCCGGGCGCTGGCCCGCTCCAGCACCGGCCGGGCGTCGTCGAAACCGTATTTCAGCATGCCCGCGTAGTCGGCATGGCCCGGCCGCGGCCGGGTGAGCGGGGCATTGCGCGCTGATTTTTCCAGGTCTTCCAGCTCGGCTGGGTCGACCGGGTCGGCGGCCATCACGGTTTCCCACTTCGGCCATTCGCTGTTGCCGATCTCGATGGCAATGGGCCCGCCCAAGGTGATGCCGTGGCGTACCCCGGACAGTACGGTCACCGCGTCGCGCTCGAACGCCATCCGGGCACCGCGGCCGTAGCCGAGCCGGCGACGGGCCAACTGATCGGCGATGTCGGTGGAGGTGACTTCCACACCGGCGACCATGCCTTCGACCACGGCCACCAACGCACGACCGTGCGACTCCCCGGCGGTGATCCAGCGCAACACCTGATCATCTTCCCATGTGCTCAGCCCAGCAGGGCCAGCCCCGCCGCGCCGGCGGTGGCCACGCACATCGAGGGGCCATGCGGCACGGAGGCGGCGGCGCCAGCGCCGCCAAAAAGCCGGGTGACCACACCCCACAGCGCAGTCAGAAGCGGCGCGGCCAGCGCCGCCAGAAACCACACCTCGACACCGAAACAGCCGGCCAACCCACCCAGGCCGATCGCCAGCTTGACATCGCCGGCCCCCAGCGCCGCCGGCGCCACCAGGTGCACCAGCAGATACACCACGGTCAACGCCGCAGCCCCGCCCAGCGCCGGCAAGCCGCGGCCGGCGACGGCGCCGGCCAGCAGAATCACACCCGCACCGGGCAGCGTCAATAGGTTCGGTAACCGCCGTTCCCGGATGTCGTAGCAGCTCAACACAGCCAGCCATATCAGCACCAGGACGACTATCACACTGGTTGCGCAGGTCCGCATTTGCGGCACGCTAATCCAAAGCCTCCAACGCGCAAGTCATCGCCTCTCGCGGCGCGGGCAGCCCAGTGAACTGCTCTACCTGCGCGAACGCCTGATGCAACAGCATCTGCAAGCCGCTGATCACCCGGCCGCCCTCGGCGGCCACCGCGGCGGCCAGCGGCGTCGGCCACGGGTCGTAGACGGCATCCAGCAGCACCGGGATCGCGGCAAACGTGCCCGCATATCGCGAAGCCACATCCGCCGGGATGGTGCTGACCAGCACCTCGGCCGCCGCCACCTCGTCGGCCAGCCCGCCACTGTCCAGGCCACAGAACCGCGTCGCCACGCCGATCCGCATTCCCAGTTCCACCAGTCGGGCGGCCTTGTCCGGGTTGCGCGCCACGACCGTGATGCCGGCGACACCGAGTTCGGCCAGCGCGACGACGGCCGCCGGCGCGGTGCCACCCGACCCGCACACCAGCGCGCGTCCGGATGCCGCCCCCAGCGCCCCTGCCACCCCGTCGATGTCGGTGTTGTCGGCCCGCCAGCCATGCGGCGTGCGGACCAGGGTGTTCGCCGATCCAACCTGGGCCGCACGGGCGGTGTGCTCGTCGGCGAACTGCAGAGCGGCGAACTTGCCCGGCATGGTCACCGACACGCCGACCCACTGCGGCCCGAACCCGCCGACCACGACCGGCAGCTCCTCGGCGCCGCACTCGATGCGCTCGTAGGTCCAGTCGTGCAAGCCGAGTGCACGGTAGGCGGCCAGGTGCAATTGCGGGGAACGAGAATGCGCGATCGGCGAGCCGAGAACCCCTGCTTTTCTGGGGGCCTGCCCTGCCCTGCTAGCGCGTGCTGTCGAGGACACCGTTGTGCTTGGCCAGCTCGATGTTCGCCAAATGCTGTTGATAATCCCTGGTGAACAGTGTCGTCCCCTGGGCATCGATGGTAACGAAGTACAACCAGTCACCCGGCTCGGGATGCTCAGCGGCGCGCAGCGCATCGACGCCGGGAGAGCAGATCGCTGTGGCCGGCAGTCCTTGGGACACGTAGGTGTTCCAGGGCGTCCGCTGGGCTCGGTCCGCGTCGCTGGTGGCCACTTCCCGGCGGTCCAGCGGATAGTTCACGGTCGAGTCGAACTCCAGCGTGCGGTGCTCGTGCAGACGGTTGTAGATGACCTGCGCCACCTTCGGGAAATCCTGCGAGTTGGCTTCCTGCTGCACCAGCGACGCCACCACCAGGATGTCGTAGGGCGACAGACGCAGGGACTGGGCGGTGTCCACCAACCCGGATTTCATGTACTCCGCAGCGCCGGCGCTGATCAGACTCGCCAGGATGTTCTCGGCTGAGGCCGACGGATCGACATTGAAGGTCCCCGGGGCGATGAGACCCTCGATCCGGCGATGGTCGCTTCCCAGCTCGTTCGCCGGTTCAATCGCCCAGGGCGGCACCGCCAGCGCAATCAGACTGCTTTTGGCTGCGGCCGTGCGGAGGTCGTCCACCGAGACGCAACGTCGGTTACCGTCGAGATCCACACAGGTTGCCCGGGAGATCAAGGTCAAGATTCCGGGATTCACCACGTTGGTCTTCATGTCGGTGGTGTCGTCGAGCTGTCGTCCTTCCGGGATGACCAGCTTCCCCACCCTGTTGTTCGGATCGACCAGTCGCGCAACCGCGGCAGCAGCCGGGATTTCGGTCCGCGTCCGGTAGAAGCCCGGCTGAATCGACGAAATCGCGGCGTTGCCGTGCGCGGCGTTGACGAATGCCTTAACGGTGGCGACCACGCCGTGATCGTGCAGCGTCTCCCCGATCGCGGTGGTCGTGTCACCGGCGTGCACCTGAATCATGATGTCGCGCTTGCCGGGTCCCGTGTAATCGTCACCGCTCCCAAACACCGTGTGCCACAGCCTGAAGGCGACGACGACAGCCGCCACCACGACCACGATGAGCAGGCCAAGGGCCAATTTGCCGGCAACGCGGCGACGGCGATCGCTACGCTGTTCGCGGCTGCGCTTGTTCCGGTCCACGCGGCTCATCCTGTGCCGGTGCGGCCCGACCGCCTCAGGCTCAGCCCGTTGCCGCCGTACGTTGTCAACCATCGGCGATATCCCCTGCCGCAGACCCGGACAGGGCGGCTCGGCGTTGATCGAGCCAGCTCTGCAGGATCGCCACCGCCGCCGCCTGGTCGATCACCTTCCGTTGGTCCTTGGCCCGCACACCCGCCGCACGCAGGGATCGCCGCGCGCTGACTGTGGTCAGCCGCTCATCGGCGAGCCGCACCGGTGTGGGAGCAACCCGGCGTGCCAGCGCCTCGGCCAGTTCGATCGCATCTTGGGCCGAGGAGCCGGTGCGGTCGGCCAGTGTCCGCGGCAGTCCGACGATCACCTCGACCGCCTCCAGGTCGGCGGCGAGCTCAGCCAGCCGGCGCAGGTGCCTACCGGTACGGTCGCGGCGCACCGTCTCCACCGGCGTCGCCAGGATGCCGTCAGGGTCGCTAGCCGCCACGCCGATGCGCACACTGCCCACGTCGATGCCGAGCCGTCGTCCCCGTCCAGGATCCTGGCCTTTGGACAGGCTCGGGTCGCCGGGCCGGTCGGGCAGGCGGTGCTGTGACGAAACCACTCAACCGACCCGCGCTATCACGGCGATCTTGGAGCGGACCGCGTCGAGCGCCGCGTCGATGCCGGTTGGGTCCTTTCCGGAGCCCTGCGCCAGGTCGGCCTTACCTCCGCCGCGGCCGTCGACGGCCACGGCAAGCTGTTTAACCAGGTCATTGGCGCGGATCCCGAGATCTTGGGCGGCTGGATTGGCGGCGACCGCATACGGCACGGTCCGCTGTCGCCCGCAGAGCCTGCTGAGATCAGCGCGACGACCGCGGGATCGCTGCCGAGTTTGCCGCGAATATCGCCGACCAGGGACCGCAAGTCGGCTGCTGTCATCCCGGCCGGACATCCGTTGCGCCACTACCCGGACGTTACCGATGCGCTCGACACCGGCCGCGGCTGCGGTGAGGTGCCCGTGCCGGTAAAGCCGCCCGGGCGTTCGCCAGCCGGGCGCGTTCGAGTTCCTTCTCCGCGGACTTGAGCCGCTCAACCAGATTGGCCACCCGGGCGGGCACCTCTTCGGACGGCAACTTCAGCGATGCGGCCAGCCCGGCCATCAATGCGCGCTCCTTGGCCAGGTGGCGGAACGAGTCCAGCCCGACGTAGGCCTCAACCCGGCGCACCCCAGAGCCGATCGACGATTCGCCCAAGATCGTGACCGGACCGATCTGCGCCGAGTTGTGCACGTGCGTTCCACCACACAGCTCCAGCGAGAACGGTCCGCCGATCTCCACGATCCGCACTTCGTCGGGATAGGCCTCGCCGAAGAGCGCCATCGCTCCCATCGCCTTGGCTTTGTCGAGCTGCTCGGTGAAGGTGTGCACCTCGAAGTCGGCTTGCACAGCCTCGTTGGTGACCTCCTCGATTCGGGTGCGCTGGTCTTCGCTCAACGGCCCCTGCCAGTTGAAGTCGAAACGCAAGTAGCCCGGCCGGTTCAGCGATCCCGCCTGCACCGCGTTGGGCCCCAGCACTTGGCGCAACGCAGCGTGCACCATGTGGGTACCCGAGTGGCCTTGGGTGGCGCCCCGGCGCCATTCCGGGTCCACCGCCGCGACGACGGCGTCACCTTCGACGAATTCGCCGGATTCTACGTTAACGCGGTGCGCCCAAAGGGTTTTGGCGATCTTCTGCACATCGGTGACCGCCGCCCGGGCGCTCCCGCCCGCGCCGATCCCGCTGATGGTGCCGACGTCGGCGAGCTGCCCGCCGGACTCGGCATAAAACGGGCTGCGGTCCAGAACCAGTTCCACTCGATCCGCACCATCGGCTTGCCCGTGTGAGCCGTGCGCCACCACCGGAACCCGTTTGCCGTCGACGAAGATGCCCAGAATCCTTGCCTCGGAAGCCAACTCGTCGAAGCCGGTGAACTCGGTGGGGCCGGCGTCGACCAGTTCGCGGTACGCGGTCAGGTCGGCGTGCGCGTGTTTGCGCGCGGCGGCATCGGCCTTGGCGCGCCTGCGTTGTTCGGCCATCAGTTCCCGGAAGCCGATTTCGTCGACCGTCAGGCCGGCCTCGGAGGCCATCTCGAGAGTGAGCTCGATCGGGAACCCATAAGTGTCGTGCAGGGTGAAGGCGTCCGAACCGGAAACCGCTGTGGCACCTGCTGCCTTGGTGGCGCCGGCAACCTCGTCGAACAGCCTCGAGCCCGATGCCAGCGTGCGATTGAACGCGGTCTCCTCGGCAACGGCGATGCGCCTGATCCGGTCGAAATCGGCGACGAGTTGGGGATACGCTCGCCCCATCGCGTCGCGCACGGTGGCCATCAGGTCGCCGACGATCGGGCCCTCGATGCCCAGCAGCTTGGCCGAGCGGATCACCCGGCGCAGCAGCCGGCGCAGCACATACCCGCGTCCGTCGTTGCCGGGACTCACCCCGTCGCCGATCAGGATCGCCGCGGTGCGGCTGTGGTCGGCGATGACGCGGTAGCGCACATCATCTTCGGGTGTGCCGACGTCATAGGGACGCGCGGCCACGGTGGCCACTTTTTCTATGACCGGCCGCAGTAGGTCGGTTTCGTAGACGTTGTGCACGCCCTGCAGCACGAACGCGACCCGCTCGACGCCCATGCCGGTGTCGATGTTCTTGCGGGGCAACGGGCCGAGGATCTGGAAGTCGGTTTTGCCTGCGCCTTCGCCGCGTTCGCTTTGCATGAACACCAGGTTCCACAGCTCGACGTAGCGGTCTTCGTTGGCTATCGGGCCGCCGTCCACGCCGAACTCCGGACCGCGGTCGTAGTAGATCTCCGATGACGGGCCGCACGGTCCGGGGATGCCCATCGACCAGTAGTTGTCTTCCATGCCGCGGCGCTGGATCCGCTCCACCGGCAGCCCGGCGATTTCCTGCCATAGCCGCACGGCCTCATCGTCGTCGAAATAGACCGTCGTCCAGATTCTTTCGGGGTCCAAGCCGTAGCCGCCGTCCGCCACGCTTTTGGTGAGCAACTCCCAGGCCAGTTCGATGGCCCCACGCTTGAAGTAGTCGCCGAACGAGAAATTGCCGGCCATTTGAAAGAACGTGTTATGCCGGGTGGTGATGCCCACCTCGTCGATATCCGGGGTGCGGATGCACTTCTGGATGCTGGTGGCCGTCGCGTACGGCGGTGTGCGCTGCCCCAAGAAGAACGGCACGAACTGGACCATCCCGGCGTTGACGAACAACAGGTTGGGATCGTCGAGGATCACCGAGGCGCTCGGCACCTCGGTGTGACCAGCCTTCACGAAATGATCAAGGAACCGCTTCCTGATCTCGTGTGTCTGCACTGTAGTCCGCTTCTTCCTTTTTGCTTCGACGTCGATTCCCAGCCTATTCGCCGGGTTATGACAAGACCGCACACAGTACCGCTTCCGGTGCCGTCCATTACCGAGGCGCTAACCCTCCAGAAAGCTCAACCGCACCGACCGCCGTGGATTGTCCCGGTTGAGGTCGACCAGCACGATGCTTTGCCAGGTGCCCAGCTGCGGCTCGCCACCCGAGACCGGCACCGTCACCGACGGCGCGACGATCGCCGGCAACACATGGTCGGCGCCGTGGCCTTGGGAGCCGTGTGCGTGCCGGTACCGGTCGTCACGCGGCAACAGCCGTTCCAACGTGTCGACCAGGTCGTCGTCGGAGCCGGCACCGGTCTCGATGATCGCGACCCCGGCCGTCGCGTGCGGGACGAACACGTTGCACAGGCCATCGCCGTAGCTGAAGCAGAACCTGCGCACCGCATCGGTGAGGTCCACGATGCGGCGACTCGCGGTGTCCACATCCAGCACATCGGTATGCATCTAGCCAAGCCTACGGCGGGGCGGCTGCGACCAGCCAATTGTTTGTGAGCGCGGCCACACCATTGCCAGCGGTAACCGGCAGGAGGAAGGTATCTGGTGGGACCGGTGGCGCCACCGGGGCGCTGCCCCGACACAGGAGGGGTCGATCGTGTACGCACGCTCTACCACCATCCAGGCGCAACCCTTGTCGGTCGACATTGGAATTGCGCATGTTCGCGATGTCGTCATGCCCGCCCTGCAGGAGATTGACGGGTGTGTCGGGCTGTCGCTGTTGGTCGACCGGCATTCCGGCACCTGCATTGCCACCAGCTCCTGGGAGAGCTTGGAGAAGATGCGCGCCGGCGCCGAGCGGGTGGCTCCCGTTCGTGACCGGGCCGCGATGATGTTCGACGGCAGCGCGCGGGTCGAAGAATGGGACATCGCTCTGCTGCACCGTGACCACCACTCACACGAAGGGGCATGCGTGCGGGCCACCTGGCTCAAGGTGGTGCCGGATCAGCTCAGCCGATCCCTGGACTTCTACCGGACGTCCGTGCTTCCGGAGATGGAGAATCTCGACGGGTTCTGCAGTGCCAGCCTGATGGTCGACCACCCCGCATGCCGGCGGGCGGTGTCGTGCTCGACGTTCGACAGCCTGGACGCGATGGCCCGAAACCGCGACCGGGCCACCGAGCTGCGCAGCAGGCGCGTCCGGGACTTGGGAGCCGAGGTACTCGACGTGGCCGAATTCGAGCTGGCGATCGCGCACTTGCGAGTGCCCGAGCTGGTCTGAGTCCCGAAGTTACGGCAGCGAATCCCCGGGGAATCCGCGGCAGGGGTGCACCTCGTAGGTGAACACTTCGGCCGCCACTCCGGGGTCGTCGTTCATGATCGCGGTGGTGTCGTCGATCGGCGCGGCGAACACCCCGATGCCGCAGACGTCGGACCCGTCGGTCACCGGCAGGACCACCGCCAGTACACCGTGGTCACGCAGCCCGAAATTGCGGCGTCCGTGCTCCCAGACGATCGCCGGAGCGCTGTCATCGTTGAACTTCGGCCCTTGCTTGAGGATGACGACGCTGTAGGGCTTGGCGTTGGGCAGCAATTGGCCCATCTCTTCGTCGGTGAACGTCTTCATCGGTGACCGCCCTCTCCGTTGGTTATCGATGGTCGCCAACAGCATCCAAGTCCCGCAACAGTTTTCGCGCGCCGGCCGAACCGCAACCACCATCATCCACCCAGAACCGGCGTGACGAAACGGGGGTTTGGGTCTGGCCGGTTCAGGACTGGCCGCAGCTACTGCCCACGCCCAGCCCGATTTTGTGCGTCTGGGCCACTGGTGCCCAGGACAGCCGGTAGCCGGTGATGCAGTTTGGACATGAACGTCTGCCATGACAATTACTGTGCGGGGCCGGACGCGCAGCATCCAGCACGCACGTTGTCGAGGGCGTTCAGCCTCCGCGCATGTGCGGCCCACGTCCCCCGCGCGTTGTTCCCCTTGTACGGACGCACCATTTTGCCGTTGCACCGAGCGGAACGCCGCTGTCACCGGCGCCTATTGCGGATGATCGCCCGCAGCCGGTCGAGTCGGCCGGCGATCTCACGTTCGCCGCCGCGACCGGTGGGCCGAAAGTAGTCCACGCCCACCAGCTCATCCGGCGGATACTGTTGGGCGACAATGCCGTCCGGGGCATCGTGGGAGTACTTGTAGCCCTGCGCGTTGCCCAGCGCCGACGCACCGGAATAGTGCCCGTCGCGCAGATGGGCCGGCACCCATCCGGCCTTGCCCGCCTTGATGTCATCCATTGCCGCACCCAGCGCGGTGGTGACCGCGTTCGACTTCGGCGCGGTGGCCAGGTGGATGGTGGCATGCGCCAGCGTCAGCTGGGCTTCGGGCATGCCGATCAAAGCCACCGTCTGTGCGGCGGCGACCGCGGTCTGCAGGGCGGTCGGGTCGGCCATGCCGATGTCCTCGCTGGCCAGGATCATCAGGCGGCGGGCGATGAACCGTGGATCCTCCCCCGCAACCAGCATTCGGGCCAGATAGTGCAACGCGGCGTCGACATCGGAGCCGCGCACCGATTTGATGAAGGCGCTGATGACGTCGTAGTGCTGGTCGCCGTCGCGGTCGTAGCGCACCGCGGCTTTGTCCAGGGACTGCTCGATAGTTTCGACGCTGACCACCTCGCTGACCTCGGCTGCCACCTCCAACGCGGTCAGGGCCCGGCGGGCGTCGCCGGCCGCCAATTGCACCAGCAGGTCCACAGCCTCCGGCTGCACCGCGACCCGCCCACCCAGGCCGCGGGGGTCCTCGATCGCGCGCTGCACCACCGTTCGGATGTCAGCGGCCGTCAGCGGCCGCAACTGCAGGATCAGCGATCGTGACAGCAGCGGCGCCACCACAGAAAACGACGGGTTCTCGGTAGTCGCTGCGACCAGCAACACCACCCGGTTCTCCACCGCGGACAGCAGGGCGTCCTGCTGGGTCTTGGAGAACCGGTGCACTTCGTCGATGAACAGCACCGTCTGTTCGCCGCGGAGGAGCGCATTTCGAGCACTTTCTATAACGGCCCGCACGTCCTTGACACCGGCCGACAACGCTGAGAGCGCCTCGAAACGGCGTCCGGTCGCCTGTGAGATCAACGCCGCCAGCGTTGTCTTACCGCTTCCCGGCGGGCCGTAGAGGATGGCCGATGCCACCCCCGAGCCCTCCACCAACCGGCGCAGCGGTGACCCGGGCGCCAGCAGGTGGTCCTGCCCGACCACTTCGGCCAGCGATGCCGGGCGCATCCGCACCGGCAGCGGTGCCCCGGCCGACACGCCCAGGTCATGGTCGGTCGGCTGCGCTGCGCCGGGCAGGTCAAACAGACCGTCGGACACGGCTTCAGGCATACCATGCCCTCCTGACGGAGCGCGGACCCGTGCCCTCGCCGGAGGCGACCGACCAAATGACAGGGCGGGTACCCGCGCGCCTGCGCGGCATATTTGCTAAGTTCCGGTTTGCTTGGTTCCGCGCGTTTACTCGATCACAGCGAACTAGAAACCATTAGGACGGCAATGAGCCAGCCCCCAGACTACCCAGGCAACCCGGCCGACCCCTACGGTGGCAACCAGAGCCCTCCGGGCTACCCACCGCCACCCGGTTACGGCACCCCACCCCCACCCCCACCCCCACCGCCACCCGGTTACGGCGCGCCTCCCCCGGCCCCCGGCTATGGCCGGCACGCGGGCCCACCGCCTGGCGGATATGGTCCACCTCCCGGCCCACCCTCCGGCGAGGCCCCGCCGCCCGGTTACGGCATGCCGCCTCCACCCCCACCCCCCGGGGGCCCACCGCCCCCCGGCTACGGCGCACCCCCGGCCGGCTACCCGCCGCAACCGGGTTACGGTACCCCGCCCAGCGGCCCGATGCCCCCGCAGTTCAACGTTGGCGACGCGGTGAGCTGGGCGTGGAACAAGTTCACGCAGAACGCCGTAGCGCTCATCGTTCCGGTCCTGGGCTACGGCGCGGTGCTGACTGTTCTAGGCCTTGTCGCCGGGTTCCTGCCCGTGGCCCTCGGCCAGCGCACGGACACCACTTACACCGACGCCTATGGCAACACCGTCGGAGGCGCAAGCGTGACGTTTGGCGCCGCCTCGATCGCCGTCATGGTCATCGGCTACATCCTGATCTTCGTAGCGGCGATCTTCATGGCCGCCGGATTTGTCACCGGTTGCCTTGACATCGCCGACGGAAAGCCGGTGAGCATCGGATCATTCTTCAAACCGCGCAATCTGGGCCCTGTGTTCCTCACCGCGTTGCTGGTCGCGGTTGGCACCTCGATCGGAACAGCGTTGTGCATCATCCCGGGCCTGATCTTCGGCTTCCTCGCGCAGTTCGCCATCGCGTTTGTGGTCGACCGATCCCTCTCGCCTGTTGACTCCGTGAAGGCCAGCATCGCGACCGCCAGGTCCAACGTCGGCGGCGCTCTGCTGTCGTGGCTGGTGCAGTACGCGATCGTCCTCGTCGGCGAATTGCTGTGCGGGGTAGGCCTGCTCGTCGCTCTTCCGGTGGCCCTGCTCATCCAGATCTACACCTACCGCAAGCTTTCGGGCGGCCGGGTCGTTGCGCTGCAACAGCCGGGTTACCAGCCGGGACCCCCACCCGGCATACCACCGGGTCCCCAGCTGGCATAGCGAGCTGGCCGGGCCGGACCCCTAACTAGGGGCTCCGGCCCGTGCCCCGTCGGTGCCCTTGACTGGGCTCCCTGTCACCTCGTCGATGACGGTGTGGATGAACTGCATCTTGTCCAAAACGGCGACCGGCAGCACGAAGGGATACAGGTCGTCGTGGCCCATCGATCGGTTCACCATGTTCAGCGACCACGACAACGGCAGCCACATCTCGATGATGTTCCGAAAGGCGCTGGGGCCCAACGCCGGCCGGTCGAAGGTCGCCGACGCCGGTGCCAGACCGCACCAGGCCGAGGTGTCCAGCGTGTCGCGGATGTGCAGATAATGGGCGAACGTCTCGGCCCAATCCTCGGCGGCGTGCATGGTCGCATACGACGAGACGAAGCTTTCTTGCCAACCCTCGGGCGCGCCGTCCCGGTAGTGCCGGTCCAGCGCGTCGGAGTAGTCGGCGTCGGGATCGCCAAACAGCTCGTTAAACCTTGCCAGGTAGTCGCTTGACGGGGCGATCAGCCGGTAGAAGTAGTAATGCCCGATCTCGTGCCGGAAGTGCCCGAGCAGGGCCCGGTACGGCTCGTCCATCTCAACCCGCAGCTGTTCACGATGGACATCGTCGCCCTCGGCCAAGTCCAGTGTGATGACCCCGTTGTCGTGCCCGGTGAGCACCTTCTCGTGCGCACTGGACAGCAGGCGGAATCCCAATCCGTAGTCGGGATCCCGGTCGCGTCCGACGATCGGCAACTTCAGCTCGTGCAGCTCGGCGATCAGCCGTCGCTTGGCCGCCTCGGCCCGGGCGAACCCGGCCAGGCCGACGGTGTCGGCATCGTTGGGCCGTTCCAGAGTCAGCGCGCACGACGTGCAGAGTCCGCCGGGATGATCCTTTCCGACCAGCCAATTGCATTCGGCGAGATGGAGATTGGCGCACAGTTGATAGTCGTCGGCATCGACGGCACCGGCGTGGTCGCCCTCGTCGCCCTTGGCGATCACCAGCAGTGCCATCTGCTCGAGGGAAAAACCCAGCGCGCTGCCGCACGACAGGCACGCCGAGTTCTCGAACGTCAGGCGCTGGCCGCAGTTGGGGCAGTGGAAGTCACGCATGCAGCGAATCGCCTTCGCAGGGCGCTACGTCGACGGCGACGTCGATCACGCTGTTCTCGGAGTTGGTGTAGATGATGCCGCGCAGCGGCGGCACGTCCGCGTAGTCGCGGCCCCGGCCGACGACGATGTACCGCTCGTCGACCATCTGGTCATTGGTGGGATCCAGCCCCAACCATTCGAACTGCCCGGGCTTTTGCGGGATCCACACCGAGGCCCAGGCATGGGTTGCGTCGATACCGATCATCCGATCCTTTCCGCGCGGCGGGTCAGTGGCCAGATAACCGGACACATAGCTGGCCGCCAGGCCATTGGCTCGCAGGCAAGCGATCGCCAGCCTGGCGAAGTCTTGGCATACCCCTTCTCGGGCCCTCAGAACCTCATTGACTCCGGTGGAGATCGTCGTGGACCCCGAACGGTAGGTGAAGTCGGTGTAGATCCGGGACGCGAGGTCGCGCAGCACCTCGATCAGTGGGCGTCCGGGCACGAAGCTGGGGGCCGCGTACTGGCGGACTTCATCGGTGATCTCCGGCGGATCCAGGTCCAGGGTGAATTCGGTCGCGAGCGCTCCCTCCAGCCCGGCCGGCCGGGCAGCCTCCCACGGTTCACAAGCCGGCCCGCTGGTGTACAGCCCGGGCGCCGGCGGGAGCACGTCGACGATGGACTCGCTGGTGATCGTCAGGGTGCGGTGCGGCACAGTGACGTGGAAATAGGTGCTGATGTTGTCGTAGCTGTCGCGGCTGGTGGAGCTGTCGGCGGGGGCGGGTTGAATATCCAACCGATGATCGACGCAACGCTGCCGCAGTGAGTCCCGCGGCGTGAGAAACCCGCGGCCGTACGAGCTGGTCACGATGTCGGAGTAGCGGTATTCGGTACGGTGACTGACTCGATACCGTCGGGTGACTGGGGCTTGGGCTTCGGGGGCTTCGTTTGACGTCATGGCACCACTCGGCGCCGGTCGGGTCCCCACAGCGGCTGCATCTCGCCGGGCAGTGAGAGCTGGGTGGAGGTGATCACATTGGCCAGGTCGAGCAGCCCGTTGTGCATGCCGCTCAGCAGCCCGGCCAGCTCGGCACGCTCCCCGTCAGCGGTGACCTGATCGAGGTCTGCCGGGTCGAGCCGGCGCAGCCGGGTGCTGATGTCGTCGACCAACCGTTCGGCCCGCGACGAGCCCGACGCTCCCGGTAGTGCCCTCAGGTCGGCGCGCAGCCGCTCCAGCTGGTAAGCCAGCGACCGCGGGTTCTCGGCCTCGAAAAGCACCAGCTCGGCGACGGTGGCAACACTCACCACGCCCAGGTTGCGCCGGAGGTAAATCACCGATGACTCGCAGACCACCAGCGTGGATTCGATGATCGTTTGCTCGGCGCCGCGGCTGCGGGCCTTGAGCAGGGTGGAACCCAGCAATGCGGTCAGCCAAAGCCCTCGTTCGATCCGTTTGCCGATATCGGTCATCCTCCAGTCGACATCGCGCACCACCGATTCTGCGGCCACCCCGGACAGCGCCAGCATTCCCGCCAGCGTCGCGGCGTGCACTGCGGCCAGCTCTGTGTCGTCGGCGGATGCGGGAGGTTCCGGGGGTTCGACCGGCTCGCCCGGTTCTCCAGCTTCGAAGGCTTCCAGGGGCCCGCGCGGGACCGGGTCCGACAATTGGGCCAGCATCCGCTCGACGCTACCGAGCACCATCCACGTGTCCTTGGACATCTGATCACGCACCGCCCGGGCAGCCAGCCCGAGCCGTTCGACCGACTGCGCCAGCGATCCCGAACGCTCCCGGTCGACCGTCAACGACCACAGGGTCGCCTGCGCGTCGGCGCCGGTCGTATCGGTGCCGGTGATCTGCCCGAGTGCGCCGAGAAGCACCGGCACACATTCGCTGCCGTCGGTGTCCTCGCGGTGGTGGTATTCGTGGTAACGCTCGCGGGTGACGGTCAGTAACCGGGCCATGCCCTCAGCGCGCTCGGCGTAGCGTCCTACCCAGAACAAGTCGGATAGCACCCGCGGCGAACTGATGCCGCGAGTGCCGCCAGGCTTCACCCCTGCTGCCAGCTCCACCGGGGACACCGTGACCTCGGCTTGGGCACGCGCCGGCGGCTGGACCCAGATATCTTTAGCCGCAACGGTATTCAGCCTGTACCCGGCATTCCCGGGTGCCAGGACATACCCCAGGCCGCCGATCATCGGTGCGTAACCGCCGCGTTGTGACACGGTGAACAAACGCATCCCAACGCCGGCGGCAGCCAGCCCGCCCGGGTAGTGGTCGGTGGGCGCCGACGAAAACTGCGGCAGTTCCTGGCCGACCCACTGCCACGGCGCGGCCTCGATGCGTGCAGCCAGCGTCTGGCGCTGTTTCGCCGAGAGCATGGGGCCAACGATGGGTTCGCCGCCGGTGGTCGACTTGATCAGCAGCGACGAGAGGTGGGTCAGTAGGTGGGAGCGCTCCGCATCGATACCGGCCCAGTACAGCGAAGCCGTTGGCAGCAACGGGGTTTCGCCGAGCAGCTGTAGGGACAGCTCGGGCAAAAACCGCATAAGTCCCGGGCTTTCCAGGATGCCGCTGCCCAGTGTGTTGACCACCGTCACCGCCCCGCGCCGGAGCACCTCGACCAACCCGACCACGCCCAGCCTCGAATCGGACCGCAGATCCAGCGGATCGGCATAATCGGCGTCGACGCGGCGCAACACGACGTCGACCCGTTTCAGCGTGCCCAACGACCGCATCCATAGCTTGCCGTCGCGGACCACCAGGTCAGCGCTTTCCACCAGCGGGAACCCCAGCACGGATGCCAGATAGGCCTGGTCAAACGCCGTCTCGGAGTGGATGCCGGGGGTGAGCACCACCACCATGGGGTCCTCAGCGGCCTCGGGCGCGGCATCGATGAGCGCCAGCCGCAAGGTCTGCGCGAACGGTGACGCGGGTCGCGGCCCTACCCTTTCGTACAGGTCGGGAGCCGCGTGTGCCACCACCCGGCGGTCGGCCAACGCGTATCCGGCTCCCGACGGGGCCTGCGTCCAGTCCGCATTGACCACAAAGCTTCCGGCTCGGTCCCGGCTGACGTCGCAGCCGTGCATGAAAAGCTGGTGACGGCCTGGTATTTCGATCGCATTAGCCGCCCGGATGTAGCCGGGATGCGCGAACAGCAGCGCAGCCGGCAAGACTCCGCCGGTGACGCAGCGACGCGGCCCGTAGAGGTCGGCCAGCACCGCGCCGAGCAGCCGGCTGCGCTGCACCACACCGGATTCCAACGTGGCCCAGTCTTCCGGGGTGACCAGCAGTGGCAGTGCGTCCAGCTGCCAGGGTGTGGGGCCGCCGGTCGCGTGACCGTTGCGGGCTGCGCGGCCTTTGCGTTTGGTCTTGCGGTCGCTGTGGTCGGTTGCGATGTAGGTGATGCCGTCGTTGTCGACCAGAGCACTGACCGTCGCGCGCAGCCGGTCCAGGCCGGCGCGTCCGCGCTCGCCGACGATTTCGGCGAGCTCCCGCCAGCCCGGCCGGACGTTGCCGGCAGCATCCACGAACTCGTCGTATCCCGCGAATCCGGATCTGCCGCCGCGCACGTCGAACAGCGGCTCCTGAGCCCACGCGGCGCGGTAGCCGGCCAACAGCTGATCGGGGTCGTACGGCCCACCGACCAGACGAGCGGCCTGCCCAGAGCCGTGCAAGGCCTCAGACGGCAACGCGCTACCTCCTGACAAAGAGGTGCCTCCTGACGTCTTCGACTCGGTTGGCGGCAAGGCCGATCACATCACACGGCTGGTCGTGACCGCACACTGATCTCACACCGCGATTTTGACTAATCTCTTCGCTACTGCGACACAAAATGGGAACCCAGTGTGGCATGGGCAGCAGGGAGCCGCTGGGCGGCAGCTGGCCGCGGCTATCAGATGCGCCAAATACACCGATAAGCAGGCCAAAGCTGCGGCGCCCGGCGCACAATCAAGACGTGGCCACGTGGAACGACGTCGCCCGCATCGTTGGCGGGTTGCCACTCACCGCGGAGCCATCACCGCACGACTGGCGGGTCGGCAAGAAACTGATGGCTTGGGAGCGGCCACTGCGCAAGTCCGACCGTGAAGCTCTGGCGGCGGCCGGGTCGGAGCCACCGGAGGGCGACATCCTCGGTGTCCGGGTCTCCGATGAGGGCGTCAAGTTCGCGCTGATCGCCGACGAGCCGCGGGTGTATTTCACCACCCCCCATTTCGACGGTTATCCGGCGGTGCTGGTCAAGCTGGCCGAAATCGAAGTCCTCGACCTCGAGGAGCTGATCACCGAGGCCTGGCTGACGCAGGCGCCCAAGAAGCTGGTCCAGGAGTTCCTCGCCGATTCGCCCTGACGCCTGCGATTCAGGACGGGCGAAGGTCGATCACCCGTTGTAGGTCGTCGACGCAGGTCTGGACGACATCAGCGAGCACCACCTCTCTCCTGTCGCGGGCAACCGAGTGCAGCTCGGAAGCAAGGCGACGCGCCGCGGCGGCGTGTTCGGTCGCCGCGACGGGATCTGCGTCAGCAAGGACCGTAGCCGCCACGAGCTCGGCGAGCACGGCGTGCACGGGTTGGGGAAGCCAGTTGCATCCGTCAAGGGCGGGCGCGACGACACGAGCCAGCTGCAGCACCGAGACGGCGAGCAAGGCCACATGCACGGCCTGGTGATCCGCGCCCCGGACGGTGTCGCGCAGCCGCCATCGCCTCGGTGAAAGCCGTACGAGCTGACGGGCCGTGGCGCGGGCCTGGATCAGCCCGCCCACCTGTTCGTGCACCCGATCCACGGCTGACAGCGGCCAGTCGGGCGCGGCCTCCCTGCGCGCGGCGGCGAAATCCGCCGTGCGGGACAGGACACCGTGCAGCACGTTCAGCACCCCGATGCGCGCCCTGCGCAGCACTTTCAACGGGTCGGCCGGGAACAGCAATACGGCGAACACGATGGCCAGGCAACCACCGATCAGGGCGTCGGAGATGCGTTCGTAACCGACGCCGCTGCGATATAGCGCCAGCACCAGGATCGACGAAACGACGGTCTGGTTGGCGAACATCATTCCTTGGCCGATGAAGCCCTGCCCGATCAGCACCGCAACACTCAGCGCGATCAGCGCCGTGACACCGACTTGGACGGCCCCCGCGCCGAGCAGCCCTACCACTACGGTGCCGATCCCGATCCCCAGGGTCACACCGATCATCATCTGGACGGCGCGCTGGGCGCGTAACACGTTGCTGATCGATAAGCACACCGCGGCGGCGACCGGCGCGAAGAACGGCTGGCGATGGGCGAGCACATCGTTGGCGATATACCAGGCCAGGCCCGAAGCGACCGATGTCTGAATGAGCGTGAACCACAAGTCCTTGAGCCGTTGGACAGCCGCCTTGCCCCTACCGGCCGCCCTGGTCAGCAGCGAAGTGCTCATGACGCTTGCTTATCTCAGGGTGCGCGGCATTGCTCGACGAGTCAGGCCGGCCGCAACTCGAACAGCGGAATCATCCGGCTGGTGTTCGCCTGATACTCCGCGAAGCCCGGTGCCGCGGCGGTGACTTTCGGGAAGAGCTCGGCCCGCTCCTCGGCCGGGAGTTCGCGAGCCGTCACGTCGAACGCGTCGGTACCGATCTCGACGTGTGCCCGCGGGTTGGCCCGCAGATTGTGCACCCAGGCCGGATTGACGTCGGCGCCGGCGAAGGAGCCGATGATGATCAGCTTGCCGTCGATGCGGAAATAGGCCAGCGGCGACACCCGGCGTTGGCCGGAGTTGGCGCCCGTCGTGGTCAGCAGCAGCAGGTCGGCATTGGCGAATTGGCCACCGACCTTGCCCTCGTTGGCCCGGAACTCGTCGACGATGTTCTTGTTGAACGCGTTCAGCGTTTCGGTGTCAGGGGTCTGTTCGGTCATGCCTCGTCAACCCGTTTGGGCTTTGCGTCTATTCCGGACTCCTTGCGCTGCTGGGCGGTGATCGGCGCCGGCGCATCGGTGAGCGGGTCGACACCGCCGCCGGTCTTCGGGAACGCGATCACCTCACGGATAGAGTCCATCCCGGCCAGCAGCGCGGTGATCCGGTCCCAGCCGAACGCAATGCCGCCGTGCGGGGGCGCGCCAAACATGAACGCCTCCAACAGGAATCCAAACTTATCTTCCGCCTCGGCCTTGTCCAGGCCCATCACTGCGAACACCCGTTCCTGGATGTCGCGGCGGTGGATACGAATCGAGCCGCCACCGATCTCGTGGCCGTTGCAGACGATGTCGTACGCATCGGCCAGCACGCTGCCTGGTTCGGATTCGATGCTGTCCTCCCACTCCGGTTGTGGCGCGGTGAAGGCGTGATGCACCGCCGTCCACGCACCGGAGCCCACCGCCACTTCACCGGCGGCGGTCGCCTCGTCGGCGGGCTCGAACAGGGGCGGGTCGACCACCCAGACGAACGCCCACGCATCGGGGTCGATCAGATTGAGCCGGTTGGCGATCTCGCCGCGCGCAGCGCCCAGCAGTGCCCGCGACGACTTCGCCGGGCCCGCCGAAAAGAAGATGCAATCCCCGGGCTTGGCCCCGACGTGTGCGGCCAGACCGTCGCGTTCAACGTCGGTCAGGTTCTTGGCCACCGGACCACCCAGCGTGCCGTCGTCGGCGACCAGCACGTAAGCCAGTCCGCGGTGTCCGCGCTGTTTGGCCCAGTCCTGCCAGCCGTCCAGCGTGCGACGCGGCTGCGAGGCGCCGCCGGGCATCACGACCGCACCGACGTACGGCGCCTGAAAGACGCGGAACGTGGTGTCGGAGAAGAACTCTGCGCACTCGACGAGCTCCAGCCCGAACCGCATGTCGGGCTTGTCCGACCCGAACCGCCGCATGGCTTCCGCATAAGTGATCCGCGGGATCGGCGTCGGAATCTGGTAGCCGATCAACGCCCACAGCGCGGTCAGGATCTCCTCAGAGATCGCGATGATGTCTTCGGCATCGACGAAGCTCATCTCCATGTCGAGCTGGGTGAACTCGGGCTGCCGGTCGGCACGGAAATCCTCGTCGCGATAGCAGCGGGCGATCTGGTAGTAACGCTCCATCCCGGCCACCATCAGCAACTGCTTGAACAGCTGCGGGCTCTGCGGCAGCGCGTAGAACGACCCGGGCTGCAGCCGCGCCGGCACCAAAAAGTCGCGCGCCCCCTCCGGCGTCGAGCGGGTCATCGTCGGCGTCTCGACCTCAACGAAGTCGTGGCTGGCCAGCACACCGCGCGCAGCCGCATTGATTTTGGAGCGCAGCCGAATTGCCGCGCCCGGGCCGTCGCGGCGCAGGTCAATGTAGCGGTACTTCAGCCGCAACTCCTCGCCCGCGGGCTCGTCGAGCTGGAACGGCAGCGGCGCGCATTCGCCGAGCACCGTCAGCGACGTCGCGTTGACCTCGATATCCCCGGTGGCGATCTCCGGGTTGGCGTTGCCTTCCGGGCGGATCTCGACGACGCCGTCGACCGCGACGCAGAACTCAGCGCGCAGCCGGTGCGCCTGTGCCAGCACGTCGGCGGCGCGGAACACGACCTGTGCGATGCCGGAGGCGTCCCGCAGATCGATGAAGATAACGCCGCCGTGATCGCGGCGGCGAGCCACCCAGCCGGCCAATGTCATCCGCTGCCCTGCGTCGCGATTCCGAAGCGAACCAGCGGCGTGGCTGCGCAGCACAACACTCCCCTTCACCCGGATTGAACCCGCCTTAAAACGAAAGCCCAGTCTAAAGGGCCGGGCCGCGTCCTCATGCAGCGCCGGGTACCGGTAATTTCGGTCCCATCGCCACGAACATTGCACTAGTCGGTCCGGGCGCCGTCGGCACGACGGTCGCCGCGCTTTTGTACAAGGCCGGGAATTCGGTACTGGTGTGCGGTCACACTCCGCGCGACAGCATCGAACTGCGGCCCGACGGCGAAGATCGGATCGTGGTGCCCGGTCCGGTGCACACCGACCCCAGCGAGGTGTCCGGCCCGGTCGACGTCGTCGTGCTGGCCGTCAAAGCCACCCAGAACGACGACGCAGCCGGCTGGCTGGCCCGGCTGTGCGACGAGCACACCATTGTCGCGGTGCTGCAAAACGGAGTCGAACAGGTCGAGCAGGTGCAGCCGCACTGCCCGTCGTCGGCGGTGGTCCCAGGGATCGTCTGGTACGGCGCCGAGACCCAGCCAGAAGGGTGGGTGCGGTTGCGCACCGAAGCCCGGCTGGTGCTGCCGAGCGGACCCACGGCGGAGACGGTCGCCGAGCTGCTACGCGGCGCCGGCTGCCGGGTGGATTGCGACCCCGACTTCATCACCGCGGCCTGGCGCAAACTGCTCGTCAATGCGCTGGCCGGGTTCATGGCGCTGTCCGGCCGGCGGTCGGGCATGTTCCGCCGCGACGACGTCGCCGCGCTGTCGCGCCGCTATGTCGCCGAATGCCTGGCCGTCGCGCAGGCCGAGGGTGCCCGGCTCCCGGACGACGCGGTCGATGAGTTGGTCGGCCTTCTCCGTCAGGCTCCGGAGGATATGGGCACCTCGATGCTGGCCGACCGGGAAGATCACCGCCGGCTGGAATGGGACATCCGCAACGGGGTGATCATCCGGAAGGCTCGCGCCCACGGCCTGGCGACACCGATCAGCGACGTTGTGGTGCCGCTCCTGGCCGCGGCCAGCGACGGCCCCGGCTAGGTTTAGCCGATGTTCCCCTGCGAGCGCGTCGACCTGAGTTTCACCGACAACGCGCCTTGCCGACGCCGCAACAGCGTCGATCTCGCCATCACGCCCGAGCAGCTGTTCGAGGTGTTTGCCGACGCCGAGTCCTGGCCGCGCTGGGTAACGCTTTGATCACCAAGGTGACCTGGACGAGTCCCGAGCCGCGTGGCGGCGGCACCACCCGCACCGCCGAATTGCGCGGGGGCTGGTCAGCTCCAGGTCGGGAAGGAAGAGTTCCCGGCCTGGGAACCGTTCACCCGCATGGCATTCCGGTTCAATGAACGCTCGACACGAGCGGTCGCCGCATTCGCCGAAGATTACCGAGTCGACGTCATACCGGTGGTTGCCGGCTGACCTGGGCCATGGCGCAGAAACCCGCCGGGCCGGCGCGGGTGGCGATGTTCTTGGTTCGGCCACTGCTACACCGACGCCCCCGCTACACAACAGCGTTAGGCTGGTTCGGCCCGGGTAGCCAGCCCTGCCAAACTGGAGGGGTCAGACTGCCGGGTCAGATTTCGGGAGCGTGCGATGACCTTCAACGAGGGTATGCAGATCGACACCAGCACCGCGTCGTCGTCCGGCGGCGGTGGGATCGGGCCGATTGCCATCGGGGGCGGCCTCGGCGGGCTGTTGATCGTGCTCGTCGCGATGTTCCTGGGTGTCGATCCCGGTCGCGTGATGGACCAGCAGCAGATGAGCACCAGCGACTACTCGGCACCCGGTTACGACCTGAGTCAGTGCAAAACCGGGGCCGACGCGAACAAATACGTGCAGTGCCGCGTGGTGGCGACCGGAAACTCCGTGGACGCGGTTTGGCATCAGCTGATGCCGAAGTACACCCGCCCGCATGTGGTGCTGTTCCGCGGTTCGGTGGACACCGGCTGCGGACAGGCGACCAGCGCGGTCGGCCCGTTCTACTGCCCGGTGGACCAGACGGCGTACTTCGACACCGACTTCTTCCAGGTGCTGGTCGACCAATTCGGTTCCAGCGGCGGACCGCTCGCACAGGAGTACGTGGTGGCTCATGAATACGGCCATCACGTGCAACAACTGCAGGGGTTGCTCGGCCGCTCCCAGCAGGGTGCGCAGGGCGCGGGCGGCAACGGCGTGCGCACTGAGCTGCAGGCCGACTGCTACGCCGGGATTTGGGCGCACTACGCGTCGACCGTCAAGCAGGAGGGCACCGGAGTGCCGTACCTGCAGCCGTTGAGCGACAAGGACATCCAAGACGCTCTCTCGGCCGCGGCATCGGTGGGCGACGATCGCATCCAGCGCCAGGCGACCGGCCGCACCAGCCCCGAATCCTGGACACACGGTTCCTCCGAACAACGGCAGAAGTGGTTCACCGTCGGGTATCAGACGGGTGACCCGAACAAGTGCAACACGTTCGCGGCCCAAGACCTCGGGTAGCCCTCGGGTAGGCCGAGGCCCGGTCAGGCGCCAGTCAGCAGGTCCTGCAACTGAGCACGCCCGTGTTCGTCGAGCGGAAGCAGCGGCGCCCGGGGATCCCCGGCCGGGAACCCAAGCAGATCGAGTCCGGCCTTCACGGTGGTCGCCAGGCCGCCCGCGACGATGAACTCCAACAGCGGCTTGAGGTCGTCGTAAAGGGTCTGTGCCTTCTCCAGATCGCCCGCGCGCGCCGCGTTGTACAGGTCGATGCACGGCTGGGGCCGCAGGTTCGGAGCGGCCGTGCACCATCCGGAAGCGCCGGCCCGCAGCGCGTCGAGCACCAGCGGGTTGCTGCCGTTGTAGAACGGCAGCCGGCCGCCGCTGAGTTCGGCGATGCGCTGCATGCGGGACAAGTCACCGGTGGATTCCTTTACCATGGTGACGTTCTCGATGGTCTCGAACATGGTGACCAGTAGTTCGGGGCGCATGTCCACGCCACTGGTGGCCGGGTTGTTGTACGCCATGATCGGGATCCCGATCGACTCGCCGATGCTGCGGTAGTGCTGCACGATCTCCCGCTCGGTGAGCTTCCAGTAGGACACCGGCAGGATCATCACCGCGTCTGCACCGGCCTTTTCGGCGTACCGGGCACGCCGAATCGTCTTGGCGGTGGTCACATCTGACACCCCGACGATGACCGGCAGTCGGCCGTCGACGGTAGCGATCGTGGTATCGACGACGGCGTCGAACTCGGGCTCTTCGAGGTAGGCCAGTTCGCCGGTGCTGCCGAGCGGGGCAATCGCGTGGACCCCGGCGGAAACCAGCCGATCGACGAGCGCAGCGAGCCGCGTGGTGTCAATACCGGCTGCCGCATCGGTGCCGAACGGGGTCACTGGGTAGGCGATGATGCCGTGCATGTCGGGCACAGACAGGCTCCTCGAATTCAGTTGGCGGACAAGGGTTCTAGCTGGACACGGCCTCAGGATGCCGCGCCAGAGCGCGGCGGGCGTAATAGGCGAAGTTCGCCCGGCTGCGCGCGGGTGTCAGCGTCCAGTCGTGGGCCTCACGGGCCAGTTGCTCAGGTAGTTCTTTCACAGTGCCGGCGGCCATGGCGGCCAGTTGTAGTTTCGCGGCGCGCTCGATCAGGATGCCCAGCGAGCACGCCTCTTCGATGCTGGCACCGGCGATTACCTGTCCGTGATGGGCCAGCAGGACGGCCTTCTTGTCACCGAGTGCGGCGCTGATGATCTCGCCCTCCTCGTTGCCGACCGGAACGCCGGGCCACTTAGCGAGGAAGGCGCAGTCGTCGTACAGCGGCGTCGTGTCCATGTGCGAGACGATCAGCGGAACCTCCAGCATCGATAGCGCGGCCACGTGGAAGGCGTGGGTGTGCACGATGCACTGCACATCGGGTCGCGCGCGATAGATCCAGCTGTGAAAACGGTTGGCGGGGTTGGCCATTCCGTCGCCATCGAGCACGTTGAGGTCCTCGTCGACCAACAGCAGATTGTCTTCAGTGATCTCGTCGAAACCAAGACCGAGTCGCTGGGTGTAGTAGGTCCCGGGCTCCTCGGCTCGGGCGGTGATCTGTCCGGCCAGCCCGGAATCATGGCCGGCGTCGAGGAGAGCGCGGCAGGTCAGCGCCAGCTTTTGCCGGGTGGTCAACTGCGAATCGGCCACGTTGGCGGTCAACTGCTCCTGCGCGCGGCGCATCAATTCGGACTTCGAATCAGAGAACGTGGTTGCCATGCATGACACCATATAGCGCCATAGGAAACTTGTGTCCTGAGCGACCGAAGAGGGAGTGCGAGTGACAGCACTACTGCGCGCCGTCCGCAGGCAACGCGGACTGACCCTGGAGGCACTCGCCGAGCAGACCGGGCTGACCAAGAGCTACCTGTCCAAGATCGAGCGTCGGCAGAGCACACCGTCAATCGCGGTGGCGTTGAAGGTCGCCAAAGCACTCGATGTCGACGTCGGGCGACTGTTCTCCGACGAGGCCGCTGAGGAGAAGATCACCGTCGATCGGGCCGGCAAGCACGGCGCGGAGCGCTACCGGGTGCTGGCATCGGGCCTTCTTGGAAAGTCCATGTCGCCGTTTGTGGTTTGCCCGACGGGCAGCCCGGCCGACGATCCGCGTCCCGAGCATGCGGGTCAGGAGTTTGTCTTTGTGCACGCGGGAACCATCGAGCTTGATTACGGAGACCAGACCATCACACTCGGCACCGGTGACAGCGCCTACTTCGACGCGTCGGTCAGCCACAAGATCCGGGCGGTCGGTGCCGAGCCGGCCGAAGTTGTCGTCGTCGCGCATTCGGAACCGCGGTGACTGAGCTGTTGTTCTCCTACGGCACCCTGCAGCAGCGGGAGGTCCAGCTCGCGACGTTCGGCCGCGAGCTCACCGGCCACCGCGACGCGATCGTCGGCTTCGACCTGGACTACGTCACCATCACCGACCCGCGTGTCGTCGCTAGCAGCGGCAGTGACCGCCACCCCATCCTGCGGCCGACCGAGCGGGTCGATGCGCACTTCGACGGGATGGTGTTCACCATCACCGAGGCCGAGCTGGCCGCCGCCGACGAGTACGAGGTGGACGACTATCGCCGCATCTCGGTGCCGCTGCGATCGGGCGCGACCGCATGGGTTTACGTGTTCGCCGGCTGACTACCCCTTCATTTACCAAGGCCGCGTCGAGCACGTCACGCCGGTGGTAGCGTTTTGTGTCACCACAACCTGGCCGTCCACGGCGATCTCGCAGTGGAGTTCGGGAGTGCCCGAGCCGCAGTTCGGCCAGTGACACCCCCCACTGGCGGTGACGATCGCCCACTGGTTCGGGTTTGCCAGTGTGGTGGTGTAAACCAGCGGCTGCCCGCCCGTGAACGCCGTCTGCACGGTGTTCATGTACTGCGACGAGTTGGCGTCGAAGGCCGCCTGGCTGGGCGGATCGCTGTTCATGTACCGAACGTTGCCGGTCAGATCGCTGGTGGACGTGACCGTGTAGGTCACCTGATGCCCCGCGGGGTCCGCATGTGAGGTCGCGGGTTTGACCACCACGCCCGCGACTCCCAGAGCCGCCGCAAACGTTGCCACCGCGACCCCGTTGGTCACTTTTCGCACGTTCGTCATGTCGAAAACGCTACCGGATTCGTTACCCGGTTACCCGGTTCAGGTATGAAGCATGAATGAGCGACGAACCGGAACGGGCTGATGGTGGTGAACCGCACCCCACGGGCATTAGTCGCCGCAGGTTGCTGACGACAGGCGCGACGGCGCTTGTCGGGGCGGGGGTCGGCGCCGGCGTCGGGGTGGGCGTGGCCGCACTGGTGTGGCCTCACCCCCGCGGCCCCGCGGTCTGGTACCCGCCGGATCGGAACGGTGCGCCGCCGGTGGGCGGTCTGCATCTGCAATTCGGCCACAATGCCGGTACCGAGGTCGTGGTGTCATGGCATACCACAGACGCCGTCCGCAATCCGCGGGTCATGCTGGGCACGCCGACGTCCGGTTTCGGCCGCACCGTGGCGGCCGAAACCCGAACGTACCGGGACGCGAAGTCCAACACCGAGGTTCGCGTCAACCACGCTCGCCTGACGAATCTGACCCCGGACACCGACTACGTGTACGCCGCGGTGCACGACGGCGCTACCCCTGAGCTGGGAACAGTACGGACCGCGCCAATGGGGCGAAAACCACTGCGCTTCACCAGTTTCGGAGATCAGTCGACTCCGATGCTAGGCAGGTTGGCCAACGGCACGTACGTCAGCGACAACATCGGATCGCCCGCGGCCGGAGATATCACGGTCGCTATCGAGCGCATCGCGCCGCTGTTCAACCTGGTTAACGGCGACCTGTGCTATGCCAACCTCGCGCAGGACCGGATTCGCACCTGGTCGGACTGGTTTGAGAACAACACCCGCTCGGCGCGTTACCGGCCGTGGATGCCAGCGGCGGGCAATCACGAGAACGAATCAGGTAACGGACCAATCGGTTATGGCGCCTATCAGACGTACTTCGCGTTGCCCGATTCCGGGTCCAGTCCGGATTTCCGCGGCCTGTGGTACTCGTTCACCGCCGGCTCGGTGCGGGTGATCAGCCTGAACAACGACGACGTGGCCTTCCAGGATGGTGGCAACTTCTATGTGCATAACTACTCGGCCGGAGAGCAAAAGCGCTGGCTTGGGGCCGAACTCGCCGACGCACGACGCGATCCGGATGTTGATTGGGTGGTCATTTGCATGCATCAGACTGCGATCTCCACCACCGACCGAAGCAATGGCGCCGACCTCGGGATCCGCGAGGAATGGCTACCGCTGTTCGATCAGTACCGGGTCGATCTGGTGGTGTGCGGCCACGAACACCACTACGAACGGTCACATCCGGTGCGCGGGACACAGGGCAACGACACCCGAACGCCGATCCCCGTCGACACCCGCAACGACCTCATCGATGCGACGCGCGGAACGGTGCACCTGGTCATCGGCGGGGGCGGCACATCGCTACCGTCCAATGGGTTCTTCTTCCCCCAGCCCCAGTGCCGCGTGTTGACCGGCGTCGGCGCATTTGATCCCGCAATCGGGCGCAAGGCGCCGATATATGTCCTAGAGGACGCGCCGTGGTCGGCATTTCGCGACCGCGACAACCCTTATGGCTTCGTGTCTTTCGATGTCGACCCGGGGCAACCGGGCGGCAATACGTCGATCAAGGCAACGCACTACGCGGTGACCGGACCGCTCGGCGCAATGACCGTGGTCGACCAGTTCACCTTGACCAAGCCGCGCGGCGGTACGTCCGGTTAGCTCAGAACAGTGTCTGTTGGACGGGCCCTGGTGCTGTTGCCGCTTCGACGGCCTGCGGGAACGGGCGGTGATCGCCGGCCAGCCGGTGCCTCGCGATCAGCGTCGCGGCCCGCTCTCGCAGCATCTCGCGGTAGCTCGGCGGCAGATAGGCGCCGCGCCGGTACAGCTCGCGATACCGGCCGACCAGTTCGGGGTGCGCGCGGGCCAGCCAGGACATGAACCAGCCACGGGTCGAGCCTCGCAGATGCAGGCCGAACACCGTCACACCGGTGGCACCGGCGGCCGCGATCTGGCCAAGCAGCCCGTCGAGGTGCTCGATGGAGTCGGTAAGGTGCGGCAGCACCGGCGCAACCATCACATGGCAGCCAAGACCGGCGTCGCGGATTGCGGTGATCAGCACCAGCCGCGCCTGCGGTGTCGGCGTGCCCGGCTCGACGTCCCTATGCAGCTCCGGGTCTCCTATTGCTAGCGAGACCGCCACCGATACCGGGACCTGTTGAGCCGCTTCGGCGACCAGCGGCAGGTCTCGCCGGAGCAGCGTGCCCTTGGTCAAGATTGACAGCGGCGTACCGGATCCGACGAGCGCGGCGATGATGCCCGGCATCAGCGCGTAGCGGCCCTCGGCGCGCTGGTAGGGATCGGTGTTGGTGCCCAGCGCGACGGTTTCGCGCTGCCACGACGGCCGGTGTAACTCGCGGTGCAGGACATCGGCGACGTTGGTCTTCACCACCACCTGGGTGTCGAAGTCGGCGCCGCAGTTGAAGTCCAGGTATTCGTGGGTGGGACGTGCGAAACAATAACGACAGCCGTGCGAGCAGCCCCGGTAGCCGTTGACGGTGTACCGGAATGGCAATGCGGCCGCGTTCGGCACCTTGTTCAGCGCGGACTTGCACAGCACCTCGTGAAACGTGATGCCCTCGAAGTGCGGCGCGCGCACGCTTCGGACGAAGCCGATCCGCTGCAGCCCCGGCAGCGCTCCGTCGTCGACGGGCATCCCGTTCACCGCGACAGCCTGGCCAGCCCAACGCATAGCCCTATTCGAACAATAGTTCGATGCGCCGTCAAGCCCCTGGTGCGGTGGGGCAGATCGTCTCAGAAGCTGCCAATGTTTGCTATGCCCGTCCCGTTGATCGTGTTGAATCCGCCCGAATTCGGGGAGCCGGATTTCAGTAAGCCGGAGTCGCGTGGAGGTGGTCGCACGCACTCAATGGCGGCTCGCCGCGGTTGACCCCATTGACCCCTCAGTCGGCTACCTGGCTAGCCGCGAAAGCACCTCGGCGACAACCGAATCCATCGGCACGGACACCTGATCGCCCATCGCGAGGTCCTTCACCCCGACCGTGCCGGCCTCGATATCGCGGTCGCCTGCCACCAGCGCAAGGCGGGCACCGGAACGGTCGGCCGCGCGCATCGCGCCCTTGAGCCCCCGGTCACCGTAGGCCAGGTCGACGCGGACACCGGAGGCACGCAGCTGCCCGGCCAGCACTGCCAGCTTGAGCTTGGCCGGTTCGCTCAGCGGCACGCCGAACACGTCGCATCGGGTGGTCTCCCCCACGCTCTTGCCCTCAGCACGCAGCGCCAGCAGGGTCCGATCCACCCCGAGCCCGAATCCGATGCCCGATAAGTCTTGTCCGCCCAGCTGGCGCATCAGACCGTCATAACGGCCGCCGCCGCCGATGCCCGATTGCGCGCCCAGCCCGTCGTGCACGAACTCGAAGGTGGTCTTGGTGTAGTAGTCCAGCCCGCGCACCATTCGCGGGTTGATGACGTATGGCACCCCGAGGGCATCCAGGTGGGACAGCGCGGTGTCGAAGTGCTGCTTGGCGACATCGGACAAGTGGTCGAGCAGCACCGGGGCGTCGGCGGTCATCGCCCGCACCCCAGGTCGCTTGTCGTCGAGCACCCGCAGCGGGTTGATCTCGGCGCGTCTGCGGGTGTCCTCGTCGAGATCAAGCTGAAATAAATACTCTTGCAACAGCTCCCGGTATTGCGAGCGGCAGCTCTCGTCTCCCAGTGAGGTGATTTCCAGCCGGAACCCGTCCAGGCCCAGCGAGCGGAAACCTGCGTCGGCGATGGCAATCACCTCGGCGTCCAACGCCGGGTCGTCGACGCCGATGGCCTCGACCCCAACTTGCTGTAGCTGGCGATAACGGCCGGCCTGCGGACGCTCGTAGCGGAAAAACGGGCCCGCGTAACACAGTTTCACCGGCAGTGCGCCGCGGTCCAGGCCGTGTTCGATCACCGCGCGCACCACCCCGGCGGTGCCCTCGGGCCGCAGCGTCACCGAGCGATCACCGCGGTCGGCGAACGTGTACATCTCCTTGGACACCACGTCGGTGGATTCACCTACGCCGCGGGCGAACAGGGCGGTGTCTTCGAAGATGGGTAACTCGACGTCGCCGTATCCGGCCCGGCGCGCAGCGGTGAGCAACCCGTCGCGCACCGCGACGAACTGTGCCGATTCCGGCGGGACGTAGTCCGGTACCCCCTTGGGCCCCGAAAACGCAGTAAAGGCCTCCGTCACCGGCTCAGGCCTTCGAGGAACGGATTGAGACGCCGTTCGGCGCCGATGGTGGTGGAGTTGCCGTGTCCGGGCAGTACCACGCTCTTGTCGTCGAGCACCAAGAGCTTGTCGACGATCGAAGTCAGCAGGTCGCGGCCACTGCCGCCAAACAAGTCCGTGCGTCCCACTGAGCGCTCGAAGAGCGTGTCGCCGGTGAAGACTATGTCCCGGTCGTCCTTGGTCGCCTGAAGGACCCGGAAGACCACGGATCCGCGGGTGTGCCCGGGTGTGTGATCGACGTTGACGGTCACACTGCCGAGGTCGAGCTTGTCGCCGTCCCGGTCCAGCTCGACGACCTGCTTGGGCTCGCGGAAGAATGCACCCGTCGCCAGCTGGGCCAACCGCGGGCCCAGGCCGTACATCGGGTCTTTCAGCATGAACCGATCCTCGGGATGGATGTAGGTGGGGCAGCCGTAGGTGTCGGACACCTTCTGGGCGGACCACATGTGGTCGATGTGGCCGTGGGTGAGCAGTACCGCGGCCGGGGTCAGGCGATTCTCGTCGAGAACGCGCCGCAACGGACCCATCACACGCTGGCCCGGGTCGACGATGACAGCATCCGATCCCGGCCGGTCAGCCAGCACGTAACAGTTGCACTGCAGCAGACCGGCGGGAAATCCGGTGATCAACACGGTTCCCAGTTTCCCATTCCTACTCACCGGCGACGATACGGCCCATTAAGGGGGCAAGCGCAACCGCAGCATGGGGCACTTGACACGAGTCGCGGCGCCCACATTAGCCTGGGCTGGCAACTCGGCCCCGACTTACCAACCATGGAGGCATACCGGCCGTGCCGACCAATGAACAACGACGTGCGACAGCCAAGCGGAAACTCGAGCGGCAGCTGGAGCGTCGCGCCAAACAAGCCCGAAGGCGCCGGATCCTGGTGATCGTCGGTGGCGTAATAGCGTCGGTGGCCGTGATCGCCGCGGTGGTGGCCACCGTGGTCGTCACCCACAACGACCACAAGCGCAAGACCGCGTCGACCACCACCGCCACGACCCCCACCAGCTCCCCGGCGGCCAGTACGCCTGCGGCGCCGACCCCGCCGGTTGCGCCGTTGCCGTCGTTCCAGCCGTCGGCCAGCGTGGGCGCCAACTGCCAGTACCCGCCGTCGCAGGACAAGGCCGCCAAACCGGTCAAGCCGCCGCGGACCGGCAAAATCTCGACCGATCCGGCCCAAGTGAGCGTCAGCATGGTGACCAGCCAGGGCAATATCGGTCTGCTGTTGGCCAACAACGAATCGCCCTGCACGGTCAACAGTTTCGCCAGCCTGATCGGCCAGGGCTTCTTCAACGACACCAAATGCCACCGGCTGACCACCTCTCCGGACCTGAGCGTCTTGCAATGTGGCGATCCAAAGAACGACGGCACCGGCGGCCCGGGCTACCAGTTCGCCAACGAATATCCCTTCGACCAGTACCCGCCGAACGACCCCAAATTGCAGCAGCCTGTCCTGTACCCGCGCGGCACACTGGCCATGGCCCACAGCCGGCAGCCGAACAGCAACGGCAGCCAGTTCTTCATGGTGTACAAGGATTCGCAGCTGCCGCCCGAATACACCGTCTTCGGCACGATTCAGGCCGACGGGCTGGCCACCCTGGACAAAATCGCCAAGGCCGGCGTCGCCGGCGGCGATGAGGACGGGACGCCGGCCGCCGAAGTCACCATCAAGTCGATGCTGCTCGACTAACCTGGCCCGGAGCAGCGCAAGACGGGTCGCACCTGGTGTGGCCCGCTTTCGGCGGCTTATGGCCGTTGAATCGCTCCTGAGCGGCGCTTACGGGGAGGAGACTGGTGGCGACCTCAGAATCATTCGGGCGATACGAATTGCTCGGCGTGTTGGGTCGCGGCGGCATGGGACAAGTCTTCCGCGCCTACGACACCGCCACCGACCGGGTGGTCGCCCTCAAGGTGCTGCCCCCGCATTTGGCCGAGGACGGCGACTTTCAGGAACGATTCCGCCGCGAGGCACGCACGGCGGCAGGGCTCAACGATCCACACGTTGTGCCCATCCACGGCTAAGGCGAGATCGATGGTCGACTATATGTCGACATGCGGCTGATCGAGGGCCGCGATCTGCGCAGCTTCATCGCTGAAAACGGTGGCCGGCTAAGCCCTTCGGATGCGGTCGCGGTGATCGAACAGGTTGCGGCGGCACTGGATAGCGCCCATCAGGTGGGGTTGGTGCATCGCGATGTCAAACCGTCGAAAATCTTGGTTGCCACCGCGCGAAATTTCGTCTACCTGATCGACTTCGGGATCGCGCGCGCCACCGCCGACACCAGCCTCACCCGCACCGGGCACACGATGGGCACCATGGCGTACATGGCGCCGGAGCGCTTCCGTGGAACAACGGATCCCCGCGCCGACGTGTATTCGCTGGCGTGCGTGCTACACGAGTGTCTGACCGGACGCCGCCCCTACCCGGGCAACAGCCTTGAGGAACAGCTCTCGGGCCACCTGAACACCCCGCCGCCGCAACCGTCGACCATCACGCCCGACGTACCGCCGGCCTTTGACGAGGTGATCGCTCGGGGGATGGCCAAGGACCTCAACGACCGGTACCAGACGACGATAGAGCTCGCCAACGCCGCCAAAGCAGCACTAACCAGCCCCACCACCAACGCGCTGCGGCCGAGTGCGGCGCCATCGCCAGATGCACCCGCCCAACACGGCCCGCTACCCCCCGACACACCGGCCGCGAGCAACGAGTTCCCTCAGCAGCCGCAGGATTTTCATGCAGCCCAGGCGCGTAGACGCACGATCTTGATGGTCGTCGGCGTGTCGGTGATAGTGCTGGGCCTGATGGCGGCCTTGGTCGTTACCGCCGTGATCTTCGACCAAAACGCCTCAAATAGGGCGTCAACAGCACCGACAACGACCAAGGTCAAGGTATCCGAAACGACACAACCGACCGAACCACCGTCGAACGTGCCGCCGTTGCCGGCGTTTGCCGCACCGGCCGACCTAGGCGAGGACTGCGAATACCGAGCCTCGCCGGACCAGGCCGCCAAGGCGGTGACTCCGCCGCGGTCGGGCAAGGTGCCTGCCAATCCGGCCGAGATCGGCGCCAGCATGGTCACCAACCAAGGCAACATCGGCATTCAGCTCGCCAACGCCAAGTCCCCATGCACGGTGAACAGCTTCGTCAACCTGGCGCAGCAAGAATTCTTCGACAACACCCAATGCCACCGGTTGACCGCCTCGTCCACTTGAGCGTGCTGCAATGCGGCGACCCCAAGAACGATGGCACCGGTGGCCCCGGCTATGAGTTCGCCAACGAATACCCCACCGACCGGTACCAGCCTGGGGACCCCAACGCGCGCGAGCCCGTTCTCTACCCGCGCGGGACCCTGGCTATGGCCAACTCTGGACCCGACACCAACGGCAGCCAGTTCTTCATCGTGTACGAGGACTCTGAGCTACCACCGGCATACACAGTGTTCGGCACGGTCGATGAGACCGGCCTGGCGACCATCGACAAGATCGCCAAGGCGGGCATCGTCGGCGGTGGTGACGACGGCGCCCCGGTCACCACGGTGACGATCCACTCGGTGCGGCTCAACTGAGAGGTTTGCCCGCCGAGTCACCGCAGACTCGGCGCCAGCCCGGGCCGCCAGAACTAGGCGGCCGAGGTAATCCGGTAGACGTCGTACACGCCTTCGACATTGCGGACGACGTTGAGTAGATGCCCGAGATGCTTGGGGTCACCCATCTCGAAGGTGAACCGGCTGATCGCCACCCGGTCGCCCGAGGTGGTGACCGATGCCGACAGGATGTTCACCTTCTCGTCGGCCAGCGCGCGCGTCACGTCCGACAGCAACCGGTGCCGGTCGAGCGCCTCGACCTGGATTGCCACCAGGAACACCGACGACGGCGACGGCGCCCAGAGCACTTCGATGATGCGCTCGGCCTGCTGCTGCAGCGATGTCGCGTTGGTGCAGTCGGTGCGATGCACGCTGACCCCGCCGCCGCGGGTGACGAAACCCAGGATCTGGTCGCCGGGCACCGGCGTGCAGCATTTGGCCAGCTTGGTCAGCACGCCCGGGGCTCCGGGGACCGAAACACCGACATCGTCGTTGCTGCGCGGGCGCCGCAGCATGGTGGTCGGCGTGGAGCGCTCGGCCAGCTCCTCTTCGGCCTGGTCGATGCCGCCGAGCTCGGCGAGCAGCCGCTGCACGGCGTGCTTCGCCGACACATGCCCCTCACCGATCGCGGTGTAGAGCGCCGACACGTCGGTGTAGTGCAGTTCACGAGCCACCGCCGCCATGGATTCGCCATTCACCAAGCGCTGCAACGGAAGTCCGCCTCGGCGTACCTCGCGGGCCATGACCTCCTTGCCGGCCTCCAGCGCCTCCTCACGCCGCTCCTTGGCGAACCACTGCCTGATCTTCGTCTTGGCCCGCGGCGACACCACGAACTGCTGCCAGTCCCGCGACGGCCCGGCATTGGGCGCCTTGGACGTGAAAACCTCTACGACTTCCCCGTTTTCCAGTTTGCGTTCCAGTGCCACCAGCCGCCCGTTGACCCTGGCACCGATGCAGCGGTGGCCGACTTCGGTGTGCACCGCGTAGGCGAAGTCCACCGGTGTCGACCCGGTCGGCAGGGTGATCACGTCACCCTTGGGCGTGAACACGAAAATCTCTTGCACCGCAAGGTCGTAGCGCAATGACTCCAGGAACTCGCCAGGGTCGGCGGCCTCACGTTGCCAGTCGAGCAGCTGACGCATCCAGGCCATATCGTCGATCTCGGCTGCGGCGTGCGGGTGTGGAACGCCGTTGCGGCCCTTGGCTTCCTTGTAGCGCCAATGTGCGGCGATTCCGTATTCGGCGGTGCGGTGCATGTCGCGGGTGCGGATCTGCACTTCCAGCGGTTTGCCCTCCGGCCCGACGACGGTGGTGTGCAATGACTGGTACACACCGTATCTCGGCTGGGCGATGTAATCCTTGAACCGTCCCGCCATCGGCTGCCACAGCGAATGCACCACGCCGACAGCGGCGTAGCAGTCCCGGATCTCGTCGCACAGGATGCGAATGCCGACCAGGTCGTGGATGTCGTCGAAGTCTCGCCCCTTGACGATCATCTTCTGATAGATCGACCAGTAGTGCTTGGGACGGCCCTCCACGGTCGCCTTGATCTTCGACGCGTTGAGGGTGTTGACGATCTCGGCACGTACCTTGGCCAGGTAGGTGTCCCGGGACGGCGCCCGGCCGGCGACCAGCCGCACGATCTCCTCGTACTTCTTGGGGTGCAAGATCGCGAACGACAGGTCTTCCAACTCCCACTTGACGCTGGCCATACCCAGCCGATGCGCCAGGGGCGCAATGACTTCCAATGTCTCGCGAGCCTTGCGCGCCTGCTTTTCCGGGGGCAGGAAGCGCATGGTGCGCATATTGTGCAGCCGGTCGGCCACCTTGATTACCAGCACTCGCGGATCGCGGGCCATCGCGGTGATCATCTTGCGGATGGTCTCGCCTTCGGCTGCGCTGCCCAGCACGACCCGATCCAGCTTGGTCACCCCGTCGACGAGATGGCCTACCTCTTCGCCGAATTCCTCGGACAGTGCCTCGAGCGTGTAACTGGTGTCCTCGACGGTGTCGTGCAGCAGCGCGGCCACCAGCGTGGTGGTGTCCATGCCCAACTCGGCCAGAATGTTGGCAACGGCCAGCGGGTGGGTGATATACGGATCACCGGAACGCCGCAACTGACTGGCGTGCCTTTGGTCGGCGACCTCGAAGGCCCGCTGCAGCATCGAAAGGTTTGCCTTGGGATAGATTTCCCGATGCACCGCCACCAGCGGCTCGAGCACGGGATTGAGGGCGCTGCGCTGTGCGGTCATCCGCCGGGCCAACCGGGCCCGGACCCGACGAGACGCGCTGCTGCTCGTCTTCAGGTTCTCGACCGGTGGCTCCGGTGTCTCGGAAATTGGCCCTGAAACCGGCCCTGCGACCAGCGGGGCTTCCGCGGGCGGCGCAACAGCTTGCGCCGTGCTCTGTTCGTCCGCCACGTTGGTCACCTCCGACCTTGAGGATATCGCTTAAGTCTGATTGCCCCGCTCTCCCCCGCAAGGGGGAGGTCCCCCCACAGCGGGCCATTGCGGCCCGCATCGTCGCGAGGCTAGGCGCGGCTCAAGCTGTGCACTGGCAACGGCGCGATCGCCTCGCGACCGCCCAGGGCAGTGAGTTCCACGATCACCGCCGCCGCGATCACTTTCGCCCCGGTGCGCTCGAGCAACCGGGCCGCCGCGCCCAGGCTACCGCCGGTGGCCAGCACGTCGTCGATGATCACGATGCGGCGACCCCGCAGGTCGAGGCCATCGGCGGGGATCTCCATGGCGGCGGCGCCGTACTCCCTGGTGTACTCCTCGCGGAGCACCGGCGGCGGCAGCTTGCCGCTCTTGCGGATGGACAGCACGCCGGTGCCGAGCCGGGCGGCGGCGGCCGCCGCTACCAAAAACCCCCGGGATTCGATGCCGGCCACCAGGTCGGCGCCGGACGCGATGCCGGCGAGCGCCTCGGTCACCGCGGTCATTCCGTTCCGGTCGGCGAACAGCGGGGTGAGGTCCTTGAACTGAACCCCGGGCTTCGGAAAATCGGCGACATCCCGGGTCAGCGACGCGATTACGTCAGCCACGGGAGCAGTCCCCCGCACACTCATCACTGCATTAATGCCCATCGGTCCATGTTCCAGCCCGCGCCCCAACGGGTCGGATTCCTACCTACCGCATACATTTTCTTCGACATCAGCAGCGTGCGCTGCTGCCGGTATAGAGGCAGCGTCGGCATATCTCCCCAGAGTACCGGGGCGCTTTCGGCCAGCAGCCGAACACGCTCGGCCGGGTCGGCAGATACCGCCAGCGCGCCGATAATGCCGTCGATCTGGGGGTTTGCGTAGCCGGACAGGTTATTGCCGTTGCCACTGTGCAGGTCGTAGGCATCCATCGCCGACGATCCGCTCGATCCGCCGCCGGTGGCTCCACCCGTGCTGGCCAACAGCACGTCGATTTTTCCGTCCCGCAGCGCCTGCGGGCCCGAGGAGTCGACGGTGACGCCGGACACGGTGATGCCGGCCGGGGCACACGACTTGGTGATGGTCCCGACCGTAGCCGCGAGCCGCGCATTGGGCCCCTGGTAGCCGATCCGCACCGTCAACGGCGCACCACCTCGCGCGTCGCGAGCTGCGGCGGGATCCGCCTTGCTGAACTGGCCGGCCTCGGTGGCACCGTCGGCCTGCGCGACGGCATCTTCGGTGGCCGGGCTAAGCCGCGAATTGGCGATCGCGACCCCGGCATCCCGCGCGATCGCCTCACGCGGCGTACACAGCGCGAACGCGCGGCGTTCGCGAGCCAGCGCCAGCGGTCCCTGCAGCGAGAAGATCAGCTGCTCGATACCGGCCGATGGCGAATCGGTGCGCTGATAGTTGTCCGGCGTGGCCAGCGATCCCGACGACCCGGCCGCGACGTCGACCACGTCGACGCTCCGGTTGTTGACCCGGTCCTGGATATCGGCCCCCTGGGGCCACACGGTGATCCGCTTGGTGATCGCCTTGGGGCCCCACCACCGGTCGTTGGCAACAAGCACCACAGCGCCACCGTCCAAGACGGATTGGATCTTGTACGGTCCCGACGAGGGGAAGCGTTTGAGGTCGACACCGGGCTTGAGGTCCCAGGTGGTGTTCCACAGCCGCGCGATCTGTTCCACCAACGGCACCTTGTTGGTCAGCAACGCTGCCGTCACATCGACATTCAGCTGGTCGGCGATGACGTGCGACGGCATCATCGAGGTCGCGGCGAACAGCTGGGTGTAGTCGACGACACTGCGGTCCGGGGCGAAGGAGACGCGGGCCTTCTTCTGCCCCGGCATGCACTCGATGTTGGCGATGTCGACGTAACCGGCCTGGGTGGCGGCTTGGAAGCCGGGAAACCGCCCGGATTGGGCCGCCCAGGTCAGCACCAGGTCATCGCAGGTCACCGGCTTGCCGTCGGAGTAGACGGCGTTGTCGGCGATCTGGTAGTCGAGCACCAATGGCGCACCGCCCACGACCGATATGGTTCCGAAGTCGCGGTCGGCGACCACCTGTCCATCAGGGCCGTGATAGCCGAAGCCGGTCAGCGCGCGCGCAAATGCCTGTGCTCCGGCCGACGCGGCACCGACGACGGTGTTGGTGTTATAGGTGACCAGCGTGCCATCGACCACGTAGTCGATCTGCCCGGCGGCGCTGCCGGAGCACGCGGTCAGTGCGAAAGGCGCCGCCAGCGTCGCGGCCAAACCCGCGAATGTCCACCGCAAGACCCCCAGCGAGCCGGCCGGCCAACCAGTATCGCCCAGCGTTCGCCGACACCAGCTGGCCATCTTGACTACCGCCGGCCGGCGTTCCGCTTGCCGGTTGGACGCCGGGTACCAGTGGGCCGCACCGGCCGCGCACCCGGCGCCGGCTTGTTGGATGCCGCCGGCTTGCTGGACCCCTTGGCAGGCTGCGCGGCAGCTTCGGTGCTGTCTCCGGCGCCCTCCTTCGGCGATTCGTCACCGGCGGATTCCATTTGCTCCTGCACTTTTTCGGCATCCCCGGCGTTCCCGTCGGCACCCGATCGCGAGCCGGGACTGCGCCGCTTGACCACCCGGCGGGTGTGGGTGCGCACGAGTTCTGTGCGTTCCCGGAGCGTGACCAGTAGCGGAGTGGCAAAGAAGATCGACGAGTACGTGCCGACCATGATGCCGACCAGCTGCACCAACGCCAGATCCTTGAGCGTGCCGACACCGAGCAGCCACACCGCCACCACCATCAGCGCCAGCACCGGTAGCACCGAGATAAGGCTGGTGTTGATGGAGCGCATGAACGTCTGGTTGATGGCCAGGTTGGCCTGCTCGGCGAAGGTGCGCCGGGTGGTGTGCTGGAAGCCGTGCGTGTTCTCCTCGACCTTGTCGAACACGATGACGGTGTCGTAGAGGGAGAAACCAAGGATCGTCAGCAGGCCGATGACCGTGGCCGGGGTGACTTCAAAGCCGACCAGTGAGTACACCCCGGCGGTCACGGACAGGTCGAAACACATGGTCGTCAGTGCGGAGATCGCCATATACCGCTCGTACCGCACGGTGATGTAGAGGCTGACCAGCACCAGGAAGACCACCAGGGCGATCACCGCCTTCTTGGTGATCTGACCGCCCCAGGTCTCCGATACCGCCGAGTCGCTGATGGCCTTCTTGCTGGGCTTACCGTCGGTGCCTTTGGGTCCGAACGCGTCGAACAAGGCGTTGCGCAGCTTCGACGTCTGGTCGTTGGACAGCGTTTCCGAGCGAATCTGCACCGTCGCCGAGGCGCCGTTGCCGACGATGACCACCGATTCGGGGTCACTGCCGAGGGTCTTCTTGAAGACGTCCTCCACCTGCGCGACCGAGGCGCTGCCGCGCGGAAACGACACCGTGGTGCCGCCTTTGAAGTCGACTCCAAACGTGAACCCGCGAAAGATGATGCTGAGGATGGCGACCGCGACAATCGCACCGCTGATGCCGTACCACAGCCGGCGACGTCCCACTACCTCGAACGCTCCGGTTCCGGTGTAGAGCCGGGAGAGAAAGCTATGGTGCGGCAGCTGGATGCCCGAATCGCTTCCGGTCAGCTCCTCGGTAGTTGCCGAGGCTTCGGTGGTTTCGACGGCACCCGTGTCTTTTTGGTCCTTAGCGTCTTTGTCGTCTTTCGCGGTACCGGTCCTGGCTTTGGAGGCCATCGTGTTACCCCCGTCCCGTCGTGGTGGCCACCGACACACGGCGTTCGCGCGCGACCTGCTGAACAGCTCCCAGGCCGTTGTACGCCGGCTTCGCCAGCGTCGGAGACTTGGAGGCCAGGTAAATCAGCGGCCAGGTCACCAAGAACACCACCACCAGGTCGAGGATCGTGGTGAGGCCCAGGGTGAAAGCGAATCCCTTCACCTGGCCGATCGCCAGGAAGTACAGCACGGCAGCGGCAAGGAAGGTGACGGCGTTGCCCGACACGATCGTCTTGCGGGCCCGCACCCACCCCCGTGGAACCGCCGACCGGAACGAACGGCCTTCCCGGATCTCGTCTTTGATACGTTCGAAGAACACCACGAACGAGTCGGCCGTGGTACCAATACCGATGATCAGACCCGCGATGCCCGCCAGGTCCAGGGTGTAGTTGATATATCGCCCCAGGAGCACCAGGATCGCGAAAACCATTGCGCCGGAAGCAACCAGCGACAACGCCGTGAGCAATCCCAGTAGCCGGTAATACGACAACGAATACAGCAGCACCAGGATCAAACCGATCCCACCCGCGATCAGGCCCGCTCGCAACGATGTCAATCCCAATGTGGCCGAGACCGTTTGGGCTTCCGACGATTCGAAGGACAGCGGCAGCGAACCGTATTTCAAGACGTTGGCCAGCTGGCGCGCGGTTGCCGCCGTGAACGGCGGATCGCCACCACTGATCTGGGTCCGGCCGCCGGGAATTGCTTCGTTGATTCGCGGAGCGCTGACGACCTGCGAGTCCAGGGTGAAGGCGGTCTGTTCACCGGTATGGGCAGCGGTGTAGTCAGCCCAGACATTTGCCGCCGCCGACTTGAATTGCAGATCGACGACGTAGCCGATGCCGCGCTGGTTCATGCCCGCCGTCGCGTCCTGGATCTGGTCGCCACTGATGATCGACGGCGCCAGCAGATAGGCGGCCTTATGGTCGGTCGAGCAGGTGACCAGAGGCAGATTCGGGTCGTCGTTGCCGGCCAAAATGTCGTCTTTGCCGCAAAGGGTGGCCTGGTATTGCAGGGCAAGATATTGAACGCCCTGGCGGGTGCTCTGCCGCCACTTCTTCTCTGCGGCGATGCGCTCGGCGAGATCCTTGCGCGGATCGGGGGGCGCAGGCAGATCGGCCGGCGGCTCCCCCGTCGGCGGCGCCCCGGTCGCGGGAGGCACGGGGCTGGGCGCAGGGCTGGGCGCGGGGCTCGGTGGTGGTGTTGGGTCCAGCGGGTAGGGCCGTGGTTGCGCACCCGGTTGGTCCGGCGGCGGCGCCGGTTGGCCGGTCGGCGCCGGTGCGGCACTGGGCGCCGGCCCGCCCGGGGCGGGCGGCGTTTCGGCAGGCTGCCGGGGCGCGGGCGTGGGTTCCTGAGCGCTCTGCGCCGGTATCGCCTGAATCACCGGCCGGATGTAAAGCCGTGCGGTCTGTCCCAGGTTGCGGGCCTCATTGCCGTCGCTTCCGGGCACCGTGATGACCAGGTTGTCACCGTCGATGACGACCTCCGAACCGGAGACCCCAAGCCCGTTGACCCGCGAACTGATGATCTGCTGCGCCTGTGCCAACGCCTCCCGGCTCGGGGCCGAGCCGTCCGGCGTGCGCGCGGTCAAGGTGACGCGGGTGCCACCCTGGAGGTCGATGCCGAGCTTAGGGCTGGCCCGCTTGTCCCCGGTTAGAAACACCAGCAGATAGACGCCGATGAGCAGGACCAGGAACACCGACAAGTAGCGGGCAGGATGGACCGGCGCCGAAGACGATGCCACGTTCCTTGTATCTCCTTGAAAATCGGTCTTTACCCCCGAGAGAGCCTACGTGTCGTGTTCACGGGCTCTGCGCGCAGCGGCTCATCGGTTTCGGAGTCCGCCAGTCCCGGTCAGAAATCCTTGTTCGCACGGCCCTCGTCGTTGGCTGCCGCCAATTCGGTTGCCGTGTCCGGCATCGCGTCCTGGGGGTCATCCAGATCTTCCAGCTCTTCGTCCGGGTCCTCGTCGAAGTCTTCGTCGGTGTCTGGCAGGATCCGGTCGCGGATCGCCATCTTCATCCAGGTGGTCACTACGCCGGGTGCGATCTCGAGGTCGACCGTGTCGTCTGTGATGGCGGCGACAGTAGCTTCCAGGCCGGAAGTGGTGTGCACCCGGTCACCGGGCTGCAGCGAGTCGTGCAGGTCGATCGTGGCTCGCATCGCGCGCTTCTGGCGGCGTGACGCAAAGTACATGAACCCACCCATGATGAGTAGGAACGGCAAGAACAAGACCAAACTCTCCATCGACGCGCCTACCTTTCCTATCGATATTGCTCAACTAATGCGAGAACGGTGCCCAGGCGACCCGAGGCCGCCCCTCGTACCGTCCAGTGTGCCCGTCTAGTCTGGCAGGCCGCAGGTCGCGACCGATATCGCGGGCCCGCCGGCGATATTTGGTCACAGCCACGACCCGCCTAACCGCTAGGCTTTATCCGCGACGTGACCGGCGCGCCGCGGTGAGGAGGGATCCGTGGCCAGCCTCGAGCAGACTCGCCACCTGGCCACAGAAATCCCAGGTCCCGGGTCGCTGGAACTGACCAAACGCCGGGCCGCTGCGGTGTCGCGGGGCGTGAGCGTCAGCATGCCGGTGTTCGCGGTGCGCGCCGCCGGCGGCATCGTCGAGGATGTCGACGGGAACCGGCTTATCGACCTGGGTTCCGGCATCGCCGTCACCACCATCGGCAACTCGTCGCCCCGCGTGGTGGAGGCGGTGCGCGCGCAGGTGGCCGAGTTCACCCACACCTGCTTCATGGTGACGCCCTACGAGCAGTACATCGTCGTCGCCGAACAGCTCAATCGGATTACCCCGGGATCCGGCGAGAAGCGCTCGGTGTTGTTCAACTCCGGCGCCGAGGCAGTCGAGAACTCCATCAAGATCGCGCGCTCGTATACCCGCAAGCCTGCCGTGGTCGCATTCGACCACGCCTACCACGGCCGCACCAACATGGCGATGGCGCTGACCGCCAAGTCGATGCCCTACAAAAGTGGGTTCGGTCCGTTCGCGCCGGAGATCTACCGGGCACCGCCGTCCTACCCCTATCGGGACGGGCTAATCGACAAGGAGCTGGCCACCGACGGCGAACTGGCAGCCGAGCGCGCCATCAACGTCATCGACAAGCAGGTCGGCGCGCAAAACCTGGCTGCCGTCCTCATCGAGCCGATCCAGGGCGAAGGCGGTTTCATTGTCCCGGCCGAGGGGTTTCTGCCTGCCCTGCTTCAGTGGTGTCGCAACAACGACGTGGTGTTCATCGCCGACGAGGTGCAAACCGGCTTTGCCCGCACCGGAGCGATGTTCGCCTGCGAGCTTGAGGGTATCGAGCCTGACCTGATCGTCACCGCTAAAGCCATTGCCGACGGGTTTCCGCTGTCGGCGGTCACCGGGCGGGCTGAAATCATGGACGCCCCGCACACCGGCGGCCTGGGCGGCACTTTCGGCGGCAACCCGGTCGCCTGTGCGGCGGCGCTGGCCACCATCGAGACCATCGAGAACGACGGCCTGATCGAGCGGGCCCAGCAGATCGAACGGGTGATGGTCGACCGGCTGATGCGGCTGCAGGCCGCCGACGATCGGATCGGCGATGTGCGTGGCCGCGGCGCCATGATCGCCATCGAGCTGGTGAAATCCGGAACCGCCGACCCCGACGCCGAGTTGACCGACAAACTAGCCGCCGCAGCCCACGCCGCCGGTGTCATCGTCTTGACTTGTGGCATGTTCGGCAACATCGTCCGGCTGCTGCCTCCGCTGACCATCAGCGACGAGCTGCTGGCCGAAGGTCTCGACATCCTGTCCGGGCTCCTGGGCGACCTCTAGACCCGAGAGCCTGGCTTTCGCAGCCGTGCGTGGGCGATCTCACATTTCCGCCGTCGGTAGGTTCATTGAGGAATACCGTTAGTTTCGCTAACGTTTTAGTCGTCAGCGCAGCGTCGCGCGACCAATCTGTCTCAGTAATCGCAAGGAACTGTTATGTCGTACTCATGAAGAGCGGCTCGCACGCCGCGTCGAGGATCTATCCGCCAACGACCCACAGTTCGCCGCAGCCAAGCCGGACACGGCGGTCGCCGCGGCCCTTGAGCAGCCCGGGCTGCGACTGCCGCAGATCGTTCGCACCGTGCTGGAGGGTTACGCCGACCGCCCGGCACTGGGACAGCGCGTCGTGGAGTTCGTCAAGGACCCTAAGACCGGACGCACCGTGCTGGAGGTGCTCCCCCGCTTCGAGACCATCACCTACCGTGAACTGGACGACCGTGTCGGCGCGCTGGCGCGCGCCCTGACCAATGACTCGGTGCAAGCCGGCGACCGGGTTTGCGTCCTGGGCTTCACTAGCGTCGACTTCACCACCATCGACGTGGCGCTGGGTCAGATCGGCGCGGTGGCGGTTCCGCTGCAGACCAGCGCGGCGATCACCCAGCTGCAGCCGATCGTGACCGAGACCGAGCCCAGCGTGATCGCGGCGAGCGTGAACCAGCTGCCCGACGCCCTCGAGTTGATCCTGAACGGCAGCCGCGTGCCCGCGAAGCTCGTGGTGTTCGACTACTACCCCGAGGTCGACGACCAACGCGAGGCCGTGGAGACCGCCCGCGCGCGGTTGGCCGACACCCCGGTGACTGTCGAGACCCTGGCCGACGTCCTCAACCGCGGGAAGGCGCTGCAGGCCACGCCGGTCGCCGTGCCCGACGAAGACCCGCTCGCCCTGCTCGTCTACACCTCCGGCAGCACTGGTGCACCCAAAGGTGCGATGTATCCCCAGAGCAACGTCGGCAAGATGTGGTGCAGGTCGAGCAGAAACTGGTTCGGGCCGAGCGCCGCGTCGATCACTCTCAACTTCATGCCGATGAGCCACGTCATGGGACGCGGAATCCTCTACGGCACGCTCGGCAATGGCGGCACGGCTTACTTCGCCGCCCGCAGTGACCTCTCGACGCTGCTGGAGGACCTCGAGCTGGTGCGACCCACCGAGTTGAACTTCGTGCCGCGAATCTGGGAGACCCTATTCGGGGAATTCCAGCGCGATGTCGATCGCCGCCTGGCGACGATGCGGACGAGGAACGAGTCCGAGGTGGGGGCACCTCCCGCTTGCGGGGGCGAGCCGGGCAATTCAACCCGGCTATCCGACGCAGGCGACCCTGCTGCTCGCAAGGCCGTCGAATCCGAGGTCACCGACGAGCAGCGGCAGTACCTGCTGGGCGAGCGGTTCATCTTTGCGATGACGGGCTCGGCGCCCATCTCCCCGGAGCTGAAGAACTGGGTCGAATCCCTGCTCGAGATGCATCTGTTGGACGGCTACGGCTCGACCGAGGCCGGGATGGTCTTGTTCGACGGTGAGGTGCAACGTCCGCCGGTCATCGACTACAAGCTGGCCGACGTGCCGGATCTGGGCTACTTCACCACCGACCGGCCGTATCCGCGAGGCGAATTGCTGCTCAAGACCGAGAACATGTTCCCCGGCTACTACAAGCGACCCGAGGTCACCGCCGACGTGTTCGACGCCGACGGATACTACCGGTCCGGAGACGTTGTCGCCGAGATCGGTCCCGACCGGCTGGTGTACGTCGATCGCCGCAACAACGTGTTGAAGCTCGCGCAAGGCGAGTTCGTCACCGTCGCGAAGCTGGAGGCGGTGTTCGGCAACAGCCCACTAGTCCGGCAGATCTACGTGTACGGCAACAGCGCACATCCTTACCTGTTGGCTGTCGTGGTGCCCACCGAAGAGGCACTGCAGCGTTTCGATCTCGACGCGCTCAAGCCGCAGATTGCCGATTCGCTGCAGAACGTCGCGAAAGAGGCTGGCCTGCAGCCCTACGAGGTGCCGCGCGACTTCATTGTCGAGACCACGCCATTCAGCCTGGAGAACGGTCTGCTCACCGGCATCCGCAAGCTGGCGTGGCCGAAACTGAAGCAGCACTACGGCGAACGGCTGGAACAGCTCTACGCCGATCTGGCCCAGGGCCAGGCCAACGAGTTGAGCGAACTGCGCCGCAGCGGCGCCGATGCACCGGTGCTGCAAACGGTGAGCCGGGCCGCGGCCGCCATGCTGGGTGCGGCGACCACCGACCTGTCACCCGATGCGCACTTCACCGACCTCGGTGGAGACTCGTTGTCCGCGTTGACATTCGGCAACCTACTGCACGAGATCTTCGACATCGACGTGCCGGTGGGCGTCATCGTCAGCCCGGCCAACGACCTGCAGGCCATCGCCGACTACATCGAGGGTGAGCGGCAGGGCACCAAGCGGCCCAGCTTCGCCTCGGTGCACGGTCGTTCAAAAGAGCAGGGCGTCGAGGTGCACGCGAGTGACCTCACGCTGGACAAGTTCATCGACGCGTCCACGCTGGCTGCCGCGCCCACGTTGCCGCGGCCCAGCGCCGAGGTGCGCACCGTGCTGTTGACCGGGGCGACCGGCTTCTTGGGTCGCTACCTGGCGCTGGAATGGCTGGAGCGGATGGATTTGGTCGACGGCAAAGTGATCGCGCTGGTGCGGGCCAAGTCCGACGAGGACGCGCGAGCGCGACTGGACAAGACCTTCGACAGTGGCGACCCGACGCTGCTGGCGCACTACCAGGAACTGGCGGCCGACCACCTCGAGGTCCTCGCCGGCGACAAGGCCGAGGGCGACCTCGGCCTGGATGCCCAGACCTGGCAGCGGCTGGCCGACACGGTCGACCTGATCGTCGACCCGGCGGCCCTGGTCAACCACGTGCTGCCGTACAGCGAGCTGTTCGGCCCCAACGCGTTGGGCACCGCGGAGTTGATCCGGATCGCGTTGACCAGCAAGCAAAAGCCGTACACCTACGTGTCGACGATCGGGGTGGGTGATCAGATCAAGCCGGCGAACTTCACCGAAGACGCCGACATTCGGGTGATCAGCGCAACCCGCAGCATCAACGACAGCTACGCCAACGGCTACGGCAACAGCAAGTGGGCCGGCGAGGTGCTGCTGCGGGAGGCCCACGACCTGTGTGGCCTGCCGGTCGCGGTGTTCCGCTGCGACATGATCTTGGCCGACACCACCTACGCCGGTCAGCTCAACGTGCCGGACATGTTCACCCGGATGATGCTGAGCCTGGTGGCCACCGGTATCGCGCCCGGTTCGTTCTACGAGCTTGACGCAGAAGGCAATCGGCAACGCGCCCACTACGACGGCCTGCCCGTCGAGTTCATCGCCGAAGCGATCGCTACTTCGGGTGCCCAGAGCGCCGACGAGTTCCACACCTATCACGTGATGAACCCGTACGACGACGGCATCGGGATGGACGAGTTCGTCGACTGGCTGATCGACCCAACCGTCGCTGGCTGTGCGATACAGCGGATCGCTGACTACGGCGACTGGCTGCAGCGGTTTGAGACTTCGCTGCGTGGCCTGCCCGAAAAGCAGCGCAACAGCTCGCTGTTGCCGTTGTTGCACAATTACCAGAAGCCCGAGAAGCCGTTGCGTGGGTCGCTCGCACCCACCGACCGGTTCCGTGCGGCGGTCCAGGACGCGAAAATCGGCCCGGACAAAGACATTCCGCACATCTCACCGCAGATCATCGCCAAGTACGTCAGCGACCTGCGACTGCTCGGTCTGCTCTGAGTCTCTGACACCAGCCGATCGCCAGCCCGTTACGGGCTGGCGATCGGCTTTTTCACAACCCTGGGTGGGCGATCTCACATCTTCTGTCGAGGCCGGGCCATTGAGTAATATCGTTACTCTTGCTAACGTTCTGTTTCATCAGCGCAACGCCGCGCCATGAGTTTCCAATCTCTCTCAGCCACAAGGGGAACTGTTATGTCGACTTCTACCCGTGAAGAGCGGTTTGCCCGCCGCCTCGCAGACCTGTACGCCAGCGACGCACAGTTCGCCGCAGCCAAGCCCAGCGAGGCGATCGCCGAGGCGATCAACCAACCCGGCTTGCGACTGCCGCAGGTCATCCAGACCCTCATGGAGGGTTACGCCGATCGGCCGGCGGTCGGCCAGCGCGCGGTCCAGTTCGTCACCGACCCGAGCGGTCGCACCTGGATGGAGTTGCTGCCCCGGTTCGAGACCATCACCTACCGCGAGCTAGGGGACCGCATCAACGCCTTCGCGAATGCGCTGACCACTGAGCACACTGAGCGCTCTGTGCAGCCCGGCGACCGGGTCTGCGTGCTGGGGTTCACCAGCGTTGACTACACGACCATCGACGTAGCACTGGCCCAGCTGGGCGCGGTGTCGGTACCGCTGCAGACCGGCGCGGCGGTCACCCAACTGCTGCCCATCGTCACCGAGACCGAGCCGACGCTGATTGCCACCAGCGTCGACAACCTTTCCGACGCAGTCGAATTGGCGCTGTCTGGCTACGCACCCGGCCGGCTGGTCGTGTTCGACTACCACCCCGAGGTGGACGCACACCGCGAGGCCGTGGAAGCCGCCCACGCGCGGTTGGCAGAGGTGATCGTCGAGACGCTGGCCGACGTGATCGAGCGCGGGAAGGCGTTGCCGCCCGTGCCAGCCGTCGCGGTCGACGCATCCGAAGACGCGCTTTCGCTGCTGATCTACACCTCCGGCAGCACGGGCGCGCCCAAAGGCGCGATGAACACCGAGCGCCGCACGATCAAATTCTGGCGCAAGTCGGACGCCGCCTTCGAGGCGAGCGCCGAGCCGTCGATCACGCTCAACTTCATGCCGATGAGCCACGTCATGGGCCGTCAGGTCCTGTACGGGACGCTCGGCAACGGCGGCACCGCATATTTCGTGGCCAAGAGTGACCTGTCGACGCTGTTCGAGGACCTCGCTCTGGTGCGGCCCACCGAGTTGAGCTTTGTGCCGCGCATCTGGGACATGCTCTTCGAACAGTTCCAAAGTGACGTTGACCGGCTTTCAGACGGCGCCGGTCGAGCAGCCGCGGAAGCACAGGTGAAGGCCCAGCAGCGGGAGAAAGTCCTTGGCGGTCGGTTCCTGCGAGCGATGACTGCCTCCGCGCCGATCTCCGACGAGATGAAGACGTGGGTCGATTCCCTGCTCGACCTGCATCTGGTGGAGGGCTACGGCTCCACCGAGGCCGGGATGGCCATCGTCGACACCGAGATACGGCGTCCCCCGGTGATCGACTACAAGCTGGTCGACGTGCCGGATCTGGGCTACTTCCTCACCGACCTGCCGTATCCGCGCGGCGAGCTGCTGCTCAAAACGGAGGCAATATTCCCCGGGTACTACAAGCGCCCGGAGGTCACCGCGGAGGTGTTCGACGCCGACGGCTTCTACCGGACTGGCGACGTGATGGCCCAGATCGGCCCCGATCAGCTCGTCTACCTCGATCGCCGAAACAATGTGCTGAAACTGTCGCAGGGCGAGTTCGTCGCCGTGTCGAAGCTGGAGGCGTTGTTCGGCGACAGCCCGCTGGTTCGGCAGGTCTACGTCTACGGCAACAGCGCCCGGGCATACCTGCTCGCGGTGATCGTCCCCACCGAGGACGCACTGGAGCGCTTCGATGCCGACGATCTGAAACGGGCGCTCAGCGAGTCCCTGCAGGAGGTCGCCAAGGCGGCCGGCCTGCAGTCCTACGAGATCCCCCGCGACTTCATCATCGAGACGACACCGTGGACGCTGGAGAACGGCCTGCTCACCGGCATCCGCAAGCTGGCGCGGCCGCAGCTGAAGAAATGTTACGGCGAGCGTCTGGAGCAGCTCTACGCCGATCTGGCCGAAGGCCAGGCCAACGAGCTGCGCATGCTGCGCCAAAGCGGCGCCGATGCGCCGGTGCTGGAGACGCTGAGCCGCGCAGCGGGTGCACTGCTGGGCACCGCCGCCGCCGACCTGCAGCCTGACGCGCACTTCACCGACCTGGGCGGCGACTCGCTCTCGGCGCTGTCCTTCGCCAACTTGCTGCACGAGATCTTCGACATCGACGTGCCGGTGGGCGTCATCGTGAGCCCGGCGAGCGACTTGCAGGCCCTGGCCGACTACATCGAGGCCGAGCGCCAGCCTGGCGCCAAGCGGCCCACTTTTGCCTCAGTGCATGGCCGGTCAGAAGAGCCAGTGACCGAGGTGCACGCGAGCGACCTCACGCTGGACAAGTTCATCGACGCCGCCACGCTGGCCAACGCCCCTAGCCTGCCCGCTCCGAGCGCCCAGGTGCGGACCGTCCTGCTAACCGGCGCCACCGGCTTCCTGGGTCGCTACCTGGCGCTGGAATGGCTGGAGCGGATGGACCTGGTCGACGGCAAGTTGATCTGCCTGGTGCGCGCCAAGTCCGACGAGGACGCACGGGCCCGCCTGGACAAGATATTCGACAGCGGCGACCCGAAGCTGCTGGCGCACTACCAGGAGCTGGCCGCCGATCACCTCGAGGTCCTCGCCGGCGACAAGGCCGAGGGCGACCTCGGCCTGGACGCCCAAACCTGGCAGCGGCTGGCCGACACCGTCGACCTGATCGTCGACCCCGCCGCTCTGGTCAACCACGTGCTGCCCTACAGCCAGCTGTTCGGCCCCAACGCGCTGGGCACCGCCGAGTTGATCCGGCTGGCGCTCACCACGAAGCAGAAGCCGTACACCTACACCTCGACGATCGCCGTCGGCGACCAGATCGAGCCGGCGAAGTTCACTGAGGACGCCGACATCAGGGTCATCAGCGCAACGCGCAGGATCGACGAGAGCTACGCCAACGGCTACGCCAACAGCAAGTGGGCCGGCGAGGTGCTGCTGCGCGAGGCGCACGACCTGTGTGGCCTGCCGGTTGCGGTCTTCCGCTGCGACATGATCTTGGCCGACACCACCTACACCGGTCAGCTCAACGTGCCGGACATGTTCACCCGGATGATGCTGAGCCTGGTGGCCACCGGTATCGCGCCCGGTTCGTTCTACGAGCTTGACGCAGAAGGCAATCGGCAACGCGCCCACTACGACGGCCTGCCCGTCGAGTTCATCGCCGAGGCAGTCGCCACCCTGGGTGCCAACCTGGACGCCGAGAGCACCAGCGGGTTCCAGACCTACCACGTGATGAACCCGTATGACGACGGCATCGGTTTCGACGAGTTCGTCGACTGGCTGATCGACGCCGGCTGCTCGATACAGCGCATCGCTGACTACGGCGACTGGCTGCAGCGGTTTGAGACTTCACTGCGAGCCCTGCCCGAACGGCAGCGCCACGCCTCGTTGCTGCCGCTGTTGCACGACTATCAGAAGCCGGACACGCCGGTGTGCGGATCCATCGCACCCGCAGACCGGTTCCGCGCGGCCATTCAGGACGCGAAAATCGGCCCGGACAAAGACATTCCGCACATCTCGGCGCCGATCATCGCCAAGTACGTCAGCGACCTTCGGCTGCTGGGCCTGCTCTGAGGCTCTGACGACACAAGGTCGATCGCCAGCCTGTTACGGGCTGGCGATCGGCCTTGTAGCGAAGTTATTGCTGAGGATGTGGCCAGCGCAAATGCGCGGCATTGGGCGAGCCGGCCGCCGCGGCTGCGCCCTTTCGGCGGAAGCCCTTACTGGACCGCGGCTCAACCTCCGACGACGCGAGATATTCGCCCCGTGGCGTGGTGAAGGCATCCGGCGACACGTTAGACGATGACGCGTCGCTGTACGGCTCGGCGGCGGGCACCGATCCCACCGGGACTGGGGATTGTTCGGAATCCAGGGGCTCTTCGGCTGCAAAGGGTTCGACATCGCGCGCCAACCGGACCGCCAGGCGTGCCAAGACAACCCCGCCCAGGAAGACGATCAGCGTGCCCAGACCCGAGAAATACGAAACTTCGAGCAGGGCCCGCTTGCGATCCGTGGAAGCGATCGGATCGCCCACGGCGCCAATCCGCAACATCGGAGCGATCTGCCCGCCGACCACGAACCATGCGCCGCCCAGAACGGCCAGCCAGCCGCCGAACATCGCGGCGGCGCGATTCCTCGAACCGATCAGCAGCAGGCCTCCCACAACGGTGGCGACTCCTGGAAACACCTCGAGCCAACCCCGGGCCGGGGTCCACGCCCAGTCCCGGTCGGGCGTATAGGCGAAATTGAAGTGGGGACCAACGAACGGTATCAGCGCACCCCAAGCCCCCAAGATGACCAGGAGTAATCCGCTCACCGCGCCGCGGGAGCGTGGCATACGCAGCCCGACGGCGCGGTCCTTTTGCGCGTGTTTCATGGCTCTCCTCGTTAGATCCTCGTTCGACACGGGCTTCACCGGCATCGGCTGGGTACCCGGACGATGCGGCATGAAACCCGTTTCGGTGCATCGACGAGACCAGCGTGGCCGGTGGGACTGGCGTGTCTGGTGTTACAGCGTCAGGCCGAGCACCAGCAGGACGATAGCGATCACCGGAAAAGTGCCCTGCGTCAACGCAGCCCGTGCCTTGTCTGGTGATGACCCCAGCAGCACGATCGCGGCCGCGGCCATCGACCCAACGCCGGCGAAGATGAGCGCTGCTCCAACGGCCTTGTGTCCCATGGCGACCAGTACGATGCCGATGCCGGCAACGATCGCCAGAAACAGGTTGTAGAAGCCCTGGTTGAACGCGAGCAGCTTGGTGGTCTCGGCTTCCTCTGCCGTCGTGCCGAACGTCGCGCGGGTGCGCGGCGAGGTCCAGGTCAGCGATTCCATCGTGAAGATGTAGACGTGCAGCAACGCGGCCAGCGCGGCGAATACCAGCCCGGCGGTGATCATCACCCTCCTCCTCCCTACTCGAACAGTCCCGGTTGCCCCTGGCTCATGACCCCGGCCGGCGGAGACATGCCCAGGTGAGTCCAGGCCTTCGCGGTGGCCACCCGGCCTCGCGGAGTACGCGCGACCATACCGGCGCGGACCAGAAACGGTTCGCACACCTCCTCTACGGTGGCAGCCTCCTCCCCGACCGCCACTGCCAGCGTCGAAACCCCGACCGGGCCGCCACCGAAGCTGCGGGTCAGTGCCGACAGCACCGCGCGGTCCAGCCGGTCCAGGCCGAGTTCGTCGACGTCGTAGACCTCCAGCGCCGACTTGGCGACGTCGCGGGTGATGACGCCGTCGGCGCGTACCTCGGCGAAGTCACGGACCCGGCGCAGTAGCCGGTTGGCGATCCGGGGAGTGCCCCGCGAGCGTCGGGCGATCTCCGCGCCGGCCTCACCACCCAACTCGATGCCCAGAATTCCGGCGGAGCGGGCCAGCACCCGCTCCAGCTCGGCGGGCTCGTAGAAATCCATGTGCGCGGTGAAGCCGAACCGGTCGCGCAGTGGGCCGGTCAGCGCGCCGGACCGGGTGGTCGCGCCGACCAGGGTGAAGGGTGCGACCTCGAGCGGAATCGATGTCGCCCCGGGGCCTTTGCCGACGACCACGTCGACCCGGAAGTCCTCCATCGCCAGGTAGAGCATCTCCTCGGCGGGCCGGGCGATGCGGTGGATCTCGTCGATGAACAGCACGTCGTGCTCGACCAGGTTGGACAGCATTGCGGCCAGGTCGCCGGCGCGTTCCAGCGCGGGCCCGGACGTCACCCGCAGCGAGGACCCGAGCTCGGCGGCGATGATCATGGCCAGCGACGTCTTGCCCAGCCCCGGCGGGCCGGACAGCAGAATGTGGTCCGGTGTGCTGCCGCGGTTTTTGGCTCCCTCGATGACCAGCTGCAGCTGTTCGCGCACCCGCGGCTGGCCGATGAACTCCCGCAATGAGCGGGGCCGCAGGCTGACGTCGACATCGCCCTCGCCGACGGTCAGCGCCGCCGAAACTTCCCGAACTTCCCGATCGGAATAGTCGTCGGAATAGGCGTCGTCGCTCATCGGGCCTTCCCCAGCAAGGACAGGGCGGCGCGCAGCGCGCTGGATGTCGTCGCGGCCTCACCTTTTTCGAAGTCTCCGGCCAGCACCTTGTCGGTGGCCTCCTCGGCTTGCTTGGCCGCAAAGCCCAGGCCGACCAGGGCTTCGACAACGGGACTTCGCACCGCGTGGCCGTTGACCGCCGGCACACCAGCCGAAGAGGACAGTCCGCCTCGGCAGATTTTGTCGCGCAATTCCAGCACCATCCGTTCGGCGCCGCGTTTGCCGATGCCGGGCACCCGGGTCAGCGCGGCGACATCGCTGTCGGCCAGCGCCTGCCGCAGCGCCGGGGCGTCGTGTACGGCCAGTGTCGCCATGGCAAGCCGGGGTCCGACTCCCGAGACCGACAGCAGCGTCAGGAACAGGTCGCGGGTGTCGGAGTCACCGAACCCGTACAACGTCATCGAATCCTCACGCACGATCATCGCGGTGACCAATCGGGCCTGGCTTCCGCGCCGCAACGTCGCCAGCGTCGACGGCGTCGCGTTCACCCGGTAGCCGATGCCGGCGGCCTCGATCACCACGTGGTCAAGTGCCACCTCGAGCACCTCGCCGCGGACCGAGGAGATCATCGGGCGACCTTCACTTTGGCGGCCTTTGCTCTGGCGGCCAGCTTGGCGGTATAGGCGTGACGATGCTGTGCGGCCAGCGCTTCTGCCGCCGCCATCCGGGCGATCATCGGCGCTCTCCAGCAGTGGCAGATCGCCAGGGCCAGCGCGTCGGCCGCATCGGCCGGCGTCGGTTTGGCTTGCAGCGCAAGGATTCTGGTAACCATCGCAGTAACTTGTGCTTTGTCGGCGGCCCCGTTGCCGGTGACCGCGGCCTTGACCTCAGTGGGGGTATGGAAGTGCACGTCGACACCGCGTCTCGCCGCCGCCAGCGCGATCACACCACCGGCTTGTGCGGTGCCCATCACCGTCGACACGTTCAGCCGGGAGAACACCCGCTCGATGGCCATGACATCCGGATGATGGGTGTCCAACCAGTGCTCGACGGCATCGCTGATGGTGAGCAGCCGCTTAGACAACGGTGTATCCGATGGTGTGCGCACTACGTCGACATCCAGCGCGATGACCTGTCGGCCACGCCCGCTTTCGACGACCGACAGCCCGCACCGGGTCAAACCGGGATCGACGCCCATGACGCGCATCGCACGCTCCCCACCTAGTACCGAACAGCCGTTCGAGAGCCTAGTCGGCGGGACCGACTGCGGCGGGTAGGACACGCGGTCGCAGACGCCTTCTTGGGGCGCGCGCGTTACGGCTCGGGGCCCTGCTAAAGCTGTTAACTTAAAGCGCACATTTGCTCAACCGCCGCGGTACGGAGGGTTTGCGTGGGAACACTGCTGTTGGTGCTTGCGGCGGTGCTGTTCATCGCATCCATCGTCGTTCTCGTGGTGGCGTTGCGGCGACCCAAGACACCGGCTCAGCCGGCCGGGCGCCAAGATCCGCTCTCCTTTAACGCAGCGCCGCAATTCGGGTCCCGGCAGCTCGGCCCCGGTGCCATCGTCAGCTACGGCGGCGTCGACTATGTGGTCCGCGGGTCGGTCACTTACCGCGAGGGTCCGTTCGTGTGGTGGGAGCATCTGCTGGAAGGCGGCGACCAGCCGATCTGGTTCAGCGTCGAAGAGGACGACGGGCGGCTTGAGCTGGCGATGTGGGTTGCCCGCAAGGATCTTGCGTCGTTGCAGCCTGGCGGCCAGCATGTGGTCGACGGTGTGACGTTCCACGAGTCCGAGCACGGTCGCGCCGGATACACCACCGAAGGCACGACGGGTCTGCCGCCGGGCGGCGAGATGGACTACGTCGACTACGCCAATGCCGACGAGACCGCGCTGCTCTCATTCGAGCGCTGGGCGCCGGACACGCCATGGGAGATATCGACGGGCAAGTCTGTGCTGATCGGCGAACTCACGGTCTACCCGGCGCCCCCACCCTCCGCGTAGGACGACCTAAGTGCCGCTTCATCAGCTCGCCGTAGCACCGGCCGACGTAGACGGGGCGAGGCTCGGACTCGCACTCAACGCGCCCGCACCGCCGCCGCTGGCCAGCTATCTACTGGACCACCCGAACGGCAGTGCGCTACTGCTCGGAGTCTTGGGCGCCTCGCACGTCGTCATCGTCGAGGGGCGCTTCTCCGAGCAGGTCTCCTGTACCGCCCACGGCCACGGAGGCGATCTGCCCGAACGCACCGACGCACCCGGCTACCGCCTCGAATCTCGTACCGACGCGCACGACGAGGCGACGTTCCGCCGGCTCGCGCACGAACTCCGCGAACATTGCGCGCAGAAAACCGGTTGGCTCGGCGGCGTGTTTCCCGGCGATGACGCCGCACTGACCGTGCTCGCCGCCGAACCCGACGGAGCCGGCTGGCGTTGGCAGACATGGCACCTGTACCCGGCGGCATCGGGCGGGACGGTAGTCCACACGGCGAGCCGGTGGCATCCATGAGCCGCAACCGCCTGTTCCTGATTGCCGGCGGGCTGGCGATCGCCGCGACGGCGTCGTTGATTTTCGGAATAGCTTTGCTGCACAAGGATATTGGCTCATATATAGCGTCCCACTATCGCGAATACTCCCGTGATGCAAACGGAACGCGTTACGCCTGCACTGGATCCCCCAAGCAGGTAGCCGACACGCTCGCCAACTACCGGGCCCCCGCAGCGCGCGCCGCCAACGGCGACAGCCAATACCTGCGCTACAGCAGCAACATCGTGATCGTTGGCCCCGACGGCAGTTATCCGTGCAGCATCGGCGTCGAAGACCTGGGCGCCACGTACAGCCACGGCGGATTCATCTTCCTCGGTCCCGGCTTTACCCCCGGATCCCCGGCGGGGGGCGGGGGAGGTAGCCCCGGCGGACCGGGTGGGACCAAATAACGCCTAACCCGACCCCAGACATAACGGAGCACAAAGGAGATAGCCATGTACCTCGCCCTCAATTTCGGAAGCGTCAACCTCGACCCGATCGTCCAGGGCGTGGTCGCCGTCATTCTGTACTTCCTGGTCGGCGTCGCCGTCCTGATCGCCGGCTTTCTGATGGTCGACGTGCTCACCCCGGGAAATCTGCGCCGATTGGTATTCATCGACCGGCGCCCGAACGCCGTCGTCCTCGCCTCGGCCATGTATATCGCGCTCGCCGTCATCATCATCAGCGCCATCGCCAGCAGCTACAGCCAACTGGGTCAGGGACTGATCGGCGTGGCCGTGTACGGGATCGTCGGTGTCGTACTGCAAGGAGCCGCACTTCTGATCCTGCAGATCGCGGTGCCGGGTCGCTTCCGTGAGCACGTCGACGAACCGCAGTTGCATCCGGCCGCGTTCGCCACGGCCACCATGCTGGTGGCCGTGGGAGGAGTGATCGCGGCCGCCATATCATGACGTCCACCGACCGCCGACCACAGGCGTTGGGCCGGTCCACGGAGTCCTCGGGGCGGTGGCGGGCCGTGCTGCTGGCCGCCGTTGCGGCGTGCGCGGCGTCCGGCATCATTTACGAGCTCGCACTGCTGACGTTGTCGGCGAGCCTGAATGGCGGCGGCATCGTCGCCACGTCACTGATCGTCGCGGGTTACATCGCGGCGTTGGGCGTGGGCGCCCTGCTGGTCAAGCCGCTGCTGGCGCGCGCGGCCATCACCTTCATCGCCGTGGAGGTGCTGCTGGGCATTATCGGCGGCTTATCCGCCGCGGCGCTGTACGTGGTGTTCGCGTTCATCGACGACGAGTCGATGTGGGTGCTGGCGGTGAGCACGGCCCTGATCGGCGGCCTGGTTGGCGCCGAGGTGCCGCTACTGATGACGCTGCTGCAACGTGGCCGTACTGCCGGCGCGGCCGATACCGGCCGCACACTGGCCAACCTCAACGCAGCCGACTATCTCGGCGCGTTGGTTGGCGGGCTCGTCTGGCCGTTCTTCCTGCTGCCGCATCTGGGCATGATCCGCGGCGCGGCGGCCACCGGCATCGTCAACCTGGTGGCCGCGGCCATCGTGTCGATCTTCTTGCTGCGACACGTCGTTTCCACGCGGCAGCTGGTGGTGGCGCTGTTTGCGCTCGCCGCGGCGCTCGCACTGCTCGCGACGCTGCTGGTGCGTTCCCACGACATCGAGACCACCAGCCGCCAACGGCTCTACGCCGACCCGATCATCGCCTACCGGCATACCGCCTACCAGGACATCGTGGTGACCCGGCGCGGCAGCGACATGCGGCTGTACCTGGACGGGGGTCTGCAGTTTTCCACCCGCGACGAATACCGCTACACCGAGAGCCTCGTCTACCCCGCACTCGGCACCGGCGCACACTCGGTCCTCGTACTGGGCGGCGGCGACGGGCTGGCGGCCCGCGAACTGTTGCGCCAGCCCGGCGTCGAGCAGATCGTGCAGGTGGAGCTCGACCCAGTGGTGATCGAATTGGCGCGCACCACGATGCGGGAGGCCAACGGGGGTGCGCTGGACAACCCGCGCGTGCGCGTCGTGATCGACGATGCGATGAGCTGGCTGCGGACCCCCCACCCCGAGCTGGGCCCCCCCGGCGGCTTTGACGCGGTCATCGTCGACCTTCCCGACCCCGACACACCCGTCCTGGGCCGGCTGTACTCGACCGAGTTCTATGCGCTCGTCGCGCATGCCCTGGCGCCCGGCGGGCTCATGGTGGTGCAGGCAGGCAGCCCATTTTCGACTGCGACGGCGTTCTGGCGCACAGTCTCGACAATCCGGGCCGCCGGGTATGCGGTCACGCCCTATCACGTGCACGTGCCCACGTTCGGTGACTGGGGATTCGCCCTGGCACACCGCGGGGACACCGCGCCCGTACCTATCGTGCCGACCAATGCCCCGCCGCTGCGCTTCCTCAACCAGCGGGTGCTCGACGCCGCCACGGTCTTCGCCGGCGACATCGGGCCCCGCACGCTCGAGCCCTCGACCCTGGACAACCCGCGCATCATCGAGGACATGCGCCACGGGTACGACTAGCTCACTTAGTCCCCTTCACCACCCACACGGCCCCCCGACCGTCTGGATGCTGGTCGATACGCACCCGTTCGAAGCCCGCCGCACGGCACTGCACCGCGAAGGACTCGGCCTGTTGTTCGGTCCACCCGTGGCTCGCCAAGCCCGTGGCCTCGGGGCGCACCCGACGCTCCATCACCAGAAACCGCCCCGCCGGCGCCAGCACACGTCGTAGCTCGGCGAGTCCGGCCGTGACGTCCTTCCAGTGGTGAACCGTCTTCAGCGACCACACAACGGTTGCCCAACCGCTGGGGAGCGGCAACTCTTCGGCACTGCCCGGCGACCAGGTGATGCCCGAACGATAGCCCGTCACAGCGTTGGCGAGACGCAACATCACCGGAGCGGGATCAACACCGACGACCTTGGCGCCCCGCTGGGCAGCGGCTCGCACAGCGCCGCCCGGGCCACAACCAATATCGACGACGCGGTCGGCGTCCGATACCGAAGCCAGGTCAACGGCCAGGCGTGCGTAACCGCGCCCCATCACGAGCATGCCGAGGCCAGCCACCAGACCGGTCACCCCGGCAAAGCCGGCATGGTCGGCGTGATGATTGACCGCGGGTGTCGGCGAATCGGTCATCGATGTACACCTTGCATGTTCAAGTCAGGTTCAAGTCAAATGACGACATGGCCCTGATCCCGATAGGCCGGGCCGCAGCTCAGCTCGGGCTGAGCACCTCGGCGCTGCGATATTACGACGACCGCGGGTTGGTGTCCCCGGTGAGACAGCGAGGGCAGCGCATGTACGGGCCGGACGAGCTGCGCCGACTGGCCTTTATCAAGATCGCCCAACACCTTGGCTTACCGCTGCAGACCGCCGCCGCTGTGCTCGATACCCCCGGCCGGACGTGGCGCCCAATCGTTCAAGAACAGATCGCGGAGTGCAATCGCGTAATCGAGCAAGCGCAGCTAGCCCAGATGTTTTTGACCCACGCGCTGCACTGCCCCACCGACCACCCCGCACGCCAGTGCCCGACCATGACCGCGGCACTCGACAGCCTCGTCGATGGAACAACAATCGACGAGCTGGCCGCCGAGCACACTTGATCGCCCGTTCGGCGAACCGGCGTCACTCCTCGTCGAGTGCGGCCAGCACCTCGTCGGACACATCGACGTTGGTCCATACGTTCTGCACGTCGTCACTGTCCTCCAGCGCGTCGACGAGCTTGAACACCTTACGGGCGCCGTCGAGGTCGACGGGCACGCTTACCGAGGGCTGAAAGCTGGCCTCGGCTGATTCGTAGTCGATGCCGGCGTCTTGCAATGCGGTACGCACCGCGACCAGGTCACCCGGTTCGGATATCACCTCGAAGCTGTCACCGAGGTCGCTGACGTCCTCGGCGCCAGCATCCAGCACCGCCGTCAGGACGTCGTCTTCGGTCAGACCGCTTTTCTCCAGCGTGACCACGCCCTTGCGGGAGAACAGGTAAGACACCGACCCCGGATCGGCCATGGCGCCGCCGTTGCGCGTCATCGCCACCCGCACCTCGCTGGCTGCCCTATTGCGATTGTCGGTCAGGCACTCGATCAGTACGGCAACGCCGTTGGGCGCGTAGCCCTCGTAAGTGACGGTTTGCCAGTCGGCGCCACCGGCTTCCTCGCCGGCGCCGCGCTTGCGCGCCTTTTCGATGTTGTCGTTGGGCACCGAGCTCTTCTTCGCCTTCTGGATCGCGTCGTAGAGCGTCGGGTTGCCCGCCGAGTCTCCACCTCCGACGCGGGCCGCAACCTCGATGTTCTTGATCAGCCGGGCGAACATCTTGCCGCGACGGGCGTCGATGACGGCCTTCTTGTGCTTGGTGGTGGCCCACTTGGAATGGCCGCTCATCGCCGTCTTACCTCAATTCCCTGCTTATTTGGTGGCCAGACGAGTCTACGTGGACCGCCGGTGGAGGTTTTCCAGCCGTTCCCCGTGTGGCTCAGGATGCCCAGACATCACAGAAAGCCCCGGGCTTTGCCCGGGATATGCCAAGTGCCCGGCTCACAGCGACCGACGCTCACACACCAACGGCACCCACCCCTCAGTCGCTGTTAGGCGGGCACATGCACACTCGCTACCCGCTGGTGACTCAAGTGACAGGTGGGGTTTCAGTGTCGGCCGTTGACGATGTCGACGAACAACTGGTGGATGCGCCGGTCGCCGGTCATCTCCGGGTGAAACGCCGTCGCCAGCACCGAGCCCTGTCGTACCGCGACCACGTGACCTGCGGCCCGGGCCAGCACCTGGACACCGTCACCGGCCCGCTCCACCCAGGGCGCACGGATGAACACCGCACGTACCGGATCAGCAAGACCAGCGAACGCGATATCGCCTTCAAACGAGTCGGCCTGACGCCCAAAAGCATTGCGCCGCACCGTCATATCGATCGCGCGCAGCGGCAGCGCCTGGCGGCCGCTGGCGCCGGCGTCGAGGATCTCGCTGGCCAGCAGGATCATGCCGGCACACGCGCCGTAGGCCGGCAGCCCGTCGGCCAGCCGCTCCCGCAACGGCTCCAGCAGCTCGAGGTCGAGCAGCAGGTGGCTCATGGTGGTCGATTCCCCGCCGGGAATGACCAGCGCGTCCACTGCGTCAAGCTCGCTGCGGCGGCGTACCGACATGGAATCGGCGCCGGCTTCGCGCAGCGCTGCGAGGTGCTCCCGGGTGTCGCCTTGCAGCGCCAAGACGCCGATCCGCGGACCGCTCACTGCCCACTCACTGGGAACTGGGTTGGTATCCGCGCCGATAGCGGGTCAGCCCCTCCTGCATGACCGCCGCGACCATTCCGCCGTACTGGTTGAAGATCTTGCCCTGGGTGAGCGCGCGACCGGCGCAAGCCGACGGCGAGGACTGGTCGTAGAGCAACCACTCGTCGGCCCGGAACGTCCGCATGAACCACATCGCATGGTCCAGTGACGCCACCTGCAGATGCTCGCGCTCCTCGAGGTGAGTGACCTGTGCCGATCCCAACAGCGTGAGGTCGCTCATGTAGGCAAGCGCGCAGATGTGCAGTACCGGGTCATCGGGCAGCGGATCGTGGTGGCGAAACCAGACCTGCTGCTGGGAGGCCTTACCGGGCAGACGCCGCAGGCGCTCCCGCGGCACGATACGGACGTCCCACTCCTCGAACTGACGGAATCCGGCGTCGTCGAACACCTTCATCGAGCTCAACCCCGGCAGGCCGTCCGGCGGCGGCGCTGCCGGCATGACGTCCTGGTGGTTGATTCCCTCCTGATCGCTCTGGAATGACGCCGACATGCTGAAGATGGTTTGGCCGTGCTGAATGGCATTGACCCGCCTGGTACAAAAAGAGCCGCCGTCGCGGATGCGTTCGACGATAAAAACCGTGGGGGCCTTGGCATCTCCGGGTCGGATGAAGTAACCGTGCAGCGAGTGCACCAGGTAGCGCGGGTCGACGGTGCGCACCGCCGACACCAGCGACTGGCCCGCCACATGACCGCCGAAGGTGCGCTGCCAGTTGCCCGATTCCGGGCTGAATACGCTACCGCGGTAGATGTTGACCTCGAGTTGTTCGAGGTCAAGGATCTTCTCGATCGCCACGAAATGTTCTTACCAGCCGCGCTCGGCCAGGCGATGCGGCTGCGCGATCTGCTCCACATTGATGCCGACCATCGCCTCGCCCAGCCCACGCGACACTTTGGCGAGCACATCGGGGTCGTCGTAGAACGTGGTGGCCTTGACGATCGCGGCGGCGCGGTGCGAAGGGGCGCCGGACTTGAAGATGCCCGATCCCACGAACACACCTTCGGCGCCAAGCTGCATCATCATCGCGGCGTCGGCCGGAGTGGCGATACCGCCGGCGGTGAACAGCGTGACGGGCAGCTTGCCGGCGCGGGCCACTTCGGCGACGAGCTCGTAGGGCGCTTGCAATTCCTTCGCCGCCACAAACAATTCGTCCTCGGACAACGATGCCAGCCGGCGGATCTCGCCGCTGATCGCCCGCATGTGCGTGGTGGCGTTGGAAATGTCACCGGTACCGGCCTCGCCCTTCGAGCGGATCATGGCCGCCCCTTCACTGATGCGCCGCAACGCTTCACCCAGATTGGTCGCCCCGCACACGAACGGCACGGTGAACTTCCATTTGTCGATGTGGTGGGTGTAGTCGGCGGGCGTAAGTACCTCGGACTCATCGATGTAGTCCACGCCGAGGCTCTGCAGGATCTGCGCCTCGACGAAATGCCCGATGCGCGCCTTTGCCATCACCGGGATGGTGACCGCGGCGATGATGCCCTCGATCACGTCCGGGTCGCTCATCCGCGAAACCCCGCCGTGGGCGCGGATATCGGCAGGCACTCGTTCCAGCGCCATCACTGCGACGGCGCCGGCGCCCTCGGCGATTCGAGCCTGCTCCGGGGTGACGACATCCATGATGACGCCGCCTTTGAGCATCTCAGCCATGCCACGCTTGACCCGTGCCGTTCCGGTCTGGCCGGAGGCCTGGTTCGACTGTGCGGCGCTCTCCACTAGCTGCTCTCCTTCAACCATTGCCATTCCACTCTAGTGGTGGGCGACAAGCGAATTTTTACCTGATCAGCGGATCGACTGAGGCACGCAAGCACTGCGAGCGGCCGAGCTGTCGGCCTCGTTTTGGGCAGCAGCATCCGCCAGTCGGTTGGCCGCCGGCAGCAGCTCGCCGAGTTGCAGGGGGTACACCTGCTCGCCGACCGCGACCAGTTCCGCTATGTCGGTCGCGTCGCACCAGCGGGTCCCGTGGATGTAACGGCGCTCCAACTCGGTCCGCCCCGCGCTGGATGGCTCGAACCGCTGCGTGCGGTACACCAGATAGAACTCCTCGCTGTCGATCGGTGAACCGTTGAACTCAAAGACCTCGTCGCGTCGCCAGATGGGTCCGACCATGTCGGCCGCCATGACCCGCAGACCGGTTTCCTCGGCGAGCTCCCGCGCGGCGGCCTCGGCCAACCGCTCGCCTGGCCGCACTTCGCCGCCTACGGTGAACCACCACCGAGGCGCGGCCCCGTCAGGAAATGCCGGGTTCGCCGGATCCGAACCACACAGCAACAGCACTGCCCCACTGTCGTCGAGTAGCACCACCCGGGCCGAGGTGCGGTGGTTGAGCACACCATGATCGCCGTGCGCCAACGCGTGGGGTCGCTCTACGATCTCGAAATAGGTTGGCAACGCAGCGGTTCCACCGAGCCGAAGGGTACGCACCATGCGGCGTTCGGCCAGGGCGAGGGTGTCGCGGACCGCATCGTTGTGGAACCTGCGGGCCAGCAGCACCCGGGCTTCGGCGTCGGCCAACTCGGCGATCAGGCCCGCCGGCAGCGACGCCGGATCAACCATCGCCAACGCCGCGGAGAGCTCGTTTTCCGCGGTCTCGCGCGCATGCCGGGGCGCGCACTCGGCGGCGTCGGCCAGCGCCGCCAACCGCCTGCCCTCCAAAGCACCGCCGTAAGCGTCGATCGCCACCGCACGCGCCACCACCGCGCGCCGCGCCAGCGCACCGTCCAGCGCCTGCCAGGACAGGTCGTAGCGGACGTTCAACCGGTCCAGCCGGTTAGCTGTGCGAAATCCCCAGGCGCCGACAACGACCAGCACCGCGACCAGCAGTGCGATAGCCACACCAACCAGCCACGTCATCAGCTGGCCACCTGAACCTTGACGCCCGACCCGGCGACCGTCTCGTACACCCGCATGATCTGACTGGCCACCACCGACCAGTCATAGCGGCCGACCGCTTCGGAACCGGCGGCCACGTAACGTTCCCGCAGCTCATCGTTATCCAGCAGCGCGATAAGCGCATCGGCCAGTGCGGCGCCGTCGCCAACCGGCACCAGGCTCCCGACCTCGCCGTCGCGCAGCACGCGGCGAAAGGCGTCCAGGTCGCTGGCCACCACCGGGGTGCCGGCGGCCATCGCCTCCACCAAGACGATGCCGAAACTCTCGCCACCGACGTGGGGCGCGCAGTAGACGTCGGCGCTGCGCATCGCCGAGGCCTTCCCAGCGTCGTCCACCTGGCCGAGGAAGCGCATGTGCTCCGCCAATCCACCTGCCTGGCCACGCAATTGGTCCTCGTCGCCGTGACCGACGATCAGCAGCTGCAGTTCCGGAAAGCGCTCTACCACCCGCGGCAGCGCATCGAGCAGGACCGCCATGCCCTTGCGCGGCTCGTCGTAGCGGCCCAGGAACAGCACCGTCTTGCCCGGCCGCGGATACCCGTCCAGCGGCGGCGCCGAGGCCAACGAATCGACGTCGACCCCGTTGGGGATCTCCACCGCGTCGGACCCCAGCGCCTCCATCTGCCAGCGCCGGGCCACGTCGGACACCGCGATCCGGCCGACGATCTTCTCGTGCCAAGGCCGCAGCACGCCCTGGAAGACGGTCAGGGTGAGCGATTTGGTGGTCGAGGTGTGGAATGTCGCCACGATCGGGCCCTCGGCCACCCGCAGGGCCCACATCGACAGGCTGGGCGCATTCGGTTCGTGCAGGTGCAGCACATCAAAATCTCCGTCTGCCAGCCAACGCCTGACCCTGCCGTGTACCGCCGGACTGAACTGCAGCCGCGACACCGAACCGTTGTAGGGAATCGGGATAGCCCTGCCGGCGGATACGACGTACTCGGGCAGCGAGACGTCCGGCGAAGCCGGCGCAAGCACACTGACCTCGTGCCCGCGGGCGCGCATCACCTTGGCCAGCTGCAACACATGCGACTGCACCCCGCCCGGCACGTCGAGCGAGTACGGACAGACCATCCCGATCCGCATCAGGCGTCCTTCAGCTGGGCCCGCCGGGCATCGGACAGATCGGCCAGCCACTGCGGCTGCAACATGTGCCAGTCGGCCGGGTAGGCGGCAATGTTCTTTGCGAACTGGTCCGCCAGCGTCTGAACGATGGCGCCGACGTCACCGCTGGTGTAGTCCACCGCCGGGTGGACCGAGAATCCCCAGCCGTTGTCCTCGAACCAGCAGTGCGCCGGCAGCAGCGCCGCCCCGGTCTCGATCGCGAGCTTGGCCGGCCCCGCCGGCATCCGGGTGGGTTCGCCGAAGAAGTCGACCTCAACACCGGTGCGGGTCAGGTCGCGCTCGGCCATCAGGCACACCACCCCGTTGTCCCGTAGCCGCTCACACAGCACTTCGAAGGGTGGTCGTTTGCCGCCGGATAGCGGCAGCACTTCGAAGCCGAGGCTCTCGCGGTAGTCGATGAAACGCTTGTACAGCGACTCGGGTTTGAGTCGCTCCGCGACGGTGGTGAGGGTGCCGTACGTCTGCACCGCCCACATCCCGGCTATATCCCAGTTGCCGCTGTGCGGCAACGCCACTACAACTCCGCGACCGGCGGCTATGCCCGCATCCAGATTGTCGATCCCCCGGAACGAGTCGTTGAGCTGGCGGGCCAGTGCGAGGTGGTTCATCGTCGGCAGCCGGAACGCCTCCCGCCAGTAGCGGCCATAGGACGCCAGCGAGGCGCGCATCAGCGCGTCCGGCACGCCGGCTGGCGGTACGCCGATGACGCGGGCCAGGTTCTTGCGCAGCTGGTCCGGCCCGCCATGGCGGGCCGCGTAGCGCGCTCCGGTGTCGAATGCGGTGCGGGCGGCAAATTCTGGCATCGCCCGTATAGCCATCCAGCCGGCCGCGTACGCCCAGTCAGTCGCCCTACCGGTCACCAACCGACGAGGGGCCTCGATCACTTTCAGACCCGGCGGGGTGGGGATCATGGCCCGGCCATCCGATCCGCCGCCCCGGGCGAGGTCCGCACCGTGTGCAATCGCTGCGCGCAGGTGACCAGGCTGGCGACCGCCAGCAGCCACATCGCCACCGGCAGCGCCGGCGGCCATGCAATGAACGGAAAGTCCGACACGCCGGTACCGGTCAGCACGATGATCAACCGTTCCGGCCGTTCGATGAATCCGCCGTCGCCGCGCAGCCCGCTGGCTTCCGCCCGGGCCTTGATGTAGGAAATCACCTGCGAGGTGACCAGGCAGATCAAGGTCGCCACGACCAGCAGTCTGTCGCGCATTCCGAACGCAATCCACCACAGCAGCCCGCAGAACACCGCGCCGTCACTGATGCGGTCGCAGGCTGCATCCAGCACCGCGCCGAAGCGGGTGCCGCCGCCGCGTTCCCGCGCCATCGCGCCGTCGAGCATGTCGAACACCACGAAGAAACAGACCACACACGCGCCGGGGAACAGCTTGCCCATCGGGAACAGCGTCAGCGCCCCCGCCACAGACGCAACGGTGCCCAGAATAGTGACGGCATCCGGCGTCAAGCCGACCCGCAGCAAAGCCCTGGCAACCGGAGTGGTGACCCGTGCGAACGCCGCCCGGGACAGGAACGGCACCTTGCTCATGATTGTTTCGCCCACTCGGTGGCCAGCAGCTGGCGGGTCTCTCGCAGCAACTGCGGAATCACCTTGGAGCCGCCGATGATGGTGATGAAGTTCGCGTCGCCACCCCACCGCGGCACCACGTGCACGTGCAGGTGCTCGGCCAGTGACCCACCCGCCGATGTCCCCAGGTTCAGGCCGACGTTGAAGCCGTGTGGCCGCGACACGTTCTTGATGACGCAAATCGCCTTCTGGGTGAACGCCATCAACTCCGCGCTCTCCGGGTCGGTCAGGTCCTCGAGCTCGGAAACCCGCCGGTAGGGCACCACCATCAGGTGCCCGGGGTTGTACGGGTAGAGGTTGAGCACGGCGTAGACCAGTTCGCCGCGGGCGACCACCAGGCCCTCCTCGTCGGACAGCCGCGGAATGTCGGTGAACGGCTGCTCGGAGTTGGCATTGTCGCGCTTCATCGGGGTTTCGGCGAGGTAGTTCATCCGGTACGGCGTCCATAACCGCTGCAGGTGGTCACGCTCGCCGACGCCCCGGTCAAGAATGGTGTCCTCGGTGCGTTCGGCGCGTTCCTCGGCTCTTTCCTGGTCACTCACGGCCAGCCACTTTCACCAGTTCGGCTGTGGGAGAAGCATTCTCGCGGTCGGCGATCCACTTCACAATGGCATCCACCGCGCTGTCCCGCGCCACGCCGTTGAGCTGGGTGCGATCACCAAACCGGAAACTCACCGCCCCGGCCTGCACGTCGCGGTCGCCGGCCAGCAACATAAACGGCACCTTCTGGCTGGTGTGGTGGACGATCTTCTTGGCCATCCGATCGTCGCTGGCATCCACCTCGACCCGCACTCCGTGCGACTGCAGTTGGGCGGCAAGATCTTCCAGGTAGGCGACGTGCTCATCGGCGACCGGGATGCCGACCACCTGAACGGGCGCCAGCCACGCCGGGAACGCACCCGCGTAGTGCTCGGTGAGGATGCCGAAGAACCGCTCGATCGACCCGAACAGCGCCCGGTGAATCATCACCGGACGGTGCCGGACGCCGTCACTGGCCGTGTACTCGAGGTCGAAACGCTCCGGAAAGTTGAAATCCACCTGGATCGTCGACATCTGCCAGCTGCGGCCCAGCGCGTCGCGGGCCTGCACCGAGATCTTCGGGCCGTAAAAGGCTGCACCGCCGGGATCGGGAATCAGCTCAAGGCCTGACTCCCGGGCGACATTGGCCAGGGCCGCGGTGGCCTCCTCCCACACCCGCTCTGAGCCGACGAACTTCTCCGGGTCCTTGGTGGACAACTCCAGGTAGAAGTCCTCCAGCCCGTATTCGCCGAGCAGCTCGAGCACGAACCGCAGCAGCGACGCCAGTTCGTCATGCAGCTGTTCGCGGGTGCAGTAGATGTGCGAGTCATCCATGGTGAACCCGCGTGCCCGGGTCAGCCCGTGCACCACGCCGGACTTTTCGTAGCGGTACACGGTGCCGAATTCGAAGAGCCGCAACGGAAGCTCGCGATACGAGCGGCCGCGCGACGCGAAGATCAGCGTGTGCATCGGGCAGTTCATCGGCTTGAGGTAGTAGTCCTGCCCCGGCTTGCGCACCGTACCGTCGTCGTCGTACTCGGCGTCGAGGTGCATCGGCGGGAACATGCCGTCGGCGTACCAGTCCAAGTGGCCTGAGGTGTGGAACAGCTGCGCCTTGGTGATGTGCGGGGTGTTGACGAACTCGTATCCGGCATCGATGTGCTTGCGCCGTGAGTACTCCTCCAGCTCCCTGCGCACGATGCCGCCCTTGGGGTGGAAAACCGCCAGGCCGGAACCGATTTCGTCGGGGAAGCTGAACAGGTCCAGCTCCACCCCGAGCTTGCGATGGTCGCGGCGTTGCGCTTCTTCGATGAGCTCCAGGTGCTTGTCGAGCGCCTCCTGCGACTCCCATGCGGTGCCGTAGATGCGTTGCAGGCTGGCGTTATTCTGGTCGCCCCGCCAGTACGCGGCGGAGCTTCTGGTCAGCTTGAACGCCGGGATGTGCTTGGTGGTCGGTATGTGCGGTCCGCGGCACAGGTCACCCCAAACCCGTTGCCGGGTACGAGGATTGAGGTTGTCGTACGCGGTGAGCTCGTCACCCCCGACCTCCATGACGTCAGGATCGCCGGACTTGTCGTCGACGAGTTCGAGCTTGTAGGGCTCGTTGGCCAGCTCCTCGCGGGCCTGGTCTTTGGACTCGTAGACCCGCCGGTCGAACAGCTGCCCGTCCTTGACGATCTGGCGCATCCGCTTTTCCAGCGCCTCCAAGTCCTCAGGCGTGAACGGCTCCACCACCTCGAAGTCGTAGTAGAAGCCATCGGTGATCGGTGGCCCGATCCCCAGTTTGGCTTGCGGGAACAGGTCCTGGACGGCCTGGGCCAAAACGTGTGCGGTCGAATGCCGGATGACACTGCGACCGTCGTCGGTATTGGCCGCCACCGGGGTGACCTCGGCGTCGGAGTCGGGCACCCAACTCAAGTCGCGCAGTTTTCCGTCGGCGTCGCGCACCACCACGATCGCGTCGGGCGCGCCCCGCCTCGGCAACCCCGCCTCACCGACCGCGGCAGCCGCGGTCGTCCCAGCAGGAACCCGGATCGGGGCTGCTGGGGCGGGTTGTACGGGGGCGCTCATCGGGTTTGGTCTCCAAGGTTTGAGGTTGACTGATAATCCTGAATGATCCTGATTAATCCTGATTAATCGTTGCCATGCTATCGGGGCGGACCTCGATGAACCCAAGCCATTAATGGTCGGGGCTGTTACGGCTGGCCAGGCTTGAGTCGCACGAACAGCGCGTCGGCTTCGGTCAGCAGCGTGTCGCCGTCGCTCAACCGGCCCGACACGAAGATCTTGCGACCGTCCACCCGGTCGACTCCCGCGTCGATCTGCAGTTCCTTCTCGATCGGCACGATGTGGCGGTAATTGATCTTGAGGTACGCGGTGCGCTGGTAGGGGCCCCCGGTGAGCACCGAGGACGTCAACCCGAGCACGGTGTCGAACAGCATTCCCAGGGCCCCGCCGTGCACGGCGCCGTTGCGTCCCAGATGAAATCGGGCGAATCGCGCCCAGCCATGGATCCGGCCGTCGTCAGTTTTTCGGGCCGACATCGGAACCGTGAGGATGTTGCCGCGAACCGGCAGGTCCATCCGGCGGCCCGACGGCGACTCCCATTCGTCGGCGTCGAACGGGCTCAGCAGTGCCGACACTTTCTCCAGCAGGTCGGCGGCCTCGGTAATCACCTCATCGGGCGCGTCGACGGCACGGGCGTGATCTTGCATCTTGCGCACCGCGTCGATGAACCTGCCGTAGTCGGGCCCGCCCTTGGTCGTCGGTTCGGGCGGATTGAATCCACCGCCAGGGTGTTGCTGATGGTCGCCGGCCACCAGAACACCGTATTGCGTCGCGCTGGGTCACTGAGCCCCGGCAGCCGCCACGGTGTCGAACTCCTCGTCGCTGAGGGTGATCTCGGCTGCGGCGACGTTCTCCTCCAGGTGCGCCACCCGCGACGTGCCCGGAATCGGCAACATCACCGGCGACCGTTTCAGCAACCAGGCCAGGGCCAGTTGCGAGGGCCTCGCGTCATGGTTGGCGGCGATGCGTTGCAGCGGGCCGTCCGGGGCGGCCAGCGGCCCGGCGGCCAGCGGGAACCACGGAATGAAGCCAATGCCCTGGCTGGTCGCGGCATCCAACAACGGTTCGGCGCCACGAGCCGACAGGTTGTACATGTTCTGCACCGACACGATCTCGGTGATCTGCTGGGCCGCGGTGAGTTGGTCGACGTCGACCTCGGACAGCCCGATATGGCGGATCTTGCCTTCGTTCTTCAACGTGAGCAGCTCGCCCACCTGGTCGGCCAGCGGGAAGTTCGGGTCGATGCGGTGCAGCTGGAACAGGTCGATGGTATCGACGCCCAGACGGCGCAGGCTCATCTCGAGTTCCTGTCGCAAGTAACTCGGATTGCCCAGCGGGATCCAGATATCCGGACCGGTCCGTAGCAGCCCCGCCTTCGTCGCGATCACCAACCCGTCGTAGGGATGCAGCGCCTCGCGAATGATCTCCTCGGAGATATAGGGGCCGTAGGAGTCCGCGGTGTCGATAAAGTTCACGCCCAGCTCGACGGCGCGCCGCAACACCCGGACGGATTCTTCGCGGTCCGCGGGCGGCCCCCACACGCCCTTACCGGTCAGGCGCATGGCGCCAAAGCCGAGTCGGTTGACGGTCAGGTCGCCGCCGATTGTGAACGTTCCGGATGCTTGAGCAACAGATTTCGAGTTTTGCGCGGTCACGACTACGACCGTACGCCGGAAAATCACCCGCGCACTTTGGCGTGGCAAGCTGGGCAAATGGACCTAGACGCGCTGGAGGAACTTCCGCTGACTTATCCGGATGTGGGCGCGACCGCAGCCGGCCAGCTGCCCGCGGGATATGGCCACCTTGCCATGGCGACCCAGATCGGCACGGGCCAAGAACGTTTCGAACAAGCGGCCGACGCCGTCATGCACTGGGGCATGCAGCGCGGAGCTGGCCTGCGAGTGCGAGCCAACTCCGAGACCGCCGTTGTGTCCGCGGTGGTGTTGGTAGGACTCGGTTTCCTGCGCGCACCATGCCGCGTGGTGTATGTCATCGACGAACCCGACGTACGCGGATTCGCCTACGGCACTCTGCCGGGCCATCCGGAGTCCGGCGAGGAACGGTTCGCGGTACGCCGCGACCCGACCACCTCCGCGGTGTTCGCGGAGGTGTCGGCGTTCTCCCGGCCCGCGACCTGGTGGAGCAAGGCGGGTGGTCCGCTGGTGCCGGTGGCCCAGCGCGTCATCGCCAAGCGCTATCTGCGCGCGGTGTGATCTAGCGGGACCCGATGCTGCCGTTATGCACTCCCTGCGCCAGTCGGGCGAGGGCGACGGCGCCCACCAGCAAGCCGAAGTCGCGCAGCGCAACGTCGTAGAAGCCGGGCCCGGTAACCAGGTCGAGAATGATCCCGGCCAGCCAGGCCGCGACCACCCAGGCACCTATCCGCGGTGCGAGCGCAACGAGCACGCCGGCCGCGATCTCGATCACCCCGACCAGGTACATGCACTGGTCGGCGGTGCCCGGAACCAGATTGTTGATCCAGCCGGCCAGATACATGCTCCAGTGATGCGGATGGGTCAGCAGATTGAAGAACTTGTCCAGCCCGAACACGATGGGCGCGATCGTAAAAACGGTGCGAAGCGCGAAGTACGCCGAGTACGCCGGATCCTTCAACTGGTCTGCGAGAGCGGGGCCGGCTCCGGCTTGTTGGTTGGCTTGTTTGGTACTCATGACTTCCTCCAGTTTCTAACGGATAATATTTTAAACGTTAGATTCTGTAGACTGTATCGTCAAGTATTTTGTCTGTTAGAAATGGGCCGCTGACGTGGATGGCATGGACTCGCTGGAGCGCGACGCCGCCGGCATCGGTGCACTCGCCGATCCAGTGCGTCACCGGCTTTACCAATTCGTGTGCGCTCAACCGGCGCCGGTGAGCCGTGACCAGGCGGCCGACGCCGTCGGAATCGCGCACCACCAGGCCAAATTCCACCTGGACCGGCTGACGGCCGAGGGCCTGCTGGAAAGTGACTATGCACGCCTGACGGGCCGATCCGGCCCCGGCGCGGGGCGGACCTCCAAGCTGTACCGCAGGGCCGGGCGGGACATCGCGGTCAGCCTCCCGCAGCGGGAGTACGAGCTGGCAGGGCGGCTGATGGCCAAGGCCATCGCGCAGTCGGCCACCACCGGGGAGCCCGTCGTCGAGGTGCTCAACCGGGTCGCCCACGACTACGGCCAGACGATCGGCGCTAGAAAGCGCCCGCCCGCGGACGCCGGGGCGGCGCTGGAGCTGACGGTCAGGGTGCTGAGCAAGCACGGCTATGAACCCCGCCAGATCGATGGCGAAGTCGAGCTCGCGAACTGCCCGTTCCACGCACTGGCCCAGGAGCAGACCGAGCTGGCCTGCAACATGAACCACGCACTGATCACCGGCGTGGCCGACGCGCTGGCGCCACACGGCCCGGACGCCCGGCTGTGCCCCGGGCCGGATCGGTGTTGCGTCGTGCTGAAACGCGGCGCCGAGTGAGCCCGCCGAGCGTCACGCCAGCGTGACCGCGACGGCCGAGCGTCACGCCAGCGTGACGACGGCGCTACGACCCCCAGCAGGAGAGCAAACTTTCCGCGCCTGAGCACATCTTCTCGATGACCTCGCCCACCGACGCGTCGTCACCGATCATCCCGACGCCCTGACCGGCGTCGACGGGGGCGATCCGGCGGTCGTCTGCGGCGATCGAAGCGGCCAGCTCCTCGCGGGCCGGCCGATCGGCCGCCAGCGCATCCTCCTTGCCCGTCCAGCGCTCGACGAAGTCATTGGCCAACACCCGCGACGGGAACCGCGCCGGCCAGGGCCGGCCTTGAGCGACGTCGAAGACCCGGGTGATGGCGGTGTCGGTTGCCCGCGCCGCGATCAGGGCCCGGCGGCTGCCGTCGCCGGTCAGCGCCTCGGGACACGCCGCCAGGCGGGTGCCTACCCAAGCTCCGCTCGCACCGGCGGCCAGCACAGCGGCCAGGCTTCGGGGCGAGGCAATTCCGCCGCCCGCAAGCACCGGCACCGACACGGCATCCAAAACGGTGTCGAGCAACGGCAGCGTTCCGAGCTTCACGTCCCCATGGCCGCCACCTTCGGACCCGCGCGCGACCAGGATGTCGACACCGGCGTCGGCCGCCTGACGGGCTCCGATGCTGTCGTATACCTGTGTGGCGGTGGCGATTCCGGCATCGTGTGCGTTGCCAACCCAGGACCAGTCGGTGCCGAAACTGACCGACAACAGGATCGGCCGCGCGGCCAGGGCGTCTTCCAGCAGCCCTACCTCGTTGCGCATCACCCAGTCCACCAGGCCGATTCCGAACGTTCCGCTAACGTGCTGCAACTGGGATTTCAGCGCCGCCCTGGTCGCGGCGCTGCCCATGCCGACCATGCCCAGACCACCGGCAGCGGTGACCGCAGCGGCCAGCCGACCGCCGGCGACCCCGCCCATCGGCGCATTGACGATCGGTACCCGCAGGCCGAAACTCCTTGACCAGGGCGTGGATAGCATCTCCGGTCCGGCTATGAGGGGGGTGCCGCGGGAAGGCTCTTCAGCACGGTCAGCATGATCACCGAATCCTCCAACGCGTGCAGGGCGTGCCGCTCCGGCGGAATCGCGACGTAGTCGCCGGTCTTGCCGTCCCAGGCGTCGCCGCCGGTGGTCAGGCGCACATGACCCTGCAGCACCTGCAGCGTCGCCTCACCCGGGCTGTCGTGTTCGGACAAGTCGTGGCCGGCAAGCAGGGCCAGCACGGTCTGCCGAAGTTCGTGGGTGTGACCACCGTGAATGGTGTGCGCGGCCCGCCCACTGTGCGACTGCTGCGCCTCTGCCAACTTTTCGGACGCCAGAGTGGTCAGCGAGATGGATTCCATCAATGGTCCTTTGGTCTGGAGGTTGAGAGTCCTCAGCTGGATAGTAGAAGAACGCCGGCCACGATCAACGCGACCGCCTTGATCACCTCGAGACCGACGTAGGCGTAATGGCCGCGCGATCGCGGTCCGACCAGGCCGGCGAGCACCTGGTCGGACCGGCGGTTCAACCGGGGTCGCACCGCTCCCAATTGGAGGGCCAACGCGGCAAACACGACGACGAACGCCACAGTAATGCCGGCCGGTGGCGGGCTGGCCACCGTCGCCAGCAAGATGACGATGGCGAAAACCACCTCCACGGTGTTGAGGGCGCGGAAGACCAAACGGCCGATGCCGAGCCCGATCTGAAGCGTCACGTTGGGCGCCCGGAATTTCAGTGGAGCTTCCAGAAACGAGATAGCCAGCACCATGCCCAGCCAGACGAAGGTGACGGCGACGGCGATCGCCGATCCGGTGCTCACATCGCGGCTCCTGCTCCCGTGAGGTGGGCCACGCACAGATCCGGTTCGACGAACGCGTCGAGCCGGTCGACGGAGACCGGCGCCGCCCAGGTTTCCAACGCTCCTTGCATGAGCCCGAGGTGTATCGGGCAGACGACGGTAGTTCGGGTTTCGGCGAGTTCCAGGAACGGGCAGTGCCGCAGGCCGATCTGTTGCTCCCCGTTTGAAGCGAGGCGCTCTGGGGCGAACCCGAGCTCGTCGAGCACCTCGACCAGGCGGTCGATCGACTCCTCGGCGCTGGCGGCGTCTTCCGGCGGCGATTCCAGCCCTGATTCCAGCCCTGATTCCAGCCTCAACCCCCACGCCCGCCCCGCGGCCAGCGCCTTTGCGCGCGGATTCCGTTCGGCGGCAAGGGCCGTGCTGAGGATCTCGGCGAGCAGCCGGTAATGTCGCGTTCCGCCGCGATCCATCTGCCGGACCGCCTGGAACATCAGCGGTGGGCGCCCCGGCCCTTTGCGGGGGGGCTCGACCTGCTCTACCTGACTGTCGGCGACCAGGCTGTCGAGGTGGAAGCGGACGGTGTTGGGATGCACGCCCAGCTCGTCGGCGATCGCGACGATGCTCATCGGAGCAGGCGACGCCCGCAATAGCCGCAGCACCTCACGGCGGCGACCGGCGGGTTCTCCGATCGATTTGACGATGTCGATCACGCTCCTAGCGCATCGTCGGCCCTGGGCTGGCCGGCCACCAGAGGTGTGTCGACGCCGAGCGGACCGATCTTGGCGGCCCCGCCCGGCGATCCCAACGGCTCGTCCCGACCCGGCAGGGTTTGGGTGAAGAAGGCCTCATTATCCGCCAAGTACGGCGTCAGCTCGTCGGGCAGGTCGTCTTCGTAGTAGATCGCCTCGACCGGGCACACGGGCTCGCACGCGCCGCAGTCCACGCATTCGTCAGGGTGGATGTAGAGCGCCCGGCCGCCCTCGTAGATGCAGTCCACCGGGCACTCTTCCACGCAGGCCCGGTCCATCACGTCGATGCATGGCTTTCCGATCACGTACGTCATGCGCTACATTTTACACAAAAGTATTTGTAGAAACTATCGAAAGTGGAAAAGCCCATGGCCGACAGCGAACTTGACGTCCGGCAGCTGCGTAAGCCGGACAAGCACCCGACGATCTTCAGCACCTACGCCGCGCTGCCGGTCGGCGGATCGTTCGTTTTGGTGAACAACCACGACCCCAAGCATCTGCGTGCCGAGTTCGATGCCGATCACCCTGGTAGCTACGACTGGGAGTACCTCGAAAAGGGACCCGAGGTCTGGCGGATCCGGATCCGCAAGCTCGTCTCGACCCCACTGCCCCGAGTCTTGGCGAATACCACCGAGTTGATCGTGGAGACCGAGCCGGACGCAACCGGAGCGGTGTGGACGCTGCAGGCCCGAGAGCGCGACCTGGACTGCAACGTCATCGCACTGCCTCCCGGGGGCAGCATCGACGCGCACACCGGACCCGACCTCGACGTCTTGATCCACATGCTGTCCGGCAGCGGCCGGCTGACAACCGAAAAGGGCACGATCGACCTCTCCCCCGGCGCCCTGCTCAGGTTGCCACGGCGTTCGCGCCGAGAGTTCACCGCCGGTCCCGACGGGTTGCGATACCTCACCGTGCACCAGCGGCGCCAAGCGCTGGTCTTGGAACCCCTTAAAGCCCCGAAAACCCCTGCGCAGCAGGCAGTCTGATGATCACCCAGGGTGACGGTTCGCAGCAGCCCCTGCCGTCATCGAATCGCGCAGACGACGCCGTGCAGGGGCACTGGCTGCTGGCGCGGCTGGGCAAACGCGTGCTTCGCCCTGGCGGTGTCGAGCTCACCCGCACCCTGCTGGTCCGCGCCGAAGTGACCGACGCCGACGTGCTCGAGCTGGCCCCGGGCCTGGGCCGCACCGCCGCCGAGATCCTGGCCCGACGCCCACGCTCGTATATCGGCGTGGAAAGTGACCCCGACGCGGCCAACGCGGTTCGCCGCGTCCTGGCAGGGTACGGAGAGATCCGGGTCGCCGACGCTGGCGCTACCGGGTTACCCGACGCCAGCACCGATGTCGTCATCGGCGAGGCGATGCTGACCATGCAGGGCGATGTCGCCAAGCACGCCATAGTCAGCGAGGCTTCGCGAGTGCTGAAGCCCAACGGGCGCTACGCGATCCACGAACTCGCCCTGACGCCGGACACCATCTCCGAGGAAATCAGCACAGACATCCGGCAGTCGCTTGCCCGTGCGATCAAAGTCAACGCCCGTCCGCTGACCGTTGCGGAATGGTCGCAATTGCTGGCCGGCCACGGACTGGTGGTCGACCATGTCGCGACCGCGCCGATGGCACTGTTACAACCGCAACGAGTGATCGCCGACGAAGGGCTTTTCGGAGCTGTGCGGTTCGCCAAGAACGTGCTCGTTCATCGTGACGCCCGCAAGCGAGTCCTTACCATGCGCCGCACGTTCCGCAGGCATCGTGAGCGATTGGTCGCCGTCGCCATCGTCGCCCACAAGGCTGCGGAATCAGGTGCCGGCTAGCGGCTGGCAGGTCAACCTCAACCCCCGGGACTTGTGCTAGTCCGGCTGGTGACAAACGCCCCTGACCGAAACACACCCACCCTCGATACGGTCGTGCATTAGGGGCAAAAGCCGACTTCGGCGGAGCCAACTAACACGCCAACGAATAGAGGACGAGCTATGTCATCGCGCAACGCACGTTTGGGAATCGTCGTCGGCATCGACGACTCGCCGGCCGCCAGGGTAGCGGTGCAGTGGGCGGCACGCGAGGCCGAGCTGCGAAAAATCGCGCTGACGCTCGTGCATGCGATTTCGCCGGAGGTGGCGACGTGGCTGAAGACGCCGTTGCCCGCCGGCGTGATGCGCTGGCAACAGGATCACGGACGTCGACTGGTCGACCAAGCGCTCAAGGTCGTCGAAGAAGCTTCTCAGCGTGGCGGTCCCGCCGGGATCCACACTGAAATCTTGGCGTCGGGAGCCGTTCCGACGTTGATCGACTTGTCCAAAGACGCGGAGATGGTGGTCGCCGGGTCACAAGGCAGCGGGCGGTGGCCTGGCCGGCTTCTCGGTTCGGTTAGTTCGGGGCTGCTCCGTCACGCGCATTGCCCCGTCGCAATCATCCACGACGAGGACCTGTCGCTGCCGCATCCGGCCCAGGCGCCGGTGTTGGTCGGCATCGACGGCTCGCCGGCATCTGAGTCGGCGACCGCGATCGCCTTCGACGAGGCCTCGCGCCGGCAAGTGGGGTTGATCGCTCTGCACGCATGGAGCGATCTCGATGTATCGGAATGGCCCGGAATCGATTGGCCGGCAACACAATCGATGGCTGAAGAGGTATTGGCCGAGCGTTTGGCGGGTTGGCAAGAACAGTATCCCGACGTTCAGGTAAGCCGTACCGTCGTGCAGGCTCAGCCCGCACGCCAGCTCGTCGAGCGGTCCGAAGAGGCCCAGTTGGTCGTGGTCGGCAGCCGGGGCCGCGGCGGATTCGCCGGAATGCTGGTCGGCTCGGTCGGCGAAACCGTTGCCCAAATGGCACGGGTGCCGGTAATCGTGGCGCGCGAGTCGGTGGCCTAGATCCGAGGTTAGCCGAATACGCTTGCTAAAGAGCATATTTCGTTGACGTCGGCGCTACCCGCGGACGACGAGCACCGAGCATTCGGGGTGGTGGAAGAGTGGATGTCCAGAAGGCCCGACGAGCCGGGCTAGCTGATCGGCCTCGGCGCCACTGATAACCGCGAGCTGAACTCGCTCGTCGTTCTCCGTCAGGAAGCCGGCGATGCCGGCCTGGGTAGTAATCGGGTAGACGCGCACCTCGGGATTACGCTGCCGCCAATCCTGTACCCGACGTTCGAACTCGCCGTCCGCGTCGTCGGTGAGTTCCTCCGGTCGGCCTCCGAGGACGAGCATGGGCGCCCCGCGCAACTTCGCTTCCCACACAGCGTATTTGACAACGGCCTCGTTGTCGCGTGCGTCGGTCATACGGACCACGATCCAATTGATGTCGGGCGGTGGCTGGTCGGATTCTGTACGTAGGACCACGACCGGACAATGCGCCTTTTCAGCGAGCTCGGTTGCCGTCGAACCCAAGATCGAGCGGGCGTAGCGCCCTATCCCGACGGAGCCGACGCAGATCATCTCGGCGTCGCGGGATGCCTCCACGAGTACCGCGGCGGCCGGGCCACGCGGGATCTCGGTCTCGATCTTGACAAGCTTTCCGCTGGCTTCAACCGCGGATTGAGCCTGACGAAGGGACGTCTCGGCATGCTGGAGATCGCGGAAGTAGTATTCCGGGGATCGATGTGTCGGCTTGATAACCGAGACTAGGCGCAGTGGCACACCGCGGCTGATGGCATCATCGATACCCCAGAGCGCGGCCGTGATCGCCGCCTGCGAACCATCGATACCAACAATGATCGGTTTCATCGTCGTTCTCCTCTCCCGGATATCGACCCGATGCCGAATCACCCAGCGTTGGAATAGTTCTCCGATGCTTGACCCGGGGTGGTCAGCGCCGGCCCCGGCTGGGCGAGCCGGTAGACATCGATCAGCCGCGTGAGATCGCTAGGAGTGATGATGCCGACCACCTCGCTCCCGTCGATGACCAGGGCACGGCTGCGGGGACCGACTGGTGCCATCCGCTGCAGCAGCGCACTAAGCGGCTCCCGCGGCGCCGCGGTCGGCACGTTGTGCAGCGGTAGCGCAATGTCGCGCACGCTGGTAGTGGCGCGTCGGCTGGGCGCAAGATCGCGCAGCTGACGCAGTGTGACCAATCCCATGATCGATCCATCCCGTTCGGCAACCGGGTATGCCGAGTGACGGTCACCGAGCACATAACGCTGGATGAAATCCTCGACCGTGATCGATCCGGGAGCGGTGTGCGGCCGGGCGGTCATCGCGTCGGCAACGCGCACCCCGGCAAAGAGCTGTTGGGTCGATATCCGGGTCTCTTCCTCGCGACTGGCAGCGAAGATGAACCAGCCGATGAAGGCCAACCAGACGCCACCGACGAGGCCGCCCACCAAAAACTCGGCCAATCCCAACGCGATCAAGATGAATGCGACCACTCGTCCGGCATGCGCCGCGCCGATGCCGGCGCGCACGCTGTCGCCGTGGCGGCGCCACAGATAGGCCCGCAGCACCCGGCCACCATCCAACGGCGCACCCGGCAGCAGGTTGAACAGACCCAGCAGCAGGTTGATGACGAACAACCATCGAGCGACGCTGACCGCGATGGCCGCGGCGTGTACGGTGTGGAGCGCTACGGCCAGCCCGCCGAACATCGCCGCCAGCACAAGACTGGTAGCCGGGCCCGCGATGGCAATCCGGAAGGCCGCTTTGGGTGTCTTCGCCTCGCCACCCAGAGTGGTGACACCGCCGAACAGCCATAGCGTCACGCTTTCCACGGATACCCCCGCGCGGCGGGCGACCACCGCGTGCGCGAGCTCATGGGCCAACAGCGATGCCAGCAGCACCAGCGCGCCACACGCTCCGGCCAGCCAATAGACCGCGGGCGAATACCCCTTGACGTCGCCGGGCAACCAGCCGCTTGCCAGGCTCCACGTGAACAACCACAGGATGACCAGCACGCTCCAGTTGACTTTCACCGGAAACCCGGCGATCCGCCCTAGCGGGATCGCATCGCGCACCTCAAAACCTCCAAAACTACGGGCGGACAGCGCCTTCGGTATAGGCGGTCGATTCTGACCGCCAACCGAAGGTGCTGGCCCGCCGACTTACTAGCTTGCGATGGCCACGGGCGAGCAGATCGCCTTGACGAACTGCACGACGGCGTGCTCGGGCAGGTGCCGGGCGATGTCGGCTTCGGTGACGATGCCGACCAGGCGGTGCTCTTCCATGACCGGAAGCCGGCGGACCTGATGCTCTTCCATGACGTTGAGCATCTCCTGGATGCTTGCGTTCACGTCTACGTAGTAGACGCTGTCTCGGGCCAGCTCCCCAGCTGTGGCGGTGTTCGGGTCCAGGCCCGCCGCGAGACCTTTGATCACAATGTCGCGGTCGGTGAGCATTCCGTGCAGCCGGTCGTCGTCCCCGCAGATTGGCAGCGCACCGATGTCGTGCTCGCGCATGTGTTGGGCAGCAGCGGTTAGCGTCTCGTGCTCGCCGACACAGGTCACACCGGCATTCATGATGTCGCGTGCGGTGGTCATAATATCCTCCTCGAGTTCGCCTGCTGCCGAACGTAAGGCGACGCCGTAGCTGACACTAGGGTCGTTTGACCTTGTGGTCGCGGGTCAATGGACCTGTGCGGGTCGGCGTATACGCCCAAGGAGAGTTGCAAGCGTTACGCCTAGGCCTGCCAGTCAGAACTCGCACACGTGGCCGACGCAGCCGCCGCTGAACGTGGCGTCAGCTGATAGCAACGCGCGTTCGGGGGCTGGGAAGGGGGAAGCGTAGCTGAGCACCTGCCCCTGCCGACTGCCGTAACGGTAGACCGTGATCCCTTTGACCTTCGCCTTCCACGCGGCGAGGTAGATCGCGCGGACGTCGTCGACAGTCGCATCGGCCGGTAGGTTGACGGTTTTGGACACCGCGGCGTCGACATGGCGCTGCACGGCGGCCTGCATCCGCAGGTGCCACTCCGGGGTGATTTCCGCTGCGGTCGGGAACGCGGCCCGAATCTCGGCGGGCAGCTGCGGGTCTTTGCGCACGCCGCCGTGCCGTGCGATCTCGGCGATCAAGTCATGGTTATAGAAGCCCCGGTCGCGGGCGAGCCGATCAAAGCACGGGTTGACTTCTAGGAGTCGTCGCCCGATGACGGCGCGGGTAAAGGCGATCGCGAACATCGGCTCGATCCCCGCAGTGGTACCGGCGACCAACGAGATCGTGCCAGTCGGGGCGATCGAGGTGAGTTGGGCATTGCGCCGCGGCACCGAGTCCGCAAACCGACCGTCGGCGAAAGCCGGAAACGGCCCGCGCTCCTCGGCCAGCCGCGTCGACGCGGCGTGCGCCACCTGCTTGATGCTGCGGACGACCCGGCCGGCCAGACGAACCCCCTGTTCGCTGTCATACGGAATCCCCAAGCTGGCCAGCATCTCCGCCAACCCCATAACACCCAGCCCAATCTTGCGGGTCGCCCGGGTGGCGACTTCGATTTCGGGGATGGGGTAGCGACTGACGTCGATGACGTCGTCAAGAAAGCGCACAGCCAGCTCGGCAACCTCTGCGAGCCGATCCCAATCGACACCACCACCTTTGACCATCCGGGCAAGGTTGATGGAGCCCAGGTTGCACGACTCGTAGGGCAGCAGCGGAACTTCACCGCAGGGATTGGTGGCCTCGATCCGGCCCTGCGCCGGTGTCGGGTTGGCGCGGTTGATCGTGTCGAGGAATACCAATCCCGGATCGCCGCATCGGTGCGCGGCCTCGCAGATCGCGGTGAACAGGTCAGCAGCCGGCACCCGGGCGACCGTCTTGCCGGTTCGCGGGTTGATCAGTGGGTGAGCGCCGTCGCGCGTGACGGCGCGCATGAACGCGTCCGTGACGCCGACCGAGAGGTTGAAGTGGGTTAGCTCGGTTAGCGAGTCGGCCTTGGTGGTGACGAAGTCGTAAATGTCGGGGTGCGATACGTCCAGGACGGCCATGGACGCACCGCGTCGACGGCCGCCCATCGAGATGACGCTGGCCGCGGTATCGAAGAGCCCAAGAAACGACATCGGCCCACTGGCCGTACCCCCGGTGCGGGCCACCCGATCCCCCGCGGGTCGCAAGTGAGTGAACGTGTAGCCGGTGCCGCCCCCGGCCTGGTGAATTTCCGCGCTGTGCGCGAGCGTGGTGAAGATCGAGCGCAGCGAATCTTCGACTGGCAGAACGAAACACGCGGAGAGCAGGCCCAGTTCGGTACCTGCGTTCATCAGCGTGGGTGAGTTCGGTAAGAACTCCAGGCTGCGTAGCACCGCCGAAAACCGCTCTGCCCACATTGCCGACGAGCCGCGCCGATCGCTTTCTTCGGCCGCCGCTACACAGTTCGCGACCCGGTCCATCATTTCGCCGGTTGATTCCGTCGGCCGGCCATGGTCGTCCCGAAGCAAATAACGTTCCGCGAGCACGGTCACCGCGGCCATGCTCAACTTCAGCTCATCGCGCACGCCTATCAGCCCTTTGGCCGCACGCAACTCGGCATGATGTTGGCGGTAGACGATGTACGCGCGGGCAACGTCATCCAGGCCGGCAGCCACGAGCTCAGCCTCGACCAGATCCTGGATCTCCTCGACCGTGGCAACCTCGCCGCGGGGCCGACGCGCCAGCGCGTCGGCGACCGACCTGGCCAGCACGCCAGGCGCGGCCGGGTCCCGGTGCCCGGCCTCACGCGCGGCCCGAGCGACCGCAACCTCGATGCGCGCCAGGTCGAAGGGCACCAGGCTTCCGTCGCGGCGCCGGACACTTGCCGGCCACTCAGCGGCTCTCGGTGGCCTGGTCATCACTCGAGTATCCCCGTAATCGAATGAGATCCAGCACCCGAAGCCCCCGTCCGTTTAACGGAGCTCGGGCCAATCCAGCTGGGCATGGTTTCGCAGCCATCACCATGGCCTCCGTGCCCAGCACACTCAAAGGCAAAGGCTGTCAGATGATTTCAGCGGCCGGGCGCGGCTGTGTCGGCTTGGTCGAAGGCAGCCGCTCCGACCCGGTGCTTGATTCCAAGCAACAATCCTCGCGTACCCAGAGCGATCACCGGCCTGGCCAGTTCCAGGGCAAACACCTCGCCAGGGTGGCGCAAGCCGATTCTGGCGCGGATCAGAAGTCGGACACGGTCCTCCCAGTGCGGCTGGAGGTGGAATGACAACACCGCATTCCAGGGCAGGTCTTCTCGCGTGGTATTGAGCACGATGTGCTTTTCCGGAACGATCTCAGTGACACTCAACGTCACCCCGTCAGGCAGACCCATCCATCCTTCGGGAGCTAGGCGCACGGCATCCCCCACCGAGAGTTGCTGCCATTCCGGGTGAACTCGATCGCTGTCGCGACGGCGAAGGCCGGCCACGCTTTTCAGTCCCTCAAAGACGTAGAAACCGCCCCTGTCCTGACCCATCTGCAACAGCCAGGGCCAGACCGCAGATGCGGGCGCGTCGATGTGCACCGCCTCGGTTGTTTGAATAGCCGGATCGCCCACCAACGTGTCGCCGGGCAGCTGCATCTGACACTCCGCCTTGGTTGCACCCCAATTGCGGTAGTACCGTCGCGCGCCATAGAGCACCGCGAGCAGGGCCGCCACCTCAGTGATCCGTTTCGTCAAGTTGGCCATGGCGCCAGTCTGCGTGGGCAGTGCGCTGTCCGCCAGGGTCAATGGTCCCCGGTGGCCACGCCGATATGCTCTGCACAACGTGCCGCCAACTCGCTTCGCTATTCCGGCTGCCGCACCATCGAGTGTGCACTGGTGGCGTCGAGTCTGCGGTGAGGGCGCCCGTTGGGCTCGACTCGGCGCGCCGCACCTCGATATGTGACTTTGGACCCTATCCGCAATCTGTGCGTGACGAAACGATGACCTAGTCCCCGTAACTTGGCTGCGGGTAGCTGCGGCTAAGCAAAGGAGTATGACGGTTATGGGTGGTAACCCACCGTTGTTGACCGATTCTGACGTCGACACCCTCGCTTGGGAATTCCTGCGCTCGCGTTACGTCGGCCCGATCTATGCCGACTGGTCGCCCGATCGGCGCCTCGACACCTTCCTGCGGCGCCGCGGCCTTGCCCGCGTTGCCGACGACGGCGATCTGTCGAACATCGTCCTGGATCGCATCATGGGCTACGTGGGCATCGTGCCTCGCAGCCTGCACGACATGGCGGATGAGTCGCCGGTCGGTGCCCACCCGGTTCACTGAACCCCGGCCCGTCCCAATAATCGCCTCAAGCTTGGGAAGTCCGGCACCACCGGTTCGGGACTAACGGCACTATCGACACTCGCGCCGCATCGCGGATAGTGATGCCGATCAGCGCGAATCGGAGGCGACTGGGAATGGAACAGCTAACCACCATGGAGGCTAGTTTCCTGGAGGCAGAAGATGCCGACAGGCACTTGAGTCTGGCGATCGGCGCGCTGGCAATCATCGATGGACCGATCCCCGGGCGGGAGCAGCTAATCGCGACACTGTCGGAACGGATGCAAGCCGAACCACGGTTCAGGCAGCTGGCGCATAAGCACCCGCTCGAATTCGCGGCGCCGGAATGGGTTGACGACGCCAACTTCGACATCACCCATCACATACGTTGGGCCGCGTTGCCCCAACCCGGCGATGACACCGCGTTGTTCCGGACCATCGCCGATCTCATGGAGCGCAGACTGGATCGTGATCACCCCTTGTGGGAGTGCTGGGTCCTCGAAGGCCTGCCGGACGGGCGATGGGCGGCATTGATAAAAATCCATCACTGCATCGCCGACGGAATCGCCGCGATGCGGATGCTGGCGAATATCTCCGATGCGGGTGCAGGGGAAACGTTCGCCAGCGATATTCGCGCCGCCAAGGAGCCGCCCTCGTCTATCGCTGGGCGATCCAGGCTCAGCCTGAATCCGCTAACCTTGGCCGGCGCAGTATGGCGCGCATCGGTAGCCACCACCAACGCGGCCGCGCACACCGCAATCGGCGCAGCCGAATTCACCGCCGGCCTACTCACTCCGGCAGCAGGATCGTCGCTGCACGGCTCGGTAACCAACATGCGCCGTTACAGCGCGGCGCGGGTGTCGCTCAAAGATGTCGAAACGGTGTGCGAGGTCTTCGGCGCGACGCTCAACGACGTGGCACTTGCCGCGATCACCGATAGTTTTCGCGCCGTGCTGCTGCGTCGCGGCGAGAAGCCCCGGCGCAATTCGCTGCGCACGTTGATCCCGGTATCGGTGCGTTCACCGGATGCCATGAACCGCACCGATATTCGCGTGTCGGCGATGCTGCCATCATTGCCTGTCGAGCAGGACGACCCGGTGAAGCGGTTGCGGCTGGTCCACACCCGGCTGGACAGGCTCAAAAGCAGCGGAGAGCGACAAGCCGCGAGTGCCTTTGTCACGCTGACTAATTACGTGCCGTTCGTGGTGAGCGCGTGGACGGTTCGGCTACTGACGCGGCTGCCACAGCGCAGCGTTGTCACCCTGGCGACCAATGTGCCGGGTCCGCGTCACCGGCTGCAGGTATTGGGCCGTCCAGTGGAAGAGCTGCTGCCGATACCGCCGATCGCGATGCATCTGCGCACCGTCGTCAGCATGCTCAGCTATGTCGATGAACTGGTGTTCGGCATTACCGCCGACTACGACGCCACACCCGACGTCGACGAGCTTGCCCGCGGTATCGAACTCGGGGTCGCGCGCCTGCTCGCCCGTGCCCTGTCACGGAAGCAGACGAGCACGAGGCAAAGCCGGAGACGGGCCAACCAAGTTGCGGGGCTGCCGTGATCAGAGTTTTCGCCAAACTGGCCAGCAGAATCGGTGACGAGTACACGCTCGACCTCGGCAGCATCCTCAATCCGACCGCAAACCTCAGACACTTCACCACCCCCGGTGACCAACACCGGCATATTCGGCGCCGTGGTGACCTTGATTTACGACCGCAAGGGCATCCACCGCATCGCGGCGGTGCCGGCGCCCGACGCAGCGGCTCCTGAACCCGCAGCGGCTCCTGAACCGGCGCAGCCGGCAATGGCTCACGCTACATCCGCCGCACCTCCAACGTCGGAAGCCGCGCCTGGATCACCAGATAACCACGGCAAACGCGAAGCGCCATAGCGCAACTGCTGATGCGCGGTGTCGGCGCCAGGCTGGCCAAGTTTCAAAGACCAAGTTCAAAGGCGCCCGCCTTCTCAGACGTGCCGTTCGATCCGCGCACTGTGACTATTGGGATACGTCTGTAGGCCTGGGTGCACTCGGCGAGGCTTAGTGGACGCCACTCCCGCAGCAGCGGGCGGCAGATCACCGCCGTCGATCATCGCGCGGTGTTAGCGCGCTTTGGTGATCAGTGTCCGTAGGCATGCGCGAAAAGCCTTCTCGTCGAGGCGCATTCGGATAGCAATCTGGCTATCAGCATGGCCCGCCACAAGCAAGCGCAACAGCTCGCCTTCCTGTTCGGTCAATACGGAGGCGGCGTCCATGAAGACCTCGCGCGCTCGTTTGGCCAGCCAGGCAGTAGCGGCGCCGGTGTCAAAGAGAACCTCGCCAGCGGCGGCGCTTTTGATGGCGGCAAGCACTTCGCCTGCCTTGGCGTTTCTGACGATGCAGCCGGTGGCGCCTGCCTGGATCGCGTCCAGCATTTCGTTCTTGGAGCCAAATGATGTAAAGATGATGCACTGCAGGTTGGCCATCCGCGAGCGCAGGTCCCGACACAGGTCGAACCCGTTCCCATCAGGGAGCCGGTCGTCGAGCAGCGCCACATCGGGGTGGCACGTTGGGATCTGAGCCAGCGCTTCCTTGACGCTGGCGGCTTGTCCGACAACCTCCAACTCGGCGTCGCATTGGACCAACTCATGCAGCGCACCGCGTACGATGGCGTCGTCGTCGAGGATAAATACACGGAATACTCGTGGCACGAAGCGAGCCTCCCCTCTCTCGCCAGGTCCGGGCCGGTGCAGCGCGATACAACCCGCTAAACGATGCAGGGCGTAGTGCCGCTGTGCCGAGTCGATACCGCAAACCCACACTAGGGAGGTTGGACGCGGTAATAGTAGGGCCATTCGACCTTCAAAACGGCGACGTCTGAGCCCGGGCGCCTCGACGGCAGTGAACTGTCTCCGGCTGGTTGGGCGGGCGTTTGTCCCGCGAGCGCGAGCTGAGCATTCTGGCCGACCGCGTTGACGGACAGCCGGGGCAGCGTCAATGAAGCGTCGCGGCATGGACGAGCTTCTCGTCGGGTAGACCGTTGGGCTGGGTGGACCTCGAGGCGTTCGACTCGCGGGTCAGGAAGCCGGTGAGTTCTCCGATCGCGCTCATCAATGGGGCAGGGAACACGACGGTGGTGTTTTTCTCCACACCGAGTTCTGCCAGGGTCTGCAGGTTTCGCAGCTGCAGGGCCAGCGGGTGCTGCATCATGATGTCGGATGCGTCGCCGAGCGCCGCAGCTGCGCGCGCTTCACCTTCTGCGGCAATGATTTTGGCTCGCTTCTCCCGCTCTGCTTCGGCCTCGCGGGCCATCGCACGTTTCATGCTGTCCGGAAGCTGGATGTCCTTGAGTTCAACCAAGGTAACCTCCACGCCCCATTCCACGGTGGTGGTGTCGAGGATCTGGCGGATGCTGCCGTTGATCTTCTCTGTCTGGGCGAGCACTTCGTCGAGGGAATGTTGCCCGACGACGTTGCGCAGCGTGGTCTGCGCGATTTGATCGATGGCGGCGTTGACGTTTTCGATGACGGCGGCGGATTTGCGGGCATCGATGACACGGAAGTAGGCAACCGCGGCGATGTCCACACTGACGTTGTCGCGGGTGATGATGCCCTGCGACTGGATGGGCATGGTCACGATGCGCATCGAGACCCGCAACAGGCGGTCGATCATCGGAATGATCAATCGAAGCCCGGGGTCGCGAACCCCGATGACCCGGCCGAGCCGAAAGTGCACACCCCGCTGATACTGCTGCACCACCCTGATTGAGGCACTCGCCAGCAGCATCACCACGACAAGCCCGAAAACCGGCAGAATTATTGCATTTTGGCTCACGCCGACCACCTCAATCCATTTCACCCGGCAGCGTTGCAGCGGCAACGCGCGTGCCACTAGCGCTAGAGCCGCCATAGTCGTCGGTCAGCGGCCAGAAGTCCCCGCCTACCCTGGCCGAAGGGCCCTTCGTCGTGGCGTGTCCGTCACAGCAAGCGATTCACCGGCTGCTGCGCGGCCACTACGACAAGGCAAGGCATTCCAGGCAACCCTTTCGCGGAGCTGACGGACGTCCCAAACCATCGGGACTTCCGTCCCTATCGCAGGCAGCGTTTAAACGATCGGATAACCCCTATGAGATTTGAAAATCTCAACCATAACCGTGAGGTCGTCATCTCGACCAATGAGAGGACGTTAGCCGGAGGTACAGCCATGAGCTCTTCACAACAGAAGCAGGCCAGGACTCGCTTGTTCGCCCGCGTGATCGGCCCCTTTCTCGTGATTATCACCACCACGGCGGTCGCACGCGGCTCGGATATGCGAACGCTACTGACGGATTTCCGGGCGAACCCCCTGTGGCCCTGGGTGACTGGCGTGTTTATCTTGCTGAGCGGATTGGTCGTCGTCGCTCTTCACCAGTATTGGCAAGGCGCTGCCCCGATCATCGTGTCACTCCTCGGATGGCTGACATCGCTGAAAGGGTTCTTTCTGATGGCCTTCCCCCAAACTTACCTGTCGTTTGCCAGCACCGCGGTTGACGCGGGCACCTCGTGGCGGGCAGGCTTCATCGCCATGGCACTGGTCGGGCTGTACCTGACCTTCATTGGGTGGGTTCCCGCACCGAGCCGGCCGACGGCACAACCGGCAAGCTCAACTCCGGATCTGCCACGCGCCGCCTGATCGCACAGGATTCGCGCCCGACGGAGGCGTCGGCGCGACCGACCTGGTCAACGAGGACCGGTTCGGGGTCGCGGCATGGTGTGCACACCCACGGCAGCTTCCAGTTCGGTCAGACACTGCTCAGTCAGTGGTATCAGGGTGTCGATGTCGGGGACCACATCGGCACCCGCAGCGTAGCCGAATCCGACCCGGTCGGCGTACGAGCACGTCGTAATGTTGAGCGCCTGACCGTCATAGACCGTCGACACCGGATACATCTCCTCAATATGCGCGCCGTTCCAATACATTTCGGCCCGAGGGCCGGGAACATGGGAAATCGGCAGGTTGTATCCGGTGCGGATCTTCTGCGTAAACGGTAGCAATGGGAAAATCACTGTCGCGGCGATGCTTCCCGCGACCGTTAGCAGCGAGGCCGCCGATCCGCGCTTGGCCACCCACTGTTTTCCTTCTGACATCGACCGGTGGATCAGCTCCAGCCGAGCGGCCGGGTCATCCACATTGGTGCCCATGGGGCACAGCCAGAGACCGAACATGTTGCCTTGCTGGTCATTTGTCGTAGCGTGCTCGCGATCACGCACCGTGATCGGGCAGATCGCCACCATTGACTGCTTGGGCAGTTCACCGCGGTCAAGCAACCAGCGGCGCACCGCGCCGGCCACCATGGCGGTTACCACATCGTTGCCGGTAACACCCGCCGCCTGTTGCACCGCCCGGATGCGATCCTTTGGCCAGCTGCCCGCCGCGACGGCACGCTCGGGCCCGAGACGACCGTTGAACCGCGTGTGGGGTGCTCCGAACGGCAGCACGGTCGTGTGCCCGATCAGGCTGTCGGCCACTTTCGAAATCTCACCTGTGACAACCCGACCGATCAGCCCAACGCTCGACGTCGCCGCACCAACCAGCGACTGCAGCGGTGCGACCAGACGAGACACCAGCCCGGTCGATATCGGCGGCGGCACGGATTCATGGCGGCGGTCGGCGTAGAAGGGTGGCATCGACCGTGGTTCCGGATCGGTGCTCAGTGCGTCGGCGATCATCTGGAAACCGGCCACGCCGTCAATGACGGTGTGATGCACCTTGATATAAAAGGCGAATCGGCCGTCCTCAAGACCGTCGATCAAATACGACATCCACATCGGTCGGGACCGGTCGAGGCGCTCCGCATCCAGCTCGCCGATAAGACGCCAGAACCCATCATGGTCCGCAGACACGGTGCGGCGCTGGCAATGTTGGCTCAGGTCAACGGGGTCCATATCACGCCAGACCCACATGCCGCCGGTATCCACACCGCGATGGGGATACCTGCGAAGCCTCGGATCGATCGAATCGTCGGCGGCGAGCGCTTCACGATACAGTTCGTCGACATAGTCCGGACCGGCGTCCTGTGGCGGTGACAGGATCAGCACAGCGCCGACGTGCACGGGGTTGGACACCAACTCCGCGGTCATCATTGCCGCGGTCAGCGGATCTAGCGGATTCATTTCGTCCTCCACAAACTAAGCGGGGCGGTCGCGCTGCACCGATGGCCCGTCCAGGAGCCCTGACTGCTGGAGCGCATCCCACACGAACCGCTGTACCGGCCGCGAGCGAAAGAATCCGGCGTGACCGCCCGGGTACCACACGATTTCCGGTTTGCCCCAGTGCTCCCAGAGGCAGGTCACCTGCTCGCGTGGATGCACGAGTCGATCGGCGACGCCGGCATAGATGAAACGGCCCGGCATCGGCACGAGCGGAGTAAGCGATAGGGGCGACACCATCCGCCCGATGGGTTCGGCCAATTTCATCGTGTGACGACGAGGGTCATCATGACCGAGTCCGGAATGGCGCCCCAGTAGTTCGACCAAGTCGGCCACCGGGACGCCGAGGATCGCGCAGGTGAGGCCGGTTTCGAGGCTGGCGACCAACGACGCGATGTAGCCGCCGAGCGAAAGACCGTTCAACCCGATCAGCGACTCCGGCTCCTGCAACCGTATCCAGGACAACAGCCGCCGTATGTCCCACACCGCCTGAGCCGTCGCATGCACGTCATCGAGGACATCCTCTCCCGGAAACACCGCGCCCTTCGGCAGGCCGCGCGCACGGGGGCCGTGCATCGGGAGGACGGGCAGGACGACGTTCAGGCCGAGATCGTCATGCAGTTTCCAGGCGCGGAACACAGCGAGATCGAGTGGAGCCCGGCCCATCTCGGTGCCATGCACACACACCAGCCAAGGTCGCGGTTCCGGGTGGCGCAGCAGCAGTGCGTACTCGCGGTCATTCGCGGTGTATCCCAGCCACCGTTCGTTACCCGGTTCGCCCGAATGCGGCGTGTACCCGCTGTCGAAGAAGATGCGACAAAAGGAGCGTCTGCGTCCCTTGACCTTTCGGACTGTGACATCTGAAAGCGGCGGAGGCTGAACGAAAAATCCTTTCGGCTTCTCCAGCCATCCTCTGTTCCCGTAGAACTGCAGTGCCGCGACCACTTCCTGGCTGATTCGCTCGAACACCTTAGGCTGGCTGACCGGGCGGCGTGCCTTCAGGCCCATCAGGACCACCTCGTCGCCAAAAGCCTGCGCGGCCAGGGCGATGGTGGGTCGTGCGATCGGAAGTTCATCGGGCGCTTGACCAAGGTAATCACGCCACGATTGTGCGAAGAACAGGCTGGTGTGCATGAACGGTGCGATGGCGCTGCCCAGACCAGTGAGACCGGGTGGGCTCAGGTGAAACGCCCCCGGACGGGCATCGTCGCTGGCGGGTAGTGCCATGGTGGCAAAGCTAACAGCACCTAAGACGACGCGTTAGGGACTTACGTCCCGGCGAATGCCCCGAAAGTCCTTGACTAGCAAGCCCAGATCATCGACGCCGATCCGGGACAAATGATCGGGTGAGGAAGGACTTTAGTCACTCGTGTCTTTGACCGGGACGGCCGTAGTGTTCGGAGGGTCGGCACAAAGCCGAAGTTCGCTGCGGCCCGAAGGTGCCGACAGCGCTGATTATTAGGAGTTTGACAATGACAAAGGCGCCGGAAAAGACCGAGTCACGCTGGGCCGCACTGTCCGACGATGTGCTCGAATCGGTCGAGGCGAGCCGTAAGCAGGCCATCGACGCCGTCCGCAAGTTCGTCGATCAGGTGAGTGCAGACCTCCCCGATGAGGCGCGGCGCAAGAACGTCATAGACGCCGCCCTGGACTTAACTGAGGAGTTGGTCACCGGGCGGATCGAGTTCTTCCGCAGCGTGGTGCGAAGCGCCGGCCAGGCGGTAGGCAAACAGTCGTAACGGCTCAATGATCCAAGGCCGATGGCCGAACGGTTGCCCGCGGGGCGCCGTCCGGCCATCGGTTATTTTGTTATTCGACGTCCGGCTCCCCCGAGAGGTCTAAGACGACGTTCCGCGCGGCGCGCTGCAGTTCGACTGCTGCAGCCCAGTCGGTGCCCGAAGGCCAGATCGGCTCACCAACCGCGATGTCGACGGCTCCCCGACGCGGAAAATGGTGCTCTGGCCGCAATATTGTCCGCGTCCCGCGGATAGCCAGCGGGATGACGGGCACGCCGGTTTCGGCGGCCACCACGAATGCGCCCATGTGGAAAGGCCGCAACCCGGGGGCACGCGCCAGTCGGCCTTCGGGGAAGATGACGAGTGACTGCCCGGCTCGCGCCAGGGCAGCCAGCCGGTCGGCGTCGGCCACGCCGTGTTCGCGCTCGTGGCGCTCGACGAACTGGTGGCCCAGCCGCCTGAGCACGAATCCGTTGAGCCCCTGATGCTCAAGCACTTCGGCGGCGACGAAGTGGAACGACTGCGGCATCACCGAGGCCAGCACCAGCGGGTCGATCCAGCTGGGGTGGTTGGCCACCGCGATGGAGGTCCCTGCCGGGAGATGGTCGAGGCCATGCACGGTGACCGGCGTTCCGGTAAGGCGGGCCAGCAGCCGGACCGCTCCCCGGGCCACCCGCCAGCGCCATTGCGGTCGCGGTAGCAGCAGCAACAACACGGCGACCGACAACCCAAGGACCGCGTACACCACCCACGTGTAGAGGGCAAACGCCACAGCGCCCGCCGCGCTACGAGCGCGGCGCAGCGATGGCGCGGCACCGCGAAGGCGGAACCGGGCCAACTCCCACCACAGCGCCCGCGGTCGGGCACCGATCTTTCCGGCCTGGTAGATCGCCTGGCTGGCTGCCCGCCGGATCTTGCCGCTCGAGGTCTTCAGTACCGTGCGCGGTGGCGCCAGAACCACGTCGTCGGGGGCCACGCCCAGCAGATCCACTGCGGTGGCGGCGATTTCGGAGCGCAATGCGGCACGGGCGTCGTCTCCGATCGCTCGGGTCTCGGCCATGACCACGAGTCGCTCGGCGCCCCCTGATGGGTCGGGAGAGGCGAACACCGCGACACATCCCTTGCGGACACCTTTGAGGTTGCCGACCGCCTCTTCGAGTTCCGCCGGGTGCAGATTGCGGCCTGCCCGGATGATCACATCCTTGACCCGACCGGTCACGTATAGGTCGGCGTCGGCCATATACCCGAGGTCGCCCGTGTCGAGCCAGTCGTCGTGAAACAGTGCACGCGTCGCGGGCGCGTTGTTGAAATAGCCGGCGGTTGCCGACGGACCGCTGAACTCGATGCGACCTTCACGGCGATCGCCCAGCTCGTTGCCCGCGGCGTCGACAACCCGGATCTCGTGGCCTGGCAAGGGTTGGCCGCAAGCGACGAAACGAAGGTCCAGCTCACCCGGCTTCGCCGGTTCGGCCCGCCCGGAACGCACGAATGCGTCGCGGCGGATTCGGTCGATGAGCGGGCCCCGGCCCAGCGGCGGGAAAGCCAGCCCCACCGAGGACTCGGCCAGCCCATACACCGGCGTCATCGCCTCCCGCCGAAACCCGTAGGGGGCGAAGCGATCACCGAATCGCTCGATCGTCGCAGGGCTTACCGGCTCGGCGCCGTTGTAGGCCAACCGCCACGAGCTCAGGTCGAGTCCTTGGATCTCGTCGTCACGGACCTTGGCGAGGCACAGCTCGTAGGCGAAGTTCGGGCCGGCCGACATGGTCGCCCGATTGGCGTGGATCGCCCAGAGCCATCGTGACGGGCGGATCAGGAACGACTGCGGGCTCATCACCACCAGTGGGACACCGAAATACATGCACCCCAGCCACGCACCGATCAGACCCATGTCGTGATACAGCGGCAGCCAACTGACGAACGTGTCGGCCCCCGACGCCGCCGCGGCCTGACCCATCACGCGGATGTTGGCGAGCAGGTTCCGGTGCGTGAGCGCCACCCCTTTGGGCTGCCCGGTGCTGCCCGAGGTGTACTGCACCAGTGCGAGGTCGTCGGCTCGCGGTCTTGGAAGGGATGGAAGCGCGTCTTCGCCTGCGCCCGTGAGGTATTCGGGGACGACGACGTGACGCAGGCTTTCGACGTTCGCGCGCAGCAGGTGGCCTAGGGTAACGGCCTCGGGCACGGTGACCAGCAGCGTGGCCCGGGCGTTCGCGAGGATTCCGGTCGTGCGACGCAGGTGGTCGGCCAGCTGGGACGGCCGGGCCGGCGGATAGACGGGAACAGGTACGGCGCCGGCGAGGACCACACCGGCGAAGGTGACGAAATACGCCCGGCAGGTAGGCAACATGATGGCGACCGTCTCGCCCGGCATGACGTCGTGCGCGATCAACCCGGCCGCGACGGCAGCCGCTTCCTGGTGCAGCGCGGCATAGCTCACGTCCACGGGGCCGCCAGCATCGTCGAGGATGCGGATGTGCGTTCGGTCCGGGGTCGCGCTGACGTGCCAGTTGAGGGCGTCGTTCAGGGTCAACGTTGTGTCTGGCGCCAGAGCCGCCCGGCGCGGTGGCCGGAAGTGAAACGATGCCACGGTCCTCCCCCACGGCGGGATGGCCGCGAGCGACGGCCGCTAAGAGGTCGCGCGGCGTCTCCGCGCTGGCCAGGATGTGGGGCGGCAGTGCCACCCCGAATTTGTCCTGGACGCGCAGCAACAGTTCCGCCAGCTCAAGGCTGCCGATGCCCAGGTTGTCGAACGTACTGTCAAGCGTTACCGAGCGCGGCATGGCATGCGGGTGGACCTCGGCGACGAGGCCGCGCACCAGCGCCAGGACGGGAGCGGCGCGCTCTTCGGTTGCCATTGGTCAGGAAGCAGTATGTGAGCCCGCGACCCGTTCGCGAAGGCGCGCCGCGAATTTCGCGGCCCGATCGAGGTCGTGGTGGTCCGGCCGTCCTTTGTTTATCCCGCCGACGAGCCCGAATGGCCCAACCGTGTCCCACCCGCGGCAAGAAAACGAACCGATCACGCGAAAGCCCTTCGAAGCGAGCTGTTTCCGCATCGGTTTGCTATAGCCCGCCAGTGGAAGCTCGCGTGCGCCGCTGGTGAAGAACGTGAACGCCTGGACACCGTCGACGTCTGGTAGGCCACGCACGAAGTTCCGCAACCTGGTATGCACAGCATTGAAGTAAATACCAGACCCGAAGCCGACGAGATCGTACTCCGGAAGCGTTTTCGGGTCGACTGACTCGGGTTCGACGACCTCGGCATCAAGCACCTGCGCCATCCGATCGGCCACGCGGCGAGTATTGCCGTGCGAGGTTGAAACGCAGATTATGAGCGACTTCATGGCCCAACTCCTTGAAGAACATGGCCCGGACGGGTCCATGCTGCGTGGACACCTCGCCATCTAGTAAGGGCGCAAAGGCACAAAGGCCCGGGGCGTTGGTCACTTTTGGTCGGGTCAGTCGAACGCATGGATCACCCGGCGCGCCACATGCTGGATCTGCCGGCGCGTGTCGTAATCGAGGGGTAGGTCATCGAGGGCCGGGATCTCCCCCGTCGTAGTGACCACCCCGGGTTCCTCCTGCTCCCAGCGGGCGTTGACCTTATCGCCCAATGCACGCGCGGGCGGGTTGTCGGAAAGCACCCGGGCATGAAACCGCTCGATGCCGTCGACGCGTGCAGCGACCGCCAGCGCAACGAGCAGCAGTGTCCCGATCCCGCGGCCCTGATAGGCGTCCGCCACGGTAAAGGCAACCTCTGCCGAACCCGGGTCGTCTTCATCCCGGATGAAGCGGGCGTCGGCGACGACCGGCCCGTCCACACCGTCGGTAACGACCCAGACGAAGTGGTCAACATAATCGACCTCGAACAGGTAGGCCAGCCGTCCCTCGGTCGGAGCGCCACCCTGGTATCGCCGGTACAGAGTCTCCCGCGAGAATGAACCGTTGCTCTTGAACCGCTCGGCATCCCCGGGCAGGACTGGGCGCAACAACAGCGTGGCGCCGTCTTCGGCCGACACCGGGATCGGGGCGATGTATGCGGCCAACCGCTGCCGCGCGGTGCGGACCATCCGATCAGCGATGACCGGCATGGCCAGCATGCACTCGAAAGCGGTGTCGTATCCGACGTAGCCGCACACGTCATCTTTCGCGATCACCGTCGCCGATCTGGCCGAGTGTCGCAGCAAACCGATTTCGCCGACAATCGTCACTGGCGCCAGCTCGGTTACCACGACCTGGCCGTCCGGGCCGACGTGCCTGATCTCGACTCGACCGGATGTGATGATCGAAAACGACACCGCTCGCTCACCCTGCCGTATCAGGACCTCACCGGCGGCCGCATGCAGGGGCTCCAAGTTGGCAGCCAATGCCGCAAGGTCCTGCGCCGGAATATCGGCAAACACATTCAGCGCCGCCAACTCCTCGGTGCTAACCACGCTCACGCCAGCCCGCTTGGCAGCCCGGCGTGACAGCCCGATTCGCGCCGCTCCGGCGGCAACTGCCGACGGTGATCGGTTGATACAGCTGTCATCTCGCCAATTCCTGTGTCGCAGTGGCCCCCGAAGCCAGGTACCCCGCAATGCGCCATCACCCGATGTACGGTACGCGACCGGCGCGGCCATCGCCTGGGTAATTCGCGGGTAAACGCAGTGACAAAGGACCCTGTCGGGCTGGGACTTCGGCAGGTCCGAAGCGCTACCAAAGCATTCCGATAGTCGTGCTCTTGGCCTCTACGTCTCGGCCGGCGGCAGTGGTCGGATGGAGCGGTAAGGCTGACGCGGGAGACGACCATGAATTCACCGATATGGCTGCATCATTGGCCACAGCGCAGGGCGACGACCACGATCTATCAGTTGACCGATCGCCTACATAACAGGCATATCGCCCGGGTACCAGCTCACCAGATCACGGCTACGGTTTCCGCATGGTTGGCGGAATTGGGCGCCCACAGCCCGTTGGTTGACGACCTCGCCCGCGCGGTGCGGGTCGGCGATTGGCCGGCAGCGCATGCCCTAGGTGAGTGCTTGTCCGTTGAGGTAGCCATTGCCAGCTGAGAGCCGTTGCCTCGCGGCCCTTGAGCATGATGTTGTGCAGAACACCGGCTTCGTCGCAGCCCAAGGGACGTTTGCCGAACGTCCGGATGACTTTTGTCTCTATCCCCGACCTAGCGGGACGCAGCAGGATCGAATATGTTACCGGATCGCGCGCAAACCCTATTCGATTCAGCAGCAACGGATTAATGACATGAAAGCACCACTCGCCTCCCTGGAGAGGCCCGACTTCACCAAGATCGAGAATCGCGCGCCGTCAGTGGCTCGGATGTTCCTCGACCGTGTCGCCGCCACCCCGCATGCGGAAGCCTTTCGGTATCCACAGGACGACGAGCTGGGAGAGCGTGACCTGGCAGCAGGTCGGTGAGCGCGTGCACCACATCGCCGCGGGGCTGATCTCACTGGGAATCGCCCCGGAGGATCGGGTCGCGCTGGCATCATCGACGCGCTACGAGTGGGTGCTCGCCGATTTCGCCGTGATGTGCGCCGGCGCCGCGACCACCACCGTCTATCCGACGACCATGGCCAGCGATGTCGCGTACATCGTCGCCAATTCCGGAAGCCGGGTGGTGATCGCCGAGGATCAGACCCAGGTCGACAAGCTGCTCGAGCACCGCGCCGAACTGCCCGAGGTGAGCAAGGTCGTGATCATCGACGGCAAGGGCGACGGCGACTGGGTGATCACCCTTAACGAACTGGAGCTGCTGGGTAAGCAATTGCTTGCCGACTCGCCCAATGCCGTCGAGGAGCGTGTGGCAACTGTCGGTCCCGACCAGCTGGCCAGCCTCATCTACACCTCCGGCACCACGGGGCGTCCGAAGGGCGTGCGGCTGACCCACGGGGCATGGACGTATACCGCCGCGGCCATCGATGCCCTGAACGTCCTTGGCCCCGATGACCTTAACTTCCTGTGGCTACCGTTAGCGCACTCATTCGGCAAGGTGATGCTGGCGCTGCCGCTGTCGATCGGGTTCCCCACTGCGATAGACGGCCGCGTGGACAGGATCGTCGACAATCTCGCGGCCCTGCATCCGACCATCATGGGTGCGGCGCCGCGCATCTTCGAAAAGGCGCATGCCCGCATCGAGCAGATGATCGCCGAGCAGGGCGGGGTCCGGAAGAGGATCTTCGACTGGGCGATCGGGGTGGGCTTGAAGGTGTCGGCGGCCGGGCAAGCTGGGAAGAAGCCCTCCTTGGCGTCGTCGCTGGCATACAAGGTGGCAGACCGGCTGGTGTTCTCCACCATCCGGGAGCGCTTCGGTGGGCGGGTGCGGTTCTTCGTCTCCGCGGCCGCCGCGCTGGACCGTAACGTCGCGCAATGGTTCGACGCGATCGGCATGACCGTACTGGAGGGCTACGGGCTGACCGAGACGGCCGCCGCATCATTTATCAATCGCCCCAACGCTTATCGGTTCGGAACGGTCGGGTGGCCGTTCCCGGCCACCGAGGTAAAGATTGCCGACGACGGCGAGATCTTGCTCCGGGGGCCAGGTGTGATGACCTCCTACCACGATCTACCCGAGGCCACCGCGGAGGCACTCGACCAGGACGGTTGGTTCCACACCGGCGACATCGGGGAGATCGACGCCGACGGCTTCCTGCGCATCACCGACCGCAAGAAGGACATGTTCAAGACCTCGCAGGGTAAGTACGTGGCACCATCGGCGATCGAAGTGAGATTCAAAGGCCTCTGCCCGTATGCAGGCGAGCTTCTCGTCATTGGGGAGGCTAAGCCCTATTGCGTGGCGCTGGTCAGTCTGGACAGCGAAGCGATCACCGACTGGGCCGCCAAGCATGGTTTGGCTGGCAAGTCCTTCGCCGAGATAGCGCGCGACGAGAAGACACAGGACCTGATCGCCGGATACATCGACGCGCTGAACTTGGAACTGAATCGCTGGGAGCAGATCAAGAAATTCACGATCCTCGACCGCGAGCTCTCTGTCGAATCCGGCGACCTGACGCCGAGCATGAAGCTGCGCCGCAAGGTAGTCGTCGGGAAGTCCGCAGACGACATCTCGGCTCTCTACGAGCAATCGTCAGTGTGAAAGAGGGAATCGCGCCGGGCGGTAGGTAATTTGTCCAAATGCACAGCGACTCAAGTCATTACGAAGAACGCGCCGACGCAGCAAGGATGGAAATGTCAGTATACGATCAGCCGATCACCAATTTGTCCGAAAGTGAAAGCTGGAAGCTGCTGGCCGGTGCGCAGCTCGGCCGGCTGATCACCAACGTCGGAGGCCAGCCCGAAGTTTTCCCGGTGAACTTCGCCACCCAGCATGAGACCATTCTCTTCCGCACGGCGGAGGGCACCAAGCTAACCAGCGTTGTGGTCAACCACGACGTGGTTTTCGAAGCCGACCATCACACTATGACGGAAGGCTGGAGTGTCATCGTCAAGGGTCGCGCGCATGTGCTGGATACCCGGGCCGAGGTCGAAGAAGCTGAACAAGCACAGCTGCTGCCGTGGGTTGCCACGCTGAAGCTTCGCTACGTGCGGGTGACCCCGCGCGAAATCAGCGGCCGCCGATTCAGATTCGGTCCCGAACCCGACCGTGAGTCCTGCTTCGCGTGACGGCACCCACTTCGAAAGCTGGCCGGCTCAACCCGGGTTTGCCCACACGCCTCCGGTTACCCGACTGCCCGGGATGACCGGGACGAGAGGCAGCGGATAACAGTCGCCATGACGCCACGATACTTTTCTGCGCTGTTCACCGACCTTTATGAGGTCACGATGGCGCAGGCCTATATGGCTGAACACATGTCGGGAACGGCCGTGTTCGAGACCTTGTTTCGCAAGCTCCCCCAGGGCCGGTCCTATGTGATGGCTGCCGGCTTGTCAGATGTGCTCGACTTCCTCGAAGCGTTTCAATTCCAGCCGGCGGACATTGACTACTTGCGCGGATTGCGCCTGTTTACCGAGGAATTTCTGCAGTCGCTCTCCGCGGTTCGCTTCACCGGAGACGTGTGGGCGGTGCCGGAAGGGACGGTGGTCTTTCCCAACGAGCCGATCGTGCAGGTGATCGCGCCAATTCTGGAAGCCCAACTCGTCGAGACCTTCGTGGTGAACCAGATTCACTTGCAAAGCGTGATCGCGAGCAAGGCTGCCCGTGTGGTCGAAGCCGCTCGCGGACGAATGGTTGTGGATTTCGGAGCGCGGCGCGCACACGGCACCGACGCGGCGCTCAAGGTCGCGCGGGCCAGCTACCTCGCCGGCTTGGCGGGCACTTCGAACCTGCTTGCGGCCCGCGAGTACGGAATCCCCGCGTTCGGCACGATGGCTCACAGCTTCATTCAAGCCTTCGACAACGAGCTCGACGCGTTTGACGCATTCGCCCGGGTCTACCCGGGCACAACCTTGCTCGTCGATACGTACGACACGCTGCGCGGTGTCGACCACGTCATCGAACTCGCCAAACATTCCGAACGCCTCAACGTGGCAGCAGTCCGGCTCGACTCCGGAGACCTCGGTGCCCTGTCGAAGGCGGCACGCGCAAAGCTTGACGCTGCGGGTTTGAACCAGATCGAAATCTTCGCTTCGTCGGGTCTCGACGAGTACCGTATAGCGGCGTTGATGGATGATGGCTGCCCCATCGACGCTTTCGCCGTCGGCACCAAACTCGTCGTCGCCCAAGACGCACCCGCGCTCGACATGGCGTACAAGCTCGTGGAGTACGACGGGACCGGGCGGACCAAGTTCTCCAGCGGCAAGGTGATCTATCCGGGACGCAAGCAGGTGGTACGCCGGCTCGATGACGGAGTCTTCGCCGGCGACACGATCGGCAAGCCCGACGAACAGCTCGATGGCGAGCCGCTGCTGGTTCCTGTCATGAAAAATGGCCGGCGCGTTCCGCAACACAATCCCGCCTTGCAGGCATCACGAAGCTGGGCACGTCAGCAGATCGATCTGCTTCCGCCTCAGCTCCGTTCGCTGGAAGCTACCGGCTGGTCCTACCCCGTGGACGTCAGCCCGGGGATCGCACGCGAGCTTGAAAGGCTACGTCGCGCCCAGCAATCGATCGGTTGACTTCACATTTCTCATCGTTCGTACGCTCGCCGCTAGATGACGGGCGTTGGTCCCCCAAGAAGCCAGCCCTGCCACTGCAGGGCTCAAGGCTTGTTCGTGGTAGTAATCAATGTCCGCACGTGGGAGGATGTCGCACTGTGAGCCAGGCTGGGCACGGCGATACTCCAGGGCTGGAGGGGATGCTCAATCGCCTGCACCTGCGCGAGTTGCTCGCCGAGGTCCGTGACCGGGTTGCCGAAATTGTGCAGATCCGCGATCGTTTGGACCGGCTGATCGAGGCGATGCTGGTGGTCGCCTCAGGTCTGGACATCGACGAGACCTTGCGGCGGATTGTTCACGCCTCCATCGAGCTCACCGGCGCCAAATACGGTGCCCTGGGGGTGCGCGGAGCGGGAAACGAGCTGGCCGATCTCGTTTTTGAAGGCATCGACGAAGCCACCCGGGCCATGATCGGCGACTTGCCCCACGGTGCCGGTGTGCTGGGGGCGTTGCTCAGCGACCCCCATCCGCTTCGACTGGAGGACGTATCCGCCCATCCGGCGTCTGCAGGGTTTCCACCACACCATCCACCGATGCGCACGTTTCTCGGGGTTCCGATTGTGCTCAAGGATGGTGAGGTGTTCGGGATGATCTACATGGCCGAGAAAGCCGACAACGCGATCTTCACCGAGGACGACGAGGTGATGATGCAGGCGTTTGCGGCAGCTGCAGCCATCGCGATCGATAACGCGCGGCTGTTCGAGCAGACACGTGCTCGGCAGGCCTGGCTGGAGGCCACCCGCGCGGTGTCGATGGCCCTGCTTGCCGGCACCGAATCGAGCCGGGTGCGGCAGTTGATCGTCGATCGCTTGCGTGGGCTGGTCCGCGGTGAGTGGTCGTTTTTGGCCGTACCACCGCAACCGGCCGCCGTCGACGAAGTCGACCAATTGGTCGTGACCGCAGTCGATGGGATACCTCCTGCGCCAATCGAGGTGGGGCTGGCCATCCGAGCCAACTATTCACCGGTGTGGGTCGCATTTCACGACTGCGTCACACTCAATCTCCGGGAATTGAGGCTCACCGCTGACGCCGTCGACCTTGGTCCAGCGATCGTTGCGCCGCTACGCGACACGAACGTGATCGCCGGAGCGCTGGTCGTCGGCCGGACGAACCATCGCACCGGATTCACCGAGGATGAACGCGACCTTGTCGCCGGTTACGCGGACCATGCCGCGGTCGCCCTGCAGTACTCAACCACCCAGCAGCGGATTCTCGAACTCGAGCACCGTGACCGAACCGAAGACACACAAGCCCCGACCGGGCCTGGCAGCAGCTAGCGCCCTCCCGCAGATGCGGTGAGCGGGACTAAAGACCCACATCGGGGGGCTAACGACTCTCGCGCAGCCACGTCCGCCCTTCATACGGTTGGCGAACAGCAGGCACAAGACGAGAGGTATGGCATGCGATCAGAACGCCTCAAGTGGCTGGCAAAGGCAGAGGGCCCTTTTGCCTCGGTGTATTTCGACGACTCACACGACACCGCAGATGCCGTCGAGCAACTCGAAGCGAACTGGCGCGACATCCGCAAGCATCTCGAGACCCAGGGCGCGGGCGAGGCAGTCATCGGCAAGCTCGAGGAAGCCGTATTGCACTATCGACCGGCCGTGGGTCGGCGCGGTCGCGCGGTGATCGCGACCAGCGATCAGGTGCTGCTCAACGAGCATCTGATCAGCCCACCACCGGCTACGGTAGTTCGCCTATCGGATTACCCGTACATCGTGCCCTTGATCGACCTGGAGATGCGACGACCAACCTACGTGTTTGCCGCGGTTGATCACGCCGGCGCCGACGTAACCCTCTATGACGGGGGCACCATCAGCTCCAAAAGCATCGACGGTGGCGGCTATCCGGTGCATAAGCCGGTCACGGCGGGCTGGAGCGGCTACGGCGACTTCCAGCACACGACCGAGGAAGCCATCCGCATGAACTGCCGCGCGGTCGCCGACCACCTCACGCGACTGGTGGACGAGGCGGATCCCGAGGTGGTGTTCCTGTGCGGCGAGGTTCGTTCGCGCACAGATCTGGTTTCCGAATTACCGGCGCGCGTGGCCCAGCGGGTGTCGCAGTTACATGCCGGAGCCCGCAAGAGCGGTATCGACGAGGAAGAGATCCGCGAACTGACTTCCGCGGAGTTCGCTCGGCGCCGCGGCATCGAGATGACCGACATCGCTGATCGGTTTGAAGCGGAAATCGGGCGCGGCTCGGGGTTGGCGGCCGAAGGGCTCGCTGCCGTGTGTGCGGCGCTGCGTGACGGCGACGTCGACACGCTGATCGTCGGTAAGCTGGGCGACACCACTGTGGTCACCGGCAAAGCTCTCACTACGGTTGCCCCCGATGCCGACGTGCTGTCCGAACTCGGGGAACCGGTGGAACGTGTGGCAAGGGCGGATGAGGCGTTGCCGTTCACCGCAATCGCAGTTGGCGCCTCGTTGGTTCGGGCCGACGAGCGGATCGCACCCGCAGACGGGATCGGTGCGTTGCTGCGATACGTCGCGACCGACAGACTCGCCGACCATCGATCCTAGGTTCGGGGTCATGGCGATGCGCAGCGCTTTTCGGGAACTTCGTCGGTTGGTTAAAGGACTTGTGGCCATACCGGCGGGCCGTAACGGCATCCAGACTCGAGTCATGAAGCAGTTCAATGATCGGGCCGACGCCGGACGGCAATTGGCGTCGCACCTGGACTTCTTGCGCGGTCACGATGTAGTGGTGCTCGGCCTGCCGCGAGGCGGAGTTCCGGTGGCCTTCGAGGTCGCCAAGGCGCTGGGAGCCCCCCTCGATGTGCTCGTGGTACGCAAGCTCGGAGTGCCCTTTCACCCGGAGCTTGCCTTCGGTGCCATCGGTGAGGGCGGCGTGCGGGTAGTCAGCGACGACGTGGTCCGCGAGGCTCGTCTCAGTGACCAGGAAATGGCTGCGGTGGAAACCAAGCAGTGGGCCGAGTTGCAACGCCGGTCCGAACGCTTCCGCGGTGATCGTCACCGGATTTCGCTAAAGGGGCGAACCGCGGTGATCATCGACGACGGCATCGCGACTGGGGCCACCGCGCAGGCTGCCTGCCAGGTGGCTCGCGCCCAGGGCGCCAGCAGGGTGGTGTTGGCGGTTCCCATCGCGGGCACCGACACCGCCGAACGATTCGCCGAGTACGCAGACGAGGTGGTGTGCCTGGAGACACCGGTCCCGTACTTCGCCGTTGGCCAGGGATACCGCAACTTCGCGCAGACCTCCGACGACGAGGTGGTCGCCCTACTCGATCACGCCCGCAACGGTTTTCACGAAGCGGCCGCCAGCACCAGCCCCGACGATCCGCCGCTGCGCGACGAGGAAATCCAGGTGACCGCTGGTCGAGTCTCGGTGGCTGGGCATCTGACCATTCCCGAGCACCCAACAGGGGTCGTCGTCTTCGCTCATGGCAGCGGGAGCAGCAGGCACAGCCCGCGCAATCGGTATGTCGCCGAGGTCCTCAACAACGCCGGGCTCGCCACGGTGCTTTTCGACCTGCTGACGCCCGACGAAGAACGCAACCGCGCCAACGTGTTCGACATCGCTTTGCTCGCAAGCCGATTGGTCGACGTCACGAGCTGGCTGGCCTGCCAACCCGACACCGCGTCATTGCCGGTCGGTTACTTCGGTGCCAGTACCGGTGCGGGCGCAGCCCTGGCTGCCGCCGCGCATCCGGGTGTCAAGGTAGCGGCGGTGGTATCCCGCGGCGGGCGGCCTGATCTTGCGCGCGAGTCATTGCGCGAGGTGCACGCTCCAACCCTATTGATAGTGGGTGGACGCGACGAGATGGTGCTAAAGCTGAACCGACAGGCACAGGCGGCGATCCCGGCCGCATGCGAGGTCGTCGTGGTCCCCGGCGCCACCCACCTTTTTGAAGAACCGGGCACGCTCGAGCAAGTGGCGGTGCTGGCGCGCGACTGGTTCATCAAGCACCTCAGCTCCCCGGGGCAGTAGACCGGTCGAAAAGCCATGGCGGACAGCGGCTCAGGGCATCGGACTGTGCCGCACACGGCAGATTTGCGAATCGAAGCCTGGGCACCGACCCGTGACGGCTGTATCCGGCAGGCGGTGCTGGCAACTGCCGAGAGCTTCCTGGACCTGTCATCGGCGCATGCGAACCACACTCGCCTGCGCCGGCTGACCGCGGATCGCGATGACGATCTCCTGGTGGCGGTACTTGAGGAAGTCATTTACTTGTTGGACACCGTTGCCGAAGCACCTGTCGATCTCGAGCTGCAGGACGTCGATGGTGGTGTCGACGTCACGTTCGCGATGGCCGATGCGAGTAGGCTGCTTCAAGTGGGTGCCGTGCCTAAGGCGGTGTCGCTCAGCCAGCTTCGGTTTTCTAACGACCGCCACGGCTGGCGGTGCTTGGTAACGCTCGACGTGTGACTGAGAGCTAGCGCATGAAAATCATCGAGGAGACCCCCTACCGGTTCCGGATCGAACGAGAGGGCGCGATGCGAGTGCCCGGAATAGTGTTCGCGTCCAGGTCGTTGCTGCCCCGCGACCAAGGTGACATGGCCCTTGTGCAGGTGGTCAATGTGGCGACGCTGCCAGGGATTGTCCGGGCGTCGTATGCGATGCCCGACGTGCACTGGGGATACGGATTCCCAATCGGTGGCGTGGCGGCGACCGACATCGACAATGACGGGGTCGTCTCCCCCGGCGGAGTCGGTTTCGATATTTCTTGCGGGGTACGCCTTTTGGTCGCCTGTGGGCTTGACCGCGAGCGGCTGCAACCACGGCTGCAGGCGGTAATGGATCGGCTCGATCGAGGGATACCGCGCGGCGTGGGCACCACGGGTGTGTGGCGGCTGCCCAACCGCGACACGTTGCAGCAGGTGCTGACTGGTGGTGCCCGGTTCGCGGTGGAACAGGGACACGGCGTCGCACGGGACCTCGAGCGGTGCGAAGACGGCGGCGTGATGGCCGGAGCGGACGCGGCCGCGGTCAGCGACCGGGCGGTCGAACGCGGGCTCGAGCAGATCGGCAGCCTCGGCTCAGGCAACCACTTCCTGGAAGTCCAGGCCGTCGATCGCGTCTACGACCCAGCCGCGGCCGCGCAACTGGGTCTGGCCGAAGGTACGGTCTGCGTGATGATCCATACCGGTTCGCGTGGCCTGGGGCACCAGGTCTGCACCGATCACGTCCGGCAGATGGGACAAGCCATGGGCCGTTACGGCATTGCGGTGCCCGATCCCCAATTGGCGTGTGTGCCGGTGCGCTCCCCCGATGGCCAGGCGTATCTCGCGGCAATGGCCGCGGCGGCAAACTACGGACGCGCCAACCGGCAACTACTCACCGAGGCAACGCGTCGCGTGTTTGAGGACGAAACCGGGACAGCTCTGGATCTGCTCTACGACGTGTCGCACAACCTGGCCAAGATCGAAGTGCACGCCATCGATGGTCAGCCGCGCTCTGTGTGCGTGCACCGCAAAGGTGCGACCCGCTCACTGCCGCCGCATCATCCAGAACTACCGGCCGATCTGGCAACGATCGGCCAACCCGTTCTCATACCGGGAACGATGGGCACAGCGTCGTATGTGCTTGCCGGGGTCGCCGACAACCCCGCGTTTTTTTCCACCGCGCATGGTGCCGGACGTGTGCAGAGTCGTCACCAGGCCGCCCGCCACACCAGCGGCGAGGCGATACGTGCCAGCCTTGCAGAACGCGGCATCCTCGTCCGCGGCACCTCCCGCAGGGGTCTCGCCGAGGAAAAACCGGATGCCTACAAGGACATCGACGCGGTCGTCGAAGTTAGCCATCATGGCGGCCTCGCACGCAAAGTCGCTCGCCTCGTTCCTTTGGGCGTCGTCAAAGGCTGAACTTGAGGGTGGCGGTCCCGGACAGGGGACTTCCGGGACCGCCGCAGAATCAAGTTCGTGGCCTGCCAGCGTGACGCGGCGCTCAGCTCGCCGGTGTGATCAGCCCGTAATGCCCGTCGTAGCGGTGATACACCACGCTTCCCCGGTCTCGGGCAGTATCAACGAAGAACAGGAACGGCAAGCCAAGTAGCCCCATTCGCTGAATGGCCTGCTCGACGGTGATCCGCGGGGCTGGCTGCGGACTGATGGTCAAGGGCACCTCGAACGGCGCCAGCTTCTCTGCAGGTTCCGGATTGACCTGTGCGAGACGGTAATCCGTGGGCCCTTTGCGATACAGCACGCTGTCCTGCTTCGTGCCCTCCTCCGTGAAGAGGTGGAAGTCGTAGTCCAGCAGCTCCATCTCGATTGCGGCGTCTTCGACGGTACAAGTTGGCAGGCTGTACGACTTGTGCCGGATGATTCGGCGTTCCTCCTCGGGCCGCGGGAAATAAGTCGGCCGGTGCGTGGGCTCGGACTGGTGCCGCCATTCGTGCGGACCAACACGAGGAACGCTGCCTCGCTTGGCTTCCCAGTGTTCAGCGATACGTTCCAGCCGATGACGCAGGCGCGCCTCGAGTCGATCGATTGCTTCCTCCGGGGTGACGCCTTCAACCTGCGCACGCACCAGCCGGCCGTTGACGTCGAGGTTGGCCTGCGCGATTACCCGGCGGGCCACCGCTCGATCGCCGTGCTCACTCAATCTGACATGAGCGTGCAGCACCGGTTGGTGGGTGAGGCGGCCAAGCTCGCCGATCTTGTTTCGCGCGTAGTCTTCAGCACCGGGCAACTGCCCATGCGTCGTTACCTCGACGTCGAGAACGGCTGGTAAATCGGGTCTCTGTCTCATGATTCGTTGGTACGCCGCCATGGATCGCCGCTATAGGGCCGAAGGTCACCGTGAACGCAGTACACGGTCGCATTGCCGAGGGAACGCTTGCGCTCCTCGACACCCCTCGGCACCCAGTGCACCGTCCCGTCACGGCTGCACCGCAAACGCCACCCTGGAAGTGTTGACCAGGGTGGCGTTTGTCGTTTGAGGTTGACTTAGACCGCTCAGCGTGAAACGGACACCGACGAGCTGTTGCCTCGCCTTCCGAAGATCGCAACCTGGATCCATATCGGCAACCACAGGCCGCCCGTCAATAGCGTGAGTACGGCGTGAAGCGCGTGATTGGGGCCGCCACCGTTGGCGACAGCCACGGCAGTAGCTCACGGCGCTGAACGAATAATTAAGCAGCTTGTATTCAATGCGTCATAGTGGCGTTGTGCCGCCGAGCGGGCATCACCGTCGATGGCTTGCCGCTGCAGGATTGGTGGCCGGTGTCAGCGTCCGAGGCGCGTGATCCGCCACAACCTTCGTGTCGTATGTCAGGTGTGTGGCGGGCGGCCGAAAATTTCAGACAACGGCTAGCCGTCGGCGGGCTCATTCAGCCCGTCGGCGTGGCCTTTGCAGTCCAGGACAGCACACCGGCGTCTCGGCGACGTGACCTCCACCTGATGCTTGATACCGTCCCGTGACGCCAAAGTCTGCGAAATCAACTCCGTTTCGCCCCCGCAGATCGGGCAGCGATGGTCAGGGTCACGTATGACCAGCGGTTCTATCGGCATGCTCGCACGCTAAACCCCCTGCGGTGTGGGAACGAGTGACCAAAGACCTCCGGCGCTAGGGAAGATATGCCCCTAGTTGCTTATGTCGCGCCGCAGTTAAATGGTCACAGTCTGGGATCGTCCGATCCAACGTCGATTCTGGGAGGTCATCGTGTCAGGAGGCACCGTCGCTCGCGTCACCGAGATCAGCGCGAGGTCCGACACCAGTTTCGAAGACGCCGTGACGATTGGCCTTGCTCGGGCCGAGGAGACGCTGCGTGGTGTCAAGTCGGCCTGGATCAAGGAGCAGTCGGTGGATGTGGCGAACGGGGGGATTGTTGCCTACCGCGTCAACATGCTGGTCACGTTCGTCCTCGAGTAGCGGGGTGCCGTCGCCGGGCCTGTACTGAAGTGCTAGTCACTGGTGCCATATTTCGTACCATCGCCTTGGCCTGCTTTTCGGCGTCGGTGATGTCGTGTGGCGGGCGGCGCGGTGTCATAGCGAGTCCGGGGTGGGAGGTATGTCCTCGTTCAGCTTTTGCACTCGATGGGCAATTGCGACCGCGTGGTCGCTGAACCGCTCGTAGCATATGTCTAGTCGCAATACGTCGAGGGCGACAGCAATACCATGCATCCATTCCCCCGGATCCGTCATGGCCGCAAACAAGCGACGGTGCTGACGGTCCATCTCATCCTCTTCGCGGCTGATTCGATGCATCTCCGTAGTGCCCTCAAGGAATTCTCCTAGACGCCTCCCTAATTCTTCTGCTCGCTCGCCCATTTCACTGAAGTACTCGTTTACGTCTTCGGGCAGTGCGTGCTTGGGGAGTGCACGGAGGGCGACTCTCGCGACGCGCCGTGCGAGAAGGTCCATCTCATTCACGTCGCCGATGGTTTGGAGTGACACGGAGAGGCCGGGCAGGTCACCCTCCCCGTGCAGCACCAATAGCCGCAATGTGCTTGCATGCGCCTCAACAGTCCGGGCGGTCAACTCGTCGTGGACTCTGATGACATCTCGCGCTTCACCCTCGTCCGCGAGAACCAAGGCCTTCGTGGCACGCAACATCTGGACTCCGGCGTTGAGGCATGCGTCCGGGAGCTGCTCGACGGTTCGCATTCAGCAAGGCTAACGTGCAGGTTGTCAATCGGCACCACAACGTCGGCTATGTCAGAATCGCCAGTCTCCCCGGTAACCTTCCCTTAAGGACTAGCTGCGCTCTCACATCCGGCATATCCCTCATTACGACGGTGTTCAGTGGTGCAGACCCGTGATCGGCTCGTGGGTATTGGCTTCGATATCCGACGATGTTAAGGCGAATAGCTGATTCGCCAAATCCGACAAGGCCCGGGCGATCGCAAGTTCGTCGCCGATCTGGGCCAGCGGCTCGTCGGCCGGATCGAGTCGCGCCAAACCAGTACCCACCAGTTTCTTGCCTCCCCAGGACAGTCGCGCCTTCGCCCGGGTGCGCTCGTCATGTTCTTCGATCAGCACATCGATTTGGCAAGTCTTGGCATTGTCAGCGTCTTCTGTCATCGCGGCCTCCCTTGTCAGGTTTCACCTGCGCTAGCTGATCTACCCCAATTGGCCGAACATCTGTCTGCAGACGCTTTAGATGCGATCACCACAGACGGATGTGGAGTAGGGGCGAAAGTCACGAGTCGCGTCGGAGTCGTCACGCGAGGGAGCGCGCCTGAGTCGACATAGTGTCGAGATGCCTCAACGCTATGTTGATAGCAATCGACAATATTGTTGACATCTATCGACACTCGTGTAAGGTATGTGGCGTGTCCGACCGCCCGAGGCCGACAGAGTACGTGCACGCCTCCCGAGGCCGCCGCTCGTCGCATCTCTCAGGCGACGATCGCGAACAGGCTATCCTCGCAACCGCCGAACGGCTGCTAGAGCAGCGACCCCTGGCCGACTTCTCGGTAGACGACCTAGCAAAGGGAGCGGGCATTTCTCGTCCCACCTTCTATTTCTACTTCCAGTCGAAGAACGCGGTGCTACTGTCGCTACTCGATCAGATGAACAACAAGGCACACGCTGCCCTCAAGGCGCTCGACGGCAAACTGTTCGGCGACCCCGCAACGGTCTGGCAAGCTCGTATCGAGGCGTTCTTCGAGGTGTCGGGATCGCATCGAGCGGTCGCCGTCGCCGGTGCCGCGGCGAAAGCCACCAATCCCGAGGTCCGTCAGCTGTGGTCGACGCTCATGCAGAGGTGGATCGCTCACACCACGGCGGCGATCCAGGCGGAGCGCGGGCGGGGCGCCGCCCCTGACACCGTCCCGGCCGAGGACCTGGCCGTCGCGCTGAACATGCTGAGCGAGCGGGCAATGGCTGCGACGTTCAGCGACGAGAAGCCGGCGATCCCCGAGGAGCAGGTGATCGACACGCTGGTGCACATCTGGCTGGCCAGCATCTACGATCGCTCACGGTAAGGCCCTAACGTGGGCCTATGCCCGGAGGACTCCCTTGGCGAAGCTGATCATCCTGCGTGGGGACCAGCACCGCGTCTTCGAGCTGACTGACGACCCGACGAGTGTCGGCCGGGCGCCGGACAACATGCTCTGGCTGGACGATCCGGGCCTCTCCCGCCGCCACTGCGAGTTCCGTCGCAGCGGCGCGTACTGGTTGCTACGCGACCTAGGCAGCTTCAACGGCTCGTTCGTGAACAGCCTTTTGGTGACTGAGCACACGCTGCGCTCGGGCGACCGCGTCCAGCTCGGTTCGACGATGCTCTACTTCGTGCCCGACGAGGGCCCCGACGACGGCTTAGCCAGCGCGGCCTACGGGGCCCCGCCGACCCAGGACGAGGACACCCAGCGCGCCACCAGCCACAAACTGCGCAACTTCGCGGCGCTGATCGAAATCACCAAGGCCCTCAACAGCGAACTCGACAAGGCGAAGATCCTCGAGACGATCGTCGACAAGGGTGTCGAGCTGATCAAGGCCGAGCGCGGGTTTCTGATCCTGGTGCACGATGGGGTGCTCGACTTCAAGGTTGCGCGCAATCGCGACAAGACGGACATCCAGAACCCGTCGAAGCTGATCTCGCGCTCCGTGCTCGACAGCGTGACGAAGACGGGCGAGCCGGTGCTGACCACCGACGCGCAGACCGCGCTCAGCGGGTCAATGTCGATCACCGCCCTCGAAGTGCGCTCGCTCATTTGCGTGCCGCTGCGCCTGAAGGAGCGCATTCTCGGCGCGCTCTACGTGGACAGCAAATTCACGGAAGCTCAGTTCAATGAGGAGTCGCAAAATCTCCTGCACGCATTCGCCGACCAGGCGGCCATCGCCATCGAGAACGCCCGGCTCTTCGATGAGATCGCCGAGTCGCGCGAGGCTGAGAAGCGCGTCCGCCAGATGTTCCAGAAGTACGTGCCCGCCGACGTCGTGCGCGAAGCGCTCAAGATGAAGGACGGCGGGCGCCTCAGCTCGAAGCTCACGGCCACCGTGCTCTTCAGCGATATGCGCGGCTTCACCTCGATCAGCGAGAAGATGGCCCCCGAGGGCGTGGTCGGCTTCCTCAACGACTACCTCCAGCGCATGGTCGACATCGTCTTCGACGAGGGCGGGATCGTCGACAAGTTCATCGGCGACGCCGTCATGGCCGTCTTCGGCGCGCCGATGCCGAAGCCGGACGATGCCACCCGCGCCGTTCGCGCGGCGCTGCGCATGATCGAGGAGGTCGCGCACTTCAACGAACAGCAGAAGAACGAGGGCGGCGTCGAGATCGACGTCGGGATAGGCCTGCACACCGGCCCGCTCATCGCCGGCAACATCGGCTCCGACCGCAAGATGGAGTACACCGTGATCGGCGACACGGTGAACACAGCGAGCCGCATCGAGTCGCTCAACCAGGACCTCAAGACACACGTCCTCATCACGCAGGAGTGCTACGACGCGACCGGCAAGATCTTCGCCGTGCGCGAGCTGCCGCGGGTGCTGGTCAAGGGCAAGGAGCAGCCGCTCCAGCTGTACGAGGTGCTTGGCGACGAGATCTCATCCACGACGACGGACATCATCCGACGCCCGCAGGCGAGCGAGTGGGATGCTCGGCACCTTCGGTAAATGATGCGAGCGAATTCAGGAGTGTTCTTTGAGTATTCGTTGAGCGCGAGCGACGCTTTCATCGATCAAACGGTCGACCGCACCGAAATAGGTCGCCGACGGCGCTTTTCCCGCGAGGTCGGCGATAGCGCGTTGCTCCCCGAAAACATCGACGCCACTCAGGTTTTCGGACATCCGCTCAGCATGTACGTCGAGGCCGGCAAGAAGTTCGCTGCACTGGGAACCCGCGACAACGGTCCGCCGGGCCAGTGTCCGCAGGGTGTCCCATTCGGCGTGCCAGGAGCCGTCGGGTCGTTCGTCGTTGGCCAGCGCGGCGGCGGTGTGCAGGGTCGCGGCCAATTGCGGTGCCGAAATGGCAGCCCGCCGTATCAAAATGGACAGCACCGGATTGCGCTTGTGAGGCATGGAGGACGATCCACCACGATTTTCGGTGGCAGGCTCACTCAGTTCAGCGATCTCCGGCCGCACCAGGATGACAACATCCGAGGCGATCCGGCCCCAGCAGTCGGTACACCCCACCAAGGCGTCCGCGGCCGCGGTGACCGGTGTCCGCGTGGTGTGCCATGGCAACCTAGGATCCAATCCCAAAGTGGTTGCGGTGCTTCGAACTACGTGATCCGAAACCGCCGCCGGGTCCACCGCGCCCGTCACCAGCGCCGCCAACTCGGTGGTAGCAGACCATGTTCCGACGGCACCGCCGATCTGGACCGGAATGACGAGCGCGCTGAGCTGCTGATAGGCGTCGATGACACCGTTCAACCAGCCGGCCGCCTTAGCCCCGAAGGTGGTGGGCGCCGCGTGCTGGGTGAGGGTACGCGCCAGCATGGGCGTGGCCCGGTGGGTTGTCGCGAGCGCCGACAGTGTTGAAATCTGTTCGGCTAGCTGCGATATGAGGTGATCCACGACGGCCCGCACGGCCAGCATCAGGCTGGTGTCGAGAACGTCCTGGCTGGTGAGTCCCCGGTGGATCCACGGGGCGATCGCCGGGACGGCCCGCTGACGCAGCAGTGCGACCAAACCGATGATCGGGTTGCCGCCGTCCTCGGCGGTAAGCGCGAGCAACTCGCAGTCGTGCTCACGCATCAGGGGCCCCAGGTCAGCACTGGCACAATCGACAGGCGCCAGGCCAGCGGCGGCCAGGGCGCGCAACCAAGAAGATTCCACCGCAACCATCGACTGCAGCAGCGCCTGATCGGTCATGTGCTGCCCAGCCCGATGGTCCCCGGGCCACAACAGGTTGGTCATCGCCGATCGTCCCGGTACGCCAGGAACACGGTCTCGTTCGGGCCCTGCAGGTGGATGTCGAAGCGGTAACCTGGCTGGCCCGAATCACTTTCGGCAATGCACACCAGGGTGGCCCGCCGCGCGGCGTCGACAGCGACCAACAGTGGATCGGCGTCCAGGTCGCCGTCCGGCAGGTAGGCGCGAGTGAACAACCGGTTCAACAGCCCCCGAGCGAAGACGATGATCGCGAAAAACGGCGGTCGCTCGCCCGCCGAGCCGGGTCTCACCGTGGTGAAGACGTAATGGCCGTCCGCGTCGGTTGCCGCTCGGCCAAATCCGGTGAACCCGGTGGCACCGTCGCGCCGCAGCGAGCCGGCCGCTCGCATGATGCGACCGGCACTGTCGGGCTGCCAGAGTTCGACCAGCGCGTCCGGGACCCCGTCGCCTGCGCCGTCGTAAACCGTGCCGTGTAACCGGACGGCCTGCGGATGTGCATCGCCGACCAAGCCGCTGTCGCCGGGATACGACAATGCGAGGCCGAAGAAGGGCCCGACCGTTTGCCCTGGGGTGCACGACAATTCAGTCATAGTCGCCTTCGGTCCAGGTTCGGCCGCGGCCGGACAACACTATGTCCCACCGGTAGCCGGTCGCGTACTCCGGCTCGGTGAGGTCGTGGTCGTAGCGGGCGATCAGCCGTTGGCGCGCGGCGGGATCGACGATCGATTGAAAGATGGGATCCAAATCGAACAGCGGGTCGCCCGGAAAGTACATCTGGGTGACCAGCCGTTGCGTGAAAGCGGTTCCAAAGACCGAGAAGTGGATGTGCGCCGGCCGCCACGCGTTGTGATGATTGCGCCACGGATAGGGGCCGGGCTTGACGGTCAGAAAGCGGTACGTCCCGTCCGGACCGGTCAGGCACCGGCCGGCACCGGTGAAGTTCGGGTCGAGCGGAGCCGGGTGCTGGTCGAGCTGGTGGCGGTAGCGACCGCTTGCGTTGGCTTGCCAAATCTCGATCAGCTGGCCCGCCACCGGCCGGCCGGATTCGTCGAGAACCCGCCCGGTCACGATGATGCGCTCCCCGATCGGCTCGCCCGGATGGCCGGCCGTCAGGTCAGCGTCGAGGGGGTCGACGTCCTGGTGGCCGAAGCACGGTGCCCAGCGTTCGACCTCCTCGGGGTCAACGCCCAATAGGGGGTATTTCGGATGGCGCAGGGCGCTGCTGCGGTACGGCGGGTAGTCGAGCCGCGGCTGCGCTTCTTGCCCAACTCCGCCACCCGTGCGCTGGTATTCGGCTGCGAGGGCGGCGATCTCCGCCGTGATGTCACATTGCGACGCGACGCGCTCCGGTGCGGCCTTCACGAAGCGTGAGGGTACCCCCTCGGCGGTTGCGGACGGGCCACGAGGCGGTAGCTTCGGCGGAGTGATTACCGGGGCCTTCCTCGCCGATTCGGCTGCGGTGGTGGATAACAAACTCAGCGTGTCGGGCGGCGTGCTGTCCGGATATATGGTCGGGCCTGACCGGCAAGCCCGGTTTGCGCTTGTAGTGCTGACCCAGGCCGAGACTGACAGTCCGGTCCGGCGGGTTGAGGTAGAGATCATGCCTCCGACGGATGCCGAGCCGCTGACCATCGAGTACGAGCTGCCAGAAGCCGCCGCCGGCGGCGAAATCGGATTCGCTTTCTTCAACATCGAGGTAAGGCTGCCTTCTAATGGCCGTTGGGTGTTTGTGGTCACTTGCGGCGCTGGAGTGATATCGCTTCCGCTACAGGTGACTGGCTGAGGCCGCCTAGCCTTACGCCATGCCGCGTGACTACGTCTATGACCAGGGCTTCGCCGAGGAGAGGGCGCGACTGCGAGGCATGGAGAGCCTGTGGGACCCGGGTAGCCAAGCCTTGTTCGACAGCCTGGGCATCGGCCCCGGCTGGCGCTGCCTGGAAGTTGGCGCGGGCGGCGGCTCGCTGCTGGGATGGATGACCGGCCGCGGCGCCCAGGTGCTGGCGATCGATATCGACGCTCGGTTCATCGAGCCGCTGGCCAGCGACACGATCGAGGTCCGGCGCGTCGACGTGCGGACCGACGAACTTCCGCAAAGCGAATTCGACTTGGTGCACAGCCGGCTACTGCTCGAACACCTCACCGACCGCCGGGAGATCCTCGAACGGCTGGCCGCGACGCTGCGCCCGGGCGGTTGGTTGGTCATCGAGGACTACGACTGGACCGCCTTCGGCTTTGAGAATGCCGATCCACACCTCGAGAGGGTGTTGCAGGCAATCCTGACCTTCATGCAGCGCAGCGGCTTCGAACCCTACTACGGCCGGCGCCTGGTCAGCGACATGGCCGCTGCCGGGTTGACCGACGTTCGCGGGGAAGGCCGCGCCCTGGTGATCGACTCCAGCTCGCCGGGCTTCGACTTCTTCAGGTTGTCGTTCGTGAGCCTGCGCGATGTCGTCGTCGAGGCTGGCCTGATCTCAGCGGCGGACGCCGAAGTGGCCACCACACGCATCGGCGAGAAGATGCGCCTCCTTACGCCGACGATGATGGCCGGAATCGGCCGCCGGATCGGCTAGAGCCTGGCTACCCGGCCAACTGCAGGCCCCGCACCAGCGCCGCCCTGCCCTTGGTACGAAGTTTGTGCATGGTCGAGCCGCGCAATTGGTCGATGCGGGCAGCCATCTTGTTGCCCAGCTCCTCGAGCTGGGCGTCGGTGATCTTGACCGGAGGAGGAGCGGGAATCATGTCACGTTCCTCTTCGTCGGCGTGCGCCTCCAGGACGGTCTTGAAAGAGTTCCACTCTTCCTCATACCCGGGTGCGCTCTGCGGGATGCGCAGCAGCACAGAAAGCTGGTCGATCACCTGGCGATGCTCGGCATGGGCTACCGCGATCAGTTTGCTGGCCGCCCCGAGGGCCGGGTAGTACAGGTCGTCCTCGATACGGAAGTGAATGTCGAGTTCGACCAGCATCTCGTCGAAAAGCGCATGCCGCTCTTCGCTGTTCACCGGTGCCTCGCTGACCTTGCGGCCCAGTCCCTTGATGACGATGTGGTGTTCTTTGAGCACGTCGTAGGCGTTCACTTGGCTATTCCCTTCCGCGCAGCGAGCGGCGGATGATGCCCGTCGCCGCGCACCTCGATCATTCCGTCGACTAGCCGGGCCTCGTAACGCGGCAGCGGGGCTGCCGACGGGCCGCGTAACACCTCTCCCGACTCGGCCGCGAACCGCGATCCGTGCCATGGGCACACGATCCGGCCGCGATCGACCCAGCCGTCGGCCATCGGGGCTGCCAGGTGCGGGCAGAATTCACCGAACGCCGACACCTCCCCGGGTTTGGTCTGGCACACCACCAGTCCCACCCCGTCGACCTCGACCCGCACCGGCTTTCCGTTCAACGAGCTCGCGGGCAGTACGGGCGTCCACTCTTTGGTACGCAGCCGCTCACCCGACTGGTCAATTCCGATACCGGACTCGAACACCAGGGCCCCGCCCAGGTAGCTGCCGCCGACGGTGATTGCGTAGCCGAGCGCAGTGAGGACGATCCCGCGGCCGTGGTGGCCGCGGCGGCGGTCCCACCAGGACTGCGCGTACAGCCCGGTCGCAACCAGGTTCACCAACCCATGCACCAGCCCCACCCGGCGGTCCTCCGCATGGGTGTGCTGCCAATCGGTGACGCCGGTGACAGCCGAGCCGATGCTCGCCAGGATCCCCAGCCCGAGGGAACGGCTAGCAAACCGCGACGCGTCGAGGACCTCAGAGGCGGGCTGACCCGGCAGCAAGCTGAGGGCATCCAGCGCAACGGTCGTACCGAGTGCTCCACTGGTCAGCGACGCCAACGGCGGATGCACCGGATGTCCGAGCCAAACGCCGTTCAGCGTGTTGGTGATGCTGTTGCGCGCACTGCCCAGCGCGTTGTAGGCGAAGCTAAGCAAGTGCTCCAGCCGATAACTCGGCCGATCCAGCCACTCTTGACGCCCGATAGCCGACAGCACTCGCGGTCCGAACTTCTGCACCTCATCCTCCCGTGATCGAACGACCATGGCTGCCTTTCCCCGAATGCCCCAACAGACGACGTCAATGCACGCAATGGCTCACGTTTCCGCCCGGTTAATTCGCGCTCACTCGCTCACTTCGCGCGACGTGACCACCGTAGCTTCGGTATTCCCCGGGACCACGGATGATTCGTTGTGAGATACCTGTGAATAAGCTGAACGCTTCCAACAACGCTTGGCTGCTGCCCATCCGGAAGCCGTTGCAAGCAGTGGTGTTTCGCCACCGCCGATTTACCTAGCGGCCGCCCACACCGGTGTGTCGGCGTCGTGCGCTCGCAACGCGGCCCCCGGCGACAATGGCGCCGGCGGTACCGGCGGACTGCTGTTCGGCACGCCCGGCACACACGATCCTTCACCTCTGTGCGAAAGCCATTGGCAAATAATATATTTCGCTAGACCTGACTTACTCATCGGCGATGGGTTGTGCGCGTACGCGGCGTCCATGCTCGCCCGTCGCGAGGGTGTTGACCACGCCATCTGCGTTGCGGCATTCTCTACTTAACAGAACTACTTTCTGTAAAGCAGATAGGGAGATTGGAGGTCCGCGTGACAGATCACCGCAACACCTTCGACGATCTTTTCCAGAATGTCCGTCGTGGGATGATCCCCGCCCACATCTACAACGACGACGAGCTGTTCACGTACGAGAAGCAGCGACTGTTCAGCCGGGCGTGGATGTTCGTCGCCCATGAATCAGAGATCCCGCAGGACGGCGACTACGTCGTACGCCGGGTACTCGACGATTCGTTCATCATCACCCGCGATTCCGCCGGCACCATCCGGGCGATGTTCAACATGTGCCTGCACCGCGGAATGCAAGTGTGTCGCGCGGAGATGGGCAACGCCTCCAACTTCCGCTGCCCGTACCACGGCTGGTCTTACCGCAACGACGGCCGGCTCACCGGACTTCCGTTCCACCGGGAAGCCTACGGAGGCGACCAGGGGTTCGCTAAGGACGGCCAAACTCTGCTGCCCGCACCGAATTTCGCGAGCTACAACGGTCTACTGTTCATCAATATGGATCCAACCGCCGAGCCGCTCGAGGATTTCCTCGGCGACTTCAGGTTCTATCTGGACTTCTACACCAAACAGAGCACCCACGGTCTGGAGGTGCGGGGACCGCAGCGCTGGCGTATCAAGGCGAACTGGAAGATCGGCGCCGAGAATTTTGCGGGCGACATGTACCACACACCCCACACCCACGCGTCGATCGTCGACATCGGCCTGTTCCGCGAGCCGAAAGCACAAAAGCGCAAGGACGGCGCCACCTACTGGGCGCACGGTGGGGGCGGAACGACCTACAAGCTTCCGCCGGGCAGCTTCGAAGAGCGGATGCGCTACGTCGGCTACCCCGATGACATGATTGGCCGGATCAAGGATGTCTGGACGCCACAGCAGCAGCGGGTGGTCGGCGAAGACGGGTTCATGATCTCGGCCGCCACCTGCTTTCCGAATCTGAGTTTCGTGCACAACTGGCCCCGAGTGCACGGCCATGACAGTAACGACGATGTGCTGCCCTTCATCTCGATCCGGCTGTGGCAGCCGATCAGTGCGAACGAAACCGAGGTGTGCTCGTGGTTCGCGGTTGACTCCGCCGCACCCGCGCAGTACAAGAAAGACTCGTACAAGGCCTATCTGATGTGCTTCGGGTCGACCGGCATGTTCGAGCAAGACGACGTGGAGAACTGGGTGTCGCTGACCACCACCGCCGGCGGCTCTATGGCACGACGACTGCTGCTGAACAGCCGGATGGGCCTGCTCTGGAACGACCGTCCGGTCATCGAGGCACTATCGACCGATTCGTTCCATGGGCCGGGACGCGCTCAGGTCGGCTACAACGAGTACAACCAGCGCGAGTTGCTCAAGTTGTGGGCCGATCACCTGGAGCTGGCCCCAGCGGTCCCCCGAGCGGTCTCAGTATGAGAAAGCCATTGCCTTTCAACGACACTCGGCACCTTCAGGCGCATCAGTTCCTGGTGGACGAGGCCTACCTGCTGGATGCCCAGCAGTATGACATCTGGCTGGACATGTTGACCGACGACGTCCGCTACGTCATGCCCGTCCGCGTCACCACCGCACGTGGCGCCGGCTTCGACACGTCGCCCGGGATGGCCCACTTCGACGAGGACAAGTACTCGCTGCGCCAGCGGGTCGCGCGTTTCGCCACCGAGCACGCCTGGACCGAGGATCCACCGTCGCGGCTGCGTCACTTCATCACCAACGTGCGCACATTTGAGTGCGAGGACCAGCCAGATAATGCGCATCTGATCGTCGAATCGGCCGAACTGCTGTTCCGCAGCCGGGGAGACGTCAACGAAAGTGCGTTGCTGTCCTGCGGCCGCGAGGACCTGCTGCGGTGGTGCGATGACCCCCAAAAAAGCCCCCAAAAAACATGGAAATTGGCCCGCCGCAAGATCATTGCCGACGAATCGGTGCTACGGATGCAGAACCTGGCGGTGTTCTTGTGAATCCCGAGCTCGCGCAGTTGCTGGACGGTGCTGTGGGTGAACCTCTCACAGTCGCAAACGAATTCACCGAAGTCGTGGTGCGTCGGGTCGACACCCGCAACGGATCGCGGCTGCTGATCACCGCACCCAGAACCGGGCACTGGATTAGCCTGGACGCGCTCGAGGTCGAGGCGCTCACCTGGCAGAACACCCGTACGCTGGCGGCCATGGTCGGCAATTCTTATGCCCCGCTGCTGCCCGATGAACCCGATGAGATAGAACCCCAACCATGACCGATTGGCTGCACGGCAAGCGCGCTTTGATCGTGGGTGCCGGATCCGGCATCGGACGTGCCGTCGTCGATGCCTTTCGCGCCGAGGACGCGAGAGTCACTGTGCTGGAACGTGATCGGGACAAGTGCGATATGTTGCGTGAGCACCTGCCTGGGATTCAGGTAATCGAAGGCGACGCCATCACCCGCGAGGCCAACGAACGCGCAGTAAGAGTCGCGGTGGATACCTACGGTGGTCTCGACACCCTGGTCAACTGCGTCGGGCGTCTTCGACTTCTACAAGGGCATCGGCGACATCAATGCCGACGACCTTTCCGATGCGTTCGACGAAATGTTCCGCACCAACGTGCTAAGCCATCTGCAATCGGTCAAAGCCGCGGTCCCATGGCTGCGGGCCACGACCGGATCCTCGATCGTCCTGACCGAGTCGGCATCGTCGTACTATCCCGGACGCGGCGGGGTGCTGTACGTGTCGTCGAAGTTCGCCGTGCGGGGGTTGGTGGCTTCGTTGGCGCACGAGCTGGCGCCGCAGATCCGGGTCAACGGGGTGGCACCGGGCGGCACGCTCAACACCGACCTGCGCGGTCTTGCCAGCCTGCGGCTGGACAACGTTCGCCTCGACGACACCCCTAACCGGGCACGCGATGTGGCCGCGCGCACTCCACTGAACGTCGCGCTCTCCGGCGAAGACCACGCGTGGGCTTTCGTGTTCTTGGCCTCCGACCGGTCCCGTGGGATCACCGGAGAGACCATCCATCCGGACGGCGGAGTCCGCATCGGCACACGCAAGATCGATATGACGAACACCGAATTAGCTGGACCAGCAACGTGCTTTGGTGGCGCAAGGCTGCCGGGTTGCCGCGGCCCGCGGCCTGGTTGACGGCATCCTCGGTCACCTGAGTCTGCGGGTCGACGACGACCACCTGCTCATCCGCTGCCGCAGCGACACCGACACCGGGGTGGCGTTCACCCGGCCCACCGACGTCCGGCTGATCGGATTCGACGGCAGCGCAGGCGCCGCTGGCGAACTCGACGGATACTCGCGTTCCCAACGAACTGCCCATCCACGTCGAAACCATGCTGGCCGATCCGCGGCACCGGGCCGTCGCGCATCTGCACCCGCCGGCCGTCGTCGCCGCGGATCTGGCCGGCATCGCGATCCGGCCGATCTACGGGGCCTATGACATTCCCGGCGCCTGGCTCGCACGCCGCGGCGTGCCCGTCTACGAACGCGCCGTGCTGATCCGAAACTCACGGCTGGGCAAGGAAATGGTGGCCGCGATGCGCGGCGGGCCGGTGGTGGTCTGCCGCGGACACGGAATCACCAGCGCCGCCGCCACCGTGCCGGAAGCGGTGCTGCAGGCGATCAGCCTCGACGCGCTGGCGCGAATGTCGTTGCGGGTGCGCGCGGCCGGCGGCACCCTGCACGACATCGACGACTCCGACTGGGACGACCTACCGGACTTGGGGCCTGCCTTTACCGCCGACGCGGCCTGGCGGCACGAGGTCGCCCGCTTGGGTACTCAACCGAGTTGATCGCCAATCTCCTTTGCTGCCTTGACAAGTGCGGCGGCCACCGAAGCGTACTGGGAGCTGTCCAGCCGATTCTGGGGGGCCGCGGCATTGAGCGCAAGCCGCAGGCCCGGTGCCCGGGTCGGTATCGGAACCGCAACCGAAGCAACGCCTTCCTCGCTCTCCTCGCGATTGACGGCGTAGCCGCGTTCGCGGATGCGGGATAGCTCGGCCTCCAATTCGGTGCGGCTGCCGATCGAACGCGGGGTAATGCGCTGCAGCTCCTCGTCCGGCAGCAGTTGGCGCAACTCCGGCTGCGACAACTGGGCCAGCATGACCTTGCCCGTCGAGGTGCAGTGCGCCGGCATCGTGCGTCCCAGCCGGGAAGCAACCCGGACCGCGGCCGGACCCTCCACCGCAGCCACAAATCGGACGCTGGCACCGTCCAGCATCCCAACGTGAATCGATTCCCGCAGGCGTTCGCTGAGGCTGCGCATGATCGGCGTGGCGGTTGCCTGAACATCGATGCGGCCGAATATCGCAAACGCCACACTGGTTAACGCCGGACCGGGCAGGTACGCCTTCGACACCGGGTCCTGCCGGACGAACCCGCGATAGGTCAGCATCGCAAGCAGCCGGTGCGCGGTGGACGATGCCACACCCAGATAGCGGGTTGCCTCGCTCAGCCGGATCTGCGGCTGCTCACCCAACAGCAACAGCAGCTTCAGCGCATTGTCGACCGACTCGATCGGATACTGCGGCGCAAGCGATTCGGCGGCCGGCTCATGTGCGGCCCGCTGCCTGTTCTTCGCCATGCCAGTGACGGTACCTGCGATGGCACGCTGGGTGGTCGGACTGGCCGGGGGCAAGGTTAAGTGGGCGTCGTTCCCTGGGTGCCCGGCGCGCCCAGAAGACCCTGTAGGCCGGCACTGCCGCCCGGCCCGCCGGCGGCGCCGCCGTCGCCGCCGTTGCCGCCGAGCGCCAAGTCGCCGCCGGTGCCCTGAGTGTTGGTGGCGCCGCCCACGGCCGCGCCACCGTTGCCGCCGTTGCCGCCCATGCCGCCTGTCCATGCCGCCTTGGCCACCCGTACCACCTGCGCCGGTGCCGCCGCTGGCGCCCGCTGGCCCGATCAGCGTGCCGCCGGCTCCCCCGCTGCCGCCGGCGGTACCACCGGCGCCCCCGTTTCCGCCGGTGCCGCCGTTTTGACCGTCACCGCCGCCACTGGCGGTGGCAGTGATAATCGCGGCCGTGCCGTCATTTTCGACCTCCACGGTCAGGCCGGCGGTGCCAACTCGGAGCGTTCACGATGCGCGCCAAGTCCCCACGCGTGCAGCGCCCGGGCGAATCGGCGGGCACGTTCGTCGGTCTGCGCGAAGCTGAATCGCCGATCTCCGAACACGATGCAGTCCCGGTCGGGGTTGGCCGCCGCCACCGCCGCGAAAACTTGGGCGATGTTGAATTCCACTGACTCTCCTCAGGCCGAGCGAGGGCCACGCTACAACAGCGTTCCGGAGCAGCTGGCACGCGCCAGAACTCGGATCGCTATTAGTCTCGGCTTCGTGTGCGGAGCTATTCGGGCCGGATACAGCCGATACGTCGCCATCGGTGACAGTCAGACCGAGGGCTTATGGGACGGTGACGACGCTGTCGGTCTCCTGGGATTTGCTGACCGACTCGCCGCAATGGTCGATTCGCTCTATCCCGGATTGGAATACGCCAACCTCGCGATCCGCGGCAAGTTGCTGGCCGACGTGCTCAGGGAGCAGGTTCCGCAGGCACTGGCGATGCGGCCGGATCTGATCACCGTGTGCGCCGGCATGAACGACGTCATCCAGCCGTGGCGATCGTTCGGCCGTGCCCTTACCGACCTCGAACACCTCTACGCCGCGCTCGCCGAATCGGGGGCGACGGTGGTGACAACAACCTTCCCGAACGTCGCGCAGTTCCTTCCGCTCGGCCGGCTTGTGTCTGGGCGGCTTGCCCGCATCAACAAAGCAATCAGCGCGGCCGCCGACCGCCACGGGTTCAGGCTTGTCGACCTGTACAACGCGGCCTCGATGCGCGATTTGGACACGTGGGACATCGACCGCGTACACGCGTCCACCAAAGGGCATATCCTGTTCGCTGCCGCAGCTGCCGAAGCTCTCAATTTGCCTGACAGCAACCATGATTGGGCCGAAGCGAGCCGCAATCCCATGCAGCTGTCATTCGGCGCCCGCACTTATGGACAGCTGCGCTGGACGCAAGAAAAGTTCATGCCATGGGTTTGGCGACGTCTGCGCGGCAAATCTTCGGCCGACGGGCGAGTGCCGAAACGTCCGCGGTTGGAGCCCGTCGGCACGCGATGCGGACCGCACAACGACACGGTCACGCAGTTCGAATAGTTTGCGGCGCGCGCTCAACATGAGTCAGGCATCCTTGACCCATGAATGTGGACGCCCTGCTGCAGTCGATCCCGCCGCTCGCGGTCTACCTCGTGGTCGGCGGTGTGGTGGGGGTCGAGAGCTTGGGCGTTCCCCTTCCGGGGGAGATCGTGCTGGTCAGTGCGGCGCTGCTAGCGTCGCAACACGACCTGGCCGTCAACCCGATCGGCGTCGGCGTTGCGGCCGTGATCGGCGCCGTGGTCGGCGACTCCATCGGCTACACAATCGGCCGCCAATTCGGCATGCCGCTCTTCGAGCGTCTTGGCCGGCGGTTTCCGAAGCATTTCGGTCCCGGACACGTCGCGCTGGCCGAACGATTGTTTAACCGCTGGGGAGTTCGCGCGGTGTTCTTCGGTCGCTTCATCGCACTGCTGCGGATATTCGCCGGGCCGCTCGCCGGAGCCTTGAAGATGCGCTACCCACGCTTCCTGGCAGCCAACGTTTCCGGTGGCATCTGCTGGGCCGGTGGCACCACCGCGCTCGTCTACTTCGCCGGGATGGCCGCCGAGCAATGGCTGGAGCGGTTCTCCTGGGTCGCGCTCGTCATCGCCGTCGTGGCCGGCATCACAGCCGCAATCTTGCTGCGCGAACGCACATCCCGCGCGATCGCCGAACTCGAGGCCGAGCACAACCGCAAAACCGACACCCCCGCAGCTGACGCCGTCTGACGCCGCTCGAAGGGACTAATCGGCGGTGTTACCGTCGCCGAAAGCCGGCCGGTGCTGCTCGATGAGAGCAAGGGCCATCTTCTGGGCACGGTGAGCGGCGTCCGGATCGCCCACGGCCGCGAGGATGATGGCGCCTTTCATCAGGATGTGCCAGGACCAGGCGAAGTCCTCGACGTCGTGTAGCCCGGCTGCGACAGCGCGTTGGCGCACGATATCGCGGACGTTGTCGATATGGCCGATGCTGGCCCGTCCGGCAGGATGATCGGCCCCCAACTCGAGCAACACGTTGATAAAAGAACAGCCTTCATAACCGTCGCGGCTTTGAAACCAGTCGTGCAGGACGTCGAAGATCGCCAGCAACTGTTCCTCGGGGGTGCTGCCGCGGAGTTGTGACTGGGCCTCGATCAAACCATGAGTCCAGAGTTGTTCGCGACGCTCCAGCACGGCCAGCACGAGGTCGTTCTTGGTCGCGAAGTGGCGGTATAGGGTTGCCTTGGCCACACCGGCGCGCTCGATAACCTCGTCAGTGCCTACCGCGCGGATCCCACGCCGGCTGAACAACTCGTACGCCGCACTCAGGATTCGCTCGCGAGCCGGCGCTGCAGGCGTCGCGACGTCAAGGCCTGTCATAGCGATCCTTACCATACTCATAGGTCGCTGCATGTAGACAGACCGCCCTGTCTTGTTATACAAATGAGATTCCGATTTCACGCGGAGTCTGTCTTTAGACAACAGGACGGGCATCCATCCCTGGCCTATCAGTGCCAGTCGATTAGGGAGTCCATCATGCGCCTGGTTACCGCAGAACCGTTTTCCACCCACCTGATGCTCAGTACGCGGCTCGTCTACGAGCTGGGCGATCCGCAAAGCACGCTAAGGGCGACCACCGATCGCAGCGGCCCGGCGGTGCTAATCCACGCGGGCGGCGAGATCGACGCCTGCAACGAGCACACCTGGCGCCAGCTGCTCAACGAGGCGGCCGCCGTCGTCACCCCGCCCGGACCGTTCGTCGTCGACGTCTCCGGCCTCGACTTCATGGGCTGCTGCGCGTTCGCCGCACTGGCCGACGAGGCGGAACGTTGTCGCGGTCGCGGCGTCGAACTGCGTCTGGTGAGCCACCAGCCGATCGTCGCCCGAATCGTCGAAGCTTGTGGGCTCAGCCGCTTGCTGCCCGTTTACCCGACTGCGGACTCCGCGCTCGCATCGAGCACGGCCGGTTCTGTTTGCTGGTGACGCGCCGGCCGACGAACTGATCGGCCCCGCCTTCGCACGCGACTCGCCGCCTCGAAGATTGGGCGACGGCAAGATCTGCGGCGCGAGCCTACGATGGACTACGGCGCTTATCGGGCTTTACGACCCCTTCGTCAGGCCCGAGGCGCTTCGGGACCGCGATCTACGCCGGTGCGCAGCTTGACCGAGGCCGAATAAGCGTGCGTGCGGAAGCGAAGCACGGGGTCGTCGGAGGGTTCAATGCCGTCGGTCACGCGCATCGGGTCGAACACGACGATGTCGTCGCCGTGCTCGCGCTTGGTGTCGAGGCCGGTGATCTCGAGGTTGCCGACGGTGACCGTCTCGGTGCTACGCCAGGCCGCTGACGGATCGACCGTCGAGTCGTTCGGCCCCGCGATCTGGACGAGGAAGTCAAACCGCACCGGCCCGCGCGTCAGGCGTGTGTTCAGCTCGTGGTGGAGAAAGTCAGGATCCTTGCCCTTGGCAGCCGGCCCCGACAGAAATTCCTCACCCTCCACTGGGCGCAGGTGGTAGCGGACGAATCGGGCGCTGCCGTCGGCGGCGACCCAGCGGAACGCGTGCAGCCCGTGGTATTCGACGGTGGCGTAGCTTGCCGGAACCCTATTGGCGTCGCGCAGAATGGGCAACGCGGCGAGCAGCCGCGGATGGGTGACGAAGTACGTGCCCATGCGCAGCGGCATAGTCGGGCCCGGCCGCATCGCCTTGAGCAGGTCGATAAATCCGTCCGGGGTGCTCGAGACGAACAGCCGGGCCGTCTGCGTCGACACATCGGTGGTGGATCCGTCGGGAAGGGTGAGCTTGACCGCCATTCCCCGCACCCCCGGCAAGCTGTCACGCTGCGTGGGGTTACCCGATCCATTGGAGAAGCGGAACAGCGCAGGGACCGGCGAACCGTCGAGGTGCTTTGCGCGCGATAGCCCGGCCGCGTCGGTGCTCGCGGTAAACCTGCCGTGGTACAGGGTGCCTTTCGCGTGCAACGCCCGACAGCCCGGCTGCGCACCGCCGGTACCTCGGATCGCCTCGATCGCGTCGTCAGGAGTGACAGAACCGCCCATGGGCGAATCCTAGAGGGATTACTCGGGAAAACCGAAAAGCGCAACCACGCCGTGATCACGGCCAGCGGTGTAGCCACCGTCGACGGCAATGGCCTGACCGCTGACGAAGGAAGCGTCAGTAGACAACAGGAACGCCGCCACGGCCGCCACCTCCTCCGGCTGGCCGAACCGCTGCAGGGCATGCTCCTTGGTGATGGAGGCCAGCGGACCCTCCATCCCCGGCAGACCGAAAACATTCTGGGCCATCGGTGTTTCGATGAAACCCGGGCAGATGGCGTTTGCCCGGATGCCGCTCGGTCCGTAGTCGAGCGCGATGTTCTTGGTTAGCAGCACAACACCACCCTTGGCGGCGTTGTACGAGCTGCCGCCTGCCGTGCCTTCGAGGCCCTCGATGCTGGCGACGGTCACGATTGAGCCCCGCTCTCCGTCGACCCTTTCTTGCTCGATCATCTTGGCCAGGGCTGCCTTGACCACCAGGAACGTGCCGGTGAGGTTGATCCCGATCACCCGGTCCCATTCGGCTCGGTCGAGCAGATGGACTGGGCCGCCCCCGGCAACGCCTGCGGCGTGGAAGACGCCGTCGAGGCGGTCGGGCACGGCGGCCAGCACCGCGGCGATCGCGGCTTCGTCGGTCACGTCGGCCGTCACGAACCTGAAATCGGGGCCGAGGTCGGGTGGGGAGGCCACGTCGGCGCCGACGACGGTGCCGCCTCCGGCCAGCAGGCGCCGTGCGGTGGCCAGGCCGATGCCCGACGCCGCGCCCGTCACGACGAATGTGCGCGAACTGGCACGGTCAGCGCTCATGTTTGGGCCCCCTCTCAACGAGTTGCCGCAGCAATGTTGACACAGGCGGTCAGGTCACCCCTGCCGCCGGCCTGGTCCCCCCACGCGACGTTTGAACCGGTGCGCCTGACCATAAGACACGCAGCGAATCAGGAGGCGGTGGACTGCACTTCACGTATGCGCTTGAGCAGGACTTTTGCGGCTCGCATCGATAAGGCGGGCGACAGCCGCTCCAGGTACCACCATGCCTTCCACCACGCCGGCACCACAATGATCGCGTCTCCACGTAACACCGCACGCAGGGCGCGTTCGGCGAACAATTCGGGTGCCATGGGCCGCAGTGGCTCCCAGAATTTGAGGAGTTCCTCGTCGCTGCTGCCGGTTAAGTTCATGCGTCCGTACTGGCCGCCTGTGAGGATCGGGGTCCGGATCACGCCCGGACAGAGCACCGAGACCTGCACGCCGTGGCGCTCGGCCTCGACCCGCAATGTCTTCGAGATCGCGACGACGGCGTGTTTGGTGGCGGTGTAGCTCCCCTGGCCCGGACTGGTGACGAGACCGGCCATGGAGGCTGTGTTCACGATGTGGCCGGAGTGCTGCCGGATCATGATCGGATAGACCGCTTGGATGCCGTGTGCCACACCGCGCAGGTTCACGTCGAAGACGTCGTTCCAGTCATCGAGCGTGTATGAGTCGATCTCACCGCCGACCCCAATGCCGGCATTGTTGAACAGGTAGTCGATCCGCCCGGATTGCTGCACTGCCTCGGCGACGGCGCGCTCAAACGATGGGTAGCTGCGCACATCGAGCTCGATCGCGTGCGCTTTTGCCCTACCACTATTGAGGCGTTGCGCCAGCTCCCGCGCCGGGCCGATCTGACGATCGGCGATCCAGACCTCGGCGCCCTCGTCGACCAACTTGGTCGTCAACGCGGCGCCGATGCCAGACGCGCCGCCGGTAACGAATGCAATCTTCCCCGACACGCTCGATGCCATTGGGGAAGGATATCGCTCGCCTTCGCAGGTAAGAGGTGATTCTGGCGGCGGGGTCGCCGAGACGGGCGATGAAATGTTCTTGGATAGCTCGGTATCATCATCTGCTCAAGACGTTCTATACCGGCCCCAACGGGTGGCAAGACCGCCAGGAGCCTGACGGCACAGTGATCTGGACTTCACCGACAGGCCACACATATATCACCAAACCCGGTGGCAGCCTGTTCTTTCCGGCGCTAGCCGTGCCGACCGGCGAGCTCATCTTGCCCACGTCCGCGCCACCGCCCAACGCCAACCGCACCTTGATGATGCCGGCCCGACGACCAACCCGGGCCCAGGACCGCGCCGCCCGCATCCGCTGGGAACGCGGGATCAACGAGGCACGCATCGCCGCCGAAGCACCCCGACGCGCAGCCAATAGCGACCCGCCGCCTTTCTGACCGCGTGACAAGAACCGCGCCGCGCGGCCGACTAGTCGAGATATTCCTCGCGTCCGGGCACCGAGGCATCGAACGCGTTGAGCGTGATGCCGACCATCGAGAAGCATCCGACGAGGAAGACGATCTTCGCTAGACCCTGCTCCCCCAATGTCGTGCGCGCTGCCTCATACGTCGTCTCCGGCAGCGGCGCGCCCCGGTTCAGCGCCGCTGCCATGTCGTATGCGACACCCTCGTCGTGGGTGAGGTCGCTGGGCCGCTCACCGACGACAATCGTCGCGATCTTGTGCTTGGCAAGGCCCGCCCGCCGGGCGAAGTACTAGTGGCCATATATCTGGTACCGAGCACCGAACTTGGCCGCCGTCACGAGGATTACCAGCTGATGGATCTCGGCAGGCAAAACGCTGTGCTCCCATAGCGACTTGTTGAAGGCCCAGGCGGGCTTGCCGAATTGCGGAAAGTGCAGCCAACCGTTGAATGGGCCGATCAGCGCACCGTCTTTACGCCGCGCGATGAGTTCGCCGAAGTTCTTCTCGACGACTGCCACCATGTCGTCATAGAGGTCCGTTTGTCCCGGACTCAAGCTGGCCGGTGGCAGCAACGGCAGGCGCATCTTCGGCTCCCATGTTCTGATGGTGGGGATATACCCCGATGGTGCGTTGCGTTGGGCGCGCAAGCCATGACCGATTTTCTAGCTGAGGTAAGCACAGGCTCTCACCGGACACTGGCCGCAAACCTGCCGTGGGAAGTCGCGCCTACCAGTAGTCGAAAACATGTCGTGGACCTGCATTTCCAGCCGGGGTTGACTAAAGGCTGACGCTGAGACGTTCACGACCACCCGACCAAAGGCAACCTCATGCACAGTGCACTGACCGGACTCGGACTGACGAGTCCCGTGCTCGCCGCACCTATGGCGGGCGGGCCTAGCACGCCACAGCTGGTGGTGGCGGCCGCGCAGGCCGGCAGCCTCGGATTCCTCGCCGCCGGCTACAAGACACCCGATCTGCTCGCCGACCAGATCTCCCAAGTCCGCTCCGCCGGAGTGCCTTTCGGGGTCAATGTGTTCGCACCCAACCCGGTTCCTATCGATGCACAGGCATACGACCAATACCGCCACCTGGTCCAGGAGGAGGCGGATCGTTACGAGATCGACCTCAGCCGCGTGCCGTTGACCGAGGACAACGACTACTGGCAGGAGAAGGTCGACCTGCTCCTCGCCAACCCGGTACCGGTCGTCAGCTTCACCTTCGGTATCCCTGAGCCAAAAGTGGTCGCCGCGCTGAAGAATGCCGGCAGCCTGGTCGCTCAAACCGTCACCTCGGCCGCAGAGGCACGCCTGGCCACAGAGCGTGACGTGGACGTGGTGCTTGTGCAGGCGTCAGCCGCCGGCGGTCACTCCGGCACGTTGACCCCGGACCGACTGCCTCCCGAGATTCCCCTTCCCCAGCTGCTGCAGGAGGTCGGTGCGGCTACCTCACTGCCGTTGATCGGCACGGGCGGGGTGGCCACCCCGGACGATGTCGCCGCCGCCATCGGGGCCGGTGCCATTGCGGCCGCGGTTGGCACGGTGCTGCTGCGCAGCCAGGAAAGCGGGACATCGGCGCCTTATCGCGCGGCGCTTGCCGACCCTGCGCGCCGGCCGACCGTGGTCACCCGCGCCTTCACTGGCCGCCCTGCACGCGGGATGGCCAACGTCTTCACCGATCGCTACTCGGCGGTGGCGCCGACTGGTTATCCGGCGCTGCATCATTTGACCAGCCCAGTTCGCAAGGCGGCCACCGCGGCCGGCGATGCCGAGCGGATCAACCTGTGGGCGGGCACCGGTTACCGCCACGCCAAGGATGCGCCCGTGGGCCAAATCCTGGCGTCCCTAGCATCAAAGGCGTGACACACGAGACCATGCAAGATACCGCGCCTGGCACGACGCTCGTCGCATTCGTCGAGCAACACGCACAACACAGGCCCGATGACATAGCGATTCACTACGGTGACCGGCAGTGGTCCTGGGCGCAGTGGGCGTCGCGGATTCGTCAGGCAGCCGGCGCGCTCCGAGCCGCCGGTGTGGAGCGTGGCCAGTGCGTGGCATTCCTGGACAAGAACCACCCGGCCTGCCTGGAAACCCTGCTCGCTGCCGCATCAATTGGCGCCGGGGCCGCCATCGTCAATTGCCGGGTAATCGGAGAGGAACTCGTCCACGTACTCAACGACAGCGGCGCACGAGTGCTTTTCGTCGGCGCAGAAATGCAGCCCACGGTCGAGCCGATCAGCGCGCGAGTCCCAGGCCTGGAACGCATCGTCGTGGTAGGCGGCGGCAGCGACCAGAACGAAGACCAGTACGAATCCTGGCTCGCCGCAGCCACACCCATCGCGGCCGACCCAGAAGTCGCCGACACCGACACCGCCCTGGTGATATACAGCTCGGGCACTACCGGGCGGCCCAAAGGTGTATTGCTAAGCCAGCGCGCACTGGTCAATCACATTGTGAACCTGGCCCCGCCGTTTCCGTTTGCGGAGGGAGACGCGAACTTGGTGGCGATGCCGCTGTTCCACGTCGGCGGTATCGGCTATTCGTTTTTTGGTATCAGGGCCGGCGCACCGACGATCTTGACTCGCGAACCCGAGGCCGCAACTCTGCTCGGCGCTGTCAAAGCCGGCGCGACCCACGCCTTCTTCGTGCCCCCGGTGATCGCCCGGTTCCTGGACGCCGGTGAGACGGCGACCAGCGCGATCTCGGGTTTGCGCTACCTCGTATACGGAGCAGCTCCCATGCCGATGCCTTTGCTGCAGCGAGCACTCGCGGCCTGGCCCGACATGAACTTCGTCCAGGTGTATGGACAGACGGAACTTTGCGGCGCGATCACCGCGCTGGGCGCCGATGACCATCGCGATTCCAGTCGGCCGGACTTGCTGCTGTCGGCCGGAAAGGCCGCCCCGGGCAACGAAATTCGGATCGTCGATCCCGAAACGGGTGACCAGCTACCCAACGGCGAAGCCGGCGAGATCTGGGTGCGCAGCAATCAGCGCATGAGCGGCTATCTGAATCGGCCAGAGGCAACTGCAGACACGATTACCGCTGACGGTTGGCTGCGCACCGGCGACATCGGGCGTCTCGACGCCGACGGCTACCTCTACATCGAGGACCGGCTGAAGGACATGATCATCACCGGCGGTGAGAACGTGTACGGACCCGAGGTGGAAAGCGTGCTCATCGAGCATCCCGCCATCGCCGACGCCGCGGTCATCGGTGTCCCCGACGACTTCTGGGGCGAATCCGTCAAGGCGATCGTTGTCACCACCACTGAAATTGAACCCGGCGACATCATCGAATTCTGCCGCCGGCATCTGGCCGGCTACAAATGCCCGCGAACCGTGGACAACGTGGCATCACTGCCCCGCAACGCGAGCGGAAAGATCCTGAAAACCCAACTTCGGCAACAGTATTGGCAGGACCGCGCGCGACGAATATGAGAGTGGCTAGAGCCCGAACTGGTCGTCGATGATGCCGAGCCAGATCTGTGCGACGTCGATTGCCACCTTCTCGCTGATGAACGCGTGCTGGGTGCCGGTGTAGATGTCGCGGAACGCTCGCTCGAGCCGGCTGCCCTCGCGGATCGCGGTGGTGCCGGCCGCTAGATGAGCCCACTCGGCACACGCCCGCGCCGTGTCGGTCGCGTACACCGCCGCCACCCGCATGTCGGCTCGCAGTCTGGGCGTCAGGTCGTTGCCCGCTTTGACTGCGTCCTCGGCCGTGGTGAAGGCGTCGAGCACCAGAAGGCGGGCGGCGCGCCACGCCGCAACGTGATGGGCGAGACCCTTTTGGAAGGTCGGACGGCTGGCCAGGGTCGCCATGTCGCTCATCCGCACCTTGGTGGCCGCGAGTTCCCCGACATCATCGAGCATGCTCTTGGCAACCCCCAGCGCAAACGACGCGTGACCTGCGGCGGTGACCGGCATCAGACCCATGCGGCCGGCCGCTGAGGATCCCCGGAGAGGCTCACGGGTGAACAACGGAATGGTCCGGTACTCGGGGACGAACACGTCGGTGACGTTGTAGTCGTAGGAGCCAGTCCCTTTGAGCCCCTGGACGTGCCATCCGTCGGTGAAGGTGATCTCCTCTCGAGGTAGGAATCCAACCCGCATGTCGGGAATGCCCTCGCTGATCCAGCGCATCTCGCCGTTGTCCATCGGTAGAAAGCCGGCGGCGATATAGGCCGAGTGGCCGGTGCCGGAGCCGAAATTCCACGCGCCGGTCAACTGGTAGCCACCGTCGACTGCTGTCCCCTGGCCGTTGGGGAAGTACTGACCACCGATGGCGATGTGGTTGTCGTTGCTGGTGAACATCTCCGCGAAACCCTGATCGGGAAGATAGGTCGCGGCGGCGAACGCCGATGGCAGGTTGGCGATGCCGATCCAGCCGAAAGAGCCGTCCTGCCAAGCCATTTCGATCCATGTCTCGATCATTTCGGGGAACGACGGTTCGACGCCGCCCGCCGCCGCCGGATTGAACGCAGACATCAGACCACTGGCCCACATCTCATCGACGACCGCCGCCGAAAGCGTGCGCAATCGCTCGGATTCCGCAGCCTCAGCGCGCACGAGGTCGCGCATCCCACGAGCTCGATCTACCACGCGGTCCTGTACTTCGGTCACGGCGTCATCCTAAGTGCGAGGACGCGGACGTGACCCGTCGGTGCGATTATTCACGACATGAATGCGCGAGTGGGCACACAGCGACGCGACTGTGCGATCAGTGTGCTGGGCGGCCCGACGACGGTCGTCGACATCGCCGGCCGCAGGATCGTGATGGACCCGACCTTCGATCCGCCCGGCGTGCACGCCTACCTGACGAAGCTCGCCGGTCCCGCGGTGAGCGCCGACGCGCTTGGGCCGGTGGACGCGGTGCTGATCAGCCACGACCAACATCCCGACAATCTGGACGACGACGGCCGTCGTTTCGCGCTGGCCGCGCCGCTGGTTCTCACCCATCCGGGTGCTGCCGGCCGGTTGGGGCCGCCCGCGGTGGGATTGCAGCCCTGGGAGTCCTACCAGGTGCCCGGCACCGGAACCCTTGCCGTGCAGGCTGTTCCGGCCGTCCACGGCCCGGCCGACGGAAATCGCGACGCGAGTGGTCACATCAACTGCGAAGTGACGGGCTTTGTGTTGTCCGGGCCCGGTCTGCCGAACGTGTACCTCAGCGGCGACAACGCCTCGATGGGTGCGGTCAAGGACGTGGCCGATCGCGTGGGCGATACCGACATCGCGGTGCTCTTCGCGGGGGCAGCGCGGGTGGCGACCAAGGAACGCGGGCGACCGCTGACACTGACCGCGGCGCGGGCGGCCGCGGCCGCTGAACTGCTCGGCGCCAGGTTGGTGATACCCGCCCACGTCGACGGCTGGGCCCACTTCAGCGAGGGCGTCGACGAATTCGTCGCCGCTTTCGACGAGGCCGGGATCAGCAGTCTGCTGCAGGTTGCCGCCCACGGTGAGTGGATCGACTGGAACGAGCCGATCGACCGCTAAGAGGCCACCAGGATCACAGACGTCCCTCGATGCGTAGTTGCGGATGCACCCACTCGGGCGAGCGTCGCTCCTTGAAAGCGCGGACTCCTTCCCTGGCCTCGGCGTCGGTCAGACTGCTGGTCATGCCGATGCGGTCATACAAGCCGAGATAGTTGTCGATGCTGGACTTGATGACAGCACGGGCACGTGGTGCGGTTCGACAACTTTGCGCGAGCAGATCTCGCGCCGTCGCCAGCAGACTCTCGTGGGGCACGACTCTGTTCACCAGACCCCAGTCGAGAGCTTCGTGCGCGCTGAGCACGCGTCCGGTGAACATGAGGTCCCGCGTGCGTGCCGGCCCGATAAGGCGGACGAGCATCTGGCTGTAATAAGTGTCGGCGTAGCCGCGGAACAATTCGGGCACACGGAAGGTCGCCCGCTCACTCACCACTGACAGGTCACTGCACAAAGCGATCTGGAAGCCGCCCCCCTGGCATAGTCCGTTGACCGCGGACACCACGGGCTTGCCCGATGTCCGCACCGCGTCGAACGGCGTGACGTCCATGCCTAGCGCGGCACCAAAGGTGATCCAGTCGTCCGTGCCTCCTCCGCCGGTCATGTCACCACCAGGGGCGAAGACGTCTCCGGTGCCGGTGATCAGCAGCCCGGCCAGATCCGGATCCGCGTTGAGACGGCCTACGGCATAACGGATTCCGAAGTACATCGCCGGAGTCATGGCGTTACGCGCGTCCGGGCGGTCGATCGTGCAAACTGCGATCGGTCCCTGGCGCTCGAAAGACAGGTATGGAGTGCCCAGCCAATCCCCCTCAGGCGGGCGAGGGGTGCTGTGTGGTGTCGGTGGATTCTGCGTCACGGGACTCCTCTCGCGTCGGCGCCTGCTGACGCCCCGGGACGAAATTTATACTGTAACTCTTACCGTATTTCCGGAGCGTGCTCCGCGCGTCGTCGGCGCCCAATTGACGCGGCGCAAATCGTAGGGAAACAACTGGTGGAACCCTGCAGCAATGACTGGTGCCATGTAGTACTTCCCACACCCCCGGTAGCCAAGCCTGGGCTTATCAACCGGGCTTCTAAAAGTGCCAATAGCCGTCGGCGAAGCCCGCTCGCATCCATCTACAGATATGGCAGCGTGGCAGTTCCGTAGGTCTCGGATGCGTCAGCGATCAATTTGGCTAGTTCGCTCTGCAGCGTCGCCGTCGCATCTCCGACTGGTTTGTCACAATGCCTACAGCGCGTTTTGAATTGCGGCTGTTCGTCTTCGTCCGGCCAGAATCGGCGTGGGCCAACAGCGGCTCCGGGATCGTATAGAACTGCCTGATGCGGGACCTCCTTGAGGATCCTGCCAACGGGATGGCTTTGCGGGCATTCGAGTTTCAACACGCCGATCCCTTCCTGATTGCCTACCATCGTCCACCCTCCTTGCCGGGGCCTTGCTCTCGTTCGCGGTGCACACTCATTGTCGCCCCGGGGGCCGCAGCCTGCTCCCCCGCCGATGCACACCACTAAGGCATTGTCGACGGCGTACCCGGTGCGGTGGAAGTGTTGGGCGCGTTGATCCGGGCTCCGGTGCGTCGGTGAGCGATGTTCACACGTTGGGCGTGAATGTGTAGGTCTCGCCGTGAGCGAGGTAGACGAACTTCGTACTCGTGGTCGAGGCCTCGGCGGCCTTCTTGAAGTCGTCGAGTCCCGACAGGAATACCGAGAAGTCGTTGTAGTGGACCGGGATGGCGGTGCGAGGTTTGGTGATCTCGACGGCCTTCACTGCCTGCTCGCCCGTCATCGTGACCACCGTGACAAGGAAGGTCGTGCCACCCGCGTGGATCAGACCGAGGTCTATGTCGGGGTAGCGGCGCGGAATGTCCTGGAGGCTATCGACGAGCATCGTGTCCCCGGTTATGTACAGCCGGTAGAGGTGATCGGCGTTGCGGCTGAAATCGAGCAGGTGCCCATTAACAGGCATTAGCAGCTCGTTGACTGCGTCGTCCGTGGCGTGCTTGGCCGGCATGGCCGTGATATTCAGAGTCACGTCGCCTTTTTGCACCTCGAGGGATTCCCAGGTGTCGAGGGGATAGCCCTGCTCGAAGCCGAGAGCGTGAAGCTTGTCCACCGCGTCCGCCGTTGACACGATGGGCAGTTTCTTGTCGAGCTCTTGCGCGGCGACGTCATCGAAATGATCGCCGTGGTAATGCGACAAGACGATCAGATCTATCGGTGGCAGATCAGCGATCTGGCAAGCTGGCTCCACCTCGCGCCGGGCCCATATGCCATGACCCAGATAGACGTGCTCTCCTTTGTGGAGGAATGCGGGATCCGTCAGGATCGTCAGCCCGCCGAAACGGATCAATGTGGTGGCGTTACCGATGAAATAAACATCGCCCTCGTTGAAATCTGCTGTCCCACTGCTGGTTAGCTGTAAGGAAGTCATCGTGTGCGCTCCTTTGAGTGGCGATTGCCTACTCGGTTCGGGCTTGGGATGTCGCAGTTTCAGTCTGAGCCAGATCGCACGGACGGGGAAGGGGACGAAACGTTGACGTCCTCGGCGCCCGCATCCGGGCCGGCGTTCCGCGTTGCGGGCGGTCACATCGCCGATGGGCTCGCGGCGGTACGTGGAGCGGTCAGTGAAATCGCGACAGGACATCGCCGAAATCGGCCGCCCGGGCCTGCGGGTGCACGATCTAGGGCACACCCACGCCTAGCTTGCACGACGGGCGGGCGCTTCAGAAGACCATGGGCCGCGCGTCGATCACAGCGACCACCCACATTCCCCGGGAACCCAACTCATTTCTGACCGCGCGCGGCAAGAGTAATTTAATTTATTCGCGTCAACGCGAGCTAACACCGGCTCAAGGAGACAAGCCCTGTGGTTAAGGCGGGTAGACCACGCAGTGGTGTGATCGGCGTCGGTATGGTCGGCGCGGTCCACGCCCATGCCGTACAGCGAGCCGGCGGTCTACTGGCCGCCGTGGCTGGGAGCAGTCCGGAAAGCAGCCGCGCTGCCTGCGATCGACTCAACGCCGGTCGGGCGGCCACCGCGGAGGACATCATCCGCGCCGAAGATGTCGATGTCGTGCACGTCTGTGTACCCAACTATCTGCACCACGACCTGGCGCTGGCCGCGTTGGCCGCGGGTAAGCATGTGGTCTGCGAAAAGCCTTTGGCCACAACCCTTGAGGAGGCACAGGAGCTCGTCGAGGGCGCCTTCCAAACAGTTCGGGTCACCGCGGTGCCGTTCGTGTATCGCTTCTATCCGTCAGTGCGCGAAGCGCGTGAGAGGATCGGGCAGATCTCGCCGTGGCTGATCCACGGGGGTTATCTGCAAGACTTCAAGTCGCTGGCGAGGCCCAATGGATGGCGGTCCGATCCCGCCAAGGCTGGAGTCTCGCTGACGTTCGGCGACATCGGCTCACACTGGTGCGACTTGATGGAATTCGTGACCGGACAACGCATCACAGCCGTGAGCGCGGTGCAAGGCTCGGCCAGCGCAGACGATCGCGAGCGACAGGACGGTGCGATCGTGCTGTTCCGTACTGACCACGACGCGGTCGGCAGCGTCATCGTCAGTCAGTCCTCGCCCGGTCGTAAGAACCAGCTGTACTTCTCGTTTGACGGTAGGGAGAACTCCGTCATGTTCGACCAAGAACATCCCGACGAGCTGATCGTCGGCGGGCTAGGTGCCAACACGGTCATTCTTCGAGACGGTGCCGCGCTTTCGCCGGCTGCCGCGCGTTTCTCGGTGCTGCCCGGCGGGCACCCACAGGGCTACCAGGAGTGTTTCAACCTTTTCGTAGCGGACGTCTATGCGGCCGTCCGCACCGGAGAGGTGCCCGATGGACTGGCCACCTTCGTTGACGGGCTGCGCGCGGCGCACATCAACGCAGCGGTATTGGCGTCGATAACCACCGGCAACTGGGTGGAGGTGCCGCCGATCGCGCGATTGACGGCGGCTGGCGGCACCGGGGGCGGCGCGGGACAGGTCCGATGACCACCGACTCCACGGTTCGCCTTGCCGTGATCGGGCTGGGCGGGATGGGGCGATTCCATCTCGACACCTTCCGCTCACTGGCCCCGTGGGTGAGGTCAGCGCGATCGCGGACACGTACCGTCCATTCGTCGACCAATCAAGAGCACTCGCGCCCGGCGCCGCGACGTTCGATGATCCGATCGAAGCCTTGGACTCCGGCGCAGTCGACGCAGCCCTGGTGGCGACGGCCGATGCCACGCACTATGACATCGTTCGAGCCTGCCTCGACCGCAGAATTCCGGTGCTGTGCGAGAAGCCGCTGACGACGTCGCCGCAACGCTCGCTCGACCTCGTGCAGGCTGAGCAGAAGTACGGCAGCAGGCTCGTGCAGGTGGGTTTCATGCGGCGCCGGGACGCCGGCTATCGGCAGATGAAGCGCACGCTCGCCGGTGGTCATGCCGGCACGCCCATGCTGGTGCAGCATCGTAACCACAACCCTTCGTGCGCAATCGATTTCGACGTCACGCAGCTGATCTCCAGCTCGGCCTCCCATGACATCGATCTCTTCCGGTGGTTCACCGAAGAAGAAGTCGCCGAAGTGTCGTGCACCGTAAAACAGAGCCCCGACGGTGAAGCCGTCGCCATCCTGCTCAGCCTGCGGTCGACGACGGGAATCCTCGGACTCTCCGAGATCGGACGCGGTCCAGGTTTGCAGTACGACATCGGCTGCGACATCATCGCCAGTGCCGGTTCGGTCAGTTTGGGAACACCGAGCCAACTCACCCGGGCCACCGGCAGTAACGGCGCAGGTACGTTCCTTCCCGGCGACTGGATCGAGCGCTTCGAGGGCGCCTATCGCACCCAGGACATCGACTGGGCAGCGTCGGTGGCCCGGAACACTCTCCCCGGACCTACGGCCTACGACGGCTACGCCAACAACGCGGTCGTACATGCCGCGCTGCAGGCACTCGCGACAGGCCAGACCACCCCGGTCGACCAAGTCCCGCCGGGCCCACTGCATACGCACCGCGAGGACGTGGCATGACGATCACCAGTGCCCGGCAATCGGAGGCGTGGAGATGGCAGTGGCATTACGCGCCATGGGGAGCCACCCGTGGCTAGCTATCCGGGCGAACACCGTCAGCACCTCTCATTTTCTTTTCGTTTCGCTGATACCCGGAGCGATCTCCAACGATGAGCGCCTAACAGAAATCCCTCAACTACCCTGGGGCACTTCAATAAATCCCGGTTGTCCCGCGTCTGCAACAGAATTGAACCGGTAGCGAGTTTCGAGACGCTCGTTGATCTCTTGGATCGCGCTCTCGGGAAGCGCAGTGACATCGAAGTTCTCGCTTATGCGCGCGGGCGTAACGGATGCCGTGAGAACTGCGCTGCCGCGCTGGATACCCCAGGCCAGAAGCACCTGCGCGGGAGTCTTTCCAAGACGACGGGCGATCGAGACAACGAGAGGGTCGTCGAGCAGTCGCGGTTCCAACGCGTGCCCCAGCGAAGCGAATGCCAACAGGATGATGCCTTCTGTCTTGCATAGTTCATGGAGTTCCCATTGCGGGTGATAGGGGTGCGACTCGACCTCCACGACCGCCGGCTTGATTCGGGCGGTATTGACGATCTTTCGGGTGCCTTCGACATCGATATCGGACAGGCCTATCGCTCGAGAAAGTCCCTCATCGACAAGGGCCTCCATCGCGGCCCACGTTTCCTCTAACGTAACTCCATCGTCGTAGACGACAGCTCCGTGCAGGTCGCGGGGATCTTGGTCATCGCCGGGCTTGAACGCGAACGGCGTGTGCACCAGATACAGATCGACCGCGTCTAGCCCGAGTCTGTTCAGACTGGCCTGCAGCGCGGGTTTGACCCTTTCAGGTCGATGGTTGTTGTTCCACAATTTTGTGGTGACAAACAGGTCCTCGCGGCGCACCGTTCCGTGCGCGAACAACTCTTTGAGCGCTGCGCCGACCTCCGCTTCGTTGCGGTACCGCTCGGCAGCGTCGAGGTGGCGGAACCCCTCCTCGACCGCGGTCTTAACAGCATTTCGCGTCTTGCTGCGATCGGAAAGCGACGTCCCAAATCCGAGCGCCGGAATCTCACCGCTGCCGTTATTCAAGATAAATCTGCGCTGATTTAGCTTCTCATTCGATGTCATGTCTTTCTGCCTCCTTACTTATAAATTTCATCGGTTAGCTACGCCCCGGGCGCTGAATCCGCTGGGCGGCAATAAGTTCCGCGACATCAGCGTGAGTGAGGGGCGCGGTCATCGGTCGCCCCCCTTGAGGCGGGCGACGGCCTCGGCTGTGGTCCAGCCCGCGCTGGCGAGGAATCGGAAGTTCACCAACGCAACGAGGTAGCCGTCGCCTTCGGGCAGGCGTGGGCCCGCCGTGGCGTCCTTGACGACAGCGACCTCGAAGCCCTGCTCGATGAGTTCGCGCAGGTGGCCTTCGACGCACAGGTTGGCGGCCATCCCTGCCAGGATGACCTGGTTCACGCCGCGCTTGCGCAACCGGAGCACGAGGTCGTTTGACTCGGGGCCGACGATCTTGTGCGGAGACGCGATCACGGTTTGCCCGTCGTGGATGTGGTGTTGGTAGACGGGCAGGAAGTCGGCGCCAGAGCCGGCGAAGCCCTCCGTCGAGTATGCACCCTGACGCGCGAACATGCCGACGCCGCTGATGAACTTCTCGAGCGGATCACCGAACAGCCACTGCTGGTCGGTTGGGTAGAAGTAGTGCGGCGACACCGCGACTGTGACGCCCGCCAGCTTCGCGGCGTGGAACAGTTCGCCGATGTGAGCGACGGTGCAGTTGTCGCGGATGCTGTCACCGAACACCGGCCATGCGACACCGTCAGGGCTAAGGAAATCGATCTGCGGATCGGTGATGACGAGTGCCGCGTGCTCAAGATCGAGCGCAAAGTCCGAAGTCGGCAGCGTGGGGTTCTGAGGTTGGGCGTAGATGGTCAGGTCTGTCATTTGGGCCATCCTTGCGAGTCGGGAAGCGGTAAGTCTGATATAGATGACCAGTCGTCTATTTTAACAAGGGCCGGAGGTCCGGCATTCCAGGCAGGACAGATCAGTGGAGAAGTGCGGGGACAGTGACGGCTTCGAACCGGTCGTATGGGATGCGACTGCGGGTCACTTTCCCGCGAAGGGCGGCGCCTTCCCACGCCTCGATCAGCTGGGAGGCGAGCTCCCCCGCATCGAGATCCCCTCGAATCTCACCGGAGCCCCGCTGGCCGGAACGCACACACGCAGCGAGAGCTCCGCCCCAGCGGTCGAGAATTCGGACGAGCTCGGCGCGTACCGGTTCACTCGAACCACCAAGTTCGAGCGACAGGTTGCCGACCAGGCAGCCAAGCAGGAAGTCGCCGGCCTCGTGTTCGTCAGCAAGCGCGTGGAAGAACCGTGTGATTCGCTCCTGCGCCAACCCGTCCGCGTCAAGGATTGGTAGGAGCCGCATCTCGATATCGGACCAATAGTGTTCGAGGATCGCCGCGGCGAAAGCCTCCTTACTGGGGAAATACGCGTAGAACGACCCTTTCGGCACGCCAGCGGCGTCCGTGATGTCTTTGACGCCGCTGGCGGCGAATCCGCGCGCGTGCACGAGGTCGAGGCCCGCTTCAAGCAGGCGGCGGCGCACCTCGGGGTTCGATGGCCGTGGCATGCCGTCAATATTAGCCGACCGGTCGCTTATCTGTGCCTAGCTAGGCGGCGAGCTGATGATGTACACGGAGCCCTGAACGGCTTCGAACCCCGGCAGACGCGGCTGCGCGTTGCCGCCAAAGTGCCTGCCAGCAATCACTTCTCGCGTCTCTCTCATGCCGTCACTTTCGCGCCGACCTGAGCTGTTTGCCGACGACATTGGTGCAGGCGGGCTGTGTCGTCAGGGGGCCTAGCAAACACCAGCCGGTACCCCGGCATAGCACGCGGATCGCACAGAATCTAACTAGGTAGCCTGATACCGTCTTTTACCTGTGCAAATACTTGTGGTCCCGGCTGGGATCGAACCAGCGACCTTCCGCGTGTGAAGCAGAGGCGAAGTCAGAAGCCAGACGTTCATGCTGGTCAAGCTGGACGAACTGGACCAATCTTGGAGGTTCAGAACACGCGATACGCGCGGCGCGGCGGATGCGGAGCGGATGAAATCGAAGCTGTGATCCGTAGGCACGAGCGGCCGGCATGACCAGACATGATGGAAGCCCTTGCGTGATGTAGCCGCAGCAATTCCCGGATCTGCGGCTCAACCGCATCCACCTTCGACCCACGAGCCGGCCGCTGATACTTCGGCGGCCCTTCAGCCGCCAACGCCCGCCGCACCGTATTACGGCCCACACCCATCCCGGGCGATCGCCCTGATCGGCATCGCCTCCGACCGGTGCAACCGACGGATCTCAGCCCAATCCTCCACTGACATCACATCCTCAGCGTCAACGGAGGGGGTCCAATTCAGCCGAGGCTCAAGGGTCAGTCTTCACCCGACGCCGACACTCCCGGAAGGACGATTCACGCTCCACTTACCCCGCTTCATCACACTGCCAGGAGCAGGCAGAACTTGTGACCAGGCACGATGATGACGTTTCGGCGTTGTAGCGATGGTGGTTGAGGGAGCAGCTGTCGTCGCGGTTGTCGTCAAAATTGTCGTCAGTCAAACTCTGTCACGGTCGGCTCCCCGCATCCGCATCCGGCAGCTCAGCCCTCCTGGTAGCTCCAGGTGCGCAGTTGTTCTGCGATCTCGTCGAGATCGGACATTGCACCGGTGGCCACCCCGATCACAAAGTCGAAGCGCTCGTCCTCCGGCGCGCTAATCCACCGAGCGTTGATGGCCAGGAACGTCCGGCAGGCTGTCCACGCAAGTCGCTTGTTGCCGTCCACCAGCGCGTGATTCCGTGCCAGGGAGTGCAGCAGCGCGGCGGCCTTAAGGTGGAGATTTGGGTAGGCATCCTGGCCAAACACCGAGGCGCGGGGCCGCGCCAGAGCCGATTCGAGCAAGCCGTAGTCCCTGACCTCGACATCCCTTCCGACGGCCTCTCGGGCAATTTCCAGCAGGTCTTCGAGATCCAGGTAGTCAGTCATGCGTCCTTAAGGCGCTTCAAAACCCTGGCCTCCTCGCGGACGACGCGCTGCAGCGCCGCGGCGACCTTGGCCTTGTGCGCCCGCCGGGCGATGTACTCGTCGATGGCCGATAGCGCAACAGCCTGCATCGACCGGCCTTCGGCGGCGGCCTGCCGGCGCAGCGCTTCTGCCTGCTGCTCACTGGGGCGCAGAGTCATTCCCATGACCTGGATGATACCTGATTGATACCACCGTGCGCTGCGTGGAGGCATTCACTACCAACCTGACTGTCGGATCCTGACGTGAAGCGCCGCCGACGAATACCGCACGTTTGGAATATGACCACTCCACCAGCAAGGGGAGCTTGAGATGTGGGGCGACCAACGGATTATGAGTCCCTAGCCAGCAACGTCGTGACCTGCGGCGATAGGGTGCCGCCAAGGCCGTTGGGGCTGCTAGAACCCGCTTCTGAGTTCGTCTGAGTTCGTCTGAGTTTGGCTGGAGCGAACCTGAAATCCGGCCAGATCGGCTCATGACGCCGGATTCTCGCCGGTTTGCTGGCGACGGCGCAACGGCAGGACTGCCGCCAAGACAGGTGGTGCCGGGGCAATCGGTTCCGGAAGCGAATTCGCCACACGCCGTCGGCCTCGGGAATCCAGTGACGGCGCCGCGCTGCTGACCTGCTCAACAATTGTGCGCACCTAATCGACAGCGCGATCGAAGGATACGACAACTTCATCGAAGCCATCCACCTGCATATGGAGCCCAACAGTGCGCTCCTCGAGACGATCGGCAAGCAGTTGCGAGCGCTGAAGGTCGGTGCCGATCGCTGATCGCGCGGACAGCTAACGGGGTACCTCCGCTGTGGTCGGCCAGCGCCGTGTCAGGGCGTCCAAGCGACCGGCAGCCGCTTGATGCCGTGGATGAACGGTGACCGCAGAATCGAAGGTTCCTCGATTGCCACGATGTCGGGAAGGCGACGGTGCAGTTCCTCGAAGAGCACCCGGATCTCGCGCCGCGCGAGGTTGGCTCCCAGGCAAAAGTGCGTCCCCCCGGCTCCATATCCGGTGTGCGGGTTGGGGTTGCGGGTGACGTCGAACAACCACGGGTCGGCGAACTTCGTCTCATCGCGGTTGGCGGAGTTGTACCACATCGAGATCTTGTCGCCGTCCTTCATCTGCACGCCGCCGAGTTCGATGTCCTCGGTGAGGTTGCGCCGCATGAAGATGACCGGAGTTGCCCAGCGCACGATCTCCTCGACCGCGGTCGGGGCTACGGCGTCAAAGTCGGTCCACCATCTGGCCCGCTGTTCGGGGTGGCGGGACAGCGCAACCATGCCGTGGCTCATCGCGTTGCGGGTGGTTTCGTTGCCTGCACCCGATAGCAGGATAAAGAATGACGCGATGTCGCTCGAGGTGAGCCTTTCACCACCGACTTCGGCCTGGACCAGATTCGTGGTCAGGTCATCGCCGGGTTCGACGCGCCGGGACTCGGCCAAGTGCGTGCCGTACTCTGCCAGTTCCAGCACCGCGTTGATGACCTCTTCGAAGCCTGCGGCCACCTCATCGTCGCCTGCGCCCAGGATCATCGTGGTCCAGTGGAAGACCTTGGGCTCGTCTTCCTCGGGAATGCCCATCATGTCGCAGATGATCTGCAGCGGAAGCGGTCCGGAGAGCGCCTCGACGAAGTCGGCCTGCCCGTCGGGATGGTCGGCCACGAGGTCGTTGACCAGTCGCTGTGCCCGCGTACGGACGCTTTCTTCGATGTTGGCCACCATCTTCGGGGTGAAGGCCCTGTTGACGATCGACCGCAGCCGCTGATGGCGCGGATCGTCCAGGGCGATCATCGAACCGCTGAACTCGGCGATCTCGGGAGCCACATCGCTCAGCGACACACTGGTCGGGATTGAACTGAACACCTCGGGGCGACGGCTTGCGTGGTGCACGTGCTCAAACGACGTGAGGGCCCAGTGGCCGGCGCCCGGTTCGAACCCGGACAAAACGGGGGCCTCGAAGAACTTGATTGGCGCTTCGCGACGCAGCGTGGCGAACGCGCCGTCCCGGAGGTCGTCGTCCCACGCCCAGAAGTCGATCGAGCCGAGGTCGATGCCCGCCAGTGGTACCACTGGTGGCGGTGTGCCGTTCTCGCGCCGTGGGATACCCGAATCGGCCGTTGCCGTCATCTGTGACCTCTCCGTCCATCGCAGAGTGTGACATTTGTCACCGATTCTGGTTCAGGATAGCCGCCGCGACGCGGTTCATCACGGCTTCCACCGTGTCGCTGGACCGAATTTGCGGCGACGGGGTAGCCGTGGGCGTCGGTGGCCACCGCAGTGGCGGTCAGCCGCGCCCGGGTCTCGTTCGAGCAAGAGCGCACTCGCCCACTGGCGGTCGGCGATTGCGTGGTGGTGGCGTCGTCGGCAGCGGATGCGGTGCGGGCCCGGCGCTCGTCGCGTGGCGACGATCTCAGCTACACGGTGTGCGCACTGGCCTAATGCCTCGGGCGCGTGCCCAGTTCGAAGTATCAGCATTTCCCGGTGCCCGCAGCTGACCAGGCGACGGCGGGCCTGCGCTCGGTGCCCAATCTGGTTGCCGAGCAGGCTTGTCCGCCCGGATCGGGGCCGACCACCTCAGCCACACCCACGTCTCCATGACCCACGACCGGCACATGACCCGCGGCCGGGTCCACACTCAGGTGGCCGATTTGCTCGATCGCACCGTCCGCATAAACGATGACTAAAACGATGACTCGGTCACTGCCGATCTCGAAAAATAGGATCTGACGTGGGGCGGGCGGGGCTCGAACCCGCGACCAACGGATTATGACAGCGCCTGACCTGGCCTTTTGGTATATGTGTATCTAACGGCGGTAAACGGCACGACATAGCCTATGAGTTAAAAGCCTTGCGTCGCAGCGTATTTCGAGTATGGGGTCAAGCAGTGTCGTTCAGGATCAGCAGAATTCGGCGAAGGTAACCACGTTTAACTACGACAACCTGACCGAGTTGGCGTGGCGAATCTACGCGGCCCTTCAAACTTTGGTATGCCAAAAGATGACGAGGCGTTGGAGCCACTCGGGGCATTCGTCTTGTGACTCAACTGCCTCAGCCTGCAGCCTGCTCAGGATGGCGTGAACAGCCTCCGCGACACGCATAAAGCCGGCACGGTTCTGCGCTTGATCCGCAGCGGTCAGCCACGGCGGATCTTCGATGAGGTAACTGAGCCACTGCTCGAAGTTGCCGGATACCGGAGTGTCTCGTCCTGGAATGTCGTACCTCACTAGTTCCGCTTTGACAGCCGCGGATAGCTCCGCCATCGTCGGCATTAGCTCGCTGATCGCGCGGCTGAAACCCGCACCGAGTAGGTACACCTGACTCATGACAGCCCCGACGGTAGCACCGAAGCGCGCGCCATCTGGTTGCGGTTGCACCCGTGGGACAGTCAACGACATTGCCGAGGAGCTGGAGGGCGCGGTTAGTGTCACGGTTACCGCCGCGGTTGAGTCGGTGCCGGATGGTCTTGCCGCCGGAGGCCTCTGCTGGCCAGAAGCCGCCCTATGACGAGGTTCGGGTGGGACTCGAATCCGCGACCGAACGGATTCGCAACTAAGGGTTCTCGTTAACCGCTCGAAATGACCGCTAAATGCTTGTGCGACAAGGAACTTAAGTCCCCCAATAGACCGAACAGTCCTCACCGATTCCGGTCGATTCTCGATCATTATCGATGAATAAACGATGACTGCCATCGACCAAGTTAGCGGCGCGATTCCCAATCCGGCTCCCAACCTCGTCGGGTTTGCCGGTTATAGGGCGCCATTCGGATCCCCCGGCGCTACAGCGGCGCGGAATCAACCGGTAACCTTCCGCTTTTCAGATGGAAGTAATTGCGGGACAGACCCTTTCGTGCTGGTCAGACCAGACAAGTTGGACCAGCAAGGCGTCGTCGAGCCACTGATTCCAACACCGACGGCGGATAACCGGCGGACAGATTCGACGCCAGCCCAGGGATGGACACGGTACAGCATCTCCGCGTCGTGCATCGGGATGGCCCGACGGGGCGCCGCGCTCCCTGCTGTACCCGATGTCGGGCGGGCCGCTTCACCACACGACGGGCAATCCCGACCAGCGTCTGGCCGCCGCGGCCGAGCAGTTCGACGTGCTTCCGCGTCACCTCGGCACTGCGATTGACTTTGCCCTAACCCACCGCGAGGTCATCGAGGGGCAGACTGCGGCGAACGACGCAGCCGCCAAACGGGCGCGAGCTTGCTGCCGCCGCGCCGAGATTCCTTGAGCGAGACTGGTGGCGGGCTGCTGATCCTCTGCCGTCGCGGTTGCTGCCAGGTCTTGGACCACGGTCGGGTTGACACTCGGACAGCCAAGCATAGAATGATTGACGTGAGCAGCAGCATAGAATTCATCGAATTCACTGAAGACCTGGAGGACGGCACTCCGGTTAAAGGCCTTCTAATCCGGGAAGCGGCGACTGCGACCGCCAGAGATCTCGCCGCTGCGATCAAGCAAATCCGGCCGGAACGCGAAGAGGTCGTGGTTGTCGCCGCAGATCACGCTGTGGCCACACAAGTCAAGCAGATCACACGAATGCTGGCTCAAAACAGACTTCTAACCGAACGCCTGGTGGAGGCGATGTTCGTGCCGGGCACCACGGTTTCGCCGGCAGGGGCTCGCCAAGCACAGCGCAATGCCGAGGCGCGCCAAGAGCTGATCGATGAGTTCGGTCTCCGTGACAGCGACCAGATCGCAGACCTAGCCGGTTCGGCTGCGAGTAATCGCTCCGCCACTGCGTCACGCTGGCTGGCCGCTGGCAAAATATTCGCCGTCAACCACCGGGGTGCCCGCCTCTTTCCGAACTTCCAGTTCGGCACGGACGGACACCCCAGGCCGGTGATCGCGAAGGTGCTCGAGGTGTTCGAGCCATACGGTCTGGATGGTTGGGAGACTGCGCTGTGGTTCACCACGAGAACTGGTTGGCTTGACGATGAGCGGCCGGTTGACCTGCTGACCCGCGAGCCGGAACTGGTCATCGGGGCAGCACGCCACGCATTTGATGAGGTGCCCGCATAGGGATACGCGTCCCCGACGTGCCAGATCCGCTCCCCGATCCACTCGAACGCGTCTGGCCTGCCGGGGATCCGATTATTCGCTGCCATCGCGTCGTGATGGGAGCGACCGAGTTCAACGCGTCGAACGTGTCCCGCCGTTTTCGCCCCGTCATACGGAGCGGCGTAGTTGTTCCCACGCTCTACGGTGCCGATCATGTGCACGGCGCGCTGTCGGAAACGGTATTCCACGACGTGCCGATCCGAGGCAACGGACGGCGGATCCTACGCAAGGCGCTGCTCCCGATGATGCGCTCGACGGTGATCCCCAAGCGAGCCCTGCGGCTGGTCCGGCTCCACGGCGCCGGCCTTCGTCGATTGCGGGTGACCCACAGCGAGCTCATCGAGAGCAGCTCTAGCCAGTACATCCGAACCGCCGCTTGGGGGCAGGCGCTCTACGACCACGCCGACTATGACGGGCTGGTCTGGCGGTCACGTCAGTTCAATGACTCCTACGCGTTGATGCTGTGGGGTGACCGTGTCGACCGATTTAACGATCTTGACCCCGACCCGACCAATGCGCCGCTTCCGCTCTACGCAGGCGCCGGGTTCGACGAAGTCCAACAGCTGGCTGACGAGTGCGAGATCACCGTCATCGGCTGAATAGCCAAGGTGCACAGTCGTTTCAAACATGCTTCGATACACCCTCGCCGAGGGCCATTAGCGACAAGTAGTGCCCGGACGCGGAAACCCCCGTCGTTAATCGAGCGGGCAGACATCGAGCTGAGCGTGCTACGAGTGCCCCGATGACGCACCGCAGATGTGCTCATCGACGACGATCAGCTGCATCGAGCACCTCCGACACCGCCGACCCGGACAGGGCCATCGTTCGACCTCATCTTTCGGCGCGTGCTTAGCTGTACACCGAAGATCCCGCCGGCGACCACCCCTACGTCGTAGCCACTCGGCTCGATCCCCACACCCCACCAGTGCTGAGTGCCGCCTACAACCGACGTCGTTGCGTCCCGATCATCGTCTTGCGCCCGCGTGAGCTTCCGCTAACGCCCGGCACGAAACGGCAGGTCCAGACCCATGTTCGGCCGGTCATCCGCCGCGAGATACCGAAAGAGTGCGGATTTTCGCCCTTTCGGATGCGATCTCGAGCCCACCAAGATCACAGAAATGCGTACCTGACCTGCACCGTCTCGAAGTGGTACCGGCTGGGATCGAACCAGCGACCTTCCGCGTGTGAAGCGGAGTTTTGGCTTACATCGATGTGTTTCAGCTGGTCAAACCGGTAGTAGTTCTCTTAACTGGCCCTGTTGGACTAACTCATCCGCCGCTTTGGCCGCATATTGGCCGCATGGCTTGGGCGATCCAACTATGGAGGACCCCAGCAGACGATGACGCCTTGTCTTTCGGTTTCAGCCCATCTAACGACTGCGCGAGGTTGGCCGGCTCATGCGCTGCCATCGCGAGCCTCCAGGGCTGCGGCGAGCTGTTCAGCGTCGGTGCACGGCAGGCGGCTGGTGCCGCGAAGCGGATTTACAGTCCGCGTCGTCGTATCCCGATGTGTTGCCTGCTGTCCCAACGATAGGCCGTGACCTGGGCCAGACTCATCGGCTTCGCCGACCATCCCGGCCTGGCACGCTGTGAGATTGACACCTTCCGCTACCGGGTCGTGCACATCGCCGCCCGCAGCACCCACGGCGCCCGACAGATCCGACGGCGCATAGACGCCACCTGGTGCTGGGCCCGCGCCATCGCCACCGCATGGCGCCGCATCCGCGAGGTGTTCACCTAACACCCGGATCACCCGTGCCCCAACCACACGAAAGACCCACCGGCCTTGGGAAGCCCGCCCCACCGGAGCGACACCCATCACACCGGCATGCCGCAATCGGCACCACCAGTCGGCCAGAACCGCCAACACCCTGCCAGATCAGGCCGCGCGAAAAATCGAGGCTAACGCCATAAATCCGCTCTCACATAGTCCCAGGCGGACCGCTTCCGGCATGCAGCTGCCGAATCGAGCAGACGCTTACGCCGGTGGCTTCCACGACTCCATCGACTCTAATTTCACAGTGTGTACCGACCGGATTGGCGTTCGCGTACTTGTAAACCGCCACCATGTAGGCCCACTGAGTCGGGTCGTCCATAGTGGTCTCACGCGTCCAGACCTCACCGGGCGACAAAAACAAATTGGAATCGCCGCCACGGGAAGGACTTTGTTGATCGACCGGTTCATTAGCTACGTAGCTGACACTGAAGCCGTTCGGGGCCGGGCTATCCACCCACAGGGTGTAGGTGACGGTGTGTGCCGCGGCGTTAGCGGCAGGGGCCGCAATTAGTCCCGCGGCGGTTATGGCGGTGGCACCGATTGTCTTGACGTGCCTCATTATGCGATTTCCTCTTTATTCTTTATGGTGCTGGTGGTGGTGTCAGGTCGCTGAGAACGGCTTCGGCGATGGGTAGGACGAGAATTGGAGCGAAAGTATTAACAATGTCTTCGGCGGCTTTTTCGCCCGGGATGGGCTGCGTGAACACCAACTGAGGTTCCACCCCTGATTGTGCTAACGAATCTATGACGGCGCCGATGTTATGGGCTTGATCAAGCGGGCCGACTGGGGAAATGCTGGTGGCTCCGGTAACGGGGTCGGTGGTGACAAAGGGGAGTGCGTAGTTGAGGCCGGGGGCGTTGGGTAGGCCGTTGACTACTGGTATTTCGCGTTGTAGGGCGGTGGCAAATTCGCCTTGGATGAAGTAGTGCTGGACTTGTCCGTCGGCGGCTTGAGCGAAGGTTGCTTGGGGGTCCATTCCGAGACTTTGCAGGTAGCCGGGCGATAGCCCTTGGGCTTCGAAGGTGATGGCGGTGGTGCCGTTGTTGAGGGCCCCGGCGGCGGCTTCTCCACCGCCCATGGAATGTCCGGTGGCGGCGACGTTTCCGGCGCCGAAGTTGTTGAGCAGGCCGCTCATGACCTGGACAGCCATCTTGTATTGGGGTGGGTTGCCGCCGACTTCCTCAACAACCACCGCAGCGTCATCGAACTGGTTTTCGGCCCCGGCGAACGAACCCACATAGTGCCCAGCGCCGTCGGTGAGCACGCCGACGTGCACACCGGAGGCCATGGCGTCCGGGTTGATCCCGGTGAGCTGCTCCACCTGCGCCGAACTGAGCTGCGACCAGCCTGCGGGCAGAGGCTGGGCCGGATCGTAAACGCGTTGCACCAGCTGCGCCATGGTCAACGCATTGTTGGCGTTCGGCCTTGTGGGGTCGGGGGTGTTGGTGATTTGCCCCGACCATGAATCCGGTGGTGGTGGCTTCGGTAGTCCTTGGCTGGCGGTCTGGGTGGCGCCTTGCTGTCCGGCTTGTTGGGTGACCTGGCTGACAGCTTGGTCTGGGGCCGGGTATCCGGAGTTGGCGCCGCTTTGATAATCCGGCAACTGATTGGGCATGCCCGGCGGCTGAAAACCGGAGGTATCCGGACCGTCGGAGCCTTGCCCGTTGCCGCCGCCTCCGCAGCGATCACCACACGGGTCAGCCGCCGCCACCGCCATCCCGAGAGACGATGTACCCGTGCGGGGTAGATAGGAGGATAAGGTGGCCAGGCCGAATGCGGTGGCCGAGAACAACGCGATCGCTAACACCCCGGCCTCGGCAGTGACGGTGATCGGGGCCAGGGCGCGCCGTAGCAGTGTGATCCCGTTACCCAACACGGCGAACGCCCGCCAACAGCAGCAGCACCCACCCCACCGACCCGGTCACCCCGCCACCGGGGGTCAGCACGTGCAAACCCCACACCCCCGCCACTACCAGCACCGCCCCAGTGACACCGGCAGCAACACCGGTCAGTTGCGGTCCTGTGCCCGTGACTGCGGACACCGTTTCGGTGAGCGGCTCGCCGCCATCGCGGCCAGCGTTAGTGGCGGTGTTACTCACGCCCTACCCCTCTTCCCCCAAGACAACGTTTTCCCCGAAGACAACGTTGCCAGCAGTATTGCGGTCACACCAGTTTTTGGCACCTGCTGAGGTTCTCTGACAGCCGTCAAATACCCATGCGTTGGCAGTTCGCACTGCGCAAACTTTCGGTAGTCAGCGCTCACAAGCTGTGCCTCCGCTCCCTGTCCGCCAATGCTAACAAGGGTTGCCAGACCCTAGACCGGGCCGAACTTATCGACCAGGCGGGTATCGAATCTATCTTCGTGGTCGAAGGAACGGAAGATGACCTTCCCTATTTCGCGGGTGAGGAATACCGCAATGACTAACTTTCCCCCGAATAGCGGATAGCCTGCGCGAACGCAATTTCGGCCTCTTCGTCCCGAACGCTGATTCGATGTACCAGGACTGGTCGGCCAGTGCCATTGAGCTGCACCGATGTGATCGTCAGTGATGTCGAGTGCCCCGTCGTAGGTCGTGTCCCAGCCACGGTGTAAATGACGACGGACGTAGGTTCCTTCAAGAGCTACCAACTCAGCGAAGGAAGGACTACGCCCGTGTCAGCACGAGTATCACCCACGGACCGGATCCGTGGCGAGATCGACGCCCTGTTCGATGGGTCGCGTGACTTATCGGAGGTCATCGAGGACGCCGCCCGGTTGGGTGCCCGGTTGATCATCCAGACCGCGGTGGAGGCCGAGGTCGACGTGTTCTTGGGCCGGGCCCGCTACCAACGAGCCGCCGAGTGTCCGGATGCCCGGGCGGGCAGTCGTAACGGCTTCTGCGAGTCGACGATCAAGACCACGGCCGGGCCGGTCACGGTGGCGCGGCCGAAGCTGCGTGGCACGACCGAGGCGTTCGCCTCGCAGCTGTTCGGCACGTCGGTGACGAAGTCCAACGCGTTGGAGTCGCTGGTTATCGCCGGGTTCGTACGCGGGTTGTCGACGCGGGATGTGGAGAACACTCTGGCCGACGCGCTCGGTTCTGAGGCGGCGCTGTCCAAGTCGACGGTCTCGCGGGTGTGCCAGGCGATCGGCGATGAGTTCACGCAGTGGTCGGCGCGGCGGCTGGACGACCTGGAGTTGGACTACCTGTTCCTGGACGCCTCCATGTTCAAGATGCACGCCGGTGCCCGGGCCGAGCCGGTGCTGGCGGCGTGGGGCATCACCACCGAGGGCGCGCCGGTGTTCGTGGCCTTGGCCGCAGGCGGTTCGGAGTCCACCGACGCCTGGGGTGACTTCCTCGATGAGCTGGTCGGCCGCGGGTTGCGCTCGCCGTTGCTGGTCATCAGCGACGGCGCTGCCGGGCTGATCAGCGCCGTCGAGACCGCGCTGCCCCGTGCGCTGCGGCAGCGTTGCCTCATTCACCGCTGTCGGAACGTGCTTGCCAAGGTGCCGGCCGAGGCGCAGCGCGAGCTGCGCGACGCCTATTGGGCGATCTTTGACACCGAGGATCTCATCGCCGTCGGACTGCAGCCCGGGCCGGGCCTGGTGGCCGCCGTGCAGCGGCGCATCGACGCCTTCGCTGAGACCTACAGCCGCGCCTACCCGGCGGCGGTCAAGTGCCTGCTCACCGATCGCGACCAGCTGACCAGTTACCTACGTTTCCCGGTCGAGCACCACCGCCGAATCCGGCACTCCAACTTCATCGAACGCACCTTCGGCGAGACCCGCCGGCGGGTGAAGGTGATCGGCCGGCTGCCCGGCGAAGCAAGCTGCCTGAACCTCGTGTGGGCCGTACTCGACCGCGCCTCCCGCGGCTGGCGCGGCATGACGATGGCCCCGACCGGCACCCGGCTGCTCAACGACATACGCCACCAACTACTCGACCCACCGACGCCGTTACGACCCACCGACACCACCACAATCACCGGCGACGAAACCGTCGGAGCCGTCGCCTAACATGACCACCGAGGAACCGAGTCGGTCGTCATTTACACCGACGTTGGGACACAACCCCGTCGTATTGATCAGTCGGCTGCCTCCTTGCTGCCAATCGACCTTCTGATCCATAGGCACAGGCCGATGCTCCGACCAGGCACTGAACGCGGTCTCGAAATAGAGCACATCTGCGACACGCGCGAATGGGTTTCCGGGCGGCCTGATTCCCAGGTCCCGATGTCTCGGAAGTCCGTCTCAGAAGTTCGTGTGTCACCCGCGGCGTAAGCATTTATGAGTCATGCGCAGGTGATGGGACCGCCATCGCTGACTGCTCAGAGGGACAGCGCACGTTTGCCGCTTTTTATCTGGCGGCGCCCCATGTAGCGGGCCAGCGGCGGGGGTATCCGCGTACGGAGACCCAGGAACCGCATGCAGATCAGCTCGGTGATAAGCCCGAATTCCGCGCGCGTGTCCAGGTAGGAGAAATCGGCCGTTAGCGGTCCGGAATGGATGCGCCCGCGCACCAGCAGCGACACCCCCTGGCTGGTGAGGCGGGCGGTCTGCAGGTCCAGGTCGTGCACCAGGAAACCGAAGTGATGCAGGAAGATTTCGCCGTCGGGATTTAGGTCACGCGCATAGAAATCGGCGCCCTGGCGCGGCTCGATCAGCTCCAGCTCATAGCCCTGGTGGTAGGTGAACCCGAGCCGGCCGCTGACGTGCAGTTCCTTGCCGTTCTCGATCCACAGGGCGGCCTCGCCGTCGAGCATGAAGGACGGATCCAGCCCCCAGTCGTGCACCATGGCCTCGTCCGCGGCGACCGCGTCAGGCACCACCAGCCCGAGCTGGTAGACGTCGGGCAGGTCGAATCGTCTGCGGATGGGCTCGGCCAGCTCGTTAACCGAGGCGGTGAAGCTCTTCGCCGCTATGAATTCCCGGAGCAACGTCATCTTCTACACATTCCTTTGGCCGATCCTTCGGGCTCTCCCTGACAGAGCGCGAGCCTGGGAAACGCCGAAGCGCGCTGAGTGTACGCCGAACCCGGCTCCGCGGCGCAAGTGTCGCGGTTATTCCGATTTATTCGCCACCAGCACCAATTGCCGGTGTGGAAGCCAGTGCTCGTGCAACTGTGGCTACCATCCGGCTTCGCTCATCGTCCAGTTGCGGACGACCATCGCGATGTGGCCGTCCCACACCCGGGGTCTCCGGGCCGTGTTTTGCCCAGCGGCGCTGAGGCCCTCGGATAAAAATCCGCGCGGGAGAGCCCCGCTCTACGCACTTCCGCTGATGTTTTGCGGCTCGTGGTGGCCGCATGCTGACTAGCATGAGCGAGATCGATCCCCGCGCGGATGCGCCGCTGGTGGACTGGAGCGATCTTGACGTGAGCGGGCTTTTGCCGACGGGAACGGTGACGCTGCTGTTGGCCGACGTCGAGGGCTCCACGCGGCTATGGGAGACCCAGCCCGAGGAGATGACGGGGGCCTTTGCGCGCCTGGATCACGCGCTGTGTGATCTCGTTTCCGCCCATCGCGGCGTGCGGCCGGTCGAGCAAGGTGAGGGTGACAGTTTCGTGGCCGCGTTCGCCCGCGCTTCCGACGCGGTGGCCTGTGCGCTGGAGTTGCAGCGGGCACCGCTGGCGCCGATCCGGTTGCGCATCGGGGTGCATACCGGAGAGGTGCAGCTGCGCGATGAGGGCAACTACATCGGTCCCACCATCAACCGCGCCGCGCGCATCCGGGATCTGGCTCACGGTGGCCAGACCGTGCTCTCCGGCACGACTGAGGATCTGGTCGCCGATGTACTTCCGGCTGACGCCTGGCTGACCGACCTCGGCCGTCACGAGCTGCGCGGTGTGCCCCGTGCGGAACGGGTGGTGCAGCTGTGTCACCCCGACCTGCGCAACGAGTTCCCGCCCTTGCGTACCCCTAAAAGCATTGGTGCGCATAATCTTCCGATGCAACTCACCAGTTTCGTGGAGCGCGAAGCCGAGATGCACGAGGTGCGCCAGCTGGTGGCCGATAACCGGCTGGTGACCCTGACCGGTGCCGGCGGCGCCGGCAAGACCCGTCTCGCCGTTGAGATCGCGGCTGGCATCGCGCCTGAGTTCGGTGACGGTGTTTGGTATGTGGATCTGGCGCCGATCACCGATGCCGAGGTGGTGCCGGTTGCGGTGGCGCGTGCGCTGGGGCTGCCCGACCAGCCCGGCCGCTCCACGATGGACACGCTGCTGCGGTTTGTCGCCGACCGTCAGCTGCTGATCTTGCTGGATAACTGCGAACACCTCTTGGACGCCAGTGCCGAGCTGGTCGTCGCTCTGCTGGCTGGCGCGCCGGGGCTTACGGTGCTCGCCACGAGCCGCGAGCCGATCGGGGTGACGGGCGAGGCGACGTGGCGGGTGCCATCGCTCTCAGTGGCCGATGCAGCCATCGAGTTGTTCGCCGACCGCGCCCGCCTGGCCCAGGCCGGCTTCACCGTTAGTAGTGACAACGCGGCGGCGGTGGCGGAGATCTGCGGCCGCCTCGACGGGATGCCGCTGGCGATCGAGCTGGCGGCCGCGCGGGTGCGGGCGTTGTCGCTGACCGAGATCGTCGATGGCTTGCATGATCGCTTCCGGCTGCTGACCGGTGGTTCCCGCACGGCGGTGCGCCGGCAGCAGACGTTGCGCGCCTCGGTGGACTGGTCATACGCGCTGCTGACCGAACCCGAACGGGTGTTGTTTCGCCGGCTGGCGGTGTTTCTGGGTGGCTTCGACCTCGACGCCGCGCAAGCAGTCGCCGGCGGCGGTGACGTGGAGCGTTATCAGGTGCTGGATCAGCTCACCTTGCTCGTGGACAAGTCACTTGTGGTGGCCGACAACGCCAGTGGCCGAACGCGATACCGGTTACTCGAAACGGTGCGCCAGTACGCGCTGGAGAAACTGGCGGAGTCCGGCGAGGCGGACGCCGTGCGGGCGCGCCACCGGGATTACTACACGGCGATGGCGGCCCTGCTAGACGCCCCGGCAGGCAGCAATTATGAGCAGCGCCGCGAGCAGGCCGAAACCGAGATCGACAACCTGCGCGCCGCATTCGGGTGGAGCCGCGAACATTCTGACTTCGAGCTCGCATTGGTGTTGGCGTCGTCGCTGCAGCCGCTGTGGCAGGCGGGGGGGCGCCTCCGGGAAGGGCTTGCCTGGTTTGACGCCGCCCTCGCCGACCTCGACGCACACCACCCCGGTGTGGCGCCCGCGGTACGGGCCCGGGCCCTCGCCGACCAGGCCCTACTCGCCTATGTGGCCGTCGCCGCCGACAGCCGGGATCAGGCCCAACAGGCGCTGGCGATCGCGCGCGAAGTCGATGACCCGGCCCTGCTGGCCCGGGCGCTGACCGCCTGCTGTTTAATCGCCGTCTTCACCAATCCTGAGGTGGCCCGGGCGTATTTCGCCGAGGCGATCGGCCTCGTCCGGGCGTTGGACGATCGGTGGAGGCTCAGCGAGCTCCTCGGCTGGCAGGCGCTCGGGGCGGCGGTCGTGGCGGGTGACCCGATCGCGGGGCGCGCGGCAGCCGAGGAAGGACGCGACCTCGCCGACGCCATCGGTGACCGGTACGGCTCGCGCCGGTGCCGCTTTTCGCTCGGAACCGCACAGATGTGGAATGGCGATCTAGCCGGAGCCGCCACACAATTCAGCGTGGTGGCTGCCGAGGCCGAGGCAGCCCACGATGAGATCCGCAGGGTGCACAGCCTCGCGTATCAGGGCGTCGCACTCGCGTGGCAGGGTGACACGGGTGCGGCCCGGGCCGCCACCGACACGGCCGTCGAATCCGCCGCGGAGCTTGCCGCGATGTCCGCGGGCATTGCCTACGCGGCGTTCGCTACAGTGGCCCTGGCCGCCGGCGATGCCGCGACCGCCCAGGAGGCGAGCGAGGCGGCCTGGCCGCACCTGAGTGCCCTCCCCGCAGCGGCGGCGATGCAGCACGTTGATGCTGCGCAGGCCGCGCTGGCGGGCGGGGATCTGGTCGCGGCCCGCCGCTCGGCTGACGACGCCGTCTCGACAACGACCGGTGGGTGGCTGATGCTGGCGCTGACCACACGCGCCCGCGCGGCGATCGCGCAGGGTGAGCCGGAGCAGGCCGAACGCGACACCCACGACGCGCTCGCGATCGCAGCCAGCATGCAAGCTTATTTGGGCATTTCCGACACCCTGGAGTGCCTCGGCACCCTGGCCGTGGACGCCGGTAGTCACCGCGAAGCCGCCCGGCTGTTCGGTGCGGCACACGGCATTCGGCAACGCATGGGCGAGGTCCGCTTCAAGGTCTGGGACGCCGGCTACGAAACCGCAGTGGCGGTGCTGCGAAATGCAATGGGCGAGACGGATTTTGAATCCGCGTGGGCCGAGGGCGCCGCCCTGTCCACCGAGGAGGCGATCGCGTACGCGCAGCGCGGCCGCGGTGAACGCAAACGACCCACCAGCGGGTGGGCCTCCCTCACGCCCACCGAGCGCGACGTCGTGCGACTCGTCAGCGAAGGGCTGGCCAACAACGACATCGCCACCCGGCTTTTCGTCTCACCTCGCACCGTGCAAACCCACCTCACCCACGTCTACGCCAAACTCGGCCTTACCTCGCGCGTGCAGCTCGTCCGCGAGGCGGCCCGCCACGCCTGAACGCCGCTGCCTCAATGGCTACCAACGCGGGTGCGCCGGCCAGGTCCACAATCGTTTGACGCGTCCAAACCCTTTGCCTTCGGGACGGTGAAGGATTTGCTAATGGTCACGCCACGGGTACCTGGGCGCGCACTCGGTCGCCGAAACCGGTGTCCACTGCAGCCTCATCGGCTGTGCGGATTTCCGACCATGACGTTTCCGGCAGGCCGTGAGGCTCGCTGGTGCTGAAACGTTGTTGCAGCCGCACAAGCGGTCCTGGCGCCCACCAATTCACCCGACCAAGCACACGCATGAATGCCGGCATCAACAGCATCCGGACCAGAGTTGCGTCCATCAAAACCGCCAGCGGGACTCCGACGCCGAACATCCGCGTGACCGAGACATTGGCGGAGATCAGCGAGGCGAAGGTAACCGCCATCAACAGCGCCGCGGCGGTAACAACCGGTCCAGTGCGGGCCAGGCCCAGGGCGACGCTTTCGTCGTTGTCGGCCCGGGTCTTCCCTGATGCCAGCCAGGACTCGCGGATCCGCGAGATTAAGAACACCTCGTAGTCCATTGACAGCCCGAATGTGAGGCAGAACAACACCACTGGGACAGTTGCGACCAGCGTGCCGGTGGCCGTGGTGCCGAACCCGCCGAGGTGGCCGTCCTGGAAGATCCAGACCAGCGCACCGAATGTGGCGGTCAACGACATCACGTTGAGCAGCAGCGCCTTCAGCGGTAGGACAATGCTGCCGGTGAGCAGGAACAGCAGTAGGAAGGTGATCACGGCGATGACCGCCAGCACCAGCGGGAGCCGGGAGTTCACTGCCGCCGCGCTGTCGCGGTTGATTTGTGCCCACCCCGTCAGCTGGACGTCTCGGCCGCCGGGAGTTGGGACAGCATGCAGCCGATCCAGCTGAGCTTCCGATGCCTGCGAGTGCATCGGCGCAGTGGAGCCGACGGTCAAGAACGCGCTGTTATCTTTCAAACCCGTTGCGGCTGAAGGAGGCCCAGATCGTTGGCCGCTGACAAACGTGCCGCCGGGTGACGAGACCGACGACACATCCGCTACCAGCGACAGCTGCGCGGCATAGCGGGCCAGTTCAGCCGTCGTTACCCCGGCCATGTCAGGAATCACAACGACCACATTTGTCAAAGAGTTGAACGCAAAACCGGTGCGCAGCTCGTCACCGACCTGGCGCGCCGAGGCGGAGCCCGGCAGCACCCGGTCGTCTTGGTAGCCCCAGTTGATACCAAGGAACGGCGCGCCTAAAGCAAGCAGCAGCGCGATGATCACCAGCCCGATCGGAATCGCGCGGCGCATAGCGACTTTCGTCCAGCGGTACCAGAACGTCTCCTGGACCGGGGGTCGTACCGGCTCGGGCCGACCCAGGACACGGCGCGCGAAGCGGCGCACATCCAGTGAGTCAAGCCGCTCGCCGAGCAGCACGATCGCCGCGGGCGTCACGACCAACGACGCGACCGCCGTGAAGGCGACCACCGCGACGCCAGCGATGGCGAACGAGGTCAGAAAGTACATCGGGAACAACGCCATCGCCGCCATCGACAGTGCGACCGTAATCGCCGAAAACAGCACTGTCCGCCCCGTGGTGGCCATCGTGCGGACCAGTGCCTCGTCACGTCCTGCGCCGCCGGCGAGCTCGTCACGGAACCGGCTGACGATCAGCAGGGTGTAGTCGATTGCTAACGCGAGTCCCAGTGCGAGGATCAGGTTCAACGCGAAGACCGACACCTCGCTGGCGAACGTGATCGCGCGCATCACCGCCATCGAGCCGAGGATCGCAAACGTGCCGACCGCCAATGGCAGCGCCGCCGCGAGCACTCCGCCGAAAACCCATACCAGCACAACGAAACTCAGCGGAAGCGAGATGGCTTCCATCGCCAGCAGGTCTTTTTTGGTTTGGTCGATGATCTCCGCCGATCCCATCACCTCGCCGCCCACCGTGACCCTGACGCCGTCGAAGTCGTGCAGCCGATCGGATAGCGCCTTTGCGTGCAGTTGCGCGCCACTCTCACCGCCGGTGATGCCGGCGACGATCAGCCCGGTCTTCCCGTCCTTGCTGATCAACGCGCTTGCCGCCTGCGATGGCGCCGTCCACGCCGATGTCACGTCGGTCACGAACGCCAAGCTCGTCAACTGCGCGACTATCTCGGCGCCCGCGGCACCCGCGGCCTGGCTGTGCACGCCCGCATCCGAGGTGACCGCAATGATCATCCGCATGTCGCCCTGGCCGAACTTCTCCGACAGAAGCCGCGATGCGCACCACGACTCCGACGTCGGATCCTGGAAACCGCCGGAGTCCAGGCTGTTGGCGACTGGGACACCGACGATCGCGGCGCCGACCATGACCAGCAACGCGATGGCAATGATTCGCCGCGGCGCGGCCAGGGCCAGTCGCGCGATCGCCTGCAGCACAACCGGTCCTTCCCGACCGTGGGAGCCGCCTAAAGGTGGTTCCGTTGAGCTATTCGATCGACGGACGACGCGGCGTTCATCCCGCCGCACTCGAGTTCCGGTAGGTGACATGAACGCAACGTAGGGGCAGCACGCCGCTGATGACATGCGTAGTCGACTACCTGTGTTCGGCGTCTAAGAGAGATTTCCGACGTTTAGGAGAGACAAGTAGTTCAGGGGAACGCTCTCTAGGAGAAACAAGCGTGCTTGAAGTTGGGGGTCGGCGAGCACGGCGCTCGCTGAGCGATAAAGGACAGGGCTCCCAACAGAAAGGTCACTACACCCGCGACACTGAACCAGCTGCGACGACACGCGGCGGATTCGCATTGACCTCAGTTTCGCGACACACGCAAGGCGCCGGGCACCCTCGACATCGCAGACCTCGACGCGACCCTGGTCGCCGCGTTCCTCGACCACCTCGAACGCGACCGGCACAACAGCGCGGCCACCCGCAACAACCGCCTGGCCGCGCTCCACTCGCTGTTCGGCTATCTGGCCCTGCAGCATCCCGAACACGCCGCCACTGTCCAGCGCGTGCTCGCCATCCCGCCCAAGCGAACCCAACGCAACCTCGTCACCTACCTCACCGAGCCCGAGGTCGACGCGCTGTTGGACGCCTGCGACCAAACCACCTGGACCGGCCGACGCGACCACGCCATGTTCGCTCTCACCATCCAGACCGGCCTGCGGATCTCCGAACTCGCCGCCCTCACTCGTGAGGACATCACGCTCACCGCCGGCGCCAACGTGCACACCGTCGGCAAGGGCCGAAAGGAACGACGAACACCGCTGGTGCCAACGACCAAGGCGGTCCTCAAGGCCTGGATAAAGGAGCGCCCTGGCGCCCCCGGCGACCCGCTGTTCCCAACCACCACCGGCAAGCGCCTCAGCCGTGATGCCATCGAACGGCGCCTCGCCCACCGCGTGGCCCTCGCCAGCACGAGCTCCCCCTCACTCAAGGCCAAACACGTCACCATGCACACGCTGCGGCACACCGCGGCCATGCGTCTCCTGCTGGCAGGCAACGACGTTACCGTGATCGCCCTCTGGCTGGGACACGAGCAAGTCTCGACCACAAACATCTACCTGCACGCCGACATGACCCACAAACAGCAAGCGATCGACCGCACCAAGCCGCTTACCGCCAAGCCGGGGCGATACCGACCCCCCGACCCCCTCCTCGCCTTCCTCGAGGCGATCTGATTATGCCGACCCCAAGACGGCAATCACCCCGGCCGACAACACCTTTCACCGAAGGTCGGCATAACGCAGAGGTCGGCATAATCGTGCTTATGCCGACCTCTGCATAAGCACGATTTGCGACATACCTACGCCTCATTGTCGCGGCGGGCCGGTGCGGACCTTCGCCTGCTCCAGAAAGCGATGGGCCACGCCTCCATCACCGTCACCGCACACACTTACGCCGACCTCTTTGACGACGAGCTGGACAATATCGCCGTGGCGCTCGACTCTCTAAGCGACTTCTAGCGGAGGTAAGTCTCGCCGCCGAAACTCTGGCCCGGCGGGTCAGTGGCCGACAGCGCTCGGCCCTCATTGGCCAAAAAGTTGGGCAATTGGCCGCACGACGGTGTTCTCGCCTGTTTGCGATGTGGTTGGCGAGCAACCCAGAGCAGTCGTCGCCCGGACAGGCGCTCGTTTGAAAAGCGGCCTGAGGAAGTTCTTCGTCGCGCCGTGGTGGGCGATCTTCCGCCGTGCGGCCAATCTGCGACTTGGCCGCATATTGGCCGCATGAAAGAGCCGAAGGCCCGGCCACCGGTTGTGTCGAGTGATGCATCTGAGCCCACTAGCTGCACTGATGTTGGTGGTCCCGGCTGGGATCGAACCAGCGACCTTCCGCGTGTGAAGCGGACGCTCTTCCACTGAGCCACGGGACCGGCGCCGAGAGGCGAACGAGGTCGAAGACTAGCACGAACCGCAGGTCCGCAGAACGCGCCACATGCGCGCGACCTGGACGATCGATAGCCTCGACACGCACCGCACCAAGAGATTTGTGTGCGCCCGGTCACGTGGACTATCGTCGTGCTTCGCACCGGGCGACGATCTCGTCCGTTGCGCGCGGATGTAGCGCAGTTGGTAGCGCATCACCTTGCCAAGGTGAGGGTCGCGGGTTCGAATCCCGTCATCCGCTCGAAGGTGCAAGTGGCATCAATCCCTGCGGTGGAGTGGCCGAGTGGTGAGGCAACGGCCTGCAAAGCCGTGCACACGGGTTCGATTCCCGTCTCCACCTCCAAATTCGAACCCCCAGCGCGATTAGCTCAGCGGGAGAGCGCTTCCCTGACACGGAAGAGGTCACTGGTTCAATCCCAGTATCGCGCACCAGAGTTTGTGCAACTCAGATGCGGTTTTCACGGCCAGTTCGAAAATTCGTGAACTCCCCGTGAACTCCCCAAAACCGCCTGAGATCACGGCTCATGCACCGGCTCAGCCGACGGCCACCGGCCGAGGTCGACGCCGAGTACTACGCGCGCCTCGCCGGCAAGCACACCGGCCACCGGTAGGCCTCGCATGATCGATGCAGGCCCTGGATCAGTGGGAGCTGGAGTTCCAGCAGGTGGTCAACCAGAGCTACCGGCTGCGGGGCATCGAGATGAGCCTGACCGGCAATGTCAGCGCCCAGGGCGGCCGGCTGGTGCTGGACGCCGCCGGCCAGCGCCCCCCGGTGCAGTTGGTGGCGATGGTGGCCGCCGACAAGATCCCGTGGGACAACTCCGTGGGGGCTCCCAAAGCCCTGGACCCCCAGGAAGCGGGAGCCTTCGCCAGCCTCTCCGCCCAGGTGGCCAACCTGACCCCCGGGAAGACCGTGACCGTCACCGGCCCCCTGAAGGAAACCGCCGCAGGCTTCCAACTCGAAGTGCGCCTCTTCACCACGTAATCCGCCGGTGCCCGGCATCGGCCCCGGCGTTCTGGGTGGGGGAAACGGCTCCTGGAGCCGCCTTGCCCACCGAGAACCCGGCGGGGCGCCTGCGCGCCGGGCCACGCCGGGATTCTTTGCGAGGTGGGCGCCCGACCCGAGGTCAGGGCTGGCCGCGAAGCGTGTCGCGCACGAGGTAGCCGCCGGCGAAGGCGAGCACGGTGGCGGAGCTGCCGGTGAGGGTGGCGATGGTCGTCGGGCTGAAGGTGTCGGGGGTGAGGGTGGCGATGATGGTCCAGGTGATGGTGGCCAGCGCGCTGGCGGCGGCGGCCCAGGTGACTTTCGCGGAGACGGCGCCGGCGGCGACTTCTCGGGAGACTGTGCCAGCGGGGAATTGCGGATCGGGCGGAGTCGGCGGGTTTGGTTGTGGGTTTGTCATGTCGGTCCTGTCGTCGTAGTCGGCTCACATCTCCGGGACGGTTTGTCGGGCGGCGAAGTGGGCGGCGACGGTGGACGCGGGGAGGGCGGTGTCGTAGACGGCGGCGTCGGCGAGGGTGCCGGCGTAGAAGGCGGCCCCGCTTTGCAAGGCGCCCAGGCGCAGGCCCGGGGGGGCCAACAGGTGTTGGGTTCCGCCATGTGCGCTGGCGACGGAGACGCCGTCGAGGTAAAGCGTCAATGCACCGGTCGCCTGGGTGCGGGTGAACACGACGTGATGCCAGGCGCCGTCGTTGAAGCCGGGCGCGGAGTGGATGGAGGTGTCCGGGTTACCGGTGCCAGCCCAGACTTGGCCGGTGGCGTCTAGCGAGGTGCCGAAGTCGTCTACGACGTTCGGGACTTCGCCGTCGAGCAGGCCGGCGCCCTGCCACCATTGGGTGTTGCCGGTGCCGACCCCGCCGCCGTGGCTGCTGAACCACACTTCCAGGCTGAAGTCGTCGCGGATGTCGCGCGGCACGAGCGCGTATTGGTCGGTCCCATCGAAGGTGACCGAGGTCGCCGGGCCGGGTCCGCTGGCGCCGAGGTGGGGGTGGTTGAGGTAGCTGCCGTGGTGGGTGCCGGCGATGTCGTAGGCCACGGTGCCGCCGGTTTCCGCGAGCGGCCAGTAGGCGACCAGCCCCGGGGTGCCCAACACGGTCGGGCCGTAGCCCCCGGCAGGGGTGGCGGTCGCTGGTGCGGCGGCCAGGTGCACCCAGCTGGCCACGGACGGCACGCCGTCGGTGTTGGTAAGGAACAGCATGTACCAGCTCGGCGGGGCGAGGTTGGGTTCGCCGGTGACCTGCACTTGCACGCCGGCACCGTCGCGGCTGGTGATGGGCAGGTCGATCAGGCGTTGGCTGGTGTTGAAGGAGTGGGTGGTGGCGCCGGGCCGGATCAGGCTGACATCGCGGAGGGTGGCGGCGTCGGGGGTGGCGATGGTGACGGTTTGTCCGTAGCGCCATTCGGTGGGTGCGGCGCCGATGGTGGGACGCGGTCCGCGCGCGAGGTAGGGCGGGGAGAAGATCTCCATGTGCAGTTCCTCGTGCGGGTCGGGCGGTTCCCAGGCGACCTGGGTGCCCTGTTGGGGGTTGCCGCTCGCGGTGACGACGCGTCCGTCAGGCAGCAGCAGCGCCACCGAGTGGTACATCCGCACCACCGACGCGGCGGCGAGTTGGGTCCAGCCACGTTCGGGATGGGCCGGGTCGAAGACCTCGGCGTGGTTGGTGGCTTGGGCGGCCGTCTCGGCGTGTTGGGAGCCGCCGGTGACCAGCACGGTGCGGTCAGGCAGCAGGGTGGCGTTGACGTGTTTGCGGGGCACGTTCATCGCCGCCACCGGCTGGTAGGCCGGTTGGGGTTGGGTGAAGTCGACGACGTCAACGTCGGCGATCGCGTCGCCCGTGTCGCCCGCCGCGCCGCCGATGATCATCACCCGCTGGTCCTGGGCCGGCGGCAGCAACACGCTGGCGCACTGGTCGCGGGCATCGATACGGGAGAGCCCCGGTACCGGGGTGGTGGTGGCTGGGCTTTGGGTCAGGTCCAGGCGCAGCGGCGCGGCGGGGCCGTCGTCCATGTGACCGCCGGCGTAAAACACCGACCCGTCGGCGAGCAGGTACAGGTGCCCGTACAGGGGTAGCCCGCCGAATCCGCCGGGCATCGCTACCTGTTGCCAGTAGTCGGAGTGATGGAAGAAAGTCTCCAGGCTCGGGTTGCGGGTGCCGCCCTCGTCGAGGCCACCCGCGGCGAGCACGCGCCCGTCGCCGAGCGTGATCACCGAGGGGTACCAGCGGCCGTGCGCCATCGACCGGGTCACCGCCCACTGCTGGGTGGCCGGATCGAACAGCAGGGTGTCGGCGCGGCCCAGGAACCCGTTCTGATACCTGGCGGTACCGCCGGTGGACAGCACCCGCCCATCCTCGAGCGGGGTTTCCCCGCCGCAGAAGAAGTCCAACACTTTGCCGTTGGCGTCGCGTGTGGTGTCGGGGTGGGAGAAATTGGTGTCCTGCCCCGGCGGTGGGGACACCGTCGGGTCCCACACCACACTGGTCCAGAATTTCATAGCGGTGTTGCCGAAGTTCGGGTCCGCGAAGCGGACAGCGCTGTTACCGGAGCCGGCCGCGAACAGCAGCTTCCCGGTGTGCAGCAGCGCCGCGTGCACCGCCAGCACCTCAGAATCGAACGGCAACACCTGCCAACTACCCTGGGCGGGGTCGACCGCCGCGACATCCGCAGCGGCGGCCGGCGCTGCGCCCTGTCTCTTAGATGCCGAGCTCGGCCGACGCCGCCGCGGTTGCGATTTTGAAGCAGAATCAGCCACGATGCACGCCCCTCCCGGTGTTCGTCTCGGCGAGCGGATCGAGTGTTTCGGTCATGGCCTGTTCCTGAGTTCGTTGACGCCCACCGCCCGCGCCCGCTCCTTCGTGGTGGAACGCGAGGCGACCGTCGGTTCCGGCGCCTTTCATCATGGGAGTGCCAGCTTGATCGGAGCGGCGGGCACGAGCGTGGCCACCGAAACGTGTGGCCACGTGAGCCCCGCAAAGTTCAGCGATACGTTTTGGCTGTATTGAATCTGGGGGTAGGTCACCGTTACCGATTGCGGACTATCAGTGCCGGTTGCCGATGTCACTGAGAACGTCGGTGCCGGCGCCCCAGCTGGAACCACCGGTGACGCGTCGACCGAGAAACCCGCATCCAACGGGTCGAGCTGAAGCTGAGCCTGCACAGTCTCAATCCAGAAGATGGCCGACATCTCGGCGGCGTTCGCGTTGGGACCTGCAGCGTCGCCCACCAGAAATCCGATGTTGTCGGTACCGCCGCCGGGTTCCGCAGACTGTGTGTCGATCAACAACACATCCGTGGTCAGGAATGTCATCCCGGCGATGTGGTTGCGCAGCAACGTATTGGGATCATCGAGCAGGGCTTGGGTGATCCCCGGCGCAACGGAGAGATCCTGTGGTATTCGCGGTGTTCCGGGCGTCGCGGCGGTTTGACTGGGAAACTTCGGGGAGACCCGAGCCGAGGAATCCCCGATCTTGAACGGAGTGATGTCGACCGGCTTGATCTGTGGGCCGCCTGCAACGGTGAGGAAGGTGCCCTGCGCGTTGATGGTGGTGCCGTGCGGGATCGACGCCATCCGTGCCAGGGTCGATCCGGTTTCGCTGGGATGCGTGGTCGGTGGGACGATCACCCACATTCCAGGTTCGAGGTGAATTGGAGTTGGATGCTCAGGATCGACCACGTCGCTGATCGCCTGCAGGTACGGAACGCCATTGAGAAAGATGTCGGGCTCCACCTCGCCGCGATTGGGGATGGCGCCGATACTCGCGGAAAACGACAGCGACTCGATCGTCAGGTTCAGCTCGAGAATGTTGTCGCTGTCCGGTCGCGGAGTCGGAAGCAGCGTGGGTGTCGCCGAATTCTGCGGCCGAAAGATCGTGTTAAAGCCGCGTCCGGTAAACGTCCCTTTGAAGGCGGCTAGCGGCCCCAAATCCGGGGCGTTGTCGGCGACACTGGGGACAGCGACGTCGGGGTTGAATGGAACTTCGTTGATCGTAAAGTTGCGCGGTATCCGCACAGCAGGCGTGAGGTGGGTGGTAGGCAAGCTCTTAGTCATCACGTGTCTCCGTTTGGCAGTAAGACCTGGTGTCATCATGCTCGCTGTTGGACTCAAGGTTCACACGAGTTGCGCACTACTCTAATTCCGTAATGGGGTGCGTACCTGGAATTGGTGTAAGTGGTGGCGAGTCCCCGTTACTGAGTCCACCCGGTTTTGGAGTCGGGTTGTTGTTTGTTTCGGATTCAGTTGATGTCGCAGGCCACCGGGTGGTGGGTGTGCTTGCATCGGGCAGCGTACTCGGCCGGGGTCAAGTAGCCCAGCGCCGAATGGCGGTGCCGGTGATTGTGCTGATCCTTGAAGTCGCCGATCACGACGCGGGCTTCGAGCAGACTGTTCCAGTGGTTGCGGTTGAGGCACTCCTTGCGTAGCCGGTTATTGAACGATTCGATGTACCCGTTGTTCCACGTACCTGGCGGAATGTAGGACAACCCGACCTTGCCGTCGCAAAACTGTTGCAATGCTTGAGAAACCAACTCCGGACCGTTGTCCATTCTCAGCACCTTCGGCGGGCCGCCCGCCGCGGCGAACACCTGCTCGAGTTCGTCGACGAGCCGTTCGGCGGTGATCGAACGCTCCACCAGGTGCAGCAGCGACACCCAGGTATGTTCGTCGATCATCGACGCGATCTTGATCGCCTTGCCATCGACAGTGGAGTCGAACTGGAAATCAATCGCCCACACCACGTTCGGGGCATCCGCCTCGACCGGCGGGATCGACGACACCCCAGCCCGCTTACGTGGACTATGCACTCGCACCTGCAGACCCTCCTCGCGCCACAGCCGATGGACCTTCTTCTTGTTGACCTCACGGCGCTCGTCGTAGCGCAACGCCGCCCAGGCACGGCGAAACCCGTGGCAGGGGTGTTTGGTGGCGTAGGCGCGTAACCCGGTCAGCTGGATTTACTGATGTCGCAATCTCTAAAATGTTCGGCCCGCGCGGGGGCCTTTACTATGTCTACGGCTCGGCGAGTTTCGACAGCGCCTCTGCGATCGCTTTGTCACGGCCCTTCGAAACGTGTTGGTATCGACGCCCTCACGCCACGAGTAGCCGTCGCTGATCGGATCACTGATCAGACTGCTTGGTCTTTCACGTGGCCTCGGTCGGACTGGCCCTGCAGCCTCGCGCGCCCGCCGTGCGGCGCATCACCCCGCCGGCAGCTTCACCACCCGATTGTTGAACTCGTTGAACTCGTCGGCGACGTAGAGGTTGCCGGCGGTGTCCACCGCCACACCGGCGGGGCCGTGGAGGCCGGTGAACGGCAGCACAGCCTGGGTGGCCGAGCCCGCCGCCAGCTTCAGCACCCGGTTGTTGAAACCGTCGGTGACGTAGAGGTTGCCGGCGGTGTCCACCGCCACACCCCAGGGGCCGGACCCGCCGACACCGTTGGGGCCGTTGAACGGCAGCACGGTCTGGGTGCTCGAGCCGGCCGCCAGCTTCACCACCCGGTTGTTTAGACCTCGCCCATGCCGCCACGGCCCAGCAACTCGACAAGGCGATAACGCCCGAACGGCGTGCCCTCCACCGGCTCACCATACGCAGTCAGCCGCTTCACCGACGGGCAAACCGGCTACTGCCCTTACTACTTCCGGGCGGTCATCGACGGCGAACTTCGACTACTGGCCCGCGCCTGGCGGGTAGCTCGCGAATTCTGTTCCGCTCTGCCGCAACCTTTTCGGGTCACAACCCGGAAAGGGCAGGTGGCCCCCAATCGCTGAGAACGCGCCGGAGTAGCGTCGCCGGGCGCCCGCCGCCCCAGTACAGCCATCTCCGAATTTCATTGGGCCAGCGATGCCGATTAGTCGTATATCCGCTGTTAGTTGGAACCGCCTGGGCTGCCCGGGCGAATCGAACCCCCGACCTATTCATATATTCGCCCGTCTCAATGAGTGTATTAGCGTCTGTAATCATCGTGCGGCGCAACATCATTCGGCTTAAGCGGTGTACGCGAGTAGACATGAATCTGGGTCCGTTCACGGGCGTTTGTATCAGGAAAGTGGAGACTAAAAGCAGGGTTAGGGGGCTTCCATGACAGCGTTGTTCGCGCCGCTGCTGCTGATCGGGTTTCTCGTGAAGTTCTGGTGGTGCATCCTGCTCGTGCTGGGCATCGTCGTGCTCGGTGTCCTGTTCTGGATGTGGTCGAATCGGCTGGCCGATCGCGATGACGCTGAGCGAGCCCAGCGCGCCGCGTTGATCGCCCGGGCCGATCAGCAGCATGCCTGGGTGCTCGCCGGCGATGAGCGCGCTGTTATACGGCGACTACCCGCCCCATGTGTGGGCGTGAAGCCCATAACTGCACCCAGCACCCGTCATCGATTAGGACCCGCAGAGCGGAGCCGGCGAGCTTGCCGTCACCTTCCCGTGCCGCGTCTCATGCTGGAGTATTGCGGGCACAAATCGTTGATCGCGATGTTCACGAACGCCCTGCCGTCGCTGTCGGTCGGGTATGCCAGTGGCAAGCTGAGTTTGAACCCCTGGACCGTCTCGTCGTAACTGTGCGATCCCAGGTATCCGCAGATTTCGTGTCCCGTCACGATAATGGCGTCGGTAAAGTATCGGTAGGTCAAGAAGTCACGGATCGGGTCCTTGCCCGGATTCATTTGGGCGTCGAATTCGTTGTCCATGTCCTGTTTGAACTTCTGCTCCGGTGTCATCGTCGGGGTCGCCCTCGGCGTGTTAGGCGTGGGTTTTTGCGTATTGACCGACGCTGTTATGGCCGCGACGCAACCGCCGGCCACCAACACGACCGCACCAATGACGATCGCCACAGTATGTCTTGCCAAAAAGCTCTTGTTCGAGGGGCCTGCTGCTGCTGGGCCTTCGGCAGCCGAATCCACACCGTTTGCTTGTGCTGGGCCTTTGGCTGCCGGATCCACGACGGTCCCTTGACGGCCGTTGAAGGTGACATTGCCGTAGGGGTCGACTGCTATGTAGGCGCGTCGTTCATGAGACGTCGCGGCCACTATCAACCAAATGATGCCGAATAGCCCGCAGGTGAAAATCGTGAGTAGCGCGAATACCGCGTGCACCGCCCCGGGTACCCCGCCGCCCAACAAGAGGGAGGTTGGTGCCGGTTGCGGTGACGAGAATATTCGATGATCGGGTCTTGGTTGCGGTTGATCCGCACAAGGCGTCGTGGACCGCGGCCGCGGTGGATGGTTTTCTGCAGCCATTGGCCACCGTGCGTGTGCCGGTCAGCCGCGACGGCTATCGGGCGCTGCGCCGGTTCGCGCACCGCTGGCCGCACGCCCGCTGGGCAATCGAAGGAGCCGCCGGTGTGGGGGCACCGCTGACTACGCTGCTGCGTACCGATGGCATCGAGGTAATCGATGTCCCGGCGAAGCTGGCCGCTCGGGTGCGAGTGCTCTCGAGCGGGCACGGCCGCAAAAACGACGACGCCGACGCGCTGTCGGTCGGTATCGCTGCGCTCACGTCACACGCGCTGGGCACTGCCGAGATCGATGCCGCTACCACGGCTTTGCGCGCTGTCGTCGAGCACCGCGATGACCTAGTGAAGACCCGCACCCAGACCGTCAACCGACTCCATGTCGTGCTCACCAGGCTGGTTCCGGCTGGTGCCAGGCGCCACCTGAGCGCCGATCATGCCGCCGAACTTTTGCGCGGCGTGCGACCCCGCGACGCCGCCGCCAAGACGCTGCGTGCCCTGGCGATGGATCTGGTCAGCGAGGTGCGCCAGCTCGATCGCCGGATCGCCAAGGCCGCCAATGATATCCAGATGGCCGTCAGCGCATCGCGCACCACCGTGACCGAGTTGCATGGTCTCGGCGCGCTGACCGCCGGCAAGATCCTCGGCCGCGTCGGTGATGTTAGTCGCTTCCGCTCGGCCGCCGCGTTCGCCAGTTACACCGGCACCGCCCCCATCGAGGTGTCCTCCGGCGAGGTGGTGCGCCACCGGCTTTCCCGCGCTGGCGATCGCCAACTCAATTTCTGCCTCCACGTCATGGCCATCGCCCAAGTCCGCCACGATACCCCCGGCAGAGCCTACTACCTGCGGAAACGATCCGAAGGCAAAAATCACAACGAAGCCATGCGCTGCTTGAAACGCCGCCTGTCCGACATCGCGTACCGACAGCTGATCGGCGACGCAGTCAAACAAAAGGCGGGCCCGGGAGGACACTCGGGGGCGGCTCTATCGTCTCGCGCGGCCAGCTGATACCCCGCACACCGGCTCTTCAGACAAGTCACTTCCCGAGCCCGCCCCCAAACCCTACAACCCGGCAAAAACCGACTACTTGACACAGAGAGGCGCCAGTATCGCGCACCAGAGTTTGTGCAACTCAGATGCGGTACCTAGGTCTACGAACCAATTTCCGCGCGATAAACGCGCAATAAGCCGGTGGGATGCGTCACGCACCGGAGGACAGGCCAAATGACGCAGGGCGCCAGACCCGCCGACCCGTTCCCCAATGTCATCACCCCTCCGCCCGACAGCACCTAGCGCCTCATCGATCGACGCTCGGGCGACTGGTTGCGCTTATTCGCGGAATCTCCCATCCAGGTGCGGCAAGTGGTGGATGATCGGTTGCAATCAGCTAACGCTTGGTTGGGTGGTGGCTCGTGCCGAAGATCGGTGAGCATGCGGTGGTTCTCGGCGCAAGCATGGGCGGGCTGTTGGCCGCGAGGGTGCTTGCCGACTTCTATGAGACGGTCACCGTGGTCGAGCGGGACATGTTGCCCGACGACGCAGTGAACCGGCGGGGGGTTCCGCAGGGCCGCCATGTGCATGCCTTGCTAGGGCGAGGCTCCCAGGTCCTGGCCGAGCTCTTTCCCGGATTCCTTGACGACCTCGTCGCGGCCGGGGTCCCTGTGCTTGGACTACACCGACCTGTCCAAGGTGTTCTCTTCTATTGCCGGCCATCAGATTGTGAGTAGTGGAGGGTTCAGAGACATCCCGCCCGCCTTTATCCCAAGCAGACCATTGTTGGAGTGTCTTGTTCGGCGACGGGTGCGCGAAAGGGCGAATATCACGCTGTTTGAGGACTACGACGTTGTTAATTTGACGTCGACCACGGCACGGGATCGTGTCACCGGCGCGCGGATCCGTTCCCGTGACGGTGGCAGTGAACGAGTATTGAGGGCGGATCTGGTCGCTGACGCCACCGGCCGGGGTGCGCGAACACCGACGTTCTTGGACGCCTTGGGCTATGGGCGCCCGTCTGAAGACCAAGTCAGTGTGCGTGTGGTGTATTCCAGTCAGCTGCTGCGGATCCCGCCCGGCACGCTCAAGGAATTGGTCGTCCTCGTCACTCCCGTCCCAGGCCGGCCCACCGCAATGGCGTTAGCCGGCTACGAAAACGACACCTGGATGTTCACCGTAGGCGGGATGGCAGGCCGCGAACCGCCGTCCGAGCCGGCCGAAATGCTTGCCTTCGCCGAGGGTTTGGCTCCGGCGCATGTGCTGGCGGCGATCCGTGCGGCCGAGCCACTCACCGAAGTCTGTCGTTTCCGTTACCCCGAGAGTCGCTGGCGACGCTACGACAAGATGCGGCGGTTCCCCGCCGGTCTGCTGGTTGTGGGCGACGCAATCTGCAGCTTCAATCCCATCTACGGCCAGGGCATGACGGTGGCCGCCCTGCAGGCGCAGGCGCTGCGCCAATGTCTACACCGCAATGGCGCGAATGGCTTGGCGCGGCGTTATTTCCGTGCCGCGGCGAAACCGATCGGGGTGGCCTGGCGATTCGCGGTTGGCGGTGATCTCAACCTGCCCGAGGTCGAAGGCCCCAGGCCACTGTCGTTGCGCCTCGCCAACAGGTACGTCGACCGGCTTCAGGCCGCCGCCGAGTCCGACATCGTTGTCGCCGAACAGTTCACAAAGGTCGTCGCCTTCGTCGACCCGCCCACTCGGCTGCTGCAGCCGAAGATGATGATCCGCGTCGCGGCCGCCAACCTGCGCCGCCGCGAACGCCGTCAACCAGCCGTGGCGGCGAGCGAAACGCTCGGTGACCGAGGAAGCGTTTCTTGACAGACCGGTTGATTGACGCAGCCGTCGGTCGACGACCGCACGGTGCCGTCACCGAATCCGCCCGGCTCGGCCACCCCGCCCCCGCAGCCCTTGCCGGAGGGCCCTGGGATCGACGGCTGCGGCCTGGCCTAGCGAGCAGATCACGCCGGTCGGTCGTGGCGAACAGACGGCCGGAGGCACCGACCCCGATCATCCGCACCTCTTTCACCTGGCCGACTGGGGGGCAACGTCTTCCCCGGCGGCAGTCTGCAAGGCGCCAACAGCGAGAACTGGCCCATTCTGGTCGGCCAGAAAGGCGCCCGTCTATCTGGCGCGGCTGGCTGTCGGCGGCATTCGAGAACCGCACTGGCATCCCAGCGCGTGGGAAATCAACGTGATCCTGGCCGGCAGGAGCCGATGGGTGTTCGTCGGACCCAACGGCACCCAGGACGCCTTCGAAGCTGGCAAAGGCGACGTCATCTTCGCGCCGCAGGGCCACTATCATTACTTCGAGAACGCCAGCGCCACCGAGGAATTGGTGGCCCTCATCGTATTCAACTCTGACGCCGCGGAACCGAAGGACGACATCGGCATTGGTCAGTCTCTCACCGCCATACCCAAAGACGTGCTGTCAGCGGTGTTGAACGTGCCCGTCTCAATCTTCGAACAGATTCCCGCTGTTCCCGGCCGCATCGTCATCGCGAAGCGCCCAGAAGGCCAGACGGGGGCCAGACGGTCAGGGTCGTGAATGCGCGTTTGCGTCGCGGGCCGCGCCCGCGTCGCATTTCGCTAGGGTGAAGTGCTGCCAGCAACCGCGCGGCACTCGAAGCCCCCAGTCAACGCGGCAACGTTGGACGTGTAGGCATCACCGCGAGTTAGGTTGCGCCGATGAAAGTTGTGCTGGCAGGCTATGGAAGTCGCGGCGATGTCGAGCCCTGCGCCGCCGTCGGTCGGGAGTTGCTGCGCCGAGGTCACGACGTGCGCATGGCGGTCCCGCCTAACCTGCTTGGCTTCATCGAGTCGGCGGGGCTTGCTGCGGTCGCCTACGGGCCGGACTCGCAGGAGGAGATGAACCCCGCCACGGATTTGGTCCGCAACTTGTTGCCGAAGATCCAGAATCCGATCAGCATGTTGCCCGAAGTTATTGAGCATGTCAGCCAGGTCAAGGCGGAGAAGAGCGCGACGCTGACGTCGCTGGCAAATGGGGCCGACCTGCTAGTGGCGGGCTTCAACGAGCAGGGTCTGGCCGCCAACATCGCCGAGTATTACGGCATTCCCCTGGCTGTGCTGCACTTCTTCCCGGCGCGGATTTGGTCATCTGGGTGGCTGTATTCGAACATCACGAAGGAGACAGACGACGCGCAACGCCGTGCGTTGGGCTTGCCGGAGGCAACCAGCCCCTCGACGTCGCTACAGATCCAGGCCTACGACGAGCTGTGCTTGCCCGGGCCGGCAGCCGAATGGGTGGAATCCGATGGCCGACGGCCCTTCGTCGGCGCGCTGACGCTGGAGTTGCCAACGGATGCCGACGACGAGGCCTTGTCGTGGATTGCCGCTGGAAAACCGCCGATCTACTTCGGCTTTGGCAGCACGCCGGTCGCATCTTTCGCTGACACGGTCGCCATGATCAGCGCGGCCTGCATGCAGTTGGGCGAGCGGGCGTTGATTTGCACCGGCCCGAATGACTTCACCCACCTCCCGCATTCCAACCACGTAAAGGTTGTGCGCGCGGTGAACCACGCGGCCATCTTTCCTGCTTGCCGCGCAGTCGTCCACCATGGGGGCGCCGGCACCACCGCCGCAGGCATGCGGGCCGGAATCCCCACGTTGATCCTGTGGCTGTGGCTCGATCAGCCGATCTGGGCAGCCGCGGTCGAACGGCTGGAAGTCGGCTCTGGGCGGCACTTCTCGGCCACCACCCAGGAATCACTGGTCGCCGACCTGCGCTCCATCCTCACTCCGCAATACGTCACTCGAGCCCGTGAGGTCGCCGCCCAGATGACCAAACCCGCCGAAAGCGTTGCCAGCGCCGCCGATCTCCTGGAAGACACCGCCCGCCTCGGGCGCTCTGGCTGATCGGCGAAGGCATTCCGCTGTCCCGCCTTCGCAATCGCTATCGAGCGAACGCAAGAGTTTCACAAGAATTTCGCGAAGATGAGGCAAGCGGTGTGCGGCAGCCTCGTGTTGTCGGCCCCGCGACCGACCCCAGGCGGGGTTGACTCTCCGACCGCAAGACGCCTGATTTCCCGCGATCGGTTTCCGCGCGCAGGCGAACCTTCAGACCTGCGAGGCATCCGCTAATAAGCAAAGGAAAAAAGATGAACTGCACCCACACCCTGAAGCGGACCATTGCCGGGGTGCTGCTGTCGGGCGGGCTCGCGGTGGCCGGATTCGGGCTGGCCGTAGGTACCGCCCAGGCCCAGCGGTCTTGCGCCGCAAGTTCATTGGCGCCCAAACCAGCCCTGGAACCCGGCATGGGGTGAGAACAAGTACTGGAATCAGTGCTGGGACACGGAGAACCCGCCAAAGTACGCGCCGCCGCCTCCTTCCCACGCGCCCACGTTCAATTGCGGCCTGTTTTGGTGCCCCGTGCCACCCCACTCCTGAGCTCGTCTTCGAAGGAACCAACCATGAACGGAATTTCGCGATTTACGAGTATTCGCAGTAGACGAGATGCTGCCGTGGAGAATCCCAGATTAATGAAAGCGGGCATCGCGGGGTTAGCAACGACCGTGGCGGTGTGGAGCGGTTTGGGTCTGGCCGGTTTGGGGCTGGCCGCACACATCGCCCAGGCCGCTCCCGGCTGCCCGAGCAACGGGAGTGCCTGCCAGAAGTGGTGCCCAGGTGACCCCGATCCGGCGGGCAGACCCATTCCTTGGGACAGGAGTGTCTGCCACGACTTCTACTGGGACTCGGCTGGCGTCCACGACATTGGCACCGGTACCTTCTACGCTTGGAACAAGGTTCCGTTTAAGCAGCCACCTCCACCTGGACCTGTGCCTACTCAAACCTCCTATCTACCGCTGCCGACCCTTCCTTTCTGCCCAGTCCCGCCCTGGTGCCCGTGATGCGGGCCAATTTCGGGCCATCGGAGCGAGCCGAAAGCCGTTGGCGCGCAGCGTATCCGGCGACGTAACGCACGCTAGCTGGGGTTAGCTGCCTGGCTACCCCGAATCCCGCTGTGCTGGAAACGATTTGATGACCTTGACCAGCTCGTCGGCCCCTTCCCAATTCAGGAGGTGCCCCGCGTCGGGAACCGTGACGAGCCGCGCACCGGGTATACCCGAGGCGAGCCGGCGCGAGTGACTTGGCGGCGTAGTGCGATCGGCGGAGCCGACCATAACCACGGTCGACGCCGCGATCTCGGCTAGCCGCGGGTAGCGGTCTTCGCGCGAGAAGGCCCGCACGATCGGAAGCAGCGGTCCGTGTTCATCGAGATGTTGGTTGAAGAGCTCGACGAACACCGAGATCATCGCCGGTGAGGGGCGCGCCCCGCATTGTGCGGCCCCGAACAGCACCGCAATGGTCCTGTTGCGTAGCAGCCTTTGCAGGATGCCGCGTTGTAGCAGCGGGATCTGAAGTCGGTTCTGCGGCGCTCCATCCAGGACGCGGCCCGCCCAAGTGGCGAACAGCACGAGTCCGCGCAGCCGCAGGGCGAGGTCGGCGTGGTCGATCATGGCGCGGATCGTGACGAATCCGCCCATCGAGTGTCCGACGAGCACGCCGTCGCGAATGTCGAAGTGCTGCAGGACCGCGGCGAGGTCGGCCGCCATGGGCTCAGATCCGATACCGTCGGAGCCGAGCGTAGAACGCCCGTGGCCGCGCTGGTCAAAGGCGATGACACGAAAGCCCCGGGCCAGCAGCTCATCCCACACGAAGTTCCACTCCGCGAGCGTGGCGGTGTAGCCGTGGACGAAAATCACCGGCGGTCCTTGCCCCGCAACCAACGCGCGCAACACCGTCCCGTCAGGGCGGGTGATCAGGACCTCCACACCCTCTGGTTCGACGATGAGCCGTTCGCGTGGAAAAGGGTCCGGATTCTGCTCGATCCATGTGACTAAAGCCCGCGCACCGCCCCAACCCAACAGACCGGTCACACCGACCAGCGCCGCACCTGCGGCCAGCCCTGCTCTCACCGCTGGCCTGACCGCCTAATGGCGTTCACGCAGGCAGTCCGCTCTTGATGGCCGCATCCTGCTTCCGCCCCAGATCGAGAACGAAGTCCGGTTGCACCGGATCGTTCGGCGGGCTCTCGAACTCAAGGACAGTGACGACCTTGCCCTCGGTGAACATCACGATCGCCTTAGCTTTGGAGCCGTCAGGCGATGGCCCCACGGCCATCTGGCCGCCTGTGCCCACGTCAGCCGGTGTAGGCGTGGCCTTCACACTCAGTTCAGGAATGGCCTTGGCGCTCTGGTCCAGCGCCTGTGACGCCGCGCCGGTGTCGGGATAGACATAGATCGTGTCGTCGATTTTCCGAGAGCCGCCCTGATTCATGAACACGCCTTCAACTCCCGCCGGGTTGGGAACTGGCAGCGTCTGCGCCAGAGTGAAGGTGTCGCCTGGCACGACGATGTCACTGGGCTTGATGAGCAAACCGCTGTAGTCCGAAGGCTGGGCAGCACCGCTGCTCGATGTCGGTGCCGCGGGCGACGACGACGCGGGAGAAGTCGAGGTAGACGATGACGTTGACGACGATGGACTTGACGACTTGCCGTTTCCGCACCCCGTAACCGCCACACCAAGCACCAAGGTGCTCGCCGCCAAGCCGGCTGCCACGACCGATACCTTCATCACCATCAGCTCCTTTGGGGTGCGGCCACAATCACCGGCGTCTCGCGCAACATAGCGGATCGCTGGAGCCACTGGGCGTAAATCATGTTAATTTCAAATCTCCCAAGTGGGCTCCAGCCCAGGATCTCCGGATAGTGCTCCAAATCCAGCACTTTGGCGTCTGCACGAGGCGAACAGCTCATCCACAGGCAAATTCCTCGGCAATCCATGCAAGACTCCGTTGAGTTACTGTTGCATCGACCTCAAGGGCGCACCGTGACGACTTCTGAAATGCCTTCACTCGACCGACAGACACCCCCGACGGAGGTGATGTACCAGCTGATTCTCGGCGGGTTGGTGTCGCAGGCGATCACCGCGGTTGCCAACTTGGGCGTCGCAGACGCGCTCGCTGGCGGGCCGTTACCCATCGATGAATTGGCCAACAAGGTCCGGCCGATCCTGAGGCCCTGCGCAGAATTTTGCGGGCTCTGATCAACAATGGCCGAGAACGCACCGCCAGCGAGTACCGCCGCATACTCGACGCAGCCGGTTTCCAGATGATCCGCGTGGTGGACACCGCATCGCCCTTCAGCATCGTCGAAGCCCGCGCGGCTCAGGGAAAGACCAGTCAGCGTCGGCGGAATCGCTCGCGCAGTTGCGGGTCGTTCTCCCACCACAATCCCGACGGCGCTGCGGTTTCGCTCTGGGCCGCTTCCGCGGTGTCCAGCTCGGCATCCACCTTGATCGCGTGCGCCTTTTCGTCACGGGATAGCGCGCGCATCAACAACAGCACAAACGGCAACCCGACCACATCTCCGAGGATCCACAAGACGCCGGCCCCGATCGTCTGATCTAGCCGCTGATCCGGGCCCCAGCTTCGGTGCAACCCCGAGTAATATGCCGTGGCGATTAACGAGCCCTGCCAGATGACCAATCCCAGGACTCCATCGCCGAGGGTCTCAGCAACGGAGATCAGCAATGAGATCAGCTGGGAGTATTTGCGCGGCACGGGGTCTGCTTGCAATCGGGCATAGAAGTAGCTAAAACCTATCGCTACCAACAAAATTCGGGTGGGAGCGCCGATCCATTCGTGCTGCAGGGCCGCGGTGTACCAGGGTGTCAGGTAGAGCAGCCACGGCGTGGCCAGCATCCCCAGCGACGTGGTCGCCGGGTGCGCGATCACCCGGGCGAACCGGGTCGCCAACAGCCGATCAATGCGGTCACGGCCAGCTGGGCCCAGCGCAGTGCGCACCACAGTGACCGGCTTGCCCTGCGCGAGGAAAAACGGCGCGACGTAAAGCAGCAACAGCACCTGCAGCGCGCGCATCCAGAACAAGGCGTAGGCGTAGGCGCCGATTGCGCTTATCGTGGCAAGGACCCACAGCACAATGCCAACGCCAAAACACCCGGCCTGCACCGGTTCGACCGGTTGCTCGCTGTTCCGAACGCGCCTGTAGCACCACGCGTATGTGCTGGCCAGCAACACGATTACCGTCGCGGAGGTCAGGTCCAGGTGCCATGTCTGAACCACAGCGCCCCACGTCAGCGGTCCCGGATCGACGCGCATAGCGATTAGCCTATTGCGACTCGGTCCGATCAGCGCGGGCCCGACGGTTGGTCAGCGATCGCTTAGCCGCCGGCACCATCCGGTTTCGGGGGTCGACCCTCGCCGATCAGGTACTTGGGGCAGTAATGCGCGGCCGCGAGTGTCGTGAACCAGGGCGGCGGTGCGCACGCATCCCGTGCCCCGAACCGACCCCGTTACGCTGCCGGCGCTCGTGAGATCCTCGACGGCCGGATAGGCGCCCGAGGGATCCGCAGCGACCCGGGTAGCGCTCCGACCTGCCGGCGTTCCGCGATTTCCCAGATGTCGCCGTCGAGAACGCCGGGCAGGTCGGCCTCGCTGGCAATGAAGACCGGCTCCGTGCCCCGCGCGTACTGACGATGAAAATCCCTCACCGCCGCAAACGCCCACTTGCCCAGCAAGCAAATCGCGACCAGATTGACGATGGCCATCAGTGCCATCGTCAGATCGGCAAACGCCCAGACCACCTTTAGCTTGGACATGGCGCCGATCACGATCGCCAGCCAGCGTCACAACTTTCAGCACGTTGATCGCCCAACGGCGCCCGCCCAGGAAGAACAGGTTGGCCTCGGCAATTACGTAGTTGCTGAGCACCGAGGAGAACGCGAACACGAACACCACTGTGGTCATAACTACGGTGGTCCACGAACCGAGGCCAGCGGCGATCGCCGACTCCGTCAGGGTCGCACCGGCAATCGAACCCGTATGAGCCGGATCGTAGACACCGGGACCCGACATCAGCACGATGAACGCTGTCGCCGTACAGATCACCATGGTGTCGACGAAAACGGCGAGCGACTGGATCAGGCCCTGCTCCACCGGATGTGACACGGTCGCTGCGCCCGCAATGTTGGGCGAACTGCCCATTCCCGCCTCGCACGCGAACAGGCCCCGCTTGACCCCGGTAAGCATCGCCGCGGCGAAACCGCCGGCGAAACCGCCTGCCAGCTGCTTGATTCCGATTGCGCCGCCGATAATCTCCTCGATTACCGTCGGCAGCTGGGTGAGATTGACCGCCACAATCGCAAGGGCCATCAGCGCATAAACCACCGCCACCACCGGAAGGACAGACCCCGCGAACTTGGCGACCCTGCGCACCCCGCCGAACAGTACCGGCGCTGCCAGCACGGCCAGGCCCACTGTTGTCCAACCGATTTCGATACCATGCGATGACTTCAAGACGCCGCTGATCGCATTGGTCTCCACCATGTTGAACGCAGTCGAGAAGGTGAACACCAGTAGCAGGGCAAAGACCACACCGCCCGCCCGTGAGCCCAACCCACGGTGGATGTAGAAGGCGGGGCCACCCCGGAAAGCACCGTCACCCGAGCGGACTTTGAATATCTGGCCAAGGGTGGCCTCAATTAACGCCGTTGCCATGCCGAGCGCTGCCACCACCCACATCCAGAAGATCGCGCCGGGACCGCCGACAGTGAGCGCGATAGCGACCCCAGCGATGTTTCCGGTGCCCACCCGCGACGCAAGGCCAACGCAGAATGCCTGAAAAGACGAGATCCCACCGTCTTGGCGGTGGGATCCCCGGAGCTGGCGAAGCATGCGCCCGAAGTAGCGGATCTGAATGCATCGGGTGCGGACCGTGAAATAGATGCCAACCCCGATGAGCAAATAAATGAGGACGTGCGTGTTCAGGGCATTGCCAAGCGGATCGACCAACTGCGCCTGAAGGAAGTCCAAATTTGCTTCCTCTCCGCAAACATGGGCCCGCTGTTAGTCACAGGATGGTAAAGGCGAAATGTTGACGACAGGTTTCGTTAACCTGTCCCCCGTAGCGGCGTTGTAAAAATCTGATCACAATCACGTGCGCAGCAAACCGTCAACCCGAAGTTGACACGCTGTCAATCTCAACCTATTGGGTATTGCCCGACAGCGTTTTCGGGCAGTACACGTTGGCCGCGATTGCCGTGAACCTGGCGGCATTGTCCCCGGTGAGTCCAGGGTTGGCGGTTTGGACCGTCTTGACGACATCCACCATCTGGTTGCCCTGGTAGACCATGTTGCACACCCATTTGCCGGCTGCTATGGCCCGGTCCGGGTTCGGATAGCTGATTCCGGCCGCGTGGAGTGTGGCGAGGAATTCGTCATCGTTGCTATCGGCGTACGCGGGCACGGCCATGCCGATCATGGCGGCAAGGCTGGTCAGCGTCAGGAGCAGTCTCATAGCTTCCCGATCGTCCCAGAGTGGCGATAAGCCCGCATCTCGTGCAGCCAAACCGCGAATAGCACTGTGCGCCAAGACTTTCACGATGGCGCAGCAGACCGTCAACCCTCGGTTGACACGGCCATCGCGTCAACCTACTGTTGACGCATGGCTCAGCCGACACCCATCGCCTATCCCGTCCGCCTCGACGAACTGATCAACGCCATCAAACAGGTGCACCCAAACGTGCTGGACCAACTCGCCGATGCCGTGCTGGCCGCTGAGCATTTGGGCGACATCGCCGACCACTTGATCGGGCATTTCGTCGATCAGGCACGCCGCTCGGGAGCGTCCTGGACCGACATCGGCAAAAGCATGGGCGTCACCAAGCAGGCCGCCCAAAAGCGATTCGTCCCGCGAGCCGAGGCCACCACACTGGACCCCGACCAGGGCTTTGGGCGCTTCACACCGCGCGCCCGAAATGCCGTGGTCGCGGCCCAGAATGCCGCACACGAAGCCGCCAACAGCGAGATCACACCCGACCACCTGCTGCTCGGGGTGCTCAGTGATCCGGCCGCGCTGGCTACCGTGTTGCTTCATCGACAGCACGTCGACACCGAGGCTCTGCGGTCAGCCGTGACCCCATCCACGGCCGCGCCCCGCGCGGATGCCGAGCCACCGGAGCTCATCCCGTTCAGCGGCCCGGCGCGCAAGGCGCTCGAGCTGACCTTCCGCGAGGCACTTCGGCTCGGCCACAACTACATCGGCACCGAACACCTGCTGCTGGCGCTGCTCGAACTCGAAGACGGTGCCGGACCACTGCACCGATCCGGCGTCGACAAGGCACGCGTCGAGGTCGACCTGATCGCCGCGCTCGAATCACTCACCGGCGGCAAGAGCGTCAGCCCGGGCGCTGCTCAAGAGGGCTGACCAGGTGGTCCAACCCCTCCCCTTCGCGACACCCCGTGTGTAATCATGCGAAGGTCCCAGAAGGGAGCCGAGGAGGCAAAGATGCACCGCTGGCTGATCGTCTTGTCCGCCTTCCTCGTCGCCGCTGCGAGCGTCACCGCTGCGGTCGGTCCCCGCGCGCGGGCCGGCGACGCGCCGATCGGCCACATCGGTGACACGCTGCGGGTGGATACCGGCACCTACGTCGCAGACGTCACCGTCAGCAGCGTGCAGCCGTGCGACCCGCCGCCGGGATTCGGCTACACGCGCAGCGGCGTCCCGGTCAAAAGCTTTCCCGGCAGCTCGGTCGAGCGCGCCGACGTGACGATCCGTGCTGTCCGGGTGCCGAATTCGTTCATCATGGCGACCAACTTCAGCTTCGACGGCGTGACGCCGTTCGCCGACGCCTACAAGCCCCGGACATCCGACGCACCCGACGCGCTGGACAACGTGATCGTGAATGCGCCCCAAGGAGCGATCGTCCGCGGTGAAGTGTATTGGGACGCCTACCGCGATCCGGTCTCCAACGTCGTCCTGTTGGACAAGAAGACGGGCCAGCACCTCGCGCAATGGAACCTCTGACGCTAGCCGTCCATGTCGCCACGACGGATTCCATCGATGCCGAAGAGCTGGCTACCGTTGCCGCACACACTTTTCCGTTGGCATGCCCGCCGTCGACACCTCCCGAAAACATCGCGTCGTTCATCGACACCAACCTGTCCGCGACGCGCTTCGCCCAGTATCTGGCCGATCCGCAACGTGCGATTCTCACCGCACAGCGGGACGGCCGGATTGTCGGTTACGCCATGCTGATTCGCGGCGTCGACGACGACACCGACGTGCAGCGGGCTGTCGAAATTCGCCCGGCCGCTGAGCTGTCGAAGCTGTACCTGCTGCCCGACTATCACGGTGCCGGCGTGGCGACGGCGTTGATGGAACGTACGCTGGCTACCACCGCCGAATGGGGCACCCGCTGCGTGTGGCTTGGCGTCAATCAGGAAAACCAACGCGCACAACGCTTTTACATCAAGAGCGGCTTTAAGATAAACGGCACCAGAACGTTTCAAGTGGGCACCCGTCGCGAGAACGACTACGTCATGGTTCGGGAGCTTCGCTAACTGCCGGCGGTCAGCGCCAACAGCCGTGAGATGGCCCGCAGGTACTTCTTTCGATAGCCACCGGCCAGCATCTCCTCGCTGAAGATGGTGTCCAGCTTCGCCCCGGAAGCCACCACCGGGATGCCGGCGTCATACAGCCGATCGGTCAGCGACACCAGCCGCAGCGCAACGTTCTGGTCGTCGATACCGTGCACGCCGGTCAGGAAGACTGTGGTCACACCCTCGATCAGCGTCAGATACCGCGACGGATGCATGGTGGCCAAGTGCGCGCACAGCGCGTCGAACTCGTCGAGGGTCGCCCCCTGGACGCCCGTCGCGCGCGCGGCCACTTCCTCATCCGACAACGGCTGGGGCGCCGGCGGCAGTTCGCGGTGCCGGTAGTCCGGTCCCCCGATCCGGACAGTGGTGAAAATCCTTGCCAGCGTATTGATCTCGCGCAGAAAGTCCTGGGCGGCAAAGCGGCCCTCGCCGAGCTGCTCGGGCAGCGTGTTGGAGGTAGCGGCCACCGACACACCCCGCTCGACCAGTGACGAGAGCATCCGTGAGATCAGCGTGGTGTTGCCCGGATCGTCCAGTTCGAACTCGTCGATGCACACCGCCGTGTACTCGGCCAGCAGATCGATGCATTCGACAAAGCCGAACACCCCGGCCAGCTGGGTCAGCTCCCCAAATGTCGCGAACGCCTTGGGGCGAGTCGGGGCATCCGGCCCGCCGCCGGGCAACTGGTAGTAGGCCGAGGCCAGCAGGTGGGTCTTGCCCACACCGAACCCGCCGTCCAGGTACAACCCAACACCGGGCAGCACCGCGCGTTTGCCCAACAGCTTCCTGCGGCCCGCCCGACGCTCTACGGCCTGCCGGCAGAACTCCTGACAGGCCGCCACGGCGACAGCCTGGGTCGGTTCCGCGGGGTCAGGACGATATGTCGCGAAGCTCACCTCGGCGAATGTTGGCGGCGGCGTGAGTTGGGCGATCAGCCGCTCCGGCGACACGGTCGGATGCCGATCCACCAGGTGACCCACCCGTCGGAAAGCGCCGGGCGCGTTCGGAGAAGCGGACCCGTGCATGCAGGCACTGTAGCGGCGTGCTGCAATCAAATGGATGCCCGACTTTGAAACTGGCCCAGCAGCCAGCACCGCCGCTGGCCGAGCCGCCCAGACACCGCTGAAGCTGCTCGAATCCGGGCGCGAACTCGACGACCGGGAACTCCCGCGGCTTTACGGCTATCCGGCTGACCGGGACGGCATCTGGGTGCGGGCGAATTTCATCACCAGCGTGGATGGCGGCGCCACCGCCGAAGGCAAAAGCGGCGCAATGGCGGGGCCGGGCGACCGGTTTGTTTTCAACATGCTGCGTGAACTCGCCGATGTCGTCGTGGTCGGCGCAGGCACCGTCCGGATAGAGGGTTACTCCGGCGCGCACCTGGGCGTCGTGCCGCGCCAGCGGCGGCAGGCCCGGGGGCAAAGCGAAGTTCCGCAACTGGCCATCGTCACCAAGTCGGGTCGCCTTGACCGGGATATGGCGGTGTTCACGCGGACCGAGGTGCCGCCGATGGTGCTCACCTGCACGGCGGCCGCCGAAGAGACACGCCATCTGCTTGCTGACCTCGCCGATGTGGTCGACTGCTCTGGCGACGATCCCGGCAAGGTCGACGAGGCCGCCTTATTGGCGACCCTCGAGGCCCGCGGAATGTGTCGCATCCTGACCGAAGGCGGCCCGATGCTGCTCGGCTCGTTCATCCAGCACAACCTGCTCGACGAGCTGTGTCTGACGATCGCGCCCGTTCTCGTCGGCGGCCTGGCCCGCCGTATCGCCACCGGCCCGGGTCAGCTTCTGACCCAGATGCGCTGTGCCCACGTTCTCACCGACGATGCCGGCTACCTCTACACCCGCTACATCAAAGCTTGAGCGCGGCGGCAATGCCGCAACGACGCACGGGGTGGTTACTGTGGTCGGCATGAGTCGGCACATCACGTCCGCCACGATTCTGATCGCGGTGATCGCGGTGCTGACCGGCTGCGTCCCGGGCCTGGCCGCAGACCCGCGCTTCGCCACCAACTCGGGCGCCCGACCGCAGGGCGCGGACACCACGAAGCCGCCGCCGGCCGGTCCGCCGCCGATCGCCGCACCCAAGAACGACTTGTCGTGGCACGATTGCACGTCGCGGATCTTCGCGGACGCGGCCGTCCCCGCCGCGCCCGGCGTCAAGCTGGATTGCGCAAACTACGACGCCGACCTCGACCCGGTCAACGGAGGATCCGGGACCCTGAGCATTGGCGCGGTCCGGGCCCGCTCGAATCAGACCCCGCGCGACGCCGGGCCCCTTGTCTTCACCACCGGCTCCGACCTGCCGTCGTCGACGCAGTTGCCGGTCTGGCTGTCGCGGGCGGGAGCCGACGTGCTCCGCAGCCACCCCATCGTCGCCATCGACCGCCGCGGCACGGGCATGTCGAACCCGATCGACTGCCGCGACCACTTTGACCGCCAAGCGATGCGCGATCAGGCGCAATTCCAGTCCGGCGACGATCCAGTTGCCAACCTTTCGGACATATCGAATACCGCCACCACAAACTGCACTGACGCCATCGCGCCAGGCGATTCGGCCTACGACAACTCACACGCCGCATCGGACATCGAGCGACTGCGCAACCTGTGGGACGTACCCGCAGTCGCGCTGGTCGGAATCGGCAACGGCGCCCAGGTGGCGCTGGCCTACGCCGGATCGCGCCCCGACAAGGTCGCCAGACTCATCCTCGACTCCCCGATTGCGTTGGGGGTCAACGCCGAAGCCGCCGCCGAGCAACAGGTCAAGGGCCAGCAGGCCGCGCTCGACGCGTTCGCCGCGCAGTGCGTTGCGGTGAACTGCGCGCTGGGTGCCGATCCCAAGGGCGCCGTCAACGCGCTGCTGGCCGCGGCCCGTGCCGGCAAGGGGCCCGGGGGCGCCTCGGCGGCGCAATTGGCCAACGCCATCACCACCGCTTTGGGGTACCCCAGCGCCGGCCGCGTCAACGCCACCACGGACCTGGCCAACGCGCTCGCGGCCGCCCGCTCCGGCGACACCAACAAGCTGTCCTCCTTGATCAACCGCGCCGACGCCACCCAGGACTCGGACGGCCAGTTCGTCAATTCGTGCAGCGACGCGCTCAACCGCCCGACCCCGGACCGGGTTCGCGAATTGGTGGTCGCCTGGGGCAAGCTCTATCCTCAGTTCGGCACCGTCGCCGCGCTCAACCTCGTCAAATGCGCGCACTGGCCGACAGGTTCGCCGTCGCAACCGCCGAAGGACCTCAAGGTCGATGTCTTGTTGCTGGGTGTGCAGAACGACCCGATCGTGGGCTCGGAAGCGGTCGCAGCGACAGCGGCCACCATCATCAACGCAAACGCGGCCAGCAAGCGGGTGATGTGGCAGGGCATCGGCCACGGCGCCAGCATCTATTCGTCGTGCGCCGTCCCGCCGCTGATCGGCTATCTGGAGAGTGGCAAGCTGCCGGGAACCGACACCTACTGCCCCGCCTGATACTTCGTGTTGGCGCGCCGGTGTACGGTGCGCTGGTGACGGCAGCTGACTCGACCCGAACCGGCTTGCGCGATTGGATGCTTGCCGCATTCCGTCCCCGCACCGGCGCACCGAGCACCGCGACGATATTGCGGTCGGTGTTGTGGCCGGCGGCCATTCTTTCGGTGCTGCACCGCAGCATCGTGGTCACGACCAACGGCAACATCACCGACGATTTCAAGCCGGTCTACCGGGCGGTGTCGAACTTCCGGCACGGCTTGGACATCTACAACGAGCACTTCGACTACGTCGACCCGCACTATCTGTACCCGCCCGGCGGCACGCTGCTGATGGCGCCGTTCGGGTACCTGCCCTTCGCGCCATCGCGCTACCTGTTCATCTTGATCAACACCGTGGCCATCCTGATTGCCTGGTACTTGTTGCTGCGGTTGTTCAACTACGCGTTGTCTTCGGTGGCGGCGCCCGCCCTGCTGTTGGCGATGTTCTGCACCGAGACCGTGACCAACACGCTGGTGTTCACCAATATCAACGGCTGCATTCTGCTGCTGGAAGTGCTGTTCTTGCGGTGGCTGCTGGACGGCAAAGTCAGCCATGAGTGGTGGGCCGGCCTGGCGATCGGGTTGACGCTGGTGCTCAAACCACTTCTCGGTCCCCTGCTGTTGCTGCCACTGCTGAATCGCCAGTGGCGGGCGCTGGTGCCTGCCATTGTGCTTCCGGTGGTCATCAACCTGGCCGCGCTGCCGCTGGTCAGCCACCCGATGGACTTCTTCACCCGCACAGTGCCCTACATCCTGGGCACCCGTGACTATTTCAACAGCTCGATCGAGGGCAACGGCGTGTACTTCGGCCTGCCGACCTGGCTGATCGTGTTCCTGCGGCTCCTGTTCACGGCGTTAGCCATCGGCAGCTTGTGGCTGCTTTACCGCTACTACCGCACCAGCGACCCACTGTTCTGGTTCACCAACTCGGCGGGCGTGCTGCTGCTGTGGTCGTGGCTGGTGCTGTCGCTGGCCCAGGGCTACTACTCGATGATGCTGTTCCCGTTCCTGATGACGGTCGTGCTGCCCAACTCGCTGATCCGCAACTGGCCGGCGTGGCTGGGGATCTACGGCTTTATGACGCTGGACCGCTGGCTGCTGCTTAACTGGATGAGGTATGGGCGCGCGCTGGAATACCTGAAGATCACCTACGGCTGGTCGCTGCTGCTGATCGTGGTGTTCACCGTGCTGTACTTCCGCTATCTGGACGCCAAGAACGAAAACCGGCTGCACAGCGGCATCGATCCAGCCTGGCTGACGGCCGAACGGGAGCGCGCTAGCGTGGACGCATGACTTCTGAGACCACCGGCTCGTCGCGTCCCAAACTGCAACTGACCGATGACGAGTGGCGGCAGAAACTCACCCCCCAGGAGTTCGACGTGCTGCGTCGCGCGGGCACCGAGCGACCATTCACCGGTGAGTACACCGACACCAAAACCCAGGGCGTCTACCAGTGCCGGGCCTGCGGGGCTGAATTGTTCCGCAGCACAGAGAAATTCGAGTCACACTGCGGCTGGCCGTCGTTCTTCGACCCGTCGAGCTCCGACGCGGTGATTCTGCGTCCGGACCACTCGCTGGGGACGACGCGGACCGAGGTGCTCTGCGCGAACTGCCACAGCCACCTGGGCCATGTGTTCGCCGGTGAGGGTTATCCGACGCCGACGGATCAGCGCTATTGCATCAACTCGATCTCGCTGCGCCTGGTCCCGTCGGGCTAGCCACCGTTTCACGAGTCTGGCCGCTCCCCGTCGGGCTCGGGATTCCCAGTGACGCCAGTGACAGTTGCGGCGTCAGTCCACTCGGGTTGCGTGGACTTCCCAGAACGGGGCGTGCACCCGGCCGTTGACCAGCCATGGCTCCATCGCGCGGAACCGTTCCAGTATCGACTCCACCCGATCGGCCATATCGGGATTTCGCGCGGCCATCATCTCGAATGTCTCGACGCTCATGTTGATCTGGTAGGTGGTCGTTCCCAAGTAGGTGATCTCCCAGCCGCCGACGGGAAGCACCTGGCGGAAATCGTCCTCGGACAACGACCGCGGCATGCTGAAGCCGTTGACGTTGTGCGCCCCGAACTCGAACATGTACAGGCGCGCTCCCGGCTTGGTAGCCCGCCGCAGAGCCTGCACGTAGGACTTCTGTAGCTCGGGCTCGGTGCTGAAGGTGTGGTAGAAGGCGCAGTCGACGACGGTGTCGAACCGGTTCTCGAGTCCGTCCAGCTTCGTGGCGTCGGCCAGCTGGAAGTTCACCGAGACCCCCGCCTCCTGCGCGTTTTCCCGGGCCCGCTCCAGAGCGCCCGCCGACCCGTCGACGCCGGTGGCCGAGTATCCCTTGGAGGCGTAGTAGATCGCGTGGTGACCCGGGCCGGTGCCTGGGTCGAGCACCTCACCCTTGATCGCTCCCAATGCGACTAGCTGCTGAACCACCGGTTGCGGACCGCCGATGTCCCACGGTGTGGCGGTAGGCAGGCCGTGCGACATCCGGTCGTCGCGATACATCTCCTCGAAACGGGTGGGATCGGTCGGGTCGGGTTGGGTCATGCGATCCTCGTTTCTCCCTTGTTCAGGGCCTTGATCAGGGGAGAGCGTTCACCAGCTGTTCGACCGGCACCCGCGGCCCGGTGAAGAACGGCGTTTCCTCGCGGGTATGCCGTCGCGCGTCGGTGGCACGCAGTTCACGCATCAAGTCGACGATGCGGTCCAACTCAGGGGCCTCGAAAGCCAGGATCCATTCGTAGTCGCCGAGCGCGAACGCCGGCACCGTGTTAGCCCGGACGTCCTTGTACTCGCGGGCGGCCATGCCGTGCTCGGCGAGCATGCGGCGGCGCTCCTCGTCGGGCAGCAGGTACCACTCGTAGGACCGCACAAACGGATACACGCAGATGTAGGCGCCGGGCTCCTCGCCGGCCAGAAACGCCGGGATATGACTCTTGTTGAACTCGGCCGGCCGATGCAGCGCCACACTGCTCCACACCGGCGAGCAGGCCCGTCCCAACGTGGTGGTGCGACGGAAATCGGCGTAGGTCGCTTGCAGTGCTTCGACGCGTTCGGCGTGGGTCCAGATCATGAAATCGGCGTCGGCCCGCAGGCCCGCTACGTCGTAGAGCCCACGCACCACGACGCCGCGTTCCTCCTGCTGCTTGAAAAAGGTCGACGCGTCGTCGATCACGGCGTCGCGCTGGTCACCGAGCACGCCAGGCCGCACCGAGAAAACCGAGAACATCAGGTAGCGAAGGGTCGAGTTCAAAGCGTCAAAGTCGAGGCGGGCCATGGCACCTATCGTGCCACTTCGGTCGCTAGCGCCTCGATTGCGCTGCTCACCGCGCGACCGGCCGCCGCGATGCACGCCGGCACGCCAATGCCGTCGAGGTAGCTGCCGGCCACGGCCAGCGTCGACGGCAAGCCGGCACGCACTTCGGCGACCAGATCGGCATGGCCAGGGCCGTACTGCGGCATCGCGTCGATCCAGCGCTGCAACCGGACATCGACCGGGTCGACAGCCACACCGAACACGCTGGCCAGGTCACCCAACGCCCAGGCCAGCAGCTCGTCGTCGGAGGTGCAAGCCACAAGATTTTCGGGGTCGCCGAACCGCCCGAACGACAGCCGAAGCAGCTGCGCGTCCCCCCGAAGCCCCCACTTGCGCGACGACAAGGTGATCGCCTTGGCCCGCAGCCGCTCGCCGCTGGCCACCAGAACACCGGAACACTCCGGGAACGGGGTATCGACGGGCACCGCGAGCGCCACCACCACCGACGACGCACTCCGGATCCGGCTCGCGGCAGTGAACGTGCGCGGGGCTAGGCCATCTGAGCCGTCGACGAGGCGTGCTAGCCGCGGGGCCGGAACAGCCAGGATCACCGCATCGGCGGACCAGTGAGCACCGGTGTCATCGCACAACGTCCAGCGGCGCCCGGCACGGTTGAGCCGTACCACCGCGGCACGTATCCACCGCATCCGGCTGCGGCTTACCAGCTCGTCGATCAGCACCTGGTAGCCACCGTCCAGCGCGCCGAACACCGGCGCGCCGGTGACCAGCGGCAACCCTTGACGGACGGCGTCGGTCAGGCTGGCGGCACCGCGGTCGAGGGCCGCCGCCACGCTGGGGGCGGCCGCGCGCAGCCCGATCGTCGCCGCCGAGCCCGCGTACACCCCGCCCAGCAGCGGGTCCACCGATCGGGCCACGACCTGCTCGCCGAACCGGTCGGCCACCAACCCGGCCACCGCCGGATCGCTTCCGGGTCGCCAGCTGAGCGGACGCGCCGGTTCGGCCTCGATGCGCGCGACCGTCGCGTCGTCGACTAGTCCGGCCACCGATGTCGCCGACGACGGAATGCCGGCCACCGTGTCCGCTGGCAGCGGATGCAGCTTTTGCTGGCTGTAGATCAACGGTCGGGCGCCGGTGGTGACCAGTTGGCGCCCCGACAGGCCCAGCTCGGCCAGCAGCGCCGGCATCTCGGGCCGGCGCAGCACGAACGCCTCGGCACCGAGGTCCATCGGCTGTCCGCCAATCCGCTCGGTGCGTAATACCCCGCCGAGCCGATCGCCCGGATCGAACAACGTGATGGTCGCGTCGTCGCCGGCGGCCGCCCGTAGCCGGTACGCCGCCGTCAATCCCGAGATTCCGCCGCCCACAACACAATACGAGCGGGCTGTCATAGTGAGTGGACCAGCGACACCAAGTCGGTCAGCACGCCGGGATCGGTCTCCGGCAGCACCCCGTGGCCGAGATTGAAGACGTGGCCGGCCGCGCCGGCGTCGACTGCGCGACGTCCGTCGTCGACGACGGCCCGTGCCGCACGTTCCACCACCGGCCAGCCCGCCAGCAACACCACCGGATCGAGGTTGCCCTGCAGCGCCGTGCCGGGTTCGACCCGGGCGGCGGCATCGGTCAGCGCGGTTCGCCAGTCGACGCCGACGACGCTCGCTTTCGCGTGTGTCTCACCGGACTTCACCGCCGCCGACATCGCGCCCAGCAGCTCGGCGGTCCCAACCCCAAAGTGGGTCATCGGCACGCCGCATTCGGCCAGCGTGCCAAAGACCCGAGAGCTGTGTGGCAATACGTACTGGCGGTAGTCGGCCAGCGACAGCGTTCCCGCCCACGAGTCGAACACCTGGATGGCGTCTACCCCGGCATCGATTTGCTGGCGCAGGAACGCGACGGTGAGGTCGGTTAGCTTTGCCATCAGCGCATGCCAGTTCGCCGGTTCGGCCAGCATCATCGCCTTGGTGCGGGCGTGATTACGGCTGGGACCGCCTTCGACCAGGTAGGACGCCAACGTGAACGGCGCGCCGGCGAACCCGATCAGCGGCACCTCGCCCAGCGCGTCAACCAGCAGCGAAACCGCCGCGGTGACCGGCTGAATCGCTTGTGGATCAAGGGGTTTGAGAGCATCGACATCGGCAGCGGTGCGCACCGGGGCCGCGATCACCGGTCCGACGTCAGGCACGATATCCAAATCGACGCCGGCCGCGCGCAGCGGCACGACGATGTCGGAGAACAGAATCGCCGCGTCGACGTCGTAACGGCGTATCGGCTGCAAGGTGATCTCGCAGGCCACTTCCGGCTCGAAGCAGGCCGCCAGCATGCTGTGCCGTTCGCGTAGCGCCCGGTATTCGGGCAGCGAGCGGCCGGCCTGGCGCATGAACCACACCGGGATCCGGCGGGGTTTGCGGCCGGTGACCGCGGCTAGATACGGCGACTCGGGAAGCTCGCGACGAGTACTCATTGGCCTCAATGCTGCCATGACGGCCTGACAGCCGGTCCGGAGCGCCTCACGCCGCTGCGTAATATCAACCACCGCAACTAGTGTCAGGAGAGCCGATGCCAGTCAGTTACGACGAATTCCCCAGTCTTCGATGCGAACCCGGCGACAACGGCGTGCTGACATTGGTTCTCGACGCACCAGGGCTCAATTCGGTCGGGCCGCAAATGCACCGGGACCTCGCCGACATCTGGCCGGTGATCGATCGCGATCCTGCCGTGCGTGTCGTCCTGGTCCGCGGTGAAGGCAAAGCGTTTTCCTCCGGCGGCAGCTTCGACCTGATCGCGGAAACCATCGGCGACTACGAAGGCCGGATTCGCATCATGCGCGAGGCCCGCGATCTGGTTCTCAACCTGGTCAACTTCGACAAGCCGGTGGTTTCGGCGATCCGGGGCCCGGCCGTCGGCGCGGGTCTGGTGGTGGCGTTGCTCGCCGACATCTCGGTGGCGGGCCGGACCGCGAAAATCATCGACGGGCACACCAAACTCGGGGTGGCGGCAGGTGACCACGCCGCGATTTGCTGGCCGCTGCTGGTCGGCATGGCCAAGGCCAAGTACTACCTGCTCACTTGCGAACCGTTGCTCGGCGAGGAAGCCGAGCGCATCGGCCTGGTCTCAACCTGCGTCGATGACGACGAGGTGCTCCCAACCGCGACCCGCCTCGCCGAGAATCTGTCACTCGGCGCGCAAAACGCGATCCGCTGGACCAAACACAGCCTGAATCACTGGTACCGCATGTTCGGGCCCGCCTTCGAAACTTCGCTTGGCCTGGAGTTCATCGGATTCAGCGGCCCCGACGTCCAGGAAGGGCTCGCCGCACATCGCGAGAAGCGCCCCGCGCGATTTGGTGCCGGCACCGACACCTGAGGCCTCGTGGCACGTCACGGCGCGCCTGTCGACGCGTGTCAGCCGAAAGGTCTACCGTCGAAGTCTGTGACCTCTGCCGAACCGGACGCATTCCGCGAGGCGGTAGCGGCGATGAATGCTGTCACCGCGCGGCCGGAAATTGAGCTCGGCCCCATCCGACCGCCGCAGCGGCTGGCGCCGTACAGCTACGCCCTGGGAGCCGAGGTCAAACATCCCGACCTCGACATCGTCCCTGAGCGATCCGAGGGTGACGCATTCGGTCGGCTGATCCTGTTGTACGACCCGGACGGCTCGGACGCTTGGGACGGCACCATCCGCCTGGTCGCTTACATCCAGGCCGACCTGGACTCCAGCGAGGCCGTCGACCCTCTGCTGCCGGAGGTGGCGTGGAGCTGGCTGGCCGACGCGTTGGAGTCTCGCATCGAGCATGTCACCGCCCTGGGCGGCACCGTCACCGCCACCACATCGGTGCGCTACGGCGACATCTCCGGACCGCCGCGCGCACACCAGCTGGAGCTGCGGGCGTCGTGGACGGCCACCACCCCTGAGGTCGGCGTCCATGTCGAGGCGTTCTGCGAGGTGCTGGAGCATGCGGCGGGCCTACCACCGGCCGGGGTCACCGACCTAGGCTCACGGTCACGCGCCTGACATGTGCGAACCGGCGGCCGATGGGTCCGGCAGCACCGAGCCCGACCCCACCCCGCTACTCCACCCCGCCGGCGGGATCCCGGATCTCTCGGTGACCGTCAGGGAGATCGAGGCGGCCGCAGCACTCCTGGACCGCGGGCACGGACCATTCGCGGTGGACGCCGAGCGGGCGTCGGGTTTCCGCTACTCCAACAGGGCCTACCTGATCCAGATCCGGCGGGCCAACGCCGGCACCGTGCTCATCGACCCGGTCAGCCACGGCGGTGACCCGCTGACCGCGCTGCGACCCGTCGCCCAGGTGCTCAGCAAAGACGAATGGATACTGCACTCCGCCGATCAGGATCTGCCCTGTCTGGCCGAGGTCGGCATGTGGCCGCCGGCGCTGTACGACACCGAGCTTGCCGGACGCCTGGCCCGGTTCGATCGGGTGAACCTGGCGGCCATGGTGCAACGGCTGCTGGGTCTCGGATTAGCCAAGGGCCATGGCGCGGCCGACTGGTCCAAGCGCCCGCTGCCCATGGAGTGGCTCAACTATGCGGCACTCGATGTGGAACTCCTGATCGAACTGCGCGCGGCGATCTCGGACGTACTGGCCGAGCAAGGCAAAACCGATTGGGCGGCACAAGAATTCGAACATCTACGGACCCTGGGTACCAGGGAGGCTGCGCCGGCCGCGCGGCGGGATCGCTGGCGCCGAACGTCGGGAATCCATCGGGTGCATGACCGGCGAGGCCTGGCCGCGGTTCGCGAATTGTGGGCGGCGCGCGACCGCATTGCCCAGCGCCGCGATATCGCACCGCGCCGGATCTTGCCGGATACCGCCATCGTCGACGCCGCGATCGCCGACCCGAAGACGATCGACGACCTCGTCGCATTGCCCGTATTCGGCGGACGCAACCAGCGTCGCAACGCCGCGATGTGGTTGGCGGCGCTGGAAGCCGCCCGGGAAAGCCGAAATCTGCCGGACTCGGCCGAGCCGTCCAACGGGCCGCCACCGCCGGCGCGGTGGGGCAGACGGAAACCGGAGGCCGCCGCGCGGCTGGAGGCGGCCAGGGCGGCGCTGGTGGAGGTGTCGCAGCGGGTGCGGGTACCGATGGAGAATCTGGTTTCGCCTGACTTGGTGCGACGGCTGTGCTGGGACTGGGAGGTCACCCCGGAAAACGCCCGGGATCCCGTCAGGGCTGTCGACGAGTACTTGCGCACCGGCCAGTCGCGGGCGTGGCAGCGAGAACTCGTGGTCCCGGTTCTGGCCGCGGCGGTAACACTGCCTGACGCCTGCACCGAAAACGACAGCAGCGCGAGAAAGTCCGACTAAGCGGCGCTACCGTCGAACTCGACGTTGACCGTTAGTCGAGATGCTCGCTGATTCCCGCGACGTCGCCGGGCTCAGGCTGAATTGTCCGACTCTCCCCCGCGAAGCGGGAGGTGCCCCCACCTCGAGCCATACTGGCCCGCATCGTCGCCGGACTCAGGCTGACAAGCTCCCAGTGCCGCAACCCAGCCGGTGATCCGACGGGCCACGTCCTGGTCGGTCAGGCCCAGATCGGCCAGCACCTCACCCCGCGAGGCGTGTTCATAGAATTCCTGCGGCAGTCCGACGTCGCGGCAGGGCACATCGATCTCCGCTCGGCGCAGCGCCGCAGACACCGCTGAACCCACGCCGCCGCTGACCCCGTTGTCCTCCAGCGTGACGAGCAGTTTGTGCTGCACCGCCAGTTCGCGGACACCGTCGGAGACCGGCAACACCCAACGCGGGTCGATCACCGTCACGCCGATCCCCTGGTTGTGTAGCCGCTTGGCGACCGCCAACGCCATGGACGCGAACGCGCCAACCGCTACCAGCAGCACATCATGGTTCAACCCACTGGCCGGCACTGCGAGCACATCCACGCCTCCTCGCCGCTCTACGGCCGGAATATCTTCGCCCACATCGCCTTTGGGGAACCGTATCGCCGTCGGGCCGTCGTTGACGTCGAGCGCCTCACCGAGTTCCTCGCGCAACCGGACGGCGTCCCTGGGCGCGGCCACCCGCATGCCGGGCACGATTCCCAGCATCGACAAATCCCACATGCCGTTGTGGCTGGGGCCGTCGTTACCGGTAATCCCGGCCCGGTCCAGCACCATGGTGACGGGCAGCTTGTGCAGCGCCACGTCCATCATGATCTGGTCGAACGCTCGGTTGAGGAATGTCGAATAGATCGCCACCACCGGGTGCATCCCGCCCATCGCCAGCCCGGCCGCCGACGTGATGGCATGTTGCTCGGCGATGCCGACGTCGAACAACCGATCCGGAAACCGCCGTCCGAATGCCGTCAGCCCGGTGGGGCCCGGCATGGCCGCGGTGATGGCCACGACGTCGCGTCGCTTCTTGGCGTACCCGATAAGCGCGTCGGAAAAGACCTTCGTCCAGCCCGGGCCGGCCACCTTGGTGACTTGCCCGGTGGCCGGGTCGATCGGGACGGTGGAGTGCATCTGCTCGGCCTCGTCGGCTTCAGCCGGTGGGTAGCCCATGCCCTTCCGGGTAACGACGTGCACGATCACCGGGGCGCCGAAACCGCGGGCCTTGCGTAGCGCCACCTCCACCGCGCGTTCGTCGTGACCGTCCACCGGGCCGACGTACTTCAGGCCGAGATCGGTGAACAGCAGCTGCGGTGACAGGGAATCCTTGATGCCCGCTTTGACGCTGTGTATGAAGTGGTAGCAAACCTCGCCAACAAGCGGTAGCGAACGAATCACGTTACGGCCCCGCTCCAGCGCTTGCTCGTAGGCCGGCTGCAGCCGCAGCGTGGCGAGATGGTCGGCGACACCGCCAATCGTGGGTGCGTAGCTGCGGCCGTTGTCGTTGACCACGATGACCACCGGACGGCGGGAAGCGGCGATATTGTTCAGCGCCTCCCAGCACATACCGCCGGTGAGCGCGCCGTCCCCAACCACTGCGACCACGTGCCGGTTGCGGTGTCCGGTCAACTCGAACGCCTTGGCCAGGCCGTCGGCATACGACAACGCCGCGCTGGCGTGGCTGGACTCCACCCAGTCGTGTTCGCTCTCGGCGCGAGACGGATACCCCGACAGCCCGCCCTTTTTGCGCAGGCTTTCGAAGTCCTGGCATCGTCCCGTCAGCATCTTGTGCACATAAGCCTGGTGACCGGTGTCGAAGATGATCGGATCGTGTGGTGAATCGAACACCCGATGCAGCGCCAGCGTCAGCTCGACGACGCCGAGGTTTGGCCCCAGGTGCCCACCGGTGGCAGCAACCTTGTGAATCAGGAACTCGCGAATCTCTTGAGCCAGGTCCCGTAGCTGTCGCTGGGAAAGGTGCTGCAGATCAGCGGGTCCGCGGATCTGTTGCAGCATCTCGCCAGTCTACGCAGCGACCACGGGGTCAGTCCTGGTGCAACCGGGAACGGGCCGCACGGCTTTCCGACGTATTGTCTTCATATGCGTGCCGCGGAACTCGCCGAGGATTTCCCGGTCGTGACCGTCGACTCCGACGCACTCGATGCTGCCCGTCTGCTTGCCGAGCACCGCTTGCCCGGAATAGTCGTCACCGACAGGTCCGGAAAACCGTTCGCGGTGCTGCCGGCCTCCCAGGTCGTCCGATTCATCGTGCCCCGTTACGTGCAGGACGATCCCTCCCTGGCCGGCGTGCTCAATGAATCCATGGCCGACCGCGCGGCGGATAAGTTGGGCGGCAAAAAAGTCGGTGACATGCTGCCGGACCACCTGACCAACGTGCCGTGGGCACATGCGGACGACACCATCATCGAGGTGGCCGCCGTGATGGCGCGGCTGCGCAGCCCACTGATGGCGGTGGTCAAGGACGGCAAGTTGTTCGGAGTGATTACGGCATCGCGCCTACTGGCCGCGGCACTAAAACCCTGACACTGAAGCCTTGATCGCACAGGAAAATCGATGAGCGTCATCGCGGTCGTCGTGTTCGTGGTCGCCTACGCGCTAATCGCTGGCGATCGGGTCAACAAGACATTGGTGGCGCTCGCCGGCGCGGCGATCATGGTCGCCTTGCCCGTGATCAATTCCGACGATGTGTTCTACTCCCGCGACACCGGAATCGACTGGGACGTCATCTTTTTGCTGTTAGGCATGATGATCATCGTCAGCGTGTTGCGGCAGACCGGTGTCTTCGAATACACCGCGATCTGGGCCGCCAAGCGCGCCCACGGCTCCCCGCTGCGAATCATGATCCTGCTGGTGCTGGTCACCGCGTTCGCTTCGGCGTTGTTGGACAACGTCACCACGGTGTTGCTGATCGCCCCGGTCACCCTGCTGGTATGCGACCGGTTGGAGATCGGTCCGGCGCCGTTCTTGATGGCCGAGGCGTTCGCGTCCAACATCGGCGGCACGGCGACGTTGATCGGCGACCCGCCCAGCATCATCATCGCCAGCCGGGCGGGCCTTAGCTTCAACGACTTTCTGATCCATCTGACGCCGATAGTGATCATCATCATCGCCGTCTTCGTCGCGTTGTTGCCGCGCCTGTTTCCCGGTGCGTTCGACGTCGATCCCGAGCGGGTCGCCGACGTCATGTCGCTCGAAGAGCGCGAGGCCATCCGCGATCCCAGGCTGCTCATCAAATGCGGCGTTGTCCTAGTGGTGGTGCTCGCCGGGTTCATCGCCCACAAGCCGATACACATGGAACCGTCGCTCGTGGCATTGGTGGGGGCCGGCATTCTCATCGTGATCTCCGGGCTGGAACATTCCGACTATCTGTCCAGCGTCGAATGGGAAACACTGCTGTTCTTCGCCGGACTGTTCGTCATGGTCGGGGCACTGGCGAAAACCGGCGTCGTCAATCAGATGGCGCGGTTGGCCACCGAAGCGACCGGCGGGCACGCGTTGTTGACGACGATGTTGATACTGGTGGTGTCGTTCGTGATCAGCGGGATCATCAACAACGTTCCGTATGCCGCGACGATGGCACCGATCATCGCGCAACTAGCGCCATCCATGGTGGGCCATGTCCACCCGCAGGTGCTGTGGTGGGCCCTTGTCCTGGGCACCGACTTAGGCGGCAACCTCACCGCCGTCGGGGCCAGCGCCAATGTTGTCATCCTCGGAATCGCCCGGCGCGCGGACAGTCCCATCTCTTTTTGGGAATTCACCCGCAAAGGCGCCGTCGTCACTGTGATGTCGATTGGGCTATCCGCGATCTACCTGTGGGTGCGCTACTTCGTCATCGCTTAGCCGCGTCACAGGCCGAAGAACCCCGACCGCCCACTACCTACGTTTGAGGCACCCGAGTTCTCGCCGCCGAGATTACCCAGGCCTGAGTTGCCGGCGCCGACGTTGAACAAGCCGCCGTTGTGACCGCCGGGGCCAAAGTCGAAGATTCCCGCGTTGAAGCCGCCGCTGCCCCAGTGCGCACTCTGCGCGAAATCGTCACCGGCGCACAGGACGACAACGCGCTCACGCGAAAGGTCAAGCGGGACAACACCTAAAGTGCACAACGGCAACCCGCCGCTCTCGCTATGCAGAGTCGCACACGAGTCGGGCAGGGCCGCCCCGCATTATCGAGACGAGCTCCTCACGCGATTTCGCGCCGAGGCGCTGGTAGGCGCGATACACATGTCCCTCGACGGTGCGAACCGACGTCACAAGCCGCTCCGCGATCTCCTTGTTGGATAAGCCGGCGGCGGCCAGCTCGATGATCTCGCGTTGGCGGTCCGTCAATGGTTGGTCCACCGGGTTTCTCAGCGCGGGCGTGCACAGCCCGCCACACTCGTTGCCCAACTGTGCGGCCAACGCTGCGGCGTAGAGACTGCGCTTACGCTGCTGGCTCCGGCTGAATGCGATGCTCGCCTGAGCCGCGACGTCGGCGGCCGTGGCGACATCGCCAACCGCCCGGTAGTCGGCCGATGCCGCGAGCAGGCCCTCCCCATTGCCATCCCGCAGCGATTCGGTGTGGCGAGCAACGGCATTCGCAAGGGGAAGGTTCAATAACTCGGCCAGTTCGCGCGCGCGCTTGGCACCTGAGGTGTCACCCCATTGAGCCGCTACCTGGAGGCAGGCTAGTTCGTGCGTCGGCTGGTTAGGCTCCCGCGCATCCTTGCCGGCCGCCTGAACGACCGCGATCGCCTTGGTCAGGCGGCCGCCAGCGGCGAGCGCCCAGCCTCTCGCCATCGCCAGAGGGGTCTGCATGAAGAGGTATTCGGCGGGCACAGACCACCGAACCTCGTTGATCGCGTCGTTGGCGGCCTCGGCATCCCCCAATTTGGCGTGCGCTTCGGCCAACGCGAAACAGATGGCCGCCCGTAGACCTGTTGTGACGCTGTGCTTTTCCATCCCGGCAAGGGCCTCGTGCAGAAGTTTGACCGCCCTCGGCACTTCTCCGCGCGCGAGCTCGGCATGGCCAAGCAAGAATGCTAGGTTCGCAGCGGCAACACCGGGAACGTCAGGGGCCGAGTCGGCCAGCTGCTTGGCCGAGCGCACACATTCGTCGATACGGCCGGTCAAGCGGCACGCGCGTGCATAGATTTCCGCGTACCAGAACCTCATGGGCGACCCTTGAAACGAGGTGATCGCGCGGTCAATGGGCTCCGCAGCAAGGTGGGTGATGTCGTCAATTTTGCCCAGCGCGCCCAGCGCCATGGCCAGCGCGCTGGACGCCAGCATCGCGTTAAAATCCGGCACTGTCGACGAACTCAACGCCGCCCGGGCCTTTTCCACGGCGGTCTCCCAGCGGGCGGCCACGGCTTCCGCGCAGGCTTCGACCGCGACGCGCTCGGCTCGCTCCGCCGCGGATTCCGGCGCTGAGGCCAAGCCGACGAGAATGGCCGACGCCTCCGCGGGTCGGCCGAGATTCCAGATAAGGTTCGCGGCTCGCACGGTCGCCCAGTGATGCCCGTCGGGCCCATCCATCCCGATCCGACGCAGAATCGCATCGGCCCGGTCGCCGTCGCCTCGGCCCGCCAGGCTTATTGCCCGCAGGCCTGCGGCCTCGCCCGCGCCCGCGTCGGCAGCGGCGGCGGCGAATCGGTCAGACAGGTCCAGATCGAGCAATGTCATGGCGCACCGAGCCGCCTCGAGGAATAGCTCGCGGTCGGGGGCCAAGTCTGATTCGAGGGTGAGCAACGCCCGCCGCACCGTTGCCTGCATGTCGTCGTCGTCCTCTTTGGCCAGCCGTTGGGCCAGCTTGCCGCGGATCCGCGACAGATACAGCTCACCAGCCGTCGCGCGCCGAAGTTCACCAAAGAGCGGGTGTGCCAGGCGCGCCATGAGCCTAGAGCCGCTGCGTTCCACGGTAACGAGGTTCATCTGTTCGGCCACCTCGAGGTCGTGGCGGTGTACCAGGTCGCACAGCATGTCCACCCCAAGCGGCTCGTACTGCGACAATGTGTCGACGACCACTGCAACGTCCGGGGTGAGCCGGCTCAGTTGCCGTCCAACCATGCCGCTGATGCTGTCCGACGCCGCGACGCGCTCGTCCCACATCCACACCCCGGCCACCTGCCACATCCGGCCGGCCGCGATCTGATCCTTGAGCAGCTCCCGCATGAACAACGCGTTCCCGCCGGTCAGCTTGCAAAACCGCTTGGCGCTACGGCTATCCACCGCGCCCCCAAGCGTGGTCTCAATAATGAGACGGGTATCTGCCGCCGACAGTGGTTGCAGATCAACGCGGGTCAGCAGATGGTCTTTCCACAGCGCGGTTATCGCATCGGGCTCATCGCCACCGGTGCGTACGGTGACCAGGAGTCGAGTCCCGGGCATCTGAGCCAGTTGGTGCACCACGTGAGCCGATAATCCATCGAGCAGGTGCGCGTCATCGACGCCGATCAGCACCCGGCCCTGGCGCTGTCGCGCGACACAGGAACTAATAACGCGTCGAACGTCGGATAGCGAATCGATCATCGGTTGGCCAAGCGATGCGGCGAAAGCGCCCAAGGGAAGTTGGCGGGCCGACTCGGTGCCGACAATCCAGCTCGTGCGCTCCCCGGAGGCTTCGGCGCGGGCGAGGACCTCACGCGCGAGCCGGGTCTTGCCGACCCCCGCTGCACCAACGATCACCGCGCCGCGGTGATTACCAACTCCGCTGAGCGCGCGCCGGATAGCACTCAGTTCGCCATCCCGTCCGGTCAGCGGGTCGCCGGTGGTCACGGCCCTGTTCCAGCAACTGAGGCGGGTTCGATCTGCCTGGCGGGGTCGTCCAGACCTGGGCGTGTGAAGCGCAAATAGTCGCGGTAAGCACGGCCCGATGCCGAGACTTCCGCCATAGTCTTGTCACCAAGCATCGAATCAGCCCTTCGTCGCCTCGAGTGTGGTGTGCATCGCTTCTCCCGTGGTTGGTCGCGGCGCGGGTGAGTGGTTCTCGCCGATAAGACTGGCCACGCTCGGTGGACACTCTCTGATAGGCATCGAGTGTCTCGGATGGCAAGGCGGTGGGCCATAGAGCACACACCACACCTGGCGGTGATGTGCACCCGGGGGTGTGCGCATCAGTATCGAACGTGGTGCGTACCTGCCGGCCTGCCCGAGCGTCGCACGAGGATACTCATCCGCGGTGCGCGGCACTCGACACGCCCGGACGTGGCAAACTTTGGTGACGAACGAGGACGTGAATGCCGGGGCGGGTGCCCGAGCTGACTACGCATATTGATCAACCACCACAGTCGTGGTTAAGGCATGGGGAAACACGCCAACTACCTCAACGGGATGAGGAGTTGGCGATTAGCTGTGACGCTCGCGCTGGGCCGCACCACTGTACTGGCGATCTTGAAGGATGCCGGCATCCCAATGCAGCCACAGGCCCCAAGTACCGAAGCAGCCGCATCGACGGTAGATGCCGCGAGAGGGTTGCTCTGGCCGTGTATTCCGGTGCTGGCGTATTGCCCCCGCTGGGCGAATATACGTGGCGCTGCGATCCCGCTGGTTGCTTGCGCAGGCCGCCCGCAGCCCGCGGCGGATTGGCGTCACCAAATTAGGTAGCTCACTACTCAAGCGGACCGGCGCCGATGCGCGGATAGTTTCAACGGTCGACACCGACGGCTTCGAGTAGCGATCGTGATTGAGTGATCATGAACGACCGGGGAAGGACAGCATCAACGTGAGTGGTCGCGTTTCGGTCCTCATTGCTGAGGATTGCCTGCTGGTGCGAGACAGCGTTTACCGGGCGTTGTCGGCCGACGCCGATGTGACTGTCGTTGGCGTCGCCGAGGATTATGACTCCACGGTCGAACTCGTCGAAAAGCATCAACCGGCGATGCTGCTCACCGACGTGCGGATGCCACCGACGTCGACCGATGAGGGCATTCGGTTGGCCCGGTGGATGCGGACGGCGCATCCGGATACCGGGGTGATCGTGTTGTCGCAATACGCGGATCCGGGCTACGCGGCGGGGTTGCTGGACGGCGGTACGGCGGGCCGCGGGTATCTGTTGAAGGAACGTGTTTCACATTTCGACCAGCTCAGCGAGGCGGTGCACCAGGTCGCCGGCGGTGGGACGGTGCTCGATCCGCTGGTGGTGGAGGCGCTGCTGGCCCAGCCGCGCTCCGCCGCACTGCTCAGCCGATTGACCCCCAGAGAATGCGAGGTGCTCGGCGAATTGGCAACCGGCTTCAGCAACCGCAGCGTGGCGCAACGGCTTGTGCTGTCTCAGCGGGCGGTGGAAAAGCATATTAATTCAATTTTCGCCAAGCTCGGCTTGACCATCGAAGGCTCTGTTGATCGGCGGGTCAAGGCTGTACTGATGTTCCTCGACGACCGCACCTCGGCTTAAAAGTGTGGTGTGTACACCATGGTGCACGGCAAATCGGCGCCGCATCATGTCAAGAATGGCGGACGAGCGGGTGCGGGTCTGGGTCGTCGACGACCAGGCCAGTTTCCGGCTGGCTACGGCCGCCACCCTGGCTGCCATGGAGGGATTCGTCATGGCCGGCGAATGCGAGACCGGTGAATCCGCGATCGAGCTCATTCCGGACGATGGTGCTGGGATCGTGTTGATGGATATTCACATGCCAGGAATGGGTGGCATCGAAGCCACGCGGCGAATCCGCGCCGCACATCCAGATTTGATGGTCCTGCTGATGTCAACCTACGACGTCGAGGACCTTCCCGCGGGGGCCGCCGATTGCGGCGCCGCGGCCTACCTGCACAAAGAACACCTGAGTCCAGATCTGCTGACCCGGTTATGGCGAGCAGCCCACTGAGGCCCACGACGGCGGCCGGATCGGTGCCCTACTGGCGGGTGCCGAAGGTCCTCTTTCTCGCGGCGGTCCGGTCTTCGTCTCTGTTAGGTCACGACCTCATTCACCGCTTTACGGCGGAACGCTTTCAGCTGTTCCTTGCTGGTTACCTGGCCATGTACTTCGGTGCTGGCGTGTTACTGCCGCTGTGGGAGTACCAGTATGTGCTGCGATCCCCCTGGTTGCTGGCCATCGTCGCGATCTGCACCGCGCAGTGTGTCGTGCTGGGGGCCGCGCTGAGCCTGGCGCGACGCACCAGATATCAGCAATCGATCACGCTGCTTTGTATCGGTAACTGGGCCAGTGTTTTGCTCATTACGTTCGTCGCGCCGGCCCTGTTGCCGGCGATGGTGCTCGCGGCCCTGGTGCCTGTCGTTTTCGCCCAAGCCTACGTCCGCTGGCAGCGAGGGCTGGTTTTCGCCGTGATTACCGCCGGCTGCGCACTGGCTCTGGGTGCACTAGCACGCTTTCAGAATATTTCACACCTGGCCGGGCAAGCGCCTCGCTGGATCGAGACTGCATTCATCGTCGCAGCACTGCCGATCAATGCCTTTCACATCCTGGTGATTGCGTGGAATAACGCTGCGGCGCTGCGAGTGTCGGAGAGCATGCTCGCCGAGCGCGCCGCCCAACTCGAGGCGTCACGTAACCGGCTGATCACCGCCGCTGACGAGGAACGGCGCCGCCTCGAACGCGACCTGCATGACGGCGCCCAACAACACCTCGTCGCTCTGGCGGTGCTCATCCAACTCGCCCGCACCGCCGAACACGACCGATATCAGCCGCTGCTCGTCGAGGCGTTCGGGCTGGTGGAGACCGCGATCGCCGAGATCCGCAGACTCGCCCACGGTATTTACCCCCCGCTGCTCGTCAGCGGCGGTCTGGCCCAAGCCTTGCCGGCAGTCGCCGCGCACGCCCCGGTCCCCGTGCGACTGAACCTGGCGGGCCTCGGCCGCTACCCCGCTTCGATCGAGACCGCCCTCTATTTCTGCTGCAGCGAAGCGCTGCAGAATGCCGCCAAACACGGCGGCCCCGGCACCACGGTCACGATCACGGCCCATGCCAACGAACGGATGCTTACCCTCACGATCAGCGACACCGGCCGCGGATTCGACCCCGCGACCATCGGCACCGGGCTGACCAATATGACCGACCGTCTGTCAGCCATCGGCGGGAACCTCGTTTTCGACACCGCGCCCGGACGTGGCACTCGCGTCACCGCCGTCGTCGCGACCCCGGCGCAACCGGGCTGCTCGGAACTGCCGGAAACGGTGGACCACGTCTTGGACTGACACGCCCTCGGCGTTGAGCTCCTTGTAACGTTTCGTTGGACGCGGCACTGGCACGAATATCTGACCGCTTCGTTGGACACTACGAAGACACAGCAACGTGGGGGTTCTCGGTATGGCTCGGCCTTACCGACGCTGGCGCGCGTGTCGCTAGGAAGCTCGAAGGCAAGACCGCTACCGCAGAATGAACTACTGCGGCTTCGTCTTCCAGATCCTCGGCTGATTTAACGAGCGTAAGAACCGGTGAAAGTCGCGCAGGGAGAGGATCCACACGATAGTGCAACCTGGTCTAGACCCGGGTTACAGCTGTTGTGCGACGGCCGTCTGCACACAGTTCTAAGCCGTCAGGCTGCTAGTGGCCGCGGGGCGGTCGCAGGGACGGCTAGTGACGCCGGGGTGGGTGGTCGCGGTGCCAATTCCCTCCGGGCTCGTTCCAGCAGAGCGTCGAGTCTGTCGTTGACGACGTCAGGGCGATCGAGCATCAACATGTGTCCCGCACCGGGGACATCGACGAACTCCGCTGCGCAGACCGCGGCGGCAATGGCCGCCGAATGGTGAGGCGGCGTGACCCGATCCAGGGTTCCGCACATGACGAGTGTCGGTGTGCGGCTGAGGGTTCGGAAGGCTGCTGTGCCGTCGAAGTGCAGAGATCGAGGCGAGGAAACCGGCCACGATTGGCAGCCGCGGCGCGTTGATCAGGGCAGCCAGGGTGGGCGCCTTCTTTGTGCCGAGTCGCCATATTGGTTCCGTGGCGCGGACTGCGCTGGTGCGGACCGCTTCGGCGGAGGCGGGGATGTGGGCGGCCAGAGCACACGCACCGCCGGCGAGGGGACTAGCCAGCAGTCTGCCGAGCCCGTGGCGGGTGATGTCCGCAGCCGCAGTGGCGATGAGCCCGACTCCGGTGATTCGGTGCGTGTTACGGGATTGGTGATGCTGCAGGTACTGCAGGATGGTCATGGCCCCCATGGAATGGCCGACGAGCACGATGTGGCCGGTGGGTGTCGTCATGTCGATGACCGCGTCGAGGTCACGGGCGAGTTGCCCGAGGGTGTTGCTGAGGGCGCACCCGCGACCGGAGCGGCCGTGTCCGCGTTGGTCGTAGGCGATTACGCGGATGTCAGGGTGACGCGATGTCAGATGACTTGTCTGGCACCGCCAACTGTCCCTGTCGCCCAGGAGTCCGTGCAGGAGAATCACCGTCAGATCCGCGACTTCGGGACCAATTTGTCTCGTCGCCAGGGCAAGCCGGTCGGCTGTGGTGACGGAAACCCGTTGTGCTGCTATTGGGTTCATCGGCGTGGCCAGCGACTAATCGTTGAAATGCCGCCGGTGGTCCCAGCGCTCAAGCCACAACTGCAGGTCGTGCACGCCGACCGCAAACAACGCCAGTGACACCACTATGACGACGTTCTGGAGGGCACTCATAGCCGGTCCATTTCGCGGGCCATGCGGGACTGCTCGAGGTAACTGCTGCGCTGCGGGTAGTGTCGTCGCGCGGGGGGCCGATACAGTGCGGCGCCGACAACTCGGATCGCGTCGATCAACCGGCGCGAGATCGTCGCGGGCCGCGACGATCTGGCCGCCGCGGTGCTGAACACGACCTCCTGCTGGCTGATGAAAGCGGGCGCATGAGACATCCCGTCCTTCACCAAGGTTGGCTCAGCATCTTGGATGACATCCGGTGTCGCCGCGGATGTCGTTGGTGATTGCGACATTTCGTCTCCTCGCCGTGTTGGCTTGCCACCCTCGGTGGACATGCTCTGATAGGCATCGAGTGTCATCGGAAGGCAAGGTCGTGGGCCAGAGAGCACACACCACATTTGGCGGTGGTGTGCACCCCCGGGTGTGCGCATCAGTGTCGAACGTGGTGTCTACCTGCCGGCCTGCCCGAGCGTCGCGCGAGGATGCTCATCCCCGGTGCGCGGCACTCGACACGCCCCGACGTGGCAAACTTTGGTCACGAACGAGGACGTGAATGCCGGGCGGGTGCCCGAGCTGACTACCCGTATTGATCACCCACCACAGTCGTGGTTAACGCATGGGGAAACACGCCAACTACCTCAACGGGATGACGAGTTGGCGATTAGCTGTGACGCTCGCACTGGGCCGCAACACTGTACTGGCGATCTTGAAGGATGCCGGCATCCCAATGCAGCCACGGGACCCCGAGTACCGAAGCAGCCGCATCGACGGTAGATGCCCCGAGAGGGTTGCTCTTGGTTTCCAACCCCACCATGATGCACAGCGCGCTTAAAGACACTGCCACGGAGCTTGGCGTGAATGCCGAATGGTGACTCTTTACGCTGCCCACAGCAGTCACGCCGGGAAACCCTGCTATAACATGCAACTGACGAAGGTGATTGGCTCGCTCCAGGCGCACAGATCGTTGTGCGTGGTCACCGCAAGGACATGCTCATCATTTCCGGTCTGGTCCGCTGATATCGGAAAACGCGGCGGCCCGAATCGACGGCTTCCGCGCCGGCAACAGTGCAGCGGTGCGTTATAGAACGACGGGTTTAAGGCTACGCGTCCGGTTGCGGCGCGCACCGGTGAACTTGCGGTCGACGGGGGTGGGATCGTAGCCATGGCCGTGCGGCGTGGTACGTATCACCCGCAGACCACGCGGCCTACGCGCCCAGCTGACGGCGGCCCGTCGATGCACCAAAAGATACGTTCGGCGGCTGCGACTCCAATCGACACGTTCGACGGGTCATCGATTACTTTCACAACCGTCGAGCGCGCAGGCCGCCCCGCAGCCCGTGGCGGATTGGCGTCACCAAATTAGGTGGTGCACTAATGTAGCGGACCGGCGCCGATGCGCGGATAGTTTCAATGGTCGACACCGACGGCTTCGAGTAGCAATCGTGATTGAGTGATCATGAACGACCGGGGAAGGACGGCATTGAGGTGAGTGGTCCAATTTCGGTCCTCATTGCCGAGGACAGCCTACTGGTGCGAGACAGCGTTTACCGGGCGTTGTCGGCCGACGCCGATGTGACTGTCGTTGGCGTCGCCGAGGATTATGACTCCACGGTCGAACTCGTCGAAAAGCATCAACCGGCGATGCTGCTCACCGACGTGCGGATGCCACCGACGTCGACCGATGAGGGCATTCGGTTGGCCCGGTGGATGCGGACGGCGCATCCGGATACCGGGGTGATCGTGTTGTCGCAATACGCGGATCCGGGCTACGCGGCGGGGTTGCTGGACGGCGGTACGGCGGGCCGCGGGTATCTGTTGAAGGAACGTGTTTCACATTTCGACCAGCTCAGCGAGGCGGTGCACCAGGTCGCCGGCGGTGGGACGGTGCTCGATCCGCTGGTGGTGGAGGCGCTGCTGGCCCAGCCGCGCTCCGCCGCACTGCTCAGCCGATTGACCCCCAGAGAATGCGAGGTGCTCGGCGAATTGGCAACCGGGCTCAGCAACCGCAGCGTGGCGCAACGGCTTGTGCTGTCTCAGCGGGCGGTGGAAAAGCATATTAATTCAATTTTCGCCAAGCTCGGCTTGACCATCGAAGGCTCTGTTGATCGGCGGGTCAAGGCTGTACTGATGTTCCTCGACGACCGCACCTCGGCTTAAAAGTGTGGTGTGTACACCATGGTGCACGGCAAATCGGCGCCGCATCATGTCAAGAATGGCGGACGAGCGGGTGCGGGTCTGGGTCGTCGACGACCAGGCCAGTTTCCGGCTGGCTACGGCCGCCACCCTGGCTGCCATGGAGGGATTCGTCATGGCCGGCGACTGCGAGACCGGTGAATCCGCGATCGAACTCATTCGGGACGGCAGTGCTGGGATCGATGGATATTCACATACCGGGAATGGGTGGCATCGAAGCCACGCGGCGAATCCGCGCCGCACATCCAGATTTGATGGTCCTGCTGATGTCAACCTACGACGTCGAGGACCTTCCCGCGGGGGCCGCCGATTGCGGCGCCGCGGCCTACCTGCACAAAGAACACCTGAGTCCAGGTCTGCTGACCCGGTTATGGCGAGCAGCCCACTGAGGCCGGTTCGGTGTTGTTAGGTCACGAACTCATTCACCGCTTGGCGGAGGACCGCTTTCGGCCGTTCCTTACTGGCCTGATTGCCATCTATTCCCGTCCTGGCGCAGTGCTGCCGCACCGCTTGGCGACGAAACGCGTTCAGCTGTTCCTTGCTGCTGTCTTTGCCATGTATTTCGGTGCTGGCGTGTTGCTGCCGCTGGGCGAATATACGTGGGTGCTGCGGTCCCCCTGGTTGCTGGCCATCGTCGCGATCTGCACCGCGCAGTGTGTCGTGCTGGGGGCCGCGCTGAGCCTGGCGCGACGCACCAGATATCAGCAATCGATCACGCTGGTTTGTATCGGTAACTGGGCCAGTGTTTTGCTCATTACGTTCGTCGTGCCGGCCCTGTTGCCGGTTTTGGTGCTTTTGGCGTTGGTGCCCGTCGTTTTCGCCCAAGCCTACGTCCGCTGGCAGCGAGGGCTGGTTTTCGCCGTGATTACCGCCGGCTGCGCACTGGCTCTGGGTGCACTAGCACGCTTTCAGAATATTTCACACCTGGACGCGCATTCTCCTCGCGCTATTTTGAGCGCGCTCATCATCTCTGCACTGCCGGTCATTGCCTTTCACATCCTGGTGATTGCGTGGAACAACGCTGCGGCGCTGCGAGTGTCGGAGAGCATGCTCGCCGAACGCGCCGCCCAACTCGAGGCGTCACGTAACCGGCTGATCACCGCCGCCGACGAGGAACGGCGCCGCCTCGAACGCGACCTGCATGACGGCGCCCAACAACACCTCGTCGCTCTGGCGGTGCTCATCCAACTCGCCCGCACCGCCGAACACGACCGATATCAGCCGCTGCTCGTCGAAGCGTCCGGGCTGGTGGAGACCGCGATCGCCGAGATCCGCAGACTCGCCCACGGTATTTACCCCCCGCTGCTCGTCAGCGGCGGTCTGGCCCAAGCCTTGCCGGCAGTCGCCGCGCACGCCCCGGTCCCCGTGCGACTGAACCTGGCGGGCCTCGGCCGCTACCCCGCTTCGATCGAGACCGCCCTCTATTTCTGCTGCAGCGAAGCGCTGCAGAATGCCGCCAAACACGGCGGCCCCGGCACCACGGTCACGATCACGGCCCATGCCAACGACCGGATGCTTACCCTCACGATCAGCGACACCGGCCGCGGATTCGACCCCGCGACCATCGGCACCGGGCTGACCAATATGACCGACCGTCTGTCAGCCATCGGCGGGAACCTCGTTTTCGACACCGCGCCCGGACGTGGCACCCGCGTCACCGCCGTCGTCGCGACCCCGTGCAACCGGGCTGCTCGGAACTGCCCGGAAACGGTGGACCACGTCTTGGACTGACACGCCCTCGGCGTTGAGCTTGGAGGGAAGGACAGAGGATGTCAGCAACACGCGAGTCCATGTCCATTACAGCTTCTCTCGGTTTGTTTATGCAGGTAAACCGGCCGCTTTGATGTTTGCTAGCTACCTTCTCCGGACCCGCGTGGCCCTGTTAATGGGAACAGTCTTGACTAACTTCACGCCTAATACCCGCAGCAACTGCCGGCCGGGATTGACCAGCCACACCTGCGCGGCCGGCCGATCCCCGCCGGCGCGGCGGCCCGCGAAGCGCGCGGCGCATAGACCCGGCTGATCTCGCTCATGATCGCCACGTACGCGGTGGTCCGCCCGCATTTGGCCCGCCCGGTGATCACCAGTAGGGGAACCGCTCGGCATCCAGCGCCACCGGCGAGGCGAATTCGTCGATGCCCGAGACGATCCCGTCCGCGCCCCGCTCGGCGGCCAGCGACTGCAGCGCCGGCAGCTCGATGCGGTCGGGCAGCCTGCGCACCGGCGGCGCCGGCCGGTAGGCGCCGGCCAGCCGGTTGACTGCGGTCACCACGCTGTCCGAGTCGAACACCGTCTCCGGTGTACCGCGCGGCGCCGGGCGGGCGATCATGGCGTGCAGCCCGACCGGGTCGGCCAGCCGGACATAGTTTTGCGTGACCATGCGGTGGCCCGGCCGGCCCGCTGGCACGTAAGTAGCCCGCGCGATATCGTCATCGCCGCCATTGGCGTGAAAATTGCCTTGACCTAACGGGTCAGCAGCGCGACGCATTCGGTGTGATGGGTCAGTGGGAATGCATCGAACACCCTGATCTTCTCGATAACGTACCCATGGCCGCGATAAAGACCAACATCGCGAGCGAAAGATGCCGCCTCGCAACCGATGTGCACCACGCGCGGCACCCCGGCGGCGGCCAATAGGTCGACAACCTCGCGCCCGGCACCCGACCGCGGCGGATCCAGCACCGCCACATCGGCACCCGCTCGCTGCACCGCCAGCGTTCGCCGCACGGAATCGGTGATGACCTCCACCTGCGGCAGATCGAGCAGTGCAGCCCGCGCTGCCCGCGTCGCCGCGCGCGAGGTGTCGACATTCAGCACCCGTCCGGACTCCCCCACCGCGTCACCGAGCACCGCGGCAAAAACGCCCGCACCGCCGTAGAGATCCCAGGCGGTCATGCCGGCACCGGGCTGTGCCCAATCGGCGACCAGACTGCTGTAGACCTCCGCCGCGTCGCGGTGCGCCTGCCAGAAGGCCGTTACCGGCACCCGCCAGGTGCGCCGGCCCACCCGCTGCACCGCCTGATAGGCACCCTCCACCACTTTGGTCTCGGTCCGCCTGCCGTCTCGCACAGTGCGCACCACATGGCGCTGGTCGTCGTCGTCGACGGCCACGTGCAGCTGGGCCCCAGGCGGGCAATCGGTTTCGGCCAGCCCGTCCAGCATTCCGGCCGGCAACTGCGCACAGCGCAGGTCGGTCACCAGCTCTTCGCTGTGGTAACGGTGAAAGCCGGGATGACGGTCTGGCCCGACGCCCAGCCGAACCCGGGTCCGCCAGCCGGTGGGGCCGGCATCCGACAGCGGCTCGCCGTCACCAGACCAATGGTGTCCGCCGAGCCGTTCCAGCTGATTGGCGACCATTTTCGCCTTGAGCACCCGGGCCGCCTCTGGGCGAGCAAACGCCAGGTCGCAACACCCCGCACCGTCCACTCCGGCGATCGGGCACAGCGATGCGGTCCGATCGGGCGACGGCTCGATCACCTCGATAGCCTCTGCGTGCCAATAAGAGCCGCGGTCCGCGGTAACTCGCACCCGCACACGTTCGCCGGGCAACGCATAGCGGACGAACACCACCCGGCCTTCGTGGTGCGCCACGCAGCTGCCGCCGTTCGCGGGGGCACCGGTGTCCAACGTCAGTTCCGCACAAGCGGATTCCGGGGTCAATCGAAGATTCCCCGGCGAGCATCGCCCGGAGCCGCGTGCGGCTGAAACGTCTTGATCCGCTCCGACGAATTCAATTGCCAGGGAACCGAAGTCACCATAACCCCTGGCATGAACAGCAACCGGCCTTTGAGCCGCAGCGCGCTCTGGTTGTGCAGCAACTGCTCCCACCAATGGCCCACCACATACTCCGGGATGAATACCGTCACCACGGTACGCCGAGACTCCTTGCTGACTCGTTTGACGTAATCGAGGACCGGACGGGTGATCTCACGGTACGGCGAGGCAATGACCTTGAGCGGCACGCTGATATCGCTGTCCTGCCACTTGTGCACCAGCTCACGGGTTTCCGCGTCGTCGACGCTGACCGTGATGGCCTCGAGCGCATCGGGACGGGTCGCTCGCGCGTAGGCCAGCGCGCGCAGTGTCGGCAGATGCAACTTGGATACCAGCACCAAGGCGTGATTGCGGCTGGGCAACACCACCTCGTTTTGGGCGGCCTCTTGCTCCGCCAATTCCCGGTTAACGGTGTCGTAGTGCTTGCGGATCAACTTCATGATGATGAACAGCAAACCCATCGCGACGACGGCGATCCATGCCCCGGCGAGGAATTTGGTGATCAGCACAACGAAAAACACCGCGCCGGTGGAAAGGAAACCGACCGTGTTGACCACCCGCGACCGCATCATCTTGCGCCGCACCGGCGGATCGGTCTCGGTGCGCAGCAACCGGGTCCAGTGCCGGACCATGCCAATTTGGCTCAGCGTGAACGAGATGAACACGCCGACGATGTACAGCTGGATCAGCGCGGTCAGCTCCGCGCGGAACGCAATGATTGCCAAGAGAGCGGCCGCCGACAGGAACAGGATTCCGTTGGAGAAGGCCAGGCGGTCTCCGCGGGTGTGCAGTTGGCGGGGAAGGTAACTGTGCTGTGCTAGCACCGAGCCGAGCACCGGGAACCCGTTGAACGCGGTGTTGGCCGCCAGCACCAAAATGAGGGCGGTCACCGCGGCGATTAGCAGGAACCCGATGCGGAAGCTGCCGAACACCGTTTCTGCCAGCTGCGTGACTAGGGTCTTCTGCAGATAGCCGGCCGGCATACCGCCCAGCTGCGTCTCGGGATCCTCGACGAGCTTTACCCCGATCTGCTGGGCGAGCACGATGATGCCCATCAGCAGGCTCACCGCGATTGTGCCCAGCATCAGCAGAGTCGTTGCCGCGTTGCGCGACTTGGGTTTCTGAAACGCCGGCACCCCATTGCTGATCGCCTCAACACCGGTCAGTGCCGCGCAGCCCGAGGAGAACGAGCGAGCCACCAGGAACACCAATGCGAAACCGACGACCTCGCCGTGCGCGGCACGCATCTCGAAACCAGCGGATTCGGCCCGCAGCGGATCACCCAACACAAAGATCCGGAACAGCCCCCAGCCGACCATGATGACAACTCCGAAAATGAACGCGTACGTCGGGATGGCGAACGCCACCCCGGACTCGCGGACCCCGCGCAGATTCAGCGCCATCACCAGTAGGATTGCGGCCACGCAGAACCACACCTTGTTTTGGGCCACGACCGGGACTGCGGAGCCGATGTTCGACATCGCCGACGCCGTCGAAACGGCCACGGTGAGAACATAATCCACCATCAGCGCACTGGCGACGGTGAGACCGGCGTTGTCACCGAGATTGGTTGTGACCACTTCATAGTCGCCACCGCCCGAGGGGTAGGCGTGCACGTTCTGCCGATAGCTGGCAACCACGACCAACATCACCGCGGCCACCGCCAGGCCTATCCACGGCGTCAACGAGTACGCCGCCACACCGGCAACCGAGAGCATCAGGAAGATCTCCTCGGGGGCATAGGCCACCGAGGACAGCGCATCGGAGGCAAACACCGGCAAGGCGATCCGCTTGGGTAGCAGCGTGTGACTCAGCCGGTCGCTGCGAAACGGCTGACCGATAAGCAACCGGCGCGCGGCGGTTGAAAGTTTGGACACGAGAGCCAAGAGTAAGCCCACGCCGTCTTGGCGGTAGCGTTCCGTAGGCGAGAATGTTCCCAACCGAATCGGCTGGCCAACCTCGGTTTGCCGATTCAAAAGCGCAGGACTCAGCCGAGAGGACCTCAAGTGCGAGTGATTGTCATGGGGTGCGGCCGGGTGGGTTCTTCGGTTGCCGACGGGCTGTCCCGAATCGGCCACGATGTCGCAATCATCGACCGCGATAGCGCCGCGTTCAACCGGCTCAGCCCGGAGTTCGCCGGCGAGCGGGTGCTCGGCCAGGGATTCGACCGAGATGTCCTGCTGCGAGCGGGCATCGAAGAGGCCGACGCGTTCGCAGCCGTGTCGTCCGGAGACAACTCCAACATCATCTCGGCACGGCTGGCCCGGGAGACCTTCGGTGTGAAGCGCGTCGTCGCTCGGATCTATGACGCGAAGCGCGCCGAAGTCTACGAGCGCCTCGGAATACCCACGATTGCCACCGTGCCCTGGACCACCGATCGCCTACTCAGTGCACTGATCCGGGAGACCGAGACCGCCAAGTGGCGCGATCCGACCGGTACCGTCGCCGTGGCCGAGGTCATCTTGCACGAGGACTGGGTCGGGCACCGTGCCACCGATCTGGAGCAGGCCACCGGCGCCCGGGTTGCGTTCTTGATCCGGTTCGGAACCGGTGTCTTGCCGGGACCGAAGACGGTCATCCAGGCCGGTGATCAGGTCTACATCGCCGCGATATCCGGCCGCGTCGCCGAGGCGGTAGCCATCGCAGCGTTGCCACCGAGTGAGGACTTCGAGTCGGGAGCGCGGAAATGAAAGTAGCTGTCGCCGGAGCCGGCGCGGTCGGCCGCTCGGTCACCCGTGAACTCGTGGAGAACGGCCACGACGTGACCCTGCTCGAACGTAACCCCGACCACGTCGATGTCGACGCCATCCCGGCCGCGCACTGGCGGCTTGGCGATGCCTGCGAGCTGAGCCTGCTGGAGTCGGTACATCTCGAGGATTTCGACGTGGTGGTCGCCGCTACCGGTGATGACAAGGTCAACGTCGTGCTCAGCCTGTTGGCCAAAACCGAGTTCGCGGTGCCCCGAGTGGTGGCCCGGGTCAACGATCCTCGCAACGAATGGCTGTTTACCGACGCCTGGGGTGTGGACGTGGCGGTGTCGACTCCGCGCATGCTGGCCTCGCTGATCGAGGAGGCCGTCGCGGTCGGCGACCTGGTGCGACTGATGGAGTTCCGCAAGGGTCAGGCCAACCTGGTCGAGATCACCCTGCCCGACGACACGCCGTGGGGTGGCAAGCCGGTGCGCAGACTACAGCTGCCACGGGATGCCGCGCTGGTGACGATCTTGCGCGGGCCGCGAGTCATCGTGCCCGAGGCCGACGAGCCGCTGGAAGGTGGCGACGAGTTGCTCTTCGTCGCGGCCACCGAGGTGGAGGACGACCTGCGCAAGCTGCTGCTGCCAGCGGGCCCCCAACCCGGCGACTAGTCGCGACTTGTGTCGGTGTCGAACTCGGCGCCGCCAGCCGTGGCCGCAGCGTTGTCAGCAGCGTTGTCGGATGCGGGTATGGCACGCTGCGCGGCCTTGATCGCCGCGTATGTCACCAGTGCAGCCATCGCGGTCAGCGGCCAGCCCATCCCGATCCGCGCCACGCCCAGCCAACCAGTCTGATCGGCGTCGTACAGGAGCCGCTGGACCACGAAGCGGGCGCCGAAGACCAGCACCCAGCCGAGTGAGGCGATGTCGAACGCATACACCGCGCGGGGCACGTCGCGCCAGCCGCGATCACGCCCGCTGGCCCAGCTCCAGATGTAGCCGACTATCGGCCGGCGGATCAGCACCGACACCGCGAAGACCACCGCCCACAGCAAAGACATCCAGATGCCCAGCAGGAAGTAGCCCTTGGACTGCCCCACCAGGTAGGCGATCAGCGCACAGACGGCCACCCCCAGGAATCCGGAGAGCGCCGGTTGCGTGGATTCCCGCCGAACCAGCCGCCACAGCAAGACCAACGTGGCCACGCCCAACGCACTCCCGATCGCGGTCGGTAGGCCGGAGACACTTGACGCCGCCACGAAGGTCACCACCGGCAGCGACGAGTAGATGAGACCACTCACCCCGCCTGCCTGGGCCAGCAGGCGCTCGGGGCTGACGCGGTTAGCAGCCACGCGACACCGAATCCGACGGCAGTGTCAGTCGCGGCCGTGTCCCCCAATTGGCCCCCCAGTCGCTGGGGACGGTCACCGCTGAATTTCGTAATGCGGGTTGTAGATGGCCTTGGTCCCGTTCTCCAGCTTGCCCAGCCGGCCGCGCACCCGCAGCGTACGGCCCGAGTCGATGCCGGGGATCCGGCGTTGACCCAACCACACCAGCGTGACGGTGTCGCTACCGTCGAACAATTCGGCGCGCACCCCGCCGGCGCAACCCTTGCCGTTTGTTTCCACGCTGCGCAGCGTGCCCACCATCGTGACCTCCTGGCCGCGCTCGCAGTCGATCACGCGTTGCGCGCCAGTGGTCACAACCTCGTCGGACAACTCCTCGGAGTCGCGTTGTTCCGGGTCCTCCGTCAACCGACGGGTGAGCCGGCGCAGATAACCTTGGGCCCCCATGGCCACTCCTGACACTGCTCATCGAGCTATCGCGCATTTCCATCTGTGTATGCCAACGGTCACCGTAGACCTGTTGGTTCCCCGGCGCCAAACAGTCGAAACCGATGATGTTGGAGCACCCGGGAACGCCGGGCACTATCAAGGGGTGGCTGTCGATTTACGCGGTGTCACGACTGTGTTGTTGCCCGGAACCGGATCCGACGACGACTACGTCTATCGGGCATTTTCCGGCCCCCTACAGGGGGTCGGCGCGGTGCTGGTGACGCCGCCGCCACAACCGGAACATTTGATCGAGGGCTACCTGTCCGCCCTGGACGACGCCGCGCGTGCAGGACCGATCGGCGTCGGCGGTGTCTCGATCGGCGCCGCGGTGGCGGCCGCGTGGGCGCTGGCCCATCCCGATCACGCCATCGCCGTCCTGGCCGCACTGCCAGCCTGGACCGGGGCACCTGGATGGGCCCCCGCGGCTCTTGCGGCCCGGTATTCGGCATCCCAGCTGCGTCGCGACGGTCTGGCGGCGACGACCGCACAGATGCGCGCGTCCAGCCCGCCCTGGTTGGCCGAAGAGCTGGCCCGGTCGTGGCGGGTTCAGTGGCCACAGTTGCCCGACGCCATGGAGCAAGCAGCGGCCTACGTGGCACCGAGCTGCGCCGACTTGACACGGCTGGCCGCCCCGCTGGGGGTAGCCGCCGCGGTCGATGATCCGATTCACCCGCTGCAGGTCGGCGTCGACTGGGTGACCGCCGCACCGCACGCAGCACTGCGCACGGTGACGCTGGATCAGATCGGCACGGACACCGCCGCGCTGGGTGCTGCCTGCCTTGCTGCTCTCGCCGACACCTAGCCGGGACTGGCTGTTTCTGGGCCCGGATTAGCCACCGGTCGTACTGCGCAACTGCTGCATCGCCGACCCCTCGGCACCACGGCGTGCGGCCGGCTCGTTGGATTGCTGTTGCGCCTCGGCCTGCTGTGCGGCCGCGGCCTCCCGCAGCTGCGCCGCCATCGGCTCGGGCAGCTGCACCGGCAATGGAGTCCGTACCGGTAGGGGCGTATCACCACGGCGAACGACAGTGTCCGCCAGCGCCGCGCGGGCCTCCTCGATCAACGCGTCGATGGTCTCGTGCGGACCGTTGACGACACAGCGAATCATCCAGCGGTAGCCGTCAACCCCAATGAAATGCACCACGCCAGAGGCGGTGCCGATCACTTCTCGACCCCACGGGCCATCCCTGATGACGACTTTGGCCGAGTCGTTGCGAAGCGAGTCGGCGAGCTCGCCGGCCACCTCCCGCCACAGGCCAGCTGTCTTCGGTGCCGCGTACGCGGCGATGGTGAAACGGCCGTTGGGCGTGACAACCCACACCGCGCTCGGCACCCCGGTCTCGGTCAGCTCGACCTGCAGCTGGACCCCCTCCGGCATGGGAATCAGCACGGAGCCCAGATCGAGTCGGGCTAGCTCCGCGACCGCGGGGTCGTCGAAGTCGTCGATGTCGAACGGGCCGTCCAGCTCTTCCAGATCTTCGGCGCCTTGCCGGCCGGCTTCCTCTTCGGAAACTTGTGCCTCGACTGGGGTCTTGTCAGGCTCCTCCGATTCCACACGCTCTTCGGCCGGCTCAACGGACGTGTGTCCCCTGTCGTCTTTGTCGTCTTTGCCTGTGCGTCTACCGAATGCCATCACAAACTCGCATGTCCGCCGGAGGAACCGTGACCACCATCGCCACGGGATGTCTCGGCCAGCCCGGCGTCGTCGAACGACGAGACCTCGACCAGCTCGACTAACTCGACCCGCTGCACCAGCAACTGGGCGATACGGTCGCCACGATGCACCACGATGGGCTGCCCTGGATCGAGGTTGATGAGCGCGACCTTGATCTCGCCGCGATAGCCCGCGTCGATGGTGCCCGGACTGTTGACGATCGAAAGCCCCACCCGCGCGGCCAATCCCGAACGCGGATGGACCAATCCGACCATTCCCAACGGGATAGCGACCGCCAGGCCCGTGCGCACCAGGGCACGTTGCCCCGGTGCCAGCTTGACGTCTTCTGCGCTGTAGAGATCAACCCCGGCGTCGCCGTCATGAGCGCGACTGGGGAGCGGGAGTCCGGGGTCGAGGCGGACAACGGCCAGACTGGTCGACACGGGGCCACAGATTACCCTTGATCGCGTGTCCGGTACTCGCGTCGCGCCGCACAGCGTGCGATATCGCGAGCGATTGTGGGTTCCATGGTGGTGGTGGCCACTGGGTTTCGCGCTGGCAGCGCTCATCGCTTTCGAAGTCAACTTGGGTGTCGCGGCCCTACCCGACTGGCTACCGTTCGCAACACTGTTCACGGTGGCCGCCGCAACGCTGTTGTGGCTGGGCCGCGTTGAGATCCAAGTGACCGCAGGCTCAGAAGTTGGGGCCGGAGTCGAACTGTGGGCCGGACAAGCGCATCTACCCGTCTCGGTGATCGCCCGCTCTGCCCAAATCGCGCGCTCGGCCAAGTCCGCGGCGCTGGGCCGCCAGCTCGACCCTGCGGCGTATGTGCTGCATCGGGCGTGGGTTGGGCCCATGATCCTGGTAGTCCTCGATGACCCAGACGACCCGACGCCGTACTGGCTGGTGAGCTGCCGTCACCCGGAGCGGGTGCTGTCGGCATTGCGAAGCTGATCGATCAGGCTGCGCAGTCGGTACAGATCATGACGCCGTTCTTCTCGCTGGCCAGCCGGCTGCGGTGTTGCACCAGGAAGCAGCTCGAGCAAGTGAACTCGTCAGCCTGCTTCGGAATGACGCGAACCGACAGCTCTTCGCCAGACAGGTCGGCTCCAGGTAGCTCGAAAGACTCAGCAGATTCGGATTCGTCCACGTCGACTACGGCTGAGGCCGCCTCGTTCCGTCGCGCCTTGAGCTCCTCCAGTGAATCCTCTGAGACGTCGTCAGTCTCGGTGCGCCGTGGAGCGTCATAGTCGGTAGGCATCGTCCTATCCCCTCTATGCCCTCGTAATCCAACGCTTTGTACCAGCGTCGAACGCATCCACCAAACGATTCGTGCCCATATCGTGGCCCATTCGAGTGTGATTTACGTCACACCCCCGATTTGATCTTTGTGTACAGCCTTAAAAAGCGCGTTTAGCGTGCGATTAGAGTGCACCTGTGGTCGCACAAATCACCGAAGGTACCGCTTTCGACAAGCACGGTCGACCCTTTCGGCGACGCAATTCCCGGCCCGCGATCTTCGTGTTGGTGTTCCTGGTGGTGGTGACGGGCGTGGCGTGGACCGTTGCGCTGACACGACCGGCCAAGGTTCACCAGGCGGAAGTATGCAACCCACCCCCGCAAACGGCCGGGTCGGCACCGGCACAGTTCGGTGAGCCAGCGTCGCGGAGTGAAATGACGGACGTCACGCCCGCCAAGCTCAGCGACACCAAGGTCCACGTCCTCAACGCCAGCGGGCGGGGCGGACAGGCCGCCGACATCGCCGGCGCGCTCAAGGATCTGGGCTTCGCCCAGCCGACTGCAGCCAACGATCCGATCTACGCCGACGCCCGACTGACCTGCCAAGGTCAAATCCGCTTCGGTACGGCCGGGCAAGCCACCGCGGCGGCTGTGTGGCTGGTGGCGCCGTGCACCGAGCTGTTTCACGACAACCGCGCCGACGACTCCGTCGACCTCGCAGTCGGCACCGACTTCACCTCGCTGGCGCACAGCGACGACATCGACGCCGTGCTCGCCAGCCTGCGCCCCGGCGCTACGGGGCCGTCAGATCCGGCACTGCTGTCAAAGATCCACGCCAACAGCTGCTGAGTGGCCGGGTCGGACCGCCCCGACGGAAACAGACTCAGTCCAAGATCGGTGCCAGACCGTTGAATCGCTCGAGGGCCGCCAACAGCTCGTCGGCAATGCCGGGGGCCGCAGCCACCACCAATTCCGCGGCGTCCACCGGTCCGTTCTGCGCGGGCAACACCACGCGGGCCCCCGCCTCGGCTGCGATCAACGCGCCCGCCGCGCAGTCCCACACCTGCAGCCCGTGCTCGTAGTAGGCATCCAGCCGGCCGGCTGCGACCATGCACAAGTCCAGCGCCGCGGAACCGATGCGGCGCACATCGCGGACCACGGGCAGCATCTGGGCCAGCAGCGCCGCCTGGGTTGAGCGGCGCCGCATTGAGTACCCGAAGCCAGTGCCCAGCAACGCCATCGACAAGTCATCGACGGCGGTGCACCGCAACACGTGTGTCCCCTGCTCGTCGGTGCAATGCGCGCGGAGGCCGCTCGCCGCCGAATACACCCGGCCGGCAACGACGTCGGCCACGGCGCCAGCCACCGACACGCCGTTGACCTGGGCCCCTACCGACACCGCGTAGGCCGGGATGCCGTAGACGAAATTCACGGTGCCATCGATAGGGTCAAGCACCCAGGTGACCGTGTCGGCGGGCGTGGCCATCGGATCGGCGGGCCCGCCGCCCTCCTCCCCGAGGATCGGATCACCAGGCCGTAGCTGAGCCAACCGATCACGCAACAACCGTTCTGTCTCGGTGTCCACCACGGTCACCGGATCGGTCGGGGTGCTCTTCGCCCGCACCGCGCCACTCTCAGCGGCGCCCGCGTGGGCGCCGAATACCTCGGCGCGGCGACACCGCACGAACTCGGCGGCCTCAGCGGCCAGCGTTTCGGCAACTGAGCGCAGCCGCGCGGGCTCGTCGTCAGGTCGCGTCACCGGTCTATCGCATCACAGTCGCCACCGCTCCGCAGACACGCCAACCGGCACCATCTCCGGGCTAAGGTAAGCGGACAGGCCAAGTCTCGCCGAGGAGATTCGATGACCAGCACCGACTCGACCACGGATACGCCCAGCACCGGCACAGCCTCTGGCACGCCGCAGCGTCGTGGATTCGGCGTCGACGTCGGCGGCAGCGGAATCAAGGGCGGCATCGTCGACCTGGACACCGGACAGTTGATCGGCGACCGGATCAAACTGCTGACCCCGCAACCGGCCACTCCATCGGCGATTGCCAAGACCATCGCCGAGGTCGTCAACGGATTCGGATGGACCGGTCCCCTAGGAGTGACCTATCCCGGCGTCGTCACCACCGGCATCGTCCAGACAGCGGCCAACGTGGACAGCTCCTGGATCGGGACCAACGCGCGCGATGTCATCAGCGCCGAGCTGAACGGCCAGGAGGTCACGGTTCTCAACGATGCCGACGCGGCCGGGCTTGCTGAAGCCCGCTACGGGGCGGGCAAGGGCCACTCGGGCTTGGTGGTGGTACTCACGTTCGGAACCGGAATCGGATCTGCGGTCATCCACAACGGGACGCTGATACCCAACACCGAGTTCGGGCATCTCGAGGTCGGCGGTAAGGAGGCCGAGCAACGAGCGGCGTCTTCGATCAAAGAGAAGAACAATTGGAGCTACGAAAAGTGGGCCAAGCAGGTGACCAGGGTGCTGGTGGCCATCGAGAATGCGATGTGGCCCGACTTGTTCATCGCAGGCGGCGGCATCAGCCGCAAGGCCGACCAATGGCTGCCGCTGCTCGAAAACCGCACCCCGGTGGTGGCCGCGGCCCTGCTCAACACCGCCGGGATAGTCGGCGCGGCCATGGCTTCTACCCGAGATGTCACGCACTGAATTTTGCCCGGTGGGGCAGTACGAGCGCGCACTGTCGTTACAATGGTCACCGGCGGCCGCCCGACCGATAGCGCGCGAGTACTCACGCTGACGACATTCGACATAGCAGACACTTTCGGTTAAGCATGCCCAGACCCGCCGGAAGTGAGTCCAACCGAAGGGGTGTATGTGGCAGCGACCAAGACAAGCCCGGCAACCGATGAGCCGGTGAAGCGCACCGCCACGAAATCTCCCGGGTCTCCCGCCAAGGCCGTCGCCAAGCGATCGGCGGCGAAGGCTGCCAATGGGTCCGCCCCTGCAAAGCGGGCCGCCAAGACAGCATCCCGGGCCACCAAGGCCACCGCGGCCGACGACACCCCGAAGAAGACCCGCACCTCGGCCAAAAGCGCCGATGCAAAGGCACCGTCCACCCGGGGGCGCACGACAAAAGCCACGGCACCCAAAGATGCTCCGGTAAATCCCGAGGTAACCGTGGACGTCATCGACCCGGACGTCGCCGTCGAGGACCTGGACGCCGAGCCGGACCTCGACGTTGTGCCCGTCGAGGACATCGAGATCGACGCCGCCGACCTCAGCCTCGACGACCTGGAGGACGTGGCGCCCGATGTCGAGGACGTCGACCTCGGCCCAGGTGACACCGAGGTTGGCGATACCGCCCCAGCCGCAGCAACCGCCGATACTCCCGCCGATGACGACGAGGAGATCGCTGAGCCCACCGAAAAGGACAAGGCCTCCGGTGATTTCGTGTGGGATGAAGACGAATCCGAGGCGTTGCGTCAGGCCCGCAAGGACGCCGAACTCACCGCATCCGCGGACTCGGTCCGCGCTTACCTCAAACAGATCGGCAAGGTGGCGCTGCTCAACGCGGAGGAAGAGGTTGAGCTGGCAAAACGGATCGAGGCCGGCTTATACGCCACGCAGCTGATGACCGAGTTGGCCGATCGTGGCGACAAATTGCCCGCCGCACAGCGCCGCGACATGATGTGGATCTGTCGCGACGGCGATCGCGCGAAAAACCATCTGTTGGAAGCCAATCTGCGGCTGGTGGTTTCGCTGGCCAAGCGCTACACCGGCCGCGGGATGGCGTTTCTCGACCTGATCCAGGAAGGGAACCTGGGCCTGATCCGCGCGGTCGAGAAGTTCGACTACACCAAGGGGTACAAGTTCTCCACCTACGCGACGTGGTGGATCCGCCAGGCCATCACCCGCGCCATGGCCGATCAGGCGCGCACCATCCGCATACCGGTGCACATGGTCGAGGTGATCAACAAGCTGGGCCGTATTCAGCGCGAGCTGCTGCAAGATCTGGGCCGCGAACCCACGCCTGAAGAACTGGCCAAAGAGATGGATATCACACCCGAGAAGGTGCTGGAGATCCAGCAATACGCCCGCGAGCCCATCTCGTTGGACCAGACCATCGGCGACGAGGGCGACAGCCAGCTGGGCGACTTCATCGAAGACAGTGAAGCGGTGGTGGCCGTCGACGCGGTGTCGTTCACTTTGCTGCAAGACCAGCTGCAGTCGGTGCTGGAAACGCTTTCCGAGCGCGAGGCCGGTGTAGTACGGCTGCGCTTCGGCCTCACCGACGGCCAGCCTCGCACCCTTGACGAGATCGGCCAGGTCTACGGCGTGACGCGCGAACGCATCCGCCAGATCGAGTCCAAGACGATGTCGAAGTTGCGCCACCCCAGCCGTTCTCAGGTCCTGCGCGACTACCTGGACTGACCGGCATCTTCGCGGAGCTGCCTCCGTGGCGTGTGCAGCGTCATCGGAAACCCAAGCAAAAAGACTTCGGCGTGTCGACCCTGGGAAGGTACCCCGCCGATGAGAGGAAGGGGTATGCGGGCCGCACCGTCGACCTGCTGCTGACCAGGATCCCCCGCAGTCAGGGTCAGCGGATCGATGACGCCGTCCGGGACTAGCTGCGCGCAGGTAGGCCCCCCCACAACTGCGTACCATCTGGCGCAAAACGCCGTGATCGGTCTGGATCCGCCGGAGTACTTCGGGGTGACCATCTGGCCGGTGGACGGGCTTAGGTGAGCCAGGCTTCGCCGGACGGGCTACCGTCAACTCGTCGATAGTGAATCGCATTGGTTGCCAATCGCGCCCAGGACAGCCAGGTGACGAATGACCGCACCCCTCCTCCGGAATCTGGTGCGCAGTCAGCACGCAGTAGTTCGACGTCAGCCTAGTGAACGGTGGACCCCGGCACGGGATACGGCGGTGGGCTGGTCGGGTTGGCGGGGCACCACGGGTTGCGCGGGACGCCCAGGCACGGATCGGGCATGCTCGGCTGCGGGGGCAGCGCCATCATCTGGACCACCGTCCGGCGCGGGTAGTTCGAGACCGGGGTTTTCGGGCAGTTGCCGAGGAACTCCGAGTCGCAGGCGACCTGCAGACTGAGGATGCTAACGATCCCTTTGCCCTTGTCCGGGATTCCGCAGATGCCGTGGGGGAAGTACTGGATGAAGGGCGGGGCGCTCGTGACCCGCGGGCTGCCCTCAAAGAGCTTGGCACCGACGGCCGTGCCCGAGGTGGCGACGTTGCCGTGAAAGCAGTTGCCAGGATACGAGAGGTTTGAGATCTCCGCGAGGTCGACGTTACTCGGGTTGCCAAAGAAGCCGTTGTTGCTCAGCGTGTTGTTCTCGATCTCATTGCCAAAGTCGTTGAAGTAGCAGAACGACGCCAGGCCGATGCCGCCGTGGCAGTGGGCGATCGGCGGCGGTTTCTCGGTGTCGACCTCGGGGACCAGCAGCACGCCCCACGCGCCGTTGTCGTGGATGTCGTTGTCATCGACGGTGTCGAACCGGCCTCCGGAGATCAGAACGCCGGTTCCCACCGGACTGAAGCCGACGACGCCGGGGCTGGTGGGCACGTTTGGGTTGTTGTTGTCGTGCACCGAGTTGTGCGTGAACAGCCAGCACGAACGGGTCCCGGTCGGACCGGTCTCGTTACCGGGGCAGCGGCCGGACTGGGGCGACGGTTGGTCGTCGTTGTTCTGGCTGTTGGTGGAGAACCCCGTGTGGTTGTGGTCGAACTCGGAGTTCTGGAAAATCAGGTGGCCGCCGGAGTTGGTTCCCGAATATCCCTGGGCCGAGTTCTGGCCGTGGGCGTGGTCGAGGATCGTGTTGCAGTCCGGGCAGGCGCCGATGTAGAACGCGGCGTCGCCCATGTTGTTCGCGTACACCTGCGTGAACAGCCCCGGCCCGAAGGTGTTGGAGGCGTAGATCCCGTACTGGGCGAACGGCTGGTTCTCGCCGCCGAAGTAGCTCGAGGTGGCCGACAGGAACGCGCCGCGCCAGCTTCCGATCTGCTGGGTGCCGGTCGAGCCGCCGCCGTCGAACCAGATCTCATCGCCGGGGGTGTTGGCGCCCGAGAGGAAGTTGCAGGCGGTCAGGTTCTCGACGCTGACACCGGACGCCTTGAACACGATCAGGCCGTTTCGCCCCGTCGGGGCGCCGCCGGGACCGAGCGGGCCGAGGTCCTGGTCGGCCGTCGCGGAGCTGCACCGAGACGCCCCCGGCTTGGTGCCGTCGAGCACGACCCCGTTGCGGTCCATGCCGCGAATCCAGATGCCGGGCGTGGTCACCAGCACGGCGGCCCCCGCCGTGTCGTCGCCGGCGGCCCCGGGAGGAACGCGATTGCCGGTCTCGTGGTAGTCGCCCGGCCCGATTAGCACCCAGTCCCCGGGCCGGGCGGCGTCGACCGCTGCCTGGATGCTCGAGTACTGCCCGGGAATCCCTTGATAGCTGCCGACGCGCAGGACCGCGGGGGCGAGCGGGGCAGCACGCGCCACGCACACGCCCCCAGCGACAAGCACGCACACGCCCCCAGCGACAAGCACGCGCAAGAACCGCCGCATCGGCGCCCGCGAAATCCAGCCACGACGATCTTCCAGCGCCCCCATCCCATTCCTCATCTGTTTGGAGTGCGCCTACGGCACTCAAGTCACGTCAACAACACTGATTTACCGCCGTCACATCTAGAACACGGTGAGATAAACGTTCGAGCGGAGATTCCCTTCGCCCTGTAACCGGTCTGGGTACGCAGGCCGGTACGTTTCCCTACCCGACGGCCATCGCCAATGACCGCGGGTAGTTGACGGGGAAATGCGAGCTAGCAGGCATTTTCCCCTAACTTCCATCACCATCCCACGTCAGCCACATTCCCTGGTCGCCGTCGTTCGGGACGAAGAGGCCGCGCAGGGCACACGCGTGCGGCGATGGCCGCGTCAGTCAAAGATATTTGGGCCACCTACACTGCGCGCTCATCAGCGTTTATGCAGGTAGAGCGCAGCGCATATCGGTCCCTAGTGCACGACTACCCGGACTGAGATTTAGCGCTCAACGGCCCCGAGTCGCTCCAGCGCCCCGCTCGGGTCGTAGTACAGCTCCTGGCGCGCGATCCGGCCGTCGCGATAGCGGTAGATCACCACATACGTCGAGCGCAGGCGTTCCCCACCCCGGGTCCAGTCGAACTGCACGCGCACGAACGCCGCGTCCGCGCCGGGCGTGATGGCGTGCTCCACCGCCTCGTAGCGGATGGCCGGGCAGGCACGGATGGTGAGTGCGATGAACTCGAGCGTGCGCTCGACGCCGTCGATCCGGGCCGGCCAATCGAAGAGGCGTACCGTCGGGCTCACGTACACCACGTCGGGCTGATACAGGTCCCGTGCGGCCGCCGGATTGCCGTCCGCGAATGCCCGCGCGAAGCACGCCTCCTGCGCAAGCAGCGCGTCCTCCGAAATGCCGCGCGTGGTGATCGACGCTCCTTCTGCTAGACGACCTCGGTGCTGCCGAGCGACCATGCTAACCGGCCGCGATGGCGGCGTACCGACATGTCCAGCGCCATGAAATGACTGATGCCCCCCAGCCTGATGTGCGGCACGGCACGATCTTGTGGCCGAACGACTCCCACAAACGTCTACGCGGTGCCGCGGGCGGCCGAGCAGGACGCGACCACGTCGGTAGGACCCGACGCGCTTCGCGAAACAACCCGCTGTGCTCGCGACGCTGCCGCCGTACTGTGACCACATGTCAGCCTGCCGCACCGTTGTCTCGTCCGGATCCGACTTCGAATACGTAGTCGGTTACTCCCGCGCGGTGCGGGTCGGCCCGCACGTGGCAGTGGCCGGGACAACCGGTGCCGGACCGGCAGGCGATATTGCCGCCCAGACCAGAGATGCTTTGCGCCGCATCGAAGTTGCTCTCGGACAGGCGGGCGCGACACTCGCCGACGTGGTCCGCACCCGCATCTACGTGACCGATATTTCACGTTGGCGCGAGGTCGGAGAAGTGCACGCGAAGGTTTTCGGCGAAACACGTCCCGTAGCCACCATGGTCGAAGTTTCCGCGCTGATTGCACCCGACCTGCTGGTGGAGATCGAAGCCGACGCCTACCTGGAATCCTGAGATCCTGCGACCGGCGAGAAAGTGCCATCAGGCGCCGGCCGGTACGCGGTGACTCTGATCACTGCGCTCGCCGGCAGCGGACCGTACAGATGTGGGAACAGCATCGACTCCGGATCCGTTGCCACTCCCGGTTCCCAACGCACAGGTGAGTCAAGCGCCGCCGCGTCGATATACAGCAGAACCAGATCTGTACGACCGCGGTAGAGCCGGTTAGCCGGCAGGTGTACCTGCTCAAGCGTCGAGAGATGGATGAATGGGGCCTTGCCGGACGAGCCGCACGGTTCGGGGCGAATCCCGCCCCGGCTACGGGCACGCGACCACTCCTCAACCCCGCACAGGTGCGCCAGCACGGCAGGAGCGGGGGGCATGCTAGCCAGCCTGCCTGAGTGGCGGGCCGAAATGCGTGAGAAACGACACACCTGATAACGGCCGGGGAACAACGCGAAAAGCCCGAACGTCTGACACAGTTGAAGACACGCCAGAAACGGAGAAGTCATGAACGCAACTCTGACCAGTCCCGAACTGACTAGAGCTGACCGCTGCGACCGCTGCGGCGCAGCAGCCCGCGTCCGTGCCAAGCTGCCTTCCGGAGCCGAGCTTCTCTTCTGCCAGCATCACGCCAACCAGCATGAGGCGAAACTTACCGAGTTAGCCGCCGTGCTCGAGGTCAGCGGAAGCTAAATTCGTCCAACTCACCCCTCGACAATGTGGGCTGCGCCAGCAGTCATCGGTAATGCTGGACCGGTATGAGCGATCAGGTCCGCAAGCCGTCCCGCCACCACGTGTGGCGAATCAGTCTTAGGACCCTCTCCAAGAGCTGGGATGACTCAATCTTCTCGGAGTCAGCGCAGGCGGGCTTTTGGTCATGCTTGTCGCTGCCACCGCTGTTGTTGGGAATCCTGGGCAGCTTGGCGTACGTAGCACCACTATTCGGCGCGGACACGCTGCCCACCATTGAGCAGCGGCTGATCTCGACGGCCCACAGCTTTTCCTCCCCCAGCGTCGTCAACGAGATCATCGAGCCCACCATCCGCGCCATCACCAGCCACGCCCGCGGCGAGGTGGTGTCGTTGGGCTTTTTGATCTCGCTGTGGGCGGGATCGTCGGCGATGTCGGCATTCGTCGATTCTGTGGTCGAGGCCCATGACCAAACTCCGCTGCGCCACCCGGTGCGGCAGCGATTCTTCGCGCTGTTCCTGTACATAGTGTTGCTGGTGTTTGTGGTCGCAACCGCGCCGTTGGCGGTTGTGGGCCCGCGCAAGGTGGGCGAGCACATCCCGAATAGCTGGGCCAACGTGCTGCACTATGGCTACTATCCGGCGCTGGTTCTCGGCCTCATGGTCGGGGTCGTGATCCTCTATCGGGTGGCGCTGCCGGTTCCACTGCCGACGCATAGGCTGATCCTCGGCGCGATCTTGGCGACAGCGGTGTTCGTGCTCACCACGCTGGGCCTTCGGATCTACCTGAAATGGATCACCAGCACGGGCTACACCTACGGCGCGCTGGCCACACCGATCGCGTTCCTGCTGTTCGCGTTCTTCGGCGGTTTTGCGATCATGATCGGCGCCGAACTCAATGCCGCAATCCAAGAGGAGTTCCCGGCGCAGGCGACGCATGCCCACCGGCTGCGCAACTGGCTGATGTCGCGCGTGCGTGCCAACTCGGCGGCAACGGATTCGCCGTCGGCGCAGCAAAACACTGCGACTGCAGAGCCGCCGACCTGATCAGCCCTTCTTGAGCCTGTCGTAGATCTGCTTGCAATCGGGACAGACCGGCGAGCCCGGCTTAGCCGCCCGCGTGACGGGAAATACCTCACCACACAACGCGACCACGTGGCTGCCCATGACGGCGCTCTCGACGATCCTGTCCTTCTTGACGTAGTGGAAGTATTTGGGGGTGTCGCTGCCGGTCCCGTCATCGACGCGTTCGTCGGTATCGGTGCGTTCGATCGTGTCGGTCTGCATACCCGACATTGTGCCCCTAACTCGCTACAGCCGGGATCGATCTGGTGTGGGACAGTGGAGAAATGAAGCGCGGCTCCGAGCCGGGGTTCGACGACGACGGTCGGCCGGTGCTCATCACTGCCGCCGCGCCGTCGTATGAGGAGGAGCGTCGCGCGCGGGTACGTAAGTACGTGACCCTGATGGCGTTCCGGGTTCCGGCGCTTATCTTGGCCGCAGTCGCATACGGCGCCTGGCACAACGGTCTGATCTCGCTTCTGATCGTGGCAGTGTCGGTGCCATTGCCGTGGATGGCCGTGCTGATTGCCAACGACCGGCCCCCTCGCCGCTCCGACGAGCCTCGACGGTTCGACGCTGCTCGGCGGCGCACCCCGTTGTTCCCGACGGCCGAGCGGCCGGCGCTCGAGGCTCGACGACACCAGTCGCCGCAACCGGACTCGTCTGCCGGCCCGGAGGGCCGGGGCTAGTCAGGGCTTCCAGCTGGCCGGCCGCGCGCCACACTTCTCAGGACATTCTCAGGTCATCGGTACATTTCTGCACGTCAAAGCGTGTGAGATGGCGAGCGGGTGGGAACTCTCGGTGCGGGTCTGTCGTTAAACCTCATGACAGTACAAGCCGATCGGGAGGTCGCTATGGCGAATGCCACCACAAGCCGGGTTGACGGCGATCTGGATGCTCAAAGCCCCGCAGCGGACCTGGTGCGTGTGTATCTGAACGGCATCGGAAAGACGGCATTGCTCAACGCCGCCGGCGAAGTCGAATTGGCCAAGCGCATCGAGACTGGGCTCTACGCCGAGCATCTGCTCGAAACCCGCAAGCGCCTCGGCGAAAACCGCAAACGCGATTTGGCTGCCGTGGTGCGCGATGGCCAGGCAGCGCGCCGCCACCTGCTGGAAGCGAATCTGCGCCTGGTGGTTTCGCTCGCCAAGCGCTACACAGGTCGGGGTATGCCGTTGCTGGACCTGATCCAGGAGGGCAACCTTGGGCTGATCCGCGCGATGGAGAAGTTCGACTACGCAAAGGGATTCAAGTTCTCGACGTATGCCACCTGGTGGATCCGTCAGGCCATTACCCGCGGCATGGCCGACCAGAGCCGCACCATCCGGCTGCCGGTTCACCTGGTTGAGCAGGTCAACAAGCTCGCACGAATCAAGCGAGAGATGCACCAGAACCTGGGACGTGAAGCCACCGACGAGGAACTCGCCGCCGAATCCGGCATTCCGATCGACAAGATCAACGACCTGCTGGAGCACAGTCGCGACCCGGTGAGCCTGGATATGCCGGTCGGCTCCGAGGAGGAGGCCCCGTTGGGCGATTTCATCGAGGACGCCGAAGCGATGTCCGCGGAGAACGCGGTCATCGCCGAACTGTTGCACACCGACATCCGCAGTGTCCTGGCCACTCTCGACGAGCGTGAGCATCAGGTGATTCGGTTGCGCTTCGGTCTGGACGACGGCCAGCCACGCACGCTGGATCAGATTGGCAAGCTGTTCGGTCTGTCCCGCGAGCGGGTCCGTCAGATCGAGCGAGACGTGATGTGCAAGCTGCGCAACGGCGAGCGGGCCGATCGGTTACGGTCGTACGCCAGTTGAGGCCGCCAACTAAAGCCAGTTAGCAGACGGTATGCCCGCCGCACTAGCGGCGGGCATACCGCTGCCCGGGAGCGTCAGAGAACCATTCAGGCGGCTGGCCAAGTAGACTCAGCGGCGACGGAGGATCTGAATGTGAACGACTTGGTTGACACCACCGAGATGTACCTGCGGACGATCTACGACCTCGAGGAAGAAGGCGTGACGCCGCTGCGTGCCCGGATTGCCGAACGGCTCGAACAGAGCGGGCCGACCGTCAGCCAGACCGTATCCCGGATGGAGCGGGACGGGTTACTCCATGTGGCCGGCGACCGCCATCTGGAGCTCACCGATAAGGGCCGGGCGCTGGCGATCGCAGTGATGCGCAAGCACCGCCTCGCCGAACGACTGCTCGTCGATGTCATCGGGTTGCCGTGGGAAGAAGTGCACGCTGAGGCATGCCGGTGGGAGCACGTGATGAGCGAGGATGTCGAGCGCCGGCTGGTTCAGGTGCTCAACAACCCGACCACATCCCCGTTCGGCAACCCGATTCCCGGCCTGTTGGACCTCGGCGTGGGCTCGGCGGCCCGCGCCGGCGACGCCAACCTGGTCCGGTTGACCGAGTTGCCGGCCGGATCGCCGGTGGCGGTCGTCGTCCGACAGCTCGCCGAGCATGTCCAGGGCGACATCGACCTGATCACGCGGCTGAAGGATGCCGGCGTGGTGCCCAATGCACGAGTGACCGTGGAAACCATGCCGGGCGGTGGGGTGACCATCCTGATCCCGGGTCACGAGAACGTCACCCTGCCGCACGAGATGGCGCACGCGGTCAAGGTCGAGAAGGTTTAATCCACCGCCCTGCACCTCGAGCGGCTACCCGGCGCGTCGGCCGAACGTGCGTCGCGGCGGTAACCGCACACCGAGTCGTTCCGCAAGCCGGTAACCGGTGTCCGCGAGTTCACGAATGTGCTCGGGCCGTAGACCAGACTGCAATGCGGTGTCCAGCATGCCCGCCATCCGGTGGCGCGGCTCGCAGCGCAGCGCGGCCTCCAGCGACACCCCGGCCAGCGGCCCGTCGCCGCGGGCGTAGGCGCTGAACGCGAGCAACACCAGCGCCTCGACCCGCCACGGCTGGGGCAGGGTCCGCGCCAGAACCGCCCACAATGACTCGACGTCACCGGCATTTTCGCCAACGGCAAGGGCATACAGCATGTCGCGCACCTGTACGTCGGTCAGCGCGCAGCCCAGCTGCGCCAGCTCAACGTCAGAGAGCGGTTGCCCGCCGGCGACACGTGCGGCTGCGGCCACTGCGTTTTCGACGTCCCGGCGGCTGCACCCCGTGGCGTCGGCACGATGTGCGACCTCACGCGTTGCCGCCTGTTGTCGGACCGCGGCGGCCAGTTCGGCGCTGCGCGCCGGGTCGTCGATCGCGATGACAGCCTGCAGGTCGGTACGCCGCGGGTAAAGCCGTCGGCCATCCAGCACCGCCGCAACGGCCAGTGGCGACGCCGACGGATCGTCGATCACGCCACTCGAACCGCAGCCGTCTACGCAATGCCAGCGGCCGCCAAGGGCTATCCGATCCACCACATGCGCTGCCCACAGCTCAATGTCGCGCTGCGACAACGCTTCTGTGAGCACCGTGCATAGCTGCCGGTATTCCTCGTTGCACCGCGGACAGTGCGCGCCGTCCGCGTCGACGATCACTGCAATCGCGGCCTCGGGCGCAGCGGCGGCGGCAACCTCGGCCAGGTGCTCAACCCGGTCGATGAGCTCGCCGGAGAGGTCGACGCGCATGACCGAGCCCAGTTCGCCACCATCCAACGACACCAAAACCAGTGATTTTTCCGGGACGAAACCGAGAACGGCCGGTAGCGCGGCGATTAATGCTCCGGGGCGGTTCAGTTCAAAGTCAGGTCGATGGTTGGTCATGAGCGTCAACGCTGACAACCGGCACCGTCAGCCGTTACTCGCGCAACGTGATTGAGCCACCGGTCTGTGGAGAAAGTCGCGACTGTGGGCTCTATCGTCTATGCCATGAGTTCGATGCAGGAGTACGACATTGTCGTCATCGGTTCGGGGCCGGGCGGCCAGAAGGCCGCCATCGCCTCGGCCAAGCTGGGCAAATCCGTCGCGATCATCGAACGCGGCCGAATGCTCGGCGGCGTTTGCGTCAACACGGGCACCATCCCGTCCAAGACGTTGCGCGAGGCCGTGCTCTACCTCACCGGAATGAATCAGCGCGAGCTCTACGGGGCGAGCTACCGCGTGAAAGACCGGATCACCCCGGCCGATCTGCTGGCACGGACCCAACACGTGATCGGCAAGGAAGTCGACGTGGTGCGCAACCAGTTGATGCGCAACCGGGTCGACCTGCTGGTGGGGCACGGTCGGTTCGTCGACCCGCACACCATCGTCATCGAAGACCCGGGCCGCAGAGAGATGACCACCGTCACCGGTGAATACGTCGTCATCGCCACCGGCACCAGGCCGGCCCGACCGTCCGGAGTCGAGTTCGACGAGAAAAGGGTGCTCGACTCCGACGGGATCCTCGATCTCAAGTCGCTCCCGGACTCGATGGTCGTAGTCGGTGCCGGTGTGATCGGCATCGAGTTCGCCTCGATGTTCGCCGCGTTGGGCACCAAGGTGACCGTCGTGGAAAAGCGGGACGAGATGCTGGACTTCTGCGACCCCGAGGTGGTCGAAGCGCTGAAATTCCACCTACGCGACCTGGCGGTGACATTCCGGTTCGGCGAGGAAGTGACGGCGGTCGACGTCGGCTCTGCGGGCACCGTCACCACCCTGGCCAGCGGCAAGCAGATTCCCGCCGAGACGGTGATGTACTCCGCGGGACGCCAGGGTCAGACCGACCACCTCGATCTGCACAATGCCGGCCTGGAGGCTGAGGGCCGCGGACGGATCTGGGTCGACGAAAAGTTCAAGACCAAGGTGGACCACATCTACGCCGTCGGCGATGTCATCGGGTTCCCCGCCCTGGCCGCGACCTCGATGGAGCAGGGCCGACTGGCCGCCTACCACGCCTTCGGCGAGCCGACCGATGGCATGACCGAGCTGCAGCCTATCGGCATCTATTCGATTCCCGAGATCTCCTATGTCGGAGCCACCGAGGTGGAGCTGACCAAGAACTCGATCCCCTACGAGGTTGGGATGGCCCGGTATCGCGAACTGGCCCGCGGCCAGATCGCCGGCGACTCCTACGGCATGCTCAAGCTGCTGGTGTCAACCGACGATCGCAAGGTGCTCGGGGCGCACATCTTCGGCACCAGCGCCACCGAGATGGTGCACATCGGGCAGGCCGTGATGGGGTGCGGAGGCACCGTCGACTACCTGGTCGACGCGGTGTTCAACTATCCGACGTTCTCTGAGGCCTACAAGGTCGCCGCGCTGGACGTGACGAACAAGATGCGGGCGCTCAGCCAATTCCGGCGCTGATCGGGCCGTCTTCTAACAGGAATCGTCGAAGTCGCTCGGCGCGGTATCACCGGGGCCACCGGCTTCGGCGCGGGCCAATAGCTGCGCGATGTGTTCGTCGAACGGCGCCGAGTACGACATGTTCTCTGCGCACCCACCACCTTCGAGGCCACCGATCAGCCCGGTGATCGTGGAACCGCTGACCCAGGGCGCGCCGCTGGTGCCGCTGACCAGCCCTTCGCACCCTAATGAGGGGAAACCATTGTCGGTGATTCCGGTGCGGGCCTGACAACCGATAGGCGAGCCACCCACGCCCTCCGCATACCCGGTTACTTTGACGCGGCTGCCCGGCGGGGGCGCCGTGCCCAGTGACAGCGCGGAGCCGATGTGCGACTCCACCGATCCATCACCGCTGCTGCTGACCCGAAGGATTGCGTAATCGGCGCGCGGATCCTTGTTCGCGACCCAGCGTGGATCGAGGTAGACATTGTCGGCCGTCCACAGGTCGGTGGCCCCGGCATCACCGGAGAAACCAGGAACAAAGGTTATCTGGGAGCCCCGGGACAGGCAGTGCGCGGCGGTCAACACGAGGTTCCCACCCGCCGAATGCACCACCGAGCCCGTGCAGACGTGCAGGGTGCCGCCGTCAAAAAAGATCGCGCCCACGCGCCTGTCCGGGTCTACCGGACCCGCCACTACCCCGTGCTCGGGTTGGCTGAGCTGCTGCGCCGACCCACTGGTCTGCGGCCCTGGCGCGCGAGCGCTCGACGCGTGATCAGCGGGTCGGCCGCACGACGTCAGCAACGTCGCCAGGCTGACCAGCGGGCAAAGCCACACCATCCCAATGCGCATCGCTCCCTATCATGCCCGACTGAGCGCTGGCAAGCAGAAATGAACGCGCCCCAATGCGATAGCAGGCTTGCCGGCAAATTCACCGCCACCCGAGCCCGTTGGCGCCGAATACCCTCGAGCGCGCTCGCGTTTCGAAGATAGAGGCGCGCCGGGTCCTTTGTTCAATTACTGGTGCCCATCGATTTGAGGGACACTGGTTACGGGCACCCAAAGAGGAGGCAACGCCGATGGCCCACGATCAAGACCCAGATGACGCGCAGCACTACCTGCCAGGGCAGCCCGGCATCTACGAGCTTGAGTTCCCGGCGCCCCAACTGTCGACGTCCGACGGCCGCGGTCCTGTGTTGGTGCACGCCCTCGAGGGCTTCTCCGACGCCGGCCATGCGATCCGGCTGGCCGCTACCCACCTGAAGACGGCCCTGGACACCGAGCTGGTCGCGTCCTTCGCGATCGACGAATTGCTGGATTATCGCTCGCGGCGGCCGCTGATGACTTTTAAGACCGATCACTTCACCCAGTACGACGACCCAGAGCTCAGCTTGTACGCGTTGCACGACAGCGTCGGCACACCGTTTCTGCTGCTGGCCGGCATGGAACCGGATTTGAAGTGGGAGCGTTTCATCACCGCGGTGCGCCTGCTGGCCGAGCGCCTGGGTGTACGGCAAACCATCGGCCTGGGCACCGTCCCGATGGCCGTTCCGCACACCCGGCCGATCACACTGACCGCGCACTCCAACAACGGGGAACTGATCGCCGATTTCCAGCCGTGGATCTCGGAGATCCAGGTCCCGGGCAGCGCGTCCAACCTGCTGGAATACCGAATGGCCCAGAACGGTCATGAGGTTGTCGGGTTCACAGTGCACGTTCCGCACTATCTGACACAGACCGACTACCCCGCCGCGGCCCAGGTACTGCTCGAGCAGGTGGCAAAGACAGGGTCGCTGCAGCTGCCCCTGACCGCACTGGCCGAAGCAGCCGCAGAAATCCGGGCCAAGATCGACGAGCAAGTCCAGGCAAGCGCAGAGGTCGCTCAAGTGGTGGCGGCGCTCGAGCGCCAGTACGATGCGTTCATCGACGCTCAGGAGAACAGGTCATTACTGAGGCGTGACGAAGATCTACCTAGCGGCGACGAGCTTGGCGCAGAGTTTGAGCGATTCCTAGCCCAGCAGGCAGAGAAGAAGTTTGACGACGACGACCCGGCTTGACCCCCTCAAGTCGCCCCAGTCGGCCCGACAATGAGGTTGGCGAGATGACCGAGCGAAAGCGCAATCTTCGCCCGGTGCGCGAGGTGACTGCGCCATCGCTGCAGTTCCGCACCATCCACGGTTATAAACGGGCGTACCGGATCGGCGGTTCCGGGCCGGCGATTCTGCTGATCCACGGCATCGGCGACAATTCCACCACCTGGAATGCCATCCAGGCCAAGCTCGCCCAGCGGTTCACAGTGATTGCCCCAGATCTGCTGGGCCACGGGCAGTCTGACAAGCCGCGCGCCGACTACTCGGTGGCGGCGTACGCCAATGGGATGCGTGACCTGCTCAGCGTGCTCGACATCGAGCGGGTGACCATAGTGGGTCATTCGCTGGGCGGCGGAGTGGCGATGCAGTTCGCCTACCAGTTCCCTCACCTGGTCGACCGGCTGATCCTCGTCGCCGCCGGTGGCGTCACCAAAGATGTCAACGTCGTTTTCCGGTTGGCCTCGTTGCCGATGGGCAGCGAGGCTTTGGCTTTGCTGCGGTTACCCCTAGTGCTGCCGGCAGTCCAGGTAGCCGGGCGGGTGGTGGGCATGGCGCTCGGAACGACCGGCCTGGGCCGCGACCTGCCGAACGTGCTGCGGATTCTGGATGACCTACCGGAGCCGACGGCCTCGTCGGCATTCAGCCGTACCCTGCGGGCTGTGGTGGACTGGCGCGGACAGATCGTCACCATGCTGGATCGATGTTATTTGACCCAGGCCATCCCGGTGCAGATCGTCTGGGGCACGAAGGATGTGGTGGTGCCCGTCCGGCACGCTTGGATGGCGCACGCCGCGATGCCCGGCGCCCGGCTGGAGATCTTCGAGGGCTCCGGCCATTTTCCGTTTCACGACGACCCGGCCCGCTTCATCGATGTCGTCCAGCGCTTCATAGACACCACCGAGCCCTCCGAATACGATCAGGCCGCTCTTCGTGAGTTGCTCCGCAGCGGCGGCGGCGAACGAACGGTCACGGGGCCGGCCGACACCCGCGTCGCGGTTCTCAACGCGATGGGTTCCGACGAACGCAGCGCCACCTGATCGACCCGTCGTGATAGGGGATCGTACAGTCGGGCCATGGGTATCGAAGTGACGGTGTTACGGGTTTTCACCGATCCAGATGGGAATTTCGGGAATCAGCTTGGCGTGGTCGATGCCAGCCAGGTCGAAACCCGCGACCGGCAACCCCTGGCAGCCCAGTTGGGCTACAGCGAAACGATATTCATCGATATTCCCTCCGCGGGCGCGACCACCGCGCACGCCACCATCTACACACCACGAACCGAACTCCCGTTCGTCGGCCACCCGACCGTGGGCGCGGCGTGGTGGCTGCGCGACAACGGTATGCCGGTCAACACGCTGCAGGTGCCGGCCGGCATCGTGCAGGTAAGCTACGGGGGCGACCTCACGGGTATCAGCGCACGCACGGAATGGGCTCCTGAATACGCCATCCACGACCTCGATTCGCTCGACGCCCTGGTCGCCGCCGACCCTGCCGATTTTCCCGACGACGTCGCGCACTACCTGTGGACCTGGACCGATCGGTCGGCAGGATCACTGCGTGCGCGAATGTTTGCCTCCAATCTCGGTGTGCCGGAAGACGAAGCGACTGGGTCGGCGGCGATGCGGATTACTGACTACCTCAGCCGCGACCTCACCATCACCCAGGGCAAGGGATCAATGATCGAAACCACCTGGAGCCCCGAGGGTTGGGTTCGCGTGGCCGGCCGTGTCGTCAACGACGGTGTGACACAGGTGAACTGACGCCAGTGCAGTCAGCCCTTTCGGTGCAACACGGCGGCGAGGTGATCCTGCAGGGGCCGGCCGACCGCGCCCATCTTCACCAAGTACGAAAGCTCGTCGCCGTCGATGCGAATGGAACGTCCGAGCGCGGTCACCTCTTTGGCGGTCGGGGTCAATCCGATCGCTGTGGTGGACAACTCGATTTCGATGAGATCGCCGCTCACCGAATAGCTGCCCACGTCGATTTCGGTGATGCCGCTCGGATGGGCAAGAACCAGCTCAATGTGACCCGGGCGCGGCACGCGAAGATATCCCGTCTCGCCGTGCAACGGCTTCCCGTCGGCTACCGCCTTGGTCTTCTGCGCGTAAGCCAGAAACGGCTTGCCCACATGGGAAAACACGACCTCCTCGAGGTACTCAAAGGGCTGGATCGTCGGGTACTTGCCTTCTCCCCGGCCAGCCCAGGTACCAAGCAGTGGTGCGAGCGCCTCGAGATCCGGGTGCAGGTCGGAGGGCATGAAGCCAGCCTAGCCCGGCGGCGACGCGGGCCAGAATGGCCCGATCGGGGGTATCACCCGATCATCGAGTGCAGCTTCGATCCGGCGCTGGGATCCGTCAACTTGGACTTGATACTTTGCGGTGCGCGCGAAGCACTTCGATCTCGCGCTCGAAATCGTCCGCCGAAGAAAACGACCGGTATACCGACGCGAAACGCAGGTAAGCCACCTCGTCAAGTTCGCGCAACGGGCCAAGGATCGCCAGGCCGACCTCGTGACTCGGGACCTCTGGTGACCCCGCCGCACGCACAGTGTCTTCCACTTGCTGGGCCAGTAGATTCAGTGCATCGTCGTCTACCTGGCGGCCCTGGCAAGCCCGGCGGACTCCGCTGATGACCTTCTCCCGGCTGAAGGGCTCGGTGACACCGCTGCGCTTGACGACGGCCAGGACCGCGGTTTCTACGGTGGTGAACCGACGCCCGCACTCGGGGCACGACCGGCGGCGCCGAATGGCCTGACCTTCATCTGTTTCGCGAGAGTCAATGACCCGGGAATCGGGATGCCGACAGAACGGACAGTGCATGACCGCTCCTTCGCCGTGCTGACATCCAGGTCTCGCAGACCACTCCGAGCGTACCTGTGTGCTCCCCCGCAGGGCCAATGCCGCCGCGATAGATGCGCGCTCACCGCCGCGAGAATCCAGGAGCCTTGGCGTAGAACGGTTTTCGCAGTACACCGTAATGCCGTCAGGCGACCGGCGCGATCAGGGTCTGGCCTGCGACCAGCGTCGGCGAGTCCAGGGCGTTGAGTTCGCGGATCCGCTGAGTAACCTGGCGAACCGGCGCGTCGGGCGCCACCCGGGCCGCCACGTCCTGTAGCGACTCTCCGGCTTCAACCCGCACCACCGCGAGCCTGTCGGGTACGTGAGCAGCAGAACCGGAGGAATCGCCGTTGACCATCTGCCCGAAATGAGCTACCACGCCGAGCCAGAGGGTGATCATCCCGGCGAGCAGGGCCAGCCCCACCGTTGTCGCGAGCGTGACGGGACGCCTGCGATGAGGGGCGACGGACATCGCGACGCCGCTGCCGTGATAGCGCGGTGGCGCGCCCGCCGGCCTTGACGGACCGGGCCTTCGGGCCTGCGGAAGCCCATCCCGCCCACAGCGGGGTCCCTGGATCGGCCTGTTGATCGGGCGCCGCACATTCCCCGTACGCGGCGAGATTGCGTGGATGAGTGTCATGTGCGTACCTCCGGTCGGCCATTTCTCGCTCGTGTGTTCGACTATAGTCGCTCGTGTGTTCGAAAGCCGAACATTTGAGCGAAGCGTGTCGGACGAGCAAAACGCTAGGCCACGCCACCGACAAGGTTTGTCAGTCGCCACCACTGACATGGAGCACAAATACCCCATTCGGGCGCGAGTTACACACTTGTTATTCGTTGAGTTCTACGGCCGGCCCGGGGCCGGCCTGCCGCCCGCGACACACCGTCTCGAACACATGTTTGATTCTTGGGCGTGGTGCGGCTACATTCAGTGCCATGGGCGACAGCAACGACACTTCAGCCACCAGCGCCGATGGCCGCTTGCATTCCGTGGATTCCGGGCTTACCGAGCGGCAGCGCACCATCCTGAACGTCATCCGTGCTTCGGTCACCAGCCGCGGATACCCGCCGAGCATCCGCGAAATCGGCGACGCTGTCGGTCTGACGTCGACATCCTCGGTGGCTCACCAGCTGCGCACCCTGGAGCGCAAGGGCTACCTGCGTCGTGACCCGAATCGCCCCCGGGCTGTCGATGTTCGCGGTGCCGACGATGCCGCGACGCGGTCGCCGGTCACCGAAGTCGCCGGCTCGGACGCCTTGCCGGAGCCCACGTTTGTCCCTGTCCTCGGGCGCATCGCGGCCGGTGGCCCGATCCTTGCCGAGGAAGCTGTAGAAGACGTCTTCCCGTTGCCCCGTGAGCTGGTCGGCGAGGGCACGCTCTTCCTGCTGAAGGTGGTCGGCGACTCGATGGTCGAGGCCGCGATCTGCGACGGTGACTGGGTAGTCGTGCGGCAGCAGAACGTCGCCGACAACGGCGATATTGTCGCAGCCATGATTGACGGTGAGGCCACTGTCAAGACGTTCAAGCGCGCGGGCGGTCAGCTGTGGCTGATGCCGCACAACCCGGCGTTCGATCCAATCCCCGGCAACGACGCGACCGTGCTTGGCAAGGTCGTCACGGTAATCCGGAAGATATAGCGCCGGCCGCGGCGCCGAGGAGTCCGCGGATTAGCCAACTCGAAAGCTGTGCCCCGCACACTTCCCGGCGATGCGGACCCGGTGGGGGGCGACTTCAGTCGGCCTTGATGAAGCCGCTCCCTTGTGCGGCATCTTCGCTGGCGAACCAGATTTCGGCGAGCGTGTCGTGGTAGAGCGCGCTCTCGGGCGTGTAATAGAGGCCGAATCGGGCGCTGGCCTTGATGGGATATCCGTCGGGAACCTGATAAGGGTCGTCCAGCGGCATGTGGATCGTCGGGCGTGTAGCCGGGCTTGGCCCCAACGGTATCGGCGGCGGAGTGGCCGCTTCCGAGGGCACATCCATCGCACCTGCCGCATTCACGGCAGCGTGCCGCCCGGTTCGCGCCTCGCTACCGGAAGCAGCAGCCTCCGGAAAGACGATGTCCGAAGCGGCGACATCCGGATAGTCGGGTTCCGAAAAGACGGCGTCCTGAGCCGCGACATCAGGAGCAGCGACATCCCCAGGAGCGGCTTCCGAAAAGACGTCATCCCCATACCCGGCATCCCGATAGGCGGCATCCGCAGCCGCGACATCAGGAGCAGCGACATCCCCAGGAGCGGCTTCCGAAAAGACGTCATCCCCATACCCGGCATCCCGATAGGCGGCATCCGCAGCCGCGACATCAGGAGCAGCAGCATCCGGATAGTCGGGTTCCGAAAAGACGGCATCCCGATACGCGGAATCCGGAGCCGCGACATCAAGGGGAGCGACATCCTCAGGAGCAGCGTCCGAAAAGGCGGCATCCCGATACGCGGCATCCGGAGCCGCGACATCAACAGGAGCGACATCCTCAGGAGCAGCGTCCGAAAAGGCGGCATCCCGATACGCGGAATCCGCAGCGGCGGCATCCGGATGGCCGGCATCCGAAGCGGCGGCTTCCGAAAAGACGGCATGCGGAAGGGCGGCATCTGACAGGACCGGTGTGGGAGTCGTATCCACCGCGTCGGGATCTTCCTCTTCGAGCTCGAAGCGCTCGTCGGATCCGGACCGCATTTCGTCGCTGTACGCGTACGCCTCGACGGGCGCGACATCCTCGTCCAGGCCGGTATCTTCCCCGCCTCCACGAGTCCAGCCGGCCTCCGGCGCGGACCCGAATTCCGGCGCCAGATGTTCCGGTGGCTGCAGGTCGCTGGGTGGGAAGTGCTGCTCGGTGCCAAGATCCGCATCATCGGGGGGCCAGTGCCCGTCGGCCTCGTAGCCAACGTCCACGTCGTGATCATGCTGGTAGGGAGCGGTCTCATAACGGGCGTGACGCCGACGCCACCACCCGAACGCCACCAGCGCCAACATCACGAGCAGTAACAGCACCGCGATGGCAGCCACCAGCCACCACCAATGCCAGGTGAACTTCTTGGCGTGGGGAGGCATCGCCGAACCACTCGGCTGGTTCTGCCCTGACACCTGCAGACCGGACAACAAGGGCGCCAGATTCGCCGGGTCGGTGGTGAACGTGTTATTCGCGCGGTTCCACGAGATCTTGCCGCCGGTGAACTTCTGCGAGACCACGTCACCGTCCACCGCTTGATCGCCGACCGGCGCGCCGAGTTTCCCGGTGGGACCGCGGAGCTTGTCCCACGCGGCCTTCATAGCTCCGCGTACGACGAACGCGCCGTGGTCAGGTGTCCAGAAGATCACCGGCTTGTCGGCTGCGGAGAACGTGCAGATCCGGCTGGAGGGCCCGATACCGCCGTCCGTCTCGTTGGCGGTGGGGAAACCCAGGTCGCTGCCGACCGGCCCGCCTAGCGACTCGTACTTCGCCAGAATGTCGCGCTCGACGGCATTCGCACCGGTGGCCGGGCTGAAATACACCTTGCCGCCGACGAAGTCCTGGACAATTCCGTCGCCGCCGATGGGATGCTCCCCGCCCTGCCTGGCACCCAGCGGACCAGTGGCGCCGCCGGCCGCGCGCCAGGCCATGTTGATGGCCGCGGTCGGATCGATCGGTACCTGCAAGCCCTTCAGTTGCTCGGCCAGTGCCGCCGGCTCAGTGGTGAACTCCTTGGTTTTCCTGTTCCAGGAGACCGCACCGCCGCTGAACTTCTGGGAGGTAACTTCGCCGTCGTAGGTTTCATCCCCGATCGGCGCGCCGAGAACGCCACCCGAGCTGCCGAGTTCGTCCCACGCGGCGTTGAGAGCGCCGCGCACGACGAACGCGCCGTGGTCGGGCGTCCAGAAGATCACCGGCTTGTCGCTGGCGGAGAAGGTAGTCACTCGGCTGTCGGGTCCCGCAAGGCCGGGAACTTCGTTGATGGTCGGGAATCCCAGATCGCTGCTGGCCGGACCACCTAACGACTCGTATTTGTCCAGGATCGGCCCGTAAAGATATTTGGCACCGGTATCCGTGGTGTAGAACATCTTGCCGCCGTCGAAGTCCAGGGCGAATCCGTCGCCGACGGGGTAGACGTCACCCTTCCTGGCGCCGAGCGGTGAACTGTCGCCGCCGGCCTTCTCCCACGCGGCCATGATGGCAGCCTCGGCGTCGCCTATCGGAGATGCCGCCACAGTAGGCGCCAGCAACGCGGCGGCCACCACTGTGGTCGCCAAGCTGACCAGCGCCCGTCCGACTAGCTTGCCCAATTGACCTCTCTGCCCGTTCACCAAGCCTCCCAGCCGACGGATACGCCCCTGTCTTTGGCCATTCCCGTACCCTGCTCGCCCGGCGAGCGGGTGGCACGCCCACAGTAGGCGTTCCCCCGTTATGGTCCGTATTATCGCCGGGCTCGCATAACTTTGCTCTAGCGAACGCCAATTGCGCAGTCAAATCGAGAATAGTACGAAAACGGATACGCAGCCGATGTCGAAATGATGCCGTGTCACGGCACTGTCGCAACCAACCGTGCCGCAGCCCGCGCATCGTAGGGGTTACCGTGCCGGACCCAGCAGCCTGACTGACGCCGTGCCGGGAAACGCGGCGGACGTTGGTGTTTCCGGACTCGTCTTGGCCCTTACTCAGCGCCGTGATCGCCGGCTCGTTGTTCGGCGCCGCGTTCCACGCGGCCTTGCCACATGCAGCCGGAAACATGTGCCGACGTTACGCGAGCCATCATCTGGGCCACGACCCACATCGGGATCACGATCCGCACCGGAGTGGTCATTTTCGGCGGCTCAACTAAGGGGAGCAACCGTGGGCACTCAATATTTCGCTGGCGAGTAATCCGCGTATTCACAAGGCCGTAACGCCGACAAGCCTCATCAGCCGGCCGACCAACCGGTTCTTGCAGACCTGCAAAGAACTACACCAGCGACCGATTGCTAGTACTGGAAGCGTTGCACCACAATAAGATTCCGCTAATCAACGCGCGCCGGCCAATGACGCAGGCTGAACCGATAGCTGGGCTACACGCCGAGGCCGCGGCCGATGATCTCCTTCATGATCTCGGTCGTGCCGCCGTAGATCGTCTGCACCCGGGCGTCGAGATAGGCACGGGCAACTGGGTATTCGCGCATGTAGCCGTATCCACCGTGCAATTGCAGACAGCGGTCGATCAGGTGCACCTGCTTCTCGCTGGCGTACCATTTGGCCATTGCGGCCTGGTCGGCTGTCAGCTTCTCCTCGAGGTGCAGCCGGATGAACTCGTCGACCATGATGCGCACCACGGTGGCCTCGGTCGCCAACTCGGCCAGCACGAACCGGCTGTTTTGGAAACTGCCGATCGGTTTCCCAAAGGCCTTGCGCTCCTTGGTGTATTGCAGCGTCTGGTTCAGCACGGCTTCCATCAGCGCGGCTGCCGTGATCGCGATCGAGATCCGTTCCTGCGGCAGGTTCTGCATAAGGTAGACGAACCCCAGGCCCTCCTCACCGAGCAGGTTTTCGGCCGGAACATGCACGTCGGCAAACGACAATTCGGCGGTGTCCTGCGCCTCCAATCCGATCTTGTCCAGGTGGCGGCCGCGTTCGAATCCCTTCATGCCGCGTTCGACAGCGAGCAACGAAAAGCCCTGCGCGCCTTTGTCCGGGTCGGTCTGCGCCACCACGATCACCAGGTCCGAGTTGATCCCGTTGGTGATGAACGTTTTTGAGCCGTTGAGCAGGTAGTGATCACCCTGCTTGACGGCACGGGTCCTGATGCCCTGTAGGTCGCTGCCGGTGCCCGGCTCGGTCATCGCGATGGCCGTGATCAACTCCCCGCTGCAGAACTTGGGCAACCAGCGCTGCTTCTGCTCTTCGGTGGCCAGCCTCAGCAAGTACGGGGCGACCACGTCGTTTTGCAGCCCGAACCCCATCCCGCTGTAGCGTCCCGCGGCGGTCTCCTCGGTGACGATCGTGTTGTACCGGAAGTCGGGGTTGCCCCCGCCTCCGTACTCCTCGGGCACCGCCATGCCGAGAAAGCCCTGTTTGCCGGCCTCGAGCCACACACCGCGGTCGACGATCTTCGCCTTTTCCCATTCGTCGTGATACGGCGCGACGTGACGATCGAGGAAGGCCCGATAGGACTCCCGAAACAATTCATGCTCGGGCTCGAAAAGAGTGCGCTGGTACTTGACGGCACTGCTCATGGATGACCTCCGGCGAACGGGAACTCTGCCGCCCAACATATACCAACCGGACGGTTGGTAGGCAGACCGGCGGGTCGACCTACGGTCGGGCCGACCACTCGATTGACCGCTGATCTGGCCCGACGGCTGTGGTGGCGCGCTACAGGGCAGCCAGGAGCGCTGTGAGGTCTGCCCGGCGCCGGTTATGAGTGGACGGAGAACTCCCGCAGGCTGGCGGCCAACGCCACCGGAACCCGGGCCTTGATCCGGGTGCCGTCCGAGTTGTGCTCCGCCTGCTGCACACGCCCGTCGGCGTGCACGCGGGCCACCAGGTCGCCGCGGTCGTACGGGATCACCACGTCCACAGCGGTGTCGTTGGGAACAGCAAGCTCGGCCATCCGGCGGCGCAACGCGTCGATACCTTCGCCAGTGCGCGCGGAGACGAACACCGCGCCGGGCAGCCCGTGACGAAGCTTGGCCAGCATCAGATCGCTTGCGACGTCGACCTTGTTCACCACCAGCAGCTCCGGCGGAGCATCCGCCCGATTAGCCCTGTGATCGGCGATAACCTCGGAGATCACCTGGCGAACCGCATTGATCTGGCCCAGCGGGTTGACGTCGGAGCCGTCGACGACGTGCACCAGCAGATCCGCGTCGACAACCTCCTCCAGCGTGGAGCGGAACGCTTCGACCAACTGGGTGGGCAGGTGCCGCACGAAGCCGACCGTGTCGGTGAGCACGAACGCTCGACCGTCATCGAACTCTGCGCGCCGGGTGGTGGGTTCCAGGGTGGCGAACAACGCGTCCTGTACCAGCACCCCCGCCCCGGTCAGCGCGTTGAGCAGACTGGATTTGCCCGCGTTGGTGTAGCCGACAATAGCGATCGACGGCATGTCGCTATGCAGCCGGCGGCTGCGCTGGGTGTCACGAGCCTGTTTCATTGCGCTGATATCGCGCCGCAGCCTGGCCATCCGCTCGCGGATGCGACGCCGGTCGGTCTCGATCTTGGTCTCACCGGGACCACGCAGGCCCACGCCTCCACCACTGCCGCCGGCGCGGCCGCCGGCCTGCCGTGACATCGACTCACCCCAGCCACGCAGCCGCGGCAACATGTACTGCATCTGAGCCAGCGACACCTGCGCTTTGCCCTCCCGACTGGTGGCGTGCTGGGCGAAGATGTCCAGGATCAGCGCGGTGCGATCGATGACTTTGACCTTGACGGCCTTCTCCAGAGCGGTCAGCTGCGCCGGGGACAGTTCACCGTCGCAAATGACGGTGTCGGCGCCGGTTGCCACGACCACTTCCCGGAGTTCGGCCGCCTTGCCCGAGCCGATATAGGTCGACGGGTCAGGCCGATCACGGCGCTGGATGAGCCCTTCGAGCACCTGGGAGCCGGCGGTTTCGGCCAGGGCGGCGAGTTCGGCCATGCTGGCCTGGTTGTCGGCCGCGCTGCCCTCGGTCCACACCCCCACCAACACCACGCGTTCCAGGCGCAGCTGGCGGTACTCGACCTCGGAGACGTCAGCAAGTTCGGTGGACAGCCCGGCGACCCGGCGCAGCGCCGATCGGTCTTCGAGGGCAAGTTCGCCGGCACTCGGTACCGAGTCCGAAGAGTCCCAAGGGTCGGGAGAGTCTGAAGAGGCCCTGTCGGGCGAATCTGGATATGTCATAGCCAGTATCCGATGGTGGCACGTCGTAGGTGGCCGCGCACCCCAATAAATCTCCGCGCGCTACGCCCATACCCAATCACGCCGGCGCGTTCCACCACGCGTCTGCGAGCTCACCGTGGGCCACCAGCACCGACGGTCCACGCAAGTAGCTGGTCGCGTTGGTGATGGTGACCACGACGTCACCGCCCGGGACGCGGACCGTGAGCGTCCCGGTGTCGGCGCCGGCACCAGCCAGCGCGGCGACCGCGGCGGCGACCGTCCCGGTACCACACGACCGGGTTTCACCCACCCCGCGCTCGTGGACCCGCATCCGGACCACTCCGCCGGCCGGTGCGGTGAGCACTTCGATATTGACCCCGTCCGGGAACTGCGCACGGTCAAAGCTGACCGGCGCCGCGATGTCCAAAGCCGCAAGTTCTTCAGGAGTCAGTTCTGGGTCCACGCAAGCCAGATGCGGGTTACCCACGTCTACCGCCACGCCGGCAAACCGCCTCCCGCCAACGATGGCCTCCCCCGCGCCCAGCCGGTTGGCCTTGCCCATGTCGACGGTGACGTCGGCATTGGTCGCATCGACGTGGTGAAGAGTGACCAAACGCGGGCCGGCCAGTGACCCGACGACGAACTCGTCGCGGGGCTCCAAGCCACTGGCACGCAGGTAATGCGCGAACACCCGCGCACCGTTGCCGCACATCTGCGCGGTCGACCCGTCGGCGTTGCGGTAGTCCATGTACCAGTCGTGGGCACTGACACCGTCAGGCAGGCGATCGAGCACACCGGCCGTCATGGCGGCACCCACAGTGGTAACCCGCAACACCCCATCGGCACCCAGTCCCCGGCGCCGATCGCACAATGCGGCGATCCGGGCGGTGGTGAGCGCCAGCTCGGCCTCGACGTCGGGCAGCAGCACGAAGTCGTTCTGGGTGCCGTGGCCCTTGGCGAAGATCACCAGATCAGGTTACTTGCCGCCACGCCTGCAACGCGCTGTCGACAAGGCGAGCGCGGTCGCCCGCGTCCAGCCACTGCACCCGGTGGTCGCGGCGAAACCACGACCGCTGCCGTCGCACATACCGACGGGTGCCCACGTACGTCTGCTCCCGCGCGTCACGCAGTTGGTCGGCTCCGCCACCGGCGTCGAGGGCCGCAATCACCTGGGCGTAGCCCAGCGCGCGTGACGCGGTGACGCCGTCTCGCAGGCCGTCGCCCAGCAGCGCGCGTACCTCCTCGACCAGGCCGTGATCGAACATCGCGTCGGTGCGCCGAGCCAGTCGTTCATCGAGAATTGTTGTGTCACAGTCTAATCCGATGATAGCGGCGTCCCACCGCGGAGCCCCGATGCTCGGTGCGGACGCGGCGAACGGCTGCCCGGTGAGCTCGACCACCTCAAGTGCCCGCACCGTGCGCCGGCTGTCGGTGGGCAGGATCGCCGCGGCCGCGGCTGGGTCGCGGCGGGCGAGCTCGGCGTGTAGCTTGCTGACCCCGACCTCGGCAAGCCGCTGCTCCCAGCGCGCGCGCACTGCGGGATCGGTCGCGGGAAAGGACCAGTCGTCGAGCAGCGATTGGATGTAGAGCATCGAACCGCCCACGACGACCGGCACCGCGCCCCGGGCCGCGATCGCTTCGATATCTGCGACGGCGGCTCGCTGATAGCGGGCGACAGTCGCCGTCTCGGTGACGTGCAGGACGTCGAGCTGGTGATGCGGAATGCCGCGGCGCTGCGCAACGGGCAGCTTTGCGGTTCCGATGTCCATGCCGCGATAGAGCTGCATTGCGTCGGCATTCACAATTTCCGCGCTGACCTCGCCACTGAGCCGCTCGACGACGTCGAGCGCCAGCTGCGACTTGCCGGTGCCCGTCGGCCCGATGATCGCGAGTGGCCTCACGGCTGCCATACACCGGCGAAGTACCCCACACCGTAGGGCGCTCCCCGGTAGAGCTCCTTGGCCGTTCGCGGCCCTGGCTCGGTCAGGCCGGCCAGCACCTGAAATGCCACCCGCCCCAGGATCTGTGCGGGCAGCCGGGTCAGGGTGGCCACGTCACCGCTTGCCAGCGCGTCGTCAAGGGCCAGTTGAATACCGGCGTTGCCCGGGTCGTAGCCGCCTGGGGCTCTCGGTGTCAGGGTGTTCGTGCCGTCGGCCACGACCAGCACACCGATCGGATCGGGCGTCTTGTCTATCTCGGCGCGCAGTAGCCTGCCGCGGGCCAGCGCAGTGTCGGCATCGTGATCGCTGTGGTAGACGCGAACCTGTGCACTGGCCTCGGGCTGGGCCTGGTCCCGCACCCAACCGGCGAGCAGTGCGCACACCGGGAATTCGACCGGCGACTCAGCGCTCTCACCGGCCTGCGGTGAGAGTCGAACCCGCAGGTCGGCTCCGAAGCCCGCGAAGGTACCGACGCCGTTGGAGCCTACGACGTCGTCCGTACCGCCCGTTCCGATGACGATCCAGCGCGGTGGCAACAACGCGGCCGCTGCCAGGACAGCCGCCCCCAGGTCAGCCACCTCGGCGCTCGCCGCTCCGCCGAGCTCAGGGACAAGCACCGGCGCGGACGGAACGATCGCGATGGCGCTCAACACGCCACCAAACTAACGTCTCGGCGACGCGCGCATTAAAAGTGAGCCTGGGGCCGGACCGGAACTAGGTCGGCCGAACCGCCCGGCTTCCCGCGGACGTCGGCCCGGACACGCCCTCAGGGGGCGTTACCCCCACCTGCTCGCGGGGCAAGGAATCCTCCGTAGCGACGGCATCCCCAGCCCCGTCGTCGCCAGGCAAGCGTTCGGGCGGCGCTTCATCCTGGTCGGTGATTTTAAGGTCTCGCCCGGTGTCGGCTGCCATTGAGGCGGCCTCGCCGCGGGCCAGGCCAACCGTCGCGACGATTACCAGCGCCACCGCCGCGACCAGCACAAACACCACTGGCCCATCGACGTCGAACGTCTCGCCAAGCACGAGAACCCCGAGCGCGCCAGCCACCACGGGCTTCGCCACGGTCATGGTCGGCAACGAAGCGGTCAGCGCACCGGCGCGGAAGGCCGACTGCTGGAAAATCATCCCGGCCAATGCCACCAGTAGCCAGGGATAGAACTCCGGCGAACGCAGGACCGCCCCGAAGCCACCTTCAGCCACTTCGACGACTCCCTTCGTCAGCACCGCGAAAAGCGCCAACGACGATCCCGCCACCAAAGCCAGCAGTATCGCAGCGACCGGACGACCAGCCCAGATCCGCGCCGCCAGCACACACAACACCAACGCAGGGCCCATTACCAGGGCAACGATGACCCAAGTTTCCAGCGGCGCCCGCTCATGGCCGCTCTCGGGGTCCCCGACAATGATGACCACCGCCAACGCACCGGCCAGTGCTACCGCCCACATCCACTCCCAGCGGGTCACCCGGTGATGGGTCAGCCGCGTGTAGATCGGCAAGGCGAACAGCAGCGCGCTCACCTGCAGCGCCGTCACCAACACCACTGAACCCCACGCCAGGGCCGCGGCCTGCAGACTGTAGTTGACGACCGCTGCCGTGCCGCCCAACCACCACCGGGCATCGCGCAACGACATGCGGAACAGCTCAAGGTGACCGACTTCTTCGTCGGTGATCTCCTGCGCGGAGCGCTGCCGGATCACATCGCCGATCGCGGACGCCAGTGCCGCGAGCAAGGCGATCAACGCCGCGATATCCACCTTCGACATGCGGACCCCCTCACTAGCGTTCCCACCAGCGTTCCCCCCAGAAGCTGTAAGTACACTTGCTGTTTGATACCAGTTCAACAAAGCACTTTAGTGCTGCTGCGCCACGGTTTCGACCCCAGCGGGCCCGCGGTCTTTCAATACTTACTTCAAGAAGCTATGCAACCCCTATGCGAAGCCTGTGTAAAGGCCGGACGACAGCTATGCCTGGCTGGTTGCGGCCGCTGCGACCGGAGAACCAACATCCAATGCCGTCACAGGTATGCGGCTGGCTGTGACTCGCCTCTCATCGCCGGCCGCCATCGAGGCGGCTTCGCCGCGGGCCAGAGCCGCGGTCGCGACAATCACCACCACTACCGCGGCTGCTAAAGCAATCAGCTCCGGGCCGTCGGCGCCGAGAGTCTCACCCAGCACGGTGACACCCAGCAGTGAAGCCACCACCGGCTCGGTCACCGTCATCGTCGGTAACGATGCGGTCAGCGAGCCGGCACGAAACGACGACTGCTGAAACACCGTCCCGAGCACCGCGACCAGCAACCAGCCATACAGCTCCGGCGTGCGCAGCAGCACCCCCAAGCCTTCGTCGACCACGTCGACGATGGCCTTGGTGAACAACGCGAACAACGCCCACGATGACGCCGACACCACCGCCAGCAGCACCGCCGCCACCGGACCCGACCAGATCCGTGCACCCAGCACACAGAACACCATTGCCGGGCCGATCACCACGGCCACCACGGCCCATGTCGCCATCGAGGCCCGCTGATAGCCGGCGGCCGGGTCACCGACCGTGACGAACACCGCCACGGCACCGGCCAGCAGTATCGCCCACCCCCACTCCCGGCGCGTCAACCCTTTGTTGGTGAGCCACGCATAAACCGGCAATGCAAACAGCAACGCCGTCACCTGCAGGGCCTGCACCAACACCACCGACCCCAGCCCCAGCGCCACGGCCTGCAGCGCGGCACTGACCACGGCCGCCCCTCCGCCCAGCCACCACTTCATGTCGCGCAACGACATTCGAAGCAGCTCGACGTGGCCGACCTGCTCGTCGGTGATCTCCTGCGCGGACCGCTGACGGACCACGTCACCGACACCCGATATCAACGCGGCGATCAGCGCGAGCAACGCCGCGATATCGACTTTCGCGATGATGACCCCTCCCCCACGGACCACACTGACGAAGACCCCGAAAGCCCCCGAACAACCCCAACGTTCTCCGCCACGCTACCGGGCGAAGCTCCGTCACTCTGCTGCCCGCCGGGCGCCGAGGCCGATTTGTTACCCCGCCGTCAACGCTGCGAGATCACCGGCCGCCCGCTGCTACGAGGCTGCTTTGTCTGGTCCAGGGAGAACCACTGGCACCCGACCTCGACCAGCCCTACGGCTGATGGAAAACCGAAGGTGCGGCGCACTGCCCGCCAAGCTGCTTCAATACTGTTGGAACCGGTTGGGAGAAGTTGGTGACAGCCCCAGGGCCGCATTAGAGCTTCCGACTGCACAGGTGCCGCTACGCGCGGCGGGTGCGCGGGATGTCGACCGCGCGAAGGGTAGGTGACGAGCGCATGACGGCTGACGAGCCCCGCAGCAACGATTCACTCAAACCGGCGCCACGTCCTGGACCGCGTCCCGGTCCCCGGTCAGTGCCGCGACCTCCCGCCTACCTGGTGGCAGCACCCCCACCCAGCGATCCGCGCGAGTTCGGACGCGTCGACGAAGACGGCACGGTGTGGCTGGTCAGCTCGGCCGGCGAGCGCATCGTCGGCTCCTGGCAGGCCGGCGACCCCGAAGCCGCGTTTGCCCATTTCGGCCGTCGATTCGATGATCTGAGCACCGAGATCACGCTGATGGAGGAGCGGCTGGCTTCGGGGACCGCCGATCCTCGCAAGATCAAAGCCAATGCGACCGCACTGACCGAGACGTTGCCGACGGCCTGCGTGCTGGGCAACGTCGACGCGCTCGCGGAGCGGTTGACGAACCTGCTCCAGCGCGTCGACGTCATCGTCACCGCGGTTCGCTCCCGGCAGGAGGTGCATCGGGCCGCCCAGACCGCCCGCAAGGAGGCGCTGGCGGCCGAGGCCGAGGATCTGGCTGCCAACTCGACCCAATGGAAAGTCGCCGGCGATCGGCTGCGCGCGATCCTCGACGAATGGAAGACGATCAGCGGTCTGGACCGCAAAGTGGACGACGCGCTGTGGAAGCGCTATTCCGCAGCCCGCGAAACCTTCAACCGGCGGCGGGGATCCCATTTCGCTGAGCTGGACCGGGAGCGTTCGGGGGTCCGGCAGTCAAAGGAACGGCTCTGCGAGCGGGCCGAAGAGCTATCCGCCTCGACGGACTGGACCGCCACTAGCGCCGAATTCCGAAAGCTGCTCACCGAATGGAAGGCGGCGGGGCGGGCAAGCAAGGATGTCGACGACGCCCTGTGGCAGCCGCTTCAAAGCCGCCCAGGACTCGTTCTTCACGGCTCGTAATGCCGCGACAGCGGACAAAGACGCCGAGTTGCAGGCCAATGCCACCGCCAAAGAGGCGCTGCTCGCTGAAGCGGAAAAGCTCGACACAACAAACCACGACGCCGCCAGGGCGGCGCTGCGCTCGATCGCCGAAAAATGGGACGCGATCGGCCGAGTGCCACGGGAACAGTCCGCCGAATTGGAGCGGCGGCTGCGCGCAGTCGAGAAAAAGGTGCGCGATGCCGGCGAATCGGATTGGTCCGACCCCCAGGCGCAGGCCCGCGCCGAGCAGTTCCGAACCCGGGCCGAGCAGTTCGAACAACAGGCTCAGAAGGCAGCGGCGGCCGGCCGGACCAAAGAAGCTGAAGAGGCGAAGGCCAATGCCGAACAGTGGCGGCAGTGGGCTGAGGCCGCCGCCGAGGCGCTGACCCGCAGACCCTAGCCCGAAGTTAAGTCGGGTTCTTCGGTGATTGTGGTGGTTGAGCTGGGGTGATCTCGCCGACACGCCATAATGTGTAGTCACTAATGTGCCTGGATTCGTGAGGGTTTTACGGTAGAATCGGTTTGTGGCCAAGGGTTCTGGTGCGGTTCATGTCGCCGTGCAGCGACGCAAGTACACCGGGAAAGACGGTGTCGAGCGGGTTTACGAATCGTTTCTGCTGCGCCGATCGTTCCGGGATAACGGCACCGTCCGCAACGAGACGCTGGCGAATCTGTCCGCGTTGCCACCCGCGGCGATTGCCGCGGTCAAGGCGGTGCTGGCCGGCGAGTCGCTGGCCTCGGTGGCCTCGATCGCGACGGTGGAGTGCTCGCGCCCGCATGGTCATCTCGCCGCGGCCGCGGTGATGGCCAAACAGCTGGGCTTGGCGGGGTTGCTGGGGCCGCCGTGCCGGGCCCGGCAGGTGGCGATGGCCCTGATCCTGGCCCGCGCGGTGGTCCCGGCCTCGAAACTGGCCACCATCGGCTGGTGGTCAGACACCACCCTGGGCCCCGACCTGGCGGTCAGCGGGATCCACACCGACGAGGTGTATTCGGCGATGGACTGGTTGTTGACCCGCCAAGACGACATCGAAAAACGGCTGGCCAAAAAGCATCTGGGCCCGGCAGTGAACCCGTCGCGGATCGCGATGTTCGACCTGTCCTCCTCCTGGGTGACCGGGCGACACTGTGAGCTGGCCGCCCGCGGCTACTCCCGCGACGGCAAGAAGGGCTGTGAGCAGATCGAGTACGGGCTGCTCACCGACCCCGACGGGCGCCCGGTCGCGATCCGGGTGTTTCCCGGTAACACCGCCGACCCGACCGCCTTCACCGCGGCGGTCACCGCGGTCAAAGACACCTTCGCGCTGACCAACATGGTGATGGTCGGCGACCGCGGCATGATCACCGCTGCCCGCATCGCCGCCCTGGCAGAGCTGGGCGGGATCGGCTGGCTGACCGCGCTGCGGGCCCCGCAGATCGCCGCGCTGGCCGCCGATGACGGGCCCCTGCAAATGTCGCTGTTCGACACCGTCAACTTCGCCGAAATCAGCCACCCCGACTACCCCGGGGAACGGCTGATCGCCTGCCGCAACCCCGCCCTGGCCGACGAACGCGCCCGCAAGAGAAACGCACTGCTCACCGCCACCGAGAAGACCTTGGCCCCGATCCTCGCCTCGGTGCACGCCGGGCGGCTGTCCGGCGCCGACAAGATCGGCCTACGGGTCGGCGCCGTGCTGGGAAAATACAAGATGGCCAAACACTTCCAGCTGGCCATCACCAACACCAGCCTCACCATCACCCGCAACCAGACCAGCATCGACACCGAAACTGCCCTGGACGGGATCTACCTGCTGCGCACCACCATCGCCGCCGACGAACTCGACACCGCCGCCGTCATCGGCGCCTACAAAAACCTCTCCCGCGTCGAACGCGACTTCCGGTCCCTCAAAACGATCGACCTGGACCTGCGCCCCATCCACCACCACCTCGACGACCGGGTCCGCGCACACGTGCTGATCTGCTTCCTCGCCGCCTACCTCACCTGGCACCTGCGCCACGCCGTCGCGCCGCTGACGTTCACCGACGAAAACCCCTCCACCCGAACAGATCCCGTCGCACCCGCCGTCAGATCACCCGGCGCGCACCGCAAAGCCACCCACAAAACCACCCCAGACAGCCACATCGCACGCTCCTACCAGAGCCTGCTCGCACACCTAGCCACCCTGACCCGCAACGACATCCGCTACGGCACCCACGGACCCATCGTGGCGACCCTGAGCACCCCCACCGCCACCCAACGCCGCGTCTTCGACCTCCTCGCAGCCCCGATCCCGCTCACCCTCACCTGAGGCCACCGTCGACAGAACACCCACCCCGAAAACACCCAAACCCCCAGGTAAACCACAAAAAACACCCGCCCAAACCACTTAATTGGTCTAGCGGCCGGGCGCCTGATCCTCCGGAGGTGTCCCGGCGTCCGGGTTGTCGGGGTTATCAGCGTTGTTTTTCAGGCTGTCCAGCAGCGTCCTGGACTGCTGCTGCGCAACGACCCGGCGCCGCTGCTCCTCGGCCGCCAGTTGCACGATGGTGCGCGACCACACCACGCGGGCCCAGTGAAATGTCAACAAGATCACGGTGATCCACGCCACGATGAGCCCTATACCGGGGCCGGGATGACCTGCGGCCACGGTCTGGCGCGACCAGACAGCCAACAGCCCGGCCGCACTGGCTATCGCCGAACCCGCCAGCGCAACCCAAGCCAGTGCCCAGCGTCGCGTCATCAACGCCAGCATTGAGAAACCGACGCCGAACACCAATGCCAACCAGGCGAACACCCGCGAAGGTAGGGCCACCGCTGCCGCGCCGGCGCCATGGCTGCTGAACAGCACATCCCATCCCCGCACATCGCCGGTGTGCGGCAGGATGAACGAGCCCAACAGCACGAAGACCAGGATGGCGACCACGAATGCCCTTGGGCCAGGTTCGATCTCACGCGCAACACGACGTTCTGCGGCCTCGATTTCGGCGCGCAAGGCGTCGAGGTCCGTGTGGTCTTTCTTCATCGGGCACATCCGAGGGGCTCGACCGGACCGACGGGCTGCCCAACACCAGGCATGCCAAGACCGACACTGCGTGGGCGCTGCCCGGCGGCGTGTGCATCACCGGCACGCGTGCGGCAGTGTGTCAGGATGCCCGCATCTGCGATGAGATGGTGCGGCGCGGCCCCGGTGACCACCGCGGTGACGATGTCGCCGGGCCGCACCTGTTGGTCCGCCGTGAAGTGCACCAGGCGGCCGTCGCGTGCCCGCCCGGTCATGCGCGCCGTTCGGGCGTCCTTGCGTCCTTCACCGGTGGCGGCCAGCAGTTCGACGGTCTGCCCGATCAGCGCGCGATTCCCTTCCAGGGAGATCTGCTCCTGCAGCAGGACCAGCCGTTCATAGCGTTCCTGCACAACGGCTTTCGGGAGCTGCCGATATTCGGCGGCAGGAGTGCCGGGCCGCTTGGAGTACTGGAAGGTAAACGCGGCAGCGAATCGGGCCTGCCGCACCACGTCAAGGGTGGCCGCGAAGTCCTCTTCGGTCTCACCGGGAAAGCCCACGATCAGATCGGTGGTGATGGCGGCGTGTGGCATGGCCGCCCGAACCCGGTCGATGATGCCGAGATAGCGCTCGGCGCGGTAGGACCGTCGCATCGCACGCAGGACCCGGTCGGATCCGGACTGTAGCGGCATATGCAAGGCGGGACAGACATTGGGCGTCTGCGCCATTGCGTCGATGACGTCGTCGGTGAACTCGGCCGGATGTGGGGAAGTGAACCGCACGCGTTCCAGCCCGTCGACACGTCCGCAGGCCCGTAGCAACTCGGCGAAGGCACCGCGATTGCGGGGCAGCGCCGGGTCAGCGAAGGAGACCCCGTAGGCGTTGACGTTCTGCCCGAGCAGAGTGACTTCGAGTACGCCGTCGTCGACCAGCGATTCCACCTCGGCCAAGATGTCCGCCGGACTGCGGTCGACCTCTTTGCCCCGCAACGACGGCACGATGCAGAAGGTGCAGCTGTTGTTGCACCCAACGGAGATGGAAACCCAAGCGGCATAAACGGATTCACGGGCACTCGGCAGCGCCGACGGAAACTGCTGCAGCGCCTCGGCGATCTCCACCTGCGCGGTCTTGTTGTGCCGGGCCCGCTCGAGCAGCGTGGGCAGCGATCCGATGTTGTGAGTGCCGAAAACGACATCGACCCACGGTGCCTTGCGCAGCACCGCGTCTCGATCTTTCTGGGCCAGGCAGCCGCCGACCGCGATTTGCATGTCGGGATTGCCGCGCTTGCGCGGAGCCAGGTGGCTGAGGTTGCCGTACAGCTTGTTGTCGGCGTTCTCACGGACGGCGCAGGTGTTGAAGACCACCACATCTGCGTCGGCACCGTCAACCGCCCGTTGGTAGCCGGCCGCTTCGAGCAGGCCCGCCAACCGCTCGGAATCATGGACGTTCATCTGGCAGCCGTAGGTGCGGACCTGATAGGTACGCGCCGACGCCGACGCCGACGCAGTCGCCGGCCCAGCGTGGCCCGCCACGCCTGCGGCGTCTCGCGCCACCATCGAAGTCACGGGGCCATGGTACGGCGGCTGATCGGCCCGCGACTTTTCGGATTCATGCCGTCCCCGAGAAGCCGCACCCCACCTGGGGCTAGACCTCGACCGCTAGACTCGCCGGCGCTCCCGTTCGGCGGCCAGCTCGGCGGCGACCACCTCACCCGCTACGGTCTGGCTGTACCCACGGCGCGCCAGCATCGCCACCAGCCTGCGACTCACCCGCGCGTCGTCCTCGCCCAGCGCCTCCCGCCGCAGCCTGGCCCGTACCAGCTGCTCAGCCCTTTCCCGCTCGGCATTGGCACCCAGCCCGTCCAGCACCGTGGTGATCACGTCGTTGTCGACGCCCTTGGTCTGCAGCTCAGCAGCCAACGCGCGGTTGCTCTTTCCCACGTTCGCCCGCCGCGACCGCACCCACTCTTGGGCGAAGTCGGTGTCGTCCACCAGGCCGACAGCGGCGAGCCGATCCAGTACCCGGTCACTGACGGCGGCGGGGTATCCACGTTTTGCCAGCTGGCCGGATAACTCCGCCCGGGTTCGCGATCGCGCGGTGAGCAGGCGCAGACACAACGCCCGCGCCTGCTCTTCGCGACGAGACGACTCAGAAGTCGACGGGGGCGGGCAGGACGTCGTCATCGGTCACCACCGCGCCAATGCCAAGCTTTTCCTTGATCTTCTTCTCGATCTCGTTGGCCACGTCGGCGTTCTCCAGCAAGAAGTTGCGAGCATTCTCCTTGCCCTGGCCGAGCTGCTCGCCCTCGTAGGTGAACCAGGCACCGGACTTGCGGATAAAGCCCTGATCCACACCCATATCGATGAGCGACCCCTCCCGGCTGATGCCTTTGCCGTAGAGAATGTCGAACTCGGCCTGCTTGAACGGTGGCGCCACCTTGTTTTTGACGACTTTGGCCCGGGTGCGGTTGCCGACCGCCTCAGTGCCGTCCTTGAGCGTCTCGATCCGCCGCACGTCCAGGCGCACCGATGCGTAGAACTTCAAAGCCTTTCCACCTGTTGTCGTTTCGGGCGAGCCGAACATCACTCCGATCTTTTCGCGGAGCTGGTTGATGAAGATCGCCGTGGTTCCCGAATTGTTCAGCGCACCAGTCATTTTCCGCAGCGCCTGACTCATCAGCCGGGCTTGCAGTCCAACATGGCTGTCCCCCATCTCGCCTTCGAGTTCCGCGCGCGGCACCAGCGCCGCCACCGAGTCGATGACCACGATGTCGAGCGCGCCGGAGCGGATCAGCATGTCGGCGATCTCGAGTGCCTGTTCACCGGTGTCAGGTTGACTGACCAGCAGCGAATCAGTGTCGACGCCGAGCCTCTTGGCGTACTCCGGGTCCAGGGCGTGCTCGGCGTCGATGAACGCCGCGACGCCGCCGGCCGCCTGGGCATTAGCCACCGCGTGCAGTGCGACGGTGGTCTTACCCGAGGACTCCGGGCCGTAGATCTCCACGATCCGGCCGCGTGGCAGGCCGCCGATGCCCAAGGCCACGTCCAGGGCGATGGATCCGGTCGGAATGACCGAGATCGGTTGACGCATCTCGTCGCCGAGACGCATCACCGAACCTTTGCCGTAGCTCTTTTCGATCTGGGCCATCGCCAGCTCGAGAGCCTTCTCACGGTCGGGGACTTGCGTCATGTTGCTTCTCCTGTAGTCGGTGTTCGGTGACCGGTATCGGTCGGTTGGCCGTGACACTAGAGAAGGCCACCGACAAGTCGCCATCTCCGAATGATCACCACAGTAGACGAACATCTGTTCGATTCAAGTTCGACACGCCGTACTGGTTACGTATGGCAACGTCACCTACCGAAAGGCAGCCGGCGGGCCCTTCAGGAAACCGGCGAACCGGCGTGAACCCGTGGGGCGGACCTCCCCAGGGAGGACGGTCGCGCGTCATCAACATCTCCGTGGAGCTAGCCGAAATATCCTCCATTTAGCGCGCCGAGTCTGCGCTAGTGGCGCCGAGTCTGCGGTGAGGGCGCGATTTTTTTTCGCCAACCGACGCCGTGGACGCAGGCTCGATTCCTGGGCAACCTCACCATTGATCGCGGGGCACGTCGAAGTCGATGCACAACGCCCGCCAGACGTCGCGGGGTTCAACGCCGTCCTCGATCGCGTGTGCGGCGGTACGGCCGTCGAAGCCGGTCAGCACGTGGTCGACCAGCACCGATGCGCCGTAGGCAGCGCCGAATCGCAGCACGACCCGCTCGTTGAACTCCGTCAGCCGCACGACCGCCAACATACTGGGCCAGCCATCGAGCCAGTCACCCCGCGAGTGCCAGCGCTTCATGGCACACCCGGACCGGATCGGCGATCCCGGCGATGCTGGCGGCGGCCTGTTGCGCGGCCTCCCGGTACCGCGGCGACGACAGCACCTCGCCCACCGCGTCCACCAGCGCGTCGGCGGTCAACGGCCGAATCAGCCGCGCACTCCCCTGCCGTACCACCCGATTGGCCATCTCCCATTGATCCCCGCCGCCCGGAACCACAACCAGCGGCACCCCGGCCAGCAGCGTCTTGGCCACCATCCCGTGACCGCCGCCGCAGATCACCAGATCGGCATGCCCCAACAGCTCGGCCTGGCGTCCCAGCCCGACTACCGCCCAGGGCGGCACCGTCAGATCCGCTCCGCCCAGACGGGACACCACCAGGCGCGATCCCGACGGCAGCGTGTCTCCCGGCGTCAGGCATTGCAGCGCCACTTCCGCCAATCCGGTAGTCCCGGTCAACGCGGTGGACGGTGCGACTACCACCACCGGTCCGGAGCCTGAGGGGATCTCCAACACCCGATCGGTCGGCTCGAAGTGCAACGGGCCCACCACGACGGCCTCAGGCGGCCAATCCGGGCGAGGAACCTCCAGTGCGGGCAGCGTGGCGATCAGCCGCCGCAGCGGCCCGGGGTCGCGGGCCGGCAGTCCGATTTCGACCCGGACAGTCGCGCGCTGCCGCAGGCCCGCACGCCACGACCGCGCCGTCAGCGCCCGCATCATGGCGTCCCGCAACCGGCCCCGGACGCCGGTACCCGGCGCCAGGCCGCTGCCGATCGGCGGTAGCCCCTTCGACGGCAGGTACAGCGGATGCGGGTTGAGCTCGATCCACGGGATCCCCAGCAGCTCGGCAGCAATGCCACCGCCGGCCGTGATGACGTCGGACACCACCAGATCGGGCGCCAGGTCGCGCAGCGCTGGCACGTTGAGCACGGCCATCCGCGCGGCACGCCGGTGGATCCTGGCGCCGGCGTCAAGATCGTCGTCCAGGGCGGCGAGCCCGTCCAGCGGGGCGGCGTCGACGCCGGCGGCGCGGGCTGCTTCGATCCATTCCACTCCGGTGAACAGAGTGGGCTCGTCGCCCGCTTCTCCGAAGCGTTGGCACAGCGCGATCGCGGGAAACGAGTGCCCGGGATCCGGCCCGGCGACCACGGCGACGCGCACCGCCCTACCCTGCCACAGCGCCGCACGCCTACGCTGGCAACCATGACCGAGCTGACCGAGACAACCCCCGAAAGTGTGGCGAACACTCGCACGGTCGAGGTTTTCCTGAACGCCCTGCAAGACCAAGACTTCGAAACCGCAGACGCGGCACTGGACGACGACCTCGTCTACGAGAACGTCGGACTGCCGACGATCCGTGGCCGCCGCAGAGCAATGCAGCTGTTCGGCCGGATGGAAGGCCGCATGAGATTCGAGGTGAAGATCCACCGCATTGCCGCCGACGGCGCCGCGGTGCTCACCGAACGCAGCGACGCGCTGATCTTCGGACCACTGCGGCTTCAGTTCTGGGTCTGCGGCGTCTTCGAGGTTCACGACGGGCGAATCACGCTGTGGCGGGACTACTTCGATTTCTTCGACATGTTCAAGGCGACCGTGCGTGGCATCGCGGCTCTGGTGCTGCCGTCGCTCAAGGCGACGTTTTAGCCCATGAGCGACGGCGCGACCCGCACGCGGCCGAACGCCCTTCAGTACATTCGCTATTGCTACGGGGCGCGGCTGCCCGACTCGATGCGGGACTGGGTGCGCAACGACCTGGCCGGCAAGGGCGCTGCAGCCAGGATGATGATCCGCGTGGCGGTTCCGGCCGTACTGGTGCTTGCTCCGTTCTGGTTGATCCCGACGACGCTGGACGTCCATTTGAGCATGACGCTGCCGATATTGATTCCGTTCGTCTATTTCTCGCATGCGCTCAACAAGGTGTGGCGCCGTCACATGCTGGGCGTGCACAACCTGGATCCCGACCTGGTCGACGAACTCGCCCGCAAGCGTGACGCCCACATCCACCAGGCCTACATCGAACGCTATGGCCCGCGTCCCGACGCGTCGCCGCCGCAGAGTCCGGACGCTGAGAGCTAGCGCCGCGGCAATCCGCCGAGTTCGTCGAACGCCTGCGCCCAACCGAGCAGACGATCGGTAGCGTCGGCCAGCTCCGCGCGGTAGCGCTGTTGCGACATGGCTAAAGCCCCAGCACCTGCCCCAGCATCGCCGTTCGCCGAAGAGACCAATTGGGCTGCGGCGGTGACCATTTCGTTGTACTGACGGACGCCGGCGCTCAACTGCGCGGTGAACGCGTTAATGGTGGGCACCAGATACGACCGCGATGATTCCGAGTAGTGCGCCGCCCGCTCCATCGACACCACCTCGGCGGCGGTGGCCGCCATCGCGGCCGAGGTCTGGTCGGCTGCCGCGGTCAAGTCGCGGATTTCGGCTGCCGGCAACATGGCGCCCCGCTCCATCACGCCCAACAACGAGAAGAACCCGCGTTCGGAGGCGCCCAGCGCGGACATCGCGGGTCGCGCGGCCGAACCGGGCGGGGGCAGTCGACGGGCGTTGGCGGGCCGCAGCGCCGGCAGCGGCTCCGAGCGCAGCCAGCGATAGCGAAACAGCAACAGCGTCGCCGGAATCGCCTGCATAACCGCGATGAAACCGGTGATCTCCAGCAGCAACGCGAACCAGCCCCAGGCCGCCAGCAGCGCCGTCACCACTGCCCAAAACACACACCCGGCGCTGAATATCAGGCCCCACCGCAGCGCGCGGCGGCGGCGGCGCAACAGCCGTGCACGCGGATCCGCTGCGGCGCTGATCTTCTGGGCCACCAAGTCGGAAAGGTCGCTGGCGGTGTCCAATCCACGCTGCAGCAACGCGCGCCAAGGCCCGCGCTGGGTAGCTTTCACCGCCATGTCGGACCGTCCGCCGTACTACTGACCCAAGGGTTTCTCGGCAACTGGCCCGCCGGCGGTCCCAGTCGCAGGAGTGGCTGGGGTGGCTCCGGGAGAGGCAGGTGTTCCGCCCGTCGGCAGAGCTTCGCCGCGCATCGAGGCGCGGATCTGCTCCAGCCGGGAATGCCCGGCCATCTGAATGCCGGCCTGCTCGACCTCGACCATGCGGCCCTGCACCGAACTCTGCGCAAGCTCGGCCGAACCAAGCGCGTTGGCGTACCGGCGCTCAATCTTCTCGCGCACCTCGTCGAGGGTCGGGGTGTTGCCCGGAGCGGCGATCTCACTCATCGACCGCAGCGATGCGCTGACCTGCTCCTGCATCTTCGCTTGCTCGAGCTGGCTGAGCAGCTTGGTGCGCTCCGCAATCTTCTGCTGCAGCACCATCGCGTTCTGTTCGACGGCCTTTTTGGCCTGCGCCGCCGCGGACAACGCCTGGTCGTGCAACGTCTTGAGGTCTTCGACGCCCTGCTCGGCGGTCACCAGCTGGGCCGCGAACGCCTCGGCGGCGTTGTTGTACTCGGTGGCCTTGGCGGCGTCTCCCGCAGCGGTGGCCTGGTCCACCAGCGTCAGGGCTTGGCGCACGTTGACCTGGAGCTTTTCGATGTCCGCCAGCTGCCGGTTAAGCCGCATCTCCAGTTGCCGCTGGTTGCCGATCACCTGCGCCGCCTGTTGGGTCAGCGCCTGATGAGTGCGCTGTGCTTCCTCGATGGCCTGCTGAATCTGCACCTTGGGGTCGGCGTATTCGTCGATCTTCGAGCTGAACAGCGCCATGAGGTACTTCCACGCTTTGACGAACGGATTGGCCATGAGTTAGCTCCGCCTTCGCTTCTTGTGTGCCGGATGCGCCCCGGATGGGCCCAGTGCTTACCCTGCCGCTCAATTTAACGGGTCCGCGCCGATCGCCCCACCCATAGTGCACTTCTGCTGGACACGCGGCGCCAGTACTCAGGCCACCGCCAAAGACGCCACCGGTGGAATGACGACCTTGGTGCTGGCGTCGATGGTGGCACCGCTTGCGCCGGTACTCGGCATGGTTCGAGCGTCGCGTTCCTGGCGTGCCATCCGCTCGCCGGCGCCGATGAGCAACTCCGATAGCGGGACCTCCAACGCGTCGCAAATCGCGTTGAGCAGCTCACTCGAGGGCTCCTTTCGACCGCGCTCGACCTCCGACAGATACCCGAGGCTCACCCGTGCGGAATCGGACACCTCCCGCAGCGTCCGGCCCTGCGAAGTCCGGGCCCGCCGCAACACGTCGCCAATGACCTCGCGCACCAATGACGCCATCGTGCTCTCCTTAGTCCGGTCAGGCCTGCTCAGCGGCTCGTCAGCATGGTTACTAGGTGAACGCCGGCAGCGGTGGTGTTGGTTCCCGAGATCAGCCGGTCGTCTCGCGAACTTCCCTGACGGCCGACACCACGTAGTCGACACCGGTGACCACCGTGAGCACGATCGCAATGCCCATCACCACCGATGCCGCCACCAGGAATGGCCCCGACAGCGGTAGCACGAACAGCCCGATCGCCACCGCCTGGACCACGGTTTTGAGTTTGCCGCCCCAACTAGCGGGAATGACGCCGCGCCGTATCACAATCAACCGCAACAGCGTCACCCCGAGCTCACGGGTCATGATCACCACCGTGACCCACCACGGCAGGTCACCCAGCATCGACAGTCCGATCAGCGCCGACCCGATCAGAGCCTTGTCCGCGATCGGATCGACGAACGCGCCGAATTCGGTCGCCATACCGTAGTTGCGGGCTAGCAGGCCGTCGAACCGATCGGTAATACAGGCAAGCGCGAAGATCACGAAAGCCGCTATGCGGCCGGCGATTTCGTGGCCATTTCCAGCGAACAGGGCACACAGGAAAATCGGGACCATCACCAGCCGCAAACCAGTCAGGATATTGGCGAGGTTGGCGATACGGGCGCGGCCTGTCATCGATCCCGTTTGAGGCTGCCCTGACACCGCAACAGAATAACCGTTGACCAGCTCACCCGTCCCCGATGTCGATACTGTTACCCGTGACCGAAAGTCCACGGGATCACCTGCCGGTGGTCCGGCGCGCGCGGACATCTGATGTCCCCGCGATCAAACAACTTGTCGACACCTACGCGGGAAAGATCCTGCTGGAAAAGAATCTCGTGACGCTCTATGAAGCCGTCCAGGAATTCTGGGTGGCCGAATACGAGGGCAAAGTGGTCGGTTGCGGGGCGTTGCACGTGTTGTGGTCCGATCTCGGCGAAATCCGCACCGTCGCGGTCGACCCGGCTATGACCGGCCACGGTATCGGCCACGCGATCGTCAATCGGCTTCTCGAAGTTGCTCGTGAGCTGCAATTGCAGCGGCTGTTCGTGCTGACCTTCGAGACCGAGTTCTTCGGCCAGCATGGCTTCACCGAGATCGAGGGCACCCCGGTGACCGCCGAGGTGTTCGAAGAGATGTGCCGCTCCTATGACATCGGGGTCGCCGAATTCCTGGATCTGAGCTACGTCAAGCCGAATATCCTGGGCAATTCTCGGATGCTGCTGGTGCTCTAACCGGGGCTCCAGACGTCGAGCGTGAACTCAGGGCGAGATCCGGCGGAAATTCGCCCTGAGCGCACGTTCGGCGCTACTCGGGATCTGCGTCGCCCCCCAAGCCCCGGATCGCGGCCAAGGTAGCCGCCAGCTCGTCGGGCCTGACCAGCACCTCGCGGGCCTTGGACCCTTCGCTGGGCCCGACGATGCCGCGGGTCTCCATCAGATCCATCAACCGGCCGGCTTTGGCGAAGCCGACGCGCAGCTTGCGCTGCAGCATCGAGGTGGAGCCGAACTGGCTGGACACCACCAGCTCCACGGCTTGCAGGAACACATCCATGTCGTCGCCGATGTCCGGGTCGACGTCAGTGCGTTCACCGGTCGGCTTGGCGGTGGTCACGCCCTCGGTGTATTCGGGTTCGGCCTGGTCTTTGCAGGCGTTGACGACGGCGTGGATCTCCTCGTCGGTGATGAACGCGCCCTGCAGCCGCACGGTTTTGCTCGCGCCCGTCGGCAGGAACAGCGCGTCACCCATGCCGATCAGCTTTTCGGCGCCCGCCTGGTCCAGGATCACCCGGCTGTCGACGAGCGACGACGTCGCAAACGCCAGCCTGGACGGCACGTTGGTCTTGATCAGCCCAGTGACCACGTCGACCGATGGGCGCTGGGTGGCCAGCACCAGGTGGATGCCGGCCGCGCGGGCTTTCTGGGTGATCCGCACGATGGCGTCCTCGACGTCACGCGGGGCGGTCATCATCAGATCGGCCAGCTCGTCGACGATCGCGACGACGTATGGGTAGGGCCGGTACTCGCGCTGGCTGCCCAGCGGCGCCGTGATGGCGCCGGATCGCACCTTGTCGTTGAAGTCGTCGATGTGGCGCACCCTGGACGCCTGCATGTCCTGGTAGCGCTGCTCCATCTCGTCGACCAGCCACGCCAGCGCAGCCGCCGCCTTCTTCGGCTGGGTGATGATCGGCGTGATCAGATGCGGAATGCCTTCATACGGCGTCAGTTCCACCATCTTCGGGTCGATCAGGATCATCCTGACCTCTTCCGGGGTGGCCCGGGTCAGCAGCGACACCAGCATGGAGTTGACGAAGCTGGATTTGCCGGATCCGGTGGAGCCGGCGACCAACAGGTGCGGCATCTTGGCCAGGTTGGCCGAGATGAAGTCCCCTTCGATGTCCTTGCCCAGCCCGATCACCAGCGGATGGTGGTCACGGCGGGTCGACGGCGCGGTGAGCACGTCGGCGAGTCGCACCATTTCCCGATCGGTGTTGGGTACCTCGATGCCAACGGCGGACTTGCCGGGGATCGGGGCCAGCATGCGGACACTCTCGGTGGCCACCGCGTAGGCGATGTTGCGCTGCAGCGCCGTGATCTTCTCCACCTTGACGCCGGGCCCCAGCTCCACCTCGTAGCGGGTGACGGTGGGCCCGCGGGTGCAGCCGGTGACGGCCGCGTCGACCTTGAACTGGGTGAGCACCTCCCCGATGGCGCTGGCCATGTGGCTATTGGCGGAGCTGCGCTTCTTGGGCGGATCACCGGCGACCAGCAGGCTCAGCGACGGCAGCGTGTAGAGCCCGTCTATGACACGGTCCAGCGGTTGGGTTTCCTCTTTGCGGGAGGCGCGACGGCGGCTCTTGGCGAGGGCAGGTTCCGGAGTGGTGGGAACCTCGTCTTCACCGTCGAGGGAAACCGGAGGCGAGTCGGCTGACGGCCATGGCTGTGGCTCATGGTCGCGGTGGAAAGACTCGTCGTAGTAACCGTCGGAAAAGTCTTCGTGCGTGAGGTCCTGGGTGTCCGAATCGTCGCCGCCATACTCGTCTGCGTATTCAGCCTCGTACTGGTCGTCGTAATCGCGCTGGAACAGCCGGGTGCCGAACATAGCCCGCACCGCATCGGGCACCTCGCGGATTGTGGTCCCGGTCAGCAGCAGCAGCCCGAACAACGCGCCGATGAACAACAGCGGCGCCGCGATCCAGGCCGTCAGCCCGTCCGACAACGGCCCACCGATGGCAAAGCCGATGAATCCTGCAGCCCGTCGCCGTAATTCCGGGGCTTCCGGCGAACCCGCCCACAGGTGGCGTAGGCCGAGAAACGACAGACCGATCAAGGTCGCGCCGAGGATCAGCCTGGGCCGTGCGTCGGGATTGGGCTGGGTTCGCATCAGCACCACCGCCACGGCGGCGGTTACCACCGGGAGCACGAGGACGCCCGAGCCGATGAACGTCCGCAGCACAGTGTCGACCCAGGCGCCGAGGGGCCGGGCGGCGTCGAACCACGAGCTCGCGGCGACGACGACGGCAACGCCCAGCAGAACCAGCGCGATTCCGTCACGGCGATGTCCGGGCTCGATATCGCGGGCCCGCCCGATCGACCGCGCCGCACCGCCAGTGCCCTTGGCCGCCATCAGCCAGGTCGCGCGCATGGCGCGGCCGCAGGTCAGCCCGGCGGAGACGAGCAGCGACCGATTGCGCCGTTTGGCGGGCGTGCTGACCCTTTTGCGGGGCGTTGCAGGTCGCCCACTTCGGGACGCGCCGCGCGAAGTGGCCTTTGACCTGCTCGTTCGGGTGCCGGAGCGCGCGACGGTCTTACTAGCCATGACGGCAAGCCTAGTCGCAAATACATCATCTGCACCACCCGCCACACTGGTAACGATTCGGGTGCTGCCGCGGGGCGATCCGGCCAAAGGTCAACGGACCGCGAGCGCTAGGAGCCTAGCGTCGACGACATCGACATGAGCGCGGTGGCCGACCCGTCGGGGGCGGTCTCAAATGGGGTTGCCGTTGGCGCCGGTGGCCAGGCCCTGGGCCGACCCGGCGGTGCCGCCTGAACTTTCCGCCCCTGCACTACCACGGATGCCGACAAGTGAACGCACGCATTAGGTATGGCGGCGAGCGACCCCGACGCACGGGCGGGAATTCGCGGAATGGACATCGCATGCTGACGGGCGAGCGGAATCGCCCGATTTGGCGTGATAAACGGCCTTAGCAGGAGAGTCGAGCGGGCTACCCTTGGAGAGCTTATTAACTCCGGGCCAGGGAGCGGACGAGGTCGGATGACTGCAGCAATTCGGTGCCGTACGCGTGGCACCGAACCCCTGGAAGATGCTTGGTTCTGCCACCGCTGTGGCTTAGCAGGTCACAACCCGGGAGACCAGCCATGAAACCAGGCCGTCTGATCGCCCTGGCCGTGACGGCAGGAATCATTGCCGCTCGCCAGACGCTGCGCGCCGTCGTTCTGCGACCCGACCTCATGGCGCTGCGTGTCTTTTTGGCCGTCGCGGTGGCGGCGCTCGGTGCGGTCATCGCGCCGCGCGCAATCGCGGACCCGGGGTGCGGGCCCGGTGGGCCACCGCCGGGCGCGGCCAGCAAGGACGTCAGCGATGTCTACGGACAGCCCGCCACGCTGTGGATCACCAACCTCATCGTCGGCATCACCACCAACCAGGGCTACGGTGAGACAGCCATACAGAGCCCCAGCCCCCTTCAGCGCAGGGCGCTGCTCATCGACGCCCAACAGGACGGCAACCACCAAATCATCGTCGACGCCGGCCGGGAGGCCCACCTCTACACGGTGTCTGGCTGCACCATCACCCCCGTCATCGACCAGGCCGGCGCGTGCCTGTCCTACGCGCAGTGCCAGCCCGGCACGCCGTTCCTGTTCGACCTGGGGCACCGGGCGGGCAACGGCGACGGCATCGGCTGCAGCGACCTCGGGGACGGCCGCCACCTCGTCCAGCTGCTGCCGAAGAACGACAACGGTCAATGGACTGTGCGCCGCACCGAGATCGACCTGAACGGCGCGACGGCCACGATCGGCCGCTCCGACACCGTCACCGCAACGTCGGATAAAGACCCCACATGGACAACGTCAGACACCATCAGCTGCGGCGACCTGACCATCGCCCGAGACGGACTTTGGGCAGGTAACTGACATGGACATGGCTCTTCGCGAGCAGCGCGTCACAACCAATTGACACCCAGCACGTGGTCTACGTCGGCCTCGAGGACCGCCATGTTCATGAACTGTGGCAGGGACCCCGGGAGCCGGCCTAAATGGGGCCTTGTCTGCGCGCGATCGGGTGTTATGCAGCAACGTGACGCTCATGCGGTGGGCCGCCAGAACCCTTGAAAACCCTGACCGGCGTTGGTAGTTCGGATCGGTGACTGTTGGACCTGGTCTCCTGCGTCAGCCAACCATCGATATGGGTGCAGATCGTGAGCGCAGCCGACGGCGCTCCTCGGTCTGGGGATACGGTCTGAGCTATTCACGAGGTATGGGTTTGTGCCGAATCCGCGGACGGTTAGGACGAATGCTGTAATGCTTCGATCACTGCTGGGCGCCCTTCCGGCTCTTAGACGGGGAGGAATCGGATGCAGATCTTCCGTGCAGTCTGTGCGGCTGCCCTCAGCATCGCCGTGCTGGCCGCCTGTTCCTCGGGCGGTTCCTCGAACGGCCCGTCGAAGGCTCCCAAGCCGTCCGCCCCGAGCTTCGAGGGCACCTACCGGTTTGATTTCGACGGGACCCAGCAACTCGCGGGTGGTGAACCCAAGCCCACGAAATCGAGGTCGCGAATCTATGCGGTGCACTCGACATGCACCGATTCGGGGTGCATCGCGACGGCCACGAAACTGGCAGACGATAACCCTAAGCGGAAGTCAGATCCCCCACTCGATTTGGTGCTCGACTACATCGATGGTCATTGGCAAATGGCGCTGCGCGAGGACAGCGCATGCACCGACAGCGACATAAAGGGCCCGTCGGTCACCGCGTGGATCCTGCAGCCGCAACCCGACGGCACACTGACCGGAACTTCCTACGTGGCCATGAACCCGGGTCCGGATTGCGCCGTGGCGACTCAAACGCCGATGACGGTGACGCGACTGAGCGACATCGATGCGGGTATCTCAGTTGCGGATCCCGGCAAACAGGCACCGCGTTCACCGTCTGCGCCCGAAGGCCTCGCCGGGCATTACAACGAGACAAGCGTTCTTAACGAGTCCTCGAAACCGGGGATGCGACGCATTGCCATGCAAACGATGTGCGTGCGCAACACCGACCAGTGCACGACGTTCAAGTCCTATCTCGCCTCTGGGACCACGGTTGTGAACTCACTGCTGTTCGACAACGGCAAATGGCTGCTCGACCAGCGCACCGACGTCAACTGCCCTAACGGCGCGACCGCGAGGACGGTAAAACACGAGGAATATGCGCTCCCGCAACCCGTTTCGCACCCGCTGCCGCGGGTCACCGGATTCGTCCGCTTCGACGCTGCAGATTCCTGCCCCGCACAACAACTCGACATCTCCCTGGAACGAACGGGAGACTGACCGACCGACTCTCAGGCTGCGTGGGTAGGGTGACGACGGGTGACGGAAGTCATGCCGCCACTCACCCGCGGAGTTCCCAGGAGGCCCTAGTATGCCCGTCGTCGTCGTCGCCACCTTGACCGTCAAACCCGAATCGGTCGACACCACCCGCGACATCCTCACCCGCGCGGTCGAAGAGGTGCACGGCGAACCGGGCTGCCAGCTCTACTCGCTGCACCAGACGGGCGAGACCTTCGTCTTCGTCGAACAATGGGCCGACGCGGAAGCGCTTAAGACGCACAGCACGGCGCCCGCGGTCACCAAGATGTTCACCGCGGCCGGCGAGCATCTGGCCGGGGCGCCGGATATCAAGATGCTGCAGCCGGTTCCCGCGGGCGATCCGGACAAAGGGCAGCTCCGCCCCTAATGGGCCGGCCACTGGAAGGCCCACTAAAAGGGCGAGTCGCCTTCATCACCGGCGCCGCGCGTGGCCAGGGCCGTGCCCATGCGGTTCGACTGGCGGCTGACGGCGCGAATGTGGTTGCGGTCGATTTGTGCGAGCAGATCGCCAGCGTGCCCTATCCGCTGGGCACCGCCGACGACCTGGCGGCCACCGTCAAGCTCGTCGAGGACACCGGCGCCCGCATCGTGGCCAAACAGGGCGACGTCCGCGATCGCGCATCGCTGTCCGCCGCGGTGCAGGCGGGCCTCGACGAGTTCGGCCGGCTCGACATCGTCGTGGCGAATGCCGGTATCGCTCCGATGCAGGCGGGCGGTGACGGCTGGCGCGACGTTATCGACGTCAACCTCACCGGCGTCTACCACACCGTAAAGGTCGCGATACCGACCATGATCGAACAGGGCACCGGCGGATCCATCGTGCTGATCAGTTCGGCTGCGGGACTGGCCGGCATCGCCAGCGCCGATGCCGGCTCCATCGGCTATGCCGCCGCCAAACACGGGGTGGTCGGATTGATGCGCGTGTACGCGAATCTACTTGCAAAGCACAGCATCCGGGTCAACTCGATACATCCGTCCGGTGTCGACACCCCGATGATCAACAACGAGTTCACCCGGCAGTGGCTTGCCCAGCTGGTCGCGGAGTCTGATTCGCCGCCGGACATGGGTAACGCACTGCCGGTGCAGGTGCTGCAATCCGATGACATCGCCAACGCAGTGGCATGGCTGGTGTCCGACCAGGCCCGCTATATCACCGGCGTCACCTTGCCGGTCGATGCGGGCTTCCTGAATAAGTAGTAGCTCATGGCGCGAAATCCTGTGGCACAGACCGCCTTTGGCCCGATGGTATTGGCGGCCGTCGAACAAAACGAACCGCCCGGCCGCCGACTGGTGGACGACGACCTCGCGGACCTGTTTTTGCCGGCCGCACTGCGATGGCTTGTCGGCGCGACCCGATCCGCGCCGATCCGCCAGCTGATGATCCGCGGATCGGAGTGGTCCGGCCCCGGGCTATGGGCCAACCTGGCCTGCCGTAAGCGTTTCATCGCCGACAAGCTCAACGAAGCACTTGACGACATCGACGCGGTTGTCATCCTCGGCGCCGGATTGGACACCCGCGCGTACCTACTGACTCGACAGGTTCGCATCCCGGTCTTCGAGGTAGACCTACCGGTCAACATCGCCCGGAAGGCCAAGACGGTCCGACGGGTGCTGGGCGAGCCGCCGCTGTCGGTTCGTTTGGTGGCACTCGATTTCGAGCACGACGACCTGCTCACGGCTTTGGCCGAGCACGGCTACCGCACTGATTACCGGGTGTTTTTCATCTGCGAGGGCGTGACCCAATACCTCACCGAAGACGGTGTCCGGCGGACCCTGGAGGGACTACGTGCGGCCGCGCCCGGCAGCCGATTGGTGTTCACCTACGTCCGCCGGGACTTCATCGACGGGACGAATCGGTATGGCACCCGGACGCTATATCGCACAGTCCGCCAGCGGCGACAACTGTGGCACTTCGGCTTACAGCCCGACGAGGTCGCCGGGTTTATCGCCGATTACGGGTGGCGACTGGTGGAGCAGGCCGGGCCCGACGAGCTTGTCCAGCGCTATGTCGAGCCCACCGGCCGCAAACTCCAGGCATCGCAGCTGGAATGGTCGGCCTACGCGGAAAAGACCTAGCAGCCGCGCGCCGCGACACTGCAACGGTGGCGCCGACACGCCGAAAAGCGCAGCCGTGGTTTATGTTTCGCGCGGGTTAGCGCAGGCTCAACAGTATTCAGACCTCGATGACCGTCGGCACGATCATCGGCTGCCGGCGGTAGGTTTCGCCCACCCACTTGCCGATGGTGCGTCGCACGCCCTGGGCTATCCGGATCGGGTCGGTCACGTTGGCGGCGACCAGCGATTCCAGCTCCGTCTCGACCTTGCCCATCGCGGGCTCCAGCGCCTTCGGATCTTCGGAGAATCCGCGTGAATGTAGTTGTGGCGCAGCCACCGGACGCCCGGTGCCGCGCTCCACCACCACGGTCACCGCGACAAAACCCGACGACAGGATGAGCCGTTCACCCAACGTGATATCGCCCACATCGCCAGTTATCAGACCGTCGACGAACATCTTGCCGACCGGCACCGCACCGGCGATGCTGGCCTTGCCGGCAACCAGGTCGACGCTGACACCGTTCTCGGCCAGCAGAATTGACTCCTGCGGCACCCCGGTGCTGGCCGCCAGCTTGGCGTTGGCGCGCAGCATCCGCCACGTGCCGTGCACCGGCATGACGTGGCGCGGCCGCACTCCGTTGTACAGGAAGAGCAGCTCACCGGCGTAGGCGTGGCCTGAAACATGCACCCGGGCTTGGGCATTGGTGACGACTCGGGCTCCGATCTTGGACAGGGCATCGATAACGCCGTAGACCGCCTCCTCGTTGCCGGGGATCAGCGACGACGACAACACGACGAGGTCACCCGCGGTCAGCGTGATGCTGCGATGCTCGCCGCGTGACATCCGCGACAACGCCGACATCGGCTCGCCCTGGGTGCCGGTGGTGATCAGCACCACCTGCTCCGGTGCCATCATCTCGGCCGCGGAGATGTCGATCAGGTCGGAATCCGCCACTCGCAGGAAGCCCAGCTCCCGGGCGATGCCCATGTTGCGCACCATGGATCGTCCGACGAACGACACCCGCCGGCCCAATGCCACTGCGGCATCGATGATCTGCTGCACCCGGTCCACATTGGAGGCAAAACAAGCCACGATGACGCGACCGTCGGCGCCCCTAATCAGCCGGTGCAGCGTCGGGCCTACTTCGCTTTCGGATGGCCCGACGCCGGGGATCTCGGAGTTGGTCGAGTCGCACAGGAACAGGTCCACACCGGCGTCCCCGAGCCGGGACATGCCGGGCAGGTCGGTGGGGCGGCCGTCCAGCGGTAGCTGGTCGAGCTTGATGTCGCCGGTGTGCAAAACGGTTCCAGCGCCCGTATAGACCGCGATGGCCAGCGCGTCGGGGATGGAGTGGTTGACGGCGAAGTATTCGCACTCGAACGCTCCGTGCCTGCTGCTCTGTCCCTCTGCCACCTCGACGAACACCGGTTTGATGCGGTGCTCACGGCATTTCGCGGCGACCAGCGCCAGGGTGAACTTCGAGCCGACGACCGGGATGTCGGGCCGCAGCTTGAGCAAGAACGGGATCGCCCCGATGTGGTCCTCGTGGGCGTGGGTCAACACCAGCGCCTCGATGTCGTCGAGCCGGTCTTCGATATGGCGCAGGTCCGGCAAAATCAGGTCGACACCCGGCTCGTCGTGGCCGGGGAACAGTACACCGCAGTCGATGATCAGCAGCCGGCCCAGATGCTCGAAAACCGTCATATTGCGGCCGATTTCGTTGATGCCGCCCAGCGCGGTGACCCGCAACCCACCCGCGGTCAGCGGACCTGGTGGGGCGAGGTCTTCGTTCACCTGTGGCTCACCGAAGCACCGATGCCGCACGCATGTCCGCGGCCAACGCGTCGACCTGCTCCGGCGTCGCGGCCATCTGCGGCAGCCGGGGATCACCGACCTCGATGCCCTGCAGCCGTAGACCTGCCTTGGACATCGTCACCCCACCCAGGCGGCTCATCGCATCGCACAGCGGGCTGACCGCGACGTTGATCTTGCGGGCGGTGGCGATATCCCCGGAACCAAAGGCGGACAACAACTCTCGAAGCTGACCTGCGGCCAGATGAGAGATCACGCTGATGAAGCCGATGGCACCCATCGCCAGCCAGGGCAGGTTCAGCGCATCGTCGCCGGAGTAGTAAGCCAGGCCGGTTTCGGCCATGATCTGGCCACCGCTGTGCAAGTCAGCTTTGGCGTCCTTGACCCCGACGATATTGGGATGCGACGCCAGCGCACGGATGGTGTCCGGCTCGATCGGCACTACCGACCGCCCGGGTATGTCGTAAAGCAGTACCGGAAGCTCCGTCGCGTCGGCGACGGCGGTGAAATGTGCGAGCAGCCCGCTCTGCGGGGGTTTCGAGTAGTACGGCGTGACCACCAGCAGTCCGTGCGCACCTTCGGCCGCGCAGGCCTTGGCCAGCCGGACGCTGTGCGCGGTGTCATAGGTGCCCGCGCCGGCGATGACTCGGGCCCGATCGCCCACCGCCTCCAGCACAACACGCAACAGCTCGCGTTTCTCGTCGTCAGTGGTGGTCGGCGACTCGCCGGTGGTCCCGGAGACCACGAGGCCGTCGCACCCCGCGTCCACCAGGTGGGTCGCCAATCGCGCCGCCGCGGCGGTGTCTAGAGAGCCATCGGGGCCGAACGGTGTCACCATCGCGGTCAGCAGGGTCCCCATGCGCGCGGGGACGTCGAATCCGACGGTGGTCACGGTCCCCAGGTTACCTGGCGGTGCCAAGCTTTTTAGCACCGCTGGCCCGGCTGTGTCTGGTCAGGCTTCGGTCGCGAGCGGGCTGGTCGCGACCTCGGTGCCGTCGGCCAGGGTGGAGACCTCGAAGTCGGCGAACACCGCCGGTGCGACCTCGGCGAGCTGGCGCAGGCACTCGATGGCCAGCCGGCGGATTTCCACGTCGGCGTGCTCGCTGGCCCGCATGGCTATGAAGTGCCGCCATGCCCGGTAGTTCCCGGTCACGACGATGCGGGTTTCGGTGGCGTTGGGCAGCACCGCGCGAGCGGCTTGGCGCGCCTGCTTGCGCCGCAGAACCGCCCTATTCCCGGCAGGCTCGCCCGCCATGAACTTGGCCTCCAGCTTGGCCAGCAGCTCGGTGTAGGTGGCGCGGCTAGCGTCTGCGGCCGCAGTCAGTATCTGCTGCAGTTCGGGGTCGTCCTCCATGCCCGGCGGTATGACGACCTGCGAATCTTTCTCCGGCACGTAACGCTGCGACAGCTGCGAGTAGGAGAAATGCCGGTGCCGGATCAGCTCGTGAGTGCAGGATCGCGAGATGCCGGTGATGTAGAACGACACACTCGCATGCTCGAGCACGGAAAAGTGCCCGACGTCGATGATGTGCTTGATGTAGCCGGCGTTGGTCGCGGTCCTGGGATTGGGCTTAGACCAGCTCTGATAGCACGCCCGGCCGGCGAACTCGACGAGCGCGGAGCCACCGTCGGCGTCAGTAGTCCACGACACGTCCGGCGGCGCCAGGAACTCGGTCTTGGCGATCAGTTGCACGCGCAGCGGCGCGGTCTCGGCCACGGCGCTCACCTTACGATGCGAGGCTGCACTGGTGGCGTCGAGTCTGCTTACAGGGCGCGTATGTCAAGCCCGGTGGGGCGCCCTGAGCGCAGTCTCGGCGGCCAGGTCTCGGTGGAACTGGCCCAGTAGCAGGGCTGCCGTGGCAGCCAATCCGGTGCTCGACCCGATCCATATCCCGGCTCCGTGTAAGTGCGCCGGGAAGGCCAGCAACAGCATCGCCGGTACGCCGATCACCCAATAGCCGATCGTGGTCGCTCGTAATCCCGCCGTGGTATTACCGACTCCCCGGAGCAACCCGATGGAGATGTTTTGCGTGAATTCGGCGAGTTGCTGGGCTATGGCAAAGATTAGGAAAAACTTGGCTAGCAGCATCGTTGCGGAGGCCGCAGCGGGATCGAGAAATGGTCGCAACACCCAGTTCGGTGCCGTGACGTAGAACAGCCCGATGGTGACCGCGGTAAGCGCGCCAAGGACAAGTGCGGCGGCGGCTACCTGCTGGACACGTTCCTTGTCGCCTTTGCCGACCGCGCGGCTGATCAGGATCGACGATGCATGTGACAGACCGATGCTGATTTGGAAGGCAATGCGTGTCAGTTGAGTGACCACAATGAGCGCGGCCAAAGCGATGGAGCCGAAAACCCCCATCACCACAGCGGCGAGAGAGGTAATGCCGGCCTCTGAGCCGTATGTCAGGGAGATGGGAACGCCGAGACGTAAGATCCTGCGTGCCGTTGCGGTGTCGGCGTTCCAGCCGTCAATTGCCAGTAGTGGGGCGAGCTGACCGTCACGGCGCAGCACGATGTAGAACACGGCGACAGTGAGTACCTGCACAACCGTTGTCGCCAAACCGATTCCCGCCAGGCCGAGCCCCGGAAATCCCTGAAAACCCGCAAGTCCACGAATGAACGCGAGGTCTAATGCCGCGTTGACTGCGATCGAGGCGATGCTGACGGCTAGTAGAGAACCAGGGCGGCGCATACCAACCGCGAACTGGCGCAATACATTGAGCCATACCATCGGGACCAGTCCCGGAGCCATGGTGATCATCATTGGCCGTGCAAGCGCCAGCGCGTCCTCGTCCAAACCAAAGACCGGCAAAATGTAACCGAGCGCGATCAGCACAACTCCCAGCAGCACCGCCGCAGCGGTGGCCACCAAGAGCGACGACCTCGTGATCTGACGTATTTCTGCCCTAGCCGGTGCGTCGGGGCCGTGTCCCGCGGAGCGTGCCTCGCCCTGACCGGCCGCACTGGCAACCAGGTTTCCCACTGCCGTCACCACTCCGACACACATGGTTCGCATCATGTCGTACAGAGCCGCGGCCAGCCCACCAGCGGCGATGGCTTGCACACCGACGAGTCCCATCATGGCCAAGTCGGTGGTGGTCAAGGCCACCTGGGCGAATTGGACTCCGGCGATCGGCGCCGCCAAAGCGGTGATTTGCCGACCGGTGTGCATCAGATGAAAGCGTGTTCTGCGGACTTCATCCACCAGCGCAAGGCTCATTACTGATAGCCGTTCTCATCGAGTTGCCAGCGGAAGTTGCCTCGATCGTCGAGAGTGAGCACAGTTTTCGGCGGCAATCGGAGTCCATGGAACTCCGATTCGTTCTTATCCATCTGGTAGCCGGCCGTACTTGGATAGATGAGCAAGTCGCCGTGGCGTGGTTCGCGTGGCAGCACAACCTTGCGCCAGGTCAACATGTCGTACTCCAGGCAGCTGGCTCCGCCCACGGCGCTGCGGACGGGACCTGCCGGCTCACCGTTGCCGGACCGTTGTTCTGGCCACAGCATCGGATCAGGTACGAACTCGCTGGATTTCCACTGCTCAGACAAGCTCATGCTCAACCCGCGAACGGTGGTGATCCCGTAATCGCCTCGCCGCTTGGACCCCTGGACTCCGAAGACCGTGAACCCTGCCCGATCAAGCAGGGCACGCCCCGGCTCGACCAGCAGCTTGGTACCCGTCTGAACGAACTTCTCGCCGACTGTCCCTGAGCCGCAACCGGTTTCGCTGGCCAAAATCGCGGCTAGCATATCCGCCCCGGTCGGCGACTGATGATAGGGGTAGAACTGGGTGAAGGTCTTGCCTGCGTGAAAGTCTGCCTCGTGGTCTCGTGACTGGTTCCTGCGCAAGAAGCGCGTCCACGTCTCCCCGTCGAGATAGCTCACCGCGAACCCGCCACCGATAGAGATAGAGGTCGCGGCCAGTCCCCATGCTCGCGCCTCGACCAGACGGTCGAGCAATCGGTCTGCCAGCCGCGCACGCGGTTTGACCTCGTATCCACTGAGGTGAAACGAGAACCCTTCCATCGACACTCGATTCCGCTGCTCAACGCATCGGCCAAGCGCGATCTCCAGCTCGGCGGGATCGAAGCCAAATCGACTGTCGGGGTTGACTTCTGGGAGCACCCGCAACAGGATGTGGGCGCGCTCGCCCTCGGGAACCAACGCGAGCAATCTGTCAAGCTCATCCAGGGCGTCGATGGCGATCAGACAAGCGTGGCGGACGGCCAGCCACAGCAATCGCTCGCTCTTGGCCGGCCCGGTGACCACCAGGTCGGCACCGCGCACCCCACGGGAAAGCGCATGGACCAACTCCTCTGCGCTGGCGACGTCGACTCCCGCACCAACCTCGGCGCATACCTGTAGCCAGCATCCCGCCTTGTTCGCCTTCTTGGCGAACAATACGTGCCCATCCAGCCCAGCCGAGGAGATGACGTCGGTAAAGTCTTGCAGGTTCCGTGCGAACTGTTGCGGAAACAGCACACGGAAGGGCCCGCCGATCGCATAAGCCATGTCTGCCAACAGTGACGGGTCGGCGATGACCTCGCGAAACCATGACGGCTCAATCGCCGGCAACGACAAAGCGTCCGGTTCTGGCTTTGCTAAGGGCCGCAGGGGCTGAGGTTACAGGATTTCAGTCATGGGAATCGTCGCTTCCGATCTCTGGTCGCGCAGTATCGCGCACCAGTGGTCCTAGGGTCGTCACGGCACAAACGGCCTGGCGCTGGCCACTCAGCGACGAGACAAACAGAACCGCGTCAACAAATCTTGACCGGTGGTGGCAGGCGGGCCCCGCCCAGCCGACACCACAAGCAGGCCAAGCAAACCCGCGACGGCAAGCCCGCTCGCGACCACACCCAAGGCCACCAGTGTGATCTTCGGCGACTGCGGTAGCACCGCCGACACCGGCGCCTTGTGCAACGAACAGATCAACGAGCCATCGGCAAGATGCGCAAGATCCGGGTGATCGAGGTTGACGGCCAACAACGCATGCGCAGGATCGTGGGCCACCGACGCAGTGGGCACCGACCCACTACCGGCGAACGCAAGTACGGATGCCACGACCACGATCGTGATGACCGACCGCAATCATCGCCGCTGTGGCCCGCCATTCAGCCGCACAGCGATCACTTGCCAGACACCCACCCAGGTAGCATATACCCCGTATGGGTATATGTCCATCGCGAGGCTGCTCACCGAAGCGGACAACGGATCCTAGGAAGTGCTCGCCTCGGCGTCCCCGACCCGGACCCTGCCCGACATCAGCAGTGGCAGCAGTGCGTCGCGTAAGGCCGACAGTCGCATGGATTCGGCTCGTCGCTCATGGCACAGTGACCCCAGGGCCGTGATCGTCCGCGACGCCGCGGCGGACAAACGGCGGACGTCGCGCACCGGGACCTCCAGCAGATCACGCAGCTGGATCCGCTGGCGGCTCCCTGAGGTCCCCGCGACCATCTGATGCAGCGTTTCTGAGACGTCACGTTGTCGTAGCGCTGACCACACAGCCGACGTGTCGACATCGATCGGCCTCAGCACCACGAATTCCGTACTCGCCAATGCCATTTCGGCGGGGAGATTGACGACATTCCAAATCCGCGGAATCCGCGGGTTGAGCTTCGAAAACAATACGCACGGCGCCGGCAGGAGGAACTTGCCGCTCCTGATGGATCGGGCACTGACCAGCTCCGGCCGCGCGCCGTCGTCGAACGCTGGCAAGCTGAAATGAGCGACTGTGTCGTCAAATTCCCCGGGGTCGAGAAACATAGTCGATCGACTCACCAGGCTGGACAAAGGCACATACTCAGAGACGGACTCGACCGTGGCCAGCATCAAGGCCTCAGCAGCCACGATCACGCGGTCATTGGCGGCGATCTTGTCGTCGAGCGCCCCGAGGAACGCTGCGACGCGCCTGCGCTCATGCGTTGCGACGGTCGGGATCGAAATGTCCCGCAGAATTCTCTGGTTGAGCAGCGGCTGACCGGATCCAGCTCGGTGTTCGTTAAGCCTGCAGGTCTGTAGCGCGTAATACCAATATCGCGTCTCTTCAGGGTTTTTCGCCAGGCATACCAGTGCGTTGTCGGTAACCCAGACGTCGGAATCGCAATAGCGCACGCTGCCGCAATATGATCCAACGCGACCAAGCACTATCAGCGGACCGCTGGCATTGTGTCGAGCCGCGAAACCGATGGCTCCGTTGGAACCGTAAATCCGAAAGCGCCCGTTTGGTTCTCGGGCCGGCGGGGTCGTTCCGTTGCTGAAGTAGAGATGATCTCCCAGCCTTACCTGCACCGCAGCCGCTCCACTTGCTCACGGACAGTCCGCTCCAATCGCGCGGATTCGTCGAGCGCTGCCAGCAAATCCTTGGTCAACCGCGCGATCTTCTCATCGACCGGCTCCCCGTCATCCTCAGCTACCGGGGCACCCACATACCGTCCGGGTGTGAGCGCGTAGCCGGCAGCTCTGATTTCGTCTAGCGTCGTCGATTTGCAGAATCCCGGAACATCCTCGTAGGTAATGCCTTTCGCGGCCGCTGACGTGGACCCGCGCCATGCGTGATAGGTCTCACCGATGCGGACGACCTCCTCGTTGGTCAGAGCGCGCTCAGCGCGGTTCACCAGGTAGCCGAGCCCGCGGGCATCGATGAACAGCACCTGGCCCGACCGATCGATGCCACCGTCCGTCTTATCCATGGCGAAGAACCACAGACACACCGGAATGCCGGTGCTGCGAAACAGCTGTGCGGGCAGCGCGATCATGCACGACACCAGATCCGCCTCGACGATCCGTTGGCGAATGTCGTCTTCCCCGCCTGCGTTCGACGACATGGAACCGTTCGCCATCACCACGCCGGCCTTACCTCCAGGCGCCAGCTTGGACAGGATGTGCTGGATCCAACCGTAGTTCGCGTTGTTGGCGGGGGGAACGCCGAAGCGCCAGCGCGGGTCTTGCTCGTCGCGGGCCCAATCCTTGATGTTGAACGGCGGATTGGCCATCACGTAGTCCATCGGCACGCCGGCGTGCTGATCGTTGACAAACGTATCGCCCCACCGCGTGCCCAGACCCGTGTCGTCGATGCCGTGCACGGCGAGGTTCATCTTCGCCATCCGCCAGGTTTCCTCGACGCTTTCCTGGCCGTAGATCGAAACGTCCTTTGGGTCGCCGTCATGCTCGGCGATGAAGTATTCCGTCTGCACGAACATCCCGCCGGAACCACAGCACGGGTCGTACACCCGTCCGCTCGATGGTTCGAGGACCTCGACGATCACCCGGACCACGCTGGGCGGGGTGAAGAATTCGCCGCCCCGCCGCCCCTCCGCGCGGGCGAAATTGCCGAGGAAGTACTCGTACACCTCGCCCATCAGGTCCCGCGCGCGATGCCTGCCCTGCCGGCTGAATCGCGCGCTGTCGAGCAGGTCGACCAGCTCGCCGAGCCGGCGCTGATCGACGCGGTGGTACAGCTGCGGCAGTGTTCCCGCCAGCGTGGGGTTGGCCGTCATGATGGCGTCCATCGCGTCATCGATGAGCTCACCAATGTTGGCTTTTGCATTGTCCACCAGGAACTTCCAGCGCGCCGCCGGCGGCACCACGAAGACGTTCACCGGCCCCTCGTCGTTCGCGTCAGAAACGTATTTGAGGAACACCAGCCCGAGAATGACGTCCTTGTACTGGCTGGCCGAAAGGGATCCGCGCAGCTTGTTGGCGGCCTTCCAGAGTGTGTCTTTGAGCTCCTTGTCCGTCGACGGCGCCTGTGCCATTGTTCTGGCCTCTCAGCTGACCAGCTTGGCGGTGGCGTGTAACTCGCGGGCCAAGTCGCCCCGGCTGGACACGCTGACCCCATCCACTCCCAGCCATGACGCCATCGACTCCAGTTCGCCGGCCAGCGCCGCGGCAACCCGGGCACGCGGCACGTCGGGCTCACCGAACGCGCCTACCACGCGCAGCGTGTTCGCGGCTCGGTCGGCCTTGAGGTCGACCCGCGCGACCAGATGGCCGTCCAGCAGCAGCGGCCACACGTAATAGCCGTACTGGCGTTTGGCCGCCGGGGTGTAGATCTCGATGCGGTAGTAAAAGCCGAACAGCCGCTCTACCCGGGGCCGGAAGAAGATCAACGGGTCGAACGGACACAGCAGCGCGGTGCCGCGGTCGAGGCGTGGCACGGTCCGGCCGGTCCGCAGATACGCCGGCGCGGACCAGCCGTCGACATTGACCCGCTCGATCTCGCCGGCCGCCACCAGGTCAGCGATGGCCGGCTTGACCTGCTGGGCGGACAGCCGGAAATAGTCGCGGATGTCGGCCTCCGTGCCCACACCCAACGCGGTGGCGGCGCGCAGTGTGAGCTCACGAACGGCCTCGTCGTCGTCAACCTCCCGGGCCAGCACGCTGGGCGGCAGCACTTTTTCCACCAGGTCGTAGTGGCGAGCGAAGCCCACCCGGGTGGCCGTGGTGAGCACGCCGGAGGCGAACAACGCCTCGGCGACCCATTTGGTGTCGCTGCGGCCCCACCAGGGCCCTTTTTGCCCGCGCGGCTCAGCGGCCAGATGCGCTTCGATCTGCCCGGCGGTACTCGGCCCGAGTTCGGCGACGGCGGCCACGATCTCGTCGGCAAGTTTCAGATTGGCCTTGACGATGTGGCTGCCCCAACGCCCATGCCGGTACTGGCGCATCCGCCAGCGCAGCAGCGGCCAGTCGTCGACGGCCATCAGCGCGGCTTCGTGCGCCCAATACTCGGCCAGCAGCCGCATCGAGCGCGGGCCCCAAGCGGCGCGGTCCAGCACGTCGCGGTCGTAGGGGCCGAGCCGGCTGAACACCGGCGCGTAATGGGCGCGGACCGCGACAGACACCGAATCCAGCTGCAGGACTTGAATCCGCGAAATCAGCCGCTTCAGATGCGCACGAGTGATCGGGCCGGCCGGTTCGGGCTCGGTGAAGCCTTGTGCCGCGACCGCTACCCGGCGGGCCTGCGCGGCGGTCAAGGTGCTCATGAGCGGTGGTAGCTGTGAAACCGGTACCGCAGCCCAGAGCGGCTGAGGCGCCACTCCCCCGTCTCACCCAGCCACGTCTCGTCGGGCGCCGGGGCCAGCGCGTCGTCGTCATCGCGCGGCAGATCAATGTCCACCTCGGTGACCTCACACCGGGTGGCGTGCGGCAGCGCCAGCATGTAGATCTGCGCGCCGCCGATCACCCATGTCTCCGGCTCGGTCAAGGCTTGCTCGAGTGAACCGAGCACCTCCGCTCCGTCAGCCATGAAGTCAGTCTGACGGGACAGTACGACATTTCTGCGGCCCGGCAGCGGCCGAACCCTAGCCGGTAGAGAATCCCAGGTCCGCCGGCCCATCACCACCGTGTGGCCCATGGTCAGCTGTTTGAAGCGGGCCAGGTCCTCCGGCACCCGCCAGGGGATGTCGCCGCCGCGGCCGATGACACCGGACATCGACTGAGCCCAGACCAGGCCCACCAGCGTCATACAGCGACTGGGGCTTTGATCGCCGGGTGGGGGTGGTAGTTCTCGACGACGATGTCGTCGTAGGTGTAGTCGAAGATCGAATCTCTATGGGCCAGAACCAGTTTCGGGTACGGCCTCGGCTCGCGGCGCAATTGCTCGCGGACCTGCTCGACGTGGTTGTCGTAGATGTGGCAGTCGCCGCCGGTCCAGACGAACTCGCCGACGTCCAAGCCCGCCTGGGCGGCCATCATGTGCGTGAGTAGCGCGTAGCTGGCGATGTTGAACGGCACACCGAGAAACAGGTCGGCGCTGCGCTGGTAGAGCTGACAGCTCAGCCGCCCGTCGGCAACGTAGAACTGGAAGAACGCGTGACACGGCGGCAGCGCCATCTGCGGGATTTCGCCGACGTTCCAGGCCGACACGATGATGCGCCGCGAGTCTGGGTCGGTGCGCAGCAAATCCAGCGCGGCGCTGATCTGGTCGATCTGCTCACCCGAGGGGGTCGGCCAGGAGCGCCACTGCACACCGTATATTGGCCCGAGATCGCCTGTGCTGCTGGCCCATTCGTCCCAAATCGTGACTCCGTTCTCGTGCAGCCAGGCGATGTTGGACTCGCCACGCAAGAACCACAGCAACTCGTAGACCACCGATTTGAAATGCACCTTCTTGGTGGTCAGTAGTGGGAAGCCGGCCGACAGGTCGTATCGCAATTGCTGGCCGAACAGGCTGCGGGTCCCGGTGCCGGTGCGGTCGGATTTGGTCGCGCCCCGCTCGAGCACCAGCCGCAACAGGTCCTCGTAGGGCGTCGCGATCGGCACGCGGCCAGCTTACGTCCAATCTCGGGGAGTAGAACGGAAGCCATGCCCAACATCACCGACAGTGTCACCACTCCCGATGGCACATGCACCGTCCACCTGTTCACCCCCGACGGGGATGGCCCCTGGCCCGGTGTGGTCATGTATCCGGATGCCGGCGGGGTGCGCGACACCTTCTACCAGATGGCGGCCAAGCTGGCCGGATTCGGCTACGCCGTGCTGCTCCCGGACGTGTACTACCGCAAGGGCGACTGGGCCCCGTTCGACATGGCCAGCGTGTTCGGCGACGAAAAAGAGCGCAACCGGCTGATGTTCATGATCGGCAGCCTGACGCCGGACAAAATCACCCGCGACGCCACCGCATTCTTGGACTACCTGGCCGCCCGACCGGAGGTATCCGGGGAGCGCTTCGGCGTGTGCGGCTACTGCATGGGTGGGCGGATATCGGTGATGGTGGCCGGCCGTCTGCCAGACCGCGTAGCCGCTGCAGCCTCCTTCCACGGCGGCGGCCTGGTGACCGACACTCCGGACAGCCCGCACCTGCTGGCCGACCGGATGAGCGCGACGGTGTATGTGGGCGGCGCCGAGAACGACGCGTCGTTCACGGCCGACCACGCCGAACAGCTCGACAAAGCGCTGACGGCGGCCGGTGTGCGGCACACCATCGAGTGGTACCAGGCAGCCCACGGGTTCGCGGTTCCGGACAACCCGCCCTACGACGCCGCCGCCGACGAACGGCACTGGACGGCGATGAGGGACGTTTTCGGTTCGGCGCTAGCGCGTTAACGTGGCGGCGCCGGTCGGGCAAGGTCAGTCGGCGGCGTTTCTCGACCGACCGCGTCTAGCAGCAGCGTCGCGGCCACCGCCGCCCCATCGGTGCGGATCGTGCCGGCCACGGCGCTCGCTCGTGCTCGGGTCTCGGGAGTCAGGGTCGTCTGGAGCGCGGCTGACAGGGACTCGATGGTCGCAGTCCGACCGTCGTATGCGGTGCCGATGCCCAGCTCGGCCACTCGGCCGGCCCAGTACAGCTGGTCCAACCCCTGTGGTACCACCAGCTGAGGCGCGCCGGCCCGCGCGGCCGTCGTCGTCGTGCCCGCACCGCCGTGGTGCACGACGGCGGCCACCCGGCCGAACAGCGCCTGCTGGTTGACCTCGCCGACGGCAAAGCAGTCGTCCCGGTCGTCGATCAGGGCCACGTCGGCCCAGCCGTGGGAGAGCAGCGCGCGGCGACCCTGCGCGCGGATCGCCTCGATGGCCACCCGGACGATGTCCTTTGAGGCGCGCAGGGCCATGCTGCCGAAGCCCACGTACACCGGTGGTGTGCCGGCGTCCAGGAACGCCAGCAACTCGGCCGGGAGTGGGCGTTCGTCCTGCAGGAGCCACGCCCCGGTTTGGACGACGTCGAGGTCCGCCGGCTCCTGCCACGGGCCCAGGGTCGGATCCGCCGCCAGCCACGGGTGGTCGGTGAACGCGTAGTCACGGACGTGGCCCACCGGTGGCAGGCCGATCGACTCCCGGTGGCTGTTGAGCGTCGCGCCGAACAACGCGTTCGCGTTCTCGGCGTCGCGCTCCCACAGCACCTGGTTGTTAACGATCGCTGAGAATGGCCAGCCCGCATACGCCGGCGGCGGGTGGTGCGGCGACGGCAGGTGGGTCGGGTGGTAACTCGCGTATACGTAGTGGATGCCCAGTTTCTCGGCCGCCGACCGCGCGCCGGCCGCGGTCCATACCAGGGCGGTCGCCACCAGCGCATCACATCCCTCGGCCGCGGCGGCGACCGTGTCGAACTGCGCGGCGATCAACTCGTCCACGTGACGGCGCAGTTCCGCCTCCGACGGTGGGGTCGCCGCGGTCGCCATCGCGCGCACCGACTCGCCGAATGGCACCAGCGGCACGCCAACACGAGCCAGCAGCTCTGCGAACTCCTCATCCGGCGGCGCGCACACCCGCACCTCCGCGCCGAGTGCCCGCAACTGCACCGCGAGTCCCGCCAGCGGTTCGACGCCCCCGCGCGAATCGTATGTCGACAACAACACACGCATTTCGCTACCCCATTTCGGCAGGTTGTGGTCTCGGCAAGCGATTCTGCAGCACCGCCGCACGCGGCGCGAGCTCCGGAGGGGCTCCCATGGCCCAATGGATACAGCTGCGGAACGAGCAGCCACTCTGTGTGAGCCAGCATGAGCAAGTCGGCCATCCGGCGCCTTGACGACACCGTCGCCCCAGATCACGACACCGGCAGGTCCACCAACTCGGCTAGTCGGGCCCGGTGACGGTAGGCGGTGCCGAGGGCCAACTGGTCGCTCTTGGCCCGCTTCAGGTACAGGTGCGCCGGATACTCCCAGGTCATCCCGATACCGCCGTGCAGTTGTACGCACTCCTCGGCGAGGTGCACGGCGATGCCGCTGCAGTAGGCCTGCGCGATGGCCGCGGCGATAGTCGCGTCTTCATCGCCCCGGGCACACGTGTCGGCGGCGTAGCGGGCCGCGGCCGTCGCCGAATTGACCTCCACCCATAGATCGGCCAGCCGGTGCTTGATCGCCTGATACGAGCCGATCGCGCGGCCGAACTGTTTGCGCTGCATGGCGTAGGCCAGCGTGGTGTCGAAGCACCACTGCGCCACCCCGAGTTGTTCGGACGCCAGCAGGGCCGCCCCGGTCTGAAGCGCTGCCGCCACCGCGCCGTCCGCAGTTCCGACTCGTGATGACGGCACCCCCGAAAACCGCACATCCGCGAGGGGTCTCGTCATATCCAGCGCCAGCAGTGGCGATACCTCGACACCGGCCGCGGTCCGGGAGACAGTGTGCAGCTCGAGTCCCTCCGGGCCTGCGACCGGCACCACCAGCACGTCGGCTTCGTTGGCACCCGCGACGCTGCTGACCAGTCCGGTCAGACCGTCGGCGCCATTGCTCACGCCCGCGACCGGATCACCCGGCGCGGTGGATAGCGGCACCACCAGCGCCGCGGTGACCTCACCCCGGGCCAGCGCCGGCAGGGTCTCGGTCTCGCCGGCACGCAACAACGCGACCGTGGCGAGCACCGCGCTGGACAAAAACGGCACCGGCGCGACGGCGCGGCCGATCTCCTCCATGACGACCGCGGCCTCGCGCGCACCCGCGCCCGCGCCGCCGAGCGACTCGGGCACCAGCAGCCCGGCTACTCCCAGCTCGGCGGCAAGCGTCCGCCAGACAGCTGAAAAGCCTTGCGGCGCTGGGTCATAGGCACGAGCCACCGATTCCGGTGGGCAGCGGTCGGCGAACAGGTGGCGAACGCTGTCCCGCAATGCCTCCTCGGTGTCGGAGTACAGCAAGTCGCCGGTGCTCATCGGGCTCACCTGTTTAGTTCCTTCCACGGTATGTCCTTGTCGACACGGTGTTCGCCCGGCAGGCCAAGAATCCGCTCGGAGATGGTGTTGCGCAAGATCTCCGACGTGCCACCCTCGATCGAGTTGCCGCGTGCCCGTAGGTAGCGGTATCCGGGCTCGCGCCCTATCAGATCGACCACTTCGGGCCTGCGCATGGTCCAGTCGTCGTAGCGCAGCCCGGATTCGGCGTGCAGCTCGAGCTCGAAACCCGAGATCGCTTGGGCCAGACGGGCAAACGCCACCTTCATGCCGGCGCCTTCTGGTCCGGGCTGACCGGCGACGGCCCGCTGTCGCAAGCGTTCACCGCTGAGCCGAAGGACCTCCGCTTCGACCCACAGCCGCATCAGCTCGTCGTGCATCGCGGGATTGCGCAGCCCCGGCTCGTTTCGCCAAGCTGCGGTGACCTTGCCGATATGGCCGCCCTCCCGTGGAATGCCCGAGCGAGAGCCGATCGCGACGCGCTCGTTGTTGAGCGTGGTGGTCGCTACCCGCCAGCCGCCGCCCTCTGGGCCGAGCCTATTCGCATCGGGCACCCGGACGTCGGTGAGGAATACCTCGTTGAACTCCGCTTCGCCGGTGATCTGGCGCAGCGGCCGGATTTCGACGCCAGGTTGCGTCATGTCGCACAGGAAGTACGTTAGGCCGACGTGTTTGGGCACAGTCGGGTCCGTGCGTGCGACCAGGATGGCCATCTGCGCGTGCTGCGCCATCGAAGTCCACACCTTCTGCCCGTTGACAATCCAGTCGTCGCCGTCACGGACCGCGCGGGTCGCCGCCGCGGCCAAGTCCGATCCCGCACCCGGCTCGCTGAACAACTGGCAGTAGATGTGGTCGCCGACGAACAACGGGCGCAGGAACTTTCGCTTCTGTTCCTCGGTCCCGAACGCCGCGATCGTCGGTGCCGCCATGCCGATCCCGATGAAGTTCTTTCCGCCGCCGGCCGGTGGCGCACCCGCGGCGGCCAGCTGGGCGTCGACCTGCTCCTGAGCGGTCCGCGGCAGATCCAGCCCGCCGTAACCGCGCGGTAGGTGCACCCAGGCCAGCCCCGCGTCGAACTGCGCGCCCAGGAAATCGCGCGGGTCGCTGGTGGCCGGGTCGTGTTTTTCGAGGAGTGTCCGCACCCGCGCGTTCAGGTCGGCTGCGACGGCGTCTGAGCTCATTGCCGGTACCCCTGCGCAGGCCCAAGCAGTAGACCGCCGTCGATGACCATCGTCTCGCCGGTGATCCAGCTCGCCGCGTCTGAAACCAGGAAGGCGACCGCGCCCGCCACATCGACCGGCTCTCCGATGCGTCCGAGCGCGATCGACGCCGCAAGGGGATCCTCGTGGTCCTTCCATAGCGCCTCGGCGAGCCTGGTGCGAACCACGCCCGGGCAGATCGCATTGACCCGGATGCGCGGTGAAAGTTCCAACGCGAGTTGCTTGGTGACGTGGATCAGTGCGGCCTTGGTGGCGTTGTACATACCCATGGCGGGCGATTGGTGCATGCCGCCGATGGAGGCGGTGTTGACCACAACACCACCGTGCTCGCCCATCCATGCCTTGACGACGAGCGAGGTCCACAGCAGCGGGGCCCACAGGTTGACGTCGAAGATCTTGGTGAAGCGGGCATGGTCCTGGTCGATCAGCGCACCGTACGCCGGGTTGGTTCCCGCGTTGTTGACCAGGATGTCCACGCTGCCGAAGCGCTCCACTGTGAGGTCCACGCAGCGCCGCGCGGCATCCTCGTCGACAGCGTGAGCGCCGATCCCCAGGGCCCGGTCACCGACTTGCGCCGCGGCCTCCTCCGCTGCCTCCTGCTTGCGGGCGGTAAGCACCACATTGGCGCCCGCGGCAGCCAGCTGTTGGGCGATCGCCAGGCCGATTCCCCGCGAGGCACCAATGACAATCGCGGTCCGGCCGGTCAGATCCAGTGAGGTCATTTTGGTATGCCTTCTGTTGTGTCGGTGGCCGGACTCCGCCAGCGCAGAGCATCGGTTGCGCCCGATTTCACGTGCGATGTTTCATAGACGTGTTTGCGTGGTATGCGAGAGGAATGTTAGCGAAATTAAACCTCATGAAACCACTGGTGGTAGCTGGGGCTGTCGCTGCAGCGATCTCCGCCGCACCTACGGCAGCAGCCGATGCTCTCGCGGCGGGCCCGGCGACGACCACCCCAGCGACAACGCACGTTGTCTTCAAGGACGACCCAGGCGGCGGTGGCTGCGACGCCAACGGCAACTGTGGCTCCGGAGGCCAAAACGGCGGCCCCGGCGGCGGTCCTGGCGGCCAAGGCTGCCTCCCAGGTGTCGGTTGCGGCTCCGGAGGCCAGGTCGCGGGACCCGGCGGCGTGCCGGGTGGCAGCGGATGCCTGCCGGGCGTCGGTTGCGGTACCGGCCACGCCTAGCAACCCCTGCGGGACGTGCGTCAGCCTCCCGGCAGCCTGGTGATCCAGGCCCGGGAGTCTGCCGGGTCGATCACGTCGTCGAGCTCGAACGTCGTGGCCGACCTCAGCGCCTTCCCGTGCTGGTACGCCGCCTCGACGAGACGATCGAATAGATTCTGACGTTCGACCGGATCAGCCGCGGCGGCAAGTTCCTTGCTGAACCCAAGCCGTACAGCACCTTCCAGCCCCATACCGCCTATCTCCCCAGTGGGCCAGGCGACGGTGAATTGCGGCGCATGGAAGGAGCCGCCGGCCATGGCCATCGCGCCCAGTCCATAACCCTTGCGCAGGATGATCATTCCGAGCGGCACCGTCAGCCGCGCACCGAGGACGAACATCCGGCCGAATCGGCGGACGGCCGCCTCTTTTTCCGCGTCCGGCCCAACCATGAATCCGGGGGTGTCGCACAGCGAGATCATCGGTAGCCGAAACGACTCGCACAAGGTGAGGAAATCGGCAGCCTTGTCCGCCGCCTCGGCATCGATCGCACCGCCGAGATGGTGACTACTGTTGGCAATCAGCCCGTATGCCACACCCTCGACGCGAACGAGTGCGGTGACGATCCCGACTCCATAGTCGGGGCGCAGCTCCAGGACCGAGCCGACGTCGACTATCGAATCGATCGCCCGGTGTACGTCGTAGGCGCGTAATCGGTTCTGCGGTACCACATGACGGGCCAGCCGCGGATCCGGTGCCTCCCAGTCGCCAACCCTGCCCTGGAAGTACGACAGATATTGCTTGGCCAGCGAAACCGCGTGCGCCTCGTCGCGGGCGACCAGGCTTACCACGCCGTTGTGCCGTTGCACCTCGATCGGCCCGATCGCCTCCGGCGGGTACACCCCAAGCCCACCGCCCTCGATCATTGCCGGCCCGCCCATCCCGATGTTGGCGTCGGGGGTCGCAATGATCACGTCGCACACCCCGGCCAGCGCGGCATTGCCGGCGAAGCAACGGCCGGAGACGATCGACACCAGCGGTACCCGGCCGCTCAGGCCAGCCAGCACCCGGAAAGTCGGCACCTCGAGTCCGGCGTGCCCGCCGACATCGGTGTCGCCGGGCCGGCCACCGCCGCCCTCGGCGAACAGCACCACTGGCAGATGTTTTCGTGCGGCCAAGTCGAACACGCGATCGGTTTTGGCATGATTGCGCATGCCCTGCGTCCCGGCCAGCACGGTGTAGTCGTAGGACACCACGACGGCCTCGGCCGCCGCCCGCCCGAAGCGGTCAGCGCCGATGGTCGCCAGACCGGCGACCAGGCCGTCGGCCGGGGTGTTGGCGATCAGGTCCTCTTCGGAGCGCCGGCTGCGCTGCGCGGCAATGGCCAGCGCGCCGTATTCGACGAAGCTGCCATCATCAACCAGATCGGCGATGTTCTCTCGGGCGGTGCGGCGACCTTGCTTGTGCCGCTTCGCAACTGCGGCCGGCCGGCCCTCGTCGCGGGTGTGCAGTTGGCGTTGCCGGACCTCGTCGAGGTCGGCGCGCGACCGGTCGAGATCTACTGCAGCGGCGATGGATTCGCCGTCGGCGCCGGCGCCGGCGCCGGTGCGGGTGAAAACCAGCAACGGGTCTCCGGTTCCGACGACCTGGCCGGTGACCACCAGACTGCGGACTGTCCGCAGCACATCCGGCGCGACCAGTACGTGCTGCATCTTCATCGCCTCGAGCACGACCAGTTGATCGCCGGGACCGAACTCGGCACCTTCGGGTGCCAGCTCGACTACGGTGCCGGCCAGCTGCGCACGTAGCGCTTCCTCACCCGGATACAGCTCGACCGCCGTGACCCGGGTGTCGTGCTGGTGAGACAGTGCTGCGGCCGCCAACTCGGGAAGCTTCTCGTCGAGGAAACTCGTCGTCACCCAGCCCGACTGGAGGTGGCTGTCGGACAGCAGTTCTCGCAGAAACCCGATGTTCGTGCGAATGCCCTCGATGCTGAACTCGGCCAGCGCGGTCCGCACCTTGCGCACCGCCGCCGGGAACGAGGACCCGCGCACGTGAGTGATGACCTTCGCCAGCAGTGAGTCGTACCGCGGGCTGGGGGTCAGCCCGGGCCGTCCGTAGGTGTCGACGCGTACTCCCGGACCGCTGGGCGGCGAGAACACCGTCAGAGTGCCAGCCGCCGGCAGGACGGACCCGTCGGAGGCAAAAGTCTCCATGTTGACCCGGGCCTGAATGGCGACACCCCGCCGCGCAGCCGGCTCGCCGATGACTTCGCTACCGTCAGAGGCAATTCCGGCCGGCAGCCCTAGCTGGTAGTAGGAGTCGCCGCCGGCGATGGCCAGTTGTGCCGCCACCAAGTCCACCCCGGTGATCTGCTCGGTGACCGTGTGTTCCACCTGGATGCGCGGGTTCACCTCGAGGAAGACGAACTTCTCACCGGCGACCAGGAATTCGACGGTGGCCAGCCCGCGTAGGCCAACTCTGGCGCATAGCCGGGCCGCGGCCTGATGTAGGTTGCGACGCAGTGTATCCGAAAGCCCTTGGGCAGGAGCGATTTCCACGACCTTCTGGTAGCGGCGCTGGATGCTGCAGTCACGGTCACCAAGAGCCAGCGCATGCGTTTGATGCCCGGCCGGTGCCGCGACGATCTGCACCTCGATGTGCCGGGCGTCGTCCAGAAGCGCCTCCGCGAACAGCGCCGGATTGCCGAAGCCGAGTTGCGCCTCCGCGGCGCACTGGCGGTAGGCGTGGTCGATCTGATCGGCGCTGTCTACCTTCCGCATTCCGCGGCCGCCGCCGCCCGCCAGCGCCTTGATCATGATGCCGCCGTCCTGGGCGGCGAAAAACGCGCGGACGTGCTCGACGCTGCTCGGCCCCTCGGTCGCAGGCAGCACGGGCACCCCGGCGGCAATTGCGGCAGCACGGGCCGAGGACTTGTTGCCGACCATCTCGAGAACGTCGCCGTCCGGGCCCACGAACGTGTACCCGGCCGCCGCGCAGGCGCGGGCGAATTCCGCGTTCTCGCTCAGGAAGCCGTAGCCCGGATGAATCAGCTCGGCGCCCGACTTCTTGGCCGCCGCCAGCACTGCCGCGTGGTCGAGGTAGGCGTCCGGGCCGGCGCCCTGCAATCCGATCGCCTCGTCAGCCGCGTGCACGTGCGGGCTGTCGGCGTCGTCTTCGGCGTAGACCGCGACGGTTTGGATGCCCAGTTCGGTTGCGGTGCGGATGATTCGAAGCGCGATCTCGCCGCGGTTCGCGATCAGCAGAGTCGCGCTCATCGGAGCGGGTCGCCCCACTGCACGTGTTCACGGAGCTTGCCCTTGAGCAGCTTGCCGCCGGCGTTGCGCGGCAGCGCACTGTCTACCACTGTGACGTATTGCGGAACCTTGAAGTCGGCGAGCTGCCCGCGGCAGTGGTTTAGCACCGCCGGCACATCGATCTGCTCTTGGCCGCCGAACAGCACCGCTCCGACCTTCTCTCCCATGACGTCGTCGGGCACCGCCAGCACGCAGGCGTCCGCGACATTGGGCGCCGCCAGCAGCACCGCCTCGACCTCGACGCTGGAGACGTTCTCGCCACCGCGGTTGATGATGTCCTTGAGTCGATCGATGATGTGCACCCGACCCGCATCGTCAACCCGAACCACGTCGCCGGTGTGCAACCAGCCGTCGGCGAAAGTGGCCGAGGTGGCCTCGGGCCGGTTCCAGTAGCCGGTGGTCACATTGGCGCCGCGCGCCACCAACTCGCCCACAGCGGGATCGTCACCGAAGGGGATCACGCCGAGCTCTACCGAGGGGACCGCATATCCGACCGAGTCGGCGTGCTCGACAGCATCATGGTCGGGCAGCACGGTCATCAGCGAGGCGGTCTCGGTCATGCCGTACCCGTTGAACACCGTGGCTTGCGGAAATGCGTCCTTCACCGACCGCACCAACGACGGGGCGATCGGCGCGCCGCCGTAGCCCACCCAGCGCACGCCGGAAACGTCTGTGGCTGAAAAATTCTTGTGCCGCAACAGTAACGCGTACACCGCGGGAACGGTCACCATGAGCGAGATTCGCTCGGCGGTCAGCGTGGCGATCAATTCGTCTAGGTTGAGTGCGGGCATGATCACCGATGCTCCCCCGAGACCAGTAGCCGCCAAAAGCTGTGAGTTGCAACCGGTCACGTGGAACAGCGGCACCGAGATGAGGGTGCGCAGCCCCTCACCGAGATCCCTTGGCAGTCCGAGACACCGGATCGCGTTCTCGGTGTTGGTCAGGAATGCCTCGTGGGTAGTCGGGACACCCTTGGGGTGACCGGTGGTGCCCGAGGTATAGAACAGCGCGGCTATGTCCGCGCGGCCGAGTTGCTCAGTCACGTACGGTTCGCCATCGGGCAGCGGTGTGTCTGCAGCCAGATCTACCTGCGCGCCGGCATCGGACAGAACGAACTCGACCTCCGGTTGCGCGGACCGCGTATTGACCGCCACCGCAACGCCACCGGCCATCACCGTGCCCCAGAATGCCAGCACCCAATTGATGCCCGCGGGGTAACGCACGGCGACGCGGTCGCCCGGTTCCAGACCGGCCGCGCGTAACCCGCCGGCGACCCGCGACGCGCGGTTCCACAGCTGCCGGTAGGTCAATCGGTCGGCGCCCAGTTCGACCACCGCCTCGCTGTCCGGGCGGCTGTCGACCTGCTCGGCGAGCATGTCCAGCAGCGTGGCCGGCAACTCGTCGTAGCGCGACACGCTGTTGGCGTCGCGGGAGACACCCGTCATCGGAAATGGGTTGTTGCCGCGGGGAATTTCGGTCACTGCACTCATTGCGGGCACACCCAATCCTCCGCCAGTAAAGAATCGTCAAGTCACGACCATTGAACCAGTCCGGCGTTGATACCGGCTTCAGGTTTGGGACTTCGCCGGCTGGGACGTCCCGGATTGAGCGTAGTGAAGGGCCATCTGCCGGCGCGCGGGCGGCGGCTGGCCGATGACGGATATCACGGCGTTGCGGAGAAACCGGCCCGAGCGGTGGTTGACGAGGGAGGCGCGGGTCATGAAGTCAGTGAGGGTGACGGTAGCCGTCGTTGCGACGCCGCCGCTAGTCACGGCCAGCGCGACGGTTGCCATAGCGACCACAGTGAGCTCGCGCGGCGATACCAGGAAGGTATTGCGCTGATCCTCGGCATTGGTGCTCGTTCCTCGATGGCCCACCGCAAGTCATGGATGATGCGTCGGGTCATCGGTCCAAGTGGTCGGATAGGGCGCGGCAAGTTGAACAGGCGATTACTTGGCGGCCGCACCTTGGATTACGGCCGGGGTTGGCTGGGTTGGGTCGGTGCCGGTAGTCCTGGCAACGAGGCAGAGAGACCCTTCCGGATTCCCCGCTCTATCTCTTCCTTCAGATCCGGGCTACCGGCTGGAGCCGTTTCTCGGCAGCTACAGCTGAGGGTGCCGAACGGGTTCGGGTCGGTGCCGCTCGGGTTCGGGTCGGCGCCGGCCGGTGCTGCTCCCCCAACACAGGAGCCGAGCGCGATAGCAGCGCTGACCAGTATTTTCGTGATCACTTGGTAGTGCTGAGTCGCCATGTCATCCTCTTTCCTCGAGATGAAACGGTGGTGAGGTTTGATACCGAGAACGACGCTCCGCGAGTCCGAATGGTTTCACCGCGGCTACACACCCATGACACAGTCGGCAGCGTGGGCTGAGCGTCTCAATCTGAGACTGCCGAACACGTCGAGGTCATCCGGCGCTGGTCGACGGCACCGCGATCGGTGTGGGCATCTTCGATGGCCTGGTTGAGATCGCCACCGCGCACGGGGATGCGTCATTGGCAATATCACGGTGCGAATGCTGTTTGAATCGACCAGCCGGTCGCCGGCTGCGGTGGGCGGGTGACCGTGTGGGCCAACGATCGCCGCATCGGCGAAGGCGAGACGGCCAAAACGGTGCCGCTAGCCTTCACGTCCTGACGCCGGGATACGACATCAGCCGCGATAACGGGCTGGTCATTGACGGCAACTACAAGGACAGGGCGCCATCTGCGTTCACCGAACGGTCAAAGAGGTCATCTTCGACCTGAGGCTCATCGGGAAACCGAGCAGGCATGGCATATGCAGATTGCCAGCCCACCCGGCGGCGGCACCGCACTGCACGTCGCGATTCCCACCTCCGCGTGAGAGCCCCCGCTCCGTCACGCCATCAGCGTCGCGGCCAGCGTGCCGCCCAGCTCGTAGGCCCGCTCGCGGACCGCGGCGTCGATAGCACCGACGACCTCCAGCACGTCGGCGGCCTGGATCAGCGCCAGCCCGGTTGCCAGCTTGCCGACGGCGGCTGCGGCGCCGACGGTGTCATTGTTGCCGTGCACCCACAGACCGTAGGGGCGGCCCGAAACGTGGTCCAGGCTTGGGTAGTAAACGGTGTCGAAGAAGTGCTTGAGCGCCCCGGACATGTATCCGAAGTTGGCCGTGGTGCCGAACAAGTAGCCATCAGCATCGAGCATGTCCGGGATGGTCGCCGCCAGCGCCGGCCTGGAAACCACGTCGACACCGTCGATCTCGGGGTCGTTGGCTCCGGCGAGCACCGCCTCCAGCAGCTCGCGGGTGGTCGGCGACGGTGTGTGGTGCACCACCAGCAGCGTCTTGCTCACTGGCGGCCCTGCAGCTCGACGGCTGTCTTCATGGCTTCCCGTGCGCGGCGACGATCACCCGCGTAGTCGTAGGCGCGGGCCAATCGGTACCAGCGCCGCCAGTTGTCCGGGTCGTCTTCCAGCTCGGTACGCATGGTAGCGAACAGCGCGTCGGCCGCGTCTCGCTCAATGCGGCCCGACGGCCGTCGCGGCAGTGCGCTCGCGTCCAGTTCCATTCCGTCTTCGGCGATCAGACGGGCCAGCTTCTGATGAGCGAATCCGGCTCGCAGGGTAGCGATCATCGCCCACAGCCCGATGACGGGCATGATCAGCAGCGCCATCCCCAGGCCCACGGCGGCGGCCCGGCCTGAGCCGATCATCGCGAAAGCGATGCGGCCCAGCAGGACGAAGTACGCCAGCATCGCGACGCACATGAAGGCGATGAGCAACTGGATATACAGGCTGCGCCTGGTCATTACGGTGTCGTTCATTGCAGGTTGAGCAGGGGCTCAAGGCCCACCGTGAGGCCTGGGCGTTCCCGGATGCGGCGCACCGCCAAAAGCACGCCCGGCACAAATGACGTGCGGTCCAGGCTGTCGTGGCGGATGGTCAGCGTCTCCCCTTCGGTTCCGAACAGGATCTCCTGGTGGGCGACCAGGCCGGCCAGGCGCACCGAGTGCACCGGGATGCCGTCGACGTCGGCGCCGCGGGCGCCGGGCAGGCTGGTGCTGGTGGCATCGGGGTTGGGCGGCAAGCCTTTTCGCGCTTCGGCGATCAGCTTCGCGGTGCGGGCCGCGGTGCCCGACGGGGCGTCGGCCTTGTGCGGGTGATGCAGCTCGATCACCTCCGCCGAGTCGAAGAAGGGTGCGGCCTGCTTGGCGAAGTGCATGGACAGCACCGCCCCGATCGCGAAGTTCGGCGCGATCAGCACTGAGGTGTTGGGCGTGTCAGCCAGCCACGACTCCACCTGCTGCAGGCGTTCTGCGGTGAAGCCGGTGGTTCCGACGACGGCGTGAATTCCGTTGCCAATCAGGAACTCTAGGTTGCCCATCACCACGTCTGGGTGGGTGAAGTCGATGACCACCTCGGTGTTGCCGTCGGTCAGCAGGCTCAGCGGATCGCCGGCGTCGACTTCCGCGGACAGGGTCAGATCCTCGGCCGCCTGCACCGCCCCCACCATCGTCGATCCGACTTTGCCTTTGGCTCCCAGAACGCCTACCCGCATGATCTTCACCCTAGACCGGGCGGTTGGGTGGGATTTGTCCACAGTTGGGCGTTTATCCACAGAGGTCGGCTGCGCCGTGGCGCGCGGCAGACCACAGCAATACAATTCGAATATATGTTCGATCAGCGTTCCGGCGGATGTGACTGCCAAGCTCGACGCGCTCAACACAGCAGTGGCAGCCAGTGGCGACCTGAACTTCGACAGCCTCGAGGCCCCCGTCCGACTACACGTGCTGGAGCAATTGGAGACGGCTCGCCGGCGGCAGATTGCGGTGGGCCACGACGTGATCTTGGGCCTGGCGAAGGAGGATATGGCCGACGTCGGCGGCCCGGTCCACAAGGTCATTGCCGACTGGCTGCGGATCAGCTGCGCCGAGGCCCGCCGCCGACTGAAAGACGCCGAACAGCTTTCTCCGCGGTTGACTCTCACCGGCCACGAGTTGCCGCCGGACCTGCCGGCCACCGCCCAGGCGTGGCGAAACGGCATGCTCGATGGTCAGCACCTCCAGGTGATTCAGGCATTCGTCCGTGACCTGCCGGACGCGACGCCAGTCGATAAGGTCCAACACGCCGAGCGATTTCTGGCCCAGCAAGCGACGAAATTGCGGCCCGACCAGCTGGAAAAAGCGGCGCACCGGTGTGCGCTGTATATCAACCCCGAAGGGGAATTCTCCGACTCCGACCGCGCGCGCGAGCGCGGTTTCACATGGTGCGGTCAGCGGACCGACGGGATGAGCATTGGGAAGCTGATCGCATCCCCGGAATTGCGCGCCAATATTGATGCATGGCTGGCGCGCTTCGCCGCGCCTGGCATGTGCAACCCGGACGACCAATCCCCTTGTGTCGAGGGCGAACCCACTGAAGAGGCCGCGGGCAGGGACCTGCGTAGCCATGCCCAGCGCCAACACGACGCGCTCAATGCCGGATGTGAGCGCAGCTAGTCCTTAAGGGAAGGTTACCGGGGAGACTGGCGATTCTGACATAGCCGACGTTGTGGTGCCGATTGACAACCTGCACGTTAGCCTTGCTGAATGCGAACCGTCGAGCAGCTCCCGGACGCATGCCTCAACGCCGGAGTCCAGATGTTGCGTGCCACGAAGGCCTTGGTTCTCGCGGACGAGGGTGAAGCGCGAGATGTCATCAGAGTCCACGACGAGTTGACCGCCCGGACTGTTGAGGCGCATGCAAGCACATTGCGGCTATTGGTGCTGCACGGGGAGGGTGACCTGCCCGGCCTCTCCGTGTCACTCCAAACCATCGGCGACGTGAATGAGATGGACCTTCTCGCACGGCGCGTCGCGAGAGTCGCCCTCCGTGCACTCCCCAAGCACGCACTGCCCGAAGACGTAAACGAGTACTTCAGTGAAATGGGCGAGCGAGCAGAAGAATTAGGGAGGCGTCTAGGAGAATTCCTTGAGGGCACTACGGAGATGCATCGAATCAGCCGCGAAGAGGATGAGATGGACCGTCAGCACCGTCGCTTGTTTGCGGCCATGACGGATCCGGGGGAATGGATGCATGGTATTGCTGTCGCCCTCGACGTATTGCGACTAGACATATGCTACGAGCGGTTCAGCGACCACGCGGTCGCAATTGCCCATCGAGTGCAAAAGCTGAACGAGGACATACCTCCCACCCCGGACTCGCTATGACACCGCGCCGCCCGCCACACGACATCACCGACGCCGAAAAGCAGGCCAAGGCGATGGTACGAAATATGGCACCAGTGACTAGCACTTCAGTACAGGCCCGGCGACGGCACCCCGCTACTCGAGGACGAACGTGACCAGCATGTTGACGCGGTAGGCAACAATAATCCCCCCGTTCGCCACATCCACCGACTGCTCCTTGATCCAGGCCGACTTGACACCACGCAGCGTCTGCTCGGCCCGAGCAAGGCCAATCGTCACGGCGTCTTCGAAACTGGTGTCGGACCTCGCGCTGATCTCGGTGACGCGAGCGACGGTGCCTCCTGACACGATGACCTCCCAGAGTCGACGTTGGATCGGACGATCCCAGACTGTGACCATTTAACTGCGGCGCGACATAAGCAACTAGGGGCATATCTTCCCTAGCGCCGGAGGTCTTTGGTCCCTGGCTCCCACACCGCAGGGGTTTTAGCGTGCGAGCATGCCGATAGAACCGCTGGTCATACGTGACCCTGACCATCGCTGCCCGATCTGCGGGGGCGAAACGGAGTTGATTTCGCAGACTTTGGCGTCACGGGACGGTATCAAGCATCAGGTGGAGGTCACGTCGCCGAGACGCCGGTGTGCTGTCTTGGACTGCAAAGGCCACGCCGACGGGCTGAATGAGCCCGCCGACGGCTAGCCGTTGTCTGAAATTTTCGGCCGCCCGCCACACACCTGACATACGACACGAAGGTTGTGGCGGATCACGCGCCTCGGACGCTGACACCGGCCACCAATCCTGCAGCGGCAAGCCATCGACGGTGATGCCCGCTCGGCGGCACAACGCCACTATGACGCATTGAATGCCTTGGTACGCGACCAGTTAGGCGATCCGAAACTCGGTGTGCACAACGGATTGCCGGTGACCGTCGTCGTGTCGACCACGCTAAAGGAGCTGACTTCTGGCGCCGGTCGAGCGGTGACGGGCTGCGGAGCGCCTAGTCAGCGGACGGTCAAAATCGCCTACTCAACGGACGGTCCAAAATGGGCGCACCCCATGCGGTTTTGGACTGTCGAGACGACCCGGCAGTATGCGTCAGGATGCCTGTTTGAGTTGTATCTGGTCGGTTTGTGTGTATCCCGGCGGTCGGCCGCAGGCTGGCATGATGTAGACGTGTTGAGCTGTGCCGGCAAGGGTATTTGGATCCCACGTTAGGTGGGCGTTCGCGGCGTACTGAATATAAGTACCGTCCGAGCAATTTACGTTGTCGAGCGTGTCTAGTACCCATTGACCATCGACCAACCGCGCTTGGCTACCCCCCGCCCCAGCTTTTATGTAGACGCATCCGTCACCGCAGGGATTGACGGCCCAATTGGTGGTAAGGGTTCGGCCGTCTGGCGTTGTCGAGGTCTCGGTGTAATTGCCGTTCATCGTCGGCAGGTCAGCCCACGCTGTGCTAGCTGCACCGACAGCTAAACCGACGAACATAGCGGTTGCGGCGAAGCCCCGTGCGATAGCCATGCTCTTGTTCCTTCCATGGAGCTAATCAATGCGTCGGGCACTGTTGATGGTGTATCACACGTTCAGGTTTATCGCGATTTGGCAAACTTTGCTGCTGCCGAGCGGCGTTTTCTGACAACCGCAGGATGGCGTTCGCGGTCCTGCCATGACGGCGAAAATGCCGGATGCGGAATATGGCATAGCCGCGCGCTCCATCCCCGGGCGCGTTGCGATGGACTAGAACCATGCTCGGTGAGGCATGGGAAGACTCGGTGCGCGCACCAACGACTATCACCACCCGGAACGGCTCTTCGATGCCGACGAGGCCTGTTGACCCGCGCTTACTTCTTGAACCGTCCGGCGAACCCGCGCAGCGGCAGGTCGGCGCTGGTGATCAGGCCGGGGCGTGCGTCGACGACCGACCTGATCGAGTTGAGGGCCGGCATTCCAGTCACGGTCATGCCGATGGAGGCAAAGTTGTCCGGGTTGGACATGTCGAAACCGGGTTTCGGGAAGATCATGTGCTTGTTGTAGACGCACGGGTCACCCTTGATCTGGGTGATGTAGCAGCCCTTGATGTTCCAGCTCGGGTCGGTGTGCGGGGTCATCTGCCATTCCAGGTGCGTCTCGACCCGCGGAACCCCGTCCACCATGCCCTGGTATTTGATGTAGTTGCCGCCCAACGATCCCTTGGGCAGCATGTACCAGCCCAGGTCGACATCCTTGGTGCAGGCGCCCAGTTCGTAGCTGAACTTGACCTCGTCGAGTGTCAGATCGAAGCAGTCGGCCATCATCAGCACGCTGTCGGCGAAGACGCGGGTGTACTTCTCCAGCTTTGCCGGGATTTCCGGATCGTCGACCGGCTGGCCGTAGCCGACCTCGATCCAGGTGTCCTTGGAGTGGTGACACGACACGTCGACGGACTCGATGGTGGTGATGTTCTCGATCTCAGCGACGTCAGCCGAGCACACCACGCCGAGAATCTGGTTCAGGCCCGGGTTCATCCCGGTGCCGTAGAAGGTCGCGCCGCCCTTTTCACACGCCTCCTGCAGGAGCTGGGTCACCGGCTTGCCGGACGGGTGCGGGTGGTTCTTGTCACGGTGCCACCCGGTGATCCAGTCGGCGGTCGTCACGATATTGATCCCCGCCTCAAGCACTTTGACGTAAAGGTCCTCGTCGGGGAACACGCCGTGGAAGGTCAGCACGTCCGGCTTGGCTGCGATGATCTCGTCGATCGTGCCAGTGGCTTTTACGCCGTTGGGAGCCAGGCCAGCCAGCTCGCCCGCGTCCTTGCCGACCTTTTCCGGCGAGTAGCAGTGCACGCCAATGAACTCGAGGTCGGGCTGCGCGGCGATCCGCTTGATCATCTCCGAACCGACGTTTCCGGTGGCTACCTGGAATACGCGGATCGGTCGAGCGGGTGCATTCATTCGTTCAGCCTTTCTGGGATGCTGCGTACACTTCGGCGGCGCTGCCACCGACGCCGTCGGGATAGAATTGCTTGGCCCACTTGCGAATTGCGGTGAAGCCCCTGAGCTCGTCGGGGGCCAGCGCTGGTGGGTCTGTGTAGCGCTGATGCTGCCAGATGTGGACATCCTGCTCGAACTGCCGGATCACTTCCTGTCCGAATTCTCGTGCCCTCGACTCGGCCCGGGCCGGATCTTTGCCCGACGTCCGGCCGATGTAGACCATGAACCGGACGTCGGAGGTGCACTCGTCGACCGGGGTGACCGCGGAGATGGTGCGGTTGTCGACCATGCCCCAGCTTTTGGTCACCGCGACTCCCAGCCCGCCGTTGATTGCCTCCACGCCGCTGTTGACGTCCTCGATCTTTTGGCCGTCGTCACCTTCGAACGTGATGGTGAAGTCGACATAGGACACCGGGCGGTCGAAGTCGTGGTTAGTGAAGACCGGCACGATGGGGGTGTTGTGCACGTACTTGAAGTGCGCGAAATCCACCCCGTTCTCCAGGACGTACTGCGGGTGCAGTTCCAGGCTCTCCCGGTACAACCTCTGCTGCGGGTAGTAGTGCGCGGCGCTGCTGCCGTCTTTGAAGCTGGCGAACACGTCCGGCGCGTCGAAGAACGGTTCGCGACCCTCGACGTCGTGCCAGATGTAGATCGACTCGTTGCGCTCCACAACGGGGTAGGTGCGGATGCGCCGGCCGCGGTTGGGGCGATCCTGGTAGGGGATGCAGACATTGCGGCCCTGCTGGCTCCACTGCCACCCGTGGAACGGGCACTGCAGGACCTCGCCGACGACTTTGCCGCCGTAACCCAGGTGGGCACCGAGGTGTTCGCAGTAGGCGTTCATCACGGTCAGCTGGCCCGACTCGGCCCGCCAGGCGACCATCTCCCGGTCGAAGTACTTCATCTTGTGGACGTCGCCAATGCCGATCTCGTCGGACCAGGCGACCTGGAACCATCCGGTCGGCTTCATCGACAGCGGCGGCTTGGCCATCTGAACTGTCCTCCTTGGCGGGTTCGTACCGAATAGTATTCGACGCCATCTAGAAATCACAGTCCCCTCTATGAAAAAATTGATCGGCTCGCTAGCTGCGCGCAAGCACTCGATAGGATCGGCAAATGACGCAAGCCGGAATTGTGGGCCGGCGCACCAACCGCCGTGGCCACGCAACTCGCGAGAGCATGCTGGAGGCCGCGCTGAAGTCGCTGGCCTCGGGCGAGCCAGGCTCGGTGTCGGCCAATCGCATCGCCAAGGAGATCGGCGCCACCTGGGGCGCGGTGCAGTACCAGTTCGGCGACACCGACGGTTTCTGGGCCGCGGTGCTGCACCGCACCGCCGAGCGACGCGCCGCGACGCTGTCGACGACTGCCCAATCGGACGCACCCCTGCGTGAGCGTGTCGGCGCCATCATCGACACCCTCTACCACGGCTTGGCGTCATCGACGGATGCGCGCGCGATCGAAAACTTGCGGGCGGCGCTGCCCCGCGACCCCGACGAACTCGAACGCCTCTACCCGCGCACCGCTGCCGAGCTGTTCTCGTGGGGCAAGAGCTGGCTGGAGACCTGTCAGAACGCCTTCACCGATCTCGACGTCGACCCGAACCGGGTGCGCGAGGTGGCCGCACTCATCCCTGGCGCGTTGCGCGGCCTGGTGTCGGAGCGCCAACTGGGCTCTTATAGCGATCTCGACATGGCGCGGCGGGGCCTGACCAACGCTCTGGTCGCCTATCTGGAAAATTCCCGGGTGGAATAACTTCGCTCGTGCACCGGCCTGTCAAGCGTCGATGACCACCCGGTCGCCTTTCGCCCGCGACACGCAGACCAGCATTTCGTCATCGCCCACGGCAGTGCGACCACGCTGATCGACCTGTCCGGCAAGCACTTTGACCTTGCAAGTCCCGCAGTAACCTTGCTGACACGAGTACGCGGTCGTCGGATCCCGGTCAAGCATGACATCAAGGGCCGACCGATTCGCCGGAACGCTGAGCAGTCGCTTCGACCGCGCGAGTTCCAGCTCGAAGGGAATGCCGTCGACGACCGGAGGCGGGCTGAACCGCTCGTAGTGTAGTGGGGCGTTGGCGTGTTCGTTACGGACGACGCGCACCGCTTCCAGCATGGCAGTCGGCCCGCATACATAAACAGCCGTGGTCGGCCCCGCGCCGGCCAACAGGTCATCGACGGTGGCGAAGCGGCCGTGCTCGTCGTCGGCCCACACGGTAACCCGATCGGGCGCCACCGACACCACCTCGTCCAGGAAAGGCATGTAATCGCGGCTGCGACCGGCATAGATTGCACGCCAATCAATTCCGCGTTGCTGGGCCACCTGGATCATCGGCAGGATGGGCGTCACGCCGATGCCACCGATCACGAAGAGCACGTCGTGCTCAGCCGCGCCGAGATAGAACGCATTGCGGGGGCCTTCGAACTCGCACGTGTCGCCCACGTCGAATACGTCATGCATCTCTATCGAACCGCCACCGCCGTCGGCGATCCGGCGGACGGCAATGCGGTAGTCCGTGCGGCGCCCGGGCGGACCGCACAGCGAATACTGCCGCCGTCGGCCCGAGGGCAGTGCAACGTCGATATGCCCGCCAGGCGTCCATGACGGGAGCAGTCCGCCGTCGGGATCGGCCAATGTCAATGCGACCACGTCGGGGGCGACGAACTCGCGTTTGGTGACCACCGCAGATTGTGTCCGCCGCACCGGCAGCACCCGCGACGGCTTCCACCGCGAGGCCGAGGCGAATCCTCCGAACAACACACGGACACCGCACAACGCCGTGGCGAGGCGATCGCGGCCGCGCCGACCGTAGAGGTCGGCGGGCCTACTGGTCCAGATGCTCTCCGGCACGGTCACATCCCCCAAATGCCTAAGCCCGCCGTATGTCGAAGCGAGCGAACAGCCGGATCATCGATGGGCTGATGCGGCGCATCGCGTAGCCGATCCTGGACTCTGCGGCGACCGGCAACACGGGTGGGCCTGTCCTGACGGCCTTGACGATCGCCTTGGCGGTGGCTTCCGGTGTGTAGTTTCGGCGCCGGTAGGCCGCGTCTGCCTCCTGCCGGGCGCGCTCCTGCTGTTCGGCCGTCATCCCCGCGTACACAGTGCTTTTGGCGATATTGGTATTGACGAAGCCTGGGCAGACCGCCGTGACGGTGATGCCCTCGTCGGCGAGGTCGGCACGCAATGATTCGCTGAATCCCAGCACCGCCGCCTTCGTGGTGCTGTAGGCGACCATGGATTTCGACGGCAGAAACGCGGCAGCCGACGCGATATTGATGATCGTTCCGCCTTCGCCGCGCTCAACCATCTGAGCGCCGAACGCCCTACTGCCAGAGATGACACCGCGGACATTGACCCCCATGATGGCATCCCACTGCGCGGAGGTCGTCTCCAGGAACCGGCCCGCCATCCCGATGCCGGCGTTGTTTACCAGGATGTCGACCACGCCATGGTCGTTACGGATTTGTGCGGCAAGCTCATCCATCGCCGCTTCGTCGCTCACATCGGCCTGGTACACCGCAGCCTCAGCGCACGCGGCGCGAACGGCATCCGCACTCTCGTTGGCCGCGGCCAGATCGCGATCAACGATCACCACCTTGCGGGCGCCCTGACGAGCCAGTTCCACCGCGGTGGCCCGGCCGATGCCGGCGCCCGCCCCGGTGACCAGGGCGAGTTTGCCGCGCACCTCGCGCGGGCCGCAGCGCACGACCGACTCGCCGGTCGTGGCGGCGGCGCCGGTGTTTTGATCGACCCACTCGGCGGTCAGCCGGGCGACGACGTCGGGACGCGACGTCACCACCCAGTGCCCGCCTTCGATCGGGATGACCCTGCCGCCTGCCGGAATTGCGCCGGTGAACCGTTGCAGGGCGGGCGTCACGAAGATGTCCTTGCGCGGCACCAGAACCTGGACTCCGACGGTGGTCTGCGGTAGCGGCGACCCGGGCGACACCATTGGAGCGGGCATGTTCTCCCGGTACAGGTTGAGCCCGTTGACATAGTCGCCGATCGAGCGCCGCGCCGAACGACGTTGGCTGCGGGTGCTCGACCGGCCGATGCGTTCAAAAGCTTCAACAACTTTCACTCCGAGCCGGGAGCGGAACGCCACCTCCGGCACACGCGGGCACAGAAAGAAGCCGATATACCCGGAAGCCACCAGCTGCCTGGCGACTTGGGCCACCGTGCGGGGGGTTCGTGCCGATCGCAGGAACATGCCTGCGTACTGCAGGTGCGGGCCCGAGATCGACGTGAACGAGGCGAATTTGCCCATCACCGAATCGTCGGTGACCGCCGCCCATGTCTGAATCGAGCCCCAGTCGTGAGCCAGCAGATGGACCTGGCCGACCCCCAGGCTGTCGATCACCGCGCCGAGATCGGATACCAACTGCGGAAATCCGTATCCGGATCGGCTTGCCGGACAGGAGGATTCGCCCGCCCCGCGCACGTCATAGGCCACGACGTTGTAACGCTCAGTGAGTATCTCCGCCACGCCATCCCAGACGTGGTGGTTGTCGGGCCAGCCGTGAATGGCCAGGACGGTCGGGCGCTGGGGATCGATCTCGGTGTATCGGTGTACGGCCAGGGTGACGCCGTCGGAGGCGGTGATGCCTGCTGTCGAAGTCGTCGTCATATGTCAGTGCGACGCACGCGCGGCCGGTGAGACGGCCAGGTAGTCGACGGCCAGGCCCAGCCCGCCCAGCTGTGACGGGTGAAAACCCGGCTTGTAATAGTCACCGACGACCCGCACGATTCGCAGTGGGCCGGGCACCAAACCCCGGCGTGCCGCCGTGAAGTAGTCCCGCCAGCGCGGCTTGGTCCCCGGCGGCAGGTATGGATCCACCGAGTACATGAACCGCACTCCGCGAATCCACAACAGCAACATCACCGGCGTAACGGCCAGCTGGGTGCGCACCTGCCGCCAGTACCCGCCGCGCAGATGCTTCATGGTGTCGAAGGCCACGGCTTTGTGCTCGACTTCTTCGGCTCCGTGCCACCGGAGCATATCCAGCATCACCGGGTCGCTACCGATGACATCGAGCTGCGGCGAGTTGAGGATCCACTCGCCCAAAACGGCGGTGTAGTGCTCGATTGCCGCTATGAACGCGACCTGCTCCAGCAGCCAGCGGTGCTGTCGTCGGATGCTGCGCCGAGGCTTCTCCCCCAGCAGCTTGTCGAACAACCACTTGATCTGGTCGGTGAACGGTGTCACGTCGACACCCTGGGCGGCGAAGTGGTCGAGTACGCCGGAGTGCGCCTGGGAATGCATCGCCTCCTGGCCGATGAATCCCTGTACGTCCAGCCGCAGCTGATCATCCTTGATCAGCGGCAACGTTTTCTTGAACACCTCGACGAAAAACTCCTCGCCTGCAGGCAGCAGCAGGTGAAGGACGTTGAGGACGTGGGTGGCCAACGGCTCGTTGGGCACATAGTGAAACGGCAGCTTTGCCCAGTCGAACTCAACATCACGTGCCTCGAGCACCAGGCGCTCGTGGTCGGCAGGTGCGTTATGTGGACCTGCTGCCTGGTCGTCGACGGTGATCAATGTGGCCCCCTACCTCGGCGTTTACACCGATCGATCAAATGTCGTCTCGCTGGACATCGCGCGTTGGCAAGTATAGTTACGCCACCCTGGCGCGTGAATCAATTCTTAACGGATTCCACAAATATTCGCGATGTTGTGAGATATTGACTCTATGGTCAACGATGTCGGACCTATGTTCGGCGCTCTCGCCGACCCGACTCGACGCCGGGTGGTGCAATTACTGAGCGAAGGGCCTAGACGGGCGGGCGAGATTTCCGATTCGGCGGGTGTGTCCGGTCCCCGGATGAGCCGGCACCTGCGGGTGCTCCTCGAAGCCGGCGTCGTCACGGACGAACGCTTGCCGCACGACGCCCGAGTGCGCGTGTTTCGCCTGTGTCCCGATTCGATCGTCGCGATCCAGGCGTGGCTCGATCAGGTGCAGGCGCACTGGGGCGAACAGCTGCGCTCGTTCAAGCGCCATGTGGAGGCGAGGCAGCCTTGACGGCAAGCACCAGAGTTTCGATGTCGGTCCCGGTGGACCCGGAGACGGCCTTCACCGTATTCACCGAGGAACTCGACTCGGACTTTGTTCACCGGATCCGCTACCCGACGGGGCAGACCCCTTGCCGACGGGTGAGCACGGCCACACCTGGATCGAATTCCGGGTCGGCAACTGCTCGCTGATGCTGTTCCCGAACGGCGACCAGACGCCTCCGGGCGCCCACGAAACCTGGGTGTTCGTCGACGATCTCGACGCACACCTGCGCCACTCCCGCGCACAAGGGGCGAAGATCATCCGTGACATCACACAGACGGGATTCCGCGCTTATCAGGCCGAGGACCTGGAGGGCCACCGCTGGACCTTCGCTCAAGCCAGACCCCACCAGCGTTAAGCCTCACTGAGGGCACGGCGCAACTCGTACTGTGCGGGATCTAAGTTCGCCAGCATGGCGCGATGCTTGCCCGGAGTGAACGGCCATACCTCTGGCAGACCGTCTTTGCCCAGGTACCAGCTGTCACACCCGGTGGTCCACACGGTATTCGGCATCGCGGCACGCAGCTCCGCGTTAAAGGTCTCGGTCGCCGACGTCGTGGGCTCCACTGTGTCGAATTCGCCACGGCGCCAACGCTCTATCCACCGCAGTATGTGACCGGCCTGTGATTCGGCCACGGTGGTAAGCGCGAGGTTTCCCACCAGGCTGTGCGGCCCGAGCATCATGAAGAAGTTGGGAAAGCCCGGCATCGCGACGGTTTGGTGCGCCCGCGGACCGTCGCGCCACGCGTCATCGACCGAGATTCCGTCCCGGCCGGTCAGCTGCATCGGCCGAAAGAACGCGTGGGTGTCGAACCCGGTGCACAGCACAATGATGTCCGCCTCGTGCAAGACGCCGTCCTCGGTCACGATGCCCCGGCGCTCCACGTGGTCGATACCCGCGGTGACCAGCTCGACGTCGTCGCGCTGGATGGCGTGGTAGAAGCCGCCCGACATCACCAACCGCTTACGCATCGGCGTGTAATTGGGAGTCAGCGCGCGGCGCAACTCCGGGTCACGCACCTTTCGCAGACTGGCGCGGCACAGTGCTGCCATGAGCTTTCGACGCATGCCCGGCTTGGTCAATGCAACCGCGAAGGCATCGAAGATAGAGCTGTATGCCAGGTAGGCCAGCCGATCCAGCCACGGAATCCGCTGGTGGGTAATGCTGGTGAACCTGGAGTACCGGGGGTTGGGCAGTCGGACTATCCACTGTGCGGTGCGCTGGAACATCATCACTTTGCCAGCTACGCTGGCCAGACCACAGACAAGCTGGACGCCGGTCGATCCGTTGCCGATCACCGCGATTCGCCGGCCCTGCAACTCAACCCGATGATCCCAGCGCGCCGAGTGAAAAACGTGGCCGCCAAAGTCGTTTAAACCGGCGATCGACGGCATCCGGGGATGATGCAGCACGCCGGTAGCCGAGATCAGGAAGTCCACCGTCGACTCCGCTCCGGCATCGGTGCGCAGCACCCAGCGGCCGTGCTCGAATCGTGCGCTGACGATTTCGGTGCCGAACCGAATCCGGTCCCTGATTGCATATCGGTCGGCAATGCCGCGGAAGTAGGCCTGGATTTCGCCGCCGGGAGAGAACAGGTGCGTCCAGTTCGGGTTCTTCGCGAAGCTGTACTGGTAGACCCGCGAGGGTACGTCCCGCGAGGGTACGTCGCAGGTCAGACCAGGGTAGGTGTTGTCACGCCAGGTGCCGCCCACCTCGTCGGCCTTCTCGTAGATGGTGACATCGGTAATACCGCTGCGCAACAACGCAATTGCGACACACAGCCCGGACATGCCCGCTCCGACTACGGCGACGGCGGGATCGCGTTTCGTCATCGGGGGTCCGCCGATCTCTCGCTATCCGGTCTCAGCGCGTTGCTTGAGGCGCTGCAGGGTGAGCCGGATGTGCTCGGTATTGGCGGCCACCCGATCGGTGACGCCGGTGGCCCTGCCGGCGAGCTTGCGGAACCAGCCTGGCCGCCGGTCCCAGGTGCTTTCGGTGACTCGGCAGCCGCCGTCGGCCGCGACGATGTCGTATTGCCAGCGCGCTATCGGAAACACGGTGTGCCGCACATCGAATGCGAAGACATGACCCGGTTCGGCGTCGGTGACGGTGCACTTCGTGGTCCAGCGCCGGCCACTGTTTTCGTTGTGACCGACGAACACCGCCCCCTTTGCGACTATTCCATCTTTGGGTCCATCTTTGGGGTCACCTTTGCACCACTCCATCGCCACTGCCTCCTCGGCGAGTGACGCCAGCGTCGGCAGGTCGGTGATGAGCCCATAAACCACCTCGGGACGGGCGTCGATCTCCACGGTGGCCGTCACGGGGTCAGTCATCCGATGATCATAAGGCCTAGATAGGTGCCGCCCCGCGGAGATGCTCGAAGATCAGTGACGTCTGGGTGCCCGCGACGTCGGCGTCGGCATTGAGGTTCTCGACCACGAACGAGCGCAGGTCCTCGGTGTCGCGGGCAGCGACGTGCAGGAGGAAATCGTCGGCTCCGGCGAGGAAGTAGACATCCATCACCTGCCGCCTGCTGCGGATCTGCTGGATGAAGCTGCGGATCTTGCCCCGTGCGTTGGACTGCAGGTTGACCGAGATCATCGCCTGCAACGGCAATCCCACCGCGACCGGGTCGATGTCGGTGTAGAACCCTCGGATGACACCGAGGTCGACTAACCGACGAACGCGGCCATGGCACGTTGACGGTGCGAGCCCGACCGTCTTCGCGAGCGCGTTATTGGTCATCCGCGCATCGCCGTGCAGCAAGCTCAGGATCCTGCGGTCCACCTCATCAAGATCAGCGGGCCGAACATCCTTCGACGGGTCATCCAACCGACCCTTCTGCTCCGTGGACTTATCAGGCATACGCCCACTCTATAGAATTATCATCAGCTTCATTGCAGCTGAGCCGAACTTTCTTCACACTTGAACGTGAATCTCAACGCGAGGGGCAATCATGCGAGTCGGTGTTCCGACCGAGACCAAGAACAACGAGTTCAGAGTGGCCATCACCCCGGCCGGCGTGGCCGAACTGACCTGCCGCGGCCACGAGGTGCTCATCCAGGCCGGTGCCGGAGAAGGGTCGGCAATCGCCGACACGGAGTTCAAGGCGGCGGGCGCCCAACTGGCCGGCACCGCCGAACAGGTATGGGCCAGCGCCGACCTGCTGCTCAAGGTCAAGGAACCGATACCGGCCGAGTATGGATTCCTGCGACACGGCCAGGTCCTGTTCACGTATCTGCATCTGGCCGCTTCGCGTGATTGCACCGATGCGCTATTAACTTCCGGCACAACGTCAATCGCCTACGAGACCGTCCAGACCGCTGACGGCGCACTTCCGTTGCTGGCCCCGATGAGCGAGGTCGCCGGTCGGCTCTCCGCTCAGGTCGGGGCCTATCACCTGATGCGGACCCACGGCGGGCGGGGCGTGCTGATGGGCGGAGTGCCGGGCGTCAAACCCGCCGATGTCGTGGTGGTCGGCGCCGGCACAGCAGGCTACAACGCTGCCCGGGTGGCCAGCGGCATGGGGGCGAGTGTCATGGTTCTGGACGTCAACATCACCAAGCTTCGGCTACTCGACGCGGAGTTCGGTGGCCACATCGGCACTCGCTACTCGTCGGCGTACGAACTCGAAGGTGCCCTCAAACGTGCCGACCTGGTGATCGGAGCTGTCCTGGTGCCTGGCGCCAAGGCGCCCAAAGTGATCTCGAATTCTGCTGTCGCGCAGATGAAACCAGGTGCGGTGCTGGTGGATATCTCCATCGACCAGGGCGGCTGCTTCGAGGATTCCCGGCCGACCACCCATGACCGCCCGACGTTCGCCGTGCACGACACGCTGTTCTACTGCGTGACGAACATGCCCAGCGCGGTACCGAAGACGTCGACCGTCGCGCTGACAAACGCGACGATGCCGTATGTGCTCAAGCTGGCTGACCACGGCTGGCAAGCGGCATGCCGGTCGGATCCCGCACTGGCAAAAGGCCTTTCGACGCACGACGGCGCACTGTTGTCCGCACAGGTGGCCACCGACTTGAGTTTGCCGTTCACCGAACCGGCGAGCGTGCTGGCCTGAAGCTCGGCCCTATGAGGGCATGCGGAGGCTAACCGGTTACCGCGAGACTCGCGACGATGTCGGCGGCCGGCCCAGTGCGGGCCTCCCGGAAAGCCGTTCCCGCCCAGAGGTTTGTCCCGTTCGGGTCATCCACCTCGACCGCCGCCCGCCGTATCGGCGAGGTCATCTGGTTGACCTCGGGATAACCCAGCGGCGCCACGTGGTCGAGCAGGCGGGTGAATTCGTTCTCCAGGCCACGTGCATACCGGCCCGAGAACGCGCGCGTGACGATGGTGTTGGTGAACATAGGATGCTTCAGCGCGGCGCGGTGTGCGGAGTTGGTGCCGGCTTCGTCGCTGAGCAGCAGCGCGGTGCCGACCTGCGCGGCCACAGCTCCCCTGCGCAGTACGCCGGCGACGTCCTCAGCGGTGCCCAGGCCGCCCGCTGCGATGAGCGGGACACCGTGCGCGCTGCGGATCCGATCGATCAGCTCGTGCAGCGACTCGGTACCGGGCTCCATGTCCGGCGCGAACGTGCCGCGGTGCCCGCCCGCGCCGGGGCCCTGGACCACCAGGCTGTCCGCGCCGGCCGCGATGGCCACCCCCGCCTCGTAGGCCGACGTGACCGTGACCATCACCAACAGGCCCAGCGCGCTAAACCGCCGAATGACATCCGGCGACGGCACTCCGAAGGTGAAAGACACCAGCTCCGGGCGTACATCGGCGACCACCTCGAGCTTGCGCTCCCAGTCGTCGTCGTCACCGAACTGGGGGTGACCGACCTCGACGTGGTAGTGCTCGGCGATCTCTTCGAGTTCTTCTGCGTAGTACTCCAGCTGTACCCAATCGGCGACACTGGGTTGGGGCACAAACAGGTTGACACCGAGCGGGCCGGTGGTGGCGGCGCGCGAGGCGGCGATATCCTCGGCGAACCGCTCCGCACTCAGGTACCCGGCGGCGATGAAACCCAGCCCGCCCGCATTCGACACCGCCGCCGCCAACGCGGGACTACCAGGGCCGCCAGCCATCGGCGCACCCACGATGGGCACCGTGATGTCCCAGAAGCCCAATACCATCGGAGCTAATTTACCATCGCCCGAAGTTGTTGTGGCAGTGATCGTTTCGAGCCATACGGACCGAGAACCGCAGCGCCATAGCGCTTGCTCAGCAGCCGATTGGCCACGGCGTTGACCTCCTCGACGGTGACCTCATCGATTTGCTGCAATGTGTGCTCGATGCTGCGGTGTGCGCCGTAGTTCAATTCGCTGCGACCGATGCGGCTCATCCGCGAGCTGGAATCCTCCAGACCGAGCACGAGCCCACCGCGCAACGAGCCCTTGGCGATACGGCATTCGGCCTCGGTGATGCCGTCGCACGCCACTGATCCGAGCACGTCGCTGGTCACCCGCATCACGTCGGCGAAACGCTCGGGCAAGCACGCGGCATACACCGACAGCGCGCCACTGTCGGCGAAGATGTCCAGCGCCGAGTAGACGGAGTAGGCCAGCCCGCGGGACTCTCGAACCTCTTGGAACAATCGAGAGCTCAGGCCGCCGCCCAGCGCCGTGTGCAGCACCGAGAGAGCCCAGCGATGCTCCCAGCCGCGCCCAGGCGTGCGTAGGCCCAACGACACGTGGGTCTGCTCGGCGTCCCGGTTGACCAGCGTCAATGCGGGGGTGCCGTTCATCCGTCCGGAACCCTTGCGCGGCGCAACGGGGTGTCGCCCGCGGACCAAACGCGACCGGAAATGCTCCCGCACCAACGCGACCACCTCGTCGTGCTCGACATTGCCTGCCACCGCGACGATCATCCGTTCTGGTGTGTAGCGCCGCACGTGAAACGAGTGCAGTTGGGCCCGTGTCATCGCCGATACCGATCGCACGGTGCCGATCACCGGACGGCCCACCGGGTGGTCACCGAACAACGCCGCCAGGAACATGTCCCCCAGCGCGTCCTCGGGGTCGTCGTCGCGCATCGCGATTTCCTCGAGGACGACGTCGCGTTCCAGCTCGACATCGTCCGCGGCGCATTGACCGTTCAGCACGACATCTGCGACCAGGTCGACCGCCAGCTCCAGATCACTGTCGAGCACATGCGCGTAGTAGCAGGTGTGCTCCTTGGCGGTGAACGCATTCAGCTCCCCACCGACGGCATCCATTGCCTGCGCGATATCCACGGCCGTGCGGGTCGGAGTCGACTTGAAGAGCAGGTGCTCCAAGAAGTGCGCGGCCCCGGCCACGGTGGCACCCTCGTCCCGCGATCCGACACCGACCCAGACCCCGACCGACACGGAGCGCACCGAGGGCAGGTATTCGGTGACCACGCGCAGGCCGCCCGGCAGAGTGGTGCGGCGCAGGCCGGCCGACAGCTTCGCCTTCTGCTCCGCCTTCACCTCGGCGCTCTGCTTGCCCCGCCGCAGGGCACCCGCACGACCGGGGCGCGCCCCGGTCGATACGTCAGCTGCTGGCCGTCGCGGCATCGGCTGGCGCGGCCTCCGGGGAATCGGCAGGCGCTGCAGGCTCCGAGTTTTCTTCTTCAGCCACCAGAACCAAAGAGATCTTGCCTCGTTTGTCGATATCGGCGATCTCGACCCGCAGCTTGTCGCCGACGTTCACCACGTCCTCGACCTTCGCGATGCGCTTGCCCCTGCCGAGTTTGGAGATGTGCACCAGTCCGTCACGCCCGGGCAGCAGCGACACGAATGCGCCGAAATCCGTTGTCTTGACCACGGTTCCGAGGAATCGCTCACCTACCGTCGGCAGCTGCGGATTGGCGATGGCGTTGATCCGATCGATCGCGGCCTGCGCCGAGGGGCCGTCGGTGGCGCCGACGAACACGGTGCCGTCGTCTTCGATGGAGATCTGCGCACCCGTCTCCTCGGTGATGGCGTTGATCACCTTGCCCTTGGGGCCGATGACCTCACCGATCTTGTCCACCGGGACCTTGATGGTGGTCACCCGTGGCGCGTAGGGGCTCATCTCGTCGGGTGAGTCGATGGCCTCGGCCATGACCTCCAAAATGGTCAGCCGGGCATCCCTGGCCTGCTCGAGCGCACCCGCGAGCACCTGCGACGGAATCCCGTCGAGCTTGGTGTCCAGTTGCAGCGCGGTGACGAAGTCCTTGGTGCCGGCGACCTTGAAGTCCATGTCGCCGAATGCGTCTTCGGCACCCAGGATGTCGGTCAGGGTGACGAAGCGGCGCTCGGCGCCGCCGTCGGAAACCTTGACGTCATCGGAGACCAGGCCCATCGCGATGCCGGCGACCGGCGCCTTCAGCGGCACTCCGGCGTTGAGCAGCGCCAGCGTAGACGCGCACACCGACCCCATCGACGTCGAGCCGTTGGAGCCCAGCGCTTCGGACACCTGGCGGATGGCGTACGGGAACTCCTCGACGCTCGGCAGCACCGGCACCAGGGCCCGCTCAGCCAGTGCGCCGTGCCCGATCTCACGCCGCTTGGGCGAGCCGACCCGGCCGGTCTCGCCGGTGGAGAACGGCGGGAAGTTGTAGTGGTGCATGTACCGCTTGGACGTTTCCGGTCCCAGCGAGTCGATCTGCTGGGCCATCTTGACCATGTCGAGCGTGGTCACACCGAGGATCTGGGTTTCGCCGCGCTCGAACAGCGCGCTCCCGTGCGCGCGCGGAACCACGGCGACCTCGGCCGACAACGCGCGAATGTCGGTGATACCCCGGCCGTCGACGCGGAAATGGTCGGTGAGGATGCGCTGCCGAACCAGCTTCTTGGTCAGCGCGCGGAACGCGGCGCGGACCTCCTTTTCCCGGCCCTCGTACGTGTCGGCGAGCCGCTCGAGAACCTGGGCCTTGATCTCGTCGGTGCGCTGATCGCGCTCTGACTTGCCGCTGATGGTCAGGGCGGCGGCCAGTTCTTCGGTGGCCAACGAGGACACCGAGTAGTACACGTCTTCGCCATAGTCGGGGAAGACCGGGTATTCACCGGTCGGCTTGGCGGCGGCGTCGGCGAGCTCCTGCTGCGCGGTGCACAGCGCAGCGATGAACGGCTTGGCCGCCTCCAGGCCCTGGGCCACGACGCTTTCCGTTGGCGCCTGGGCACCGCCCTCGACGAGCTGGATGACGTTTTCGGTCGCCTCGGCCTCGACCATCATGATCGCGACGTCGGGCTTGCCCTGTTCGCTGCCAACGATCCGGCCGGCCACCACCATGTCGAACACGGCCCGCTCGAGCTGCTCGACGGTGGGAAAGGCAACCCAGGTGCCGTCGATGAGTGCCACCCGCACAGCCCCGACGGGGCCGGAGAACGGCAAGCCGCCCAGCTGGGTGGAGGCCGACGCGGCGTTCATCGCCAGCACGTCGTACAGATCGTTGGGGTCCAGGCTCAGAATCGTCACCACGACCTGGATCTCGTTGCGCAGGCCGTCGACGAACGACGGGCGCAGCGGGCGGTCGATGAGCCGGCAGGTCAGGATGGCGTCGGTGGACGGCCGGCCCTCCCGACGGAAGAACGAACCGGGGATGCGGCCGGCGGCATACATCCGCTCCTCGACATCGACCGTTAGCGGGAAGAAGTCGAAGTGTTCCTTGGGGTTCTTGCTGGCGGTGGTCGCCGACAGCAGCATGTTCTCGCCGTCAAGGTAGGCGACCACCGCGCCGGCGGCCTGTAGGGCCAACCGGCCGGTCTCGAAACGGATGGTGCGGGTGCCGAAGCTCCCGTTGTCGATAATGGCGGTCGCCTCGAACACGCCCTCTTCAATTTCAGCTACAGACATAACGTTGTCCGTACGGCCTCTCTGGGTTATTGAGCTTTTTCGCGTCGTCACGCGCAACCCGGAGGGTTCCGGGACAACTCACGGGCCCGGACGGGCCTGCGAGCCACCCTGAGAGCCGGCCTAAGAGGAAGTCTGAATACGGCTACGGCCATTCGATCGAAGCGGCCGACCTGCCCCAGATCCGGAGAGCCCGGCAGCCACTACCGAAGACCGCCCGATACAGACCGGGCTGCTCCCGTTGTGACACGCTGGAACGGCACGCGCGGATCTGCGCGAACCGCACCGTTTGCTCGGACCGAACCGGCCCAGAACGCTCCCACTCTACACGCGCCACCTGGCGGTTTTACCAGGAGTCAATTTGCCCGCATTGCGCTCGCGTCAGCGACGCAGGCCCAGCCGCTCGATCAGCGCGCGGTAACGCTCCACGTCGATCTGCGTGAGGTACTTGACCAACCGCTTACGGCGCCCAACCAGCAGCAGCAACCCGCGCCGTGAGTGGTGGTCGTGCTTGTGCACCTTGAGGTGCTCGGTCAGGTCGGCGATCCGCCTGGTTAGCAGCGCGATCTGCGCCTCCGGGGATCCGGTGTCGGTGTCATGCAGGCCGTAGGAGCTCAGAATCTCCTTTTTCTGCTCGGCTGTCAGCGCCACGAAAACATCTCCATCAATTGGTCCGCGATCATTGGATTTCACAGCGCGGCCACCGCGAACCGCAGCACGCGCCGATGTCGTCGGGCAGTCTAGCAGCGCGTCGTCGGCTAGGGCCCAATCGCCCGGCTCTCCCCGCAAGCGGGTGGTACCCCCAGCACGGCCGGCATCGTCCCCGGGCGGGGTTAACCCGTGGACAGCAGGGCACGCGCACGATCGGTGTCCTCACCCATCGCGGCGATGAGATCTCGCACCGAGTCGAACTTGCGCTGCCCGCGGATGCGCGCAACGAAGTCCAGTGCCACATACTGTCCGTACAGGTCGGCGACCGTGTCAAGGACAAACGCCTCGACGGTGCGGGTGCGTCCGGAGAAGGTCGGGTTGGTGCCGACGGACACCGCGGCTTGGTATCGCTCACCTGGGACGACGGTGCCAGTCGCTGGTCCTTGCCCGAGCACGGTGAACCAGGCGGCATACACGCCGTCGGCCGGGATGGCTGAATACATCGGCGGCGCCACGTTCGCGGTGGGAAAGCCCAACTCGGCGCCTCGCCCGTGACCTCGGACGACGACACCCTCGACGCGGTGCGGGCGACCCAGCGCTTCCGTTGCCGCCATCATGTCGCCCGCGTCCACGCAGGACCGGATGTAGGTGGCAGATACCGTCACGGTCTCGTTGCTGTGGTGCTCGGACAGAAGTGACATCGACTCCACCGCGAACCCGAACCGCTCGCCCGCCCGGCGCAGGGTTGCGACGTTGCCGGCCGCCTTCTTGCCGAAAGTGAAGTTCTCACCCACCGCGACCTCCACCACATGCAGGTGTTCGACCAGCAGTTCGTGGATGTAGCGGTCCGGCGTGAGTTTCATGAAATCGGTCGTGAACGGCATCACCAGGAAGACGTCGATACCCATCTCTTCGACGAGCTCGGCACGGCGGGTCAGCGTGGTCAGCTGCGCCGGGTGACTGCCGGGATAGACCACTTCCATCGGGTGCGGATCGAACGTCATCAGCACGGTCGGCACGTTGCGTGTGCGGCCGGCTTTCACTGCGTGCGCGATCAGTTCGGCGTGCCCGCGGTGCACGCCATCGAACACCCCGATGGTAAGTACGCATCTGCCCCAGTCTGTGGGGATCTCGTCTTGTCCCCGCCACCGCTGCACGACCGCAAGCCTACGGCGTGGAGTGGCCCGCCGAGGTGTGAGATCCGGATTGACCGGTACCGCCGGTGGGCCGCCTCTCGCCGTTTCTGCCGGCCCAGACGAACGGGTTGCCCGGCGAGACGCCCAGATCAGGCGCAAGTTGCCTAAACTTTCTGGTTGTGAGGGCTGACGAAGAGCCTGGCGGTCTCACCCCGGTTGCCCAGGACTATCTGAAAGTGATCTGGACTGCCCAGGAGTGGTCACGGGAAAAGGTCAGCACCAAGATGCTGGCCGACCGGATCGGCGTGTCCGCCAGCACCGCCTCCGAGTCAATCCGCAAACTCGCCGAGCAGGGCCTGGTCGACCATGCGAAGTATGGCGCGGTAACCCTGACCGAATCGGGGCGGCGGGTGGCGCTGGCGATGGTGCGTCGGCACCGGCTGCTGGAGACCTTCCTGGTCAATGAACTCGGCTACGCCTGGGACGAGGTGCATGACGAGGCCGAAGTGCTCGAACACGCGGTATCGGATCGCCTGGTGGCCCGGATCGACGCCAAGCTGGGGTTCCCGCGGCGCGACCCGCACGGTGACCCGATCCCGGCCTCGGACGGACAAGTGCCCACGCCGCCGGCGCGTCAGCTGTGGGCCTGCCGCGACGGAGAAACCGGGACGGTGGCCCGTATCTCTGATGCCGACCCGGAGATGCTGCGCTATTTCGCCAGCGTCGGGATCAACCTGGACTCACGGCTGCGGGTTCTGACCCGCCGCGAATTCGCCGGCATGATCTCGGTGGCGCTCGAGTCCGACGGCACGCAGAGCACCGTCGAACTGGGCAGTCCGGCCGCCCGGGCGATCTGGGTGGTGGCTTAGCGGCGATCGCGAGCGCGGCGGAGCCGGGCGTGGCGGGTCGCCGCCCGACAGGCCTAGCGGCGATCGCGAGCGCGGCGGAGCCGGGCGTGGCGGGTCGCCGCCCGACAGGCCTAGCGGCGATCGCGAGCGCGGCGAAGCCGGGCGTGGCGGGTCGCCGCCCGACAACCCCGTCAGTCGGCCAGTAGTCCCTTGGCTATGTGGGTCACCTGGACCTCGTTGCTTCCGGCGTAGATCATCAGCGACTTCGCGTCCCGGGCCAGCTGCTCCACCCGGTATTCGGCCATATAGCCGTTGCCGCCGAACAGCTGCACGGCCTCCATCGCAACGTCGGTGGCGGCCTCCGACGAGTACAGCTTGATCGCCGACGCCTCGGCCAGCGTCGGCGGTTTCCCGGCTTTCTGCCGCTCGAGGGTCTGAAACACCATGTTCTGGACATTCATCCGAGCGATTTCCATTTTGGCCAGCTTGAGCTGTATCAGTTGGAATTGCCCGATGTTCTTGCCCCACAGGGTGCGGGTCTTTGCGTAATCCACGCATAGCCGGTGGCATTCGTTGATGATGCCCAGCGCCATCAACGCGACCCCGAGGCGTTCGGAAGCGAAATTAGCGCGGGCGCTGTCGCGACCGTCCCCGTCGGCGTGGTGGTCCTCGCCGAGCAGGCGGTCCGGGGTCAGCCGCACGTTGTCGAAGAACAATTCGCCGGTCGGCGAGGACATCATGCCCATCTTCTTGAAGGGCTTGCCCTGCGTAAGGCCGGGCATGCCCGCATCGAGCACGAAGATGAGCACCGGCCGGTTCCGCCGGTCGACGGATGGGTCGCCGTCATCGAGTTTTGCGTAGACCACCAGGACGTCGGCGTAGGGCCCGTTGGTGATGAATGTCTTCTGCCCGTTGAGGATGTAGTCCTCACCGTCGCGTTTGACGTAGGTCTTCATGCCGCCGAACGCGTCCGAGCCGGAGTCCGGCTCGGTGATGGCCCAAGCCGCGATCTTCTCCAGCGTCATCAGCTGGGGCAACCAGCGCTCTTTCTGGGCCAGCGTGCCGCGGCTCATGATGGTTGCCGCACCCAGACCGAGGCTGACGGACGCGGTGCTCAGCAATCCGATGCTGACCCCGGCGAGTTCGGACACCAGCACCGCGACCATCGACGCCGGGGCACCGCCCATTCCTCCCGAACCGCCTCTGCTGGCTTGCTTTTCGTCCTGCGACTGCTTGGCACGCTCCCTCTCCAGCATCGCTTTGACAGATTCGGCAGCCAGCACGTCGAGACCGAACTGGCTGAACAGCTTGCGCGCGATCGGGTAGGGCGAAAGCGCCCCAGTCTCCAGTTCGTCCAGATGCGGACGGATCTCCTTGTCGATGAACTGACGAACCGCATCCCGCAACATCAGATCGTTGTCGGACCACTCGATCATGGCGTGCCGCTCTGGGCCGCGTTCAGCGTTCGGCCCGCTGGTAGGCGGTGACGACGGCGGCCCCGCCCAGCCCGATGTTGTGTTGCAACGCGGCGGTCACGTTGTCGACCTGGCGCTTGTCGGCGGTGCCCCGCAGCTGCCAGGTCAGTTCGGCGCACTGCGCCAACCCGGTCGCGCCCAGTGGGTGTCCCTTGGAGATCAGGCCGCCGGACGGGTTGACCACCCAGCGTCCGCCGTAGGTGGTGTCGCCATTGTCGATCAGCTTGGGCGCCTCGCCGGGGCCGCACAGCCCGAGAGCTTCGTAGAGCAGCAGCTCGTTGGCCGAGAAGCAGTCGTGCAGCTCGATCACCTGGAAGTCCTCGGGACCAAGTCGGGATTGGTCGTAGACCCGTTGCGCCGCTTGCACGTTCATGTCATAGCCGATGAGATTCTTGGCGGATCCGTCGAAGGTCGAGGTGAAGTCGGTCGTCATCGCTTGGCCTACGATTTCCACCGCCTGGCCGGCCAGCCCGTGGCTGTCGACGAACGACTCCGAGGCCAGGATTGCCGCGCCCGAACCGTCCGATGTCGGCGAACACTGCAGTTTGGTGAGCGGCTCATAGATCATCTTCGCCGCCAGGATGTCGTCCAGGGTGTATTCCTCCTGGAACTGCGCATACGGGTTGTTCACCGAGTGCTTGTGATTCTTGTAGCCGATCTTGGCGAAGTGCTCTGCGGTGGTGCCGTATTGCTTCATGTGTTCGCGCCCGGCGGCCCCGAACATCCACGGAGCCGCCGGAAAGGCGAATTCGCTGATCTCGGCCATCGCCTTCACGTGCTTGTCCATCGGCTGGGTGCGGTCTTCATACGACGTCGAAAGCGATCCGGGCTTCATCTTCTCGAACCCCAGGGCCATGGTGCAGTCGGCCAATCCGCCGCGGATCGCTTGTGCCGCGAGGAACAGCGCGGTGGAACCGGTCGAGCAGTTGTTGTTGACGTTGACGATGGGAATGCCAGTCAAGCCCAGCTCGTAAATCGCCCGCTGCCCCGACGTCGACTCGCCGTAGACGTACCCGACGTAGCCCTGCTCGACCTCGCGGTAGTCGATGCTTGCGTCCTGTAGCGCGTTGGTCCCCGACTCCCTCGCCATGTCCGGGTAATCCCAACCTACGCGGCGGCCCGGCTTCTCGAACTTCGTCATGCCAACGCCGACGACGTAAACCTTATTGGACCCGTTGTTGGACCCCTTGTTGGACATGAGCGCCCCTTCCGAACCGTAGGCCGTCTAGATACCCACCCCAGTCTGCAGCTTAACGGTGCGGGGCTGTCGGCCGGTACCCCTGCCGGTCGTGGGACCTACATCGTCGCCGGGCTGGATCCGATGGCCCGGCTTCTCCTCAGCCGGGCGGTATCCCCACCTCAGGTGGGCCCGGCCTGCATCGTCGCCGGGCGTAGCACCACCACCGACTTGGTTCGTGAGCCCTCGTCGCGCAGCAATGCGATCACCCGGCCGTCGGCGTCGCTGGCTGCATAGACGCCGTCGATACCGGCCGGCGAAAGGGGCCGGCCGTGGCGGGTTGCCTCTGCGTCCTCCACGGTGAGGTCGCGGCGGGGAAACATCAGCAGGCAGGCTTCATCAAGGGTCTGGCTCAGCCGCGGCCGCTCGGCCAGGTCGTCGAGTGAATACGCTTGGTCGAGCTCGAAGCGGCCGACCCGAGTGCGCCGCAACGACGTCAGATGCCCGCCCACCCCAAGCGCATCGCCGAGATCGCGGGCCAGCGCACGGATGTAGGTTCCCGACGAGCAGTCGACTTCGACATCAAGGTCGACGAGCTGATCGTGGGATCGGACGGCCAGCATCTCGAACCGGTCGATACGTACCGCCCGGGCTTCGAGCTCGACGGCGTGACCCTCGCGGACCAGCCGATAGGCGCGACGACCGTCGACCTTGATCGCGCTGACCGCCGACGGTACCTGCCTGATGTCGCCCCGCAGCCCGGCCATCGCCGCGGCGATATCCTCCGCTGTCACATGCACAGCCGAAACCGATTGCAGCAGTTCACCTTCGACGTCCTCGGTCGACGTGGTCTGGCCCAGGCGAATGGTCGCGGCATACGACTTCGAGGCCCCGGTCAGCAGGCCAAGGATCTTGGTGGCACGGTCGACCCCGATCACCAGCACGCCGGTGGCCATCGGGTCCAGCGTCCCCGCGTGTCCCACCCTTCTGGTGGAAAAGATTCGACGACAGCGCCCCACCACGTCGTGACTGGTCATTCCGGCCGGCTTGTCGACAACCACAATGCCCGGACCAATGCCCGTACCGGCGGGGCTTTCGCTCATAGCACGATCGCGGTCAGCACCAGTCCGCGGTCGACCGACCACCGCCCGGCCAGCGCCGTCAGCGGTGGACCCGACAGCGCGGATGGGTCGATCAGGATCCGGGAGACGAAACCGCCCGTCGACCCCGTGCCGTCCGCCTCGAAGGTAACGTGCGCGTCCTCGAAACCCAGCCATCTTTCGGTCAGTGGAAACCACGCCTTGTACGTTGCTTCCTTGGCGCAGAACAGGATTCGGTCCCAATGCAGCCCCGTCGGCATTTTCCGGGGTATTTCGCTGCGCTCCTCTGGCAGGCTGACCGCATCCAGCACGCCATCCGGCAACACATCGTGCGGTTCGGCGTCGATGCCCACCGAGCGCACGGCGGCGCGGCGCCCGACCACCGCGCCGCGATAGCCGGTGCAGTGGGTGAGGCTGCCCACCACGCCGTCGGGCCAACACGGCTCTCCCTTGTCTCCCTTGAGGATTGGCACCGGTGGCACGCCGAGCTGACCCATTGCGACCCGGGCGCAGTGACGCACGGTGATGAATTCGTTGCGCCGCTTGGCAACCGACTTGGCGATCAACGGCTCCTCTTCGGGCAGCGGGGCCAGCCCTGGCGGGTCGGAGTACAACTCCGCATACGCCAGGTCCTCGGACGCCGTGCCGGGCAGCACCGACGACACCAGCACGCTCGCTGTCATCGTGACTGCCGCTGCCGCAATCGTTCCCGGAACTGGGCAGCCTGTTCCCGCATCTCGGGAGTGATCACGAAGTGACCGCCGAAGTCGTTGAGATAGCCGGGCGCGTAATGAGGATCCGGCAACACCTGCCGCAGCCAGCTGTACGGCTTGCGGCGCCGCCACTCCCGCGGGTAACCCACCGACACCTCTTCGAAGCGCACCTCGTCGTACCAGGTGGTTCGCGGAATGTGTAAATGGCCGTAGACCGAACAGACTGCGTTGTAGCGGGTGTGCCAGTCGGCGGTTTTGGTGGTTCCGCACCACAGCGAGAATTCCGGGTAGAACAACGCGTCGCAAGGCTCTCGCACCAGCGGAAAGTGGTTCACCAGGACGGTCGGTGTCATCCAGTCGAGCTGTTCGAGACGGGCGCGGGTGCTGGCGAGCCGGTCGCGACACCAGGCCTCGCGAGTGGGGTGCGGCTCCGGTGAGAGCAGGAATTCGTCGGTGGCCACCACGTTGCGCTGCCGCGCGATGGCCAGACCCTCGGCTTTGCTGTTCGCCCCCTCCGGCAAGAAGGTGTAGTCGTAGAGCAAGAACATCGGCACGATCGTGGCCGGGCCTCCGCGTTCGGTCCACACCGGGAACGGATGCTCGGGCGTGACCACGCCCATCTCGTCGCACATGTTGACCAGGTAGTCGTAGCGTGCGCGGCCGAAGATCTGCACTGGATCCCGGTTGGTGGTCCACAGTTCGTGGTTGCCGGGCACCCAAATCACCTTGGCGAACCGCCGTCGCAGCAGGTCCAGCGTCCAGCGAATCTCGTCGGTGCGTTCGGCGACGTCACCGGCGACGATCAACCAATCCTCCGGCGACGACGGGTGCAGCGATTCGGCGACCGGCTTATTGCCGAGATGACCGGTGTGCAGGTCGGAGATCGCCCACAGCGTCGGCTGTCCCCCGCCGGTCGGCTCCTGACTTGCCACGAATAACCACCCTAACGACCCGGTGTACCGGCCCGGATTCTGCTCAGGCTTTTCGCTGGCCTCTCCGGCCCGCAGCACCGCCGATCACAGGGCGGGTTAGAACAAGTTCTGGTTTCACTGTGACCGCGGGGAAGCGACTTGTATAGTCCGGGCAACGAGACCGCCGAGGGCAGGGGGTGTCATGTTCACCAAGTTGCGCCTGATCGGAGCGCTCGGTGCGCTGATCACAGCGGTCGTGGTGGGCTGGCAGAGCGCCCCGCCCGCGCCAACCGGAGGCGGGACCGTCCAGCTGAGGTCGACCGCCCAGCCGATGGAAACCACGATGAAGAGCCCGATCGTGGCGACCACCGACCCGAGCCCGTTCGACCCGTGCCAGGACATCCCATTCGACGCCGTGCAGCGGCTGGGACTCGCGTTCACACCGCCAGAACACGAGGACGGGCTGCGCTGCCACTTCGACGCCGGCAACTATCAGATGGCCATAGAGGCCATCATCTGGCGCACCTACGCCCAGACGCTGCCCCCGGATGCCCTTGAGACCACGATCCAAGGCCACCGTGCCGCGCAGTACTGGGTCATGAAGCCGACCTACCACAACAGCTTCTGGTTCTACTCCTGCATGGTGACGTTCAAGACCAGCTACGGGGTGATCCAGCAGGCGCTGTACTACTCGACGATCTACTCCAATCCGGAGGTCGACTGCATGTCCACCAACCTGCAGCGCGCCAACGACCTCGCCCCTTACTACAAGTTCTAGTTGCGAATAGGCGCCGGGCCGACGGTTAGCCGAAGACGTCGTTGAGGGTGACGGTTCGCAGGTTGCGGCTCTGAATGAGGCCGGTCAGCTGGGCGTAGCAGTGGGTGATGGTGGGCAGATTGGCGTGGCTGAGCACGATCTGTTGTGGCCAAAACGCCTTCGCGGCGTTGGCGAGCAGGCTAGCTTCGTTCTCCGGCGCCGAGTCGCCGAGCGTGCTGCTCCACAGGGTGACCGTGGTGTACCCCTGATCGGCGGCCACCCGGTCGATGTCGGCGTTGTGCACCCCGTAGGGCGGACGGAAGAACGGCGTGCCGTCCGCACCGTAGGTGTTGCGGAGGAAATCGGCGTTGCGGCGGATCTGATCGGCTACTGCGGTCAAATTGATGCGGTTCAGGTACGGGTGCGACCAGGTGTGGTTGGCCATCTGCACCTGCCCTGCGTCGACCATGGGGCGCAGCGCAGGCGCGTTGACCGACCATGACGGGTTGGCGCCGTTGACGAAGAACGTCAGCCGGGTGCCGGTGTCGCGGCAGAACTGCGCGAACGCGCCGACCACCTGCACGCTGGCGCCGTCGTCGACGGTGAGCGCCAGTTGGTTGCCATCGCCGGGCAACCGGACAAGCACACCGGCGGGCGGAGGGATCCGGCCCAGCGGGATTTTCCACCTGATGGGCGCAGCGGTGCTCGCCGGCGCGCGGCTTATCGCCGCGACCACGCCAACCGCGATCGCCCATAACAGGGTGCGCCGGTCGATGTCCGGCATACAGCCGATGTTACCCCGGCCGGCCGATCTTGATCCGTTGTGCTGCTTGAATTTTCGGAAATTGGCTAGACGCGCGATGTGAATTGGTCATGGGCGGGGCGCACGAGTCGGGAATCGGGACTTGTCGGCGAGTCTTAACCTAGGAGTCGTGACCCAGACATCCACCGTGACATCCACCGTGCAACCCAGACTGCGCACCCTGACGAGAGTCGGCGGCAACGCCGTTGGCGGCATGTTGGGTCTGCCGAGGGCGACAACTCGTTACACCGTGAGTCGTGTCCGAGTCCCGATGCGCGACGGCGTCCACCTGGTGGCCGACCATTACGCACCGACTACGTCCAGCCCCGCCGGCACCTTGCTGGTCCGCGGGCCCTATGGACGCGGGTTTCCGTTCTCGCTGGTATTTGCCAGGCTGTATGCCGGCCGCGGCTACCACGTCGTGCTGCAGAGCGTGCGCGGAACCTTCGGGTCCGCAGGAGAGTTCGAGCCGATGGTCAACGAGGCCGCCGACGGGGCCGACACGGTGGTGTGGCTGCGTCAGCAACCCTGGTTCACCGGCCGGTTCGGCACCATCGGACTGTCGTATCTGGGGTTCACCCAGTGGGCTCTGCTGCAGGATCCGCCCCCGGAACTGGCCGCGGCCGTCATCACCGCGGGTCCGCACGACTTGCTGGCCTCGGCGTGGGGCACCGGCTCGTTCGCAGTCAACGACTTCCTGGGCTGGAGCGATCTAGTTTCCCGCCAGGAGGACCCGGTGCGCATCCGGGCCGGGATCCGTCAGCTGCGGGCCCCACGCAGGGTGGCACGCGTTGCCGCTGAGTTGCCGATGGGTGCATCGGCCCGGTCGTTGCTCGGCGCGGGTGCGCCGTGGTTCGAATCGTGGGTCGAACACTCCGATCACAACGACCCGTTCTGGGAGCGGATGCGGTTTCCCGCCGCCTTGGACCGCGTGCAGGTTCCGGTGCTGCTGCTGGGCGGCTGGCAAGACATCTTCCTGCGGCAGACGTTGCAGCAGTACCGGCATCTGCGCGGCCGGGGCGTCGACGTCGCGCTGACCATCGGGCCCTGGACGCACACCGAGCTGCTCACCAAGGGGCTGGCCACCAGCGCCCGAGAATCCTTGGATTGGCTGGACACCCACCTGGGCGGCGAGCCGGCCCTGCAGCGCCCCAGCTCGGTCCGCATCTTCGTCACCCGGGAGGGCTGGCGCAATTTGCCCGGCTGGCCGCCCGGCACGACCGACCGCGTGCTGTACCTACAGCCCGGCGGCCGCCTGGGCGAGACCGCACCGGACGCGGGGGTCGCACCGGCGAGATTTCGCTATCACCCCGCCGACCCGACGCCCACCACCGGCGGCCCGCTGCTATCCCCCAACGGCGGTTACCGCGACGACAGCCGGCTCGCACTGCGCGACGACGTGCTCGACTTCACCGGCGCCACACTCACCCAGGATCTGTACGTGTACGGGAACCCGGTCATCGAGCTGGCGCACACCTCGGACAATCCCTATGTCGACCTGTTCGTCCGGGTGAGCGAGATCGACGTCAAGGGCCGGTCCCGCAATGTCAGCGACAGCTACCGGCGGCTGGGCGCCGCGCAGAAAAGGGAGGAAGTCGTCAATATCGAACTCGACGCCATCGCCCATTGCTTCAGGGCGGGCTCACGCATCCGCGTCCTGGTCGCCGGCAGTTGGTTCCCCCGCTACGCGCGCAACCTCGGCACTGAAGAAGCAGTGCTGACGGGCCGGCAGCTGAAACCGGCCACCCATTCCGTGCAGTTCGGACGCTCCCGGCTGGTGCTTCCCGCCGGCTCGCCCGACCCCTCAGCCGACGGCGTCGCGGACCCGGGTAGCGACCTGGGTTAGCGCGGCGTCGTCGTGCACCGGAGTCCCTAACGGAGGCCGCACGGGCAGCTGCACCCAGCTGGTGCAACCCGCGTATTCGGGGGTGCGAGAGATCCATACCGGCTCGATCAACGGAATCGCGGACACCACTAACACCGCCAGTTTGTGTTTGGGCCGAAAATCGAGCCGGTCGGCGCGCACCGACTCGGCGGTCCAGATATGCAGATCCTCGATTGCGCCTAGCCCGTCGGGCCGGTTAACCGGCAGTGCGGCAACAACTTTCGCTGCGGCCCGCACCAGCAGGTGCTCGTCGGTGCTGTCGGCGGCCGCCGCGTCCAGCAAGTCCCTATGCTCGGGCCGGACCCGTTCTACGTGGCTGTGCGCGACCGTCGGGAACAGTAGGAACTCTTGGGCCGCCACCTCGAACCGCTTTTCCCCGATGCCGCCCTTGCGCAGCAGCACACGCTGGCGACCGTCCAGCAGCGCGTGCACCACCGCGCTCCACTCCTTCAACGCGGGCGTCTGTGGCATCTTCGGGTCATCCTGACCTGGCGAGCCGGGCCACCACCTCGGGCCGGCGCAACGGCGGGACGGTCTTCGGCGGCTGGCGCCGCGGCGGCAGAGCGCCCAGCAATCGTGTCGTGGTCGCGGTGACCTCGGCGACCGCGGCCTCGAACGCGTCGGCATTAGCCGCTGACGGGTGGGTGATGCCGCTGACTTTGCGCACATACTGGCGCGCCGCCGCCGCGATCTCGTCGGCTGTCGCAGCGGGCTGCAACCCGCGCAGTTCGGTGATGTTCCGGCACATCCCTCAACCATAGGTGCGTCCTGCCGGCCGCAGCGTCTGCGCGCCGTCACGGCATGCTGGCCGTCCGGGGGGGTGTCCGCCACTGGCTACGGTGATGTCATGACCGACGACATCCTGCTGATCGAAACCAACGAGCGGGTACGCGCCCTGACGCTGAACCGGCCGCAGTCCCGCAATGCGCTGTCCGCGGCGCTGCGGGATCGGTTTTTCGGGGCTTTGACCGACGCCGAGACCGACGACGCCGTCGACGTCGTGATCCTCACCGGCGCCGATCCCGTGTTCTGCGCAGGGCTGGACCTCAAAGAGCTGGGTGGGCAGTCGGCACTGCCGGACATCTCGCCGCGGTGGCCACCGATGACCAAGCCGGTGATCGGCGCGATCAACGGCGCCGCGGTCACCGGCGGGCTGGAGCTGGTCCTGTACTGCGACATCGTGATCGCTTCAGAGCAGGCGCGCTTCGCCGACACCCATGCCCGAGTCGGTCTGCTGCCCACCTGGGGGCTCAGCGTGCGGCTGCCACAGAAGGTGGGTGTGGGCCTGGCCCGACGGATGAGCCTCACCGGGGACTACCTATCTGCTGCCGACGCGCTGCGGGCCGGCCTGGTCACCGAAATGGTGCCGCACGACCAGCTGTTGACCACCGCCCGCCGGGTGGCGGCGACCATCGTCGGCAACAACCAGAACGCCGTGCGGGCATTACTGGCGTCCTACCACCGGATCGACGAGTCGCAGACCAGCGAGGGTCTATGGCTGGAAGCGATGGCGGCCAAGCAATTCCGGACCAGCGGCGATGACATCGCCGCCAACCGCGAGGCCGTACTGCAACGCGGACGCTCGCAGGTGCGTTAGTTCAGTGGAGGGGCTCGAAGACAATTACGTGGCGCGTGCCACTCCGCTTCAGGTAGGTGTCATGCGCAGGCCACATCTCGATGAGCCGCGGCATGTTGCGGGCGACCTCTTCCTCTGTAGCAGGTCGGCCGAGATAGTTTGCAGAGGTGGAGCCGATCTGGATGCGTGCTTTTGGGTCGGCGAGAAGGTTTTTTGGCCAACTAGACAGTGCTTCTAGCCCAAAGTTCTCGCAAGCGGCGACCAGATTTTTGCCGTCGCGCACGTAATACAGCGGAACGGTTCGGTCTTTGCCGCTTCTTCTGCCTTTCGTTGTAAGCAGCATCGTCGTCATCTGGGGACCGCTCATGGATAGTCGGCCTCGACTCGCGTGGATCAGCGCCCGGTCTACCCGCGAGCCAAAGTGCTTCATAAACAACGAGAACCAGCGGTAGTGACCGATCCGCCGCATCACGTCGACATACAGGTTGTACAGCCCACTCATCTCAGGCCGGCTCAAAGCAGGACTGCAGCTCGAGCGCTAGCCACGGACGGCGGCCACCGACGATGAGCAGGCCTCGGCGGGCGGCGGTGAACGGTCCGATGCGTTGGTAGAGCAGCTGCGTCAGTGTCGATGCGGGCGCCCGCAGTACGGCATCCGGCCGATCGTCGGGCCGGCGCTCACGAAACTCGGCGGTACCGTCGTGGATGTGAATCAGGTAGGGCCGCGCCCCGCGGACGCTGAACGCCACGCAAACGTCGGTTCTCGGGGAGAGTCCGGCGCGAAGGTAACCGGAACCTATCTGCATCAGCCCGCGCGCTACTAGCAGCAGGTCGCGTTCGGGAAGTTCCCACGGGGCGTTGACCGCTCGGGCGACATCATGTCCATGAAGGAGCAACTCGCCCAACCAGTTTGTCTGCGCTGTGATGCCGGAGACGAGGGCGCCGCCATGGAACTCAAAGGCCGGCCGGTCATCGATTAACGTGTCGAAGTAGCTATCCATTTCCGTAGCTAGTTCCTGAAGTTGGTCGGCGAGCCGCGGCACCGGCGCCATCGCTTCTTCAAGCTCGATCTGATTGATCACCTTGACCTCGCAGGCATTGGCCGCGCGGCGGAATTCCCGCCGGGTGGCGATGGCCTGATAGCGATGCGCGACGGTGAGCACGTGAGCCACGACCTGTTGAACGGTCCAGTCCGATCCCGGTGGGCGAGCGAGAGGATCAGCGCTCCGGGCTAGCCGATCAAACCGCTTCCGCGCAAGTGCGATCCGCTCGCGAAGCTCATCTCGACTGGTATCGACGAGGGCCGCACACCCGGTGTCGTTCATGCCCATCACCCCATACTCCAATGTGGAGTAAACACTACTCTACGTTGGAGTATTGTTAACGCATGACATCCGAACCGACTGCTACGTCTTTTGCGCTCCTGGGTCTGCTGGGTGTGCAGCCCTGGACGGCCTACGAGCTCGTCGCACAGACACGGCGCAGCCTTCACTACTTTTGGCCGCGGTCGGAGGCCCATTTGTACGCCGAGCTCAAGCGGCTCGTTGAGCGTGGCCACGCCCACGCCGAGATGGTCGAGGGCCGACGCCGGCAACGCACTCGCTACACGATCACGCCGAAGGGCCGTGCCGCCCTTGAGGACTGGCTCGCCACCGAACCAGCCCCGCCCATCATCGAGGTCGAGACGTTACTCCGCCTGCTGCTGGCTGACCAGGGAACCTTAAAGGACCTGCGCGCCGCCTTGGCGACCACCGCGCGTCAAGCCCGCGAATTGCGCGGCAGCGCCCTCGCGCTCGGCGAGGAACTGCTCCGCACCGGAGGGCCCTTCCCGGAACGGCTTCACCTCACCGAACGCGTGGTGGCGCTCTATGGCGAGTTCCTACTGCTTCTCACACGTTGGTGCGACGAAACGTCGGACGAGGTCGAGACGTGGTCGGACACGCGCGACATCGGCCTAATTCCCCACGGCCGCGAGCGGCTCGAGCAATTGGTCGCCCGAGCCCGCAAAGTTCCCTGAGCTAAGCGCGAATACGGGTCTCGGTCTGGCTGTCGAAGAAGCACACTTCGTGCGAGTGCGGCACGATCGACAATGATTCACCGACACTTACGGCGGTGCGGCGGTCCGTGCGGAACACGATGCGTTGCGCACGTGACGACCACCCCTCCTGCTTGACAGGCGTTGCGTAGACGAACGATTCGAAACCGAGCTCCTCCACCAATTCGACGTGAGCAGTCAAAGATCCCGGAGTCCCCGCGGGCACCACATCCCAGAACTCCGGCCGAACGCCGATCAGCACACGATCGACCACTCCGCGGGGAACCGGTATTGCCAGGTCCGGTAATTTCACGACGCCGTCGGCCACGGCGGCGTCGATGAGGTTCATCGCCGGCTAGCCAAGCGCCGCGCGCAGTGACGCCACGACATCGTCGATCGAGCCCGTGGTCGAATAGCCGGCGGCCAGCCGGTGGCCGCCGCCACCAAACCCGGACGCGACCGCGGCAAGATCCACGTCGGCCTTGGCGCGCATCGACACCGACCACTGTTGCCGGTCAACCTCTTTGAACACCGCCGCCACCTCGGCCTGCTGTGTGGTGCGCACGATATCGACGATGCTTTCCACTTCTTCAGGGCGCGAGCTGACCCACTCCTGATTGTCGACGACTGCGTAGACCAGCCCGCGACCGCCGACTGCGTCGGGCAGCAATTGCGCGGAGCCCAGTACGCGGGACAGCATCGGCAACCACGCGAACGGATGGCTGTCCATCAGTGTTCGGCTGATCGCGGCGTTGTCGACCCCGATCTCGACCAGCCGGGCCGCCAACCGAAGGGCGCGGGCGCTGGCCCAGCGAAACGACCCGGTGTCGGTCGTCAGGCCGGCATAGATGCAGTGCGCGACCTCCGGATCGATCGGCTTGCCCCACTCGTCAAGCAGTTCGGCGATCATCATCGTGGTGGAATCGGCTGACAGATCGATGAAGTTCGCGGTGCCGAACATGTCGTTGGACGCGTGATGGTCAATAACCAGCAACTCCCGGTCCGGACCGGCTAAGTCACTCAGCCCGCCGAGCCGATTGACACTCGGAACGTCAACGGTCACAACCAAATCGACATCGCGACGCATGGCGTCGGGACTGACCATCAGGTGGCAGCCGGGCAACGATGCCAGCGACTCCGGCAGTGTCGCCGGCGCGGCGAAACCGACCTCGACCTGCTTGCCGCACTTCTCCAGCACCAAGGCCAGCGCCAGCCCGGCGCCGACGGTGTCGGCATCGGGATGCACGTGGCAGACCACCGCGACCGTCGCCGCGGCCGACAACAATTCGGCGGCGCCGGCAGCGTCGATGCGTACCCCTGCAAGCGGGGCATCGGCCAGCTCAGGCTTCGGGTCGATCGTTGTCACTCGTGTCTCCCCCGCAAGCGGGTGGTTCCCCCACAGCGTCGAGCAGCGGTTCTGCTTCTGACCCGCTGTCCCGGTAGGGATCGGCCTCCCCCGCGGGCTTGGCGTCCGCGCGAACCCTCGCCACGTCGGCGTCCGCGGCGCGAGCGCGGGCCAGCAACTCGTCCATCCGCTGCACGCTGTCCGACGTCGTGTCCCTGGTGAAAGTCAGGGTGGGAGTGAAGCGTACGCCGGTGCCGGCCCCGACCTTGGTGCGCAACGCACCCTTGGCTCGCTCTAGCGCGGCGGCGGCAGCGGCGTAATTCGGCTCGTCGTCCAGCGTGGGTCCCAGCACGGTGTAGAACACCGTCGCATCGTGCAGGTCGGCAGTCACCTTCGCGTCCACGATGGTCACCCCGTCCAGCCCCGGATCCTTGATCTCGAACTCGATCGCCGACGCGACGATGGTGCAGATTCGCTTGGCCAGTCGGCGCGCCCGGGCAGGGTCAGCCATGTGCCAGGCTCTGCTCTGCGCAACGCATCAGGCGCGCTCCTTCTGGACCAGCTCGTAGGACTCGATGACGTCGCCTTCCTTGATGTCGGAGTAGCCGAGCGTCAGACCGCACTCGAAGCCCTCGCGGACCTCGGTCACGTCGTCCTTTTCCCGTCGCAGCGAGGTGACCGTGAGGTTGTCGGAGACAACGATGTTGTCTCGCAGCAGGCGGGCCTTGGCGTTGCGGCGCACCACACCGGAGGTGATCAGGCAGCCGGCGATGATGCCGACCTTCGAGGAACGGAACAACGCCCGGATCTCGGCACGACCCAGCTGCACCTCCTCGTAGATCGGCTTGAGCATGCCGCGGAGCGCCTTCTCGATCTCGTCGATCGCCTGGTAGATGACCGAGTAGTAGCGAATCTCGACGCCTTCCCGGTTGGCCAGTTCGGTGGCCTTGCCCTCGGCGCGCACATTGAACCCGATGATGATCGCGTCCGACGCCGACGCCAGGTTGACGTTGGTCTCGGTGATACCGCCGACGCCGCGGTCGATGACGCGCAGCGCCACCTCGTCGTCGACCTGGATGCCCATCAGGGCCTCTTCCAGCGCCTCGACGGTACCGGCGTTGTCGCCCTTGAGGATCAGGTTCAGCTGGCTGGTTTCCTTCAGCGCCGAGTCCAGGTCCTCCAGGCTGATCCGCTTACGAGAACGCGCCGCCATGGCGTTGCGCTTGCGGGCGCTGCGCCGGTCCGCGATTTGGCGGGCGATGCGGTCCTCGTCGACGACCAGGAAGTTGTCACCGGCACCCGGCACCGACGTGAAGCCGATGACCTGCACCGGACGCGACGGTAGTGCCGCCTCGATGTCGTCGCCGAATTCGTCGACCATGCGGCGGACACGGCCATACGCGTCGCCCGCGACCACCGAGTCGCCGACGTGCAGTGTGCCGCGCTGCACCAGCACCGTGGCGACCGGCCCGCGACCGCGGTCCAGGTGCGCTTCGATCGCCACCCCCTGGGCCTCCATGTCGGGGTTGGCCCGCAGGTCCAGGGCGGCGTCGGCGGTCAGCAGCACCGCCTCGAGCAGCGCCTCGATGTTGGTGCCTACCTTGGCCGAGATGTCGACGAACATGGTGTCGCCGCCGAAATCCTCTGCCACCAAACCGTATTCGGTGAGCTGCCCGCGAATCTTGGCCGGGTCGGCCCCCTCCTTGTCGATCTTGTTCACCGCCACCACGATCGGCACGTCAGCGGCCTGCGCGTGGTTGATGGCCTCAACCGTCTGTGGCATCACCCCATCGTCGGCCGCGACCACCAGGACGGCGATATCGGTGGCCTTGGCTCCGCGGGCACGCATGGCGGTGAACGCCTCGTGGCCCGGGGTGTCGATGAAGGTGATCAGCCGCTCAGTGCCGTCGAGGTCGACGCCGACCTGATAAGCACCGATGTGCTGGGTGATGCCGCCGGCCTCGGCCTCCCGGACGTTGGCCTTTCGGATGGTGTCCAGCAGTCGGGTCTTGCCGTGGTCGACGTGGCCCATCACCGTCACGACCGGCGGACGGGTCTGCAGGTCTTCCTCGCTGCCCTCGTCTTCTCCGTAGGAGAGGTCGAAGGATTCCAGCAGCTCGCGGTCTTCGTCCTCAGGGCTGACGACCTGGACGTTGTAGTTCATCTCGCTGCCCAGCAACTCGAGCGTCTCGTCGCCCACCGACTGCGTGGCCGTCACCATCTCCCCGAGGTTGAACAGCGCCTGCACCAGTGCCGCCGGATTGGCGTCGATCTTTTCGGCGAAGTCCGACAGAGATGCTCCGCGTGCCAATCGGATCGTCTCGCCGTTGCCGTGCGGTAACCGCACGCCACCGACGACCGGAGCCTGCATCGAGTCGTATTCCTGGCGCTTCTGCCGCTTGGACTTGCGACCACGCCGGGGCGCACCGCCGGGCCGGCCGAACGCGCCGGCAGCACCGCCGCGCTGCCCGGGACGGCCGCCACCACCACCGCCACCACCACCGCCGCCGCCACCGGGACGGCCACGGAAACCGGCTCCGGGCGCGGCACCTACTCCTCCACCGCCTCGATAGTTACCGCCACCGGCGTCGGACCGGCCGGCACCGGGCGCACCGGGCCGGCCGCCCCCAGGTCGCGGCGCGCCGGAACGTGCCGGACGGGCCGGTCCACCAGCACCACCCGGACGGGGCGGCATGCTGCCGGGCGAAGCGCCCGGACGGGGTGCCCCTGGCCTGGCCGCTCCGGGCCGGGGCGCCGGCGGACGCGGGATGGGCCGGTCGACAGGTTGGGCCGACGAGAACGGGTTGTTGCCGACGCGCGGGGTACGAATCCCCGGCTTCGGCGGCGGGCCGGGACGCGGGCCGGGAGTCGTACCGGGATGGGGTGCAGGATGGGTGGGCGGCGGTCCGGCAGTCGCCGCGCCCGGCTGCCCGGGGGTCGGTACTCCCGGCTGCCCGGGGGCCGGCGCCGACGGCCGTCTGGGGGCCGGTGTCGACGGCGCGGGCGATTCGGGGGCCGCGGCTGGGGAGACCTGGGCGGCGGCAGCGGTTGCCACTGGACCGGAGTCGGCGGTCTTTGCGGGCGCGCCAGTCGCCTCGCCGTTGCCAGCGGCCTTGTCAATCGCTTTGTCGAGGGCCTTGTCGAGTGACTTGTCGGGGCCCTTAGCGGCGCCCTTATCGGCGGCCGGCTTGCTGCCTCCGAAGGATTCGCGCAACCGGCGAGCGACGGGTGCCTCTACCGTCGACGATGCGGACTTGACGAATTCGCCCTGTTCATTCAGTCGGGCGAGGACTTCCTTGCTGGTAACACCGAGTTCCTTAGCCAACTCGTGTACGCGGGCCTTACCTGCCACTACATCTCCTGTCTATGAGGCGACAGTCGTGGGCCGCGCCTCGGGTTTAGCTATGACGCATTGTCATCGGGACTTCACGGTGTGCTCATGTTCTTTGCTACCTGTTCTGTTGCCGGGTGAGTCGAGCGCACTGACGTGCTCGACCACCGCGGATGTGTCCGGTGAACCGGCGATGCGCAGCGCTTTGGTGAAAGCTCGCCGCCGAATCGCTTGTTGCACGCACTGCCGTACGGGATGCAGCCACGCACCCCGCCCCGGAAGGTTACTCGCTGTATCAACGATCACGGCATATTCGCCGTTCCCGGTCGACACAGCCACCACTCGAAGCAGTTCGACGGCCAGCTCTCGCTTTCGGCACCCGACACACGTCCGCACCGGTCCACCCACGTGTCTGTGCGCCAAGACCGAAGGCTCGCGCTGGATCACGGCTCAGTCTAGCGTCACTCAACCGATGGTCAGAACCACCCGCGGATGCGCCGTGAGCCGCTGTGGTGCCAGCGCGGAAAGGGCAGACGATCTCCGCCGTCAACGGGCTGCCAAAGTGAGTGTCTGCCCGGCGATCAGCCTTATTCCATCGGGGAATTGGATGCCGGCGCCTGCGCGCCGGGCCGGCACGGCCGTCCCGTCGACGAACGCGTCGTACTCGGCTGCGCCGCCGACGACCGTGAGCCGGTGCAGGTCGAGCCGCCCGCCGGTGCAGGCCATGACGAGCTCGTCGCCCTCCTGCGACCACAGGCCCCACCCGGAGCGGGCGAGGAAGGGCACGGCGATCTCCGCACGGCGGAAGGTGTACGCGCCGGCCGGGCCGTCGTGGGTGAACCCGGCCAGCGCCTCCAGCACCGACCAGCCGGCCAGCGACCGAGCGTAGTGGTCGCCGCACTCGATCTCGTTGAACGGGTTGCGCCGCCGCCCGTCGTAGCGCGCCCACACGGCGTCCAGCACGGCGCGCCCCTCGGACTGCAACCCCTCGCGCCAGCAGTGGGCGGCCACCTGGTACTCCGAGCCGGTCCACACCTCGTCGGCGTAGCGGATCGGCGCTGCGGGCCGGCCGCCGTGCGGCCAGGTACACAGCAGGAGCCCCGCGTCGTCGCCGTCGGCGAACGCCCGGTACCGGTGGGTGAAATCGTGGAACCCGCGGCGCAGGTTGTGCCGCACCACCGCGGCCAGGGCGGTGCGCACGTGCTCGGCGGGCAGCAGGTAGCCGAGGTCGAGCTGGTGCGCCCACCACTGCCCGATCAGCTGGTCAGCCAGACACCCGTCGCCCCACTGGAAGTCGGGGTTGTCGCCGGGCAGCAGCCGCTGCACGTAGTACTCACCGGTGAACAGCGCCGCATCATAGGACTCGCTGGCCTGGGAGAAGGTGGCCCGGTACGCCGCCGCCGCGGCGCTGTCGTCGAGGAGCAGGGCCATCTGCTCGGCGGCCCGCAGCGCGGCCAGCCACAGGGTGCCCATGAACGGGTTGTGCCCGGTGAGGTCGATGTCGTGGGTGCTGGGCTGGATGCCGCTGAGCATCCCGGTGCCGTCGACGTTCCAGGTGCGGTCGACGTGGCGCAGCAAGCGGGTGAGGTTGGGCCAGTAGCGGCGCAGCCACTCGATGCCTGCGCCCGCGCGATATTCGCGGTAGGCCTTCAGGACAGTGCCGAGCATGCCGTCCAGCGCAGGCTGGTCGGGGCCGCCGATCGGCTCACCCCACAGCTGCGGTAGGTAGGTCGGCGCGATCACCCGGTGGGGTAAGTACCCCGCCGGCGCCTGCATGATCTCGAGCTCGGTCTCGCGCATGCTCCGTTCCAGCTCGGGAAACGCCGCCGCGAGCGCCTGCGCGTAGTTCCAGACATGCGTGCAGTTGAGCGGACAGGAACCGCCGTACCGCCCTGACCACATCACCGTGGAGGCGCCCAGCACGCCCTCGAAAGCGAAGAACCGCCCGTCTGCGGCGCGAAAGCAGGTGGGGCTGCGCACGGTGGCGAGCTGCGCAGCGAGGTGGGTGACGGCGGCGTCGTCCAGGCCGGAGCCGGCTAGCGTGCCAGTCCACGCGCCGGTGGCCTCACGCAGCGCGGACCAATCTCGGCGCACCCGCTCGAACACGTCCTGCGCGTCGGCGTAGCGGGTGGCGTAGTGGTTGCCCAGCCAGAACCGAGATCGCCCCCACTCCGGCCGGTCCGGCCCGAACTGTTCGAAGTTGACGTACCGGTTGGGGAAATACCAGGTCAGCGCGACCCGGATCAGCCGCTGCTGGCCGGGCTGCAGCAGGAACGGAACGCCGAGACCGGCGTTCCAGGTGCTGCCCTCCGGGCTGGCACCGCTCGCCGACTTCGGAGCATGCCGCTGCGGGTCAGCGATACCCGCCGCCAGGGTCAACCGCGGCGCGCCGCTGGCCAGCGCCCGCGACTGCAGGAATGTGACGAACTCACCCGCGTGCCGCCACCGGGTCAGGGCGGCGGCCTGCGGGTCATCGGCGGCCAGCACCATCTGCCCGGCGCCCGGGGCGTCGTCGGGGAGAGCGCCGTTCTCCAGCACCACGCTCGTCCAGCCCTCGCAGCGCAGCAGCCGGTTGGTGTTGCCGCCGTACCCGGGCGTATGGACGCCGTTGATCGGGGTGATGCCGTCCCAGCCGACTGCGTTCTGCACGGTGGCGCCCAGCGTTCCATGCAGCGGGTAGTCGCCGTCGTTGACCAGCCGGAACGTGAATAGCGCCGCCGGGATGGAGCTGGCATCGACATCCAGCGGGACCAACGGGTTGAACGCCTCCACCGTGACGTCCAGAGGAAGAGCCGGGTCCAGGTAGCGCACGCGTGCGATCGGGTAGGTGCCGCAGAAGGTGGTGTGGGCCACCGCGGGATACCGCCTCAGCAGGTCGCGTTGCCAATCCGCCACAACGTCGTCGGTGACCAGCGGGGTGTCCGTCGAGTCCCGCGGCGGCGCCTGCAAGATACGCACCGCGTCCAGCGGCGGCTCCCACCGGCTGACCCGCAGCGCGAAGAACGACCCGGGCAGCGCGCCGGCATGGTTGCCGATGTTGTGTAGCTGCCACTGCCGCAGGCCGCCGTCGGCGCAAATGGCCAGGTTCCCGGTGCCGATGCCGCCGAGCGGCATGGCCAGGTGGGCGAACTCGGCGCCGTCGCACTCGGCCGCGCGCAGGTCGTCGGGCCAACCCTGATTGCCCGACTCTCCCCCACGCCGCTGCGCGGCTGGGGGTGCCCCCACCCCACCCCACTCCGCGGGCTGCATCGTCGTCGGGCGGGTCACGTCGGCGGCTCGGCGGGCTCGCCGCCCACCGCCAGGTCGTCGGCGCTGGGCAGTGGCGGGCCCGGCACCGATGGGCGGTCCAGATACAAGAACGCGGTGGAGGCGATGTCGTCGCACAAAGGCTGGTAGCGGTGCCGCGACGTCCATCCGAGGGCCTGAATGTCCACGCGCAGGTCGGCGTGGAAGTGGATGGGGTCGAGGAGATGCCACCGGTACATGCCGAACCGCTGCTGGCTGCGGTATAGCCCGTCCGGGCCGATGACCTGGTGCAGCCCGAGGAACGGTGTCGAGTAGACGGTGTATCCCTGCCCGGGCACGTCGAAGTTCCAGGCGCCGCCGAAGTAGTCCTCGGTGCCGGTGCCGCAGATCGTGGGGAACTCCTCGTCGCCGTCGAGGTAGAACTTGACCTCGCCCTCGCCCCACCAGCCGGGGCGGTTGACGCCCCAGGCGAGGTAGGTGCCGACGTACTTCCCGGTGCCGTGCACGAGGTCGAGGATGGGGTGCACAGTGCCGGCGGCGAGGGGGTTGCTGCGGTGGAACTGGCTGTGCAGGTACCCATCGCCGACGACGTCGACGTCGATCTCGTAGCTGATCTGGTAGTACACGGTGGCGGTCTGCGGCGCGCGGTTCTCCAGCGTGAGGCGGGCGTGCCGTGGCACCGGCATCGGCCAGTAGCTGTTGAAGCCGCCGTGCGGGTTGGCCGCGACCGGCACGGAGGAGAGCTGGGCGAACTCACACCAGCCCTGGCCGAAGAAGTCGCCGACTGGTACCTCGATTGCGGGCTCGTCCGCGCCGTCCCAGTAGGCGCGCAAGATGAGGCTGCGCCAGTTACTGGGGTGCGTGGTCAGCCAGATGTGAGTGATGAGCGCCGGTCCGTCGATGGCGGCCAGCTCGAACGTGATCTGCCCGTCGATGTGGACGCTGGGCGAGATCTTCCAGCCCTGGCCGAGGTGTGCCGCGCAGGCCGCACCGGTGCCCTCGACGGCGCGCGCACCGCCGCCCTTGGCTCCGTCGAAGTTCTCCGGGCTGATCGACCGCGATTGCGCACCGCTCAGCCGGGCCAGGGATCGGAGGCCGATCATCCCGCGACCACCGCCCTAACGGTCGTGTGCCATCCCGTGGCTGGCACCGTGTTCGGGCTGGTTCTCCGGGTGCGCCGGCGAATCCCCGCGGATGTCGATACGCCACCCGGTGAGCCGGGCGGCCAGCCGCGCGTTCTGGCCCTCCTTGCCGATGGCCAGCGACAACTGGAAGTCGGGCACCACCACGCGGGCGGCCCGGGCGGTCTGGTCGATAACCGACACCGAGACCACCTTCGCCGGCGACAACGCGTTGGCGACGAAGCGGGCTGGGTCCTCGTCGTAGTCGATGATGTCGATCTTCTCCCCGGAAAGCTCGCTCATCACGTTGCGGACCCGTTGCCCCATCGGACCGATGCAAGCGCCCTTGGCATTCAGCCCGGGAACACGTGACGCCACCGCGATCTTGGAGCGATGGCCGGCCTCTCGGGCTACCGCCACGATCTCCACCGACCCGTCGGCGATCTCCGGGACTTCCAGCGAGAACAGCTTGCGCACCAGGTTGGGGTGGGTGCGCGACAATGTGATCAGCGGCTCACGGGCCCCGCGACTCACACCGACCACGTAGCACCGCAGGCGGTTGCCATGCTCGTAGCTCTCGCCGGGGACCTGTTCAGCGGCTGGGATCACCCCTTCGGAGGCCTTGGTCTCACTGCCGATCCGGACGACGACCAGTCCGCGGGCGTTGGCCCGGCTGTCACGCTGGATAACACCCGCGACGATCTCGCCCTCGCGGGTGGAGAACTCGCCGTACGTGCGCTCATTCTCGGCGTCGCGAAACCGCTGCAGCATTACTTGACGTGCGGTAGTAGCGGCGATTCGGCCAAAACCCTCGGGAGTGTCATCCCATTCACTGATGACATTGCCGTCGTCATCTACCTCGCGGGCGATCACCCGAACGACACCGGTTTTGCGATCGATCTCGATACGCGCGTCAATCTGGTGACCTTGGGTGTGTCGGTAGGCGGTAAGCAGCGCGGACTTGATCGTTTCGAGCAACTCATTGACCGAGATGCCCCGATCCACCTCAATCGCATGCAGTGCGGCCATGTCGATGTTCATGCTCCGGCCTCCGTCCTCCGGGCCCGACCCATAGTCGCCAGTTCCAACTCCACTTGTGCTGGTGCCGAAAACTCAACCTGGACAACAGCTTTCATAATCTCGACGAGAGGGATCTCACGCACCGCCCAGTCCCGGTCTTCGCGGACCACCAGCGCAATCGTGTCACCGCGCGTCTCCCCGACTCGACCGGTCAGCTGCGATCCGTCCGACAGCGTCAGTTCAACCTTGCGGCCACGGGCGCGGCGGAAGTGCTTCTCGCTGGTCAGCGGGCGTTCCACGCCGGGCGAACTGACCTCGAGGACATAGCGGTCCTGGATGCTATCCAGGCCGTCCAGCAAAGTTGATGCCGAACGTGAGAGCGCGGCAATCGTGTCCAGGTCGAGGGCGGTATCACCGTCGGCGATCACCGCAATCCGCGGCGGGCGGGCCCGGGTGTCGATGACCACATCTTCGATCTCGTAGCCGGCGCGCGCGAACTCTTCACCGAGTAGCTCGATTACCTGCATCTGCGAAGGTAGCCCGGTGGTCAAGGCGAGCTCCTCATCTTGAGTTGTCCGGTCATCTGGCGGATGTCGCCGCCAGGGCGGCTCCCGGTGTCCCGCCGATACGCGCCAGCTCGCGTTCCGCGAGAACCAGCTTTCAACGATACGCCAGGAATCGCGGTTGACGCCGTGATCGGCCTCAACGTCACCCGTCAAGGTCACCGCATCGTGCCTACCGTCGTTGCGGTGCGTTCTGATGGCAGGATGTTGCTGTGCCCAGCGCAGTACCCGTCATCAACAGACGGGGTGTGCTCGCCGGTGGTGCCGCTCTCGCTGTGCTCGGGGTGGGCGTGTCCGCCTGCAGCGAGTCCCCGCCTAAGCCTCCCGCGGTCGAAGAGCTGCTCGCGCCCTTGGACCAGGCCCGGCGCGACAGTGCGGTCGCCTCCGCCGCCGCCACAGCCGTCGGCCTCGCGCCGCAGATCGCGGCCGCGCTGACCGTGGTCGCCACGCAGCGCGCCGCGCATGCCCGCGCACTGTCCACGGAGATCTCCCGGGTCGCCGGCAAGCTGACGTCCTCGACGAGCGAAACGACCAGCGCGAGTGCCAGCCCGACCGGTCCGGCGCCACCACCACCGCCGCCGCCACCGGTGTCCGACGTGATCGACGCGTTGCGCACCTCAGCCGAGAGTGCCAGTCGGCTGGTGGCCACGTCGTCGGGGTACCGGGCAGGGCTGCTCGCCTCCATCGCCGCCTCCTGCACAGCGTCCTACACGGTTGCGCTAGTGCCCGGAGGTCCGTCGATATGACCTCCTCGGAACCCACCCCGGGTGCCACGCCCAAGCGGTCTCCCGCTGGCCCTTCCACCGGCAAGGACGCCGACAACGCGGCACTATGCGATGCGCTGGCCATCGAACACTCGACCATTTACGGCTACGGCATCGTGTCCGCGCTATCGCCCCCCAGCGTCAACGACTTGGTCGTGGACGCGCTGCTCCAGCATCGCCAACGTCGCGACGATGTCATCGCGATGCTCGCGGCCCGCAAGGTCACTCCCCCGGTCGCCGCCTCCGGCTACCAACTGCCCATGCTGGTGGGCAGCGCGGCCGATGCGGCGCGCCTGGCCGCGCGGATGGAGAACGATGGTGCGACGGCCTGGCGCGCGGTCATCGAGCACGCCGAGACGGCGGATGACCGCGCGTTCGCAGCGACGGCGCTGACCCAGAGCGCGGTCATGGCCTCTCGATGGAACCGAGTGCTGGGCGCTTGGCCCATCACTGCGACTTTCCCGGGCGGCAACGAATAGCGCACTAACCGGTGACGGCCGCCGCGATATCGGTGGCCAGCGCGGCGCCGGCAGCCATCTCACGAGTCTGGCCGCTGAAGCGGTTGCGCAGCTCGACCACCCCGTCGGCCCAGCCGCGCCCTACCACGACGATCCAGGGCATACCCAGCAGCTCAGCGTCCTTGAATTTAACGCCAGGCGATGCCTGGCGGTCGTCGAGCAGCACCTCCACACCCAACCTGTCCAGTTCGGCGGCCAACGTGGTGGCTCCGGCCCGAGCCTCGGGGTCTTTGTTGGCGATCACCAGGTGAACGTCGAACGGTGCGACCGCCGAGGGCCAGCGCAAACCCAGCTCGTCATGGTGCTGCTCGGCGATAACTGCCACCAGCCGCGACACCCCGAGGCCGTAGGAGCCCATGGTCAGCCGCACCGGCTTGCCGTCCTCGCCGAGCACGTCGGCGACGAAGGCATCGGTGTATTTGCGACCGAGCTGGAAGATGTGCGCAATCTCGATACCGCGTGCCGACACCAGCGGACCGGCACCGTCGGGAGATGGATCGCCGTCGCGCACCTCGGCGGCCTCGATGGTGCCATCGGCGCTGAAATCCCGGCCGGCCACCAGCCCGACGACATGCCGGCCGGGCTGGTCGGCCCCGGTGATCCAGCTGGTGCCGTCGACCACCCGCGGGTCGACGAGATAGCGAACATCGTTGTCCCGCAACGCCTTCGGTCCGATATAACCCTTGACCAGAAACGGGTGCCTGGCGAAATCGTCGTCGCCGAGCAACGCGTAGTCGGCCGGTTCCAGCGCTGCGCTCAGCCTTTTGTCGTCAACCTCGCGGTCGCCGGGCAGCCCGATCGCCAGCAGCTCCCAGTCCCCGCCGGGCTGGCGGACTTTGACCAGGACGTTTTTCAACGTGTCAGCGGCAGTGACCGTGCGGCCCAGGTCAGCCTTGTTGGCCCAGTCCACCAGGGTGGCGATCGTTGGGGTGTCGCCGGTGTCGTGGACCACCGCCTGGGGCAGCCCGTCAATGGGCCGCGCCTCCGGGCGAGCGGTGACGACCGCCTCGACGTTGGCCGCATAACCCGACTCCAGGCAGCGTACGAAGGTGTCCTCACCGACCGGACTCTCGGCCAAAAACTCCTCGGAGGCGCTACCGCCCATCGCTCCCGACACCGCGGACACGATGACGTAGCGCACCTTGAGTCGGTCGAAGATGCGCTGATAGGCCTCGCGGTGTGCGTGGTAGGCGGCTTTGAGCCCGGCGTCGTCGATATCGAAGGAGTAGGAGTCCTTCATCAGGAACTCACGGACACGTAGGATGCCGGCCCGCGGCCGCACCTCGTCACGGTATTTGTTCTGGATTTGGTACAGCAGCAGCGGAAAGTCTTTGTAGGAGCTGTATTCGCCCTTGACGGTCAGGGTGAATAGCTCTTCGTGCGTCGGGCCCAACAGGTAGTCGTTACCGCGGCGGTCCTGAAGCCGAAACACGCTGTCGCCGTACTCAGTCCAGCGGTTTGTCGTCTCGTACGGCGCACGCGGCAACAGAGCAGGGAAGAGGATCTCCTGTCCGCCGATGGCGTTCATCTCCTCGCGCACGACACGTTCGATGTTGCGCAGCACCCGCAGCCCCAGCGGCAGCCAGCTGTACAGCCCGGGTGCGACGGGCCGGATGTATCCGGCCCGGATGAGTAGTTTGTGGCTGGGCACTTCGGCGTCGGCGGGATCATCACGCAGAGTGCGCAGGAACAGCTCGGACATCCGGGTGATCACAGCGGGCCAGCCTAGTGGTTGCTAGTAGACAAGCCGCGAGGGCGGCGAAAGTGATGCCGGGACTACAGCTCGCCGGCGTCGATCGCTTCCTTGACCTCTTGCGCGTGGGCAACCTGCTCCGGGGTGTACCCGATGAACAGTGCCGCACAGCCGACTATGACGGCCGCGCCGGCCACCCACAGCAGGCCGTAGGTATAGCCGTGGTCAAGTGCATGCAACTGGGCGTCGTTCATGAACTTCACCGGGCCGTTGGTACCGCCCAGGTACAGCGTGCGCGAGGTGATCACAGCCTGGATGACGGCCAGCACCAGCGGCCCGCCGAGGCTCTGCAGCATCAGCGTGATCGCGGATACCGGGCCGATCCGGTCGAAGCCCACCCCGGCGATCGCAGACAACGTCAGCGGGACGACCACCATGCCGATGCCGATGCCGCCTACGACGATGGGCAGCACCAGGTTGGGGAAGTAGGGGGCGCCGCGGTGCATGAACGCCGAGCCGTACAGCATCGCGCCCAGCAGCAACCATCCACCGCCGATCGTCAACACCCGCGGCGAAAACCGTGACACCAGCTGTGAGGACACGCCCAGGCCGATTCCCATCGCGATGACGAACGGGATGAAGCCGACGCCCGCGCGCAGCGCGCTGTAGCCCAGGATGTCCTGCACGTACAGGCCGATGCACACCGTCAGGCTGAACATGACGCCACCGGCCAGGAAGATCGCAATGAACGTCACCAACCGGTTGCGGTCGCGGAACAAGTCGAACGGGATGACGGGGTTTTCGGCTGTGCGCTCGACCATGGCGAACGCGATAGCGGCCGCCAGGGCCACCACGCCCGAACCGATGGTGGTCACTGAGATCCAGCCCTTTTCCGGACCCATCGAGAAGGCGAAAACCGCAGCGGTGCACGCCAGCGTGGCCAGCATGGCCCCGGCAGCGTCGAGCTTCATCCGCTCCCTATTGGTTTCCCGCAGCGCGGTGCGGGCCAGGTAGATCATCACCAGCCCGATCGGCACGTTCACCATGAACGCCAGCCGCCACGACACCTCGGTCAGCGCCCCGCCGACCACCAGGCCCATCACCGAGCCGATCGCGGTCATCGCGGCGAACACCGCCGTCGCGGCGTTGCGCGCCGGCCCCTTCGCGAAGGTGGTCGCTACCAGCGCAAGACCGGTCGGCGATGCGATGGCCGACCCCACGCCCTGTGACAGCCGAGCGATAACCAACGTCGCCTCGTCCCAGGCCACAGCGCACAGCACTGAGGAGATGGTGAACAGCGTAACGCCGACAATGAAGGTGCGCTTGCGCCCGATGGTGTCGCCGAGGCGGCCGCCGAGCAGCATCAGTCCGCCGAATGTCAGCACGTAGGAGGTAATCACCCAGCTACGGCCGGCGTCGGACAGGCTCAGCTCGTTCTGAATCTTAGGAAGCGCGACGATGGCGACGGTGCTGTCCATGGTCGCCAGCAGCTGCATACCACCGATTGCGATGACTGCGGCGATGAAGCGACGAGATGGCAGCCACGTGGGGTAATACCTGCTCGTGCGCTGTGAGGCGGTCTCCTCCGAGCGCGTCGGGCGCGTCGGGGCCGGACGATCCGGGCGTGCAGATGTCCGGTTGTGGACCGCACGCTCTGAGTCGTTGAGAGCCGTCATAGCGGGTTACCTTACAGTAATCTTAAGAAATGTTTAAACGCCGAACGCCGCAACAGCCCCTATGACGATGATCGCGGGAGGTCGGATCCCTTCCGCGCGGATCTTCTCCGGCGTGTCGACAAGGGTAGCCCGCAACGTCTGTTGAGCGGCCGTCGTTCCATGTTGAACCACCAGCACTGGCGTATCCGCAGGTCGGCCACCTTTTAGCAGTACATCGACGAACAGTTCGATGCGTTCGACCGCCATCAGCAAAACAATGGTGCCCGACATTGCAGCCAGTGCATCCCAATTCACTAACGATTCGGGATGACCGGGCGCGATATGGCCGCTGACCACCACAAACTCGTGATTTATGGCCCGGTGAGTGACCGGGACTCCCGCCAATGCGGGCACAGCTATGGCACTCGTCACCCCTGGCACCACAGTCACCGGAATTCCGGCGTCGGCGCATGCCAGAACTTCCTCATAACCACGAGCGAAGACGAAGGGGTCGCCCCCTTTGAGCCGGACCACAAAGCTCCCCGATCGGGCCCGTTCGATCATCACGTCGTTGATCGCGTCCTGGGCCATGGCACGGCCGTACGGGATCTTGGCAGCGTCGATGACTTCCACGTGTGGCGGCAACTCGGCGAGCAGTTCGGGCGGTGCAAGCCGGTCGGCGACCACGACGTCGGCTTGGGCCAGCAGACGGCGGCCGCGCACGGTGATGAGCTCAGGATCCCCAGGGCCCCCGCCGATCAGCGCTACCCCACCGCGCACGACGTCGGAGCTTTCGGAGCTTTCCAAGGTGATGAGGCCCTTTTGCAACGCCTCGCGGATGGCCGACCGGATCGCCGCTGACCGGCGGTGCTCGCCGCCGGCCAGCACGCCTACCGACAACCCCGCGTAGCTGAACGACGCGGGGGTCACCGCAGTCCCCTCGACGGCAATGTCGGCGCGGACGCAAAAGATCCGGCGGCGTTCGGCCTCGGCGACGACGGCCGCGTTCACTTCCGCGTCATCGGTCGCCGCGATCGCGTACCACGCCCCGTCGAGGTCGCCGTCGCGGTATTCGCGCACCGACAGGGTGATTCCGTTCATCGCCTCGACGGCGCGGGTGGCGGTACGGGAGATGACGTGCACGTCTGCGCCGCTCCCGATAAGTAGAGGTAACCGACGCTGCGCGACCGTGCCGCCGCCCACCACGACGACCTTTTTGCCGGCCAGCCGCAACCCAACCAGGTAGGGGTTCTCGGTCACCCGCCAAGCCTAGTGGCGACCGCTAGCCCGGCGGCCACGCCGGGCGCAGCGGGTCGCCACCATCAATTCCAGTGGCGACCGCTAGCCCGGCGGCCACGCCGGGCGCAGCGGGTCGACGCTCAGGTCGGCGCCGCGAATGTAACGCCACTGCGACTTTCTGGCCCCGATTTTCGCCGTGACGTTACGCTCGCCGACTAACGGGCCGTCGAATCCCAGCCGCCAGCGTGCACTGTCTCAGCCCGTAGCGGTGTGTCAGCCTGCCGTCTTCGAGCGGGCGGCGGCGTGTGCGACGAAGCGCACCACCGCTTCCGGCGCCGCGGCCGGATGGGTATGCAGGTACGACGCGTGCACACCGGCGTACACGACGCCGTCTCGCACGGTATCCGACTCGTGGTCCACGTCTTCGCCCCGGTACACCCACGCCGGCTGGTAGCTATCGCTGAATGTAACCGCGGTTCGGTGGAATTCGTGTCCAACCACCCGCTGACCGACTGAATACAACGCTGATTCGGCCACGGCGACGGCGTCGCGATATGCCACCTTGAGGTGCGGGGTGAACCGCGCGGACCCGGCCAGCACTCCACACATTGGATGTCCGTCGAGTTCGGAGACCAGGTAGATCAGCCCGGCACATTCGGCATGCACCGGCGCCCCGGTGGCGGCCAGCTGTTTGATCTGTCCACGCACGACATCGTTGGCGGCGAGCTCAGCGGTGAACTGTTCGGGAAAACCACCGGGTAGCAGCACCGCGTCCGTACCGTCGGGCAACCGGTCGATGAGTGGGTCGAACTCGGCCACTTCAGCGCCGGCGGCCCGCAGCAGCTCGGCATGCTCGGCATAGCCGAAGCTGAATGCCTTTCCGGTAGCCATTGCGACGGTGGCGCGGCCGCCCGCTGCCTCCCCTGTTGCCGCCACCGGATCCCACGGCTGATCGGCGGCCCCGCTCCCGGCGGCCGTGAACACAGCGGCCAGATCGACGTGCCGAGCCACCAGGGCCGTCATCGCCTCGACCGCGAGTCTTGCACGGCGGCCGTACTCGACCGCGGTGACAAGACCCAGATACCTCGTCGGCAGCTCCAATTCGGCGGCGCGCGGAATGACGCCCAGCACCGGGACACTGGCCTGCTCGCACGCCTGTCGCAGCACTTGCTCGTGTCTAGCCGACCCGACCCGATTGAGGATCACACCGGCGATCCTGGTTGCGGTATCGAACGTTGAAAAGCCGTGCAACAGTGCAGCAATGCTGTGACTCTGGCCGCGAGCGTCGACCACCAGGATCACTGGCGCACCCAGCAGACCAGCGACATGCGCGGTGGACCCCGCTGCCAGGGTCGCCGCGGCAAGCCCGATGCGCCCGTCGAAAAGACCCATCACACCTTCGACCACGGCGATGTCCGCACCGCGGGCGCCATGGGCGTACAACGGGCCAATGAGCTGCTCCCCCACCAATACCGGGTCGAGGTTGCGGCCGGGCCGGCCCGCGGCCAGGGCGTGGTAGCCGGGGTCGATGAAGTCCGGGCCTACCTTGAACGGTGCGACCGTATGACCTGCCTGCCGCAGAGCTCCGATCAAACCCGTTGCGACCGTGGTCTTTCCGCTGCCCGACGCCGGCGCGGCAACGACGATCGCAGAAACCCGGTTCACTGCCTCACCCGCCGCGAAGGTGCGCAGAATGACACGCCGGACGGCGTGTCGGCGTACTGGGGGCACCGCCCGCTTGCGGGGGAACACGCACGCTCGCGGGGTGAACGGACCGCGCTCACCATTCGATGCCCTTCTGCCCCTTACGCCCTGCGTCCATCGGGTGCTTGACCTTGGTCATCTCGGTAACCAGATCGGCGGCCTCGACCAGCCGCGGCGGGGCATCGCGTCCGGTTATCACCACATGCTGATGACCAGGCCGGGCCAACAACACGTCCACCACCTCGTCGACGTCGACCCAGCCCCATTTCAGCGGATAGGTGAACTCGTCCAGCACATAGAAGTCGTGCCGTTGCGCGGCCAGCCGGCGCGAGATCTCTGCCCAGCCGTCTGCTGCTGCCGCCGCGTGATCGGGGTCGCTGCCGGCCTTACGCGACCATGACCAGCCCGCACCCATTTTGTGCCATTCAACAGCTCCACCGACCCCGTGCTGGTCGTGCAACTGGCCGAGTTGGCGGAAGGCCGCCTCCTCGCCCACTTTCCACTTGGCGCTCTTGACGAACTGAAACACCGCGACATCGAGGCCAATGTTCCACGCCCGCAACGCCATTCCGAATGCGGCCGTCGACTTGCCCTTACCCTCACCGGTGTGTACCGCCAGTACTGGCGTGTTGCGCCGGGCCCGGGTGGTCAGACCATCATCGGGGACTTTGAGCGGACGACCCTGTGGCATAAGCGCTTACCCTTCTCGTTCTGGCCGCCGCCTCAAGCCACGCTGCGCACGGCCCACGTCAGATAATCGGCGCGTAGTTGCTCGAGCCGCACTGTTGGCGCACCTAGCTGGCGGGCCAGCCGCCCGGCCAACCCCAGCCGCACATACGACGTCTCGCAGTCCACCACCACCGCGACCGCACCTTCGCCGACCAGCCGGGCCGCCGCGATTCGACTGCGGCCCAACGGGTCCGGTCCGGCAGTTGCCCGGCCGTCGGTGAGCACCACCACCAGGGGACGTCGAGCCCGGTCGCGCACTTTTTCCCGGATAACCAGCTCACGCGCGGCCAGCAGGCCTTCTGCGAGCGGAGTCTTGCCGCCGGTGTCGAACCGGGCCAGCCGACGGCCGGCGATGTGCGCCGACGACGTCGGCGGAAGCAACAGACGTGCCCCTTGCTCGCGGAATGTGATCACCGCGACCTTGTCCCGCCGCTGGTAGGCGTCGCGCAGCAGCGACAGCGTGGCACCGCTGACCGCACCCATGCGATCCCGGGCGGCCATCGAACCGGAAGCGTCGACTACGAAGATCACCAAGTTGCCCTCACGTCCCTCGCGGATGGCACGCCGCACGTCGTCCGCTTCCGGCCGCAGCGGCCCGGCTCCGGCGTGCTCGGCGGCCGACAGCAGGGTGGCGAACAAGTGCACTCCATGAGCGCCGGAGCCGGGGTCGCTGCTATCGGTAGCCGTCACCACAATGCCCGACGTGTTGCGGGCCCGCGACCGCCGACCCGGCGCGCCCTCGCCGACCCCCGGGACGGTCAGCGCACGGGTACGGAACGTCTTCGACGGCGGCGCGCTGGGCTTCGGCGACGATCGCGAGTGCGGCGAAGCCGCGCGCGGCGGGTCGTCGCCCATCGAGTTCGGCGACGATCGCGAGTACGGCGAAGCCGCGCGCGGCGGGTCGTCGCCCATCGAGTTCGGCGACGATCGCGAGTGCGGCGAAGCCGCGCGCGGCGGGTCGTCGCCCATCGAGTTCGGCGGTTGCGGCCTGGACGGCGAGTGTGAGTTTCCTTGCGAGGCAGGGTCATTGGCGGACTGACCGCCTCCGGGCTGGTCGGGATCGGGATCGGGGTCCGATTGGTCGGCACCGGCCTGCGCCAGCGCCTCGTCCAGCTGGTCGCGGTCGATGCCGGGATCGTCGAAGGGATCCCGGCGACGCCGATGCGGCAACGCCAACTCGGCCGCTACCCGGATGTCCTGCTCCTCGACCGTGAGCGCGCCGCGCCATGCCGCGTGGGCGACGGCTGTCCGGGCCACCACCAGATCGGCCCGCATTCCGTCGACGTCAAACGCCGCACACAGCGCCGCGATGCGACGTAACTCGTTGTCCGGCAACACCACATCGTCGACGAGTCCCCGCGCTGCGGCTATCCGGCGGGCCAGCTCGGCGTCGGTGTCGGCGTAGCGCTCGGCGAACGCGTCCGGGTCGGCCTCATAGGCCATCCGCTGCCGGATGACCTGCACCCGCACGTCGACGTCACGCGACGCGTGCACCTCGACGGTGAGACCGAACCGGTCCAGCAGCTGCGGCCGCAGCTCGCCCTCCTCCGGATTCATCGTGCCGATCAGCACGAATCGGGCCTCGTGCGAATGGGAGATGCCGTCCCGCTCGATATGTACCCGTCCCATCGCGGCGGCGTCGAGCAGCACGTCAACCAAATGATCGTGCAGCAGGTTGACCTCGTCGACGTAGAGCACGCCGCCATGGGCACGAGCCAGTAGGCCGGGGGAAAACGCGTGCTCACCGTCACGCAGCACCCGCTGCAGATCCAGTGAACCGATCACCCGATCCTCGGTGGCGCCGAGTGGCATTTCGACCAGGCCGGCGTCGGTACTACCGGTCGCGGCGGACAGTAGCGCGGCGAGCCCGCGCACGGCCGTTGACTTGGCGGTGCCCTTCTCCCCGCGGATGAGCGCCCCGCCGATCTCCGGGCGCACGGCGCACAACAGTAGCGCGAGTCGCAGTTGGTCGTGTCCGACGATCGCGCTGAACGGATACGGCTTCATGGCTGCTCCGCCAGACCGGAGCCGGGCCGCAGCATTGGCACATGCGGAACGCCGTCGTCGACGAAATCGTCACCGTCGCGGACAAATCCGTGCTGGGCATACATGTCGGCCAGATAGGCTTGCGCGTCGATCCGGCACGGGTAGTCGCCCACCTCGGCCAGGGCGGCGCGCAGCAGCCGAGTGGTGTGACCCTGGCCGCGTGCGCTGCGTTTGGTGCACAGTCGGCCGATCCGGAACGCCTTCTCGCCACCGGCGTGTTCCTCCATCAGCCGCAGCGTGCAGATCACTTCGCCGTCGGGCGTTTCCAGCCAGAAGTGTCGGGTTTCGGCCAGCAGGTCACGCCCGTCCAGCTCCGGATACGGGATAGCCTGTTCGACGACGAAGACCTCTACTCTCAGCTTGAGCAGCTCGTAAAGAGTCCGGGCGTCAAGGTCTTTGGCCCAGACACGACGCAGCGCTTCAGTCATGAGGCCTCCAGCTGCAATACTTTGGTGCCCCATGACCACACCTCGTCGTACAGCGTGGGCTGACGAGATAGCTCGGCCCCCAGTGACGGCACCATCTCTTTGAGCGTGGGCAGCCAGGAGGAGTAGCGGCCGGCAAAGCATCGCTGAAGCACGTCCAGCATGATCGGCACGGCGGTCGATGCTCCCGGGGAACCGCCCAGTAGTCCGGCGATGCTGCCGTCGGCGGAACCCACCACGGTGTTGCTGAATTCGAGCATCCCGCCTTTGCGCTTGTCTCGCCGGATCACCTGCACTCGCTGACCGGCCACCGTCAGCTCCCAGTCCGAATCCACTGCGCTGGGAGCGAATTCGCGCAACTTCTGGACCCGGTCGGGTTCGGAGAGCCGGAGTTGACTGATCAGGTAGTTGACAAGTGTCAGCTGGGTGACGCCGACGCCGAGCATTGACAGCAGGTTGTTCGGCTTGACCGACCGGGGCAGATCGGTGATGTGGCCGTGCTTCAAAAACTTCGGCGACCAGCCGGCGTACGGCCCGAACACCAGCCACGACTTGCCGTTGACGAACCGCAGGTCCAGATGCAGCGCCCCGAGCGGTGGGGCGCCCGACGCCGGGACGCCGTACACCTTGGCCCGGTGGGCGGCGGTGAGCGCCGGATTGTCGGCGCGCAGGAACCGGCCGCCGATCGGGAAGCCGGCGAACCCTTTGACCTCACTGATGCCGGACTTCTGTAGCAGCGGCAGTGCGTCACCACCGGCCCCGACAAACACGAATTTGGCGTTCAGCTTGCGCTTTTCGCCGGTGCGACGATTGCTGACCGTCAGCGTCCAGCTGCCGTCAGACTGACGCGACAGGTTGCGGACCTCGTGACCGAACAGCGCGGTGGTGCCGTTGCGCACGCAAAAGCCGATGAGTTGTTTGGACAGTGCACCGAAGTCGACGTCGGTGCCGTCTTGGGCCCAATTCAGCGCAATCGGCTCGGCGAAGTCACGTTTGGCGGCCATGAATGGCAGCCGGCGGGCGAACTCGTCCGGTTCGTCGATCAACTCGGTGCCGGCGAATAGCGCGTTGGGAGCCAGCGCCTGCTGCCGCCGTCGCAGATAATCGACGCGCTGGGCCCCGTGGACGAAACTCACGTGCGGGACCGGGTTCAGGAAGTTGCGTACGTCGGTCAGGATGCCGCTCTCTACGGCGTACGCCCAGAATTGGCGAGTCACTTGGAATTGCTCGTTGATGCGCACCGCTTTGGTGATGTCGATCGAGCCGTCGGAGTTCTCGGGCGTGTAATTCATTTCGCACAGCGCGGAGTGCCCGGTGCCGGCATTGTTCCAGGGACTGCTGCTTTCGGCGGCAACGGCGTCCAGCCGCTCGATCAGGGTGATTGACCAGTCCGGCTGCAGCCGTCGCAGCAAGGCACCCAGCGTGGCGCTCATGATGCCCGCGCCCACCAGCACGACGTCGGTTCTGGCTAGCTCTGACACCTGAGATCGTTGGTCCTTCCCTCGGCTGTGCCGATCCCAGGTTATCCCGACCGGTGTTGCGGGCGGACCAACGGCCAGCCCGGCTGACCAGAGCCGCCGCAGAACCGGCAGAGAAGGTCGCCAACCACATTTAACGGCACCCAGCAAAAGCTCTGACCACGCTCTAAGCTGGCCTCGTGACTGGCTGGGTGCCCGATGTGCTGCCCGGGTATTGGCAGTGCACGCTCCCGCTCGGGCCCGACCCTGAAGGCGAGGGCGAAATCGTCGCAACCCTGATACGCCGCGGCGAGGCCAACGGGGCCGATCACGCGGTCCTGGCGGTGCATGGCTACACCGACTACTTCTTCCACACCGCACTGGCCGATCACTTCGCCAACCGCGGCTTCACCTTCTATGCGCTGGACCTGCAGAAGTGCGGCCGGTCGCGGCGCGAGGGCCAGACTGCGCACTTCATCACCGACCTTGCCCACTACGACACCGAACTCGAACACGCCCTGTCAGTGATCGCCGAGCAGAACCCTTCGGCCAGGATCCTGGTGTACGGCCATTCCGCGGGCGGGCTCATCGTGTCGCTATGGCTGGACCGGTTGCGCCGACGCCGCGCGAGAGCACACGCGGACGTCGGCGGCTTGGTGCTCAACAGCCCGTTCCTGGATCTGCATGGGCCGGCGATCCTGCGCCTGCCGGTGACCTCGGCGATGATCGCCGGCCTATCGCGATTGCGCTCCAAGAGCGTGGTCCGGGCGCCCACTGAAGGCGGTTATGGCACCACCCTGCACCGTGACTACTACGGGGAGTTCGACTACAACCTGCAGTGGAAACCGTTGGGCGGCTTTCCCATCACCTTCGGGTGGCTGCACGCCGTACGCCGTGGCCACGCCCGGCTGCATCGCGGCCTCGAAGTCGGTGTGCCCAATCTGATCCTGCGGTCAGATCGCAGCGTGCGCGAAATCGCCGACCCGACGGCCATGCAATGCGGCGACGCGGTTCTCGACGTCACCCAAATCGCAAGGTGGGCCGGCTGTATCGGAAACCGCAGCACCATGATTGCGGTGGCAGACGCCAAACACGATGTGTTCTTGTCGCTGCCGCAGCCGCGCCAGACGGCTTATCGCCAACTGGACCTCTGGCTCAACGACTATCTCAGCACCAGGACCAGCACCGACGCCGCGACATCGTCGGGGAAAGGGTGGGAGGGTGGAGACCTACGACCTCGCGATCATCGGAACCGGTTCGGGCAACAGCATTCTCGATGATCGCTATGCCGGCAAGCGGGCCGCGATCTGCGAGCAGGACACCTTCGGCGGTACCTGCCTGAACGTCGGGTGCATCCCGACGAAGATGTTCGTCTACGCCGCCGAGGTCGCCAAGACGATTCGCGGTGCGGCGCGTTACGGCGTCGACGCGCACATCGACCGGGTGCGCTGGGACGACATCGTCTCGCGTGTCTTCGGGCGGATCGATCCAATCGCGCTCAGCGGCGAGGACTATCGGCGCTCCGCCCCCAATATCGACGTGTACCGCCAGCACACCCGCTTCGGGCCGGTTCAGCCTGACGGGCGCTATCTGCTGCGCACCGACGCTGGCGAAGAATTCACCGCCGATCAAGTGGTGATCGCGGCGGGCTCTCGGCCGGTGATTCCGCCGGCCATCCTCGCATCCGGCGTCGACTATCACACCAGCGACACCGTCATGCGGATCGCCGAGTTGCCCGAGCATCTGGTGATCGTCGGAAGTGGCTTTGTCGCAACCGAATTCGCGCATGTTTTCTCCGCGCTCGGCGTACGGGTCACCATGGTGATCCGTGGTAGCACATTGCTGCGACATTACGACGACACCATCTGCGAACGGTTCACCCGCATCGCGTCGAGCAAATGGGAACTGCGCACCCAACGCAACGTCGTGGGCGCCGCGAACCGCGGCTCCGGCGTCACCCTGCAGCTCGACGATGGTTGCACGATCAACGCCGACCTGCTGCTGGTGGCGACCGGCCGGGTCTCCAACGCCGATCTGCTGGACGCCGAGCAGGCCGGTGTCGATGTCGAGCGCGGTCGGGTGGTGGTCGACGAATACCAACGGACTTCCGCACGTGAAGTTTTCGCGCTGGGCGATGTCTCGTCGCCGTATCAGCTCAAGCACGTCGCCAACCACGAGGCCCGCGTCGTACAGCACAATCTGCTGTGCGACTGGGACGACACCGAGTCGATGGCCGTCACCGACCACCGGTACGTACCGTCGGCGGTGTTCACCGATCCCCCGCTGGCAACCGTCGGGTTGACCGAAAATCAAGCTATAGCAAAGGGACTCGATATTTCAGTCAACATCCAGGACTACGGCGACGTCGCGTACGGCTGGGCCATGGAGGACACCACCGGAATCGTCAAGCTCATCGCCGAGCGCGGCAGCGGGCGCCTACTGGGCGCGCACATCATGGGTTACCAGGCATCGTCGATCATCCAGCCGTTGATTCAGGCGATGAGCTTCGGACTGACCGCCGCAGAGATGGCCCGCGGCCAGTACTGGATTCATCCGGCGCTGCCCGAGGTGGTCGAAAACGCGCTACTAGGTTTGCAATGACGTCAGCGTCGACGCTGCGGGGGATCGCCGTTCTGGCACTGCGGGCATAGGCCGCGCAGCGTCAGGCCCGCCCGCTCCGACAGCGCGAAGGAGCTGCCCGCCATCGCGTGCTCGAGCGCCGAGCTCAGCTGCCGGGCGGGCACTTCGATAATCGAGCCGCATTGGGTGCATACCGCGTGGTGGTGGGGCGCCATGGCCAACCCGTAGGTAGTGACACCGTCGTCGAGGGTCAACGCGTGCAGCACCCCTTGATCGACCAGGGTGGTCACCGTGCGGTAGATGGTCGCCAGGTCGGGCGGCTGGGCGCCGGCGGGCAGGCATGCGCGCAGCCGCTGGTGAATCTCCGCCACGGGCAAATGCCCGTTGACCGGCTCGAGCACCGCCAATACCTGAATCCGCGACGCCATCCGCCGCAGCCCGCGGGCGCGCAGGAATTCACCGATCCGTTCGGTCACGGCCGGGTCCAGGGCCGACGGCTTTGGCGTCACTCGTTCAGTGTCGCGCCCGATACCCGGGAATGCCAGCTTTCACCCGCACGCCCGGCCCGTGATTCCTGCAAGTCAGTTGCATCGAGCTGATGGGCGAACCTACAGTCGGGACTGTTGCGTTCTGCCCAAATCTTGGAAGGACCGACATGACCAGGAGTGAGGTCGCCTCGCGGTCATCACGGTGGTCTACGCTGCGCAACGCCCTGTCGCACGCGGAGTGGCGGCGGCTGGGATCGATGTTGGCGGCGATCGTCGCCCTGCATCTGGTTGGCTGGATCACCCTGGTGTTCGTCGTGGATCCGGCGCGGCTCAGCTTGGGCAGCAAGGCATTTGGCATCGGTGTCGGGCTGACTGCCTACACCCTGGGCCTGCGGCACGCGTTCGACGCCGACCACATCGCCGCCATCGACAACACCACCCGCAAGCTGATGAGCGACGGGCAGCGCCCCCTTGGCGTCGGATTCTTCTTCTCGCTGGGCCACTCCACTGTGGTGTTCGGGCTGGCAGTACTGCTGGCGACCGGGCTCAAGGCCATCATCGGACCAGTCGAGGACGACTCCTCGACGCTGCACCACTACACCGGCCTGATCGGCACCAGCGTCTCGGGCGTCTTCCTGTATTTGATCGCGATCCTCAACCTCATCGTCCTGGTCGGCATCCTGCGGGTTTTCGCGCGGTTGCGCCGCGGCGTCTACGACGAGGCCGAACTAGAGCAGCAGCTGGAAAACCGCGGGCTAATCAACCGGTTCCTCGGCCGCTTCACCAAGTCGATCACCAAGTCCTGGCACATGTACCCGGTCGGCTTGTTGTTCGGGCTGGGATTCGACACCGCCACCGAGATCGCGCTGCTGGTATTGGCCGGCACCAGCGCGGCGGCCGGGTTGCCCTGGTACGCCATCCTGTGTCTGCCCGTGCTGTTCACCGCGGGCATGTGCCTGCTGGACACCATCGACGGCTCGTTCATGAATTTCGCCTACGGCTGGGCCTTTTCCAACCCGGTGCGCAAGATCTACTACAACATCACCATCACCGGACTGTCGGTGGCCGTCGCCCTGGTGATCGGCAGCATCGAACTGCTCGGTCTGTTCGCCGGTCAGCTGCGGTGGCGGGGCCCGTTCTGGGACTGGCTTGGCGGCCTGGACCTCAACGCCGTCGGCTTCGTTGTGGTCGGGATGTTCGTCGTCACCTGGGCCGTCGCTCTGCTGGTTTGGCGCTATGGCCGTATCGAAGAGAAGTGGACCCTGGCAAACAGGGGGGCCCAGAGCGTGACGTGACCGATCTCCCGATCACCACCGTGGCGGCGCGGCCCCCCGGCCGAAGCCCCACGTCGACTGACCCAGTCGCGGCTTTCGCTGATCCTCGCCTGCGTGTCGACGATAATTGGCCGCCAGCATCGGTTCCGGGTCCGTCCCTTCGACGAGGGCCAGGCACGGTGCGCTGAATTCGCACGTCTGACAATGCACGGCGAAGGTTGGAGTGATAGCCGGCTCGCTGTTCATCTGGATTGCCTCGGCGCCGATCAGCATGCCGACGGCGCCGATCTCTGCGCGGCTTCGCCGGATACGTGTTCGCCGCACCAGACCGGCGGTGGACTGCTCGACCTGCCCTGTGTCGCCGCTTCGTGAGGTGCGCGCCGACAACCGCCGGTGCTGCGGGATCGCGCGACCGCCGCCGCTCGGCTCGCTTTGGTGAACCCGGTTCGGCGTACCTTTAGCGGTGCTCTCAGCCGCCGGCGGGTCGAGCGGACCGGTGAGGCGCACCTGGTTGTGAATGGTGCCCGAAATCTCCATGCCCAGGTATTCCTGCTCCCAGGCCCAGCAGGCCGCGACCGCCGCCTCGTCACCGATCAGTGCATCCAACTCCTGGAATTTGTCCAGGACCTGGTGCCGCACTACCCAATACTCGTCGGCGGCGTCGACAGCCAACAGGTCGATCCGGCAGGCGTAGATCACCGCGGATCCATCTGGGGTCGTCAACCCGCGTTCAGGGTCGCGCGGATCTGGCACCAGCCCCTGGACGTTATGGCCGATCTTCACGGGCGCGAAGTCGTCGACTGTGCTCGCCCACGCGTCGTAGGCGTCGATCAACGCCATAGCGCTGGGTAGCGAGTCGGTCGCGCCGGCTACACCGGCTTCCTGGAGCGCACGGGCCAGCGCCTTGTGGACCAGCGATTGCCTTACCTCTGGCTGCCAGTCCCACGTGCCCGGGTAGTAATAGACGGCGAGCGCGTCCTTGACCACGGCCGGCAATACGGGATCCACATTCACGACCGGCTCGAGCCCCCGACGCGACGCCAAATCCCATTGCCGCCGACACCGCTTGAACCGGGCGCGGTCGTCCTCGGTAATTCGATAGTTCACGGTGCGGCCCCCCGGCCAATAGTCAATGAAAATGCGGTCAGGGCTCGTCAACCGGCCAACGACATCGATCAGCACGAGCGACCATCGACTCCAACTCGGCGAGCAGGTCATCGAAGAACGGGCGCAAGCGTTCCGGTTCGGCCGGCCAGGCCGCTGAAAACGACATCCACGCGTCGGGATCGGGCTGGTCCCTGCGGACGGGGTGGGTCGCGCCGTCTGGCGGCACGATCCACCAGTCATACTCATCGCCGCGCCGCTCCAAGTACACGACATCATCGCGACCGGGGCGGTTCGCCTCGATCGAGGCGTATAACTCGTCAACCTTCACAGTGCGCCCCGTGAAATTCAGGATAACCGTGACTCGGTGTAGAAACGTTTTCATGGGCTTAGCCCTCAGGCCGGTGACCAGCGATGCATGAGCTGTCGCTGTGCGAAGCGATCGCCGATGTGGTCAAAACACACGCCGATGGCCGCCACGTCGACGTCGTCCGCGTCCGGATCGGCGCTCTTCGCCAGGTCGTTCCCGAGTCGTTGTCGTTCTGCTGGACACTCGTCCGGGACTCCGAGAACATGCCGGACGCCGAGCTGGAACTCGAATGCGTCACCGCCGAGGTGAAGTGCCGGTCGTGCGGCCGGCAGTCAGAGATCACGTCGGCCTGGTCGATCTGGTGTCCGCAGTGCGACAGTTCCGATGTCGAGGTGCTGCGCGGCGACGAATTCCTGGTGACGTCGTTGGACGTTTCGTGAAAGGTGCTCACTATGAATCGATTTCATCATGGGTAGATTTCATCGGCACGACGACGGAACCGTGCATACTCACGAGCACGATAACCATCCCCACGAGCATGGGGATCACAGTCACTATGAAACGGGCGCACAGCGTATCGAAGTCTTGGAGGCGATCTTCGCCGAGAATGACGTTCTCGCCGACGCCAACCGGGCGGCGTTCGAGAGCAACGGGATCCGCACGCTCAACCTGATGAGCTCACCGGGGTCGGGAAAGACGACCGTGCTGCAGGCAACGCTTGACGAGCTCGCCGGAGAGTTCGCGATCGGGGTGATTGAAGGCGACATCGCCACTGACCTGGATGCGGCCAAGCTCAGCGGTCGCGGCGCCCAGGTGTCACTGCTCAACACCAGCAACGGGTTTGGCGGCGAATGCCATCTCGACGCGCCCATGGTCAACCGCGCACTACCGGGCCTCGACCTTCCCGGACTGGACTTGGTGATCATCGAAAACGTAGGCAACCTGGTCTGCCCGGCGGAGTTCGACGTCGGCGAGCACGCCAAGGCCATGGTCTACTCCGTCACGGAGGGCGAGGACAAGCCACTGAAGTACCCGGTGATGTTTCGATCGGTGGATGTGGTGCTACTCAACAAGATTGACTTGGTGCCGTACCTGGACGTCGACGTCGACTCGTACATCGCGCATGTTCGCGAAGTGAACGCGACCGCGACGATCCTGCCGGTCAGTGCGCGGACCGGAGCCGGCATGGGCGCCTGGTTCGGCTGGCTACGACGGTTCGCAGAAGGTCTCGAAGACTGAATACGCCCTAGATGCAAACAATTTGCATGATAAATACTGCAAATGACTTGCATGACGAACAAAACCGGCCCATGTTCATTAGCCATGCTCAGCGGTTCGCGATGTCGCTGCCGACCGCCGAAACCCTTTGCTGCGCAGCGAAAAAGGGCCCAATACAAAGAGCTATGTAACACCTGTTTAGTTGCTGGCAAACGGTGAACCGTTGACAACCCTTGAGGGCGGGAGTAGACCCAAAAACAGCGCTGCGCAAGTGGGCCGACGGTCGACTCCGGCAGCGTAGGGGCCCCCAGCCCGGCCCCGGAAAGCTGCCTTATGCCAACAGAAGCGGCAGTCAAAGCAGAAGAAACATTGATTCATGTTCTATGGATTAATGCGGGTCTCAGTTGTGACGGCGATTCGGTGGCGTTGACTGCCGCCACCCAGCCCAGCGTCGAGGAGATCGCACTAGGCGCGCTCCCCGGCCTCCCGAAGATCGCCGTCCACTGGCCCCTGATCGACTTCGAATGCGGACCGACTGGAGGGGCGGACGACTTCCTCGAGTGGTTCTTCAAAGCCGATCGCGGTGAACTGGAGCCCTTCGTGCTCGTCGTCGAAGGATCCATTCCCAACGAGAAGATCAAGGACGAGGGTTATTGGTGCGGGTTCGGCAACAACCCCGCCACCGGCCAGCCGATGACCACCAGCGAGTGGCTCGACCGGCTGACGCCCAAAGCCACCGCTGTTGTCGCAGTCGGAACCTGCGCCACCTACGGCGGCATCCACGCAATGGCCGGAAATCCCACCGGGGCGATGGGTGTGCCCGACTACCTCGGGTGGGATTGGAAGAGCAAGGCCGGCATCCCGATCGTCTGCGTTCCCGGCTGCCCGATCCATCCGGACAACCTGTCGGAGACGCTGACCTACCTCCTCTACATGGCCACCGGCCAGGCACCGATGATTCCGCTCGACGACGCGCTGCGCCCCAAGTGGTTGTTCGGCAGCACCGTGCATGAAGGTTGTGACCGGGCCGGCTACTACGAGCAGGGCGAGTTTGCCACCGAGTACGGATCACCGAAATGCATTGTCAAACTTGGCTGTTGGGGCCCGGTCGTGAAGTGCAATGTGCCCAAGCGCGGGTGGATCAACGGCATCGGCGGTTGCCCGAACGTCGGCGGCATCTGCATCGGATGCACGATGCCGGGCTTCCCGGACAAGTTCATGCCGTTCATGGACGAGCCACCGGGCGGCAAGCTGTCGAGCGCCACGTCGGGTCTGTACGGGACCGTGATCCGCAACTTGAGGGGCATCACGGCGCGCACCGTCGACAAGGAACCGCGCTGGCGCCACAAGGGGACCCAACTCACCACCGGAGCCCGCCGCACCTGGTAGGTCGGCGCGTTCCATTCTCACCTCAGATAGAGCGCCCTCGGGGCAGAGAGCAGTTTTGCGATGACAACCATCATTCCCGAGCCAACACAAGCCAAGCGGGAACCCGGCCAGCTCGTCGAAATGGCCTGGGATCCGATCACCAGGATCGTGGGTAGCCTCGGCATCTACACCAAGATCGATTTCGAGAACAAAGAAGTCGTCGAGTGCCACAGCACGTCGTCGATCTTCCGCGGTTACTCGATCTTCATGAAGGGCAAGGATCCGCGCGACGCCCACTTCATCACCAGCCGCATTTGCGGTATCTGCGGCGACAACCACTGCACCTGCTCGTGCTACACGCAGAACATGGCCTACGGCGTCAAACCACCGCACCTCGGCGAATGGATCGTCAACCTCGGCGAGGCCGCGGAATACATGTTCGACCACAACATCTTCCAGGAGAACCTGGTCGGCGTTGACTTCTGCGAGAAGATGGTCGCCGAGACCAACCCGAGCGTGCTCGCCCAGGCGGAGAAAACCGCGGCCCCGCACGCCAATGCGCACGGGTACAAGACCATCGCCGACATCATGCGGTCGCTCAACCCGTTCAGTGGCGAGTTCTACCGGGAAGCCCTCCAGGTCAGCCGCTGGACGCGAGAGATGTTCTGCCTCATGGAGGGTCGTCACGTACACCCGTCCACGCTGTACCCCGGCGGGGTCGGCACCGTCGCGACCATCCAGCTGATGACCGACTACATGACGCGGCTGATGCGCTACGTCGAGTTCATGAAGAAAGTCGTGCCCATGCACGACGACCTGTTCGACTTCTTCTACGAAGCGCTGCCCGGTTACGAGAAGGTCGGCCTGCGTCGCACCCTGCTCGGCTGCTGGGGCTCCTTCCAGGACCCCGACGTGTGCAACTTCGAATACAAGGACATGGAGCGTTGGGGCAACGCAATGTTCGTCACCCCGGGCGTAGTCGTCGACGGCAAGCTGGTCACCCACTCGCTGGTGGACATCAACCTCGGCATCCGCATCCTGTTGGGCAGCTCGTACTACGACGACTGGGCCGACCAGGAGATGTTCGTCAAGACCGATCCACTGGGCAACACGGTGGACCGGCGGCACCCGTGGAACCAGCACACCAACCCGCATCCGCAGAAGCGGGACATGGACGGCGGCAAGTACAGTTGGGTGATGTCGCCACGCTGGTTCGACGGCAAGGATCACCTGGCGCTGGACACCGGCGGCGGCCCGCTGGCCCGGCTGTGGGCTACCGCACTGGCCGGCCTGGTCGACATCGGCTATGTCAAGGCGACCGGTCAGAGCGTGAAGATCAACCTCCCCAAGACCGTGCTGAAGGGGCCGGTGGAACTGGAGTGGAAGATCCCCAAGCACGGCAGCAACACGATCGAACGTGACAGGGCCCGTACCTACTTCCAGGCCTACGCGGCGGCGTGCGCGCTGCACTTCGCCGAGAAGGCGTTGGAGGAAATCCGCGCTGGGCGTACTAAGACATGGGAGAAGTTCGAGGTGCCCGACGAGGCCATCGGCTGCGGCTTCACCGAGGCGGTGCGCGGTGTGCTCAGTCACCACATGGTGATCCGGGACGGCAAGATCGCCAACTATCACCCGTACCCGCCCACCCCGTGGAACGCCAACCCGCGCGACAGCTACGGCACGCCGGGCCCCTACGAGGATGCGGTGCAGGGTCAACCGATCTTCGAGGAGAACACTCGGGAGAACTTCAAGGGCATCGACGTGATGCGCACGGTGCGCAGCTTCGATCCGTGCCTGCCCTGCGGTGTGCACATGTATCTGGGGAATGGCAAGACCCTGGAGAGATTGCACTCGCCAACACAGTCACCTGTCGGGGAGTGACACATGGCGGATCGCCCGGACAAACCCGGAGAAGCCTCCGAAAGAGAAGCGCAATGGCGTACAGCGGGCGATCGGATCCAGACAGTTCTGGATTCCTGCGCGGCGAGTGGGGCGGCCGCGTATGAACGCGCCCAGCAGCTGGTCCGCGAGGTAGTCGGGCTGTACGGAGCCGGGCTGGAACGGATCATGCAACTCGGCGACCCGGGCATGGCCGAGCGGCTGGCCACCGACGACCTGGTGGCCAGCCTGATGTTGGTGCACGGCCTGCATCCGCACGATGTGCACCGGCGGGTGTCCGACGCGCTGGATCGGGTGCGGCCGTACCTGGGCTCGCACGGTGGCGACGTCGATCTGCTCGAGGTCACCGACGGACCCGACGGCGCTGTTGTGCACCTCGCGTTCACCGGTAGCTGCAAGAGCTGTCCCTCATCGGCGGTGACGCTGGAGCTGGCCGTGGAGGATGCGGTCCGGGCGGCAGCGCCGGAGATCTCCTCAATCGAGGTGGTGGCCGCTGAACCCACGAAAGTGATTCCCACCGAATCGCTACTGGCGCACGTGCATTCGAACGGTCACGGCCCGTCCACCTGGCACCCGGTGCCCGAACTGGCCGAGCTGGAACCCGGCGAGGTCGGGGGTTTCGCCGTCTCCGGAACCACCGTCCTGGCGTGCCGGGTCGGCGACCAGACATTCGCCTATCGCGACCATTGCCCGGTGTGTGACGACACGCTGGCCGGTTCGGTACTGCAAGACGCGCTGCTGCGTTGTTGGCGCTGTCAGACGGATTTCGACGTCGTACATGCAGGTGCCGCCTTGGCCGATCGGTCGCAAGACCACCTCGACCCGCTGCCGCTGCTGACCCGCGATGGCGTGCTGTCGGTGGCACTGCGGGGCGAAGCGATGGGGGCTCCAGCATGACGAGTCCGTATGACGTCCTGACGCGCATCACCAGCAGCCGACGGGCCGCCGAGGCGGCCGGTGAGCGGTGCGAAATGTGCTCGGAGGCGATCGCCGACGAGCATCAGCACGTGGTGGATGTGACTGGCCGACAACTGATGTGCGTCTGCCGCGCCTGCTATCTGCTGTTCACCGATAGCAACGCCGAGCTGCGTTACCGGGCCGTGCCGGACCGGTATCTGGCGTTCGGCGACTTCGCGCTGGACCGCCGCGCGTGGGAGGCACTCCAGATCCCGGTCGGCGTGGCCTTCTTCTTCGCCAACTCTGCGCTCGGGCGCACGGTCGCCTTCTATCCCGGCCCGGCCGGCGCATGCGAATCCGAGCTGGAGTTGGACGCGTGGAACGCCATCAGCGGCGCCGACTCGCGGGTGGGCCTGCTGGCCGACGATGTGGAGGCGCTGCTGGTCCGCGTCCCCGAGAGCGAAGACGCCGGGCCGCAAAGCTATCTCGTTCCGATCGACGCCTGCTACGAGTTCGTCGGACGCTTGCGCATGCTGTGGCGGGGGTTCGATGGGGGCCAGGAGGCTCGGGCGTTCATCGACAGCTTCTTCTCGCAGATCGCCGCCCGCGCAGTGGAGACGCCGCCATGACGGGACAGCACATGGACGTGAACTTTGTGGTTCTCGACGTGGCGCCCGAACCGTACGCCGTCAGCCCGGTGCTGACCGCCCGCGTCGGCGTCGCCGCCAGTGGAGACGACCCGGTGCACGCCATCGCGCTGCGCTGCCAAGTCCGCATCGAACCGCTGCGACGTTCCTACTCCGACGCCGAAGCGGCGGGGCTGATCGACTTGTTCGGGCCCCGCGAACGCTGGGCAACCACCCAACGCACCTTCCTCTGGCAGCATTGCACCGCAATGGTGCCGGGCTTCGCCGGCAACACGACGGTGGCGCTTCCACTGGACTGCACCTACGACTTCGAGGTCGCTGCCGCCAAGTACCTGCACGCGCTGCGCGACGGCGCACTACCTCTCCAGTTCCTCTTCAGCGGAACCATTTTCGTCAAGTCCGAACGCGGGTTCTCGGTTCAGCAGGTGCCATGGGACTGCGAGTATCGCTACGACATGCCGGTCGCGGTGTGGCGGGAATTGATCGCCCAGCACTACCCGAACACCGGGTGGGTGCGGCTGAGTCACGAAACCATAGCAGCGCTGGCCGCCTACAAGTCAGCGCAAGGCCTGCTCGACCTCGACCACGCAGTCACCTCGCTGCTGGACGCCGACCGGGAGGCGGCCCGATGACCTCGAGCTGGGACCGGGCCCGCGCCGTCGCCGACGCGGTACTCTACGAGGGCTATCTGCTGTACCCGTATCGTGGGACGTCAAGCAAAAACCAATCCCGTTGGCAGTTCGGTGTTTTAGGCCCGCCCGGTGCGGCCGACGCCGGCCTGGGCGAAGACGACACCCTCGCGGCGCAGTTCCCGGTCGACGAGGCCCGGGCGATCACACTAGTGGTGCGGTTCCTGCAGTTGCAGCACCGCCGGGCGCAGCGCGAACTTGCCGGCGGCGTGTTCGAGCCCGTCGACGAACTGACTACCCCGTCCGGGTCGTGGCTGACCTGGGATGAAGCGGTCGAATGTGAAATATCCTTCGGCCCTCTTGCGTTCGACGATCAGCCGTGGACGCTACCGGTGGTCGCACCCGCGGCAACCGAGATCGAACCCGTCCACGGCGGTCGCCTGGTCCGCCAACGCCAGGAGGTGCGCGGCCTACTGACCGTCTCACACGAACCCGACGGCGCCCTGCGCCGGGTTTCGGTGCGGGTCAGCAACGTCGGCGCCGCCAAAGACAGCAAGGCCGACGGGAAAGATTCCGTGATCGCCCGCTCCATGATCGGAACCCACGTCATCGCCGAACTTGTTGGCGGTCAGTTCGTCTCGCTGCTCGAGCCACCGCCCGCCGCCGCCGACGCGGTGTCCCGGTGTAGCCAGCACCGCTGCTTCCCCGTACTGGCGGGCCCACCCGGAACCCAAGACATGCTGCTGATCTCGCCGATAATCCTCTACGACCACCCCGAGATCGCCGAACAGAGCAACACCGCGCTGTATGACTGCACGGAGATCGACGAGATCTTGACCCTGCGCGTGATGACGATGACCGACGAGGAGAAAGCGCAGGCCCGGGCCACCGATCCGCGGGCCGCGCAGATCATCGACCAGTGTGACGCCATGTCGCCCGAGGCTATGGCGCGATTGCACGGTGTGCTGCGGGATCCGCATAGCCTCGAGATTGCAGCCGGCCTGATCCCGGAGGTACCTGAGGGGCTCGGCTGGTGGGATCCACTGGCCGACAACGCGGTTCGTCCCGAGATCGACGCGGTACTGGTGAACGGGATCCGGGTCGCCCGGGGCAGCCAGGTCCGGTTGCGACCCAGGCGCAACGCCGACGCCCAAGACATCTTCGTCGCCGGCAAGACCGCCCACGTCACGTCGGTGCATGAGGACGTCGAGGGCAACAAGCACGTCGGGGTTGTCGTCGACGATGACCCGGCCGCCGACCTGCACGACTGGTACGGCCGCTATCTTTACTTCTCTCCCGACGAAATCGAGCCACTGGAAGCTCAACACACCCCTGAAAGGAGTTCGACATGGAAGTCTTAGGTTGGATCTTCATCGCCGTCATCGCACTGGTCGTCGCGGTAGCACTGGTGCTCGGCTTGGTATCCCTGCCGGATGCCCGCCGCTACCTCAAGCTCCGCCGCATGTAGCCGGCTCGAGCAGCCCGATGGCAGCGCGCATCCTGGTGGCCGGAATCGGCAATATCTTCCTGGGAGACGACGGATTCGGATCCGAAGTGGTCCGAAATGCCGAGCTCCCACAGGACGACCCGAACGTCCGCGTCATCGACTACGGCATCAGGGGCATGCACCTGGCCTACGACCTGCTCGAGGAATGGGACACGCTGGTCCTGGTCGACGCGATACCCAGCCGCGGCAACCCGGGCACGCTGCACGTCTTCCAAGCCGACCATGAAGCCGACCATGAATCAGGAGCCAGCACACCCGGTCTGGACGGTCACAGCATGGATCCGGCCGCGGTGTTCGCCAGCCTGCGGGCACTGGGAGGCAGTCCGCCCTACACGGTCGTCATCGGGTGCGAGGCGGGAAGCGTCGAGGAAGGCATCGGCCTCACCGAACCCGTCGCCAAGGCCGTCCCCCGGGCCGCGCGAGCGGTCGAGGAGATCGTGGCGGCGTTGCAGAGTACGGTCTCTTCGGCAGCGTTGCGACAGGAGTGCTGAATCATGTGCCTGGGTATACCCGGTCAAGTGATCAGGATGCTGGACGGTTACGAAGGACAGCTGGCACTGGTCGACGTCATCGGCGAGCAGCGCAGGGTCAATGTGGGCATGTTGCCCGATGAGACATTTGCGCCAGGCGACTGGGTGATCATCCACATGGGCTTCGCCGTCGAGAAGACGGACCGGGCCGGGGCCGAGCAGGCGATGGCCGGCCTGGAGCTGATGGGCCGGGGCCGCACCGATCCGACAGTCAGCCCGGGGGGCGGTTGAGATGACCGACATCCCCCTGCTGCTGCGGTCCGACGACGTTCGGCAGCACTTCACCGTGACCGGTGTTGTCCAGGGGGTTGGCTTCCGTCCGTTCGTCCACCGCATCGCCAGCGAGCTGGGTCTGGCCGGGTTCGTCGGCAATGATTCGGGCGCAGTCTTTCTCGAGGTGCAGGGCGAACGCGCAAGCGTGGCCGAATTCGGTCGTCGGCTTGGTGCCGAGGCCCCGCCGCTGGCCCGGATCACCACCGTCTCCGTAACCGACATCCCCGTCGACACCGCGTGCGGACGCGAATTCCGGATCGTGGCGAGCCAAACGGTCTGCGGTGCTAAGACGCCTAAGACTCCGATTCCGCCTGACATCGCCGTGTGCGACGACTGTGTGGCAGAGCTGTTCGACCCGCACGACCGCCGTTACCGGCACCCGTTCGTGACCTGTACCAACTGCGGGCCTCGTTTCACCATCATCCGCGAGCTGCCGTACGACCGTCCGGCCACCACCATGTCGGCTTTCGCCATGTGTGAGCGGTGTGCCGCTGAATATCACGATCCGGCGGATCGCCGGTTTCACGCGCAACCGATCGCCTGCCCGGACTGCGGGCCGTCGCTGTGGTTCTGGTCTCAGGCCGGTCGGGTGACCGGACCGGATGCGGCACTGGCGGCCACGCAGCGGGCGTTGGCAGCGGGCGCGGTCGTCGCCGTAAAGGGAATCGGCGGTTACCACCTGGCCTGCGTCATCGACGACGAGGCGGTGGTCGGGGCGCTGCGGGCACGAAAAGCCCGGGGCGCCAAGCCTTTCGCCATGCTGGTCCGCAACCTGGACGTGGCGCGCCGATATGCGTGGATCGACGACACCGAGGCCGCGGTGCTATCGAGTCCAGCCCGGCCGATCGTGTTGCTGCGGCGACGCCCCGGCGCGCCGGTCGCTGACGCCGTTGCGCCCGGCAGCCCGCTGCTCGGGCTGATGCTGCCCTACTCCCCCATCCATCACCTGCTGCTGGCGCCCGTGCCCGGTGCCGGCGGGCAGGTCCCCGACGCACTGGTCCTGACCAGCGCCAACCGCTCCGACGAGCCCATCTGCTTTACCGATGACGATGTAAAGCAACGACTTTGGGAAGCTGGCGGGCCCGGCGGACTTTGTGACGCGCTGCTAGACCACGACCGGCCAATCCACGTGCCGTGTGACGACTCGGTGGTGCGCGTCATCGACGGCCGGGAATTGCCGATCCGCCGGTCTCGCGGCTTTGCGCCGCTCCCCATCGACATTGGGCGCATCGGTCGAGAGGGCCCGGCCGTCCTCGCCGTGGGCGGGGAACTGAAGAACACTTTCTGTCTCACCGACGGCTCGCGCGCTTACATGTCCGGGCACATCGGCGATATGGCTACCTGGGAGACGCTGCGCGCGTTCGAGCGTGCGGTGGGTCAGCTCAGCGAAATACGGGGCAAACCGGTACGATTGGCCGCCGATCTGCACCCCGGGTATCACACCCGCAGTTGGGCGGAGCGCCACGTCGACGATCGAACGCTGGATCTGGTCCAACATCACCACGCGCATGTGGTGTCGCTGCTCGCCGAGCACGGGCGCATTGGCGAACCGATCGTTGGAGTCTCCTTCGACGGCACCGGGTACGGCTGCGATCAAACGATCTGGGGCGGGGAGATTCTCACGCTCGGGCGCGACAGCCACCGTTTCGTTCGCGCCGGCCACCTGTTGCCGGTACCGCTGCCCGGCGGCGACGCCGCTGTGCGCAATCCGTGGCGGATGGCGCTGTCTCAGTTGTGGATGGCCGACATCGACTGGACCCCGGATTTGGCGCCGGTCGCCGCGGCAACGCCGGACGAATTGCGGCTCACTCGTTCGCAATTGGAGAATGGGGCCGGTTGTGTGCCGTGTTCGAGCATGGGCCGGTTGTTCGATGCGGTCGCCTCTCTGCTGGGGGTGCGGCACCGGATCGACTATGAAGGCCAGGCCGCCATCGAACTCGAGGCGCTGGCCGAGTCCGCCGGCGAACGGCCCGGGCCGTCGATACCTTTCACGGTGCGAGCCGACGGGGTGATCGATCCGGCCACCATGGTGCAAACGATGGTGTCGGCCCTGTGCGCCGGCACGCAACCCGCGATGCTGGCGGCGGGGTTCCACCGGGCGGTCGCGGACGCCGTCGCCGACGTGGTCGGTCAAGTCGCCGGTGGTGTGCGGCTGGTGGGCCTCACCGGCGGGGTATTCCAGAACGTGCTGCTGCTGCGCGCATGCCGCAAGCGTTTGCAGTTGGCAGGATTTGAGGTGCTGACCCACCACATGGTTCCGCCCAACGACGGCGGGCTGGCGCTGGGTCAGGCCGCGATTTCCGTACTGACGGCGCTGGAAGAGGGCTGACTCATGACGACTTCCACTGGCACCACCGCTATCGATCGCGGGCTTGGCGCCGAACTGGCCGCTGACCTGGCCGCAACCGCCTTCACACTGGCCAAACGATTCGCGGCGGGCGCCACCATGTGGTCCATCGCGCCGTCCTGGGAGCCGCATGCCCTGCATATCGCGGTCGAGTTCGTGCATCCGGTGATCATGGGGAAGCGGGCACTGCCGGCGGTGGCGCTGACCGGACCCGACCTGGTGGATCTGGTGCGGGTGTCGGTGCGGCCCGGCGACATCGTGATCGCGGTCGCCGGCGCGGACAACCCCGACGTGTGCTCAGTGATGCGCAGAAGCCCGGCATGGGGCGCCACCACGATTTGGATCGGGAGCGGCGAGCGACCCAAAGCCGGTATGGCGGACCATGTTCTGTGGCTCGACGACCCCGATCCAACGGTCCCCGCGACGGGCGGCTTCGTGCTGTTCTACCACCTGTTGTGGGAGCTGACCCACGTGTGTTTCGAGCACTCCGGGTTGCTCAAGCCCGAGTGCACCGAAGCCGTATGTGTCACGTGCAGTGACGAAGGTCGCCTGGGCGAAGTGGTGACGGCCTCGGTCGACGGGCAAGCCGCGGTGCGCACCGCGCGCGGTGTCGAGGACGTGGTGACGACGCTGATCGACCCGGTCGCCCCCGGCGAGCTGGTACTGGTGCACGCCGGCACGGCGATCAGCCGAGTGGAGGAGGAAGGTTCATGAACAGCCCCGACGAGGAACCTACCAACTTCCTGTATCCGTTCATCGACGCACAGGAAGACGACCCCGAGTCGCTGCTTGCCGACCTGGCCGCGTCAGCGCAGGCAAAGGCGGCCGAAAGCCTGGCACTACGGCGCACCACACTGGAAGCCAACGCCGACCTGCTGAACCGGGCTGCCACCGAGATGGCACGCCGCTTCGCGGCGGGGGGACGGATGTTCACCTTTGGGAACGGCGGCAGCTGCACCGATTCCACCACTTTGGCGAGGCTGTTCGCCCGGCCGCCGATCGGCAAGCCGTTGCCGGCGTGGTCGTTGACCGCCGATCAGGCGATTGTGACCGCGCTGGGCAACGACGTGGGGTTCGAGCTGGTGTTCGCCCGCCAGTTGATCGCCCGCGCGAAGGCCGGTGACATCGCGATCGCGATGTCGACCAGCGGCAATTCGCCCAACCTGCTCACCGCGCTGGCCGAGGCGCGACAGCGCGGTTTGTACACCATCGGTTTCGCCGGATATGACGGCGGCGCGTTCGCGAACAACCCAAATGTGGACGCCTGCTTCGTTGTTCGTTCGCAAAGTGTGCACCGGATTCAGGAATCGCAAGCGCTGCTGGGCTATCAGCTGTGGTTGGCAACCCACGAACGGGCCGGCGATCTAGGTTTGGGGGCCGCATGAGCAAGTCAGCAGGTGAATACCTGTCGTCGGGGCCGCGGTTCGCCGAGGGCGAGGTGATCGAGCGGATCGAGTCGTTCCGCAGACGCCGTCCCCGGTTGCTCGACGACCACGTGACCCTGGCGCACGGAGCGGGCGGCAAGGCCTCCGCGGCACTGGTCGACGCGGTGTTCATGGAGGCGTTTCGCAACCCGCTGCTGGAGTCACTCGGCGACGGCGCGATCCTCACCTTGCCCAGCGGCGAGCGGCTGGCCATGTCCACCGACTCATTTGTGGTACAGCCCAGGCGTTTTCCCGGCGGCTCCATCGGCGAACTCGCCGTGCACGGTACCTGCAACGACCTGGCGATGGCCGGCGCGGTGCCGTCCTGGATCTCGGCGGCGTTCGTGCTCGAAGAAGGCTTTCCGATCGCCGAATTGAAAGACATCGTCGCCGATATGGCGGCCGCGGCCGCGAAAGCGGGTGTGCAGATCGTCACCGGCGACACCAAGGTGGTGCCCAAGGGTGCCGCCGACGGCCTGTTCGTCACCACCACCGGAGCCGGTGTCATCCCCGCGGGCCGCACGCTGTCGGCGGAGTCGGTGCGCACCGGCGACAAGGTGCTGTTGTCGGGGTCGATGGGCGATCACGGCATGGCCGTCATGCTCGCCCGGGGCGATCTGGCCATCGAGGCCGATATCCACTCCGACACCGCCTCGCTCAGCCCGCTGGTGGAACTGCTGATGGCGGCCGCGCCGTCCACCCGCTGGCTGCGTGACGCGACCCGGGGCGGGGTGGGCACCGTCTGCAACGAACTGGCCCAGGCCTGCGGTCTCGGGGTGCTGCTCGAGGAGGAGCGACTACCGGTGCAGCCCATGGTGAACGGCGCCTGCGAGTTGCTCGGCATCGATCCCCTCTACGTCGCCAACGAGGGCAAGTTCGTCGCGGTCGTCGCGCCGGAGGAGGCCGAGGCGGGGCTGGCCGCGCTGCGGTCGCATCCGCTGGGCGCCGATGCGGCCGAGGCAGGCGAAATCGTGGCCGAGCCGGCCGAAAGCGTGGTGCTGCGTACCGGATTCGGCGGCACCCGGATGGTCGACATGCTCGTCGGGGATCCGCTGCCGCGAATCTGCTGAGAAGGGAGATGACCGTAGATGTGTCTTGGGATTCCGGGCCGGATCGTTGAGATCACCGATCCTGCCAACTATTTGGCGAAGGTCGATGTCAGCGGTGTGCAGCGCACGATCAGCGTGCGGCTGCTGGAAGATGACATGCCCGAGCCAGACGACTGGGTACTGGTCCACGTCGGCTTCGCGATGGCCAAGGTCGACGAGACCGAAGCGTTGCTCACGCTGGCCGCCGTCAAGAAGCTGGGCGAGGCCTACGCCACCGAAATAGAAGCCTTCGACTCGTCAGCGATTGTCTGACCAGGAAGGGACGCAAATGAGATTCGTTGACGAATTCCGTGATCCGGCGGCGGCACGCAAGCTGCTGGTTGCCATCGAGCACTTGGCGGGCAGCGGCCCCGAACACTTCAAGTTCATGGAGGTGTGCGGCGGGCATACTCACACCATTTACCGGCACGGCATCGAACACCTACTACCGGACAATGTCGAACTGGTACACGGCCCTGGCTGTCCGGTCTGCGTGATCCCGATGGGCCGCATCGACGACGCGATGTGGCTGGCCGGCCAACCCGACGTGATCTTCACCTGCTTCGGCGACATGATGCGGGTGCCGGGATCCAATGGCAGCTTGCTGGACGCCAAGGCGCGAGGTGCGGACGTGCGGTTCGTCTACTCTCCGCTGGATGCGCTCAAGATCGCCATCGACAACCCGGACAAGCAGGTGGTGTTCTTCGCCATCGGTTTCGAGACCACCGCGCCGTCGACCGCGGTGACGCTGGTTCGGGCGCGCGACCTGGGCCTGTGCAATTTCAGCGTGTTCTGCAACCACGTCACGATCGTGCCGCCGATCAAGGCCATCCTGGAATCACCGGATCTGCGGCTGTCGGGCTTCATCGGCCCCGGGCACGTGTCGACCGTGGTGGGCAACCGGCCATACCGCTTCGTGCCGGAGGTGTACCGAAAGCCGTTGGTGGTCGCCGGATTCGAGCCGCTGGACATCCTGGCGTCAGTCGCGATGCTGCTGCGCCAGATCCGCGAGGGCCGGTGCGAGGTGGAGAACCAGTACAAGCGGGTGGTGCCCGAACACGGCAACCCGGCGGCGCTGGCGCTGATGGGCAAGGTGTTCGCGCTACGTCCGCACTTCGAATGGCGTGGGCTGGGATTCATCTCGCAAAGTGCGCTGCGGCTGCACGACGACTTCGCGGAGTTCGACGCCGAACTGCGATTCGCGATGCCCGGCGTGCGGGTCGCCGACCCGAAGGCCTGCCAGTGCGGTGAGGTGCTCAAGGGTGTGCTCAAGCCCTGGGAATGCAAGGTTTTCGGCACCGCGTGCACACCGGAGACCCCGATCGGGACGTGCATGGTGTCCCCCGAGGGGGCGTGCGCGGCCTACTACAACTTCGGCCGCATGCACCGCGACGCCGTCAAGCTCGTGGGGCAGTCCGGGCGGGCGTGACGATGGCGCAGCCGACGGTTGAGCGAGCCACCCGCGGCGCCGAGATGTTCGCTCGTTACGCCTATGCGCCCAACGCGCTGGGCTACTGCGGTCCGCCACTGGGAGCCACCTTGCGCGACGGCTCGGTCGATGAGGTGCGCAGCGCTGCGATGAAGTTTTCCGGGGCCTGGCCCTACTTGCGGGTGCTGTCGGTGCTGACCGGTATCGCCGACCCGCTCGATTACCGGCTTGTCGAGTCGTATTGGCTCGGCGGTGGCGTCGGCGCCGACCTCGAGCCAGGCGAATTTTACGACGCGTTGCTGGGCATCATCGGCCCGCAGGCAGGCCGATATTGGTCCCATCTCACCGCGGACCTGGCGTGCGAGGCGGCCGGCAACCACTGCTTCCACGTATTCGGCGTGTATCCGTGGACGCGGTTTCTGGGCCGCGGCATGGATAAACACCCGCTGGGCGTGCTGGACAACTGCCGGATCACTTGGGGGACAGTTGTTTCCCGTGCCGGTGATGACGTCGAGGTGTTGTGTCGCAAGCTGGTTTGGGATGGTCAGGCGCTAGCGCTGTCCGAACCCTCGACGCGTGTGCTCGAGGTCTGGGCCGACGGGTACAGCGCGGTGCCCGATGCCGCTGTCGGCGACGAGGTCGCCATGCACTGGGGCCGGCTGTGCGGCCGGCTGCAGCAGGACCAGGTTCGCGCGCTCGCCGAGAGCACCGACCGCCAGCTGCGGGTGACCAGCCAACGGCTGGCGCACGTCTAGTCTCGTGCCAGACTGACCGTCGTGGCCGGTTCGATCTGCGATGTGCTGCCCGCCGCGGCCGCGCTGCTCCGGGTACCTGGTGCGGTCGACAGGTTGGCGTTGGCGGATAGCGTTGACGATGTCGATCGGGTCGATCGCGTCGCGGTCGTGTTGGTGGACGGGATGGGCTGGCACCTGTTACCGGAGTTGGCCGGTAGCGCGCCGCTGCTCGCCTCGGTTCTCGCCGGTGGCAGCGGACGCCTGAGCCAACTCGCCTGCACCTTCCCGTCGACCACACCGAGCAGCCTGGTATCCCTGGGCACCGGCGCACAGCCCGGCGAGCACGGCATCCTGGGCTTCACGCTCAACATCCCCGGCACCGACCGGGTGCTCAACCACATTCGGTGGCGCGACGACCCACCACACCGCCAATGGCAGCCGCTCCCAACCTGGTTCGAACGGCTGGCGCAGGCCGGGGTCAGCGCGCGCGCAGTGCTGCCGGCGTCGTTCATGGGCAGCGGACTCACCGACGCGGCGTATCGCGGCGCGCAATTCCTCCCGACGCACGGCAACGAGGGCTACGCCCAGCGAGTGGCCGACGAGCTGCGCGCGGCGCCCGGACTGGTCTATGCCTATGCCGCCGACCTGGACACCGCGGCCCATGTGTTCGGTATCGGTTCGTCTCGATGGCACGAAGCCGCGAGCGCGGTCGATGCGCTGCTGACCCGGCTGGTCGAGGCGCTGCCCCCAAACGCGGCGCTGCTGGTGACCGCAGACCACGGCGGCCTCAACGTCCCGGCGGACGCTCGCGTCGACCTCGACACCGACCCGCGGCTGGGCGAGGGAGTACGGGTGGTCGCCGGTGAGCCGCGGGTGCGCTACCTGCACACCGAGCCCGGAGCCGCAACAGATGTGCAGGCCACCTGGAGCGAGGTGCTCGACGGCCGGGCCGAGGTCCGCAGCCGCGAGCAGGCGGTGGCCACGGGAATGTTCGGGCCGATGAACCCGAGTAACATGCCCCGGATTGGCGATGTCGTCGTCGTGTGCACCGGCGACGCGGCGGTGTTGGCGACCGGACATGAGCCCCCGGAAACGGCTCGCCTCATCGGATTTCACGGCGCAGCCACCCCAGCCGAAATGGCAATTCCTCTAATCGTCTTCAAATCTTTGTCCGATGGTTGACTAATCGTCATTCTGAATTTCCGTGCGTGAGTAGCACACACAGGAACCTCGGCGAATCCTCTAACCGTTTTCAAAGCTGTGTCCGGCGGCTGACCAAGCTTCGTGTTGTACAGTCGGGCCACTGGGGATCCCCGGGTCGCGATTAAACCTCGACGATGGCACTCAGCCATCCCATCGTCGTCGCGTTGAGTCTGTTCGCTGCCGTCCTCGGATGTTGGCCGTTGCAGTCCAGGCTTGCCGCGGCTGCAATGTCGCGGCCACCGGCGTCATCACAGGGGACCCCTGGTGTCGGCATAGATATCGGCCAGGTACATTCCGACCGCGGCTCTTCACCGACGAACCAGAAGAAGCCATTTAAGAGCGCTGGGATAAAGCGCGATCGGCCGCCTACTCGGGTGCGCTTGGCGCGACCATTGGTCTGGCCGCCGTGGCCGGTTGCCTTGACCGCCTTAGGTTTCCAGTCAGGCGATGCCCACTCGGCCGTACCCGCGGCCGCCCTTGCCAACGGCGATATCTTGACCCAGCTCTGCGTCGCCCGACGCTGATAGGTCAGCGCCAGGCTGTTGTGCCGTGTCGCATTGGCCAAAGCGGCCATTGAGGCCTGCGCACACTAACTCGCTTCGACGCGAGAAGACGATCACAGGGCAAACCTGCCGGTCACATTCCGACAGCACGACAACGAACAGGTTTTGTGGCCCCACAACATCAGGACCTCTACTGAGGGCCCTTTGGGCGGCGAAGCATCAAAAGCATGAACCGTCTAACCAACAAGGGACACGAAATAGTGGCGTTCATGGGATGTGTATCCGCGGTGAAGCATTCGGACGCCCGGAACATTGTTCTCGGTGTCAAGTCTTACCACCGTTTCATCAAGAGGAAAGAGGATGACATGACGACTCAGCACCACCAAGTGATCACGAAAATACTGGTCAGCGCTGCTATCGCTGTCGGCTCCTGTGTTGGGGGAGCGGCACCGGCCAGCGCCGACCCGAACCCGAGCGGCACCAACCCGAACCCGTTCGGCGCCCTCAGCTGTAGCTGCCGAGAGACAGCTCCACCCGGCAGCCGAGCTCCGAGGGAAGAGATAGAGCGGGGAATCCGGGTGGGTCTCTCTGCCTCGTTGCCAGGACTACCGCCACCGACCCAGCCCAGTGGGGCGTCATGACGCTTGACCATGGCGGCCACTACGCCACCGATGCCGATGGGTAGGGGGCAAATAACCATGGGCCGCGCCACCGCCTGCATGGCAGGATGGCTTGGTTTGTACCCCCGTGATGCATCAAAAACCCGGATGTGACGGCCCGGAGCCGTGCTTCTCCGGGTAACGGTCACGACCCCAAGTCCCGTCACCCCGCGGAAGCTGCGTAGGGGCTGGATCTGCGAGCCGATCGGTGCAGCGGAATTCGATGAAGAGGCAGCGTGCCCCTTCCGTCGGTAGCGAGATCTAGAGCGGGGTAACGTAGGCCGAGCTGATACCGCCGTCCACCAAGAAGGTCGAGGCTGTGATAAACGACGCGTCGTCGCTGGCCAAAAATGCTACAGCAGCCGCGATTTCGTCAGGGTCGGCGAATCGGCCGAGCGGCACGTGCACCAGCCGGCGCGCCGCCCGTTCGGGGTCCTTGGCGAAAAGCTCCTGCAGCAACGGGGTGTTGACCGGCCCGGGGCACAGCGCGTTGACTCGGATGCCCTGCCGAGCGAATTGCACGCCCAGCTCGCGTGACATGGCGAGCACCCCGCCCTTGGAGGCGGTGTAGGAGATCTGCGAGGTCGCCGACCCCAGCACCGCAACGAACGACGCCGTGTTGATGATCGAACCCTTCCCGGCGGGCACCATGTGCCGCAACGCCGCCCGGCAGCACAGGTACACCGATTTGAGGTTGACGTCTTGGACTCGTTGCCACGCCGGCAGCTCGGTGTTTTCGATCAGGTCGTCCTCGGGCGGCGAGATGCCGGCATTGTTGAACGCGATGTCAACCGAGCCGTAGGTCTGCGCCGCGGTGTCGAACAGCGTGTTGACCGCGCCCTCGTCGGAAACATCAACTGGCACAAACAAACCGGAAAGCTCCTCAGCCGCTGCCGCACCGGCGTCGCCGTCGATGTCGCCGACGACGATGGTCGCGCCTTCGGCACGCATCCGCCGGCCGGCAGCCAGACCAATGCCGCTGCCACCGCCGGTGATGACCGCCACCCGGCCCGCCAGCCGTCGGGTCAGGTCCATCACACCTCCTTGATCGCGATGAACACGTTCTTGGTCTCGGTGAAATGCAGCGGTGCGTCCGGCCCCAGCTCACGGCCCAACCCCGACTGTTTGAAACCACCGAAGGGCGTGTTGTAACGCACCGACGAGTGCGAGTTCACCGACAGGTTGCCGGCCTCGACCGCCCGCGACACCCGCAATGCGCGGGACAGGTCGTCCGTCCAGATCGATCCCGAAAGCCCGTAGGCGGTGTCGTTGGCCACCGTGATGGCGTCATGCTCGTCGTCGAACATCAGCACGGTGACGACCGGACCGAAAATCTCGTCGGTGACCGTGCGGTCGGTGCGCGCCGGGGTGAGAACCGTTGGTGGAAACCAGAATCCGCGCCCAGACGGCGCCGTGCCGCGAAACGCGACGGGGGCGTCGTCGGGCACGTAAGAGGCCACCTTGTCGCGGTGTGCACCGGACACCAGCGGCCCCATTTCAGTGTCGCGGGATTCAGGGTTCCCGACGACGACGCCCTTCACCGCCGGCTCGAGAAGCTCCATGAACCGGTCGTAAACGCTGCGCTGCACCAGGATCCGGCTGCGGGCACAGCAATCCTGGCCCGCATTGTCGAACACCCCGGCCGGAGCGGTTGCCGCCGCGCGCTCCAGGTCGCAGTCGGAGAAGATGATGTTGGCGCTTTTGCCACCGAGCTCCAGCGTGACCCGCTTGACCTGAGCGGCCGCACCGGCCATCACCCGCTTGCCGACTTCGGTGGACCCGGTGAAGACGATCTTGCGGACTCCGGGATGGGTGACGAACCGTTCCCCGACCACCGCGCCCTTACCCGGCAGCACCTGCAGCAGGTCCTCGTCCAGCCCGGCCTCGACCGCCAGCGCACCGAGCCGGATCGTGGTCAGCGGGGTCCACTCGGCGGGTTTGACCAGCACAGCATTGCCGGCGGCCAGGGCCGGGGCGATGCCCCAGGACGCGATCATCATCGGGAAATTCCACGGCGTGATCACGCCGACCACGCCCAGCGGCTCGTGGAAGGTGACGTCGAGGCCGCCAGCGGCAGGAATCTGCTTGCCGGACAAGCGTTCCGGGCTGGCCGCGTAGAAGGCCAGCACGTCGCGAACGTGGCCGGCTTCCCATTCGGCCGACGCGATGGGGTGCCCAGAATTGGCTACCTCGAGCGCGGCCAGCTCGTCGATGTGGGCTGCGACGGCGGCCGCGAATGCTCGCAGGCCGGCGGCCCGCTGCGCCGGCGGCAACCCTGCCCACCGCCGCTGGGCCACCTGCGCCCGCCGCACCGCGTCGTCGACGGCGGCGGCATCGGCGTGCTCGACCGACCGCAGCACTTCCTCGGTGGCGGGGTTGATCAGCTGGGCTGTGCTCATCTTCGCTCTGCTCAGCTCACGTGGCCCGCGTACGACCGCGCGGCGTCCACCACCGCCGCGAACAGCCGCAGGTCGTTTAGGCACTCCTCCGGATGCCACTGCACGGCAAGCACAAACTTATCCCCGGGCAGCTCGAGCGCCTCGATCACGCCGTCGGCGTCCCAGGCGCTGACCACCAGGCCCTCGCCGACTTCGGCGACCGCCTGATGGTGGTAGCACCGCACCTCGGCCGACTCCCCGAGCAACCCGGCCAGCCGGGTTCCCGCCACTATGCGCACCGGCAATGTGGTGAATTCCGCATTGCCTGCCCGATGTCCGTTGTGGCCGAGGACGTCGGGGAGGTGTTGGTGCAGCGTCCCGCCGAACGCAACATTGACCACCTGCGCGCCCCGGCAGATGCCCAGCACCGGCAGCCCACGTTGCAGCGCACCCTGCAGAAGCGCGAACTCCCAGGCGTCACGGTCAGGGCCCGGCTCGTCGGTGTCCGGATGTGCCTGCTCGCCGTAGGCGGCGGGGTCGACGTCCTTGCCCCCGGTGATCACCAGACCGTCGAGGCTGTCGAGCACCCGGTTGGCAGCGTCGGGATCCACCGGCTGCGGCGGCAGCAGCACCGCGATACCGCCGGCCATGGTGACGCCCTGGAAGTAATTGGCAGGCAGAAAGCTCGCCGAGACGTCCCAGACGCCGGTCTGCGCCCGATCCAGGTAGGTGGTCAGGCCCACTATCGGTCTCGCAGGGCGATCCGATCTAGAGGCGCTCAAATCCACGTATCCTCTCCCAGTCCGTGACCGCCGCGTTGAACGCCGCCAACTCCACGCGGGCGTTGTTCAGGTAATGCGCGACCACGCCGTCACCGAACGCCTCCCGCGCGACGGTTGATTTGTCCAACAGCGCGGCGGCCTCGGCCAGTGTGGCGGGCAGCCGTTCTAGGCCGGCGGTTTCGTAGGCATTGCCATTAGAAGGCTCAGGTAGCTGAAGTTTCCGCTCAATCCCGTACAGCCCTCCCGCGACCAGGGCCGCCACCGCGAGGTACGGGTTGACATCGCCGCCGGGCACGCGGCATTCCATTCGGATGTTGTGGTCGCGGCCGACGACCCGCATAGCGCAGGTGCGGTTGTCCAGTCCCCATGCCACTGCCGTCGGCGCGAAGCTGCCGTCAGCAAATCGCTTGTAGGAGTTGATATTCGGCGCATAGAACAACGTGAGTTCGGCCATGGTGGCCAATCCGCCGGCGAGGAAGCTAGCAAATATCGATGACATGCCGTGCGGTCGGCTGCTATCGGCGAACACCGCGGAGCCATCTCCCCCGCAAGCGGGTGGGGGTATCTCCCACTCGTGGGGGCGTGCCCCCACCGCGCGAAGCGAGAGGTGGATGTGACAGCTATTGCCCTCGCGCTCATCGTATTTCGCCATGAACGTCAGACTCTTGCCATGCTGGTCGGCGATTTCCTTGGCGCCGTTTTTGTAGATGGCGTGGTTATCACAGGTGACCAGCGCATCGTCATAACGGAACCCGATCTCCTGCTGGCCCCGATTGCACTCACCCTTGATGGCCTCGCAGTGCAGACCCGCGCCTTGCATGCCGAGCCGGATGTCGCGCAGCAGCGGCTCCATCCGCGACGACGCCAATATCGCGTAGTCGATGTTGTAGTCGCTGGCCGGAGTCAGCCCGCGGTAGCCGCTGGCCCATGCCTGCCGATATGTCTCGTCGAACACCGCGAACTCGAGTTCGGTGGCGACATTCGCCGCCAGTCCCTGGTAGCTGAGACGGTCCAGCTGGCGGCGCAGGATGCTGCGCGGCGAGGCGGCGACCGCGCTGCCGTCGCTGAAGCCCAGATCGGCTATCACGAGCGCCGTGCCGGGCAGCCAGGGTACGAGCCGAAGGGTGTTGAGGTCCGGCATCATCACCATGTCGCCGTAGCCGGTGTCCCAACTGGACATCGCATAACCGGCCACGGTGTTCATGTCGACGTCGACGGCAAGCAGATAGCTGCAGCATTCGGCACCGTGCGCGGCGACTTCGTCGACGAAGTGCCGGCCCGGCACCCGCTTGCCGGTGAGCCGGCCCTGCATGTCGGCGAACGCCACGATGACAGTGTCGACATCGCCTGCCGCGATCATTCGTTCAAGGTCGGCTAACGACAACATCGGAGAACCTAAATCCGTCACAGCACTTACCTCCCGCCCCATGACGGAAACTCAGCCATCGGATACCTTCCCGGAGTTAATACACGGGTTAACGGCCAACCACTCGGACCTCAGCGGCCAGGTCATGCGCAAGCCTAGACCGCTACGCGGTGGGCACTCCCGTGGCGGTGTTACCAGGTGCTGGTGCGCAACACGATCTCGGCGGCCAACTGCGCGGTCGACTCTTGTGCGTTGCGCCGCCCAAGGAGGTCCACCACGCGGTAGTCGGCGTAGACGAATCGCTGGCTGTCGCGGGCCATTGCCCGGGCGGCCGGGGAGCTGACCAAAACGGTGGTGGCGACCTCTACCGGCGGGCAGTCTTCATCGCGAATTACGCCGTCGAGATCGGCCACGCGTGGATGTCCGCGGTCGATGGCCACTAGACCAACGAACCGGCCCAACCTGGTTGCCGCAAGTTTCCAGGCGAGCTCGCCGCCGGCACGGTCGCCGACCACCACCGCCCACCCGATCCCCAGGGCGTCGAGGATGCCGACCACCGACTTCGGGGTTAGCCGCGGGTCAGGGCCGATAACGACGGTCCGAAGCGAAGCGGTGTGCAGGCGCTCACACACCGCGTCGTAGGCGGCGGGCGCACGCTGCTCGGCGCCGAGTATGACGACGACGACGCCTTTCTCTGGACCGGTCACGGCCACGGGGACCGGAAACCCGTCGAGCGTGGTCATCATCGAGGGCACTTTCGCACGTTACAGCTAATTGGCCTGCATACGGGCCGTTTCCGCCGGTACTCACAGTTCACTGTCAGTTCTGACGGCGCCCGCGCACGCCGACTTACCAGTTCGTAATCCAGAATTATTGCGGCAGCAACGCTTTGACTCAAATTTCGATGCCCCCGACGCGGGCCAGCTGAGGAATCCGGCGGTTTACGAAGGCTTGGCCCGAAAGGCCGACCCGGCGCCGCCCGATTCTGCGGCGGCCGATGCCGTCACCTACTCACGCCACGACCGCAATCCACTAACAACACACGGACGCCGCGGCGGCCCCCCCTCAAGCAGCCCAACCACGCCCTCCACGTCAACATGAGACGCCAACAGATCGGCCATCAGCTCCAACTGACCTTCGCGGCGCTGGGCGACATCAACATCATCAGCCACAACGAACCGGCTCCGCCCAGCCGCCGCAGCCACCCGAACAAGCCACCCACGGCGAAAATCGTCGTTATCCAACAGGCCATGCCAGTGGGTGCCGAAAACCGCGCCGCGCACGATGCCCTGTGGCTCAGAGTCTGGTTCGGCTTCTAGGTCGAACCAGCTGGCCTCGACCGACCGGGTGAGCCGCCCGTGATGGATTTCATATCCGCTCAGGGGAGGCGGCCAGCAGCGCAGGACCTTGTCGGCGGTGAAGACGATGTCGGCGTCCAACAGCCCCAGCCCCGCGACTTCCCCGGCTCCGGATTCGATCCCGTCCACGATGCACCGGCACAACATCTGAAAGCCCCCGCAGATCCCCAGTACCGGCTTGCCTGCCCGGGCGTGAGCAGCGATCGGGCCGGCCAGGCCGCGGTCATGCAGCCATGACAGGTCGGCAACAGTGGCCTTGCTGCCGGGAAGAACTATCAAATCGACGTCAGCCAATTCGCCGGGGTCGGTGACCCAGCGCACCAGCACGCCCGGTTCGCATGCCAGCGCTTCCACATCAGTGGAGTTGGAAATCCGGGGCAGGCGGACCGCGGCCACCCGCAGCCACTCGTCGCCCCGCGGGGGCGCCGGCGCGCCGACAACACGATGGGCGAGCACCGACAGCGAATCCTCGGCGTCCACCCAGAGGTCGTCGGCGTACGGCAGCACCCCGTAGGTCGGGCGCCCGGTCAAGCTGAACAACTGCCGCAGCCCGGGCTCCAGCAGCGCCCGGTCGCCGCGGAACTTGTTGATGATGAAGCCCGCGACCAGCGCCTGGTCGTCGGGCTCGAGCACCGCCACGGTCCCGAACAGATGAGCCAAAAGACCTCCGCGATCGATGTCGCCGACCACGACCACTGGCAGGTTCGCGGCCCTGGCCAGTCCCATGTTGGCTAAATCCGTCGCACGCAAGTTTATTTCGGCCGGGGAACCGGCGCCTTCACAGATCACTGCATCGAATTCATCACGCAGGGAAGATAACTCGTCAATGACGATGCCGGCCAGCCGGTCGCGGTGCTGCATATACCCAGCCGCGGTCACTGCGTCGGCGACCTGCCCTCGGATCACCAATTGCGACGTCCGGTCACTGCCCGGTTTGAGCAGAATCGGGTTGAATCGCACGCTGGGTTCCAGCCCCGCCGCCCGGGCCTGCATCGCCTGGGCTCGGCCGATCTCACCACCCTCGACGGTGACAACGGAATTGTTGGACATGTTCTGCGCCTTGAACGGTGCGACCCGAACCCCGCTGCGTGCCAGCAGCCGGCACAGACCCGCTACTACAACGGATTTCCCTGCGTCGGAGCTGGTGCCCGCGACCAGCAGAGCCCCGCTCACCCTGTTTTGGCTGGCGCCAAGCGATGCACGTCAGAGGACCGTTAGGATCTCGACGCCGGTGTCGGTGACCAGCAGGGTGTGCTCAAACTGCGCGGTCCACTTGCGGTCCTTGGTGACCACTGTCCAGCCGTCGCCCCAGATTTCGTAGTCCAGCGCGCCGAGGTTGATCATCGGCTCGATGGTGAATGTCATTCCCGGCTGCATGATTGTCGCGACAGTGGGCTGATCGTAATGCAAGACAACCAGCCCGTTGTGAAACGTGGTGCCAATACCGTGACCGGTGAAGTCGCGAACCACGTTGTACCCGAACCGATTTGCATACGACTCGATGACCCGACCAATTACCGACAACGCACGCCCGGGTTTGACGGCGTTGATCGCGCGCATCGTCGCCTCCCGGGTTCGCTCAACGAGCAGCCGGTGCTCTTCTGAGACGTCGCCGGCCAGAAAGGTGGCATTGGTGTCGCCGTGCACCCCATCGATGTAGGCGGTCACATCGATGTTGACGATGTCCCCGTCGGCAATCACCGTCGAGTCGGGGATTCCGTGGCAGATGACCTCGTTGAGCGACGTGCAGCACGACTTCGGAAATCCCTTGTAGCCCAGCGTCGACGGATAGGCTCCGTGGTCGACCATGTAATCGTGTGCAATCCGGTCCAATTCGTCGGTCGTCACGCCCGGCGCAACCGCCTTGCCCGCCTCGGCCAGCGCACCGGCCGCGATCCGGCCGGCGACGCGCATCTTCTCGATCACCTCCGGTGTCTGCACCCACGGCTCTGTGCCCTCCTGCGCGGTCGCCTTGCCGACGTATTCCGGGCGCGGGACGCGGTTGGGCACCGGCAGCGTCGGGGACAACACTCCGGGGGAAAGAGCGCTGCGACCAGGCATGCCGCTAGCTTAATCACGCCGTCCCGGGCGGCGCAGAAACGAGCGCCGCGGTCCCCGGATGACCACTGAGCCGCACACCACCTGACCGGTCAATACGACATGCGGCGTTCCTTCCGCCGCGGCGTCTTTGCGGCGGTCGCTCGCGCTGCCCACATAGACCTCGACGTCGTCGATGGAGGCGCTGGCGCCGTCAGGCAACCGGATCTCCACCGAGCCGAACTTCATGTCGAGTTCGATGACCACCACCGGCCCTGCGAAACGGGCCTTGGTGAGGTCGAGTTCGATCGACCCAAGCCGGCGCACCAGCGCCAGCCGGGTGGGCACCATCCATTCGCCGTGGCGCTTCAGTGAGCCTGCCCAGCCACGCAGTTCCACGCGGTCAGCCGCGGACGTGACAATCGCGCCCGGCCCGGGCAGGTCGCCGACCAGCCCGTCCAGCTCGCTTCGGGTACGCGCGTAGGACACCCGTGACGAGCGCTGCTCGAACTCGTCGATATCGATCAGCCCGAGCGCGACGGCGTTGTGCAGTCGCCGCATTATGCCGTTCCGGTCGGCGTCCGAGACCCGCAACGCCACCATGTCCCCACCGGTCTCCGTCATGGCCTTTCCTGATGTTCTGCCAGCGCTTCAAGGGCGAACTTCGCCTACTGCGCAACTTACCGCTGTCGCAGAGCCGGGACCCGCACTAAGTCAGGTAGCCCGGCGGCAATGACTCGAACATCACCTTGGTCATCCGGACCGCGTATTCCGAGCTGCCACCCCCGACGATCAGCGATGCGAACGCCAGGTCGCCGCGATACCCGGCGAACCACGAGTGCGATCCGCCCGGGAACTCGGCTTCACCGGTCTTGCCGAACACCTCACCGCAGCCGGCGATCTCCTTGGCGGTCCCGTTGGTCACCACCAGGCGCATCATCGGTCGCAGCGCGTCGATCATCTTCGGGGTGATCGGCGTGTTGTCGCCTTCGACCGTCGTCGCCCGGCCGGCGATCAGCTGCGGCACCGGGGTCTTGCCGGCAGCTACCGTGGCCGCCACCAGGGCCATGCCGAACGGAGTGACCAGCACCTTGCCCTGGCCAAAGCCGTCCTCAGTGCGCTCGGCCAGGTCCACCGTCGGCGGCACCGACCCGGTTACCGTGGTGATGCCGTCCACTTGATAGTCGAGCCCGATCCCGTACCTGGTGGCCGCCTGGGTCAGACCACGGGGCGGCATCCTGCTGCCCAACTCGGCGAACGTGGTGTTGCAGGAACTGGCGAACGCACGTGACATCGGCACCACGCCGAGATCGAAGCCGCCGTAGTTGGGGATGGTGCGGTGCCCGATATCGATGTGGCCCGGGCAGCCCAGCATCGTATTGGGCGTCGCCATATCGCGGTCGATGGCCGCGCCAGCGGTGATCATCTTGAAGGTCGACCCGGGTGGGAACAGGCCGGTGGTGGCAAGCGGGCCCTGGGTGTCTGCCCCCGCGTTCTGCGCGATCGCGAGGATCTCCCCCGTCGACGGCTTGATCACGACGATCATCGCTTTGCCGCCCCTGGTATCCACCGCGTGCTGAGCGGCGTTTTGCACCACCCGGTCCAGAGTGATCGAGACCGACGGCGCCGGCGACCCTTCGACCTCGTGCAGCACCGCGACGTCGACACCGTTCTGGTTGACGCTGACCACCCGCCAGCCCGCCTGACCGTCGAGTTGGTTGATCACGGCCTTCTTCACCTCGGCGATGACCGCCGGCGCGAAATGTGGATCGGTCGGCAGAATGTCAGCCTGGGGTGTGATCACGACGCCGGGCAGTTTGCCAATCGCCGGGGCGACCTTGTCGTTGTCGTCGGGGTGCAGCGTGACCAGGTCTAGCGGCTGGGTCGCCGAGCTGGCTTGTTCGGCGAGTAGCTGCGGGTCGTTCAGCGTGTTATTAAAAGGGCGCAGGGCCTCCACGACGGCGTGAGCCGTCCCGATCAGGTCGCGCCCGGCCTGACTGGCGTCCAGCGTGTAGTGGTAGAGGTAGCCAGGCGCCAGGACATCGCTGCCGCCCAATTCATTCACCGAGGCGCGCCGCGGCGGATCGGCCCGTAGCGCGAACGTCTGATGCTCGCCCAGCTTGGGATGCAGCCCGGTGGCAGCCCACCGAACCTCCCAGCGCCCCTCGTCGCGCGCCATCTTCAGCTGGCCGTCGTAGCTCCAGGTCCGGTTCTTGGGCAGATGCCAGGTGAAGCGATAGTTGACTGTGCCGGTGTCCTCGGCGTACTTCGAGCTGAGAATCTGCGCGTCCAAGTGGGTGGCTTGCAGTCCGGCCCATGCTGCGTTGAGCGCTTCGCGGGCTTCGTTGGGGTTGTCGCTGAGTTGGGCGGCCGTCGCGGTGTCGCCGATGGCGAGCGCGCCAAAGAACCTGTCGGCAGCCGGGCCGGGACCGTCAGGCCGCGGCGTGCACCCCGGCAGTGCGATAACCGCGCCCAACAACAAACATGCGGCCGACGAGGCCAGTGTTGTTCTTGTTACCATCGTTGCTGATGTTAAGAACTGTGGCTTCGACACTGGCGCAGACACACCGAGACCCAAACGTTATGGCAAAGTTGGGTCGCGCCTCTTTTCGTCGAGCCTGTAGTTACGCAGCGACACGGTGCCTAACCCGCGCTCAATCCAGCAGCACCGTCGCGAAGGTGCCCACTTCAGTGAAGCCGACGCGGGCGTACGCGGCACGGGCCACAGTATTGAAGTTGTTCACATACAAGCTGGCGATACGCCCAGTACCGACGATCACCGCGGCCAACGTTGCGGTGCCGCCAGTGCCCAGGCCCAGGCCGCGCCGCTCGGGATGAACCCAGACCCCTTGGATCTGCCCGACTGCCGGCGACTGCGATCCCACTTCGGCCTTGAAGACGACCTGACCTTCCTCGAAGCGGGCCCAGGCACGCCCGGCCGCGATGAGGCTGGCCACCCGGCGACGGTAACCGCGACCGCCGTCGCCGAGCCGCGGGTCGACGCCCACTTCGCCGATGAACATGTCGACGGCGGCCACCAGGTAGGCGTCCAGTTCGTCCGGCCGGACCTGGCGCACGCCGGGGTCGATCTCGCAGTTCGGGTGGGTGGCCAGCGCCATCAGCGGTTGGTGCTCGCGCACGTCACGCGGCGGGCCCCAGGCCGACTCGAGCCGCTGCCACATGGGCAACACCAAGTCGGCCCTACCGACCAGCGACGAACAGCGCCGCGACCCGCTCATCGCCTCGTCGGCGAACGCATTCAGATCAGCCGGTCCGCCGCGCAGCGGGATGAGGTTGGCACCGGCGAAGCACAGCGACTCTTCCGCGCCGCGACGCGTCCACAGCTCCCCGCCAATCGAATTGGGATCGATGCCATGGTCTGTGACCCGGGCCGCGACCATGCACGACCCGACCGGGTCGTCGTCGAATACACGCCACACGGCTGCGGCATCGCGCACCACCGACACCCGTTGCTCGCCGACAAGGCGAAGGATGGGCGGAGCCGACATCTCAGTACTCTCTGTGGTGCGAACAGAGGGCCAATGGACAGGGACTGGCCCCCATCAGCTTACGGTCACAACTGGCGAACCGCTCGTTGTCGTGCCCGGACCGTGATCAGATTCGGAGCCCATCGCAGTCATTTCTGAGGCCAGCCGCATTGCCTCCTCGATCAGCGTCTCGACGATCTGGGCTTCGGGCACGGTCTTGATCACTTCACCCCGAACAAAGATCTGGCCTTTGCCGTTTCCCGATGCGACGCCCAGGTCAGCCTCACGGGCCTCACCCGGACCGTTGACGACGCACCCCATCACGGCCACGCGCAGCGGCACGTCGAGACCGTCCAGGCCAGCGGTGACCTCGTTGGCCAACGTGTAGACGTCGACCTGGGCTCGACCGCACGACGGGCAGGACACTATCTCGAGTGAACGCGGCCGCAGGTTCAGCGACTCGAGAATCTGATTGCCGACCTTGACCTCCTCGACCGGTGGCGCCGACAGCGACACCCGAATGGTGTCGCCGATACCCCGGGACAACAGTGCGCCGAAGGCGACCGCGGACTTGATGGTGCCCTGGAAAGCGGGACCGGCCTCGGTGACGCCGAGGTGCAGCGGATAGTCGCACTGGGCGGCCAGCTGCTCGTAGGCGGTGACCATCACCACCGGGTCGTTGTGCTTGACGCTGATCTTGATGTCGCCGAAGCCGTGCTCCTCGAACAGCGAGGCCTCCCACAGCGCCGACTCGACCAGCGCCTCGGGCGTGGCCTTGCCGTACTTCTCCATGAACCGCTTGTCCAGCGAGCCAGCGTTGACGCCGATGCGGATCGGGATACCGGCCTCGCCGGCGGCCTTGGCGACCTCGGCGACCCGGCCGTCGAATTCCTTGATATTGCCCGGGTTTACCCGCACCGCGGCACACCCGGCGTCGATGGCGGCGAAGATGTACTTCGGCTGAAAGTGGATGTCGGCGATCACCGGAATCTGACTGTGTCGGGCGATTTCGGCAAGCGCGTCGGCATCCTCTTGACGCGGGCAGGCCACCCGGACGATGTTGCAGCCGGCAGCGGTCAACTCGGCGATCTGCTGCAAGGTCGAGTTGACGTCATGAGTCTTGGTGGTGCACATCGACTGCACCGAGATCGGATAGTCGCTGCCGACCCCGACGTCGCGGACCATCAGTTGACGCGTGGTGCGCCGGGGGGCAAGCGTGGGCGCCGGAGCCTCCGGCATGCCCAGACCAATGGTCACTGTTCGCTTCTCTCTGGTTTGTCGTCTATTGGAAGAGCCTGATCGGGTTGACCAGATCGGCGGTCACGGTCAACAGCATGTACCCGACCACAAAGACCAACACCACGTACGTCGCGGGCATGAGTTTGAGATAGTTCACCGGCGCGGCCGCCACTTTGCCACGGGCCGACCGGATCATGTTGCGGATCTTCTCGAACACCGCGACTGCGATGTGACCGCCATCGAACGGCAGCAACGGCAAAAGGTTGATGGCACCAAGAATGAGGTTCAACTGAGCCAAGAAGAACCAGAACGCCACCCACAGCCCATGGTCGACGGTGTCGCCGCCGATGATGCTGGCGCCGACCACGCTCATCGGCGTCTGCGGGTCGCGCTGACCACCACCGATGGCGTGCACCAGCGCGCCGACCTTGGTCGGAATGGTGACCAGCGCCTTGCCCACCTCGACGGTCAGGTCGCCGGCGAAGGCGAAGGTGGCGGGCACGGCGGAGAACACACCGTAGCGCATCGGCACCAGACGAGGTGCACCGACCCCGATGGCACCGACCGTGGATGCCTCGGGTTGACTGCCCTGGCCGTTGGAGATGAAGCGTTGGGTGGGCGTGACGTCGACGTAGGTGGTGATTGAGGTGCCGTCACGATCGACGACGACCGGAACGGTTCCGTGCAACTTGCGTACCGCGGCGGCCATGTCTTCGAAGGTGGACACCGGGGTGTCACCGACTTTGACGACAACGTCGCCGGGCCGAATTCCGGCGAGCGCCGCCGGGCCTGGACCGGTGCAGTTCCCGACCTTACCCAGGGCTACTTCCGGTGCGACACAAGCAGTTTCACCGATTACGGCCTTGGTGGACGGGTGCAGGTTCGGCAGCCCCCAGACCAGTGCAATGCCATAGATCAGCACCAGGCAGATAACGAAGTTCATGCCAGGCCCGGCGAACAGCACCGCTGCACGCTTCCAGGTCGCCTGCTTGTACATGGCGCGGTCACGTTCATCGGGCGCCAGCTCCTCGACCGGGGTCATGCCGGCGATGTCACAGAAACCGCCCAGTGGAACGGCCTTGACGCCGTACTCGGTTTCACCGCGCCGGGTCGACCACAGCGTGGGGCCGAAGCCAACGAAATAGCGGCGCACCTTCATGCCGGTGGCGCGCGCAACCCACATGTGGCCACACTCGTGCAGGGCCACCGAGATCAGGATGGCGAGTGCGAACAGCACAATGCCGAGAACGAACATCATCTCCGCTGTTAGGACCTTTCTAAGGCCATTTCGGTGACCTTTCCAGAAGCCGGGCCCGGGCTTTTTGTTGCAACCGCGCGTTGCGCTCGCTCACGGGCCCAGCGCTGCGCCTCGAGTACGTCATCCACGGTAGCGGGTGGAGCCGCCCATTGGTCGGCGCTGTGCAACACGTCGGCGATTGTGCCGACGATGGCGGGGAAGCCGATCCGGCCGGCAAGGAACGCCGCTGCCGCTTCTTCGTTGGCCGCGTTGTACACGGCGGTCATGCAGCCACCGGCCTGACCGGCATGGCGGGCCAGCTCGACCGCGGGGAAGACGTCGGTGTCCAGCGGCTCGAACTCCCAGGTCGACGCGGTAGTGAAATCGCAGGCAGGAGCAGCACCGCTGACCCGCCGGGGCCAACCCAACGCCAAAGAAATGGGCAGCTTCATGTCCGGTGGGCTGGCCTGGGCGATCGTCGAGCCGTCGATGAAGGTGACCATCGAATGAACAATTGACTGAGGGTGCACGACGACCTCGATGCGGTCGTAGGGAATGCCGAACAGCAGGTGGGTTTCGATGACCTCGAGCCCCTTGTTGACCAGCGACGCCGAGTTCAGCGTGTTCATCGGGCCCATCGACCAGGTTGGGTGGGCGCCGGCCTGCTCCGGGGTGACGCCCTCGAGGTCGGCGGCGGCCCAGCCGCGAAACGGCCCGCCGGAGGCGGTCAGCACCAGCTTGGCGACTTCGTCGGGGGTACCACCGCGCAGGCACTGGGCCAACGCGGAGTGCTCGGAGTCGACGGGCACGATCTGACCCGGCTGCGCCGCCCGCAGCACCAGTGGACCCCCCGCGACCAGTGATTCCTTGTTGGCCAGCGCCAGCCGGGCACCCGATTCCAGCGCAGCCAGTGTCGGTCGCAGGCCCAGCGCCCCGACCAGCGCATTGAGGACGACGTCGGCCTCGGTCTCCTCGACCAGCTGGGTGACCGCATCGGGTCCGTGGTAGGGGACGTTGCCGACCATCTGTGCCGCGTGATCATCGGTGATGGCGATATTGGTTACCCCGGTCTCGGCGCGCTGCCGCAGCAACGTGTCCACGTTCGCGCCCCCGGCGGCCAGCCCGACCACCTCGAAGCGGTCTGGATTGGCGGCGATGACCTCCAGCGCCTGGGTGCCGATTGAGCCGGTACTGCCCAGCACCAGCACGCGCAGGCGGCGGTCGCCGTGGTGCCCTTCGGTCGTCGGGTTGGTCACTCACTCATTGTGCCGCTTCGGCACGTCTATCGCGGCGCGCCCGCATCAACTTTGCGTGCTGGGCGGCACGGAACGCGAGCGATTCCGGACCCATCCGTGACCGCCGTCACTCCGAATAACTTGTGTTCAACCCGGAGGGCGGCGGCAAAGGCCGTATGTAGCAAAGGAATCGAAACGCAATGATGAACGCTCAGGCCAAGACAGTAGCTGCGGCGAGCCTCGCGACGATCGCGATCGTGGGTTTATCGGGGTGTTCGAGCACTAAACCCGCATCTCAAGACACCACCAGCGCGAAACCTGCGACCAGCATGGCGACGTCCGCAATGGCGGACCTGGTTGGTCCTGGGTGCGCGGATTACGCGGCACAGAATCCCAGCGGTCCCGGGTCGGTTGCCGGGATGGCGCAGGACCCCGTCGCGACGGCGGCGTCGAACAATCCGATGCTGAGTACCCTGACCTCGGCGTTATCGGGCAAGCTGAACACGAACGTGAACCTGGTCGACACCCTCAACAATGGCCAGTACACAGTGTTCGCCCCCACTAATGCGGCATTCGACAAACTTCCGGCGGCCACCATCGACAAGCTCAAGACGGACTCCCAACTGCTGAAAAGCATCCTGACCTACCACGTGGTGCAGGGCCAGCTGAGTCCAGCAAAGGTCGACGGCACCCACACAACCCTGCAGGGCGCCAAGTCGACAGTGACCGGCCAAGGAAACGACCTCAAGGTCGACAACGCGGGCCTGGTGTGTGGCGGGGTGCACACCGCAAACGCGACGGTGTACATGATCGACACGGTGCTGATGCCTCCGGGCCAGTGACGTTCTCCGCAGTCGTGGCAAGGCAGCCCGCGCCGGCGGGCTGCCTTGCCGTGTCGGCGAGCGGTGGTTGGTGCGGCGAAATTCGTTGCCGCCCTGGCCGATCCGTGACCGCGACGGCAACGAATACAAGGCATGTTGACCCTCGCGCTAGTCGGCTTCCTCGGAGGCCTGATCACCGGAATATCACCATGCATCCTGCCGGTCCTGCCGGTGATCTTTTTCTCGGGCGCGCAGAACGCCACCGCAGCGGCGCCACCGAAATCCGAAGGCGCCGTGGCGGTCCAGCCGAAACGTGCGCTGTCAGCGAGATTGCGTCCTTACCGGGTTATCGGTGGTCTGGTGCTCAGCTTCAGCGTTGTCACCCTCCTCGGCTCGGCACTACTGTCGGTGCTGCACCTGCCGCAGGATGCCATCCGCTGGGTCGCGTTGGTCGCCTTGGTGGCGATCGGCATCGGTCTCATCTTTCCGCGGTTTGAACAGCTGCTGGAGCGGCCGTTCTCCCGCATACCACAGAAGCAAATCACCACCGGCGGCAACGGTTTCGGACTCGGTCTGGCGCTGGGCGTGCTGTACGTCCCCTGCGCGGGTCCCGTTCTCGCCGCGATTGTCGTGGCCGGGGCCACGGCAACCATCGGCGTGGGAACCGTCGTGCTCACCGGCGCGTTCGCGCTCGGTGCCGCCCTGCCGCTGTTGTTCTTCGCGTTGACCGGCCAACGGGTGGCCGAGCGGGTGAGCGCTTTTCGGCGTCGCCAGCGCGAGATCCGAATCGCCGCGGGAATCGTCGCGATCCTGCTCGCGGTGGCGCTGGTATTCGATCTGCCGGCGGCGCTGCAGCGGGCAATTCCCGACTACACCGCCCCACTCCAACAGAAAATCGGGGACTCTGCCAAGATACGGGAAAAGCTGAACCTCGGCGGCATCGTCAACGACCAGAACGCCCAGCTGTCGAACTGCAGCGACGGAGCGGTGCAGCTCGAAAACTGCGGCCCTGCACCCGATCTCAGAGGCATTGCGGCCTGGCTGAACACACCCGGCGGCAAGCCGATCACCCTGGATTCGTTGCGCGGCAAAGTCGTGTTGATTGACTTCTGGGCTTATTCCTGCATCAACTGCCAACGCGCGATCCCGCATGTCGTCGGCTGGTACCGGGCCTACCACAACACCGGTTTAGAGGTCATCGGCGTGCACACCCCCGAGTACGCGTTCGAAAGGGTCGCGGGCAACGTCGCCCAAGGCGCGGTCGATCTAGGCATCACGTATCCGGTTGCGCTGGACAACGGTTACTCCACGTGGACGAACTACCGCAACCGATACTGGCCGGCCGAGTATCTGATCGACGCCAGCGGCACGGTGCGGCACATCAAGTTCGGAGAAGGCGACTACGACGGCACCGAGAAGCTGATCAGGCAGTTGCTCACTGACGCCAAGCCCGGGGTCAAGCTCCCCCAACCTGTGGACGCGCACGACACCACCCCGCAGGCCGGCCTCACGCCTGAGACGTACTTCGGGGTCGGCAAAGTGGTGAACTACGGCGGCGCCGGCGTCTATGACGAAGGGTCTGCGACGTTTGACTACCCGCCGGCTCTGGCAGCCGACAAGTTTGCCTTGAGCGGCCCGTGGTCGCTGGATTATCAGGGCGCGACGGCCGACGGCGACAAGTCGGCCATCAAGCTCAATTACCACGCCAAAAACGTCTACATCGTTGTCGGCGGGACCGGAACCGTCACGGTGATGCGGGACGGAAAGCCAGCCACCCTGCCGATCAGCGGGCCGCCGACCGCTCACCAGATCGTCGCCGGTGATCACGTGGCGCCCGGAATGCTAGAGGTCCGGCCCAGCAAGGGATTGCAGGTGTTTTCCTTCACCTACGGATAAACGTTTGATGCGACCAATCCGGAACCCGGTCGGCTCCGAAGAAATCATGTCGGGTTCAGCGAGACGACATGGACCGTCTCGGTATTTTGCAAAAGGAGCAAACGGCGATGAAAGTGCAGAACACAATTGCGTCAATCAGTTTCGCGGCGGCCAGCATCGTGGGCCTGGCAGTGGCCATCTCCCCGACCGCGGCGGCGTCCGATCTGGTCGGCCCGGGATGCGCGGATTACGCGATGATGCATCCCACCGGTCCGGCTTCGGTGGACGGGATGGCGCAGGAACCGGTCGCGGTGGCGGCCTCGAACAATCCCGAGCTCACAACCCTGACGGCGGCGCTGTCGGGCAAGCTCAACCCGCAGGTGAATCTGGTCGACACACTCAACAATGGTCAGTACACGGTGTTCGCGCCGACGGACGCCGCATTCAACAAGCTACCGGCGTCCACCATCGACCAGCTCAAGACCAACGCGGGCATGCTGAACAGCATCCTGACCTACCACGTACTGCAGGGCCAAGTGAGCCCGGCCAAGATCGTCGGCACCTATAAGACCCTTCAGGGCGCGAGCGTGACGGTGACCGGCCAAGGCAACACCCTCAAGGTCAACAACGCGGGCGTGGTCTGCGGCGGGGTGCCCACTGCCAACGCGACGGTGTACATGATCGACACCGTGCTGATGCCTCCCGCGTAGTAATTCGGTTACCGATCCAACGTCGGCGGTCCCGAACCTTGCTGTGGCATCGAGATCGGCGTCAGCGCGATGTCCTTTCGGACTTCCCATGCCACCGTCGATCTCGATGCCACGGGACTTCAAACGACGCGGGGCTGGCCTCAGCCCGCGCAGACCCGCCCGCGGGCAATCCGGCCTGTGCCAGAATGTCGAGACAGTGTGAGTCTGAATTCCAGTCCCAATCGGAGGAATCGCCGTGGCCAGTACTGAGGTGGAGCACTTCACCGGCGTCGACGTCGCTGAGGTGCCGTCTGCAGCGTGGGGGTGGAGCAGGATCAATCACCGCACCTGGCACATCACCGGCCTCTGCATCTTCGGATTCCTGCTGGCGATGCTGCGCGGCAACCACGTCGGCCATGTCGAAGACTGGTTCCTAATCGCGTTTGCCGCCCTCACGCTCTTTGTTCTGGTGCGCGACCTGTGGGGCCGACGGCGCGGCTGGATCAGGTAGCCGTCACCCGCTCACGGTTTCGTGCGCCGGGCTCGCGCGGTGGATAGTGACGTCTCCGGAGCCGCTGCGCACGTGGAGGGCGAGGGTTTCGTCACCTTCCTCCGGGCCGTCCGACGGCTGCAACCTATTGGTGACCACACCGGATCCAGTGATGATGTCCAGGCGGGCGGCGGTGCCCTCGGCAACCCCGACCGCCATCTCACCGCTGCTGGTGTGCGCCGACACGGCGCCACAAACGGCCGCTGTGATGGCCACCGGTCCCGACGCGGTCCGCGACTTCACCCTGCCACGCAGCCGGTCAACAGTGAGCGAGCCGCTGGCGGCCTTGAACTTCAGGTCGCCGTCGAGGTTCCCGATCGTCACGTCGCCCGAAGCGGTTGCAATCGAAGCATATCCTTCCACAGCATGCACCGTGTACGACCCAGATGTGTTGGCGGCCTTGAGCTTTCCCGTGACCGAGTCGACTTCAACGTCCCCGCTGGCCGACGCAAGCCGAAAGTCGGCGAACTCACCTTCGGCGCGCATATCGGCCGATGCCAGCGCCGCGTGCAACCGCGAGCGCGACGGCAGCGCGATCTCGAGGTCGATGGCCCCGCCCCGAAACAGCGGCAAGCCGCGTTTGGCGCCCGAAACGACCAGCTTGCCGTCACGGAAATCCACCCTGGTGTGCTCGGCCGCCCAGACGTCGGAACTACGCGATTCGTCGCGCGGGCGCACCTCGACGGCAGTGTCGGAGCGGTCGCTCGCAATGAGCCGGATCGAACCATCGGCGGCTTCGATCCGCACGGCGATCGGTTCGGGGGTCTCAAACGTCGGCATCTTTGGTCTCCTTCGTGGATGGTGTCAGCGCACCCAGCCGGTCATGTGGTGGCCGGTGGTTCGGGTGGAGCGGCGGGACTCGGGCTGACTGGCCCCTTGACTGGCCACAGCCGCGGCACGGACCAGCCAGGAGTTCAACGACGCACCCTCACGGCGGGCAGCCGCCTCGACGGCCTCCCGCAGTCCCTCCGGAAGCCGCAGAGTGACCCGCCAGGTGCCGCCATCGTCGTCGTACTGGGCGACGAACACTTTGTCAGCGTTGTCGTGGGAGGCCTCGTCGAGCGGAACGCTGACGATGAACTCCGGGTCGCGGCCCCGCAGTCGCACCTCCACGGATCGAGGCGCCAGCTCGCCGGTGATCTCCTCGGCAGCGGCCGACAGAGCTTCCAGCAGCGCCAGCCGTATCGCTGACTCCAGTGGAGCGCTCAGCCGGTCGGCCAGGTCCTGCGCCTCGGCGCCGGCGGCCGCCGCAGCCACGTTCAACTCGTGACGGACGGCGTCGACATACGGTTGCAGATCCATAGTGTCATAATGACACTACTTTGATGTCACAAGCAAGTGTCACAACGGTGCGATGCTGGTGTCAGATCCTGTTTCAGCGCCGCGCCCGTCGGTGCCAGGCGCCCGCGAGTGCGCCAGCCACCAGCACGAACAACGCCACCACCCACGGCCATACGCCATGCTGGTGCACCCAGCCAGCTAGGACACCTTGCACGCGGCCGGCCGCGGTAATCAACGCATCCGGCGGATTCGCCCTGGTCGCACTGAACAGACGCAGCTCGTAGAGGCCGTAGTAGGCCACGTAAAGCCCGACCAGCACCAGCGCGCCACCGATCCGGTTGACGAACGGCAAGATTCGGCGCAACCGATCGGTCAGCGCTGAGCTCGCAGTCGCGGCTGCGATGGCAAGAACGCCGACGACCAGGGTCAGGCCGGCGACATAAGCGAGGTAGATCGACACGCCCGTGAGAAGCGAACCACTCCGAAAGCCAGCCGCGGTAACCGCCAGAAACGGCCCGATGGTGCACGACAGCGAGGCGATCGCATAGCTGACGCCGTACCCGTACATGGACCCCAATCGAACCGTCGGAGCCCATCGCACGCCGAGCGGTCGAGGCGTCAGCGCCGTCAGCTCTCGACCCGACAACAGCCAAATCCCGAGAGCGAGCAGCACAACGCCGATCACCACCGTGCCGTACGGCAAGTAACGCTGCACCGTCGTGGCCGCCGATATTGTCAGCACGCCGAACAATCCGAACACCGTCAAACAGCCGAGCGCCATCCCGACGGTGGCTGCCAGTGCGCGGCCCACGGCGTTGATTGGCCCCTTTGGCGTGGCCTCGCGAACCTGGATTGCTGCCGACCGTTCGCTGGACTGCTGCCCGCGCACCACCAGAAGTAGGTACGCGGGCAGCATGGCAAACCCACAGGGGTTGAGGGCTGCCACCAATCCGGCGGCCAAGGCCAGACCGACGAGACCCTGATCCACGGGGTTAGGACGTCAGCGCGGCCACCCGGCCAGACAGGTCTTGCTGCGACATAGCCGAGGTGGGGTTGTTGACGAAGGTCGAGCTCCCGTCCGCGCGATAGAACACCCACGCCGGCTGCCAGGGCACGTTGTACCGGGCCCAGATCGAGCCGTCGGCGTCATTGAGGTTGGTGAAGTTCAGGTTGTACTTCGAGACGAAGTTCTGCAGCGCACCAACATCCGAGTGTGCCGCGATACCGACGAAGGTGACCGCCGGATTGGCGGCCGCCACCTGGCTTAAGCCAGGAGCTTCGGCGTTGCAAAACGGGCACCACGGCGTCCAGAACCACAACACCGCCGGCTTCCCCTGCAGGCTGGCGCCATTGAATGGAGCACCGCTGAGGGTGGTTCCCGTGAATTGCAGACGATCGTCGGCAGCCACCGCGCGCGGTGCATCGGCAAGCCCGGATATCAGGGCGGCCGCGAAGATGGCTGCGGCAAACAATTTGATCGGGGACAGCAGGCGAATAATCATGGCATTCCTATTTGCTCGTGTTACGCCTTAGAGACGCGATGCTCGGCGTTCTGGTTCAATACGCCGGCTTCTCAGCTGCCAGCTGACCCCAGGCTGTGCTTGATTCGCCTGCGCCCCGGCTCCCCGCCTTCGGCAGCCAGCTGTCCGCACGCGGCGCTGATCTCCCGGCCCCGGGTGTCTCGCACCGTGCATGAGACTCCCTTCGACCGGACCCGCCGGACGAACTCCCGCTCCATCGCTTTCGGACTGGCGTCCCAATCACTGCCCGGGGTCGGGTTGAGGGGGATCAGGTTCACATGCACCAACGGCCCGAGAGCACGATGCAGCCGCTGGCCCAGCAGGTCAGCCCGCCACGGTTGGTCGTTGACGTCGCGGATCAGTGCGTACTCAATAGATACCCGCCGGCCCGTCACATCGGCGTAATACCGGGCGGCGTCAAGAGCTTCGCTGATCTTCCACCGGTTGTTGACCGGAACCAGCGTGTCGCGCAGCTCGTCGTCGGGCGCATGCAGCGACAACGCCAGGGTCACTCCGAGCCGTTCGTCGGCAAGCTTGCGGATCGCCGGTGCCAGACCCACTGTCGACACCGTCACCGACCGGGCTGAAATACCGAAACCGGAAGGCTCGGTGATGCGCCGCACCGCGGCCAGCACCCTGGCATAGTTGGCCAGCGGCTCTCCCATGCCCATGAAAACCACATTCGAGAGCCGATCACCGAAGTCGTCGCGCAGCGCCGCGGCGCCGGCACGTACCTGTTCGAGGATCTCTGCGGTCGACAGATTGCGGCTCAATCCGCCCTGGCCGGTGGCGCAGAACGGACAGGCCATGCCGCAGCCGGCCTGTGACGAGATGCACAGCGTATTGCGTCGTGGGTAGCACATCAGCACCGACTCGAAGGTGGTGCCATCCATGGCGCGCCACAATGTCTTTCGAGTCTGGCCGGCATCACATGTGACTTCGGTGGCCGCGGTGAGGAGGTTCGGGAACATCGTGTCGGCGATCAGATCACGCGCGGCCGCCGGAAGGTCGGTCATCCGCCGGGGATCGGCGATCAGTCTGCCGTAGTACTGGTGCGCGAGCTGCTTGGCCCTAAACGCCGGCAAGCCCAGCTCCGCGACGGCCGACGCGCGTCCCGCCGCGTCGAGATCGGCCAGATGCCGGGGTGGCAATGCCCGGCGCGGCTCATCGAAGATCAACTCTTGGACCATGACCTGTCCAGTATCGGTCTTGTCAGGGCACCAGTGTGAGCACTGTCCAGGCCGCGACCGCGGACGGGAGCACGCCGTCAAGGCGGTCCATCAGGCCACCATGACCGGGGAGCAGGCGGCCCATGTCTTTGATACCGAGGTCGCGCTTGACCTGGGACTCCACCAGATCACCAAGCGTGCAGGTGAGCACCAGCACAACACCCAGCAGCGCACCGATCCACACTGGTTTGCCGGCCAGGAAGGTCGCGGTCAGGATCGCTGCGGTGATCCCGCAAACCAGCGAACCGGCCAATCCCTCCCAGGACTTCTTCGGGCTGATCGCCGGAACCATCGGATGCTTGCCGAAGAGCACCCCCACGGCGTAGCCACCGACGTCGGAGGCGACGACCGTGACCATCAGGCAGAACACCCGCCCCGCGCCGTCTTTCGGGTAGACCAGCAATGCGGCGAAGGAGGCGAACAGCGGAACCCACGCGGCCAGGAAAACGGTGGCGGACACATCGCGCAGGTAGTTTGCCGACGGTGAACTGGCGAAAGGATCGGGCCGCTTGCTGTTTTCCTGCAGGAACAGGCGCCAGATCATGCAGACCACCACGGTGGCACCGAAGCCGGCCATCGCGCCGGCGGCATGGAACGGCCAGGTCAGCCAGACGGTGACTTGCCCGCCGATCAGCAACGGGATGACCGGAATTACATATCCGGCTTCTCGCAGCCGCCGCACCACCTCATGGCTGGCAACGAGAATGGCCCCGGCGCACAGGAGCACCCATCCGCGCGGAGCGAACACCAGCGTCGCGATGAGAACGGCACCAATACTCACGCCCACCGCGATCGCAGCGGGCAGATCGCGTCCCGCCCGGGACGTCTTCTTGGCAGGCTGCTGCGCGGTCTTTTTGGCCCCACGAGCCGGCTCATCGGGCGGGGCGCCTGCGCCGGCATCAGTAGTTGCCACGGAATTGGTTGCTGAGGGGCCGCTAGACCTCCAGCAGCTCGCCTTCTTTGTGTTTGACAAGTTCATCGATCTGGTGGACGTACTGGTGGGTGGTCTTGTCCAGATCCTTTTCCGCGCGGACGACCTCATCCTCGCCGGCCTCGCCCTCCTTGCGGATGCGATGCAGTTCCTCCATCGCTTTGCGACGGATATTGCGCACCGAGACCCGGGCTTCCTCCCCCTTGGATTTGGCCTGTTTGACCAGCTCCCGGCGGCGTTCCTCGGTGAGCTGCGGTACGGCTACCCGGATGAGAGTGCCGTCGTTGGTGGGGTTCACCCCGAGGTCGGAGTTGCGAATGGCGGTCTCGATGGCGTGCAGCTGATTTGCTTCGTACGGCTTGATGACGACAAGCCGCGCCTCGGGGACATTGATGCTGGCCAGCTGCGTGATCGGGGTGTGCGTGCCGTAATAGTCAATGACGATCCGGGAGAACATGCCCGGGTTGGCGCGGCCGGTCCGGATGGTTGACAAATCGTCACGGGCCACCGACACGGCCTTCTCCATTTTCTCTTCTGCATCGAAGAGAGCCTCATCGATCATCGCGTCTTCCCCTTAGGTGGTGACCAGCGTTCCGATCTTCTCACCGGCGACCGCACGGGCGATATTGCCATTGGTCAGCAGGTTGAACACCAGAATTGGCATGCCATTGTCCATACACAGACTGAACGCGGTGGCATCGGCTACCCGCAGCCCGCGGTCGATCACTTCGCGATGACTGATCACGGTGAGCAACTCGGCCTGAGGGTTCACCCGCGGATCCTCGGCGAACACGCCGTCGACCGCCTTGGCCATCAAGACCACGTCCGCGCCGATCTCCAATGCCCGCTGCGCTGCCGTGGTGTCGGTCGAGAAGTACGGCAGCCCCATGCCGGCGCCGAAGATCACCACCCGGCCTTTCTCCAGGTGGCGGACGGCCCGCAACGGGATATAGGGCTCGGCCACCTGACCCATGGTTATCGCGGTCTGGACCCTGGTGACGATGCCTTCCTTCTCGAGGAAGTCCTGCAGCGCAAGGCTGTTCATGACGGTGCCGAGCATTCCCATGTAGTCCGAACGCGTGCGCTCCATACCGCGCTGCTGCAGCTGTGCGCCGCGGAAGAAGTTGCCGCCACCGATTACCACGGCGACCTGCACGCCGCCGCGGACCACCTCGGCGATCTGGCGGGCCACCTGCGCCACCACATCGGGATCCAGCCCAACCTGGCCGCCGCCGAACATTTCGCCGCCAAGCTTGAGCAACACTCGCGAATACTTGGACCGGCTCGCGGCCTCGCCGAGAGTAGGTTCACGGTCCGGTGCAGATGCCGGTACGCCGTTAGTGCTTGTCGGCTCAGGCTCCGTCATCAAACTCCTCGCATGACAGTGCCATCCCGGCGACCACTCGGGACGGCATCTCACATCCTGCCTCATCCCTGCTCTGTGGCGTGGGCGGGGTGCATTATCTGCACAGTTGCCGACCTGGGTGGTCTCTCGGGCGTGTTGGCCCAGGACACAGGGCGCGTGTGGGGCCGTCACGGCTTTCCTTAGGGCATCGGATGTTTGAGCCTCCGGCGGCATGGGAATCCGCACCAGCGCGGCGGGCAAACGACGGTCTTGAGAACAAGGACCGGGCCTCGTCGTGTGACCGGACCGATCGCTTGGTTGATCGGCATTGAGCGTGATTCGCTCAAAACACGTACGCCACTGAGGAGGAACTGATTCATGGCGGACACCAACAAGACCGGACCTGCTGAAGCGGTGAAGGGCGTCGTCGAGGACGTCAAGGGCAAGTTCAAGGAAGCCGTCGGTGCGGTGGCTGGTCGCGATGACCTCACTCGCGAGGGCCAGGCCCAGCAGGACAAGGCAGAAGCACAGCGCAACGCGGCAAAGAAGGAAGCCGAAGCAGAAGCGGCCCGCGGTAGCGCCAAGGTAGCTGAGGAGCGCCAGAGGTCCAACCAGTAGCCTGTTGGAAGGATGGGTCCGGCCCGGAAAAACGGACCGGACTCATCGACTTTCTCGGGGCTTGAGGCAAACGTCCCGACGCACTCGATCAGCTCCGGCCGCTCTTCGATCCCGAACACGTTAGACAAAGTTGGAATAGTTCTGCTCAGAACCGGGTACTCAGCGAGGCGCCGGAGACATCTTCCCCAGGAGGTGCCTACGAGCAGGGGGTAATGGCACACCCTCATGAGGTTTGGAGATGTCTATTGGATGTTCTACTACTCACCAATGAGGACGATTTCGAGTCGGCGTTACCAACCCTGAATTCGTTCGCGCAGTCGATACAGCACGCGCCTCTCACCGACCTCACCGACGGGCACCATGACGGCGCCGACGTCGCGATTATCGACGCGCGCACCGACCTGGCGGCGGCTCGCCGGGTTTGCCGGCGGCTGACGGCTAACGCGCCGGCCGTCGCGGTGGTGGCCGTCGTCGCGCCAGCCGATTTCGTGGCGGTTGACGTCGACTGGCATTTCGACGATGTGCTGCTACCCGCCGCCGGCGCGGCCGAGCTACAGGCACGGTTGCGGCTGGCGCTCACGCGTCGGCGCAGCGGACTGGAGGGCACACTGAAATTCGGTGACCTCATCCTTCACCCAGCCAGTTACACCGGGTCGCTGGCGGGCAAGGATCTGGGCCTGACACTCACCGAGTTCAAGTTATTGAATTTCCTTGTGCAGCATGCTGGTCGGGCGTTCACCCGTACCCGGCTGATGCATGAGGTATGGGGTTATGACTGTAACGGTCGTGTTCGTACCGTCGACGTCCACGTGCGACGACTTCGTGCCAAGCTTGGAGCCGAGTACGAATCGATGGTCGACACCGTCCGCGGTGTGGGCTATATGGCGGTGACGCCACCGCAACCGCAATGGATTATCAGCGAGCCGACGCTAAGTCCCGTCTGGACATCAACGACAACACCGGCCGAGGACTCGATCGCCCGATAACGGGTCGGGCCGCGCTCCGTCTCGGAACACGTTTTCCGACAAAAACTTTCGCGGATGGGGAATGCTGCCGGCCTGGTCACGCGAAGATCGGGAGTGCACGCTTGCGTGCCAGCGCATCCATACCCTGTTGAATGCTGTCTTGAACTTCGCGGTACTTACCGTCGACGTAGTCGTCGTCGGCTGCGCGGGTGGGATCGTGGTCCAGCTCGATGGCCGGCATGAACCGTGTCCTGATCTTGGCCGGCAACGGCAGCTGCGGGAGCGCCGCCGGCGCAATCCCCCAAGGCAGGGAGATCGCCAGCGGGAAGACCTTGAGCCGCAGCAGGCGGTCGAGCCGCAAGAACCGCGACAGGCGGTCACCGCGGATCAGCACCGGCATGGCATCGGCGCCGCCGACGGTCGCGATCGGCACTATCGGCACCCCTGCGCGAATCGCCATCTTCACGAAGCCCTTTCGGCCCGCAAGGTTGGCGCGATCACGCTCAGTCCACGGACGCAGCGAGTCCACCTCGCCGCCGGGCCACAGCGCGACGTCACGCCCCTCCGCCAATGCCGTGGCGATGGCGTCTGGGGCGGCCGGAAGCACACCCATCGACCGGAAGTACCGTCCGATACCCGGAATCGCCATCAACGCGTCGTGCGCCGTGCCGTGCAGCGGGCGGTCCAAGCCGAACCGTCGCCACCATTGCAGACCGACGGTCCACGCGTCCCAGACGAAGGGAGCGCCGGAGTGGATGCCCACCAAGAGCACCGGTGACTCGGGGATGTTCTCCCAGCCGTCGATCTCCATACGGAACCAATAGTCGACCAGCACGTTCCAAAAGAACTTCTGACGCTGCAGTGTGGTCTCGTCCTGGCCGTTGAGATCCCATTGGCCGGCCCGCTTGGCCACCCAGCCGCTGAACCCGCCATCCTTCTGATTGCGCTTGTCCTGCATCGTCGCTCGCGCCTGGTGGGCGTGTCGCTGGGCTTGTTCACGCACCTCCGCTGGCCTGTGATCGGTATCACTCATTCCCGTGGGATACCCGTTTCATCGACGAACAATTCGGTGGACATGCCATCCATAGGCCCTTACGCGATCTCCCCGCACCACAGTCTGTGGCGCGGGGAGATGCGTGCCGACAGGATCTAGCTGTGGGTCGGCGCGTTGGGCGCCGGGCTCGGCACCTGAGCTGGCGCCGGGTTGGGCGCCGGGCTCGCCGTCCAGACAAGGACGTCCTGAACGCCGTCGTTGTACACGACGCTGGTCGGAGGCGCACCTGTCACGTCGAAGTAGATCTTCCCGTTCGCCTGGCCACCCTGAGGGATCGGCGCAGGGCTAAGGGCGTCGGGCGTGGGCGACGCGCTGATCACCCGGTAGGTCTGGTTGTTGCCCGTCCGCGCGTTGAAGTCGGAAACGACGGGGGTGATCACGCCGCTGTTCGCCATCGCATTGACGTCGGCCTGCCACAGCTGTCCGGTTGGCCGGTAGCCGGGGACGGTGACGTTGGTGGGCTGCAGGTTGCTAACGGTGTAGGCAGTAATCAGCGGCCCGTCAATCAGCGTTTCGCTGGTACCGAGTCCTTGAACGATGGGACTCGCCGAAGCCGTCGCAGCGCCGAATACGCTTACCGCCGCGATTCCCGCGGCACCAAGAGCCGTCTTCACAGTCTTACCGGTGAACTTCACGGTGACTCCTTCTCTGTCGGGTTGTTCGAGCAGTCGTCCCCCTGTCAGGGCGCTAAACCGCACACTGTCGGCATTACCCAGCAATGAAGGTCCCAAAACACCGCTACCTCGCGAATTGCCATGGCGCACCTAACTACCTGCGCAAACCGTTCAATTTTGTTTGAGCCGCAGAATCATTCGCATAATCCATTCGCACCACTTCCTTAACATCGGCATCATTTGCCACCAATTGTCCGCTCTGCCACAGCATTAATCGCGAAATGGCCGGAACCCTTGATCAGACCTCGGTGCCACGGGTAGCCGGAGCAGTGCGACATGCCCTGCCGCGGGTCCAGTACCCGGATAAACCTCAAGCCACGAAAGGTGCGCGGCACCCTAGACGGCAACAGGTCCAATCGCATCGAGGAATGGCGCGACCCGGAGCCGCCAGCCGACGACGATCCGGATGTCCCCCACGGCGGGTCCGGTAACCCCCGAAGCCGGACACAGTACACGCTGGCCGTTAGCCGTCAAAGCATTTGCCGGACTTAATAATTGGATTAACTTGAATTATCCAGAGAGGAAGTCACCATGAACCCGTTCCTGATTGCGGTGAAAACAGCTATCGGGGTTCAGGAAAACTCGCCGGCAAACGATTCGCCCGAAAAGGCGCTGACGTGCTCGTCTCATACCTCAATGAGCACGACGACGCGCGCGATATCGCCCACTACGTCGAAGACGCCGGCAAGGGCGGGGCACAACGTCTTGGCAGTGGACGCGCACACGCCTCCGGCCGAGCGAAAGGTGACTAGGGCGTGGACGGCAGGGTGGTGGGTTAGCTGGCCCGACGATATTGCCAGCGCTGCTGCGATTGTTGGGCGTGAACCATGAGCCGGTCACCCCGCCAGCACGACGCGATCAGGCTCTGGCTTGCCGACAACGCCCTGAGCCCGGAATTGTTGGTTAGTCTTTTCGCCAACGGCTAAAGCGGGCGGTCCTCGCTTGCTCGGAGTCGCCAGCCACCCAGAAACGTTTCTTTTGGCCGTTCGACCCGACATATATGTCAATATGGTTGACATGGGTCAGGTCGAAGACGCTCCGCTGGGCTACCTGCTCTACCGGGTGGGAGCCGTTCTACGACCAGAGGTTTCTGCCGTGTTGCATCCGCTCGGCCTGACGCTCCCCGAATTCGTTTGCCTGCGCATCCTTTCGCTGTCCCCGGGACTATCCAGTGCCGAATTGTCTAGGCACACCAACGTCACACCGCAGGCGACGAACACGGTGCTACGCAAGCTGGAAGATGTTGGCGCAGTGGCACGTCCGGAGTCGGTGTCGTCGGGGCGTGCGCTGCCGGCCACGCTGACCAGTCGGGGCCGCGCCTTGCTGAAGCGCGCGGAGGCCGCCGTCCAAGTGGCCGACGCCCGCATCCTGGCCAAGCTGACCGCGGCTCAGCAGCGTGAGTTCAAACGCATGCTCGGCAGGCTGGGATCTGACTGACCGGCTACTCCGCGGCTTGGATCCGCGCCCAGGGACGCGCTTCTTCGAGTTCGTAGGCCAGTTCCAGCAGCCGCGCTTCGCCCCCGATGTCGGCGGACAGCATCATGCCCACCGGCAAGCCGTTCGCGGATTGCGCCAGCGGCAGCGAAATCGCCGGCTCCCCGGTGACATTCTGCAGCGGGGTGTACGCGACCCAGCCGAGTAGCCGGTCGATGACCTGTTGATAGTCGGTGGGAGCGAGGTACCCGATCTGCGGCGTCTCGTCGGCCAGCGTCGGCGTGAGCAGCGCGTCGTAGGTGGCGAAGAATTTCGCGCTGCGCCGTCGCGCGCTGCGTAGCCGCACGATCGCCGCCGGGAGTCGCGCAATGTTGCGGCTGGTGTGGCGGCGCAGGCCTAGCGTCAGGCTGTCCAGCCGGCTGCGGTCGAACGTGTTGCCGAACGTGAGCCGGCCGCTGCTCACCTGCGCCAGCGCCAGGAACCCCCAGTACAGGACGAAATCCTCGGCGAAACTTTCCGGCACCGGCGGGTCCTGGACGTACTCGACGCGGTGGCCGAGTTCCTCGAGCAGCCCGGCCGTCTTGAGCGTCAGCTCCCGTACCTCGGGGCTGCACTCATGCTGCACCGATCGGGTCACCACCGCGATCCTCAACCGCTGCTTGCCGGGTCGCATGACGTCGCCGACCGGCGGCAGCTTGGGGTTGCGCCAGATGCGCTCGGCCTCCCGGTAGAAGGCAGCGGTGTCGCGCACCGAACGGGTCAGCACACCATTGGCGACGATGCCCACCGGCAGCCGGCGATACTGCGGGTCCAGCGGCAACCGCCCGCGCGACGGCTTCAGTCCAACCAGGCCATTGCAGGAGGCCGGAATGCGGATCGAGCCGCCGCCGTCGTTGGCGTGCGCAATCGGCACCACCCCGGCGGCGACGAACGCACCCGATCCCGACGACGAGGCTCCGGCGGTGTGATCGGTGTTCCACGGGTTGCGGACCGGCCCCAGCCGCAGATGTTCGGCGGACGCGCTGAACCCGAATTCCGACAACTGCGTCTTGCCCAGGCATACCGGCCCGGTGGCCAGAAACAGCTGGGCGACCACACTGTCCTCGACAGCGTCGTGGGGCACCCACGCGTCAGTGCCGTACCTGGTGGGTAGCCCGGCGACGTCGATGTTGTCCTTGATGAACGTCGGAACGCCGCTGAAGAAGCCACTCCCCCCACTCGACGCGGTGGCCCGGGCGCGCTCAAACGCCTCATGCGCCAAGCCATTGAGGGCAGGGTTGACGGCCTCGGTGCGGGCGATGGCCGCCTCGACTACGTCGGCCTTGCTGACCCATTCGGCCCGGATGGCGTCGGCGATGCCGACCGCATCGAGGTCGCCGAGGGCATCGTCACCGAAAGCGTGCACGCGTGACATACGACCGCGCCTAGGCCTGACCCACCTCGAAGCGAACGAATCGCGTCACCGTCACGCCGGCCTCGTCGAGCAGCGCCTTGACGGTCTTCTTGTTGTCGGACACCGACGGCTGCTCGAGCAGCACCGCGTCCTTGAAGAAGCCGTTCAGGCGGCCTTCGACGATCTTGGGCAGCGCCTGCTCCGGCTTGCCCTCGGCCTTTGCGGTCTCCTCGGCGATGCGGCGTTCGCTGGCCACAACGTCTTCGGGGACATCGTCGCGCGACAAGTAGCGCGCCTTGAGCGCGGCGATCTGCAGCGCCACTGCATGTGCGGCGTTGGCACCATCGCCCGTGTACTCGACCAGCACGCCCACGGCCGGCGGCAAGTCGGCCGAGCGCTTGTGCAGGTAGGTTTCCACGGTGCCCTCGAAGATCGCCACCCGGCGCAGTTCCAGCTTTTCGCCGATCTTGGCCGACATCTCGGCGATTGCCTGCTCGACGGTCTGATCACCGGCGCTGGCCGCTTTGAGCGCATCAACGTCGCTTGCCTTGGAGGTGGACGCCACCGCAACGATCTCATCGGCGAGCTTCTGGAACTCCGCGTTCTTGGCGACGAAATCGGTCTCGCAGTTCAGCTCGATGAGCGCGCCGTCCTTGGCCGCGACCAGGCCCTCGGCCGTGGCCCGCTCGGCGCGCTTGCCCACGTCCTTGGCCCCCTTGATCCGGAGTGCCTCGACTGCCTTGTCGAAGTCGCCGTCGGTTTCGGCCAGCGCGTTCTTGCAGTCGAGCATGCCGGCACCAGTCAGCTCCCGAAGCCGCTTGACGTCGGCAGCGGTGAAATTCGCCATATCAGCCTTCCGTGGGGGTTGATTCGGTTGCGCCTGCGGCGGGGTCGGTTGTGGCTGTTGCTGTTGCTGAAGCCAGCAGCTCCTGCTCCCATTCGGCGAGCGGCTCGGCGGTTTCCGCCTCGGGCTTGCCGTCACCGCGGCCCAGACCAGCGCGCGCCTGCAGGCCTTCGGCGACCGCGGAGGCGATCACCTTGGTCAGCAGCGCGGCCGAGCGGATCGCGTCGTCATTGCCGGGGATGGGGTAATCGACCTCATCGGGGTCGCAGTTGGTGTCAAGGATCGCGATGACCGGAATGCCCAGTTTGCGGGCCTCGCCGACGGCGATGTGTTCTTTGTTTGTGTCGACGACCCAGATCGCCGACGGCACCTTGGCCATATCGCGGATACCGCCGAGGCTGCGCTCCAGCTTGTTCTTCTCCCGGGTCAGGCCCAAGATCTCCTTCTTGGTACGACCCTCGAAGCCGCCGGTCTGCTCCATCGCCTCGAGCTCCTTGAGACGCTGCAGCCGCTTGTGCACGGTGGAGAAGTTGGTGAGCATGCCACCCAGCCAGCGCTGGTTCACGTATGGCATGCCGACGCGGGTCGCTTCGGCCGCGACGGACTCCTGTGCCTGCTTCTTGGTGCCGACAAACAGCACTGACCCACCGTGGGCGACGGTCTCTTTGACGAACTCGTACGCCTTGTCGATGAAGGTCAGTGTCTGCTGCAGGTCGATGATGTAGATGCCGTTGCGGTCGGTAAAGATGAACCGCTTCATCTTGGGATTCCAACGACGGGTCTGATGCCCGAAGTGGGTGCCGCTGTCGAGCAGCTGCTTCATGGTCACGACGGCCATGGCTATGCCCAGCTTTCATATATCGGTTGTCGCCCGGCATCGGGTGAAGCCGGGCCCTGGCGTCTACTGCGTGCCGGACCCGTGGACGGAAATCCCCGAAGGGAGACCGCCGCGGGACCGCCCGGCATGCGGAGCGAACTCCTGAACAACGGGAGCCGCGGTGCAGGCGCGCGAAGTCAGCCCGTTTACGAGCTGCGACGAGCAGTTTACACCGACCCAGCTGATGGTTTTTCCCAGCACGTGTCCACAGAGGACTAGTAGTGCACAGAACCGGCAGACGCGGTTGGCCCCGTAGTCGGTGCTGCGCTGGACTGATGGGGTGCGGTGGGTAGCGCTGATCCTGAGCGGGGCACTGATCAGCGCAGCACCGGCGTTTGCAGACGACAGTCGGCTGGATTGGCCGTTGCGGCCGCCCCCGGCCGTCGTCCGCGGATTCGACGCCCCGTCGCCCAATTGGAATCCCGGGCACCGGGGTGTGGACCTACCGGGCACCCCTGGTCAGCAGGTGTACGCCACGGGCAGCGCGACCGTGGTGTTCGCCGGGCTGCTGGCGGGACGGCCGGTGGTATCACTGGCCCACCCCGGCGGGTTGCGCACCAGCTACGAGCCGGTCCGGGCGGCCGTGCGGGTCGGTCAGTTGGTGACCGCCGAGACCGTGATCGGCGAGTTGGTGGCCGGACACGTCGGCTGCCGGGCCGCGGCATGTTTGCACTGGGGCGCGATGTGGGGTCCGGCTTCGCGCGCCGACTATGTCGATCCGCTTGGCCTGTTGAAGTCCACTCCTGTTCGGCTCAAACCTCTGGGCGGCTGATCTCCCTTAAGTTACGCAACACCAGTAGCAGCCGCCACAGGAGTCTCCCGGTGAAAGGACACACTTTTCGCCCACCTACGAGCGACAAATTAACTCTCGTCGATCGGCCCGGTATCGCGGCCGGGCGCGGCTCCTTGGAATGCTGGTTTGTGGCATTGTCACTCGGAGGCGGGCGCACGGGGTATCGCCCCGCTGGGAGACTGCTGTGACACATGTGACACGCGCGGCCTGACGCGGCATGCGGATTCGACCCCACCGACCGCAACTGCGACCCGAAGCCCTGAGCCCCGCGACCCAAACCCCGCCATCAGGCCCGCGGATGGGCCTGATCGTGCACCGCCCGCAGCCGGGATACCGCGACATGGGTGTACAGCTGCGTGGTCGCCAGGCTGGAATGGCCGAGCAACTCCTGGACGACCCGCAGGTCGGCCCCGCCTTCGAGCAGGTGGGTGGCCGCGCTGTGGCGCAGTCCGTGCGGCCCGATATCGGGCGCGCCGTTCACCGCGGCGACGGTCTGGTGGACGACGCTGCGGGCCTGCCGCACATCGAGCCGACGGCCCCGTGCGCCCAGCAGCAGCGCCGGCCCGGACTCCGCGGTGACTAGCGCCGGACGCCCTTCAGCCAGCCAGCTGCGGAGCGCGTCGGCGGCCGGCACCCCGAACGGCGCGGTCCGCTGCTTGTTGCCTTTACCCAGGACTCGCACCAGCCGATACCGAGTGTCCACATCGTCTACGTCCAGGCCGCACAGCTCGCTCACCCGGATACCGGTGGCGTACAACATCTCGACGATCAGCCGGTCCCGCAGAGCCAGCGGATCACCTTGCTCCGCACCGGATTTCGCAGCTGCCATGGCCTGAAGTGCCTGATCCTGGCGCAGCACTGCCGGCAGAGTGCGGTGCGCCTTGGGCGCCTGCAGCCGAGCGGCGGGGTCTCCGGCCAGCAGGCCGCGCCGCGCCGCCCATGCGGTGAATGCCTTGACCGCCGAGGTGCGACGGGCCAGCGTCGTGCGGGCCGCACCGGCACCGGCCGCCGCGGCCAGCCACGACCGCAGGACCGGCAAGCTCACTCCGTCGAGGCCGATTCCGCGTCCGTCGAGAAAAGCGAACAGCGAGCGCAGGTCACCCAGATAGGCACGACGAGTGTGCGCTGAACGACCGCATTGCAGCGCCAGGTACTCGTCGAACTCCTCGAGGATCGCCTGCACTCCCCAACGCTCGCAGACACAGTGCGCCGTTTGTCAGTCGACGCGCCGAAGTGTTTCCGGGGTGAGATCTTTGAGCGCGGGATAACCGTCGACGGCCATGATCAGGTCTGTTTCGGCAAGCATCATGCGCAGCACGTGCACAACGCCGTCGACGCCCCCGAGCGCCAGACCGTACGCATACGGGCGGCCGACACCCACTGCGGTCGCGCCCAGCGCGAGTGCCCTCACGACGTCGGCGCCGCTGCGGATGCCCGAGTCGAACAACACCGGCAGCCCGTCGGCCGCCTCGACCACCGCCGGCAGGCAATCAATCGCGGGTAGGCCGCCGTTGGCTTGCCGTCCGCCGTGGTTGGAGCAGTAGATGCCGTCGACGCCGCCGTCTTTGGCGCGCCGGGCATCATCGGGATGGCAGATGCCTTTCACGAGCAGCGGCAGCTCGGTCAATGAGCGCAGCCAGCCGAGGTCATCCCAGGTCAGCGGGGCACCGAAGACTTGCGCCCAGCGCAGCACAGCGCCTTGCGGATCTTCCTCCGGCGGGCGCTGCAGGCTGGCGCGGAAGACCGGATCGCTGGTGTAGTTGCTCAGGCAGTGTCCGCGCAGCTGGGGGAAGTTCGACGTGCTCAGGTCGCGCGGGCGCCAGCCCGTGACCCAGGTGTCGAGCGTGACCACGATGCCCTTGAAGCCGGCCGCCTCGGCGCGGTGCACCAGGCTGGCGGCCAGCTCACGGTCAGTCGGCGTGTACAGCTGGAAGAATCCGGGTGTGTCGCCTAAGGCAGTGGCGACTTCTTCCATAGGGTCGACGGTCAGCGTCGAGGCGACCATCGGCACGCCGGTGCGGGCGGCCGCGCGTGCGGTGGCCAGGTCGCCGTGGCCGTCCTGGGCGCACAGCCCGATGACGCCGATCGGCGCCATGAATAGCGGGGCCGGCAAGGTCAGGCCGAACAATTCAACGGATAGATCGCGTTGTGCGGCGCCGACGAACATGCGCGGGATCAGGCCCCACCGCTCGAAAGCCTCGCAGTTGGCCCGCTGCGTGCGCTCGTCGCCGGCTCCGCCTGCGACGTATGACCACACCGACGGCGGCAGTGCCGTAGCGGCCTTGGCCTCGAGTTCCGCGAAGGCCATCGGCAGCGATGGCACCACTCCGGCCAAGCCCTGGAAGTAAATCTCGATCTGGTAGTCGCCGAATGCCATGTGATGAGAATGCCAGCTGACGGTCAGCCCGCTGCCTCTGCCTCAGCCAGTTGTTTCTTCCATTGCCGGAAAGTCTCTTCGGTGCGTCCGCGCCGCCAGTAACCAGAGATCGACGACGCCCATTTCGGTTCCACGCCGCGCTCGGTGCGGATGTAAGGCCGCAAGTTGTGCATGACAGCTTGCGCCTCGCCGTGGATGAAGACGTGCACCTGTCCCGGCAGCCACTGGGTGGTGGTGACCGCCTCGATCAACGGCGCGGAATCGCCGGCACGATCCTCTGGAACCAGATCGGCCCGGCCGCCGCGGTAGATCCAGCTCACCTGAACGGACTCCGGTGCGGTCAATGGGATCTCATCCTCGGGGCCGGCGACCTCGATGAGTGCCTTGCCGATTGCAGTGGGGGGCAACGCTTCCAGCGCTGCCGCGATGGCCGGGAGCGCAGATTCGTCACCGGCCAGCAAATGCCAATCGGCGGCCGGATCGGGGGTGTAGGCGCCGCCGGGCCCCATCAGGTACATCGGCTGGCCGGGCTGGGCCGCAGCCGCCCACGGCCCTGCTACCCCGTGCTCGCCGTGCACCACAATGTCCACGACGATGTGGCGGGCGGCGACGTTGACATGCCGCACCGTCATGGTTCGCACCGGCGGCTGCTTTTCCGGGGGCACGTCGGCAAAGCTGTCCAGGGTCAACGGCTGAGGCAACCCGGCCACATCGACATCGTCTGCGATGAATACCAGCTTGACGTAGGAGTCGGTGAACTTGCTGGGCACGAAGGTGCCGAAGTCGCTGCTGCCGAGCACCACCCGGACCATGTGTGGGGCGAGTTGTTGGGTACCGACTACTTCGAAAGCTTGCAGAGGTCGACCTGCCACTTATCCTCCTGTCCAGACCCGACCCCCCGTCGACTATACGAGCCGCGCCGTCGCAGCAGCCTGGCCGGGACGGGCGCGGACGATCCGCCACCGGCCGTCGTGGCGCTCAGCCAACCCGGCGACCTCGAGGATGGCCAGCGGGCCCAGCACCTGCTCGGGCACCAGTCCTGATGCGACCGCGATCTCGTCGATCGTGGCGGCGCCGCGGCCCGGCAACGCCTCGTAGACCTGACGCTCGGCCTCATTCAACCCGTCGAGCGCGGTGGCGGGCCGCGGTTCTTCAGGCGCCAGCTCACCCATGCGACCGACGAATTCGACGATGTCGTCGGCTCGGGTGACCAGCTCCGCGCCGTTGCGCAGCAGCGCATGGCAACCCGCCGACGCTGACGATGTCACGGGTCCGGGCACCGCGGCCACCACCCGGCCCAATGCCCGCGCCCAGGCGGCGGTATTGGCAGCGCCGCTGCGCAGGCCGGCTTCCACTACCACCGCAGCCCCCGCGGCGGCCGCTACCAGGCGGTTGCGGGTCAGGAAACGGTGACGGGCCGGGCGGACACCCGGCGGGTATTCGGTGAGCAGCAGCCCGTGCTGGCCGATGCGATGCAGCAGTGCCGAATGCCCAGCCGGATAAGGGACGTCGAGCCCGCCGGCCATGACTGCCACCGTGATTCCATCGGCGGCCAGCGCCGCGCGGTGAGCTGAGCCGTCGATGCCGTACGCGCCACCGGAGACGACCGCTACGTCGCGTTCGGCTAGCCCGGCCGCCAGATCGGCCGACACATGCTCGCCGTAGGCCGTCGCGGCCCGGGTTCCGACGACCGCGGCAGCACGTTGCGCCACCTCATCCAGGCGCGCGGGACCCAACGCCCACAACACCATCGGCGGCAGACCGCGAAATCTGGCTCTGGCTCCAAAACCGCTGGCACCGGCGAATGCGGCAAACGCTAGCACCGGCCACTCGTCGCAGTCGGGCGTGATCAATCGCCCGCCGCGGCGGGCGAGCAGCTCGAGATCGTCTGCGGCGCAGTCTATTCCGCGCCTGGACTCGGTGTGCCGCGCCAGGTCGTCATCGACCAGCCCGCGCCGGACTCGGTCGGCGGCCTCCACCGGCCCAACGGCTTGCACCAGGGCGGCGAGTTCCGCGCACGGCGGTTCGGCCACCCGAGACAGGTAAGCCCAGGCTCGCAGTACCGGATCATCGGCGGCTGCCGTCGCGCTCATCGCTGCGCTCCTGGTTGCCGGAAGCTAAGCGCGGCGGCTATCTCGTCCAGCCCGGGCCAGGTGCGGCCGGCCAAGTCGGTCAACGTCCAAGCAACACGCAACGTGCGATCCAGTCCACGGATGCTGAGCAGCCCACGGTCGAGCGCGGTGCGCAGCGGGGCCATCGCGGCGTTGCTGGGACGGAATTTCCGCCGCAGCAGCGCCCCGCTGACTTCGGCATTGGTGCTAAATCCGTATGGTCGCCAGCGCTGGGCCGCCGCATCCCGGGCCAACGCCACCCGACGGCGTACCTGCGGCGTCGGCTCGCCGTCTGCGGCCGAAAATGCGCCTGCTCGCACTGGATGCATCTGAACCCGCAGGTCTACGCGGTCCATCAGAGGCCCGGAAAGCCTGCCGAGGTAGCGCCGTTTGGCCGCAGCCGCACAGATGCAATCTCGTGGATCGGCCGGCGCGCAAGGGCACGGATTGGCGGCCAGGACCAGCTGGAATCGGGCGGGGTAACAAGCCACGCCGTCTCTGCGGGCGAGCCGGATTTCGCCGTCCTCCAACGGTGTTCGCAATGCTTCCAGCGCACTAACACCGATCTCGGCACATTCGTCGAGAAACAACACCCCTCGGTGCGCACGGCTGACGGCACCGGGACGCGCCATCCCCGAGCCCCCGCCGACGAGCGCCGCGACGCTGGAACTGTGGTGCGGCGCCACGAACGGCGGCCTGGTGATCAATGGCGTGTCCCCCGACAGCAGGCCGGCCACCGAGTGAATCGCGGTGACCTCCAGTGACTCGCTGTGCGACAGCGCCGGCAGAATTCCCGGAAGGCGTTGCGCCAGCATAGTTTTGCCCACTCCTGGCGGGCCGGTCAACATGAGGTGGTGTGCCCCGGCGGCCGCTACTTCGACCGCGAAACGCGCTTGTGCCTGCCCCACCACCTCAGTCAGATCCGCCGACGGCTCCGCGGTCGTGGCTCCCGCGGTGATCCTGTCGTTCAGGCCAGCCGACCCGCTGAGCCAACTCTGCAGTTGCCCTAGGGTGCGAACGCCCCACACGTCGATGCCGTCGACCAGGCTGGCCTCAGCCAGGTTGTCCACCGGGACAACGACCGCCGGCCACCCCTCACGTTTGGCGGCCAGTACGGCGGGCAGCACTCCGCGCACCGGCCGGACCCGACCGTCCAGCGACAGCTCGCCCAGCAGCACTGTCTTCTCCAGACGTTCCCACGGATTCTTTCGCTGCGCCGACAGCACGGCCGCAGCCAAAGCAATGTCGTAGACCGATCCCATTTTCGGCAGTGTCGCCGGTGAGAGCGCGAGCGTGAGCCGGGCCATTGGCCAGCTGTTTCCGCAATTGGTGACCGCAGCCCGGACCCGGTCGCGGGACTCCTGCAACGCGGCGTCGGGCAGACCCACCAGATGCACACCAGGCAACCCCGAGGTGATGTCGGCCTCGATTTCCACGATCTCTCCGTCCAATCCGCGCACCGCGACCGAGAACGCGCGCCCCAGCGCCATCAGCCGATCCCCTGCACGTGGATGATCTCCGGGTTGCGGCGGCGCCCGATGCGCACACCGATCACGTCGATCCGGACCGCCGCCCAACTCTCGTCTTGACCAGCCAGCCATAAGCCGGCCAGCCGCCGCAGCCGGCGGACCTTCCGCTCGGTCACCGCGTGCGCCAGCCCCCCATAACCGTCGCCGGTACGGGTCTTGACCTCGACGAACACCACCGTGCGGCTGGCCTCGTCGGAAGCGATCACATCCAGCTCGCCATAGCGGCAGCGCCAGTTGCGATGCAAGATCCGCAACCCGTTCCTCGTCAGGTGATCCACGGCGAGCGCCTCGCCCATCCTTCCCAGCTGAACCCGAGTCAACGTCGTCATGCGGCCAATCTGCATGGCGGCCCCGACACGACCCCCCGCGGATAACGTCTCGTCGCCGGTGCGACGACCGGTTATCCCCAGTCGCGTGTCTATCCACAGGCACGCGTCTTTCCACGGGAAAGTGGACCTCGCCCAGTCAGCCCTAGTGAGTGATTCGGTCCGCCCTGGTGTAGACGTTCATCGAGTTCTCCCGCAGGAACGCCACAAGCGTGATCCCGGACTCCTCGGCTAGCGAGGCCGCCAGCGATGATGGCGCTGACACGGCGGCCAGCACCGGAATCCCGGCCAGCAGCGCCTTCTGGGTCAACTCGAACGACGCCCGCCCGCTGACCAGCAACACCGACGCGCTCAGCGGTATCCGGTCGTGTTCCAGCGCCCAGCCGATGACCTTGTCGACCGCATTGTGCCGGCCGATGTCTTCACGCACGGCGAACATGGTGCCGTCTGCACCGAACAACGCCGCGGCGTGCAGCCCGCCGGTGCTGGCGAAAACCTTTTGCGCGCTGCGAAGTTGGCCGGGCATTGCCTTGAGCGTGGTCGCGGCAACGGTGCCGGGATCGTCACCAGGTGAGAACCGGCTGATCAGCCGCACCGCGTCCAGCGACGCCTTGCCGCAGACCCCGCACGACGAGGTGGTGTAGAAGTTGCGGGTGACATCCAGACCGGGCGGCTCGACGCCGGGCGCAAGCGTCACGTCCAGAACATTGTACGTATTGGCGCCGTCATCCCCGCGCCCGCCGCAGTAGCGGATGGTCAGCACGTCCTCGCGGCCCCCGATTACCCCTTCGGTAACCAGAAAGCCTTGCGCGAGTTCGATATCCGAGCCCGGCGTGCGCATGGTCACCGTGACCGGGGTCCCGTTGACGCGGATCTCCAGCGGCTCCTCGACGGCCAGGGTTTCCGGTCGGGTGATCGCTTGATCGGCGGTGAGATGTTTTACCCGCCGACGCGCCGTGACGTGTCCCACTAGGACGCCGGCTCCACTCGGATGATGATCGCTTTCGACACCGGGGTGTTAGATTTGGCCGCGGTGTGGTCAAGCGGAACCAGCGGATTGGTCTCCGGGTAGTAGGCCGCGGCATTGCCGACCGGAGTCGAATACGCGACAACCAGAAAGTCTTTTGCGCGCCGTTCCTGTAAACGACTATCGGCGTCGATCCACTCCGACACCAAGTCGACGCGCGCGCCCGCAGTCAAGCCCAGCGTCTCGATGTCGGCGGGGTTGATAAACACCACGCGGCGGCCACCCTTCACCCCGCGATAACGGTCATCGAGCCCGTAAATCGTGGTGTTGTACTGGTCGTGGCTGCGCAGTGTCTGCAGGACCAGCCGGCCCGGCGGCACCGACACCCACTGCAGCGGGTTGACTGCGAAGTTGGCTTTGCCCGTGCCGGTTCGGAATTCGCGTGCGTCGCGTGGCGGGTGCGGAAGCTGGAATCCGTCGGGCTGACGCACCTTGCGGTTGTAGTCGGTGCAGCCGGGGACCACCGCGGCGATCGCGTCGCGGATGGTGTCGTAGTCGTCCGCGAACCGCTCCCACGGCACCGGGTGTTGCGCGCCGAGCAGGGTGCGGGCCAATTGGCAGACGATCTGCACCTCACTACGCAATTGGTCGCTGGGCGGATGCAGGCTACCCCGCGACAGATGCACCATCGACATCGAATCCTCAACCGAGACAACTTGTTTCCGCCCGCCGCGGATGTCGCGGTCGGTGCGGCCCAACGTCGGCAGGATCAGCGCGGTGGTCCCGTGCACGAGGTGGCTGCGATTGAGTTTGGTCGAAATCTGCACAGTCAACCCGCAACTGCGCAAGGCCGCCTCCGTGACGGGGGTGTCGGGAGTGGCGGACGCGAAGTTGCCGCCCATGCCCATGAATACCGTGGCCTTCCCGTCCCGCATGGCGCGGATCGCGGCCACTGTGTGATACCCGTGCTTGCGGGGGCTGGTGATGCCGAACTCACGATCCAGGGAAGCCAGGAACACCTCGGGCATCTTCTCCCAGATACCCATCGTGCGGTCACCCTGCACGTTGGAATGCCCGCGCACCGGGCACACCCCCGCACCCGGCTTGCCGATCATGCCGCGCAGCAGCAACAGATTGGTGATCTCGCCGATGGTGGCAACCGCATGGGTGTGCTGGGTCAGGCCCATCGCCCAGCAGACGACCGTTCGCTGCGACGCCATCAACATCGCGGCGACGCGCTCGAGTTGTTGTCGTTCAATGCCGGTGGCGGCTAGCACCGTGTCGACGTCGATCGCGATGGTCCGGCGCCGGTACTCGTCGAACCCAGCGCAATGCGCGTCGACGAATGCCTGGTCGATGACAGTGCCCGGGGCGCGGTCGTCGGCCTCGAGCAACAACCTGCCCAGTCCGGCGAACAATGCCATGTCGCCGCCGATGCGGATCTGCACGAATTCGTCCGCGATCGGGATGCCATGTCCGACAACCCCGTTCACCCTCTGCGGATCCTTGAACCTGATCAATCCCGCCTCGGGCAATGGGTTCACCGCGATGATCTTGGCGCCGTTTTCCTTTGCCTTCTCCAGTACCGTCAGCATGCGCGGGTGATTGGTGCCCGGGTTTTGTCCGGCGATGACGATCAGGTCGGCATGTTCGACGTCGTCGACGGTGACCGATCCCTTTCCGATGCCGATCGACTCGGTCAGCGCCCAGCCCGAGGACTCGTGGCACATGTTGGAGCAGTCGGGCAGGTTGTTCGTGCCGAAGCATCGGACCAGCAGCTGGTAGCAGAACGCGGCTTCGTTGCTGGTGCGACCCGACGTGTAGAACACCGCTTGGTCGGGGCTGTCCAGGGCATTGAGCTGCTCGGCGATCAGCTGGTAGGCGGCATCCCAGTTGATGGGCCGGTAGTGGTCGTCGCCGGGGCGCAACACCATGGGGTGGGTGAGGCGGCCCTGCTGGGAAAGCCAGTATTCGGGCTTTGCCGACAGCTCGGCTACCGAGTGCCGGGCGAAGAATTCCGGCGTGACCGTGCGCTTGGTGGCCTCCTCGGCGACGGCCTTGACGCCGTTCTCGCAGAACTCAGCCAAATGGCGTCCACCGTGCTCCTCCGGCCACGCGCAGCCAGGGCAGTCGAAGCCGCTGCGCTTATTGAGCCGAGCCAGCTCCGCCGCGGTGCGCAGCGCACCCATCTGCTCCAACCCCCGCTGCAGCGATACGATCACCGCCTGCACGCCCGCCGTCTCCTGCTTGGGCGGCGTAACCGTTACCGCGTGTTCGTCATAGTCGGCGGGGATGTCGCCAGACTCGGCTGAACGGTGAAACCTCACGGACTCAAACTACATTGGCTCGCGGCTGACCGCCCGGAAGCCGATTGTGCGGCCACACCTGCCGCCCTTTTGGTGGATCGTTAGCGGTTATCGTCCCTGGCCCGGCTGGCACAGCGCGCACGTACCAGCGTCACACCGCCTTGGCCAGCGCCGCCAGGGTCTCGGCCGACGAGTGCGTCGGATGCCAGCCGAGTTCCCGCTCCGCCTTTCTGGTATCCATCACCACCGATGTCCGCGCGACATGCAGCCATTCAAGTACGGAAGGGACGAATGGCAACCGGGAAATCGCCGCAGACGCCGCCGAGGCAGCAGTCGCAGGAACCCGTACAGGTCGGCCGCCCAGCGCCTTAGCTACGTCCGCGACCGTCACTTCGCCATTACCGGCGATGTTGTATGCGCCGGGCGGTACCGGAGAAGTGGCCGCCAGCGCGATCACGGTCGCGACGTCATCGTGGTGAACCAGCTGGAAAGGAAAACCCGGATCCGGCACGATCGGCTTCAACGCCGGCACGGCCTTGGCCAGGGCGCGCACCGGGCCGGGCAGCAGCTTCCATGGCATCGCGTCTGCCAACGCGGGGGCCTCGGGCCCAGCGACGATGCATGGCCGCAGTACGAACACCTCCGTGACGAACTTTTGGTGATGTCGGCCAGCGCAGCCTCGCACGCCGCCTTCTGCGCCGAGTAATAGTGCTCAGCGGATCCGCGCGTAAGCACGTCCTCGGTGAGCGGCAAAGGGTTGTCGGAATGGTAGCCGTATGCCGCCACCGACGAGGTGTAAACGAGACGCCGGGGTCCCTGCGCGGCGACCGTGGCCTCGAACACGTTACGTGTGCCCTGCAGGTTGACGCGTGCGCTCTCTTCGCGCGACCCCATGATGACGAACGCCAGGTGGATCACCACATCGACCTGTGCGACCAACGCGTCGACCGCGTCGCGATCCAGGATGTCGCCCTGCTGATAGATGGTCTTCACCCACCCGCGCGACGGCGGGTCAAACGGCCGGCGCGCCATCCCGACAATCTTGTCCACCGTGGGTTCGCGCTCCAGCGCCGTCACCGCCGAGATACCGATCTCTCCTGTCGGTCCGGTGACCGCAACAGTGATCCCCACCTGAGGTGGCTTTCCCGCCAGCGCCGAGACCCAAACGCCGGATCAGGCAGGGTCGGGAAAGGAAGTGTGTGAAGCCGCTTGACATGGCTATCCAGTGTGTACAGGTCTGTTGCGGAGAGAAGGATCATGAAGCTGATAGCACCAGCCGATTGCCGGGAGCTCGGGATCCGTTGTATTGGCGGGGTGCGCGTATGGTCGGCAATTATCCGCTGTCGATCGCTCTGGACGGTCAAGCGATGAACATAACGGTCACCAACAACGCAGCGTGCCGCATTTGCAACGCATGCTCGGACACCTGGAGACATCGCTGAAAGATCTAGAACGCGCCATCGGGGCATGAAGGCGATGTTGGCGACCGATAATGTACGGCGAATGCGGGCCAACCGGCCCCCGAGCAGCACTAAGGTGAGGTGAGGACGTGGCGGACGAACCAAACGCCGACTCCGCGGCTTCGTCACCTGGTGGCCCGACAGCCGACCCCGCGACGGTCTTCTCGGCCCTCGCGGAGATCATCTATCAAGGCTCGGACGTGGCTGAGATGTACGCAGCCATCTGCGTGGCCGCGACGCTGATTGTTCCAGGTTGTGACCACGCCAGCCTGCTGCTGCGCCAAAACGATCGTTACGTCACTATCGGTGCCAGCGACCGGCTCGCACACCGGATCGACGACCTTGAACGGCGCGCCGGCGACGGCCCGTGCATCGACGCGATCGAGGAAGAAACTCCCCAGATCGAGACGGACCTCACCGCGCCAAACCAATGGCCCCAGTTCGCGGCCCGCTTGGTCGCCGAGACGCCAGTGCGCGGCGCCATGGGGTTTCGGCTCCTGGTCGACAAACGCAAAGGCGCTGCGCTCAACCTATTCAGCGAGGGCCCCAACCTCTTCGACTCCGAGTCCGCCGGACGAGCGGCGGTGCTGGCGTCGTTCGCCAGCGTGGCCATCAATGCCATCGCTCAGGGTGAAGATGCCTCTAGCCTGCGAAAAGGACTGCTCAGCAACCGCGAAATCGGCAAGGCAGTTGGCATGTTGATGCTGCTGCACGGATTGACCGAGCACGAGGCGTTCGACCTGCTGCGGCGCCACTCCCAGGCCCTCAACGTCAAGCTGGCCGATGTGGCCCGAAAAGTCATCGAAAGCCGTGGTCAACTGCCCTTTGCTGATGACGATCAGGCTCCGTAGAGCGCTTCGAGCTATTCCGGCAGCCGCAGCTCGGGCTTCTCGACTTCTTCGATATTGACGTCCTTGAACGTGACCACCCGTACCTGCTTGACGAACCGGGCCGGCCGGTACATGTCCCACACCCAGGCGTCGGCCAGTCGCAGCTCGAAGTACACCTCACCATCGGCGTTACATGGCACCATCTCCACACTGTTCGCCAGATAGAAGCGTCGCTCGGTTTCCACGACGTAGCTGAACTGGCCGACGATGTCCTTGTATTCGCGGTACAGCGAGAGCTCCATCTCGGTTTCGTACTTTTCGAGATCTTCGGCACTCATCTGCTCAGACGTCCTTCTCCCTGCCGATTTGCCCGGCTCGCTTGTCGGGCCGCTGGCCGCCCGCGTCGTCGCCGAGTGGGAACTCTGGTCCCATCTTTCCTCACTGGTATTCGCCACGCTCGTCCGGTGGGGGCGGTTTGCATTCGGCCACCGTCCGGGTACTCGACCCGGTCGCCACCCGGCGGACGTTGATGAACGAATAGCGGTGCTCGGGGCAGGGACCCAGCCGGGTCAGTGCCAGGCTGTGCGCGGGCGTGCTGTAGCCCTTGTGTTCGGCGAAGCCGTAGCCGGGGTGCTCGGCGTCCATCGCGACCATCGACCGGTCCCGGCTAACTTTCGCCAGCACACTGGCCGCGGCGATACAGGCGGCCGCCGCGTCGCCGCCGACCACCGGCAGCGACGGCACCGGCAGGCCGGGCACGCGAAAGCCGTCGCTCAACACATAGCCGGGCCGCACTGACAGGCCGGCCACCGCGCGCCGCATTCCTTCGATATTGGCCACGTGCACGCCGCGTCGGTCGACCTCCACCGACGGGATGAACACCACATGGTAGGCCAGCGCGCAGCGGCAGATCAAAGGGAACAACTTCTCCCGCGCCTGCTCGCTGAGCTTTTTCGAATCATCAAGGGCAGCAAGGCTTTCCAGCCTCCCAGGCCCGAGCACGCAAGCTGCCACCACCAACGGGCCCGCGCAGGCACCGCGACCCACCTCGTCCACCCCGGCCACCGGTCCCAAACCGCTGCGCTGCAGCGCGGACTCCAGGGTGCGCAACCCGGAGGACTTACGGATTACCGTCCGCGGCGGCCACGTCGTGGCCATGGCTACTGACCCTGCTGGGGGTTCACCGAACCCACACCACCCCATCGCGACGGCGGCCAGACGATGAACCTTGCCTTACCGATGACATTGGACACCGGCACGGTCCCCGACATCGGATCGCCGGTGCACAGTATGCCCTTGAGCGCGTCGGCGGGAATGCTGGTGCAGTGGGCGCGTGAGTCCGCCGAGTGCGTCCGGTTGTCGCCCATCACCCACAGACGCCCCGGCGGGACGGTAACCGGCCCGAACTCGCTGCCCAGGCACGGATACACCGACGGGTCGGCCATCATGGTGGCGGGATCCAGATACGGCTCCTTGAGCGGCTTGCCGTTGACGGTCAGGCCCGTGTCGGCCCGGCACTGCACCGTCTGCCCGCCGACCGCGATGACACGCTTGACCAGGTCGTTCTCGTCGGGAGGCACGAAACCAATAAACGACCCCGCGTTCTGCAACCAGCGCAGCGCGAGGTTACGCGAGCGGATCGACTTGTACCCGTAGTTCCACGACGTCGGTCCCTTGAAGACGATGACGTCACCCGATTGCGGTGAGCCGAAGCGGTACGTGAGCTTGTCCACCATGATTCGGTCGCCAACACAGCCCGAACACCCGTGCAGCGTGGGTTCCATGGATTCCGACGGAATCAGGTAAGGGCGGGCCACGAATGTCAACATGACGTAGTAGAGCACCACCGCGATCACCGCCAGAATCGCGAGTTCTGCCAGCGCCGACCGCTTCTTGGACTCCGCCTCGCCCTCTGCCGCCGGCACCGGGGCCGGCGGGCCCTCGGGGGGCGCGTCAGGTTCGGCTGTGGAGACCTTCGGCTCCGACTGACCGGCGTCGGGCTGGGGCTCAGGCGAGGAGTCCGTGGTTTCGGTCACGAGATCAGACTAGCCAGCACAGTTTGTGCCTTGGTGAACCACCGAGTGCACCACCGAGGCGTGCGCGGTCAGCGCTTCTCCTTGATCTTGGCCTTCTTGCCGCGAAGTTCACGCAAGTAGTACAGCTTGGCGCGGCGGACATCGCCACGGGTCACGACCTCGATGTGGTCGATGTTGGGCGAATGCACCGGAAAGGTCCGTTCGACACCGACGCCGTAGCTCTCCTTGCGCACGGTGAACGTCTCGCGGATGCCTCCGCCCTGCCTACGGATCACCACGCCCTTGAACACCTGGATACGCTCCTTGGCGCCCTCGATCACCTTGACGTGCACGTTGATGGTGTCGCCCGGGCTGAAGGCCGGGATGTCGTCGCGCAGCGACGCCTGGTCGACGAAGTCCAGCCTGTTCATTTGCGAAGACACTTCCTCGGGGTCGCGGCTTCCGGCAGCTGCCCACACGCAGGTGTGAGGCGGTCACCAAGCCGATGGGTTCGGGCTTCTGGGCGCATCTCGGCAGCAGGCGGGGCGTACCGGCCCGCCGACAACGGCTCGAGACAACTGGTCAATTGTGCCAGACAGTCCGCATGCAGTGAAAATCACAGGAAATCGGGGCGGTTCGCGACAGGCCAAATCCGCTGGTGAATGGTACATATTACTGGGGTCAAAACGCGCTAGTCGAACCCGAACCTCAGCGTGACACCCGGGGCAGATGGCGATGCGGCCGCCCAACACGCACGTTTCCGGGACGCCGGAGGATGCCAGAGGAGACGAATGCACGCACGGCCGCGCGCACTGCTCACCGCGATGGCGGCGGTGACGCTGGTGTTGGCCGGCTGCGACGAAGCAAAGGTAGAGGCAAAGGTATACAGCAAGCCGGCACACAGCGCGCCCGATCGCTATTCGTCCAAGCCCCAACCGCGGCTGGCTGAGTTGCTGCTGCTGGCCATTACGCCGCTCGGGGCGCCGGAGGCCGGGTTCGGCGGGGTGCAGGCACGCATCCAGCAGGCAACCGACGAAGCCGCAGCTGCCGGCGCTACCCTCTCGGTAGCCATCCTCGATCGAGCTACCCACCGGCTGGTCTCCAATGGCAACACCCAGATCATCGGCACCGCGTCGGTGGCCAAGCTCTTCATCGCCGACGATCTGCTGCTGCAGGAATCGCAAGGCAAGACCACGCTGTCCCCGCAGGACCGCCAGGCATTGGACGTCATGTTGCAGTCATCTGACGATGGCGCCGCTGAGAAATTCTGGGATCAGGGCGGCGCAGATGCCATCATCACCCAGGTCGCGAGCCGATACGGACTGACCTCCACGACGCCGCCCAGCGACGGGCGCTGGTGGAACACGACGAGCTCGATAACAGACCTGATCCGTTACTACGACATGCTGCTCAACGGGGCCGGTGGGCTACCACCGGAGCGGGCCGGGATCATCGTCAACGATCTGTCCCAGTCGACCCCTAGTGGAATCGACGGCTACCCACAGCGATTCGGGATCCCGGACGGTCTATACGCCGAACCGGTAGCGGTCAAGCAGGGCTGGATGTGCTGCATCGGCAGCGACTGGATGCATCTGTCGACCGGGGTGATCGGCCCGGACCGGCGCTACATCATGGTCGTTCAGTCGCTGCAGCCCTCTGATGACACCACCGCGCGAGAGACCATCACCCAGGCCGTGAAGACGATATTTCCCAACGGCCGGATCTGACCCGCTAGTCCGAAGTTCCCCCTGGTGTGGTGACGGGTTGGGGTGTTGAGCTGGGGTTTTACGGTCTGGTGGGTGTGGGTTACTGACTACGTGTAGCTGTGGCGGTGGGAGAGGCCGAGCAGGTCGAAGGCTTGGCGTTGCAGCGGGGTGGGGCTGGTGATCATGGTGAACGCTGGCGTGTCGCCGGCGGGCTGGATGTGGTTGGCGCAGATGGTGGCCAGGTCGGCGAGCAGGCTGGTGAAGCTGTGCACCGGGGTGCCATCGTCGGTGTGTTTGCGTGCTGCTTTGGTGAGCGCCTGGTTGGAGCGTTGCGCGGCGGCGACGGGGTCGGCGCGTTTGGCGGCTGCGCCGGGTTTGTCGTTGTCGTAGAACAGGATTGGGGCCAGGGCCTGCTTCATGTGCCAGCTGATGTAGTAGGACAGCATCCGCAGGAACATGTGGGCACGCACCCGATCGGCGAGGTGGTGGCGGATGGGCCGCACGTCGAGTTCGCTGTTGAGGGTGCGGAAGAACCGCTCGACGTCTTCGAGTCCCTTATAACGCAGGACCACGTCGTCATCGGCGAGGGTGTCGGCGGGCAGGCTGGTGCGCAGCACGTAGATGCCGTCCAGGGCGGCCTCGGCGGCGATGGTGGCGGCGTTACGCGCGAATGTAAATGAGTCCTCGGTGATGGTGATGGTGAAGTGCTTGGCCATCTTGAATTTGTTGATCACCTTGCCGACCCGCAGCCCGATCTTGTCCTTGCCGCGCAGCGGCTGACGCTCACGGCGGGTGGCCGCAGTGATCTTGTCGAGCTCGGTTTGGGTGGCGGCGAGCAGCTCGCCGCGTTTGCGGGTGCGTTCTTCGGCCAGCGCGGGGTTGCGGCAGCCGATCAGCCGCTCGCTGGGGTAGTCGGGGTGGGTGATGGACAGCAGGTTGTGCTCGTCGAACAGCGACAGCTGCAGCGCCTCGGCCTCAACGAGGGCTTTGATCTGGTCAGCGCGCAACGCGCTGAGCCAATCCAATTGGGCCGGCCGCAGCTCCTCGGTGATGCGGGCACTGGTGAGCATGCCGCGGTCGCCGACCAGGGCGACCCGGCTCAGCCCGAACCGGGTGGTGAGCTTGCGGATCTGGGCGGCCAGGGTCTTGGGGTCGGCGGTGTTGCCGTCGAACACCTCGATGGCCACCGGCACCCCGGCGGTGGTGCAGAGCAGCCCGTAGACGATCTGGCGGCGGCCTTTGACCCCGTCGCGGGCATACCCGATCGCCCCCAGCGGGCAGGTGCGGCCCTCGAACGCCGCCGAGGACACGTCATAGAGCACCAGCGTCCCATTCGTCAGATGCCGGGCGGCCAAGGCGTTTTCGATGCGTTCTTGGCGGGCCAGCGCCCAGTCCATCGCCGCATACAGGTCGTCCTCATCACAGCTCGACACGCCGAGCACCGCACCCAGGGAACTGGTGGCGGTCTCGGTGCGCAGCCCCCGCGCGGTGGCCAGCTTGGAGTCCGGGGCGATCACCGCCGCGACCAGCATGGCCATCACCAGATCCCGCCGCCGCGACGGCGTCGGGTCGATCAGCTCGGCCAGCCCCAGTCGGTGCGCGGTGCCCAGCACGGCGGCCACATGCCCGTGCGGCAGGCTGCGGGTGATCTCGAACGCCTCGGCCAACTCCAGCTTCGGCGACAGCCCTTTGAGCGCCCGCGCCAACGTATCGACCTTGTGCTCGGGCCAGTGCGACAGGTTGGCCAGGGTGCGGTTCTTCACCTTGCCGCCCTCGCGGTAGCTCTCCCGCAGAAGGATCGCCGGCGGTGACCCCCGATTCGGAATCCGCGCCACGTACATGTCTACTGTCTAGCACACTTCTCAGCGATATATTGGTACATCACTGATTAACACGCCGCGTACAAAAGAAAGATACATGTCTACGCATCGAGCTGCGCCTAGGCACGAAACGCCCGCTCATCACCACAAACGAGACTTCACACCCGCCCTACAAGGGGGAACTTCGGGCTAGTCCGGGTCCCGATCGGCGCCGGGTGAAAGGTCGGGGCGCCGTTCACGAGTGCGCTGCAACGAGACCTCCCGACGCCAGGCGGCAATTCGAGCGTGGTCACCCGAAAGCAGGACGTCCGGGACGTCGAGGCCACGCCAAATCGGCGGCCGGGTATAGCTCGGCCCCTCCAAGAGCCCGTCCAGGCCCGGGGAGTGTGAATCATCGCGGTGCGACGCAGGGTTGCCGAGGACTCCGGCCTTCAGGCGCAGGACGGCCTCGATCATCACCACGGCCGCCGCCTCTCCACCCGGCAACACATAGTCACCGATCGAGACCTCTTCGACCCGCAGCCGTCGAGCAGCATCGTCAATCACGCGCTGGTCGATGCCCTCGTAACGGCCGCAGGCGAACACCAGGTGCGACTCGGTGCTCCAGCGCTGCGCGGTGGCCTGGGTGAACAGCGCACCGGCGGGGGTGGGAACAACTAATAGTGTTGCGCTGGAACAGGTTTCATCCAGAGCTTCGCCCCACACCGGCGCCCTCATCACCATGCCCGGGCCACCGCCGTACGGCGCGTCGTCCACCGAATGGTGCACGTCATGCGTCCACTGCCGCAGGTCGTGCACCTGCAGGTCGACTAGTCCCGTCTCGATCGCCTTGCCCGGCAACGATTGTCGCAGCGGGTCTAGGTAGGCGGGGAAAATCGTGACGACGTCAATTTTCATGGCAATTTCATCTCAACCACCGCTACCGCAGATCCAGCAGGCCCTCGGGCGGATCGATCTCGACGATGCGGTCATCCAGCGACACCGACGTGACGATCGCGCTGACGAACGGCACCAATACTTCACCCATTACTTCACCCGTTTCGCCGCTGTCGCCACGGCGCACCGCCAACAACTCACCGGCCGCGGTGTGCAGCACCTCGGCAACGACACCGACGTCGTGTCCGGTAGTCGTCCGGACCTGAAGGCCTTCCAGCTGGTGGTCGTAGTAGGTGTCCGGCTCATCGATCGGCGGCAGGTCATCGGAGTCGATGACGAACAAACTGCCCCGCAACGCGTCGGCGGCGTCACGGTCGGCCACTCCGGCCAATCGCACGAGCAGACGCCCACCGTGCTCCCGCACGTGAGCGATGACATAGCTGCGCTCCTGAGCACCACCGTCACGGGATCCCTTGGCGCGCAACGTACTACCCGGCGCGAACCGGGCAGCGGGATCGTCGGTGCGGATCTCGACGACCACCTCGCCGCTGATGCCGTGCGCTTTGACGACGCGCCCGACTGTCAACTCCAAGGGAGTTCCATGAGCAGCGCTCCGCTACCGGTCGGTGTCCACCACGTCGACGCGGATACCGCGGCCACCGATGCCGGCGACCAGGGTGCGCAACGCGGTCGCGGTGCGTCCTCCGCGACCGATCACTTTGCCCAGGTCGTCGGGATGAACATGCACTTCAACAGTCCGCCCACGCCGACTGGTTACCAAGTCCACCCGGACATCGTCGGGGTTGTCGACGATTCCCCGGACCAGATGCTCAACAGCGTCCACGACGACCGTACTCATTGCGCCCGTCAACTTTCGGTCGTCGACTCGGGCTGCTCGCCGCCCTCGGCCGGCGCGTCCGCCTTAGCGGCTTCGCCGCCGGCCTCTTTGCCGGCTTCAGTGCCAGCTTCAGGGCTGGCTTCAGGGCCAGACGGGGCAGCCTTAGCGGCTTTCTTGGCCGGCGCCTTCTTCTTCGGGCGCGCAGCCTCGGTGGTGGGAGCGCCTTCGGCGGCAGCCAATGCGGCGTTGAACAGTTCCTGCTTGCTGGGCTTGGGCGGAGCGACCTTCAGCCGGCCCTCGGCGCCCGGCAGGCCTTTGAACTTCTGCCAGTCGCCGGTGATCTTCAGCAGTTTGAGGACGGGTTCGGTGGGCTGAGCACCCACGGAAAGCCAATACTGGGCACGCTCGGAGTTGATGTCGATCAGGCTTGGCTCTTCCTTCGGGTGATACCGGCCGATGACCTCGATTGAGCGGCCGTCGCGCCGCGTGCGCGCGTCGGCGACGGCGATGCGGTACTGGGGATTGCGGATTTTGCCAAGCCGCGTGAGCTTGATCTTCACAGCCATGGTTACGCGATTTCTCCTGTGTGTGTCACGCTGCAATTCAGCAACCTGGGCAGGATGCCCGGATCCGGTTTTGCCTCGCGTGTATGACCGCTGAACGGCACGTAGTCGCGCGGCGGACAGCCGCCTATTGTGCCAGAACCGGGTCCTCTGGCGGAAATGCGCCTACCCGGCGCTTCACATCACTTTCTGGAAGACCTTGGTTTCGACCCGGCGGGTCATCCGCCAGCCCTCGCGGGTGCGGACGAACCCGTCGTCGTACCACAGGCCGCAGAACAGCACCTGGTCCTTATCGCCGGCGAGCACCATCGGGTTGAAGCAGATCACCCGAGACGACGCCGTATCCCCGTCGATACGAACCAAGACGTTGCCGAGCATGTGCGCATACACCGGGAAGTTCGGCAGCACCTGCGACAGCCACTCCATCACTTCGGGATACCGGCCGTCGATGCCGCCCAGCGCCCGGTAGTCACTCCAGGCAGTTCAAAGGCAGTTAAAGACTCGCTGTGCCAGTTGAGTCACAATCCCCCGCAAATTCATGGGACAACGGCCGAACGCCCGGTCAATCCCCCCTCGCCTATGGGCAAGGCGGGTAAGCTGCGCGCCGTGAAACCGGCATCTAAGTCAGGCGAAGGCGGCGGCAATGAACGGTACTGAAAGCCTCGATACTGTCGAGATCCAGCAACTGCTAGCACGCTACGCCCGCGCCCTCGACACCAGGGACTGGGAGCTGTACCGCTCCGTGTTCACCGAGGACGCGTTTATCGACTACGCGGCGTCAGGCGGGACGACCGGCCAGCGCGACCAGGTCGTTGAGTGGCTGAGTAAGACCCTCGGCACCATCAACTGGAGCGGCATGCACTACATCACCAACATCGAGGCCGAGGTGACGGGCGACAGCGCCCAGGTCCGGGCGGCGGTCTTCAACCCGATGCTGTTCCCCGGCATGAAGGGGCTGACCTACTTCGGCGGCTACTACCACCACGACATGATCCGCACGCCGGACGGCTGGCGCAGCCGCAACCTGCGCGAGGAGATCATCTGGTCCGTCAACGCACCCCTTCAGGCGCGATGACCGCGACGCCGGAAGACCGCCGCGTCACGCTGGGCAGAAAGCCTGTCAGAGCCGCTGTGTACCTTCGCCAGTCGCTAGACCGCACCGGGGAGGGGTTGGCGCATCGTTGCCCGCCCTAGATTGCGTCCACGCTCAGCGCCTCGTCGTTAGCGAAGCAGGTCATCGGCACCCGGCGCCTGGACAGCAGTGACTCCATGGCGTCGCCTGCCACGGGGCGCGAGAACAGGAAACCCTGCGCTCGGTGACATCCATGCTCTATCAAAGTCTGTGCGGCAGCTGGCGTCTCAACGCCTTCAGCGACCAGTTGCAGGCCGAAGGCCTCAGCGAGCCCGATGATGGCGCGAACGATGGCCAGGTCGCTGGTGTTGGTGCCCAAGTCGCGGACGAACCCGGTGTCGATCTTGAGCATGTCGACCGGGAGGGACTTCAGGTGCGACAGCACCGCATAGCCGGTGCCGAAGTCGTCGATGGCAATCTGGACCCCGACTTCCTTGAGCTCCGAGAGGGTTTTGCGAGTGGTTTCGATGTCGTGCACCACGGCCCGCTCGGTGATTTCGAGGCATACCGATCCGCCGTCGATGCCGAACTCCTCGATGGTGTCGGCAACACTACGGACGAAGCCGCGGGTGATCAGTTGAACGGGCGACACATTGATGCGCAGTATCGCGCTTTGTCCTATGCCGTTGGATCGCCACCGACTGAACTCGGCGCAGGCGCTTCGCATCACCCATCGGCCCAACTCTGCGGCGAGGTTGGTCGATTCGGCTACGCCGATGAACGAATCCGGTAGCAGCAGCCCGCGCGTCGGGTGCCGCCAACGGACCAGCGCCTCGGCCCCCAGGATCGCGCGGGTCAGCAAGTCGACTTCGGGCAGGTAATGCAGCAGCAGAGCGTCGCTGTCGATGCCCGCTTGCAGATGGAGTTCGATATCGTTGCGGAAGACGACGTTGCGGGAGATGTCATTGGTGCACACTGCGACCTGGTTGCCGCCCGCGCGCTTGGCCGTCAGGGCGGCCTCGTCGGCACGACGGAGTAGATCCGCGGTGTTGTCGCGTCCCGGCCTGCCCACCGCCATCCCGATGCTGACGGAGGGAGTGATCACATCGTCGCCGATCTTCAGCGAACCGCGCAACGTCGTCTGAAGCCGGTGCGCGAGTGATTCCGCGGTCCCAGTTAGCATCGCCCGGTCCGGAAAGACCAGGAACTCGTCCCCGCCGATCCGACCGATCGTGCCCAGCCCTCCCATGCTCGCCTGAAGCCGTTCGGCGAATACCCGCAGGTAAAAATCGCCGGCGGCGTGGCCGAAGTAATCGTTGATCGACTTCAGTCGGTCGAGGTCGAGATACAAGACCGCGACGGGTCCGGGGCGTCCCGCCGCGAGTCTTTCGGAAAGGTGCGCAACAACCGATCGACGATTGTGCAGACCGGTCAAATCGTCATGCTCAGCCAGGTAGCGAAGCCTTTCTTCGGCGGCGATGCGGGCCTGGAGCTGTGCAAACAAAGTGGCGACCGCCCCGAGCGTGCCCACCTCTTCCTGCTTCCACTTCCTGCCACGAAAGTTAACGAAGCCAAGCACACCGGTGGTCACCCCCTTTGAAACCAGCGGTGCAGCGGCCATCGAGGGCGTCGCGACGCGGCGCCTTCCCGTGATCTGGCGTTGGAAAGCCTTGTAAGCGTAGTTTGTCGAGGCCGGCGGCCGAATCACAACCGGTTCCGTAGGCTGAATCACAAGCGGTTCCTTGCCATGCGCGCAAGGGGCGAAGACGTCGTGGGCGCTAGTGAAGTCGACAATCGCCAGGAGATCCGCGTGTGGACGGTTGGGTCGCGGTGGCCGTTCCGCGATCAATTTCGAGGCCCCGATGGTCTGGTCGTTGTGGCGTAAGAAGCCGCTGTCCGCGTCGAACAGGTGGACGAGCCTCGCCAGTACCTGTTCGCTCACAGTGGTAGCGGTGGATGCATTAGCCTCCATCAGTTGGGCGGCAATGGAGGTGACGAACCCTAGGCCGCGCGGCACGGTGCCTCGATTGCCGCGGTGCGGACGGTCTCAACCGATTCAAGCACGTCATCAGAGAATTCGACCCACGCCGGCCCGGTCTTGTGTGGTGTCTCGGTCATCGTTGGACTCCTCAAACATCCAGGTGGTTGCCGTTGTTCGCAGGACGCAGAGACCAACCTTTTTACGCGGGTGGCTAACGCGAGTGTCAACGCTGTCACCTTCGCCACGCCGGCACGAGTGACTATAGTCCCTTCACCGCGCGATCGCTTGGCCCCTCGGCATCGGTGGTCTTCCGCGTTAGGCGGCGTTAGGTGGATGTATCGCTTCTGTCTGTCTCCTCGGCCAGCACGCGATACACAGTTGCCCTGCTAACGCCGAGCGTGGACGCAATCGTGGAGACTGGTTCGCCGTTGCTGTGCATGCGCCGTGCCAACGCGGCTTTCTTCTCGTCGAGCGCCTTGGGTCGACCGATGTGCTGCCCGCGTGCCCGACGCGCTTCGCGCGCCGCAGTACGCCGTTCGCGGCCGAGCTCAAGCTCAAGCTCAGCAAGGCTGGCGAGCACCCCCGCCACCATGCGCCCCGCTGCAGTAGAGCTGTCGATGCCCTCCCGCAGCGAGCGCAACACGATGTCACGGTCGCGCAGCTCGCGGATAGTCGCCATGACTTCGGCGGCGTTGCGGCCCAAGCGGTCAATGCCGACCACCACGATTGCGTCGCCAGGCCGAGCGTAGTCAAGCAGCGCGGCCAAGCCGGGTCGCTGCTCGCGGGTCGACGTGCCCGACAGTTTGTCGCGGTAGATCCGGTCAGGATCGACCCCGGCTGCGCTGAGGGCGTCGAGCTGCTGGTCGAGCGATTGATGGCCGGTGCTGACACGGGCGTATCCGAGTTGAGCGCCTGTGGTTGGGGTAGCGGTTGCGGTCATGACATGAGCATGTCTCAGAAGTCTCAGAACCATCAGTATTGCGACGAGCCTTTTGAGGGAAGTCTGCCTCACAACTAAAGTTTTGAGACCCCCGCCCGGGGTCACGGCCAAAGCCGGAAAAGTCGTCCGAGTCAGGCCTGGTGCTTGCTCTTACCTATGCGAGCCGCCCATCCGGGGCCCCAGCAACGAGGGAAGCCAACATGAACCGAACGCCGCGATTTCCGCGTCTTCCCAGGACACGCCGAGCTGCCGAGGAGAATAATCCCAGGTTTATGAAGGCCGCAACCGTGGGATTAGCAACGACCCTATTGGTGTGGGGCGGTGTCGGTCTGTCCACACCTTCCGCCCAGGCCGCTCCTGCAGGCTGCCCGACCGGGAAATCCTGCCAGCGGTGGTGCCCAGGTGACCCCAATCCGGCGGGCAGACCCGTCCCGTGGGACGGAAGTGCCTGCCACGACTACTTCTGGGACTACTACGGCGTCCACGACATTGGCACCGGTGCCTTCTACGCCTGGTCGACCATGCCATGGAGTTAGCCCACCTCCGCCTGGGTCGGTGCCTGGTAAACAGGCGTTGAGGGCTATAAGCCATCGTCGGCCCGGCAGCACCGGAATGGGCGTCTCGGAAGCCGGAAGTTAAACTTTGCGCCCATGCGCAAGCTCATCGTCGCCGTCGCAGCACTGCTCTCGGTCGGCGCCTGCGGCGCCACCTTCAGCACCCTCACCGCGTCGGCCGACACCGACGTGCAGCCGGTCGGCTCTGTGCCGATCCCCGACGGCCCGGCCCAGACCTGGATCGTGGCCGATCTCGACAGCGGTCAGGTGTTGGCCGCTCGCGACCAGAATGTGGCCCATCCGCCGGCAAGCACCATCAAGGTGCTGTTGGCGCTGGTGGCTCTGGACGAGCTGAACCTGAACTCCACCGTCGTCGCTGATGTCGCAGACACCGAGGTCGAGTGCAACTGCGTTGGCGTCAAACCTGGCCGCACCTATACCGCGCGTCAATTGCTCGACGGCCTGCTGCTGGTTTCGGGTAACGACGCCGCGAACACACTGGCGCACATGCTGGGGGGCCCAGACGTCACCGTGGCCAAGATGGACGCCAAAGCCGCGGCCCTGGGGGCGCCGACCACCCATGCGGCGACTCCGTCCGGGCTGGATGGACCGGGCGGCTCCGGATGGTCGACGGCGCACGACTTAGCGGTGATCTTCCGGGCTGCGATGGGTAATCCGGTGTTCGCGCAGATCACCGCCGAGCCGTCGGCGATGTTCCCCGGTGATAACGGTGATCACCCGATCGTCAACCAGGACGAGCTGCTACAGCGGTATCCCGGCGCTATCGGCGGCAAGACGGGCTTCACCAACGCCGCCCGCAAGACGTTCGTCGGCGCTGCTGCCCGCGGCGGCCGCCGGCTGGTGATCGCCATGATGTACGGGCTGGTGAAAGAGGGCGGACCGACCTATTGGGATCAAGCCGGGAACCTGTTCGACTGGGGTTTCGCGCTCAATCCGCAGTCCAGCATCGGCTCGCTGTAACTCACCCCGCCGGGTCTTGGGCTAGCCCGGTTATTAGGGCCGTCAGCAGTTGAATCCGTCTCTCCTCGATATCCGAGTCAGGCAGCACCCCTCGCACGACGGCGGCTCCATCGAAGACGTTCGTCAACAAAGCCACCAGAACCGGAAATGTGTCCTCCGGGAAGCTTTCGGCCCCGGGCAGTGCACGCGTCGCGTCGTAGATCTTCGCGGTGTACTGACCGAGCACGTCTTGCAGATGGGCGTTGAGCTTCTCGTCGGTGCGTCCGGCGATCAGCAGTTCGTACAGCACCGCGTTGGTCGAGCTGCCGGTGATGTCCCGCAGAACTGTCAGCGCCGCCTCCAGCGCCGGCCGGTCGGCCGGTATTTCGGCGACTTGCTTGGTGAATGACTCCAGCTGGCGACGCAATACCTCGGATGCCGTGGCCGCCATGAAATCGCCCATCGTTTCGAAGTGACGAAACAGGGCGCCGACGGACACCCCTGCGCGCTTGGTGATCACGGCAGCGGATGCCCGGGCGTATCCGACCTCGATGATGGTGTCGATGCTGGCCTCGAGAAGCCGTCCGACGGTTTCTTCGCGGCGTTGCTGCTGGGTCCTGGCCATGTCAGGCGCTGACACTCACAGCGGCGGACTGCCGCACAGGCGCGTGCCGCGCACCTGCCCGTAGGTACCGGCCCGACTTCACAGTTTTCCCGTAGCCGTCGCGGAATTGGCCCCTGCGGAATACGACGGCGCCATTGACACCCGTCGCGACCACGGCCGCGTCGTTGCGATTGACCATGCGCCGCAAGCCGCCGTAGAACGGAACCTCTTCCTCGTAGTAGCCGTCCACCGATTGGTTGAGGCCGGCTGGGTCGATCACCACGAAGTCCGCACGGTCGCCCTCCCGCAGCGTGCCGGCGTCGATGCCAAACCATTCCGCCAGTTCGCCGGTCAGGCGATGCACCGCGCTTTCCATGGGGAGGAACGGTGAACCGGCCCGGTGGGCATCCCGCGCGCGCTTGAGCAACCGTAGACCGAAGTTGTAGAAGGCCATGTTGCGCAGGTGTGCGCCGGCATCCGAGAAGCCCATGTGGATGCTCGGCCCGGCGGCGAGTTTGTTGAGCTGCTTGGGCCGGTGGTTGGCGACAGTGGTTGTCCACCGGACGTTGCGCTCACCGTTCTCGACGAGCACGTCGAGGAACGCGTCGAGCGGGTGCAGTCCGCGCTCGTCAGCGATCGCGCCAAAGCTCTTGCCAATCAACGACTTATCGGGGCACTCGACGATCACGGCGTCGTGGAAGTCGCGGTGCCACAACGACGGTCCGAGCTTGAGGCGGTCGAACTCACGCCGGAACCGCCGGCGATATTCCTTGTCGGCCAGCAACTCGTTGCGCTCCAGTTGATCGCGCAGGTGGAGAGCCGCTGTTCCCGCGCCGAACTCTTCGAAGACCGGCAGGTCGACTCCGTCGGAGTACAACTCGAACGGAACGGGCAGATGCTGGAACCGCACACTGGAACCCAGGACGGCGTTGAGCACGCGCGTGCCGAACCCGAAGACGTGCACGGCAAGCGGCATCGACTTGGCGTCGGCAGACACCAGCATGCTCATCCGGACTCCCTTGCGGCGGCCGAACATCCGGCTGCTGGACAAGAAGAACATCAGTGCCGACACCGGGTTTTCCACATCGGGTGCGCTCTGCAGGATCCGGCCGCGCTTGCGCAGCACCTTGATCAGCTTGCGCCGTTCACGCCACGACGCGAATGTGGACGGCAGCGCACGCGACCGGAAGCGCTCGCCGTCGAGCTTGTCGATCGCCGCATCCATCCCGGACATGCCCAGCACACCGGCCTCCAGCGCCTCGTCGAGCAACGCCGCCATTTTGTCCAGTTCGGCATCGGTGGGTTTGACGGAGTCGTCGGTGGCGCGATCGAGTCCCAGCACCGCAGTCCGCAGATCCGAATGACCAAGCAGTGAGCTCACATTCGGCCCGAGCGGCAGAGCGTCGATCGCCTCAGTGTATTGCGCGGCCGTCGACCACGTTTTGTTGGCTTCCAGGGCACCGAAGACGTACTTGCGCGGCACCGCCTCGACCCGGCTGAAGAGGTCGGCGGCATCCTCGGAATTGGCGTACACCGTCGACAGCGAGCAGTTGCCAAGCAGGACCGTGGTGACACCGTGTCGCACCGATTCCCGCAAACCGGGATCCAGCAACACCTCGGCGTCGTAGTGGGTGTGCACGTCGATGAAGCCGGGCACGATCCACTTGCCCGCCGCATCGATCACCTCGGGGCAGCCGGTCTCGTCCAGCCGCCCCGTGGTGACCGTGGCCACCACGCCGTCGCGAATGCCCAGCGTACGGGTTTGCGGTGCGTTGCCGGTGCCGTCGAACCACAAACCGCCGCGAATGATCACGTCGTAAGTCACCTGTTTCCTCCAGGTTGATTGCAACGAACCCAGCATAGATAGCAAGCGCTCGCAATCTTTTCCTGCGGCGCGTCGAAACCGGCAAAAGCGCTGGTCAAGTGTGGCTCGCCGGTTCAGCGACCGGGCCCCGACACGGTTGTGGTCGGCGGTGTTGGACTCGCTGTGGGGCCGTCAGGGACCGTTGCCGGGTCCGGCACGGTGACCGCTGGAGGCACCTCGCCGCTCCGGGAAGCCACCGCGGGGATCCGGACTACGGCTGCTCGCTGGCCGCACTCATTGGTTTTCACGGTGACGGTCTCTTCCCCGACGAGGTCGCCCTGCGGCTGCGGTCGCAGCGACAGCACCAGCGTCGTGGTCTGAGTCCGTGCTATTCCGTTTGACCCGACACAGGGGAACTGAGTCGTTTCCGGGTGAGACTGCCATTGACCGTCCCCGAACTGCATCACGACATGACCGCCGCCCGGTGACATCGCCTGCGTGTGCCCGTCGTCGTCGAGCTGCGTTGCGGCGGCGCTGCATGCCGTCGGCGTGCACGACGAGCGGAAGGCCCACCAGGTGGTCACATTCGGTGGTTGCGGGTCGGCCATGTAATTGAACGTCTGCTTTTCGCGTTGGACCTCGATGCGATAGGTGCCGTTGAGTGGCACAGGCGGTGTGGGCGAGGTGCTGGTCGGCGGTGCAGCGGCCGGTACCGATGGATTCGTCGCCGGGCTGGCGGCCTGAGTGGAGGTCGGTTCGCTCTTGCGCCCGATCACAATCCCGATGGCGAGCAGCCCGACGAGCAGCACCGCCGCTGCGGTTGACAGCAAGAACAACCGCGCCCGGCGCCTTTTCGGCGCGGCCGCCGTGAGCTCCTCGGAAGAAATCACCGGCGGGTTGGTCGAGGTGGAATACCCTTCCAGTCGTCGCGCCAACGCCCGAGCGGCCGACTGCAGGATCGTGCCGCGACGTTCCGACTTCCCAGATACGGAATCCGGGGACAATTCGGAGGCGTAGGCCGGGTAGTCGACGGTAAGGACAGCCTCGGGACTGCGGTCACCGATCGAGATGCCCGCCTGTTCGTTGGCCGCGTCGGCGAATTCGCGGCAGCTCTCGAACCGGTCAGCGGGTCTTTTGGCAAGCGCTCTGCAGAACACGCCGTCGAGGCGTGCCAACTCCGGGCGCTGGTCGCTGAGTCTGGGCGGCGGATCGTTGAGAAGTTGGCGCAGCGCGGCGCCCGGATCGGAATGCTCAACCGGCGGCGCACCGGTGAGCAGGTGAAAAGCGGTGGCCGCCAACGCGTACTGGTCAGCATGCCGGTCAGTGTCAGCGCCCATCAGCACCTCTGGCGCAGCGTAGGCGACGGTGCCCACCGGGACATTGCCCCCGAACGTCCCCGTGGTCCCGTTGGGGTCACCGAGTTGCCGGGCTATCCCGAAGTCGGCCAACAGAATCCGTTGTTCACCGTCGCCTGGACTTGTCAGCAAGATGTTGGCGGGCTTGACATCGCGATGCAGCAGTCCGCGCTGGTGGGCGTAGTCGAGAGCTCCGGCCACGGCGGTGATGATCGCAAGCACCTCGCCGGCCGGTGAAACCGCCGGGAACCGATCGGCCATGAGCTGTGCGGCGCTGCTGCCCTCGACGTAGTCCATCGCGATCCACAGCTGTCCCTCGAACTCGCCGCGGGCATGCACCTCCACGATGTGCGGGTGACAGAGGTTTGCGGTGGTAGTTGTCTCCGACAGAAATCGCTGGCGGAATTCGCTGTCCGCCGAGATCGTCAGCGAAAGAACTTTCAAAGCCACCCAGCGCGCCGATCGAGGATCCTGGGCAAGGTAAACCTCACCCGTCACTCCCGAACCCAGCCTTCGCGCCACCGTGTAACCGGCAAAGGTCGCGCCGCTGGCCAACGCCATTCCGCGATCCTATCCGTCATCGCAACGCCGCGCCCGTCCAGCGCGCACGGCTGGCCTTAGGGCGGAAACGTCTTGCCGCGCAAGATCCCCAGATCAGGGTGGTCCAGCACTCCCGGACCCTGCCGCGGGTCCTGCGAGTAGCACAAAAGGTCAGCAGATGCCCCATGATCCAGACCGGGCCGGCCCAGCCAGCGACGGGCATCCCAGCACCCAGCGCCCAACGCCCCGGTTGGGCTCATCCCGATCCCCTTGAGTGCCTCGACCTCGTCGGCGATCCGCCCGTGCTTGATCATGCTGCCGGCATCGGTGCCGGCGTACACCGGCACGCCAGCCTCCCGCGCCGCGGCGATCCGTCCGTAGCTGCGGGTATACAGGTCGCGCATGTGGGCCGCGTAGGTCGGATAGCGTGTCGCGGCGTCGGCGATACCCGGGAAGTTTTCGATGTTGATCAGCGTCGGAACCAACGCGGTGCCGTGCTCGACCATCAGGCCGATGGTGTCGTCGGTGAGCCCGGTGCCGTGCTCGATGCAGTCGATGCCGGCGTTGATCAGGCCGGGCAGCGCATCCTCGCTGAAGACGTGGGCGGTGACCCGTGCGCCGTGGGTGTGTGCGGCATCGATCGCTGCTTTGAGCACGTCGTCGGACCACAGCGGGGCGAGGTCACCGACTTCGCGGTCGATCCAGTCGCCAACCAACTTGATCCAGCCATCGCCGCGCCGCGCCTCCACTGCCACCGCTGCCGGCAGCTGCGATTCGTCTTCGAGCTCGACCGCGAAGCCGGCCTGATAGCGCTTGGGCCTGGCCAGATGGCGTCCAGCGCGGATGATGCGGGGCATGTCGGCGTGGTCGTCGAGGCTGCGGGTGTCGGTCGGCGCGCCGCAGTCACGCAGTAGCAGCGCGCCGACGTCGCGTTCGGTCTCGGCCTGGGCGATGGCCTCGTCGAGTTCGATGGCGCCGTGGTGACCAAGCCCGACGTGACAGTGCGCATCGACCAGTCCCGGCACGATCCAGCCGCCGTCAAAAACGGTGACGGCCCCGGCAACCGGCTCCGCGCTGATGCGGCCGTCCACGATCCACAGTTCGGTCGCGGCCTCGTCAGGCAGCCCCAAACCACGCACGTGCATGCGCACGGTGCGGCTACTTCTTGCCCGGGAACTTCAGCTTGGACAGGTCAAAGTCGGCCAGCCCGGGCGGCAGCTCGTCGAGACCCTCGGGCATCTGCGACAGATCGGGGAATCCTGCCGGCATGCCTGGCATTCCTGGCATGCCGGGTCCGAATGGGCTCTTGACCTTCGGCGGCGTCGGACCGCGCTTCTTGCCTTTCTTGCCGGCTTTTCCTTTTGCGCCTTTTGCGCCGCCCCTGGCCTTTCGCGTCGCGGACTTACGGCCCAAACCGGGTATGCCCATGCCACCGAGCATGGACGACATCATCTTGCGGGCCTCGAAGAAGCGGTCGACCAGCTGGTTGACCTCGGACACCGTCACGCCCGAGCCGTTTGCGATACGCAGCCGACGCGATGCGTTGATGATCTTGGGGTCGGCCCGCTCTTGCGGCGTCATCCCGCGGATGATGGCCTGCAGTCGGTCGAGTTGTGTGTCGTCGACGGCGGCCAGTGCGTCCTTCATCTGCCCTGCGCCGGGCAGCATGCCCAACAGGTTGCCGATCGGGCCCATCTTGCGGACGGCGAGCATCTGCTCGAGGAAATCTTCCAGAGTCAGCTCGCCCGCGCCGATCTTGGCGGCGGCTTCCTCGGCCTTCTGGGCGTCGAATACCTGCTCGGCCTGTTCGATCAGGCTCAGCACATCGCCCATGCCCAGGATGCGGCTGGCCATCCGGTCCGGGTGGAAGACGTCGAAGTCCTCCAGCTTCTCGCCGGTCGAGGCGAAAAGGATTGGGACACCGGTCACCTCGCGGACCGACAACGCGGCCCCACCGCGGGCGTCGCCGTCGAGCTTGGTCAGGACTACACCGGTGAAACCGACACCCTCACCGAACGCCTGCGCGGTGGCGACGGCATCCTGGCCGATCATCGCGTCCAGGACGAAGAGCACCTCATCGGGGTTGACGGCCTCCCGGATGGCCGCGGCCTGGGCCATCAGCTCGTCGTCGATACCCAACCGCCCGGCGGTGTCGACGATGACGACGTCGAAGTGTTTGGCCCGGGCCTCGGCAAGCCCTGCCGACGCGACGGCGACCGGGTCACCGGGGCCGGACTCGGGCCCAAGTGATGGGGCTCCGGGATGTGGCGCAAACACCGGCACGCCGGCACGCTCACCGACGACTTGCAGCTGGTTCACCGCCGCCGGCCGCTGCAGGTCGCAGGCCACCAAAAGCGGCGTGTGCCCTTGTCCGCGAAGCCATGCGGCCAACTTGCCGGCCAGCGTCGTCTTACCGGAGCCCTGCAGGCCGGCGAGCATCACCACGGTCGGCGGTGTCTTCGCGAACGCCAGCCGGCGCGTCTCGCCGCCGAGGATGACAACGAGTTCTTCGTTGACGATCTTGACGACCTGCTGCGCCGGGTTGAGAGCACCGGACACCTCTGCGCCCCTGGCGCGTTCTTTGATCCGGTGGACGAACGCGCGCACCACGGGCAGCGAAACGTCGGCTTCCAGCAGCGCCAGCCGGATTTCGCGGGTGGTGGCTTCGATATCGGCGTCGGTCAGTCGGCCTTTGCCGCGCAACCCTTGTAGCGCACCGGTCAACCGGTCAGACAGCGATTCAAACACTCCGCCAGCCTAGCGGGCGCGCGCGGCGAAGCCGGGCGTAGCGGGTCACCACTCATTAGGCCTGGCGGGCGCGCGTCACGCTCATCGAGGCGGAGTCACGCTGGCTTCACGTTCGTGGGCCGGCGCACGGCGAAGCCGGTTACGAAATTCGAGCCGCCCATAGCCTGGCCGGACACTGCCGGACACTATTGTCAGGGTCGTCGCAGCGAACCCACATGGCTCGACGCCGCGGTGGCTCCCAACAAAGAGGTCCGGCTCATGCTCGAGGTGATCGACAAGGGGTCCTGCGGCGAAGCACATCCGGTGCCGCTGCTTTTTGTCCATGGGGGTTGGCATGCTGCGTGGTGTTGGGACCACTTCCAGGATTTCTTCGCGGACGCGGGCTATCGCGCCGTCGCACTGAGCCTGCGCGGACACGGCGCCAGTCCCACAACGCAGCGTTTTCACTCTTGTTCTATCGCCGACTATGTCGACGATGTCAGCTCCGCGGTCGACAACGTGGGCAGCCAACCTGCATGATGGTCGAACCTGGATGGGCTGACGTCGCAGAACGAATCCACGCCTGGCTCGAAACGCGCAACGTCGTGGGCCAATCACAGCGGTCACGCTAGCGAGGGTGCCAGGACGGCAGTGTTGTACCCGGGCCGGGCGCAGCGGGGCGGGCGCGCTGGTCAATGACGCGCTAGGTATAACTTTTCCGGGTATCTGTGAAATTCGGAGGTTACGGAATCAAATGAGTGCGCATGTCGAGCAGTTGGAGTTTCAGGCGGAGGCCCGCCAACTTCTGGATTTGATGGTCCATTCGGTGTACTCCAACAAGGATTCATTTCTGCGGGAGTTGATCTCGAACGCCTCCGATGCGCTGGACAAGCTGCGGATTGAAGCGCTTCGTAACAAGGACCTGGAAGTCGACACCTCCGATCTGCACATCGAGATCGAGGCGGACAAGGACGCACGCACCTTGACCATTCGCGACAACGGGATCGGTATGACGCGCGAGGAGGTCGTGGATCTGATCGGCACCCTCGCCAAGTCAGGTACCGCCGAGCTGCGTCAGAAGTTGCGTGAGGCCAAGAACGAGGCCGCCTCCGAGGAACTGATCGGTCAGTTCGGTATCGGTTTCTACTCGAGTTTCATGGTGGCCGACAAGGTCGAGCTGCTCACGCGCAAGGCCGGCGAGAGTGCGGCCACACGCTGGGAGTCCAGCGGTGAGGCCACCTACACCATTGAATCTGTCGACGATGCTCCGATTGGAACGTCGGTCACGTTGCATCTCAAGCCCGAAGACGCCGAGGACCAGCTGCACGACTACACCTTGGAGTGGAAGATCAAGGAGCTTGTCAAGAAGTACTCCGACTTCATCGCCTGGCCCATCCGGATGGAGGTCGAGCGACGGACCCCGGCCACCGAAGAGGGTGGCGAAGAGCAAGTCACCATCGAAACGCAAACCCTCAACTCGATGAAGGCCCTGTGGGCCAAGTCCAAAGACGAGGTCTCCGACGACGAGTACAAGGAGTTCTACAAGCACATCGCCCACGCCTGGGACGACCCGCTAGAGGTCATCCCGATGAAGGCCGAGGGCACCTTCGAGTACCAGGCCCTGCTCTTCATCCCGTCGCGCGCCCCGTTCGACCTGTTCAACCAGGATGCCAAGATCGGGGTGCAGCTGTATGTCAAGCGCGTCTTCATCATGGGGGACTGCGACCAGCTCATGCCGACCTACCTGCGCTTCGTCAAGGGAGTCGTCGACGCAGAGGATATGTCGCTCAACGTTTCCCGCGAAATCCTGCAGCAGGATCGGCAGATCAACGCGATCCGTCGCCGTCTCACCAAGAAGGTCCTCTCGGCAATCAAGGATCTGCAGGCTGAGCGGCCTGAGGACTACCGCACGTTCTGGACCCAATTCGGCAGGGTCCTCAAAGAAGGACTGATGTCGGACTTCGACAACCAGGACATGCTGCTTCGTATTTCCTCGTTCGCCTCGACGCACAGCGACGAGGAACCCACCACCCTCGCCGAATATGTCGAGCGCATGAAAGACGGTCAGGAACAGATCTTCTACGCCACCGGCGAGTCGCGTCAGCAAGTTCTGAACTCGCCGCATCTCGAGGCGTTCAAGGCCAAGGGCTGCGAGGTACTGCTGCTCACCGACCCGGTCGACGAGGTCTGGGTGGGACTGGTGACCGAGTTCGACGGTAAACCTTTGCAGTCGGTAGCCAAGGGCGAGGTGGACCTCGACTCCGAGGATGAAAAGACGGCCCACGAGGCCGAGCGCAAAGAGCAGGAAAAGGATTTCGCCGACCTGCTGAACTGGTTGAAAGAGACCTTGAGTGATCACGTCAAGGAAGTGCGGTTGTCCACGCGCCTGACCGAGTCGCCGGCCTGCCTGATAACCGACACCTTCGGCATAACACCGACGCTGGCGCGCATGTACCGCGCTTCCGGGCAGGTGGTTCCGGTCGGAAAGCGGATTCTGGAACTCAACCCGAATCATCCGCTCGTCACCGGCCTGCAACAGGCGCAAAAGAACGGCGGTGACGATGTCCAAATACGCCGACTCGCCGAAACCGCCGAATTGTTATACGGCATAGCCCTTCTCGCCGAAGGCGGCGCACTCGAGGATCCGGCTAAGTTCGCCGCGCTGCTCGCGGACCGTCTGGCTCGCACGGTGTAGGACACGCCGCCCAGATCGCGACTGCGCCGAAAAGACCACACGGATGGATACACAACGAACTCCGACGCCGCTGCGGAGGACCGCCGATAGCCGCTGCGTCCCACGACCAGCTCAAAGCACGCATCGACGCCTTACGGCAGCTCAACTCCGAGCAGTCGTGACCGAGGGGATCTAATCCCCGACGGGCTCGTCGAGCAGTACGTTCGCGGAGGCGCCCAACACAGCCAATAGATGTTGCTCGACCGCGGCTCGCGCGCCTTCATCGCTCTTTGCGGAGGGTCCGGCTGTGCCGGACTCGGTCGGCACCGTCACACAGAACACATCGGCCGCGGTCGATCCAAACGTGTTGACCTTCGCCCAGACGATGTCCGCTCCCCCGCGCTCCAGCGCCCGGGTCAATAGCGCGAGCAAGCCCGTCCGATCCATGGCGCGAACTTCGAGAATCATCTGGCCTTCATCGGCAGCGTCGAGCCACAGGATGTGGGGCGGGGCGGTCGAGCGCGTGACCGGCACCCCCGCCAGCACCTCCCCGGCCCGCGCGGACGCCGAACTGGCGGCATCGCTGTCACGCTTCTCCAGCGCGCCGAGGACGTCGACGTCGCCATTGAGGGCGCCGACGAACTGCTGACGCAGCAGGTCCGCTGCGGGCGGGGAACCAAAGAGTGGCGACACCACGAATTCGGTGATCGCGACACCGTCGTCAGTGTTGACCGACGCCGAATGGACGCGCAGGGAGTTCAGAGCCAGCACGGCGGCGGCTTTCGATACCAATCCCCGCTCGTCCGGCGCAACCATTACCACATGGATGCGCTCGCTGTCGCCCGGCCTGATCTCCACATGCACACCGTGGTCGACCGCCAGCGAAAGATAATGGGGCGCAGTCGGTTCGGCCTGTGGCAGGGGCTCACCTGCCATCACCATCCGGCAGCGACGCACCAGGTCGGCCACCAGGGAGGCCTTCCAGTCGCTCCACACCCCGGGCCCGGTCGCCTTCGAGTCCGCCTCCGACAGCGCATGCAGCACTTCGAGCAATTGCGGATCCCCGCCCAGCGCCTCGGACACGGCCTCAATGGTTTTGGGGTCGTTCAGGTCGCTTCGGGTGGCCGTAACGGGCAGCAGGAGGTGATGGCGCACCAGCATGGAGAGCGTCTCGATGTCCGGGGGCGACAGCCCCAGTCTCTTGCCGATCGGAATCGCCAATTCGGCCCCGAGCACACTGTGATCGGTGCCCCGACCCTTTCCGATGTCGTGCAGCAGCGCGCCGAGCGCTAGCAGATCGGGTCGCGCCACGCGGGTCGACAGCGGCGCCGCATGCACGGCCGTCTCGACCACGTGCCGGTCCACAGTCCACTTGTGGGCGACGTCGCGGGGCGGAAGGTCGCGGATTGCACTCCATTCCGGCAACAGTTGGCCCCAGAGCCCGGTGCGATCGAGTGCTTCGATTGTCCCCACTGCGGTGGGGCCGGCGGAGAGCACAACCAGAAGGTCGTCCAATGCCTCACGCGGCCAAGGAGTTGGCAGCTCGGGGGCGCTACCGGCCAGACGACTCAGCGTGGCTGCGCCGATGGGCAATCCGGTGTCGGCCGACGCGGCAGCCACTCGTAGCACCAGGCCGGGATCGCGTTCGGGTTGGGTGTCGCGGGCGAGCACGATTTCTCCGGCGAACTCGACGACGCCCTCGTCGAGTGGTCGCCGCTTTGGTCGTCGCACCAAGGCCGACATGCCGCGCCGCGGCAATGCGTTTTGGGCGGTCCGCAGCCCGGTTTCGGCGTGGTACGCAATGGTGCGGCCTGCGTCGGACAGCCTGCGCGCCAAGTCGAATCGGTCACCGACATCCAAGGCGGCGCTGATCTCGTCGGCGAACTCGGCCAGCAGCTGATCGCGTCCACGGCCCGACACCCGGTGCAATTCGGTACGAACGTTGAGCAGGGTGAGGTACGCATCGTCCAGTGAACCTGCCGGCATGTCCGGGTGGACCACGCCGTGGCGGTCGATGAGCTGGGCGACCGCCAGCGCGTCGAGCAATTGGACGTCGCGAAGGCCGCCGCGACCCGATTTCAGGTCGGGCTCGGCGCGGTGCGCGATCCGGCCGCAACGCAGCCAGCGGGCATGCGTGATTTCGACGAGCTCGCCCATCCGGGAACGAATTCCGTTGCGCCACTGCCGTCGTACCCCGGTGATCAACTGGGCCGACAGCTCGGCGTCGCCGGCGATGTGACGTACCTCCAACATGCCCAGGGCGGCGACCATGTCGGTATTGGCGATGCCCAGTGCCCCGGCGACGGTTCGCACGCTGTGGTCAAGCCGAATGTTGGCGTCCCACAGCGGATACCACAGCCGATCGGCGACCCGCTCCAGCACGTCGGCAGACTTATTGTCGTGCAACAGCATCAGGTCCAGGTCGGAGTAAGGCTGCAGCTCGCGGCGGCCCAGCCCGCCGCTCCCCACGATCGCAAAGCCACTGGCATCCGTGATCCCGATCTCGGCCGCCTTGGCAACCAGCCAGGACTCGTGTAGAGCCAGCAACGCTTGGCGCAGCTCGGCCGCATCCAGTTCGCGCCCGCCTGACAGCAGCTTCCGCCGCGCGGCGGCCAAATCGCTTGCCGCGCAAGCACTTCCTATTTCCGCAGACCCCGGTCCATCCGATCCAGACGCCCGGTCGGGCCGGTTCGGTTTCATACCCTCCCGGCCCGTCCAGGTTGGATCAGCAACGTGCGGCTAACCTCATATTGCATCAGATCCGCGTTCACCGGTGCGTACTCGCACGATGGTCTCCACGGGGCTGACCCAGACTTTGCCGTCACCGATCTTGCCGGTACGCGCCGCCCCGACGATGGTGTCCACGACTTTGTCGACGATAGAATCGTCGACGACGACCTCGATCCGAACCTTCGGCACGAAATCGACCGAGTATTCAGCACCGCGGTAGACCTCGGTGTGACCCTTTTGCCGTCCATACCCTTGGATTTCGCTGACCGTCATCCCCAAGACTCCGGCGTCCTCGAGGCTGGTCTTGACGTCGTCGAGGGTGAACGGCTTCACGATCGCGGTGATCAGCTTCATTTCTGCTCCGCCTCTACTTTCTCGTCGGCGCGCTCCTCCAGGCCGTTAGGGCTGTCCTCCACGGTGACCCGGGGAGGAAGAACCGAGCCGGTGACCACTGCGAAATCGTAACCGCTCTCAGCGTGCTCAGCCTCGTCGATACCCGCGGCTTCTTGCTCAGCCCCAAGACGCAGCCCAATGGTGTACTTCAGGATCAAAGCCAGGATAAGCGTGACGACGCCAGAATAGATGAGAACACTGAACGCGCCGATCGCTTGCCGTTCCAGCTGGGCGAAACCGCCGCCGTAGAACAATCCCTTGGACACGCCAGTGACGCCATTGATAGCCGGGCTCTCCGGGGCGGCAAGCAGACCCACCAGCAGCGTGCCCGCCAGACCACCGACCAGGTGGACCCCGACCACGTCGAGCGAGTCATCGAAGCCGAACCGGAACTTCAGCCCGACCGCCAGCGCGCACACCACACCGGCCACCAAGCCGACCGCCAAGGCGCCCAGGGCGTTGACCGACGAGCAGGACGGTGTGATGGCGACCAGTCCGGCGACGATGCCCGACGCTGCGCCCAGCGTCGTTGCCTTGCCATCGCGGATGCGCTCGGTGAGCAGCCAGCCGAGCATGGCCGTGGCCGTTGCGATCGTGGTGGTCATGAATGTCGACCCGGCGGCGCCGTTGGCGCTGGTAGCCGATCCGGCGTTGAATCCGTACCAGCCGAACCACAGCAGTCCAGCACCGAGCATCACAAACGGCAGATTGTGCGGGCGAAATAGCGTCGTGGGCCAGCCGCGGCGCTTGCCGAGGACGATCGCCAGCATCAGGCCGGCCACACCGGAATTGATATGGACCGCGGTGCCGCCGGCGAAGTCGATCGCGTGCAGCTTGTTGGCGATCCAGCCGCCGTGCTCGGACGCGAAACCGTCAAACGCGAAGACCCAGTGCGCGACCGGGAAGTAGACGAACGTCGCCCACAGTCCGGCGAACACCAGCCAGGCGCCGAACTTCAGCCGGTCGGACACGGCCCCCGAGATCAGCGCGACCGTGATGATCGCGAACATCAGCTGGAACGCCACGAATACGGTGGCGGGCAAGGTACCGGCCAGCGGGATATCCACCGCCGTAACGCCCTTGCTCGGATCGGCGGCCACGGAGTTGACACCGATGAGACCCTTCAGGCCCCAGTATTCGGTCGGGTTGCCGGCGATGTTGCCTACATCGTTGCCGAATGCCATCGAGTAGCCGTAGAGCACCCACAGCACGGTTACCACGCCCATCGCGCTGAAGCTCATCATGAGCATGTTGAGCACGCTTCTGGCGCGCACCATGCCGCCGTAGAAGAACGCCAGACCCGGCGTCATCAACAGCACCAGCGCGGAACTCGCCAGCATCCAGGCGGTGTCGCCGGTATTGGGCTGGCCCAGTATCGGGTATGTCACTCGCTATCACCTCCGGTCGGCCCTGAACTAGCCATCAGACGTGTGCCTGTGACCTGATCCAGAACCTTGCGCAATGGTTATTTCGGCAATGGAGCCACCATGTTTCGGCAGGATTAACGTCACACTCGCCGTGTAAGAGCTTTCAGCCGAGCAGCGCGTCGACGAAGGCGGCCGGTTCAAACGGCGCCAGATCGTCGGGGCCTTCACCGAGTCCGACCAGCTTCACCGGCACCCCGAGTTCTTGTTGGACGCGGAAAACGATGCCGCCCTTGGCCGTTCCGTCCAGCTTGGTGAGTACCGCGCCGGTGATGTCGACCACGTCGGCGAACACCCGTGCCTGTGCCAGCCCGTTTTGCCCGATGGTGGCGTCGAGCACCAGTAACACCTCGTCGACGGCCGCGCGCCGGGTCACCACGCGCTTGACTTTGTCGAGTTCGTCCATCAGCCCGACCTTGGTATGCAACCGCCCGGCGGTATCGATGACCACGACGTCGGCGCCCTGCGCGATGCCCTTGTCGACGGCGTCGAACGCCACCGATGCCGGGTCAGCGCCTTCGGCGCCGCGCACCACCTCGGCGCCCACTCGGGCCGCCCAGGTCTGCAGTTGATCGGCCGCCGCGGCCCGGAAGGTGTCGGCCGCGCCCAGCACGACGCGCCGGCCGTCGGCCACCAGCACCCGCGCCAACTTGCCGACGGTGGTGGTTTTGCCGGTGCCGTTGACACCCACCACCAGCAGCACCGAGGGATGGTCGTCGTGTGGCAGGGCGCGGATCGAGCGGTCCATGCCGGGTTGCAGCTCTCTGATCAGCACATCGCGTAGCACCGCCCGGGCGTCCGCCTCGGTACGCACGTTGCTGCTGGCCAGCCGGGTGCGCAGCTGCGACACCACCGACTCGGCGGCCACCGGGCCCAGATCGGCCACCAGCAGGGTGTCTTCGACGTCCTGCCAGGAGTCCTCGTCCAGGTCGCCGCCGCCGATCAGTCCCAGGACGCTGCGCCCGAGCGCATTCTGCGATCTGGCGAGTCGCCCGCGCAGTCGTTCCAATCGGCCTTCCGGCGGCGCGATGACGTCAACCTCAGGGACTTGACGGACCTCGGAGGCTTGAGGGATCTCGGGTGCTTCAGCCGGCGGCGCGACCTCCGGTGCGACCGGTTCTGCGCTGGGCGGCGTGATGGTCTCGGGTTCGGGCAGTTGGACGTCGGAGATCGTGCGCTTCGGCGCGTCGCGAGGGACGGTCGCGTCGTCGCCCACGGCCGGCAGTCCGCTGGTGTCGATCCGGTCGGCCGGCTCGACCGTCTGTGTCTTGCTGAATGTGATGCCGGACGACGCGGTGTAGCCGCCCGAGCGGTCGAGCGTTTCGGGCTGCGGCCGCGACAGGCTGACCTGCCGCCGACGGTAAAGCACCAGGCCCAGGATCAGCGCGGCGACAATGACCAGGGCGGCGACGACCGCAATGGCGATCCACAGACCTTCCGACACGCTGACATTCTTCCAGGGGCCCAACGCGAGCCGGACAGTGAGGGCGTGCCCTGGCCTGCTTTCGGGGGAACCCTAGGAAGAATTAGAGACCAGCTGATCCACCTGCTGACCGCGCATCCGCTGCGAGATCACCGCGGTGATTCCGTCGTTCTGCATGGTCACGCCGTAGAGCGCGTCAGCGACTTCCATCGTCGGTTTCTGGTGCGTGATGATGATGATCTGCGACTGGGCACGCAGCTGTTCGAACAGGCCAAGCAAGCGGCCCAGGTTCACATCGTCTAGCGCAGCTTCCACCTCGTCCATGATGTAGAACGGCGACGGGCGGGCCCGGAAGATCGCCACCAGCATCGCCACCGCCGTCAGCGCCTTCTCGCCGCCGGACAGCAACGACAGCCGAGTGATCTTCTTGCCGGGCGGACGCGCCTCCACCTCGATACCGGTGGTGAGCATGTCGTCCGGATCGGTCAGCCGCAGCCGGCCCTCCCCACCCGGAAAAAGGGCGGCGAAAACGGCGCGGAATTCGCGTTCCACGTCCGCAAAGGCGTCGCTGAACACCTGCAGGATGCGGGCATCGACGTCGGCGACGACGCCGAGCAAATCCTTGCGGGCACCCTTGACATCCTCAAGCTGGGTGGACAGGAAGTTGTAGCGTTCCTCTAGCGCAGCGAACTCCTCCAGCGCCAACGGATTGACTCTGCCAAGCTCGGCCAGCTCACGCCCGGCGCGTTTGGCCCGGCGCTCCTGGGTAGCGCGGTCGAACGGCATCGGGGCGGGCGCGGTCACCTGCTCGCCCCGCTCCCGGGCCTGCTCGAATTCAGCCAGCTCGAGCTCCGTCGGCGGTAGCGCAACCTGCGGACCGTACTCGGCGATCAAATCCGGCGGCGCCATTCCGAACTGCTCCAGCACCATCTGCTCGAGCTGCTCGATACGCAGCGCCGCCTGGGCGTTGGCCACCTCGTCGCGGTGCAGCGAATCGGTGAGTGTGGCCACCCGGGCGCTCAGTGTGTTCGCCTCGTCGCGGACTGCGGTCAGGGCCACCGATCGCTCCTGGCGTTCGGCGGCCAACGCGTCGCGATGCTGCGACGCCGCCTCGACCACCCGATTCAACCGCCACGCCAGCAGGCGCCCAGACTCGGCCACCGCCGCGGCCACCGCGGCCGCCCGCAGTCGCGCGGCCCGCGCTTCCTGGGCACGCACCCGCGCCTCGCGTTCGGCAGCTGCCGCACGGCGCAGCGAGTCCGCCCGCCCGCGCACCGCGTTGGCGCGTTCCTCGGCGGTCCGCACCGCCAGCAGGGCTTCCACCTCGACGCCGCGGGCGTTTTCGGCGGCAGCGGCGATCTGCTGCCGGGCCGTTGCAGGACTGGGGGCGGCCGCATGTACCTGCTGGGTCTCTTGGGCGTTGCGTAGTCGGGTTTCGAGTTCGGTGACCTCCTCGAGGGTCGCGGCGCGCCCGGCTTCTGACTCCTCGCGCTGCCGCAGCAACCTGCTCCACTCTTCTTCGGCCGCGCGCGCCTCCTGCCCGAGCCGGCCCAGCTGCTCGTACATCGCCGAGATTGCGGTGTCGGATTCGTTGAGCGCGGCCAATGCCTGCTCGGCAGCGTCCTGACGGGCGGCCTGCTCGGTCAGTGCGCCGGCCAGCGCTGCGCTCAGTTGAGGCGCCCGCGCCTCGGCGGCGGCCAGCTCGCTGCCGGCCTTGTCGATCTCCAAGGTGACTTCCAGCGTGGACAGCTTTCGGTCAGAACCGCCGCTCACCCATCCGGCGCCGACCAGATCACCGTCCATGGTGACCGCACGCAATTGCGGACGGACCGCCACCAGATCCAGTGCCTCGGCCAGGTTGTTGACCACCGCGACGCCGGAAAGCATGGCGATCATCGCGCCGCGCAGCCGGGGCGGTGCCTCGACCAAGTCGAGCGCCCAGAGGGCGCCGACGGGCAGCGCGGCAGCCGGGGCGGGTTCGTCAGGGACCGGCCAGTCACTCAACACGAGGGCCGCGCGGCCTCCGTCGGCTTCCTTCAGCGCGGTGACCGCGCTGCGGGCCGCGCCTAAGCTTTCGGCGGCCAGCGCATCGGCCGCCGACCCGAGCACCGCGGCCAGCGCCGCCTCGTAACCCGACCGGACTTTGACTAACTTCGCAATCGGCCCGAAAAGCCCTGTGCCACTGCGATTCCGCGTAAGCCACGCCGCGCCGTCCTTACGCTCGAGCCCCACCGAGAGCGCATCGATGCGGGCTCGCAGTGAAGCGACCTGGCGTTCGGCGCCTCGCTCGGCAGACTGCAGTTCAGCAACGCGTTCGTCGGCCAAACGCAACGCGGCCACGGTCCGCTCATGGTGCTCATCAAGGCCGACCTCACCCTGATCCAGTTCACCGACGCGGCCTTGCACGGTTTCAAACTCCGCCCGGGTCTGCTGCGCTCGCACAGCGGCCTCTTCGATGCGCTCGGACAACCGCGCAACGCTGTCATCGATCGATTCGACGCGCGCCCGCATGGTCTCCACCTGACCGGCCAGCCGCGCCAGACCCTCACGCCGGTCCGCTTCCGCCCGGACCGCCGCCAGGTGGGCCCGGTCGGCCTCGGCGGCGCGACGCTCGCGGTCGGCCAGTTCTGCGCGGGCGGCTTCCAGCCGGGTGCGCGCCGCGGCCAGCTCCGCCAGCAGCTGCTGCTCGGCGACCGCCACCTGCTGAGCCTCGGCTTCCAGCGCGTCGGGGTCGGTGTCGCTGAGCGTCACCGGCTCCACATCGAGATGGTGGGCGCGCTCGCTGGCGATCCGCACCGTGGCGCTCACCCGTTCGGCGAGGGCGGACAGCCTGAACCAGGTGTGCTGGACCGACTCGGCCCGTTGTGACAGCGCGACCAATGCTTCTTCGTGCGCTGTCAGCTCTCCGGATGCCACCGCCAGCCGGGCGGCGGCCTCGTCATGCTCACGGCGCATCGTCGCCTCGGCCTCGAGGATCGCGTCCCTCTCCACCTGCCGGCTAACCAGATCGTCTGCGGCCAGCCGCAGTCGGGCGTCACGCAGATCGGCCTGGATAGTCTGGGCGCGACGGGCCACCTCGGCCTGTCGGCCCAATGGTTTGAGCTGGCGTCGCAGTTCGGCGGTCAGATCGGCGAGCCGGGCCAGGTTCGCCGACATCGCGTCGAGTTTGCGGAGGGCCTTCTCCTTGCGCTTGCGATGCTTGAGCACGCCCGCAGCTTCTTCGATGAACGCGCGGCGATCTTCGGGCCGCGACTGCAGGATCTCCTCGAGCTTGCCCTGCCCGACGATCACATGCATTTCGCGGCCGATTCCTGAGTCGCTCAGCAGCTCCTGGACATCCATCAAACGGCAACTGCTGCCGTTGATTTCGTATTCGCTGGCACCGTCGCGGAACATCCTGCGAGTGATCGACACCTCGGAGTACTCGATCGGCAGCGCATTGTCGGAATTGTCGATGGTAACGGTGACTTCGGCGCGGCCCAGCGGGGCTCGAGACGACGTGCCGGCGAAGATGACGTCTTCCATCTTGCCGCCGCGCAGCGTCTTGGCGCCCTGCTCCCCCATCACCCACGCCAGGGCGTCGACCACGTTGGATTTGCCCGAGCCGTTCGGCCCGACGACGACGGTGATGCCCTGCTCGAACCGCAGAGTCGTCGGCGACGCGAAGGATTTGAATCCCTTCAGCGTCAGACTCTTGAGGTACACGACGTGCCAGACTACCGGCGTGCGCCCCGGCGACGATGCGGGACGCGCGACGTCGCCGGACTACCGCGCGCTGAACCCTTCGATGTCATCGGGTGCCTGTGACCAGTCGGCGGCGACGTTGTCGACGCGACCGGGCGTGGCGCCGCCCTGCAGCAGGCGTAGCAGCTTCTCGCAGGCATCACGCGGCCCCTGCGCAACGACCAGCACCCGTCCATCGAGGCGATTGGCGACGTAACCGGTCAGACCCAATTCCAGCGCCCGGGAGCGGGTCCACCAGCGGAAACCCACTCCCTGCACCCGCCCGCGTACCCAGGCGGTAAGCCGGACGTCAGGAACCGACATCGGCGACCTCGAAGGTGACGGTGGTGCCCGACTTGAGCGTGCGCGCCACAGTGCAGACCAACTCGACGGCCCGGTTGACCACAACCAACAGGCGCTCGTTGTCGTCGTCGGACAATCCCGACAAGTCGAGCTCGAGGGTCTCCTGCAGCAGCGGATAGATCTCTTGGTCGCGGTCGGCGGCACCGGACACCCTGACCACCGCCTTGTAGTCATCGCCGAGCCGACGGGCCAGCGGCTGGTCGCTGGACATCCCGCTGCACGCCGCCAGTGCGATCTTGAGCAGCTCGCCGGGGGTGAACACGCCATCGACGTCCTCGGAGCCAACGAGTACCTGCGCACCTCGCGAGCTATGCCCCGTGTAGCGGCGCGTTCCGGTGCGTTCGACCCACAGTTGCGTCATGAGTCCTTTTCTACCGGGCGCTACCTCGTGCCTCCCCAGCGCGGTCACGATGCCGGCGGCACCCGCTCGTCGCTCAACGTCCAGCCCGGCAACCATCACCCGCGCCGACGGAGTCAGGCGGGCAAAAACTGCGGAACGTCAGGACAAACGGGGGATGTGTTGCCCCGGATCGCGATAAGGTCTGCTCTGCCGATTGTTCGACGGTGGGGGATCCCCGGGTTGTCACGACGTCTTGTTCGTGACGTATTGGGCACCACGTATCGGGAGGTTTCAGATGTCGTTCCTGATCGCGGCGCCGGAGGCGCTGGTGGCGGCGGCCACGGACTTGGCGAATATCGGTTCGACAATCAGCGTGGCCAATGTGGCGGCGGCGGCCCCGACGACGGGAGTGCTGGCCGCGGGGGCCGATGAGGTGTCGGCGGCCATCGCGGCACTGTTCACCGGGCACGCCCAGGCGTATCAAACATTGAGCGCTCAGGTGTCGGCCTTTCATGACCAATTCGTGCAGCTCTTGAACGCGGGTGCGGGCTCCTATGCGCAGACCGAAGCCGCCAACGCCGAACAGAACCTGCTCAACGCGGTGAATGCACCCACGCAGGCGATGTTGGGGCGCCCGCTGATCGGCAACGGCGCCAACGGGACGCCGGGGACCGGGGAAAACGGCGAGCCCGGTGGGCTCTTGTTCGGCAACGGCGGGGCCGGCGGGTCCGGCGCGCCCGGCCTGGTTACCGGCGGCAACGGCGGGAACGGCGGGGCCGGCGGGCTATTCGGCAGCGGCGGTGCCGGCGGCGCCGGCGGGTACGGCGGCACCACCGGGGGTACCGGCGGGGCCGGCGGGGCCGGCGGCGTGTTCGGCGCCGGCGGCGCCGGCGGCGCCGGCGGGGAAGGCGGCACCAACGGGGGTACCGGCGGCGCCGGCGGGGCCGCCGCGCTGTTAGCCCCCGGCGGCCCCGTCGGGGGTCCTAACGCCGGCGCCGGCGGGGCCGGCGGCATCGGCGACACCGGCACCGGCGGGACGGGCGGGGCCGGCGGGGCCGGAGGGCGGTTCGGCTCCGGCAACGGCGGAATCGGCGGCGCCGGGGGGTACGGCGAAATCACCGGGGGTAACGGCGGGGTCGGCGGCTCAGCCTCCGGTGGGATCGGCGGGATATTCACCCCCGGCGGGATCGGTGGGGCCGGCGGCAGCGGCGGGGCCGGCGGCACCACCGGGGGTAACGGTGGGGCTGGCGGGGACGGCGGAATGTTCGGGTTCGGCGGACTCGGCGGGGCCGGCGGCACCGGCCACACGGGCGCCGGCGGGGATGGCGGGGCCGGCGGCACCGGTGGCACGCTCGGCGGCTCCGGCGGCACCGGCGGCGCCGGCGGCGCCGGCGAGACCGCCGGCGGCGCCGGCGGGGCCGGCGGCAACCCCGGCATGGTCACCGGCAACGGCGGTCCCGGCGGCACCGGCGGCACCGGCATCATGGGGCCCGGCGGGGCCGGCGGGGCCGGCGGCAATGCCAGGACCGGCTTCTTGGGCTCCGGCGGGGCAGGCGGCACCGGTGGCTCCGGCGGCATGGGCGCCGGCGGGGCCGGCGGGGCCGCCGGTGATGGCGGCAGCTTCGGGGGCACCGGCGGCGTCGGCGGGGGCGGCGGTAGCGGCTTTGGCGGGGCCGGCGGTAAAGGCGGCGACGGCGGTGACGGCGGTGACTTCTCCGGCTCCGGCGGGGCCGGCGGCGCCGGCGGGGAGGGCGTCACTGCGGCCGGCGGTGACGGCGGTAACGGCGGCAACGCCGGCGTGTTCGGTAACGGCGGCGGCGGCGGCAATGCCGGGATTGGCACGCCGCATGGCAGCGGCGGCACCGGCGGCATCGGCGGGCAGCTATTCGGCCAGGACGGGATGAACGGGTTGACGTAACTTACCGCCGGGGCGGCGGCTGGCATCTCGGGCAGTAGAACGACGAACGGTTCATAAACTTCTCGCGGCGCATCACCGCGCCGCAGCGCCGACAGCTCTCGCCTTCGCGGCCATAGGCGTCCAGCGACCGGTCGAAGTAACCCGACTCGCCGTTGACATTGACATACAGCGAATCGAACGAGGTCCCGCCCTTGGCCAGCGCGTCGCGCATCACGTCGTCAGCGGCATCCAGGACGGCGGCCAGCTGCCGGCGGCTCAGCGTGGCGGCGATCCGCGCGCCGTGCACCTTGGCCCGCCACAGCGCTTCATCGGCATAGATGTTGCCGATCCCCGACACCACCTGCTGATCGAGGAGCTGGCGCTTGAGCTCGGAATGCTTGCGCCGCAGCACCTTCACCACAGCGTCGGCATCGAACCGCGGGTCAAGCGGGTCACGCGCCAGGTGGGCGACAGGTACCGGCACCACGCTGCCGTCCACGGTCACCAGGTCCGCAAGCAGCCACCCTCCGAAAGTCCGCTGGTCGGCGAAGCTCAGCACGGTCCCGTCGTCGAGCAGCGCGGAGATCCGGACGTGATCGGCGCGCGGGACGGTCCCCCTCGCCGCTCCGCGGCTGGGGGTGCCCCCACCCAGCAGCATCTGCCCGCTCATGCCGAGGTGAACGACCAGCGCCGTGTCCGATCCTTGCCCCCGGGCCTGATCTTGCGTCTCCAGCAGCAGCCACAGGTACTTGCCGCGGCGATCGGTTCCGGTGATCCGCGCGCCGAGCAGCCGGGCTGTCAGGTCGGCGGGCCCGGCGTCGTGACGGCGCACCGCGCGGGGATGGTGCACCCGAACCGCCGTGATCGTCTTGCCCACCACATGGGCCTGCAAGCCACGCCGCACCACCTCGACTTCGGGCAGTTCGGGCATCTATACGGAAGTTTTCCCCGCGCTGTCCAGCACGTTCCAAGCCGTTGACGCGGCTTTCTGCTCGGCTTCTTTTTTGGAGCGGCCCACACCCGACCCGTACTCGGTGTCCATCACGACGACCACCGCGGTGAATTCTTTGTCGTGGTCCGGGCCGGTGGAGGTGACCACGTAGGACGGCACGCCCATGCCGCGCGCCGCGGTGAGCTCTTGCAAGCTGGTCTTCCAGTCCAGCCCGGCGCCCAGCGTGGCCGCGGCGTCCAGCAGCGGGCCGAACAACCGCAGGATCACCTGGCGGGCAGCCTCCATACCGTGCTGCAGGTAGATCGCGCCCAGCAGCGATTCCATGCCGTCGGCCAGGATGCTGGACTTGTCGGCTCCCCCGGTGTTCGCCTCGCCGCGCCCCAACAATATGTAGACGCCGAGACCCTCGGGGGACAGATTCCGCGCGACATCGGCCAGCGCCTGGGTGTTGACCACGCTGGCCCGCAGTTTGGCCAGTTCCCCTTCCGAACGGTCAGTGTGACGGTGAAAGAGCTCGTCAGTGATGGTCAGACCCAGGACGGCGTCGCCGAGAAACTCGAGCCGCTCGTTGGTCGGAAGCCCGCCGTGCTCATAGGCATAGCTGCGGTGTGTCAACGCCAGCGACAGCAGCTCATCAGGCAGATCGACACCGAGCGCGTCGAGCAGAACTTGTCGTGACTGGGTCACCGCTCACCCCGCGAAGTGCTCTCAGGGCTCTCCGGGGTCTCGGGTGCCTGGGGGCCCCTCCCGCTTGCGGGGGACAATCCAGCCAACTTGGCCCATCGCGGGTCTATGCGGTCATGGTGATGACCGGGCTCCGTGGCCAGCAGGACACCGCATTCTGGGCACAACCCCGGGCAATCCGGCCGGCACACCGGCGAAAACGGGAGCTCGAGTCCGACGGCGTCGATGATGGACTGCTCGAGGTCGATGGTGTCGTCGACCACGTGTCCGACCTCGTCTTCCTCGGTGGTCGCCTCCGTCGTGCTCGCTGGATACGCAAACAGCTCGGTCAAGACGACTTGCACGCGCCCCCGGACCGTGGTCAGGCAACGGGCACACTCGCCGACGGTGGGCGCAGCCACCGTCCCCGTCACCAAGACGCCTTCCGACACCGACTCCACCCGCAGATCCAGGTCCAACGGAGCACCCGGCTCGATCGCGATCAGCTCCACTCCGATGCGCGACGGGCTGGGCACGGTTTCACGCAGGGTGACCATCGCTCCCGGGCGTCTCCCCAGCCGCGTGATGTCGAGCACCATCGGCGAGGTTGGATGCCGCTGCGCCGTGTTGCTGTGCTGCCGCGCCATAGAAGAAATCCTACGGCGCCCGCCGCGTCGCGCCACGGCACAGTCGCCGTCCGTCGCCGTACCGTTAATGCTCCCCGGCGAGCGGGGCCAGCGGGCTAACGGACCGCGTAGTCGTGGGTACCGGCCGCCGTACGGAGTTGGTGGCGACCGCGGCCGACGGAACGAAGCGTGCCGTTGAGAAACTCCTCGAACTCGGCGAGCTTGTTGTCGACGTAGATGTCGCACTCGCCGCGCAGCCGGTCGGCCTCGGCATGCGCCGTGTCGATGAGCCGCGTGGATTCTGCTGTGGCCGCCTGCACCACTTCGTTCTCCGACACCAGGCGCTGCTGTTCCTTGATGCCCTCTTGCACAGCCTTCTCATAGGAGATGTTGCCGTTTTCGATCAACCGGTCACATTCGGATTTGGCGCGGCTGACGCTGGCCTCGTACTCGCGCTTCGCGGCTGTTGCGATGCGAATCGACTCCTCACGAGCCTCCCCGACCATCCGCTCGCTGTGCTGGCGCGCCTCGCTCACCATGCGATCCGCCTGCGCTTTCGCGTCGGAGAGGATCCGGTCAGCCTCCGCGCGCGCATGCTTCATCATCGACTCCGACTCGGTGGTCGCCGAGGACACCATGGACTCGGCGTGTGCCTTCGCGTCGTGGAGCATCGAATCGCGCGCATCGAGCACATCCTGGGCGTCATCCAGCTCGCCAGGGATCGCATCTTTGATGTCGTCGATCAGCTCGAGCACATCACCGCGGGGCACCACACAGCCCGCAGTCATCGGCACGCCGCGGGCTTCTTCGACAATGGCGCCTAATTCGTCAAGCGCTTCAAAGACTCGGTACACGGCCATACCCTCCTGGCATCGTTGTTGTTACCAGTGTGCCTGGTGTTACGTCTGTGGTGGTGGTGGCGAGCCGGTGTGTCGGGCATTGGCGCGACGCAGCTTGTGAGCACCCGGCACGCCGCCTGTCAGATGTGAAATCACAGAAACGCTCCGGCCGCGCTGCGCCGCGTGGCCGAACGTCCAAATGACCGAAGCCCACTTGCCCCCGTCCTGGTACCGGCCCGCGCGCCCCGCAGCCCGGGTTGAATCCGCCCGACATTATTAAGCCCGTATTTATGAAACCCCGAACGGAAGCCGATGCGGGAGCTGCCAAAGCCCGACCATATATCCCGAAGTTGCCGAAGCGGGCAATTTCCGGCCACTCGGGCCACCGTAGGGGCGATTGTAGCCCGAGCTGGGGACTTTGCGATTTCCGAGCCATTACCGCGACCACTGAGCCGATCACGATCCCCGCACCGGCGAAGGTTTCCGCCAAGCCATATCGCAGGCCCGTCCGACGCCGGACCGGCGTGCCAGCGAGTTTCCGGCCGGCGGCCAATGCAGGGAACGACTCAGAAATGCCCGCGCCCGCACCTCGGCGGGGAAGTCGCGCGGACCGCCGAAACACCGGCCAACGAGCAGGCGCTGGTACTGAGGTGGCGGCGGGCGCCCGGGTTATGGCATCAAGGTAGGCTGGCTCAGTGAACGGGCCCACGGACCGAAGAAGTAGAGACGACGCGAAGCCGGCCGCACCAACGCTATACATATTTCCGCATGCCGGTGGATCCGCGACCTTTTATGTTCCGTTTGCCAAGGCGTTCTCCGGGGATATCAAACGGATTGCCGTGCAGTATCCCGGACGAGGCGATCGGCATGGCCTCACGCAGCTCACAAGCATTCCCGCCCTGGCGGCCGAAATCTTTACCATGATGGCGCCCTCGGCCGAAGCCGACGGTCAGGTGGCCTTTTTTGGTCACAGTATGGGCGGGCTGCTGGCTTTCGAAGTGGCGCTGCGGTTCCAATCCGCCGGACACCCCGTCGCCGCTCTCTTTGTGTCGTCCTGCGCGGCACCGGGACATATCCGATACAAGGAACTGCAGGGGTCTGATCGCGACATCTTGAACAAGGTTGCCCAGGTGACCGACACGGATCCAGAACTCCTGGCCAACGAAGAATTCGCCGCGACCATTCTGCCAACATTGCAAAGCGTCCGGGCCATTGCCGGTTATACCCGCCCACCCGAGGTAACGGTGTCGTGCCCGATCTACGCATTCGTCGGGGATAACGACATCATCGTGGCCGACGAGAACGTGGCGGCCTGGCGCGACCGTACGACGGCGGAATTCGCCATCCGGGTGTTTCCCGGAGATCATTTCTATCTCAACAAAAATTTGCCAGAACTGGCGAGAGACGTCGAAGACAGAACACGCCATTGGTGTGCCAGAGGTTAGCCAGCTAGAAGGTCATGGTTGGTCGGCAGATCCGGTCGCCATCCAGGTGGTCGCAGGTCGCAAGTTCGCCGCGCATGCAGCGTAGGCCGGTCTGCGCAGACCCCCGGCCCGGACATCAGTCAGCCCGCCCGGTGGCGGACCGGCGCCCGGCAACGGCCACTCAGCAAGCAATCAGCGGTTCTGCGGCCAGATGGAGCGCTGCTGTGAAACGGTGCGCTGGTCCCAAAAATGGACCCGCCCCGTGACCCGCTGGCATAAAGCAAGCCTGATCGCACTCTAATCGTCATCCGTCACCTGTGCATCACGAGTCTCACGAACCACAGTGAGCGACAACAAATATCACCTGCAAGAATGCAATCCCGGGCTCAAAACTGTGACATTCGACACGATCATGCCAAACGACCCCCTGTGAAGCTGTGGATTTCTTAAATCGCCCTCCTTCCCCGGTAAACCATGATTACCTTGAACGAGCGAGGGACTGGTTGTCGGGGCGGATGATCACGACCCCCCCGACCATCTAACTCGTACGCGCACGGCACTCGGACCTGCAGGTGCCATGCGTGCCATGCAGCGCGTAAGAGCCTCGCCAGCTCAGACCGGCAGAATACGGGGCTCAAGGAAGAGTCCGCAGAGCCGTTCGACAGCCGGCACACAGGGTGCGCGCCCATACTGAACGCCGACAGCCGCAGCGGAAGGTAATTCAATGCCGTTAACCGACTCTTCCATCCCCGCGTTGCTACAAGCGCGCGCCGACGAACAGCCGGATGCCACCGCGTTCACGTTCATCGACTACAACCAGGACCCAAAAGGGTTTGCTGAGAACCTTACCTGGTCGCAAGTCGCCCGCCGCGCAAGTATCGTTGCTGAAGAACTCGCTCTCTGCGGCTCGCCGGGCGATCGGGCGGCGATATTGGCGCCGCAGGGACTGGAATACGTCGTGGCCTTCCTCGGGGCGCTGCAGGCTGGTTTCATCGCGGTTCCGCTCTTAGTACCGCAATATGGAATTCACGACGACCGGGTTTCCTCGGTGTTGCGGGATTCGAAGCCGGTCGCGGTTCTCACGACTTCCGATGTGGTCGGCGACGTGAACAAATACGCATCCGCACAGAACGGGCAGCCTGCCCCGTTGGTCATCGAGGTGGACTTGCTTGACTTGGATTCGCTGCGCGAGCCGGCACCTATCCCGCGTTTTCTTTCGGGACCGGCATATCTCCAATACACGTCCGGGTCGACGCGCTCGCCGGCCGGTGTCATGGTGTCCCACAAGAACGTCATTTCCAACGTGACCCAGGCATTGTGCGGCTACTTCGGGGATCCCGGTAAGCTTCCATCGGAGACTACCTTTGTGTCGTGGCTGCCATTACACCACGATATGGGCCTGATTCTTGGAATTTGTGCGTCGATGGTGGTCCGACGCAGCGCAGTGTTGCTGAGCCCGATGTCGTTTTTACGGCGGCCAGCGCGCTGGATGCAGGTGCTTGCCAAAAGTGACCAGGGTTTTTCTGCGGCACCGAATTTCGCCTTTGAATTGGCGGTGCGGAGAACGTCTGACGATGACATGGCCGGGCTCGACCTCGGCAACGTGCTGGGAATCATCAGCGGCAGCGAGCGAATCCATGTCGCGACGGTGAGGCGCTTCACCGAGCATTTCGCTCGCTTCAATCTGAGCGCAAAAGCGATCCGACCCTCTTATGGGCTCGCAGAGGCGACCGTTTACGTGGCTGCGCCCGAACCCGGCCGCCCACCCAAGACGGTGCGTTTCGACCTCGAACACTTGGCGGCCGGTGAGGCCAGGCCCTGCGGGACCAAGGGGACCGTCGGGACGGAACTCATCAGCTACGGTGCGCCTCGCGAGTCGATCGTGCGAATCGTCAACCCGGAGACCAGGACCGAGAACCCATCGGGAACGGTCGGTGAGATCTGGGTGCATGGCGACAACGTGGCAATGGGGTATTGGCGCAAGCCAGATCAGACGGCGCGCACCTTCGGCGCCAACCTTGTCGCTCCCTCCCCCGGAACCCCGGAGGGTCCGTGGCTGCGGACCGGGGACCTGGGCGTCATGAGCGACGGCGAACTGTTCATCATGGGCCGCATCAAAGACCTTCTCATCGTGGATGGGCGCAACCACTATCCCGACGACATCGAGGCAACGATCCAGGAAATCACCGGAGGCCGGGTCGCGGCAATATCCGTGCCGGACGACATCACCGAGCAGCTGGTAGCGATCATCGAAATGGTGAGGCGCGGAGTTTCGGAGGAGACCATGCTCAAACTCCGCTCAGTGAAGCGTGAGGTCACCTCGGCGATATCGCGGTCGCACAGTCTGCGCGTCGCTGATCTTGTTCTGGTGTCACCCGGTTCGATTCCGATCACCACAAGCGGCAAGGTCCGGCGTTCAGCCTGTGTCGAGCGTTATCGACGCGACGGATTCAAACGGTTGGATGGGTCCAGATGACGGCAAGCAGACATAACGAAGCCGACTTGCGACACTGGCTGGTCGACTATCTGGTAACGAATATCGGCTGCACTCCAGACGAGGTCGACCCCGATCTGTCGCTGGCGGACCTCGGTGTGCGGATCCCGCGACGCGGTCGTACTGTCCGGTGAACTGTCGGAGTTGTTGGGCAAGACCGTCTCCCCGATCGACTTCTGGGAGCACCCGACGATCAATGCTCTGGCCGCGTACCTCACCGCGCCCGAGCCCGACCCCGAGTCGGATGCGGCGCTCAAGCGCCCGGCCCGGAGTTCGTTCGACGAGCCGATCGCCGTCATCGGAATGGGGTGTCGCTTTCCCGGGGGGATATCCGGGCCAGATAGCGTTGTGGCAGTTCATTTGTGAGCGCCGCTCCTCGATCGGCGAGGTCCCCAGCGAACGTTGGGAACTCTTCGACGACGGCTCGCCCGAAGTAAAAGCAGCGCTCGCCCGCACGACGCGGTGGGGCTCATTCCTCGAGGACATCGACGCCTTCGACGCGGAATTCTTCGAGATCTCCCCCAGCGAAGCGGCCAAGATGGATCCCCAGCAACGCCTGCTGCTGGAAGTGGCCTGGGAAGCGTTGGAGCACGCCGGAATTCCCCCCAGCTCGCTGCGCCGATCGCAGACGGGAGTATTCGCCGGCTCTTGTACGAGTGAATACGGAGCTATTGCTTCCACCGATCTCTGCGAGGTCGACGGATGGAGCAACACCGGGGGTGCGATGAGCATCATCGCGAATCGCCTCTCGTATTTTCTTGACCTGCGTGGTCCCTCCGTGGCGGTGGACACCGCGTGTTCGTCGTCGCTGGTAGCCATACACCTGGCCTGCCAGAGTCTTCGAGTGCAGGACTCCCAGCTGGCAATCGCAGCCGGAGTGAACTTGTTGTTGTCCCCGGCGATTTTTCGCGGTTTCGACCAAGTCGGCGCGTTATCGCCGACAGGTAAGTGCCGCGCGTTCGATGCGGCGGCCGACGGGTTTGTGCGCGGTGAGGGCGCCGGGGCGGTGGTGCTCAAGCGGTTGACGGACGCGCAGCGCGACGGGGATCGGGTACTGGCAGTAATCTGCGGTTCGGCGGTCAACCAAGACGGCCGCTCCAACGGGCTGATGGCCCCCAACCCAGCGGCCCAAATGGCGGTGCTGCGCGCCGCCTACTCCAACGCGGGGATGCAGCCGAGCGAGGTCGACTATGTCGAAGCTCATGGAACCGGAACACTGATTGGGCGATCCGATCGAAGCGCGCGCTCTTGGCACGGTGCTGGGTCGCGGACGTCCAGAGGGTTCTCCGCTGCTCATCGGCGCCATCAAAACCAACATCGGTCATACAGAGGCGGCGGCCGGCATCGCGGGCTTCATCAAGACAGTGCTGGCGGTGCAGCGTGGCCAGATTCCGCCGAATCAGCGATTCGAGAGCCCGAATCCGCACATTTCCTTTGCCGACATGCGGATGAAAGTCGTTGACACACAAACTGATTGGCCGGACACCGGGACATCCGCGCCGGGCCGGGGTGTCGTCGTTCGGGTTCGGTGGTACCAACGCGCACGTGGTGCTCGAGCAGGGCCAGGAAGTGGCTCCGGCACTCGCCGCGGGTCTCTGATCCTGGGGTGTCGACGTTGGTGGTGGCGGGCAAGACACCGCAGCGGGTGGCGGCGACGGCGGCGGTGCTGGCCGATTGGATGGAGGGACCCGGCGGCCGAGGTGGCCCTGGCCGATGTGGCTCACACGGTCAATCATCACCGTGCCCGGCAGCCCAAGTTCGGCACCGTGGTCGCCCGCGAATGCGCCCAGGCGGTGGCCGGGTTGCGCGCACTGGCCGCCGGCCGGCACGCCCCCGGCGTGGTGGGCCCGCACGAGGGTTCGCGCGGGCCGGGCACGGTGTTCGTCTACTCCGGGCGCGGATCGCAGTGGGCCGGCATGGGCCGCCAATTGCTGGCCGACGAACCCGCATTCGCCGAAGCGGTCGCCGAACTGGAACCGGTGTTCGTCGAACAGGCGCGGATTCTCGCTGCACGACGTGATCGCCGGCGGCAAGGAACTGGTCGGCATCGAACAGATCCAGCTGGGGCTGATCGGTATGCAGCTGGCGCTGACCGGGTTGTGGCGCTCCTATGGGGTGCAACCCGACGTGGTGATCGGCCACTCGATGGGCGAGGTGGCCGCCGCGGTGGTCGCCGGCGCGCTCACCCCCGCCGAGGGGTTACGGGTGACCGCGACCCGGTCGCGGCTGATGGCCCCGCTGTCCGGACAGGGCGGTATGGCGCTGCTCGGAGCTCGATGTCGCCGCCACCGAAGCGTTAATCGCCGACTACCCGCAGGTGACTCTGGCGATCTATAACTCGCCCCGCCAAACTGTGATCGCCGGACCGTGCGAGCAGATCGACGCTTTGATCGCCGGGGTGCGCGCGCAAAGACCGGTTTGCCAGCCGGGTCAATATCGAAGTGGCCCCGCACAACCCGGCCATGGACGCCCTGCAGCCCCAGATGCGTTCGGAGCTGGCCGATCTGGCCCCGCGGACGCCGACCATTCCGATCATCTCCACCACTTACGAAGACCTCGAGACCCGCCCGGTATTCGACGCCGAGCACTGGGCCACCAACATGCGCAATCCGGTGCGTTTCCAGCAGGCCATCACCGCTGCGGGAATCGATCACCACACCTTCATCGAAATCAGCGCCCACCCCCTGCTGACCCAAGCCGTCAGCGACACGCTGCACGGCGCCCAGCACGGAAGCAAATACACAAGCATCGGGACCCTGCAACGCGACGCCGACGACACCATCACTTTCCGCACCAACCTCAACACCGCCCACACCACCCACCCACCACAGACCCCGCACCCGCCCGAACCACACCCCCACGTCCCCACCACCCCTGGCACCACACCCACCACTGGTTCGACACCGCAGCGATCGCGCTGAGAGTGCCAGGAGCCCAGCGCCACAACGGTTTTCCGCCTAACGTGTCCGCGCAGGCCGAGTACTTGGATGGGCCACTGGACTCCTGGTGCTACCAGGTGGCCTGGCCGGTGAGGCCTTTGAAAAATGCTGAGCCAAACACTGAGCCGGCCGCCGAGACCTCCAGCAGCGGCCGGTGGCTCGTGGTAGCCGACGCTGACCTGGCCGCCGAACTGGGCCGCGTCGTGGACCCGCAATCTCGAGTCCACATTTTGGGTCCTCGGCGCTGGCGAAGACGGCGATCCTGGCGCGCTGCTCGAGGCGCTCAGCGGTGTCGACCACGTGCTCTACGCGCCGCCGGTGTCCGACCAACCCCTCGATGTCGGGTCGGCCTACCAGCTGTTCCACCAGGTGCGCAGGCTTGCCGCATCGATGGCTGGCGCCCCCGGCCACGGTCCGCCACCGCGAATTTGTTCATCGTAACCCGCAATGCCCAGCCCGTCTCCGAAGGCGATCGAGCCAATCCCAGCCATGCGGTGCTGTGGGGCCTGGGGCGCACGCTGGCCTTGGAACATCCCGAAATCTGGGGCGGAGTCATCGATCTGGACGGCTCAGTGCCCGCCGAGCTGGCGGCGACCCAGGTGCTGGGCGAAGTCGCTACCACAGACGGAGAGGACCAGGTCGTCTACCGGCGGGGTATGCGCCATGTGCCTCGGCTGCAACGGCGAGCATTGCCTTCAGCATCGCCGGTCGAGCTCGACGCTGATACCAGCCAGCTCGTCATCGGGGCTACCGGCAACATCGGGCCGCATCTGATCCGCCAGCTCGCCCAGATGGGGGCCAAAACGATCGTCGCGGTGTCGCGCAATCCCGGTCAGCGGCTCAAAGAGCTGACCCAAAGTCTTGCAGCAGACGGGGTCAACCTCATCGCGGTCGCCGCCGATGTCACCGACGAAGCCGCGATCAGCGCGCTGTTCGACCGGTTCGGCACCGAGTTGCCGCCGCTGAGCGGAATCTATCTGGCTGCCTTCGCCGGCCGACCGGTCTTGCTGAGCGAAATGACCGACGACGACGTACAAGCCATGTTCGCGCCCAAGCTCGACGCCGCCGCGTTGTTGCACCGGTTGTCGCTAAAAACATCCAGTGCGCCACTTCGTCTTGTTCTCTTCCATATCAGGTCTGACCGGTTCACGCTGGCTGGCCCACTACACCGCGACCAGCGGCTACCTGGACACCCTGGCCTATGCGCGTCGCGTTCTTGGGTTGCCGGCCACCACCGTCAACTGGGGATTGTGGAAATCCCTGACCGATGCTCAACACGATGCCAGTCAGGCCAGTGCGGGATCCGGACTGCAACCCATGGACGACGAAGTCGCCATCGGCGCGCTGCCGCTGGTGATGAGCCCGGCCGCCGGAGTGCATTCCGTTGTGGTGGCCGCGGATTGGCCGCTGCTGGCGGCCGCCTACCGGACCCGTGGATCACTTCGCATCGTCGACGACCTGCTGGAGGCCAAGCCGGAGCATCCCTGATTCCGGACTCGGGATTGGTCGCACCTGTCGCCGGCGGAAGTCCGTGACGAGTTCGAAACCGGCCTACGAAGCATCGTCGCCCGTGAACTCCGGATCCCGGAGTCCGAACTCGAGACCGAGCGACCGCTGCGCCGAACTGGGACTCAATTCCCTTATGGCAATGGCGATTCGGCGCGAAGCTGAGATGTTGGTGGGCGTTGAATTGTCAGCCACCATGCTGTTCAACCATCCAACTGTCGCATCGTTGGCGAATTACCTGAGCGAAGATTGTTGCGCCGCAGGCGGGTTCAGAGGTCGATGAGATCGCGCGAGCTATCCGCTTCGGCAGGAAGCACATTGGATAGCCTGTTCGACCGCATCGAGTCGTCGTCCGTCGGCGCCGAAGAGCCCGCGTAATGCGGACGCTTTTCAGCCGGATTTCGGGTATGACGGCGCAGCAGCGCGCCGCCCTGTCCGAAGAGTTCTCCCGAGACCGCGCGCACCACGATGGCCGAACCGGTGGCGGTAGTCGGGTATTGGCTGCCGGTTTCCGGGGGATGTGACCGGGCCGGATGAGTTTCTGGGAGTTGTTGGTCGACGGTCGAAATGCGATCTCGAGGATCCCGGCTGATCGCTGGGATGCGGAGGCTTTTTACGCCCCCGACCCGTTGACACCTGGGCACATGAACGACGCAAGTGGAGGCGGTTTCGTGCCACGACATCGCGGGATTCGACGCCGAGTTTTTCGGCATCACCCCGCGCGAAGCGGCGTCGATGGACCCGCAGCAGCGGATGTTGCTCGAGGTCGCCTGGGAAGCCCTCGAGCACGCGGGCATCCCAACGGATTCCCTCGGCGGCACCCGAACCGGCGTCATGATCGGGCGTCTACTGTCAACGAATACCAGTCCATGCTGGCCAGCAGCCCGGACGAGGTCGATGCCTACACCGGAACCGGTAACTCCCGCGAGCATTACCGCGGGACGGATCTCGTACATGTTGGGGCTGCGCGGTCCGGCGGTGGCAGTTGACACCGCGTGTTCGTCGTCATTGGCGGCGATACATCTGGCCTGCCAGAGCCTGCGGGTACGGGAAAGCGATTTGGCGCTGGCAGGTGGGGTCAGCGTGACTGCTGCGCCCCGAGACCCAAATCGCCATGCTCGGCGGTGGGGACTGCTGTCGCCACGAGGGTCGGTGCGCCACCTTCGACGCCGCCGCCGATGGGTTTGTGCGCGGCGAGGGCGCGGGGTGGTGGTGCTGAAGCGGTTGACCGATGCAGTGCGTGACGGCGATCAGGTGCTGGCGGTGGTGCGCGGTTCGGCGGTCAACCAGGACGGGCGCTCACAACGGCATGACCGCGCCGAATACTGCGGCGCCAGTGCGATGCTGATCGCCGACGCCCTGCGGTCCGCTGATGTAGCCGCCAGAAAGCGTGCACTACGTGGAAGCCCACGGCACCGGAACCGCGCTGGGCGACCCGATCGAATTCGAGGCGCTGAGCACGCCACCTACGGCCGCGGCGAGGGCCGTGCGCCGCTGGCTGAGCGGTGAAAACCAACATCGGCCATCTGGAGGCCGCGCCGGGATGGCCGGGTTCATCAAGGCGGTGCTCGCGGTGCAGCGCGGCCAGATTCCACCGAATCTGCACTTCTCGCAGTGGAATCCGGCAATCGATGCGTCGTCAACGCGGCTTTTCGTTCGCCGAGCGAAAACATCGAGTGGCCGTCGGATGCGGGTCCGCGCCGGGCGGCGGTGTCCTCGTTCGGTCTGGGTGGCACGAATGCGCACGCGGTGATCGAGCAGGGGCCACGAACTGGTGCCCGTCACAGCGCGCAGCCCCGACACTGAGGTGTCGACGCTGGTGGTGGCGGGCAAGACGCCGCAGCGGGTAGCGGCGACGGCGTCGGTGCTGGCCGATTGGATGGAAGGCCCCGGTGCCGGGGTGGCGCCTGGCCGATGTGGCCCACACGCGTCAACCATCACCGCGCTCGGCAAACCAAATTCGGCACCGTCGTGGCCCGCGAACGCGCCCAGGCGGTGGCCGGGTTGCGCGCGCTGGCCGCCGGCCAGCACGCCCCCGGTGTGGTGGGCCCGCACGAGGGCTCGGGAGCGCCGGGCACGGTGTTCGTCTACTCCGGGCGCGGCTCGCAGTGGGCAGGCATGGGCCGCCAATTGCTGGCCGATGAGCCCGCTTTCGCTGAAGCGCTCGCCGAATTGGAGCCGGTGTTCGTCGAGCAGGCCGGATTCTCGCTGCACGACGTGATCGCCGGCGGCAAGGAATTGGTCGGCATCGAACAGATCCAACTGGGGCTGATCGGTATCGCAGCTGGCGCTAACCGAGCTGTGGCGTTCCTACGGAGTGCACCCCGACCTGGTGATCGGGCACTCCATGGGCGAGGTGGCCGCCGCGGTGGTCGCCGGAGCGCTCACGCCTGCCGAGGGATTGCGGGTGACCGCGACCCGCTCACGGCTGATGGCGCCGCTGGCCGGGCAGGGCGGCATGGCCCTGCTCGGACTCGATGTGGCCGCTACCGAGGCGTTGATCGCCGACTACCCGCAGGTGACGTTGGGCATCTATAACTCACCGCGCCAAACCGTGATCGCCGGACCCACCGAGCAGATCAATGCTCTCATCGAGACGGTGCGCGCGCAGAACCGGTTTGCCAGCCGGGTCAATATCGAAGTGGCCCCGCACAACCCGGCCATGGACGCCGCTGCAACCCCAGATGCGTTCGGAATTGGCCGATCTGGCCCCACAGACGCCGACAATTCCGATCATCTCCACCACGTATGAAGACCTCGACAGCAGCCCGGTGTTCGACGCCGAGCACTGGGCCACCAACATGCGCAACCCGGTGCGTTTCCAACAGGCCATCACCGCCGCCGGAACCGATCACCACACCTTCATCGAAATCAGCGCGCACCCGTTGTTGACTCAGGCCATCACTGACACTCTGGAAGACGCGCAGCACGAAACCAAGCCCCGGGCCAAGTATTTGAGTATCGGCACCCTGCAGCGCGACACCGACGACACCGTCACCTTCCGCACCAACCTCAACACCGCTGACACCTCGCCACGCACCGCAGACCCCCCCATCCGGCCGAGCCGCACCCCCAGATCCCCACCACGCCGTGGCACCACACCCAGCACTGGCTCCCCGCCACGGCCACCGAGGCGCGGACGAAGCTCGGATCTCAGGGCCGCAACGGAATTGCGGTCAATACCGGCGCGGAAGGCAGCGGCGGGTTGCTCGATGAGTGGTCCAATCAGGTGGCATGGCCGGTTAGGCCCGTTCCCGAAGCTGAGCCGAGTACCTCAACCACTGGCCGCTGGCTGGTGGTGGGCAATACCGAAATGGCCAACGAAATAGCACGTGTCGTAGGCTCCGACTCCGTCGGTGCTGGCCGAAGGCGCCGACGCGGGCGCGCTGCTCGAGGCGCTCAGCGGTGTCGACCATGTGCTGTATGCGCCGCCGGTGGCGGGCGACCCCCTCGATGTCAGGGTCGGCCTATGAGTTGTTCAACGCAGGTGCGCCGGCTTGCCGCGGCGATGGTTGCCGCGCCCGTGCCGGCCAAGTTGTTCCTGGTGACCCGCAACGCCCAACCCATCGCCGAGGGCGATCGAGCCAACCCTGCCCATGCGAGTGCTGTGGGGACTGGGCCGCACGCTGGCCCTCGAGCATCCCGAAATCTGGGGCGGCGATCATCGATTTCGACGACTCAGTGCCCGCCCGGCTGGCGGCCCAGCAAGTGCTGGACGAAGCTCGGCGCCACCGACGGCGAGGACCAGGTCGTTTATCGGGCCGGTGTGCGCCATGTGCCTCGGCTGCAACGGCGAGCTACGCCTTCAGCATCGCCGGTCGAGCTGAGACGCCGATGGCAGCCAGCTGGTCATCGGGGCTACCGGCAATATCGGGCCGCATCTGATCCGCCAGCTCGCTGCGATGGGCGCCGAAACCATCGTCGCGGTGTCACGCAATCCCGGTCAACGGCTGGAAGAGCTGGCTGCAAAGCCTTGCCGCGGCAGGGACGAACTTGGTGACGGTGGCAGCCGATGCCGCCGACGAAGCCGCGATGAGCGCACTGTTCGACCGATTCGGCGCCGACTTGCCGCCGCTGGACGGCATCTATCTGGCGGCCTTCGCCGGCGGGCCGGTCTTGCTGAGCGAGATGACCGACGACGACGTGCAGCCGCGATGTTCGCGCCCAAGCTGGATGTGGCGGCGCTGTTGCACCGGCTGTCCCTGAAGACCACCCGGTGCGCCACTTCGTGTTGTTCTCGTCGATCTCAGGACTGACCGGTTCACGCTGGCTGGCCCACTACACGGCAACCAGCGGCTACCTGGACACGTTAGCGTATGCGCGTCGCGTGATGGGCCTAGCGGCCACCACCGTCAACTGGGGACTGTGGAAATCACTGGCCGATGCCAAACACGATGCCAGCCAGGTCAGTGTGGGATCTGGACTGCTGCCCATGGACGACGAAGTCGCCATCGGCGCGCTGCCGCTGGTGATGAGCCCGGCACGCCGGAGTGCATTCCATTGTAGTTGCCGCAGATTGGCCGCTGCTGGCCGCCGCCTACCGGACCCGCGGAGCACTGCGCATCGTCGACGACCTGCTGCCGACGCCGGGCGACACCACGACTGCCGGAAAGCGAGTTCCGCATCGCCCTGCGGAAGTGCCAGCCGGAGCGCCGGCACGACATGCTGCATCGACCAAGTCGGCATGCTGGCCGCCAAGGTGATGGGACTGCCGCCCACCGAGTCGCTCGATCCCTCGACCGGCTTCTTCCAACTCGGGATGGACTCGCTGATGAGCGTGACGCTGCAGCGGGCGTTGTCAGACAGCCTCGGTGAGTTCCTGCCGCAGTCCGTGGTTTTCGACTACCCGACCGTGTACAGCCTCACCGACTATCTGGCCACCATCCTGCCCGAGCTCATCGAAGCGGACAGCGAACCGGTCGCCGACGCCTACGACGAACTCACCGATGATGAGTTGTTGCAACAACTTTCGGAGAGGCTGAGCTGAGCGCGATGACGGCCGCGACACCAGATCGCCGGGCGATCATCGCCGAGGCGTTGCACAAGATCGACGATCTCAGCGCACGGTTGGAGATCGCCGAAAAGGCAGGCACCGAACCGATCGCGGTCGTCGGGATGGGATGCCGGTTCCCCGGTGGGGTGAACAACCCGGATCAGTACTGGGACTTGTTGCAAGACGGGCGAAGCGGCATCGTCCGGGTTCCCCCGGAACGCTGGGACGCCGACGCCTATACACCGAGGACCACACCGTGCCGGGAACGATCTGCAATCGGGAGGGCGGTTTTCTCACCGACTGGCAGCCCGACGAGTTCGATGCGGAGTTCTTCTGGATCTCGCCGCGCGAGGCGGCGGCGATGGATCCGCAACAGCGGCTGTTGCTCGAAGTTGCCTGGGAGGCACTGGAAAACGCGGGCATCCCGCCGCACACGATTCGCGGCACCCAAACCTCGGTCTTCGTCGGCGTGACCGCCTACGACTACATGCTCACGATGTCGGGCGGTATGCGGCCCGAAGATCTCGACCCCTACGTACCACCGGGAATGCGGCGAACTTCGCCGCCGGGCGGCTGGCGTATTTTCTGGGGGCTGCGCGGTCCGGCGGTGGTCATCGACACGGCGTGTTCGTCGTCGTTGGTCGCGATCCATCTGGCCTGTCAGAGCCTGCGCTGGCGGGAAAGCGACAGGCGTTGGCCGGCGGCATCAACCTGTTGCTCAGCCCGGAGAACGAGCATCGCGTGCTCGCGGTGGGGGATGCTGTCGCCCGACGGCCAGTGCAAAACCTTCGACGCCGCCGCCGACGGGTATGTGCGCAGCGAGGGCTGCGGGGTGGTGGTGCTCAAGCGGCTTGTCGATGCCTGCGCGACGGGGATCGATGTTGGCCGTGGTGCGCGGTTCGGCGGTCAACCAGGACGGCGCCAGCAGCGGGCTGACCGTTCCCAACGGCCCGGCGCAGCAGGCGGTGCTTCGCGCAGGCGCTGGCGTCGGCGCGGCTGAAGCCCGCCGACATCGACTACATCGAGGCGCACGGCACCGGCACGCCGCTGGGCGATCCGATCGAACTCGAGGCGCTGAGCAAGGTTTTCGCCGATCGGCGAAGGCCGCGCGCCGCTGGTACTCGGCGCGGTGAAGACCAACCTCGGCCATCTGGAGGCCGCGGCCGGGATCGCCGGGTTCATCAAGACCGTGCTGGCCGTGCGGCATGGCTACATTCCGCCGCACCTGCACTTCCAGCAGCTGACTCCGCAATGCCAGCGAGGGCGCGTCGCGGCTCACCATCGCCGCCGAGGGCATGCAGTGGCCGGCGATCGGGCGGGCCGCGGCGAGCCGGGGTGTCGTCGTTCGGGGTGAGTGGCACCAATGCGCATGTGGTGATCGAGCAGGCGCCGGATCCGGTGCCTGAGCCGGTTGCGGCGCAGCCGGAGCCGGTGGTGACACGTTGGTGGTGTCGGGCAAGACGCCGGCAGCGGATGGCGTCGACGGCCGCGATGCTGGCCGAGTGGATGGACGGCGACGGCGCGGCGTGCCGCTGGCCGATGTCGCCCACACCCTCAATCATCACCGCGCCCGGCACACCAGGTTCGCCACGGTGTGCGCGCGTGATCGCGCCCAGGCGGTGGCCGGGCTGCGGGCATTGGCCGCCGGCGAGCCGGCAGCCGGGTGTGGTCGGCGCCATGACGGGACGCGCGGGCCGGGCACGGTGTTCGTGTATTCGGGTCAGGGCTCGCAGTGGGCGGGCATGGGCCGGCAGTTGCTGGCCGATGAGCCGGCGTTCGCCGCGGCGGTCGCCGAGTTGGAGCCGGTATTCGTTGCGCAGGCCGGGTTTTCGCTGCAGCAGGTGCTGGCCGACGGCGAGCCGGTGGTCGGGGATCGAGCGTATCCAGCCGGTGTTGGTGGGTATGCAGTTGGCGTTGACCGCGTTGTGGCGCTCCTACGGGGTGGAACCCGATGCGGTGATCGGGCATTCGATGGGCGAGGTGACCGCGGCGGTGGTGGCCGGGGCGCTGAGCCCGGCCGACGGGTTGCGGGTGATCGCCACCCGGTCGCGGCTGATGTCGCGGTTGTCCGGGCAGGGCGCGATGGCGCTGCTGGAGCTGGATGCCGAGGCCGCCGAGAAGTTGATCGCCGACTACCCCGAGGTCACCCTGGCGGTGTATGCCTCGCCGCGGCAGACGGTGATCGCCGGGCCGCCCGAGCAGGTCGATGCGGTGATCGCGGTGGTGGGCGCGCAGGACCGGTTGGCGCGGCGCATCGAAGTCGACGTGGCCTCGCATCACCCGATCGATGGATCCGATCCTGCCCGAATTGCGCACTGCGCTGGCGGATTTGGCGCCCGAAGACGCCGAAGATCCCGTTGATCAGCACGACCGGTCGAGACCACCGGCGACGGCGCCGGCGTTCGATGCCGACTACTGGGTGGCCAATCTGCGCAACCCGGTGCGGTTCAGCCAGGCCATGGCCACCGCCGGCGACAAACCACGCCACCTTCGTCGAAGTCAGCCCGCACCCGCTGCTCACCCACGCCATCACCGACACCCTGGGCGACCGGCCACCACCACAGCATCGGCACCCTGCAGCGCGACACCGATGACACGATCACCTTCCACACCAACCTCAACGCGACCCACACCACCCGACCGCCCGACAACCCGCACCCGGCCGAACCGCATCCGGTCCTGCCCAGCACCCCCTGGCACCACACCCGGCACTGGATCGACACCACATCGACCGTCCCGCGATAGGCGCAACGCCCATCCCCTGCTCGGCACCGGCGTCATCGACCCCACCAACGGCACCCGGGTGTGGGAAAACAAACTCAGCCCGGAACTGCTGTGGCTCGGCGACCACTGCATCGACGACGTGTGCGTGCTACCGGGGGCGGCCTACGCCGAAATCGCGCTGGCCGCAGCGACAGAGGCCTTCGAGGACCGAGGCTGATCAGTCCTGGATGATCCGCGAGCTCAACCTCGATCAATTGATGCACGTGACCGACGACACGGTGCTGGTCACCACGCTCACCGGCGACGAGCAGCTGTGCCGCGTCGAAATCCGCACCCGCAGCGCCACTTCCGGGTGGATCAAACACGCCACCGCCACGATAGGCGCCGCGACGGATCATGGGACGATCGACATTTCAGGTCGACGACGCCGTCGCGGCCGAACTCGATCCCGACGAACTTTATGACCGACTACGTGCGCCGGGCCAGCAACATGGGCCGGCGTTTCAGGGAATCGCCGGACTCACCGTCTCATCGTCCGGCGCCGCTCGCGCCGAGGTCCGGCTGCCGGCTAAGGCCAAGGCGGGCTCCCGCAAGTTCCTGCTGCATCCGGTCGCAATGGATATCGCGGTGCAGACCCTCGGCGCGACCCGGCTGGCAACCGAATTGTCCGGCGGGCAGGATCAACGAGCCACCGTGCTGCCAGTCCGATTCGCCGGCATTCATGTATACGGAGACGTGGCTGACGGTGTCCGTGCGATCGGCACGCTGACCACCACTGACAGCCCAGATCGGCTCGTCGGCCAGGTGCTGCTGACTCGACGCCGACGGCCGGCCACTGCTCGAAATCGACGAAGTCGACATGGCAGTGCTGCGATCACGCGGCGGCGCAACCGAACTCAGCAATCGCCTGTTCACGCTGGAGTGGGAGCCGACGGCACTGGACAAGCCGGCCGGCGAAGCTGTCGCTGTGTTGCTAGTCGGTGAGCCACCGACGGTGATCCGCTGCTGGGCGCACTGCAGTCGGCGCTGCAAGACAAGCCGAGCACTGCGAGGTGGTCTCCCCCGACGACGACCAATCGCTTCGCGCGGCGATTACCCGAAGCGGAGCGGAGTGGGACGGCATCGTCGTCGTCTGTCCACCCCGGGCTGTCGACGAGTCCCGGCCGCAACAGACGCAATTGGACCTGGCGCGCCACCGCACGCTGCTCGTCGCCGACATCGTCAAGACGGTGTCGCGGATGGGCGCCAGAAACAGCCCGCGGCTGTGGATCGTCACCCGCGGTGCCCAGCAACTGGACTCCGGCGACCCGGTGACGTTGCCGCAGTCACAGCTTCGTGGCATCGCGCGGGTGCTGACGTTCGAGCATCCGGAGTTGAAGACGACGATCGTCGACGTCGACCCCGATGGCACCGAACCACTCTCCGCACTGCTGGACGAATTGCTGGCCGGCGCAGACCAAGACGAGGTGGCGCTGCGTGCCGGGCAACGGTATGTGAGCAGGCTGGTGGCCGCACCGACGACGCCGTTCCGGCGAGCTCGCCGTCGAGAGTCGCGCAACGACAGTGGATCTGGATGCCGGAGGCGCGGCGAAGCTGCGAGCTCGACGAAGCGGGACGGCTGGACGGACTGAAAGTGCACGCGGTGAAGCGCACCCCGCCCTCCGCCGATCAGGTCGAAGTCCGCATCATCGCGGCCGCGCTCAATTTCAGCGACGTCCTCAAGGTGATGGGCGTGTACCCCGGTCTGGCCGGTAACGCACCCATTATCGGCGGCGAGTGCGTCGGCGTCGTGACCGCCGTTGGCAGCGAAGTCGATTCGGTCTCAGGTAGGACAACGTGTCATCGCCTTCGGCGTCGGCACCATCGGTACCCATCTCACGACTCCTCACGACCTTGTCGTTCCCACCCCCGACACGCTGTCGGATTTCGAAGCCGCGGCATTCGGGGTGGCGTACCTGACGGCGTGGCACTCATTGTGCGAGGTCGGGCGCTTGGCGCCCGGCGAGCGGGTGCTGATCCATTCGGCACCGGCGGCGTGGGATTGGCCGCGATATCGATCGCCAAGATGATCGGCGCCCGAATCTACGCCACCGCGGGGACGGAATCCAAGCGCGAAATGCTGTCCGGGATGGGCGTCGAGTATGTCGGCGACTCACGCAGCGTGGCGTTCGCCGAGGAGATTCTCGACATCACCAACGGTGCCGGTGTGGACATCGTACTCAATTCTCTTCCGGGAGGGGCTATTCGGCAGGCATGCAGATCCTGGCCCCCGGCGGCCGGTTCATCGAACTCGGCAAGAAGGACGTCTTCGCCGACGCCTAAGTCGGGTTGGCCGCGCTGGCCCGCAGCGGTTCCTTCTCGGTGGTCGACGTCGACTTGAACATGCGGCTGCAGCCGAAGCGATACCGCGAATGCTTCAAGCAGATCCTGCAGCACGCGGCTGCGGGCGAGTTGGCCCCGCTGCCCGTCACCGAGTTCGCTTTCGCCGATGCGATCGACGCGTTTCAGCTGATGGCATCCGGCGGGCACACCGGCAAGATCGTCATCTCGATACCGCAGAGCGGCAGCATCGCCGCGCTGGCGCCGCGGCCGACGCAACCACTGGTCAGGCCTGACGGCGGGTACCTCGTCGTCGGCGGTATGGGCGGTCTCGGTTTCGTGACCGCACGCTGGCTGGCGCAGCAGGGCGCGGGATTGGTTGTGGTGAACGGGCGTTCGGCGCCCAGCGCGGAGACGCTCGCCGCCATCGAGGAGATCAACGCCGAGGGCGGCCGCATCGAAGTGGTCACCGGCGACCTCACCGACCCCGATACCTCGCCGCGACTGGTGGCGGCTGTCGAAGACGCCGGCTTCCGGCTGGCCGGCGTTGTGCACAGCGCGATGGTGCTGGCCGACGAGATCGTGCTGAACATCTCGGAGTCGGCCTCGGCGCGGGTGTTCGCCCCGAAGGTCGCCGGCGCCTGGTGGCTGCACCAGGCCACCGCCCACGCGGACGTCGACTGGTGGCTGACATATTCTTCGGCGGCGTCGCTTATCGGCGCGCCGGGTCAGGGCACCTACGCCGCCGCGAACTCATGGATCGACGGCCTGGTCGCCTACCGGCGATCACTGGGATTGCCCGCGGCCGGGATCAACTGGGGCCCATGGGCCGAGGTTGGGCGTGCACAGTTCTTCGCCGATCTCGGCGTTTCGATGATCACCTCAGCCCAGGGGCTACAGGCGGTGCAGCTGTTGCTGTCCGCCGACCGGGCGCGCACCGGGGTGTTCACCCTCGATGCCCGGCAGTGGTTCCAATCCTTCCCCGCCGCAGCAGGATCGTCATTGTTCGCGAAGTTGCAGGAATCCATAACGGTCGAGCGGCGCAGCGGCGGCGGATCCGCGCGGAATTGGACGCCAGCGACCCCGGCGAGCGCCCAGCGCGCCTGGCATCCGCGATCGCCGACGAAATCCGCGGGGTGCTGCGCTCAACCGAACCGATCGACCACGATCGGCCGATGGAGTCGCTCGGACTTGACTCGCTGATGGCCCTCGAATTGCGGAACAGGCTGGAATCAAGCCTGGGCACAACATTGCCGGTCGCCCTGGTCTGGGCATACCCGACCATCACTGAGCTCGCCGGCGCCATGTGCGAACGGCTGGGGTATGCGCCGCCGGCGGATGCTCAGCAGACGTCCGAAGCGGAACCTGAGCTGTCGGATGAGGAGATGGAATTGCTGTCCGACCTGGTCGCGGCCAGTGAGCTGGAAGCTGCAACGGGGGGCAGCGAGTAATGACGAGTCTGGCCGATCGCGCGGCCCAAATGTCGCCAAAGGCGCGCGAGGTACTCGCACGTGAACTTGTCCGTGCGGGAACCGCGTTCCCGACCGACATTGCCGAACCGGTGGCGGTGATCGGGATCGGTTGCCGGTTGCCGGGCAATGTGTCTGGGCCGGAGAGCTTCTGGAAGCTGCTGGTCGAGGGCCACGACGCCATCACCGAGGTGCCTGACGACCGCTGGGATGCCGACGCGTACTACGACCCCGATTGGTCGACCCCGGGGCGGATGAAGACCAAATGGGGCGGCTTCCTCTCCGACATCGCCGGATTTCGACGCCGACTTCTTCGGCATCGCCCCGCGCGAAGCCGAGACGATGGATCCCCAGCAGCGGCTACTACTCGAGGTCGCCTGGGAAGCACTGGAGCATGCCGGGATTCGGCCGGATTCGCTGAGCGGAGACGCGCACCGCAGTGATGGTGGGCGTTGTCGCAACGGGTACCTCGCCGCGTCAATGTCGAAAACCGGGCCGAGATGACGCGTATTGGGCACCGGCAACGCCCACAGCATCGCGGTGGGGCGGATCTCCTATCTGCTTGGGCTGCGCGGTCCCGCGGTGGCCTTGGACACCGCATGCTCGTCGTCATTGGTGGCCGTGCACGAGGCGTGCCAAAGCCTGCGGATGCGGGAAAGCGATGTGGCCCTCGCCGGCGGGGTCAGCCTCATCGTTGTCGCCGAAACTCCACATCGCGATGTCCGCGTGGCGGGATGTCGCCGAGCGGCCGGTGCCAGACCTTCGACGCCGCGCCGACGGGTTCGTCCGCGGCGAGGGCTGCGGCGTGGTGGTGCTCAAGCGGTTCGCCGAGCCGTGCGGGACGGCGATCGGGTGCTGGCCGTGGTTCGCGGCTCGGCGATCAACCAGGACGGCCGCTCCAACGGGCTGACCGCCCCTAACGCACCGTCACAGCGCGACGTCATCACCGCCGCGCTGCGCAACGCCGACGTCACCGCCGAAAGCGTGAACTACATCGAAACGCACGGCACCGGAACCAATTGGGCGACCCCATCGAGTTCGAGCGCTGTCCACAACCTACGGCCGCGGTGAAGGCTCATGCGCGCTGGGTGCGGTCAAGACCAACATCGGCCACCTCGAGGCGGCCGCCGGCATCGCCGGGTTCATCAAGGCAACGCTGGCGCTGGGGCGCGACTCATCCCGCCGAACTTGAACTTCACGTGGAACCCGGCGATCGACGCATCGGCCACCCGGCTGTTCGTGCCCACCAAGGGCGCGGCGTGGCCGCCCGGCGCACCCCGACGGGCGGCGGTGTCCTCGTTCGGCTTTGGTGGGACCAATGCGCACGTGGTGATCGAGCAGGCGCCGGATGTGGGCCTGTCAGTCGGGGTCTGCTGCCGTGGTGTCGACGTTGGTGGTGTCGGGGAAGACGCCTGAGCGGGTGGCCTCATGGCCGCGACGTTGGCTGACTGGATGGACGGCCCCGGGGCGGCGGTCCCGCTGGCCGATGTCGCCCACACCCTCAACCATCACCGCGCCCGCCACAACAAGTTTGGCACCGTGGTCGCCCGCGACCACACCGGCGCCGTGGCCGGATTGCGGGCCCTGGCCACCGGCACCCCGGGCCCCGGGGTGGTCGGCGCCACGAGGCCACCCGCGGGCCGGGCACGGTGTTCGTCTACTCCGGCCAGGGTTCGCAGTGGGCAGGCATGGGCCGGCAGTTGCTGGCCGAGAGCCGGCGTTCGCCGCGGCGATTGCCGAACTGGAGCCAGATTTCGTTGAGCAGGTCGGGTTTTCGCTGCGGCGAATGTTGGCCAGGGCCGCGAAGGTGGCGGAATCGAGCGCATCCAGCCGGTACTGGTGGGGATGCAGTTGGCGTTGACGGCGTTGTGGCGCCAGTACGGGGTTGAACCCGATGCGGTGATCGGGCATTCGATGGGGGAGGTGACCGCGGCGGTGGTGGCCGGGGCGTGAGCCCGGCCGAAGGGTTGAAGGTGATCGCGACCCGTTCGCGGCTGATGTCGCGGTTGGCCGGGCAGGGCGCGATGGCGCTGCTCGAACTGGACGCCGAGGCCGCCAAGGCGGTGATCGCCGACTATCCGGACGTGACGGTGGCGGTCTACGCCGCACCGCAGCAGACGGTGATCGCCGGGCCGCCCGAGCAGGTCGATGCGGTGATCGCGGTGGTGGACGCGCGGCCGGCTGGCGCGGCGCATCGAGGTGGACGTGGCCTCCCATCATCCGATCATCGATCCGATCCTGCCCGAATTGCGTACTGCGCTCGCCGATTTGGCGCCCAAAGCACCGAAGATCCCGATGATCAGCACGGCGAGGACGAACCGGCGTCGGCGCCGGCCGTTCGATGCCGACTACTGGGTGACCAATCTGCGCAACCCGGTGCGCTTCAGCCAGGCCGTGGCCACCGCCGGCCAAACCACCACACCTTCATCGAAGTCAGCCCCCACCCACTGCTCACCCACGCCATCGGCGACACCCTCGGCGAGACCCGCCCGCCCATGGCGGCGACGCTGAACCGGGACACCGGCGACACGTCACCTTCCACACCCAACTGGCGACGGTCGGCACCCAGCCGCAGCCACCAAGGCCGCCTCGCCGATTTCCCGCCGACGCCATGGCTGCACTCGCGGTACTGGGCCGCGCCGTTCGGCCACGGCGAGTCGGTCGCGCGCATCCGCTGCTCGGCACGCACGTCGAAGTGCCGTCCGGCCGCGATCATGTGTGGCAGGCCGATGTCGGGACCAGGTGTGCCCTGGCTGGGGGACCACAAGGTGCACGGCCAAGCCGTCATGCCGGCAGCGGGTTTCGCCGAGATGGCGCTGGCGGCGGCCACGAAGCGTTCGGCTTGCCGGCGACGCCAGTCGGTGACCAGTCGAGGTCGAACAGATGCTGCCCCTGGGCGACCAACCCAGCTCACGACGCAGTTGACGCAGGGGCCGACGACAAGACCCGGGTCGAGATACATTCGCGCTCGGCCGGCGGTGGCTGGTCCCGGCAGCCAACGCCAAGGCGGAAAAGTCGGGGCCGGGTGCTCCACGGAACGGGACATACGCGCTGCGGGCAACAAGGTGAAACCGCCATCCCCCCGGCGGACTTCTACGCGTTGCGGAGGCCGACCGGCCAACATCACGGACAGGCATTCGCCGCTTTGACCCGCATCCTCCGCGTGGCAGACGGCTCCTTGGAGACCGAGATCGTCCTGCCCGACGAGGCGACCGGGCATCCCGCTTATCGAATCCACCCGGTCATGCTCGATGCGGCGTTGCAGGGCCTGGCAGCCGCCGCGACTGACGACGATGTCACCGGCTCGGGCGAGGCCACTTATCTGCCGGTGTCGTTCGAGACAGTCCGGGTGTTCGGCGATGTCGGCCGACGCGCCCGATGCCGGGCCGAGCTGACCAACCTCGACGAGGGCGGCGCGGGCAAGCTCGGCCGTGTCATGTTGACCGACGACGCCGGCACCGGACCGCCGAGATCACCGGCATCTACCTGCAACGCGTGCAACGCCGCAGTGTGCCACTGCCGTTGACGCAGAAGATCTTCGACACCACGTGGGTGAGACTCCCATGACGCCGCGCCACCCGCGTGCCCGGCAGCTGGCTGGTGTTGACCGACGCACCGAGCCACCGCGAGGCCGAGGATTTCGTCGCCCGATGGCTCACCGGCACGCCGGGTGGTCACCGCGGATCTCGTCGACGAGTCCGCGGTGCTGGAGGCATTCGCGGAAACCGCGGCAGACCCCGAGCTCCCGCCGGTCGGCGTGGTCGTCTTCGTCGGGGACAGCCCGGCCGTCACCGACGGCTGACGCGCCGGCGCGCGCGAATCGGTCTGGGCGGTGTCGGCGGCGTTCGCGCGATCGTCGGCGGCTGGCATGGCAGTCGCCGCGGCTGTGGCTGGTCACCCCCGGTGGCTGGCCGTTCACGACGAGCCGGGCGACCCGGCGATCGGCGCGCTGAAAGGGCTCATCCGGGTGCTGGCCTACGAACACCCCGACCTGCGCACCACGCTGGTCGATCTCGATGACACCCGACGACCCGGTGGCGACGTTGAGCGCCGAGCTGGGGTCGCGGTCCGCGATCGACGACGTGATCGCCTGGCGCGGCGAGCAGCGATATGTCGAACGGCTTTCCCGCGCGCACTCCGAGTACGCCACGAAGCCGCGGTTCGCCCGGAGCGTCCTACATCGTCACCGGCGGTCTCGGCGGCATCGGTATGGTCGTCGCCCGTTGGCTGGTCGACAGCGGCGCTGGCCGTGTCGTCCTCAACGGTCGCACCGAGCCCTCCGAAGAGCAGCGAAAGGTGCTCGCCGAACTGGAGAGCAGGGCCGAAATCGTCGTCGTGCCAGGCGATATCTCCGCGCCCGGGGTGGCGGAGCGACTCGTGGCGCGGCCGAAGAGACCGGACTGGCGTTGCGGGGAGTCGTGCACGGCGCGGCGGTGATCGACGACAGCTTGTGTCACCCTCAGCAGGGAAAGCCTGGAGCGGGTCTGGGCGCCCAAGGCCACGGGGCGCTGCGGCTGCATGCGCCACCCCGGCGAGAGCTCGACTGGTGGGTTGGGTTCTCTTCCGTCGCTCGCTGCTGGGCGCGCCCGGGCAGGGCGCCTACGCCTGCGCGAGCGCGTGGCTCGACGGCCTGGTGGCGTGGCGACGGGCATCGGGTTTGCCTGCCACCGCGATCAATTGGGGCCAGTGGTCCGACATGGGCGTCGCCCGCTCGCTGACCTTCAGTGTTCTGGATCCCATCGCGCCTGCCGAAGGCATCGAGGCGCTGGAGGCGGTGCTCGCCAGGGACCAGCCACACCGGGGTGGCTCGGCTGCGGCTGGATCGCGCGGCGCCGCGTTCCCCGAGATCCGCGACTCGGGTATTTCGCCAACCTGGCCGAGGAACTGGACATCGACAGCGACGACGACGATTGGGCGGGTCCCGACGCGCTGCGCGAGATGGATGCCGCCGAGGCCCACCGGGTCATTACACGACTGGGCGCGCATATCCTGGCCTCATGGGCTACCCGAAGGACACGGTCGATCCGGCCGGCCGTTGACCGAACTGGGGATGGATTCGCTGATGGCCGTGCGAATCCGGAACACTGTTCGTGGTGACTTCGGTGTGGAACCGCCGGTGGCACTGCTGTTGCAGGGTGCCTCGCTGGCCGAGCTCACGACCGATCTCATCGTCAACTGGGCCTCACCGGAAGAAAAGGGCCGAGCAGCGCGAGCGTTCGTGATCGAGCCAAGCAGCGTGCCGCAGCGCGGCAGCGAGCCGCGATGCGGCGAAAGGTAGGACGAGTGTGACCACAACAGGAACTGCCGCCCAACGCGATTGCGGTCGTCGGCATGGCCGCCAGGTTTCCCGGCGCCAATTCCGTGTCCGCGTTCTGGGACAATCTGCGCCGCGGCGAGGAGTCGATCGTCACGCTGTCGGAGGAGGAACTACTGCCGCCGGGATCGGTGAAAAGGCGCTGGCCAATCACGCCTACGTGCGGCGCGCGGCACTGCTGGACGGCATAGACGAATTCGACGCCGATTTCTTCGGGTTCACTCCGCAGGCCGCTCGGATGACGGATCCGCAACACCGGCTGTTCCTGCAGTGTGCCTGGCATGCGCTGGAAGACGCCGGCTACGACCCCGGCGCAGTTCGACGGTTCGGTCGGCGTGTACGGAGCGAGTCTGCCAGCGGGTATCTGCTCACAACCTGATGTCGCACCACGATCTGAACACGTTATGGGCCAGGGCATCACCTTCGAGATGGTCAGCCTGACATTGCAGAACGACAAGGATTATCTGGCGACGCGGGTCGCGCATCAGTTCAACCTGCGCGGCCCCCGCTAGCGTTCAGACGGCGTGCTCGTCGTCGCTGGTCGCGGTGCATCTGGCCTGCCAGAGCATGCTGAACGGCGAATGCGACATGGCTCTGGCCGGCGGCGTATCGATTCGGATCCCGCACCGCGTCGGGTACTGGTACGAGCCGGGATCGATGGTGTCGCCGGCCGGGCACTGCCGGCCCTTCGACGTGCGGGCCGACGGCACGATATTCGGCAGCGGAGTCGCGGTGGTGGTGCTCAAGCCGTTGCAAGCCGCCGTCGATGACGGGGACCGCATCCACGCCGTGATCCGGGGATCGGCGATCAACAACGACGGCTCGACGAAAATGGCCTACGCCGCGCCCAATGCCGCCGGTCAGGCCGACGTCATCGCCGAGGCGCACGCGGTCGCAGACGTCGATGCGTCGACCATCAGCTATGTCGAGACCCACGGGACCGGCACGCCGCTCGGCGACCCGGTCGAAATCGAGGGTCTGCGAAGGCATTCGGCGTCTCCGACGCGGCCCGGTCTGGCCCGTGCATCCTCGGTTCGGTCAAGTCCAACATCGGTCACCTGGAGTCGCGGCCGGAATCGCCGGCCTGATCAAGACGATTCTGTGCCTCCAGCACCGGGCCATCCCCGCCACGCTGCACTTCACCAGCCCCAACCCGGAACTGCACCTGGACCAGAGGCCCTTTCGTCGTGCGACCGAGTACGGCCCGTGGGAGTGGGACGGCGATCCGGCGGGCCGGGGTCAGCTCGTTCGGTGTCGGTGGTACCAACGCGCACGTCGTCCTCGAAGAGGCGCCCCGGCCCGGCTCGCGCCGCGGCCGGGCCTGCAGGTGCTGTTGTTGTCGGCCCGCACCGCCGAGGCCTGGGCAGTCGCGGACCTTGGCCGCCGAACTGTCCGGCCCTGACGACCCGGACCTGTCCGACGTCGCATACACCCTCGCGGGCCGCCGGAAAGAGAACATCCGGATGGCGGCGGTCGTGAACGATCGGCAGGCACGCGGCAGCGTGCTGGAAGCTGCCGAGCACGACAACGTGTTCGTCGGCGAATCCGCGGATAGCCGACGAAATCGGATGGCTCAGACCGAGTCGTCTTCCTGTTCCCGGGCCAGGGTGCTCAGCACATCGGAATGGCGCGTGGCCTCTACGAGTCCGAGCCGGTTTTCGCCGAGCACTTCGACAGTGCGCGACGGGGTTCCGCGACGAGCTGGGCATCGACCTGCGCGCGGAGATGTTCGACGCGGACGCCAACCTGGAGCGCACCGACCGCACCCAACCCGCCCTGTTCGCCGTCGAGTACGCGCTGGCGAAGCTGATCGAGACCTACGGCGTTCGCGCCGGCGGCATTGGCCGGACACAGCATCGGCGAGTATGTGGCGGCCACCATGGCGGCGTCTTCGACCTCCCGACGGCGATCAAGGCGGTGTCGATGCGGGCGCGGCTGATGCATGCCGCACCCCGCGGCGTGATGGTCGCGGTGGCGCTGAGTCCCGATGCCATCGCCGAGCAGCTGTCCGCCGGCGTCGACGTCGCCGCGGTCAACGAACCGGGCGGCTGCGTCGTTGCCGGGCCGAGGAGAACATGCGCAAGTTCAGCGATCGCCTCGCCGAACAAGGGATCGTCGCGCGTCGGGTCCGCACCTCGCATGCGTTCCATTCCGCGTTGATGGATTCGATGATTCCCGAATTCGCGGGTTCCTGTCCCGCTGACGCTGCGCGAGCCGCACATCCCGTTGCTGTCGCAACGTCACCGGGACCTGGATGGCGGCCAGCGAGGCGACCAATCCCGCACGTGGGCGCGCCAGATCCGGGCCACGGTCAGGTTCTCCGACGAACTCGATGTGCTGCTCGCCGACCCGCATCGTGTCCTGGTCGAGGTCGGTCCGGGCGGCAGCTTGACCGCGTCGGCGACGCGGCACCCGAGGTGGTCGACGGACACCGCGCCGTCCGGCTCATGCGCCACCACGCTGCAGAACCGCGACGACCGCGACGCATTCCTGCTCGCGCTCGGCCAGCTATGGTCGGCCGGAGTCGACGTCGACTGGACACCGCTGCGGGCGCCGGCAGCCGCAACTCGTTACCCTTCCCGGTTATCCGTTTGAGCGCCAACGGCATTGGGTCGATCCCAAGCTCACCGTCGGACGGCGCACCAGCCGGACCCAGGCGTGCCGTCGGCCACGGCGCTGCCGCCCAACCCGCGGTGCCCGCAAGTCGCAGATGGAGGCCACACTGCAGCGCATCTGGGCGCAGTGTTCGGTATCGGCTCGGTCGACCGGAACGCCAACTTCTTCGAACTCGGCGGTGACTCGCTGGTCGCCATCAGGGTCGCGAACACGCCGCCAATGAAGGACTGGACCTTACACCGCAGGACCTGTACGAACACCAAACCGTGGCTGCACTCGCCAAGGCGCTGGACGCCCGATACGCCGGGGCTGGGCTGGCGCGTCACCTGATGCCGTGGATCCCCCTGTTCCGCCGAACATCGCGTACTTCCTCGAGCACGGAGTGCGAGAGGCGGCCACTGGCGTGTTCCGCTGATCCTGCGGCTCGACCCGAGTGAGGTCGACGACATCCGTGCGGTGCTCACCGCCGTGGTCAACCATCACGATGCGCTGCGGCTGCGCCGTCATCGCGCCGGCACGTGGGAGCAGGACATCGGGGAACCGCAGGAGTTCGACCGGCTTCGACCCGGTCGCTTCCCGAGCGATCGGACCCGGCACGAGCGGGAGGCGGTGCTCGCCATCCTCACCGAGCGGGTCGCTGGCCAGGACCTGTCCCCGCCGCTGACCGCCATCTATGTCCGGGTACTCGGGTGCCTGCTACCTGGCGCAGCGTGCACGATGGCCGGTGACAATGCGTCGCGCGAGATCCTGGTCACCGACATCTTCACCGCGTTCGGTCAACGGTTGGCGGGCGAAGACATCGCGCTGCAGCCGACCACCACTGGATGGCGGGAGTGGTCGCAGCGCTGCGCCGCCCTCGCCACCCACCCCGCAGTGGTGGAAAGCCGCGACTTCTGGCTGGAAAATGCAAGCAAAACGACGCTGCGGCTGACCGGCCGGAGGTCACCCAACCGCCGCAGTCCGATCTGGTGAGATTGCCGTCGGCGCTGACCGCGCGGAGACAGCCGAGATCGACGACGCGCGGCGCCGGCTGCGCGTACCGATCGAGGAAATACTGCTGGCCGCGCTGGGCCGGACGATCGCGCACACGGTCGGCGAGGGTGCCGTCGCGGTCGACCTCGGGGGACGGGCCGGTCGGTGCTCAAACCCGATGTCGACCTGCGCCGGACGGTCGGCTGGTTCACCACCATCTATCCGGTTGCGCTCGCTGTGCGAGGGCCAGGACGGCGTGCGACTGGGCTACTGGACAACGTGCACGACACGTTGAAAGCCGTCCCGCACTACGGAATCGGGTACGGGCTGCTGCGTTACCTGTATGCGCCGACCGCGCGGCTGCTCGCCGCCGCCCGCCCGGCCGACATCTTCTTCCCTATGTGGGCACGATCCCGGACCTGCCGCCCTTGACGCGCCCGTACAGTTCGACCCCGACACCGCTATGCCGGTGCGCGAGGCGATTCCCGGCCTGGGTCACGCCATCGAGCTCGGGTGTATCGCTCGGCCGGCGTGCTGCATCTGGATTGGTGGTATGACACCCGCCGACTCGGGCCGCCACGGTGGAAGCGCTGGCGCAGATTTTCCCGGTCGCGCTGACTGAGCTGATCCAGGAATCTCGAAGTCCTCACCGAGGACGAGGGAACGGACGAGGACTACGAAGAGTTCGCACTCGTGGATTTGTCGTCGCTGGACGCGGGACGAGGAGCAGCGAATGAGGAGACAAACGAAGGTAAAGACCGATGAAAAGGCGGTCGTCGTCGATGGTGATCAGCAAGACTTTCGGCAGTGTTCGCGCACTGCGCGACATAAGTTTTAAGGTCGTCACGGTGAGGTTGTGGGTCTACTCGGCCCCAATGGGGCCGGCAAGCGACCATGGTGGACATCTTGTCGACCCTGACGCGTCCGGACCGGGGCACGCCGTGGTTGCCGGCCATGACGTCGTCACCAATCCGGCTGGTGTCCGCCGTTCGATCACGCTGACCGGTCAACAAGTGGCAGTCGATGAGATGCTCACCGGTTACGAGAATTTGGTGATGTTCGGTCGGCTACAGGGATTCCGCAAATCGGCCGCGCGAACGCGGGCAAAGGAAATCATCGAGCAGTTCGACCTCGTGGACGCCGCGAACCGGCGAGTTGGCACGTATTCCGGCGGCATGCGTCGCGGATCGACATCGGCTGCGGATTGGTGGTGCGGCCCGAGGTGGTGTTTCTGGACGAACCCACCACCGGCCTGGATCCCAGGAGCAGGAAGAGCATCTGGGATCTGGTCACCGGCTTCAAAGAAGCTGGAATCGCGACGCTGTTGACGACCCAGTATCTCGAAGAGGCCGATGCGTTGAGTGATCGCATCATCGTCATCGATCATGGCACCGTCATCGCCGAGGGAACCGCCGACGAACTCAAGGAACGCACCGGCGGCAATTACTGCGAGATCGTCCCGCGAGACATCAAAGACCTGCCGGCGATGGCCGACGCGCTCGGTGCGCTGCTGCCGGAGAAGAATCGGGCGGCCCTGACAGCCGCATCGGACCGAGTCGCCATGCCCGCGCCAAACGGCGCGACCACGCTCGTCGAGGCGGTGTGGCGGTTGGACGCGGCGAAGATCGAGCTGGTCGACGTGGCATTGCGGCGACCGTCGCTCGATGAGGTATTCCTGCCTTGACAAAGGGTTCCGCCGAGCCTTCCGTGCGGGACCATGCGGCGACCGACGTGACGTCAGTTGACCGCGTCGATTGCGTTGCAGCCCAGACCGTCGCCGCGTTGCAGCAGTGGTGGGTACTGACGGTTCGAGCGATTGTCCCAACGCTGCGCAACGGGGAGTGGGCCACCGCGGTTGCGGCGTCGGTGATTTTCACTGCCGGCTTCTACATCCCGCTGAAGGACTTCATGGGTGCCGCCACGCACGGGATAAGCAGCAGCTACGGGCAATACTTGACACCGTTGATGGCGCTGCAGGCGATAAAGTTCGCCTCATTTCCGGAGCGTTCCGAGCGGCAACCGACGTCGCTGCGGGCATCAATCGACGATTTGGATCCATGCCGATCGCCCCTGACGCCGGCCGCCGCCCGCATGTCGGCCAACATGTACCGGTGCGTGATCTCTTCGACGATCGCGCTGATATGCGGTTACACGATCGGCTTTCGATTCCATCGCGGTGGGCCGTTCTACATTGTCGGCTTCTGTCTGCTGGTGTTGCTGATCGGCGCGCGTTGTCCTTCTCCTTCGGACCTGATCGGCACCAGGTAGACGGAACCCGGAGGCCACGACGCCGCTGCTGATGATGCCGCAGTTGATCTTCGGGCTGGTGTCGGTCGGTATCCAGCCGGCGGAACAGTTTCCGGGATGGATCCAGCCGATTGTTCGCAATCAGCCGGTCTCCCAATTCATCTACGCAATGCGGGCATTGGCAGGCGATACGACGAGGCGGGGCAGCGGATCGCCGACCTGGTCGGTGATGACCCCGACTTATTGTGGTGGCTCCTCCGGGCTGTTCGCGGTCGCGGTGCCCGTGGCCGGACCCGACTCGTCGAGGCGGGCATGATGTCTGTTGCACGCCAAACGCAGTCCCGGCTTCGCGCTGTTGAACAACTGGGCGCGTCCCAGAGCCCGCGAGAATTCGCCCCGCGCGCTGATTCCGCAGACGCTGCTGCAGATCAAACGGCTACTTGTCCGGTGGCGTCGTGACCAGACAATGGTCATCCTTTCCCTGGCCGTTGCCGATTCTCTTTCTGTTGACCTTGAATACGGTTCTGGGGCAGCGCATCTCGCAAATTACCGGGCACAGTGCGCTGTCCGGCAGCGTTCCGATGATTGCCGTCGTCGCAGCGATCACCGGATCATCGGGCGGCACGATCGGCCTGATGCGGGAGCGCGCCGACGGGGGCTGCTCGGCTCTGGGTGCTCCCCATGCACCGTGCATCGGGCGGGCTTTCGCGCCTCGCAGCCGAAGCCATTCGGGTGTTCGTCAGTACCGCGCTGATCCTGTGTGCCGGGATGCTGCTGGGTTTCCGATTCCACGAGGGGCCGGGCTCGCGAGCACTTGCGTGGGTGGCGGTGCCGGTAATCTTCGGACTCGCATTCGCGACCCTGGTCACAACTGTCGCCTTCTATTCGGCAGCCAGGCCTTCACAGCCCGGGACGACGCTCGTTGAGGGCATTGCACTGGTATCGACACTTGGGCTTCTTCTTCTGCACCGGGTTCGTGCCGTTACAGCAGTATCCCGCGATGGATTCAGCCCGTTGTCGAGCACCAGCCGATGTCATATGCCATCGAAGCGATGCGCGGCCTGTCTCAGGGGGGTCCGGTTGCTCTGGCCGATGACGGCTACCCTGCTGTGGGCCGGCGGCATCGTCGCCGTGTGCGTCGTGCCGATGGTGTTGGGTTATCGAAAGGCGAGCACACGGTGACGTTTCCAACATCGGTCATTCGCAAGTTGGCGCCCAGCGAGGAGATGTTCGCGCAGAGCCAGACCTACTTCGGTGGCACGGTACACCTGAACGGATCGGTCGACATCGACGCACTGTCCGTTGCCTTCGACACGCTCTTGCAGGCCCACCCGGTACTCACCGGCCATCTCGAGAAAGCCGATGACGGCCGCCACCAGATTGTGGCCGAAGACGTGCTCCACCCTGGCATCTGGATAATCGATAACCACACCTCCGAGTCGGCAATTGCCGGCATGCAACTGGACCAGGGCCAATCCCTGCTGAACCTGCGGTTGAAGCTCAGCGGCGGACCGACCGAACTAACCCTGTTCGCCCACCACAGCCTGGCCGACGCCCACCATGCATTCGGACTTCTCGAAGAGCTTTTCTCCCGATACACCGACATGGTGGCCACCGGCGACGTCGGCCCGGTAACCCCACAACCCGCGCCCGTATCGCTGGAACTGTTGCTGGAGCAGCGTGGCATAACAAAGCAACGGCGGTCGGGAATCGAGCGTTTCTTCCCGGCGATGTTCGTCTACGACCTACCCGCCACCGAGAAGCCACCCATACCGGCGAATCCTGGTGCACCCCAACCTATTCCGACTGCCCGGATCCGGCTCACCGAGCAGGAGACATCCGACCTGGTCGAGTTTGGCCTTGCCAATCAGCTCAGCCTCAACTCCGTGGTGGCCGCGGCCATCCTGTTGGCCGAGTGGGGACTTCGCAATACTCCGCACGTCCCGATTCCTTACCTCTATCCCGTCGATTTGCGTTACCTGCTGTCGCCGCCGGTAAGCGCGACCGGCAGCACCATCCCGATGGGGGTGGCAACCTATCTCGCCGAGATCGGGCCCGATACCGAACTTGTCGACCTGGCTCGTGACATCGTGGAGACTTTCCGCGCTGACTTATCCGACGGTGTGATCCAGCAGTCTTCGCTGCACTTCAGCCTGCAATACGAAGGAACTCCGCCCGGGCTTCCCCCGTTGGTGTTGTGCACGGATCCCGGTTCGATCCCCGCCGTGCGCACGCCTCCAGGTGTGGAGCTGGATGATTTTCAGAACGAATTGCACTTCCCCACCCGCGCACCCATCGACATCTACAGCTGCGGAACCTTTGCAGACCGACTGTTCATCGAACACCATGCGCACCTGCCGGGGCGGGAAAAGTCCCTGGAGGCAATACATTCGCTGCTATGCTCTGTCCCCGCGGAAGACAGCTGGGTCATGGAGTGATCGGCCGGATGCCTGCGAGGCAGTTCACAGCTTCTTGAGTCCGCGCAGGACCTTTACGTGTGGCACGCTCGCCGCCAAACCTTTGCGCAGGCGCGGGTTAAGCATGCTGGCGCTGATAACGTTTAGGTATCGGAGGCCGTGATCGCGCCATTCCGCTACTTGGTCGAGGACTTCGTCCGGTGTCCCATGAAAATTGATTTCTTTCATGAGTGAAGCCGGGACTTTCGCGATGTATGACAAAGCGCTGTGCTTGTCGATGGTTTGGGGAACCAAATCTTGCACGCCGGAAAAGTCGGCTCCCAGTGGATGCTGAACGCCGTGACGTGCCCAGGCTTCTGCAGGTGCCGCGAGCGCCGACGTTTTCATCATGACGGACTCCAGCGCCTCATCCACGTCGTCGCGATTCCGGCCGGTGACTACGGCACGCTGTACGGCAGGCGTGATCGACGCCGGGTCACGACCGGCGTCGGACGCCGCAGCGCGCACGGCCTCGAGTCCGCGGGCATAGTCGGTGGGTCGAGACACAACAAAGGGAACCCAGGCATCGGCATAGCGTCCGGTGATCCGCAGCATCCGCGGCCCGTGGGCTGCGACCCAGATTTCGGGCCATTTCCCGCGGTACGGCGGAAGCGCGAACACGGCGTTGCGTAGCGGAAAGTACGGCGAGTCACGCGAGACAAGTTCCCCGGCCGAATCCCACAATGTGCGAATTGTGGCGATGGCTTCTTCGAACCGCGCCACCGGTTTGGTCCACTCCACGCCGTAGGGCTCGTTGCCTTCACGTTCCCCGACACCGATACCGAGGATGGCACGGCCGCGGGTAAGCAAATGCAGAGTCGCGGCGGCTTGCGCCGTGACCGCTGGATTGCGGCGACTGGCGTCGGTGACGCACACGCCGAGTCGTAGTCGGCGGACCCGGTTGCGGGCGGCGAGGTGTCCAAGCATCGTCCACGGTTCCAGGATCGCGTCAACATTGGGCACCAGTTTCGCTGCAACGCCGAAATACTCAGGTGTCGCGATCGAGTTCGGCACCAGCGCGTTCAGATGGTCACCGACCCATAACGAGTCGGCGCCTGTCGCAATGGCAGTCAGGGAATCCAACCGCGGCAGTAGGGTCGGCGAAAAGCGCGCGTTCACGATCGGATCGACGATGCCGAAACGAAATCCGTCCATACACACCGACACCTTCCCGATGAATAGCAACGTCATGTCAGGGACGCTACTACCCGCGGAGTTGCCCCGATGGTGGATAGCTGACTGATGGGGAGTGATCGCACCACCCGATGGGATCGCTGGAGTTTCGTGCCTGCCATACTCCCCCCCATGGCCGACAGACCCAGTCCCCTGGTGCGTCTGTTCTACCGCCTGATCTACCGGCTGGGAGATAACCGGATCTACAAGAAAGTGTGGAGGTATTGGTATCCGCTCGTGACACGCGGACTCAGCGGCGACGATGTTTTGTTCATCAACTGGGCGTACGAAGAGGATCCGCCGATGGCCGTGCCACTGGCGGCCTCCGACGAGCCTAACCGAGGCCACATTCAGCTCTACCACCGCACGGCGACCCAGGCGGATCTGAGCGGCAAACGGGTGCTGGAGGTCAGTTGCGGCCACGGTGGCGGAGCCTCGTACCTCATGCGTACCTTGAACCCGGCCTCCTACACGGGCTTGGACTTGAACCCGGTTGGCATCGCGTTTTGCCGAGACAGACACAATTTACCTGGTTTGGATTTCGTACAAGGCGACGCCGAAAACCTGCCCTTCGAGGACCAATCGTTCGACGTGGTGCTCAATGTCGAAGCTTCGCACTGCTACCCACGGTTTCCGCGTTTCCTCGCCGAGGCGGCGCGAGTGCTGCGCCCGGGAGGGCATTTCCTGTATTGCGATCTCCGCCCCAGCGTCCAAGTTGCTGGATGGGAGTCGGAGCTGACCAACGCCCCGATGCGACAGCTTTCGCAGCGGGAGATCACTGCGGAGGTTCTGCGCGGGATGGAGAAACGTTCTGAGCGGTCATTGGACTTGGTTGATCGCCATATGCCGTCCTTCCTGCACATCTTCGGCCGCGAATTTGCCGGCGTGCCAGGCTCGCGGCTATACCGCGAAATGAAGCGCGGGGAGGTCTCATACCGGATGTACAGCTTCACCAAGGATTGAAGCGTCCCGTCCCGCGTCGATCACCTCACGGCGCGCGACACTCGGCGTCCTTGGCCTTCACACCGCCGCGCCTCGGAAGCCTGTCGTCAATTCCTGAAATCCAACCTTTTGCGGTTGCCGGATTTTTGATCCCTCCGTTGAGCCCCATAGGTTTAACGCCCAAACCGATCGCGAGGTGGGCTTTCCCGATAGCTGGCGTCGCCGCGCCGAGATGTGCTCGCCCACTTGACCAAGGGCACGTTCGTGACCACGGCCAAGAATGTCATCCTGCTCGGGGCGACTATGTGCGCCAAACGTGATGGGTGACTCGATGTCTTTGCTCTACACGCAAAGCTTGGGACGGTCCATGGCTGGTCGGGGCCATACTTGCGGGTGCTGGCGTGCTCGACCTAGTGTGCCAGGGCTCGCAATTCGTCATCGCGACACATTCACCGATCTCCATGGTGGCAATCTCCCTGGACTCGGTGATCTACACCTGTTCCGAGGACGGAATCAATCCAATCGCACCAGGGAGTCCGTTTTCAGTAACCGTTGACGATCTGTGCTGAGCCGCCAAACCACCCCAAACTGGTCGACTAGTGTCGGTCACGTGAGCCGAACTGTGCGTGAGTTTGACATCGTCTTGTATGGCGCCACCGGCTTCTCCGGCAAGTTGACCGCCGCATACCTGGCTCACACGGGGACAGAGGCTCACATCGCGTTGGCCGGCCGCTCGAGCGAACGGCTGCTAGCCGTGCGGCAGATGCTAGGCGCGTTTCGACTGCACAGGATTGGCCGCTGACGTCGCCGTCTCGCGCAACCGTCGATGTTGGACGCGATGGCTAACCGCGCCCAGGTAGTGCTGACGACTGTTGGTCCCTATGCACATTACGGTCTGCCGCTGGTTGCAGCCTGTGCCAAGGCTGGAACAGACTATGCCGATCTGACCGGCGAGTTGATGTTCGGCCGCAACAATATCGACCTGTACCACAAACAGGCCGCCGACACTGGCGCCCGGATCGTGCTCTCGTGCGGATTCGATTCGGTCCCTTCGGATCCGAACGTCGATCAGGTTGACCGCCGGGCGATCGAGGACGGCACCGGTGAACTCTGCGACACAACTCTTTCTGCTGCGCTCCTTTTGGCAGACCGGGATCTCCGGCGGCTCGGTTGCAACATATCTCGACGCGATGCGCACTGCATCCAGCGACGTGCAAGCCCACCGACTCATCGACGACCCGTACACGCTGAGTACGGACCGAGGTGCCGAACCCGAACTGGATACCAGCCAGACTTTCCGTGGCGCCGAGGACGCGACGTGGCACCCGAACTGTCGGGCTTCTGGATCGGCGGATTTGTGCAGGCCCCTACAACGCTCGAATTGTCCGGCGTAGCAACGCATTACAGGACTGGTCCTATGGCCGGTGGTTCCGCTACTCCGAAACGATGAGTCGGAAGGTCGTTCGCGGCGCCGGTAGCCTCCGCGGCTGTCACCGCCGCCCTGAAGGTCGTCTTCGTTTGGGCAATAATACTCCAGGCTATTGCCCAAACGATTGGTGGAGCGCATCGCGCCGAAGCCAGGCACCGGTCCGAGTGCGGCGCGCCGAGAACGCGGCCACTACACCATGGAGACGTATACCACCACGACAACCGGTGGCCGCTACATGGCCACGTTCGCGCAGCACGGCGACGGTTACCAAGGGACGTCGGTGCTGCTCGGTGAGTGTGGTCTCGCGCTGGCGCTCGATCGCGATCGGCTCTCCGAGTTGCGGGGTGTGCTCACTCCCGCTGCGGCGATGGGCGATGCGCTGCTGGCGCGCCTCCCGGCCGCCGGGGTGTCCATCGGGACGACCCGGCTGAACTGAAACCGGCGCCTCTCACGACAGCGTCGGCGCGGCCTCTTCAGCCACCAGCGTCTCCGACAGGTGGAGGCCTAAAGCACGCGCGGTGTTGTAGGTGGCAATTACCTTGGGGGTGATCCGGATTCCGGTCTCGGCTTCGATGGGGTACCAGTTAGAAGGGCCGAGCGAGTCCAGCCCATGGTCGGCGAAGGGGCGACGGGGTCGACCGTGCGGCGCAGGATCAGGCCGGGCTGCTCGGCTATCAGACGCCATAGCCGGGTGGGCCACTCGTCCTGCGACAGCGACCGCAGTTCGGCGCCAAAGTGGCGTTATCAGCTCCGTGCTGCTCTCCGGCGGCCTGAACGCCTCGGCGACGGGCTACGCGCGACAGAGCGGCCGCCAGCGGTGCCCCCGTGTCGGAACGTAGCGGTGTAGCCCCGGTCGTAACGCAACAGGTCTGCGAACGCCTGCGCGCCCTCTTCTGGCGTGATCATCGTGGTCCGGCCGCCCTCTGCCAGGAATGTCGCCCGGCCGATCTCGCCCCAAGCTCCCCACGCGATCGCGGTGGCCGGCAGACCCTGGCCGCGGCGCCAGTGCGTGAAGGCATCCAGCCAGCTGCAAGCAGCGGCGTAGGCGCCCTGGCCGGCGGAGCCGAGTAGCGCCGCTGCAGAGGAGAACAAGCAGAACCAGTCCAGTGGCTGTCCGACCGTCGCCTCGTGCAAGTTCCAGGCGCCATAGACCTTGGGCGCCCAGTCCCGGTCGATCAGCTCGTCGGTGATGTTGGCCAGCGTGGCGTCTTCGACCACCGCCGCGGCGTGCAAAACCCCGCGCACCGGAAGCCCGGTGGCCGTGGCCGCGGCCACCACCCGGGTGGCGGTGTAAGCCTCGGCGATGTTGCCGCACTCCTCGACAACGTCGGCCCCGGTGGCGACACTGATCCGCTCGATCGCCTGCCGCGCTTTGGGAGTCGGGTTGACCAGGCGGTCAGCACGATCCGTCCGCAGCCGGCCTTGGCCATCTCGGTTGCCAGGAACAGTCCCAGTCCGCCGAGTCCGCCGGTGACGATGTAGGCGCCGTCACCGCGGAAGACCCGAGTCTGCTTCGGCGGCACCACCGCACGGCTTTCCCCGCTGCGGGTCACGGAGAGCACCAGTTTGCCGGTGTGTTCGGCTCCGCTCATCACCCGGATCGCGGTGGCCGCCTCGGCAAGCGGGTACTCGGTGTAGTCCGGAAGCGGCAACGAGCCGTCTGCGACATGCTCGTACACCGTTCGCACCAGCTTGTTAAACCGTTGTGGGTGGCTTTCACCCAGCAGTGGCAGGTCAACGGCGTAGAACGAGAGATTCCGGCGGAACGAAACACCCCACTCGAGTGTCGTCGTAGATGTCGCGTTTGCCATCTCGACGAATCGTCCAGCGAAGGACAGGAGTTTCAGCCCTGCAAGTTGTGCGGCCCCGGTCAGGGAGTTGAGCACGACATCGACGCCGTACCCGTCGGTGTCGCGGCGGATCTGGTCGGCGAACTCGGTGGACCGCGAGTCGTAGACGTGCTCAATGCCCATCTCGCGCAGCAGCGCGCGCCGCTGCGGGCTGCCCGCGGTGGCGAATATCTCGGCTCCGGCCAAACGGGCGATGGCTATCGCGGCCTGCCCGACGCCGCCGGTTCCGGAGTGGATCAGCACCTTGTCCTCTGCCGATAGCCGCGCAAGGTCGTGCAGCCCGTACCAGGCGGTGCCGTACCCGGCTGCCACCGCGGCTGCGTGTTCGACGGTCATGCTGTCCGGCAGGGTGGTGACAAGCCAGCATCCCCAGGTGACGAATGTGCCCCAACTCCCGTTGGCGTATCCGGAGAAGCCGCCGACACGGTCACCGACCTGGTGGTCGGTGACGTCGGGGCCGACCCGGATCACCACGCCGGCGAAGTCGTTGCCCAGCTGCGGCTGCCGTCCATCGAAGACGGGGCTTCGGCCGAACGCGCAGAGGACATCGGCGAAGATGACGCATGTCGCCTCGACCGCGACCTCGATCGCCCAGGCCCTGGTGGCCTGCGGTCGACGGCGACGAATTCCAGGGTTTCCAGGTCACCCGGATTGCGGACCTGTACGCACATGCCGTCGGATTCATGGTTGACGGTGGCGGTCCGGCGTTCGTGGGCTCCTAGCGGCGTGCAGCGCAGCCGTGCCGTGTACCACTGACCGCCGCGCCAGGCGGTCTCGTCTTCTTCGGAGCCGGTGAGCAGTTCCTGCGCCACCAGCTCGGCATCCCGTTCGGCATCGGCGTCGTCCAGGTCGATCTGGCTGACCCGTAGCTGTGGGTTCTCTGCCCCGATCACCCGGAGCAAGCCACGCAGTCCGGCCTGCTCCAATTTGGGCCGGTCGTCCGGCAGGACGATCTGAGCCCGGTTGGTCACCACATACAGTCGCGGCGGTTCTGTGGACAGTTCCGGCAGCTGGCGAACCATGCGCACCACGTGACGCACCTGCTCGCGACCCCGCAGCAGACCCTGTCCATCCGGGTCGCCCGCCGGGCGGCGGGCAGACGATGACCAATCCCTCGAGGCCGCCGCGCACCTGGACGGCCAGCCGTTCGGTGTTGGCCAGATGGTCGGCGTGCTTCCGGCCAGTCCAGCGTTGTGCATTGTGCGCCAAGGGATTTCAGCGCATCCGCAAGCCTCGATTCCAGCAGATCAGCCTGGGGGGGAGGTGTCTACCAGCAGCCAGCTTCCGACGGCCCGCTTCAGGCACCGGCGGTAACGTCTGCTTGCTGCCAGTCGATGGTCAGCAGCCGTTCGTCCAGCACCATGGTATTGCTGCTCCCGGCACTGGCGCCCATCCGCAGGCCCTGTATGGCCAGCAGAACCGCCCCCTGCTGGTCAAGGATGTCGAGATCGGCCTCGAGCGCCGACCGGTTCTCCGCCGTCACCCGCACATAGCAGTAGCGAGCGTCGCGGGTCGGGCCGTAGCGGCGCAGCCGACAAACACCCAGCGGCAGCAGCAGCCCGCCACCAGCGATGTTCTCGACGGCCGGGTGAGCCAGGACCGACTGGAAGCAGGCGTCCAGCAACGCGGGATGGACGTCATAACCGGCCTGCTGTGATCGGACCTCGCCGGGAAGTCCGACCTCGGCCAGTAATGTGCGGACCTTCGCGCCAGCTGTGTGCGCCGCGGCCAGACCGGTGAAGGCAGGACCATACTGGACACCGCGCTCGTCCAACGACTGCCGCAGCGCGGCCCCTTCCTGCAGTTCCAGGTGCGCTGTCAACAGGGCGGACAGATCTCGATGCGGTGCTTGCTCGTTGTCGTCGACCGTGTGCAGGACCGCTGTTGCACGCCGGGTGCGCTCCCCTTCGCGATTGGTCTCCACCCCGAATTCGACGACTCCGGGCGCCTCCACCGTCGCCACGGCGATCACCGGAGTCTCTGATCCAGCAGCAGCATCTGCTCGAAGCGAATGTCGCGCACCTCGGAGTTCGACCCGAGCACAGCGGCGGCGGCGGCCAGCGCCATCTCACAGAAGCCAGCGCCCGGAAAGACAGCGACCCCGTTGACCCGGTGGTCGGCGAGCCAGGGCAGCGCCGCGGTGCCGATTTCGCCCTGCCACGCGTGGCGCTCCGGCTCCTCGGGCAACCGAACATGCGCGCCCAGCAGCGGGTGCGCCGGCACAGTGGATCTCCACGGGTCCGCAAGCTTGAGCCGTCGGATTCGATGAGCAGCCGCTGGTGGGTCCAGGTCGGCAGCGGAGCATCCACCAGACGCCCGCTCCGATACAGAACGGAGAAGTCGATCGCGGCGCCGGCGCCGTACAGATCCGCCAGGAAGCCGCGCAGTCCGTAGGGCATCGGCTGCTCGCGCCGCATGCTGGCGAGAGCCTGGACAGTAACGTAGCCGCGGCGGCGGTTTGTTCCACCGCGCGAGTCAGTAACGGGTGCGGAGACGGCTCTCCGAAGACCCGATAACCATCGTCCAGCGCCGCCCGCACCGCCGCCGCAAATCGCACCGGCTGCCGCAGGTTGTTGACCCAGTAGCTGGCGGCGAAGGTCGGGCCGCTACGCGGATCCTCAAGTGTCGCAGAGTAATACGGCACTTTCGGCGTCATCGGTTTGAGTTCTGCGAGCTGATCGGCCAGGTCGGCAAGGATCGGATCGACCTGAGGCGAGTGCGACGCGACGTCCACGGCCACCTCGCGGGCCATGACCTCGCGACGCTCCCACTCTGCCACCAGGTCGCGAACCGTCTGGGTCGCTCCACCGATAACAGTCGAGTCCGGCGATGCGATTACGGAGACCACCACATCGGTCACACCGCGAGCGTCCAGTTCCTGCCGCACTTGCTGCGCGGGCAGCTCCACTGAGGCCATTGCGCCCGCGCCGGCGATGCGAGACAGCAACTTTGAGCGCCGGCAGATCACCTTCGCTCCGTCCTCCAGCGACAGTGCCCCCGCGACAACGGCGGCAGCGGCCTCGCCGAGCGAGTGCCCAATGACCGCGCCCGGCTCCACGCCGTAGGCCCGCATGGTGGTGGCCAATGCGACTTGGATGGTGAACAGCGTTGGCTGTACCCGGTCGACACCGGTGACGGTTTCCGGCGCCGACATCGCCTCAGTGACCAAGAACCCGGACTCCCGGGCGATCAGCGGTTCCGCCTCCGCAACGGTTGCGGCGAATACAGGCTCTTTTGCCAGCAGTTCTGCGCCCATGGCCGCCCACTGCGAACCCTGGCCTGAGAAAACCACACCGGTCCGCGGTCGTCGTGACCCGCTGCCGGCGCATAGGGAGTTTCTCCTTCGGCGATCTCGCGCAGCCCGGCTGAGAGCTGATCGAGGTTCTCCGCGATCACCGCGGCGCGCACGGTCCGGTGCCCACGCCGCCGCGCCAGCGTGTAGGCCAAGTCTCCAAAAAGGGAAGTCGCTAGGTCCTCGTTCTTGTCCAGCCATCCGAGCAGTCGCTGCGCGGTCCGGCGCAGCTCATCCGCCGAGGTCGACGACAGCGGGAACAGCAGCGGCCCGGCCACCGGGGTCACTGGGGGGATTGCTGTGCTGGTTTGCGTCTCGGGAGCCTGCTCGAGGACCGCGTGCACGTTGGTCCCGGACATCCCGAACGACGTCACCCCGGCCCGTCGTGGCCCGTCACCTTTGTCGGGCCACGGGGTGACCTCCTGCGGCACAAACAGTCCGGTTTCGATTTGCTGCAGCTCATCGGGCAATCGAGTGAAGTGCGCCATCGGGGGCACCACACCGTGCTGTAGCCCGAGGACGGCTTTGATCAGCCCCACCGCGCCGGCCGCGGCCTCGGTATGGCCCAGGTTGCTTTTGGCCGATCCGAGCGCAACGCGGTTACCGCCGGCGCCGTATACCTCCGCCAGGCTGGTGAACTCGAGCGGGTCACCGACCGGGGTGCCGGTGCCGTGCGCCTCCACCATGCCGACGGTGGCCGGGTCGACCCCCGCCGCCGACAACGCCGCCCGAAACACCTCGGCCTGTGCCTTCGACGACGGCGTCGTGATCGTCTCGGAACGACCGTCCTGGTTGGCCGCGGTGCCGCGCACCACGGCCAGAATCCGGTCGCCATCGCGTAGTGCATCGGGCAGTCGCTTGAGCAGAACCACGCCGCAACCCTCCGAACGCACAAACCCATCGGCGGCGACGTCGAATGTATGGCAGCGACCAGTGGGTGAGAGCATGCCCTGCGCTGATGCAGCTGCGGAAATCCGCGGCTCCAGCAACGCCATGGCGGCGCCTGCCAAAGCGAGATCGCTCTCTCCCCTGTCCAGGCTTAGGCACGCCAAGTGCACGGCCAACAACCCCGAAGAACACGAGGTGTCTACCGTGATCGCGGGACCTCGCAGTCCCAGTCCGTAGGCGATCCGCCCGGACGCCATGCTGAACGGAGTGCAGGTGTAGCCGTAGGCGTCCTCCAGCGCGCCGGCGTCGCCACTAACTACCGTGTAGTCCTGCTGGCACAACCCCACGAACACGCCGGTGCGCGAGCCGGCCAGTGAGGGTGGCACGATGCCGGCGTGCTCGACCGCTTCCCAGGACGTCTCCAGCAGCAACCGGTGCTGGGGGTCGATAGCGGTCGCCTCGCGCTCGCCGAACCCGAAGAACGAGGCGTCGAAACCACCGATGTCGTCGATGAAGCCACCCCACCGCGACACCGACCTGCCCCGCACGCCCCGTTCGGGGTCGTAATGCTCAGCAAGTCCCACCGGTCGGCGGGGATCTCGGTCACCAGGTCGTCGCCGCGCAGCAACGCCTGCCAAAACTCGTCGGGCGACTCGATCCCGCCGGGAAGCCGGCATCCCATTCCGATGACCGCAATGGGAGTAACACCTGATTCCATCGCCGCTCAACCTCGTCTCAGCTCAACCTGTGCTGCTTGAGGGCAGCACCGGATTTTTGAAATTGGGGAGGGTCACCCCGCAGCGTCGCTTTCGCAACCCCTAACCCGAGCTAACCGGGTATGACGCAGAACCCATCACCGAACAACTGAGCTTAGACGCCTGACATAAGCGCGGCGTGTGAAACGACGAACTTCCCTGCTCGTTGCCGGGCCTAAAGCGTTGACCAGGTGTTTTGCTCGTCAGGCCGAAACATTGACATATACCCGTAGGGTATATCTCTCTGGGCGGCCCGCGGCGCCCGAAACATCAGTGATAATCCCCCGAATATGTGACCGAAGCGGAGGACCGAGTGACAGGTAAAGTGCTAGCAGCGGTCGGGCACGCCTTGGCGCTGGCGGGGTCGATGACGTGGGAAATCCTGTGGGCGTTGATCCTGGGCTTCGCCCTGTCGGCAGTGGTGCAGGCCGTGGTGCGCCGCTCGACGATCGTGGCCTGATGGGCGACGACCGGCCGCGCACCCTGGCGGTGGCGGCCGGGCTGGGAGCGGCATCGTCGTCGTGCTCGTATGCCGCGGTGGCTTTGGCCCGATCGCTGTTCCGCAAAGGCGCCAACTTCACCGCCGCGATGGCGTTCGAGATCGGCTCCACCAATCTCGTGGTGGAGTTGGGCATCATCCTGGCTCTGCTGATGGGCTGGCAGTTCACCGCCGCGGAGTTCGTCGGCGGCCCGCTGATGATCGTGGTGCTGGCTGTGCTTGTTCCGGCTGTTCGTGCGCTCCCGCCTCATCGACGCCGCCCGCGAGCAGGCCGAGCGGGGAATCGCCGGCTCGATGGAAGGCCATGCCGCCATGGACATGTCCATCAACCGTGAAGGCTCGTTTTGGCAGCGGCTCTTTTCCCCGGAGGGGTTTACCTCGGTCTCGCATGTGTTCGTCATGGAGTGGTTGGCGATCCTGCGCGACCTCGTACTGGGCCTGTTGATCGCCGGCGCCATCGCGGCGTGGGTGCCCGAAACATTTTGGCAGAACTTCTTTTTGGCTGATTATCCGGGCTGGTCGGCGCTGTGGGGACCGATCGTGGGACCCATCGTGGCGATCGTGTCGTTCGTCTGCTCAATCGGCAACGTGCCACTGGCCGCGGTGCTGTGGAACGGAGGCATCAGCTTCGGCGGCGTCATCGCGTTCATCTTCGCCGACCTGTTGATCCTGCCGATCTTGAACATCTACCGCAAGTACTACGGCACCAAGGATGATGCTGGCGCTGCTCGGCACCTTCTACGCCGCGATGGTCGCTGCTGGTTATCTCGTCGAATTACTTTTCGGCGCAGCTAATCTCATTCCGACCCAGCGCAGCGCCACAGTCATGCAGGCAGGGATCTCGTGGAACTACACCACCTGGCTCAACATCGTCTTCCTCGTCATCGCGGCAATGCTGGTCGTCCGGTTCATCACCTCGGGCGGAATGCCGATGTTGCGCATGATGGGCGGCTCCGGCGCAACCTGGCCACACGATCACAGCGATCGCCACTAGCCGTACGGTCAGCGGCCACGAGCGAGCCGCTCGCGCCGGGCTCACGACCACCGCGCCGAGCGGCACTGCACGATCGGCGGGCTGCCATTTCAGAGCGGTACCGCGTGAAGCGCGGGCCCGCGCGAACTGTCGAACTCAACGCCGCGCTGGCGCTGGCCACGCGCTCGTCCAGCAGCGGCACACCCGGCTGATACTGGCTGCTCTCCGGCTCGGCGCACCGCCGGGGACATCCCGATGGCTGCACGTGAATGGCCGGTATCGTGGCCCGCGGAAATTTGAAACCTTACGAAAGGGAAGCCATGATCCGCGGTGCCAACGCCGACAGAGCCTGAAAACTACCCGCAGCCGCCCGGCGGTCTGCCGCTGCCCGCCGATATCGGCCGGCTGCTGCTTCGCTGCCACGACCGCCCAGGACTATCGCAGCGGTAAGCACCTTTTTGACCAGGCCGGCGCCAACATCATTTCCCTGGACCAGCATTCCACCGCGCCGGAGGACGGAACATTTCTGCAGCGCGCGATCTTTCACCTGCCCGGCCTGACCGCCGCCCTCGACGGGCTGGAGCGCGCGTTCGCCAGCACCGTGGCCGACAAGTTCAATATCGACTACCGGTTTACCGAGGCCGCCAAGCCCAAGCGGGTCGCCATCATGGCGTCCAAGGATGACCACTGCTTGTTAGATCTGTTGTGGCGCAACCGTCGCGGCGAACTTCAGATGTCAGTGGTCATGGTGATCGCCAACCACCCCGATCTGGCCGAGCGTGTGCGGCCCTTCGGTGTGCCGTTCATACATATCCCCGCCACCCGTGATACCCGCGCCGAGGCCGAACAGCGTCAGCTTCAGTTGCTGAGCGGCAATGTGGATTTGGTGGTGCTGGCTCGCTACATGCAGATACTGACCCCGGCGTTCCTCGACGCAGTCGGCTGCCCGCTGATCAACATTCATCATTCGTTCCTGCCGGCGTTCGTCGGCGCATCCCCCTACAAGCGAGCACGAGAACGCGGTGTCAAGCTGGTCGGCGCGACCGCCCACTACGTCACCGAAGTGCTCGACGAGGGGCCGATCATCGAACAGGACGTCGTACGGGTCGACCACACGCACACTGTCGACGACCTGATACGCGTCGGCGCCGACGTCGAGCGGGCGGTGCTCTCCCGCGCAGTGCTCTGGCACTGCCAAGATCGAGTTATCGTGCACGACAACCAGACCATCGTTTTCTGACGGCGGTGGCGCTCGGCTTCGTCCGCCCGTGACTACCTCTTGACGCGCTCCTCGCCCGACGAGTAGTGAAGCCGGATGTCCGCGGCCGTTAGCGTATTAATCCGAAGTTAAGTCGGGTTCTTCGGTGATTGTGGTGGTTGAGCTGGGGTGATCTCGCCGACACGCCATAATGTGTAGTCACTAATGTGCCTGGATTCGTGAGGGTTTTACGGTAGAATCGGTTTGTGGCCAAGGGTTCTGGTGCGGTTCATGTCGCCGTGCAGCGACGCAAGTACACCGGGAAAGACGGTGTCGAGCGGGTTTACGAATCGTTTCTGCTGCGCCGATCGTTCCGGGATAACGGCACCGTCCGCAACGAGACGCTGGCGAATCTGTCCGCGTTGCACCCGCGGCGATTGCCGCGGTCAAGGCGGTGCTGGCCGGCGAGTCGCTGGCCTCGGTGGCCTCGATCGCGACGGTGGAGTGCTCGCGCCCGCATGGTCATCTCGCCGCGGCCGCGGTGATGGCCAAACAGCTGGGCTTGGCGGGGTTGCTGGGGCCGCCGTGCCGGGCCCGGCAGGTGGCGATGGCCCTGATCCTGGCCCGCGCGGTGGTCCCGGCCTCGAAACTGGCCACCATCGGCTGGTGGTCAGACACCACCCTGGGCCCCGACCTGGCGGTCAGCGGGATCCACACCGACGAGGTGTATTCGGCGATGGACTGGTTGTTGACCCGCCAAGACGACATCGAAAAACGGCTGGCCAAAAAGCATCTGGGCCCGGCAGTGAACCCGTCGCGGATCGCGATGTTCGACCTGTCCTCCTCCTGGGTGACCGGGCGACACTGTGAGCTGGCCGCCCGCGGCTACTCCCGCGACGGCAAGAAGGGCTGTGAGCAGATCGAGTACGGGCTGCTCACCGACCCCGACGGGCGCCCGGTCGCGATCCGGGTGTTTCCCGGTAACACCGCCGACCCGACCGCCTTCACCGCGGCGGTCACCGCGGTCAAAGACACCTTCGCGCTGACCAACATGGTGATGGTCGGCGACCGCGGCATGATCACCGCTGCCCGCATCGCCGCCCTGGCAGAGCTGGGCGGGATCGGCTGGCTGACCGCGCTGCGGGCCCCGCAGATCGCCGCGCTGGCCGCCGATGACGGGCCCCTGCAAATGTCGCTGTTCGACACCGTCAACTTCGCCGAAATCAGCCACCCCGACTACCCCGGGGAACGGCTGATCGCCTGCCGCAACCCCGCCCTGGCCGACGAACGCGCCCGCAAGAGAAACGCACTGCTCACCGCCACCGAGAAGACCTTGGCCCCGATCCTCGCCTCGGTGCACGCCGGGCGGCTGTCCGGCGCCGACAAGATCGGCCTACGGGTCGGCGCCGTGCTGGGAAAATACAAGATGGCCAAACACTTCCAGCTGGCCATCACCAACACCAGCCTCACCATCACCCGCAACCAGACCAGCATCGACACCGAAACTGCCCTGGACGGGATCTACCTGCTGCGCACCACCATCGCCGCCGACGAACTCGACACCGCCGCCGTCATCGGCGCCTACAAAAACCTCTCCCGCGTCGAACGCGACTTCCGGTCCCTCAAAACGATCGACCTGGACCTGCGCCCCATCCACCACCACCTCGACGACCGGGTCCGCGCACACGTGCTGATCTGCTTCCTCGCCGCCTACCTCACCTGGCACCTGCGCCACGCCGTCGCGCCGCTGACGTTCACCGACGAAAACCCCACCACCCGAACAGATCCCGTCGCACCCGCCGTCAGATCACCCGGCGCGCACCGCAAAGCCACCCACAAAACCACCCCAGACAGCCACATCGCACGCTCCTACCAGAGCCTGCTCGCACACCTAGCCACCCTGACCCGCAACGACATCCGCTACGGCACCCACGGACCCATCGTGGCGACCCTGAGCACCCCCACCGCCACCCAACGCCGCGTCTTCGACCTCCTCGCAGCCCCGATCCCGCTCACCCTCACCTGAGGCCACCGTCGACAGAACACCCACCCCGAAAACACCCAAACCCCAGGTAAACCACAAAAAACACGCAAACATTAATTGGATAATGAGGACTACACCGAGCGGTTGAACCTCGTAGTAGTAGTGCACATAGCCCTGTGCATCCGGTGCCGTAGCACACGAATAGCGCGGATTACCGCACGTTTGCTTGATCGGCAATGCAAGCGCGGCGATCAGCAGCAGCACGACCGCAATCCCGACCCCAAGCAGAACTTTTCTGTTCACAGGTGTACCGCGTTGTACTGAAACTTGTTCTGCCTCAAACGCCGCCTGACAGCTTCTCGCGCAAACGGCGATTCACTGGCTCGGGCAGTAGCTCCGACACATCACCGCCCAGCATCGCGACCTCTTTGGCCAACGACGACGACACAAACGAATATCGCGGCGCGGTCGCAACGAAGAACGTGTCGACGCCGGCGATGTGCTTGTTCATCTGCGCCATCTGCAGTTCGTATTCGAAATCGGTGCCGGTGCGCAGACCCTTCACGATGGCAGTCATTCCGCGCGACCTGACGAAGTCGACCACCAGACCTTGGCCAACCTCCACCCGCAAGTTGGGCAGGTGTGTCGTCGACTCCTCGATCATCGCGATCCGCTCATCGAGGTCGAACAAGCCCTTCTTGGCAGGGTTGACCAGGATCGCGACCACCACCTCGTCGAACTGGGCCGCGGCGCGTTCGAAGACGTCGACGTGGCCCAACGTGACCGGGTCAAATGATCCCGGGCATACCGCGCCGCTCATGACCCGCGCCGGCGACGATGCAGAGCGAAGCGATGAGGTGGGGGTACCTCCCGCTTGCGGGGGAGAGCGGCGCTCATGACCGATGACGGTAGCAGGGCGGCTCAGTCCAGTTCGGCCATCTCGAGACGGGTGTCGCCGTAAACACGCTGAGGCCACAAGCGCCAGCCGGCCGGCCAGGTCAGCGGCGCGCCGGCGGCCGCACGCTCTACTACCGCGACGGTTCCCTCCCGCGCCCAGCCGTGGGTGATCAGATCGGCCAGGACAGCGTCGATGTCGGCGGTGTCGATGTCGTAGGGCGGGTCGGCCAGCACCAGGTCCACCGGAGACGGGGACCCCGCGGCCAGGACGGCTGCCACCGCGCCCCGGCGCAGCGTCGCACCGGGCAGGCCCAGGGCTTCCACGTTGCGCGCGATGACGGCGGCGGCGCGCTGGTCTGACTCCACGAACAGCGCAGACGCGGCTCCGCGGGACAGCGCCTCCAGTCCGAGAGCGCCCGAACCGGCGTAGAGGTCCAGCACCGCCAGCCCGGTCAGATCCCGCCGCGCGGTCACGATGTTGAATAGCGACTCGCGCACCCGATCGGTGGTCGGCCTGGTCCCCCGCGGCGGGACCACGATGCGCCGGCCCCCGGCGACGCCGCCGATGATCCGAGTCAGCTCAGCACCACCAGCAGGTCTCCGCCCTCCACCTGGGCCGTGCTCGACACCGCCACCCGCTCCACGGTGGCGTCTTTGGGCGCGGTGATCGGGGCTTCCATCTTCATTGCCTCGATGGTGGCGATGGTCTGGCCGGCGCTCACCTGGTCGCCGACGGACACTCCCACGGTGACGACTCCGGCGAATGGTGCTGCGATGTGTCCGGGATTACCGCGGTCGGCCTTCTCCGCGGCCGGAACCGCGCTGGCAATGCTGCGGTCGCGCACCAGAACCGGCCGCAGCTGGCCGTTGATGATGCACATCACCGTTCGCATGCCGCGCTTGTCGGGTTCGGAGATGGCCTCAAGCCCGATCAACAGCTCAACGCCGCGCTCCAGTTTCACCCGGTGCTCTTCACCCTGCCGAAGACCGTAGAAGAACTGGTTGGCCGACAATTGCGAAGTGTCGCCGTAGGTTTCCCGGTGCTCCTGGTATTCCTTTGTCGGGCCAGGGAATAACAGCCGGTTGAGGGTGGCCTGACGCTTGGGTCCGGACAGCGACAGGGCGGCCTCGTCGTCCGCCGTCAGCGGCTGGGTGGGCCTGGCCACCGCGCGGCCGGCCAGCGCCGCCGTGCGCAGCGGTTCGGGCCACCCGCCAGGCGGATCACCCAGCTCGCCCCGCAGGAACCCTAGCACCGATTCTGGGATGTCGAATCGCGCTGGCTCGGAGGCGAATTCGTCCGCGCTCATCCCCGCGCCGACCAGGGCCAGCGCCAGATCGCCGACCACCTTCGACGTCGGCGTGACTTTGACCAGCCTGCCTAGCACCCGGTCGGCACCGGCATAGGCCTCTTCGACCTCCTCGAATCGATCCCCCAACCCCAGCGCAATCGCCTGCTGGCGCAGGTTTGACAGTTGGCCACCCGGAATCTCGTGGTGATAGACCCGTCCCGTCGGCCCCGGCAGCCCAGATTCGAAGGGCCTATACACTTTTCGCAGCGCCTCCCAGTACGGCTCCAGCGCGCACACCGCCGAGAGCGACAGACCGGTGTCGTACTCGGTGTGCGCCGCCGCGGCGACGATCGAGCTGAGCGCGGGCTGGCTGGTGGTTCCCGCCATCGGCGCGGCAGCACCGTCGACCGCGTCGGCCCCGGCCTGCCAAGCGGCCACATAACTGGCCAGCTGGCCACCGGGCGTGTCGTGGGTGTGCACGTGCACGGGCAGGTCGAAGCGACTGCGCAGCGCACTGACCAGCCGTTGCGCCGCCGGTGGCCGCAAAAGTCCGGCCATATCCTTGATGGCCAGCACGTGTGCGCCGGCGTCCACGATCTGCTCGGCCAGTTTCAGGTAGTAGTCGAGCGTGTACAGATGCTCACCCGGGTCGAACAGGTCGCCGGTGTAGCACATCGCGACTTCGGCTACCGCAGAACCGGTTTCGCGCACCGCGTCGATCGCCGGACGCATCGACTCAAGGTTGTTCAGTGCGTCGAAGATTCGGAAGATATCGATGCCGGTGGCGGTTGCCTCCTCGACGAACGCCGACGTGACCACTTCGGGATACGGCGTGTAGCCGACTGTATTCCGGCCCCGCAACAGCATCTGCAGGCAGATGTTGGGCATCGCTGCACGCAGCGTGGCCAGCCGCTCCCAAGGGTCCTCCTTGAGGAAACGCAGCGCCACGTCGTAAGTCGCACCGCCCCAACACTCCACGGACAGCAGCTGCGGCATGGTCCGGGCGAGATACGGTGCCACCATCTGCAGACCGCTGGTGCGCACTCGGGTAGCCAGCAACGACTGATGGGCGTCACGGAACGTGGTGTCGGTAACGCCCACCGCCGCCGACTCCCGCAGCCAGCGCGCGAAACCCTCCGGCCCCAACTCAACCAATCGTTGCTTGGAACCGGCCGGCGGCGCGACCTGCAGATCGACGTCGGGCAGCTTGTCATGCGGGTACACCGTTGACGGCCGCGAACCGTGCGGCTTATTGACGGTGACGTCGGCCAGATAGTTCAGGATCTTGGTGCCGCGGTCGGCCGAGCCGCGCGCCGTCAGCAGCTGCGGCCGTTCGTCGATGAACGACGTGGTGATGCGGCCGGCCTGGAAGTCCGGGTCATCCAGGACCGCTTGCAGGAAGGGAATATTCGTCGACACTCCGCGAATCCGGAACTCCGCGATGGCCCGGCGCGCCCTGGCCACCGCCGTCGGGAAGTCACGGCCCCGGCAGGTCAGCTTGACCAGCATGGAATCGAAGTGCGCGCTGATCTCGGCGCCGAGGTTGGTGCTGCCGTCCAGGCGGATCCCGGCACCGCCGGGGGTGCGCAACGCGCTGATCCGTCCGGTGTCGGGCCTAAAGCCGTTGGCTGGATCTTCGGTGGTGATCCGGCACTGCAGTGCGGCGCCGTGCGGCCGGATGACCTCCTGGCGCAGACCGAGCTCCTCGAGTGTCTGCCCGGCGGCGATGCGCAGCTGGCTGGCGACCAAGTCGACGTCGGTGATCTCCTCGGTCACGGTGTGCTCCACCTGAATCCGCGGATTCATCTCGATGAAGACGTAATGGCCGCTCTCGTCCAGCAGGAATTCCACCGTGCCCGCGCAGCTGTACCCGATATGCCGGGCAAAAGCGACCGCGTCGGCGCACATCTTGTCGCGTAATTCGGCGGCCAGGCCCGGCGCGGGCGCCAGTTCGACGACCTTTTGATGGCGACGCTGCACACTGCAGTCGCGCTCGTAGAGGTGGATGACGTTGCCGCGGGTGTCGGCCAGGATCTGCACCTCGATGTGGCGTGGTTTGATCACCGCCTGTTCGAGATAGACCGTGGGATCCCCGAACGCCGATTCGGCTTCACGGCTGGCGGCTTTTATCGCTTCCGGGAGCGCGGTGATATCGCTGACGCGGCGCATGCCACGGCCCCCGCCACCGGCAACCGCCTTGACGAACAACGGAAACCGCATGCCGGCCTCGTCAGACTCCAGGGCCGACACCAGCTCGTCGACCGAAGCCGACGGTGCCGAGCACGTGAGCACGGGCAGCCCTGCTTCGCGGGCCGCGGCGATCGCCCGGGCCTTATTTCCGGTCAGCTCAAGCACTTCGGCGCTGGGGCCAACGAACGTGATGCCCGCGGCCGCGCATGCTGCAGCCAAGTCCGGGTTCTCCGACAAAAACCCGTAACCGGGGTAGACGGCGTCGGCGCCCGCCCGGCGGGCCGTTTCGACAATTTCGTCGACGGACAGGTATGCCCGCACCGGGTGACCGACGTCGCCGATCTGGTAAGACTCGTCGGCTTTGAGTCGATGCTGCGAATTGCGGTCCTCGTACGGGTAGACGGCCACGGTGCCGATACCGAGTTCGTAGGCGGCGCGGAACGCGCGGATCGCAATCTCCCCGCGATTGGCCACCAGCACCTTGGAGATCACGCGTGGCCCCTTACCCTGCCGACTTAGAGACACTCAGAGAAGTGTCGACCAATAGTTCCAGAACCGCACCATGATCAGCAGAAACACCGCGGTGAACCAGAGCGTGGCGATCGACCAGCGCCATTGGAGCAACACCCGCGCCAGGGCGTTTTCCCGGCTTTCGAGCACCGGACGAAAAACGATGGACGCGACCACCACGAGCAGCGAGATGGTGGCCGCCCAGACCACCATGCAGTACGGGCACAACGCCCCGATGCGGTACAGACTCTGGAAGATCAACCAGTGCACAAACCCCGCGCCAATCAGGGTCCCGACCGTCAGTCCGATCCAATACCATTGGGGCAGCGATACTTTCGTCACCGCCAGCACACCGGTGACCACCACCACGGTGAAGCCCATGATGCCGAGCAGCGGGTTGGGAAAACCCAGTACCGACGCCTGCGGTGTGATCATCACCGAGCCGCACGAGAGGATTGGGTTGATGCTGCACGACGGCACGTACGACGGGTTGAGCAGAATTTTGATCTTCTCCACCGTCAGCGTCATCGAGGCGGCCAAGCCGATCACGCCGGCGATCAGCACCCACCATGCACTAAGCGCGGGTACCCGCACGTCGCGCGCCGGAGCCGGTGTCAGGTCGCCGGGCTGCCCGGCAGGTTCAGCTGACACCACAGCTCACGAGGACGCAGGAGTGACAGCGGTGTCAATACCCGGAATGTCGCCCACGATCTGTTTGATCTTGGCGACCAGATCCTCCGGTGTCGATGGCGAATACTCGTCGCCATTGATCTTGATCGTCGGGGTTGCGGTGATCTTGTCGGCCGCGGCCGCCCCGGTGACCTTGGCGAGGTACTTCCCGCTGTTTATGCAGTCCGGGACCGTGCCCGCGACGCCCGCTTCGCGAGCGAGTTCGATCAACCGCGCGTTGTCAGGGAAGCTGGTGCCCCGCTCATCGGGCTGGATGCTCTGGCTGTACAACGCGGTATGGAAACGGCGGTACGCGTCGATGGATTCATCGGCGACGCACAAGGACGCCGCACCCGCCCGCGAGGAATAGTTCTGGTTCCGTGGGCTGTCGAGAATGGACACCATCGAGTAATCGGCCGCGATGGCGCCGATGTCGATGAGCTTGGACACCGTCGGCCCGAAAGTCCGCTCGAAGTTACCGCACGCCGGACACAGAAAGTCCTCGTAGGAGGACACCACAGCCTTGGGGTTGTTGGTGCCGGGCTGGGTGACCAGTTTGCTCGACGTCACCCGCACCGCGTCGCCCGGGCCAGTGGCGTCGACAGGACTCTTCTTGGGGTGATGCGAGGACATGATTGCGAAGACGAGGACGACCGCGAAGATCACCACGATCGCAGTGGCCGCGATCGGGACTAATCGGCTGGATTTGCCGCCGGCGGACTTCAGGTCGAATCGCGCAGGGCGTTTGGGTTTGTCGGCCACAGGTTCGCTGATCCTCACGTGTGTCGGCTTGTCCCGACCGAAGTCGGGCCACGGCGCCTCTAGAGTACCGGCGGACCGCTCAGGCCCGGCTCAGGTGCGCCCGCAAAGCCGAAATCAGCTCACTCGTCGCGACGGCACTGCCGCCCCCGAGCGGAAACAGATTGGCGAAGCCATGCGTCAGCGAACCCATCGAACGCAGGTCCACCGCGGTCCCGGCGGCCCGCAACGCCGCCGCATAGTTCTCGCCTTCGTCGCGCAACGGGTCGAAACCCGCGACCGCGATGAGTGCCGGCGCCAGCCCGGACAGCGACTCGGCCAGCAGCGGCGACACCCGCGGATCTGTCTTATCAATACCTGAACCCTTCAGGTATTGGGACTCGAACCAATCCATGTCCCGTTTGGTCAGCAAAAAGCCGCGGGCGAACAGGCTCATGGACCGTGTCTGTCCGGCGAAGTCGGTCCGCGGATAGATCAGCCACTGCAGCACCGGGGTCGGGCCACCCGCGTCGCGCGCCAGTTGGCACACGACTGCCGCCAGGTTGCCGCCCGCACTGTCCCCGCCGACCGCGACCCACCCGGGCGTCGCGCCGAGTTCGGCGGCGTGCTCGTACGCCCACTGGAAGGCCGCATAGGCATCCTCGACCGCGGCCGGGGCCCGATGCTCGGGAGCCAGCCGGTAGTCGACGGACAGCACGTGGATGCCGGCGTCACGGCAGGTCAACCGGCACAGCGCGTCATGACTGTCCAGGTCGCCGATCGTCCAGCCACCGCCGTGGTAGAAGACCAGCAGCGGCGCAGCCACGCCGCTGGCCGGGCGGTAGTGCCGCGCCGGGATCTCACCGGCCGGTCCGGGCAGCGATATGTCGTTCACCGTGACGTGAATCTGCGGACCGGGGAATCCCAGCAACATCTCGTGCATCTGGGCGCGGGAGGCGGCTGGGTCGTCATCGACGACCAGTCCGTCGATGCCGACGGCGTGCAGACCCGACAGCATCAGCTGGAGCGTGGGATCAAGCGTATTGCCGTCGATGATGACCGCACGACCGCCGGTCAGCACCCGCCTGGCGGCGGTCGGGATCCACGGAATGACCTTGACACCAACGGTGGTGACCGTTCCCTGGATACGACTTGTCCACCGCATCGGTGCGCGTTTCGCTCCAAGATGGAGCTCCGGCGCGCCTGGCAGACTTTTGGTCATGGGCTGCTCCCTAGAACAAACCTTCGTCACGCTGAACAACGGGAATCCGATCCCCGCCGTCGGGCTCGGAGTTTTCCGGATCGCGCCGGCGGAAACCGAGCAGGCGGTAGGTGCCGCGCTGCGCGTCGGTTACCGGCATATCGACACCGCGGCGGTCTACCGCAACGAACGAGAGACCGGGCGAGCAATCGCCGATTCCGACGTACCCCGCGACCAACTGTACGTGGTGACCAAATTGTGGAATACCGACCAGGGCTACGAGAGCACGCTGGCCGCTTTCCCCTATGTGTCAAGCCAGCATGGACCGGCTTGGGCTCGACTATCTCGACCCGTACCTGATCCATTGGCCGCAGCCTGCGCTCAACAAGTTCGTCGACACCTTCAAGGCCTTCGCTCACCTGCGCGATCAGGGCCGGATCCGGTCCATCGGAGTCAGCAATTTCGAGCCCGAGCACCTCACGGTCCTGGTTGATGCCACCGGCATCGTTCCGGCGGTCAACCAGATCGAGCTGCATCCGCGGCTGCCTCAGACGGAGTTGCGGGAGGTGCACGCCCAACGCGGCATCGCCACCGAGGCATGGGCACCGTTGGCGAAAGGATCGCTGCTGACTCACCCGGCAGTCACCACCGTCGCCGAAAGATGCGGCCGAACACCCGCCCAGGTGTTGATTAGGTGGCATATTCAGCTCGGTAATACGCCACTGGCAGCGGCCGATCCGGCACATAGCGCTGCTAGACGGCACTTTCCGGCGTCGAACGGGTGTGTGTTAGACCCTGCTGTGGCCACATTTTGGCCACATTCTCCGCCACCGACTCCAGGTCCGACTCAAATAAATCGGCGTACACGTCTAAGGTCATCGCCGCGCTGGCATGCCCCAGCATGCGCTGCACCACCTTCGGGTTGGCTCCAGCACTGATCGCCAGCGACGCCGCTGTGTGCCTCAGATCGTGCGGCGTCACGCGTGGAAAGGTCGGATCGGCCCGCTGACAGCGGGCCACCGCCACCGCCAGCCACGACGTCTTCCACAGCGACGGTCCGCTGATATAGCCGCCGCGAGGCGACGGCCAGACCAACTCGTCTCGGCCCTTGCACGTACACGAACGCGCGACCTCGTCGATGACGAACGCGGGCAGCGCCACGCTGCGGTTCTTGTGGGTCTTCAGTGTGCCGACCACAAACTTGCTGCCTACCTTGACCGCATTGCGGCGCAGCTCGACGCGACGACGCAGAAAGTCGACGTCAGACACACGCAGCGCGGCCGCTTCCCCCAACCGGAGACCGCCGACACCGAGCATCAACACCAGCGACTTGTACCGACCGGACTCGTCGGCAAGGCGCTGCAGCTGTTCGGCCGTCAGGTACACGTTGCGTCGTGGCGGAGGCTTCGGCAGTTTCACGCCGCGGGCATGGTTGGCGCTGATCAGTCTGTCGCGCGCTGCGTCGTCGAGGATGCGCGCCAGCATCGAGTAGGCGATCCTCACCACCCCGGCGCCGCGCCGCGAGGACAGCTCCGCGACCCAGGCTTGAACGTCGGAGAAGTGAACACGGGAGATTGGGACGTCGCTCCAGCGTGGCGCAATGTGTTTGGTCCAACTCACCTCATAGGACAGAAGCGTCGACGCCTTCAGATGGCCACGCTGACGGTCCAGCCATGCCGGCCCCAGCTCGCCGATAGTCACCTTGCCGACCGCGGGCGCGACGTACTCGTCCGCGGGACTTATTGACCTCCACCTTGGCGGCGAACAGATCAGCGTCGCGCTTGGTGGTGAAGCCGCGTTTCTGCGTCGATCGCTTATCCGGTGTCCGGTACCGGACGCGGTACCGGGTGGCGCCGTCTTTGGTCTCGTATTTCTCGACGGTCGCCATCAGCGCAGCGCCTCCCGAAGTTCGGCCTTGAGCTGTCCTGGAGACCCGGCCGCGCTTCTGAGCGTTGGCGCCCGACCCGGCTAGGCGATCGCGGTGGGCGACAAAAGTCTCCTTCCACCGCTTGGCCATCACCGCGGCGCCGACTTCCGGATCGACGCCAAGGCTCTTACAGATCCGCTCGTCGGTTTCGCGAAAGTCGTTGAATACACGCAGATGTTGCGACGGGCTGATGCCCGCCCCTTTCGGCGTCACTACGCCGCTTGCGCTCCCTCCGGTCAGGGTGAGCGCGGCGCCTGCCGGGCTGACCGTGACATCTCCCGAAGTCTTGGCCGCCGGAAGCATGACAGTCCCCGACAGTGCCGCCCGCAGTTTCGCCAGCGGAAGGGTCACGTCCTCGCTGAGTGCGACGCTGCCCTTGCCGGCGAATAGATTCAGCCAGTGTCACCGGTCGACCGATGACATCGCCGAGGGCGGCCGCCACGATGAGCAAGTTCTCCAGGTTGACCCCACGGTTCGGCCGCTTTCGAAACTGCCGACGCTGCCGGTTGACCAGCGCAACCCGTAACGCCGCGCAGCTGACGCGAGATCTTCTAGCGTGGCGCCGGGGCGCCGGCGGCGCAGGGTCTGCACATTGCGGCCTACCACTTCAGCTATGGAGTTCGTCACAAGAGTTCACACTACATTACAACCGCCAGAATTCAAGCGGACGCTGCGGCTTGTGCAAATTACAGTCGGGGTGGTTACGCTCTCCTGAGTTCGCACGATCACTGCGAATACACCAGAGAAAGGACAACCATGACCATCGAAGAAAGGTGCCGCGACGTAGCCGAGGCGGAACTGGCTGAGGTTTACAACAAAACCGGCGTCGACCTCACGGAGTTACGGCCGCTCGCGACCGCCGAAGAGCTCGCCCCGGTGATACGTCGTAGCGTCGGCGCCCTCGCTCAGGACCGCTTCCGCAACCAAGGAATCCCTTACATCCGCATGGGTCGCGGTATTCGGTATGCGCGGGGAGAAGTCGCCCGGTACCTGATGGCCAACCGCCAGACCACGGTGGGCTGACCAATGAAAATCAGCGACCTGGCCAAAGGTGCCGCCCGATTTTTGCCGTTTCGAGGACATCGACGACACGCCATGGCGGTGTCATCGCGAAGGAGCCCCTTGGAAGGAGGACAACTACAACTCAGACAGGGAGATGCTGGTCGTCAGGCTGACGTCCGGCGGTGTGCCGTATGAGTTGCGTGCCGCGGCCAGATGATCGAGGCGATCCTCGCCGCCGTGGTTGATGCCAAGGCGGAAGAGCTGGAGGTCGGCGGTTCTCTCTTCGGTTACTTTCACCGAGTTTCGGGGGAAGGCGAAGATCTACCGGGCGACTTACGAGCCACCGGAGGACGAGGACCGCTGCGCCAGCGCAGACCGCGAGGAAAGGCCGATCGGTATCGGCGAGCTGGGCGAGACGCGTCAAGGCGATCTCGACGACGAACGCGGCGGTGACTGGTGAAGCGCACGTTGGGAGCGATTCTGGTCGAAGATTGATAAGGACGAGCCAGTTCACTTCGGCTAGGAACGCTGTGCTGGCTGTGGACAGCTCTAGGAACCTTACGGCTACGACCAATTCCGTGGAGCCAGAATCAGCACGCTCATCGCGTCGCGTATGAACTGGCGCTCGGGCCTATTCCCACGGTATCGACGTGGACCACGCTGCCGTAATCGGGGCTGTGTAAGACAGCGCACCTGCGCTCGATACCAGGAAGCAAAACATGGAAAATCTCGGCGGCGCGGCGCGGAGCAGCACCGGTGTTTGTGGTGTTTACACCGATGGGAACCGATTTCGCGCCAGTGTGTGTCACCACGGCAAGAGCATTCACGTCGGCTACTTCGCCACCATCGAAGAGGCCGGTGCGACCGTACGAGCTAAGTGCAACGAGCTGTTCACCCACAACGACGCCGATCGGCGAGCGAGCTGATGGCGCGCCGGGGCGATGATGCCCGCCCGCTGTCGAAGCGCACCGCGCGAGCGCTTGGCGGCGTGCGAGGCGAACGGGTTGCACTGCTGGGCGGATCACTCCGTGGCTCAGCACCTTTGGGCAGTTGATGATCATCAGCAGCCCCACGCCGTCAAGATCGACCGCAAGGCCGGCACCGCGCGGCATGTGTGTCGGCCGGAGCTTCTCGTCGACACGGGGTGCACCGGCGACGAGGAGGTTGTGCCGTACACCGCTCCAGATAACAGCTCACTTCAAGGAGAGCAGCGAATAACAACGAAAAGAAGAACCGCCGCACACGCAGGAGCGGTACCGAATACCCTACACACCAAGGAAGGTAATTCAATGACAAAGATACAAGATGGTCCTCTCGGTGAGGAGCCGAACGACGAGCGTCCGGACCCGCTCAATCCGGACCTGTACCGGGTCAGTGGCCCGACTGACTCAGGTGGAGGCGGGCATCCTCGCTGTACCCGTGCGTAAACCGAACAAGCAAGAGTTCGTCAGGGTCCACCCCGACCCCGAATACACCCGCGACGTAGAACTGTTGGAGTTCACCGGTGGTGGTGGGGACAAGGAGCTCTACCTCGTGGCGCCACGGGTGCGTCCGATGGTGTCGGACGACATGCGGCCCTATCTGCTGCACACGGCTATATCGCGGGACAAGGTGCTATTCCTGTGGCAGGTCCGGATCACGGCTGACAGCAACGATGGCGGCCGCCGGTGGTCCCAGACCGCGCTGTCGGCGGCTGCTGAGGCTAAAGAGCTGTGGGTTAAGTTGCAGTCCAACCGGGCGCTGGGAGGCTACGAGATCACTCGCGCGGTGACAGACCACGGCGACCCCAAGTGGCCCGACCTGACTTTCAACGAGATTTTTGCAATCGCGTTCAGGGACAAGCTCGATCGACAGTGTCGAGCACCGGTAATCAAGAAGATCACCGGGGAGCTCTAGCGTGGTGTTTGGACTTCCCTACCGACAGGTGTGGGTCGCCGACTTTGAATATGGCTCGGAGTCGGGGGCCCGCCCCGTTGTTCGCTGCCTGGTGGCGCGGGAGCTGAACAGCAACAAGCTGGTTCGCATTTTCGAGGGCGAGTTCGGCCCTACGCCGCCGTTTCCGATCGGCGACGATGCGCTGTTCGTCGCGTACAACGCGGTTGCTGAGCTGAGCTGCTTTCTCGTCCTGGGGTGGCCGTTCCCGAAGCACGTGCTGGACCTGTTCGCCGAGTTCCTGCGGCTGACCAACAAGATTCACCTCCCCGACTGGACGGGGCCTGTTGGGAGCCCTGCTCTACCACAACATTCCGGGGATTACGAAGGAGGAGAAGGACGAGGGCCGCGCGCTGGCGATACGCGGCGGGCCGTACACAACCGCCGAGCGAGAACCTTGATCGAGTACTGCCGGGGTGACGTCGATGATCGCACCATTCCGCTGCTGGAGCGGATGCTGCCGCATATCCGATCACGGCCTCACGGGCTGGCACAGGCCGAACTGCGGGGTCGTTACATGGGGGCGGTCGCCCGGATGGAGCACTACGGAATCCCGATCGACGTCGCCACTTGGAGAGGCTGCGCGAGCGGTGGGACGACATCAAGGCGAAAGTGGTGGCGGAGGTCAACCACACGTACGGCGTCTACGAAGGCTTGAAGTTCAGAAGCGGGCTCTTCGCCGGTTACCTCAGAGGACCAAGGGATCCGTTGGCCCCGTTTGGCTTCCGGTGAACTCGACCTCACCGATGTCACTTTCCGCGATATGTCCCTGCGATACCCACAGTGGAGCCTCTGCGCCAGGTCCGCTCCACGATGAGCAAACTGCGGGTAGTGCACACGTTGGCCGATGGGCCCCGACAACCGTAACCGCACCTCGCTGATGCCGTTTTGGGCGAAGACCAGCCGCACCAGCCCAAGGCCGGCGAGTACATCTTTGGGCCCGAGCTCGTGGATGCGCGGATTTGATCAAGCCAGAGACCTGACACGGCGGTGGCGTACCTCGATTACAGCGGGCAGGAGATCGCGATCGGTGCGGCGCTGTCCGGCGACCAGGCGCTGCTGGCCGCGGTGGAGACCGGCGACCCGCACATGTTCTTCGCCAAAGCGGCGGGGCTCGCGCCGCCGGGCGCCACCAAGGCCGACACACGGACATGTCCGTGATCTGTCCAAGACGTGCTTTCACGCCGTCAATTACGGTCAACAGCCGCCGAACCTTGCGCTACGTATGGGGTAGTCCGAGATCGAAGCGCGTGAGCTGCTGAAACGACTACAGGAGCTGTTCCCGACGTTCGTGGAATGGGCAGAAGCCAATGTCCATGCAGGCCAGCTGCGCGGTTACCTGAGCACGGTCTTCGGGTGGACGCTAATTACCGGGGGTGAGCGGCCGAACACTTTGCGCAACTTCGTTGTCCAGGCCAACGCAGCCGAAATGTTGAGGTTGGCGTGCTGCCTGACGACTGAGCACGGGGTCGTGGTGTGTGGGCCGCTCCATGACGCGCTGATGGTCCAGGGCCCCGTTGATGAGATTGACGACGTCGTCGCCGCTGTGCGAGTTGACATGGCGGCCGCGTCGCGATCGGTGCTCGACGGGGTGGAGGTTGGCGTAGACGCGGACATTGTGCGTTACCCCGAGCGGTACATGGACAACAAGCGAGGCCGCGCCACGTGGGACCTCGTTAACGGTTTGCTAGTGAAGGTAGGAGGGAAGGGAGGGAAGGTATAGGGGTACCCCAGGGAGGGTAGGAGGATAGGTAGGAAGGTAGGTAGCTACGTACATATAAGAAAAAAACCCCGTTTCACAGGGTTAAAGAAGTATAAAACTAACTAGCTGGCAAATGTCAATAATGAAAATTATTCTCATTAAGCCCACCCTACGTGTGGGTGTAATGGCTTCTACTCAACTTTGCTGAAAAGGAACACAGATGAGTGACCTTTACATGAAGGACTACGCGTGGACCGACTGTCCCAACTGTGGGTGCGGCTGGGAGCATGATGTGCCCTGGTACGGCCATACCGATGACCCCATTGTTGTGCACTGCCTCTGCGGCCGGGTCAGTCGCCACCCGTTGAGCACGGCGCTGGCGCGCTGGGGAGAGGTCGAGGAAGCGAACTACCGCGAACACATGGCGGGGGACTAACCGTGCGTCCCTTAGTCCGGTCAAGAGTCGAAACCGCGACCACAGTTAAATCCGCAGGTAGCCGCATGGGAGAAACTACCCAGCTCGCCGCGGAGGCTGAGGAACGTCGTTGGTGCAGCGACTGCGGCGGCCTCCTGGTCCGTACTGATGGCCCGTGCCCTGATTGCGCAGCTGACCATTTCGCCCTTCGTGAGCCCGATCGCAGACCATGACATTAGAGAGATGTGATAAAAGTTAAAAAAAGATAAAGAGAAAAAGAAATGATGATGATACAATGAATAATTAGAGAGATACTAAGAGAGATGAATAGATGACAAAGAGATGAAAGAGAGACAATGATATGATAATATAGACTGATATAAATAGATATGAAGAGGATGAAGAGAAAAAGATAAGAAGTAAGAAGAGAGGACAGAGATGAAATGAATAGAATAATAAGATGATATAAACTAAAAGAAAAGGAGAAATATAATGAAAGAAAGAATGAAAATAGATATAGAAAAATATGAAGGGGAAGAGAGAAGAATAGAGAGATTATGAAAAAGAAAGAAAAAAAGAGATGAGATGATGAGTAATGATAGGAGAAAGAGAAAATAGGAGATATAACTGAGAAAAAAGAAAAGAGATACTACAACAAATATAGGGGATAAAATAGGATAGAGAGTGATCGCCAGATACAATCACGACGATCTGGCTCTGCTCGGCACCGTGGAAGCTGGGACACTGCGGCTAGACATCGACGGAATCAGGGATAGAACTATGAGATAGATGTACCGCAGTACAGTGAGGACGTGCTAGAGCTGGTAGCTAGCGGCGATGTAGTCAAAATCCTCCATCGCCTTTCAAACCTACGAGGACGATAGGACTACAGACAACGGTACCACTGTGCGAACGCTGCTGTCCGGCAGGTTAATTGATGTCGACACGGTCACCACACGGCCTACAGGGACACCAACGTCGCTCATGCGCAGCCTCGCCGACTACGCGAATGCCGACAGAGAACGACGTGTACGAAACTGGCTAGCCAAGGGAGAGCTACGGAAGTTGTAGAAGTCGCACCGATCGACTCTTCTGACCGCATATCCGCCTACCACGGCGCCGGGACACCGCGAGAGGACGGACGTGGACACAGAAAAAAGAATCGCGCGAGGGCCAATGACGATAGCGGAGGCTTTGGCGGAGTTGATGGCTAGAAAGCGGAAGGCACCGCGACGGCCGGCCAAGAAGAGGGTAGGCAAGGACGGCCGTGTGGCTCTTGATGGAAACCTTGCGCAAGCGGTGGCCTGATGAGCGCGATCAAAACGCCGAAGTCTGGACGAGAGGCGCTGCTTGAAACGTTGGCACGGCGGTGGCCGGAATGACCGACACCACCCGCGACCTCCAGCCTGTGGCCGTCGACAAGCTGGAAGCATTCGACTACGCCACCAGGGTGGCCGCGCTGAAGTTGGTACGCGGTGCACTCACCGATGACCGACCGCACTGGCAGCGGCTCGACATCGCCGAAATGCTTACAGGCGCGCCTGACGCACCGGAAGTAATCCGGTGTCTGGTCGCGATGGCCGGCAGCGCCTTCCTTGAGTATTACTGGGCGGGTAGGGATGTTGAGTCGGCCGAGTACGCGGTCGTCCGCGAGATCGAGATCGCCGAAGAACTCGCGGCCGATGCCGTGGGACGACTGGCCGCCAACCTGGGTCAGGGCCGACTGGTCGTAATGAAGGATCGAAAATGAGCACACGGGTGCGGATGCGACTCGGGATCAGTGGCGCCGTCGAAGGCGGAACCTACGAGAACGTTTGCCCGGGCGACGTGATCGACGTCCAAGACGACCGCGCGCGAATATGGATACAACAAAAGCTGTGCATCCCGGTTGACCCCTCGACCCCGATCACGACCGCGCGGCTCAAAGGTCCTAGCGCGCACTACTAAGCGGAACGACGAAGGGAACACTCGTGGTTAGCTACAAGCAAGGCGGGATTTCAAGGCCAGACGTGCCGGTTGAACCGGACGCGGTATTCCAGCCCCGGCCCAACAGCTGGGAGGCTGCGCCGGCCACCGACCAACACGTCGTGACTGATGGCATCACCGCGGCTACCGAGTCGGACTAGCTGCCCGACTACGAAACTGGCCCCCGGGGCGTCTCCCTTGAGCGAGAGCGCGCCCCGGGGCGCCTCTAGCGACATGATCCAAGAGGTAGAGCGGCAATGAGCAGACGTCAGCCTCACCAGCGCAGCACCGCCGAGCGAGGCTACGGTCGGGAGCACCAGAAGCGCCGGCTGGAAGTTAAGCGCCTCGTCGACGACGGCGTCGCTAAATGCTCGCGGTGTGGCGACAGGATCGCGCCAGGCTCAAAATTTCACCTGGACCACCAAGATCATCTCCTGGCGCACGAACTCGGCCTCTATCGCGGACTCTCTCACCGCTGGTGCAACTCGCGGCGCGCAACGGCGCGTCGCCGCGCTCGCACGCCAAGCGCTGGGCGGACCTCGCGCCGATACCGGCGAGCAGCTCCACGCCGCGTCAGCGGCGGCGACGTTCTACGATACGTCTCGGCGACGCGAGCCTGGCGCGCCGAAAGGTGGTCGAGAATGAATTGCTCAACAATTCAATTCATAAACACCAACACAAATCCTCAAACCATTATCGCCTTCAAAACATTGAAATGCATAAATGCAGCAGAGGACTGCAAGAATAGCCGGATTAACGCTATACCCCCAAGGGTATACTCTCCGCGACACGCCGACAAACGTCGACGGAATATTTGCTGGCAAGGCACTGACCTGCATGTTTTACTCATGCAAATTAGCCGGGTATCGGAGGGTTATCCGGCCAGAACTCATAGCTGCTGGTCAGCGCCATTTAATCAAGATCAAATCAAGATCATCAAGATCAAATCAAGATGAATAAGGCCGACAAAAACCGCAGCTAGATCGGGTTTTTTTGCTGGGACAGACCGCGACCGGGCCGGTCAAGCCGTTCTCTATCTATGCAACCTGAAACAAACGAAAAGCGTTATGTTCCAACACATTTCAATACGCCGAATTAGTCATCTCGGCTAATGCTGAATTCAGTGAAATGCGTTGGGATATAATCGAATACACTCGAAGAGGAGCCGGATGTGAACGAGAATAAAGCGAAGCCGCCAACGCCGCGCGGATTGAAGGCGGCGGGCTGCGAGCTTTGGGATTCAGTGTGTGAACAGTTCGAGATGGAGCTCTATGAGTCCAGCTTGTTGCTGCAAGTGTGCTAGACGAGCGACTATATTGCTGAGCTGCAGGCTGTGATCGAGACGCTGGGGGTTGATTGCGCGCTCAAGGAATTGGCTGAAATCAAACAGCAGCGATTGGCTTCGCTAGGCTGATGTGTCGCTGCGTTGCCGAGTGGTTGAGAGTGGAGGGTCAGGCTCGATCGGCCGCAGCGGCGCGCTATCAGGGGTGTGTATCGAGGGTGGTGCGTAATGCGTCGGGTTCCAGCTGCGACCGGATCTGCGCGGGTGGCTGCTGCGCGGCTCTGGTATCAGTCCGAGGCTGAATATCAGCAGGCTAAGGTGGCGTTGGATGCGCGGAATGCGGCGCGGCGGGCGCGCTGGATGGCGAAGCTCGAGGGAGGAGGCGTGAAGCGCTGTCTCGATGAGTCGTCGTTGTCGTGCGCTGGTCGAGCTGACTGACTATCAGCTGTGGTGTGCTGCTCGCGGTGTGCTGGCGTTCGGGGATCGGGGGATCTGGTGTCGATGAGGGCGCAGTTGACGGTGGGCTGCGTGGGAAGGGGAGCGAGCGCGGTGGGCGACTGCTCACGGCGTCGATGAGGGTGACGGTTCTGGATTGGCAGGGCTCGGCGCTCTTGATCGGACTCGGTCTGAGCTGAGACTTGTGTGAAATACCAGAGACCGGAATGGTCGGCGTCACTAACTTGACCGCTGTCACGGTGGGCTGTTCTCGCTGATCAGATTTCGTCGGTTGAGAGGATATGGCGCTGACTGCTCGCTGAGGCTGCGCTGAAGCCACCGGAACTCGGTGACACCTGTTCGACGTGCTGGCCCGGCGGGCGCTGATAGGCGACTATTGGGAGGACGACGGCACGGCACATGGACACGCCGACTAGCGATGTCGACCGATCGGTGAAGTGGCCGGCGCTGACTACAGCGTGTATGTCGACGGCGTGCAGAGCACTGACGGCACGGAAATTCTTGCAACGTACCTCTGCTGATGCGTGCGAGTAGTCAGGTGGGCTAATCAGCCTTCGTCACGTGCGCGTGGTACGCGAAGGCAGCGACGTTGTCGGGAAAGCTCTTCAGCTTTCGATCATGAGCTTCTCCGATATGGGTCGCTCTCTCGTCGCGTCATCGTCTCCTGCGTGAACGTCCTGCTCTAGAGGCCAAAGTCACCGACGAAGCTATACGAACGAACACGCTCGGCCGCTGGGTACGCTGCTGCGTCATCACCATAGAGTTGTTGGGCTGACCGCTATCCCGACCTCTCTAGGAGGACTATCATGTGGCGACGTGTGCTGTTCGACGTGCTGTTTAGCATTGGTCGACCGATCTGGACACACCACCCGCTCGAAGTGCGCGATGCTGTGGAGGGCTCTCAGCGCTGCCACGGGGCGCGCGCTGGATGTGGGATGCGGCACAGCCGAACGTGGCGTATCTGGCTCAACACGGCTGGGACGCGACGGGGTCGACTTCTCCCCTAAAGCGATCCAGCTTGCCAAAAGGAAGGCTGACGGCATCTCAGGCGCGCGTTCGTCGAGGCTGATGTGACACGCTATCCGCTTCCGGCATCGCTGGGCTCTTCGACTTGTCATCGACACGGCTGCTATCACTCACTGTCGCTCGAGGGGAGGGCGCCTACGTGCTCGAAGTGGCTGCTGTCATGAAACCGGTGCTCTGTTAATGATGTGGGAGGGAATCAGTCGCTGACAACGAGATCTCCGACGATTTCAAGACGATTCGCCATCGAGCGAATCGAGCACAAAGCTTTCCGATCCAGAGGCTGGGACTGAAATTCGCCAAGATAAAGGCCAACTGGTACTGGCTACGCCGTCTGGGCGAAGATGAGGTGGACTCCGAACTGACTAGGGCCTTACGTTCTTCAGCAATCCGATGCAATCACTTTTGAAAACCTTCTGGACAGGTTGGTGCGACGAGCATGGCTGATGGCACTGTCAAGTGGTCGCTGTTCGTTCTGGCTGATGATCGTGAGCTGTTCAGCAGTGTCCAGGCACGCTGTTTCGCGGCGATGATCCTCGAGGCCGCTGACGAACTCGACGACTCGGGACCTGTATCCTGGGCCTTTAACAGGGGCCGGACCACCAAAACGGCAGGTCACGCCGCAGGTCAAAGGCACCGATCCTACACACAAGGTGTTACGGTGGATAGATGGTGTGCGTCACTGCGGCTACCAGCTGCGCCACTGAGCTGACCGGCGCAAGTACTGCTCCGACGCTGCGCGGACGCGCTCAACGCCACCAGCCTACACCGGACCAACGCGCTGGACACCACTGCTCCGTCGACGAACCGGCCATACGCTTCCGCTGCGCTAACCCGAATGCCGCGAACCATCTACCGGCGCAACCAGATATGGTGCAGCGCGCATGCAAGCAGGCTGTGCGCCGCCGACGAGCCAGCAGGGTCGGCGTGAGAGTGATCGCGGCGCTGACGACACGGCAGCGACGGCGATGTCTCTACTGACGGACCCGACGGCGCAGGCGGCGACGAGTCTATGCATCTGACCTGTTCGCTCACGACTACACGGCGTGGCGCAGTGCGTGGGGGACCACACGTCACTGTGTCCGAGTGGGCAGCGGAGCAGTCGGCACCACCTATAAGTGCAGCTACCGGACGGTGGTCAGGACTCTGCTTCGGATGGACGTGGGGATCAGCGAGAAGGTGGCTGGTGCCTGTGTGTATTACCGCCTGGTACGTCGCCGGGCGCTGTGAAAAGCTGGCGAGAGCGCACGTCCACTTGGCGCGGCGATGGCTGCGCTAGCGCGCTTTTCGGCGTTACTCCCGCACAGCCAACGCTGACCAGCGACTATCTGCACAGGTCCAGAAAGAGTTGCTCTACATCTACGACGAGTACGTCGACAGCGATTCTGACCGAAGGCTATCGGATCTGCGAGTACGAGGGCGCTGGACATGGACCTCACGGCAGAGACAGATCATGTCGTGATGGATCTGCCGATGTCGCGATGCACTCCGCATCGAGCTCGAGACTATAGCGGACGTCTATCTGGACTGCTGAGAAGACTGATGAACAGAATCTGGCGGGCGTGGTGCTCGTCGCACCAGTACACACGGCCACCCGCAACGCCCTCAAATGCTGTAGAACCACCAACACAGGCAGGCTGAGTGACTCGTCGTAAGCAGCAGGGGCGGCAAAGCTGCGGCGGGCAGCCCAACAGGCGCTCCAATCGCTCGACACCCGCCAAGGAAGCTATACCCCACCGGACCGCGAGGAATGCTCTTCAAAGCAGTGGGAAGTTCCCATAGACGACGCCGCCACCATCCGCCTGCAATACAACATCTGGCGCTGCGACGGACGCCTCGTAGACTTCGTCATCAATCTTCAAGTGATCACAGCCCAAGGGTGGGAATCCGTCGAGTACATCGACTGCTGCCACGGGCACTGTCATCACCATCCGCCCCACGGCGCCGACTGCCGCACTATCGCCACGCTCGATGTCGTTGCGGATGTGCAACATGCCTTTGGGCAGGTTGATCCGATTATCGAGGAGCGGTTGCGTATCATCCGAAATAGAACCGAGAGGTGAGCCACTATGCAGCTTGACGAATTTCGACGCATGGTGACCTGGAATCTCGCATGCGGCGCGCTTGCCGATGTAACTTGCGTTGTCGGCGACGACGGAGGGTGTCCGGTCGTCGTCGCACTCGAGGACGAGCCCCTCTGGACTCTGCTGGGCCGGCTGCGCGCTGTCGGGGGCTTCGCCAATCTGTTTGTCGGGTCCTCCAAGCGGGTGCGGAGTTTACTGTGATCGACGCCAATTGCGCCATCCCTGAGCCTGACGACGATATGACCCCTCCCGGCCAGCGCCCCGGCGCAACCGCGACCGTCGGAATGTTCGTCGATTACGTTGCGCAATGCCCGCGCGGCGTCGTGCTATCCGTCGTCAGCGACGACGCTAACCGGCCGGCGCTGGCTCGAGACGCCCGAACCGTCGACTTCGCCGACGTCACCGCCTAATCCCCCAGGGGGTGGCGTAATCAATGAGAGACGCACTTTCAACATCGTGGACTTCTGCTGATGCTTGGACTCATAGTGGCCGCTGTCATGCTGTACCTCGCGCCCACCTTCGTTGAGATGATGCGCGAAGCACGCAATATCGGCTCTATCGCCGTCATCAACATCCTGCTCGGCTGGCTGTTCATACCCTGGGTGATCGCGCTGGCGATGGCGTTCAGCGACCCCCGACACAACGGCTGACGACCCGCGCGGTCGCATAAACTGACAAACCGTGGCCGCCTCACGCAACGAGGACCTGTTGGCGATCCCGTCTCTTGACCACGATCAGGCGGCACATCTGGGTAGTCGGCCCAGCCGAGCCTGTCCCGTAGCAACTGCCCGAACCTAATCCAGTCGACACTGGGATCCTGCACGGCCAGGTCAAGGTTGTTGATCAGCCAGTCGATGTACGATTCGTTCTCAGTCATCGTCGGTCCTTGGTGCGATCGTGGTCCACGGGCCCTCGCGCCATCCAACAAAACCGGGGCCGGCGGATTTGGGCACCTTTGGGCGAAGTGGTGGTACAGCTCGGACAGCAGAGCGCGAGTATTCCAGCTCGGCTGGCAGGTGATCCACGCTGCGGCGCAGGTTCTCGGTTTGCCACCACAGATCCTCGGATTCGGCGACCGCGGGCAGATCCTGCACGCGGTCTAAGGTGTGATGCAGGTGCTCGCGAGGCACTGGATTCCGTGCTCGACATCGACTGCCAGGGTCTCGTAACGCTAGAAACGCGCGACCTGGGCGGGGGTGAGCTGATCGGGTAGATCGGTCAGCTGGTGGCGATGTCGTCGTGGGCGGTCATGGTTTACCTCGCTTTCAGCTCACATAGACAAAATTGCTGGCCGATAGTCCCCGTAGGTGCCACAGACCACCGACGGTGCTTGCCTATGGAATAAGCTCACCGCCGTAGCTCTCTAGGGAGCAAAGGAGCCAACCATGATCCGCCTGCGTTCCCACCTGGCCCGCGCCGGCGCCGTCACCGCCCTGATCGGTCTGACCGCCGCCGGGTTAGCCACCCTGGCCGCTGCCGACCCCGCCAATAAACCGGCAGACGTGCAAACACTGATGAGCCACCTCTCCGGCGGCTACACCCCCGCCGACTGCCACCCCGGCGGCGAGGGCACCGGCGGCCGGGCGGTGGCCAGGGTCAGCTGCGACAACTACAACGACGATCCCGGCGGCCCCTGGAACGCGACTTACCTGCTGTACGCCAACACCGACGATCTGAATGCCGACTTCCAGCGCGGCCTCGCGGACCCGCAGAATCCGGTGCAACCTTTCCCGGATGGCACGAAGGGGCCCACCCAGTGGAATCGCGGCGGGCACAGCGGGTCGGTCGTGTTCACCGGCGCTGGTCGTCCAGGTTTTGTCGTCTATCTGGTCTGGACAGACATCCCCGCACGGATGTTGGTACTCGCTGAGCAGGGCATCGCCCCGGAGAGGACCCAAGCCGCCCTGTACAACTGGTGGCAGGCCGAGGGCGTTCGCTGATTGGCACCAGCCAGTCCGCCCTCGCCGCCTGGGAAAACGGCACCTCCATACCGAACGTCGAGGCACCCAGACGCCGCGCTGCGCTGCGTGAGCATCAGGTGGCGGAGCGGCTAGGTGGGCTAATTCCCGGCCTGTTCGCGCAGGCGCGGGGCTGTCTCACAGGCCTGCCACACGGGGCGTTGCCCACAGCGCGTCCAAACGGACCCCAGTCCGAATCGGGGACTACGCTCGCCAACGTGCCCCCGCCGGCCCGCGCGCCCGAGTCGAACCTACCGGCGGCCCTGGTCGCACTCCAGAACGCCGCCCATAGCCTCGTCGGCCCGCGCGGGGACACCGCCGGCCGGATCCCCTCGCGCTACACCCAGCTCCGCGGCGCCCTCTACGGCGCCCGCGGTGGCCACGGTGGCCGCCACACCGCACCCTCCAGCGTCCTGCCCTTGTGGATCGACGCCATGCTTCTGCTCATCACCATCGACGACCGGGTTGGTCTCCTAGAGCACGACCACCGACCGCCACCGCTCCAGCATCCTGGGCATCCCACCCTCCGCCGCATTCAGCAGATCGTGCTGCTGCACTGGCGACCCCAAGACGCATCGACCGTGACGATGATCGCCCATGACTTCGCCCGCTTCGCCAAGGCCATTGACGACCTGTTTGACATCAAGCCGATCTTTCTGCCCGACCCGTGCCCGCACTGCGGGCAGAACCACACCTACCGGTTGGCCGATGACGGGCAGCGCGTCCGCACCCCGGCCTTACAGGTCAGTGTCACCGGCGCTGTGTGCCTGGCGTGCCACGACCGCTGGGCGCCCGACGAGCTCATGTTTTTGGGCCGGATCCTCGGCTACCGCCGACCCGCTGGGGTGATTGGATGACCTCGCTTGCCCGTCAGCATTTTGCCCCTAGCTCCCGTTGGAGGTAGCGCTGCCTAAGTGCCTCGCGGTTCTCGGCGATGTCGACGAGCTGGCCGGCAAGCCCGACGGCGGACGCCATCGGCAGCCACACCGCGAACTTGCCCAGCGCCGTATCCAGGATGATGCCGACGACGTCCTCCTCGGGCCCGTCGATCTCGAAGGCGTAGCCGATGTGCAGTGGGGACAGGCCGACGACACCGTCGGGAGTGGGGAACTCAGTACGCATGTGGTCCATTCTCGCGCGTGTGTCGACGGTGATGATGTACGTCGCGCTGGCTCCGCATGTTGGCGATCGCAGCCCGTCGGGCTCACCGAACCAGCGATGGATGTGCTGACACCGGCAGAAGGGGCAGTCGACGGTCACCTGGTTGACGTGGCGGCCGTTGGTGCGGATCGAGACCACGGTCGCGGCCGGGGGCGTCAGCGTGGTCACCGACTGCGCCGGATCTGCCCGGCCGTGACGCCGTAGGGACGCTCGCGCTCCGAGAAGTGAGCGTCACCCAGCGCCGGCACACGGGACTAGGGCAACACAGCCGGCGCAGATGCGGATCGCGCGGTCGTAGGTGTTGCCGTAGGCTCTGCCGGCCTGGCGATCGGTGCATGCGTCGAAGGTGTCGCGCTGGGCGACGCAGGCGGCGCCCGGGAGGTCCGGGGTCGTTATCACGGTGGCGATCAGCGCCGCGATGGACATTGGTACTTTCGTACCATATCGGGGCGACCACCACCGATAGCCACGCCCCGGGTGTGAAAGCTGCGCCCTGACGTGGCCACATCGTGGCCACAATCTCCCGACCGGGAGGTCATTTCCGTGATGCCCAGTGATGTCGTCTGGGCAGCTCAGAACGGGCGTAGGCCACCGGCCAGCAGCGTCGAAAATTAAGCTCGGTAATATCGTGATTCCCAAGTCGGTGAACCCCTCACGGATTGCGAGCAACTTCGACGTGTTCGATTTCGAACTCAGCGCCAAGGAAATGGCATCGATCTCCTCGCTCGACGACGAAACCCGGCTTGGTCCCAATCCGCGAACTTTTACAGGAAGGTGAATGACGTTGACTGCCGAGTCGGGCGCCACCATTCCCTCAATAGCTCTCAATGACGAGAACACGATGCCGGTGCTTGGCCTCGGTGTCGCGGAGTTGTCGGACGACGAGACCGAACGCGCGGTGTCGGCGGCGCTGGAAATCGGCTGCCGGCTCATCGACACCGCCGCGGTCTACGGCAACGAAGCCGCCGTAGGCCGCGCGATTGCGGCCTCCGGGATTCCTCGCGCTGAGCTGTTCGTCACCACCAAGCTGGCCACCCCTGACCACGGTTTCAACAGTGCCCCGGAGGCATGCAGCGCCAGCCTGGAGCGACTCGGCCTGGAGTACGTCGACCTCTACCTGATTCACTGGCCGGCCCCGTCGGTGGGCAAGTACGTGGACGCCTTCGGCGGCATGATCCAATCCCGCGGCGAAGGGCATGCCCGCTCGATCGGCGTGTCCAACTTCACCGAGGATCATCTGTCGGCGGTTATCGACCTCACCTTCGTCACACCGGCGGTCAACCAGATCGAGCTGCACCCACTGCTCAACCAAGCCGAGATGCGCAAATCAAACGCGCAGCACAACGTCGTCACGCAGTCCTACACCCCGCTGGTTCTCGGCAGGCTGACGGACAACCCGACGGTGACCTCGGTCGCCGGCGAATACGGCAGGACGCCCGCACAGGTACTGCTGCGGTGGAATCTGCAACTGGGCAATGCGGTCGTCTTCCGCTCGTCCAAACCCGAGCGTATTGCCAGCAACTTGGACGTCTTCGATTTCGAATTGGCTGCCGAACACATGGGTGCGATAAACGCGCTCAACGACGGCACCCGGGTGCGCGAGGATCCGGAGACCTACAACGGGTCATAGCCGGCTCATAGCGGGCCGGCCGTCCCGGCTACCCCGTCGGGCAGGTGGCTGCGGCTTGACGCAGTACGTTCGTCGAAGCCTGGTCTACCGGTAACTGGTAACCCCGCAGTACGGCGATGAACTGCATGGCGTACTGGCACGCGAACGCGGCGTTCGGCGGCATCCACTGAGCCGGCGGCAAATCGCCTTTGTCCTGATTGGCCTGGCCGTCGACGGCCAGCAGGTTGGCCGGATCATTGGCGAACCGCAGCCGCTCGGGATCCGGCCAGCCAGAGGCCCCCATGTCCCAGGCGTACGCGAGCGGGACGATGTGGTCGATCTGCACCGATTCGCCGACTTTGGCGCCGCGCTGGAAAGCGATGGTGGTGTTGGTGTAAGGGTCGTGCAGGGTGCCGGTGGCCACCGCGTTCGGACACCGCTTGATCGACACATACGTCTTGTCGACGAGATCGCGGTTGAGGATGTCGTCGCGGGTGTCACACCCGTTGTGCCCGCCCGGGGCATCGTTATCGTCCGTCCAGGCGTCGCCGAACGCCGACCTGCGGTAGTCGTAACGGTGGGCCCGCACGGGCAGCACGACAATTCCCGCGAGCACATCGGTTCCGGGTGCCACCGTCGGGACATCGGCGCGCGCGGCGACCTCGCCAGCGTGCTTGGCCGCCGATGATCCCAACGTCTGATACGCGACCACCACCGCGAGCACCGCGGCCGCCGATAACAAGAGCAGCACTTTCCGGTTCATGACTTGTCTCATGACTTGTCCAGGTACTCGATGCGGTCGGTATTGGTGAATCGTGCTGCCAGCACCGCCAATCCGGGGTGCGGGCTCACGTCCTGGTAGGCGCGCGTGCAGAAATCCCGGGCGGCCTCGATGAACACCAGGTGGTCGGCCAGCGACAGCAGCCGCAGAGTGATCGCCTTGCCGGACTGGTTGCGGCCCAACACATCTCCTTCCCGGCGCTCCTTGAGGTCCAGATCGGCAAGCGCGAACCCGTCCATGGTCTCGGCGACCGCGCACAGCCGGCGGCCGGCCGGCGATCCCGGCGAGACCCAGCTGGCCAGCAGACACAGGCTCGGATGCTCGCCGCGGCCGATGCGGCCGCGCAGCTGATGCAGCTGGCTGATTCCAAACCGGTCGGCGTCCATCACCAGCATGACCGTGGCGTTGGGGACGTCGACGCCGACCTCAATGACGGTGGTACACACCAGCACATCGAGCTCGCCTGCGCGAAAAGCGGCCATTGCGGCGTCCTTCTCGTCGGCAGACAACCGCCCGTGCATGAGCCCCAGCCGCAGGTTCGCCAGCTCACCGGAACGCAGTCGGGCGTAAAGACCCTCGGCGGTCTCTGAAGGCCTTGAGCCGGTCTGCCCGCTTCCCGGGTCGTCGGTCTCGTCGATCCGGGGCGCCACCACATATGCCTGGCGACCGGCGGCGACCTCTTCGATAATGCGCTGCCAGGCACGGGCGAGCCAGGTGGGCTTGTCCTTGACGAAGATGACATTGGTGGTGATCGGCTGGCGTCCGCGCGGAAGTTCGCGCAGCGTCGAGGTTTCCAGGTCGCCATAGACCGTGAGCGCGACCGTACGCGGTATCGGCGTCGCCGTCATCACCAGCAGGTGCGGGGTGATTCCGGCAGGAGCCTTGGCGCGCAATTGATCTCGCTGCTCGACACCGAACCGGTGTTGTTCGTCGACCACCACCATCCCGAGTTTGTGGAATTCCACCGCGTCCTGCAGTAGCGCGTGAGTGCCGATGACGATGCCGACCTGACCGCTGACGATCTCGGCACGGACTTGCTTCTTCTGCGCCGCCGTCATCGATCCGGTCAGCAGCGACACCCGGGTGGCGTTGTCGGCCCCGCCGAGCTGGCCCCCCATGCTCAACGGGCCGAGCACGTCGCAGATCGATCGCAAATGTTGTGCGGCAAGTACTTCCGTCGGCGCCAGTAGTGCGCATTGGTAACCCGCGTCGACCATCTGCAGCATCCCCAGCACCGCGACGATCGTCTTGCCCGACCCCACCTCACCTTGCAGCAGGCGATTCAGCGGGCGAGTCGCCGCGAGCCCGTCGGACAGCACGTCGAGCACCTCGCGCTGCCCCGCCGTCAGCTCGAACGGCAACCGCCGCAACAGTTCGGCCGCCAGACCATCGGACCGCGGCGGTGCCGGAGGCCCCGATTCCGACAGCTCACCATGCCGGCGGGCCACCAACGCCCACTGCAGGCCGACGGCTTCGTCGAAGGTCAGCCGCTCACGCGCCCGCCGTCGCTGCGACTCGCTTTCGGCGAGATGGACGGCGCGCAGCGCCTCATCCTCGGAAATCAGGCCATGCTCGGCGCGCAGTTCCGCGGGCAACGGATCAGCCACCGGATCGAGGACGTCGAGCACTTGGCGCACGCAGGCGAAGATGTCCCAGCTCTGCAGTTTCGTGCTGGCCGGATAGATCGGGAAGAAGCGACGTTCGAACGCCGACATCAACACTTCGCCGCTGACGGCCTGCGAGGCGTCGGCGATGCTGCGCAGCGAGCTGCTGCCGCGGTTCTTTCCGTCCGGCGAGTCGAGGATGAGGAACGCGGGGTGGGTCAGATGCAGCCTTTCCCGGAAGAATTCGACCTCTCCGGACAGCATCACCTTGGTGCCCTCGGTGAGGTCCTTCATGATGTAGTTCGCGTTGAAGAACGTGGCGGTCACTTTGCTGCGGCCAGAGCCGACGGTGAGGAGTAGATATTTCTTCTTGGGCTGCTTTTTCATCGGACGTGCTACGGCACCGGTGATTGTGTCGACGACAGTGATGTGCTCACCGGCCTGCGGTCGCTCCCCGTCGGCGCCCCGCACGGCCGCGCCCTCGGTGTAGCTGCGCGGGTAGTGGCGCAGCAGCTCGTCGACGGTCCGGATCCCGAACACCTCGTCCAGGGAATCGGCGGCCTTGGCGCCCACGATGTAGTCCAGCCGATCGGACAGTGACACCACGGCTACTCGACCCCGATCAGCAGCGCGTCACCGCGATGACCGGTGCGGTAGATCACCAGCTCGGTCCCCGGATGATGGTCGTGCACATGGTCTTGGAGGATGTCGCCGACGGCGGCGGCATCGACATCCGTCTCGATGCCAGCGCCTACCAGCACCGTGACCAGGTCGCCGCCCGACGCCAGCAGCAGATCGAGCAGGCCGATCCCCGCCCCGGCCGCATCGGCGGCCACGATCAGGACTTCGTCGCCCGCAATGCCCAGGCCGTCACCCGGGTAACAGCGACCGGCCCAGGTCAACGCGCTCTCAGTCGCGATGCGCACCGATCCGTGCCGGGCAGCGCCGGCGGCGCGGGCCATGGTGTACCCGTCGTTGACTGCCTGCCGGCCCGGCTCGTGCACGGCCAGCGCGGCCAGCCCCTGCACCATCGACCCCGTCGGTATCGGCACTACGTCGATACCCCAGCCGATGGCCGCGGTGCAGCCGGCCACCAGCTCCTCAGCGGCCACATAGCCATTGGGCAACACCATCACCTGTGCGGCGCCGGTGTCCACCACGGCCCGCACCAGCTGATGGGCACTGATATCCGTGGCTGGATAGCCTGTGTCCGGCCCCGGTTGCAGCACGCAGGCGCCCTCGGCGGCGAACAGCTCGGCGGCACCGTCGCCGTCGACGACGGCCAGCACCGCGCGTTCCCGCGTCCAGCTGCCCACCGGCAGTCCGGTGGCGCCGGAGCTCAGCGCAGAGACCACGATTCGGCTCAGCCGCCCGGCTACCAGGCCTGCTTCGACGGCGGCGCCGGCGTCGTCGGTGTGCACGTGTACGGAGTAGCTGTCGAGCGTGTCGGATCCCTGTGCAGCCGCCTGAGCTATGGCCACCGATTCACCCAGCTCCTCGAGCCGATCCCGCAGTGCGTCCGCCGCTGCGGCATCGCAACCACCCAGCAGGTACATCACCTCGAATTGTGGCGCCGGGCGTACGGTGGCGGCATCTGCCTGCTGCGTGCGTGGCGAGAGCTCGTACACGGTGCGGGCGGGCGCCTGCCCGCTGATCGTCGAGCGCAGCGCGTCCAGCAAGACCAGCAGGCCTCGTCCCCCGGCATCCACTGCACCGGCGTCGGCGAGCACGTCAAGCTGCTCGGTGGTTTTCTCCAGCGCGACGACCGCCGCATCACCGGCAGCGGTGATCGCCGGGGCCAGCCCGTCGTTCGCGCACTCCTCGACGGCGCCGGCGGCGGCCCGCAATACCGAGACGATGGTCCCCGGCACCTCCTCGCCGCCCATGGAGGTGATGACCAACTCGACGCCGCGCTGCAACGCAGCCCCAAGGATCACGGCGTCCATCTCGGGCAATTCACCGCCGGAGTCGGCGGCCGCGGTCGCGCTGACGTCGGCGATACCGCGCAGAATCTGGGACAGGATCACGCCGGAATTGCCGCGGGCGCCGTCCAGCGCACCGGCCGACAGGGCGGCCGCGACCCGGGCGGCGCACCCGGGGCCGCCCTCCGTACTGGCTCCCGCGTTCGCCTCCGCCAGTGCGGAACGCATGGTGAACAGCATGTTGGCGCCGGTGTCGGAATCGGCGACCGGGAACACGTTGAGCCGGTTGATCTCGTCGATGTGAGTGATCAGGTCGCTGACGGCGGTGTGCGCCCAGTCCCGCAAGGCCGAGGCGTCCAGCAGACGATCTGACGTGCCCAGTGTGACCCACCTCCTCCGCGCCAGCCCCCCGGTGGGCGCCAGCGTAGCTCGGCGACGCACGTGCAGTGGCTGCCCGTGAGGAACCACACGCCGGCGCGGTCGGACCAGCCCATCGAGCCTAGCCAGCCGGGGTGACACTACTGGTCGTAAGCTGGCCGGCAACTGTTGATCGTTTTGGTGGTTGCCCACCACAGTCGGTATCCTGGGCTAGCCCGCGCCAGCCTGGGCTGTCCCGGCCAGGTTGCGGACCCCCGAACATTTGAGGAGCTTGAAGAATGGCCGCTGTGTGCGATATCTGCGGGAAAGGCCCCGGCTTCGGCAAGTCGGTGTCGCACTCCCACCGCCGCACCAGCCGCCGGTGGGATCCAAACGTCCAGACCGTGCACGTCGTGACGCGTCCCGGCGGCAACAGGCAGCGACTCAACGTCTGCACGTCCTGCATCAAGGCCGGCAAGGTCGTCCGCGGCTAACTGTCGCGGCTCCATGCCCTCAAACACCACTCGGGTTCACTCATCGATGAACACCACGTGCTTATCCATGCTGTCGCGTCCGACGCGCAGCGCTGTTGGCGGGGAAATCAGGGTCTGGGATAGCCGATCGCAAGAACCGCACAGGATGGTCATCTCAGGCGGGATGTCCAGCTGCTCTCGGACGATTTCGGGATAGCCGGCGATCGAGACCTGGACAAAGGTGCCAAGTCCGCGGGCGGTCAATGCCAGCACCAGTGTCTGCAAGAACATGCCGACACCCATGCTGTCGACGAGGCCGAAGTCTTGGTGCATAGACACCACGCCGCCCAGCGGGGCGCGGAAGAATTCCCAGTTGCGTAGCACGGCGATGTGCCTGGCTTGGCTGTCATCACGGGCAATGCCCATCAAGCGGCACACCTGTGCGCCCAGTTCGCGTCGCAGGTGAGCGAATGCGGCCGGCAGTTGTGGAACTTTCGGCGGTTCAGAACGCGCCTTTTCCAGCATGGCCTTAACCAGCCGGTCCCGGGCCGCTCCGGAGACGAACACAACATGCCAGGGCTGCACGTTGGAGTTCGACGGCGCACGGATGGCCAGCTCTAGCGATTCCTCGACCAGGTGCCGCGGCACCGGCTCGGGCAGAAACATGCGCGTCGAACGCCGTTGCCGGATGGTTTCGTCGAGATCGTACGTATCGAGGTGCTCATCTCCCTGCCAGCCAGTCAGCGAAACTGGTCACTCCGCGCTCGGCGGTGTCACTGGTAATCAAGGTGCGCGGCTGCAGCGCGGTGCCGAAGTAGCGGGCGTTCGGATCGGTGACCACGACGCGGGGATCGCCGTGCGCGTGATGCGTCAGCGCGGTACCGATGAATTCCTCGAATGGAAGGTATTGCGGCCCACCGAGTTCGATGACGGCATCCGCGGGTGCTTCGACCGCGATCACCGCCAATTTGGCGGCGACTTCGGTGGCGGCGATCGGCTGGATCAGCGCGGCCGGCACCCGGACTGTGTCGCCGTCGGTGCAGGAATCGGCTATGCCACCGGCGAATTCGAAGAACTGTGTGGCCCGCAGGATGGTGTACGAAATGCCGGAGCCGACGATCAGGCTTTCCTGGGCAACCTTGGCCCGCATGTATCCGCTGTCGGGCATGCGGTCGGCACCGACAACCGACAGCGCGACGTGATGGCCACCCCGGTGGCCTGCTCGGCCGCGATGAGGTTGGCGGTGGACGTGGTGAAGAAGTTCATCAGCGCAATGTCTTCGAAGGACGGCGAATCGGTGACGTCGACCACTATTCGTGCGCCACTCAGGGCGTCGGTAAGGCCGTCGCCGGTGAGCACATCCACGCCCGTGCGGCGGGAAGCCGGTAGCACCTGCTGACCGTTGGTGGTCAGGATGTCGACCACCTTGGCGCCGATCCGGCCGGTAGCGCCGACCACGACGATCTTCCCGACGGCTGTCATAACCAAAAATCCTGGCACGGATCTAGTGACGGGCGGGCGGCATATAACGTGCCCACCTGCGAGCATCAACCTTGGGTCCGCCGCTGATTTGTCGCTCTGGCGCGGGCAAAATCACCCACGAGTCGCCGTCAGTCCCGGACAACGATGACGGTCTTCCCGGCGCGCCGGCCCGGGCGCCGGCCGCTTTCAAATGCTTCTCGGCCCTCGGCGAGGGGAAACATCGCCGCGATTTCCACATGCAGCCGGCCTTTCGAGGATGGATTGTCGACAAGCGCAGCGAGTCGGGCGAGCTGGTCCCGATCGGGTGTGACAATGAAGAACGTTGCGGTGACACCGTATTCGTCGGCTTTGCCCGTCGGCGGGGGCGCCGGCAGCGTGACCAGCCGTCCGCCTCGGCGCAGCACGCCGAAGGATCGGTCCAGCGTCTCACCGCCGACGGTGTCGATGATGACGTCGCAGACCGCGTCCCTTTCATCGAACGCTTCGGTGCGGACGTCGATTACCCGTCCAGCGCCGAAGCTGCGGACGAGCTCGCCGGCATCACTGCGAACGGTGGCGGTGACGTGCGCGCCGAGGATGGCGGCGAGTTGGACCGTCAAGGCACCGACTCCGCCGGCCCCGCCGTGCACCAGCACCTCCTCCCCGGGCTGCACTGCCGCGTGGTCGACCAGAGCCTGCAGCGCAGTCAGCCCGGCCAGCGGCAGCGCAGCGGCACAGGCATGCGACACCGTCGACGGCCTGGCGGCCAGGTCGGCCGCCGGCACCGCGACGAAATCCGCCGCCGCGCCGTCGCGGTCGAATCTGATCAGTCCATACACCTCGTCGCCCGGTTTAAAATCCGTTACACCCGAAGCGATTTCAGAGACCACGCCGGATACTTCATGCGACGGGATCACCGGAGTACGGCTGACACCGTCGCGGGTCCACGTCTCCTCCCAGGTCAACTCGTCGAACGTGATGGCCGCGGCGTGTACCGCCACCAAGACTTCGCCGGTCGCGGGGACCGGCACCGGCGCGCGTTCGACGACGAGTACCTCCGGGCCGCCCCGCCGGTGTGCACGCAGCGCCGTCATCTCGGTCAGGGCAGTCGCCAATCGATTGGGTCGGCGCCCAACCCCGCCAGCAGCTCGTTGGCGCGGCTGAACGGTCGCGAGCCGAAGAACCCCCGCGACGCCGACATCGGCGACGGATGCGGCGACTCGATCGCGACGCAGTCGCCGACCGCCAGCATCGGTTTCAGCGTCGACGCGTCGCGGCCCCACAGGATCGCCACCATCGGCTGCTCGCGAGCCACCAGGGCACGGATGGCGCACTCGGTAACCGCCTCCCAGCCCTTACCGCGATGCGACGCCGGACTGCCCGGCTGCACTGTCAGCACCCTGTTGAGCAGCATCACCCCACGCTGCGCCCACGGTGTGAGATCGCCGCACGACGGCAGCGGATAGCCTAGGTCGCGCGCGTATTCGGCGAAAATGTTCTCCAGGCTGCGTGGTAGCGGCCGCACCTGGGGAGCCACCGAGAAGCTCAGGCCCACAGCATGTCCGGGCGTCGGATAGGGATCTTGCCCGACGATCAGGACCCGGACGTCGTCGAACGGGAAAGTGAAGGCGCGCAACACGTTCGGTCCCGCGGGCAGGTACCTGCGTCCGGCCGCGATCTCAGCCCGTAGAAACTGTCCCATCTGCGCAACCTGGTCCGCGACCGGGTCCAGCGCGGCCGCCCAGCCCTGTTCGACGAGTTCACTCAACGGGCGCGCGGTCACTGCAGCCCTTTCACCAGCAGCACCACCGTGTCGGCGCCCGCACGTCGGTCCTTCGAGATATCTTCGTATTCAGGCGATTGCACAAAACCACGGAATGCGGCCTCGTCGGGAAAGGACATCAGCACCAGCTTTTCGCGGTCCCACTGCCCCTCCATCACCTGGGGCGACTCGTCGGCGGCCAGCAGCGTTCCCGGGTGACGACGGAAGACCTCCATGAACCTCGCCTGGTACCGGTCATATGCTGCCCGGTCGGTGAATTTCAGCTGGGCGATCGCGTAGACGGTCACCGCGCCACCCTAACCTTCGAACGACTGCCAGCCCGCGTACCCATGCCACTCCTGCCCGTCGACAAGCACTCGGGCCGGCCCGTCGAGCACTCGCCCGATGACGCGCCACCCGGCCGGCACCGGACCGGCGAAACACGCCGCCAGGGCGTGGTCTTCACCACCGCTCAGCACCCACGACCACGGGTCGGCGCCCGCGGCGGCCGCAGCCGCGGTCAGTGCACCGTGGTCTGCGGCCAGCGCCGCGGTGGACAGGTCGATGCCCACTCCGGACGCCACGGCGACGTGCCGCACGTCGGCGACCAGACCGTCGGAGACGTCGATCATCGCCTGGGCCCCGGCAGCTGCCGCCGCCAGTCCTTCGCCATACGGCGGCTCAGGCACCACATGGCGGCGCCGTAATCCTTCGAAACCATCAATCTCGTTGTGCCACAGTGCATATCCAGCGGCCGAGCGGCCCAGTTCGCCAACGACGGCAAGCACGGAACCTGGTTTCGCCCCCGATCGCAACACCGGCGCGCGACCGTCGAGGTCGCCCAGCACCGTCACCGACAGCACCCACTGCGGGCAGCTGACCAGGTCGCCGCCCACGATGCCGGCGCCGATCCGCTCCGCCTCGTACCACATTCCGTCGGCCAACGCGTCCACCTGCGCGGCAGGCGTATTACCGGGCGCTCCGAAGCCCACCACAAACGCCGTGGGTCGCGCGCCCATCGCCTCGATGTCGGCGGCGTTCTGGGCGATCGCCTTGCGGCCGACCTCGTGGGGTGTCGACCAGTCCAGCCGGAAGTGCCGGTCCTGCACCAACATGTCGGTCGACAGCACGGTGCGACCGTCGCCGGCAGACACCACCGCCGCGTCGTCGCCGGGCCCGAGTGCCACCACAGCCGGCTGTCGGCGGCCCCGCACCAACCGGTCGATTACGGCGAACTCACCAAGCTGCTCCAGCGTCGGGGACTCCCCCGATGCATCATCGCCCACACCACCTCCTCCGGCGTGGCCCGGCTTTGTGAGGGCCACTGAACGGTCACCCGACCTGCGGTAAGTTGGGTCCCTGCCCGCGCGAGCGGACCGCGCCAGTGTACGAGACAGGAAGTGCCCGGCCAGGTGACAGGCGACTCCGATGCCGATTTAGGCGGGCCGCCGCGCGCCCTGATGATCGCCGCGGTGGCGCTGGCCGTGGCAGCGATCAGCGTAATCCTGGTCATCGCGGCAACCCGCCAGGCACCGCCGCAACCCGTTGCCATTCCCGCCGTCGCGGCCCCGCAGGCCACCAATCCCGCATGCCGGGCCCTGGCGCAAGCGCTGCCGCAGCGGCTCGGGGACTATCAGCGCGCACCCGCCGCGCAACCGGCACCCGAGGGCGCGACTGCCTGGCGGGCCGGGCCCAGCAGCGAGCCGATGGTGTTGCGCTGCGGACTCGACCGCCCTTCCGATTTCGTGGTGGGTTCCCCCATCCAGATCGTCGACCGGGTGCAGTGGTTCGAGGTGGCAGCCGAACCACAATCCGCCGGTGACGCGGGCAGATCTACCTGGTACACGGTGGACCGGCCGGTGTATATAGCACTGACGCTGCCATCGGGATCGGGGCCGATGCCCATCCAAGAGCTCTCCGAAGTGATCGACCACACCATCGCGGCGGTGCCCATCAACCCGGCTCGGCCCGGTTAAAAGGGCAGTTAGCGCAGACCCACGCCCCGAGCCAATGCGGTGTCCACCATGGTTGCCAGCAGGTTGGGATAGTCGACGCCGCTGGCCGCCCACATCCGTGGGTACATCGAGATCGTGGTGAAACCCGGCATCGTGTTGATCTCATTGATCACCGGCCCGTCGTCGGTGAGAAAGAAATCAACCCGGGCCAGGCCCTCGCAGTCGATGGCCCGAAACGCCCGGATCGCCAGCTGGCGCACCGTGTCGGCGACGTCGTCGTCGATCTTGGCGGGCACGTCCAATTCGGCTGTGTCGTCGAGGTATTTCGTCGCGAAGTCGTAGAGGGAGTCCTCACGACCCCGCACCCCGGCCACCCGGATCTCCCCCACCGTGCTGGCTTCGACTGTGCCGTCCGGCATTTCGAGCACGCCGCACTCCAGCTCGCGGCCGTTGATCGCCGCCTCGACGATCACTTTCGGATCATGCCGGCGAGCATCGGCAACCGCGGCGGGCAGCTGGTCCCAGCTCGACACCCGGCTGACACCGATCGAGGAGCCACCTCGAGCCGGCTTGACGAACACCGGCAAACCCAGCCGCTCGCACTCCTTGGGATGCAGCGTCGGCCACGACGGGCGCAGCACCGCGTGTGCGCCGACCGGAAGTCCATCGGCGGCGAGCAGCTTCTTGGTGAATTCCTTGTCCATGCCCACGGCACTGGCCAGCACACCGGCGCCGACGTACGGCACCCCGGCGAGTTCGAGCAGCCCCTGGATCGTGCCGTCCTCACCGTATGGGCCGTGCAGCACCGGGAACACCACGTCGACCGACGCCAACACCTCACCGGCACCGGGCGAAAGTGACACCAACTGGCCGCTGCGCCGCGGATCGGCCGGCAGGGCCAGCTCGGTGCCCGATTGCGAGCTCACCGCGGGAAGCTGCCGGTTGGTGATCGCCAGCGCATCCGGGTTGCCGTCGGTGAGCACCCACGAACCTTCCGGAGTGATGCCGACCGCGATCACGTCGAACCGCTGTGGGTCGAGATTGCGCAGGATGCTGCCCGCGGACACGCACGAGATGGAGTGTTCGTTGCTGCGGCCGCCGAACACGACGGCGACTCGCACGCGGCCGGCACGTGGCGGCCGCGGCGTCAATCGCCGGTCGGAGGCATTCACAACCTAGAGAGGCTACCGGTTGAAGAGCCGTTAGGTCGGATGGCTGGCCCCTAGCTGGGGTTTTAGCGCCCGCAAGACCGGGCCGGGCTCATTCGGGCTTCGTGCTGCGACCCAACAGCAGAGCCATCGCCTCGTCGACCGAAAGTCCCTTGTGACACACCCGGTGCACGGCGTCGGTCAGTGGCATCTCGACGTCGTAACTGGACGCCAGCGCGAGCACTGATTCGCATGACGTCACCCCCTCGACGACATGTCCATCCTTGCCCTCCAACGCCGACTCCATGGTCGCGCCTCGCCCCAGGCGTTCGCCCAACGAGCGGTTACGCGAATGCGGCGAGGTGCAGGTGGCCACCAGGTCGCCCACCCCTGCCAGACCGGCGAGCGTCGCGCCCTTGGCGCCGAGTGCTATCCCGAGCCGGATGATCTCCGCCAGGCCCCGGGTGATGATCGCCGCCGCGGTGTTTTCGCCGAGGCCGACGCCGGCCGCCATTCCACATGCGAGCGCGATGACGTTCTTGCACGCCCCACCGACCTCCGCGCCCACGACATCGCTGTTGGTGTACGGACGGAAGTACCCGCTGTTCAGCATCCGCTGCAAGGCGACTGCGCGGCCGGAGTCGCTGCACGCCACAACGGTGGCGGCGGGCTGGCACTCGGCGATCTCACTGGCCAAGTTCGGCCCCGAAATCACCGCGACGTGTGCTGGGTCCACACCCGTCACCGAAACGATGACCTGACTCATCCGCATCAGGGTGCCCAGCTCGATGCCCTTGGCCAAACTGACCAGCGTCGCGTCCTTCGACAACAGCCCGGCCCACTGCGCAAGGTTGGTCCGCATCATCTGCGCCGGTACGCCCAGCAACACGGTCGTCGCGCCGCTCAGCGCCTCTTCGGCATCGGCGGTGGCGCGGATGCTCGGCGGCAGCAGCGCACCGGGCAGATAGCCGGGGTTGTATCGGGTGGCATTGATCTGCTCCGCGACGTCAGATCGCCTCGCCCACAACTTAACCTCTCCGCCGGCGTCGGCGAGCACCTTGGCCAACGCCGTGCCCCATGCACCGGCGCCCATTACCGCCACGGCGCCTTGCGTGCTGGCCATCCACCACCCCCGTATGTCATCGAACCCTGGTTATTCGCCGCCTGTTTATTTTCCCGCCGGCGCTTCAGATTAGCCCGGCGACGATGCTGGCCGGGACGGCCAGAGAAGGAGCCGGGCCATCAGACCCAGCCCGGCGACGATGCTGGCCGGGACGGCCAGAGAAGGAGCCGGGCCATCAGACCCAGCCCGGCGACGATGCTGGCCGGGACGGCCAGAGAAGGAGCCGGGCCAGCAGACCCAGCCCGAGCGTGGGAGGCGGCGCCGACCCGGAGACCAGCGCTGGCAGGATGAACTCATGAGCGGCACACCGGCCGACGGTGCGGATATCGGCTTGATCATCGCCGTCAAGCGGTTGGCAGCCGCCAAGACCAGGCTGGCCCCGGTCTTCTCGGCGCGCACCCGGGAAAACGTGGTGCTTGCCATGTTGGTCGACACCCTAACCGCGGCGGCACGCGTTGCATCATTGCGCGCGATCACGGTGATCACGCCCGACGAAGCCGCGGCGGCTGCGGCGACCGAGCTCGGCGCGGATGTGCTGGCCGACCCGACGCCCGAGGGCCACAGTGACCCACTGAACAACGCGATCGCATCCGCCGCACGCGCGTTGGCCGGGTCATTCTCCAATATCGTTGTGCTGCAAGGTGATTTACCCGCGTTACAGACACAAGAGCTGTCCGAGGCGATCGCTGCCGCACGACACCATCGGCGCAGCTTCGTCGCTGACCGGCTGGGAACCGGAACCTCCGCACTCTGCGCGTTCGGAGCCGCGCTCGACCCGCAATTCGGGCCGGATTCGTCCGCGCGACATCGCCGTTCGGGTGCTATCGAGCTGACGGGTGCCTGGCCTGGCCTGCGATGCGATGTCGACACACCCGCCGACCTGGCGGCCGCCCGCCGTCTCGGGGTCGGGCCCGCGACCGCGCGGGCAGTCGCAGCGCATTAGGGGGCTGAGCGCTAGGGCATCCGAGGGTGAACAGCACACCAACGGCGGATGGATCTCCCTTGGGCGCTGGCCCCACCACCAGGTGATGAGCAATGATCGCAGGGTGACCGACATCGAAGCTCAGGCGCGCCCCGAAGAAACTGTATGGCAACCAGACGACTCGGTGGTGGCGGCACCACCCGCTGCGACCCCCGCCGCGATCACCGACCAGCTGCCAGAGGACCGCTACCTCAACCGGGAATTGAGCTGGCTGGACTTCAACGCACGCGTGCTGGCACTGGCTGCCGATAACTCGCTTCCGTTGCTGGAGCGAGCCAAGTTTCTGGCGATCTTCGCTTCCAACCTCGACGAGTTCTACATGGTCCGGGTGGCCGGCCTCAAGCGCCGCGACGAGATGGGGCTGTCTGTCCGTTCGGCCGACGGTCTGACGCCGCGCGAGCAACTGGCACGCATCGGCGAGCAGACCCAGCAGATCGCGACCCGCCACGCCCAGGTGTTCCTCGATTCGGTGCGACCAGCGCTAGCCGAGGAAGGCATCTTTATCGTCACGTGGGCCGATCTGGATCAGGCTGAGCGCGAGCAACTATCGACCTATTTCAACGAGCAGGTCTTCCCGGTCCTGACACCGCTGGCCGTCGACCCAGCTCACCCGTTCCCGTTCGTCAGCGGGTTGAGTCTGAACCTGGCGGTCACCGTGAAGCAGCCCGACGACGGCGGTCAGCACTTCGCCCGAGTCAAGGTGCCCGACAACGTCGATCGCTTCGTCGAGCTCGAAAGCCATGACGGTGCAGACGGGACCGAAGGGCAGGCCATAATCCGCTACCTGCCACTGGAAGAGCTGATCGCAGCCTTCCTTCCGGTGCTTTTCCCGGGTATGGAAATCGTCGAGCATCACGCGTTCCGCATTACCCGCAACGCTGACTTCGAGGTTGAAGAGGACCGCGACGAAGACCTGCTGCAAGCGCTGGAACGGGAGTTGGCGCGCAGGCGGTTTGGTTCGCCAGTGCGACTCGAGATCGCCGACGACATGACCGAGAGCATGTTAGAACTGCTGCTGCGGGAACTCGACGTGGATCCCGGGGATGTCATCGAAGTCCCGGGGCTTCTTGATCTGTCGTCGTTGTGGCAGATCTACGGCCTGGAACGTCCAGCACTCAAAGACCGGACATTTGTTCCGGCCACCCATCCCGCCTTCGCCGAGCGGGAAACGCCCAAGAGCATCTTCGCGACGCTGCGCGAAGGCGATGTGCTGGTGCATCATCCGTATGACTCGTTCTCCACCAGCGTGCAGCGATTCATCGAGCAGGCCGCCGCCGACCCCAACGTACTGGCGATCAAACAGACGCTGTACCGCACATCCGGTGATTCGCCGATAGTTCGGGCGCTGATCGAAGCCGCCGCGGCCGGAAAGCAAGTGGTGGCAATGGTCGAGATCAAGGCACGCTTTGACGAGCAGGCCAACATCCAGTGGGCGCGCACATTGGAGCAGGCGGGCGTGCATGTGGTGTACGGGTTCGTAGGGCTGAAGACACACTGCAAAACCTGCCTGGTGGTGCGCCGCGAAGGCCCGGTGATCCGGCGGTACTGCCATGTCGGGACCGGCAACTACAACGGCAAGACGGCGCGACTGTACGAAGACGTCGGTCTGCTCACAGCCGCCCCCGATATCGGGGCCGATCTCACCGACTTGTTCAATTCGCTGACCGGCTACTCACGTAAGTTGTCCTACCGCAACCTGTTGGTGGCCCCGCACGGCATTCGCACCGGCATCATCGAACGCGTCGAGCGCGAGGTTGCCGCCCACCGCGAAAGCGGCGAGGGGCGGATCCGGCTCAAGATGAACGCTCTTGTCGACGAACAGGTCATCGACGCGCTGTATCGCGCATCCCAGGCGGGCGTGCGGGTCGAAGTGGTGGTGCGCGGCATCTGCGCACTGCGCCCAGGCACGGAAGGCTTCTCCGAAAACATTTCGGTCCGCTCGATTCTCGGCCGATTCCTGGAGCACTCACGGATCATCCATTTCAGTCGCATCAACGAGTTCTGGATCGGCAGCGCCGACATGATGCACCGCAATCTCGACCGGCGAGTCGAGGTGCTGGTTCAGGTCAAGGACCCGAGGCTGACCGCGCAGCTGGACGAGTTGTTCGAGTCCGCACTGCACCCGTCGACCCGGTGCTGGGAACTCGGGCCCGACGGGCAGTGGACCGCGTCGCCACAGGAGGGCCACACCGTGCGTGACCACCAAGTATCGTTGATGGAGCGGCATACCAGCCCCTAACACTGTGTGGTTATTTCCGGGCCACATCCACAACCGTGAGCGGCCCTGGCCGAATTGACCTGCAGGAGTTGAGTTGTCGATCCAGAACTCATCGGCCCGTCGGCGCCCAGGGAGTCGGATTGTATATGCCGCCGGCGCGGTTTTGTGGCGACCCGGCAGCAGTGCCAACCCGGGAGTCGAGATTGCCGTGATCCACCGCCCCCGTTACGACGACTGGTCGCTGCCCAAGGGCAAAGTGGACCCCGGCGAGACCGCAGCGGTGGCTGCCGTGCGGGAAGTATTCGAGGAGACGGGGCAGCACTCAAACCTCGGCCGACGGCTCGTCACGGTGAGCTACCCGATCGACCTAGGCGTCAAAAAGGTGTACTACTGGGCGGCCCGCAGCACCGGCGGGGAATTCACCCCGGGAAAAGAGGTCGACGAGCTGGTCTGGCTGCCGGTTGCCGACGCGATGAAAAAGCTTGACTACGCACAGGATCGAAAGGTCTTGCGCCAGTTCGCTGAACAACCGGCGGACACCCAGACCGTGCTGGTGGTCCGGCACGGCACCGCCGGCAGCAGGTCACGCTACTCGGGGGATGACACCAAGCGACCGTTGGACAAGCGAGGACGCGCGCAAGCGGAGGCACTGGTTCCACAACTGCTGGCCTTTGGCCCCACCGACGTGTATGCGGCCGACCGGGTGCGCTGTCACCAGACGGTAGAACCTCTCGCCGCAGAACTGGGTGTGCCCATCCACAACGAGCCCGCCCTGACCGAGGAGGCCTACGCCAAGAACCCTAAACGCGGCCGACAACGGGTCCTGCGGATCGCCGCGCAGGGGGGCACACCGGTGATCTGCTCGCAGGGCAAGGTGATTCCGGACCTGGTCGCGCGGTGGTGCGAACGCGATGGAGTACGCCCCGACAGATCCCGCAACCACAAGGGCAGTACGTGGGTGCTCTCGCTGTCGGCCGGCAAGCTGACGGCAGCCGACCACATCGGCGGCCCGCTGGCCGCCAACGTGCAGGCCTGACGCGCGAATACCCTTCGGGGGCATCGCTGCCACCCGAAGGGTATCTGCGTGTGAGACTGCTTACCGACTTACTTGCGGCCCCGCCTGCTTGCAGCCTTCTTGGCAGGAGCCTTGCTGGCCGGCCTCTTTGCCGCTGCCTTCTTAGCCGGAGCCTTGGTTGCCGCCTTGCGCACTGGAGCCTTGGCGGCGACCTTCTTCACCGCTTTGGTCACCTTTTTCGCGGGTGCCTTCACGGCCTTGGTGGCTTTCTTGGCGGGCGCCTTTGCAGCCTTGGTGGCCGGTGCCTTCTTCGCCACCGCCTTCTTGGCCGGAGCCTTGGTCGCGGCTTTCTTGGCCGGTGCCTTGGTCGCGGCCTTCTTGGCCGGTGACTTCTTCGCCGCCTTCTTGGCTGCGCCTACCACACCACGCTTCACTGCAGGTCCTTCCGCCGGGAGGCGCTGTGCGCCAGCCACAACCGCTTTGAATTGCGCACCCGGACGGAACGCCGGGACGGACGTCGGCTTCACCTTCACCGTCTCGCCGGTACGGGGATTGCGAGCCACGCGCGCCGCGCGGCGACGCTGTTCGAACACACCGAAACCGGTAATGGTGACGCTGTCGCCTTTGTGTACCGCACGCACAATGGTGTCGACGACATTCTCGACGGCGTCGGTCGCCTGCCGACGATCCGTCTTCAATTTCCGTGTGAGCTCATCTATGAGCTCTGCCTTGTTCATCCATACCCTCCGAAGCCAGTGGTCCTCGTTTTTGAACCGACTAGCGAACACGGTAAACCCTCGAGCCGCTGATTTCCAAGAGCCACGCGCAATTTCAAGACCCGATGATCAGAATTTTCGCAATCCGGTTGCCGCCCTTGACCGGTGGCGCGGCCTCGAAATGGGCCCGGTTTACTTAGGCGACCGAGCGGAAATTCCGTCCCGATCGACCCTTCAGGACGCGGGCAGAGTGCGCGGTTTCCACTCGGGGTAAGCCGCCTCAAAAGACTCGATCTCGTCGAGTTTCCGCAGCGTAAGGGCTATATCGTCAAGACCCTCGAGCAGTCGCCAAGCAGTGTGGTCGTCAATGTTGAACGGCAGCACCGCTGTTCCCGCGGTGATATTTCGATCTTGAAGATTGGCAGTGATTTCCAACCCCGGACTCTGCTCGATGAGCTTCCAAAGAAGTTCAACACCGTCTTGGCTGACTTCGGCCGCCAACAGCCCCGCCTTGCCCGCGTTGCCCCGGAAAATGTCACCGAATCGAGATGAGATAACCACCCGGAAGCCGTAGTCCATGAGCGCCCACACCGCATGCTCACGCGACGATCCGGTGCCGAAATCGGGTCCGGCGACCAGGACCGAGCCTCGGTCAAAGGGGCTGAGGTTTAGCACGAATGAGGGATCCGACCGCCAGGTCGCGAACAATCCGTCCTCGAAACCGGTTCGAGTGACGCGCTTCAAATACACCGCTGGAATGATCTGATCGGTATCGACATTGGACCGCCGCAGCGGCACGCCGATTCCGGTGTGGGTGTGAAAGGCTTCCATGCTGATCCCCATTCCTCTATCTCAATTCAAGTCGGCCGGGGCGGACAGTGTGCCGCGGACCGCGGTGGCGGCAGCGACGGCCGGGGACACCAGATGTGTACGGCCGCCCTTGCCCTGCCGCCCTTCGAAGTTGCGGTTAGACGTCGCCGCACACCGCTCCCCGGGCGCGAGCTGATCGGGGTTCATACCCAGGCACATTGAGCAGCCCGCCTGCCGCCATTCGGCGCCTGCGGCGGTGAAGATCTCACCAAGCCCCTCAGCTTCGGCCTGCGCGCGCACCCGCATCGAGCCCGGAACGACCAGCATCCGCACACCCTGGGCCAGCTTGCGGCCATGCAGCACGTCGGCTACCACCCGCAGATCTTCAATGCGTCCGTTGGTACACGACCCGACGAACACGGCGTCGACCGCTATATCGCGCATCGGCACTCCGGGTCGAAGGTCCATGTACGCCAACGCTTTCTCGGCGGCCTGCCGCTCTCCCTCGTCGGTCATGAGCTCGGGATCCGGCACGGCCGCGGCCAATGGCACACCTTGGCCGGGGTTTGTCCCCCAGGTGACGAACGGGCTCAACGACGTCGCGTCGAGATAGACCTCGGTGTCGAAGACGGCGCCGGCGTCAGTGCGCAGCTGCTGCCAGTACGCGAGAGCAGCATCCCACTGTGCGCCGGTCGGCGCATGCGGGCGGCCGCGCAAGAATTCGTAGGTGGTCTCGTCCGGAGCCACCATTCCCGCACGGGCGCCGGCTTCGATGCTCATGTTGCAGATCGTCATCCGGCCTTCCATCGACAGCGATTCGATGGCGCTGCCCCGGTATTCGATGACATGACCCTGTCCACCGCCGGTACCGATCTTGGCGATCAACGCGAGAATGATGTCCTTGGCAGTCACGCCGGCGGGTAACCGCCCATCGATATTGACCGCCATCGTCTTGAATGGCCGCAACGGCAGCGTCTGGGTGGCGAGCACATGCTCGACCTCCGAGGTGCCGATGCCCATCGCCAGCGCGCCGAAGGCGCCATGGGTAGAGGTGTGGCTGTCGCCACAGACGATCGTCATTCCCGGTTGGGTGAGGCCCAACTGCGGCCCGACGACATGCACGATGCCCTGGTCGATATCGCCCATCGAATGTAGCCGGATACCGAATTCGGCGCAGTTTCGCCGCAACGTCTCGACCTGGGTGCGCGACACCGGGTCCGCGATCGGCTTGTCGATGTCGAGGGTGGGCACGTTGTGATCCTCGGTGGCGATCGTCAAGTCGGGCCGCCGCACCCGGCGGCCGTTCAGCCGCAGGCCGTCGAAAGCCTGCGGGCTGGTGACCTCGTGCACCAAATGCAGATCGATGTAGATCAAGTCGGGCGCGCTGCCTTCACCGGACACCACAACGTGGTCGCCCCAAACCTTCTCGGCCAGCGTGCGCGGCTTTTCGACTGTCTTTTCCATCTCGCAGCGCCTCGATTCGCTCATTGCGGCTCGCCGATCAATCTGGGCTGTCATCTCAGAATGCGAGACGCTAGTATCTTCTTGTGAGACAGCATAGCGGTATCGGCGTCCTCGACAAAGCCATGGGCGTGCTGCATACGATCGCGGAATCTCCCTGCGGGTTAGCCCAACTGTGTGACCGAACCGGCTTGCCCAGGGCCACCGCGTACCGGCTGGCGGCCGCCCTGGAGGTTCATCGCCTGCTGGCACGCGACGACGAAGGCCGTTGGCGGCTTGGTCCCGCGGTCAGTGAACTGGCGGCCCATGTCAACGATCCGCTGCTGGCCGCGAGCGCGGCGGTGCTGCCCGTGTTGCGCGAAACCACCGGCGAAAGCGTGCAGTTGTACCGCCGCGAGGGCACTTCACGTGTCTGCGTGGCCGCACTGGAACCGGCTGCGGGCCTTCGCGATACGGTTCCAGTCGGAGCGAGGTTGCCGATGACGGCGGGTTCGGGGGCCAAAGTGCTATTGGCCCACAGCGATGCCGCCACCAGAGAGGCCGTACTACCGACGGCGAAATTCACCGACCGCGTGCTGGCCGAAGTGCGCCGGCGCGGTTGGGCGCAAAGCGTGGCCGAGCGAGAGCCAGGGGTCGCGAGCGTGTCGGCACCGGTGCGCGACGGCCGCGGTGTCGTGGTCGCGGCGATCTCGGTGTCCGGCCCGATCGACCGTATGGGCCGGCGCCCCGGGGCGCGTTGGGCCGCCGACCTACTGGCCGCGGCCGAAGCACTGACTCGGCGGCTTTAGGCACTGAAAGCACTTCTGGCGCCTGCTGCTCGTCGACTGTGCGGTGGCACAGTCGAAGCAGAGTCGCTTATGGTCGCCTGACAGACTGACGCACATGGGAACCAATCAGCGCGCGAGCATCGTCATGTCCGAGGCTGAAATCGCCGGCTTCGTCGTCAAGAGCCGTACCGGCACGCTGGCCACCGTCGGCCCCGACGGCCAGCCGCACTTGACCGCGATGTGGTACGCCGTGGTCGACGGCGAAGTCTGGCTGGAGACTAAGGCCAAGTCGCAGAAGGCGGTCAACCTCAAACGGGATCCGCGGGTGAGCTTCCTAATCGAGGGCGGCCAAACTTATGACACTCTGCGCGGGGTGTCTTTCGAAGGCGTTGCGGAGATCGTCGACGATCCCGACGCCCTGCACCGGGTCGGGGTCAGCGTGTGGGAGCGCTACACCGGCCGCTACACCGACGAAATGAAGCCCATGGTCGACCAGATGATGAACAAGCGCATCTGCGTACGCATCGTCGCCCGCCGCGCCCGCTCCTGGGATCACCGCAAGCTCGGGTTGCCGCACATGCCGGTGGGCGGGTCCACTGCACCGGCCGCACTGGGGACCGGCGAGTAACTGCGGTGTAGACGGTCATTTGTAGCCCCGATGGGATTCGAACCCACGCTACCGCCGTGAGAGGGCGGCGTCCTAGGCCGCTAGACGACGGGGCCAGAACCGATCCGAGCTGCCAGCATAGCTCACCAAAGTAGGCCGACCTAATCGCTTGCAGTCGAGCTATTTTGCTGGGGTACCAGGACTCGAACCTAGAATGGCTGAACCAGAATCAGCTGTGTTGCCAATTACACCATACCCCATTGGCTGCCTAAAACCACTGGTCAGAGCACATTCTGCGGACTGTAACAAGCTTCTGGTGACCGCCGCTGCCAGCCGTTGTCGGCCGACGTGCAGACTACCAAAGTCTCACCCCGCAATCCGCACGCGTGGTCTTCGTCTCTTAGGCGACCGTTTCGCGCGCAGCGCGGAGCCGCTGCAGGCTGCGGTCGCGGCCGAGTAGCTCCAGCGATTCGAACAACGGCGGGCTGACCGACGTCCCCGTGGCGGCAACCCGGATCGGCCCGAATGCCTTGCGTGGTTTGAGGCCGAGATCCTCGATGAGTGCGCCCTTCAGAGCGTCCTCGATACCCGTCGTAGTCCAGTCCGCCGCGCCGTCCAGAGCGGCCAGAGCGGCAGAGAGCACCGGACCGGCATCCGGGCCCAGCTCCTTGGCGGCGGCCTTGGGGTCGATGGCGTACTCGTCGTCGTTGAGGAACTTCAGCAGGTCCCACGCGTCACCAAGCACAACGATGCGGGTCTGCACCAGATGGGCAGCAGCGGCGAATCCCGCTTCGTATCTCTCCGGGTCCAGCTCGAGGTGATGGCCGTGCACGTGCAAGTAGTCCCGCAGCCTGCCGGTGAAGTCGTCCGGGTCGAGCATCCGAATGTGCTCGGCGTTAAGCGCGTCGGCCTTCTGCTGGTCGAACCGGGCCGGATTGGAGTTGACGTCGGCAACGTCGAATGCGGCCACCATCTCATCGAGACTGAACAGGTCGTGATCATCGGCGATCGCCCAGCCGAGCAACGCAAGATAATTCAGCAGCCCTTCGGGGATGAAGCCCCGGTCGCGGTGAGCGAACAGATTCGACTGCGGGTCGCGCTTCGAGAGTTTCTTGGTTCCTTCCCCCAATACCGTTGGGAGGTGTGCGAATTCGGGAATACGCTCGGCCACCCCGATGCGGATCAGCGCCTGATACAGCGCCAGCTGGCGCGGAGTCGACGGCAGCAGATCCTCGCCACGCAGCACATGCGTGATCTTCATCAGCGCGTCGTCACACGGGTTGACCAAGGTGTACAACGGATCTCCGCTTGCCCGGGTCAACGCGAAATCGGGCACGCTGCCCGCCGCGAACGTGGTGGTTCCACGCACCAGATCATCCCAGCTGAGATCTTCGTCGGGCATCCGCAGCCGTACCACCGGCTTGCGGCCCTCGGCCAGGTACGCCGAGCGCTGTGCCTCGGTCAGATCACGGTCGAAGTTGTCATAGCCCAGTTTGGGATTGCGCCCGGCGGCGACATGGCGGGCCTCGACTTCCTCCGGCGTCGAAAAGGCATGGTAGGCCTCTCCCGCCGCGAGCAGCTTGGCCACCACCTCGTGGTAGATGTCGGTGCGCTGCGACTGCCGGTAGGGGCCGTACGGTCCGCCGACCTCGGGCCCCTCGTCCCAGTTCAGGCCGAGCCAGCGCAGCGCGTCGAGTAGGGCCAGATAGCTTTCCTCGCTGTCACGCTGGGCGTCGGTGTCCTCGACGCGAAAGACGAAGGTACCGCCGGTGTGGCGGGCGTAGGCCCAGTTGAACAGCGCGGTGCGGACCATCCCGACATGGGGAGTGCCGGTGGGCGATGGGCAGAATCGGACCCGGACAGTGCCTGCATCAGGGTCTGCTACGGTCACGACTTTCCTTTGCGGACTACGGGATTGGTGAGTGTGCCGATGCCCTCGATAGTGATGGAGACGGTGTCACCGTCCTCGATGGGACCGACACCGGCGGGTGTTCCGGTGAGGATGAGATCACCGGGCAGCAATGTCATTACCGCCGAGATCCATTCCACGATGGCACCGACGTCGTGGATCATCAGCGAGGTGCGGCTGCGTTGTTTGACTTCGCCATTGACTTCGGTGCGCAGTTCGAGATCGGCCGGGTCGACGTCGGTGGCGATCCACGGGCCCACCGGGCAGAAGGTGTCGTGGCCTTTGGCGCGAGTCCACTGGCCATCGGCCTGCTGTTGATCGCGAGCCGACACGTCGTTGCCGATGGTGTAGCCCAAGATGTAGTCGGCGGCACGGGCGGCCGGGACGTCTTTGCACGGCCGGCCAATCACTATCGCCAGTTCGCCCTCGAAATGCACGGGTGATGCGTTGGCAGGCAAGCGAATCGGTACATTAGGTCCGATGATCGCGGTATTGGGCTTGAGGAATATCACCGGGTCCGCCGGCACTGTGCCCGTTTGGCCGCCCATCTCCGCGATGTGGTCGGCATAGTTCTTACCGACGCAGACCACCTTGCCGGCCAGCATCGGAGCAAGCAGTCGCACATCGGCCAGCGGCCATGAGCGTCCAGTGAAGGTCGGCGTGCCGAACGGGTGCTCGGCGATCTCACGGGCGGTCATCCCGCCGGGATCGTCCGGCTCGCCGTCGATGCTGACGAAGGCGACGCCGTCTGGACTCGCGATTCGACCGAGGCGCATTCGCTTGAGCCTAGTGACGATCGCGAGCGCGGCGCAGCCGGGCGCTGCGGGTCGTCACAATCCAGCCCGTGACGATCGCGAGCGCGGCGCAGCCGGGCGCTGCGGGTCGTCACAATCCAGCCCGTGACGATCGCGAGCGCGGCGCAGCCGGGCGCTGCGGGTCGTCACAATCCAGCCCGTGACGATCGCGAGCGCGGCGCAGCCGGGCTGCCGTCACGGACTAATCGGCCATCGTTCTCCAAAGGCAGGTGTCAGCTGCGTGTGCAAGCATTATTCGGTGCCAGCGGACCCGATCACCCCAGACTCAGTGGGCCCGGGCCGCGGGCGCTGGATGATCCTGGTCGTCTCGCTGGTGGTGACGTCAAGTTCCTTCCTCTTCATAAACAGCGTGGCATTCCTGATCCCCACGCTCGAAGCCGCGCGCGGAACCCCTCTGACCGAAGCCAGTCTGCTGTCGTCGATGCCCAGCTGGGGCATGGTGGTCACGCTGGTCATCTGGGGCTACGTGCTAGACCACGTGGGCGAGCGGATCGTGCTAACCGCGGGCTCGGCGCTCACCGCGATCGCGGCCTACGCCGCGGCATCGGTCCATTCACTGGTGTGGATGGGTGTGTATCTGTTTCTCGGCGGCATGGCCGCCGCCAGCTGTAATACCGCCGGCGGCCGGCTGGTGTCCGCTTGGTTCCCGCCGCACCAACGCGGCCTCGCGATGGGAATCCGCCAGACCGCGCAACCGCTGGGAATCGCCTTGGGCGCGTTGGTCATACCCGAGCTGGCCGAACGCGGCACCCACTCGGGGTTGATGTTCCCCGCAGTGATGTGCACGGTGTCGGCGGTCGCCGCCCTAGTCGGCGTCGTCGACCCGCCGCGGAAATCGCGCAAGACGGCCACTGAGTCGGAGCTGGCCAGCCCTTATCGCGGGTCGTACACCTTGTGGCGAATTCACGCGGTAGGGGCGCTGCTGATGATGCCGCAGACGGTGACCGTGACGTTCATGTTGGTCTGGCTGATGAACCACCATGGTTGGTCGGTCGCAGCGGCCGGCGCTTTGGTTACCGTCTCGCAGCTGCTCGGTGCACTGGGCCGCATCGCGGTCGGCCGCTGGTCTGACCGAGTCGGCTCACGAATGCGACCGGTCCGCATCATCGCCGTCGCCGCCGCCGCGACCCTGTTCCTGCTCGCGCTCGTCGATAACCAGGGTTCGCGGTATGACGTGATGCTCATGATCGCCATATCGGTGATCGCGGTGCTCGACAACGGGTTGGAAGCAACCGCGATCACCGAGTTCGCCGGGCCATTCTGGAGCGGACGCGCGCTGGGCACACATAACACCACCCAGCGGCTGATGGCGGCTGGCGGACCCCCACTATTCGGTGCGCTGATCACCGCGGCCAAATATCCGCCGGCCTGGGCGCTGTGCGCGTTGTTCCCGTTGTTGGCGGTGCCGTTGGTGCCGGTCCACTTGCTCCCGCCCGGCTTGGAGACTAGAGCGCGGCGGCAATCCGTTCGCCGACTTCGCTGGTGGAACGCCGTTCGCTCCCACGAGTTGCCAGATAACTCTCGACCGCCCGGTCCACCCGGCCAGCGGTGTCGTCCTCGCCGAGATGGGCAAGCAGCAGCGCCACCGACATGATCGCCGCGGTCGGATCGGCGATGCCCTGACCCGCGATATCTGGTGCACTGCCGTGCACCGGCTCAAACATCGAAGGATTGGTCCGGGTGGCATCGATATTTCCGCTGGCGGCCAAGCCAATACCGCCGCAGACCGCCGCGGCCAAGTCGGTGATGATGTCGCCGAACAGGTTGTCGGTCACGATCACGTCGAAGCGACCCGGGTCGGTCACCATAAAGATGGTGGCAGCGTCGACGTGTTGATAGGCCACCTCGACGTCGGGGTACTTTTTGGCGACCTCCTGCACGGTCCGCCACCACAACGCCCCGGCGAACGTCAGCACGTTGGTCTTGTGCACCAGCGTCAGGTGTTTGCGACGCCGCCGGGCGCGCTCGAACGCGTCCTGAACCACTCGGCGCACACCGAACGCAGTGTTCACGCTGACCTCGGTGGCTACCTCGTTGGGCGTTCCGACGCGAATCGCACCACCGTTTCCGGTGTAGGGACCTTCGGTCCCCTCGCGCACCACCACAAAGTCGATCTCGGGGTTTCCTGCGAGCGGACTGCTCACGCCTGGATACAGCCGGGCGGGTCGCAGGTTGATGTGGTGATCCAGCTCGAAGCGCAGGCGCAGCAACAGACCTCGCTCCAGCACACCACTGGGCACTGACGGATCACCGACCGCCCCGAGCAGGATGGCGTCATGCTCCCGCAATTCGGCGAGCACCGACTCCGGCAGTAGCTCACCGGTGGCGTGGTAACGCCGCGCGCCCAGATCGTAGGTCGTCTTCTGCACGCCCGGTAGAACTGCGTCAAGCACTTTGACCGCCTCGGCCACCACCTCCGGGCCGATCCCGTCGCCGCCGACGATCGCCAATCTCATCAGCGCCGCTCTCCCCCGCAAGCGGGAGGTGCCCCCACCTCATCGCTTCGCTCTGCATCGTCGCCGGCGCGCTTCACGACAGATCAACCACCTTGAGCTTGTAGGCGTCGACGGCCGCACCGATCGCGGACCGCACGTCGTCGGGCACGTCGCGGTCCAGGCGCAGCAGAATCGTCGCACCCGGGCCCTCGACGTCCTCGGACAGCTGCGCGGCATGGATGTTGACCCCGGCCGCGCCCAGCAGGGTGCCGATCTTGCCCAGCGCTCCGGGTCGGTCGACGTAATGGATGACCAGGTTGATGCCTTCGGCGCGCATGTCGAAATGGCGGCCGTTGATCTGCACGATCTTGTGCACCTCTTGCGGCCCGGCCAGCGTGCCGGCGACGTTGACCACCGAGCCGTCGGAGGCGACCGCCCGCACGTCGACGACACTGCGATGATTGGGGCTTTCCGAGGCAGTGGTGATGTCGGCGGAAACCCCTCGCTCAGCGGCCACCGCAGGTGCGTTGACGAAGGTCACCGGATACTCGATGACAGCGGAGAACAAGCCGCGCAGCGCCGACAGTCGCAGTACCTCGACCTCTTCGGCGGCCAGCTCACCACGGACCTGCACCGACAGCGCCACCGGTAGTTCGTCGGACAACACACCGGCCAGCAGCCCGAGCTTGCGCACCAGGTCCAGCCAGGGTGCTACCTCTTCGTTGACCACTCCGCCGCCGACGTTGACCGCGTCGGGAACGAACTCCCCCGCCAGAGCCAGCCGCACGCTCTCCGCCACGTCGGTGCCGGCCCGGTCCTGAGCCTCGGCGGTGGACGCCCCCAGATGGGGTGTGACCACGACCTGCGGCAGCTCGAACAGCGGGCTGTCAGTGCACGGCTCGGCGGCGAACACGTCGACACCGGCCGCCCGCACATGTCCGCTGCGCACCGCTTCGGCCAGCGCCGCCTCGTCCACCAGGCCGCCACGCGCGGCGTTGATGATGATGATGCCCGGCTTGGTCTTCGCCAGCGCCTCCTTGTCGATCAGGCCTGCCGTTTCGGGCGTCTTCGGCAGATGCACCGAGATGAAGTCGGCCCGGGCCAGCAGCTCGTCGAGGGACAGCAGTTCGATGCCGAGCTGCGCGGCGCGGGCCGGCGCCACATACGGGTCGTAGGCGATGACGTGGGCACCGAACGCCGCGATCCGCTGGGCAACCAGCTGGCCGATCCGGCCCAGCCCCACCACGCCGACGGTCTTGCCGAAAATCTCGGTGCCGGAGAACGACGACCGCTTCCAGGTGTGCTCCCGCAACGAGGCATCAGCCGCCGCGATCTGCCGGGATGCGGCCAGCAGCAGCGCCAATGCGTGCTCGGCGGCGCTGTGGATGTTCGATGTCGGGGCATTGACCACCAGCACACCGCGCGCGGTGGCGGCATCCACGTCGACGTTGTCCAGCCCGACTCCGGCACGGGCGACAATCTTCAGCTTGCGGGCCGCCGCCAGCACCTCGGCGTCGACGGTGGTGGCCGACCGCACCAGCAACGCGTCGGCCTCGGGCACCGCAGCCAGCAGCTTCTCCCGGTCGGGACCGTCTACCCAGCGCACCTCGACCTGGTCTCCCAGCGCGGCGACGGTCGATTGGGCGAGTTTGTCGGCGATTAACACAACAGGCAAGTTCACGCCGCCAGCGTATCGGCTGTAATTGGGTGGTGGACGTCACCGTCGTCGGCAGCGGGCCCAACGGGCTCGCTACGGCCGTCATCTGTGCCCGCGCCGGTCTGAAGGTACAGGTCGTCGAAGCGCAGCCGACCTTTGGCGGCGGCGCGCGCACCGCGGCCGACTTCGAATTTCGCGGAGTCTTACACGATGTGTGCTCCGCGGTTCACCCGCTGGCGCTGGCATCGCCGTTTTTCGCCGAGTTCGACCTGCCCGCACGAGGCGTGAAGCTGGCGGTGCCCGAGATTGCGTATGGCAGCCCGCTGCCGGACCGGCCCGCGGCAATCGCCTACCGCGATCTGGCGCGCACCTGCGCCGAATTGGAGGACGGTGCGTCCTGGCGGCGCCTGCTTCACCCGTTGGTGACGGACTCCGATGCGGTGGTTTCGGTGATGCTCGGCGACAAGCGTTCGGTGCCCAGTTCGTTGCCGTCCGCGCTGCGCCTCGGACTGCGATTGTTGGCCCAGGGCACCCCGGCGTGGCGGTCGCTGGTTGGTGAGGATGCCCGCGCCTTGTTCACCGGCGTTGCCGCCCATGTGATTTCGCGGATGCCATCATTGACGGCGGCCGGCGCCGGGTTGATGCTGGCCACACTCGCCCATTCGGTCGGCTGGCCGATTCCGGTGGGTGGCAGCCGGGTGATCACCGATGCGCTGATCGCCGACCTACGCGCGCACGGTGGCGAGCTCACGGCCGGTGTCGAAATCGCCGAGCCGCCTGGCGGTGTCGTCGCATTTGACACCGCACCGACCGCGCTGCTGCGGATATACGGTGACGCACTCCCGCCTCGGTACGCTAAAGCGTTGCGCCGCTATCGATTTGGACCGGGCGTTGCCAAGGTGGACTTTGTGCTCAGCGACGACATTCCATGGTCCGACCCGCGGCTGAACCAGGCGCCGACCCTTCATCTCGGCGGCACCCGCGAGCAGATGGCGCGAGCCGAGGCAGACATCGCGGTCGGGCGCCACGCGCAGTGGCCGATGGTGCTGGCCGCCTCGCCGAACATTGCCGATTCCGGCCGGATAGACAGCCAGGGTCGCCGCCCATTCTGGACCTACGCCCACGTGCCGTCGGGTTCCACGCTGGATGCGACCGAGGCCGTGACCGGGGTCGTGGAACGGTTCGCACCCGGCTTCCGCGACATCGTGGTGGCGGCCCGCACGGTGCCCGCCGCTCGCATGGCCGACCACAACGCCAACTACGTCGGCGGCGATATCGGGATGGGCGGAAATTCCGCCTGGCGTGCGATCGCCGGCCCCACACCGCGGCTAAACCCTTGGTGCACACCGATTCCCAAGGTGTATCTGTGCTCGGCAGCTACCCCGCCCGGTGGCGGCGTGCACGGCATGGCCGGTTACTACGCCGCCCGCACGCTGCTGCGCCGCGAATTCGGCATCACCGATATGCCTAAGCTAGCCCCGTGACAAAACTCGCGATCATCTACTACTCCGCCACCGGTCACGGCACCACGATGGCACAGCGCGTCGCTGCGGCGGCCGAGGCCGCGGGCGCCGAAGTCCGGGTGCGACACGTCGCCGAAACCCACGACCCGGAATCGTTCGCCCACAACCCGGCCTGGACGGCGAACTACGAAGCCACCAAGGATCTTCCCGCAGCCACCGGCGACGACATCGTCTGGGCGGACGCGGTGATCTTCGGCTCACCGACTCGGTTCGGCTCGCCCGCAGCGCAATTGCGCACCTTCCTCGATTCGCTGGGCGGGCTGTGGGCCGAAGGCAAGCTCGCCGACAAGGTGTATGCGGCCTTCACGTCGTCCAACACCCTGCACGGCGGTCAGGAAACCACCCTGCTTGCGCTGTACATCACGCTGATGCATTTCGGCGGCATCATCGTGCCGCCGGGATACACCGACCCGTGCAAGTTCATCGACGGTAATCCGTACGGCGTGAGCCTGGTGGCGACCCACGACAACATCAAGGAGTTCGACGACGCTACCGAGAACGCCCTTGAGCACCTGGCGCGACGTGTGGTGTCGGTCGCCGACCGCCTCGCTTCGTGAAAGTCACCGCGAGACCGTCGTTATCGTGACGACGCGCCCCAAATGGGCGATGCGCGCCGTGATGAGCCGCAGCCCGGTGCCCGGCCGACGCCGTGGCGATGCGGTCGTGGTTCTCGTGGTTACCGTCGACGAAAAGGACCTGCGCGTCAACATGTTTCAGCGCATCGTCGAGGTGCGGCAGGTAGTACTCGTCGCACAGTGAGCTATGCGTCCAGTCGACCGAAGTCGCCCAGCTAGATGATCCTGCCCACCCCGATCGCACCGGCATGGTAGATGACCCACTTGGCCCATCCGGCGTTGCCGTGCAGGCCTCCGAGCAGCATCACCCGTCCCGGGTCGGTGCGCTGGCCCGTACATCTTTCTCTCCAATCTTCTTGTCGTTCAAGCGTTAACCGCGAACTGCCGCCCGCGTGGCCACGCTAAGTCGCGGCGACACTTCCAACCAGAGCGTCGCGGATGGCCGGCCTCGACCAACCTCGTCGCCGCGGTGATCGCCGATCAGCACGACGAATGGACCGAAAAGCCGCCGCTACCTCGGCCACTGCGTCCGGACCAGATGCCACACCGCGACCGTAGTTGCCGGGTACGATCTGGACGTGTCCGACCCGGTGACCGCGCGCCCTGCGATCTGCCTGAACATGATCGTGCGAAACGAGGCACACATCGTCCACGAGGTGCTCGACGCGGTCGCGCCCTACATCAGCTCGTGGGTGATCGTGGACACCGGCTCCAACGACGGGACCCAGGACCTGATCCGCAACCACATGGCCCGCCTTGGCATCCCCGGTGAACTCTACGAACGACCGTGGCGCAACTTCGGCCACAACCGCACCGAGGCGCTGAACCTGGCCCAGGGCCACGGCGACTACATCTGGGTCATGGACGCCGACGACACGGTCGTGGGCACACCCAACTTCACCCGGCTAACCGCCGACATCTACCAGCTGCGCATCGAGGAAATCGAAGAAGCAGAACGCGACTACATCTACTGGCGCGCGCAGTTGTTCCGCGACGGGGTGCGCGTGCGCTACGAGGGTGTCGTCCACGAGTACCCCGCGTGGGACAACCCTTACGTCGTTGTGCGCCTCGAGGGCGAGTACCACATCGAATCTCGTCGCCTCGGTGCCCGCAACCTGGATCAACAGAAGAAGTATGCGCGCGACCGCGATCTGTTGCTGGCCGAGGTCGAACGCAACCCCGAGGATGCGCGGTCGGTGTTCTACCTGGCTCAGAGCTACTTCGTTCTGGGCGATTTCGTCAAGGCCCGCAAGTGGTATGCGCGGCGGGCCGAGATGGGCGGCTGGGACGAGGAGGCCTACGTCGCGATGTACCGGGGCGCGTGGTCGATGGCGAGACTCGGTGAGCCGTGGCCCGATGTTCAGGAGGCCTACCTGAAGGCCTGGGAGTTTCGACCGACCCGCGCCGAGCCGCTGTACGCCATCGCCTACCAGTACCGCGAAGATCGGCGCTACCGGCTCGGCTACCTGTTCGCCAAGCGCGCGGCCGAAATCCCGTTGCCCGAACAGGACAAAGTATTTGTCCGCGCAGACATCTACGCCTGGCGCGCAATCGACGAGCAGGCGGTGTGCGCGTCCTGGATCGACAAGCCTGCCGAGGCGTTCACGCTCTACCGGCGCCTGCTGGCCCGACCCGACCTCCCCGACGACGATCGGCAAAGGATTGCGGGCAACCGCGACCTTTGTGCACCGACGATGATCGAAGCGGCATCGTCATACCCCGAGGCGCTGGTGCAGCGCCTGCTCGCCGGGCCCGGTGAGACCGAGGTGGTCGTCAGCCTGCTCGCCGGCCCGGATCGGGCCAGCACCGAGCACACACTGAACTCCTTCCTGAACTGCTGCACCGATGTGTCGCGGGTCGGGCGCTTCCTGGTGCTCGACGCCGGCCTGTCGCCCAAAGACCGCGCGACGCTCGTCGAGCGCTACGGATTCCTCGAATTTTGCCCACCCGGCCCCGACGACGGGCCCAGCGCCCACCTCGCGCACCTCCGCACCCAGATCCACCAACGGTTCTGGCTGCATCTAGGCGAGGGCTGGCGATTCTTTGCACCCGAAAACTTCATCACCCGCCTAACCGCGGTGCTGCAGGCCGAAACACAGGTATTCCAGGTGGGCATCAACTTCACCGACGCGGTCAAGCTCACCGGCGCCAGCGCCGCCGAGCAGGCGATACGCCGCGCACCCGACGCCGGCCGCTACCTGCTCACCGAGGCGGTCGCCAGCGGCCCGGCGATGTTCGACACCACACGACTGGATCGAGCCGGCGGTATGCAGGGCACCGACACAGATCCGATCGCCCAACTAGGCCGGCGGGCAGCCACCGCCGGGCTGCGCACCGCCAGCCTCGACGAGGTGCTCTGCACCGCCACAGTCGACCAAGTGCAATAGCCGCGCAAGCGATCCAGCCTCAGCCTCGCCAGAGCAACTGGCAGGCCGCGGGATCGGCCGCCTCAGCCACCGTGATGGTGCCGATATTGGCCGACTGACCCCACCCCAGTTCCGTGCTCGACATTGGCTGTGGAGTCAACGTCCGGGTCGCATTCGGAACCGGCGCGGGCATGTCTCCCCATCAAGACAATTGGCGGGAGTTCCCGATGATGGTGCGCCCCGACGTTTGCTTGCCGCCCGAGCCGCAGGCGCAGGCTACCAGCCCGACCGTGTCCCACCGGTTGTCATAGGGCCGTGGTCATTGGGGCGGCGGGGTTGGCGGGCATGGCCGCACGGCGACCCACGATTACCGGATACGATCTGGCCGTGTCCGACCCGGTGACCGCGCGCCCTGCGATCTGCCTGAACATGATCGTGCGAAACGAGGCACACATCGTCGAGGAGGCGCTCGACGCGGTCGCGCCCTACATCAGCTCGTGGGTGATCGTGGACACCGGCTCCAACGACGGAACCCAGGACCTGATCCGCAACCACATGGCCTGCCTTGGCATCCCCGGTGAGCTTTACGAGCGGCCATGGCGCAACTTCGGCCATAACCGCACCGAGGCGCTGACCCTGGCCCAGGGCCACGGCGACTACATCTGGGTCATGGACGCCGACGACACGGTCGTGGGCACACCCGACTTCACCCGGCTGGGCGCCGACATCTACTGGCTGCGCTGCGTAGACGTCAACGCCGACATCTTCTGGATGCCGCAGTTGTTCCGCGACGGGGTGCGCGTGCGCTGGGTGGGTGTCACCCACGAGTACGCCGCGTGGGACTACGACTCCTGCGTCGAGGTGCGCCTGGAGGGCGAGTACCACATCGAAGATCGTCACCTCAGTGCCCGCAACCTGTCTGGGCAGAAGTTAGAGCGCGACCGCGATCTGTTGCTGGCCGAGGTCGAACGCAACCCCGAGGATGCGCGGTCGGTGTTCTACCTAGCCGAGACCTACTTGTGTTCGGGCGATTTCGTCAAGGCCCGCAAGTGGTATGCGCGGCGGATCGAGATGGGCGGCTGGGACGAAGACCGCTACTACGCGATGTGTCGGATCGCGGAGTCGATGTCGAGACTCGGTGAGCCGTGGCCCGACGTTCAGGACGCCTACCTGCGGGCCTGGGAGTTTCGACCGACCCGCGCCGAGCCGCTGTATCAGATCGCTTATCGGTACCGCCTCGATCAGCGCTACCGGCTGGGCTACCTGTTCGCCAAGCGCGCGGCCGAAATCCCGTTGCCCGAACAGGACACGTTGTTTGTCCGCGCAGAGATCTACGCCTGGCGCGCCATCGACGAGCAGGCGGTGTGCGCATCCTGGATCGGCAAGCCTGCCGAGGCGTTCACACTGTACCGGCGCCTGCTGGCCCGACCCGACCTCCCCGACGACGACCGGCAAAGGATTGCGGGCAACCGCGACCTTTGTGCACCGACGATGATCGAAGCGGCATCGTCATACCCCGAGGCACTGGTGCAGCGCCTGCTCGCCGGTCCCGGTGAGACCGAGGTGGTCGTCAGCCTGCTCGCCGGCCCGGACCGGGCCAGCACCGAGCACACGCTGAACTCCTTCCTGAACTGCTGCACCGATGTGTCGCGGGTCGGGCGCTTCCTGGTGCTCGACGCCGGCCTGTCGCCCAAAGACCGCGCGACGCTCGTCGAGCGCTACGGATTCCTCGAATTGTGCCCACCCGGCCCCGACGACGGGCCCAGCGCCCACCTCGCCCACCTCCGCACCCAGATCCACCAACGGTTCTGGCTGCATCTAGGCGAAGGCTGGCGATTCTTTGCACCCGAAAACTTCATCACCCGCCTAACCGCGGTGCTGCAGGCCGAAACACAGGTATTCCAGGTGGGCATCAACTTCACCGACGCGGTCAAGCTCACCGGCGCCAGCGCCGCCGAGCAGGCGATACGCCGCGCGCCCGAGGCCGGCCGCTACCTGCTCACCGAGGCGGTGGCCAGCGGCCCGGCGATGTTCGACACCACACGACTGGATCGAGCCGGCGGTATGGAGGCACCGACACCGATCCGATCGCCGAACTAGGCCGGCGGGCAGCCGCCGCCGGGCTGCGCACCGCCAGCCTCGACGAGGTGCTCTGCACCGCCACCGTCGACCAAGTGCAATAGCCGCGCAAGCGATCCAGCCTCAGCCTCGCCAGAGCGACTGGCAGGCCGCGGGATCGGCCGCCTCAGCCACCGTGATGGTGCCGATATTGGCCGGCTGACCCCACCCCAGTTCCGTGCTCGACATTGGCTGTGGGGTCAGTGGCATTAGGGCGGTGGTCACTGGGGGCGGCGGGTTGGCGGGCGTGGCCGCGCCGCGACCCGCGGTTGCCGGGTACGATCTGGCCGTGTCCGACCCGGTGACCGCGCGCCCTGCGATCTGCCTGAACATGATCGTGCGAAACGAGGCACACATCATCCAGGAGGCGCTCGACGCGGTCGCGCCCTACATCAGCTCGTGGGTGATCGTGGACACCGGCTCCAACGACGGCACCCAGGACCTGATCCGCAACCACATGGCCCGTCTTGGCATCCCCGGTGAGCTCTACGAACGGCCGTGGCGCAACTTCGGCCACAACCGCACCGAGGCGCTGACCCTCGCCCAGGGCCACGGCGACTACATCTGGGTCATGGACGCCGACGACACGATCGTCGGCACACCCGACTTCACCCGGCTGAGCGCTGACATCTATCTTCTGCGCGTCAGAACAGTCGCCTATGTTGGAGCCCCCCACACCTACTTCTGGCGCGCACAGTTGTTCCGGGACGGGTTGCGCGTGCGCTACGAGGGTGTCGTCCACGAGTATGCCGCGTGGGACGACGACTCCTGCGTGGAGGTGCGCCTCGAGGGCGAGTACCGCATCGAAGCTCGTACCCTCGGTGCCCGCAGCCAGGATCCGCAAAGGTTTGCGCGCGACCGCGATCTGTTGCTGGCCGAGGTCGAACGCAACCCCGAGGATGCGCAGTCGGTGTTCTACCTAGGCCAGAGCTACCGCGCTCTGGGCGATTTCGTCAACGCGCGCAAGTGGTATGCGCGGCGGGTCGAGATGGGTGGCTGGGACGAGCAGGTCTACTACGCGATGTACGAAGTCGCGGTGTTGATGTCGCTCCTCGGTGCGCCGTGGCCCGACGTTCAGGACGCCTATCTGCGGGCCTGGGAGTTTCGACCGACCCGCGCGGAGCCGCTGTTTGAGATTGCCTATCGGCACCGCGAAGATCGGCGCTACCGGCTGGGCTACCTGTTCGCCAAGCGCGCCGCCGAAATCCCGTTTCCCGAACAGGACGTGATATTTGTCGCAGACGTCCACACCTGGCGTGCAATCGACGAGCAGGCGGTGTGCGCGTCCTGGATCGGCAAGCCTGCTGAAGCGTTCACACTCTACCGGCGCCTGCTGGCCCGACCCGACCTCCCCGACGACGATCGGCAAAGGATTGCGGGCAACCGCGACCTTTGTGTGCCGACGATGATCGAAGCGGCATCACCCTACCCCACGAGCTGGTGCAGCGCCTGCTCGCCGGTCCCGGTGAGACCGAGGTGGTCGTCAGCCTGCTCGCCGGGCCGGATCGAGCCAGCGCCGAGCACACGCTGAACTCGTTCCTGAACTGCTGCACCGATGTGACGCGGGTCGGGCGCTTCCTGGTGCTCGACGCCGGCCTGTCCGCCCAAAGACCGCGCAACGCTCGTCGAGCGCTACGGATTCCTCGAATTGTGCCCATCCGGCCCCGACGACGGGTCCAGCGTCCACCTCGCGCACATCCGCACCCAGATCCACCACGGTTCTGGCTGCATCTAGGCCAGGGCTGGCGATTCTTTGCACCCGAAAACTTCATCACCCGCCTGACCGCGGTGCTGCAGGCCGAAACACAGGTATTCCAGGTGGGCATCAACTTCGCCGACGCGGTGAAGCTGACCGGCGCCAGCGCCGCCGAGCAGGCGATACGCCGCGCCCCCGACGCCGGCCGCTACCTGCTCACCGAGCAGGTCGCCAGCGGCCCGGCGATGTTCGACACCACACGACTGGATCGAGCCGGCGGTATGCAGGACACCGACACCGATCCGATCGCCGAACTAGGGCGCCGGGCAGCCACCGCCGGGCTGCGCACCGCCAGCCTCGACGAGGTGCTCTGCACCGCCACAGTCGACCAAGTGCAATAGCCGCGCAAGCGATCCAGCCTCAGCCTCGCCAGAGCAACTGGCAGGCCGCGGGATCGGCCGCCTCAGCCACCGGATGGTGCCGATATTGGCCTTTCATCACCGGGACGAAGCGCGGCCAGACCGCGTCGCATGCGGGCCTGATCGGCGATCACCGCCGCATCCTTGGCGTCGGTCTTGCCCTCGCCGCGACAGCCCCCCGCGGCGTGATTACCGTGCGACCGGGAATATAAACGAGCGGCTGCTCGGCGGCGATCAGCAAGCTGATCAGCAAGGCCGCCCCACCGGCGTTAAGGTCGATCGCCCAGGTGACCTCACCGCCGTCAGCCAACGCGGTGACATTGCTGATGAACTCCACCAGTGCGGCCTCGTCGTTGGCCGCGCCGCGAGAGCAGTCGCTGCCCGTCGGCGTCGATCAAGACACAGTAATTGAATCAACTCCATTTTCCCGCGGGTACCTGCGGTCCGTGGCCGAAAGCCGGCTCTGAGCAGCCGTCTTCGATGGCCAACATGTAGCGGAGCGGGTAGGCGGTGCTGTCGTGACGGCGACACGCCCAACGAAGCCGTCGCGGATGGCTGTCCTTGACCCGCCTCGTCGGCGCGGTGCTTCGCCGAGCAGCACGACGAATGAATGTAAAGCCGCCGCTACCTCGGAGGCGACGTGCTGGCCCGATCCCGTGCCGCGACACGCGGGTGCCGGGTACGATCTGGCCGTGTCCGACCCGGTGAACACACGCCCTGCGATCTGTCTGAACATGATCGTGCGAAACGAGGCACACATCGTCCAGGAAGCGCTCGATGCGGTCGCGCCCTACATCAGCTCGTGGGTGATCGTGGACACCGGCTCCGACGACGGCACCCAGGACCTGATCCGCAACCACATGGCCCGCCTTGGCATCCCCGGTGAACTCTACGAACGACCATGGCGCAACTTCGGCCATAACCGCAACGAGGCGCTGAACCTCGCCCAGGGCCACGGCGACTACATCTGGGTCATGGACGCCGACGACACGGTCGTGGGCACACCCGACTTCACCCGGCTAAGCGCTGACATCTACCGGCTGCGCATCAAATTAGACTCCGCCACCTTCTGGCGCCCGCAGTTGTTCCGCGACGGGGTGCGCGTGCGCTACGAGGGTGTCATCCACGAATACGCCACGTGGGCCTATGACTCCTGCGTCGATCTGCGCCTTCAGGGCGAGTACCACATCGAGGCTCGTTGCCTCGGTGCCCGCAACGTGGATCCACAGAAGTATGCGCGCGACCGCGATCTGTTGTTGGCCGAGGTCGAACGCAACCCCGAGGATGGGCACTCGGTCTTCTACCTGGCCCAGACCTACTTCGATCTGGGCGACTTCGTCAACGCCCGCAAGTGGTATGCGCGGCGGGCCGAGATGGGCGGCATTCAGGAGGCGGTCTACTACGCGATGTACCGTGTCGCGGAGTCGATGTCGGAACTCGGTGAGCCGTGGCCCGATGTTCAGGACGCCTTCCTGCGGGCCTGGGAGTTTCGACCGACCCGCACCGAGCCGCTGTATCAGATCGCCTGGCGGTACCGCCTTGATCAGCGCTACCGGCTGGGCTACCTGTTCGCCAAGGGCGCCGCCGAAATCCCGTTGCCGAAAGAGGACACATTGTTTGTCTGGACAGACCTCTACGCCTGGCGCGCCATCGACGAGCAGGCGGTGTGCGCGTCCTGGATCGACAAGCACGCCGAGGCGTTCACGTTGTGGCGGGGACTGCTGGCCCAACCCGACCTCCCCGACGACGATCGGCAAAGGATTGCGGACAACCGCGACAAATGTGTGCCGACGATGATCGAAGCGGCATCGTCATACCCCGACGCGCTGGTGCAGCGCCTGCTCGCCGGGCCCGGTGAGGCCGAGGTGGTCGTCAGCCTGCTCGCCGGGCCAGATCGAGCCAGCACCGAGCACACGCTGAACTCATTCCTGAACTGCTGCACCGATGTGACGCGGGTCGGGCGCTTCCTGGTGCTCGACGCCGGCCTGTCGCCCAAAGACCGCGCGACGCTCGTCGAGCGCTACGGATTCCTCGAATTTTGCCCATCCGGCCCCGACGACGGGTCCAGCGCCCACCTCGCGCACCTCCGCACCCAGATCCACCAACGGTTCTGGCTGCATCTAGGCCAGGACTGGCGATTCTTTGCACCCGAAAACTTCATCACCCGCCTAACCGCGGTGCTGCAGGCCGACGCACAGGTATTCCAGGTGGGCATCAACTTCACCGACGCGGTCAAGCTCACCGGCGCCAGCGCCGCCGAGCAGGCGATACGCCGCGCCCCCGACGCCGGCCGCTACCTGCTCACCGAGCAGGTCGCCAGCGGCCCGGCGATGTTCGACACCACACGACTGGATCGAGCCGGCGGTATGCAGGACACCGACACAGATCCGATCGCCGAACTAGGGCGCCGGGCAGCCACCGCCGGACTGCGCACCGCCAGCCTCGACGAGGTACTCTGCACCGCCACAGCCAATCAAGTGCAGCAGCCCGCGCAGAGTGCGTGCAGCTAAGTTTGCCGGGCGTCGCGGCTTATGCACGTTGGTTTGAAGCCGTGCCAGGATGGTTTTTTCCCACAATTTTCGCCTGATCGACTTCATCCTCGGTCATCAGCTGAGTGAGCCGGTGCTTGGAGACATCCTGGAGATCGGCAGCTATGAAGGCAAGAGCACAATCCTGCTCGGCTATGGCTTACGGGACGACGAAACCTTGGTCGTCTGCGATCTCTTCGGCTTGAATCCTGCTGACTTTCAGGCGCCAACGGAGTTTACGCGTATCGGGGCCTGTGCGGGGCTGACAGTTGAGCGCTTCCAGAAGCATTACGACAGATTCCATCGTCGGCCGCAAACGCTATCTACCCCTTCTGCATTACGGAGATGAAGCTCTATGCAACGGTGTCACGTAGCCTGCAGGGGCGCTGGTTTAAAACCTGTCTCACGCTGAGTCAGGGCGACGCGTCCTGGGACTGGTTCGTGCATGATCAGGTCCTGGGTCTGCAACTTATCCGATTGGCGTCCCGTTGCGCATCGTTGGTCTAAGAGGAAACTTGCTGCTCTGAGGGCATGCTTCAACGCGCCGGCCTGTTGAAAGACGTTTTTACGACCAACCGCCACGGCACCGCGGTGATCGGCCGCTGTGTAGCCGAACTGGGCACATAGCTTGAAGTCGGACACTTCCAGCAGGTTCGGCGCCTGGACCCGCCACTGCCGGCCCCACCAGGTCCGGCCACGCGGGTCGCGCCGGGATCCTGTGTTGTGGTGCGCGGCGTGCGCCATGACCGGGTCACGCCGCCGCCCCGACGGACTCGACTCCGCATCGACTCAACCTGGCAGTGGGCCACGCGACCGCCACCCCGCCTGGACCCGGATCCGCACCGCCTTCACCTAACCGCAAAGCCCACCGACCCGACGAGACGGAAGATCCCACCGGTCTTAGCAAAGCCCGACCCACCGGGGGAGGGAACCGCGTGGGCGGCCGCTGCTTGCCGCTATGATCTGCTCGTGGGCGAGGGGGCTGTCGTAACCGAGAGCACAGGCAACAACGATCCGTTCTTTGTCGGCGGCGCGGGCCGCTCCGGCACCTCGCTCATGCGCGTTATGTCGGATTCTCATCCGCGGATTTGCTGTGGCCCCGACCTGAAGCTGTTAAGTGGCATCGCCGAGCAGTATCAGATGTTCATCGGGCCGCGCGTCCGCCCGATCTTGGAAAGTTACGGCAACATGTTATCCGACGTGCAGGGCCGGCTTCCGTGCTTTCATCGAAGGGCTGGTGGAGAACTTTCGTCACGCTGCGGGCAAACCGTGCTGGGCGGAAAAACGCCGTATAACGTCCTTGTTCACGGTGCGGCTCGGTGAGATTTTCCCCGAGGCACGGTTTATCCATGTGCTGCGCGACGGCCGCAGCGTGGGCTGCTCGCTCTTGACGATGGACAGGATTGATATGACCGGGCACAAATTGGACTACTTGGAGACCATGACCGGTGCGGCCCGGTATTGGCGGGACGTGCTCATGGCGGGCCGCGACGGTAGTTCCTTTCTCACGCAGTTCGCCATTCCGGTGACCGGATGAACGCATTACTAAGGACCAGGGGCGTGGTGCTTGACAAGTGGAAGGTCATCTACGTAATCACGCCCAAGGCGATGTGCACGAGCATGCTGTGGTTGATGGCGGGGCTGCAAAACGAAGACCTCGCCCGCGACGTAGCCCACAGCCGGGCACCCGAGGTTACCCGCGCACTGGCGGTGCACGACCCAGCGATGTGGCGACGGACCAGGTGGCTGCATTTGCTCCCGGCGGAGGTAATCGAGGAACTTGCCAGTGAAGACGGCTGGTTCCGGTTTGCTTTGACCCGGCACCCCGTGGATCGATTATGGTCAGCGTGGCAGTCGAAGCTGCTGCTTCGCGAGCCGACATGGGCGGCAGTGTACGGCACGGCGCAGTGGCTTCCCCGGGCCCCAATGGAGCTACCCGAAGGGGCTGCCGCCCTCGACGCCATTGCCAAGGATTTCGAAAGCTTCGTTGCCGCTCTTGCCCAGAACCCGCAGCTCCTCACCGCCGACACGCACTGGGCACCACAGAGCTACTTGCTCCGCCCCGAGGTTTTTCCATACTCAGAGATCGGGCGCGTCGAGTCGGCCGCGGTGATTCTCGGCCGACTCGAAGGCCACTTGCGGGCACAGGGCTGGCAGGGAACGCTCGACCTGAAACGGTTCAACGCCACCCTGCTGCCGCGCGGGGTCATCCGCGATCCGACGCTGCTGCGACTGATCGAGGAAATTTATGCCGATGACATGATCGCTTTCGGGTATGGGCCCGCGAATGTGGGCCATCGGCCTTCTGCGGATGCAAGCGCCGTTGCGGTGCAAGCACTGGTCGAGCTGGTTGATCGGCATGAGCGGATAAGCGATCTTCTCCGGATGATCGCGCCAGCGCGCGACGCCGATCTGTTGTTGCCGCGGGGTCCGTCCGTAACCTGGCCGGCAGAGTTCGAACCCAACCCCGAGGATGCGCGGTCGGTCTTCTTCCTGGGCCAGAGCTACTTCGCTCTGGGCGATTTCGTCAACGCGCGCAAGTGCTTTGCGCGGCGGGTCGAGATGGGTGGCAGGGACGAGGAGGTCTACTTCGCGATGTACCGGATCGCGGAGTCGATGCACGAACTCGGTGCGCCGTGGCCAGATGTTCAGGATGCCTACCTGCGGGCCTCGGAGTTGCGACCGACCCGCGCGGAGGCGCTGTATGCCATCGCCTGTCGGTACCGCCTGGATCAGCGCTACCGGCTCGGCTACGTGTTTGCCAAGTGCGCCGCCGAAATCCCGTTTCCCAAAGAGGACACCTTATTTGTCCGCGCAGACATCCACGCCTGGCGCGCAACCGACGAGCAGGCGGTGTGCGCATCCTGGATCGACATGCATGCCGAGGCGTTCACGCTGTGGCGGCGCCTGCTGGCCCGACCCGACGTTCCCGAGGACGATCGGCAAAGGATTGCGGGCAACCGCGACGTTTGTGTGCCGACGATGATCGATGCGGCGCTATCGTACCCGGACGCGCTGATACAGCGCCTGGTCACTGGCCCACGCGAGGCCGAGGTGGTCGTCAGCCTGGTCGCCGGGCCGGATCGAGCTGCCACCGAGCAGACACTGAACTCGTTTCTGCGCTGCTGCACCGATGTGTCGCGGGTCGGGCGTTTCCTGGTGGTCGATGCCGGCCTGTCAGCCCAGGACCGCGCGATGCTGCTGGAGCGCTACGGGTTCCTCGAGTTCGGCCCTTGCGGCACCGGCGACGGGCCCGGCGCCCAGCTCGCGCAGATCCGCGATCAGATCCACGGACGGTTCTGGCTGCATCTGGGCGCGGGCTGGCGGTTTTTTGCACCTGAGAGTTTCATTACCCGGCTGAGGGCGGTGCTCGAGGCCGAAGCACAAGTGTTTCAGGTGGGAATCAACTTCGCCGATGCGGTCAAGCTGACCGGCGCCAGCGCGGCCGAGCAGGCGGTGCGCCGCGCACCCGATGCCGGCCGCTACGTCCTGGCCGATGTGGTGGCCAGCGGCCCGGCGATGTTCGATACCGCACGCCTGGATCGGGCCGGCGGTGTGCATGGCATCGACCCGGATCCGCTCGCGGCACTTGGGCGGCGGGCGGCCGCCGCCGGGCTACAGACCGCCAGCCTCGACGAGGTGCTCTGCATCGCCGCAACTTCGGCCATAACCGGACCGAGGCGCTGACCCTGGCCCAGGGCCACGGTGACTACATCTGGGTCATGGACGCCGACGACACGGTCGTGGGAAGCCCGACTTCACCCGGCTAAACGCTGACATCTACTACATGCGCCTTGTAGGGCCCGACAACATCATCTTCTCGTACCCGCAGTTTTTCCGCGACGGGGTGCGCGTGCGCTGAGTGGGCGTCACCCACGAGTACGCCACATGGGACGACGAGAGTTTTCGCGAATTACCCCCAACCGAACTTCGCCGTATCGATCTATCGATACGGATTACGTGACTCTGCTCTAGACGATTGACGCACCAACGACAACTAGCGGGAGTTTCCACCTTTCCTAATTGATCGGCGTGGCATCGGTTGTGGTGCTTGGTTTTCGGCGCAACTAAGTGTATTACCCATATATGCCGTCGATCGTGGGGAAGCGCCGCGGGAAGCACACGTACTACTACCTGGTGGAATCGGCTCGGGTGGACGGGAAGCCGCGGATCGTGTCGCAGGAGTATTTGGGTTCCGCGGAGGAGGTCATGGCGAAGCTGGCCGGGGCTTCGACGGTGGAACCGGTGCGCAGCCAGCACAAACGGTTCGGGGACCTGGCGGCGGTGTGGTCGATGCTTGACCGGCTGGGCCTGGTCGCGATCGTCGACTCGGTCGCGCCTCGCCGCGCCGACGCCGGGGCGTCGGTGGGCACCTACATCGCGTTGGCGGCGGCCAACCGGGTGGTGGCGCCGTGCTCGAAGTTGGCGTTCGCCGACTGGTGGGCCAGCACCGCCGGTCCCCGGTGGGTGAAGACGCCGGCCGGGTCGTTGGACCACCGCCGGTTCTGGGACGCGATGGATCACCTCGACACCGAGGCGTTGCGGCAAGTCGAGACCGAGCTGGGACGGCGGATGGTCACCGAGTTCGGGCTGGACCTGTCCGGGCTTGTGCTGGACATGACCAACTTCGCCACCTACATCGACTCGACCAACGACCGCGCCCCGATCGCCCAGCGCGGCAAGGCGAAACAGAAACGGATGGATCTGCGGCTGGTCGGGTTGGCACTGGTGGTGACCCGCGACGGCGGGGTGCCGGTCCTCTCGCACGCCTACCCCGGCGACCGGCCCGACGTCTCCCAATTCGGGAAGGTCATCGACGAGCTGGTCACCCGGTATCGGCAGGTGAGCCAGTCGCTGGAGTCGCTGACCGTGGTCTATGACGCCGGGCAGAACTCCCGCGACAACCACGCCACGGTCGAGGAAACCGGGCTCGGGTTCGTCGGATCGCTACCACCGAGCGACCATCCCGACCTGCTCGCGGTGCCGCACAAGGACTACGTCCCCGTCGACGCCGACCGGTATCCCGGCCTGACCTGCCTGGACACCACGGTCACCGCGCTCGGGGTGACCAGGCGCGCGGTGCTGACTCACTCACCGACCCTGCACGCCGCCCAGTCCCGCGGATTCGACCAGACCCTGGCCACAGCGCGTCGCCGCCTCGCCGAGCTGCAGGCCCGGCTGGCCCGGGGCAAGACCCGCCGCGACCGCGCCGCCGTGGAGACCACCATCGCCGCCATCCTCAAACCCCGCTGGGTCGGCGAGGTCGTCACCGCCGCCCTGACCGGCGAGGACCCCACCGAGCTACGACTGACCTGGCGGACCGACCACAACGCCCGAAAACGATTGGAAGACCGACTGTTCGGCAAACGGATCCTGTTCACCAACCGCACCGAATGGCCGGCCGCCGACGTGGTCGCGGCCTACCGCTCCCAATCCGAAGTCGAAGCCGGGTTCCGACAACAGAAAGACCCACACATCGTCTCGTTCGGGCCGATGCACCACTGGACCGACCAGAAGATCCGTGTCCACGTCTTTTACAGCGTCCTGGCCCTCACCGTCGCCCACCTCATGCGCCGCCAAGCCCAACGAGCCGGACTGCACATGTCGGTGCGCGAACTGCTCGCCGAACTCGCCGGCATCGGCGAAACCGTGCTGCTCTACCACGACGGCGGCAAAGGCCGCCCCCGCGCCCGCCGCATGCTCACCGACACCACCCCCACACAGCAACGCCTGGCCGACCTGTTCGACATCCACCGCTACGCACCCACCCGCTGACCAGCACAACCACCCAACCGCCGACCTTGGGTAATACACCCGCCACCGCCAAAAACGATCATTGACCAGCACAAACGATACTGATCAGCGACCAAGGGCGGAAACTCCCGCTAGGGCCTCGACTTTTCATGCGGCCTGGCCGAGCCGGCGGGGCCGCTGCTTAGCCGGCGTGCGGAGTTGATTGTCCGTCTGGCGCATATGACGGCTTTTCGACCTCAAGCGGGCAGATGAAAAGGACGTCCTCCTGATGTCGTTGACGGGCTAAGTGTCCCAATGCCTACCACCTGCGGCCACCGGGCATCCAGCCGAACTCGTCCGCGCCAGCGAACGAGTCGGGCCCGAGCTCGTTCGCAAGCTCATGCGTGAAATGGGCCTCATTCCAAAGCGGTGCTCGCCGAACAGCACGACCAACGAAACCAAAGCCGCGGCTACCTCGGACGCGACGTGCTAATCCGATCCCGTGCCGCGACACGCGGTTGCCGGGTACGATCTGGCCGTGTCTGACCTGGTGAACACACGCCCTGCGATCTGTCTGAACATGATCGTGCGAAACGAGGCACACATCGTCCAGGAAGTGCTCGACGCGGTCGCGCCCTACATCAGCTCGTGGGTGATCGTGGACACCGGCTCCGACGACGGGACCCAGGACCTGATCCGCAACCACATGGCCCGTCTTGGCATCCCCGGTGAGCTGTACGAGCAGCCGTGGCGCAACTTCGGCCATAACCGGACCGAGGCGCTGACCCTGGCCCAGGGCCACGGTGACTACATCTGGGTCATGGACGCCGACGACACGGTCGTGGGCACACCCGACTTCACCCGGCTAAGCGCTGACATCTACTCGCTGCGCATCAAATTAGCCGACGACATCTACTGGCGCCCACAGTTGTTCCGCGACGGGCTGCGCGTGCACTACGAGGGTGTCACCCACGAATACGCCACGTGGGATGACTCCTGCGTCGATCTGCGCCTTCAGGGCGAGTACCACATAGAAGATCGTCACCTCAGTGCCCGCAACTTGTCTGGGCAGAAGTTTGTGCGTGACCGCGATCTGTTGCTGGCCGAGGTCGAACGCAACCCCGAGGATGGGCACTCGGTCTTCTACCTGGCCCAGACCTACTTCGATCTGGGCGACTTCGTCAACGCCCGCAAGTGGTATGCGCGGCGGGCCGAGATGGGCGGCATTCAGGAGGCGGTCTACTACGCGATGTACCGTGTCGCGGTGTTGATGTCGCTCCTCGGTGAGCCGTGGCCCGATGTTCAGGACGCCTTCCTGCGGGCCTGGGAGTTTCGACCGACTCGCGCGGAGCCGCTGTATGCCATCGCCTATCGGTACGTCCTCAATCAGCGCTATCGGCTGGGCTACCTGTTTGCCAAGCGCGCCGCCGAAATCCCGTTTCCTGAACAGGACAGAATGTATGTCTGGACAGACCTCTACGCCTGGCGCGCAATCGACGAGCAGGCGGTGTGCGCGTCCTGGATCGACAAGCCTGCTGAGGCGTTCACACTCTACCGGCGCCTGCTGGCCCGACCCGACCTCCCCGACGAGGACCGGCAAAGGATTGCGGGCAACCGCGACCTTTGTGTGCCGACGATGATCGAAGCGGCATCGTCATACCCCGACGCGCTGGTGCAGCGCCTGGTCGCCGGGCCAGGTGAGGCCGAGGTGGTCGTCAGCCTGCTCGCCGGCCCGGATCGAGCCAGCACCGAGCACACGCTGAACTCCTTCCTGAACTGCTGCACCGATGTGTCGCGGGTCGGGCGCTTCCTGGTGCTCGACGCCGGCCTGTCGCCCAAAGACCGCGCGACGCTCGTCGAGCGCTACGGATTCCTCGAATTGTGCCCACCCGGCCCCGACGACGGGTCCAGCGCCCACCTCGCGCACCTCCGCACCCAGATCCACTCACGGTTCTGGCTGCATCTAGGCCAGGGCTGGCGATTCTTTGCACCCGAAAACTTCATCACCCGCCTAACCGCGGTGCTGCAGGCCGAAACACAGGTATTCCAGGTGGGCATCAACTTCACCGACGCGGTCAAGCTCACCGGCGCCAGCGCCGCCGAGCAGGCGATACGCCGCGCCCCCGACGCCGGCCGCTACCTGCTCACCGAGGCGGTCGCCAGCGGCCCGGCGATGTTCGACACCACACGACTGGATCGAGCCGGCGGTATGCAGGACACCGACACAGATCCGATCGCCGAACTAGGGCGCCGGGCAGCCACCGCCGGGCTGCGCACCGCCAGCCTCGACGAGGTGCTCTGCACCGCCACAGTCCAGCAAGTGCAGCAGCCCGACAGCCCCGGCACGGATCGGGGAGAAGGGACGTCAGCCGAAATGACCGCAGACGCGGCGCGTCGGCAGTTCCTTTCTTAAGCAGTTCGCCATTCCAGTGACCGGGTGAACGTATTACTACCCAGGATCACCGGTTTCGTGCTTGACAGTGGAAGGTCATCTACGTAATCACGCCCAAGGCGATGTGCACGAGCATGCTGTGGTTGATGGAGGGGCTGCAAAACGAAGACCTCGACCGCGATGTAGCCCACAGCCGGCCACCCGAGGTTACCCGCGCACCGGCGGTGCACGGCCCAGCGATGTGCCGACAGACCAGGCAGCTGCATTTGCTCCCGGCGGACGTAATTTTCTGGTGAGTCACGCGGGCCATGGCATACGACCCGCGGTTGCCGGGTACGATCTGGCCGTGTCCGACCCGGTGACCGCGCGCCCTGCGATCTGCCTGAACATGATCGTGCGAAACGAGGCACACATCGTCCAGGAAGTGCTCGACGCGGTCGCGCCCTACATCAGCTCGTGGGTGATCGTGGACACCGGCTCCAACGACGGCACCCAGGACCTGATCCGCAACCACATGGCCCGCCTTGGCATCCCCGGTGAACTCTACGAACGACCATGGCGCAACTTCGGCCACAACCGCACCGAGGCGCTGACCCTGGCCCAGGGCCACGGTGACTACATCTGGGTCATGGACGCCGACGACACGGTCGTGGGCACACCCGACTTCACCCGGCTAAGCGCTGATATGTACTCGCTGCGCATCAAATTAGCCGACGACATCTACTGGCGCCCACAGTTGTTCCGCAACGGGCTGCGGGTGTACTACGAGGGTGTCACCCACGAGCTCGCCACGTGCGACGACCCCTTCGTCGTCGCGCTCATCGAAGGCGAGTACCACATCGAAGCTCGTTGCCTCGGTGGCCGAAACCTGGATCCGCAGAAGTATGCGCGCGACCGCGATCTGTTGCTGGCCGAGGTCGAACGCAACCCCGAGGATGCGCGGTCGGTCTTCTACCTGGCCCAGAGCTATTTCGATCTGGGCGATTTCGTCAACGCCCGCAAGTGGTATGCGCGGCGGGCCGAGATGGGCGGCTTTGAGCAGGAGGTCTACTTCGCGATGTGTCGGATCGCGGAGTCGATGTCGGAACTCGGTGCGCCGTGGCCCGACGTTCAGGACGCCTTCCTGCGGGCCTGGGAGTTTCGACCGACCCGCGTGGAGGCGCTGTATCAGATCGCCTTTCGGTACGTCCTCGATCGGCGCTACCGGCTCGGCTACCTGTTTGCCAAGAGCGCCGCCGAAATCCCGTTTCCCGAAGAAGACCATTTGTTTGTCCGCGCAGACATCCACGCCTGGCGCGCAACCGACGAGCAGGCGGTGTGCGCGTCCTGGATCGACAAGCACGCCGAGGCGTTCACGCTGTGGCGGCGCCTGCTGGCCCGACCCGACCTCCCCGACGACGATCGGCAAAGGATTGCGGACAACCGCGACATTTGTGCACCGACGATGATCGAAGCGGCATCGTCATACCCCGACGCGCTGGTGCAGCGCCTGCTCGCCGGGCCCGGTGAGACCGAGGTGGTCGTCAGCCTGGTCGCCGGTCCGGATCGGGCCAGTACCGAGCACACACTGAACTCCTTCCTGAACTGCTGCACCGATGTGTCGCGGGTCGGGCGCTTCCTGGTGCTCGACGCCGGCCTGTCCGCCAAAGACCGCGCGACGCTCGTCGAGCGCTACGGATTCCTCGAATTTTGCCCACCCGGCCCCGACGACGGGCCCAGCGCCCAACTCGCCCACCTCCGCACCCAGATCCACCAACGGTTCTGGCTGCACCTGGGCGCGGGCTGGCGATTCTTTGCACCCGAAAACTTCATCACCCGCCTAACCGCGGTGCTGCAGGCCGAAACACAGGTATTCCAGGTGGGCATCAACTTCACCGACGCGGCCAAGCTCACCGGCGCCAGCGCCGCCGAGCAAGCGGTACGCCGCGCCCCCGATGCCGGCCGCTACCTGCTCACCGAGGTGGTCGCCAGCGGCCCGGCGATGTTCGACACCACACGACTGGATCGAGCCGGCGATATGGAGGGCACCGACACCGATCCGATCGCCGAACTAGGCCGGCGGGCAGCCACCGCCGGGCTGCGCACCGCCAGCCTCGACGAGGTGCTCTGCATCGCCACAGTCGACCAAGTGCAACAGCCCGCGCAACCGATCCAGGTGAGATACCCACAGCCGCAGCCTCGCAGCAGCAAAGAAATGAGCAAAGGCAACGACGGTCCGATCTTTGTCGGCGGCGCGGGGCGTTCCGGCACCACGCTCATGCGTGTCATGCTGGATTGTCATCCGCGGATTTGCTGCGGCCCCGAGCTGAAGGCGCTGCCTGCCATTGCCAAGCAGTACCAGTTGTTGACCGGCGCTCACCGCCCGGTCATGGAAAGTTACAGCAACACGTTACCCGACGTGCAGCGGTGCTTCCGCGCTTTCATCGAAGGGCTGGCGGAGAACTTTCGTCGCGCTGAGGGCAAACCGCGCTGGGCGGAAAAAACGCCCCACAACGTTCTGTACATGGTGCCGCTCGGTGAAATTTTCCCCGAGGCACGGTTTATCCATCTGCTGCGCGACGGCCGCGACGTGACCTGCTCGCTCATGACGATGGACTGGTCCGATCCGTCGACCGGGCGCAAAGTGGACTACGTGGAGACCATGACCGGTGCGGCCCGGTATTGGCGGGACGTAGTCACAGAGGCCCGCCATCAGGCGGCGCATCCGAGCCTGACGGGGCGCGTTCTCGAAGTCCGCTATGAGGCACTGGTGACCGAGACGGCCGCGACGATGCGCCAGGTATTGGAGTTCGTTGGCGAGGAGTGGGACGAAGCCGTGCTGTCGTATCAAAGGAAGGACCGCCGGGGCGAGCCGGTGGAGTCGAGCACGGCGCACATCCTCAAGCCCGTGGGCCAAAGTGCCCTGGGCCGGTGGCAACACGACATGACCCCGCGTGACAAGGCCACGTTCAAGGCGGAGGCGGGCGCGCTGTTGACCGCGCTCGGTTACGCCGACGCGGATTGGTGATGTTGGCCTGCAGGTTGTGCAGGGCCCAGCACGTCGAGAAGCGCCTGGATGAACCTCGGCGAGCAGCTGCCGCGCCAACGTCGCCGTCGCACTGAATCTGCCGAGCGTTCCCGATAGGCCCCCGCTAATGTGTGGGACCACGCGGACCCCTTTTTGGCGAGTCAACGCGGGCCGCGCCGCGACCCCGCGATTGCCGGGTACGATCTGGCCGTGTCCGACCCGGTGACCGCGCACCCTGCGATCTGCGTGAACATGATCGTGCGAAACGAGGCACACATCGTCGATGAGGTGCTCGACGCGGTCGCGCCCTACATCAGCTCGTGGGTGATCGTGGACACCGGCTCCAACGACGGGACCCAGGACCTGATCCGCAGCCACATGGCCCGTCTTGGCATCCCCGGTGAGCTTTACGAACGGCCGTGGCGCAACTTCGGCCATAACCGGTCCGAGGCGCTGAGCCTGGCCCAGGGCCACGGTGACTACATCTGGGTCATGGACGCCGACGACAGGGTCGTGGGCACGCCCGATTTCAACCAGCTGGGCGCCGACATCTACCGGCTGCGCGTCGTAGACGACTTATCCGCCACCATCTGGCGCCCGCAGTTGTTCCGCGACGGGTTGCGCGTGCGCTACGAGGGTGTCGTCCACGAATACGCCACGTGGGACTACGACTCCTGCGTCGAGGTGCGCCTGGAGGGCGAGTACCACATCGAATCTCGTCGCCTGGGTGCCCGCAACCTGGATCCACAGAAGTTAGAGCGCGACCGCGATCTGTTGCTGGCCGAGGTCGAACGCAACCCCGAGGATACGCGGTCGGTCTTCTACCTGGCCCAGAGCTACTTCGATCTGGGCGATTTCGTCAACGCGCGCAAGTGGTATGTGCGCCGGGTCGAGATGGGCGGCTTTGACGAGGAGATCTACGTCGCGATGTACCGGATCGCGATGTCGATGTCGAAACTCGGTGCGCCGTGGCCGGACGTTCAGGACGCCTACCTGCGGGCCTGGGAGTTTCGACCGACCCGCGCGGAGCCGCTGTATCAGATCGCTTATGGGAACCGCCTCGATCAGCGCTACCGGCTCGGCTACCTGTTTGCCAAGCGGGCCGCCGAAATCCCGTTTCCCGAACAGGACACATTTTTTGTCTGCGCAGACATCTACGCCTCGTGTGCAATCGACGAGCAGGCGCTTTGCGCATTCTGGATCGGCAAGCATGCCGAGGCGCTCACGTTGTGGCGGCGCCTGCTGGCCCGACCCGACCTCCCCGATGATGAGCGGCAAAGGATTGCGGGCAACCGCGACATTTGTGTGCCGACGATGATCGAAGCGGCGTCATCGTACCCGGCTGCGCTGGCGCGGCGCCTGGTCGCCGGTCCTCGCGACGCCGAGGTGGTCGTCAGCCTGGTCGCCGGGCCGGATCTGGCCAGCACCGAGCAAACGCTTAACTCCTTCCTGAACTGCTGCACCGATGTGTCGCGGGTCGGGCGCTTCCTGGTGGTCGACGCCGGCCTGTCCGCCAAGGATCGCGCGATGCTCCTTGAGCGCTACGGGTTCCTCGAATTTTGCCCATCCGGCCCCGACGACGGGCCCAGCGCCCAGCTCGCGCACATCCGCACTCAGATCCACCAACGGTTCTGGCTGCATCTGGGCCAGGGCTGGCGGTTTTTTGCACCCGAGAACTTCATCACCCGCCTAACGGCGGTGCTGCAGGCCGAAGCACAGGTATTCCAGGTGGCAATCAACTTCGCCGATGCGGTGAAGCTGACCGGCGCCAGCGCGGCGGAGCAGGCGGTGCACCGGGCACCCGATGCCGGCCGTTACGTCCTCACCGAGGAGGTGGCTACGGCCCGGCTATGTTCGATACCGCACGTCTGGATCGGGCGGGCGGTGTGAGGGCACCGACCCGGATCCGATCGCCCAACTAGGTCGACGGGCGGCCACCGCCGGACTGCGAACAGCAAGCCTCGACGAGGTGCTCTGCATCGCCTGAGTCTGACCCTCACTTCACCACGTTCACCGTCAGCGCGTTGGCCCGCAGGCTGGTCCCGTCCTTGGCGAGCCCGATCACCTTCGTGCGCCCGCACCAATCGTCGTATCTGATGTGTTAGTGGGCGCCGCCACCGCCAGCCGGGCGCACGACTTCGGCCCGCTATCGGGCGCTCGTCCGCGCCCAAATTGTCGGAAACCGTTAAGCGGTTTCGGTGATCGGGCGGTCGACCCAGCTCATCAGACCGCGCAGCTTCTTCCCGGTGACCTCGATGGGGTGCTCAGCGTTTTGCTTGCGCAGCTCCTGCAGCTGCTTGCCGCCGCCCTCGACGTCGGCGACCAGCTTCTTGACGAAGCTGCCGTCCTGGATCTCGCGCAGGATGCCGCGCATCCGCTCCTTGGTGTCGGCGTCGATGACTCGCGGACCCGACAGATAACCGCCGAACTCCGCGGTGTCAGACACCGAGTAGTACATCCGCGAGATACCGCCCTCATACATCAGGTCGACGATCAGCTTGAGCTCGTGCAGCACCTCGAAGTACGCCATCTCCGGCGGATAACCCGCCTCGATCATCACGTCGAAACCGGCCTTCACCAATTCCTCTGTGCCACCGCACAATACGGCCTGCTCACCAAACAGGTCGGTTTCGGTCTCGTCTTTGAAGGTGGTCTTGATGACGCCGGCGCGGGTGCCGCCGATGGCCTTGGCGTAAGACAGTGCCAGCGCCTCGCCCTTGCCGGTCGGGTCTTGGTCGACCGCGATCAGGCAGGGCACGCCCTTGCCGTCGACGAATTGGCGGCGCACCAGGTGGCCAGGACCCTTGGGGGCCACCATCGCGACGGTGACATCAGCGGGCGGCTTGATCAAGTCGAAGTGGATGTTGAGTCCGTGACCGAAAAACAAAGCATCGCCGGCCTTCAGATTGGGCTCGATGTCGTTCTTGAAGATATCGGCCTGCGCGGTGTCGGGCGCCAGCAGCATGATCACGTCGGCCCACTTGGCGACCTCGGCGGGGGTGTCTACATCTAGGCCCTGCTCCTCGACCTTGGGCCGGGACTTCGAACCCTCCTTCAGCCCAACCCGTACCGGCACGCCAGAGTCGCGCAGGCTCAACGAGTGCGCGTGCCCTTGGCTGCCGTATCCGATCACGCCGACCTTGCGGCCCTGAATGATCGACAGGTCTGCATCGTCGTCGTAGAACATCTCTAATGCCTGCCCAGACACGTCTGCCACGTGAATATCTCCTTCTTCTTAGCTACTTGGCGGTGCCGATACCGCGCGGACCGCGGGACAACGACACCACTCCCGATTGGACGATTTCGCGGATACCGAAAGGCTCCAGCACCCGCAGCAGCGCCTCGATCTTGCCGCGGTCACCGGTGGCCTCGACGGTCAGCGATTCCGGCGATACGTCAATCACCCTGGCGCGGAACAGATTCACCGCTTCGATCACCTGGCTGCGGCTACCGGCCTCGGCCCGCACCTTGATCAGCGCCAACTCGCGGGCCACCGAGTTGTCCTCGTCCTGCTCGATGATTTTGATGACGTTGATCAGCTTGTTGAGCTGCTTGGTGATCTGCTCGAGCGGGGTCTCCTCGGCGGAGACCACGATGGTCATCCGCGACATGTTCTTCTGCTCGGTCGCACCGACCGCCAGCGACTCGATGTTGAAACCGCGCCGGGAGAACAGTGCCGCCACCCGCGCGAGCACGCCGGGCTTGTCCTCGACCAGCACCGACAACGTATGTGTGGTAGGCGATCCGATCATCAGGCGTGCCCTTCACTTTCGTCGTCGAACAGCGGGCGGATGCCGCGGGCGGCCTGAATCTCGTCGTTGCTGGTCCCGGCGGCCACCATGGGCCACACTTGCGCGTCGGCGCCGACGATGAAGTCGATCACCACCGGCCGGTCGTCGATCGCCCGCGCCTGGTTGATCACGTCGACGACGTCCTCTTCGCGCTCGCAACGCAATCCGACGCAACCCATAGCCTCGGCCAGCTTCACGAAATCCGGGATCCGATGTGAGTGCGTGGCCAGGTCGGTCTGCGAGTAGCGCTCCTGATAGAACAGGCTCTGCCACTGCCGCACCATGCCCAGGTTGCCATTGTTGATCAGGGCCACCTTGATCGGCACACCTTCGATCGCACAGGTGGCCAGCTCCTGGTTGGTCATCTGGAAGCAGCCATCGCCGTCGATCGCCCAGACCTCTGCCTCCGGGCGCGCAATCTTGGCGCCCATGGCCGCCGGAATGGCGAACCCCATGGTGCCCAGCCCGCCGGAATTGAGCCAGGTGCGCGGCTTCTCGTAGGAGATGAACTGCGCCGCCCACATCTGATGCTGACCGACGCCGGCGACGTAGACGGCATCCGGGCCGGCGATCTCACCCAGCTTGGAGATCACGTATTCCGGGCTCAGGCTGCCGTCGCTCTGCGGCCCGTAGCTCAGCGGATATGTGGCCCGAACACTTTCCAGATACGCCCACCAGTCGGTCATGTCGATGTTGCCGGGAGTTTCGTAGTGGCGCAGCATCGCGATCAGCTCGGTGATAACGGCTTTGACGTCGCCGACGATCGGCACGTCGGCGTGTCGGTTCTTGCCGATCTCGGCCGGGTCGATATCCGCGTGGATGACCTTGGCCTCAGGCGCGAAAGAGTCGAGCTTTCCGGTCACCCGGTCGTCGAAGCGGGTGCCCAAAGCGACCAGCAAGTCGCTGCGCTGCAGCGCTGCCACCGCTGCCACGGTGCCGTGCATGCCGGGCATGCCCAGGTTCTGCTTGTGGGAGTCGGGAAACGCGCCGCGCGCCATCAGCGTGGTGACCACCGGGATGCCAGTCAGTTCAGCCAGATCCCGCAGCTGCTCGGTCGCCTCGCCGCGGATCACGCCGCCGCCCACGTAAAGCACCGGCTTGCGCGCGGCCGCGATCAGCTTGGCGGCCTCACGGACCTGCCTGTTGTGCGGTTTGGTGTTCGGCTTGTAGCCGGGCAGGTCCATTCGCGGCGGCCAGCTGAACGTGCACTGGCCCTGCAGCACGTCCTTGGGAATATCGACGAGCACCGCGCCCGGACGTCCCGAGGCTGCGATGTGGAACGCCTCGGCCAGCACCCGGGGAATGTCGTCGCCAGCGCGGACCAGGAAGTTGTGCTTGGTGATCGGCATCGTGATGCCCGAGATGTCGGCCTCCTGGAAGGCATCGGTCCCGATCAGCCCACGTCCGACCTGCCCCGTTATGGCGACCACGGGGATCGAGTCCATCTGCGCATCGGCCAGCGGGGTCACCAGATTGGTGGCGCCGGGACCCGACGTCGCCATGCACACCCCGACCTTGCCGGTCGCATGCGCATAGCCACTGGCAGCATGACCGGCGCCCTGCTCGTGCCGGACCAGCACGTGACGTAGTTTTTGCGAGTCGAACAGCGGGTCATACACCGGCAGCACAGCCCCGCCCGGAATCCCGAAGATGACCTCGACGTCGAGTTCCTCCAACGACCGGATTACCGACTGCGCACCGGTAAGTTGCACCGGTGCAACACGTTTCGGTTGGGCCGCAGGAGCTTTTGCGGCGGGTTTCACTGTGGCCGGCGCGCCGTTGGCCGCATGCTGCGACGTCGGCGTGGTGGGGGCGCTCACTGTGTCCTCTTCGTCCTCAATCGCTCTGGAAGTTTCGATGCTGGGCAACAAAAAACCCCCGTCAGCTCAGCTGCTGCACGAGGGTTGCGCGTTGGTGCTGGATCGCTTCAAATGCCGAAAAGCCAGTCAGGCACCAACGCGCCGACTAATTACTACGAGCATTCCGGGCTTTCCGGCGGTACACATAGCGTCCGACGGTAGTCTTCGCACAGTTCAGCAGTCAAATCCGGTGCCTCAGATACACGTGGCCCGCGAAGCCGCCCACCGAGTGCGCGCGCAGGGCCGGCGGGGAATCTAACCCCGGGTGATGGGTGAAATGATGCTCGGGTGGCTACTGGTTCGTCTGGTTCGTCTGGCCAAACACCCGCCGCCTCGCCCGTGGTGATCAAGGTTTCGCCGATGGCGCACCTGGCCGTTGGATTCTTGACCCTCGGGTTGCTGATACCGGTGCTGGCGTGGCCGCCGTCCGCCCCGCTGCTTGTCATCCCGGTGGTCTTGTCAGCGTTGATCATCCGGCTACGCACCGTCGCCGACGGCCAGGGCGTAACCGTGCGGACCCTGCTGGGGAGCCAGGCGGCGCGCTGGGAAGACATCGACGGGCTGCGTTTCAACCGAGGTTCCTGGGCACGCGCGCGGCTCAAGAGCGGTACAGAATTGCGATTGCCCGCGGTCACTTTCGCGACCCTGCCACTCTTGACCGAAGCCAGCTCGGGACGGGTTCCCAACCCATACCAATGAGCGGGCGGTCCTTTAAAAACTGTTTCAGGCGATCGGATTCACGCCCCGGAGCAGCACCCAAACGGCAACACCGGCGGCGATGCCACCGAGCAGCGCTACGAACGACCCGATGAAGGGTCGATAGGCCCAGCCGCGGCCGCCGTCGAGACCGTAGCGGCCGGGACCGGCCAGGATGATGGCGACGGCAATGACGATCAGGCTGATCTGGTATTCATGCCCATCCGGCAGGAAGTACGTGAAGGTGTGCTGGTGCGGCTTCGCCGAGATGGTGGCGAGCAGTTCGTTGATCAGGAACGCCAGCGCGCCCGCTGCGGCCACCGGTGTAAACAATCCCAGCAGCAGTAGCGCGCCCGCGACGATCTCGCCGCCGGCGCTCACGTAGGCGAGGATGTCGGCGTGCTGGTAGCCGACGTCCGACAGTGAATTCTTGAAGCCGGTGAGCCCTTGGCCGCCCCACCAGCCGAACAGCTTCTGCAGGCCATGAGCGCCCAGCACCACGCCCAGTCCGACCCGCAAAATCAGCAGACCGAGATGCTGGGTGCCGCGGCGACCGACGGCACGTAGCCGCTCGTCCTCCTCGTCCGACTCAATCCCGGCAGGCTCGGCCACTAGGTGACGTGCCACCGGCTGCGGCTGCACGTAAGGCAACGGCTCCGGTTGGTCGAGCAGGTTGTATCCCGGGCCGCCGGCGGCACCCGCCTGACTGGGGTCGTGGTACGGGATGACGGTGGTGGTTCCGAATTCGCCTGGGTATGCGACCGGCGTCAGGTCATCTTCGGGGTCGACCAGGCGTGCCGCGGCGGGGCGTCCCGGGGGTGGCTCCGAGGCTTCGCCTGGGCGCTGCCAAGGTGCGTCATTCGATTGACTGGTCACCCGTGTCAGGGTAAGGGCATTTAGGCCTGAATTGGGGATTTGAGCGGCGCTTTCGCCAGACAATCGGCGCTTAGCCCGCCAAATAGGTTCAGATCAGCCTCAGATGACCCACAGATGCCTGAACCGTTGGCCACAAAAGGGTGCCCGCGTGCTTGGACCGCGAAGCTACCAACCGCGTGCTGGAATGGAAACCCGCCGGCTTCCTGAGGACACCTCGGGCGCAATGTGGCGGCGGTGCCCGCAATGTCCGTAGCCTGTCGGTCATGCGATTACGGCGGTCAGTTCGGTGCGGGCTCGCTGCGCTGTGTGCGGCGATGCTGGTGTCGAGCGGCTGCGCACGGTTCAACGACGCCCAGTCGCAGCCCTTCACCACCAACCCGGAACTTCGGCCCCAGCCCAGCTCGACGCCTCCCCCGCCACCGCCGCTGCCCCCGACACCTTTCCCCAAGGCGTGCCCCGCGCCAGGGGTCATGCAGGGCTGCCTGGAGAGCACTAGCGGCCTGATCATGGGGGTCGACAGCAAGACCGCGCTGGTCGCCGAGCGCTCCACTGGTGCCGTTAAGGAGATCTCGGTCAGCGCCGAGCCGAAGGTGAAGATGGTCATCCCGGTCGACCCGTCCGGGGATGGTGGCTTGATGGATATCGTGCTGTCGCCCACCTACAACCAAGACCGGCTGATGTACGCCTACATCAGCACGCCTACTGACAATCGGGTCATCCGGGTGGCCGACGGCGATGTCCCGAAGGACATCTTGACGGGGATCCCCAAGGGCGCCATCGGGAACACCGGCGCGTTGATTTTCACCAGCCCCACCACGCTGGTGGTGCTGACCGGCGATGCGGGCAACCCGGCGATGGCCGCAGATGCCAAATCGTTGGCCGGCAAGGTGCTGCGCATCGAACAGCCGACCACCGTCGGTCAGGCGCCGCCGACGACAGCGCTCTCCGGCATCGGCTCGGGCGGTGGCCTGTGCATCGATCCGGTCGACGGCTCGATGTACGTCGCAGACCGGACGCCCACCGCGGACCGGTTGCAACGCATCACCAAGAAATCGGAAGTGTCCACCGTGTGGACCTGGCCGGACAAGCCCGGGGTGGCCGGGTGCGCGGCCATGGACGGGACCGTGCTGGTCAACCTGATCAACCCCAAGCTGACGGTGGCGGTCCGGCTCGCGCCGTCGACGGGCGCGGTCACCGGCGAACCCGACGTTGTCCGGAAGGACACTCACGCGCACGCGTGGGCACTGCGGATGTCGCCCGACGGCAACGTCTGGGGCGCGACCATCAACAAGACTGCCGGTGACGCCGAGAAGCTCGACGACGTGGTGTTCCCGCTGTTCCCGCAGGGTGGCGGCTTCCCGCGCAACAACGACGACAAGACCTAGCTCGGCGACGATGCGGGCCGCGCTGGGGGTACCACCCGCTTACGGGGGACGGCCCGCTCGCGGGGGAAAGCCGGGCAAATCGGGCCCACTGGGCCGGCCTAAAACCCGCCGAGTGTGAACTTCGGGACGCCGTATCGGCGCGGCGCGTCGCTCGGTTCACGACGACCGAACCCCGTGCCAGGATCGTCGTCGGGTTCGAGGTCGTCGAAATCGGAGACGTAAAGCAGATCTTCTGAACAATCGGGAGCCCATGCGGCCACGGGCTCCAACAGGTAGCACACATGATCCCCGACATCGCTCCAACTCACTGTCCTAGCGACGAACCACGCCGCCGCATCATCGAGAATCGGCATCCCCCGGGGGCCGCCGCGCCAAGAGCAGCGATGGAATTTGTTGATCTGATCGCCCGTCTGGTCATCGAAGAGTTCGGCCAGCCTGTGGTCGCGCTGCAACAGTACGTGCACCGCGAGGTGCTCGGATCGGCTCACCACCCCGAGGGTGTGGCTGCGTTTGGAGAGACCGACGAGAAATCTCGAGGGCCGCACACTGATTTGGGTGGCGAAACTGACCAGACAACCCGATGGCTGACCATCGGCTTGGGTTGTCACCACGAACACCGGGTGGTCCAGCATCTCCATCAACTGATCAAACGGTTCATCGTGCACATCAACATCATGGATGTGCACGGCGTCTTGGGACCCTTTTTCGCGTGATCAGTCGGCGAGCTCCCGGGGAACCACGAACACGTCGACGAGCGCGCCGTTGCGCCACACCGTCATCTCGATGCGGCGCGCAATCGCGTCCTCGACCATCAGCCGCTGAATCGCGGTTGCGGTGACGACGTGCTGGCCGTCGACGCTAACCACGATGTCGCCGCGGCGCAGGCCCGCTTTGGCGGCCGGGCTGCCGGCAACCACGCTGGCGACCTGCAGGCCATGCGCGGTGCCCAGCTTGTCGGCAACAGTCGGCGGCACCGGAACATGTGCGCCGGCGATACCCAGCCACGCGCGGCGCACCCGCCCGGTGTGCATCAGCGCCGCGATGATCCTGTGGGTCGAGTTGTTGATGGGCACGGCCAGCCCGAGACCGACACCGGCGACCGCCGTACTCACACCGACCATCCGCCCACGACCGTCGGCCAATACGCCGCCGCTGTTTCCGGGATTCAGCGCGGCATCGGTCTGGATCACCTCGTCGACGACCCGGCCGTTGCGCGTGGGCAGCGACCGCCCGAGCCCCGACACGATGCCGGCGGTGACGCTGCCGGCCAACCCCAGCGGGTTCCCGACCGCCACCACCAGTTGCCCGACCCGCAGATCCTCGGCGTGCCCCATGGTCACGGGCGGGGGAACGCTGCCGCGTGCCTTCAGCACCGCCAGGTCGGACAGCTCGTCACGACCGGCCACATCCGCGGCCACGGTCGTGCCGTCGGTGAACGTCGCCTGAGCGGAGCGGGCGCCGGCGACGACGTGCGCACTGGTCAGCAGGTAACCGTCGGGCGTGATGACGCTGGCGCTGCCACCGCCTTCACCGCGGCGGCTTTGCACCGCGAGGCTGGCCACACTGGGCAGCACCGCGTTCGCCACCGCAGTGACCACCGTGGAGTACGCGTCCAAGGCTTCACCGTCGTCGGGCATAATCGCCTCAGCGTCGTAGCCGCTTTCGGTATGCCTCAGTTCGCCATCGGCAGAACTGTTAGCCCTGCCCGCAGGCTGCCAGGACGAGTTCGCGTACCCGGGCGGCGTCAGCCTGCCCGCGGGTGGCCTTCATCACCGCACCAACGATGGCGCCCGCCGCGGCCACCTTGCCACCGCGAATCTTTTCCGCCACATCGGGATTGGCGGCCAGCGCCTCATCGACAGCGGCCTGCGTCACCGAGTCGTCGCGCACCAGCGCCAAGCCGCGCGCGGTCATCACTTGCCCGGGCTCGCCTTCCCCGGCCAGCACACCCTCCACGACTTGGCGGGCCAGCTTGTTGGACAACTTGCCTTCGTCGACCAGTGCCACCACCGTGGCGACCTGGGCAGGAGTGATCGCCAGCTCGTCCAATTCGATATTCGCCTCGTTGGCCTTCTGTACCAGGAAGTTTCCCCACCAGGCGCGTGCCTGTTCGCTGGACGCGCCGTGCTTGACGGTCGCGGCGACCAATTCGACCGCGCCGGCGTTGACGAGATCTCGCATCACCTCGTCGGAAACACCCCACTCCTGCTGAATCCGCTTGCGGCTCAACCACGGTAGCTCGGGGATGGTCTGGCGCAATTGCTCGACCAGCTCGCGGCTGGGCGCGACGGGCTCCAGGTCTGGCTCGGGGAAATAGCGATAATCCTGGGCGGTCTCTTTGGTGCGGCCCGGGCTGGTGTACCCGGCCTCGTGAAAGTGCCTGGTCTCCTGGGTTATCCGGCCGCCCGACACCAAAACGGCGCCTTGGCGCCGCATTTCGTAACGCACGGCGACCTCGACACTCTTCAGTGAGTTGACGTTCTTGGTCTCGGTCCGGGTTCCGAACTCGGCCGTCCCGATTGGCTTCAGCGAGACATTGGCGTCACAACGCAGCGAGCCCTGGTCCATCCGGACGTCGGATACATCCAACGCGCGCAACAGGTCTCGCAATGCCGTCACATAAGCCCGGGCGATCTGCGGCGCCTGAGCTCCGGCTCCCACGATGGGCTTGGTGACGATTTCGATCAACGGCACGCCGGCACGGTTGTAGTCGATCAGCGATGTGGTCGCGCCGTGGATGCGGCCGGTCTCACTCCCCAGGTGGGTCAGCTTGCCGGTGTCTTCTTCCATGTGTGCACGTTCGATTTCGACGCGCCAGGTGGTGCCGTCTTCGGTCGGCGCGTCGAGGTAGCCGTTGATGGCGATCGGCTCGTCGTACTGCGAAATCTGGTAGTTCTTCGGCATGTCCGGGTAGAAGTAGTTCTTCCGCGCGAAGCGGCACCAGGGCACGATCTCGCAGTTCAGCGCCAGCCCGATCCGGATCGCCGACTCCACCGCGGCCCGGTTGAGCACCGGCAGCGAACCGGGCAGGCCCAGACACACCGGGCACACCTGGGTGTTGGGTTCGGCGCCGAATGTGGTGGCGCAGCCGCAGAACATCTTGGTCACCGTGGACAGCTCAACGTGCACCTCAAGTCCGAGTACCGGATCAAAGCGCGCGACGACGTCCTGGTAATCCAGCAGATCAGCCCCTGACGCCTTGGAGGCCCCGGCAGCAACAGTCATGTGTTTGATCTTAGTTTGGGCTCTAATCCAGCCGGACCGCCCTGCCAGAAAGCCGGGCCGGCGGTCAGCGGGATTGCAAATGCACGCCGAACCCTGCGCGGGAATCGTGCACGTTAGCCCTGCTGGGGAACGTGTCGGCCAGTGCGGCCGCCATCTCCAAGTAGCTGCGCCTGCTTTCCTTGCTCAAATGATCCAACGCGATCTCTTTGCCCTCATGCACATGCCGATCGAACGGCAGCACCACCGTGGCAGCGACGCGAGTGGACAACTGCTCAAGTTCCTTGGCGGCCACAGTGTCCACCTTGGCCGGGTCGATGTGGTTTATCGCGAGTACCGTCGACTTGAGCAATTTCTGATATCCGTTGTTGCACAACCACTCTAACGTTGTCTTGGTCTTTCGTATCGCGTCGATGGAGGTACTGCTGACCACCACAAGGGCCCGTGATTCCGGCAGAACCGCCTCCATCACATTGGATTTGAGTGCCTTGTCGCAGTCCACCAACACCACCGAATAATGCTTTCTGAGAATCGAAAACGCTTTGACGACGTCGTGACGCTCCAGCCGCCAGTTGGTGCGCGCATAGTCCGGCAGACCGAGCACTTCCAGCCCGCAGCTGTTCATGTATGTGTGCGCCCGCACGTCTATATACCGGGTAACCGCATCGTCGGTGAGGAGGTCGGCCAAGCTCAGCGGGCTGCGGCGACCGTGCCGATCCGCCAAGTCCCCGGCGTCGATGTCGACGGCGATTATCCGGTCGTCGCGCACATTGGCGAAGGTCGAGCCGAGTGCCTCGACCACCGTGGTCTTGCCGACACCACCTTTGAGGTTGAGGACGGCAATGGGAAACGCGCCCCCCACGGCCGTCCGAACGCGATCCCGCAGGCCGTGTTCGTACGTTGAGCCTTTGTCCGGACCGAGATTGATCCGGGTAATGCGTTGGATCAGGTCTCGCCAGCTGAATCTGGCGGAATCCTCGTCGTCGTGCTGGTCGAGGCCGTCGAGTGACGTCCCGCCCGGCATCCGCTCACGGCGAACCGGCCCCGCCTGTCCAGGGGCCCGCAGTGCCGTGGCCCGGGGGGTCGGTGCCGCAGGCTGCGCCGATCTGGCCGGCTGCCGGGACGCATCGGGGTGATGGGGCTGCGGCACCGTGGCGGATGTCGCGTCGGCATCAACGCGCCAACTGGGCGAGGGTGACTGATTTTCCGGCGGGCTCGGAGGTGCCGCCGATGAAGCGGGGTGCTGAACGACTCCGCGTAAAGAACCGCGGTTGCTCATAGTCGACGGTATAGCCGATTTCAGCCCGGCAGAAACCGCAGATATCCCTAATTCGGTAAAACGTTCGTGGCGAGCCGGTGAATACGGCACCGAGTTCAGCCGGTCGTTGATTGGGCGCAACCGCTTGTTCGCCGAACCCATCGGCTTTAACCGAAAAAGGCGGCGGCGTCGTCGTAGCGGCTTTCGGGCACCAGCTTGAGTTGGCGCACCGCATCGGCCAACGGCACCCGGCTGATGTCCTGCCCGCGCAGCGACACCATCTGGCCGTACTCGCCCGCGTGCGCGGCGTCGGCGGCGTTGACGCCGAACCGGGTGGCCAGCACCCGGTCGTAGGCCGTCGGAGTACCGCCTCGCTGGACGTGGCCCAGCACGGTCACCCGGACGTCCTTGTTGATCCGCTGCTCCACCTCAACGCCCAGCTGCGCCGCCACCCCGGTGAAGCGTTCATGGCCAAACTCGTCAATCCCGCCCTCGCGCAACGTGATCGAGCCCGCGATCGGCTTGGCGCCCTCGGCGACCACGCAGATGAAGTGCGAGTCCCCACGCTGGAAGCGCCGTTTGACGAGCCGGCACACCTCCTCCACATCGAAGGGCTGTTCGGGAATCAGCGTCATGTGCGCGCCGGAAGCCAGCCCGGAGTTCAGCGCGATCCAGCCGGCGTGCCGGCCCATCACCTCCACGAGCATCACCCGCTGGTGTGATTCTGCGGTGCTGTGCAACCGGTCGATGGCGTCGGTGGCCACCGTCAGCGCGGTGTCGTGGCCGAAAGTCACGTCGGTGCAGTCGATGTCGTTGTCGATCGTCTTCGGCACCCCGACCACTGGAACGTTCTCCTCCGACAGCCAATGCGCGGCGGTCAGCGTGCCTTCCCCACCGATCGGGATGAGCACGTCGATGCCGTTGTCATCCAGGGTCTGCTTGATCTGGTTCAGCCCGGCCCGCAGCTTGTCGGGATGCACGCGGGCGGTGCCCAGCATGGTTCCGCCCTTGGCCAGCAGCCGGTCATTGCGGTCGTCGTTTTTTAGCTGCATGCGCCGGTTCTCCAGCAACCCGCGCCAGCCGTCCTCGAATCCGACCACCGACGAGCCGTACCGGGCGTCGCAGGTGCGCACCACCGCCCGGATGACGGCGTTAAGCCCGGGGCAGTCGCCGCCTCCGGTGAGAATTCCGATCCGCATGCCCTCATCTTGCCCTGTGAAAGCGGCCCTGGCAGTGGTCGGGGCAGCCGGATCTCAGATGGCCGACGGCAACGGACCCCGGGCCGCCTCGTAGGCGGCGCCCACCCGGTAAAGCCGGTCGTCGGCCAATGCGGGCGCCATGATCTGCAGCCCCACCGGCAGCTCGTCATCGGGCGACAGCCCTGAGGGCACCGACATACCGCAATGGCCGGCCAGATTCAGCGGCAGCGTGCACAGGTCGAACAGGTACATCGCCAGGGGATCATCGACCTTCTCGCCCAGGCCGAACGCGGTGGTCGGTGTCGCCGGCGACACCAGCACGTCGACGGATCGGTAGGCCTCGCCGAGATCGCGCGCGATCAACGTGCGCACCTTCTGGGCCTGGTTGTAGTAGGCGTCGTAATAGCCCGCTGACAATGCGTAGGCGCCGATCATGATGCGGCGCTTGACCTCCGGCCCGAAACCGGCTGCCCGGGTCAGCGCCATCACCTCTTCGGCGCTGTGGGTGCCGTCGTCACCGACCCGCAGCCCGTAGCGCATCGCGTCGAAGCGCGCCAGGTTGCTCGACACCTCCGACGGCAGGATCAGGTAGTAGGCGGCCAGCGCGTAATCGAAGTGCGGGCAGTCGACTTCACTGACCTCGGCTCCCAGTGCGGTCAACTGCTCGACGGCGGCCTGGAACGACGCCAGCACTCCCGGCTGGTATCCCTCGCCGCGCAGCTGCTTGACCACCCCGATGCGCACACCGCGCAGATCCCCTGCCGCGCCGGCCTTCGCGGCGCCGACGACATCGGGCACCTCGGCGTCCACGGATGTTGAGTCGCGGGTGTCGTGCCCGGCGATCACCTGATGCAGCAGTGCGGTGTCCAGGACGGTGCGTGCACACGGGCCGCCCTGATCCAGCGACGACGCGCAGGCCACCAGCCCGTAGCGGGACACCGTGCCGTAGGTGGGTTTGACCCCGACGGTCGCGGTCAGCGCGGCCGGCTGACGGATGGAGCCCCCGGTATCGGATCCGATGGCCAGCGGCGCCTGGAACGCGGCCAGCGCCGCCGCGCTGCCGCCACCGGAGCCACCTGGCACGCGGTCGACGTTCCACGGGTTGCGGGTGGGGCCGTAGGCGGAGTTCTCGGTCGACGAGCCCATTGCGAACTCGTCCATGTTTGTCTTGCCCAGGATCGGGATGCCGGCCGCGCGCAAGCGTGTGGTGACAGTGGCGTCATAGGGGGAACGCCAGCCCTCGAGGATCTTGGACCCGCAGGTGGTAGGCATGTCGATGGTGGTGAACACGTCCTTGAGCGCCAGCGGAACCCCGGCCAGCGCCGACGGTAGCGGCTCGCCGGCGGCCAGCGCCTTGTCGACGGCGGCCGCCGCCGACAGTGCCTCGTCGGCCGCCACATGCAGGAAGGCGCGGTATCGGTCGTCGGTTGCCTCGATCTGGTCCAGGCAAGCCTGGGTGATCTCGACCGACGACAGTTCCTTGGCGGCGATCTTGGCGGCCAGCGTGGCGGCGTCGGATCGGATGAGCTCCGTCACTCGCTGTCCCCCAGGATCTGGGGTACCGCGAAGCGGCCGTCAACGGCTTCGGGCGCCGCGGCCAGCGCCTCCTGCTGCGTCAGGCACGGTGCCGTCTCATCCGGGCGCGTGACGTTGACGTCCTTGAGCGGGTTGTCGGTCGGTTCGACACCGGTGACATCGACGGCCTGGATCTGGCTGACGTGGGTCAGGATGGCGTCGAGTTGGCCGGCGAAGCTGTCCAACTCGGTATCGGTCAACGCCAGCCGGGCGAGCCGGGCCAGGTGCGCCACCTCGTCGCGGGAGATCTGGGACACGAGCGAAAAGCCTAGCCGCGAGCGTGAAGCTGGCTTCACACCCATCGGGCATTGTGAAGCCGGCTTCGCGTTCGTCCGCGAGCGCGGCCAAGCGAGTCCAGCCGAAATGCTGTGGATACATCGCTGTGCGACAGTGTTGGCCGTGCCTTCGTATCTGCTGCGCATCGTGCTAGTCGACCGCCCAGGCAGCCTGGGCTCGCTGGCTGTGGCGCTCGGTTCGGTGAGCGGCGACATCCTGTCGCTCGACGTGGTGGAGCGCAGCTCTGGTTATGCGATCGACGACCTGGTCATCGAGCTGCCCCCGGGGGCGATGCCCGACACGCTGATCACCGCGGCCGAGTCGCTCCCCGGTGTCCGGGTGGATAGTGTCCGCCCGCATACCGGTCTGCTGGAAGCGCACCGCGAGCTAGAGCTTCTCGACCACGTCGCCGCTGCCGGCAACAATGGGTCCAAGCTGCAGGTTCTGGTCGACGAAGCACCCACGGTGCTGCGGGTGAGCTGGTGCACGGTGTTGCGCAGTTCCCAGGGAGAGTTACTTCGCCTCGCCGGCAGCCGGGGTGCGCCAGAGACTCGGGCCGATTCAGCACCGTGGCTGCCGATTGAACATGCCGCGCCGCTGGACGGTACGGCCGAGTGGGTGCCGCAGGCATGGCGCGATATGGACACCACAATGGTCGCGGCGCCGTTGGGCGATCCCCACACCGCGGTAGTGCTGGGCCGTCCCGGCCCGGAGTTCCGGCCTTCGGAGGTGGCTCGGCTGGGCTATCTGGCCGGAATCGTGGCCACCATGCTGCGCTGACCGCGCGCCACCCCCCAGCCCCCGTGGACCGTTCACGTGAGTACCCGGGCGCAGCGGTGCGCAAGCACGCTCGGGGGCGCCAACGGCAATCAACCCGTTACCCGGGGGTTCCCTCCTCGGGCGGTCCCTCCTCAAGCAACCGCCGAAACCCGTCCTCGTCGAGGATCGGTACCCCCAGCTCCACCGCCTTGTCGTATTTGGATCCCGGCGAGTCGCCGGCGACCAAGTAGGCGGTCTTCTTCGACACCGAGCCGGCGGCCTTGCCGCCACGGGCCACGATCGCCTCCTTGGCGTCGTCGCGGGAAAAACCTGTCAACGAGCCCGTGACCACGATGGTCAGCCCTGCCAGGGTGCGCGGCACGCTGTCGTCACGCTCATCGGCCATCCGCACTCCGGCCGCTCGCCACTTGCCGACGATGTCGCGGTGCCAGTCGACGGTGAACCACTCTGTAACCGCGGCGGCGATGGTCGCTCCCACGCCCTCGACGGCGGCCAGCTGCTCGGTGGACGCGGAAACGATTGCATCGAGGCTGCCGAACTCGGTGGCCAGAGCGCGGGCAGCCGTCGGACCGACGTGCCGGATCGACAACGCCACCAGCACTCGCCACAGCGGTGCGGCCTTGGCTTTGTCGAGGTTGGCCAGCAGTCTTTTGCCGTTGGCCGACAACTCGCCGGCCTTGGTCCGGAAAAGCTCGGTGCGCAACAGGTCGTCCTCGGTGAGGGTGAACAGATCACCCTCGTCGGCGATCACCCCGGCTTGCAGCAGCGCGACGCCCGCCTCGTAGCCCAGCACCTCGATGTCCAGCGCGCTTCGGCTGGCGACGTGGAATACCCGCTCCCGCAACTGCGCCGGGCAGCGCTGGGCGTTGGGGCAGCGGATGTCGGCATCGCCTTCTTTCTCCGGCGCCAACGTGGTACCACACTCGGGACATGTTGTGGGCATGACGAATTCGCGTTCAGACCCGTCGCGCAGGTCGACCATTGGTCCCAGCACCTCGGGAATCACGTCGCCGGCCTTGCGGATCACCACGGTGTCGCCGATCAGCACACCTTTGCGCTTGACCTCCGAGGCGTTGTGCAGCGTGGCCTGCCCCACCGTCGACCCGGCGACCGTCACCGGCGTCATAAACGCGAACGGCGTGACCCGCCCGGTGCGCCCCACGTTCACCCGGATGTCGAGCAGCTTGGTCTGGGCCTCCTGAGGCGGGTACTTGTAGGCGATTGCCCAGCGCGGTGCCCGCGACGTAGAACCCAGCCGGCGCTGCAGGGCCACTTCGTCGATTTTGACGACCACGCCGTCGATTTCGTGGTCCACGTCATGGCGATGCTCACCCCAGTAGCTGATGCGCTCCTGCACACCGGCTACACCGTCCACCCGCCGGGTGTCCTCGGAGACCGGCAGCCCCCACGCCTTGAGTGCCAGGTATGCCTCGTGCAAGGTCACCGGGCGAAAGCCTTCGATATGCCCCACCCCATGGCAGATCATCCGCAGCCGGCGACGAGCAGTCACCGCAGGGTCTTTCTGCCGAAGCGATCCCGCGGCGCTGTTGCGCGGGTTGGCGAAGGGAGCTTTGCCGTCGGCCACCAAAGCGGCGTTGAGGGATTCGAAGTCGGCAACCCGGAAGAACACCTCGCCGCGTACTTCGAGCACCTTGGGTGTCGGGTAAGCGTCGCTGGCGGTCAGTCGCTCGGGAACGTCGTCGATGGTGCGGGCGTTCAGCGTGACATCCTCGCCAGTGCGCCCGTCACCTCGGGTTGCCGCCCGCACCAGGCGTCCGTCCCCATACACCAAAGACAGGGCAACGCCGTCAATCTTGAGCTCACACAGGTAGTGCACGTCGTCACCGATCTCGGCGCGGATCCGGTTGACCCAGGCGACAAGCTCGTCGGCACTGAAAACATTGTCCAGACTGAGCATCCGTTCCAGATGCTCAGCTGAGGTGAATTCGGTGGCGAAGCCGGCGCCGCCGACCAATTGGGTGGGCGAATCGGGCGTGCGCAGCTCGGGATACTGCTCCTCGAGGGCTTCGAGCCGACGCAGCAGTGCGTCGAACTCCGCGTCGGAGATGATCGGCGCGTCGCGCACGTAGTAGCGGAACTGGTGTTCGCGTACCTCTTCGGCCAGGTCCCGCCATTGCCGCAACACCTCGGGAGCGGCCTGGTCAGCGTCTGCTGAGCTCACCCTGGCAGGCTAGCTGAGCATTCCGACACGCGAGATCGCCGTGGTGGTTGTCCCCAGGCGCCCAGGCACAGCCGTGGCGGCAATCTCGGTGCGCACCAACCGCTCAGTCCTCGACATAGGCCCGCAGCCGGTCTACCGCGGCGTCCCACCGGCGCGACAACTGGGTCAGGTAGTCGCTGGCCCGGGCCAGCGGTTCGGTCTGCACTGTCCAGACGCGTTCGCGCCCGCGCCGGCTGCTGGTGACTAATCCGACTGACTCGAGTAGCTGCAGGTGCTTACTGGCCGCCTGCCGGGTGACCGGAATGACCTTGGTGACTTGTGATGTCGAGCTCGGACCCAGATCGCACAGCCGCACGATGATGCGCAGCCGATTCGGGTCTCCGAGCGCGTCGAAAAGCGGTGCGCCGACGGCGGTGTGCGCACTCACTGTGCCAGGTACTTGCGCACGAGGTCGGTCTGGATGGCCCAGCCTTCGGAGTTGGCCTCGAACGAGGCGTTGCGGCGTGCTTCGGGGATGGCGTCGAAACCGGATTCGACGATGGTGAGCAGCACGCCGTCGGGAGTCTCGGCCAGGGTGAACTCGACCAGCGTTGTCGGCTCCTGCTCGTAGTCGACTCCCGGGTCGATCGCGAAGGGGTGCCAGCGGTAGGCGAACCGGCGCTGCGGTTCGATCGCGACAATCTGCCAGATGTTCTTCACCCCCGTGTGCGGCTCCTGGCGCTCGGCAACCTCGTCGTCGACGGTGGTCGGGGTGATGGCCGCGGTGACGGAACTGCCTGCGATAAAGGGCCCGTCGAAGCGGACGCCGAACCACCGGCCGAATTCCTCTGCGTCGCTGATGGCCCGCCACACCCGGTCCAGCGGCGCACGCAGCACCACGCGCTTCTCGATATGATCCACACTCATATGCAACCTCCTGGTTGCCTATCAGTCCACCACGCTCGGTGAGAAAATGCAACCATTTGATTGCGTATCAGATGGCGTCCGGCTCCTCGGCGAACGCGTCGGCGGCCTTGTGGGCGAGCCCGATCGCGGTGCGGGCCCACTGGGGCGTCGCTGTCGCCAGACCACATGCCGGGGTGATGCCGATGCGATCGCGCAACGCCGAGCGGCCGAAGCCGAGCCTGTCGGTCACCGCGACAACCGCGGCGGCCACCTCTTCCACAGAGGGCCACCGCTCCGGGGCACTGGCGGGGACTACGCCCAGCACGACGGTGCGGCCCGACTCGAGGAATGCTGCGATACCGTCCAAATCTGCTGCCTGCAGCGTGCCGGCGTCTACCGAAACAGCACTAATAGTGCTGCGCTGCAACAGATTCCACGGCAACTCGGGAGCGCAGCTGTGCAGCAGCACGTCAGGGCCCGCGGTCTGCACGCAGGTGTCCAGCAGTGCGCCGGCTAGGGACTCGTCAATTGGGGCGACCGGGCTCAGCGCGGTGACCCCGGTCAACTGTCCGCCCAAAGCGGACGGCAGCGACGGCTCGTCAAACTGCACCACCACCGGTGTGTCGAGTCGGCGGGCCAGCGCCGCGCGGTGCGCGGCAACACCTTCGGCCAGCGACGCCGCCAGGTCACGCACGGCACCGGAGTCGGTGATCGCCCGGTGCCCGTTGGCCAGCTCCAGCCCGGCGGCCAACGTGATCGGTCCGGGAGCCTGTACCTTGACCACACGCTCGCCGCCGCGCAGGCCAGCCGTCTCCCAGGCCTCTTCGAGGGCGTCCATGTCCTCGTCGAGCATGCTGACGGCCCTGCGTGTCACAGCGCCGGGCCGGGCGGCGACGCGGTAGCCGCGCGGCACCGTGTCGATGGCCACATCGATCAGCAACGCACCGGCCCGCCCGAGCATGTCGGCGCCCACTCCCCTCGCGGGCAGCTCGACGATGTGGGCCAGCGCATCGGCCAACTCACCGACGACAACCTCGGCGGCTTGCCGCGGGGCGGTGCCGGGCCACGATCCGACGCCACTGGCCGTTGCGAAAACAGTCACCCGGCAACCGTATTCGACCTCATATCACACACCGGTCGCCAGGGGTGCTTACCGGTCGTCACGCGACTAGTCTCGAGCCGAGAAGGGTGCAAAACGGTGTGGCAGATGGCGAGGTTGACGCGACCGCTGCTGTTGTGCAGCGTGGCGTTACTGATGGCGGCGTGCACGCGGGTGGTTGGCGGCACAGCCGTACCAGCATTCGGCGCGGCCCCCAGGGGCGTCAATGGTGTCAATGTCGACGCGATCCTGCTGGACCAGTCGCGGATGCGCGCGATCGCCGGCGCTGGCGACGACCTGACGATTATCCCCACGATGGACGGCAAGTACCCGGTGGACATCAACACCCTTGCCGAGACCGCGCCGCGGCCATGCCGTTTCGTCTACGCCGAGACCGCAACCTTCGGACCCGATTTCGCAGAGTTCCACAAGACCACCTTCCAGGACCCGCCCAAAGGCGGCCTGATCTCTGAGGGCGCCGCGGCCTACCCGGATGTTGACACCGCCCGGCACGCCTTCGGCGCCCTGGTGGCCACCGTTGGGGATTGCGCGGCCAGTTCGGCCGGCCGCCTGTTCGTCGGCGACTGGAAGGCCGACGCCGTCTCCCTGCATATCCGGCCCGGCGGCTGCGGCCGCGACTATCGGGTGCTGTCGATTGTCTTGCTGGAAGTCACCTTCTGCGGCTTTCCGCAATCGGTATCCGACATCGTGATGACGAACATCGCCGCCAATATCCCGGGGTAGCTCTGCGCGGCGAACGTGCACCGCGCTGACGCCCGCAACAATCGCGTCCCTGAACGCTGCGATGATATCGATCGGGACTCGCGCCCGCGGCGCGTCGATCAATTTTCCGACGCCGGCCGGATCGAGATCAATACCCAAAGTGATCACTACACGCTGCGACCGTAAGCAAGGCCGGGAGGCTCCAAAACCAGGTTGACTCAGTATCGGGGACCAGTCACATCAGCTGCGAAAAGCAGGCCGAATTTCGCGTCAGTACACGCTCGGCGGTGGGATTAGCGCGACGTGCCCGCGATAGTGGCGCTGCCGATCACCTCGTCGCCGTCCGGGTCCGGGCGGTAGAGCACCAGTGTCTGGCCGCGCGCCACTCCGCGCAGCGGGGTACGCAACCGCACCACAAGCTCGTCGCCGATCAATTCGGCTACTGCACTGGCGATTTCACCGTGCGCACGCACCTGAACCGCGCACTCGATCGGACCCGACGGCGCGGCTCCCGTGGTGAAGACCGGCGACCGTCCGATCAGTGCGTGCACGTCGAGGTCGGCCAGGTCGCCCACGTGAACGGTCGCGGTGTCGGCATCGATCGCCGTCACGTAGCGCGCGCGGCCGTCCGGTCCTGGCCCGGCGATGCCCAGGCCCTTGCGCTGGCCGATCGTGAAACCGTGCACCCCGTCATGGGTGGCCAGCACCGCACCGTCGTCATTGACCACGGTGCCGCGGCGAACCCCGATGCGCTCACCCAGAAAGGCGCGGGTGTTCCCGGACGGAATAAAACAGATGTCGTGACTGTCCGGCTTGTCAGCGACCGCCAGGCCGCGACGGGCCGCCTCGGCACGGATCTGCGGCTTGGGGGTGTCCCCGATCGGGAAGGTGGCGTGGCGCAACTGCTCGGCGGTCAGCACGGCCAGCACGTAGGACTGATCTTTGTCCCGGTCGACGGCGCGACGCAGCCGCCCACCGGAGAGCCGGGCGTAGTGGCCGGTGGCCACCGTGTCGAAGCCCAACGCGACGGCCCTCGCGGAGACCGCCGAGAACTTGATTCGCTGATTGCACCGCACGCACGGGTTGGGGGTTTCCCCGCGAGCATACGACGACACGAAATCGTCGATCACGTCTTCTTTGAACTTCTCCGCGAAATCCCAAACATAGAACGGGATTCCGAGCACATCGGCGACGCGGCGCGCGTCTGAGGCGTCTTCTTTCGAGCAGCATCCCCGCGAGCCGGTGCGCAGCGCGCCGGGTGCGGTCGACAATGCAAGGTGCACACCGACCACGTCGTGCCCGGCATCGACCATGCGGGCGGCGGCGACCGACGAGTCGACGCCACCGCTCATCGCGGCGAGAACTCTCACCCCGACGCCCCCGCAGCTGCCAGGGCGGCCCGACGGGCGCGGTCCACCGCGCCAGGCAGCACCTGCAACACCGCATCGACGTCAGAATCAACACTGGTGTGTCCCAACGAAAGACGCAGGGATCCGCGGGCACTGGCAGGGTCGGCGCCCATCGCGATCAAGACATGCGAGGGCTGCGGAACACCGGCAGTGCAGGCCGATCCGGTCGAACATTCGATTCCGTTGGCGTCCAACAGCATCAACAGCGCATCGCCTTCGCAGCCGCGGAAGGTGAAGTGCGCGTTACTGGGAAGCCGCAGCGGGTCGCGGGCACCGTTGAGGCTTACGCCGGCAATGCCGGCCAGCACACCCCCGACCAGGCGGTCCCGCAACACCCGCAGCCGCGCGCTGTTGTCCTGAAGTCCGTCCACCGCGATTTGGGCCGCCGTTGCCATTCCGACAGCACCGGCGACATCGGGTGTGCCGGAACGAATGTCGCGCTCCTGCCCACCGCCGTGCGACAACGGTACGCAGGTGACGTCCCGGCGCAGCAGCAGCGCGCCCACAGCCGGCGGACCGCCGAACTTGTGTGCGGCCACGCTCATCGCCGACAGCCCGCTAGTGGTGAAATCAACGGGCAACTGCCCGACCGCCTGAATGGCGTCACTGTGCATCGGGACTCCGAATTCGGCCGCGACCGCGGCGAGTTCGGCGGTCGGCATCATGGTGCCGACCTCGTTGTTGGCCCACATCACCGATACCAGCGCGACGTCGTCGTGGCTCTGCAGCGCCTCCCGCAGCGCGGCCGCCGACACCGAGCCGTCGGCAGCGGTGGGCAGCCAGGTCACCTGGGCGCCTTCGTGTTCGACGAGCCAGTTCACCGAGTCCAGCACGGCGTGGTGTTCCACCTCACTGGTGACGATGCGCCGGTGGCGCGGCTCCGCGTCGCGGCGGGCCCAATAGATGCCCTTGACGGCCAGGTTGTCGCTCTCGGTGCCGCCCGCGGTGAAGATGACCTCGGACGGACGTGCGCCCAGCTTGTCCGCGATTAGCTCACGGGATTCCTCGATCCGCCGCCGCGCCGTCCGGCCGCTGGTGTGCAGCGACGATGCGTTGCCGACGGTGCCCAGCACGGCCGTCATCGCCTCGACGGCGGCGGGGTGCATCGGGGTGGTGGCGGCGTGATCCAGGTAGACCATGACGGGCCCCAGGATACCGGCCCTCCGGCCTGCTCAGGCCACCAGCACGTGCCCGTGACCTGGTTGCCGCCCTGAATGCCGCGGGGCTCCCACGCCCACCGCGAACTGGCAGCGGCTGGCGAGTGCTCGCCGATCGGTACCCGGCAGCTGCAGAGATTCGACGTGCACCCGCGCCAATGTGCGGCGCACGGTGAGCAGCCGGCGGATCGATCGCAACAATGTGTCGTCGCCGACGTAGGCCGGAGCGGTCGACACACTCCCGTCGACGTGGTGATACGTCAGCCGAAGTGGCTGCACCGGACGCCCGGCGTCGATCGCGGCCTGGAACATTGCCGGATAGAACGGTCCGGACGCCACGCCGCACCAGGTGGTGCCCTCCGGGAAGCACACGACTGTCTGGCCGGCACGCAGCCGGCGGGCGACAGCGTGAACGACTCCGGGCAGCCGCCGCAGACTGGCCCGCTCGATCGGGATGATCTTCAGAAAGCGGGCCACGATCCCGGTCGCGGGCCCGGTGAACATATCGGCACGGGCGACGAACGATCCCGGCAACACCGCACCGATGGCGAAGACGTCCAGCCAGGACATGTGGCCGCTGACCACCAGAACGCCGCGCAGATTGCGAATCGGGCTGCCCGACACCGTGATCCGGACGCCGAAACAGCGCAGCACCAACCGGCAATAGATGCGTTGCACCCGAGTCCGGCCCGGCAGTGGCACCGCCACTAGCGGCACCCCCGGTGCCAATAGCAGCGCTAGCATGACGCGAAGTGTTACCCGCAGCACCACGAGCGGCCGCCGCGACTGCGCACCGTTGCCGATACCCACACAGCCGGCGTCACACGTTGTGCGGGGCAGCCAGGAGTGTCCGGTGACTGCGGGAGCGCGCGCCGGGCTGTTCACTGGGCGCCGCCCGCCATCCCACCAGCCATTTCAGAGGCCGCCGATACCGACCGCAGTCGCCTTAGATATCGAGTATCGGCGCGCTGCTTGTCCAGCAGCACGCAGAAGTCGCCCACACCGAAATCCGGGTCGTGGGCGGGCTCACCGCAGACCTGTGCGCCCAGCCGCAGGTAGCCGCGCATGAGCGGCGGAACCGCAGGCCGTGACGGCGCGGGAATGTCGTCGATGGCCCGCCCGTCCACGCGCACCGGCCGGTGTGGGTGCACCCGGTACTGCGGCGGTGCCGCATGACGGCTCAGTATGAAGTCGCGGACGCCGCGAAGCTGGCTGCCCGGAACTTCGTCGTCCGATTCGCCGCCGATCGGGACCGACACGCACCCAGTCACGTAGTCGTAGCCGTAGCGGTCCAGGTAGGCCAGGATGCCCGCCCACATCAACAGCACTACGCCGCCGTTGCGGTGACCTTCGCGCACCACGGCGCGTCCCATCTCCACTAACGACGGCCTCAGCGGATCGAACGCGCGAACGTCGAATTCTGTCGCGGTATAGAGCCCTCTGGCCGCGATGGCACCCGCCGGCGCCAGCATCCGATAACAACCCACCAGCTCACCGGTGGCGTCATCGCGCACCAGCAGGTGGTCGCAGTACTCGTCGAACCGGTCGACGTCCCGTTGCGCCTCACCCGCCGCCGGCAGTACGAAGCCGGGTGTGCTGCTGAACACGTCGTAGCGGAGCCGCTGCGCCGCCTCGATCACGCTGGGGTCGGTGGACAGCAACAAGGAGTAGCGCGGCCCGGCAGACGAGCTGGTCGCCCCGCCGTCCGGCTTGTCGCTGGGTATCAGGACAGAAGCAATGCTCATGAGAAACAACGTGGCGCAACCGGTGAGCTAGTCGGCATCGGCGCTGTGACGTGTCGGTGCACGTCAGATGACGAAATGTCGCGCAAAATCACAGCACTATCAGATGCCGCCACGGCGCAGGCGCGGCGCTGCCAGCAGATGATGATCAGGAGGTTGCATCATGATCGACGGCACTTTTGACCCGTCGCGCTACCGGTGGAAGGAAGTGACCGGACGCCCGGGGTCGAAGTACAAGATCCATCACGACTACACCATCCTGGGCTACGACCGGGACACCGGCACACTCGACATGGTCGTGCGGTGGCAAGGCGACGGCGGCCACTGTCCGATCCACCGTCACGCGGCCACCACCAGCGTCATCGTGCTCACCGCCGAGCAGCACCTATGGGATGTCGAAGCAGACGGTTCGATCGGCAACCATCGCTTCCGCCGCGCGGGCGATTATGCGCTAACCGGCAACGACCAAAAGCCCCATCTGGAGCGCGGCGGGAAGGACGGGGGTTTGGTCTATTTCGGTGCTCGCCCCGACTTCCCCGGCGGGCTTCTCTACGAGATTTACGATGCGGACATGAACGTCGTCGCTGAGATCAGCATCGATTCCCTGGTGGCCGACTTCGACGCCGACCACGTCCCGGCCTGAGCGCGGTGAAGACGGCTTTCCGACCACAGGCGCACTCACAATTGAGGGGCTGGTGAGACGCGGTGGGGCTGCAGATCGACCCTGAGGTGCTCGCCGAGCTGGCACCGCTGACGGCCGCCAGAGCCCAGTTGGAGCCGCCGCCACTCGGCGACGTCGCGACGCGGCGAGCGAACAGCCGGCAGATGTCGGCCGTGCTGATGACCACGCGGCCTGCCGTCGCCGAGGTGGAAATGCAGCGATACGAACTCAACACCGACGACGGTGCCACGCTGGCGTTGAGCTGGTATCGACGGGCGGGAACAGCGCAACCCGGAAGTGCGGTGCTCTACTTGCATGGCGGCGGAATGATTTACGGAATGAGCGAACTCGGCGCCCTGTACGACTGGTTCGCTCGTCGCTACGTCGCTGAATCCAATGTGCCCATGCTGCTCGTCGACTATCGGACCGCCCCGGAGTTTCCGCACCCGGTTCCGGTAGAGGACTGCTTTGCGGCACTGGTATGGCTGACCGAGCACGCCCACGAACTAGGCGTTGATCCAGCGCGTGTGGCTGTGATGGGAGACAGCGCAGGCGGTGGGCTCGCCGCGGCAGTGTGCTTGATGGCTCGGGATCGCGGCGGTCCCGCAGTCGCCCTGCAGGTGTTGATCTATCCAATGCTCGATGACCGGACAGCGCGGCCGGACCCCCAGCTGGTGCCATTTGTGACCTGGACGTACGACGACAACATCACCGGCTGGCAAGCCTTACTGGGCGACAGCGTCGGAAGCGACGGCGTCACCGCCTATGCCGCCCCGGCGCGAGCGACCGATCTTTCCCTCCTACCCCCGACCTACATCGACGTGGGTGACCTCGACATCTTTCGTGACGAGAACATCACCTACGCGCGTCGCCTGGCCGAGGCGGGCACCCCGACCGAACTCCATGTGCACCCCGGTTGTCCCCACGCATTCGACGGGATGGCGCCCAACGCTGCGGTGTCGCGGCGGGTCATCGCAGACCGCGTCCGCCGATTGCGCGGTCTGTAGCCGAGCGCGCGCATCCGAGTTCAGCGCATCGACGAAGCGCACGTCGCGGGGAACTTTGAACCGGGCAAGCCGTTGGCGGACATAGTCTTTGACGTCGTTCTCGGTGAGCGACGCGCCTTGCCGCGGCATGACGAAACTCCGAAGACGTTGCCCGTACTCATCATTCGGATCCTCCGCAATCGGCCGGCGCAAGCGAGCGGGTGCGGGTACACCCACAGAGGGAGGTGCCCCCACCCGGTTGCGGGGACCCCCAGCTCGCGCAGAAAAGTCAGCCCTTGCGGGCTTTGATCGCGTCGGTCAGCTGTGGGGCCACCTTGAACAGGTCACCGATCACGCCGTAGTCCGCGATCTCGAAGATGGGCGCCTCTTCGTCCTTGTTGACCGCCACGATGGTCTTCGAGGTCTGCATGCCCGCGCGGTGCTGGATCGCCCCGGAGATGCCCAGCGCAATGTAGAGCTGGGGCGACACCGTCTTGCCGGTCTGGCCCACCTGGAACTGGCCCGGGTAGTAGCCGGAGTCCACCGCGGCGCGCGACGCCCCGACGGCCGCACCCAGCGAGTCGGCGAGCGCCTCGACCACGCTGAAGTTCTCCGCGCTGCCGACGCCGCGGCCACCGGACACCACGATGGTGGCCTCCGTCAATTCCGGCCGGTCACCGGTGACCGCGGGCTCGCGGGCGGTGATCTTGGTGGCGTTCTCGGCGGGAGCCGGCACTTCCACGCTGACCTGCTCACCCGCGCCGTCGGCTGGCTCTGCCTCGATGGCCCCGGCCCGCACGGTGATCACCGGGGTGTCGCCATTGGCCTGCGCCTCGACGGTGAACGCGCCACCGAAGATGGAGTGCACCGCCTTGGCGCCCTCCTTCACCTCGACCACGTCGACCAGCAGACCGGACCCGATCCGGGCCGCAAGCCGGCCCGCGATCTCCTTGCCGTCGGCGGTGGCGGACAGCAACACCGCGGCCGGAGCCGACGATTCGGCCAGCGCGGCCAGCACGTCGACCACCGGTGTGATCAGGTAGTTGTCTATCGCGTCGGACTCGGCGACGTAGATCTTGGCGGCACCGGCCGCCTTCAGCCCGTCGATCAGCGGCGCGGCCGTCCCCGGCGCACCGACCACGACGGCAGCCGGCTCGCCCAGCACACGGGCGGCGGTGATCAATTCGGCGCTGACCTTCTTCAGCGCACCTTCAGCGTGCTCGACGAGCACAAGTGCTTCAGCCATGGGTTATATCGCTCTTCTCGTGTCTGGGATTGCGCTAGATGATCTTCTGGGCGACCAGGTACCGCACGATCTGATTGCCGCCTTCACCCTCGTCGGTGACCTTCTCACCCGCGGTCTTGGGCGGCTTCGGCGTCGACGTCAGCACGGTCGATCCGGCATTGGCCAGCCCGACCTCGTCGCCCTCGACCCCGATTTCGGCCAGGGTCAGCACCGTGACCTCTTTCTTCTTGGCGGCCATGATGCCTTTGAAGGATGGGAAGCGCGGCTCGTTGATCTTCTCGGTCACACTCACCACCGCGGGCAGTGAGGCCTCGAGGGTGAAGACGCCCTCGTCGGTCTCCCGCTCGCCGGTGATCTTGCCGCCCTCGACCGACACTTTGCGCAGGTGGGTGAGCTGCGGCAGGCCCAGGTACTCGGCGATGATGGCCGGCACCGCGCCGCCGACACCGTCGGTAGCTTCGTTGCCGGCAATGACCAGCTCGGTGCCCTCGATGGTGCCCAGCGCGCGCGCCAGCGCCCACCCGGTCTGGATGACATCTGAGCCGTGCATGCCGTCGTCTTTGAGGTGGACGGCCTTGTCGGCGCCCATTGACAGGGCCTTGCGGATCGCCTCGTTGGCGCGCTCGGGGCCCGCGGTCAACACGGTGACCGACCCCTCGATACCGTCAGCGGCTTCTTTCTCCCGGATCTGCAGCGCCTCTTCCACCGCGCGCTCGTTGATCTCGTCCAGCACCGCGTCGGCGGCCTCGCGGTCCAGCGTGAAATCGCCGTCGGTCAGCTTGCGCTCCGACCAGGTGTCTGGGACCTGCTTGATCAGGACCACGATGTTTGTCATGAGTGTGGTTCGTCCTCCTCGAAGGCGTCCCGCAGCGGTCGACGGCGAGACCTCAGTACGCGTCTAGCAACGCACGGCCGTTGTTACTAACCGGTAACTTTGTGCGCTCTGCCTTCACACCATAGCGGGTCGTAGTGCAGGTTCTTGCGGCCTGTCTCCCCCGCAAGCGGGGGCTACCCCGCTGCGCGGTTCGCGAATCGGACACTTCGCGTTAGCCTGCCTATGCAATGAGCGCATTCGTCCCCGACGTTCCCCAGCACATGTCCGGCGACATCTCGCCGGCGGCCGACGCCGTACTGACGCTGACGGGCGAACGCACCATCCCCGATCTGGACATCGAGAACTACTGGTTTCGCCGCCACCAGGTGGTTTACCAGCGGTTGGCACCGCGCTGCGCGGGCCGCGAGGTGCTCGAGGCCGGCTGCGGCGAGGGCTACGGTGCCGACCTGATCGCCGACGTCGCCCGCCGGGTCGTCGCCGTGGACTACGACGAGGCCGCGGTGGCCCATGTCCGCAGCCGCTACCCCAGGGTGGAGGTTATGCGGGCAAACCTGGCCGACCTGCCGCTGGCCGACGCGTCAGTGGACGTCGTGGTGAACTTCCAGGTCATCGAACACCTGTGGGACCAGGCCCAGTTCGTCAGCGAGTGTGCCCGGGTGCTGCGTCCTTCGGGGTTGCTGATGGTGTCCACCCCCAACCGGATCACCTTCTCACCGGGCCGTGACACCCCGATCAACCCGTTCCACACCCGTGAACTGAACGCCGACGAGCTGACCCAGTTGCTGGTCGACGCGGGTTTCTCCGAGGTGTCGATCAGCGGCCTGTTCCACGGTCCGCGGCTGCGCGAGATGGATGCCCGCCACGGTGGCTCCATCATCGACGCACAGATCGCGCGAGCGGTGGCCGATGCGCCGTGGCCGCCCGAGCTGGTGGCAGACGTCGCTGCGGTCGCCACCGACGACTTCGACATCATCGGGTCCGACGATGACAGCGACAGCCGTGAGATAGATGACAGCCTGGATCTGATTGCGATCGCGGTGCGCCCGTGAGCACATCCGAAGGCCGGGTGCCAGGTCTATTCACCCTTGTTCTACACACTCATCTGCCGTGGCTGGCCCACCATGGCCGGTGGCCGGTCGGCGAGGAGTGGCTCTACCAGTCGTGGGCGGCGGCCTACCTGCCGCTGATGCGGGTGCTCCGCACCCTGGCCGACGAGGATCGGCACCGGCTGATCACCCTCGGAATCACTCCGGTGGTGAACGCCCAGCTCGACGACCCGTATTGCCTCGACGGAATGCATCATTGGCTGGCCAACTGGCGGCTGCGCGCCTCGGAGGCCGCCAGCGTGCGGTCGGCACCCAGTTCGAAGTCGGCCAGTTACCAGTCATGCGCACCAGAGGCGTTGCGGGCCTTGGGGATTCGCGAGTGCGCAGACGCGGATCAGGCGCTCGACGAGTTCGCCACCCTGTGGCGGCACGGCGGCAGCCCACTGCTGCGCGGTCTGATCGACGCCGGCACGGTGGAGTTGCTCGGCGGCCCGTTGGCCCATCCGTTCCAGCCGCTGTTGCCGCCGCGGCTGCGCGAGTTCGCGCTGCGCGAAGGCCTGGCCGACGCAGGGCTGCGGCTGGCGCACCGCCCGACCGGGATCTGGGCGCCAGAATGCGCCTACGCCCCGGGCATGGAGCACGACTACGCCGCCGCGGGAGTCACTCACTTCATGGTCGACGGCCCGTCACTGCACGGCGACACCGCGCTGGGCCGGCCGGTCGCCGACACCGACGTGGTCGCGTTCGGGCGCGACTTGCAGGTCAGCTATCGGGTGTGGTCGCCGAAATCCGGCTACCCCGGCCACGCCGCCTACCGCGATTTCCACACCTATGACCACCTCACCGGTCTCAAACCGGCCAGGGTCACCGGGCGCAATGTGCCGACGGACGCCAAGGCGCCCTACGATCCCGAGCGCGCAGACCACGCGGTCGACTTCCATGTCGACGACTTCGTCGAAGTGGTACGCAACCGGCTACTGGCCGAGTCCGAGCGCATCGGGCGCCCCGCCCACGTGGTTGCCGCCTTCGACACCGAGTTGTTGGGCCATTGGTGGTACGAGGGGCCGACGTGGCTGCAGCGCGTGCTGCGGGCCTTGCCCGCCGCCGGCGTGCGGGTGGGCACGCTGAGCGACGCCATCGCCGACGGATTCGTCGGCGATGCGGTCGCATTGCCGCCCAGCTCTTGGGGTTCCGGTAAGGACTGGCAAGTGTGGGCCGGTGACAAGGTGGCCGATCTGGTGCAGCTCAACACCGAAGTGGTCGACACCGCGCTGACCACCGTCGACAAGGCGCTGACCCAGACGGCATCCCTCGACGGACCTATCCCCCGCGACCGCGTTGCCGATCAGATCCTGCGCGAGACTCTGCTCACCGTGTCCAGCGACTGGCCGTTCATGGTGAGCAAGGACTCGGCCACCGACTACGCGCGTTACCGTGCTCACCTACATGCACATGCCACCCGGGAGATCGCCGGGGCGCTGGCGTCGGGCCGGCGCGACAGCGCGCAGCGGCTGGCCGACGGGTGGAACCGGGCCGACGGTCTGTTCGGCGCCCTGGATGCGCGAAGGCTGCCCCGGTGAACGCTCGGTCGCCCGCCGAGCTGGGGGCACCTCCCGCGTGCGGGGGAGCGTGTCTGTACAACGACACGCCGCCGTACATGGCATTTCGTGCACGCTCGCGGTGGAGGGGGCCACGCTCATGAAGATCCTCATGGTGTCTTGGGAGTACCCGCCGGTGGTGATCGGCGGGCTCGGCCGGCACGTGCATCACCTGGCGACCGCGCTGGCCGCGGCCGGTCATGACGTCGTGGTCCTGTGCCGCCGTCCCTCGGGCACCGATCCCAGCACGCACCCGTCGTCCGACGAGCTCAGCGAGGGTGTGCGGGTGATCGCGGCCGCACAGGATCCGCACGAGTTCACTTTCGGCGACGACATGATGGCCTGGACCCTGGCGATGGGTCACGCCATGATCCGCGCCGGCCTGTCCGTGAAAAGACACGGCACCGACCGCTCCTGGCGTCCCGACGTCGTTCACGCGCACGACTGGCTGGTCGCCCACCCGGCCATCGCATTAGCCCAATTCTATGACGTGCCAATAGCTTCCACGATTCACGCGACAGAAGCCGGACGGCATTCCGGCTGGGTTTCCGGGGTAATCAGCCGTCAGGTGCACGCGCTCGAGTCGTGGCTGGTGCGTGAATCCGATTCGCTGATCACATGTTCGGCGTCGATGAGTGACGAGATCACCGAACTGTTCGGTCCCGGCCTGGCCGAGATCACGGTGATCCGCAACGGTATTGACGCGGCGCACTGGCCGTTTGCGGCCCGCCGCCCACACACCGGGCCAGCCGAACTGCTCTTCGTGGGGCGGCTGGAGTACGAGAAGGGTGTGCACGACGCCATCGCCGCGCTGGCCCGGGTCAGGCGCACTCACCCGGGTACCACGCTGACCATCGCCGGGGAGGGTACCCAGCTGGACTGGCTGGTCGACCAGGCCCGTAAACACAAGGTAATCAAGGCAACCCGGTTCTCCGGGCACCTCAACCACGCCGAATTGCTGGCGGTACTGCATCGGGCCGACGTCGCGGTGCTGCCCAGCCACTACGAGCCGTTCGGGCTAGTCGCCCTGGAGGCCGCCGCGGCCGGCACTCCGCTGGTGACGTCGAACATCGGCGGTCTGGGCGAGGCGGTGATCAACGGGCAGACCGGGATGTCGTGTCCACCCCGCGACGTGGCCGGGCTGGCCTCGGCGGTGCGCACGGTGCTCGACGACCCGGACGCCGCGCAGCGGCGCGCCCGGGCCGCGCGCGAACGTCTCACCTCCGCCTTCGATTGGCAGACGGTGGCGCAGGAGACAGCACAGGTGTACCTGGCGGCCAAACGCCGCGAACGGCAACCGCAGCCCCGGCTGCCCATCGTCGAGCACGCGCTGCCTGACCGTTAGCTATCAAGGGTTTTCGATACCGATCGCGTCAGCGCAGTACCGCCACACGAGGTCTCGGTCGCGGTCGCCGTACCGGGTCAGCGGCAGATAGTGCTCCGGGCGGGCCCGTCGGTCATGCCAGAAGCGGCCGGTCGGCGGTGCCGGTTTGGTCGCGGCAAGCCAAAGGGCGGTGTCGGCACCCTGTTCGGGTGTGCGCAACATTGGCCGGGTGAGCATCCGAAACCCCGGAAGCGACGTCGCCACACCGGGAGTGTCGGCCCATCCGGGGTGCATGCAGTACACGCGGATGTGCTGGCCGGCCCAGCGGCGGGCCAGGATCGGCGTGAACGCAACCTGTAGTCGCTTTGTCCGCGCATACGCGGTGGCGCCGCTGTATCGGCCGGTGCGGTATTCGGGGTCGTCGGCTGGCAGTGATTGGGTGTACATCCCGCCCGAGGACATCAAGATCACGCGAGCATCGTTGGACTTGTCCAGGATCGGCAGCAGGAGCTCGGTCAACAACACCGGGCCTAGCACATGGGTGGCCAAGGTGACCTCGTGCCCCTCGTCGGTCTCGGTGCGGGTGGCGGGCAGCACCCCGGCGTTGTGGATGAGCACGTCGAGCGTCGACACCCGGCTGGTCAGTTCGGCGGCGAAGGCGCGGATGGCGCAGAGGTCGGACATATCGCACACCTCCACCCGCACGTCGGCTTCCGCGTCGGCCTCGATGATCTCCGCGCGGGCCCGCTCACCGCTCTCCCGGTCGCGGACGGTCAGCAAAACGCTCGCGCCCAGCCGGGCCAGGCCCGCGGCAATCGCTTTGCCGATACCGCGATTCGCGCCGGTGACCAGCGCGGTCCGGCGGTTCAGCGCGCCCTGCGGTGGATCGTCCGCCCACCCGGATTGCCGCAGCCGATAGCCGACGCTGGTGTAGCCGGGAATGACCGCCCGATCCAGGGCAGTGTCGAGCAGCGACCGCATTCCGTCGAGAACACTCATGCCGACCACTATTCCCCCGGGATAACTGACGACATGCGCCGGCCTTCGCCGGTAACGTCGAGCGATGGGGATGGAATATTCGAGCGTGGTCGACGCGCCGCGCGCAGACGTGTTCGCCTGGCACGCCAGACCAGGTGCTTTCAACCGACTATCACCGCCGTGGCAGCCCATGCGGGTGGTCAGCGAGGCCAGCTCGCTCAAAGACGGGCGCGCCACGCTCGCGCTGCCGGGCGGGCTGCGCTGGGTGGCCGAACACCAGGCAGATTCCTACGATCCCCCACGACGTTTCGTCGACACCATCGGCAGCGACGGGCTGGCCTCGCTGCCGGCACGGATCGCCGTGCGGTGGCGGCACACCCATGAATTCGAAGACATCGGCGGCGACCGGACTCGGGTCATCGACCGGGTGGAGACGCCCGTACCCGCCTCGGCGTTGCGCCCAATGTTCGTTTACCGGCACCGTCAGTTGGCCGACGATTTAGCCGCGCACCAGCTGGCAGCTCAGCACGGTCTGGCTCCGGCGACCGTGGCCGTCACGGGGTCGTCGGGACTCGTCGGTGCGGCGTTGGCCGCATTTCTGACCACCGGCGGGCATCACGTCATCCGGCTGGTCCGCAGAACCGCGCAAGGCAACGATGAGCGGCAGTGGGACCCGGACGATCCCGACCCGGAACTGCTCGCCGGTGTCGACGCGGTTATCCATCTGGCCGGCGCCTCGATCGCCGGCCGGTTCACCGATGACCACCGAAACGCGATCCGCGACAGTCGAATTGGCCCGACCCTCCGGCTGGCCGAACTCCTGGCCCGCACCGCCGCCGGGCCCACCGTGCTGATCTCTGCTTCGGCAGTCGGGTACTACGGATACGACCGCGGCGACGAGACCCTCACCGAGGACAGCGATCGCGGCGACGGATTTCTCGCCGACGTCGTCGCGGAGTGGGAGGACGCGACCGCGCCGGCGGAGCAGGCCGGGGTGCGGGTGGTGCGGGTGCGCACCGGCATCGTGCAATCCCCTCGCGGCGGCACTCTTCGGCTGATGCGCCCACTGTTCAGCGCCGGGCTGGGTGGCCGGCTCGGCAGCGGCCAACAATGGCTGTCCTGGATCGGGATCGACGACCTGGTCGACGTCTATCACCGAGCGCTCTGGGATACCGCGCTGTCCGGAGCGGTGAATGCGGTTGCGCCGCAACCGGTCCGCAATACCGAGTACACCCGCACGCTGGCCCGCGTCTTGCACCGGCCGGCGGTGTTGCCGGTGCCGCCGCTGGGCCCCCGGCTATTGCTCGGCGGGCAGGGTGCCCGCGAACTCGCTTGCGCCAGTCAGCGTGTAATCCCCGGGCGCCTCAACCAATCCGGGCACCGGTTTCGCCAACCTGACCTTGATACGGCCTTGCGCCATCTGCTCGGGCGCAGACAGTGAAGGTCCCGGCACCGAGGATTGGAGCATGATGAAACCGCACGACGAACATGGCCGCCACTTCCCCTACCGCTACGATCCTCGGCTGGCCCTGATGTGGCTGCCGTTTCGGTGGCCGGGCGAACAAGGCGTGACGCTGACCGAAGACGGGCGTTTCGTAGCCCGCTACGGGCCATTACGTGCCGAAGCTCCGCTGTCTAGCGTGCGTGGCGCGCACATCACGGGCCCGTACCGATGGTGGACTGCGGTTGGCCCCCGACTGTCGATGGTCGACGACGGACTCACCTTCGGAACCAACGCACACGCCGGGGTCTGCGTCCACTTCGAACCACGCCTGCACCGTGTCATCGGCCTGCGGGACCATTCGGCGCTCACGGTGACCGTCGCAGACACCGAAGGGCTGCATAGCCGCGCTGGAGAAGGTCACCTAGCGTCAAGCGCCGCCCAGGCGCACCTATCAGGGCTCGGGAGGGTCCAAATCAGTCTGGAAGCGGCGCATCGCGGCGATGAGCGCGGTAAAGACCCGGTGCGCCGCCGCCAAGTCGGCGTCGGGCAGGTCGTTCAGCGCGGCGTGGGTGTGCATCCCCAGCGGGTTGAAGAACGACCGGGCGGTGTCGAGACCGGGTTCGGAGTAGCGCAGGATGACCTTCCGCCGGTCGGCGGGGTGGGAGTCACGCCGAATGTGCCCGGACTCGATCAGCCGGTCCACCAGGTAGGTGATAGCGGCACCGGACAGGCCCATCCGCTGGCTGAGGTCACCCGACGTCATCGGCCGCCCGGCGGTTTCGGCGACCATGATGTGCAGCAGGGCACGGAAATCGGTGGGCCGCACGTCATGTGACACTGCGAACAGACGGCCGATCTGGTCGGATTCCGTCGACATCTCCCGCAGATCGGCCGCGATCAGCGACTCCAGTGCGTCCCGGCCGGAGGGCTGCTCATCAGCATGCATAGCGGTGTGCAGCATATCCGCTTCGGCTGCTTATTTCATTTGATTAATGTTTAATTTACTGAAATACTTCGCTTCGTGATGTGGGATGGTGTGGCCGCTGCGGTGACGGGGCGACGTTCGTGGCTGCTCGGGCTGGGCGTTGTTCTGCTGGCTGCCGGCTTCATGGTGCTCATCGGCGGGAACGCCGCAGCGGGCCAGGCGCCCCTGTCGGTGCCCGCCGACTCGGATTCCGCGAAGGTCGAGGCACTGGCCCGCCAATTCCCCGGGGGCGACCGGGTTCCGCTGATTGTCGTGGTCAACCGCGCAGATGGCGGCAACCTGGATTCCGCCGATGTGAGCGCCGCTCAACAAGCCCGCGACCGAATGCAGGCGGTCGCCCAGGCCGGCGGCGCGCCCGCCGGCACCGCCACCGCACCGGCGATGGTGTCGGCCGACGGCAAGGCGGCCATCGGGGTGGTGCCCATCGGCGCCGACCTGTCGGGTCTGGCCCTCAACGACGCGGTCGCCGCGCTGCGCACCGCCGTCAACACCGGCTTACCGGCGGCCCTGCAGGCCCACGTCACCGGAGGGCCAGCGTTCGGCGCCGATATCGCCAATGCGTTCACCGGTGCCAACGTCACCTTGCTGGCGGTGACGGCATCGGTGGTGGCGCTGCTGCTGATCGCGACCTACCGCTCACCGGTGTTGTGGCTGGTGCCGCTGCTGGTGATCGGGTTCGCCGATCGGGTCGCGACATCGGTGGGCACCGCGGTGGCATCGTTGACCGGGCTGAGCTTCGACGGTGCCACCTCCGGGATCACCAGCGTGCTGGTGTTCGGGGCGGGCACCAACTACGCGCTGCTGTTGATTTCCCGCTACCGGCAAGAACTTCGGCGCCACCCCGAACATCGCAAAGCCCTGCGCCGCGCGGTGCGCATGGCCGGGCCGGCCATCGTCGCCAGCAACGCCACCGTGGTGCTGGCGTTGCTCACCCTGCTGTTCGCCTCGACCCCCAGCACCCGCAGTCTGGGCGCCCTGGCGGCGTGCGGACTGGTCGTCGCCGCGATCTCGGTTCTGGTGGTGCTGCCGCCGCTGCTGGCGCTGTGCGGGCGGCGACTGTTTTGGCCTCTGATCCCGCGCCCCGACACAAACACTGACGGCGCCTCCCTCGATTCCGGGCCCTGGCACCGCGTCGCCGAATGGGTAGCCCGCCGCCCCGCCGTGGTCGCAACGATCGCGATCGCGGTTCTGGTGGCCCTTGCGACCGGCCTGCTGGGAACTCGAATCGGTTTGTCGCAGACCGAGCAGTTCCGGGTGCAGGCGGATTCGGTGTCGGGTTACGACATTGTGGCCGCGCATTTTCCGGCCGGCCTGACCAACCCCACGCTGGTCGTCGCCCCCACCGCCCAGGCCTCGCAAGCACACCAGGCCATCAGCGCGACCCCTGGCGTGGTGTCGGTGACCGAGTCGGGCCAGTCAAGGTCCGGGTTGACGAAGTGGTCGGTGGTGATCGACGCCCCGCCGTCATCCGATCAGGCGTTCAAAACGGTTGCAGCGCTGCGGCATTCGACTAGATCTATCACCCCGAGCGCGCTGGTGGGCGGGCCCGACGCACAGGCGCTCGACGTGCGCGATGCCGCCAAGCACGACCGGCTGGTACTCATCCCGGCGATCCTGGCCGTCATCCTGGTCGTCCTGTATGTACTGCTGCGATCCGCACTCGCGCCCCCGACCCTGCTGGCCGCAACCATTCTCGGCGCGCTGGCCGCACTGGGCCTTGGCGGCTGGGCCAGCATGCATGTCTTCGGATTCCCGGCCCTGGACAACAGCACTCCGTTGTTCGCTTTCCTGTTCCTGGCCGCCCTCGGAGTGGACTACACCATCTTTCTGGTCACCCGCGCTCGCGAGGAAGCGGCGAACCACGGCGCGCGCGACGGCATGGTCCGCGCGGTGTCGGCCACCGGCGGCGTCATCACCAGCGCGGGAATCGTTTTGGCCGCGGTCTTCTGCGTACTGGGGGTGTTGCCCCTGATCGTGCTGACCCAACTGGGCATCATCGTCGGCCTGGGAATCCTGCTCGACACCTTCATCGTGCGCACGCTGGTCATCCCCGCGCTGTTCGCCCTCATCGGTGACCGCATCTGGTGGCCCACCGACCCTACCCACGCCAAACCTGTTGAGCACCAAGCAGATTTGGCCCCGCATGAACGGAGCACACCGTGAACAGGTCAATACTGGCCGCAACAACGGTCGCCGTCGCTGCGGCTGCCGGCACCGGAAGCATCGCCAGCCCAAGGCGTGTCCCCGCCTGGTACTCACGGCTTCGCAAGCCGCCGTACCAGCCACCCGGCGCCGTGTTCCCCGTGGTCTGGACCGCCCTCTACGGCGACATCGCAGCCACCTCCGCGGTGGCCATCGAGCGATTTCGTACCGAGGGACGCTACGACAAGGCGCGTCGCTACGTCGCCGCGTTGACGGTCAACCTGCTCCTCAACGCCGGATGGAGTTGGCTCTTCTTCCGCTACCACAAACTCGGTGCGTCCGCGCTGGGCGCCGCCGTACTGGCGGCCAGCAGCGCCGACCTCGCTCGTCGGACCGCGCAGGCCGACGCGCGGGCCGGATTGGCGTTGTCGCCCTACGCGTTGTGGTGCGCCTTCGCTACCGTCCTGTCCGCCCACGTCTGGCGGCTCAACCGCTGAGCGGGCAGCATCGAATCATGCCCGCGTTGTTGTGGTTTCGTCGCGACCTGCGGTTGCGCGATCACCCGGCGCTGGCCGCCGCGGCCGGCAGCGACGAGGTGCTCGCCTGCTTCGTCCTGGATCCGCGCCTACAGGCTTCGTCGGGCCAACGCCGCCTGCAGTTTTTAGGTGACTCGTTGCGGCAACTGCGTGCCGACTTGGATGGTCGGCTACTGGTCACCCGCGGCTTGCCTGAAGAGCGGATCCCCTTTATTGCCAAGGAAATCGGCGCCGCGTCGGTGCATGTATCGGACGATTTCGCGCCGTTCGGGCGGCGTCGCGACGAACGGGTGCGCGCGGCACTGGGTTCGGTGCCGCTGGTGGCAACGGGATCGCCTTATCTGGTTTCACCCGGCCGCGTCACCAAAGAGGACGGCACCGCCTACCAGGTGTTCACGCCCTTCTTCCGCAAGTGGTGCGAAGCCGGGTGGCGACCACCGGCGCGATCAGATGTCGACTCGGCACGCTGGCTCGATCCCGCGCAAGTGGCTCTCGACCAGTGCGAGATCCCCGACCCCGGCGCCACACTCGGCCTGGCTGCCGGTGAGGCGGCCGCACTTTCGCAATGGGCGGCGTTCGTCGACGACGGACTGGACCACTACACCGAGGATCGCGACAGGCCGGATCTCGAGGGCACCAGCCGGATGTCGGCGCACCTGAAGTTCGGCACCATCCACCCCCGGACCATGGTCGCCGACTTAGACCTGAAAAGTCCCAGTCCTGCTGGGGCACAAAAGTATTTGCGGGAGTTAGCGTTTCGCGACTTTTATGCTGCGGTGCTGTATCACTGGCCGGCCAGCGCCTGGCGCAACTGGAACAACGGGTTCGACACCATTGCGACCGACACCGGAGCAGACGCGAAACGCCGCTTCGAGTCCTGGAAGGCCGGCGAAACCGGGTTTCCGTTCGTCGATGCCGGGATGCGTCAACTTCGCGAGACGGGCTTCATGCACAACCGGATGCGAATGATCGTCGCATCGTTTTTGGTCAAGGACCTTCATCTGCCGTGGCAGTGGGGCGCGAGCTGGTTTCTGGATCAACTCGTGGACGGCGACCTGGCCAGCAACCAGCACGGGTGGCAGTGGTGCGCGGGTTGCGGCACCGACGCCGCGCCGTACTTCCGGGTGTTCAACCCGGCCAAGCAGGGCGAGAAGTTCGATCCCTCGGGCGATTTCATCAAGCGTTGGGTCCCCGAGCTGGGCGGGGTCGACGACGTCCATCTGCGCAATGGTGAGCGGCCGCCCGGATACCCGGCACCGATCGTCGACCACAGAGTCGAGCGCGCCGAAGCGTTGCGCCGCTACCACAACATCTGAGGACGATTACCGGAATCGTCCACCCGAAGCTGTTTGGCATGTAATTATCAGCCGATTCACAGTTGTCAACACGCCAGGGAGGCGATATGGCTCACTCGATCGTTCGGACGTTGCTGGTTTCGGGTGCTGCTGCGGGGCTGATGGCCAGCGTTGGAGCCTGCTCGTGTTCGGTCGGATCGTCGCACTCGGTGAGCAAGAGCGACGTCGCGAGCCAGATCACCTCGAAGATGACGGACGCCGCCGGCAACAAGCCCGACTCGGTGACGTGCCCAGGCGACCTGCCCGCAAAGGTCGGGGCGCAGCTGAACTGCGAGATGAAGGTCAAGAACCAGGTCTTCAACGTCAACGTGACCGTAACCAGCGTCAACGGTAACGACGTCAAGTTCGACATGGTGGAGACCGTGGACAAGAACCAGGTCGCCAGCGCAATCGGCGACAAACTGATTCAGCAGATGGGGAAAAAACCCGATTCGGTGACCTGCCCCGACAACTTGAAAGGCACTGTGGGCGCGACGCTACGGTGTGAACTCACCGACGGCAACCAGAAATACGGCATATCGGTGACCGTCACCAATGTCGACGCCGGGGACGTCAACTTCGATTTCAAGGTCGACGACAACCCCGAATAGCGTTGCGTGGCCATCCACTGATTTCCCGTCGACTGCCAATAGCCGGATGATTTCGCCGCGACGTCGCGCGGTGCCGCGGGAAAATGGCGTGCTAGCGGGCCGCCTTTTTGCGTTCGATGTCAGCTAGGGCCGCAGCCAACTCGGCGCGCTGCGCAGCCGACGTCTCCCAGGACAGCTTCCGGTTTTTGACCACCTTGGCCGGTGCCCCGACCGCGATCGAATAGTCGGGGATGACGCCGCGGACCACTGCGTGCGATCCCAGCACGCAGCCCCGTCCGATCGTGGTGCCCCGCAGCACGGTCACCTTCACTCCGACCCAGGTGTCCGGCCCGATCCTAACCGGGGACTTGACGATGCCCTGATCCTTGATCGGCAGATTGATGTCGTCCATCCGGTGGTCGAAATCGCAGACGTAGCACCAGTCGGACATCAGCGCCGAATCCCCGAGCTCGATGTCGAGATAGCAGTTGATGACGTTGTCCCGGCCGAGCACCACCTTGTCCCCGAACCGCAGCGAGCCCTCGTGCGCGCGGATCGTGTTCTTGTCCCCGATGTGCACCCAGCGGCCGATCTCCAGCTGCGCCAGTTCGGGTGTGGCGTGGATCTCGACACCCTTGCCGAGAAACACCATGCCGCGGGTGATGATGTGCGGGTTGGCCAGCTTGAACTTCAGCAGCCGCCAGTAGCGCACCAAATACCAGGGGGTGTAGGCGCGGTTGGCCAGCACCCACTTCAGCGATGCCAGCGTGAGGAACTTGGCCTGGCGTGGGTCGCGCAGCCGCTGTCCACGCCAGCGGCGATGGAGCGGCGCACCCCACATGCTCGTCATGGCCGCACAGCCTACGCGAGCCGCCACGGGTTACCCTCACCTGTACTCGATCGCTGCACATGCCGAACGCGCTGCGGAAGGATTTGGGAAACCGAGGTGCTTGCCCGACATCTCCGTATGCTGCGGCGTCGGCCTTATGCGGTGCTCGCGGCGGTTCTTACGGTCGGGCTCGGCGGTTGCGGCAACACCGACTCGTGGGTTGACGCGTCGGCCGCGCAAGGCTGGCCCGCGCAATACGGCGACGCTTCCAATAGCAGCTACACCGCGACGAGCGGCGCCACCAAGCTGGCCCTGCAGTGGACGCGCTCGGTCAAAGGAAGCTTGGCCGCCGGGCCGGCGCTGAGCTCTCGGGGTTATCTCGCACTGAACGCGCAGACTCCTGCCGGATGTTCGTTGATGGAGTGGGAGAACAACGACAACGGCCGGCAACGCTGGTGTGTCCGGCTATTCCAGGGCGGCGGCTTCGGCGGTCCGTTGTTCGACGGCTTCGACAATCTCTACGTCGGTCAGCCGGGGGCAATCCTCTCGTTTCCCCCGACTCAGTGGACACGCTGGCGGGCGCCGGTGATCGGGATGCCGTCTACCCCGCGGTTTCTGGGGGGCGGCCACCTTCTGGTCACCACCCACCTGGGACAGGTGCTGGTTTTCGACGCCCATCGCGGCGAGGTGGTCGGGAGTGCGCTGGACCTGGTGGACGGCGTCGACCCCACCGATGCGACGCGCGGGTTGGCCGATTGCGCGCCGGCCCGGCAGGGCTGCCCGGTCGCGGCCGCACCCGCCTTCTCGGCAGTCAATGGCACGGTGGTGCTCGGCGTGTGGCAGCCGGGCGCTCCAGCCGCGGGACTGGTTGGGCTGAACTACCACGCGGGGCAGACGGAGCTTGTCCGCGAGTGGACCAGCGACGCCGTCAGCGCCGGAGTACTGGCCAGTCCGGTGTTGTCCGCCGACGGGTCGACCGTCTACGTCAATGGCCGTGACCAACGGCTGTGGGCGCTGCACGCCGCCGACGGGAAAACGAAATGGTCGGTGCCGCTGGCGTTCCTGGCACAAACGCCGCCCGCGGTCACCCCGCAGGGCCTGATCGTGTCAGGCGGCGGCCCCGACACCCGGCTGGCGGCGTTCCGGGATGCCGGTGACCATGCCGAGCAAGTCTGGCGACGCGACGACGTCACTCCCCTGTCCACGTCGAGCCTCGCGGGCACCGGCGTCGGCTATACCGTGGTCAGCGGTCCACCCAAAGACGGCGCACCCGGTATGTCGTTGCTGGTCTTCGATCCGGCCAACGGGCATACGGTCAACAGCTATCCGCTTCCGGCGGCCACCGGATATCCCGTCGGGGTGTCGGTAGCCAACGACCGCCGAGTGGTGACCGCCACCAGCGACGGCCAGGTCTACGGCTTCGTGCCCAAGTAACCGCCCCATAATTGTTTCGTGCCGATCGACGACCCAGCGATGCTGGACGCGCTGGCCAAGTACAACCGTCGCGGCCCAAGCAGCCGCGGCAGCCGGGCGGCGGACATCGCCGTCACCATTGTCCTGCTGATGGTTCACGCATTCTTGTTGGCGGCAACGGTGGCGTTGCTGGGCCTGCTCGTCATGGGCACCGACTCGTGCGGTTACCAGCGGTGCGGCGATCAAGCCTGGATTGACCGGGCCATGTGGTTGGGGCTCGGGGCCGGCGCCGCCATCTTCATTACCGACCTCGTCGTCGCCGTATCTCGCCTCGCACGGCACCGGGTGGCCTTCTTCATACCGATTATCGGTTGTGTGGCGCAGCTGGCCCTGGCCATCGGCGCTGCGGCAATGGAGTTGCTGGCGGGCCCGGTTTCGTAGCGGAAGGTGCTCTATATGGCCAGCGGCGGGATGGCGTTGCGCGGTACCTGGGCTTGGGTGGCACCGGCGAACGCCGGCAGCATCTCACCCTGCGCGAAATAGAAGATCAGCTGATCGTCGGTGATGGCGAAGTTCTGGTAGTGGGACGGGTCAAGGCCGACCGAGGGCAATATCGCTGCACCCGATGCGTTTTGACGTTCCAGCTCGCGTTGCACGATTCCGAAGATGCTATCCAGCGGCGTGGTGCCGGGCGCGAACAACCTGTCGAAGGTGATGGGCTGCTTGGTCCCGAGGTTGTAGTTAAACGCCTTGTACCAGGTGGAGGGATGCGCTCCACCGAGGTCTTGGAAGAACTTCAGCACAACGCTGCGGGTGTTGTGCGGCGGCTGGCCGGAGCTGTGTTGTTCGGTGGTGGCCTCCATTTGGTAGGGCTGATCGCGCCCCCCGGAGCTCTGAGCGACGTTGACGAACCCATCGCGGTTTTGCGTGATGTAGTCGGTCAGCGCCTGTTGGTCGGGATAGTCGACGGGAAACGTCATGTTGAGCGTGTACGTGGGAGTCGAAGCGTGCAGATGGCAGGTCTGGGCGTCCACCATGGTGCCGCCCAAGCCGGCGCACGTCGGCGGCGCGGCGGCCGCCGGCCAGCCCACCAAGACCACTAGGACCGCCGTAGCCAGCACGGCGGCTATCAGATAACGCATCGTCGAATTGTCCTCGCAGAGGGTAAGGGGCGCCTCGAAGAGTCGCCGCCAGCGTACCCGGGCACTATCGCGAGGGACGGCAAACATAGGCCGTCGCATGACTGGCGGGCCCGGCGCCGATGCGGGTGATAACCACCGACAGGGGTCGGCTGCCGCGCAGCCGCAGCCGTCGCCGCAGCGCGTCGGGGTCGACCCCGACGCCGCGGACCAGGATCTCCAGCGGCCCGCAGTCCAGCGCCGACAGTGCCTGCCGTAGCCGACGCTCATCGAACGCCAGCTGCTCGAGCACCTCGAAGCCCCGGATCGGCGACGGCAGCCGGTCTCCGGACAGGTAAGCGATAGCGGGGTCGAGTTGCCACAGTCCGTGCCGCGCTGCGTAGTGGCGTACCAGCCCGGCCCGGACCACGGCGCCGTCGGGGTCGACGATCCATCGCCCCGCGGGCCGCACCGGGCAGTCGTCCGGCTCAGCATCAGTGATCTGTTCGCCGCCGTCGAGAATGCTGGCTCGACGGCGCACACCCGGCCCCGCCAACCCGGCCGACCACAGGCACGCTTCCCGGACCGAGCCGCGGTATGACGTCACCTCGATTTCGCCGGCGAAACCGAGGCGGCGCAACTGGTCGAAATCTATTCCGGGAGCGCACTTTACGACGAGATCCCGGCCACGGTAGCTGTCCATTAACTGACCTAGGCCGGGCTGATACTCGTCCGGTCGCCACCGCCGCTGTCCGCCGCGGCGACGCGCCGGGTCGATGACGACGACCGCGTCGCGGGTCACCGGATGCAGCGCGTCGGCACGGCAGAGGTCGGCGGTCGCCCCCAGGTTGTGGCGCGCCATCGCCAACCGAACCGGGTCGATGTCGCTGCCCACCGCCCGGGTGCCCGAGCCGCGCAGCGCGGCCAGTTCGGTGCCGATCGAGCAGGTCGCATCGTGCACCACAACATCTGGCCGAGTGCCGGCCAGCCGTTGTGCCCGGTGCACGGCCACGCGCGCCGCGGTAGCTTGCTGCAGCGCCTCGTCGGTGAATAGCCAGCTCGACACGTCAGGAATCCCTAACAGCCCGCCCAGCTTGCCCAACTTGTCCAGGGCGCGGCGGCGCAGCAGCGTCGTCTCCACCAGCACCGGCGCCCGGTCGCCGAATCGGGCGCGCACCGCGGCGATATCGGCGATCCGGGTAGTGTCCGTCAGCTCGAATTCGGCAACCGCTGCAAGCGCCGCGGCACCCGATTCCGACCGCAGGTAACTGACGTCGTCGGTGCTGAAGCGCAGGCCGACACTCAGGACGGCTTGACCCCGGTGACCATCACGTTGTAAAACCAGCCCTTCGGAGCTACGTGCCGCCATACGTTGGCGTCCACCCAGCTCAGCGCCTTCCAGCTGGTGAAGGCGAACTTCGCCCAGCCCCAGCTCAGGCGCTCCGGCGGCACCGCGCATTCAAACGTGCGAAGCGGCCAGCCCAGCATCGCGGCGGTGAACTCCTCGGTGGCGGTCTCGACCTGCATCGCGCCGGCGTTGGTGGCCAATCGCTCCAGGGCCTCGGGTGTGAAGGTGTGCAGGTCGACGAGGGCCTCCAGCGCCGCTAACCGCGACGACTCATCAAGCTCGGCCTGCGGACGCCGCCAGCCACCCAGACCCGGCAACTTGGTGGCGTTGGTGATGACCCGCCAGGTCAGCGTGGACAACGTGCGGGCGTATCCGTCGCCGACGGGGGTGGGCTCGCCGGCGAACACGAACCGCCCGCCCGGCCGCAGCACCCGGATCACCTCGCGCAGCGACAACTCGACATCGGGAATGTGATGCAGCACAGCGTGCCCGACAACCAAGTCGAAGGTGTCGTCGTCATACGGGATGCCCTCGGCGTCGGCGACCCGACCGTCGATGTCCAGCCCCAGCGACTGCCCATTGCGGGTGGCGACCTTGACCATGCCGGGTGAGAGGTCGGTGACCGACCCGCGCCGTGCGACCCCGGCCTGGATTAAGTTGAGCAGGAAAAACCCTGTGCCGCAGCCCAATTCCAAGGCGCGGTCGTAGGGCAGGCCGGCGATGACCTCATCGGGCGCGATGGCGTCGAATCTGCCGCGGGCGTAGTCGACGCAGCGCTGATCGTAGGAGATCGACCACTTCTCGTCGTAGGTCTCGGCTTCCCAGTCGTGGTAGAGCACCTGGGCTAGCTTGCTGTCGTGTCGGGCGGCTTCCAGCTGCTCGGCTGTGACATGGGGCGTCGGAGCCGCGTCAGCTGCGACATCCACCTTCGGAGCGGTGTCAGCGGGGATTTTCGAACTCCTCGTCATGAAGGGCAGCCTAACGGCCGTGTCGGCCGGGGTTGTCGGCACCACCTGGCGACGATGCGGGCCGCGCAGCGGCCCGAGGTGGGGGCACGCCCCCAGAGGGTGGGGGTACCTCCCTCTGGGGGCGTACACCCACCCGCTCGCGGGGGAGAGCCAGGTGATTTGGGCCACCGTCGTGACCAGCGGCGAAGACCTCGACATAACGGCGGCCTTCGGCGTCGACGCGCTCGGCTGGTTCCAGTTCGAAGACGTCGTTGATGCCGGCTTTGGCGGCGGCCAGCGCATGCCGCGGGCCGTCGAGAAAGCGACGCGCCCACGCCGCGGCGGCGTCGTACACGTCGTCGGGGGCCACCATGTCGTCGATCAGGCCTAGCGCCAAGGCTTCCTCGGCGTCGATGAAGCGCCCACTGAACACCAGCTCCTTGGCCCTGCTCGCCCCGGCCGCGCGGGTCAGCCGGGCCATTCCGCCGCCGCCGGGGATCAGGCCGGCCAGGATCTCGGTCGCACCGAACTTCACGTTGTCGCCGCTGACCCGCCAGTCGGCGGCCAGGGCCAGCGTGAGGCCGGCGCCCAAGGCGTACCCGGTGATCGCGGCCACGGTCGGCTTTGGGATCGCCGCGACGGCATCGACGGCCTCGCGGCGGACCCGGGCCGCGGTGTCGGCCTCCGGTGCGGTCAGTGTCTGCAGCTCGGGCATGTCGTCGCCGGCCGAGAAGATCTCGTGGCCACCGAACAGGATCACCGCGGCGACGTCGTCGCGCTGCCCCACCTCGGCCGCCGCTGCCGCGATCTCCCGGTAAACCTGGCGGGTCAGCGCGTTGGTGGGCGGTCGCGATAGGAGCAACATGGCCAGGCCGGCATCCTGCGAGCCGTCACTGACCACGACACTGACGAACTCGCTCAAAACGGCCACCCCATAGATCCACCCGATTTGCGTGCCTGGTGGTAGCGGTCGGCGTCGAAGAACTCGAACACCCAGTTGTCGCCTTGTCTCTCCAGCACGGGCTGGACCGGGACGATCTGGCGCTCGACCGCCAGGACATCGGCGACGGTGCGACCGGCCAGCGCGTCCAGCTGCGTCCAGGTCGGCGGTAGCAAGAAGTTACGGCCGGCGGCGAAGTCATCGATGGCGGCCTGTGGCGACGTCCAGTCCGCATGGTCGGATTCGGTGTTCTCACCGTCGGCGCGCTGACCCTCCGGCAGGGCTCCGACAAAGAAATAGGTGTCGTAACGACGGGTGAGCTCGGCCTCCGGTGTGACCCAATTGGCCCACGGCCGCAACAGGTCCGATCGCAGCACCAGGTCTTCCCGGCGCAGGAAGTCCGCGAAGGACAGCGTGCGGTCGGCCAGCGCGGAGCGGGAGTCGCCGTACACCGAGGCATCGCGGACGATGCCGTCCGGGTCGTCAGCCGGCCCGGCAAACAGCACTCCCGATTCCTCGAAGGTCTCGCGGGCCGCGGCGCACACCAGCGCCTCGGCCAGGTCGGGTTCGATGCCGAACCGCTGCGCCCACCACTCCGGTGCCGGCCCCGCCCATGCGATGTGGGCGTTGCGGTCGCGGTCGTCGACGCCGCCGCCGGGAAACACCATCACCCCGGCGGCGAAATCCATCGCAGAGTGCCGGCGCATCAGGAAGACGGTTAAGCCGGCCGGGGCGTCGCGGACCAGCATCACGGTCGCAGCCGGCCTCGGTGTCAGAGGGGGTGTCATCGGCTCGCGTGGTGAATTCATGCCTGTCTCCGGTGGGCTGCGCGGGTGCGAACCCGCCGGGCGAAATATCGCCCGTCGACAACGTCCAGGGCGATCTCCTGCCCGAACGTGGTGGACAGATTTTCGGCGGTCAGCACGTCGGGCAACAAACCCGAGGCGACCACTTGGCCCTCTGAAAGCAGCAGGCAGTGGCTGAAGCCGGGCGGAACCTCCTCCACGTGGTGGGTGACCAGCACCAGCGCGGGTGCATCGGGGTCGGCGGCCAGATCGGTCAGCCGGGCCACCAATTCCTCGCGGCCGCCCAGGTCCAGGCCGGCGGCGGGCTCGTCGAGCAGCAACAGTTCCGGGTCGGTCATCAAGGCACGGGCGATCAGCACTCGCTTGCGCTCGCCTTCGGACAGCGTCCCGTAGGTGCGGTCGGCCAGGTGCTCGGCACCCAGGCTCTCCAGCATGTCGATCGCCCGTCGGTAGTCGAGGTCCTCGTAGCGCTCCCGCCACCGGCCCAGCACCGCGTAGCCGGCCGAGACGACGAGGTCGCGAACCAGTTCATCGCCGGGCACCCGCTGCGCCAGAACCGAGGAACTCAGCCCGATCCGAGCCCGCAGCTCGGCGACGTCGACCCGGCCCAGCCGCTCACCGAGCACATAGGCGATGCCCGTCGACGGATGTTCGGCCGCCGCGGCGATGCGCAGCAGCGACGTCTTGCCGGCCCCGTTGGGGCCGATGATCACCCATCGTTCGTCGAGTTCGACCGCCCAATCCAGCGGCCCGACCAGCACGTGCCCGCCGCGGCGCAGCGACACATTCCTGAAGTCGATCAGCAGATCGGGGTCGGCTGGGGCTTCGCCGATTTCGGGGCCAGTTTCGAGGCCGGCTTCGGGCACCCGATCATCGTGCCGTACCGCAACGCCGGAACAGCTGCCGGGTCGCCCCTCCGCGAGCACCTACTCAGGCGGGATCTCGACGCGCCGCACCACGCCGTCGATCGCGTCGGCTGCCTCGATCTCGCCGCGTGTCACGCCTAACAGAAACAGCACTGTGTCCAGGTATGGATGGCTCAACGACGCATCGGCGACCTCACGCAACGCCGGCTTGGCGTTAAACGCCACTCCCAGCCCAGCCGCAGCCAGCATGTCGATGTCGTTGGCGCCGTCGCCGACCGCGACGGTCTGCTCCATCGGCACCCCGGCCTGCTCCGCAAAGTCCCGCAGCGCCTTGGCCTTACCGGCCCGATCGATGATCGGGCCGACAAGGCGGCCGGTGAGTATCCCGTCGACGATCTCTAGCTCATTGGCGGCGACGAAGTCCAGCATCAGCTCATGTGCGAGCGGATCGATGATCCGCCGGAAACCTCCGGAGACCACACCGCAGCGAAAGCCCAGCCGTCGCAGCGTACGCAGCGTGGTCCGGGCACCGGGCATCAGTTCCAACTGGTCGGCGACCTCGTCGATGACCGTGGCGGGCAGGCCCGCCAAGGTGGCCACCCGCTGCTGCAGCGATGTCGCGAAGTCCAGCTCACCGCGCATCGCCGCCTCGGTGATCGCCGCGACCACTCCCTGCGCACCCGCCCGGGCCGCCAGCATCTCGATGGCCTCGCCCTGGACCAGCGTCGAATCGACGTCGAACACGATGAGCCGTTTGGCCCGCCGTTCCAGGCTGTAGTCCTCGAGTGCCAGGTCGACGCCCTCGTCGCCGGCTACCCGGGTCAGCGCGGTTTGCAGCTGGCCATGGGCTCCCGGCGGCACCGAGACCCGCAACTCCAGACCGGTGACCGGATAGTCGGAGACGCCGCGGATGAGGTCGATGTTGACACCGAGAGCGGCCACTTCGCGGGCCACCGCGCCGAACGCCCGGGCGGTGATCGGCCGGCCCAGCACCACAATCGTGTGGGTCGACGGTTCCCGGATGATCGGCACGTCGTCGCTGCGCTCGATCGTGGCGTCGAGGCCCATGCCGTGGATGGCGGCCTCGACGTCTTCTCGCAACCCGGTACCGTCGGCAACATCCGGCGGACAGGACACCAGCACACCCAGGGTGAGCCGGCCCCGGATCACCACCTGTTCGACGTTGAGAAGCTCGACTCCATGCCGCGACAGCACCTCGAAGAGCGCTGACGTCACACCTGGCTGATCGACGCCGGTGACGGTGATCAGCACCGACACCTTGGGTGGTGTGCTCACCCCCGGTTGCCGCCGAGCCGAGCCGGGCGCCGGTAGGGCTGCATCAGCTCGTACGAGCCTCGACGGGTTCTTCGGAGTGGCTGCGCCCAACATGTGCCTCGGCGCGAAGTCGTTCCACCATGTGCGGGTAGTGCAACTCGAACGCCGGACGCTCCGAGCGGATCCGAGGCAGCTCGGTGAAGTTGTGCCGCGGCGGCGGGCAACTGGTCGCCCACTCCAGTGAGTTGCCGTAGCCCCAGGGGTCATCGACGGTGACGACCTCGCCGTAACGCCAGCTCTTGAAGACGTTCCAGACGAACGGGAACATCGACGCACCCAGGATGAACGCCCCGATCGTCGAGACGACGTTCAGACCCTGGAAGTTGTCGGTGGGCAGGTAGTCGGCATAGCGGCGCGGCATACCCTCGTCGCCCAACCAGTGCTGCACCAAAAACGTGGTGTGAAAGCCGATGAACGTCAACCAGAAGTGCAGCTTGCCCAGCCGTTCGTCGAGCAGCCGGCCGGTCATCTTCGGGAACCAGAAGTAGATACCGGCGAACGTGGAGAACACGATTGTGCCGAACAGCACGTAGTGGAAGTGCGCGACGACAAAGTAACTATCGGTCACATGGAAGTCCAGCGGAGGGCTGGCCAGCAGCACACCGGTCAGACCACCCAACAGGAAGGTGACCGCAAAGCCGACCGAAAACAGCATCGGCGTCTCAAAAGTCAACTGGCCCTTCCACATAGTGCCGATCCAGTTGAAGAACTTGATCCCGGTCGGCACCGCGATCAAATACGTCATGAACGAAAAAAACGGCAGCAGAACGGCTCCGGTGGCGAACATGTGGTGCGCCCACACCGCGACCGACAACGCAGCGATCGACAGCGTCGCGTAGACCAGCGTGGTGTAGCCGAAGATCGGCTTGCGGGAAAAGACCGGGAAGATCTCCGAGACGATCCCGAAGAACGGCAGCGCGATGATGTAAACCTCGGGGTGGCCGAAGAACCAGAACAGGTGCTGCCACAACAGGACTCCGCCGTTGGACGGGTCGTAGACGTGGGCCCCCAGGTGGCGATCAGCGGCCAGCCCGAACAGCGCCGCGGTGAGCAGCGGGAACGCGATCAGCACCAGAATGGACGTCACCAAGATGTTCCAGGTGAAGATCGGCATCCGGAACATGGTCATCCCGGGTGCGCGCATGCAGACCACGGTGGTGATCATGTTGACCGCGCCCAGGATGGTGCCCAGGCCGGCAACCGCTATACCCATGATCCACAGGTCCCCGCCGACACCGGGTGAGTGGATGGCGTCGGTCAACGGGGTATAGGCGGTCCAGCCGAAGTCGGCGGCCCCGCCCGGGGTGACGAAGCCGGCGGTCGAGATCGTGCCACCGAACAAGAACAGCCAGAACGAGAAGGCGTTCAGCCGCGGGAACGCCACGTCGGGGGCGCCGATCTGCAGCGGCAGCACCAGGTTGGCGAAGCCGAACACGATCGGGGTGGCGTAGAACAGCAGCATGATCGTGCCGTGCATGGTGAACAGCTGGTTGTATTGCTCGTTGGACAAGAACTGCAGCCCCGGCGCAGCCAGCTCAGTCCGCATCAGCAGCGCCATCAGGCCGCCGACGAAGAAGAAGATGAAGCAGGCGACGCAGTACATGATGCCGATCAACTTGTGATCGGTGGTGGTGATCAGTTTGTAGACGAGGTTCCCTTTGGGACCGGTCCGGGCCGGGTACGGGCGGATGGCCTCGAGTTCTCCCAACGGGGGCGCTTCGGCTGTCAACAGCTCCTCCAAACATCCATCCCGGACAGGGGCGCAGAACCAGTGTTGACAGGAATCTTAGCTCCCGATCGGGTTGGCGGAAGGTCTGGTCCTACAAACTGTCGTAAATGCCGCACGGGTGCCGGTGGGCCTCTTCGGAAGACCGCTCCCAGCTGGCCGGATGTTACCGTCGAACGCGTGCTATTCGGCGGGACGCGACCCAGAGTGGCGGCCGCCGCAGTGGCAGCAGCGGTGGCAGTGACATGCAGCGGTTGCGGATCCGGACAGCCCGCCAGCAAACCGTCGACGCGATCGCTGGTCACCCCCACCACCCAAATCGCGGGTGCCGGGGTGCTGGGAAACGACCGTCGTCCGGACGAGTCGTGCGCGCGGGAGGCGGCCGCGGCCGATCCGGGACCGCCGACCCGGCCGGCCCACAACACGGCGGGGGTTAGCCCGGACGTGGTCCAGGTGCCGACGGAGCCGCAGCGCATCGTGGTGCTCTCAGGTGACCAGCTCGATGCCCTGTGCGCGCTTGGCCTGCAATCCCGGATCGTCGCCGCCGCATTGCCGGACGGCTCCTCGAGTCAGCCCGCCTACCTGGGCAACGCGGTGCACGGGCTGCCCGGCGTCGGTACCCGCAGCGCCCCTGACCTGGGCGGCATCGCGGCAGCTCACCCGGATCTGATTCTGGGCTCGGTAGCGTTGACGCCGAAGTTGTATCCGCAGCTGGCGGCGATCGCCCCGACGGTGTTCACGGCGGCACCGGGCGCGGCCTGGGAAGACAACCTTCGTGGTGTCGGCGCCGCCACGGCACGCAGCGCTGCCGCAGACGCACTCATCAACGGCTTCACCCAACGGGCCACCCAGATCGGGGCCACCCATGACGCAACCCACTTCCAGGCGTCGATCGTCCAGCTGACCACCAACACCATGCGGGTCTACGGGGCCAACAACTTCCCGGCCAGCGTGCTGACCGCGGTCGGGGTGGACCGGCCCGCGTCACAGCGGTTCACCGACAAGAGCTATATCGAAATCGGCACCACCGATGCCGACCTTGCGAAGGCGCCGGATTTCTCCGCGGCGGACGCCGACATCATCTACGTGTCGTGCGCGTCACCGGCCGCTGCCGAGCGCGCCGCCACCGTGCTGGACAGCGACCCGTGGCGCAAGCTGTCCGCCAATCACGACAACCGGGTCTTCGTCGTCAACGACGAGGTGTGGCAGACCGGCGAGGGCCTCATCGCGGCCCGAGGCATTGTCGACGGCCTGCGCTGGGTCAACGCCCCGATCAATTAGTTATTGCGACCGAGCTAGGCTTTTTAGGTACCCGCAGCTAAGAAGTCGCGCGTAGTGAACCGAAGAAAGAACAAGGGTGCAATGAGCACTGTTACCGCATATGCCGCCACGTCGGCGACCGAACCGCTGACCAAGACCACCATCACCCGTCGCGACCCTGGTACGCACGACGTGGCGATCGACATCAAGTTCGCCGGGATCTGCCACTCCGACATCCACACCGTCAAAGCTGAGTGGGGCCAACCGAATTACCCCGTGGTCCCTGGCCATGAGATCGCCGGCGTGGTCAGCGCGGTGGGCTCTGCGGTCACCAAGTACAAGCTGGGCGACCGTGTCGGGGTGGGCTGTTTTGTGGACTCGTGCCGTGAATGCAGCAGCTGTCTGGCCGGGATCGAGCAGTACTGCAAGCCGGGTGCGACCTTCACCTACAACTCGGTCGGCAAAGATGGTCAGCCGACCTACGGCGGCTACAGCGAATCGATCGTCGTCGACGAGAACTACGTATTGCGCATCCCCGACGCGCTGCCGCTGGATGCCGCGGCGCCGCTGTTATGTGCGGGGATCACGCTGTACTCACCGCTGCGGCACTGGAATGCAGGAGCCAACACGCGGCTCGCGATCATCGGTCTGGGCGGACTCGGGCACATGGGCGTCAAGCTGGGCGCGGCGATGGGCGTCGAGGTAACGGTGCTTTCGCAGTCACTCAAGAAGATGGAGGACGGCCTGCGTCTGGGCGCCAGCAACTACTACGCGACCGCCGATCCCGACACCTTCCGCAGGTTGCGCGGCAGCTTCGACCTGATCCTGAACACCGTCTCGGCGAACCTGGACCTCGGCGAGTATCTGAACCTGCTTGACGTGGACGGCACACTCGTCGAACTGGGCATCCCCGAGCACCCCATGCCGGTGCCGGCCTTCGCGCTGGCGCTGATGCGGCGCAGCCTGTCCGGGTCGAACATCGGCGGGATCGCCGAAACTCAGGAGATGCTGAACTTCTGCGCCGAACACGGTGTGACGCCCGAAATCGAGCTCATCGAACCGGACTACGTCAACGAAGCCTACGAGCGCGTGCTGGCCAGCGACGTGCGTTACCGCTTCGTCATCGACATCTCGAGCTTACGAGGCAACCTCTGAGGCTTCATCGGGTTCGGAAGCTCGCGTCGCCATCTGTTCGGCTGCCTCCGCGTCTTCATCACCGGGAATAACCTCGCTGACGTCGATAGCGGCCAGCGGCCATCCAGCGGCGGCCAGCGTGCTGGCCACCCGTTGGATGTTCTCCGGCCCGGCGTCGTAGTGGGTCATGTCGGAGATGAATTCGGCGATCTCGTCACGGTTGATCACACCGTCAGCCAGCGCCGGAGATCCCTTCGCGGTGATGTGGCCCACCACCTCCCGGATCTGGTCTTCGGTCAGCGGTGTGCTGCGCAGCAAAGCCAGCAACGGCACTCGATCCGGCCCGGGGACACCGTCTGGGTAGCCGACCTGCAGCCAGCGCACCACTGAACAGAGAAAATGGTGGCGATGAGATTGGGTTTTCGTCACCCCACCAGTGTCCCGGCAGTGGCGTCACCCGCGCCACTGCGGCGTCGCCTGATCCCGACAATTCATATGCCGTTCATCACCCCAACGCATAGCCCACGTCGGGCGACTCCGTCAGGACATGCGTCCGCTTAGAAGTCCCAGTCTTCGTCCTCGGTGACGACGGCCTTGCCGATCACGTATGACGACCCGGAGCCGGAGAAGAAGTCGTGGTTCTGCTCGCCTACCTGGTCAGGGGGTAGAAAACAGCATTACCTGCACAAATACATCACGCTGAATCACAGAAGATATCTGTAACTGTGGGCAGATTGTGGGCAATATGTGGGCACGCGCGCCGATCAATAGGGGTACAGAATGGATCGCCGTCATGGCATCGCCTCGGCCCACGGATTGACGATCCGGCTCAATCCATGGGTCCGAGCGTTGGCTGCGATTCGGGTTGTCGACGCTCGCGGTGGCCAGGCCATGCGGAGGCTTAGGCTTGGTTGGTGGCCTCGCTTGCCGACTCGTTATGGCACCGGAACCGGGTCCTGGCGGAGGCCGCGCTGGAGCACCCGTTCGTCCAGGGCATCACGTCGGGAGAGTTGGCCCCAGCTACGTTCGCCTACTACGTGGGACAGGACGCTGCGTTCCTCGATGCGTTCTGCCGCGCCTATGCCTTGGCTCTGGCCAAGAGCCCCGACCAAGACGGGCTGGTCGCGTTTAGGGAGCTACTCGACGCCGCCGCCGAGGAGCTTCGCCTTCACCGCGGCTACGCGGACCGAAGGAACGTCGACCTTCACCAAGCGGCAGACCCCGCCACCGCGGCGTATACCAACTTCTTGTTGGCGGTCGCTGCGCTGGAGCCGGTTGGCCACATCGCGGCGGCGATGACGCCGTGCATGCGGCTTTACGCCTACCTCGGCCAGCAGCTGGCCGCCCAGACAAAACCCGACAGTCCCTATCGCGAGTGAGTGATGACCTACTCCAGCCCGCAGTTCGAGGCCCTGGCCCGACGTGTAGAGGGCCTGCTCGACCGCTACGGCGGTGATCACGACCGCCTGGCCGTCCTGTATCACCAGGCGATGGAACTCGAACTGCGGTTCTTCGACGCTGCCGACCGATGCGAGAGACCATGACTGCCGATGCGTTGGTGAGCCGCCACACCTCCGCGTGGCAGGCGGCCACTGTTCACCCCTTCCTCGCGGGCGTGCGGGACGGATCGCTGCCCGAGCACTCCTTCGACCGGTGGCTGGCCCAGGACTACCTCTTCGCGCAGGCCCTGGTGCGCGCCCAGTCCCGCATCGCGGCCACGGCCCCCCTCGGCGACGTCGCCCTCCTCGCGGGCGGCGTGGTCGCTACCGTGGGGGAGCTCGGCTGGTTTGAGGAGATGGCGGCGCGGCGCGGCCTGGCCCTCAACGCCCCCAAGCATCCGACGACTCGGGCCTACTGCGACTTCCTGCTGGCCGTGACCTACTCCGGCTACCCGGCCCAGATCACCGCCATCTGGGCGCTCGAACGCAGCTACCTGGAAAGCTGGGACAGCGCCCGCCCAGGTGCTCACCCCTACCGGGAGTTCGTGAACAGGTGGACCACCGACGGCTTCCGGTCCTACGTCGGCGACCTCCAGAGTTCCGTCGATCGCCAGCTCGAGGCCTCCATCGGCGAACAGGCCCGAGAAGCTGAAGACGCCTTCTTCTGGGTGACCCACTACGAGCGAGGCTTCTGGGACATGGCGATGTCAGGTTAGACCGACCGGCATCCAACTCAGTCCCGTCCGCCCGCATGCGCGAGAGCCCATCACGTGATGGCCTAACCAGGCCGCCAGCAAGCCTGCGGGGATAACGGCGAGCCGCAGCACCTAGTCGTTGGTGCCGCGGTGTGCGGCCCGTTCCTGTGCCCGCTCGTCCGCTGCTTCCTGCTCCTCTGGTGTCACCACAATGGCGTCAGGGCCGGGAACCACCGTCGCCACATGGCCGGTGGCGAGCCACCGCACCACGTAGGGAGGCGAGCCGTCGGCGGAGTGCACCTCCGTAATAAGCCCCCGCTGGTCCGAGCGCTCGGTTGTCGTGCCCTTGATCACCAACCAGTCGCCAACGTTGGCTTTCATCGCCGACTCCTTCCTCCACTCCTGTTCCGATTCTGCGCGCCTCCCAGGGTCGGCGGTACCCCCGCCCGAGAGCATCTCGCCTCATAACCCCGAGGGCTCCGCCCACCCAGGTGCGATGTAACGGTGAAGCCCTGCCCGGCGCGCTGCAGCCCGGCGACCTCGCGGTGTCGGACGGCCACGTCGCGACGGTGTCGGCAGCGGGATGGTTCGCTAGTGGTCGCAGTCGTAAGTTCGTCGGGGGTCATGCGGCGGGTGCTTGGGTATGCGGTGTGTCGGGGAGGTCGAGGCGGCGGAGGAAGGCGTTGAGGTCGTCTCGGGTGTAGGTCCAGTCGAACGGTGTCGCGGTCGTGTTGTAGCGGTCCTGGAAGCCGAGGATGCGTTCGGCGAGTTGGTTCAGATCGTCGAAGTCGTTGGGGGTTATGGCTTTCCGCTGCAGGATCGAGAAGTAGATCTCGACCTGGTTTAGCCATGATGCGTGCACCGGCAGGTGCACCAGGGTCGCGGTCGGCCATGCTGTCTGCATGCGTTCGATCGAGCGTTGTCCGTTGTGGGACGAGCCGTTGTCTGCGACCCAGAACACACGCCGGGCCGAGGCGTAGGGTTCGGTGGTCATCACCGCGGCGACCAGGTCGGTGAACGGCTCGATGCCGGTCTTGGGGGCGATCTGCCCGAGCACCTGGGCGCGGTGGACGTCGTAGGCGGCGAAGTAGGCCAGGGTGCCGCCGCGGCGGTACTCGAACTCGACGCGTCGGTTGTGCCCGGGTGCGGGTGGTTGTCCCCGGTGGCGTCGCTGCAGGGCCTGCAGCTGGGATTTCTCATCGGCACTGATCACATAATCGTCGGGACCGAGAGGGTGGCCCTCCCACCGCCGGGCATACAGGCTATGCAGGACAGCGGTTCATCGATCCGATCGCGATGCCGGGGCGCGGTGTCGCGCCGCGATGTGCTCAAGTACGCGGCCGGCGCGCCCGTGTTGTTGAGCCTGCCGACGGTCCCGCTGGTGGGCGCGCCGACGGCTGGTGCGGCGTCGGCGATCGCGGGCCGGATCGTGTTCCTGGATCCGGGCCACAATGGTGCCAACGACGCCTCGATCAATGAGCAGGTGACCAATGGCCGCGGGGGCACCAAGGAGTGCCAAACCACCGGTACCTCCACCGACGCCGGTTACCCCGAGCACAGCTTCAACTGGGATGTGGTAGTGCGCATTCGCGCGGCGTTGACGGCGCTGGGTGTGCGTACCGCGATGTCACGGGGTAACGACAATGCATTGGGTCCGTGTGCGGATCAGCGCGCCGCGATGGCCAACGCCCTACAGCCCGATGCGATCGTGAGCATCCACGCCGACGGCGGACCGCCGGACGGGCAGGGCTTTCACGTCAACTATTCCAGCCCGCCGCTCAACCAGGCCCAGGCTGGACCTGCGGTCCGCTTCGCCCAGGTCATGCGCGATCAGTTGGTTAGCGCGGGACTGCAGCCCTCCACGTACCGCGGCACCAACGGATTGTACGGGCGCGCCGACCTGGCCGGTCTGAACCTGGCCCGCTATCCGTCCATCCTGATCGAACTCGGCAATATGAAGAACACCGCCGAGGCCGCGGTGCTGGCCAGCACTGAGGGGCGGTCGCGGTACGCATCAGCGGTCAGCCAGGGCATCGCGGCGTACTTAGGTTCCACGACCCCTTCACATCTATGAAACCCGTTGCACCAGAGGGATTCGGCCCAGAAACGTGCGGCCATACCCGTCGTTCGTATCGGAAACGCCAGGCAGGGCGAAGACGTCGGCCAGGATCTGCTCAACCAGCGCGGGGTGGTTGCCGCGGCCGGACCGGCGCAGCAGCATCACCAGCTGGGACCGAGTCCTTGTGCCCGGCTGCCGGGGTCGGGACGGCAGCCAGCCGTTCGCCGCGGCGCGGTGTTTGAGGTTCGGAATCGGCATGGCCGAGTGGCGCACGCCAACGCCGACAACGCCGATGAAGCCTTCCCCGCCGCACTGACAGTAGTAGCCGCAGCTGATGTGACACCGCGGATTGTTCCATTTCCACCGCGCCGGTCAGTTCTGACACCGAGCAGGGACCGTGCCGTAGCCGGGCCAGGATCCGTCGCCGGCGGTGATCGCCAACCTCGTGATCGCAGCCACCCGCATTACCGTGCTGGTGACGTTGGACCTGCTCGGTCACCTCCCGCTGCCACTGGGCGTGGCCGGACACGAAGGCTCCACCGCCATCGTCGCCCTCAACGGCGTGCGGCTGCTGTCCCGTCGCGCCTGGATGTCCCGGTGATGGGTAATGCGCAGTAGCGATGTCAGGATTGGGTGTCGGGCGATCGGCCGCGGATGGGACGGATCGGCCGCGGGGGCGGCCGCCACGTAATACCGGTTCGGGGTGCGCGGCGGGCACGTGGCTCAGCGGCGCGAAACACTAGTGCATTCAGGGCGCTGCGCAGCCCCCGTCCGGTACGTAGATCGCCTTCGGGCAGACCGTTCGGTGTGGCGTCATCTGCTGCGCTCCTTTGGTTTTGGACGGCCTTGGCCGCCGTGCCGGCCGCGGCCAGCGCCGCCATGATGGCAACTGGCGCTGAGGCCGTGGGGTGACCCCGGGCCGGGCGGTGCGAACCGCGCTGTCGCGTGCTACAGTCCCGCAAGATAATGAAAATCGTTGTCAATAATGGTGCCGTGGAGAGGTCTGATGAAAGGTCAACCTGGTCGGCGCAGGGCGGCGATATGGGCAGCGGTGGGCACGGCCGCGGTACTGCTGGGCGCGGTCGCGTGTAGCAGCAACAACGCACCGCAATCCGGACCCAGTGGCACAAGCAGCACGGGGGCCGGCCCCAAACTCGCGGTTATCGCGACGATCAACGCGTGGGGCAGCATCGCCTCACAGCTCGGCGGTGACCGGGTGCAGGAGACCAGCATCATCACCAACCCCGACACCGACCCGCACAGCTATGAGCCATCGGCCGCTGATGCCCGCACGGTTGCCGACGCGAAGCTCGTGGTCGAAAACGGCATCGGCTACGACGCCTGGGCCGACAAAATGCTTGCGTCCAACCCGAATCCGCAGCGCACAGTGGTCAATGTCGGCGACACCGTCGGGGTTGCCGAGGGCGGCAACCCGCACCAGTGGTATTCGCCCGACTCGGTCACCAAGGTGGCCAACGCGATCACCGCCGCCTACAAGAAGGCGGACCCGAATGACTCGGGATATTTCGATCAGCAGAACCAGCAGTTCCTCAACCAGGGCCTGTCCAACTACCACAGCTTGATCGCCAGTATCAAAGCCAAGTACGCCGGGACGCCAGTTGGTGCCAGTGAATCGATCTTCTCCCCGCTCTCGGATGCGTTGGGGCTGAACCTGATCACGCCGCCGGAATTCCTCAAGGCGATCAGTGAGGGCACCGATCCGTCGCCGGCGGACAAGGCGACCATCGACCAGCAGATCGCCACGAAGGCGATCAAGGTGTACGTGTTCAACAGCCAAAACAGCAACCCAGATGTGCAGGCCCAGGTCGACGCGGCCAAGAAACAGGGCATTCCAGTCACTACCGTGACCGAGACACTGTCGCCGGCGAACGCGTCGTTTCAAGATTGGCAATCCACCCAGTTGTCTGGCCTGGCCGACGCTCTGCACACCGCGACAGGAAAGTAGGTGACCAGCACGGTCCCCGGCCACGCCAGCCAGCAGGCCGCCCCAGCGCCGGTTGCCGACGGGGTCGCGGTCCGGATGCGCGGCGCCTCGGCCGTGGTGGGCGGGACGACCGTGTGGTCGGATGTGTCCCTCGACGTCGCCGCCGGGGAGTTCGTCGCGGTGCTCGGACCTAACGGCTGCGGAAAGTCGACGCTGCTCAAGGTGCTGCTCGGGCTGACACCGTCGCACGGCATGGTTGAGGTGCTGGGCGCGCGCCCCGGCCGGCGCAACAACCGGATCGGGTATCTGCCGCAACGGCGCGCGTTCGACGCCAGCGTGCGCATCCGCGGCATCGACGTGGTGGCCCTGGGATTGGACGGCGCCCGCTGGGGAACGCCCGTACCGTGGCTGACCCGGCTGCTGGCCCCGCGACGGTTCGCGGAACGGCGACGCCGGCTCGAGCACGTGATCGAGGTGGTCGGCGCCGCCGACTATGCCCGGCGCCCGATCGGCCGCTGCTCCGGTGGTGAACAGCAGCGGCTGCTGATCGCGCAGGCCCTGATTCGCCGGCCGGAACTGCTGTTGCTCGACGAGCCGCTCGAGAGCCTCGACGTACCCAGCCAGGCCGGGATCAGCGCCCTGGTGCGCGACATCTGCCGCCGGGAACGCGTCGCGGTGGTCATGGTGGCCCACGACGTGAACCCGATCCTGCCCTACCTGGATCGCGTCATTTACATCGCCCGCGGGTCGGCCGTGATCGGAACGCCCGAGCAGGTGATCACCGCCGATCAGCTCATCGCGCTCTACGGCATCCCGATCGAAGTGCTCCATGACCGGGCCGGGCGCCTGTTCGTCGTCGGCCAACCCGACGCTCCTCCCGCGCACACCGCTGGAGCGCGCGGATGAATCCGCAGCTGACCTGGAATCTGATCACCGATGTGCAGCAGATGTGGGCCTACCCGTTCATGGTCACCGCGCTGCGCGCCGGCACCGTCGTCGCCGTTCTCGCCGGTGTTGTCGGCTGGGTGATGGTGCTGCGCAAGGAAAGCTTCGCCGGGCACACCCTGGCCGTCGTCGGCTTCCCCGGCGCCGCCGCCGCGGCCTGGCTCGGCGTGGCCACCGGCTACGGCTACTTCGCGGCCTGCATCGGCGCCGCGGCGGCGATCGCGCTGCTGCCGGCGCCGACCCAGGCGGGCGGGCTGGGCGGCTTCAGTGAGGAGTCCGCCGGGATCGGCACGATTCAAGCCCTCGCACTGGCGACCGGGTTCCTGTTCGTCAGCCTGTATCACGGATTCCTGTCGGGGTTGACCAATCTGCTGTTCGGCACCATCGCCGGGGTCAGCTCCCAGCAGCTTCACGTGCTGCTCATCGCCGCACTGGTGTGCCTGATCGTGCTGGCCGCGATCGGGCGGCCACTGCTGTGGGCCTCGATCGATCCCGATGCCGCCGCCGTCAACGGCGTCCCGATCCGACTCGTCGCCGGGCTGTTCCTGCTGGTGCTCGGCGCCGCCGCGGCCGGTGCCAGCCAGATCACCGGCAGCCTCTTGGTGTTCGCGCTGCTGGTGGCCCCGCCCGCGGCCGCCTTCCACTTCACCGCCCGTCCCGCGATGGGCATTGCGATCTCGGTCCTCATCGCGGTCGCCGTGACGTGGGTCGGTATCGGCTGCGCGTTCTATTCGCCGTATCCGATCGGGTTCTGGGTGAGCAGTTTCGCGTTCGGCATCTATCTGCTGGCCGCCGGCTACCGAGCGAGCGTCGAGCGGATCCTCCGGCGGATCGACCGACGGCACTCCCCGGCTCGCCCCGCGGTGGCGGCATGACGATCATCGACGGGCGCGCCAGCGCTTCGGGGCCGCTGACCGGTATCGCGAACATGCTGGGCCACCCCTTCATCACCCACGCGCTGGTGGCCGGGACCGCGGTGGCGGTGGTGTGCGGTCTGGTCGGCTACTTCCTCGTGTTGCGCGGCCAGGTGTTCGCCGGCGACGCACAAGGACACATCGCCTACACCGGCGCCATGGCGGCACTGGTGGCCGGGCTGGACCCCCGCGTCGGGTTGTTCGCCGCCACCATCATGGCCGGAGTCGCGCTGGGCGTGATCAGCCGTCGCGGCGCCGACGACGTCGCGATCGGCTCGTTTTTCTCCTGGATGCTCGGGTTGGGCGCGCTGTTTTTGACCTACTACACCACCCATGGCAGCGGCAACAACGGCACAGCCAACGTTAATGTCTTGTTCGGCAGCATCTTCGGGATCAATGACCAGGCGAGGACCCTGGCGGTCACGGTCGCCGTCGGTGTGGGCGTCGTGCTGTTCGCGATCGCGCGCCCGCTGCTGTTCGCCACCATCGATCCGGCCGTCGCCCAGGCCGCCGGCGTGCCGACCCGGCTGCTGGGTACGCTTTTCCTGGTCATTGTCGGGGTCACCGTCGCCGAGGCCACCCAGATCATCGGCGCGCTTGTCGTGCTCGGCCTGCTCGCCGCGCCGGCCGCCGCCGCCGCGCGGCTGACGACCCGGCCCTGGCACGGGTTCTGGCTGTCCGCGGTGTTGGCCACGGCCGCGATCTGGATTGGCGTCACCATCGCCTACGCCGTTCCGGCGGCGCCGGCCACCTTCACCATCATGAGCACCGCCGCCACGATCTACCTGATCGCCGCTACGACGGCGACGCATGCGAAATTCATATTGATAGAGAACTCGCTAAAGTTGTGGCGACAGACCGGGAGGTTCAGGTAATGGCGGTCTACGGGCTCTTGGCAAAGGCGGTGGGGACGGTAGTCACCGGGCTGGTCGGGGTGACGGCCTACGAGGTGGTGCGCAGGGCCGCGGCCAAGGCGCCGCTGCACGAGACCGCGGTGTCGGCCGCCGAGTTGGGGTTGCGTGGAACCCGTAAGGCCGAGGAAGCCGCGGAGTCGGCCCGGCTCAAGCTTGCCGACGTCATGGCCGAAGCCCGCGAGCGCATCGGCGAGGAGGCGCCCACCCCGTCCATCAGCGACGTCCACGAGCACGAGCACTGACGCTTGATATGAACCTCGCCCTAGTCCCAGAGGTTTCAGACGAGGTGCAGGCCAAAGACCCTGCCTTAGAAGTGGTTTCGGATGCCGCGGGGCGTATGCGGGTTCAGGCCGGGTGGGTGCGTTGCAACTCCCGACGAGCCGTGGCGGTCGAAGAGGCCGTTGCCAAGCAGCACGGTGTGCGGGCCGTACACGCCTACCCCCGCACCGGGTCGGTCGTCGTCTGGTATTCGTCCCGGCGCTGCGACCGCGCCTCGGTCCTGGCGGCGATCAGCGGCGCCGCACACGTGGCCGCCGAACTGATCCCCGCGCGCGCGCCGCATTCGTCGGAGATCCGCAACACCGATGTGCTGCGCATGGTCATCGGCGGTGCGGCGCTGGGGTTGCTTGGCGTGCGCCGCTTCGTGTTCGCACGGCCGCCGTTGCTTTCCCCGAGCGGCCGGGTGGTTGCCACCGGCGTCACCATATTCACCGGCTACCCGTTCCTGCGCGGGGCGCTGGGTTCGCTGCGCTCGGCCAAGGCCGGTACCGATGCGCTGGTCTCGGCGGCGACCGTGGCCAGCCTCATCCTGCGCGAGAACGTGGTCGCGCTGACCGTGCTGTGGCTGCTCAATATCGGTGAATACCTGCAGGATCTGACCCTGCGGCGAACCCGGCGGGCCATCTCGGAGCTGCTGCGCGGCAGCCAGGACACGGCATGGATTCGCCTGACAGACGGCCCCCAGGCGGGCACTGAAATACAGGTGCCGATCGATACGGTGCAGATCGGCGACGAGGTGGTGGTCCACGACCACGTCGCGATACCGGTGGACGGCGAGGTAGCCGACGGCGAGGCGATTGTCGATCAGTCCGCGATCACCGGTGAAACCCTGCCGGTCAGCGTCATGGTCGCCTCACGCGTGCATGCCGGTTCGGTCGTGGTGCGCGGCCGCGTGGTGGTGCGCGCCGACGCCGTCGGCAACCAAACCACCATCGGCCGCATCATCGCCCGAGTCGAGGAGGCGCAGCACGATCGGGCGCCGATCCAGACGGTCGGTGAAAACTTCTCTCGCCGTTTCGTTCCCACCTCGTTCATCGTCTCGGCGATCACCCTGGCGATCACCGGAGACGTCCGGCGTGCGATGACCATGCTGTTGATCGCGTGCCCATGCGCGGTGGGACTGGCCACCCCGACCGCGATCAGCGCTGCGATCGGTAACGGCGCCCGCCGCGGCGTCCTGATCAAGGGCGGATCCCACCTCGAACAGGCAGGCCGGGTCGACGCGATCGTGTTCGACAAGACCGGCACGTTGACAGTCGGACGGCCGGTGGTCACGAATATCGTTGCCATGCATAAGGATTGGGAGCCGGAGCAAGTGCTGGCCTATGCGGCGAGCTCGGAGATCCACTCTCGTCATCCGCTGGCCGAGGCGGTGATCCGCTCGACCGAGGAACGCCACATCAGCATTCCGCCGCATGAGGAGTGTGAGGTGCTGGTGGGCCTGGGCATGCGGACCTGGGCCGACGGCCGGACCCTGCTGCTGGGCAGCCCGTCGTTGCTGCGCGCCGAAAAGGTGAAGGTGTCGAAGAAGGCGTCGGAGTGGGTGGACAAGCTGCGCCGCCAGGCGGAGACCCCGCTGCTGCTCGCGGTGGACGGCACGCTGGTGGGGCTGATCAGCCTGCGAGACGAGGTGCGGCCGGAGGCCGCCGGGGTGCTGAAGAAGTTGCGGGCCAACGGGATTCGCCGGATCGTCATGCTCACCGGGGACCATCCGGAGATCGCCGCGGTCGTCGCCGGCGAGCTGGGGATCGACGAGTGGCGCGCCGAGGTGATGCCGGAGGACAAGCTCGAGGTGGTGCGCGAGCTACAGAGCGATGGTTACGTCGTCGGCATGGTCGGCGACGGCGTCAATGACGCCCCGGCGCTGGCGGCCGCCGATATCGGGATCGCCATGGGGCTGGCCGGAACCGACGTGGCCGTGGAGACCGCCGACGTGGCGCTGGCCAACGATGATCTGCATCGCCTGCTCGACGTGGGGGACTTGGGCGCGCGCGCGGTCGAGGTCATCCGCGAGAACTACGGCATGTCCATCGCCGTCAACGCCGCCGGGCTGCTCATCGGCGCTGGCGGCGCGCTCTCACCCGTGCTGGCCGCAATCCTGCACAACGCGTCGTCGGTGGCGGTGGTGGCCAACAGCTCCCGGCTGATCCGCTACCGCCTCGACTGAGCCGCATCGACGTCCGCACGCCACGTCACCTTGCGCTGAATCCGGTTGGCGCCCTCGCAGATCTGGCTCATTATCGCTTCGCACGGCTCGTTACACCGCTGAGTTGCACAGGAATCTGGTCAGCGAGCTCGGCCGTTCCTGGACTCAGTGGATATCCCCCCAAAGCGTGGAGGCATGCACTATGAGGGAGAGGCATGTCAGAGTCACGCAGGAAGTTCGATCAGGAGTTCCGGGAGGGGGCGGTGCGAATTGTCCGGGATACCGGCAAGCCGATCGCCCAGGTGGCCCGAGACCTCGGGCTCAACGCGGGCACCCTGGGTGGTTGGGTTGCCAAGGATCGCGCTGAACGTGAGGGTACGCAAGGCCTTTCGACTGGCGACATGGCCGAGTTGAAGCGACTACGCGCCGAGGTCGCCGAGCTGCGGATGGAGCGTGATGTCCTCAAGCGATCAGTGGTCCTGTGGGTGAAGGAGGCGACGAGGTGAGCGTGGCACGCTTTATCGCCGACCAGAGGACCTTCTACCGGGTGCCACACACGGTGGGCTGCGCAATCCTGGGGGTCAGCGTCTCCTGGCTGTATAAGTGGCTGCGTCATGAGCCTACCCGCGCCAGTGCCGCCGCGCCGCGCTCGACCAGCGGGTGGGCGAGCTGTTCGAGGACTCGAAACGCACCTACGGCTCGCCGCGTATCCACGCTGACTTGGTCGACGAGGGCTGGCGGTTGAGCGTGAACACCGTGGCCGACTCGATGCGCCGGCAAGGCCTGCAAGGGCGCAAACCGAAGCGGCGCAAAGGATTGACCAGGCAGGATAAGAAGGCACCTAAGTTCCCCGACCTGCTGCGTCGCGACTTCGGTGCGGTCGCACCCAACCGCAAGTGGTGCGGCGACATCACCGAAATCCTTACCGATGAGGGCAAGCTGTATTTGGCTTCGGTCCTTGACCTGTGTGGGCGGCGTTTGCTGGCGTGTCCGATGTCGGATCACCCCGATGCCGAGTTGGCCTGCGATGCGATCAAGATGGCTACCGCGGTGCGCGGCGGCAAGAGCGCAATCGATGGTGTGGTTTTCCACACCGATCGTGGATCGACCTATACTGCAAATGATTTCACCGCACTATGTCGGCGACTAGGGATCCGACAATCGATGGGACGAGTCGGGTCATGCTTCGATAACGCTGTCAGCGAGGCGTTCTTCTCCACCCTGGAACACGAGGTGCTCTCGCGGCACCACTTTGCCACCAAGGCCCAGGCTCGCGCCGCCATCACGCCCTGGTGCCACGACTTCTACAACATTCGACGACGGCACAGCTCCGCGGGGTTGCTGCCGCCGATCGAGTACGAAAAGATCGCTGCCATCCAGTCGGAGGCAGCTTAGAAGAAGCCTCCACGTTTTCAGGGGAAACCCACAGGGCCTCTCCCGCGAAGCGAGGACTAGCCGACATGATCCCCGTGCGGGATCGCGACATGGCTACATCCTTCGCCGTGCACATGATCATGTGCAACGTGCTCGTTATGGGTCGTGCTGCTCATCGCTTCTCACTGTTCGTACCGAATTTTGACTCGTGAGCTAATGGCGCGCCGCAATTCTAATCCAGCCGCGACCGTTGTTGCCAAGAATCATTGCGGCTCGCAGCAGAGTGGGGCCGCCTGTCCACGCTATGTCGGTCTCGTACCAGCACAAGAACCAGCGCTGCCGGGCACCCCGTTGGCGGCGTAGGCCAGCGCGCCGTGGTGATCGCCTCGTGGTCTGAGGCCAGCCATCGGGACGTGATCGCTTCCAGATATGGGAAGGGTGTCGGTGCGGCAGGTTCCGGTGCGGTGGCAGTGCGCTGACATAATGGGACGGTGGCGACGCTGAGGTCCGGGCGCGGACTGCGCGTCGGGTCGATGGAAGTGCTGGTGTGCATTCTGTTGGCGTGCGCCTTCTCGGCGACGATGTTGCGGAATGCGGTCTTCGGTAGTGCGGCGTTGTCGACGGCGGGCACTGTGTTCTGTGGGGTGTTCGTGCAAGCGGTTCCGTTTTTGGCGCTGGGAGTGGTGGTCAGCGGGTTGATCGCGACGTTCGTTTCCCCGGAGCGGTTAGCGCGCTGGCTGCCGCGTCGTCCTGCGGTGGCGGTGTTGGCCGCCGGGATCGGTGGGGCGGTGCTGCCGGGCTGTGAGTGCGGGTCGGTTCCGGTGGCGCGGCGATTGTTTGGCGAAGGAGGGGCGACGGGCGCGGCGGCTTTGACGTTCATGCTGGCCGCGCCGGCGATCAACCCGGTAGTCCTGGTGGCCACCGCGGTGGCGTTTCCCGGTGCGCCCAGGATGGTTCTTGCCCGGCTGGGGGCGTCGCTGCTGACCGCAGTGATCATGGGCTGGGCATGGTCACGTTGGGGCCGCCCGGAGTGGATCACCCGTCGGCTGCCCGCTTCGGGCGGTCAGACCGAATCACGTTGGGTGGTGTTCGCTGAGGCGGCCCGCCACGACTTCCTTCAGGCTGCATCGTATTTGGTGTTGGGTGCCGCCGCGGCCGCGGCGCTGCATGTGGTGGTGCCGCAGTGGGTGTTCGAGCATTTGGCGGCACACCTGATCCTCGGTGTGGTGGTGATGGCCGCCCTGGCGGTGGTGCTGGCGTTGTGTTCGGAGGCCGACGCGTTCGTGGCGGCGAGCATGACGATGGTGCCGCTGCTGCCGCGGCTTGTGTTTCTGGTCGTGGGCCCGGCCGTCGACGTGAAACTGTTCGCGATGCAGGCGGGCATGTTCGGCCGGGCCTTCGCGGCGCGCTTCGCCCCCGCCACATTGCTGGTTGCAACGGCAAGCGCCTGTGCGGTCGGGGTTTTCATCCTCGGTGGTGGATAAGTGAGCCGCGAAACCGAGAACACCGTTCTGCTGCTGGTGGGCATCAGCATCGCCATGATCACGGTGTCGGGGGCCTTCACCCGCTACGTCAAACCCGGACTGCTCCCGTGGCTGGTCGCGTCGGCAGTGCTGCTGATCGCGTTAGCGCTATTGGCGATCATCGGCGATATCCGCCGCGGAGGACCCAGGACTGGTGATCAGCCCAGTGATCACAGCGAGGCACACTCCCACCGGCCCGGCATAGTGTGGCTACTCCTCGTGCCTATCCTGGTCTTGATCTTCGTGACGCCGCCCGCGCTGCGGCCCTCGGCCGCAGCCCCGTCTGTGACCGCGGTGTCCAATGACGTTCTGAATCGGGCATTTCCACCGCTACCGCCGGGCAACGCCCCTGAGGTGTCGCTGCCGGAGGTGCTGATGCGCGAGGCCCAGGACACCACCGGCTCGTTGACGAATCGATCGATCACCGTGACCGGCTTTGTCCTTAACGAGGCGCAGGGCGTGGACCTTGGTCGCATCGTTATCATTTGTTGCGCCGCCGACGCCCAGCTGGCCCGCATCCATCTGCGCGGCCCGGCCGCCGGCCGCGCTGCCGGACTCGCGGACAACACCTGGATTCGGGTCGAGGGCCAGGTCACACCCGCGCCCCGGCAACCGAATTCAGCCGCGATCCCGACAGTGCAGGCCACCGCGGTCGCCCGCATCGATGCCCCGGCCAACCCCTACGCCTACCCCCATTGATAAGCACGCTTCAGGCAGCTCGTCGGCACACATCGCCGCCGCGGACTCGTTGTCCGATCGGGACGCAGGTGGCATCAGCGACCTGCGGATATGTCAGGTTTGCTGAGACAACCTCGGCATGATCCGTCCCGATTAAGGTGGCATTTCCGCAACTCGGATCCCCGGCGCCTAGCGGTGACGTGGGTGGACATGGACGATCGACTGGTGCGAACCGTCGTATGCCAGATCTATCCGGAAAAGTGCCAACTGAACCTGGAACGGACACTCGTGGGGGCCGCTGATTCATCAGATGAACACGGCGAGGTTTTGCCGGTAACCCGCCGTATTCGATTCGATCGTATTGGTCTCGTATCTGAGAAGCAGGCGGGGTGACCGGGTCACCGGTGGTGACTACGCCGGGCGGGCAGCGGTAGGACCCTTGAGGCCCGTAAACGGCAGCACGGACTGCGGGGCTTTATGGTTGTGGTTTGCGAGCAGGGCCGGGATCCCCACGGCTGCAGCGACGATGGCGACGAGCACCACGGGGCCGGCGATGAGGCCGATCTTGATCCGCCGGCTGCGTTCTGGTCGATTGAATTTCTCGCACTTGGTGATGCGCATGTGTAGACGCGATTCTGTGCGGATGTGAATTAGGTGGTTAAGGGTCGGGCGGCGGGGTTGAACCCACCGGCCTCAGTCTCTTTCATCGGGAACCGCTGGGGCTGGTCACACCTGGCCGCGTGAAGTCGGGAAAAGCATTCCCGTTGAAGGCAGAACTCCCGACGAAGGCAGAACTGCTGTAGCCCACTCGGTGAGCCCGCAGGCGCTCATCCAGCAGCGCGTCCGCGACGGCAATCGACGGCAGCGGCCCATCCCGCCCCGAGCCGCATGGCGAAGAGCCGCCACCAATCCCAGCTCGGAGTCGATGGTCTCGATGTCGCGCATGCGCGGAGAGTAGGGCCGGACGCCTGGGTTAGCACTTCACCCCGATGGGAGAGGTCTGGCAGAAACAAGTCAGAAGTTTGCTGAACTGAAGTACTGTCTCCGCATGCCGCTCCCTTACGCCGACCCGCACAAGAAGCGAACGCGCTGGTATACCGCCTTGGAGAGCTTTGGCCGCTCACGTCCAGGACAGTTCGTGGCCCGCCATGTCACCCCGCGCATCGACCCGTGGCTATTCCGCGCGACCGGAGGTCGCTACCCATCAAAGCTCGGCGGGGTGTCCACCGCGCCCCTGCTGAGTATCGGAGCCAAGTCAGGTCAGCCGCGAGAGCACCAGCTCACCTACTTCCACGACGGCGAGGACGCGATCGTGATTGCCTCCAACTACGGAGGACCGAAACATCCGCAGTGGTACTACAACTTGAAAGCCAATCCTGAGTGCGAATTCGGTGACGACAAATTCATGGCTAGTGAGGTCACCGACCCTGACGACTACAAATACTTGTACAGAGTAGCCACAAAGGTCTACGCCGGTTGGGGTGACTATCGGCTGAAGACAGACCCAATTGGCCGCCGTATCCCCGTCTTTCGGCTCAAACCGCGCTAACGCGGCCACAGGCGGTGCGGTTGTGTACGGACCACCGGTGAGCGCCGGTTGCCGGCTTCTCGTGGTGCGGCAGCGGTGCGCTAGGCGCTCATCGAGCAACCGAAATCCAGCGGGCAGTCAGCTCGCGGCGCTCATCCAGGAGCGCATCCGCTACGTCTAGGAGTCGATGGTCTCCCGGCGCGTACGTCAGGAGCACTCGCCACCGCCATCGAAGCGTGCTGAGCCAGGCTAGGAGGTGATGGCCCCGCCGTTGAGGCCGATCGTCTGCCCGGTCAGCCACGATGCCTCGTCGGAGGCCAAGTAGACCGCCAGTGCGCCGACATCGGCGGGTGTGCCCACCCGGCCCACCGGGATTGTCTTGGCCAGCGCCTCGACCATCCCAGGGTGGTCCAAGACGAGCCCGAGCGAAATGGTGTTGACAGTGACACCATGCTTGGCGTTCTCGATAGCCAGATGCCGCATGAAACCCGACGCGGCTTGGGACCAGATCGCGGCGAGGTCGGGCCGGCTGGCGATCCAGCAGAAGCCCTTGCTGCGCAACAAACCGTGCAGCTGCTCCAGCGCTGCATGCAGACGCTGTGGGTGCAGGGGGCGCTGCGCGCGAAACGTCACACTGCAGATGCCGTACTCCTCGGTCTCGGGCGGGTGACCGTCGGTGATCTCCTGATCCCAGCCCGGTGACTGCGCGGCGAGATCAGGATCGAACAGGCCGGTGCCCAGTACTTCTGACAGCTCCACCCGGCCGTGGTCGGTGTGCACGATGTTCGCCGACGGATTCAGGCGCCGCAGCACCGCGGCCACCCTCGCGCAAGCCTGTTCGCTGACCAGATCGGTCTTGTTGAGCAAAATGACGTCGGCGAATTCGACCTGGTCAACGAGCAGATCGGCGATGATGCGGAGGTCGCCGTCGCCCGCGGCGAGGTCGCGGGCTGCTAGCGCCTCGCCGCGCGCAAGCTCGCGCACAAACGTCGACGCGTCGACCACCGTCACCATGGTGTCGAGCCGCGCGACGCTACTAAGGCTGAAACCATTGTCGAATTCCCAGCTGAAGCTCGCGGCGACCGGCATGGGTTCGGAGATGCCTGTCGACTCGATCAGGAGGTGATCGAAACGGCCCGCAGACGCCAGGCGGGCAACCGGCTCGATGAGATCTTCGCGCAAAGTGCAGCAAATGCAGCCGTTGGTCAGCTCGACCAGCTTCTCTTCGGTGCGGTCCAGATAGCCCGCTCCGGCGATCAGGGCGGCGTCGATGTTCACCTCACTCATATCGTTGACGATCACCGCGACCCGCCGGCCCTCCCGGTTGGCCAGAACGTGGTTGAGCAGGGTCGTCTTCCCCGCTCCGAGGCACCCGGACAGTACGGTGACGGGAAGCAGATCAGAGCTCTGTGACACACACCGCTAATGATAATCATTTTCAATAAGCGAGCGGCAAATGTACCGCGCTGACTCTTCAAAAGGTTCCGCGTAATCCCGTTCGGTGTCTGATTAGGGAGGTCCGATCCGGCACCGCGCCCAGGTGGTTGAGCTGGTTTTCTCGTTCATCGGTCCCTGGGATAGTGCCGCATGCGTGAACGCAAATCGCGGCGTACGGCTCGACTTCGTAACAGGCGGTGCATACCGCTGCTGGCTTCACTGGGTAGCTCGGGCTGTCAGGACCGGTTGAGTGTGGGATGTGGTTTATCGGCGCGGCTCTGGGACGTCGGAGTGGTTCGGCATCGCGGACAGATGCCGTAGAGATCGACGTAGTGAGTGACGTCGGTGTAGTGGTGTTGGCGGCTCAGGCGGCGGGTGTGTTCTTCGATGTCGACGGGAGTAAATCCCACGGCTCTGCCGCACCGCCGGCAGACCAGATAGTGACGATGACCTGCCCCGGTACGCAGGCGGTAGAGGATCTCGCCGTCCTCGGCGCGCTGGGTCTCGGCGATCCGGTCAGCGGCCAGCGTGCGCAGGATGCGGTAGACGCTGGTCAGACCGATCCGCAGCTGTCGGTGTCGGCGAATGTCCAGATAAAGCTGCTGGGCGCTGCGGAAGTTCTCCTGCTCCCGCAGCACCTCCAAGACGGCCCGTTGCTTGGCCGTGGAACGTCGCCGCCGGGGTTCAGCAGGCGAAGACACCAGGAACTACTCCTTCCGGTGCGTGGGATAGTCGTCAAATTCCCGAGGCGGCAGAGGCCGGCCTCGTTGACGAGGTCATGGTGGGTGAAGCATCGGTCGATTCGTCCGATGGTTGGGCGGCGACTCTTCCGCGGCGGTTGATGACCCAGACGGTCAACCAGATGGCGCAGGCGATGGTGACGATCAGGAAACTCGGCGGCAGGTTGAACATCGCAGCGCGCTGCCACCGCACCGGAACCTGCGGCACCGACACCCTTCCCATATCTGGAAGCGATCACGTCCCGATGGCTGGCCTCAGACCACGAGGCGATCACCGCGGCGCTGGCCCACCCGCCAACGGAGTGCCCAGCAGCGGATGCTGAGGCTTCCAACCCGGTGCCCAGCTGCTGCCACCCACCGGAAGCCTCGATCAGTGATTCCGCACCGGGCCCCGAGTCGATGAGCGCCGAGGTGATCTCTGGGGGCAACGCTACGAAATCCATGACATCTCCCTACGCTGGGAGGGGCTCTGGGTAGGCAAAACACGGGGTGCTGGCCACCGCGATCGCTCGGCCAGCGTGTCCCCGGCGCCCGGCCCAACGTACGTCGCCACCGTCAACTGGGCCGGTGTCAGCCTGCTTGGGAGTGTGGTGGCGGCGGTGACGATTTGGTGTGTCGGCTTGTGGGGTGATGAGCCAGACACCATGCCCGCGGCGGCGCCTGCCGTGACTGAGGCTGCGCCGGTTGTGCAGGACGAGATTGTCGCGCCGGCCGCGGCGCTGGTGATGCCGCCGAACATTGCGCACCATTATCGGCAACTAGCCGCTCGAGTGTTGTGGGCAGTACGCGCCGATGGCCGCGCCCACGAAATAGCCAGAGTGGAACCCGTCGAGGTTGGTGTTCGTCTGGATTTCTTGCGCGACTTGGGTTGGTGTTTTGCCGCCGTCGATCTCTGAACATACGGCGTGGCCGGCTGTGATCGCCGACGCCGCCGCATCGTAGGCGATGCCCTGCGAGCTTAGCGCAGCCAGAAACTTGTCATCGCTGTTATCGGCAGTGGCCAACGGCGCGATCAATACCGCCAGCAGCACGACAGAGGCCATCCTAGACGCTATGGGTATCAAGTTCATCCTCGCCGCGGTCCTCCTGCTCACCGCCGTAGGGCTGGCGGCGCCCGCCCCCGCCGACCCCAACGTGTTCGGCCACCTGTGCATGGGCCGCTGTGAGGCGCCGCCGCCTGAGTCGCCGGCTGTGCTGCAAGATCGCATCGCGGCCGGCATTCGGCAGGGCCGGGCTGATTTGCGTGGTGCGCATCGTTAGCCGCCTGCCGGGGTGCGGGGCATGATGGCGCCGGGGATGGGTGGTCCGTAGCCTTTTTCGTCGGGTTTGTCGCGTTGCGCTTTGCTGCGCGCCGATAATGGCGGCGGCGGCATTATGATCGGTGCCGCCGTCACATCAGTGCTCTCACCCGCAGCGGCCGGGATCGGCATGGTTTGCGCCGCCAACCGCACTGGCGCCGTGACTGCTGACGCCGGTACTGAGAGGCGGCCGCCGATGGTGAGCGCGCCGCCCATTGAGTTGCTGACGGCTGATGCTGTGGCGGGTGCCGTGCTGATGCCGGCGCCGATGGGGCCGGCGCCGAGGTCGCCGAGGCCTGCGCTGATGCCTGGGCCGATGTTGGTGGCCACAGCGCCGACGTTCTGCGCCACCTGGAACGTGGCGAAGTATTGCAGCAGGTTGATCGGCATGCCGGCCCCCAATTCTGAGGTCGTCAGCAAAAACGCCGGGTTGCTGGTGATGTCTGACACGATGCTTGACAGTGTGGGCGGGTCAGCCAGGGCGCTTGTAGTGGCCGGAAGCGCAGAAGTGGCGGCGGCCGACCCCGCCTGGTAATTAAACATCGCTTCGACGTCTTGGACCCACATTTCGGCGTACTGTGTCGCGAGTGTCGCGATCGCCGGCGTGTTCTGGCCGAAGAAATTCGTGGCGATCAGCGCCGCGCTTTGGGTGCGGTTCGCCACGATCAAAGGGGTCGGCACCACCGACGCGAACACCTCCTCATACGCTGCCACCGCGAGGTCGAGCCGGGCGGCCGTCCGCGTGGCCATGAGGGATGCTTGTTGCAGGTAGGCGATGTGGGTGGCGGCGTTGACAGCCATCGCCGCCGCCGATGGCCCCAACCAAGCGCTCTGTAGGTTGCCGATGGTCGCGCTGAAACCGGCGGCGCCGGCCTCGAGCTCGGCGGCCACAGCCCGCCACGCTTGCGCTGAGCCGATCAGCGACGCCGGGCCTGAACCGGCTTCGATGCGCGCCGAGTTGATCTCAGGGGGCAGCGTTGGATACATGTGATCACCTCAGTCGCCTCTCCACGCGCTCGAGCAGATCCACCACATACGTGATGTTCTGGTGATCGACGTCAGCCTTCGCCGACTGATTGGCCTGGATCTTGTTCTGGCTGCGCTGCAAAGCGGGCAACGCCCACAACTCAATCCAGTTCCCGGACAAGATGGTCACCGCCCATTTCAGCCACAGCGGCTGAGGTAGCGCTGCGACTCGCGCCGGTGCGGATCCGTCGACACCGACCACAATTCCCGAATGCGATATGGAACCGGACATCTTGGTGCCCTCCCTCGTTCGAGTCCGCATGTGAACGAGCGATCTGCCGATGGCGCTAGCCGGCCAAGGGCTACCGGTCAGGAGGCATTGGTCCCCGACCGGTGTGGACGTAGGGCTCTTTTTCAGCGGCCTAGCCCGCTTCGGCGTGATCCAGAGCATAATGACAATCGTTTTCGACAAGCGTCGCCTAGGACTGTACCGTGAACCCAGGAATAATGACAATGATTTTCAATAAAGGGCCCGGTGTGATGGGTGCTCCAGTGATTCTCGTGGCCGGTCAGGGCGACACCGACGCAAATCAAAAGTGACCAAATGACAGACGCTCAACGGCTTCGGCGAGTCAGAGCTGGCCCGCACGCGTCGGCGGCGGCAAGCTATGACGCGCCCGGGCCACACCCCGCAGGAAGGAACAACGGTGGATGATGCCGGTGAGTATGCTCACCACCTCCACCGTCGCCGGGCCCGGCCCATGAGCGCCGCGCCGGCGATCGAGAAGAAGCGGTGTCCGGTCGATTCGTCAGCACAGGCACCGTGCGCGCCGCACCCGACCTCGCGTAACAGCGAGGGCTGTGTGGTCAGACCGGAAGCGTGGTACGGCCGCCGTCGGATGCCCCAGGCGGGTCGGGCAGCACTGTCGCACGAATGGGAATGGCAGCTGCGGGCACGGTGCCGGGCGACGCCTCAACGTCTCTTGCCGAACTGGCCCGCGGCGAGGAACCGGGGACTGGTGGTCATCCGAGCGCTGGGCGCAATCGTTGCGCTTGCGCAACCAGCTGCCGGCCCCTGGGCGCGGCCTGATCGGGGTGGTGGGGCCGCCGACCGCCGAGGAGCTGCTGCGGCGCGCCGCCGAAATGCTGCACACCGACGCCCGGGAGCTGCGCCGCGTCACCCTGGTGGACGCCGACGGCACCGCCACCGACGAGCAGATCCGCGGCGAATACGAACGAGGTGAAGGGAGTAGCTGATGGGTGTTTGCGTGGCGTGTGGGCAGGAGATGTCCGGCAACTCCTGCCTGGTCGGGCAGGATAAATGGGATCTGACTGACGACTTAGCGGACGACCCCTGCTGCGGGTGCTCAAAACTTACTCGTCGCCCGTGTCGGCCATGAAGGACTGGCAGCCAGTCGTGGATCCCGCCCGCAAGGCATCTCGTTCACGTCCCCCTCGGATGCGATCGCCGCCGCCCACGCCGTGTGCGCGGAGATGGATGCCGGGGAGACCGGGGCGCAGGTCGCGCAGGACGTGATCAACGTCAGCAACCTGGACGGTTTTCACGCCGGGTTTTTCGTAGGTGCCAGCATCGCCGCGCACTGTCCGAGTCACAAGGGCGGTTGACGTCCTCCCCCCTGAGATGAAGGAAGGTAATGACAATGATCTCTTTACAAGAGCAGGCCCGCACGCGCATGTTCGCCCGGGTGCTCGGCCCGTTCTATGTCATCATTTCCGGCATCGGTGTGGTGCGTGCTTCTCGCCTGCGAACACTGCCGGGACTGTCAGACTTCGGGGTGTGGCCGTGGGCGACAGGCGCTTTTGTGCTGATGGTTGGCCTTGTCATCATCGCGTTTCACCAGTACTGGCGAAGTGCTGCTGCGGTCGTCGTGTCTTTGCTGGGTTGGGGATCGGCGTTACAGGGGTTTCTTCTTCTGGCCTTTCCCACGTTCTTCAACCACTTGGTAAGCGGCACGAACCTGTGGCGCGCGTTCTATGTCTGTCTTGCCTTGACTGGGGTGTATCTGACCTACATCGGCTGGAAGCCGGGTCATCACGGCGGATAGCCGTGGTGTCGTCGGTGATGCGGAAATCGGGTCGAGCACGGCGGCCTCGGTCGATAAACAACTCGATCGCCTCGTGGGCCAACGACAGCGACGGCACCCGCCAGCTCACTTCACCCGCGACGCCGATTGACTCACGACTCGTGGCGAGCACGGTCAGCGCCGGCGCGGCACCGAGGAGCGCGACGACCAGCTCGGCGCTGGCGTCGAGCAGGTGTTCGCAGTTGTCGAGCACCACCAGCATCTGGCGGTCGCGAACGAACCGCAGCAGCGTGTCCATCGTGGAGCGGCCGGGTTGGTCGGGCAGGCCCAGTGCGCGGGCCACCGTGACCGGCACCACGCCGGGATGGGTGATCGGCGCGAGATCTACGTACCAGACACCGTCGCGGAACTCGGCCGCGATGCGAGCCGCGATCTCAACGGCGAGACGGGTCTTGCCGGCGCCGCCGGCACCGGTCAGGGTCACCAGCCGGTTGTCGACCAACAGCTTTTCCACGTCAGTCAGCTGTGCGCCGCGCCCCACGAAACTCGTCAGCTGCACCGGAAGACCATGGGCGACAACATCATCGGCGGCCGCAATGGCGGGAACTCGTTGCGAAGGTCGGGATGGCACAGCTGCACCACCCGCTCCGAGCGGGGCAGATCGCGCAGCGGGTGAGTCCCCAGATCGGTCAGCCAGGCCCCATCCGGGAGCCGATCAACGACCATATCCTCGGTCGCGCCCGACAACACGGTCTGGCCCCCGTGCGCGAGATCGCGCAGCCGCGCGGTTCGGTTGATGGTCGGACCGGCGTAGTTGCCCTCATCGCGCAGCTGCACCTCACCGGTATGCACCCCGATGCGCAGCCGGATCGGGGCCAGCGGTGCCCGCTGCAACTCCAGCGCGCAGGCCACCGCGTCGGACGCGCGAGCGAACGCGGCCACGAAACTGTCGCCCTCGCCCTGCTCGACCGGCCGCACACCGCGATGGGCGGCGACGACTTCAGAGACAGTTTGCTGGAAGCGTGCGACGGCGGCGGTCATCTCGTCGGGCTTGGTCTCCCACAGCCGCGTGGAGCCCTCGACGTCTGCCAGAAGCAACGTCGCCATTCCCGTCGGCAAAAACGCGCTCACGCCCAGCTCACTCCAGTCCACCAGCGGCGTGTCCCGCTCATGCTAGCCAGCATCGGCGACTTCATAGTCATCTCTCAACACATTGCAAGGTCTGAAGACCTATGCGCCTTGAGAGATACCAGCCAGAACCCCCGGCCAGCTCGGCCGCCAGGTCGCCAGCTGTTCAAGAAACTTCTCAAAGGATCGCGCCTAGATACAGAGATCACCCAGCTACGGTTCCTGACGCCCGACGTTGCGCTGATCCAGGCGAACGCCGCAGTGACCAAAACAGCGGGGCGTCGGGAGCGGCTTAACACCCGGGTGAACACCAGCATCGCTTTGCGAACCGACGAGGGATGGCTACTTGCCGCCTCTCAGAACACAACACATCGCCGCTTCGCCGAGAAACTCATGCGCAAGTTCGCTTCACGAGCGTAGAAAGGGCTACCGCTACCCCGACGAATACGACCAGTTCGAATATGCGGCTTTACCGGTAAAAAACCCGTCGTATTCGTTATCAGGCTGTGCCCCACTATGATTCGTCTTCACGTTGCCTGCCGATAACTTGTGGGCTCTGTACTGTGCATTCTCATAACCTTTTTCGAGCCACTGCGCCGGCATGCCGATACGTCACCGATGATTCATCAAATGAATCAGCTCGCCGCGGTCGGGAGATGCGAAGACTCGGCCCGACGTCGGCGCGGGCCAGGCCCGACGGCGCCGCTCCCCCGCCGGGGGACTGCACTGGCTCCGTGACGCAGCCAGACCCCGGTGGGATGCTGTCGCGACAGGACGAGCGCACCGGTGGGGTGTAGCACGCGCCGAAGCTCCCGCAGTGCTTCTGTCCGATCAGACCTGTCGTAGTTTAAAACAGCTGGGCGCCAATACCATCGGGCCGCCGCGGTTGCTCGCCGGTTGGAAGCACGATCAGGGCCGCTCGAAGTGCATGTAGTCGATGGGAGACCGCCAGTAGCCGCCCCACTGCCAACCTCGATCGGTGAAGACGTGTACGGCGGGATCGCCGCTATGCAAAAGGCCCGGGTCGGTGCGGCTGCGGTCCAGGTATGCCGCCGCATTCTTCGGTTGGAATGCGCCCGTGGCGTCAATGTACGGATTGAAAAGTGGGTTGACGTCAATAGCCCGACCGTAGGCATGCTGAGACCATCGGCCGGTTCCCGGGATGTCTCGGCAGCTGAACGCCGACGTGTTGTTGTCTTCCATCTGTAGCTCATCGGAAGCGGCCGGATACTGGTCAACCGTACGGATCTTCTCGATGCGATACCGCAGTTGGTAAAGCTGCTCGAAGATTGTGATGACCTGCGACACCAGCTCTTCGTGCACGATCAGCTGGCCACGGTGCGTCTGGTTGTCGAAACCGATGTGGTCGACGCCAACCCGCCGCAGCTGCTCCGGTCCCACCGGGCAACCCGGACGCCAGCTCGCGCCGAGTTCGGCGGCAGTGACGGGATCAATGCTCGGCGGGTCGGCAGGTGCGGGCGGCGCGCTGGCACGCAGCGAAGCCGCGGGAGGGGGTGGCGGCCCGGCCGCAGAAGGCGGTGGCGCCGCGGTGCACTGCACGAGCACGACACTAGCTGCGGTCATTACCGCCAGTGCCGCGACGCTGCGCCTGACCAACGTCGATCGCTGACGAGTCCTCACCATTTCGTTCTATCTCCACAAGGCCGCTGCAATCGGCGGTTTAGCTGGACAAGTCGACATGCCGCCAACGCTAGCTCAGACAGATTTCCGCGTACGGCCGACGGCCGCCGGCACGTCGGCGCGGGCCAGCTCGATCGCCGCAGGCATGGCCGCCCCAATTACTCGACATCGTCCACAGCCGCAACCTCCAAACCGTCACCCTCAACGACATCTTCAGTGGCAGACCCGTTCCTTAGCGGCCTCCTGGTCGGCGGCGCTGTATTGCGGCGGTAACCGTTGACAGGCGGGTTTTGCCCGCTGTCGCGGACGGCGGCGTAGTAGACGATCCATCGAGCGCCGCTCGCAACAGATACCGTGGACGCATGGCAGACGACGACGAAATACACGGTGATCTACAGCGACAAGCGGACGCCATTGCTCCGGAAGGGGTCTGGGTTCCCAAGCCGGACGAGGCCAGCGAGCAGGAGGCGATGGACAGGGTCAAGCAGGAATTGCTCAATGCTGGCTACGCCGAAGTGTCCGACGACGAAGCTCGCCGGATCGTGCTGCACGCTTGGTCCAAGAAGTACGACGCTCCCTCTTAGCGGTAGTGAGCGAACGGTCGGGCTGGCTGGATCGTGTGACCCGGGGATACGCGGCTGTGCAGCTCCACAGGGCCCTTGGTGGGGCCTGCAGGGCCCGTCAGTCGGACGGCGGGTCGATCTCGTCGATTTGCTGGGCGAGGTCGAGCTGTTCTGCGATGCGATGGATGTCGTGACGAAATAGCCCGCCTCCTAGAAGGGAGGGGACCGCTATACCTGCTGGCTGCGAAGCCACGCGACCAGGTCCTCAAGGGTGACGTCGCCCTTAGGCCGAATCGCGCAAAGACGGTCGTCTGTGTACCGATTCCACGGTCCTGCGATTACGAGGCATCGCCTGGTCTTCTTGTCGTCGCGATCAATCTCATACGCGATGAGCCACCCGTCGGCTTTTCCCTCGGGATCGTCGCCGCCGATCAATGTGTGGCGGCGCTGAGGTGACGCGTAAGTCACGAGCCCAGCGAGGTCGGCGGCCGGCGCCGCACGGCACGCCACGACCTGACGCGCGGAAATACCAATCGCTCTCGGCAGTGAAAGCGCCAGTGGGCCATTCGGTATCTAGCGTCAGCCCGTACGTAGTCGCGATTTGCCGATAATCCGTGTACGGGTCGAACCTTCCACATCGGTGAACAGAAACGTCACAACCCCAGAAGGCGAGCCCCCTGCGAACACCGCCACCGCCGGGCTGATCATGTCCGAAGGAATCTTGATCAACCGCCGACTCGATCGGATTTCAGCACGTGCCAGGGCTTTTCACTGATGCGCGCAGCCTTACCGGTAACCCGTCGTGAGCTGATTCGCCACGCTCCAGATCGCTGGATCAGCAGGTGACGTGAAGGACCGCGCAGACCTCCCGTCGCTTGAGGCCCGTGATCAGCCGGCAGGCTTGTTCCGTCGGGATAGCGACAAGGTCGATGTTTCGGTGCGCAGCCTCCGCCACCACCTCGGGCATGATCGGCAACGAGCCGTGGGCCCCGGTGCCGATGATCAACCGGGGTCCGCCCCACGGGAGCTCCTCGTCGGCCGAGAGCGGAGTGTGTCCGAACTTGTCGCGGTATGGCTTCGAGGGCTTCTTCCTCCGTTTGCGCACGGTACCTCGGTCGATGACGACGTCGTGCTCGTACGCTTGTCCCTCGACCTCGATCGACCCGAACCCACGGAGTCGCACATCCATCACAACTCCCTTCCGCGCGGAAATCCAACACTTCGGAAACTACGCCCATTGCCAGTGCGCGGGAAGCCGGTGCGCGCGATGGTGCCGACCATGACGATGACCTCCGCAAGCTGCTCCCTCGTCCCATGACGGGACGAATACGGCGGAATCGAATATGGCGGGTTACCGGTAGGCTATTCAATACGCGCAGCCGATGTTTGCGGCTTCTCGCCAACGGCGGAATCGTCGTCTGTAAACGTCGCTCCCAACTCAGCAAAGCGATCCGGTCGGTCACCGCCGAGAACTCTTTCCACCACCGATCGGGTTTCTACGCTATGAGCCGGTGCGACCGCGCCAATTTCAGTTGGTATCACAAACAACAGCGAAGGATGCTGCGATCACCGCTCCTACCAGCGCAGACATGCCGCAACGTCCATACCACGATCACGGCCGCAGTACTAACCGTGGTCACTCACGGGTCAGATTCTTATGGGCGACCAACGATTCCGCGGGGTCTACCATCGGCACAAACATCATGAGTACGAACTATTGGCGTGGAGCGGCCGAGGACCAGGCGATGCAAGACGAGCACCGCTTCGTCTGGAAGGCGATGCTCGACACTATCGATATCGACCTCGCCGGCACGCGGGTGCTTGACGTCGGCTGCAACCGGGGAGGCTTTCTGCGGCTGCTCGTCGACGACTGCCGTATCAAAGAGGGCTTCGGCTACGATCCAGCGGCGGGCGCGATCGAGGACGCACGTCGCTTGGCGGGGACGCGCCCGCTGCGGTTCGAGGCCGCTGCAGCGCCACCCGCGGCGTGGAGTGGCTTCGATGTGGCGTTTAGCCACGAGGTGCTTTATCTGCTTGATGATCTGCCGGCGCATGCGGCAGCCATCTTCCGGACCCTCAAGCCTGGCGGGGTGTACTACGCCGTCATGGGCGTGCATGCCGCCAGTCCCCTGATGGCGACCTGGCATGCGGAGAACGTCGAGGAGATGAGCCTGCCAGCGCTTTACGACCTCGATCGAGTGGCCGCTTGGTTCTACGACGTCGGGTTCGAAGTTGCCGCCAGCCGACTCTGCGTGCGCTTTATTCCCATCGCCGCTCGGCACCTCAACGGCGGTCGGTTACTCGACTGGCTCGACTACTACTACAACCAGAAGGTGTTGCTCCGCTTCAGCCGCCCCGAGTCGGCGGCCCGCAACTGAGCCAACGGCTGACTTCTGCCCCGCCTGGTGTCAGCGGGCATCCGCGCAGCACGCGTAGCAAGCTATCGCCGTCCGTCTGGCTTGGCTACGGCGACCGCCTACTTCCCTCCGGCGAATTTGCGGGAATCGAATATGCAGAGTTACCGGTAGAGTACGCCGTTTTCATCTGATGAATCAGGTCGGCCCTCGTCTATCCGCCCCGGACCAGTGGGTAGGTTCGGCCAGGATTGCCTGTCGCAGTGTAAGTTTCGATCAATCGCATCTGGCGTGACACAGGGCTGGCCCGGCGCCGCAGCCGCCAGCTGCGCATGACGGCATGCGAGCTCATCGATCGCGCGGGCCAGGCTGAGATGTGCGGCCACGGCTACCCCGTCTTTTCGGCGAGTCGGTCGCCGGCCGAGGATGTTGAGGCGCATGCTGTAGGTGAAGACCGATCCGTTCCGAGGAGTGTGATGGCTAGACAGCGTCTCATCGACAACGTGAAAGAGGCGCTCGGCAACGTCGCGAGCCAGACGCGCGCGGTAAGCGGGCGCGCGGCGAAAGCCGTTGGCTGGCAAGCACCTAAGAAGGGTGGCGCAACGAAGGCTGCGGCCGGCAACCGATCCGCCGCCAAGCGGACTTCCATCAAGCCGGCCGTCGCCAAGAAGACCCCGGCGCAGAAGGCAATAGCCGCCACGCCCGGCGCCCGAAAGCCCGCGGCTAAGAGGACGACCGCCAAAGCCGCCGGCCGCGCGAAGACCGCGGCGCAGAAGGCAACAGCCGCCACGCCCGGCGCCCGAAAGCCCGCGGCTAAGACGACGACCGCCAAAGCCGCCGGCCGCGCGAAGACCGCGGCGCAGAAGGCAACAGCCGCCACGCCCGGCGCCCGGAAAACCGCCGCAAAGAAGACGACGGCCAAAACGCCCAGCCGGGCGAAAACCCCGGCCCAGAAAACCCCGGCCCAGAAGACCCCGGCCCAGGCTGTCGCGAAGAAGGCTCCTGCCAAGAAACCCAACCAGAACTAATGAAAGCCACCCCCAGATCGCGTGATCGGGTGATCAGCCGCCCCATAAGGCCAGGCGGCAGTTCCGGCGGTGTAGGCGCTGCTCATCACTGTCGCCTACACTCGCTCCCCCACTGTTGGGCATCGATGATTCATACGCCGTTGGATACCAACTAATACGTGGCTCTGGCAATAACCTAAGAGCCAACTATGCAAAACATACTGCGGCACAACATAATTCGTTGATATTAGATATTATGTAAGGTAGAACTCCCCATATTACTGAATCTATCGGCGACGAACAACCCACCACCTACACGTTCTTCGCCGTCACCCGCGACGATCCGGAAGCCCACGTGCGTGCCCTGCTGGTGCAGGCATTGACCCGCACCGAATTCCGAGTCCACTGCGTCGGCAGCACCAACACCGACACCGACGGCCAGGTCGAGGTCCGCGCCGAACTCGTCGGCGAGCAGCGCGATGACCGGCAAATGGAGGCTGCGGTCAGCCGACTCAGCCTGGAACCCTCGGTGACCAGCATCCGCTGGATCGCCGACACCCACCCCGAAAGCGAACCCGAAGATACCTGACCGGTGAAAGGCACAAGCGGCGACCAGGTCATCCTCACCCAGCATGGGTGCTGACCGCCGTGTTTGCTGAGCTGCCGCTGGCAGCCGTCCTGATCGGCGGCACGTTGCGCATCCTGCGGCTGGAGGGTCCCCCGTTTTCCCGGAAACTCTGGCATTTCGGGTTCTTGGATTCGGTCGTCCACCTAATAGGGGTGGGTCAAGCGCGCGACGAATCCGTGGATCCGCCGGCCGCTCGCACGACGTTGTCGGTCAGGAGATCGGGCGGTGTCGATGGCGGCGGGGAAACGGCGTGACTGTCGGTTGTGGCGGAGCCAATTTGGGCGTGTAGTGCCTCGTTTTGCATCCCTGGGGCGATCTGACGCCTACGGCCGCAAGGCCCCACGAACACCGTGAGGACCGGCGACGACACCTGCGCCACCACCTGCCGCTGTCTTCGTTCGTCGCACGGTGTTGTTGTCCTTCTCGGTCTGAGAACCCACCTGGCCAGACCTCTGAACCATCATCGTCGGCGTCGAACCAAAGCTCCGCCCGTCGGCCCGTCGCCGACGATACCGCCGTGACGGCCGTTACGGCTTCGTGGGGGCGGTGCAGTCCGCGGTCACGTAGACGGTCGTGAAGAGGGTCGTGTAGGCGATTCCTTTGGCGCCGGCCGTGACGGGTGTGATGATCGCTTGTCCGGGCGCCACTGAGGGCCGTGCATTGGGCCAGCGGCGCGGACCTATACCGCCACTAACGTCAACGAACTCAGTAAGGACTATGACGCCATCCAGAACGAGATCGGGTATCGCCTGGTGCCTGGACCCGGCAGTGCCGGGTGGCTGCGCCTCGCTGTCATCACCGCCGTGATCGCCGCGGCGTTGGCGCTGTTGATCAACCGCCGACTTCCAGCGTGATTGATCAGCCGGGGAGCCTGCGGTTCAGGAACAGACCCGCCAGTACGGCGCCGGCCATGACCACCGCACCGAGCAGCATCCAGGCGCCGCTGGCGTCGCCCTTAACGGTTTCATAGCCGATCTGGCGCTGCAGGGTCGTGTAGACGTCCTTGAGCGATTCCAGGCTGTCGGCGTGGAATGCCTGGCCGTCGGTGATCTCGCAGATTTTCTGCAGGGTTTGATCGTCGACCGGAACCGGAAGGGTGGCGCCCTGATAAACAACGGTGCCGTAGGGGGTACCAAAGGAGATCGTTGAGATCTGCACTCCCTGGTCCTTGGCAACCCGGGCCGCGGTGAACGCCCCCTGCGGGGCGTTCTGGTCCATCGGCACGTTCGCGGCACCGTCGGATTCCAGCACGATCCGCGCGGGTGGCGGACCTTCGCCGCCTCCCATCACTGCGCTGACCGTGGCGATGGCCTGCAGCGCCGTGAAAATGCCTTCCCCTGTCGCGGTTTTCGGAGCCGCCTGCAGGCTATGGATCGCCGCTTTCACAGCGCCGCGGTTCGTCGTCGGAGCGACCAACAGCGTGGCGTTGGCCGCAAATTCCACCAGCCCAAGGTTGATGGCCGGCGTCAGCTCGTCGGCGAATTGCTTACCGGCCTCCTGCGCGGCGGCCAGCCGGGTCGGAGCGACATCGTCGGAGGCCATCGACTCCGAGACGTCGATGACCAACATCACTACCGCACGGTTGAGCGGAATCCGGACGTTGGACGTCGGCCCGGCCATTGCCGTGGTCAGCAGCACCAACGACGTGGCAAGCAGGATCGTCGGCACGTGCCGCCACCGACCGGAGCGCCTCGGCGCGACGCGCTCCAGCACTTCCATGTTGGCGAACCGCAGAACCCGCCGCCGGCGGGCGAATTGCACTGCTACATAGATGCCTATCACCAGCAGCACGATCAGCAGGAACAAGAAGAACCAGGCGTTCTGGAAGCCCTTGAGCGACACCGGGCCCAACAGGGGCAACTTCATGTCAGGGCAAGCTCCTTGAACGACCCATCGACATCACGAGAGTGCTTCCGCCACTTCGCCAGTCTTGACCACTAGCTGTCTGCCAGGGGACTACGCGCCCGACACATCAAACGCCGAGCCGCAAAACGCGGGATCGGAGGTCGCCTGAAATCACCGATCCCCACGTATTGACAATATCAGAGTTCGGGTATGCGAATAATAGTATTTGCACTCGCTGAATTAATTTTTCGCAGAGGCTACGTTAGCAGTGTGATAACGATGTTGGCGCGCGGGATTGGCCACTGCGATCTGGACGTGTCGGGGCTACAGGATCGGGGTCCGAGGACCGTTTACCCACTCCGCCGGCGAGCGATGACCGGGACCGATACGCACCGCCACATGGTCGCTGTCGCAGTCACCTCTGCGGTGTCCGGCACGGTGGCGCCGTGACCCTTGTCGAGGTAGCACCACGCGGCCAGGTCACCCTGCAGGAGGTGAAATCACGCGGCCGTGGCCGCATGGTGCTCGCGCTGTTGGGTCCGGCGTTCGTCGCCTCGGTTGCCTACGTCGACCCTGGTAACTTCGCCACCAACTTTGCCGGCGGCGCCGAGCACGGCTACGAACTCGTATGGGTCGTCGTGATGGCCAACCTGATGGCCATCCTCGTTCAGTACCTCACCTCGAAGACCGGGCTGGCCACCGGCCAGAGCCTGCCCGAACTGTGCCGGCAGCGATACGGCCGCCGGGTGAACATCGTGTTGTGGCTGCAGGCCGAGGTCGTCGCGATGGCCACAGACCTTGCCGAGTTCGTCGGCGCCGCGCTCGGCCTCAACCTCGTCTTCGGTATGCCCCTGCTACCAGCGGGGCTAATCACGGCGGTCGTCGCGTTCGTGATCCTGGCACTCGAGCAGCGTGGCTATCGCCGCTTCGAACTCGCCATCATCGCACTGCTGGCGCTGCTCGGAGCGGGATTCATCTACCTGTTTTTCACTATTGGGGGCCAGGACTACGTTCAGCTCGCCGCCGGACTGGTGCCGCGCCTCGGCGGCGACACCCTAAGCCTGACCGTTGGCATCATCGGCGCGACCGTCATGCCGCACGTGGTCTACCTGCACTCCGCCCTGCAGAAGAACCGGGTGTCCGCGGCCAACCAGCACGAACGCCGCACTCTGCTCACGTTCAACAAATGGGACTGCGTCATCGGCCTCGGCTTCGCAGGGCTGGTCAACCTCGCCATGCTCTGCATCGCCGCAGCCCTGTTCCACAAACCCGGACTCACCATCAGTGACCTCGGACTCATCCACGATCACCTCGCTACCCTCATCGGAGGCGGCGCCGCACTGGCGTTCGGGATCGCCCTGATCGCCTCCGGTCTGTCCTCTTCCAGCGTGGGCACCTACGCCGGACAAGTCGTCATGGCCGGATTCATGAACTGGCGCATCCCCCTGTTTGCGCGCCGCGCCCTGACGATGCTGCCCGCACTGATCGTCATCGGCTTAGCTGTCAACACCACACAGGCGTTGATCTACTCCCAAATCGTGCTGTCCTTCGGCATCCCGTTCGCCCTCATCCCGCTACTACTGATTACCCGCACACGCGAAACCATGACCGACATGGTCAACCGCCGCCTGACCAGCGCCTTGATGCTCCTGATCACCGCCGTCATCACCACACTGAACCTGTTCCTGCTCTACCACACGCTCACCAGCCTGATCTGACACCACACCTTCTGGAAACGCACGACGGTCCGCTTCGACGCGTTAGGACGCGTCTATATACGGCCCCGCGGCTCAACATCTGCGCGCGAGTTCCAGCACTTCGTTGACGCTCCACCGCAAGGCGCGTAACAGCTGATCCACAAGTCTTGACTATTCCTCGGTAGGACACCGGGCAGGGTGCAGGGACTTATCGCCGGGCAGGCACCTGGGTGAGGTTGCAGGGCTCGGGCACCCTGCAGTTGGCCCTGCCGGGAGGTATCGGGACGTGGCGATGGAGAGATTGCAGGGTATGGGACTCGTTGGCGGCACACTGGGGCTACCCCAGGGGGGTGTACCCTCCCTCCCGCCTCCGTGACCGGTCGGTAATGCGGCTGCCCCATCCTGTACTGGTTTCAGGGTCGTTTAGCGGCAGTGACGGCGACGCGGGACATGAGGCCGGGCTCGGGTCCCCAGTCGTTCGACCAGGCACTGTGCTCCACTCGCCACGGCGAGTTGTTGTCGCCGGTGGTGGCCTATTTGCGAGTTGGCGAGGCGGGGATCGTTCGTTCCTGGTACTCGTGTCGGGCGGTGTCGTCGACGTCGAGCAGCATGCGGTCCGCGCCGAGCAGGCGGAGGGTCAGCTCGCGCAGCGGTCGCGGGAGCACCGCCATGAGCGTGGAGATCGTCCCCAGGCTACGGGGGACGAACACCTCGAAGCGCCGCGTGCGGACCGCGTCCACGATCGCGGCCGCGATCTCGTCCGGTTCGGCCCGCTTGATGCCGCGCGTGGTAGTCACGCCGCTGGCCAGGTCGGTGTTGGCGATACCCGGCATGATCAGACTCAATCCGACGGGGGAGGAGCGCAGCTCTTGGCGGGCGGCCTCGCTGATCCCGACGACAGCGTGTTTGCTGGCGCAGTAGCTCATCCCGCCCGGACAGGCGATCTTGCCGAGAGTCGAGCTGAGATTGACGATATGCCCCCGCTCCCGCGCGAGCATTCCCGGCAGCACCGCCTTCATGCCGTGCAGGGTGCCGTGAACGTTGACCGCGGTGGCGGCCGGGCCGAAACCGATTGTGCAGCAACGCCTTGGCGCCACGGTTGGGCGGCAGCCCGCTGGTGTCGATGGGCACCTGGCCAGCAACGTCTTCGAGCTTGGTCGCCACCTAACCCGTTGAGTGAGGCCTGGCAGATCGGGTATAGCGGTGGAGCCGACGTGCTCGATGTGGGCGATGAGCCAGGGTGCGACCAGCGTTTCGAGGTGGTCGCGTTCCTGCTCGCCTTGCACGGTCCAGGCGGGGTCGGCGTCGTTGTCGCCGCTTTCGCGGTTGATGTCGGCCATCGAGACGGCAGTATGTCCTCTTGGAATTGCACGCTGCCGAGGTTGAAATCCCATCCGACTTCGCCGTTGGTTCCCGGGACCCGGTAGTCGACTTTGCCGGCTGCACAGGATTGCCATTGGCGTTGAGATGAATTTAATAATGTGGGCTTCTAGAGCCGTGGGGAACACTGCGACGGTCTGCGATTACACAGGCACCTCCGGGAGCCGGGGCCGTCCGCCAAATTTAGAGCGAAGCGTTTAAGACAGAAGCCAGGCTCGCCACCCAGGCGGGGGATGACGGGAGGAGCGGCGGATCAGGTGCTTCGTCAAAGCCCGAACCCAGACTGCCAGCCATGCGCTATCTGCTCGGCCTCCTCGAGTGTTGCCGCCAGGCGCGGCTGGTTGACCTTGGCGGAGAAAAGAGCGCCCCCATCGGATAGTCCGACAGCCCAATGCCCATCGGACTGCTTAGAGATGACGTAGCGGCGCTTACCGCTCTGCGCTACGTACGTGCTCTCACTCTCCTCGATCCACTCCAACTGCTCGCTCATGGTGCTCATTAAACTCCGGCGACCGTCATAGTTGCCGAGCGCTCATCCAGCAGCTCGTCTACTCGCGAGCTACGCGCCACGCCCGGGTCAGTAGCCGCAGTTCGGCGTCGATGGTCTCAATGTCGCGCACGCCCGGCTCTCCTAAATGTTTCCGTTTCCGCCCAAAGGCGAGAGCGCTGCCGCTCGCTCGTCGAGCAGCTCGTTCTATGTGCACGGTGCTCGGTGAGCAGCCGTTCAAGTGGCGAGCCGCGCGCCATGCCTAGGTCATCACAGTTAGTGATTACCTAGGCAGCTCGTGAACGTGGGGTCCAGCACGGATGCATCGGCGTCGGTGGTATCTGAATGCGACTCACCTGTCAACGATGTCGAGGACTCAGACACCTCCAAGCGCGCTGACTCCGGCTGTTCATCTGCGACCGGTGGCCGGGGCGAGGCGGGCCATCCCGCGCAGGATCCACGGTGTGCGCCTGGCCATTACCGCTACGGCGCGGTCAGAGCGGCGCATCGCAGTCCGCGGTCCGGGGGTAGGGGTTGACGCTAATTCCGCCTCGGCCGATCCTGGCCGAGGGCCGTGGCGATCGACCGCCAGCAGTTGCCAGCTGCCCGGCACGCCACGCAGCTCGACGCTGCCGCGGTCCTCGAAGCCCGTGCCCGAGCCGACGACCAGGTCACGCACGGTGCGGGAGACAAGGATTTCACCGGCGCCGGCCTGGCCGAGGATCCGCGCCGCGATGTGTACGGCGATCCCCCCGATGTCGGCGTCCAGCAGTTCACACTCGCCGGTGATGCCCGGTTTGGGGGATGCTCGCCGCCCACCGTGCCGTGATGCGCTCCGGGTGGTCGTGGGCAAGCGCGTCAACGGCCAGGCGCGGCCGGCGGCGCTGGCGGTGCAGCCACCAATCTCACACCCCAGGGCCACGCCGCCGGCCCCGCCCAAAGCCCTCCGGCTTGCGGGGAGTACACATGCACATCAGCCACAGCGATGGCGCAGAAGAGTCGGAGGCGATCGCTTTCTGATCGCGCGGTCGCCCGGTCAGTGGAGACTTAAGCAGCGATCGCGGCAGACTTGGCTGCGTGCCGAAGTTCTCACCCGGTGCGGACAGGGTGGCCGTCATCGTCTTCAAGGAATCCGAACGCACCGGCGAGCCGGTCAGCATGGGCCTGGTGAAGCGCGTCGTCAACGACCTACTAACGCACCCGGAGCAATGTCAGGGGTTTGCCAGGCCGCAGCCATGGCGATCTGGTGGGCGATGTTGACCGCGGCGTCGGCGGGGTTGTGGGAGCACGCTGCGACGTCGATGGCGATGTTGTTGCTCACGGTCAACGCGCGCTGACAGGCCCACCCGTTACCGCCCTTTAGAGTGTCGGTGGCGCTCAGGGTGCCGTTGGTGTTGGCGATCGGCCCCACCGTCCAAACCTTGTCGGGCTTGCCGGGGTCGATGTTGTGGTATTGGCGATTCGAGCAGGCCGGCCAGCCCCGCTGGGCCGACGCGCTGAAGAAGCGCGCCGCGTCGTTGGCGGAGGGAAACGCCACGACCGCCTGCAAGACTTCATGATCGAAGTCGTCACCGGGTTCGTGTAGGTGCTGTGAGCGCATTGCTATCCATCCGCTGCCGTCATAGACCCAGGTCTCCGCTGGGTCGATGAATCGGCAATCCTTGTCCGGGATATTGGCACTGTCGTCAAACAAATCGGTGTATGTTCCGTTGACCAGTATCCCGGTAGTACCCATCGCGGTGTTGATCTCGGCGGGGCTAAGCAGCAGCCCGTAGAGGACGTCCGCCGCGACCGGTGGGGGCGTGGACGATGTCGTCGTGGGTGTGGCGTTCTGATTGCCCCTGCTACAGGAAGCAACGAGAATGCACGCGCTCGCCAGTGCCAGTGCCACTGTCAGCTGTCGCATGGTCATCGCCCCAGCTCTCCCGATTCGGTAAATCCAGAGATATAGCAGTCATCCGCAGCGCCACTCCGTTGTCGACCAGCTGGATGCTGTTGTGTGCACTCTTCGCCGTTCAGGTAGCGGCGCTGTAGCCGATCGATGAGAAGCTGCGCTTCGTTAATGTCGCGACGCAGCCAGGTTGCCTCCAACCGCCTGTTCCGGCCGGTGACACCCTGGCGTTCGATCCAAGCTAGCCGGGCGGTCATCTTGTCCAGTTGCTCACGCAGCGCGCGGACCAACTCCATAGCCTGGGCAGCCTTGCGTTGCCCCACGGAGAAATCGTCGCACTTCTGCCCGTGCCGCGCGGCGAAACCTACAGCGCCTGGCAAGCGCTCGGCTTGCCAGGCGCTGGACTAGGCATTCGGTCACGCTCAATACGCCAGCTACCCGGCTATCAGCCATCACCACGCGCTCGGGCGTTTCTGCTGGTCAGAGCGTTGCAAAGAACCGACAACGGGCTGTCAGCAAACATAACGCGATGTCTTTCCACCGGTCAGCGGCATATCCAAAAGTCTCAGCAAACCGCTTCCGGCACTTGCCTCCAGGCTGGCCAGCTCATCAGGCGTGACGATGACCAGCTTGCCGTTCCTCTTAACCTGATAGCAACGTCACGCTGACGGCATCCGAGACCGACAGCAGCGTAGAATTCAGGTACCAACTATCGCGGAGAACTACAAGTGATATCGAGAATTCTGGTCAGCGCCACTCTTGCCGTCGGGGCTTCGGTGGTGATAGCAGCACCGGCCAGCGCTGACCCCCCTAACCCGTTCGGTGACCTCGGCTGTAGCTGCCGGCAGACAGTCCCGGAGGGCAGCCCCGCTGCCATCGACCAGATGAAGCAGGGAATCCATGCCGCTCTGACTAATCTGCAAGGTATCCGAGGCCAGCAATAGTCAACCCGCCGCACGCCAGTCTCACATTGATTTCGGCGTGAAATAATGGGTTGACTACGGCGGGAGCAACCCTCGAAACATTGCGCGTCGCCGCCTCACGTTGCGGCCCAACGCATGTCAGCGGGCGATATCGGACCGGACATCTTGGTGTCCTCGCTCGCTGACGGACCTAGCCGGCGGATGAACGAAGCATGTATAACTATCCGCCAACCTGGAACTGCGGTTGCAACAATCGCACTACCCGCGAATATTGGGCCGTAGAACGCCGAAGCCTTCAATGTTCGCGGCTCGACTTTGGCGTCGCAAGTCATCTCACTTCAGGGAGTTTCTGAGAAATGGTTATCCGCCTTCTCGTAGCTATGGCGGTCGCGTTGCTTGGCCCGCTGGGAGCAGTCTCGACCGCTCATGCCGACACTAAAGACGACCAATTCCTGGCATTGCTGAAGTCCGCGGGCATCACCGACCACGTATCTCCCCAACACGCGATCGAGGCCGCTCATACCGTCTGCCAGAAACTTGACGACGGCATGACGCCTATTGATGTGGCGAATGACGTGCTGAACAGCAGTAGCATGCCCGCTTATTATTGCGGCTACTTCGTCGGCGCGAGCATCAAATTGTATTGCCCGCAGTACACGTCTGAGGCGAACGCGACCTGACGGCATACGTCGAGCTGGCCGGACGCAGAGGCCGACAGTACATAGAATCCAAACAGCAACTACGGCAACACATCTCACACGCGACACCATACCCCCGTAGGGTAGTAAACTTTGCCTGGCGTGTCCCCGGCACTGGCGGCCGGCTCGGTTTGGCGGGGGCCGAGCCGCCAGCGCCCACGATCACGGTGACCGTGGCCGCGCCGCCGGACACCACCCAGAACACACCGGACACCACACTGGCCGAGCCGGTGAGGCCTCTTGCGGCCGTTCCCGACGCCAGGCAAGCAAGCCAGGATGAACGGTTCGTCGCCCTGGTAGTAGAGGGCCTACGCGGAACGGACTTGCGGGTCAGCGACCCGGCGCTGGCCGCCGCCTACGGCCGTGAGCTGTGTGATTGGCTTTCGCATCCCGGGCGCACGCCCGACCAGCTCATCACCGCGATCCTGGCCCGATACCGCAGCACGCCATATCAGGCGAGGGTGACCGTGAACGCAGCCACCGAGGTCTACTGCCCCAAGTATGCGAGCGGACGGCTGTAAAAGGTCGGGGACGGCGCGCTGGCTGGGGTTGGGTTATCCCGCGTCCGGATGCTCCCAGTCGGCAAATCGGATATCGCGGCTGGAGTCTGCGGCGTCATGTTCAAGCTTGTCGATATAGCCAGGCCGCAACCGGAGCGCGTCCTCGAGTGCTGAACGAACGACGGCCGGCGTGAGGGTGATCGTCCCATCGGGGCTGGTGGAAACCATATATAGGTCATATTGAGCAGTCTTGGGAAGGGTGACTCGCCGACGGTTGTCGACCTCGATCAGATCCATGCGTGCACTCCCTATTTCCTGGGCTCCGTGCCCGGGATTTTCATTCCGCTATAAGTCCACTATAGGTTTTCTGACCCCATCAGTCCAATGCCTTTTTCGGGAAATAGGGTAGCAGGGCATAGACTGTCGAGGAACCAGAGCGGGAGGCAACCGTGGCTCTCTCATTCCACCCTGATGCAGCGGCGCGTTGGCAATCCCTCGCCTCCAGCCCGCGCGAGTACGAGCGATCCGTCCGCGAGGCCGTCAAGCCCATCCTGCGCTACCTCGACCGGCATCCTGAGTTGCACCGCATCGGCGCGAGTCAATTCCAGACGACGCCCACAACCTGGGCGCGTACGGTTGCCGTTGGCGAGGGGGCTGGCTGGCTGGTGGTCTGGACCATCGGTGCAGAGCCCAGCGAGATAAGAATCTTGCGCATCGAGCCGGCACCCTCGCTCGCCTGAGGGAGGACAAGTCTCGCCTGTGTCATCAGGCAATTCCGGGACCGACCGGTACCGTTCCGTCATCGTGGCCCTGAGTGTCACGCTGGGCCACGACTGGTCGAGCGGTCAGGTCTCCGCCTCGGTCAAGGGGTTGTTGGGGCAGGTGGCTGCGGCTTGGCGCAGGACGGGCACTGAAGCTGGGTCTATAGGCAGCGAGACCAGCGGCAAGACAACCGCTCAGCAGGTCGTCGCGCTCGACACGATAGCCGAGCGGCAATGACCGACTACACCGATGCGCCCGGCCTGAAAGTCGTCGCGCTAGGCCCTGTTGCACACGTAATCGTTGTCCCAGGGCATGTAGTAGATCAGGATTTCATTCGGAGCGATTGTGCTGTTCGGACGGAACACCTGAACGTCGAGCGACATGGTGCCATCTGCCCACACCCACTGTGTGGAATCGTCCATGACCCAACCTTTCGGTGGGCTTTGATGATCTGGTCGGGCGGTGTTCCAGTCGTAATGGTTGTCGTAGCAAGGGGGGCAAGTTGCGCCACCAAGTCGCACCCTTGGTGTCATACTTCCGCCCGGTGGCGAACTGCTTCCTAAGGAACGCCACAACGTCGTCATAAGGCGCGCTGTAGCGCCAGTCTTCCTCGTCAGAAGCGTTACCTGGCAACAGAACTGTCCCGGCGGGGAGATCGACGTCGGCCAGCTGAGTGCGAGCGAGCGGGACAAGCTGATCGCGGTGCTCGCGTCCAAAGGGTGGGACCATGCGCGTATCGGGCGAGCTGTCGGAATGACCAGGCGCGGGGTGGCTGCAGCGATTTCCAGGATCGCGCAGGGAAAGCCAGGGCGCACACGCGCAGAGTGACGCGGCTGATCAGCGGCGGGCCGACCGTCGCAGTTGCGCCATCGCTTGCGCCAGCAGTTGCGCCCAGCGTCTCACTGGGCATCTTGTCGATTTTTACGTTTAGGATTTTCAGCCACTGTCGCCAGAGCCAGTGACGCATCACCTTCCACGGCTTCCCGGCCTGCTGATTGCGGTGATTAGCTGGTGCTATAAGCCCACCAGTCATACGCACCAGGCACCGGGCACAGGTTCTTATACGCAGCAATAACGAAATGAGCCACCTGGTCGGTGGTCAGCTGTGGATAGTCCTTCTGCATACCCGCAGCCACCCGATTAGCCGGGATGCGCTGATTCCAAAGCTCCCAGCACACGTTGTAACCGTCTCCCAATATCGCCGGGTCCGTTCCGGTGATGCCTGCCGCCCGCACCGCGGCCAAGAAGCGCTGAACTGACTGATTCGTCGGCCAGTCCATCTGTACAGGGTTAGCGCTAGCCGGTGCCGCCAGCCCTACAGCAATGAGAGCCATAGAGGCACTGACCAGGACTTTCTCAATCATTTCGGCTTCGTAGATGAGGTCGTACGCGCTTCGTTGTTCGTCGGTGGTCGCGGGGATGCGGGCCAGCCAGCTATGGCGCACGACGCAGCGGGTGGGCGAGCCGGTCCGGCACTGGCGGTAACACCGTCTTCTGCGTCAGCTCTTGGAGAGTTGTTGGGGGCAATAATATTTCGCCGCAATTACGGCGAACTGGGATGCGCTTTCCAGGTCGAACCCGGGATTATGGGTTTTCACGTCGTGGATTAGCCGCAGCCCCGATTCGCCGTTATTCAAGCAAGTGCACACCGCTTTGCCAGCTGTGACGGCTTGACCTGGGCTGGCATAACTGATGCCGTCTTGTCGCAGTGCGGCAAGGAAACCCGCGTCGTCACCGTCGACAGGAGGAGCTAGATCGGCGTATGCCGGTGCGGCGAGACTAATCATGGTGCAAACGCTAACTATCGCGAGTAGGAATTTCATTACCTCACAAGACCTTTTCATCCCGTCGGCGAGATTTTGGGGAGGCTACCGGTGCCACGGGCACAGGTCGCGGATAGCGATTCCGACGACCTGCGCCGCCCCGTCTGGACCCAGCGCCGGGTTCGCCGCCCAGAACTGGTTCACCATGTTCTGTCGACTGAGGCCAGCGTCCATCAGGCCACAGATATCCAGGCCCTGGTCCAGCGCCACCAAGTTACCGTTGCTGTCCCCGAGGCCGGCCGCACCGATCTCTGCCAGGAACGCACGCTGACCGCACCCCGGACCCGGCCCCGGTGCAGGCCCTTGGGGGCATCCCGGTGTCGGACTGGCGTTCGCATCAGGGTCGGCACCCAAAGCCATGACCGCCAGGACAGCCACAGCCACGCCAACTATCCCCACCCTTCGCAGAGCACCGTTAGCCCGCCTTGACGCGGACCCGATCGATACGCTGCTGTACCCGGCAAACACCTCGCCGGCATTTAACGGCATGCCGGGGCCTCGCTCAAAGGCGTCCGCTCGGTCCGCGGGATCGACCGCACTATCGAGAACTACGCGGGACAGAGTTGACATTTGCCACCCCACTCGGCTACAAGTGGTCCGTCGGCATTAGAGCCGTCCGCGACCTGGTCTTTTTGGTCAAAGCCTGGCGGGTGCGCGATGGATCGTTGCCGCAACGATGTCGCGACCGCCTCGCTACGCCTGTTTTATTCAGCGTGATTCTTATGGTGATCGCGCAAACTTACGAGAGGCTGTGTTTTGGTTGGGTGTTTCCTGTTATTTGCATGCACTTCACCGTTTGGACATCTCACTGACCAATCACGAGACATGGGCGCGCTGGCGGCGATTCGGGGCGGCCTGCTGGCGCGAAGGAGTGTCCAATCAGCTAGATGTGATTGGACGCCCCGGCGACCGGCCCGCCGTGGTGCAGGGCCTCACCGCGAAACAACCTTTGGTGACGGGTATTGTTGCGCTGACCGGATCGGTAGGCAGCTCGACGTTGAAGTACATATTCTGCACAGAATTCATTGTCGCATTTACGTCAAATCAGATCTGACTCCTGTGTTGGCGAACCCCTGCGGGGATTCGCACATCTGGAATTCACTGAGCTGCGGTTATTCGGGTTATGTGTCAAGCCCAGCTCCAATCTGTTAGCACTGCTCTCAAAGTAGAGTTAACAGAACGCATCACGAAATCTAGGCTCATTGCGCTTAGGATATAGACATGACTAAGGCGGTGGATCACTATCATCACAGCCCGTGTCCTGTCTGCGGGTACGCCACCCGCTACAAGCACTGCGGGCCGATACCCTGTGCCTGCAACCAGCGGGTGGCCGAGCATCAGGCCCGCAAGCGATGAGCGCCGAACGTGGCTGGATCATTGAACCGATCCCGCCAACGCCATATTTGGTCCACGGTGTCGAGGCCTGGGCGCAACGTCATCGCGATGAGGGTCACCATCCGCATCCTGCGCCGACGAAGGAGAACCCGGAGCAGTGGGAGTGCGACTGCCCGGACACGCCGTTGGTTGCCGTCTGGCGCATCCTGACGGTTGAGCAGATCCGCCACAAGTGGGCGTGCATGTTCGGCGCCGCCAAGGCCCGCGGATGACGATCAGCCGTGAAGATCTGCAGGCCCGGGTCAATCAGGCCTGGACTGACGCCGCAATGGCCTTTGCAGGGGAAGTCCTCATCGAATCCCTGCGGCGATATCTAGAGGACTTCACCGGGCATGAGCCTAGACTTCGTCATGCGTTCTGTTAACCGTTTTTTGAGAGCAGTGCTCGCAGACTAGAACTATCTTTGACACAGAATCCAATAACCGCAGCTCAGCATTCCCAGAAGTGGCGCGACCCCAAAGGGAGCGCCCAACACAGGAGCTAGATCTGATTTGACGTAAATGCGATAATGATTCCGTGGAGGATCTCTTTTTTAATGTCGAGGTTCCCACCACCGTTATCAGCAGAGTAATTCCGGTAACTCAAGGTTGCGATGCCAAGTTCGTCGTTAGCCCGATAGCGACAGCCGACAATGGGGAGAAGTTCCCTTCACACTTCCAGGACGGCGACGAGATATTCATGGTCGTCTCGGTCAAAGGCCAGACGTTGCGGGTGGACGCGACCACAGATCGGAAATTCGTCATCCCCAGCTCAATTTGTGACCAGTGTCGTACCCGGTGGTCAACCTGGCGGATATTCCTGGTCCGCGAGGGTGAGACCATTCCCCTGGCTGTGGGTTCCTTTGAACGCCATGATGGGAGTTCATGAGCGGCTACGTAGACCTGCTTATCTCTATCCTGAATGGCATTCCCAAACTTGAAGACGCAGCGTGTTCTGGTCGCGCCGAACAATGGACACTACTGCCCTGGAATGACCCAGACCGTGATCGGCATGCTGCGCTGGCTATAGCGGGGTGCCGGAGGTGCCCCGCATTGCAGCTCTGTACGCATCTGCTGGATGGTCTGGATAATCCGCCTGTCGAAATGGTGATGGCCGCGCGAATCGTCTCCTCCGGGACCTCCCTGTCCAAGAAGGCCTCTAGCACCCCGCATAAATCATCGCGGTCAAAAGAACTGGCGCCGACGCCGTGACCACAAGCCCCATTCCTGGGATCCGCCATGGTGACAGGCCGGGCAGGTCGTTGGGACAAGCGCAGATCCCCAAAATAGCTTCTTGCCCTTATTGCCGCCGGACGCTGGTTCTTCCCATTCTCGATATCCGATGGATGTGGTCCGTCGTATTGCAAAACTTGTCGGTTTTCGGAGGGATGATTGCAGCGTGACAACGCTTCGCGAACTCGTGGGTGATGCAGTCGTATGGAGAGGGGTCTTGGACAGAGCTCTGATGCCTCAGCCCACCGTTGTCGCAGGTAAGCGGCTCGTCGATGCGGCTAGGGCGGGCAATTGGTCAGCGGTGATGAAGGTACTCGATGATGAGAAGCACTGGGTGAGCGTCAACCAGTGGCGGCCAGGTGGCACGGCCTGGTTAACACCTTTGCATCACGCGGCACGGAAAGCCGCACCTATCGAAGTCGTCGAAGAACTACTGCATCGGGGTGCGCTGCGATCGTTAAGGGACGCCAAAGGACGCACGGCTCATGACCTCGTCTCCTCGAAGGAGGGCATTAAAGAGCACCATTCATCTCGCTTAAGGGCGCTTCTCTGGCAGCAGCATGAATCGCCCCTTGGCGGCGGCCGGATCGAGGCGCTCGACGCCAACCTGGCGACTGTCATCGAGGGCTGCACGAAGGAGTGGTTTGGACACCGCGATCTTCGTGCGGCGCTGCGCTATCCCCCAGTCGACATCCTTCACGAACCTCCTGGGCAGCACGTATGGTTCCGGGTGCCCTACACACACGGAGGTTTTCACATCGCCTTACTTAGCGGATACCTCGAAGTGACGAGCGGGAAAGACGACTTGGTCCCTCCAACCCAAGTCCACGTAGTCACTCACGAGGGCGCGGTCCGCGTCCAATGATTGGCCTAGCCCAAACGAGCAGGACGGAGTCCTGCCCTCTATCGGGCCGGTAGACGCGCTTTTGGACGAACGCCGCGAGCTTGACAGGAAGCTGACCGGAAGCTGACGGGCTCTGGTGGCTCGGGCATCGGTGCGGACGTAGGGGATTCGGTCGGCGCAGGCGCGGGCTCACGGCGACGCGGCGACCTACACACACTTTCGGGATGACTACCGCGACATGGCGAGAACGCTTGGCTTCGAAGGGCATATCGCGTGGGCCGAGGCGATGCCATGACGGCGGCTGCCCCGTCGGGGGTGGTGACGTTTTTGTTCACCGATGTGGAGGGTTCGACCCGTCAGTGGGAGTCAGACGCGGAGGGGATGCGGGTGGCGCTGGCCGCCACGGGCTGGAACACCACCGTGAAGCGGTTCCCCGACCCCACCGGGGATTGACCGGTCGGTGGCCAGGTGATCACGAACGGCATCGAGATTCGCACGATGATCGCCGGTAGCCACCCGCCCGGTCTGGGCAAGACGACCGGCGGCTGACTCTTTTCGGCCACGCCGCTGCGATGTTGACTACCCGTATGGACGACGGAGCATCGACATGACGTCCCCTGGACCGCCGCCGTGTGGAACGCCGCCGTGTGGAACGCCGCCGGGACAGCCACCGGCGGCTACTTCCGCCGCCGCCGATCCTGGTTCCGAGGCGGATCTTCCCACTGAGGCGCCGACAGCCCGCTACGGGTTTCCGGCTGTGCTGTGGCGGGCACTTGACAACCACCCGCCGCCGGGACTCTCGCGGATCCGGTGGCGCAGTCCGTTGCGCGGACCCTGGCTGACGTCGGTGTTCGGAGCGACGTTGCTGGTGGTGTTGCCGATCGTGATCGTGACCGGCTTGCTGTCCTATATCGCCTACGGGCCGCAGTTTGGGCAGGCCATTCCCGTCGGCGTTGGCTGGCTCACATTGCCCACCTTCGATTGGCCGACTCGACCGTCGTGGCTGTATCGGCTGAACCAGGGTCTGCACGTCGGTTTGGGCCTCGTGGTTATACCGGTGGTGCTGGCCAAGTTGTGGTCGGTGCTTCCGCGCCTGTTCGCTTGGCCACCGGCGCGTTCGGTGGCCCAGGTGCTGGAGCGAGTGACGTTGCTCATGTTGGTGGGTGGGATCCTCTTCGAGATCGTCACAGGGGTTCTCAACATCCAGTACGACTACATTTTCGGGTTTAGCTTCTACACCGCACACTATTTCGGCGCGTGGGTGTTCATCGCCGCATTTGTCAGCCACATCTGTCTGAAGCTGCCGAAAATGTGGCGCAGTCTGCGGTCACGGTCGATGCGCAGCGTTCTTCACACCTCGCTGGCCGACACGGTGCCCGAGCCGCGCGACCCCGATGGGCTGGTGGCACCCGACCCTGATCCGCCTACCCTGAGTCGTCGCGGCGCATTGGCCGTCGTCGGCGGCGGTGCGCTGTTGGTCGCGACGCTGACCGCCGGGCAGACCCTGGGCGGATTCACCCGCGGTGCGGCGTTGTTGCTTCCCCGCGGCCGCAGCTACGGCAGGGGCCCCAACGACTTTCAAATCAACCGCACCGCCGTTGCGGCCGGTATCGACCCGGCTGTCACCGGTTCGGGGTGGCGCCTGCAACTGTTGGGCGGGTCCCATCCGGTGCTGCTGGATCGGGCCGCGCTGGAGGCGATGCCGCGCCACACCGTGGAACTGCCGATCGCCTGCGTCGAGGGGTGGTCAACGACGCAGACCTGGACCGGTGTCCGGCTGGCGGATCTGGCCGCGGCAGCCGGGCGCCCGCACCCGGGCTCGGCGATCGTGTCCTCGCTGGAGCGGTTCGGCGCCTTCAATCACGCGGTCCTGCAGACCAACCAGATCTTGAGCCCCGACTCGCTGTTGGCGTTGCAGGTCAACGCTGCCGACCTCTCGTTGGATCACGGTTACCCGGCGCGGATCATCGTTCCCGCGCTTCCCGGAGTGCACAACACCAAATGGGTGTCCACCATCGAATTCCGGGAAACCTGATGCGCGCACTGGCCCAACGAGCGGCGCGGTTGTACGGCGAGCGCCTGTTTCACCTCCTCGTCGTTTTGGCCGCTCTGGCGCTGGGCGCCTACGCGGTCTCGGTGCTGGGCGTGCAAAACCTGTTCAACCCCACCGTGTGGTGGCAATCCATTGTGGTGTGGTTCGTGGTGGCCGTGATCGGCCACGACCTGCTCCTGTTTCCGCTCTACGCGCTGGCCGACCGGCTGCTGCCCAGGCGACGCACCGGCCCCAACGTCGGTGACGAGGCACCCCGACACCCACCCAAACACATTCCGGTAACGAACTATCTTCGGATGCCAACCCTGGCCGCCGGGCTGCTGCTGCTGATGTTCCTGCCCGGAATCATCGAGCAGGGCGCGCCCACCTACCAGGCCGCGACCGGGCAGACCCAGGCGCCCTACCTGGCCCGCTGGCTGCTGCTCACCGGCGCGTTCTACCTCGCCAGCGCACTGTGCTACGCGGTGAGAACGCTGCTGCGCCAACGCGATTCCACCAAGACCGCAAAGGCATCGCGACCGGCAGCGTCCATTAACGACCCGCAGCCCCACCAGCCCTAAATCGCGCGGCGACATCGCCGCAGCCTGACCGAGTTGCGGACCTGTACCGAAATCGGTCGGTTACGGTACGAGCCCGGGTCGCCTCTTGACGGTTCTGTTTCCCCACGACCGGCTGTGCCGGAAGTATGCCCCGAAAGTGCACTGTTCGGAAATAATATGTCCGGAACTTTCGGTTCACTAGTGGTGTGACTACCGCGCTCGCATCCACTTCCGCATCAACGGTGATCGGCTATGCCCGAGTGTCGACGTTGACCCAAACCCTGGAGCAGCAGACCGAAGCCCTCAAAGCTGCTGGCGCCGGGAAGATCTTCCATGACGTGATGTCGGGTGTCCGCGATGATCGCCCTGGTTTCGCCGAGTGTCTGCGGTATCTGCGCGAGGGCGACACACTCATTGTTTGGCGGCTCGACCGGCTGGGCCGCAACATGCGCGGCATCATCAACACCTTGCACGACCTGACCGAGCGGAGAGTCACGGTGCGGTCGCTACATGATGGCGTTGATACCTCGACTAGCACCGGGCGCATGGTCGCCGGAATCCTGATGTCGATCGCGGAGTACGAGCGGGAGCTGGTGCGAGAGCGAACCGCCCTGAAGCTTGAGCACGCCCGAAAGTCTGGGCGGAAGTTCGGGCGGCCTGCCAAGCTGAACGCCGACCAGGCCGCGCTGGCCCAGCGGATGAAGGCGAATGGTGAGACCGCTGCGACCATCTGCCGGACGCTAGGAATTGGAAGAACAACCCTGTATCGCTATTTGGCCGAAAGCGACGAGGACTAACGCCACGTTGGCCGGCGGTACCACGATCGCGGCCATCCCGACCAGTGTCGGAACGGTTCGTAGTCGCCCAGCGGCATCCAGTCCATCGCACTCATTCTTCGACTTTCCACCAGCGGACCCTGCTTACGACGCCGAAGTTGTCGAACGTCGCGCAGTGCTCATTGGCCGTCTTCTTCTGTGCCGTCTTCTTCCGCTTGGTCTTCTTCGTCCGCGGCACGACCGGGCAAGAATGTTCCGGGAGCGCCAGGTCCACCCGCCACAAAATCAGGGTCTCCGATGGTCGCGACAACGGTGTGAGCGGCACTGAGCTGGTTCCCCAGTGCTTCAAGCCGGTCCCATAGCACCTCGTCGTGATTGCCGTAGCGAAGCCCTTTCTGGCCAAACTTCTCCCCTTTAAGGTCGAACACGATGCTGCCGCCACCGCTGGTGTTGGCAGCGGCAGTCAGTGTGGCCGGACCGGGTTCTACGCGAAATTTCTGCAGCCATCCGTGTTCTGCGGCGGCTTCGAGCAGCTCGTCTCGGTCGACGGTATAGCCGCCGGCCTCCAGCTCATCGATGACTGCCGGTAGGGCCTCGTTCCACACCCCGTCCAGCGAGGTTGTCGATTCCGGGACCAAGATCAGCGTCATTTTGATCACGAGAGCGTGTTTATCACCCCACCCACCAGAGCGGATGGGGTGGGCGCTGATGAGCCCTCGTGGATAGCAACGCGGATAGCAACCCGGCCAATTTCGGGGGGGTATGTGACTGTTCGCCGACGTCCGCAAATGGCTCTGGCCTGCGATAACCGGACACCCACGCACATGTGCGAACGTGCTTCGTTTGTCTGTGGGGTCAAGTGGTCGCAGGTTCAAATCCTGTCAGCCCGACCGACAGAAATGGCATCTGGCCTGCGGTGATGCGTCGGTTGACGGATCACGCGACGCGGAGCTGGGGACCATTTTGGGACCAGTACAGCAACCGGTACAGCAACCCTCAGCGATTGCGACCGCCCCGCTGGACGAGCCAGATGGTTAACGCGACGGAGGCGACCACGGCGATGATGAGCAGGATGGCGGTCGTCGTCATCGCACTAATCTAGCAATGAGCAATGAGCGCCCGTGGGCACATTTTGGGCACACTTGGGCACAAACCAAGGCAATCTCAGCGAATCACACGTGATGTTATTTCGCAGGTCACAGCCGTTTCGGCGCTCTGCCCTGGGGCACGCCGAGGATTCAAATCCCTCCGCCACCGCATTTCTGCCTGCCAGAACTCACAGGTAGAGGATCGATGCCGGCCACGCTGACCTTCCTCCACCGGGCGATGACGCTTCGCTAAGGCACCAAGGGCTGCCAGCCTCGTAGAGTCTCCGCTGTGGGATTCAAGGTCTATGGATACAAGTCTGAGCCGTTCGACGAGTTTGGCGACGGGGACAGGTACAAGGTGATCGAAGGCGGCGCACTCGAGATTTGGCACGAGGACGGGTCGAAGTTGACCATCAGCCCGATGCGCTGGGGTTGGGTGGAGGAAGACGCGCCCCCATCCTGAGGACACGGCCCGCGCACGCATGAGCCGCTCCTACTCCAGTCGCCGCATTCGCTGAACTCCGCCAGTGACCGTCAGACCGATCCGAAAGCTGGCGACGACCATCCAGTCTGACCGGCCCCGGGAGAGTCCACTCCGGATTTCCTCCTGCGTGCAATGAGGGAAGACCACGGGTTCACGGTGTCTGGGCAGAGCCTGCTTGCCCCAGATGTGGTGGAGGGCCAGGAATAAACAAAGGGCCGCGCTGCTACACCCCCTGCAGCTCGATGACCGCCGAGGTCTTCGGCGATCTCCTGGTGCGTTTTGAGTGTGTTCATCGCTTCTTCTCCCGTCCCATGTCGTTCCGGGCCAACCCGGGTACTCCGTGTGGAACGGGCGACCCTGGTCAACTCGGGTCGAGGAAGTGGGCCAGCAGCCCCGCTCGTCACCCCCCAAGCCCGGCGAGCCGATCACCGTGGCGCTGGTAAGGCGCCGGGTCGCCGATTTGCTCGCGCATCCGCCGCAATGCCAGTGTGGGCGCTGCGAGGCCGCCGCGACTGCCCGGATCCGCCATATCTGGCAAGTGGCGTCAGCGTGGGAGCGGTCCACGACCGCGACCAGGCGCCGAGCAACTCGCTAGCGGCGGTTCACCGGACTGCCCCTCGCGCGGGGTGGCCCGCACCAGAAGTGTGAGGTTGAGCCTCTGATTCCGGCGCGGGCCGTTCTCCTACGCTGGCGCTGTCAATGTTGAGCGACGGGAGAAGAACTGTGAGCGAATCCGACTGCTCATGAACCGGGCGTGCTCTTGGCGGATGAGGGCGTCGACGACCGCTGGTGAGACGCAAGGAAACTCGTCAATCAGTCGTCGCTCGATATCCGCTAGCAGCGTCGCTTCACGGACCTGTATTACTTCCCCCATGAGCACAGGGTTCCCGGTGGTGTCGTTTCGTGGGGTCTCCAGCCAGCTACGTCAGGTCAAGCCGATCAGTAATGACCACTGAATAGCCGCTGACCTGCGCGAGCGACTCAACAGCTGCCCAGCACCGCGATCACCTAGGGCCGGATGCCCGCCGACCGGGCAGATGTTCTCGGTCCGCAAACCAGGCGAGCTTTATGCTCTTTAGCCTGACTTTGCAGGGGGGCGTAGTCGCTGCGATCACTCAGGCGGCGGACTCAACCCCAAGGTTGCGGGCGCCCTTCACATTGCGTAGTCCCGAACAGTTCACGCAACTGATGCACCCTACACAGTCGATGCAGCGCACGCAGCCAATACAGGCAACGCAGCGGGTGCAAGCAATGCATGCCGCGCACGCCACGCAATCCCGCATAAGAAGACACAAGACAGTCAACAGACTGCCAACTACCGCGACGCTGCCCGCGGTCGCTGCGGAGCCCGCTACCGCGACGCTGCCTGCGGTGGCGACCGACCCGGCTACCGCGATACTGCCCGTAGTCGCAACCGATCCCGCTACTGCGACGCTGTCCATGGTGGCGATCGACCCGGCTACCGCGATACTGTCTGTAGTCGCAACCGATCCCGCTACTGCGACGCTGTCCATGGTGGCGATCGAGCCCACGGTTGAGCCACTGTCAAGAGCAACCGCTGAATCCCTCTGAATTACCACAGACTCATCATCTCAGCCACGCGATGACCCTTACCCCATTTTGCCGCTGTTGCTATTCGGTGGCGCTCACGATGATTCCGACACAGAGTTTTGAGACTCTCGTATTTCGTCTATTTCGAGACAGCTTCCAGTTCTGTTCGGACCTGGTCGCCCCGCGCTGTTCCCTTGATGTACTGAAACGCCGAGCTGTCCCGAAAACGTTTTTGAAGCGTGGCAAGGTGTCAATCGGCCGCTCGCAAGGGGAACCTCAAACGGCACGCCCACACCGAGCGACCGCGGCCCGACCGGACCGAACTGCAGACGTCCCGTAAGACTGGTTCGGTGATCCGTCCCGGTGAAGGGGGGCTAACCGGCATACTGTCTGCGTGCCGGAGCTGAAGATCGGCTACGCCCGGGTGTCGACGGTCGATCAAGATGTCACGGCGCAGCGGGAGGCGCTCGTGACACTCGGCGTGGCTGATCTCGGAATTTGAAATAGGTAGCACACCAACATGATTCGCATTGAGGTGCGGTGGGCGGCGCCTGAGTGGGCATCGAGATCGGTCGCAATGCGCTTTGCGTCACACCCGTCCGGCATCGCCCAGGACCAGGGCGCAGCGCGAGCCTGCTGGGCGACCGGCTTTCAGGTGTTTTAGCAGTGAGCTTCTGAGTAAAATCGCGTTTTGGCAAACGATGACCGAAACGCCGCGGAGCAGGGGGCCCGCAATCATCATCGGCAAAAGGGTGAGATCCAGCCGACGAAGGCAGGGGCCAGTTAACTAGTAACCTAGCTAATGTGTCCAAATACGTGGCCATCGGGAACGAAAATGGCCCCCGGAGATGTCTCCGGGGGCCATTTCCGCTGGTAGCGGGGACAGGATTCGAACCTGCGACCTCTGGGTTATGAGCTAGCCGGTCGCGGTCTTCCCCAATACGCTCGGTCTCATAGCTGCAGGTCAGCGACGTTCAGCCGTCCAAGCTGTCTCGCCCCGTCGCGCTTGTTCGCATCGTTTTCACGATGTTCTGTTCCCAAATCCGTTCCCAACGCAGCAATCGCCACATCAGCTTTCGTAATCGTCCCGTGAGCGTGGCTAAGCGACGTGCCGAGTGCATAGGCTTTGCGGGTGACGATCGAACTATCGCCTCGCCTGCCGGACGAAGAACGGCCGAGTGATTCGCGAGTTTGGCTGCTGAGCAGGTGGACTTGGACAAGGTGATCAACGAGCTACTTCTTCGCCTAGAGGACCACAAATATCGGTGGGAGCTGTACGAACAAGGGCTTGCCGATCCGGCAGAGCGTTAGGGGGTGCGCGCCATCATTGATCAATTGCAGGCGGCGGTTCACACCGGCAGGCCGGCCCTTGTTGGTCCGCTGCGTCACGGGGTGTTTACAGCTCATCCAGACGGATAAACTGCGCGCGGCTAGCCCGCATGGTGATGCCGTCGCTGCACGCCACGACGCTTACCCTTTCTGGTCAATGCAGCGGATTTATAGTCCAAAAATAGCTTCATTGACCTGCGGCGACGATATCTAGGCATCTCCGGACGTACCGGCGTGTACATAAGTCATCACCTAACAGCCACCACCAAAACCGGGGGCGCTTCGCTCGATTGTCGAGCACGAGCGCTGTGGCAGGCGCTCAGGGAGACGTTAGAAATCCTGGTGCTGACGATGACGAAGGCAACGCGCCACCGCTGTTCGGCTTTTCGCGCTGAGGAGCAGGCAAAATCACCACCATTCCTGCGAATGAACAACGACGGCAACGCCGATCAGGACGGCTGGCACCGGGTCAAGAAAGGGGCTGTCGTCAATGCGCAGGCCGACCGTTGGCTGGCCACGAGCCTTGGCGTGTTGTCGTTCGTCGGCGCCGTCGCGCTGCAGACGGCGGGGAATCTCGACGCTGATCCCGATGACGCATCCGCGCGCAAGTTCGACCGAACCGGGCGGGTTCAGCCGGCGATCAGGGAGGTGATTTTTCGACGTCGGCGCGACCGGACTTGAGCGACGAGGCGCACGCGCGCCCCGATAGCCGTCATGCCGGCGCCGAAGAGGTTGGCAGCGGCCAAGTCCGGCCTCCACCGGCAACCTGAATCCGTCTCACTTGTGCGGCGCTGACCACCGCGGGAGAAAGCTCTCGCCGCCACGTTGCGGCAGCCGGGTGATCGTGAAAAGGGTTTACCAGTCCAGATGCGTAGTGGGCATCCGGCTGACGCTATCGTTCCCTGTCCAGACAGGATCGATGATCCGAACGGTTCCCGAAGCGCCGTTGAGTTCGACGAGCGTTCCGGTCGGCAATATTGTCGTGGCGTCCTTGACGCCGGTCACGGTGGCTATGCCGTATTCGCGAGCCAGGATCGCACCATGGCTGAGCACACCGCCGGTGGCGGTGATCAGGCCTGAAATGATCGGAAATACGCTGGTCCATCCCGGGTCGATGTTTGTGGTGACCAAAATGTCGCCAGGTTGGATGTGGGCGAGTTCGGGAAGGTCATGCACGACTTTCGTTGGTCCGCGGGCCACCCCGTGGCTGGCGGGCGCGCCGAGGATAGCGCCGTCGTGGCTGATTTGGTCTGGTTCGTCATCGACCTGGCTTGCGTCGACTTCAACATCATCGAACAGATACACCGCCGGCAATCGGTCACGGTGGCGGAGCCAGTGTGCGCGCCGCTGCTCGACAGAAGTGGCCAGATCCTCTGGCATGGCTTCGCTTTCGGTGAGTGTGCGCAGTTCAGCGGCCCGCAGAAAGAACACCTGGGAGGGCTCGGCCAAAACGCTGCGGCGGGTGAGACGCCGGCCGTGCTCGAGCATCAGGTAGCGCAGGTAGGCAAGCAGATAGTCGAGGTGATAGCGCTGATTTTCCCGGTAGACGGTGTATTGCTGAGTCAGCGCGATGACTTTGCGTAGCACCGCGCCGCGCACGCGGCCGGCTCGCTGCAACGCGGTTCGCTCGGCGGTGTGACGGCGGGCGATGGCGGCGGATTCGGCGTGGGCGGGATCCTGTGGCGGGTCAGCCGGCCGAACTTGGGCGGCCACCATGGCCAGAATTGCCCTCGGTGTTTCGCGCCAGCGAGGCTGGGAAATGTCTCGAGTCGCCGCGCGGTGACCGTGGGTAGCCAAGAACGTGTCGAATGCCGCCCAGAAGGCGCTGCCCGGCGCGACGCCGCGGACGCTGTTCACGTCACCGCCGACCAACAAGGCCGCCCGAAGCCGCGGGTCGGCTCGCGCCAGGGTGCCGAGCTGGAAGACCTCGCGGTTGATCTGTGCAGTCATGGTCCCGGGCAGCCCGCTGATGATCGATTCATAAAGTCGACCGTCCTGGTCGTCGCACCAGCGTGTCAGCAGTTTGGCCAGCACCGCGTGCAGCAACGGGTTGTAGGCCATGCCCCAACGGATCACGCGGAAGTGCTGCAATCCCAGATGATCGACCAACTCGCATTCGCCGCGCAACTGCGCCATCGACAGCGCCGAGTAATCCTGGTGCAGCTTGGGCGTGATGAGTCGGTCGACCTCGGCGCAATGCCGCTGCAGTGCGGCAAGATTTTTGGTGATCGGGCCCCGGCCTCGGTCGGAATAGGGCGCGCGGAGCGTGGAGATGAACAGGCGACGATCGAACGGTTCGCGCATGATCTTGTCAGCGAACATGGGCGGGAACCATGCCAACGCCCATGAGCGGGCCGCGATCGGAAGGGCACGTATCTGACGGATCATCCAGTTGCCGGAGATGTAGGCGTATCCGTGGTGGATGCGGGTGGACGGGAGATCCGACTGGTGGGGATCGACCATCTGGTCGACCTCGATGCGGGTGTCTTCGATCCACCGAAGGCACAGGTCGATCACTAGCGGCATGCAGTAGTCGGCCAGGTACTCGTCGCCGTAGCGGCGGGAGAACACATCGTTGGGGGTTTGGCTCGGCAACCCGGTGATCGGCCGATCCTGCAGCAGGTAGACAGTGTCACCTTCGATGGCCCATTCCAGGTCACGCCGCGGCCCGATAGCGGTATCGACGATGCGCGCGACCGCGCGCAGCGCGTCCAGGTCGGCCGTCGACAGGCACATCTGGGCGCGGCGCGCTGGATCGACCTCGCGGGTGTGTAACCCGTGTTGCCCCACCGTTTCGCACCGCTTGGCACCGAGGCGGCGGCGCAGGACTTCGCCGCCACGGCGCAACACGAAATGATCGGGGTCGGTGGCCCCCGACACCACGGAAGCGCCAAGCCCATATGCCGCGTCGACGACGATGCGGTCTTCGAACGGACGCAGCGGATCGGCGGTCATCAACACCCCCGCCGCGCGGGGCCGCAGCATTCGCTGCAGCACCAGCGCAATCCCGCCCGCCGAATCGATACCCGAGGCGGCCCGATAGGCTACGGCGCGGTCGTGCGTCATCGCGCGCCAGCAGTCCTGCACGGCCGCCACCAAGGCGTCGAGGGTGCCGATGCCAAGCACGGTGTCGTACACGCCAGCGAACGATGCATGGTCGAGGTCCTCGGCAACCGCAGAGGACCTCACCGCCCAAAGCGCGCCGGGGAATTCGGCGATCATCGCCGACCACCACTGCGGCAGCTCGGTGCGCACGAGCACCTCCCGCTTGGCTGGATCCAGTGACACCGCCGCCGGCACACACCAGGCCTGCGGCACCGTGAGACCCGCGCGTTGCAACCGCACCAGGCCGCTGGCCTTGCCGCCGATCTGGCCGATGCCGGCTTGGGTCGACGATGTCAGCCGGGTGATCATCGCATGACACGCCGTAGCGTCGGAACCAACCGCGGCAGTGCCCGCAGCGTGCCGACTCGCCCGCCGTGCCAGGCGTGCTCGGTCAGACCCACACCGGTGCGGTGCCGCCCGTCGATGATCGCGTCGAAACGTGACGGCGACTCCTGGATCACGAGCCCCCGCCGGGCCAGGCACGACTGCGCGGTTGCGCGACCGCGTACCTCGATCCGGAAGCCGCTGACGTCGGTGACGATGATCCGGGAGGCGCAAGGAACCTGATGACCGGCCCATTGGTACTCAACAGTCGGTTCCACCACAGCATGGGTGGCGTCGTCGCGGAAGATGTAGCCCGATGGATAGGCCCGACCGCCGCTGAACACCTGCGTGCAGTTCATGGTCAGATCCGGGCCAAACAGCACCGGAATCCAGTCCCAGCCCTCGATGCTGTCCCACTGGCGGGCACCCCATGACTTGTCTCGCTGCCCGAGTCCGTCAACCGTGTAGTTCACCCCCCGCATCTTCACCCTGCCCGTAACCCGCCCGGACTGCTCGATGTGCGCGTCGGCGAACCCCGGCGGCAACACTGCGCCATGCGGCGCATCGGCGTGGAAATCGAAGGGCGCGTGCAGCGCAGTCCATGTGAGATCCACCTCGTTGCGCCCCTGCAGCCGCAGCCGCCAGGTCGACATCGGCACGCTCATTTGGAACTCCAGATCGCCCACCGCAAGCCACCGCGGATCCGGGATGCCGCTATACGGCGTATTCAGTTTGGCGTAGCCGCCCTCGATGCTGCCTTGCCGCATCGTGTACAGCAGCGCGTCACTCGTGTGGTCGTGGGGACGATAACCGATGCGGGCCAGGCCCATTGCGTCGGATTCCGAGTCGAACCAGTTGAAATAGAAGCTCTCTTGCCAATCCGGTTGCGGCCCGGGTTTGTGCATGTGCTCATCGCCGGGGTCGACCATTGTGGCTGTCCTGACAACCTTGGATGAATGTGGTCGCGACAACTATGCCGCCCTAAATTGACACCTGTCAAGACGTTCGGTGACAGGTGTCAAGTGTGCGCCCGAGACGGCGTACTAGGCAACGGCTCAGCAAACAGTTCCAATTCGGCTGGCCGTGCATCCCCGGCCTGCCTCGATCCGACGAACCATGCCCGCCACTGCGCCGTCGTTTCATTAGTGCTTAAACGCCCAGTGCGGCGGGACCGAACATGGCGGCAGTCTGCTGGTTGGCCGTTAGGCCTTGCCGTCCTTACCCGCCGGCACACCGACCACCAAGTTGTCATGGGTGATGATCGCCGGACGACGAGGAGGGGTGATGGTCAAGCTACGTCGTGGAGTCCAGCACACCACATCGGCCTCGGCAGCATTCACCGACACTAACGTCATCGTGCTCATCGACGAGCTCGGGCCCCCGCAAAACCGAGCGACAAATGCAATGATGTCCCGAGACACCTGCCAACGATGTCCCGAGACACCACATTTGTAGCGGGGACAGGATTCGAACCTGCGACCTCTGGGTTATGAGCTAGCCGGTCGCGGTCTTCCCCAATACGCTCGGTCTCATAGCTGCAGGTCAGCGATGTTCAGCCGTCCAAGCTGTCTCGCCGCGTCCCGCTTGTTCGCATCGGTTCCACCGTGTTGTGTGTCCAAATCCGTGGCCACCACACTGAGCGACAAGTGCAGCCGCCTCGGCGTCTCAGGGGTGTAAGGCAGCAAGCCGCGTCGCCCGGATCGACACGCGTAAAGGACAACGATTACGCCGCTATCGGCGAGCAATGGCTCAGCCAATCGAGCGATGGCTCAGCCGATACCACTGGTTTGTCTTCTCTGCGGGCTTTCCGCCTCGCCGGAATCGACGCTGAGCGCGCACAGGGTGCACTCGTGCACAGACTACGACACACGTTAAGCCGGGCGATCACGCGCAGCCCCTCTGCCACCGCGCGGCCATCAGCACTAAAGCGGCGCTCGCACTGGCGCAAGCTGACATCCACGTACGCGCTCGCCGCCACCGGAGAACGCCGCCGTCAACACGGTCTGTCGGCGCACGATTCATTGCGATGGTCCTGGCCGCCCCCGACGCCACAGCCCAGCAGCGCGAACAGGCCGGCTACTACCTGGTCGACGCCGCGGTATTCATCGCCAACTCTAAGCATGCCGAGGCCCCACACAGCCCCACCCGGGGCCCATCACGCGCCCATCGGGCCCTGACCACTCACTCGAACGGAGACCACACATGAGCACCGATCCACGGGCCAGCAGCGACCACGACCCGATCGCCGCCGCCTGCACCTCACCAGAACCCACCGAAAGCCAACGCCGGCTGGATAAGCCTCCGGTCTGCGGATGGCCATGTAGCACGGTGATGTCGTTCGACCGCGGTTTCGACGGGTATCCCGGGGCAAACCGGATCGGGTGAGGCTAGATCATCCATCGCAGAGGCGGTCGAGTAGCCGAAGGCACTCCTTCCATATAGACGACGTCGATCTCGTCGAGTGCGTCCGCTGACATCACCCAGGGCGTCCTCAGTACGGCGGACGGCCCGACCTAGTGGGCTATGCTTAGCCCATGCGACTACACATTACAGTGGATAACGAGCTCGTTGCCGAGCTCGACCAGCGGGCCGGACGCCGGCAACGTAGCGCATTCATCGCAGAGTTGATTCGCCGCGGACTCGATGACGAGCGGCGATGGGACGATATCGAGGCTGCCCTTGGGGCCATCCCCGACGAGGGTCACGAATGGGACGACGATCCCGGTGAATGGGTCCGCCGCCAACGTGCCGACAAGCGTCGCGTCGGCTGACATGGCGAGAGTCCTGCTCGACTCGACGGTACTCATCGACGCCCTCCGTGGCCGTCCGGCCGGCGACCGCCTGCGCGCTCTGCGCCGCCAGGGTGACGAACCGTGGACCTGCGCGATCTCGGTCGAGGAGATCTGGCGCGGACTGCTTCCCGGTGAAGAGGTCGCAGCACGACGGCTGGTGCGCGGCTTGCGGTGCGCACCCCTGGGCCCTTCCGAAGGAATTCGCGCTGGGCAGTGGCGCCGCCAGTTCGCCGGCCGAGGGATCACTCTTCACCAGGCCGACTGCTTGATCGCTGCCGCCACCGCCGGCATCGAGGCTCACTTGGCAACGGGCAACCCCACCGACTTCCCCATGGATGACATCACGATCGAACACTGGCCCGTCGGTCGGTGAAAGGCTGATTCGCTGACACAACACGGCGACCGGTGGGCTTCGGCGCAAGGTGTCCATGGAGTCGATGGGCAGCTTGATGTCGCTGTCGTTGCTAATTATGACGGCGGCCTGGATGGGTTGTTGGCCGGGTTGTCCCCGTAGAACATCCCATAGCAAGTGGGCCGCGACATTGACGTCAAAACCTTTTTCTTCGCGGCGGGCGACTGACACGATTAAATGTGCGTTGGGTTCATCCTGGTCAGCGCTGTTTTTGATCTTGACGGGCCAGTTGGGTGTGGTGAGGTGGGTCGGCCACGGCGGTTAGCCGTGGCCAGTCGCCCGATTACGGTTCGGTTGACGTAATGGCCGTATTCGATGTGGTCGCTGAACACCCGTTTCGGCGCATTCACGTCCGGACCCCGACACTGATTAGTTGGCGATCCGATAGCCACTGACGATCACGGACAGCGGCTTTGGCCTCGCGTTCGCGCACATGACGATCCCGCTGCCACGTCGCGCTAACTCAGCCGAGAGGTCGGGGCGACATACGTCCTGGCCGGCGATTCCTTTAGCAGTGCCACCGGGGTGGTCCTCATCAGGGACGGCGGCTTGAGGCTTCTCATGAGCTGGATCTCATGCGATATCGCCCGTTTCACGCCCCGGTGGGCAGCATCTCCTGCAAGCCGTTTGGAGGTGAGATCAGTTGAAGATACCGCGGAATGACCACGTGTCGAAGGAGAACTTCGTCTACCGATACCGGCTGCGGAAAGAGCACCTCGCAGATCTCTCTGTAGCCCGCGACGATTACTTCACCGCCGAGGAAGCCGACATTGTTCAGATTGAGGCCACGCTCGCCGTGGTGGGTGGGCGGTGGTGTACTGCGACGCCGCGTGGGAACGACGCGACAGCCCGCTGGCTGGCATCGCGCCGACAAGACGGCCCGGCAGCGTATCCGGCTGTGGCTCAAGGTAGTCCGGCTCGCGTCAATATCCCCGCGACTACGGCTGCCGACCAAACCAACGATCCCGAAATGGCGCACGACACTCGCAACGCTGGCCTCTCAGACCGCAGCTCGGGACATCCCCGTCGGCTTTGGACATCGGTGAACTCCACAGGCCGCGATTCGACGAAGTTGAGCACATCATGACCACCATCCTTGATCGCACCGGACACATCCGTGCAGCCGACGGCTCGGTCGTACGGCTAGACATCGAAATGGGCGCCTATGTGGGCACCTACTACCGGCCCAACATGAGCGTTAGGGCAATGGTCCGCGGCTCACTGGCCGAAGTTCAAACAGCAATGAAGAGATGGACGTTCGCTGCGTAAGCGCTGGAGTTCGGACGCGACCGGTTCGGCCGGAATCCGCCCAGCATTCCAAACCGTCAGAAGGGAGTTGTTCAGCCATGAATATCGTCACGTCGCAGCCAGCCACTGCTGCTCCGGCCACCGGAGGAACACCGGTCGAGGGCTTTAGTCCCGAGATGGGCGGTTACTCCGAAAACCTTGCATCGCAGCCCAATAACGACGCTGAACTGCCGTCGGGCGAAAAGGCCGCGCGGTTTGAACGCGAGGTCGTTCCGCTACACGAGGTGCTCTACCAACACGCGTTGCATATGTGTCACAACCATGCCGACGCAGAGGATCTGGTACAGGACACTATGGTCAAGGCATACAGCAGTTTTCATTCGTTCGTGCCAGATACCAACCTAAAGGCGTGGCTCTACCGGATCCAGACGAACACCTATATCGACGGTTACCGCCGTAAGCTACGGCAACCGATTCAGTGCTCGACGAACGGGATCACCGAGCAGGAGCTGGCGGCCCACGCACGACGCACGTCGACGGGACCCATTTCGGCCGAGGATGAGGCTCTCGCAGCATTGCCTGACACCGAAATCATGGCCGCGATGCAGTCCTTGCCCGACCAATTCCGTGCAGCGGTGTACTACGCCGATGTCGAGGGGTTCCGATATCAGGAGATAGCCGACATCATGGGTACCTCGCACGGAACCGTGCAGTCACGGCTTGCGCGTGGACGACAACACCTCCGCAGAGTGCTTGTCGACGCGGCTCACGCAGGGTCTCGCGGAAGGCCGCGAGTGCGTGATTCGGCTCGATGCGCGTCGATTAAGTGACGAGGTAGCTCAATGTTTCAACCTCGCCAAGATCAAGAAAGCGCTTTCATCGAAATGAACTTGCGCTTCAGACCTTTCGCCGGGTGCCCCCCAGCATTTACCATCGCCTGCTGGGCCACGCCATTTCCACGATGCTGCTTGTAGCGCTCGCGGTAGTGGAAACTTGGTACTTGCTCACGTAAACGCATCGCATCTCATGTCCCGCTGACGCAGGCCACGATGGTCCGAAACAATACGCCAATGCCGGATTGGCAAGGGCCCGGCAATGGCGGTCAGGAGGCGGCGCGAAGAACACGGACCTCGCCGCCCGGACGGTCCTCGCAGCGCGCAGTCCCGTGCCTGCTGCGTGCGGCGTGTGGGTTGATGCACCACGTTGGGCTCCGCTCAACGAGCAAAGGTTAACCAGCCCTGCCTTCGAGGCTGCCCTGCCGTGGACGGTTGAAAGTGCTCGCCGGCCGTCAATGAGGCGCCGGTCAGGGTTGCGCCGGGTAGCATGACCGTCTGCAAGGAGTGGCAATGTCGGCACCGTCGGTGGAGCGACCCCGCGTCATTCGGCGCAAGCTCATGGTTCCGGATACTCCGGTGGGCGCGGTGCCGCGGGAGCGCCTTGATGCGCTGCTTTGCCAGCTCATTGAGGCCCACCGGGTCGTGGCGGTCACGGCGACTGCCGGGTCGGGCAAGTCCGTGGCGGTGGCCCATGCCAGCCGCAAGTTCGACAGGCCGGTGGCCTGGCTAAGCGTCGACGCCACCGATGCCGCACCGGGGCGGCTGGTCACCTACTTGGAGGAGGCGCTCGCCCAGCAGCTGCCCTCGGTGCGGGGAATAGCCACCGGCGCACTGACCGCCGGCATCCCGCATGCCGAGGCGGCGGGGCTGCTCGTCGAGGCGGCCGCCGACGCGCAGGTCGTGTTTGTTCTTGATGATCTCGAGCGGCTGCACGGATCACAGCCGGCGTCGGAGGTGATCGCCTCGGTGGTGCGCTACGGCCCGCCGAGCATGCGGCTGATTCTGATCAGCCGCCGCCCACTGGGCGCCTCGGTCTTGTCTCCCGCACTGGGCGCCGAGCTGGCACGACTCGGCGATGCGGACCTGGGATTCACGGTGGAGGAGGCGCGCATCGCCCTGCAGGGGCTGGGCCGCTCGGGGGCCGACGCGCCGGCGGCGGTGGAGGCCACGGGGGGCTGGGTGATCGGAGTGGTGTTTGACGCGTGGCGCTCGGCCGAGCATGTCGCTGGCACCGGCGGCGGCTCAGATGGCCTTGGGAGCTACCTGGGCGCACACATCCTTGATCAGCTCGACGCCGCGGATCGTGAGTTCCTCATCACCACGTCGGTGCTGCAGGAGGTCAGCGTGGAGTCGGCGGTGGCGTTGGGCATCGACGACGCCGCCGGGCGGCTCGCGTCCCTGCGGTCAGCACCCATCCCGGCGCAGTGGTCACCGGATCCGGTCACGTTGCGCTGCCATTCTCGGTTCCGGGAGTATCTGCGGCGCCTGCTCGATCAGCGCGGGAACGCAGCGGTGAGCGAGCTGCGCGCCGCCTACGGACGGCTGCTGGCGCGCAGGGGTTTTCACGAGGAGGCGGTCGAGGAGCTGCTGGGGGCGGGTGCGCTCACCGACGCGTACGCGTCGGCCAAGCGGTCGATCCTCGGTGTCATTGGACGTATGGACTTCGCCGTCGCTGATCGCTGGATCGAGGCGTTATCGCCTGTTGTGCCGGTCGGTGACGTCGGGTTCGCCGAGGCCCAGCTGATGCTTGCGATAGCGCGCGACGACCAGCGCCGCGGCGCCCGCATCGCTGACGAGCTGACCGCAGCCGGGCTGCGCGAGCAGCTTGCGGCAACGTCCGAACGTGCCGCCGCGCTGATGGCCTGGTGCTACGTGCTCGCCGGGCGCATCGACCAGGTGCACGCCGTGCTCGAGGCGGCGCCCGCCGGTCCCGATGTGAACGTCGTACGTTATTCCCTGACCCTGCTGGAATCCGGCGGCGGTGCTCCCAGACCTGAGCCGACCGGCGGTCTGCTGGACGGCATCTTGTACGGGATCGACTATTTTCGTGGCCGGCTAGGCGAGCTGACCGACGATCCGCCGTCCCCGTGGACGAGGGTGGCCATGGGCACGGGCAGGATGGGCGCGCTACGCGCCATCGGACGCACCGCAGAAGCGCTGCAGCAGTACGAAGCGGCAAGGCGTGGGGGCTTTTTCGGCGGCATCGTGGACTCCATCGTCGGACCGGACGTGCTACTCGACGCTGAACGAGTCGATGAGGCCCGCGCCGCGCTGGCCCGCGGCGGCAAGTTCATCCAGGTGAATGGGTCGCCAATTCTGACGGGGTTGCACCACATTGTCGGCGCGAAGTTGGCGCTGCGCGCCGACCGCGACTCGGCCAGCGCAACCGCGATCCTGGAGCGGATCAACAGCGATGCCGCCGGCTATCCACTGGTACGTGAGCTGGCCCAGACCTGGCGCGGGCTGGCGGCCCTCCTCGAGGATGACGAAGACTGCGCCTTGTCGTCGCTGCGCGCGGCGGTAACCAGCATGCAGGCCGGGCATCGCATCTTGGAGCTACCCACAGCGGCGGTGTATCTGGCCGAGGCCGAGTGGCGCGCCGGCAACCAGGACGCCGCCGATGACGCGGCCGACATCGCCCTAGACGCTGCACGCCAACACGGATCCAACCACGTTTTGCTGCAAGCACTGGCGGACTTCCCGGCGGTGGTGGCCCGCCGCATCGACGCCGAACCGCACGCCGACTCGGCGTGGCACGGCATCGGGCGCGCCTTGGCCGCCCAAGGCGTCGCGGTAGGCACCCGGATCCCCTCCGCAATCGAGCTGCTCGAGTTCGGCGCCACCACGATCATCCTCAACGGCACCGAGGTACGCCCGAGCCTGGCCAAATGCTATGAGCTGCTAGGGTTTCTGGCCGCCCGCAGGGGCGCGCCGGCCAACCGCGATGAACTGCTCAACGCCCTGTTCGACGCCCGCGCCGACGAGTCCACGCGTTCTTATCTGCGCAAGACGATCATCGGGGTACGCCGACTGCTGCCCCCCGATGCGCTGAGCGTCTCCGGCGACGACGGCCGCGTCGAGCTCAGCCCCGACATCGTGCTGGCCAGTGAATCGGTACGGGTCGAGCAGGAACTGGCCGCCGCGGCGCGCCTGCAAGGCAGCGAACTCATTGCCGCCACCGAACATGCACTCGCACCGCTGCAACGCGGCGAATACTTTCCCGCGGTCCGTTCCGCCTGGGTAGACGACCGCCGACAGCAGTTTGACGAGCTGGCAACCACCGCTCGCGCCGCCGCGGCCGACGCCGCCTACACGGCCGACCAATACCCCATCGCCCAACGGTTCGCTGAGACTGTTTTGGCGGCCGACCCGCTTCGGGAGGCGACCTGGCGCACCCTGATGCGCATCCGCAGCGCCGTCGGCGACTACGACGGCGTCATCACCACCTTCGCCCAATGCGAAAAGGCGCTAGGGGCCGCCGGGATCAGACCCGCACCCAGCACCCGCGCCCTGTTGAACCAATTGCGCCGCTGAGCACCCATATCGGCTCATTCACGCCCGCGCGTAGACACCAACCGCGCCAGCGCGTGATCGTCTGCGACTGACGCCCACCTGCTGCTATTCGCAGGCTGTGGCCACGTTCGGCTGGTCCTTGTGCCGGTCAATCGACGAAATGCAAACGCGACGCTCAATTGGTGCAGCTGCTTAATCCAACACGGCCTCGTGTCCGGACTTCCTGGTCAGGAGGTTTTCCGCGACAACGCCGGCGCCGGCCGGCGGAGCTAAGTCTGACGCGATATCGGCTCTTTCCCGCTCGGCTGGGCAGCATCTCCTGCAAGCCGCTTGAAGGCGAGATCAGCAGTGACGGTGGCGCGGAGCCGCCGCAAACCGAAGGGACGACACACGATGGGATACCAAACCGTCAACCCGTTCGACAACAAGGTAGTGGCCACCTTTGATGACCTGACCGACGAGCAGGCCATGCAGCTTCTCGCGCAGGCGCAGAAGACGTTTGAGTCATGGAGCCAGAAATCGTTTGGCGAGCGCGCGGCGGTGTGCCGGCGTGCCGCCGCCATCCTTCGCGAACGCCTGGACGAGTTCGCCCGGCTGCTCACCCTGGAGATGGGCAAGCTCTACGCCGAGAGCCTGGGTGAGGTCGAGCTCAGCGCGCAGATTTTCGAGTACTACGCCGAGAACGCCGAGGCCTTCCTGGCGCCCGAAAGTCTTGAGACCGCGAGCTCCGATGACGATGCCGTGGTGGTCAGCGCCCCACTGGGAGTGATCCTGGGGATCCAGCCGTGGAACTTCCCCTATTACCAGCTGGCGCGGGTGGCCGCGCCCAATCTAATGGCCGGCAACGTGGTGATGGTCAAACACGCCTCCAACGTGCCCCAGGCCGCGGCCGCCTTCGAGCAGCTGTTGCTGGAAGCCGGTGGCCCACAAGGCGCCTACACCAACCTGTTCGCCACCAAGGATCAGCTCTCGCTGCTCATCGACGACCCGCGGGTGCGCGGAGTGTCGCTGACCGGCAGCGAGGGCGCCGGGGCCATCATCGCGGCGCGTGCGGGCAAGAACCTCAAGAAGTCCACCATGGAGCTGGGGGGTTCGGACGCGCTGATTGCGTTGGCCGACGCCGATGTCGACAAGACCGTGGCCTGGGCGCGGCACGGTCGGATATTCAACGGCGGCCAGTGCTGTGTGGCCTCCAAGCGGATCATCGTCGTCGACGAGATCGCCGACGAGTTCCTCGACCGATTCCAGGTCGCACTGTCCGAGCTCAAGGCCGGCGATCCGTTCGACCCGTCAACCACGCTGCCCCCGATGTCCACTCAGGGTGCCGCCGACGATCTGTACGCACAGATCAACGCCGCCGTAGAAGCCGGCGCGAAGGCGATCCCATGCGGTGAGCCGGTGCCTACCACGGGTGCATTCGTGCAGCCCACGATTCTGACCGACATCGCTCCGGACAACCCGGCCTACTACCAGGAGTTCTTTGGGCCGGTGGCGCTGTTCTTCCGCGTCAAGGATGAGGACGAAGCCGTTCGGCTGGCCAACGATTCGCGCTACGGGCTAGGCGGATCAGTGTTCACGGCTGACGCCGCGCACGGCGTCGAGGTGGCCAAGCGCATCGACACCGGCATGGTGTCCATCAACCACCCCACGCGGCTCAAGGCCGACCTGCCGTTCGGCGGGATCAAGATCTCGGGCTACGGCCACGAACTCGCCAAGGCCGGCATTCAGGAGTTCGTGAACAAGAAGCTCATCAACGTCGTCCCGATCGACGCACCGGCCTGATCAATCCCTGACTTAAGAGAAGAAGGAACTGTAATCATGGCTGACTTCACCGTGGGAAAGTACCTAGCGGCCCGGTTCGAGCAGATCGGACTCAAGCACTACTTCATGGTCCCCGGGGACTACAACCTGGTGCTGCTCGACGAGCTGCTGACCAACGAGAACCTCGAGCAGATCGGCTGCTGCAACGAGCTCAATGCCGCCTATGCCGCCGAGGGCTACGCCCGGGTCAACGGCGCCGGCGCGGTGCTGACCACCTACAACGTGGGCGCGTTTTCCGCGCTCAACGGGGTGGCCGGCGCCTACGCCGAACGGCTACCGGTGATCTTCGTGTCCTCGGGACCTAACACCAACGATGCGGGCGAAAATCACATCCTGCACCACACGATGGGCACCCACGAGTTCTTCGATCAGTACGAGGTGTGCCGGCAGGTGACCTGCGCGGCTGTCCGCATCCAACATCCGGACAACGCCCCGGCGCTCATCGATGAGGCGATCAGCACCGCGCTGCGCGAGCGCAAGCCCGCCTACATCGAGATCGCCTGCAACCTGTCGGCCGCGCCGTGCCCCGAGCCCGCGCCGGTCGACAGGTTGCTGGCCTCCACGATGCTGGCCTGGCAGCCCACCAACCCGCAGGCACTGACCGCCGCCGTCGACCGGGCCGGCCAGCTTCTGGAGAAGGCGAAAAAGCCGATCCTGTTGGCCGGGGCGCACCTGCGCTCCTACGGCGCCATCGACGCCTTCCGGGAACTGGCCGAAGCATTGGGCTCCGCGGTGGCGGTCATGCCCAACGCCAAGGGCTTCTTCCCCGAAGACCACCCCCAATACGCCGGCATCTACTGGGGCGAGGTCAGCACCCCACAGTGCCAGGCCATCGTGGACTGGGCCGATTTGATCGTGGCCGCCGGGCCGGTGTTCTCCGACTACACCACCGTGGGCTGGAGCGCGCAGCCGCCCCGGCAGAAGCTGATCAGCGCCGAGCCCCAAACCGTGCGCTTCGCCGACGCCGAATACACCGGCGTCGCGCTGGCCGACTTCCTGTCCGACCTGGCCAAAAAGGTCCAAGCCAACGACGCCACCCTCACGCAATACCAGCGCCTCAAGCAGACCGTCTCCGCGCCGGCGCCCGTCGACGCCGACGCCCCGCTGAGCCGCGCCGAGCTGTGGCGCCAGATCGAGGCAGACCTCGACGCCCAGACCACACTGATGGTGGAAACCGGTATCTCCTGGTGGGACGGCATGTACACCCGGCTGCCCGGCGGCGCACGGTTCGAGATCGAGATGCAATGGGGCTCCATCGGCTGGTCCGTGCCGGCTGCCTTCGGCTACTCGCTGGGCCTGGAACCCGACCGGCGCCTGGTCGCAGCCATCGGCGACGGCTCCTTCCAGCTGACCGCCCAAGAAGTGTCCAACATGATCCGCCACGGCCAAGAGATCCTGATCTACCTGGTCAACAACCGCGGATACGTAATCGAATCGGCGATCCACGACGGCCCCTACAACTACTACAAGAACTGGGACTACGCCGGCCTGATCGACGTGTTCAACGCCGACGACGGCCACGGCTTGGGGCTGACCGCCAGCACGCCAACAGAACTGGCCGACGCAATCGCCAAAGCCCGCGCCCATAAAGGCGGCCCGGTCCTCATCGAATGCCAAATCCCCAATGACGACGCCAGCCCCGAGGTCATCTCCTGGGGATCCAAAGTCGCCCGGGTCAACGCCCGCCCCCAGCAGCAAACGCTGTGAGAAAACGCACGTCAAACCACGACATCGTGAGCAATGAAGGAGAGACACCAATGACCGACCAACTCGTAGGTGCCCACAACGGCCTGCACAGCGAGCAGGGCGCCCGCCCAGGAGAACACCCAGGGCGATCAGCCAACCCGATCATCAAGGTGCAGGACGTCATCTGGCTGGAGTTCGAGAAGCCCGACCTGGTCAAGGCGGAAGCGTTTGCCCATGCGTTTGGTTTCTCTACCGCGCTACGCACCAGCGACGAGCTGCACCTGCGCGGCAGCGATGCCGGCGCGCCGTCTGTGCTGATCCGCCGCGGACCACGCGAGCGGTTTGTCGGCCCGGCGTTTGTCGCCGGCGAGCACAGCGACGTGGTGCGGTTGGCAGGTGCCACCGGGTCCACCGTGCGCCCGCTGCCGGAGACCCTGGGCGGGGTAACCGTTGATCTGGTTGACCCCAGCGGACTGTCGGTGCGGGTCGTCTCGGGCACCCATCAGCTTGAGGCGCTGCCCGCCCAGACCCCGCACGTGTTCAACTTCGGCCACGAAGTCGTCCGGGCTAACGCCACCCAGCGTCCGCCGCGGGTTCCCACCACCGTGCAGCGGCTGGGGCACATCGTGGTGCAGACCCCCAAGTACATCGAGGCCCTGAACTGGTACCTCGAGAAGTTCGGCATGATCGTCAGCGACTTTTGCTTCTACCCCGGTCAGCGCGAACGCGGTCCGATCATGAGCTTCATTCGCTGTGACCGCGGCTCTACCCCCGCCGATCACCACACGCTGGCGATGGCGCTGGGACCGGTCAACCGCTACGTGCATTCGGCTTACCAGGTCTGTGACCTCGACGCGCTGGCCGCCGGCGGCGAGCACCTGCGCGAGCAAGGGTATTTCCGCTCATGGGGCATCGGCCGCCACATCCAGGGCAGCCAGATCTTCGACTACTGGCGCGACCCGGATGGCTTCTTGGTCGAGCACTTCGCCGACGGTGACATGTTCGACAACACCCTCGAGCCGGGCTGGGCGCCGCTGAGCTCCTCCGGGCTCTACCAATGGGGGCCCCCGCCCAGCAGGGACTTCCTGGGCGTCGGTTCACCGCGCGCGACCGCGGGTGAACTTGCCGCGATGGTCGATGCATTGCGTCACGACAACGAATTCGACCTGTCCGCCCTGCGCGGGCTGTTCGCAGTAGCCAATTCCTAACCCGTCCACCACCGAACCGAAAGAAAGAAGGAAACGTTATGACCGTCTCGATCCTGCGCACCGCCGACGCGTGGTGGGTGCAGACACCCAGCGGCGCCGCCCGCATCCGCACAAACGCCGCCAGCACCGCAGAGGTGCTGGCCGACCATGCGGCTATCGACGCCGCCGCACACTCCACCGACACCGTGCCGGTGGAAAACCTGACGCTGCTTTCGCCGGTCACGACGCCATGCCGCGTGGTGGCTCAGGCCACCAACTACGCCTCGCACGTGCGGGACGTCGGCCGCGACCCCGCCAAGACGCCGCTGACCTTCTTCCGCAAGGCCTCCGGTTCCGTCACCGGTCCGTTCGACGACATCGTCAAACCCCGCGCACGTGCAGCTGCTGGACTATGAGCTGGAGATCGGTCTGCTGATCGGCCGCGAGCTGCCGGTGGGCACCGAGGTGACCGAGGCCAACCTGGCCGAGTTCGTCCACGGGCTGCTGGTGACCAACGACGTGTCGGCGCGCGATGTCCAGCTGACCAAAGCCCAGTTCTACGAGTCGAAGTCGTATCCGACATTCACCCCGGTCGGGCCGGCGCTGGTACTGGTCGACGCCGACGAGCTCAAGCGCTTTGGTGACCTTCGGCTGCAGTTGCGGGTCAACGGCGAGGTGCGCCAGAACATGGTCGTCGAGGGCGACATGCTCTACTCGCCCGTCCAGGCCCTGCAGACGCTGGCGAAGTTCCAGAAGCTCGACGCCGGCGACGTCGTGCTCACCGGTACCCCGGTCGGCACCGCACTCACCGCGCGTGGAATCGAGAACCCGCATCAAATGGATCTGATGACATTCCTTGCCGCACAGGCGAAGAACCCCAACTACCTCCATCACGGTGACGTCGTGGAGGCAACGGTGGCCACCGACGACGGCGCCATCGACCTCGGCACCCAACGCAACAAGGTGGTATACGCATGAACGCACAATCCAACGGCGCCCCGGCCTCGCTGCCGGACTTCGTGCCGGTGATTGTCATCGGGGCCGGTCCGACCGGCATGACCGCAGCCACGCTGTTGGCCCAGCAGGGCATCTCATGTCTGCTGCTGGACCGCCATGAGAGCGTCTACCCGCTGCCGCGGGCGGTGCACGCCGACGACGAGATCTACCGCATCCTGACCCGGCTGGGCGTCGGCGACGAGTTCGCCGCCCACCGCCGGGCCGCGCTGGGTCTTCGACTGATCGACAGCGACATGCGCGTGCTTGCGGAGTTGAAGCGCAGCACACAGCCGAGCGCCAACGGCTACCCCCAGATGAACATGTTCGACCAACCCGAGTTGGAAGCGATGATGCGCGCCAACCTGAAGAGGTACCCGAAGGTCGTGTTTCGGGGCGATGTCGAGGTCACCAGCGTTACCCAGAACCGGCCCGGCCGGGTGCGGGTGAGCTTCCTTGATCGCGTGCGGGGTGGCGAGCAGTCCGTGGAGGCCAGTTATGTGCTGGGCTGCGACGGCGCCAACAGCACGGTGCGTGCGGCGATCGGTGCGCACATGTACGGGCTGCCGTTTCAGCAGACCTGGGTGGTCATCGACGTGGACACCGACGCCGAGCTCAACCAGTGGGAAGGGTGCCACCAACTGTGCAGTCTCCAGCGCGCCGGCACCTACATGCGCGTTGGCGAAACCCGATACCGCTGGGAATTCCGGCTGCTCGACGGGGAGACCGCCGCCGACTACCAGAACATCGCCGATATCGAGCCGTTGATCAAGCCTTGGCTGGGCGAGACACCTGCCGAGCAATTGCGCCTGGTACGCGTCACCGCCTACACCTTCCGCGCGCAGGTGGCCAGTTATTGGCGCGACCGCAACGTGTTCATCCTGGGTGACGCCGCCCACCTCACGCCGCCGTTCGTCGGACAGGGCATGGCTGCGGGTCTGCGCGACGCCCTGAACCTGAGCTGGAAACTCGTCGGCGTGCTGGGCAAATCCCTGCCCGAAAGCGTGCTGGACACCTACGAGCAGGAGCGCAAAGCGCACGCCGCGGCCATGATCTTGATGGCCGTGTCGATGGGAGCGGCGATGACCGGGGGTGGCCGGCTGGGCGACCTCATCCGCAAGGTGGTGTTCCCGCGGCTGGAAACCCTCCGCTTGCCCGGCACGCGCACCAGTGCCGCCGACGGCGTCGCCCCGGGGCTGCGCAGATCGGCGATGGTGGTCAAATCCCGCACCCCCGGGCAGCTGGCCGGAACGCTGTGCCCCAACCCGGTGCTGCACGATGGCGTGCGCTTCGATCAGGTCGTCGGGAACCGATTCGCGCTGGTCACCTCCTCGCCGCTGAGCGCCGCACAGCAGAAGGAGCTCAGCAGCCGCGGAGCCGTCGTCGTCTCCGTCGCTTCCGGAAGCGAACTCGGCCGCTGGCTGAAACAAGGCCGGGCGACCGCCGCGATCGTCAGGCCCGACGGCGCGGTAATGCAGGCGGGGCGAAACATCGAGGCGCTCTGCGACACCGTGCCCTCATTCTCCGTGGGCGACACCGCCCGGGCTGACAGCGAAAGGACACACCGATGACTGAGCTGATGGTGCTCAACGACGGCAAACAGGAGCTGCAGGCGGTGTCCTTGGACGGCACCCGGGTACGCACCCTTATTACCGGGCTCGACGAGAGACCCGACGGCATCGTGGTCGATCAGTCTCGTGGCCACATCTACTGGACGAACATGGGCGCCCCCGATCCAGGCGCGGGCCCACGTGCAGAAGTGGCCTTCGCCCGCAACGGATCGCTGGAACGTGCCGATCTCGACGGCACGAATCGCGTCACGATCGTTCCGCGCGGGGCGTTCACGACCGGCAAACAGCTCGCCGCCGATTTCGAGGCGGGCGTGCTGTACTGGTGCGATCGGGAGGGCATGCAGGTGCTGTCCTGCAATCTCGACGGTAGTGGGCTCCGCCCACTGGTGGTGCCCGCGGTTGGCGACCAGGCCGCGCACACGATCAGCAATCACCCTGTCGGCATCGCTATCGATTTGGATCGGCGCCTGCTGTATTGGACGCAGAAGGGTGCACCAAAAGCCGGCGAGGGCCGGATCTTTCGCGCCCCCATCGATCTGCCGCCAGGCGTCAGCCCGCAGCACCGCGACGATATCGAACTGCTGTGGAAGGATCTGCCCGAGCCGATCGATCTGCATCTGTTCGGTGGGGCCACGCTGGTGTGGACTGACCGGGGCGCAGAACCCGAGGGCAACACGCTCAACCGCGCGATCGTGCAGCCGACAGTCGGTACACCGGAGATCCTGTCTCGCGGATACCAAGAGGCGATCGGCGTCGCCGCCGTCTCCGAATCGGAGTTCTACGTCGGCGATCTCGGCGGCAGCATCCGCCACGTCAACCTCGACAGCGGCGTCGACACGGAGCTGGTGCACCTCGGCCCGGGCCTCACCGGCGTCGCGCTCGCCGAACTGTGAGCAGCGGAAGTGGTTGGTAGGCACCGGACCTGGGTGTCGTTGGGTCAGAATCTGCCCGACGCGCCGCTGTCAGGCGCCGCTCAATTTTGATCGTGAACGCATCGCGAAGGCACTGGATAGGTAGAGATGAGCGGGTGGTTCGACATCTGGCACAACCTGACTGGCGGACAGGGCACGGTCCTCGGCGGCGCGTTTGTCCTGGTGGCGGGAGTCATCTCGTTCGGCACCGGATCACTCGACCGCAGATCACATCAGAAGCGCTTTCACTACGAGGAGATGAAAACGCTTTACGCCGAGGCATTGAGAGTCGGCAGAGACTTGGAGGTCCTCAAGGCCCTTCCCCCAGAAGTTCGCCGAGAAGTGCTGACTGAAAAGGCCGATGCAATCGATAGGGTGATTAGCGAGCTCGCGCTCACCGGCAATTACCAAACCGCGGATCTTGCCATCGCTTATGCCTACCAACAGTCAGTGCAATTAGGCGAATGGGTAAAACGGGTCGAAGCTGACAACGGCTTTGCAAACCGAATTGATATGTGGTTGGACAACATGCCGGAAGAACAACGCGCCGCATTGCGGAAATACGAGAACGCGGCAGTCGATCGTCGCGACGTGGTTCAGGCCGCACGCAGGGAGTTGGGCTTGTATGTGCCGCTGTGGTCACGCTACCGGCGCGTGTTGCGTGGAGCGATCAAAACCGAGCAGTTACCCCTGACCTGACGTAGCGCCGCAACCCGATCGAAATTCTGTTCCGAGGCGCCCGGCGCCACCACCTCCGTCACTGTGGCGGAAGTCGCGCCGACCTCCCTTGGGCCGAGTGAAATGGATTGGCTGGACCAGTCGCCAGCCTGTTAATTTGAAGCTAGCCGGATCCATGAACGGACCTCGGCATGAAAGACATCTCAATCACCCGCAGCGATGCTGAGGTAGTGAAAGTCGCTCGCCGGGAGGGACGCTCCGTATCGCTACGGTCGACCGCAGTATGTCACCGGCTACAACGATTGCGAAAGCCCTTGTCGCGACGTGTTTTTGAGTAGCACCCCCGGGCGAAGTGATCGATCAGGCCGCCACAGTGGCGCGACCACGCAGCGCGCTACATCGTTGTGGCCGACGTCGGCCCGTTTCAGCGCAGCCCCAAAACGGCTGGCCGCGATGGTGCCCTTCGCCAAAATTCTCCGCGGGCTCAAAGGCTCTAGGTCGGGCCAACGGTTGCATCCAAGGTCGCCAAGTATGGATCGTGCGCGATGGTTCAAAACGATCGCTGATCCGGTGGGCGAAGGAGCCTTTCCACGCTATGCCTACCGTTAGACGCCATGCGCGCACGGCCGCTCACGAGTCCAGGAGCGCGGTCTCACAGGTGACTTAGAAGGCGAATAATCGCAATTCTGATTTGCGCTATCCGATGTACTGCTGTCGCGGAAGCATGTTGGGCCGCATCAACGATCGCAGAGTTGTCCCTTCGGGTTGCGTACTGCGCATGCCCGTCCCGGCTGTCATGGTTCGCGGCCCGCTTGCCATGACTGGGGGCGGCATAGTCGCGAGGTCCCCAGTGGCACTCACGCTGCCGACCGGTAATGCTGTGGGAGCGTTGCGGATTGCGGAGGTAAGCCTGCCCCAGGTCTGCGGCACCGACAGCGCGCCGACGCTGGTCGCCCGGCCGATCGCGGCAGACACCGCACCGCCGGCCTGAGCCGCCCCAACTGACCCGAGAGTGCTCGCCACCTTGCTGAGTCCAGCGCTCACGTCCGTCAATGCCGCCGCCGTTAAGTCGGTGACAGTCGCGGCGGAATTCGACGTCGCGTTCGAAAAATAGGTTGCTGCCGCCAGGATGATGGACGGGACCGTTGCGAAAGCGCTGATCCCCGAGTTGACGGTGTCAGGCTCCAGCGCTTTGTTTATATCGTCGAGGATCTTTTCTACCATTGTTTCGACCGACGTCCCGGCTGACGTCCCATCGGAATTGCTGACCGCGGCGCTTTGGGCCGCCAAACCGGTCGGGTTGGTGTTCTGCTGCGGCGCAGTGAATGGCGTCAGCGTCGCCGCAGCGGCCGAGGAACCGGCATAACCGTACATGGCGGCCGCGTCTTGGGCCCACATCTCGGCATAATGAACCTCCGTCGCCATGATGGCCGGGGTGTTTATGCCCAAGAAGTTGGTCGCAACCAACATCGCCAATTGCGCCCGGTTGGCCGCGATAAGCGGCGGTGGCACCGTGGCTGCGAACGCTGACTCGAATGCCGACGCGGCGGCCCTGGCCTGGGTGGCCGCCTGTTCAGCTTGTGTTGCGGCGGCGCCCATCCAGGCGACATACGTTGCGGCCGCGGCCGCCATCGATGCCGACGCCGGACCTTTCCAGCTGCCGCCGGTCAACCCGGATATGACCGAGGAATAGGAGGCCGCCGCCGAGTACAGTTCTCCGGATAGCTGGTCCCATCCCGCCGCGGCGGCCAGCATTGGTGCCGAGCCGGGACCAGAGTACATTCGGCCGCTGTTGACCTCCGGTGGCAGCGCTCCGAAATCCATTTCTATTTCCTGATTCTCAGCTAGTCGCGATCGCGTTGGCGGCCTCAGTGGCCGCATACGAACCGGCGCTGGTGCCCAAGGTGGTCGCAAACATCTGATGGATCGCCGCGGCCTGGGCGCTGACCGCCTGGTACATCTGCGCGTGCAGAGCGAACCGCGCCGCTGTCAGCGCCGACACCTCATCGGCAGCCGCGGGAACCACCCCGGTGATCGGGGCGGCCGCAGCCGCATTCTGGACACTCATCGCCGAGCCCATACTCTGCAAGTGGGCTGCGGCCGCTGCCAACATTTCCGGCTGTGTGGTCACGAATGACATGAACTTCCTCCTGTGCATCCAGTAGTTTCGGGTTTCGCCCGAGGCGATCGGCGCACGATGCCCTGCAGGTGCTCGTCGATGAGACCTGCCGTTGCCGCCGACGGGTGGTGAAAACCGATATAGCCGAATGGTTTTCGGCGATACCGCATCACCGGTTGATGCAATTGGTTGAAGAGCGGTTGGTAGACCAGCCTCGACCCGTTAGCGGTAGGCGAAGTTCTTCCCCAACGCGTGGTCTTCTGGCTGTATCTTCACTTCTGTTTTTCCCGTGCAAACGGCTTGCGTGAGATGCTGCCCAACCGGGCGTGAAAGAGGCGATATCGCTTCAGCTCCAGGGGGGAGGTCAACCCGCCGTCGGTGACGTAGGTGAAGGCAATCCCCGGGCGATCTGGCGCAGCCTGATGCGGATCCACAGCGCCATCGGCGACGACCGCGTCACCACCACCTTCGCCCAATGCGAACGTGCGCTAAGCACCGCCGGGACCGCACAGCAACAGCCACCCGCCCACTACTGGACCAGCTGTAGGTTCCAAATCCGCGTGGCGGATGGCGATGTATCTACCAGGGCGTTTGCAGAATTCTCATCGAAATGGCGGACGCGTTTGTCTCATCTTCGTGGCGGATCCTAGAACCGTACGGTAGTGCACGACTCGACTCCTTCGGGTACCAGCGCAGTGCTCGTCGAATCGAACAGCGTCGCGCCGCAATTGACTTGGCCTGCCCTGCTGTATTCGCGCCGTGCGGATCCCCAAACTCTAGGAGCGGGCACACGCAGTAACCAGGCAAGGTCGGCCGCAAATGGTCGTGTAGGCGGCGTCGCTGGGACAGCAGCTGTCGTCACAGTTGTCGTCAAGACTGTCGTCAGATCGAGGGTTGCGGCGCGTCTCCGCCTCGTCATAAGCGGAGGCAAGTGGGAGGTAAAGAAGCCAGTTTCCTCCAAGTCCGCCTTGAATCTCCGCTCAACAGGGCGGCCTGAGTCGTCGATGCACGCGAGCAGCGCGCGGGCTCCTCGAATGGGCCCAACGACGAATGCCATATCGTCAAACGGCCGGCGGCTTCGGGGATCCGCCCCGGCAGACAATCGGCCACCTCTTGTTCCGGGAGGATTTCGGCTTGTCCAGGTTACGGCTTGTCCGGATTACTTGGTCGTCGAGCCGGCTGCTGCCGTGAGAATCTCGCTAGCACGCTGGTCGACGTACCGGGTCACGGCTTGCTGACCTGCCCCGAAAACAACCGCGAGCAACACAATGCCGGCCCAAGTCTTGGGCATTTCCAATCTGCAGCACATCCGCGCCCAAGATGAAGAGGCCGATCACCGCAACCAGAGGGCCGAGGACCAACTTGAGCAACCCCTGCTGCAGCGGCAGATTGAATGGGCCATAGTCGGAAGGGATTTTGGAGATCGCTGGGATCGCTCCTTCCGGGGGTCGCACCCTGTCGTTGCCGCTGCGGCCATTCGGTCCCGTCGAATAGCGTGCGCTTGGTCAGACAGCGGACCTAGGGCAGAAGGTCCCTTGATGGGCGCCCTTCACATTGCGTAGTCCCGAACAGTTCACGCAACCGATGCACCCTACACAGTCGATGCAGCGCACGCAGCCAATACAGGCAACGCAGCGGGTGCAAGCAATGCATGCCACGCACGCCACGCATTCCCGCATAAGAAGACACAAGACAGTCAACAGACTGCTAACTACCCCGGCGCTGCCCGCGGTGCCTGCCGACCCGGCTACCGCGACGCTGCCTGCGGTGGCGACCGACCCGGCTACCGCGACGCTGCCTGCGGTGGCGACCGACCCGGCTACCGCGATACTGCCCGTAGTCGCAACCGATCCCGCTACTGCGACGCTGTCCATGGTGGCGATCGAGCCCACAGTTGAGCCGCTGTCAAGAGCAACCGCTGAATCCCTCTGAATTACCACAGACTCATCATCTCAGCCACGCGATGACCCTTACCCCATTTTGCCGCCAACGGCCACGATGGCAGGACCAACACCTTTGTGTGGCGAACTCTCGTGGGTTTGCCCCCGTTTCGTCGACACAGGGGTGGCGCTTGACTTGCCAAGAACCCCAACGCCGCGGTGATGGTGTTCCCGACAGTTCTGGCCGTCCTGGGCACTGCGCGGCGGTAACCCACCACAACTACGCAGGTGGGGTCGGGCACTACGAAACCCCTCACGCCACGTCCGACGTCGGTGACACCGTTAAGTAGATAATTCATTCGGGCTCGGCGGTCAAAACGCGTCGCGGTGGCGTTCGGGGCGTACTGACCTCTCAGCTCTTCGTGATGGTGAACTGGCCGACCTCGCTGATGCCGCGGCGGAAGAAGTCGGCGCATCCGGTCAGGTACTTCATGTACCGCTCGTAGACCTCGTCGGACGTGGCAGCGACCGCCTCGTCGTGAGCGGCTTCGAGGTTCTTCGCCCAGGTATCGAGGGTGCGGACATAGTGCTCGTCGAGAAGCTGCTTCTGCTCCACCGAAAACCCTGCATCGCCGGAATATTCGACGATGTCCTCGTCGCAGGGCACTGCGCCGCCCGGGAAGATCTCCTTGGCGATGAACCGCATGAACTTCAGGTCGGTCATCGTGATCGGGATGCCCAGCTCGGGCCAGCGCTTGAGGGGATGACCCATGATCGTCTGCAACACCATCCGGCCGCCGCTGGGCAGGATGCGGTAGCACGTCTCAAAGAACGCCGCGTAGCGATCCTTCGGGAACGCCTCGAATGCCTCGATGCTGACAATGCGGTCGACGGGCTCGTCGAACTCCTCCCAGCCGCGCAGGAACACCTGGCGGGAACGGCCGGAATCCATGTCGTCCAAAAGGCGCTGGCAGTACATGCTCTGGTTATTGCTCAAGGTCAGGACGATCACGTTGACGTCGTGCTTCTCCACCGCGCGTTTCATCACCGAGCCCCAGCCGCAGCCCACGTCGAGCAGCGTCATGCCGGGCTGCAGGTCCAGCTTGCCGAGCGCCAGGTCGATCTTGGCCATCTGCGCTTCTTCGAGCGTCATGTGCTCGCGCTCGAAGAACGCACAACTGTACGTCCGCGACGGGTCTTGAAACGTCCCGAAGAAATCGTCGGAGAGGTCGTAGTGAGCCTGAATCTCCTCGAAGTTCGGCCGCATATTCGTCGCGCCCGCTCCGTTGTCAGCCACCTTTTGTCGACCTCCTCCGAACAGATCGCAATGCGATCTCTACGAACTGACCCCCTTCGGTTCTACAACACATTGCGCCAAGTTCAGCGGACACCTACGCAGCATGGCACGAGCAACGCACCCCCACGTCCGATATCGGGGCTTGGCATGGCATTCGATCCGCGTCCGCCAATGATGTACGGACGCGATTCTCACTCGCTGCTCCGTCGACACCGGGCTGGCGTCCGGGTCCTACCGGCGGCGCCCGTCCCGACGAGCTTGACTGCGACACATTCACGACGGGCCGTCGGCGTTCACGGTGACTCCGACACAGAGTTTTGAGACCCTCATATCTCGTCTATTTCAAGACATTACGGCGTCCGGCGTCTGTGATCCAGCAACGACGTCGCTGTCGGCACTTGCCAGGGCGGTTTGTGGCTCCTTTTGGTGCGCCGGTTCGTCCCCACGTTCTTCCGGCCGATCAACCGGTGCAGCCGTGGTTGAACTCTGAACATTAGTAGCGTCACCGGCGTGGCTAACGTCTACTGCATCGGGCGACTTTCGCAGCATCGTCCTGCAAGGAGCCAACGTCGCGTCCTACAAGTTCGCGCTCGCCAAATCAATGCTCTCGCTCGCCCAATCGGGTGCCACCGAGGCATCGCTTGAAGACCTCGCTGTCCCATACAAGACAGTCTGCCTTCTCAGGCACTGAGGCCCGATCTTTGAGGTCAGAAGGCCCTTTCGGGGACCGACGAGAAACCTCACCCTGAGTGTCAAGGGGACCGAAGCAACGAGCCCCCCGAAGGGGCAAAATGAACGGCGGCATACCACAGAAGGGGGTAGCCCCACTCAAGTGGCTAGCCCCGGCCAGGCGCGGCGAGGCTGGGCATGGCGAGGCAGGCAGGGTTGCACCGTCATCGGACATGGATTCTCAACCATTCTTCGCCGTCGGCCAGCGCCTCCTCCTGTGTCTCGAAGACGCCGCCGGACGGCGAACCGCGTCAAGGCTCTGACCTGGGACGATGCTGGCGATGACGGGGCGGGTGGCAAAGTCGCTGAGCGTCGGAGTGGCGCAGGGGCGGAAGGGTTCGGCGCTGGTGCAGTAGAAACTGCCCGGCGGGATCCGAGCCTAGACGGTCCGTGTTCCCACGTATACCACGCACCGATTAGGTGGATACTACAAGTTTGTTATGTGATTGATGTCATCCAAAAAGTATGTATAATTGCCTAAAGCTGCATCGTCCGTTTGTACTCGCCCCAAGCCGTGATCGCTGCGGCCGGACGTCACCGCGACGATAGGAGATATCCGAAAATTGCGATCCGGGAAAAGCTCTGGCAGATGGCCAGTGTCAGAACTGGATTGGAACTAGCGGCCGGCGAGCCGTCTAGGAAGGCCCCAAGGTAATAAGGGCCTGTGCCGTCCCAAGGATGCTGTGAGGAACTAGGGGACCTAAACAAGGTCAACTAGAAGGGCTGTGAGGGCTACGTGCCAAGTCAGCAACGCAATTTCGGATATCTCCAACATGGGCCTGCCGCCGGCGGAGCGATCTGTTGCACCCATTGGCGTGATATCGACGCCGATTGGTTAACAGATCGTACGTTTGGTGATCGCACTGTGCGTCCCGAGCGCAATCGTGGTGGCCCCCGTCCGGATCACACCAGGTCATCCGCGATCTTGATTCTGGGGGCAGCTCAGCGTCGCGAATTTAGAGTGTTCTTCGACTAATCGGTAACACCATCTGCTCAAGACGTTCTATGCCGGACCTAACGGCTGGCGGGACCGTCAGGAGCCGGACGGGACGGTAACTCATGTAGGACACACCCCTGGAATTGCAGCCTGAGCGCACTGGGTGGTCACCTACGAGGCTACCGCGGGATCACCCGGTGGCTTGATTTTCTGGTCCAACGGCACCACGACGCTCGCCTCCGGCGGATTCTTTCGTTCTTGATATGCCGACTCAAGGGTGGCCGGAACCGCTTCTAGGTTGCGGTATACGCCCATCAGTTGCTCCAGGATCTTGATTCGTTGCTGACTCGCCTTGTCCACCGCCCGCCGGGCCTGCTCACGATAATGATCAGCCTCCTGCTTTGCGTCGGCGAGGAGCTGCTCGCGCTCCTGCTGGGCGTCCTGCCACGCCTCATCGATTGCCGATTGGGTTTCAGCACGCATCCTGGCCAGTTCGGCGTCGAGCTTTTCCATGGTTTCCTCATATTCGGCTTCTAGGGCTTTTCGCTGCGCGGCCATGTCCGCCAACAGCTCTTTGTGCTTTCGCTGCGCGGCCTCAGCCTCGGCCTCGGCCGCCGCGATCAGCGCCTCTGCCTCGGCCCGCGCCTCGGCCAGCATCTCGGAAACCTCGTCGACCGCACGCCGCAGCATCTCCGCCATCCGATGTTGCATCGCGTGGGGCGAGGGTGAGGTGTCCGTGAGGAAGGCGACCTCATCCGTGAGGACGGTGACCTCAATCCGCAGCGCGGCTGCTTCATCGCCGGATTCCTTCAGCTGGGCCCTTAGGCTCTCAACTTCGTCGAGCAGCGACTGCTGCTTGGTGATCAACATCTCGATGTAGGCATCAACCGCAGCCGGATCGTAGCCCCTGAACATGCGAGAGAACGTCTTTGCGGGTTCGGTTACCACTGCGAATTTCCCCTTCTGGGAACGCCCGGTATCGACTCTGGGTGGTCTCACGGGTCTACCGGTAACCGTAGGTTCGCGGCCTTTGCTGGCGTAGAGCCTTTCGTCCCACACTGCCGTCCCATTCCGCCTGTCGGCGCTGGCGGCTCTGCGCGGCTCTCAGCGGCCAGCACGGCGGCACTGTCGGCATCGACAGCTAGGGCACATCGGCCCTATGCGGCGACCCATGCTCGGGCCTATGAACAAACATCGGAGTACACCAGTCAGTCATGAATGCGAAAGAACCGACAGCGTGGGAGAGCTACGAAGAGGTTGCTCGCTATCCGATGGGGGACAACGTATTAGTGCTGGCGAGCGACGATCACCGGGATGCGGACAGCGTGTACCACAGCGGTGCTGACCGAGCCGAGCAGCATTCCGGCGAATCCGCCCCGGCCATGGCTGCCGACCACCACGAGTTGGGCGGACTCGGATTCGTCGAGCAGATGGCGCGCCGGGCGGTCAAACACCAGCCGACGGTGAACGGTCAGGTCGGGATAGCGTTCCTGCCAACCAGCCAGGCGTTCCGCAAGGATTTCCGCTGCCCGGGATTGCAGGGGCGACCATTCCATGCTCAGCGAGTTGTCTAAGTCGGTCCGGGCGTGCAGGGCCACCAGGTCCACACCGCGGAAGGAGGCCTCGTCGAACGCGATCGCGGTGGCCAACTCCGAAGCCGGCGAGCCGTCAATGCCCACCAACACCGGTAACCGTGAGGGCCCCAGCAGGATCGGGGCCTCGTCGTGGATCACCGCAACCGGGCAGTGGGCATGATGGACCAGCCCGGTGCTGACCGAGCCGAGCAGGGTCCGCTGCAGCGCGTCTTGCCCGCGGCAGCCGACCACCATCATGTGCGCCTCTTTGGACACGTCGACGAGGCTCGGCACGGGCGCTGCGCACAGCAGTTCGCTGTCGATCTCGGGTCGGTTGCCGTCCTGCACGCTATCTTCGGCGACCTTGATCGCATTGGCGATGACCTTGCGGGCCTCTTGCTCTCCGCGCCTTTGGTGGAGTTCAACGAGGATCGGGGCGGCCGGCCAGACTACCGGCGGGGTTGAGACGTGCACGAGGGTCAGAGGAACGTTGCGCATCGTTGCCTCGCGTGCGGCCCACCGCACCGCCAAATCGGAGGACGGGGACCCATCGACACCGACCACGACACCCGGATGTGAGCTAACACCAGACACTTCGCCGTCCTTCCTTGCGTGGCTGCCGCCGACGCTAGATGGTCGGCGATCGCCGGTCAGGAGGCCTTGGTCCCGACGGCAGTGGCCAAACGGCCCTTCGGCGCTGGTTACAAGAAGCTGCAACGCTTGTGGGGCGACGAAGACCTGCGGGTACCGGTGCGTCGGCACCCTTGATCTGAACCAGCTCAGATTCTCCGAGAGTCGCAGCGCCGTCAACAAGTCGCGCTGTCGAGGCGCTGAGCATCACCGCACCCGGCGGGGCCACCGATTCCATGCGCTGCGCCATACCCACCTGCTCGCCAATGGTGGTGTAGCCCAACGACCTTGAACCGATCTCCCCGGTGATCACCTGCCCGGAGTTCAGCCCGATCCGCAGTTGAAGCTCGACACCATCCCGTTCGGACACTTTCTCAGCGAGATCGCTGATGGCACTGTGGATCTCCAGCGCGGCCCGACACGCGCGCCAGCCAGGTTGTGTTCCCGGCGCAGGAGCGCTTCGCTGGCCTCGGCCAGCAGCTTTTGTCCGCTGGAACGCTCCGCATCCGCGTGGCGGTGCACCAGCGCGGTGCCCAGCGCCGCCCGGGCGAGGTCCAACGCCACATCATCACCGGATCGTTCGGCAATCCGTAGTGCGTCGCCGACGCCTGCCGTTCCAAGCCTGAGACATGATGCGTTTCGATGCAGTTGGTGAGCGCATCCGGCGCACTGCGCTGGCCGTAGGCGGCGATCAGCGACCGGCAACTGGCCCATCTCCTTGCCGATCACCGTCCGCGATGTAGGCGGGTCCAGTACGTGTAGGTCTTGCCGTCGCGGCCGGTGATCGTGGCGGTGTGGTCTCCGTCGACCCCTCGTCGGTGTCGTCCTGGGCGATCACCCACGTCTGAGTGTTGGCGTTGGTGGTCCCCCGCGTTGTCCTCCGCAACCTGCGCCGCGAATAACGCGCTGGAGAGGTCGTTGAACAACCGGACAGGGTTACGAGTCACGATGCCCACCCGGGTCGTCAGAGACCAGCATGTCGACCGATACCGGTCGTCGTACATGGTCAGCGTGGGGTCGCCGTCGTATGCGCCCACGTTGAAGAGGCGAACGGTGTAGGTGCGGTTGCCGCTGTCTGCGGAGTACTGCTCGTCGTGGTCCTTGACCCAGTGAAGTTCCATGAGGGGTGGGTGGTTCCTCTCGGTGGTGTTGTGGCCGGTGGTTTAGCGGAGTGTCTGACAATCACCGGCACAGCGCTGGTCGGTAGTCCAAAGTTATTCCGGTTCTCCGCACAGCACTGCGCACAGAGCAACATCCGACGGCTAACCGCACGACACCGACGACACCGGCCGAGCCGACCGCCGCCGCGATGTCCATCGAGTGCACCACGTCGGCGAATAGCACCGTGACTTGCTTGTACTCGGCCCGGATACCGGCGTCTTGGACTGGTGAGCCACAGCCGTGACAAAACCGGGCGTTCTCTAGAGGCTCAGTGCCACACGTCCGGCACGCTGCTATGGCCGTCACCCGACCCTCCGCCGATCCCGGGCCCCAGCGTCTCCAGGGTGCTCTAAGGATAGGCCGTGAGGGAGGGAGCCTCGGCGGTCAGCGGGCGGGAGGCTTGGCCCGCTCGCCGAGGCGGGCGCGCAGGTCCTCCTCGAAGGCGACGACCTCGGGGCTGAGCTTCTCGGCCCGCAGGCGCTGCAGGTTCGGGTAGCCCGCGTCGCGCTCGGCGTCCCACTCGTCGGCGAACGTACCCGACTCGATCTCGCTCAGCACCTCGCGCATCACCCCGGGGACGTCGAGGCCGTCGTACCGATCCGCCCGCGACATCTGGCCGTACTGGCTGGTCGGCGAGTGGTAGCGCATCTGCCCGGCGTAGCCCTCCAGCCGCAACAGCCGGTAGCTCCGCTCGACCTCACCCGAGAGCATGAGCTCGGTCATGATCGCCTCAAGCGGGATGCCAGCCCCCGACATCAGCTCGACGAAGCTCATAGAGACCCGGGCCATAGCCGGGGCGAGCACCTGCTCCACGGCGAGGTCGAGGACGGCCTCCTGGCGCGGCGTCATCTCGATGGCACCTTGGCGCAAGCCGCCGACCGCGCGTGCGATGGCCAGCGTGCGGGCCAGCGCGGTCGCGGTGTTGTCCTTGTGGATACCGAGCGCGGTGATGAACCCTACGCCTTCCACGTAGCACTCACGCACCTCGGGACCCAGCATCCGGGGAGCGACCATGCCGACGTCGCAGTTGGGGTCGATCCGGTCGAAGGCCACCGCGTAGCCCGAGGCCAGCACCCACAGCGCATCGGGCTTGGGCGTGATGGGCAACTCGGGGATGACGTCGTCGGGGATGAGGGTGCATATCACATCGCACTCGCTCGCCGCCTCGATCTCGTGGGCCGTGAAGCCCTCGGCCTCGGCCTGATCCCGGGAGGCGTCGGCCCGGGTGAAGACCTCCACCGCGAGGCCCGAGTCACGCAGGTTGAGGGCCCATGAGCGGCCCTGGTTGCCGTACCCGACAACGGCAACCCTCTGCCCGTCCAGCACCGACAGGTCAGCGTCGGACTCGTAGTAGATCTTCGTCATCGGAATCCCCTTTGCACCCGTGCGACGGGATGCACGTCCCCTGTTGCTCATCGACCGACTGGTACACACACACGTTCAGGACCGACACCGGTCTATCGGTCAGGTACGGCCCCGAAGGTTATCCCTCGCCGCCGAGCTCGGTCTGGTCCCGCTCGGTCTGGGCGGTGTCCTGGGCCATCGCCGACTCGTCGAGCCACTTCTGGACATTGCCGCCGAGGCGGTCCGAGGACAGGTGGGCGAAGTCGAGGGCCAGTACCGCCGTCGCTGCCAAGACGTTCATGGCGCGTCCGCTGCGGTGGATCTCCACCATCAGCGCACCGAGCGCCTGATCGTCTTCGGCGCACAACGCCGACAGGTACCGGCGGGCATCCGCGAACTCGCGGTCCACGTGGGCCATCTTCCTTCGGAACTCGTCGGGCGACGGCAGGTCGTCGGGCATGTCGGTCATGGGTTTCTCTTTCGGTGGTGGACCAATTCCATTTTGGGGTTGGTTTCTGCTGGTGGCGTCCTTCTGGGCTTTTTGCCCGGCATGCGGAGTTCGCCTGGCAGGACAAGTACGGGTCAGCGCCGCTCAGTGGGAGTCGAGCATGTGAGCCAGCAGCCCGAGCGTGTGAGCCAGGGTGTAGAGCGGGCGGTGGTAGCCGAACTTGCCGTAGAAGGCTGGGCGAGGATGTTCCAGTCAGGCGGCAGCACGCCGCCGGAATGGTTGGATACCACCAAAGCGCCGCCGACCGACGGGAAGGATTCCAAGCCGCGCACCTGCGCCCGGAACCATCGCGTGACAACTGGCGTCATCACGTTGATCATCCGCCTGGTGAAGGCGGGATCCCACTTGGCGATCTCCGGATTTTCGGTTTCGTTGCTGCTCACGGCTGTCCCCACACCTGTGTCTGGAATGGCTGCGACTGTCTATTCTTGGCCTCGGCCACCCGCATTGACTAGGGCCTTTGGCCTCGAATGGACGGCTTCGCAAGGGCCTGGCCTGGTCCCGATCGCGTTGGCGGCCATCTTCGGCGGATGTGCGTTGGACTACCACACCGGCGTCCAGTGCGGGGGTCGACGCCCCCGCTGACAAGCAGGCTACATCCGCGCGGCAGGACCCCCGCCAACAACCCACTCGCGTGCTTTGTCGGCGTCAGCAGTGGGGAACGCGCGCCACTCCCCAGACACCAGGAAACCAAAGAAACCACCAAAGAACTTCGCTGCGTGTCTCATCCATTCCACGTCAGTGACCATCGCGGCGCGTTCCCAATCGCGGAGGTGGCTGAAGCCCACCTTCGTATCTTCCCAGACCGCGCCGGGATCGAGTCCGACGTAATCAGGCGCGATCTCGCAGTAGATCCGCACCTTTTTGTGCCGACTCAGTTTGTCTTCGATGTCGGGTATCAGCACCGTTTCGTAATCAGCCTTCGTCACACGCCCGTGGCACGCAATCGCTATAACGTTGTCGGGAAAGTCCTTCAGCGCCTCGATCACGATGTCCTCCTTAACCGTCGTGTCGTCATCGTTTCTTCGCCCAGCGTCCTGGTGTAAGAGGCCAAAGTCACTGGGGTACTACTTCTGACTCGAACAGCTCGCCTGTGAGAGTTGTAGCGATAGAGAGCCATCATTTCTTCTCTTCCGTGTCGTCAACCCCCTTGTTCTCGCCCAGACCCTCCACCCCATCTCGGGTCCGGAAGCTCGATGACCGGGTGATGCCCTGGTCGGTCAGTTCCTTGACGGTCTGCAGGATGTGGATCATGTTGCGTCCGAGCCGGTCTAGCTTCCAGACCACCACGGTGTCGCCAGGGCGGACGTAGTCCAGCAGGGCAGCCAGGCCGGGACGATCATCGCGAGCGCCGGACATGGTGTCGGAGAACATCTTGGTGACCCCGGCCGCCTCCAGTGCGGCGTGCGTCGCGCCCACGCACTTGCGGAGGCGGTAAAAACGCCCTCTGTGCACAAACACCCCCTGAACCCTGCGTGTCAGCTAACAAAATGCTCTGACCTGCGGTTTAGACTGGTTCCAAAGTGTTCCACGGTGTTCCAAACCGGCCCGGAACGGTTTGCTAGTAGTGAAAGTTGGTGTCTTGCAATGAAACTCGGTAAGCGGGGTGGCGACCCGACCAGTCGGCGTCGGCGCGCCCCTGATGCGGCTTTGCTGCAGGCTCAGGAGATTGTGCGGCGTCATGTTGCGGGTGAGAGTGTTCGTGGGATCGCTCGGGCTGTTGGGTTGGCGCCGACTTCGGTGCACTGTGTGATTGCGGAGTATCGGCGGGCGAAGGAGGCGACCCCGTTGGAGCGGGAGCTGGACCCGGAGTTGGACGCGCTGTTTGCGAAGCTCGATGACGAGGGCATGGACTTCGAGGACGCGCGGACTCCCGAAGATGTGATGAGGCTGGATAATTTGCAGCTGTTTCGGCTGGAGCGCGCTCAACTGCCGGCCAACCATCCCGCGATCCGGGCGTGGGAGGCGGCGAAGGCGGCGGGGTGGAACTGGTGAACGTCTGGCCCAATATAAAGCTTTATTTTGCGGACCGGCGCCCGCGGGACCGGTACCAGACGTCAGCGATCGTTGCAGGTCAAAGCGCAGGTCAACGCGATTCTTAAGAAAACGGACAAATAGGATTTCGTGTTTTATGACTGATGACGGCCCGGCGAGAGCTGATCGAGTATCTGGCCGGAGACGACGAGGAGCTGTCCTGCTACCTGAATGAGCAGGACGCGGCCGGTTTGGCGCGGCTGTGTGCGACGACTCTGCTCGTGAACGGCCCGCGCGTTCGTGAGTTGCTGGGGGTGGATGTGGCTGAGCATGTGTTGGCTGAGACGAAAGTCTCGAAAACGTCTTGAAAACTGCGTAGAAGCGACGTTTTCGCAGGTCAAACGTGGTGCGCGATACTGGCGCCTCTCTGTGTCAAGTAGTCGGTTTTTGCTGGGTTGTAGGGTTTGGGGGCGGGCTCGGGAAGTGACTTGTCTGAAGAGCCGGTGTGCGGGGTATCAGCTGGCCGCGCGAGACGATAGAGCCGCCCCCGAGTGTCCTCCCGGGCCTGCTCCGGGGTCGCGGTCGTGAAGCGCACGTGGGCCAGCGTCTCCGAACGCGACACGTGTGGCGTCAACGGTTGCCCGATGCCGGCCCGCCGCCACGGTCCGCGCCGGATGCAGGTCCCGCTCCGGTTCCCAGGGGTCCGGCTCGGCCGGGTGGGCGACGACCATCCCACCTTCGTCGATCCCGAATCGTTCGTGCAGCCGGGCCAGCGGTTTGGGCGCCCACCAGTTCCACCTGCCCAACACTCGCATGAACGCGGGTACCAGCACCAACCGCACCAGTGTGGCGTCGACCACCACCGCCAGCGTCAGACCAATGCCGAACATCCGCATGAACTGCACGTGAGCGGCGATCAGTGCCGCGAATGAAATCGACATCACCAGTGCGGCAGCGGTAATCACCCGCGCAGTGCGAGCCACACCCAGTGCGACACTCTCGTCGTTGTTGGCACCCGTATCTGATGTCGCCGGCCGCGCGGCTCCGGAACGCACCCAATACTCGCGGATTCGCGACATCAGGAAGACCTCGTAGTCCATCGACAGCCCAAAGGCGATGCAGAACAACAACACCGGCAGATTCGCCACTAGCGTCCCGGTCGGCGTGGTTCCGAGCGCGCCCAGATGGCCATCCTGGAAGATCCACACCAGCGCGCCGAAAGCGGCGGTCAGTGACAACACGTTGAGCACCAACGCCTTCAGGGGCAGCACCACGTTGCCGGTGAGCAGGAACAGCAGCGCGAAGGTGATGACGGCGATCAGACCAAGCACCGACGGCAGTCGCGACGTGATGGCCCCCACGCTGTCGCGGTTGATCTGCGCAATACCGGTCATTTCGACCGACCTGTCGGTCGGCCCGGGTACTGCGTGCAGCCGATCGAGCTGAGTCGCCGAGCTATCGGAGAACAGCGGTGCGGTACTGCTGACGGTGAGAAACGCACTACCCTGTGCGACCCCGGTGGCAGCCGAGGGCGGCCCCACCTGGTTCCCGCCGACGAACGTGCCGCTGGGGGCAGACACCGCCGACACGTCCGGTACACGGGACAGATCGGCGGCATAGCGGTCCAGGTCATAGGGGGTCAGGCCGTGGGCATCGGGGACTACGACCGTCACAGCGTTCGCGGAGTTGTCGCCGAAGTCGTTGCGCAACTGATCGCCGACCTGATGCGCCGAGGCCGAGTGAGGCAACACACGGTCATCGGGCATGCCCCACCTGACGCCGAGGAACGGGACACCCACGAGCACCAGCAGCGTAACGACGACCAGTCCGATCGGAACCGCGCGGCGCATCACGAACTTGGCTGAACGGTACCAAAACAGTTGCTCGACGGGGCGCGAGACGGGTTCGGGCCGACGCGACAGCCGGCGAACCAGCCGGCGCACGTCCAGCGAATCGAGCCGGGAGCCTAACAGGACGATGACCGCCGGCGTCACCACGACCGCGGCCACCGCTGCGAATGCGACCGTGGCGATACCGCCATAGGCGAACGACTTCAGGAAGTACATCGGGAACAGGACCATCACGGCCATCGACAGCGCGACAGTCGTCGCGGAGAACAACACTGTGCGTCCGGCGGTGGCCATGGTTCGGATCAACGCCTCGTCGCGGCCGGCGCCATCGGCCAACTCGTCGCGGTAGCGACTGATGATCAATAGCGTGTAGTCGATCGCCAGTGCCAGGCCCATCGCAGTACTCAGGTTGAGCGCGAAAATCGACACGTCGGTGCTGAAGGTGATGGCGCGCAGCACCGCCATCGAGCCCACGATCGCCAGGAGGCCCACGGCCATCGGCAGTGCTGCAGCCAGTAGCCCGCCGAACACCCAGACCAAAACAATGAAGCTGAGCGGGATGGCGATCGACTCCATCAGCAGCAGGTCGCGCTCATTTTGGTGGTTGATTTGCCCATAAACCATCGCCATCCCGCCCGCGCGGACAGTGACGCCTTGATGGTCACGGACAACTTCGTCAGACAACGTCTGGGCGTACTTCTGGGAGTTGTTCTCGCCGCCGGTGATTCCCGCGACGATCAAACCGGAGGTGCCGTCCTTGCTGATCAGCGCGGTCGCGGCCGCGGGCGGCGCGGTCCACGCCGACGTCACATTGGCGACATGGGGAGATTGGGCCAGGTGATCGACGATGTCGGTGGCCACTGCGCGGGCCGGCGCGCTGGTGGCACCTGCCGGCGCGCTGACGGTGATAAGCAGCTGCATGTCGCCCTGGCCGAACTTGTCGCTCAGCAGCTGTGTCGCCTTGGCCGATTCCGAGCCCGGGTCCTGGAAACCACCTGCCGACAGGCTTTTGGCGACCGGGATGCCGAAAATGGCGGCTCCGACCATCACCAGGATCGCTATCGCGACGATCCGCCGCGGTGCTGCGATGGCCAGTCGGGCGATTCGTTGCAGCACGTCGCTCCTTCGCTGTATCCGTCGTAACTTGGCACCAAACCACTGGCGGCGCCAGCCGCCTCCCCCGACATAAATACGACGAGGGTCGCCGAAACGTTCAGATATGAGCGCGGGCCCTAACCCAGCGCCACCGCCGCCGCCCCCGACACTGCGTCACCACCCCCGATGGGGCGGCTGCCGCGGACACGCTCACAAGATTTCACACGGAACGCAGTCCCACCTCGTACATCGGCGGATCCGGCCCGGTCACCGGATAGACGTATTTTGAGACGAACTTCCGCGAGTCGCACATGTCGTCTGTTTCGAGACTGCGGTGCGGGGACACAGGCTCAGTGTGTTGGTCCCCCGACATGTGTTGGGGCAGGTGTTGGTCAATCGGTCAGCTGGCAAGCAAGCCTCGGAAGGCGCAGTCGGCCAGGGAGATCGCGTCGGCCTGGCCGATGATGTGGCCGTGCAATTCGGGATGGTTGTCGAGGTGCGAATGCGCGTGTTGCTGGTCAGTGTGGAAGGTGATCGATCCGCAGAGGGTATCGGCCAGGGTTCCGGAGCAGTTGGTGTGTGCCATTACAACCACCGTGGTGGCAGGATGCCAGGTCCATTCATTGCCGCGGCGGTAGATACGGATCGGTGTCCCGGTGTCGGGGTCGGCTGAGTCGATGACGCCGTCGGTGCCGGTCATCAACGGGATGCCCAGCGCGTCGATCGCGCACATTGCTGCGACCGGAGGGTGGCCGGTGAGGTGGACGGTGTGGCCGGTGGGTTGGCGTGAGAAAGGGTAGGCGACCCCTGTAGGTCCAATTCAACTGACAGTCAACGGAGTAATTAATGCCCGACCAGTCGGACGCCCCCAGTCGGTCGCAGCCTCCGCCGAGCAGCTGCCGCCCGCAATCCGAGAACTCCACCGAGCCGTGTTGCGCGGCTTCCGTGATAGCGGCCAAGTCCATCGCGACGATCTGCGATCGACTGCTGCCGCGCTCGGCGTCGACCTCGACGATGCCCTGCACCAACTTGGCAGCGCCGACCTCGTGCACAGCGCACCCGACGGACAAATCGAGAGGTCGAGGCCGAATTCTTTGCTGCTGGCATCCAGGTCGGACAGCACACCAATCACACATAACGCGGTCAGCCGCGGGGACAGGGCCAGGACGCCCCCCACGCGAAGAAATTCGATTAGCCATACTTTGATATATGGGCGTGCGAACTTTCTTCTCGGCGAGCGTGGCGGTCCGTGTCATGTGGGAGGCGTCCAGAGCATGTTGCTGACCCCCGAGGACCGCGCGCGGTCAGACGACCGGGCTCGGGTTGAGCTGGCCCGCCGCACGGGACGGCGACACCGGCTGGCCTGGCTGCTGGTGGGGCCAGGGATGTTGGCGATGCTCGGTGAAAACGACGGGCCGAGCATGATCTCCTACACCACCGACGGCGTCGCCTACGGGCTCGGTTTCTTCCTGCCCTTCACGGTGGTGTTGTTCGCAATGGCCTACGTGTGCCAGGAAATCTGTATGCGGGTCGGCGCGGTGACCCACCGCGGCTACGGCGAGCTGGTGCTGCAGCGCTACGGGCCGGTATGGGGCTGGTTCGGGGCCACCGACCTGGCGGTGACCAACCTGGTGACGCTGGTGGCGGAGTTCATCGCCATCCGGGTGGGGCTGGCCTACTTCGGAATTGGGGCGCCGGTGGCCGCGATCGGCGGGGTGGTGCTGGTGGTCGCCGCGGCCAGCGGTGGGCGCTACCGGCGCTGGGAGCGGATCGTGCTCGGTCTTGCCGTGTTCAACGCTCTGTTTCTTGTGGCCGCGGTGCTGACCCGGCCGAACTGGGCCCAGGTCGGGCACGCATTCGCGACGTTTGGCCCGCTGCCGGTGGGCCCGGTCAATACGATTCTGCTGCTGCTGGCCTCCACCATCGGCGCCACCGTCACCCCGTGGATGATCTTTTTTCAGCAGAGTGCCGCCGCCGACAAGGGCATGACCCGCCGCGATCTGGGCCACGGGCGGCTAGACACCTCGATCGGTGCCGCCCTGGCCGCTGTGTTTGGGTGCGGCGCCCTGATCGCGGGCGCGGCGCTGGCTGGCCACGGCGGCGACACGATCCAGGGCCTGGCCGGAGCCGGCTTCCCCGCCGCGTTGGCCGGCGTATCCGGGCACACCGTGGCGGCGGTGTTTGCGCTCGGGCTCATCGAATCCGGTGCAGTGGCGGTGCTGACTATTTCTGCATCCACCGCCTACGCGGCCGCCGAATGCGTCGGCGTCGCCCACAGCTTCAACATCGACCCCCGGCGCGCGCGGCTGTTTCTTGGTGCCAACCTCGCCCTCGCGCTCGCGGCTGCCGCGGTGATCCTGATTCCACACGCTCCGCTGCTGGCGATCGCGCTCAACGCCAACGTGCTGGCCACGGTGCTGCTGCCGGTGACACTGATTTTCCTGATGATGCTGGCCAACGACCGCACCCTGATGGGAGCCCATGCCAATCGCCGGATCACCAACATTGTCGCCGGTGCGATTGTCGCGTTGATCAGCCTTGCCGCGCTGGCCTACGCCATCGACTCATTCCTGCAGTCCGTCCACTTGCTGCCGGCCAGTTCGTAGCAACCCCCGCAAGGATCACCGAAAGACCACCGATGCCAACCCCCGATGACCACTCTGCGACCCACCAGAGGCCCGACGTGGTCGAATTCCTCGAACCCGGCCAACTGGTGGGCAACCGGTGCACGCCAGTACCGCGCGCTCAGCTGGGCCGCCGTGCGCAGGCAGCCCTCTGGGTCCTACGGATCACGGTGCTGCTGCTGGTCCTCATGGTTGGATACACCTTTATCACTCAACTATGGCCCTGACGAACCCATCGGACGATGAGTCTGAGCGCACGCAACACCTCAGATCGTCGATGCGAAGGACGAAGGGCAGTCGCCGCGGTGGGCGGTTTTGCGAGTGCAATGAATTGCCGGTGTCGACTCGCAACCTAGGCCTGGACACCGCAACTTCCGTCGCAAGCTAAATCCGGAAGTCGCCACACACCGAATAGCGACTCTCATACGACCCGGACCAATCTATGGGGTCCCGCCAATGTTGCTGCGGTATTGGTTAGATGCGGCGGTGGTTAAACCAGTCGACCGCCGACCCTCCGGCGTTCAGCCCGTAGTGCCAGCATGCTCGTCGAGCCAGCCGAGAATAACTCGCAAGGACAACCCCAAGTTCCCTATCTGGCAGTGGTTTTGAGCGCTCTCGGCGCGGGTGAACAAGCGTGCACTCACCGATCGAGCATTCGTCAGGGTCTGGATTTGTGCACCGAGCTGGGCGAGGGGCACGTAGTGATCTTCGGCTCCGGCCATCAGCATCACGTCTTGGGTGATCCGGGAAGAGACGTCATCGGTGCGCATGGCGCGCACCGCGGCCAGCGCCTCGGACGGGGTGTCGACTCCAAACACCGTTTCGGCGTTTCCGATGCCCCAGTCGGCCAACAAGTTCCGGCTGCGGGCCCGGTTTATCAACCTGTCCACCACGGCCGCGGGCAGTCGACCGGCGTTAACCACCAGCGCTTTTTGCGGCGCGGCCAACCGGTAGGCGAAGCAGGCGGTGAAGTCGGTGAGAATGTCGTCGGCGATGACTCGGCTCACCCGCGGCTCGTAAGCTGCGGCACGCATGACCAGGCACCCGCCAAGCGAAAACCCCATCAGAGTCACATCATCGACACCGAAATGGTCAAGCACAGCGCCGACCGGCTTGTGCCACTCGGCCGTCATCGGCAGTCCTGCTTCCAACGCCGCCCCTTGGCCGGGTCCGTCGAACGCCACGACGTCTAGTCCCGCGTGGCGCAACGCCACCAGCATCGGCAGCCATTCCTCGATGTAGCTATCGAAGCCGCCGAAGACCACGATGACCCCGCGCGGCGAAGCCGGGGTCAAGCGGTAGGCCGACAGGGTTGTCCCGCCGTAGACCACGTCGTGATGCTGGTCGGCGCCCACACCGCATTGTGTTAGCACGGTGTCCAGGAAGGTTTGGCGCGCGCCATGGCGGCGCGGGTCACCCGTCGACATGAAGAACTCAGCGGCGCGGATCAGGTAGGCGCCCGCCAGCATCCGACCCTCCCCGAGCGCATGCTCACCGAGAGCGAGCAGCTGCCGAATCCACTCGTCGTAGTTGGTCAGGCTGGGCGCGACCCGCCGCAGCTCGTCGCGCATCTGTGGTTCGCCAACCCAGTTCCAGAAGCGGTTGAGCTGAAAATTCAGCGTCACATCCGGATGAAGGTCGTAATACCCGACCGGAAATGCAGCGTCATCGCCCATACAAGATCTTCTACTGTCTAAATCGCCCGCGGGCGAGTCCGCAGACTTTCCGGTGTGAGAACTCAGCCCGGCGGCTGGTCTCGGGTGTTGAGTGTAGTAGGTGGCCTCTTTCTGAGGCTTAGGGCCGATCGATAGGCACGATGTCGGTGGCTGTCGTCCGCGGGGCGCGCATGGACTATTGGTGAGCCCGCTGCAACCGCTGCACTGCGGTCAGCTGCCAGATGCCTAGCACCAGCGCGATTCCGCCCGCCCAGCCGAGGGCCCAGTCGCCAGCCGTGCTGAGCCCAAGCCAGCCCGACAAGGCCGCCGCCCACGCGAGTGGTGCAAGTACCAAATTGAACACGCCGAAAGCCCACACAAGCCGACGCGGCGTCGGGCGGATCCGGTTTAGCGCAAACAACAGTCCTGCACCACCGACAAGGAATGCCAGCCCGACGACGAGCAGGACCCCGTGCGGTATGCCCCACCACCTTCCGAGCCTCTCGGACAACGTAGTGCCGATCGCGCCCGCAACGCCCCAGAAGGCCAGATCGGCAACGATCGACCACCAGGCCGCGTCGCCAGCTTTCCTGGACCCACGTGATTTTTGTTCGCTTGTCATTCACCGATGGTGTCGCGGGAACAACTGCCCGCCACAGACACAGCACTGCCAAACACTGCCAAATCCCCCGCAGGGCATAGTGGCGGCACAGCCTGCCGAGCTCCGGGACCTGCACCTCGTCAGCGGCGGGCAGTGTTAACTCGCGTAAGAACCGCTGCACGGTCGGTGACGAGCCTTGGTTGTCGGGGCAGCGTGGTGCTGGTCTACGACGTGATTGCGACGTAGCGGGCCCACTACGGGCGTCCAGCGAGAATGCTGAAATCCGACACCGGTGTCAAGGGAACCTGCTGGACCGGTGAGCTGGCCATCAGTAGCCGTCCTGATCGGGGGTGTCATTGATGGCCACCATGCGAACACCTCCCACCGGACAAGACTGCTGCTGGCGTTGTATGGAGGCGTCTCCCCGCAGCGCCGCCTGCACCTCGGGCCACCTCTCCGAGGGGATGAAGGTTCGCACGACCTCGATGATGCGGCCCATCTCGGCCCTCATGCCGACCATATCTGCTTGGCTCACACGCGCATCGATCAGCGCCTGAAGCTTCTCGGCGGCCCGTAAGCCGGTGTCGACGCTGACGTCCACGTCGCCGTCCACCAGCCGGCGGAACGCCTCGTTCATGACACATTCATAGAAGGCCATCGGCGTGAGAGCCGTGGCCAGGCCGTTCACGAAGTCAATCTGCGCTTCCCGAGCTCGCCGCTCGAGTATCTCGCGGTAGGTGGCCTTAGCGACGTTCTGCACGGGAAAATGCCGCGAAGCGTGGTTGCGGACCGAGTCAAGTGTGATCTGGTGACCATCGAGCGTGGCGTTCTCCTCCTCAAGCGCACGCACGATCATTGCGTAGCTCGATCCGGAGGCCAGCAGGTCGTTGACCTTCTTCCGCACCACATCGTTTCTGCATACGCGGCATCGGGGCTCCAGATGAAACCCATTGATGCCTGGGGGCACTTCCATCGACTCCATGGACTCGTCGGACATAGCTATTCCCCTCAATTTCGAAATCCGGCAAACGCGGACGATAATCGATGGTTCCATTCTCCCAGAAAAGAGATCTAATGCGCAAACAAGGGAGGAATTAAAGCGGAAGTAAAGAGCAATGGAAACCCGATCCAAATTACACTCTACTTTTGGTGTTGCTGCGGTACTTTCCTGTACTTGAACCACTCGCGTAATGCCTCAAATTGAGCCGGGGTCATACAACCGCTCGGACACGGGGACGGACATCCTTGCCCCCACCCAGAACGGCTGGTAGCAGGCTCTGGAAGCAAGCATGAGGGGGGTGCGGGTGGCCGAAGCAGGGGGCCCATGGCACTTGGGCTTTGTTTAGGCGCTGAGGCACTAATAGCATTGCCAGCTGTGTCGGCGATCACCTTACGAGCCACAAAGAAGGCTTTTTTCTTCCAAAGCGGTCGACCGGATCGTCGCAGGTCAGAGGTTGTTACCTTCAATATGAAAAGGGAAGGAAAGGAGGAAAGAGAAGAATGGAGCAGGGGGTGAAGGAAGAAAGAGAAGAAAGAGAAGAAAGGGAAGAAAGAGAAGAAAGAGAAGGGAGTGAAGGAAGAGAAGGGAGAGAAGGGAGGAATTAAGGAGAAGTAGTAAAGGAGGAAGGAGAAGAAAGAAAGGAAGGAAGTAAAGGATGGGAGGGAGATAACGGATGGGAAGGAGGAAGGGTAGGGTGGTCACCTCTGGAGTCCTTGAGGTCTAGCCGAAGTCCGTATTCTGTGGCTACCTCGATCATCGTTTGACCCAGGATGTCGGCTTCTATTTCCGGGACGAGGAAGGAATCATGCACAGGTAATGGGCACCGCCCTGTCCTTTGGATCATCCTGGTCATGACCTCTATGGCCATGTCTGAATCTTGGCGCTGGAACCGTGCCCCGCAGTCTGAACCGAAGTAGCTCTTGATCCGGTGATGCTTGTGTTGGATCGCAGCTACTACCTGTTCGGCCAGAGCACGACACGGACTCCGATTACTTGACTGAATACCGCTCACTGCCCGGAGTTTGGGGTCGTAATGCAGCTCCTCAGTGATGGCGAGGATTCCGCTATTCGTGGTGGAGGCATTGAACAGCGTGTTCACCGCCACCTTGACTAGTCCACGGTCGAACCCGTCGATGGTGTACTGGTCGCCGTGGGGTATCCGCTCGCCAGCCTCTGAATAGGCCATCCTGATGTGGAGGTTGGAGTAGTCGATCTCGACCGTGGGATGTGCCGTGCCGTCAATAATCCACTCAAGTTCACGGCGCTGCCCGGCACGCATGTTCTGGAACGACGTGCCGTGGCAGTAGAACCGGCCTCCTCGGTCGAAAGACGCGTTGAAGATCCGGCGTCCGGTGGGGATGTCGAACTTCTGTCCGCGATGGCGCAGCTCGAGCTGCGCCAGATGGTCGTTGATGAACTGCACCTGTTTGCGCATGGTTACCGTGTCCGCCGTCTCGGTGTAATCGACTTCGGTCTTGTCGGCACGGTCACGCAGGACGATGGTTTCCACTCTCTTGGAGATCCCTCGGCGCTCCGAGACGTCAACCAGTGGCCCGACCAGTGTCATGAGTTCGTCGGTCGCCCAGGCGACCGACTCGAATCCCTTGGCGTAGGGCCACCATTCCCCGACAACATGCTCGATCAGCCCAGCGCGCCACAGCGCATCCATTGCCCCTGTCACGTAGTGCCAGGTGAACCGAGGATCCCCGTCGCGGTATCGCTTTGGTCGGCGGTAGGGGTCTTTGGCCCGGGCATAGTGCACCCCACGGCCAGTGATCGTTTTCTCGACCACGAGCGACCTTGCGACACTCGCAACGGCGAGCTGCATCTGGTCGCTCAAGCCGGGCATCAACGGCGCGAGTCGATCGACGAGCGGCTTCAGCTGATCATCGCTCCACCTCAGAACCAGCGGAGCACGGTTCTTGAACAGGGGGTTGTCGAAGAGTTTTTTGAAAGCCATCTCAGGCCGTCCGAGCGCCACTGCCGGGTCTCGCCAGCTGCGGAAGATTGCCCTCGCTAGAGGACACCGCATCTGCGATCTGCGGTTCCGTCATGGTCCACCCGCCGCGAAGGGTGTAGCCGAGATGCTGCACTAGAGAATCCGGCGATGAGGCGGAGCCAACGGCCGGAAGTCTGACGCCAGAAAGTACAGGCTGGGATCGTCTTCAGCCGGGTCGAACTCCTCCTTAACGGGCGACCCATCAGAGTAGCGATCAGGGTCGTCGGTGTAGTCGGCGAGCATCAAGCACGCGGCTTTAGTTGGACCGTCGTTCGCGCATTTGCGGGCGTGTAGCCACCGGAGATCGTCGAGCAGTCGCGTGTAAGCAGCCGAGTCGGTGTTGCTGTTCGTGTTCATGAGTTGCTTGTTATCCTCCGTTGGGTTCCTGGATTCCCGTTCATGGCTGGACGCAAGCCGGTGCACCGTGTTGGGCGATCGGCGTCGGTGGGTTTCACTCACTTCGGCACCGATTCACTGCGCCTAGTACGTCCTCATGGGTCACCGGCTGGCCGTCGAGCAGCATCACGGCAACCTCGCATACGACCGGCCAGAGGCGTTCCAGCTCGTCGTACCAATCCCACTCCCATGCACGCTCATCCGGATGGGACCCGAAACGCACAGCAAGCTCGTCGACGCGGCTTTCGTACTCTTCTCTGAAGCCGCCGGTGTTGTCGAACCAGGCGACGTACATGGCGTCGGAATAGTCGGCGTCCTCGTCCTGGCAAGTCCACATTGCCGAAGCCCACACTCCCGAAAAGATGAAGAAAGGCCGATCGGCATACGGGGTCGTATGCCTAATGCGCCACGGGGTGTCGGCACTCTCGTCATCGGTGGAGAAGTTGATGCTGCCGAGTTGAACCTCCCGCAACCGCCAGCCTCTGACGACCACTGCGGCCGTGTGGCCCGCCACTTGGTGTGCATGCCGCGCATATGGGTGAGCATTGACAGCGAAAAACCGTCCAGGGTCAGGCTCGGGTACAGGGGTCATGTTCATTCCTTCTCAACTCACGCAGCCATCACTTACGCTGCGATGCCGGAAGTTCCCCTCGCTGGTCAGACCGGGAGACGGTGCGAACTTCACACCACTCCTCGATGTCGGACCATGCGTAGCGGATTTGGCGGCCGGTTACCCGGATGAAGCGTGGGCCCTTTCCGAGGTACCGCAACTGAGCACTCTGCTGCTTGGTAATACCTGCGAAGGCACAGAACTCATCATCAGTGGCCAACGGACGGGAGGATTCCATTTCTGCTCCTATCAAAATGATCTTGTACGCTATCAGAATCGCTACGATAGGAACATCATCCATCGTGACACGGTGACTGTCAATATGAGTGCTGACAGGATCATTTTGATATGACATACTGCGGGTGTGACGGACAAGAAGCCAATACAACCCGGTCCGATTGGCGTTGCTGTTGCTCAGAATGTTGAAAGGCTTCGAGAGTCGCGAAATCTCTCCTATGCCGAGCTGAGCAGGCGATTGACAGAGAAGGGGCGCCCGATCGCCCCGTTGGGGCTCACCCGCATAAGAGACCGTCAGCGCAGGGTCGACGTGGATGATCTTGTGGCCATAGCACTGGCCCTTGATGTGTCACCTGCCACGCTACTTCTGCCACCCGAGGTGCTCGTCGGGGGCGCGAACAGCACCGCTCCGGTAACCGAGGGCGGGGCCGATTACCCACTTCGACAGATCTGGAGCTGGCTAATCGCGGAAGCACCAATCGATGCCCCACGTTCAACCGGTGTGCCGTCGAGGTCTGTTGTCGGATTTCAGTTAAGAGCAGTGCCCCAAGGTGTCGGTCCTCCAGATTCTACGATCGTTGATGCTGCGAAGCTTCTCGGCATCGAGGGGGAGCTGCAAAAACTCGCGGACCAATTGCGGGAGGCCGTCATGAGTGCCGAGGGATATGACGCCGATGGCGACGATTGAGCCTTACGAGACTAAGGCGGGTAAGCGGTACCGAGTCCGCTACCGCACCCCTGGTCGCGGACAGACAGACAAGCGTGGCTTCAAGACAAAGCGGGAAGCCGAGGCATTCGCCGCCACCGTTGAGGTCAGCAAGATGCGCGGCGAGTACGTCGCGCCCTCGCACGCCAGGCTGACTGTCGGTGAGCTGGGACAGGCATGGCTGGACCGCCAGCGTGGCCACCTCAAGCCGTCGGGCTACGCACCGATGGAAACCACGTGGCGGCTGCGGGTGAAGCCCCGCTGGGGCAATGTCGCTCTCGGTGACATCAGGCCAACCGCCGTGCAGCAGTGGATTTCAGACTTGGGCCGTGGCAAGGACGATGCCAAGCCGGTCGGGGCCAGCGTGGTGAAGCGGACGCACTACGTGTTGTCGGGGATTCTGGCCGACGCCGTACGTGACCGGTTGATCGTGGTCAACCCGGCGGCCGGCATCAAGCTGCCCCGCACGACCCGCAAGCGGCCGGTCTACTTGACCCACGAACAGGTAAATACCTTGGCACGAGGGGCCGGCAACAAGTATGAGGGTCTGGTGCTGACGCTGGCCTATACCGGACTGCGGTGGGGCGAGGTCGTCGGTCTGCGGGTCCGCGATCTGGACATGCTGCGCAAGCGGGCCACCATTTCCGAGAACGCCGTCCAGTCAGGAAAGCAGATATACATCGGCACACCCAAGGCCCATAAGCAGCGAACCGTGCCGCTCCCCGAGTTCCTGCTGCCCTATCTGGCCCATCAGTGCCAGGGGAAGAGTCGCGACGACCTTCTGTGGTCCAACGAGCACGGTGGGCACTTGAAGCGTCCACACCCGACGTCGGGCTGGTTCGCCAAAGCCGTCCTCGAATCCGGCGTGCCGCGCACCACGCCGCACGACCTGCGGCACACTGCCGCCAGCCTCGCCGTCAGTGCCGGGGCCAACGTCAAGGCTGTGCAGAAGATGCTTGGTCATGCCTCGGCGGCCATGACGCTCGACATCTACGCGGACCTTTTCGACGACGATCTAGAGGCAGTTGCGACCGCGTTGGATCACGCTCGCTCTCGCGAAAGTGTGGGCAAAATGTGGGCACGCGGTGGGCAAACGGTGGTCCAGCCGAGCGACAGATAGGCCGCTGCCCGACAACCTTGACCGACAATTAGGCCCGTGACCAGCGACTTCAGAAATCCCAGTCTTCGTCCTCGGTGACGACGGCCTTGCCGATCACGTATGACGACCCGGAGCCGGAGAAGAAGTCGTGGTTCTCGTCGGCGTTGGGCGACAACGCCGAAAGGATCGCCGGGTTCACGTCGGTCTCGTCGCGCGGGAACAGCGCCTCGTAGCCGAGGTTCATCAACGCCTTGTTTGCGTTGTAGCGCAAGAACTTCTTGACGTCTTCGGTCAGCCCGACTTCGTCGTAGAGATCCTGGGTGTACTCCACCTCGTTGTCGTAGAGCTCGAAAAGCAGCTCGTAGGTGTAATCCTTCAGCTCGCCACGCTTGACGTCGTCGACCAGCGCCAGGCCACGCTGGAACTTGTAGCCGATGTAGTAACCGTGGACGGCCTCGTCGCGGATGATCAGCCGGATCATGTCAGCGGTGTTGGTCAGCTTGGCCCGGCTCGACCAGTACATCGGCAGATAGAACCCGGAGTAGAACAGGAAGCTTTCCAGCAATGTGGAGGCCACCTTGCGCTTCAGCGGTTCGTCGCCGCGGTAGTACTGCATGACGATCTCAGCTTTGCGCTGCAGGTTGACGTTCTCCTCCGACCAGCGGAAGGCGTCGTCGATCTCGGCAGTCGAGCACAGGGTGGAGAAGATCGAGCTGTAGCTCTTGGCGTGCACCGACTCCATGAAGGCGATGTTGGTGTAGACGGCTTCCTCATGCGGCGTCAGCGCGTCAGGAATCAGGCTGACCGCCCCGACCGTGCCCTGAATGGTGTCCAGCAGCGTCAGTCCGGTGAACACCCGCATCGTCAGCTGCTTCTCGCCGGCGGTCAGCGTTCCCCACGACTGGAGGTCGTTGGACACCGGCACCTTCTCGGGCAGCCAGAAATTTCCCGTCAGCCGGTCCCAGACCTCGGCGTCCTTGTCGTCTTGCAGCCGGTTCCAGTTGATCGCCGAAACCCGGTCAATCAGCTTCATTTTTTCGGTCACCAAAACCCCACTTCGCGCGCCCTGTTTGGCTGACGGTTTGCCTGCGGTACTTAGGCTTCAAACACTACCCCTGGGGTCCGACATGCCGGCGGAACACAAGAAGTTGTGTTTGCGTGTCGCGAAACCGGCTACGTCGGCGGCTGGCTACGTCGCCCTCCGCAACAGCCGGGCGGTTTCGCCCCCACCCGATGATGACTGGCCCTTTGAGTGAACCTGCCTGTGCTCCTTGCTGTTTAAGTCCATGGACCGGTGCGCGTAGCGCCCGGTCCAGCTGCGTGGCGGTGGCGAAACTGGGCAATTCCTGCACCAGGTCGGGCGCCAACCGCCACGGGAGACCCGTGGATCGAAGCGGGCGATGGACTCACATGCCGAAGCGCGTTCGATGCACCGCCGCAACGGCCTCCGGTGGTCCGCTCACTTCGACCTGCGCTGCAGCTTGGCGCCCAAAGACGTATAGGAGGAGTTCGCCCGGCGGACCGCTGAGTCGAGCCGTCGGTTCGCCTGGTTGAACCGTCGCCCGCTCATCGGTTCCAATCCACTCAATCTCCAGCCCGCAATTGTGAAGCCGCCGGCTCAGGAAGCGGCTGCCGCGGCGAACGTTTCGCCATAAGGCAGCATCCATTGCAGGCGTGAGGCTGCGGGGCCCTCGTCTATTGGCCCTGCGAAGGTCCTCGTGATGAACAAAGAACTCGTTTAAATTCGCCAAGGCGCGGACCCATTCCATGCGAAAGAAGCCGATGGGCGGGCCGGACCGGATCCGCGCGACGAGCCACGCGAAGTCCCTGCGCTGGGCCAACCTTGCCCTACGCCGCTCGGCGAACCGTTGAAAGGGACCAGGTAGAACGAGGCAAGGGCCGGCAACGAGATCGCGTTCTCGCAAGACGATGTGGGCGGCCAGATCGTGAGCAGTCCAGCCCTCGAGCAGTGTAGGAACGGAAGGGCCGAGCTCGTCGAGCAGATCACAGAGCTCAAGGCGCTCTTGCGTGTCTAGCGGAACATCAGCCACTCCGCCGGAGTCTACGGGGCCTAAGGTGGCAGCTTGGGCGATGGTCGGCAGCATCGTGAGCGACGAAGGCCGAAGGGTGGCGGCGAAACAGATGGTGTTGCGCGCCATACAACCCGGCGCGAGTTCAGGCGGCTTTCTTCGCGGGATGATTCGTGCAGTGTCGCGATGACTCCCGGCATCCGAAGAAATGGTTCAAGTGGTTGCGCCGCAAGCAGTTTCTGCTAGTGCCCGGCATCCCCGCAGCTTGCGCAGTCCAGTCCGGCATGCCGCAGGGTGTGAGTGAGGCCGTCTTCGAGGGCGCTCAGCGCGATATCGGTGAGGCGACTCAGTTCGTCGATGTCGTGTCCGCCTTTGCTCATCCAGGCCTCCAGTGCAGCGAACACCGCGGTAGCCAAGCTGTGCGCCGCGATGTCGGCGATCATGGCTCCATCGGCAGTGGTTGTGGATCGTTGACGGATGAAGCGCTGGATCTCGTCGGCGAGCTGATCTCGAAGCCGCCGAATGTGGCTGGTGATGATGTCCTGGTCGAGGTCGCGTGACCTTATGGTGGCGGCTTCACGGACCATCCGGAAATCAAATGGGAACGCGTCCACGGCCTTACGCACCGACTGGGTGATGGGTTCCCCATGCGGGCGCAGTGCCAACGCGCGAGCAAACCACTCAAAGCCGATGTCGTAGTCAGCGAAAATCACCGCGTGCTTAGACGGGAAGTGCCGGTAGAAGGTTCGCTCGGTAACCCCGACATCGGCGGCGATATCGGCAACGCTGGTTTGATGCACACCGTCAGCGACAAAGCGCCGCATCGCCGCCTGTTGTAGCGCCTGACGCGTGCGTGCGCCACGGCTCAGGGCGAGCATGCGATCACGCAGTCGGTGATTGGAGATTCCACGGTCCCAGCACACACCAAATGTCACTATTGACGCAAATATGTCAGCTATGACATTGTGCGGTCAATCGAAGGATCACACCGGAGGAGGGTCAGCATGGCGGACTATGACGCGATCGTTATCGGGGCAGGTCACAACGGTCTGGTTGCCGCCAATGTGCTGGCGAAGGGCGGCGCGAAAGTGCTTGTTCTGGAACGGGCGCACTTCCTCGGGGGGATGGCCGCGACTCGGGAACTCTTCGATGGATACAAGCACAGCGTCGGTGCATGGGCGGTGCTGATCTGGCGAGAGGAGATGACCGAACGCTTGGAGCTCACCAAGTGGGGCTTCGAACTGATGGATCAGTGGACATCGACATGCACGTTCGGCGATGCCGCCGACACCCCGTTTGTGATGTACAACGACCTCGAACGCATGGCTCGCCACCTTCTCGACGATCACGGACCCGACGTCGCGGCAGCGCTCGGCGGTTTGTTCGCACACATCGGCCGGTTCGCGCCCTATTTCGTCGACTCAGCGTTCGGTCCGCCGCCCGACATCATCGAGGTGATCGCCGCGCAGCCCACGCCTGCGGACCGCCACGACTTCGCCCAGATGTGGTACGGCAGCACCATGGACACGGTCCGCCGCTTCTTGGCGCCCGACCAAGGCCGCTGTATCCAGGGCTCGCTGGCAGCGATGTCCATTGATGCTTTCGACGGCGGCCCCTGGACCCCGGGCTCGAATGTGTCGACGCTGTACCACTACCTGATTGGCGGCGGCAAAGTCGAATACATCATGCCGCGTGGCGGCATTGGCTCGCTGAGCTCAGCCTTGTGCCGCCGCGCTGAATCATTCGGCGCCGAGGTGATGCTCAAGCAGCATGTCAAGCAAATCCTGGTCACCGACGGACGCGCCGCCGGAGTCCAACTACGTGACGGCACAACGATTTCCGCCGACGCCGTGCTCTCGTCGCTCGATCCGTACACCACATTCGTGAATCTGGCTGGCGCGGAACACTTTCCGGCCGACTACATTCGTAAGATCAAGGAAATCAACTTCAACCTCGGGTACATCCAGGCCCATCTGACCATTGACGAAGCCCCCCAATGGATCAACCGGCTACAGCCTTACATGCAAGACCAAGGGCAATGGTGTCCCACCGTCGCCTACGCGCCGTCACCGGAATACATCAGCGACGCGTGGGAGCAATACCGGAAAGGGCAGCTTCCCGACGCCCCACCTACGTACCTGTACGTGCCCAGCATGGTTGACCCCTCATTGGCGCCCGAAGGTAAGCACAGCGCAACCATCTTCACCCCGTACTTCCCGACCGGACTGGACGCCGATGAAAACCGGAGCTGGAAAGAGCAATACGCCGACACCTGCGTGAAGATCTTCGACACATATGCGCCCGGGTTCGCCGACTCCATCACCAACCGCGTGGTGTTCTCCAACCGCTACTTCGGTAGCACCTTCAGCGCACACGCCGGCGACTACTCGCATGGCCTTCTCCAACCCAACCAGCTGTGGACCGGCCGCGTCGTCGAGGGAGCCGACAAGTTCGCCACGCCCGTCGACGGACTTTACCTATGCGGCCAATGCACCCACCCCGGTCCGGGAGTGACCGGCATCCCCGGGTGGAACGGCGCCGAAGCGGCCCTCAAGCATCTCAGCGCGCGGGTCGGCTAGCGCAGGCCCTAGGCGAAACGCAACACTTTATGTACCATTTGGTACATGTTTACCGAACACAGTGTTGAGATCGATGCGCCGGCGGAACTGGTATGGGAGGTCTTCAGCGACGTCGAGCGCTGGCCCGAGTGGACCGCCTCGGTGACTTCGCTGGTCGCGCTAGATGGCCCCGGCCTCGCTGCCGGCAAACGGTTCGCGATCAAGCAGCCCCGCATGTCCAAGCTCGTGTGGAAGGTCACCGAGGTCGATCCAGGCGGGTCCTGGACATGGGAGCAGCGCTCCCCCGGCGCGGTCGCCTACGCTCGCCACAATGTCCTCCCCCTGCCCGGCGGCCGTACCCTGGTGCGCCAGCAAATCGACCAGCGCGGTGTACTCGGCGCCCTTGTTGGGCGGCTGATGGTCACGATGACCAGGCGCTACCTCGACCTGGAGGCCCTCGGTCTCAAGAACAGGGCCGAGGAGCTGAGCCGCGCCAGTGGTCCGCACTCCTAACCTGGAACGGCGCCGGCAGCTACTGGACGCACTCGTTGCGGAGTTCGCCGCAGGCGGCGTCGGCGACCGCTCGCTACGCGATGTGGCCGGTGCGGTCGGCACAAGCCATCGAATGCTGTTGCACCACTTCGGGTCTAGAGAGGATCTGCTCGTGGCGATCGTTGAGGAGGTCGAGCGCCGCCAGATGGCCCTGCTCCCCGATTTGCCCACGAATCCGGCCGAAAGCTTTGCCGCCATGTGGGCCGACGTTCATCGACCCGAGCTACGCCAGTTGGAACGTCTCTTCTTCGAGTGCTACTCCCGCGCCGCGCAAGGCGAGAAGCCGTTCGCCCGTATGGTTCCCGGCGCCGTCAACGGCTGGCTGGCCGAAGTCGAGGCCCTCGCTGACGGCCCAGTCGACCCTGCGATGGTGAGGCTCGGGCTGGCCGTCGTCCGTGGTCTACTGCTGGATCTTGTTGCCACCGACGATGATGCGGGCGTGGAAGCGGCCGCGAATGCTTTCGCAACCCTGCTCAACCGTTGACCGAAAAAGCCTGGGACCGCGCCGCGGTGCCCACCCCGAGGAACTGGTATTCCTCGGGCTTGATCGAGCGGGTCCCCATCCAGTACTGCCAGGTGTAGCCGCCCCAGAGCACCGTGTTCCTGCCATGCTCGTCGAGATACCAACTGCGGCAGCCGCCGCTGTTCCATACCGAGTGAGCCAGCTTGTGCTGCAGCTCGTCGTTGAAACGGTCCTGTGCGGCACGCGTCGGGGCCAGCGCCCGCGCGCCCAACTTGTCGCAGGTCGAGATCGCGTCGGCGACGTAGTGGATCTGGGATTCGATCATGAACACCACCGAGTTGTGCCCCAGCCCGGTATTGGGTCCCAGCAGGAAGAACAGGTTGGGCATCTCGGCGACGGTGATCCCCTGGTGAGCACCGATGCCCTCGCGGTTCCAGCGGTCGACCAGGTCCTCGCCGTTGCGCCCCTTGATCTGGACGTACGTGTAGGAGTCGGTGACGTGGAAGCCGGTGCCGTACACGATCACGTCGACCTGCCGTTCGGTGCCGTCGGCCGTGACGATCCCGCCGGGCGTGATCCGGGTGATGCGGTCGGTGACCAGTTCGGTCTTCGGGTCCGCGACCGCGCCGTAATAGGTGGAGGAGTTCAGGATTCGCTTGCAACCGATGCGGTAGTGCGGGGTCAGCTTGCGACGCAGCTCGCGATCCTTCACCGAGCGGCGAATGTTGTATTTGGCGTAGGCCTCGATGAACCTCAGCGTGTTCGGCCGCTTGGTCATGCCGAAAGCCAGCGCCTCCTGCGCCCAGTAGATACCGGCCCGCAGCAAGGCACGCAGCCCCGGAACATTCGTCAGAGCCCGGCGCAACGCCTCCGGGAGTTCTTCGTTGGTGCGCGGCACCACCCACGGCGGGGTGCGTTGGTAGAGCTGAAGTTCGGCGACCTGCCCGACGATCTCGGGCACGATCTGGATCGCGCTGGCGCCGGTCCCGATCACCGCAACCCGCTTGCCGGTCAGGTCGACGCTGTGGTCCCACTGCGCGGAATGGAAAGCGGGGCCGCGGAATTCGTCACGACCTTCGATGTCGGGGATGGACGGGATGTGTAGCGCGCCGGCCCCCGAGATCAGGAACTGGGCGACGTATTCCCGTCCGTCGGTGGTGAACACATGCCACCGGTACTCGTCATCGTCCCAGTGGCCACGATCGACCAGAGAATTGAACACTATGTAGCGGCGCAGCCCGTATTTCTCGGTGACCCCCTTGAGGTAGTCCCAGATCTCGTCCTGATAGGAGAACAGGTACTTCCAGTCCGGCTTGGGCTCGAATGAGAACGAGTAGAGGTGGGACGGGATGTCGCAAGCGCACCCGGGATAGCTATTGTCCCGCCAGGTGCCGCCGACGTCGTCGGCCTTCTCCAGGATGACGAAGTCCACACCCTTCTGCTGCAGCGCGATGGCCATACCCAGACCGGAGAATCCGGTCCCGATGATGATGGCGCGGGTGTGCACCGGCTCCGGGGCCTCAGGCCCCGGGATTGGGTTAGCCTCGGCTTGTGTCATGGCATCGGTCACGGTGAATCGGTCTTCCTGTTGAGGCCTGTATCAGCTCGGGTGCTAGCTGGCGCGTTTTTGTCGTCGGTACCCAGCTGTCGCAAATACCCAGTACCCAGGGTATCGGATAGAACGAGTGTTATCGATGGCTGCAGCGATGTCAACGGCGCGGTTGTTCAGCTCACAGCGGGGTTGCTGGGCACCACGTTGTGGATCGGCTGGTCAGGATCCATCGTGATGCCGAGTGCCTCGGCGGTGCCGACGATGACCCCCATCATGATGGTCGTCAGATGAGCGATGAATTGCTCACGCGGCATGCGTCGCGGGCTGTCAGGGTCGGGGCCCAACCACCACTCGGTGGCCGACGCGGCCGATCCGAAGGCCGCGTGTGCGGCCAGTTCGACCGCCGCGTGGTCCAGCTCCATCTCCCGCAGCTCGTTGTCGAACATGTCGGCCATGGCCAACGTGATCTCGCGGCCCTCGTTGAGAGTCCGAATCGTCGACTCGGAGGTACCTCCGGAGGGAGCCTGAATGAAAACGCGCAGCACGTTGGGATGCTTGTCGACGAGGGTGACGTACTCCTCGACACTGCGCCGGATAACCTCGCGGGCCGAGTCGGTGGTCAAGTTGATCGACGGGAAGATCGCCGCCCACAGCATGTCGCGCAGACGCTCCCCGATCGCTTGGAACAGATCGGACTTGTCCTGGAAATGCCGGTAGATCTTCGGCTTGGCGGTGCCGGCCTCTTCGGCGATTTCCCGCACACTCAGCTCGGGCCCCAGGCGGTCGATCGCGCGAAACGCCGCCTCGACTATTTCGCCGCGCACCTTCTTGCGGTGTTCGCGCCAACGCTCGCTGCGCGCGTCGACCTTCACCCCGGGCTTCACGCTGGGATGGGGTCGGGGAATTCTCACCACGTCAAGCACCTTACCCCGTTGCAAGCGCTGACCTGGGCAGACCGAGCTTTCTGCGTTGCCGACGATCAGGGCGGCGTGCCTGTTACAGCATGCAAGATACACACCCCTCGACCTCGGTGCCTTCCAGAGCCATCTGCCGCAGCCGGATGTAGTACAGCGTCTTGATCCCCTTGCGCCAGGCGTAGATCTGCGCCTTGTTCACGTCACGGGTGGTGGCGGTGTCCTTGAAGAACAACGTCAGCGAAAGCCCTTGATCCACATGCTGGGTGGCCGCCGCATAGGTGTCGATGATCTTCTCGTAACCGATCTCGTAGGCGTCCTGGTAGTACTGCAGGTTGTCGTTGGTCATGTAGGGCGCCGGGTAGTAGACCCGGCCGATCTTGCCTTCCTTGCGGATCTCGACCTTCGACACGATCGGGTGGATCGACGACGTCGAATGGTTGATATAGGAGATCGACCCGGTGGGCGGCACCGCCTGCAGGTTCTGGTTGTAGATGCCGTGCGCTTGCACCGACTCCTTGAGCCGTCGCCAATCGTCCCGGGTCGGGATTCGGATGTCTGCATCGGCGAACAGCTGACGCACCTTCTCTGTCTTCGGCTCCCAAATCTGCTCGCTGTACTTTTCGAAGAACTCCCCCGACGCATACTTGGACCGCTCGAAACCCTTGAAGTGGGTGCCGCGGTCGATCGCGATGCGGTTGGAGGCCCGCAGTGCGTGGAACAACACCGCATAGAAGTAGATGTTGGTGAAGTCGATGCCTTCTTCGGAACCGTAGAAGATGCCCTCACGGGCCAGGTAGCCGTGCAGGTTCATCTGCCCGAGCCCGATCGCGTGGGAATCGTTGTTGCCCCGCTCGATCGAAGGCACCGAGGTGATGTGGGTCTGGTCACTCACCGCGGTCAGCGCACGGATCGCCACCTCGATCGTCTGAGCGAAGTCCGGCGAGTCCATCGTCTTGGCGATGTTCAGTGACCCCAGGTTGCACGAAATGTCCTTGCCCACTTTGGCATACGACAAGTCGTCGTTGAACAACGACGGTGTGGACACCTGCAGAATCTCCGAGCACAAGTTCGAGTGCGTGATCTTGCCTTCGATGGGATTAGCCCGGTTCACCGTGTCCTCGAACATGATGTACGGGTAGCCGGACTCGAACTGCAGCTCGGCCAGCGTCTGGAAGAACTCGCGCGCCTTGATCTTGGTCTTGCGGATGCGCGCGTCGTCGACCATCTCGTAGTACTTCTCGGTCACCGAGATGTCAGCGAACGGCAGGCCGTAGACCCGTTCGACGTCATAGGGCGAAAACAGGTACATATCGTCGTTCTTCTTGGCGAGTTCGAAGGTGATATCCGGAATCACCACCCCCAGGCTCAGCGTCTTGATCCGGATCTTCTCATCCGCGTTCTCCCGCTTCGTGTCCAGGAAGCGGTAGATGTCGGGGTGATGGGCATTCAGGTACACCGCACCGGCGCCCTGACGCGCACCCAGCTGATTGGCATAGGAGAAGGAATCCTCGAGCAGCTTCATGATCGGGATGACACCGGAAGACTGGTTCTCGATGTTCTTGATCGGTGCACCATGCTCGCGAATGTTGCTCAGCAACAACGCAACTCCCCCGCCGCGCTTGGACAGCTGCAGCGCGGAGTTGATGGATCGCCCGATCGACTCCATGTTGTCCTCGATGCGCAGCAAAAAGCAGCTCACCGGTTCGCCGCGTTGCTTTTTGCCCGAGTTCAAAAACGTCGGGGTGGCCGGCTGGAACCGGCCGTCGATGATCTCGTCGACGAGCTTCTCAGCCAGTCCGGTGTCGCCGGCCGCCAACGTGAGCGCGACCATGCAGACCCGGTCCTCGAAGCGCTCCAGATAGCGCTTGCCGTCGAACGTCTTCAGCGTGTAGGAGGTGTAGTACTTGAACGCGCCGAGAAAGGTTGGGAACCGGAACTTCTTGGCGTAGGCACGGTCCAGCAGCGTCTTGACGAAGTTGCGCGAGTACTGATCGAGAACCTCACGCTCGTAGTAGTTCTCGCGGATCAGGTAGTCGAGCTTCTCGTCCTGATTGTGGAAGAACACCGTGTTCTGGTTGACGTGCTGCAGGAAGTACTGGCGCGCCGCGAGCACGTCCTTGTCGAACTGGATCTTGCCGTCCGCGTCGTACAGATTCAGCATGGCGTTCAGCGCGTGGTAGTCCGTTTCGCCGGGCAACGCGTGGGCGCCGGAGGTTACCGGCTCTGCAGTGACCGTTGGTGGCACGTCTGTTCCTTCCAGAAGTCAGCCCAGAAATTAGCGAGGCCCGCACGGACGGCGGCGACGTCGTCCTCGGTACCCATCAGTTCGAAGCGGTAGAGGTAGGGAACGCCGCACTTGCGGGCGACGACGTCGCCGGCGTAGCAGAACTCTGCACCGAAGTTGGTGTTGCCGGCCGCGATCACCCCGCGCAGCAGCGCTCGATTGTGGTCGTTGTTCAAAAATGCGATGACCTGTTTGGGGACATAGCCGCCGGCGTTGAGGTCCGGAGTGGCCCGGCCGCCGCCGTACGTCGGCAACACCAGCACATACGGCTCGTCGACCTCGATGCGGCCATGTAGCGGTATCCGCGTGGCGGGAACACCCAGCTTCTGCACGAAGCGGTGGGTGTTCTCCGACACGCTGGAGAAATAGACCAGGTTGCGCGACTGCACCGCAACCTCCTTACCTATCTTCTGCCGCGCTACGCGCTGAGCGCGGCCCCGGCGAGCGCCTTGATGCGATCGGGCCGGAAGCCCGACCAGTGGTCGTTTTCTGCCACCACCACGGGGGCCTGCAGATAGCCCAACGCCATCACGTAGTCCCGCGCCTCGGAATCCAGCGTGATGTCGACCTTCTGGTACGCGATGCCCTGCTTGTCCAGCGCCTTGTAGGTGGCGGTGCACTGCACGCATGCCGGCTTGGTGTAGACGGTGATGCTCATCTGGAATGCCGCTCCTTTGCGGATGGTGGGGAACTTGTAACGGACTGGCAACTACTTGGGTACTACGTCTGCGCTATGTTCAGCGGTCCGTCAAGGCCCCAGATTCCCGTCGTGCGACTGTCGCGTCGAAGACCTGGCTTCGACATGTTCAAGCCGATTCCGGGAGGTTCACCAGGCCCGGCTGGCTTGGTGATCCTGGGATCTGCCGGTGCTCGAAACACTACACCTAGTGGCTGACAAGATGTAGAGATACAAGATGTTCTGAATAACATTTCTGAAATTCCCTGGTCGTAAGGGCTGTCACGCGCACCGCTCGGCGTGTCGCAGATCACAACACTCGCTAGCGGTGCCCATGCTCCTCGGTATATCACCGACCACCGACACTCCGGGCGCCACCTGCCCAGCCGGCCCGAAGCCAGCAAAGCGCCAGTTGCGGCTGGCGGCTTCTACTGCTCACCTATTAAGGAGATGCTGCGCTAGGGTCAGCCGACCTCGGCGGCTAGCTTTCCGACGACGTCGCGCACGTTCTCCGAGAGCTCGGCGTTGTCCGCGGGAGCCTTGCCCCCCAGGGTTTGGAACGGTACCGAAAGTTTGATCGCGTCGACCACGCGCGCACCGGCGATGCCGAACGACTTGCGGGTCTCGTCGTGCGCCCACACCCCGCCGTATTGGCCAAGGGACCCCCCGATCACCGCCAACGGCTTGTCCTTCAACGCGCCGTTGCCGAAGGGGCGAGATAGCCAGTCGATCGCGTTCTTGATCACCGCGGGAATGCTGCCGTTGTACTCGGGGGTCACCACCAGGGCGGCATCCGCATCGGCCGCCGCGGCCCGTAGCGCCGCTACCTGGGCAGGCGCATGCTCGACGGCATCATTGACTGCATCGTCGATTTCCTCGTTGTAGAACGGCAGGTCCCCCAAGCCCTCAAACACGGTGACGCTGACGCCGTCCGGAGCGACCTCCGCCGCCAGCTCGGCGATCCGGCGGTTGACCGACGCAGCACGCAGGCTGCCCACTAAGGCCAAGACTTTGATGTCGGAGTTCTCTGGCACTGTTCCGTTCCCTTCGGTTGTTGGTCTACATCTTTCCACGACTAAACCGGACTATGGTCCGCTTTATTCCGACCGCGTTACAGTGCAGGGGTGAGCGGTGTCGAGCGGTTGGGCGAGTTGTCCGTGTCCGCTCCACAAGAGCCTCCACAAGAGCGGGGTGACGCGGCGCGCAATCGCGCGCTCTTACTGGAGGCGGCCCGCAGCCTGGTCGCAAAGCGCGGCGCCGACGCCGTCACCATGGACGACGTCGCCGCGGCCGCCGGCGTCGGCAAAGGCACGCTGTTCCGCCGGTTCGGCAGCCGGGCCGGCCTGATGATGGTGCTGCTCGACGAGGACGAACGGGCCAGTCAGCAGGCATTTCTGTTCGGCCCGCCGCCGCTGGGCCCCGATGCGCCGCCGCTGGATCGGCTGGTGGCGTTCGGCCGGGAGCGGATCTGCTTTGTCCATACCCACCACGCGCTGCTGTCGGCGGCCAACCGCGATCCGCACACCCGCTTCGGCGCGGCGGCCGCGGTACAGCGCACGCATGTGCGGGTGCTCCTCCAGTCGGCGCACACCACCGGCGACCTTGATGCCCAGACCGACGCACTGCTGGCCCTGCTCGACGCCGACTATGTCGAGCATCAACTCAACGACGGCGGTCACACCCTGGCGACGTTGGGCCACGCGTGGGAGAGTGTGGCGCGCAAGCTGTGCGGGCGGTGATCAACCCCTGGCCCCGCCGAAGACCAAGCCCAAGCCCGTGCCGACACCGCGCTGGGTCCTGCATGTCGACCTCGACCAGTTTCTGGCGTCAGTCGAACTGCGCCGCCACCCCGAATTGGCCGGCCTTCCGGTCATCGTCGGCGGCAACGGCGATCCGACCGAACCGCGCAAGGTCGTCACCTGCGCCTCGTACGAGGCCCGCGAGTTCGGGGTGCACGCGGGCATGCCACTGCGCACCGCAGCCCGTCGCTGCCCCGGTGCCACCTTTCTAGCGTCGGATCCAGCCGCCTACGACGCGGCGTCCGACGAGGTGATGGGGCTGTTGCGCGATCTGGGACACCCAGTCGAGGTGTGGGGCTGGGACGAAGCGTACGTCGGGTTGACAGCGGGGGATGCCGCCAAGGATCCCAGCGATCCTGTCGATCCCGCCGAGGTCGCCGAACAGATCCGCACCGTCGTCTTGTCGGAAACCGGACTGTCCTGCTCGGTCGGCATCAGCGACAACAAACAGCGCGCCAAGGTCGCCACCGGTTTCGCGAAACCAGCCGGGATCTTTACGCTCACCGACGCGAACTGGATGACCGTGATGGCTGACCGTCCGGTCGACGCACTGTGGGGTGTGGGTCCTAAGACCGCGAAAAGGCTTGCAGCCCTTGATATAACAACGGTCTGGCAGCTTGCGCACAGCGATGCCGAGCTGCTGACGTCCATATTCGGCCCGCGAACCGGCCTGTGGCTGTTGCTGCTCGCCAAGGGTGGCGGCGACACCGAAGTCAGCGCCGAGCCGTGGGTTCCGCGCTCCCGCAGCCACGTCGTCACCTTTCCGCACGACCTCACCGACCGAGCCGAAATGGATTTGGCGGTAACCGAATTGGCCCAGCGAGCAACCGACGACGTCCTGGCATCGGCACGGATCGTCACCCGGGTGGCGGTGACCGTGCGCACCGCGACGTTTTACACCCGTACCAAGATCCGCAAGCTGGACACACCGACCACCGACGCCGACGTCATCACCGCTGCCGCCCTTCGCGTCCTGGACCTGTTCGAGTTGGACCGCCCGGTCCGGTTACTCGGGGTACGGCTAGAACTCGAGATGCCCAAGTAACTTCAGTGTGGCGCCGGGCTGGGCCGAAGTGCGCGGGTGAAGAACACGTTGACCCGTTGCATCACCAGGCTGTAGGGCCACCAAGCCAACCGCTTGAAGGCATACAGCGCCCGGATGTCGGCCGACGTGTAGATCAGGTATTTGTTCTTCGCAACCCCGGCCAAAATCTTCTCGGCTGCTCTTTCCGGCGACACGGCGTGACCGCCGAAGCGCTCGACCCATTGGCTCACCTTGGGGTGGTCGCGGTCGACGCCGGCGATCTCGACGGTGTCGACCAGCGGAGTCTTCACCGCGCCGGGCACCACGACCGACACCCCGATGCGGTGCCGGGCCAGGTCGAAGCGCAGCACCTCGGACAACCCACGCAACCCGTACTTGCTGGCGCTGTAGGCCGCATGCCAGGGCAGCGCGACCAGCCCGGCCGCCGACGACACATTGACCAGATGCCCGCCCCGGCCGGCGGCCACCATCGGCGGAATGAAGGTTTCGATGACGTGGATCGGGCCCATCAGGTTGATCGCGACGATTTTGCTCCAATGCTCATGCGTGAGCCGGTCGACGGTTCCCCAGGCCGATATGCCGGCGATATTCATCACGACATCCATGCTGGGATGCCGGGTGTGGATGTCGGCCGCAAAGGTGGCCACGTCGTGGTAGTCGGAAACGTCGAGAGCTCGATGCTCGGGCACCTGTGCGCCCAGCGCGCGGGCGTCGGCCACGGTTTGTTCGAGACCGTCGGCGTTGCGGTCGGTCAGGTAAAGCTCGGCACCCTGCGCGGCCAGCCGCAAGGCGGTGGCGCGGCCGATGCCGCTGGCTGCACCGGTGAGGAAACACCGCTTTCCCGCGAAATACCGCTCGGATGCCGTCTGCGCCATGGCCGTGACGATACCGGCGGTAACGACGAGCGCGACCTCGCCCCGTCAGCTATTGGCCGCCACCCCAGAGCGCGTTGAGCCACATCTGCTCGAGCACCCGCACGCGGCGCTCCACGTCACCATCGCGGCCGGCAAGAATAGGGTCGCCGGTCAGCACCAAAGCGGTAGTGCCCGCCAGGGTGCGGACCAGCGTCGGGATGTCCTCACTGATCGGATGCGCGGTCCCGGCCTTCATCTCGGCCTCGACGACCGCGACGATCTGGCGCAGCACCACCTCGAACTGCTGCTCGAGAATGTCGCGAATCTCAATATCGGTGTGGCGGGCGGCATTACAGGCCGTCATCACCGGGTCGTTGTGCGCGTAGACAGCGGCGGCACTGCCCACCATCCGCTTGGCGAACTGCTCTGGTGATTCGCCCGGCTGGCGGGGGGCGAAGTACTGGGTGAGCTCTTCGAGTTCTTCGGCGGCCTCGGCCAGAATCTGGGCGAGCACCGCGTACTTGGAGTCGAAATAGAAGTAGAAACCGGATCGGGCCACCCCGGCTCGCAGGCTGATGGTGCTGACCGAGAGCTCCGAGAACGGTCTCTCCTGCAGTAGGTCACGCACCGCCTGCAGGATCGCTTGCCGGTGCTTGTCGCCACGCCGTCGCATGGCCGGCTCGCCCGGCTCCGGATTGGCGGCGTGGCTGCTCACCCCCCTGACCTTGCACCACGCCGCCCGAAAAGCAAACTTGACAGCCGTCAAGTTTGTCGCGAACGATATTTAAAACGATATTTAATAAGTGACAGTCCTCACCTGTCCCGGGTCCGCAAAGGAGCGTCCATGGTCGCCACCATCAGCACCCCGCACTACCTGCTCGACCAGGCGCGGCGCCGGTTCACCCCGTCGATTAATAACTTTCCCGGCATGGGCCTGGTGGAACGTGGGCTGCTCAACACCCAATTCCCGGAGAAGAAACTCGCCGAGCCGCCGCCGGGCAGCGGACTCAAGCCGGTCATCGGTGACGCAGGGCTGCCGGTCCTCGGGCACCTCATCGAGATGTTGCGCGGCGGACCCGACTATCTGATGTTTCTGTACCAGACCAAAGGTCCGCTCGTATTCGGGGATTCGCCGGTCATGCCGGCCGTTGCCGCGATGGGCCCTGACGCCGCGCAGGCCATCTACTCCAACCGCAACAAGGACTACTCGCAGCAGGGCTGGGTCCCAGTGATCGGACCGTTCTTTCACCGTGGCCTGATGCTGCTCGACTTCGACGAGCACATGTTCCACCGGCGGATCATGCAGGAGGCATTCGTCCGCTCCCGGCTGGTCGGCTACGTCGAGCAGATGGATAAGGTCGTGTCGCAAGTGATCGCCAACGACTGGGTGGTCAACGATGCGCGCTTCCTTCTTTACCCGGCGATGAAGGAGCTGACCCTCGACATCGCCTCGATGGTGTTCATGGGCCATGAGCCCGGCACCGACCACGAGCTGGTCACCAAGGTGAACAAGGCCTTCACGACGACGACCCGCGCTGGTAACGCGGTGATCCGGACCAGCGTGCCGCCGTTCACCTGGTGGCGTGGCCTCAAGGCACGCGAACTGCTGGAGAACTACTTCGAGGCCCGCGTCCGGGAGCGCCGCGGCAAGGACGGCAACGACCTGCTGACGGTGTTGTGTCATACCGAAGACGAGGACGGCAACCGGTTCTCCGACGAGGACATCGTCAACCACATGACCTTCTTGATGATGGCCGCCCACGACACGTCGACGTCGACAACCACGACGATGGCCTACAACCTGGCCGCCCACCCGGAGTGGCAACAGCGCTGCCGCGACGAATCCGACCGCCTCGGCGACGGCCCACTCGACATCGAATCGCTGGAGAAGCTGGAGTCGCTCGACCTGGTGATGAACGAGTCGATTCGGTTGGTGACGCCCGTCCAATGGGCGATGCGGCGGACGGTGCGCGACACCGAACTGCTGGGCCACTACCTACCGAAGGGCACCAACGTCATCGCGTATCCCGGGATGAATCATCGTCTGCCGGAACTCTGGACGGACCCGCTGAAATTCGACCCGGAGCGGTTCACCGAGCCGCGCAACGAGCACAAACGGCACCGCTACGCGTTCACGCCGTTCGGCGGCGGCGCGCACAAGTGCATCGGGATGGTGTTCGGCCAATTGGAGATCAAGACGATCCTGCACCGGCTGCTGCGCCGCTACCGGCTGGAACTCCCCCGGCCGGATTACCAGCCGCGCTGGGACTACGGTGGCATGCCGATACCGATGGACGGCATGCCGATTGTGCTGCGCCCGCTTTAGCCCTACTCACCGCAGAGCCGGTTAGCGCATGCGATCACCGCGCGCAGCGCGGACTGCGTCGGATCTTCGGCCCAACCCATCGCCCACTCGGCGCGGGTCCCATTGCTGCCGCAGATGAAGGTGGCGGTGTACCCGTCAGATCGCATCTGATGGAACTTCAACGTCTCCACCGTGATCCCGCGCTCGTGCAGCATCGCGGTGAGCGCGGCGATCGGCCCGCTGGCGGCAGCAGTCGAGGTGCTGATGCGATCGCCGACGGCGATCATGGCCTGGAAGTTACGGGCCTGCGGACCCAGCCGCCCGGCAGGCCGCTCGGTATCGGTGCAGGCCCAGTGCCCCAGCCGGAGTGGGCCGGCGGTGTGACCGTAGGTCGCGACGAAGCTCTCCCACGACATCTCGTCGGCCCGCTCCCGCAGACCACGCGGTAACGCGGCGCCGAAGTGGTCGCCAAACCATGCATTGGCCACGCACTGGCGTGCCGAGCCGCTGGAAAAGTCCAGGTTCGGAGAGGGATCCCTGGAAAGAATTGTCATGGTGCCGGTCTTCTCTGGTCAGCAGGAGCGACCGACGGTAGTAGCTTCCGACCCACAGCGGGGGGCCGGTCTGGATCAGACCCCGCTGCGGGTGCTGGCTACTACTGCGCACTGAAGAAGACGCACGAGCGCTGACATTAGACACCGAGCGCTGGCGGTGCAAGTTCATTTGGCTTCTTGACGATGCGGCGTTCCCGCTGGCTAGGGCTCCTTGGCAACCTCCTGCAGAGCCTCCTTCAGCAGCCCGGTCACCGCGTCGGCGATCTCAGCCAATCCGGGCTGGTCGGTCACATGGACCATCAACCTGGGGTCCATCGCGTCGATGACAACCGTGTCCGGTGCATCCGGGTCTTCGCGCACGACGACGTTGCAGGGCAACAGCACCCCGATCGGCCGGTAGATATTGACTGCCTTGTGTGCGAACGCGGGATTGCACGCACCAAGGATCAGGTACTGCTCCATGTCTTCCCCGAGCTTGGCCTTCAGTGTCGCCTTCATGTCGATCTCGGTCAGCACACCAAAGCCCTTCTGGGCAAGCGCTTTTCGGGTTCGCTCGACAGCGTCGTCGAACGATGTGTGCAGTGTGGCCGATAGCGAAACGCCCATGGTTGTAAATCCTCTCTCGCCGGCCCCGTCGGGGCACGTGAAGAATTACCCCCGTTCATTCTGCTTCGTTCACCGGCTGAGCGGACCCTCCTTGTTTGCGTCCACGCGCACGCGTCATCCGGTCGGCCCCGGCGACGGATCGAACCGGAGGTATGCCTGGATGGTGGTACCGCTTGTCGTGGTGTGGGTCCGCACCAAGTCCGCCATGGCATTGACCAGGAACAGTCCGCGACTGGCGGTGCCGCTGGCTCCCGGGGGCTGGCGTCCGGCCAGCGGGTCGTCGAACCGTCCAGTGTCGCGCACCTGACAGATCAGGTGCTCATCGTGCCGCCAGAAGGCCAGCTGGCACGCTCCGTTGGTGTACATCAGGCTGTTGGTGGCCAGCTCGGTGGCGATCAGTTGCAGATCCTCGATGCCGTCCTCGGACAATCCAACCCAGCTGGCGTAGTCGACAGCGAACGACCGCGCGGGACGCAGGTCGGCGCTCTTCCTCACCGTGTACGTGACGGCCCCCGGATTAGCCGGTAGCGGCTGGTTGCAGCGTGCCAGCGCGTCATCCGGCGCGTATTCGGCGCTGCGATGCAGCGATCCGCATCTCCACAGCAGGGGGTGGGTCGCGCGGGCGCCCGCCAGCACATCCTCATCCAACCGACTTGCGTCGTAGAGGCACAATCCCATCGCTTGTTGGCCTTCGAGCGCTCCGTTGACCAGCGCCTCGTGCTGTACGCAGGCGAGAAACTCATCGTCGGTGCGGCCGGGCCAGACGAGTTGGCTGACAATCCGCACCCGTCGATCGGGGTGTTCCTCGACGAAGGAGCTCTCCATTGCCAGAAACCGGCTCGGGTTGCGGGCGGCCTCGGTGATGTCGCTCATTTGCAATTCGGCCGGCATTCCATCGCATGCGCGGCATAGCGCGTCACGCAGCAACGCCAGGTTGTCGCCAGGTACCGCGAGTAGCACCGGCTCGTCGATCGCCAAACCGTCGACCACGAAGCGCAGCACGAAGTCCAGGTACTCCCGTTGGGAGTGGTAAAGCAGCGCGGAGTGGACGAAGCCTCGTTGCTCGGTGTCCGTGCCCGGGGTCATTTAGGCGCTCCCGCTTTTCATCACTGTGCCAACCCCCTGCTGGACCGGCCATCGGTCACTATTCCCATACCCCGGAAGGACCTTCGCTATGCGCGCACAGGCTGATAACACGCGACGCAGGCGTACTTGGGTGCTCCTAAAGCCACCAGGAGGCGGCAGCGTCCAGATGACTACGGATGCGGTAGCGGGCCAAGCTGTCGTCGCCGTCCCCGATCGCCTCGAGAATCCGCAGGTGAGCGTGCTCAACGGCGACGACCTCGCTCCAGGTCGGCAGGGCCTGCCCGGTGCTGGACCAGTGCCGGCGGAACAGCTCGACGATTATCCGGAGGAACAGGTCCAGCAGGGCATTGCCGGCGAGTTGCGCCAATCCGACGTGGAACCGAAACTCCTCGACAGCAGCCTTGCGCACATCGTCGGCGGTTTCGTGACAGTCTTTGTCGAACTCAGACCGATGGGTGGCTTGATAAGTGGCCCCATGGGTCTTGAGGAAGGTCGCCACCTCAGATTCGCTGCGCCGCTTGACGACTTTGGCGACGTTGTCGATCTCGATGGCATCCCGGACACAGCGTAAGTCTTCGCGACTCGGCTGCCGGTACTGCAGGTAGAGCGCGATGGTGTCAATGCTGGCCTGCGCTTCCGGTTTTGTTACGACCAGCCCGCCACCGGGTCCTCGGCGCATTTGCGCGATCGCGTGATATTCGAGCAGCCGCACCGCTTCTCGGAGCACCGCCCGGCTTACCCGGTAGCGTTCCAGCAACTCTGTCTCGGTGCCGAAGACCGAACCGACCTGCCAGCCGCTGGTGGCGATATCGTCGACGATGGTGGCCGCCAACACCTCAGCCAGCTTGCCGCGGGGCGCCTCAAGGTTGAGCCGCGACAGCCCGCGTGGCTTGCGCACCCGGCTCCCCCGGCTTCCCCGGCTTTTTAAGGTGCCGTTTCGGGGCGCGTCGTCGCCGGGCTGATGTTCCTGCAACCAAGCGGTCACCGCTGCCACGTGTCGCTCACTGAGCGTCTTGGCCCGCGCTGAATCGCCCGCAGTGACCGCGGCAACGATTTCGGAGTGATCGTTGTGCATCTGGTCGACCGCCTCGATGGCTTCGCCGGCGGAATCTGCCTGCGACTCCCGGGCGTATCGCGCGGTCAGGCGCATTAACACATCGATGAACAGCTGTAGGACAGGGTTTTTTGATTGCTGTGCCAGCGCGATGTGGAATTCGTTCCGTGGCGCCGGTAGACCGGGTTTCCACTGTTCCTCTGCACGCAAAACCGCTCGCAGCTTGTCGATCCCGGCTTCGTCGATCCGTTCCGCGGCCAGAGAGGCTGCCAACGGCTCGAGCACCAAGCGCGCGTTGAGCAAGTCGCCAAGCGTCGTGCCCAGGTATTCCAGATAGATGACGACGGCGCGGGTCGCGGGGCCGGCATCGGGCTCGCAGATCAGCAGCCCGCCGTTGGGTCCGCGGCGCATCCGGGCAACCTGGTGGTGCTCGACGAGGCGAACGGCCTCCCGCAGCACCGATCGGCTCACCTCATAGCGTTGCTGTAGAGCGTGTTCTGAACCCAGCGACTCTCCGATGGTCCAGCCGCGGCGAACGATGTCCGCCTCGATCTCGCGGGCGATCTTCGATGCTCGTTTATCCGCTCGGCCGTCCTCGGGGCTCATTTGGGGCTCATTTGGGGCTCAATTACGCTCTCCCACAAGCTGTCTCAACATGTGAGCAACATGCATCCCGCGACAGGACCACCGCCCACCGAAACCACGGCGACTTCCGGGCGCTGCGACACCTGCCGCTCCCCCGCCTCGCCGCGTAACTGCAAGCACCCTTCGTGCAGCGCCCAGTAGCCGTGCATGCGTCCGGCCGAGAGCTGGCCGCCGTACGTGTTCAATGGCAACTCGCCGTCGCGGGCGATCCGCGCGCCGCCCTCGACGAACGGGCCCGCCTCGCCGTCCCCGCATATCCCAAGGGCTTCCAGCCACGCGATAGCGAGAAACGTGAAGCCGTCGTACAACTCGGCGAGGTCGAGATCGGCGGGCTTCAATTCCGTCCGCGACCACATCTGCGCCGCCGCATCCGACATAGCCATCTTGGGGTAATCGTCGCGGTGGAACCAGCCACCGGCGCCGTCCGATCCGCCGATCGCCTGCACCGCGACCGCCCGGTGTGGGCAGTCGCGGGCGTACTCCGCGTGCGATACCACCACCGCGATCGAGCCGTCAATGGGGACATCGCAGTCCAGCAGGCCGAATGGTGTCGACACCAGCCGTGCGCCCAGATAGTCGGCCATCGTCATCGGTTCGCGATAGACCGCAAGGGGATTCAATGCGGCGTTGCGCCTGCCGTTGAGGGCCAGCCAGCCCAACTGCTCCTTGGTGGTTCCGTACAGCTCCATGTGGCGACGGCAGTTCAGCGCCAGCCAGTTCGCGGCGGAGTAAGCCTGGGCCGCAACCAGATCGGTGATGTCGTCCATCGGCCCGACGGCGGGACGCGGGGCGCCCGCGGGTCTATCCAGCATGCGCGCAAGTGGCGGGGCCGGCGCACTCTCTTGCGGTTTCACCGGGACTGTGCCACCGAGCATTTGTATCGTGCGGTAGACGACCACATGGTGGGCGCGTCGCTCGGCGACCGCGCGGCACGCCGACATCACCGGACTCAGGAGGCCGCCGGTGCCGAACCCGGTTCCGCAGTCCACGGCGTCGATCTGCAGTTCGGCGTCGACCTCTTCGGCCGGAGTGTCGCCCAGGGTCGCGATGCCGTCGATGTCGCTGGCGAGAAGGCCGGCGTCAGCGATGGCGGCCCGCACCGCCTCCATGGTCAGCTCGAACCCCGGAATGCCGGTGCGACGGCCGATCCGCGAGATGCCGATGCCGGACAAAATCGCGTCTTTCTCGAAATACGTCATCTGCACCGCCCGTTAGGCCAAACCCGCCGCAAACACCCTGAACTAATAGAGTGTACTGTATTGGTCGTGTCAGCCGAGCCCACATCCCAGCTGCTCATCGAGCACTGCGACGATTGCGCGCGCTGGGTGCATCCTTCCACTCGCGAATGCCGTGACTGTGGCGGCACTCTGGTCGCACGGCCGGTATCCGGACACGGGACGGTGTTCACCTACACCGTCAATTACCACCCCTATAACCCGGACGTCCCGACTCCGTACGTGATCGCCATCGTCGAGCTCGCCGAACAGAGCGGGCTGCGGGTGGCCGCCAATATCATTGACTGCGAACCGGATTCAGTGACCTGCGGGATGCCCGTCGACCTCCGACCCGAGCAGCGCAGCGCCGGCGGCGCGCCGTTGTTCGCACCGGCCGCGAGCTGATCAGCGCTTGCGCGCGGTCACCAGTAGGTACTCCCACTCCATCGCCGACGACCCGGCCAAATATCGGTCGCGAGACCGCCCGGCTAGTTGATCAGCGGGTCGCGCGGCATGCCGAGAATCCGCTCGGCGATCTGGTTGCGGGTGACCTCTGAGGTGCCACCGGCGATCGCCATGCCGCGGGCGCCCATGATCATCCGGCCGACCACCGCACCGGGTCCGTCGAGCAATGCAATCTCGGGCCCCAGCAGTGCCGCCGAGATCGCGCCGCCCTCAACCATGTGCTCGGCCAGCTTCAGTTTGGTGACGTTGCCTTCCGGGCCAGGGCCCGCTCCTTCGACGCTGCGGGCGGCGCGGCGCAGGTTCAGCAGCCGCAGCGCGTGATCCTCGGCGAGGTAGTACCCGACCCGGATTTCCGCACCCGCCAACCGATCTGCCCGCTGCTGGGCCAGCTGCGCCAGTTTCGCGGCCAATCCCTCGTAGAACGATCCGCTGCCACCGATGCTCACTCGCTCGTTGCCCAGCGTCGCCCGCGCAACCGTCCACCCGGAGTTGGGCGCCCCGACGACATCCTCGTCGGGGATGAACACGTCGTTGAAGAACACTTCGTTGAATTCCGATCCGCCGGTGATCTGCCGCAACGGGCGCACCTCGACTTCGGGCGCCTTCATGTCGATGATCACGGTGGTGATGCCGGCGTGCTTGGGCGCGTCGGGGTCGGTGCGCACGGTGGCCAGGCCACGGCTGCAGTACTGCGCCCCGCTGGTCCACACCTTCTGCCCGTTGATCTTCCAGCCGCCCTCCACCCGGGTGGCGCGGGTCTTGACGGATGCCGCATCCGACCCGGCCTCGGGCTCGGAGAACAGCTGGCACCAGATCTCGTCCTGGCGAAGCGCCTTCTCTACGAATCTTTCGATCTGCCAAGGAGTTCCGTGCTGGATAAGGGTCAGGATCACCCATCCGGTAATCGAGTAATCAGGGCGCTTGACGCCTGCGGCGCGGAACTCTTCCTCGATCACCAGCTGCTCCACCGCGTCGGCGGCGCGACCCCACGGTTTGGGCCAGTGCGGCATCACGTAGCCCGTCTCGATCAGCCTGTCGCGCTGCGCCTTCTTGTCCAGGGCGGCGAACTCGGCGGCGTCGGCACGGATCCGGGTGCGCAGTTCTTCTGCCTCGGGCGGCAGGTCCAGGCTGTTCTCCCGGACAGCACCGGCGACGGTGCGATCGAAGACATCCCGGGCGGGCGCGTCACCGCCGAGCAGCGCCGCGGTCACCAGCGCCCGGCGCAGATGCAGATGCGCGTCGTGCTCCCAGGTGAAGCCGATGCCGCCGTGCACCTGAATGTTGAGTTCGGCATTGCGCGCGTATGCGGGGAACGCCAGCGCCGCCGCCACTGCGGCGATCAGGCGGAACTGCTCCTCGTCCTCCGATGCCGCCCGCGACGCGTCCCACACCGCGGCGATCGCCGACTCGGCGGCCACCAGCATGTTCGCGCAGTGATGCTTCACCGCCTGGAATGTGGCGATGGTGCGGCCAAATTGCTGGCGCACCTTGGCATAGCCGACGGCGGTGTCGACGCAGTCGGCCGCCCCACCGACAGCCTCGGCAGCCAGCAGCGTCCGCGCGCGGGCCAGCGCCGATTTCGACGCCCCGGGCAAGATGTCGTCGGCGGTGACGCTCACGCTGGCCAGGCGGACGCGTCCGGAGCGCCGGGTCGGATCGAAGTTGTCTGGCACCTCGACCGACACGCCCTCGCGGCCGCGTTCCAACACCAGCACGTCGTCACCGGCGGTGACCAGCAGCAGCTCAGCGAGCCCGGCACCCAACACGACCCCGGCCTCGCCGTCGGCAATCCCGTCCTTGACCTGCACCTGGCTGTCCAGACCGATTCCCCCGGTGACGGTTCCGTCGATCAGGCCCGGCAGCAGCCGCGCCTTTTGATCGGCAGTGCCGTCTTTGGCGATCACCGCCGACGCGATCACGGTCGGGACGAACGGTCCCGGCGCCACCGCGCGACCGAGTTCTTCGATCACCACGACGAGTTCGGGCAGCCCGTAGCCCGAGCCGCCGTGCTCCTCGTCGACGTGCAGACCGAGCCAGCCGAGCTCGGCCATTTCTTGCCAGAATCCGGGACGGGCCTCGTCGGGCGTATTGAGCAGCGATCGTGCCGCCCAGCGCGCCTTCTGCGAGGTCAAGAACGCGCGGGCTACCTCGGCGAGTTCGCGATGGTCGTCGGTCAGTGCGATACCCATCAGGGCCCTCCTCGCGCCGCTACCCGGCCCGCATCATCGCTGGGTCGGTGTCATGGCCCCGCTCCTCCTCGGGCTGCTTCGCGGCCCGCATCGTCGCCAGGGCGGTGCTAAAGAGTGTACTTAATCCGCGCGATGGCGGCCGCCGGGGGCCATCTACTTGGGCGCGAACCGCTGGCCCGCGTCCAGTCGCAGACATTGACCGTTGAGCATCGGGTTGTCCACGATGGCCGCCACCAGCTTCGCGTACTCGATGGGCCGGCCCATCCGCTTGGGGAAGGCCGCATCGCGGACCAGCATGGCCGCCATCTCGTCGGGAACCATCGCGGTCAACCCGGTGAGAAACAGGCTCGGGGCGATTGCCAGCACCCGAATCCCCAACGACCCCAGGTCACGCGCCATCGTCAGGCACATGCCCGCGATCCCCGCCTTGGCGGCGGTGTAGGCGACCTGCCCGATCTGGCCCTCGAAGGCGGCGATAGACGCGGTGTTGATGATGACGCCGCGCTCCTCGTCTTCGGGCTCGTTCTGGCTCATGTGCGCGGCCGCCAACCGGTTGATATTGAAGGTCGCGATGAGATTGAGATCCACCACCGCGCGGAAAGATTCGAGGTCGTGAGGACCGGACTTGGTCATTGTCCGCTTGGCGATGCCGCCACCGGCCGTGGTCACCACGACATGCAGCCCACCGAGGTTGTGAACCGCCATCTCCAACTGCTCCTCGGTGCCGGTGAAGTCGGTGACGTCGACCGAATAGAACGCGGCGCCCAGGCCCTCGGCAACGGTTTTGCCGTCGGAACCCTCACGGTCGAGGATTGCGACCTGCGCGCCGCGTTCGGCCAGCAGCTCGGCGGTTGCACGACCCATCCCCGACGCGCCGCCGATGACGACGACCTTCTTCCCGTTGATCTCCATCCGGACCTCCTTGTCAGAATCCTTGCAATCTGTAACGTTACGTAGGCACGCTAGCGTGTCCGCCCTGAGGCGGTGTCGGCGAGCCATGCCAAGCTGAATCGTGCTCCTTCTCGACGTGGCGACTACGTCTGCTGACGTGGGCGGCACCTCGTCGCGGCTGACCAAGGTCGCCCACATCGCCGACCTGCTACGCCGGGCCGCGCCCGAGCCGAAACTGGTCGCGATCATCGTGTCGTGGCTCTCCGGCGAGCTGCCGCAACGCCAGATCGGTGTCGGCTGGGCATCACTACGGTCGCGACCGCCCGCGGCGACGGATCCGGCGCTGACCGTGGCCGCCGTCGACGCCACCTTCACCGAGATCGGCGCCGTCTCGGGCAAAGGGTCCCAGGCGCGGCGCGCCGAACTCGTCGCGGGTTTGTTCGCCGCCGCAACCGAAACCGAGCAGACGTTTCTGCTGCGGCTGCTGGGTGGTGAGCTGCGCCAGGGTGCGCTGGCCGGGATCATGGCCGACGCCATCGCCAAGGCCGCCGCGATTCCTGCCGCCGCGGTACAGCGCGCCGCGATGCTGGGCGGCGATCTGCCGGCGGTGGCGGCGGCCGGCCTTTCCGGCGGAGCCGCGGCGCTGGACATGTTCACCCTGCGGGTGGGCCGGCCGGTTGGCCCGATGCTGGCACAGACCGCCACCGGTGTGGCCGATGCGCTCGAACGTCTTGGCGGCACAACGATTTTCGAGGCAAAGCTAGATGGCGCACGAGTGCAGATCCACCGCGCCGGTGACGAGGTCACGGTCTACACCCGAAGCCTTGACGACGTCACTGCCCGGCTGCCCGAGGTGGTAGAGGCGACGCTGGCGCTGCCAGTGAGCGACCTCATTGCCGACGGTGAGGCGATCGCGCTGCGGGCGGACAACCGACCGCATCGTTTTCAGGTCACCGCATCACGCTTCGGCCGATCGGTTGACGTGGCCGCAGCCCGTGCGGCGCAGCCACTTTCGGTGTTCTTCTTCGACATCTTGCACCGCGACGGCATCGACCTGCTCGACGCGCCGACCACCGACCGGCTGGCCGCCCTCGACGCGGTGGTACCGCCGCGGCACCGGGTGGACCGGCTGGTCACGTCCGACCCTTCGGAGGCCGACGACTTCCTGGACGCGACGCTGGCGGCCGGCCACGAAGGAGTGATGGCCAAGTCGCCGGCCGCACCCTACCTTGCGGGCCGCCGCGGAGCGGGCTGGCTCAAGGTCAAGCCGGTACACACGCTCGACCTGGTGGTGCTTGCCGTGGAGTGGGGCTCGGGGCGGCGGCGCGGGAAACTCTCCAATATTCATCTGGGCGCGCGTGATCCGGCCACGGGCGGATTCGTCATGTTAGGCAAAACTTTTAAAGGCATGACCGACGCCATGCTGGACTGGCAGACCGCCCGGTTTAGCGAACTCGCCGTCGGCGGCACGGATGGTTACGTAGTCCAACTGCGCCCCGAGCAGGTGGTCGAAATCGCGTTCGACGGGGTGCAGGGATCGACGCGCTATCCCGGCGGACTGGCGCTGCGGTTTGCCCGGGTAGTCCGCTACCGCGATGACAAGAGCCCGGCCGAAGCCGACACCATCGACGCCGTGCGCGCGCTGTACTAAAGACACCCGGCGGGAGATTCACAGTCATCGTAGGGTTTGAGCGTGACCGGACACATCGCAGAACAGGAAGGCCATAACAGTCGGGTCAGCTTTATCCGCACCGATGACGACTTGCCACCCGTCGCGATCATCGACCGCTCACCCATCACCATCCGACACAAGATCATCTTCGGTGTGATCGCCGTGATCGGCGCCATCGCCTGGGCGATCATCGCGTTCGCTCGCGGCGAGACGGTGAACGCGGTCTGGTTTGTGGTCGCAGCGATCTGCACGTACATCATCGGATTCCGGTTCTATGCCCGGTTGATCGAAATGAAGATCGTTCGTCCGCGCGACGACCACGCCACGCCGGCAGAAGTTTTCGACAACGGCACCGATTACGTGCCGACCGACCGACGCGTGGTGTTCGGCCATCATTTCGCCGCCATCGCCGGTGCCGGGCCACTCGTCGGTCCGGTGCTGGCCACTCAGATGGGCTATTTGCCCGGCAGCATCTGGATCGTCGTCGGCGCGGTGTTCGGCGGCGCCGTGCAGGACTACCTGGTGATGTGGATCTCCACCCGGCGGCGGGGCCGTTCGCTGGGCCAGATGGCTCGAGACGAGCTCGGCGCCGCGGGCGGGGTGGCCGCTCTCGCCGGGGTCCTCGTCATCATGGTGATCCTGATCGCGGTGCTGGCACTGGTCGTGGTGCGGGCACTGGCCCAAAGCCCGTGGGGTGTGTTCTCCATCGCCATGACCATCCCCATCGCCCTTTTCATGGGCTGCTACCTGCGGTTCCTGCGTCCCGGGCGGGTAACGGAGGTATCGCTGGTCGGGTTCGGGCTACTGCTGCTGGCCGTTGTCAGCGGCAACTGGGTCGCCGAAACATCTTGGGGCGCATCCTTGTTCACCCTTTCCCCGGTCACGTTGTCCTGCTGCATCATCATCTACGGTTTCGCCGCGTCGGTGCTGCCGGTGTGGCTGCTACTGGCGCCGCGCGACTACCTGTCGACATTCATGAAGGTCGGCGCCATCGCCCTGCTCGCGATCGGTATCTGCGTGGCCCGGCCGGCCATGCAGGCGCCCGCCACCTCCCGGTTCGCCAGTGCCGGCGACGGGCCGGTGTTCGCCGGCTCGCTGTTCCCGTTCCTGTTCATCATCATCGCGTGCGGCGCGCTGTCCGGATTTCACGCGCTGATCTCCTCCGGGACTACGCCGAAGCTGCTGGAGAAAGAAAGCCAGATGCGCTTCATCGGCTACGGCGGCATGCTCACCGAGTCATTCGTGGCTGTCATGGCGCTGATTACCGCCTCGATCATCAACCAGCACCTGTACTTCACTCTCAACGCCCCAGCCGCGCAGACCGGCAGCACCGCGGCCAGCGCGGCGCAGTATGTCAACGGTCTCGGCTTGTCGGGGACGCCGGCGACCGCCGACCAGATCAGCCAGGCCGCCAAGGGCGTCGGCGAACAATCGATCGTGTCGCGCACCGGCGGAGCGCCGACGCTGGCGTTCGGCATGTCCGAGGTGCTGCAGCGGGTGTTCGGCGGTGCGGGTCTCAAGGCATTCTGGTATCACTTCGCGATCATGTTCGAGGCGCTGTTCATCCTGACCACCGTCGATGCGGGCACCCGGGTTAGCCGTTTCATGCTCTCCGATGCGCTGGGCAACTTCGGTGGTCCGCTGGCCAAGCTGCGAAATCCCAGCTGGCGCCCCGGCGTGTGGATCTGCAGCCTGGCCATGGTCGCAGCGTGGGGCAGCATCCTGGTGATGGGCGTGACCGATCCGCTGGGTGGCATCAACACGCTGTTCCCGCTGTTCGGTATCGCCAACCAGCTGCTCGCGGCTATTGCGCTGACCGTCATCACGGTGGTCGTCATCAAGAAGGGCCTACTGAAGTGGGCGTGGATTCCGGGAGTTCCGCTGCTGTGGGATCTGGCGGTCACGCTGACGGCGTCGTGGCAGAAAATCTTCTCCGCGGATTCGGCCATCGGCTACTGGTCACAGCATTTCCAATACTTGGCGGCGAAAAACGCGGGCAAGACGTCGTTCGGGTCAGCCAAGAACGCCCATCAGCTCAATGAGGTCATCAGGAACACCTTCATCCAGGGCACCCTGTCGATTGTCTTCGCGATGGTTGTCGTCATTGTGTTCATAGCCGGAATCGTCATGGCGTACAGGGCAATTCGCGGCGGCGGCCGGCTGCTGACCGAGGACGACCCGGTGCCGTCGAAGTTGTTCGCGCCGTCGAGTCTGATTCCTACTGCCGCAGAACGAAAGTTACAAAAGCGATGGGATGCCCTGTCGGCGTCGGCTACTAGATCGGTTGGCGCTGAGGAACTTTGATACGCCTCACATGCGTTAACGTCAATTGTGGCAGCGGGTTCACTCTGCCCGAACTTCCCTACGGGGAGTCGCTGAGAATTTAGACCGGGTCGAACCCGGATATCAGCCACCGTCCGTCCGCCGAGGCCCCACGCGCGAAGGAGCGTCCCTATAGCCTCTGCACGCAAGCATGTCGAATGCCTCGCCGACAACATGGAAGTCGGCGTCAACAAGTTCCTCCAGTCGGCGAACCCCAACAACGTCTGAGGGCCGCCGCCTCTGTGAGAACTGGCAGCGGCGCCCAGTTGGGAAGGCCGGAGACGATCGCTCGCTGAAAGGCCGCTGCGGCACCCGCGGAATCCCCTGCCTCATATGGCAAGGTGCGTCGGCACGAACCGCGCGGCCAAGCTGCTCAGCACCTCGCGCGTGCCCCACTCTGGTGAGCCGAGGCGGCGGCCAACCGCTAGATGACGCTCGCGGTTTCGGTGCTGCGCCGCTACGACCTGCTCGCATTTGGCCGAGAGCGGCCGCGTCTCGATCACTGTGGACGTTCTGGTGGTCGACCCCAGCCCGACAGGGCTGGCCGTAGGCGCGGCCCCGGCCAAGGGCGGGCCTCGGCGCCACGGTGGTGGACGCCTGGCTGCCGCGACCGCCACAGTCACGAGCTGCCGCGGTCGCGGCGGGCACGCTGGCCGGTTCTTAAGGAAATCGACGTCAGTGAACGACTGGTCAAGGAGGGGATTTGACGCACCGGTTTTCCATGCGCGACTGCCGTCACGTCCTGATATCGACCGACTTCAGCGCCCTGCCGACGAGTTATCCGTACACGCTGATGGTCTCGCGGGCCTGCTGCGCCGCGCGGGTGCGGCGGCGGCGCAGATGTAGAGGGATCGCACCGACGGGGTGGGGGCATCGTCCGTATGTTGTCGCCTAAAAAACCGTGGCGGCATCGCCGGCCAGCACCTGCTGTGGGATCTGGGAGAACACGTACTCGGCTGGTGAAGCTCCGCGTTGGAGGGTGAAGGACCAGATCACATCGAACCGATCACCCGGCCAGGCGGCCGGGATCTGTGTGCCGGACACGGTCGGCAGGGCAGCAGCGATGGCGGGTATGTGCTGGTGTTCCCAGCAGATGAGCACGACACCGGTGTAGTCGGCGACGACGGCGCTGGCGAGCGCTGACTCTTGGCCTTCGGCGAACGGAGAGTTGATCGGCACCGCGAGCCGGCCGCTGAGGCCCTGAATGGTCTGGTAGGTCCGGTGTCCCTGCGTCTTGTCCGGCTTCCCATAGTCGGGTGAGAACAGGGTCACTGGTGTACGCAAGTCGGCCTGCGGCGGTCCGAGTGCGGGCGCGAAGAGCACCGCCAGCGCGCCGGAGCGTTGCCATCCGCGCGGCAGCAGTGAGTGGATGCTTTGGTTGCCGTTGACGTCGACCCCGAACGGAGAGCTCGACGCCGCCGTTGGGGTCGGCGGATCGGCTGGCTTTTCGCCGTGACGGATGACGTAGATCTGCGCCGGGGGTCCGGCCTTTGCCGACGAGCCAGCAGTCATCACGTCCTCCGATCTTGTGGCAAGCGGGATGGTAGCCCTTACGACGGTGCGGTGGCCCGGGCCGCTGTCCACGCCGCCGAACGTGACCTGATGTAGTCGTGGTAGTCCTGCTCGGTTGTCAGCGCGGGCATAGCGGCATGGGTCTGCCCCTGGGTGTCGTTCACCGGCAGCGCGGAAACCAGTTGGGCGAATACCTGCTGAATGTGGGAGGGGGTGCCCGCGACCGGATTCGCAACCGTCGATGCGGGGACAGTGACGCCGGCCAGCGGGTCGTCGGTGCGCGGCTGCGCCAGGGTCAGCACGTCGCCGACATCCGGAGCCGCCGCGTCGCGGGCGGTCAGCGGCGGCAAGCCCCAACGGGTCTCAACGGTCTTGAGGATCGACGTGTGATCGAGGGGGACAGTTCCGGTCGGGCGGAATACCGTGCCGGGGGCGATGAGAGGCGAGACCAGCACGGCGGGCACTCGAACACCGAACCGCGTGAAGTCGAATCCGAACTCGCCGGCACAGCTGTCCGGCGGCACCGCGCCCGTCGGCGGCGGGACGTGATCATAGCAGCCGCCGTGCTCGTCATAGGTGACGATCAGCAGGGTCTGGTTCCAGCCGGGGCCGTTGCGCAGGGCGTAATAGACGTCGTGGATCAGTTGCTCGCCCAGGGATACGTCGTAGTTGGGGTGCTGGCTGTTGCCAGACGATCCCCAGCTGGGCTCCAGAAACGTATACGCGCCAAGACTTCCCGCCGCCGCAGCCACCCCGAAGTCCTGGAAAACGCCGAAGTGGGTCGCCGGGGCGTTGGTGGTGTCGGGGAAATTCAGGCGGGTCAGTGGTGGGCTGTTGTAGCCGTAAATCGACCAGGCGAGGTTGTGCGCGCTCAGTAGCCCGAAAATGCTCTGCGCCGTGTACTTGGATGTGGAGTCATCCATATGGCCCTGGCTGGTCGCCGCGCACAGGAAAGCCCGATTGGGAAACGTCTCGGTGGGCACGGAGCTGAACCAGTGGTCGCACACCGCGAAACCGCGAGCCAGCCCCGACAGGATTGGCAGCAGCTCGGGGGTGAATATCCCCATGATGTCGGAAGCAGTTGTGCCCGAAATGATGGGCCGGTGCGCGTCTATGCCCGTCAGCGTTGCCGCGAAGTCCGTCACGAATCCGCGGTTGGTCGCCGAAAGCCCGGCAGGCGGGCTGGTCTCTCCGAAAAGTTGCACATTGGTGGCCACGAACCCCTCGCCAGGGTCGGCCCCCGGCGTGAAATAGACGTTTGGCGTCCCTGGGGCCAAAGCGCTGACCGGGAAGGATGCGCCCGTGGCATCCGAATTAAACTCCTTACCCGTCAGACCCTCGAGCGGCTGCTTCGTCAGGGGCGAGACGTTTCCCGAGTCGGCATAAAGAAACCCCAGCATGTGGTCAAACGAGCGGTTCTCGAGCACCAGCACCACGATGTGCTCAACCGATCCGAGTTGGTTAGCGGCGGTCACTAAGCGTCCTTAATACGCGTCGAGGTGACGGTGACGTTGCCAAGCCTGTTAATAGTTGCCCCAGCCGGATCCTCGCCGACCAATGGTCCATTGGGGCGATCCCGGTCCGCTCAGCGGATACGCCGCCGGACACCGCGGGGTTGCGGTGACGGCTCGACACCGATCGCCGCTCACTGAGCGCCCGAGCCGGTGCCCGCTGCTTTGGGCTGACAGTTGACGTCGAGTGGAATGACTGGGCCGCCCGATCGCAGGGACAGCAAATGCAGGTACGTGGCGACCGCATGTTCGCAACTCGGGGTGAAATCGACCAGGATCTCTGCGGGGATTGGCAAGAGCCGCACCGGGGTTAGCTCATAAGGCTGGAGTACATGCTGGTAGCTCGGTGGAGGCGGCAATTTCGGGACAATATCGAGGCGATTTTCGATCCGATACGAGCTCTTGACCACCTGATTGAACGTGCTTGCAAACAGGGAATCCCCTGTGCGCGGACTGCCGTAGGTGTAGACGACTGGGTGGCTGAAGACCGTATTGGCCGCCAGGTCGAGCGCGAGCAGCGTCGCCAGGGCTCCTCCCAAACTGTGCCCGCAAACCGTCACAGAGGTCACAGGGCGAGGGAACGAAAGGCTGCCAATTGACTTGGCCACGGTCGGCGAATTCGGCGCGGCACCGGTCCGCAGGGAGTTGTACATGGCGGTGAAGCCATCCTCCGTGTGGCCGGCGCCGACAAGGAAGGGGCAGGGAACCGTGAGGAACTCGGCGTCGTGAATCCACTCCAAGGTTCCTTCGGTACCCCGGATCGTAATTACCGCATCGCCTGCTCCATTCGCCTGGCAGATCAGCCCGATGGAGACCGTGTCGTTGCCCCGGCTCGGGTTCATGTCGGTCGCAAGATCGTTGGCATAGATCGTCGTGACCACTGTGTAGGCTGTCCCGCTGGCAGTCAGCACCTTACCGGCCGAATTCGTCAAGTCGCTAGGCAATACTTTGTAGGTTTCACCCACGAGCTGGCCGAACTGTATTGCCGCCATCACATCCATGGTCGGATCTCCTAGCAACGCGCCGCACCCCGGGACCATATCGAAAAGAGCCACGGATATGGTACGGCCGCACTTCGAAGTATTAATGCATCCCGCGCCGACGACCATCTACCTACCGGTCTTGCATCGGCTGCAATAATCCTCATTCTACTTGACATAATTAGATTTTATCGACAAAAGTGGTTGGGGCACAGCGCTTCTCGTAGTAGCAAGGTGTCCTTGGAAGTGAGGAGTGATGGTTGTCGCTGCTCAACCTATCCGCGACTCGCTCAGTACACCTGATCGGGATTGTTCTATCGGACGGTGGCCACAGCGGGCTCACCATCGGTGCGCCAAGAGAATGCCCGCGCGAATTCGTCCCATTCCCGCGTACTCGTCACGTTTGAAATCCCGGTTGATGGCGTACTTTTCGACGGCGTACGGCAGGAGGTTCTCCGATCCCGGCCGCATCAGTCCCGGCCGCAACAGCATGCCGGCGAGCGCGCGAGCCGTGAAAGTGCCACGGCCGAACCCGAAAACGCAAACGGAATCACCCGTTCATCAATGTTGCATCAGACACCGATATGCCTGCGCCACATGGGCTTTCATTCTCCTAACGACCGCGCGCATGAACAGTAGCGAGGCGGTGCACCAAATGGCCGATTGTGCGCTGGCCGGAGCCAGTGTGCCGACGCCGGGGTCGCAATAAGCGAGTTGGCTGTTGGGATCGGCCTTGTTGAGCATGTCGAACAGCTTGGCGACGTTGGTGAGGTTTCCGGCACCAATCTGGTTGGCCGTGCCGTCAAAGCACACAACGATCCGCTTGCGGTGCCCCGAACCGCCCGGGTCGGTCATCGGGTGATCCTCCATTGTCGAAACGAATACCCGTGTTGCCAAGAGGTTGATGTTTCCCGCCCGAGCGAAGGGGGCTTTTCCAGCAACCGATGCGGCCGTCGCCTCTACGAACACCGACGGCTGCCTGACCTCGCTCGACCAGTTGCCGAGCAAAAACTGCTGTGGTGCATGCCTCCTCTGTACCGACTCGGCCGATTGCGTCCACGGTGCCGATCGGTCCTGACGCACATCTCGCCATGGGACGTGATTGTGCCCTCATGCCTTGCCAGTCGAGCACCAGGCCAGTAGTGCTCAGTGGGACAGTCAGCCGGGCGCGGCGGGCAGGTCGCGGTCGGTGCCGGCCAGGTAGGTCCTTAGGCTCATGTCGTCGAACCGAAACAGCTCGGCGGTGACGGCGCGATCCTTGCGCCGCGGCGTGACCGCCACCGGAACTAAAGTGACGGTTTTGAGACCGGCGCGGTCGGTGGCCATGACGTGGTGAGGTACTCGCCTGGCTGACGTGCAGGACCCGGCGTGTCAAGGGGAAGGTCAAGGAAGTGGCGCAGATCGGTGACCAACATGTCCTCGGACTGTAACCGATCCTGTTCTGGCCGTTCGCGTTACTGGTCGACGGCGCTGCGTCGTTGGCACGCGTGGGCCAGTCGGTAGGAAGTGGTGCCGGTTTCTATGATCTGTCCGGCGAAGGTCAACCGGTCGACAATGGCCAATCGGCGGTCGACCGGCTCACCTCGACCGCCCAAGGACTGGTCATCGACGGCCAGTCCTACCGACGCCGCCAGAAACCCTCACTTGAGACACCACCACGATTAGGAAGAACACCATGCTCACTAAGCCAATCAGGTGGTCCCATGCCCCTGGCAATCCGGTGGTCCCATCACCGTGGCAAATGACAGCAGCTGAGCCCGCTTCTTGACCTTGCGCTCAGCATCTCATTGAGGCGGCCATCCGCACGCAGGCGTTCCTGCCATCCAACCTGCCCCTTCTCCCCCGACAATGAAGACGGCGGGATTGAAACGGTAGGTGATCGGCGGAAGCGCGTGGGCTCGGCTCGATCCGCTGTCCTGATCCGCAAACAACCGCCCCCGCGGCAGAAGCCTTTCAGAAAGGCGGGGGCCGCACATCAGGGCATCAAAACGGCAGTTGGAACCGCACCCGCTGGTCCGCGCACCCGCACATGTGGTCGGCTCCCGGTCCGCTCAGCGGACCGGGAGCTTGACCGAACAGCCCGTGCGGTACGCAAATGGAACAGGACGTGGCGCAGGCAGTGCGCTAACCGTCACAACAATTGAAAACGCGCATTGCGCTACGCATTGCTTTCGCGGCAGCGCTGACTGCAAAGATCGAACGCGAGCAATACCGATCGCTGATGAGAGCCATGACCAGTTGACGCATTCAACCCCAATCCAAGGAGGCCACAGTGACACAGCCCACGCCCACAACCGACGCCCTAGAAACCGCTGTTTCTCGACCGAAAGACTTCCTATTTGGAGCGGTGCCCGAGCGTCTGGGCGTGCGCCCGCTGATCGTAACCGCCGCGCCGCCCACCGGGCCACCGCTGGGCCCGCTCGAGAACTTCACCGGAACGTTCCACGGTAACGGCTTCAACACCATCTTCCGGCCGCAGAATCCTGCGACGCCCACCGCGCTGCCCACCCCAGTTCCGAACAGCGACAATGTTCTGGAACTCAACCTCACTTCCGAAACCTTGTCTTTCGATAAGCCTCTTGGTACGGTGCCCAACCGCGGCGAGGTGCAGGGCGACATCAGCCTCAACGGGGTGCCTTACCTTCAGACGATCACCGATATCACCGATCCGAAAAACCCGGTCGGCATTCATTTCGAGCCGGGACTGTGGGTGATCGTACCGACGACCACCGACCCGAAAGAGGGGCAGACGTTGACGCGGATGGCGTCAATCCCACACGGCACCACCATTAACGCGCAGGGAACCTCGTTCCCTCCGGTCAGCGGACCGCCGACGATTAAGCCAGTGAACGCCGCCAACATCGCCGTACCACCAGGCACCCCCAGCGGCATCACCCCGTTCGTGGCGGGTACGCAGAACCTGATAACCTTTCCCAGCCAGACAGCCGCGACCGGCGGGACTGCGCGCATACCTCAGGATCTGGATCCGGCGAACTTCCCCGCCCCCAGCGGGATCACTGCTCAGCAGCTGCTCGACGATCCGAACACGTTGCTGCGCAAGCACATCGAAAACCAAAAGATCGTATCGACCACCACAATCGTCGTCGCCACAGACCCCGCTAGCCCCCTGTTCGGGGGCGGTGCGGACAACATCGCCTTCTTGCTCGGCGACGCCGCGGCGCTGACCAATCCGAACGCAAAGGGACAAAACGCGCAGACAATCAGCATGGAAGCAATTTTTTGGATCGAAACCGTGGAGTCCCAGATTGTGATTCCGCCGTTCACGCCGGGGCACCCGCCACTGACCATCCCGGGCGAAGCTCCCCATCCCGGCCTGCCCGCACCCCGTTTCCATGTCGCGCCGCCCGTCCCGATCACACAGCCGCGGACAATTACTGTGAGGTTTACACAAATTCAGTACTCGCAGACCGTGTTCTTGAATTTCAACGGGCTGACGTGGCCACATGTGTCGGTCGCGACGCTTGTGTCCCACGACCCCATCGTGGTTCCTCAATCGGTCTTTAACTGAGAAACGGTCGAACGCCAATCTCCCGCCCAATGATGAGCCAGTAACGGACGGCGACCGACCAAAGCTACGAACAGGGAAGGGGGACGCGCGTGGCAGGCTTTCCCGACGGCGTGCCGTGGGTGCTTGAGGCAGCTGGCCCGGCGCTGACGGTCGACGCCGCGCCCCTCCAGGCCCGGATCTCGCAGACGACCGGTCATATCCAGCTGGCCGGGCCGGATTTGTCCGGCACCGCGGGGGCAAACGTCGTCGACCTGAGCCCGCCGGCGGTTCTCACGCCGAACGGGCCGCTGCTGTTCGGCGCCGTGGTTTCGTCGACGCCCGTGGCTAATGGGCTCTCCGTCCGGCAGGCGGTCGGCGACGCCCAGATCGAGGCCAATCTCACCTTCGCCGACGAAGGCGTGCTGCGTTACGAGGTCGTGGACTGGGGATCGCTAAAGCCGCTGCAGACGGCGATCGCCGGGCCCACCAGCGCGCAGGAACACTTCTTCGGTTTCGGCGAGAAGTTCAACGCGCTCGATCAGGCCGGCAACGTCGTCGACATGCTGACCTTCGACGACCCGGGCACCAAGCACGACCACTCCTACAAGGTGGCTCCATGGTTCATCAGCACCCGCGGCTACGGCTTGCACCTGGACTCCTCGGCGCAGAGCAGCTTCGATATGCGGGCGGGAGCGGCCGACCGGTTCGTCGTCACCAACCGCTTCCCCACCTTGCGTATCAACCTGGTGTACGGGCCCGCGCTGACCGACGTCCTGACCCGTTACACCGGACTCACCGGACGGCCGCCGCTGCCGCCACCGTGGGCGTTCGGCCCGTGGATCTCATCTGACATCTGGCGCAGCGGAGGTGAGGTCCGCTACGCGGTCACCCAGTACGGCGACCGCGGCATCCCTGCTTCGGTATTCGTGTTCGACTCTCCCTGGGAGGTTGCCTACAACGACTTCCAGTTCAACATGACCCAGTTCGGGGCTGACGCCACGATCGACGGGGTCCATTACCCCGGATTCAAATCGCCGGCGGAAATGATGCAGTTCCTGCAGAGCAACGGCCTGAAGGTCATCTGCTGGATGACGCCGTTCGTCAACGTGAGCTCGGACGACGAGAAGGTCGCCGGCCAGAACCTCGGACAGGCGGCCAACTACGCCGACGGGGCGGCGAAGGGCGCATTCGTACGGCAGGCGCCCCACGGCGCGCCGCTGGTCGTCCCCTGGTGGAAAGGCCACGGCAGCCCGGTCGACTTCACCGGCGCGGCGGGACAGCAATGGCTGCAGGATCAGCTCCAGAAGCTCGTCGCGGGATCCAGCGCGGTGACGGCTTCTGGCGCCAAAGAGCCGGTGATAGGCGGGTTCAAGACAGACGACGGCGAAAGCGGCAACGGAACCAATACCTACATACCGCTGACGGCGGCGTACGCGGACGGGCGGACGGGCACTCAGATGCAGAACGGCTACTGCCTGGAGTACCACAAGACGGTGTGGAACGTGCTCGGAACGTCCGGAGTCCTGTTGGCCCGGAGCGGCTTCGCCGGCTCTCAGGCCTTTCCGGGCTGCTGGGCCGGGGACAACGAGCCGAACTTCGGCGACAACGGGCTGCCGAGCGTGATCGTGGCCGGGCTGTCGGCCGCCATGAGCGCGTACTCGATCTGGGGCCATGACATCTGCGGGTACCAGGACGTCAACTTCAGCAAGTCACCACCCAACCTGTTCATGCGGTGGACCCAGTTCGGCTGCTTCTCACCGATCATGCAGATGCATCGCCAGGTCACCCGCGAGCTGCAGTTCCCCTGGCGGTTCGGCGACCAGGCCCTGGCCAACTACCAGTTCTTCGCCCGGCTGCACGTCCGCCTGTTCCCGTACATCTACACCTACGCGCAGCAGGCGAGCACGATCGGGTTGCCGATCATCCGCCCGCTCGTCCTGCTCAACCAGGCCGACGCCAACACGTATGCGGTCCAGCACGTCTACTGCTTCGGCAACGAGTTCCTGGTGGCCCCGATGCTGGCCCCGAACGCGACGCAGCGCGAGCTTTACCTCCCAGCCGGGACCTGGCTGGACTTCTGGACCAACGCCCCCCATATGGGCGGCCAGCTCATCACGTGGAGCAACGCCAACCAGGCGCAGTTCCCCCTGTTCGTACGCGAGGGCGCCATCATCCCCATGCTGCGCAGCGACGTGCGCACCCTCTGCGACGCCAACTACGTTAACAACTCCCAGGTCAGCACCATGGACGGCAGCTGGCTGATCCAGGCCTATCCGGCCGGCACCTCCGGGTTCAGCGCGTTCGACGGCACCAGCCTGCAGTGTCAGGGCACGGCCGCGTCGGGGACGATCACCATCTCCTCGACGGCCCGCACGATCACGCTGCGCATTCTGGGCGACCAGCCGAGCTCGGTCCGGCGCGACAACGTGGTCCTGCCCGAGCAGGGAACACCAGGATCGGGAGTTCCCGGCTGGCGCTACGACGCGGCGGCGGGTTTCATCGAGATCGACTTCACCCATTCCGGGGGGACGACGATCATCGAGTACTGACCAACGCACGTCCGGCACTGAGCATGGAGGATTCCACATGGTGAACCTTGGCAATGCGTGGCACCTGCCCGGCAACCCCGAACCGTTCGGTAACGCCGGCATGCGCGACCCCGTCTTTCCGACGGATCCCGTGCCGAGCGTCACCGTCTTCAGCGGCAACCAGTTTCAGGGCGGCGGGAACCCTGGCAACCAGCTGCAAGACGGCAGCGCGGTGTTGTTCAAGCGGACGACGGACACGGCGTGGACAACGGTGCCCATGGTCTTCGCCACCGCGATCGGCAACAACAAGTACTACTCGGGGGCGATCCCGACGGGCGCGTTCGCGACGGGCACCGTCGTCCAGTACTACCTGGTCATCGCGTACGACGATCACGACACCACGTTCCTGCAGGCCGCCGCCGACATGCTCTCCGTGACCACGGGGGACGAAACCGCGGCGCAGTCGTCGCCGTTCACCTTCACCATCGAGACACCGGCGGTGCGGGGTCAGTGGGGGGCTAACTTCACGTTGCCGAACGTCGGCATCCATGCGCACATGCTGCCGAACGGCCTCGTGCTCATGTGGGGCAGACGGGATAACCCCCAGCAGTCCCTGGACACCGATCCCCCCAGCGCTCTCGGGCCGGGATTGCCGCCCGCCCCTCGGGCCACATGCACTCCTTTTCTCTGGAATCCCGCGAACGGCGACCTGACGCCCACGCGGAAGCAGCCCACACTGCCCGACGGCAAGACGAACGCCAACCTTTTCTGTTCCGGCCACGCGTTCCTGCCGGACGGGCGCCTGCTGGTGGCCGGGGGCCACCTCGCCGACCGCCAGGGCCTGAACCAGGCGACGATCTACGATCCCGCCGCCGATACGTGGACACCCACCGCCGTGATGAACGCCGGCCGGTGGTACCCGACGGCGATCGCCTTGCCGTCCGGCAGCGTCCTGGTCCTGTCGGGCAGTTTCTTCGACCCCACGCAGAAAGCGCCCTCGATCGCCAACAATGTGATACCCCAGATTTGGAGTAACGGGAATTTCACCAGCATCGCGCCCGCGGCTGCGCTGATTCCGGGCGCGACTATTGACCTGTTCCCGCGGATGCACGTCGCTTCCTCGGGCCTCGTCTACATGACCTCGCTCGTCCAGACCTGGTCGCTGGACATTGAGAACCCGATAGTCTCAGGAGGAGGCACGTGGACCGAGCTTAACGACGTCCAGCGGCCCAACGGGGTGTGCGACTATGCCCCGTCGGTGCTGTACGACGTCGACAAGGTTCTTTTCGTCGGCGGCGGCAACCCGCCGACCCCGAACGCCGAGACCATCGATCTGAGCCAGGCGCAACTTCGCTGGCAGCCAACCGATCCCATGAATTTCCCCCGCCGACAGCACAACGCCACCATCCTCCCGGACGGGACGGTGCTGGTCACCGGGGGTACACGCGGCGGCGGGGCACGCGATGAGGCCTTCAACAATCTCGACCCGGGCCAGCCCGTGCACATCGCGGAGCTGTGGGACCCGAAAAAGAAGACCGGGCAATGGACGATGCTGGCGGCGGAAAATACGGACCGCTGCTACCACTCGACCGCGGTGCTTCTTCCGGACGGACGGGTGCTCAGTGCGGGCGGCGGTGAGTTCTTCCTGAACGAGGGAACGCGGCAGCAGGTGGCGAACGACCCGCAGGACACGCACACCGACGCCCAGCTGTTCTCTCCCCCCTACCTGTTCAAGGGACCCCAGCCCGAGATCACCTCGGCGCCGGATTCGCTCAACTACGGCGAAACGTTCCAGATCGGTACCGCTCAGCCGGAAGAGATCGCCACCATCAGCTTGATCCGCCTGTCTTCCGTGACCCACTCATTCAACACCAACCAGCGCATCAACTTCCTCGTTCCTCAAGTCGCCGGAGGAAACCTCACGGCGATCGCGCCGCCCAACGCCAATGTCTGCCCGCCCGGGCACTACATGCTGTTCATCCTGAACAGTCAGGGCGTGCCGTCGGTCGCGAAGATCGTCCAGATCTCAGCGCCCGCTGCCCCAGCTGCCCGCGCGGCCGAGGCAGTCGAGGCCGCACAGCCCGAGGCTCTGGCCGCCAGCGCGCGGGAGGCTCCCAAGGACGCCTTTGCCCAGCGGGCCATGGTGCGCGACGCGGCCAGTGGTACCCCGGTGGTAGTCGGGATCACGGGAATCTGCCCGTACGGCATCGCGGCCTGCTGGGGTGGCGCGAACGAGGCGCTCCGCAGCCTCGAGGGAGTGCAGTGTGTCGACCCCATCCCCGACGGGTACACCTCGACGGCGACGGTTTACCTGCAAGACGATCGGCTGCCCGCGCTGGATCACTGGGACGATCAATTCCGGCGGATGGTCCGCCAGGCCTATGTGCTGCGCGGGGTCGAAGTGACCCTCAAGGGCACCATCCAAGCGCGGGACGGTGTGCTCATACTGGCCGACGAAGGCCACAGACCCGCGGTTGAGCTGGCCCCCCTCGACCCGGGAGGGAAGATCCAATGGGATCCTGGCGCCGGAGGCCCCCAGGCCGCCGTGCCGGGCGAGACGGCCGCGTACGACACGCTCGCTCGCTCATCGAAAGCCGCCGACGGTCGACGGCTGACGGTCATCGGACCCCTGCATCGGACGGGTGCGGGGTACCGGCTACAGGTGCGCCTGGTTGAGTTCTGAGACGGCCAGGACCACGAGCAACTCAGCTTCGTGACCGCCCGAAGAGCCCCACCACGGCGGCGCGGTCGGCGACCTGCAGCTTGTGCACGATCGAGGCGATGTGCACCCCGCACCGCGCGGATACAGATACTCCTATCTTGCCGCAAGGTGAATGGGCTGTTTGTTGGATGGTGAGCGGTTTCGCCAACGGATGCTTGGGCCCATCAGTGACGACGACGGTCGAAAGTGAATAGGTGAGCCCGGTCGAAAAAGTGAGCACCCTTCAACTTCACCCATTCCGGGGGGACGACGATCATCGAGTACTGACCAACGCACGTCCGGCACTGAGCATGGAGGATTCCACATGGTGAACCTTGGCAATGCATGGCACATCCCCACCAACCCACAACCGCGCGGGCGGGGCGGCATGCGCGACCCCATCGGCGCCCTGGTGCCGGGGATGGCCATCACCATCTTCAGCGGCAACCAGGACCAGGGGCCCGGCGGCAACCCGGGCAACCAGTTGCAGGTGGGCAGCAGCGTCTTCTTCAAGCGCACGACCGACGCCGCCTGGACGGAGGCCCCCATGCTGTTCTGGAGCGCGGCCGGCAACGACAAGTTCTACGCCGCCACCCTTCCGGCCAACACCTTCGCCGCCGGTGACGTGGTGCAGTACTACGTGCGCATCCCTTACAGCGACCATGACACCACCTTCCTCCTGGCCAACGGCCCCGTCTCCGCCACTACCGCCGACGAGACTGCCGCGCGGGGCGCCCCGTTCACGTTCACGGTGGAGTCCGCCGCCGTCCGGGGCCAGTGGGGACCGGTGTTCCCGCTGCCCAACGTGGCCATCCACGCCCACCTGCTGCCCAACGGCCAGCTGCTCATTTGGGGCCGGCGAGATCAGCCGACCCAGTCCCTGGACGTGCACGCCTGCACGCCCTTCCTCTGGAACCCTGCCACCGGCCAGGTGACCAACACCCCTCAGCCCACGCTGGCCGACGGCACCACCATCAACCTGTTCTGCTCCGGCCACACCTTCCTGCCCGACGGCCGGCTGATGGTGGTGGGCGGGCACCTGTTCGACAGCCAGGGGCTGAACCAGGCCTGCATCTACGACCCCGTGGCCAACACCTGGACCCCCACCGCGGTCATGAACAACGGCCGCTGGTACCCCACCGCCACCACCCTGGCCGACGGCAGTGTGCTGGTCACCTCGGGCAGCTTCCTGCAGAACGGCCAGACGCCCAACAACCCCATCCCGCAGGTCTGGAACAACGGCGCCTGGAACCCCGGGCTGGCCACGCTGCCCAAGGCGGTCTTCCCACTCTTTCCCCGCATGCACGTGACCTCCTCCGGGAAGGTCTTCATGTCCGGCTCGCTGGCGGCATCCTGGACACTGGACGTGACCGGCGGCGGGAACTGGACAACCAGCCAGGCGCGGGCCCAGGGGGCCCGGGACTACGCGCCGTCGGTGATGTACGACGTCGACAAGATCATTTACATTGGCGGTGGCAACGGGCCCAACGGCCAGGCGCCCACCGCGGTGGCCGAGATTATCGACCTCCAGGCAACCTCGCCGGTATGGAAGGCCACCGCCCCCATGCAGTTCGCCCGCCGGCAGCACAACGCCACCATCCTGGCCGACGGCACCGTTTTGGTCACCGGCGGCACCCGGGGCGGCGGCGGTCTGGGCGGTCAGGGTTTCAACGATCTGACGCCGGGCCAGCCGGTGCACACCGCGGAACTCTGGGACCCGGTGGGCGGGCAATGGACGGAACTGGTGGCTGAGCAGGTTGATCGCTGCTACCACAGCACCGCGGTGCTGCTGCCGGACGGCAGCGTGCTCAGCGCCGGCGGCGGCGAGTATCGGCCCACCAGCGCCCCAGATCAAAACGACCCGTTCGACAGCCACCGGGACGGCCAGGTCTTCTCGCCGCCCTACCTATTCAAGGGGCCCCGGCCGCTTATCACCAACGCGCCGGCGACGGTGGACCACGGGACCACCTTCCAGGTGGGCACCGAGCAGGCGGCCGAAGTCGCCAAGGTCACCCTGATCCGCCTCTCGTCAGTCACCCACGCCTTCAACATGAACCAGCACATCAACTTTCTGGCCTTCGAGCCCAGCGCGGGCGGCTTGACCGTCACCGCCCCCGCCACCCCCAACGTCTGCCCGCCCGGGCACTACCTGCTGTTCCTGATCTCGAAGCTCGGCGTGCCCTCGGTAGCGAAGGTGATCCAGGTCCAGTGGACACCGGGCGGCACAAAGGCCGCCGCAGCCAAGATTGGCCCGCCGGTGGCCGCCGCGGCACCCGCAGGGGCGGCTCCTCCCGCCGACGCCTTGGCCACGCAGGCCAACGTGCTCGCGAACGCCGCCGGGCCGGCTGTGGTGGTGGGACTGCTGGGAACTTGCCCCTACGGCATTGGCGCATGCTGGGGCGGCGCCTACGAGGGGCTGGCCACCCTGCAGGGCGTGCAGGCAGTGGACCCCATTGCGGACGCCGAGAACTCGACGGCCCGCGTCTTCCTCACCCACGACCACCTGCCAGCCCTGGACCAGTGGGAGCTGGAGTTCCAGCGGGTGGTCAACCAGAGCTACCGGCTGCGGGGCATCGAGATGAGCCTGACCGGCACTGTCAGCGGCAGCGCCCAGGACGGTCGGCTGGTGCTGGACGCCGCCGGCCAGCCCCCGGTGCAGTTGGTGGCGATGGTGGCCGCCGACAAGATCCAGTGGGACAAGGCCGTTGGGGCTCCCAAAGCCCTGGACCTCCAGGAAGCGGGGGCCTTCGACAGCCTCTCCGCCAACCTGGTCCCGGGGAAGGCCGTGACCGTCACCGGCCCCCTGAAGAAAACCGCCGCAGGCTTCCGACTCGAAGTGCGCCTCTTCACCACGTAATCCGCCGGTGCCCGGCATCGGCCCCGGCGTTCTGGGTGCGGGAAACGGCACATGGAGCCACCTTGCCCACAGAGAACCCGGCGGGGCGCCTGCACGCCGGGCCCCGCCGGTCCCCCCAAGGTGCCCGTCGGCGACGAAGGAATCCAGCCCTTCCCGGGCGTGCCGACGCTCCTGCAACTGCAGTACTCACAGCTATCAATCCTTGTATTCAACGGCGTACTTTGGCCCCACATCAACGTCGCAACAATGAGGCTCAGCGCCGGGTAGTTGTTCTAAATCAGAACGACGAAGCCCGCGCACTCGGCGCATCTGTGGTGACGGTTACGTGTACCACGCGGGCATCAAACTCGATGTCGTCGGCCGCGACGAACTCGCCAAGATAGTTTGGCAGCAGCGAGCCTGCGGCCACAGATGGATACCTCACTACGCATTGCTGTCACTCGGGCAGCGTTCCCAATCGGGGGTTTTCACCTGGGGTCGGTGGCAGTAGCAGTCCGGGCTACAGCGACAGAGACTCCACTCCGGCTCAGATCACCGTGGCGGTGTCGCCGTCCAGGAGTTGTTGGGGCACTTGGCCGAACGCATAGCGTCCGGTGACGGCATCGAGGGCAAAGGTCCAGATGACGTCGAACCGTTCGCCCGGCCACTTGGTGGGAATGGTTGTGGCGTCGAGGGTGGGGATGGCCTGAGCAAGGGCGGGAATGTGCTGATGTTCCCAGCAGATCAGCACCACCTGGTCGCCGCTGCCCAGAATCGCCTCGGCAAGGGCGGGCTCCTGGCCTTCAGACACGGGTGACTGAATGGGCAAGCCGAGTCGCCCAGCCAGGCCCTGGATGGTCTGGTAGGTGCGGTGTGCCTGCGTCTTTTCCGGCTTCCCGTAGGAGGGCGAGTACAACGCGGTGGGTGTGCGCAGCCCCGCCTGTAACGCCCCGACGGCGGGGTCGAACAGCACGGCCAACGCTCCGGAGCGTTGCCATCCCCTCGGCAGCAGGGAATGTGCGTTCTGGTTGCCGTCGACGTCGACCCCGAACGGGGGACCCGGCACTGAGGTGGGCTGACCGGGCGACGCGGCCGGCGGGTCGGCCGGTTTCTCGCCGTGGCGAATGATGTAGATCTGCTGCGGCAGCGGTGGACTTGGCGTGGTCATCGCCGTCCTCTCCTGTGAAGAGCGATCGGGGTTGCGGTCATGAGCCGATCAGCGTGGCTAAACCGCGGCGACGAGTGTCCAGGCTGCGGCGATCAGCCGGGTCGAGCGGTCCGCCGACGTCACACAATCTCGACATTGGGTTGCCGACGTGTTGGTATGTCGGTGTTTTCATCGATGTGATCCCTCGCGCCGACTCCGTGATAGCCAGCTGGCGCAGCCGCGCAACCGCTCTTCGTCGACCACGATAGTCACGTTCATGACGGAATACCTCCACGCCAGCGCTCCGGGGCCTTGGACCGCGGCAGCCGGTCAAGCCGCCGCCACGGACCGGGATCGGGCCCGCACCAGCTCCGTCATCAACGACCAGCAGACAGCTGAGCCAAATGGCTTTACTGGACGATGGTTACGACTTTGCGCGTGCGGACTGGCTCTGATGGACTGCGACGCCGTGTTCGTAGTCGAGTCGGGCGGAGAATTTCGCGATCTCGTACGGATTGATGTACACCGCCAGGGTGTTGTTCTGCGCCTTGAATCCGGGGTGCTGTTTAGCCGCACCGAGGGTGATTCCGGTGCCTTCGCCGGAGGACGACCAGTTGGTGGAGCCTTCGAAGGCGACGATGCCGTCGAGCACACCGCCCTTGGTGTGGCTGATCTGGTGGGTGTCCGATTCGCCGACCGCGAAGTCGGCCGCGTACCCCGTCGGGTCGTTGGCTTCATCAGAGGACAAGATCGCCTTTTCGTGGGCGCCGGAGGCCTGAGACCTGTCCAGAGTGACCTGCACCATGACCGTGGGATCCTTGACCAGGCCGTCCAGGATCTGATTGAGCTGGTCGTCGTCGTAGCCGAACATGTTCATCTTTACGCTCAGCCGGACCCGGGTGAACAGGTGCACGAGCACGCCGTGCACGTCGTCGCGGCCGACGTAGAACACCCGGAATTCCTTGCCGGCGGTCGGCCCAAAGGCACCCTCGTTGGTGTACTGAGCAAGATCATCGAGCGTGAACGACTGCAGGGTATCCGAGGAGGCCGGACTGGACGTGCTGTCGCCGCTGGCTGGCTGTTCTGGCGAAGCAGCCTCGCCATCGGCATCGTCTGTCGCGCGCGGCCGACCAGTTGCTTTAGCCATCGTTCACATCCTTACCTCGTAGCGGAGTGCTGTTGACGTTAGCGCGCTCAATGACCGCTTTTCGCCCCTGGTGCACTCTCTCTGTAAAGCCATCGAGATCTCATTGGGCATCGACCGCCGTCGATTACGCAAGAGCGTGGTCCGCTGAGTGGACCGGTCACCGACGGGCAGCCGTGCTCGGACGGATGTCTGCCAGGTTCCGCCTGCGCACGGTTTTTTGACGGGGCTTGGCCGGCTAGAGGAGCCCAGCGACGAACCGTGGCAGGTTGACCGGGCCGCTGCAGCGTTGTTGGTGACTTCGCGATTCCGACGGAGGCGATTCCGCTGCGATGAGAGCGTTCACGGACGCCGACCCTTCACACCGGAATGCGTATGTTGCGCCCCGGTACCGACCACTGACCCACTGTCCAGACATGTGCCTGCCTAGATTGGGAGCTCACTTTGTTGGCTTGGGGTCAACGAGGCGAGGGTGAAGGTGTTGCTGCACAGTGGACCGCACGGGGCACCATCATCGTCGCCGCGATGGTCCGTAGGCAGGTGTACTTTCGGGTCCCGCTGGTGGTGGCAAGAGGCGCTCACGGGTTTCCGGGCGCGTCGGTCAACCAGCCGGGATCGGCCCACGAGTCGCGCGGGAGGTATCGGCCGTACCCCGGTTGCTTCGCCATTCGCTGGGCAACGCTGGCGTGTATGAAAGCGTTTCCAGGCACGGGCCGACGGCGGTACGTCAACAAGATCCAGTACCAGGCCATGTGGTGAATAGTGGCCGTTGCGTTGTCGATGGTCAGCGCCGGCAACGGTAGGTCGTCGCCGAGCAGGAGCCCGGCCTGCTGCGCTCCCTCGACGATCCACTTCAGGGCGATATCACCCAGGCAAGGCTTGTCCAGGAACCCGCCGCCGATGTCAGAATGCACCCCCGCGAACCACACCTCCTCGATCGCGGGCTGGTTCGGCTCGACGAGATATTCGCGGAACGGGCGGCGCTTCTCGTCGATGGATACCGCGTGTCGCCCCGCCAGCACATTCGGCAGTTCCCGAGTGAACGGCCACTCCATGCTGCGCCGCAAAATGCCGGGCGCCTTAACCGTGTCCCAGAGGCCCAGATAGGTCACCGGCACACCGTGGTGGCCGGCGACATCCTGCGACATAATCGAGGCGAACTGGCGGGCCTGGTGCCAATCCTGGTCGGCCCAACGGGGATTGGTCCGCGCATAGTTGCTGACCGCGTACCGGACGAGGTTGTCGGCGCCGGGCCGCATCACACCGATCAGATGCAGCATTCCCGTCAGAGCCCGCGCGCAGTACGCGCCGCGGCTGAAGCCAAAGATGAACAGGCGATCGCCGGGGACCCAATGGTTGATCAGGAACTGGTATGCCTCCTCCATGTTCGCGCGCATGCCCGCACCAAATGCGTTGCCCATCAATCGCGAGATCCGTTGGGCGAGTGGCGTCCATGCACCAGCGGCAGAGAACGTTCCGACGCCGGGGTTGTAGTACGTCAGCTGCCGGTCACTGTCATGACATAACCGGCGGAACATCTGCACAACGTTCGTGTTGCCAGTGGCCCGGACCTCGTCTCCGGTGCCATCGAAGCAAACCACGATGTTCTTCATCATCCTCCTCGCCTAGCCGCCGTCACAGCAGCGGAATCGGCAGATCAGCGCGCGACGTGCTCCCGAAGATCACCCAAAGGCAACATTAGTCTTTCCGAAATAGCGCGAGCAGGCTTCGGGCGCCCACGCTGCATTGTGTGCCAGCGGTCAGCAGGGGCGAGCCCGGCGCGGCTGAGCCGGTGGCCTGTGTGGTGTCAAGTATCGGCATCCACGTGGCGCCGAGGCTGGACGACGGCAGGGTGAAGACCTGCGGTTTCCAGGGAGCGTTGAACAGGATGAGGAATGTGTCGTCGCTGAGGGCGTTGCCGTCGGCATCGGTGTCGGTCAGCGCTGCGCCGTTGAGCCACATGGCAAATGACAGCGACCCGGAATTCCAGTGATCCGGTGTCATGGGTGTGCCGTCGGTCCACAACCAGACAACGTCGTCACCGGCACCCGGCCGGAGCTGCTGGCCCGTGAGAAAGCTGCGCCGCCGAAACACCGGGTGGGCTTTTCGTAGTGCGATCGCCTTCGTGGTGAAAGCGAGGAGGTCGCGGCGTTCCTGATCCAGGTTCCAGTCGTACCAGCTGATGGAGTTGTCTTGGCAGTAGGCGTTGTTGTTGCCTTGCTGGGTGCGCCCGATCTCATCCCCACCCAGGATCATGGGCACGCCTTGGGATATCAGCATGGTGGCCAGGAAGTTTCGCCGCTGCTGGGCGCGCAGCGCCGCGATGCCCGGATCGGTGGTGGGTCCCTCTGCGCCGCAGTTCCAGGACCGGTTGTCGTCGCTGCCGTCGCTGTTGTTGTTTCCGTTGGCCTCGTTGTGCTTGGCGTTGTAGGACACCAGGTCGGTCAGCGTGAAGCCGTCGTGGCAGGTGACGACGTTGACCGATGACTCCGGGGTCTGATCGGGGGCGGCGAACACGTCATGAGAACCGGCCAGCCGGGTAGCGAAGTCGCCGATGCCGGCCTGGGCCCGCCAATAGTCGCGCACGTTGGCGCGGTAGTGGTCGTTCCACTGCGCCCAGGGTAGGGGGAACTGGCCCAGCACGTAGCCGCCGTTGGCGTCCCACGGTTCGGCGATCAGCTTGACTTGTGAGATCACCGGGTCCTGGTAGACCAGGTCCAAAAACGCCGCGAACTTCTCCAGGTTGCCCTCCTGGCGGGCCAGCACGGCGGCCAGGTCGAATCGGAACCCGTCCACGTGCATCTCGCTGGCCCAGTAGCGCGGGCTGGACAGGATCAACCGCAGTACCTCGGGCTCGCCGGCGTCCAGCGTGTTGCGGGTGCCGCTGTAGTCGTAGTAATTGCTAGGGTCGGCGGGGTTCAGCCAGTAGTAGGTGGGGTTATCCAGTCCGCGGAACCCGACGCTCGGGCCGTCGGGATTGCCTTCCGCGGAGTGGTTGTAGACCACGTCGAGAATTACTTCGATGCCGGCGCGGTGCACGGCCTTGACCATCGATTTGAACTCGGTCACCTGCTGGCCCCGCGTGCCGGCCGAACTGTAGCCGCCGTGCGGGGCGAAAAATCCGATGCTCATGTAGCCCCAGTAGTCGGTCAGCCCCGCCGGTACTGGCGTTGCGGCGGGCAGGAACTGGTGCACCGGCATCAACTCAACACCGGTGATCCCCAGCGACGTCAAGTGCGCGATGATCGGGTCGCTGGCCAACCCGGCGTAGGTGCCCTTCAGCGAGTCGATCACCTGGGGGTGTTGCTTGGTAGAGCCCCGTACATGGGTTTCGTAGATGACCGAGTCGGCCATCGCGATGCGCGGCGGTGTGTCGCCGCCCCAGTCAAAGCTCGGATCGACCACCACCGAGCGGGGGGTGTGCGGGGCGGAGGGGCGCGGGTCGGGGGTGATGCGGTCCATAGGCAGGTGCGCACACGCCGACGAGTCTCCGTCGTAGCCGCCGTCGATGGCCTTCGACCAGGGGTCCAGCAGCAGCTTGGCCTCATTGGCCCACAACCCCGCACCTGGATTCCACGGCCGCTCGACCCGGTAGCCGTAGCGCTGCCCGGCGCCGACGCCAGGAACATAGCCGTGCCACACGTCTCCGGTGCGCGCGGTCATCGGTAGCCGGGTCTCGGTGCCGTCGTCGGCGAACAGGCACAAGCTGACGCCGCCCTCGCTCGCCGAGGAGGAGTACACCGCGAAGTTCGTGCCCACTGGATCGGGCGTCGCGCCCATCGGCGTCGGTTGGCCGGGATGGACATCTATTGGGGCGCGGCCGGCGGCGGCCGTGACGGGCTGTGTCATGATTCGGGCTGGGTCCGCGCCAGCCGTCCTCCCGCCTTTGATGCGTTGACCATGGGACGACCCCCAATTCCTCTCAGTTTTATTGGCGAGAACGCCGGCAGTTACTTCCGCGAGGTGCGAGTTCTATTGCGCGTCGAGCAGCCTGGTTGGGCAAGAGCGCGGTCCGCTCAGCGGACCGGAATCCGATCGACTGCCAACTTCACTCCGCAAGGGATCGCGAAGTCTCATGCTGCCCGATGGCGGTCTGCCGCGACGGATTGACCGCCCAAAACCCCCGACCGCCGACAATCGCTGGCTGGCATGATGCGGCCCCGGGTTCCGTGGGGTCTGGGAAGCGTTCGTGAAAACTCATTTGGCACTGTCGCCACCAGCTCGGGAATGGACGGATCCTGGAGTGCCGATGCCACCCGGATATACGACAGTCGGTGGCGCCGCCGATAGCTCTGTGATCGTGCAAGTCACCTGTGTTCCGCAAAGCGGCGACACTTGGATTGTGGTGACCGCATTCTCCGACGATAACAATCTCGCCGAGACCACGCGAAACAATGTCCAGTCAGACATTCAGGCCGAAGTGCGCATCGACTGACGGCCGGCCGCGACCTTTGCTACTTGGAACTGGCCGCAGTTAGGTGTAGTGCTGCGCCGTCGAACCGGCCCGATTACCCACTGCATGGCCAGTTCACCGTTCCTGAGCGTCGGTGCGCGGGGTTGATGACGACCTTGTTTGATGCAGCCCAATATCCATTAGTCGAGCGCGACGAGGCACCTATGCCGACAGCTCGGCCTCGGCTTCGATTTCGACTTTCGACCTGTCATCTAGCAATCCGGCGACGATGACCATGGTCGCCGGTGGCCGTATAGCACCCAACAGTTCGCCATGGACGGCGCTGACCGATTCCGCGACATCGGGGTCGGTGAGGAACATGCGGGTGCGGACAACATCGCGAAGACCCGCACCGGCCCCAGCAAGTGCCTGTTCGATAATCTCCAAGCATCGGCGTGCCTGGAGGTCGGCGTCGTCGGGGCATGTCCCATCCGGCCAGACTGGTCCAGTGCCGGAGACCAGCACACGGGTGCTGCATCGGATTGCGCGACTGAACCCGATCGTCGCCTCCTATGTCGACCCGGAGCTTATTCGCTGCCGCTCGCTGATGGGGTATTCACTCACGATCGAGAAGAGCGACGGCCTCGGTTCTCTTCACCACCTAAGCCTGGCATACGCCGTGGGCCGGGCAATCCTTCCCTGTTCGTGTTTCCCTAACAAATCTCCGGCACGGCCAATGGAGCGGGGTGGGCCGGCCTCACCGTATGGCCGTTAGGCCAGTGAGTCGTCGTAGTCGGCGGTGCGAGGGCCACCTGCGTCACCGGTGTTGACCACCCCAGTGGGCTCGATGAGCAGGACGTACACCTCTTCCTTGGCCACAGGGCGGTGTTCGACGCCACGAGGCACGACGAATAGTTGGCCGGGGCGCACCGTGGCATCGACGTCGCGCAGGTGGTGGTCAATCCAAACCTCTGCTAAATAAAAGCATCACGGTATAAATACCAACCCGCGCAGCGTCTCCCATTTTGGCTTCCTGACATCCTCGACGGCGGGGACTGAAGAGCTAAGCCCCGCGAGGACAGCGGCTGGATAAAGACCGCCGAGGAAGAGCGATATGATAATCCGCGGAACAGTCCATAAAGGTCCCTGTGTCAACGCGACTACGAAGAAAGTTGCTAATATGGCCAAAAAGACAACGCTGTATGTCGTTGTGGAAAGCCTTCCAAAGTCGTACTTCATCCGGATGCGCTCTACCGATTTTGCGTCCGCCGGTGGGACAGCTTCGTTGTTAGTGGGGGTGTCGTCCTTTTTGGCTGATACCAGTTCGACGATACCCACAACCAGGACATAGATCGCTCGGACGATAATGTAGAGGACAACCACATAGATGACTATATCGGGGCTGACCGTGCCCCAGTGTCGGTCTTCTACAGCTTGTGATGTCAGATAAACGGCCAGGAGTGCACCGAGCGCGACCCACATCACGACGACAAACTCCCGTGCGGCACGCATTGCTACTTTATTACGCCGTGCGAATTTTGGATCTTTTGCGGCGGGTGGACGCACGGAGCCCACGCCCGCTTTTATGCCTTCGTTATCTGTGGCGACAGGTGGGCCACCGGCGGCATAGGCGGCACACGATTTCTTGTTCGCACGCCTAGCGCTGCGTGTGCGACTAAAAACGACATACGATGCGCGGCCGATAAAATACAGGCCAAATAAATAAACGAAGAACAGGAGGTACCACTTCTCGCCGAATATTTCGCGGTGCATGTTCTGTTGGCCAATGGCCTGCATGTAAAGTGCACTTGTGACTATAAGTAAAGCGGTCGCCGTGGTTGTAACTGCGACTGAAAGCCATGCATTTAAACGGATGAAGAACCTGCGACGGTGCTCTACCGTCTCAATCGGATCATTTCTTTTACAAAGCTCTACCGCGAGATTATCAGCGTAGCTTACGAGCGCCCACCCTAACCCGCAGACAAGGACAGAGCTACCGATGAAAAGCGAACCGGTTGCTAGGAGCCATTCACTCCACAACTGGGAGCAAAGGGTATCACCGGGGCCTCCGCGAGTCTTATAGTCAATATCCTTTGGGTATTGCAGTCCGCCGATTACGGTGAAGAGATAGGTAGAAAGCGTCAGAACCGGCACGCCGGAGCCGAACAACGCTATCGTGGGGGGAGCTGCTCCCTGATACCACTGTACGAGCAGCGCCGCGGCGGCGGCGATTAGCAAGCCGGCGAGCAGACCGGTAAAAGTCGAATCTGCTGAGGCAGCACTTATGGTGCTCCACCCCACGTTCGTTGCACACGGGTCGTTGTCCACGGATCACCCCTTTAATCGATGACGACTGGCCAGCGAGAAGAAATGCCCGTTCCATTGCACACCAAGGCAGTTTGGCCGGGCAAGAATCCGGTCCGCTGAGCGGACCGACCCGTCAACAACTCCCCGTCGGGTTCGCACGCGATCTGTGGGCGCTCTGCACACCGTGCTGTATTTCACATGCCGCTAGAGATAACGATGACTGTATTACTCCACAGCAACCCTCCGTCACCATCGGGGTCGGGGCGGTGATCGGTGACAGTTATGTGCCCGGTTTCGATGACAACGGTCTCCGGCAGCGCTGCGCTCAGCTGCCCGTCGCCGTCGCTGGTGTAGGTGAGGTAGTCAACGATGTCTTCGCCGACATACGTGATGCGGATGGTGACCGAACGGTTGGGCAGGAATCCGCTGCCCATAATCAAGACCTGACCGCGCGAGGCGCTAATGATGGGGCCGGTCGGTCGGACCGGCCGCGCAGGTGGCTGATTACCAGGCACATCGGTAGGCATGCGACTCCGATCGCCTCCTGGTCATGCCGGTCGCGGCCACGTACTCCGCGAATCGCGACAATCAACGATCCGAGTACGCTCTTCCATTTTGATACCCACACCTGGAACGGCGGCAAGTGCCGGGTCCGGTGAGTGGACCGACGGTGCAGGGTGGCGCCAATCCCGCCCCCTAAGGAGCACAGCGGCACGATTGTCGTAGGCCGGTTAGGCGTCAGCCACGACGAGGGTGTAGGTGTTGCTCCACAGCCGGGCCCCACGCACTCCCCGGGATCGGGTCGGTGGCCGGTTGCCCCGATGTACAACGCGCCCATGGCGCTGTTGGGTAGCTCGCAATGGAGGTAACCGTCGTCCGTCATATAGGTCAGGTAGTCACTGATGTCCTCTCCGGCGCGGGTGACCCGGATGGCGACGGTGTGGTCGGGCAGAAACCCTAAACGGTGACGAGGTGCCCATGGGCGCTGATAGTAGGAGTGGCGGACGAGTGAGGTCCGGATGGGTCATCCGATACAGGGGTGGGCATGGGCCGCTCCGATCGGCTTAGCGAGCCCGGACTGTGGTCGATGTTGCGGGGCACTCATCGATCAGCGGCCCGGGACGGGATTAGCCAATGCGATACCCCATGCGCGTGCAAGTGTCGGGAGGAAACCTCCGGTCTGGCTAGGCGAACCGCAGGCGTGGCGTTCCGGAACACCCAATGCGTTACTTCGGTTTTAGTTGCTGAAGGGCGGCGCCGATGCGACTTGCGGTGAAAGACACCAGGGCGGGTAGGCCGCTGGGTAGATCGTCTGCCTGGACGGTGACGGTGACTGCGCCAGCGCAGGCCCCATTCGGCCACCACACGGGCGCCGATACGCAACACATGCCGGCAACCGCATCCTGATGGTCGACCACCGTCGCGCGCGGATCGCGGAGGGACTCGCGAAGGTTGCGCCATTCACGTCGGGTCCAGCAGTCAGGAAGGGTGACGCCGCCGCCGGGTTGGGTCGCGTAGAGGACGCGTCCGGTGGCGGTGCGGGCGATCGATTCGGGGTCGGCGGGGTCGGGCATGTGGGCGTGGCCGTGGGGCACAGCGGCACAGACATATCGGAGTCGATGTTCATGCAGGATCCGCAGCGACACCATGGCGCGCGATTGCACGGCAAGGGTATGGACCGGCGCCTGCGCAAAGCGCCGCAGCAGCGGGTCCGGCTGCCAGCGCTGCCCGATGCGCAACATCCGCGGCCCCACATAGTAGCGGTGCTCGACGCACTGCACCGCGCCTAGCGTGACGAGTTGTTCGGCGAGCCGACGCGCGGACGTTTTAGCTAGCCCGCTTGCGCGAGCCAGCGCGGTCAGTCCGAGACCCTCATCGGCGCGAGCAAGAGCGTCCAACACAGCGAATGCGCCGTCAAGGACTCCCCGCCCCGCCGCGGCTGGCGGTATCAGTCCCCCCAACTGCGCTGATTTGGCGCCGGTATCGGCAACCGGGGTGGGCAGGACCGAGCCGACGACAGGTGATAAAGGTGAAGACGTCGGGACATTCATGTGGGCCTCACTGCATATAACCCCGGTACGGGCAACTTCGCGTTTCGTGGTGACTCGGCTTTAAACTTCCCGCCAGCTGGTCAAGCCGGTCTAGAGTACTCGACTACTCACTTGTGCAGTGCCCACCAAGACGCCGGGCCCGATGACAACTACTTCCATCGCGACAAGTACGCAAAAGATCGTTGTCATGGGCGTGCCTCCAGGCCTGCTGCTAAACCTTCGGTTGCAAGCTACACCGAACCCGATGCAGAATTCAGCAAAACGATTGAAAGCGCAAAGCTGCCGTGTCAACCCGCGCCTGTGACAGGTTTACGACGATGGGGCGCCGCCGAGCGCCAAGCGTAGTGTGACGGCACAAAGGTTGGCAACGCCCGTTGTCCAAGAGGGCCGGCACATGAACGGCTGACACAACATCAGTCTTTACAACAGAGATTAGCTGTTAACCATGCTTTCGTTTGGCAGGCAAACCGCCCAGGCCAGCAAACATAAATAAATGCGTTGCCGCGCTGATCGTACCGACGATTACCCGTCATGGTCCCATCTGCGGTTCGTCGACGCCAGGGAGTTTACTGTCTGATTTGGTCTTACTACGGCGACTTCTTGGACAACGAATCTCACTCTTACGTCGCCGGTGAACTCGACCAGCTGGCTGCGTGCTGATCCGACGTCGAAGGCGTGCCCGGTGACTGTCTCCAGGTCACCGGGTCGTCTGCGTCGCAGGGCGACGGTCCACGACAGGTTGGCGGCGGCCTTCCTGAAGCCGCCGGCCGATCCCGCGATCGGCGTCGCGCCATCATCGTTACCTCGAACGGCCCATGTAATGCGACCCACGAAACAGGTAGTCCGTTACGCGTGCCTGTGGGTGATCGCCGACCGTACTGTGCTTGCACCAAGGGCCGGTTCGCCCGGTCAACGACGCCACACCACAAAGGAGATGAATGAAATGTCGGACTCACCAACGGGACTCGCCACGACAGCTGATGGCGTCGACGAGCCCATACCTCAACCGCCCTCGGCTTCACCCTCGGTTGAGGTGTCATCCACCGAGGTTCTGATCACCGAACAGGAGGTGGTTTTCAGCACCGCAGCCGCTGTGGGGGTACACCGCGAGAACATCGGCCGCCGGCTCGCCGCCATCATGCGGCGACTGTTCGCGACCTCAACGGATGCATCACGCCCGCGGCCACGGCACTACCCGAAGCGTTACGAATTCCTCGACCAGGCCCTCATGTCACGCGAAATGGACAGATTATGAACGTACTTATCGTCGTCGGCTCCGCTGTGCTGACGGTGATGATCACGACGGGGATCTACAACCTGCAGTCGTGGCTTGAGCGTTGCGACTATAAGCGCCATTTCGAGGATTGACTGCCCGCGCCCTGAGCTGGGAACGATCGCTGGCATCTGCCAACAGCTCACGACGGGTACGGCGGTCAAAAACCACCGAGTGGATCATCACTGGCGGGCCGGCACCGCAGCAACAGGGCGATTCGGCACCGTCATCACAGCCCACGCCAACCGCCTGTCCTCAGAGACTAGATACCGAGAGTGGTCAGCTTCCGGTTCCGACGGGCACGGTCACGAGATTTCAGTCGCGGGGCAGCTTGAAGAACAAGCGGCAGGCCGAATTTCGCTGAGACACACATGAAGATACGAATGCAAAGTAAGGTCCCACCGATGTCCGCATTCCAACCATCCGCTGCCACAACGCGGGACGCCGCGGTAGAGAGCTGCGATGTCTGCATCGTGGGGGCCGGCATCGCCGGGCTCAATGCCCTATACGTTGCTAGCCGATACCTCTCTCGAGATCAGAAGGTCATTCTGGTTGACCGCCGGGAACGTGTCGCCGGCATGTGGGTGGACACGTACCCGTATGTGCGACTCCACCAGCCACATGGTCTGTTCACCGCCGGGAACATCAAGTGGACCCTCGCCAACGATCGCTCCTACCTCGCGACAAAGGCTGAGGTGCTCAACCACTTTGAACACTGCCTCAACGTTATAAAGCAGCGGGTGCAGGTCGATGAGTTCTTCGGCTGGGCACTGGAGTCCCATGATCAGACCGACGGGTTCGTGCGGATCACCTGCAAATCTACGGACGGCCACCATCTGGTGGTCGAGGCGAAGCGACTGATCAAGGCCTACGGCTTCCGAATTATGCCCAACGACGCGCTCGAAATTTCCAGCGCACGTGTCCAGTCGGTGTCTCCCGACTTCTGCGACATCCGACGAGACGAAATGCGAGCCAGCGACACCCCAGTGTGGATCATTGGTGGCGGTAAGACCGCGATGGACACCGCGCACGCGCTCATCACCGAATACCCTGGCCGTGAGGTGAATCTCGTAGCAGGCTCAGGCACGTTCTTCTCGAGCCGCGACCGACTCTTCCCTGCCGGGGCCCGGAGATGGTGAGGCGCCGAGCTTGTGAGCGGTATCGCCATGGAAACGGCCCGTCGATTCGACGGGACCAACGAGACCGAAGTCGGGAACTGGTATCGCACTACGTACGGCACGTGGTTAACCCCCGACACCGGCAATTTCTTGCTGGGCGTGCTCGCGGAATCGGAGAACAAGTCGATCGCCGCCGGCCTGAATGACGTGATCATGGACCACCTCGTGGATGCCGTCGACCGCGACGGCACTACTGAACTCGTTTTCCGCAGCGGATCGACGAAGGCGATCCAACCGGGCAGCTGGATAGTGAACTGCACGGGGTACGTCATGCAGCAGGGCCATCCCTACGAGCCCTACGTATCCGGCAGTGGGGCAGCGATATCGATACACCCGCGGTCTGCCACTCTCCACTTGACCACGTTTATGAGCTACTTCCTGACTCACCTGATGTTCTTGGACAAGATAACGGACCTGCCGCTGTATGAACTGGACATGCAGGATCTGCGGCGGAAATCGAATGCGGCATTGCCGTTTGTGATGATTTCCCTCGTCCAGCACAACCTCAGCATCATCTCCGACAGCGTCCCGACCAAGGTGTTCCTCGATTGCGGACTCGACTTCGATCGCTGGTACCCCCTGCCACGGCGCATGATTGGTACGGCACGGTTCATGCTCACTCACCGCCGCGAACGCGAGCACCTCCTCCACACCCTGGACACGGTGCGCGAACGGTTCGATATTCGTTGCGGCCCGCTGATACATTCTGCTTGCTAAGAGCAGCTTCATCTAGCCCGGCCTCCGTAAAGGCCTGGCCTCAATAATCCCGTTCACGCAAATCGTTTTCAGGCTCAAGAGGCTCCAGAGAACCACCCGTCACGTACCCCGGCAGCCCGATTGACGCCACCACCGAGCTCAACATCTCCCGCCGCGAGACCTGCCACGACAATCGGCAACGCTGAGAAACGGTAAGCCACCGCAGCCCGAAATAGGTGGATTCAGCATCGAACACGTGACTCGTCGCTCGACACAAAGCAACTGGGGCCGACGTCGCGTCGATCGGTCCGCCCGCATCGCAAAGAGACGACGGCCTCCACGTATTGGAAGCCCTCGGCGTTGAAAAGCGGGTAGTCAACTACTCGTGCGCCACCGTGGCGACCGACCGTACGTTCGCCTCGCCAGTAGCGGTACCCACAGCGGTACTGAAGCCGCGAACCGTTAGGAGCCAACACATGTCGCACTTGCTCCCGGAATCCCCTCCGAGACCCGCCGAGTCAGGTCCGCCCGCGGTAGGCGCCGACCAACGCCCCCCTACACCGGCTCTCATTACAGAACAAGAAGTTATCTTCGGCACCGCGGCGGCCCTATCGGTACCGCCGACAACGACTCGCCGTCGCTGGCTGGGCGCACAGTCGATCGCCGCCATCCGCCGCATGGCGCTCACCGCACCGGACAAGCCTCGACGGCACTACCCGCTGAGTCCGAGTACCCGCAGCTCCTTGGAGGCAGCGCGGATGTCTCGGGAGATGGAGCGGCTGTGACGGCACCGACCACCCGCTGCCTGCCCCTGGGGTCAGCCGACGTCACCGCGTTGCCGCTGGCACCGAAGAGTCCGCTGCCGTATTGGCGCAGGCTGGCGGCAGCCCGGAGGTTCGACACGGGTCTTGAGTTGTTGCGGGACGCCGGCGGGCCGGTGACCCGAAACGTGTTGGCGCCCCGGTGGGTGATGCCGCCCCTGGTGTTCGTGTCGTCACCGCAGGGGGCTCGCGACGTCCTCGGTCGCCGCGATGCGTTCGCCGAACGCGGGGCGACACCGATGGCGTGCGAGCTGCGCCGGCTGGCGGGGGATAACCTGTTGGTCGTTTCGCATCAGGAGTGGCTGCCGCGTCGGCGGGCGCTGCAGCCGATCTTCACCAAACAGCGCGTCCCCCGATTCGCCGGCCACATCGCCGCGGTTGCCGACGAGCTGGCTGGGCGCTGGGTCGGCGGCGCCGAGGTCGACCTCGACACCGAATGCCGCATCATGACCCTGCGGGCGCTCAGCCGCTCGGTGCTCGGCATCGATCTACAGGGGCGAACGCAGGTGGTGGCACCGGTCCTTCGCGACGGGGTGAAGTGGGCGGCCGATCGTGCATTGCGCCCCATCAACCTACCGCGATGGCTGCCGACCCGTGGGCAGCGGCGAGCCTACGCCGCCAGCACCGCGCTGCATGAGCTGGCCGGCGACATCCTGCAGGCATGCCGAGCAGACCCGGACCGCGATGCGCCGCTGGTGCGTGCCCTGATCCATGCCACCGACCCGCAGACCGGTGCGCCGCTATCGGATCGCGCGATCCGTGACGAATTGGTGCTGTTCCTGATCGCCGGGCATGACACCACCTCTACCGCGCTCACTTACGCCCTGTGGGCGTTGGGCCACCGGCCCGACCTGCAGCAGCGAGTCGCCGCCGAGGTCGCCCAACTCGGCGACCGATCGCTCACCCACGAGGATGTGCCGCGGCTGGGCTACACCATGCGGGTGCTGTCTGAGGCGCTGCGGTTGTGCCCGCCGGCACCGGCGGTGGGGCGGATGGTGCTGCAAGACATCGAGGTCGACGGCTACCGCCTGACGGCTGGCACATTCGCCGTCGTCGCGATCTACGCCATCCATCGGGACCCCATGCTGTGGGACGACCCACTGAGGTTTGACCCCGACCGGTTCAGCGCGGAGCGGTCGAAGGGCCGTGACCGCTGGCAGTACTTGCCGTTCGGGGGCGGGCCACAGGCATGCATCGGTGATCACTTCGCGATGCTGGAGGCCACCCTCGCCCTGGCGAGCATCGTCCGGCGGGTCGAAATCGGTTCTCTTGACGACGATTTCCCCACCGCTACCCCACTCACCGTCATCGCAGCCGGCCCGATCCGAGCGCGGGTGCGGCGGCACACGTTCGACAACGGCTGAGGTTGGGCGTCTATGGTCTGCGACTACGTCTTTGTCCCGGGGGAATCAGGGTGCGGTCGGCGCTCGAGTGCGCGTCAACTGCCCGCCGCGCGGCATGTTCTGCAGGAACTTCGCCGGGCCCAGGTGCGTCGCGCAGTGCGTTACCGAGGCGCACTGCCAGCCGACGACGTCCATCACGACTTCCACCGACGCCAGCATCATCGTCAGCGTGAACGCCAGGCCGAGCAGCCGAAGAAGCGTGCGCATCGCTTACTTGGCATCTCTGGAGTTGCTCCGGTAACCCGTGCGGGAAGTGTCACAGACCGCACACCGCGATATCGCGGCTTTGGTGAATCGCGGGAAGAGTCGGTGACGATGTATCGCAACCGCCCACCATGACCTGAACCGGTGATGACTGAAGTGGCCGGCTACTGATGACTGATCGGCAACACTTGATCACGCGAGGCGACACGCCCGCACTGGCACCACGACCGGAAGGACCATCTCAGATGACCGACCCCGCTGATCTGAAGCACCGCTACGTCGCCTACAGCGAGGATTTGGAGCACCCCAGCCCGGACGAGGACGAGCTGATCGACAAGATCGTCAAGGCTCTGCACCGCAACAACGAGTGGGCGTTCAACAGATACAAGCACGGGATCCGTGACGCGCACGCCAAGAGCCACGGCGTTCTCCGCGGGGAACTCACCGTCTATCCCGACCTGCCCGAGCACCTGCGGCAAGGCCTGTTCGCGACACCGGCGACGTACCCGGTCATTGCCCGCCTTTCCAGCACACACCCCGCGATTCGCCCCGACCGGATCCGCGGTGTTCGTGCCATCGCGATCAAGGTCCTTGGGGTGCACGGGCCGCGGGCACTGCCGGGCGACGACGCCACCACCCAAGACTTCGTGCTGGTCAACCATTCGGAGTTTCCCTACGCGGATGCGCGGGCCTACTACCACCAGGGGATGCCGGCGGCGTGGCTGTTGGCGCGGCTGCCGGACAGGGCAGTCGGTGCCCTCACCGGACTTCTCGCCGCGGCTTCCCGGATGCTTCGTCCGTTCGGCGTCTCGCTTCCGCTGGCCCTTGCGTTGTTCGCCGCACCCAACACCCACATTCTCGGCCAGACTTTCCACTCGGCGGCTCCGCTGCGGTACGGCCAGTACGTCGCCAAGATCCGCCTCACACCGCTGTCGATGTCGGTCAGGCAGCTGCAGGGCCAGCTTCTTCCCCGCGACGCGGGATTCGACGCTTATCGCAAGCTGGTCGTCGACTTCTTCCGCAGCGACAGCGCTGAGTACGAACTGCAAGCCCAGCTATGCACAGATCCAGCAACAATGCCGATCGAGGACGCCACCGTGGCATGGTCGGAGGTTGCGTCCCCGCCACAAGGGGTAGCAAAAATCACGTTCCCGATCCAAGACGCGGGCAATATCTATCGGCACGTTTACGCTGACGACGTGCTGTCGTTCAACTCGTGGCGCGCACTTGAAGCCCACCGCCCCCTCGGATCGATCAATCGCCTCAAGATACAGACCTACGACGCCTCGAGCCGGTTCCGGCACGAAATGAATCACGCGCCGCGAATCGAACCGACCGATATCGACAACTTGCCCGATTGACGCCCTAAGCTAAGCATTACCTAAGCGGGATGACCGAGTGTGCAAACAAACGAGCCAGCCAATATTCTCAGGCTGATCCATAAACGTCATAATGGCCCGACGGGCTTGTGGTAGCCGTGGGAAGGCACTCCTTACGGCTGTGATAATCCCGGCAGGCTGGCTGGTAAACAGCCCTTCTCGACTGCGGTTCCCAGTTACACTCCGACGGTGGCTTGTCGTTGGCAGTTGGTTGATCGCACGGCGGAATTTGATGCGATTCGATCGGCATTTACCAACCGTGAAAGCGGTGGTGTGGTCTTGGTCGGAGCCGCAGGCGTCGGTAAGACCACTCTGGCCCGTACCGTCACCGCGTCGCTGCGTTCGCAAGTGTGCTGGGTGGCGTGCACCGAGTCCTCGCGCAGCATCCCGCTGGGCGCTCTGGCACACTTGGTGAGCCCGTCAACGTCGCGCGACCCGATCGCGCTGATGGCGTCGGCGCGGGAATCCCTTGTCGACCATGGGGAGACCGTCGTCGGCGTCGATGATGCGCAGTTGCTGGACCAACTATCGGCGACACTGCTGCATCAGATCGCGGTCGACCGGGCCGGACGCATTCTGGCCACAATCCGCAGCGGCGAACCGGTGCCCGACGCCGTCACCGCGCTATGGAAGGACGGCTACCTGCAGCGATTGGAACTGCAGCCGTTCACGAAAGAGCAGAGCATCGCGCTGGTCGAATCGGTCCTCGGTGGGACGCTTGAGGGTCTGAGCGCCGACATCATGTGGGAATCATCGGGCGGGAATCCACTATTTCTGCGGCATCTGGTCGAGGGATCGCTCGATGCCGGAACGCTAACCCGGGTGAACGATGTATGGCAGCTACGCGGTCAGGCGGTCGTCCCGTCCGGTTTGGCGGCGTTGCTGCAAAGCCGGCTCGATGACGCCGGCAGCGATGTGGTGAACGCATTGAAGCTGTTGGCGCTGTGCGAACCACTGGATATCGACGCACTCTGCGAATTGGTCGGTGAGGACGCCGTCGATGCGGCCGAGGCGCGGGGCTTGATCCGGATCACCCACGACGGCCCTCAGACGAACGCCCGATTCGGTCACCCACTGGTTGGTGAGGTAGTCCGGCACGGTGTCGGCACCGCGTCGGCGCGAAAGCTCAGGGGTCGTATCGTCCGGGTTCTGTGCGACCGTGAACGGGACACGGCGGCCAGCCGGATCCGGATGGCAGAGCTGCTTATCGATAGTGACGAAGCCGCCGACACCGACCTGCTCGTCGCTGCAACGAGGGACGCGATCGCTTTGTCCAACCTTCCGCTGGGGGAACGGATAGCGCGTGTGGCGTTCGAGCGTGGCGGTGGTGTGCAGGCGGCTGAGCTGCTATCACGCGCGCTGTTGTGGCAGGGCCATCCGGTGCAGGCCGATGAGATCCTCGCTCGGTTTGACCCGGAGAAACTCGACGAGCTGCAGCTGGTCCAGTGGGGCATTCCCCGTCTTTCGATCCTGTTCTGGTCAATGGGTGATGTCACACGCGCCCATCAAGTCTTGGCACTGTTGCATGACCGTGTGCAACACCCGAGCCTCAAGCTCGTGGTGGAAGCGACCGGATCGGCAATAGCGGTGCACGAGAATAGAATTGCCGACGGAATCGCCGAAGCCGAGCGCGTGTTGGCGGACCCACATGCTCCGAAACAGGCGATCGAGTGGGCCGCTTTCGCGGCAGGGCTTGCTATGCCGGTCGCCGGCCGCGGTGGCGACTTCGAACCTATCGCCGCCAGGTGCCGTGCCGAGCAGAAGCCCACCGACGGCATGATCCGGGTCATGGTGCGCTATTCCGACGTGCTCGCGCTCACGTCCGTGGGTGAACTGGATCTGGCCGATAGACGCGCAGCCGATTACGCCGAGTTCTCCTCTTCGGGACAGCGTCTGGCATGGGCTATCGCCAAGATCATGGCCGGTCTTGTCGCCGTCTACCGTGGCAAGTTCCCCGACGCCATCTCGGCGCTAGAGCAGGCGGTTGCGGCGCAGGCTGCCGAAGTCGCCATGCCATGGCGGTTGCCCGCAAGGATACTGTTGGCGAAAGCTTATGCGGCACTGGGCCGCGCCGATGAGGCCGAGCGTGTGTTCGCCGACGCCGAAGAGCACACCGGGCAACACATGGCGATTCACTCCCCGCAGATGATGATCGCCAAATCGTGGCATGCTGCAGCAAAAGGGCTGGAGCGACGCGCGGTCGAATTAGCCTTGGCCGCCGCCGATCTCGCACACAAGGCAGGTCAGTACGCCGTCGAAGCCGAGGCGCTGCACCATGCCGCACGGTTCGGCGACCGCACCGTTGCGGGGCGATTGGCCGCACTCGCCGAACGGGTCGAAGGACGAATGGTGACGCTTTACGCCCACCACGCCGCCGCGGTGGCCGCTGCCGATGGCCGGGCCCTTGATGCGGTGAGCGCGGAATTCGAAGACGCCGGCCTGCTGCTGTCGGCCGCAGACGCGGCCGCCCAGGCCGTGCCGCTGCACGATCGCGGCGGCCAGCGACGCGAAAGCCTGGCGTCGGCGGCACGCGCGCAGCGTCTGGCAACTGAGTGCGGTGGAGCGGCGACGCCGGCGATCCAATCCGCCGCGCATCCTTTGCCCGTATCCTCCCGCGAGCGCGAGATCGCCATGCTGATAGCCGCGGGACTGTCGAACCGGGAAATCGCCGAGCGGCTGACGGTCTCGGTTCGCACGGTCGAAGGCCACGTGTACCGTGCATGTTCCAAACTGAATGTCGCCGACCGCGACCAGCTCGCACAGCTGATGCGGCAGGAGCTTTCTAAGTGAGACGGGTGCATACGACCGCCAGGCGCCAAACCATGTCCGCGCGAGGTGAAGAAACGGCACCGGCGTGACCGGCTCACCGTCGAGACTTTTTTCTCGGCTGGCCGAAGTGCTGGATCGGTCGATCGGATGGTCGCGGCTGCCCACGCCGCTTGGGCTCCTGGTCTTGGTGGGACTGCGCACTGCACTTCGCGAACACAACCTGTACAGCACGCGCCGTGGTCCGCGGGATAAGCCGTCATACCAAGACCCGAATGTTGAAAACCGCTTCGGTGCCCGGATGATGAACGGCACCTACAACGACCTCGATGATCCGATGATGGGTTCGACGGGAAGCCGGTTCGGGCGCAACATCCCGCCGGACGATGCATACCCCGAGGAGCCGGCCCGGCTGTTGGAGCCGAATCCGCGGCTGATCAGCCGGCGTCTGCTCACGCGGCAACGCTTCCAGCCGGCGACCACGCTCAATTTACTTGCCGCCGCCTGGATCCAGTTCGAAGTGCATGATTGGCTAAGCCACGGCACCCTCAATTCCCGCCCCTGGGTCATCCCGCTGGAGCAATCCGACCCGTGGCCGCAACATCCGATGACGATCCAGCGGACCGCGCCCGACCCCAGCCCTGACCCCGCCGGCTCGCCTACTTTTGTCAACCAAGACACTCACTGGTGGGACGCCTCCCAAATCTACGGTGACCAACCAGGTTTCGCCGATGCACTCCGTTCCGGCCAGATGGGAACGTTGCGCATCGACGAGCTTGGGCTTCCCCCGATTGACGCCGAGCAGCACCTGGATCTGACCGGTGTCGCCGGAAACTTCTGGGTCGGTTTGGCGCTGCTGCACTCGCTGTTCATGCGTGAACACAACGCCATCTGCGAGCAGCTCGCCGCGGAATATCCTGACATGTCCGATCAGGAACTGTATGACAAGGCGAGACTGGTTAATACCGCGCTGATGGCCAAGATCCACACCCTCGACTGGACACCGGCCATCATCGCCCATCCAACGACTGTCCACGCGATGCGTGCGAACTGGTACGGACTGCTCGGAGAGCGCTTCACCGACCGTTTCGGTCGTATCACCAACAATGAGGTGATTCGTGGCATACCCGGCTCGCCAACCAACCAGCACGACGTTCCGTACTCGCTCACCGAGGAATTCGTGGCTGTCTACCGAATGCATCCGCTGATACCCGACGAATACGTTTTCCGCTCAGCAAGCGACGACCGGGTACTGGCCGAGCATGAGTTCCCCGATCTGACCGTGCTGCATGTCCGCGAGCGGCTGGCCGAGGTGCCGATGGTCGACCTGTTTTACTCGTTCGGGCGATCCCACCCCGGGGCGATCACCCTGCACAACTACCCGAAACACCTACAGCACTTCAACAAGGCAGACGGGTCGCTGGTCGACCTCGCCACCATCGATGTGCTACGTGTGCGTGAACGGGGCGTCCCGCGCTACAACGAGTTTCGGCGACTCTTCCGCCTGAAACCGGCATCCTCGTTCGAGGAGCTGGCCGACAACCCGGCGTGGGCTGAGGAGTTACGCGAGATCTACGGCGATGTGGAACGGGTCGACCTAATGATCGGGGCGTATGCCGAGCCCAAGCCGAAGGGGTTTGGGTTCAGCGACACCGCCTTCCGCGTGTTCATCCTGATGGCGTCGCGGCGGCTGGAAAGCGACCGGTTCTTCACAACCGATTTCCGGCCGGAGGTCTACACGCCAGCGGGCTTCGACTGGGTCAAGCGCAACACCATGCGCACCGTCCTGCTGCGACACTTCCCGACACTCGCGCCCGCCTTGTACGGTGTCGACAATCCGTTCGCCCCATGGACGCGTGTCGCCGAGCAGAACAGCGGCTAAAAGCGCTACACGAGCCACCGCGGCAATGCGGCGCCCGGTTCAAGCACGGTGATGGTGAGTGGCCCGCGGGGCTCATCGCACTCGACCGCGACCGCGATGCGCAGCCGTTCGCGCCAGATGCGCTCGGCAAATTCTGCCATGTCACGTTCGCTGCTGTAGAACTTGTGCTCGCCATCTTCGGTGCCGAGCAGGAACCCTCGAAGTCGCCGAAGTGGTCTAAAACCAGGCCCTCGATCTTCCCTGGCTTTGACACGGATCCACGCTTCACAGCGTGAACGCGGTCAGCCGGGTGAACTGGTAACGCCATCGCACCTACCCTTGGGGTTCTGCGATCCATTCACGCGCTTTATCGGCTTCGGCTTCCGTGAATGCGCGGTACTCCCCAGGCCATAGAAAACGAAAGAACTCGCTGAATTTCGCCACATGCTTCACCCATTCCACGTCACTGACTACCGCGCAGCGATCCCAGTCGAAGTAGTGGCCAAAACCGAACTTCGTATCTTCCAAACTGCGCCGGGGTCAAATCTGGTGAAGTCAGGCGCTATCTCAAAGTAAATTCGGACCTTCTTGTGCCGAGCCAGTCTGTCTTCAAAGTCTGGTATCAGCACCTCGTCGTAATCAGCGTTTGTCACGTGCCCATGGAAAGCGAACGCGACGACGTTGTGTGGAAAGTCCTCCAGCAGCTCGATCACGATGCCTCCTGACCAGCGCGGAATCTATTCGGTGCGGTGATCGTCTCCTTGATTCGCGTCATGGCGCAGAGAACAAAGTCACCAATGACGCATGCTACCGCCGGGACGCCGCCATGGGCGGCACGCCGGGTAACGAGGTAGTGCCGAAGTACCTTGCAGCGCCCTAAAATTGTGCGGAATGAGAGTCGGTATCGACTTCGGCACCACGCACACCGTCGCTGCGGTCGTCGACAGAGGCAACTACCCTGTCGTGTCGTTCGACGGGGTGGATGCGTGGCCGTCGGTCATCGCCGCAAACGCCGCCGGAGAGCTGCGATTCGGTTTGGACGCCGTCGCCGTCCGTCACGAGGCGGGATGGTCGGTGCTGCGATCATTCAAACGTCTCCTCAATCACGCCGGACCCCGGACCGAGGTGAACCTCGCGGGCCGCAACTACCCGCTCGCGGACCTTCTCGCCGGGTTTCTGGCTCAGCTGAAAAACGACCTCCAGCATCGCTCGAACGCCGACGTCGAGCCGGGTGAGACTATCGAAGCCGCGATCAGCGTGCCGGCCAATGCCTCCAGCGCCCAGCGCTTTCTGACGCTGGATGCCTTCGTAGCGGCTGGTTTTCACGTCGTCGCGCTGCTGAACGAACCGTCTGCCGCGAGCCTGGAATATGCCCATCGGTATCGCTCCACCATCACCGCCAAACGCGAGTACGTCCTCATCTACGACCTTGGCGGCGGCACGTTCGACGCTTCGCTGCTGAAAATGACGGGACACGTGAACGAAGTCGTCCTCAGCGAGGGCATCCAACGTCTCGGCGGCGACGACTTCGACGACGCGATTGTGAAGCTCGTCCTCGCCAAGTCGCAGCTGCGGGAGGTCGATACCACCATGTACGACGTGCTGAAAGAGGAGTGCGCCGCTCGTAAAGAGGCCGTCGGGCCGCAGACCCGCCGCTTCCTTGTGGACCTGACGGCGGTCGACCGGCCACCGTTTTCTTGCGGTATCGACGATGTCTACTCCGCATGCGCGCCGCTGGTCGACAAAACAATCGAGCTGCTCTCTCGCGTCCTGCACGACCCGACTCCGGGCGGCGGTGGCGTGGCGTGGTCCGAGGTCGCCGGTATCTACACGGTGGGCGGGGCCGGGAGCTTCCCGCTCATTTCCCGGATGCTGCGCACCAGCTTCGGCGAGAAGCGGGTGAAACGCTCGCCGCACCCCTTCGCGGCGACAGCCATCGGCTTGGCTGTCTTCCTCGACAAAGAGGCGGGTTTCGCGTTGTCCGAACGATTCTCGCGACATTTCGGGGTCTTCCGCGAGGCGCAAGCCGGCGCCGACGTCGTCTTCGACCCGATCGTGCCAAAGGATGCCTCGCTTCCCGCCGATGGGCATTCTCCGCTGGTCGTCAGGCGAAAGTACCGAGCAGCGCACAACATCGGGCATTTCCGATTCGTGGAATGCAGCCGCGTCGTCAACGGCCGTCCCGATGGTGACGTGACGCCCTACGATTCGGTCTTTTTCCCCTTCGACCCAGCCCTGCACGACATGCAGGACCTCGGGCGCCAGCCGGTCGGCCGATGGAACGACGGACCGGATGTCGAGGAGCGCTACGTCGTAGCCCCAAGTGGTGCGGTGGAGGTGACCCTCACGACGCAGCCGGCCGGCTTCGAGCGCACCTTCCGGCTGGAACGGCGTGCCTTCGCAAGGACTTAGGAGGGGCCTTGGAGCTGTACGACGTCATGCGAACCACGTTTGCAGCGCGTGAGTTCACGGACGACTCGCTGCCCGACGACGTATTGTGGCGGATTTTCAACAATGCCCGCTTCGCGCCCAGCGGGGGCAACCGGCAAGGCGCCCACATCACCGTGGTGCGTGACGCAGACACCCGTCGCCGAATCGCTGAGCTGGGCACAGCTGCCGCTCGGCGCTACTTCGCTCAGCTGATGGCGGGTGAAAGTCCTTGGAATCCAATTCATTCCAGCGGTGTGCCGCAGGAGGTGATCGACAGCACGGAAATCCCGGAAACGTTCGTTGCGCCGTTGATGAAAGCGCCGGTCGTGCTGGTTGTTTCCGTTGACTTAAGCGTTGTTGCTGCTATCGATCAGGAGTTGGACCGCATCGGCATGGCCAGTGGAGCGTCGGTCTATCCACTGGTATGGAACATTCTGCTGGCCGCTCGGAACGAGGGCTACGGCGGCACGATCACCACGATGGCCATCGCGCAGGAGGAGCAAGTCCGCCAACTCCTGGGAATTCCCGACACGCACGCGGTCGCCGCGATCGTGCCTCTCGGCAAACCCACACGACAGCTGACCAAGCTGCGCCGCCAGTCAGTTGCCGAGTTCGTCACCCGCGGACGCTTCGACGGCGCGGCATTCGAACGCTGAAGCCGCACCGAAGAGCATTCTGTTCACGCCACGAGTCCGGCGGCTTCTTCCAATTGCGCCAGCGCGGGTTCAATCGCGTCGGCGAGTTCGTCGATATCGTCGGCGACCTCCGGGCTGCTGACGAAGCCAAAATCGATGGATCCGTGGTAGCTGAAGCAGCTGATGTTCAATCCCACCTCCATCGTCAGGGGTCCGACGGGCACCAGGCTTTCGACGACTGCGCCAGCCAGATAAATGGGGTGGTCGGGCCCGGGGACGTTGGAGATGACCAGGTTTATCGGTGCGACGTGCCCGCCGAGGTGGCTGGTGGTGTATGCCCGGACAGCCAGGGCCAGTAGGCCGGGCGGCGTCGTATCGGTCAGGCCCATGATCTGATGAGCGGTGAGCGCCTTGGCCATCTCTTTAGCACCTTGGGAATTGCGGTAGATGGTTTTCAGCCGCTCCGCGACATCGGCCACATTGGTTGCCAGGCTCATCGTCATGGAAGCGATCTGGTTGCCGGCCTTCGAGTTGTCATGGTGGGTCGACACCGGAATCTGGGCGATCAGTGGCGATCCGGAAGTTCCCACGGTCCTCGAGGTAGCCGCGGATCGCACCCGAAACCATTGCCATGACAACGTCGTTCAGCTTCACACCGAAGGTCTGTCTGACGGCCTTCACCCGCTTCAACGGCACTCGGGTACACGCGATCCGCCGTTCCGGGGTGAGTTCGGCGTTGAAGCGTGCGGTGGGCGCCTCGAAAAAATGGGGCGGTTTATTGGCCAGTCCACGCACCGCCAGCTGCTGAACAAGCGTTTGCTGCAGGATCCGCGCCATACGGTACGGGGTCATCACCGCGACGTTGAATATGGCGCCGAGCGCGCGCCGCTCGAAACGCGGCATGCCGGGCCTCGACGACTCGCTGACGCCGACGGCTGGTGGTCGCGGTTTCGGCGTGACGTCCAGCATGATCTCAGTCAGCCCGGCGCCCGACACTCCGTCGATGACGGCGTGATGGATCTTGGTCAGGGTCGCAACATGACCGCGCTCGAGACCCTCGATGAACCACAGCTCCCGCAAGGGTCTGCCGCGTTCCAGCGGATAGGACATGAGGCGGCCGACGAGCTCCTCCAACTCGCGGCGTCCGCCCGGCGAGGGCATCGCGATGCGTCGGACGTGGTAGTCGATGTCGAGCTTGCTGTCCTCGACCCACCATGGCCGGTCCAGACCAAGCGGCGCGCCGGCCACCCGGCACCGCAGCAGTGGCAGCTCCGGAAAGCGAGCCGACATGAGGTCTTTGACCGCATCGAAACAGAAATTGGGCGCCTCGGAAGGGTCACAGATCCCCAGACCGCCGATGTGCATTGGGCAGGTATGGGTTTCGGCGAACCAGAACGCCGCGTCCAGGCTTGACAACCGCCTCATGGCGACAGCGTAGGGCGCGCAGAACCAAGCAACTTCAAAACGCGCCCATCCGTCCCGATTGGCGTCAGCTGCACACGCAGGCTGTCCGACCCGCGCACCGGCGGGGCAATCGTCGCTGGCATCGGCCATTCAATAGCAGCGGGCCTCACCGGCGTCGTGCTGACATGGCGCAGCCATGTGCGCTCCGAAGCCGATCGAATTAGGCTAACCGCCATGGTGTTTCACGTATTTGCAGTATCCGGCCTCGTCGCAGCGCGCGTGCCAGCAGCGCCCGCAGCATCAGCGCGAAAGTCACGGATGGCAAACTTCAGGCATAGTTGCATCCCCGTCGAAAGAAGCCGAGACCGGTGCGCGTTACGCCTCGACTGGAAGGAGACCTTCTTATGTCCACCTGGCTCATCACCGGCTGCTCGACCGGACTCGGGCGCGCGCTCGCCGAAGCTGTGATCGGCGCCGGCCACAATGCTGTCGTCACCGCACGCGACGCTACGAGGGTCGCCGACCTGGCCGACGCTGCGCCTGAACGGGTGCACGCCGTTGCCCTCGACGTCACCAGCCCCGAGCAGGTCGGCTCAGCTGTGCAGCAGGCCCAACAGCGGTTCGGTGGCGTCGACGTCCTGGTCAACAATGCCGGATACGGGTACCGCGGCGCCATCGAAGAAGGCGACGACGCCGACGTCCGTACCTTGTTCGAGACGCACTTCTTCGGCACCGTGGCGATGATCAAGGCCGTCCTGCCTGGCATGCGGGCCCGCCGCAGCGGCGCCATCGTGAACATTTCCTCGATCGGCGTTCAGCTGACCCCGGTGGGATCCGGCTATTACTCCGCGGCCAAAGCCGCCATCGAAGGCCTGAGTGGAGCCCTTCGCGGCGAGCTCGCGCCGCTGGGCATCTCGGTGACAGTCGTTGAGCCCGGCGCATTCCGTACCGACTTCGCCGGACGCTCGCTCATACAGTCGGCCACGGTCATCGACGACTATGCGGCCACCGCCGGGCAGCGCCGTAAAGAAAACGACACCATGCACGGCAACCAGGCCGGCGACCCCGCCAAGGCGGGAGCCGCGATCATCGCGGCCGTCGAATCAGCCGAGCCGCCCGCGTTCCTGCTGCTCGGCCCCGACGCGCTGGCCGCCTATCGCTACATCGGGGAAGCGCGTGCGAACGAGATCGCCAAGTGGGAACAGCTCACCACCAGCACCAACCTCGACTCCTAACACCGACTGGCTCGGGCCGTAACCTGTTGCTGCAACTTGTTTTTAGCGAGTTTGCCGGTCGGGGTTCGGGGCAGGTCGTCAACGAAGTCGACCGAACGGGGCGTCTTGTAGTGGGCGATCCGGTCACGGACGTAGTTGATGAGTTCTTGGGCGAGGGCGTCTGATCCGCTGACATCGGGTGCCAGCTGTATGAGAGCTTTGACTTCTTCACCCATCTCGGGGTGTGGAACGCCGATGACAGCGACATCGAGCACCGCGGGGTGCAGCGCCAGGGCGTTCTCGACCTCCTGTGGGTAGATGTTGACTCCGCCGGAGATGATCATGAACGATTTACGGTCGGTCAAGTACAGGTAGCCGTCATCATCGATATAGCCGAGATCGCCCACGGTCGTCCAGAACCGATGTTCGGGGTGGCAGGCTGCGGCGGTCTTGTCGGGGTCGTTGTGGTATGCGAACGGTAGATGGTCACGCTCGAAGTACACGGTGCCGGTGGCGCCGACGGGTAGCTCGTGGCCGTCGTCGTCGCAGATGTGCAGCACCCCGAGCACGCTCTGTCCGACCGACCCGGGGTGGGCAAGCCACTGCTCGGAATTGATGAAGGTCAAGCCATGGGCTTCGGTGGAGCCGTAGTACTCGTAGAGAATTGGGCCGAGCCACTCGATCATCGCCCGTTTGACATCGATGGGGCAGGGCGCGGCGGCATGGATGAGCACCCGAAGGCTTGACAGGTCGTAGCGGGCGCGGACGGTCTCGTCGAGTTTGAGCAGGCGCACGAACATTGTGGGAACCAGCTGCGCGACGGTGACCCGGTACTGCTCGATATACCGCAGGGTGGCTTCGGCATCGAACTTCTTCGCCAGTACGACGGTGCCGCCGAGCGCCTGCACCATGCCACACCATCGCAGGGGTGCCGCGTGGTAGATGGGCGCCGGGGAAAGGTAGATGTCGTTGGCTTCTATGCCGCAAAAATGGCTGGCCATCGCCACGACGGGATCACCCGGTTCGTCGATACGCCGGTCCGGCAACGGCGGCTTGACGCCCTTGGGGAATCCCGTTGTGCCGGAGGAGTACAGCATGACAGCGCCGGATGGTTCCTCGCGCAGGCGCGGGCCGGCCTTGGCAAGGGCGGTTTCGTAGGAGTCGAAACCGAGAACCTCGCCGCCGAAAGCCAATCGGACTTCGGGGTTGTCGACCTGCGCGGCGACATCGGCTGCCAGTTCGCCGAGCGCAGCCGAGACGATCAGCGCGCGGGCTCCCGAATCGCGCACGATGTAGGCGGCTTCCTGCGCTGTCAGGTGGTGGTTGACGGCGGTGATGTACAAGCCCGATCGTTGAGTCGCCCAGTACACCTCGAACACCTGAGCCGCGTTGTCAGACAGCACTGCGACGACATCGCCACGGCGAAGCCCTGCGTCATGCAACAGCCGTGCCAGCGCAGCGGAGTTGTCGTCGAGTTGCCGGTAAGTCAAGACATCTCCGGACTCGGCGAGAATGACCGCAGGGCGATCAGGCCGGTTCTCGGCGTGGGTACCCGGGTACATCGATGCCTCCCTTGAAGACTGGCTGGCTCAGGCTGTTTCGGCCGCCGCAGCGGACACAACAACGGCATAGGCGCGCGTCGAACGATCGTTGGTCATATCCACATGCACGAACTTCTGCTCGGTGTAGTCATCGAGGGCGCCGGGTCTGAGCTCGCGCCCGAGTCCGCTTTGCTTCACACCGCCGAATGGGTACATCGCATTCACCATGTGCCAGTCGTTGATCCATACCGTGCCGGATTCCAGCTGGCGGGCAATCGCCAATGCGCGTTGATTCTCAGCGCTCCAAACAAGTCATGTCCTACTCGCTCTCACTGGTCGTGGCCGATCAGAATCGGATGAGTCCACGGAGATTCACCCCGGCGTGCATGTCGGCGTAGCCCTCGTTGACCTCCTCGAGGGTGTACTCGCGGGTGATGAGCTCGTCGAGTTTCAGCTGTCCGGCGCGATACAGGTCGAGCATCCGGGGAATGTCGTGCCGGGGATTCGATGATCCGAAAAGCGATCCACGAACCTGCTTTTCGTACAGCGTCAAATCGAACAGCGACAGGTCGACGGACGTGTCGGTCGGGTGCGGGATCGCGGTCATCACCACCCGGCCGCGCTTGCCGACCAGGCTCAGTGCCTGCGCCACGTACGCGCCCTCGGCCGAGTCGGTGCTGATCACACAAACGTCGGCCATCTGGCCAAGCGTGAGGTCGGTGATCAGGGCCCGCGCCTCTTCGACCGTCGCCGCGGTGTGGGTAGCGCCGAACTCGAGGGAACGGCTGCGTTTGTATTCGACGGGATCGAGCGCGACGATGATGCGAGCGCCCGCAATCCGTGCGCCCTGCACCGCGTTCATGCCGATCCCGCCCACACCCATGACCACCACGGTGTCGCCGTCACGTGCTTCGCCGGTGTGCACCATGCTGCCGTAACCGGTTGTGACGCCGCACCCGACCAGGGCGGCGGTATCTAGTGCGGTCGACGGATCCACCTTGATCACCGAGGACAGCGGCGCAACCGTGTACTCGGAAAACGTTCCCAGCACACACATTTGGCCCAGCCCCTGACCTTTGGCGTGGAACCGGAAGGTGCCATCGAGTTGTGGTCCGGCGATGATGGCTGCGCCAAGCACGCACAGGTTGCTCATGCCGCGCGCGCACGGCTCGCAGCGGCCGCACGCGGGAATGAAACTCAGCACGATTGAATCGCCCTCGGCCACCTCTTTGACACCCGGGCCGACGTCGACGACGACCCCGGCACCCTCGTGCCCGCCGACCACCGGCAACTGCATCGGCATATCGCCGGTGATCAGGTGGTCGTCGGAGTGACACAGGCCGGCGGCGGTCAGCTTGACCCGGACCTCGTTCTCCTTGGGGCCGTCGAGGTCGACCTCTTCGACCTCCCACTTCTGGTGCAGCCCCCACAGCACCGCGGCTTTGGTTTTCATCGAATGTTCCTTCCCTACAGTCAGCGTCGTTCGGGGGTCCAGGTCGCAGGCAGGCTGTTGATGCCGTTGATGAAGTTCGCGACCTGGAAGTTGGGCTCGGGAGCCGTGATGTCGGGGATGCGGGTGTACACCTCGGTCAGCAACGCCTTGAGCATCGTGCGTGCCAGCGCCGCGCCCAGGCAGAAATGCGGGCCTCCGCCACCGAACGCGATGTGCGGGTTGGGGTTTCGCAGGATGTTGAATGTGAACGGGTCCTGGAACACATCCTCGTCACGGTTGCCCGAGATGTACCACAGCACCACCTTGTCCCCGGCTTTGATCTCCGAGCCGCGGACGGTGGTGTCCTGGATGGCGGTGCGGCGCATGTGCAGCAGCGGCGAGGCCCAGCGCAGCACTTCCTCCACGGCTGTATCCACCCGCCCGGCAACGTCTTCCACGAGCAGCGCCCGCTGCTCGGGGAACCGGGAGAAGGCGTGGATCGCGTGCGCCGAGGCATGCCGGGTGGTGTCATTGGCGGCCACGGCCAGCAGCACGAAGAACGCCTTGAGCTCGTCGTCGGTCATCTTCTTGCCGTCGAACTCGGCCTGCACCATCCAGGTCAGCAAGTCGTCACCGGGGTTGGCCCGCCGCTCGGGGATCAGCAGCGCGGCGGTCTCGTGCAGGTCCATCACCGCGCCGGCGAACAGTTCCAGACCGGTCCGGCCCGCGCAGATCTGCGGGTCGGTCCAGCCCAGCAGCCGCTGCGCGGCGTTGATCGTCTTCTCGTGCACCTCGCCGGGCGGCAGGCCGAAGAAGCTGCCGAAGATCCGCGACGGCAGCTTCACCGACACGAGTTCGACGAAATCGCCCTCACCCAGATGGGTCATCTCGCTGACCAGATCACGTGCATGCCCGCGGATCCAGCCCTCCAGCCGGCGCATGTTCTTCGGCTTGAACGCATCCATGGTGATGCCGCGCAACTGGGTGTGCCGCGGCGCGTCCATCGCGATGAAGGACTGCGCCACCTCGCGCATCTCGGGGGCGAAGTCCTCCATCGTGATGCCCTCCGCGGAGGAGAAGATCTCCGGGTGGCGGCTGGCCATCCGGATGTCCTCGTGCTTGGTCAGCGACCAGAAGCCCTTGGTGTTGAGTTCCGGCGGCAGCAGATCAGACTCGGCCGGGCGGCTCCACGGCACCGGGTTCTCCCGCCGCAGGACGGTGAACGCCTCGTCGCGCTCCTCATGGGGTTTCGTCCAGAACGATCGCGCGCTCAGGTCAATGTCTTTGTGGGTAGTGGGGGTGGTAGCTGTGGTCATGGCGGTCCCTGTCGGTCCTTTCCTTGACGCCGCTGGCGCAGTGCTGTGGTGCACGTCACCTCGGCGTTAGAACCAATGGTGGCTACCAGACAACCGGCGCGGCACAGACGCGCGTGCCAATCACTGGCCTGCGTGGGCCAGCGCATAAGACCGGCGATCAGGCAACCGGTGCGCGGAACGTGGCGATCAGCCCGCCGCCGTCGCGCGCGGCGAAGTCAACCCGGCCGCCCATCGCTTCGACGATCTGCTGCACGATCCACAGGCCCAGCCCGGCGGTCCCGCGCTGCCCGCCGACGCTGACGTACTTGGTGGTCAGCTCGCCGAGGTTTTCGGCCGGGATACCCGGACCGCGGTCAAGGACGGCGAGGACCAACTCGTCGCCGTCCCGCGAGCATGTCACATCGACCGGTTCACCTCGGCCGTGCCGGGAGGCGTTCTCCAACAGATTGGTCAGCACCCGCCGCAGCCCCTGGGCGTTGACTGCCACGGCGTCGACGTCGCCGCTGATGCTCAGCCGCAACCGCGGCGGCGCCAGGCCGACCGCATCGGCGGCGGCGACGATGAGGTCGGCGACGTCGACGCGGCGAACCCGGCCGGCCGAGAATGTCGGGCGGCGGCTCAGCGCGACGTCGGACAGGGCGTCGAGCATGTCGCCAAGGTGGTGCACGTGCCGGGCCACCAGCTGCAGGCTGGTGTCCCGGTCGGCCTGCGACATCGGATGCGGGGAAGTCAGCGCCTCGGTCAGCGCCTCCAATGACCTGACGGGGGTGCGGAATTCGTGCACGAGCACCTGCAGTCCATCCTGTTGCGACTGGTAGGACCGCAGCAGGCGGGCCCGCAGGTCGCGTTCCTCCTCGGCGGCGGCGCGTTCGGCCTCGGCTTCTACCAGCGCCCTTAACCGGGAGCGGTGTTCGCGTTCGGCGAGCGCGGACAGCCCTGCGGTGATGATCGCGACGAAGGTCAGATACAGCGCCGACCAGCCGGCCTGTAGCGCCGGAGCCGCGGTGACCGGAAGCCTCGGCGACGACGTCAGCGCGACGGGAATGTAGGCAGCGCCCAAAAGGACAGCGACTAGCAAGGTTTCCTTGAACGACAGCCGGGCCGCCGAGGCGATGACCGCCAACGCCAACACCGACACCACCGGGCTGTACACCCCTCCGCTCAGCGCGATGAGCGCGAGGGTGAACACCGAGTCGAAGCCGGTGACCAGCCACGAATACCGAGTGCGCCGGACCTCCAGCTGCGGATTGGCCAGCAGTACGGCCGCGTAGACCATTGCGCCGGCCAGGACCGCAACGGTGACCGCGGCATGCTGGCGGACCCAGTGCGGTCCGATCGCCAGCAGCACACCGATCGAGATGACCACGGCGACCCGTACCGCGACGACGGTGCGGGCCAGCCCGTAGTCCTCGCCGTCGAAGTCCACCGTGGTTCTGAGCTGATCGAGCGGTCTCATCCGGCTGACCATAGGGTTGGGGCTAGCATCGCGGCAATGACCCGCTCGCCATACGTCGTGGTGATCGTGGACGACCACGAGCTGTTCGCGCAGGGCCTGGCCCTGTTGCTCACCCGCGAATGGGGCGAGTTGTTCACCATGGGCGGCCAGACGACGTACGCCGAAGAGGCCGCCGACCTGGTGGCCCGCTGCGATGCCGATGTCGCGATCATCGACCTGTCGATGCCGCCGCTGGGTGGGGTGGCCGCGATCCGGCACATCAAGGCGCGCCACCCGAAGACTCGGATCCTGGCGCTGTCGGGGACCGACGACCTGGGGCTGGCCGAGCAGGCGTTGCGGGCCGGTGCCGACGGTTTCCTGCCTAAGACCGCGCGACCCGAGGCGCTGGCCGGGCCACTGTGGACGATCGCCGAGGGGTTACGGGTCATCGACGGCGCGTTGCTCGATGCGCTGCTCAGCAATACCCGCAAGCCGCCGTCGGCGCTGCTGGACAGTCTCAGCGCCCAGGATCTTCGGCTGTGGACCCTGCTGGCGACCGGGATGGAGACCGGCGACATCGCCCGCCGGATGCTGGTGTCGGAGCGCACCGCCAAACGCATGGTGGCCGCGCTGCTGCACAAACTCGGGGTCAGCAACCGCATTGCAGCTGCCGCGTTGGCCGGCAGCTTCCGGCTGCTCGATGACGTTGCCGAAACCGACCGGCTCAGTTGAGGATTCGGATCGCCTGAGCTGGGCACATCGCGGCGGCCCGAATCACGCGGGCACGGTCGGCTTCGGGCGGATCCGGGTTGAGCACCACCACTTGTTCGGCATCGTCGGGAATGTCCAACAGGTCCGGAGCGGCCAGCAGGCACTGCCCGTGTCCCTCGCACAGGTCATAGTTGACGGTGATGTGCATAAACGCCTCCCGATACTGCGGTCTGGTGGCCAGTATCGGCGGCGGCGGCGCACCCGCGGACGGTCCGCACGCGCCAGATGTGGCCTGTCCGGGCCAGCCACCCGGCCGAGAGGTTAGGCCGTGGCGCCAGTCCGTCGGACCTCGTAGAGCAGAACCTCGCCGCGAATCCCTCTGAGATGACGTGCGCCGGCGAATAATCACTCGCTGCCCGCTGCATCGCCAAGTTGTCCGGCTCTGCTGCCACGGCGCCAAAATACAACAGCGCAGTGTGTTCAGGCCTTCGTCGCACCGATCGTGAGGCATGCGCGAACTCCGGCAGCGTGCCAGGGCAACCGGCGTAGCATCGGCTCATTCGGGATGACCCACAGTGTCCCGTCCTGAGTCGAGGACACGATCATGACCACTACGCGAACCGAGTCTGCTTCCTCCGTTCAAGCGCCGGCGGTCGACGACCGCCGCAAACACGAAGTCGACGCCATCGTCGACACGGCGGCCGAGGCGGCCCGAGAATTCCGCAAGCTTGACCAGCAGCAGGTCGACGCGATCGTCGAGGCGATGGTGCGCGCCGGGGTGCGCGCGGCGGCGGAACTGGCGAGTGTGGCGATCGAGGAGACTGGCTTCGGCGTTTTCGAAGACAAGGTCGTCAAGAACTATGTGGCCACCGAGTTCCTGCACGACTATCTGCGAGGCAAGAAATCGGTGGGCGTGATCGACCAGGACGTCGAGCACAACATCGTCTGGGTGGCCGAACCGATCGGGGTCGTGCTGGGCATCACCCCGGTGACCAACCCGACCTCGACGGTGCTGTTCAAGGCAATCGTGGCCGCCAAGACCCGCAACGCCATTCTTTTCCGACCGTCACCGTATGCGGTGCGCTCCTGCGAACGCAGCCTCGAGATCCTCCGCACGGCGGCCGAAGCGGCCGGGATGCCACCGGGGGCGCTAGTGGTCATCCCCGATGCCGCCCACGAGGTGACGCACTATCTGTTCAAACACCCAAAAGTTGACTTCATCTGGGTGACGGGTGGGCCGAAGATCGTCGCGCTGGCGAATTCGGCCGGAAAGCCCGGGCTCAGTGTCGGTCCCGGCAACGCGCCGATCTACATTCACAAGACGGCGGACCTCAAGGGCGCGGTCGTCGACATCCTGATCTCGAAAACCTTTGACTCGTCAGTCATCTGCCCGGCCGAGCAAACCTGCGTCATCGACGACGAGGTATACGACGAGGTGATCGCCGAGTTCGAGCGAATGGGTGCCCAGCAGCTCACCCCCGACGAGGCCAAGGCGGTGGCGGGGTTCGCGTTTGGCGGCGGCGACAAGATCTCGCTCGAGGCGGTCGGACAGAAGGCGTCGGAACTGGCCGCCCGAGCCGGCTTCAGCGTGTCACCGACCGTGAAGGTGCTGCTGGCGCCGCTGCCGGCCGACCTGGACGAACTCGCCTCGCACCCGTTGGTGCAGGAGAAGCTGATGCCCGTGCTCGGGGTGGTGCGCGCGCGCAGCGTCCAGCACGCCATCGACGTAGCCGTCCTGGTCACCGAGCACGGAGGATTGGGCCACACCTCGGCGATCTACGCCAACGACGAGGATGTCATCGAGGCATACGGTTTGGCGGTTCGCACCGGCCGCATCCTGGTGAACGCGCCCACCTCGGTCGGAGCTCTCGGCGGGGTCTACAACAACCTGACCCCGACGTTCTCGTTGGGTTGCGGCACGTGGGGCGGGTCGAGCACGACAGAGAACGTCAACTACCGGCAGCTGCTGAACATCAAGACCGTCTCGCGGCGCCGCACTCCGCCGCAATGGTTCCGCGTCCCGTCCAATACCTACTTCAACGAAGGCGCACTCGACAACTTGCGCGAGCTCGACTGCGAAACCGTCGTGGTGATCACCGATGCTCTGACCGAAGAGCGCGGCGTGGTCGACCAGCTGCGCGGCAAGTTACGCACCAAGCACGTGCAGGTGTTCAGCGAAGTGACACCCGAGCCCGACGAGACGACCATCCGCCGCGGTGTCGCGCTGCTGCAGCGGGTGCAACCCGATCTGTTGATCGCAGTTGGCGGCGGCTCGGTGCTTGACGCCGGCAAGGCGATTCGGCTGTTCTACGAACACCCGGAGAAAAGCCTCGACGAGTTGACGATGCCGTTCCTGGACCCCCGCAAGCGCGTGGCCGACTATCCGACCGACCGTCACCGCGTCCAATTGGTCGCTGTCCCAACGACATCGGGCACCGGGTCGGAAGTGTCACCAGCGGCGGTGTTGACGGTGCGCGGGAAGAAGGAGACGCTCGTCGACTACAGCCTGGTGCCTGACCTCGCGATCGTCGACCCGGTCCTGACCTCGTCGATGCCGCAGAAACTGACCGCGGACACCGGCATCGACGCGCTGACCCACGCACTGGAGGCGATCGTCTCGATCTTCGCATCGCCTTACACAGATGCGTTGTGCGCCCAGGCGGTACGGCTGATCTTCGATGCTCTGCCCAGAGCGTACGAAGATCCCGACGATCTCGCCGCGCGAACGGGCATGTCCAATGCGGCAACCCTTGCCGGGCTTGCATTTTCGAATGCATTCGTCGGGACGAATCATGCGCTCGCCCATGCCGTCGGCGCGAAATTCGGCATCGCGCATGGCCGGGCGAACGGGATTTTCCTGCCGCATGTGCTGCGCTACAACGCAAGTCTGCCAAGCAAGTTCATGCCCGCGCCCGGATATTCGGCCTACGTCGCCCCGGCCAAATACGCGCAGCTCGGCCAGTTGGTCTTCGGTGGCCATTTGCCCGACGAAGGCCGCCGTCGGTTATTCGAAGGGGTTGACGATCTGCTGGCCCGACTGAACATGCCGCATTCGCTCGCAGAACTCGGCGTCACGGAGGAGGAATTCCTGGCGGCGCTGCCGGCTTTGGCGATGACGGCATTCGAGGATCTCAGCAACCGCACCAATCCGCGGATGCCCTTGGTCAGCGAGATCACCACATTGCTTCGGCTGGGCTACTACGGCGATGCTGGCCTCGGGCAGTCACCCGGCCGCGACGACCGCGACGGTCACGGCGACTCTCATTAGGGCACAGTCGTGGCGGAACATCACCGCGACGTTAGTGCTGTCGGCCGTCGAGCCGTGCCAAGATACTCACCATGACTGTGGTTCTGGTGCACGGCAATCCGGAGACTGAAGCTATCTGGGGCCCGTTGGCCGATGCCCTCGGGCGCGACGATCTAGTCCGGCTCTCACCACCGGGATTCGGGGCTCCGCTGCCCGACGACTTCCCGGCCACCTACTTGGCTTACCGTGACTGGCTTGCACGTGAGTTGGAGGGTTTCGATGAACCGGTCGATGTGGTCGGGCATGACTGGGGCGGCGGCCATGTGGTGAACGTGGTGATGCATCGACCGGAGCTCGTGCGCAGCTGGGCCAGCGATGTCGTCGGACTGTTCGACCCCGAGTACGTTTGGCATGACCTCGCGCAGGTGTGGCAGAGACCAGGTGACGGCGAGCAGTTGGTGAATACGATGCTCGGCGGCACGGTCGGAGATCGTGCGGACCAGATGGCCGCTTTGGGCATCCCCATGGACATCGCGACGTCAATCGCTGCGGCCCAGGGTCCAGAGATGGGTCGGGCGATCCTGCTGTTGTACCGCTCGGCGGCCCAACCCGCGATGGCTGAGGCTGGTCGCGCTTTGGAGTACGCCGCGGCTCGGCCGGGACTTTCGCTACTGGCGACCGAGGATCCATACGTTGGCTCAGACGAACTCCGGCGCCGGGCTGCGGACCGGGCCGGAGCCCGCACGGAGGTGCTCGACGGGCTGGGACACTGGTGGATGCTGCAGGACCCGGCGCGAGGCGCGGCTGCTCTCACCCGCTTCTGGGAATCCCTTGGCTAAACCGGGCGGCCCGGCCGCCCCTCATTCGATGGCATGCCGGTGTCAGGGCGACCGCGGCCACTACCTCTATGCGGGATGCGCGGAAAGTCCGAATGATCAGACGTTCACGCCACGAGGCCGGCAGCTTCTTCCAATTGCCTCAGGGCGGGCTCAATAGCGTCGGCGAGTTCGTCGATATCGTCGGCGACCTCCGGGGTAGTGACGAAGCCGAAATCGATGGATCCGTGGTAGCTGAAGCAAGTAATGTTCAGTCCCACCTCCATCGTCAGGGGTCCGATCGGCACCAGTCGGTCAACGATTGCGCCACCCGCGTAAATGGGAAAGTCGGGCCCAGGGACGTTGGAGATCACCAGGTTTATCGGTGCGACGTGGCCGCCGAGGTGACTGGCGGTGTATGCGCGAACGGCCAGGGCCAGCAAGCCCGGCGGCGTCGTATCGGTAAGGCCCATGATCTGATGGGCGGTGAGGGCCTTGGCCATCTCCTTAGCACCTTGGGAATTGCGATAGATGGTTTTCAGCCGCTCCGCGACATCGGCCACGTTGGTAGCCAGGCTCACCGTCATGGAGGTGATCTGGTTGCCGGTCTCCGAGCTGTCGCTGTGCGTCGACACCGGAATCTGGGCGATGAGTGGCCGGTCGGGAAGTTCCCCCCGGTCCTCGAGGTAGCCGCGGATCGCACCCGAAACCAGCGCCATGACAACGTCGTTCAGCTTCACACCAAAGGCCCGTTTGACGGCCTTCACCCGCTCCAACGGCACTCGGGTACTAGCGACCCGCCGCTCGGGCGTGAGTTCGGCGTTGAACCGTGTCGTGGGCGCCTCGAAGAAATGGGGCGGCTTATTGGCCAGCCCACGCACCGCCAGCTGCTGAACGAGCGTTTGCTGCAGGATCCGCGCCACACGGTATGGGGTCATGACCGCGACGTTGAATATGGCGCCGAGCGCGCGCCGCTCGAAACGCGGCATGCCGGCCGCCGACGACGACTCGCTGACGCCGACGGCCGGTCGCCGCGGTTCTGGTGTGGCGTCCAGCATGATCTCGGTCAGCCCGGCACCCGACACACCGTCGATGACGGCGTGATGCATTTTGGTCAGGTACGCGACGCGACCGCGTTCGAGACCCTCGATGAACCACAGCTCCCACAAGGGTCTGCTGCGTTCCAGCGGATAGGACATGAGGCGGCCGACCAGCTCCTCCAGCTCGCGGCGTCCGCCCGGTGAGGGCACCGCAATGCGTCGGATGTGATAGTTGATGTCGAGGTGGGTGTCCTCGACTAACCACGGCCTGTCCAGACCAAGTGGCGCGCCGGCCACCCGGTACCTCAGCACCGGCAGCTCGGGAAGGCGAGCCGAGACGAGCTCCTTGACCGTCTCGAAAGAGAAATTGGGCGCCCCGGAGGGGTCGCAGACGACCAGGCCGCCGACGTGCATTGGGCAGGTATGGGTTTCGGCGAACCAGAACGCCGCGTCCAGGCTCGACAACCGCTTCATGGCGACAGCGTAGAGCGCCCCGAGCCAGCCAACCTCAAAACGCCCCTATTCGCCCAGATTGGCGTCAGCTGCACATGCCGGCCGCCCGACTTGGGCAACGGCGGGGCAATCGTCGCTGACATCGGCCGTGAGCCGACGAGCTTCGCCAAATCCATCGAATGGGCGCGTTGAGAATAGCTTCGCTCTCTGGGAGAAGATTATTCTCCTCAGTTGAGAGACACATTACGATCAGTGGTGATCGACGGGGGCGCATAGGACTGAGGAGATCGTCATGTCTACAACGCCGACCTTGCCGTATCCGCTGTTCGACGCGGACAACCACCTGTACGAGACCCAGGACTCGCTGACGAAGTACCTGCCCAAGCAGTACAAAGACGCCATCCAGTACGTGCGGGTCAACGGCCGCACCAAGGTCGCGATCCGAGGGCAGATCAGCGATTACATCCCCAACCCGACCTTCGAGGTCGTCGCCCGGCCGGGAGCGATGGAGGACTACTTCAAAAACGGCAACCCCGACGGCAAGAGCCGAAGGGAGATCTTCGGCGAGCCGATGCGGGCCATCCCGGCCTTCCGCGAGCCCGGCCCCCGGCTGGAGCTGATGAACGAGCTCGGCGTCGACCGCTCGCTGATGTTCCCGACGCTGGCCAGCCTGGTCGAGGAACGGATGCGCGATGACCCGGCACTGATCCACATCGTGGTGCACGCGCTGAACCAATGGCTCGACGAGGTCTGGGGCTTCAACTACGTGAACCGCATCTACACGGTGCCGGTGGTCAGCCTGCCCATCGTGGAGAAGGCGATCGAGGAACTCGACTGGGTGGTGGCCCGAGGTGCGCGCGCCGTCCTGATTCGGCCGGCGCCCGTGCCGGGCTACCGCGGCCCGCGGTCGTTTGCGCTGCCCGAGTTCGATCCGTTCTGGCAGCGCTGTGTCGAGCACGACGTGCTGGTGGCCATGCACACCTCCGATAGCGGCTACGCGCGCTACGACGGCGAGTGGAACGGCAACGACAAAGAGATGCTGCCCATGCAGACCAACGCTTTTGGCATGTTCACCGAGTGGCGGCCGGTGCAGGACGCGGTCGCGTCCTGGGTGATTCACGGCGCCCTGTACCGTTTCCCCCAACTGAAAGTCGCTGTGATCGAAAGCGGTTCACGTTGGCTGTTCCCACTGCTGGACCAACTCGCCGATGTCTACAAGAAGACGCCGGAGAGCTTCCCCGGTGGAGACCCGGTCGAGGAGATCAAGAACCGCATCCATGTCAGTCCGTTCTACGAGGACGGCGTGAGCGATCTGATCGATCTGGTTGGCGTTGACCGGGTGCTGTTCGGTTCCGACTTCCCTCACCCCGAGGGCCTGGCGCAACCGACACATTTCGCCGACGCGCTCGGCCACTTGCCGGTGGGCGACCAGGCCAAAATCATGGGCGGCAATCTCGCCCGGCTGGTCACCGCGTGACGGTGCCGGACACACTGGAACTCGACCGACCGCGCGACGGTGTGGCCGTCGTACGGCTGAACCGCCCGGAGCGGCTCAACGCCATCAACGAGGCCATGCAATCCGAATTGGTGCAGACGCTGGCCGATTTGGCCACCGACCGGTCAGTTCATGCCGCAGTCCTCACCGGCGCCGGTCGCGGCTTCTGCGCCGGGATCGACATGCGCGACTTCGGACCCAACGTGCCGCAGGCCACCGCGCCCGCGCTGGACCGCATGCGTTTCCAGGAGAAAATGGCCGCCCTCGCCGTAGCTGTGCGCGAGCTACCACAGCCCGTCATCGCCGCGGTCAACGGCCCCTGTGTCGGAGCGGGATTCGCGTTGTGTCTTGCCGCTGACATCCGGATCTGTTCGGCGGCAGCATCGTTCGGCAACGCCGCTATCCTGCTTGGGCTGTCGGGCGCCGAGATGGGCATGAGCTACCACCTGCCCCGCATCGTGGGCACCAGCGTCGCCGCGGACTGGATGCTCACCGGTCGCACGGTATCGGCCACCGAAGCCGATCGGCGCGGCCTGGTCAGCGAGATCGTCGAACCAGATCGACTGGACGACCGCGCCGTAGAGTTGGCCTCGCTGATCGCAGGACTTGCTCCGCTGGGCGTGCAACTGACAAAGCGTGCCCTGCAAGTCAATACCGATGCGGCGAGCCTCTCGTCGGCGCTGGAATTGGAGAACCGCAACCAGGTGATCTCGCACGCGACGGACGAGGCGGCCGCGCGCCGAAAAAAGTGGTCCCAGTGACCGGCCCCTTGCATGGCGTACGTATCGTCATGATGGGTGGTCTGGGGCCGGCCCCGTTTTGCGGAATGCTGTTGGGGGACTTAGGCGCAGACGTCATACGAGTCGACGCCGTCGCGGGTGTTGACGGTCCGCTGCCCATCGACTACACGGTCCGGCGAAGCCAACGGTCGCTTGCCGCCGACGTGAAGGATCCCCGCGGCAGGGACCTCGTCCACCGTTTAGCCGCCGACGCCGATGCCTTCGTCGACGTGTACCGGCCCGGCGTGGCAGAACGGCTGGGCATTGGGCCCGACGCACTGCGGGAGCGCAATCCTCGTCTGGTGTATGCCCGCATGACGGGGTACGGCCAGGATGGGCCCCTGGCCGGACATGCCGGCCACGACATCAACTACATCGCGCTGACCGGCGCCCTGCACGGCATCGGCACGGCCGAATCACCGGTACCGCCGCTGAATCTGGTCGGCGACTACGGCGGCGGCGGCATGCTGCTGGCGGTCGGCTTGCTCAGCGCGATCCTCGAGGCACGCGCGTCGGGTGAGGGTCAGATCCTCGACGTCGCGATGGTCGACGGCGTCGCAACCCTGCTGGCACCGTACTTCGGGATGGTTCCCGCCGGCACGTGGCGCGACCGTCGCGAGGACAATCTGCTCGACGGTGCCGCCCACTTCTACGGCGTGTATGCCACCGCCGATGTTCGCCACGTCGCGGTCGGCGCGATGGAGCCGAAGTTCTACACCGAACTCTGCGATCGCCTCGGCGTGAGCGTGCCCCATGACGACGACAAGCCGGCGGCGTGGGCTGCGCACCGTGCAATGCTGGCCGCCCGCTTTGCCGAGAAGACGCGCGACGAGTGGGAGCAAGTCCTCAATTCGCCGGGATGCTGTGTGACACCGGTACTTTCGCTGTCAGAAGCGCCCCGACATCCGCATCTGGCGGCGCGGGGAACGTTCATCGACGTCGACGGCATCACGCAGCCCGCGCCGGCTCCACGCTTCTCACGGACCCGGCCCGCACCGCCCTCACCCCCGTCGCTGCCGGGCGATCACACGCACGCGCTGCTGCGCGAGATGGGATTCGATGTCGACGCGATCACCGCGCTCGAGGACGCCGGCGTGGTGGCGCAAGGCAGCGCGCACTGACCGATCTATCGAGAGGGGACGACACATGTCGTGGGACTTCTCCACCGACCCACAGTGGGCGCAACAACTCGAGTGGGTCGAGGACTTCGTGCGCACCGAGTGCGAACCGATCGACTTGATCGTCAAGGAGTCCCACGATCTCAACGATCCCGTCCGCCAAGCGCTGATACCCCCGCTGCAGGCGATCGTCAAACAGCGCGGACTGTGGGCCACCCATCTCGGGCCGCGTCTGGGCGGGCCGGGCTACGGCCAGGTGAAACTTGCGCTGCTCAATGAGATTCTGGGCCGTTCGGAGTGCGCGCCGATCGTCTTCGGCTCGCAGGCGCCCGATTCCGGCAATAGCGAGATCTTGGCGCACTACGGCACGCCCGAACTCAAAGCGCGCTATCTTGAGCCACTGCTGGACAACCGGATCGTGTCCTGCTTCTCGATGACCGAGCCGCAGGGCGGCGCCGACCCGAAAGTGTTCACCACAACCGCTGTCGCCGATGGCGATCACTGGATCATCAACGGCGAGAAGTGGTTCTCGTCGTTTGCCTCGATTGCGTCGTTCATCATCGTGATGGCGATGACCGATCCCGAGGCGCCTCCCTATGAGCGCTACTCGATGTTCGTCGTCCCCGGCGACACCCCGGGCATCAACGTGTTACGCAATGTCGGGCTGGGGTATCAGCCGCTGGGCGGTGGCGGGCGTGAAGGCTACGTCCGCTACGAGGACGTGCGGGTGCCCGCCGATCACATGCTGGGCCCGCGCGGTGGGGCCTTCGTCGTCGCCCAAACCCGTTTGGGCGGCGGGCGTATCCACCACGCCATGCGCACGGTGGGGTTGGTCCGGCGGATCTTCGACATGATCTGCGAGCGGGCGGTGTCGCGCTACACCCAGGGCGAGGTGCTGGCCAATAAGCAACTCGTCCAGGAGATGGTTGCCGACTCATGGATGGAGATCGAGGCCTTCCGCCTGCTGACCCTTCAAACGGCGTGGAAGATCGACCAATTCAACGACTACAAGGCGGTGCGGACCGACATTTCGGCGGTGAAGGCGATGATGCAGAAGGTGCTGCACGACGTGTCGGCGCGGGCCCTGCAACTGCACGGGTCGTTGGGCACCACTCACGAGATGCCGTTCGTGCAGTACCTGGTCGAGTCGTTCGTGCTCGGCCTGGCCGACGGTCCGACCGAAGTGCACAAGGTGACGTTGGCCCGTCTATTGCTGAAAGACCGTGCTCCGGCACCCGATCTGTTTCCCTCCGAACACCTGCTGCGGTTGCGCGCAGCAGCCGAGGCCAAGTTCGCCGACAAGCTGGCGGGCATCCCCCGCGGCTAGTCCACCAGTTCCGTCTGTCGGCAGAGACCGCGATCAGACGGCTTTGGTGACGCCGACGTAGGACAACACCACGTCGGATTCATCGGTCACTCGAGTCAGAGTCGCGTAGGAGCGGATGAACGACTGGCCCACGCATCCGTCGATCTTGACGTGGAAGTTACTGATCATGACCCAGGGATTTGCACCCTTGAACTCCTTTCTGTCCACCGGCACCACGATTACGAGGCCGGGCTTGAGCCCCACGGTGAGCACGCCGTTGACCGGCGCGGTAACCAACGGCACAACACCCGGCACACCGGTCAACAGGCCCGTCAGGCCGAGGCCCGGGCTGACGCCGGCGCTTCCCGCCATCGTGACGCCGTTGGAGGTGCTCATATCGATTCCGCAGCCGATCTCGTAACCCACCTCCAGGACGCCGCGAGGCTGTCCCGGTCCTTTCAGCGAACCGACGAATGTCCCGCTCGAGAGGTATTCGCGAGACGAGACCGCGGTGGTCAACGGCGCAACGGGAACTTGCATCTCGTCCTTCGCCCCGAGGGCCAGGATCCAGCCGTCAGGAGTGTTGAGGATTGCCGGATCGGCTGAGGGCACCCGCCCGTCGGCCGGTGGCGCCGCAGCAGCAGCGGCAGGCTCAGCGTCAGGATCAGCAGCCGCTGAAGGCGCCATGGTCACTGACATGACGAAGCAGACGGCGAGAACCGCAGCGCGACGAACGACCACGGCTATCGGCCTCACGGGCGACACCGTACGCACAGTCCGATTCAAGTTGCGAAATTTGCTGGTCGACCCACCAAAGTTGTGGTGCGTTCGTAACTGTTACGCGACATAGGTGCGGAATGCTGGGGGGACCGGTGGCGCTGGTCAGCGTGGCCAGAAATCCTGCACTCGCTTCGTTTACCAGACCGCTAGAATGTCGCTGGTGGATAATTCCAGTGATCCGGGGCAGACGACAGAGAGGGGCGGCGATGAAACTTCACACATGCGCTCGCGGACTGCTGGCCGGAGCGATGAGCGTCATGGCTCTCGCGGGCGGCATCGGCGTAGCGCACGCGGATTCAGACCCTTTTGTGCCGGCGGGGCCCGGGATAATCGATCAAATACTGACGCAGACTCCAGCACTGTTTGTGGATCCGGCCGATGAAGGCGGTCCATCAAGCAACTGGGGTGGTGTCGGAATGTATTGTGAAAATCAATTTGTCCGATGCCGGTAGAAGGTTCAGGCTAGCGGGCATCCCCCGCATCTAGTCCAGCATTGTCCGGGCACGCGCCAGCAACCTCGGCAGGGTGGGTACCATGGCTTCCAATTCGGCTCGCGGAGAGCGTCTTCGGCGGTTGTGCTTGACGATCAGTGACCACGTCGCCGCCGACTTGAAGCACGCCAGCGCGCCGAACCAGGCCAAGTCACCGACATCGCCACCCAGATCGTGCTGGTAGATCTGGGCGAGTTCGATGATCGGCGGCGCGATACCTGCGGAGGCGGGAACGCGTTGGTAGGTGCCGGGGTCGGAGTTGATCAGGAACCAGCCTGCATCGATACGCGGGTCACCGATCGACCAGATCTCCCAGTCGATCACCGCGTTGATGCGTGCTCCTACGGCCATCAGGTTGCCCAGCCGGAAGTCACCGTGCACCACGCTCGGCCCCATAGCCGTTGGCGCGCAACCCAACAGCGCATCGCGCACATCCTGCCAGTCAGGCACCGGCGCCGCGTCGACGGTCTGCAACGTGTCACACCAGCGCTGGACTTCAGCGACCGGATCGACGACAGGTTCACCGCCCAGGCCGAGGTCGATCGGCGACAGACTGTGCAGGGCGGCCATGGCCCGGCACGCGTTGCGGTAGCGGTCGGCCAGCTCAGGAGTCGGCGCGCAACCGTCGAACAGCGGCTCGGTCGCTTCGCCTTCGACATGGGACATCACGAACAGCGGCGGGATGCGGGGAGGGCATCCCGGGTCCTCCCAGAGCACCTCGGGGACCGGAACCCGTGTCCCGGCAAGTGCTTTGACGATGCGGGCCTGGCGCAGAACGTCGCGGTGCCCGACCGGCTTGACGCCCGGTGGGGCAACCTTGATCACCACTGGGCGGCCATCCCTTGCGCCCCGAAAGGTGAGGCTGGACGCGCCGCCGGCGAGTGGGGCGACGTCGGTGACGCCAGCACCGGCGAGCCGCCGCCGCAGCTCCTCGAGGTCGACGTCCACCATTCAGGAGGCCGGTTTCGACCAGCCGACTTCGGCGAGGAAGGGCTGAGTGTGCGCGATGCGCCCGGTCATGGTCTTCGGATCGCCGGTGCACAACCGTAAGGCGGTCTCGGTGATCAGTTCGATGTCCTCGGTGTCGGTCTTGGCCAGATCTAGGGTGCCCGCTCCAGGGGTCGCCACCGGATTGGACGGAGCGGCGGCGTTGACGGCGATGCCGTCGTCGTAGAGTTCGGCGGCAAGGCTCTTCGTCAGCCGGTTGAGCGCGGCCTTAGCGGTCCCGTAAATGCCGAAGCCCGCGGTCCGGTCGAAGTCGGAGAACGGCGGCCCGGGTGGCAGGTCGCCGCCCACCGAGGTCAGGTTCAGAATCCAGCCCCGTCCACGGTCGCGCATCGCGGGAATCGCCAACTGACTTAAGTGCAACGGCCCGAGGAGGTGCATCTCCATCATCAGCCGGACCCGCCGCTCGGGGAACCCATCAAGGGGCCGCAGGAAGGTGACCGCGGCGTTGTTGACCAGGATGTCGGGAGCGCCGGCGGCGCTCACCACTTCAGCGAAAAGCCGTTCGCGTTCATCGGCTTTGGATAGATCCGCCTGGACCGCGACGGCCCGACCGCCGGCTGCGACGATCTCGTCGAGGGTCTGGCTCAGCGACCCTTGGTATTTAGGATCCGGATCCATCGTGCGGGCCGTCAACGCCACCGTGGCGCCCTGGGCCGCAAGCCGCGCGGCAATCGCCCTGCCCAGCCCCCGACTACTTCCGGTGACGAGAGCCACCATCCCGTCACACCGATGGTCAGCGCTCATCATCGACCTCCTCCGGTCGCCCGCCGTGGCGGAAATAGCTTCTCCAAACTAGAGAATGTCGTTATCATCGATCGATCCGAAGTATAGACACCGCACCCGCCGGTGATGAGCTTCAACGGGAGGTGACCTCCCCTTACCAACGATTTCCGCAGACGTGTTGACTACCTGCAAGGAATCATCATCTGGACAAGCAGTTCTGTCTGGCAGAGGGAGCGTCATGACGGTCCTCTATCTGGCCGATGCCGCCTACAACGCCGGGGCCTTGGTGGGGCGAATTCTCGGTGCGCTCGTGTTACCAGTCGCGGGTGTGATCCTGCTGGTCACTGGAATTAGGAAGCGTTCGGCGGCGCATAGACAGGCGCCGATCGGGTACCCGCCGGCCTATCCGCCGGGCTACCCACCGCCGCCAGGCTATTCACCCAACTATCCGGCTCCCGGTCAGCCGGGCCCCGCTGCGTATCCGCCCGGAAGCGGTTATCAAATGCCACCGCCACCACCGCCACCGCCGCCACCGCCGCCACCGCCGCCACCGCCGAAGTCGGCTGGCACCGGGTTCATCATCGCCGGCGTCGTTTGCCTGGTCCTGGGCGCACTGGGCATCGTTGTGGCCACGGTCGTCGGCGGCCAAAGGGGCTCGAGCCTGGCGATCGGCAACTGCTTCACCAACTCAATAGCGAGCGATCCACCCGATTGGACCCCACACGGCTGCACCGATCCCGACGCTGTACTCGAATACGCCGCCAATGCCGACTCGAATGGAAACTGTCCGGACGGCAAGCGGGACGACAGTGCCTACCTTTCAGTGGAACACGACGGTGTCCGAATGTGCTTTGCACCCAACATGCTCGAGGGCCGGTGCTATGCGTCCGAGCACGGCGACAGATCGCTCCGCAACGTGAGCTGCACTACGTCAGGCGCGGTCAGGGTCGTCAAACGGGTCGACGGCAGCACCGACGCCACCTGCCCGACCCGCACACATGCCGTCACCTATACAGAGCCGAAAAGGACCTATTGCGCCCAGCGGGCTGGAAGGGGTTAGCCACGGGCACTAGTTACCGCGGACCCCGCAGCCGACACCCGAATAGCATTGCCGAACACCGACGTAGTCGACGAGCTCGGATCCAACCTGCACCACCCGCTCCAGACATTGCCGTCGACTCGCAGTTCGCGCCAATTCGAGAAGCGCCAGGATGTGTCCGCCTTGTCCCGAGATGAGATCTGGGCATCAGAGGAGTCGTGAGCTGCCGCAGCTTGCCGGAAATCTGCTAATCGTGTTCGCCGTGTGGAGCCACCCCCGCACGCGACCTTCGACCACCGCGGTGGATCCCATGATTCCGGTCCGGGCGTTCCAAGAATTCGTAGAGAATCTTTCAAGAATTCGTAGAGAATATGCAAAGAATCTCTTCGCACAACAGCCACTCTTTGGCCGCGAACCTTGAAAAGGACACACCAATGATCAGCACCAGCATTGCGACCGCGGCCCGGACCGCCAGCGTCGCAGTGCTGGCCGGTGCGGCTGCGCTGGGATTGGCAACCGGTATGGCGCTGGGCACCGCCCAAGCCGCTCCCCACCCGCCCCACCCCCCGAACGGCTGGGGCACGCTCTACGGCGACCCCGAAGCCGCCGCCCCGTTCTGGCGCTACCAGGAATACGACGACGACTGCGTGCCAATAGCGGTCGCCGACGTAGTCGGTCAACTGACCGGTCACCAGCCATCTGAGCAGGCCATCATCGCGGTAGCCCAATCGACTCCCAGTACCGTCCACCCCGGACCGATCTACACCAAGCCGGGGAAGCGCAAGCACGGTGACGGAACCTCTTTTAACGATGAACCGGTGCTGCTCGAGCACTACGGCATCCAGGCGGTGAGCACCAGCAAGTCAAGGGCCGCAAAGACCGGTGTCCCCACCGGCATGGAGGCACTCGAACAAGCTCTGGCCAAAGGCCGCAAGGTGATCGCCGGGGTCAACGCCGAACTCATCTGGCGCGAGCCGGTCAAGGACAAAACCAAAGACGGCGAACCCGAGTCCAACCACGCCGTGGTGGTGACCGGTGTCGACACCGCAAGGGGCTTGGTACACCTCAACGACAGCGGCAGCAAAAAGGGCCGGGACGAGATGGTACCGATCGACATCTTCGTCAGATCGTGGGACAGCAGCGGCGAACAAATAACCGTCACCACCTAGGCGCGAGGACACTCATTTCGTAAAGTCCGCCAATGCTGCGGCAGGCGGCGCTAGACCGCGTCCTGGGCGCGGCCGGGGCGCCTGGTGGACGGGTCTTGGCATGCGTGGTTGATTCCGGGCAGCACCTGGTGTGCGACGTCGGCGCCGGTGCGGATGGTCACCAGCGCGGTGATTCCGCCGATCACGCAGATCGCTGCGGTGATGAGCATCGCGAGAGTAGCCGTGGCCGAGCGGCTGCCCGGGGCCAGCGCGGATGCCGGCCGCGACCGGCAGCACGGCGACGGCTATTAGTCCGGCGACGCGCGAAATGGCGTTGTTCACACCGGAAGCCGTGCCGGCATGGGTGTCGGGGACGGCGGAAAGGACGGCTGCGGTCAGCGGCGCCATGGTGATCGCCAGCCCGACGCCGAACACGACCACGGCGGGCAGGACCGCACCCAGATAGGTCGCCCCGGGTACGATGCGCGCCATCAAAGCCACGCCCGTCGCGGCGATTAGCGGGCCGACCGTCATGGGCATCCGCGGGCCGGTCCGCTGCGCGAGCTCACCTGCCCACGGGCGCCGCCTACATCGAAGTCATCACCGATGCCTACGAGGCTCCACCGCTTTACAAGAAGCTGCACGGGAACGTCCAGTAGGCCGATCGTTTCGCGTGACAAAGTTAGGAATTTCGTGACCGATTCCGCGATGAGGCAAATAATCCCAGACCCGCCGGCCAGCGGAGTCTTTGAGTGGAGCTAAGGGGACTCGAACCCCAGCGCCTTCCTGTAAAAATTACTCCTGAAATGCAGTTATTGGCCCCAGACGTTGTTACGCGATGAGTGATCTTCCTGCGGATATGCGTCGGTGTGTTACGCGACGTAACGGTGCTGGCTTTACCGCCGTCTCGACCGCTAGGTTACGAGCTAGCCTGGCCCGGTCTCCTGGAGTCTCGCGCGTCTCAACCGCTGATCAACCGCATCCTGCGGCAGGCCGTCGACCGGGGAGAGATCGACGACGCCGCGATCACCGACGAACTCTGGGACCTGATGCCGCGCTACCTGTTGTCTTCCCAGTGGGCACGCCGCCATGCCTTGCTCGACCCGGTCCCGTACCCTACTGTTTCTGCAGTCGCGCCCACCCAGGGCAGGACGGTTGATCTCGCGCAGGCGATCCTGTCACCGTTTATCGAAAGGCTAACGAGTGAAACGGATCTCGGTTGGCCGCATAGTCAGACGACGGTGGGTGCTGCTGGTCGCTGTGGCGGTGGTCGCGGTCACCGGGTTCCTCGTGTATCGGCTGCACGGCATCTTCGCCTCGCACACCAACACCTCAACCGGTAGCGGCGTATCTGACGACATCGTTCAGTTCAACCCCAAGCATGTGATCTACGAAGTCTTCGGTGACCCGGGGGAGGTGGCAACCGTCAACTATCAGGACGTCCATGCGGCTCCGCAGCGAGCTGACCACGTGGCGCTGCCGTGGAAGTACGAGATCATCACCACCGACCCCGCGGTCATCGCCAACCTGGTAGCGCAAGGCAACGGCAACACTCTGGGCTGCCGCATCACCATCAACGACGTCGTCAAGGACGAGAGGATAGTCAACGAAGTCAACGCCTACACCTTCTGCCTGGACAAATCCGGATGAGCAGCGATCACGTCCCCCGGTTTTCGGTTGCGCGCACGATCCGGCGGCTTGCGGTGCCGATCGCGTTCTTCTGGCTGGCTCTGTCCGCAGTCACGAATGTTTTTGTGCCGCAATTAGAAAAGGTTGCCCAAGCCCATAACGTGTCGCTGAGCCCCCGCGATGCGCCGTCTCTGCAGGCCAGTAAACGCATCGGCAAGGTGTTTCACGAGTTCGATTCCGACAGCGCGGCCATGATCGTCCTGGAGGGCGATCAGCCGCTCGGCGCCGAGGCGCACCACTACTACGACGGCCTGATTCGGAAGCTCTCCCAAGACAAGAAGCATGTGCAGCACATTCAGGATTTCTGGGGGGATACGCTGACGGCGGCGGCCTCGCAGAGCGCCGACGGTAAGGCGGCATTGGTGCAGGTCTACCTCGCCGGCAATCAGGGCGAGACGTTATCTTCTCAGTCCGTCGATTCCGTGCGCGACATCGTGGACCATGCGCCGCCACCACCCGGGGTCAAGGCCTATGTCACCGGCGCCGCGCCGTTGATAACCGATCAGTTCCAGGTGGGCAGCAAAGGCACTCTGAAGGTCACCCTCATCACTATCGCGGTGATCGCAATAATGCTGTTTTTCGTCTACCGCTCAGTCACGGTGATTGTCGTGCTTCTGACGGTGATGATTGAGCTGACCGCGTCCCGCGGAGTCGTCGCCGTTCTGGCGAACTCCGGAGTCATCGGGCTGTCGACGTATTCCACCAATCTGCTGACGTTACTGGTCATCGCTGCCGGAACAGACTACGCAATCTTCATCCTTGGCCGTTTTCACGAAGCGCGCAATGCCGGGGAGGATCGTAAAACAGCCTTTTATACGATGTACCGGGGCACCGCGCACATTATCCTGGGTTCGGGCCTGACCGTCGCCGGCGCGGTATTCTGTCTAAGCTTCACCCGGCTCCCGTATTTTCAGAGCCTCGGCATTCCCGCTGCAATCGGCGTCCTCGTCGCGCTGGCGGCCGCACTCACCCTGGCGCCGGCGGTGTTGACCATCGGCCCCCACTTCGGCCTGTTCGACCCCAAACGCGCGACGCGCACCCGGGGTTGGCGGCGCGTCGGCACGGCCGTCGTCCGCTGGCCCGGGCCCATCCTGGTGGTCACGATCGCGGTGGCGTTGGTGGGTCTGCTCGCCCTGCCGGGCTATAAGACCAGCTACGACGCCCGCCCCTTCATGCCTGCTTGGGCCCCGGCCAACATCGGCTATGCGGCCGCAGAACGACATTTCCCGCAGGCCAGGCTCAATCCCGAGCTGGTGATGATCGAGGCGGATCATGACCTGCGCAATCCGGCCGACATGCTGATCTTGGAACGGGTTGCCAAAGCGATCTTCCACGTGCCCGGTATCGCCAAGGTGCAGTCGATCACCAGGCCGTTGGGGACGCCGCTTGACCACAGCTCGATACCGTTTCAGCTCAGCCAGCAAAGCGTCGGGCAGGTCATGAACTTGGGTTACCAACGGGACCGCGCGGCCGACCTGCTCAGGCAGGCCGGTGAACTACGGAAAACGATCAACCTCTTGCAGCAGCAGTACGCCCTGCAACAGGAGCTCGGCGACGCCACTCACCAGGAGACGCAAAGCTTCCACGACACGGTCGCCGTGATCACCGACCTGCGCGACAAGATCGCGACTTTCGACGACTTCTTGCGTCCGATCCGCAGTTACCTCTACTGGGAACAGCATTGCTACGACATCCCCGCCTGCTGGGCGCTGAGATCGATTTTCGACGCGATTGACGGCATCGACAAGCTCACCGAGCAATTCCAAAGCCTCACGGCTTCGTTGGACAAACTGGATTCGACCCAGTCGAAACTGCTGAAACTGCTACCTCCCCAGATCGCCAGCCAGGAAACAAATCTCGAACTGACGCTGTCCAACTACGCCACCAACTCCGGAATCAACAACCAGTCGACCTTCGCCAACGATAATCCGGCCGCGCTGGGGCAAGCGTTCGACAAGTCCAAGAACGACGACTCTTTCTACTTGCCCCCAGAGGTGTTCTCCAACGCCGATTTCCAGCGAGGCCTCAAGCTGTTCGTCTCGCCGGGCGGCACGGCCGCTCGCATGATCGTCACCCATAAAGGTGATCCCGCCACCTCCGAGGGCATCTCGCATATCGACCCGATCAGACAAGCGGCAGACGAGGCCGTCAAAGGCACCCCCCTGGAGGGCGCCAACTTGTACATCACCGGCACCGCGGCCACCTACAAAGACATCCAAGAGGGCGCCAAATACGATCTGCTGATCGTGGCACTGGCCGCGCTGAGCCTGATTCTGCTCATCATGCTGATCATCACCCGCAGCTTGGTCGCTGCGCTGGTGATCGTCGGCACAGTGGCACTGTCATTAGGCGCCTCTTTCGGGCTTTCCGTGCTGATTTGGGAGGACATCTTTGGTATCCAGTTGTACTGGATCGTGTTGGCGCTGGCCATCATCCTGCTGTTAGCGGTGGGGTCGGACTACAACCTGTTGTTGATCTCGCGGTTCAAGGAGGAGATCGGCGCCGGCTTGAAGACCGGCATCATCCGCTCGATGGCAGGCTCCGGCGCGGTGGTGACGGCGGCCGGTCTGGTATTCGCGGCCACCATGGCTTCCTTCGTGTTCGCCGATTTGCGGATTCTCGGTCAGATAGGGACCACCATCGCGCTGGGTCTGCTGTTCGACACGCTGATCGTGCGTTCTTTCATGACGCCGTCCATCGCAGCGCTCCTCGGGCGCTGGTTCTGGTGGCCGCTACGAGTGCGCCCCTGCCCGGCAAGCCGAATGCTTCGGCCCTACGGAACACGCCACGCGGTTCGGCAACTACTGCTGTGGGAGGACGGGGACTCAGCGGTAACCTCCGAACGACCGTCGCGCACTCATCCATGACGTTGCGCATCAGCAGCTAGTCGGCTGCAGTCGCGGCGGCGTGGCGCTGGCGCGCCTGCGCGTGCTATACCGATTTCGCCAAACAGCTCCACGTCTTGATGCCGGTGCTGGCTTGATAATCAGCCGCTTGCATTGTGGGTGAGCGCGGCAGACTCCTCAAGCTGCGTCGAAGAAACTTCCTGGAGACGCCCCTTCAATCGTGCGACCCTGAGTAGCTGAATGGCTAGGTTTGTGGCCGCCAACATCGGAATCAGCCCGATAAATGGTCGCGCGGAGAGCCTGGCGCCGTGCAACTGTTCAAGACACCCAAACACATAAAAGCACCCGACTGTGAAGATGGTAGCGGGTATCGAGTAGGCGAGTGGAGATCGACTGTCAGAAATAAGTTGCGCTGCGTATTCGACCTCAGCCTGCGACATTGATTCACGCTTGCGCAATTTACTCAGAACCGCTTTGTGGGCCCCCACTTCTTCGCCTAGCGGATGATTTGTCCGAGCCTCTAACCGTTTTACGAATGCATATGCACAAGGGGCGAACACCAACGCCAGCACCGCGGCGAGTATCGTCACACAACCATACAGACTGAAATTCACCGTCCCCTCCTTTGCTTCGCCCTTGAAAGGCTGCATCAGGCCTGAAATGCTTGAGAGTCCTCGCGGTCGCTACCGAGAACGTCTAAAACACGCTACCTTGGCGACGAAACCGCAGGGCTGGTCGTCGTGATACGAGCCACAGTTGTCGTCAAACGCCCGAAAATCAGGCCCACGAAAGAATCAGGTTCAGGACCGTGGGCGGCGTCGTTGTTGAGGTCGATACCGGATAGGTCGATGTCGCGGGTGCGGCGGCGGTTACCGAAGGCGGCCAGCAGCACGCCGCCCTTTAGGACGAATTGCTCGTGTACCGGGTTGGCCTCTAGCCGGGCAAGGACGCCTTCGAGCGCGTAGAGCTGGAACAGTTCTGCGGTGAGCCGTCCGTTTTGGCGCGCTTGGCGCTTGAAGGTCGAGGTACGCCGCCCCAGCGGGGGTGGCCCGTGTCAGTGCACTCATAGCAGGATGTCCAGCGTTGCGCGCAGCGCGCGCTGCGCGCGGGGGAGTCAGGGATAAGGGGAGCCCCTCCGCGCAAGGCGGACGGAAAAAGCCGGATTCAAGTGCTGATTTCCGTTTTGGTGGCGTTACTCAGGACTGGTTACGGACTGCTACGTAACAGTGGACCGCGGGTAGAAAACACCCCTGAGCTGGACTTTCCCAGTGGAGCAAAGGGTGGAGCTAAGGGTGGGCCTAAGGGGAGAACTATCGAACCCTGGTGTTACTGACCGGATACATCGTCTGGCCAGGTCAGGACAATGAATCGACTCCGCGGCTCAAGGCAAGCGCATGGATAATCGTCATTTATCCATGACCCCTTGACCTTGTCTATCGGAGTCGTTCCCGACAGAGTCACGTCCTGCAACTGAAGGCCTTGCAGCTCGCTGGCGGAGGGGCTCGCAGAGCAGGCCCGCGCCTACGGACCGTCCGGCCTGTAGCTCCTTCTCGGCTCGCCCGGAACGGGGGTCACGTTCAGCGAGCCAGCCGCGATCCGGCCATGAAGAGCGGCAGCTCGCGGGTTGCTCGGCACCGAGTAGTCCTCGTGGGGCGGCACCTGCGATACGACGTTGATGATCGGGTGTCCGATCTCGGGCCACGCGAACGCGATCATCTTGTAACTGTTCGTTGGAAATCCGACGCGTGTGAAGGTGATGCCGCACGGGCGGTAGATCCGCCGCACCGGCGGCGTCTCAAAGCTGATGAGAAACTCGAACCCCGCAATCTGGACGTAGCCGCCGAGGATCTCGCTGCCCATGCTGGCCGGGCGAAGGCGTACGGCCTTCGGTATCGATGGGTGGTCGCGGTCATGGTCGAGAAGAACGTACAACCCCCACGTCTTGGGCCATTCCGCCCCGCGCCAAAGGATTTCAGCCAACTGCTGGCTCGTCACGCCGAGCCGGAAGCGGTACGCGGTCTGACCGTCAACTTCGATCGCGCCGGCTTCGATAGCGCCCCAGATGACTTTGAGCATCCACAGCTCGATGTAGGGGCCGCTGACCATGGTGAAGCCGCGTGGGAAGCTGTCGCGGTCGTCGTTGCCCAGATATTTGAAGATGTCGAGGTGGTCCTCCAGAAAGTACCTAAAGAACTCGGCGGCCATCTTGTCCAGCGGCGACAAGGCGTTGTTATGGCGGCGGCACAGCATCCTGCGCGACAGCGACGCGCAGCCAATCGTCTTGCGCCGCTCGGTTTTGTCCTGCCATGCGGCGCCCTCGACGACGACGACCTTGCCGTCGGCCGAGATCGCACCGAGCACGTCATCGGTGATGAAGTGCTCGCGGGTGAGTTGCTCGTCGCAGTCCTTGCTTGCACGGGCGTAGCAGCCCGGGTTCGCGTACCCAGTGCGCGGACCGGTCAGCAGGGGCGGCGGTGGATCAGCGATCCACGATCCATCGTGCGCCCGATGACAGCGGGTGGCCTGTCGATGCGATCCGCAGGGGCAGTCGTCCTCGGGCGGCGGCCCATACCAGTGGCTCGCGCGCACGTCCGCTTCTCGGACGACCCGTTCATCGAGTCGTCTGACAGCCTGCTCTAGTCCCTCACTCACCGTTCTGACGATAGCGTCGCGCACCGACATCAAACCGCTGGCGGCTGGGCACATTTACGTGCAGTGACGCTTATGGAGCAGCCCCCACGCTGATGGTAGCCCGATGTAATAGAGCGATGCGAAACTGAACGGTATGCAATACACCGAGATCGCCGACGAGCTGATCGCGAACGCCACCGCCTTGAACGATGAGGTGTCCAGCCTCGCGAAGCTGTTCTTTGAGACCGCGTTTCTTGGTGACAACCGCAACTTCCCGCACGCGCACTACGGCTATCTCATGGCCTGCATGGGCCAGATCGACCTCATGTCGAAATGCGAGTGGGGTCCGGTCGAACCGCCGCGAAATCAGACACCCCGCATGCAGGGCTTCATGGAGCGCTACCTCGGCGCCCAGAAGGCTGACGAGCATCGAGTCGCGATCCAGCTCATGCGGCACACGCTCATGCACACCGGCTCGCTCCGGTTTTTGTACGACGCGAAGACCGAGACGGGCTACACGTGGAGGATCCACTTCGGCGACACGTTTCCTAGGTCCATCGGGCACTACACGCTCACCGCTGAGGACCCGCAATATCAGGACATGCTGCGGGCGGCCGTGAATGGGAAGATCGTCGGGGTCAAAGCACTCAATGTGCAGCTGACTGCGTTCGCCGCCGACATCCTGCGCATCGCGGAGGACTACACAGCTACGATGACCAAGGATCCGACGTTGCAGTCCAAATGTGAAGGGGCCTTCCCCAATATCCGAGTCCAGCAGTTGAAGACGCCGTAGCCCGGCGATCACTGCAAGTCGAACTGGATCCGCCGGGGTCGGAGCCTTCGCCTTTGTACGGCGCGGTGCGTGCACGAGAGGCATCGGCACAGGCTGGTGTCGCCGGTCGTGCCGAACGGGTTGGAGCTAGCAAAATTTTCTCGAACCCGACCGCGTAGGTCGTTAGGTTGAGTTTCATGTTCCGTTGTCATCGACAAAGGGCGACGCCGCCGTCGCCCGACCCGCAACATTCGTACCAGAAATCGCTTGCTGTCCTCGAAGAGTCGAAGCCTCGGATCGCGCAAGCTCTTCGGAAGGCCGATGACAGACGTACTGAGCGGTTGGCAGGTCTTATCGACGGCATGCGGCTTCGGGGACTCACTCGGGTTTTGCCGCCGCCCGAGGTCTATCGTCGCTTTCATGAGCCTTAACCGTCCCGGGGAGGTGCTCACTATGGTGCGGCCTTGGACAGTTGCGGGAGTCATCAGATGCGGCGCCTGCTGCATCCCGAGTACGGTTGTCGGCTGCGCCTGCGCGTGCGCCGACGCATCCGAACGATCCATTCCGACGCCTGGAAAGAGATGAACATGGCAGCAACTAAGTTGGCAACCACTGCTGAAGAGTTCTCGGTCGCGGCAGAAAATCTCTACGCCTACTGGACCCTTAATTGCCTCCCGGAAATAAGCTATGCCGTATCCAACGATGCCGTCGCCCGCCCCCAGCTTTATCAAAGTGACGACATACCCGACGATCTAGTCACCATGCGAATGTCCTATGGGACAACGCCGCATCTCCCGAATGCAGCACAACGGCAAGCCATGATCACGCCCATCCTCGGACCATCGGATGGGTCCAAGACCGGAATGATGACAGCGGCCAGCCAACCTTTCCAGATCGCACGCAGGAAATTCGTCGACGCCTGTACCGCCTTCGCCCAGCAAGCATCCGCCATTGAAGGCGACATACTGGAAGCACAGGTGCGCTCCTCAGCGGAAACACTACGCGCTCACTTCCAAGGAATATGCGGTAAGTCCTTCCAGTTGACTGCGCAGCAGATCAACGCGCTATTCGATATAGCAACACGCATCCTGAAAAATCCCGGGATCACCAAGGTCTTCGGCATCGGACACATCGAGTCCACATGGCCTCTTAACTCAATGGACCCGGATGGCGCCAAGTTTGTCGAGAGCGCCGGAACAGCCCTCTCCCTGTCCGGGGATTCGAAGCTCACCTTCACCGACTTTCTCTTGCTGCAGCGGCTCGCAAGAGAGGGATCGCAGGCTATTCACGTGCTTCTTTCCGCTGGCCCGCTCTCCGACAAGGAGCTGAAGCTCCTCATCAGCAAAGGATACAGCTGGGGCGCCTCCCTCCGAGAGGTATCCTCGGGCGCACGATACATCCGGCAGCCGACAACAGGCGCACCGACCCAAATGACCCGCCCCAGCGCACCTCAATTCCCAGGTACACAACCGAGCGCGACACCGGCGCAGTAGTCCATCAACCTCCATTCCTCAGTGACGAAAAGGCCATCGCGCCCGGCCCGGCCATCGCGCCCGGCCCGCCCAGCGGCAAGATCTTGGTTGGCCACTCCGCCCGGGTCGGCGGCCGCGGTTCCGGTTGGGGGCAAGCACGGCAGAGGCAGAAAGACGGATCCGTGGTGCCGGGCGCACATTGCCCGGCGCGCAGTTGCGATCGCTTCGCCTGCCCGGCGATCCGGCAGACCGGATGCCGGTCACGCTGTCGTCTGCATAAACTCCGGCTACGCGCCCGCGCCCGCGCCGACCATCTTGACACGGGCCGCCGACCACTGGCGATTGAGGGTGCGGCCACCGATTGCTCTTTAGACGACATCTGATAGGTGGGATTGGCTGCGAGAACTGCTCCGGCAAAAAGCAACCCGTGACCGTGAATCTCAGCTACTCTGATTTGCTAAGTCAACGATTTGCTGACCCCACGCGTCCGTTCGGCTGGCGCAGCGGACGCGCGGCCTGGCAGGAATGCTTGAACACGTTCCCTCCCCTAATCACCGTAAATGTAAACGGCAGGATAATCCGAGGTCGAGTAGTGCAGTACTCGGGTTTTGCCGCCGCCCGTGATCTATCGTCGCTTTTACGAGCGTTAACTCCGTCCCGGGGATGTGGTCACGATGGTGCGGCCTTGGACGGTTGCGAGAGTCATCAATGATCGTTCGGATGCGGTCCAAGGGACCTGGCCCGACCAGGCCGCTTAGCTTTCGTGATCGGTTGGCCGGAGCCCCGGTCTGAACAACCCCAAAAGAAACGGTTTGTCGACGAGGTCTGCCACCCTGCCGAAAATAGTCGGACGGTGGTTTAAGTTTAAGTTATCGCAGAGTCTTTCATCTTTCATCGCGGCTCTGGCGATGATAAATTTTGCCCCAAGCGGGTGGAAACCCGGTGGTTTTAATCGGCTCGGCGTCGGGAGCGCAAGCTCCGAGCCGAGCGGGTGAGGAGATTCGCATGGCTGGTCTTACGCTGCCTTTTGAAGCAAGCCAAGGCTCCACGGGCACCCTTTTTCAAGTCACCTGTAACGGCGGCGGTGGCGTTGGAATCTTCGGCGGCTCGTACGGCACGGACCAATTTGGCGATACAGGAACGGGTGTCGTGGGCGAGTCTGACGTGGGGCAGGGCGTATACGGGGGGAGCCAATCGAGTCAGGGCGTATCCGGGCAGAGCCAATCGAGTCAGGGCGTATACGGGTACAGTGACTCCGACGCGGGCGTTTCCGGTTGGAGCAACACGGGCCAGGGAGTCGTCGGCCAGAGTCAAACGGGCAATGGAGGCTCGTTTGAGAGCCAGGGCGCCGGAACGGGTGTCTTTGGAAGCAGCCAAATGGGCAATGGAGGCTGGTTTGAGAGCCAGGGCGCTTATGCGGGTGTCTTTGGAACTAGTTCGGGATGGGACGGCGTGCACGGGACCAGCAGCTCGCCGGAGCACGCCGGCGTCGGGGCAAATAATTCATCCCAGCCTACCGGCAAGGTGCCGTCAGGTTTCGGGCTTTGGGCGAGTTCGAATAATACGGGACTTTATGTCCAGGGCACACCTGCGGGCTATTTCGAAGGCGACGTTCTCGTTACTGGCGATATGGTGCTGCTCAATTCCTCTGGGGATGTGGCCGAGGACTTCGATGTCGAAGCTGAGCCCCTCAACGCAGAGCCAGGGACCGTGCTCATCATCAACGAGAACGGAAACCTCTGCGCCAGCGACGCCCCGTACGACACCCGGGTAGCGGGTGTCGTGGCGGGCGCCGGGAACCTCAAGCCGGCCGTGGTGTTGCAGCGGGTGCCATCGCAGACACCGCGATCGCCAATCGCTCTTGTCGGGAAAGCATTTTGCAAAACCGATGCAACGTTCGGCAGGGTTATCGCGGGCGATCTGCTCACGAGCTCGCCGACGCCGGGTCACGCGATGAAGGCAGCCGACAGGTCTCGAGCGTTCGGAGCGATCATCGGTAAGGCGCTGGCCGGCCTGGATGCCGGTGTCGGTCTCATCCCGATCCTGGTGAGCACACGCTGATGGCCACGGACATCACCACGCAGCTCATCAAGGCGATCGGGGCATCCAGCACGCAGGCGGTAAATAGCGCCGTTGTGGGTAGCAGCGCGGACCTGTTGTCCACTATGGCCAATTACGTGCAAATACTTAGCACCGTCGAAGGACCCGCGGTGCAATTCGCCGTCGCGAAGGCCATCGGTGAATACCAAGCGAAACAAGCTGCAGCTCAGCTCGCCGCCGGCGCTAGTCAGGAATCCCAGGCAGCCGCGGCAGCGGCCACCGGCGCTGCCGCGGAAGGGAGCGCACTTGCTGTAGCAGGCGCATCGTTGGTGGGTGCTTTTATACTCCTCGCCGTCTCGTTCATCCTGGCCGAGTTGGGGGACTCGGGTGAGTCGGACCAAACGCAGCAGTTTGCGGCGCTGGTCAACGCGGTGATATCCGACATTGACCAACACGACCTGGAACAGTACTGGGAAACCCTGCTGACGGGCGCCCTCAGCCTGCTGTGGAGCGATGTCTCGACCGATCTCGATAACCTGGCGGCCGAAGGAACCGGCGGAACCGACGTCCTGAATGTGAATGGCCAGAATAGCTATGTCAACTTCCATAATCACGCGAGCAAATTCGTCAATCTTCTGATCGCGGACCCCAGTTCGTATCTGTACTGGCAGGTACCCTCCCAATACGCGGGGACCGTACCGCAAGCCCTGCAAAGCGATTGGGACATTCAGCCCAGTTTACTGTGGCAGAGCGACTCATGGTACGGCCAATTTCCGGCGCGCCCGATCGCCCCCGATTCACCTAGCGGGGACGACGTCTCTGATCCCACAACGATGCTTCCGCTGCTCGCTCTGGGCCTGCAGTCTTATCTGACGCTTGAGTCCGTGTTGAACATCATCGACCCGTCACAACCCACCTTGCTGGACTTCGTGAACACGTGGAGGGGCGACCCAGCGAACTGGCAGCAGGAGTCATTCACTTTGAGTTACTACACAAATTTTCTGTTCACGAAGTATGCGTTAGCCGTCAATGGCATCTTGAAGACCGACCTTCCCACCGACGACGAAATCCTGGGCGCTCTCTGGAAGCAAGAGGGCGAGTCATGCCCACCCTTCGACAAACCCAGAACAGCCCACGTCGCAATCCTGGGGTGCGCCGTGGCAAGACCCGTACTCGTGGTCGGCCGTCCCGTCGTTTTCGGGTAATGGATGGTGTTGGAACTGGCGTTTCGGGGCTTGTGAAACGTATCCACAATACGGTTTCTACGGCAATTACCAAGAACAATTCGTCCGAGCGAACCTTTACATGGCGGCGTACATCGTGTCCTGGATAGAACACGACCAACATGGTCTCGGAGTGGCAGCAGGCCAACATTCTGTTCTCCGAGGAAGGGGAAACGTACGTTTCGATTGGCGCGCTGGAGGACTGGACGATCCCCTGGCTTAAGAACACACTAATCCTGGGAAGAATGGCACGCTGGAAGGCGATTTATTTGAACCATTGCTTTGACCGTGTCTGGGACATGCTGCAGGCAATGCAGCGGCTCGTTGCACCCAATGGGCCGATAGTGCCCTCGACGATGACCCTTCAGCAAGACGGCACGATCGCCAACGGAAACTGGTCGGCCCGCGAGTTGTGCAAGGTCCTATTCCCGATGGGGAATCCGCAGGCTATAGAGCAACCCGACTTCCTCATCAATTGGGCCCCCGCTTCGCCCACGGAATGGACTGGCTTCTCTGGCCACTCGGTCGCGGGCCTCGTTCAGTTCCTCAACAGCGTTGGCGACGGCAACTGGGCGGGGCCGCCAGCAAATAACCCTTCCGGATCACTGAGTTTGCGCGGCCTGCTGGCCATTGCAGCGGTCCCACCGACCCCGTTCTGACCTGGGATGCTTGTGTGCGCAGCGGTAACCAGGACTCCAGACATAGTGCAAGAGTAATAGCGCGGACGGCAACGCATTTGAGGTGTTTTCGGCTCGGTTGAGGGTCCCGACCTGCGGTTTTGTCGACCCCCGCAGTGGACCGCCGTTGCACCTATTATTGAGCGTCGCAATGCGGGCCTTGGCGGAATCCGCGCCGATACCCCGAGGTCAACTGGAACAGCTGTATATCTACCTCGACGCAGCCGCCGAGTCGTATGCGTCTCTCCCGGCAATTGCGGATCTCGCGTTCTTGCTCAACCGAGTCCGCGCAGACTTCGAGACGGCGCTAGAAGCAACGCTATCGGGCTATCAGGGTGTTGCGGCCGATGCCATGCGAGACGTAATGGAGATCGAAGGGCTTCTGCTCGATTTCGCGGCGACGCCCGCCAACGCCCAAGAGTGGTTGAAAGCCGATCGCCGGTTGCGAATGCAGAAGTACGGACCGGTGCATGTCCGAGACCGTCTGAAAGACGCGGGGATCAGTCCATACTCCGACGAGGGCTTCGAGCCTGTCGACTACAGGGCCCACAGTGAAGCCCTTCATGTCACTCCGTCGCAGTCACCCTTGAGCGGCCGTGGACTAGAACCGGCAGAAGACCCCATCGGACTATGTGCCGATGTTGGCTTCATGGAGGTGTTCGAGCACGGCAGCAGAATAATGACGGCGATCGACCTTCTTAGGTTTGTTGCGCTTGGTGCTCCGGACAACTACCAGCCGCTCACTGCGCGGGACGATTTCGACGATGCCCACGCCCGGACACACCAGATGCAGGTCATGATCGTCGCATTGACAAGCGGACCGGCGGCCTTGGCCGCAACTCTGGGAAGAGAGCCGACAACGGCCGAACTTCTGAAATATGTCGGTGACGAAGTTGCGGCGAAAAGCCGGCCTTTTGGACCGGTCCGATAACCCCTCAGCCTCCGGTCTTGTTTGATGGCCGGCGGGTTCGATCAAAACACCTTAGGTGTCGAAAATGTGGAGCTAAGGGGACTCGAACCCCTGACCCCCACACTGCCAGGAGCGGGCGGGTGCCCCGACCAGGCACGATAGGTGCATTTTGGTGCTGTAGCGGTGGTGGTTGAGGGAGCCACTGTCGTCACGGTTGTCGTCACAGCCGTCGTCAAAAGCTAACTCCGCGACAGCCAGGCAAAGTCCCCAACCAGCAGGATGTTTGTATCCGTTTGTATTACAGTTGGCATGTGGCGGATGAAATGTTCGATCTGGATCTGCTCGACGAAGAGGATCCGTTCGATGTCGACGCTCAAGCCGCCCACCTGTTCAAGCACCCACGCCTGGGCATCGAGGACATCCGCGAAGTCTGGGCTTCCGACCCAATGTTCTACCCCGCCAAACCACCCGCCCACTGGCTGATGGTCGCCGAAGTCGACGGCACAGTCCTGATGGTGCCCCTGGCCCCTGCCCGCGACGGCAACCCCCAAACGATGCCGCTCCATCGGCTGCTACGAAGCCTCCAAACACCTCGCTGACCAATCTCGGAGAGACAGATGAACCACCCCATGACCCCCGACGAGGAATGCGAGTTCTACGCTCGCCCGGAAAACCAGGAACCCCAGGGAGCAGGGCGCCGTCGGCTGACCGCCACCGTGCCCGTTCGCTTCCCGCCCGAGCTGTTGGAGCAAGTACGCGCCGCGGCAGCCGCGGACGACCGCTCCGTCTCCTCGTGGATTCGCCGCGCGGTCGAACACGAACTTCGCCATCCGGCTTAAATCTCGTAACCAACGAAGTACCGAGAGACGGTTCTCGGCGGTACCGGTCTCGAAGTCGTTGTCTGGTTATGCGGCAATCGATTTAGCCGAGATCATCCGGCAAGAACACAGCGTATCCGGTTGGTTCCCGATCAATTTCGGCGAAATAACAGCGACTCCAGACCGGGATGCAAGGTCAACTCCTTGCGATCTGGGACCGCGTTTCATCAAGATGACTTTGTGACTGCCCTCGCGGACGCCGTCCTGCCGCTGATCAGGACACGCGCGGAAGTGTGGCGGTGGAACGTCGCCGATGCGCACGGAGCCCGGATGCATGAGGCCGTTACGGCCCTACGCGAAGCCGCCGAAACCGAAAACCCGACCGTTGTGTTCGCCGTAACTCAGAAGGCGATCGCGTCGGCGCTCAGGGTAATCATGCGCGCCGACGACTCCAGCGGAATCATCGGTGACGCCTGCCGCGATCTGTTGGACCTTCACTCCCGGGTGGCGGAAATAGCCCGTCCGGCCACCGCCCAGTTGATCGACTGGATGATCAAATTCCAGTTCGAGAACGAATGTGACTACTTCACGATCGACCCGGTCGCATACGCGCCCGCTCTTGGGGAGCTGGGCATCGCGAGGTACCGAGCGAAACTCGATGCGGTCGCAGCAAGTCTCGGCACCCGCCCATCGGACGATCAACGATGGACGGCGCCGCGGGCCGGTGATTGGCACGCCCTCGACTGGAACGCGCAGCGCCTGGCCGTCCTCGATCGAGACGTTGACGCGATCATCCGCACCCATGCCCGAGACCGGCGGGTCGCGGTGTGGCATCAGGACACCGCCGAGGCCCTGGAGGAAATCGGCCAGACCGACCTCGCGATCGACTGGGCGAAGCAGGCAACCGATTTCGACTCCGGCCACCAGTCGCGGCGGGCCGCAAACTACTGGTGCGAACTCCTCACAAGGTATAGGCCCGACAACCTGCTGGCTGCTCGGGTGGAGGTATTCCGCCGCTGGCCATCTTCAACCACGGCCGCAGACCTCTATCAGGCCGCCGGCGCCGCGTGGCCTGACTACCGCGAAGACGTATTCGCGCGCCTGGCACCAATGCCGGCGCGCGACACGGTGGTCTTTGCGCTGGCTCATCTCAAGGACATCCCACTCGCCTGGAACGTCGCGCATAACCTTGGCCTCGATGACGACCGCACCTGGAGTGACCTCGCCAAGGCATACGAGAAATTCGACCCTCTCGCCGTACTGCCGGTGCACACCGAGCTAGTGGAGAACGAGCTGGCCGAAGCCGGCGCCCAGCACTACCGAAGTGCCGCTCGACGGCTCAAGAAGATGCGCAAGCTCGCAGCTGGGTCGGATCAGGCTACCGAGGTCAACGAGTTGATCGCCAACCTCCGCCATCGATACCACCGTCGGCCTCGACTCCAACTGGAATTCGATCGCGCGGGGCTGCCCTAGCGCTTGAGGTACGGGCGGCTCGTATCATCGCCCTGCCGACACTGGTCGCAAGTGGCGGCCTAGCGAAGCATCACGGAGCCCACGACCGCGGCGCGCTCGCGGGCCGCTTTTGGTCGCTCCGCAGTTCTCGGCTGAGACGACAGCAAACAAGTCCCGTAGCCCGCTGTCATCAGAATTGTCGTTGCTGTTGTCGTCAAACGCCCGAAAATCAGCGCCTGAAGCCAGCATTTTCCCTGGTGGAGTTAAGGGGACTCGAACTCCTGACCCCCACATGCCAGGAGCGCGCAGGACTCGTGACCAGCCGCTTTAGCCGGCTTTTTGGGGTGTAGCCGCCGTCGTTCGGGTAGTAACTGCCGTCACGGTTGTCGTCAAAATTGCCGTCAGAGCGGCAACGGCACGCAATCGGGCAAACAACGCGCACACCCCGGGGGCCCTACTCCGCATGCTGCGGCGGATCATTCCACGACAGCACGGCTACGGCCCGAGTGCCGAGATCGGCACGACATGAACCCCGTCGGCTCGTTTCCCGCCACCGCCGGTCGCGGTCATGACGACGAGAGCGGACGGGCTGCCGTGCTTCGAGGTATCCACGTCGGCCGCGAAGTCGAGGAGGCCCTTCGCCGCCCTGTCGATGACGTCTTGATCACCCGTCAGCTTCACCTCGAATGCGGCCCAGCCGTCCGGTGTGTCGACGATCGCATCGACTTCCTTACGACCGTGAGACTCGCGCCAGGAGTACACCGCGCCGCCGAGCGGTTGCGCATAGGTGCGAACGTCGCGGACTGCCATCGCCTCGAAGTGGAATCCGGCGGCCTCGAGGTCGGCGAGCAGATCCCGCGATCCAACCTTGAGCGCGGCAGTGCCCAGCGACGGGTCGACGAAGTAACGGACCGGTGCCTCGCGTAGTTCGGTGCGCGAACGCATGTGCGGCTTCCATGCCGGCGAGTTCTCGGTCAGCTTGAGACGGTCAAGCGCGTCGAGGTAGGAGTTCACCGTCTCCTTCGCCGGAGCCCGGTGATCGTCACCGGCGATGTCTGCGCCGAGTGCGGTGACTTTGATCGCTGTCCCGACGGATCGCCCGAGCGATGCGAGTGCACGGCGTAGTCGGTCCGGAGTGCGCTTGCCGGTGCCGAGCTCAGGAATGTCGATGTCGACGATCTGGGCAAGGTAGTCGGCAAGCCACCCCCGGGCACTGCGCTCGGACTGATCGAGCAACGCCGGCCAGCCGCCGATGACGATCCGCTCCATGAGGCCCGGGACCGTCATCGCGGTTCGCTTCGCCTTCTGGTCTTCGCCGCGCAGCAGAGCAGCCAGCGAAACCTCACCCGTCGAATGGCCGGATTCGAATAGGCTCATCGGCCGCATCCGGAGCGTGCCGATCCGACCCGCGCCGGAGTGCAATTCGCGCTCATATCTCGGAGTCGCCGATCCGGTCAGGATGTACAGGCCACGACGGCGCAGATCATCGACATGCCGCCGTACCTGGTCCCATATCTCCGGCGCGCGCTGCCATTCATCGAAAAGGATCGGCGTCTCTTGGTCGAACAGCTCGTCCGGATTGAGTCCCAGGAGCGCCCGCGCGTTCGGGTCGGTGTCGAAGCGGACTGAACTCTTCGCCTGCTGGAGGGCTGTTTCCGTCTTCCCGCAGCCCTTCGGCCCATCGATGAGGACAGCACCGATCGAGGTCAGCCGCTCGGACAGCTCGGCGTCGATGACGCGTGCGCGATAGTCGAACATGACACCAGTCTACTTTTCCGACAACTCATACTCGCCGTTTTCGACAAGTCATACTCACCGTTTTCGACAGACTGGATTCGCCCGTCCCGGCAACCGCGGGCAATACATCAATATCCAGGAAGTGATCCCGCCAGGAAGCCGGACCATGTCCCCATACCTGAATGTGGCGACACCCGAACCGCTCGTTGTCGTCAAAAATCGACCCAGACGACGCGGACAGCTAACGCCGAAACCAAGAATAACGCGCGGTCGCGAATGGATTATCCACTGGTGGAGCTAAGGGGACTCGAACCCCTGACCCCCACACTGCCAGTGTGGTGCGCTACCAGCTGCGCCATAGCCCCGTGAAGTGGTGTTCATCGAAGCTACACCACTGTCAAGATGCGTTCAAAGTCGCTGCTCAGGGCGCCTTACGCGATGACTTGGTTAACCACTTCGCGGGCGGTCTTTTGCACCTCGGCCAGATGCTCGGGACCGCGGAAGGACTCGGCGTAGATCTTGTAGACGTCCTCGGTGCCCGACGGTCGCGCGGCAAACCATGCGTTGGCGGTCGTCACCTTGAGTCCGCCCAGCGGCGCGCCGTTGCCCGGTGCGGTGGTCAGCTTTGCGGTGATCGGCTCCCCCGCCAATTCGCTGGCGCTCACCTGGTCGGCCGACAGCTTGGCCAGCCGGGCTTTCTGCTCGCGGTCCGCGGGCGCGTCGACCCGCGCGTAGAACGGGGTGCCATATTTGTCGGCCAGCACCTGATACCGCTGCGACGGCGTGGCGCCGGTGACGGCCAAGATCTCGGAGGCCAGCAACGCCAAGATGATGCCGTCCTTGTCGGTGGTCCACACCGATCCATCGCGCCGCAAAAACGACGCCCCCGCCGACTCCTCGCCGCCGAAACCGATGGTGCCGCCGATCAGGCCGTCGACGAACCACTTGAACCCGACCGGCACCTCGACGAGCTTGCGGCCGATGCCGGCGACCACCCGGTCGATGATCGACGAGCTGACCGCGGTCTTGCCGACGGCGATGCCGGCCGGCCAGGACGGTCGGTGGGTATAGAGGTAGTCGATGGCCACCGCCAGATAGTGGTTCGGGTTCATCAGCCCCGCATCGGGTGTGACGATGCCGTGGCGGTCGGAGTCGGCGTCGTTGCCGGTGGCGATCTGGTAGTGGTCCCGGTTGGCGATCAGCGAGGCCATCGCGTCCGGCGAGCTGCAGTCCATCCGGATTTTGCCGTCGTGGTCGAGCGTCATGAACCGCCACGTCGCGTCGACCAGTGGATTGACCACGGTCAACTCGAGGTTGTGCCGTTGCGCGATCTCGGCCCAGTAGTCCACGCTGGCCCCGCCGAGGGGGTCGGCGCCGATCCGCACCCCGGCTTCGCGGATCGCCGCGACGTCGACCACATTGGGCAGGTCGTCGACATAGTTGCCCATATAGTCGTAGCGCCGGACGGTCCGTAGCGCGCGGGCTAGTGGCGTGCGCTTTACCGCTGAACCATCGCCGCGCAGAATCTCGTTGGCACGCTTGGCGATTGCGTTGGTCACGTCGGTATCGGCCGGACCGCCGTTAGGCGGGTTGTACTTGAACCCGCCGTCCGGCGGCGGGTTGTGCGACGGTGTCACGACGATCCCGTCGGCCAGCGCGTCGGTGCGACCGCGGTTGTAGGTGAGGATGGCGTGGCTGATCGCCGGCGTCGGCGTGTAGCGGTCCCTTGAGTCGATCATGGTGACGACGTCGTTGCCGGCGAGCACCTCCAGCGCCGACACCCACGCCGGTTCCGAAAGGCCATGCGTGTCACGGCCGATGAACAACGGCCCGGTGGTGCCGTGGGCGGTACGGTACTCGACGATGGCCTGGGTGATCGCCAGAATATGGGCCTCGTTGAATGCACCATCTAGCGCTGAACCGCGATGCCCTGACGTGCCGAATACCACCTGCTGAGCGACATCGTGGGGATCGGGATCAATCGTGTAATACGCGGTGACTAAGTGGGGCAGGTCGACGAGGTCCTCGGGCTGAGCCGGCTGACCGGCACGCGGGTTCTCCACCATGGCTACCAATTCTGCCTAAGCCGCACTTCCCCCGGGCTTCCCCGGTGTGGAGTTCCGCCATACGCTGCGTAGCGCATCGGCAAACCGAAGGGAATCGACTAGTGGCAAGCCACGACTATCGCGAGTTGGCCGCGATTTTCGCCGGCGGAGCGCTGGGCGCCGTGGCCCGAGCGGCGCTGGGCACCCTCGCAGTCCCCGACCCGGCACGTTGGCCATGGCCGACGTTCACCGTCAACATCGTCGGCGCCTTCCTGGTGGGTTACTTCACCACCCGACTGCTGGAGCGGTTGCCGTTGTCGAGCTATCGGCGCCCGCTGCTCGGCACCGGATTGTGCGGCGGGTTAACCACGTTCTCGACAATGCAGGTCGAGACGCTGAAGATGATCGAAAACGGCCACTGGGGCCTGGCCGCCGGTTACACGGTCACCAGCATCGCGGTGGGATTGCTGACGGTACACCTGGCCACCGCATTGGTTCGCCGGGTGCGGGTGCGCGGATGACGGCGGTGGCGGTCTGGGTGGGCGTCATGCTCATCGGCGGCATCGGGTCGGTGTCGCGGTTCCTGGTGGATCGCGCGGTGGCCCGCCGGGCGGCCCGGTCGTTTCCGTTCGGCACGCTGACGGTGAACATCAGTGGAGCCGTGCTGCTGGGGTTTCTGGGCGGCCTGGCGCTCAGCAAGGATGCGGCCCTGCTGGCCGGCACCGCGTTCGTCGGCGCTTACACCACCTTTTCCACCTGGATGCTGGAAACACAGCGGCTCGGCGAGGAGCGCCAGACGCGGCCGGCGGTCGCCAATATCGTCGTCAGCATCGTGCTCGGCGTGGCCGCGGCGCTACTCGGGCAATGGGCCGCGGAGCAGATATGAACCAGCAGTGCTTGAAGTTGACCACGTACTTCGCCGAGCGCCAACGCGCAGTAGGGGACGGCGCGCGGTTTCTGGCCGACTCGATGCTGAACTTGTTCGGCGCCAGCAACGTCGCGACCAGCGTGATGCTGCGCGGTATCGCCAGTTTCGGGCCGCGTCACATGCTGCGCACTGATGAATCCCTGAGCCTGTCAGAGGACCCACCGATAACGATCGCAGCAGTCGATGTCGAACCGAAGATCCGCGATCTGGTCGACGAAGTCATCGCCATGACTGCCGAGGGACTGGTAACTCTGGAACGAGCGCGACTAGTCAACAGACAGCTCGGCCCCCCCGCACTGCACGACGCCGACAGGTGGGACGCCGCCAAACTCACGGTCTATGTCGGCCGCCAGGAGAGGGTGGCCGGGATCCGCGCCCCCTACGCGGTGTGCGACCTGCTGTATCGACACGGATTTGCCGGTGCCTCAGTCTTTCTCGGCGTCGACGGCACGGTCCACGGGGTTCGGTACCGGGCCAAGTTTTTCGGCCGCAACGTCAATGTTCCGCTGATGATCATCGCCATCGGGACCACCGAGCAGGTTTCGGCTGCCGCTACAGAACTTTCCACTGCGCTGCCCAATCCGTTGCTGACTGTCGAACGGGTGCGGATGTGCAAACGGGACGGCGAGTTGTTCGCGCGCCCCCAGGAGCTGCCGCAAACCGATGACCGCGGCCGGGCGCTGTGGCAGAAACTGATGGTGTACACCACCGAGGCCACCAGACATGATGGTCTGCCGATCCACCGCGCGCTCATCCGTCGGCTGCTGGACTCGGAGACCGCCCACGGCGCTACGGTGCTGCGCGGCATCTGGGGTTTTCACGGAGACCACAAACCGCACGGGGACAAGCTATTTCAGCTGGGGCGTCAAGTGCCGGTGACCACGATCATCATCGACACGCCGGCATCCATCGCGCGCAGTTTCGATATCGTCGACGAGCTGACGACCCGCCACGGGCTAGTAACCAGTGAGATGGTTCCGGCTGCGCTGTCGCTCGGCGGGGCACAGCGCCTCGGTGAGACCTCGCTGGCACACTACGACTACTGACCCGAGCCGGCGCCCGGCCAGCCGTCAGATTTCCCGCAGCCGGGGGACGTCGTCAGGCGTACGGGGCAACGCATAGAGCGCCATCCGTCGATTCGACATCTCGTGTTCGCCGAGAAATGTGCAGCCACCGCTCTCACAAAACCGGCGCGCCATCTTGTTGCCGTGGTCGGGATCGAACATGATTCGGCGACACTGCGGCTCGGCATTGAGCACGCTGGCCACGAAGTACGGCAGCAAAAGCGGGGCGATCCCCTTGTTCATGAATTCCAGATCGGCGATGGCGGCGTGTATACCCAGATCATAAGGGTCGTATTCGTATCGGGTAGCGATGGAATCCTTTGCAGCCCGGTATAATTCGACGTATCCGTGGTCTTCTCCGTCCAGGCTGCCGACGAACGGCCGCGAATAATGGCCGTCGAGTTGCGCACGCAGGTGACGGCGCCATCGCGACGCCGGCCAGACGGACTCCCACGCTTCGGCCAAGTGGGGCCGGCTCATCCACTCGGCAATCATCTCGGCGTCGGCATCCGGGTCGGCCAGACGAAGCCCATACGGTGCGGGCAGCTCTGGCATGGGCGGCGGCGGGACATTACGGACCTCGTCGGGGAGATCGGTCAACTCCCGCGGCAGGATCACTTCGGCGTCACTCATGTCAACGCGCGAGCCTACCCAACGGCCAATGGTAAGTGAGCTCTAGGTGAGCGCCGTCATCCATCGGTCGGCCAGCGCCGAAACCCAGCCTCCTACGGCCTCCGGACGGTCCGGCGGCGCCGCGACGAGGACCAATTCGTCGACGCCCAGCTCCGCGAGCACGCTGACATCGCCGACTTCAGGGCTACTCAAGGCCACGGCCAGCCGCAACTCAGCACGGTCACGTCCCGACTCGCCGCACAGCCGGTCCAACTTGCCGATCCGCTCACGCACCGCGGCCACGCCGCCGAGGTTGAACCCGTACCAGCCGTCTCCCCAGGCCGCCACTCGCCGCAATGCCGGATCGCTGTTGCCCCCGACCACGACCGGGATGCGACGATCGCGGACCGGCTTGGGGTTAACCCGGATCGAGTCGAAGCCGACGAACTTCCCGTCGAACGAGGCGACGTCGTCGCGCCACAAGGTGCGCATCGCGGCGACGTATTCGGCGGTGCGGGCGGCGCGATGCTCGAACGGCACCCCGAGCGCGGCGAACTCCTCCCTGGACCACCCGACACCCACGCCCAGCGTCAGCCGCCCACCGCTCAACCGATCCAGGCTCGCGGCCTGCTTGGCCACCACCACCGGATTGTGCTCGGGCAGCAGCAACACGCCGGTCGCGACGCCGATCCGGGACGAGGCGGCGGCGGCGAAGCCCAGCGCAATCATCGGGTCAAGCCAATCCGCCTGCGCCGGAACCGCGATGACGCCGTCGTCGGAGTAGGGGTAGCGCGACTCGGATCGATCCACCATCACGACGTGTTCACCCGCCCACAGGGTGGCGAAACCGCAGCTGTCGGCAGCCGACGCGACGGCGTCGATCACCGCCCGGTCGGCACCTGCGCCTATTCCCAGGGCATGCAATCCCAGCCGCATTGGTCAGCGGCCTTTCAGGAGCTTCGCTAAGACCGCCGCGTGACTGCCGTCCACCTCGCGGACGGCAGTGACCAGGGTGACGACGCCGCGCTTGGTCAGCCTGCGCAATTCCTCCAGCGCCGGGCTGCCGGACAGCTCCGCCTCATAGCGCGACGCGAACTCGTCGAACCGTTCGGGTCGGTGGTGGTACCACTCGCGCAGTTCTTTCGACGGCGCAACGTCTTTGCACCAGATGCCTACCCGCGGGTCGTCTTTGCGGATTCCGCGCGGCCAGATGCGATCAACTAACACACGCTGGCCGTCGTCGGGGTCGATGTCGTCGTAGATCCGCGCCACCCGGATCCGGCTCCTGGGGCTCATTGCGGTGCCCGCCGCTCAGGAACTGCGTCCGCCGGTGAGGCGCTCGACATCGATGACTTCACCGCGATTGATGCTGACCCAATCGCGCCCATCCAGGTATGGACGCAATTGCCGGCCGATGAGTTCAGCATCGGCTGGCGCCTTCGGCCGCTGAAGTTCGTAGACGTGCGGCAGCTCAGCCATGCCGGTGACGACGTTCCAGAGCTTTAGGGCGGCCGGCCCGGTCGGCGGGTCGACAAGTACCGGCCCAAACAGGCACTGTCCCAACAGAAACAGCGTTGGCACACCGTATCCGCCCGCGTCCACGACCCGCTGATGGTCGGCGCGAACGTCGTCATGGGTGGTCGGGTCGCCTAGCGCCGCATCGAGGACGGTCGCATCGACGCCGATGTTGCTCAGCAGGCGCCGCGCGACCGCAGGATCGTGCGGTTTGCCGCCTGCCATGTGCAGTTCGTGTCCGATCGCGGCGTACCACTGGTCTAGCAACGACATGTCGGATCGACGTAGCAGCGCTCCGATTCGCATCAACGACCAGCCGTAGGACCACTCTCGCTGCCACGGATGCTTCTTGCCCTCTTCCCGGTTGATCTCTTCGAGGCTGAAGAACCGCCAATTGACGGTTATCCCCAATTGCTCACGGACGTCACGGATCCACAGCGAGGTCTGGTAGGCAAACGGGCACATCGGGTCAAAGTGAAAATCCACGACAGTGCTCATCAGACCTGGTCCTCCGTCCGAGGAAGCTGGCGATCGTTTCCGTGACATGGTGAACGGATCACCGGCTGACCGCAGGCTCTTTCGCGGTTAGTGCGGCGAATATCGCTGCGTTAGCCGCCGCCCCGACGGCAGCGACACTCAGATCGCGGGCTTTGACGTGGAAACCCACCGCCAGCACGAAGTAGATCGTGAGCATCGCAGTCGTGAGTCGCGCCAGCCCGGGCGACCATCGCGCCGAGAACAGACCGACTGCGGCAGCGGCCTTGATAGGTGCGAATATCCACCGGTATCGGGGCGGAAAATTGATCGCATCGAGCACTTGTGTGACGAACGGCATCGGGATGGCATCGCCGACCGCACTTACCGCCAAGTAAGTCGCCAGCACGTCATAGGTTCGCAACGCCGCCATGACCTTCCCCTATCGCTGATTGTGATGTTAACCGACATGCGCGGAGCCGGTCCGCGGGCAGATGCTCAGTAGTGGTACGTGTCCGATGGGGCGGGCGTGTGGACCCGTTCGTCCTCGAAGTCGGACACTTCGATGCCGTAAGCACGAGCCAGGTCGAGGATCTTGGTGGCCCGGGCGATGCGCGGCAGGTCAGAGCCGTTGCGGATCTCTCCCCCGTCACGTTCGAACTCGGCGAAAAATTCTTTTGCCCAAGCGATTTCGTCCTGTGACGGGGATAGGCCCTCATTTACTACGGAACATTGGTCCGGGGTAAGGCAGATCTTGCCCGTCATCCCAAATTCGACGGATACAGCCGTGGCCTCGCTAAGCTTCAACGCGTTGGAGCCAATGGTCGGCCCATCGATCGCACTGGGCAGGTTGGCCGCCTTGGCGGCGATGGTGAAGCGTGACCGCGCGTAAGCCAGGGTAGACGGGTCTTCTCCAAAACCGGTGTCACGGCGGAAATCGCCGATGCCGAAGGCGAGCCGGAAGGTGCCTTTTGCCGCGGCGATCTCGGTGATGCGCTCCAGGCCCCGGGCCGTTTCGACCAGCGCCACGATCGCCACGTTGGGCAGTCGTAGCGCGGTCTCGGTGACGTGGTCCACCGATTCGACCATCGCCAGCATCACCCCGCCGACCGGGCTACCGGCCAGTGCGGCTAAATCGTCCGCCCACCAAGGAGTGCCGAAACCGTTGATACGGACCCAGTCGGTGTTTTCGGCGCTGAGCCAACGCACAACGTTGTCGCGAGCGACGTGCTTGTCTTTGGGTGCGACCGCATCCTCGATGTCGAGAACGACGATGTCGGCGCGAGAGTGCGCCGCGGACTGGAACCGGTCGGCATGCGCGCCGTTGACCAATAACCAACTGCGGGCGAGTACCGGATCGATGCGTGAACCGACGTCGGCGGGATCCACCGCGTGGCTGTTGACTTGCTCATACATTGATCTGTCTGTCGTCATCTTCGTTCCGTCACTATCGGGATGGTCGTCACTAACCGTAGCGATATCGCAAAACTGGTGGCCGCAGAGGCCGGGGTCGGCGTAGACGCGCACGCAACAAGGGTAGGCCGGACTACGTTCCTATTGGGGCCTGGTATCTCCTCGGGGCAGCCAAGACTTGCAGGAGTTGATCTTATGGAGCAGGAAAAGACACACGGCTGGTTGCAAACCGGGGCTAGGCCAGCTGCGCGAACTCGGCCTGCAGCGCATCCAGGCGCCGAAGCGTCTCATCGCGGGGCTCGGTCGGCAGATCCAGCAAAACCCGCTGCACCCCGAGGTCCGCGTACCCTTCAACCCCTTTGGCCGTCTGTTCCCCCCAGTGGGACACGATCACCGGCACGTCGTGGCCGGCGATGCCGCGCAGTTCCTCGAGCTGACGCCTCACTGCTTTCGCCGCTGGGCTGATTGCGATCCACCCGGCATTCAGCCCCGCGATGCGCTTAAAGCCGGCCGGCCCCCCACCGACAAACAGCGGCGGATACGGCTTCTGCACCGGCTTCGGCCAACTGTAGATCGGGTCGAAGTTCACGAATTCCCCGTGGAATTCCGCCTTCTCCTGCGTCCAGATTTCGATGATGGCGCGCAGTCGCTCGTCAACCACGCGTCCGCGCACCGCGGGATCGACACCGTGGTTGGCGATTTCTTCGCGCAACCAGCCCACGCCGACGCCGAAGACAAACCGTCCCCCCGACACCAGATCGAGCGAGGCCACCTCTTTGGCCGTGTGGATCGGATCGCGTTGCGGGATCAACGCGATGCCGGTGCCCACCACCAGTGTTTGGGTGGCGACCGCCGCCGCCGTCAACGCCACAAATGGGTCCAGTGTGCGGTAGTACTTGTCGGGAATCGGGCCACCGGCCGGATAGGGGCTCTTGTTATTAACCGGGATGTGCGTGTGCTCGGCGAGGAACAGCGACTCAAACCCACGTTGCTCAAGTGCTTCGCCTAGCTCCGCCGGGCCGATGCCCTCGTCGGTAACAAAATTCAGAACACCGAAACGCACGCTTGCTCCCATCGTCACTGCGGCTACTCCACGTGCCGCGATGCCATCACAGTCAACAACATGAAGGCTCGCATGTCATCGAGCGATCAGAGCGCGGGCGGCTCAGAGCCGTGCGACAGTTCCAAGATGACGAGAAGCGTCGCCGTGGTCGGGGCCGGACCGGGCGGGCTGATCGCGGCGCGTTGGCTGCTGTCGCAGGGATTCGAGCCGACGATCTTCGAACAGGGACCGATGCTTGGCGGGCAGTGGACTGGCGTGGATGGCCGCAGTGGTGTGTGGCCGAGCATGCACACCAACACCAGTCGCATCATGACGGCGTTCAGCGACCTCGAGCACGAGGGCGACCTCGTCTATCCGTCAAACCGCGACATTCTCGACTACTTGCACCGTTATGCCGAGACATTCGGCCTTACGTCGCGCATCCGGTTCGGCACTCGGGTCGAACTCCTTGCGCGAGACGACACCGGATGGCTCGTGAGTCATGCCGGCATCCAAGAGAGCTTCGAACGAGTGGTGGTGGCAAGCGGTAGGTTTCACGCCCCCGCCATCCCACCTGTGCCAGGGCTCGACACGTTCGCCGGCTCGGCGGGAGCGATCTCGACGTACCACTACAGAGATCCTGCTCCGTATCGAGGCAAGCGCGTTCTGGTGGCAGGCTGCGCGGTCAGCGCCCTCGAGATCGCGGCCGAACTCGCTCAACTCGGCGCGGCACGCGTTGTGGTGACCCAGCGGCGGCAAAGGTACGTCCTGCCGAAGTTCGCCGCCGGGGTTCCCTCCGATCACCGGTTTTTCACTCGATACGCAACCTTGGCAAGCGAGAGCCTTCCAGCGGCCGAGATCGAACGGCAGCTGAAGGAGATCGTGGTCGAGGCCGGGGGGAGCCCGGAGCAGTACGGCGCACCGGCGCCCGGCCCATCACTCTTCGCGGCCGGAATCACCCTCAACCAGCAGTACCTGCCGTTCGTGGCCGAGGGCCGGATCACGGTGCGTCCGTGGATGGAGTCCATCGTCGACGCGACTGTGACTTTCGCCGACGGGCATGCCGAGGAGTTCGACGGGATTGTGCTCGGCACCGGATTCGATCTGTGTATGCCGTTTCTCGGTGCAGACATCCGGGCGATCCTCGACCTCGACGCGGTGCACATGGACGCCGACCGCTACACCTTCCATCCCGACCTCCCGGGGCTGACCTTCATGGGCATGTGGGACCAGTCGGGGGGATACTTTGTGCCGCTGGAGCTTCAGGCCAGGTGGATCGCTTACACGTGGGGCGGCACGATCCCGCCGCCTTGTGAGAGCGACCAGCGGCTGGCGATCAATGCTTATCGCTCGAGGCGGGGGATGTCGCAGAAAACTCAGATGAACCTGGTGGCTGTGACCTTCGCTCGGGCCGCCGGGGTCGAGCCACAGCTGGATAACTGGCCGCAGATGCGCCGCGCCTTGCTGTTCGGTCCCCTCGCACCGAGTTGTTTCCGGCTCGAAGGCCCGGATGCGCTGCCCGATGCGCCGGCCCGGTTCGCGCGCGAGGCGGCCGCCTTCGGTGCGATCACGTCGAACGAGCTAACCGAGCGCGAACGGAGCTACTGGTCGCTCGTGGAAGCTGCTGCCCGCTAATCCGGTGCTGGCGACTCGCCTGCCCCGGTGGTCCGGCGCGCCGCGCCCCAGAGCCCAACGCCGATGCCGACGACAGCGCCGCCCAGGCCGATGAGCACTTGTGAGCGTTTCAGCTCGTCGTGGACACTCATCCCGCCGAGTAGGTCGGACGCGTCGGCGCCGGCGGACGCAAGGAACCAGCCGCGGGTGTTCTTGCCGCGCAGAGCTGCCGTCGCGAGCAGCGCACCGATCAAAGCGTCGCGGTAGCCCATCGACCGCAACAGCAGTCGCGCCGTCGGCGACGGCTCGTCCGGATCGCCCCAGAGCCGGTTTGCACGAAGCGGGTCGACGAGGAACGAGATGCCTGAGGCAAGGCGGATGCTTCCCACGACGAGCGCGGCACGGTCGATCGGCATGGCCCGCAGCCTAGGAGGTAATCGCCCGGCATGGCATCGGTTCAACAGAAAAGGCCCGCTCAACTGTAGCTGCCGGAAATCGAAACGATCGCTACCATGGCCCTCATGGCCGAGCCGGGCCGGGCTGCCGATGAGACCGTCGCACAGGATGTCGGCAAGACCGTTGCTGTGCCTAATTCCACACCTACCGACGCGGTTGATCTCGCATGGTCGCACAACGACGACCCCGACGATGACAAGGACATCCAGAGCGAAGACATCCAGAGCGAACCGGCGGCTGACCGCCAGTCATGGCGCGCTACTTGGCGCATCGCCGGGGCGCTACTCGTGGCCGGTCTCGTGTTGGCCGGGGCGATCGTTTTGGGGCGTTGGGCGTTGACCACGGCGCACTCTCCTACCAAGGCTGCGCAGCCGCCGCCTACTCCAACCGCACCGGCGACCACTTCAGCGACGGCCGCTGCCCCGCCATCAATCGCGTCCACACCAGATCAGGACAATAAGTATCTTCAGGCCCTAAACGACCGGGGCATCGCGTTCGCCAATCCCGAGGCCGCGATCTACAACGGCAAAACGGTGTGTCAGAACATCGGTCGAGGGATGACGGTGCAACAGGTGGTGGCGGCGTTTCAGGCGAGCAGTCCCGCGTTCAGTAACAACGCCGATGACTTTGTCGCCATCTCCGTTCGCGCGTATTGCCCGCAAAACAGCAATCTGGTTGCAGGGTTGTGACCCACCGAAGACGCCTCCGTCGGCCGGCCTCGGATCGAACCTGACGCCGGCACCCGATTCTTGCGATCTCGTCTGCTACCCAGTGCTGCGCATCAGCGTCCTGGCCGGACGGACAAATCCCGATGCGACGGGACGACGGAAGCGAATGATAGATGCCCACAAGTTCGACATGCAAGGCAACGGCAGCGTTTCGTGGAACATCCCCGGCATTCCGACCGGCATCACCTACCACGTGACCCTTACGTGCTTGGGCCCCTACCAGGGCGAGACCATCGAGTTCGGTCACGTCGACCGCACTGAGAAGTTCTAGTCGTTCTGTTGTGGAGCTGCCGGGAGACGACGCGAGGGGGCGGAGCCACGCTATACCCGGCGATAGTTGCCCATCACTGGGATGGGCACGCATCCGCGATCTCTATCGAAGCCGGCCACAATGCCGCCGTTAACCCGAAGGCCGCGACGTCAGCGCCTGCTGGCAATACCTTTTCCAGTCGCGTCTGGATCTGCTGAACCTGCTCGGCGTGCAGGAACGACCACACAAAACCAATAGCCAAATATGGAATCGCCAGCCATAGCGCCACCTCGATGAGTGCCGCGACGCTGACCTGATATTCGAGCACACGCTGAAGCAGAGCCATCGCGCGCTCGATCCGGCTCGGAGAACCGCCCTCGACATCCTTGGCGGCGCGGTGGACGGAAGCATCGTCTGGTTCCATCGTGTCACCCATTGATGTGCTTACACATAGGCCAGAAAATACCCTCTGACCTATGTGTTCAGTGGAGCTGCCGGGAATCGGACCTGCTGCAGGCAAGAGTTCCGGCTTCCACAGATCATCGGCTATATCGAAATGAACGACGGCACAGTGCTGCTCGACGGCGGCCCGCAGCAATCGCCGCGGCGATGATTTCTGTTGTGCGGCAGGCGATGCGGACTTACGAGCCGCCACCGCCTTGGGCCCGCACCACACCGAGCAGCGCACCCGCGCCGCGACGGTTTCGGCCAACTGGTGGCGGCCTGGCCAAATTTCACTGCGGGTGGGTCGCCAAATAGTCGGTGACCGGGACCCGTTGGGTTTCGACGTAACCGATGGGCAAGAGCACGTCACCAGAAGTCGTGTAGTAGTAGATATCCCATCGGTAATAGTCGGCGAAGGCAGCCGGATCGCTTGCAAGCACCGCGGCGTAGTCGTTGACCGCCGAGACGTAGTGGCTCGAGTTGTTGTACCGGAAGATGGCGTGTTCGCGGTCGTCGGCGAAGCCGTTGGCGGCGAGGTAACGACCGGCCGCCATGATGCTGTCGTGGGGCGAGAGGATGTCGCCACCGTCGCCATATTTGGCGAACGTCGGGGGTAGGAACTGCATGGGACCTTCCGCGCCGGCGGTGCTCACCCCGACGATGCGGCCGAAGCCGGTTTCGACCAGGTTGATCGCCGCCAGGTAGTTCCAGCCGACGCCGGTCGCCGCCTCTGCATCGTGGTAGTAACCGAGCAACACGTCGGCCGGCAACGGCGGGTCGATGCGCCACGCGGGCAGCGTGTCTTTCGCTTCTCCCCTGTTAAGCGCGGTGAGCTGCCGACGGGCGTCGACATTGCGATCGTAGATTTCCAGCAGCGACGGCGGGATTCTCGGCCGCACGATCGGGTCCCACTCGGGGCGCCGTCCGAGGGTGCGGTAAGCCGCTTGCTGGCGGTGCGCCGCCGCCACCAGCACGGCCTCCGACGAGGACGGGTCCCGCAGCGCCTGCTCATCGGCGCCCAAGTCGCCGGCGAGGACCACGGGGTCCGATGCCGGCGGCGGCTGCGCGGGGAGCGTGGTCGCTACCGGTGACGGCGTGGCCGTCGACGTTGTGGAGGACACGGCGGTCGACGTCGATGCGGTCGATAACCTGGTCGACTCTGAGCAGGCGACAAGCGCGAACGTGATCATGACGACGAGCAGCGCTGTGCTGCAACGCATCACGGCGGGATCGATGCGCGGGATCGTGCGTCGACCGAGAACGCATACAGTTCGCCGGGCGCATCCTTGTCCATCGTTGCGAACGACATAGTCCATTGTCTCGACCTCAGCGCTGCGGTTTGCGAGCCGACGTCGCCGGCTCGCCCGTGTCTTCCGCCTACATCTTCTCCGCCGCCGAACCAATTGGCCAAGCCGTCGACCACAGCGTGCCTCCAAGCCGTTCACCTTGAGCGGCACGCTGACGCTCAACAGCTCGACCATTAGGACGACTGACCTGCCGCCTGGATACAACTGCGCCGGCCAACGCTCAACCCCACGGCTAGGTCGCCGTCACCATCGCGGTCACCCCGGCGGGGCGGCGCCGCACCACCAGCTCTGTTGGCCGCCGCCGACATCTTGGACCATCTGCCTTGACGCAATCGCCCGTCACAGCCGGAGTGATGGGCTGAGCCGCCGCGTTAACGTCGACTGGTGGACTTTGTCGTAGCCGCACCCGCTGGTGCGTTCGAACGCGGTCGCACTGGATTGCATTCCGCATCGAATGCCCGTTTCGGCCAGGGGAGAATTTGTCGGCCACTCGAATCGCCGCGCTAAAAGCGCCTTGCACCGCCGCGCTTCCGTCATCATGAGGCCCGATGCGTATTTTGGCGATGGTCCTGGGGCTGGTGGTGCTACTGGCCGCCTGCGGCCAACCCGCCGGTTCGGTACGCACCACTAGCATGCGCGTACAGCTTGCCGACGAACCTAACAAGATCCCCGTCGCAGGTCCCGTGAACCCCGACCCACGGGTGGGCCCGATCTTCCTGGGAGGCCTTAACCTGCACACCTGCACAGGCTCCGTGGTGCACTCATCCACGGGCGACCTGATACTGACCGCTGCGCACTGCCTGGCCAAGCAATTCACGGCAACCTTCGTTCCCGGTTTCGCCAACGCAGCCGCGCCGTCCAACGTCTGGACGGTTGATGCCGTCTACCTCGATCCACTTTGGGTCGCTTTCAAAGATCCGCGGGTCGACTACGCATTTGCGCGAGTCAGCCGCCCCGGCGGCGGATCGATAGAGGCGCAGGTCGGCTCCGCACTGTGGCTGGGCACAGCACCCGCACCGGGTAGCCAAGTCAGCATCATCGGCTATGCGGCCGGCGTCGGGGGCACGCCGATCGGCTGCCAAAGCAGCACGGGAATCACCCTGCGTGGTTACCCCTCGTTTTTGTGTACAGGCCTGGTCGACGGCACCAGCGGCTCGCCGTGGATCAGGGGGTCGACGGTCACCGGGGTGACCGGCGGCCTCCAGCGCGGCGGGTGCACGCCATGGGTGTCGTATTCAGCGCCGTTCAACGAACGCACCGCAGCGCTACTGGCCCGTGCCGAAGCGGGTGGCCGGAGCGAGGCCGCGCCGATCGCCTTCCTCAGTTGCTAGCTGCCGATCTGCTACCTGGTTAGCTGCGGAACTGGTTGAGCGCGCGCACCTCGAGTTCGGCGACCGAGCTTGCACGTGACTCTCGGTAACCGTCAGTCGGTTGCATCTTCTTCGTGGAGCTGCCGGGAATCGAACCCGCCCCAGAAATCGCCGTGAGCTGTGGAAACGAGGAATTTGACTACGCGAAACGACGCCAACCGACGCGGAATGACCTGCGGATACGCCACAGGTGTTGATGGCATCAACAGGCCGCAGCTGAGCTGACGGCGCTAAAGCCTCAGGTCTTACTCCACGGGGCGCCGGTCCGAACCGCCAAGTGACATCGTTTGACAACAACGGCTTGCTGCGCCTGGGGTTCGCCCCTGCATCGTGGCGGTGCCTACCGGAGCACTCGTCGGCGATGCCGCGCCGGTCACCACGCCAAAGTCGCGGATGTCGCCAAAGTTCATGTCGGGTCTCCTCGCCGTCGTTACTCTCAACCCGACGCCACTCAGACCTCGGCCGCAGCGGGTAGGAGGGTTGGGCAGGATATGCCGGATCACGAAACCGACAAGTCCTCGGCGCCCTCGGCACCAAGGTTCGAACCCGATGAGGGCTGGGTGCCCGCTGATGAGCGGTTGTTCGGCGTGGATCGGCGCACCATCGCCCCGACACTGGCGGTATTCGCACTTGCCATCGTGATGTCGGTGGTGTTGCCCGTCATCAACGCAAAGGTGCCCTACGACGACATCGTCAAAGCCGGCGATGTTCTGGAGCTCCAAGGCGATGTGACATTCGTTCCGGAGGCTGGCTGGGGTATCACATCCGGTGTACGCGCTGGTAACGCGTCATTATCCGGCGAGTATCCGGCGACCGCGACCGTCGAGCACACGGCCCTCAAATTCACGGTCCACACGGCACCATTCGACGGAGACGCCAACAAACTGCTCGACCAGATCGAGACAACCTCCGAGGCCCTCAACCGCGGTCGCGGCGTCCACGTGGCCGGCGCGCACACCACCATCGTCACCGATCAGGGCAAGCAGGGTGCGACAGCGCGGGTCACAGGATCGCACACCGGCGGCGTGATCGCCGCCTTCGTATTCAATGGTCGCGGAGTTGAAGCCGTGGCGACCGGACCGACCGATACCGGCCCGGAGCCCACGGCCGCGGTTTTCCGGATGATCCGCAGCATCTGCCATCCCGGAGAGGGAAAGCGGTGACAATGACGCTTGCCGACCTCGATCGTGCACGCAACATCGCGCTCGACCTCTCCGGCTGGGGCAGGCGGTTCACCTTCTACCAGCCACGCAACTTCGCGTTCTGGGGATACCTGGTGCTGGTCGGAACGGGCATGTTTGTCTCCGTATCCAGGGTCACCCGCGAGTACGACGCCTACGGTCAGGCGATCGCGCTGGCGGTAACGTCCTTCGCCGTCTACGCTGCGCTGTTCTGGTGGTTCACCCAGCACATTGACCACTACGCCAAACTCCCAGCCAAACTCATGGTCGTCGCCTTTCTGTGGGGCGGCTTCGCCGCCACCTGGACGATGGCGGCTAACGCCAACGACGCGATCCTCGCCTTGTACGCAAAATCCTTCGGGCAGTCGTGGGCGCTGAACTGGGGTGCCGCGCTCTCGGCGCCGTTCACCGAAGAAACGGCGAAGGGTTCGGGGCTGCTGCTGCTCATCGCGTTGGCGCCACGGCAGATACGAACCGCGTTCGACGGTTTGATCCTGGGCGCATTCATCGGCCTGGGATTCCAAATCATCGAGGACATCGCCTACGCTATGACCTCGGCTAGCTCCCAGTTCGGCGCGAATCAGATTGGGGCGTCGATAGGCACCATCATCGTACGAATGGTCAGCGGGGTCGCGGCGCACATCCTGTACAGCGCAATCTTCTGCGCCGGTGTGATCTATCTGCTCGGCCGGCACGCTGAACCCCGCCGCGTCGGGCGGGGCCTGCTACTGATGGCGGTACCGATGCTGCTTCACGGCATATGGGACTCGCTGGCGGCCACCGCCGGCCGGAGCGCGCTGATGCTGGTGGGCCTGCTCATCGCGGTGATCGTCATAGCGCTTGTCATCGTTGTGCGGGTTTACGAGTTGACCGTGAGGCGGGAACGGGACTTCATGCGCGACGTCATGACCCCTGAGGAGGCCCGCAACGTAATCACCGCGGCCGAACTCGACGCGATAGCCGGCAACCGCAAGGCCCGCAAGCGTTACCGCAAGGCCAGCCGCAACCGTCGCGAACGCAAACGCGCCCGCTACGTCCTCAATGCCGCCTATGACCTCGCCGATGAACTGGCTGGCGCGCGCGGTGCGGACACCGACCGGGTGCGCTTCGCCCGTGCCGAGGTCGGCAGAATCCGCGCGGGTGTCCCGTCGCCATGGTGAGTTGAGTTGGCGGTGGCCACCCCGTTTGCGGAGAACCCGGTCCAGGTCGCCGCTGCACTGCAGGTGCCGCTCTGGACAAGAACCGGCGCTGACTCCGCATCATCTCTGAGGCGGTGGTCCGAACAAAAAGGGCCGCTCGGCTGCGGCCCTTTGTAGTGGAGCTGCCGGGAATCGAACCCGCCGCTCTACCAGGCAATATGCATTCTGAACTGCACGTTCGTTCCATCTCGTTCTCGCCGGTGAGTCGCCCGGCGCTGGTTTGTGCTGAGCCGAAAGTGGTGGAGTCGCCACCCCGTCAAGCCGATCCTCTACAACTCGCTTAGGGTCCTCGGCGTCCATCAGCCGAAATCCCATGGTGGGATCAATCCGAGGTCTCTGGCCAGCGCGCCCTCAGCGCCCGTGAGCAGCGGCAACCCCGTCACGCTGGACTGACCCAAGTTGAAGTTCAGGTCGGGATTCAGCGCTGGCAGGTACGGGTGGGCGTTCGGCTGCATCGACCGCGGTAGCAGCCCAAGATCCACCAACGCGCTCTGCTCCAACAGCGACGCCGGGGTGCGGTTAGCCTGCCAAGTATGGTCACGTCGCCTGCCGGGCTCACCGCCCCGGAGCTGGAATTGCGGGAGCAGGTTCGCACATTCCTGGTCGAGACGCTGCCCTGGGGGACATTCGAGCCCGGCCTCGGGATGGGCGCTGAGGTTAATCAGGCGTTCTCCGCCGCGTTGGCTGAGCGTGGATGGGTCGGCATGGCGGTCCCAGCGCGCTATGGCGGTCGCGACGCCACCGCGGTCGACCGCTTTGTCGTCGTCGAAGAGCTGCTGCGCTGGGGTGCCCCGGTTGGGCATCACTGGGTGGCCGACCGACAGATCGCCCCGGTGCTGTTGCGTTATGGCACCGAGGAACACAAGCGGTGGCTGTTGCCTCGAATCTGCCGGGGGGAGTTGTGTTTTTGCATCGGCATGAGCGAGCCGGACGCCGGAAGCGACCTCGCGTCGGTGCGGACGCGAGGTGTGCAAGTGGCGGGCGGCTGGCGGGTGTCGGGCGTCAAGGTATGGACGAGCAACGCTATGCGCGCCGACTTCATGATCGCGCTGTGTCGAACCGGGGAGGGCGCCCGCCATGAGGGACTGAGCCGATTCCTGATCGATATGCGCAGCCCCGGCGTGACGGTCAAGCCGATCCCCTACCTGAACGGCAGTACCGACCACTTCGCCGAGGTGGTCCTTGACGGCGTGCTGGTGTCGGACGAGATGGTAATCGGCGAAATCGGGCACGGTTGGGCGCAGAACGCCAACGAGTTGGCCTTTGAGCGCAGCGGCCCAGACCGGTGGATCTCGACATTCCTGCTCGTTCAGGAGTTCATCCGCGAGTGGCCAGACCTGGCCGCCAGTCCCGCCGGGCGTCGGCTGATCGGCGAACTCGCGGCCCAGTACTGGGTGCTGCGCCGGCTCTCGCTGGCCGTGGCCAGGGCGATCGACGCGGGCGGCACGCCCGCGGCCGAGGCCGCGCTCATCAAGGAGATGGGCACCCGGTTCGAACAGGACGTAGTGAGCGCGCTGCGGGAGTTGTTGGACCGTGAGCTCGTGCGCGGCCTGGAGCCGGCGCATACACCGTCGTTGTTCGAACGGTTGTTACGTCGCGCTGTGCTGGACTCGCCGTCGTTCACCATCCGGGGCGGTACCAATGAGGTGCTGCGCGCGGTCGCTGTCAAAGGTTTGTCATGAGTGACAACGAACTGTATAGCCTGGCCGCCAAGCTGTTTGCCGAGCACAGCCGGTGGCAGGATGTCGGCGAGGCCGAAGCTACCGGTTGGGCTCAAAACCTATGGAAAGCGTTGCAGCAGACCGGATTCAGTGACGTCCCCGTTCCCGAGGAGCTGGGGGGAGCCGGGGGCAGCGTTGCCGATGCAGTTCAGCTGCTCCGTGCCGCGGGAGCACACGCGGCGCCGGTGCCCCTGGCCGAGGCCGGACTGGTCGGTGGGTGGCTACTGGCGTCTGCCGGTCTCGCGCTGCCCAAGGGTGTTCGTACGGTACTGCCGCCTGCTGCCGCGCCGCGGCTCCGTCTCGACGGTGATCGGCTGTTCGGGACGGTGCCTGCCGTGGCGTGGGGTCACCGCGCCGAGCATGTTATCGGACTCGTCGACGGCGTCGTGGTGCTCGCGCCCGGACCGGCGGCACAATCCGGCGGCCCGGCCGTCAGCCGCGGAGCCAACCTCGCCGATGAGCCCCGTGACACCGTGATTTTCGACGGTGTGCCGGTAACGGCACGCGCCGACGCGCCGGACGAGGTCACCGAACAATCGTTGTGGGAGCGCACCGCTTTGGGGCGTGCCGCGTTGATGGCCGGCGCAGTAAGTGCCGTCGCGGCGATGACACTGCGCTACAGCCGCGAACGTGAGCAATTCGGGCGCCCCATCGGTCGTTTCCAGGCCGTGCAAGCCCATTTGGTCACCATCCACCAGCAGGCCGCCGTGGTCGCATCGGCTATCGACGGTGCGGTCGGAGCGGTCGAACTGGGCCGGGGCGGCTTCGAAATCGCTTGCGCCAAAATGCTTGCCGACCGGGCCGCACAGCTGGTGACCGCGGCCGCTCATCAGACGCATGGCGCTATCGGTATGACCAAGGAGTATCCGTTGCACTATCTCACCCGTCGACTCTGGGCCTGGCGAGACGAAGCCGGAGGGCATCATCGCTGGGCGGACCGGCTCGGCGCGGCTTTGGTCGCGTGCGGTCCCGACGCCCTGTACCCAGCCATCCAGTGCGGGTCCGAGGTGGTGCAGTGAACCGACTGCAGCGCCAAGACGGGGTGACGCTGGCTTTCCAGGTGCACAACCCGCAGGCGCCGGGTGTGCCGCTTTTGCTCACGCACGGTTTCGGCGCCACCGCAGGCATGTGGGACCCGAATATCGATGCCTTGAGCGTCGACCGACCGGTGATCGTCTGGGACCAGCGCGGCCATGGCAGCAGCGACGCACCCGACGACATGGACGGCTACAGCGAGCAGATCAGCGTCGCCGACATGGCGGCCATTCTCGACGCCGCGGGTGCCGATCGGGCCGTGCTCGGCGGGATGTCCTTGGGCGGCTACCTATCCCTGGCCTTCCACCTCGTCCATCCGCAGCGGGTGGCCGCGCTGGTGCTGGTCGACACGGGGCCGGGCTACCGCAACGACGAAGCCCGCGACAAGTGGAACGCGTGGGTAGAACGACGCGCTCAACAACTTGAGCGCGGCCAAGTGCCGGCCGACATCTCGGCGGAAGTCGCGCAGGCGGCGCACGAGCATCCCGAGGGGCTGCCTCGCGCCGCCCGCGGCGTCATGGCTCAAAAGGACGCTCGCGTGATCACATCGCTCGACAGCATCACGGTGCCCACGTTGGTGGTCGTCGGCGCCCAGGACACCGACTTCCTGGCCGGGGCCGACTACATGCACCGCCACATCTCCACTGCCCGCAAGGTTGTCATCGACAACGCGGGGCATGCGGCAAATATGGACCAGCCCGAGACGTTCAATGCCGCCGTGCGCGAACTACTGGAACAGCTGTGACCGCTCCGGATGTCACCGTCGAATTAGCAGGCCACGTGGCCATGGTGGAGATCCATCGGCCCCCGAACAACTTCTTTGACACCGCTTTGATCAAGGGCATCGCCGACGCCTACGAGCGACTGGACGACGACGTCGAATGCCGGGCGATCGTGTTGTGTGCGGAGGGAAAGCACTTCTGCGCCGGCGCCGACTTCTCCCGGCCCGCCGAGGATCGTTTGTCGCCCAGCGAGCTTTATGCTCAGGCCATCCGGTTGTTCCGCACCCGCAAGCCGGTTGTCGCCGCAGTGCACGGCAGCGCGATCGGTGGCGGACTCGGGCTTGCCCTCAGCGCAGACTTCCGGGTGGCTGCACCCTCCTCGAAATTTGCGGCCAACTTCAGCCGGCTCGGGTTTCATCCCGGCTTCGGGATTACTGCCACGTTGCCACGTGTCGTTGGCCAGCAAAAAGCACTCGAGTGGATGCTCACCGGTGAGCGTTTCGGTGGTGAATTCGCCCACGCAGCAGGGTTGGTCGACGAATTGGCCACCGACGGTGATGTGCGCCCGGCGGCGATTCGGTTCGCCGAGCGTATCGCCGCCTGGGCTCCTTTGGCGCTGACGAGCATCCGTGCCACCATGCGCGCCGGACTCGCCGAGGCCGTGGCCGCGGCCACCGCCCGCGAGCTCGAAGAACAAACCCGACTACAGGCGACCGCCGACTTCCGCGAGGGAGTGGCGGCAGCGGCCCAGCGCCGCGCTCCGATGTTCACCGGTCGCTGAGGGGTGCAGCGTCGACCAAGTCCTGGGTCACCGCGAGGGGGAAGTCGACCATCGCCGTGCCGACCTCGTGGACACCGTCCCGAACCGAATTCACGATCGTCGTTGGATCGCCGGTGAGGAGCGCCTGCCAAATGTTGTAGGCCGCGAATTGCGGCGGCATGATCAGGTCACGCACGTCGACGAATACCTCGGTCGGCAATGATGCCGGCGGGACGGGCGTCCCGTCCCAACTGACCAGTGTCCAGCCATCCTGGGGGTCGCCCTGCACCACGACAACGCCGGTGTTGGGCAGCGGGTGGGTGAGCATAAGTAAGGGATCGGGGTTGTTGACGTTCATCATCGTCCCGACCTCGATCGTAAATTCGCTTGAGAAGGCTACGTCCGTGATGTTGCCATCCGCGCCCACGACCGGGTTCATCATGGCACTGCCATACATCGTTTGAAGCGCACTGTTAAAGCTCTGGTAGAAAGTCACCCCGTTAAGGTGGGCGCCCGGGGCCAGCATCGGCACGAGGGGGAATCCGAGCGTCCATGCGACCGGGCCTGCTATGTAGAGGAGGCCCTGGGGGCTGATCTGCGGTAAGCCATCGAAAGCGCCGGCACTGATCTCGTTGAGCCCGGGCAATACCTGCACGTTGTTTATTCCCAGCAGGTTTGCCAACGGCGCGGCGGTCTCCTGCGTCCTGATCAACTGCGACGCGAAGATCCCGGCGTAGGGGCCCTGGCCCGCGAGTTCGTTGGCGATGGCCTGCGCCTGTTGCTGGCCCAGCTGAGTGAGTCCAGGTCCGGGCACCCCCGTGTCGATCAAGCCCGCCGCGTTACTCGCCGTCTGCCCGTGCCGCACGAAGTCAATTACGATCTGCTGCTCGTTGCCGCCGGTGCCGCTGTTGCCGAACAACGCCTGGCCGCCGGTACCGCTATGACCGCCGGCGCCGTTGCCGATCAGATCACGCCCGAACAGCATCTCGGTGGGCGCATTGATAATCGGGTCGAGCACCCGGCCGAACGGGCTGTTAATCCGGGCTTCGGCGATCGTGTGAATCGGACCGTAGACGAATGTCTGGAACCCAGTCGAAGCAGCGTTGGCGGCGCTGCCGAGCAGTGGGCTCGCCAACACCTGGGTGGGCGGATTCATCGCGCCCAGCGTCCCCTGCATCGACCTGGCGATGGTCGCCTCGGTACCCGCATACGATGCCGCCGCCGCGCTCAAGGTGCGCACAAACTGCTCATGCCACGTCGCTGCCTGCGCCGCCGCCGCCTGATACTCCTGCGCGTGCGCGCCAAACAGCTTCGCAATGGCCGCCGACACCTCATCGGCGCCCGCTGCTGCCATCTCAGTCGTCGGGATGACTGCGGCCAGATTGGCGGCCCCCACTGCCGAACCCATCTGCGCTGCATCGGCCGCCGCCGTCTCCAACATGTCCGGCGCCACAAGTACAAACGACATCGCCTACCCCTGGTGCATTCGCGTACGAGCCATCATGGAGCCCAACCCCGACTGACGCGCGCAAAATTGCCAAAAGTCCCGATCCCTCCTCCTTGCGGAAGGCACTGTAATGTCCCCACGTTTTGCGTCGGCACAGCAGGTGGGTTCACTGCGAGGTGACGAACTTCGAGATCACCGCATCGGCGACACGTTTGGTCAAGGCGCCCTTCCCGCGAATACGGAAGGCATACTTCTTTTTGCGACCAACGTGGAAGGCTCTGCATGGCAACCAAGGGCAAGGACAGTCATCAGCTGTCGGAGCACCCGATTCTGGCCAAACTGCTCACCGAAGGCGGGCCGGACGTAAAGGCGTATCGCGGTTATGTCGGCGCGTCCGGGCGGGATGGATACCTCGCCATCTATCCGAGCCTGGCAGACCTCGGTAAGAGTTTCGAGATTCGGGAATCCGACATTCTTCACGTCGAGGAGATCCCCGAGGTCTTCGCGCCGTTCGGGGCCATCATGATCTGGGTACGCGCGGATGCCGACGTGGCGGCACGGGCCGTGGCGACGTCCACCGCAATGGCGACAGCCAACGCAGCCGAGAGGATCGAAAGCCGGCACGGCCGTCTCCGCATGCTGCGCCAGGCACCGATCGAGGCCTCCGCTGATACCTGTACGTCCAACTGCGAGTGCGTCTCCGCCTGCGATCCGTGTATAAGCAGCTGCCGGTGGACCTGTCACACCCGCAAGGTGTAGACGGCGAGCTGACGACGATGGCCACGCCGCAGGAAATTGTCGATGCGCGCCCCGCCGTTTTCGACGCACTCAACTTCGAGGCTCCTTACCTTATCGAGAAGCTGTTGAAGGACCGCGTCGTCGACTCGGCCGAGCAAGGTAGTGCGCTGTTCACCGAGGTGAAACGGTATCTGGTGCTGAACCAGGTCGATCAGACCAAGGCCTGGAAGATGTACTCGCTGCGTGTGGACGAGGTGTGGCACCAGTTCGTACTTTTCACTGTCGAGTATTTCGCGTTCTGCGACAAGTACTTTGGCCATTACGCCCACCACGCGCCCAGCAACGCCCCCGACCCGGGATTCGGACATCGAGCCCCGGAGGCCACCTTCGCCGAATTCGGGGATCGATACCGGGAGATTTTCGGCATCGAACTGCCGGACGTTTGGGACGACTCGACCTCCGTCACGCCGCATCGGCGGATCTTGAACGACCGTGCCGGACAACTCGAGTTGGGCTCGGCTGACAATATGGTCGATCTGATCGGCCGCAACGGTCGAGTTCTGTTCAGCGTCAGCGAGATCGCACGGGATGCAGTGCGATTCATTGCCGGTACGGGTGCGTTTTACGTCCGGGAGCTACCGGGCGACCTCACCGACGACGAAAAGGTCGCGCTGATCGCGACATTGGTCGACATAAAGCTGCTTCGTGTCGGCTGACCGTGACGTCTCGTCGCGTACGTCCTACGCACGGCACTGTCGCGACCACACCCCGAACGCGCTCGTCGTCGAAGCCGTCTCGATACTCGGGCGGTCCGTCGGCGGTAGGGCCCTCGACATCGGGGCCGGATCCCTGAGCTCCTCTCGCCACCTGCTGTCGGCCGGATTCATCGTCGACGCGGTCGATCCCGATCCGCACGCGGCTGAACTCGCCGCCGCACTGGATAATTCTCGACTGCTCATGCATTGCGCCGATATCCAGGACGTCGAATTAGCGGAGCGCAGATACAACATCATTGTCGCGATGCACGTCCTGCACCTGATTCCGCGCCCCGATCTGCACACGCTCATGCCAAAAATTACCGGCTGGCTCATCGACGGCGCCGTATTCTGCGCCACGTTCCTGGGCACCCGAGACTCCTGGGCTCGGATGCCCTGGCGAGCCACGGTTCTGCGTCCGGACGAGGTGCTCGAACTGACGTCAAGTCTCGATGTGATCCGCCTGGACGAGCTCGAGTACGACGGCACCAACGTGCTCGGTCAACCAAAGCACTGGCACACGCTGCGCTGCCTCTTTCGGAAGTCGGCGCGCTGACAGCGGGCGCATCGCTCTTTCATCGGCTCTGAGGCTTGCGGAGAAAGAAAACTGACCAGCGTACGTCGTCCTGACCAGCATGTCCGGTGGAGCTGCCGGGAATCGAACCCAGCGCAAAAAGTCCTGTGACCTGCGGAAACGCCGAAATTCACGACGCGAAACGACGCGAAACAACGCGAAACGACCTGCGGATACGCGAGAGGTGTTGACGGCGTCAACACTACCGAGCTACCCCAGAGCTGGTACCCGGACCCGCGCGGCTCAGGTGACGGGAGCTACTGCACCGGCACCGAATGGGCTAGCGGCCTGCCCCTCGGCGACCGCGCGGTGGGGACGGTGGGCGCGAGTTTGGCCCGTGCCGGTTCCCGGCGGCAGGGCGGTAGGCGCTATACCGCCGCGGAGTCAGGGAAACGCGTAACGCCGGGGTGAATAACTCTGTTCTTTGCTGGTGAACGCCCTATTGTTGGGCAGTTGGGGTAGGCGCAAGCCCTGGATCGGTGGTGCTTGGATGACGGCTGGCGTGGCGTGCGTGTCATGCGGCACTGGGCTGCGGGAGAACGCCAAGTTCTGTGACGAGTGCGGTGCCCGGGCTGCGGTTTCTGGTGATACCGCGGAGTACAAGCAGGTGACGGTGTTGTTCGCCGATGTGGTGCGGTCGATGGCCATTGCGGCCGCGGTGGATGTGGAGCGGTTGCGCGAGATCATGACCGAGCTCGTGGAGCGGTCGGCGGCGGTGGTGCAGCGCTACGGCGGCGGGAGCATGGAGTACACCGGCGACGGGGTGATGGCGCTGTTCGGCGCCCCGGTGGCGTTGGAGGATCATGCTTTTCGGGCGTGTCTGGCCGCGCTGGGCATACAGGAGGAGGCGAACCGGTTGGCCGGCGAGGTGCAGCGCCGCGATGGCGTGGCGCTGCGGTTGCGGGTGGGCCTGAATTCGGGTCGGGTGATCGCCGGTGAGATCGGTTCGGGGTCGTTGGGGTACGCCGCGACCGGCGAGCCGGTCGGGTTTGCGCAGCGGATGGAGTCGGTGGCGCCCCCGGGCGGGGTGATGCTGTCGGAGTCGACCGCGCGGCTGGTCGAGCACGCCGTGGTGCTGGCGGAACCGGAGTGGGTGCGCATCAAGGGGGCCGACGAACCGGTGCGCGCGCGCCGGCTGGTGGCGATCAGCCCGCGGGGTGGCCTGGTCGGGTGCGCCGAGGCGAGCCTGGTCGGTCGGGGCTGGGAGATGGCGGCCCTCGACGCCATTGTGGAGCGCGCGATCGGCGGCCACGGTGGTGTCGTGACTGTGGTGGGACCGCCGGGCATCGGCAAGAGCCGCATGGCGCGAGAGGCCGCGGCGGTGGCGGTCGGTCGCGGGGCCGAGGTGTTTTGGGTCTTCTGCGAGTCGCATGCCCGTGACGTCCCATTCCATGCCGTGACACGGCTGCTGCGGGCCGGCATGGGCGTGGCTGACGTCGGTGGCGAAGCCGCCCGCGCCCGGGTCCGGGAACAAGTCCCGGATGCCGACCCACAGGATCTGCTGCTGCTTGATGATCTGCTCGGCATCGCCGACCCCGATGTGCCGCTGCCCCAGGTCGACCCGGATGCGCGGCGGCGGCGGTTGACCGCGATGATCAACACCGCGTCGCTGGCGCGCACCGAGCCGGCGCTGTTCATCATCGAGGATGCGCAGTGGATCGATGCGGTCAGCGAGTCGATGCTGGCCGACTTCCTGGCGGTGATCCCGCGCACCCCGTCGATGGTGCTGATCACCTCCCGCCCCGAGTACGACGGCGCGCTAACGCGGGTGCACGGCGCCCAGACGATAGCGCTTGCCCCACTAAGTGATGCGAATATCACGGCGCTGCTGGGTGAGCTGCTGGGTTCGGATCCCTCGGTCCGCGAGCTGGCGGCGATCATCGCCGACCGGGCGGCGGGGAACCCGTTTTTCGCCGAGGAGATGGTGCGCGAGTTGGTGCAGCGCGGCGTGCTGGCCGGTGAGCGCGGCGGCTACGTGTGTCGCGCCGATGTCGCCGAGCTGAGCGTGCCGGCCACGGTGCAGGCGGCCATCGAGGCGCGCATCGACCGGCTGAGCACCCCGGCCAAGCGGACGTTGAACGCGGCGTCGGTGATCGGAGCCCGCTTCGGGGCGGAGCTGCTCGCCGCGCTGGGGATCGATGCGATGGTCGACGAGCTGCTGGGCGCGGAGCTGATCGATCAGGTGCGGTTCACCCCAAGCGCCGAGTACGCCTTCCACCACCCGCTGATCCGCGCGGTGGCCTACGAATCGCAGCTGAAATCCGATCGCGCCGAATGGCACCGGCGCCTGGCCACCACGATCCAAGAGTCTGAGCCGGGGTCGGTGGAGGACAACGCGGCGCTGATCGCCGAACATCTGCAGGCCGCCGGCGAGCTGCTCGCCGCCTACGGCTGGCACATGCGTGCCGCAACGTGGGCGACCAACCGCGATATCGCCGCGGCGCGACTGAGTTGGGAGCGCGCCACAAGGATCGCCGACGCGTTACCCGCCGATAGCCCGGACCGGGCAGCCATGCGCATCGCCCCGCGCACCATGTTGTGCGCGACCGCCTGGCGAGTCCATATCAGCGTTGCCGGGGACCGCTTCGATGAACTGCGGCAGTTGTGCACCGCCGCCGGGGACAAGGCGTCACTGGCCATCGCAATGGAAGGGCTGGTGGCCGATCACGTGTTTCAGGACCGGCTCCGCGAGGGGTCGCAGCTGGCATCGGAAGCCATGGCCCTCATCGAGTCGGTCGGCGATCCGACCTTGGCGGTGGGGCTGTCTTTCGCGCCGATCTACGCCAAGATGGAGAGCGCCGAGTGGTCTGACGTGCTGCGGTGGTCACAGCGGGTCATCGACCTGGCCGACGGTGATCCGTCTAAAGGCGACTTCATTTTCGGGTCTCCGTTAGCGCTCGCCTTGATGTCGCGGGCTATTGCCCGGTATTGCCTGGGTCGTCCTGGATGGCGCGACGACCTACGGCGCGGCCTGGCCATGGCCCGCAGCACCGACCCCCTGACCTACGCCATGGTCGTCGCCTACGCCTACTTCATGGGGATACCGTATGGCGTGCTGAGGCCCGACGATCGCGCGGTGCGCGAGATCGAGGAGGCCCTGCGGATTGCCGAACGATCCGGTGATGACCTCGCGTTGGCCTTCACCGGGGCGACGCTGGGCCTTGCGCTGGTGCACCGCAACACGGCTGCGGAGCGTGGCCGCGGACACAAGCTCCTGGCCGAGGTCGGCGACGTGTTCGTCCGCCGGGGACAGAACCTGGGCGAGTTACCGCTCGTTAACGCGTACTTGGCGCGTGAGAGGGCTCGGCGTGGAGATCGCGATGAGGCGATACCGCAGATGCGCGCCGCCGTCGACCATGTGTTCCGCGAGGGACGGCTGCTGGTGTGGGGTATTCCTGCGACGGGTGTTCTGGTGGAAACACTGCTCGATCGCGGGGCCGACGATGACGCGGCCGAAGCCGAGGCCGCGATCGAGCGGTTAGCGACGACGCCAGCCGACGAGGGTCTGGTGGTACGCGAGATCTGGCTGTTGCGGCTGCGCGCGCTGCTGACCCGGGCCCGCGGCGACGATGTTGCCTACCGGGACTTGGTGAGTCGCTATCGTGCGATGGCGGAATCGCTTGGCTTCGAAGGACACATCGCCTGGGCCGAGGCGATGATCGACGGTGGGGAATAGTCGCGATTTGACGATTCCGCGGATGTTTTGGCCCTCCTAACGGGTCGCGATGGCGTGGTCGACAACCGTGATGCGCGCCAGAACTTCGCCGGTAGCCTCGGCATGACAAAGATCTTGTTGTCGTCTCGCCCGAGCTGCGCAGCGCGACAAGCGGATCGAACGCCCGTGCCTTACCGCCGGTCGTCACTACCCGGGCAAGATCGGCAGCGGTCGGCGCGGCGACGAACGCGTCGAGCGGAATGTCCACACCCCAGTTGCGCGCGATCGCCATCACCACCCGCATGGCGCCGATCGAAGTGCCACCTGCATCGAAGAAGTTGGTGTCCGCGGCGAAGCTTCTGAGTAGTACCGCGCCGAGGCCGGGCGAGATTGCAGTGGTGCACTACTGAGCTCGTCACACCGCACGGAAGCGACGATTCCCTTGGCACGTGGCTCGGTGATGCGAGCCGTCGCGCTCGCACTCATCGAGCAGGAGATTCCGAGGAACATCGCAGTTTGGAGCACCGCATGACCCATCCGGCCATGGCCAATCCGTGCGAAACATCGCCGCCGAACAGGTTGAACCCACCGCCACTGCGCTTACCCAAGCTCGTGCAGGGTATTGGATTCGCTTTCTTTCGCCGTAGGGCGATGCGGAATTGGATCAAGCGGCACGGACACATCTTCGAAATCAACGTTCCATTCTTTGGTCAATCCGTCGTCGTTTCTGACCCGGCTCTGGTGAGGTCGGTGTGTACCGCGAGCACCGAACAGCTGATCAACGTGCAGCCGAATCTCAGCAATTGGTTCGGGCCCGGGTCGGTATTTGGGCTTGACGGCAGTCGGCATCGCGATCGGCGCCGGCTGCTCGCACCGGCGTTTCACGGTCAGACCCTCAAAATCTACGAGAAGGTCATCGAGGACGAGACACTGCGTGAAAGCGCGAATTGGCCTGAGAATAAAGAATTCCGGATTCTCGAACCGATGAACAGGATCACATTGAACGTGATCTTGCGGACCATCTTCGGTGCTGATGGGACCGAACTCGAGGAACTACGCGAGATCGTCCCGCCCTATATGAAACTCGGACAGCTCTTGGCATTCGTGCCGGCGCCGCCATTCCGGACCGGACGCCACAACCCGTGGGGCAAGCTGGACGAGTTGCGCAAGGCATTCGACCGGATCGTATGCACGCTGATCGACAGGGCCGATGCCGATCCGGGTCTCGGCGAGCGGGCGGACATCCTGGCATTTTTACTGCGCAGTAGGCACGACGACGAAACCGGGATGCCGCGGCTGGACATCTGCGACGAACTGTTGACCCTCGTCTGTGCGGGCCACGAAACCACCGCATCAGCACTGGCCTGGACGTTTGAGCGGTTGCGGCGCCACCCAGACGTGCTGGCTGAACTGGTGAGAGAGGTCGATGAGGGTGGCAGCGCCTTCCGTCGAGCCACAATTTTTGAGTCGCTGCGAGTACGCACCGTCATCGATGTGTTTGGCCGCCGGGTCAGTTCGCCGAACTTCGACCTCGGCGAGTGGCGGATTCCGGATGATCGCACGGTGTTGGTGCGCATTGCCGATCTTCACGAGAATCCGCAAATCTTCCCTCGCCCCGAACGATTCGATCCGTATCGCTTCCGCGGCACCAGGCCGGCGGCACCAGCATGGCTGGCGTTCGGTGGCGGAGCACGGCGGTGCATCGGCGCTGATTTCGCGATCGCCGAGATGGATATCGTGCTGCGGACGGTGCTGCAGAATTTCCGAATCCAGACCGATGCCGCCGCCGACGAGAAGTCGTATTTCCGGGGAGTCGCCCATATCCCGAAACTCGGCGGCCGCGTAGTAGTGAACCGCCGAAGGTAGCCCATTGTGTCGACTCAGCTGATCAGACCATTGAACGCAGAACGGCTCGAAATCCGCTGCAATGTCGGCGACGCCATTGTCGCGAACTTGGCGGTCCACATTGTCTTCTTCTTTGAGCGGCAACTCGACACGACGGCGCTCACCCGTGCATTTGCGCAGGCGCTCACGAATCTTCCGATCTTCGCGGGGCGAATGGCCCTGGTCGACGGCACGATGCGAATCCGATGTGAGGGCCAGGGTGTGCCCTTCACGTCTGTGTCGTCCGGCCGCACACTCCGTGAGGCGATCCGTTCGGCGTCGCAGGACAGCGGACTATGGCTCATCGACCCGGTGAACGGCGCCACGGCTCGATGGGGGTGGGGCCCGCTGTGCAAGGTACGTGTCACGCAGCTCGCGGACGACGCGACCGCGATCGGATTCTCATGGCACCACGCGATCGGCGACATGCAGACGTTCATGCACTTCATCAACGCGTGGGCTGGCGCCGCTGCCGACAAGCCACTCGCTGAGCCGTTGATCGTAGAAGACCGCGCCGCCTACCTCGACGAGCATCTGGGTGCCGATGGCGCTCGGGAGCCCGGGGTGCGTTGCCTCGGGCTCACAGAAACTGCACGTAGCGCGCTGTACCTGGCAAAGGATGCGCGAAAGCAGCGGACTCTGAGTCTCTACTTCGGAGAAGACGAAATCGCCCGCATGCGCGACGCCTACGGAGACCGGATGCGCTTGTCTGCGAACGACGTTGTGTGCGCGCATGTTTCGGAAGCGCTCATGAAGGCGGATCCCGCGGTGGATCGTCGCACCCTCGCGATCGCCGTGAATGCGCGGAATCGTTGTGGCCTCGATCCGATGCTTATCGGCAATATCATCACGACGCTGAACCTCGACCTGCGACGCGGCGAGGCTGCAAGTTCGATTGCCGAACGCATCCGCCACAACGTGGACCATTTTGCCGACGAACACTGCGACATGCGCATCAACCAACAGTTCCTGGACGCTGCCGGTGCATGGCGGGCCGCCCGCTGTGTATCCACTGCCTTCAATGCGGCCCGGTGGAACCCGCTTGTCTCGAACTGGAGCGGCTTCGGCGTTTATCGCATCCAATTCGAAGACACCTTCACGTCCTACTGCACGCCGTTGATGAAATTACCCGTTGCGGGACTCGGTGCCCTGGTGGACGGGGCAGATGGCCGTGGACTGGTCTTTCAGATGGCATTGCCGCCCAAGGAATTCGAGGCCACGTCGAGCCCCGCGACTCGGGAACACCTACACAGGTTTCGTCGCGCAGACGACGACATTCCACGACTGCACCGTGAGGTCCACGGCTAACGGCTGCGTCTCACTCGGAGGTTGGGTGAGCTGCCGAGCAGACACGAATGTCCCCCAAATCAAGAAGCGATTTGGGGGACATCGTGTCTGCTCGCGCAGGAAAGTTACAGCGGGATGTTCTTGTGCCGACCGCGCCGGGTGCGGCGCGTACGTCGGAGGCACTCGTAACGGCAGCTATTGCGACCGAGTGATCTCCGCGACGTTGCCTGCGCCAAGCTCGTGTCAGCTGGCTCGCAGCACCTCGACCGTTTCCAACCGTCGCGAATGGATCACCGGGTACGCCGCCGCAACCAGGACGAGCACGAACACAGCGGTCACTCCGGTTCGCAGCGGCAGCGCCAGCACATCCCAGTCGATCTTGATGCCGTAGTACACGGGTGAGCCCAGCGACCATAGGTACGTGAGGCCCACACCCCCAAGCACAGCGAGGCCAGCGACCAGCAAGCCGAGCAGGCCGGCGTTAGCGATGATCACGGCCTGTTCTTGCCCGGAGGTCACCCCGATCGCCCGCAACACGGCTCGCTCACGCTTGCGTTGCACGAGTCCCAGCACGAACACGTTCAGCACGCTTAAGCCGGCGGCTCCCATCACCACGTACCCCGCGATCGTGAACGGCTCCAGGAAACGGGTGATTCCGGTTGTGGCCTCCGAGCGCCACTGTTCGTTGTCGTACACCGACAGTCCGGCGCCGAGGTTGAGGAAGTCGTTACGGTGGGCGGTCGCGTCGGCGGAGGACGGATAGGCCACCGCGACCTGGTCGCGTACGGCAGCCCAATCAGAACGCGCCAATCTTTCGGAGACCAGGACGATGTCGCCCACTGCGGTGTCATTGACCATCCGTGGATGAAAGATTCCAGCCACCCGGTACTGCTTCGGCCCTTCGACGGTGGGCAGCTCGACGGTGTCGCCCGCGGCGACTCCGAGCCGGCTGGCGGCAATCTCGCTCAGGCCAATCTCGCCTTCCCGCAAACCCTGCCAGAACCTGTCACGGACATCGGTCGGCTCATACAGCGCTTGGCTGTACCAATCGCCCGACGTGACGCCGACGACGAGGCGCGACAACGTCCCTGACGAGATCGTCGATCGCCAGCGCGAAGACACGCTCCGCCCGTCGGCGGCGTCGGTCACGAGCTTGAACGTGGAGTCGGCGAGGTGGCCGTCGCGCTGATCGAGTACCGATTGGCCGGCGATCAGCAAGGCGGCGGGCAGTAGGTCAGCCTTCTGCGCGGCAACCTGCTTGGTGCCGAGCAGTTGCATGCTGTGTGAGCCGATGGCCAAGCTGGTGCCCTCGGCGAGTAGCGCGGCGGAGAGAGCGAACAGCAGCTTGTAGCGCCGAATATCGGCACCCAGCAGACGCCCGACGGCGGGACGCGCGATCGTCAGCAGCTCGATCAACAGCTCGGCGCCACGCGGGGCGATCCACACCGTCACCAATACCACCCCGCACAACCCGACCGTCATGCCGTTGATGCCCGCGTTCAGCGGCAGCGACCCGCGCTCGAATATCTTCAACACGACGACGGCGCCCGCCAGCATGCCCGCCCCGACGACCAGCGGCCACATCGGGATCTTCCTGGCGCGCTGCACTCCGCCGGCGCTCGCCATCGACGCCAACGGCCCGTCGCGGACCAACCTGGCGGCCGGCCCGATCATCGCGAGGATTCCGCAGACGATCCCCGCGGCTGCTCCGATCACGATCAAGTTCGGCGTGAAGTGCGCTGCGATGGTGCCGCCGGACCCGGCCAACATGGATTGCCCGAATCTGTCCACCAGATACGTCCCGAGCAGGAAACCGCTTGGGACCCCCAACTGTCCCCCTAGGAGACCCACCACGGCGCCCTCGCAGAGCATCCCGCCGAACAACCCGACGGGCTTGGCGCCGATCGCGCCGATGGTCCCCATCACCGCCCGGCGGTCCTCCACGGCCAGCAGGATGGTGTTCACGGCGATGAGGAAACCGATCAGGACGCCGGCCAGCGCGGTCAGATTGAAGGTCTGTGTGCCGTTCTCCAACACGGCCGGCTGGTGCGGCCGGGGCGGCCCCGCCGTTGCGACGCCGGCGATGACGCGGTCGATGTCGGCCGTGACCTCGGCGCCCGGTCTCGGGAGGACGAACGCGGCCGTGACGTAACCGCGTGCCCCGAGCATGCTCGCGGCAACATCCCCGGAGGGGGCTAGCAGCACGTAGCCGTCGTTGATCCCCTCGACGCGCTCGAACTCCGGGAACGTCCAACCCAGGTGCGCCGAACCTGGCGGCAGGCCGGGGATGCGCAACTCCTCGCCGAGTTCTAGGCCATGCCGCTGGGCGATCACAGTCGGAATTTCCAGTGGCACGCCGGGGCCGTCGGCGGGCTTCTCGTCGCGGGCGCGCTGATCACAGTTGAACGAACCGACCAGCAGCTCGATCTGGCACGACCCGCCGAGCAGAAAGAACCCGTGGGTGCCGCCGGCGACGTCCACCGGCGTCAAGCCGGCGACGATCGGGATGACCGCCTCCGCCCCCGCCACGTCGGCGCGCAGACGGTCGACCGTCTCGATCGGCAATCGGCCGCTTACGTTCGGCGTCACCTCGACCACGCCATTGTCGGCGGCGTGGGTGAGCGACGGGCCGAATGAGTCGAACGGGCGGACGAGCTCGGATTTGAGAATCAAGACTCCGAGGACCACCGTCACTCCGAGCGCGACGCCGATCACGCTGAGCAGCGTCCGGCGCCAGTCGGCGATCAACGCGGCGAGGTGGATGCGCCGGAAAGACATCCATCCGGCGCGCAGCCTTTGCATCACCGCTCCGCGATGGGCGCGGCGGCGTCGATGGCGGAGGCACGCCCGTCGACAAGGTGCAGCTCGCGGGAGCCGTAGCACGCCGCGGCCTGGTCGTGGGTCACCATGACGACCGCCGCGCCGTCTTCGTCTGACAGCGAGCGCAGGAGATCCAAGACCTCGGTCGACGAATGGCTGTCCAGGTTTCCGGTCGGCTCGTCGGCGAGGATGATGGACGGCCGGGCCACCAGCGCGCGCGCCACCGCCACCCTTTGCATCTGTCCGCCCGACAGTTCGGCCGGCCGGTGCCGCGCGCGGTCGCCGAGCCCGACCCGTTGCAGTAGCTCCTCGGCGCGTGCGTCGGCTGATCGGGCCGGCATACCGTCGAGCACCAGCGGCAACGACACGTTCTCCACTGCGGTCAGCATTGGCACCAAGTTGAAGAACTGGAACACGAATCCGAGGTTGCGCCGCCGGAACGCCGCGCGCGCGCCGGTGCTCATCGACCACACGTCCTGGCCGGTCACCGCCACAGTGCCGCTGTCCGGTGCGTCCAACCCGCCGGCAATATGCAGGAGGGTCGATTTGCCGGCTCCCGATGGTCCGGTCACGACGACGAATTCGCCTGCGTCCAACGTGAAGTCGAAGTCGACGAGCACGTGCACCTGCTCGTCGCCCCTGCGGTACGTCTTGCCGACGCCCTTGAGCTGCAGTACCGGCTTCACGCTTGGACCGCCGCGATATCCGCGTCGGCCCGCCGTGCCAGGGTCAGCAACTGGTGCCGGTTGCGATGCTTTCCACGATCTGCAGGCCGGTAAGCATCGCCGGCTGCCGAAGTAACCGCCAATGTCCCGTCAGGAAACATCGAATCAGGCCTCCCCCATTTGGTGTTGTGACCGATTAATCGTCACTCGCGTAAGTTGCGACGAGCGCAGTAGCGCACTACTGCAATTCGCCCGGTTTCGGCGCGGTACTACCGAGTCGCGGTCTTGGGCCCCGGCTTATTCCCGCCCAGATGAAAGGGGTCTGTCGTCGTCCGCAATTGGACAGATGGGCGACGCCGATATTTCCGACCCCGCGACCTCAACGTGGTGCGCTCGGCTGCCTCACTGGCACCCGTGGTAGCGATCGTCTGTTGCGTTTTGCGCCGCAACAAGTTTCGCTTCGGCCATGCGGTACAGGCCATCCAGGGCGGCCTGCTCGACGTTGACGTACTGGCAGACCACGTCGGCGGGGATACCGGCGTCGCGCAGCCTCAATGCCAGCGAATACGGTAACGGCAGCCGGCGTAGCGCCCGCTCGCGTTGGCTGAGTTCATCGGCCATCTGAGCAGCATGCATATGTTTTCGTGGTGCCGACTCAGTATGGCGATACTGAAATCATCGCCGGGGCCGAGCGCACGCCGTCAGAGGCGATGTCACTCTGTTCGCGCCCTGTGGCTGGGTATCAGTGCGGCGAGTTCGTCGCGGCTGGTGGTTCCGGTCTTCAACATCGCCCGGTAGATGTGGCTCTCGACGGTGCGTACGGATACTGTCAGTCGCTCGGCGATTGCGCGGTTGGACAATCCCTCACCGATCATCATCACGATCTCTGCTTCGCGGTCGGTCAGCGGCAAGGGCTCAGTGGCCCGACGAAGCGCCGGAGTGCTAGCGCCGCCGCATTGTTCGGCCAGGGCATCGGCGCGTGCCGAGCAACTCAACGCCGATCCCCGCAGGTCCTGGCTGCGATACGTGAGGGCGGCGTAGGCGGCCGCATCGACAGCCGCGACAAGGTCACCCATTCGTTCGAATTCCTCTGACACCGAGGACAATTCAGCAGCGTCGCCGTCGCGTAGGGCAACGGCGAACCGGGCAGCCAGGCCGACACGTGGCCCTTCGACGATCGACTCGAGCTCACGCAACCTGGGTGCGCTGGTGCGGTCACCGAACTGGGTGGCGGTCTGCAGGCAGACCACTTCGGCCGCGAATTGCCCGTTGGCTGCAGCCCTTTCGGCCGCCGACAGCACGACGGTGATCGCCTCGCTAACGGCGCCCTGGCCGGCGGCCACCCACGCCTGGGCCAAGCTGCTTTCGTAGTCGAGCGACCGGAAAGGACGCCGCAGCTTGTCGAGCGCGGCGAGCGTGGCGGCTGCCTCGCCAGTTGAACCACGCACGGCCAGTGCGGTCGTGCGCGGGATGTGATAGCGATACCCCCAGCCGATGGCATGCGAGGCGGACAATCCTTCTGCCGCCTGTTCCAACATCACACATGCGGTATCGAGGCGGCCGGCCCCAAGCGCAGCCCGACCTGCCACGGCGGAGCCTATTAACTGAGCCGCGCCCGGAAGATCGGCTGCCTGCTGGCGCACCCGTTCGGCCACCTCAAGGGCGTCCGCAATCCGGCCGGACAGCAACAGTGCGCTGATGTGTGCATCAGCGATGTTGAACCTCATGTGCGGGGCGTCGAATGAGCGTGTCGCAGCGGTGTATCCCGCGTCTGCGACGGTCACCGCTTCGCCGGTGCGCCCAGCGTCCGCGGCGATGACAGCGAGCACCCACGCTATCTCCGCGCCAACGACGGCGGGCAGGTCGTCCAATGCGAGGTTTCTCGACGCTTGCTTCGCCGCCTCCGGCTGGTCCATCGCAAACCAGTAAATCGTGAGGAAAGCGTAGATATACCTGCGCGCCTGCGGGGGTTTGATGCGGGACGCCTCGTCGATGATTTCTTTCGCGCGCACCGGGTCACCAAGCGCCCACAGCATGTTGCTGGCCCGTAGGAACGCCAATCTCGCTTGCTCTTCGTCCGTCAACGCGCCGCTGTCAATCTCGGCGAGCACCGCGTCGGCCTCTTCGCCACGGCCCAACCACGAAAGTGCATGCGCTCGAACAAAATTCGGTTCCGGCCCCCCTCCGGCGCGGACTGCCGCTTCCGCGAGTCGATCGGCGAGGGTCAGATCCGCCAGCCAGACGGCGCCCTGGGCTGCCCTAACGAGCAGGTCCGCGTCGGGTGTGACGTCGGAATCGAGGCTCAACGTGGCGCGGCGCACCACGACTTGAAGGTCGTCGCGGTCACCGGATGCGGCGAGTTCGGCGGCGACCAGTCCGCGCAACCGTCGTAGCCGGGTGAGTGCCGCGCGCCGGCGGCGTACCTCACCGTACAGCGGATGCGCCACCCGCACTTCCACACCGCCGACTACGGGCTCGAGCGTGATGAGGCCGCGGGTGTCGGCTTCCTCGACGGCGGCCGGATCAGTGATCCGCCTTAGGGCCGCCAGTTCGATCGGCTCCCCGACAGCCAGCGCGTCGACCACATCGCTAACCGGCCCAAGCAGGGCCCCGATGCGGGATTCGATCAGCTCGACCAGACCGGGCGGCATGACCGGATCACCGATCCACCGCCAGTACCCGTGCTGTCGCACGATTCGGCCATCGGCGACCTCCTGCTCGACGATGTTACGCAGATACAAAACATTGCCACGAGTTAGCTTCCACAGCCGCTGAGCCGCATCCGGATCCACCGATCCATCTAAGGTCGCCGACAGCAGCGTGGTGGTTTCCTCAAGCGACAACGGCTGCAGGTCAAGCCGGTCGAATTGGCCAACCGTCCATATCTGCTGGACCGCGGCGGGAATCGGTTCACCGTCAAGAACGGTAAGCATCACTTTCGCCGCGCCGCGCTGGACGATCTGGTGCACCACAAATATCGACAAATCGTCGAGCAAATGCACGTCATCGACACACACCACCACCGTGGCGCCCGAAGATGCGGCCGTCAGCGACTCGATCACCCCCCGCAGCAACTGAACGGTATCGGTGACACCCGACGGCGCCCACGCGGTGAAAGCACCGAGCGGAATCGCCCGCGCCGAAGATGTGCCGGCGGCCCACCGGCATTCGCATCCCTGCGACTCAGCAGCAGACAACGCCTCACGGGCGATGCGGCTCTTGCCCACACCCGCCGCCCCGTAGACGACGATCCCGGATACATCCGAAGCCAAGATGGCGGCCTCGATAGCCCGCATCTCCTCCGAGCGTCCAATTAAAGGCCACCGCACGCGCACCCCCAAAGCCTAGGAGCGCGGACACCGTGACGCGGAGCATACGAGCGACTTCGGCAAAGAGCGCGGTCGTTCGACTGCCGCAGCTGCGCCATGTAATGCCGCAGCTGCCCACGCGGTGGCTGTCCCGACGCCGATCGGTCAGTGGTAGAGGGTTACCGCGCTCGCATCTTCCGATCAGGCAGCATTGGGTGACGAGATGCTCATGTGCATACACTCAGATCAGCAAAATGTACGTTGACCTGCGTGTTTGGTGGAGCTGCCGGGAATCGAACCCAGCGCAAAAAGTCCTGTGACCTGCGGAAACGCCGACATTCACGACGCGAAACGACGCGAAACGACGCGAAACGACCTGCGGAGACGCGAAAGGTGTTGACGCCGTCAACACGCCGAAGCCGTCTCCCCCGCTGCTAACGGGCCCCCGCGGTCCGGTGGCGGGAGCCACTGAACCGGCACCGAATAGGCCTAGCGGTCTGCTCTTCAGCGATCTCGCGCTGTGGACGGCCACGTCGCGAAGACGTCGGCAACGGAACGATGGTCGAGGCGGGGTGTCGATAGGGGTTCGTTGCTATTGCGCCGGCGCCAAAGTGACCTTGTCCTCTGGCCGTGCGCGGGCTCTGGTCGAAGAATCAGGATGACGTAGCCGCGCACGGGGTTTTTGAGCCCGTTTTGTTGCGTCCTGAGGAGAGGTGTTTCCGATGACCGAGGCCACGTCAGCCATCCCGTTCTCCGTCTGGCGGAAGATCGCCATGGCTACCTGGCGTCCCAGGACAGACCCGACGATTTCGGCCACGATTGACATCGAAGCCCCGCAGTTGCTCGAGTACATCGACCAAGTCCGCCATGCCACTGGCCAGCACCTCACCCCGGTGGACCTCGTGGGTCGGGCTGCCGGCAAGGTCGTCGAAGCCCTGCCGGGGCTCAACGGCCGGGTCGTGTTTGGCAGCTTCCTGCCGTCCCCCACCATCGACTGCTTCTTCGTTGTATCGCTTCGGACAGATCCGGTATCCGGAGTCGAGGCAGCCAGGACCGATCTATCGGGCACCGTTGTGCGCCGCGTCAATGAAAAGCCGCCCTGGGTGATCGCCAAGGAGCTGGCCGATCGTGCTGGCCGCATCCGCCATGACAAGGACCCACAGTTCAAGCAGATGAAGGCCATGGTCAAGGGGCTGCCGCCGTTGCTGCTCCGCCCGCTGATGGCGGGCGTCGGATTCGTCACCGAGAGCCTCCAGTTGGCCCTTCCCTTCGTCGGGCTCGAGGCCCGCCCGTACGGCTCCGTACTCGTCAGCAACGTGGGGACCTACGGCCTCGACTCGGCCTCTGCCCCGGTGCCGACGTTCTGCCACGTGCCCATCACGATCCTGCTGGGTGCTGTGACCGACAAGGTGTTGGCTCGAGACGGTCAACCCGTCGTTCGTCCGGTGCTGCCCCTGACGATCAATCTGGACCACCGGTTCGTCGATGGCTACCAGGCGGCGACGATGGCCCGCATCTTCCGCGAGTACCTGGATGATCCCGCCGCGTTCGACCCGGTGCCTACTCTCACCCCGCCAGGCGAGAGGCAGCACGCCTCCGTGCGGTCCAACGGGGAGAGCCCAGCGACCGCGCGGGCAGGAAGGCCGAACCCCTCGGAGGCCTAGGCGTAGAGACCAAGACGGTCCACCGATACCGGTGGACGGCCGGCGACACGTCAACGAACTGGAGCACCACCTCAATCTTCGATCTTCGGTCCCGACAGCGCAGGGCTCATCGACGTCAAGCCCCCTACGTCCCGCTGCGCCCGGGCTGTGGGATCAAGTACAGCGTCAACTTCTTCGGTGATAACCGGGATGTCGCCTCCGACGTCGGTCCTGCAGATTCAGCACCGCCCCCTCACTCGCATAGCCACCAGCCGCAACGAACCCGGGGGTGTAAAGCACCTAGCGGAACTGTTGTCGCAGACCTACCGGAACCGCGTCCCGGAACCGTAAAGCAGCAGCCGGACCTGAAATGTCAAGCATGAACCGGAACTGCGCACGATTTCGGTCGGCGGCTGGCTCAAAGACAGGGCATCGAGATACTCGGAGTGATGGGTAGCTGTGCTCGCTTGGCGCTTCTGAACAGGTCTTTTGTTGTGGAGCTGCCGGGAATCGAACCCGCCTCTCTACCAGGCAATATGCCGTCTGAACTGCACGTTCGTTCCGTCTCGGTCCGGTTCAGTCCCGCTCGTTACCTGCCGTTTCGTTCTGGGTTCTTGACGCCGTCAATGGTCTAGGGGCTCCGTTTTATCAGGCAAGGGCATATTGATCTGCGCGACCATCAAGGACCTTGCCCGTAAGCTGCTCGGGCGCCGATCAAGACGCCCCGCGAGCGAAAATTAGGTCCGTATCGTGAGGGCCATGGATGCGCCTGCGCCCGACCGGCCCGATGAACGCCCGGATTTCGTCAGCCGCCGTCAGCTGCTCCGGCTGGCCGGCAGCGCCGGCGTGGCGTCCATGGTCAGCGCCTGCTCAAGTGAGACACGAATGGACTCTGTCTCGGCGCCTGCGACTGGCCCGAGGCCACCTTCGACTCCGAATCCTCCTGCGACGTCGGCAACCGGTGCCAGCCTGACGACAAGTCCACCACCGGGGCCCATAACTTCGCGCCCACCCGCCCCGAGTACCACTTCGGCTCTGTTGCTATGCCGAGATGCTTGGGGCGCGCGACCTGCCCGCTCCGGAGGGAGGCTCCACTCCATCACCCGTATGACCCTCCACCACGAGGGCGTGGTCCTCGGCGACAACCGTAATGCCCCAGGCCACTTGCGCCAGGACCAGCGGTACCACCAAGACCAGCTGGGATGGATCGACATCGCGTATCACGTCGGCGTCGACCGCAATGGCAACATCTACGAACTGCGGAGCACCGAGATTGCAGGCGACACCGCGACGGACTACGACACAACAGGCCATTTCCTAGTCCTCTGCGGAGGAGACTTCGATCAAGAGGTTGTGTCGGAGGCCCAGCTTCACGGAGCCGCTCTCGCGTTCGCATGGTCCGCCCAGAACTTTGGCATCGCGACCGACACATTGGCAGGCCATCGGGACCTAGCCCAGACTTCTTGCCCGGGCGCGAGCCTCTATGCCCATGTGTCCTCAGGTGACCTCAAGCGCCGCATTGACGATCTGCTTGCCGCTGGCGGGGTGAACCTCCAGCGCTTTTGCGGACCCGACGCTGCCGCAAGGGTCGCGGCTATCGAGGCGGGCAATTGACCAGCGCTTTTCGGTGGAGCTGCCGGGAATCGAACCCGCTGCAAAAAGCTTTGTGACCTGCGGAAATGGTGAATTGACCCACGCGAAACGACGCTAAACGACGCGAAATGACCTGCCGATACGCCGAACGTGTTGATGCCATCAACACGCATCAACACGGCCCGAAAGGTTTGAACGCAGTCAAACTCCCCCATTTCACTACCCTTCGCGGTCCCGGCCGAGCGCCTCATAGCGCACCGATAGCTCAAACAACCGACGCGCGGCCGGGCGAGCGGTGTCGCCGAGGTCAACCCTGTGACCAGCTCGCCGCCGCCGATGCCGCGCATGCACCTAACCGTCCAGCCGTGGGGGTTGGGCAAGAACGTAATGCCGAACCCTCGTGCTCGCCGAGCGCGATCAGCTCGCCGATCGCTCGCGCAGTAGCCGCCTCCGTAGCCAGTACAAGAAATCTGTCTGCGGTAGCGTTGGCACCGGACTTGTCTAGCGAAACCGCTTATTGCAGCGGTCTTGTCGGGATGGAAGCAAGCGGTGAGGACTCATCCCAATTGACGTCTTTCAAGCGGCGGGGTGCCGTGCTGGCGGAAATGCTCGCAGCGGGTGTCGTGCTGGTGCAGTGCACCTCCGCGCAGCCACCTCCTGCGGCCACACCATCACCGGCTGTTACACCGTCACCGTCGGCCGCGTCGTCGTCGGCCAGCGCGCCGCCAGCACCTGCCGGTGGGACCGTGGCGCCGGTCACCGCCGCCGAACTCGGCGCGAGCTGGCGGCCCGGTTGCCCCGTCGAGCCGGGGCGGCTGCGACGGGTCAACGTCGACCACATCGGTTTCGACGGCCAGACCCACCGCGGCGAGCTGATCGTGCATGAAGACCTGGTGCCGGAGGTCATCGCGATCTTCGGGCAGCTTTACCGACTGGGTTATCCCGTCGAGAAGATCCGCACGGTCGACCACTACTCGGACGCTGATGATGAGTTATCCATGGAGGACAACAACACTTCGGCGTTCAACTGCCGAAGCATCCCAGGAACCAACGAATGGTCTCCACACGCTTACGGTCGGGCTATCGATCTCAATCCGCTTCTCAACCCGTGCCTCTACGCCAGCGGGTATTTCGAACCGCAGAACGCGGCGGCCTACCTGGACCGCAGCCGCACCGACCCGGGACTCTTACACAACGGCGACCCAGCCGTGCACATCTTCACAGATCGTGGCTGGCGGTGGGGTGGCTACTGGACGACTCCCGACTACCAACACTTCGAGCGGCCCTAAGCCTCTCCGCCTGCTGAGACGTTAGCTCCTGTCGACGGTGTCCGACCCTTCTATGAGCGCACATCCCGCGAGAGGGGTTGAGCCTCCTGTCAGGATTGAACTGTTGCGACGACCTAGAGGGGAGACGCCGAAAACCCTTCTTGGCGAGCCGAACTGAATTTATAAGTTCTACCGGTTCGCGTTCTTCGGACCAAGTTTGAATCACGGTCCGAGCCCCCCTTACTGCAGCTGCTCTTGTCCGTGGTGGCGATCCCTGTCGTGGGTTCGGCAAAGGACGTTTATATAGATGCCCTGGCTACGGAGACAGCGAATGACGGGGTTTTTACTTTCACCGAGGTCTGCCGGGCAGTGTCGAAGTCGTGGCCGAAGGCGCACTGCTGTAAAGGCGCAAGGCCTGGGCTGTCGCGGTAGCCACTTCACCTCGCAGATTCGAGAGGGGTGGACTGCCTCGCGTATGAATTGAGTTTGCGAGCAGAACTACGTAGGTATCTGAGCCCGGGTCTATCCAAAGCGAGGTTCCGGTAAAGCCTGTGTGGCCGAAGCTACCGATCGGAAAGACCATGCCTCGCGGCGTGGACTGGGCCGTATCGATATCCCAGCCGAAGCCACGCAGGTTTTGTCCCCTGATCGCCGGATACTTCGGAGCGAGCAGCGGATCTGTTGTGTTCGGTCTCTTTGCGACGGCTTCTCGGGCGGCATCGTTCGCCGCTTCGAGTTGTTCAGCTGTATGTCCGGGCTGCTGGGGAGTCGTCATCAATTCCACAGTCGCTTGCTTCAGCGGAAAACTGCTCGGACGGCCCGCAAGCCGATCTAGCAGGGCCTGCGCGAAGATGCTGACGTCGTGCGCCGTCGAGAACACGCCAGCATGCCCGGCCACTCCCCCCATGCGCCGCGTCGTCGTGTCATGCACCGTGCCCCGAAGCAGGTAATCAAGATCGGGATTCTTGCTCGGGTCGGCTCTGTTCTCGTCGTCATGTGCTGTCGGTGCGATGCGCGACAAAAGACCGGCGCTCCATGTACCTGCAGGACAAGCGACCAGCACGCGCCCTTTTGGCGCGGGAGCCCAGGCAATCGCGGCTCCCCTCATCGTGTGTGGACCACATGCTTTGGCCGGCGGAAGATAGCGGGTGTCTTCCATGCCAAGCGGCGCAAATACGTTTTGCTGAACGTAAACGTCTTCGGCCTCGCCTGTGACTCTCTCGATCAGCGCGCCAAGCAGAATGAAGTTGATGTCGGAGTAGCGGAAAACCTCACCGGGACCTGACTCCTGCGGCGTGGTGAGCGCGCGATGGATGCCCTCTGTTTTGTCGGCTCGGTCCAGTCCCCACGGATCTTTGAGGTCGATGTCCCCCGTTTCGCCCGAAGTGTGCGTAAGCAACATGCGAACGGTCACCTTTGCACGCCGTGGATCGTTCGCTGTGTTGAAGTCAGGCAAATACGTCTGCACGGGATCGTCGAACTGAACCTTGCCATGTTCGTAAAGCTGCATGACGGCAGTCGCCGTTGCGAGAGACTTCGTCAACGACGCCAGGTCGAAGATCGTGTCCTCGGTCATCGGCTCTGCAGGCGCAGGCGATCCATCTAGCCCAGGTTCGCCCGCAAGCTTGCGCGAGCCATAAGCCTGGTGGAAGACGACCTTGCCGCCGTGCCCGATCACAACCACAGCACCCGGCAGCCTATGTGCCGCAATCGCATCGTTCACGAGCTTTGACACTGCTGCGAAATCAGGTGCGGTAGCCGCATCGCGCAGCTCGGAGAATGTTGGCAAGTCAGGTGTGGGAGCCGCCGCTGGCGCCTGCGTTGCATGCACGCTGTCGCTTACCGCTGTGTGTGCTGCATAGCCGCGCGAGCAAACCGCAACGAGTGCAAGCAAGACAGTTCCAACAGCAATTGCCTTTCGCATTGGCTTACCGAAGCCAATGCTGCTAAGGGAGCTGTCAACGTTCACGCAATTCCTGGCCGCCGCGTTCACGGAATTCCACAGGTGGTGGTCCCGCCATGATGCTGGATCCGGCGGAGTGGCTTGTCAAGCATTCGTCTACTGCAGGCCTGGGCGAATGGCGCATGGTCTCGGTGTACACGGGTGCATCCGGCAGCCGGCGAGTTTCTCGCCGCAGATGCCGTTCGTGTCGCCGCCGCGCAGATCGCGCGGACTGCTACCAGACGGGAAGCGGTGAGTTGGCCCCCCGCCGGGTTGGCTGGACCGGCTTAGATTCGCCTGACACTTCTAACGCCAAACGGGCAGGGAGAAATACGACAACTGCGTCAAAGGGTGGGAAGGAACGAGCAGAGTTGCTGCATCGACGAGGAAGACCAAGACGCCGGCGACAAACTGGCGATGGTGGTGGTAGGTCGCGACGGAGGCCAAGAAGAATTGACGACCTGGCTGGCACTCGACGGCACCACGGCCACGCCGCGTGGCCAGACGTCGACGTCGGTAGACCAGATCGCCGCAGGTCCACATGGTTTCGGCTGACACCGGACAGGTGTGCCTGCAGCGGAACCTTTATGCCGCAAGGCCGTCCGCATCGTTTCTGGCTCGTGAGCTGGCGGCTAGCCAGGTGGTTCGGGCGGCGGTGGCGGTCCGAGCACCGGCAGGGTGATCGGCGGCAGCCCAGGAATCTGGATGACCGGCGGACCTACCTGCGGGGGAGGGCCTGGGCCGCCTGGACCGCCTACCGCAACGCTATCCGGCCCACCAATCGGCCCACGCTGCACCGGTGCCGGCGCGATCCCGTTGCTGATGTTGATCGTGATGATCGACCCGGGGATGGTTTGACCGCTCGGGTTGGTCCCCACCACGGCACCATAGGGCTCGTAGCTGTTGACCGACGTGGGCTGGTCGGCGACCTGGAAACCGGCGTCCTTGAGGCGCTGACGCGCTACGTCCACCTTCAGGCCGGACACATCGGGTACCTGGCCGGCCGGCGCGCCGTCGACGTAGCGCGGATCGGTTGGCGGCAGATGCACGTCGCCGAAATCGGTGGCGACAGGCTTCATCGCCTCGAACCAGGTGCGGGCGGGCTCGCTACCTCCATACAGGTCACCGCTGCCGCACCTGCGCAGGGGGAATGAACAGATGCCCGAGGGTGTGCTGGTGTCGTCGAAGATGTAGTTCGCCGCCGCGTAGTTGTTGGTGAAGCCGACGAATCCCGACGATCGATGCGACTCAGTGGTGCCGGTCTTGCTCGACAGCGGCAGGGTCCAACCCACCGCGCCGGCTGAGCCCGCTGCGGTGCCGCTGCCCTGGTCGTCCTTGCTCAAGGCGTTCGCGAGCGTGTTCGCCAGTCCTTCCGGCACCACCTGGTCACAGGCCTCGGTGGTCACGGACACCTGGCTGCCCTTGCGGTCGAAGATCTTGTCGATCGGGCTCGGCGGGCACCACATGCCGCCGGACGCGAGGGTCGCCGCCACATTGGAGAGCTCGAGCGCATTGAGCTGGAACGGACCCAAAGTGAACGAGCCCATGTTCTGTTGCTTGATCAAATCGGCCAAGCTTTCGCTGCCTGTCGGGTCGTAGGCGCGCGCCGTTCCCGCAATCGCGTAGGACCGCAACCCCAGCCGGACCGCCATGTCGACCGCCCGCGGCACCCCGACGAGCTGGATCAGCCGCGCGAACGCGGTGTTCGGCGAGGTGGCCAGCGCATCGGTGACGTTCATCGAACCGCGGTAGCGGCCCGCGTTTGCCACGCACCAGGTTTCCTTCGGACAGCCGGGCCTATCGCTGCTGCCCAAGCCTTTGGCTTGAAAGAAGCCCGGCACCTGCAGCTGAGCGTTGATACCCATGCCCATGTCTAACGCCGCCGCCGTGGTGAAGATCTTGAAAATGGAGCCTGCCCCATCACCGGCGAGCGAAAACGGCTGCGGCTGCACCGTTTCGTGCGCGTCGCTGTTGAGGCCATAGGTGCGGTTGCCGGCCATCGCCATCACCCGATGCGCGTCCTTGCCGGGCTTGATCACGCTCATCACGCTGGCGATGCCGTCGAGCGTCGGGCTGGCGAGCTTGTCGATGGCCTGCTTGACCGACGTCTGCACCTTCGGGTCCAACGTCGTGCGGATCAGATAACCGCCGCGGGCAACCTGTTCCCTGCTGATGCCGGCCCGCGCGAGGTAGTCCAGCACATAGTCACAAAAGAAGCCACGATCGCCGGCGGCGATGCAGCCACCCGGCAGCTCATTCGGGTGGGGTAGCACGCCCAGTGGCTGGACCTTGGCGGCACGCAACTCGCCAGCGTACTCGGGGAGATTGTCGATCATGGTGTCCAGCACCACGTTTCGCCGCTGCAGCGCCTCATCGGGGTTGGTGTAGGGGTCGAGCGCACTCGTCGACTTGAGCATGCCGGCCAGCAGCGCGGCCTGCTGCCAGTTCAGCTGCGAGGCGTTGACGCCGAAGTAGGTCTGAGCGGCATCCTGCGCACCGAACGCGCCGTTGCCGAACGACACCAAGTTGAGGTAGCGGGTGAGGATCTCCGCTTTGGAGAAGGTCCTGTCGAGCATCAGCGCCGTCCGGATCTCGCGCAGTTTGCGCGCCGGTGTGGTCTCCACAGCGGCCCGCCTCTCGGCGTCGGTCTGCGCGGTCACCAGCAACTGGTAGTTCTTGACGTACTGCTGTTCGATGGTCGATCCGCCGCGGGTGACGAGGTTGCCCGACAGGTAGCCGGACAGGCCGGTCAGCGTGCCCGGCCAATCCACCCCGTTGTGCTCAGCGAACCGCTTGTCCTCGATCGACACGATGGCCAGCTTCATGGTGTCGGCGATCTGGTCGGTGGGGACCTCGAACCGCCGCTGGGAATACAACCAGGCGATCGGGTTTCCCGCGGCATCGACCATCGTCGAGACCTGCGGGACGTCACCTTCGAGGATTTGTGCGGAGCCGCCGGCGACATTGTCGGAGGCGCGGTTGAACAACAGCCCGATACCGCCCGCGACTGGAAACATCAATGCCGCCGCCACCACCCCGGCCAACAGGCAGCACCCCGCCAGCCTGGCGACCGTCGTCAAAGTCGGCGGGCGCTCTGACATACCTCTAGAGTATCCGCGGCCCCGGCCCCGAGATTGCGGCGAATGCCCACAAAAGATTGCCTGCCCATTTTGAGCAACACCCGGAGCCGCGATCATCACCAGTTTTCCCGGACTGGGGAAGTTGACCGGTGCCCGGGTACTGGCCGAGATCGTGCGACGACCGCACCCGTTTCGCCGATGCCCGCGGGTTGAAAGCCTTCGCCGGTTCTGCGCCAATCACCCGCGCCAGCGGCAAGAAAACCGTTGTGACACATCGACATATCAAAAACCGGCGCCTGGCCGCTGCCGGCTCGATCTGGGTGCTGGCCTCGCTGCGCAGTTCCCCGGGCGCCCGTCGCCACTTCGATACCCGCCGCGCAGCCGGATACTGGAACCGCCAAGCCCAACGACACTTGTTCAACAAGTTCCTCGGCCAACTGCACGTCACCCATGCTTCTCAGCCGGCGATAAGGCGGTCGTGATTCGAGTCGCTGCGCCAATTGGCCGCGGTAGAGAGGCAGCCGTTCGGGCAACTCACAACCCTGTTCAACGCGCTGGAAGGCGCAGTCGATGCTGACCCGCGACGCGGGCTGCATGGCACCAAACCGCCGCCGACCGGATTCTGAGGCCGCGGTCTTACGGAATCGAACGGAATCGAGTTGACGCCCTATCGGGCCGACATCGGCGGGCAGGACACGCCATCGAGCGGGTGCTCTCCCAGCAGAATGTGTCGACGGTGATGGGCACCGCCCAAGCCGGGGGGATCGCGCTGGCGGCGGCCAGACGCGACGTCGACGTGCATTTTCATACCCCCAGCGAGGTCAAGGCCGCGGTCACCGGCAACGGGCGCGCGGGCAAGGCGCAGGTCACTGGGATGGTCACCAAAATCCTTGCGCTGCAAGCCAAACCGACATCGTCGGGATGCCGCCGACGCGCTGGCGCTAGCGATCTGTCACTGTCGGCGTGCCCCGATGATCGCCCAGATGGCGGCGGCGCAAGCGGGCGCCGGGCACCGCGGTACAACTCGGCCCAGTTGGCCGCCGGTGAGCACAATCTGGCCCGCTCGGCGGGCCGGAGGGGCGTGCCGAGTTGACGCCTCAGTCGGATCCTTTTGGGCCACAATGAAAGGCCCGAGTCTCTCCTCAGCCACACATATCGGTCCTCGACGCCTGAAGCATGTAAGTGCGCCGCATACCGGAAGCCGCGATCGCTCCGGCAATCGCCTTGTGGCGGGCGGTCGCGCTCATCTGCGATCAGCCAATATGCTCATCTGCGATCGGTTAACATGACGGACGTCACAGTGGTAGATGTCGGCAGGCAATGTCATGGTTCGGACAATAGGTCGGGGAGTGTGCCATGGTAGCCATCCATTTCATCTCGGGTCTGCCGCGTTCGGGTTCGACTTTGCTGGCCGCGTTGCTGCGGCAAAACCCGCGGTTTGAGGCGGGGATGTCGGGTCCGCTGGCCGGCCTGTTCGGTGCCCTGCTGGGCGAAATGAGCGCACGCAAAGAGTATTCGGTGTTTATCGACGACACCAAGCGCGAGCGCATCCTGCGTGGGTTGTTCGACAACTTCTATGCCGAGTGCACCGCCGAGGTGATCTTTGACACCAACCGCGGCTGGTGTGGGTGGATGCCGGCGATTACACGGCTGTTTTCCGACGCGAAAGTGATTGCCTGCGTGCGCGAATTGCCGTGGGTGGTTGACAGCATCGAGCGGTTGGTTCAGCGCAACGTCTTTAGCCCGTCGTCGATTTTCAACTACAGCCCCGGCGGCACGGTCTATACCCGCGCCCAACAGGTGGTGGCGCCCGATGGCATGGTCGGCAGTCCCTACGATGCCCTGAAGCACGCGTTGCCGACCTGGATGAAGGCAATGGACCTCGGAAATCGCGCCTACCGGTCGTCCAGCTTGACTGTGACGGTCACCCGGCCCTGATCGTCGCGGGTCGCGACGGCGTGCCCGGTTCGGTCGGTGCCGTTGAGCCGCAGCGTAATCGGGCCTCCGCCGCCCAGGAAGTTTCGCCACCAGTTCTTGGCGCCGGGGAGCCCGACACGGATGACAACCTCGTCACCGATCCGCCGGTAATTCACCGGGGTGGTGAACGTCTTGCCTGAGCGACGGCCGACGTAGGAAATCATCACCAGGTTTCGGCGCACAACGTTGCCCAACAGGGGCACATCGACGAGCTTGGCCGCGACAGCGTTGAAGGCGGGCACTATCGGGGTACCGAATATTCCGCGGCGCATCACAATCTCCTTGGGCCGATCGGTGCTCGCCAGCCTAGCTGGGCCTCAGCCCACACTTGCGTGGTGGTAGTGGGCAGGCCGCGGTGATTGGCGACGACGTCAAGCGGCTGGGGGTGATTTGGCGACGGGCGTATGCAGCCGTGCAAGATGCCGACGAGTCCCCACCATGTCAGTCCCGGTCGCCACGAGTCCTTCAATTTCCCTTGCCGCAACGGGGAATCGGGGCCGACTCGCGCCGGTGTATGCCGCGTCGGTGATGTGAGATCACCGGGTGGAGTCGTCGCGGACCCATAACCGGCTTTCTCTACGAGGTCTCGGCGCTGAGCGTCGTCGAGTGGTGGGCGGTCTTGGGGTGCTCGGTGATCTGGGCATTGCCGGTCCTCGTTACGGGCCCCGGGACGGCCAACCTGGCCATATCCAACTCAGCCACGCTTGCGTCCGTCCGCGTACCGGGCGGCTATCCGCAAGGGCGGGACATTCGTCGGAGATGGCTTGCTGGGAATCAGGTGATCGGGGTTCGTAGAGTGGAGAGCCCGGCATTCTCTCCGTTCGTCCGGCGTCGCTAAGTTGAATACGCTGCGCGCACTCCCCATGAAGGCTTCCGTCGGGACCGCCAGGATGTGCCAGCGTGGCTTCCAGTCCGCCATCCCGCCGAAACGTTGCAGCGCAGCGCTTAACAGCGCCGGGCGGTGATTCCAGCGGACCAGAGAGAGGTCATCGCCCTCGATGTGCACCAGTCGGCAGCGTCTCGTGAAGCTTCTTGAAGTTTAGTCCGGCACACTTACACCGGTCGGTTCGGAACGCGATTCGCGCGACGATGCAGACTGGCGACCGTTATCACGGTGCAGAGTAAGTTTTTACGCATGCCGAGATTCGTGCACGGTGACAATCTGACCTATCGGTTCTTCAAAGATCTGTTCATCAAAAAGCCAGATCTCGCTGTCGAATTCTCACGGGATCTCATCAAGGAAACGGCTGTCTGGCTACCACCCGACGTGTATCGACGTTGCCCGATACTGCTTCCTTGGGTCGTCCGAGACCCCGATTGCCGGAAGAACAAGAGGAAGACCTCCCTGAGCGATGGGGTTCTCCGAACCAGGATGGGTACTTCCGAGACGACAACTCAATGGTTAAAGGGCTAGTCAAGACACTGGAGATTCGCGGACGCAAAGGCAAGCTTCCGTTCCCACGAGAATTATCTTTGCGCGTTTCCTACCTCGCAGGGTTTGAATACTGGCCGGGAAAAGGTCGCCAAGTTCTGGAAATAGTTGGCGGCGGTGCGGGCGATGTCGCCCGCGGGCAGCGACTAATCAGCCACTTTCCTTTTCGTCGCCCTGCCTTTTCAGCGTCTCACTCGCGCTGCCAATGACGCTTCGTATGAACTCGTACTGCGTCTTGACGAGCTTGTCCGCCATCTCCAGGGCGGCGTCGACGATGGTCTTGCGTCTCGACGGGTGGTCGCCGCCGTGCGCGGGCATCGACTCATCGACGGCGCCAACGAACTTGCGCACGGCATCGATCGCGGTCCGTTGTCCGGATTCGACCGACTTGAGCACTTCGTCGGACAGGCCTGCTGCTCGTTCGGTCAGGTCTGACGCTCGTTCCGCCACGGTCTTCTTCTCGGTGTTCTCTACCATGATCGCGCTCCTGGGGTTGAGTGCAGCAGTGAGTATCGGCATCAGAATGCGCTCCGACCCCGGCGTTCTATAGGGCCGATGGTCCCTGCTCCGCCTGATGTGGAAAGGACCCTCGGGGGAAGGGCTGAACAAAACCCCACGGGGTATTCAAAAACGGCGTCCAGCCTGACGCGTTTCTCGTATAGCTTCCCGTGCGCGTGTGACCAGATCGCGGGGCTAAAGACCGCCGCCGACCCCCGGACGGTGGCGCCCCGAGTGGCCGGGGCCCCTGCGCGTAGACGAGGCCCCGGCCACCTCTTTTAGGTCGCTCTACCGCCCCTGCCGGTGTGGCTGCGCTCGTTGTCGAGTTGGGCGCCGGTTCGCGGCGGTCAAGACGTTGAGCCGGTCGTCGCGGGGTGGGCCGCCCGACACCGGGTAAAACCCCTGTCAGGGCTGATAGGGCTCGAAGTATTGCGCCCACCAGCGGTCGAATTCCTCGTTGGGTGGCGCCCACCAGGTGCCGTCGGGTTATTTGACACTCGCGGCCTGGCGGTACATCTGCTCCACTTTGTCGCGCAGGCTGTTCTGTAAACCCCGCACGACTTCGGCGTCGTCGGTGTGGTGGGTCATGCCGTGGTGCTCTCACTTATATGCGCCCAGTTGGATGTGAATTTGTGACACCCGCGCGAGACTTCGCGTGTTTCTCGGCGTGCCGCCGTCGCGCCGCAGTGGCGTGCTTCGGCACCTGGTACGACAAGCTCGCGATCACCTACCGGGGCGGCGTCGTACTGAACGCGATTGCCGTTTGGCTGCGCGTGCTTGGGATGCACAACAAAGAGATCGCCGGACCGCCGGGCAGTCAGCCATGCCCATACAGTCAGCCATGCCCATAAAGGATCCCTCACCGGGACCGGCTGTTCAGTTGCTCTGCTTGCCGCGCAAGCGCTGGATTGCGTCAAGTGTGACGCCGTACGTGCTCACGGTATCGCCAGCCAGCCTCGCGACGCTAGCTGGGCGAAAGAGCACCGCGCTGGTGGCGACCAGGAAGGGGATGACGCTCGGCGGATCGCTCAGGACAGGCGTTAGAACCTCGGTGCTCGTTTGCAACGGAGGTCGACGAGACACCGCTCTCGCGATTGCCGAGGCGATCGCTCGGCGGGTTCCCTGGCTCTCGGCAGCGCCGAGGGCGATGGCCATCGTCGAGCGAGTGCGAACACCGGCCTTGGTGATCACCGGGAGGTCAGGCAAGGGCTCGCAACCTGATGCAAGGGCGATCGAGAGGCGAGGGAGGTCGACTCCCGCGGCCGCGGCGTTGCCGGGCTCGACGGTTCGCGGATTGCACTCGATGAACTGCGGTTCCCCGTCCTGGTGAAAGTAGTCGAGGTCGATCCCGCCGTGCCAGTTCAGGTGCTCCCCGAGTCGCGCGAGGGCGTCAACGGCATGGGGGTGGTCGACGCTGAGTCGGGCGGCCGCGCTGCCTCCGGCCCCCACCGCGAGTTGTTCACTAACGGCGGCAGCAATGAGCCGCCCACGGTCGAACAGCCCTTGAACCTGGGCGTACGTTCCACGCGCGGACTTCTGGACCATCACGTCACCGATCCCCGACGCGGTCAACTCCATCCACGCCGAGAGGGCTTCCTGATGATCGTGCGCGTGACGCACACCGCGCCCGGCGGTCGAGAATGACGCTTTGACCCACACTGGGAAGCCCAAGGCATCGAGATCGTCCTCGCATTCGACACGGCGCCACTGAGGTTGGGGAAGCCCCGTCGCTTCCAAGACCCGCGCGAACGCCACTTTCGACTCCACCTGATCGAATGCCTCAGCGGTCGCCACCGCCACAGCTGCGTGAGGCAGATAGTCGCGGCCGACCGCGAACAACCACGCCTGCTCATGCGTGGGCAGCAGTGCATCAAAGCGCCCCGACGCCATCAGCGCGTCCACTGCGCGGAGGTAGCCGACTGGCTCCACGGACGGCGCAGGCGCTCGGTACAGCGCGCTGCACCATCGGCTGAACTTGGCGATCGGCATCGACGCGGCTGTCACCGCCTCAACCTCGACGCCGCCACGCCCCAGCACCGTCATGAACTCGCGAGCTGTGAGACTCGATGCCTCCGACAGCAGTACTCGCGTCCGTCCCATAGGCCGAACATAATCGCGAGAGCGTCACGCAAGACGACCCACTACTGCCTGTTAGCCAGTGCCCCATAGGTACACCTCGACCGCAGCCAGCGGCACTCCTCAGACTCCAGACATGCCGGATTCCCGCAAGACCCCACGAAACTGCCCGGTGAACACGCTCGCGGTCAGCGCGATCAAGATCGGAGTCGACGCAAAAATCGGCGCGGTAGTCCTCGATGTTGACGAGAAAGAAAACAGGCCAGGACTTGTGGTCCTGACCTGCACTTTCTTGGTGGAGCTGCCGGGAATCGAACCCGGGTCCTACGGCATTCCCTCAAGGCTTCTCCGTGCGCAGTTCGCTATGCCTCTACTCGGATCTCCTGGTCACGCGAACTAGCCAGGATGACGATCCCAGTCGCTGTGAATGTTCCGATAAGTCCCGCGACCGAACTAATCGGTGGATCCCTCTAGCTGATGCCAGGGTCCGGGTCGAGGGCTTTCCCGGTCTGACAGACTAGCCGTCGCTTAGGCAGCGAGGGCGTAGTCGCGCTGTGTTGAAACGGCGCTTATTTGGTTGCAACGACGCTTACGGTGGTCTCTTGCCTGCACCGGCACGCTTCCCTTGATTCGATGCGCGAAGTCGAAACCTTTCAGCCCCTCGCATCCCTGCCGACTTTCAGCAGGACAACCCATAGTACGCCGCTATCAACAAGCGGCAACGGAATTAACTTCCCGCGACACTCAACGCTCAGATCACGAAATTGAGGTGCTCGACGATCTGGGCGGCGACGTCTTTGTCGCCGCCGAGTTCGACGTCCTGGGCGCGCGCGGGGCACATCGGACGGCCGCCGGCGAGCCTGGTGAACTGCAGCGCGTCAAGCCGGATCGTCGCTGTCGGCTCCAGCCCGCCGAAGTCGTCGACCACCTGAGCGCGACCATCCACGCTGACGCGGATGCTGCGTGCCAGCGGACCGGTCAGCTCGAACTGGATGCGTGAACCGTCGGGCGCTTTGGCGAGTTTGCCAACGACGAAACCCATGGTGGCCGCGATCTCGTCGAGGGACAGTTGCGACGCAGGCCCGCCGAGCTCGTCGTCGGACGACGGCCGCAGCAACGCCTCGCGTATGTCTTGCTCGTGCATCCAGCAGTCGAACACCCGTACCCGCATGAACCGCCCGTAACTGTCGGGGCCCACCGGCGTCGGAGTCAGCGCGTTCCACTCCTCGTCGGGGAGGCTGGTCAGGACCTTGCGGCGCTTGCCGGTCACCGCTCGGTACCGCTCAAGAACGCTATTGCCCGATTCCCCGCTGAGATGGCGCACCCAGCACTCGTTCATCGCTCCGATGTCGTTGCGCACATGCTCGAGCACCTTGACGTCGATGTCTGGTTGCGGTGGGGCGATGCCCTCCAGGAATGACTCCGTCCCGATGATGTGGGAAACCACGGCGCGCACGCACCACCCGGGCAACGGCGTCGCCGCCTGCCAGCCGGTCTCGGGCAACCCTTCCAGCAGCGCGTCAATGGAGTCCCACACGGCGAAGAGGCCGGGCAGCACATCGGACTTGTCGAGTGTGGTGATGGAACGCGTAGCCATGGTCGGATACTAGGCCGACCACCATCAAATCGTCAGGCCGGCCCGCAACAGAATCAGGCCGGCGATGATCAGAATGAACCCGGCTGGAATCGTCCAGGCGGGCCCGCCGAAGACGGTGACCCCAGCCCCAAGGGCCACTGCCAACACCGCATGAACCATGCGGGCGGCGACAAAGCCACGGTCATCTCCCGACGTGATTTCTGCCGCCGCCAATAGTAAGGCGCATCACAGGCCTAGTTCGCTGCGATCATCGCCACAGATCCCATAGCCATGGCCATGCCGATCCCCTGCCAGCGGGTCACCCGCTCGCGCAACACCACCATCGCCAGCACGACCGTCGCGGCCGGATACAGCGAAATCAAGATGCTGGCCAACGAGAGCAGCCACGTGTGCAGCGCCAGCAGCTGGGTTACGAGGGCGCAGATGTCCAGCAGCGCCGTGGCCAGCGCCAGCTTCAACGGCTTCCCCCGCGGCAGCCGCAGGTTACCGCGCGTCGCGGCCAGGGCGAACACCACCACGGTGGCCGACAGCCGAGCGAACACCAGCGGCCAGAGCTTGCATTCCTGTGGCGCCTGATGAAGGAACACCAAAGTCCAGCCCGAACGCGGACCCCGCCAAGACCGTGAGCCAGGCCACCTTCGGGGTGAACCGAAATGGGGTGGCGCCCTCGACCGTGGCCTCGCGACTAACCAGCATCACCCCGACAAGCGCTAGTACGACGCCCAATGAGGCTGCTTGGCCCGGTCGCTCGCCCAGGGCGACGCCGACCGCCACGGGTACGGCGGCATTGAGCACGGCCCGCCAACGGTGCGACCACCGAGATCGGCCCGGAGCCCAGCGCCGTGTAAAACGCCCACATGCCGAACGCCTGGACGATGCCGTACATACAGCCCCAAAAGACCGCACCGGACTGAATCGGCCCGCCTGCGCTGACGGCCAGCACACCCCAGCAACACTGTCTCGAGCGGGTAAGCCGCCAGCATCACGCGCAGCGCGGCTACCCGCCGAGCGGCCACACCGCCCACAAAATCGCTGACGCCGTACGAAACGGCAGACAGCTGGGCGTAAGCGGCGCCGATCAGCTCATGCCCTTGGCTCGGCGACCCAGCTCCCGGACCACTTCACGCTGGGCGTCGCGGCGGGCCATGTCCTGGCGTTTGTCGTACGCTCGCTTGCCGCGCGCCAGCGCGAGCTCGACCTTGACTTTGCCCTCGGAGAAATACAGAGACAGCGGCACTAGCGCGAGGTTACCATCGCGGATCTTGCCGATCAGGGTGTCGATCTGGCGGCGGTGCAACAGCAACTTGCGGTTGCGGCGGGGATCATGGTTGGTCCAGCTACCATGCTGGTACTCCGGAATGTGCATGTTGCGCAACCACACTTCACCGTCGTCGACGGTTGCGAACGCATCGGCTAAAGATGCGTGCCCCTCCCGCAGGCTCTTCACCTCGGTGCCGAGCAAAGCCACCCCGGCCTCGAACAGCTCCACGACCGAGTAGTTGTGCCGAGCCTTGCGATTGGTGGCGATGATCTGTTTGCTGCCACGCTTGCCGCCAACCGCCTTAGCCCGGGGGGAATTGTTGGCCACAGCTACCGCCGTACGTATATGCGCAATGTTGCGTAGGCCGTCAGCCCGGCCATCGCCACGCCGAGCAGCACCAGGATCGGCGAGACGTAAAGGATGTCGGCATAGTCGACCCGGGCTATCAAATTGGCTTGGTAGAACTGGTTCAGCGCGTTGTCCAGGAACATCGCCCGCACCGCGATCAAGCCGGCGATGGCGATGACGACGCCGACAGTGGCCGCCAGCATCGCCTCCACCAGGAAGGGCAGCTGGGTGTACCAGCGGCTGGCGCCGACCAGTCGCATGATGCCGATCTCCGTGCGCCGGGTATAGGCCGCGACTTGGACCATGTTGGCGATCAGCAAGATCGCCCCGATGGCCTGGACCACAGCGATGGCGAACGCGACATTGCTCAAGCCGTTCAGAACGGCGAACAGCCGGTCGATCAGATCCTTCTGATTGAGCACGGAAAGCACTCCGGGCTGGCCCTGCATCGCGGAGTCGAAGTCCTTGTGCTGCTCAGGGTTTGCCAGCTTAACGATGAACGACGCGGGAAAGGAATCCTTGCCGGCAACATCCTTGTACTGCGGGAACTTACGGATTGCGTCGTCGTAGGCGTCCTGACGGTTGAGGAACCGCACCGATTTGACGTCTTCTCGCCCTTCGATCTTTCCCCGTAGCACTTTGCACGGGTTGGCGTCGCAGGCCGGATCGTTGGCGGAGACGTCATCGGTGAGGAAGACCTGCGTCTCGACACGGTCGAGGTAGATGCTGCGGGAATTGTCGGCCAACGTGACTACCAGCAGACCGCCGCCGAACAGGCCGATCGAGATCGCGGTCGTCAGGATCATCGCGATCGTCATGGTGACATTGCGACGAAGGCCGGTCAGGACCTCGTTGAGCAGGAAACCGAAGCGCACTTAGCGATCCATCCCGTAGACGCCACGCTGTTCGTCCCGAACCAGCCTGCCCAAGGAGAGCTCGACGACCCGCTGCCGCATCGAGTCGACGATGTGGTGGTCGTGTGTCGCCATCAGCACCGTCGTCCCGGTGCGGTTGATCCGCTCCAACAAATCCATGATGTCCTTGCTGGTGTCTGGGTCGAGGTTGCCGGTGGGCTCGTCGGCCAGCAGTACCAGCGGCCGGTTGACAAACGCGCGGGCGATCGCAACCCGCTGCTGCTCGCCGCCGGACAGCTCGTGCGGCAGCCGGCCGGCTTTGCCGGACAGGCCGACCGTCTCGAGCACGTCGGGCACCACCCGGTTGATCGCGTCGGACCGTTTGCCGATGACTTCCAGCGCGAAGGCGACGTTCTCGAACACCGTCTTTTGCTGCAGCAACCGAAAGTCCTGGAAAACGCAGCCGATCACCTGGCGCAGCTTCGGCACGTGGCGACCAGGCAGTTTGTTGACGTGAAACTTCGAGACCCGGACATCACCGGTTGTCGGCGTCTCGTCCGCCAGCAGCAGCCGTATGAACGTCGACTTACCCGAACCCGACGGTCCGATCAGGAAAACGAATTCACCCTTGTCGATCTTGACGTTGACGTCGTCCAGCGCCGGACGCGCCGACGATTTGTACTGCTTGCTGACATGGTCCAGGGTGATCATCACGGCACGCCAGTGTAGCGGTGAATTTCGCTGGCACGCGACGATCAACTAGCGGGCGACGCCGACGTGGGCACCGGGCCCGGCCCCGGCTGTGGTTGCTGCGAGGGTGCTGTGGTCGGGCTCGTGCTTGGGGTGCAGAAGGGCGGTATGCATGGCAGCGTCGGCAGGACGAACGGTGGCGGGTTCGTCGTCGTTACGGGCTGCGTGCTCGGCGGCGTCGTTGGCGGCGTGGTGGACGTCGTGGTTGGGGTGACCGTGACCGTGACGGTGGATCGTGGTTGATCTACCCTGCTTTTTTCCACGTAGGTCAAGTTCGGGTCGGGCACGTAGCCCGGCGGTGCCGGCGGGACAGCGTGAGCGGGCTCGTGCGAGCGGTAGGTGTTGAAGACCCACGCCACCGCCACCAGCGCCATGATCAACACCAGGGTCGATGTGCGGACCCGGCCGCCGAACAAGCGGCTCGAGAAGCGCCGTTGCACGTAGCTGCGCCACTTGGAGATGTTCAGACTGAACTTCACCGCTGCTGCACCGGCCCCTGGGTTTTGTCCTCGGCGCCGGATTCGGTGGCTGGGACCGGGGGGGCGTCGACAGTGCCCACCGTCGCGTCGGCCGCTGTCACGATCCCGGCGCGGGCGAGTGCCATGAGGACGAGCACACGCAACTGGCGGCCCGCCTCGAACTGCTTGCCGGGCAGCGTGCGAGCCACCAGTCGCAGGGTGACGGTGCCGATTTCAATGCTCTCCACCCCCATCACTGTGGGTGCATCCAGCAGCAACTCCCCCAGCACCGGGTTGTCCCGCGCGTGCTCGCACTCCTGGTGCAAGACCTCGTTCACCCGGTTGAGGTCGACTTTGGTCGAGACCGGGATATCGACGACGGCGCGGGCCCAGTCCTTGGAAAGGTTGACCGATTTGACGATCTGGCCGTTGGGAATGGTGAAAACCTCGCCGTCGCTGGAGCGCAACTTGGTCACCCGCAGCGTTACGTCCTCGACGGTGCCACGCGCTTCGGCGGCGATCCCCGCGACGGTTAACGAGACCAGGTCGCCGAACCCGTACTGCTTCTCGATGATGATGAAGAACCCGCCAAGCAGGTCCTGGACCACTCGCTGAGCGCCGAAGCCCAGCGCGGCGCCCAGCACAGCAGCCGGTGCGACGAGAGAACCGACTGACAAATTCATGATGTCGGTGATCTGGACGATAACGACGACGCAGATGATCGCGATCGACACCCAGGAGATCACCGACGCCACGGCCTGGCGGTGCTTGGTTGCCTCCGAGCGCACCAACGCGTCGCTTTCGGCAAAGCCCTCGTCGAGGTGCCGGGTTACCCGTTGTGCCACCCAGCTGACGAACCGGGCCGCCAGCACCGCCGCGATCAGCAGCATGACGATCTTCAGACCGCTGTTGATGATCCATTCGCCGATGTCGCCGCGCCAGAAGTCGTGCCAGCGCTGCGTCGCAGATATAGCAAGAACAGTGGTGTTAGTCGTCATCTTTTCGGTTGCGCCACCGGATCCCCGCTTCCAGGAACCCGTCGATGTCTCCGTCCAGAACGGCCGCCGGATTGCCCACCTCGTACTCGGTTCGCAGATCCTTGACCATCTGATACGGGTGCAGTACGTAGGAGCGCATCTGGTTGCCCCAGGAGCTGCCGCCCTCACTCTTCAATGCGTCCAGCTCAGCGCGCTCTTCTAAACGCTTGCGCTCCAACAACTTTGCTTGGAGCACTCGCATTGCCGATACTTTGTTCTGCAGTTGCGACTTCTCGTTCTGGCAAGTCACGACGATACCCGTTGGGATGTGGGTTAAACGGACCGCGGAGTCGGTGGTGTTCACCGACTGGCCGCCTGGCCCGCTGGAACGATAGACGTCGACGCGCACATCGCCTTCCGGGATGTCGATGTGATCGGTGGTCTCCACCACTGGAAGCACCTCGACTTCGGCGAACGACGTCTGACGCCGGCTCTGGTTGTCGAACGGGCTGATCCGGACCAGCCGGTGGGTGCCCTGTTCGACGGACAACGTGCCGTATGCGAACGGCGCGTGCACGGCGAAGGTGGCGCTTTTGATCCCGGCTTCTTCGGCATAGGAGGTGTCGAACACCTCGACGTTGTATTTGTGCTGCTCGGCCCATCGGATATACATCCGCATCAGCATCTCGGCCCAGTCGGCGGCGTCCACCCCGCCAGCGCCGGAACGGATGGTGACCAGCGCCTCGCGCTCGTCGTACTCGCCCGACAGCAGGGTGCGCACCTCGGTGGCTTCGATGTCGGCGCGCAGCGCCTTGAGCTCGGCGTCCGCCTCGGCGAGGGCGTCGGCGGCGCCTTCGCCCTCCTCGGCCGCAAGCTCATAGAGCACCGGCAGATCATCAAGGCGCTGCCGCAACTCTTCGACCCGGCGCAGCTCGCCCTGAGTGTGGGATAACTCACTCGTGACCCGCTGCGCGCGGGCCTGGTCGTCCCACAGTTTCGGATCCGATGCCTCGTGTTCGAGCTTCTCGATGCGGCTGCGCAGACCGTCGACGTCGAGCACCCGCTCCACCGTGGTCAGGGTGGAGTCAAGGGCGGCGATGTCGGCTTGACGGTCAGGTTCCACAGCCGCCCACGTTACCGGCGCCCTTGCCCGCGTCGAGTGCTCAGGTCACGACCAGGGGCCCAACGTTTAGCATCAAGTGACAATCATCTGCACTACAGAAGGCTCGAGTATGCGTCCGTACCACGTCGTCATCGTCGGCTCGGGGCCCTCGGGGTTCTTCGCCGCGGCATCTTTGCTGAAGGCTGGCGACACATCCGACGAGATCGACGTCGCTGTCGACATGCTGGAGATGCTGCCGACACCCTGGGGGCTGGTGCGCTCCGGTGTCGCGCCCGATCACCCCAAGATCAAGTCGATCAGCAAGCAATTCGAAAAGATCGCCGAAGACCCGCGGTTCCGCTTCTTCGGCAATGTGGTGGTGGGTGAGCACGTGGGTCCCGCTGAACTCGCCGAGCAGTACGACGCCGTGATTTATGCCATCGGGGCGCAATCGGATCGGTCGTTGAAGATTCCCGGCGAGGACCTGGCGGGCAGCATGGCCGCCGTCGAATTCGTGGGCTGGTACAACGCGCACCCGCACTTCCAAGAGACGTCGCCGGATCTGTCGGGCGCCCGGGCGGCCGTCGTCGGCAACGGCAACGTCGCCCTCGACGTCGCCCGCATCCTGGTGAGCGACCCCGACGAGCTCGCACGAACCGATATAGCCGATCACGCCTTGGAATCGCTGCGGCCGTGCGGTGTGGAGGAAGTGGTGATCATCGGCCGGCGCGGGCCGTTGCAGACCGCGTTCACCACCCTGGAGTTGCGCGAGCTGGCCGACCTCGAGGGGGTCGACGTGGTGATCGATCCGGCACAGCTGGAGGGCATCACGGACGAGGACGCGGCCGCGGCAGGCAAAACGACCAAGCAGAACATCAAGGTGCTGCGCGACTACGCGCACCGCGAGCCCCGTCCGAGACACCGTCGAATCGTGTTCCGGTTCCTGACATCTCCGATCGAGATCAAGGGCGAGGGCAGAGTCGAGCGAATTGTGCTAGGCCGCAATGAACTGGTCAGCGACGAGAGCGGGCGGGTGGTGGCCAAGGACACCGGTGCCCGCGAGGAACTGCCGGTTCAGTTGGTCGTTCGGTCCGTGGGCTACCGCGGTATGCCCACGCCGGGGCTGCCGTTCGACGACAACAGCGCGACCATTCCCAACACCTGCGGCCGGGTCGCGGGCAGTCGCAACGAGTACGTCGTCGGCTGGATCAAGCGCGGGCCGACCGGGGTGATCGGCACCAACAAGAAAGACTCCCAGGACACCGTCGACACGTTGATCGACGACTTGACTGGCGCTAAAGAAGGTGAGCTGGCCGATTTCCCGGAAGATCATGCCGACAAGTTGGCCGACTGGCTGGCCTCACGTCAGCCGAAACTGGTCACCTCCGCCCACTGGGAGATCATCGATCGCCATGAGCGAGCGACAGGCGAGCCGCACGGGCGTCCCCGCGTCAAGCTGCCGAGCTTGGCCGAGCTACTGCGGATCAGCCACGGCTGATCAGGGCGGGTCCGGCGTCGACGAGCACCCCGGGGTTGAGGATTCCGGCCGGGTCAAGCGCGGATTTCGCGGCGCGAAACGCCGCCGCGAACGGGTCGGGCCGCTGCCGGTCGTACCAGGGGCGGTGGTCGCGGCCGATCGCATGGTGGTGGGTGATGGTGCCGCCGCTGGCGGCGATCGCCTCCGACACGGCGGTCTTGATCTCGTCCCATTGCGCATCGAGGGAGCCCCAGCGCCCGCCTGCGTAGATGCCGTAGTACGGGGCCGGGCCGTCGGGGTAGACGTGGGTGAACCGGCAGGTCACCACACCGGCCCCGCAGACCCGCTCGATCGCTGTTCGGGCGGCGTCGGTCACCGCGGCGTGCAGAGTGTCGAATGCGTCCCAGGTACACGCGGTCTCGAACGTCTCGGCGATGACGCCGCGGCGGGCCAGCGCGTCGCGCTGGTACGGCATGCGCAGGAACGCCGAACGCCAGCTCGCCGAGGCATCGTTTTTCGTTGTCTCGCTTGCGGTTTCGCGGCTGCGCCGCGCAGTCACAGTGCCACCGTGTTCGGCGGCGATCTCCACGGCCCGGTCCAGCCATGGGTCTATCGGGTGGTCGGCCGATTCGAAAGCCAGCACCAGCAGCCCGCCCCCGACCGCCGCGCCGGCGTTCAGGAACGCCTCGGCCGGGTCCAGCAGCCGGCAGTTCGCCGGGTAAAGCCCGGCCTGCGCGATGGTCCGGGTAGCGGCGACCGCGGCGGCCCAGTCGTCGAACGACACCGATGCCGTGACCTGCCACCGCGGGCGGTCCTGTAACCGCATCCACGCCTCCGTGATGATGCCGAGCGTGCCTTCCGAGCCGAGGAACAGCCGGTCCGGGGACGGGCCGGCACCGGATCCCGGCAGCCGCTGCGACGCGCTTACCCCGGCCGGCGTGACGATCCGCAGCGATTCGGTCAAGTCGTCGATGTGGGTATAGAGCGTCGCGAAGTGCCCGCCGGAACGGGTGGCCAACCAGCCGCCGAGGCTGGAGAACCCGAAGGACTGCGGGAAGTGCCGCAGCGTCAGGCCGTGTGGGCGCAATTGGTCCTCGATCGCCGGCCCGAGCGCCCCGGCCTGGATCCGCGCGGCCCGGCTGACCCGGTCGATCTCGAGCACCGCACCCATGGCGGTGGTGTCCACCGTGACAACAGGCCCGTCGAACCGCGGCTCGACGCCGCCGACCACTGAGCTGCCGCCACCATACGGGATGACCGGGATTCCCTCGCGCGAACACCAGTCGAGCACGTCGACCACGTCCTGCTCGCCGTGCGGTCGCGCGATCAGGTCGGGGACACGGTCGAGGCGGCCCTGCAGGTTGCGCGCGACATCGCGAAACGCCTTGCCACGCGCGTGTCCGGCCCGGTCGACCGGGTCGGTCGAGCACAGCGCGGCCAGCGACGCCGGCGGGGTAATCCGCGGCGTCGCCAACCCGAGAGCGTTCGGGTCCGGCGGCGGGTGATCGGTCAAGTCGTGCCCGGGTAGCAGCGCCGCAACTCGTGACGCCAGATCGTGCGTCTCCTGCTCCGAAAGCGCTTCGTCGACAGTGCCCCAGCCCCACCACGAACGCATTTGACGGCGTTAGCGTTTCAGCACAACGGCGGCTCCGCCGATGAGCACCAGCACGACGGCCGCGGCGATAGCCCAGCCGGCGCCGGCGAGCCACCAGATGACACCCAACAGTGCAAGCACCGGCGACAGCGCAAAGAGCACTATCCCGGGGTTTTGCTTGATCACTTCAAGAGCACTCTTCGCCCGGATCGGATCGATTTCCTTGCCTGCCATGCCTTCAGAATGCCAGCTGACAACCACAAAGCAAGCTGCAATCAGCCTTCTTCATCTTCGGCACGCAGGAGCTCCTCGGGGTGGTGGAAGGTGTTGGTGCGCGGTTGGCCGTGATCGAGGTGTGGTGGGGGGATCCATTCGGTGGTGCCGTTGGCGAGCTTGCGGGTTCGCCAGCCGCCGGGTTTGACCAACGGATGATGCTGGCCGCAGGCAAACGTCAAGTCATCGACATTGCTTGTCCGGCACTTGGCGAATTCGGTGACGTGGTGCACCTCCGAGAGATAGCCCGGCACGTCGCAGCCGGGATGCATACAGCCACGATCCTTGGCGTACAAAACAATTCGTTGTCCCAGGTGAGGCCAGCCGTTTGGTGTGATACAGCCCGATGGCGCGCCCTTGTCGAAAATGGCGAGGTAATGATGGCCGTGGCGGGCCAGACGGATCACATCGCTCATCGGCAGTAGCGTGCCCCCGCCGGTGAGCCCTTTGCCGGCAGCCGCCTCCAGGTCCTTGAGGGTGGTGGACACGATGATGCTGGCCGGTAACCCATTGTGCTGTCCGAGTTCTCCGCTGGCCAACACTCCGCGCAGTGCGGCGGTGAAACCGTCATGGTTACGTTGAGCGGTGCTGCGGGTGTCACGCTGAACCGCCTCCTCACCAGGCGCGCCGTCCACCACGGCTGTGTCGTCCTCGGGATTGCACATTCCAGGGGCGGCCAGCTTGGCCAGGACTGCCTCTAAGGCGGCGCGGGCCTCGGGGGTCAGCCAACCGCGCACCGGCGACATCCCGTCGATGTCTTGTTTGCCCAGGGTCAGCCCGCGCCGGCGAGCTCGATCCTCGTCGGTGTAATCACCGTCAGGGTTCAGGCAAGCAGTCAGCCGCCCGGCCAGCTTGGCTAAGTCCTCGGGACCATGCTTGGTGGCCAGCTCGGCCAGATGGGCTTCGGCGTGCTCGCGCGTCTCGAGGTCGACACTGGCCGGCAGCCGCCGCAAAAAGGAGCGGATCACCCGTACATGGTCGGCCCCGATACGCCCGGCCCGCTGGGCCGCGGCGGTCGCGGTCAACAACGGCGCCAACACCTCGCCGATCAGGGCCCGGCGCTGCCCTAAATCGGCCGCCTCGGCCACCCGCCGGCGCGCTTCGCCGCGGGTGATGCGCAACCGGTCGGCCAACACTGCGGGCAGCGTGCCGCCCAGCTCTTCGGAGTTGGACTGCTCGCCGATCTGATTGATCAACGCGTGGCGCGGGACCGCCAACCGTCGAGTCTCGTGTTCGAGGCGCTCCAACAACGCCAGCCGCTCCGGGGTGGTCAGCACCTCAAACGCATGCCCGACAATCCGCGACACCGCGGCGTGCAGCGCGTCGAAGTCGGCTTCGATCTCCTCGCGGCTACTCGAACGCATGTATGTTCGAATGTTAACAGTGCTGGCCGACAAGAACTGCCGCGCTGAAACTCTAGAAACCAAAGTGACACAGGGGGTTTAGAACGCCAGCAGGCTCACGCCGCGATGCGCTCGGCGCTGCCTGATCCAAGCGAAACTCCGCACGCGCTCGGAAAGCCCCGGGGACCATGGCGCGAGGACGTTAAGTGACACAAGGGGTTTGGCTGAGAGGACCAAGGGCTCTATTAGCCCACGCTGAGTCCCCATAGCGTCACTGTCGTGGACATAGAGGCCCTCAAGAAGGCACTCATGCTGGCGTGCCGGGCTCCGTCCGTGCACAACAGCCAGCCCTGGCGTTGGGTGGTTGAGGACGACGTCGTGCACCTGTTCGTCGATCACCACCGAACAGTGCCTGCCACAGACCATTCGGGCCGGGAAGCGATCATCAGTTGTGGTGCGGTGCTCGACCACCTTCGCATCGCCATGACGGCTGCGCAGTATCAAGCGAGTATCTCGCGGTTCCCCAACCCGAATAATCCCAGCCATCTCGCCACGGTCGAATTCAGCCCCATCGATCACGTCACCGAAGCGCAGCGAAACCGTGCCCAGGCGATGCTGCAGCGCCGAACCGATCGGCTTCCATTTGTCCGACCGGCGTACTGGCACCTGTTCGAGCCCGTCCTGCGCAGCACGTTCGACGAAGATGTTGCGATGCTTGACGTCCTCTCCGATGATCAACGACCGCGTCTTGTGGGGGCGTCGCAGCTCTCCGAAGCGCTTCGGCGTGACGATCCGTCATATCACGTTGAACTCCAATGGTGGACTTCGTCATTCGCGCTGGCACAAGGTATGCCGCCGAGTGCGCTGGCATCAGATACCGAACGCCGCCGAGTTGACGTAGCCCGGGATTTCCCGGTCAGGAGCCACCAGGATCGACGACCCGAGATACATGCGGATTGGTCGCAAATCCTTGTGCTGTCGACCCCTGGGGACACCCGGGCCGACGTGTTGAGGTGCGGCGAAGTGCTGTCGACCGTCCTACTCGAGTGCACCATGGCCGGCATGGCGACGTGCACGTTGACCCATCTCATCGAATCTAAACAGAGCCGCGACATCGTCGGCGATCTCATCAGCCAGCGCGGCGAGCCGCAAGTCTTGATCCGGGTTGGCATAGCACCACCACTGGAAAGCCCCCCTGCGCCCACACCGCGGCGGCCGCTAGACAATGTCCTAGAGATTCGCTAGATGCCCGAGAAAGGTTGTGTCCATGGCTGAAGAGCCAGTTACCGTCTTGTCCGAAGACGAGAGTTGGGGTCGACTGGACAGCGTCACGCTGGGCCGGCTGGTTACCAGCATTGCCGGTGAGCCCGAGATCTTCCCGGTCAACTATGTCGTGCAAGACCGAACCGTGCTGTTTCGAACCGCCGAGGGCACCAAATTGTTTGTAGCCATGACCAACAGCAAAGTGGCCTTCGAGGCCGATGACCACAACGTCGCCGAAGGCTGGAGTGTGATTGTCAAGGGTCGTGCCCACCTGCTAACTACCGACGCAGAGATCCAAAAAGCCGAACGCGCCGAACTACTGCCGTGGACAGCGACCCTGAAACCTCACTACGCGCGGGTGATCCCATCCGAAATCACCGGCCGCCACTTCAGGTTCGGTCCGGAGCCGGACAGCTACTTGCCCTTTGCGTGACCAGCGATGGGCGCGAAACAACAGGGGCAGGCGGCGGCAGGGCCAGAAGTCCTTCGCGGCCGAGGGCTTCGTGCTCTGCTGCGGCCGGTGTGGGCGAGCGACGCTTGATGTCATCACCACAGTTGTCGACAGGAAGGCTTGTCGGACCAGAAAGGCAGCCATGAACGCCCAATTCCCGGACGCCGGCACCCTCCGGACGGTCCTCACACTGGCTAACCGGGCACCCTCCATCCACAACACGCAACCATGGCGATGGCGGGTGGGTACCGCGAGTCTGGATCTGTACTCCGAACCGGACATGCAGCTGCGCAGCACCGACCCCGACGGGCGTGACTTGATCATCAGCTGCGGTGCCGCGTTGCATCACTGTGTCGTCGCGTTAGCGGCGATGGGCTGGCAAGCCAAGGTGAATCGCCTTCCCGATCCCGACGACCCCCGCCATTTGGCCACCATCGAAGTCCAGCCGCACATTCCCGATCACGCCGACATCGCGCTGGCGGCGGCCATACCGCGGCGACGAACTGACCGGCGAGCCTACAGTTCCTGGCCGGTGGCGGGAGGTGACATCGCCCTGATGGCTGCCCGCGCGGCTCGAAGCGGAGTCATGCTGCGTCAAGTCGATGCCCTGGACAGGATGAAGGCGATTGTGGCGCAAGCTGTCTCGGACCACGCAACCAATCACGACTACCTTAACGAGCTCACTACATGGACTGGCCGCTACGGTTCGATAGCCGGCGTTCCGGCCCGCAACGCACCGCCATCGGACCCAACTGCCCCGATCCCCGGTCGCCTCTTCGCCGGACCGGGCTTGGCTCAGCCGTCCGGCGCCTCACCCGCCGACGACAACGCCGCGATCCTGGCGCTGGGTACCCAGAAAGATGACCGGTTGGCCCGGCTGCGCGCCGGCGAAGCCACCAGCGTTGTCCTGTTGACCGCGACGGCGATGGGGTTGGCATGCTGCCCGATCACCGAACCCCTGGAGATCCGTGAAACACGAGAGGCGTTACGCGCCGACGTGTTCGGCGCCAGCGGTCACCCTCAGATGCTGCTGCGGGTGGGCTGGGCCGCGATCAATGCCGATCCGTTGCCATCGACGCCAAGGCGCGGACTCTCCCACGTCGTCGAGTGGCCCTCCGAAGTGGCCCGATAACGGCCCGGTCCGAGCAGTTCGGACTACTGCATTCGGACTACTGCAAGAGCGGCGCTGACCATCGCAGCCGCGTTCCACCTCTGGCCGAAGCGCTTTCGATGGTGAGTTCACCGCCGGCCTGCTCTGCCCGCCCCCGCAAGTTCGTCAAGCCGCTGCCGGTGAACTCGTCAGGCATCCCGCGGCCGTCGTCGCTCACCTCGATGCACAAGTCGTCTTCGACCTTGACCCGAACCGACACTGCGGTGGCTTCCGCGTGCCGAACGGCGTTGCTGACCGCTTCGAGGACCACCGCCTCGGCGTGATCGGCCAGCGGGCCGTCGACCACCGACAACGGCCCGACAAATTGGACGGTGGTGCGCAGGCCAGAGCCAGCGAATTGAGTGATCGCGTCGTCGATTCGTTGCCGGAGCCGGGTGATTCCCTGCGACGCTCCGTGCAGGTCGAAAATGGTCGTCCGGATTTCCTGGATGACGCCCTGCAGATCGTCGACGACTTCGGAAAGTCGTTGCTGCACTTCGGAATCACCTGCCCTTGGGACGATGCCCTGCAAGGAAAGGCCGACGGCGAAGAGTCGCTGTATCACGTGGTCGTGCAGATCACGCGCAATACGGTCCCGGTCGGTGAGCACGTCGACTTCGCGCATCCGGCGCTGCGTGGTGGCCAACTGCCAGGCCAACGCGGCCTGATCGGCGAACGCGGCTACCATCTCGAATTGTTCGTCGGTGAATGCGCCCGAACTGTCTTGGCGCACTACGACAACGACGCCGGCGACGGTATCGGTAGCCCGCAGCGGCAGTAGCAGCGCGGGCCCCAGGTTGTCCACACCCTCCAAATCGAGCCGGTCAACCCGTCGTGGAGCGCTCTTGACGAAGACGTCCCCGAGTGATGTGCCCGCCACTGGGATGGTTCGCCCGCCGGTGGAAGCTACTGCGCTGCCAACTGTTTCAACCACCAGCAGCTCCAGCACATCAGCTGCCGGCAGGTTCTCGTCAACGGGAATGGCCACCAGAGCCGCGTCAGCCGCGGTAAGTTCGAGCGCCTCCTCGGCCACCAGGCGGAACACTGTCGCGGGTTCAATGCCGGACAACAATTCGGTGGCGATGTCACGGGTGGCCTCGATCCACGACTGGCGCGCCTTGGCCTGCTCGTAGAGCCGGGCATTCGCGATGGCGATACCCGCAGCCGCAGCCAGCGCTTGGACCAGTATCTCGTCGTCGTCGCTGAACGGCTGCCCATTTGTCTTGTCTGCCAAGTACAGAGTGCCGAACGATTCGTCGCGCACCTGCACCGGCAGCCCGAGGAAAGTCCGCATCAGCGGGTGGTGCGGCGGAAAACCGACTGAGGCCGGGTGTTGCGAAATATCGTCCAGCCGCAGCGGTTTAGGTTCGTCGATAAGCACACCGATGACGCCCAGGCCTTCGGGTAAGTGGCCGATGCGCCGGACGGTTTCCTCGTCGATGCCCTCATGGACGAAATGCAACACGCGGTTATCCCGGTCGTGGACCTCCAGGGCGCCGTACCGAGCGTCGACGAGATTGGTCGCAGAGTGCACGATCGCGCGCAACGTGGCGTTCAGGTCCAGCCCGGAGGTGACCACCAGCATCGCCTCCACCAGCCCGTCGAGACGGTCGCGGCCCTCGACGATCTGCTCGACACGATCCTGCACCTCGACCAGGAGCTCGCGAAGCCGTAGTTGGGACAGCGTGCGGCGCAGCGGACGCATGCCGACATCGCCTGTGTCGTCATTCATCGCGCGGTGACCGCGAGCGCTCTTGTTCCGTTGCGAATACCGCAGCTTGCGTTCGGCGCTCCATGCCCAGTTTGGCCAGCAGCCGCGACACGTAGTTCTTCACAGTTTTTTCCGCCAGGAACATCCGGTCGGCGATCTGCTTATTGGTCAGGCCCTCGCTGAGCAAGCCCAGCAGCGTCCGTTCCTGGTCGGTGAGGCCTGACAACGGGTCCGGCCTATCCGTGGTTCCACGCAGCTTTGCCATCAGCGCGGCGGCGGCCCGATTGTCGAGCAGAGATCGCCCGGCGCCCACCTCCTTGACGGCGCGCGCTAGTTCCATTCCCTTGATGTCTTTGACGACATATCCACTGGCACCGGCCAGGATTGCATCCAGCATCGCCTCGTCGGAGGTGTACGACGTCAGGATCAGACAGCGCAGATCAGGAATCCGCGACAAGAGATCACGGCACAGTTCAATGCCGTTGCCGTCGGGCAACCGGACGTCAAGCACCGCGACATCCGGACTTGCCGCGGGAATCCTGACCATCGCTTCGGCAGCCGAGCCCGCCTCACCGACAACGTCGAGTTCGGGGTCAGCGCCGAGCAAGTCAATCAGTCCGCGCCGCACCACCTCGTGATCGTCTACCAAGAAGACTTTTACCAAGGCAACACTCCCGAGACTCCCGAGATCCGCGCACAGCTACAGGTTGCTGCAACGTATTGCGAGCACAGAGCATCCCGCGTTGTACGCGCCGCACAAGTCGTAGCAATTGTGCGAATCGGTGACGAACAACTGATCCGAGTTCTCGTTGGCGGCCAGATGCCGGTTGACACTGCCCCGAACGATCGCCGACTCGACCTGCACATCGGGATACAACCGCGTCCATCGGGCCATCCGACGAGTCAATTGTGCTTGCGCCAAACGACTTCCGCCACCGACGTCGTCCGTCGTCCCTGCCGGGGACACCGAGATTGCCAGCAGCGGGGCTCCCCGCAGTCTCGCCTCCTCGAAGGCGTGTCGCAGCACTACACCATTGGCCGCTTCCACAACAACGCTGCCGACCTTGGGAGTTGCGGCCCGGCCCACCGGCCGCCGGATGACAGCCACCGGACACAGGGCCGACTCGGCCAAGGCAGCTGCGACGGAGCCGCCGCCATGGCAGGCATGGTTGAGCCCGATGGACCCGACGCAGACCATCGCCGCCGACCTCGACTCCGCCGTCAGCTTGGCAACTGGTTTGCCCCAGAGGATCTCGGTTTCGATCTTGACCAATTTGCCGGCGTCCTCGGCGGCCAGCTCGGCGTCGTGCAGCGCCGTATGGGCAGCAGCGAGTCGCGCGCCGGCAGAGTCCAGCGGATCGATGACGTACACAAGACGCAGTGGGATGTCGCGGCTGATCGCTTCGTCGACCGCCCACCGGGCCGCATGAGTCGCCGCCTTCGATCCGTCGACACCGACGACAACCGCCGAAGCTGGATACAGATCGTGCATCGCGATCTCCTTTGCTGAGCGGCCTTAGCTAGCCCGAACGTATCGGCGCCGACCCGTTTCCCTTGAGAGGCATTGGTCCCCAGCTGAGTGCCATTGGTCCCTTCATTCGAAGATCCGCAAGGATTCACCCGGCCACCACCAGGAATTCACTCAAAACGACCCGGTGTCGCAGCTCGTCTCTGCGGTGTCGCAGGCGGTGCAGTCGCTGCAGGCGTTGCCGTCAATCATCTTCCCCGAAGACTTCAGCGTGCTCGACGGCATCTTCGCCGTCTACTCCACGATCAGCTGCTCCCAGGATGTCGAGTCGTTTGCTGCCGGGATTATTGGGGCGGAGGAATATTTGGGCCTCATACCCAAGGCAGCGGAGGCTCCTGCCGAGCTCCCCCGGCGCTCGCCGCGCTGCCCCAGTTAAACAGTGCGGCGTCTGCACCGGGCCTTGGCGGCCTGCCCAACGCGATAACCGTGAGTATGGGCCGGGCGAATTCGATTGGGCCGTTGTCAGTACCAGCGGGCTGGGAAGCACCGTCGACCACCCGCGTCGCGGCGTTGCCGGGCGCCGGCTTAACCACCCTCCCGGGGACCGGCGAGGCCGCCGGGTCCGGTATGCCAGGCGTACCCGGGATGCCAGCGGGGACGGTAGCGCGAGCCTCGGGCGTCATCCCCCGATACGGGGTCCGGCTCACGGTGATGCCACGCCCGCCGGCGGCCGGGTGACACAACTCTTAGCCTGCAGGCGGCTCGGGCGGTGCGAACTTCCAATTGTCAGGATTCTTAGGCGAATACACCACCGGGTGCAACTCCCCCATGGCAGGCCATCGGTCGACGTCGACTGCCAGGCGCGCATACACAGCATGCTCACTGACCGTGGGTCCGTTGATCACACCCGCGATGGTCACGTATTGCTCACCGCTGGCGTCGGGTCGCGGGCTGACTCCGGTTACCAGCAGCGTGCCGCGTGCCAGGTCGCCACGCGGGCCGCGCGGGATGAACCGCTGGGCAAGGAATACCCCCAGAATTGCCACCAGCAGGATCAGCACACCGAATTCCCACACGTCGCCATGGTAGGACTGCTGGCATGAGTCAGGACGATCTGATGCTGGCGCTGACGCTGGCAGACCACGCAGACACGCTGACTCGCGCCCGGTTCGGTGCGCTCGACCTGCGCATCGACACCAAACCGGATCTGACTCCGGTAACCGACGCCGATCGGGCGGTCGAAGCCGACGTGCGTGAGGTGCTCGGACGCGAGCGGCCGGATGACAGCATCCTGGGCGAAGAGTTCGGCGGCACAACCACTTTCAGTGGACGGCAGTGGATCATCGACCCGATCGACGGCACCAAGAACTTCGTGCGCGGGGTTCCCGTATGGGCCAGTTTGATCGCGCTGCTCGAAGACGGCGTCCCATCGGTTGGTGTGGTGAGCGCGCCAGCGCTTCAGCGCCGGTGGTGGGCGGCGCGAGGCCAGGGCGCGTTCGCGGCGGTCGACGGCGCCCAGCCGCGCCGGCTGTCGGTTTCCCCGGTGGCGGAGCTGGGTTCGGCGAGCCTGTCGTTCTCCAGCTTGTCGGGGTGGGCGCAGCGCGGCTTGCGCGAACGCTTCATTGCGTTGACCGATGCCGTGTGGCGGGTGCGCGCCTACGGAGATTTTCTGTCTTATTGCCTGGTGGCCGAGGGGGCCGTCGACATTGCCGCCGAACCGGAGGTGTCGGTGTGGGACCTGGCGGCGCTGGACATCCTGGTGCGTGAAGCGGGCGGTCAGCTCACCAGCCTGGAGGGCACCGCCGGACCGCACGGCGGCAGCGCCGTGGCGACCAACGGCTTACTGCAGGAACTGGTGCTCAAAAGGCTGCGCGCCGAATCGGTGTGAATTAACTAACACGGCGGCTCTAGCTATCTTACTCCGGAGTAAGATACGGTTATACGCATCGCCCAACGACCGAGGCTGCTGACATGACCGATACCGTTCCCACTACAAATCGCCCATCCCGCCGCCGCCTCACGCGGAACGGTCGCAAGACCGGGGTCGGGATGCAACCACACAAACGGACCGGAATCGACATCGCACTGGCGGTGCTGGCACCGATCGTCGGCCAGGAATTCCTGGACAAATACCACCTGCGCGATCCGCTCAACCGAACCCTGCGCTATGTCACGAAGACGATATTCTCCACTGCCAGCGCTGCCAGCCGTGAGTTCAAGCGGGTGCAGAGCCTCCGCAGTGGACCGACCCGGCTGAAGTCCAGCGGCAAGGACGACTTCGACCTGACGCCCGATGACGACCAGAAGCTGATCATCGAGACCGTCGACGAATTTGCCGAAGAGGTACTGCGGCCCGCGGCTCACGACGCCGACGAGGCGGCGGCCTACCCGCCCGATCTGATCGCCAAGGCCGCCGAGTTGGGCATCACCGCGATCAACATCCCCGAGGATTTCGACGGCATTGCCGCACACCGCTCCAGCGTGACCAACGTGCTGGTGGCCGAGGCGTTGGCGTATGGCGACATGGGTCTGGCGCTGCCGATTCTGGCCCCTGGGGGTGTGGCGTCCGCACTAACGCATTGGGGCAGCGCCGATCAGCAGGCCACCTATCTGAAGGAGTTCGCCGGCGACAATGTTCCGCAGGCCTGCGTGGCCATCGCCGAACCACAGCCGTTGTTCGACCCCACCCGGCTCAAGACCACCGCTGTGCGCACACCCAGCGGGTACCGACTCGACGGGGTGAAGTCATTGGTGCCGGCGGCGTCAGCTGCCGAGCTGTTCATCGTCGGCGCACAGCTGAACGGCAAGCCGGCGCTGTTCATCGTCGAATCGTCCGCCAAAGGCCTGACCGTCAAGGCGGACCCGAGCATGGGCATTCGCGCCGCGGCCTTGGGCCAGGTTGAGCTCTCTGGGGTGTCGGTGCCGCTGCATGCCCGGCTGGGTGAGGACGAAGCTACTGACGCCGACTATGCCGAGGCGATCGCGCTGTCTCGGCTGGGCTGGGCGGCGCTGGCGGTCGGCACCTCGCACGCAGTGCTCGACTATGTCATCCCGTACGTGAAACAGCGCGAGGCATTCGGCGAGCCGATCGCCCGTCGTCAAGCCGTGGCGTTCATGTGCGCCAACATCGCTATCGAGTTGGACGGGCTGCGGCTGATCACTTGGCGCGGCGCGGCCCGTGCCGAACAAGGCCTCACGTTCACCCGCGAAGCGGCACTGGCCAAGCGGCTCGGCGCCGACAAGGGCATGCAGATCGGCCTGGACGGCGTGCAATTGCTCGGCGGCCACGGCTACACCAAGGAGCACCCGGTGGAGCGGTGGTACCGCGACCTGCGGGCCATCGGTGTCGCCGAGGGCGTCGTAGTCATCTGAGTCCGTATTCTTCCAAGCGAAAGATCAATCATGGCAATCAATCTGGAGCTACCGCGCAAGCTGCAAGCGGTGATCGTCAAGACCCATCAGGGCGCCGCGGAGTTTATGCGGCCGATCGCCCGCAAATACGACCTGAAAGAACACGCCTACCCGATCGAACTCGACACGCTGATCAATCTGTTCGAGGGAGCCGCAGAATCGTTGCCCTTCGCCGGAGCCGACGCGTTGCGCGACGAGGGTGAAAGCAAGGAGAAAAACCGCAACGGCGCCAACATGGCCGCGCTGGTGCAGACGATGGAAGCCAGCTGGGGTGATGTCGCGATGATGCTGTCGATCCCCACTCAGGGGCTGGGCAACGCAGCCCTCTCCGCGGTCGCCACCGACGAACAACTGGAACGCCTGGGCAAGGTGTGGGCGGCGATGGCCATCACCGAACCGGGATTCGGGTCGGACTCGGCCGCGGTGTCCACCACAGCCAAGCTGGACGGCGACGAGTACGTGATCAACGGCGAGAAGATCTTTGTCACCGCCGGTTCGCGCGCCAGCCACATCGTGGTGTGGGCCACGCTGGACAAGTCGTTGGGCCGTCCGGCGATCAAGTCGTTCATCGTGCCGCGCGAGCACCCCGGTGTCACCGTCGAACGGCTAGAGCACAAGCTGGGCATCAAGGGTTCCGACACCGCAGCGATCCGCTTCGACAATGCCCGCATCCCCAAGGACAACCTACTGGGCAACCCGGAAATCGAAGTCGGCAAGGGATTTTCCGGGGTGATGGAGACCTTCGACAACACCCGCCCGATCGTGTCCGCCATGGCCGTCGGAATCGGCCGCGCCGCTCTGGAGGAAATCCGCAAGATACTAACCGACGCCGGGGTGGAAATCTCCTACGACAAACCGTCACACGCCCAAAGTGCTGCTGCGGCCGAGTTCCTGCGCATGGAGGCCGACTGGGAGGCCAGCTACCTGCTGTCGCTGCGTGCGGCATGGCAGGCCGACAACAGCATCCCCAACTCCAAAGAAGCCTCGATGAGCAAGGCCAAGGCCGGCCGGATGGCCAGCGACGTCACCCTCAAGGCCGTCGAATTGGCCGGCACCACAGGCTATTCCGAGCAATCGCTGCTGGAGAAGTGGGGGCGTGACTCCAAGATCCTGGACATCTTCGAGGGCACTCAGCAGATCCAGCAACTGGTGGTCGCGCGCCGATTGCTGGGCCTGTCGTCAGCTGAGCTCAAGTAGCAACCGCGGTCAGCTGTTCACGAGTCTCGTCGTCGAGTTCGATGTCGGCGACGCCCAAGTTCTCCTCCAGGTGCCGCACTGATGAGGTACCCGGGATCAGCAGGATGTTGGGTGCCACGCTCAGCGTCCATGCCAATGCAATCTGCGCCGGAGTGTGGCCGAGTCGCTCTGCGATGTTCTGCACCACCTGGTGGCTCAGCACCGGGTTCGGCTTCAAAAAGGCGGCTCCCAGTGGGAAGAACGGCACGAAGGCAATACCGCGCGCCGTGCATTCATCCAGCACCGGGCCAGAGGACCGGTCGACGAGGTTGAAAGCGTTTTGCACGCAGGCGATATCGGTGCGCTCCAAGGCGTGCAGCAGCTGCCTGTGGGTGACGGCGCTGAGACCGATGCCGTCGATCAACCCCTCGTCGCGAGCGGCGATCATGACAGAAATCCGGTCGTCGAAAAGCTGATCCGACACGTCGCTATCCATCAACCGCAGGTTGACGACGGCCAGCCGGTCGACGCCGAGCGTGCTCAAGTTGTTCTCGATGTCCCTGCGCAACTCGGCGGGTTCGGCGACGGGTAACCAACCACCGGTGTCATCGCGGCGACCGCCTACCTTGCTCACCAATGCCAAGTTCTCTGGATACGGAAACAGCGCCTCCCGGATGAGCTCGTTGGCGACGTCCGGCCCGTAGAACTGCGCGGTGTCGATGTGGTCGACGCCGAGTTCGACCGCCCGCTGCAGCACGGCCAGCGCCTCGTCGCGATCCCGCGGCGGCCCGAACACGCCGGGCCCGGGCAGTTGCATGGCGCCGAAGCCGATTCGGGAAACCGAAAAGCGACCGAGTGAAAAGGAATCCATGGGGTGAGGTTAGCGTCGAACCATGGACACGTTTCAAGCGCTGGTCGCGCGCCAAGACGGGGAACGGATAACAGCGTCAGTCGAGACACTGAGACCGTCCGACCTGCCACCCGGCGAGGTAACGATCCGGGTGCTGTATTCCAGCGTCAACTTCAAGGACGCGCTGGCACTGACGCCGGGTGGCGGCGTGGTTCGCGACTATCCCGTGGTGCCGGGCATCGACCTGACCGGCGAGGTCGTCGAGTCGCAGTCACCCGACTTCACCGTCGGCGACATGGTGCTGGCCCACGGGTACCAGATCGGCACGGGCCACCACGGCGGCTACGCCGAATACGCCCGGCTGCCGGCCGACCAAGTGGTGTCGCTCGGCGCCTTGAGTCCGCATGACGGCGCGGCGATCGGCACCGCCGGCTTCACCGCAGCGATGAGCGTCCAGGCGCTCATCGACTGGGGCATCGAAACCGGCGCCGGACCCATCGTGGTGACCGGTGCTACCGGCGGTGTCGGCTCGGTCAGCGTGGACCTGCTGGCCGCCGCCGGTTATCAGGTAGTCGCGTCGACCGGCAAAGCCGAGGCTGCTGACCGCCTGAAAGCCCTTGGCGCCGCTGAGGTTATCGGCCGGCTGCCTGCCGATCCCGACGCCAAACCGCGTCCACTGGCCAAGGCGCGCTGGGCGGGAGCGGTGGACTGTGTGGGCGGCGCGACGCTGGCCGATGTGCTCAGCGCCGTTGACTACGGCGGTGCGGTGGCCGCCAGCGGCCTCACCGGCGGGGCCGCCCTGCACACCACGGTGCTGCCGTTCATCCTGCGCGGCGTCGCGCTGCTCGGGATGGACTCGGTGCTGATGCCGATCGGCCCTCGCCGGGAGCTGTGGGCACGTCTGGGCGATTCGTTGCGGCCGCGTCATCTGGTCGACGTCATCACCGACGTCGACGTCAAAGACGTCATCGGTGTGCTCGACCAGCTGCGTGCCGGGGCCTTCTCCGGCCGGGCAGTGGTGCGGGTCGCCGGTGGGTTTTAGATTGAGGCGACTGAGGCTGTCCGGGGCTCTCCGGCCGCGGGCTTGACGACGGAGGTGGCATGCGCGCAGCGCGATTGACTCGGCTAGATGGTCCGGATGCGATCGAGGTCGTCGAGGTGGACGAGCCCTCGGGCGACGGCGTGGTCGTCGACGTGCACGCTGCGGGCGCGGCATTCCCGGACGCGTTGCTCACCCGCGGCCTCTACCAGTACAAGCCGAACCCACCGTTCGTGCTTGGGGCCGAGATCGCCGGGGTGGTCCGATCGGCACCGGACAACACTCATGTGCGTCCCGGCGACAGAGTTGTCGGCCTGACGATGCTCACCGGCGGGATGGCCGAAGTCGCGGTGCTGTCGCCCGACCGAGTGTTCAAGCTGCCGGACAACGTGAGCTTCGAGGCGGGCGCCGGCCTGCTGTTCAACGACCTGACTATGTACTTCGCGCTGAATGTCCGTGGCCGGCTGCAGCAGGGCGAAACCGTGCTGGTGCACGGCGCAGCCGGCGGGATCGGAACCTCGACACTGCGGCTGGCGCCCGTGCTCGGGGCGTCGCGCACCATCGCGGTGGTCAGCACGCAGGAGAAAGGCGAGATCGCGACGGCGGCCGGCGCGACTGACGTGGTGTTGGCCGAGGGGTTCAAAGATGCGGTCAAGGAGTTGACGAACGGCCGCGGCGTCGACATAGTCGTCGACCCGGTCGGGGGCGATCGATTCACCGATTCACTACGCTCGCTTGCTCCGGGGGGACGGCTACTCGTAATCGGCTTCACCGGCGGCGAGATTCCCACGGTGAAGGTAAACCGGCTGCTGCTCAACAACATTGACGTTGTCGGTGTTGGCTGGGGCGCCTGGACGCTAACGCATCCCGACGCGCTGCACGAGCAGTGGGCCGGCCTCGAGCAGTTGCTTACGTCGGGCCGGCTGCGTCCCCCTGAGCCGGAGGTCTACCCGCTGGACCAGGCCGCGGCCGCGGTCGCGTCCCTGGAGAATCGCAGCGCCAAAGGCAAAGTCGTCCTGCGCGTCCGTTGAGCTTCCGTTGAGTTGGCGGCCCTATGCCGTGGCGATCACCGATACCGTGCCATCGCCGGCGTTGGCGGTGTAGACGATGTGGGTGGCGGTGTCAATCGCGATGCCGTCTGGGCCTTTTCCGACCTTGACGGTGGCGGTGATTTTGCGTGCTTGAGGGTCGACCACCGACATCGAATCGGCACCGGAATTGGTGATGTAAGCGGTGTGGGTGCCCGCGTCCGCCACCCAACCGTCGGGGGTTTTTCCGACCGGGATGGTTTCGGTGACCTTGCGGGACGCGGTGTCGATCACCGACAGCGAATTGTCACCGGCGGTCGTGACGTAGGCCAATGAGTTGACCACCTGCACCCAGTTCGGACCCCGTCCGACCGGGATGGTGGCGGCGACTTGGCGCGACGCGATGTCGATCACCGACACCGAATTGTCTTCGGCGTTGGTGACGTAAACGGAGTGGGTGGCCGGGTCCACGGCCACACCGTCCGGCTTTTTTCCGACCGGGACGGTGGCGGTGACAGTACCGGCCGCCGGGTCGATCACCGACACCGAACCGTCGTCTTCGTTGGTGACGAAGGCGGTGTGGCTGTCGGGATCCACCGCCACCGCCTGCGGCGCCTTCCGGACCTTGATCGCTGCCGCGACGACAATATTGGACCCGGTGTCGATTATCGACACCGAATCATCTCCGGCGTTGGTGATGACGGCTTTCTTGGCCGGCGAATCAATCGCTATACTGGCCGGCTTCTTCCCGACCTTGATGGAGGTCTTCACGGCGTTGGACGTGGCATCGATCACCGACACCGTCGCGTCGCCGGAGTTGGTGATGTACACGGTTTTGGCGCCCGAATCCACTGCGACACCCAACGTGGTTTTGCCGACTGTGATGGTCGCGGTGACCTTCGGGAATCAAAGCACAGGCAGGCCTGGAAGAAAATATGACTTGAGCAAATTCAAATTGTCGACGCGGTTCTGCCGCGCATCGGGTGAACCGTTCACCGCGGCAGTCCCGCGGTGACGGGCCCCTTTCCGAACCGCCGCGGCGCCCCGCTGAACGGCTCTTGTGCGCGGTCGAAAGAAAAAGTAATGTTACTTTCAGTTTTGTAGCCGAGGTTGATGAAGCCCCAGGGAGCCAGCCATGGAATCCTTTGTCCACCTGCGAAAGGGCAGGACACCGCGTCGCCTGCACGCCGACCTCGACGGCCTCAAGGACGACGAGCTGGGCCGGGGCGGGTTCACCGGCCGGACCGCCAACATTTACCGCCGCCATGACCCCACCGCCTATCGGTCGGAGGGCCCACTGCGCCCCATCGATGTGCTGTCCAGCGAGCTCAAACCCAGCGATGCCACCGACGCAAACGGCGGGCCGCTGCTGATGTTCACCAACGCCGACTGCCGCATTCTGCTGAGCCGCCGCCACGAGCCGATGCCGTTCCACACCCGCCACGTCGACGGGGACCTGCTGTGCTTCGTACACCAGGGCACCGGTTTGCTGGAGACAGAGTTCGGGGCGCTGCGCTACCGGGAGGGCGACTGGGTGTACCTCCCGAAAGCGTGCACCTGGCGCCAGGTGCCCGATAGCGAGACCACCCTGCTGATGATCGAGGCCAGCGACGAGTTCCGTGTCCCTCCCCCGGGCGCTTTGGGCCGGCACTTCCCGTTCGACCCGTCACAGGCCACCATCCCCGACCCGGCGCCGATCGAGGACGACGGCCGCGACGAGTACGAGGTCCGGCTCATTCACGAGGGCGGTCCGACAACGCTGTTCTACCAACACAATCCGATCGACGTGGAAGGCTGGCGTGGCGACAACTTCGCGTTCACTTTCAACATCGCCGACTACAACGTGATCACCTCCGACAGTGTCCACCTGCCGCCGACGGTGCATCTGTTCATGCAAGCCACCGGCGTGTACGTGATGAACTTCCTGCCCAAACCCGCCGAAAGCGTGCCCGGCACCGAGCGCACACCCTGGTATCACCGTAACGTCGACTACGACGAGATCGCCTTCTTCCACGGCGGCTCGCTCTACGGGATCCCGATGCCACCGGGCCTGATCACCCATGCGCCGCAAGGGGTTCACCACGGCGCGCCGGAGAAGGCACGGGAACGAGCCCGCCGCAAGTTCGACGAGCACTCGCGCGTCGACTGGCAGGTCATCGCCGTCGACACCCGCCGACGCCTGACCCCCTCGGCCGAGGTACTGGCGCACGACCTGGGACAGCACTGACCATGGGGAGCACGCAAGCTGTGAAACACGCTGTGAAGCACGAATACGACCGAATCCCCTATCTCGTTGCCTTCCAGAACAATTCCGGCGTCCGAGATGTCTACGGTGGGCTGGCCGAGATCACGGTGCTGGAGAGCTATCTGCTCAAGCCGAAAGACAAGCCGTCGGACACAGTGCTGGTGTTCATGCACCCGATCGGCGGCGGCGCGTACCTGCCGATGATCAATGCGCTGGCCCGTGCCGGCCACCACGTCATCTACTGCAACAGCCGGTTCCGCGGCACGGATTCGGCGCTGCTGATGGAGAAAGTGGTCGAGGATCTGGGCGAGTGCATCAAGGACGCCAAAAACCGGCTGGGCTACGCCAAGGTGGTGCTGGCCGGGTGGAGCGGCGGCGGCTCGCTGTCGGTGTTCTACCAGCAGCAGGCCCAGCACGCGACCATCACGTCGAGCCCATCCGGTGACGGCCCCGACCTCACCGCACTGGACCTGCCCGCGGCTGACGGCATCATGCTGCTGGCCGCGCATATCAGCCGGCACGGCACGCTGACCGAATGGCTGGACGCGTCCATCCTCGACGAATCCGACCCCACCAAACGCGATCCCGAACTGGATTTGTACAACCCGGACAACCCCAACCAACCGCCCTACAGCCAGGAGTTTCTGGCCCGGTACCGGCAAGCTCAGATCGACCGCAACCGCCGAATCACCGCGTGGGTGAAAGAAAAGTTGGCAGAACTCAAAGCCGCCGGCCGGCCGGACGACGAGTTCGGGTTCGTCGTGCACGGCACCATGGCCGACCCACGATGGCTGGATCCTGCCGTCGATCCCAACGAACGCACCCCGGGAACCTGCTATCTGGGTGATCCTCGAGTGGTGAACATGAGCCCGGTCGGGCTGGCCCGCTTCTCAACGCTGCGCGGCTGGCTGTCGCAATGGAGTTACGACGACGCCAGGGGTGATGGGGTGGCCTGCGGGGCCGATCTCGCGGTTCCGGCGCTGGTGATCGGCAACCTGGCCGACGACGCGTGCACGCCCAGCCACACCCGACGGCTTTTCGAGGCGATCGGGCACCCCGATAAAGAGATGTACGAAATACCGAGCGCCACACACTATTACGCGGGTTCTGACCAACGCGACAAGCTGCGCCAGGCCGTCGACATCGTCACCGACTGGCTGATCCGCCACGACTTCGCGGGGGCTGAATGACTGCCACCGGGCCGCTGGACGGCGTCCGGGTGCTCGAGCTCGGCACCTTGATCGCCGGACCATTCGCCGGCCGGCTGCTCGGCGACATGGGCGCCGACGTCATCAAGGTAGAGCCGCCCGGCGCCCCGGACCCGTTGCGAACCTGGGGCCAGGCCGAACTCGACGGGCACCACGTCTTCTGGACGGTGCACGCGCGCAACAAGAGGGCCATCACGCTCGACCTGCGCCAGCCACGTGGCCGGGAGCTGTTCCTTGATCTCGTCGAGAAATCCGACATCGTGGTAGAGAACTTCCGCCCCGGCACGCTCGAGAAGTGGAATCTGGGCTACGACGTGCTCAGTGCACGCAACTCGGGCATCATCCTGGTCCGGGTATCCGGCTACGGGCAGACCGGGCCCGACGCGCACAAGGCCGGCTACGCCTCGGTGGCCGAGGCGGCCAGTGGGTTGCGACACCTCAATGGTTTCCCGGGCGGGCCGCCGCCCCGGCTGGCGCTGTCGCTGGGCGACAGCCTGGCCGGCATGTTCGGCGCGCAAGGCGCCTTGGCCGCGCTCTACCGCCGCAGCGTCACCGGACGCGGACAGGTGGTCGACGTCGCGCTGACCGAATCATGTTTGGCGGTACAGGAATCCACGATTCCCGACTACGACGTCGGCGGCGTGGTGCGCGGACCGTCGGGCACCCGGCTAGAGGGTATCGCGCCGTCCAACATCTACCGCAGCGCCGACGGCTCCTGGGTGGTGATCGCGGCCAACCAGAACACCGTGTTCGCGCGGCTGTGCAAGGCGATGGAGCGTCCGGAACTGGCCACCGACGACCGGTTTGCCACGCACAGCGCCCGCGGACGAAATCAAGACGAACTCGACAAGATCATCGGCGCGTGGGCCGCCGAGCGGCAACCCGGCGACATCATCGAAACACTCAGCGCCGCAGGCGTGATCGCGGGGCCGATCAACACGGTCGCCGAAGTGGTCAACGACCCACAGCTGCGCGCCCGCGGCATGCTGGTCGAGCACTTCGATGAAAGAGTCGAACGATCCGTATTGGGACCGGGGATCGTGCCGGTGCTCTCCGAATCCCCGGGCAGTGTCCGCAACGCCGGCCCGGCGCGACCGGGACAACACAACGACGACGTCTATATCGGGCTGCTGGGCAAGACTGCCGAGGAGCTCGCGGAGTTGCGCGCCGAGGAGGTGCTATGAACCAGCACGTCGATATTCGCGAGGTGTCGCTGCGCGACGGCCTGCAGATCGAGAAGCCGATCCCGTTGTCGGCCAAGCTGGAACTGCTGGCGGCGGTGGCCGCCACCGGGGTGCGCGAGGTGGAGGCCACGGCGTTCGTGTCCCCGTCGAAGGTGCCGTCGATGGCCGATGCCGCCGAACTTGCTGCTGAGTTGCACAACTACCCGGACATCGAGTTCTCCGCCCTGGTAGCCAGTCCCAACGGCGCCAAGCGGGCTATCGCCTCGGGGCTGCGATCGATCGAGTACGTGGTATCGGCCAGCGACGCATTCAGCAAGGCCAATGTCGGGCGGTGCAGCGTGGAGGCCACCGACCAGATCGGCGAGATCGTCGCCATTGCGCACGACAGCGACGTCACCGTCGAGGTGATCGTCGCCACCGCGTGGGACTGCCCGTTCGAGGGGCCCACCGCCCCCCAGCGGGTACTCGACATCGCCGCGGTCGCCCGCGACCGGGCCGTCGACCGATTCTCGATCGCCGACACCATCGGCACCACCACCCCGCGCCGGGTGAGTTCGCTGATCTCACAACTACGTCCGGTGATCGGCGACATGCCGCTGGGCGGACATTTCCACAACACCCGCGGTGCCGGGCTGGCCAGCGCCTACGCGGCGGTCAGCTCCGGTGTTACCCGGCTGGACGCCTCGGTCGGCGGGCTTGGCGGCTGCCCGTTCGCACCGGGCGCCACCGGCAACATCGCCACCGAGGATCTGGTGTACCTGCTGCGCGACAGCGATATCGATGTCGACGTCGACCTGCAGGCCGCCATCGCTGCGGCCGAAGTTGCGAAATCTGTTGTCGGCCATGACCTGCCGAGCGCTCTGCTGCGCGCCGGCGACCGGATCCAGGCCTGATGCGCGCCTCGGAAACCCCGCGAGTGCTGACCTCCAAAGGCCGCCAGACCAGGGAGGCCATCGAGCAATCAGCACGAAAGCTGTTCGCCGAAAGAGGCTTTCACGGTACCACTCTGGCCGACATCACGTCGGCCGCGGGGAAGTCACCGGCGGTGTTCTATCGGTATTTCGCTGACAAGGAAGACCTGCTGGCCGCCTTGGCGGAGTCTTTTCTGCACGATGTCCTCGGCCCGGCGCGGCTGTCCGTTCGGCTGCCGGACGCTCCCCCGCAAGCGGGCGGTGCCCCCACCCAGGACAGCGACTTGTTCGTCTCGGTGGTCACCGGGTACTGGAATATCTTCAAGCAGAACATCGGCATCATGGTGGCGATCGCCCAACTGGGCGCCACCCAACAACGATTCGCCACGGTGCAGAACGAGTTCCGGCGCTTCGGCATGGATATCGTCACCGCATCCCTGCTGCGCGCGCAGGAGCACGGCTACGCCCGCGACCTGGTGCCGGAGCACACCGCGGTGGCGATCGCGTTGTTGTTCGAGCAGTTCACCGTGGTGTTTCTGCGGCCCGATGCGGCCGGGCTGGGGCTTCGGATCAGCGATGAGGACGCCATCGCTACGCTGTCGACGATATGGAAGAAAACGCTGTACGGCCGCTAGCGCAGGCGGAAAGGACTCAACGTGGATTTCACGCTGGCCGCGGCGATTCGCAATGGCGATCTCGACCACCGCGACCATGACGTCACGTCATATCTGCGTGCTGTGGTGAACCACCCCTTAACCGTCGCCCACCCCGGATACCAAGACGAATAATACGGCCTGACAGCCTCGGACAACAGGAGAGACCAACGTGGATTTCACTCTGCCAGAACACCTTCCAGGGCTGCTCGCCGAGATGGATGCCTTTATCGAATGCGAGATCGCTCCGCTGCAGGCTGAGAACATGCAGTACTTCGATTATCGCCGGGAGTTCGCGCGTACTGACGTGGACAACGACGGCATCCCGTCTCGCGAGTGGGAGGATCTGCTTGCCGAGATGCGCAGGCGGGCCGACCAGGCGGGCTGGTTGCGCTACGGATTGCCGGCATCGCTCGGCGGCCGTGACGGTACCAACGTGGACATGGCCGTTATCCGGGAGCACTTGGCGCACAAGGGGCTTGGCCTGCACAATGATTTGCAGAACGAATCCTCGATCGTCGGAAACTTCCCGCAGGTGATCATGATGGAGCGCTTCGGCACCGACGCGCAACGCCGTCTTTGGTCAGAGGCGTTGATCACCGGGGAACGCTCCATGGCGTTCGGCCTCACCGAACCACAGCACGGCTCGGACGCGACCTGGCTGGAAACCCGCGCCGAACCGGACGGCGACAGCTGGGTGATCAACGGCTCCAAGCGGTTTAACACCGGCGTACACCGCGCGACTCACGACTTGATCTTCGCCCGCACCTCCGGCGAGCCGGGGCAAGCCCGGGGCATCACCGCGTTTCTTGTCCCCACCGACGCGCAAGGGTTCAACATCCCGTACTACTGGTGGACGTTCAACATGCCCACCGACCACGGCGAAGTCGAGTTGACCGATGTGCGGGTGCCCGCCGACGCCGTGCTCGGCGAGGTGGACCGCGGTCTGGAGGTCGCGCAAACATTCCTGCACGAGAACCGAATTCGCCAAGCGGCCAGCAGTCTGGGCGCAGCGCAATACTGCATCGATCGCGCCGCCGACTACGCCGGGAAACGCACCGTGTTTGGCAAGCCGTTGGCGGTCAACCAAGCCGTGCAATGGCCGCTGGCCGAGCTGCATACCGAAGCGCAAATGGTGCGTTTGCTGGTGTACTACGCGGCCTGGCACTTAGACCGTGACCACCACATGGAAGTCTCCGACAAAGTATCGATGGCGAATTACCGCGCCAACCGATTGGTCTGTGACGCCGCCGACCGCGCCATGCAGATCTTCGGCGGCCTCGGTTACAGCCGTCATGAGCCGTTCGAGCATATCTACCGCCATCACCGTCGCTATCGGATCACGGAGGGCGCGGAGGAGATTCAGATTCGACGGGTGGCGCAGCGACTGTTCAAGTTTGGCAAGAAGTGACCCATCTATGAACGAAGCCCAACGCCTACTGGACGGCTTGCTCGCGGTGTTGCGCCCGGTACTGGGCGCCCAGGTGGCAATCGACAATCTGCGCGCACTCACTGGTGGGGCCAGCCGCAGCACATGGGCCTTCGACGCCATCACGGGCGAGGGTCGCCGGTCGCTGATCCTGCGCACCGGGCCACCCGACGACGTGCACGCCGGCATGGAACTCGAAGCCCGCGCCCAGGCCGCCGCCGCGGTGGCCGGCGCACCCGTGCCGAACATCCTGGTCGCCGACGATTCGCTCGCCGCACTGGGCAATCCGTTTCTCATCTGTGATGAGATCAAGGGCGAGACCATCGTCCGGCGCATCCAGCGTCAGCTCGACGCCGCTGATGGGCAAGCGGGCCGCATGCGGCTGCTGCGACAGTGCGCGCAGGCATTGGCCGCCATCCACCGGGCCGACGCTAACGACCCCGGCCTGGCCCGTGAGGACCAACTCGCGGCGTGGCGCGAGCGCCTCGATGCCATGGGTGATACCACCGCCACTTTCGAATGGGGGTTTCGCTGGCTCGAGGCCAACCGGCCTCGGACGTCCGAGTCGTCGCCCCCGGTTCTGGTGCACGGCGACTACCGGATGGGAAACCTGATCGTCGACGGATCCGACCTTGCCGCCGTCCTCGACTGGGAGCTGGTACACATCGGCGAGGCATACGAAGACCTGGCCTGGTTCTGCATCCGGGCGTGGCGGTTCGGCGCTCCGGCCAGCCGAGGGGCCGGGGGCCTCGGCAGCATCGAGAGCTTCCTGCGGGACTACGAGGAGGCCAGCGGGACTACCGTCGATCGAGTGGCGTTTCACTGGTGGCTGGTGTTGGCCACACTGCGCTGGGGGGTCATCTGCCGGCACCAGGCGGAGCGTCATTTGAGCGGGCAGGTCCGCTCGGTGGAGTTAGCGACAATCGGCCGCCGGGTATGCGAGACCGAGTGGGACCTGCTCGACCTGTTCGACGAAAGGCCGCACGGCGACGATGCGGGCCGCGCACCGGCGGCAGGTGGGGGTACCTCCCGCTTGCGGGGGAGCGGCGCGCAATCAAGACCAGCACAGGTGACGTCCGGTGACCCGTTGCACGGGCGGCCGACGGCGGCCGAGCTGGTCGCCGCAGTCGCCGAATTCCTCGAATGCGATGTCCGGGAGGCGACGAGCGGTCAGGTCAATTTCCACGCCAGGGTGGCCGCCAATGCGTTGCGCACCGTCGAGCGCGAGCTGCTCGACGGAGGTGACTCAGATGTTCGTGCCGCGCTGGCCGGCCTGGGCTTCGCCGATGAGGCCGGGCTTGCCGCCGCCATCCAGGCCGGCGAGCTGGACGGGCGCACCGGTCCGGATGTCACCGCCTGTCTTCGGACGCTGGTGCGACATCGATTAGCAGTCGCGCACCCGGGGTACGACAGCGAAAAGGAGCCAGTCCCATGACCTCTACCTCTACCGAGACCGTCGTCGATGTGGCCGACCGGCTGTTCACGGCGATCGAGAACAGCGACATGGCCGCAGTTGATCGACTGTGGAGTGACGACATCGCCGTCTGGCGGGCAGGCGCCCAACGGGACAACGACAAGGCTCGCGCGCTACGTGTCATCGACTGGTTCATCACAACCACCACCGAGCGTCGCTACCAGATTCTCGACCGTCAGCTATTCGACAGCGGATCTATCAGGGGCTTCGTTCAGCAGCACATCTTGCACGCCACCGGGCATGCCGGCCAATCGATCTCCCCGCGGGTCTGCATCGTGATCAGAGTAGGCAAAGACGGCCTGATCAACCGGATTGACGAGTACTTCGACCCCGCCGGGATCGCCCCTCTGCTCGACTGAGGCAAGATTCGGCACGACGCACTGAGGTGACGATGACGACTCTGGAAACACTGCTCCTTGATCCCGACATGGCCGGCGTTTGGAACCTGGTTCCGGAGCGCTCGGCCATCACCTTCAAGATCAGGAACATGTGGGGCCTGCTCAGGGTCAAAGGCCACTTCACCGAGTTCAGCGGCGACGGGCAGCTCACCAGCAATGGTGCGGTCTACGGCCGCCTCGACATCCGCGCGGCGTCATTGCGCACCGGCATCGGCCGCCGCGACCAACACTTGCGCTCGGCCGACTTCTTCGATGTCGAGCGTTACCCCGAGATCAGCGTCGTCGTCACTGCCCTCCAGCCGACCACCGGCAATGCCGCTGAGCTGCGGGCCAGCTTCACCATCAAAGGCATCAGCAAGCCAGTACCGCTGCCCGTCAGGATCGCTGAACTAAACGATGGTTCGGTGCGGATATCCGGCGAAACCAAAGTCGATCGATCCCGGTTCGGCCTGGACTGGAATAAGTTCGGCGTGATGGGCCCGACGGCGACGGTAGCGGCAGAAGCCGTCTTCGTGCGGGCGCCCGAATAAGGCTGGGGGGACCACCAGTAGCATCTGCACCGTGCCCGATTCGACCAGCGCCCTGCGGATCCTCGTGTACAGCAACAACGCCAAGACCCGCGAAGACGTGATGCGGGCATTGGGCAAACAACTGCACCCGGATCTACCCGAGCTGAGCTACGTCGAGGTGGCGACTGGCCCGATGGTGGTGCGGCAGATGGATGCCGGTGATATCGACTTGGCCATCCTGGACGGGGAAGCGACGCCGACCGGTGGCATGGGCATCGCCAAACAGCTGAAAGACGAACTGACGGTCTGCCCACCGATCGTGGTGCTCACCGGGCGCCCAGACGATGCCTGGCTGGCCAGCTGGTCGCGCGCCGAAGCCGCGGTGCCGCATCCCGTCGACCCCATCGTGCTGGACCGGACGGTGCTGGGACTACTACGCGCTCCGGTGCAATAACCAAGTCCAACCAGCGAGGCGGCCACGCCGGGCTAGCTGAAAAGGTGGAAGCCCTGGAAGAAAGCCGAGTGTCCAGTACCGGTGTTAAAGGCGCCCGAGTTGTTGTTGCCCGAGTTAAGCAGGCCGGAGTTATCGCCCATCGGGCACGCAGCAAAGGCCGTGCGATACCGGTTAGGTTTGTTTGACCGGCTTCGCAGTGCGCCGTCTCGGCCCGAATCGCCGCCCGACTAGGCTGTGCGTAAGGTCATGCGAGGGCGCAAAGTCCGGGTTCGTCACACTAACCTGGTCACCGCGTCACCGCTGCTGGCAGCCCGCACGACGGATGAGGAAGCGAGTTGAACGTCTACATACCCATCCTGGTACTGGGGGCGATTGCCGCTGCCTTTGCCGTGGTCTCGGTTGTGATCGCGAGCGTCATAGGACCCTCGCGTTACAACCGGTCAAAGCAGGCGGCCTACGAGTGCGGGATCGAGCCCACCGAGACTTCGGTCAGCGGTCCGCACGCGGCGAGCGGCCAGCGGTTCCCGGTGAAGTATTACCTGACCGCAATGTTGTTTATCGTCTTCGACATCGAAATCGTGTTCTTGTATCCCTGGGCGGTCAGCTACGACGCACTGGGGACGTTCGCGCTGGTCGAGATGGTGGTGTTCATGCTCACGGTTTTCGTGGCCTACGCCTACGTGTGGCGCCGCGGGGGCCTGACGTGGGATTGAGGTAAAACGTGGGCCTGGAAGAGCAGCTGCCCGGTGGGATCCTGCTGTCAACAGTCGAGAAGGTGGCGGGTTACGTCCGCAAGAACTCTTTGTGGCCGGCGACGTTCGGGCTGGCCTGCTGCGCGATCGAGATGATGGCGACCGCCGGGCCGAGGTTCGACATCGCAAGGTTCGGAATGGAGCGATTTTCGGCGACGCCTCGGCAGGCCGATCTGATGATCGTGGCCGGTCGGGTCAGCCAGAAGATGGCGCCGGTGCTGCGCCAGATCTACGACCAGATGGCCGAGCCGAAATGGGTACTGGCCATGGGCGTGTGCGCGTCGTCGGGCGGGATGTTCAACAACTACGCGATCGTGCAGGGCGTGGACCACGTAGTTCCGGTGGACATCTACCTGCCCGGCTGCCCGCCGCGCCCGGAGATGCTGTTGCACGCAATCCTCATGCTTCACGAGAAGATTCAGGAAATGCCGCTGGGCGTCAACCGGGAGCGCGCCATCGCCGAAGCCGAGCAGGCGGCGCTGGGGGCCAGACCCACGATCGAGATGCGTGGACTGCTGCGATGAGCTCGCCGGACCAAGACCCGAAGGAAGCAATCAGCCGGCCCGATGTGGGGGCACCTCCCGCTTGCGGGGGCGAAGTAATCAACGTTCGCCGCGGCATGTTCGGGGCCGTCGATACCGGCGACACCTCCGGATACGGACGGCTGGTGCGGGAGGTCACGCTGCCGGGCAGCAGCCCCCGGCCCTACGGCGGCTACTTCGACGACGTCGCCGACCGACTGGCCGGGGCATTGCAGCGCGACGGCGTCGAATTCGACGACGCGATTGAGAAAGTCGTGGTGTACCGCGACGAACTGACCCTGCACGTTCGCCGGGAGCTGCTGCCACAGGTCGCCCAGCGTCTTCGCGACGAACCGGAATTGCGCTTCGAGCTGTGCCTGGGCGTCAGCGGGGTGCATTACCCGCACGAGACCGGCCGGGAACTGCACGCCGTATACCCGCTGCAGTCGATCACTCACTCCCGCCGCGTCCGGCTGGAAGTGTCTGCGCCGGACAGCGATCCGCATATCCCTTCGCTGTTCGCGCTCTACCCGACCAACGACTGGCACGAGCGCGAGACCTATGACTTCTTCGGCATCATCTTCGACGGACATCCGTCGCTGACCCGCATCGAGATGCCTGACGACTGGCAGGGACATCCGCAACGCAAGGACTACCCACTCGGCGGCATCCCTGTCGAATACAAGGGCGCGCAGATACCCCCGCCCGACGAGCGGAGAGCCTACAACTGATGAGCACAACCACTGATCCGACGCACGATGACGGCGCCGCTGAGACGGTGTTGGTCGCGGGCGGCCAAGACTGGGAACAAATCGTCGATGCCGCCCGCAGCGCGGATCCCGGTGAACGCATCGTCGTCAACATGGGGCCCCAACACCCGTCCACCCACGGGGTGTTGCGGCTGATCCTCGAGATCGAAGGTGAAACGGTCACCGAGGTCCGCTGCGGCATCGGCTACCTGCACACCGGAATCGAGAAAAACCTCGAATACCGCTACTGGACCCAGGGCGTCACCTTCGTGACCCGGATGGATTACCTGGCGCCGTTTTTCAACGAAACCGCCTACTGCCTGGGCGTGGAGAAGCTGCTCGGCATCACCGATGAGATACCGGAGCGGGTCAACGTCATCCGGGTGCTGATGATGGAGCTCAACCGGATCACGTCGCATCTGGTCGCATTGGCAACCGGCGGCATGGAACTGGGCGCGATGACCGCGATGTTCCTCGGCTTCCGGGAACGCGAACGCATCCTCAACCTGTTCGAATCGATCACCGGTTTGCGGATGAACCACGCCTACATCCGGCCCGGCGGAGTGGCACAGGATCTGCCGCCCAACGCGGTCAACGAAATCCGGGAAACTATTGACGTGGTGGGTCGCGGGCTGCGCGACATGGAGGACCTGCTCAACGAGAACGCCATCTGGAAGGCCCGCACCCAGGGTGTCGGCTACCTGGACCTGACCGGGTGCATGGCGCTGGGCATCACCGGCCCGGTGCTGCGTTCCACCGGGTTGCCCCACGACCTGCGGCGCAGCGAGCCGTACTGCGGGTACGAGAACTACGAATTCGACGTGATCACCGATGACGGTTGTGATGCCTACGGGCGCTACATGATTCGCGTCAAGGAGATGAGGGAGTCGCTGAAGATCGTCGAGCAGTGCCTGGATAAGTTGCGGCCAGGGCCGACCATGGTCGAGGACCGCAAGATCGCCTGGCCCGCAGACCTGAAAGTAGGCCCCGACGGCATGGGCAACTCACCGGAGCACATCGCCAAGATCATGGGCGGCTCAATGGAAGCGCTGATCCACCACTTCAAGCTGGTCACCGAGGGCATTCGCGTTCCGGCGGGCCAGGTGTACGTCGCGGTGGAATCACCACGCGGTGAGCTCGGCGTGCACATGGTCAGCGACGGCGGTACCCGCCCCTACCGGGTGCACTACCGGGATCCGTCATTCACCAACCTGCAGTCGGTCGCCGCGATGAGCGAGGGCGGGATGGTAGCCGATTTGATCGCCGCGGTCGCCAGCATCGACCCCGTCATGGGCGGGGTCGACCGGTGACGGCACCAGGCGCCGACGGAGGCGAGCGGGTGTTCATCCGGCTCGGACCGCCACCCGAAGAGCCCAACCAGTTCGTCGTTTCCGGTGCCCCACAGTCGTATCCAACGGACGTGCGGGCACGGCTGGAGGTCGACGCCAAGGAGATCATCGGCCGCTACCCCAACAAGCGCTCAGCGCTGTTGCCGTTGCTGCACCTGGTGCAGGCCGAGGACGCCTACCTGACACCGGCGGGTTTGGAGTTCTGTGCTGACCAGCTGGGGCTGACCGGGGCCGAGGTGTCGGCGGTGGCGAGCTTCTACACCATGTACCGCCGCGGCCCCACCGGCGACTACCTGGTCGGTGTTTGCACCAACACGCTGTGCGCGATCATGGGTGGTGACGCCATATTCGACGCCCTCAAAGACCATCTCGGCATCGGCAACGACGAGACCACCTCCGACGGGTCCGTCACCCTGCAACACATCGAATGCAACGCCGCCTGCGATTACGCACCGGTGGTGATGGTCAACTGGGAGTTCTTCGACAACCAAACCCCGCAGTCGGCGCGCGAACTCGTCGACTCCTTGCGCTCCGGCAAGCCCGCGTCGCCCACCCGCGGCGCTCCGCTGTGCGCCTTCCGCGAGACGTCGCGCATCCTGGCGGGCTTCGCCGACCAGCGTCCCGACGACGGACAGGGCGGTGCCGGTGCGGCCACGCTGGCCGGTCTGCGGGTGGCACAGGAAAACGGCATGCAGGCGCCGCCCACGCCGGAAGGCCAGTGATGACTACCTCCCAGGCAACACCTTTAACCCCAGTGATCAGCCGCTACTGGGACGACCCTGAGTCGTGGACCTTGGCGACGTATCAACGCCATGACGGCTACCGGGCGCTGCAGAAGGCCCTCGATATGGAGCCCGACGCGGTGATCCGGATGGTCAAGGATTCCGGGCTGCGCGGGCGCGGCGGTGCCGGGTTCGGGACGGGGACGAAATGGTCGTTCATCCCCCAGGGCGACGAGAGCGCGGCCGCCAAGCCGCACTACCTCGTCGTCAACGCCGACGAATCCGAACCGGGAACGTGCAAAGACATACCGCTGATGCTGGCCACACCGCATCTGCTCATCGAAGGCGCCATCATCGCCGCGTACGCGATACGGGCCAGCCACGCGTTCATCTACGTGCGCGGCGAGGTGCTGCCGGTGTTGCGGCGCCTGCAGAACGCGGTGGCCGAAGCCTATTCCGCCGGTTTCCTGGGTCGCGACATCGCCGGTTCCGGCTACCACCTGGAGATGGTGGTGCACGCCGGCGCGGGTGCCTACATCTGCGGCGAGGAGACCGCACTGCTCGATTCGCTGGAGGGCCGGCGCGGCCAACCGCGGCTGCGGCCTCCGTTCCCGGCGGTGTCCGGTCTCTACGCGTGCCCGACGGTAATCAACAACGTCGAAACCATTGCCAGCGTGCCGCCGATCATCCTCAACGGTGTCGACTGGTTCCGCTTGATGGGCAGCGAGAAATCGCCTGGCTTCACGCTGTATTCGCTGTCCGGACACGTCACCCGCCCGGGCCAGTACGAGGCCCCGATGGGTATCACGTTGCGTGAGTTGCTCGACTACGCCGGCGGTGTGCGGGCCGGGCACAAACTGAAGTTCTGGACACCAGGCGGCTCGTCCACCCCGATCCTGACCGAGGAGCACCTCGACGTACCACTGGACTACGAGGGCGTCGGGGCGGCCGGTTCGATGCTGGGCACTAAAGCGCTGGAGATTTTCGACGACACCACCTGCGTGGTGCGTGCGGCCCGGCGCTGGTCTCAGTTCTACAAGCATGAGTCGTGCGGGAAATGCACACCGTGCCGGGAGGGCACCTTCTGGCTGGACCAGATCTACGAGCGGCTGGAAACTGGAAAAGGTACCCATGAGGACCTCGAGAAGCTGCTCGACATCGGCGATGTTCTGTTTGGAAAGTCGTTCTGCGCCTTGGGTGATGGCGCCGCCATGCCGGTCATGTCATCGATCAAATACTTCCGCGACGAGTACGTCGCCCACATCGAGCAGGGCAGCTGCCCATTCGACCCCCGAGACTCCATGCTCACGGCAGAACGGGAAGACGCGAAAGTCATGGGGCCCCGATGACAACTACGGCCAAACCTGAAACCGGCGACGGGGTGAGCCAGCCGACGATGGTGACGTTGACTATCGACGGCGTCGAAATCAGTGTTCCCAAGGGAACTCTGGTGATTCGCGCGGCTGAGTTGATGGGCATCCAGATCCCGCGGTTCTGCGACCACCCGCTACTCGAACCGGTCGGCGCATGCCGGCAGTGTCTGGTCGAGCTCGAGGGACAACGCAAACCGATGGCGTCGTGCACCACCGTCGCCACCGACGACATGGTGGTGCGCACCCAACTCACCTCGGCGGCCGCCGACAAAGCCCAGCACGGCGTGATGGAGCTGCTGCTGATCAACCATCCGCTGGACTGCCCGATGTGCGACAAGGGCGGCGAATGCCCGTTACAGAACCAGGCAATGTCCAACGGCCGGGCCGATTCTCGCTTCACCGACGTCAAGCGCACATTCGCCAAGCCGATCAACATCTCCTCGCAGGTACTGCTGGATCGCGAGCGCTGCATCTTGTGCGCTCGTTGCACGCGGTTCTCCGACCAGATCGCCGGTGATCCGTTCATCGACATGCAGGAACGTGGCGCCCTGCAGCAGGTCGGCATTTACGCCAATGAACCGTTCGACTCCTACTTCTCGGGCAACACGGTGCAGATCTGCCCGGTGGGCGCGCTGACCGGGGCCGCTTACCGTTTCCGGGCCCGCCCCTTCGACCTGGTCTCCAGCCCGAGCGTGTGCGAGCACTGCGCATCTGGGTGCGCGCAGCGCACCGACCACCGCCGCGGCAAGGTGCTGCGCCGGCTTGCCGGCGACGACCCGGAAGTCAACGAGGAGTGGAACTGCGACAAGGGCCGGTGGGCCTTCAGTTACGCGACCCAGCCGGACCTGATCACCACTCCCCTGATCCGGGACGCCGACGGCTCGCTGGTTCCCGCGTCGTGGTCGCACGCGATGGTGGCAGCGGCCCAGGGACTCGAGGCCGCCCGCGGGCGTACGGGTGTGCTGGTCGGCGGCCGGGCGACCTGGGAGGACGCCTACGCCTACGCCAAGTTCACGCGAATCACGTTGGACACCAACGACATCGACTTCCGTGCCCGCCCGCACTCGGCCGAGGAGGCCGACTTCCTGGCGGCCCGCATCGCGGGCCGGCCGGTTACCGTCAGCTATTCCGACCTGGAATCGGCGCCGTTGGTGTTGCTGGTCGGGTTCGAGCCGGAAGACGAGTCGCCCATCGTGTTCCTGCGGTTGCGCAAGGCGGCCCGCAAACACGGTGTGCCGGTATACGCGATCGCCCCGTTCGCCACCCGCGCGCTAAAGAAGATGTCCGGCCGGTTGCTCAAAACCGTTCCCGGCGCTGAGGCGTCGACGCTGGACACGCTGGCCACCGGTGAAAGCTCAGATCCTCTCCATGATCTGCTGGCCACGCCTGGCGCGGTCATCATGGCCGGGGAACGCCTGGCCACGGTGCCAGGTGGTTTGTCGGCCGTGGCCCGGCTCGCCGACGCCACCGGGGCCCGGCTGGCGTGGGTGCCGCGGCGGGCCGGCGAACGTGGTGCACTGGAAGCCGGCGCGCTGCCCGCGCTGCTGCCCGGTGGCCGTCCACTGGCCGACGACGCTGCCCGCGCGCAGGTCTGCGCGGCGTGGCACGTCGCCGAATTGCCATCCGCGGTTGGGCGGGACGCTGACGGCATTCTGGCCGCTGCAGCCGACGGGACACTGGGTGCGCTGCTGGTCGGCGGTGTCGAACCCGCCGACTTCGCCGATCCGGACGCGGTGCTGGCCGCACTGGACGCCGCCGGCTTCGTGGTCAGCCTGGAACTGCGGCACAGCGCCGTCACCGAACGCGCCGACGTGGTGTTTCCGGTCGTGCCGACGACGCAGAAGTCCGGCGCCTTCGTCAACTGGGAGGGCCGCTACCGCGGGTTCGCTCCCGCACTGCACGGGAGCACCCAACAAGCTGGCCAGCCGGATCATCGGGTGCTCGACGCGCTGGCCGACGAAATGGGTGTCTATCTGGGATTGCCTACCGTCGAGGCGGCCCGCGAGGAGCTGGCCGGGCTGGGCAGCTGGGACGGCAAACACGCCGCCGGCCCCCACGTCGCGCCCCCCGAGCCGGCCCAACCCGGGCCGGGCGAGGCCGTGTTGACCGGCTGGCGGATGCTGCTGGACAGCGGCCGTCTGCAGGACGGCGAACCGCACCTGGCCGGTACCGCGCGTACACCCGTGGTACGGCTGTCGGCCGATTCAGCGGCCGAGATCGGCGCCGCCGACGGCGATGCGGTCACGGTCAGCACGTCGCGCGGATCGATCACCCTGCCGCTGACCATCACCGACATGCCCGACCGGGTGGTGTGGCTTCCGCTGAACTCGCCGGGTTCGGCGGTGCACGGGGAACTGGGCGTAACCGTCGGCAGCATCGTGCGAATCGGAGTAGGCGAATGACCCGCGCCGGCGACGATGCAGAGCGGAGGATGCGATGAGGTGGGGGTCCCCCCGCTTCGGGGGAGAGCGGCGCTCATGACAGCCTTCGGACACGACACCTGGTGGCTGGTGGTGGCCAAGGCGATCGCCATATTCGTGTTCCTCATGCTGACGGTGCTGGTGGCGATCCTGGCCGAACGCAAGCTGCTGGGCCGGATGCAGCTGCGGTTCGGCCCCAACCGGGCGGGGCCGAAAGGTTCCCTGCAGAGCCTGGCCGACGGAATCAAGCTGGCGCTCAAGGAGAGCATCACCCCCGGCGGTATCGATCGGTACGTGTATTTCGTGGCGCCGATCATTTCGGTGATTCCCGCGTTCACCGCGTTCGCGTTCATCCCGTTCGGTCCCGAGGTGTCGGTATTCGGCCACCGCACACCATTGCAGCTGACCGATCTGCCGGTCGCGGTGCTGTTCATCCTCGGGCTATCGGCAATCGGGGTGTACGGCATCGTGCTGGGCGGCTGGGCATCGGGTTCCACCTACCCGCTGCTGGGCGGGGTGCGATCCACCGCCCAAGTCATCTCGTATGAGGTCGCGATGGGGCTGTCGTTCGCGGCGGTGTTCCTCTATGCCGGCACCATGTCGACGTCACAGATCGTGGCCGCGCAAAACGGTGTCTGGTACGTGTTCCTGTTGTTGCCGTCGTTCGTGGTCTACCTGATCTCGATGGTGGGTGAAACCAACCGGGCGCCATTTGACTTGCCCGAAGCCGAGGGTGAGCTGGTCGCGGGTTTCCACACCGAGTACTCGTCACTGAAGTTCGCGATGTTCATGATGGCCGAGTACGTCAACATGACGACGGTGTCGGCGCTGGCCGCGACCATGTTCTTCGGCGGCTGGCATGCCCCCTGGCCGCTGAACATGTGGGCTGAAGCCAACACCGGCTGGTGGCCGCTGATCTGGTTCACGGCCAAGGTGTGGACCTTTTTGTTCATCTATTTCTGGCTTCGGGCCTCGCTGCCACGGCTGCGCTACGACCAGTTCATGGCGCTGGGCTGGAAGTTGCTGATCCCGGTCTCGCTGGTGTGGGTGATGATCGCGGCGGTGATCCGTTCGCTGCGTAACGAGGGTTACCAGCATTGGACCCCGGCGCTGGTGATCAGCAGCCTTGTCGTTGCCGTCGCGCTGGTGCTGTCGCTGCGAAAGCCGTTCAGCGCCCCCAGTGTTCGCGCGCTGGCGCGGCAGAACCGTAAGCATCGCGACGAAAGTACCGGCGGCACCGAGCCGGTGTTCCCGACGCCGCCGCTGCCAGTCGGTGCAAGCAAGGAGAACGCACGTGGCTAAATTTCTTGACGCCGTGGCCGGATTCGGTGTGACGTTCGGGTCGATGTTCAAAAAGGTCATCACCGAGGAGTATCCGGAGAAGCCAGGTCCGGTCGCGCCGCGCTACCACGGCCGTCATCAACTCAACCGGTACGAGGACGGCCTGGAGAAATGCATCGGGTGCGAGTTGTGCGCATGGGCCTGCCCGGCCGATGCGATCTACGTCGAGGGCGCGGACAACACCGACGAGCAGAGGTTTTCGCCGGGTGAACGCTACGGTCGGGTGTACCAGATCAACTACCTGCGTTGCATCGGTTGCGGTCTGTGCATCGAGGCCTGCCCGACCCGGGCGCTGACGATGACCAACGACTACGAGATGGCCGACGACAACCGCGCGGGCATGATCTACGAGAAGGACCGGCTGCTGGCCCCGCTGCTGCCCGAGATGACCGCGCCGCCGCATCCGAGGGCGCCGGGCGCCACCGATAAGGACTACTACCAGGGCAACGTGACCGCAGATGGCTTGCGGGAGAACCAGAACGCCGGGGACGTCCAGTGACCGCGGTTAACTTGGCGACGGACACCATTGTTCGCACCTCCACCGGCGAAGCGGTGACGTTCTGGGTGCTGGGCACGCTGGCGGTGATCGGTGCGCTCGGGGTGGTGGTGGCGGTCAATGCGGTGTATTCGGCGATGTTTTTGGCGATGACGATGATCATCCTGGCGGTGTTCTACATGGTCCAGGACGCGCTGTTTTTGGGTGTCGTTCAAGTCGTGGTCTACACCGGCGCGGTGATGATGCTGTTTTTGTTCGTGCTGATGCTGATCGGCGTGGACTCCGCGGAATCACTCAAGGAGACGCTGCGCGGACAGCGGGTCGCCGCGGTGGTGACCGGTATCGGGTTCGGCATTCTGCTGGTCGCCGCCATTGGCAACGTGTCGACCGGAAGTTTCGCCGGACTGACCACCGCCAACGCCAACGGCAACGTCGAGGGCTTGGCGGCGCTGATCTTCTCCCGTTATCTGTGGGCGTTCGAGTTGACCAGCGCGCTGCTGATCACCGCGGCCGTCGGGGCGATGGTGCTGGCCCATCGGGAGCGTTTCGAGCGCCGCAAGACCCAGCGGGAGCTCTCACAGGATCGCTTCCGTCCGGGCGGGCACCCCACCCCGTTGCCCAACCCTGGCGTCTACGCGCGCCACAACGCGGTTGACGTGGCCGCGATGCTCCCCGACGGCTCCTACTCGGAGTTGTCGGTCTCGCGGATACTGCGGACCCGTGGGGCGGACGGCCTTCAGACGCCCTCGCCCGAAGCCAGCCCCGAAGCTGTTAAAGGGAGTGCGTCATGAATCCGGCTAACTACCTTTACCTTTCGGCATTGCTGTTCACCATCGGGGCCTCGGGCGTGCTGTTGCGACGCAACGCCATCGTGATGTTCATGTGCGTCGAGTTGATGCTCAATGCCGTGAACCTGGCGTTCGTCACCTTCGCGCGGATGCACGGCCATCTGGACGGGCAGATGATCGCGTTCTTCACGATGGTGGTGGCCGCCTGCGAGGTCGTCATCGGCCTGGCCATCATCATGACGATTTTCCGTGCCCGCAAATCGGCGTCGGTCGACGACGCGAATCTACTCAAAGGCTAAGAACGCCACGATGACACACTTCACCTGGCTGCTCGTGGCACTGCCACTGGCGGGCGCCGCAATCTTGCTGTTCGGCGGCAGACGCACCGACCCGTGGGGGCACCTCCTGGGCTGTGCCACCGCCGTCGCGGCGTTCGGGGTAGGCGCGACGCTGCTCGCCGACATGCTCGGCCGGGACGGGGCCGACCGCGTCATCCACCAGAAGGTGTTCACCTGGATTCCGGTCGGCCAACTGCAGGTCGACTTTGGGCTGCAAATCGACCAGTTGTCCATGTGCTTCGTGTTACTGATCACCGGGGTCGGGTCGCTGATCCACATTTATTCGATCGCCTACATGGCCGACGACCCGGACCGACGCCGATTTTTCGGCTATCTCAACCTGTTTCTGGCCTCGATGCTGCTGCTGGTGGTCGCCGACAACTACGTGGTGCTTTATGTCGGCTGGGAAGGCGTCGGCCTGGCGTCCTATCTGCTGATTGGTTTCTGGTACCACAAGCCGTCGGCGGCCACCGCGGCCAAGAAGGCGTTCGTGATGAACCGGGTCGGGGACGCCGGGCTTGCCCTGGGCATGTTCCTGATGTTCAGCACCTTCGGCACCCTCTCGTACGCCGGAGTGTTCGCTGGTGCACCGGCCGCCGGGCGGGGTGCGCTGACAGCGATGGGGTTGCTATTACTACTGGGCGCTTGTGCCAAGTCCGCCCAGGTTCCGCTGCAGGCCTGGTTGGGTGACGCGATGGAGGGCCCCACTCCGGTGTCCGCGCTGATCCACGCCGCCACCATGGTGACCGCCGGCGTGTACCTGATCGTGCGGTCCAACCCGCTGTACAACCTGGCGCCCGACGCGCAACTGGCCGTGGTCATCGTCGGCGCCGTCACGTTGCTGCTCGGGGCGTTCATCGGCTGCGCCAAGGACGACATCAAACGCGCGCTGGCGGCATCGACGATGAGCCAGATCGGCTACATGGTGCTGGCCGCCGGATTGGGCCCGGCCGGCTACGCCTTCGCGATCATGCATCTGCTCACCCACGGATTCTTCAAGGCCGGCCTGTTCCTCGGCTCCGGCGCGGTGATCCACGCGATGCACGAAGAGCAGGACATGCGCCGTTACGGTGGTCTGCGCGCCGCTCTGCCGGTCACGTTCGTCACGTTCGGGCTGGCATATCTGGCGATCATCGGTGTGCCCCCGTTCGCCGGCTATTTCTCCAAGGACGCCATCATCGAGGCGGCACTGGGCGCCGGCGGCACTCGCGGCTACATATTGGGCGGGGCCGCGCTGCTGGGTGCCGGGGTCACCGCGTTCTACATGACGCGGGTGATGCTGATGACCTTCTTCGGCAAAACCCGTTGGGCGCCAGGCACCCATCCGCACGAGGCACCAAGAGTGATGACGTGGCCGATGATCCTGCTTGCCGTCGGCTCGGTGTTCTCCGGCGGCCTGCTGTGGTACGGCGGCACCCTGCAGCACTGGCTCGAGCCGGTCGTCGGGGCTCATGAAGAAGGCGCCCATGCCTTCCCGGCCTGGGTCAGCACCGCCTTGGCGCTGGCTGTCGTCGCCGTCGGAATCGCGGTGGCCTATCGGATGTATGCCACCGCACCCATCCCGAGGGTGGCTCCCGTCCAGGTCTCGGTGCTGACGACGGCCGCACGCGCCGACCTGTACGGCGATGCCTTCAACGAGGAGGTGTTCATGCGCCCTGGCGCGCAACTGACCAACGCGCTGGTCGAAGTCGACAACGTGGGCGTGGACGGCTCGGTCAACGCGCTGGCGCGCACTGGTGAGCCTGACTTCGAATCGGCTGCGGCGACTGCAAACCGGCTTCGCCCGCAACTACGCATTGTCGATGCTGGCGGGCGCAGTGCTGGTGGCCGCGCTGATCCTGGCGGTGAAGCTGTGGTGAACAACGTGCCGTGGCTGAGTGTGCTGTGGCTGGTGCCGCTGGCAGGTTCCGTGCTGATCATCCTGCTGCCCCCCGGGCTGCGACAGCTCGCCAAGTGGACCGGCCTGGTCTGTAGCTTGCTGACGCTGGCGGTGGCGGTCATCATCACGGCGGGGTTCAAAACCGGCGGCGCCCCTTACCAATTCGTCGAAAGCCATCGGTGGATACCGGCGTTCGGCGCCGGCTACACCCTCGGCGTGGACGGCATCGCGGTGGTGCTGGTGCTGCTGACCGCCGTGCTGATTCCGCTGCTGCTGGTGGCCGGCTGGAACGACGGTGGCGAGCGCACCCGCGGCGTGCACGCCTACGTCACCTTGACGCTGGCCATCGAGTCGATGGTGCTGATCTCGGTGATCGCGTTGGATGTGTTGCTGTTCTACGTGTTCTTCGAGGCCATGCTCATCCCGATGTACTTCCTCATCGGCGGCTTCGGTCAAGGTCCCGGCCGGTCGCGCGCCGCGGTGAAGTTCTTGCTGTACAACCTGTTCGGCGGGTTGATCATGCTGGCGGCGGTGATCGGTCTGTATGTGGTTACGGCGCAGCAGGGTTCGGGCTCGTTCGACTTCCGTGACATCGTGGCCGGCTTCTCGTCCGGCCGCTACGGCGCGGACCCCGCGGTGATCAAGGCGCTGTTCTTGGGCTTCATGTTCGCGTTCGCGATCAAGGCCCCGCTGTGGCCGTTCCACCGCTGGCTGCCCGGCGCCGCGGTCGAGGCCACACCGGCGACCGCGGTGCTGATGATGGCGGTGATGGACAAGGTCGGCACCTTCGGCATGCTGCGCTACTGCCTGCAGCTGTTTCCAAGCGCCTCAACGTATTTCCGTCCCCTGATCGTCGTCTTGGCCGTCATCGGGGTTATCTACGGCGCGATCGTGGCAATCGGCCAGACCGACATCATGCGCCTGATCGCCTACACCTCGATCTCACACTTCGGGTTCATCATCCTGGGCATTTTCGTGATGACCAGCCAGGGACAGAGCGGATCGACGCTGTACATGCTCAACCACGGCCTTTCCACTGCGGCGGTGTTCCTGATCGCCGGCTTCCTGATTTCCCGCCACGGCAGCCGGTCGATCGCCGACTACGGCGGCGTGCAGAAAGTGGCCCCGATCCTGGCCGGTACGTTCATGGTTTCGGCCATGGCCACCCTGTCGCTGCCCGGTCTGGCCCCATTCATCAGCGAATTCCTCGTCCTGCTGGGAACTTTCAACCGGTACTGGCTGGCGGCGGCATTCGGCGTTACCGCGCTGGTCCTCTCGGCCGTCTACATGCTGTGGCTCTATCAGCGGGTGATGACCGGACCGGTGGCCAAAGGCAATGAACGAATCGGGGATCTGGTACCGCGCGAAATGATCGTCGTGGCACCGCTGATCGCGCTGCTGCTCGTTCTCGGGTTCTACCCCAAACCGGTGCTCGACCTCATCAATCCCGCGGTCGAGAACACCATGACCACCATCGGCCAGCATGATCCCGCGCCCAGCGTGCCAGCAAGCACCGGCGCACCCCGGACAGCCGAAGGACCGCACCGATGACCCTCCCCGCCCCCAGCGTCGAGTACTTCCTGCTGTGCCCGATGCTCATCGTCTTCGGAGTCGCAGTGGCCGGCGTGCTAGCCGAAGCGTTCCTGCCCAGGCGAATCCGCTACGGCGCGCAGGTGACGCTTGCCCTCGGCGGATTGGTCGCAGCATTCATCGCGGTCATCGTGGTGGGCCGCTCCGTCCCGGCGTCCGGTCGCACCGCGGTGCTGGGCGCGATCGCCATTGACCGACCGACACTGTTCCTGCAGGGCACGGTGCTGCTGGTCGCGGTGATGGCGGTCATATTCATGGCCGAACGCAGGGCCACCAGGCAGGCCACCAAAACCGAGATGGCCACCATGGCGGGCCATGCTGCCGGGTTGGATTCCTTTACCCCGCAGGCGTCCGCGGTCCCCGGCAGCGACGCCGAGCGCGAAGCGGAGCTGGCGGGGGCCGCCCAGACGGAGCTCTTCCCACTGGCGATGCTGTCCGTCGGCGGCATGATGGTGTTCCCCGCGTCTAATGATCTGTTGACGATGTTCGTCGCGCTGGAAGTTCTGTCGCTGCCGCTGTACCTGATGTGCGGGCTGGCCCGTCACCGTCGTCTGCTGTCGCAGGAAGCGGCGATGAAGTACTTCCTGCTGGGCGCGTTTTCGTCGGCGTTCTTCCTCTACGGTGTGGCGTTGCTCTACGGCGCGACCGGCACACTGCTGCTGCCCGGCATCCGCGACGAGCTGGCAGTGCGCAGCGACAACTCGATGGCGTTGGTCGGCGTCGCGCTGCTGTCGGTCGGCCTGCTGTTCAAGGTCGGCGCGGTGCCATTCCACTCCTGGATTCCCGACGTCTACCAGGGCGCGCCCACGCCGATCACGGGGTTCATGGCGGCGGCCACCAAGGTCGCAGCGTTCGGCGCGCTGCTCCGGGTGGTCTATGTCGCGCTGCCCCCGCTACACGATCAGTGGCGGCCTGTGCTGTGGACGATTTCCATCCTGACCATGGCGGTCGGCACCATCACCGCGGTTAACCAAACCGACGTCAAGCGGATGCTGGCCTATTCATCGGTCGCGCACGTCGGCTTCATCCTCACCGGTGTGATCGCCGACAACCCAGCAGGTCTCTCGGCGACGTTGTTCTATTTGGTCGCTTACAGTTTCAGCACCGTCGGCGCGTTCGCCATTGTCGGCCTGATCCGCAACGCCGACGGCGTCGAAGACGCCGACCTGTCCCACTGGGCCGGGCTCGGGCAGCGCTCGCCGATTGTGGGCGTGATGCTTTCGATGTTTCTGTTGGCTTTCGCCGGCATTCCGCTGACCAGTGGATTCGTCAGCAAGCTCGCAGTGTTCAAGGCCGCCGCCCAGGGCGGCGCTGTGCCGCTGGTGATCATCGGTGTGATCTCCAGCGGGGTCGCCGCGTACTTCTACGTGCGGGTGATCGTGCTGATGTTCTTCACCGAAGCATCCGACGCCACAGCACGGGTGGTGGCGCCCGACATCTTGAGTAAGGCCGCCATCGCGGTCTGCGCCGCAGTCACCGTGGTCCTCGGCATCGTGCCGCAGCCGCTGCTCGACTTGGCCGACCACGCCGCCCAGTTGCTGCAGTAGGTCAACCGCGGCACCTCGTCGCCGGACGCCAAATCCTTTACGGTTGACCGAAGAACCCCGCCTGGTTATCGCCTTTATTGAAGGCGCCCGAGCTGTTAACGCCCGAGTTTGCGATACCCGATGTGACGGTAATGCCGGGCGCTGTGAGCCGACCGGTTAATGTTCAGCCCAAGAACGGGCGCGTGGCCAAGACGTAGATCGCCAGGACTGCCAGCGGCGCAACCAAGGGCAACCACGGCACCTGCAACGGGAACGACGTCGCAACCAACCCGGCGAACGTAAACCCCACGGCGGCAATAATTGTCGGCCCGCCCCCCATGGCGACGGCGACGGGTGCGCCGGCCGCGTGCCGGCACACCAGGTAGGCAGCGGCGCACAGCCCGGACAGTGCGGCGAGCAGCTGCGACGGATTGGACACTACGATCGTGAACACCGACAGCAGTACGGCAAGCGTTGCGGCCGGCCGAAACGCCATCCCCACACCCACCGCAATCACCGCTGCCGCCCCGGCGGCAACTGCCAGTCCGTGGGATCCAACGGTGGCTAACCCCACCATCAGAATGCCGAAAGCAGCCGAGAGGGCATGGGCACCAGGTTGCGCAAGGGATGTCATGTCACTGCTATCTCCGTAGCCGTCCCCGCACCCGATGGCGGCGAGCAGGCAGCACACCCATCGACTGCTCCAACGAGCGATCCCGCGGCCAGGACACCACGTCGACACCGACGGTGGCCATGTCGCGATACATGGCAGAGCGCTGCAGCGCCCACATCCGAACCACCAGGGGGTCCTGCTCGCCTTCGAACGGGGAGCTATCGAGAGTGTCGACGGCGACCACGACATGGCCGCGTCTGCGCAGGTCGATCAACGCCAGTGCGAATTCGGTATCGAGCAGGGTGGAGAACGCGATGACGATCGCGCCCGCGGGAACGGCCGCGCGCGGCGCCAGTGTCCCGGTTGTGTTTTCGAATCGGTCGCCGGCGCCGAGCACGGTGTCGAGCACGCGATAGAACTGGCGCTGGCCGATATCGGCGCCCAGCCACCGCGGGCGGTTGCCTCCGAGCGCGACGATCCCGGTGCGATCACCGTTTCGCAGCGCGCTCTGCACCACCTGAGCCGCGCCGCGCACGACTCGTTCGGTGGCGTCGGTCGCCGGGCCCGCGGGCTGCCGATACGTGTCGATCAGCACCACCACGTCGGCGGCGCGGTCGGTCAATCGCTGCGTCACGTGCAACTGGCCGCGGCGCGCGCTCACCGGCCAGTTCACCGCGCGCAGCTGGTCGCCGGGCACGTAAGGGCGAATGTCGGCGTACTCGACACCCGGGCCGATATGCCGGGTGAGGTGGGCACCGAGGCGGTCGAGCAACTCGGTCTGCGGGATTGGCGTCGACTGCGGTGGTGTCAGCGGAAACACGATGACGTCGGCGGCGTCGACGGTCCCAGTCCCCGCCAGCAGCCCACCGCGCGCCACGACGTCAACCCGGGCCCGGACGGGGTATCGACCCCAGCGTTGTGCCACCGCCGCAACCGTTTTCGCATGAGAATCCGAATCGAGAACTTCGAGCTGCATTCCGGCGATGGCTGAGACGGTGAGTTCGACCGCCACTGGGCCCGATTCAGCGCTGTTTTCTTGGGTTGCCCACACTTTCAGTCGCGCCTGCTCGTTCTCGAAGCATCGCTGCGAGTCGGGCTCCCCGTGCACAACGATCTTCGGCACCGGGCGCTGCCAGCTGATCGAGCACAGCACGCCGAGCAGCGGCGCCGCGAACGCAATCAGCTGCCAGTGAGCGCCGATCACGGCGGCGGCCAGCGCAACCCCGGCGCAGGTCGCGATTGCCCGCGTCAGTTGTGATGCGCGCCAGCGTAACTCGACTTCACGGGTTTCGATCACACCGAACTCATCCGGTCCCCCCATGCCCCCCACTCGTTCGAGGCACCGGCAAGCGCCGCAACAGTTCTCCGACGACATCAGCGCCCTGAATCTTTCGCACCCACATCTCCGGGCGCAAGGTAATCCGGTGCGCGACCGCCGCGACGGCGAGCGCCTTGACATCTTCGGGGATCACATAATCCCGGCCGAGCAGCAGGGCACGGGCACGGGCAAGTTGAACCAGGTCGAGTTCTGCTCGCGGGCTGGCGCCGACGGCGACCTGAGGGTGGTGCCGGGTAGCCGTGGCCAGCGACACCACATAGTGCAAAACGTCCTCGTGCACGGTCACCTGCTCGACCGATTCGCGCATGGCCAGCAGATCGTGCGCATCCACCACTTGATTCACCGTCGGCTCGGCCGAACCGCGATCGAGGCGGCGGCGCAGCATCCAGGTCTCGTCGCTCTCCGACAGATAGCGCAGTTCCAGCCGCATCGCGAACCGATCCAGCTGCGCCTCCGGTAACGGATAGGTGCCCTCGTACTCGATCGGGTTGTCGGTGGCCAGCACGATGAACGGCATGGGCAGCTTATGGGTTTCGCCGTCGATGCTCACCTGGCCTTCGGCCATCGCCTCCAGCAACGCCGCCTGGGTCTTAGGCGGCGTGCGGTTGATCTCGTCGCCAAGCAACAGGTTGGTGAAAATGGGCCCTTGGCGGAACGCGAAGCGGCCCGACTGCATGTCGTAGATGGTCGAGCCGAGCAGGTCCGCAGGCAGCAGATCGGGCGTGAACTGCACCCGGGTGAATCGAAGCCCGAGCGCGGCGGCGAAGGATCGCGCGATCAGCGTCTTGCCGAGGCCGGGCAGATCTTCGATGAGCACGTGGCCGTGCGCAAGGACGGCGGTCAGGATCAGCGTGAGTGCGGAGCGCTTCCCCACCACGGCACGTTCGATTTCGTCGAGCACAGCCTCGCAGTGGGCGGTGGTCGTCGCGGCCGGCAGGCTCATATCCGGGTCGCACCTCCATTCATACCTGCTCCAACCTTTGCAGAATTTCTTCGAGCTTTGCACGGCCGGGACCAGGCTCGCGGTCTCCGGTACGGGTGACATTGTTCGGATTGACCCATTCCCACAGTTCGGGGCCGAAGAGCATTTGGCCGGTGGCGTGAAACGCCGTCGGATCTTTGGCCTGCCGTTGACCCGTGGCGAGTTCGAACCGTCGCGCGAGCATCGGACGCAGATGCCGGTCCCAGTCGGCCCGGGTGGAGTCCGACCACCGGATCGTCGTCTCGGTGGTGGACAACCAGCGGCGCAACGCATCCCCCAGATCGTCGTTCGGCTCCGCCGCGGGTTGGATCCCGTGTCCGAGGAAACGACGGATATTGAGCAGCACCAAAGCCACGGCAACACCCGACGCCGCCAGCACCAACCGGTGATCATGCAGTATCAACGCCAACAGCTCCGTCCCGACGATGAGGCAAACGCCGAAGGCTATAAGCCTTTTCATACCGGGCTCCTGGCAGCACTGCCGACCGCTTGCGCGGCGAGTTCGTCGAGGACCAGCCGAAGAACGCGCACCGCCACCTCGCGGTGCCCCTCGTTCATCACATGTGGGCTGAACCGTGCCTCGGCGAACAGGTTCACCAATTGGACGGCGTTATCAGCATGCAGCGCATGGTGTTCGACGGCGCGGGCCAGCACCTCGGTCGGGGTGTCGAAGTCCTGGGGGGCGGCGTCGGGCACATTCGCGAGTTCACGTTCCATCGCCGCGTAGCACGCGATGATCGCCTCCCGTGGTTCGCGCCTGAGGTCCGCCATCTCGGCCAGCCCGACTTCGGCTGCCCGCACGAGTGATTCCGAACGCCTCGCCGGTGCCCGGGGTTCGAAGTGATCGTCGGCGACGGCGCCCGGTGTTGCCCGGCGCCACCGTCGTCGGTACGCGACAACCGCCGCCGCGACGATTATCAGGAGCAACGGAACCGAGCTCGCAAGCAAGACTCCGACCATGTCCCCGGGGTCGTTTTGCGGGTTTTGCTTCGGCGGCGGCGCGGTGTTATGCACCGACGGCGACGCGGTCGGTTCCGGTTGGGGCGCCGAGGGACTGACATCGTGCGGCGCGAATAGTCGGGCCAGCAGCATTGCGATCAGCAGCCAGGCCACGATCACCGCGAGTCCGATCAGCAACACGCGCCAACTCGGTCGTCCCTTGCCGCCGCCAAGCATGTCGGACATATCGCCCGCGCTGGGTGCCACCGACTGTGGATCCCGCAACCGCGCGACGACGGCGATCGTTAACAGCGTGAGCGTCCCGGCAAGGGCCGCTATGACGAACATCGTCGCTGCCCGGTTGCCGCCTGCCGCCGCGAGTGGCGCATGGTCCTGAGCCGGAAGATATCCGCGCAAGGCAGCGGCAACCAGGATCAAGAGCAAGATCAGGGCAACGACGCGCCCCGTCGGCTTGTTAATACCGAGCATTGGCACACCACTCGACCGGTTGCCCGCCGCCGTTGCGGCATGGGCTTGCTTCATACTGGCACGTCAGGCGCCCGCGCCGCCAGAAATAGCGCCAGCAGGGCGGGGCTCTCTCATTGGTGGGTTCCGCGAACGCTGCCTTATCCACAGTCGGCAGTTCATCCACAGATCGGTCGCCACGCTGGCCGAATTCGCACAATTGTTCGATAAGATCGTGACGTGGGTTTCCTGAGCGCCGAAGCAGCACAAGAACGGATTAGCGCTGCTCTTGACGCGATCGACGCCGCCTACGTCGTGCTGCGTGACACCTCATCGGACCTTGTCGGCAACAACTTTCGCGTCAACGTAGCTGAACGGCTCGAGACTCAGGACCGGGGCAACCGCGGGCTGATGTATCGGTTCTTCGGGGAAATCGCCGACCCGCCCGACGGGACAGGGTTCGTACCGGTGGTGCGCGACATGCTGTGGGCGCGGCTGCGTATCACTCCCCAAGAAATCACGCGCCGCTTCAAATTGGCAGCGCGGATTCGACCGCGGCGGTCGCTAACTGGTCCGCCGGTGCCGCCGGAGTTACCGGAGCTGGCAGACGCGGTGCAAGCCGGCACCGTCGGCGAGGACCATATTCGGGCCGTGTGCCGGGCGGTCGACGTGCTGCCCGCCTGCGTCCCGCCCAACGACGTGGCAGAAGCCGAGCGCACCCTGGTACAGCATGCGACCAAACTCGACGCCGGAGTCGTCACAAAGCTGGGCCAACGGATCGCCGACCACCTCAATCCCGACGGCCTTTTCAATGACAACGACCGGGCGCGCCGCCGCGGACTACGGCTGGCCCCACAGCAACCTGACGGTATGTCCCGGCTGCAGGGATTCCTCGACCCCGAAGCCCGCGCGTACTTCGAAGCCATTGAAGCCGCGGTGCGGCCCGGGCGCCACCAACCCGATAGCGCGGACGAAGAGCCTGATGCGCGTGATGCGCGCACATCCGCCCAACGCTGCCATGACGCGCTCAAGTTAGCTATGGAAACCGCGATCGCCTCCGGCCGGATGGGTCTGCATCGCGGTCACCCCGTCACGGTGGTCGTCACCACGACATTGGCCGAAATCAACCAGGCGGCGCACGCACTGGCCGACCCGTCGGTCCCGATGCCCGCACCCGCGCGAACCGGCGGCGGCTCGCGGCTGCCGATGCGGGATCTGATCCGTATGGCCGCCAAGGCAATCCACTACCTGGCGGTGTTCGACCACCACACAGATCGACCACTGTATCTGGGTCGGCAGAAACGCGTAGCCACCGCCGACCAAAGACTCATCTGCTATGCCCGCGACCGCGGCTGCACCCGTCCCAATTGCCTCGAACCAGGCTATCGCTGCGAGGTCCACCATTCGCCGGACTGGGCAAAGGGTGGCCGGACCGATGCGGACAAGCTATTTTTCGCCTGCGGCTGCGACCATGGTGCGGCGAGCCGGGGCGAACAGTACACCGAGGTCACCGAGAGTGGGCGACTTGGCTGGACCGATGGCAACGGTCCCCCAGTAATCAACCGCGCCCACCACCCCGATGAACTCCTCCGCGGAGATCCCGACCCGCCCGAGGACACCGACACTAAGCCAGCGTGAACGGCCGAAAGCTGCCGTCGAGCACCTGGCGATGACCGATCGTGCGCCCGGTGACCTTGCCGGGATCGACCAGCGCCAGTTCCACCGCCGCCGCTGCGAATTCTTCCGCAGGGGCCGTGTCAACGAACTCGCGGGCGTAGTACGCCAGGCCCGGCGTAAGGATCGGTTTCGACGGCGACAGCGCATTCACCGCGATGTTGTGGTCGGCGAGATCGAACGCCGCGCACTGGGTGAGATGCTCGAGTGCCGCCTTGGATCCGCCGTAACCGGGCAGCACTCCGCCGCTGCGGTCGGGGTAGGGGCCGTCGCCGGGCATCCGCGATGCCACCGAAGTGATGTTGATGATCGAGCCGCCGCCCGCGGCAATCATGTCCGGGCACACCATTTGCATCAACTCGTAGGCCGCGAACACCGCGATGTCGAAGTGCCGGCGGTATGCGGCCAACGGCGTGCTGACGAACCCCGGCCAGCCGGGCTTGGCGCCGCCGGTGCCAGCCGGCTTGGCCGGCTTGGCGCGACGCTCGGCACCGGGCACCGGCGGCCGGCCGGGTGCGGTGAACGCCGCATTGTTAATCAGAATTGTGATGGGGCCCAGCGCATCTCGGGCCGCACCGACCAACCGGGCGACATCGTCGCGGTCGGTCAGATCGGCCCGTACCGCCACCGCACGCCCGCCGGCCGCCTCGATGTCGGCGACCGTCTCACCAATGGTCCCGGGCAGCCTGTCGTCCCACACCTGTTCGGTGCGGCCGCCGACAGCCACCGCCGCGCCGTCAGCCGCGAGTGCCAGGGCGATCGCCCGGCCCAAGCCGCGGCTGGCGCCGGTGATGATCGCGGCCCGGCCCGCAAGCCGGCGCGTCATCGGGTGACCCCGTGCACGACGATGGCGGTGGCCTGATCCACCCACGCGTCGTCGAGCTTTTCGTCCGGACGTAGCAGCATCCGCAGCATTGTCGCTCCCCCAATCAACTCGATCAACCGGTCCGGGTCCACATCGGGATGCGCCTCGCCGCGGTCGACGGCCTCGCGCAGCCGCACCCGCACAGCGGTGAACAGGTCGGCGAATCGCGACATCACCCGCGCGTTGAGTTCGGCGTCAGCCGTCATGTCGGCCACCAAACCGGGCAACGCGGCCCGCACCACCGGGGTGGTGAACACGTCGCGCGTGGCCTCGATCATCATCCGGATATCCGCGGCGAAGTCGCCGGCCGGAGCCACCAGCGCGGTGGGCGCCACCGGGAACGCCGCCTCATGCACCAGCTCAGCCTTGCTCGACCACCGGCGGTAAAGCGCGGATTTCGTGGTCCCGGCGCGTTCGGCGACGGCGGCCAGGCTGAGGTTCGAATAGCCAATTTCCACAAGCAGTTCCGCGGTCGCGGACAGTATGGCCGAGGCGATGCGCGGATCCCGGGGACGCCCGGCACCGGGGGCCTTGTCAAGGGAGGACGGGTCTGCTTTCATAACGCTACCTACCGTATCGTAATTGCCTCGAGAAGGAGGCACCTGTGGCCAATGAACCGGCGGTCGAAGATGTCGGCCGACTGCAGCGCTCCAGCCGCGACGTCACCACCTTGCCGGCGGTGATGTCGCGCTGGCTGTCAAGCGTGCTGCCCGGCGGGGCGATACCCGAGGTGACCGTGGAGAGCGGCGTGGATTCGACCGGCATGTCGTCGGAAACCATCATCTTGACGGCTCGCTGGCAGCAGGACGGGCAGCCGATAGAGCAGAAACTCGTCGCCCGGGTGGCGCCCACCGCCGAGGACGTGCAGGTCTTCCCGACGTATCGGCTCGACCACCAATTCGAGGTGATACGAATGGTCGGCGAACTCACCGACGTCGCGGTCCCGCGAGTGCGCTGGCTCGAGGCCACCGGCGACGTCCTGGGAACACCCTTCTTTGTGATGGACTACGTCGACGGAGTCGTGCCGCCCGACGTCATGCCCTACACCTTCGGGAACAACTGGTTCGCCGACGCGCCCGCCGAGCGTCAGCGCGAACTGCAGGACGCGACCGTCGCGGTGCTGGCCACGCTGCATTCAATACCCAACGCGGAGAACACGTTTAGCTTCCTGTCCGAGGGTCGGGTCGGCGATACCGCACTGCGTAGGCACTTCAGCTGGGTCCGGTCCTGGTACGACTTCGCGGTGCCGGACATCGGCCGATCACCGCTATTAGAACGGACTTTCGCGTGGCTGCAAGACCACTGGCCGGACGAGGAGGCCGCACGCGAGCCGGTGCTGCTATGGGGTGACGCCAGGGTGGGCAACGTCTTGTACCGCGACTTTGAGCCGGTGGCGGTGCTGGACTGGGAAATGGTCACGCTGGGTCCACGCGAGCTGGACGTCGCCTGGATGATATTTGCGCACATGGTATTTCAGGAACTCGCCGGTCTGGCGACACTGCCGGGCCTGCCCGGGGTGATGCGGGAGGACGACGTCCGCGCCACCTATCAGCGGCTCACCGGCGTGGAAGTGGGTGACCTGCATTGGTTTTACGTGTACTCGGGGGTGATGTGGGCTTGTGTGTTCATGCGCACCGGTGCACGACGGGTGCACTTCGGGGAAACCGAAAAACCTCACGACGTGGAATCGCTTTTCTACCATGCGGGTTTACTCAAGCGTCTTATCGGAGAGGATCACTAATGCTCGGACCGCTCGACGAGTTCCCGGTACATCAGGTTCCCCAGCCGATCGCGTGGCCGGGTTCCTCCGACCGCAATTTCTACGATCGCTCCTACTTCAACGCCCACGACCGCACCGGGAACATCTTCTTGATCAGCGGTATCGGCTACTACCCCAACCTTGGCGTGAAGGACGCCTTCGTGCTCATCCGGCGCGGAGATACTCAGACCGCGGTGCACCTGTCCGACGCCATCGACTCCGACCGGCTCAACCAGAACGTCAACGGCTATCGGATCGAGGTCACCGAGCCGCTGCGCAAACTGCGGCTGATCCTCGACGAAACCGAGGGCATCGCGGCCGATCTCACCTGGGAGGGTCTGTTCGACGTCGTGCAGGAACAGCCGCACATCCTGCGATCCGGCAACCGGGTGACGCTGAACGCGCAGCGGTTTGCCCAGCTCGGCAGCTGGAGCGGCCGGATCGTCGTCGACGGCGAAGAGATCGCCGTCGACCCCGCAACCTGGCTCGGCAGCCGCGACCGGTCCTGGGGCATCCGGCCGATCGGCGAGCCCGAGCCGGCCGGCCGGCCCGCCGACCCACCATTCGAGGGCATGTGGTGGCTGTACATCCCGATGGCGTTCGACGACTTCGCCGTCGTGCTGATCATCCAGGAAGAGCCCAACGGGTTCCGCTCGCTCAACGACTGCACCCGGGTCTGGCGCGACGGCCGGGTCGAGCAGCTGGGCTGGCCGCGGGTGACGATCCACTACCGTTCCGGCACCCGCATCCCGACCGGGGCGACGATCGACGCGAGCACCGCTGACGGCACGCCGGTGCACTTCGATGTGGAGTCCAAGCTGCCGGTACCCATCCACGTCGGCGGCGGCTACGGCGGCGATTCCGACTGGCTGCACGGCATGTGGGAGGGCGAGAAGTTCGTCCAACGGCTGACCTACGACATGAACGACCCGGCGATTATCGCGCGGTCCGGCTTCGGCGTCATCGACCATGTGGGCCGCGCCGTGTGCCGCGACGGCGATGGCCAACCGCGAGAGGGTTGGGGTCTCTACGAGCACGGCGCGCTGGGCCGACACGACCCGTCGGGGTTCGCCGACTGGCTAACAGTTGCGCCGTAGCACCCAAGACAGCCAATCGGCTATCTTGTTTCGCGGACCCAGTTTTCAGGATCGGTGCCGGGTGTGTCCACTGCGCACGTGAGTTCGGCCAGCATCTCGCAACCGGCTACCATCGTGGCCCCGATGAAGTATTCCAACAGTTCCTGATGGATGCCTGGGCCCAGCGGAAATGAGTTCTCCCCGATCACCTCGATTCCTCGGCCGCGCGCATCCTCGGCGATATAGGCCTTGGCCCAGCGCGTCCGGCGGTTCCAGCCGGCCACGAATCCTTCGACGCGGTCGCGCAGCGGCTCGAGGTAGAGGGCGTGCGGCCTGATGCGAATGGACAGGCCGATCGAACTCTTCGATCATGAAAGCCTCCTCGGTTGGTCGGTCGCCGTTTGAAACACTCTGTATGACAAAACCATTCAATGTAGCTCGTCAATGATCGCGGCCAGGGTGGACAGCCCAATGGGAGCCGGCTGGTACAGGCACACGGTGTCGGAGATGCCGTCAACGCGATCACGGATGTGGGCCGCGATGTCCGCGGGGGTGCCGCAAGCCGCCATGGTGTGCATCATCTCGTCGTTGATCAGCGCGCCCATCTCCTGCCAGCGGCCCTGCTTGGACATCGCGTTGAGCTCGGGCTGCAAATCCTCCCAGCCATGCGCGGCCAGCACCGGCCGGTAAGCCGGAGTCGACCCGTAAAACGCCAGTAGCTGTCGGGTGCCCGCGTCGGCCCGTTCGCGGTCGGCGTCGGTATCGCCCGCTGACACGATGATTTCGGGAATGACGGCGAAATCGTCGGTCTGCCGGCCGCTGGCCTGCAAGCCCTCACGGACCGCGGGCATGGTGTTGTGGTGCAGAAACCGCTTCGAGCCGAACGGCATCACCAGCAGACCGTCGGCGTGCTCAGCGGCGGCCCGGGTCAGCTTCGGCCCCAGGGCACCGACATAGATCGGTGGCGAACCGTAAGGGTTGGGGCCGGGGCTGAAAGCCGGTGTCATCAGCGTGTGCCGGTAGTACTCGCCGCGAAAGTTCAGCCGAGCGCCGGTCTTCCACGCCTCGAAAATCGCGCGCAGGGCAGCGATCATCTCGGTCATGCGGGCGACCGGATTGTCGAATTGGGCACCGAACCGCTTCTCGATCTGCGCGCGGACCTGAGTGCCGAGGCCGAGGATGAATCGGCCGCCGCTCAGCAGCTGGTGATCAACGGCCTGATGCGCCAGGTGTATCGGGTTGCGCGGAAACGCGATCGCCACATTCGTCATGAGATCCAGGCCGCCCACCGTGGCGGCCAAAGTCAGCGGAGCGAAGACGTCGTGCTGTCCTTCGAAGGTGGCAACACCGCTCGCTCCGGCATCGCGCAGCGCCCGCGCACGCTCGGCCGCGTCCGTGAGCCCGTACAAAGCGGTGAAGACTTTCAATGCACCAACCTGACGACGATTGGGGGCCGCAAAACAGCCCGGAAACGAAGGGCAATTGGATTTAGCCTACGGATCCGGTGCAATGCGGTTGACTAGAGGGCGTGACAAACCCGCCGAGGATTGTCGACGTTGTCGTGGTGGGCGCCGGCTTCGCCGGACTGGCCGCGGCCCGCGAGCTGACGCGACAGGGTCATGACGTGCTGGTCTTGGAGGGCCGCGACCGGGTGGGCGGGCGCTCATTCACCGGCAGCGTCGCAGGTTTGCCCGCGGATCTGGGCGGCACTTTCGTCGGCCCCACCCAAGACGCCGTCCTGGCACTGGCGGCCGAGCTCCAGATCCTGACCACCCCGACCTACCACGACGGCAAAAACCTGATCCAGTGGCGTGGCTGGGCGCGCCCCTACCGCGGCAGCATCCCAAGGCTCTCGCTGACCGGCCTGCTCGACGTCGGCCGGTTGCGTTGGCAATTCGAACGAATAGCCCGCAGCGTTCCGGTGGCGGCACCCTGGGATGCGCGACGCGCGCGCAAGCTCGATGATCTCTCTCTCGGCGAGTGGTTGCGGTCGGTACGCGCCACCGCCTCGTCACGCGACCTGATGGCCATCATGGCCCGGGTGACGTGGGGGTGCGAACCCGACGACGTCTCGATGCTGCACGCCGCCCGCTACGCACGCGCGGCCGGCGGCCTGGACCGGCTGCTCGACGTCGAGAATGGCGCCCAGCAGGACCACTTCCCGGGCGGCACCCAGCAGATCGCCGAGGCGGCGGCGGCTGAACTCGGCACGCGTGTCGTGCTCAGCGCGCCGGTCCGTCGCATCGACCGGCACGGTGCTGGTGTGACGATCACCTCCGATCGTGGCCAGGCCGAGGCCGGGTTCGTCATCGTCGCGATACCCCCGGCCCATCGCGCCTCCATCGAGTTCGCTCCCCCGCTGCCACCCGAGTACGAGCAACTCGCCCAGCACTGGCCGCAGGGTCGGCTGAGCAAGGCCTACGCGGCCTATTCCACCCCGTTCTGGCGGGCCAACGGGTTCTCCGGCCAGGCACTTTCCGACAAAGGCCCGGTGTTCATCACCTTCGACGTCAGCCCGCAAGACGACGGGCCGGGCATTCTGATGGGGTTCGCCGATGCCCGCGCGTTCGACTCGCTGCCCCCCGAGCAGCGCCGCCGCGACGCGCTGCGCTGCTTCGCGTCGCTGTTCGGCGACGACGCGCTCAAACCTCTCGACTATGTTGATCATCGTTGGGGCGCTGAGGAATTCGCGCCGGGCGGTCCGACTGCCGCAGTACCACCGGGGGCGTGGACAAGATACGGGCCGTGGCTACGTGAGCCGGTTGGGCCGATCCACTGGGCCGGCACCGAGACCGCAGACGAATGGACCGGCTATTTAGACGGCGCCGTGAGGTCCGGCCAGCGGGCAGCCGCTGAGATAGCAGCCCTGCTATGAGCTGATCCGCCGCATCCCGGCGTGCTGAGTCACCGATTCGGCGAGTGCCCGCAGCTGGCTGTTCACCTCCCGGTGGTGTTCCAGCATCGAGCAGTGGCCGCCGGGCAGTTCGACAAGGCCCACGACGTTGGGTGCGGTGTGCGCGATTTTGCGCGACTGACTGATCGGCGCCAGCCGATCGCGTTCGCTGCCGATCACCAGCGTCGGCACCGTGAGACCGTCCAAGTTCAGGTACCGCTGCCCCAGTGAATCGACGAGCATCCTCGCGCAACCCCCGCGGCCCAATGGTGACGTCTGTGCGAAGAGCTCGTAGATGAGCCTCGCGGCGCTCCGGTCCGCATCGGCCGCGACCGCCAGCATCGCGACCAAATAACGGCTCGGGATCCGGGCCGCACCCGGAATCGGAATCCCGCCCAACGCGTTGACCAGGCCCCGCCCGGCCATCACTCGAGCCGGCGAAAACTCCCGCGGAACCGGCAGCAGTTTCACCTTGCGCAGCAGCTCGCCTGTGGTCGTGTTGATCAGCGCGACGGCGTCAGCGCGCCGCCGGACCTTGTCGCGGTAGTGCTCCGACCATGCAGCGATGGTGATGCCGCCCATCGAGTGTCCGGCCAGCACCGCGCGCTCGTGCGGGGCCAACGTCGCCTCCAGCACGGAATCGAGGTCGGACGCAAGGTGTTCCAGGCTGTAGCCACCACGTCGCGGGACGTCGCTTCGTCCGTGCCCGCGATGGTCGAATGCGATCACCCGGTAGTCGGTGGCAAGGTCGGCGATCTGGTACGCCCAGGCCCGGATCGCGCAGACGATCCCGTGCGTCAGCACAATCGGATAGCCGTCGGGTGGCCCGAACACCTCCGTGTTCAGCGCGGTCCCGTCCGCCGCGCGGACGGTTAGGCTGCGGCTCGGCGGTAATGCATCAGGCAGACGGTCGATGGTGCCGCCCCGTGTCGATATCCGAGCACTCATCGCCGCTCCCCCTAAAACGCGGCCCCGTTGCCGCTCTCCGGTTGCCGCGAGTTTAACCCGCAATCAACGACGAACGGCTCGAATCGGCCAAACACACGGGACAAATTTCAGCACGATCGTCCAATAAATCGGCAAGCGCAGCTCCGTGCCGCATTGGATGTGAGACGCTGACATCCGTGTCCCCGATGTCCCGCCGGGAGTTGTTGGCGGCAACGGCGAGCGTGCTCGGCGGCGGGCTGGCGGCCGCTTGCGCGTCGGCTCACGCGCCGCCACCGGACACCAAATCGGTCCTCATCGTCGGCGCCGGGATCGCGGGTTTGGCCGCCGCACGCAGTCTTGTCGACGCGGGATGGCCGGTGCGGTTGATCGAAGCTCGCGATCGCATCGGTGGCCGGGTGTATACCAACCGCGACTGGGGTGTACCGCTGGAAATGGGTGCGTCGTGGATCCATGGCATCAAAGACAATCCGCTAACCGAGCTGGCACAGCAGGCACACGTACAGACCGTCCCGACCGACTACTACGAGGCGGCGAAGGTGGCCGTGGATCCCCGGTTGCAACCACTGGACTACCACGAGAAGACCTGGCGCAAGTTCGTAGAACGGGCTCGTGACCAGGTCGACGGCGGCAGTCTGGGCGCCGCTGTCGACGCCGCGGCGACCAGCGAAGAGCTCTCCGATTCCGCCCGCGCCCAGCTGGCCTATTACGTCAACACCGAGATCGAGGAGGAATACGCGGCCGACGCGAGTCAGCTCTCCGCCACGACATTTGACCAGGGCAAATACACCGGCGGCGATCAGGTCATCATCCTGAACGGCTACGACGCCCTGCCGCGGCTACTCGCCAATGGGCTCCAGATCGTCCTGAATACCCCAGTAACCGCCATCGCGCGACGAGCCAACTCCGTCACGGTGCGGGCCGGCGACAAGTCGTTCGAGGGACCCGCCGCGATCGTCACCGTACCCCTCGGGGTCCTGAAATCCGGTGCGATCACCTTCGACCCGCGGCTTCCCGACGGACACGCCCACGCGGTCAATGCTCTGGGATTCGGCGTGCTGTCCAAGAGCTACTTCCGCTTCGACCAGCGAACCTGGCAGGCGGAGAACGCCTTCTACCAATTCATCGGCACGCGTCCGGGGATGTGGGCGCAATGGTTCACCATGCCGATCGCCGCCGGCCCAATTGTGTTGGCTTTCAACGCCGGTGACCGCGGCCGGTCCGTGGAGTCGTCCTCCCCCAATGACCTGATGACCAGCGCGCTGCCTATCGCTCGCCAACTGTTCGGCGACAACATCTCCCCTGTCGAGGTCCGGACATCGAGTTGGACCACCGACCCCTATGCGCGCGGCACATACTCGTTCCACGCGCCCGGTTCCGGCCTCGACGACCGGCGCCAGCTGCAGGAACCGATCGGCGACCGGCTTTACTTGGCGGGTGAGGCCGTCGGCGTCAACAACCCCGCCACTGTGCACGGTGCCGTGCTCAGCGGGAGATGCGCCGCCGCCGAGCTGATGCGCCGATTACGTTGACGGTCAGTAATTTTCCAGTACGGCGACGCTGCGCCAACTTGGCCAGGTTGTCTCCCAGATCCGGTGGATGCGGCCGTTGCGGTAAGCCGCAATGAGCACGACCTCGATTCGGGTCGGCTCCTCACCGGGGCGAGGGTCAGCCCATCGGAGTACATGACGAAGTCGGGATCGTAGTAGTGCTCGATGAGCTCGGCGTTTTGGCAACGACCATCTGGTCGAACATCTCACGAAGGAGCGCAACCGACACCCGGCGATCCTTCTTAACGCCGCCGATCGCGCACTTTGTAGGTCGAGGGCCACGACTTTCGAGACTCGTCGCCCGTCAGCGGAGTTCCCATCCCTCCGACCTTCACGTCGTAGGCCTCCTTACCCGCGCCGACTTCGCGATTCGCGTGTTCCTGGGCCAGGTAATACAGCTCATCGATCGTGGCTTCGTCGTACGCAACGAACGAGGTTTCCCGGGCGACGTCGTCGATCCCGGCAAGCATCCGGTCGGGCGCGAACCGCGACGCTAACGCCGCCACGCCGAACAGCGAGAACGGAATGATCCAGAAACAGACGAACGACAGCGGAGTCTTCGTGTCGAGAATCGAGGCGTTGCCATCCACGACCGACGGGATCGCCGACGACACCGTCATGGCGGCGAACGTCGCGACCCAGATCCAGGTCAGTAGCCTGGCCATCCGGTCGAACAGCTCGGTCTTGACCACGTCGGCAGGCTGTTCCGCGGCGGCGAACTCACGCACGAACGGCTTGCCGATCAGCACGCTGATAAGCGCCAGCAGGAAGATCCCGGCATTGCTGAGCGGCTGTATCCACCGCTGGATCGGCGCCTCGCTGAACGCAAATATCAGCACCGCCAGTACTAAGAATGTTGCTATAGAACCGATTTCGAGCGTACGCCCCGGCTTGCCCGTGGTGCGCCCGACCGCAAACCCGGCGATGGCGATCGCCAGCGCGACCAAAACGGCGGCTTTGAAGGGGACGTTACCGACCAGCACCCAATAGACGATCCAGGGTGCAAACCCAAACAGAATGCCCACGATGGGTCAGTGTATGGGTGGCTCGCCTGTACCTGGGTTGAAGGTGGCCTGGGCGCGGCGGGGGCAGGTGTGTTGACTTGTTGTTGCCGAAGAGTTTGACGAAGAGGAGTGATCAGTGGAGGCCGTCACCTTTCCCAATGGTCCGATCAGCATGGCGGGCAACCTCAATTTCCCTCCGGACTTCGACGCAGGCGGCAGTTACGCCGCTTTGGTCACCGTGCACCCAGGCGGCGGGGTCAAGGAGCAGACCTCGGGTTTGTACGCGAGCAAACTGGCCGAGCAGGGCTTCGTGACCCTGGCCTTTGATGCGTCCTACCAGGGGGATAGTGGCGGCGATCCGCACCACCTCGAAGATCCCACTGCCCGGGTCGAAGACATACGTGCCGCGGTGGACTATCTGCAGTCGCTGGCCTATGTCGACGCCGAGCGTATCGGTGTTTGGGGTATCTGTGCCGGGGGTGGTTACGCCGTCAACGCCACCATGACCGATCACCGCGTCAAGGCTGTCGGCATCGTCAGCAGTCTCGACATCGGCGCCGCCTGGCGGCGCGGCTGGTACGGCACTGGTCTGGACGCGGACGCGGTACCGACATTGGCGGCGGCAGCCCAGCAGCGCACCGCCGAAGCCCAGGGCGCCGAAGCCGCCTTCAGCCCGTACGTTCCGGCGGAGCCCGATGAAGACACGCCGTACGACCTGGTCCAGGCCAGCGAGTACTACCTGACCCCGCGCGCTGCACACCCCAATGCGAAGAACAAGTACCTGATGAGCAAGAGCCTGTCGAAGATCTTCGCGTTCGACGCCTTCCACCTGGTCGAGGATTTGCTCACGCAGTCAATCCTGATGGTGGCCGGCAGCGACGCCGGCTCACTGTGGAACTCCACCGGGCTGCATGCTCGGGTGCGCAGCGAAAAGAACCTGGTGATCGTCGAGGGCGGCAGGCACATGGACTTCTACGACGTGCCCAAGTACGTCGACCGCGCCGACGCCGAAGCCGCACCGTTCTTCGAAAAGCATCTCAAACTGTCGGTCAGCCATACCGACTAGTGGTCTGTATACCGAACAGTGGTCGTAGTGGGGTGTCACCAGCGGAGGTAGCAATGAGCCCATCAGACGCCTCGCAGATTGGTACCCGGATGTTCGCCCTCGCGGATCCGGAGTATCCAAAGGCGCTTTCTACCACTGGTTTCCGTCGAAAGACGAGCTGATCACCGCGTTGGCCGAGCGCAGCGCCCGCGATCAGTTCGTGGCCATTGAAGGCGCGGCGGCCGAGTGCCGTGGCAACGCGTTGGATTGACTCGATGACGTCAAGATGCGGATGGGCACCCGACGGAAGCGTCACCGTCCTCGACCGCGCGCAGGTCGAAATCATGGTCGCCGAACTGCTAGACGCCGGTGGACACCGAGTCTAGTGAAAGCATTGTCCTGCGACTGATTTCAGACCGGCTGGCTCTCCAGCGCCTGCGCGCATGCATTGAGGATCGCGAGGAAGCTCCAGCGGAGCAGCCGGTAGCTGACCGCCTCCGTCAGCTTGCCTCCTGCGCGAACGGGATGGGTGTAGTTGGTTAGCCAGTCGACGTGCGTGCCGTTGCCCGACGCAGTGAACGTCAGTGTGCCGCCCTCGTGATTGAACGGCGGGAACGAGCGGACGATGAGATAGGAGTAACTGCGCGGCCGATCGTAGGCCGTGATTTCTTCGCGGAACGACGTGCCAACCCCGGTCACCTCGCGCACCGCGCCCGCGCCAGACGACGAGCCCTTCGCATAACCGGCCTTGAGAACCAACGGAGCGGCAGCCAAGTTGGCCGGGTCGGCCAGCCAGTCGAAGACCTTTTCCACAGGTGCGGCGATCGTCTGCTCTAAGTGAATCTCGACCATGAGATCTCCTGCCCGGCAATAACGGTGTTCTCCCGCACATGGTAGACGCCACCGCTCACCGCGGGCGGCGAGCGCAGCAGGCGATCAGCTCGGTGGTTTTGCGGCGCCGCGACGCCAGATCTTCAGCTGCGGCCCTGGTAGGGCTGCGCCGGCAAAGAATCGCCGCGCGGCGTCCAGGTCGACAGCGCGGAATTGCTCGTATCGAAGTGCGGCCGGGCCGTGCCTCTCCCCCACGAGGGGATCAGGGGCGGGGCAGGCGTGGACCGCGTCGGGTAGCCCTGCGGCTACGCCGAGGAGCACGCGAGATTACACAGGGTCACCCGCATGCCTCGCCCATTGCGGTCACCGTGCTCCCGAAGGCTGCGGCACCACCGGCCGGCAAGTACGGCGAACTGAGCTGTCGATAGATGGTCAGTGATTCGAGCGCGATCCGGTCCCAGGTGAAGCGCGACAGTGCGCGGCTGCGACCCGCCGCACCCATGCTCTCACGCTGAAAGCGCCGCGCTTGAAGGCTTCTCAAGGCGCCGACCAATTCGCCGGGTTTGCTCGGTGACAACACGAGACCGGTTACGCCGTGCACTACGGCGTCGATCAGGACACCGACTGGCAGCGCGACCACTGCCACTCCACTGGCCATGGCCTGTAACATCGTTGTCGCGCGTGGCGGCTGGCGCGGTGTGCACGCGACCACGTCGGCGGATCGCAGCAACATCGGCAGGTCGTCACCAACGACCGCGCACATCAAGCGGACCCGGTCGGCCACTCCCAACTCTGTGGCGAGGCGTTTGAGCTCGGCCCGCGCCTCGTCGTGGCTGTGGTCGGTGGCGGCGGTTTCAGCGACAACGAGCTCCGTGCCCGGAACCTTGGGCAGGGCTCGAATCACGACGTCAAATCCGTTGCACGGCAGTGGGTTCGGTGCCGGACACAGAACGTGATGCAGGTCGTCATGCGCAAGCATCGGACCGACCGGAGTGTATAGCTCGATGTCGACGCAAACCTGGTGCTCGGCTCTTCGTCTCCTGTCCTGAGCGTTTCGCATGATGGATACCGCGCGACAGGGACCGTGGCCCAGGCCGTCGACGGGTGGACGCTTGAGGGATGGCGACCGACGCGCTTCGTCCGGCTATTGAGCTGGTGGTTTTGCTGGCGTCGGCAGGCGGATTGGACTCTTTGTCGAATAACCGCGGAGGTGCTGGATAGGTGTGGAGTTCACGACGTCGTGACTTAGCCGTTTCAGGGCCGTTTTCACGGGTTTTCAGACGTACCAAGCGTGCGGGTTTGAGTGCCGTCAGGCCGGGCATCCTGGCAGCGGCGTCCGATCACGCACAGAAGGGTGACGATCATGCCGAATCCGTCGATCAAGAACGAGAAGCTCTACCAAGAGTTGCGCAAAGAGGGCAACTCCGAGGAAAAGGCAGCACGGATTTCCAACGCGGCCGCTGCGCGGGGCAAGTCATCGGTCGGCCGTAAGGGCGGCAAGTCCGGTTCCTACGCCGACTGGACGGTGACGGAACTCAAGAAGCGGGCCAAAGAGCTTGGTATGTCCGGGTATTCAGGCCTGACGAAAGACAAGTTGATCGCCAAACTGCGCCACCACTGAGTGCCGAGGTGGGCTGTCGTCTGTTTTAAGTGGCGGCGCAATGGGCAACCCCCAGCTATGTCAGCCCCTACGCGCCGAGCCTATGACCGGGCTGCCGTCGTGATTCCCGCCCACAATGAACAGGCGAACCTGCCGGGGTGCCTGCGCGCGGTGGTGACGGCTGCCCTATGTGTACCGATCCCGGTCGCAGTAGTGGTGGTGCTGGATGCCAGCGACGACGACAGCGCAAGGTTGGCCGGTCGGTACGGGCCCGATGTGCACTTCGTCAGCGTCGACGTCCGCAACGTCGGGGCTGCGCGCGCTGCCGGTTTCGGTTACGCCCGATCGCTATGTGGGCACGACACCGAGTGCTGGTACGCCACCACCGACGCCGACAGTCGGGTGGACCCCGGCTGGCTGGCACATCAGCTGGGGCTCGGCGCGGACATGGCTCTGGGCGTGGTGCGTGTGGCCGACTGGCGTCACCATTCCGCCGACGTCGCCGACCGCTATATGCAGGCTTACGATGCGAGCCCGTTATGTCAGGACGGCCGGCACGAACACATTCACGGCGCCAACATGGGCTTTAGCGCCCGAGCTTACTGGCGGGTTGGTGGCTTTCGCACGCTGTCCTCCGGCGAGGATGTCGACCTGGTAGCGCAGTTCGAGGCCGCCGGCTACTGCATTCACCGGGACACCGAATTGTCGGTCACGACGTCGGCGCGCACCCAGGCCCGGGCCCCACACGGATTCGGCCATCGCCTGCGTCAACTGAGGGGATCCGCGGGAGGGGGCTGCGCGTGACGGCGGGCCTGGTAAAGCACTGGCTGGAGTCGGGGAAACTGGGGTTGTCAACGCCCGCGTCGGGGCGCACCGCCGAACGTTGGCAACGTGTGGCATGGTGAGGACGCCTTGAATATCGTGCCGACTGGCAACGGCACCCGGTTTGCGGACACGCCGCTGTCGGGCACAGGAACGCAGGCGCACGCGTGGCTTGCCGCCCTGAAAAGGGGTGCCTTGCCGCCATTGGATCTGACCGGGTGCCCAGGCCTGGTTGTGGTCGCGCCGCACCCCGACGACGAGACTCTCGGGCTGGGGGCTACGGCTGCACAACTGGCTGCGTCGGGCGTCGACGTCCAGGTGGTGTCGGTCAGTGACGGCAGCGCCGCTCGGCCCGGCGCGTCGCCGTTGCAGCGGATTCGCCTGGAATCCAGACGAAGAAGCGAACTGCTCAGGGCAACAGGAGTTTTGGGGATTCGCCCGCCCGTGTCGCTGGGCCTGCCGGACGGTCAACTGGCCGACCACGAGGATGGACTCACCGATTTGCTTGTGGAGATCCTCGAAGATGCTGCGCCCCGGGCCTGGTGTGCCGCCACCTGGCGCGGCGACGGACATCCCGACCACGAGGCCGTCGGACGCGCGGCGGCGGCAGCGTGCGCGCGCACCGGTGCCGCGTTGGTGGAGTATCCGGTCTGGATGTGGCACTGGGCCAGCCCGACCGACCCGGCGGTGCCGTGGGATCGGGCCTACACGGTGCCCCTCGCTGGGTCGGCCCTTGGTCGCAAACGCCATGCCGCGCAATGCTTTCGCAGCCAGTTCGAGCCGGGCAACGGCGGCTTAGCGCCCGTGCTGCCGGCGTTCGTACTACAGCGGCTGCTGGCGGTAGGACTGGCGGTGGGAGAGGTGGTATTCCGGTGACCACGCGACTACCCGACGCCTACTTCGACCGGATGTATGCCAGCACTGACGATCCCTGGCAGCTGTCGACACGTTGGTACGAGCAGCGCAAGTACGCGATAACCCTGGCGATGCTGCCCCACCGCCGGTACCGGCATGCTTTCGAGCCGGGCTGTTCCATCGGGATTTTGACCGAGTTGCTGGCGCTGCGCTGCGATCACGTGACCGCGGTGGATGTGGCCGATGTGGCGGTGCGGACCGCCGATGCGCGGCTGCGGGATGCCGACTTCCGGGGCCAGGTCACGCTGGCGCGGTCGTCGCTGGACGAAGCGTGGCCGCCCGGGCCCTTCGACCTACTGGTGCTCAGCGAGGTCGCGTACTACCTGGAGGCCGACGCACTCGCCACGGTGTTGCGCCGCGAATGCCGCAGGCTGCAGCCGGGCGCGACTGTCGTTGCCGCACACTGGCGCCACCCCGTGGCCGACTACCCGCTCACCGGCGACGAGGCCCACGCAGTCATCGCGGCCACGCCCGGGCTGACATCGCTGGGCTGCTACCGGGACCACGACGTCGTCGTCGAGGTATTCGACACCGGTGGCGGCCAGTCGGTGGCGGCCCGCGAAGAGGTCCCCGGGGCCCAGTGATGCACGTGGCGACCTTCAACATCCTGCACGGCCGCACCGTCGGCGACGGAGTGGACCCGCAGCGGCTGAGGGAATGCGTGCGCCACCTTGATCCAGACCTGCTCGGCTTGCAAGAGGTTGACTTTGAGCAGCCACGGTCCGATCGCGCCGATCTCACCGCGGTGGCGGCCGAAGCCATGGAGGCCGTGGAGCACCGGTTTGTGGCCGCGATCTCCGGCACCCCCGGGGCGACCTGGATGGCTGCCACCGGGCATGAACAACCCGGGACGGCGGCCTTTGGGATCGCGCTGCTGTCTCGTTTTCCGGCGGCCAGTTGGCAGGTGGTGCGATTGCCCCGGATTCCCGTGCGTTTCCCCATGTATCTGCCCGGGCCCAACAAGGTGATGATCGTCGACGAGGAACCACGGGCTGTCTTTCGTACCCGGCTGGAATGGGCGCCAGCTGCGCCGACTGATCCACGACCTGCGTGGCTTCCCGAGTCCGCGGCTGTTGGCCGGAGACCTCAACCTCACACCCGTGGCGGTGCGACGCCGGTCGGGCATGCGGCCGCTAGCGGTGGCCGCGAAGTTTCCTGCGTCCGCCCCAGACCGTCAGCTCGACCACATCCTGACCGACGACCGTTGCCTGCACGGCAGTGCCGCCGAGGCTGAGCTGATGCCGATCTCCGATCACCGGCCGCTGGTGGTCGAGCTCGACCGCGCGTGAGCCGGTGACGCACCGGGCGTTTGGGCCCTCCGGTTGACGGGTAGAACCCGGCCATGTCAAGCGAGAACGCAAGGAACGCAACAGCTTAGAGGTCACGTTCGCTGGCCCGAACAACGTTGCGGGACCTCGGAACGAAAAACGACCGTGATTACGGGTACCACGAAACGTGTGGGGAGTACCCTGCTCGTCGTTCCACGGATGGAAATGGTCGGAGATCCACAACCTTTCGAAACCAGCCGACTCAGTGCGCACATCCTGGCGCACCTACTCATCTGGAGGGAATTCCTCGCAGGATAGAAAGTAGCCCAGTGACGTAATGCCCCTGGGCATACCCCTGCGAACCCGCCTGAACGCCAGGCGGCTCACGTCCGATTGCCCAGCTCTCCCCCGCAAGCGAGAGGTGCCCCCACCTCGGGCCGTTTCACGGCCCGCATCGTCGCCGGGCTAGCCTTTGCCGACGATGGCGTCGCGGGCGCGGTCCAGCATCGCCGCGAACGGACCCGCTACCAGGTTGGCCACCTGGGATTCGACTCCTGCGTGCGGCCGGGTGGGCGCGATCGCTTCGGCAAGCTTAACGGCGCGGCCCATGCTTTCGAGCTCATGGCTGCTCAATTCCTTGCCCAGCCTGGTGAACTCGTCGTTCTCCTCATGTTCGGCGTGGTCGAGGACGGCGTCGCGGAGTCCCGTCAGCTGGCGAGTGAACTCCTCGCTGTCGACGTCGAGCTTCTCCAGCTGCTGGAGGACCGTCTTAGCTTCGTGCTCTTCCTTGAGCCGCTTCTCGACCACGGCTGCGCCGTTGGCGATCTTTCGCTTGACCCTGGGGTGAACGATTTCCTCCTCGGCGGTTTCGTGCACCGCAAGCAATCGCCGAAGCTCGACGAAGGCCTTTTCGCGTTCCTTACCAGACGCCGACAACGTTTCGGCGAACAGCAACTTGATCTGCTCGTGCTGGTTGACAAGAAAGTCGACCACGTCGGTGGGCGACGGGACGGCGGACTTAGCCATGATGTCCTTCCGGGTTGCTGTTGCAGCGTGCCGGGCTGTTGGCGCGCTCCCGTGCGGCTACCCGACCAACCCAGTCACCAAACGTTGTGCGCGCCGCGGCTGGTCAGGAGGTTCCAACAGGTGTAGCCGTGCGCGGGTCGGGTACTGCTCTCCGAGAATGGGCCTTTGGACGCGGCTGCTGCGGCGCTTGGGGGCGCTGGGCGCCGTCATGGTGGCGTCCGGCTGTTCCGCCCCAGGGGCGTTGTTGGAAAGCGCGTCCGAGGTCATGTTGTGGTCTGTCGGCGCGGTGTTGCACAACCCGGTGTGGTCGTATCGCGCGCACGCTTTGGTCGCGCTTACTGACGATCACCGACTGGCCGAGATCACCGCGGGTTCCCGCCCCGAGGATGCGAAGATGCGGTTGTCCGCGCCGATGGCGGTAGGACGCAATCTGCAGATCAGCCAAAAAGACGACCGAGTCGTGTTCGTGCGTTCGTGCCGCAGCCGGAGCGTGGCAGGGTCGCCGTGGTCGAACTTGACAGTCTGCGCCAAGTCGATGATTTCGACGCCGGCCCGGCTCCGGCTTACCTATCCGAAGACGCGGGAATGCGGATATTGCTCGCCCTGTCGGCGGACGGAATGTCGGTGACGCCGGTGGATCAGTACGGTTTCCGGAAACTACCGACCGCCGCGATCACCGGCGATCCCGCGGACAGTATCGACGGGGCGAACCGCGGACGCGAAATCGACTATCACCTCTACGGACCATCGGGAATCCGCTATTACGAGGGCCCTTCGTCGCCCCCCGAGCTGAGCGGCTCATTGGCTATGGATGTTGCGGTCTCGGCAGGCGACGACACTACGGTGGAGCGCAGCTACGTCGCCGGTCACGACGACAACATGCTTTATGCCGTCGACTCGCGCCACGGCGAGAACGGATTGCAGGTGCTGGCCCGTAACCAACTACCGTCGCCCATCCGCTGTCTGGGCACTGACGACACCCAAACCTCGCGTTTGCGTTGCGGGAGCGCGGCCACCAGGACGCGCACCCGAACTAGACGCGTACCCGAACTAGGGGCTCCGATGGGAGCGTCCAGGGACTCGAGCTGGTAGGCAGCGTCTTCACCACGAGAACATTGCAGGGTAGACGCTTAGGCGTATTGGGTGCGGCGGCTGATGCCTTCCAGAAAGTTCCAGGAGCGGCCGTGCCTGACGACGTGCAGATAGAAGCCGTAGTTGGTCACATTTGCTGAGGCGAATCCCGTCCAAATCGATCGTGCAAGCAAGTAGGACACGTCGCTGACGACAAGCGTGACGGGGATCGCGATGGCGACCGCGAGCAGGGTAAGGCCCTTACGCCACATGCCTTTGAACGCGAGCAGGTTGCTGCCGGTGCGCTTCCTGGTGAAAGCAAACCGCTGTTGCCACGGCATCGGCATGTTGTTGATGTCGTAGGTCTCGGTCGTCACGGCTCAGCCTCTCCTTTTGCGACGCCAGCTGCTTGTCTTTAGCAGCTGAACGCTACGTATTAAAGCACACAAACATGTAGCACTGCAACGGGTAATTGGCCGCTGAGGTTCGATAGTCCCATGGCGCGCTGATTGCGCGGCCAGTCCACGCAATATGAGGTATTTCCTTGCTGAGCTGCGATTATTGTCCGGGCGGATGGGCGGTGATGCCCTGCGCCAGCCTGCCACCAACTCGCGGCGATTGCTTCATGTGTTCTTCGTAACATGAAGCACTTGGCGGGCAGCGACATGTAGCTGGCAGGCGGTTCGCCCGCCGGTCACCCCGAAGTGGCGGAGTATCCGGCAGGGCGGCAACCAGGAGACAACGATGTTCGCCCGACGACCCCTGACGCCCTTGAATTGACCGTAGGGTTGCTTGCATGCTGACGGTCGGGTCGATAGTCGATGGTTACCCGTATCGAGCGGGTGCTGGGAAGGCCGGGCTGAGGAGGACCACTGCGTGACCAACCCTCAGGATCCGTTCGGGCACAACCCGTTTAGTTATGATCCGCTTGGCCGCGTCCCTGTCGAGCCGCCGGCAGAACCGCCGGTGGAGTTTCCGGCACCACCCGAACCGCCATCCCGCCCACCTGTCAACACATTCGCGACGTTGTCGCTGGTGTACGCGTTCGTGTTCGCCCCCGCCGGGGCGATCCTGGGACATTTGGGGCTCGCACAAATCCGCCACACCGGCCAACAGGGTCGTGAGCGCGCTCTAGTCGGGGTGACGCTGTCGTATGTGGTCATCGCCCTTACCGTCGTCGGGCTGGTCGTATGGGCCACCCTCGCTGCCACCAACTCCAACCAGACCGCAACACCCACCACCGCGACCAGCACACCACCCCCGCCGCCCACGGTGGCGCCGAATGATTTAGCGCAGCTGTTGCCCGGCCTGGCTGACGTCAGAAACATCACCGGTGACCACAACTTGGCGGTCGGCCAAACCTGGGACCACGTCGACAGACACGACAGAGAAGGACGCATCGACCGCCCGGAGTGCTGGGGAAGTATCGGCCCTGGCACCCCGGACGCCTACAACGTCGAAGCCGTCTTCGGTTACCACGCGTCAGAATTCTCCGACACCCGCGACCCCCAAAACTCAATGCAGGTCACCGCAGGGGTCGCAGCATTTCGTGACGCGCCCGCAGCGCAAACACAACTGACGAACCTGCTGTCAGGATGGCACCAATGCGGCGGCTCTGACGTGAAACTGACCCTTCCTTCCGGGCAAACGTTGACTTTTTCTCTGGGCCTTCCCACCGATGCCGGCAACGGCATCACCACTATGGATGTGGCGACAAAGGGACTACTGCCGCGGCACTCCGTCCGCGCGATCGCCGCCAAAGCCAACGTCGTCATCGACCTGGACCTGACCTACGTCGCCCCCGGCAACTCCACCACCGACCGTCCCCAGCAGGCCGCCGCCATCGCCAATTTCATTCTTCGCAAGGTCCCCGGCTGAGGGCCGAACAGGGATTACGTTGCAAACGCTGCACTGCCAGCGGGCGCAGCTCTGGCAACCACGATCGGCATCGACGTTGCTGCGTCGGTGCGCAGAATCGTGTGAACCACTTCGACGAGATCCTCGACGGGCATCAAGTTCGTGGACATGCAGCCACGCGACAACCAAAGCGGGTAGGCCAGCTTGGCGAGTTCGAGATCCCAGCCGACGTTCATTCCCGTCTGCGCGTCGCCCTCACCGCCGGCACACTCCCCGGCGATGAGGCAGGTGAAGCCGATATTCGGGTGTTCGGCTTGCCACGCCTCAACGAGTCTCTCCAGCGCCGCCTTGCTGACGCCATAGGCCCCGAGGCCAGGCCAGGGCGGCCCGAATGTGCCTGTGGGGGACGAGAGGTAGACCGCCCTGCCCGCGGAGGCCGTCAGATGTGGCACCGCCGCGGCCGTCGCCAGCGCCGCGCCGATGACGTTGGTATCGAAGACGCGCCGCCACGTCTCGGCATCGGTATCCTCCAGGCGGACGAGCGGCGATATGCCAGGTGTGTACACCAGGTTGTCGATGCCGCCAAGCGCGTCGGCGGCGTCGTTGACGGCCGATCGGCACGATGCCTCGTCGGTGACATCGCATTCGACGGCGAGCGCGCCCGACCCCGCCTCCTGGGCCGCGGACTCGATGCGCTCGCGGCGCCGGGCGAGAAGCGCGACCTGGTGACCGCGCTGCGCAAGTCCGACACCAATGCAGCGCCCGAGCCCGCTCGACGCCCCAATCACCACAGTCCTCGACATATCCGTCCTCATCAGTCGACAACGCCGTCGGCGAAAAACATATCCTTTTTCAGGCGCCGCGCACTACCGGATCGCCGTGCCGATGAAGTAGCTGCCGAGCAGGGCGGCAGCGATAAGCACGACCCAGGCATCCGTCAGCCGGCACAGCAAGACCGGGGCCTGGCGCACTTCCATGAACTCCCGAAAGATGATGCGCACCTTGATGAGTGCGATCACGATCACGCTCGACGTGACCACCGCACTGGGTCTCAGCGATCCGTCAGGATTCTCAGCGGCGTGGTCTATCCACAAATAGGTCAGCGTGAACGACGCCAGGACGACCCATACGACCAGCAGCCTTTTGTTGAATTTGATCACGGTCACCTCACCACGTACAGCAGCGCAAAGATGAGCACCCAGAGGAAGTCGACGGTGTGCCAGTAGGTGGCGCATGTTTCGACGAGCTCCTGGGATCCCTGGGATCTTGGTGCCGGACTCCGGAGTTGATAGATGGCAACACCGAGGACGACGAAGCCGATCAGCAGGTGCACAAAGTGGATACCGGTGAGAAAGAAGTAGTAGGTAAAGAAGTCGCTGCTGGCAAAGCCGTTGCCCATTTGGATCTGTCGGGCCCACTCGAACACCTTGGAACAGAGGAACACCACACCGAAGAACGCGGTGAGGAAGGCGTCTTTGAGGGCCGGTCGGTAGGCCCCGGCACGGGCCGATTGGACGCATCGCGCCACCGACCAGGAACTCAGCAGCAACACGAGGGTGTTGAAGACCCCGATGCGCAGGTCCAACTGCGCCTGGGAGTGTAAGAAGAGCTCGGGGCTTTGGGTGCGGTAGAACAGGTAGAAGCCGAAATAGGCTGTGAAGACCAGTGTTTCGAAGAAAACGAAGGCCCACATGTCCGGCTGCCCCGGCACGAACTTGGCAGGCTTATTCGCGTCCTGTGCCGTGTCGGCGCCGGCAAGGTCGGTCATTGTGCCGCCGCCGCGCGGTCAGGCAGCGGCCCGGTACCGAAGTCCTCACGCTGGATCATCTGCCTGAGCAGGAAAATGAAGACGCCTGTGTAGATGCCGAACACGACCATGTCGAGCCACCACGCGATCTGGCCGTTCCAGGCCAAGACGCCGCTCCGGAAGATCCATGCCGGCGAGACGACGATCTCGGTGAGCGCGTTGCAGAGGTTGAGGTAGCCGAACCACTTTGGGAAGACCCGATTCTTGTCGATGAGAATCGCGAGCATCCATACCAGCGAGCCGATCAGGAACACCCCCATGGTTCCGACGAACGACAAGAAGGCGAAGTCGTAGAGCCAACTGATCAGCTCGGGATCGCGGTCGGGTCGCAGGGCCCCGACGGTCAGCGAGATACACATCAGCAGCATGCCGGGAATCGCACTAAGCGAATAAAGAATGAGGTACGAATACGCGAATGCGCGGCTGACCGACATGCGCCGCATGGAATAGGCGATGAGTGCATTGCTCATTGTCGTCATGCCGGTGATGACGAACATGATGGCGAACCCGATGAGTATCCCAAAGTGGTTGTCGTGGAACCACTGCACGACCCTCGGTGTGTCCCATGCGGGGCTAGGCGGGGGCTGGACGCGCGTGATCACGAAGAACACGAGGAAGAAGAAGTTGTAGAAGACGACGAGCGTCCACCAGGCCAACCACAGCTCGCGCTTCGGGTTATGCCGGCAATGCCAGGCGATCCGGTGATGCAGCGCACCCGGGGGCGCCTCGAGCGGGGACGCCGTCTGCGTCGCCGATGCGCTCATGCGATGACCCGTTCTTTGGCGCGTTGCAAGTACTCGGCGCGCTCCCGATAAACCGCCTGGCCGAGAACGACGCCCATCACGAGGATCCACACCGCGATGGAAATGTTCTTGAGCCAGAAAGACAATGCTCCGTCCCACGCCAGGGGCCCAGCCAGGGCCAGCCCGACGAACGCCGCGGGCACCAGCGCGGCCGCGACGAGAAGATTGAAATGGGCCACCCAGCGTTTGAATACCGGGTGCGACGGATCGTCGAAGTAGATCGCCAGCGCGAGAATCACGCTTTGCGCAATGAGGAAGGGAACCTGACTGGTGAACGTGATCCACGCGAAATCGTTGAACATCTGAGTCAGCTCCGGATTCCGTTCCGGGCGGAAGGCGGCCAGCAGCCAGCAGACGTTGGCGACGAGAAAAAGGGTGGGACCGCCGGCCACGCAGCCGAGCATGCAGTAGGAGAAGATCGGCGTGCGATGAGCCATCCTGCGGATCTGCATCACGATCAGGATCAAAACCGGGATGAGGCCCACGCAGAACCAGTTGAACAGGATCATGCTGTAGCGGATGCCCGACTGGTTTTCCCGATAGAACGCAGCAACCTGCTCCGCCGGCATCGTGGGCGACATCGGCGGCGTGAACCCGGGGAACAGCAGAAACGCGCTGATCCAGATGATCGCCGACGCGGGCAACGTCCACAACAGGATCAGCTCACCGTCGGTACGCCTCATCGCACTTCGCGCAGATCCCCGACCTTCTGCATCGTTCTCGCCGACGTCGGACATCGGTGACTCCTTCCGGCACACTGCCCGCTGGGCTGGACCCTCGGCTAGTCAGCGAAACTAGCCGCTCGGCTAGCCTCAGGTCAATAGCCGTTCGTCTAGTCTCGTTGTGTGGAATCAGCACGACGGCCGGTTACCAACGGAGAGCTGAGGGTCGTCCAGCACAGCGCTGCCCGGACGCGCGTGCTCGATGCCGCGCTGGTCCTGTTCGCCCAGCACGGTGTCAGCGGTACGTCGCTGCAGAGGATCGCTGATGCCGTCGGGATCACGAAAGCTGCTGTCTATCACCAATTTCGGACGAAGGAGCAGATCGTGCTCGCGGTCACCGAGCGCGAACTCGGTCGGCTGGGACCGGCACTCGAGGAAGCCGAGGCGCACGGTGACGGGCCGCAAGCCCGCGATGCGCTGCTGGTGCATGTAATCGACATGGCGGTGCGTGACCGCCGGTTGGTACGCACGTTGCAGTTCGATCCCGTCGTGGTGCGGCTGCTCGCCGAACACGAACCATTCCAACGGTTCATGGACCGTCTATACAGAGTGCTGCTGGGCGAAGGCGAGGACGGGGCGCTCGAAGGCGCGATGTTGTCGGGGGCGATCAGCAGCGGGGTCATGCACCCACTGGTCGCCGATGTGGATGACGACACGCTGCGCACCAAGCTGACTGATATGACCCGCCGCTTGCTCGGTCTGCCCCTCAAGCCCGTCGCCGGAAGCTAGCTGCGGCAACCTCGACGTAAATAGCTGCAGATGACTGCACGATTGCATATGACTGCAACAGGCGTTACCATCGGCGAGTCGGACCCAGCGGACGGCAAGGCCAAATCCGGGATGGTGGAAGAACCATGAGCGCGCCAACAACGAAGTCGGTCACGCACTTCATGGACGACCCGATCAATTTCTTCGGGCAGTCCTATACGCAGATGCACAGCATTTCGCGCGCTGAACTCGAGGAGCTGCAGCGCCAGGCGATGGGCATCCGCTTCCGGCAGCATCACGAAAGCATCGAGATGCTGCGTAAATTGGCCGACCGGCTAGGGATTACGGAACTCGATGAATTCAACGACGTTGTCCCGCTGATGTTCTCGCATACGGCGTTCAAGTCGTACCCGTCCGCACTGATCGACAAAAAACGGTTCGACCTGATGACCAAGTGGCTGGACAAGTTGACCAGTTACGACCTATCGAATGTCGATACGCAGGGGTGCAACAGTATCGACGATTGGATCGACCGCCTTGATGAGCAGACTCCGCTTCAGGTGATCACCTCCAGCGGGACCACCGGCACGTTGTCGATCCTGCCCAAGGATAAACGCGGCGCCGTGGAAGGCATGGTGCTGTGGAAAATCTGTCTATTCCAGACGTTCGGCCAGGAACCCACCGATAAGGAATTGAACCCGTCGGTCGACGTCATCTGGCCGAACTTCGCCAGCGGCAAACTCGGGCACCTGCGCATCGCCGACATGATCAAGAGCGGGTTCACCGGCGGCGACGAATCCAAGTTCCATCCGTTGTATTCCGGGTCGGTGGAGACCGATCTGATGTTCTTGGCGTCGAAGATGCGCGCCGCGGCCTCCCGGGGCGAACTCGACCGGTTGGAGATCGATCCCGCGCTGGCAGCTCGCAAGGACGAGTTCATCGCCATGCAGCTGCGTCAGCCCCAGGAACTTGATGCGTTTTTCGTCGAGATCACCGAAAAGCTGCGGGGCAAAAGGGTGTTCATGATCGGCACCTACCAACTGATGTACGACATCGCCAAAGCCGGCCTGGAGCGTGGCGTCAAGAACGTGTTCGCCAAGGACTCGGCGATCCTCACCGGCGGCGGGATGAAAGGCGTTGCCCTGCCGTCCGATTTCATGGACGTCATCACCGAGTTCCTCGGCGTCGACAAGATCCAGGTCGGCTATGGCTTTTCTGAGGCGAGTACGTTTCACTGGGCCTGCGAGGAAGGGCGCTACCACGTCATGCCGTGGGTCATCCCGTTCATCCTCGATCCCGACACCAGCGAGCCGCTGCCAAGGACGGGCAAACAGACGGGGCGTGCCGCGGTCTACGACATCCTGCTCAGGGCGCACTGGGGTGGTGTGATTTCCGGCGACGAGGTGACCATCGACTGGGACCTGCAGTGCCCGTGCGGACGCACCAGCGTTGCGTTCGAGAACGCCATCATGCGCTACAGCGAAAAGCAAGGCGTCGAGGATGACCGGATCACCTGCGCGGCCACCCAGGAGGTGCACAACGAGGCGATCGACTTCATGAAGGGCGTTGACCTGTGAGCGCCGCCTACACGGTCCCGTTGTTCCTTCGCGGGCAGCTGATCAGCGACGACCTGGTGTCGTTCGGAACCCGCGACGGGGCCGCCCAATTCCAGGCACCCAATATGGCCAAGTACGTCGACCGGCTTCCGCTCAAGAGCCCTGGCGAGATGTCCGACCTCTACGGCGTGAGTTTCGACGAGATCCTCGATGTCCTCGAAGCCCTCGGCGAGGCACTGGATTTCGACACCAACACCCATCTGCAGGAGGCATACGAAGCCTCGCTGGTGGCCAACGTCTTGCCCCCGGAGATGATGCGCAACAGCTACCAGGTGCTGCGCCCGCTGTTCACCCGCGACCACGTGCTGGAGGTGGCTGACACCCAGGTTGGCCTGAATTACCTCAATGGCTGGGTGCCGCACAAGCTTTCCGATGGGCGGGAACTGCGGGTGCGCGCGTTCGGGTCACGGGTGCTGCACATCCCGGCCGGCAACGGCGGCCTGGTTTCTGCGGTCACCATCCTGCGCTCGGTCATCACCCGCTGCGACACGATCATCAAAGCCCCCTCCAACGACCCGTTGACCGCGTTGGCCATCGCCCGCACCCTCGCCGACGTGGCACCCGAGCACCCGATCACCAAACACTTGGCGGTCGGCTATTGGAAGGGTGGGGATCTGGCGGTCGAGGAAATCCTGTACCAGCCGCACCACGTCGAGAAGATTGTCGCCTGGGGCGGATTGGCCTCGGTCAAGCATGTCACCCGCTACATCCAGCCCGGTCTGGAGCTGATCGCACTTGACCCCAAGCGCAGTGCCACCATCATCGGCGCCGAAGCATTCACCGACGAGGCCACCATGCGCGAAGTCGCCCAACGAGCCGCCATTGATATCGGCGTCGCCAACCAGGAGGGCTGCGCCAACGCGCGGGTGATCTACACGCTCTCAGGGACCGACCAGGCCGGCCTGGCGAAGGCGAACAAGCTGGGCGAGATGATCTACCGGGAACTCGTCGAGCTGCCGCCGTTCATCAGCACTGCGCCGCTGTACCCTAACCGGGACCTGTTCGAGCAGCTCGAATCCTCACGCATGACCGACGACTTCTATCGGGTCTTCGGCGGTGAGCAGCGCGAAGGCGCGATCGTGGTGTCGCAGTTCGACGAACCCGTCGACTACGCACCGATGTTGTCGGGCCGGGTGGCCAACATAGTGCCCGTCGACGACATCGACCAGGTCACCCGCGCGGTCAACGCCTACACCCAGACCATTGGTATCTACCCGGAATCACTCAAACGTCAACTGCGCGACACCCTTCCACTATTCGGGGCGCAACGACTGACCAGCCTCGGCTACGCCTGCAGCGTCGCCATCGCCATGCCCCAAGACGCCATCGAGCCCGTCCGCCGTATGTGCAAGTGGATTGTCGACGAGGAATGCGACCCCAAGGCCGTCATTCCGCTGTGGCGCCTGGGTCAACACCGCGATCCCGAGCTGACCCCCCGAGTTAGGATCCGGCAGTGAATCGGGCCGAGCGACGCAAGAACGAGCTGCGCGAACGCATCCTGGCTGCGGCATTCGAATTGTTTCTGAGCCAAGGTGTTTCAGCCACCACGATCGACGAGATCTGCGAGCGCGCCGACATCGCCAGTCGCACCTTCTTCAACCACTTCCCCACCCGGCAGGACATGGTCCGCGCACTGGCCGAGAGCCGGCTAGTCAATCTGCACGACGTGGTCTTCGCGAGAAGCGATGAGCCGATCCCGCAGCGCCTCGTCGGCGTATTCGACGACATTGCAACGACGTTGGTCGATTCCGGCGAGACCTACCGCGAGATGATCGGTGAGATGATGGCTGCGGCCGACTACGGCGCTCAACGCGGCTCGCCCTTCCACGAAACGTTCGTCGAACTAGTCAAGGACGGGCTCGCCCGTGGTGAGATCCACACGCGTCACGACCCGCAGATCGTCGCGGACATCATCGTCGGCGCCTTGTCCGGTGCGATCGTCAACTGGCGCGTCGACACCACCTACTCCTTGCCGACAAATCTGCACAATCTGGGCTCGGCGCTGGCTGACCTGTTGATCACCGACGGCTGAGCATCTTATTCGGAGGGGCGTTCGCTTGTTTGGTTTTGCCACCACCGTCGACGAGGTGATCGCCGGTGTAGACCTGAGCGGCAAGACCGCCGTGGTGACCGGCGCGTCCAGCGGACTCGGATTGCAGACAGTGGCCACACTGGCTTCGGCCGGCGCAGAAGTTGTTGCAGCGGTGCGGGATCCGGACAGTTTCCGATCGGGCACCCACTGGGTCCAGCTGGGTGAGCTGACCACGCGAATCGACGCGATACCTCTGGACTTGGCGCGGCTGGACAGCGTGCGCGCAGCGGGTCAGGCGATCGCCTCGAAGTTCCCCAAGGTTGACATCCTGATCAACAACGCGGGTGTGATGTTCACTCCACCCAACACAACCGCCGATGGTTTCGAGCTGCAGTTCGGCGTCAACCATGTCGCGCACTACTTGTTGACGACGCTGCTGCTGCCGCAGCTGCGCGCAGCAGCCGCTGCGTCAGGTGATGCCCGCGTGGTCACACTGACTTCCGAAGCGCACCGGCGCTGGGGAATCGACCTCGACGACATCAACTTTGAACGGCGCGGCTACGACACGTTCCTGGCCTACGGGCAGGCCAAATCCGCGAACATCTTGATGACAATCGAGCTGCACCGGCGCTTCGGCGCAAATGGCATCACGGCGCTGGCGGTTCATCCGGGCACCTGCGCGACCAACCTGGGCCGCTATATGGACCGCGCAACCGCCAAGAAGTTGTTTGCAATGAGCACCGACACCTTCGCTCCGGAGAACATGAAGTCCGTGGCCCAAGCCGCCGCCACCACGGTATGGGCAGCCACCGAACCGTCCCTGGCCGGACGCGGCGGGGCTTACCTGGCTGACTGCCAGATCGCCGAGGCTGACGCGGCGGCCACGGATCCCGCCACGGCGCAACGGCTCTGGGTGTTGTCGCAGCAGTGGGTGGACTCGCCCCCCGGCAGCAGGCGTACTGCAACTGAGAACTGACGTGACCGTCGCCCGCACAGGAATCTTCAAGACTTGTGGATCGGGTGTGTTCGGGCGCGTTTCTGGCGCCGGTTTGCGCCGTGGCTTGCTCGTTGTTCCTGGTAGATCGATGCGAGAATCTTTAGTCCATTGCGGATCGCAGCCTCGTCGATAGCACCGTAGCCCAGTACTAATGCCGGTGGCGCCGAGCGTGGGACGGACCAATGCCAACTGGCTCCCTCGATGATTAAGCCTCGTTTGTAGGCAGTCTCAACGAGGCGCAACTCGTCGCACCAATTCGGTAGTTGCACGTACAGGTGCAGACCCGCGGCGACGCGCTTGAGCACAGCGTCGGGCAGCGATGTCTCGACCGCTTCGAGGGCGGCGTCGAGTCGGCGACGATAGATCGGACGCACGCGACGAAGATGCCGAGTCAGTCCACCGGTATCGATGAATCGCGCCAGCGTGAGCTGTTCGAGCATGGTGGTTCCCATGTCATCAAGCAGCTTCTGCCGGACCACATCCTCGACAAGCTGGCCGGGCAGGGCGAGCCAACCGAGTCGTAGTGCGGGCGTTAGGGTTTTGCTCGCGCACCCCGCGTAAGCAACCCGCTCCGGTGCAAGTCCTTGCAGGGCACCAATGGGTGCCCGGTCGTACCGGAACTCAGCATCGTAGTCGTCCTCGATGACCAGCACATCATTGTCTTGCGCCCATTCGATGAGCGCCGTTCGCCGCGCGGGGCTGAGAACTGCTCCGGTCGGATAGGAGTGCGCCGGTGCGACGAGCACGGCGGCAACGTTGTGTTCGGCCAGCCTGACCACGTCAAGGCCGTCGTCGTCTACCGGGATGGGCACCACTCGCAGACCGGTGTTGGCGATTGCCTCGCGATGAAACCCGAAACCGGGGTCTTCGACCGCGATCGTTTCGGCGCCGCGACCCCGCAAAGCTCGGCACAGCAGCATGATGGCCTGTGTCAAGCCAGATGTGATCAGCACGCGGTCGGGCCGGACGACGACCCCACGTACGCGAGAGATGTAGTCGGTGAGCGCTTTACGCAACGGCAGCGCGCCAAGCGGTCCCGAGTAACCCAACTGCTGATTGGGCAGGGTGTTGAGCACCCAGCGGTAGTGGCGAAGCCACTCGGCTCGCGGGAAAAGGGCGGGGTCGGGCAATCCGCCGATGAGACGAACCGCGTGTCCGGGTTCTCTCTGGACCTTGGGATCGGTTGGTACCAGCTTGGTGGTCGGCAAGACGCGTGTTCCAGATCCTTGTCGTGCGCCCAGATACCCGTCAGCCGCGAGCTGTTCGTACGCGTCGACGACCACGCTCCGTGCGACACCGAGTTCGCGTGCCAGCGTTCGCGACGGCGGAAGCAACGCCGCGGTCGGTAACCGACCCTGCTGGATCGCCAACCGTAATTGCTGCTGCAGCTGCTCGCGCAACCCACGTCGCCCCGACCGGTCCAGCGCGAACAAGATGTCCGGAAACCCCGGAACGGTTGAATTGGTCCGTTCAGAAATAGCTGAATTGGATCCTGACACGAGCCAATCGTACGGCCACGCTGGATGGGTGCAACCGACGAATACCACCGCCGCTGCGTTGGCGGTGCCTCTACTGACCCCATGGATGCCTGGGCCGGTCAACCCGCTCGACAGACCCGTCGTTGTGAGCGTCACCGAATTCGTTGCCGATCATCGCCGTGATCTGCCGGGGTGGTGCTCAAGGGTTTACGCATGCGCTTGGGCTGGTACGCCATGCCGGGAGCTGTCGGGCTGTGGCTATGGTCGCTCCCCGCAAGGGCAATTGGGGGTTCGATATCGGTTTGGGCGACCGAGGACGACCTACAGCGGTTCGTCGGCTTGCCCCACCACGTCGACATCATGCGGCGGTATGGCTCCAGGGGCACCGTTCGATCCACGAAATGGCACGCGGACAAATTCGAACCCACCCTTATCGTCGAACGCGCACGCATCTGGATCACCGGGCGGTCGATGTGAAGCCGCTGACCCTCTACGCGACCGGCCGCATCCTCTTCGGTGTGGCCGCGCTGGTCGCTCCCGCGACCGCGGGACGGATACTCGCAGGGGACGGTGGTGCCGCACCCGACGCACAAGCATTCCTGCGCGGGATGGGAGGCCGTGAAATCGGTCTCGGCCTTGGCCTTTTCGCTATGATCCGCGCCAACGGTCCCGTCGAACCCTGGCTCGTCGCCGCCCTACTCGCAGACAGCAGTGACATCACAGGCATCGCTGGCGCGTGGCGACACATGGCGCCATCGAAACGATTGCTCGGCTTGGGGACCGCCGGCGGCGCCGCGGCAATCGGCGCCATAGTGCTTGCCACGCTGCCCCGAGATTGATGATCTTCGAGGCCTACCCCCTGACCAGGTACTTGATCGACCCCGATGGCATGAGCCTGGGCCGACGGATGATCGCTTCGGGGACGTCGGAGACGCTCCGAGCCGAGTTGTGGGATCCCTTTCTCGACTCCGCCGCCGCGAACAACGAGCTGTCACCTGTGCTGCTCCGGTCGTACATCTATTTGTGGATTGGCAACGTCGGGAAGATGCTGATGCACGGTCTCGAGGATGGTGACGGTGACGTCAAGCGCTACCGGTCCATACTGCGGCGCTTCGTCGCCCCCGCCTTCGCCAGCGCAAACGCACGGGCGAGCGCCTGATCAACGACAAGCGGACACATCGTCCTTGACCCTGTTCCTGCACCCGCCCGACGCCGAACTGGGCACACTCACCGCGCGCCGCCTGGCCGATGCGCTGCACGCCGCCGCCGAGGTCGACTGGCGCGACGGCGACGACGTGATTGAGTAGCCAGCTCACGACAAGACGACCGGCCATCGAGCGATGATCCTGCGGAGCCGGTCCGGGTTCTCGCACGCGAGTCATGAGCTAAGGCGTTTGGGCACGGATCTCTTGAGCCTTGACATTGGCACCAGCACCGCGCGCACCGCAATTGAATCGATGGTGAGTTTGTGAAGCATGGATCGCTACGACCTTGTCTTCGCTCGGACTGGCGAGTCCCCGTTACTGAGATTCGGTCATGACATCTATCCCAGATGCGCGGCCTGCGGTTTGGTAGGCACCACGATGACGGTGGGCCCGTCGGCGGTGAGCGCGGCGGTGAATTCGTGGGCGAGCTTTTCGGTGCTGTCCACGTTGATCGCGCGGCACCCGAAACCAGTGGCGATGGAGGCGATGTCGAGGCCCGGCAAGTCCAGTCCCGGCACACCGGGTGTCTTTTCCAATACCGCGAACGACTTCAGGATCGAGTATTCGCCGTTGCGCATCACCACGTACACGATCGGCAGCCGGTGTTGGGCCGCGGTCCAGATCGCCTGCACCGAGTATTGGAATGACCCGTCGCCGATGGTGGCGAGCACGGTGCGCTTGACGCCGCGGGCGCGGTCTCCTAGGGCGACGCCCACCGCCGCGGGCACCCCCCAGCCGATACCGCCGCTGGCAGTGGCGAAAAACGAAGCCGGGCGGGTGCTGGGCAGAAATCGCAGTTGTTGGGCCATCGTCGACGTCGATTCGGTGACCACCGGCGAATCGGCGGGCTTGACGGTGCTCAACGTCGACCACACCGCGTCCGGCGTGAGCGGTGCCGACCCGGTCACGTCAACCGCGGAGGTGGGCACCTGCGCAGCCGGCACCGGCCGGTCGCTGTGATCATCGACCATGTCCACCAACTGCTCCAAGACCAGCAGCGTGTCCCCCAGCACGCTGTCACCCACTGGCGCCGCACCAGCCAGCCCCGGATCGGCGGTGATCTGCAGCAGTTCGGTGCCCTCAGGCAGATACTCCCCCGCCACGTAGGGGTAGTACCGAAAGACCTGCGCCCCGATCACCACCACAACGTCGTGACCCCGCAACACCTCGGTGACACCGGCGACGGTCATCGGCAGCTGCCCCTGATACAGACGGTGATCCTCGGGAAACGACGCCCGGTCCGGAAGCGGGCCGCTGTACACCGGCGCACCGACCTTCTCCGCAAACGCCACACCGGCGTCCCAGGCGCCACTGCGATCGACCTCAGGCCCGAGCACCAGCAGTGGCCGCTGCGCACCGTTGATGCACTCGGCGAATCCGCGCAGCCGCTCGGCATCCGGGCTGACCCGGTGACTGACCGTGCGGATCACCGCCGGCCCCAGCGCGGGTTTCTCCCAGTCATCAAGCGGGATCGACAAAAACACCGGGCCGGCCGGTGGCTGCAGCGCCACCGCGTAGGCGCGCATGAATGCCGCCGGCACGTCCTCGGCGCGGGCGGGCTGATAGGCCCATTTCACCCAAGGCTGCGGAAACACAGTTTCGTCCTTGTTGCTCAGATACGGTTCGCACAAAACCATTTCGCGGGTCTGCTGACCGGCCGTGACGATCAGCGGGGTGTTGCCCTTATACGCCGCCACCAGGCTGCCCATCGCGTTTCCCATCCCCGCAGCGGTGTGCACATTGACCAAGGCGGGCTTGCCGGTGGACTGCGCGAACCCGTCGGCCATGGCCAGCACCGACGCTTCCTGCAATCCAAGGACATAAGTGAAGTCATCGGGGAAGTTCTTCAAGAACGTCTGCTCAGTCGAGCCCGGGTTCCCAAACACCGTCGTGAGCCCGAGCTCACGCAGCAGATCGTAGGTCACCTCGTGGACGGTTTTCGCGTCTGTCATCGTCCTGCCGGTCCTTCCGTGTTTGTCGAGCCTTCGACACGCGCGCCACCGCGCTCTGGTAACAGACTCGTCAGAACTGGTGATGTTGTCGATGTCTTGGGGAACAAGCGTGCCCGCCGGTCGATGTGGAGCATCACAATGCCTGACAGTGCTATGTGTACCGCCACGGCGCGAAGGGGGACGGGTTGTCAGGGGAAGCATCGACAGCGACCGCATGTCGCGTTGGAATGCTTGAACATGTACGCGATCGGAGTCGAGCAGACTCAGGTTGATCATCGCACTCTCTCGGGCTGACAGCCTTGGCGTGTCTCGATCATCGAATCGACTCGCGGACAAAGTCGATGGCGTCGGCAACAACGACTATCGGCCGACGATGTACCCCGGAACAAACATCGCGCCGGGAAGGCAATATCCACCCGGGAGTCGGTACGTCGACGCCGGCCGTCAGGGGTACAACACAATGACATCGGCGACGCAGGCCGGGCGGGGTTCGCCCGCTATCTCGTAGCTGAGGGTGAACACCGCTTCCACGCCGGAGGTTTTCTGCCGCGCACGCATCACCGTCACGCTGGCGCGAACCTGCGATCCGACTCGCAGCGGCGCGGGGAAGCGCACCTTGTCGACGCCGTAGTTCAGCGCAGCGGTCAGCTCGCGGATCTCAAGGACTTCCGAAATCACCACTGGTGCAAGCGACAGGGTGAGGTAGCCGTGCGCGATGGTGCCCTTGAACGGGCCGTTGATCGCCCGCGCGGGGTCGGTGTGGATCCACTGATGATCCCCGGTGGCATCAGCGAACAAGTTCACCTGCTCCTGGGTGATCTCCATCCAGTCGGTGCTGCCGAGAGGCCGTCCGACGAGGCTAAGCAGATCGGCCGGCTCGTCAACTACGGTGTTCATCGAAGTCCTTTCGCAGCGAAGTGGTCAATCTTGCAGAACGTAGGTTTCCTGGCGCGGGATTCATCCGACCCCAAGAGCACCGGTCCCCCGCCCCGATCCCTTTGCGCTGCAGAAGCGTGGCCAACGCCGCGCTGTGTTGACAAGATTGAACGCAAGATTCGACACGTCTGCTCCGTTTACAACCGCTTCCTTGTCGGCTTCAATCGTCGCGCCGGTCCAGTTCGTTGTCGTTGTGGTAGGAAACAACGTCGAGTGTCCCGCGGTGTGCCGGGGCACACCGCCGGAGGAGTTGTACTGAACTAGGGTGCTGGATGGTACTTGTGCCAACGCCAATTGCCTTCTCAGCCGAGAGTCGCCGGCATCTAAACCTTTGTCAGGCAAGCAGTCTCAGCCAGCGAGGGTTCGACGATCCGGCTGCATGAGGCGGCGTTGCACTTCGAAGGCGAGGCACAACTCGGCCACGTCGCGCGGTTTGGACAAAGAACGCCCGGTTCGCTGCTCGATGCGGTGCAGTCGGTAGCGCACGGTATTGGGATGGCAGAACAGCAATTCCCCGACGGTGCGTATCGACCCATCGTTGTCCACCCATGCCTGAAACGTCTCGAACAGGGTGTCACGCTCTTGATCAGATAGCCCGGCGAAGCAGTCCATTGTGGGCGCGACGAGCTTGACGAGGACCTCCGGCGCGCTAACCGCCGCGCTTCCCAGTATCGAGCCGTCGAACAGCGACACCAGCAGCCCCGGATCCAGGCGTCCTCGCAGGGACACCCGCGCAAAGCGCAGTGCCTGAGGGGTGTCGCGCAGGTCGTCGAAGCGTGCGCTCACCCCCACCCTCGCGGTCGCAACCCGGGAAACCAATGCCAGCACATCGCCCAGGTGCTTGTCATTCTTGACATGCACGATGCCTACCTGCAGGTCGGGAAGCAGCCGCCACGCCGAAAACACATCCAGGCTGCGCAGCTTCGACTCGATCTGAGGCAGCGCCTCCCCGCCCGCACCATCCACCTCGGCGGCGATCACCACGTACGGCCCGCCGCTGGGTAACCGAAGACAATCGGCGGCCTCCCACACGCTGCACTCTTCGACAACTCGGCCGTGCAACAGCGCATCGATGAGCATCGCGCGCTGTGCCTCGTCGTCGCGCAGCCGGCGGGTCTGTTCGGCGCGGTGCCCGACGGCCATGGCGTCGGTATAGGCCTCTTGTGCGGCCCAGAGTTTGGCGGTCAAGTCACGCAATACACCGCCGTTGACGCCGGGGCGGCTGGGCAATTCGGTCATCACGGCATCCCACAGTCGGCGGAACCCCACCCGGTAGGCCTCCATCACCGACGACAGCGGCACCCCGTCGCGGGCGCGCTCTACGCCCAACTCGGTGGCCGCCGTGGTATCGAATGCGGCGTCGGCGGCGATGGCGGTGCAGATCGGTCGAATGTTGGCCGCGCAGCCGGCGACGACCATATCGAAAGCCAGTGGAATGGCCGCTCGATAAAGCCGCACCTCGCGGCTGATCGTGCGCGCGAGCATCACCGCAAGTTCGTCGGTGCGCCGACCCACCGCCTCCGCCACCTCCGAGACCTGCCGCTGCACACCGTCGCTATTCATGCGCTGCAGATTAGCCGCGCACCGGAAAATCGGCTTGTTCCGGCGAAACGAAAATCTGCGTCATCGTTGTTACCCAAACAACGACTGACGGCCTAGGGGCCACCTGGCCGCAGAACTGCGGCGCCGTACCAGTGGCAGACAAGCAAGGCCACTTCCGCATCCAACCGGTCAGCGGCGACCTCTCTGCCGCGCCTGGCGATGGCACGGCCCACGCGGTACTTCACCCTGTTGAAGTGCAGGTTAAGTTCGTCGGCTGCCTGCTTGTAGCTGGACCCGCAACGGAGAAACACCCGCAGCGTTTCGCGCAGTCGCGCATCGCTGTCGGTGTCGGCGGCCAGATCGCCCAGCACGCTGGCCACCCATGCCCGGGTGTCGGCAACGTCGCCGCCCAGCAGCGCGGCGAGGGGCAAGCCCCGGTCTTCGGCGCCGATCACGGTCTGCTCAGGACGCGCCGACCAGCGCGACACGGCGAGCGGCCTCGGCTTCACGGTGCGACTGACGGAAGCCTTCCAGCCCGGCAGTCATCGTCCCGATCGGCCCAACACGGTGTGCTACCGGCTGCGGCGAATCGAACAACGCACCGGCCGATCGTTGTCCCGTCCCAGGGACATAGCCGAACTGTGCCTGGCATTCGAAGTGCAACGACGCCTCATGTAGCCAGACCCACACTGATTCTGCGACGGATGACGAGAGCCGCATTCCATCCAGTTGCGCCTCAGCTTGTTGATGCCGACCCGGGTATGGCCTGCAGCACCACGGCGCTGTGGGCGTCGACGGTGAGCTTCGCCGCCGCGCTCAGTTCCTCGGAGGGTGTCGCCTCCTCGGCTCGGGTGCGCACCACGGTGCGCCAACCGGTGCCGAACTCCGCTGGCGGAAGGGTGAATTCGATCGGCTCGTGGTGAGCATTGAAGCACAGTACGAATGAGTCATCGAACACCGGCTGACCCCGCGCATCGAGGCCGGGGATGCCGTGGCCGTTCAGGAAAACCGCGACGGATTTCGCGAAGCTCGCGCCCCAGTCCTCGTCAGTCATCTCGGCGCCGTCGGGGCCGAACCAGGAGATATCGGGCAGGCCGTCCTGGCCGCGGCGGCCCACCGGCTTGCCGCTGAAAAAGCGGCGCCTGCGGAACACTGGGTGGTTCGCACGCAGTGCTGACACCGCGCGGGTGAACTCCAGCAGGTCGGCATCGGCATCGGCCCACTCGATCCAGGTGAGCGAGTTGTCCTGGCAGTAACCGTTGTTGTTGCCACTCTGCGTGCGACCGAACTCGTCGCCGTGGCAGATCATCGGCACACCTTGCGACAGAAGCAGAGTGGTGAGGAAGTTGCGCTGCTGGCGGGCGCGCAGCTCGTTGATACCGGCGTCGTCGGTTGGCCCCTCGGCGCCGCAGTTCCACGAACGGTTGTGACTCTCGCCGTCGTTGTTGTCTTCGCCGTTGGCCTCGTTGTGCTTCTCGTTGTAGGACACCAGGTCTCGCAGCGTGAATCCGTCGTGGGCGGTGACGAAGTTGATCGAGGCCACCGGCCTGCGCGCGGTGTGCTCGTAGAGGTCGGCCGATCCGGACAATCGGTAGGCGAACTCTTCGAGCGTGGCGGGCTCACCGCGCCAGAAGTCACGGACGGTGTCGCGGTACTTTCCGTTCCACTCCGTCCATTGCGGCGGGAAATTGCCCACCTGGTAACCACCTGGCCCGACATCCCACGGTTCGGCGATGAGCTTGACCTGGCTGACCGTTGGATCCTGTTGCACGAGTTCAAAAAACGTCGCCAGCCGGTCGACGTCGTAGAATTCGCGGGCCAGTGTCGCGGCCAGGTCGAACCGGAAGCCGTCGACGTGCATCTCGGTCACCCAGTAGCGCAGGGAGTCCATGATCAGCTGCAGCGCGTGCGGATGCCCGACGTTGAGGCTGTTACCTGTGCCGGTGTAGTCCATGTAGTAACGCTTGTCGTCATCGACCAGCCGGTAGTACGCAGCGTTGTCGATACCGCGCATCGACAGCGTGGGGCCCATGTGATTGCCCTCCGCGGTGTGGTTGTAGACCACATCGAGGATGACCTCGATACCCGCTTCGTGCAGGGTGCGCACCATCGCCTTGAACTCCTGCACCTGTCCCCCTGGCGAAGTGGCACTGGAATATTTCGGGTCGGGCGCAAAGAACGAGATCGTGTTGTAGCCCCAGTAGTTCGAGAGCCCCTTTTCTATCAAGGTCGAGTCGTTGGCGAAGTGGTGCACCGGCATCAGCTCGATCGCGGTGACGCCGATGCTCTTGAGGTGCTCGATGATCACCGGGTGCGCCACACCGGCGTAGGTGCCGCGTAGCTGCTCGGGGATGTGCGGGTGGGTCTGCGTCAGACCTTTGACGTGCGCCTCGTAGACGACTGTGTCGGCATAGTGGTGATTCGGTGGGCGGTCGTTGCCCCAGTCGAAGAACGGGTTGTTCACCACCGACTTGGGCATGCTGGCCGCGGAATCGTCGTCGTTGCGGCTCTCGGGGTCGCCGAACGTGTAGCCGAACAGCGACTGGTTCCACTCGAATGTGCCGTCGATGGCCTTCGAATATGGATCCAGCAGCAGCTTGTTCGGATTGCACCGGAGCCCGGCGTGGGGCTCGTACGGGCCGTAGACGCGGTAGCCGTAGCGCTGGCCCGGTTCGATGGTCGGCACGAAAGCATGCCAGACGAAGCCGTCGACCTCGGGCAGCGTGATCCGGGTCTCAGTGCCGTCGGCGTCGAATAGGCACAACTCCACCCGCTCAGCTACCTCGCTGAACACCGCGAAGTTGGTACCCGCACCGTCGTACGTCGCGCCCAGTGGATAGGCCCTACCCGGCCACACTTCACGGGTGGGCGTGGGAGCAGGGGCTTCTACGCTGATCATGACGCATTTGATACCCGGCCAATGCAGCGGTCAAACCGTGCGCCAGCGGCATGTGCGAAATACCTTGGCGGCCATCATCTTTGCGGAACCACATCCGGTAACACGGTGGTCGCCTCCTGGGCCAGGAGCCGGTCGGCTGGGGAACCGTGCGCCTCCATGCCCACCGCGTCGATCACCGAATCCGTGCCCCGCCCGTCGTCAGGTCCCGGATCGCGTCACCAAGGGAGGTGTCGAGGTACCGCCCCGGTACCCATGCAATGACTACGGGCGGCGGCTGCGAATGGGGCTGTGAGCCGGGCGCAGCCAGACGTACCTGGATTCCGTGGCTCGCCTAGGGATTTCGGTCACGATGCATTGCCGATTTAAACGCCCTCAGGTTGCATCCCCGTCCCCAGGTCGTTGGCGTCGTCCTTGGCTCTCGCCGTTGCGCCCTTTCGCAAAGTGCGGTTGGTGGAACGCAAGTCGGTATTGTCCGCCGACAGTGCGGCGTTGTCATCTTCCAGGTCGAGGATGCGGGCGATGCCGGCCAGGTTGATCCCGGCGTCGACTAGCGCGCTGATGCGCTGTATCCGTGCCAAGTCGTCGGCGCTGTAGCGCCGGGTTCCGCCCTCACTTCGAGCCGGTGTGAGCAGGCCGTAACGCTCATAGAGGCGCAGCGACTGCACCGCGATTCCAGAAAGTTCGGCGGCCACGGAGATGCCGTACACGCCGTGATCGGGCGCCGGCGCACCAGTGTCGCGAGGGTCGTCGGCCATCGGGCATCTCCTCAGTCAACGTACAGAAAACCTGTCTATCACACTTGCGCAGAACTTTCGATGGTGCTATATCAAATCTATGTCAATTGACGTAGGTAATAGGTGACTTACCACAGCAGATTGGAGTGAGGGGTGACCGCCATGCTGATGCGTACCGACCCGTTTCGCGAGCTGGACCGTTTCGCCAACCAGGTGCTGGGCACGGCCGCCCGCCCGGCTGTGATGCCAATGGACGCCTGGCGTGAGAGCGAAGAATTCTTCGTCGAGTTCGACCTACCCGGCATCAACGCCAACTCGCTGGACATCGACATCGAGCGCAATGTGGTGACCGTGCGCGCCGAGCGCCCGGGCGTCGACCCCAACCGGGAAATGCTGGCCACCGAGCGACCGCGTGGAGTGTTCAGCCGACAGCTGGTGCTCGGCGAAAACCTCGACACTGAAAAGATCGAGGCTTCGTACAACGAAGGCGTCTTGAAGCTGCGCATCCCGGTGGCCGAAAAGGCCAAGCCGCGCAAGATTTCTATCGGCCGCGGTGACGGACACAAGGCCATCAACGACAACGCTGCAAAGCACGAAGTCATAGACGCGTGATCAGCGTGGGTGGCGCGGCGACCGCAACCAGCAGCGCGACGGCGGCAGGTGACGCCGAGGTGATGACCGCTGCCGGATCGTGTCGGTGTTTGCGGCCGCCGCCGCCCAGCGCGACGCGGCCGTCGAGCGGGTTGGCGATTCGGTTTGGGGTTAGGGCTGATCCTGGGGCACCAGCGCTCTTGCGACGCGATATTGTTAGCTGCGCTCGGCGTTCAGACACAGCGCCTCTATGCATAGACACCACCGCTTGGTGGATTCCGAATGCGCACCCTTTCGCCCGCCTCTGTGACTGACAGTGCGCTCGTCAACGTGGTCGATCGGTGCAGTCAACTAAACGCGAGGAGGCAAGTTTCGCGATGAGGTGGGATCTCAACGGACAATCGGCCGATCTCGAACTAGCCCTGGCCGGCGGCGCACCACAACGGGTGGGCTGGTTCCGGTTCTACTTCAGCGACCAGCGGTGGGAATGGTCCGAACAGGTGCAGCGGATGCACGGGTATGAGCCCGGCAGCGTTACCCCGACCACCGAGCTTGTGCTGGCACATAAACACCCTGACGACCGCCGTCAGGTCGCGGCCACCATCGACGACATCCTGAACACCCACAAGCCGTTTAGCACCCGGCATCGGATCGTCGACACCCGCGGAAAGGTACACAACGTCGTCGTGGTCGGTGGCCAGCTGTACGACGACCAAGGTGCAGTGATCGGAACACACGGGTTCTACATCGAAGTCTCTCGGCACGACCAGGCGCGCGAGGACCTCGTTACGGCGAAGCTGGCCGAGATCACCCAAAACCGCGCCGCCATCGAGCAGACCAAAGGCATGTTAATGCTGATCTATGACATCGACGACGACGCCGCGTTTAACCTGCTCAAGTGGTTGTCCCAGGAAGCCAACGTCAAGCTGCGGCTGCTGGCCGAGCAGATCTCTGCGGACTTCCGCGGCGCCGGCCCAGCCATCGCCTCGCAACCGGAGTTCGATCAACTACTGCTGACCGCAAGCCTGCGTGTCGGCCACGCCAACAATTCGACCGTCGCCCAAGGATCGTGAGAGCGCGGCCCAACGAACATCGATCATTTGCTGACGAGTTTGTGTGGCCACCCGTGGGGGTTGGACGCAGCCGTTCGTCAGGCCTTATTGCCGGAGCGCTCAACGCGAACGTGGCGCCGGAGACGCGAAGGACGCTACGAACAGCCAGCGGGCACAGTGGCCTCCCCGCTCGTCTGGCCAAAAGCGCCTAAGGCAGTCGTCTTAAAATAAGGAGCCGTGTCCACAGCTATGCGCAAGCGCGTCACTTCTTGCTCGGAATGACGATAACGACGATTAATGTGAGGATGGAGAAGAACAGCCCGAGAATTCCCCATCCCAGCGGATTGCGGCCCTTAGTCGAAGCGATGAAGGCGCAGATGATGGCAGCGATCACGCTGCCGAGCGCAACGAAGATTCCCTTAATCCCCCTGAGAATTATCCCCGCCGCGAGCGGATACTCCGAACTCGCCAAAATCACCGAGTGCAACATGTCAGGTCCTTTCTTGAGGGAAGCCCTTAAGTGATACCCGGCGGAAAGCGGATTAAACCGCGATCCGCGCAGGCGCGCACCAAAGCTCTAAAGGCGACGTTACATTCGGTAACCGAAATCATTTCCCAAGCAGCAACAGCCTCACCATGGTCCTTGAGGATGCAGCGGCATCTGCGTCTCCCCATTGCCTGCGGGGTGGGCAGCCCATCACGACCACGACCATGTTTGCTACGGCTGGCCACCCGACACGATCCCCCAGCGCTTCGACCGTCGCGCGGCAGCGCAGGATTGTCACGCATCACGGCGATGATGAGCAGCCCAACGGCATGAAAATGGCCCCGGAGAAGTCTCCGGGGGCCATTTCCGCTAGTAGCCCTCGAACGGTTTTGGTCGAACAACTCGCCGCGCTTGCGATGGTGCGCAGACCGACATGCGCCTGCTCGGTAAAATCAGGCAAGGGTGAAGCAGCCCGCGGACAGGGGATAGCCGTGAGCGAGACCGACATCGACGGTGTGGAGATCACGAAGTGGGACCACGGCGTGACCAAGGCCGTGGTTGGGCTGCTCCGCCCGATCGTTAAGCGGTACTACCGCTCCGAGGTGCATGGCCTGGAGAACATTCCGCCCGGCGGGTGTCTTCTCGTGTCCAATCACTCCGGCGGCGAATTATCGATGGATTGGCAGGTGTTCGTTGTCGACTTCTACGACAACTTCGGGTACGAGCGCCCCATCTATTCCCTCGCCCATGACGCCATATTCCACGGCCCGCAAGCTGAGTTGTTGCTGCGCCTTGGCGTCATGCACGCGACACCAGGCAACGCTGCGAAGCCGTTGGCGGCCGGCCACCCAGTGCTCGTCTTTCCCGGCGGTGACTACGACGTCTACCGGCCGACCCTGTCTGAGAACGTCATCGATTTCGGCGGCCACACCGGATACGCCCGCACGGCCATTGATGCCGGGGTTCCGATTGTCCCGATGGTGTCCATCGGCGGCCAGGAGAACGAGGTTTACCTGTCTCGCGGCACCCGGCTGTTGCGGGCACTTCGGCTGAAAAATCTGTGGCATAAGGTCACCCGAACCGATGTTATGCCGATCACGCTCGGTTTTCCGTTCGGGCTGAACTTCATAGTGTCGGTCAACATGCCGTTGCCGACCAAGATTGTCACCCGGCTGACGGCAGGGCGGAGGTTGAGCGCATGACATCGGTCGGCGTCATCGGGCTGGGTTTGATCGGCACCGCGCTGGCGCACCGGCTCATCGCAACCGGTGATGCGCCGCTCGTGTTCGACGTGAAGCCCGAAGCGGTCCAAGGCGCAGTCGCGTTCGGCGCGATTGCAGCCGGTTCCTCCGCCGAGCTCGCGGAACGCTGTGACGTCGTCCTCGTCTGCGTGCAGACCGACGATCAGTGCGTCGCCGCGGTCTGCGGAGAAGGCGGAGCGCTCGAAGGCGCCGCACCGGGCACCTGCATCGCCGTGCTCTCGACGGTATCGCCGTCCACTATCGAAAGCCTCGCCGCGACGGCCGCCGACCGTGGCGTGCCTCTCGTCGACACCCCGGTCGCCGGTCGCGGCATGTTCAGCGTCGAGGAGGGCACGATGTCGGTGATGGTGGGCGACGACGGTGAGCTGGTGACCCGGCTTGAGCCCACGCTGCGCCGCTTCGCGTCGAAGGTGGTGGTGGCCGGCCGGCTGGGCAGCGGCGCGGCCCTGAAGCTGGCACACAACATCGTCGTCTACGCGGGCTTCGCTGCGATGATGGAGGCGGTCGAGCTGGCCCGGGCTGCCGGAGTGCGCGACGGCCTCGTGGAGGAGGTCGCGCAGGCCAGCGGCGCGCTCTCCGAACTGAGTGCGTTCACGCTGCCCTTCTACAAGCACTTCCGCGACGACCTGCACGGTGCCGACGAGGACGAGATCCTGCGAGTCGCGGCGGCGCTGCTCGAGAAGGACTTGGCCGATGCGGTTGCTCTGGCAGCCCTGCACGGCGTTGACGTGCCGGTTGCGCGTCTGCTCTCCCACTTCGGCGATGCGATTTTCCAGGTGAAACGCTGACACGCTTGGGTTGCCCCGCGACGTGGTCGGGTTCCTTGGCGGGCGAAGGTGACCCGCCGTGCGCTCCTCCCCCGTGGGATTGATGGATCCGGGCTGCGCGCTGCTCGCGCGACGATACAATTCGGCTCTTGGGTTCGCGGGCGCCTGAGCGGCCCGGGGAGACCTTGCTCGGCGCAATTACCAGCGGGGACATGATCAAGCGCGACAACAACATTCGCGACAACAACATTGGAGCCCTGTTATGAGCATGGCGGAGCCAATCGCCGGTGGCTCGGTGGAGTTCGACCCGTTTTCCGAGGACTTCTTCAACGACCCGTTCAACACTTACCGTCGGCTGCGCGATCACGCACCGGTGTATTACAGCGAGAAGTACGGTTTTTGGGCGTTATCCCGCTATGAGGACGTCGCACCGGCGCTGAAGGATTTCCAAACGTACTCGTCGGCCAGGGGCATAACTCTCGACATGTATCTCGCCGAACCCGATCCCACGCAGCCGAAGCTGATCATCATGATGGACCCGCCCGAGCACACGGTGATGCGCAAACTGGTCAACAAGGTGTTCACGCCACGGGCGATCGCGGGCCTGGAACCGATGATTCGCGCCAAGATCACCGATGTTGCCGACACCCTCGACCCCGTCTCGTTCGATGTCGTCGCAGATTTCGCGGCGCTCTTCCCGGTCGAGATCATCAGCACGATGCTCGGAGTTCCTGCGGAACATCGACAGCAGGTCCGGTTGTGGTTGGACAAGATGCTGGAGCGCAAGCCCGGAGATTTCCGTCCCTCTACGGAGGGTGTGGAGGCCATCATGGCGGCTTTCATGTTCTATTACGACCTGGTCCAGGAGCGTCGGGCCAACCCTCAGGACGACATGATCAGCCGCCTCACCCAAGTCGACGTCAACCGTGATGACGGTGTCGCGAAACTAACCGACATGGAGATCGCCGGGTTTGTCTCGATGCTCGGGGGCGCCGGCGCCGAGACGGTCACGAAGCTCGTCGGAAATGCCGCGGTCACCTTCGCCCACAACCCTGGTGAGTGGCAGAAGTTGCGCGAGGACAGGAGCAAGATTCCCGCCGCATTCGAGGAACTGCTCCGATACGAGGCTCCCACGCAGTACCAGCTGCGATACAGCACTCGTGAGGTGACACTGCACGGGACGACCATCCCCGCGGGCAGCGTGGTCATGCTGATCAACGGGTCGGCGACCCGTGACGAGCGAGCCTTCCCCGATGCCGATCGGTTCGACATCGACCGGATACCGTCGGGGCACAACCTCAATTTCGGGTACGGGGTGCACAGCTGCCTCGGCGCCGCTCTGGCGCGGATGGAAGGCTGGATTGCCCTCGATGTGATGCTTGATCTGATGCCCGATTACGAGGTGGACTGGGCGCGCGCGCGGCGGGTCGCGATGGCAAATGTGGCCGGCTGGTCGAACGTCCCGATCCGCGTGGTTCGCTGAACGCACCTCGACAGCGCTGTTTGCGGCGTGGGCGGGGACGGCACGTGAGTGGTCGTTGGGGCGGCGACCAATTCGTCCGCCGTTGACAGTGCGGAGACAGGCGACTTATCGTCGGCGCCGTTCGTGTGTCGAAGACGCCGCGGGGCAGGAGATCAGTTGATGGGACGGTTCGACGGGAAGGTCGCGCTCATCACTGGCGCGGCGTCGGGGATAGGCCGGGCGATCACTGTCCGGCTGAGCGCCGAGGGGGCCTCGGTGTTCGCCGCCGACATCGACCGCGCCGGGCTCGCGGAGACCGCATCGAGGGCGACGGGAAGGGTGATTCTGCACAGCCTGGACGTGAGTGACCCAGGGGCGTGTAAGGCGGCCGTGGCCTTGTGTGTGGCGGAGTTCGGCCGGCTAGACGTGCTGGGAAACGTGGCGGGCATCTTTCTACCTGCGCACACGACCGACACCACCGTAGAGCAGTACCGCCGGGTCATCGGCGTGAATATGGACGGACCGTTCTTCCTTAGCCAGGCGGCTATCCCGCACCTGCTGGAAAGCCGCGGGAATATTGTGAACATCTCGTCGAACTCGGGGATCCAGGGCGTTCCCTACGCGGCCGCCTACGGCATGAGCAAGGGCGCCGTCCTGCAGCTCACGAAATCGCTCGCCGTCGAATACATCAAGAGCCCCATGCGGGTGAACGCCATCGCTCCGGCCGGTTGCAAGACCAACATCGCGGCCACGGTGCAGTTCCCGGAGGGCATGGACATCGACCTGGCCACCCGTATGGCCGGCCTCCGGGGCATGGCAGAGCCGGAGGAGGTGGCGGCACTCTTCGCCTTCCTCGCATCAGATGAGGCGCCGTCGGTCACCGGTGCCGTCTACACCATCGACAACGGCATCACCGTGAGCTGACCGCGCGTTCAACTGCAAGGGTCTGATTAGGGCATGTCTGCTTAAAGAACCTACGACCTGAACCTCAGGCCGTAGGTTCTAACTTTTCCACTTTGGTAGCGGGGACAGGATTCGAACCTGCGACCTCTGGGTTATGAGCTAACCGGTCCGCGTCTCGCGTCGCCTTGCGCGTCTCAAAGCTGCAGGTCGCGAGCAGTCGCCCGTTCAAACCACCACGCCGCGTTCCACACGATCTCTGCCGTCGCGCCGCGTTTCGTTCACAAATCCGTTCACACACAGGAACGGCGGCACCAGTCGGCAATCGCGCGGATGGTTAGCTACGCGACCTCGGTGCAGAGCAAAGGCCTTCGCGTGATGGGAACCCGCTCGAATTGCACAAAGCTCGCGGCTTCAGCTCATCTCTTCTGCGAGCTGCCGGTAGCGGTTGCGTATCCTGATGATCCGTCGGCGGCGGGCCGCCACCAGGTAGTCGGGTGAGCCGAGTCGCACGTTGTAGGTGTCGTCGTGGAATCCGCCTGCGCGCAGCATGGTGGCGGCACGCTGAGAAATGCTGCCTTGCCCCAGCCCGAAATGGCTCACGAGATCCCTGACGTGCATACCGCCGGTCCGGTGCTCAAACAGGTCGTTGGCCTTGCCAACTGTCCAGACCAGCGCTGCGGCAGCAGTTTCCGCGCGCCCCTTGCGGCGGAAGACCTCGGGTTCCCTGGATGCGACGCGGGCGAGCACCCGTCGGCATGCGGTGCGGTACTCGACGTCGAGTATCTCCTCGCAGCAGCGGTCGGTGAGCGCGAGAACCTCGTGGACACGTGCTGTCACGTCGTCGGGGATGTCGTTCCACCGGAACGGTTCATCCGGCAGTGGGGTGTCATCGAGCCGCTCCAACTGGATTCGGTCTCCGACGTCCAGCGCGAGCCAGTCGAGCATCGACTGTTCAAAGTTCTCCGGCTCCTCGGGGCCGACTGGCATGTCCGCCCTGTCCTCGGTGTCGACGCCGAGCGCGGCCAGCAGCGCGGCCGGCCCCTGGGGTCGTGGTGAGCGGATCGTCTGCTGGTACCGCGGCTCCCAGTCGTCGATCGTGGCTAGCGTCTCGTCGGTCAGGTCGGACCGCAGTTCGACCTCCGCGTGAGCGAAGCGGATGAACGCCCGCAGCAGATCCGGCGCCTTGGCCAGGTACTCCGCAGGCGCGACGATCTTGCGGGGAATCCAGTCGTCGAGCAGGATCTCCACCTTGACCGGACTCCATCGCAGTGGGTCGCCGGGGCCGTAGTCGGTGCCGTACCAGAGGAGGGACTCCAGCAGCCCACGGCGATCGGGATCGTCGAGCCAGGCTCCGTACGGCGAGGCCAAGAACCGATCCGTGAGCCGGGCGAGCTCCGCTGAATCCCATTGTGGCCGTTGGTATCCGGTTCCGCTTTCGGGTAGTCCTCGGGTGATCCATTCGACCAATGCGCGACACGCAGGCCAGGTCTCGGTCTCCAGCGGCGGGAAGGTGATCGCGGCCAGTTCGATCGCCGCATCGACCCAGGCGCGCGCATCGGCGAGGCTGATGTCGTCCCACCGCGTGTCGGGATCCTTGGTCACCCGCTTGAATTTGGCCACCATGCTTGCGATCGCCTCGGGTACGACGAAGGCGTCCTTGACCAGCGTGCCAAAGTTGTGGTCGATGTAGACCAAGCAGGTGAGCTCGTGCCCGCCCGGCAGCCGTGCCCCGAGCATGACGTTGTCGCCGTCGCCGAGGACGTGGCTCATCCGCACCGCCCGATAGGTCGACGTCTCCGAAAGCTCTGCAAGCCAGGCCGGTTCGGCCTTCGGGCGCGCGGTGAGCTCGCGTCGGATGCGGGCACGCAGCACGTCGTCGTCACCCGCCATCTCGGCGATCACCGCGAGCAACGCCGACGTCTCCGGAGCGGGGGCGTCGAGGAACGTCCGGACGAGTTCCTCGCGGGTCAGCGCGGCCAGGTCCGGGGCGTCGGGCCGGGCGAATGGATGGTTGCGCCGCGAGTCGGTGACGCACAGCAGCGTGCTCACAAGGCTCAACAGGCTCAACGGGTGCCGATCGGCGAGGGCGCGTCGGACATCGGCGAGCAGATCCGGCTCGGCCGACGTGTGCTGCCGAGCCCGGGCAGTGCGCCGGGCCGGGCGGCGGCCCTTCTGTGTACCGCGACGCCGGTTCCTCTTGGACATGGGCGCCACCTTACTGTGCGTCCTATGCGCTTGCGGCGTACCGTGCGAGCTTGTCGCTGAGCGGCACGACGCGCGGCAAGCGCGGCCGATCAAAGTAGTCGGGCTTGCGCCGACGCATTAGCTTCTCGCCGCCGAGTGCCCAATCGAAGTGCTTTCGCCCCAACAGTTTACGGAATACCTGGTTGGTGCGCTCAGGGTCGCGCGCGGCCATCCGCTCGAACAGCAGCGGCGAGACGGTGGGATCGTCGAGGTAGTCGCGGACTCGTCGGCGATACTCCGGGTGACGAAGCAGGCTCGGGTCGGCGAACGCCTCCTCGATCAGCCCGAACTCGGCGTACAGGCCCATGCCATCCACCTCGTCGTGGGTGATCGCGACCGCGTCGGAGGCCACCAGATCGGCCGGATAATCAGGGGCGTGGAACGGCAAGTTCTTCGGTTGCTTACCGGACGCGGCCAGCTCGGCCGCTGCGTGGTCGCGGCAGAAGGTATAGAAGCTTTGCATTCGTTCGGTTAGCTGCGCTCCCGGAATCACGACGAAGTCGTCGCCGAAGAATTGCACGAAGCAGTCGTGAACGGTCTTCTGCTGCTGTTGTGCGCGGGCGAGCTTGTCTGGATTACGGAACGCCTGCTCCGGGTGGCGCATTGCGATCTCGCAGGCGGAGCGATGGATCGCGGCGCGGTCACTCTTCGGATAGCACGCGAAGTTGCCGCTGATCAACCATTCGGACCCGACCGGCACGAGTCGGCCGATCATGAAGCCGCCGGGTTCCAGCGGCCGGAAAACGCCCGGTCCCATATTCGAATACATGCGGTATGTCAGCTCGTCGACGAGGTTCTCGGTGACGAGCGCGTCGCCGTCGCGGCCGTGGACTTCGAATATGCCCTCGACAACGTCGCGCCAGCCGAGCAGCAGCTCGCGCTCGTGCTCGGGTAAGTCCGGGCGGTTGGCCACGAAACGCTCCACCACGGTCTTCCCACTGCGCAACTCATGCTGCAGCAGGAAGTAGTCGAGCGCGACGATCAGTTCCGACTCGTCGCCGACGAATCGATCAGGAAGGTGATCTCGCAGTACCTCGCTGCGGTCGCGGTCAAAGCGCGGTTGCCACGAGAACTCCAGCATCTCCCGCTTCAGCTCTGCACAGCGGTCCAACAGGCTCGCGATCGCCGTCACCACACTTCCCTCCAAACATCGGTCGAGCACCGCCTCGACGCTATCCGAGAACGGTCGACAGCCACCTGCGGCACGCCGATCCGACGAATGCCCCCCTCGACTCCGATATGAATGGGTGGGTCTTCCCTCCCATGAACCGCACCGACGGGAGCCGTTGGCGAAAAACACACGCCAGCAGCAGGTTCAATTGCCTCGGCTCACAACGGGCTGGCCGCGACCCGCTCTCCTTGACCAGTACCGCGGGACCGCCCGAAGTCCCGGCGTCGAAGAAGTGGCGGCTGAGCGTGGATGGTGTGATGCTCGACGAGTCGAGGATCTGGAAGCCCTATGGCGGGGATTTGGCAAGTGAAGCCGCCCCAGCTGGTGGGCTATAGTCGGCACATGCGACTGCACATTACCGTCGATGACGAGCTCGTTGCCGAACTGGATCGGCGGGCTGGAAGCAGGCGACGCAGCGCATTCATCGCAGAGTTGATTCGCCGCGGACTCGATGACGAGCGGCGATGGGACGATATCGAGGCAGCGCTCGGGGCTATCCCCGACGAGGGCCACGAATGGGATGACGATCCCGGTGAGTGGGTCCGCCGCCAACGCTCCGACCGGCGTCGCGTCGGCTGACGTGGCAAGGATCCTGCTCGACTCGACCGTACTCATCGACGCCCTCCGCGGCCGCCCGGCGGGCGAGCGCCTACGCGCTCTGCGCCGCCAAGGTGACGAACCCTGGACTTGTGCGATCTCGATCGAGGAGATCTGGCGCGGACTGCTTCCCGGCGAAGAAGCCATAGCACAACGGCTGGTGCGCGGCTTACGGTGTGCACCGTTGGGCCCGTCCGAAGGAATTCGCGCTGGACGGTTGCGCCGCCAGTTCGCCGGACGAGGGATCACACTTCACCAGGCCGACTGCCTGATCGCCGCAGCCACCGCTGGCATCAATGCTCGCTTGGCGACGGGCAACCCCGCCGACTTCCCGATGGACGACATCACGGTCGAGCGCTGGCCCGTCGGACGCTGAGGGCATATTCCCCAACGGCGGGACCACTGCACCCCACCGACCATCTCCGAGCGCGACCGACTGACCACCGCAATGATGCAGGGACAACTGGGGATAATGACCTAGCGATCACACGAGTCCATCACCGTTGTTGACGGCTTACGAACGACAGACACCGACCGCCGCTCGTTCACAACGTTCACAAGACAAAATGGCCGCCAGCTCACGCTGGCGACCGTTTGGCCTGGTCAAGGCCACTTTCTTTAGTAGCGGGGACAGGATTCGAACCTGCGACCTCTGGGTTATGAGCTAACCGGTCGCGGTCTTCCCCGACGCGCGCGGTCTCATAGCTGCAGGCCAGCGACGTTCAGCCGTCCAACCTGTCTCGCCCCGTCCCGCTTGTTCGCATCGATTCCACCGTGTTCCGTGTCCAAATCCGTGGCCACCACACCAGGCAGGAACGTTTCCCCATTGCACGATACGCACGCCACGAGCGTGCAAGACGCGTCCCCGAACGCATTGTGGGTTCCAGGGTCGACTTGGTCTTCATCGCGGGCTGCACCAAGGCAAGATGGACGGAGTGAGCTGGACGAGGTATGACGGCAGGGCGCTCGCTGACATAACTCTTCAAGGCGGCGCCCTACTTGCTGAGCTCGAAGACTATATCCGCCTGCGCAATCCGCACTTCACGGACATTCGGGTAGAGCATGCAACCGCTACCGAGGGCCATCACACCGGCGTTCGGCCACCTAGACAGTGGTACAAAGTCACATACTTAGCTGATGACACATAGGTCGCCCCGCCG
>CAVSLH010000010.1:0-143559 GCA_963728815.1 uncultured Actinomycetota bacterium
ACACTGCCAGGAGAGAGCAGGAGTCGTGACCAGGCACGATAACGGTGATTTGGGACTGTGGTTCCCGTGGTTAAGGGAGCAGTTGTCGTCCCGGTTGTCGTCAAGATTGTCGTCAACCGATCAATTCACTCACCCCTGGACGGAGGATCTTGCGAGTCGACAGGCGCACCTGACCAAAGGGCAGACGAATGGCTTCGGCTGTGGCGCAACATCTTCAAACAACACCCGCCACCAATGGCTACCCCTGCCTGACCACCGGCCGCAAGGCCCGACCCGAACAAACAGGAAAAGCTGGGCAGACCAGCAGCTCACCCATACCCACAGCCTGGCCGATCAAGATCAAACAACAGCCACCACGCAATCAGGGCTCATCCGTGGATCGAGGCTAAGTTGGGAGCGCGCCCAAAGGATCGCCGACGCACTGCCCGCCGAGGACCCCAACCGAACAGCCATGCGCATCACCCCGCGCACCATGTTGTGCGGGATCGCCTGGCGAACCCAGATGAATGTTGCCGGGGACCGCTTTGAGGAATTGCGGGAGTTGTGCGCCGCCGCCGGGGACAAGGTGTCCCTGGCTATCGCCATGGCGGGGCTGGTGCTCGATCGCACGTTGCATGGCCGGGTGCGCGAGGCGTCGCAGCTGGCGTCGGAAACCTGGATCCTCGTCGAGTCGATCGGCGATGCGACCCTGACAGTGGGGCTGCCCGTGCCGATGCTCTACACCAAGGCTCATAGCGGTGATTGGTGTGACGTGCTGCGCTGGTCACAGCGGCTCATCGACATGGCCGACGGTGACCCCTCGAAAGGCAACTTCATGGTCGGGTGTCCGCTGGCGCTCGCCGTAGCGGCGCGGGCTGCTGCCCGGTACTGCCTGGGTCGTCCCGGGTGGCGCGACGACCTGCGGCACGGCCTGGCTATGTCCCGCAGCACCGACGCCATGTCCTACGCCACGGTCGTCGCCTGGGTCTACGGCGCGGGGATATCGCTTGGAGTGCTGGCTGCCGATGATCGGGCGCTGTGCGAGATCGAGGATGCCCTACAGGTTGCCGAACGATCCGGTGATGACGTCGCATTGTCGAACGCCCGAATGACGCTGGGCGTTGCACTGGCGCACCGTCAAGAGACCGCCGACCGTGACCGCGGACAGCAGGTCCTGGCCAAGGTCAGCCAGGTGCTCCGACGGCCGGGATACAACCTGTGCGATTTGCCGATCGTCGAGGTGTACCTGGCGCGTGAGAGCGCTCGGCGTGGAGAAAGTGATGTGGCGATTCCGCTCATGCGCGCCGCCGTCGACCAAATGGTTCGCGAGGGACAGCTGCTGGGGTGGGGCCCTCCCGCGACCGGTGTTCTGGTGGAGACTCTGCTCGAGCGCGGCACCGAAAATGATCGGGCCGAAGCCGAGGCCGCGATTGAGCGGTTAGCAGCCGCGCCAGCCGATGACGGTCTGGTGATACGCGACATCTGGCTGCTGCGGCTGCGCGCCCTGCTGGCCCGGGCCCGCGGCGACGACGCTGCCTACCGCGACTATCGAGATCGCTATCGCGCGATGGCGGAATCGCTTGGCTTCGAAGGACACACCGCGATGGCCGAGGCGCTGATCGACGGTGGGGAATAGTCGGCAATTTCACGATTCCGCGCTCCTACATCGAACTCCCTTCCACGCTCGCAACAGCCGGAGTCTGCTCTGGGGACGCATCGGGAGTACTTGCCGGTAAGCGCCTTTCGTTATCAGACGCGGTGCGCGACCACAAGGCACGGAACGGCGCTGGTGCCCACCAGTTCGCGCTGCCCAGTAGCCTCATCGCCGCGGGCAAGAGCACTGCGCGGATTAGGGTGGCATCAATCAGGATTGCTAGCGTTATCCCAACGCCGGACGCCTTTATGAACGACACCTGGGACGCGGCCATCGCGAGGCACACGATCGACATGATGAGTGCGGCCGCTGTGACGATGGGGCCGACACGTTGTAGCCCGTACATCACCGCGGCGTTGGTGTCGCCATGGACGCGATATTCCTCGGTGATTCGCGACAGCAGGAACACCTCGTAGTCCATCGACAGACCGAACGTTAGACAGAACATGACCACCGGCATCGGTGCGGCGAGCGTCCCGATCGCGGTGAAGTCGCCGACCAACCACTTCAGGTGGCCCTCCTGAAATATGAAGACCATGGCGCCAAGCGTCGCCGACAGGCTGATCAGGTTGAGTATCAGCGCTTTCAGCGGTAGCACGACGCTGCCCGTGAAGGCGAACAGCAGCGCAAACATGGTGAGCGCGATCACCGTGGCGGCCAGCGGAATACGTGCGACCAAGGCGTCCTTGGTGTCCACGTTCTCCGCGGTGAGTCCGCCAACCAGGACGGCTGCGGGTGCTGGGGTATGACGGATCTGCTCGAGCAGCCGATCCGCGTCTTCGCTGTAGGGATCCACATCGGGGAGCACGGTCAGGTGTGCGCCATTGGCAAGGGGCGCCGGCATTCCCGCGATTCGTCGGCCTTCCGCATAACTCGCCGAAGGTGTGGTGACTGTTACCACATGCGGATGCCGCGATAGTACCGCCGCATATTCGTCGAGCCGATCCGGCGCCACCGGGCCGTCGAGAACCACGTCCATGGCCGCGGTGGGCTGGGCCGGGAATTCGTTGCGGATCGTGTCTCCCACTCGCCGGCTTCCCACCGTCGTCGGCATTGCGCGGTCATCGGGAAAGCCGATGTGGATTCCGGCGAATGGCATACCCAAGATCGAGACGAGGATCAGGACGGCGCCGGCAAACAGCACCGGCCGTCGCATCACCAGTCGCGCGCTGCGGAACCACAACCCGTTCTCGACTGCCACTGTGCCAGCTTGGGCTGGCCGCCGGATGAGATGTCGGATCGCATGGCGTACGTCCAGCGACTCGACCCGTGCGCCAAGGATACTCAGCACGGCCGGCAGCACCACGACGGCACAGAGAGCGGCGAGCGTGACGACGCCGATGCACGCGTAGGCCGTTGAGCGCAGGAACATAATCGGGAAGGCGAGCATAGCCAACATCGACAGCGCGACGGTTACCGCCGAGAACAACACGGTGCGCCCAGCGGTTCTCACGCAGGTGACGATGGCGGATTCGAGGTCGCGCCCGGCGGCACGCTCTTCGCGGAACCTGGTCACGATGAACAAGCTGTAGTCGATCCCAAGGCCCAAGCCCAGCACCGTCGTCAAACTCAGCGCATAGTTCGACACCGAGGTGAAGTGGGTCAGCACGGTCAGCAGACCAAGCGTGCCGACGATCGAGAAGATTCCGATGATGAGGGGCAGCCCGGCCGCGACAAGACTTCCGAACACCAACAACAGCAGCAGGAGGATCACCGGCATAGCGAGCGCTTCACTCACGGAGAGGTCGTCATTGATTTGTTTGGTGACCTCCAGATAGCTTATCGACTCGCCACCCATCTCGATATTCAAAGGGCCGCTGCGGGTATCGCGGAAGGTCTGGATGAGGTGCTTTGCGACCTTATTGACATCAAGCTCATCTCCCTTGATGTGGGCCAGGATCAGCGCCCGGGAGCCGTTACGGCTGCGCAACAACTCCGACGTACCGGAACCCCAGTACGACATCACAGCATCGACACCAGGAGTGGCGGCGAGCTGCTGGGTGATCGACCGCCCGGCGGCGACAGCATCCGGATCGTCGACGGATCGGCCGCGGGTGTCGGTCGCAAGGATCACGACGTTCGGCTTGCCGGCGTGGAATCGCTGCGCCAGCAGAGCTGCGGCATGTTTTGATTCGGACGACTCACTCCAGAATCCGCCGCCGGAGAGCCTGTCGGCCGCCTGACCGCCATACGGCAACGCGGTGATCAGCAGCAGGAGGGCCACCGCAACAACGGTTTTGGGTCGCGAGACGGCCAGCCGCGCGATTTTGTCCAACATCAGTGCCTCCTGCCAGGTCGGCGTTGCGTATCGAGCGTAGGGAGTAGTCGGCAATTATGTTGTTTGCTGAAATGCTAGGGAGGCCGATTTAGCTAGTTCTAATGAAAGTTTGAGTTGCTTGCCGTACATAGTGATGGACTCGGGAGACAACATCTCGAGATGCCCGCAGTCGACCGGGTACTTAGTGATCTTGCCAGTGACATGTGGGCGCCACTGTAGAGATAGATCCCAACTGGTCTCATTTTGTGTTGAGTAAAATATGTCCATATCGCCATCAAATACCCCGGGAACGTGCTCCACTTGATACCAAACGCTATTCTTCATGTTCTGCATGAAGAACTTCAAGAATGTCCGGAGTTGTGCGATTGGAAGAGGGATTTGGTTATGGATTAGTTTCTCTACGCGTTCGTAAATAAGAGGTTCCGACGGCTCTGGATTGCCTATATGAAGGTATCCCAACATTAGTTCCAGCACGTAACTCTCGCCGATAGCTCCGAATATTTGCTCTCTTGTGAGGCTGTTGTTCCCACCCGGCACAGCATCGAGCAAAATGAGGTTTGGAACTTCGCATCCGCGTCGACAAAGCTCAATGGCGACTTCGTGCGCAATGACACCTCCAAGAGACCAGCCGAGAAGGCTGTAGGGCCCACTTGGATGAACCGCTTGAAGCCGGTCTGCATACCGTGTCGCCATGCCGCGAATTGATTCAGGCTCGTCGTCGTGCGCTTGTTGAATGCCAATGATGGGGCAGTCCAAGTAGTTACCTAGAGGCTGATATGGCCAGGCAAGCCCACCAGCTGGATGAAAACAGAACAGCGGAGCGCCTGTCCCTTGCTTGAGGGTCTCAACCGGAGCGATTTCGACTGAAGCGACATCTGCGCACAACTGCTGACTCAGGCAACTGACGGATGGAGCTTCGAACAGGATACGCACCGGCAGTTGGGTATCCAGGGCGTGGTTTATCGCGGCGATCGCTCGCATTGCGGAAAGCGAATTCCCGCCCAGGTCGAAGAATGAGTCGTCGACTCCGACGCGCTCGAGCCCGAGCACCCGGGCGTAGATGCCGGCGAGGACCTTTTCGGTCTGGGTCTGCGGTGCCCGGAAGGTGGTTGCACCAAATACCGGTGCCGGCAGGGCCTTTCGGTCGATCTTGCCCGATGAGGTCAACGGGAACTCGCCGAGCACCACGATCTGGGTCGGCACCATGTAGTCGGGCAACCTTGCGCTCAATCGCTGACGCACCGCGCTGATCTTTGTGTCGGTTTGGGGGTCGTTGGCGTGGCTGACGCCTTGTTGGGCCCCGGCGGGGGGCAGGTAAACGTCGGTCAGGGGGCCAGGGTCGGTGGGGGCGGTGAAGACGGCGTCGAGTGTGCCGCCCTGGGCGCCCCAGGTCACGGCAACGTGGTATCCGGTGGTTTCGCCCAGGCGGTGCAGTTGGTCGGGGGTCGCGGTCCCGGGGGCCTGGACGAGTGCATCGGCCAGCCGTAGCCCCGCGGCCAGGGCCTCTTCGACGCAAACATCGGTGATCAGCCCGGTGCGCGGGATCGCGGCGACGCGAACCGCGGCGGGACGCTGGGATACCAACTGGTCGTGCAGTCCACCTAGGCCCGCGCATTGGGTCCACGTCCAGCTGGGCGCGGTGGCCATAGACCGTACCGGGGTGGGGGTAGTGTGGATGGTGGCGTCGTAGCGGTACCGGTTCAGTTCATTGTCGGCCGATCCGCGTTTGACTTGAATGTCGAGTCCGGCCACGGATGGGTGCGCGGCGGCCCAGGTGGTGAAAAACTCTGGGGCTAGCAATAATTCGGGTTCGCTGACCATGGCGCGGTGGACTCGCTGGCGGATCTCGGCGGTGTCAGTGGCGTGGGCGATCGCGACACCAGTTTGAAACGCTCGCTGCAGGCTGTGGTTGCGCACATCGCCGACGAACAACGCCCCACCCGGTGCCAGCAGGCCGATAGCGCTGTCGATGACATCAGCCAGATAACGCGCACTGGGGAAGTACTGGACCACCGAGTTGAGAATGATGGTGTCGAAGTAGGCCGGCGGCAGCGCCTCGCTGACATGCGCCGGCTGCACCTGCAACCGCACCCGATCCCTCCACGGCTGCGCAGCCACCGCCGCCTGCAAGGCCTGAATCGCCTTCGCGGAGAAGTCCGTACCCCAATACTCGACACACGCCGGGGCTACGTGCGCAAGCAATAGCCCCGAGCCCACGCCGATCTCCAACACCCGCCGTGGCCGCAGTGCCATGATCCGATCCACCGTGGCCGAACGCCACTCCATCATCTCCTCGAGCGGAATCGGATCATCGGTGTAGCTGCTGTTCCAGCCCCGAAAATCCATGCCGAACCCCGACACTCCGTCAGCGCCGTACAGGTCGTCGTAGATGTGTTGCCATTGTTCGACGATGTCGGCGTCGTGGTCGGCTGTGGCGGTGTGCTCGAGCGTGATGTACGCGACGAGAACCGAGCCGGTGTCGCTATGGTGCACACTGGCGGCGGCCTGGCCAACTTGCGGGCAGGCCAGCAGGGTGTTTTCGATTTCGCCGAGTTCGATGCGCTGTCCGCGCAGTTTGATCTGGGCATCGGCGCGGCCCAGATAGTCCAGCGTGCCCGCCGGTGTCCACCGCACCAAATCCCCGGTGCGGTACATGCGTGCTCCGGTGCAACCGTAGGGGTTGGCCACGAACCGTTCGGCGGTCAACTGCGGCCGGCCCACATAGCCGTGCGCCAGCGCGGGCCCGTCCAGATACAGCTCGCCCGCCACCCCGACCGGTGCAGGGTTCAGCCGCGCGTCGAGTACCAGCGCGCACACCCCCGGGATCGGAGCGCCGATATCCACCGGCTGTCCCGCCGACAGCGGCGCACACGTGACCCAGATAGTGGTCTCGGTCGGGCCGTAGGCGTTGAACATCCGCCGGCCCGGCGCCCAGGCGGTCGCCAATTCTGTCGGGCAGGCCTCCCCAGTGGTGATCAGCGTGTCCAACCCGTCCAGACGGGTCCGGTCCAGCGTCGCCAGCACCGTCGGGGTGAGTGCCGCCGCGTTGACCTGATGGCTTTCCAGCAACCTGGTCAACGCCTCCCCGGCATATGCGTCCGGCGGCACCACCACCAACGTCGCCCTGGCCCCCACCGCCAACAACATCTCGCCGACCGACACATCAAAGGTCGGCGCGGCCACCATCAGCAGTCGCGCATCCGCGCCTAACCCGATCACCTCGCCCAGCGCCGCCGCCCCCAGCAGACCGGCGTGGCTGACCGCCACCCCCTTGGGGGTGCCGGTGGAGCCCGACGTGAAGATCACATGGGCAGTGGTGTCCACCCCCAGCACGGCCAGCCTGTCGGCGTCGGTGATCGGATCGGCGCACCGCCCGGACACATCCAGGCGGTCGATGCGCAGCACGGGGCGCGCCCCGGCCCCGGCCAAAGTATCGGCGCCACAGGTCATTACGCACATCGCGTCCACTGCGTCCAACACCGTGGCAATCCGCTCGACGGGATAGGCCCGATCCACCGGCACATACGTCCCGCCGGCCTTCATCAGAGCCCACCAGGCCACCACCAACTCCACGGACCGATCCATCGCCACACCCACCGCGCGCTCCGGACCCACCCCCGCCTCGATCAGCAACCGCGCCAACCGCGTCGACCACTGATCAAGCTCGCGATACGACAGTTCCCGCGCACCGTCGATGACCGCCGCCGCATCCGGGTCGGCGGCCACCGCGGAAGCCAACAACTGCGGCGCCATCCCCACGGGCGCGCCCACCCCAGCACCAGACCACCCCGACAGCACCAGATCACGCTCATCGCGATCCAGCAGCGACACCGCCCCCACCTTCACCGACGCATCGGCCACCACCGCCTCGATCACCCGGCCAAACCAGCAGACGAACCGCTCGATGGTGGCCCGATCAAACAGATCCGTGGCATACGAGACCACCCCGACGGCCATCGGTGCGGCCGGGTCCACGGTGGGCACCTCGCTTAGCTGGAAATCCAGGTCGAATTTCGCGGTGCGGGTGGACACCGGAATCTGCTCGACGCTGACGCCGTCGAGCGCCATGTCTGGGCGCACGTTGTTCTGGAAAACCATGAGCACCTGAAACAGCGGATGATGCGCCGTGGAGCGCACCGGGTTGAGCTGCTCGACCAGCCGCTCGAACGGCACATCCTGGTTACTGTAGGCATCCAGCGCCTTGTGACGCACCCGCTCAAGCACCTCACTGAACCGGTGCTGGGAGTTCACGGCCACCCGCAACACCCACGTGTTGACGAAGAACCCGACCAGATCATCGAGCGCCTCATCGCGCCGCCCGGCAATCGGTGCGCCCATCACAACGTCCTCGCACGCGCCGACCCGGTGCAACACCACCGCCGCCACCGCTTGCAGCACCATCGACACGGTCGCGTTATGCGCGGCCGCCAGCGCCTTGACCCCCGCCCACACCGGCGGGTCGAGGCGCACCTCCACCGCATCACCGCGGTAACTGGGCACCGGCGGGCGGGGTCGATCAAGGGGCAGCGACACCACCTCGGGCAACCCAGCCAGCCCATTACGCCAGTACCGCAACTGCCCAGCGATCGCGCTGTCGGGCTCAGACTCTTGCCCCAGCAACTGGCGCTGCCACAATGTGTAGTCCACATATTGCACCGGCAACGGCGCCCACTGCGGGGGCCGGCCCTTCAGCCGCGCCCGATACGCCTGGCCCATATCCCGGACCATCGGAGCCATAGACCAGCCATCAAAAGCGATGTGATGCACCACAATCCCCACCACATGCTGCTCGGGGCCCACCGAATAGACCTGTGCACGAATCGGGATGTCCGCCGACAAATCAAACCGATACCCTGCCAGCGCCGCCAACTCGCCGGCCACCTCCTGCTCCGGCAACGACACCACCATTGCGCCACCGTGCAGCCACATCCCGGCCCGAGCCGGCAACACCTCCTGGAAGGGCACACCGTCCATGTCGGGAAAACGCGTGCGCAACGATTCGTGGCGGGCGATGACATCATCGAGGGCGGCGCCCAGTGCCTCAACATCCAGCGGCCCGCGGATCCGGAAAGCCGTCGGCATGTTGTAGGTCGCTACCCCGTCCTCGAACTGATTGAGGAACCACAACCGGCTCTGGGCATACGACAGCGGAACCACCTCGGGCCGCTCACCAGCCACCAACGAAGCCAGCCGACCCGAATCACAGATGCGGGGCGCCAGCTGGGCAACTGTGGGCGCCTCGAACACGGCGCCCACCAAAAGGCCGGCATCCAAAGATTTGTTGACCGCGGCGATCACCCGCATCGCTAACAGTGAATCCCCACCCAGCTCGAAAAACGACTCATCCACTCCGACGCGCTCGAGCCCGAGCACCCGGGCGTAGATGCCAGCGAGGATCTCCTCAACTGGGCGGGCGGGGGCCCGGTAACGATCGGCATCCTGGTATTCGGGTGGCGGCAGGGCCCGTTTGTCGAGTTTGCCGTTGACCGTCAACGGCAGCTCCGGCACCACCACCACCGCGGCCGGCACCATGTACGCCGGCAGCCGCGCGGCCAGCGCGGCACGCAGTGCGGCCGGGTCAGCGGTGCCGGTGACATACCCCACGAGGCGCTTATCAGCGGGGTGGTCCTCGCGGGCGATCACCACGGCCTGCGCCACTCCGTCCAGCCCGGCCAACGCCGTCTGGACTTCACCAAGCTCGATGCGGTATCCGCGGATCTTGACCTGCTCATCAGCACGGCCCAGATACCGCAGCTGCCGATCGGCGCCCCAACACACCAGATCCCCGGTGCGATACATCCGCGCCCCCGCACCGGCGAACGGACACGCCACAAACCGCGACGCGGTCAAACCCGCCCGGCGCACATACCCACACGCCAGCCCACGACCGGCCACATACAACTCCCCGACCACCCCGGCGGGCACCGGGCGCAACCACCCATCCAGCACAAACAACGCCGCCCCCGGCACCGGCGAGCCGATCGGCACCACGCCCGACCCCGCCGTCAGCGGCGCACTCAGCATCACAACCATCGTCGTCTCGGTCGGGCCGTAGGCGTTGATCATCACCCGCCCCGGCGCCCACCGATCCACCACCTCGGCCGGGCAGGCCTCACCGGCCACCACCAACGCCGTCGACTCCAACCCCTCCGGGGAGAGCAGCCCCACCGCCGAGGGAGTCTGGGTGAGCACGCTGACGCGTTCGCTGACCAGCAAAGCGTGGAAGTCTTCCGGCGAGCGTGTCACTGAGTCGGGCACCACCACCGTTCGCCCACCATGTAACAGCGCACCCCAGGTCTCCCAGACCGACGTGTCGAACCCATAGGTATGACACTGCGTCCACACCCCCGCCACCGGCAGATATGCATCCAGTGACGCCAGCAGCTGGGTGACGTTGTGGTGGCTGACCGCCACCCCCTTGGGGACACCGGTGGTGCCCGAGGTGTAAATAAGGTAGGCGATGTCCCCGGCGGCCGGCGCCGGTAGTGCCGTGCTGGGTTGGCTGTCAACAGCGGGGTCGTTGGCATCGATGACCAGCAGATCGCACCCGTCCAGCCGCGGACGCAGGTCCGCCGTGGTGATCGCGGCCATCGGCGCGGCATCGGCAACCATGAACTCCATCCGCGCCGAAGGCAGCCCCGGGTCGATCGGCAGATAAGCCGCCCCGGTCTTGAGCACCGCCAAAATCGCCACGACCGCCTCGGCCGAACGCGCCAACAGCAGCGCCACACACTGCCCCGGGCCCACACCCTGGCCGGCCAAAAAATGCGCCAACCGGTTAGCAGCCTCATCAAGCTCGCGGTAGGTCCACGAGTTTTCTCTGCAGCTGATCGCCACCGCCTTCGGGGCGCGGGCCACCTGCGCGGCAAACAACGCAGGAATCGACACCGGCGCGGTCGCCGGCTGGGTCAACACCGCCCGGTTACCCCACCCATCCAGCCGGGCGCGCTCAGCCCCGTCGAGCAGCTCCACCGACGACAACAGCCGTGTCGGATCGTCGGTCATCGCCACCAACACCCGCTGCAACCGCTGCGCTAAATCAGAGGCGTCAAAATCCGTATACGGCTGGCCCGAGCCCACGGTGCTGAGAAAAAGCTGCCCATCGGCGTTGAAAAAGAACAACCCAACGTGGTCCACGCGGCCGACAGTGGTGTATGACGCCGCTGCAGTAGCCTCCGCAAACGGCAGAATAGTTGTCGAAGGGAAGAAATTGACCCCCACCCTATCGGCAGCCTGCCCTGGGCGACGCAGGTGGACTTTGCGCTCAAGAATATGCACCGGAAACCGTTGATGCTGCAGCGCTTCTCGTATTCGCGTATCAACATGTCGACAAAAATCGGCAACCACAGACCCCGGCGCAATCCGCAACACCAGCGGCACAAACCCGGTAACCATCCCGGGAAACGTCTTGGACGCGGAACTTGTGCGTCTGCTGACCTGGAAGTCGATCACCACTTCGTGGGCGGCGTCAGCACTCCATCCACGCATTAAAAGCGCGCAGGCAGCTGTGATCACCGAGTTTCGACGCACGTTCAACACTTCAGATAGCTCTTGGACTAGGCCAAGAACCGCAGGGTCCAATCGAACCGGCGCAGAGACCGAATGCGAATCACGCTCGCCCGCAGCCTGTGGCAACCGATAATTCGGCTCGTTTTCCGATGGAAGATTACTGGACCAATAGGCCTGATCTTCGAGATAATCGCTGGACGATTCGTATTCTAACTCGGAAGTAACCAAGTCCTGCAGCGACCCGAAGAAAGCAGGAGACACCGGCGCGCCAGAAACCAGCGCAGAGTAGATCTCCGCAATCCGATTAGAAATGAGCCTAATGCCGGTTCCGTCGATGACGATGTGATGAATGCACGTGAAGAGGTGGAATTGATCCAGCCGCGTCTGGAACAACGCAAATTTGAATAGCGGGCCAGTGAACGGCATCGGCGTGCGCTGAATCGACGACGCTAGCCGGTAGGCTTCCTGCACCGGATCCCGCGAACAGCTGAGGTCATAGCAGGCAAGCTCGACATCCGGGTAATCGATCGTTCTTTGGAAAACCTGACCGTCCACCTGCAAGAAAGTCGCCCTGACCGGTTCGGCCTCTCGGACCACTTGGCAGATCGCCGACTCGAGCAAATCCGGCTTTACCGTGCCCTCGATTACCACGAAATGGCCCATCTGCCACTCCGTACCCGAGCCAGCCATTTCCTGCGCCAGCCATATGTCCAGCTGTCCCTGCGTCAGCGGAAGCGCCTGCTCGTCAAGCTTCATCCGAACCCTTCCAAACGAAACCAGTTAGGCACCAAAAGCCCGGCCCGAAGCCAACCTTTCTCGCAGACTCCTCGGCCGTATATCGGTCCAGTGCTGTTCGATGTAGTTCACACACGCAGCGCGGTCCGCCTCGCCATAAATCACCCGCCAGCCGGCTGGAACGTCGGCGAAGACCGGCCACAGGCTGTGTTGCTCCTCATCGTTGACCAAGACGAAAAAAGCGCCATCCTCATCGTCGAACGGATTGGTGCTCATGCCTTCCCCTTCCGTGTTTGGGGTTGTCGCCGATTCATTGTCATTCACTTTCGGTGCGACGAGCGCAGTAGTGCACTACTGCGATCTGCAGGCTGGATTCGCGCCCCTACCGTCGGACCTGGCCAGCGCCACCGTCACCGCGGTCACCCCGACACTGGTTGCGCTGTCCCAGGAGTCATCCGCGGTGCGCGCCACTACAACCGCTCCGCGATCACAAAGTCGGAGGAGGCATCGTCATCGTCGGCCAGCGGCACATTCTTAATCCAGCGGCCCAGCCGGCGCATCTCGTCGGTCGACCGCTGCACGCGAGCGCGCCAGCCGTCGTTGTTGAGCCAGTCCGCGACGTCCGCGCGGTGGTCGTCGCGATACATCAGCTCCCCGACGTCGACGATTTCCTCCAGACCGAGCTCGTCGGCCACCTTCCTGAACCACTCACGCACCTGCTGTCGCCGCTCTGCGGTCTCAGCCGAGACCCGGCTTCCAGCCGGACTCAGCTCGCCGATCAGGATGAACAACCGGTCCTGAGCCTCGGCGGGCAGGTTAATCAACAAACCCTCGGCCAGCCACGCCGTGCGCGCCGCGGGGTCAAAGCCAGCGGCACGCAGCGCGGCCGGCCAGTCCTGACGTAGGTCGATGGCCACCTCGCGGCGATCGGCCGACGCCGTCACGCCGTTATCCGCCAACGTCGCGGACTTGTAAGCCAGCACCTGAGGCTAGTCGATCTCATACACCGTGGTGCCGGCTGGCCAGTCCAGACGGTACGCGCGTGAATCCAACCCCGAGGCCAGAATCACCACCTGCCGGATCCCGTCGGCGACGGCATCTTTGAAGTAGGTGTCGAAGAAGCTGGTCCGCACCGCCTGGTAGCTGCGCATGTGCTCTAGCCGTGCCGCGGACTCGGCGTCGAGGGCCTCCACCCTGGCAGCAACCGCTGGGTCGAGCATGGCCTCCCAGAAGACGCCGGCGCCAGTGCTGGTGATCAGCAGTTTCGCGTACGGATCGCGGATCAGCGCGTCGGGCCGCTCGGTTTCGACCGCTCGGGCTGCAGCGACCATCACAGCGGTGGTGCCGACGCTGCTCTCGATGTCCCAGGTGTCGTCGTGGGTACGCAATGAGCTCATCACGTGCTCCTTGGTCAGCTGGATGGCTCACCTCGGCCATCTGGTCAGCATGCATCTGTCATCGTCGTACCGACTGAGTAGTGTGCTACTGAAATCGTCAACGGACGACGAGCGCACGCCGTCAGCTGTGCCGTCGACCACACACGCTCACAGCGACCGCTCACGCAAGACCGCGCTATCTGAATTCCGCTGCCCAGCTTGAGCGTGGCATCAGGGCCGACTTGAGCGGATGGGTGCGCCAGCGCCACCACCGCGCCGCGACGGAGAGCAGCACCGCAATGCCGCCCTGTAACCGCCGACCGCTGGTCCAGCCGTACCGACAAGCGATCCGAGCGAGTAGACCGAATCTAGCCTTTCGAGGTCTTAGCGCCTGACAAGATGCAAGGGAATGCCGCAACAGATTCAAAGGGTGGCGGATGCTCGAAGTGATCGACAAGGGGTCTTCCAGCGAAGCCCACCAAGCGGCCCTGCTCTTCGTGCACGGTGCCACACTCGGCGCATGGACCTGGCAAGATAATTTCTTCGATTTCTTCGCGGACAACGGTTACAGAGCAATCGCCCTGAACTTGCGCGGGCATGGCGGCAGCCCAGTTTCGAAGCCACTCAACAAATGCACGATCGCCGACTACGTCGACGATGTTCGTTCCGTCGCCGCGACCCTGCCAGCCACCCCCGTCCTGATCGGTCACTCCATGGGCGGGTTCATCGTGCAGAAGTACCTGGAGACCGGCACAGCGCCCGCCGCCGTCCTGGTGTCGTCGGCACCGCCGCGAACCTGGTTCCTCACCGGGCTACGGTTGGCGCGGAAGCACCCATGGCTGGCACCAAAGTCGCCACGACGCGTAAAGCGCTAAGCATGTATCCGGCCTCGGCGCACATGCGCGAAATGTTGTTCTGCGCACGCACTCCCGAATCAATTGTCGAGCAATGTTTCACTCGACTCCAGGAAGAGAGTTCTCGAGCGCTCAACATGGACATGGGCCTGTTGAACCTGGTTCGCCCCCGGCGCGTGACAACGCCGATGCTGGTCCTCGAAGGCGCCGACGCCGCGTGGGGTCGCCGTCCGGCGAGGGAGACCGCCCGTGCATATCACACCGAACCCGAGTACTTCCCCCACATGGGACACAACATGATGCTTGAACCGGGCTGGCAGGCAATCGCCGAAAGAATCGACGGTTGGCTCGCAGCCCAGGGGCTATAAGAGCAAGATCGCAGAGAGACGCCATTGATTCACAACCTAGCTAACCGGCGGCCCGCCACACCAAAGGCTCCCGCGCAGGCACTCCCGGCCACAGGTCACACCCGGCCACACGACAGCCCACAACATCACAGCGGCGGATGCATATGTTTTCGTGATGGCGACTCAGTATGGCTACTGAAATCACCCCGTCGCGGCTCGCGGTTCCCGTCTTCAACTTCGCCCGTTGGAAGTGGCATTCGACGGCGCGTACGGACAGTGTCAGTCGCTCGGCGACGGCGCGAGGGCGACGGTTACTAATACGCCGAGCCCCGTCGTCAGCGAGGGAGCGCTCTACGGCTCCACCATCGGCGCAGCAGACTCCTGGGGCGGCGCCGGGCGTGAGGGTTGGCCGCGTTGCGCGCGGTCGGCTAGTTCGCGGGCATGCGCCTGCTGCAGCAGCAGTCGGGTTTTGCTGACCGCGCGGTCGATGCGGGTCAGCTGGTCAGTGTCCCAGCGCACCACCCGCCCCTGGCCCATCTGCATAGGGCCGTCCCCGCCGTAGATACAGTCAGCCCCCGGTATGTTGCGGCTCAACGGCGTCGAAAGGAACGCGCGGATCAAGGTGCGCACCACGCCGCCGCTGACGCGGCCGCTGGGCCCGGAAAACACTATCCAGGCTTCGAAACTGCCGATGTCGCGGGGCACAGCCCAGAAGTAATAGTGTTCGCTGAAGGAATCGTATCCTTCACCGGGACCAATGTAGATGAACCCCGGCAAGTAGTAGGTGAGTTTGTCGACGTGCAGCGGGCCGGGATGCCGATTGGGTTCGGTGAAGTAGGCCTGTAACCCCCCGCCGGGAAGGGTTTTGCCGTCGATGCCGCCCCACCCCTTCTGGTCGGCTAAGGGCAGGCAGTTGCGGTGCAGCACGCCGAAGTGCGCCAGATCGGCGGCGGCGTCACTCTGATTGAGGTAGTTGTAAGGGAGTACCGCTCGGAATACCACTAGATGTTTTTGGCTGAGCACGGTGGCGGCGTGCGGGACGGCCTGCTCGACCGGGTCCGGAGTGTTGTCGCCCATGTAGACCCAGACGATGCCACCTATCTCCTGCACCGGATAAGCGCGCGCACGGATCCTGCCGCACGCCGGATTGTTGGGCTCGGTCAAATGCGCCACACAGGTGCCGGCCCCGTCAAACGTCATGCCGTGATAGCGGCAGGTCAGCGTGCCCGGGCGAAACACCCCCACCTGCCCCAGCGACAACAACGCCGACCGATGCGGGCAGCGGTTTTCCAACGCCCGCGCCACCCCATCGCCGTCACGGAAAAACACCAGATTGTCCCCGGCCAGTGTCACCGGCACGACGCTGTTGTTTTTCAGCTGGCGGGTCTGCAGCGCCGGGTACCAATACTCCCGCAACCCCAAAAACGGGATCTTGTCCCAGTTGGCCCGCACATACTCCCACGGCACATCGGCCAGCGAGTGCGGCTTTTCGGCCACCCCGTAGGGCAGCTTCCAAAACCGGTACATCGCCAGGCTGCTGCTGCGCAACGGCTGCAGCCGCGGCACATCCAACCGCTCACGCAGACCTGGCAGCACCCCCACCGCCCGGCGCGCCGCCGCGCCGAGCTGATAGCCCAGCACCGTGCGGGCCCGCGCCAATATGCGCACCGGCGGCAACACCGCCGCCAGCTGCGCCTCGCTCACCGGTAACGGTCGCTCGCGTTGGTTGAGTTCATTAGCCATCTGAGCAGCATAGGATGAGTTTTCGTGATGCCGACTCAGTAGGGCGATACTGCAATCTTGATTCTCATGTATAGAAACTCTTAACCGCACCGCCTCGCGAGTGCCCTGCGCGGAGTCTGGTTGGTTGAGGCGTGACATCGGGTTTTGGTGGCGGCGGACGGGAGCGGCCGAGCGGACGGGAGCCGCCACCAGCGAAGCGTCGAGTTCACGTCGTCGATCACCCAGGATAGGCGTTGTCGGCCCCGAGTTCCGCGGGCACGGTTGAAATCCACAGAAGGTGGAATCCCCTCCCACACCAAACATTCCACCCATGAAGAATCAGATTTCGCAGTCACCGCGTGTGCATCTCTCCACGACAAAGACCGGTACCGGGCACGATCCAATACGTCGTGCCACACCGAGGACATCCGCTGGTGGCCGGCGGCTTCGGCACGCTCGGCCGCGAACGTGCGGCGCGGACAAAACCCGATTTGTGCGCAGCACCGGCCACGACTACTGGACGGTGACGAGCTTAACGATGGTGCCGGCGCTGCGGCCGAGATGTTCAAGGGCCAATTTCCCTTTAGCCTCGGTGGCGCGTGACGGGTAGCCGATGACTCCGGTAGGCGTGTAGGCCTCGATGCCGAGGGTGGTGAGGTACCGGCGGTCGGTCGCCGTGTGGTCGGTGGTCTGCCAGCCGTCGCGGAGGTAGTTCGGGTAGGCAGCCAGCAGGATGGACGTCTCGAGTTCGCCGGCGTGCATGTCGTCGTGGCTGCTGCTCGTAATACCTGCGGCCGCGCGAGCTTCGACCCAATCCTCGCGGCTCGGGTAGAGGCCGATCCTGATGCGGCCATTGCGCTGATTGGCTTGTTGAACGACGTTGGTGAGCACCGCGTTTCCGCCGTGGGCGTTGACGATGACCAACCCCGTTGCCCCCTGCTGAACAAGCGAATCAGCGACGTCGGAGACGAGTGCGGCAAGGGTCGTCGGGCTAATGCTGAGAGTGCCGGGGTATGCGGAGTGCTCGTGAGAGCAGCTGAACGTGATGGGCGGAAGTTGAAAAGTACTGTGGTGTTGACTGATTGCTGACGCGACCGCGCAGGCGATGAGGGTGTCGGTGCCCAGGGGTAGATAGGGGCCGTGCTGTTCGAAGGAACCGATCGGCAGCACTGCGAGCGTCGTGATCGCGGCGGTGTCGCTGGTGCTGGTGTCGGGGATGACCGGGCGATTCATGTGGCGACTCCTTGAGTGGCGTTCTTTATCCGTCCGGCCAATTGCTGCAGGACAAGACTGCGGTTACGCCGTCGGCGTTCTCTCACGAGTGTGCCCGCCAGGGCGAGATGTCGGCGGGCCCTCTGGCACGGTGCTGCAAGGTAGGCCGCCATGGCACTGTCGGCCTCTGCGAGCGCAATCGAGTATTCGCCGACCGCAATCAGCGCGTGGAGCATGCGCATCCCCGCGACGGCGTGATCGCGGTGCTGGCTCGACGTCCAGCTGTGCCGATGTTTGGCCAGCAGCGCAAGTGCCTCTTCGGGCCGGCCGACGCGCAGATAGCCGGAGGCGATGTCACTGGCGATGTAGGCGGCGTGCGCGTAAATAGCCCGGTCCCCGGGGACGGGCTCAATGGCGCCGAGCTCCAGTGCGACAGCCGAACGGCGTTGGCATCGTTGCGCGAGGACACAGATAGAGGCACGCCGATGACTACCGCAAAATTCGCCGGTCGCGGCGCCACCATTCAACGCCGAACTACGCGATGGTATCCGACGTCGACACCATCTGGCGGCGCTGAGCGCAGTTCCACTGCTCATCCCGAAGACGCCCGCGAACGCCGACACAGTCGTCAAGCTGCTCGACTCCTGCGGCCCCGGCAACTTGTGTCTGACATACCTCGACGTAGCCGACTCCCCAATGCACATAGGTGAGACGCTCTCGGGTGTGCAATTCTTATCCGGGACGTCCATCGGTTACGAGGCACTCGAGCTGAACCTCGGTTACGTAGACGGGCATCATTTCGCCGGACCGTGCCCAGACGTTGATAGAGAACACGGCCGCCGCGCTGCGCAAGGCCGCAGCAGAGGCGATCCCGACCATGCACGTGGGCTGACGATGTCAGGGCGAGCAGACACATCCGGTTCTGGCGCAAGTACGCAACGCCGACCTGGCAGGAGGCACTGATGTTGGACAAAATCGCGCGGCTGGCCGTCTCGCGACCCAAAACCGTTGTTGCGGTGGCCCTCCTGCTGCTGATCACCGCGTTGCCGTATGGCGGTCAGGCGGCCGACAGGCTCTCCGGCGGCGGATTCTGGAGTGAGTCGTCCGAATCAAAACATGCCGCAGCTCTGCTGGCGCAGCGATTCCACGCCGGCAAGCCGAACGTCGTGATCCTTGCGACCGACACCCGCGGCCGATCCGTCGACGATCCGGATGCTGTCGCCGCCGGGCGGTCGATCACCCAGCAGCTCGCCGCCACTCCTGGTGTCGATGCTGTGATGTCGTACTGGGGTTCCGGTACGTCGGAGTTGTTGCGCAGCCGTAACGGCTCCCGGGCGCTGATCCTGGCCCACATCAAGGGAGATGAGCTTGATGTCAATAAGGTCGCAAAGCACCTCATCCAGACCTTCCGCGATACCCGCAGCGGCCCTTTGAATATCGAGATGGGTGGCGAGTCGATAAGCTATCTGGAGGTCACCAAACAAATCAATGACGACCTCTCCGTGAGTGAAGCGCTCGCTATGCCGGTGATCCTCCTGCTGCTGTTGTTGGTGTTCGGAAGTCTTGTCGCGGCCGGGCTGCCCCTCATCATCGGAATCTTCTCGATCGTCGGCACGCTTGGTCTGCTGACCGTGCTGACCCACTTCACCTCGGTGTCGAACTATGCGCTGAGTTTGACGACGGTGCTGGGCTTGGGCCTTGGGATCGACTACAGCTTGTTCATCGTGACCAGGTTCCGCGAAGAGCGTGCCGCCGGGCACGACCTCGAATCCGCCATCGTCACCTGCGTGAGAACCGCTGGGCGCACCGTGTTGTTCTCGGCGGTAACCGTCGCGCTGTCGATGTTGGCTATGCTCGCCTTCCCGATTATGTTCCTGCGCTCAACGGCCTACGCGTGCATCGGCGTCGTCACGCTCGCCGCTCTCTGTGCCGTCGTGGTGCTGCCGGCCGTGCTGAGTATCCTTGGCGCACGGGTCGAGTCGCTGGACGTACGCCATGCGATCCGACGTCTCATCCGGCGGCCAGCCCAAGCTGGCACAGTGGCAGTCGAGAACGGGTTGTGGTTCCGCAGCGCGCGACTGGTGATGCGACGGCCGGTGCTGTTTGCCGGCGCCGTCCTGATCCTCGTCTCGATCTTGGGTATGCCATTCGCCGGAATCCACATCGGCTTTCCCGATGACCGCGCAATGCCGACGACGGTGGGAAGCCGGCGAGTGGGAGACACGATCCGCAACGAATTCCCGGCCCAGCCCACCGCGGCCATGGACGTGGTTCTCGACGGCCCGGTGGCGCCGGATCGGCTCGACGAATATGCGGCGGTACTATCGCGGCATCCGCATGTGGTAACAGTCACCACACCTTCGGCGAGTTATGCGGAAGGCCGACGAATCGCGGGAATGCCGGCGCCCCTTGCCAATGGCGCACACCTGACCGTGCTCCCCGATGTGGATCCCTACAGCGAAGACGCGGATCGGCTGCTCGAGCAGATCCGTCATACCCCAGCACCCGCAGCCGTCCTGGTTGGCGGACTCACCGCGGAGAACGTGGACACCAAGGACGCCTTGGTCGCACGTATTCCGCTGGCCGCCACGGTGATCGCGCTCACCATGTTTGCGCTGCTGTTCGCCTTCACGGGCAGCGTCGTGCTACCGCTGAAAGCGCTGATACTCAACCTGATCAGCCTGTCGGCGACGCTTGGCGCCATGGTCTTCATATTTCAGGAGGGCCACCTGAAGTGGTTGGTCGGCGACTTCACCGCGATCGGGACGCTCGCCGCACCGATGCCGGTGGTCATGTTCTGTCTAACGTTCGGTCTGTCGATGGACTACGAGGTGTTCCTGCTGTCGCGAATCACCGAGGAATATCGCGTCCATGGCGACACCAACGCCGCGGTGATGTACGGGCTACAACGTGTCGGCCCCATCGTCACAGCGGCCGCACTCATCATGTCGATCGTGTGCCTCGCGATGGCCGCGTCCCAGGTGTCGTTCATAAAGGCGTCCGGCGTTGGGATAACGCTAGCAATCCTGATTGATGCCACCCTAATCCGCGCAGTGCTCTTGCCCGCGGCGATGAGGCTACTGGGCAGCGCGAACTGGTGGGCACCAGCGCCGTTCCGTGCCTTACCTCAGACACCGCGTCCTACGGCGAAACCTGCATGCAGACAAGGGTTCCCGCCGAGCAACGAGTCGAATGCTCGCGATGCAAGGACCGGAATCCCCGATTATGCCGCTCGTACATATGATGCGAACCCAGCACGCCATCCGACGATTCAAGCGTGACCCTGTCGCCGACAAACTTGTGCACTGCCGTGCCTGGGGCTTCTCTTCATCACCTCGGCCCAGGCGATGTGTCCTACGAAGTCAAGCGATTCCGCCATGGCGCGATAGTGATCCCTGAAGTCCGCATAAGCCGTGGCATCGCCGCGGGCGCGGGCTAGTAGAGCCCGCAGCCGCAGCAGCCAGATGTCGCGAATCACCAGACCCTCTTCGGCCGGCGCGGCCGCTAACCGCTCGATCGCGGCCAGGGCTTCGCCCACGTCACTCTCTGCCCCGCGATCGAGCAGTGTCTCCACCAGAACGCCCGTCAAAGGACTGCCATGCGGCAGCAGTCGTCCCTCGCGGAACAGATGGTCGATGGTGATGCGCATGAGCGGGATGGCCTCAGCGCGATCTCCACGCCGAGCGCTCTCGCGTGCCAGAGTACACCTCGACGAGCTGTACATCGCCTAAGGCCTGTCCCGAGCGTCGACACATCTTGCTGACCTCGGGCAGGAGCTGCTGTCCGCGGTCACGCTCGGCGGCCGTGTGGCGGTGCACCAGCGCCATGCCCAGCGCTCCCCGGGCTTGGGCCAACGCGAAGTCATCACCGGATCGTTCGGCATCCTGTAGGGTGGCCTCGCTCTCGCGCACCGCCCGATCGTCGGCCGCCCGGGCTCCAAACGGTATCCCCGGGAGGTAGTTCCAGGCGACAACACACATGCCGGTCCCCATCTCCGTCCAGAAACGGAATTAGTTTGCGGGGCTGGCGAATCACCGCCAGTGAAATGGCAACCAGACAAACGATTTTCGGGTGCCCGCGGCAATGAGAACGGGGGGTCAGAGCCTCACCTCGCGGTGCACGCAGTCGCGCGTCGCGCGTATTCAAGCCGGACATTTACAGGCGCGGGTTTTGGGAACAGATTTGGGAACCAAACGCCGAGAAACCAACCCAAATCAGCGCGACACGGTGCAACCACCCGGACGCCTCACCCTACCGTCCACTGTCCGCCGCTGGCTGCGTGCGGCTCGCGGCCGTGATCATCTGACCCGGCTCTGGCAACGCGGCGCGCAGGAACTGATCCGGCTCGACGCCGACTCGTTCAATCAACTCGCCAGCACCGGCAACCTGCTGCGCGACGCCCTCACCGTTCTCGCCGCCGCGGCCTGGTGGGCGCGCCGACGGCTGGGCATCGCCGAGCCGGTGTGGACCCTTATCGGGCTCTACACCCGCGGCGGCCTTCTCGCTCGGCCGGGATGACCCTTCTGCGGCCCGGCCCACCGCCGGGCCCGCGGTACCGCACGCCCGACCCCGCCCGTCACCATGAAGAGACATCAGCCGTCCCGCCGTCAACGTGAACACCATCGCGTCAGCATGCACACCAACTACCGGCTGTTCGTGCTCATCGAAAGTGACGCCGTCATGCTCATTTTGAGTGCCGGGCAACAATCGTCGAGGAGGCGCATCCACCCGCCTGCCTCTTGCCTACCAAAACAACTTGACGCGCGTACGGGGCACTGTCTGGCGCATTGGCTGTCATCCTTTGTTTCATGTGCGACACCAAGCACGTCGTTCTCATCCACGGCTCCTGGGGCCGTGGGGAGCTGTGGGCTTCGGCCCGCGCCGCATTCGAAGAGCGTGGATACACGGCGCACACCCCGACGCTGCGCCATCACGAACTGCCCTCGCACGAGGGCGCGATGAAAGTCGCCTCACTGAGCCTTGGCGATTACACCGACGACTTGGTGGCGTTCGTGAATTCGCTGGATTCGCCACCGCTTCTGGTAGGTCACTCGATGGGCGGGCTGCTGGCGCAGTTGGTCGCCGCGCGCACACGCCACGCTGGCTTAGTGGCAGCATGCCCCGGCCCGGCGGCGGGCGTCCTCGGTGGGACCCGCACAAGCTTGCGCATGTCCCTGCCGCACGTGTTACGGCCGCGTTCCTGGACCAAGCCGTGGCGCCCCCCGACGTTCGAGCAATTTCGACGCTGGATCGCCAACACGCAGACCGAGGACATCGCCCGGGAGATATATGACGGTTTGGTCTGCGAATCCGGGCGCTATCTCTGGGAACTGCTCCTTGCGGTGCCCAGGCTTTCGAAGGCCACCGTTGTCGATTTCGCGGCGGTCACTGCCCCCGTGCTGGTGATGGGGGCCGAGTGCGACCGCATCGTGTCGGCCGGAGTCGTGCGCCGAACCGCAGCCCGGTACCAGCACGGCACCTCCGTTGAGATTCCCCGCTCTGACCACATGGTGTTTTCAGGGGCGGCTCTACCGGTCACTATGAGCTACATCGACGATTGGATGGCTAGAAATCATGTCCTCGCCGCTGACCCAGCGAACTAGGCCGGTTCGTCGGCCACGACGGCTAGCTTGGGCTTGGCAGCCAGCGCCGACAACGCGGCGGCAATCTCAGCGTCACGACCGTTGACGATGTGCTGATAGCGCAAGCTAGCGCCGACCGTGGAGTGTCCAAGACCGGTTGTGTCGGAGGGCTGCACTGGAAGTCGCAACAGCGGAGCTTCGACCGGACTTGTGCTGAACGGGACAACGGTAACCGAGGCAGTTGCGTCGAACCGGTCGTCTTGGATGATGACGACCGGCCGAGGTTTGCCGCTGTGGGCACCTCGGGCCGCGGCGGTGTAGAGGCCGTGCTGGTCGCGCTCGGCGATGCCTCGGCGTTATCGCGGTCCCCGGCACCGGTCGAAAAGCCCCCGCTGGGGCCGGCTCCGCCTAGTAATCGGGCGAAAACGACTGCGGCGGAGGTGAAATCATATGGCTGACGACGACATCAATTTGGCTGCGTTGTGCGTCGCGCCGCCCAGAGCCTAAAAACTGGACCTTGGCCCGCTCGCCAGGGTGCCCGTACCGATAGGGCTAGATGAACCGCGCCGTCATGGCATCGCCTCGGCCAACGCGATGTGCCCCTCGAAGCCAAGCGTTTTCGCCATGTCGCGGTAGCGATCCCGGAACTGCGCATAAGTCGCGGCATCGCCGTGAGCCCGCGCCAGCAGAGCCCGCAGCCGCAGCAGCGGAACCTCGAACAGTACGAATCCCGGGTCGGTCGGCTCCGCTGCCAGCCGGTCGATCGCGGCCTGCGCCTCCTTGAGGTCGGCGCTCGTGCCGCGCTGCAGCAGTGATTCCACCAAGACCCGGGTGGCCTCTCCAAGGGAGAGCGCATCGCCCGCGTCGAACGTGTAGTCGACGACCGCGCGTGCCAACTGGATGGCGCCGTCGATATCGCCGGTTCTGGCTTTCTCCTTCGCGATCTCGGTGTCGACAGTCTGCACTACGTTTTCCGCGTACCCATGCCGCAAGGCAGCTTCACGATACTGGGCGAGCAGCGCGAAACCGGCCGCGCGTTGCGAACCGCCCTGATTGATCAGGACAAGGCCGCGAGTCACCCGGGCGGCATCCACCGCGTAGTCATCGCCGGAATGCTCGGCCATCTCCATCGCTTCGGCGGTGTCCCGGTCAGCCGCAGCGTCGGGGAGCAACGCCCCGGCATGGGCGGCGAAGCGGTACTTATACAGCACGGGGACGTGATAGCCCGCCGGGTCGATGCTGCGGGCCATCGCGATGGCCTGATCGAGGTCTTCCCTCCAGCCTGCAACACCGAGGGAATATCGGCAGTTGCCACGCATGAGGATCGCCATCGCCAACGGTGACCCGATGGGGCCCAGACTGCCCTTGGTGGGATCGCCTTCGGCCAGGTCGATGACGCGCTGCGCCACGCGCAGACCTTCGGCTGCCTGGCCTGCGTGACACATGGGCATGCTCGGCCACAAAATCAATGTCAACGGTGGATCGGCGATCGACTCGAGCAGCCGCCTGAAGTCCGACGCGAGCCGCGCGGCTTCCCGGTAGCGGTGATGGAATACCAGCGTCGTCACCAGGCCGGCCATGCCCATCGCCAGCGACACTGTGTCGCCGGCGGCGCTGCACAGGTCACGCAGTTCGTCGAAGCCGGTGTCGGCGATGCTGCCGGCGACCCGGATGGTGTTCAGGCACAGCAGAGTCCGCGGGGCGATGCGCATCGACGCCCGGCCCGGGTCATCGGTGGGCAACCGGTCGGCGACCGTTCGGGCCCGCTCCCAGCTGTTGCGCGCGGCCCTGATATCGCGGGATTGCGCCCATGCCCCCGCGCGCATGTGCCAGCCGAAAGCGGCGCGCAGGTCATCGGCGGCCTCGAAATGCTCGGCGATCAGCGCCGCGTTCTCCTCCAGCGAATCAGGGTGGCGTTGTGCGATCGCGGTTGCCAGACGCCGATGCAGTTCGACGCGGTCGGACTTCAGCTGTGTTTCGTAGGCCACGGTCCGGATCAGCGGGTGGTGGAAGGCGTACTCGGCGTGCGGGGTGAACCGCACCTGGTCGACGAGTTCGGCAGCGATCAACTCGCCCATCTCGGCCTCACCATCGAGCAACGCCAACTGCTCTGCGCCAAACCGCAATCCGATCACCGCGGCGGCATTCAGAGTCTGCTTGGCGGCCAGGATGAGCCGGTCGATACGGGCGGCGATGGTGGCCTGCAGGGTCGCCGGCACGCCGGCATCGGCATGCTCGACCTGGCAGACATACTTACCACGGGCTCCGGTCAGCACACCACGCTCGGCCAGATCGCGCACCATCTCCTCGACGAAAAACGGATTACCGGCGGCCCTCTCGGCGATCATGGTGGCCAACCCGCCGACCGAGGAGTCCGGCCCCAGCAGCCCGGCAACCAATGCCGCGATCTCCGAATCGCTCAGCGGCGCCAGCGCGATGCTCTGAGCACCGGGCACCCGGCTCAATGCGCCCCGGTATTCGGGGCGGTAGCTGATCAGCACCAGCGAGTGCGTCTGCGGGACCACCGCCACAAAGTCGGCAACCAGGGATTCGCTGACCTCGTCGATCCAATGCGCGTCCTCAACGACATAGACCGCCGGGGCTTCGCGGGCCAACGAGGCGGCGTTCACCAGCGCGGTCAACCGCCGCCGGCGGGCATCCGGATCGACCTTGGCCAGCGCCACCTCAGGGTCGGCGATGCCCAGCAAGTCCTCCAACAGCAGCACGTCCTCGGGGTCGGCATCAGGGAATTGAGCCCGCACCCCCGCACGAGCGGCCGCATTGTCGAGGCCGCGCACGCCGGTGGCGGCGCGCAGCAGCCGCGCCACGACGCGGAAGGGAATGTCGCTGGCGTGTGATTCGCAGAAGGCGGTAAACACCTCGACACCCCGGGCTGCTGCCATTGCGGTGACCTCGCGCACCAGACGGCTCTTGCCGATGCCCGGTGACCCCACCACGCCGACCACCGCGCCGTGGCCGTCGATGGCGCGGTCCAACAAGCCCTCGACCGCGGCCATCTCCCAGCCACGGCCGACCAGATTCGACTCGGCACGCCCGACGGCGCGATGCCCGTCGGCCAGGCCCAGCAGCCGACGGGCGGGCACCGGCGCCTCGGCACCCTTGATCCGAACCAACTCCAACTCACCCAGACTCGCCGCGCCCTCAACCAGCCGCGCCGTCGACGCGCTGAGCATCACCCCACCCGGCGGGGCCACCGACTCCATCCGCTGCGCCATCCCGACCTGCTCACCCACGGCGGCGTAGCCAAACTGGCCCGAACCAAACCCACCGGCGATCACCTCCCCCGAGTTCAGCCCGACCCGCAACCGCAGATCGATACCGTCGCGCTCACGCACATCGACGGCAAGCCGCGTCGCCTCCTCCTGAACGCCCAAGGCCGCCAGACAGGCCCGAACGGCGTGGTCCTCCAACGCCATTGGTGCGCCGAACACCGCCATGATCCCATCGCCCGTCCACTGTGCGACCGTGCTGCCGTACCGCTGCACCACCGCCGCACAGCGGTCGGCGAGGTCGGCCATGATCTCGCGCAACCGCTCCGCACCCACCGCCGCGGCGATGTCCATCGAATGCACCACATCGGCGAACAGCACCGTCACCTGCTTGTACTCGGCATGGGTATCGTGCGCCGCGACCGCCGCACCGCACTCATTACAGAACTTCGAGTTCGGCGGCAGCTCGGTACCGCACGACCCGCACACCAAGGCTGCCGCCGTCATCTCACGCGACCAGCCGCTGTCGTTCACGTCACTATCGTGTCACCGTTGGCCGGCCAGCATGTGCGATATCGCAGCCGCGATCCCGCCGCGGCGGGCGAACAAACGGGCATGATCAGAGGGTGCGATAAGCGCCAGCTTCTGCGGTGATCGCACGTAGGCTTTTGAGGTGCGCTTGAAATCAGTAAACAAATTCCTCACAACATGCTTCTGGTCGCTTCTGGTCGCTTCTGCTGGTCGCTTCGGTCAGCCGACGGCGACGGACGTACCGAGTTCTGCATGGTGATGGACGGGAGCGCTTCGGCGACCGCGCCAGCGCCGACAGTCGGGGCACTGGTGCCTGCCATCGTTGCTACCACGCCTCGCTGAGGGCCACAATCACGAACTCGCTCGTGCGGACTTTGCCTGGCCCCCAGCATGTCCAGTCGATCGAGGTTTCACTGAGATGCCACAGGTCCAGGTCGGCGTCGATTCCGTAGGTTCGCGGCACAACAAGAGTCAGACGAGCTGCGCGACGAGCTGGAACGGGTCCGCGCTAACGCGGCCGCCGCGGCGGCGGCGGCCCACCAACAGCTTTCCGCCGCGCAGGCGCGCGCCGAAGAACGCATCGCCGAGCGGGCAGCTGAACGCGCGGCAGCTCAACAGGAATTGGAGCAGCTGCGCGGCGAGCTGCAACGGGTCCGCCCCGACGCGGCGGCCGAGGTTGCCGCAGCGGACGAAGAAGCCCGCGCCGCGGAGGCGCGCGCCGAACAACGGATCGCCGAGCGGGCGGCCGAACGCGCGGCAGCCCAACACGAACTAGAGGGGGTGCGCGGCGCGCTCGAACGGGTCCGCGCCGACGCGGCCGCCGAGGTCGCCGCGGCGCGCGGGCAGGCCAGTGGTGAGATCGCGGCCGCACATCAGGGCGCCCAAGCCGAGGTTGCCCGGGCGCGCGCCGAAGCCGAGGAGGCCATCGAGCGCGCGCACGCCGCCGATGCCCCACTCACCAGCTCTGCACCCGACCACTCGCCACACCAGCCCACCGGCACTTAGGCTACCCTAACTTCACCGCCTCACCGAACATCACACCTAGTGCACTTAGGTCTCGGAATGGCAACATTTCGTCGGGACGTTTTAGGATGGGCGGTATGGATGCTAAAGGCGCGGGGCCTTCGTGCCCCCGCTGCGGCCTGCCGATTGACGCGCCCTTTCCCGACGACGAACCGCGCCGAGGTCGGCGCAGAATTTGGTGCTCAACTGCCTGCCGGCGGGCGGCCCACGCCGAGCGGGCCGCCGCCGAACGCGCCGGCACCGCGGTTCGCGTCATCGAGGTCCCGCGGTACTCCCCCGCGGTTGTTCGGCCAGTGATTGTCCCCCGCCCTCCGACGACAGAAGACATCGAAATACACGTCCTCAACGACCCCGACCACTGCGCTTGGGTACTCACTCAGATCACTGCCCGCGCACGCAGAAAAGAACTCGATAAGCGAGTATTAGGAGCGGGCAGGGAGCTCGCGCACGTACTACTGCCGAACGCCACGCGGTACTAATTCACCCCGGGTCGAGCCGGGACCCGACAGGACAGATTCGGGAAGATCTGCCTCAGAGTTACAGCATCGCTAATGCCCGGATCGCTTGAGGCGTGTCCTGGCTGGCGATCTGCAGCGAGACGGGTGTTCTGGCGTGATTCGATGGCACTGCGGAGCAACCCGGCGGGCCAGAAGCAGAAGCCGATTCACCGGCAGCAGCAGTGATTACTGCGCGCGCAGACCTCAAGCCAACACTGGCCGATATGCCGAACCCGATGCTTACCGCACCCGAGCGAGCGCCCCCTTGCAGTCCACGGTCGACTCGAAAACTAGCTATAGGCGCCTAACCAGTCAGCACAAACGACGAGCCAAACTCGCGACGCGCGCGGCGTCGCACAGAAGCCCAACATCCACTAATACGGCGCTAGCCCAGCTAATGGCGCAACGCAGAACAAGGTGGCCATGCACCCACTAATCCGCGTGGGGACAGATGGCCAACACGACCTCCTGGGAGAGGATCGGCTCTTCCAATTTGAACCCGAGCCCCGTCGTTCAATAACCCCGTCAAGTGCCTGTAGCGGACCTCGCCAACATCATGCTCGGCAGGGTTGCGAGGCTTCGGAGCGTTCCTTTCGCAAACCAACTTGAGCGGATCTGCATTACTCCGACTCACTTAGTTGGCGAAGGTTGACCCAGTGCGAGTGAGCATCATCGGCTTCGATCCCGAATTGCTGTTTTGTGCTATCAAGCGAGTGGTAGATGTCTATCAAATCGGCAGCCCGCTCGAGGTTTTCCTGACGACGTTCGAAGTCTGCCAACACCTTGAGCGCGATTTGATACGTGGCGAGTTGGGACACTACATCGGTGAGCAGCGCGGCCCGCTAGCGCGCACTCTCGACGACATTCGGGAACGGCGAAACCGGGTATGGCCGCCGCGGGTCCATAGCTTTCACCATCTTCCGAACTTAGCCACCCTACTGCCGCCGCACGACGGTCGAGACGCGTCGATTAGAGGCCGCGGTTGGGGTCGCTTGGCGGATTTCTACTTAGGTACCGCCCGAACGAGAACCAGCGGGAATCACTGGTGCGCACCACCTTTAGGCCATACTACCCCCAACGATATACATGCGAGAGAACTTTTGCGCGACCGTCGCATTAGCCCTTTAGCCTTCGTACACTGGGACAATGAGGACTTCTAGCAGTAAGCATGACCAAGGCGGTTCGGCCATTCCGACTCCGCGCACACAACTGCTGGCGGTCAAGGACGTCATCGATGCGCTACCAATCAGCCGATCGTCAGCGCCGGCCCCAAAGATGCGAACGCGAAAACCGTTGCCGGCCGCCGCACGGATAAGGCAAACATCCGATCGCTCCCGCGGGAACGTCGTGCTCTGCCAGGTCGATCTCGGAGACGGCAACGCACCGCGCCGGGATGAGCCCATCACGTGTGGCCGTGCCCAACGCATCACTCGGAAGACCAAATACGACACCGCGCTTGTCTCAGCCAGACCACCGAGCGGGCAACGGATTTCGGCAACCGGGCAGGGATGCCATCAACCATGACGGTGAGGGACGAGGTACTAACCGCAGGAGAGGTCTCACGTATGACAGGCATCCCGGTCTCCACGCTGCACGACTGGGCGGCGAAACGGGAGCGAGGAATAGAGTCACCGGGGCCGCATCACTGCAAGTTGTCGTCCCGACATCGGCGCTGGATGCGCACTGATGTCGTGGAATGGCTTGCCGCATCAAGGTGTTGAGCGGTGACGATTCGCAGGCGAGCAGCCAAGTCCGGCACCCGCTGGGACGTCGAATGGTTACTACCGGATGGCACCAAGCGATCCAAGACATTCAAAACCCTGCGCGCTGCCAAGTTGTTCGACGGCGAACTGCGTTCCGCCCGTGAAGATGGCGAGACAATCGACCCGCGCGGCGGCAGGACCGAGCTGCTGGTGGTGTACAAGAGCTGGCTTGCCTCCCGGCCCGATCTGTCCCCAAAGGTGCGTCGAGGCTACGAGGACAACTGGCGATTACGGATCGAGCCGAAGTTCGGCAACTGGCCGATCGGGCGGATCTTGCGAGAGAACGTGCAGGAGTGGGTCAACGAAATGACCGCTGCCGGCCTGGGCCCCCGCACAGTGCGCTGGACACACAGCGTGCTTCGGATGACACTGGACCACGCCATCACCGACAAAAAGCTGCGTGGCAAGAATCCCGCCTCGAACGTCCGGTTTCCAGCTATGGGCGAAACTAGCCATGTCTATCTGACCGCGGTGGAAGTGGCGAAGCTCGCCGAACTATGCGATACGGCAACAGGCGAAGACTCAGGAGCCGCAAAGCAAGGCGACGTGGTGCTAATGCTGGCCTACACAGGATTTCGGTTCGGAGAATTGACCGGACTCAACGTCGAAGACGTGGACCTGGAGGCGCGGCGCATTCGAGTCCGCCGATCGATCACACAACTATCTGGCCGCCTCATTGAGGGACCGCCGAAGAGCCGCGCCGGTCGCCGTAGCGTACCGATTCCGGAACGGCTGGTGCCGATCCTGAAACGCCGCGTCGAGGGACGCACGGCTGGCGAACCGGCGATCATGTCGCCAAAGGGGTCGCGGCTCGGGCTGGAGAACTGGAAGCGTGCGGTTGGCTGGCGGACTCGGATCGTCGAACTCGGGCGCCCCACAATGCGCGTGCACGACCTCCGACACACCTATGCGTCTTTGTCGCGATCGGCCGGCGCGGACATGAAACTCTTGCAGGTGACGATGGGCCACGCATCGATCATGGTTACCGCGCACACCTACGCGGATCTGTACGACTCGGATCTAGATCGTGTGGCAAATGCGCTGGACGGGCTCGGCGACTGACGTGACGGCGGATAAACGGCGGATAAACCGGGGGCCTAGAGGATGGAACGGCGCATTCGAGCAGTCAGAAAAGCTGTTTACCAGCAAGTTCTCACAGTGGCCAGGGGCGGGATCGAACCGCCGACCTTCCGCTTTTCAGGCGGACGCTCATACCGACTGAGCTACCTGGCCGGAAGGCAGCGTGTGCCTCGCCGTGCTGGCGACCCTGACGGGACTCGAACCCGCGACCTCCGCCGTGACAGGGCGGCGCGCTAACCAACTGCGCCACAGGGCCTTGCTATGCTGCCGCTCCGCGTCACCGCGTCGCAGGTACCCCCTACGGGATTCGAACCCGCGTTACCGCCTTGAAAGGGCGGCGTCCTAGGCCGTCTAGACGAAGGGGGCCAGAACCGAATCTCTCCGGGGCACTCGCAACGTGGTCGTTGGGAGCCACGTCAGCTTAGGTCACTCCAAGCCTAATCCTCAAACGAGCGTCGTCCCGAACGCAGTATCCTGAAGCTCCGCGGCCCCTATAGCTCAGTTGGTAGAGCTACGGACTTTTAATCCGCAGGTCCTAGGTTCGAGTCCTAGTGGGGGCACCGAAAACACTGTATTAACTCGGGTGATGCTTGACTTTCGGCTTCAGGTGATGTCCGACACGTGTTTCGGCTGATTGTTGACAGTTACTTCGGCTGATCCTTGACGCTCCCTCCATGACGCAGCTGCGCGTGGCTGGAGCACGGCCGCCGTTTTGACGTCCAACGGCTTGGCTATGCTTCCCGGGATGAATGACGATGAGGTCTACCCAACCCCGCCCGTCGCCGCGCCCGTCACCGCGCCCGTCACCGTGCCCGTCGCCTTGGTCACGATGGAAATACGTCACCCGGCAACGGATTCCCTCACCGAGTCAACCGGCCGAGAACTCAAACACCTGCTTGCCGCTCACTTGCCGATCGAACGTCAGGCCCAGGACATGAGTTGGGGGATGGTGGCGCCCGGCGCAGCCCCTACGCCAACCGCGGAGCGCTTCGTCCGTTTCGTCAACCGCGATAACACGGTTGCCGCCTCGATGAAGAACCAAGCGATCGTCATCGAGACCACTGACTACACCACCTTCGAGGCCTTGTGCGACATTGCGATGCTTGTCGTGGACGCCCGCGCACAGGTCTCATCACTCGTTGGGGTGGAACGCATCGGCCTGCGCTACGTCCTTGAGATCCGGGTTCCCGTCGGCGTGGATGGCCGTGTCGAGTGGAGCAACTGGATCGCGGAACCGCTGCTTGGGCCGCATCGCATCGCTCCCGGCGGTCTATTCCTGACCGAGTGGCAGGGCGCCGCCGTCTACCGCGAGCCACAACCTGGTAAATCGCTCATCATTCGCTATGGCCCGGGTTTCGGTCAGGCGCTTGATGCGAATTACCACCTGCGCCGCGCGACACAGGTCCAACCTGGCCCATATTTCCTGATGGATATCGACAGCTTTTGGACTCCAAGCGGCTCGATTCCCGAATACAACAGGGATGAACTGCTTTCGACTTATCAGGGTTTGTACGCTCCGGCTCGTTCCGTCTTTCAGGAGATGCTCACCAGCCGCATGAAAGATGACCTGCTTCGCCAATAGGCCGGTCGTGAACGGCCTCATGCGCTGACATGTCACCCAGGGACCTGCCCCGCGGGACAGGGTGATTTAGCTGACGCGATGTCGCCGAGTGATCGCTTTATCGCGCGAGCACCGCGTTGCTATAGGTCACGTCGGCAAAGGCTTTTGCGACGTCGTCGTCGGGATATGTAAAGCCGTTAGCCGCGTGCAGCTCCTCGACCGTGTGGGACGAGGTTCGCCAGCCGCGCTGGGTCAGATAGTCGACAATGTGGCTGCGCTGGCCGTGATAGACGAGGTCGTTGAAGTCGATTTCGAACCCGAGCTCACTCATCCGGTCATGATGTGCGCGCCACCGCTCGTCGGCGAAAACAGCGGTGTCGGGCACGAATTCAAAGGCCAGCCGACTGCCGGGGGCACTCAAAGCGGTGATGTTGTCGAACAGCGCATCCTGGGCTGCGTCCGGCAAGTAGACCAGCAACCCTTCGGCACTCCAAGCCGCGGGAGCCTGAGGGTCGAATCCCGCCGCTTGCAGCGCCGTGGCCCAGTCGTCGCGCAGGTCGACGGCGACGGTGCGCCGTTCGGCAGTCGGCTCGGCGCCCAGGTCGCTCAACGTCAAGGTCTTGAACGCGATCACCTCTGGCATGTCTACTTCGTAGACGACGGTGCCCGCCGGCCACGGCAGGCGGTAGGCGCGCGCATCTAGACCCGACGCGAGGATCACCGCCTGGCCAACGCCGCTCTGCGCCGCGTCGACGAAGAAGTGGTCGTAGAACCTGGTGCGGCAGGCCATCCCCTGGGCCATTCGGTGTGGATCGAACTCGGAATCCCCGCCAACGGGAATCTGGCCGTTGACCAGCCGGACATAGACGTCTATTCCGACGGCACGCACCAACGGCGCAGCGTAGGGGTCATTGATCAAGGTCTCGTCGGAAGCCAGCGCACGCTGGGCGGCGACCATGGTCGCCGTCGCCCCAACGCTCGTCGCGAGGTCCCAACGATCACGATCGGTGCGCGCCATGGTGCTCCCTCATCCCGACCCGGAAATAGAAAACAAAGATAGACAATCTAGTTAATACCACAGGCATGATTCCCCAGGCCGTTGGGACTACCCTCCGAGTCGTCCCGCCCAGGCTGAACCGATTGTTGACAGCGCTGCCGAACTTTTCGCTATTATCTGCGTATGCATGCAGGTAATAGCTCAGGTCGGTTGCCGGACGACCAGGCCGGTCTGGTGGTCGAGGTATTCCGAATGCTGGCCGACGCTACCCGTGTGCAGGTGCTGTGGTCGCTGACGAATCGTGAGATGTCAGTCAATGAACTCGCCGAGCACGTGGGCAAGGCAGCGCCGTCGGTTTCCCAGCACCTTGCGAAGCTGCGGATGGCACGTCTGGTGCGCACCCGCCGGGACGGAACCACAATTTTTTACAGCCTGGAGAACGATCACGTACGCCAGCTCGTCATCGACGCCGTCTTCAACGCCGAGCACGCCGGTCCCGGGGTTCCCCGTCATCACCGCGCCGACGGTGGGCTGAAGGCAGTCGCCGAATCATCGTCGCCCCCGGGTGCTCCAACACGAACCGGCGCCGGGTGAGCGAAATCAACTGGAAGCACAACATATTTCGCACAAGGAGACGACAACCGTGACCGAGCAGCATACCCACGACGCGCCGCATGCACACGAAAACCAGCACGGCGACCTGGCTCACACACATGCGCACACCACACATGAGCACGAGCACGAGCACGTCACACACGAGCACCCCCACGCCCACGACGACGGGACCGAGCACACTCATCAGCACGTGCATCAGTCCGGCCTCGAAGACATTCACAGCCACGTTCACGGGTAACGCCATGGGGTTCACGGCACCCGATGCCGCATACGCGAAGGGTCAGACCTTAGGGCAGTAATGCATCGGGTTGTCCCGCTCGTCCAGCGGCGGGAGGTTGCGCGCAGGCGTCTGCACCAGCGGTGCGTCGGCCGCGATTCGCCCGGTGGCACGATCCCAGCCGGCGCGCGCCCGTGGGTGCTTCCGGAACCGCCGGGGCACGAAAGCGAAGACGAGACGGACGATGTCGCCGAAGCGACGGTGCAGCCATTCGTCGCGGCGCGACCACTGGTAGCCCATCAGCTCGCGGACCGGCGGATCGTAGAGACCGACGGTCAGCCAAACGAAGAAAGGGGCGAGCAACTTGCGCTGCGCGGCCCACAACAAATCCGGAGCCCATTGGGCGAAGGGAGGTTTGGGCAGTTCGGTCAGATCGAGCACCGCACGTGCCGCCAGGTTGTTCTCCAACACGTTGCGGCACATGTGATCCCAGTACATCTGGAATTCCTGCCAGGACGCCGGCACCGGCCGCATGCTCATGCCGTACATCCGATACCAGTCGACGTGTTCGTCGAACAGCTGGCGCTTCTGCGCTTCGGTCAGGCCGCCGCAGAACCGCTCGGCGACATGAATAGTGCCGACAAAAAAGGTGGCGTGTGCCCAGTAGAAGACATCGGGGTTCAACGCGTGGTAGCGGCGGCCCTGAGCATCAGCGCCTTTGATGGTGATGTGGTAGTCGCGTACCTCAGCTCCGGTCATCGGGGCACGCTCGCCGTCGAAAACAACTCCGCCAATTGGGTACAACGACCGCAGCAGCCGCGGCCAGCGTTCACGGAAGAACGTCGAGTGATCAATGACTGCCGCGCCCAGCTGGGGGTGCATGTTCTGCATGGATCCCGCCCAGGGACCCTGCAACATGCCGCGCCAATCGCCGAAGTATCGCCACGTCAAGGAATCTGGGCCGAGCGGGGCCGGCGGTGCGTCGTAACCCAGCGGGGAGACCGGACAACCGCAGGCCACACCGTTAGGTGGAACCGCCTCGCCTGCGGTCACCGCGGCAGCCCCCGACCCGACCCACGTGACCGAGTCGCTTTTGGCGCTGGTCAGCGGGCATGCTGCCGACGTATCTTGAGTCACTGTCAGTTTCCTACAGATATCGGTAATTCTGACTACATGCGTTGTCACTTTGAAGCTTAGGGAGCGATGTGCATTCCGGTCAACGACGGAGCCGTTGGTCCGGCGTCCCACTGGAGAGTCGCCTCGCGGTGCGTCGAGACAACCTCATCGCCGCCGGTGTGCAGTTGCTCGGTGAGGACAGCGGACCAGCGCTGACCGTTCGCGCAGTATGCCGCAAGGCCGCGCTGACCGAGCGCTACTTCTACGAAAGCTTCTCCGACCGTGACGAATTCGTGCGCGCCGTTTACGACGACGTCTGCACCAGGGCAATGGCAACCCTGATGTCGGCAAAAACCCCTCGGGAAGCCGTCGAACAATTTGTCGCACTGATGGTCGACGACCCGGTGCGCGGGCGTGTGCTGCTACTGGCGCCGGCCGTCGAACCGGTACTGACCCGGTCCGGCGCGGAATGGATGCCCAATTTCATCGAGCTACTGCAGCGTAAGCTGTCCCGGATCAGCGATCCCGTGCTGCAGAAAATGGTCGCCACCAGCTTGATCGGTGGTCTGACGGGCCTTTTCACCGCGTACCTGAATGGACGGCTGGGGGCCTCCCGCAAACAATTCATCGACTATTGCGTCGACATGCTGATGAGCACGGCCGCCACCTATGGGCCCCAACGTGAGCTGGGGGAAGCCGAGCAATCGGTTCATTCCGCGCCGCGCGATTGAGATTGCCCGCCCGCGGGCAGACACATCAGACTGCGGCGGCCTGCCACGCCGGAGCCAAACTTGATGCTACTGGGATGCACAGATATATTGACTGCAACCAATAGACACAGATAACTGGAGGCCCCATGTCAGCCGAGCTGACCGACCTACAGCTGTTGCGCGAACTTGAACCGGTCGTCGAGCAGAACCTGAACCGGCACCTGAGCATGCACAAGAACTGGAACCCGCACGACTACATCCCGTGGTCAGACGGCAAGAACTTCTATGCGCTCGGTGGCCAGGACTGGGACCCCGAGCAGAGCCAGCTCTCCGACGTCGCCCAGGTGGCGATGGTGCAGAACCTGGTCACCGAGGACAACCTGCCGTCCTATCACCGCGAGATCGCGATGAACTTCGGCATGGACGGCGCCTGGGGGCAGTGGGTCAACCGCTGGACGGCCGAGGAGAACCGGCACGGAATCGCGCTGCGCGACTATCTGGTGGTGACGCGTGCGGTCGACCCCGTCGAGCTGGAGAAGCTTCGTCTTGAGGTGGTCAACCGCGGGTTCAGCCCAGGCCAGAACCAGCAGGGCGGACTCTTCGCCGACACGCTGTTCGACTCGATCCTCTACGTCACGTTCCAGGAGCTCGCCACCCGCGTCTCGCACCGCAACACGGGTAAGGCCTGCAACGAGACGATCGCCGACCAGCTGCTCGCCAAGATATCGGCCGACGAAAACTTGCACATGATCTTCTACCGGGACGTCAGCGAAGCCGGTATTGACCTCGCGCCCAACCTTGCGATCAAGGCGCTGCACAAGATCCTGCTCAACTTCCAGATGCCCGGATTCCTGGTGCCCGAGTTTCGGCGGAAGGCCGTGATGATCGCCGTCGGCGGCGTGTACGACATCCGGATCCACCTCGACGAGGTGGTCATGCCGGTGCTGAAGAAGTGGCGGATCTTGGAGCGCGAAGATTTCACCGGCGAGGGCGCACGGCTGCGCGACGAAATCGCCGCGCATCTCAAGGAGCTCGAGGCCGCCTGCGACAAGTTCGACGCGTCCAAGCAGCGCTACCTCGAGCGGCAGGCCCGCATGGCTGAGAAGATCACCGCCCGGAAGGTGCTCACCACCAAGGGCACGCTGAAGATGAGCGGACGGTAGTGGGCGTTGCGCATCGGCGCGATCGAGCTGGCCAGCCCGGTTGTGCTGGCTCCGATGGCTGGTGTGACGAACGTCGCATTCCGGACGCTGTGTCGTGAACTAGAACAGTCGAAGCTCGGCACAATCAGCGGACTCTACGTCTGCGAGATGGTGACCGCGCGTGCGCTCGTCGAGCGGCATCCGGTCACCATGCACATGACGACCTTCTCCGCGGACGAGTCGCCGCGCTCGCTGCAGCTCTACACTGTCGACCCTGCCACCACCTACGCGGCCGCCAGGATGGTCGCTGACGAAGGCTTGGCCGATCACATCGACATGAATTTCGGCTGCCCGGTGCCAAAGGTGACCAGGCGCGGCGGCGGGGCGGCGCTGCCGTTCAAGCGGCGGCTGTTCGGCCAGATCGTGGCCGCGGCCGTGCGCGCCACCGAAGGCACCCAAGTGCCGGTGACCGTCAAGTTCCGCATCGGCATCGACGACGACCACCACACCCACCTGGACGCCGGCCGCATCGCCGAAGCCGAAGGCGCCGCCGCAGTCGCCCTGCACGCCCGGACAGCGGCGCAGCGCTACTCCGGCACCGCCGATTGGGAACAGATCGCGCAGCTCAAGCAGCATGTACGGACGATTCCGGTGCTCGGCAACGGCGACATCTACGATGCCAGCGACGCGCTGACCATGATGGCCAGCACCGGATGCGACGGCGTTGTCATCGGCCGTGGCTGCCTGGGCCGGCCATGGCTGTTCGCCGAGTTGTCGGCCGCGTTCACCGGCAGCCCGCCACCCTGCCCGCCCACACTCGGCGAGGTCGCCGACATCGTCCGCCGGCACGGCCAGTTGCTGGCCGCGCATTTCGGCGAAGACAAGGGCATGCGCGATATCCGCAAGCACATCGCCTGGTACCTGCATGGCTTCCCCGCCGGGTCTGAGTTGCGCCGAGCACTCGCGCTGGTCAAGACGCTCGACGAGCTTGACGCCCTACTGGATCGGTTGGATGGTGCCGTCTCGTTCCCGGACGCCGCGACCGGCCCCCGGGGTCGGCAGGGCTCACCGGCCCGCGTGGCCCTGCCCGACGGCTGGCTGACCGACCCGGACGACTGCACCGTGCCGGCCGGCGCGGACGTCATGCACTCGGGTGGCTGAATCGAAACGCTCTCGAAATCGCGTCTGGACCGATAACTCAGTACGATGTGGGCCTTGCGGCGGATCGGTTTATCCCGCTGCACGAGGGCTACAAGTACGGCGCGACCCCACAGGTGGCGCGGCGCTGATAATGCCAGCACCGCGTCGACGCGTGGGCACAGACACCACTGAAGTCCGCATCAGAGTTTCGGAGGCCGGTAAGCATGAGTGACGGCGAGCACGACGCCACTCTTGACCATCAGCGCGCATCGGGCGCCGCCAGCGACGATCAGCGGATTACCCCAACGCTAGGCGCCACGCCGTGGGAGCGGTTCTCTGCACCATCGCCCGATGACGGCGCCCACCGATGGCAGGCCGAGCAGCCTGTCGAGCACGAGGAAGGCGACACCGAAAAGGTCGGATGTCACGCCGACGGCGTAGTCAGTGTCGCTGACCTGATCGCCAAAATCGGCGCCCCGACCCCTGACCGGCCCAGTCACCATCACATAGCCGATGATGTAGCCCCGGATACCGAACCTTCCGAGGTTGCGTCGGACGTGCCCCTCGACCTGCAAGACACCCAGGTCATCGACACCCCCGCGTACTCGCTCGATGTCGTCTCGGAGCTTCCCGACCTCGAGGCCGCCAACTACCCGAATGGCGACGACGACCCCGAATCCGGGCGGACCGCATCGCGCCGGGTGCGACCGATGCGGATCCGCAGGACATCGCCCCCCAAGGACCCGGCACCCAAACCCGAACCCGGCCGTCGGCCGATGTTGCTGGCCGCGCGCTCGCTGGCGGCACTATTCGCCGCGCTGGCACTGGCCCTGACCGGGGGAGCTTGGCAGTGGAGCACCTCAAAGAACAGCCGGCTGAACAACATCAGTGCGCTCGACCCGCAATCGCGCGACATCGTCGACCCCAACGGGCAGTACGGCGACGAAGACTTCTTGATCGTCGGTATGGACTCCCGCGCCGGGGCCAACGCCAATATGGGCGCCGGCGACACCCAGGACGCCGAGGGCACACGGTCGGACACCGTGATGCTGGTCAACATTCCGGCGAACCGCAAACGCGTGGTGGTGGTGTCGTTCCCCCGCGACCTGGCGATCACCCCGATGCAATGCGAGGCCTGGAACCCCGAAACCGGCAAGTACGGGCCCCTCTACGACCAGAAGACCGGAAAGTTCGGTCCCAGGATGATCTACACCGAGACCAAATTGAACTCGACGTTCTCCTTCGGCGGTCCGAAATGTTTGGTGAAGGAAATCCAGAAGCTGTCCGGTTTGAGTATCAACCGTTTCATCGCCATCGACTTCGTCGGTTTCGCGCGGATGGTCGAGGCGCTCGGCGGCGTCGAGGTGTGCAGCAGCACCCCACTGCAGGACTACGAATTAGGCACGGTCCTGGAACACTCGGGACGCCAGATCATCAACGGGGCAACCGCGTTGAACTACGTGCGGGCCCGCCAGGTCACGACCGAGAGCAACGGTGACTACGGCCGCATCAAACGCCAGCAGTTGTTCTTGTCGTCGCTGCTGCGCTCGCTGATCTCCGAGGACACGTTGTTCAACCTCAACAAGCTCAACAATGTCGTCAACATGTTCATCGGCAATAGCTACGTCGACAATGTCAAGACCAAAGACCTGGTCCAGCTCGGTGAATCCCTGCAAGGTATGGCGGCTGGGCACATCACGTTTGTCACTGTGCCGACCGGTGTGACAGACCAGGACGGCGACGAGCCTCCGCGCGCGGCCGACATGAAGGCGCTTTTCGCTGCGATCATCAACGACGACCCGCTGCCGCTCGAAAACGATCAGAACGCCCAGCGTTTGGGGACGACGCCGACAACCGCGCCCACTACCACCAAGAAGGCGCCGGCCGCGACCCCCGAGACTCGGCGCGAGCAGGTGACGACAACCTCGCCGCAAGACGTCACCGTGCAGGTCTCCAACGCGACCGCCCAAACCGGTCTGGCCACCACCGCCACCAACCAGCTCAAGCGGAACGGCTTCAACGTGATGACGCCGAACGACTATCCGAGTTCGCTGAAGGCCACAACAGTGTTCTTCTCGCCCGGCAACGAGCAGGCGGCCGCCACGGTGGCATCGGCGTTCGCCAATGCAAAGGTCGAGCGGGTCAACGGCATTGGCCAAGTAGTTCAGGTGGTCCTCGGCCCAGATTTCAGCTCGGTGACCGCTCCCCCGCCCAGCGGCTCGTCAATCAGTGTGCAGATAGACCGCAACTCCAGCAGCCCGACGACCAAGCTGCCCGAAGACCTGACAGTCACCAACGCAGCCGACACCACCTGCGAGTAGCCGTTTCTGGCGTCGCTTCGCCGCCCATTCCGGGTCCGAGAACGTAGGCTTGAGCACATGCGGACCGCCTACCATGAGCAACTCTCGGAATTATCCGAGCGGCTCGGCGAGATGTGCGGGCTGGCGGGGATCGCCATGGAGCGGGCAACCCAAGCCTTGCTGCAGGCCGATCTGGTGCTGGCCGAACAGGTGATCTCCGACCACGAAAAGATCGCGACCCTGAGCGCCCGCGCCGAGGAGAGTGCTTTCGTACTGCTGGCCTTGCAAGCACCGGTCGCCGGTGACCTCAGAGCTATCGTGAGCGCCATCCAGATGGTGGCTGACATCGACCGGATGGGCGCGCTGGCCCTGCACGTCGCCAAGATCGCCCGCCGGCGGCATCCCCAGCACGCGTTGCCCGAGGAAGTCAATGGCTATTTTGCCGAAATGGGCAGAGTCGCAGTCGAATTAGGTAACAGCGCGCAAGAGGTGGTGTTGTCCCGCGACCCGGAGAAAGCCGCCCGGATCCGCGAAGAAGACGACGCCATGGACGATCTGCACCGGCATTTGTTCACGGTCCTGATGGACCGCGAGTGGAAACACGGCGTGGCCGCCGCCGTCGACGTGACGTTGCTGGGCCGGTTCTACGAACGCTTCGCCGACCACGCCGTTGAAGTGGCACGGCGGGTCATCTTCCAGGCGACTGGCAGATTTCCCGAGGACGACGCGACGCCATCCTCGCGTTAGCCGATTGCCCAACTCGCCATCAGGGCGGCTAGCCGAAGCGCCCGGAGATGTAATCCTCGGTGGCCTTCTGGGTCGGGTTGGAAAAGATCTTCTCGGTGTCATCGATCTCGACGAGCCGGCCGGGCTTTCCTGCGGCTTCCAGATTGAAGAACGCCGTGTGATCGCTGACCCGGGCAGCCTGCTGCATGTTGTGGGTGACGATGACGATGGTGTAGTCCTGCTTCAATTCACTGATCAGTTCTTCGATCGCCATCGTCGAGATCGGGTCCAGCGACGAGCACGGCTCGTCCATCAGCAACACATCGGGTTGCACAGCGATGGCCCGCGCGATGCACAACCGCTGCTGCTGCCCCCCGGACAATCCGCCGCCGGGCTTGTCTAACCGATCCTTGACCTCATTCCACAGGTTCGCACCGCGCAGTGAGTATTCGGCGGTGTCATCGAGCGCTTTGCGATTGCGCACACCCTGCAGTTTCAGGCCAGCCACCACGTTGTCACGAATAGACATGGCGGGGAACGGGTTCGGGCGCTGGAAGACCATCCCGATTGCCCGGCGCACACCGACCGGGTCGACACCGGGGGCATAGATGTTTTCATCGTCGAGCAACACTTTGCCCTCGACCCGGGCGCCGGGGATGACCTCATGCATCCGGTTCAGCGTGCGCAGCACAGTCGTCTTGCCGCAGCCCGACGAGCCGATGAACGCCGTCACGCTGCGGGGCAGAATGGACAGCGTGACATCCGCGACCGCGTGAAACGACCCGTAGTAGATGTTGACGTCTTTCAAGTCCAATCGCTTGGCCACGTGGTGCTCCTGCCTACGACTTCCTGGGGGCAAAGATTTTCGAGACCACCCTGGCCCCGATATTGATCACAGCGATCACCATGATGAGGGTCAGCGCGGCGCCCCACAACCGATCCGTGGGAACCGGGTGCGTGCCGGCGCCGGCCGATGTCTGGTCATACATCATCCCGGGCAGCGAGCCCATGAACCCGCTGAAAATGTCGAAGTTCATTGCCTGCGAATAACCGACCAGGATCAGCAGCGGGGCCGTCTCGCCCATCACCCTGGCCAACGCCAGCATGATCCCTGTGACAATGCCGGACAGCCCGGTCGGAATCACGATCCTGACAACGGTTTTCCACTTCGGGATCCCAAGCGCGTAACTGGCCTCGCGGAGATCCACCGGAACGATCCGCAGCATCTCCTCGGTCGCTCGCACGATCACCGGAAGCATCAACAACACCAGCGCCAACGACACCGCGAACTGGGAACGGGGAAAACCCAGCGTCGCCACCCACAGCGCATAGATGAACAATGCTGCCACGATCGAGGGCACACCGGTGAGGATGTCCACCATAAAGCTGACCAGCCTGCCCAGCGCGGTGCCGCCACCGTATTCGACCAAATAGATCGCGACCATGAGGCCGATCGGGATGGAGATCGCGGCGCATACCAATCCCTGCAGCAAGGTGCCGACGATCGCGTGGTACGCGCCGCCGCCAGCCACGAATGCCGTCATACCCGCTTGTGAATGCGTCCACCACACGCTGGACGTGATCACCTGGAACCCCTTGGCGATCACCGACCAAAGCACCAAGACCAAAGGCGTCAGGGCGATCACCGTCGACAGCGTCACTAGCACAGTCGCGACGTTGTTCGCGACTCGACGACGCCGGCCGAGTCCCGAGAACGTCCGCGGCTTGAGGGGGCGGTCCAGGATCGAGGTCATCGGTTGCCTCTTCGGGTTCCGGTTCCGGCGACGGCACCGCGCGCCAGGGCATCGACCACGAAGGTGAGCAGGAAAAGCACCAGTCCCGCAGCAATGTAGGCGCCGGCCTTGTATTGGTCATCGAATTCCGATGCGGTGGCCGCGATCTTGGTCGCGAAGGTCGAGCCGCCGTCGAACAGCGACCAACCGAACGCCGTCTGGGTGCCGCGCAAGATAATCAGCAGCGCGACCGTCTCACCCAGGGCGCGACCCAGACCCAGCATCGCGCCGCTGACGTATCCGGATCGCCCGAACGGCAGCACGGTTGTCTTGACCACTTCCCACCGGGTGGCGCCGAGCGCCAGCGCAGCCTCGATCTGGTCCTGCGGAGTCTGAACAAATACTTCGCGAGTCACCGCGGTGATGATCGGCAGGATCATCACCGCCAACACGATCCCGCCAGTGAAGATGGTGCCGCCACCTGCCACCTTCGCGTTGCCACTGGCGAACAGAAAGCACCACCCCATGGCGTGATTGAGCCAGGTCGCGATGGGTCGCAGCTGCGGCGCCAGCACATACAGACCCCAGACGCCGTAGATGATCGAGGGAACCGCGGCCAGCAGATCGACCATGTAGGCCAGCAGTCCGGCGACCCGCCGCGGTGCGTACTGCGTAAGAAATATGGCGACGCCCAGGGCGATCGGCATCGCCAGGGCCAATGCAAACACCGACACGAAAATGGTCACCTGCAACAGGTCGAAGATTCCGAACTGCATCGCCGAGGTGTCGGCGGTGACCCACTTGCCACCGTAGGTGAAAAAGTTCTCTCGGTTGCGCTGCAAGGCAGGTATCGCGCGCCACAGCAAGAACCCACCGATCGCGGTGATCAGAACGACCATCAGGACACCGGAAACTTGCGACAGCCAGCGAAATACACGGTCCCCCAAGCGCGGCCGGGTGTCTCCCCACGGGCTTATGGGTACGATCGGCGGCTCGGGAAAGGGCGCAGCGACGACCGCACCCGAACCCGCATCGGCTGGGTTTGGCGTTGTCACTGTGATCCCATCACTCTGCTGTCGCTCTTGACCCCGGTTTTGCCCGTTATTGAGGGCGTCGCGCAGGCCCAATTGGTTACTGCATTGCGTTGATCGCGCTCACCAATCGCTCCTTGACCTTATCCGGCAGCGGAACGTAGCCGGCCGACGAAAGGCCGGTCTGACCGTTATAGGCGGCCACGGTGAGGAACGACTTGATCGCCGCGGCGGTGTCCGGGTGGTAGCCCGTCGAGCACACGATCTCGTAAGTGGCCATGACCAACGGGTAAGCACCCGGGTCCTGGGAGCTATACATCGCGTTCAGGTCCAGCACGAGGTCGTTGCCACTGGCCATGAAGTTGGCAGCGTTGATGGCGCTACGAGCCGTATCGTCGGTGAGCGGCACCCCGCCATTGCCGGTGTCGATCTGGGCGAATGGCACACCGGCCTGATCGGCGAAGCCCTTCTCGACATATCCAATGGCGCTTGACGTGGTCTGCACCGCCTGGATCACACCAGCCGACTTCTGGACCCCTTCGCCGACACCGCCTTGAAACTCGGTGCCAACCCCTTTGGTCCAGCTCTGTGGTGCGTCGGCCGTCAGATACCTCTGCAAGTTGTCGGTGGTTCCCGACGAATCCGCCCGGTAGATCGGCGTGATCCTGTTGTCGGGCAGGGAAACACCCGGATTGAGTGCCGTGAGTATCGGGTCATTCCATGTCGTGATCACACCACTGAAGATCTTGGCCAGTACGTCACTGTTGACGACCAATGTCGGAACGCCTGCCAGGTTGTAGACCAATGCGATTGCCCCGAACACCAGCGGCAGGTCCCACGCCGGGTTTCCATTACAGCGTTTGGCGGCCCGGCCGATCTGGTCCGATATCAGCGGCGAGTCCGATCCGGCGAAGTCGACATGGCCGGCAACGAATTGCTCGCGGCCGGCACCCGACCCGGTCGGGTTGTACGACACGTTTTTGCCGGGGCACAACTGGCCCCACACGTGATTGAACAATGCGATCGCGTTCTGTTGAGCGGTTGACCCCTCAGCTGTCAGTGCGCGTTTGCCGTCGCAGGGCACCGTAACGGCGGGTACTCCGGAGATGGCTGTTGTCGAGGCGCGACCGCGGTTGTTGTCGCTGCCGCAGGCGGTCAAAACCCCGCCGGTGATCACGAAAGTGGTGATCGCGGGCATCACCGCCGCCAACGTCCTGCCCACCCTGTCGCGCCTCACCAATCTCGCTTTCTCAGCGCATTCTCGACGCAACCGGCACCGCTGGCGGCCTCGTAGAAGGAGGTTGCCCGGAAGTATGTTCTGGCGGCGTTCAAAAAACATGTCTATTTCGGTCAGGTATGGGTGTTGGCCGGCGCGTAGGCGGTGTCGGTGCTGTAGGTGGTGAAGCCAAGGCGCCGGTAGGTCCGCACCGCGGCGACGTTGTCCGACTCCACGTAGAGCATCACGGTGGGTTCGGCTGAAGGTCCAGAGGAAGGATCGTCGGGGTTGTTAGGGCCGGCCAGCCGCCGCGCCAGCGACGCGATACCAATCGATGTCAACAGCTGCCCCAAGCCCCGGTGCTGCGCCAACGGGTCGACGCCGAGGACATAGACCTCACCCAGGCCCGGTTGATCGCGATGCACCTTGGTCCAGTGGAAGCCCAGTAGCCTGCCCTCCTGGTCGCTTGAGGCGTCGCCGAACGCCAGGAACAAGCCCGCGGGGTCGAACCAGGGTTCGCTGCGCCGCTCCGCCAGCTGGACTGCGGTCCACCCGCCCTGTTCCGGGTGTTCGGCGAATGCGGCGTTATTGACCCGTAGCAGCTCCGCGTCATCGGCCGTGCCCGCGTAGGTACGGATCCGCACCCCGGACTGGTTGGGGATCACCGGGTCGGGGATGTCGCGCAACGAGCGTCGCATCTGGACCAGTTCGCGGACCGGGACCAGACCTAGTGCGGACGCGGTGGCCCGGGCCGGCTCTAGCGTGCCGTGCGCCCAGAACTGGTTATGCCCGGCGGTCTTAGCCAATGTCGCGTGTCCCATCGCGGCGCCAATACCACGGCGGCGCGCCCGCGGGTGCACCACCAACTCCGCGATCGCGACACCCGCGTCGCGTGGCGAGCTGAGATTGAGGTAGCCAATGATCGTGTCGCCGGGTCCGGAATCGGTGACCACCAAGTGCTGGGTGCGTTCGTGGCCGAGTTCCCGCAGCACCTGCTCGCCGACCGGGGCTACCCCGTCGAATTCGGTTGCCTCCGCAACGAGTTCGCGCACTTGCCGCTGCTCTTCGGCGGTCAGTGCGGAGCGCCAGTCAGGCGGGGTCACTGACTGCGTAACGGGTCGACCAGTGGATCTTGGAGAGTGTCGGGGTCGGGCTCGGCTTCCTCGTCGTCGTCGCGCTCTACGATCGGCGCTCGGCCGCGCGCCGGCCGGACCGCCTTGTAACCCACGTTGCGAACCGTGCCGATCAACGCTTCGTGCTCGGGGCCGAGTTTGGCCCGCAGTCGACGTACGTGCACATCGACAGTCCGGGTGCCGCCGAAGAAGTCATAGCCCCACACCTCGTGCAGCAGCTGCGCGCGGGTGAATACCCGGCCGGCATGCTGGGCCAGGTATTTAAGCAGCTCGAATTCTTTATAGGTGAGGTCGAGCGGGCGGCCCCGCAATCGCGCGGTGTAGGTGCCTTCGTCGATCACCAGCTCCCCGAGGCTCACCTTGCCCGCGCTCTCCTGGTCGGCCAGCCCGCCGCGGCGGCCGACGACCAGCCGTAGTCTGGCGTCGATCTCGGCGGGCCCGGTACTGGGCAGGAGGATCTCGTCCAGGCCCCAGTCAGCGCTGACTGCCACCAGCCCGCCTTCACTCACCACAGCCAGGACCGGGACAGACCGGCCCGCCGTGCTCAAAAGGCGGCACAAACCGCGCGCGGACGATAGGTCCTGGCGCGCGTCGACGAGCACAGCGTCCGCGGTTCCGGCCTCCAGCAACGAGGATGGTTCCGCCGGCGCCGTGCGCACCGTGTGAGGGAGCAGCGACAACGACGGTAGGACCGGGTCGGGATGCAGCTCCGAGGTCAGCAGTAGTAGCTCCAACTAGCCCCTCCAAACTCGTGGGAAAGGCATCTCCCAAGTTCATGGCGACATGTGCCGTTTGCGGCTAGGTCAATTAACGATAACGTGCCACCAGGTCTTTGGCCCGGCGACGTGGGGGTACCGCCCGCTTACGGGGAGCGTTCCGGGACGTCGGGCTCTGCGGTTGCGGGCCGTGATTCGGACTCACCCTGCTCGCGGTTACGCCACAATATGCGGATGCGCAAGGTGCTGATCGGTGTAATCGCGTCGACGGTCGCCGTGGGTGTGATCATCGTCGGTGCTATTTGCGTGGATTATGGAGCCAGCATCTACGCCGAATACCGGTTGTCGTCCAATGTGCGCAAAGCGGCAAATCTGGGATCGGACCCATTCGTCGCCATCCTGGCATTCCCGTTCTTCCCGCAGGCAATGCGCGACCACTACAACGAGTTGGAGATCAAGGCCAACGCCGTCGATCACGCGATGGTCGGCAAGGCCACGCTCGAAGCCACGATGTACTCGATCGACCTGACCTACGCCTCCTGGCTGATCAGGCCCGATGCGAAACTCCCGGTTGGCAAGCTGGAGAGTCGCATCATTATCGACTCGATGCATCTGGGCCGGTACCTGGGCATCAGCGACCTGATGGTTGAGGCACCACCCGCCGAAACCAACAACGCCACCGGCGGTACCACCGAATCGGGGATCTCCGGCAGCCACGGGCTGGTGTTCAACGGCACGCCGAAATCGGCCTACTTCGACCACCGGGTCAGCGTCTCGGTAGACCTCTCCATCGCCCCTGACGACCAGGCGACTCTGGTGTTTACCCCCACGGGCATCCTGACCGGACCGGACACCGCCAACCAATCCGTTCCGGACGACAAGCGGGACGCGGTGCTGCATGCCTTCGGTGCCAGGCTACCCAACCAGAGGCTGCCGTTCGGGGTAGCGCCGACCAGCGAGGGAGCGCGTGGCTCTGACGTCATCATCGAGGGCATCACCCGGGGAGTAACTATCACGCTGGAAGGGTTTAAGCAGTCATGATGACCGTAATCGTCGCTACCGTAGCCGCGGGCGTCCTGACAGTCCTTGTCGGATGGTTGCTGACCCGGCGCTCCGGAAGCGTCCGGGAAATTCAGACTGTGTCAGGCACCGACGCCGACACCGCAGACCTCGGCCTTTCCCGTACCGGACCAACGGTCGTGCATTTCAGCGCTCCGTGGTGCGGGCCTTGCGATCGGGTGCGTCGGGTGGTCCACGAGGTCTGCGAGGACCTGGGCGATGTGGCCCACGTCGAAATCGACCTGGACGCCAACCCGGGGGCCGCGCGCCGATTCTCGGTGCTGTCGCTGCCTACAACTTTGATCTTTGATGTCGATGGACGACAGCGGTACCGGGCGTCCGGAGTCCCCAAGACCGGCGACCTACGGTCGGCCCTGGCACCGCTGTTGGCTTGATCACCATGTCTTTGGGTAAGCTGTCCGACGTGTCAACCCGCATCGAGCCCATGCTCACCAAGCGCCGCGCAGTTGATCTGTGCCGCATCGCGGGTTGTTGCTGTTGCTGTAGCTGTAGCTGCTGAGTAGCCGCGCCCTCCCGCGCAGCACTCGGAAGCAGCCTCGGATTCCTACCGTGAGCGTGCCTCCCACCCTTTCCGTGCAACGGGAGTACCTAGGAGTAGTCGTACCGTGTCGAGCACTAGCACCGCCACCCAACCGGACCTCGTCGACGTTCGTGGACCAAGGTTCGCCGCCTGGGTGACGACCGCAGTTCTGCAAATCGTCCTGATCGTCTCCGCTGCAAGTCCGCTCGCGGCCGCAGTCGTTCTCGGCCTACAGGCAGTGGTCTTTGCCATCGGTGCCCTCGGCGGGCCCCGGCGGCACCCGTATGGGCGGGTGTTCGCCGCCGTCGTGGCGCCCCGGCTGGGACCGGTCAAAGAGCGCGAACCGGTGCCCCCGCTGAAGTTCGCCCAACTGGTCGGCTTCGTCTTCGCGGTCTGCGGCGTTGCCGGATTCGCCGCTGGCGCTGTCCTGGTGGGCGTCATCGCCACCGCAGCCGCGCTGGTGGCCGCCTTCCTGAATGCGGCCTTCGGCATCTGCCTGGGCTGTCAGCTCTACCCGCTTGTCGCGCGTTTCCGACACACCCCCCGCGCGGCCTAACGCTATTGACCACCCTTTTCACCGAAGTAATCGAAAGGATCCCCCATGGCACGCTCGGACGTCCTGGTCTCCGCCGACTGGGCTGAGAGCAATCTCGACGCCGCCAACGTCGTCTTTGTCGAAGTAGACGAGGACACCAGCGCCTACGACCGCAGCCACATCGCCGGCGCGATCAAGCTGGACTGGCGCACCGATTTGCAGGACCCGGTCAAGCGCGACTTCGTCGACGCTCAGCAGTTCTCCAAACTGCTAAGCGACCGTGGCATCTCCAATGACGACACCGTGATCCTCTACGGCGGCAACAACAACTGGTTCGCCGCCTACGCGTACTGGTATTTCAAGCTGTACGGGCACGACAAGGTCAAGCTGCTCGACGGCGGCCGCAAGAAGTGGGAGCTCGACGGCCGCCCGCTGTCCAGCGACCCTGTCAGCAGGCCGGCGACCTCTTACACCGCGGCCGCACCGGACAACACCATCCGGGCGTTCCGGGACGAGGTCATCGCTGCGATCAACGTCAAGAATCTGGTCGACGTGCGCTCCCCCGACGAGTTCTCCGGCAAAATCCTCGCGCCCGCGCACCTGCCGCAGGAACAGAGCCAGCGCCCCGGCCATATCCCGGGCGCGATCAACGTGCCGTGGAGCAGGGCCGCCAATGAGGACGGCACCTTCAAGTCCGATGAGGAGTTGGCCAAGCTGTACGCCGACGCCGGTCTGGACGGGTCGAAGGAGACCATCGCGTACTGCCGGATCGGCGAGCGGTCATCGCACACCTGGTTCGTGCTCCGCGAATTGCTCGGACATCAAAACGTCAAGAACTACGACGGCAGTTGGACGGAATACGGCTCCCTGGTGGGTGCCCCAATCGAGTTGGGAAGCTGATATGTGCTCAGGACCAAAACAAGGACTGACGTTGCCCGCCAGCGTCGACCTGGAGAAGGAAACGGTGATCACCGGCCGCGTCGTGGACCGCGACGGCCAGGCCGTCGGTGGCGCATTCGTCCGGCTGCTGGACTCATCCGATGAGTTCACCGCCGAGGTGGTCGCGTCGGCTACCGGTGACTTCCGGTTCTTCGCCGCGCCAGGATCCTGGACGCTGCGCGCGTTGTCTTCAGCCGGTAATGGCGACGCCGTGGTGGCGCCGTCGGGCGCGGGGATCCACGAGGTCGACGTCAAAATCGCCTGACGAGCCCTGACAAGCTTGTCCCCCGAAGCCGCCACCGACGAATAAAGGCGAATAGACTCGTCCCCGTGGTGCTCTTCTTCGAGATCATGCTGGTCGTGGCAGTAGTGGTCATCTCGTGGTTCGCGCTGTATACGCTCTACCGGCTCATCACTGACGAGTCGTGAGTTCTGAAGGGGGCCCGGACGGACCGGCCGGTCCCGAGGGTTCCGGCGACCGAGTGATGGCTGCCGCTGCTGAACGTGCCAAAGTGACTGCGGCCCGCAATATCCCGGCCTTCGACGATTTGCCGGTTCCCGCCGACACCGCGAACCTGCGCGAAGGCGCGAACCTGAATGACGCGCTGCTGGCCCTGCTGCCTCTGGTCGGCGTCTGGCGCGGCCAAGGCGAGGGCCGCGGACCCGACGGTGACTACCGGTTCGGCCAGCAGATCGTGGTCTCGCACGACGGCGGTGACTATCTGAATTGGGAAGCCCGGTCCTGGCGGCTCAACGACACCGGCGACTACCAGGAACCGGGCTTACGTGAGACGGGTTTCTGGCGTTTTGTCAGCGATCCATACGACCCGACCGAGTCCCAGGCCATCGAGTTGCTGTTGGCCCATTCGGCCGGTTACGTCGAATTGTTTTACGGGCAGCCACGCACTGCGTCGTCGTGGGAATTGGTCACCGATGCACTGGCACGCAGCAGGTCCGGCGTGCTGGTCGGCGGCGCCAAACGGCTCTACGGCATCGTCGAGGGCGGCGACCTCGCCTATGTCGAGGAACGGGTGGACGCCGACGGCGGGCTGGTGCCGCATCTGTCAGCGCGACTGTCTCGATTCGCCGGGTAGTGGCGCCGGGGTGTCGCCCGAGACGGTAACTCGATGGCGGCACACCGGATCGGAATCTCATCGTTGCCTTCGGCCGGCCATTCTGTGTGTACTGTTCGACGTTCGAGCAGCCGCCCACGAAAGGAGGTCGGCGGATGCGTCGCACGCGGACCACCTCGCCCGTAGCCTGGTGGGTCGGTGTCTGCGGTTGGCCTGCTACTGATCGGCTATCTGGCCGCGGTCGCGGCCCGGCCCTCCATCATCGACGCGCTGCCGAAGTGGCTGGGGTGGTTCGGCCGGCCCGGATCGATGCCGACGCTGCCTCGGCGCGTTCGAACCCAACCTAGATTCGGTGTATGCGGGCAGCGGCTATAAGGGAGTGCGAGGCCAGCAGTTGCACGCGGCGGACAATAACTATCGCGTCTACGAAGCCGCGGTGGCCTTTCCGAACGCTGAAAAGGCCCAGGCATGGGTGACTACGCAAGCCGGCAAATGGAAGGCTTGCGCCGGCCAATCGGTGACGCTGACCACCGAGATGAACACTCTTTATTGGACCTTCGGGGAACTCACCGGGAATCCCCCCACGATTACGCAGGTGCGCATGCCGAAAGATCAAAGCCGGCCCTCCTGCCAGCGCGTGCTGAGCGCGGTATCCGACGTTGTCCTCGACGTCGAAGCGTGCGCCGTGGGTGTCACCGACCAAGGCAGCGCGATCGCTGAGAAGATGACCGCCAAGGTGAAGTAATAGAGCAGGCCGGTCCGCACTCAACGAGTCAAGACATGGAGCGGCCCCCGAGCAAAGCTCCTGGTTGGACAAGACCGGAAGCTCGGGGGCCGGGTGGCTACCGGGAATTCGCCAGCGCGCGTTGATCGCCGGCTCTTCCGAGCCAATGCAGCTAGCGCGTAGCCACCTCACATGTCCATGAAGCTATCAATTTCGCGGACCACCTCCTTCCTTGTGTACGGCCGACCGTACCCGCACTGCGGCCTACCCACAACAGAATTCACCGGCTCAACGGTCGCTGACGATCGCGGCGTCGACCAGTTCGGCGAATTCCGCGGCCATCGGCGAACGGGGCAACCGTCGGCCGTCGAGGGTGTGCACGCGGGCGGCCAGGGTCATGCTTGATACCAACCAGATCCCTTGGGCACCATGGAGATCGGCGATCCGCAAAGCGCGGTAGTCACAGTCGTAGCCCTTGGTGCGGGCCACCTCGAAGAGAGCCTGTTGCGTGGTTCCCCGCAGGATCGGATACCACGGTGGCGGTGTCAGCAGGCAGAGATTACCGTCCGCTCCTTCGTGTGAGTCGGTGGCGATCACCACCGTCGAGCGCGGGCCTTCCAGGATGTAGCCATCCGAGCTGACGAAGATGACGTCACCGGCGCCCTGACGGGCGGCGTGGCGCAGGGCGGCCATGTTGACCGCGTACGACAGCGTCTTGGCGCTGGCCAGCAGCCAGGGCATAGCGTCGACACCGGTGGCGGGCAACCCGCGGTCCAGCGTGATCGCCGCTAACCCCTCGCGGCGGACCGCGGCCGCTCGATCGGGTACGGAGTTGACCATCACATAGGCGGTCGGCGCTGAGCCGCTCTCCCGTCCGCGGCTGTAGATCAACCGCAGCGCGCCTTCGTCAGCGGTGCCCGCGGACCATTGCCTCGTGGCCACGCCGATCGCGTGCCGCCAGTTGGGGAGGTCCGGCTTGGGCAGATCCAACAATTTGGCCGACTGGGTCAGCCGTTGCAGATGCGGCTCAACCAGACAGGCCCCGCCGTCGCGAACCAGCAGCGTCTCGAAGATGCCATCGCCGCGAACTACTGCAAGGTCGTCGGGGTGCAGCAACGGTGTCCCCGGCGTGTGTATCTCGCCGTCCAGCGTGACGATCACACCCGTCCGGCCCGCCATGCCAGAGGAGCCTAAATGGCGATCGCCGCGAACGTGAAGCTGGCCTCACATTCGACCATCGTGAAGTCAGCTTCACGCTCGTCGGGCGAGGGCGCGCAGCAAGGTCCGTAGAGTTGACGTGTGACCGCAGTTTCTGCGCCCGACCCCGGACCCGACGCGGGCGTGATCTGGCATTTCGGCGATCCGCTGGGCGAGCAGCGGGCGGCCGAAACCGATGCTGTGCTGGTGGACCGCTCACACCGCGCGGTGCTCACCCTGACCGGTAACGACCGCCAAACCTGGCTGCACAGCATCTCGACCCAGCACGTCAGCGGACTCCCCGAAGGTGCCAGCACCCAGAATCTCAGCCTTGACGGTCAAGGCCGGGTTGAGGACCACTGGATCCAGACCGAGCTGGGTGGCACCACTTATCTCGATACCGAACCTTGGCGCGGTGAGCCGCTGCTGGAATACCTGCGCAAGATGGTGTTCTGGTCCGAGGTGACCCCGAGCACCGCCGACATGGCGGTGCTGTCCCTGCTGGGTCCGCGATTGGCTGACCAGGCGGTGCTCAATGTGTTGGGCCTGGATGCCCTGCCAGCCGAGCCAATGGCGGTTCCGGTGGCAGGCGGTGGCTTTGTACGCCGGATGCCCGGCGCTCCGACCGGCCAAATAGAACTGGACCTGCTGGTACCGCGTGGCGAGTCGGCGCAGTGGCAGGGCCGTTTAGCGCAGGCGGGCGTGCGGTTGGCCGGCGTGTGGGCTTACGAAGCGCACCGAGTGGCAGCGCTGCGCCCGCGGCTCGGCGTCGACACTGATCAGCGCACCATTCCGCACGAAGTGGGTTGGATCGGTGGTCCCGGTCAAGGAGCGGTCCACCTGGACAAAGGCTGCTATCGCGGACAAGAGACCGTCGCGCGGGTGCACAACCTGGGTAAACCCCCACGCATGCTGGTGTTGTTGCACCTCGATGGGTCCGTGGAGCGGCCCTCGACAGGTGATGCGGTGCTGGCCGGCGGTCGCGCCGTCGGACGGCTCGGAACCGTCGTCGAGCACGTGGACCTGGGGCCGATAGCGCTGGCGCTGCTCAAGCGCGGCCTGCCGGCCGACACCGAACTGGTGACAGGTCCGGAGGCCGATGTCGCTGCGGTGATCGATGCCGACTCCCTACCACCGATCGAGGAGATCGGCGCGGGACGACTGGCCGTTGAACGGTTACGGGGCGGTGCGCGATGATTAGCGATGACGTCCGCCACAGCGGGCAGGGGTCGCCGACGCCCGACCACGAGGCACGGTAAACTGTTGGCAGGACAATAACACCAAGAGATCGGAGCCGCCTACTCGTTAGGCCGCTCCGTTATTGCGCGAGGGGGTTCCCCCATGGGCCGCGGCCGGGCTAAGGCAAAGCAGACCAAGGTTGCTCGAGAACTTAAATACAGCTCCCCGCAGACCGACTTTCAGCGGCTTCAGCGCGAGCTGTCAGGGACGGGTGCCGACGACTCCAACGAGCTGGACGGCGACAGCCCCGAAGACTCATGGAGCGACGAGGACGACTGGCGCCGCTAGTTCATCCGACTCCCCCGTGCCGATGCGCTTCGCATCGGCACGGTGTTAATCCCAGTTAGTTCCGGTTTCTAGAATCTCGGGTGCTGCCCGACGAGTTTGGCCCGCGGGCCTTCTTTTCCGCCTTTGCCGACGGCTCCCAGCACCCAGCAGTCCAGGTGTCGTGCGGTCAATATGGCCAGGGCCCGGTCGGTGTCTTCAGGCGCGACGACGGCGATCATGCCGACGCCCATGTTGAACGTCTTCTCCATCTCCTCGCGCTCGATACGGCCACGCTGAGCAATCATGGCGAACACCGGTGCGGGCGTCCACGTGCCGCGGTCAACCTCGGCGACCAGTCCGTGCGGGATGACGCGTTGCAGATTGCCGGCCAGCCCGCCACCGGTGACGTGACAAAACGTGCGGACATGGGTTTCGGCGGCCAGCGCCAGACAGTCTTTGGCGTAGATGCGGGTGGGCTCCAACAATTCTTCGCCCAGCGTGCGACCGAACTCCTCCACATAACCGGTCAGGTTCATCCGGTCGATCTCGAGTAGGACCGCGCGGGCCAGCGAGTATCCGTTGGAATGCAGACCGGAAGACCCCAGCGCGATGATGACGTCGCCAGGTTTGACGCGGTCAGGCCCCAGGATATCGTCGGCCTCGACCACGCCCACGCCGGTGGCCGAGATGTCATAGTGGTCCGGTTCCATCAAACCAGGGTGCTCCGCGGTCTCCCCCCCAAGCAGCGCACAGCCTGCGCGCACACACCCCTCGGCGATACCGCCGACGATCGCGCTCAGTCTTTCGGGCACCGTCCGACCGACCGCGATGTAGTCCTGCAGGAACAGCGGCTCGGCGCCACAGACCACTAGGTCGTCGACCACCATCGCCACCAGGTCCAGGCCGACGGTGTCGTGCTTATCCATCGCCTGAGCCACTGCCAGCTTGGTACCGACACCGTCAGTGGATGCCGCCAGCACCGGCTCGCGGTAGTCGCCGCGGAGAGCGAACAATCCGGCGAATCCGCCCAGCCCGCCACGCACCTCGGGTCTGGTGGCTTTGGTTGCCAGCGGCTTGAACAAGTCGACGGCGCGGTCGCCGGCTTCAATGTCCACCCCGGCCGACGCGTAGGTGATGCCGTGTCTGCCCGGCTCGTTTTCGGGGGTTTTTCCGGGATCCGTCATCGCGATAAAGGCTACCGGGCGCCGCACAGGGCCGGGATCAGTTGCACAACCTGGACAAAGGTAATCGACGAGCGCCCCGGCCCGGCCGTGTCGTCACCTCCGGTAGCGATTTTCGTCAGCGACCAATGGGGACTTCGTCGGCAGCCAGATCGCCCAGCCCGGCTCCGCGCGCCGCATTGGCGAGCATGTGCTCGATGACGTTCTTGCCCAGCGCGGTCTCGCTGGGCAGCTCGATCGGATACTTGCCGTCAAAGCATGCGGTACAGAGCCGCGAAGCGGGCTGCTCGGAGGCGGCGACCATGCCCCGTAGCGAGATGTAGCCCAGCGTGTCGGCCCCGATGGCGTGCCGTACCGCCTCGAGCATCTCCTCCTCGTCTTGGACGGCGTTGGCGATCAACTCGGCCGGCGATGGGAAGTCGATCCCGTAGAAGCAGGGCCACTTCACCGGTGGCGAAGCGATGCGCACGTGCAGTTCGACGGCACCAGCCTCGCGCAGCATTCGCAGGAGTGCCCGCTGGGTGTTCCCCCGCACGATCGAGTCGTCGACGACTATCAGCCGCTTGCCGCGGATCACCTCTTTAAGTGGGTTGAGCTTCAGCCGGATGCCGAGCTGGCGGATGGTCTGCGACGGCTGGATAAATGTCCGCCCGACGTAGGCGTTCTTCATCAGGCCCTGCCCATAAGGGATACCGGACTCCTGCGCGTATCCAACCGCGGCGGGAGTGCCTGATTCCGGAACGCCGATCACCAGGTCCGCGTCGACCGGGCATTCGCGGGCCAGCCGACGACCGATCTCCACCCGGGTACCGTGCACCGACCGGCCGGCGAGCGTGCTGTCGGGCCGAGCCAGGTAGACGTATTCAAAGACGCAACCCTTGGGCGTCGGGTTGGCGAACCGGGTGGACCGCACCCCGTCGGCGTCGATGGCCAGCAATTCGCCCGGTTCGATGTCGCGGACGAACGAGGCGCCAACGATGTCGAGCGCGGCTGTCTCGGAGGCCACCACCCAGCCGCGATCCAGCCGTCCGAGCGACAGCGGCCGCACCCCGTGCGGGTCGCGGCACGCGTACAGCGTGTTCTCGTCCATGAACGTCAGACAGAACGCTCCGCGCACGGTCGGCAGCAGTTCCAGGGCCGCCTGTTCCAGGGTCGAATCGGCCGCGCCGTGGGCCAGCAGCGCGCCCAGGATGTCAGAGTCCGTTGTCGCCGGGGCCGGGCAGCGCTTCGCGATCAACCCCGCGTCGCGGGCGCGTGCGGCAAGCTCAGCGGTGTTGACCAGGTTTCCGTTGTGCCCCAACGCAACCCCGGTGCCGGCGGCGGTGTTGCGGAACACGGGCTGGGCGTTTTCCCACGTAGTGTCGCCCGTGGTGGAGTAGCGGCAGTGCCCGATGGCGACGTGGCCCTCCATCGCCGCCAATGTCTGCTCGTCGAACACCTGGCTGACCAGGCCGAGGTCTTTGAAGACCAGCACCTGGGATCCATCGGCGACAGCAATGCCCGCGGCTTCCTGCCCGCGATGCTGCAACGCGTACAGGCCGTAGTAGGTGAGTTTGGCGACTTCTTCGCCCGGGGCCCAGACCCCGAATACGCCACACTCTTCACGGGGTGAGTTCAGGTCCTGCTCGGGTTCCTGGACAGTCACGATTGTGCGGCTCCCTGGGGAACGATTGGTGACGTAACGGAGTCTACGGGCACGACGGCCCCAGCGCCGAATCCATCGTGCGTGTTCCCTGCAGGAAAACCACCCCAGAGCCCACCCGTACTCCAAACACGCAGCTCAAGCCGATAATTTGACCAATGGCAGCCAAGATTCGATTTCACCGGCCCGAGAGCCCGAAAGGCTCAGCGCACCGGTACTCTTGGCTTCCGCCAGCGACAACATCCCGGTAGCTACCAGCAGCCACGTCCGTGGATCGGTCTCCACCACATTGGGTGGTGTTCCCCGGGTGTGCCGAGGCCCGGAAACACACTGCACCGCGACAAACGGCGGAATCCGTACCTCGACACTGGCGCCGGGGGCGATAGCCGCAAGGCTGCGCGCGGTGAGCCGAACCGCCGTCGCCAGCGCGTCGCGGTCGGGCGCCGGACGGGTCTCGTCACGCAACCAGTCTGCAATGGCCAGCACGACCTGCCGAGTCTTTGCCGGATCGGCGCTATCTCGGGCTGCCATACCTTAGGGTCTCAGAATCATGGAACCGCGGACGCGGCCACCGTACAAGACCATCGGCCTGGTGGCACTGATGGTGATGGCGCTGATCGGCGTTGGCGTGTATTTGCAATTTCGCGGAACCTTGACGCCGAAGACGAAGTTGACGATGGTTGCTTCGCGCGCGGGTTTGGTGCTGGATCCGGGTTCGAAGGTCACCTACAACGGGGTGCAGATCGGGCGGGTGGCCGGCATTTCCGAGATCACCCGTGACGGCAAGCCGGCCGCCAAGCTGGTGCTGGATGTGACTCCGAAGTACGTCAACCAGATTCCGGCCAACGTGGCGGCCAGTGTCAAGGCGACCACGGTGTTCGGCAATAAGTACGTCGCGTTGACCTCGCCGAAGAACCTGACGCCGCAGCCGATCACGCCGTCCACTGAGATCGACGCGACGTCGGTGACGACCGAGTTCAACACGTTGTTCGAGACGCTGACCTCGCTCGCCGACATAGTCGATCCGGTCAAGCTGAACCTGACGCTGAGCGCGGCCGCGCAGGCGCTGGCCGGGTTGGGCGACAAGTTCGGAGCCGCACTGGTCAACGGCAACGCCATCCTCGACGACGTGAACCCGCAAATGCTGCAGGCCCGCTACGACATTCAGCGGTTGGCGGCGCTGGGTGACGTCTACGCCGACGCCTCGCCGGACTTGTGGGATGCGCTCGACCATGCGGTGACCACGGCGCGCACGCTCAATCTGCAGCAAGGCGATCTGGATGCGGCGTTGCTGGCGGCGGCTGGATTGGGCAACACGGGCGCGGATGTTTTCTGGAGGGGCGGGCCATACCTGGCGCGGGGGGCAGCCGATTTGGTTACCACCGGCCAGCTGCTCGACGGGTACAGTCCCGAGATCTTCTGCATGATCCGCAACTACCACGACGTCGCACCCAAGATCTACGACGATCTCGGTAGCAACGGCTACTCGCTGGGGGCGCACTCATCGGGCGCCATCGCGGGGGCGCCCGCCCCGTACATCTATCCGGAAAATCTGCCGCGGACCAACGCCAGGGGTGGACCCGGTGGGCGACCGGGCTGTTGGCAGCCGATCACTCGTGAACTGTGGCCCGCTCCGATGCTGGTGATGGACACCGGCGCCAGCATGGCGCCGTACAACCACTTCGAACTCGGTTCACCGCTCGTCGTCGACTACGTCTGGGGCCGCCAATTGGGCGACTACACCATCAACCCCTAAAAATTCTAATGCTGCGGCCGTCCTCGATTGGGCACCGATAACGAGAGACGGACAATGACAACCGAACTCTCATCTTCACGCGGACCCGCTGCCCGCGCCGTGCCTGTCGCTCGTCGGCTCGTGGCGTGCGCGATGACATCGAGCTGATGTGCCGCGCGTACGAAAACTCCGACGGCCGATGGCTAATCAACCCTCTGTTCATCGACCCATTGCCACAGAGCCCGCCATATCCTTGTGCGACCCAGGGATTCAACGAGCCCAACGGCGACCAGGCGCCGGTACTGCGACCCGACGGCAGCGTCGTCCCCGACCAGCTGGACTCGGTGTACTGAAGCAAGCTTCGTCGAGCTCGGAACTGAGCTAGATATGACGCAGATGCAACCGAGAGGTTGCAGACAGGTTTCAGCAAGTCACTAAATCGATTGCCTTGTAAGAGGTGTCGACTTACCGGCACCATATAGTTATGACCCTGTTGGTGTGGGGTCTCTAGCTCTGCGCCGACGCTCGATATGTGAGATTCTCGCGGTGCCGTGGTCGCACTCTAATTTAAGGCGGTGTTCTGATGTCCAAGATCGTGTCGCGCGACGGGGGTCGGCCCGTCCAGCGCACCCTCGATCCCATCATTGTTACCCGACGGGGAAAGATTGCCCGCCTGGAGTCTAGGTTGACCCCGCATGAGGCGCAGATCGAAGATCTGGTCTTTGTGCGAAAGGTGTTGAACCGGGCTGACATTCCTTTCCTGCTTATCCGCAGCCACAAAGGCCGGCCGATTCTTGCCATCGACATCGAACTGCGTCCTGCGGTCGAGCGCGCGCTGGCGACGGCATGTGCCACCGAACCGATGTACGCGAAAACAATTGATGAGCGCGGGATTTCTCCCGTGCTGGTGGCCAATGGAAATCTTTCCCAGCTGGTCGACCCACGGATTGTGCGGTTGTATCGACGGCGGATTGCGCCCGGAGGGTTCCGGTACGGGCCGAGGTTCGGCGTCGAACTCCAATTCTGGGTGTTCGAGGAGACCCTCGTCCGCTGTCCGGTGGAAAACTCGCTAACCCGCAAAGTGCTGCCACGCAATGAAATAAAGCCGGCAACCGTCAAGCTCTACGGGTATAAATGGCCGACCATTGAGGGGATGTTCACCCCGCATACGAGCGACGTGACGTTCGATATCGATCTGGTGTTCTCGTGGGTCGACGGTAGTGATCCGGAGTTTCGGGCGCGGCGCGCGGCGCAAATGTCACAGGTCGTGGTGGGTGAAGGCGACGATGCTGAAGCGCGGATCCGCCAGATCGACGAGCTGAAATTCGCTTTGCGGTCGGTGAACATGTTTGCTCCTTGGATCCGTCGCATCTTCATTGCGACGGATTCGGTCCCACCGCCGTGGCTGGCCGAGCACCCGATGATCACAATTGTCCCCGCGGAGGAACACTTTTCCGATAGGGCTGCGCTGCCGACCTACAACTCGCAAGCGGTGGAAAGCCAGCTTCACAACATCCCTGGCCTGAGTGAGCATTTCCTGTACTCCAACGACGACATGTTCTTCGGTCGGCCGCTCAAAGCCAGCATGTTCTTCTCGCCAGGTGGGGTCACGAGGTTCATTGAGGCCAAGACCCGGATCGGGCTCGGCGCAAACGATCCCACGCGCAGTGGCTTTGAGAATGCGGCCCGAATTAACCGACAGCTCCTTTTCGAGCGGTTCGGACACGTCATCACCCGTCATCTCGAGCACACCGCGGTCCCGTTGCGTAAAAGCGTGCTGATCGAGATGGAACGCGAATTCCCGGACGAATTCGCTCGCACCCAGGCAAGTGCGTTCCGGTCCGGCACCGATATCTCAGTGACCAACTCGTTCTACCACTACTACGCGCTCATGACCGGACGCGCCGTCCAGCAAGAAAAGGCCAAGGTCCTCTACGTGGACACCACCACGCACGAAGGCCTCGACTTACTTTCCGAGTTGCGGAAGCGACGCGGATACGATTTTTTCTGTCTCAACGACGGTAGTTTTCCCGAAGTCTCCGCGGAGGAGCGGGCCGAACGCGTCGTCAGTTTTCTGGAACGCTACTTCCCAATACCGGCGCCCTGGGAGAAGGTCGCAGCGGACGACGTCAGTCGACAGGGATTTGCGGCGCCGATGGCGTCAGCACCATTGGAGGGTGCGCAAATAGCGAATCCCGCGAAGACGGCTCGATAAACAGGCCGCTTTCGGTGATTTTGCGTCGCGCCTGCGCGGGAGAGACAAAGGTGCCCACAGTTTTTCCGGTGCCAAGCGGAATCACAGAGTGCACAACCGTGTCTTGATATACGTGCACGAGGTTACAACCCTGGGCACCGTCCCTGCCGCGCGTTGCGCCGGCGGCAACTGTTAGATCCTGGGTGTAGCAGGTAGCCGATGCGACCGAGACCGGAATTCCGACGAAGGTGGCATTCGTCGAGTAGTGCAGGTGCCCGGCCAAAATGGCACGAACATCACTGCCCCTGAGCACCCGCGCGAGCGAAGCCTGGTCGCGGAGTTCCACCGTGACGGCCAGGTCTAAGACACTCGGAATCGGCGGATGATGCAACGCCAAAATGGTGCCATCCGGCGCTGGAGTTGCCAATTGTCGTGCAAGCCAATCTAACTGGGACGCGGTGATTTCGCCGTAATGATGTCCCGGCACGGACGTATCCAAGGTGACGATCCGCAGCCCGTCAATCATGCGCACGCGGTCGAGCGGTGCCATCGAGGGCGCCTCGTCCAGCAACATCGTGCGCAATTCGGCCCGGTTGTCATGGTTGCCCATCACCCAGATGAGTTCGGAACCCAGCTCGGCGGCGAACGGCTCAACCAGACCGCGAAGCTTTCGATATGCCTCCGGCTCGCCGGCATCGGCCAAATCGCCGGTGAAGATGGTCGCATCCGGACGTAGCCCGGAGTGTGTCAGCTGCTCGAGCAACTCGCCAAGCCGGCTGTCGGCGTTCACCGCCCCGTAGAGAGAGCCATCCGAGATGAGATGCGTGTCGCTGATGTGCAAGAAAATGTAATCCGGCCGCGGATGCTCCGCGGCCCTAAGTCTGTGCACCTGAGGTGCCAACCCTCTCCATCAATTGATCGGTTTACATGAACGAAACAATGAGTATAGTCGCGCGCGGACGAAACCCGCGCTGTTGTGAGCTGCCCCACGCCGTTCAAAGCCGTTATCGAATACCAGCACGCCGCTGTACCGCAAGGGCGGCCACCGCTCCGGCCTCGTTGATTGCCAAGTGCACCAGGATCGGCGCTGCCAGGCTGCCGGAGCGGTCGGCCAGCCACCCGAACAGCCAGCCGCCGATACCAGTGGCCAGCACGGTGGCCACCAGCGGCTCACCCGTCGTGCGCGCATCCGAGATGTGGGACAGGCCAAAAGCAGCGGCCTGCAGCAGCCGCCCGCCGGATTTGCCGAAGGCGCTGGAAACGGCGGTGGCCAGCGCCGCACGGAATGCGGCCTCCTCGGCCCAGACCGTGCCGACGGGTATCCACAACACCAGCCAGCTCGGCACCGCCGCCGGCAGCTCGCGTTCAGACATCGACAGCCGCACCACGGGCACCGACGTCGTCGCTGCGATGGCGGTCGCCGCCGCCACTGCAGCCGCCGACCCAAAGCGCAACCCCGCCCACAACCGCGGCGGACAAAGGCCCAGCGGTGCACCGGTCGCCAGCACCAGCAACCCGCCGAAACATGCCTGCAGCCCTACCCGCCACGCGGCCGGCAGCCGCGGACCGGCAAAACTCCAGCCAACCAGGGCCGTGGCTAAAGACAGTGCCTGCAGCTGACGAAAACTTCTGTCACGCATCAAGATTCATCAGTCTTAAAATCGCTCATCCGAAGAATCGCGGCAGCACCGCCTCGGACGTCGCGCGCAGTTCCGCCAGGGGCACGGTGAACAGGCCCTGAACCTCTATCGCGTCCGAACCCTGATCGACGACGCCGATGCGGATGGCTGGCAACCCCCGCGCCTCGCACATCGAACGGAACCGGCTCTCCTCGGTGCGTGGCACCGCTACCAGCACCCGGCCCGCCGATTCGGAAAACAGCATCACAAACGGGTCAGGCTCCTCGGGAAGTACTATGCGGCAACCGGTTTCACCTGCCAGCGCCGATTCCACGATGGCCTGGGCGAGTCCGCCTTCGGACAGGTCGTGTGCTGCAGACACCAGTCCGTCCCGCGACGCCGAGCTCAGCACGTCGGCCAGCAACTTCTCACGCGATAGGTCGACCGCGGGCGGCCGTCCACCCAGATGGTCGGCCGTCACCTGCGCCCAGACAGAGCCGTCGAACTCGTCGCGGGTGTCGCCCAGCAGCATCAGGGTCTCCCCCGGATCGCTGCCCAGTCCGGTAGGGATGCGCCGGCCAACGTCGTCGATCACGCCGAGCACCCCGACCACCGGCGTGGGCAGGATCGCCGCCGACCCGGTTTGGTTGTAGAAGCTGACGTTGCCACCTGTCACCGGAATCCCCAGGGCCGCACAACCGTCGGCTAGGCCTCGCACCGCCTGCGCGAACTGCCACATCACCCCGGGATCCTCGGGCGAACCGAAGTTGAGGCAGTCGGTCACCGCGACCGGTGTGGCACCGGTGACGGCGACATTGCGGTACGCCTCGGCCAGCGCGAGCTGGGCACCGGCATAGGGATCCAGCAAGGTATAGCGTCCGGACGCGTCGGTCGACACCGCGATGCCGCGGCCAGTGGACTCGTCGATGCGCAGCATGCCGCCGTCAGCGTGCTCAGCCAGCACGGTGTTGCCGCGCACGTACCGGTCGTACTGCTCGGTGATGAACGCGCGGCTGCACAGGTGCGGGCTGCCCAGCAGCGCAAGCAAAGTCGCGCGCAGCGCAGCACCGGTTGACGGCCGCCGCAGCCGGGACGAACTGTCGGCGTTGAGGGCATCCTGCGATTCAGGGCGGGCAACCGGCCGCTGGTACACCGGACCTTCGTTGGCCGCCGTGCGCGGCGGCACGTCGACGACTGTCTCGCCGTGCCAAGTGATCCGCAGCCGGTCACCGTCGGTGACCTCGCCGATCACCGTGGCCAGCACCTCCCATTTGCGGCACACGGCCAAGAAGGCATCAACATTCTCCGGCGATACCACTGCGCACATCCGCTCCTGCGACTCGCTGCAGAGCACCTCGGCGGGCGCCATCTCCTTGGTCCGCAGCGGGACGGTGTCGAGTTGGATCGCCATTCCGCCGTCCCCGGCTGATGCTAATTCCGATGTGGCACAAGATAATCCGGCTCCGCCCAGATCCTGGATGCCGATCACCAGTCCGCCCGCGTAGAGCTCAAGGCAGCACTCGATGAGCACCTTCTCCATGAAGGGATCACCGACTTGAACCGACGGCAGCTTCTTGCGAGACCCATTCGCATCTCCCACGTCGCTGTCGAAAGTGTCCGACGCCAGCACCGATACCCCGCCGATACCGTCTAGCCCCGTTCGCGCGCCGAACAGGATGATCTTGTTGCCCGCGCCCGAGGCGAACGCCAGGTGCAGGTCCTCCTGGCGTAATACGCCGACGCACAACGCGTTGACCAGCGGGTTGCCGGCGTAGCACGCGTCGAAGACGGTCTCGCCGCCGATGTTGGGCAAGCCCAGTGAGTTGCCGTAGCCACCGATGCCGCGGACCACACCGTCGAGCACGCGGCGGGTATCAGGCGCGTCGGCGGCGCCGAACCGGAGCTGGTCCATCACGGCGACCGGTCGCGCGCCCATGGCCATGATGTCGCGGACAATGCCGCCGACGCCGGTGGCAGCGCCCTGGTACGGCTCGACATAGGACGGGTGGTTGTGCGATTCCACCTTGAAGGTGATGGCCCAGCCCTCGCCGATGTCGACGACGCCCGCGTTCTCCCCGATGCCGGCCAGCATGCCGGCACGCATCTCGTCGGTAGTGGTCTCACCGAAGTAGCGCAGGTGAACTTTGGAGGACTTATAGGAGCAGTGCTCACTCCACATCACCGAGTACATCGCCAGCTCGGTATCGGTGGGCCTGCGGCCCAGGATCTCCCGAATGCGCTGGTACTCGTCGTCTTTGAGACCCAGCTCGTGAAACGGTTGCGGCTGGTCGGGGGTGGCCGCGGCATGTTCGACGGTGTCAATCACCTGGGTGATCCCGGACGTCACGACGACAGTCTAGAGTCCGAGGCCACTTCGTTCCCGTCAGAGACCCGCAGCAAAAATTGGACTGACACCGCACAACAGCACCAAGATAATGGGCCGATGTCTCGTCACTGGCCGCTGTTCGACCTGAGGATCAAGACCCCGCGCCTGCAGCTGCGGCTGCCGACCGAAGAGCTGTGTGACCAGCTGATCGACACCATTCTCGAGGGAGTCCACAACCCCGACCGGATGCCGTTTTCGGTCCCGTGGACGCGAGCGCCTCGCGAGGAGCTGCCTTTCAACACCCTCTCGCACATTTGGCAGGAACTGGCCCGGTTCAAACAGGATGACTGGAGGCTGCCGCTCGCCGTCGTCATCGACGGTATGGCCGTCGGCGTACAGGCCCTGACCGCGAAGGACTTTCGGATCACTCGCGAGGTACAGTCCGGATCGTGGCTCGGGCTGCGTTACCAGGGCCAGGGCTACGGCACTGAGATGCGTTCGGCCGCACTGTATTTCGCTTTTACCGAGCTCGGCGCGGAGGTTGCGACATCAGTGTCGTTCGTGGACAACCCGGCCTCAATCGCGGTATCCCGCCGCAACGGGTACCAAGACAACGGCGTGGACCGAGCGGCGCGCGAGGGAGCTATGGTTGAGCAGCCGCGGCTTCGGCTGACCCGGGACGACTGGCAGCGGCATCGCGCCGTCGAGGTGCGGGTGGACGGGTTCGACCGCTGCCGACCGCTCTTTGGCCTCGGTTACTGACCCGCCACGCAGAACACGTTGCCCTCGGGGTCGGCGAGTACTACCCAGCGGAAGTTGTCGCTGATCTTGCGCCCGCCTACCTCGGTGGCCCCGGCCGCCTTCAGCCGCGACACTTCGGCATCAACATCGGCTGCACTGAAATCGAGGTGCACCCGGTTTTTCCCGGGAGTGGGATCGGGCACCTTCTGGAACCCGAGCCGGGGCCCTTCCGACAAGATCACCGCAGTGAACTCGCCGGCGAGCAGCTCCTGCGTCGTACCACCGAACTGCTCGGCCCACCAGCTCGCCAGCTTCGCGGGGTCGCTGCAGTCGAACGTGACCATCTCCACGTTGAGCGCCATACCGGCAACTCTATGCCCATGGGGAAGAAACGCTACCGCTCGCTCGGCATCGCCGGGTGCCAGGCGGCGGGGACGGAAAGAGGCGGATCAAACGTCTACCAATAGCGCTGCGAGTCCCCCCTTAATCGCGGTATGATTCGCCCCTGCCAATTGCCATGGTGACCCAGATAACCGGGCCTTTTGATCTGGTGGAGGTGTGGGATGCCATTTGTGATCACGGCGCCGGAGCTGGTGGCAGCGGCGGCAACGGATCTGGCGAGTATCGGTTCAACGATCAGCGCTGCCAATGCGGCGGTGGCGGCCCCGACAACCGGGATGGTGGCGCCGGCCGCTGATGACGTGTCGGCTGCGGTGGGGGCCTTGTTTGGGGCGCACGGCCAGGCATATCAGGCGCTCAGCGCACAGCTGTCGACGTTTCATGCCCAGTTTGTCCAGGCCCTGAATGCTGGTGCGAACTCCTATGCCAGCACCGAAGCCGCCAATGCGTCGCCTTTGCAGGCGGCACTCAACATGGTGAATGCGCCCACCGAAGCGCTGCTGAACCGTCCGCTGATCGGCAATGGGACCAATGGCATCCCGGGAACCGGAGAGAACGGCGGGCCCGGTGGGATCCTGTTCGGCAACGGCGGCAATGGTGCGTCGGGCGGGGCCGGCCAACCCGGCGGTAACGGCGGCAACGCCGGGTTGTTGGGCGACGGCGGGGCCGGTGGGACCGGTGGGACCGGCGGGCTCTTCGGCCAGCCCGGCGGCCAGGGCGGCACCAGCGGGATACTGTGGGGCGCCGGCGGGACCGGCGGGGCCGGCGCGGACAACGCAATCACAGCCGGAACCGGCGGCAACGGCGGCTACGCCGAGCTGTTCGGTCCCGGCGTAGCCGGCGGTACCGGCGGCATCGGCGGTCTCGGGGGGCTGATCGGCCACGGAGGCTACGGCGGCTAAAAGCGGCTTTGGCGACGGGGTTGGCTCCATGGCCGGCACTGGCGGCGGCGGCACCGGCAGGCTGCTCGGCAACGGCGGAAACGGTGGCCTGGGCGGCTCGGGCGATTACCTGGCTGGTGAGGGCGGCAACGGCGGCCCCGGCGGCCTGATCGGCAACGGCGGAAACGGTGGCGATGGCGGCGTCGGCGGTATCGACAGCGGCGGCGGCGGCGCCGGGGGCGCCCGCGGGCTCTTGTTCGGAAGGAACGGCTCGAACGGCCAGTAGCGCGCGGGCCAGGCCGGCCGGCCACTGTTCAGAGCAGGATCTGGCTAATTCCGTTGAACAGCAAATCGATTCGTTACTCAGCCGCCAAAAAGCATCGCATGCCGGGCGCCGCCGACATGGTCGAGCAGCGTGGCTAGCCGGCGATTTCGGCCAACGCTGACGACGAATCGAGGTCGGCGTAGGCGGTCGAGTACCGCTGAGCCAGTGCCAGAGCGATGTCGGGGCGCTGCCACAGCTCGCCGGCGCTCGCGGTGCACAGCCATAAGGTCAGTCCGTGTGCCACCGACGCCCTATAACGCAACCAGATCTCGTCGATCGTCGGCATCTCGCCTTCAGGCAGCCCGAGTGACTCTCGGTACTCCTCAAGGAGGGCGCCCTCGCTACGGCGACGATCCTCAACGGTCAGGGCCCCCTGCAGGAAATAGCCCAGATCCAAAGACCAGTTGCCCCGGCGGGCCACTTGCCAGTCGAGAAACCCGACCTCGCCGCTGGGCAGCAGATAGGTGTTGCCGATATGAGGGTCACCATGCAGCAGCGTCTGGGGAGATGTGGTCAGCGTTCTGATGTAGGGCTTCCAGATCGACTCGATGAGCCTGTCGATAGTCAACGACGTCACCTCAGCGGGACCGTCGTCGCCGAGGCGTTCGAGCGCAGCAGACAGCGGTGCCATCTCCATGCCGTCCCATGGGAGGAAGGGTTCGAGCCATCCCAGCGCGGGGTGGTGCTGCACGCGTTCACCCCAGTAGCGGCCATGCATCCGTCCCAGCCCGCGCACGCCCGTGGCGACCTGCTCGACGGCCATCGGCCTCGTGGCGTCGCGGGGATCGGCCCCCCGCGCGGTGAGATCTTCCATGACCATCACGAAGTCGTACTCGGCCTCGTCGATCAAGGCGGTATACACGGTGGGGTGCTCCAGAGGCAAATGCGCCCCGCAGGTGAACAGTCGCGGCTCATGAAACATGCCACTGGTCATGCGGATCAGTTCTTTGTGTGCGGGATCGGCGGCCTTGACGAACACCGTCGCCGGTCCACTCCCGGCCCGGTACGTCACGCGCAAGCGGGCACGTCGATTGGTGCCGTCATCACGAACCTCAACTGTGACCGCCTCGACCACGGCACCAGGATGGTCCGCGGCCAGCGCCGCCGACATCCACTCGGGCGTGATCTCGTCCCAGGTCTTAGGCACCGACAACGAGGTGGTACTCACTGGTGGGTCCTTTCGCCTCACACCGCCAACCTAGGAAACGATACGTGTCGTTTCCTAGAATCTTCCAGGTGAAGGTAACTCAACCTGGCGGTCGGTCGCCACGGCCGTATCGGAATCGTCGGTTCTGGCGATGCTCTGCCCGCCTAGGCTCAGCGCATGCCTGGTGAGCGGGCCGGTCGGCCGCGTGACACCCGGCTTCATCACGCGATTCTCGATGCCACCCGCGAGCTTCTGACCACCAGCGGTTACGCCGACCTGTCGATGGAAAGCGTTGCGGCCCGCGCGCGGGTGGGGAAAAAGACCCTCTACCGGCGATGGTCGTCGAAAGCACCATTGGTCGCCGAAGCAGTCTTGGAGGCGTACGGAGGATCAGGATCTTTTCCCGTTGCCGAGACCGGAGATATCCGCACCGACCTACGGTCATGGCTCAACGAGCATGCCGATTTCTTGGCCGAGCCACCGAACGCAGCTTTGGTGCGAGCCCTGATCGCCGCGGCGGCCGCTCGCCCGGCCGATGGCGAGGATCTCTATCAGCAACTGAGTGCCCCTCAGTTGGCCGGGTTGTTGACCCGGCTTCGTCAAGCCGTCGAGGATGGACAACTCAGCGCCGACGCCGACCTCAATGCCATCGCGGACGCACTGATCGGAACGATGCTCTTCCACGCGCTAACCCACCCGGGCAGCGGCGATCGCACCAAGGGGCGATTCGACGGGCTCCTCGACGCGATACTCAAAGGCGTCTCCAGCACCGACTGAAAGCGTCAGTCGGGAGAAAGGAAAGCGCGCATCGCCGCCGAGTACGCGGCGACATCGTGGGCGCCCATCAGCTCCCGCGCGGAGTGCATCGCAAGCTGGGCGGCGCCGACGTCGACGGTGGGGATGCCGGTCCGAGCCGCGACCAGCGGCCCGATCGTCGAACCGCACGGCAGGTCGGCTCGGTGCTCGTAACGCTGCAATCCGACTCCGGCCTGCTGGCAGGCCAGCGCGAACGCCGCCGCCGAGCGTCCGTCGGTGGCGTACCGCAGGTTGGGGTGCACCTTGAGCACCGGCCCGGCGTTGACCTCGATCAGATGGCCGGGCTCGTGACGCTCCGGGTAGTTGGGGTGGGTGGCGTGTGCCATGTCGGCTGAGGCCAGCAGCGAAGCGGGCAGCCGGCGCAGGTAGTCTTCCCGGCCGCCGCCGGCGGCGAGCACGATACGTTCCAGGACGGTGGTCAACAGGTTCGACTGCGCGCCGTGGTCGGAGGTCGAGCCGACCTCCTCGTGGTCGAAGAGGGCCAGCACGGGCAGGAAGCCGCGCGGCTCGGCGGCCAGCAATGCCTCCATCCCCGCATAGCAACTGGCCTGGTTATCCAGCCGGGGAGCGCTCAGCAGGCCGGCGTCGGCGCCAATCACCGCCGACGGGGTCAGATCATGTGTCATCAGATCGGCGGCCAGCACGTCGGCCTCGGCCACCCCGGCGCGCTCGGCGACATACCCGTGGAAGGATCCCGCTAGTCCGCCGACACCCCATACGGCGTTGACGTGTCGCTGCGGATCCAGCGTGAGCGACTTACGATCCTCGGCCAAATGGATGGCCAGCTGCGGCACCCGCAGAATCGGATCGTCTATCCGGACCAGCCGGTGGGTGAGCCCGGAGCCGTCACGTATCGACAACCGCCCACTGATACCCAGATCGCGGTCCAGCCAGGAGTTGAGCCACGCTCCCCCGTACGGCTGCAGCGCCACCACCTGCCAGCCGGCGACCAGCCGGTCGGGATGCTGTTTGACCCGCAGGTTGGGGCTGTCGGTGTGCGCACCGACGATCCGGAATGCGCCATGATCCTTCCCGGCGTGCTCCCCATTCCAAGCGACCAGTGAGCCGGCACGGACGGTGAAGTATCGGCCCGGTTGGCCCGGCCAGCGCTCAGCTTCGCTGAGTTCGGTGTACCCGGCGTCACGCAGCCGTTGGGCCACCGTCGTGCAGACATGAAACGGCGACGGCGAGGCGTCGATGAATTCGCAGAGGCCTGCGGCGCTGGCCGACATGTCCAACATCATGGCTGTCCGGGACCGCGGAGTTCACGCTAGGGTCGGCAGAGTGCCTCCGGTTCAGCCGCAACCCATTCTCGCGCCGTTGACGCCGGCTGCGATATTCCTCGTGGTCACAATCGACGATGGTGGCGAAGCGACCGTGCACGACGCGCTGCCGGACCTGTCGGGGCTGGTGCGCGCTATCGGCTTCCGCGACCCCACCAAACATTTGTCGGTGGTCGCCTCGATCGGCTCCGACGCCTGGGACCGGTTGTTCGCCGGGCCACGGCCCGCCGAGCTGCATCCGTTCATCGAGCTGACGGGACCGCGGCACACGGCGCCGGCTACGGCCGGCGATCTTTTGTTCCACATCCGGGCCGAAACGATGGACGTGTGTTTCGAGTTGGCCGGCCGCATCCTCAAGTCGATGTCCGGTGCGGTGACCGTTGTCGACGAGGTGCATGGTTTCCGGTACTTCGACAACCGTGACCTGCTGGGCTTTGTTGACGGCACCGAAAACCCTGGCGGCCCAATCGCTGTCGGCGCCACTGCGATCGGTGACGAAGATCCTGACTTTGCCGGCTCGTGCTACGTCCACGTGCAGAAGTACGTGCACGACATGTGGTCGTGGGATTCGCTGTCGGTCACCGAGCAGGAACGGGTGATCGGCCGGACCAAGCTCGAAGACATCGAGCTTGACGACGACGTGAAGCCGTCCAACTCACATGTCGCGCTCAACGTCATCACCGACGACGACGGGAGCGAACTGAAGATCGTGCGGGCCAACATGCCGTTCGGCGAACTCGCCACCAGCGAGTTCGGCACGTACTACATCGGTTATTCGCGGACACCACGGGTCACCGAGCAGATGCTGCACAACATGTTCCTCGGCGATCCGCCGGGCAACACGGACCGAATACTGGACTTCTCCACCGCGTTGACCGGCGGACTGTTCTTTTCCCCCACCATCGACTTCCTCGACGATCCGCCGCCCCTGCCCGCGCCGCTGGTGACAGCGCGGCCAGTCACACCCGCGTCTGACGACGGCTCACTTTCGATCGGCAGCCTGAAAGGAACCTCCCAATGAACAACCTCTACCGCGATCTGGCACCGGTCACCGAAGCCGCCTGGGCGGAAATCGAATTGGAGGCAGCGCGGACGTTCAAACGCCATATCGCCGGGCGCCGGGTGGTCGACGTCAGCGATCCCGGTGGTCCGGTTACCGCGGCCGTCGGCACCGGCCGGCTGATCCACGTGAAGGCACCGACCGACGGCGTGGTGGCTCACCTGCGGGCGAGCAAACCCCTTGTCCGGCTGCGGATTCCGTTCACGCTGTCGCGCACCGAGATCGACGATGTCGAGCGTGGTTCGCAGGACTCCGACTGGGACCCGGTCAAGAAGGCCGCCAAGAAGCTGGCGTTCGTCGAGGACCGCACCATCTTCGAGGGCTACGCCGCCGCGTCCATCGAGGGCATCCGGAGCGCCAGCTCGAACCCATCGCTCACGTTGCCCGAGGATCCTCGCGAAATCCCCGATGTCATCTCGCAGGCGTTGTCCGAACTGCGCCTGGCGGGCGTCGACGGCCCCTATTCGGTGCTGCTATCCGCCGACGTCTACACCAAGGTCAGCGAGACCACCGAACACGGATATCCGATCCGCGAGCATCTGAACCGGCTGGTCGACGGCGACATCATCTGGGCGCCGGCCATCGACGGCGCCTTCGTGCTGACTACCCGCGGCGGCGACTTCGACCTGCAGCTGGGCACCGACGTCGCGATCGGGTACACCAGCCACGATGCCGACACCGTGCAGCTCTATCTGCAGGAGACCCTGACCTTCCTGTGCTACACCGCCGAGGCGTCGGTCGCGCTCAGCCTGTAGCCGGAATAAATGCCGGCAGGCCTGTGCTTTGGCGAGAACAAGTGAACTTCTCTCCTGGAGGCAGGATTCGATGGCAAGAACACTGGCCGGTTCTACCGCACTGGTCACCGGCGCCACATCTGGGATCGGCCGCGAAATAGCGCTGCAACTCGCTGAGCGTGGTGCCGAGGTCGTGGTACACGGACGCAGTGCGGAACGCGGTGCCAAGACCGTCCATGATATCGAGAATGCCGGTGGCAAGGCACGTTTCGTCGCAGCAGATCTCAACACCGCCGACGACGTCCGACGATTGGCCGCCGAGGCGGGACCGGTGGACATCTTGATCAACAACGCCGGCATCTACAAATTCGGCGGAACGGCAGAAACCGATGACGCGACCTTCGACGAGCATGTGAACATCAACCTGCGCGCGCCCTACATCCTGGTCCAGCAAATGGCGCCGGCGATGGCCGCGCGCGGTGGGGGCGCGGTAGTCAATCTGAGCACCCTGGCTGCCTCGGTGCCGGCGCAAGGAGCGGGAATCTACGGAGCCACCAAAGTCGGTTTGGAACAGCTGACGCGCGTATGGGCAGACGAGTTTGGCGCTTCAGGAGTACGGGTGAATGCGCTGGCCGCCGGGCCGACAGACACGCCGGGCACCGCCGTTACGCCCGGCCTGGTCGAAGGACTCGGCGCAACCACGGCGTTGCGTCGGGCGGCCGTCGCGAGTGAAATTGCCAGTGCAGCAGTCTTCCTCGGCTCTCCGGAGGCCAGCTACGTCAACGGCGCAGTCTTACACGCGACCGGCGGCCAGCTCGCGATTTCGGCTTAGCACAGAGATTTCGGGTGCTAGAGATCTAGCACCAGATTGCTCCGTGGAGCCGCCGAGCAGATGAGCACCTCTCCCGCACCGGGCGGTTCCAGCGGTGGCTGTATGTATGTTGTCGTTCCGGCGACGACACCGGTGACACATACGTGACAGACCCCGCTGCGGCACGAGAAACGGGTTGGCACGTCGCAGGCTTCGGCCAGGTCGAGAATGCTGCCGTACTCCTGCGACCAGTTGACCGTGAGTCCGCTACGCGAGAAGGTGATCGACGGTCCAGTTCCTGGTGTTCCGGCGGGCGGGTGTGGCGGCGTGCGCTGTCCCGTGTCGACGATGCCCGGGTTGATTGGCGGCAGCGCACCGAATAGTTCGCTGTGGATGCGTGCAGGGTCGAATCCGCTAGATGTGAGCGCATCGCGCATATCGGTCATGAATTGCGTTGGACCGCAAAGATAAGCAGCGGCATCGGTTGGCAAGTCCAGCGCTGCGATAGACCGTTGGTCCATACGCCCTTGTGTTTCTGTATAGATCACTTGCTGTCGGGCATGGGGCAGCGACTCGATCAGCGTAGTGACTTCGGTTGCAAACGCCTGGGTCTCAGGATTTCGGGTGGTATGGAGCCACCAGATGTCGCGGCTGCTGCCCGCGGCCGACAACGCGTGCAACATGGCCAGCACGGGCGTAGCGCCGATGCCCGCCGAGATCAGAACGACCGGAGTGCGGTCATCGGTCAGATAGAAGTCGCCACGGGGGGCAGCTGCTTCGATGACTGCCCCCGGTTCGATGTGAGCGTGCAGCCTTCGGCTCACCAGCCCGTGCTCTTCACGTTTGACACTGATGCGGTAGATCCCCGCGCCAGGGTCGCCGGAGAGCGAGTAACTGCGCAGTGGTGCCGGGTCGCCGGCGCCGGAAATTCGCACGGTCAGGTACTGACCCGGAAGCGATGGCGGTAAAGGGGTGTGGTCGTCGGCCTCCAGACGGATCGACAGCACGCTCGCACTTTCCCGGTGTATTGCGCTGACTCGCAATGCGCGAAATCCGTTCCACCCCGGCTCGGCTCGGGTCGGCGGCGCCGTCGCAGTCGCGGAACTCTCGTGTGCTGCCAGCATGTCGTTGAACGACTGCTGCCAGCCGGGGCTCAGCGCCGAAACGTCCACGACCTTGCGGAGTTGCTCGATATTGCGGTCAGGCAGATAGAGCAACGCGTCGACATCAGCGACACTGAGTTCGTGACGGCCACGGCGGCTCTGCACAATGTCATCACCGGCTCGGACGTGTCCCTCAACGATGACGCGGAAGTAGAAGCCTGGACGGTGCTGGGCGACAAGCAGATTGGGCATTTCAGGTTCGTTCAGGCGCAACCCAACCCGGAAGCAGGTGACACGGGGCTGGGTGACCTCGAATTCGGCGTCACCGATACGGTAGCGATCGCCGATGCAGACTTCGTCATCTGCGAGCCCACTGACGGTGAAGTTCTCCCCGAAGTGACCGGGTTCAAGGTCGTCGCGATTCAGGTAGCTTTTCCAGAAGTCGTACGACTCGGTCTGGTACACCATGACAGCACGCTGTTCGCCACCATGGCCGGCGAGATCGCCCTGGCCGTCACCGTCGATGTTGAGGCGGCGCACCATGACGCGTCCCTCGATCGGGGTCTTCCATATCCCGGTGTAGATGGTCTTGTCCCGCCATTGCACGTTCTTGGGCATGCCGACATTGACTGAAACAAGCCTGCCCACCTGCGCCTCCTCGTGTTACCTAGACTGCGCGCAAGAATCTAGATCAACGGTTCGCCACCGTCGATCTTCAATGTCATACCGGTCAGAAACGTGTTTGTCATCGCGAACAGCACGGCGCTGGCCACATCCTCGGGGGTTCCGATTCGCCGCGCTGGGTTGCTGCCGGCGATGTGCGCGAAGTAATCACGCTTGCCGTCCTCGCCCAGAGAGTCCCAGGCGCCCGTATCGATAACTCCGGGCGAGATCGCGTTGACCCTTATCGGAGCGAGTTCGACGGCAAGCCAGCGGGTGAGGAAGTCGACAGCGCCATTGGTGATACCCACCCCGAGATAGCCGACGTTGAGCTTGAAGGCATGAACCCCCGAGAACAACACGAACGAGCCCCCCGGGTTGATTTGAGGTGCAAAGTATTTGGCCAGCATGGTGGGACCGATGACGCTGGTGTCAAACGACAGCTGCAGGTTTTGGCGCTGCAGGTCGGCCAGTTTTCCGCGGGCGCGGGCCGACGCGGTTGACACCACGTGATCGACGGCGCCCACCCGATCAGCGAGGGCTGCGATCGCCTCGTCGTCGGTAATGTCGACGACCTCAGCGGTGATGTCGCTGCCGCTGTAGGCGCTGGCAAGTTTGGCCTGGTCTCGTCCGGCCACGATGACCCGCGCGCCTTCCGACTGCGACAGCAATGCGACCGCACGCGCGATCCCGCTGCCGCGTCCGATCACCAGGACTGTCTTGTCCCGCAACGTGTTACCCATCGCGCGCTTACTCCTCCGGTCTGGTAGGCGGGCGCGCAGGAAGTTATCCCGCGTCGCCCCGCGGCCGACGCACAGATCGGGCCATATAAAACTGGGATGGTTGACCCAGAATATTCCAACCCTACGCGGAGGTCAACACCCGGTCGGCCGTTTGCGATATCGGCCGCGGACCCTGTTGCGCACCGCCCGTTTTGGTGCATACTGGGTCATACAACCCAGAACTGCGACGGGGCGGGTTCCGTCAGCTTTCGTCGAACGCTACAGCGGCCCGCGATTGCCCGCTGCCCAGATGACTGGCACTTGAATCGCACATAGGCTCAGGAGGAATGTCATGCCGGCTGTTCATCACCGCTACGCCACAATCGACGGTCGTCGGCTGTTCTACCGTGAAGCGGGCGACCCCGACGCGCCCGCTCTGGTCCTCTTGCACGGATTTCCCACCAGCTCGTATATGTTCCGGGATCTAATTCCGGCGCTCGCTGACCGCTACCACGTGGTCGCGCCGGATCATCTGGGCTTCGGCCTCTCTGATGCGCCGCCCGTCGAGGAGTTCGACTACACATTCGATGCGCTGACCGATTTGACCGCCGGCTTGCTGCGCGAAGTCGGCATCGAAAGGTACGCAATGTACGTGCAGGACTACGGCGCGCCGATCGGATGGCGGCTGGCGCTGCGTTACCCGTCCACGATCACGGCGATCATCACCCAAAACGGAAACGGTTACGACGCCGGCTTCGTCGAGAGCTTCTGGAAGGTCGTTTGGGCCTACCAAAGTGAGCAGACACCCGATACCGAGGCCGCGGTACGGCAGTTCCTTACGTTGGACGCCACCCGATGGCAATATCTCACCGGCGTATCCGACGAGACACTGGTAGACCCCGAGTCCTGGTATCACGACTACGCGCTGATTTCCCGTCCCGGCAATGACGAAGTGCAACTGAAGCTGTTCCGCGACTACGCGACGAATGCGCCGTTGTACCCGCGGCTGCACGAATACTTCCGCGCCATCGGTGTCCCGCTGCTGGCGGTGTGGGGTCGTGGTGACGAAATATTCGGCCCGGCCGGCGCGGAGGCGTTCGCCGACGACCTACCTGATGCCGAGATCCATCTTCTCGACGGAGGGCATTTCCTGCTGGAGTCGGCGCCGCGGGAAGTCAGCGAGCTGATCCGCAACTTCCTCGCGCAGGATCGCTTGGCCGCCTGACCACGGCCCGCGGGCGGCACAACCAGCCCGTCCCTAACAATGGGCTGGATATCCCATAACTGCAGGCGCCCGCGGGTTAGCCTGACTCGATGGTCCATCCTGACGTCCAGACCGAGAAGCGGTTGACCCCCAAGGGGCGCGCCACCCGCGATCGGATCGTGCAGGCCGCCGCCGAGTTGATCGTCGGCGAGGGTCTTGCGGCGTTCAACATGGACAGCGTGCGCAAAGCCGCGTCGGTAAGCGGCTCACAACTTGCTCACTATTTCGCCGACAAGCGCGCGCTTGTCCGCGCGGTGATCGCGCGCCAGATCGGCGTGGTGCTTCACTTTCACCGCCAACCCAGGCTTGGTGGGCTGGATTCTTTCGACGACTTCGAGCGCTGGATCGATCTCAACATGCGCTACCTCAGACGCATCGGATACTTCGGCACGCCCACCTACCATGCCCTCGCCGCGCAGTTGGCGAAGTCAGACGACAGCACGCGCGACACGTTGGCGGCAGGTTACTGGCAGTGGATCGACCTGCTCCAGCAATCGATCCAGCAGATGAAAGTTGACGGCGTACTGGTCGCGGATACCGATCCGCGACAGCTGGCGTTGGTCATTGTCAGCGCTCACCAGGGAGGTGGCACCTTGGCCTTCACCTATCGGGCGGAATGGCCGCACGCTGACGCCACTCGATTCGCCGTCAACTACCTGCGCATGTTCGCCACCGATGCCGCCGAACGGGCCCCACGCCCACCGCGGCGTCCCCGCGGCCGGCGGCCGACAACGATAGCTTCCTGACCCATCTGCGCCAAAGGCGGCAACGTGTCTGAAGACGCCACATCGCGGTTCACCCGCAAGGGACGGGCGACTCGGGCACGTATCGTGGGAGTCGCCGCCCGGCTCATGTTCGAGCGCGGCGTTGCCAACACCAGCATTGACGAGGTGCGTAACACCGCCAGGGTGGGGGGATCGCAGATCTCGCATTACTTCCGCGACAAACGCGATCTGACCCGTCAGGTCATCGCCTCACGCCGCAACGACGTCATGGCGTTTCACACGCAACCGCAACTCGGCGCGCTCGACAGTCTGGATGCCCTGCAGGCGTGGGCCGACGCCTGCGTAGCCGACATCGATACCGTCTACCGCCGGGGCGGATGCGTCTACGGTTCCCTGGCCGGCGAGCTGATCGACGCCGACGACGAAGTCCACAACGATCTCGCCAACGGGTACGACCAGTGGATTGAGCTGTTTCGCGACGGACTCACGGCAATGCGTCAACGCGGTGATCTGCGGCCCGACGCCGACCCTCGACACCTGGCGGTATCGCTGGTCACCGCGCACCAAGGGGGCGCGATGGTCACGCACGCTATCGGCGACGCGGAACCGCTGCGTGCGGCACTCAACGCCGCGGTCGACTACGTCCGCTCGTTTGCACCGCTTCCCAAGGCGCGGAACAGCCGATCGTCTCGACGCGCAGCCAAGTCCTGACCGGCGCGCCAACCCGGCTCGCGTCAGTCAATCACCTGACTCCGCGCCCTGGACATTCTGGGTCCACCAGCCCATAATAATGGGTTAGTTCGCCCATTAAGTTGATGTGAACGGCGGGGATTGATTGCCTCAGCTCACTTTCGTGCGTCGATATATGAAGGCCCACTAACGATTTGCAACGAGGCAGGTAATATCCATCACCAGTACACCCCAGTCCACTGACCGAACCTCGCTGCCCACATCGCCGGCCGTGGTACGGGATCAGCACGATGGCGAGACCATGCGTGCGATCATCCTGGAAAGGTTCGGCGGGCTCGACAGCCTGGTCTACACCGACATCCCCAAACCGCTGCCCAAGGACGGCGAGGTGGTGATCAAGGTACAAGGATTCGGTATCAACCACGCCGAGATGCACATGCGTCGGGGGGAATGGGCAGAAGCCGCCGAAGTCAGCGGCATCGAGTGCGTCGGCATCGTCGACTCGTGTCCGGGAGGGGAATTTCCGGTCGGCTCCAAGGTGGCAGCACTGATGGGCGGGCTGGGGCGAACTATCAACGGCAGCTATGCCGAATACACCCGCGTGCGCGCGGCAAACGTCGCCCTGATCGAGTCCGACCTGCCCTGGTCACAGTTGGCGGCACTGCCCGAAACCTATGCGACCGCTTGGACCTGCCTGTTCCGCAACCTGAATCTGACTGCGGGGCAGACACTGGTGATACGGGGCGCGACATCATCGTTCGGCCAGGCCGCGCTCAAGATGGCGGTCGCCGCTGATGCGCGTGTCATTGCTACCGCGCGTAGCCGTGCGCGCTTTTCCATGCTCGAAGAGCTGGGTGCTTTGCGCGTCGAGTTGGAGAGGCCCGACCTGGCCGCCCACATCGCCGAAGCCAAGCAAGTCGACGCCGTCCTCGACCTCGTCGGCAACAGCACCATCCTCGACTCCCTCGACATGCTGCGCCGCGGCGGCACGGCGTGTCTGGCGGGATGGCTGGGTGGACTTGACCCAATCGAGGATTTCAATCCGCTGCTCCGCATGGCCAGTGGCGTGAACCTGAACTTCTTCGGCAGCTTCGTGTTTGGGACTCCGGGCTTCCCGCTGTCCGATGTACCGCTGCACGATATCGCGCAACAGGTGGCTGACGGCAGACTCGACGCAAAGCCGTCGCGCATCTTCTCATTCGACCAGATTCACGAAGCGCACCGAGTGATGGAGGCGGGAGAAGCCGGCGGAAAGATGGTCGTCGTTGTGGACTGATCCACCAAATACACAGTGTGGCAACTAATTTCGTTGGAGAAAGGACGCGACGATGGGTTTGGCATGGCAGCAAGGCCCGCTGGCCACCGGGTCGGTGGGGCACTTCCTCACAGAGCAACCGCTGCCACCGCGACTGCTGTTCGCTGAACCGTTACGGAGGCGCATGCGGGTGCGGTTCGCTGACAATTGGATCGCCGAGAGCGAAGACGTCATCCTGTTACACGAGCCGGGCCGCTATCCGGTGGCCTACTTCCCACGCGGCGACATCGAGCCAGGAATCCTGATCGCCGAGGACCGGGTGACCCAGCATCGCGACCTCGGCGAGACGCAATGGTTCACTGTCAAAGTTCCGGCGCGCGAGGCCAACCACAGCGCCTGGCAACACACGGGGCTGCCGCAACACGCGCGCGTTCTGGACGGGCGGGTGGCATTCGCCTGGCGTGCCATGGACGCCTTCTACGAAGAAGACGAGCGCATCGTCGGGCATGCCGCCGACGCCTATCACCGCATCGATATCCGTTCCACCTCGAGGCATCTCGTTGTCCGGGACGGCGAGCAGGTGATCGCCGACACTCAACACCCGTTGGCGCTATACGAGTCCGGTTTCGCGCCACGCTGGTATGTGCCGCGCGAGGACATCGACGAATCCGCACTCACACCTGTTGACGGACAAACGTTCTGCCCATACAAGGGCTTGGCTTCTTTCTACGACATTGGCAGCCATAAACGCGCAGCCTGGTCCTACGTCAACGCGTGGTCGGAGGTAGGACGGGTGAGCAACCTAATGTCCTTCGAGCCCGACAAGATCGACGTCTACCTCGACGGCAAACAGCTGCAGCTCGAGCCCGGCCAAACCGTCATCCCACATGGTGTTGACCGTGGCCTGGACACCGATGAGGTGCTGCGGAAGACCCTGACGAAGCAGTGAAGCCTGGAGTGGCGGGAGGTACCGGTGACTGCGCGACAAACCAGTCCAGATCGGGTGAGGCTGTTCTCCGACGCCGTGTTCGCGGTGATCATCACAATCCTGGTCCTCAAGCTCAAGCCACCTAGCGCCGATAGCTTTAGTGCCCTGTTACCGCTGTGGCCCACGGGTTTGAGCTATGTGGTCCGTTACCTGTTCATCGCGATCGTCTGGGTCAATCATCATCACTTGTTCGGCTATGCGGAGGCGGCCACGCCGCGGCTGGTGTGGTCGAACTTCGCGCATCTTTTTTCGGTGTCACTGATCCCGTTCACCACCGAATGGATCGCCGACAGCAGACTCGCCGCCGCGCCAATGGCTTTGTATGCGGCCATATTCGTCCTCGTTAACATCACCTATCTCGCGCTCTGCTGGGAAGCCGTCGATCGACCCGCACACGAGGACGTCACGCAGCGAATGCGCAGGATGCTGCGAATGCGTTCGTTCATAACGATCGGCGGCTTCGCCGCAGCGGCACTGGCCTGACCCCGGTTAATTGATCCATGGTTCGTGAGAGTCTTGCGGCCCACGTTGTGGGCAGAAAGGCTCGACAAGATCATGGCGACGAGGAAACGGCACAGTCCTGAGCAGGTTGTACGCAAGCTGGTGACGGCTGATCGGCTGCTGGCTGACGGTAAGGACACCGCGGCGGTATGTCGCGAGCTGGGGGTGGCAGAAGCGACGTATCACTGCTGGCGCAACCAGTTCGGCGGTTTGAAGGCCGGGGATGCCAAGCGCCTCAAAGACCTCGAACGCGAGAACACCACCCTCAAACGGCTGCTGGCGGATGCCGAGCTGGAGAAGGCCGCGCTTAAGGAGATCGCGAAGGGAAACTTCTAAGCCCGGAACGCCGGCGGGCGGCCGTTCGACACCTCCAGCGGGTGTTGGGTGTCAGTGAACGGTTCGCCTGCCGCGTGGCCGGGCAACACCGAGCCACCCAACGACATGAGCCGGTCTCGGCCACACCGGATGATCCCGATGCTGCGTTGCGGTCGTGGCTACGCCAGTACGCCAAGGATCATCCGCGGCGCGGGATTCGGCCCGCGTATCACGACGCCCGTGGCGAGGGTTGGGTCGTCAATCATAAGAGGATTCAACGTCTCTGGCGCGAGGAAGGGCTGCGTGTTCCTCAGCGGCGGCGGCGCAAACGCCAGGGCACCTCGACGGCACCCCACGCCTTGAGCGCGGATGCACCCAACTGGGTGTGGGCGGTCGATTTTCAGTTCGACGCCACCACCGACGGGCGGCCCATCAAGATCGTCTCGATCATCGACGAACACACCCGCGAATGCCTCGGCGGCTTGGTCGAGCGCAGCATCACCGGCGAGGACCTCATCGCTGAACTCGACCGCCTCGCGGCCGGTCGCGGTAGCCATCCGGCGGTGCCGCGTTGCGACAATGGACCCGAATTAGCCTGTACAGCAATGGCCGAATGGGCCAGCGGGCATGTGGGCTTGCACTTCATCCCACCCGGCGAGCCCTGGCGCAACGGCTACGTCGAGTCGTTCAACTCCCGAGTCCGCGACGAATGTCTCAACATCAACGCCTTCTGGTCTCTGACTCAAGCCCGAGTGGTCATCAGCGACTGGTAACACGACTACAACCACCACCGACACTCCTCGCTCGGCTACCTACCGCCAGCCAGCTACGCTGCCACCTGTACCCACCGATGAACGATTCTCAGGCCTCATTCACCAGTTTCGCGGATTGGGTTCGCCGCTGTATTTCCGCGGGTTCGGTGGGTTGCTCAGCGACAAACCCGCGACGGGCTGCGAACGCGACGTCGATGATTCACCGTGGAGTGGCATCTGTTCTGGCTGCGGCCGCCACGGAATACGACGAGTCTTGACGGCTTACCAAGAGTCGATGAATGAAGGCACGGTATGCAACACCGATTGCCGGCCTACTCAGCCGTCGGTTCCGTTCACGCAGCTGGCCCGCCTATGAATCGGCGTCGGCTCGCTCAAGCGCCATTGCCGTGACTACCGCCTGCATTAAGCGGGCGAGTTGTTCTGCGTCGTTGATTGTGCGGTCGCCCGCGACGAGCCGGGTGAAGACGCCGGCGATGAAGGTGGTGACGGCCGTCGTTTGCGCTTCGAGCAGGCCGAAATCGTCGTTGCCCGGTTGCAGGTGTGCGATCGCGTCCTGAGCCATGGCGATGATCCGCGCGACGAACTCCTGCGACGTCTCGGCGAGGTCCGGGTCGCGAGCGGCGCCCAGCAGCAGTTCGTGCCGGGCCCTGTTGAGCGCCAGACCTGCTCCGTGCGCCTGCATCATGACGAGCTGCGCCAGATGGGCAAACGGCGACCGTGGATCGAGCGGCTCGTCGCTCACCGATCGCAGGTTGGCGACGTCGATGTCGGCGACGCGCTTGCCGACGCCTCGCAGCAGGGCCGCGCGGGTGCGGTAGTAGTACGAGGTGGTGCCGTCGGGGACTCCGGCATAGCGGTCGACCTGTCCGTGAGTCAGACCGCGCGAACCATGCTCGGCTAGGACCTTGATCGCCGCATCGCACAGTTCGCGTCGCCGTTCGTCACCGTTGCGTTTTCGTGGTGTGGAGATGGACATGACTTTATCGGTGTCGGTCATCGCAGGACGGTGCCGCCGTCGATGTTGATCACCTGACCGTTGATCCACTCGCCCTCCTCCGAGAAGAGAAACGCCACCAGCGCCGCGACGTCGTCGGGTGCGCCGACGCGGGGTCCGCGGATGCGTTTCAGCGCGCCGGTTTGCAGTTCTGGCCAGTCCGGGGCGGACTGGATCGCCTCGGTGGCGGTGAAGCCGGGCGCCACGGCGTTGCACCGGATGCCCTCCTTGCCCCACCGCGACGCGACATGCCTTGTCAAGGCACCAATTCCGGCCTTCGCGGTGGCATAGGCCGGTCGCGTGGGTTCGCCCTGAAAGGCCGCCGCCGAGGACATGTTGACGATCGCCCCGCCGCCTCGGGTGAGCATGCGGGGGATGGCGTGCTTCATCGTGGCGACATAGCCGCGCAGGTTGACCGCCATGACGCGGTCCCATACCTCCAGGTCGATGGCGACGACGTCGGTGTCGGCGCGGATGGCTCCCATGTCGGCGCCCACGGCGAAGACGGCATCGATGCCGCCGTAGGTGGTGGCGGCGGTGTCGAGCAGGGCGGCCACGGAGTCAGGATCTGCGAGGTCGAACCCGACGGCGGTCGCGGTCCCACCCGTGGCGACGATGTCGTCGGCCGTGCGGCGTGCGGCGTCGATGGCGACGTCACCGACCACGACCAGGCAGCCCTCGTCGGCCAGTCGGGTTGCGGTCGCCGCGCCGATGCCGGTGGCACCACCGGCCACGACTGCGACCTTGCCGGTCAATCCGGTCAATCCCATCTTGAACTCCTCCGCTTCGAGGTCGCGTTCCCGATCGATCGTGACGGTCCTCTTCCCTGGCCGGAACTTTACCTCTACAGTCTTAGAGCATCGGCCTCTACGGCTGTAGAGGAAAAGTGAGGAGGGCTTCGTGCCAGGGATCCACCGTGAACGGCCCGGTGCCGCCGATCTGGCGGTCGCCACCGGCGAGCCCGCGGTTGCGCTGGGCGACGGCATCTGGATGTCGCCGGGAGTGTCGAACTCCTACGCCATCGCCACCGACGACGGCCGCGTCATCGTCAACGGTGGGCTGTTCTTCGAAGGCGCGCTGCGCCGTCAGGCTTTCGCCGACGTTGCCGGACCGACGCGAGTCATCGTCGTCACGCAGGGCCACGCAGATCACTGGGGCGGGGTCAACGCACTCCGCGACGCCGACACCGATGTGGTGATGCACGCCAATTACCGGTACTGGCGTGATGACAACGAGCGGCTCGGGGGTTATCGGGCCCCCAAGACGTCGTTCGCGTTCCAGAAGTTCACCGACGCCGTCATAGAGCACCTCAAGGACGTCGACCCCGCGACGATCGACTTCTCGTTTCCCGAACCCACGACCACCTTCGACCGCCGGCTGAATCTTACCGTCGGTGGCCGCGACTTCGAGCTGGCCTGGACTCCTGGTGGTGAGACCACCGACTCACTGGTGGTCTGGCTGCCCCAGGACCGAACACTGTTCACCGGCAACCTGTTTGGGCCGCTGTTCGGTCACGTGCCCAACCTGATGACGATCCGCGGTGACCGCTACCGCGACCCCATCCTCTACATCGAATCGTTGAACGTCGTGCTGGACTTCGGGCCGCAGCGGCTGATCACCGGGCACTTCGACGCCATCGAGGGCGCGGAGCGCATCGCCGAGGAAGTGACTGCGATGCGCGATGCCATGCAGGCCGTGCACGACCGCACCGTCGAGCACATGGTGGCCGGCGCCGACGTCTACACCGCGATGCGCGAGGTCCAGGTACCCGAGCACCTCGACGTCGGTGAGGGTTACGGCAAGACGTCGTGGAACGTGCGGGCGATCTGGGAGATATACACCGGCTGGTTCCAGCACCGCTCCACCACCGAGCTCTACGGTGTCTCACCGCACTCGATCGCCGCCGACGTCGTGCACGCCACCGGCACCGAGGCTCTCGTCGAAGCTGCCCGCACACACACGATCGGCGGTCGTCCGGTGCAGGCGCTGCATCTGACCGACCTGGTGCTCACCGCCGATCCCTCCCACAATGGGGCCCGCGCGGCCGCGGTCGAGGCTCACGAAGCACTGCTCGCCGGCACCGAGAACTTCTGGGAGAAGGCCTGGATCACCAAATCGATCAACGAACTGAGGACCACCGAATGAATAGCCTGACATTCGACTACACCGGCGCCAACGTCTTGGTGACCGGAGGCACCGCCGGTATCGGTAACGGGATCGCCGACGCGTTCGCCAAAGCTGGTGCCGCCGTGACGATCACCGGCACGCGCGCGTCGGCGTCGGACTACGAAGACGACCTCAGTGCGTTCACCTATCACCAATGCCAGGTACGAGATCCCGACTCCATCGATGCACTGGCCGATTCACTCGGTGACCTCGACATCCTCGTCAACAACGCCGGCGGACCCTATCCGGCGGGCGATGAGTACGATCCCGACGGCTATATCGCCTCGGTGACTCAGAACATGTTCGGGCCGATGCGGCTGACTATGAAGTGCTATGACCGCCTGAAGTCCAGTAACGCCCGAGGCGGTGCGAGCGTCATCAACATCGTCTCCATGTCGGCTTTTCGCTCAGCGGTATTCGTCCCGGGCTACGCCTCGTCGAAGATGGGACTGATCGCGCTGACCATGAACCTCTCTCGCCGCTGGGCGAATGACGGCATTCGCGTCAACGCGGTCGCACCAGGGCTGATCGACACCCGCATGACGCACCCAGCGATGAGTATCCCCGAAGTCATGGACGTCGAGATCGGTTTCCACACCCCGCTGGGGCGGCCCGGTACTCCCGAGGACTGTGCCGGTGCAGTGCTGTTCCTATGTACCGACGCGGCCTCCTACATCACCGGCACCACCGTCGCCGTCGACGGCGGATACCTCACGGTCTGAGCCACGAAATCACAAGGAAGGCAACAGAAGTGAGCGAATACGACAACATCACGGCCCCCGACGACGTCCTCAAACTGGCCAGTCAACGCACCGGAATGACCGAGATCGAGTCCGATTCCTGGCGCGACGGGCTGGCGATCATCCTCGACGAGGTCAACAGCTCGTCGGCGTTCACGCCGTACGGCCGCGAACGCATCCTCGACGACGCCACCAACGCCCTGGGCCGTCGGCTGCAGGTCCACGACTACATCCAGTCACATCCCGAGGTGCTCGACGCCCGGGTCGAACGCCCACTGATCATCCTCGGGATGCCCCGCACCGGCACCACCGTCATCAGCTATCTCCTCGATAAGGATCCGAAGCGGCGGTCACTGTTGAACTGGGAGTGCGTGCATCCCGTCCCGCCGGCCACCACCGACACTTTGCGAACCGATCCGCGCTGCCTTGCCCTGCTCGAGGAGCAGCAGAACATCATCAACTCCATCAAGCAGGCCGAGCTACCGCTTCCGCACTGGGAAGACGCCGACGGCCCCACCGAGGACATGTTCATCCACAACCAGGACTTCAAGGCCCTGTCCTGGGATTCATTCCTACCAACGTCGCGGTACGCCGAATGGCTATTCAACGAAGCTGACATGAGCAGCACCTACGAGTACCAGAAGCGCTACCTGCAGGTCCTGCAGTCCACCGCGCCGGGCACGTGGAGTTTGAAGATGCCGTCACACTCGGTGCACATCGACGCGTTGCTCGAGGTGTTCCCCGACGCCCGGCTGATCTGGGCGCACAGAGACCCCTACAAGGCGACGGGCTCACTGGCCAATCTGTGGAAGCTGCCCAAGGGTCTGGTCATGCAGCCCGAAGCCGTCGACCTGAAAGCCATGGGTCGCAACGCCATGGAGCAGATGAAGTACCACGTCGAGCGGCCGCTGCGGGCCCGCGATCGCATCGGCGACGACCGCTTCTTCCACATGTACTACCACGAGATGATGCGCGACCCCTTGGACGTGATGCGCCGCATCTACGAATGGGCTGACGACCAGCTGACCGCCGATGTCGAAGCAGCAATGCGAAGGTGGCTCGCCGAACACCCCCAGGACCTGTTCGGGATCAACTCCTACAGCCTCGAGCAGTACGGCCTGACCGTCGAGATGCTCGAACCGATCTTCGCCGAATACCTGTCCACGTTCGACATCGAACTCGAGGCTGGCGCGTGAGCGCGTTACCGCCGACCGATCTCTATCACGTCGGTTTGATCGTCGACGACGTCGACGCCGCGGCTCAGCGGCTCACCGCCGTGTCCGGATATGAGTGGACCAAACCAGTCGAGTACACCCTGGCGGTCACCACCGCCGAAGGGGACTACGAGGTGCCGTTCAAGTTCATCTACTCACTGCAAGCACCACATCTGGAACTGGTGCAACAGGTTCCCGGAACCATCTGGGCCGCCAGCGCTGGCACGGGGGCCCACCACCTCGGCTACTGGGTCGACGACATCACCGCCACCGCCACCACCCTCGAAGACGCCGGTTACCGCCAGGAAGCCCGCCCCAGCGGCGACGAGCTGTCCACCTTCGCCTACTACACCGACCCCGCCGGAGTGCGCATCGAGATCGTCGACCGCGCACTGTTCCCCGACTGGCCCGGCTTCCTGGAAACCATGAAGGCGTGAACCACCAGCAGATGAGGAGTCATCGATGAAGGTGTCCATGGTGACCGGCCCGGGCTCGGCCGAGGTCGTCGACGTCGACAAGCCCACAATCGGCGCCAAAGACGTGCTGGTCCGTATGCGGGCCTGCGGCATCTGCGGATCCGACGCCTTCTACATCACCATAGGCGGCATCCCGCCCCGCCAGAATCACACCCCACTGGGTCACGAACCCGCTGGTGAAGTCGTCGAAGTCGGCGCCGACGTGACCGACATCGCGGTCGGAGACCACGTCGTCATCAACCCCATGGCCGCGCCCAGCGGCATCATCGGTAACGGCGGCGCGACAGGCGCCCTCGCCGAGTTCCTGTTGATCGAAGACGCCGTCCGGGGAATCAGTCTGGAGATCATCCCCGACCACATCCCGTTCGAAGTCGCCGCCCTCAACGAACCGATGGCCGTCGCCCGCCACGGCGTCAAACGCTGCAAACCACAACCCGGGGACAAGGTCGTCGTGTTCGGCGCGGGTCCGATTGGACTCGGCGCGGTCCTGGCGTTCAAGTCAGTCGGCGCGAGCCACGTAGTGGTAACCGATCTCATTCCGGCACGCTTGGAGAAGGCGCTCAAGATCGGCGCCGACGCCGTGATCAACTCCGCCAACGAAGACGTCGTCGCCCGCCTCATCGAACTGCACGGCGAAGGGAAGGCGATGTTCCCCGGCAAGGCAGGCACCGACATCTACCTCGACGCCGCTGGCGCAAAACCGGTCGTCGACACTGCGCTCGCCGCAGCCAAGAAGGACGCCACCCTCGGCATCGTCGGCGTGCACAAAGAACCAGTCCCCGTCGAACTCGTCAACGTCATGAGCAACGAAATCACCATCGTCGGCTCCATGGGCTACCCCGACGAAATCTTCGAAGTCACCAAGGACCTCATCGCCAACTGGGAGAAATACGCGCTCATCGTCAGCCACACCATCCCCTTCGCCGACGTCCACGATGCCCTCCGGCTGGCATCGACACCGGGGGCCGCCGACAAGGTCGTCGTCACCTTCACCTAAAGAAAGAGCAACTAGTGGGTCAGGTATCCGTCGTCACTGGTGGGGCTGGCGGCATGGGGCTTGCCGCCGCGAAGATCATCGGACGGGATCGCACCGTTGTCATCTGCGACGTCAGGCAAGACCGTCTGGATGCCGCCGCGGCTCAACTCGCCGCCATGGGCATCGACTGCATGAAGATGAGCTGTGACATCACCGACCGAACGGCAGTGGCCCAACTGGCGGCAACCACCGCAGGACTTGGCACGGTAACTTCCGTCGTTCACACCGCGGGCGTAAGCCCAAGCATGGCGTCTGCCGACATCATCACCAAGATCAATGCCATCGGCACCGTCAACGTAAACGAGGTCTTCTACGAGATCGCCGGCCCGGGCTTCGCCATCGTGAACGTCGCATCCATGGCGGCCCACATGATGCCGCCAGTGATGTTCAAGAGGGCGATGCGCACCTACCGCGTGGCGCCAAAGAGGCTGCGACCGGGCATGGCGTACTCCCTCAGCAAGACCTTCGTCCGGTGGTTCTGCACGTCGCAAGCGGACCGGTTCGGACTGCGCGGCGCACGCATTCTGTCCGTATCGCCAGGCTCCATCGACACCGAGATGGGCAGGCTCGAGGAGCGAACCGGATCAGGGGCGATGGCACAACGATCCGCCTTACGACGATTCGGCACCCCAGACGAAATCGCCGAAGTACTTGCCTTCTGCGCCAGCGACAGGGCCAGCTACCTTACCGGTATCGACGTGCTGTGCGACGGCGGATCCATGGCCGCAGTTAGCCTTCGCGACAAGCTCGCGATGGCGCGAGAAACGTAACGCACGCGCCTGCTACGAACAAAGAACGAACCCCGCCACGATGGACCCGGGTGTTGCGCTTCTGGCGAGTCCAAATCGAAAGGGTTGAGCGCCAGCATCGTCTGGACCCAATGCAGCACGTCGGGCGGGTGACGCTGGAACGCGCAACCGGCAGACCTGTCGTCGACCGCTTAACGGCTCCGCGCGCCCGAGAGCGTTGTGGCAGTTAATCCCAAGCGGCGCAGACACAAAGCCGTTGGCGCGTGCCTAGCGGCCCCGGTCGACTCGCCAGCGCTACGCTGCGAACTGTATCCATCGATGAACAAACTCTCATTCGCCGTGGACCAGTTCTCGGGGTCCGGTCAGCACTGCTAGCGCTCAGATGGCCGGTCGCAGCGATGGTGTTGATTTGTTTCTGCCTAATCGGTTATCTAAGGCCCGATATTCCCGCGCCGCTGCGGAAGACCCCCGTTGGGAGCAGACGATGAAAGCACTGTTCGAAGTTGTCATTCTGCCCGTTTCGGATCCAGATCGGTCGCTGCGGTTCTATCGCGACCAGGTCGGCTTCGACCTCGACGTGGACTACGCACCAGTACCCGACTTTCGCGTCATCCAGCTGACACCCCAGGGATCGGGTACGTCCATCCAGTTCGGTGTCGGAGTGACTGACGCGCCACCGGGCTCCCTGCAAGGTCTGTATCTGGTGGTTCCCAACATCGAGGGCTGCCGCTCGGAACTGACCGATCGCGGGGTGGCCGTCAGCGAGATCCGCCACAAGAACACCGACGGTGGCTGGCGCGGCGGCTTTCTGCCTGGCCCCGACCCGGACCGCGCTGATTATGCGAGCTTCGCCGATTTTCGCGATCCCGACTGCAATACCTGGGTACTGCAAGAACGTAGCCACCAGCCGACATGAATCCACAGGCCCGGCTGATCGCACCGTCTGTACTCGTGTTCGACGTGAACGAGACGCTGATCGATATCGACTCCATAGCACCGCTTTTCGGGGAGCTATTCGGCGATCAGCGGGTGCTGCGCGAATGGTTCGGTCAACTCGTCATGTACTCGATGACCGCGACCTTGGCCGAATGCTATGTGGACTTCTTCGCGCTCGGCCAAGGCGTGTTGCACATGCTGGCGGACATCCACCGGGTGGACATCACCACGACGACGCTCTTCGTCTGCGGGAGCAGATGCGCACGATGCCAGCGCACCCCGATGTCGCCGACGCGCTCACAGCGTTGCGCGACAATGGTTTTCGTCTGGCGACGTTGACGAATTCACCGCACCATCCCGGCGCACGTAGCCCGCTCGAGAACGCCGGGCCGGCCGGCTTTTTCGAGCAACAGTTGAGCGTGGATTCCTGCCGCGCCTTCAAGCCCTCCCCGGCGGTCTACCGGTATGTATGCCAGGTGCTCGAGGTTTCGCCCGCCGATTGCATGATGGTGGCCGCGCACGTGTGGGATACCCTCGGCGCGCAGAATGTCGGCTTCAGCTCTGCTCTCATCACGCGGCCAGGCAACCCACCGCTACCCGTTGACGGCCTGCCACAACCGGACATCGTGGCAAGTGACCTACGCCAGCTCGCCGAGCAACTCATCGGGGAACAGTGCTGATCGTGGCGAAGGTACCGCACGATCTGCAGACGACCTACGAGGCGATGAAGCGCAGCGGCGCCGAGGTGGAGTTCCTGACGGGGCTGGCGTCGCCGCCCGACCTCGCCGGCGTCATCGGCTACGGCGTCGAGATGGGCGCAACGAGCATTGAGCTCTACCAGGACCACGGGGTAAGCCACGCGTAGCGTCGGCCAAAGAGCCGAACCGAAAGGATCTTCGACTATGGCATCCGACCGCGAACAGGTCTACGACGTCCTGGTGCTCGGCGCCGGGCCGATTGGACAGAATGTCGCAGACCGCGCCCGGGCTGCGGGCCTGCGTGTTGCGGTGGTAGAGCGCGAACTCGTTGGAGGCGAATGTTCGTATTGGGCCTGTGTGCCCAGTAAAGCGTTGCTGCGTCCGGTCATTGCCCTGTCCGATGTCCACCGCGTCGACGGCGCGCGCGACGCGGTCAGTGGATCGATCAACGCTGCCGGCGTGTTCGGCCGCCGCGACCGCTATGTGAGCAACTCGGACGACACCGGCCAGGCCGACTGGGTGGCTGGAATCGGCGCGACCCTGGTACGCGGCCACGGGCGGTTGGACGGTCCCCGAGCGTCGCGGTCACCACACCGAGCGGCGATGAAGTGGTGCTCACCGCCCGGCACGCGGTTGCCGTCTGCACCGGAGGCCGGCCCGCGCTCCCCGACTTGCCTGGCATGGCCGAAGCACGGCCATGGACCAACCGTCAAGCAACCGACAGCAGCTACGTCCCAGAACGGCTCGCGGTTGTCGGTGCGGGCGGTGTGGGCGTCGAAATGGCCACGGCCTGGCAGGGATTGGGTTCCTTGGTGACCCTGCTGGTTCGGGGATCCGGCCTGCTACCCCGGATGGAGCCCCTTGTGGGCGAACTCATCGGCCGTGGACTCGCCGACGCGGGCGTGGATGTGCGCCTGGGTGTATCAGTACGGGCGCTGCGCCGGCCCGACCCCGATGGGCCGGTGACCCTCGAACTGGATAACAGCACTGAGTTGCAGGTCGACGAAGTGCTTTTTGCCACGGGCCGCGCACCGCTCACTGACTACATCGGCTTGGAGACAGTAGGACTGACCCCGGGCAGCTGGCTTGACGTCGACGACAACTGCCGAGTGCAAGCCATCGACGACGGTTCGCTGTACGCGGCCGGCGATGTCAATCACCGGGCCTTGCTGACCCATCAGGGCAAATACCAAGGACGCATCGCCGGCGCGGCTATCGGGGCCCGCGCAGCGGGAACGCCGTTGGACACCGCGCCGTGGGGAGCACATGCGACCACCGCCGACCACCACGCGGTGCCGCAGGCGTTCTTCACCGATCCCGAAGCAGCCGCGGTGGGATTGACGACTGAGCAGGCGGTGCAGGCCGGCCACCGAGTCCGCACGGTGGACGTCGAAATCGGCGACGTCGTCATGGGAGCCAAGCTCTATGCCGACGGGTACACCGGTCGGGCGCGGATGGTGGTCGATGAGGATCAGGGGTATCTGCTCGGCGTGACTTTGGTCGGCCCGGGTGCCGCCGAGATACTGCACTCAGCCACCATCGCCGTCGCCGGCCAGGTGCCCATCGCTCGGTTATGGCATGCGGTGCCGTGCTTCCCGACGATCAGTGAATTGTGGCTGAGATTTCTTGAGGCCTACCGTGATTCGCCTGCAGACGATAACCGAGCAAAGGAGCGCTGATGGCAACCTCAGACGGATTTCACCCGGATTTCGATGAGACGAAACAGGAAGTGACGCGTATCCGGGTGCACCACATCAAGGCGTGCGAGATCAGTTCCGACACCGCACAATCGGAGGGATTGCGGCGCTTCGCCGCGCTCAGCGGTCGATCGGTCGGCGCAGAGAAGCTATGGATGGGCGAGACCCATATATCTCCCGAAACCGTCTCGGCCAACCACCATCACGGCGAATCGGAGACCGCAATCTATGTCCGAAGTGGCAACCCGGAGTTCGTGTTTCACGACGGGGTCCAAGAGGTGCGCATCTCAACTCAGCCTGGCGACTACATCTTCGTCCCGCCATATCTGCCGCATCGGGAAGAAAACCCCGACCCGAACAATCCCGCGGAAGTTGTGATTGCGCGCAGCACCCAGGAGGCCATCGTGATCAACCTGCCGGCCCTGTATCCGCTCTGAGCGGTACTGGGTTCAGTAGACCGCGATTTCGATGAGATTGCCCTCGATGTCACGGCAGTAGTGTGACGTCATCGGACCCAATGCGCCGATTTTGGTTACTGGGCCCGAGGTAATTTCAACTCCACATCGGACAAGATGGGCGCGTACCTCGTCAGGGGTACAACGCGTGATGAAGCACAAGTCTTCGGAACCGGCCGCCTCGACGGACCCGGTGACCCAGTCAGGATCATCGGCTTGCGCGCCGACCGGTCGTAGGTTGATCTTCTGATTTCCGAAGCAAAGGGCAGTCCTGTTGGACGGTCCAAACGTCTGTCGCGTCATGCCAAGGACACGCTCATACCACGCCGCGGTGGCATCAACATCGCGGCAATTCAACACGATATGGTCGAGCCGTTCCACCGCGAATTCCACTTTCAGCCCTCCCGATTCGTGCAGAGCTGGGTTGCAAGCGCGGCCGCGACAGCATCGGCGGCGAGTTCGTCGAGTGGGCGGTGGGCGAAAATCATGCGGTACCACAACAATCCGAATGCTTGGTCGACGACGGTGTCGAGCCGTTCCCCTGAGGGGATCTGTCCGCGGGCCCGTGCTCGGTCGAGGATCTGCGCCAGCGCGTCGCGCCGCGCGGCCGTGAACGCTGCCAGCCGATCCATCGTGTCGGCGTCGCCCAATGCCTCGCGCAACACGCCCAAGAGCAGACTGCGGTTACCGGGCGCGGCGGCGAACGTAGACCGCAGGAACACACGCAAGTCGGTTTGCAGATCGCCGGTATCGGGCGCTGGCGCGATTTCTTCCGCGCCGTGAATCATCGCGTCGAGCAGTACCGCACTCTTCGACGGCCACCAGCGGTAGATCGTTTGCTTGCCCACCCCTGCCCGCTTCGCGATGGCGCCCACGGTGATCAGGGCACCGTCCCCGGCGGCGAGCAGATCGGCGGCCGCCCGCAGGATCGCCAGCTCGGCCGCTTCATTGCGCCGGCTGCCGGTATGGGGCCTTCGGATCACAGCGTGAAGGCTAGCGCGCCCATTGACGAGACTGCAAGTCTCGACAATGCTGACGGATATGAGGACCAACGAATCCACCGACGACCGCAAACGCCGCCGCGTCAGCTTTTTCCACCGGCGTATCGCCAACCCGATCACCCGACGGCTACCCACTCAAATGCTGCTAGAGACCACCGGCCGCTCCAGCGGGCAGCCGCGCCGCACACCAATAGGCGGGCGGCTCGACGGTGCCGCATTCTGGTTGGTGTCCGACCACGGTGAAGCATCGAGCTATGTTCGAAACATCAAGGCGAACAACAGGGTTCGGGTTCGGATCGGTGGCCGCTGGCGCGCGGGAACTGCGTTCCTGCTGCATGGCGATGACCCATATGCGCGGTTGGCGACGTTGCCGCGTTTCAACAGCTCGATGGTGCGCGCGCTAGGCACTGACCTGCTGACGGTACGCGTCGACCTCGACCGGGAATAAGCCGATCGCCTTGATACGCCCCGCGCGCCCAGACAGGCAGAAACCATTGACCCCTGATCGTAAGACGTTGTAATACGTCTTATGACGACTGAGCAGTTGGACTTGGACGCCGCCAATCTGCGGGTACGGCGCGGCAGTGTGCCCGCGAGCACCCAGCTTGCCGAAGCACTCAAGGCAGAGATCGTCAAACAGCGTCTGGCGCGCGGCGGGCGCCTGCCCAGCGAGCGGGAGTTGATCGATCGCACCGGTTTGAGCCGGGTGACCGTGCGTGCGGCAGTGGGACTTCTCGAGCGCCAAGGCTGGCTGGTTCGCCGGCAAGGTCTGGGCACGTTCGTCGCTAACCCGGTGAAACAGGAACTGGGCTCCGGTGTGCGCACGATTACCGAGGTGTTGGCGAGCTCCGGCATTAGCCCGCAGGTGGATGTGCTGTCCCATCACGTGGGTGAGGCGCCGCAACGGATAGCCGAAACACTGGGGCTGTCCACAGTCTTGTGTATCAACCGGCGTTTTCGCGATGGGGACCAACCCCTGGCCCTGCTCACGGCCTACTTTCCGCCGGGGTTGGGCGAAGCCGTCGAGCCGCTGATATCGAGAGCGCCAGGTGCGGAAACCACGCACGCTATGGAAAGCACTTATACGATGTGGGAGCAGCGACTGGGAGTTCACATTGCCCGGGCCACCCATGAAATCCATGCGGCCGGCGCATCCCTCGAAGTAGCCGCTGCATTGGATCTGCCGTTGGGCTCACCGGTGTTGGTACTCGAGCGCACCAGCTACACCGATGACGACAAACCTCTTGGGGTGGTGGAGTTCCACTATCGTCCCGAGCGGTATAGGTTTTCGGTCACCTTGCCCAGAACAATGCTTGGACCCGGCGCCGGAATTATCGAGAGACAAGATTGCGCATGAACCCCGATGCTCACTGGGCCCCCACATCGAACGGGCCCCAAGTGGGGCTGATATTGGCGTTGACGGTTAATGGCCTGGCGGTGAGCACCTACCCCGATATGGTGACAGTCGCCCAAACTGCGGAGCACTACGGATTTGATTCCGTGTGGTTATGCGACCACTTCCTCACGACAAGCCCCGACGACTACGTGAAGGATGCCGGCATCACTGCCGAATCCCATGAGGCTGGTCAGTCCACGCCTCCCCGGTCGCTACCTCTCCTGGAAGGCTGGACGGCGCTGACCGCACTGGCCCGCGACACCACCCGGCTGCGCCTCGGCACCAGTGTGCTGTGCAATTCCTACCGCCATCCTTCGGTGCTGGCGAAGATGGCCGCCACGTTGGACGTCATTTCCGAGGGCCGTCTCGATCTAGGTTTGGGCGCCGGCTGGTTCCAGCGCGAATTCGACGCCTACGGGATTCCGTTCCCGTCGGTGCGCGACCGAGTCTCCGCACTTGACGAGTCTCTGCAGGTGATCCGAGCGGTATGGACCGAGCCAAACCCCACCTATGCCGGTCAGTTCTATACGTTGAACGGCGCCATCTGCAATCCGCCGCCGGTCCAACAGCCGCATCCACCCTTGTGGATCGGCGGAGAAGGTGACCGGGTTCAACGCATCGCCGCCAAGTCCGCTCAAGGCCTGAACGTGCGGTGGTGGTCACCCCAGCAGGTGACCCGACGCCGCAGCTTTCTCGCCCAAGCGTGCGAATCGGCCGGACGTGACCCGGAGACACTCCGATTGTCGGTGACTGTCCTGCTCGCACCCACCCAATCTGGCGAGCAGGAAGCCCGAATTCGTACAGAATTCGCGTCCATTCCCGAGTCGGGGCTGATCACCGGCTCACCGGACAAGTGCGTGGAACGCATCCGCGAGTATCAAGCCTGCGGCATCGATCAATTCCTCTTCACGATTCCGCACCTAGTGCAATCCGAATATCTCGATGTCATTGGTCGCGACATTATTCCGTCGATCAAACTCGCAGCGGCGTAACGCTTTCCGCACCGCAGCAAGCCCGCTAGCTGGGCTGCGCTTGGTCGAATTCGACCAGCCGAGCCTGCATCGACGAATAGGCCGCGGCCGCAGGCGGACTCGCTCCAGTGCGGACGTTCTGCGCGACTTGCACCGCAGTCTGGATGGCGGCACGGTACGGCAGCGATCCGGTGCTGACTCGACGCACGCCCAAATCCGCCAACTGCGCAAGGCTTACCTGCGGCATCGCCAGCACGTTGACAGGCAGGGGAATGTTCGCCGTGAACTGCCGCAGATCGGACGGGTGCGACGCGCCCGGGATGAAGATTCCGTCAGCGCCCGCCTCAACATAGGCGTCGGCTCGTTTCAGCGTGGCCGAGACGGTGGCGTCCTGATCAAGCCAGTAGGTGTCGACTCTGGCATTGACGAAGACCTGCGGTGCGCGTTCTTTGATCACAGCCACCTTGGCCGCAAGGGCCTGCGGATTGACTAGCTCTCCATTCGTGCTGTCCTCGATGTTGATGCCGGCCACGCCGAGCTGAGTTATGTGCCCCGCCACCACGTCTGGGTCGTTGTCGTAACCGTCCTCGACGTCGGCGGAGAGGTACACCGGCAACTTTCGCAGCTTTCTCGCCAGGTCGCTGGTCAATTCCCTGCTCGCGCGCCCGCCGTCGGGATGCCCCGCGCTTGCAGCAAGCCCGAAGCTGGTGGTGCCAATTGCGGGATACCCCGCGTCGTGGAAAGCGAGCGCCGAAGGCACATCCCATGCATTCGGCAGCAGCAAGGGTTCGTCGGCATAATGCAGATCACGAAAACTCATGGACGATGCGGCCTTTCCTGCATTGCGGATCCTCGCCAGCATCATCCCATTCGGCCCCGACGCGGTAATGGTTGCGTCTTTCCGCCGTGCGAGAACATTTTGGGTCATATAACCCATTCGATGCTCCGGCCAGTGGCTTCCACGCCCCACCCGTCGGCCTCGCAGCGCTGGTCACTCAGCAAATTCTCAACAGATTCTTCGGTCCCACCTTCCTCGGCTCCAAGGATCCGCCAAGGCGCGGGCGTGAGCATTAATCCCATGAGTGGGCCATTGGGCGAGCCACTGTGCACTGAGCTGATCGAACGCTACCTGCGCACCCGCGGGCGGCGGTATTTCCGCGGCCAGCACGACCGAGAATACTTCTTTGTCGCCAACGCCTATCCGCGGCGGCTGCACGTCCACCTCGGGATCTCCCGCTGGCACAGCGACGTGTTCACGATCAGGGTCAACCCCGCGTGCTTCTTCCCGGCCGCCGACGGCGATCGGCTGGCGCGCATCGCCGACACGTGGAATCAGCAGAGCGGCGAAGTCACCGCTGTCGTGCACGGATCCTCTGATCCGCAACGCATCGGTGTTGTCGCGCGCAGCTCCCAACGGATCCGGGATCGCGTGGGTTTCGAGGATTTCGCATCCTTCGTCGACCGCACCATCGCGGCCGCGATCGATCTCTTCGGTGAGTTGACCCCGGTTGTCGAGCTGCCGTCGACAGCCCAGCCGTTGCTGCGAGACGCCGGCTGAGCCGCCGATCTCACGACACCGGCACGCGCTCCCTGCTGTCGGGTCGCGGCTCCCCCAGCTCGGTCCGGATGGCACCCCACGGGTCGGCGTAGCGCCCTGGCGCGTTTCGGTAGGCCGGCGTCCTCTCGCCGGGCGCCCCGGTCAACATCACCGTGTGGAGCTACGTCGACCAGCTCGGCGTGGCGGTGCTCATCGACGACCAGACATTTAACGACGCGCACGAGGCTACCGACGCACTCAGTTCCGCATTCGCCGAATTACGCAGTTTTGCAGGGCTTTCCGTGAAGATCATAGAGCCTCAACCTCAAGCCGCCAAAACGGCATCCAGCGCCGAATAGAACAGGCCCAGGCCGTCGTCGGAGGGGCCGGTCAGCGCTTCGATGGCATGCTCGGGATGCGGCATCAGCCCGACAACACGCCCGTTGGCTGAGCTGACGCCGGCGATGTCACGCAACGAGCCGTTGACGTTGTCGTGGTAGCGGAACACCACCCGGCCCTCGGCCTCCAACTCGTCGAGGACCTCCACCGGGGCCACGTAGCGTCCTTCGCCGGACTTCAGCGGCACCAGCAGATCGGCGTCGGGCTCGAAACGCGATGTCCATGCCGTCGAGGTCGATACCACCCGCAGCCACACATCGCGGCAGATGAAGTGCAAACCAGCGTTGCGGGTCAGGGCGCCAGGCAGTAGCCCGGCCTCGCACAGCACCTGAAAACCGTTGCAAATTCCCAATACCGGCATGCCGCGCCCCGCGGCGTCGACCACTTCGGCCATCACCGAAGCGAACCTGGCGATCGCACCGGCCCGCAGGTAGTCGCCGTAGGAAAAGCCGCCGGGCACCACCACGGCGTCGACACCCTTAAGGTCGGCGTCGGCATGCCACAGGCTGACCGCTTCGGCGCCCACACGCCGCGCGGCGCGCGCGGCGTCCACGTCGTCAAGTGTCCCGGGGAAGGTGATGACGCCGATCCGCGCCGTCACCGCGCCTCCCGGCTTATCGTCCAGTCCTCGATCACGGTGTTCGCCAACAGCGACTCCGCAATCTCGGCGAGCACCGTATCGTCGACGGTGTCGTCCACTTCGAGCTCAAACCTCTTGCCCTGACGGACATCTGAGATGCCGGGGTGTCCGAGCCGCCCCAGAGCACCGACAATCGCCTGACCCTGCGGGTCGAGAATCTCCGCTTTGGGCATCACATGCACGACCACCCGGGCCACCGGCGTTCCTCCTCAGATCTATCTCGGCGCCAACTCTACCGGCGAGGGGTGCCGCCGGCGCACGGACACGAGGCGATATAGGCCTCGCACAGCGGCGCGGTCATCGAGTCCAGCACGGGATCGTCTGTCATCGTCGGCCAGGGCACTTGTGGCGGCCCCGACGACCACAGCGTGAGCTCGCTGATCGTGCTGCTCGCCACGTGCGCGACCAGGTAGGTGTGCATGATGACCGGTCCGCGGCCATCGGTTGGGTTCGTCGGTGGTGATCGACGGCGACTGCAGCGGTGAGCCCAGCTGGCAGCCGCGCAGCGCGGCGACGGCAGTGCTGAACACCGACGCCGCGATTGCGCCACCGCGGGCCGTGTCACCGCGCCAATGCAGGACCTGAGCCTGCAACTGCCACTGACCTTGCGGGTGGACCACCGTCACGCGACTCGCGACCACCCAGCCGCGGGCGTCTTGCGGCACCGCCGGCGTGGCACACAGATCCTCGAACCGGAAACGCGGCCCCGCCGCGGCCCCGCCGCGGTCCCGGGCCCTGTCCCCGTCAGTGCTACCGCTAGCCCGGCCAGCGCGGGCCAGTTGTATACCGAGTTCAGCGGCACAGCACGCTGCTGGATCCACGCGGTGTCCGGGATCTGATCGCACACGGGCGGGCAAGTCTCCGGCTCCGCGTACCCGGGCACCACGACGACAAGAGCCACCGCCAGGCCACCGCAAACCAGGATGCTCGCCAGGATCACCCGCATCGAAACCACCCCCGTCAGGGCACAATCGTAGACATGCAACTGACGCATTTCGGCCATTCCTGCTTGCTTGCCGAGTTCGACCATACGAGCGTGCTCTTTGATCCCGGTACCTTCGCGCACGGCTTCGAGGGAATCACCGGCCTGTCCGCGATTCTGATTACCCACCAGCACCCCGACCACGTCGACGTCGCGCGACTGCCGTCGCTGATCGAGGGCAACCCGGACGCCGCGGTCTACGCAGACCCGCAAACCGTCGCGCAGCTGGGCGCGCCGTGCCAGGAGGTGCACGTCGGCGATGAGCTGTCGATCGGCGAGCTGACCGTCCGGGCGGTCGGCGGCCGGCACGCGGTAATCCACCCGGAAATCCCTGTGATAGACAATATTTCGTATCTGGTGGACGACGGCGACCATCCTGCCAGGTTGATGCATCCTGGCGACGCGCTGTTTGTGCCTGACGAGCCGGTGGACGTATTGGCCAATCCGGCGGCGGCCCCTTGGATGAAGATTTCCGAGGCCATCGATTATCTGCGAGCGGTGGCACCGGCACACGCGGTACCCATCCACCAGGGAATGGTCGCTGCTGACGCGCGCGGCATCCACTACAGCCGGTTCACAGAGATGACCACCACGGACTTCCAGGTGTTACCCGAAGAAAGCGCGGTCACCTTTTAGATTCGGCTACCTCTCGAGACTGGCTAGGTGATGTCGTCGGCGGCCCCGCGGCCGGCAGCCCGACCGGAGAAAATGCAGCCACCCAGGAACGTGCCCTCCAAGGCTCGGTAACCATGCACGCCGCCGCCGCCGAACCCGGCCACCTCGCCGGCCGCGTATAGCCCGGTAAGCGGCGTGCCGTCGGCTTTGAGTACCCGGGCGGCCAGGTCAGTCTCGATGCCGCCCAACGTCTTTCGGGTCAGAATGTGCAACTTGACCGCGATCATCGGCCCGGCCCTCGGATCGGACAGCCGGTGTGGCGCCACCACCCGGCCCAGCCGGTCGCCCAGATAGCTGCGGGCGGCACGGATCGCGGTGATCTGACCATCCTTGCTGAACCTGTTGGCTACCTCACGATCGCGGGCGGTGACCTCAGCTTCCACCGTCGCATAGTCCAGCGGGACCACCTCGGGCAGCTCGTTCATGCCGGTCACCAGCTCGCGCAACGAGTCCGCGTTGACAAAGTCGACGCCTCGGTCGATGAAGGCCTGCACCGGTCCCGGCGGGCCGGACCGGGCCCGGGAACGTAGCAACTCGCCTACGCTCTGCCCGGTCAGGTCAGGGTTCTGCTCCTGACCGGAGAGCGCGAATTCCTTTTCAATGATCCTGGCGTTCAACACAAACCAGGTGTAGTCATACCCGGATTTGGTGATGTACTCCAAGGTGCCGAGGGTGTCGAAACCCGGATACAGCGGGACCGGCAACCGTTTGCCGGCCGCATCCAACCACAGCGGCGACGGGCCCGGAATGATCCGGATGCCGTGGCGCGGCCAGATCGGGTCGTAGTTGGTGATGCCCTCGGTGTAGTGCCACATCCGGTCCGGGTTGATCATCCGCGCGCCGGCCTTTTGCGAAATGCCGATCATCCTGCCGTCGACGTGAGCCGGCACCCCACTCAGCAGTTGCTCGGGGATGCGGCCCATCCGCTTCGGCCAGTTCTTTCGCACCAGATCGTGATTGCCGCCGATGCCACCGCTGGCCACGATCACCGCTGAAGCGCGAAATTCGAATTGCCCCACTGCTTTACGTGATGAAGCCGCACCGCGCGGCTCGACGGAGGGCTCCAGCACAGTACCCCGAACGCCCGTCACCGCCTCACCCTCGACGATCAACTCGTCCACCTGGTGACGGTGCGCGAATCTCACCGTCGAGCGGTCCCGCAGCTGACGCGCGAAGATCTCGACCAAGGCGGGCCCCGTACCCCACGTGATGTGAAAACGGGGCACCGAGTTGCCGTGCCCCTGTGCGCCATACCCGCCACGCTCGGCCCAGCCCACCAGTGGAAAGATCTTCAGCCCCCGGGCACGCAGCCAACTGCGTTTCTCCCCGGCCGCGAAATCGACGTAGGCGTGCGCCCATTGCCGTGGCCAAAAGTCCTCGGGCCGATCGAAGGCCGCCGTCCCCAGCCAATCCTGCAGAGCAAGTTCGTGACTGTCGCGGATACCCAGACGGCGTTGCTCGGGGCTGTCGACGAAGAACAGACCGCCGAACGACCAGAAGGCCTGCCCACCCAGATTGGCGCTGTTCTCCTGGTCGAGGATCAGTACCCGCAAGCCGCGGTCCACCAATTCGCAGGCGGCCACCAGGCCCGCCAGGCCGGCTCCGACAACAATGGCATCAGCGGCAAACCCTGCTGCCGACCCAGCTGAAGAATCGCTCATGTCGGAACAGGGTAGTGAAGCCCCCGATCAGGCGGCGTCAAGAACCGCCTTATCGCGCCGCCACCGGTACACCGTCGGTGTGCATCCGTGCAGCGAGGCCAGGTCGACGGCATCCAGCATCGCCTGAAGTGGCCCAGGCTTGCGCAACTGACGGGCGGCAACCGCGACGCGCACTACGCCGCCGCGGCGGGCGATCCGCTCGGCGGATAGCACGACCATCCGGCACCACCACGGCTCTGCCAGGAAGCTTTCTCCGATGCCCAGTACGCGGGTACGCACGGTGGTATGCCGCACCAGGTCGGTGACGCCGTGAAGATCAGCTAACAGTCGAAAGCCGTTGCACGGCAATGCCTTGACGACACCCGGTGACACCACCCAGCCCGGGGCCGCGAACAGCCGGGTGCGTAGCCCCAGGTGCTCGAGCACCCGGTCGGCGGCCACCAGCCGCAGGTTGGCCTCGTGTGCGCGCAGTATTGCGAATTCGCCACGACGCTTCTTGGTGGCCGCGTCGTCGTAGCCGTGCAGCACGATCGCGTCGCCGCCGGCCCGACGGGCGGTCAGCCATTCGACTGTGCGTGGGTCGCGGTCGAGCCGGTAGTCACCACTGAGCCGAGGAGCCACCAGCAATGACACTGGCAGCGAGCGGGCATCCATCTGCGCGCAGAACGCGTCGACATCGGCCAGGGTGCGCTCCCCTATACCCGAGACCGAGACGATCAGTTTTCCAGACACACCCGCAGTTTGCCGATTCGAGGTGTCGGGACGGTGAAGTACACGCAGACGGCAGGCGTATATCCGGCCCTTTTGGCGATCCGGCAAGCCCCCGTGATCAGCCCTTGCCGAGCAGGTATCGGCTCCGCGCCAGGGTGTTGAACCGGTCACCGGGCAGGCCTGCTGGGGAGCCTGACGGTCGGTCGAGCGGACGACCAAATTCATGCCCGGTCAGCAAACGCCTACCAGCGTCGGCCGAGGTGATCGGTTCGATATGCTAAGCAACGCCATGGATAAGGCCCCTTCTGCAGCGGCCGATACCCCGCTGCCCACCGCCCCCACCCGGCAGTTGGGCGCCGGTGAACATGCCTATCCCGACAAGCTGGACGCCCCGCTCTTGCGGATCTCCGGCGTTTGCATCCTGGCCACGGTGATGGCGATCCTGGATATCACCGTCGTCAGCGTCGCGCAGCGCACCTTCATCGACGAATTCGGGTCTACCCAGGCCGTCGTCGCCTGGACGATGACCGGCTACACGCTCGCATTGGCGACCGTGATCCCGGTAACGGGCTGGGCGGCCGACCGGTTCGGCACCAAACGGCTCTTCATGGGCTCTGTGCTGGCATTCACGCTGGGCTCGCTGCTGTGCGCATTGGCGTCAAATATCCTGCAGCTCATCATATTTCGGGTAGTGCAGGGCATCGGTGGCGGCATGCTGTTGCCCCTGGGATTTATGATCTTGACCCGCGAAGCGGGCCCCGGGCGGCTCGGCCGCCTGATGTCGATCCTGAGCATCCCGATGCTGCTCGCCCCGATCGGTGGGCCAATCCTGGGTGGTTGGCTCATCGGCACCGCCAGCTGGAGGTGGATCTTCCTGATCAACCTGCCGATCGGGCTCGCCACGCTCGTCCTCGCGGCCATCGTGTTCCCCAAAGATCACCCGGCGCGGTCGGAAACCTTCGACGTCATCGGCGGGCTGCTGCTCTCGCCCGGCCTGGCGACGTTCCTGTTCGCGGTGTCGTCCATCCCGGGCCGCGGGACCGTAGCCGATCGCCACGTGTTGATACCGGCGACCGTCGGCCTGGCGTTGATCGCCACGTTCGTCGTGCACGCGTTACACCGCGCCGATCACCCACTCATAGATCTGCGGCTGTTCGGCAACCGTGTGCTCACCCAGGCCAACGTGACAATGCTGGTGTTCGCTGTCGCCTTTTTCGGCGCCGGCCTGCTGCTCCCGAGCTACTTCCAGCAGGTGCTACACCAGACGCCGATGCAAGCCGGCGTGCACATGATCCCCCAGGGACTCGGTGCGATGCTCACCATGCGGCTGGCCGGACCGTTCGTAGACAGACGGGGACCGGGCAAGATCGTGCTGGTCGGCATCGCGCTGATCACCGCCGGCCTGGGCACCTTCGCCTTCGGTGTGGCCAGGCAGGCACAGTACCTACCCACACTGTTGGCCGGGCTTGCGATCATGGGCATGGGCATGGGCTGCACCATGATGCCACTCTCCGTCGCCTCGGTGCAGGCGTTAAGCCCGCACCAAATCGCCCGGGGTACAACACTGATCAGCGTCAGCCATCAGGTGGGCGGCTCGATGGGAACCGCGCTGATGTCGATGATCCTGACCAATCAGTTCAATCGAAGCGAAAACATCTCCGCGGCAAACAAAATGGCGCTGCTGCAACAGAATGCTGCCAAACTTGGGGTGCCCGTTGACAAGTCGGCAATCCCGCAGCAAACCCTTACACCGGATTTTGCCGGTGAGGTGCTGCATGACCTTTCACATGCCTATACAGCGGTATTCGTGATCGCGGTCGTGTTGGTGGTGTCCACGATCATCCCGGCGTCGTTTCTGCCGAAAAAGCCGGCGAGCCAAACAGCCGGCGAATAGCCCGATTACCCGGCGAATAGCATCGTCGCTATCCGCATGACGGTGTCCATCGGATCCAGCTTCCTCACTTGAGGGTTGACCGCGTCGTTGAGCCACAGCATCGAAAACCCATGTACCAGTGACCATGCCGCCAGCTGGGCGCCGGCGGGGTCAGCGTGTGCGTTGGGATCCCGCAGCGTCGCCACACCGCGTGCCAGTTCGGTGCCGGCAGCGGCCTCGGCGGCGGCCAGTTCGGTGTTTGAGACGTCGAGCAGCGACTTGTTGAACATCACCTGGTAGTGGCCAGGGTGCTCGATGGCAAACCGCACATAGGCCAGGGCCGCGGCGGCGAAATGCGGTCGGGCGTCGATGAGCGCCTGGGCCAGCAGCTGAAATCCCTGCGTTGCCAGCGCGGTGAACAGACCCCGCCGATCGGTGAAGTGGTGGGCGGGCGCGGCATGCGACACGCCTGCGCCCCGGGCCAGCTCGCGCAGCGAGACCCTGTCCGCGCCACGTTCTGCCACCAGGCGCGCGGCCTCGGTCAGGATCACGGCCCGCAGGTCGCCGTGGTGGTAGGTGGGATGGTTCATGGCGCCAGCATATCGTGCAATCTTGACAGTGACTAGATCATGAGTTAACGTCAGTCACTAAGAACTTGTCAGTGTCTAGATTGGAGACGTTGAGATGGCTCCGTTGATCACCCTGCTATTGGGCAGCATCGTCGCCCGGTTCGTCGGCTGGCTTGGCGTCGACTACGTCAACAGCTGGACCGCAGCGATCGCCGTCGGGCTGGCGGCAATGTTCGTGCTGACCGGGGTTGCGCACTTTGCGCCGCCGATGCGTGGTGACCTCATCGCGATCGTGCCGCCCCGGTTACCCGCGCCCGGTCTGCTGGTCACCGTCACCGGCGTGCTGGAGCTGCTGGGCGCCGCGGGCCTGTTGCTTCCTGTCACCCGGGTGGCGGCGGCCGTGTGCCTGCTGGCGCTGATGCTGGCCATGTTCCCGGCCAACGTCTACGCCTCCCGGATGCCCAATCCGCCGAAGTCGATGACAACCCGGCTACCCGTGCGCGCCGCCACTGAGGTCGTCTTCCTGGCCGCCGCCATAGTGGTCGCCGTCGGCGGCAGCTAGCAGCCAAGCGTATTGGAATGCGGTTTCCTTCCAGGCCTTGTAGCGACCACTGACACCACCATGGCCCGCGGCCATCTGGGTCTTCAACAGCACCGGATTGCCATCAGTATTGGTGTGCCGCAGCGCCGCAACCCACTTAGCGGGCTCCACGTAGTAGACCCTGGTGTCGTTCAGTGACGTCATGGCCAAGATGGCGGGGTACTGCTTGGCCTCGACGTTCTCATAGGGCGAATATGACTTCATATAGGAGTAAACAGCGCTGTCGCTCAACGGGTTTCCCCATTCGTCCCACTCGGTGACGGTCAGCGGCAACGAGGGATCCAGGATGGTGGTCAGCGGGTCGACGAACGGGACCTGCGCGAGGATTCCGGCGAAGAGATCCGGTGCCAGGTTCGCCACCACGCCCATCAGCAGACCGCCGGCGCTGCCACCCAATGCCACTAGCTCTTGCGCTCGGGTTAGCCCCGAGTCCACCAGATGCTTTGCCACCGCCACGAAGTCGGTGAAGGTATTCTTCTTCTCCAATAGCTTGCCGTGCTCATACCACAGCCGGCCCATCTCACCGCCGCCGCGGACATGCGCCGTGACGAACATCATGCCGCGGTCCAGCAGCGACAACCGTGCGATGGAAAAGCTTGGATCTGTGCAAATCTCGTAGGCGCCGTAGCCGTATAGCACTGCTGGCGCTGGGAATTCGAGATCGGCGCGGTGCACGATTGACACCGGGATCCGGGTGCCGTCGTCTGCGTGCGCCCACTCGCGCCGCTCAACGTAATCCGCGTGCCGGTAGCCGCCGAGTACGGGTTGCTCGCGTAGCAATGTACGCTCTCCGGTCACCAAGTCCAGGTCGTAGATTCGCACGGGGGTGACAAAAGAACCCGCCCTGACCCGCAGTTTGGGCGAATCCCAGTTCGGGTTGGCGCCCAGCCCGGACGACATCAGCTCGGAGTCGAACGAGATCTCCTGCGGCTCACCGTAGCCGCCGTCGGAGTCAATGGGCCACAGCTGGACCCGGGGCAACGCCTCACGCCGGTAACTGACCACCAGATGGCCGGCGAAGGCTTCCACGCCGTCGAGCCGGACATCGTCGCGGTGCGGGATCAGGGTGCGTTGCTGCGCTGGATCGCTGACCGGGGCCTCGACGAGCGTGAAGTTCACCGCACCATCGTTGTGCAGGATCAAGAACCGGTCCTGTCCCCCGACGACCGCGTGCTCCACCGAGTACTCGACACCGTCACGTCGTGGCAGCACGACGGTGAACTGCGCGTGCGGGTCAGCCGAGTCGGCGTAGCGGACCTCGGAGGTGATGGACGACCCCGAGGCAATAAACACATAGGCCTCGCTGCGGGTGAGCCCCACGCCGAGCCAGAACCGTTCGTCGGCTTCGTGATACACCTGCTCTGACGACTCACCAGAGCCGAGCCGATACCGCCACACCGTATCGGGACGCTGGGCCGCATCCAGGGTCATGTAGTACACGGTTCGGTTGTCGGCAGCCCAGGTCCCTCCGGCGCCGATACCGGGGATCTCGTCGGGATATTGCTCGCCGGTGCGTAAATCCTTGAACCGCAGGGTGTACCGTTCGTCGCCCACGGTATCGACGGAATAGGCCAGCAGATTGCCATCAAGGCTGACCATGGCGGCGCCCAGCGCGAAGAAGTCGTGGCCGTCCGCCTCGACATTCGAGTCAAGCAAAATCTGCTCACCCTGTATTTCGGTGTTCTCGTCCAGGACTGGCGGGTTCCAGTCATCGGGATCGGTTACCGGGCAACGGCACTGGACGCGGTACTGCTTTCCCTCGAAGGTGCGGGCGTAGTACCACCAGTCGCCCTGTCGAACCGGCACCGACAGGTCGGTTTCTTTGGTGCGCGCCTTGATCTCGTCGAATATCTGCTGGCGCAACGGCTCGAGGTGGGCAGTCGTCCGATGGGCATAGTCGTTTTCGGCCTCCAGATACGCGATGACTTCAGGGTCGGCTTTGTCGCGCAACCATTCGTACGGGTCGATGAAGACGTCGCCGTGGTGCTCCCGCCGAGTGTTCACCCGCTTGGCGACGGGCGGGACGGGCGTGTCCGAGAATGTCTCAGTCATGCGCCCGGGCCGATCCAGTCGCCGAAACTCAGGCCGGAAATCCGTTCGTAGGCATTGATGTAACGACCGCGGGTGGCGTCGATGATGTCATCCGGGAGCGGGGGTGGAGGCTTTGTGCCGGCGCGGTCCCAGCCGGACTCGGGGCTGGTGAGCCAATTGCGGACGAACTGTTTGTCGAAGCTGGTCTGGACGACGCCGGCCCGGTAGTCGTCGGCCGGCCAGTACCGAGACGAGTCCGGGGTGAAAATTTCGTCGGCCAGCAGCAGGTTGCCGTCGGGGTCGGTACCGAACTCGAACTTGGTGTCGGCGATGATGATTCCCCTCGTCAGGGCGTGGTCGGCGGCCTGCACGTAAATCTGCAGCGTACGGTCGCGGAGCTGGTTGGCGCGCACCGCGCCCACCATCTCGATCACCCGGGCAAACGAAATGTTCTCATCGTGGTCTCCCAGAGCGGCTTTCGTCGCCGGGGTGAACAGCGGTGCGGCGAACTTGCTGGCCTCGACCAGACCCGGCGGCAACGCGATACCGCAGACCTTCCCGGTCGCCTGGTAGTCCAGCAATCCCGAGCCGGTCAGGTAGCCGCGAGCCACACATTCCACCGGAAGCATCTCCAGCTGCCGTACCACCAGCGCGCGGCCAAGCACCTCATCGGGGATACGCGGGTCATCGGGGGGCCCGGCCAGGTGGTTGGGGGCGTCGACGAGGCCGAAGAAGAACACGCTCATCGCGGTCAGGATGCGGCCCTTGTCCGGAATCGTGCTGTCGAGGATGTAGTCGAACGCCGAGATCCGGTCGGACGCGACCAATAACAGGTGCTGGTCATCGACGCGGTATAACTCACGGACCTTGCCGCTGGCCAGATGCCGGTAGTCGGACAATGCGGGGCGCATCGGGTCAGCCTATCCGGGACCCCGAAACCGACACACTGAGCTGGGAGCTGTGCTGGTATCTGTGCTATGACTTCGCGGTTCTTGCCCTACTCCACTAGGCCCGGCCGACTGGCGGCCCAACTGTTCAGCGATTTCGCCGTCGTCGTGTGGACGGCGGTCTGGCTGCTCGTCGGTGTTGCCGTGTACGACGCTATCTCGACAATCGCCGACGCCGGCCGGCAAGTCGAGAGCGGCGCGCACGGGATCGCCGGCAACCTGGCGTCAGCGGGCCATGGCGCCCAGCGCATCCCGGTGGTGGGCGATGCGGTAAGCAAGCCACTTACCTCGGCCAGCGAGGCCGCCCTCGACATCGCAGGCGCCGGACACGACCTGGACACCACAGCGAGCTGGCTCGCGGTGCTGCTTGCGCTGGCGGTCGTCGCGCTGCCGATCCTGATAGCGGTCATGCCGTGGCTGTTTTTGCGGCTCCGGTTCTTCCGGCGCAAATGGGTGGTGACCGGTCTGGCCGCCACCCCGGCCGGCGAACAGCTGCTGGCGCTGCGGGCACTGACGAACCGGCCTCCGCGCAAACTGGTTGCCATTAGCCCGGATCCGGTTGGCGCCTGGCGCCGTGAGGATCCCGTCACCTTGCGGGCTCTGGCCGCCCTCGAGCTGCGGGCGGCCGGGATCACGATTCCCGCGCGCTAACCGCGCTCACCCGCGAACCGCTGACACACGCGCAGCAGCCCGGCGACGACCACAATCAGCCACGCCGCCAACGCGTCCCAGAAGAAGACCAGCGAAACGGTGATCAGCGACCGCTGACCGATCTCGGCCGCCATGGCGTAACTGGCCGCTGAGTACATGCCCAGCGGGAACACGAACGCCCACCACACACCAGCGAAGTGCAGCATGTCGGGACGCTGGCTGATCCGGTGCAGACCGAAGTAGATCAGCGGCGGTATCCACAGGGTGGCCGCCACCCAGGTCACGACGGTGACCGCACGCACCGGTCCGGCCAGCCAGGCAGGAGCCAGGCTGTGAATGTTGTCGCCGGCCAGCGTCGCAATGGCCAGGCCGCCCATCAAGATCCAGGTATCGGGCTCGAATCCGTCGCGATCCTGCCTTTCGGCGATCGTGCGCCACAGGATCAGCCAGGTCATCAGGCCGTAGATGCACAGCGCCGCCACCCAGACCGGCACCGCCACCCCGAGCAACCAGTGCTCGTGGGTGTCGCGGGCCACCTTCGCGGCCACGATCGCCAGACCCGAGGTGCCCACGCTGGCCAGCTCCCATGCGCCGTGCGCACGGTCGCGCAGCGCCGACCATGGACGCGCCGACATATTGCGCGCGCTAAGCACGATCAGCATCAGCCAGGACACGAGCGCCACCACACCCAGCACCCGCACCAGTACCGGCTGGGATGCCAGCCGGCTGTCCAGCACCGCGCACGCGGCGACAAACGTGAACAGTCGCAATGTGACATCAGGATCCTTCAGATCCCATAGTGTGAACCGGCGCGTCACGATCACCAGGACGACCAGAACCACCAGGCCCAGCGACGCGAGAACGCCCAGCGTTTCGCTGATTTGAACGTAACGGTGGTTACCCGCGACGATAGACATGATTCCGGTCGCCATCACCGCGGCGAACACATCGGGTGACGGCTCGACATCGGCGAGCCGGACTGTCACTGGATTGTCCTTAGCTTGAATCCGTGGATGGGTGATTTCGTGTGGTCGTCGAGGTGGTTGCCCTGAATGGCGGCCAGGTGTGGCGCGGTGGCACATGCGTGATCCGCTGGCCTGTACCAGCTTTTCCTTGCTCCGAGGTTCCTGGGGTCGGGCCTGGGATGGCGGGTGGACAGGGTCTGGTCGGTGGGGTCAGGCGGCGCGGGGTTGGGCGGTCGGGTAGTAGGAACCGATGACGTTGTCCCACAGGGTTTTCCATCCGGTTTGCCAAGGCCAGTGGGCTGGCAGGTGCAGTGTGGGTTTGCGGGCGGGGGCGGCGAAGCGGGCGGGCACCTTGACCAAGTCGCGGCGCAAGGTGGCGCCACGGGCCACGGCGTGGTTACCGCCAGCGAGGGTGCCGGCAGCGCGCAGCAGGTTATGCGCGACCACCGCACAGCCCAACCAGGCGCAATTCGCGGCAAAAAGCCCTGAAGGGATATGGGCCAGTGGGCCGTCGATCAAATCGGCGAAGGTGGTCTCGATGATGGCGTGCTTTCGGTGGGTGATGTCGGCCTCGGCGGTGGGCAGGGTGGAGTTGGTGACAAACGGGTGATAGCGCCACACCGGAAACAACGCATCCGGGTAGCGGGCGTCCTTGACGCGGCGCACCACCAGCCGCACGGTCAGCGTGCGGCCGGAGCCCAGCCGCAGGGCATAGGGGGTTTCGGCGACCTGGGCATCAGAGATCAACTCGCCGGTGTCGGGGTCGGTCACCGCGCCGGGGTAGTGCACCGGGGTGTAGGCGGCCTCGTCGATGGCCTCGATCGCGGCGCTGATGCGCTTGTTGCGGCTCACCGATAAGGAGAACTCAGCACCTTCGGCCACGCAGGTGGTGATTACCTTCTTGGTGCCGAACGCCGAATCGCCGCGCACCAGGATCGTGCCGGTGCGCCCGCAGGCGCGGGCGGTGCCGATGGCTTGCTTGATCTGGCCGGCGGCCGCGCGCCCGGAGGCGGCCTTGCCGCTGCGTAGTCGCGCCTCGGCGATGACCGGCGCCGCGGTCGCCGTCGAGATAGTGGTGATCTGCGGGGACAGGCCCAAACGCAGCAGCGCGCGACTGGCGATCTTGGCGTGCCCGAACGAGGCGCCCTGCTTGTGGTGCCCATAGACCGGACGCAACAGCGAGTCGATGTCCACATACACGCGTTCTTCTGCTCCGGGCAGTAGCGGCACCCGCTGGGCGAGCGCCACCAGATGTTCGCGGGCCGCCGCGGCGAGCTGGTTGGCATGCCCGAAGGTGAACTCGCGCAAGAAGATCCCCAGCGTCGAGGGCGCATACACCTCGTTGAACACTCGTGGTGTGCCGCCGGCGCGCAGCTCGTTGGCATCATCGATGCTGTCCGCGCCGCACGTCATCGCGGCGATGATCGAGGTTAGCTTGCCGGCCGGGTTCACGGCTCCGGACTTGACCCGAGTCGACGGCAGATCTACATGCTCGCGGATCAGCGCCGAAAGGCCGGTCTGCTCAGCGAGTTCCAGCACCGGCACCAACCCGGCTGCCGACAACAGATTCTGCTCGTCAAATACCGCTGACCCGACTGTGAACGTATAGGATGAGTGCACCGGAAATGCCTTCCAGAACTCTGGACAAATGCGACATCAGCACTCGTATTGTCCCAGTTCAAAAGGCATTTTCGCTGTTCACACGCCGATCACATCCCCAGCCCGTCCACGGATTGAGGCTAAGGCCCCGAGCAACTCTACGACCAGGTGCCGGATGCCGGTGTGCCGATTGCTGCGAGTCCATTCGACTGGCTCCACAACCCGCACGGTGGAAAAGCGCGACAGCAGTTCCTCGAACAGCACTCGCAGTTCCAGCCGGGCCAGATTGGCGCCAAGGCAGTAGTGCACACCTTGGCCGAAGCCCAAGTGCGGATTGGGTTTTCGGGCAACGTCGAATTCATCAGCGCGGTCGAACACGCCCGCATCGCGGTTGGCCGAGCCCTCCCAGATCTGTACCTTCTGTCCCGCCTCGATCGACTGTCCGCCGAGCGTGACGTCGCGTGTGGCGGTGCGCCGCTTGGACGGCGACGGCGACGTCCACCGAACCATCTCCTCGACCGCTGTCGGCAGCATGTCGAGATCCTCACGCAGCGTGTGCAATTGCTCCGGATGGTCGGCCAGCGCCAGCAGCCCACCCGCGACCGCGTTGCGCGTCGTCTCCGCACCGGCGCTGAACAGCAGACTAAAGAACAGGTACAGCTCGAGATCCGAGAGGGCCGGCGCGTCCGCGTCGTCGAGCGTCGCGTTGGCGACTACCGACAACATGTCGTCGGTCGGCTCGGCACGCTTCGACGCGATCAACTCCTGGCCGTAGGCATACATCCGCGACCCGGCCTCCTCGACCGACAGCTGCGAAAGGGACGCCTTGCGCGAGCCGCCGAAGTCGAACTGCGGCTCGATGGCCTCGAATAGCCAATGTCGTTCGGATTCAGGCACTCCCAGCAGGATGCAGATCATCTGCATCGGCAGTTCGGCGGCGATGTCAACCAGGAAGTCGAACGGTTCGCCCGGCACCACCGCATCCAGCAGCCGGCGCGCCCGGGCCCGCAGATCATCCTCGACGAGACGGATCATCCGCGGCGTCAGCCCGGAGCTGACGAGTCGCCGGATCTGCGAATGCCGCGGGTCGTCCATCATGTTGAGCACCTGGCCCGCGATGGCCAGGTCCTGCAACAGCGTGCCGCCGAACGGTCGCGAACCACCGGTGACCGACGAGTACGTCACCGGATCACGCAGCACCTCAAGCGTTTCCGCATGCGTAGCGACCGACCAGAAGCCCTCTCCATCGGGAGTGTTTTCGGTCGGCTCGTGCCAGTACACCGGCGCCTCTCGCCGATGGACGGCGAACAGCTCGTGCGGAAATCCGTTGGCGAAGTTGTCCAGATTGGCGAAGTCGATCCTCGAGAGCGCGCCGGCGAGAGTCACAGGATCGGACCCGGTGTGTACTTGGCCGCGTCCGGGTAGCGGCCCACCAACTCGTCCACCATTGCAGCCACCTCGTCGACCTGGTCGCCGGCGGCACCGGTGAACGCCTGTTTGTCGGCCAGCGCGGCATTCAGCGCCGCTCGGTCCAGCGGCAGCCGCCGATCGGCGGCCAACCGGTCCAGCAGGTCGGGCTCGGCGCCGCGTTCCCGCATGTCCAGCGCCGTCGCCACCGCATGTTCGGAGATCACGTGGTGCGCGGCCTCACGGCCCATACCCGCGCGCACCGCCGCCATCAGCACTTTGGTGGTGGCCAGGAACGGCAAGTAGCGATCCAGCTCGCGCTGGATCACCGCCGGGTAGGCGCCGAACTCGTCGAGCACCGTCAAAAACGTCTCGATCTGGCCGTCGATAGCAAAGAAGCTGTCCGGCAACGCGACCCGGCGCACCACTGAGCAGAAGACGTCGCCTTCATTCCACTGTGCGCCGGCCAGTTCGGCCGCCATCGACGCGTAGCCGCGCAGCACCACCTGCAGCCCATTGACCCGTTCACAACTGCGGGCGTTCATCTTGTGTGGCATCGCTGACGAGCCAACCTGTCCCGGCGCGAAGCCCTCGGTGACAAGCTCGTGCCCGGCCATCAACCGGATGGTGTGCGCCAACGAGGAAGGGCCGGCCCCGAGCTGCACCAGCGCGGAGACCACATCGTGGTCTAGCGAACGCGGATACACCTGTCCGACGCTGGTGAAAACCGCTGCGAAACCCAGGAAGTCGGCGACGCGGCGCTCGAGTTCGGCCAGCTTGGCAGCGTCACCGCCAAGCAGGTCGAGCATGTCCTGCGCGGTGCCCATCGGTCCCTTGATGCCGCGCAGTGGGTAGCGATCGATCAACCCCCGCAACCTGGTCAAGGCGATCAGCGTCTCTTGCGCCGCGGACGCGAACCGCTTGCCCAACGTGGTGGCCTGCGCGGCCACATTATGGCTGCGTCCGGCCATCACCAGGTCCCGATAGGCCACCGCCCGCTCGGCGAGCCGCGCCACCACCGCGACCCCGTGGGCAAAGACCAACTCCAGCGACCGTCGGATCTGCAGCTGCTCCACGTTCTCGGTCAAGTCGCGGCTGGTCATCCCCTTGTGCACATGCTGGTGACCGGCCAGCGCGTTGAATTCCTCGATGCGGGCCTTGACGTCGTGGCGCAGCGTCTTTTCGCGGGCCGCGATCGAGGCCAGGTCCACATCGCCGAGCACCCGCTCGTAGTCGGCGATCACTTCCTGCGGCACGTGGATACCCAGTTCCGCCTGTGCCCGCAGCACGGCCAGCCACAGCCGCCGCTCCGCGATGACCTTGGCCTCCGGCGCCCAAATCCCGACCATGCCAGCGCTGGCGTAGCGGTTGGCCAGCACGTTCGGAATGCTCACAAGGACAAAGCTTACGGTCGGCGGAGTCCTGATTGCCCGGCTCTCCCCCGCGAGCGGGGGGACCCCCGCCTCAGGTCGCTCCGCGGCCCGCGTCGTCGCCGGGCGCCATACCCTATGCGGATGTACTTCGTCGGCGTGGACCTTGCCTGGGGCGTCCGCAATCCGACTGGTGTCGCGGTGGTCGATTCACGCGGCCGTTTGGTGCGTGCCGGCGTTGTCCGCGACGACGCCGACGTGCTGGCAGCCTTGCAGCCCTATGTGCAGGGCGACTGCCTGGTCGCCTTCGACGCGCCGTTGGTGGTGACCAACCGCACCGGCCAGCGTCCTGCCGAGGCCGCGTTCAACCGTGACTTCCGCAGGTTCGAAGCCGGTGCGCACCCGGCTAACACCGGGAAACCCGAGTTCGCCGACGGTCCCCGCGGGGCGCGGTTGGCCCAGACGCTGGGGCTCGACATGGACCCCCGGTCATCTGCTGCGCGGCGCGCCATCGAGGTCTACCCCCACCCGGCGACGGTGGCACTGTTCCGGCTGCCACGCACGCTGAAGTACAAGGCCAAACCCGGCCGCGGTCTCGACCAGCTCAAATCGGAGCTGCTGCTGCTGATGGACGGCGTCGAGGGGCTCGCGCACGCCTCGGTGCCGTTACAGGTTGCCGGTCCTGACTGGGCCGAGCTGCGCCGGCAGGTGGTGACCGCGCAGCGCAAGAGCGACCTGCGGCGCGCCGAGGATCCGGTCGACGCCGTCGTCTGCGCCTATGTGGCGTTGTACGCCGAGCGCTGCCCGGCCGCCGTGACGATCTACGGGGACTTCGCCACCGGCTACATCGTGACGCCGTCGCTACCCGCAGACTTGGCTGCAGCAATCAGCACTCGGCAAAAAGCGAGAAGTCGGCAGTCAGGAGCGTTTACGGCGCCCGCTACAGCCGAGGTCAGATCGGCACAGGACGCTGGTCGATGGGTGCGAGCACGTCGATGAGGTCGACCATCGTCCCCAGCGCAGCCGTGCGGGGATCTCGCCCTTCAACCAGGGCGGAGACCACCGAACCGTCGACCGCGCAGATCAGCGTGCACACAAGTTCGATATGCACGGATCGGCCGGATCGCTCGATGGCTTCGGCCACGGCCTCGGCGCGCTGCCGCAGGCTGCGCCGCATTGTTTCGCGCAACGCGGGCAGGCGGGTACAGGCGATGTGGCGCTCGTATCGCGATATCAGCTGCTCGGCAAGTCCCGGACCGGACACGTCTCCCACAAGCAGGTCAACCAGCACTTCAGCGGTGGTCTCGGGGCCCCGACGCCGCCGAGAGAGAGCGGTGACCCGCGCGCGTAGCTGCGCAACCTCGATCATCCCGACATGTTCGACCGCCCGGGCGATCAAGTCGTCGAGAGACGAGAAATAGTAGGTAGTTGACGCCAACGGCAGGCCGGCCCGCCGAGCGACCGCTCGGTGTCGAACCGCTTCGAACCCGCCTTCACCAAGCAGCTCGGCGGCAGCGCTAACCAGCGCATACCGGCGACGTTCTCCCTTGGGAGTAACTGCTGCAGTCACGAGTAGCCATGGTGCCAGTCAAAGTGGTACTGCGATGCCATTTCGGCCAAACGGCCATGGCATGATGGCTCGATGCCCGACTTGAGCCGCCGCGCGGCGCTCCGTCTGGGTGCCAGTGCGGCCGTCGGCGCGGTCGGCGCGTATGCGCTTGACATGCTGTTCCAGCCCCGAACATCACAGGCCATGCCGATATCTGCGGCCAGCACCCAGGTTCCCTTGGCGCCGGCGACACCGCTGCAGCCCGCCCCTTCGCCGACTCCGGCGGCTCAGGCAGCGCCCACGATGGTGACGGGCTCGTTCGACTCGGCGGCGCGCGGAGGGAAAACGACCAACTGGGCGATCGCCCGCCCGCCGGACCAGACCAAGGCGTTGCGACCGGTGATTGCGTTGCACGGCTTGGGTGGTAGCGCATCCAGGGTGATGGACGGCGGCGTCGAGCAGGGCCTGGCGCAGGCCGTCAATGCCGGGTTGCCGCCGTTTGCGGTGGTCAGCGTGGACGGAGACGGCAGCTACTGGCACAAGCGAGCTTCTGGCGAGGACTGCGGGGCGATGGTGCTCAACGAGCTCATCCCGCTGCTGGACACGCAGCATCTGGACACCTCACGAGTGGCGTTTCTGGGCTGGTCGATGGGCGGCTATGGCGCACTGCTGCTCGGCGGCCGGCTGGGATCCGCACGTACCGCGGCGATCTGCGCGGTAAGCCCGGCGCTGTGGCTGTCCCCGGGCGCAGCCGCATCCGGCGCATTCGACGGAGCCGACGACTTTTCGGCCAACTCGGTGTTCGGAATGCCCGCGCTGGCGTCCATCCCGATCCGGGTGGATTGCGGCGACAGCGATCCGTTCTACGCCGCAACAAAGCAGTTCATCGCTCAACTGCCCAACCCGCCCGCGGGCGGTTTCTCACCTGGCGGACACAACCCGGGCTTCTGGAGCTCGCAGCTGCCGGCCGAGCTGACCTGGATGGCGCCGTTGCTGACGGCCTAGGGCGGCCGAACCTCACCGGGCGCCGGAAGGTTGGGCGGCAGTTTGCCCGCACAACGGATGACGGAGGGCCCGGTATCGCGGAACGAAGGGTGCTCGCCGTTGAGCCCGCGCCGTAGGGCGTGCGACGATCCGGTGGTGACCACACCTTTCGGTTGGAGCTTCCCGTACGCCTGGCCGCGAAAGCCCATCCTGGCGGCAAACGTTGTGTGCACGTCACAACCGCTTGCCGCCCAAGCAGGCCTTCGGATGCTTGCCGAGGGCGGGAGCGCGGTCGACGCGGCCATCGCCACCGCCATCACCCTCACACTGGTGGAACCGGTGTCCAACGGCATCGGCTCGGACGCCTTCGCGATCGTCTGGGACGGCAAGCAACTGCACGGACTGAACGCGTCTGGCCGTTCGCCCGCAGCGTGGACGCCAGAGTACTTCGGCGGCAGGGGCGTTCCCGCGCTCGGCTGGAATTCGGTGACCGTGCCCGGAGCGGTGTCGGCGTGGGTCGAACTGCACGCCAAGTTTGGCAGGCTCCCGTTCGAAAGGCTCTTCGAGCCCGCGATCTCCTACGGCCGCAACGGCTTTCTGGTCTCACCGACCGTCGCGGAGCAATGGGCGGCGCAGGTGCCGCTGTTCAAAGCCCAGCCCGGGTTCGCCGAGGCGTTCATGCCTGGCGGGCGGGCGCCGAAACCCGGGGACCTGTTCACCTTCCCCGACCACGCGGCCACTCTCGAGAAGATCGCCACAACCAACGGCGAGGCGTTCTACCGCGGAGAACTGGCGGCCAAACTCGAGGCGCACGCGACGGCCAACGGCGCGGTCATGCATGCCAGCGACCTGGCCGCTCATCGCGCCGACTGGGTCGGCACGATCAGCGGAACCTACCGTGGGTACACCATCCACGAGATACCGCCCAACGGCCAGGGGATCGTGGCCCTGATCGCCCTTGGAATCCTGGAGCAGTTCGACATGTCCTCGCTGCCGGCCGATTCCGCCGACAGCGTGCACCTGCAGATCGAAGCACTGAAGCTCGCTTTCGCCGATGCGCAGGCCTATGTCGCCGACATCGACCACATGCCGGTGCGCCCGGAACGCCTGCTGGACAAGGAATACCTGAAGCAGCGCGCGACACTGATCGACCAGAAGCGGGCAAAGCCGGCGCATGCCGGCACCCCGCACGGGGGCACCGTGTATCTCACCGCCGCCGACGCCTCAGGGGTGATGGTGTCGATGATCCAGTCGAACTACATGGGATTCGGCTCCGGTGTGGTGGTGGGAGGCACCGGCATTTCGCTACAAAACCGCGGCGCGGATTTCGCTGCGGCTCAGGGACATCCGAACCGAGTCGGGCCGAACAAACGTCCTTACCACACGATCATCCCAGGCTTTGTCACCAAAGACGGCGCACCGGTGATGAGCTTCGGGGTGATGGGCGGCACGATGCAACCCCAGGGTCATGTGCAGGTGCTGGTGCGCATCGCCGACCACGGCCAGAATCCGCAGACGGCTTGTGACGGCCCCCGATTCCGGTGGGTGCACGGCGTTCAGGTCAGCTGCGAGAAAGACTTCCCGCCGTCAACGCTCGACGAGCTCCGAAAGCGCGGGCACGACCTGGTCGCCGTGGACGACTACGCCCAGTTCGGCAGCTGCCAGGCGATTTGGCGCCTAGATGGCGGGTATTTAGCGGCGAGCGATCCACGCCGCGACGGTCAAGCCGCAGCGTTCTAGTCGGGGCTTGCCCGGTTTCAGCCCCTGTGGGCCCCGAAACGGGACCAAGCCCCCCAGCCCGGGTCGCGGGCGCCCGAATGGACGACGACGATTCATATGAGCTGGGCGACGCCCAGCAGCTCTTTGGCTTTGGTTTCACCTTGCATTTTTCCGTATTTGGCGAATTGGCCGATGAAAAGATCGGCAGCGGCTGGGCCCGCCGGCCCCGGCGGCGGGCCGGCGAGGCAGACGTGGTTCAGCCAGTCGAAGATCACGGCCTGGGCGTAGCTCAATCCACCCATTTGGCAGTGGCTTGATGCGCCCTCGGCTCGGGTAAACAGGCGGATGTAGCGGTCGCATTTGAGGGCGAGCATGAAGTCGAGCGTGTCGACGATGATGTCGGCCGAGGGTGCAGCGGCGTCGTGGATGTCGTCCTCGCTAAACAGGAACAACATCGGGTTGTGGTACCGATCGGCGAAATCCTTGATGCTATAGGGCTGGTAAACCTGCACCCATTCGTGTGCGTTTCGGATGCCGAGAGTCCATGCGGAATGTTGAAAGCCCCACCGGGCCGGGGTGTTGACCTTCATCACCAGCTTGAACACCGCATCCATCAAGGTCGTGTTCTTCAGTAGCCCCTTCATCCCAGCTCGCGCGGCCGCCCCGCAGTCGACGACCAACGAGTTGGGGATGCAGGCGCGGATTCGTTGGTCGAGCGCGCCGCGGGCGGCAAGGTAGCCACCCATCGAGTAACCGATGATGGCCAACGTCCCGGGATCGACGTCGCTGCGGCTAAGCAGGTAGTCCACCGCGGCACCCACAGGCTTTTCGTAGTCTGGGCGAAACGTCAGGCCCGGGTTGGCCTTCAGAGCGGCCCACTGTCCTGGGCCCTCGAACATCAGGCAGTTCCAGCCATAGGCCGGGGCGACAGCGCCGATCCAGCAATAGAGCTCCTCCATAGTGGAGTCAAAGCCGCCCAGCGCGATGAGCGTGGGACGCTGACCGTCGCCTCCGGAGACGAAATAGGCTGGTAGCCGTGCTCCTTCGAAATCGAAGTCTATACACTCGATGGGAGCGTCCATCAGAGCGAACATCCGGTGAAAGCAGTCCTTGCTGCGCCGCCACAGTTGGGTGTGCCGCGCATCGGTGTGGGCGACGTAGAAGACCGCCATCCGGTAGTAGTTGGCCGCGCGACGGAAGGCATTGCGAGCGCTGACGCGGTTGCCGATCCGATCTTCGCCCTCTGCGAAGCCCGCAACCCGGTCAGCGGTGGCAGCCCACTGGCTAATCCAGCTTTCGAAGCTGTTGTCTTTGACACGGCTCATGGTGTCCATACACTCGCCGTATTCGGCGGCGCCAGCAGCCTGCAGCGAGAGCCCGCGCAGGAACTCGAAATTGAACCCGCCCACGGTCTTGTTGGTGAAATCAACCTTCATCGCGTCGCTCCCGTCGTCGTTGCGTCGGCTCGTCGTAATGCGTCGATCCAGCGGTTCACGGCACGGGAATCGGCACGATACAGCGCGCCAGACGGTACGCCCAAATAGCGCTCAATCGCTTCGATGTGGGCCCCATAGGTGGACACTATCTCTTTAGTGTGCGGGGCATCCGGTGAACCGTACGCCGCCGCCATCAGCTGGTGGGCAAGCGCGTCCTGCAGCGCCTGAACGAGGGCGACGATGATCGCGCCAGCCTGCTCGGGATAGGCGGTGGCGAATCGATGCTCACTGACACCCTGACGAACGATCGCCGTCAATAGCGGCGCCAGTCGTTTCGCCACGGCCCGGTCAACCCGCAGTCGAAGGACAATATTCTCGGGCGCATACCAAACCGGCACCATCGCCACAAACAGGTTCTGGCGCACGGACTTCCAGCGGATCATCTCGGTGAAGAAACGCTTCAATTTATCAAGGGCCGCCAACTTAGCGTTAGCAAGAACCGGAGCGAGCGCCTGTACCGAATCGCTGACGAGCCGCTCGGTGAGGGCCTCGATCACCGCCAGCTTGGAATCGAAGTAGTGGTAGAAGGCGCCCTTGGAGATCTGCAGGTCATCGAGAAGATCCTGAACCGTCAGGCGCTCATAGCCCTTTGAAACGACCAGCCGCTGCACGGCATCCAGGATGGCGTCGCGCCGCGCGGCGTGCTCTACGACGTTAACCATTCGAGCCATCGACTCCACCATACTTAGACCGACGGTTGGTTTATTAATTGATTCTGGCTCATCTCACCACTGTGGTCAAGACGTCGCAGGTTCCAACGATCACCAGCGGCAAGCGGGACGCGCTCTTACCGAAGGTGTCGTCGACTAAACGTGGATCTTCCCCTCAGCCGCCTGCTGACCGATATCGCCTCGGAAGTGACTGCCAGTCAACCGAATTGAACTGAGAATGTCATATGCGAGCGTGCGCGCCGCGGACAGGTCGGCGCCGGTGCCCACCACCGATAGCACCCGACCGCCTGACGAGACGATCGTGCCGTCGTCGCGCCGGGTGGTTCCGGCGTGTAGCACCCCCTCGGCTTCGGAGCCAACGACGACGTCTCCGACCCGAGGGCGTCCTGGATAGTTTTCGGCCGCCAGCACCACCGTCACTGCAGCACCCGCACGCCAGCGCAGCTCGCCGAAGTCGGACAGCATACCGGTGCCCGCCGCGTACAGTAGCTGCCCAAGTGGTGAATTTAGCAGGGCTAGCACGGCCTGCGTTTCCGGATCGCCGAAGCGGCAGTTGAATTCGACAACCGCCGGCCCGTCCGCGGTGATCGCAAGTCCGACATACAGTAATCCGCAGAACGGACTACCGCGCCGAACCAGTTCGGCCGCAACGGGTTCGACGATCCCACTGACCACCTCCCGGTAGACGTCGTCGGGAAGCCACGGCAGCGGCGCATAGGCGCCCATACCGCCGGTGTTAGGTCCGGTGTCGCCGTCGCCGACCCGCTTGAAGTCCTGAGCCGGTAGCAGCGGAACCACGGTTAGGCCGTCGACGACGCAGAACAACGATACCTCCGGGCCGTCCAGATAGGATTCCAGCAACACCGGGTGCCCGGCCTCGAGCAGTCCTGCGGCATGGGCGCGCGCGACATCGCGGTCCGGTGTCACCACCACGCCTTTACCGGCGGCCAGATGATCGTCTTTCACCACCCACGCCGGGTCACCGGCGGGCGGCCCGAACCGGTCCAGGGCAGCATCCAAATTTGCTGGGTTGTCGATGATTTCGCTAGCCGCGGTTCGCACACCGACGGCCGCCATGACCTCCTTGGCGAACGCCTTGGAACCTTCGATGCGAGCAGCGTCCTTGCTGGGCCCGAAGCAGACGATGCCGGCAGCGCGCACCGCGTCGGCCACCCCAAGCACTAGCGGCACCTCGGGACCGATGACCACCATGTCGGCCCGCACCTCACGAGCCAGCGCGACGACGTCGTCGCCGGAGGTGATGTCGACGTCGTGCTGCTCTGCCAGCCGGGCGGTGCCGGCGTTGCCGGGAGCAATGATCAGTCCCGTGACCTGCGGGTCTCTGCGGAGCGCCAGCAGCAGGGCATGTTCACGGGCACCGGAACCGATTACCAGGACGCGCACGACAAGTCAGATTAGCCGGATGTGCTTGGCTTCTCGGCGGGCCGTCCCGGTTTGGCCCGCCGAGAAGCCCGGGCTGGCCAGATTCGCTCGGGTCCCAAGCGGGCAGCCCCTCCCGGCCCGCTGGGAACCCGGGCTAGCTGGATTCGCCCGCCTCTTTTGCGAGGACTTCGGCGACGTTGGCCTTGGTGTCGGCCTGTAAGCCGTTCTTGGCAGCCTTTTTGCGCTTGGCAACCACCCGCTCGATCGCGCTGTTCAGCCTTGATCCCAGCGGGAAACCGACGTAGTGGGTGATGAATACCGCGAGTTCTCGCAGCTCGTCAACGGTCAGCTCTTCGTTGTGCAGGACCGCGTTGGCTTGGACCTCCAGCAGGTCCGCCTGGCCCTGGGCGGTCAGGATCGCTATCACCGCCATCCGGCGGTCGCGCATGGACAGTCCGGGACGGGTCCAGATCCTGCCGAACAGGTGATCAGCCGTCAGTGCGAAGTACTCGCCCGGCATGTCGGGCATGTCCCACGCGTAGACCTCGTTCATCTTGTCCAGGCCCTTGCGGCGCAGTTCGTCCATCACATCACTTTCTATCGAGGGCTACTCGCGAATCTATGCTTCGTCGTCCGTGTGGGGTACCCCGAGGCCGGCCGCCAGCCGCTGCAACGCCAGCTGGGCCAGCGGCAGCTCTACCGATACCGCCTCACCCAACGCCAGGGCCAGACTCAGATCCTTCTCGCCCAGGCCGCGGGTGTGCTCCAACCTGGGGCGCAGCGGGTCGTCGGGTGCCATCGGCGCTGTTGTGTTGCGGAACATGATCGCTCCCGCGCCGCTGGTGACAGCGTCTGTGTGCCGCACCACTTTGCCCAGCTTGACGATGTCCAAGCCGCACTGTTCGGCGAGCTTCTGCGCCTCCGCGGCGGCTGCGTAGGACACAAAGGTCAGCATGTTCCGCGCCAGCTTCATCTTGGTGCCCGCCCCTGGTTCACCGGCGTGAACCACCAGCGCTGCCCACTGCTTAAAAACGGGTTTGATCCGCTGGTACGTCTCGTCGTCAGCGCCCACCATGGTGGCTAATTGCCCGTTGGCAGCTGCTGCCGCGCCGCCGCTGACCGGAGCATCCACGATGTGAATCCCCTGCGGCTTGAGCTCTTCGGCCAGATCAGCAGCGGTCGTGTGGCTGATCGTGGAGTGAATCGCGACGATGGTGCCGGGCTTGGCGTGTGCCGCCAGTCCGCCATCACCGGTAATCACCTGGCGTACCTGCGCATCGTCGAGCACGGTGATGCTGATGATGTCGGCCTCGGCAACCTCGGAGATGGTGGCTGCCGCGGTGGCGCCGCCGTCGATGAACGGCGTCATGGCCTCGGCACGCACATCGAATACCGTTAGTCCGCCCGGCCAGTCGAGCAGGCGCTGGGCCATCGGCGCACCTTGGTTGCCCAGGCCGATGTACCCCAGGCGCGGCGTCACTGTGTTCTCGCTCATGACCGGATGATCTGTCCGCCGTCGACATTGAAGATCTGCCCGGTGATCCACGATGCCGAATCCGACAGCAGGAACAAACACATCCCCACCAGATCCTCGGGCGTACCCATCCTGCTCAGCGGGATGGTTTGCACCATGTTCTTGACAAGTTCGCCGGGAGTGACGGTTTTGGTGGCTTCGGTGTCGATCGGCCCAGGCGCGATCGCGTTGATCCTGATTTTCATCCCACCTAGCTCCCGCGAAAGCTGTTGTGTCAAACCGTTAACGCCGACTTTGGCCAGGCCGTAGAAGTTCGAGTACAGCCACGCCGCGGTCGAGGATTGGTTGACGATCGCGCCGCCGCCCCGGTTGGCCATCTTCTTGTACACCGCACGGGTGCACACCGGCACCCCGTCGTGGTTGACGCTCATGAAGTTCTTGTAGTAGTCCAATGGCACGGTCAGCAGCAGATCAAGCTTCATGCCGCCGTAGATTGCGGCGTTGTTGACCAGGTAGTCGATGCCACCGAATTCGGCGACGGTACGGTCGGCCATGGCCCTCGCTGAATCCTCGTCGGAAACATCAACGGACACAGCGATTGCCGCTCCGCCATCGGCGACGATCTGCTTGGCCACGCCCTCGGCCCCGTCGAGGTTGATGTCGGCGACCGCCACCGACGCACCGTCGCGGGCCAGAGCCTGCGCGTACGCCTGCCCGATGCCCTGGGCGGCCCCGGTGACGATGGCCACCTTGTTTTCGAATTGCATGTTTTCCCTTCTGCCTCGCCGCTAATTCGCTCCTGTGGCAATGAGTTTGGCTTCCAGGTACTCCTCAAAGCCGAGGAGCCCCATCTCCCGTCCGTTGCCGGATTGCTTGTAGCCGCCGAACGGAGCGTCGGCGGAATACCAGACGCCGCCGTTGACGTTGACGGTGCCCACCCGCAGTCGCGAGGCGACCCCCGCGGCCCGCTGCGGGTCAGCGCCAAACACGGTGCCCGACAACCCGTATGGCGAGTCGTTGGCGATGCGCACCGCGTCGTCGTCACCATCGTGAGCGATTACCGTCAGCACCGGCCCGAAGATCTCCTCCCGCGCGGGCCGGGCGTCGTTGGTCAGACCCGCGATAACGGTGGGCTCGATGAAGAAGCCGACCTCCCTGTCCGCCGGCCGACCGCCGCCACACGCGAACGTCCCGCCTTCGGCGATCGCCAGATCGAGGTAGCCCTGCACTCGATCCCGTTGTCGCGCCGAGATCAGCGGCCCGCAGACGGTGCCCGGATCGGTGGGATCGCCGGGCTTGATCGACGACATGGTGGCCGCTGCTATGGCGACGGCCTCGTCATAGCGGGCCCGCGGCACCACCAGCCGGGTGGTGATCGCGCACCCCTGCCCGGCGTGCATGCATGCCGAGAACGCCGATACCCCGCTGGCAGCGGCCAAGTCGGCGTCATCGAGCACCACGAACGCCGACTTGCCGCCCAGCTCTAGGAACACCTTCTTGATGGTGGCAGCGGCGTCGGCCATCACGCTGCGGCCGGTGGCCGTGGAGCCGGTGAACGTAATCATGTCTACCCGAGGGTCTTTGGACAATAGCGCCCCCAGGCTGTGGTCGCTGGAGGTGACAATGTTGACCACGCCGGGCGGAAAGTCGGTGTGCTCGGCGATGATTTCCCCGAGCACTGCCGCACACCACGGCGTGTCGGGCGCGGGCTTCAGGACGACGGTGTTGCCCGCGGCCAGTGCGGGACCCAGCTTGGCGAGATTGATCTGATGCGGGAAGTTCCACGGGGTGATCGCGCCGACGACCCCGACAGCTTCCCGCGCGATCGTGCGCCGGGTGGGGATCCCCATCGGCGACGCCTCACCGAGATCCTGGTTCCACACGTACGACTCGGCCGTGTCGGCAGCGAACCCCAGGTCGCCGACCGGACCCTCCAACTGGGCGCTGGCGGTGAGCATCCGCGGCGCGCCGACCTCCGAAATGGTCAGCTCCCGCAGTTCTTCAATGTGTTCGCGCATCGCATCGCGCAGCTGCCGCACACAGCGCACCCGCAACTCGGTGTTGCGGGACCAGTCGGTCTCGTCGAAGGCCCGCCGCGCGGCATCGATGGCGCGGCTCATGTCGTCGGCGTCAGCGTCGGCGGCGACTCCCAGCACTTCCTCGGTTGCCGGATTGATCGTCGGGAAGGTGCCCGCACTACCGGGGCACGGCTTGCCGTCGATGAACAGTGCGCTAACGCCATCGGCCAACAACGCCATCTCTCCGCTCCAATCGAATGGACACATGTCCGATATTGCCCCCTCGAACCATAGTCGCCAGGTTGTCTGCGGTGCAAGGGCCGATCTCAAAACCGGCCTTAAAATGCCGCTAAGTAGCATATTGAGCAGTATATTTACTGAATGGGCTTGCTTCGCCTTGCGCCCATCCGATAGCTTGGACACGTGTCCAGCGATGCACTGGTTACGATCACATCCCAGGCCCAGCGCCAGACCGGACAGCCGCTGCGCAATCGCCGCCAGGAGGAGACCTTCCGCAAGGTGCTCGCCGCCGGCATGGAAACCCTGCGGGAAAAGTCGTACGCCGACCTGACCGTGCGTGCGGTAGCGGCCCGCGCCAAAGTGGCCCCGGCAACCGCCTACACCTACTTTTCGTCGAAGAACCACCTGATCGCCGAGGTCTACCTAGACCTGGTCCGGCAGGTCCCCTACTTCACCGACGTCAACGACCCCATGCCCACCCGGGTGGACAATGCGTTGCGCCACCTCGCGCTGGTGGTCGCCGATGAACCCGAGGTCGCCGCCGCATGCACGACGGCGTTGCTCGGCGGCGGTGCCGACCCTGCGGTGCGCGCCGCACGCGACCGGATCGGCGCGGAGATCCACCGCCGCATCGCATCTGCCATCGGGCCGGGCGCCGACCCCAGCACCGTGTCCGCACTCGAAATGGCCTTCTTCGGCGCATTGGTGCAAGCCGCCAGCGGACAGTTCACCTATCGCGAGATCGCCGACCGGTTGGCCGACGTGGTGAGCCTTATCCTGACCGGCGCCGGCGAACAGACAAGCCCCGAGACAGGTACCAAGAGATGACCGTGCACGTTGGTGACCACGAATTGGTCCTCGATCCTTACGACTACGACTTCCACGAAGATCCGTACCCGTACTACCGGCGGCTGCGCGACGAGGCTCCGCTGTACCACAACGAGGAACTCGGCTTCTGGGCATTGTCGCGGCACCGTGATGTGCTGCAAGGCTTCCGCAACAGCGCCACGCTTTCCAACCGCGACGGCGTCTCGCTGGATCCGGTGTCACGCGGACCGCACGCGTCGAAGACGATGTCGTTCCTCGCGATGGACGACCCGGCCCATCTGCGTCTGCGCACGCTGGTGTCCAAGGGCTTCACGCCGCGCCGGATCCGCGAACTCGAGCCGCGGGTTACCGAGCTCGCCGTGCAGCACCTCGACACGATGCTGGAAAAAGCGGCCTCGGGTCCCAGCGGTTCGGCAAGCGGTTCGGTAACAGTCGACTTTGTCGCGGAATTCGCCGGCAAGCTGCCGATGGACGTGATCTCCGAGCTGATGGGTGTGCCGGTGGCAGACCGCGACCGCATCCGCGCCATGGCCGACGGCGTGATGCACCGCGAGGACGGCGTCACCGACGTGCCGCCTTCGGCGATCGAGGCGTCGATCAACCTGATCGTCTACTACCAAGGAATGATCGCCGAGCGCCGTAAGAAGCCGACCGAGGATCTGACCTCGGCGCTGCTGGCAGCCGAGATCGACGGCGACCGGCTCGCCGACGAGGAAGTTCTCGGGTTCATGTTCCTGATGGTGATCGCCGGCAACGAGACGACGACCAAACTCCTTGCCAATGCCGCGTTCTGGGGCCACAAGAACCCCGATCAACTTACCCCGGTCTACGCGGACCTGTCGCGGGTGCCGCTGTGGGTGGAGGAAACCCTGCGCTATGACACATCCAGCCAGATCCTGGCCCGCACCGTCTCCGGAGAGCTCAACCTCTACGACACCACGATCCCCGAAGGCGATGTGCTGTTGCTGCTGCCGGGCTCGGCCAACCGCGACGACAGGGCGTTCGACGACCCCGACGACTACCGCATCGGCCGCGAAATCGGTTCGAAGCTAGTGAGTTTCGGCAGCGGCGCACACTTCTGCCTGGGAGCGCACTTGGCCCGGATGGAAGCCCGGGTGGCACTCACCGAACTGTTCAAGCTAATCCGCGGCTACCAGGTCGACGAAGGCAACGCGGTGCGCGTCCATTCCAGTAACGTGCGCGGATTCGCCCATCTGCCGATCACCGTGGAGGCCAGGTAAATGCCACGCTTCGAGCCTCATCCGGCCCGCCGTCCCGCGATCGTCGCCGGCGCTTCGTCGGGCATCGGTGCGGCCACCGCCACCGAACTCGCCGGGCGCGGTTTCCCGGTCGCCCTGGGTGCCCGCCGCGTCGAGAAATGTCAGGAGCTGGTCGACCAGATCCGGACCCAGGGCGGAGAAGCCGTCGCGCTGGCACTCGACGTCACCGATCCGGAGTCGGTAAAGGGTTTCGTGCATCGAGCGACCGAGCAACTCGGCGACATCGAGCTCCTGGTCGCCGCCGCCGGGGACACCCACTTCGGCCGCCTGGACAAAACCAGCACGGACATCTTCGAATCCCAGGTTCAAATCCACCTCATCGGCGCAAACCGGTTGGCCACCGCCGTGCTGCCGGGAATGCTGGAACGTCAACGTGGCGACCTCATCTTCGTCGGCTCTGACGTCGCGCTGCGCCAGCGTCCGCACATGGGCGCCTACGGCGCGGCGAAGGCAGGGCTGGTCGCCATGGTCACCAACCTGCAAATGGAACTCGAAGGAACCGGTGTGCGTGCCTCGATCGTGCACCCGGGGCCGACGAAAACCGGTATGGGATGGAGCCTGCCGCCCGAATCGATCGGGCCGATGCTGGAAGACTGGGCCAAGTGGGGGCAAGCCCGCCATGCGTATTTCCTGCGCGCGTCCGATCTCGCCAGGGCGATCGCGTTCGTCGCCGAAACGCCGCGCGGAGGTTTTATCACGTCGATGGAGATCCAACCCGAGGCACCGCTGACCAGCGCGCCCGCGGAACGTCAGCAACTGAAGTATCCGGAGGAAGCGTGACAAGCCAACAGTTGAAGGAAGTTCCGCGCGTCTCAGGCGGGCAGGAGGAACACGGGCATCTCGAGGAGTTCCGTACCGACCCGATCGGGCTGATGCAGCGGGTCCGCGACGAATGCGGTGACGTCGGGAGCTTCCGGCTGGCCGGCAAGCATGTGGTTTTCCTGTCCGGCGCCGAAGCCAACGAGTTCTTCTTCCGTTCTGCCGACGAGGATCTCGACCAGGCCGAGGCGTATCCGTTCATGACCCCGATCTTCGGCAAGGGTGTTGTCTTCGACGCCAGCCCCGAGCGGCGCAAGGAGATGCTGCACAACTCGGCGCTGCGCGGTGAGCACATGAAGGGTCACGCCGTGACCATCGAGCACGAAGTGCGCCGGATGATCGAGAACTGGGGCGACGAAGGCGAAATCGACCTGCTGGACTTCTTCGCCGAGTTAACTATCTACACCTCGACGTCATGCCTCATCGGTACGAAGTTCCGCAATCAGCTCGACTCGCGGTTCGCGCACTTCTACCACGAGCTGGAGCGCGGCACGGATCCGCTGTGCTACGTCGACCCATATCTCCCGATCGAAAGCTTCCGCAAGCGCGACGAGGCCCGAAAAGGGTTGGTGGCGTTGGTGCAGGACATCATGAACCAGCGGATCGCCAACCCGCCGACAGACAAACGCGACCGCGACATGCTCGACGTGCTGGTGTCGATCAAAGACGAGGAGGGCAAAGCGCGGTTCTCCGCCGATGAGATCACCGGCATGTTCATCTCGTTGATGTTCGCCGGGCACCACACCAGTTCAGGCACCTCGGCGTGGACGCTGATCGAGTTGCTGCGCCACCCAGAGGTCTATGCCGAGGTGATCAAGGAGCTGGACGAACTCTATGCGGACGGTCAGTCGGTGAGTTTCCATGCACTGCGCCAGATTCCGCGCCTGGAGAACGTGTTGAAGGAGACGCTGCGGCTGCATCCGCCGCTGATCATTCTGATGCGGGTGGCCAAGGGTGAATTCGAGGTTGAGGGCTATCCGATTCACGAAGGTGATTTCGTAGCAGCCTCGCCGGCGATCTCCAACCGGATACCCGAGGACTTCCCGAACCCTGACGACTTCGTGCCGGAGCGCTATGAGGAGCCGCGTCAAGAAGATCTTGTCAACCGCTGGACGTGGATTCCGTTTGGCGCCGGTCGGCATCGCTGCGTGGGTGCGGCGTTCGCCACCATGCAGATCAAGGCGATCTTCTCGGTGCTGTTGCGCGAGTACGAGTTTGAAATGTCCCAACCACCGGAGAGCTACCGCAACGACCATTCCAAGATGGTGGTGCAGCTGGCTCGGCCCGCCAAGGTGCGCTACCACCGCCGCAACAGGGGTTGACGATGGGTTACCGAGTAGCGGCCGACTTGGATTTGTGCCAAGGCCACGCGATGTGCGAGCTGGAGGCACCCGACTATTTCCGGGTACCCAAGCGCGGCAAGGTCGAAATTATCGACGCCGAGCCGCCTGAGGAAGCCCGCCGCGAGATCCAGCAGGCCGTGCGGGCCTGTCCCACGCAGGCACTGTCCATCCGAGAAACAGGAGATTAAAGGTGGCTCAATCATCGGGGTGTCCCCGTTCGGAACTTGAAGAGGTCGTCGACCGATGGCTGGAGGTCAACCGGGAGGCGGAGCGGACCGGCGACTGGACCTTGCTCGCGGACTTTTACACCGACGACGCCACCTACGGCTGGAACATCGGACCTAAAGAAGACGTGATGTGCGTCGGGATCGACGAGATCCGCGACATCGCGCTGGGCCAGGAGATGGAGGGTCTGCAGGGCTGGCGCTACCCGTACCAGCGGGTCGTCATCGACGACAAGCAGGGCGAGGTGGTCGGCTTCTGGAAACAGGTCGCCACCGACGCAGATGGCGGCGAGCAGGAGGTGTACGGCATCGGCGGCAGTTGGTTCCGCTATGCCGGCGACGGGAAATGGAACTGGCAGCGCGACTTCTTCGACTTCGGCCATGTTTCGGCGCTCTACATGCAGCTGATCAAGGCAGGCAAGCTGTCGGATGGAATGCAGAAGCGCATCCAGCGGGGCATGGCCGGCGACAAAGTGCCTGGTTACTACCCTTTGGGTAAGTCCCCGGTACCACTGTGGTAAATGCCACATAGCCGCTGACCTACACTCAGCCAATCGGTTGTTCCGACAGATGCTCGGGGCCGTTCGTAGCCCAAGTTCAACGATGAAAGCAGGTTTACGTGAAGACCAAGGGCGCACTGATCTGGGAGTTCAACCAGCCGTGGTCCATTGAAGAGGTAGAGATCGGCGACCCCGTTAAAGACGAGGTAAAGATCCAGATGGAAGCGGCGGGCATGTGCCACTCCGATCATCACCTGGTCACTGGTGGGATCCCGATGGCGGGCTTTCCTGTGCTGGGCGGACACGAGGGTGCTGGCATCGTCACCGAAGTCGGACCTGGCGTGGAAGACATCGCCCCCGGCGACCACGTGGTGTTGTCCTTCATTCCGTCCTGCGGGAAATGTCCGACATGTCAGGCGGGCATGCGCAACCTGTGTGACTTGGGCGCCGGGCTGCTGTTAGGCGCAGCGATATCTGACGGCACATTCCGCATCCAGGCCCGCGGCCAGAACGTGTTCCCGATGACGCTGCTGGGCACCTTCTCGCCGTACATGGTGGTGCACCGCAGCTCGGTGGTGAAGATCGACGAGTCGATCCCGTTCGAGGTCGCCTGCCTGGTCGGCTGCGGTGTGACCACCGGCTACGGTTCGGCGGTCCGCACCGCCGACATCCGACCAGGTAACGACGTCGCGATCGTCGGTGTCGGCGGGGTCGGCATGGCCGCGTTGCAGGGTGCCGTCAACGCCGGCGCCCGCTGTATCTTCGCCATCGACCCGGTGGAATGGAAGCGCGATCAGGCCCTGAAGTTCGGCGCCACCCACGTCTACCCGGACATCAACGCCGCACTGATGGGCATCGCTGAAGTCACCCACGGTCTGATGGCCCGCAAGGTGGTGGTCACTGTCGGCGAGCTCAACGGCGCCGACGTCGACAACTACCTGAACATCACCGCCAAGGGCGGCACCTGCGTGCTGACCGCCATCGGCAGCATGCTGGATACCCAGGTGACCATGAACCTGGCGATGTTGACCCTCATGCAAAAGAACCTGCAGGGCACCATCTTCGGCGGCGGCAATCCGCAGTACGACATCCCACAACTGCTGTCGATGTACAAGGCCGGCAAGCTCAACCTCGATGACATGGTCACCACTCAGTACAAGCTCGAGCAGATCAACGACGGCTACCAGGACATGCTGAACGGCAAGAACATTCGCGGCGTCATCCGGTATACCGACGCTGATCGGTAAGAGTCGCGTCGTCCCGAGTGGCCAGCTTCCCGCATCTGTTGGCGCCGGGACGAATCGGCGCGATGACGGTGCGCAACCGGGTCGTCATGTCTCCGATGGAGACGATGTACGGCACCCCGGACGGACTGCCCTCGGAGCGCACCCGTGACTACTTCGCCGCCCGCGCCAGCGGTGGAGTCGGTCTGATCACGTTGGGCGCCACCGGAGTCGACGATCATCACCCGGAGACCCCCGGTGGCCTGCATCTGGCCACCGACGCCGCGGTCGATGCGCATCGCGCGCTGGTGGAGGTGGCGCACGAACACGGCGCCAAGATCCAGCCCCAGATAGTGCACGCCGGGCCCGACGGCCTGGGACCCGAGATATACGGTGTCACGTCGTTGGGGCCGTCGGTGATTCCCTCCTATCTCACCGGACGGCCGTCGGCCGAGATCAGCAAACAGCAGCTCTGTCAGGTGTTCGACTTGTTCAAGGCTGCGGCGCGGCGTGCCGCCGAGGCCGGATACGACGGTATCGAACTGCACGTCGCTCACGGCTACATGTTGCTGGGCTCTTTCCTTGCACCACAACGTAATCGACGTACCGACGACTATCGGGGCGACTCGCCGCACGGTCGGGTTCGCGTGGTGCTGGAGGCACTGGCCGCAATCCGGTCCCAGATCGGCGACGCCCTGCCGGTCACGCTGCGCATATCCGGGTACGAACGGGTCGCCGGCGGACGGCCGATATACGAAACCGCCCGAGTGGCATCGGAACTGGTAGCCGCCGGCGTAAACGCCTTCCACGTCAGCGGGGGTGTGATCGATCGGCTGGTCACCGGGATGGTCAACGGTGCCGACGACGGCGACGAAGTCAACGTCGGCGCCGCGGCCGCGGTCAAGCAGGTGGTCGATGTGCCGGTGATCGCCGTCGGCCGGATTCACGACCCCGCGAGGGCCGAACGGATCCTGGCCGATGGGCGCGCCGATTTCATCGCAATGGGCCGTCCGCTGCTGGCCGACCCCGACCTGGCACGCAAACTACAGTCCGGGCAGGCGCACCGGGTTCGTAAATGCATCTCCTGCGAAAACTGCATCGACGCAATGGAACAGCGCTTCTCCGTCGACTGCGCCGTGAATCCCCGACTCCAACATCGCGCCCAATCAGCTGACCATCACCTGCGAGGAGACGTTCCCGTCGAGTTCGCCCGACGAGATCGCTCATATCCTGGTGCTGCACAGCAAGTTTGAGGGCGGTTTCACCAGCGAGGTCCGCGGGGTCTTCACCTACCGCGTCAACGACGCCGGGCTGATCACCAACATGCGCGGGTACTGGAACCTCGACGTCATGAAATTCGGCAAGGAGGAATGAGCCGAGTCAAAGGCCTAAGCCGATGCGCCCGAGTCCGGTGATGTTGCCCTGCATGATCTTTTTGTCCATCAGGACCATGGTGGGGGTTTCTAGTGGGTCGCTGAGAATGGTGGCCGATTTCGGTTGCTGCAGTAGGAGTTTCCCCGTGTCGGGGTCAACGACGGCGTAAGCGAAGATGTCGAGCGGTGTGGTTTTGTCGGGTCCGATCCGGGTGATGGTGTAGATCAGGCTGTCCGCGGTGGACAGGTGCGGTAGCGCGGCACTGCGAACCTTGTTCTCCCACACGGTGTGACAGCCGGGGTTGTCCAGGTCCACTCTGGTCATCCCGCCGACGAACGGCGCCGTCGGCGGCATCGCCGGAGGGGCGCCCGCCGGGACCGCCGGGTAGGGGTATCCGTAGGTGCTGGCTACGAACACCGAGTTCCCGACGCCGATCGGTGCGTTCTCGCTACCCGGCCCGCCTTCGGTCAAAACCGTTTGCTCGCATATCAGTTGGCCCGTGCCGGACTGGTAGATCAGCGCGTGCACCTGAGGACTGGCGTTGTCGACGATGGTCAGGTAATCGGCCCCGGTGGTGGGCCCGAAATAGACGGGGGTCGAGCCGGTGCCCCAGCTCAGTTGTCCGGGTTTGCGGCCGGGGCCGCGGTCGTAGGCTGCGCGCCAAAGGATCTGCGGGTTGCCGGCGCCGTCGAGGTTGAGTTCGTAGAGGGCAAAGGTGGTGGCGACCGCGACGCGACCGCTTGGTGCCGACGAGATGCTGTTGGCTACTTGCTCACCGGCGGGCAGCTGCAGGCTGGTAACGCCGCCGCCCAACTTCACTACCCCCACCACGCCGTTGCCGGTGGCGAACCAGACGTTGCCCGCATAGTCGGGGACCAGGCCGACGGAGTTGTCGCCGGACGGTATCGCGCTGGACAGGTCAATGGACTCGGTGACGGTCAGTTTCCAACGGCCCAGCGGCCCGTCCTTGGCATGAGTGATGCGCAGCAGGTGGTTGCTTCCGTCGATCATCACCACTCGGTTCTCGTTGTCCAGGTAGGCGTAGACACCGCCGAGCAGGCTGCCCTTGGCTACTTGCAGGCTGGCTAGCGGGACGACGTGCGGGGCGATGCCGCTGGGATCGATCAGGTAGATGGTCGGGATCTGGTTGAGGTCGGCGGTGCAGAGCGCCAGCACCAGGGCGTCGGTGCCCTGCATGATCGTCGGACAGGCCGCCAACAGCGGGAACCCGAAGATCGCGGCCGGATGGGCGCCGGGCCCGGGAAGCGGCCCCGCATCCGATGATTCAGCGTCGTTGTGCAGGGACGCGAGGCCCTGCGGCGCCATGAACGGGTTGGGCGGCGCCAGCGGCCCAAACGCGTTGGCCGCCCTCGCGGTTGCCGGGATAACTGCCGTGACCAGCGACACGGCGCAGGCGGTCAATACTGCCACCGGGATGGCCAGCACTGCCGCAGGAAGCCGCACGCTGGTGCCCTCCCGTCAATTGGGTCACAGAGGATTTTCCCGATCACGTAGAACGACGCAGCAACGCTGCGTTAACGATTTAGCCTCGGCGAGTTGGCGCCGAGATTGCCGTCACGGTCATGGTCTTGACGACAACCACAGCCTCCCCCGCAAGCGGGCGGTGCCCCCAGACGGCATTTCGACGAACATATGCTTGTCCCATGGCGTCGATCTTCACCAAGATCATCAACCGTGAACTACCCGGCCGCTTCGTCTACGAGGACGACGACGTCGTCGCGTTCCTGACGATTGAGCCGATGACACAAGGCCACACGCTGGTGGTGCCACGCGCCGAGATCGATCAGTGGCAGGACGTGGATCCTGAGGTATTCAGCCGCATCATGGGGGTGAGCCAGCTGATCGGCAAGGCGGTGTGCCAGGCATTCAGAACCGAGCGTGCCGGGGTGATCATCGCCGGGCTGGAAGTACCCCATCTGCACATCCACGTGTTCCCCACCCGCAGCCTGAGCGACTTCGGCTTTGCCAATGTCGACCGCAACCCGTCACCGGAATCCCTCGACGAGGCACAGGCCAAGATCAAGGCGGCCCTGGCGCAATTGGCTTAAAGCTCAAACATGCGCGGGCACATCGCTGACACGCGGCAGCGTGACCCGGAAGCAGCAACCCTCCCCTGGCGCGGTTGTCACGGTGACGAGGCCGCCGTGGGCGTGCACCAAGGCGTCGACGATCGACAGCCCGAGTCCGGTACCGCCGCTGGCCCGCGCCCGGGACGAGTCGGTGCGATAGAACCGCTCGAACACCCGAGACGCATCCTCCTGACTCATGCCGGGACCCTTGTCAGCAACTTCAAGCACCGCATCGTCGCCATCGGTGCCGACCCGCAGGATGACGTCGGCGCTTGCCGGGGTGTGCTGTAAAGCATTCACAACGAGGTTGCTCAGTACCTGACGTATCCGGGGCTCATCACCGAGTACCTCCGGAGTGCCGGGACCGTCGAGGACTTCCATGGTGATCGTGCGCTTGGGGTCGATCGCCTGCGCGTCATGCACGGCATCGCTGGCCAGCGCCAGCAAGTCCACTCGATGGTGTTCCAGCGGTCGTTGCACGTCCAGCCGGGCCAGCAGCAGCAAATCGTCCACCAGCAATCCCATCCGGCTGGCTTCGCTTTCGATCCGCGACAGCAGCATGGCCACGTCGCGGGCGGCGCCCTGGCGATACAACTCGGCGAAGCCGCGAATAGTGGTCAGCGGTGTGCGCAGTTCGTGGCTGGCGTCGGTGATGAACCGTCGCATCCGATCCTCCGAACCGCGGGCCTTCTCGGCCGAAGACACCGAGGACGCCACCGCTTGCTGAATCTGGGTGAGCATTCCGTTGAGCGCCAACGAAAGTCGACCCACCTCGGTTCGGGGGTCACGTTCCGGAACCCGGCGATCGAGCTGGCCCGCCGCGATCGCCGCAGCGGTTTGCTCGACTTCGGCCAGCGGTCGCAAGCTACGGTGCACCACCGCAAAGCCGGCGATCCCGACCACAACCAGCACCGCCACCCCGATGCCGAACTGCAACCAGACCAGCGACCGGACCGTGTGCTGGACGTCGGACAGATCGATCGCGACCGTGGTCAGGCCGTGTGGCCCGCGCACCGACACAGCTCGCCACAGAATGTCAGAGCCGTTGACCGATGGCAGCGTCGTCGGATTGGGACCCACGTCATTGTCGGGAGGTAGGGCCGGTTCGGCGTTGCGGTCGTTGATGGCCGTGAAGGTAGTGCCGTCAGAGCCGATACCCCGCACGTAGAACTTCGACGGCGGTCGGCCGGGGTCTGGGCCCTCGTAGGGCGGCGCTGATTGCCGGCGCGGCGCCTGCGCCCAGCTGCGGGACGCCTCGAGCAGCGTCGAGTCGATACGGCTGATCAGGCTGTGACGCAGGATCGAGGTAACCGCGATCCCCGAGGTCGCCAGACCGCAGGCCACCAGCACCAAGGTGGCGGCGACCAGGCCTACCCGCAGCGGCATTCCGCGTCGATGCTGTTTGGCCATATCCGTATTCTTCGCTCGCTATCTCGCCGATTAACTGGGGCGCGCTCAGCGCGGCTCCCGCAACACGTAGCCCACGCCGCGCAACGTGTGCAGCAGCCGCTTCTCCCCGGTGTCGATCTTGCGGCGCAGATACGAAACGTAGGACTCCACGACATTCACGTCACCCCCGAAGTCGTAGCGCCAGACGTGGTCGAGGATCTTCGGTTTGCTGAGCACTGTGCCCGCGTTGATCACAAAGTAGCGCAGCAGAGTGAACTCGGTGGGTGACAACGACACCGGCTCGCCAGCCTTCCACACCTCGTGGGTCTCCTCGTCGAGTTCGATATCGGCGAACGTCAGTCGGGCATTGCGAGATTCCGCACCGCCCTTGCCGGCGCGTCGCAGGATGACCCGCAGCCGGGCGACGACCTCCTCCAGGCTGAAAGGCTTTGTCACATAGTCGTCGCCCCCCAGGGTCAGGCCCGCGATCTTGTCCTGCAGCGAGTCGCGCGCGGTCAAGAACAGCGCCGGCGCATCGATGCCGTCAGCACGCAGCCGGCGCAGCACCCCGAAGCCGTCCATTCCCGGCATCATTACGTCGAGGATCACCGCGTCCGGCCGAGCTTCGCGGGCCCGGTCCAGCGCCGCTGCTCCGTTTGTTGCGGTGTGGACCTCAAAGCCCTGGAACTTGAGACTCACAGAGAGCAGTTCGACGATGTTGGCCTCGTCGTCGACGACGAGGACGCGAGCTTCCGGTGTTGTTTCGATTGGGGTTCCCGCTGTCATGAGGTCAATTCCCTCGCACTTCCTTAGACGCTTCCTTCACGATCATTGTGTAGTTGCTGAGAGCTCGTTGCCAACAGTCTGATAGTAGTCTGCCAGTAATCGCTGCATCGGCTTGAACGCTTGCGGGATTTTTCGAGCGCGGCGTGAATACACTCGCAGAATGAATCTCGGCAAAAGCATCGTGGCTATTGCGGCCGCTCCGGCGCGGATCGGGCTTGCCGCCACCGAGGCGAGCTTGAACCTCGCAGGCGCGGTCCTTGGCCTGGCGAAGCAGGCGCTGGGTGATACCGGCGGCGGCTCGAACGCAATGGCCAACATGCTGGGGATCGACGATGCGCTCGCGCGCGCCAACCGGTTGGCCAGGCTGCTGGACGACGATGCCCCGCTGGGACGCGCGATCGCGCCGGAGGGGCCGTTGGACCGGCTGCTGCGCCCGGGCGGGTTGGTCGACCTGGTGACAGCGCCCGGCGGTTTGCTCGACCGCCTGACCGCGGAGGGCGGCGGCCTGCAGCGCGCGCTGCAGCCCGGCGGGCTGGCCGATCGGCTGCTCGCAGAGGACGGGATGATCGAACGGGTGCTGGCCGAGGACGGGCTGGCCGACCGGCTGCTCGCCGAGGAAGGCCTACTCGACAAGCTGACGTCGAAGGACGGACCACTCGAACAGCTCACCGACCTCGCCGATGCCCTGGGTCGGCTGGCGCCCGGGATGGAGGCGCTGGAGCCCGCCATCGCCACCCTGCAAGACGCCGTCACAGCGCTCACACTGGTGGTCAACCCGCTGAGCAACATCGCCGAACGCATCCCGTTCCCAGGGCGCCGTGTCCCACGCCGTGCACCATCGCGCCCGGTGCGGTCACAGCGCGTCATCGACGCCGACCAGTGAGCAGTTAGGCTTGCACCCGGTTTATCCGGCCTCCTTAGCTCAGTGGTAGAGCACTCGCCTTGTAAGCGAGCGGTCGTCAGTTCAATCCTGACAGGAGGCTCCCGTAAAAATGTGTTCTACCAGCACAAATACACGTCGGGCGCACTGAACCTACGTTCGACCATCCTCTCAATGACACAACGGCGACACAACTGGCACTGAACCTGCGTTCGACCGGCCCGGCCGAGTTTCACGACGGCGTCACAACCCGCTGCAAGGTGGTGGCAGCGATCTTCAATGCACCGTCCTGGCTGTGGACGTCGGTCCGCATCGTGAACGCCGGGTCAGCGGTGCCACCGTTACGCCGCCGAACGCGATCCGTTCAGCCGGCCGTTTCAGATACCGAAGATTGAACCGCCCAGCAACAGCGCCGTTGCGGAGTTCCGAAAGCGTCTCGGGTTCGGTTCGGGTTTCTGGTGATCAAAGCCACTTATAGTACGGGTAGGCCAGCTATAGTACGTTATAGACAACTATAGTACAGTTAAGACAACTATAGTTGGCATGAAGGGAGAGTCTTTGATGCAGTTAAACCGACCCTTTGCGACCGTTACACCGACCCTTGACGGCGATGTGCTGGCGGTATTAGCAACGCACGATGTCACCTTCACCACTGGCCAGATTCATCGCATCCTGAACGGCTTCTCCGAGGAAGGTATCCGGAAGGTCCTCACGAGACTGGTTGTACAAGGGGTGGTTCTGGCTGACCGGGTGGGTAACGCGTTTGCATACCGGCTCAACACCAATCATCTCGCGGCAGAGCCGATCCAAGCGCTAGCGAGGCTGACAAGTACATTCTTCACTCGCCTCGAGCAACACTTTGAGGGCTGGCAGGAGCCGCCGACGTACGCCGCGGTGTTCGGATCCGCGGCGACGGGCACCATGACACTGCACAGCGACGTAGACATATTCCTCGTACGCGACCACGACTCCTCGGACACCGTCTGGTCAGACCAAGTTGGCGAACTTGCCACGACGGTTACCGGCTGGACAGGCAACGACGCGCGCGTCGTCGAGTACACGATCGACGAGCTGCGCGCTGCTAGCGCCGAGCCCATGGTCCGTGATGTGGTCGATCACGGCCTCACCGTGGCCGGGTCACGAGCCTGGCTGATCAAGCAGCTCCGAGCGATGCCAAACGAAACACGAGCACGATGACTGGACGCACGAAGAAATGCTCCGAAGCTATTCAAGCGGGCCGGCTAAAGAAGGCGACAGAGTTCCACGATGCCGCTGCATTGGTTGAAGACCTTGCGCCGAACGCTGCGGTTGATCTGTTCGTCGTTGCAGGTATCGCGGCTGCGGACGTCATATGTTGTAGGCGACTCGGCATATACGCGACCGGCGACAACCACAATGAAGCGATCGACCTGCTAGAAAAGGCCCAGCCTGACGTAGCCAAGTACCTCCGCACGCTATTAAGCATGAAGTCCAAAGTCGCATATACACACCAGTCGGTAAGTTCGGACGACCACAAGAAAGCAAGCCGCGCGGCCTCGAATTTGGTCGAGGCCGCGCGGCGCATCGCAAAGCCCGCGGCGGGCGAGTAGGGATGACTACGGTCTAAGGCGGCTTCACGATCATGTGAGATTTCAGTTACCGGTTTAGTCACCGAGAATGGTCGGGAAGAGGCAGGGATTCCAGGTAAGGCCCGGAAACGATGCTACCAATACGTCTGTCCCACAATGAGATTTGCAATGCGACGGCCCGCTGTGGCGCCGACGTAGTACTCCGTGCGGCGGTTGCGGGTGTGCAGTATTGCGTCCGACTTGGATGCCGGCTTATTCGCCGCCAGTGCCGACGCGGCCGAGATGCTGTCGTGCCGAATGAGCCGCGCGCGCCACGGAGCCGACTCTTGACCTTGCGACCGACCCGCTTGCCGTGTGAGCTACAGGATGCTGAGTCGACAGCGGGTCATCTTCTGCAGGCGGTCAGCGTGTTTGGTTTCGCGGCTGAACATACCTGGGAGTTGTTTTCCGATGCGATAGCAGTTTGGCCTTGGCAGGCCAGGCAAGCGCAGCCATCGAGCGCGAGTGGGACCAGCTGGCCCACTCCACCCCGCCGCAGACGTGGGCGCTGGATGTCCCGTTGGCGCCGGCACCCGACGACCCTCCGGTGCCGCCCGCCCCGCCACCGGGAACGCCACCGACGGGACCGGCTCCCGCGGCAGGCGGGCCTCCACCGGTACCGGAGGTCCCGATCGACCAGCCAGTCCAGGGGCCTGGTCAGCTCGGTTACCTGAGACAGATCTGGCACGAGTTCCACGATCACCCTGAGGACGTCATCGCGGGCGTCACGCCGGGCGATGATCCCGATGCACCCCCCGGCGCTCCGACGGGCTCGCAGCAGGTGCTGCCACCGGGAACGCCGCCACTACCACCCGGGGCGCAGCCCCTGCCACCGGACCAGCAGCCGCATCCGCTGCACGCGGGTCCGCCGCCGTCCTAGGGCAGCAAATCCCACCCGGCGGACCGGGTGAAATGGAAGTGCCGGTGTTGTTGCCGATTGCGGTGGGGCGTCGTAGCTGCAATCTCTACCACTGCCGCGGTAATGGAATCGCGCGCCGGTGCCCCGCGTCGCCGACACAACCGCGACACAACTCAGATACAACTCAAATCAACTCCGGCGAACGAACACGGACTTACACAGACGTGTTTTCGCTGGTATGGCAGCAGCTTTGGTTGGTCGTGCAAGGCGACGCACCCCGACGGACCGGCGTGGACGGCGCCCGACTGCCTTGTAAGCGAGCGGTCGTCAGTTCAATCCTGACAGGAGGCTCCGCGAGAAACATCGTTCTAGCTGCGAAAACACCCTCGAGTCGCACCGAATCTGTGTTCGACCGGCGCGCTCGGTGTCACGAGGGTGTCACAACCTGCTGCAGTGTGGCGGCTGCGATCTTCGGCGACCCGTCTGC
>CAVSLH010000011.1:0-581262 GCA_963728815.1 uncultured Actinomycetota bacterium
GCCGCGTTTGGCTGCCGTCGCGGCCCACCACGACCATCGCCAGCGTGTCATGGTGCGCAGTCAGCGGAGCCAGGCAGACACACTTCAGGTTGATGAACGTCCCCCAGTGCTGGCTGGACAGCGACACCGTCGAGGCCAGCAGGTTCGTCCCGACCTGTGCCATCGGCTCGGCGGATGTAGCCACCTGCTGCGGTGGTGTCGAAGAATGACCCTGAACACCAACGAACACACCGATCCCCAGCACCACGGCAGCGGCGGCCGAGGCCACCCAGGTCGTCAGGCGGGTACGGCGGCGCCGAAAGCGCACCGTTGCCAACAATGACGGCAATAACTCCGGCGACATCTCCGGTGTCGCCAATGGCGTCCCCACTGTGGCGCCGGATTCGTTGATCGCGGCCACTACCTCACGGTCGAGCTGCGAAAGTAGGGCCGGCACGCCACTGAGTTCGGCGACGGCCTCCCGGCATTCCGGGCAGTTGGCCATGTGCGTCTCGAATTCGCGGCGGTCGGCGGCAGACAGTGACCCCAACACGTATGCGGCATCCCACATCGTGTAGCGGTCGTTGTCACCCGTAATCAGGTCAAATACCTCGTTGTCACCGGGCGGGCCGATTCCCCGTAGCGGCGTCCTCATCTCATCCATCTCCTGTCACCCTCAAGTATTCGGAACCGATGGCCGCCCGGATGGGTCGTTGTGTCGTCATCGGGTAACTCCAAGTTCCTGCAGAGTGAGCCGCAATGCCCGCACGGCATAGTGTAGTCGCGACTTTACTGTTCCTTCGGCGATCCTGAGGTCTGTAGCAATTTGCGTGGTGGTCCATCCGCGGTAGTAGGACCGCTCGATCACGGCCCGGTGCTCGGCGGACAGTTGCGCCATCGCGTCGGCGATCAGCAGCCGGTCCAGCGTCGCGTTCACCTCGTCCGGCGTCGATTGCTCAGGCGCGCCAGCTTCGTCGGTCGAAGCAACGACATTGCGATACCTTGCGCTGCGTCGGTCGTCGATGATCATGTTGCGAGCGACGGTGAACATCCACGCCCGCGCTGAGCGCTCAGTGTCGCCAATGACTTCGGGATGCTGCCATGCCCGCAGCAGCGTCTCTTGGACGACGTCCTCGGCTTGGCTCGTGTCGCCCGTCAACCGGAGCGCATAGCGCCACAAAACCGCGGCATGCTCGTCGTAGAGCGCCTTCATGAGAGCGGCTTCGGCAGCCGCGGTGCCGGCCCCACGAGCCACTCGATCACCTCCGCCATGTTGACACGAGTCGAGTAGGTGTTTAGTTCAAGGCCTCGCTCAGGGTCAGGATGCGGGGTTCGCCCTCGGTTACCGCCACGGTGTGTTCCCAGTGTGCAGCACGCGACCCGTCGGCGGTGGTGACCGTCCATTCGTCGTCGAGCACCACCGTTTTGCCGGTTCCGAGCGTCAGCATCGGTTCGATGGCCAGTACCGAACCGGGGGCCAGCAGCGGGCCACGCCCCGGAGCGCCCTCATTGGGCAGGAAGGGATCCATGTGCATGTGACGGCCGATGCCATGGCCCCCGTATCCCTGCACGATTCCGAACACGCGTCCATAGCGGACCTCGGCCGCACGGGTGCCCTTTTCGATGGCGTGCGCCACGTCGGTCAACCGATTGCCAACAATCATCGCCGCGATTCCGGCTTCCAGCGATTCCCTGGTCGCCTGCGATAACGCTTCGTCAGCTGGATCCAGCGTCCCAACCCCGAAGGTGATCGCCGCATCACCGTGCCAGCCATCCAGCACCGCGCCGCAGTCGATGGATACCAGGTCACCAGGTGAGAGGACCTCCGCGGCAGACGGGATGCCATGAACCACCCTGTCGTTGACAGATGCGCAGATCGACGCCGGGTAGCCGTGATAGCCGAGGAACGACGGTGTGGCGCCGGCTTCCCGGATCACCGACTCGGCGATTTCATCGAGGCTCAGGCTCGAGACCCCGGGGCCCGCGGCCGCGTGGACCGCTTGCAGCGCGGAGGCGACCACGGCGCCGGCCGCGGCCATCGCGTCGAGTTCACCGGCACTGCGCTGGGGCACGACCCTGCGACTCCGGAGCCGTGCCAGAGCGCGCATGGTCAATTATTTTCCCAGCGCGTGCAGCGCGCGGGCGAACACTTCATCCATGGTGCCGACGGCGTCGACCGTCTTCAATTGGCTGTTGTAGTACTCCAGCAGCGGCGCGGTCGCATCGCGGTAGACCTTCATCCGGTTGATGATGACGTCGTCGGTGTCATCGGCGCGGCCGCGCCCTTTGAGCCGCTCCAGCAACACGTCCTCCGACACGCGGAACTCAATTACCGAGTCGATGTCGGTCCCCCGGCGTTCGAGCATCTCGTGCAGCGCCTTGGCCTGCTCGAGCGAGCGTGGGTACCCATCCAGGATGAAACCGTTGGCAGCGTCTGGACTGTTCAGACGGTCGTCGACGAGTTGGTTGGTCAGGTCGGAGGGGACCAAGTCACCGGCATCCAGGTAGCGCTTGGCCTCCAGGCCGAGTTTGGTGCCATTGTCGATGTTGTGCCGGAACAGTTCGCCAGTGGAAATCTGCGGGATCCCCAGCTTCTCGGCCAGCTTTTGGGCCTGCGTCCCTTTGCCCGCCCCCGGCGGTCCCAGCAAAACAACTCTCACTTGAGGAACCCTTCGTAGTTGCGCTGCATGAGCTGACTCTCGATCTGTTTGACCGTATCCAAACCGACACCGATCATGATCAGAACCGCCGTACCCCCGAAGGGTAGGTTCTGGACCCCTCCGCCATTGCCGATCTGAAGGAACATATTGGGCAGCACCGCGATCAGGCCGAGGTAGATCGAGCCCGGCAGGGTAATCCGGCTCAGCACATAACGCAGATAGTCGGCGGTCGGCCGTCCCGGCCGGATGCCCGGAATGAAGCCGCCGAACTTCTTCATCTCGTCGGCACGTTCGTCGGGATTGAAGGTCACCGACACGTAGAAGTACGTGAAGAAGATGATGAGCCCGAAGTAGATGCCGATGTACACCGGGTCGCTCGGGTCGGACAGGTACGTGCCGACGAATTTGTCCCACCAGCTATTGCCAACACCACCGGTGCCGCTGCGGACCAGCTGGGTGATCAAATGCGGAATGTAGATCAGCGAGGACGCGAAGATGACCGGGATAACGCCGGCCTGGTTGACCTTCAGCGGCAGATACGTCGAGGTTCCGCCGTACATGCGTCGGCCCACCATGCGCTTGGCGTATTGCACCGGGATACGGCGCTGGCCCTGCTCGACGAACACCACGCCGACGATGATGATCAGCGCGGCCACGCAGACGGCGGCGAAGATGACCCCGCCGCGGCTGTCCAGGATGGCTTTTCCTTCGTAGGGAATGCGCGACGCGATGCCGACGAAGATCAGCAGCGACATGCCGTTGCCGATGCCGCGTTCGGTGACCACCTCTCCCATCCACATCACCAGCGCCGCACCGGCCGTTATCACCAGCACGATGACGACCAGGGTGAAGATGCTCTGGTCGGCGATGATGTCCCCCTGGCAGCCCTGTAGCAGTCCGCCGTTGGCCGCCAGCGCCACGATGCTGGTGGCTTGCAGGATGGCCAGCGCGATTGCCAGGTAGCGGGTGTACTGCGTCATTTTGGCCTGGCCGGCCTGGCCTTCCTTGCGCAGTTCCTCGAACCGCGGGATGACCACGGTGAGCAGCTGCACGATGATGCTGGCCGTGATATAGGGCATCACCCCCACCGCGAACACGGTGAGCTTCAGTAGCGCGCCGCCGGAGAACAGGTTGATCAGCGAGTAGATCTGTCCGGATTGGCCGCCCTCGGCCGATTTGATGCACTGCTGCACGACCTTGTAATCGACCCCGGGGGACGGCAATGCAGCACCGACGCGATAGAGCAGGACGATGCCCAGCGTGAAAAGGATCTTCCGTCTCAGGTCGACTGTCCGCAGCGATGAGATGAAAGCCGAAAGCACTCTTCCTCCTGCGCAGCCGAACTCTGGTCGCGGCATGCCAACCGGGCTGGTCTGGCCGGCATCGGGTCATCCTGCGTCACGCGCCCAATACCCGCAGGCAGGACGTACGGCGTCGCGCGTCAAACCGTGTACGAGACTAACAGCTGGCGTGGGCAGGTCCTTTGCGGGCCGCCGGGGAGCCCCCGGAAAGGGCGTAGAGTTTGGATGGCTCATTGCATTTGCTAAATATCGAAAGCGATATCTCGAAAGCTGACAAGGGGCGATGTATGACGCAAACGGGCAGCGCACGGTTTGAGGGCGACACCTGGGACCTGGCGTCCAGCGTGGGTGCGACGGCCACCATGGTGGCGGCGGCGCGGGCGGTCGCCAGCAGGGCCCCGGCCGCCCTGGTCAACGACCAGTTCGCCGAGCCGCTGGTCCGCGCGGTGGGCATTGACTTCTTCGCCCGCATGGCCGGCGGTGAGCTCGATCCCCGCGATCTCGACGAGGACGCGGCCAACGGTCTGCAGCGGTTCGCCGACGCGATGGGCGTGCGCACCAAATACTTCGACGACTTCTTCCTCAACGCCGCGCGGGACGGTATCCGGCAGGCCGTCATCTTGGCGGCCGGCCTGGATTCCCGCGCCTTCCGGCTGCCCTGGCCGCCCAGCACCACCGTGTTCGAAGTCGATCAGCCTCAGGTGATCGACTTCAAGACCACGACGCTGGCCGCCCTCGGTGCCGAGCCGACGGCGGACCGGCGCACGGTGGCGGTCGACTTGCGCAACGACTGGCCGGCGGCGCTGAAAGCGGCCGGCTTCGATCCGGCCCAGCGGACCGCGTGGATCGCCGAGGGACTGCTGGGTTACCTGCCCGCCGAGGCCCAAGATCGGCTGCTCGACCAGATCACCGCCCTGAGCGTGTCCGGCAGCCGGTTCGCCACCGAAGGCCTGCCCGATATCAACGAGCTCAACGAAGAACAGCTCCGGCGACGCATGCACCGCCAGTCCGAGCGATGGAACCGCCACGGCTTCGAGCTCGACATGGCAGGCCTGGTGTATTTCGACAATCGCACGGATGCGGGAACGTATCTGGCCGACCACGGCTGGCGCACCGACAGCACGAGCACCAGCGACCTAGTTGCCCGACACGGACTGCCACCGGTCGACGGCGACGACGCCCCGTTCGGTGACGTGAACTATGTAAGCGCTGAGCTGAAATAGGAGCACCATGACACGCACTGAGCAAGACACCTGGGATCTGGCCTCGAGCGTCGGCGCCACGGCCACGATGGTCGCCGCCGCACGCGCACTGGCCAGCGTGGAGCCCAACCCGATCATCAATGACCCGTTCGCGGCGCCATTGGTGCGCGCGGTCGGCCTCGACTTCTTCACCCGCCTGGTTGACGGTGCAGTCGTTCCATCCGAGACGTACTCCGAGGCTGGGGAAGGTGCCGAACGGGACTTGCAGCTAGAGACCGATTCGATCGCGGTACGCACCCGCTTCTTCGACGAATTCTTCCTCAACGCCGCGCGCGACGGTATTCGCCAATCGGTGATTCTGGCCGCCGGCCTCGACGCACGGCCTTACCGATTGTCATGGCCGAGCGGCAGTGTGGTCTATGAAGTCGATCAGCCCAAGGTCATCGAGTTCAAGAGCGCCACGATGTCGGCGCTCAGTGCGGCCCCGGCCGCCGACCGGCGAACGGTCAGCATCGACCTGCGGGAAGACTGGCCAGCCGCCTTGCGCCGCAGCGGATTTGACGACTCGAAACCAACCGCCTGGAGCGCGGAGGGCTTGCTGATGTACCTTCCGCCCGAAGCCCAGGACCGGCTTTTCGACAACATCACCGCGCTGTCCGCACCCGCAAGCTTGCTGGCCACCGAATACCACCCCGATTCCGGCGTGGCGATGTCTGAACGCGCGCAGGAGTTCAACCAGCGGTGGGTCAATTTGGGCTGCGACATCGACCTGTCGGGACTGTTCTTCGACGGCGAGCGCAGCAATGTCGTTGACTACCTGAGCGGTCGAGGCTGGAAGGTAACCAGCCGGCCACGGCGAGAACTATTCGCCGATTACGGCCGCGTCTTCCCGGACGACGATGAAATGGCCCAGCTCCGCAACATCGTCACCGTTACCGCCACGCTCAAATAGAGGGGCCCCGGCCATGACAGATGCGCCAAATGAGCCAGATGAGCCAGATGCCGACACCAAGCGATATGAGGGCGACAGCTGGGATCTGGCGTCGAGTGTGGGGGCTACCGCCACCGCGGTGGCCGCTCGGCGTGCGCTGGCATCCAAGGGTCCGAACCCGTTGATCGAGGATCCCTTCGCCGAGCCGCTGGTCAACGCCGTCGGCGTTGACGCCTTCATTCGGATGATGAACGGCGAAATCGAGCTCGCCGAAGACGATCCCGCATTCACTCCGCAGCGGCTCAGTGAAGGAATGGCGGTGCGCACCCGCTTCTTCGACTCCTTCTTCCTCGACGCCGCCGAAGCCGGCGTACGCCAGGCGGTCATCCTGGCCTCCGGGCTGGACACCCGCGCGTACCGGTTGCCGTGGCCGGCCGAGACCGTGATCTACGAAGTCGACCAGCCCAGGGTGATCGAGTTCAAGACCCGCACCCTGGCCGGCCTGGGCGCAACCCCGGCTGTCCAGCACAGGGCGGTGGGCGTCGACCTGCGCGATGACTGGCCGGCCGCGCTGCGCAACAACGGATTTGACCCGACGCAACCGACGGCCTGGAGCGCCGAAGGGCTACTGGCATATTTGCCGCCGGACGCTCAAGACCGGTTGTTCGACAACATCACCGCGTTGAGCGCCGGCGGCAGCAGACTGGGTACCGGCTACGTGCCGGACATCCGCGACCGCATCGAAAAACGGGGTCGCGAGGTCAGCGAGCGCTGGCGGCGCCTCGGCTTGAATCTCAACTGGGCCGACTTGATCTACGACGGCAAGCGCAACGATGTGGTGGCGTACCTGTCGGATCGCGGTTGGCACGTGACCGTGCGCAGTACACCAGAGCTCTATGCCGACAACGGATTCGAGTTTCCCGACGAACCGTCCATGGTCGCCTTCGGCGATATCAGATACGTGTCCGCGGCTCTGGCTTAGCCTGAATCGTGCGCCCGGGTAGCCACGCTGAACCCGTACAGGTCGAGACCGTGCGGCAACGGTTTGGAGGGGTTCAATTGAGTTCCGGACACCTGCGTCGCCCCGGCGTAGATCAGCTGGGCCAGGACCACTTGGCCGAGGAATACCGACAAGCCGGCACCGGGGCAGACTTGCGGGCCGTGGCTGAAGAAGTTATACGACCAGTCATTGCCGGCGTCTCCGCTGACCCATTCGCCTGGCGAGAAGCGATCCGCATATGGGATGCGGTGGCGGTTGCGGTGGTTGAACACGTTGTAGATCAGCACCTGCTGGCCCTCGGGCAGCACAGCGCCGTTCGGGAACTCGACGTCACGGGTGGTCACTCGGCCGAACAGCTGGGTCGTGGGCCAAAGCCGCATCGTCTCGAACAAACATCCGGCCAGGTAGTCGAGCTTGGCGATGCCGGCGGCCGAGTCGATGTCGGCATCCGCCATCTCGGCGTTCACTTCGTGGAGCTGCTCGTCGTGGGTCGACAACACCGCCAGGGTACGAAACACGTTGGCGGCCAACGTGTCTCCCATCGCAAACAGCCAGTGCACGAGCTGGCCCGCGGGTTGGACGCCCGGAGCGGGTGCCCGCGGAATCAGCGCGGCGAGGCAGTCCGGTGGGGGGTCCTCCAGGTAGCTTTCGATGCGGGAGATGAACTCGCCGTACCCTGGTGCCGGTTCACCAGGCATACGATTACCCGCCGACATCAGCTCACCGAGCTGGGCGCTCAAGTCGTCGTCTTCGGCGGCCGCGGCGCCGAACACGACACGTCGCGTCATGCGCTGCATCGCCTTGTTGAAGGTCTGCCATCCCATCGTGTCCGAAGCCAGTTCCCGGGCGATATCGGCAGCGACATCGGTGAACGATTGCGCGAGCCGATGCATGGGTTTGCCGGTGTCGAGGACGGCCTCGGTGAATTTGCGCCGGTCCTGCCACTCCTTGCCCCTCGAGATCGTCAGCGCCTCGGGCTGAAACGCGGCCATCCCCTTGCGTTTCGCGTCCGGGTCGGAGGCGAACGGGTCCGGCGAGCCGCCGAGCACGAACTTCAAATCGTCGGGATGATGAACAAGAAGGGCCTCATCGCGGGCAACGCGGACGTAGAAGGGTTCCGGTCCGTAGCTGCGCACCATCCCGTCCATCAACCGATAGCCCAGATGGTCGGCCCCAACCGTGGTGGCAATGCGGCTGGGCAACTCCCGCTTGTTGAACAGTCCCAGGATGACATTCGGGACGGCGATCTGCGCGGTGAACCGGATGCCTTCCACCGTGGAAGCATGCTTGAAGTCGGCAGCCACCGGCTCAGTTACCCCACGGCATGTATGCGCGGACCGAGTCGGCAAGACGCATCACGCGATGCTTTTTGCCCTCAACGGCGGCGCCCAGCTTCGGCCACGGCGCAAAGACCCTCTCCACATCGCCGATCACTGGCTGGAGTTCCGGATAATGGCGCAGCAGAACATCTTTCATCGACGTGTTGTTCACCCAGTCGTATCCGACCTGGGTGTACACCTCGGGCCGGAAATCGTTGGTGAAGAACCGGTCGCTCTTGAGCCGGCGCGATGCCATCAGGATGAAGATGCGGAATGCGGTGTCGGAGAAGCCGAAACCCTTCGGTGGTTGCTCTGCCTGCATGCCGATCTGCAGGTCCACGGAATCGACGTCGCCGTTGTAAACCTCGTTGATTTCGGCGACCCATTCTTTGTTCGGCGTGATGTCGTCGATGCTCTTGCGCCGCGGCATCCGCAGCGCTTCACGGAAGTCGTTGTAGCGGGGCACGCGCGCGTTCCCGGTCGCGCACGATGTCCAGGCTGGCCAGGTCGGTGATCTGCCCGTCGACCCGCGTCAGCTTGCGCAGCGCGTTCGGGTAGTTGTGCAGGCACACCGCGGCCGCGCTGGCCAGACCGAACGAGTACCACATGTCGCCCATTTCCATGCGGTCCATGAAGTCGCGCGTGAAACGTCCTTGCAGCTCGGTGAAGTCACGCTTCTCGAGGTGCTCACCGGATTCCAGCGAGAAGAAGTTCCAGTCGTCCGGAATCAGCGGGTGCATGCGGTAGACCGATACGAACTCCTCGGTCAGCGAGAACGGCGCGGCATGATGTTGGGCCGAAGATCCGATGATGCCGGACAGCGCTTCGCTGTCACCGATGCGACCGATTCGGTCCTTGAACGTCTCGCCGAGAGCGCCGTACCAGTTGGCGTTCATGCCGATCTGCAATGCGGGATGGCGCAATACACACGTTGTCCACTCGACGGTGTGAATCTTGGCGATCAGCGCCGAGACCACGAGGACGCCCAGTTCGAAGAGGCGTTGATCGTCAAAGCTCGGGTGCACTTTTTTCACCGCGTCACAAACGGCATTGTGTTCGCGGGCGAACAAGGTGTGCAGCAGACCCACACCGACCCACCAGTTCTCCCGCATGCCCGTGAGATCGATACCCGGGATGTCACTGCGCGGCAGCCTGCCGTCGTCACCGACTTTGACCTTGCCGTCGACGAAGGTACGGACCTCGACTTGGCGTTGTTTGCCGCTGCCGTAGATTTGCGAGCCGTCCCACCAGTGGGTTTCGGCATTGGCGAACACCGGTGCCGGGCAGCCGTCCAGGATTTCTCCTCGAGCGGGGATGGTGCAGCGGATCCGCATCGGGTTCTCGGGGAAGTCGTCACCCTTGGGCAGCGGGATGTCGATCGTCTTGTCGGGTAAACCGTCGCCGTGGAAGAACCAGTTGTGGTTCTCGAACTGCAGCCAGGCGGCGGCCAGGGCGTTGACGATGCCGGCAGACTTGAACTCGTCGCGCGCCATCAGTCGCCGGCTGATAACTCGCGGATCGGGATCGAGCAGCCGTTTGGTGTCGGTGACGGTCTTGGCCAGCGGGACGTTGCGCCCAAAGCCCGTACCCTTGGCACCCATCCACGGTTCGGCCAGATCATTCCATGTCCCGTCAGGGGTTCGGGCCCGTTTGACTTCCTCGGTGGGCTCACCGAGATCTTCCTTGGGCCGGATTCCGTCACCCTCGAACAAGTTGTTGTCGCGCAGATCGTCGCGGAGGCTGGACAGCGCTTTCAGTTGCAGAACCAGCGACGGATGCTGATACCACTGACGACTCACCTGAATCACCGTTCTCCCAGAAGTTGCCGTGCCCAGCTTGGCACCGCAGACGGCGAAATACCCAGGCTTCGCAAATTCCTATGCGGGATTGGCCGCCGGTGCCTTGACGACCATGGGCACGGCGGGGAAGCACCACGCCATCTCCGACCGCGACTTGCGCAGCGCGGCGGTGCCGTACCCCTTCTTGCGGTGATCGGGGTGAATCCAGATCCGCACGTCGACCTCGCCGTGGACGAGCTCGCCGAACACCATTCCGACCTTCTCGCCTGAATCGACGGCTACGAACCACGCAGCCTCTTCGTCGTCGACACGTCGCAGCGCCGCACGGATCTCGTCATCGAGGCTGCCGGACGGTCGGCCGGATCCATCGCCGGCGGCACCCATGTCTGTAGTGCGCGTGGCGAAGATGTCGCGGTCCTCATCGGCGGAAAAAGGCCGGAGCTCGAGGCTCTCACCCGAGCTTGCCGGGCGCTCGCCGACGGTGAAGCTCAGCTGTTTGTTCAAGTCTTCAAGTTCGGCAAGGATCCTCTTGCGCGAATCAATCGTGAGCCGGTCGAACGACATGCTCATCACCGCTTCGGCGGCCAGATGGGTCGTGTCGAGCAGCTTGATGATCGCCTCGACCGCGGCGGCCTTGTTCTCAGCCTCCACCACGGCATCGGCCACCTCATGTCGACGTTCCAGAGCTTTCAACAGGGCGTCGGCAATCTCTCGGCGGGCAGCTGTTTGGTCGTGGTCGGTCATTGCATAAGCGTAGAACGACACACCAGGTGTCGCGCCACACATTCCGCCTTGATGCCACTAGATCCGACGAGACGGCCGGTCTCCCAGATCCAGGAACCGCCGATACCGGTCCTCGATCGCACCCGTCCACGCCGGCTGGGGCTCGACGATGCGCTCGGTTGAGGCCCAGCGCGCGGCGTCGGCGATCGACGATTCCAGACCGGCTGCCATGCGACCCAGGAAAGCCGCGCCCAGTGCCGCGCCCTCGGCCACCCCGGACACCTCCACTGGCCGGCCGGTGGCGTCGGCGATGGCCTGCATCCACGGCTGGATCCGGGTGCCGCCACCGGAGGCGACGATGCGCGACACCGACGCTCCGCTCAGTTCGATGAGCTGACGCACGACGAAGGCCGACGCCTCGTAGGCAGCCCGCCGCACGGATGCGGCGTCATGGGTGAGATTCAAGCCGTCGAGCACGGCGCGGCGATCCGGATCATGGAACGGTGTGCGCTCGCCGCGTATATACGGCGACCACACCGGTACCCGCCTCGGATCGACCTTCTCAAAATCGCCAGTCGGGTCACCCGCTGCGACAAGACGATCCACCCAGCCGAGGAACAGCCCGCCGGCATTGCTGGCGCCGCCGATCTGGCTCTTACCGGCGGAGGTGTGCGGAATGGTCCACAGGCCGGGCACTTGCCGGGCTTCGGGGATTGTGGTCCACACGATCAGCGTGGTGCCACACATCACCAGCACCTCGCCGTCGCGATCGGCGCCTGCCACGATCTGCTCGCACAAGGCGTCGACAGCCCCGATCGCCAACACAGCGCCAGTTCCATGCACCTGCCCGGCAGCAGCTCCGATGCTCTCCACCCGCGGCAGCTGCTCGACGGTCGCGCCGCAGTCGGCGCATGCCGTCGGGTTCCAGCCGGTCCCGTCGAACAGGGGGTACGCCGTGGCGGCAGTGGCGAAGTCGATCACCGCCTCGCCCGCCAGAGCGTAGTTGGCCACCGCCGGTGCCGGCCAGTATCCGGCCGCGTCGGGCGCTTCGGCGGCCGTCCAGCGCAGAAACTCGGCGGCCTCGCCCAGCGCCGGAAGCGGCTGGTCTACGGCGCCTGGCACCCGGCCCCTGACATCGCCGTACAGCAGTCCCGGTGTGATGGACCGGCCCGCAGCATCGACGGCGGTCAACGACGGCACCATCGCCGCAACGGCCACCGCCCGGGCGCGGGGACAGCTGAGCTGGTCCAGTGCCGCCAATGGACCCTGCCGCCATGCCTCGTCTGCGTCGTGCTCTAGCCGGTCGGGGGCCGGCACCCGTAGCTGGTGGCCAATCCGCACCCGCGCTCTCACCTGGCCGTCCTCGTCGGCGGCCACCGCTTTGACCGCAGTGCTACCGATGTCGATGCCGATTGTGATGTCTTTGCGTGACACGGGCGTCACCGTACGCCAGCATTGGCATTCGTGACGTCTAGACCGCGTGCCCTGGTGACCGCCCCGCTGCGTGGGCCGGGATTCGCAAAGCTGCGGCAGCTGGCCGACGTGGTCTACGACCCGTGGATCGATCAAACCCCGCTGCGGATCTACAGCGCCGAGCAGCTGGCCGACCGGATCGCTGGCGAAGCCGCCGATGTCGTTGTGGTGGAAAGCGACTCGGTCCGGGGGCCGGTCTTCGAGCTGGGTTTGCGCGCGGTCGCGTCCACCCGCGGGGATCCCAACAACGTCGATATCGCCGGTGCCACCGCCGCCGGCATCCCGGTGCTGAACACGCCGGCACGCAATGCCGACGCGGTCGCCGAGATGGCGGTCGCCCTGCTGCTGGCTGCCACCCGTCACCTGCTGACCGCCGACGCGGATGTCCGCAGCGGCAACATGTTTCGCGACGGCATCATTCCCTATCAGCGGTTCCGCGGCTGGGAGATCGCCGGGCGCACGGCCGGGCTGGTGGGCCTCGGCGCCGTCGGCCGTGCTTTGCGGTGGCGGCTGTCCGGGCTAGGCCTGCGGGTGATCGCGCACGACCCGTACAACGACGAAGCACACCATAGCCTCGACGAGCTTTTGGGCGAGGCTGATGTTGTGTCCCTGCACGCACCAGTCACCGACGACACCGTCGGGATGATCGGCGCCGAGCAGTTCGCGGCCATGCGCGACGGCGTCGTCTTCCTCAACACGGCCCGGGCCCAGCTGCATGACACCGACGCGCTCGTTGACGCCCTGCGCGGCGGCAAGGTGGCCGCCGCCGGCCTCGACCACTTCGCCGGCGAATGGCTGCCGACCGATCACCCGCTGGTGGGCATGCCCAACGTCGTCCTGACCCCGCACATCGGGGGGGCCACGTGGAACACTGAGGCTCGGCAGGCGCAGATGGTCGCGGACGATCTGGAAGCGCTGCTGAGCGGCAACATGCCCGCCCATATCGTCAACCCGGAGGTGCTGGCGTCATGAAATTCGTTGACAACCCGGAGGCCGCGGTACTGGCGGCGGCCAAGGACATGCTGCGCCGCGGCCTGGTCGAGGGGACAGCAGGCAACATCTCCGCGCGGCGCTCGGACGGCAACATCGTCATTACGCCGTCGTCGGTCGACTACGAGGACATGGTGCTCGACGATCTCGTGCTGGTCGATCCCGACGGCGATGTGCTGCAAGCCAAGGACGGTCGGTCGCCATCGTCGGAAATGAAGCTGCACCTGGCCTGCTACCAGGCGTTCGACGACGTGGGCAGCGTCATTCACAGCCATCCGGTGTGGGCGACCATGTTCGCCATCGCGCATGAGCCGATTCCCGCTTGCATCGACGAGTTCGCGGTCTACTGCGGAGGCGACGTTCGATGCACCGAATATGCGGCGTCCGGCACGCCCGACGTCGGGGTCAACGCGGTCAAGGCGCTGGAAGGCCGCGGCGCTGCCCTGATCGCCAACCATGGCCTGGTGGCCGTCGGGCCCCGCCCCGACAAGGTCCTGCACATCACCGCCCTGGTTGAGCGCACCGCCCAAATCGTTTGGGGTGCACGCGCTCTCGGTGGTCCGGTGCCCATTCCCGAGGAAGTGAACCGGAACTTCGGCATGGTCTACAGCTATCTGCGCGCGAATCCTATGTAGCTAGCCCGAGTGGGCTGAGCTCGGCGTAGACGTGGCTGAGGTGGAATCCCGTACGCCGTCGCTTGCTGAGCCGGCAGATTTAGGCCGGTTCTCGACCATGCGCGGCTTCTCCAAAGTGGTATCGCGTGTGATATCAAATTTCGGGTTCAGTGCATGCCGCCAAAGTGCCCCCTGTCAACCAGGGAAGGCTCGAAGGCCGCGGAACAGTCCCATGCGATGGATGTTGATCCGATAAAACAGGCCCGGAAACCAGCGGTACAGATGCCAAATGATTTGCACCGCAGTGGGAAACACGATCAGCGCCCGATTGCGGCCCACGCCGCGCAGGATCGCGCGGGCAGCGGCCTGGGCGCTCATCTGGGGCATCAGATAGTGGGTGCGCCGACTTAACGTCGCCACCTGCTCACGCGGCATATTGACCACGACCATGTTGTCGTGGATTTTGGTTTTCATGTCGCCGGGACATGCCGCGCTGACCTTCACCCCAAGGTCTGCTCCCTCAGCCCGCAGCGAAAGCGAAAGCCCCACGATCCCATGCTTGCTAGTGCAGTAGGGAACATTGCCAGGCTGCGGAATCAGCCCGCTGAGCGAGGAAATGTTGACGATGTGCCCGTGGCCTTGGCGTGCCATGACCTGGTAGGCGTGCACCGTCCCGTACACGACGCCCAGCAAGTCGACGTCGAGCACACGGCGCCACTGCTGCATCGAGAGGTCACGAGAATCCCCGCCGATCGCGATGCCTGCGTTGTTGATCATGTAGTCGACGCGTCCATATTCGGCCACCGTGCTCTCGATCAGCTTCCCCACCTCGACTTCGTCGGCCACATCGACCTGCACGGCAAGTGCCGATGCACCGCTTTGCCCCAGGCGCCCCGCTACCTGACGCGCGGCATCGCCGTCGATATCGGCGACCACGACCGTCGAGCCTCGACGTCCGAACTCCTCACACAGCGCCTCGCCTAAACCCATTCCACCGCCCGTGACAATCGCCACCGCGTTCTCGAACCGCCGCATGACGGGTCCTTCCCGGCGAGCTGCCTGATATAATTACATTCACTGTAATATTACAGCAGATATAAGTAATAGGAAGGAGCGGCAACGGCCAACGAGATGGGTCTGCGAGAACGCAAGCGACAGCAGACCAGGCAGGAGCTGATCGGCGCGGCCATGCGGCTGTTCGAGGAGAGGGGCTACGAGCAGACCACAGTCGCCGAGATCGCTTCCGCCGCAGGGGTTTCCACGAAGACATTCTTCAACTACTTCGCGAGCAAGGATGAGGTCCTTTTCCCTCACCTGTCCCGCCGGATCGACGCCGCGGTAGCCCTCATCCAGCAGCGCGGACCTGATGATCAGATGGCCGACGTCCTCGTGGCGGCGATGCAACACATGCTGGCCGACGCCCTCACTGAGGAAGTCGATGGTGGCCTGGCGGCGGTGCGGCTCCCCATGATCATGTCGGTGCCCGCCGTCCAAGCGGCCACCCTGCACCGCTACTTTCTGGCCGAAACTCAACTCGCCCAGGCGCTGCACCGGGCCTACTCCGACGCGCTCGACCCGGCGGCCGCTGCCGCCGTCATCGGCTCAGTCATGGGGGCGGCGATTGCCGCCGCGCTCGTTTGCCTGCAAGACGGCGATACCGCCGAACAGCTGCGCGTCGCAGTCGAACGTGCCATCGGTATCGCAATCCACGGAGTGCGCAACCTGCCGACTAGCGCGTAGCGCGCTGATCGAACGCCACCTTGACGGCGCCGCTCTCGCCTTGGTTGGCAATCGCGAGGAACGCGTCGCGCCACTGCTCCAGCCGGAAAGTGTGGGTCAGCATGGGACGCAAATCCACCCGGTGAGCGACGACCAGGTCGAGGTAGTGGGCGATGGCATGCTGGCGCTGCCCGTCGATCTCCTCGATCCCGAAGGCATTGGAGCCGACCCAGCTGATCTCTTTGAAATACAGCGGGCTCCATTCCCACCGGCCCGGTGCATGGACTCCGGCCTTGACCAGCGTGCCCCGGGAAGTGAGGACCCGCACCCCGACTTCGAACGTCTCCGGCTTGCCGACGGTGTCGTAGACGACCTCAACCGCTCCCGGGTGGGCCATCGGCAGACCCTGCAGCGGCTGCCGTAGCCGGCCGCCGCCCCAGGCGACCAGGTCCTCGATCACGGCCAGGCGCGGCTCGTGCGCCAGCACTTTCGCGGCGCCGAACCGACGGGCCAGCTCCGCCTGGGCCTCGAAGCGGGCCACCACGGCCACCACCACGTCCGGGTACAGCGCCCGCAGGATCGCGACCGCGCACAACCCGAGCGAGCCGGCCCCATACACCAGGACCCGGCCCGAGCGGGGCGGTGGGTGGCGGGTAATCGCGTGCAAGGACACCGAAAACGGGTCGGCGAACACGGCCAGCTCGTCGGGAATCGACTCGGGAACCGAAAACAACATGCTGTCGTGGGCTGGCATCAACTCGGCATATCCGCCGGTCACGTCCGCTGACACCCCAGTGTGGATGCCGGGCTTGATGTCGCCGTCGGCAAAGCTCCAGCACAGGCTGTAGTCACCGCTCTCACAGGCGGGGCAGGGCGGCTCGATGCCACGCGGCCCGCACGACAGCCACGGGTTGAGCACGACCCGCTGCCCGACCTGAAGCCCCCGGGCCTTCGGCCCCACCGCCACCACGTCGGCGACCACCTCGTGGCCCATGACCTGAGGAAATGAACAGAACGCGGCCATGGCGTTGTCAATGTCGTCCTCGCCGAAGTCCATCAGGATCTGCTTGGAGTCCGACCCGCAGATGCCGGTCAGCCGGGGCCGGGTGATCACCCAATCCTGATGCGGCAGTTGGGGATCGGGCAGCTGCCGCAGCGCGGTCGGGGTGTGGGCCAAGTTCTTGGTCAGCGCGTTGGCGTTATCGGGGACCTCGAACGGCTCCGGCGGCACGCCGTAGACGAGCGCCCTCATCGGGGCGCCATCCCGGCCACGCCGGCGATGAACGTATCGATATCGGCGTTCTTGGCGTCGACGACCGCTTTCATGTCGGGCACATAATGCTCGAACTGGTCGCTGCCCAGGGCCTCGAGGATGCCCTCGGCCACCACATCGGCGGCGACCTTGGGGCCCTGGTAGAGGGGTTCCTCGCTACCCGGCTGATCCCAGATCTCGGTATCGACCGGGCCCGGCTCGATCAGCTTCACCGAGATCCCGGTGCCGTGCAGGTCCACGGCCATCGCCTCGCTCCAGCCGCACAGCGCGAACTTGCTGGCGCAGTAGGCGGTTTCGTGGATTATCCCGAGCCGGCCGCCAACACTCGACACGTTGACGATCATGCCCGAACCACGGGCCAGCATGCGCGGCAGCAGGGCCAGTGTCAGCCGCATCGCGGCGAAAAAGTTGACCCGCATGACGGCCTCGACCTCGTCCGGCTCCAACTCGGTGACCGGTCGGCGCTTCGGGATTGCGGCGTTGTTGATCAGCACGTCGACGCCGCCGAGACCATCCCAGGCTCGCAACGCAAGCTCACCGACAGCCGGGGTGTCGCCCAGGTCTGCTACCCACATCGCCGAGGCCGGCGAGGCCCGCTGGCAGTCCGCCAGCACCTCGCCCAGGCGATCGCGCCGACGGGCGATCAGCCCCACCACCGCGCCGTGGGTCGCCAGCTGTCGGGCCAGGGCCGCTCCCAACCCCGACGAAGCACCTGTGATGAGCACCCGCTGGCCGACCGCCGAGAACGCCATGAGTCAAGGTTGCCGCGAATCGCGGACGGCGTACAGTGGTGGAAGCTTGTTATATTGGCTAAGTATCAACTCCAACCTCCGACAGGGGCAACACATGACGTCCACCAGCTCTCGGTATGAGGGAGACACCTGGGATCTGGCATCCAGCGTCGGGGTGACGGCGACCATGGTCGCGGCGGCCCGTGCGATGGCGACCCGCGCCGATAATCAGCTGATCAACGACCCGTTCGCTGAGCCGCTGGTTCGGGCCGTCGGCGTGGACCTTCTTACCCGGCTGGCGAGCGGGGATTTGCGCCCAGCCGAATTGAACGACGTTCACGACGGCACGACCGGATCCCCCGGAGCCATGGCGCGGATGGCCGACAACATGGCGGTCCGCACCAAGTTCTTCGACGAGTTCTTCGTTGACGCGACAAAAGCGGGCATTAAGCAGGCCGTGATTCTGGCTTCGGGACTGGATTCTCGCGTCTACCGGCTGCCCTGGCCCGATCAGACCGTGGTCTATGAGATCGACCAGCCGCAAGTCATCGAATTCAAATCCCGTGCGCTGGCCGAGCTGGGCGCCAAGCCCACGGCCGACCGGCGGGTGGTGGCCATCGATCTGCGCGACGATTGGCCCGCCGCGCTGCGCGCTGCCGGATTCGACCCCACCCAACCGACCGCGTGGAGCGCCGAGGGTCTGCTTGGCTACTTGCCGCCGGAAGCGCAGGACCGCCTGCTGGACACCGTCACCGAGCTCAGCGCGCCGGGCAGCCGGTTCGCCACCGAAAGCGCGAGCAACCTCCAGCCCGGCGACGAGGAGAAGATGAAGGAACGCATGCGAGGCATCTCGGAGCGGTGGCGTGCGCACGGTTTCGATCTCGACATGACCGGCCTCGTGTACTTCGGCGACCGCAACGAAGCGGCGCGCTATTTGTCCGACCACGGTTGGCTGCTGACCACCAGCAGTGTCCGAGATCTCTTTGCGGCCAACGGACTTCCACCCTTTGAGGACGACGACGTCCGCATGGGCAACCTGCTTTATGTCAGCGGCACTCTCGACAAGAGCGCCAGATAGGAGCCATCTGAATGACTATCGACTCGGGACGAACTGACGGCGACACCTGGGGCCCGGCATCCAGCGTGGGGGCCACGGCGACGATGGTCGCCCTCTCCCGCGCGCTGGCGTCACAGGGACCCGACGCATTGCTCAACGATCCGCTGGCCGACCCGTTGGTTCGGGCGGTCGGCCTGGATCCGTTCGTCCGGATGATCGACGGAAAGATCACACTCGACGATGACCCGCTGCTGCGCCGCGAAGCGCTGAACGAGCAGATCGCGGTCCGCACCAGGTTTTTCGACGAGTTCTTCACCGCGGCCACCGACGCCGGCATCCGCCAGGCCGTGATCCTGGCGTCCGGCCTGGACACCAGGGCCTACCGGCTGCGCTGGCCGGAGGGCATGGTGGTCTACGAAATCGATCAGCCCCAGGTCATCGACTTCAAGACACGCACGCTGGCCGACCTCGGCGCCGCCCCGACCGCCGACCGGCGACCCATCGGCGTCGATCTGCGCAACGACTGGCCGACCGCGTTGCGGCAGCACGGTTTTGACGTCAGCCAACCGACGGCGTGGATTGCCGAGGGCCTGCTGGTTTATCTACCGACCGAAGCTCAGGATCGATTGTTCGACAGCATCGCTGCGCTCAGCGCGGCGGGCAGCCGAGTTGCCACCGAGCACTTCCCCGATCCCGCGGGCTTCTCCGGTGAACGCGCGCAGCGGCTCTCCGAGCGCTGGCATCGCCTTGGGTTCGAACTCAATATGTCTGACCTGATTTACCACGGCGAACGCAGCACCGTAATCGAGTACCTGACCGCCCACGGCTGGGATGTGACCGCCCGGACCGCCAAGGAAATGTACGCCCACAATGGGTTCGAGTTTCCCCAGGACGAGATGGCGGCCGCGTTCGGCGATATGAGCTATGTCGCTGCGACCCTCAGATAGGGTTCGGCTATGCCACGCGCTCACGACGACAATTGGGATCTGGCGTCCAGCGTGGGCGTGACCGCAACCATGGTCGCGGCCGGGCGCGCGATGGCGACGAAGGATCCCAGCGGCTTGATCAACGATCCGTTCGCCGAACCACTGGTGCGCGCGGTGGGGGTGGATCTCTTCACCAAGATGATGGACGGTGAGCTCGATCTCGATGCGATCGAGAATGCTTCGCCGGTGCGCGTGCAAGCGATGGTCGACGGAATGGCGGTGCGCACGAAGTACTTCGACGATTACTTCATCAAGGCTACCGACAGCGGGGTGCGTCAGGCGGTGATCCTCGCGTCCGGGTTGGACTCGCGCGCCTACCGGTTGCCGTGGCCGGCCGGCACGGTGGTCTACGAGATCGACCAGCCGCAGGTGATCGACTTCAAGACAACCACGTTGGCCGGTATCGGCGCCGAACCCGCCGCAACCCGGCGCACCATTCCCATCGATCTGCGCGCAGACTGGCCGGCGGCACTAAAGGCGGCCGGACTGGACACGTCAGCACCGACGGCGTGGTTGGCCGAAGGTCTGCTGATCTACTTGCCGCCGGAGGCCCAAGACCGGTTGTTCGACAACATCACCGCGCTCAGCGTGCCGGGGAGCACGATCGCGACCGAATTCGTGCCCGGCATTATCGATTTCGATGCCGACCGGGTCCGGGAGATGTCCGGTCCCTTCCGGGAGCACGGTGTGGACATCGACATGGCGTCGCTGGTGTATGCCGGCGAGCGTAACCACGTCGTCGACTATCTGCGGTCCAAGGGGTGGGACGTCGAGGGCGTGACCCGGACGGAACTGTTCGAGCGCAACGGCTTCGAGGTGCCCGCCCCGGAGAACGACGACCCGCTCGGCGAAATCATCTTCATCGGTGGCAGGCTTACCGGCTAAAACCGCGACTCCCCCAGCCACAGCACACTGGCACCGCTCAGCGTCTGCTCGATGTGTTCGAGGATCCCGGCAACCGAGCGGCCGAGCAGCGCGCCCACCGCGTCCGGCAGCGACGCGGCGGCTGGTTGCGACGACGCACGGGGTCGCAACAGGTCCAGCAACGACGAGCGCGGGTAGCTGACGATGCGGACGTCAGTATCCTCGTCGAGGCCCGCCAGGACTTTGGCTCGCCGCACCGCTGTTCGAAACCCGCCGAGCTCGTCGACCAGGCCACGCTGAAGCGCGTCGGCGCCGGTCCAGATCCGCCCTCGCGCAACGGCATCCACGGCTTCGGTACTCAGGTTGCGGCCTTCGGCGACGCGTTCGACGAAATCGGTGTAGCACAAGTCGGCCTCGGCCTCCCTATGCGCCTGCTGCTCCGGCGTGAAGAGCTGGTCAACCGACCAGGCATCGGCATTAGCGTTGGTGCGCACGGTATCTGACCCGATCCCCAGCCGGTCCTTGAGGTCCCGAACCACCAGCTTGCCGGTGATCACGCCGATCGAACCGGTGATCGTGCCCGGGTTGGCCACGATCGCGTCGGCGCCCATCGAGACGTAGTAGCCGCCAGAGGCCGCGATCGCACCCATTGACGCCACCACCGGCTTGCCACGTTCGCGGGCCCTTTTCACCTCATGCCAGATGGTCTCCGATGCGGTGACCGAGCCCCCGGGACTGTCCACCCGCAGCACTATCGCGGACACCGAATCGTCGGCAGCCACCTCCCGAAGTGCCGCCGCAATGGTGTCACCACCAGCCGTAGAAGTGCCAAACGGCAGAAATTGAGGCCCACCACGTCCGTTGACGATCGTGCCTTCCACGGTCACTACGGCGACCGTAGGTTTGGAGCGGCGGCCGGGAATCGACGGCACGGGTGGCGCCAGTCGCGACCGGGCGGCACCGGCGTAGCGCGACAGGTAGAGCCGCGGTGGAGCCTCTTCGTCTGAAACACCCTCCACACCAATCAGTTCCGCTACACGGGCATAAGCTTCGTCGCGGAATCCGATCCTGTCGACCAGACCGGAGGCCACGGCGTCATCGCGTAAAAGCGGAGCCCGGTCGGCCACCGCGTCGAGCGCGCCCACATCGATGTTGCGTGATTCGGCGACCGCCTGCCACACCTGGCCTTGCAGGCTTTCCAGCATCCGGGTGACGGCCTCGCGGTGGGCGTCGGTGAAGCCGTCCTCGGTGAAAAGGTTTGCCGCCGACTTGTATTCGCCTCGCGCAACGATCTGGGCTTCGATGCCCACCTTGTCGAGCGCGTCACGCAGGAAGGTGGCGTTGCTGGCGAAGCCGACCAGCCCGACGCTTCCCGAGGGCTGCATCCAGACCTCACCGAACGCCGAGGCCAGGTAGTAGGACAGCGTACCCGGATAGGTCTCTGCCCAGGCCAATGACGGCTTGACCGCGCTGAAAGCCGCGATCGCCTCCCGCAGCTCCTGAACCGCCGCTGGCGGCGACGCCGCAGGCTGCACGTGGGCAATCAGCCCGGCGACCCGGGGGTCCTCGGCGGCGCGATGAATCGCGGCGACGGCGTCGCGCAGCGCCATCGGCCGGCCACCCCCGGTGACGATCGTGAACGGGTCAAAGCCCGTCGTCTCCGGCGGCACCGACCGCAGGTTGCATTCGAGCACGCAGCCGTTGGGTACGCCGTGGTGGCGGGCGGTATCGACCCGGTTGGCCAGGGCGCGCACGTCGTCGACGCCGGGAATCGAGGGCAGGAAGGCGAACATATCTGCAGCGTACCGACCCGCCGCCGTACGGTGGTGACATGAGGTTCTCGATCGCTATCCCCCAACTCGACTCCGATAGCTTCGACGCCGCCGGCCTGCGTTCCTATCTTGCGCGTGCCGAGGAGCTCGGGTTCGAGGGCGGCTGGGTGCTCGAACAGATCGTCGGTGAGGCACCGCTACTGGCGCCGCTGGAGCTGCTGGCGTATTGCGCGGCCTGCACCGAGCGATTGCGTCTCGGGGTGGCAGTCCTGGTGACGTCGTTGCATGATCCGCTTCAGTTGGCCTCGACCGCGACCGCCGTCGACCGGCTCAGCCACGGACGGCTGGATATCGGTGTCGCACCCGGCGGTGGTTTCCGCAGTTTCGCCGCCTTCGGCGTGGAAAAGGACACCTACATCAGCTATTTCACGCAGGGCCTGGAATTGATGAAGGCAGCCTGGTCGGACGAACCCAGGGTGACATTCCACGGCCGGTTCCGTGACGTCGACGACCTTCCCATCCAGCCGAAGCCGGTGCAGCGACCGCACCCGCCGATCTGGTTCGGGGGACTTGCTCCCAAGGCCCTGGCCAGGGCGGTGCGCCACGGTGATTCTTTCCTGGGCGCGGGCTCGTCGACGACCGAAGCCTTTGCCGGAGCCGTCAAGGTGGTCCGCAGTGAGCTTGCCGAACAGCACAAAGACCCAACGCACTTCACCATCGGCAAGCGGGTCTATCTGATGATCGACGACGATGCCGCCCTGGCCCGCGACCGTGTGCTCGCCGGGCTGCGACGGATCTACGGCAAGATGCCCGGCATCGATTCGGTTTCGGTGTCGGGCACACCCGATGACGTCGTCCGCGGGCTAGGTGAAGTGATCGACGCCGGCGCTCAGATGCTGCTGCTCAATCCCGTCGGCCCGGACGTTCCGGAGAACCGTGAGCAGATGGAACGCCTTGCCGCAGAAGTGATTCCGCGGCTGGGTTAGTTGCCGGACCTAGAGCTCGGTGGCAGAGCCGCCCGCGGCGGTGATCTTCTCGCGCGCGCTGCCGCTGAACTTGTGTGCGGACAGGTCGACCTTGACGGTCAGCTTGCCGTCGCCGAGGACCTTGACCAAGGCGTTCTTGCGAACGGCTCCCTTGGTCACCAGATCGTCCACGCCGATGGCACCGCCCTCGGGGAACAGTCGGTTGATGTCACCGACATTGACGATCTCGTATTCGGTGCGGAACCGGTTGCGGAAGCCCTTGAGCTTGGGCAGCCGCATGTGGATCGGCATCTGCCCGCCCTCGAAGGTCACCGGCACCGACTTGCGGGCCTTGCTGCCCTTGGTACCACGGCCGGCGGTCTTGCCCTTGGAGCCGTCACCGCGACCGACTCTGGTACGCGCGGTTTTCGACCCGCGCGCGGGCCGCAGATCATGCAGCTTGATCGTCACTGTGTCTTCCCTCCGGGCGTATTACCTCCGCGCGTATTACCTCCGGGCGTATTACCTCCGGGCGTATTACCTCCGGGCGTATTACCTCCGGTTTCGGCAGCCTCCACCTCGACGAGGTGACGCACCACCGCAATCAGCCCGCGGGTCTCTGGGCTGTCATCGCGGATCACCGAATGGCGAATCCGCCGCAGGCCCAGGGTGCGCAGGCTCTCGCGCTGCTTCCAGCGTGCCCCGATCGTGCTGCGCACCTGGGTGATCTTGAGCTGGGTCATGGCTGTGCCGTTCCCTCCCGCGCAGCACTGGCAGCTAGCGCTTCGCTTTCCCGTCGCGCCTTCAGCATCCCGGCCGGGGCCACGTCCTCGATCGGCAGTCCGCGCCGGGCGGCCACCTCTTCGGGACGCTGCAGAAGCTTGAGTGCGGCCACGGTGGCGTGCACCACGTTGATGGCGTTGTCGCTGCCCAACGACTTGGCCAGGATGTCATGTACCCCAGCGCATTCCAGCACCGCGCGCGCCGCACCACCGGCGATCACACCGGTACCCGGGCTGGCCGGACGCAACAGCACCACGCCGGCGGCTGCCTCACCCTGCACTGGATGGGTGATGGTCTTGCCGATCAGCGGCACCCGGAAGAAGCCCTTGCGCGCCTCCTCTACGCCCTTGGCGATCGCGGCCGGGACTTCCTTGGCCTTGCCGTAGCCGACACCGACCATGCCATTCCCGTCACCCACGATGACCAAAGCGGTGAAGCTGAATCGCCGGCCACCCTTGACCACCTTGGAGACGCGGTTGATGGCGACGACCCGTTCCAGGTAGTTACTCTTCTCGCCGTCGCGGTCACGGCCACGGCCACCGCTGTCGCGCCGGCCGCGGCCATCGCGGCTGTCACCGCGGTCGCCACGGCTGTCACCACGGGTGTCGCCCAGCCCGCCAGCCGGCTGCTCCGCCATTATGCGGTCCTTCCAGTCTTGCTTGTCATCAGAAACTCAATCCGTTCTCGCGTGCGGCGTCAGCCAGCGCCGCGATCCGTCCGCCGTAGGTGTATCCGCCACGGTCGAATACCACCGTGTCGATGCCGGCGGCCTTGGCACGCTCGGCGATCAATTGGCCGACCCGCACGCTGCGGGCTTTCTTGTCGCCGTCCAGGCCGCGCACATCGGCCTCGATCGACGACGCAGCGGCCACCGTGGTGCCGTTTTCGTCGTTGACCAGTTGCACGTGAATGTGCCGCGCGGACCGGTGCACCACCAGCCGTGGGCGCTGCGGGGTGCCCGAGACTTTCTTGCGCAGCCGTGCGTGCCTACGCAGCCGAGAGACCCGCCGAGTTGCGGATACGCTCTGCCCCACCGGCTTTCGCGCAGCGGTGCCAGCTTGTGATTGCGCCATGACTACTTACCTGTCTTTCCGACCTTGCGGCGGATCTGCTCGCCCTCGTAGCGCACGCCCTTGCCCTTGTACGGGTCGGGACGGCGCAGACGGCGGATATTCGCCGAGATCTGACCAACCTTCTGCTTGTCGATCCCGGTGATGGTGAACTTCGTCGGTGACTGAACCGCGAATGTGATGCCGTCCGGGGCCTCGATCACCACGGGGTGGCTGTACCCCAGCGCGAACTCCAGATTGGAGCCCTTGAGCTGCACCCGGTAGCCGACGCCGAAGATCTCCATCTTGGTGGTGTAGCCCTGCGTCACGCCGGTGACCAGGTTGGACACCAGGGTGCGCGACAGCCCGTGCAGTGAGCGGTTGCGCCGCTCGTCATCGGGACGGGTGACCACGATCGCACCGGCGTCGTTGCGCGCCACCGTGATCGGCTCGGCGACCGTCAAATCCAGGGTGCCCTTGGGTCCCTTCACCGAGACGTTCTGGCCGTCGATCGTTACGTCGACTCCGGCGGGGACCGGAATCGGCTGCTTACCAATGCGCGACATGGTTACCCCCTCACCACACAAACGCGAGGACTTCGCCGCCCACGCCCTGTCTGGCTGCCTGACGGTCGGTGAGCAGGCCCGAGGAAGTCGAGATGATCGCCACGCCCAGGCCGCCGAGCACCCACGGCAGGTTGGTGGATTTCGCGTACACCCGCAACCCCGGCTTGGACACCCGGCGCAAACCGGCGATGCTGCGCTCCCGGCTGGGCCCGTACTTGAGCTGGATGACCAGCGACTTGCCGACCCGAGCGTCTTCGGTCCGGTAGTCGCTGATGTAGCCCTCCCTCTTGAGGATCTGGGCGATGTTGGCCTTGAGCTTGGAGTGCGGCAAACTCACCTCGTCGTGATACGCCGAGTTGGCGTTGCGCAGACGTGTCAAGAAGTCTGCGATCGGGTCCGTCATGGTCATGACAGCGTCTGTAACCTTCCTCGCGGTGGTTCCCGTTCGGGCCTGTCGCGCGCCTGTTCTGGGGGTTGGTCTTTAGTTCTACTGGCCTGTTACCAGCTGCTCTTCTGCACACCGGGCAACTCACCCGCGTGCGCCATCTCGCGCAGGCAGATCCTGCACAGCCCGAACTTGCGGTAGACCGAACGCGGGCGGCCGCACTTGCTGCAGCGGGTGTAGGCGCGTACCGCGAAGCGTGGTTTGCGCGCCGCCTTGTTAACCAGTGCCTTCTTAGCCATTAACTCAGTTCTCCTTGAACGGAAAGCCGAGGGCCCGCAACAGCGCTCGTCCTTCGTCGTCGGTCGTCGCCGAGGTGACGACGTTGATGTCCATGCCGCGGACCCGGTCGATCTTGTCCACGTCGATCTCGTGGAACACCGACTGCTCGGCCAGCCCGAAGGTGTAGTTGCCGACACCGTCGAACTGCTTGGGCGAGAGCCCGCGGAAGTCTCGAATACGTGGCAGCGCGATCGACGTGAGGCGGTCGAGGAACTCCCACATCCGGTCTCCGTGCAAGGTAACCCGGACGCCGATCGGCATGCCCTCGCGCAATTTGAACTGCGCTATAGACTTCCGCGCCTTGCGGACTTCAGGCCGTTGCCCGGTGATCAGCGCCAGGTCGTTGACCGCGCCGTTGACCAGCTTGGCGTCCCTTGCCGCTTCGCCGACTCCCATGTTGACGACGACTTTCACCACGGTCGGGATCTGCATGACGTTGCCGTAACCGAACTGCTTGTGCAGCGAATCCCGGATCTCGTTGCGGTAGCGCTCCTTGAGGCGCGGCTGAACCTTCTCTGCAGTGGTCATCAGATGTCCTTGCCGTTGCGCTTGGAGATACGGACCCGCTTGCCGGTCTCCTCGTCTACCCGGTAGCCGATTCGGGTGGGCTTGCCGTCCGAGTCGACCACCATCACGTTGGAGACGTGGATCGGGGCTTCCTGGGTGACGATTCCGCCCGACCGCGCGCCGCGCTGGGTGGTCGAAACCGGAGTGTGCTTCTTGATCCGGTTGACGCCCTCGACCAGCACCCGGTTACGGGCCGGGTAGGCCTGCAGCACCTTGCCTTTGGCGCCCTTGTCCTTCCCCGCGATAACCAGGACGGTGTCGCCCTTGTGGACCTTCATCTACAACACCTCCGGGGCCAACGAGATGATCTTCATGAATCGCTTCTCGCGCAGTTCGCGGCCGACCGGCCCGAAGATACGGGTCCCACGGGGGTCGTTGTCGGGCTTGATGATCACCGCGGCGTTCTCGTCGAACTTGATGTAACTGCCGTCGGGACGCCTGCGCTCCTTGACGGTGCGCACCACCACGGCCTTGACGATCTCACCACGCTTGACGTTGCCGCCGGGGATAGCCTCCTTGACGGTGGCGACGATGACATCACCGATGCCGGCGTAGCGTCGCGACGAACCGCCGAGCACCCGGATGCACAAGATCTCCCTGGCGCCGGTGTTGTCGGCGACCTTCAGCCGCGATTCCTGCTGAATCACTCGATCTCCTGACCTGGTTCACGTGTGCGCGGCAGGAGAAAACAGCTCGGTGACAGTGCTCACCAAAACCTGACGTGCGCGGTCTTTGTCGCCGAAGGGCACGCGGGGTCGATTACGTTTGCGCGAACCGGCCGAGGTCTGCCCAAGGCAACCCCTAGAGTCTAGGGGACGACCAGCTCAGAGCCAAATTTCCAATCAAAGCGGGCATCGGCGCCCGGTGTCGCGGTTGCCCGTGTGATCAGAGGTTGATGACGTGACCGTCGTAAGCGAGGTCGAAGGCGGCTTCATCTGCGTGGGAAAGCATGTCGTCGGACATATGGGTGAGGACGATCCGCTGGCTGACCAGCTGGTCGCGATGTGCGACCAAATCCGCATGGCGTAAGTGGTAGGGCACGAGTTTGTTCCAGAAATAAGACTCGGCGATGAACAGGTCGCTGCCGGTAGCCAGATCAATCAGGGCGTCGGTCCACGCGGTGTCGCCGCTGTAGGCGATCGTCTTGCCAGCGACCTCGACGCGCAGGCCGAGGGATGCGCTGGGCATGCCATGGTCTACCTCGACCGCTTGCACGATTGCGTTTTCGATCCTCGTCGAGGCGGTGTCGGGTCGCAGTTCGATCACGTCAACGTCGAACCGGCGATGCACCGTGGATGCGCCGGGGAACATTAGTTCGAGCGCAGCGGTGAGCCGCTCGGCGGTTCCAACAGGGCCGGCGACGGTCAGCGGAGCGACGCGGTGGCGGAATTGCCCGTCCAGGATGAGCTGGGGGAGCCCACCGAAGTGGTCGGCATGGAGATGCGAAACCAGCACGGCGCCAACAGTATTGGGGTCGACACCCTGACGCTTGAGGGCGACCAGGCTGGTCGCGCCACAATCAAGCAGGATCGGGGGAAATTCACCAGCCTGGACCACTATGCAAGCCTGACAACGTCCACCGCTGCCGAACGCGTCGCCGCATCCGGCGAAAGTCACCGTCACACGCGCTCCGCGGTCCTGAGCAGTTCCACTAAGTGTTTCGCCGATTCTGTGGATGTCGCCGAGGTGGTGAACGCCTTCGTGCATCGCCTGGCGTACGAGCCAGCGCGCAGTGCGCTGCTCGCCTGGCAAGCGGGTCGCCACGCGATCCCAGTCGTGTTCTCCCGTGCGCGTGACTTCGTCGCAGAAACCCGCCGCAGCCGCCGCCAGCTCGTCAAGCGTGGCAGCGAGGTCGCAATCGTTGTACCGGAAACGACGAGCCCGCAAATCGTTGAGCATCGGCTCCAAGGCGGGCTGGTGCTCGGTGCGGATGCGGTGCAGCCGGATGGTGAAGGTGACGTAGACGTCGCGCAGATGGCAGACGTACTCGGTAACCGACCACACACCAGGACTAGGCCGCACCCGGCGCACCTCAGGCGGGATTGCGCAGACCACCTCCCGGACCGCGCCCGGTAGGCCGGCGATGACGCTGACCGCGTCGTCGATCCGAGTCTCCGGGTAAACCAACGCACAGACATCGCAGGCGTGATCTTCAGCGGCCAGCGGCGGCAGTTGCTCGCAGCTCACGTGGTTTTCGGGATGCGATGCGGGCATGTGAATATCCTCCACCGACACTGACCTAGAACGGCGGCGGATCGTCGTCGGTCCCGGGTGGGGCCGGCCCGACGTAGCTCAAGCACTCAGCCCGCCGGGTTACGCGAGCGTCGTGATTCTGTCGGCGTTCGGTGGCAATACGGTGGGCCCGGTTTTGCGCACGGGTGCGGCGCCGTTTGGGCATCATCGCGGTCCGGTCGCCGCAGTACTCGAGCGGCGGGTCAGCTTCCGGTGCCGGCGCACCGCCCGTTGACAGGCACAAACTCGGAAACAGCAGCGCGCTGCCTGGTGTGGTGACGTAGGTTCGCCCTGATGGTGATGTCAGAATCACCGCCCCGTCGGGCAACTGCTTATCACGCCACCCCCAGAACGTTTTGACCAAGTGATGGTAGCGAATTGCTGAAGAACATTTCTAAAGGGTTGACACGGCCGGCAGTGTGACGTGGTCTAGTTCCGTTTTCAACCAACATTGAACAAGTGACACCTGCACTACCTCGTTAGGCTCCCCCCGGCTTTTCACCGAGTCCAACGAGAACGGCGACCTCGCTCCATGACGTGTCTAGCGACGTAGCATTGCCCAGTGAGTTTTGTCGTCCCGCCAGAGGCCTATGCCCGTTTCATGGGCCGATATGCCGAGCCTCTTGCGGCGGTCTTTGCGGCATTTGCCGGGGTCGGCGTGGGCGATAAGGTGCTTGACGTCGGCTGTGGACCAGGGGCCCTGACGGCGCATTTGCGTTCGGTCGGAGCCAAGGTCGCGGCGATCGATCCTTCACCGCCGTTCATCGACGCGATCCGTATGCGCTTCCCAGACGTCGACGTGCGTCGCGGTACGGCGGAGGAATTGCCGTACGACACCGCCGCCTTCGACGCTGCTCTCGCGCAATTGGTGGTGCACTTCATGACGGATCCAGTGGCCGGCCTCAGACAGATGGCGCGAGTGACTCGGTCTGGCGGTGTCGTTGCAGCATGCGTGTGGGACGGGCCGACCGGTGCACTGGCGCCGTTCTGGGATGCGGTTCACATGATCGACCCTGAAGTTGAGGATGAAGCGCTCCTCTCCGGGGCGCCTATAGGGCACCTGGCTGAGCTAGTCGAAGCTGCTGGCCTGTGCGATGTGGAAGAAGATTCCGTTGCGGTCGATGTTGTGCACCCGACGTTTGAGGAGTGGTGGGAGCCGTACACATACGGTGTAGGTCCTGCCGGTGACTACGTCCAGCGACTCGATGACGACGCTCGCGCACGTCTCGAATCAGTGGCTCGCGAACGTCTGGGTAGTGGGCCGTTCACCGTCACCGCTACCGCGTGGGCCGCCCGCGGGACGGTGTGAGTACAACGTGGTCGAATCACGACCCAACTACAGGCAGATAAGCATCGACCGTGTACGCCTGGGGGACGCAGGCGCGTCGTGTGTCTTCAGCAAATGGTGCAAGCGACTTTGCGAAGAACACTCTAGACAGGACACGGCTCCGCGTTACATCTGCCTGGGCCTGCCATCCCGGAAGACAGGCCATTCGCGGGCCTGCGGGAAATTATGGCGTTGGCTGCACGGCTGGTGTCACACTTTTGCCGTGATTTCAGAGAAATCGCCCCTGGTCCTACTGCATTCCGCAACCGCCTCGGGCCGCATCTGGCAGGACATTGTTCCGCTGGTGTCCGAGCATCACGATGTTCACGCGCCGACTCTCCTCGGGCATCGCGGCGGGCCTGCCATCCAGCGCCGTCCGGCGGGGGTTAGCGACATGGTGGACGCGGCGGAACACTATCTGGACGAGCATGGTCTGGCGCGACCGCATCTCGCCGGGAACTCTCTGGGCGGATGGGTGGCCATCGAGTTGGCACGGCGTGGGCGCGCCGCGAGCGTCTGCGCTTTCTCCCCGGCGGGCTTCTGGTGGGACAGCGATTCTCATAAACAAGTCCTCGGAAAGATACGCAGGCTCCGCGCGCTAACCCGCGTCGCCCGTCCGATGGCGCCGCTCAGTCTCAGGTTCGCAGTAGTCCGCCGCCTCGGTTTCCGTGACGGCGCGTGTCACGGTGACCGCCTTAGCGCCGCGAGGATGTTGGAGGTGATGGACGATTCCATCGACTGCCCGTTCATGGATCACTATTCCCCCGACGAGCAGGCCGAGCCGCTGGACCCGTTGCCGTGCCCGGTCACTCTGGCCTGGGCCCAGTTCGACCGACTCGCTCCGGCCGCGACGCACGGCCAGACTGCCCGCGAACGCCTGCCCGGCGCTACGTGGGTGCTCTTGCCCGGCGTCGGACACCTTGCGATGGTCGACGACCCCGACCTGGTGGCCCGCACCATCCTGGCCGTGACGGGCGCGGGATGAGTCCTGCGTCCTTTACTGCTGCTGCTAGCGAAACGAGAAAGTGTGTTCTAGCGAATTTCTTGTCTCCAAATAGGCACCTGTCCCGAGAGAAACTGGCCATCCTGACCTAGCCAAAGCTGTACTCTGACCTGCTGAAATGCTCGGATTCGGCAGTGCTGTAGCGCCGATTATCTTGGGGACCAGCTAAGCGAAAGGATGGCAAGCATATGACCGACGTCGGCCCCGCACCCCAACCACCCGACTGGTGCCCGGACGCCCAGCCGATCTTGTTCTGGCATCGGCCGGTCGGGTGCGCGCCCGTGGAGTGGTACCTCGGCCCGTGGCAGGTGTGGGTGGCCTGCGAGGATCATTGTGTCGGGGGACAGATGATCCGTACGGACCCGCGGGTCTTTTACAGCGAAGCGCCGCGCGGTGGTATGGACACCGCCACCGTACGTCGGTTCGCCGCGGCGCTGCTGGAGGCCGCCGACGTGCTCGACGGGCGGCCGACGAGGCCCCCGGCGGCCCATGCGCTGGATCCGGCTAAGGACGCGGTCGTGGCTGGCCATGCCGCCTACACCGCGGTCCGGCGGTCGACGGATAAGCAACCGCCGACCCCGCGGCACGGTTCGAAGTAACCACTGCATCCGGTGACCACGGTCACCCTGTCCGATCTTCGCTGGTGTCAATTTCGGTCAGGCGCAGCGGTTCAAACGTCGCGTGGGCCGGTACGGTGGGTAATCTGCCGCCGGGCATGCAGCAATACGTTTCGAAGTAGCCACGTTTCGGCAAGTTCGAAGGTAATTGTTTGGTGGTGGTAGCGGAATGCTAAAGAACCGTTTGGAGCCTCCTAGTACTACAGCCGTAGATCGTGTCGTGCGGTGTGTCTGCGCTGGTTGAGGCGGTGACCGCGGCATTGTTCGGAGTTTGTGAAGACAACAGAATTAGCCGCGGTCGCCGCGGCTCATAGCGTAGACGTTGAACGCTGGCGTGTGGGGTTTGATGAGGTTCTCGATCGTGTCGCGTCGCGGTTTTCGCGGTGCGAGACGCTGCGTAACGCTGGGGCGTTGATGCTGGGACTGGTCTCGGATTTGGGCCGCAAGAACTGCTGGACACTGGCCGAGCGAGCGGGTCATCCCAGCCCGGATCGGCTGCAGCATCTGCTGGCTCGCGCCAAGTGGGACGCCGACGGTGTGGTAGCCGATCTACGGGGCTACCTCAGCGAGCATCTGGGTGATCTCGACGCGGTATTGGTCGTTGATGAGACCGGTGATGTCAAGAAGGGCACCGCCACCGTGGGGGTGCAACGCCAATACAGCGGCACCGCGGGCCGGATCGAAAACTCCCAAGTGGCGGTGTATTTGGCGTATGCGGCCCGAGCCGGGCACACGTTGATCGACCGACGACTGTATCTGCCGAAGGACTGGTGCGAGGACCCGGAGCGCCGTGCGGCTGCCGGTGTTCCCGATGACGTCGAGTTCGCTACCAAACCGGCCCTGGCCACCCAGATGATCACCGCCGCCCTTGATGCCGGCATGCCGGCGGGCGCGGTGGCCGGCGACGAGGTCTACGGCGCCGATCCCGAGCTGCGCCAGACACTGCAGCAGCGGGGCATCGGCTATGTGCTGGGCATCGGCGCCAACCGCGCGGTGACCACCGGCGCCGGCGCCGAGCGGGTCGATGTGCTCACTGCGTCGCTGCCGCGGCGGGCCTGGCAGCGTCGCTCGGTCGGTATGGGCGCCAAGGGTCAGCGCTGGTATTCCTGGGCGCTCATCGACATCACCGACAGCGACGCCGACGGCGCCGCGGCTGGTCAGCATCACCTGCTGGTCCGTCGCAACGACAAGACCGGCGAGTTGGCCTATTACCGCTGCTACAGCCCCCAGCCAGCGACCCTTGCCGACTACGTGCGGGTGGCCGGGTGGCGCTGGAAGGTCGAGGAATCCTTCCAAACCAGCAAGGAACTGACCGGACTGGATGAGCATCAGGTGCGCCGCTGGACCTCCTGGCACCGCTGGGTCACCCTGGCCATGCTCGCGCATGCCTTCCTGGTCGTCACCACCGCCGCACAACGGTACGTTGACACCGCCGGGACCACACTAATCACCTTGACAGTCAACGAGTTTCGTCGACTATTCGACGCGCTACTGCTACGACCCCTGCACGCCGTCGCCGACATCCTGGCATGGTCTACATGGCGCCGAAAACACCAGGCAATCGCCCGCGCCTGCCACCACCGGAAACACCATCAACACCAATGACCGCGATCTACGGCTGTAGTACTAGCAGGGATTAGCCGAGACCGGGCCACAGGGTTGCACTCCCTACCCGTTCAGCGCCGGGTTGGGCCAGGCCTAAACCTCAACCTCGACAACGGCGCGGCGGCCTGGCGGCTGGCGTACCCTCATGCCGCTGCGCCATTGGGCGTCACACAGGAGGCTGTCATGGCACGGTTCGCAGCGGAAGATGGATCACATGGCCAAGGATGACGCCGCACGACCCATGATTGACTGGATGAACAGCGTGCCGCCGGGGGATCTGGCTGCCGAGCTCATGCCGGCATTCGGCGGCGGCGGCTCCCTCGACGGCGGCAACATCGTCAACTGGCTGTTTGAGCTTCATGGGTGGTATCCCAGATCCGGATTTAGCAGCCAAATTTATCCCGAAGAGCCGGGCTGTCAATTTTTGGAGGCGATGCAGCTGTTAAAGCATGCCGACCTCGTCTACGAAAGTCGCGCAGTCACCTGGCCCCGTATCGACGATGTCACTTATTGGAGAGCCACCCGTTTCGGCTTGGCGACCCTGGCCAACGGTAGGGCCGCGGTCAGGCAGCGCATCAAGGATCGGACCGGCCTCTAATCGTTTGAGCCGCTGGTGGGTGCGGCAATAGCACTTCAAGTTCGACGCATGCGTCGGGCCGCCGTCGGTGTACGGGATCGTATGGTCGAGATCGCTTTCCAGCGCCGGCCGGTCGCAGCCGGGCCAGCGGCACGTCAAATCCCGGCAGCGCACATAATCCGCCAGCGCCTTCGAGGGCACATATCCCGGCTCAGGCGGGGCGTCGGCCGGGTGGACCAGCGGCACCAGCTTCGCCGACTTGGCCAGTTCCTCAACGAGTTCAGGCGCGATGAGCCCATAGGCGCCAACCTCGGATGCGGGCGCCGAGCCGCTGCCATCGAGCGTGGATTGCTCGGCAATCACGTGAATCACCACAGGCGTTGCGGCACGCCGCTTTCCGGCTGCACAGTTGGGTCGCCCACAGCGGCAGCCCAGCCGATCCGCCGCCGCCGCCAGCGCGCACAGGGCGTCGGCGCGGCGCTGCTCACGGCTGCGCGGATCGTGCTCACAGACCGTGGCCGACAACGCATTCAATCGGTTCTCGAGAGCATGGGCGTCGGGGGTGAACAGGCTGCCGTGGATCTCAGAGATGCCGCCTTCGAGATCCCCGATCCAGATCTGCCGGTCGGCCTGGCGCTCCTTGCGCCGCCGCACCGCATCCGCGTCGGCCTTAACCACGATCTTGTCGACCTGCCCGGCCAGCCGGCCCTGGGTCATCGACGGCCACCGCGGCACCTTGACGGCGAGCTCTACATCCACCGCCGCCAGTGCTCCACGGTCGGTGATCAGATCGGTGCGATACACGATCGTCTGAAACGTCCGACAGTCGATATCGCCGGCTTTGAAGAGTTCCGCCACCTTCGGCAGCCGCTCGCGCATGGCCCGGGCATGCCGCAGCCGGCTACCGGCCAGCCCCTGACTGATTCGCAACGCCGCGGCCAGCTCAGCGGTCACCGCCTCCATGGTGTCGACCGCCCACGCTTCGGTGTCCGAGGAACGCGACAGCCGATAGGCAAACAATTCGCCAATCGCGGCCAGCTGCTCGGCTGTCGCCCGGTTCTCCGCCCGGGAGGACGAGCAGATCCGATCCACCAGGGCGGCTGACTCCCGCGTGGTCGACGGATAGTGCCGCTCGAACAGCTCATCAAACCGGGCCATAACCTTCGGTTGCGGCCCAAAGCCGGGCACCTGTTCGAACATACGTACAATTATGTCAAAGGCGTCCGACAACGAAATAGCTGAAGCCTTCAGGCTGTGGATAAACCGGCATCGGCGCGTTGGTCGCCGAGTGCCGCTCCGACGTCAGCCCAGTTTTCGCCGCGCTTTTAGTCCCCTTGCCGGACCCAGGCGAAGATGTACAGGCTCATCGCCGTCACCAGCGCGATCAGCACCCACTGCACGATGGCTTGGTCGATCCACGAACCGGGCGGTGGGGCGCCGGGAAGGATGTTGCGTAGCGGGACGATGGCGAACAGGTTCGCGGCATACCACGTTGCGAACGGCGGCAGAAACTTCCTCCTGCCCAGTGCCATCGGAACGGCCACCAACAGCGCCAAGGTGGGCAGGCTGATGAGGACCAGGCAGATACCCAGGTCGAAGATCAGCGGGCCCTTGGCCCTCTTCAAGGTGATGACCACGTTCCCGTTGTCGGTGGCGCGTGAGGTTGGGAGCGCGCTGGGGTCGTGAACGCGGTTGACGCTAATGTCCCAACCGTCCAACGACCCGGTTACTTCGACACGCGCGGGTACCTTTTTGAGGTTGTCGCCAGGCCCGACGAACGCATCAGCCGAGATTGGCTCGGTGTTGTACGAGTCGAATGGCCAGTTACCGGGATCGCCGTGCGCCTCGACGGTGGTGCTGAGTTGTGCCGGTGCTTTTCCTTTCGGGTAATGCAGGTCCCCCAGGTCGCTCGTTGGATACAGGCGCACGGCGACGTCGGTGCCCAGCACATCGAAGCAATTGTCGTACTGTGCGACCCCGGGATAAACGAGCACATTCACCGTGAGGCGATTCGCGACGGGCTTCAGCTCCTCGAGGCGTAGCTGCACGATGGTCGCATCGCCCCCGCCCTGGCTCAGGTCCAGTGGAGGGAGCGGACCCCCTGATTTTTCCAGCAAGTGGACGCCGAGCAGCGATAGGGCGTAGGCGGCGATGACAGCCACCAGAATGCCCACGCCGATCGCGATGCGCGGTTTCTGCGGCATTTCTTTTCGCGGCTGCTGCTTTTCCTTTAGCGGCAGTGTCGGCTCCTCCACCGTCGGCGGCGGAGACAGTGTCGGCCGAGTCTCAGTGGTCATTGGTCACCGCCGCGAGCAATAGCGTGCTGCGGGCGCTGCACTGCTTGCTGGGGCCGATCTGGAACTGGCCGGTGAAATCCAGTTTGTCGGGGCGACACGTGGTCAGATGCTAGCGAATAGCCGTGCTGACCGCGCGGCGAAATCCCACGTCCGCACGCGTACGGGGCTTCCGTCACCCGCCGGCCATCCAGCGTTAACCTGCCGGACAAGGGATCCGCGAGGACAGCGGATGGCGATGCGCTGCAGCGTTGCTAGCCGGACGCCGGATTCGCCACGCAGCGAAACCCGATGTGGGTCGTCGCGGTGTCCTGCGATTGCGGTGACCGCGCTGCCGGCCGGTAGCGGTGGCAGTACTCCGGCGCGCACAAGTGCGAACCGCCTTTCAACGTCTGGTTGACGGTCGGATCCGCGGGCCCCGATGGTGCGCAGCAGGATTTCGGCGGCTGATCGAGCCGGTGGTGTGCGGAAAACGCGGTGGCGGTCCACTCCCAGACGTTGCCGATCATGTCGATCAGGCCGAACCCGTTGGGCGGAAAAGTCCCGACCGGCGAAGTTCCCACCCAGCCGAGCGCACCGTCGTTGCGGTACGGGAACCTGCCCTGCCAGGTGTTGGCCATCAGCTGACCGTCAGGCTTCTCCTCATCGCCCCAGGAGTACGTCGTCGTGGTTCCGGCGCGGGCCGCATGCTCCCACTCGGCCTCGGTCGGCAGCCGCCGCCCGGCCCACCGCGCGTAGGCCGCGGCGTCGGGATACGCCACCTGCACGACGGGGTGATCGGCTCTGTCCGCGATACCGCTGTCCGGCCCGAATGGATGACGCCAGTTCGCACCCACGACCCAGTCCCACCACTGCCGCCAGTCACGCAGGTCGACCGGGCCCGGCGTGGGGCGGAAAACCATGGCGCCGGCACACAGGTCGTTGGGATCTACCCCCGGGTAAAGCTCTGGGTCGATCGGTTGCTCGGCGACCGTCACGTAGCCTGTGGCTGCGACGAATTCGGCGAACTGCGCGTTGGTCACCGGGTGCCGCTCCACCGCGAAGGAGCCCACGGTCACGGTATGGATCGGCGCCTCTTCCGGGTAAAAGCTCGTCGAGCCCATGCGGAATGATCCGCCCGGCAAGTCGACCAGCTCGGTGAGCACCACTTCAGGGTATGACGACCGCGAACGGCCCCGGGCGCCCCAACAAGAGTTATGCGACGCGATTTAGTCCGATTGTCGGTACCACGTGACCATGTACAGGCCCATCGCCCCGACCAGCGCGATCAGCACCCAGATCACGAGGGCCTGGTCGATCCACGCACCCGGCGGTGGCGAGCCGGGAAGGAAGTTGCGTATGGGAATGACAGCGAACAGCATCGCAGCGAACCACGTTACGAACGGTGGGACGAATTTCCTCCTGCCCAACGCAATCTGAATGGCCACTGCAAATGCCAAAGCAGGCAGGGCGAAAAGAACCAGGCAGATCCCCAGGTCGAAGATCAGCGGGCCCTTTGCCCTGTGCAACGTGATGATCACGTTGTCAGGGCGCTCCGACTCTTGGCTGGCTTCGCCGACGTGCTGAACACTAACGTCCCAGCCGTCCAACGCTCCGGTTACTTCCACACGGGCGGGTACGTATTGGCGAGCATCGCCGGACCCGACGAGTACTTCCGCTGAGAGGGTGTCGGTGGTGTAGGAGTCGAATGGCCAGTTATTGGGATCGCCATGCGCCTCGATCGTGGTGGCGACTTGCGCTGGCGATTTCCCTGCCGGGTATTGCAAGTCTCCCAGGTCGTTCGGGGGGTCCATGCGCACCGCGGTGTCGGTTTTCAGGACATCGAGGCGTTTGTCGAACATCGAATCCTCGGGGATCACAAGCACTTTCACCGTGAGGCGATTTGCGACGGTCTTCAGCTCCTCGAGGCGCACCAAAACAATGGTGTCGTTGGTCGCATTTAGGTCCGGTGGCTTGAGCGGTCCTGCCGATCTGGCCAGCAAGTGGACGCCAAACAGCGATAGGGCGTAAACAATCATGACAGCCACGACAATGCCGAAACCGATCACCATGCGTTTCCGCGACGACGGTGGCGTCGCAGGCGGTGGTGTCGCGGGCGTCGCAGGCGGCGGCGGGGTCGGCGGAGCCTCAGCGGTCATTGGTCACCACGCCCGCGCACAGTTGGAAGCCGCGGCTTAGCCCGCCGCGCAACCGCGGGCATTCTGAAGTCCTCGTCGGAAACAACACGAGGTCAGATGGTAACGAACCCGTGCCGACCGCGAGGCGACATTACAATTTCCGCTGCGTCGATGTAGCAAGAAATGGGAACCGCCGTCGCTGTTTCGCTTCTCCAGAAATCAGACCGCCCTGTTCATCTGCTGTTTGTTTGCCTGTTGGTTTGATAGCTGTAAATGTCGACCGACGCCGGGCGCCATCGTGGTCGACGAGGCCGTGCGGACCAACCTGCTCGCAGCTACGCCGCCGGAGACTGACACCCATGATCGTCTACTCGGGCTGACCCGTCTGTTGTTCTCAAGGAGGCAATCAACGTGAAGCGCAACCGACTAGGTGTCGCCATAAGCTTGCTGGCTGCGGGTGCCATGGTGCTCTCGGCTTGCAGCAACTCGCACGCGACCCTGGCCTATGCCGCCGGCGCCAAGGTGGACTGCGGCGGCAAGGGGGCCTTAGCCGCCAGCGGCTCGACCGCGCAAGCCAACGCGATGACCCGGTTCATCGACGCTTACCGCAAGGCCTGCTCCGGGCAGACACTCAACTACACCGCTAACGGCTCGGGCGCCGGAATCAGCGAATTCCTCGCCGGCAAGACCGATTTCGGCGGATCAGACACACCGCTGTCCGGGGACCAATATGCCACAGCCAAACGGCGATGCGGCGGCGCCGACGCCTGGAACCTGCCCGTGGTGTTCGGGCCGCTGGCCATCACCTACAACCTCAGCTCCATCGACTCTTTGGTGCTCGACGCGCCCACGCTGGCCAGGATCTTCAACGGCACCATCACGCGCTGGGATGACCCGGCCCTCACTGCGCTCAACGCATCCATGCCGTCAGAGGACATCCGCGTCATTTACCGCAGCGACGCATCCGGCACCACCGCTAACTTCCAGTCCTACCTGCAGGCCGCATCTGGCGGAGCCTGGGCTAAGGGCACCGGCAAGACGTTCAACGGCGGCGTCGGTATCGGCGCCTCAGGCAACAATGGCACCTCGGCGGCTGTGAAGACCACCGAGGGCGCGATAAGCTACAACGAATTGTCATACGCGCTCCAGCAAGGGCTTTTCGCCGCCGAGATCAAAACCCCGGCAAGCCGCAGGTCGTTACGCCCAGTGCGGATCGGCACCGACACGGTGGGCAAGACCATCACCGGCGCCAAAATCATCGGCAGCGGCAACGACCTCGTGCTCGACATTTCGTCGTTCTACAACCCCGCCCAACCCGATGTCTACCCGATCGTCTTGGCCACCTACGAGATCGTCTGCTCCAAATACCCCAATCCCGAGGACGCCTTGGCGGTCAAGTCGTTCCTGCAGGCGGCGATTGGTCCCGGCCAGATCGACCTCAACAAGAGCGGCTACATCCCGCTGTCCCCCGACTTCCAATCAAGAGTCTCAAGCGCCGTCGACGCAATCACCTGACCCAGCCTGTGGCGGCAACGAATTCAGCTAAGGCCGGTTACTTCGGTTTTCGATCTCGTTGCCGGACCCAGGCCACGACGAACAGAGACATCGCGACGACCAGCGCTATCAACACCCACAGCACGATGGCTTGGTCGACCCACGAGCCGGGCGGTGGAGAGCCGGGAAAGAAGTTGCGCAGCGGGACAATGGCGAACAGCATCGCGGCATACCACGTTGAGAACGGCGGCAAGAACGACGTCGTGCCCAATGCCATCGGAATGGCCACGATCAGCGCCAAGGCAGGCAGACTGATGAGGATCAGGCAGAGCCCCAGGTCGAAAATCAGTGGGCCCTTGGACCTGTGCAACGTGATGATGACGTTGTCAAGGCTATTTGGGTTGTTGGCGTCCTGGGCGTCGTGGACGCGTTTGACGCTCACATCCCAGCCGTCCAACGATCCGGTTACTTCCATACGGACCCATGCTATGTCGTGGTAATCGCCGGTGAAGACCAAGGCCGAGATTTCGTCGGTCCTGTACGTGTCGAATGGCCAGTTTCCGGGATCGCCGTGCGCCTCGATCGTGGTGGCGACTTGCGCTGGCGCTTTTCCCTTGGGGTATTGCAGGTCTCCCAGGTCAGTCTCGGGATACAGGCGTACGACAGTGTCGGTGGTCAACACGCGGGAGTTTTGATCGATCAGCGACTCCTGGGGATAGACGAGGACATTCACCGACAGTCGATTTGCGACGGTCTTCAGCTCCTCGAGGCGCAGCTGCACAACGCTGTCCTCTTTTTGGTACTGGCCCAGATCCACTTTAGGGAGCGGGGGCGATGATTTGGCCAATAGGTGCACCCCAAGCAAGGATAGGACGTAGATAGCGATGACACCCACGAGAATCCCGAAAGCGATCGCGATGCGCCGTCCTCGCGACCCGGGTTTCGCCGGCGGCACGGGTGCCGTCGGCGGCTCCGCGGTCATTGGTCGCCACCGCGAACCGTTGGAGACCAAGGCTTATCGGACCGCACAGCGAGCAATAGCACGAGGCCCGATGCTAGCAGCCCGGTGGCGATCGGAACACGGCTTCAGGGAATGACGACAGCGAACTCCTGCATCAACGTGGCTTTCGCGGCATCGAATCCGGCCGCGCCTGCCGGCCCCTGCAGTTTGATCGCGACCAGGTACTTTTTCGTGTTGGTCCAGATGTGGGTCAGGCGGTCGGCGAAGTCGAAAGTGCCTGAAGGGCCTTGAAATGTGCCGGTCAGCTGCTGGCTGCTGTAACCGCAGAACTGAGCCGCCGCCACCGTGAATTTGACGCCCGGCCGCGAATCATGCATGTCGACGGCATATTTCAAGAAGGCCCCACCAGGCTCGAGGACAGTCTCAGCGATGGTCACGGCGCCGGACATGCCGTCGGGACCGGTCAACGTCAATGCCGTATCACCGGTACCCGCAACCAAGCTCCAGCCGTCCGGCAGGCTCACCGTGAGCCTCGGCGCCCCCCGGTCGGGCACCCCAGCCATGGTTAAGCGGCCACCACCGGTGGGCGACGGAAAGCATGCGAGGGCATTAGGCGGAATGTGGTCCGGCAGCGTCGTCGCGACGCCGGGCACCGGCTCTGCCGGGTCGAAAGACGGGTGCGGTAAGGCTGAAACCGACGCTGAAACCGACCCCGACACCGCTGTCGTTGACGAAGCCGTCCCACTGGCCGGGATAGCGGCCCCGCCCGTGGTCTTCTCGCAGCCCACGACCACACCAGCCACCAGGCATGCCCATCCGAGGACGTCGCACACGCATCTCGCCGGCGGTTCAGTCGCGCGAAAAGGCAAGCGCGAGTTCCATTTCGACATCCACATAGGGCCGGCCGGAAAGGTCGACGGTGACCTGGGCGATGGTGCCGCCGGTGAACGTGAACGGCGCCTTGTAGCGGCTTGACACCCCCGAACCACCGTTGTGCCCGACGGTGATGCCGGCACCCGCCAACCCGAACGTTCCCGGGTGTGTCGTCACATCCGCCAGCGTGCCGACCACGTTGTCGTCGACGAACAGCGCAACGTCACCGAGCGGTGTGTGGCTGTTCGCCACGGTTCCCGTCCGCGAATAACTAACGCCGAACAGATGTCTGCCCAACGGCACCGCGCTCGACGAAGAAACCAGCTGCTGGCGCTCACCGAGGAAGTTGTAGACGTAGTGCAGCCGTCCGTCCTGGATGAACAGCACGTGGCCGCCGTGGGCGCCGCCTTGCTTGAATAGCACACCTTCGGCTCCGGTGGTATCCACGGTCACGTCGGCCAGCACGGAGAACGAGCGGCCGCGAATCTCGGCGGCGGCGCCGATGCCGACGTCAGCACAGTCGGGATAGTAAGTGTAAGTGGACCGTTCGCCGACCAGATAGGGCCGCCACCGGGTCATCGTTTCCACGATATTCAGATCCGACAGCGGCAGGCCGTTGTACTTGGCGGCGTCGGAATACCACAGCGCCTTGAGTTCCTCGAGCTTCTCGGGCTGCTCGGCAGCCAGGTCGTGGCACTGGCTGCGGTCGGCTTCGATGTGGAATAGTTCCCACCGGTCGGCATCGAAGTGCGACCAACCCGCGGGTGTGGCCGCATGGATGGTGTTGGCGAACCAGCCCTGGTGCCAGATCCCGCGGGTACCCAGCATGGTGTAGAACTGGGTGTCCTTGCCGGTGTCGGCGCCCGAGTCAGCAAGGGCCGCTTTGAAACTCACGCCATCCAGCGGCTTCTGTGAAATGCCCTTGACGGTTTCCGGCGGAGTCATGCCCAGCAGGTCGTAGACGGTCGGGGTGATGTCGCAGACATTGATGTAGTTGTCGCGGACCTCTCCGTGCGCCGCAATACCGTTGGGCCAGGAGATGATTGCCGTGTCGGCGATACCACCCTCATGCGAGGCGTAGCGCTTGAACAGTTTGTAGGGCGTGTTGAACGCCATCGCCCACCCGATCGGGTAGTGGTTGTAGGTCTCGGGCCCACCGAGGTGGTCGAATAACTTCATGCTCTCTTCGACGGTGTCGATGTAGCCGTTGAAGAACTTGCCCTCGTTGACCGATCCGTTCGGACCGCCCTCGCCGCTGGCGCCGTTGTCGGAGATCACCACGATGATGGTGTTGTCCAGCTGGCCGGATTCCTCGAGATAGTCCAAGATCCGGCCGATCTGGGCATCGGTGTAGCTCAGGAAGCCGGCGAACACCTCGGCCATCCGGCTGAACAGCTTCTTCTCGTCATCGTTGAGCGAGTCCCAGGGGCGCACCGTGTCCTGTAGTGGCCACGGCTGGCCGTCCGGTCCCTTCACATCGATGTACGGGTTGATGGGCGACAATTCGGTTTCAGGCGGCACGATCTCCATCGACTTTTGCTTTTCCAGCACGATCTCGCGGTAGCGCTCATAACCCATGTCGAACCGGCCGGCGTACTTGTCGGCCCATTCTTTGAAGACGTGATGCGGCGCATGCCCGGCGCCGGGGCATACGTAGCTGAACCACGGTTTGGTGGGTGCGATCACCTTGGCATCGCGGATGAATTGGATGGTCTTCTCGGCGATGTCCTTCGACAGGTGATAGCCGTCCTCCGGTGTGCCGGGCGGGTTTACCGGGTGGTTGTCGTACACCAGGTCCGGATACCACTGGTCGGTCTCCCCGCCCATGAACCCGTAGAACCGTTCGAAACCGCGGGAGGTCGGCCAGTGCCGCTTCGTCGACGCCATACTGGACTCTTCCAGCGGCGTCAGGTGCCACTTGCCTACGCAGTAGGTGTTGTAGCCACGTTCGGCGAGCACCTCCGAGAGCAGTGCGGTGTCGGCAGGGATCCGACCGTTGCAGTTGGGGAAGCCGTCGGTGAACTCCTCAATGGTGGCCATGCCCACGGTGGTGGCGTTGCGACCGGTCAGCAGCGACGCCCGCGTCGGTGAGCACAGTGCGGTGGTGTGAAATTGCGACAGTCGCACACCGCGCTCGGCGATCCGCGCCATGGCGGGCATCTCAACCAGGCCCCCGAAGCAATCCCAGGTCGCGATGCCGGTGTCATCCCAAACCAAATAAAGGATGTTTGGTGAGTTCTCCGGTGCGGTCGGCGCCGCGTACGGACCCCAGTCTGGCTCCGAATCACGAATGTCCAGCTCGATCTTGCCTCTGAACTGTACCGACTCAGTCGCCATCGCCAGCCTCACTCTCGTAGTGGACTTACCAGCCGAACATCGCGTGAAGACTACACCCGGTGAGTACGGCGCTGTGCCAGATCGTTGGGCGTCAGTCCGCTTTTGCCCGCCTCCGAGCGACACCAGTTGTCGCTGCGTCCCAACCAGCAGAATCGCCCGGGACCTCGGTCCCGGGCGACTGGCGTTGCTGGTTTGTGGCTATTTGGCTTTCACTTGGCCTTTACTTGGCCTTCTCGAGGATCTCGACGAGCCGCCAGCGTTTGGTCGCCGACAGCGGACGCGTCTCCATCAGCGAGACGCGGTCGCCGATGCCGGCGGCGCTGTTCTCGTCGTGTGCCTTGACCTTCTTGGTGGTGCGGATGATCTTGCCGTACAGCGGGTGACGCATACGGTCTTCCAGCTCGACCACGATGGTCTTTTGCATCTTGTCGCTCACCACATAGCCGATGCGCGTCTTGCGCCGGCCACGCGGCTTCGGAGTGGGCGGAGTGTGCGTGGGGCCCTTGTCTTTCGGCGCGGCATCCTTCGGAGCCGCTTGCTTCGTTGCGGCCTGCTTCGGGGCTGCCTTCGAGGCCGCTTTGGCAGCCCTGGGGGCGGCCTTCGAGCCAGTCTTAGCTTCTGCCATCACGATTCCTTACCATCTGGCCCAGATGCCAGGCCCAGTTCTCGTTCCCGCAGCACGGTGTAGATGCGCGCGATTTCCTGACGCACAATGCGGAGCCGGCGGTTGTTGTTGAGCTGGCCGGTCGCCATCTGGAAGCGCAGGTTGAACAGCTCCTCCTTGGATTCGCGCAGGCGCTCGGTCAGCTCCTCGTCGGTGAGCTCACGCAGTTCACCAGGCGAAATTCCCACTGCCATCAGAACTGCTCCTCTCGGGTAACGATGCGTGCCTTGATCGGCAACTTGTGGATCGCGCGGGTGAGCGCCGCCCGGGCGACGGTTTCATTGGGGTAACTGAGCTCGAACAGCACCCGGCCCGGCTTGACGTTGACCACCCACCACTCCGGCGAGCCCTTGCCCGAACCCATCCGGGTCTCTGCGGGCTTCTTGGTCAACGGGCGGTCGGGGAAGATGTTGATCCATACCTTGCCGCCACGCTTGATGTGCCGGTTGATGGCGATACGAGCGGCCTCGATCTGCCGGTTGGTGACGTAGGCGTGCTCGAGGGCCTGGATGCCGTAGTCGCCGAAGTTCACTTCCGTGCCGCCACTGGCGATGCCGCGCTGGCGGGGATGGTGTTGCTTGCGGTGCTTAACCTTACGGGGAATCAACATGATTCAGCTCTCCGTGCTCTGTGGCTCGAGGGACGGCGCGCTATCCGACGGGGAGGCGTCCTCGCCACCCGCGGCCCGTCCGGCATCGGTGCCGGTCGCCGTGGTGCCCGAAGCGCCGCTGCGACGCGGACGCGTGCCCGACGGCCGCTCGCGGCGCGGACGTTCGGCGCCCGCCGGCGCCGCGGCGGCCAATTCGCGTTTGCCGCCGACGATGTCGCCCTTGTAGATCCACACCTTCACACCGATCCGGCCGAAGGTGGTCTTGGCCTCGTACAGGCCGTAGTCGATATCGGCGCGCAGCGTGTGCAACGGCACACGGCCCTCGCGGTAGAACTCCGAGCGGCTCATCTCGGCGCCGCCGAGACGGCCCGAGCACTGTACCCGGATGCCCTTGACGTTGGGCTGACGCATTGCCGACTGGATAGCCTTACGCATCGCACGACGGAAAGCCACCCGGTTGCTCAACTGTTCGGCGACCCCCTGGGCCACCAATTGTGCTTGCGATTCAGGGTTTTTGACTTCGAGGATGTTGAGCTGGACCTGCTTGCCGGTCAGCTTTTCCAGGTCTGCACGGATCCGGTCGGCCTCGGTACCACGGCGGCCGATGACGATGCCAGGACGGGCGGTGTGGATGTCCACCCGGACCCGGTCGCGGGTGCGCTCGATCTCCACGTCGGCGATCCCCGCGCGCTCCAGGCCGCTGGATAGCAGCCGACGGATCGCGACATCTTCCTTGACGTACTCGGAGTATTGCTTGTCGGCGTACCACCGAGACTTCCAGTCGGTGGTTATGCCCAGCCGGAAGCCGTGTGGATTGATCTTCTGGCCCACTAGTCTGAGCCTCCCTTCGCTTCAGAAGTCTCAGAAGTCTTGGCGGGTGCCTTCTTTGCGGGCGCTTTCGCGGCCGCCTTCTTGGCCTCGGATTTGGCTGCGGATTTGGCGGGAGCCTTCTTGGCCGGAGCCTTGTTGGCCGGCGCCTTTGTCGCCGGGGCTTTCGCGGCGGCCTTGCTGCCCTCGGCGCGACGGGTCCTCGACGACTTCGCCGACCGCTGATCCTTGGCCGGCCGGCTTTCAACGACCACCGTGATGTGGCTGGTTCGCCTGCGGATCCGGAACGCGCGCCCCTGGGCGCGCGGACGGATGCGCTTGGCGGTCGGGCCCTCGTCGGCGTAGACCGTAGCCACCACCAACGTCGCCGGGTCCAGTCCGTTGTTGTTCTGGGCGTTGGCCGCGGCACTCGCGATCACCTTGGCCACCGGCTCACTGGCGGCCTGCGGCGCCCAGCGCAGGATGTCGAGCGCGTCGGCCACCGACCTGCCACGCACCAGGTCGATCACCCGGCGCGCCTTTCTCGGCGACACCCGCACAAACCGAGCTTTGGCGACCGCCGACGGAAATTCGGTGGTGGTGGTCATCGGCGTTTGGCCTTCCGGTCGTCCTTGATGTGCCCCTTGAAGGTGCGGGTCGGCGCGAATTCACCAAGCTTATGACCCACCATCGCCTCGGTGACGAACACCGGGACGTGCTTGCGTCCGTCGTGCACCGCAAAGGTGTGGCCGATGAAGTCCGGAATGATCGTCGATCGGCGCGACCAGGTCCTGATGACCTGCTTGGTGTTCTTCTCGTTCTGTACATCGACCTTCTTGAGCAGGTGGCCGTCGACGAACGGACCCTTCTTCAGGCTGCGTGGCATAGTTGGCTACTCCCTCGACTTCCTAGCGCGAGTGCTTCTTGCCGGTGCGCCGGCGTCGGACGATGAGCTTGTTACTTTGTTTATTCCGATCGCGGGTGCGGCCCTCGGGCTTGCCCCACGGGCTGACCGGGTGACGGCCACCGGAGGTCTTGCCCTCACCACCGCCGTGCGGGTGATCCACCGGGTTCATGACCACGCCACGGACCGACGGGCGCTTGCCTTTCCACCGCATCCGACCGGCCTTGCCCCAGTTGATGTTTGCCTGCTCGGCATTGCCCACCTCGCCGACCGTTGCGCGGCAACGCACGTCGACCCGGCGGATCTCACCGCTGGGCATCCGCAACGACGCGTAGCTGGCCTCCTTGCCGAGCAACTGGATGCTCGACCCGGCCGAACGCGCCAGCTTGGCGCCACCGCCTGGCCGCAGCTCCACGGCGTGGATCAAGGTACCCGCCGGGATATTGCGCAACGGCAGGTTGTTGCCCGGCTTGATGTCGGCGTTGGCGCCCGACTCCACCACATCACCCTGCGAGAGTCCTTGCGGTGCAATGATGTAGCGCTTCTCACCATCAAGGAAATGCAGCAACGCGATGTTCGCGGTGCGGTTCGGGTCGTACTCGATATGCGCGACCTTGGCGTTGACACCGTCTTTGTCGTTACGCCGGAAGTCGATCACCCGGTAGGCGCGCTTGTGGCCACCACCCTGGTGGCGGGTGGTGATCCGGCCGTGCGCGTTGCGCCCACCAAGACCGTGCAGCGGGCGAACCAGCGACTTCTCCGGGGCTGACCGGGTGATCTCGGCGAAATCGGACACGCTGGCGCCGCGTCGACCGGGTGTCGTCGGCTTGTACTTACGAATTGCCATGTCTAATCAAGTCTTTCTCTCGCGCGCGGCTAGGCCGGTGCTCCGAACAGGTCGATCGGCTTGCTGCCCGGCGCCAGGGTGACGATGGCACGCTTGGTGTTCTTGCGCTTGCCGAATCCGGCCCTGGTGCGCTTGCGCTTGCCCTGCCGGTTCGCGGTGTTCACCGATGCGACCTTGACGGAAAAGATCTTCTCGACAGCGATCTTGATCTGCGTCTTGTTCGAATCGGGATGCACCACAAACGTGTACACGTTGTCATCGAGCAGAGAGTAGGACTTCTCCGAGATGACCGGGGCCAGGATGATGTCGCGGGGATCAGCGATGGTCGCCATCAGGCCGAAACCTCCTCGGTACTAGCCGTGTTGGCGGCGATGTAGGCGTTGAGCGCTTCAACGCTGAACACCACGTCGTCGGCGCGCAGCACATCGTAGGTGTTGAGCTGGTCGGGCGCCAGGATGTGCACACCGGGCAGGTTGCGCACGCTTTTCGCACCGGTCTCGTCGCTGCGGCCGATGACGACCAGTACCTGCTTGCGATCTGTCAGCGTGCCCAGGAATTCCTTGGCGCTCTTGGTGGACGGGGTCTGACCTGCCACCAGCTCGGTGACCGCGTGGATGCGCCCGTTGCGTGCCCGATCCGACAGCGCCCCGCGCAATGCCGCGGCGATCATCTTCTTGGGTGTGCGCTGGCTGTAGTCGCGTGGCTGGGGACCGTGCACGATGCCGCCGCCGGTGAACTGCGGGGCCCGCGTCGAGCCTTGCCGGGCGCGACCGGTCCCCTTCTGCCGGTAGGGCTTCCGGCCACCCCCGCGGACCTCGCCGCGCGTCTTGGTCGAGTGCGTACCCTGCCGGGCCGCCGCCCGCTGTGCGGTGACCACCTGGTGCATCAGCGCGATATTGGCCGGGGCATCGAACAACTCAGCCGGCAGCGCGATGGTGCCGTCGACCTTGCCGTCCGGCGTCTTGACGTCAATTTTCAGTATCTTCTGGGCCTGCGAGCCCTTTTCGGTCTTGGCTGCCATTAGTTCTCACCTCGTTTGATCGCGCTGCGGACCATGACGAGTCCACCGGTGCGGCCGGGGACCGCACCCTTGATCAGCAGCACGCCGTTCTCGGTATCGACCTTGTGCACCAACAGGTTCTGGACGGTCACCCGGTCGTTGCCCATCCGGCCAGACATCCGCGTGCCCTTGAACACCCGTGCGGGAGTGGCGCAGCCGCCGATGGAACCCGGACGGCGGTGCACCGCCTGGGCGCCGTGGCTGGCGCCCTGCCCACGGAAGCCATGCCGCTTCATGGTGCCGGCGTAGCCCTTGCCCTTGGAGGTACCGGTCACGTCGACATAGCTGCCGTCGGAGAAGATCTCGGCGGTCAACTCCTGGCCGACCTCGTATTCGGCGGCCGCGTCCGGGTTGTCCAGACGGAGTTCGGCCACGTGGCGACGCGGGTTGACACCAACAGCGGTGTACTGACCGGTCAGCGGTTTATTGACCTTGCGTGGGCTGATCTCGCCGTAGGCCAACTGCACAGCGCTGTAGCCGTCGCGCTCCGGGGTGCGGATGCGGGTCACCACGTTCGGCCCCGCCTTGACCACAGTGACCGGCACAACCCGGTTGTTCTCGTCGAACACCTGCGTCATGCCCAGCTTGGTGCCCAGAATGCCCTTTCTCACCATTGCCCTGGATCTCCTACTGGATGTTGACGTCGACGCTCGCCGGCAGATCGATGCGCATGAGGGCGTCAACGGTCTTCGGCGTCGGGTCGAGGATGTCGATCAACCGCTTGTGAGTGCGCATTTCGAAGTGCTCTCGCGAGTCCTTGTACTTATGCGGCGAGCGGATGACGCAATAGATGTTCTTCTCGGTCGGCAGCGGCACCGGACCTACGACGCTGGCACCAGTGCGCACGACGGTCTCGACGATCTTGCGCGCCGAGGCGTCAATAGCCTCATGGTCGTAGGCCTTGAGCCTGATGCGGATCTTCTGTCCCGCCACGCTTCTCCTACCTCATTCCCACTTGAGGCCCGTGTCCGGACCTTGTGCCCCCAGCGCGCCGATCGACCCGCCCAATCTTGGGCCGATCTAGCGTCGCGCCGGATACTGCGCCGCTGTTTACCTGTCGTGGTCCACCCGGCCCCCGCGCTCGGGCATGTCACCCGCACGCAGCCTTGTCCGCGACCGAAATTAGTCGCGCTCCAAGGATGAGACCGGACGCGCCCGTGTGGGCGCTGGTCGTATGCCCGACCAGGCGCAAACCTGGCGCAAGGCAACCTGAACAGTATGCCCTAAGACGCGGCTCGAGCAAAATCTCGGGCCGACCACTTCGCGGCCAAGCGGGGCGTGATGGTTCTTGGGTGTCACCGGGCGCTATGCGCCACGCCGTTCCCGCCCTGCCACCGTCTCGGTCTCCGAGCAGAGAGGTGCTCAAATATTCGGTCGCGATCCAGTGTCAGGAGGACCGGACAGGCCTACGCTTACGCCTGAGCCGCGTCGCAGCGGCGGGTGATATGGAGGGCGTCATGAACACAGCTTCGAGTCTGGCCGCCACGTTGGTCGGCGCAGCGATGGTCGTGACCCTTGTCGGCTGCTCGAGTTCCGGCACGACCACCAGTTCCGGCACACCTATCGGTTCTGCCACGACGACTGCCGGGCAATCCGCGTCGCCGTCGAGCCCGCCGCCGGGCACCTCCCCTGCCTCGCCGACGCCTGGAGCCGGGTCGCACGGGTCGGCGGGTGGCATCGACGTCACCATCGCCGCACAGGGGCCCACGACGGTCCATCCGGGCGGGGCGCCTATGCCCTTCAGCGTCACGCTGGTCAACACCACGACCGCCGGCCTTGCCCAAGTGGGGATGGTGGTGTCGCTGGGCCACTGTTCGTGCAACCCGTCCGGCGCCGCGATGATACCCGCCGGGTCGATGCAGATGCTCAACCCCGAGATCCAGGCGTGGGTAACGGTGCCGTACGTCGCCGAAGGGACCGGCATGGATTTCATCTCCCAAACGCTCGTCCCGCCGTTCGTGCTCGCTCAAGGTCAGACCATCACCTATCAACTCCAGTTGCAGCTCAACGCCAACCAGAATTTCACCGTCGGCAAAGGCGACTCCGCCATCGACGTGACGATGACCAACGTCACCACGAACACCGCGCTCGGCGTTAGCCCCACAGCATCGCTCCCCATCACCGTCGAACCGTAAGGCCCTCATCGGCCAGATCTGGCAGAAGTTGGGCTCACGCAATCGCATGCTGCGTAGCCACCGCTGGATCCTTACGCCGGCCAACTCACCGCCGGTGCCTGTTAGCGATCGATGTAAACGCCTCCGTGCGGCCACCGATCACCGATACTCAACAGAGGTAAAGAAATTGCGGGTCAGGTGAGGCCAGGTGAGGAGAGCAATGAGCACACCGATAGTCGACCCGATATCTGACAAAGCGGCCCAGGTGTTCGCCGATCCGAGGGCCTACACCGACGAGCCGCGGCTGCACGCGGCGCTGACCCACCTGCGCGCTCACGCACCGGTATCGCTGGTCGACCGTCCGCCGTACCGGCCGTTCTGGGCGATCACCAAACACGCCGACGTGATGGAGATCGAACGTGCCAACAACCTGTTCATCAGCGCACCCCGGCCGCTGCTGGGAACAGCCGAGGCCGACGATCTGGCGCAATCGCTACTCGATGGCGGAATGGGGCTGCGCACTCTGATCCACATGGACGATCCGCAGCACCGGGTGGTGCGGGCCGTCGGCGCCGACTGGTTTCGTCCCAAGGCGATGCGAGCGCTGAAGGTCCGGGTCGACGAGCTGGCCAAGATCCACGTTGACAAGATGATGGCGGCCCGCCCCGAGTGCGACTTCGTCACGGCGGTCGCAAAAAACTACCCGCTCTACGTCATCATGTCGCTGCTGGGCCTGCCGGAATCGGACTTTCCGCGGATGCTCAGCCTCACCCAGGAACTCTTCGGCGGCGACGACACGGAGTTCCGGCGCGGCACTACCCCGGAAGAACAACTCAACGTTCTGCTCGAATTCTTGAGCTACTTCAACGATCTCACCGCGTCACGACGAGCGCACCCGACCGATGACCTGGCGTCGGCGATCGCCAACGCCCGGGTGGACGGTGAGCCGCTGTCGGACGTCGACACCGCGTCCTAGTACGTGATCATCGCCACCGCGGGTCACGACACCACCAGCGCCACCATCGCCGGCGGCCTGCAGGCGCTTATCGAAAACCCGGACCAGCGAGAGCGCCTGACCGATAACCTCGAGCTGATGCCGCTGGCCACCGACGAAATGATCCGCTGGGTGACGCCGGTCAAGGAATTCATGCGCACCGCCGCCGACGACACCACCGTCCGCGGGGTGCCGATCGCCAAGGGCGAGGCGGTGTATCTGTCTTACGTCTCCGCGAACCGCGACGAAGAGGTGTTCGACGATCCGTTCCGCTTCGACGTCGGCCGAGACCCCAACAAGCACTTGGCATTTGGCTTCGGCGTGCACTTCTGCCTGGGTGCCGCGCTGGCTCGCATGGAAGTGAGCAGCTTCTTCAGCGAACTCTTGCCGCGGCTGGGATCCATTGAGTTGAACGGCGAACCCGAACTCATCGCCACCACATTCGTCGGCGGGCTCAAGCACTTGCCGATTCGGTACTCGCTGCGGTAGTTCGCCGGCCCTGGGCGCGCTGGACGTACAAGAAACCGTCGACAGCTGCGCGCGCACATTCGCGGTAGTCGAAATCCGGCAAGGTGGACAGGCGCCCCAGCACCAGCGGGCCGATCAGCAGCGCGATGGCCCGGGATCGGTCGACCTCACCCAACTCGGCGGCCTGCGGGCCATCGAAAATGGCGTCGAACGGCGCCGCGTACTGCTGGGCGATGCGTTCGCGCAGTGTGGTGATCGCGCTATCGCCGGAGTGGGTGTGACGAGGTTCTGGCAACTCTTCGAGATTGGGGCCCAGCGCCAACCAGGACATCGCGGTCATGACCGCCGGCGCCTCGGCTATGGATTCGGCCTGGGCCATCACCACCGCGACAAGCCGGTCCCGCAGCGAGCTCTCGGCCGGTGGCACCGGCGCGGGCGGTATGAGGGTATTGAACGCCGCCGCGAGCAAATCATTTCCGCTCGGGAAGTGGCGATATAAGGTGGCTCGGGCAACGTTGGCGCCACGGGTGACCGCATCGACGGTCACGGCGCTGGGTCCGCCAGCACGCAGCAGCGCGGTGGTGGCTTCCAGCAAACGAGCCCGAGACAGCGCCGGACGGGGATCGATGCTCTCGTCGGTAATTGTGAGCCACCTCCGGTGTTTGAAACCAAGACTACCGGTCTATGTACGAGACTGTTAGTCTCGGAAATTAGTTCGCCCCGGGGAGGAGGCGCATCGCTACAGACTCGCTGGCCAAAGCCGTCGAGGTGGCCAACAAACTTGGCCCCCAAGGAAACCAGCTGGCTACGCTCGGTAAGACGGCATTCCTGACGGCCATGCACGCGTCTACCATCGCGATGGCCGTCATCTCCGGCGTTGCGGCAGTCCTGATCGGACTCTGGGCTCCCGGGCGGGATGGCAAGCAGCTACGCCTCATAAGTGAATTCACTGAACGAACTCCGCAGCGCGGTGCGCCAGCATCACGATAGTTGCATGCGGACCGCGGCTGGTGATCACGGGCAGGATAGACCCGTCGATCACCCACAGGTTCTCGATGCCGTGGACCCGACACCGATGGTCAACGACTGCTCGCGGGTCGCCGTCGACGCCCATCGGGGCGCTACCGCACAGATGTTGCGACGTCGACCACACGTTTGGACCGATATGCGTTGCCGAACCGAATAATTCGCGCGCCAATTCGCTGCCTTGACGCAGGGCCGCGACATCGGCGGGCTCACTGTCGTAGCGGTGCTCGATGCGGGTCGACACCTGGGGATCAGGCGAGACCAACGTGATGCGTCCACGCGCCCGCGGCTGCATGAGTGCCACCCCGATATGCGGCCAGTCGCGATGTCCCGCGGTACCGTCGCCGGTCATCGCCACGAAACCACCTGTGTACGGCCGGATCTCGATGCCATCTTGGGTGCTCAGCACCACCTCCAACACCGGCCGCTCCACAGCCACCGCCCAGATGGTCGGCAACACCCATTCAGGGTGGTCGCTGCATCCCGTGCCAACCGGCAGTGGCGCAACCACTTCAACGCCAGCGGCCCGCAGCATTGCCTCCTCACCCACGCCCGATAGCATCAGCAGATGTGCTGACTGAATCGCGCCGGCGCACAGCACGATTCGGTCGCCAGTCAGGGTTATCGGGCCTCCAGGTCCGATCGCGTCGACACCCACCGCGGTTGCGGCGGAGAAACGCAGGCGCACTGCCCGCGTCTGCGCCAGCAGCGTCAGGTTGGGTCGACTCAACGCGGGTATCAGATAGCCGGCCCCCGTGCTGGTGCGCACGCCGTCGACGATGTTGAGCGGGACCGCGCCCACACCCGAAGGCATTTCAGGCCCGACATCGTTGAGGTCAGCGATCCAAGGAAACCCCGCGCGCTGGGTAGCGGCTACAAAACTTTCGGTGGTGCCTGTCATGTCGGGTGTTCGACGAACCCGGATGGGGCCGCTGTCGCCGTGGGCGGGTGTATCGAAATCCAGGTCTGTCTCGATAGCGCGAAAGTGGTCGAGGACGTCAGACCATGCCCAGCCGGGTATCTTGTTGCGGTCGAAGTCCCCGGGCAGCCCGCGGCAGAAGTACCCGCCATTGACCGCGCCGGAGCCGCCGACCGTCGCTCCGCGCACGATTGGCAACCGGCGGGCCGGTCGATCGGTGAGCTTCGTCAGATAACGCTGGACCAGCGGGCTGCCCACACCGATCGGCAGTTGCAACCCATTGGCGGTCTGCGCCAGCAACCCCGGATCGGTGAGCCCGGGCCCGGCCTCGAGTACGGTCACGGCACAGCTGGAATCGGCGGAAAGACGTTCGGCAACAACCGATCCAGCGCTGCCGGCACCGACGATCAGCACATCGCTGTGCAGGACGGCTGTGGTCAAGGCGGCGGCTAAGTCCGAATCTGCGGTTTGAGGGCGCGAATGTTGCGTTCGCGCAGCACACCCCACCACAGCCCGATGCCGTAGGCCAAATCATCGACACGCTTCAGCAACAGGTAGGTCAGCAGTCCGATCGGTTCGGCATCGTCGCCGGTGGCATCCCTGCGGCTAAGCCAGTCCGCCACGCCGTCCACGACGGCCGCGATCAGCACGACCCGCCTGCAGTGGCGCGAGACTATGGCCGCCAGCAAAGCCAGCGGCCAGTAATGCCGGCAAATGGCCGATGCCAGTTGCAGCGCCGCTGACCACAGGCCGCGGGTGGCGACCGCGACAACATCCCGGAACGAAGTCTCGGAGCTGCGCATCACTCTGGCGATCCGGCGGCCCGTCAGGAAGGCGATTACCAACGATGCCAGCTGACCGATGCTCGTCCCGAGGGCCATAAGAATCCAGACCATCAGTGCCCAGCCGGAGATCACCACCGGGGCGGTCTTGTCCGGGTGACGCACAGACAGCGGAGCCGCCGAGCCACCATAAAACGCCTTACGCGCAATCCAATCCCGTAGTTCCGTGCGGTGATCGTGGGCGACCAGCGCAATTGGTTCGTAGCGCAGCCGGAAGCCTGCTTCGATAAGCCGCCAGCACAGGTCTACGTCCTCGCCGGACTGCAGGGTCTCGTCGAACCCGCCGACGTCACGAATGGCAGACCTGCGACAGATGATCGCGGCGCTGGGAACGTAGGACACCGTGCTGTGGGGTAACACCGGCGCTTCTCGCTGACCGAGGTCCAGTGACGAGTGCACCGCCTCATAGCGAGCTACCGCATTCTCGCTTTGCGACAGACCGACGATGCGGGGGGCGACCAGGGCGACAGTCGGATCGCAGAAATGCCCGAGCAGTGCCTCCAGCCAGCCCCGCCGCGGCGCGACGTCAGAATCGATGAATGCGACGAAGTCGGTGGTGCAGGCGGCCAGACCGGTATTGCGTGCCGCCGCCGGCCCCTTGCTGCGGGGGTGGCGCAACACTTCGATATCGCAGTGCGCGCCGATGAAATCCTCCGGCTCAATTGGGCACGACGAACCGTCGTCCACCACGATGACGCGTAATCCGCGGAGTGAACTCACCAAACGGCGCGCACCAGAAGTGTTGTCCCGCACCGGAATCACCACGGTTACGTCACGGTGTGACGGGCCACCCGCGGGCCGGGGATGCGCCACCGTGGCGTCCAGCAAGGTGCGCGCCAGTTGGGCACTGACCTCGTCACGTACCTTCAGCCGGCCATCGGACAGCATGTCTTGGGCGGCGGGAGCCAACCTCAGCAGTCGGGTTGGTGAGCCACCGAGCAGGGCCGAGCCGTGACCGAGCACCCGCACGCGGCGATCGAGCTGAACGGCGAACCCGTCAGGCAGTCGAGCTTGAGTCATGTCAGCATCCCGTCGGGCCCGGGCAACCACCGAGCGACTCGACGTACACACCCGTCGACCATCTCCGCGAAGATGCGCTTCCCCTCGACTGCGGTCGCGGTGGTCGGGTCCCCTAATACGCCAACCCGGCTGACCGCCGCGACTCCCCCGCGGCGCATGGACGGGAGCAATTCGGGCAATGGCGCGCCGTTACCGGCGAGCCACCGGTCGGTCAGCACATCGGCCGGCGAAATATGCAGCAACACTGATGTTTCGGTATGCCCGGCATGGGCATCGCCGCCGACAGCGGTACACGGGCACCATCCGACGTCACGGCCCTCGGCGCGAAGTCTGCTCACCGCGCGCTTCAACGCACCCACATTGCCGCCGTGGCCATTGACGAAGGCCAGGCGCTGGGCCCAGCAGGCGGCCGACCTGCCGTACTCCACCAGCAGCATCGTCAGGGCCTCGGTTCCGATGGAGATCGTTCCGGCGAAACTTTGATGCTCACCACTGGCGCCGTAGGCGATGGCCGGAGCCACCAGCCATTCTTGCCCGAGCCGGGCCACAGCGCCGCGGGCGACTGCGGTCGCGATCCGGGTGTCGGTATCCAGCGGCAAGTGCGGACCGTGTTGTTCGGTAGATCCCAGCGGGACCAATAGTGACGGCGGCATGCTTGATAACTCACTCGACGTCGCATTCCCCAATTCGCCGCGTACGGGCACTCGCCGATGGTAGGACGAATTCACCTGGCGTGCACCGATTGTTGAACCTTCCATCGAAAAATTTTATTGCTAGATGCTTGATGAGTTTGAAATTCGGCTCGTCCGCCACGACTGCCACGCCTGTACCACGATTGGCGGACGTCGATTCGGGCCCGGTGGGGCATTTCTCCCAGTGCCGAAAAAAGCCCCCGATCCCATGCGGGGCCCGACTCGGCTAGCGATCACCACCGGAAGGCACACCGACCGCCGGGGCCAAATCCGGCCGGAACCAGGATGTCGTCGGGGCGCAGATCGTGGACCGAGGCATGCCCCAGGCCCATCAGCGCGGAGTCGACACCCCCGCGCAGAATGTCGAGGACGTTTTCGACGCCGGGTTGGCCGGCCGCGGCGAGGCCCCACAGGTACGCGCGGCCGATCATCACTGCACGTGCGCCCAGCGCCACCGCCTTGACCACATCGCTCCCGCGCCGGATACCGCCGTCCAGCAACACCTCGATCTGGTCGCCGACCGCCGCTGCCACCGCGGGCAGGGCGCGAATCGTAGCGGGAGTGCCGTCCAGGTTGTTGCCCCCGTGGTTCGACACCGATATCGCCGAAACACCGGCGTCGACCGCTCTTTTGGCATCGTCGACCCGCATCACGCCCTTGAGCATGAACGGTCCGCCCCACAGTTCGCGTAGCCAGGCGATGTCTTCCCAGGTCGGCGGCGGTGTTCCCATCCACTCCCCATAGGCGGCGAAGAAGGGAGGGCCGGGTTCGCCGCGGCGACCCTGATTGGGTACCCGGAGGTCCGGTGGCCGCAGCGTCTTGCCGAACTTCCACAGCCACCGCGGCCGGACGATCGCCTCTGGAGACAACCTCAGGATGGTCCGCAGGTTCGTCTCTTCGGGGATCTTGGGGCTACCCCAGTCCCGCCCATGCGAGAACGTCCAGTCCGTCGTGACGATCAAACCGACCGCGCCGGCTTGGCGCGCCCGTTCGACACGCTCAGCGATCGCGTCGCGACCGCCCAGCCAGTACACCTGGAAGAAGACCTTGGGGTTGGCGGCGACGACCTCCTCGATCGGCTTACTGGCGAACGAGGACAAACCCATCGCGGTCCCCCGTGCTGCCGCAGCCCGCGCGACGGCGACCTCGCCGTCTGGATCGACCGCCTGAACGCCGGTCGGCGAAATGATTACCGGCAGCGAAATATCTTGTCCCATAACGGTGGTCGACAGGTCGCGCTTTTCCACCACACCAATGACATGGGGTGCAAAGCCGAGTTCGCTAAAAGCTTCGACATTGTCGGCGGCCGTGATTCCCTTTTCGCTGGCCGAAATCAGGGAGGAGTAAACGGATTTCGGCAGCCGCCGCTTAGCGCGTTGCTGGGCGATGGCGACCGTTTCGAACCATTCGTCGGCCATGGCTACAGCGGGCTTTCGTTGCACAGGCGCGCCGGCGGTACCGCGGGCGGTCGCATGGATAGCGTCAGTGGCACCGGTTCGCGGACGCGCCGTCCGTGCGAGTGGTCGGCCCGAGGCCGTGGTGTGTCGCGCTCGCGAGACAGTGCCCGCGCACTGTGACCTTGGACGCATTCGGGATCGGGACCGTCCAGCGGCAGGCCGGTGAAGAATTTGGCCGCCATGCACCCGCCCCGGCAGCTGTCGTAGTGCCCGCAGCTGCCGCAGGCGCCCGCGGACTGCGGTTCGCGCAGCTCACGAAATAGCGGGGCGTGCTTCCAGACATTGTCGAAACCACTGTCAGATAACACGTTTCCCGCCAGGAAGCGGTCATGGATGGCGAACGGGCAGGCGTACACATCGCCCACCGGGTCGATCAGGCACACCACCCGGCCGGCTCCGCACATGTTCAGGCCGGCCAGGACGCCGGACTCGCCGAGTGGCGACAGGTGAAAGAAGGAGTCGCCGGTGAGAACCCGCTCACCCTTGGCGACCAGCCAGTCGTAGAGCGCAACCTGCTGGGCGGCGGTGGGGTGCAGATCTTCCCAGACATCTGCGCCCCGGCCCGAGGGCCGCAGCCGAGTGATCCGCAAGGTGGCACCGTAACGGCTGGCCAGCGCCGCGAATTCGTCGAGCTGGTCGACGTTGTGCCGGGTGACCACGACGGAGATCTTGGCGTCTGAGAAGCCCGCTGCGGCAAGGTTTTCCAGCGCGCGCACCGCCATGGCGTAGGAGCCGGCGCCGCGGACAGCGTCGTTGACCTCGGCGGTGGCGCCGTCAAGCGAAATCTGGACATCCACGTAGTCACTGGCCGCCAGCCGCGCGGCGACCCCGGGAGTGATCCGGACCCCGTTGGTAGAGAACTTCACGCCGACGTGGTGGGCGGTGGCGTAGTCCACCAGCTCCCAAAAGTCCGGGTGCACCGTGGGTTCCCCGCCGCCGATGTTGACGTAGAACACCTGCATACGTTCCAGCTCGTCGATGATGTCCTTGCATTCGCGGGTGGACAACTCGCGGGGATCGCGTTTGCCCGAGGACGACAGGCAGTGCACGCAGGCCAGGTTGCACGCGTAGGTCAGCTCCCAGGTCAGGCAGATGGGCGCGTCCAGCCCGTGTTCGAACTGTTCGATCAGCTGCGGTACGGCCGCAGTCATTGATCAGCCTCCTGTGGCACCAGCATGTTGGAATCGGCCAGCACTCCCAGCGCATGGAGGTAGGGACCCTGCCCTGAATCGTCCACCCCCGCGGCGCGGCAAGCGGACCGGACATCGGCATGGTCGGCCAGCGACCGCACCACGGTCAGGATGGTGCGGTTCTTCAGAAAGGACAGCTTGCGGGTGCCGAAGTGATAGAGCAGTGCGCCAAAAGGCTCTGGTCGAACCGCCACCTGTGGGTGCAACCGCCAGCCGCGATCAGGGTCAAACGAGCTTGGGTTAGCCCGGCGAGCCTGCGCGGGCGCGGGCGCGGTCAGTAGACCCCGCACATTCCATCGATGGACACCTCTTCAACCAGGGTCTCGGTGACGAGTTCGGTGTCAGTATCGGTCTCGTGGTCCATGCGAAATTGCCTTTCGTCAGGTCTCGACAACGATGGGTCGATCTGGTCACAATCGTCGTCAGAATATGGCATCGAGTGCCGAAATGGAAGGGCGGGGTCTGATGATGCCGCAGTCGCGGGTGGGCCGGCGCCGCTCGACGACGCCGCACCACATCACCGACGTTGCCATCGAGTTGTTTACCGCCCGGGGTTTTCCCGAGGTCAGCGTCGACGATGTCGCGCAGGCGGCCGGCATCTCCCGCCGCACGCTGTTCCGCTATTACGCGTCCAAAAACGCCATCCCCTGGGGCGACTTCGATACTCATCTCGCGCACCTACGGGACCTGCTCGACGACGTCGATCCGCGAGTTCCGCTGGGCGAGGCGCTGCGCGCGGCGCTGTTGGCGTTCAACACCTTTGACGAGTTCGAGACCGTCCGGCACCGCCAGCGTATGCGGGTCATCCTGCAAACCGCGGAACTACAGGCTTATTCGATGACGATGTACGCCGGCTGGCGTGAGGTGATCGCCGGGTTCGTGGCCGACCGGTTGGGTGTCAAGACGACCGACCTAGGACCCCAGACCGTCGCCTGGACGATGCTCGGGGTAGCTTTGAGCGCCTACGAGCACTGGTTGAGCGACGAATCCGTCCCGTTACCCGAGGCACTCGGGAACGCGTTCGACGTCGTCGGCGCCGGGCTGGAAAGACTAGACCCGTGAATGGCAAGTCCGGCACCGAACACCTCGTGCACACCCTGCGGTCGCAGGGGCGGTTCTGCGCCGCCTCCGGCTCAACGATGTACGACGAGCTGTTTGAGCTCGTGGCCGACAACGTCGAAGCCGGCGGCGTCTTCGCGACCATTTTGTCTGGCCACGAAGACGATCCTGCACGCCAAGCGGTACCGCTTCGACTGCTCGGCGGCCTGCACCGGTTGGCGCTCGATGGCCGGGCACCGGCATTGCGCCGCTGGTATCCCAGCACCGGCGGAACCTGGGACGCCGAGACGGCCTGGCCCGAAATCGTACTCACCGCCCGGGACCAGATGGACCAGCTGCGTGCGGCTCTCGATCAGCCTCCACAGACCAACGAGGTGGGCCGATCGGCGGTGCTGATCGGCGGGCTGCTATGCATTGGCCGCCAATTCGATTTGCCGGTAAGGCTTTTCGAGATCGGAACAAGCGCCGGGTTGAACCTGCGGGCAGACCAGTACCGCTACCGATACCCCGGCGGCCAGTGGGGACCGGCCGTCTCGCCGGTGACCATCGACGACGCGTGGCACGGCGGACTGCCGCCGGAAGGTGCGGTGCGGATCGTCGAGCGACACGGATACGACATCGCGCCCATCGACGTCACAACTTCCGACGGGGAGATGACAGTGCTGAGCTACGTCTGGCCCGACCAGAGCGCACGGCTGGAGCGGCTGCGCGGCGCAATCGCGGTCGCCCGCGACGTTCCGGCGCGGCTACAACGCCAGACCGCTGCCGACGCGGTAGCCGGCATGACGCTCGCCGACGGTGCGCTGACGGTGCTGTGGCATTCGATCACCTGGCAGTATCTGTCCGCCGACGAACGCGCCGCGATTCGCGACGGGGTCGATGCACTGGCCGGACAAGCCGATGCCCGTTCGCCGTTGGCGCATCTCACCCTCGAGCCCGCGCGCGACGGCCCCGGCGCGCCGATCGAGTTTCTGGTGCGCGCTCGTAGCTGGCCGGGTGGCGAGCTGCAGATCCTGGGCGAATGCCATCCGCACGGGCCACCGGTGAACTGGCGGTAGCGCCCCAAGCGTCGCAGTGGGTCAGTCCAGCATCTCGGAGATGGGCGTGCCGGCGGCGATCTTGGCGCGGACCTTCATGACCTTGCCGGGCAACCCGCCGCCGACCACGCCGACCAGTACACCGTCGCGCTCGTAGTACGCCAGGAACTTGCGACCGTCGTCCTCGACCATATGGACGATGTCGGTGGCGTGCGGCTCCCCCAGGCACTGGATCTTCACGTCGTACTGATCGCTCCAGAAATACGGGACGACCACGTTGGACGGCACGTCGCGCCCCAGCATCGCAGGCACCACGACACGGGCCTGGTCGGCGACGTTGCTCCAATGTTCCACGCGCGCTTGGTGTCCCATCGGATCACGCCAGGAGGCGACGTCGCCAAGCGCCCATACATTCGGTGCGCTGGTGCGCCCGGCCTCGTCGCAGATCACACCGTTGTCGACCTCGATGCCGCTGCCGTCCAGCCATTCGGTCGCCGGGCGTGACCCGATGCCCACAACCACCAGATCGGCCGTCAGTTCCGTGCCGTCCGTCAGCACCACCGTGTCGACATGACCCTGACCGCGCACCTCCGCCACCCCGAGACCGGTGCGCACGTCGACGCCCTCATCGCGATGCAGCCGCGCCACCAGCTCGCCGATCTGCTCGCCGAGCACCGATGCCAGCGGCGTCGGCTGCGGCTCAACCAGCACGACGTCCACCCCAAGGCCGCGCAGGCTGGCCGCCACCTCGCAGCCGATGAAGCCGGCGCCGATGACCACGGCCCGCCGCGCGGCGGATGCGTGCTCACGCAGCGCCATGCTCTCGTCGAACGACCGCAGCACCCGAATGCCCTCGAGATCGGGAAACGCCGGAATGCGCCGCGGCACCAAGCCGGTCGCGATGACGAGCTCGTCGTAGCCGAGCACCGTCCCGTCATCGAGTGTCACCGTCTGCTCATGGGTGTCGAGGCTGGTGGCGGCCGAACCCAGTCGCAGGGTGATGTCTTTCTCGTCGTACCACTCACGTGGTTTGAGGGCGACGTCGTCGACCTCCTTGCGCAGCACTTCCTTGGAGAGCGGCGGCCGGTCGTACGGGAGATGAACCTCGTCGCTGACTATCATGATGGGACCGGTGTAGTCGGCCCGGCGCAGTTGCTCGGCGGTCCGGGCGGCGGCGAGCCCCCCACCAACGATCACTATTCCGTAGCTGTTCTGCCTGCTGTTTGCGCTACTGGTCACGTGCAGTTCATACACGATCGCCAGTCAGTACTTCAAGGCTCCCTTGTCGACGGGAATCTGGGTACCCGACAGTGTGCCCGACCCGTCACCAGCGAGCCAGACAACGACATCGGAGACCTCATCCGACGTCATGAAGCCCTTGTACTGCAACGGCATTGGCGGAAAGCTGTGCACGTAACGAGGATGCATGGCAAATATCTGCATCATCGCCTCCGGCTCGATCATCGGGGTGTCGACCGAGTAGGGATGGATGGAGTTGACCCGGATGCCGAATTCGCCGAGCTCGATCGCCAGCGTGTTGGTGAGCGCGGTGAGTCCGTGCTTGCTGGCCGAGTAGTGGCCGTTGCCCGGCGTCGCCTTCAGCCCCGCCGACGAGCTGACGACCACGATGGAGCCTCCGTTGCCGGCCTCGATCATCGCGGGCACCGCGGCACGCAGGGTGCGCCACGTGCCCGTCAAGTTGACCCCGATGACGGTGTCCCACTGCTCATCGGTGAGTTCCCAGAGCCGGCCCCAGCCCAGCACGCCGGCGTTGGCCACCAGGATGTCGAGCCGGCCGAACTGCTCGACGCCGTCGGCCACGAGTTGCCGCAGCGCCGGGTCGTCGCGGACGTCCACCTCGCGGGCCAGCACCTTGCGGCCCTCGGCTTCCACCAAGCGGACGGTCTCGCTGAGGTCTTCCGGGGTGGCCGGCGTGTAGGTCAGGGTGTCAGACACCGGCGCGCAGATATCCAGCGCGATGATGTCGGCGCCTTCTCGGGCCAGCCGCACCGCATGCGACCGCCCCTGGGCACGGGCGGCGCCGGTAATAAATGCCACCCGTCCTTGCAGTGATCCAGCCTGTCCAGCCACCATGCCCCTTTCGCCGACTGACAGGCTAGCAGCGAAACTGGAACGTGTTCTAACTCGCCCGGGCGGTCAGATTTCAGAGATGATCTGAGCCCGTCTGGTGTTGTATTCCTGGTCGGTCACAGCCCCGCTGGTGCGCAGCGTCTCCAGCTCCTGGAGCCGCTCGGCGATCGACTGTTGCGGCGTGGCGACCGGTGCCGGCTGGGCAGCCGGTGCCGGTGGCGCCTGCTGCTCGGCCGCCCGGCGCACCACCGCTTGGATCTGCTGACGCAGAGCCGGGTTCGATCGAATGTCGACCATGCGGTTGAGCGGAATGTTGTTGGCCTTGAGGATCTGCAGGATCTCCATCAGCGGGCCGGCTTGCCCACTCAGGTCGTAGATCTTGTTGTCTTCGGCAAGAGTGAACTGCGCGGGCACTAGGCCATTAACCAAAGCGCTTCGCTCCCAGTCGATTTGGTATTCCTGGGTGGTGGGGTTAACCAAGACGACGAGTTTGCGCGCGGTGAGGTTGCCAAGCCGGGTGACGCTGGCGATTACCCGGTCTTGACTGTCAAACGGCACAAACCCCGATCCGGAGATGTGCAGGTTCACCTTCACCAGCGGTTGGTCGTTGATCCGAGTTCCCGTCTCGCCGAGCCCAGTGATTTGAGCGAGCGCCAGCACCCCGTGCTGTTCGAGCTCCGCCTTTTTGGCAGAAGATTTCGCCCCAAAGTTGGCCAACCAGAGCGCGATCAGCACGTCAGCGACGGTGATGAGCAGACCGACGTAGTACAAGATGCTGATGGTGCTGGGCTGACCCATGGCGAAGTAGACGACGACAAAGACCGGCCCGACCAGACCGCCGAACAGCAAAACCAGCAACTGCGCCTTCACATAGCGCGCTAACATCTGCCCGCTCCTCGCCTTGCTGGGAAGTTCATGTCAGAGTAGCGTCCGCACGGCTACCGCGAACGGCCGACGCGCAAACCGCGTCCCGGGGGTCACATCTGGGACGCCAAAGCCCGGATTGCCGAAACGGCAATCCGGGCCTGGTACGGACGTAGCGCTGAATCCGGTAGAGCTACTTGACGATCTTGGTGACCCGGCCGGCGCCGACGGTGCGGCCACCTTCGCGGATCGCGAACCGCAGACCCTCGTCCATGGCGACGGGCTGGATCAGCTTCACCAAGATGTTGGTGTTGTCACCGGGCATCACCATCTCGGTGCCCTCCGGCAGCGTCACCACACCGGTCACGTCGGTGGTGCGGAAGTAGAACTGCGGACGGTAGTTGTTGAAGAACGGCGTGTGCCGGCCGCCCTCGTCCTTGGACAGGATGTAGACCTGGCCCTCGAACTCGGTGTGCGGCGTGGTGGTGCCGGGCTTGACCACAACCTGACCGCGCTCGACGTCCTCGCGCTTCACACCACGCAGCAGCAGACCGACGTTGTCGCCGGCCTGCCCCTGGTCGAGCAGCTTACGGAACATCTCCACACCGGTGACCGTGGTCTTGGTACTGGTCGGCTTGATGCCGACGATCTCGACTTCCTCGTTGACGTTGATCACACCGCGCTCGACACGGCCGGTGACGACCGTGCCGCGGCCGGTGATGGTGAAGACGTCCTCGACGGGCATCAGGAACGGCTTCTCGGTGTCGCGGACCGGGTCCGGAATCGACTCGTCGACCGCCTTCATCAGCTCCTCGATGCCCTCGACCCACTTCGCATCGCCCTCGAGCGCCTTCAGCGCCGAGACCCGCACCACCGGGGCGTCCTCGTCGAACTCCTGGGCCGCCAACAGTTCGCGGACCTCCAGCTCAACGAGCTCCAGCAGCTCCTCGTCGTCCACGGCGTCGGCCTTGTTCAGCGCGACCAGGATGTAGGGCACCCCGACCTGACGGGCCAGCAGCACGTGCTCGCGGGTCTGCGGCATCGGGCCGTCGGTGGCGGCGACCACCAGGATCGCGCCGTCCATCTGGGCCGCGCCGGTGATCATGTTCTTGATGTAGTCGGCGTGGCCCGGGGCGTCGACGTGGGCGTAGTGACGCTTGTCGGTCTGGTACTCCACGTGCGCGATGTTGATGGTGATACCGCGCTGACGCTCTTCAGGCGCGTTGTCGATCTGGTCGAACGCTTTCGTCTCGTTCAGATCGGGAAACTTGTCGTGCAGGACCTTGGTGATAGCCGCGGTCAGTGTGGTCTTGCCGTGGTCAACGTGACCAATGGTCCCGATGTTGACGTGGGGCTTGGTCCGCTGGAACTTCGCCTTCGCCACTTTTGTGTCCTCCTGGACTTGTTGGTGCTTAAAAAAGCAGTGTTGTTGTTTTCTAGTTGTGCCGCGGTAGTAACCGGGTCAGCTTACTCGTAAGCTTCTGCTCATTGCTCGGCTCCTTACTCGTAAGCTTCGCTTACTCGCCGTCGCCTTCGCGCTGCTCACTCGCCCGTCGCCTTCGCGATGATCTCCTTCGACACGTTCGCCGGCACTTCAGCGTACGAGTCGAACACCATGGAGTAGTTCGCCCGGCCTTGAGTCTTTGACCGCAGGTCGCCGACGTAGCCGAACATCTCCGACAGCGGAACATGCGCTCGCACCACGCGTGCACCGCCCCGCTCCTCCATGGCCTGAATCTGACCACGGCGGGAGTTGAGGTCGCCGATCACATCGCCCATGTAGGTCTCGGGCGTGGTGACCTCGACGGCCATGATCGGTTCCAGGATCACCGGCTGCGCCTGTGCCGCAGCCTTTTTCATCACGTGCGAACCGGCAATCTTGAACGCCATCTCCGACGAGTCGACGTCATGGTAGGCACCGTCGAGCAGGGTGACCTTCAGGTTCACCAGCGGGTAGCCGGCCAAGACGCCGTACTGCATGGCGTCCTGCGCGCCGGCGTCCACCGAGGGGATGTATTCGCGCGGGATGCGCCCACCGGTGACCTTGTTCTCGAACTCGTAGGTCGCACCGTCGTCACCGGTGAACGGCTCGAGTTTGATGATCACCTTGGCGAACTGGCCCGAGCCGCCGGTCTGCTTCTTGTGGGTGTACTCGACGTTCTCAACCAGGCGACGGATGGTCTCCTTGTACGCCACCTGCGGCTTGCCGACGTTGGCCTCGACCTTGAATTCGCGGCGCATGCGGTCCACCAGGATGTCCAGGTGCAGTTCGCCCATACCGCCGATCACGGTCTGGCCGGTCTCCTGGTCCAGGTGCACCTTGAAGGTCGGATCCTCTTCGGCGAGCTTCTGGATCGACAGGCTCAGCTTCTCCTGGTCGCTCTTGGTCTTCGGCTCGATGGCCACCTCGATCACCGGCGCGGGGAACGTCATCGACTCGAGGACGACCTGCTTGTTCGGATCGCACAAGGTGTCACCGGTGGTGGTGTCCTTGAGGCCGATCACCGCATAGATGTGACCGGCGCTGGCCGTGTCCACTGGGTTTTCTTTGTTGGAGTGCATCTGGAACAGCTTGCCCAGACGCTCCTTCTTGCCTTTGGTGGCATTGATGACCTGGGCGCCGGAATCGACTTTGCCGGAGTACACCCGGATGTAAGTGAGCTTGCCGAAGAACGGGTGCGTGGCGATCTTGAACGCCAGCGCCGCGAAGGGCTCGTCGGTGGTCGGGTTCCGCACCACCTCCTCGTCCTCCTTGCCGGGCGCGTGCCCGATTGCGGGCGGAACGTCCAGCGGCGACGGCAGGTAGTCGACGACGGCGTCGAGCATCGGCTGCACGCCCTTGTTCTTGAACGCGCTGCCGCACAGCACCGGGTAGATCTCGCTGGCGATCGTCAATTTGCGGATCGCACCCTTGATCTCGTCGATGGTGAGTTCTTCGCCACCCAGGTACTTCTCCAGCAGCTCCTCATCGGTCTCCGCGACGACCTCGAGCAGCTTGGTGCGATATTCCTCCGCCTTCTCCGCCAACTCGGCCGGGATCTCGATGGTGTCGTAGGTCTCGCCCAGCTTCGTCTCGCCGCGCCACACTTTCGCGTTCATCTCGACCAGGTCGACGACGCCTTCGAAGTCGGCTTCGGCGCCGATGGGCAGCTGGATCGGCACGGCGTTGGCCCCGAGTCGCTCCTCCATCGTGCGCACCGAGAAGTAGAAGTCCGCGCCGATCTTGTCCATCTTGTTGACGAAGCAGATGCGGGGGACGTCGTACTTGTCGGCCTGCCGCCACACCTGCTCGGACTGCGGTTCGACACCCTCTTTGCCGTCGAACACGGCGACGGCGCCGTCGAGCACCCGCAGGTTGCGCTCCACCTCGACGGTGAAGTCAACGTGCCCAGGCGTGTCAATGATGTTGAGCTGGTTGTCTTTCCAGAACGTGGTGGTGGCGGCGGAGGTGATGGTGATTCCGCGCTCCTGCTCCTGCTCCATCCAGTCCATGGTTGCGGCGCCGTCGTGGACCTCACCGATCTTGTAGTTGATGCCGGTGTAGTACAGGATTCGCTCGGTGGTCGTGGTTTTGCCGGCATCGATATGCGCCATGATGCCGAAGTTGCGGACCTTGCTCAGGTCAGTCAGCACATCCTTCTGTGCCACAGAAGTCTTCCCACTCTTTCGGTTGCCTAGTTAGTTCGCTATCGGTTGCGCCCAGCGAGATCGCCGGCGGCCATCACCAGCGATAGTGCGCAAAGGCGCGGTTCGCCTCGGCCATCTTGTGGGTGTCCTCACGTCGCTTGACGGCGGCCCCGAGGCCATTGCTGGCATCCATGATCTCGTTTGCCAGCCGCTCGATCATGGTCTTCTCCCGGCGCTGCCGCGAGAAGCCGACAAGCCAACGCAGCGCCAGCGTGGTCGACCGGAACGGTGGCACCTCGACAGGCACCTGGTAGGTCGCACCGCCAACGCGGCGGCTTTTCACCTCCAGGGCTGGCTTGACGTTGTCCAGTGCCCGCTTGAGAGTGATGACCGGATCAGTGCCGGTCTTGTCGCGGGCTTGCTCGAGCGCACCATAAACAATGCGCTCGGCCAGCGATTTCTTCCCCTTCAGCAGAACTTTGTTCACCAACTGGGTGACCAGCTGCGACCCGTAGACAGGGTCATTGACCAACGGACGCTTGGGCGCGGGCCCCTTGCGCGGCATCAGCTCTTCTCCTTCTTGGCGCCATAACGGCTGCGAGCTTGCTTGCGGTTCTTGACACCCTGGGTGTCGAGCGAACCGCGGATGATCTTGTACCGCACACCGGGCAGGTCCTTGACTCGGCCGCCACGCACCAGCACCATCGAGTGCTCCTGCAGGTTGTGGCCTTCGCCGGGTATGTACGCGGTGACCTCGACCTGGCTCGTCAGCTTCACGCGCGCAACCTTCCGAAGCGCCGAGTTCGGCTTCTTCGGAGTGGTGGTGTACACGCGGGTGCATACGCCACGACGCTGCGGGCTGCCCTTCAGAGCCGCGGTCTTGACCTTGGCGATCTTGTCCCGGCGACCCTTGCGGACCAGCTGCTGAATGGTTGGCATCTACCGGCTTTCTGTGTTCGACGTCTTGTTAACGCTTTACAAGTCTCTGTACTGCAGTTATGCCCCGCCGCAGTACCCCGCGACCGGGTGTGTCGCACGCACTCAGCACCGCACCTATCCGTTGCATCGTGGACACGCGAATTAGCCCGGCATCCGCTTCCTTACGTCAGGCGCCGTAAGCCGCCAGGCACGAGCAACCACAATACCCGCCGCCGGTCTGGCAGGTCAAAGCGACGCCGGGACTCACCACCTGACCCGAATGGGCTCGCCACTCGACCCACCTGCAATGCCCGCCTGCGGGGCCGGTTGCGGGTTGCTTCCAGGCCCTTTCGGTCGTCTTACGTCGGCTTTGGATCTGCTTTAGGTCGGCTTAGCACCGCCGGGTGCGGTGCGCCTGTCCAAGCTGGCCGCCAGCCGCAGCACCATGTCGGAGAACACCACGTCGGTGTCGATGTCGTCCATGACGCCGGTCATTTCCAGCAACACGAACCCGTGCATTGCCGACCAGAACTCAAGCGCAGCATGGAAGGCCTCGTCGCCGTCGAGACCGTAGGACGCCAACACCGCGATCACCGGTGTGGCCGCGCCCCTGGTCGCAGCGGTGTACTCCGGGTCATCACCGCCCAACGGCATCCGGGTGAACGCCGAGTACCGACCGGGGTGGTGATGCGCATAACTGCGGTAGGCACCGGCCATGACCAACACCGCGTCATCACGGGCGCGCCCCTCGCCCACCCGGTTCAGCATCGTGATGATGTCGTCGATAACCCGGATGCGCACGGCACGGCGCAGGTCCTCCAGGCTGTCCACATGGTTGTACAGCGACGGCCCCTTGGTCCCGAGCTGCGTCGCCAGCGCATTGATGGTCAGCGAGTCCCAGCCCTCCCGGTCCAGGAAGGTAAGTGCGCCATCGACGATGCCATCGCGACTCAGCTTGGCCGGGCGGGCCGCTGATTTTCCCGCACGCTGGCGCCCACCCGCTGACGGCGGTTCCGGCTGAGCTGCCATGGCGATCGCCCTTCGGTTTGCGATGATCGCTTCTCGGTGGACTTCTGCGTCAACTAATGACTCTAGTTGACAAGGCCATGAAACAGGCCGCGCCCGACCCGGGGTGGCCGTGCGGTGCTGGACCGAAACATCCGCTAATTGGGCCTACGAAATGCAAATAACCTGTTCATCAGGCAGGCGAATGCACGTAGGCTCAGTCGAGCAGATCACCGGTGAAAGCGAAGGGGGCCACGCAGTGAAATGGACAAGCGTCGCCGGGTCGCTGGCTACCTGTGTCGTCACTATCGCTGCCGCGCCAGGCGCGCCCCCGCCGACCGCGCACGCCAAGAATGGCGACACCCACGTCGTAGGGCAGGGCATCGAGCAGGTGCTGGACTGTAACGATGCCACCCTGCTGGTCAATGGGACGCAAAATAACGTCGTAGCAAAGGGAAACTGCTGGGCGGTGACGGTCATGGGCTCGTCCAACACCGTCGTCGCCGACTCCGTGATGCACGACATCACCGTCTACGGCTGGGACGAGACGGTGTTCTTCCACAACGGTGACCCGTTCATCTGGGACCGCGGCCGCGAACTGGGCATGGTCAACCGACTCCAGCGCGTAGGCCCCTGAGGCAACGCGAGCTCAATCCCTAACTCGCAAGAACCCACTACCAACCGAGGAATCGAGGAACAAATGCGCGCCTACACCACTGACCACTCATCCAAGCTGGCCGCCCTCGCCCTGGCACTGGCGGTCGTGCCGACAGCTTTCGGGCTGGCCGGCTGCAGTTCGACGGCCAACCCCCCGAGCGGCTCTCCGACGACCTCCGCGACCGCCACGACATCGGCAAGCAGCGGAACCGCGGCACCGACCACATCGACAAGCGGCGGAAGCACAACCGCTTCAATCGAGATCGGCAACACGCTGAACTACGGATCGGTCGGGACCACCGCCAGCCTTGACTGCGCCAACGGCAAATCACTGAACGTGGCCGGCTCGAACAACACGCTGACCATCACCGGCAGTTGCGAGACGGTGACCATCGGCGGTACCAACAACAAGATCACCTTCGACAAGATCAACAGCCACCTCACGGTGCTGGGAATGGACAACACCATCACTTACAAAGACGGTGACCCGAAGGTGGACAACATCGGCTCGAGCAACACCATCAAGAAGGGCAGCTGACCCGCTAACCCGCAGGGGCGCCGTGCCGGCCGGCACCCGCGGCGAACCGTCCGGCTCCCTCCAGCGCCTCGCCGGCGACCCGGGAAATGCTGGCGAATTCGAGTTCCAGCGCAGCGGATTCGGGCAACCCCCACTGGTGCAGCGCCGATAGCCGATCCGATTGCAGGCACTGCTGGGGCAGGGCGGCCAATTCAGCCGCCAACTCCTCGGCCGCCTGTCGGGCCTGGCCCTTGGGCACGACCCGATTGGCCAACCCAATCGCCAGCGCTTCCTCCGCCGCCACACCACGGCCGGTGAGGATCATGTCCATCGCCCGGCTGTGCCCGATCAGCCGCGGTAGCCGCACCGTGCCGCCGTCGATGAGCGGCACTCCCCATCGGCGGCAGAACACGCCAAACACGGCATCCTCCTCTGCCACCCGCAGATCGCACCACAACGCCAACTCCAGACCCCCGGCGACGGCGTAGCCGCTCACCGCGGCGATCACCGGTTTGGACAGCACCATTCGCGACGGGCCCATCGGGCCGGGACCGGTCCGGTGCACAGCATTGGCCTCCGGCGTGCCGAACGCCTTCAAATCAGCTCCCGCGCAAAAGGTTCCGCCGTCGCCCCATAACACGGCCACCGACGCCGAATCGTCACGGTCGAATTGCTCGAAGACCGCGTACAGCGCTGTGGCCGTCGGGCCGTTGACAGCGTTACGCGCGGCTGGCCGGTTGAGGATCACCGTGGTCACCGGGCCATTGCGCTCCACACGCACCGGATCACTCATGTCGCCTCCAGGAGTTGGGTTGGTTCACGTCGCTGCGCCAGTTCAGTGGCGAAGTCGTGGTAAGCGGCGCGCAGCCGGGCTCCCGGCCATTCGGCCGGCAGCAACTCGGTGGGCAGCATCGGGTCGGTGAGCAGGTGGCGCACCATCGCTGCGGCCACCACAAACCGCCCGGGAATGTCGCAGGCGTCGGCCATCTCGTCAAGCAACCGGTAACCGGCTTTGACCCACTCGCCCAGATCCCACAGCTGACCGGCCAGCTGAGCGGGCGCGTCGTCGCGTGCTCTCAGTACCCGGACCCGGGCCGCAACGTCCGGCTCCAGCTCCAGGTCGAGGTTGTCGGGCCGCATCCATACGCCTTCGCGCAGTTCACCGAAACGCTTGTGGTGCATGGTGGTTCGCAGCGCGGCTCGGGTGCGGGCATCGGTGCCGACGCTGGTGACGATCAAGACGTGCCAGTATCCGCGCCAGGCCCGGGTCCGTGGGCGCATGGCCTCGTCCTGGCGGCGCTGACGGGCCAGCAGTCGATCCGAAAGCCGGTAGCCGTCGGCGGACCGGATCAGGTCGCCGGCACCGACCATGCGGGTCAGCGCGACCCGCAACGTCGTCTCCTTGATCCCGAAATCGGCTGTCAGCCGGATCAATTCGCTCGCACTGGCCCACGCAGGATGGGCACCGAGCAGCACGCTGAGCACCACTGACCGGGCCGTCATATTTGGCATGGTGCAAACCTGTTCTAAACCGAAGAAGCCCGGCGGCCGTAGTCACCGAAGGGCTCGTCGCGGTGCCGTACCGCATCCCGGAAGCCGTGCTCGACCGCGTCGGCGACGAAGGCGTGTCCCTCGGGGGTGTGCCGGGCGACACCGTCGAACACCGTGCTGACCATCCTGCTCGTGGCCACACCCTGTTGCAGCAAAGCGGAATTCAGCGCGAGCTTGACCATGATCAGCTGGTTGATCGGCATTGCGGCGATCCGCTGGACGAGTCGCTCGGTGCGCTCGTCGAGGTCTCCTGCGTCTGGCGCCTCGACCGCCAGGCCCCACTCGGCGGCTTGCGCGCCGGTGATGCAATCACCGGTGAGCAGCAGGCGTTTGGCCCGCTGGTCGCCGAGCCGGTGCGCCCACAGGCCAGCCGCCGGGACCCCCCACACCCGTGTCGGCGGGTAGCCGATCTTGGCGTCGGCGGCGGCGATCACCTGGTCGGCGTGCAGCGCGATATCGGTACCGCCGGCCACGCAGTAGCCGTGGATCTTGACCACCGTCGGCTTGTCGGCGTGCATCAGGCTGGAGAACCCGCGTACGAAGCGGCTCATCATCTGGTAGTCGATCATCGGGTCCCACGGCTGATTCGGCAGGTGATTGACCGCCTGGGTCTTACCGTCCAGCACCGTGCCGCGATACCCCGCGTCGCCGCCGGCCGAAGACGAACCTTCGGCATAGGCGGACAGGTCGAAGCCCGCGCAGAAGCCCTCGCCGCGACCGGACACCAGGATCACGTGCACATCAGGGTCAAGATCAGCGCGCTCCACCATCGCCGACAGCTCCAGCGGAGTGTCCGCCACGATCGCGTTGCCCTTTTCGGGCCGATTGAAGGTGATCCGCGCAACCCGGTCGGTGACTTCGTAGGTCATCGTTTTCAGGTTGTCGAAGTCGACCGGCCTGATCGCGTGAGTCATCCGGCAACTCAGCCTTTTACCAGAGCTCGCTCAAGGATGGGCGCGAGATCCAGCCCGACCGGCATGGTGCCGAACGCGCCGCCCCATTGGCCGGCGAGCCGGGTTGCCAGGAATGCCTCGGCGACGGCGGGATGCCCGTGGCGCACCAACAGCGACCCCTGCAGCGCCAGGCAGATGTCCTCGGCGACCTTGCGGGCGCGGTATCCGATAGTGTCAAGATCGGCCGGTTGCGGCCGCAGCTTCTCGACATGGCTGTCCAGCCGGGGATCGGAACCCGCGCTCGCAGCCAGCTCGCCGAACAGCACCTCGACGCATTCGGGGCGAGTTACCATGGCACGCAACGTATCCAGCGCACTAACGTTGCCCGAACCCTCCCAGATGCCCATCAGCGGCGCCTCACGGTACAGCCGTGGCATCCCGGAATCCTCGACATAGCCGTTGCCGCCCAGGCATTCCAGCGCCTCGGCGGCGTGCGGGGTGGAACGCTTACACACCCAGTACTTGCTGGCCGCCAGGCCGATGCGGCGCAGCAGCGCTTCGGTCTCGTTGCCGCGCACCGCATTGTCGGTGGCACCGGCCATCCGCAACGCCACCATCGTGGCGGCCTCAGCCTCCACGGCCAGGTCCGCCAGCACGTTGCGCATCAGCGGCTGGTCGATCAGGTAGGCACCGAAGGCCTTTCGGTGCTGAGCGTGGTGGATGGCGCGGGTCAGGCCGGTACGCATGCTGGTGGCACTGCCCAGAGTGCAGTCCAGCCGGGTGAGGTTGACCATCTCGATAATGGTCGGTACGCCGCGGCCTTCCTCGCCGACCAACCATGCTGTGGCGCCGTCGTATTCGACCTCGCTCGAGGCGTTGGCGTGGTTGCCGAGCTTGTCCTTGAGCCGTTGCAAGAACATCCGGTTGCGGGTGCCGTCGGGGAGCACCCGCGGCAACATGAAGCACGACAGCCCGCCCGGTGCCTGCGCGAGCACCAGGAAGATGTCGCACATCGGCGCCGAGGTGAACCACTTGTGACCAGTCAGGCTGTATGTGCCGTCGGCGTTTGGGGTTGCCTGGGTGGTGCCGGCGCGCACGTCGGAGCCGCCCTGCTTCTCGGTCATCGACATGCCCGCGGTGATGCCGGGCTTGCTGGTGGCCAGCTTCAGCTCCGGCTCGTACTCGCGACTGGTCAGCAAAGGCTCGTATAACGCTGCCAGCTCAGGGTTAAAGCGCAGCGCCGGGACGACGGCGTACGTCATCGAGATCGGGCAGATATGGCCCGGCTCCACGGTCCACACCGAGGTCTTGGCGGCCCGAACTACGTGCGCACCAGGCCGCTCGTCTGCCCACGGCGCGGCGTGCAGGCCGTAGGAGATCGCCGTGCGCATCAGCTCGTGGTAGGCCGGGTCGTACTCCACCTCGTCGACGCGATGCCCGTACTGGTCGTGGGTATGCAGGACAGGCTGATTGCGGTCCGCGAGCTCACCCCAACGCAGGGCTTCGCGACTGGCGGAAATCGCCCCGAGCTCGGTTACCTCCTCCAAGCCCCACTGTCCGCCCTCGCGGATCAGGGCTTCGACAAGTACCGGGGACGTCGCGGGGTTGCAGTCCTCCAGAGGCGGAACCTGGTTGGTGACGACATGCGTATCTGGCATGCCACCAATGTTACATTTTTTCGACGACCGCACAAGAGGTGTAACGCGGGTCTCCTCAACGCGGGTGCGTGGCGAAGAATCCCCACAGCGACTGGGTGGCGAATGAGGGCCATTCGTGGCCGCCGCCGTCGACGGTGATGAGCACGACGTTGCGGTTGTCAGCGCATCCGGCGGTGGACGCGGTGACGGCACCGCCGGTGGTGGCGGCTGGGGCGCCGCACTGATCAACGTTGCGCCAGAACGCATTTACATCCGGCACCGAAGGACCGTTGATGACGCTGAAACCCTGCCCCCCTTTGTAGGGAACAAACGGATCCGCGGTGCCGTGAATCGCCATTACCGAAGTCGGGTGCGGGGAGCCGCAGAGATTCAGCTGCGTCGCCGCATCCGGGCCAATCGCGGCGAAGATGGCGGTGTTGCACGCCAGCGTGTAAGACATAATGCCGCCGTTACTCATGCCGGTGGCATAGACGCGTGCGGGGTTGATGCTGACGTTCTTGGCGATGTCGGCAACGGCCGCGGTGATGAAGGCCACGTCATCGACGCCTTCCCGTGCCGGCTGGCCGCAGCAGCCGCCGCCATTGACGTTCCAGGCCCGATTGAGGCCGTCCGGATAGGCGACGACGAAACCCTCCGAGTCGGCCAATTCATCCCAGCCATAAGCTCTTTCGGCTTGCGCGGCGTTGCCGAACGCGCCGTGCAGCATGACGACCAGCGGGGCCGACGTGGGCAATCCTGTGGGCTTGTAGAGCAGATAGCTGCGGTCGCGTCCGCCGACGTTGATGGTGTGGGTGCTGGTGCCATTGACGAAGCCCGTTGGTGGTGTCGCTTGCCCCGGCGAACAACCGGCGACCACAAGTAGGACGCCAAGCAAGGTGACGACTCGGTGAAGCATGGTTCTAACGGTAAGCGCTGCCCGCTGGCTCTGAAATGAACGCAAGGATTTCGCAAGAATTCCGTGAAGAACTGGCAAGCGGTGTGCGGCAGCCTAAGTGTTGTCGGCCACCGCGACCGACCCAGGAAGGTATTCACTCTCCACAAAGGAAACACAGCATGAACACCGCCTATACCCTGAAGCGGATTATTGCCGGCGCGCTGCTATCTGGCGGCGTCTCGGTGGCCGGGTTCGGGCTGGCCGCAGGTACCGCCCACGCCTACCCCGGCCCATATACCTGGTGCCCGGGGAAAGGGTTGTCGCCAGATGATGCCGCGGTTGAGAATGCCTGGCGTGCGCAGAAAAACGAGATACGTTGGAACTGGAATACCTGCCACACCTTCTACATCTACGCGCCGGCGAGCAATGTTGGCGCTCAAGATATTTGGGAAGGAAACAATCCTCCGGCGCCGCCTCCTCCGCCTCCGCCGCGTATGTGCGGCCTCGTCCCGTGCGGGTTGTTTCCCTAGACGTGGCGGACGCGCTGCTGCACGAACGCGCGGCCCTACCGGACTGCGGCGGGACAGTTAGCCTTTTGTCTGTTCTCGCAGGAACGCGATGTCGTCCTTCCGACCCTCGTCGGCGGTCTCGCAGATAACCGGCGCACCCGCGGCTTTGACTGCCGCTACCAGTAACTCGGTATCGATCTGGCCGGTGCCCAAGTTGGTGTGGCGGTCACGACCCGAGCCCGCTGCGTCCTTGGAATCGTTGCAGTGCACCAAGTCGATGCGGCCGGTGATGGCCTTGATGCGGTCCACGGCATGGACCAGCGCCTCACCCGCCGCCCATGCGTGACAAGTATCCAGGCAAAAGCCAATCCCGGTGTCGCCGATGACATCCCAGAGTCGGGCGATGGTATCGAAGCGGCGCGCCATCGCGTGGTCGCCGCCCGCCGTGTTTTCGAGGTAGAGCGGAACGTCGGTTTCCAGCTGGTCGAGCGCCTTACGCCAGCGCTGGAAACCGTCCTCGAGGTCATTGTCGTCGGCGACGTGGCCGCCATGGACGATCACCGCGGCTGCACCGATGTCGGCCGCCGCGTCACAAGTCTCCTGCAGGATCTTGCGCGACGGGATCCGCACGCGATTGTTCGCCGACACGACATTGATCAGGTAAGGCGCATGCACGTACACCGGCAGGGCCGCGGCTTTCAGCACAGCGGCGTCATCGCGCGGCTTGGGCGGCTTCCAGCTCTGCGGGTTGCCGAGGAAAATCTGCACTACGTCAGCGCCCTCGGCCTCCGCTGCGGCCAGCGGGTCGGTTGGGCTGACGTGCGAACCGATAAGCACGTTGGCCAGTCTAGTGCTCGCCCTTCGCTATCGAGCAGACGCAGAACCTCACCATCACAGTGGTGGGCGCCGGCGATGGAATGCGGTGACCTGCTGGAACGCGTGGCCAGCTTGGATGAGCAACTGCTCGGCGAATTCACGGCCGATGAACTGGACCCCGAGCGGAGTTCCTCGCGGCGTAGCTCCTGCGGGCAGGCATATCGCAGGGTTGCCACTCACGTTGAAAGGCGCGGTTGGCGCTGCCAACCTGGCGTTCAACTCTGCGTCCTGTCCTAGCGTCCGCATGGTTTCCAATGTGGGAGATCCAAGACCCGAGCTGGGCATCAGCACGATCTCCACGTCTTGGAACACACGACGCAGAGATCCCGTGAATAGGAGGCGCTGCTTGACGAGGGTCTGGTACTCGACCGCACTTAATCTTCGCCCGCGGTCGATCATTCCGCGCAAAGTCGGCCCGTACTCGTCGGCGCGCGCCGGATAGGTTTCGGCGTGCGCGATGGCCGTCTCAACCGCACGCATCTTTCCGAACGCTTCCACGATCCGACCCAATGCGGGCAGCTCGACCTCGACGACGGGCCATCCGATACCTTCGAGCGTCCTTATGACGTCGGCCATCATGGACTTCGTATCCTCGTCGAACGCTGCCATCTGGGACCGGTCCACGCCGACGCGGGGTATCTGCGTCAAAGTGAGGTCCGCCGTATAGTCCGCGACGGGCTCGAGCGACGAAGTGGGATCGCTGATATCGGATCCTGCCATGACCGACAGTAGGGCTCCCACATCTCTAGCGCTTCGGGCGATGGGTCCCACGTGGTCGAAACTGGCTGCGAGTTCAATGATTCCGTGCCGGCTGACCCGGCCCCACGTCGGTTTGATCCCGGTGACGCCGCACATGCTCGTCGGAAATCGGATCGATCCCCCGGTATCTGACCCGACCGAGCCGAAGCACAATCCCGCTGCGGTGGCCACGCCGCAACCGCTCGAGGACACGCCTGCCCACGTTGCTGGGTCCCAGGGATTGACCGGTGTCGGAAGACTCGGGTGATAGCCGAGATACGCCCCCTCCGTCATGGCTAACTTGCCAATGATCACAGCGCCGGCAGCGCGCAGCCTCGCGACAACCGTAGCGTCGAAGGGCGGCCGAAAATCGCGAAGGATGGTGGTGCCCGCCGCAGTGGGGGCGTCGACCGTGTAGCACAGATCTTTCACACCGATCGGTACACCGTGTAGCACACCCCGACAGTGGCCGTGGGCGATGTCGGCGTCAGCGGCACGTGCCGCCTTCAGTGCCGAGTCCGCCATTACGAACGCGTAGCTCCTCAGTTGCGGATCGAACTTTTCAATTCGCCGCAGGGTCGAGTCGGTCACTTCTTCGGACGTGAGTTGCCGGGTGCGAATCAGTTCGGCAACTTCGGTCAGTTCGAGTTTCCAGATCCCGTCCTCATCGAGTTGGGTTGGGGCCACGTCCCGGCCGTTTGTCATGGATTACATGATCTTGAGCGCAGTCCCCCAAGCGGGTGGGGGTCCCCCCTCTGGGGGAGTGCCCCCAGCGAAAGCCCCCGACACGCCGTGCGTGCGGGGGCTTTCGCTGCGCAGACTACCGATAGTCCGAGTAGCCGTAGTCGTCCAGCGGAACCGCGGCTCCGGCGGCCTGACCGAAGTCCGGGCTGTAGTACTGATCCTCGTAGGACGGGATCGTGTACGCAGCGGCGCGGGCCTCCTCGGTGGGCTGCACCTGGATGTTGCGGTAGCGGTTGATACCGGTACCGGCCGGGATCAGCTTGCCGATGATCACGTTCTCCTTCAGACCCTTGAGCTTGTCGCTGCGGCAGTTGATCGCCGCATCGGTCAGCACTCGCGTGGTCTCCTGGAACGACGCCGCGGAAAGCCACGAGTCGGTGGCCAGCGACGCCTTCGTGATACCCATCAGCACCGGCCGGCCGGCGGCGGGCTCGGCGCCCTCGGCCACCACCCGGCGGTTCTCCGCCTCGAACTCCGCACGGTCGATCAGCGAGCCGGGCAAGAACTCCGTCGAGCCCGAGTCGATGATGGTCACCCGGCGCAGCATCTGCCGAACGATCACCTCGATGTGCTTGTCGTGGATCGACACGCCCTGAGCGCGGTAGACCTCCTGGACCTCCCGGACGAGGTGGATCTGCACCTCGCGGGGGCCCTGCACGCGCAGCACCTCGTGCGGGTCGGCGGAGCCTTCCAGCAGCTGCTGGCCCACCTCGACGTGGTCACCGTCGGCAAGCACCCGTTCGGAACCGTCGTCGTGCTTGAACACCCGCAGCCGTTGCCGCTTGGAGAGCTTGTCGTAGACCACTTCCTCGCCCCCGTCGTCGGGAACGACGGTGATCTTGTAGAAGCGCTCGCCCTCCTCGAGACGGACCCGGCCGGTGACGTCGGCGATCGGCGCCTTGCCGCGCGGCACCCGGGCCTCGAACAGCTCCTGCACACGTGGCAGACCCCCGGTGATGTCCTCACCGACACCCCCCTGGTGGAAGGTACGCATGGTCAGCTGCGTGCCGGGCTCACCGATGGACTGGGCCGCCACGATACCGACGGCTTCGCCGATGTCGACCAGCTTGCCGGTGGCCATGGAACGCCCGTAGCAGGTCGCGCACACACCTGTGCCGGTGGTACAGGTCAGCACCGAGCGCACCTTGACCTGCGTGATGCCGGCCGCCAGCAACGCGTCGATCTCCGGGTCGCCCAGGTCTTCGCCGCGCGCGACGACGACGTTGCCGGCCTCGTCGACCGCGTCTGTGCCCAGAGTCCGCGCGTACGCCGATGTCTCGATGTACGGGTCGCGGATCAGCGTGCCGTCGGGCTGACGCTCGGCCAGCTCGACGACGATGCCACGCTCGGTCTGGCAGTCGTGCTCGCGGACGATGACGTCCTGCGACACGTCCACCAGACGACGGGTCAGGTATCCGGAGTCGGCGGTGCGCAACGCGGTGTCCGCCAAACCCTTTCGCGCGCCGTGGGTGTTGATGAAGTACTCCAGCACGGTCAGGCCCTCGCGGAACGACGACTTGACCGGCCGCGGGATGAACTCACCCTTCGGGTTGGTCACCAGACCCTTCATGCCGGCCAGCGTTCGGGTCTGGGTGAAGTTACCGGTGGCACCGGAGTCGACGATCGTGATGATCGGGTTGTCGACCGGGTAGTGGTCCCGCAGCGCCTGACCGACCTCGTCGGTGGCTTCCTTCCAGATCTCCACCAGCGCCTCATTGCGCTCGTCGTGGTTCACAGCGCCACGCTGGAACTGCTTTTCGACCTTGTCGGCCCGCTCCTCGTAGAAGTCGAGGATCTCCTTCTTGCGGGGCGGAACCAACACGTCGGCCATCGAGACAGTGACTCCGCTTCGGGTTGCCCAGTAGAAGCCGGCGTCCTTGAGTTTGTCGACGGTCTGCGCGACCACGATCATCGGGTAGCGCTCGGCCAGGTCGTTGATGATGGCAGCCTGCACCTTCTTGTGCATCTGCTTGTTGACGAACGCATAGCCCAGCGGCAGCAGCTCGTTGAACATCACCCGGCCCAGCGTGGTATCCGCCAACCACGGATCGCCCGGCCGCCAGCCGTTGTGGCCGAACAGCTCGGTCTCGATGTCGGCGGGCGGCCGCAGCTGGGTCAGCCGCACCTTGATCTTGGCCCGTACCGAGAGCACACCGCGGTCGGCCGCCATGATCGCTTCGGCCGGCGAGGAGTACACGCCCGACTCCGGACGATCCTTTGCGGCCGGCTGGTATTCGCCGGTATCGCCGTCGACCTCGGTGGTCAGGAAGTACAGCCCGGTCACCATGTCCAATCGCGGCATGGCCAATGGGCGGCCAGACGCGGGCGACAGGATGTTGTTGGACGACAGCATCAGAATGCGGGCCTCGGCTTGCGCCTCAGCACTCAACGGCAGGTGCACCGCCATCTGGTCACCGTCGAAGTCGGCGTTGAACGCCTCACAAACCAACGGGTGCAGCTGAATAGCCTTGCCTTCCACCAGCATTGGCTCGAAAGCCTGGATACCCAGCCGGTGCAGGGTGGGCGCCCGGTTCAGCAGAACCGGGTGCTCGGCGATGACCTCTTCGAGCACGTCCCACACCTGGGGACGCTGGCGCTCCACCATTCGCTTGGCGCTCTTGATGTTCTGCGCGTGGTTGAGGTCGACGAGCCGCTTCATCACGAACGGCTTGAACAACTCCAGCGCCATCAGCTTGGGCAGGCCGCACTGGTGCAGCTTGAGCTGCGGGCCGACCACGATGACCGAACGGCCGGAGTAGTCGACGCGCTTACCCAGCAGGTTCTGCCGGAACCGGCCCTGCTTGCCCTTGAGCAGATCCGACAGCGATTTCAGCGGACGGTTGCCCGGCCCGGTGACCGGCCGGCCGCGACGGCCGTTGTCGAACAGCGCGTCCACGGACTCCTGTAACATCCGCTTCTCGTTGTTGACGATGATCTCGGGTGCACCCAGATCGATGAGCCTTTTGAGCCGGTTATTGCGGTTGATCACCCGGCGGTACAGGTCGTTGAGGTCGCTGGTGGCGAACCGGCCACCGTCGAGCTGCACCATCGGGCGCAGCTCCGGCGGGATGACCGGGACGGCGTCCAGCACCATGCCCATCGGCGAGTTGCCCGACTGCTGGAAGGCCGCGACCACCTTCAGCCGCTTCAGCGCACGAAGCTTCTTCTGCCCCTTGCCGTTTCGGATGACCTCACGCAGCGCCTCGGCCTCGGCGTCGATGTCGAAGTTCTGCATCAGCTTCTGGATCGACTCCGCGCCCATGGCGCCGGTGAAGTACTCGCCGTAGCGGTCGACGAGTTCGCGGTAAAGGTTCTCGTCGACGATCAGCTGCTTGGGGGCCAGCTTGGTGAAGGTGTTCCAGATGTCCTCCAGCCGGTCCAGCTCGCGCTGCGCACGGTCGCGGAGCTGGCGCATCTCGCGCTCGCCGCCGTCGCGAACCTTGCGCTTGGCGTCGGCTTTCGCGCCCTCGGTCTCCAGCTCGGCCAGGTCGGCCTCCAGCTTCTGCGCACGGGCTTCCAGTTCGGCGTCGCGCTGATCCTCAACGCCCTTGCGCTCCACCAGTATTTCGGCCTCGAGCGTCGACAGCTCGTTGTGCCGCATCTCCTCGTCAACCGCGGTGATTACATACGCGGCGAAGTAGATGATCTTCTCGAGGTCCTTCGGGGCCAGGTCCAGCAGGTAGCCAAGCCGGCTCGGCACACCCTTGAAGTACCAGATGTGCGTAACGGGTGCGGCCAACTCGATGTGGCCCATCCGCTCACGACGCACCTTGGCGCGGGTCACCTCGACGCCGCAGCGCTCACAGATGATGCCTTTGAAGCGCACGCGCTTGTACTTGCCGCAGTAGCACTCCCAGTCACGAGTCGGTCCGAAGATCTTCTCGCAGAACAGGCCGTCCTTCTCCGGCTTCAGCGTGCGGTAGTTGATCGTCTCGGGCTTCTTAACCTCGCCGTAAGACCATTGCCTGATGTCCTCCGCGGTGGCCAGGCCAATGCGAAGTTCATCGAAGAAGTTGACGTCGAGCACGTAACTCCCTTTCCCCTTGCGGGTTTAGTAACTAGCTGATTTAAGCCAAGTCCTCAACAGACGCGGATTCGTTGCGGGACAAGTTGATTCCCAGGTTCGCCGCGGCCCGCTCGAGATCTTCGTCCTCGCCTTCGCGCAACTCGATGGCCGCACCGTCGGACGAGAGCACCTCGACGTTGAGGCACAACGACTGCAGCTCTTTGAGCAGCACCTTGAACGACTCGGGGATGCCCGGCTCGGGAATGTTCTCGCCCTTGACGATCGCCTCGTACACCTTGACCCGGCCGACGGTGTCGTCAGACTTGATGGTCAAGAGCTCCTGCAGCGTGTACGCGGCGCCGTAGGCCTGCATCGCCCAGCACTCCATCTCACCGAACCGCTGGCCGCCGAACTGCGCCTTACCGCCCAGCGGCTGCTGGGTGATCATCGAGTAGGGGCCGGTGGAGCGGGCGTGGATCTTGTCGTCCACCAGGTGGTGCAGCTTCATGATGTACATGTAGCCGACCGTCACCGGATACGGGAACGGCTCGCCGCTGCGCCCATCGAACAGCACCGCCTTGCCGTCGCCGTCGACCAGCACCTCACCGTCACGGTTGGGCTCGGTGCAGGACAGCAGCCCCTGCAGCTCGGCCTCCTGGGCACCGTCGAATACCGGCGTCGACACAATGGCATTCGGCTTGGCCTGGAGCAGGTCGTCGGGCAGCCTGGCGGCCCAGTCCGGCACACCGTTGCTGGTGTCGACTTTCCAGCCGCTGTGGGCGCACCAGCCCAGGTGAGTCTCGAGGATCTGCCCGATGTTCATCCGTCGCGGCACACCGTGGGTGTTGAGGATGATGTCCACCGGGGTCCCGTCCGGTAGGAACGGCATGTCCTCGGCGGCCAGGATCTTGCCGATCACGCCCTTGTTGCCGTGCCGGCCGGCCAGCTTGTCGCCGTCGGAGATCTTGCGCTTCTGGGCCACGTAGACGCGGACCAGCTCGTTGACGCCGGCCGGCAGTTCGTCGTCGTCCTCGCGGGAGAACACCCGTATGCCGATCACCTTGCCGGATTCACCGTGCGGCACCTTCAGCGAAGTGTCGCGGACCTCGCGGGCCTTCTCGCCGAAGATCGCACGCAGCAGCCGTTCCTCCGGGGTCAGCTCGGTCTCCCCCTTCGGGGTGACCTTGCCGACCAGGATGTCGCCGTCACGAACCTCGGCGCCGATGCGCACGATGCCGCGTTCGTCCAGGTCCGCGAGCACCTCGTCGGAGACGTTCGGGATGTCCCGGGTGATCTCCTCAGCGCCCAGCTTGGTGTCTCGGGCGTCGATCTCATGCTCCTCGATGTGGATCGAGGTGAGGACGTCCTCTTCGACCAGGCGGTTGGAGAGGATGATCGCGTCCTCGTAGTTATGGCCCTCCCACGGCATGATCGCCACCAGCAGGTTCTTGCCCAGCGCCATCTCGCCGTTGTCGGTACACGGACCGTCGGCGATCACCTGGCCGGCTTCGACTCGCTCCCCGGTGTCCACGATGGGGCATTGGTTGGCACAGGTGCCGTGGTTGGAGCGCGCGAACTTGCGCATCCGGTATGTCCGCCGGGTGCCGTTGTCGTGCATCACGGTGATGTAGTCGGCCGACACCTCCTCGATGACGCCGCTTTCCTCGGCGACGACAACGTCGCCGGCGTCGATCGCCGCACGCAGCTCCATGCCGGTGCCCACCAGCGGTGCCTCACTGCGCACCAGCGGAACCGCCTGGCGCTGCATGTTGGCGCCCATCAGGGCACGGTTGGCGTCGTCGTGCTCGAGGAACGGGATCATGGCGGTGGCCACCGACACCATCTGGCGCGGCGAGACGTCCATGTAGTCCACCTCGGACGACGGCACGTACTCGACCTCGCCCGCTTTCCGGCGGACCAGAACGCGCGACTCGACGAACCGGCTGTCGTCGTCGATCGGCGAGTTGGCCTGCGCCACGACGTGGCGGTCCTCCTCGTCGGCGGTCAGGTATTCGATCTCGTCGCTGACCACACCGTCGACCACTTTGCGGTACGGCGTTTCGATGAACCCGAACGGGTTGACCCGCGCGTACACCGACAGCGAGCCGATCAGCCCGATGTTGGGACCCTCTGGGGTCTCGATCGGGCACATCCGGCCGTAGTGCGACGGGTGAACGTCGCGAACTTCCAGCCCGGCGCGCTCACGCGACAGACCGCCCGGCCCCAGCGCCGACAGCCGGCGCTTGTGGGTCAGCCCCGACAGCGGGTTGTTCTGGTCCATGAACTGGGACAGCTGGCTGGTGCCGAAGAACTCCTTGATCGCGGCGACCACCGGCCGGATGTTGATCAGCGTCTGCGGCGTGATCGCCTCGACGTCTTGAGTGGTCATCCGCTCCCGGACAACCCGCTCCATCCTGGACATGCCGACCCGGATCTGGTTCTGGATCAGCTCACCGACCGTGCGCAGCCGGCGGTTGCCGAAGTGGTCGATGTCGTCGGTCTCCACCGGCACCTCGACGCCGCCCGGAACAGTCATCGTCGACTGCCCCTCGTGCAGACGAACCAGGTATTCGATGGTGGCGACGACGTCCTCTTCGGTCAGGGTCGACGACGTAATCGGCTCACCGGCGTGCAGCCCGAGCTTCTTGTTGACCTTGTAGCGACCAACCCTGGCCAGGTCGTAGCGCTTCTCCTTGAAGAACAGGTTCTCCAGCAGCGTCTGCGCGGACTCCTTGGTCGGCGGCTCGCCCGGACGCAGCTTGCGGTAGATGTCCAGCAGCGCCTCATCGGTGCCGATGGTGTTGTCCTTCTCCAGCGTCGACATCATGATCTGGGAGAAGCCGAACCGCTCAGTGATCCGCTCGGTGGTCCAGCCCAGGGCCTTGAGCAGCACGGTAACGGGCTGCCGGCGCTTGCGGTCGATGCGCACACCCACGGTGTCGCGCTTGTCGACGTCGAACTCCAGCCAGGCACCGCGGCTTGGGATCACCTTGACGCTGTGCAGCATCTTCTCGGTGGATTTGTCGATGGTCTCGTCGAAGTACACACCGGGCGACCGCACCAGCTGGCTGACGACCACACGCTCGGTCCCGTTGATGATGAACGTGCCCTTCTCGGTCATCATCGGGAAGTCGCCCATGAACACCGTCTGGCTCTTGATCTCACCGGTGTTGTTGTTGATGAACTCGGCCGTTACGAACAGCGGGGCCGCGTACGTCATGTCCTTGTCTTTGCACTCGTCGACAGGTGCCTTGACTTCGTCGAAACGGGGATCGGAGAAAGACAGCGACATCGAGCCGGAGAAGTCCTCGATCGGCGACAGCTCGTAGAGCACCTCCTCGAGTCCACCCACCGCGTTGACGTCTCCGCGGCTGGCGGCGGACTCGCGCCAGCGCGGCGAGCCGATCAACCACTCGAACGAGTCGCTCTGAACGTCAAGAAGCCCCGGAACCTCGAGCGGTTCGCGGAGCTTGGCGAAGGAAATTCGGTTTGGTGCTCCGGGCACGGAGTTATTTGCGGAACTTTGTGGGCGAGAGGGGTCTGTCTTGCTCTGGCGGAAATCTGCCAAGATGCATCCTTCCAGCACCTCGTGCGACTCACGAGAACCGGCGTCGACCGGGCCTGTTCGCCGCGAAATTGTGTCGGTTCGGCCGGCGAACGATCTGTCCGGATCTCACGCGCGCAACTAACAAGCTGAGCCGCAAAGGGGGCTCAGGCTAAGACCACAGTGTCAAGTGGCGGGTGAGGTGGGCAGGAAGTAGCCAGCGCAACGTCCAACAATAGCGCAGACGCGCGCATTCCTCAACTACCCATAACTACCTCTCCACGGGACATCGGCGCTGGCTGGCATCTCGACTTCCCCATGGACACATGCTGCCCAACAGATTGACCCGTTTACGCCCTGCCGTCAAGGGGGGGCGGGGCGGCAAGTTACGCCAAGTTATCGTGAAATCGTTTTGCGCGCACCTCAGGCAGGCAGCAGCCTAATCGCTTCGGACAAGCAGCGATGGACGCTCGGAGCAACGAATGGCTACCGCAGCGCGCGTGCCGGGAAGGTGTTCGCGCTTTACGCGCCGAACTCGTGCGAGGCGTACCTGTGCGTGCCCTCGAGATCGTCGAGGATCGCCGCCTGGGCACCCTTTGGCAGTGTGTGCAACATTTCGCGCACCCGGGCCTGGCGCCGAGCCACCGCTTTGCGCTCGGGCATGCCCGGCGACGCGACGATCTGCGGCGGCACGCCCTCGACTTCCTCGACACCGCCCGCCTGCTGACCCGCATCGAGCGCGGCCTGCTCTTCGGCCATGGTGGCCTCGTCCTTCTCCTCGGACATGCCGATCGGCCCGATGCGGCGGCCGTTGAGGAATTGTCGCACCACTGGCTCGTCGCTGGTCAGCAGCACCTCACGGGGACCAAACATCACCAGACGCCTGCGGAATAGCATGCCCATGTTGTCCGGCACCGTGCGGGCGATGTTGATGTTGTGCGTCACGATGAGGATGGTGGCGTCGATCTGGGCGTTGATGTCGAGGATCAGCTGGCTCAGGTAGGCGGTGCGGACCGGGTCCAGGCCCGAGTCGGGCTCGTCGCAGAGGATGATTTGCGGGTCGAGCACCAACGAGCGGGCCAGGCCGGCACGCTTGCGCATACCGCCGGAGATCTCGCCGGGGAACTTCTTCTCGTCACCGCCCAGGCCGACCAAGGTCAGCTTCTCCATGACGATGTCACGGATCTCTTTTTCCTTTTTCTTGGTGTGCTCGCGTAGCGGGAACGCGGTGTTGTCGAAGAGATTCATCGAGCCGAACAGCGCACCGTCCTGGAACATGACGCCGAACAATGTGCGGATTTCGTAAAGTTCCTTGGCCGAGCATTCGATAATGTCGGTGCCGTCGATGAGGATCGAGCCGCGTTCCGGCCGCAGCAGACCGATCAGGGATTTCAGGAACACCGATTTGCCGGTACCCGACGGCCCCAGCAAGACGCTGACCTCCCCGGCGGGGACTTCGAACGTCACGTCTTCAAAGATCCTCGCGGGTCCGAAGGACTTCGTTAGTCCATTCACCTCGATAGCGATGCCCATGGGGAATCCTTCCGTCGACGCTCGTGCCCGCCACCTGCCCTTTTCTGTGGCTTGAGTCACTGTAGCGCACGGCTGGACAGGAGATTAGGGTTGCATCGGTAACAATCCTAGTCAGGTTGTCGGCGCCCAGTTGCCGTGGAAGCCCATCGGTACCCGCTGCGGCAGGTGCACTGTGGCTACGGACTGCAAAGTCTGGGCATCCAGCAGCAGCAGTTGGCCTTCGTCTCGGCCGCGGTGATAGCCGTAGCCCATGAGAATGCCATCGTCTTCAGCGCTGGCTGCGGGGTTGGGCACGAAGCACACTTCACCCATCAGCAGGTCGGGATCGAGTGCGGCGACCGCACTGGATCCGGTCGAGTAGTCGTGCTTGTACAGCGGCGTGGACATTTCCGCTCCACCTGCGGCGAGAAACCCACCTTCGATGCCAACGGTGTAGCCGAACCGGTGCCGGCCGCCCAGCAGGGTCTCGTTGATCCGGGGAAACTCCTGGGACCGATCGTCGCGGCATTCAGTGGTCACCGCACCGGTGGCCAGGTTGACGGTCCAGCGGTCCAGCGTGGGCTGGCTGTCGCCGGGGCCACGCCGGTCGCGGTCGAACATCCGCGCGTAGCGCACCACGTCGAGAACCAGAATCTCGGCCCCGTCACGGATTTCCGAGTAGGCGTTCAGCGGGTGGTAGACGTAGCAGGGTTCGATGTCGAACCAGCGCACTCGGTTTTTTCCGGCGATATCGCCGGTTTCGCGGGGCATGACCCCGATGCGCGCCGGATAGTCGGGGTTCCAGGCGTAGGGGAGCCCGACTGAGCGACGCGTGTCCCGGTTGACCATCGCCGCGATCGGGCTGGGGACCTGGACGCGTCCGATCAGCGACTGCATCACCAGCCGGGCGGGCAGTCGCAGCCAGCGCGGCACAGACGCGGGCAGCACCTGCACCGGGTCGAATGTCACCGGCAGGTCGTAGACCACCACGTAGTTGTCGGTGAGCGAGAAGTCGTGCATCATCGGCGACCCCGACACCTCGATGTCGACCGTCCGACGAGCGCGGCCGTTGGTGTCGATCACCGAGTACTGCACGGTTCGCCCGCGGGCGAACGAGTAGGACACCGCGTGCAGTTCGCCGGTTGCCGGATCACGGTGCGGATGGGCGGTGTAGCCGCCGGGCAGGGTGCCGTCGAAATCGCAGGGGCCCACGGTGTCGAGCTCGTCGGTGAGTTCGTAGTTGGCGACCCCGGCTTCGATGAGGGCGAGGGTCCGTCCGGCGTGGGTCAGCACATTGGTGTTAGGCCCGACGGACTGCATTCCGGCGCGGAGGTTGCGCGACGTGGGCGCGGGCTCGCCCAGGGTGGCGCATACGGCCGGGGTGCGGACCCAGCGGTTGCGATACCAGCAGGCCTTCCCGTCGCGCAGCGCTACCCCGTGCACCATGCCGTCGCCGGTGAACCAGTGATAGGTCGCCGGGTCGACCTCTGCGGCCGGGTTGGGTCCGTTGCGTAGATAGCGACCGTCGAGGTGCTCCGGGACGTGCCCGGTCACGTGCAGGTCGGTCGCGGTCACTTCGGCGCGCACCGGCGCCAGGAAGCCGTCGAGATAGGGGTTCTGGGCTTCGGCGGTTCGCACGGACGTCACTTCTAAGCTCCTATAACATTGATATTTCATTGTTATTGGAACCGTACGCCGACGATGAGAAAATGGCAAGGATTGTTGGGGATGGTTGGAGAGATGACTTCAGAAACTCAACGCAGTGTTCACGACGAGATGCTGCACGCAGCCGTTGGCCTGCTCGACGACCACGGGCCCGATGCGCTGCAGACCCGCAAGGTGGCCAGCGCCGCGGGGACCTCGACGATGGCGGTGTACACCCATTTCGGCGGGATGCGGTCGCTCATCGCCGAGGTCGCCGAGGAGGGCTTGCGGCAGTTCGACGCTGCGCTGACGGTGCCGCAGACTGGCGACCCGGTGGCCGACTTGTTTACCTGCGGCGCCGCCTACCGGCGCTATGCGATCGAGCGACCGCACATGTATCGCCTGATGTTCGGGAGCACCAGCGCACATGGCATCAACGCACCCGCGCACAACGTCCTGACGCTGACGGTCGCCGAGATTGAGCAGCGCTACCCCAGCTTTGCGCACGTGGTGCGCGGGGTGCACCGGTGCATGCTGGCGGGCCGGATCACCGTGGGGTCTGCAGATGACGACGTGGCAGTGGTGGCCACAGCGGCCCAATTCTGGGCGTTTATACACGGGTTCGTGATGCTCGAACTGGCCGGGTATTACGGCGGCGACGGCGCGGCCGTCGCACCGGTGCTTGGCTCGATGACCTCGAATCTGCTTGTCGCCCTGGGGGATTCACCCGAGCGGGTGGCACAGTCGGTTCAGTCGGCATTGAGTGCGCGCTGAGCACACGAAACCCCCGGGACTCGGAGCAACAGGGGAGTCCCGGGGGTTTGCGCGAATATGACCTACTTGACGGTCACGGTGGCGCCGGCGGCCTCGAGCTTGGCCTTGGCCTCGTCGGCGGCCTCCTTGGCGACCTTCTCCAGCAGCGGCTTGGGCGCGCTGTCGACAAGGTCCTTGGCCTCCTTGAGGCCCAGGCCGGAGACGATCTCACGGACAACCTTGATGACGCCGATCTTCTTGTCACCGGCGGCCTCGAGAACGACGTCGAACTCGGACTGCTCTTCGGCGGCCTCGGCGGCAGCGCCGGCCGGCGCTGCGCCCGCGGCGGCGACCGCGACCGGAGCGGCTGCGGTGACCTCGAAGGTCTCCTCGAACTTCTTGACGAAGTCCGAGAGCTCCAACAGGGTCATTTCCTTGAACGCGTCAAGCAGTTCATCGCTAGAGAGCTTCGGCATGGTGTGGGTCCTTCCTGATTTCGGGTGGTGGGTTACTCGGCTTCAGCCGGCGTCTCGGTGGGTGCCTCTGCGGCTGGTTCTGGGGCTGGTTCTGGGGCTGGTTCCGGGGCGGGCGCAGGAGTTGGCGCTGGGGCGGGCTCTGAGGCCTTCTTTTCCTGCAGTGCGGCCGCGAGCCGGGCCATCTGCGAAACCGGGGCACTGAACAGGCCGGCCGCCTTGGCGAGGTTGCCCTTCATTGCGCCGGCCAGTTTGGCCAGCAAGACCTCGCGGGACTCCAGGTCAGCGATGCGCTCGACTTCGGCGACGGTCAACGGGTGGCCGTCCATGTAGCCGCCTTTGATGACCAGCGCCTTGTGCTCCTTGGCGAAGGTCTTGATGGCCTTGGCGGCGTCGACCGGCTCACCGGTGACGAACGCGATCGCCGTCGGGCCGACGAACAGCTCGTCGAGGCCCTCGATGCCGGCTTCCGAAGCCGCCCGCTTGATCAGCGTGTTCTTGGCCACCGCGTAGGTGGCCGACCCCATCAGAGATCGGCGCAGCTCGGCCAGGTTGGCCACCGTCAAACCGCGGTATTCGGTGATCACGGTCGCGGTCGAGTCCTTGAACTGCTCTGCGATGTCTGCAACGGCGGTGGCCTTGTCAGCCTTGGCCATGCATACCTCCTGAAGTGAAAGTCCTTGTGCGACTTACCGTCTGTATCCACCCAGGAACGCCGAACGCCCCGGCGCAGGAAGCGGCCGGGGCGTTGAAATACGCCGGCGCGCGCCGGCGGTAATGCCTCGTCCTCCTGCGTGGGCCGCCGGGAATGTTCCCGGACCTTCAACCGATTTCTCGGTGACCGACGGTCTTCGGTGGATCGGCAACCACAATAGCGCGGGCTGCCACGATCAGCCAAAACGGTGTTCGCTCCGGGCAACATCACGTCTGTCACGCGAGTCACTGGCGGCAGGTGGTCAGCAATTGCCCGCCTCCAAGCGACAACCAAACGCTGTGTCGCTCAGAGGCGGACAAACTCTCACATTCCTACCGAACCGTGCGGCCGATGTGACCCAGCGTGTCTGAGCGCCTAGCTGAGCCCGGCGAGCCGGGCCGCGCCGACCAGTCCGGCCTTACCACCGAGTTCGGCCGGCACCACACGCAGACCGGCCAGAAAGTCCAGCCGGGCGTAATCGGGCAATGCCTCGCGCAGCGGATCAAAGAGCAGGCGGCCGGATTTGGCGACGCCTCCGCCGATGACGACGAGGTCCAGGTCGCACACCGCCGCCACCGAGGCGATCATCGCCGCGAGCGCGGTGGCACCCCGATGGAACGCCCGCACCGCCACCTCATCCCCGACCTGCGCCGCGTCGGCCAGCTCCTTGGCACCGGCGCTGGGCAGTGCGGACCAGCCATTGGCCCGCGCCCATCGCGCCATCGACGGGCCGGAAGCGACGGTCTCGACGCAACCGCGGCCGCCGCACGAACATGGCCGGCCATCCTGTTCAACCACCACGTGACCGACGTGACCGGCATTGCCGGTGCGGCCGGAATAGGGGGCGCCGTCGAGCACCAATCCGCCACCCACGCCGGTGGACACCACCATGCCCAGCAGGAAGCGCGCGCCCCGTCCGGCGCCGCGCCAGTGCTCGCCGAGCGTCATACACACACCGTCGCCACCCAGTTGGACCGGCACGCCGGGCACCGCGGCGACGACGCTGTCCCGCAATGGAAAACCGCGCCAGGACGGGATGTTGATCGGGCTGACTGTGCCGCTGTGCAGGTCGATAGGACCGGCCGAGGCGATGCCCACCGCATCGACCGCGCCATCGGCGGCGCGCAACGCGTCGGCGATCATGGCGGCGACGGCGGCCCACACCTGTTCGGCTTCGCTGTCCGCCGGGGTAGGACAGGTGGCGGTATACACGAGCGCGCCGTCGGGATCGGCCAGGCCGGCGGCGATCTTGGTGCCGCCGATGTCGAGGCAGAGAGTGAGCATGGCCGATCAGTGCCGGTGGACGTTGTCGGGTTGGCGCGGGTCGCCGGGATGCTCGTAGCCAGGTGCCAGCTGGACCAGCGCCGCCCGGCGCGCGTCCAGCCACACCCGGAAAGCACGTCGCCGGGCGGCGCCAAGCAGATGCTCGGTGATCACGGACCGCACCTGCTCCAGCGGCGGACCGACCAGCGACGGGGCGCACCAGCCGTGACGGGCGGGGCGCGGGGCGGCGAACCGGAGCGGGTTGCGGGCATGGAAGTCGGCCACGTCGTCATCGCTGACCTGCACCGCGGCGGTGACGGCGGCGAACAGCACCCGCGCGCGCGAATCCGCCAGCGCAGCCGCGGCCACGCTGCCGATCTCGAGCCGGGCCGTAACGTCGGGCAGCAGTTCGGCCTCCGTCGGGGCGTCTGTCGCGGTTAGGCCGCGTGCGGCCGCCTCGGCGGCGACCACCCGCTCAGTCACGATCAGTTGGGTGAGCCAGCGCCGCAGTTGCCGTCCCTCACTAGTGCCGCTCGCCGGCAGCGCGGCCGCGCGCGGAGCGTTGCGCAGCCGCGCTTCCCTTGCGTCGACCTCATCGACCGGCACCGGGGCGCCAGCCACCGTCGCGACCAGCTGGATGCTCATGTCACGGTAACTCTTACCGCCGGCGAGTAGACCAGCCGACCGGCACAGCCAACTCGGACCAGAACCCACCATTGGCCGGGTTCCAGCCACGCCGGTGGGGCCACGTCGAAGCCGAGTTCTACCGTGCCGCGGGCGGGCAGGACGGCGCCGAGCGCGGCCGGGCCGATCCACTCCCAGGTGCCCCAGGGGCTGATCAGATGCGCCTCCAGCGCCAAATCGGCCCTGGCATGGGTGCCTACCGTGACGGTCAGCCGGGCCGCATCGCCGGCACTCAGCGCGATGTCGGCCGGCCCGTCGGCGAGGTAGACCAGGTCTGCTTCGTGGCACGCACCGACCTCCACAACGCAGACGTCCTCGACTGCCTGGCGCCAGGCGGCCGGCACCTCCCTGTCGGTGATGCGCAGCTGTGCCCGGACCGGATATAGGCCCGGTTGCGTGCGAGCCGGAATCGCCAGCGCGACGTCGGCCTCCAGGTGCTCGGCGGCGCACAGCGTGAACGGGAGCTCGACGGGTTTGGCCGCCCAGCCGTCCGGGCACACGACTGCCACTGTGCCGCCCAGCGTGGCATCGCTGCAGTCGCTGGCCGCGGTGAGGCGCAAAACTACCTCACCGCCCGGCTCGGCGGTCACCGACTGGGGGTGCAGGTGGGCGACGGCGGGCAGTCCGCCGAGTGGTGCCGGACCGCGGTTGTGCAGCCAATACCGCGCGTAGAGCGGCTGGGCGGTCTCGGCCTGCGGGGCCAGCTCGGCGGAACCCGCCCACGCCCTGCGCATGTCGAGGGCCAGGTCGAGCCGGGCCAGCACGGTGGCCACCTGGTAGCCGTGTAGGTCCACCGATCGTTTGCGGCCTTGTGGCTTTTCCAGCAAGTCAGCGAGCTGGAGTGCGCGTACCTTGCCCAGCTCGGAGCCGATGGCGACGCGCGTGTCGGTCCCGGTCGTTTCCACCAACCGCAGGGCCACCGTGCTGCAGTCGACCGGCTCGGCGCTGCCGCCTGCCAGCGGGTTGCCGGCCGCCTTTAGGGCACCCAGGTGCACCGAGTCGGCGGGGTCGACGTGCAGCAGCGACCCGACCGGCGCCAGCCGGTCCTCCCGTTGTTGCCCGACCGGCGCCAGCCGGTCCTCCCGTTGTTGCCCGACCGGCGCCAGCCGGTCCTCCCGTTGTTGCCCGACCGGCGCCAGCCGGTCCTCCCGTTGTTGCGGGGAGACCGCGAGCAGCGGGTGGGAGAACTGCGCACTGCGGGTTGGGATCTCGGCGTGCCGCCAGTCACCGTCTCCGCAGGCCAGTGCGTAGTCGAAAACGTGCGTCCAGTGCTGAAGTTGGAAGTTCGAGCCATCCGGCGTGGTGCGGCGCGGTTCGTCGATCCAGACACCAGACGGCCAGCCGGTACAGGACCGCATCAGCGCGGTATGCAGGGTGCCGTCGGGCTCGACGGCGAAGCTCGGGACCCCGCGGTTGAGCAGCGCGACGGTGCAGGCCTCAAAAGGTTCGATTCCCGCTGGAGCCTGCTGGCTAACGACGATCTCTGCGTCGGCGAGGTCGTCGGCCACCGACGCGATCGCAGCGTCCAGGCTTTTCTCGTCGGAGCCATCGATCACCAGCACCGGCAGTGCCCGCGCAGAACGCAGGTCGGCGCCGGGCACCCAAACCTCCGCCAACGGCGTCGCCGCCGGCACCCATACCCTGGCCCGGCCCGTCTCGGCTAGCTGACGGTCGAGTTCGGCGGTGTACACCGGGTCGGCCTCGGCCAGCACGGCCCTGGTGAAGGCGTTGCGGGTCGGCCCGCCCAGCGCGATCCGCGTGTCCGGCAGGTTGGAGTCGACATCGAGGTGGCCGTAGCGCGGCTTGTCGGCACCGCTGCAGGTGGCCGTGACGCCGGCGCGGACCAGCGCGACCATCAGCTCGCGCGCCAGCGGGCCGGACATCGCCTCCGCGGGCGACACCACCTCAACCACCGACACCGCCCGCACGCTGTCACCCGGGGTGCTCCCGACTCGCGCCCGGGCCGCCGAGGACAGCCCGAACCAGCTGTAGGCCGGGTTGTCCAGCGTCCACAGGTGCTCCGCGGTGTCCACCGAGCGAGGTCCGTCGTGCAGTAACGCGAAACCGCGCCCCACGACGGCGTCGCCCACCTCACTGACCGGCATTGCGCCCGGCACCCGACACGGCCAGCGCAGTCGCAATAGGCGGTCTACCCCGGTGAACTCGTCGATGGTGGTGCGGCAGTCCACCCGCGCCACGCCGCGCCACAGGGTCAGTGTCTGGGTGTAACGCAGCAGCGTGCCGATCCGGCCGTGCACCACCAGCCGATGACCGAGCGGTCCGTGGTAGGCCCGCACCCGGGCGCGCGATTCCGACGAGCAGACCACCGGCCCCTTGGGCAGTAGGTGCCACGGGCCCTCACCCTGCGTCGGGTGCGCTGGATATTCCTCGTAGACGGCAAGCTCATTGCCCACCCGGCCATCGGCGATCAGCTGGTGGCCGTCGTCAACCAACTCAACAAGGGAAGCCACCGCCCCGCCGCGCGCCGGGTCGACCGCCAGCCGGTAATGCTCGTTGGCAATCTCTGAGCCAGGGACCGACTCCCAGCCGGTCGCCTCGTCGGCGGGGACCAGCCGGTAGGCCCGCCAGCCCAGCGACGGCACATCGCGCGCCAGCCAGGTGACCGACCGTCCGTCGTGCTCGACGTGGGCGGGTACCTCGGCGCCGTCGGCGTCAAGCACTCGCACCCCTGCGTGCAGCGGCGGGTCGAGCCGGGCGGTGACGATGTCGGTGCGCTGCTGCGTCAGCGGGTTCCACACCACGATCGAATGCTCGGGGACGTCCATCGCACTGGACAGCAATTCCAGGGAGTTGTCGCGGGCCGCGCGGCCCAGCTCCCACGCGTCGCGCCAACCGGTCAGCAGGTCGAGGTAGACCTGGTCGGACTCCGAGCCGGTGATGGCGTCGTGGTGTGCGCCGTAGGCCAGTTGCACCCACGCCTTGGCCAGCGCCGCCTGCGGGTAGTCCGCCCCGGTCATCAGCCCGGCGAACACGGCGAAGCGCTCGGCATCCAGGACGGCGTTCTCGGCGGCCCGGTTGGCTTGTTTAGTGTCGATGTACGACACGTCCTTGCCGGTGTAAATCGGGTTCATGTCGCGGGTTTGCGGCGACGGCACACACCCCCGTTCTGCTAGTTCGGCGCGCACCGCCGCGAAGAACTCGCGCGGTATCGCGCACACGAACCGCGGCCACGTGTAACGCGAGCCCCAGTCGCGATGAATTGCGGTCACCCACTTGTTCGGCGGGGTGTAGTCGGTGCCGACCGGCAGCAACACGTTGCGGGTCAGCGCGACCTTCTTGAGCTGGGCGAACAGCGCATAGGTGGCGTCCTCGGCCTCGGTCAGCGAGGTCGACGAGTCCATCCACCAGCCCGCCGAATAGTGCGCCGGCATGTAGTGGGTCAGCAGGCCGCGGCCCGACGGCGCGATCCACTCGAACTCGCTGCTGAATTGCATGCGGTCGACGTCGCCTCCTAGGGCCGGACCCCATTGGTGATGTGGTCCGCGGGCCCACGAGCTCGACGTCAGCCCGGCGTCGGCGGCCATCCCGGGGAATTGCGGGTCGTGGCCGAACACGTCCAGCAGCCATGCGGTGGCCGGGTCAGCACCCAGTACGTCGCGCTGAAACCCTATGCCGTGCACCAGGTTTCGGATGGTCGTCTCCGGGCCGGTGAGGTTGGTATTGGGTTCGTTGTAAGTGCCGCCCATCACTTCGACGCGGCCCTCGGCGAGGAACCGGCGTAGGTCGGCGCGGTCCTCGGGGCGGGTGTCCCAGTACGGCTTGAGGTAATCCACTTCGGCCAGCACGAATTTGTACTCGGGCTCGCGGCGAGCCATCTCCAGATGTGCGTGCACCAGTTCGAAGCCGTTGGTCTGCCGGGCCCGCCCCGGCGGGTCTTCGGCCCACTCGCTGGTATAGGCGCCCTGGGTGTTCCACCACACCGGGTCGTAGTGGAAGTGGCTGACCATGAACATCGTCCAACCGGGCTCGGCCACAGTGAACTCGAAAGGTGTGGTGGCGCCGCGGCAGTGCACCCGAGCAGCCCGGCGCTGACCGACAACCGGTTCATCGACAGCGACCGGAACCTCGACGACCTGTTGGCCGACGTCGGCAAACGCCTCCCCACTCAGACCGTCACCGTCGAGGCGAACCAACGTGGGCTCGGCGCACCCGCTAACGGTGACGCGTACCAGTTGCAGCGGCGCGTCCGTCGGCCCGACGAACAGTTCGGTTGACTCCGCCCAAACCACCTGCATTCCCGCACTTTACGACGCGCGTGGGTGCCGCGGAGCCAACCCGGCAGCGGGTCGAGGCTTAGGATCTGGCCATGCCTGCCCTCGCTTCGCCCGTGACCGACGAACGCAGCGCGCTGCGTGAGTTCCTGGCCTACCACCAAAGCGCGTTCTTCGCTGTGTCCTACGGCCTCACCGACGAACAGGCGCGGTCCACGCCGTCGGTCAGCGCGCTGTCGATCGGCGGGTTGGTCAAGCATGCCACCGGCGTGCAACGGACCTGGATGGCGCGGGTCGCCAGCGCGCCGGAGGCACCGCCGAAAGACCCTCGGCCGTTCGAGGAAATCGCCAAGGAGTTCGGGGATCAGCATGTGATGCTGCCCGACGAGACGCTGGATGGGCTGCTGCGCGCTTTCGAAGCGGAGAACGCGAGGTCACTGCGGCTGGTGGAAACCGCCGACCTCGACGCCGTGGTGCCAGTTCCGCACGACATCCCGTGGTTCCCCAAGGACCTGGAAGCGTGGTCGGTGCGCTGGGTGATCCTGCACGTGATCAACGAGCTGGCCCGCCATTCCGGGCATGCCGACATCATCCGGGAAACCATCGACGGCGCGACCATGTACGAACTGATCGCCGGGCTGGAGAACTGGGAACCGCGGCCGTGGGTAAGGCCTTGGCAAAAGCCTGAGCAGAAGTCTGAGTAAAAAAGAGAGCGTGCTCACCAGCAGCGGAATCGCGCGCCGCGAGACACCTGACGGCAGCGTCGAGCTCTACTACGAAGAACTCGGCGACCCGGCCAGTCCGCCTGCGCTGCTCATCATGGGGCTTGGCGCCCAGCTGCCCATGTGGCCCGACGGCTTTTGCGCGCAGCTCGTCGACTCCGGTTACCGAGTCATCCGCTTCGACCACCGCGACACCGGGCTGTCGGCCAAAATGCACGGGCTCCGGGCCCACGGCTCGATCTACCGACGGATTGGCCGCTATCTGCTGGGCCGGCCCAGTCCCGTGCCTTACACCTTGGTCGACATGACCCAGGATGTGGTCGCGCTGCTGGATCATCTGGGCATCACGCGCGCGCACGTGGTCGGCGCGTCGCTGGGCGGCATGATCGCGCAGATCCTGGCCGCCACCGAGCCGGACCGGGTGGCGTCGCTGGGCGTCATCATGTCGACCACCGGCAAGCCGTTGTCCGCACCGCCGGCCTGGCGGGTCATCAAGCTGGCGTTCGGCTCGCCGGCCAAGGACGCCTCGGCCGAGGAAAAGTTGGCCTTCGAAGTGCGCAATATCGCGGTGTTCAACGGGCCAAACTTTCTGCCGTCCGAAGGCGAGCTGCGAAAGCGCGTGCAGCAACTCGCAGACCGCTGCACCTACCCGGCCGGCATGATGCGCCAATTCGACGCCGTGCTGGGCACCGGCAGCCTGCTCGGTTACAGCAAGGCGATCACCGCGCCGACCGTGGTGCTGCACGGTTCGGCGGACCCCATGTTGCGGCCGCGCAACGGACGCGCGGTCGCGACGGCCATTCCCGGCGCGCGATTCGTCGTGATCGACGGGATGGGACACGATCTTCCCCAACCGGTGTGGCGGCCGATCATCGAGATCCTCACCGAGAACTTCACCCGCGCGCCCTGGTGAGCGGGCTCACAGCAATTGGGACTTGACGCCACCGGTTTGGCACACTGCTTGGATGAGTTCCACCAAACACCGCGGGGTGGCCAAGCTTGACCGGGTGCCCTTGCCGGTCGAAGCGGTCCGGGTAGCCGCCACTGGTTGGCAGGTCACCCGCACCGCCGCTCGCCTCGTCACCAAGCTGCCGGGCAAGGGTCCGTGGCAGCAAAAGGCGATCAAGCAGATCCCGCAGACCTTCGCCGACCTGGGGCCCACCTACGTGAAGTTCGGACAGATCATCGCGTCCAGCCCCGGCGCGTTCGGCGAGTCGCTGTCCCGCGAATTCCGCGGCCTGCTCGACCGGGTGCCACCCGCCGACACCAACGAGGTGCACAAGCTTTTGATCGAGGAGCTCGGCGGCCAGCCGTCCGAGCTGTTCGCCAGCTTCGAGGAAGAGCCGTTCGCCTCGGCGTCCATCGCCCAGGTGCACTACGCGACCCTGCACAGCGGCGAGGATGTCGTCGTCAAGATCCAGCGGCCGGGCATCCGCCGCCGGGTCGCCGCCGACCTGCAGATCTTGAAGCGCTTCGCGCAGGCCGTCGAACTGGCCAAGCTGGGCCGCCGGCTTTCAGCCCAAGATGTCGTCGCCGACTTTTCCGACAACCTGGCCGAAGAGCTGGACTTCCGCCTCGAGGCGCAGTCGATGGATGCCTGGGTCTCGCACCTGCACACCTCGCCGCTGGGCAAGAACATCCGGGTGCCGCAGGTGCACTGGGACTTCACCACCGAGCGGGTGTTGACGATGGAGCGGGTGCACGGCGTCCGCATCGACGACTCCGTCGCCATCCGCAAGGCCGGGTTCGACGGCGTCGAGTTGGTCAAAGCACTGCTGTTCTCGTTGTTCGAGGGCGGTCTGCGACACGGGCTGTTCCACGGCGACCTGCACGCGGGCAACCTGTACGTCGACAACCAGGGCCGCATCGTGTTCTTCGACTTCGGCATCATGGGCCGCATCGATCCCCGCACCCGGTGGCTGCTTCGCGAGCTGGTCTACGCGCTGCTGGTCACGAAGGACCACGCCGCGGCCGGCAAGATCGTCGTGCTGATGGGTGCCGTCGGCACCATGAAGCCCGAGGCCGAGGCCGCCAAGGACCTGGAAAGCTTCGCCACACCGCTGACCATGAAGACGCTGGGCGATATGTCGTATGCCGACATCGGCCGCCAGCTGTCAGCCCTGGCCGACGCTTACGACGTCAAGCTGCCCCGCGAGCTGGTGCTGATCGGCAAGCAGTTCCTCTACGTCGAGCGGTACATGAAGCTGCTGGCGCCGAAGTGGCAGATGATGTCCGACCCGCAACTGACGGGCTACTTCGCCAACTTCATGGTCGAGGTCAGCCGCGAGCATCAATCTGACGTCGAGGTTTAGAGGAGGTGTTGTGGAGGTCCGCAGCGGCAGCGCCATATCGGGCGACCTGAAGCTCTATTACGAGGACATGGGCGATATCGACCACCCGCCCGTACTGCTGATCATGGGGCTGGGCGCCCAGCTGGTGCTGTGGCGAACCGCGTTCTGCGAGAAGCTGGTTGGCCAGGGCCTACGCGTAATCCGTTACGACAACCGGGATGTGGGTCTGTCCAGCAAGACCGAGCATCGCAGCTCGGGACAGCAGCTGGTGACGCGGTTGGCCCGGTCCTGGCTCGGTCTGCCGAGCAAGGCGGCATACACGCTGGAGGACATGGCCGACGACGCCGCGGCCCTGCTGGATCACCTGGACATCAAGCACGCCCATATCGTGGGGGCGTCGATGGGCGGCATGATCGCCCAGATCTTCGCGGCACGATTCCCCGAGCGGGCGAAAACTTTGGCGGTCATCTTCTCCAGCAACAATTCACCGTTCCTGCCGCCGCCGGCCCCCCGCGCCTTGCTGGCGCTGCTCAAGGGCCCGCCGCCGAATTCGCCGCGCGACGTGATCATCGACAACGCGGTACGTGTCAGCAATATCATCGGCAGCCCGCGCTACCGCATGCCCGAAGAGCAGGTCCGCACCGACGCCGCCGAGGGATACGACCGTAACTACTACCCACAAGGCATTGCCCGGCATTTCAGCGCGATCCTGGGCACCGGCAGCCTGGCGCACTACAACCGGCGCATCGTCGCACCGACCGTGGTGATCCACGGCCGGGCCGACAAACTAATGCGGCCCTTCGGCGGCCGCAGGGTGGCGCGCGCCATCGACGGCGCCCGGCTGGTGTTATTCGACGGAATGGGCCATGATCTCCCCCAGCAGTTGTGGGATCGGGTGATTGGCGTGCTCACGAGCACCTTCGCCAGGGCGGGCTGAGCCCACACGCAGCTGGGCTAAAATCTTCCCCTTATGACTGCCACGCACAGCAGCGCCACAGGTTGTACGGTTGGCGCGGGAGGTTGCCTCACATGGCCAAACTAAAACCGTATTACGAAGAGTCGCAGGCGACCTACGACATTTCCGACGACTTCTTCGCGTTGTTCCTGGACCCCAACATGGTCTACACCTGCGCATACTTCGAGCGCGACGACATGACCCTCGAAGAGGCGCAAATCGCCAAGTTGGATCTGGCGCTGGACAAGCTGAACCTCGAGCCGGGGATGACGCTGCTCGACGTCGGATGCGGGTGGGGCGGGGCGGTGGTCCGGGCCGTCGAGAAGTACGACGTCAATGTCATAGGCATCACGCTCAGCCGAAATCACTACGAGCGCAGTAAATCCAGGCTGGCCGCGATCCCGACGACGCGGCGGGCCGAGGCCCGGTTGCAGGGATGGGAGGAGTTCGACGAGAAGGTCGACCGGATTGTCACCTTCGAGGCGTTCGACGCCTTCAAAAAGGAGCGTTGGCCCGCGTTCTTCGACCGCACCTACGACATCCTTCCCGATGACGGCCGGATGCTGTTGCACAGCATATTCACGTATCGGCAGACGTACTGGAAAGAGCATGGCATCACGGTGACGATGAGTGATCTGCGGTTCTTTCACTTCCTCGGGACGCAAATCTTCCCCGGCGGGGGGATGTGCGGCGAAGCCGATATCGTCGATAATTCACAGGCCAGTGGGTTCTCGGTCGATGAAATCCAATTGCTGCAGCCGCATTACGCGCGGACTTTGGACATCTGGGCGGCCAATCTGCAGGCCAATCGCGAACGCGCCATCGCCATCCAGTCCGAAGAGGTCTACGACCGCTACATGCACTATCTGACCGGCTGCGCGAACCTCTTCCGCAAAGGCATCTCCAACGTCGGCCAATACACCCTCACAAAATAGCGTCTACGCCCTTAGCCATTCGCTGCGCCGGCCCGTTTGGTGGCGCAACCGGGCGAGCGTAGCCGTCCTGACGCTGCCGCGCCCCGCAACGCCGGGCGTCCGCGTCCTGACCTGGGAGAACTCAATCGCGGTTTAGTGGTGCCGCCCTGAATCGGCTAGCATGCCTCAAGCATGCGTGGGGGGATAATCCACTGCAGGGTTTGGCATGCACCGTGGGCCCTCTGAGGTCCAGAAAGGCACACAACGTCATGGCTCAGAAGCTAACGCCGCACTTCGCCAATGTGCAGGCACACTACGACTTATCCGACGACTTCTTCCGACTTTTTCTGGACCCGACCCGGACCTATAGTTGCGCCTACTTCGAGCGCGAGGACATGACGCTGGAAGAAGCCCAGATCGCCAAGATCGACCTGGCGCTGGGCAAGCTGGGCCTGCAGCCCGGCATGATGTTGCTCGACGTCGGCTGCGGCTGGGGCGCCACCATGCGGCGGGCGATCGAAAAGTACGACGTCAACGTCGTCGGCCTGACCTTGTCGAAGAACCAGGCCACCCACGTACAGAAATCGTTCGACCTAATGGATAGCCCGCGCAGCAAGCGAGTGATCCTGGACGGCTGGGAACAGTTCAACGAACCCGTCCACCGCATCGTGTCGATCGGCGCGTTCGAGCACTTCGGCCACGATCGCTACGACGACTTCTTCAAGTTCGCCTATAACATCCTGCCCGCCGACGGCGTGATGCTGCTGCACACGATCACCGGTTTGACGGGACCGCAGATCGTCGAACGTGGCTTGCCGATGACGTTCGAGATGGCCCGCTTCATCAAGTTCATCATGACCGAGATCTTCCCGGGCGGCCGGTTGCCGTCGATCGAGAAGGTCGAGGAGCACTCGTCAAAGGGGGGTTTCCGGCTGACCCGCCGCCAGTCACTGCAGCCGCACTACGCCAGGACCCTCGACCTGTGGGCCGAGGCCCTTCAGGCTCACAAGGACGAGGCCATCGCGATTCAATCCGAAGAGGTCTACGAACGCTACATGAAGTACCTGACCGGCTGTGCCACCTCATTCCGGGCCGGCTACATCGACGTCAACCAGTTCACCCTGGAGAAATAGTGACAGCGCCAGGCAGACTGATATCTGGCGGACCTCGAGCGAGAAAACCAGGGTCAACCGCCCTCAAATCCGAAGGATCTCCTCGGCCCCGTGTAGGGTGCCGGGGGTGGCTACCCGGTGAGAGTGCCCGCCACAGGAGAACACATGCCTAACAACTCAATGGGCTCCACGCACACGCAGCAGCACACCGACGACGTCCAGGCGCACTACGACTTATCCGACGAATTCTTCGCGTTGTTCCTAGATCCGACACGCACCTACAGCTGCGCGTACTTCGAACGCGACGACATGACCCTGCACGAAGCACAGCTCGCCAAGCTCGACCTGACGCTCGGCAAGCTGGGGCTGGAGCCGGGGATGACCCTGCTCGACGTGGGCTGCGGCTGGGGTTCGACGATGAAACGCGCCATCGAGAGGTACGACGTCAACGTCATCGGGCTCACGCTGTCCAAGAACCAGCACGCCTACTGCCAGCAAGTGCTCGACGAAGTCGACACGAAACGCTCACACCAGGTCCTGCTGTGCGATTGGGCAGAGTTCAGCGAGCCGGTGGACCGGATCGTCACCATCGAAGCGTTGGAGCACTTCGGCTTCGAGCGCTACGACGACTTCTTCAAGTTCGCCTACAACGCCATGCCCGCTGACGGTGTGATGCTGCTGCACTCGATCACCGGGTTGCACGTAAAGCAGATCATGGAGCGCGGCATACCTTTGACGATGGAGATGGCTAAGTTCATCAGGTTCATCGTGACCGACATTTTCCCGGGCGGCCGGCTGCCGATGATCGAGAGCGTCGAGGAGCACTCGACCAAGGTCGGGTTCAGGGTGACCCGTGTCCAGTCGCTGCAGCTGGACTTCGCCAGGACCCTTGACCTGTGGGCCGAGGCCCTGGAGGCGCACAAGGACGAGGCCATCGAGATTCAATCCGAAGAGGTCTACGAGCGGTATATGAAATATCTGACCGGTTGCGCCAAGGGGTTCCGGATCGGCTACATCGACTGCCACCAGTTCACGTTGGAAAAGTAGACTTCGGCACCTCGACATTGGGTATGGTTGCACGTCACACAGAACCAGGGATTCGTGCGTGCGATTAGGCAGTGAGCATCTTTCAGGAGAACATGACGACAATGGCTGAGAAACCGACCGGCGCCACGAGGACGCGGACACGCTTCGAAGACATCCAGGCACATTACGACGTCTCAGACGATTTCTTCGCCTTGTTCCAGGACCCGACCCGGACCTATAGCTGCGCCTACTTCGAGCCACCGGATCTGACGCTCGAGGAAGCCCAGATCGCCAAAATCGACCTGAACCTGGACAAACTGGACCTCAAGCCCGGCATGACACTGCTGGACATCGGCTGCGGTTGGGGCACCACCATGAAGCGCGCCATCGAGCGGTACGACGTCAATGTCATCGGCCTGACCCTGTCCAAGAACCAGCACGCCCGATCCGAGCAGGTGCTGGACTCAATCGACACCAACCGCTCACATCAGGTGCTGCTGCAGGGCTGGGAAGATTTCGGCGACCCCGTCGACCGGATCGTGTCCATCGAGGCCTTCGAACACTTCGGGCACGAGAACTACGACGACTACTTCAAGCGGTGTTTCAACATCCTGCCCGATGACGGCCGGATGACCGTTCAAAGCAGCGTCAGCTACCACCCCTACAACATGGCCGCCCGCGGTAAGAAGCTGACCTTCGAGACGGTGCGCTTCATCAAGTTCATCATCACCGAGATCTTTCCGGGCGGCCGTCTGCCGTCCACCGAGATGATGATCGAACACGGCGAGAAGGCGGGATTCATCGTCCCCGAAGTGCTTTCGCTGCGGCCGCATTACATCAAGACGCTGCGGATCTGGGGCGACACGCTGGAGTCCAACAAGGACAAGGCCATCGAGGTCACCTCCGAAGAGGTCTACAACCGGTACATAAAGTATCTGCGCGGCTGCGAGCACTACTTCGCCGACGAGATGCTCGACTGCAGCCTGGTGACCTACCTCAAGCCGGGTGCTGCCGCCTAAATCCTCGAGTTCGACGCGGGTGTCGTGGGGTTGTCGGATTGCCCGCACGTTGTTCGTCGAAACGGTAGAGAGTGGAACACAGGGTTTCGCTCACTACTGGAGGTGACAACAAATGCAGTACTTCGCCTTGTTGATCAGCGAGGAGCGAGATCGCACGCCCGAAGAAGGGGCAGCCGAGATGGCCGCATACCAGCGCTTCCACTCCAAGGCCGCCTCAGCGATCCGCGCCGGCGATGCCCTACTCCCGGCGGCGACCGGGGTGCACATCACCGGCGGCCCGGACTCCCCCGTCGTTACCGACGGCCCGTTCGCCGAAGGCGCCGAAGTCGCGGTCGGCTACTACGTATTCGAAGCCGAAGACCTCGACGAGGCGCTTGCGCTGGCCCGTGACATCCCGGCGGCCAAGCACGGTGCAGTAGAGGTTTGGCCGGTGGCCACCCCGGGGTTGCAGACCCAGCGGTTGGAGGGCACCAACTGGATCGCACTGCTGCTGGAGCCGCCCGACAGGCCGGTCGCGCCCGGAACGCCGGAGTGGCAAGAGATGGTGGCTCAACACCAAGAGTTCGGGGCTGCGGCGGGCCAGCACATCAAGTCCGGCGCCGGCCTACATCCACCGTCCACGGCGACCACCGTGCGGGTGCGCGATGGCGAGGTCCTCATCACTAACGGGCCATACGTGGAAGGCGTCGAAGTCGCCAACGGCTTCTATGTGCTCGGCGCCAGCAACCGCGACGAGGCAGTCAAGGTCGCGTCGATGATCCCCGCTTCTTCCGTGCAGCTGCGGCAACTGGCTGGTATCTCGGGACTGTAGCCCGGACTAGCCCTAGCGAATGACCAACCTGGACGGCGTCTTCCGCCGAGAATGGGGACACGCCGTCGCCGCGCTCGCGCGGTGGTCCGGCGACCTCACCGTCGCTGAGGACGCCGTCCAGGAAGCCTGCGCCGAGGCGCTTCGCAGCTGGCCTCGCGACGGTGTGCCCGACCATCCCGGCGGGTGGCTGGTGACCGTTGCCCGTAATCGCGCCCGGGATCGGCTGCGCCGCGAATCCATCCGTCCCGGAAAGGAATTGGCCTACGTCGTGAGCGATATCCAGGCTATCCGGGCACGTACCGATCACACCGACCCGCATCCGGTCCGCGACGACGAGCTGCGGATGATGTTCACCTGCGCGCACCCGGCACTCGACCGGCAGTCGCAACTGGCGCTCACGCTGCGGTTGGTGTCCGGGTTGACCGTCGCCGAGATCGCCCGTGCGCTGCTGCAGACTGAGACGGCCGTCGGCCAGCGAATCACTCGCGCTAAGAACAAGATCCGGCACGCCAAGATCCCGCTGCGGGTGCCACCCGCCGAGCTGCTGCCCGAACGCACACCACACGTGCTCAGTTGCATCTACTCGGTATTCACCGAGGGCTATTGGTCGACAGCGGGCCCGTCGGCGATTCGTGACGAACTGTGCGACGAAGGGGTTCGGCTGGCCGGGGAACTGTGCACGCTGATGCCGCGCGAGCTGGAAGCACACGCCTTGGCAGCCCTTGTGCTGCTGCATGATTCGCGACGAGCAACCCGGGTGGACGACGCCGGGACGTTGGTCCCGCTCGAGGATCAGGACCGTCGCCGGTGGGACCGCGGCCGTATCGCCCGCGGCCTGGACCGGTTGCGGCGGGCCCAGGGATCGACGGGCCCCTATCTGCCGCAGGCGGTGATCGCCGCACTGCACGCGACGGCACCGTCCTGGGAGCAGACCGACTGGACGGCTATCTGCGCGGCCTATGACCGGCTGCTGCAGATGACCGACTCGCCGGTGGTGCGCGCCAACCGCGCGCTGGCGGTCGGTTTCCGCGACGGCCCCGACGCCGGCCTGGCCGCGCTGGAGAAGGTGGCGCACGATCCCCGGCTGGCCCGCTCGAATCTCGCCGCGTCGGTGCGCGCCGATCTACTGCGCCGCGCGGGGCGGCCCACGGAGGCTGTCACCTGGTACCGAGTTGCGTTGGAGTCCAACGGATCTGAGCCGGGCCGCGACTTCTTGCGGCGGCGCATCGCCGACTGCGGCGGGTAGCGCGGCCCAGCAGCCACATCGGCCACATGAGTACCGTGCGCCCACCACCACACGATCCGCGAATGCGATATCGCATGTGATATCGCTTTCGAAAGTCGCCCATTGGTCGGTCGCGCAACGGCGGCCTGGCCGGGCGCCGACGAACTACGCCTCGGCGAAGTTCCGGGTGACGGACGGGTCGACCGGAATGCCCGGGCCCGTTGTCGTCGACACGGTGATCTTCTTCAGGTAGCGGCCCTTCGACGACGACGGCTTGAGCCGCAACACCTCGTCAAGCGTGGCGCCGTAGTTCTCCGCCAGCAGCTTCTCGTCGAACGACGCCTTGCCGATGACGAAGTGCAGGTTGGCCTGCTTGTCCACGCGGAAGTTGATCTTGCCGCCCTTGATGTCGGCCACTGCCTTGGTGACGTCGGGGGTGACGGTGCCGGTCTTGGGGTTCGGCATCAGGCCGCGCGGGCCCAGCACTCGAGCGATACGACCGACCTTCGCCATCTGATCAGGGGTCGCGATCGCGGCATCGAATTCCAGCCAGCCGCCCTGAATCTTCTCGATCAGATCGTCACTGCCGACGATGTCGGCGCCGGCGGCCTGGGCCTGCTCGGCTTTCTCGCCGACCGCGAACACCGCGACCCGGGCGGTCTTACCGGTGCCGTGTGGCAGGTTGACCGTGCCGCGGACCATCTGGTCCGCCTTGCGCGGGTCGACGCCGAGCCGGATCGCCACCTCGACGGTCGCGTCCTGCTTCGTCGACGACGTTTCCTTGGCGAGCTTGGCCGCCTGCAACGGGGTGTACAGGTTGCTGCGGTCCACCTTCTCGGCGGCGGCGCGGTATGCCTTGCTGTTCTTGCTCATTGATCTGTCCAATCTGATGTTGGGTTGTGGTTACTAAGCGGGCCGAAGCTGGCCCTCCCACTCATGGGCTTATCGGGTGTTATTCGACGGTGATGCCCATCGACCGGGCGGTACCGGCGATGATCTTGGCGGCGGCGTCGATGTCGTTGGCGTTGAGGTCGGCTTTCTTGGTCTCGGCGATCTCGCGAACCTGATCCCAGCTGACCTTGGCCACCTTGGTCTTGTGCGGCTCCGGCGAGCCCTTGCCCACGCCAGCGGCCTTGAGCAGCAGCTTGGCGGCCGGCGGTGTCTTGAGCGCGAAAGTGAAGCTGCGGTCCTCGTAGACCGTGATCTCCACCGGGATGACATTGCCGCGCTGGTTCTCCGTCGCCGCGTTGTACGCCTTGCAGAACTCCATGATGTTGACGCCGTGCTGGCCGAGCGCGGGTCCAACCGGCGGAGCAGGGTTGGCCTGCCCCGCCACGATCTGCAGCTTGATCAGCCCGGTGACTTTCTTCTTCTTCGGGGCCATGAGGTGTCGATTGTTCCTTCCTGGTTTTACTAGATCTTGGAGACCTGGCTAAAGGTCAGTTCCACCGGTGTCTCGCGGCCGAAGATCGAAACCAGCACCTTGAGCTTCTGCTGTTCGGCGTTGACCTCGTTGATCGTGGCCGGCAATGTGGCAAACGGTCCGTCCATGACCGTTACCGATTCGCCCACCTCGTAGTCGACCTCGACAACCGGACGTTCCAGCCCACCCGTCTCGGCGGCGGCGGCGGTGCTGGCCGCGCCCTTGGTGGCCTTCTTCGCCGATCCCGGCGGCAGCAGGAACTTCACCACATCGTCGAGCGCGAGCGCCGACGGGCGCGACGTTGCGCCGACGAATCCGGTGACCCCCGGGGTGTTGCGCACCGCGGCCCACGAGTCGTCGGTCAAATCCATGCGCACCAGGATGTAGCCGGGCAGCACCTTGCGGTTGACCTGCTTGCGTTGGCCGTTCTTGATCTCGGTGACCTCTTCGGTGGGTACCTCCACCTGGAAGATGTAGTCGCCGACGTCGAGGTTCTGCACGCGGGTCTCGAGGTTGGCTTTGACCTTGTTCTCGTACCCCGCGTAGGAGTGCACGACATACCAGTCGCCGGGCTTGCTGCGCAGCTCCGCCTTGAGCGCGGCGGCTGGATCGACCTCTTCGGCCGGCTCCGTGTGAGCGCCCGCCTCGGCGACCTTGTCGGTGCTGGGCTCCTCCACATCGACCGCCTCACCCGCGGACGTGTCACCGTCGAAGGTAGTCACGGTTGTCTGTCCTCTCTGTCACTCTCAAACCTCAGCCGAACACCAACATCACCAGCTTGGTCAGGCCCAAATCGGCCAGGCCGACCAGCGCCACCATGAAGGCCAGAAATGCCAGCACCACCGAGGTGTAGGTGAGCATCTGTTTGCGGTTCGGCCAGATGACCTTGCGCATCTCAGCAACGACCTGCTTGAGGTAGGTGTAGACGAACACGATCGGGTTAGCCGAACGGTCCGCTTTCTTCGGCTTCTTGGCCTTTTCGGATTTCGCGGCCGTCTTGGCCGACTTACCCTTGGCGGCCTTCTTGGCCTTGTCCTCCTTGGAGACCTCAACCTCGGTCGACGACTCCTTGCCGTCGACGTCCTCCTCGGTATCCGCTACGCGCTGCCGCGACCGCTTGCCGGTAGGGCGTTGCGGCCGCGTCACAGGTTTTGTCACCACGGCCGTCCGACCGCCGCTTTCCTCAGTTTCGCCGCCGTCGCTTGCGGCGTCGTCGGCAACGTCGCCCTCGTCGCTCACCGCGTGCTCCTTTGTTCGCTAGCTATCCCGCGAGCCGTCCCGCTCGGTTCGGGCACCCTCCCAGTGTCCACCATCCCACGTCTTCGCCTTCAGCAGGGGCGACAGGACTTGAACCTGCAACCTGCGGTTTTGGAGACCGCTGCTCTGCCACTTGAGCTACGCCCCTTCGCGGTTGGCAGGCCAAACCCAGGCCCACCCAGTGTGCCGGGGCTTACACGACGCGCGCGCCCCCCGCTTGTTCGACTCACGGAAAGCGCGCTGATGTTGGGAAAACCCCGAGGTCCGAGTGTACATCGGCGCGGGAGTCAGATACTAATTACGCGGTTCTGACGACCTGCCCGGATTCCTTGTCCCATCTGAGCTGGATGGAGTTGTCACCCTCGTGTCCCATCAGGGTGGTGTAGGCCACCAGGAACACCTCACCATCCTCGTTGGTGCAGGTGTTCTTGGTGACGACGATGTCGGCGCCGAAACGCTCGTCCACCGAATGGACGTCCATGCGGCCGAAGAGTTTGTCGCCGACACACATCGGTTTGTGGTAGACGAACCGCTGATCGACCTGGACGATCTGCATGGTCTCCATGCCCACGTCGACATTCCGGAAGAAATCGTCCTGGACGAGTTTCGCGAAGATCGACACGAAAGTTAACGGTGCAATGAGGCTGTCGTAGCCCAGTTCGGCGGCCGCTGCCTCGTCGAAGCAGGCCGGATCGTCGCACTTGATCGCTCGCGCGAATTCGCGAACCTGCTCGCGGCCCACCTCGAAGTAGTCCGGGTACTGCCAGCTCATCCCGCGGATATCAGTTCTGAGCGCCATGGGTTACGCCAATTTCGCCGACGCGATGGCCCGGCCGAAGATCTTCTTGCCACCGGTGGTGGCCGTGAGCGCGATAGTCACCGACTTGGTGTCCGGATCGACCGACTTGACTCTGCCGCTGAAGACGAGCTCGGCGCCCTTGCCATCGTTGGGCACCGGCACCACGGCGGTGAACCGCACGTTGTACTCGGTGACCGCACCCGGGTCGCCGACCCACGACGTCACGTAGCCACCACCCAGCCCCATGGTCAACATGCCGTGTGCGATCGCGGTGTCCAGCCCGACAACCTTGGCCATCTCGTCGTCCCAATGGATCGGGTTCAAGTCGCCTGAGACCCCCGCGTAGTTCACCAGATCCTGGCGGGTCAGGGGGTAGGTCTTCTCCGGAAGCCGGTCACCCACCCTGACCGAACTGAACTCACGCAGTGCCATCAGAAAATCCCTCTTCCCCATCCTCACCGGCACGGCCCGCAAGGGTCGTGTAGGTCTCCTGGACAATCTCACCGTCTTCGTTAGTGATGACGTTCTTGGTCACGATGATCTGGGTGCCGTGCGCCTCACGCGTCGAGTCCACCCACACGTCGCAGTAGAGCTTGTCGCCCGCCACGATCGGCTGCGCGAATTTCAGCACTTGGTCAACCTGAACGACCTGCGCGTCCTGGACCGCGATGTTCGCGTTTTGAAAGAACGCCGTCTGAGCCTTGTAGCCGAATACACAGATGAATGTCAACGGGGCCAGCAAGCCGTCATAGCCGAGTTCGGCGGCCGCCTCCTCTTTGAAGAACGCGGCGTCGTCGTTTTGTACGGCCTCGGCGTACTCGCGGATCTTCTCCCGCTCTACCTCGTAGTGGTCGGGATAGCGATAATGCATCCCGACGATGTCTGCGGTCAACGCCACGGGTCTAGACCCTACCTAGTGAGTCTGAGCAAATGCTCGCGGGCTAGCGTGTCTCGCGGTGCGGCTGGTGCTTGCCGCAATTGGGGCAGAACTTCTTCAGCTCCATGCGGTCGGGGTCGTTGCGGCGGTTCTTCTTGGTGATGTAGTTACGGTGCTTGCACACCTCGCATGCCAAAGTGATTTTCGGCCGCACGTCGGTACTGGAAGCCATGTCCGTTCTCTCTTACAGCGTTGTTGTGTTGTAGCGATGGCCGGACTCGAACCGGCGACCTAACGATTATGAGTCGTTCGCTCTAACCGACTGAGCTACATCGCCTCGGGTACGCGCCGCCAGCCTGCTCGGCGTCCGCCGAGCCCCCTAACGGAATCGAACCGTTGACCTTTTCCTTACCATGGAAACGCTCTACCGACTGAGCTAAGGGGGCCGTTCACCCGTAGCGACCAGTCGTGCCGCGGGCCTAAAAGAGGGTACAGCCTGGCCGGCAACGTCACCAAACCACGGGCGCGACCCAAGGCCGCTGCTGAAGGCGAAAGAAGTCAGAGGATGAAGTGGGCGGTGGCGAGCTGGGGTCACCCAGTGTCGCTCTTTTGCTGCCGGCGCCACGCACTGAGATCACTGAACTCGTCGTACTCGTCTTCCGCCTCGGGCTCCCCGCCTTCGGACTCGCTGAGGAGACTACGCAGCGCGAGATGGACGGCCTCTCGCCTGCCGGCCAGACGGTACTTGCGTATGACTGCCTGGACCAGGTCTTCGTCGATCTCAATCTCGACCGTCATCAGCATGGACCAACAATACCCACTGCATTCAAGCGCGAACCGGGAGAATGGCCGCAATCGGTCCACCCACCCGATTGCTCGATGGCCGTGTCCGAAATACGAACTCCCGGTTGGACGGGTTTTGGACGGGCCATAGTCTGGTGACGTGTCACAGGACCGGCTGTACTTCCGTCAACTGCTCTCCGGCCGCGATTTCGCCGTCGGCGACATGTTCGCGATGCAAATGCGCAATTTCGCCTACCTGATCGGCGACCGTCAAACTGGGGACTGCGTGGTGGTCGACCCGGCCTACGCCGCCGGTGATCTGGTCGACGCGCTCGAGGCGGACGGCATGCACCTGTCCGGGGTGCTGGTGACCCATCATCACCCCGACCATGTGGGCGGGGAGATGATGGGCTTTGCGCTGAAGGGACTGGCCGAGCTGCTGGACCGGAAAGCTGTGCCGGTGCACGTAAATACCCATGAGGCGCTCTGGGTTTCACGGGTTACCGGGATCGGCCTCGGCGACCTCACCACCCACGAACACCACGACAAGCTCAGCATTGGCGATATCGAAATCGAGCTGTTGCACACCCCGGGTCATACGCCCGGCAGCCAGTGCTTTCTGCTCGACGGCCGGCTGGTCGCCGGTGACACGTTGTTCCTGGAAGGCTGCGGGCGCACGGACTTTCCGGGTGGTGACTCCGACGAGATGTACCGCAGCCTGCAGCAGCTCGCTCGACTTCCGGGTGACCCGACAGTGTTTCCAGGGCACTGGTATTCGGCTGATCCAAGTGCGTCGCTATCGGAGGTCAAGGGTTCCAACTACGTGTATCGCGCCGCTAATCTCGATCAGTGGCGAATGTTGATGGGCGGCTGAGGCACTGACGGTCTTTGCAGCGGAGCGCCCGCGGGTCAGCGAAATTTCCGACCCTAGATCGCTGTGATATAAGCGGAGGATGGATTCAATGGGGTGGGTCCAGGGCAGCTGGCAAGCGGTCGCGGAAGTTGGGTCCAGCACCTGGTTAGCGTGGGCGGCGTGGGCGGCGCTTGCGCTCGGTGTCGTCGCGCTGGTTTTTACGAACGCGCAGATCAAGCACAACCGTAAGTTGGCCGCGGAGCAGACCCGGCCACACGTCGCCATGCTGATGGAACCGCACGCCGCCGACTGGCACGTGATCGAACTGGTGGTCAGGAATTTCGGTCAGACCGCGGCCTACGACATCCGGTTTTCGTTTCCGACTCCGCCGACCGTGGCCGAATACGAAAATGCCGCTGACGGCTACGCGAATGTCGTCGAACTGCAACTGCCCCGCGAGTTGCCGGTACTGGCGCCCGGCCAGGAGTGGCGGATGGTGTGGGATTCGGCGCTCGACCGCGCCGAAATCGGGAATGGTATCGAGTCCCGGTTCACCGGGAGCGTGCTCTACCACGACCGCCCCGAGCAGCCGCGGGGTTGGCGGTTCTGGAAACGCGAGCGGCCTTTGCTCGAGACCAAGGTGGTGCTGGACTGGGATACCCTGCCGCCCGTTCAACGGATCGAGTTGATGACGAGCCATGACCTGGCGAAAAGGGAAAAGCAGAAACTGGAGCTGCTGCGCAGCCTGCTGACCTACTTCCACTACGCAAGCAAGGAAACGCGTCCCGACGTGTTCCGCAGCGAGATCGAACGAATCAACGTCGCTGTGGCCGAAACTCAGGACAGATGGCGCACCCGGCAGCTCGACGGACCCACCGACGTCAGCCTGCGGTGGGGTGATGCAGAAAACGAACTGGGCAAACATCACAGCCAGCGCGCCTGATTGTGGGCTAACTCCGGCCCCGCGTGGCTGCGTCACGTCCATCTGATTCAATCGACGGGCTTGTCCGTAGCGAAGGAGCAACCATGAGCGACCCGGTCATCTACAGCCACAAGGATTCCATCGCGGTCATCAGGATGGACGACGGCAAAGTCAACGCGCTGGGCCCGACCATGCAGCAGGCCCTCAACGAGGCGATCGACAACGCCGACCGTGACGACGTCGGGGCACTGGTGATCACCGGGAACGAGCGGGTGTTCAGCGGTGGCTTCGACCTGAAGATCCTGACCTCCGGCCAGGTGCAGCCCGCGATCGACATGCTCAGGGGCGGCTTCGAGCTGGCATATCGACTCTTGTCCTACCCCAAGCCGGTGGTGATGGCCTGCACCGGCCATGCCATCGCGATGGGGGCGTTCCTGTTGTCGTCCGGCGACCACCGGGTGGCCGCCCACGCGTACAACGTTCAGGCCAACGAAGTTGCGATCGGCATGACCATTCCCTACGCGGCCCTGGAGATCATGAAGCTGCGGCTGACGAGGTCGGCGTACCAGCAAGCCGCCGGGCTGGCCAAAACGTTCTTCGGTGAAACCGCCCTCGCCGCCGGCTTCGTCGACGAGATAGTGCTGCCGGAGATGGTCCTCAGCCGCGCCGAAGAAGCCGCGCGGGAATTCGCCGGTCTGCACCAGCACGCCCATATGGCGACCAAGTTGCGCGCCCGCGCCGACGCGCTCAAAGCCATCCGCGCCGGGATCGACGGGATAGAAGCCGAGTTCGGGCTGTAATAGCGGGCTTTACTGGGATCGAGCGGTTGCATCGGCAACCGCTCTATCGTCGCCTCCTCCACCCGGCAGTGTGGCACGTCGGCGTCGTCGCGTCACTTCGCGATGACGGCGCGTCTCGATCCAGGCACCGCTAATGGAATTGCCGGAATCGTTCGAGGTATTCGGCCCAGTCCCAGGTGGATAGGAACGTCTGCGCCGCCGCATAGCCTCTGTCATAGAGCTCTTCCAGACGCGATCTGGAGATGGCGAAATCGAGAACGCTCACGTCGGTCGAGGTCACCGGGATCGTGCGAGCACTGACCCATGGCTGGCTCAGATGGGCCTGATCATGGCCGACCAGCATGGTCGTGAAAAGGCTTTCCAACAGTGCCGACTGCTGCAGGAACCGCAGCGGGCGCAGCGCGGGGAACACCTGGTCGACGCCCTCAGCAAGCTTGGGAATCACCGTGATCCCGAAAGTGGGCCAGCGCGGCGGTTCGGTGTCTGTGCGGTCCAGCGAGTCGACCGGGAAGTTCGACAGCACACCACCATCGACCAGCGTGGAGGTCAGCCCCGAGGTGCTGGTCAAGCTGACCGGGGGGTAGATGAACGGGATTGCCATCGAAGCGCGAACCGCCGTGGCGACGAGCTGTTCATCGGGATCAACCCCGTAGACCCGCCGATAATCCCAGGGCAGCCTCACCAGCTGCGCCCTCGTCACGTCGGCGACCGTTATGGCCACCTTGTAGCGCTGTTCGGCACGCAGTTGGTCGTCGTCGAGGGCCAGATCACCGAACGTCGTCACACCCAGGTTCTTCAGCTCGCCGCGAATCCAGTCGTGTGCGACATCGCCGCGGTACATGGCCGAGTCTCGCACCAAACCCCATGCGGAACCGAGGATTGGAATGGGCCCTGCATCGCGCCATTTGCTCAGCGGCACAGACAATGCGAGTTCTCGGAGCTGCCCACTCGTAAGTTGGTCGTCCTGGGACGCGGCGGCCGAGATCACCCCGACCACTGAACCCGCCGAGACGCCTGACACCCGGTAGGCGGCATACCCGGCATCCATGAGTCCCGCAATCGCGCCCACCAGGCCGATAAACTTGACGCCCCCACCGGAGAGGACGAGATCCGCGGGTTTATGCTGCTGGCGCGTAGCGCGCCGGTCTGCCTTGGCCGCCATTTAGCTCTCCGCCGAAACCCATTGGTAGGGAAGAAATTTCCCGTCAAATGTCACGACGACACGGTCTCCGGACGGATGCGATTTCTTCTGCAGGTCGAGGCTGAAGTTGATCGCGCTCATGATGCCGTCGCCGAACTGCTCGTGGATCAGCTCTTTGATCGCGCCGCCATACACCTGGATCGCTTCGTAGAAGCGGTAAATGGTGGGGTCGGTAGGGACCGCGGTAGGCAGCCCGCCGCGCATGGGCGGTGCCGCCAGCACGGGCACCGCTGACTCGTCGAGACCCAGCATCCCCATAAGGACCTTGCCGAGCTCGGCGGGAATCGGGTGTTGGCCGAGCAACGCCGACGTGGTCCACACGACTGGCCTGTCGATGGCGTCGGCCAGCTCCTGCCACTTCAGGCCTCGTGTCAGGCGCGCAACGACAATCTGTTCGGTGATCTCGTTTCTGTTCATGGCCCCAGCATGCACACCGACCGCGTTGCGGTTCTCGTTCGAGGCACTGAGGCGGTCTCTCAACCATGCGACGCTCCGCAAATCTGATATCGCATGCGATGTCGGATTGCCGGCGGCTCACGCCGGTTTCGTTGCGGTGACCAACCGCGTGGAGAACCAGGGACCGCCATACCACATGCGCCATCCGAGGTTGCGGCGCTGCACGTTTCGCCAGCCCAGTTCACGTAAATGAGCGGCATGCTGACGGGTCTCCCACAGGTCCGCGATGGCGAGCCGACCGCCCGGCCGCAGCACGCGAACCGCTTGGTCCAGAGCCTGTCGCCGACCGGCGTGCGTCGGAATGTTGTGTATGGCCAGGCTGCTGACGATGACGTCGACGCTGTCGTCGGCCAGCGGCAGCGCGGTCATGTCGGCGGTGTGCACCTCGATGCGATCGGCGACGTTTTCCAATGCGGCATTGGCCAACGTGGCCTGCTGCGAGTTGTCCGTCTGGTCGGCGCGCCATAAATCGACTCCGATCGCACGGCCCCGCGGCAACCGTTTGGCCGCGGCGAGCAACACTGCACCGCGTCCACATCCAAGATCGAGCACCGTTTCATCGCCCTGCAGCCGCAACTCGTCGAGAACCCGGTCCCACACAACGAACTTGCCCCAACGCGTTGCGTAGATGTACCAGGCCGCCGTCGCGATGATCTCGACGGCCGACGCCCCCGCCAGCGCTGCCGTCAACCGCTTACCACGTGCCCAGCTGATCCCGGCCCACACCGCCAGCCCAGCGGCTTGGGCGCCGATACCTATCGCCTGCCCGCGCGCCGAGATGGTGTGGAAAGACCCGTCGATTCCGTAGTCGCCCCGGTGATCATGCACAGTCACGAGCTTACGACTCGACAAGCCGCCGAAGGTTTTTCAGGCTCTCGTCGAGCGAGCGGCCGACCCAGCGGGCCGCAACACGGTCGGCGATCAACCCGAGCAGCCCGCCTTCTGAGTTGTAGGCAAGCCGGAACGTCACGGCGGTTCGACCCGGCCCGGCATCGCGCAAGCGGAACCGGCCGCGCTGGGTCACACCGGTGATGTTGATCCAGGCCAGATCGCGCGCCCTGTCGAACTCCACCACTTCGGCGACACCCCCCACCGGGATCGAGCCGATCTTCCACAACACGGTGTAGCGGGCGCCCACCCGGACCGGGCCTTCGTTCAGCGTCTCCCAGCGCTCCAGGTGAGGCAGGAAAGAGGGGTAGCGATCCGGGTCGCTGAGCACCTTCCACACGGTGTCGCGATCCGCGTTGACGATGGTCCGGCGTTCGACGCGCATCAGCCGATCACCGGGAATCGACGTTCGGCGGCGAGCCGATGGACGCCGGCCTGCAGGCTGGCGATCACTTCGTCGTACACCCCCTGGTCGTCGTCGTGCACCTCGATCGGCTCCTGCACCTCGATGACGATCTTGGCAGGCAGCGGGATATGCCCCAGCAGGTCACCGACGTTCAGCCCCCATGGCAGCGCCAGCGAGATCGGCACACTCTTGAGCCGGACCACCCTGTCGAGCATCAGCAGTTTGGCCAGCCACTGGGCGCGTCCGAGAAACAACGCCGTCTCCTGGCCGCCGACGCCGGCCACCGGCACGATCGGCACGCCGGTCTCGCGAGCGAGCCGCACGAAGCCTTTGCGGCCACCGAAGTCGACGACGTGCCGCTGCCACGACGGGCGGAAAACCTCGTAATCGCCGCCCGGATACACCAACACGGCGGCCCCGGACTCCAATGCCAGCCGGGCATTTTCAGGGCTGGCCGCCACGGTGCCGAACTTGCGCAGCCAGCGCAGCGGCGGATAAAGGGTGACCAGGTTGTGCGCGAGTTGATAGAACGGGCGCTCCACCCCGAAATACGAGCAGAACGCCAACGTGAAGACGAACGTGTCAGGCGGTACGTTGCCTCCGCTGTGGTTGCCGACCAGCAGGACCGGTCCTTCAGGTGGTATGCGGTCGAGTCGGCGAACATCGGCCCGGAAATACAGCGACGCCAGCAGCCAGGTGCCGGGCAGCTGGTCTCGGATGAAGTCCGGGTCGCGCTGGTCCAGGTCCGCCTTGGGCACCCGGTCCATGATCTGCTTACTTGCCCATCCAAGGGCATCCGCGACGCCGACCATCGCTCCAGCGTGGCACACGCGGGCCGGGTGGGGTCACCAGTGCCCGCGGTGGACGACCTCGGAGAAGGGCCGCCGGTTCGGTTTGCGGATCGGGTTAAGCGGACGATCGGCGGGATATCCGATGCCGAGCATGAAGGCCACCAGGTGGTCGTCGGGGACACCGAGGATGGCGCGTGCTTTCTCCTGATCCCCCACCGACGAATGCCCGGTGCCGATCCCCAGATCGGTGGCCGCGATCATCATCGCCATCGTCGCCTGACCGACGTCGTAGGAGTCTGTCACCACTCTGCGATCGTCCGGCGGTACCGGCACAACCAATACGATCGCGGCCACAGCCGAAGCGATATGCCCGGCGCCCCGCCAGACCGTGGAAAGCTCCTGCAGCTGAGTCCGGTCGGTGACGATCACAAAGTCCCACGGCTGGCGGTTCTTCGCAGACGGTGCCCGCCATCCGGCCTCGGCGATACGGTTCAGGTCGTCTTCGGAGACCGGCTGTGGCTTGTACTGCCGCACATTGCGCCGGGCGCAGATCGCATCCCAGGCTTCCATCTGTCCCTCCCTCGTCCGCGCTCTCTAGTCGTCGCCGACCATGGTGCCACCACAGTCGAGCGGCATGTCGGCGCTGACGCCGGAACCACCCACTCCTGTCGTCGCCGAGGTCTATGGTGGCACCCCAATGGCCCTTCATCTCCACCGCGCCGAGCGCACCGACCTGCTGGCCGATGGGCTCGGCACCCTGCTGGCCGACCCGCCGCCTGACCCGTTCGCTGAGGACCTGGTGCTGGTACCGGCGCGCGGGGTCGAACGCTGGCTGAGTCAGCGGCTTTCGCACATCTTGGGCCACGGTCCTGAACAGGGGAGCGCCGACGGCGTGTGCGCCCGGGTGTCGTTTCGCAGTCCGGGCTCGTTGATCGCCGAGATCACCGGCACCGTTGACGACGATCCGTGGTCGCCCGACGCCATGACATGGCCCCTGCTGGAGGTCATCGACTGTAGCCTCGACGAGCCGTGGTGCCGAACGCTGGCAACGCATTTGGGCCACTTCCACACGGACGGCCCCGAGGCGGAATTGCGCCGCGGCCGGCGGTATTCGGTGGCGCGCCGGCTGGCCGGATTATTCGCCGCATATGCCAGGCAGCGCCCGCAGCTGCTCGTCAACTGGCTGGACGGGAACCTGGGCGACCTCGACGCCGACCTCGCCTGGCAGCCGGACCTCTGGCGAGCGCTGGTGGCCACCGTCACCGCCGATCCCCCGCACATTCGTCATCAGAAGACCGTGACCCAGCTGCGGGAAGGCCCGAGCGATCTACCGGCGCGGCTATCGCTGTTCGGACACACCAGGCTGGCGTGCACCGACATCGAACTGCTCGACGCAGTCGCCGTCCACCATGATCTGCACCTGTGGCTGCCGCACCCCAGCGACGATTTGTGGCAGGCGCTCAAGGGCGCCCACGGGGCGGTGCCGCGACGCGACGACACCAGCCGCCGGTGCGCCCACCACCCGCTGCTGGAAACGCTGGGCCGCGACCTGCGCGAGCTGCAACGGGGGCTCCCAGCCAGCAGAACGACCGACAAATTCCTCAGCGGCACAACCAAACCCAACACATTACTGGGCTGGCTGCAATCCGACATCGCCGCCAACTCCGTCCGGTCGGCAGGCCGGATTCTCGCCGAGGGCGACCGCTCGGTGCAGGTGCACAGCTCTCACGGTCCTGCGCGCCAGATAGACGTGCTCCGCGAAGTCCTGCTCGGCCTCCTGGAGGACGACCCGACGTTGGAACCCCGAGACATCGTGGTGATGTGCCCTGACATCGAAACCTACGCGCCGTTGATCGTCGCCGGCTTCGGACTCGGCGAGACCGCGGGTGACAGCCACCCCGCGCACCAACTGCGGGTCAGACTCGCCGACCGTTCGCTGACGCAGACCAATCCACTGCTCGGTGTCGCAGCCGAGTTGCTGAGCATCGCGGACAGCCGCGCCACCGCCAGCCGGGTGCTCAACCTCGCTCAAGCCGTGCCGGTGCGGGCCCGGTTCGGTTTCTCCGACGACGACCTCGACGCGATCACCGACTGGGTCCGCGAAGCGAACATCCGCTGGGGGTTCGACAAAGAACATCGCGCCCCGTACGGGCTGAACCACATCATCCACAACACCTGGCGTTTTGGGCTCGACCGCATCCTGACCGGCGTCGCGATGTCCGACGACTCCAACGCCTGGCTTGGCGCCGCCCTGCCGCTCGACGACGTCGGCAGCGACAAGGTGGAGCTGGCCGGGCGGCTGGCCGAATATATCGAGCGGCTGCACCATATCGTCGAAAGACTCAGCGGCGTAAAGCCGTTGGCCGAGTGGCTGGATGCGCTGACCACTGGGATCGACCTGGTCACCTCCTCCGATGACGCCTGGCAAGAAGCGCAGCTGCAGCAAGAATTCGCCAACGTTGTCGAGCAGGCCGGTTCTCGCACCACCATGCCGCTGCGGCTGCCCGACGTGCGTGCGCTGCTTTCCGCCCATCTGGCAGGTCGCCCGACCCGTGCCAACTTCCGCACCGGCACGCTCACCGTGTGCACGATGGTGCCGATGCGCTCGGTGCCGCACCGGGTGGTATGCCTGGTCGGGCTCGATGACGGAGTGTTCCCGCGGCTGAACATCCCCGATGGCGACGACGCGCTGGCGCGCGAACCGATGACCGGCGAGCGTGACATCCGTTCGGAAGACCGGCAATTGCTGCTCGACGCGGTGTGCGCCGCTACCGAGACGCTGGTGATTACCTACACCGGCAATGACGAGCACACCGGTCAGTCGCGCCCGCCTGCGGTCCCGCTCGTGGAGTTGCTCGATGCGCTAGACCAGACGACGTCGACACCGCTGCGCGAGCGAATCCTGACCAGGCATCCCTTGCAACCGTTCGACCGCAAAAACGTCACACCCGGCGCGCTCGGCGTGTCCGGCAAGCCGTTCACGTTCGACCCTACCGCGCTGGCCGCGGCCCAGGCTGCTACTGGCCCGCGCTGTGCACCAACAGCTTTCGTTACCGAGCTACTGCCCGCACCACCGGCTAGCGATGTGACACTAGCCGACCTGCTCGAGTTCTTCAAAGACCCAGTCAAAGGGTTCTTTCGGGTGCTCGACTTCACGTTGCCGTGGGAGGTCGACGGGATCGAGGACGCGATGCCGGTCGAGATCAACCCGCTGGAAGCGTGGGTCGTCGGCGACCGGATGCTGCACGACATGTTGCGGGGCATGGGCCTCAGGGTCGCGATGAATGCCGAATGGCGCCGCGGCACGCTGCCGCCCCTGCGACTCGGCTGGCGCAAGGCCGAGGCGATTGGCCAAACAGCCGCCCAACTGGCGAGCATCGCTGCGGGCCAGCAACGGGTACCGGCGCAAGCCCATGACGTCGCGGTCGACGTTGGCGGCGGCCGCCGCGTCGCCGGCACCGTCAACCGGGTGTTCGAAAACCGCATCGTCGCGGTGAGTTACTCAAGGCTGGCTCCCAAACACAAACTCCAGGCGTGGATCTCCCTGGTCGCGCTCAGCGCCGCCAACCCTGACGGTGACTGGACCGCCATCTGCGTCGGCCGCGGCAGCAAAGACACCATCGAGGTGTGCTCGTTCCGCACGCCGCCGGATGCCCTGGCCGTATTGCGTGATCTGGTAACGATTTTCGACGCCGGACGTCGGGAGCCGCTGCCGCTGCCTCTCAAGACTTCCTACGCGTGGGCGGAACGGCGCTACCGGGGAAAGGATCCGGTGAAATACGCCCGCAGTAAATGGGAGACCGACAACTTCCACGACGGCGAAGACGGCGAGCCCGCGCACGTGCGGGTATGGGGACCCAAGCCTTCGTTCGAGCGACTGCTCGGTCCGCCACACCCGGGCCTTGGGATGCCTGGGGAAGACACCCGGCTGGGCGCGCTTGCCGTCCGGTTGTGGCTGCCGGTACTAGCTGCCGAAGGGAAGCCGGGTTGATGGACCGCTTTAACCTGTTGGGTCCGTTGCCGAAAGAGGGCTCCACCACCGTGCTGGAGGCCAGCGCCGGCACCGGAAAGACCTTCGCGCTGGCCGGGCTGGTCACCCGCTATCTCGCCGAAACCGACGCCACGCTCGACGAGATGCTGCTGATCACGTTCAACCACGCGGCCAGCCGGGAGCTGCGCGAACGGGTGCGCGATCAGATCTTCCAGGCGGTGGCCGCCTTGGAGAATCGCGTGCCACCCGGCAGCGAGCTCGTCGACCACCTGATGCGTGGCGGCGACGACGAGCGCACAGCGAGGCGGGCACGGCTACGTGACGCGCTGGCGAACTTCGACGCCGCCACCATCGCCACCACGCACGAGTTCTGCGGGTCGGTGCTGAGATCGCTTGGGGTTGCCGGTGATACCGCCTCGGACGTCAAACTCCAGGAAAGCCTCGACGAACTGGTGACCGAGATCGTGGACGACCGCTACCTGGCCCAGTTCGGGCGTCAAGAAAACGATCCAGTGTTGACGTACCAGGACGCCCTCACCCTCGCTCGCAACGTCGTCAACGATCCGTGCGCACAACTGCGGCCGCTTGATCCCGAGCCGGACAGCACGGCCGCAGTCCGGCTGCGGTTTGCCACCGAGGTGGTCAACGAACTCGAACACCGCAAACGCCGGCTGCGCATCCTAGGCTTCGACGACCTGCTTACGCGGCTCGCGAAAGCCCTTGAGGCAGAGGATTCGCCGGCCCGCGCTCGGCTGCGGGGGCGCTGGCGGATCGTGCTGGTCGACGAGTTTCAGGACACCGATCCGATCCAATGGCGGGTGCTTGAGTGTGCGTTCGTCGGTCATTCGACTCTTATCTTGATCGGCGACCCGAAGCAGGCCATCTATGGCTTCCGCGGCGGCGACATCCACACCTACCTGAAGGCGGCCCGCATAACCGATTCCCAGTACACGCTGGGCGTCAACTGGCGCAGCGACCGGGCGCTCGTCGACAGCCTGCAGACCGTGCTGCGCGGCGCCACGCTGGGCCACTCCGAGATCGTCGTCCACGACATTGACGCCCACTACGACGGGCACCGGCTGGCCGGAGCGCCGCACAACGCGCCGTTTCGGCTGCGCGTCGTCAAACGGCCCACCCTCGGCTATGACGACACCGACAACATCCCGATCGACATACTGCGCCGCCACATTCCCGCCGATCTGGCCGCCGACATCGGGGCGCTGCTGGCCCCTGGCGCCACTTATGACGGTAAGCCTGTTGCGGCCGGGGATATCGCGGTGATTGTCGAGCAGCACAAAGACGCACGGGCATGCCGGGATGCGTTGGCCGCGGCGGGTATCCCGGCGATCTACACCGGCGACACCGACGTATTCGAGTCAGAGGCCGCCAAAGACTGGCTGTGCCTGCTGGAGGCCTTCGACGCGCCACACCGCAGCGGGCTGGTCCGCGCCGCCGCATGCACGATGTTCTTCGGCGAGACCGCGGAAAACCTTGCCGCCGAGGGTGATGCCCTGACTGACCGGGTGGCGGGCACGGTGCGGGAGTGGGCCAACCATGCCCGGCAGCGTGGCATGGCCGCGGTGTTCGAGGCCGCGCAGCTGCGCGGCATGGGTCGGAGGGTGCTCGCCCAGTGGGGCGGGGAGCGCCACATGACCGACTTGGCGCACATCGCGCAATTGCTGCACGAGACTGCGCATCGAGCACACTACGGCCTACCGGCGCTGCGGGATTGGCTGCGGCGGCAGTCCGGCGACCGCACCGGCGAGGCCGAGCGCAACCGCCGCCTGGACAGCGACGCCGCCGCGGTGCAGATCATGACGGTTTTTGTGGCCAAGGGGTTGCAGTTCCCGATCGTGTATCTGCCGTTCGCGTTCAACCGAAATATCCGCAAAGACGACATCCTGCTCTACCACGACGAAAACGACACGCGCTGCCTCTACGTCGGCGGCAAAGAACCCGGCCGCGAGCGCCGAGCGGTCGAGGAGCTGCACCGGGCCGAAGTGGCCCGCGACAACATCCGGCTCACTTATGTCGCGCTCACCCGGGCGCAATCGCAAGTGATCGCATGGTGGGCGCCGTCGTGGGATGAGCGCAATGGCGGGTTGTCACGGTTGTTGCGCGACCGCGGCATGGGTGAGGCGCAAGTGCCGGATAGGTGCGAGTCGGCCATCACCGACGAAGACGCGTGGGCGTTGTTCAAGCGGTGGCAGGCCCCGGGCGGACCGTCGGTGGAGGAGTCGATGATCGTCTCCCCCGCTGCTGGGGAGAAACGCTCAACGTCAACTGGTTTCGAGGTGCGGCACTTCCACCGCGCAATCGACACCAGGTGGCGACGCACCTCGTACTCGGCGCTGGTTCGTGGTGCGGAACCGGCCGGCTCGATCGGCATCGTGAGCGAGGCCGAAGTGGGGACGCGCGACGACGAGGTAGAGGGCGTCGTGGTCACCGCGCCCAGCATCGGCCATGACGTTGACTCGCCGCTGGCGGGGATGCCCGCCGGTGCGGCATTCGGGTCGCTGGTGCACGCGGTGCTGGAGACCGCGGACCCTGGTGTCCCCGACTTGGCCGCCGAGCTGGAAGAGCACGTTCGGCGGCATTTAGCGTGGTGGCCGCTCGACGTCGCCGCATCGGAACTGGCCGCCGCGCTGACGCCGATGCATGACACCGCGCTGGGGCCGTTAGCGGCCGGGTTGACGCTGCGGCAGATCGGGGTCCGGGACCGGTTACGGGAGCTGGACTTCGAAATCCCTTTGGCCGGAGGCGATCTACGCGGCACTGTGCGCGACGTTGCATTGTCCGACGTGGGTGAGCTGCTGCGGTTGCACCTGTCAGCCGGTGATCCGCTGGCGTCCTACGCCGAGCGGCTGATGTCGGCAGGGTTGGGTGGCCAGTCGCTGCGCGGATACCTGGCGGGGTCGATCGACGCGATGCTGCGCTTGCCCGACCAGCGCTACCTGGTGGTGGATTACAAGACCAACCACCTCGGCGACACCGCGGCCGACTACAGCAGTGGGCGGTTGGCGGAGGCCATGTTGCACTCGGACTACCCGCTGCAGGCGCTGTTGTACACCGTGGTGCTGCACCGGTTTCTGCGGTGGCGCCAACCAGGGTATGAGGCGGGCCAGCATCTGGGCGGGGTGTTGTATCTGTTCGTGCGCGGCCTGTGCGGGCCCGAAACGCCGGTGGTCGACGGGCATCCGTGCGGCGTCTTCAGCTGGCAGCCGCCGGCCGCCCTGGTGGTGGCGCTCTCGGATCTGCTCGACGAGGGGAGGCGGGCGGCGTGACCATCACTGACGGCGAGGTCGCCATCGGCGCGAGCGGCCTGTTGCAGACCTTCAACGAGGCCGGGGTGCTGAATGTCTCGGATGTGCATGTGGCGAAGCGGATCTGCGCGCTTGGCGAGGAGCCCGGCGAGCAGGTGGCGCTGGCAGTAGCGCTTCTGGTGCGGGCCCTGCGGGGCGGGTCGGTGTGCGTCGACCTGGCAACGATCGCGGCGAGTACCGGCGTCGAGGAAGTCCCGTGGCCCGAACCCGTGAAGTGGCTGGCGGCGGTGCGGGCGAGCACGTTGCTGAGTGAGCCGCCAGTGCTGCATCTCTATGACGACCGACTGCTCTACCTCGACCGGTACTGGCGCGAGGAAAAGCAGGTGTGCGACGACCTGTTGGCGTTGCTTGCAGCGGGTGCCCCCGCCGAGCTGCCCGATTTCGCGCGGCTGTTTCCGGGAGGGTTCGAGGAGCAGCAGCAGGCGGCGGAAATCGCGCTCTCGCAAGCGGTCACGGTGCTCACGGGCGGCCCCGGCACCGGGAAGACGACCACGGTCGCACGACTCCTCGCGTTGGTGGCCGAGCAGGCGGCGCTCGCCGGTTTGGCACGGCCGCGGATCGCGTTGGGCGCGCCGACGGGCAAGGCCGCGGCACGGCTGCAGGAAGCGGTGCAACATGAAGTGGCCAAGCTGGACGCGGCCGATCGCGCGCGACTGGGTGAGCTGCAGGCGATGACGTTGCATCGGCTGCTGGGCCACAGACCGGACTCGTCGTCGCGGTTCCGGCACGATCGCGGGAACCGGTTGCCGCACGACGTGATCGTGGTCGACGAGACGTCGATGGTGTCGCTGACAATGATGGCGCGGCTACTGGAGGCGGTGCGCCCAGATGCCCGGCTGGTTCTGGTCGGCGACGCCGACCAGCTCGCGTCGGTGGAAGCCGGTGCCGTGCTGGCAGACTTGGTGGACGGGTTGTCGGCGCGCGATGGCGCGCGGGTGGCATTGCTGCGGACCTCGCATCGGTTCGGCAAATCGATCGGAGCGCTGGCCGACGCGATCCGGGTCGGCGACCCGAATCTGGTGCTGGCGCAGCTGCGCTCCGGTGATCAGCATATTGAGTTCATCGAGGACGACGACCCCACGCAGCGGTTGCGGTCGATCCTGTTGCCGCATGCGTTGCGGCTGCGGCAGGCGGCTGTATTGGGCTCTGCTGACGTCGCTTTGGCGACGCTCAACGAGCACCGGCTGCTGTGCGCGCACCGGCACGGTCCGTTTGGTGTGCAGCACTGGAACCAGCAGGTGCAGAAGTGGCTGTCCGAGGAGACGGGCCAGCCGGCGTGGTCGCAGTGGTACGCCGGACGACCGCTGCTGGTGACGGCAAACGACTACGGGCTGCGCGTCTACAACGGCGACACCGGTGTCGTGGTCACCGGCGCCGAAGGCCTGCGGGCCGTCATCGCCAGCGCCACCGGACCGCTGGACTTCGCGACCAGCCGCCTCGGAGACATCGAGACCATGCACTCCATGACGATCCACAAAAGCCAGGGCAGTCAGGCTGAAGAGGTCACGGTGCTTATGCCGCAGGAGGATTCGCGTTTGCTCACCCGGGAGCTGTTCTACACCGCGGTGACTCGTGCCAAGGTCAAGATCCGCGTGGTCGGCTCCGAAGCTTCGGTACGTGCTGCGATAGAGCGTCGGGCGGTGCGGGCGAGTGGGCTACGGCTGCGATTGTCGGAGTGACGGCTCGGGACGCTAATTCCCGATAATTCTGGCCGGCATCAGCCGTCGCTCCCGGTAGCATCGTGCGCTAAGGCAAGACACGAAAGGCGTTATTCGGATGCCCCGCATTCTGTAATGACTGAGAGCGGTATGGATGCCCTGCTGCTAGGACAGCGCGTTGTCGCGATCCTGGAGACCGGGCTGCGCACCGCGACGTACAAGCTGGCCACCCTAATGGTGCTTATCGACTATTGCATCGAGAATCTCCCGCAGCAGCCCGATGACACCGTGCAGGTACCCATTCCCGATCTGGCCCACCGGGTGCTGGAGATTTACTGGCGTCAGGTACGACCGTTCGATGGGCGTGAATTGCAGCAGTCTACCCAGCCCAAGGCGCGAATCCTTCACGCCGCCACCCAGTTACGCGTTGCCTCATCGGCTGGCCAGAGCAGCCTGTCACTGGACGTAGCAATGGTTCGATCGCCTGAGGTGTATCGCCGGGCGATTGACGAGATCGTGTTGTGTCTGGCTCAGCAACCGCTTCACCGACTGCAGCGGTTGCCTGGGTCGACAACCAGCGACCCATTTCTCTACGGCGACTCGTTCCTCCACGATCACGTGTCACGGTCGACGCTGCGGGCACACGGGGATGCCATCGAACTGCGGCCAGGTGTGGCGCATGGGCTAGCCCGGCTGGCCGGACTGCTCAAGCCGGCATTGGAGATCATGTGGGTCGATGACGTCAGGCGGATGAACAAGTTTCTCAATGCCGAGGTGCCCGACATTGCTGGACACCTCTTCGGCCGGGAGCGCACCGCGCTGGCTGTGGTCCGCGAACCGCTAAAGGATGCCTTCGGTGCCCACTGCTTCTACTGCGGCACACACCTGCCGGCCACCAATCCGATCGACCACGTACTCCCGTGGTCGTTGGTGGGTATCGACGGCTTGGCCAACCTCGTGCTGGCATGCACCCGATGCAACAACGACAAGAGGGGCGCGCTGCCTGCACTTGAGATTGTCGACCGCGTTCTGGGACGCGACCGGGACGTGTTGGAACAGATCGCAGCCGACATCCAGTGGCCCACTCAACGCAATCGGGTGGTCGCGGCGGCCCGGGGAATCTACCGTGGGCAGCCAGCCGGGGTGCCGACTTGGTCGGGGTACAAGACGATTACGCGCTTGGATATCAGTTTTCCGCCCTGGTGGATTCGAGTCGACCGGTGACACGTTCCGAAACGACGGACCCTCATGGCACCGCGGCACGCGAGGCCATGAACACCTCAATCGGCATGGTGCGGTGCGGCCGCCAGGTGACTGACTCCCGGTCCGCTGCGCGGCGATGAACAAATTCCCTGGAACTTGGTCCTCGACCTCTATGGGAGCTGTGCGGTCATAGCCGGCCATCAGCTCGTCGGACGGCGTCACCGTCACGTCCTAGCCGTGGCGACGAAACCAGTCACCGACGTCTTCGCGCTCCTCGAAGTACCACAATTCGTCGGTCCTGGGGATTTCACGCTGCGGGTCTGCTTCGGCCATGAACGCGCGAACCAGATCCATCCGCGCACGACGCTTCGCCCGAGCCTCAGGGTCGAGAAACTTCGGTCCCAGGGCCTCCACGGCGACCCGGCTGCCGGTGACAGTGAGCCCCTGCACACGCTCGAACAGCAACTCTTGAGCCACGGCCGGTAAATACGGCATCAGTCCCTCCGCCGACCAGACGCTGGGTGCCGACGGGTCAAAACCCGCCTGCTGCAACGCCGTCGGCCAGTCCTGACGCAGGTCCACCGGGACAGCGACCCGGTTGCAGGCAGGCTCTGCCCCGTGGTCGGCCAACGTCGACGATTTGAATTCCAAAACCCTGGGCTGGTCGAGCTCGTAGACCGTCGTCCCGTCCGGCCACGCCAACCGCCAGGACCGCGCGTCCAGGCCCGCCGCCAGAATCACCGCCTGGCGGATGCCCGCACGGGTCGCATCGAGGAAGAATGTATCGAAAAACGCGGTCCGCGAAGCCATATAACTGACCATCGACTTCATCTGCAGCAGGTTCATGCATGCTGGCCCGGAGGTATCCGGTTAAGTTGTCGCGCGGATAGGTGAGAAGGGCCGGAGTGCTGACCGACGAGAAACGACGACATGAGGTGAATCTCGAACCCTGAGGATCGCTGGGATTCAGCGGGCTGGTGCCAGCATCTCCTTCCACCCGTCTTCTCCAGTGTTCCTAGAGTTCTCAACGGAATACACCACACCGTCGGGGCCTACGACTAAGCCGCTCTGCACGTCATAAATTGATGTGGGAACCGCGCTCGGGGTGTAGATGCAGGGGTTGGGTTGCTGCCCGTTGCACTGGACGGTGCCCGACCTCGGTCGCTGCAGCGGATCGCTGACCGGCGGCGGTGTGCCTGGCACCCGATCGGAGGGCAGCGGGTTCTGGCCATTGTTGACCGACGGCGCCGGGATCACCTCACCCGGCTTCACCGGCTGGTCACAACGCGCGCCCGGCGCGGGGCAGGTGAGGATCTGATTCGGGTCTCCGTACCAGGGGTTGGTACCCAGCGGCACATAGGGCTGGTTGCTGCGGCACTCCCGCGGGCTCGCCGCCCGCTTACCGGGCACGTCCACGCACAGGTAATTGCGTGCTCCGCGAACCACATTCTGGGCGTCCATCGGGATCTTGCAGTAGGTGCCGCTCGGTAGCGGGGCGGTGCTGGTGTCGGCCGGTGCGCGCCACTCCGATGCCGACATGAAACCGGTCAGGCACGGCGGTGGTTGGTTCAGAGTAAGGGCGCCGACGCCGAGTGCCGCCTGGCCGGGAAATTCCGAGGTGACTGACTGGGCGATCGAGGCCGCCTCCGGCAAGAACACCAAGGCCTGCTCGACGCCATTGTGGTAGCGCTTGAGCATGTCGATCACGACCTCGAGATTGGCCAGCGCCTGCGGTAGCGACTCCCGCACGTCGCTGAACGTGGCGTTGACCTGATCGGCAGTCGGCGCCGCGTTGGCCAGAATGCGACGCAGCGCTTCATCCTGCTGCGCGGTCTGCGCGGCCAGGGTGTTGAGGTTGGCGGACCAGCGCCCGATCTCGTCACCGGAATTGACCTGGCTGTCGATGATGGGCCCCGAATGCGCGATGATGTCGTCGATGTCGTCGATGCTGCCCCTGAAATCGTGGCTGATCGCCTGGGTGGCGTCGACCAGGCGCCGAAGGGACGGTCCCAGCCCACCCAGAGCCTGTGACGCCTCGCGGAGCAGTGACGCCACCTTGTCTTTGGGCAGCACTGCCAATCCACGGTTGGCGGCGTCCAGCGCCGGGCCGATCTGGCTGGGGACCGTGCTCTTGGTGATCGTCTGGTTGTTCTGAAGGTAAGGACCGCCGGTGCGGGTCGACACCAGGTCGAGGTACTGCTCGCCGACCGCCGACACCGAGTGCACATTGGCCGACGCATCGGTCGGGATCTGGTAGCCCACGTCGATGCTCATCGTTGCCCGCGCGCCCCGCTCGGTTGGTGCGACGTCGGTCACCGTCCCAATGGTGATGCCCCGATACGTGACGTTGGCGGTTCGATATAGGCCCCCCGACTGAGGCAATTCGGCATACAGCGTGTATCGACCTATGCCGACAAGGCTGGGTATCCGGATGAAGTACCAGCCCAGGACCACCACAGCGGCGACCGCCAACACCACCAACAACACCAGCTGGGTTTTGATAAAGCGAGTCAGCATCTCTCACTCGCCCCTTTCCACCAGCGGTCCACCAGGGGCGTCATTCGGGTTCGGCGTATAGCGGACATCCGGGATCATGGTGTCGGGATTCCGTCCCCACGCCTGCTCGAGCGCTCGCAACACCCCCGAGAGTCCCGTTCCGCTGAAAATCACGTTATCGAGGGCGCTCAGCGTCAGGTCGATCGCGGCCGACACGTTGACATAGTCGCCGCGGATTACCTTCGAGACATCGTCGATGTTGAACGGCGCTGTGAGGCCCAGCCTCAACGCGTCGACCACATAAGGCGAGGCCAGGCCGAGCTGCTTGAGCGGTCGCTGCAGCGACTGCAGGCTCTGATGAAGGTTGGGCCGCGTATCCGACAGCGCCCGGTTGGCGACATCGCTGAACCGCCCCAGGGATTCGGTGGCGTCGGCGAACAGCTCGCGCGTGTCGGCGAAATGCTCGATCAGCGGTGGGATGTCGGTGAGCACCCGATCCAGCGTGTCGTTGTGGTTCGCGATGATGGCCAATAGTTGGTTGGTCGAGTCGATTGCGCGGGCGAGGTCGCCGCGTTGGCGGTTCAGTTCGGCGGTGAATGTGTCCAGCCGCTTGAGGAATTCGCGGACCTGATCGACGTGGCCGTCAAGGATGTTGAGAATCTCGGTTTGAATCACGTCGAGGTGCGTGATGCCGCCGCCAGTGAGGATGACCGCGATGCTGGCCAACGTCCGTTCGATGGTGGGGTAGGCCGAGGAGTTCATCAACGGGATGGTGTCGCCGCTCTTCAACGCCTGCGGCGACGGGTTTGGCGGCGCGGCGAGCTCGACGTGCTGCGTGCCCAGCAAGCTGGTCTGGCCGATCTTCGCGGTCGCGTTTGCCGGAAGCTTCACGGTCGGATCGACATCCAGGGTCAGGGTCGCGATCCAGTTCTTCAGCCTGATGTCACGTACTGTGCCGACCCATACGTCGGCGACCCTCACCCGGCTGTTGGTATTCAGCGCCAACGTGTCGGGCATCTGCACGTAGATCGTCATGTGATCCGAACCCGTGCCACGGCCGACCGGCAGCGGCACGTTGGCGATGCCACGCCAGTTGCACGAAGTCAACACCCCTGAAGCCAGTAAAGCGGCCAGCACCAACGCCAGTCCGCGGCGTCCGCCGCCGACGATCAGTCGCATCACCGCGCTCACTGGCCCGCTCCGGGCTGCGAGAACGACGGCGGCGGAGGTGGATTGGACTCGTCATAGGCGTTCGGCGGTCCGGGCAGGTTGTTTCCCGGCGGCGGGGGTGCGATGTCCGGACCACCCATCAGCTCGGCCAGCGACTCCGGGGTCAGCATGTTCGCCGTAAACGGCTGAACCTGTGTGCCCTGCATCCCGGGCGCGACCACCCAGCCCGGTTCATGGTTGCCGTGCGAAAACGGTGTGTCCCGCGAGAAGATCCCTGGGACGGTGGTGTCCTTGTACCCCGGCGGCGGACGCAGTCGCTCCTCGGCGTAGGCAACCTCCTTGGGCAAGGTGGCCGCCGAGCCGAAAAAGTTCGCGCTGAACGGCAGGTAATTGAACTTGATGGAGTCCAGAACCGGCGCCAGATACTGCGCGCACAGCTCGGCGGAATCCTGATAGCCGAGTCGGCTGCCGGCCTGGATGGCACTGCAGATGAACTGAATCGGGTTCGCGAAGTTCGGAAAAACGAACGTCCCCACCAGCGAGCTGTGCGCCGGGTAGTAGATGTTGTTGAAGTTGCCCGCGAAGGTGGGCAGCACGTGCAACGCCGTTTCCAGGCCGTCCCGCGGCTCGGGCTGCAGGATCGCGGTGGTCGCGTCGGCGAGGTTGTTGACATCGTGACCCAGCACGGACCTGTTGTCGCTCACGAACTTTCGGGCGATCGCGAGCACGTCGTCGACCCGCTGAACCGTGTCGGCCACGTCGTGGTCGGATTTGGTGAACCAGTCGGTGAACTCGGCCAGGTTGTCGTTGAGCGCGACGAACTGTTGATCGTTCTGGTACAGCGCGCCGATGAACTGCGCCAGGCTTCGCGTGATCGAGACGAAGTCCCCTCGGCCCTCGTTCAGCGCGGTCAACGCTTCCGACAAGCTGTTCAGCGTGTCGTGGACCTGCTTGCCCTTGCCGGCCAGGTTGTCCGCGGCCGATTCGATGAGCTCACCGAACGGCCCCTTCGGCTGCTGCGGCGTCGGGCCGAGCTGCCGCAGGATCCTGTTGATGGACTCGCGCAGCTGGTCCCACTCGACGGGCACCTGGGTGCGTTCGATCGGGATCACCGCGCCTTCCTTCAGCGCCGGCCCGTCGGTGTAGGGCGGCGACAGCTGGATGGTGCGCGAGGCCACCAGGCTGGGGTTGAGTATCGACGCGGTGGCGCTGGCGGGCACCTTGTACTTGTTGCTGTAGTGGAAGGTGACCCGCATCTTGTCGCCGGCCGGCTCGATTTTGTCGATCGAACCGACCCGCACACCCATGATCTGAACTTTGTCGCCTGGGTACAGGGCGAGGGTCTCAGAAAAATACGCGACAACGCTGGTGTTGGTCAGTTTCCGATAGAGCTGCACTCCGACGACTAGCGCGATGAGGGCCAACACCATTACCAATGCCCCGGCGAACACTGCCTTGCGCGACATTTTCGGCGGTCGAAGGCTGCGGATGTCGAAGATGGTGCTCATTGGTTGCTACCTCCCGTCCCGCCGGGCGTTATGAACGGGGCCGGCAGCTGCGGCCCGGGTCCCGGTGGTGCGGCCGGGCCCGGCGGCAGGCCCGGCGCGAACGTCGACGGTGGCGGCGTCGGGCCGGCCGGTGCCCGCGGTTCGGTGCGTGCGCCAGGAGGCGCGTTGGCCGGCAGCGGCACCGGCGCGCCGGGAACGTCCGGCGGCGCCTCACCCGGCCGGCCCGCGATCGGGATGCCCGGTCCCGGCGGCGGCCCATTGGGGTTTGGCGGCGACGGCTGGACGTCGAGCGGCGCCGGGAAGGCGGGGCCACCGAACGGGCCGATGGCGGCGCCCGCGCAGGGCAGCGGATTCCACGGCCGCGGCAGACCCTCGTCCCCGATGGTGACGTTGCCACCGGGATTTCCCGGCGTGTAGGAGCACGGCGATCCGGGCGGGACCGCGGGCCCCGGATGCTCCGGTGTGCCTTCCAGTACCGGCGGCGCCGGCGGCGGCGCGCCGTTGGGGAACCGGATGCCGTTGGGGTCGGGCCACCGGAACTCGGGCAGCCCGGCACTGCGCCAGAAGTTCTCCGGGTCGATGCCCCGCTTTTTGAACGCCGCGTCAACCCACGGCTGAAGGATCTGGTAGGGCACCAGATTCGCCACAATCGCCTTGAAGAACGGCCCGGAACCGACGGCCTCGGTCAGGGATGCGGTGTATCTGTTGAGCAGTACCAGCACATCGGCCAGGTCCTTCTTGCGCTTGACCAGCTCGTCGCTGACCGTGCTCAACTGCTGCAGCAGATGGTTGAGGTTGGGGTTTTCCTTGATCAGGCCGGACACCTGGGCTGAGACGTCCGACACGTTGCTCAGCAGAATGCTCAGCGCCTGGCTGCGTTGCTTGAACGCGGCCAGCAGCGTGTTGGCATTGACCAGCAGCCCGTTGACCTGTTGGCTGCGGTCGCCGAGCACGCGCGCGATCTTGTTGGCGTTGGCCAGCAGTTGCTTGAGCTGCTCGCCCCGCTTGCCGATGGTGTCGGAGAATGCCTTGACACCGTCGAGTGCGGCACTCAGATGCGGAGCGGTCTGATCGAAGGTTTCCGACAACACCTTAAGCGAACGTTTGGTGGCCTCGATGTCCCAGCCCGTCGCCGCCTTAGTGGCATCGACGAAAGCGTCGTAGACTTGGTATGGCGTGGTGGTTTGCGCCGACGGAAGTAAACCGTTGGGCCGCAACGGCTCTGAACCGCGCGGTTCGATCTGCATATTCTTGCGGCCGAGAATGGTGTCGGTGCGAATCGCCACCCGGCTTTGCGTCCCGATCGTCCTGCCGGCCAACGAGAATCCGATCGCGACCTTGTTACCGCGGATCGCCAGCGAGCGCACCAGACCGACTTCCACCCCGGCGATTTCCACCTTGTCACCCGTGTTGATGCCGCCCGTGTCGGCGAATTCCCCGTAGTAGGTGGGTGTGGCGAACAGCATCGGCACGCTGGTAAAGCTTTGCCCCACACCAACTACGAGCAGCGTGACCACCACACCCATCAGCCCAACGCGGCCGCGGTTGAATTCCGTCAGCGTCCTCATTGCGGCGTGCACCTCCCAGTGGGCTGCCTGAAGAGCTTGATGGTGCGTACCGGACCGCCAGGCTGTAATCCGTTGAGTTTCAGCGAGATGTCGCACAGATAGAAGTTGAAGAAGTCGCCGTATGTGCCGCCGGCACGGCCGATGATCCGGTATGCGTCCGGCAGCTTGCGCAACACCTCGTCGAGAGTCGGCAGATCGTGTATGAGCGACTGCTGGATGCCCTCGAGGTGTCCGACGGTGCTGTGCAGCAACGGCCGGTCCTCACCGAGCAGGTCGGCCAAGGTTCCCGCGGCGTTGCTGATATCAGCTACCGCCGCGGCCAACGGATCGGCCCTGTTCTTCAGTCCGGTGATCAGCACCTCTAACTTGTCGACTGTTCCGTCGAACTCCTTCTGATGCTTGACGGTGGTCGCCAGCACGGTGTTCAGGTTATTGATGATCTCGGCTATCGCCTGGTCCCGGTCGGCCAACGTTGCGGTGAGTGAAGCGGTTTGGTCGAGGATGTCGTTGATCGTGGCGCCCTGCCCCTGGAACACGGTGATGATCGACTGAGCGATCCTGTTGACCTTGTCCGGGTCCAATGCCTTGAAAAGCGGACGGAACCCGCCGATCAGAGCGTCGAGATCCAATGCCGGCTGGGTGTGCTCAAGCGGGATCGTGGCGCCCGCGGCCAGCAGCTGACCGCTGTCGCCGCGCTTGAGCTCCAGGTAGCGCTCGCCGATCAGGTTGAGGTAGCGGATCGACGCAGTCGTCGCCTTATCCAGCGACAGCGAGCTATCCACAGTGAAGTCCACCGACACCCGCTTGTCCCCGTCGATCAGCGTCACCTTGGAGACCTTGCCGACCTCCACCCCCGCGGCCCGGACAAACTGCCCGGACCGTAGCCCGCTGACATTGGTGAACACCGCGGAATACCCGGTGGTGCGATCGAAGCGCACTTGGCCGAACACGACGATGATCACCACCGTGAACACCAGCAGAACCAACCACAAGATGCCGAGTTTGATAGCTGTGCCAGTGGTTTTCATGGGTTGATCGTGTTCTCCCCGTATTGGCGTCCCCAGACGTATTCGCCGAAGAGCGGCTGGCCGATCTCGAGGTGGTTGTACGGCGCGAGGCTGGCGCCGGTGTCCATCACCAGATACGGCGCCGGCCACAAATCCCGGGTGATCGTCTGCCAGCAGCCCGGCCGCCCACCGGGTCCACCGTGAGCGTTCACCCGGGGCAGATTGTCCGGATAGACATAGGGGTTGGGCGCCGGCAAAATCGTTCCGGCGGCCGACAGCGAATAACCGTTGCCGCCAACCGCATTCGCGACTCCGGGCGCGGCGTCGTGGAAGTTGCGGATCGTGCAGAACAGTTCGGGGCTATAGGTGTCCAGCAGCGCAGCGGTGGGTACTAGGTCAGCGGCCCCGCGCACCAGATACGGCCCGCCCCGAACGAAGATGTCTTCACCGGTCTTGCCCGCGCCCACCGCCGCCAACAACGCGGCATCCAGATCGCCCTGCTGCCTGGTCAGCGTGCGCGCAGTGGTCACCGCGTTCTGCAGAAAGGCCCACAAATCCGGCGACGCATGGGCATAGATCTCACCTAGATCCGCCAACCGCCGCACGTCGTAGCCGAGCTGCGGCATCCGCGGGTTCAACTGCGCCAGAATGTGATTGCCATTGACGATCGACTGCCCGAAGTTGCCGCCCAGCCCATCGAGCGCCTGCGCCAGCGCGGACAGCGTGGCGTTGAGCTCGATCGGATCCACCTTCTCGGCGATCGAGGTGATCGTCTCGAACAATGTGTTGAACTCGGTGGTCACCGACCGCACGTCAATCACGTCATGCGGCGAGATCCGCTGCTGTTGCGGGTTGTCCGGCGATGTCAACGACACATACTTATTGCCGAACAGGGTGGCCGCCTCGATACTGGCCGCCACGTTGGCCGGAATCAGCTCGGTGTACTTCGGATTCACGTTCAGCACCAGCTTCGCCGCCGGCCTGCCGTCACGTTCGATCTCCGAGATGCTGGCCACCCGACCGATCTGCACCCCGTTGTAGGTGACTTTCGATCCCGGTTCCATCACCAGCCCCGCCCGCGAAGCCACCATTGTCAGCTCGGTCTTCGGCGTGAAATCCCCCCGAAACTGCAAGTACACCAATATGAGAACCAACGCGCACACTAAGGACAGGACCACGCCCTCCACGTACACCCACGCCCGTCGGTTCTTCCGCGTCACCAGCGTCGTCATGGCGGCTACACCGTGAGATTGAAGTTCGGGTCGACGCCGTAGAGCGCCAACTCGGCCAGCAGGACAACAACCACCACCGAGACCAGCGAGAAACGCATCGACCGGCCGACGGCCTGGCCGACGCCGACCGGGCCACCGCTGGCGGTGTAGCCGTAGTAGCAATGGGTGATCATCACCACCACCGCCATGATGACGACCTGCACGACCGACCAACCCACATCCTCGGGGCGCAGGAAGGTGCGGAAGTAGTGCTCGTAAGTGCCGCTCGGCTGCCCATAGAACACCGTTGTGACGACCTGGCCGGATGTGAAAGCCATGTCGAGAGCCAGCGCGTACAGCGGCACGATCACCACCAGCCCCCCGAGAATCCGAGTGGAGACCAGAAACGAGATCGACTTGATGCCCATGACTTCCAGCGCGTCGATCTCCTCACTGATCCGCATGGCACCCAACTGGGCGGTGGCGCCGGCGCCGACCGTTGCGGCCAGCGCGACACCGGCGACGATGGGCGCGGCGATGCGTGTGTTGGCAAGTGCGGCAAAGAATCCGGTGAACGCCTCGACACCGATGTTGCCCAGCGAGGCGAAGCCCTGGATGGCGATCAGCGAGCCGCCGGACAGCGTCACAAAGCCGATGATCGCCACCGTGCCGCCGACGACGGCCATCGCGCCGGTGCCCATGCCGATCTCGGCGGTGAGCCGCAGCGTCTCCCTGCGGTAGCGGTGCAGCGCCCACCCGATCTGCATAAGGCTGATCCGCGTGAACCTCGCGAAAATCCCGATCTGCTCAAGCCTTCGGGCCGCGCCGCCGACGTAGCGGTTGAGGTTGGCCGCTGTCCGCGGGTAGCGGGCGCGCAGTACGACGAAAGTCGACACTTTAGCGCCCCGTCCCGAACCGCACGCCGATCGTGGTCAGCACCACGTTGACCGCGAACAGCGCGATCACGCACAACACCAGCGTCTCGTTGACGGCGGTGCCGACGCCCTTGGGGCCGCCCTTCGTGGTCAGCCCGCGGTAACAGCCGACCAGGCCGGCGATCAGACCGAACGTGGCCGACTTGACCACTGAGATGACCACCTCGGGCAAGCCGGTAACCAGGGTGAGTGTGCCGACGTAGGCGCCGGCCGAAACGTGTTGGATGTAGACACCGAAGACGAAGCCGCCGACCAGGCCGATGGTTATCACCGCGCCGTTGAGCAGTGTGGCGACGATGGTCGCGGCGACGACGCGGGGCACCACCAGCCGGTGGATGGGGTCGATCCCGAGCACCTCCATCGCATCGATCTCCTCACGGATGGTGCGAGCGCCGAGGTCGGCGCAGATGGCTGTCGCCCCGGCGCCGGCGATCACCAGCACGGTGGTCAGCGGGCCCAGCTGTGTGACCGCGCCGAGCGCCGCGCCCGCGCCTGAGATGTCGGCGGCGCCGAACTCGGCCAGCAGAATGTTGAGCGTGAAGATGATGAGCACGGTCAGCGGAATCGAGACCGCCAGGGTTGGCAGTAACGAGACACTCGTAATGAACCAGCCCTGCTGGATCGCCTCGCGCCACTGGAAGGGCCGTCGAAACAGCGCCTTGCCGGTCAGTACGCACGTCCGGTAGAACCCGCCGACCGCGTCGACCCCGGGCTGGATCTGGCCGCGGAGATAAGTGGTGATCGCGGTGTGGGTGGTCATCGGCATAGCCCCCCGGCATAACCACGCTTCGTGAGCAACGGTATGCAGATCAAGGCCGCAATGCGACGATCGGCGTGGTGTTCGCGGTGCTTGCGCGCCAGCAACAGATCGATGGTCAGCCCGACGATACGCCGTGGCCGCCAGTGCAGGATGAACACGTGAATTACCCACTCGAAGAGTGAGAAGACTGCCGCCATCACCGCCGGGACCAGCGCGTCGGTGATCCGCCAGTCGCCCACCACCATTCGCGCCGTTAGTGCCACGAGCAACGTGGCGCCGATCATCCACGCTGCAGGATGTCTCCAGAACTCGCGCCGGGCGTCGGCAAGCGTGAAATCCTCGCAGACAGTGCGCGCCGTCGAAGAGTTCATCGTCAATTCCCTGAGCTGTCGAGTACGGCCATCAACGTCGTGTTCGCGAGTTCGAGTAAGTCTTGGGCGCCTTTCTTCGCTCCGGCGGAATCACCAGCGCAGATCGCATCGGCCAATTTCCGGTAGGCATCCGGACGCTTAACCTCAGCGGTGATGGCGGTGGCCAGGGCAGCAAGCGCCGGCTCATAAGCAGCGCGAAATGCGTTGTACATCAACCGGAATACGATCGAACCGGCGCTGTCGACCACATGATCCCAGAACGTGAGCGCGTGGCGTTGCCACTCGATCGGATCTTCCTCGGTCTGCAGCGTGCGCAGCGAATCCTCGAGCAATTCAGCCAACTCAGGTCCGTGCCGTTCGGCCGCCAGCTCCGCGACCTTCGGACCGTTCCGCAGCCGGGCCTCGAGGATGCTGCGGACAACGGAGGTGTCGAGCTCGCCATTGCGAAACAGCAACCGGGGCAGCAGGTCCAGTCCGGCGTGCTGTCGGAAGTCACGCACGGTGGTGACGCCGCCTTGGCGCACCTCGACTAGACCGGCCGCCGAAAGTCGCTTAAGCGCCTCGCGGACCGCGGGCCGGGATACCCCGAGGACCTCTGCCAACCGGCGCTCGCTGGGCAAGGCCTCACCGGGCTGCATCTCCCCGCTGAGCACATCGGCAGCGATCTGCTCAAAAACCTCTTCGGGCACCGATCGACGAATCACCGGCTGCAGCGCCACGCGTCCAGTGTGGCTGGTAATAGGTAAGACGTCAAGTGGTCAGACCACTTCACCCACCAGCCGCTAGGCCTACGGCTGCGATGTCTCGGCCTCGTCCAGTCGAAACGCCCACGCGTCACGACAGTCGATGTCGAGATGTCCCAAGCCGATCCACGCGTCGAGCTCCCCGGTCAGGACGGCGTGACGGATCGCGGTGCACCACAGCGCACAAGCGTCACCGGCGTCTGTGTCGTAGTGCGTTACCTAGCTGTACTGACCGTGCGGGCCGCCTCGACCAGTGCGGTCGTGGGTGTCGGGAAAACTTGAATTTGAGCTCATTGCGGGCATTGGTCATCAGCACGGTGTGGGACAACGGGCGGCGGGGCGGGGCCATCGGTCGATATTGAGCGTGTTCACCGGTGCCACAGCGTCGAGCCGTTCGATCCTGCCGGGCCCGCGCTGGTGCGGCGCCTCGACCAGCGCCAGGCTCAGCAGTTCGGTTAGCAACGGTTCGTAGAGCCCCTCCTCCCGCCGGGGAGCGTAACGGATCGCGCCGACATAGGGCCCGAACTCCTTACTCTTGGGGCCCGAACTCCTTAACGGACCACTACGTCCCCGTCCGCTGGGCTGCCACGAACAAATTCCCTGGAACTTGGTCCTCGACCTCTTTAGGAGCTGTGCGGTCATAGCCGGCCATCAGCTCGTCGGACGGCGTCACCGTCACGTCCCAGCCGTGGCGACGAAACCAGTCACCGACGTCTTCGCGCTCCTCGAAGTACCACAATTCGTCGGTCCTGGGGATCTCACGCTGCGGGTCTGCTTCGGCCATGAACGCGCGAACCAGATCCATCCGCGCACGACGCTTCGCCCGAGCCTCAGGGTCGAGAAACTTCGGTCCCAGGGCCTCCACGGCGACCCGGCTGCCGGTGACAGTGAGCCCCTGCACACGCTCGAACAGCAACTCTTGAGCCACGGCCGGCAAATACGGCATCAGTCCCTCCACCGACCAGACGCTGGGTGCCGACGGGTCAAAACCCGCCTGCTGCAACGCCGTCGGCCAGTCCTGACGCAGGTCCACCGGGACAGCGACCCGGTTGCAGGCAGGCTCCGCCCCGTGGTCGGCCAACGTCGACGATTTGAATTCCAACACCCTGGGCTGGTCGAGCTCGTAGACCGTCGTCCCGTCCGGCCACGCCAACCGCCAGGACCGCGCGTCCAGGCCCGCCGCCAGAATCACCGCCTGGCGGATGCCCGCACCAGTGTCTCGGGTTGCATCGAGGAAGAACTCATCGAAAAAGGCGGTCCGCGAAGCCATATAGCCGACCATCGCCTGCATCTGCAGCGGCAACCCGGGTTCGATTTCGACCAGCTCGGCGGGCAGCTGCGGAGCGGAGTGCCAGTTCCACACCCCGTCGCCGACCGCGTCGAGAAAAACCCGCGCGAACGGATCGCTGATCAGCGGATTTTCGCTCTCGGTTTCCGCCGCGCGCGCCGCCGCTACCCCCAGCGCGGTGGCGCCCACACTTTCGGTGATCTCCCAGCTGTCGTTATCGGTTCTGGCCACGCTCACTTGTCCTCCACCCGCGCCGCTGCCACGAACAACGTCCGCGGGGCGTCGTCTTCGGCGTGCTGCGGGGGTCTGCGGTCGTAACGGGCCATCAGCTCGTCCGCCGGCGTCACCGTCACGGCCCAGCCGTGCCGACGCAACCAGTCACCGACGTCCTCGCGCTCCTCGAAGTACCACAGGTCTTGGACGTCGGGCATGTCACGTTGCGGCTCTAGTTTGGCCATCAGATCGCGCACCCGCTGCATTGTCTCGCGCTGCTTCGCGCGAGCGTCCGGGTCGAGGAAGTCGGGGCCGGGCGCCTCCACGGCGATCCGGCTGCCGGCGGCGCCGAGCGCCTGAACACGCTCGAAAAGCAGTTCCTGAGCGGCCGCCGGCAAAAATGGCAACAGCCCCTCAGCCGACCACACGCTCGGCGCCGAGGAGTCAAAACCGGCCTCCTGCAACGCAGCCGGCCAATCGTGGCGCAGGTCGACCGGAACGTGCACCAGGTTGCACGTCGGCTGCGCGCCGTTTTCCCGCAACGTCGACGACTTGAATTCCAGCACCCGGGGCTGGTCGAGTTCGTAGACCGTGGTGCCATCGGGCCACGGCAGCCGCCACGCCCGCGAGTCCAAACCTGCCGCCAGGATCACCACTTGGTGCACCCCAGCGCGGGCTGCGTCGAGGAAGAACTGATCGAAAAACGCCGTCCGCGCTGCCATGTAGTCGACCATTCTCTGCATCCGCGGCTGCACGTCGGGTTCTGCTTCGACGATCTCGGCAGGCAAGTTGGGAGCCGCGAACCAGTTCCACATGCCGTCTCCGGCGGCTTCGAGGAACACCCGCGCGAACGGATCGCTGATCAGCGGGGTCTCGCTCTCGGTTTCCGCCGCACGCGCCGCCGCGACACCCAGCGCCGTCGCACCCACACTCTCGGTGATCTCCCACGTGTCGTTCTCGGTTCTCGCCACGCTCATGCCCTCCACTTCGCTAGCACACCTACGTAGTCGACCCTACGCGCGCTGCGTGTGAACGGGCTGTCGGTCAGGTCGTGCATCCGGTTAAGTTGTCGGCGGGTCGCCAACAGCGCGGCGCTGATCCAAAAGATCTCGAAGGATCTATACAACATGCGAGTTGACGGGCGCGATATCAGTGTCACGGGCAGCTTGCTGCAACCCCTAACCCGACGGACCAACGACATCCTGCGGCTCATTCTGGCGTCGGTGTTCCTCGTCGCAGTGATCACAAGTTCACTGATCACCCGACCGCGCTGGGTCGCGCTCGAGAAGTCCATCTCGCAGATCGTCGGGGTCTTGTCCCCTACCCAATCCGATGTGGTTTACCTGGCCTACGGATTCGCGATACTGGCGTTGCCGTTCATGATCCTGATCGGCCTGCTGGTCGGCCGACAATGGAAACTGCTGGGCGCGTATGCGGCTGCCGGGCTCATCGCCGTCCTGGCGTTGTCGATCAGCAGCAACCGCTTCGCGGCACCCCGATGGCACTTCGACGTCTCGGACCGGCTCAGCACGCTGCCGGCCCAGTTCCTCGATGACTCGCGATGGATCGCGATGCTTGCGGCGGTGCTGACCGTATCGGGCCCCTGGCTGCCGGCGCGCTGGCGACACTGGTGGTGGACGCTGCTGCTCGCCTTCGTGCCGATCCACCTCGTCGTCAGCGCCATAGTGCCGGCCCGCTCGTTGGTGGGGCTGGCGGTGGGTTGGTTCGTCGGCGCGCTGGTGGTCCTGGTCGTCGGCACTCCCGCCCTGGAGGTGCCGCTGGAGGGTGCGGTTCGCGCGATGGGCAAACGCGGATTCGTCGTGTCCGCCCTCAGGGTGGTCCGGCCGGCCGGGCCCGGGCCACTCGTTCTTGCGGCCACAGCCTGGGATCCAGATGCTCTGGCGCTGGCCGAGGCGGCGATCGAGTTGTACGGCCCGCATCAGCGCAGTGGTGGCGCACTGCTCCAGCTCTGGCGGAAGCTCCGGCTGCGGGGCAGTGAGACCGCACCACTGGTAGCCTCGATGCGCCGCGCCGTCGAGCATCGTGCGCTGATGGCCATTGCCATCGGCGACGTGGGCGTCGCCAACACATCGACGATCGCCGTCGCCAACCTTGACCGGGGATGGATGTTGTACGCGCACAAGCCCGTTCGGGGGATTCCGCTCGATGAATGCGCAAATACGACGCCTGTTTCCCGCGTGTGGGAATCGTTGCAAATCCTGAACGACCACCAAATCTCGCACGGCGACCTGCGCAGCAACGAGATTACGGTCGAGGACGACACCGTGCTGTTCGGCGGGTTCGGCAGCGCCGAATACGGTGCCACCGACACCCAACTCCAATCTGACATTGCCCAGCTCCTGGTAACGACGTCAGCCCTGTATGACGCGGAGTCCGCGGTGGGCGCAGCGATCGACGCATTCGGCAAAGACGCCGTCCTGACCGCATCGCGCCGGCTCACGAAATCCGCTGTGCCAAAACGAATCCGTGAATCGGTGGCCGATGCGGGCGCCGTCATCTCCGGTAGCCGCGCGGAGGTTATGCGCCAAACGGGTACGGATCAGATCAAAACCGAAACGATCACCCGGTTTAGCCGCAGCCAGGTCATTCAACTGGTGCTGCTCGTTGCACTGGTCTATGTCGCCTATCCGTTCATCAGCACCGTGCCGACGTTCTTTTCCGAGTTGAGGACTGCGCACTGGTGGTGGGCGCTGCTGGGGCTGACGGTGTCGGCGCTGACATATGTTGGCGCGGCGGCCGCGTTGTGGGCCTGCGCCGACGGGTCGGTGAGCTTCTGGAAGGTATCAATCACGCAGGTGGCCAACACTTTTGCCGCAACCACTACCCCGGCCGGCGTGGGCGGACTCGCGCTCAGCACCCGGTTCTTGCAGAAGGCGGGTCTCAGCACACTGCGGGCCACCGCAGCGGTGGCACTGCAGCAATCAGTGCAGGTGATCGTCCACCTCGTGTTGCTGATCTTGTTCAGCACTGTTGCGGGCGCGTCGACCGACCTCGCTCATTTCGTCCCGAATGCCACAGTGCTGTACCTGATCGCGGGTGTGGCGCTCGGCATTGTCGGCACATTTCTGTTAGTGCCCAGGCTGCGGCGCTGGCTGGCGACGGACGTGCGTCCGAAGCTGAAGGAGGTAACCAGCGACCTCGTCGAGCTTGCCCGCGAACCGAAACGACTAGGGCTGATCGTACTCGGTTGTGCCGGAACGACTCTCGGTGCGGCGTTGGCGCTTTGGGCCAGCGTCGAAGCCTTCGGTGGCGGCGCGACGTTCGTCGCCGTCACGGTGGTGACGATGGTCGGCGGAACGCTGGCCTCTGCCGCCCCGACACCCGGCGGCGTCGGGGCTGTCGAAGCGGCGCTGATCGGAGGGCTGGCCGCCTTCGGCGTACCTGCGGCCGTTGGTGTGCCGTCGGTTCTGCTCTATCGGGTGCTCACCTGCTGGTTACCCGTATTCATCGGCTGGCCGGTGATGCGGTGGCTGACGCGAAACGAGATGATCTGAGAATTCAGTCCAAGGACCGGTCGATCATTCCTCGACCTCGGCTTCGACCACGACCACGACGGTCGACCTCCTGATGCTCTCGCCGACCGTGGTGGTGAGATAGACGAGGTAGTACTCCTCGGGCACCGAATGCGCCACCGTGATCGCGACGTTAACGGCGGCAGACCCGTCGGGGGCGAACTGTCCAGACGCAGGTGCCGCGGTAATCCCGCTGTCGGAGGACGTGCCGGTGACGTTGTAGCCGCCGGCGCCGTCGATCATCCGTTGCGTGTCGACTTTCACGGTGCCCGTGCTTCCCGGCGCAATCGTCACGATAGGGCGGGAGACGTTAACGGTCACGGCCGAGCTGCCCGCACCGAACGACGGTGGCGCGGAGGACTCGGCAGTGCCCCAGACCTTGTTGGGGATGGCGGAGAGCGAGAACGTCAAGTCGCCGCCAGCGCGGATGATCGACTCCGGAAGAGACGTTTGATCGGTGGGCCGGCCGTCGACGCTGAGCCTGTCGATGTACTTCAGCGGGTACGGTCCAGACGCGCCCGGGGCGGAGATCTGGATGGATTTGCCTCCCGGGAGCGCGATCACGGCGCGATCGAAGAGCGGTGCGTTCACGGTGAGGATCGGCGTTCCCGGGGTGCTCGGGTACAGGCCGAGGGCGGCCCAGACGTACCAGCTGGACAGCGCGCCCAGGTCGTCGTTGCCCGGCTCGCCGTCGGGTGCGGGAGCGAAGAGCCCGCGCACCCGGTCGACAGTGTGCTGAGTCTTCCATGGTTGACCGATGTAGTTGTACAGCCACGGCACCTCGAAGCCCGGCTCGTTACCGGCCCACAGATAGGGCTCGTTGGGGCCTTCGTTGAGCTTTTTCGTGAAACGGTCGAGCCGGCCGGCCACTGCCTGGCGGCCGCCCAGAGCGGTCACCAGGCCGGCGACGTTTTGTGGCACCCACCAGACATATTGCTCCGCGTTGCCCTCGTCGAATCCGGCCTGCCCGAAGCCCGAGGCGGACTCCACGAACCCCGGACCGTCGCGGAAGAAACCGGCCGCGCCGCGGGGCGAGATGTAACGGGTGGTGGGATTGAACAGGTGCTGCCAGTACTGCGCCCGGTTCTGGAATTCGGCGGCGGTCGCGGTGTCGCCCAGCGACTCAGCGAATCGGGAGATGGCGAAGTCATCGACCGACCACTCCAGCGTGATCGAGGCACCGGCGATCGTATGATCGACGCGGAACTCCAATGTCTGCGGTGCGTAGCCCAGCTTCAGGTAGGTCTGTATTCCCGGTCGCTCCACGTAGCCGTTGAGCCCGACGCCGCCCTGGGTCGCCGCCTTCACCATGTAGTGCAGTGCTGTTTTGAGGTCGAAGTCCTTTCCTCCGAAGGCGTAGAGATTCACGATGAGCGGTACTACGCTGTCTCCGGTCATCTCGGCGGTCGCCGAATTCGCCTGCGCCCAACGCGGATACGATCCGCTCTGCTCGGCGTCGTTAACCAGCGATTGGGCCATGTCGCTGGCTCGCTCCGGGAAGAGCAATCCCTGTAGGGACGCCAGGCTCCGGTAGGTGTCCCAGTCGGAGAAGTTGGCGTACTGGGTGTGCCCCTTGGTCACGGTATGGACGAAGCCGTCGAATCCGATGTAGCGCCCGTCCGCGTCGTTGAAGGTGTTGGGGTGCAGGAGTGACCGGTACAGGGAGGTGTAAAAGGTCTCCAGATTGTCGACATTGCGGCCCGCCACCATGATATGTGACAGCGTGGCTTTCCATTCGGACGATGCGGCAGCGCGGACGTCGTCGAAGCTCGCTCCGCCCTCGGCGGCCAGGTTCGCCCGCGCTCCGTCGACACTCAGGTAGGAGATCGCCGTCCGCACCTCGAGCACCGAGCCGGGCGGGAACTCCACGTACCCCCCGCTATAACGCGAATGCGCACTGCGGGCGCCGCCGTAGACCCGGTAGCCGTCCCAGGCGCCGTAGGAGGTGAACGGCCGGCTGAACTTCATGGCGAAGTACACCGTATAGGTGTTGTTCTTGCCGCAGAATCCGCCGCTGGTCGCCCATCCGGTGATGGTGGTGTTGTCCTCACCGATCTGGATGGTCGCGCGGGAGTTGCCCGCGAGCGACGCGCCGGAGCGCACATGGAACAGAGCGGGCCGCCGGTTGTGCGGGTACCTGAACCGGCCAAAGCCGGTGCGAGTGGTGGCGGTGAGTTCCGCGGTCACGCCCGTGGCGGGGAACCGCACGGTGTAGTAGCCGGGCACGCCCACCTCAGTGTCGTCGTGGGCGATCCTTTCCCAGGCGTTCCAGGGCTGCGAGCCGATCGGGGTGGTGGTCGGCAGCATTGAGATGTCGCCGAACGCCGCGCAGCCCACCGATGCGTGGGTCATGCTGAACCCGGTGGAGCGCGGGTTGTCGTAGTTGTAGCCGGCGTAGTTGTAGGTGGTGTCCGGCGAGTACTGGACCATGCCGAACGGCACCGATGCGCCGGGGAAGTTGTTGATCTCCCCGACCGTCTCGCCTCCCGTCCCGGTCCCGTTGAGTGTGTCGACGTGCTCGACCGGGTTCGCGACGAATCCGGGCTCACCGTCGTAAGCAGTGGGCGGAGCGGCAATGCCCGTTATGAAGGCCATCAAGACGGCCGACGCCGCGACGAGCACGATGAGGGCCCTTCGTGACTTCATAGCTGTCTCTTACTGCATAGCCGTCGGTTCCGCGGGTGTTTCGAGAGGGATGGCCCGGCGCGAGATGTAGTAGCAACGTCCCGCATCATTTCGGCTAATCTCAGTCCGGCGCGGCCGGCGCAGGTGCCGACCCATTTTTTCGGGAGATGCAATTGATGAAGTACTTCACCGCGGCAATCGCGACTGTGGCGCTGAGCCTGGCGCTCGTTGGTTGCGGTTCTGACAACAAGTCCGGCACCAAGACGTCCACGTCCACGTCCACGTCGACGTCCACTTCGACGTCGACGACAACCAGCACGGCACCGGCCGCGGGTGCCAAGTACACCATCGCCGACTACATCAGGGACAACAAAATCACCGAGACCCCCGTCCATCACGGCGATCCCGGCCCGAAGATCGATCTGCCGGTGCCCGCGGGCTGGAAGTTGATCGAGGGGAACACCGGCACGTCTTATGGCGGCATCGTTCTGGCGCAACCCGCGAATCCAGCCGACCCACCCACAATCGTGGCGCAGCTGTCCAAACTCACCGGGGACGTGGACCAAGCGAAGCTCCTCCAGTACGCCTCGGGCGACCTGCAGAACCTGCCCGGATACCGGGGCTCCGAGGGAAATGCATCCACGCTGGGCGGCTTTCAAGCATGGCAGCTGAGTGGCTCATACACGAAGAACGGCACGCAACGGACCGCCGCGCAGAAGACGGTGGTGATTCCCACCCAGGGTGCGGTCTTCGTGCTTGAGCTCGACGCGGACTCCCTCGACAGCGATCAAGCCGCGTTGATGGACGCGGTCAACGTCATCGACGACCAGACGACCATCGCCACCTGACCGGAGATCCGGACACGCACTAGGAGGCGGATCGCGCCGCGGAGACGAACACGTTCCGCGGCGTCCGGTCCGTCCCCTCCGGCCCCTCCGGGGCGCTGCGGCCGTAGCGGGCCATCAACTCCTCAGCCGGCGTTGCCGATACGTCCCAGCCGTGGCCGCGCAACCAGTCGGCGACGTCGGCGCGGTCCTCCAAGTACCACAGGTCCTCGAAGTCCGTGACCTCGCGCCCTCCCACTTTCGCCACGACCTCCCGATAGCGCCACATCAGCGACCGCCACCGTTCCCGGGCGTCGGGATCATTGAATTCGGGGCCGGGTGCTTCCACGGCGATCCGGCTGCCCGGCACGCTCAGCGCCTGAACGCGCTCGAACAGCAGATCCTGGGCCGCCGCCGGCAGAAACAGCAACAGCCCCTCAGCCGACCACGCGCTCGGGGCCGAGTCGTCAAACCCGTTCTGCCGCAACGCCGTCGGCCAGTCCTGGCGCAGATCGACGGGAACCCCGACCTGGTGACACGTCGGCTGCGCGCCGTGTTGGCGCAGCGTCGACGACTTGAACTCCAGCACCTTGGGTTGGTCGAGCTCGTACACCGTCGTCCCGTCCGGCCACGGCAACCGCCACGCCCGCGAGTCCAGGCCGGCAGCCAGGATCACCACCTGTCGCACCCCGGCTTTTGCCGCGTCCAGGAAGAACCCGTCGAAAAACGCTGTCCGCGAAGCCATGTAGTCGACCCTCACCCGCATCCACTGCGCCACGTCGGGTTCGGCTTCGGCAACCTCGGGCGGCAGCTCGGAAATCCCGAACATGTTCCACATGCCGTCTCCGGCAGCGTCCAGGAAGACCCGCGCGAATGGATCGCTGATCAGCGGGTTCTCGCTCTCGGTCTCGGTGGCGCGGGCCGCCGCCACCCCCAGCGCCGTCGCTCCCACGCTCTCGGTGATCTCCCAGCTGTCGTCGTCGGTTCTGGCCCTGCTCATTCCCGGGTCATTCCCTCCCATCCAGCACGTCACTGCCGACAGTACGTGAGCTGTCTGTAGCGCGGGGTCTACGATCCGATCGAAACGGCAGGAAATACCGAGCTCTTGACCGGAGCGGATCAATCACATGGGTACCACCCAGAACGGCCTCAATGGATCAGAAGTGCTTTTGGAACAGTTGAACGCGCAAGGCGTGGACTGCATTTTCGCTTCTCGCATCGCTGTGATGGCGCCAATCTGGGAAGCGCTGACCCGCCGCGCCGACGACAAACCGCGTTACTTCCGTTGCCGTCAGGAACTGCTGGCGGTCAGCCTGGCCTCCATGCCGGCAGGACGTTGGTCCCGGCGGCGTTCCCCCTGGTTTCATCAACCCTCGGATTCCCTCGCTGAGTTCTCTCCGATCCTCCGCGAGAGGGGCTGCTCAACGGTGACGACGACGCAGCCGCATTGAAATTCCTGGGCCCCGAACCCCGATTGGTCTTACGGTGTTGGCATGACAGAACAGTCGTATGCGGTAGACGTTGGCCATCCACCGGACGTCCTACTCCGTCTCGTCAACCCGGCCCTGACCTTCCTGCTGGGCACTCCGCTCGCCGGCCCCGCGCGCAAGCAGCTGATGGTGCTGAGCTTCGCTGGGCGAAAGACGGGGCGGCAGTTCACAATTCCGGTGAGTGCCCATGTGATCGACAACGATCTCTATGCGCTGACCGGCGCTCCCTGGAAGCAGAACTTCCGCAGTGGCGCCGCCGCCCAGGTCGTCTACGACGGGAAGACGACCGCTATGCGCGGCGAACTCGTCCGAGACCGTGCGGTGGTCTCCGATCTCATCCTGCGGTGCGCCCAGTCCTATGGCGTCAAGCGCGCACAGCGCATGATGGGCTTGAAATTCCGCGAGCAGCGGATACCGACACTCGAGGAGTTCGCCGAGGCGGTCGACCGGATGCACCTGGCAGCTATCCGGTTTACTCCGGCCAAGTAGCGGTCGTCAACATCGGTAGCGCGAACTCGTTTGCGCGCGGACATGTTTGACGGAGCTCGGGTTGCGCTGGCTTGTCTGCTCTCTCCGGTGATCGCGGCGGGTCTGGTGGTTGCCTGTTCCGATAGGCCTGGCGGCGGGTCTCCCAGCCAGCGGACCTCGTATGAGTCAATGCCCTGTCCCCAACCGAACTTTCCGGGGGTGCCGGCGGCCGACTTGGGATCGAACTACAGTGCGGATATCTCACGGTGCCGGAGAACCGCAGCGATCCGAAGAGTCGCACCATCCGGATCCTCGTCGCGCGGGTAAAAGCGATCAGCAATACGCTGCGGCCGGACCCTACCGTCTTCCTGGCCGGCGGTCCCGGCGGCGCCGGCACACTGAGCGCACTCGGCGTCGTCACCGGCGGAATGAACGCCGAGCGCGACGTCATTTTCGTCAACCAGCGCGGCACCGTTCATAGCGATCCGCATCTGAGCTGCCCGGAAATGGACGACTTCACCGCCCAAGCTGTGCACTTGGTGTTGGAGGCCCCGTCGACCGCTGACCTGGACGCCGCCGCGGTCGCGGCCTGCCGAAAGCGGCTGACGTCAACCGGTGTCGATCTGGCGGCCTACAACTCGCACGAGAACGCTTCCGATACCGCCGACCTTCGAGTGAAGTTGGGCATCAACCAGTGGAACGTCTATGGCGTCTCCTACGGGACCGTTCTGGCCCAGCAACTGTTGCGGGACCATCCCGAGGGCATCCGCTCGGTGGTCTTGGACTCGGTGGTGCCGCCCAGCCTGAACATCGTTGACCGCTGGTGGGAGGCCCCCGCCAGCGGCCTGACCGCCACCTTCCAGGCATGCGCCGACCAAGCCGCCTGCGCTGCCGCGTATCCAGACCTGCCGACGCTGTTCAGCAAAACCGTCAACAAATTGAGCCAGACACCGGCCGACGTCACCACCACAGGTCCGGCCGGTGACACGGTCCGGGTCACCGTCGACGGGTTCAAACTGGTGCCCCTGGTGCTCGACTGGAGCGCCGACCCTGGCAAAGTGGCCGACATTCCACGGATGATCTCCGCCCTCGCGAACGGTCTCGGCTCCCTGGCAGCCGCCGGGATCGCCGCGAATGCCCCACCCCCAGAAGAACGCGGGCTCCTGGGTGGCGGGCTGGCGCTGGGGGACGTACTGCCAAGAGATGGCCAACTGGACGACGCCGGACCGGGCCCTATCCCGGGCGAAGACGGCGATGCCCGGGCTTCCCATTCGGTCCTGCGGATGACGCCGACCGGCAGTTGGATCTTCCGCGAGTGTGACGCATGGTGGCTGGGCAGGTCCAACGCTGCCGATCGCCGTCCGGTGGTGAGCGCGGTTCCCACCCTCATCCTGTCCGGCGGATTCGACTCCAGCACCGCACCGCAACGGATCAACGAGGTCACCGCCGGGCTGAGCAACTCTGTAGTGCTGCACTTCCCCGGAACGGGCCACGCGGTAATACCGAATTCCGGCTGCGCCCAGGCCATCATGACGGCGTTCGTCGACAACCCTCGCCGCGACGTCGATCAGTCCTGCATCCGGCAAACCGCCGTCCCAACGTTCAGCCTTCCTTAGACGGCGGGCGGTGAGCCGGCAATCAAAGTTGCTCGCGGAGTCTGTCGACGAGACTGACCAACCTCGCATGATGCGACCCGGCCCAGTAGATCCGCCCGCATTCAGGGCAGCGACTGAATTCGTCGTAGTACCGACAGGTCAACGGCTCGAGGTGGTCAATCACCTCGTCTTTGGAGACCGCGGCCAACTTGCCATTACAGCGCACGCACCGGGTGAATGGCGCCAACCGTTGCCGCAGATCCAGTCGTCGTATCACCTCGAGCGTCTGCTCCTCGGGGTGCTGGGAGTGGACGAATAGGCCATGCGTAATAGCCCTGCACTTCAACAGGCCGCGGTCGCGGGTCAGCAGGATCCGCTGCTCGCCCAGGCTGATATTGGCCAGGGTGGGGTCATCAGCGTCACTCGACCACCACACATCGAGGCCGAGCACTCGAAGCAGTCGCGCCAGCCGGCCGAGGTTCACGTCGACAACGAACCGCGGATCGCGCAACGGCACCGGCCGCAGCCTGGCCGTCGACCCGATGTCGAGCGCTTCGAACATCGGGTATGCCGCGATGCGGTCGCCGACGCTCGGGCGGTAGCTGAAGCCCTGCGGAGACCCGTTCACCAGGATCAGGTCGACCTCGGTATGCGGAATGCCCATCGCTTCCAGCACGTCCTTGACCGTCTGATGACTCCGGAATGGGCGGCGCACCGTCACACCGCGCGACTCGGGTGCCAAGAAGTCGTTGAGCTCGGCGTATGCCCGAACCTGTACATAGGAGGCGTAGCCGCCCGGCTCGCTCACCCGCACATCCCGGCGCCCGCGGCTGCACGGGTTCGGGTGATCACCGGCTGCTCAAACCCGGCATCACACACGGCACGGCGCACCGCCTCGCCGACCACTTCCGCCCGGTCGGTCGGCACCAAGGCGATCACACAGCCCCCGAAGCCGCCGCCGGTCATCCGGGCGCCCAGAGCACCTGCGCGGACCGCGGTATCGGCGATCAGGTCGATGTGCTCGGTGATGATTTCGAAATCGTCACGCATGGACGCGTGCGAGGCCGTCAGGATGTGCCCGGCTTCGGCGAAGTCCGAATCACCCAGCGCGGCAACAAAATCGAGCACCCGGCGGTTCTCGGTCAGCACATGACGGGCACGACGGGCGTCGCCCGGGTCGGTCACCGCAGCCAAAGCCGAGGGCCCGCGAACCTGAACCTCACGCAGGGACGACACCTCTAGATCGGCGGCCGCTCGCTCGCACGACGCGCGTCGGGCCGCATAGTCGCCGCCGGCGTGACGATGGCGTGCGCCGGAGTCGATCAGCAGCAGCGCGACACCACAAGTGTCCGGGTCGAAGGCCACCGGCGCGACGGTGAGGTCGCGAAAGTCGATCAGCAGCGCCGTCGACGGCTCCCCGAACAGCGAGGCCAGCTGGTCAAGCAAACCCGTTGGGGCGCTGACGTAGTCATTTTCTGCGCGCTGGGCGAGCCGCGCTTGTTCTTTTGCGTCGATGCGGACACCGGCGGCCGACGCGATCGCGCCCAGCGCCGCGCATTCCAACGCTGCCGAGGAAGCCAGACCCGAGCCCATCTCCACGTCGCTGGTGATCGACATCGCGCCGCCGGGGACCGGGTGGCCGGATCGACGCAGCGACCACATCACCCCGGCCACGTAGCCGGCCCAGCCGGCCACGCCGCCGGGAGTGGTGTCGAGCGGAATGCGCACCGAGCGGTCCGCGCGATCACTGCCTACGGTGATCGCCCCGCTGCGGTCGGGCGTGAACGTCACCACGGTGCGCTGCGGTAGCGCGATCGGCAGCGCGAACCCCAGGTTGTAATCGGTATGCTCCCCAATCAGGTTGATCCGCCCAGGTGCGGCGTACCGGATGGTTGACTCGGTCATCCGCCGAGCTCCCTTAGCCGCTGGGCCACACTTTCGGGCGTCACGTCGCTGATGAAAGCATCCATCGCCGATTCCGAGGCCGCCAAGTACTTGAGTTTGGTGGCGCTGCGCCGGATTGACATCAGCTCGATATGGAAATAGCCGTCGGCCTGGGCGCCGGTGTCGGCGAACTGATGCAGCGCCGAAATATACGGCAGCGGAGCCGAATACATCCGGTCGAACCGACCCAACACGTCGAGGTAGACCTGCGCGAACCCGTCCAGCTCGTCCTCGTCGAGTTCAACAAGGTTGTGCACGAACCTGTTCGGGTAGATGTGCACCTCGACCGGCCAGCGCGCCGCGAACGGCACGAATGCCGTGAACAGCTCGGTGCCCGCGACAATGCGACTGGCGTCGGCGACCTCGCGAGCCAACAGGTCGGTAAAAAGGTTGCCGCCGTGGCGCATTCGATGTTCGCGCGCCTGCCCCAGCATGGCGGCGGTTCGCGGCGTCAGGTAGGGATAGCCGTAGATCTGACCATGCGGATGGGTCAACGTCACCCCGATCTCTTCTCCGCGGTTCTCGAAACAGAACACCTGCTCGATGCCCGGCGCGGCCATCAGGTCGGCAGTGCGATGCCGCCATGCCTCGACGACCAACCGGGCATGCGCCGGTTCCAACTCCGCAAAGGACCCGGTGTGCTCGCTGGAAAAGCAAATCACCTCGCTGCGGCCATGCCCCGGAGCGGACACGAAGCCGTCACCGGCAGGCGCAGGCGTCGGCACTGGCATCGGCTCGAAGGCGCCGGACAGGCTCGGGAACCGGTTCTCGAAAACGACGACATCGTAGTCGGGGGCGGGCACCTCACTGGTCAGCCCGGTCGGACCCGGACACAGCGGGCACTGGTCGGCGGGCGGCTTGTAGGTGCGGTCTTGGCGCGGCGCCGCGATGATCACCCACTGCCCGGTTGACCGGTCGAACCGCAACTGCGACTGGTCCGGGTCACGCTGCGGCAACAGCCTGCGATCCGGGACCGGCGCCGGACAATGCCCGGGCAACGCGAAGAACAGGAGTTCACGGCCATCGGCCAGCTTCGCCCGCGTCGGCGCCGTCACGATGTCGAAGACTAGCTTGGCCGCCGCGATGCAGTTCGGGTAACCATGTGGTGTCCAGCAGAAGAGAGGGGGTCAGGAGATAACTGCTCTCTACGAACGAGCCCGCAACTGGGCGATCGGGTCCGACCCGGATTGCTGCGGCTGCGGATGGCGACCCGGACGACGGCAGCGTTGGCCTGCTCCGTGGCGATGCTCTACCTGCTGACCAGGGCGACCGGACAACCGCTGACCGTCGCGTTGCTGGGCGTCGTCATCACGATGATCGCGGCCCGATCCGTCAACGAGCCGGACCCGCGCCGGCAGCGGATCACGATGGTGCTGCTGCCGGTGCCCGCCGCGCTCGCCATCACCGCCGCCGCGCTGCTCGGGCCGCACAAGGTGGCCAGCGACATCGTCTTCGTGGTGATCGTGTTCGGCGCGGTTTACATCCGCCGCTTCGGTGCGCGCGGGAAGGCACTGGGCATGGTCGCCTTCATGGCCTACTTCTTCACCCTGTATCTGCGAGCCGGCATGTCGCAGTTGCCCTGGATGATCGGGGCGGTCGTGGTGGGCACGGTGTGCACGTTTGTAATGAGCACCTACGTGCTGCCCGATCGACCCGAACGCGTGCTGCGAGCCACCATTCGGGCGCTGCGGGCGCGGATGACCATCGTGGTCGACACCACCGCCGAAGCAGTGCGGACCGGCCGCCTCGACGAACGGCGACGCCGCCGCATGCGGGCCCGCACCACCCGGCTCAACGAGACCGCCCTGATGGTGCAAAGTCAGATCGAAGACAAAGCCGACCCCGCCATGCTGTGGCCGGGGGTAACCGCGGAACAGTTGGCCCCCTGGCTTTTCGACGCCGAACTCGCGATCGAGTGGGTCGCCAACGCGGGGAGACGAGCGGCGACCGTCAGCTCCGATATTCCTGCCGACACCCGCGCCGAACTGGTTGCGGCGCTGGCGCAGCTCGCGCGGGCAATCCGCATACCGCAAGCCGGCGGACTTCGACAGGCCGCGAACCAGGCCTAACGGATTCTCGACAAGCTGCCACGCCCCACCCCCGCCGATGACCCCAGTAGAGCCGCCGTCCGCCGCCTCTCCCTGGCGATAATCAATGCGGCGACAGCGACCGCCGAAGTCCGGGCAATAGTCGAGGGCGCCACCACCGGCAGCACCCCTGCCCTCGAGAGCACCGATATCGCGCCACCGCCGACATCCGACAGCGACCAGGAAGCTGGCGAGCAGAGCAGCGGTCTGCGGCCGACCACCCGGCAAGCCATCCAGGTGGCCGTCGCCGCGTCGTTGGCCATCATGATCGGCGAGTTGGTGTCGCCGTCACGCTGGTATTGGGCGGTGATCGCGGCGTTCGTCATCTTCGCCGGCACCAACTCCTGGGGCGAAACCCTCACCAAAGGCTGGCAGCGGCTGATCGGCACCATGCTCGGCGTGCCTTGTGGCGTGCTGGTGGCCACGCTGTTCGCCGGCAACAAGACCGCCTCACTCGCCGCTATCTTCGTCTGCCTGTTCTGTGCGTTCTATTCCATGACGGTCACCTACAGCCTGATGACCTTCTGGATCACCACGATGCTGGCGTTGCTGTACGGCCTGCTCGGCGAATTCTCCTTCAGCGTGCTGATGCTGCGGATCGAAGAGACCGCGATCGGTGCCGTCATCGGCGTTACCGTGGCCATCCTGGTGCTGCCGACCAATACCAGAACCGCCATCCGCAACGACACCCGCGCCTTTTTGACCAGCCTGTCCGCTCTGATCGAGATCTCTACCGCGACCATGTTCGGTGGGGACGAGACCGCGAGCCCGACCGAGCAAGCACGTGAACTCGACCGAAACCTGCAGCAGTTCCGGGTCACCGCCAAGCCACTGTTGGCGGGGGTCGCTGGCCTTGCCAGCCGGCGAAGCATTCGACGTGGCTTACGGCTATTCACCGCGTGCGATCGTTACGGGCGAAGTTTGGCACGCAATGCCGAGCGGTACCAGGACCCCGTCGGGTCAGAACCGCAGGCCTCACAGGCAGTCACAGCGTTCACGTCGGCCGCAGCGCAGACGCAGAGCAACATCGACGCGTTGGTCGCCATCATCGACGGTGCCGACGCGGCGACCGTCAACTCCACAACCGACGCCCTCGACGCCGCGGAGACCCTGGCCCGGCATCAGGACGGCGACGGCGAACCGCAGCCCGACACCCGGCGATTCCTCACCGCGGTGCACGCGCTTCGCCAGATCGAACGGGCCGTCGTGACCGGGGCAACCAACCTCGGCGCGCGCGACGGCGTGAAGGTACCGAGCCAATCCTCGAGCGTTGAACTCTGAATCCGATGTGCGGTGGAGGTCGGCGCAGTTACCATCTTCCCTAACAGCCACGCCCAGAACTCCCGAGGAACGATCCGATCGCCACCCCGAACCTCCCGCCGGGCTTCGACTTCACCGATCCCGAGATCTACGCCCACCGGCTACCGGTGCAGGAGTTGGCAGAGCTGCGCCGAACGGCGCCGATCTGGTGGAACGAGCAACCGCCCGATCAAGGCGGGTTCGGCGACGGCGGCTACTGGGTGGTGAGCAAGCACCGCGACGTCCGCGAGGTCTCGCTGCGCAGCGACGTCTTCTCGTCGGCCAAGAACTCCATCGTGCCGCGCTACCGGGAAGAATTGGCGCACGGCCAGATCGAGGCCGGCCGGGCGTCGATGATCATGATGGACGACCCCGAACACACCCGGCTGCGCAAGATCATCGCCCGCGGCTTCACACCGCGCGCCGTCGAGCGGCTGCGCGCCGACCTTAGTGAGCGTGCGCAGCGGATCGCACAACGCGCTGCAGAGGAGGGCTCGGGCGACTTCGTCCTTCAGGTGGCCTGCGAGTTGCCGCTGCAGGCCATCGCCGGCCTGCTCGGGGTACCGCCGGAGGACCGTGGCAAGCTATTCGACTGGTCCAACCAGATGATCGGAAGCGACGACCCAGAGTTCGCTCACTACGACTCGCTGACCTCGGCGGGCGAAATGATGTGGTACGCCATGCAATTGGCCGCCCGCAAGGCCGAAGAACCCGGTGATGACATCGTGACCACACTGATCCAGGCCGACGCCGACGGCCAACGGCTCTCCGAGGCCGAGTTCGGCATGTTCGTCGTCACGCTGGCCATCGCGGGCAACGAGACGACCCGCAACTCCATCACGCAGGGCATGATGGCCTTCACCGATTACCCGGATCAGTGGGAACTGTTCAAGGAGTGGCGACCGAACACCGCCGCCGACGAGATCATCCGCTGGGCCACCCCGATCACGGCGTTTCAGCGCACCGCACTGGCCGACACAGAGCTCGGCGGCATGGCGATCAAGAAGGGCCAGCGGCTGGTGCTGTTCTACCGGTCTGCCAACTTCGACGAAGAGGTCTTCGACGACCCGTACGCCTTCAACATCTTGCGCAACCCCAACCCGCACCTCGGATTCGGCGGCACCGGAGCTCATTACTGCGTTGGCGCCAACCTGGCGCGCATGACGATCGACCTGATGCTCAATGCCATCGCCGACCACATGCCCGACCTGACCCCCACCGGCGAACCCGAGCGGCTCCGCTCACCCTTCATCAACGGCATCAAACACTGGCCGGTCGACTACAAGGGCCGCTCTCACTGAATTCGCGCCCCCGCGCGCGACGCTCCCACAGCACCCCGTCTCCGGCGGTCGGGCCGGCTTCGATGAGCTTGCGTTTGAGGATCTTGTTGGTCGCTGTTCGCGGCAGCTCGGTGTTGATCCGCACATACCTCGGCCACGCCTTTGGAGACAGGTCAGCCTGAGCCGTGAGGAACTCTTCAAATTGCTTGGGCGTCAACGTCGCACCCGCATTAAGCACGATCGCCGCCATCACCTGATCGCCGACGTGCTCGTCGGGGACGGCATACACCGCGACGTGGTTGATCTCCGGCAGGCGTTGCAGGGCCCGCTCGATCGGGCCGGCCGCGAGATTCTCCCCGTCCACCCGCATCCAGTCGGCGGTGCGCCCCACCAGGTAGATCCAGCCGTCGGCGTCGCGATAGGCCAGGTCTCCCGACCAGTACATGCCGTGTCGCATCCGCTCGTCGGTGGCATCGGGATCGTTGTAGTAGCCGGTGAACCCACCCGCACCGTAGGTGTTCACCAGTTCGCCGACGGCCTCGTCGAAATTGGCTAGCGCGCCGTGCTCGTCGAAAACCGCGGGCGCACATTCGGTCAGGCTCTCCGGGTGGTAGACGCTGACACCCGGATAGCCCTTCCCGATCGAACCCGGCGGCGTTCCATCCTCCCGCATCACGATGATGGCGAACTCGCTGGAACCGAAGCTATCCACCACCCGGCATCCGAAACGCCTCGCGAACTCGTCGATATCGCGCTCGGTGGCCTCGTTGCCGAAAGCCGCGCGCAGCGTGTTGTCGGCATCGTCGGGCCGCTCCGGCGTGGCGAGCACCAGAGCCAGCGGCTTGCCGACATAGTTCATGTACGTCACGCGGTAACGGCGGATGTCGTTCAGGAACCGCGAAGGCGAGAATTTGGCCGGCACCATCGCGGCACCCGCTCCGATCGCCACCGCCCAACCCGCTGCCACACCGTTGGAGTGAAACAGCGGCATCGCCAGATAACACACGTCGTCGGAGGTGATCTCGAAGCGGTCGATCAGGCTGGCGCCGCACATGACCGCCATCGCGTGCGCGAAGCGCACGGCCTTCGGGTCACCGCTGGTGCCTGACGTGAAGATCATCATCACCGGGTCGGCGCCGCCGACTTCATGGGGCACAAGCGGTCCCGCGGCCGCGACTGTGTCGCGGTATCCAGCGCTATCGACGTCCAGGACCGTCGCGCCGGCCAGGTCGAGCCCGTCGAGCAGCGCCAGGTGTTCGGTGTCGACAAGCACCAGTTGGCAGTCGGAGCGCCGGATGTCGGCGGCCAGGCCTTCCCCGCGACGAGTCGTGTTGATCCCGCACAGGACATACCCGCCCAGTGCGGCCGCCGCCATCGACCGCAGCATCGCCGGCGAGTTGCCCAGCAGCGCGCCGACGTGCAGCGGCCGCGCAGGATCGGCGAGGTCCCTCAGGGCCCCGAGGGCCATGAGAGCCGACGCTTCCGCCGACGCCTCGTTGAGGTGCTCGCGCCAGGTCCACGTCCGGTCGCCGTGCACCACGGCGACCGTGTCGTCGGCCGTGCGCGAGCGCAGTAGCTGCTGCATCGTCTCGAACATCGTTATGCACCAAATTCTTTCGCCGGCCGGTAGCGCAGCAGGGTGATCGCCTCGCCGGGAACGTCGAAAAATACCGGGGAGACCCGCATGCCGATCTTGATGTCGGAGGGCTCGACGTCGACCAGTTCGGTGCTGACCCGCGGGCCCACGTCCCACTCGACAACCGCGAGCAGCTGCGGCACCTTGTCGGCCCACGGCGGCCCGGTGGGGCGGCGTGCGACGGTGTAGGTGTACAGCGTTCCCGCGCCTTCGATTTCGCGCCACTCCAGATCGTCGGCGAGTGTCCCGGGAGCAAGTGTTCGCGGGTAGAAGACGTACCTTCCCGTCGACGGCGAGTACTGGATCACAATCCGGTGTTCGCGCAACGCATCCCAGAACGGCCGTGATACGGGTGTCGGCTCGGGAACCGGGCAGGGATCGCTCATCTCAGTCACCCCCCAAGACCAGGGCAACCTGCTCGCTCATGATGCCACCGTTGCCGGTCACGAACGCCGTGTTGCAGTCGCCCACCTGCGCCTCGCCAGAGCGGCCCATGATCTGGCGCGCACCATCGACCACGTGGTGCATGCCGCCGGCCATTCCCGCCTGGCCGAACGACAGCTGGCCTCCGGCGGTGTTGAGCGGCAAGTCGCCGCGGAAGGTCAGGTCGTGCTCCGTCAGCCACCGCATGCCCTCACCCTTGCCGCAGAATCCGGCATCCTCCAGCGCCATCAGCACGGTGATCGTGTAGCAGTCATAGATCGATGCGACGTCGACGTCGGCGCGCTCGAGCCCCGCCATCGTGAACGCCTTGTCGGCGGCCCGGGCGATCGGCGTGCGCATGAGATCGTCGGCGTAGGTGGGGGTTTTGAACCGGATGTGCTCGCCGAACCCCTTCACCCAGACGGGTCGGTGGCGGGCCCGGCGCGCCACGTCGGCGTTGGCAACGAGCACGCCGGCGCCACCCTGGACGCGCATCACGGTCTCCAGCATGTGGATCGGATCGGCGATCACCGGACTGCTCAGCACGTCGTCGACTGTTATCGGCTTGCCATAAAAGATCGCACCGGGGTGAGCGCACGCGTTGGCACGTTGGTGCACCGCGATGCGGGCTAAAGCCTTTGCATCGTAGCCGAATTCGGCGGCATACCGTTGCGCGATCTGCGCGTACGGGGCGTTCTGGCCTACATTGCCGTACGGGATCTCGAACTCGGCCTGCGGTGAGCCGTAGTTGTTGCTCGACGCCCCGTACCAGCCGAGGGTTCGCGCCGGACGCTGCGGCGATCGCGGAATTTCCGAAGAACCCGGAACCACCGCAAGCACCGCATCGCACATTCCCAATTCGATCGCCGCCGCCGCCCGCCACACCATGCCGGCAGCGGTCGCACCGCCCAGGTCGACCCGGTCACCGAAGTCCAGCGGAAGACCCAGATACTCCGACAGCGTGGCGGGCGCGAACATGTCCGACTCCGCGATCCCGTGGCACGACAATCCGTTTACCACAACGGGATCCACGCCGGCGTCCTCGATCACCAGCTTCGCCAGCAAGGCGTACTGGTCCAGTGTGAACGACGGCGGTCGGCTCTGGTGGCGTTCGGCCGGCAACTCCGCGATGCCGATGATGGCCGCTTCCCCGCGCAAACCGGTCACGGCGTGCTCCTGCGCGGCAGCGCGACGGTCGCGGTGCCCGGCATCAACACGTCGTCGCCGCGTCGGCAGAAGATGTCCAGATCCACCAAAGCCTCACTGTCCGTACACCGCTTGCCGGTGACCACGCCGGAGAAGGTCAGCTCCTGGCCGGGATAGGCGATCGCGCGGTTCTGCACCGAGAATGCCACCAGCCGGCCGTCGCCGCCGATCCAGTCGGTGACTGCGCGCGACAGCAACGCCGCCTGCAACGGGCCCTGGACGAGCACGTTGTCGTAGCCTTCGACGTCGCGCGCCCAGTCCTTGTCGTAGTGGATGCGGTGGCCGTTATATGTCGCAGCGCTGAAGAAGAACATCTGGGTCTCGGTCACCGTTACGGTCAAAGACGGTATCGCGGCGCCGGTTTCGACATCCTCGTAGCACACTTGGTCAGCAGTCACAGGGTCCCTCAGGGCCGGGCGATCATCGACATGGTGGCTTCGGCGAGAAGTTCGCGGTCCTGATTGCGGTATTCGCCGCGCCACGTCACCAGCACGAATCTTCCTGATCTGCCCTCTTTTTCCACGATCGACTCGATGGTGCGCACCATCTCGATCTCGTCGCGGTGATAGGCGGGCAGGTGGAAGGTGGTGCTCTCACCACCGGCCATTCGCCGCGGCGCCCGTGGAAAGGCCAGGCTGCCGGTTACCGCGCCGGAGGATCCGTCGGGCCGCAGGTCACCCAGCGCGCTCACGCCAAGGACGGCGTATTGCAGAAACAGTGGCGGACAGATGACGTCGCGGTAGCCGTGCGCCCGCGCGTACTCTGCGTCGAACCACAGCGGGTTGTGGTCGCCGACCGCGGCGGCCCACCGCTGCCAGTCGCGCCTGCTCACCTCCCCGCGGACGGAGGCGACAACGGTGCCGACCCGCGAAGCGGATTCAGCGTCGACAAGACTTTCGGTCATGGCTGTCCCTCCCAGTCCATTTCGCCCTCAAGCCATTTCGCGGCGATATCGGCGCCGCCGCCCAATGTCGCGAGCACCCGGGCGCGTTCGGAAAACAGGTGCAAATCGGTGTCAAGGACATACCCCATCCCGCCATGCAGCTGGTGGGCATCGAGGGTAATCTGCTTGACCGCGGCGGCGCGCATCCTCGCGATGGCGGTTTCCCGGACGGCGGTGCGGCCGCGCCCTATCCAGAACACCGCCGACCGGGCAGCCAACCGGGCCGCGCTAAGCGCGATGTGCATATCGGCCACCAAATGCTGGACCGCCTGAAAGGATGCGATCGGTCGGCCGAACTGTTCGCGCATTTTGGTGTAGTCGACGGTGCGCTGCAGCACCGCCTCGGCCACCCCGACCAGATCCAGGCACAGCAATGCCACGGCGGCGTTGGATACCCGGCGTAGCTCCCGCTCGGGGAGCCCCCCAGCGCTACCGAGGATCCGGCGATGATCGTCAACGAGCACGTCGTCGAATCCAACCGTGAACGCGCGGTGCCCGCCCATCATGGCGAGGGGCTCGACAGACAGCCCGGATGAGCCCGCGTCGACGACGAACCCCAGTGCTTTACCGTCCGCGTCGGCGGTGACGACGATCAGGTCAGCCAGATCGGCGTCGGCGACGAAGTCCGCCACGCCGTGCAGCCGCCAGCGACCGTCGTTGTCCTCGCGGGCGTGCACCGACGGGGTCAGCACGGCAGCGTCGCGCGGGTTGCAGAGTGCCGTAGTTGCACGCGCCGCCCCGCACGCCAGCGCCGGCAGCCAGGTCGCCCGCGCCTCGGGTCCGCCCAGCCAGTCGACGGCACGGGCCGCGTACAGGGTGCTGTGAACGACCATGGGGCACAAGGCATGTCCGGCTTCCACGCTGAAGACGCCGAGGTCGGACAGTCCGCCGCCGGCGCCGCCAAGTCGTTCCTCGATCGCCAGGCCGAGCACGCCGGCCTCGGCGAGCGCCTTCCACAGCGTCGGCGTGATGCGAACGCCGGTTGGACTGTGCAGAGCGCGGGCGAGCGTGGTCGGACACTCGGCGGCCAGCAGGCTGCGACACATGGCGGCCAGATCACGTTGATCCTGATCGGGAATCAATCGCACGCGATCACCGCCCGTAGGAGGGCATTCCGTAACCGCGCTGGGCGATCACATCCCGGAGCACCTCGTTGGTCCCGCCACCGAAGCGCATCAAAGGTGACACCCGGTAGAGGCGCTCGAAGAATCCGTCCAGCGGCGCGCCCGGGCTGCGATGGGCGATCAGCCCGTCGGGCCCCAGCAGATCGATTGCAAAGTCGGCGATCCGCTGGCGCAGTTCACTGGTGAAAATCTTCTCGACGCTGACCTCCACGGTCGGAATGCGCCCGCAGTCGAGCATCGATGCGGCCTCATATCCCATCAGCGTCGCGACTTCGACATCGGCCTCGGCTTGTGCGAGGCGGCGCCGAAACACCGGGTCCTGCGCCGGCACCGACCCGTCACGTACCGGCCGGGTGGCCAGGGCCACCAGATCGTCGAGCGCGCGACGCAGATCGCCGGCGTTGGTCAACGCACCGCGCTCCAGATCCAGGGCGCCGGTGATGTAGGTCCAACCCATGTTGACCTCGCCGATCAGGTTGGTGACCGGTACCCGCACCTCGCGGAAGAACGTCTCGTTGGTCCGGTAGCCGGACCAGGCGTACAGCGGGTGGATCTCGACGCCGGGGTGATCGATGGGCACCATGATCACCGAGATCCCGCGGTGGCGCGGAGCGTCGGGATCGGTGCGCACACACAGCCACTCGTGCGTCGACCGTTGGGCCCCGCTATTCCAGATCTTGGATCCGGTGATCACCCATTCGTCGCCATCGCGGACCGCACGCGTTCGCAGACTGGCCAGGTCGGTGCCCGCGTTCGGCTCGGAATAGCCGACCGCGCAGACGATCTCGCCCCTGGCAATTGGCGGCAGGAACTCCTTCTTGTTCTGTTCGGTACCGTGCCGCATGATCATCGGAGCCACGGAGGTGACCGTGAGATCGGGTCCCGGCACACCCCAGTACTCGAACTCGCTCATCAGCAGGTGCTGATGCATCGCGGTGAGTCCCAGGCCGCCGTACTCCTCGGGCCAGTTCAGACCGAACCAGCCCCGCTGTCCGATCTTGCGACGAAATGCCGAAAGCTCACCGCCCTGGAACTCCAGGCCGTGCTTAGCCATCTCGGCCCTCAGCGCAGGAGTGACGTTGTCCTGGAGGAACCGCCGTACCTCGGCCAGCCATGCTCGTTGCTCATCGTCGAGCTCGAAGTCCACAACGGCGACAGTAGTCGCTGAGCGCTAATTCGCTACGGCTCGTTTCGAAAAGTCCCTGCGGGGGACCACGCCGGACGGGATGTCCCTGATCCCCCGGACAGTGATTTGCGCGCCACGGTGCGGCACCAGGATGACGTGCTTCAACTTCTGACGTTCGCCGGCTGCCGTGGTGGTGCGCAATTCCACCCGACGCAGGATCTCACGCAATACCACCCTCATCTCGACCATGGCGAAGCCGGCGCCCAGGCAGCGTCGGTTGCCGCCGCCGAACGGCAACCAGGTGGTCGGACTCAGGGTGGCGCCGAGCATCCGATCAGGGTCAAACTGGTCCGGATCCGGGTACAGCGCAGCGCTCGCGTGTACCAACCCGATACTCGGGGCCACCATGACCCCGGCCGGCAGCCGGTAGCCGGCGAGCTCGACCGGCTTCGTCAGGACCCGGCCCACGTCGAACACCACCGGGCGGATCCGCAGCGCCTCCTTCGCCAGCGCATCGAGATACTCGTCGCCGGCCGGATCGCCCGCCGCGCTGGCTTGCGCCGCGCGCACCGCCTTGGCCAATGCGGCCGTGTTGCGCGTCAGACGCTCCAGTGCCCACGACAGCCCCGTCGCGGTGGTGTCGTGTCCGGCCACCAGCAGCGTCATGAGCTGGTCGCGCAGTTCGCGGTCGGCCATGATGCGTCCGTCGTGGTCGCTGGCGCGCACCAGCATGGCCAGTGTGTCGGTGCGCGCAGCCAGGCTGGGGTCGGCCCGACGGTCGGCGATCTCTGCGTAGAGCAGGCCGTCGGCTTCTGCGATTCGCCGACGCAGCCCCCGCCACGGGCGGTAGCGCTGCAGGTTTGGTTTAGCGACTGCCAATGTCGCCCACAGACCCAGGTTGAGCAGCCGCGGCATGACCTTGCGCAGTGCGGCCAGCCGTGCGGGGTCGGTGGCGCCAATGACCGTCCGCAGGATCACCTCGAGCGTGATTTCGGACATTTTGGGCGCCACCGCGAAGCTCTTGCCCACCGGCCACCCGGAGATGTTCGCCGCAGCGATCTCGGCCATCAGCCCGGCTTGTCGCGCAACGGCGTCGCGATGGAACGGCGGCAGCATCAGACGACGCCGGTCCCGATGCACGTCTTCGTCGATCACCAGCAGAGAGCTGTCCCCGAGTAAGCCGCTCAACACCGAGTTCGCTTCGCCGGCATGAAAGACGCTGGGGTCGCCGGCAAACACCGTCTTGATATCGGCCGGGTCAGCCAGATACACCAGCGTGCCGATCGACGTGATGCGCAGCGTGAAAACGCTGCCATAGCGACGATGACAGGCGGCCACGAAGCGTGAGCCGTGGCGCAACATCAGCGAGGCCTGCACCGCACTCGGAAGCCGAGGTCCGGGCGGCAGAGCGGTAGGCGCGGCTTTACTCATCGACACCAATTCTACGACCGGCATCAGGGCTGCGGCTACTCCGCCAGGAGCCCACAAGCACGAAGCGCGCCAACATCTTTCGCAATTACTAGCCACATATGGCAGGCTCTAGCTGCAGGACGAAAGGCACATGCGGATGAACATCACTGGCAACACCATCTTCATTCCCGGCTCAACCAGCGGAATCGGTCTGGCGCTGGCCCTGCGCTTGCGTGAAAAGGGCAACACCGTGATTGTCGGGGGCCGCAGGACCGAGCTGCTAGAGCAGATCGCCGCAGAGCACCCCGATATCGACACGGTGTAAATCGATACCGCCGACGCCGCAAGTGTGCGGTCGGCCGCCGATCAAGTGCTGGCGCGCCACCCCGACCTCAACGTCATCGTCGCGATGGCCGGCATCATGAAGATCGAGGACTGGCATCGGCCCGACACGTTCCTTCAGTCCGCTGAGTCCATCATCACCACTAACGTGCTCGGCCCTATCCGCCTCATCGCGGCGTTCATCGAACATCTGCAAGAGCAGCCGGACGCCACCATCATCACCGTCTCGTCCGGCCTGGCATTTGCGCCGCTGAAGGTCACCCCCAGCTACAACGCGTCGAAGGCCGCCATTCACATGCTCACCGAGTCGGTGCGTCTGCAACTGGCCGACTCCACGGTCAAGCTCAAGGAGCTCGAGCCGCCCGCCGTACGCACCGATTTGCTTCCCGGACAACAGGAAAGCGACTTCGCGATTCCTCTTGATGAATTCGTCGACGACGTTATCCATCTGCTGGAAACCGAACCCGACGCCAACGAGATTCAGGTAGAGCGAGTCAAGTTCCTGCGCTACGCCGAGGCCCGCGGCGAATACGGCAAGGTGGTGTCAATCCTGAACGCCGCCGACCCGCTCGGCAATTAACGGTTCAGTTCAGTTCGGGCCCGGAGCTCTGCCTCACCGGTGGCCAGCCCCATCCGAACCGGCAACTCCAGCGCCCGCTGGGCGGCCACCGCGGCGTCAACCGCACACCTCGGCGACGCGAACGCGGCTACAACTGGCGAGACACGCCATGTGTTTACAGCAGTCGTGAGTAGGTCGCTTTGACGCGATTCAACAGATCCTGCACCCGGCGCTCGTAGTCTGCGAGCGTGCCGTGCTGGCCACCGGCATTCGCCCGGTTGGTGGGCGGGGCGGTACCGATGTCGAGGGTTCCCGCATCGTCCCGGCCGAGGACGCGCACCAGATCCGGCAGCAGGTTCTCGTAGTCTCTGATCGCGCCCTGCGAGTCACCGGCTTTCGCACGGCGGTGCGCCAGCTCGGCCCGTTTGAACAGGGTTTCCGGGTGATCCGGGCCGCGGAGTCGGGCCATTCGCGCCACGGCCTGCTCTGCGGCAGTCACGGCGGCTGCGGTCGTGCGGCGATCCGTGTTGTCACCTTTTCGCGGGGGTAAACCAGCCCGGGCCATCGACGGCTCCTTTCGTGCAGTTGTTGAGGCTAGCCGCTGTCGCGGCGCTCTGCACGATGAGTCGACAACCAGGCATTCACCGTTAACCGCTAGTGCCGAGGACGAAGGCGTCGATCGGCCGATCGTGTCCGCGCAAGGTCAATGACCGCCGCGGCGTCTTTTCCATGAGCTCATCGGCCACCCCAGATGCAACAAGCAACTCCCCGCCGGCGGCGTGTTGTTGCATCCGCGCCGAGACGTTGACCGGATCACCGAGGGCAGTGAAGTCGACCACCGCGCCCCCAACGTTGCCGACGTATGCGACGCCCGCATTGACCGCCACGCCTAACTCGAGCCATGGTCCCTCGTCGCTGCCGTACCCGACCGCTTTGAGCAGCTCCATCCCCGCCAAGACCGCGCGGCGTCGGTACTGTGGACCGCTGATGCCTCGGACAAAGAAAGCCATGATCTCATCGCCAATGAGTTTGTCAATCACCGCGTCATGGCGCAGCAGGGTCCGTGTCGCAGCGATGTAAAACCGGTTGAGCAACGCGGCGAAGTCTGCGGCAACGCCGCGCTGGCCCAGCGCCGTCGAGCCGCGCACGTCGGCGAACAGGACCGCGACGTCCACCTCAGCCCCGCCCGCGGGAAGCGAATCACAACACCGACTGCACAAGTTGGGGTTCTTACGCGACGGGCTGAACCCGGCGGCGGCGAAAACACGTCCGACCGGGCCGCCAAATGGGTTGTTGCAGACCTTGCATCGCGGCGCCGAGGGCAGATAGCGAAACACCCGTCGGGCCCTCACCAAAGAGGCGTGACCTTCCGTTAGCAGCTTGTCCCACGGCTGCTGTGGAATCGCCGGAGCGGTCTCGCGTGGGATGTTGACGAGATCCATACAGAAATGGTTGACCCGACAGTATTTCGGCACATGAGGCATCCGCCTCAAAAAACGGCGCACTTGGGCGTCATCAGGTCAGAATGGGGGCGTGCACCCGACCCGGACGCTGCATGGCTCGACAAAAGGCCTGCGCAGAGCCGAGTTGCTGGCGGCGATATCGCTGGCGATCGATCTCGGTCTGGGACAGCCGATGGAACACATGCTTCGGTCGTCACTGATCGCGACGCGCATCGCCGAGCGGATGGGCCTCGACGCCCAACAGCGGGCCACGGTGTACTACGCCAATCTGGTCGGTTGGATCGGTTGTCATGCCGACTCCCACGAGCTTTCGGCGCTCTTCGGCGACGACATCGCCCTCCGGGCCGACACGTACGCGGTGGACATGACCGGGCTGCCGTTCCTGCGTCTGATGGTTAGTCACGTGGGGCGCGGATTGCCGGGCTGGGAGCGCGGCATCCGCTCGGCTGCCTTTGTGCTCACAGCACGGAACCAGGTCGCCAAGCTGATCCATTCGCACTGCAGTTCTGCTGGAGTTCTTTCCGACCGGATGGGCCTGGACCGGCAGGTCGGGGAGGCGCTGGCGTATATCTTCGAGCGCTGGGACGGCCGGGGGATGCCGAATGGCGCTCGCGGAGACGATATTCCGCTCGAAATCCACATCGTTCACCTGGCCGATGTCGTCGAGGTGCACCTTCGAACGGGTGGCCTCACAGCGGCTGTCGACGTCGTCCGTTCCCGGCGTGGCACGCAGTTCAGCCCGGCCGTGGCCGAGGTGTTCGAGCGTGATGCCGCCGCGATTGTCGACGGGCTGCTCGAAATGGATGTCTGGACCGCGGCGTTGGCGCAGGCACCGGATCGTGACCGTATTCTCGACGATGACGAGATCGACGAGTTACTTAGGGCCATAGCGGATTTCGTTGACCTCAAGTGTCCGTGCTCGCCGGGCTACTCGCGCGGTGTTGGCGATCTGGTAGCCGCGGCGGCCCGACACCTGCGGATGCCGTCGGCGGACATCGCGCGCCTGTACCGTGCCGGGCTTGTGCACGGCCTCGGCAGACTGGGGGTATCCAACCAGATCTGGGAAAAGAAGGGACCGCTCAGCACGGCTGAATGGGAGCGGCTGCGGATGTACCCGTATCTGACCGGACGGATCCTGAGCAGGGTCGGCGGCCTGGAGTCGGTGGTGTCGCTGGCGACTCAGCACGAGGAACGGATCGACGGGTCCGGCTTTCCGCGAGGGCTCGCCGGCGCCGAGTTGACGGTGCAGGACCGGTTGCTGGCCGCGGCGGTGGCTTATCAGCAACTGCTCGAGCCACGTCCCAATCAGCCCGCCCTGGATACTCGCGGTGCTGCCGGTCAGCTACGCGAGGAGGCGCGCGCCGGACGCCTCGACGCCGAGTCGGTGAACGCCGTGTTGGTAGCGGCCGGGCATCAGGTCTCGCGGCGGACGCCCTGGTCGGCGGGGCTCACCGCCCGGGAGGTCGAGGTGCTGCGACTCGTCGCGCAGGGCCGGTCGAACCGTGAAATCGCCGCCGAGCTGTTCATCGCCGAGAAGACGGCGCGCAACCACGTCGAGCGTGTCTACGCCAAACTGGGCGTCAATAACCGCACGCAGGCGACGCTCGCGGCGATCGATCGGGGTCTGGCGGGCTCGAGTGGTCGCGGCGGGGTCGAATAAGCCTGGCGCCCAAGACTTGTCACCGACCCTGCGATTTGAGGCAAACGCCTCATGCGACGACGAAGCGGCCGAACGACGATCACACCATGACCAAGCAAGTTCAGGAATCATGGAGATCATCCGAGCGGTTCGGGACGCAGCGGGCTGATCACACACCAGGGCCGGGCGGCGGGCGAGTAGCTGCGGTCAACATAAGCCGGCGTGTCGGTACGCGGCAGATCCTCCAGGAGATGTCGCTGTCGGTCGAACCGGGCGAGTTGGTCGCCATCGCCGGCGGCAGCGGAGCAGGAAAGACCACCTTGCTGGAGATCCTCGCGGGACTGCAACCACCGTCGGTCGGGCAGGTTCGCCACGATGGCGTCCTTCGGGGTGCCCGAGTCAGAGCCGAGTCCCGTATCGGCTACGTGCCCCAGGACGACATCATCCACCTCGAGATGCCCCTGCGCCGCACGCTGCGTTACGCCGCGCGGCTGCGGCTGCCGGCAGGCACATCGGCGGCCGAGGCGGACCGGGTAGTCGAGGAGACTATGCATGACCTCGACCTGGCTGATCGGGCCGAGGTGCCGGTCCGTGCGCTGTCCGGCGGCCAGCGCAAGCGGGCCAGTATCGCCGTGGAGCTACTGACCCGGCCGCGCCTTTTCTTCCTCGACGAACCCACTTCGGGGCTAGACCCGTCGACCGCGGCCGACGTGATGCGCCTACTGCGCCGGCTCAGCCAGCGCGGGGTCACCGTCGTCCTCACGACGCATGAGCCGGCCGGCATCGACCGGTGTGACCGGGTGGTATTCCTGGCTCGCGACGGCCATCTGGCCTTCACCGGCAGCCCGGCCGAGGCTCGGCGCTACTTCGGCGCGCATGATCTCGACGAGGTGTACGACCGGCTCGCCGGTGAGCACACACCGCAGATCTGGGCGAAGCGATTCGCGGATAGCCGTGGAGAGCCGGCGAATCCGGATACCCAGCCTGCCGTTGCGCGACCGTCCATCCCGGCTAACCGTTCAGACCGGTCAGACATCAAGCGCACGGGCGTGGTCCGGCAATGGTGGCTACTCACCCGACGCAACGTCGATGTGCTCGTTCGGAACCGGCTGACCCTGGCGGTCCTGCTCGGCTCGCCGGTGCTCGTCACCGCGATGATGGCGACGCTGTTCAAGCGTGGCGCATTCGATCCGCACAGCGCAGCCGACCTCGGCCCGGCTCAGATCGTGTTCTGGATCGCCTTCGCAGGCTTCTTCTTCGGCCTTACCTACGGTCTGCTGCAAATCGTCGGGGAGATGGCCGTCTTCCGGCGGGAGCGACTGGCCGGGCTCAGCGTGGGCGCCTACGTGGCATCCAAAGTCACTGCGCTGCTTCCGGTGCTGGCCGGAGTCAGCGCGGTGCTGCTCGGTGTGCTGCGGGTGCTCGGTCGACTGCCCGCCGTCGGATGGGACGTGTACGGCTTCCTGTTCGTGACGATTGTGATCGAGGCGACCTCGGCACTGGCCCTCGGCCTGCTCGCCTCGGCCGCGGTCTCCAACGCCGCGCAGGCCGCCCTCGCCCTGCCGATGCTCTGCTTCCCCCAGGTTCTGTTCGGTGGCGCCATAGTCCCGGTTGACCAGATGGCCACCCCGGGACGCCTGATGAGCCTCGTCCTATCCAACCGCCACGCATTCGACGCATTGGGCCGCGACCTGGATCTCGACCGGTACACCGCCACGCTGCCGGCCATGTCGGCCTACCGCGACACCTTCCACGGAGGCACCGGCGCCAGTCTCATCGCACTCGCCTCGTTTGCCGTTGTCCTCACGCTGGCCACGGTGTGGGTACTGGACCGGCGCTCCGCGCCAGGCGCATCCCGGCGATGACGGCCCTGCATACTACGAAGCCCCAACCGGCAAGTGTTGGGTACGACCATACGTATTCTGAACGATGTATGCTGATTGGCCCGTCGCATTTCATTCGGTTGGTCCGACGAGTCTCCGGAGAGAAAGCAGTCAGCCAGCGTCGCGGGCCAACTCAAAGTTGGTGCTCGGCAACCCATATCGTTGACAGTCACCGACAGTGGCCATACATTATGTGAAAGTTGTCCGCGAACTTCAGCCTCGCGGAACCACACTGCATCAGGCGGAGGTGAGCGATTGAGTCTGATCGTGGTCAACAATCCCGCGCATCTCCGTGGCCCCATTCCCGGCCATCGCCCTTCAGGAGACCGTCATGACCGTCGGCACTGTTCCCGCAAGCGTTTTCGACGCCAACCGGTCGAGAACCTGATCACTACAGGCGGAATCATGTGGAGTGCGCGGGCGACCGCCGTGCTGGTGGAGTTGCTGCTGCGCCGCGGCACCGACCGGGACCTCGCAGACGCCGAGGCGGTCATCGAGCGGCTGGCGGGGGTGTCAGCCGAACTTGGTCTCGTTGTGCACGAGCTTTGGCTGGTGTGGATGCGCGCACTACTCGCCCGCGCCCGCGACGATGAACCGACCTACCGGGATTTGCGGGAGCGCTACCGGCGGATGGCTAGCGAGCTTGGGTTCGAAGGACATATTGCGATGGCCGAGACGCTCTAGACAGGCCCGGGTTCTCGCGGCGGCGTTCAGGGAATCGCCGGGTGAACCGACGACCAGGGATGGGCCGATTCCAGTTGGGCGGCAAGGCGGATGAGGACGTCTTCCCGGCCGTAGGCACCGGCGAGCTGGACGCCGATGGGGAGGCCCTCGGCGTTGCGGTGCAGGGGAAGGCTGATCGCCGGCTGCCCGCTCATGTTGAACGGCGGCGTGAACGCGGCGAACTGCCCGGCGCGGCGCATCGGTGCCGTCGGATGCTCGGGATTGTTCTCGAACTCCGTCAGCGCTAGCGGCGGTTCGGCCAGCGTTGGCGTGAGGAGCAGGTCCCAGCCGTCGGCCCACCACTGCTGCAGCGCACGCCGGAATGCCCACCCCGCGGCCTGCGCCGCGGCGTAGTCGACGGCGGTCAACCGCTGCGCCTGCTCGATGAGCACCCAGTTCACCGGCTCGATGTCGTCCGCGGTCACCTCACGCCTGAGCGTCTCGCTGAACCCGCGCGCCGCCATCGCCATCTGCGTCGCCCACAGCCCCATGAACTTCTGCGGCAACGTGGTGTCAGCGAGACACGCCGGCCAGGCCGGCTCGACGATGTGCCCGAGCCCCTCCAGCATCGACGCCGCGGAGCGCACCGCCGAGACGCAGTCCTCGTGCAGGAATTCGCCGCGCGGATGGACGTCGAGCAGCCCGATGCGCAACCGACCGGGGTCGACGCCGACCTCTTCGACGTATGGCCGCTGCGGCGCCGGTGCGATCACGGTGTCGCCGATACCGGGACCGCGCACCGCATCGAGCAGCCCCGCCGTGTCACGCACCGTGCGGCTAACGCACAGTTCGACCCCCAGCCCCACCTCGGCGCGCGCCGGCCCGACCGTGGTCCGCCCTTGACTCGGCTTGAGTCCCACCAGCCCGCAGCACGAAGCCGGGATGCGGATGCTGCCGCCCCCGTCCGAGGCGTTGGCGAACGGGACCATCCCGGCGGCCACTGCGGCGGCGGCGCCGCCACTGGACCCGCCCGGCGTGCGCTCCAGCGCCCACGGGTTGCGGGTCGGCCCCCAGGCCACCGGCTGTGCGGTCGGCAGGCTGCCCATCTCGGAGCTATTGGTCCGCCCGGCGATGACCAGCCCGGCCGCCTTGAATCGGGCCACCAGCGTTGTGTCGGCGGCGTCGATCTTGCCCGCCTCTTTGAGCGCCACATTGCCGTTCGACAGGGTCTGACCGGCGAAACTCGTATACAGGTCCTTGAGCAGAAATGGGACGCCGCGGAACGGGCCGTCGGGCAGGTCCGGATCGGCGGCCACCGACCGGGCGTGATCGAACCACTCGATGACCACGGCGTTCAACGATGGGTTCGACTGCTCGATCCGCTCGATCGCCGCCTCCAACAGCTCACTCGGCGTGACCTCGCCCTTAGCCACCAACATCGCCTGGTCTGTGGCATCCATCCACCGTGTCTCATCGGCAAGACCGCTCATGGCACCCGGTTTACCACGACCCAATGCCGGGCTGGAAAGCCGACCTTGAGCAATCATGGCGCCCGCGGGCGGCGAGTGGCAAAGACCGCTCGAGTCGCAGCACGCACCAACGGCTCTACGCTCGTTGGTCAGGGGACTTAGCGGCGGGTCGCTGATGAATGTGGGGTCAAAGGGGGATACGTGTGTCCAAACGCAGAGTTGCCATACTTACGTCGGCCGCCTGTTTAGCCGTCGCCTGCTGTTCCACTTCAACGACAGCGTCCCCGCCCGCGGCCCAGACACCTACCACGACTTCGAAAACCGCCGCTAGTACGGTTGCCCCGCCGGCTCCCGAGACAAGTCCTTTGGCGAAAGACCGGAGAAGCTACCTGGTCTTGTCTCCGAGGATGGCGCGCGTTTAAGTCCAGCCGAAGGCTTGGGGGACCATGTAAAGCCCGAACGCGATGACAAGGAGACACAGGGCGCGGGTGGTGTATTTGCGTAGTCCGCGCATACGCCACTGCGCGGGTAGGGCTTGGGCTTCCAGCACCAACAACAGACCCAGCACAATCGGTAGCAGCAAGGCGTTCATGACTTCAACGTCCACAGCCAGGTTGACCAAGTCGACGCTGCCCACGACAAGGGCAGCGCCGATGAGGTGGGCAAGCGCATAAGTGATGTAGAACTTGGCGGTGGCGCGGTTGGGCCGCTCGTTGAGGGTGTGTCGCCACCCGAAGACCTCCGAGAGTCCCCACGCACCGGCGAGGGAGGAGACGATCGCGGCGACCAGCGCCGCGCCGAGCATCCCCAGTCCGAACAGGACGGTGCCGCCGATTTTGCCCAGGTATGGGGTGAGTGCACTGGAGATCTGACCGACGGTCTGCAGCGTCGCCTCGCCATTATGTGTCCCGGTCGTCGCCGCGACGGTGACTACCACCGCGATCATGATCAGTTGGGTCAGCACCGCGCCGGTGGCGGTGTCGTAACGGGCCTGGCGGATCGTGGCCACCGATAACTGCTTATCGACCACCGCGCCCTGCTGATAGAAGATCATCCAGGGCATGATGACCGCGCCGACGTTGGCTGTGACCAGCATTAGATAAGAAGGGTTGCCCAGCGGCATCGACGATAAGCCGTCTGCAAGCGCGCTCAGTTGCGGCCGGGACATGACCATGGCGACCAGAAACGCCAGTTCGGCCGCGCCGAGGGCCAGGCCGATGCGTTCGACGCGCCGGTAGCTGCCGGTCAAAGCCAGTGCCAGCAGCATCACGGTTGCGACCGGGATGCTCACCCAGTGCGAGACACCGAAGAGTTCACCGACCCCGGCGACGCCGGCGAACTCGGTCAGCAACGCCCCGATGGCCGACGCGAACAGCGTGAACGCCGAAATCCAGGCCCAGCCGCGGCCGAACCGTTCTCTGATCAGCGCACCGTGTCCCTTGCCGGTGACGATGCCCAGCCGCACAGTCATTTCTTGCACGACATACAGGATCGGCATCAAAATCAGCTGCGGCAGCACCATCCGATAGCCCCATCCAGCGGCGGATTGCGACGCGGTAATCAGCGAGCCGGCGTCGGTGTCAGCGAGCATCACCACAAGACCCGGGCCCCACACCGACAACAGCCCCCACCGCAGCCACCGGCCACGACGTCGCAACGGTACCGACTGCCTACCGTCGGATTCGTCCGCGACCCGTGTGGTTGTATCGGTCACCGCTCTACTAACCCTTCGTGCGACAGCAGCCTGATATCGGTAGAGAGGATCCTCACATGCGCGCTGCAGCGAAGCCATTCGCCGCAAGAGGGACAGACACGTCCCATTCGCCGGGGCGCTGTAGAAGGATGCTAGTTCACCGGACAAAGACCGCCGGAGTCGCAGTACGCACCGAACCGCTCTACGCTCGTTGGTCAGGGGACTTAGCGGGGGGATTTGCTGATAAGTGTGGTTAACGGGGGCTATGTATGTCTAAACGCAGAGTTGCCATACTCGCGTCGGCCGGCTGTTTAGCCGTAGCCTCCTGTTCAGCGACGAGTGCGCCCCCGCCCGCGGCCAAGACAGCTACCTCCACTTCGACAACCGCCGCCAGTACGGTTGCCCCGCCGGCTCCCGAGACAAGTCCTTTGGCGAAAGACTGGAAAAGCTACGGCGGAACGGCCTACTTCGGCTGTGCCGAAGAATTCTCACTCAGCAAATCAGCACTCGACGACATCCGCCCCAAAGTATTTGATCCGAAAACAGGACAATTCACAACACCGGCCATCCCCACGGTTCCTGCTGGCGAGAATATAACGGGCGGCATGTGCGCGCTGTCGAACACAGTTGACGATATGAAGGTTATCTATGTGATAACGACTCTAAAACCGGCGCAGGCCTCAGAACCTGAAGTCACCAAGACGACCGCATATTTGTTCGATCTCAAATCGAGCCAGCCGTTGGCTACAAAAGAACTGCAACCGCCGACTCCCGACCTGAAATTGGCCGCACCGAAAGAATGGCGACTCGCCGCGACTGCATTGGGCGTCGTGTGGGTAAACGCCTTCACCGATGGGCACGTCACAGCGTCGCCGCCACGGACCGTAATCCTTTCCAACACCGACCTGTCGATGATGTGGAACGACCCGCAGCCCGGTCGGGTTTGGCAGGACGTTCTTTCGTTCCAACGGAATACGACGGTTGGCAAGACGTCGGGAGCAGAGCTGCGACTGCCTACGGGCGAAGCGATTTATCAGGACAACGATATAGAGACTGTCGACGCCGAGCTGTCCGACGGGCCGGACAAACTGGTGAAAATCACGCGCTGGGATTCTTACAACCCCCCAGTCGTATCGACAATGTTCTTCGACTTGAACTCCAAATCCATCATCAAGATCGGCGATTCCGACAGGATTTCCGGCGGTGGACTGACCGCAACATTGTCGGATGGGAAATTATTTGTTGACGCTCGTGGTTCGAATAATTCACAGTTCGGTTTCGGGGTGTGGAACCTGCGCACACAGCAGTGGGATTTGCTCAAGAACAGAGATGAAGCCAATAGATTGGCGATTTCCAAACTGGCATTCTTTGGCGACCGCCTCTATGTCACGTACGTTGGCGGCACGCTTTCGGTAATCGCCTTGCCTGCTACTAATCCGGTCGCGTCAAACTGGTCCGTCCGGCCTTTCGGGCGGATATCCGGCTGGACATTGGTATGTCGCGGTGAGACACCCGCGGGCGGAGACTGCCGGGAAATCGTCCTGGTGCAAGACCAGGACGGCCACTATCCCGGCCCCTGGACATGAATTAACGGGCCCCGAGGGCTGGCCCCGTCCCCACCCGGCGGGACCTAGTTGGGCTCGGGGGCCTACTGAGACGAGGACTGATCCGGTGCGGACCTGTTCGCCCCCGGCCGCTTGGCACCGGCAGCCAGAGCCAGCCCGACGACCGGCTTGGCGGCCTTTGCTATGGGCGCCGACTGAGGGGAAGGCCGACGGAGTGCGGCCTCCTCGCTCCGGGCCGCTATGCAACGCCGCTCCAGCACGTCTCCGAGTTGCCCGAGTGGGCCCGCCTTGATGTGGTCCACGCTGGCCGTGAGCCGCTGGCAGTCGATGACGACCACGCAAAAGCCGGAGCCCTGGGGGTAGTGACGCAAGTCCATGACCACCACGGACTAGCTTCGCCAATTCGCGGAATCCAGGTGCCAATAGCGATCCGTTAAGGAAAGGAGTGCTCGGCCGGCGGCGGTGTCAAATAGTTCGGGCGTGTCGACCCATTGGTAGGGACCTGCCTCAAACGGATCGATGCAGACGATGTAGCGACCGCCGGGCGAAGTGGACTTTATTGACACCACACCCAGGCGGAGCCGGTCGGCCAGCAGATCCTCATGGTCTCGGATCGCGCCGGCCGTGTCACCAGCAATACGACGACTGTTGGCGAGGTGTTCGCGGGTGGCCAGGGTCAGCGGGTCGTCGGGGCCCAGAATCCGGACCTGCTCGGCCAGCAGGTACTCATATTCACGGACAGCGTCGGCCGAATCGCCAGAAAAATAACGGCAATCGGCGAGGTCCTTGCGCGTTGCCAGGATGTCGGGGTGATCCCGGCCCAGAATCCGGATCTGGTCCGCCAGCAGATCCTCATAGTCTCTGATCGCTTGAGCAACCCCGCTGGGGCTGAATCGGCGCAAGCGAGCCAGGGCTTTCCGCGTATCCAAGGTGTTGGGGTGGTCGCGACCCAGAATCCGGATCTGGTCCGCCAGCAGACCTTCAAGATCGCTGATCGCACCAGCGACGTCACCGGCCCTGGCGCGACGAAGTGCATCGATCCCGCGTTGTTGATCGGAACGCACTTGCGGTGTTGAGCCTTGATCGGCCGCATATGTCCACTGCGTCCAAGTCGTGCCATCGAAGTAGCGTTGTCCCGGCGCACCTGACGGGTCTGGATACCACCCCGGCGGCGCCTGAGCCATCAACGGCTCCTCTCGTACGACCAGTAAGGCTAGCCGCCCGAGTCCCCGTCTGCCTCGCTTAAAGCTGGGCCCAGACCGACTTGGTCTGCATGTAGGCCTCGATGCCCTCCCGGCCGAACTCATGACCCCAGCCGGACTGCTTGTAACCACCGAAGGGCACTGCGTGATCAAAGACCAACTGGCAGTTCAGCGTTACGGTTCCGGCCTGCAGCCGCTTGGCGAGGCGATGGGCGCGGCTGAGGTTCGTCGTCCAGGCCGTGGCGGCCAGGCCGTAGGTCGTGTCGTTGGCCATGGCCACGGCTTCGTCGTCGTCGTCGAACGGCAGGACCGTTACTACGGGCCCGAAGATCTCTTGTTGATACAGCCTCATGCCGCGATCGACATTGATAAGCACAGTCGGGTGAACGAAATATCCGCGCCGGTCGAGCCGGTGCCCACCGGTTACCACCTCGACGCCATCGTTCTTGCCTTCGTCGATGAAGCCCATGACGCGCGTGAGCTGCTTGGCGCTGATCAGCGGCCCGCTTATGCAGCCCTCTTCCTTGGGGCCACCCAGCTTGATCGAATTGGCCACCGTCGCAATGCCTTCCACAACCTGGTCGTAGACGCCGCGCTGTACGAAGATGCGTGATCCGCAGACGCATCCCTGGCCGGAGTGCACGAAGATGCCCATCGACGCCATCGGTATGGCCTTGTGCAGGTCGGCGTCGTCGTAGATCAGTACCGGCGACTTCCCGCCGAGTTCGAGCATGACCTTCTTCAGGTTGCCGGCGGACGCCCGCACGATCTCCTTGCCGACCTCGCCCGAGCCGGTGAAGGCGACCTTCTCGACGTCGGGGTGCGCGGTGATCGCCGCACCGGCGGTGTGGCCGTAGCCGGTCAGGAGGTTGACGACACCGTCCGGGACGCCGGCTTCGGCAATGATCTTGTCCAACAGCAGCGCCGAGAGCGGTGTTTCCTCGGCGGGTTTGACGAGCATGCTGCACCCCGCGGCGAGAGCCGGCGCGAGCTTGGCGCTCGCATTGAAGATCGGGCCGTTCCACGGGAAGATCAGCCCGACAACGCCATAGGGTTCTTTGAGCGTGTAGGCGTGCATGTCGACATACGTATCCGAAGCAATGCCGCTCGTCTTCACGTTGTATGCGCTGCCGTTGACCTTGGTGCACCAGCCTGCGTAGTAGCGGAAGAATTCGGCGCAGGTGGGCACGACCAACTGTGCCTGCATCAAGGGCATGCCGGTGTTGAGCGAGTCGAGCTGGGCGAGTTCTTCTGCATGCTGGTCGATCAGATCGGCGATGCGCCACATGATCTTGGCCCGCTCGCGCCCCGGCAGGTCGGACCAGACGCCCGACTCGAAGGAAGCCCTGGCCCGCGCAACGGCTTCGTTGACCGCTTCTTCCCCGCAGTCGGTGAATTCGGTGATCGGCTCTTCCGTGACCGGATCGATGATCGGAATGACTTCGCCCGAGCCGGGGCGCTTACTGATTTCGTCCAAGACCGCCTGCAGCGTCATCCGATCCCTTCCTCATCGCCCCGGCGCCTCCTTGCGCTGGTTGCTGAGCACTTGCTTAGCATTGTGAGCGCTCCAAGGTCAAGGTCCGCACTGGGCCGCGACCTGGATCTCGACCGGTACACCGCCACGCTGCCGGCCATGTCGGCCTACCACGACTCATTGGCCGTTGCCCTCACGCTGGCCACGGTGTGGTACTGGACCGGTGGTCAGCGCCCGGCACATCCCGGCGATGACGGCCCGCGACATGGGCTAGTCAAGATGTCTACTGTGCCGCAGAATGTCTCGCGCTCAGATGGTGACCTGTCGCAGACTATTAGTTGACTCGCGAAAGTTTGCGGGCGACCAGCGTTAAATCCTGGCTGCTGGGATGCGGCTTGGATGAAGTTTGCAGTTCCAGCAATCTTTCGTGCGATCCACCGTATTGAGCACGGACTCAACGAAATCCGAGGAAGATGAGGCTTCTAGCGCACGTCGAGAAACAGGAGCCACATCATGGCAAGTGTCACAGGATTCGACCCGGCCAACAGCGGACAGGAGCCCGTGAACTCCGAGGGGAATAAGATTCCGGTCGGGGTTTGGGGTGACTCCAATACCGGGGTAGGCATATTCGGCACCAGCGGGACCCACTCCCGAATGCCGTCACCTATATCCGCCAGACGGCGGGCGTCTACGGCCAGGGAACGCAGGGGCCCGGTGCCGAGGATTTTCCCGGGCCTATCCCCGGTGTTATCGGGGTCAGCCCGGCATCTGTCGGGGTCGCCGGTCTCAGCGACAACTTCATCGGCGTGATTGGAGTCGGAGGTCCTGACGACGATCCCACGGCCGTAGGTGTATACGGCTTGACCGGAGGAAACGTAGGTACCGGAGTTTATGGTGAGTCACCATTCGGCGACGGCACCGCCGGCAACACCATCAGTGGCGCCGGCGTACACGGCACCGCGGACGTCGGAACCGGCGTCCTCGGTGAAAACTTCGGCGAAGGGCGCGGTGTCGTGCCCTTCGGGGTGTACGGCAGCAGCGCCACCGGCACGGGTGTCCACGGCGTCAGCCCCACTTCCAACGGCACCGAAGGTGTCACCTACGGAGACGGCTACGGCGTTTACGGCCTGCACTTTTCGAACGAGCCCGGCGGCGGCGTCTTCGGCGAAAGCGTGCTCGGCAGCGGGGTCGCGGGGTACACGTTCAGCCAGGATCCGGACGTGGCCGCGGTACGTGGCGAGAACGTCCATGGGTGGGCGGGACTGTTCGTCGGCAACGTGAAAGTCACCGGGGCACTGTCCAAGCCGGGTGGCGGATTCCTCGTCGACCACCCTGGAGACCCGGAGAACAAGTACCTCTCCCATTCGTTCGTCGAGTCCCCCGACATGATGAACGTTTACAGCGGCACGGTGACCACCGACGATCATGGCGATGCACGGGTAACGCTGCCGGATTATTTCGAGACACTCAACCGCGACTTCCGTTACCAGCTCACGGTTGTCGGGCAGTTCGCTCAAGTGATGGTGTCCGAGGAGATCGCCCGAAATGAGTTCGGCATTCGGTCGGACGTCCCGCACGTCAAGGTCTGCTGGCAGGTGACCGGAGTTCGGCAGGACGCCTGGGCCGAGGCCCACCGCATACCGGTGGAGGAAGACAAGCCCCCCGCTGAGAAGGGCCGCTTCCTGCACCCCGAGCTCTTCGCTCACAAGGGCGCGAAACACCGCTCCGGCCGCCGCCCGGCCGCCGCGGTCACAGCAGTCCTTCCCGACGATCTTCGCCGACGGGCGGAGCGGGTGCTCTCCGGCTTACCGGCGGCCGGTGCGACGGAAACCCCGGACCTGACCGAGTTGCTGTCGGAAACCCGCGGCTGGATGGCTCAGCGCGCGGGCGCCGGCAGGGCGCGCATACGGGAGAGGCGGCAGAGAGGCGAGCAAATCCTGGAGCGCTTGCGTCCGGGTATATCGCCGAACCGGGAGTGACCTTCGTTTTCGATCTGGCCGACGCTGTGCTGTCCGGGTCGGATCACCGCGCCGGCCACAAGTGGGCCAAGACAAGGACCCTACGAAGACCGCGCAATGCCTCGCCCCTCCACTGAGACTCGACCGGCGACGTGGCGAAGGGTCCTGTCTCGTGCCATTCGCCGTGCGCGGATCTCGCAGCGCTCACGGTCCAGCTCTTGTTCGGGTGGCGTGCTGTGCGTGATGCGTTAGGAGCTGTCGCCGAGGCTCACGGCCCTGACCCTGGATCGAAATCGACCGCTCAATCTTTGCGTGTGTTCCGCAGACTATCGGCCGACTTACGGAGTTTGCGGGAACGGTTCTTCGATCAGCCGCTTCGGGTGAAACCACTGCCGGGCTCGGGGGTCACGTTTTGTGCGGTGATCTCGTCACCGCAGTGCGCGCAGGTCAGGCGGGGGTCGGCGATCTGGCCGCAGGCGTTGTGGCGTAACACGATTGGTGGGCCGTTGGGGTGCGGCAGATGCTCGTCGCCCCATCGCATGAGCGTGACAATTGCGCCGAATAGATCGCGTCCGGCAGCCGTGAGCCGGTACTCGTGCCGTTCCGGGTCGTGGGAGTACGGCACTCGTTCCAAAAGTCCCACGCCGACCAGCATCCGAAGCCGCGACGAGAGCGTGGGCCGCGGGATGTTCAGGTTGCGTGCTAGCTGACCGAAGCGGCGAACCCCGAAGAAGGCCTCCCGCAGGATCAACAATGTCCAGCGCTCACCGACCAGCTCGAGGGCTCGGCCCACAGACTCCGCTTCGAAGCGGTGGGACAGATCAGAAGAAGAAGCCGCCATGGTTCAATCATGATACCGGTTCAGTTGATGAACCAGCTATGGTAACGTAATTGAACCATGCCACCAGCCTCCGAATGCCGAGGCTGCAATGACCAAGACCGAGCCGACGACAGCGCCGCGAACCGATGGTTACGACGATATTCAGGTGATCAGCCGGCAGATCGCTGACACAGCCCGGGAGATGTGGAGCGATATCGACACCGCCCGACGCCTCCCCGACGAGCTGGTGAGGATGCTTTGCGACAGCGGCCTATTGCGCGCCGGTGCGCCGAGGGAGGTCAACGGGTTAGAACTGCCGCCGAAGGTGGCACTGCGTTCAGCTGAGGAATTGGCTCGCGGCGACGCGTCGACCGGCTGGTGCGTGTCGATCGCGATCACCAGCAGCTTGCTGGTCGCCTACCTGCCACCGTCGAGCCGTGACCAATTGTTCGGGGACGGGCGCGGCGTGCCCGCAGGCGTATGGGCGCCGCGCGGTAAGGCACGCTCGGTCGATGGTGGCGTCGTAGTCTCCGGCCGGTGGGCTTTTTGCAGCGGCATCTGCCACGCCGACATGATGTTTGCCGGATGCATGCTCGACGAAGGATCGGTGCCCTCCGTCGTCGCGCTGCCGAAGGAAGACCTCCAGCTCGTCGACACCTGGCACACGCTGGGCTTGCGGGGCACCGGCAGCCACGACACTGTGGCCGACGAAGTGTTCGTGCCCACCGATAGGGTGTTGTCGATCTTCGATGGGCCCGTCGTGAACCGGCCCCTGTACCGCTTTCCCCCATTTGGATTCTTTGCCTTGTCGGTTGCCGCGCCGGCGCTGGGCAATGCGCGCGCGGCCATCGACGACCTCGTCGAATTGGCCGGCGGGAAGAAAGGCCTTGGGTCAACACGCACGCTGGCCGAGCGCTCCGCGACACAGGCGGCGGTCGCGACCGCCGAGTCTGCCCTCGGCGCGGCCAGGGCGCTCTACTACGAGGCGATCGACGAAGCCTGGCAGGCCAGCCAGAACGGCGGACCGGTGCCGGTTGAGCTACGTAATCGATTGCGCCTGGCGGCAACCCACGGCATGCGAACATCCGCCGACGTGGTTCGCGCCATGTACGACCTCGCAGGCGGTAGCGCGATCTACGACAACTCACCATTGCAACGACGGTTCCGCGACGCATATACCGCCACCGCCCACTTCCAGGTCAACGAGGCGTCACGCGAGCTACCCGGCCGGATCCTGCTGGGCCAGCGTGCCGACGCGTCGATGCTGTGAACGGACGAGTCGAAGCCGCTCTGCCGTTCTGGCTGGACCGGCCCGATGAGGAAGCCCTCGACATCGCGCAAGCCGTCGGCGATCTTGGGTTGGACGCCTTGTGGATTGGCGAAATGGCGACATACGACGCCTTCGCGTTGGCCACCGCGATCGGCCATCGCGTGCCCGGCTTGCCCTTGAGACTCGGACCGCTGGCGGTCGGCGTCCGCAGCCCGGTCACGCTTGCGCTCGGCGTCAGCTCGGTCGCGTCGCTGACCGGCGGCAAGGTGGATGTGGCGCTCGGTGCATCCAGCCCGGCGATCGTGGCCGGCTGGCACGACCGCGAGTGGGTGCACGCCGCGTCGCGCATGCGCGAGACGATCGAGTGCCTACGCTCACTACTCGCCGGCACGCGCAGCAACTACGACGGCCACCAGGTTCGCAGCCATGGTTTCCGGCTGCGCCAACCCAGGCCCGACACCAACATTGCGGTCGGGGCTTTCGGGTCCGCGATAACGCGAGTGGCGGCCCGGTATGCCGACGAGGTCGTTCTCAATCTTGTTCCACCCCAACGGGTAGCCGAAGTGCGCGCCACCATCGACAGCGAGGCCGCAAGGGCTGGCCGCACCCCGCCGAGCCTGACGGTCTGGGTCCCGGCCGCATTCGAACCTGGCGATGCAGCGCTGCGCCAATTGGCTGCCCAGCTGGCGATCTATCTCTCCCCTCCCGGATACGGCGAGATGTTTTGCGAGCTTGGCTACGGTGACCTCGTCCGGCGCGCCCGGGCGGGCGCGGGCCGCTTGGAACTGGCGGACCAGGTTTCCGAGGACCTGCTCGGGCAGGTCTGCCTGCTCGGTTCCGCCGCGCGCATCGCCGCAAGCCTGCGGGCCTACCACGAAGCGGGCGCCGACTGCGTCGCGGTCGTGCCGTCCACGGCCGAGGACCCCGGCGGCCGAGCCGTCCTCACCACGGTCGCCGAGACGAGGAAGCGGAACGGCAACTGAGACAACCGATTTAACTCGCTTCAGGGTTTTCCAGAACCAGCGCGACACCCTGGCCGGAACCGATGCATACACCGACAGCTCCGTAGTGGGCGTTGCGCTCGCGCAACTCGGTAGCCAGGGTCAGCACGTATCGGGTGCCGGTCGCATTGAAGGGATGTCCGATGGCAACAGCGCCACCGTTGGGGGTGAGCTTCTCGTCGGGAATCGTGATGCCGCCGAGTTGGTTTGGCAATTCGCGAAGCACACCAAGCGCTTGTGCGCTGAGCGCCTCGTGGACTTCTCAGACATCGATTTGTTCAGGGGTCAACCCGGTAGGCTTGATTGCCATCGGTAGTGCCCAAGCGGGCGCCATACCCATGATCAGCGGATCAAATGCATACACGGCCGACGACATAACTCGCGCCAACGGGTCAACACCGAGTTCGGTCGCACGCTCCCCCGACGCCAGCACGATCGCATTCGCGCCATCGGTCAGCGGCGTGGAGTTGGCTGCGCTCATCTGCGTGGTGCCCGGTTGCACTGGCAGGGCGTCCCGAGGCCGAGCGCACGGCGACATTCGAACCTGTGAAGCTTTCGCGACGGATTTACAGTCCGCTCCTGTTGGCGTTTGTTGATTCAAGCTGTGTTGGCTGAGCGAAGGAAGCCCAGGTTAACGGTGTTGGTAATGATGGCTGCGGAAAGCCCTTGTAAGTCCTGCTGCGGACGGACTGCGGACGCGCGACCGCTGTGCCCGACTAGCTCGGGTTGTTCATCGCCGCCCGTCGCAGATCCGATAAACGCGTGGCACGGACAGCCCGGCCGCTTCGGCGAGTTGCTCGCCGGGGAAGCCTTGCTCGAATCCCTCGCGGATTAGGCGGCGTAGCTCGGCGTCGGCGGCAATCGAATGCGCCGCTGGCGTTCGCGCCGCTTGGCCGACAGGTGCGCGCCGCCAAGTCGGCCAATGTCCACGTCACAGCAAGGGAACCAAGATGGCAGGTTGTCAGGAAGTCCCACGGCTTGTACGGTCGGAAGTTCGCTGGATCAATCCCAGTATCGCGCACCACTGTTGTAGCTGGTGAGATAGGTAGCTAGGCAGACTAGAGAAGTTTTGCACCACCTATGCACCACATAGCCGAGCGGTAAGGGACTACGCGGACTTCCTGGGACAGGAAGGACCACAATGACCACGCCCGGCCTCTAGTCCGCAGCGCTTGGTCTTTCATGTTGTCTCGGTCGGACTGGCCCCGCAGCCTCGCGCGCCCGCCTTGCGGCGCATCACCCCACCGGCAGCTTCACCACCCGATCGTTGCCGTAGTCGGTGACGTAGAGGTTGCCGGCGGCGTCCACCGCCACACCGTTTGGATAATTGAGGCCGGTGAAGGGCAGCACCGTCGGGGTGGCCGAGCCCGCTGCCAGTTCCAGCACCCGATTGTTGCCATCGTCGGCGACGTAGAGGTTGCCGGCGGCATCCATCGCCACACCGTAGGGGCCGTTGAGGCCGGTGAATGGCAGCACCGTCGGGGTGGCCGAGCCGGCCGGCAGCTTCAGCACCCGATTGTTGCTGTAGTCGGTGACATAGAGGTTGCCGGCGGTGTCCACCGCCACGCTTTGGGAGGCGTTGAGGCCGGTGAACGGCAGCACGGCCTGGGTGGCCGAGCCCGCCGCCAGCTTAACCACCCGATTGTTGATGACGTCGGTGACGTAGAGGTTGCCGGCGGTATCCACCGCCACACCCCAGGGCTCGTTGAGGCCGGTGAACGGCAGCACGGCCTGGGTACTAGAGCCCGCCGCCAGCTTCAGCACCCGATGGTTGCCGGGGTCGGTGACATAGAGGTCGCCGGCGGCATCCACCGCCACACCCTGCGGCGTGTTCAGGCCGGTGAACGGCAGCGCCATCGGGAAGCTCGACCCGGCCGCCAGTCTCAGCACCCGACTGTTGCCATAGTTGGCGACATAGAGGTCACCGGCGCTGTCCGCCGCCACGTCGCCGGGTTTGTTGAGGCCGGTGAACGGCAGCGTGACTTGAGGACCGTATGCGGGTTCGCGGTGCTGAGTGCTGGTGGGCGGCGTGATCTGAGGGCCGTTCGAGTTCCGTTGCTGCTGGCTGGTGATGACAATGGCGGCGGCGATCACGGCCACGGTCAACAGGGCAGCCAGGATCACGATGGCCCCTCGGCTCCACCACGGCGCTAGCCTTGCCACGGTCAGCATGCTAGCGATCCACCCCAACCCGCACAGTCGATTCGCTAGGCCCTGCGAAGGCACGTCAAGAAAACGGCGCGTTGCATCGTCATCCGCGAGCAGCGTTGCCCACGACGGCAGCGCTGCCCACGACAGGTTCCTGTCCCCGCGTCGCCCGCCTATTTCCTTCGGTCGGGCTGACAGAATTTGAACCTCCGACCCTTGACCCCCAGAGCCATCCGCAGGTGCTCGCCCGCACTGAGGCCGCAGCGCGCGACGGCGCTAACGACTACCTCGACGCTGCCATCAAGGAGGCGATGAGACTGCGGCCGGTCGCGCCGATGACTTGCCGCCTGGCGGCGCTCACCGAAGCACGCTATCGGTTGTCGCATGGCGCGTCCTTTATGGCGCGATGGGGAATGCTGCCGGCCAACACGAGCATCGACAATGCGTCGCCTGCCTACGACTACCCGACATGGATGCTTGATATGGATTCGTTCCGCGAGTTCGCACCCGGATCGCAACAGGGCGCGGATATCTTCGAGGACGTGCGCACCTTAGCGCTACGGGCCTATCAGTTCTTCCGGTGGGCTGTGACAGAGGACTTCCTCGTCGCTTTTGGGGGTGAATTGTGACGACCGAAACGACCGTTCGCGACTACCGCGATCAGGTTGCGGAGTATCAATTCAGTGAGTTTGGCACCGATGCACCGCCTACATCTCCGTACGCAAGAAGAGCGGGCGCATCGCTGCTCATCGCTGGTCTCGCAGCGTTTGGTGGGCTAGCGGGGACTTCAATCGGTGGTAATTACGGTGCGATCCAGTCGCTTGTAGCTGTAAATCGCACTGGCCGCGGCGAATTCGCCCCGCCAGTCAAGCCAAAACCCGTCCCAGTAGTCCCGCGCGCACTCAGCGCCGATTCTCGCGGCGACCGCGAAGAGATCGCATGGATCAAAGCGCGCTCTGGGCTCACCTGGGACCAACTGGGGAAGATCTTCGGCGTCTCGCGGCGCGCCGTTCATATGTGGGCAAACGGTGGACGACTCAACGAATCGAATGCGCGCCGCTTGCATGCCTTCGCCGCGATCATTCGTGATTTCGAGTCTGAAATGCCAGATGGCTCAACGCCAGAGGTGGTTCGTGCGCGACTTCTCCAAATTGACCGAGACGGGTTGGGCATTGTCGCCCGTCTCCGTCGAGAGCATTCCGCTGGTCCAACTTGGGGCGCTCCCTTCGGTCAGGAACGCCTCATAGATGCTGTCCGCGAGCCCCTGCGCACTCCGGTGGGTGAAGTCGGGCCGTAGGGTGTGGGGTGTTGGCTCGATGCCGCGCAACGTCAGGGCCTGAGGCTCCCCAAAGGTCCAAGTGCTCTGTCGGTCGATCAGGAGCCAGGAACCCGCCCAACGTATAGAGCGGTTCCAAGGCCAGCTGCGTGGCTAACCCGCGTGGTTACCGACTGGGATGAATGCCAGAAGGATGAGCGATGACGTATGACTACCCGAACCCGTACTCACCGATGGCCCGTTACGTGCCACCGCCCGCGGCGTGCCCACCCCAACCCCCCGGGGCCGGATGGGCCGAAGTTCCCCGGCGTCCAGACCTTTCCGCCCATCTGCGGCACCAACATGCTGGCCTGTGGGTTCACGTATGACCCCGGCACCGGCACGTGGCAGCACAAGGGAGAACTGACCCCCCCTACCCCTCCCTAGCCACTAAGGCCCGTCACCCCTCAGCGGGTGGCGGGCCTTCCCATTGCTCGGCGGCCTGCTTCGCCTCGTCGGGGGTGCCGTGAATGCTGTGATGGATGTGCGCGTCGTACACGCCATCCTCCCCAGCCTCCCGGATCACAAGAATCCAGGGGCGGTCTTGGGTTGCCGCATCGGGGCCATAGAAGATGCGGTATTCGTAGTTGCCACTGACCGCAAGGCAACGCTCAAATAGGTAGATCGCGCCCAGGTCCACCGGTTCCCATTGCAGCATGGTTATCTATCATGCCGCGGCACCGTTGGCCGTCGGTCGGCGCCCGGTCCAGCCGGCGCCGACCCGACACCACCACCGTCACCCGCATATCAGATACCAACACGGGACGGGCCGAAGTTCCCCGGCGTCCAGGTCTATCCGCCCGTCTGCGCGAGCAACATGCCGGTGTGCGGCTTCACATACGATCCCGGAACCGGGACTTGGCAACCGAGAGGAGACCAGTGATTGCGACGTTAAAACCCGGTCTGACCTGCCTACTTTTTTGTCTAGCTCACTTGACTAGAAATTGTCTAGCGGACTAGACTATCCTGATGGTCAAGGAAGAAGCCACCCGGGAGGTCATCAAATGGCTCAAGGCAGCTGGGTTCATTCGTACCAGCACTGACGGGCGCCACTCCAAGTGGACACACCCGTCAGGCGTCTGGGTGCCGGTGCCCGACAGTCACCGCAAGATCAGCCCAGGCGTCGTCCGCAAGATCAACCAGGCCATCGAAGACAGTCAGAAGGAGGCGTGATGCACCACTACAAAGTCGAAGTCACCCGCGACGGCCGCTGGTGGATGATTCACGTGCCTGAAATCGACCAACTCACCCAAGCGCGCCGAATCAGCGAGGTCACCGAAATGGCGCGCAGCCTCATCGCCATCAGTACCGATAAGCCACTCGATCAGATCGCTGTCGACATTGTCAGCATCACAGTGCCCAACGTCGGGAATGTCCAACGCAGCGCCGAAGAACTCATCCACACGCGCGAGCAAGCCGCTCAAGCCACAAAGAAGGCCCAGGACTTCGCCGCTGAGTTCGTGAATCAACTCACCGCCGAGGGTATCCCCGTGCGCGACGCCGGCGAGCTCCTCCGTCTCTCGCCGCAGCGAGTCAGCCAACTCGCTAACGCCTATAAGACACACTAAAAATCCCCTTGATGGGGCCGCCCGCGGTCAGGCTGCCGGGACAGAACGGGGACGGGACAGGCGGGGGCAGCGGCGAGGAGAGGGGGTGAGCCCGCGTCGGGCTTAAATCCCAAAACCCTTTTGAAGTTGGCGGCTTGCCAGGTTTATCTGGGCGGCAAAATTGCGCGCTCCCGCTTCCGCGTCGGGATCATCCTTGAAGTTCACGGTGTAAACAACCCCGGCGTCGCGACGGCTTGGTCGAATACGGCCCCTGCCACGCCGCCCCAGGCATATCGTCTGCAAGCAGAGGCCGGGCTGGTTTGTCAGCGTTGCAGCGCCACCTCACCCATGAACAGCTGTACCGGGTGGCGGCGGCCTCTGGGCGGTTCCGCACCTTTGTCCTGGTGCTGGGCTACTGCGGTCTGCGGTTTGGTGAAGCCACAGCTTTACGGGTGGCTGATGTGGACATCAAGACCCGGCGAATCCGGGTACGCCGGTCAGTGACGTACGTGCGCAAGACAGGCATGGTCGAAGGTGAGACGAAGAACCACACGAGCCGCATTGTCCCGGTCCCGGCGTTCGTCGCCCGGCTACTTGAGACCGAGATTGCCGATAGAGATGGCGCGGCGTTGGTGTTCCCGTCGCCACGCAGCGATAGCTATCTGACCCTCAGCCAGGCCCGCTACGGCTTCACCAAGGCGGTGTCGGCAGTCGGCGGAATCGACGGCGTTCGGCTGCACGACTTGAGGCACACCTGCGCCTCCCTGGCCATCAGTGAAGGGGCCAACGTCAAGGTGGTGCAGAAGCTGCTCGGGCATAAGTCAGCGGTCCTCACGCTGGACAAATACGGCCACCTATCCCCCGATGACCTCGACGCCATTGCGGACGCCTTTGACACTGCTGCGGACGCCCTGCGGACGGTCGGGATGTTCAAACCCCTTGTAGTGGGGACAAATAGCCCCTGACCTGCGGTGGCAGGTGCAGGATTCGAACCTGCGTAGCTTTCGCGACGGATTTACAGTCCGCTCCCATTGGCCGCTCGGGCAACCTGCCGCCTAGCAGGTTACAACGAGCCGGTAGACAGAGCACAAACGGCTATCACCGGATGAAGGGACGGATCCAATGGCGGACTCATCGTTCGACATCGTCAGCAAGGTCGACCGGCAGGAGGTCGACAACGCACTCAACCAGGCCGCCAAGGAGCTCGCGACGCGCTTCGACTTCCGCGGCACCGACACCAAGATCGCGTGGAAGGGCGACGAGGCCGTCGAGCTGACCTCGTCCACCGAGGAGCGCGTCAAGGCCGCCGTCGACGTCTTCAAGGAAAAGCTGATCCGCCGCGACATCTCGATGAAGGCCTTCGACGCCGGCGAGCCACAGGCCTCCGGCAAGACCTACAAGGTCACCGGCACCCTCAAACAAGGCATCAACAGCGAGAACGCCAAGAAGATCACCAAGCTCATCCGCGACGAGGGGCCCAAGACCGTCAAGACCCAGATCCAGGGCGACGAGGTCCGCGTCTCCAGCAAGAAGAAGGACGACCTGCAGACCGTCATCGCGATGCTGAAGAAGGCCGACCTCGACGTGGCTGTGCAGTTCGTCAACTACCGGTAGCCACAGCTGCGCGTTCGCTTCGTGCGGTATACTCGAAGTGCATGAAGTGAATGTAGGAGCGCTTGCCATGACCCCCACCAAGACCCTGGTCGCCGAGCTGACCGCCGCGGACCGGCGCGTCCGCGAGAGCGCCCACGCAGTGGGCGTCGCGCTGTCGTCGGTCACGGTCTACACCGAGCCCGCCGTCGCACGAGCGGTGCAGGCCGAACACAACCTCTACGCCCGCATCGGCGCCGAGTTCGGGATGCTGACCAGCACCGAAGCCGGCAAACGGATGGGCTCGCGGTCCAGTGCGCCGCGCAACCTGGCCACCACCGCGCACCGCAACAAGGCACTCGTCGCGGTGCGCCGGGGCAACTACCTTTCCTACCCCGGGTTCCAGTTCGGGCCGGACGGAAAACCGCTGGCCGTCATCGCGCGCCTGCGTGAGGTCGCGGAGGCAAACGGCTGGTCGGAGGCGGGTCTGGTGCAGTGGCTCTGCTCGCCCACCACTTATCTGGATGGGGACCGGCCCGTGGACCGCCTCGCCACGGACCCGGAGCGGGTCGTCAGGGTGGCATCGGAGGCTCTGGCCGTCTCGTGGTGAGACGACCACCAGTCCCCTTCGACCCGGCCACCGCCGCCCTGCCAGCGGGCCACCTGCTCTACCGCGTCGTGTCGGCGACCCGGACCGCCACCGACTTCAACCCCGGCATCGGCGCGCCCACCCGGTTCGGCTTCTTCGGGAAGCCCAAGGTGCCGATCATGTATGCCGCGGACACCGAAGACGCAGCCATCGCCGAGACCCTGCTGCACGACATCCCCGCCGAGGGCGGCCTACTCCCCTACGACCAATACGCGGGCAAGGTGCTCGTCCGGCTGGAAGTGACACACAGCCTGCGCCTGGCGATTTTGCACGGAACGGGGCTGCGACGCCTCAAGGTCACCGCCGCCGAGCTCACGTCAAGCCCGGCGTCCGGCTACGCCAGCACAGTGCGGTGGGCGGAGGCGGCCCATGATGTCGGGTTGGACGGGTTGGTGTGGATGTCCCGGCAATGCAATGACACCAAGGCGTACGTCTTTTTTGGCGACAGATGCGCTCATGCGTTCGTCCAGGACCCAACCCATGCGCGCATCTTCGCCAGCACAGCCGACCAAATCTGGCTGATCGACCGGTGTGCGCCCCTGCATGTCGACGTCCTCTTGGAGCCGTCGTGACCGAGCACTGGCGCCAGCCCCTGGCCCGACCAACCGGTGGGTGCCTAGTCTGGTGACCGGACCCAAGATGCAAGCGAGGTTTCGCGATGACGGTGACTCCCCAGGAAGCCGCTGGCCGCACTCCCGGCCCCGACAATGAAGAAGCCGGCTACGTCGACGTCGTCATCGTCGGCGCCGGCATCTCTGGCCTCGGCGCGGCCTACCGGCTCACCGAGCGCGACCCGCACCTGACATACACCATCCTGGAGCGGCGCGCGCAGATCGGCGGTACGTGGGATTTGTTCCGCTACCCCGGCGTGCGCTCCGACAGCAGCATTTTCACGCTGTCGTTTCCGTGGGAGCCATGGACCCGGAAGGAAGGCGTCGCCGACGGCGTCCACATCCGCGAGTACCTGAGCGCCACCGCGCGCAAGTACGGCATCGACCGCCACATCCAGTTCAACAGCTACGTCCGCGCAGCGGACTGGGATTCGTCTACCGATACCTGGACGGTCACCTTCGAACAAGGCGGCGCGCAGAAGCGCTACCGCAGCCGGTTCGTGTTCTTCGGCAGCGGCTACTACAACTACGACGAGGGCTACACCCCGGACTTCCCCGATCTCGACCAGTTCGGCGGCACCGTCATCCATCCGCAGCACTGGCCGGAAGATTTGGACTACACCGGTAAGAAAATCGTGGTGATCGGTAGCGGAGCTACCGCGGTCACGCTGATCCCGTCGTTAACGGACGGGGCCGAAAAGGTGACCATGCTGCAGCGCTCGCCGACCTACCTGATGTCGGCGTCCAAATACAGCAGGTTCGCTGCCGTCATTCGTAAAGTGTTGCCCCGCAGGGCGTCCCACTTGGTCATCCGGATGTACAACGCACTGACGGAGGCAGTGTTCTGGTTCTTGTCCCGTAAGACACCACGGTTCGTCAAGTGGCTGCTGCGGCGCGTGGCGGTCAACAACCTGCCCGACGGCTACGACGTCGACACCCACTTCAAACCGCGGTACAACCCGTGGGACCAGCGGATGTGCTTGATCCCCGACGCCGACCTGTACAGCGCGATCACTGCCGGTCGCGCCGACGTAGTCACCGACCGCATCGAGCATTTCGACGCCACCGGTATCGCACTCCACTCCGGTGAGCATCTTGATGCCGACATCATCGTCACCGCAACGGGCCTGCAGCTGCAGGCGCTCGGCGGCGCCGCGATCAGCCTGGACGGCATACAGATCAATCCCTGCGACCGCTTCGTCTACAAGGCGCACATGCTCGAAGATGTGCCCAACCTGTTCTGGTGTGTGGGCTACACGAACGCATCCTGGACACTGCGCGCCGACATGACAGCCCGGGCCACGGCAAAACTGCTGGCGCACATGGCCGCTCACGGCTACACGCACGCCTACCCACACCGAGGCGACGATTCCATGCCAGAAAAGCCGTCATGGGACATCAAGGCCGGCTACGTGCTGCGGTCGCTGCACGCGCTGCCCAAGTCAGGCATCAAGCGGCCGTGGAATGTGCGGCAGAACTACTTCGCCGACGCCATCGACTACCGGTTCGACCGCATCGAGGAGGCGATGGTCTTCGGCCACGCCGCTGACCGAGCACCGCTGGCCGGGTAGTCGGCCCGCAAGGGCGTCAACGTATTTAGTCGGCTTCCTGCGCGGATTCTCCAATAGCGATGTGCTTCCCGCAGTTTGGGCAGAACTTTTCGGCAGGATGGTGCTCTGCTCCGCAGTTCGCGCAGTAGTGCGGTTCCGTCGCCGTCAACTGTTGCGCGGGAGCCACGCCGACGGGTTGGGCGGCGCCGGTTTCCTCAGGTTCGCCCTGCATCGACAGCGGCGCTGCAGGTGGTGCCTCGTGTCGACCGACATGTTCGGTGGTAGCGCCATCGACGGGAGGGAGGCCGCCCGAAACCGGTTGGAAGTCGGAATCTTTGGCCTCGGCAAGGAGCTGCCGACGGTTTCTCAGCACCATGAAGGCCACATAGCCACCAACAACGAGCATCAGCGAAACGCCACTTACGATGTACCACAACAGATTTGAGCTATGGAACACCGACACATCACCGTACTGCTGCCGAAGGTTGGCCGCGCTCGTCCTGAGATCGGCCAGCCCGGGATAGTCGGGTGACATCGACAAGGCTTGGTCGAAATTTTTGATCGCGTCGCTGTAGTGGCCGGAGTAGTAATGGTCGAGCCCTTTACGGTAATACACGTCGGCGGGTCCGAGCATCGGCCTGATACCCCTGCCGGCCAGTATCGCAGTTAGACGATCTGCGGGTGCGATGAAGTTGAACGGCTGCGGTTCACCGGCGGGGGCGAAGCTGTTCACCCCGATCACCTTGCCGTTGAGCTCGATGGTCGGGCCGCCGCTCATTCCTTCGGTGATCGCGGCATCGATCTCATACTCCGGAATGGTGTTCAAGGTCGCCTTCTTGCTGACCGTGCCACTCTTGTTCGTTGGGTCCAGCGAAGGATCGGTGATCCGTTCGGTGCTCGCTGGGAAGCCCACTGCCAGAATCGATGTACCGATGCTGACGTCGGCGTCGGGAGCCAGCTCGGACGACGGCATATTGCGCTTTTCTACCTTGAGAAGAGCGACATCGCCTTTGTCGATGGGCCGGAAGTCCACGACATTGGCGGGCATCTTCCCCGCGACCTTTGTCCCGGTGCCGTACAACACCGTGATGCTGACCTGAGGATCACGGTTGGCGGTGTTGCCTTCAACCTTCGCGTTCTCTCGAAGCCACTGCAATGTTCTGGCCGGGTCCTGGGCCTCAGGCAAGTTCGGGAATTGATCTCGATACTGACTCGCCGCATTTTTGAGTATCAACTCCTTTGCGCTCGCCGGGTCGACGCAGTGACCAGCAGTCGCCACCCAGCCGTCGGGATTGACGACGAAGCCGGTGCAGTTCCAGACTGCGTTGTAGGGCAAATCCGAAGCTTCGTCGAAGTTAGGCAGCGCCCGGTCGCTGGGCAGCAGGACCCGGCCAGAAGCGGCGGCCGCGAGGTACATAACCGCCGGCCGTATCATGGCCGCCGCCCTTTCATCCGGGTTGACCTGTGGACGACCGCCATCGGCAGATGCGGCGCCTGGCGACCCAACCAACACCGCGAGAGCAGCCGCAGAGAGCAACGCGAACGTCCGGCCGCAGCGAGGTAGGGGCCTGTTCCTCAGCAGGCTCGCTCGTCGGGGCATGGTTCCTCCTCGTATAGAGCACTGGCCTTGACGATCCGGCACGTCGCATGGTGGGGGGTAGGGACCGAAGTCCCATGCTCGGGGGTCATTGGTTTCGACTTCAGCGGTCAGGCATGCAGCCCGCAGTTCGTGAACTGCTTCTAAATCTCGGGTGTCGGCAATACGCTGATCGCCATGGCAGCTGAGAAGCGCGAACCCAAAGTCGTTGTCCTTGGTGGCGGTTCCTGGGGCACCACCGTGGCGTCAATCTGCGCACGCCGAGGACCCACGCTGCAGTGGGTGCGCTCTGAGGCGACTGCCAAGGACATCGACGACAATCACCGCAACAGCCGCTACCTGGGCAATGACGTCGTGCTGAGCGACACCCTGCGTGCCACCACCGACTTCGCCGAGGCCGCCAACTGCGCCGACGTCGTGGTCATGGGCGTGCCTTCGCACGGTTTCCGCGGCGTGCTCACCGAGCTGGGCAAGGAACTAAGGCCCTGGGTGCCGGTGGTGTCGCTGGTCAAGGGGCTCGAGCAGGGCACCAATATGCGGATGTCGCAGATCATCGAGGAGCTGCTGCCCGGTCACCCGGCAGGCATCCTGGCCGGGCCGAACATCGCCCGCGAGGTGGGCGAGGGCTACGCGGCCGCGGCGGTACTCGCAATGCCCGACCAGCATCTGGCAACCCGGCTGTCGGGGTTGTTCCGCACCCGGCGATTCCGCGTGTACACCACCGACGACGTCGTCGGGGTCGAGATGGCCGGCGCGCTGAAAAACGTCTACGCGATTGCGGTCGGGATGGGCTACTCGATGGGTATCGGCGAAAACACCCGCGCACTGATCATCGCCCGCGCGCTGCGCGAGATGACGAAGCTGGGCGTGGCATTGGGCGGGGATCCCGAAACCTTCCCCGGCCTGGCCGGCCTTGGCGACCTCATCGTCACCTGCACCAGCCAGCGCAGCCGAAACCGTTACGTCGGCGAGCAACTCGGCGCGGGCAAGCCGATCGACGAGATCATCGCATCGATGAACCAAGTCGCCGAGGGTGTCAAAGCCGCCAGCGTGATCATGGAGTTCGCTAACGAGTTCGGGCTGAACATGCCGATCGCCCGCGAAGTCGACGCGGTGATCAACCACGGCTCGACGGTCGAGCAGGCCTATAGCGGCCTGATCGCCGAGGTCCCGGGACACGAGGTGCACGGCACCGGGTTCTAAGCTGGTTGCGCGCCAGGGCATCCAAAAATTTGCATTCGCTATGCGCCTGGCTCGTCAGCTTGACCAGCGCTTGGCCGCCCAAATACCGTCGAGCATAGTAGCCAGGCGTTCCCGGCCGCGAACAATGGCGTCCGGCTAATCGTAATTGCCTGTGCGCGAAGACGTTACGTAGACGTAACTAAACGCAATACGGGACGGGATATCGGAACGTCCCCCGCTAAGACCTAACGAGGGAGCGCCCGATGCATATCGAACCACGCGGCAAACAGGGCCTTGACCAGGACGTTGCGGTGTCGCGGACCGGCCGATTGCGATCGGTCTTGCGATACGACTTGCCCTCGTCGCTCGTGGTTTTCCTGGTCGCACTCCCGTTGTCGCTGGGGATCGCAATCGCTTCGGGCGCACCGGTGCTCAGTGGCCTGGTTGCCGCGGTCATCGGCGGGATCATCGTCGGAGCCCTCGGCGGATCACCACTGCAGGTGAGTGGACCCGCCGCCGGGCTGACGGTCGTCGTCGCCGATCTCATTTCCGATTTTGGTTGGGCGGTAACGTGTTTGATCACCGTAGCCGCAGGCGTCCTGCAGATCCTATTGGGGCTCAGCCGTATCGCTCGAGCTGCGCTGGCGATCTCACCCGTCGTCGTGCACGCCATGCTGGCCGGCATCGGACTCACGATCGCACTTCAGCAAGCGCACGTATTGCTGGGCAGTAAGTCCAAAAGCACGGCCTGGCACAACGTCATTGAGCTGCCGGGGCAAGTTATCGGCGCCCACCGCCCCGGGGTTCTTCTGGGCGTACTGGTGATCGCCATACTGATCGCCTGGCGGTGGGTTCCAGCCAAACTGGCCCGTGTTCCAGGCCCGCTGGTCGCCATCGTCGGGGTGACGATCATTTCGGTGGTCTTCCCGTTCCAGGTGAGGCGGATCAAGCTCGAGGGGTCGCCACTGGATGCGCTGCAGCTGCCGGACATTCCCGACGGCGAATGGAGCGGCGTCGCGTGGGGCGTAATCACAGTTGCGCTCATCGCCAGCGTCGAGAGCCTGCTGTCAGCGGTTTCAGTCGACAGGATGCACAACGGCCCACGCACCGACTTCAATCGCGAGTTGATCGGGCAGGGTGTCGCGAACGTGGTGTCGGGGACCATCGGCGGACTTCCTGTCACCGGTGTAATCGTGCGCAGCTCAACCAATGTCAACGCAGGCGCAAAATCCCGGGCCTCGTCGATCATGCACGGTGTCTGGATCCTGCTGTTCACCCTTCCCTTCGCCGGGCTGGTCGAAGAGATCCCCACCGCGGCACTTGCCGGCCTGCTCATCGTCATCGGAATCCAGCTGCTGAAGCCAGCCCACATCGAAACCGCAATGAGGCATGGGGATCTTGCCGTCTATGTGGTGACCGCAGTCAGCGTCATCTTCCTCAATCTGCTGCACGGCGTCATGATTGGACTCGCCCTGGCCATCGCGTTGACCGGATGGCGGGTGATCCGGGCCAGGGTTGAGGCCCAGCCCGTAGGTCCTGTAGGTGAAGAATGGCGCGTAGTGGTCGAGGGGGCGTGCACCTTCCTCGCGCTGCCTCGGCTGACCCGCGTGCTGGCGTCTGTCCCTGCCGCCAGGAAGGTCATCGTCACCATTTCGGTCAACTACCTCGATCACGCTGCGCACCAAGCGATTACCGACTGGAGGCGACAGTACGAGGCCACGGGCGGCACGGTTCGGATCCAGGGTGCGGTCGAGACGGGCCAACTCGCCCGCCAGACCACAAGAGACCTATTCGAACGCGAAAGCCCCGAAGCCGCCGCCTAGTTGCCGTTCAGCGAGCTTCTGAACGACCCACTGATTCCCACTGATTCATTGAGACACGCTGCCTTCAGCAGCTTCCACGGCGAGACGCGCATGCAATGCCGGTGACGTCCTGACGACGAATGTGCCGCTGTAGTTGCGTTCGGTGAGTGGTGTGGGCACCGCTTCGCCGCACGCTTGCAGGTCAGCCACGAATTCGTCGGCGGCCGCCGCGATAACGGCGATGGCCTCGTGCACGGTCGGCGCCCGCCGCGACAGGGATGGCAACTCGATACACCGGGCTATGTATTCGTCGTAGTCGGGCGACCATTCGACGCGGTAGGTGTAGCGGTTCACGCCAGATTTGATAGCACATGCGCTATCGAATTCGGCATTCACTCACACCCTCCGGAGGCTAACCGACGCTCCAGGCGGGGCGGCTTTTCGCCGCCCGCCGCGAGGACGCAAGAATTTCGCAAGAATTTCGCGAAGATCTGGCAAGCGGTGTGCGGCAGCCTTAGCCTGAATCCGTGGACGGGCCGGTGATGTGATCGGCGTGTGAACAGCGAAAATGCCTTCTGAACTGGGACAATACGAGTGTTGATGTCGATCTTGTCCAGAGTTCGGGAAGGCATTTTCGGTGCACTCATCCTATACGTTCACAGTCGGGTCAGCGGTATTTGACGAGCCGAATTTGGTGTCGTCGGCCGGGTTGGTGCCGGTGCTGGAATTGGCTGAGCAGACCGGTCTTTCGCGGTTGATCGGCGAGCACGTGCACCTGCGGTCGGCCCGGGTGAAGTCCGGGGTGGTGAACCCGGTCGGCAAGCTGACCTCGATCATCGCCGCGATGGCCTGCGGCGCGGACAGCATCGACGATGTGGGCGTGCTGCGCGCCAGCGGCACACCACGAGTGTTCGACGAGGTGTATGCGCCCTCGACGCTGGGGATCTTCTTGCGCGAGTTCACCTTCGGGCACGCCAACCAGCTCGCCGCGGCGGCCCGCGAACATCTGGTCGCGCTCACCCAACGCACACCGCTTTTGCCCGGCATCGAACAGCGCGCGTTCGTCGATATCGACTCGCTGTTGCGCCCGGTCTACGGGCATAAGAAGCAGGGCGCCTCGTTCGGGCACGCCAAGATTGCCAGCCGCGCCCTGCTGCGTCTGGGCCTCTCCCCGCAGATCACCACCATCTCCACAGCGCAGGCTGCGCCGGTGATCGCCGAGGCGCGGCTGCGCAGCGGGCGGGCCGCCTCCGGGCGCGCCGCGGCCCGGCAGGTCAAGCAGGCCATCGGCACCGCCCGCGCGTGCAAGGCGGGCACGATCATGGTGCGCGGCGACACGGCGTTCGGCACCAAGAAGATGATCACCACCTGCGTGGCCGAAGGCGCCGAGTTCTCCCTATCGGTGAGCCGCAACAAACGCATCAGCGCCGCGATCGAGGGCATCGACGAGGCCGCCTACACCCCGGTGCACTACCCGGGCGCGGTCACTGACCCCGACACCGGGCAGCTGATCTCTGATGCCGAGGTCGCCGAAACCCGCTACCCCCTGCGGCTGGGCGCCGGCCGCACGCTGACCGTGCGGCTGATCGTGCGCCGGGTCAAGGACGCCCGCTACCCGGATGCGCTGTTTCCGGTGTGGCGCCATCACCCGTTTGTCACCAACTCCGAGTTGCCCACCGCCGAGGCCGACATCACCCACCGCCGCCACGCCATCATCGAAACCACCTTCGCCGATCTCATCGACGGCCCGCTGGCTCACGTCCCATCCGGGCTGTTCGCGGCGAACTGCGCCTGGCTGGGCTGCGCGGTGATCGCGCATAACCTGCTGCGCGCCGCGGGCACCCTCGCCGGCGGTAACCACGCCGTGGCCCGCGGCGCCACCCTGCGCCGCGACCTGGTCAACGTGCCGGCCCGCTTCGCCGCACCGGCCCGCAAACCGATGCTGCACCTACCCGCCCACTGGCCCTGGCAAACCGGATGGAAAACCCTGTGGCACAACGTCATCGGCTACCCAACCGCCCAACCCCGCGCCGCCTGACCCCACCGGCCAGCCCTTGTCCACCCCGCCACCCCAGGCCCGACCCGAGGAACCTCGCAACAAGGAAAAGCTGGTACAGGCCAGCCGATCACGCATGCGCCACCGCGCCCACACCCGGCCCCAGATCAGGCCAACCACGTCGACGACCGCCCGAAATCACCCATCCACGGATTTAGGCTAAGTGTTGTCGGCCACCGCAACCGACCCCAGGCAGGGATGACATTCCATGGGATCGGTAGCGAACCCGCCTCGTGTCATAGCCGCGACGACGCCAAGCGAGGCGGTGCATGAACAAAGGAAGAACACCATGAACACCACCGACACCCTGAAGCGGGTCATTGCCGTGCGGCCTGTGATAGGCGTTGACGGGTAAAAGCATTCGTCGGCCCGCGTCCAAGTAGCACGGAATGCTTTACATCACAACGACGTCGGCGCCGTTCGTGCGTTTGACGCCTGACGAGTGATCGAGCGTGGGGTGGCCGGGGGCGGCGTCTTGGGTAACCCGCCCCCGGCCCATTTGCCGGAGAAAACAACCGAGCCCGCAGAAAAGAAACCTCCATGAGAATCACAGCGATAGCGGTGGCTGGCCTGGTGGCCGGCACACTGGTGACAGCGAGTCCCGCGCAGGCCGAGGTGACGGCGCAACCCGCGCTGAGCCACTTCTACCCGCTGCGGCCGTCCTTCAGCCTGAGCCCCATGTCCGATGCAGAAGAGCTGCGGCGGCAGATCGCCGACCTGGACGCCAGCTGGGACAGTCTCACCCCGGAGCAGCGAAATCAGCGGATAGCACAGCTACAGCAGCTGGTCACCAACGTGGATCTGGAGACCCGCAATCTGCCTCAGGATCAAAAGGCGCCAGTGGAGGCGGTCCTGTTGCCGTCAATAATCCACCTGGCTGATCTGCTCAGGAAAGTTCAGACGCCTCCTGCCTCGCCGTGCATCTTCCCCTTCTGCTTGCCCGGGCTGTAGTGCACGGGTCAGCGCCCCGCCATCGCCTCCAGCCGGCGAATGCGGTCCTCGATCGGCGGGTGCGTCGAGAACAGCGATCCGATCCGCTCGCCCGCACGGAATGGGTTCGCGATCATCAGGTGCGCCTGGCTGGCCAGCTGCGGCTCCGGCGGCAGCGGGGCCGCCTGCACGCCGCTGGATATCTTGCGCAGCGCCGACGCCAAGGCCAGCGGGTCGCCGGTCAGCACGGCGCCCGATTCGTCTGCCTGGTACTCGCGGGATCGCGACACCGCCAGCCGCACCACCGTGGCGGCGATTGGGCCCAGCAACGAAACCAGCAGCAGCGCAAAGGGATTCTCACCATCTCGGTTGCCGCCGAACATACCCATCCACATGGCCATATTCGCCAGCGCGGTGATCACCCCCGCCAGCGCGCCGGCGACACAGGAGATCAAGATGTCGCGGTTGTAGACGTGCGACAGTTCGTGCCCCAGCACGGCTCGCAGCTCGCGCTCGTTGAGGATCTCCAGGACGCCGGTAGTGCAGCACACCGCGGCGTTGCGCGGGTTGCGGCCGGTGGCGAACGCATTGGGCGCGTTCGTGTCGCTGATGTATAGCCGCGGCATCGGCTGGTGGGCGCCGGTGGCCAGCTCGCGGACGATCCGATACATCGCCGGTGCCTGCACCTCGGAAACCGGCTGCGCGTGCATAGCCCGCAACGCCAGCTTGTCGCTGTTGAAGTACGTGTAGACGTTGAGTCCTACGGCGAACAAGGCCGCAAAAATAAGCGCCGTCCTGCCGAACATCGCACCGACGGCCACGATCATCGTGGACATACCGACCAACAGGACGAAGGTCTTCAACCTATTGGCATGGGGATGCCAGGTCATCAGTGTCCTCCTACGAACACTCGGTTCTTGCTGACTACAGCTAGTTCAACGCCCGGAACGACCACCTGGGTTCCGGACGCGCGCGATCCGTTCTAGCCGTGCCGGCTGATCGTGTAATCGACCAGCGCCGCCAGTGCGCGCCGGCCGGGGACGTCGGGCAACTGGTCCAGCTCGTGACGCGCCTGGGCTGCGTACTGCGCCAGCACGTCTTTGGCCTTCGCCATACCCGGTGACGCGCGCAACAGCGTCAGCGCCTCGATCACCGCCGCGTCGTCCTCGACGGGCCTGGCCAGCAGCGTACGTAGCCGCGCGCCATCGGGCCCGGGTTCCTGCAGCGCGTAGAGCATCGGCAGGGTGTGCACCCCTTCGCGCACATCGGTGCCGGGCAGCTTCCCCGACTCGTCGGAGTCGCTGTCGATGTCGATGATGTCGTCGGAGATCTGAAACGCGGTGCCCACGATGCCGCCAAGACGGCTGAGCCGTTCGACCTGATCGTCGTCGGCGCCGGAGAACATCGCGCCGAACCGGCCGGCCGCGCCGATCAGGCAGCCCGTCTTCTCGTGCACCACCTTGAGGTACTGCTCGATCGAATCCGCACCGTCGGGAATGCCGCGGGTCTCACGCATCTGCCCCGTCACCAGCTGAGCGAACGTGTCGGCGATAATCCCGACCGCATCCGGTCCCAGCCGTGATACCAGCCGCGACGCCGTCGCAAACAGATAATCGCCGGCCAGGATGGCGACGTTGTTGCCCCAGCGCATGTTGGCGCTGGGCGCGCCGCGACGGACCTCCGCCTCGTCCATCACGTCGTCGTGGTACAGCGTGGCTAGGTGGACCATCTCGATGACCGCACCGGCGATTGTCACCTCAAAGGCGTCCGGCTTGGGTCCGATCTGCGCGGACAGCACGGTGAACAGCGGCCGGAACCGTTTGCCGCCGGCCATGAACAGGTGCAGCAGCGCATCGGTCATCACCTCGTCGGCGCCACGCAGCTCGGTATCCATGAGCTGCTCGATTCGCGCGACACCGTCTCGCACGGTCGCGGCGAATACGGCGTCACCGAAGTCAACGCCCGCCACCACGGTCGCCGGAGTCCTCACCCGACCAACATACTGGTGAGCGTGGAGACCAGAGGCGACGTGGTCGTCGTGGGCGCCGGACCAGCGGGATCGGCGGCAGCCGCCTGGGCAGCACGCGCCGGCAGCGACGTACTCGTCATCGACTCGGCCAGCTTCCCCCGTGACAAGGCCTGCGGTGACGGGTTGACACCGCGCGCGGTCGCCGAGCTGGAACGGCTGGGGTTAGGCGACTGGCTGGATAGCCGCATCCGGCATCGCGGGCTGCGGATGAGCGGTTTCGGCGGCGAGGTGGAAGTGGACTGGCCCGGCCCGTCGTTCCCGTCGACCGGCAGCGCGGTGGCCCGCCTTGAGTTGGACGACCGGATCCGCAAAGTCGCCGAAGATTCCGGGGCACGCATGCTGCTAGGAACCAAAGCCGTCGCCGTTCACCATGACTCATCGAGACGGGTGGTATCGCTGACGTTGGCCGACGGCACCGAGGTGGGCTGCCGCCAGCTGATCGTTGCCGACGGGGCCCGGTCTTCGCTGGGCCGCAAGCTGGGCCGGCGCTGGCATCAGGAGACGGTGTACGGCGTCGCGGCCCGCGGGTATCTGACCACTCCGCGCAGCGACGACCCCTGGCTGACGTCGCATCTGGAACTGCGCTCCCCTGACGGCGCCGTGCTGCCCGGCTACGGCTGGATTTTCCCGCTGGGCAACGGCGAGGTGAACATCGGCGTAGGAGCGTTGTCGACGTCAAAGCGACCAGCAGATCTAGCCCTGCGACCATTGATCTCGTACTACACCGACCTGCGCCGCGACGAGTGGGGCTTCACCGGCCAGCCGCGGGCGGTGTCGTCGGCGTTGCTGCCGATGGGCGGCGCGGTTTCGGGGGTGGCCGGGCCGAACTGGATGCTGATCGGCGACGCCGCGGCCTGCGTCAACCCACTCAACGGCGAAGGCATCGACTACGGGCTGGAAACGGGGCGGCTGGCCGTTGAGTTGCTGGGCTCGCGCGACCTGTCGCAGGTGTGGCCGTCGCTGCTGCAGCATCACTACGGCCGCGGATTCTCGGTCGCGCGCAGGCTGGCGTTGTTGCTGACCTTCCAGCGGTTCCTGCCCACGGCCGGGCCGATCGCGATGCGCTCCACGACGCTGATGACCATCGCCGTGCGGGTGATGGCCAACCTGGTCACCGACGACGACGCCGACTGGGTGGCACGGGCCTGGCGGGGCGGCGGGCGGGTGTCCCGGCTGCTCGATCGCCGACCGCCGTTCAGCTGAGCCAACTTTGCGCTTTTAGTCATATCAAGTTCATTGACATGTATCAGGGTGCTTGATATACCTGAGGACATGACTGAGGTTGATTTTGAGTTCGAATCGGTATATCGCGGTGAATCCCCCCAGTTTGGAGAGGGAGCCCGGCCGCCATGGAGCATCGGCGAACCACAGCCCGAGCTGGCCGCCCTTATCGAGCAGGGCAAGTTTCACGGGGACGTCCTCGACGTGGGCTGCGGGGAAGCGGCCATCTCGCTGACCCTGGCCGAGCGGGGACACACCACCGTGGGACTGGACCTGTCACCCACCGCCATCGACCTGGCCCGGCGCGAGGCCCAGGAGCGGGGCCTGACCAACGTCAGCTTCGAGGTGGCCGACATCAGCTCGTTCACCGGATATGACGGCCGGTTCGGCACCATCGTCGACAGCACGCTGTTGCTTGTTCTGTGATCCTGGTTGTTAGGCCGAGTCAAAACAAGTTCTGACCAACGCCCCTGTCCCATCGGACGGGGGCCGATTGCTGTTGCGCCCGGTCAGCAGTTCGAATCCTGCCGGGAGCACCATCTGACCAGCGCATATGTGGTGTCGTGCAAGATTCGTGCAACTACGGCCAGATTTCGGCGGGGCTCCGAACAAATGGAGTCACCACATTGCCCTGGTGGCAGATTCTGTGAAGTCCGAGTCCTCAAGGGCACCGGCATTGTTGAAAGACCTAGGTTGCGCTTGAGGTGGATCGCCGCAGGCCAGAGGTCAAATTCCGGCGCGGATGCGCCGCCTGCGCTCGGCGTCCCGGTCGGCCCCAGGCCATCGGGGCAGGCAACGAACAGCCGCGCCCTACCCGATCCGCCCGACTGCGAATTCGACTTCGTCGATGGCGTGATTAATATCCCATCAACCTCGCAGGGCAGGAATGACACAGCAGACACGTTGCGGCATTTTCCATCTTCTTTCCTATGGATTAAGGACGCTCTGTTGTCGGTAGTTGCGGCGGTAATACCGGTCCGCCTTCCGGTCCTCCTACCGCTGCGGGAGGTGGTGCCGGAACTGGCATACCTTCACCGGGAAGAACGGGTGCACTCGCAAATCCAGCCGGTTCCATATGATCTTTGCACGCATTCGGAACAGGAACCATATACCATTTCCAAGCGCCAGGGGGATTTGGTGCCGGTGCCATGCTGTTGTCGGGGCACCGAAATGTGCAACTGACGCCGCCGGCACCCGGGCCGCCCAGGCCGAGAGTGGAACCCCCGGCAATAGCCGCGCCAGCGTCGACAGCTAAGCCTCCTGCCTCACAGTGCAAATGTGATCCATTGATTTCGGTAGGCCAATCACAGTAAGCCCCCTGGGCAAAGAAAACGTTTGCTCCGACGAGGACTGCTGGATAATCACACAAACCCGCATTGGCCCTCGGGGCCGGGGAAATAAAAATCGCACTAGATGCCATTATCGGAACGAGCCAGATTTTATTCATCGACTCCCTTCCTAGTGTTCCCAACACGTCATCATCGATACATCAAACCAGGGCCGGGAATTCCCCTGACTAGCGAGGAATCGCGTCCAGCAGATCCGCGGTGGGCGCAGGCGAAGCCGCGTACGTCGATACGCCGCCTGCCCACGCCATGCCTCCAATTTGCCCAGTCACAGACAAACATCGGAGAACGACGGCGAAGTGTTACACAGGTAGCGCGTTCCACGGTCCAGCGACCAGACCTGGTCATGTATCGCCCGCTGCAGCGCCACCGCCTCGGGCGCGCTGACCGCCCGCCAGCCGGGACCGCCTTCATCGCCAGCCTGGGCGCCGCACTGATGGCCGGAGGGCTGATCGCCGCAGCACCGCCAGCTTCCAGCAGGCCGACATCACTTCGTTCACCGGCTATGACGACCGGTTCAACACAGTGGTCGGCAGCACGCTGTCTAATGAGGTTGGATACCCAAGCTAATCGGCCTTAAGTCACCAGGGCTGATCGGTACTGACCAGGACATATGTCGGAAACCACCCGGATTATTCGGATGGTTTTTGCTGCACCGGCTGACCACCCGGAACAGCGGCTCAGGTGGGCGGCGCTGACGCTTGCCCTACCGGCTGACCCCAGGGCGGTGGTGATCGGCTGCCAGCGCGGAAGCGCCGCGGCGGCGATACTGGGACTAAAAAGAGGGCCGTCGCCTAGCCCAGTTGCCGGACCTGCAGCTCAAGATAGGTGCGGACCATAGTCAGTTCAACGCCAATTGCGGCGGCTTCGAATTGCATGAGATCGCGGTAGGTGTCGTCGGCGCGGTGTTCGATGAGGGCGTCGCGCAGGTGGTCGGTGAGCCGATCCTCCTGCCACCAGAAGTTAAGCTCGTAGCGGATCTCGTCTAGCCGCGCTACGACATCCCCATCATCCAGCGGCGATCGCCCACGCAGGATGCTTTTGAGTTGGTCGGCAAGCTGCGGGGATTGGGTACGGGCTAGCACTTCAACCCGGTCTTTGGGGTCCAGCGTGTAGAACCACGACAGGTCGACAGGTCGTGTGGGATTGTCGGGCATGACCCGAACCGTAGCCCCTGTCGGTCTTTTGCAGCGGTAGCGGCCTCGGGCAACGCAATATGGCCGAATACGTGTTAGTCGGCGAGGTTCTGCTGTGCTTCCCAGCGCGCCTCTTTGAGCACGCCGTCGAGCATGTCAGCGATCGTCTTGCTTCGGTCGTTTTGCGGGAACGCGAGGTGGGCGCCGGTTATGCAGAGCTGTTCCGCGTGATCGAAACGTGCGATCTGCGCGGGCGTCAGCTGGTCGGCGAGGTCTCGCCAGGTGGTCGCGTTGTCGTCGTCCGTAGTCATGGGCCGCCTCTTAGTGTCGCGATCGCGACCCCGACGCGTCTATCCCATTGGGCACATATTGGGCAGGAACCGAAGTAAGCGCCGCCGTGAGTGGGAAGATGGATGCCATGCGCGGTGAGGAAAAGAAGACATTGAAATGGGTCACGGCTGGTGCCAGTCGGGACATGAGCTATACGGAGAACGGCTACCAGTATGTGATTCGTTCGGGTGACAAGGAGTACACGTTGCTCCAAAAGACGCGCTCGGAGGAGATAAACCGCAGGCAGGTCTGCGCCACCAAACAGCAGGCCTACGAGCTGGCCGAGCGCTGGGCTGCCGAGGCCGTATTGAGTCGATGAGGGACTGTGGCAGTGAACGCCGAAAGACACAGCGTTCTTTATGTAGGCCGGACCCCCCACGGTGCATCACCTAAACAGTCATGCCGGTCAGTCCGGCTCCGCTGCGTAATTTTGCGCACCATAGTCGGACAGCACGCTGTTCCATTCCATCCCGGTCGAGGCACGCGAGGGCTACCAGCAATCGATCGTTCGCGCCGCGGCGCCCGGTGCGTCGTACTTCGCCCTCGTCTTCGACAGGGCGGCGATGCCCGAAGGCCCGATCAATGCGGTCACCGAGGACGAGCTGCGAGAGGTGGTGTCCAAGTACTGGGTCATCGACGAGATCAAGCCGGCCCGCCTGTACGCCAAGCTGCCGGCGGATTTTGGCGGCATGCCCACGCCCGTCGACGTCCGTGACGAGCCCAACGGGCTCAAGTCGATCGGCGGCTGGCTGCTATCGGCACACCTGGGCTCATAAAACAGTCAGGTGTATAGTCCGGCTAATGAAGGGCACGCGCCTCGCCGCCAGCGTTGCGATGGCGGCCACCGCCATCGCACTGGCCGCACCGGCACAGGCTGACGACTACGACGCCCCCTTCAACGCGCAGCTCCGCGGCTACGGCATCTACGGCCCGCAGGATTACAACGCCTGGCTGGCCAAGATCAGCTGCGAACGATTGGGCAGAGGCGTGGATGGCGATGCGTACAAGTCGGCCAATTTCATCCAGCACAACCTGCCGCGCGGCACCACCCAAGGGCAAGCATTCCAATTCCTGGGCGCCGCGATCGACCACTACTGCCCCGAGCAAGTGGGCGTCCTGCAACGGGCAGGCAGCCACTAGGTTTTCGTTACCGCAGCGGCTTGTATCCGGCGTGCAACGCCACGATGCCGCCGGTCAGGTTGCGCCAACGCACCGCCGACCATCCCGCCCGCGAAATCTGGTGTGCCAGCGTCGCCTGGTCGGGCCAGGCTCTGATCGACTCGGCGAGGTAGATGTAGGCCTCGGGGTTGCTGGACACCGCTCGCGCCACCCGCGGCAATGCCCGCATCAGATATTCCTTGTAGGCGGTGGCAAACAGCGCGTTGGTGGGTGTGGAGAATTCGCACACCACTAATCGACCGCCGGGCCGGGTGACGCGGGCCATCTCGCGCAGCGCCGCCTGCTGGTCGGCAACATTGCGCAACCCAAAACTGATGGTGACCGCATCGAATACGCCGTCGCCAAACGGCAGCCTTGTGGCGTCACCGGCAACCTTCGGCACCTTGCGCGCTCCGCCGGCCGCGAGCATCCCGACCGAAAAATCGGCCGCCACACACCATGCCCCGGACTTGGTCAGCTCCACTGTGGACACCGCGGTGCCCGCGGCCAGGTCCAGCACCTTCTGCCCGGGCCCGATTCGCAGCGCCGACCGGGTGGCACGCCGCCAGTACCGATCCTGGCCCAGCGACAGCACGGTGTTGGTCAGGTCATACCGGCGGGCGACGCCGTCGAACATCGACGCTACGTCCCGGGGGTCCTTATCCAGGGCGGCGCGACTCACGCCGTCGACGCTACCCGGCAAGGAATGCCTGCCAGTCAGGCAGCCTGAGCCCCGCGGCTGCCCAGCACCGCCTCGTAGTGGCCGAGCAGCTCGTCGCAGATGACCGGCCAGCTCCGGCCGAGCACACTGCGCCGAGCGGCCGGCGAGTAACGGTGGCGTTCTTCGATCAGATGGATAACGGCGGTGCGCAGCCGAGCCTCGAACTCATCGACGGGCAGCAGCAGCCCGGTGCGGCACGGGGTGACCAGATCACGTGGTCCGCCGGCGTCGGGGGCGATCACCGGCAGCCCCGACGCCAGCGCTTCCTGCACGACTTGGCAAAACGTCTCGTGCTCACCGGGATGCACGAAGACGTCCATGCTGGCATACGCCGCGGCGAGCTCGTCGCCGTACAGCGCGCCAGTGAAAACCGCTGTGGGCATTGCCGATTGCAGCTTGTCTCGGTCGACGCCGTCACCGACGATGACAAGCCGTACCGCGTCGCCGGACGCCAGCGCTATCAGCCGCTCGACGTGTTTTTCCGGCGCGAGCCGGCCCACGAACCCGACGATCGGCTTGCCATCCGGCGACCATCGCCGTCTGAGCCCCTCGTTACGCGCCGACGGCGCGAACCGTTGCACGTCGACCCCGCGTGCCCACCGGTGAACCCGCGGAATGCGATGGGCGACAAGGGCTTCCATCGTAGCGCTGGAGGGCGCGAGGGTCCGGTCGGCGAGGCGGTGCAAGTGGCGGAACCACGCCCACGCCGCCCGTGACGTCATCGGAATGCCGTAGCTCGCCGCGAAACCCGGTACATCGGTTTGGTACACCGCGACCGTCGGTACCCGCAGCAGGCGGGCCGCGCGCAGTCCGCCGTAGCCGAGCAGCGCCGGCGACGCCAGATGCACCACGTCGGGATCGAATCCGCGCAGCACGCTCACTATTCGCGGCATGGGCACACCGAGCGGCAACGTGGTCACCTTCGGGAACATGCGAGACGGCACCCGATGCACTCGGATGCCGTCGTGAATTCGCTCTGCCCGGGGTTCACCGCGCGGGTTGTCGGGCGCGATGACGAGGGCTTCATGACCGGTTCGGCGTAGATGCTCGAGTATCCGAAGTACTGAGTTGCTGACACCGTTGACGTTCGGGAGGAACGACTCGGCGAAGATCGCAACACGCACGCCACCACAGTGTCAGCGCAGGCTGTCGACAAGGTTGCCGACACGCATACGGCGTGCGAAATTTGCTGCTTGGGCGCCCTAAGACGCCGGTTGGCTCGACACGCTCTTCGATTCGGCGCGACGATCCAGCCTCTTGTCCAGCCCCGCCAAACCCGCCAGCATGACCGTCGCCGCCAGCCAGCACACCACCGCGATGGACCCCGCCGGGATGATCGCCAGCCCGGCGTTGCGGTGCTGCACCCGGACCAAGTTCGGATCTTTCTTGTTGTATTCGACGTAAATCCCCATGCCGGTGGACAATTCGGACGGATACAGCACACCGAGTTCGGGCCGATAGGTGACGCGCTCGGGTGTGACGAACTCGATGGTGGAGCGCCGCGGCCCGGCGCTGAGTACCTCCGCCTGCGCGACCCCCATATTGCGTTGGATTGCCAGATCGTCACGCCAGGCGCCGGCGATCAGCAGCACCGACTGCAGGGTCACCAGACCGGTCACGATCAGGATGGCGATCCGCACCCACCGCAGGACGACCCTTGCCCGAGTGTTCGGCGGTTCATCACTGCGGCCGTGGATCAGGATGCGCAGCAACGATTTAGGCGATATCACAGGGCCGCCTTGATGGCAGCGTGTAGCTGTCGCAGCGAGGACCGGTCGGCCTTGACTTCCAGCACCCGCATGCCGGCACCGGGTTCGTCGAGCGCCGATTCCAGCTCGTCGACTTCGATCTGCCGGCTCTCCACGTGATAAGCGCGACACAGCGCGCCCACGTCGACGTCGTGCGGGGTACCGAAGATTCGCGCCGAAACGTCGGAGAACCTCGGGTCGCCCTGCTCGAGCAGTTCGAAGATGCCGCCGCCGTTGTCGTTGGACACCACGATCGTCAGCTGCCGCGGTGTCGGTTCGGTGGGCCCGATCAACAGCCCGGAGCTGTCGTGGACGAACGTCAGGTCGCCGATCAGCGCGATGGTGCGGGCCGGGCTGTCAGGGCTCCCCAGGCGCTCGTGGGGCCCCTCATATGCCAAAGCCGCCCCGATCGCGGTGGATACGGTGCCGTCGATGCCGGCAACACCGCGGTTGGACCGCACCCGGATGCCGTCGGTGGACAGGCCGGCCAGCGCCACGTCGCGGACCGGATTGGACGCCCCCAGCACCAGCTGGTCACCTGGCCGCAGCGCGTCGGCCACCGCCGCGGCGACATGCAGGCCGGTGGTCAGCGGGTGCGCCGCGAGCTGCCCCCGGACCGCTGAGATGGCGTGCCGGTTCATCTCTGCACAGCGGTGCAGCCAGGCCGGGTGCGGTGTCCCGGTGGTTACCGCCCGCGTGCCGGTGGCCTGCGAGTTTCCCGAGACATCCGGCCAGCGCGGCCCGGTGGTCAGCGCGTACACGGGCACTTGCGGGTCGGCCAGCAGCGCCGACACCGGGCGGTGCAGTGTCGGGCGGCCGAGCATGATCACTTGCTTCGGGCGTAGCAGCGGCAGTGCCAGCGGGTGCAACGGGTTGGCCCCAGACGGTGGACACGGCGCCGTCGGCTCCGCGACGGTCGGCAATCCCGCCAAGTTGGGGTGCACGCCCGCGCCGTGCCCGGCGATCACAACGGTGTCGGGCGACAGGTCGATATCCAGCGGCTGGTCGAAAGTGACCGGCGGCGTGTAGGTCCACGGCTTACCGTCGGGCCGGCCCTGCGGAGTGACCGCACCGTAGGGCTCCGGATCCGGCACCAGAGGCTCGCGCAGCGGGATGTCGAACTGCACCGGGCCGGCGTTGGCGGAGCGAGAACCGGTGGCGGCCACCAACACTCGGCAGGTCGCCGATCGCCAGGTCGCGTTGAGCGAATCCAGCCGCTCGGGCGCGTCCTCGGCCAGGCCCAGGCTGATGGCGGCGCGAACCTGGGTGCCGAAGTAGCCCAGCTGCTCCATGGTCTGATTGGCCCCGGTGCCGAGCAACTCGTAGGGGCGGTTGGCCGAGAGCACGATCAGCGGCACCCGGGCGTAGTTGGCCTCGACCACCGCAGGTCCGAGGTTGGCCACGGCAGTGCCCGACGTCATCGCGACACACACCGGCGCGCCGGCGGCGACCGCCAGCCCGATGGCCAGATAGCCGGCGGTGCGCTCGTCGATGCGGACGTGCAACCGGATCCGGCCGCAACGGTCGGCTTCCTGCAGCGCGAATGCCAGCGGCGCGTTCCGCGAGCCCGGGCACAGCACCACGTCGCGGACGCCGCCGCGGATCAGCTCGTCAACGACGACGCGGGCCTGTGTCGTCGAGGGGTTCACTCCTACAGGGTGTCACATACCCGGCTGAGTGCCCTCAGGCCTTGGCGGCGGCGAAGAACTGCAGCACCGCGGCGTTGACAGCCTCCGGCCGCTCGAAGAACCCGAGATGACCGGCATCGGGTATCTGCAGGTAGCGACCGTTGGGCAGGGCGTCGGCGACCTCCCGTCCCAGGTAAGGCGGAGTCACCACATCGTCGGCAAAACCGATCACCAGCACCGGTGCGGCGATATTGCGGTAGGCCGGCAACCGGTTGTTCTGTGGAGAGATGTCCAGCTGGCAGCGCAGTCCCGGGGTGGACTTGACCGGCCACGTGTTGAACATTGCGATCCAGTCGGCTACGGCCGCGTCATCATTGAGCGTCTTGCGCGAAAAGCTTTCCAGCAAGCGCGATTTCGTTTCGTATGCGGGCGGCAGCTGAATGCCCGAGGCATAGAGCTCGGCCTCGGCAATACGGAAGGACTCGCGGGCACGGTCCAGGCGGCCGCGGGTGGCCATCAGCACGGCAGAGCTGACCAACTCGGGCCGGACCACCATGAGCTCCTGCGCAATGAACGCGCCCATCGACACCCCGACGATGCGCGCCGGGGCGGCGTCCAGGGATTCGATCAGCGCCGCGGTGTCGGCGACCATGGTGTGCGTCGTGAACCCTTCAGCGTTTTCGGTGGCGCCGATCCCGCGATTGTCGAAGGTGATGCAGCGATATCCGGCCGCCAGGAACGCCGGAACTTGATGTGGCTGCCAGGTACGCCCGGCGCCGCCGCGACCGGCGATGAAGACAACGGGCTCACCGGTCCCCTTGTCGTCGTAAGCCAGGTTGATCACCCGGACGACGGTACAAGCAGCGGGTAGCAGGCCTTGACCCGGTCGATCCACCACTGCCGCCGGTTCGGCGGCGCAGCCAGCGCTTGCAGCCGCGCCGGGTCGGGTGTTACCGGCACGACGGGCAGGAATCCGTCGACGGGCATCGCGGCCTCGGCGACGTCTTCGACGAACAGCCCGCCGGTACCCAACCCGCAGGCGTGGCGGAGTTCCGGCAGGGCCGCGGCGGCGGTCAGCCCGGCCCCGATTCCGACGGCCGAATCGAGCGCGCTGGAAACCACGACCGGGATATCGATCTGCGCTGCGATGTCGAGCAGAGCCGAAACCCCGCCCAGCGGAGCGACTTTCAGCACCGCGATATCGGCGGCGCGGGCGCGGACCACGGCCAATGGGTCGTCGGCCTTGCGGATGCTTTCGTCGGCGGCGATCGGCACCTCGATCCGCCGGCGCAGTTCGGCGAGTTCGTCGACGGTGGCGCAGGGTTGTTCGAGGTACTCCAGCGGGCCGTCGGCGGTCAGGGCGGCAGCCGCCTGGGCCGCCTCCTCGACGCTCCATCCGCCGTTGGCGTCCACCCGCACGGTGGGGACCAGTTCCCGTACGGCGTTGACCCGTTCGACGTCGTCGGCCAACGTTTGCCCCGGCTCGGCGACCTTCACCTTGGCGGTGCGGGCACCGGGAAAGCGGGCCAGCACCTCGGCCACCTGGGCGGCGGCAACGGCGGGCACGGTGGCATTGATCGGGATGCGGTCGCGTCGCACCGGCGGCGGTTCGCGGTAGGCGGCCTCGATTGCCGACGCCAACCACGCGGACGCCTCAGCCGGCTGGTATTCCACGAACGCGCCGAATTCGCCCCAGCCTGCCGGGCCGTCGATCAACGCGACTTCACGGGTGGTGATCCCGCGAAAGCGCACCCGCATCGGCAGCGCCACGACATGCAGGCGGTCCAGCAGGTCGCCACACGTCGGTGTCACGGGTGGTAGACCTGGCGGCCCGCCAGAAAGGTCGCGCGCACGTCGAGATCGGCGATCTGCTCCGGCGGCACCGTCCGCGGATCCGCCGACAGCACCACCATGTCGGCGTACTTGCCGACCTCCAGCGAGCCGACCACGTCGTCGGAGAACAGCTGCCATGCGGCGTCGATGGTCTGCGCGCGGATTGCCTGCCCGACCGTCAACCGCTCCTCGGGCGCCAGCACCCGGCCGCTCGGAGCCACCCGCGTCGCGGCCACGCTGATGTTGCGCAGCGGCTCCTCCGGCGTGACCGGCGGGTCGTTGTGCAACGAGATCCGCATGCCGGCGGCCACCGCGGACCCCGCCGGCATCCAGCGGGACCCGCGCTCCGGCCCGAACAGACCGTCGACGATGACGTCACCCCAGTAGTGGATCTGGTCGACGAAGATGCTGCAGGTGACGCCCAGCGCGGCGGCTCGCCGGAGTTGGTCGGGCCGGATGGCGCCGACGTGTTCGAGCCGCAGCCGGTGATCGGCTCGAGGAGTGCGCCGCAGTGCTTCTTCGTAGACGTCGAGGATGGTGTCGACGCCGGCATCGCCGTGCACGTGACAGGCGATCGGCCAGCCCAACGGAAAGTAGGCGCCAACGATTTCGGTCAGCTGTTCGCGTGTGTAGTTGGCGCATCCGCAGGAACCGGGCGTCACACCGATGGCACGGGTGGCCGCGGTGTCCAGGTACGGGAACGACAGCGCGATATTGCCGATCCAGGGTGAGCCGTCCACCCAGATCTTGATGCCGACCTGGCGCAGCATGTCGTCGCCTTCGCCCGGGGTCGCGTCGGTGGACATCTGCGCGTTGGAGATCTCGTAGGTGCGCAGTCGGACCGTCAGCTCGCCGCGCAGCGCCTCGACCAACGGCCGAAACGCCGGATCGAAAGCCATCTCCGAACAGGTGGTCAGCCCCGCACGGTTGAGCCGGGCGCACTCGGCGCGCAGCATCGCCGGGTAGTCGCCGGGCTTGACGGCACCGCCCAGCAGCGGAAACACCGCGCCTATTTCCTCGGCGGTCCCGTCGAGCTCACCGTTGGCGTCATGGCCGTAGCTGGCGCCTTTGGGGTTCGGGGTGTCGCAGGTCAGACCGTTGAGCCTCGCGGCGTGCGAATTGAAATAGGCCTTGTGTCCGGAGTTGTGGATGATCACCAGCGGCCCGTTCGGCGCGATGTCGTCGAGCCAGGTCAGCGTCGGCTCGGGCAGTCCGGGCTGCAGCAGTGTGTCCCAACCGTTGAGGTAGGCGCCGTCCGGTCCTCGTTGCGCGGCCTCGCGGCGGATCGCTGCGACGACGTCGTCGGCGTTGCGCATGGTGACGGGCCGGACGTCGACGATCCGGTCCGACAGCGCGACCGCCTCCATCAGCGGATGGCCGTGTGCCTCAACGAATCCCGGCATGACGCAGCCGCCATCGACATCGATGTTTTGCGTGTCGGCACCGATAAACCCGGCGACGTCGGATCTGCTGCCTACCGCGATGATCCGGCCGTCGGCGACGGCGAGCGCCTCGGCTGTGGGCCGCGCGTCATCGACGGTGAGCAGGGTCCCAGCGATGACGAGGTCTGCATCAGCCATGTGCAGGGATCCTAGTGATCCTCCAGGCGGCCAAGGGCGCGGCTGACCCGAATTGCAACACGTTCTAGTCTTGCCACATGAGTGACGAGCTGCTGCGCAACCCGACCCACAACGGCCACCTGCTGGTGGGCGCGCTCAAGCGCCACAAGAACAAGCCGGTGCTGTTCCTCGGCGACACCACACTGACCGCCGGCGAGCTGGCCGACCGAATCAGCCAGTACACCCAGGCGTTCGAGGCGCTCGGCGCCGGCACCGGCGTCGCGGTCGGTCTGCTGTCGCTCAACCGTCCCGAAGTGCTGATGATCATCGGCGCCGGCCAGACCCGGGGCTATCGGCGCACCGCTCTGCACCCGCTGGGCTCGTTGGACGATCACGCCTACGTGCTGTCCGACGCCGGCATCAGCTCGCTGATCATCGACCCCAACCCGATGTTCGTCGAGCGCGCGCTGAGGCTGCTGGAGCGGGTGGACTCGCTCAAGCAGATCCTGACCATCGGCCCGGTGCCCGAAGCGCTAAAGGATCTGAAAGGGCAAGCCGTCGATCTGTCAGCCGAGGCGGCGAAGTACGAGCCGCAACCGCTGGTGGCCGCCGACCTGCCACCGGATCAGATCATCGGCCTGACCTACACCGGTGGCACCACCGGCAAGCCCAAGGGCGTGATGGGCACCGCGCAGTCGATTTCCACCATGACCTCGATCCAGCTCGCCGAGTGGGAATGGCCGGAAAACCCACGGTTCTTGATGTGCACGCCGCTGTCACACGCGGGCGCGGCGTTTTTCACCCCCACGGTGATCAAGGGCGGCGAGATGATCGTGCTGGGCAAGTTCGACCCGGCCGAGGTGCTGAGAATCATTGAAGAGCAACGCATTACGGCCACCATGCTGGTGCCGTCGATGCTGTACGCGCTGATGGACCACCCGGACTCGCACACCCGGGACCTGTCGTCGCTTCAGACCGTCTACTATGGCGCTTCGGCGATCAACCCGGTGCGGCTGGCCGAGGCGATCCGGCGGTTCGGCCCGATCTTCGCCCAGTACTACGGGCAATCCGAGGCGCCGATGGTGATCACGTATCTGGCCAAGGGTGACCACGACGAGAAGCGGCTCACCTCGTGCGGGCGCCCGACGCTTTTCGCGCGCGTCGCATTGCTGGGCGAGGACGGCAAGCCGGTGCCGCAGGGCGAGCCGGGCGAAATCTGTGTCAGCGGACCGTTGTTGGCCGGTGGCTACTGGAATTTACCGGACGCGACGGCAGAGACCTTCAGGGACGGCTGGCTGCACACCGGCGACATGGCCCGCGAGGACGAGGACGGTTTCTACTACATCGTCGACCGGGTCAAGGACATGATCGTCACCGGCGGCTTCAACGTGTTCCCCCGGGAGGTCGAAGATGTCGTCGCCGAGCACGCGGCGGTCGCGCAGGTGTGTGTGGTCGGCGCGCCGGACGAGAAGTGGGGGGAGGCCGTCACCGCGGTGGTGGTGCTGCGTGCCGACGCGGCCCGCGATGACGCCGCGATCGAGGCCATGACCGCCGAGATCCAGGCTGCGGTCAAGGAGCGCAAGGGCTCGGTGCAGTCGCCCAAGCGGGTGGTGGTGGTCGACGCGCTGCCGCTGACCGGGCTGGGCAAGCCGGACAAGAAGGCCGTCCGGGCACAGTTCTGGGAAGGTGCCGGGCGCGCCGTCGGCTAAGGCGCACTGCCCGCCGAGCGTGAAACTGGTCTCACGTTCGCGGGGGCCCAACGTGAAACTGGCTTCACGTTCGCCACGATGTTTACTGTGGCAGGCATGGGAAAACCTGAGGCGATCAAGCCGCCGTGGTGGCTGAAGCCGGCGAACAAAGTCTTCATCCAGATGTCGCGGCTTGGGATGAGCTTCGGCGGCGAAAGCCCGGTGGTGTTGACCGTGCCGGGCCGCAGGTCCGGCACTCCCCGATCGACGCCGGTTACGCCGATGACGGTGGACGGCAAGCGGTATGTGGTCGGTGGCTTCCCGGGTGCGGACTGGGTGCGAAACGTCCGGGCCGCAAGCGAAGTCACGCTGAGCCGCGGCCGCAAGCACGAGCGCGTCCGAATGGTGGAGCTGTCCGCCGAGGAGGCGAAGCCGCTGTTGCGGGCTTTTCCCACCGAGGTGCCCACCGGTGTCGGCTTCATGAAACGCTCCGGACTCGTCAACGACGGAAGCCCCGAGGAGTTCGAGGCGCTGGCCGGGATCTGCGCCGTCTTTCGTTTTGAGCCGATTTAGTCAAATGCGGCGTGTGCTGGTGGTGCCGCTGTTGATGGCCGCCTGGTTGAGCGTGCTACCGGCGGCGCACTCTTTCGCTGCGGCGGGCTGCACGCCGGGCGGTACGCCTCCCCCGGCTGGCGCGGCCCAACGACAGGTCGTCGATCTCGACGGCGATGGAAGTCCGGACACGTTGTGGGTCGGGCAGTTTCGGGACGGCAGCGGCCATACCAACCGAGTCGTCGGCATCACCACGGCGAGTGGGGCCAACTCGGACGTGCAAATCTCGTCGGCAAGCCCAATGCCGTTGACGGCCTTGGCTATCGACGCTCAAAACGACGGCGGCAACCAGATCATCGTCAGCGATGGCCGCGGTGCGCGGCTGTATACGTTCGCCGAATGCCGACTGCAGCCTGTCGTCGACAGCCAGGGCGCGCCGTTCGTGTTCGATCTGCAGAATTTGCGAGACCACGGCACCGGGGTCGGCTGCAGTGATCTCGGCCCACCATCGGTCGGCCGCCACCTGGTCGGGCTGCAGGCGCTAGAGAACAGCGGCCAATGGACGGTGCGCCGCACCGAGATCGACCTGTACGGCACGCTGGCAAAGATCGGGCAGTCCGACACCGTGACGGCCACCTCCGCGCGGGACCCGGTAGTGACCTCGGCGGAGACGATCAGCTGCGGCGACCTCACCATTAGCAAGGACGGAGTTCAACAGCCTTGAGTGACAATCCATTTGATGCACAGGCATGGCGATTTATCGACGGGTTCGGCGATCTGACCGACATCACCTATCACCGCCACGTCGAAGACGCCACCGTGCGAGTGGCGTTCAACCGGCCCGAGGTGCGCAACGCCTTTCGGCCGCACACTGTCGACGAGCTGTACCGGGTGCTCGACCACGCCCGGATGTCCCCCGACGTGGGCGTGGTGCTGCTGACTGGTAACGGGCCCAGCCCACGCGACGGCGGTTGGGCGTTTTGCGCCGGCGGCGATCAGCGCATTCGCGGGCGCACCGGCTACCAATACGCAAGCGGAGACACCGCGGACACGGTTGACGTGGCTCGCGCCGGGCGGTTGCACATCCTCGAGGTGCAGCGCCTGATCCGGTTCATGCCCAAGGTCGTCATCTGCTTGGTCAACGGGTGGGCGGCCGGCGGCGGACACAGCCTGCACGTGGTCTGCGACCTGACCTTGGCCAGCCGCGAGCACGCCCGCTTCAAGCAGACCGACGCCGACGTCGGCAGCTTCGACGGCGGTTACGGCAGCGCGTATCTGGCCCGCCAGGTGGGCCAGAAGTTCGCCCGCGAGATCTTCTTCCTGGGCCGCAGCTACACCGCCGAGCAGATGCATCACATGGGCGCGGTCAACGCGGTCGTCGAGCACGCCGAGCTGGAAAAGGTAGGTATGCAGTGGGCGGCGGAGATCAACGCCAAATCGCCTCAGGCGCAACGGATGCTGAAGTATGCGTTCAATTTGCTCGACGACGGTCTGGTGGGTCAGCAGCTGTTCGCGGGTGAGGCGACCCGGCTGGCATACATGACCGACGAGGCCGTCGAGGGCCGCGACGCTTTCTTGGAGAAGCGTGCCCCGGACTGGGGCCCGTTCCCGCGATACTTCTGAACGCTCGGCGACCGAAAGTCACGCCAGCGTGGCGTCGGCCTGCGCGGGTCACGCTAGCGTGACGCTCGGCGCCGGGAGCGCCCCCTAGACTTCCCACCTGTGAGCAAGAGTCCGCTTCGCCGGTTCACCGACCAGATCGCGCTGGCCAGCATGCGACCGCCCATCTCGCCACAAATGCTGGTCAACCGGCCCGCGATCAAACCGGTCGACCTCGCCGGTAAGCGCATCCTGCTGACCGGCGCATCGTCGGGCATCGGCGAGGCGGGGGCCGAACAGCTCGCCCGCCATGGCGCCACCGTCGTCGCCGTCGCCCGCCGCCAGGATCTGCTGGACGCGGTGGCGGACCGGATCACGACGGCAGGCGGCACAGCGATGTCGATCCCCTGTGATCTCTCGGACATGGACGCCGTCGACGCACTGGTCGCCGACGTGGAAAAGCGCATCGGCGGGGTCGACATCCTGATCAACAACGCCGGCCGGTCCATCCGCCGGCCGCTGGCCGAGTCGCTGCAACGCTGGCACGATGTGGAGCGGACCATGGTGCTCAACTACTACGCGCCGCTGCGGCTGATTCGCGGGCTTGCGCCCGGGATGCTCGAGCGCGGCGACGGGCACATCATCAATGTGGCGACCTGGGGCGTGCTGTCGGAGGCATCGCCGCTGTTCTCGGTGTACAACGCATCAAAGGCCGCGTTGTCAGCGGTGAGCCGGATCGTCGAGACCGAGTGGGGCCCAAAGGGCGTGCATTCGACGACCCTCTACTACCCGCTGGTGGACACTCCGATGATCGCACCGACGAAGGCCTACGACGGGATGCCGGCGCTGACGCCAGAAGAGGCCGCCGAGTGGATGGTCGCCGCCGCCCGGACCCGGCCGGTGCGGATCGCACCGCGGATCGCAATTGCAGCGAGGGCACTGGACACCATCGGCCCCCGCTGGGTCAACGCGCTCATGCAGCGGCGCGGCAACCAGCTCGACAACCGTCACTAACTCCGGGAGTTCGCCATGTCTGATATCTGGACCATCATCGCGAATGAGCGCGGCGCGCTCGCCAACGACCTCTCCAACCTGACGTCATCGCAATGGGATACGCCGTCACTATGCGCGGGGTGGACCGTCCGCGACATCGTCGCGCACCTGTCGGCGACGGCCTCACTGAACCCGGCCACGTTCTTTCTCGCGATGGCCAAGGCCGGGTTCAACTTCGACCGGTTCGCCAATGGTCAGATCGCCAAGCACCGAGGCACCGATCCGGCCGCAACCCTGAACGAGTTCCGCGGCCTGCAGAACTCCACCTCCGCACCGCCGGGTCCCAAACCGTCCTGGCTCGGCGAGGTGGTGGTCCACGGCGCCGATGTCCGCCGTCCGCTGGGCATTTCGCATGCCTACGCGCCCGGCGCGGTTCGCCAGGTGATCGATTTCTACAAGGGCTCGAACATGCTCATCGGCTCCAAGAGCCGCATCGCCGGGCTCGCCCTGCGTGCCACCGACGACGACTGGCAGCACGGACAGGATGACCCCAGTGCCCGAGTCGAGGGCCCGCTGCTGTCGCTGCTGCTCGCCATGACCGGCCGGGCCGCCGCCTGCGACGACCTCACCGGCCCGGGCGTGCAGACCCTACGAAGCCGGTGTGCTGCGAAATGATCGACACGACGTGATAGACACGAGGCCATGGAGATCCTGGCCAGCCGGATGCTGCTCCGGCCCGCGGACTATCAGCAGTCGTTGAGCTTCTACCGCGACCAGATCGGGCTGGCGATCGCCCGTGAATACGGAGCGGGCACAGTGTTTTTCGCCGGCCAGTCGCTGCTCGAGCTGGCCGGTTACGGCACGCCGGACCACTCCCGGGGCCCCTTTCCCGGCGCGCTTTGGCTACAGGTCCGCGACCTCGTCGCTACCCAGGCCGAGCTGCAAGGCCGGGGGGTGTCGATCACCCGCGAGGCGCGTCGCGAACCGTGGGGCCTGCACGAGATGCACGTGACCGACCCGGATGGAATAACCCTGATCTTCGTCGAGGTTCCGGGAGATCACCCGCTGCGCCGGGACACCCGACGTGAAGTTCGGGGAACGGCAGGTTAACTGGAAGGTAACATCTGGCGACGAGTCGAGGTACACACGCGTTTCGCGTACTTCTCTGTTCGACAAGGTAATCCCCTACTACGAGAATCAGGCCCTGTGAACATAGACTTGTTCCTCTTGATCATTGTCGTAATCACGGCACTGGCATTCGACTTCACCAACGGCTTCCACGACACCGGCAACGCCATGGCGACCTCCATCGCCAGCGGCGCGCTGACGCCCAAGGTGGCCGTCGCACTGTCCGCAGTCCTCAACCTGGCGGGCGCGTTCTTGTCCACCGCCGTCGCGGCCACCATCGCCAAGGGTCTGATCGATTCGAGCATCGTGTCGCTGGAACTGGTGTTCGCCGGCCTGGTCGGCGGCATCGTCTGGAACCTGCTCACCTGGCTCCTCGGTATCCCTTCGAGCTCCTCGCACGCGCTGATCGGCGGCATCGTCGGTGCCACGATCGCTGCCGTGGGTCAACACGGGGTGATGTGGAAGGGCATCGTCTCCAAGGTGCTCATCCCGGCCATCATCGCCGCGATACTTGCCATAGTTGTCGGGGCGATAGCCACCTGGCTGGTCTACCGGATCACCCGCGGTGTCCCGGAAAAGCGCTCCGAGGCCGGGTTCCGGTACGGCCAGTGGGGCTCAGCCTCGCTGGTCTCGCTGGCGCACGGGACCAACGACGCGCAGAAGACGATGGGCATCATCTTCCTGGCGCTGATGTCCTACGGGGCGATCAGCAAGACCGCCGCCATGCCGCCGTTGTGGGTCATCGTGTGCTGCGCGATCGCGATGGCGCTGGGTACCTACCTGGGCGGCTGGCGGATCATCCGCACCCTGGGCAAGGGACTAGTCGAGATCAAGTCGCCGCAAGGCATGGCTGCCGAATCGTCCTCGGCCGCCGTTATTCTGCTGTCCGCCCACTTCGGCTACGCGCTGTCGACGACGCAGGTCTGCACCGGATCGGTGCTGGGCAGCGGGCTGGGCAAGCCCGGCGGCGAGGTCCGCTGGGGCGTGGCCGGCCGGATGGCGACCGCGTGGCTGGTCACGCTTCCGTTGGCCGGTTTGGTCGGCGCGGTCACCTACTGGATCGTGCACCTCATCGGCGGATACCCCGGCGCGATCATCGGCTTCTCGCTGTTGGTCGCGGTCTCTGCCACCATCTACATCCGGTCGCGCAAGGTCAAGGTCGACCACAAGAACGTCAACGCCGATTGGGAAGGCGGCCTGACGGCCGGACTCGAAGGTTCCGACGACCAGCAGCCGCCGCCCTCCGATACGCGCCCTGAGATAGGTGCCCCCGCGCCTCGGTTCGGCTCCGACGACGACAGCGTTAGCACGCGGACCGCCTCATGAGCGCCTGGTTCAACTACGAGGCCACCCTGAAGATCCTGATCTTCAGCATGCTGGCCGGTGCCGCACTGCCGGGCCTGTTCGCACTCGGAATACGGCTGCAAGCCGTTGGCGCCGGAGCCGTCGCCACTGGCGACGGCTCCGCACCACACCGCAACCCGGTGCTGCTTGCGATCGCCTGGGCCATCTACGGGCTGGTTATTGCGGTGATCATCATCGCACTGCTGTATATCGCCCGAGACTTCATCGCACATCACACCCACTACCCCTTCCTAGGGGCCAAGCCCAAGTAGCATCGAATCGTCGTCCACGAAATGCCGAGCACCCACGCGGAGTGATAGCAAAGTGAACCGATTCCTCACCTCGGTCGTCTCGTGGCTGCGCGCGGGATATCCGGAGGGCATACCACCGACCGACACCTTCGCGGTGCTCGCCCTGCTGGCCCGCCGATTGACCAACGACGAAGTCAAAATCGTGGCCAATGAACTGATGCAGCGCGGCGAGTTCGACAAGATCGACATCGGTGTGACGATAAGCAAACTCACCGACGAGCTGCCGTCGCCCGATGACATCGAGCGAGTCAGAGCACGGTTGGCCGCCAAGGGCTGGCCGCTCGATGATCAGCGCGACATCGGGGATCACGCATAACCGTCCTGCGTGCGCTCAGCGTCCCACCCGGCTCCGCCGCCCCGTTGCTGCTGCCCGCCCTGGAACGGGTTCTGGATGGCCGCGATCCCGCCATGGTCGTAGTGCCGACCGATCATGATCGCGAATCCGCGCTGGGTGCTTTGCGAGTGGGCGAAGACATAGACGACGACGTGGCCCTGGTGGTGACGACGTCGGGAACCACCGGCGCACCCAAGGGTGCCATGCTGACCGCCGCCGCCTTGACCGCCAGCGCGTCGGCCACCCACGACCGTCTCGGCGGACCGGGCAGCTGGCTGCTGGCTGTGCCGCCGTATCACGTCGCCGGTCTGCAGGTGCTGGTGCGCAGCGTGCTCGCCGGTTTCGTGCCCGTCGAGCTGGACGTCTCCGCGGGATTTGACATTACCGAATTGCCCAGCGCCGTGCGCCGATTGGGCTCTGGTCGACGATACGCGTCGCTGGTCGCCGCCCAGCTGGCCAAGGCCCTGACCGACCCCGCGGCTGCGGCGGCGCTCGCCGAATTGGATGCCGTGCTGATCGGCGGCGGACCGGCTCCGCGGCCGATCCTGGACGCCGCCGCAGCCGCCGGCATCGCGGTGGTCCGCACCTACGGAATGAGCGAGACCGCGGGAGGCTGCGTGTACGACGGTGTCCCGCTCGACGGCGTCCGGCTGCGCGTGCTGTCCGATGGCCGCATCGCGATCGGTGGCGCGACGCTGGCCAAGGGCTATCGCAACCCGGTCGTTCCCGACCCGTTCGCCGAACCGGGCTGGTTTTACACCGACGACCTGGGCACCGTCGATGATTCAGGCGTGCTGACCGTGCTGGGCCGCGCCGACGACGCGATCAGCACGGGCGGGTTGACCGTGCTGCCGCAGCCCGTCGAGGCCGCGGTGTGCACTCACCCAGCCGTCAGTGACTGCGCGGTTTTCGGACTTGTCGACGACCGGTTGGGTCAGCGGGTGGTCGCCGCCGTTGTGGTGACCGACGGTTGTGCCCCACCGACGCTGGACACGCTGCGCGCCCTTGTGACACGCACACTGGACGCCACCGCCGCGCCCCGCGAGCTGCACATCGTAGATGCGCTACCGCGACGCGGCATTGGCAAGGTCGACCGGGCGGCCTTGGCGCGCCGGTTCGCCGGCACCCCTGGTCAATAGGCTGGTCGATCGTGAGGGTTGGTCGCCGGGAGGCACTGCGAGAGGGATCAGCCGTCGCAGTCGGGGTTGTCCTGGTGGCCGCCGCGTTCGTCCTGCCCCGGTTGAACTGGGGCATCAAACCGCGGCGAGATACCGGCCTGGAGCGGTTCGCCATGCGTGCCGGCGCCGCACCGATCTTCGGCTATTGGGACACCCACGCCAGCTGGGGCACCCTGTCGGCGATTCTCATCGCGGTAGCCGCGGTGGTGTGGGGATCAGCTGTGACACAACGACTTTCGTGGCGGGTGCTGACGCTGGGCACCTGGGCCACCGCGTGTGGGTGGGCCTTTTCGCTGGCAATGATCGACGGCTGGCAACGCGGCTTCGCCGGCCGGCTGACCACCCGCGACGAGTATCTGTCGCAGGTGCCCAGTATCACCGACATCCCGGCTACGGTGCGGACATTCTCCAGCCGGATTCTCGACTTCCAGCCGAACTCCTGGACTACTCACGTCTCGGGCCATCCGCCGGGTGCGCTGCTGACGTTCGTGTGGCTGGACCGGATCGGCCTGCACGGCGGCGCCTGGGCCGGGCTGCTGTGCCTGCTGGTCGGCTCCAGCGCGGCGGCGGCCGTGGTGATCGCCGTCCGCGCGCTGGCCGATGAGCAGACCGCGCGGCGGGCCGCGCCGTTCGTCGCGGTGGCACCTACGGCGATCTGGGTCGCCGTCTCGGCCGACGGATACTTTGCCGGGGTCGCGGCGTGGGGTATCGCGCTGTTGGCGGTGGCGGTGCACCGCGCGGTTCGGTTCCCCGCACTGGTGGCCGCCGGTGCGGGTCTGTTGCTTGGCTGGGGGGTCTTCCTCAATTACGGCCTGATGTTGATGGGGCTTCCGGCATTGGCGGTCCTGGTGTCCGCCTCCGACTGGCGAGCGGCCCTGCGGGCACTCGGCCCGGCTGCCCTGGCCGCAGTGGCGGTGGCAGTGACCTTCGCCGTTGCCGGGTTTTACTGGTTCGAAGGCTACGCCCTTGTGCAGCAGCGCTATTGGCAAGGGATCGCCAAGGACCGACCGTTCCAGTACTGGGGCTGGGCCAATCTGGCGTGCGTGGTGTGCGCGATCGGGCTGGGTAGCGTCGCCGGAATCAGCCGGGTGTTCGACCGGGCCGCCATGCGTCGCCGATCAGGTTTCCACCTGCTGCTGCTGGCAATGCTGGCTGTCATCGTGTGCGCCGACTTGACCATGCTGAGCAAGGCCGAGACCGAACGGATCTGGCTGCCCTTTACCATCTGGCTTACCGCGGCGCCCGCGCTGCTGCCAGCGCGCTCACACCGCGGGTGGCTGGCGCTCAATGCCGCTGGCGCCCTGCTGCTGAACAGCAGCATCTTCACGAACTGGTAACCCGACATGGAAGAACCCGCCCTGGCACGTCGGCTCGGCACGGCCGACGCCGTGGTGATCGGGCTCGGATCGATGATCGGCGCCGGGGTGTTCTCGGCGTTCGGCCCGGCCGCCCGGGCAGCTGGTGCCGGCCTGCTGATCGGGCTGGTGCTTGCCGCGGCGATCGCGTACTGCAACGCCACCGCCTCGGCGCAACTGGCTGCCGTCTACCCAACATCGGGCGGCACGTACGTCTACGGGCGTGAACGCCTGGGCCCGTGGTGGGGCTTCATCGCCGGGTGGGGATTTGTGATCGGCAAGAGCGCTTCCTGCGCGGCGATGGCGCTGACCTTCGCCAGCTATGCGATTGCCGGTCCCTGGTGGTTGCAGCGAATTGCCGCGGTCGCTGCCGTGGTGGCGCTCAGCGCGCTGAACTACCTTGGGGTCACTAAGACCGCAATGCTGGCCCGAATATTGGTGGCGTGCACGCTGATTGCGCTGACCGCATTGGTGGTGGGCATCGCGGTGGCCAAGCCGGACCCGTCACACCTGGCTTTCGGCGTCTGGCCGACTGCTCCGCTGTATGGCGTCCTGCAGTCGGCGGGACTGCTGTTTTTCGCGTTCGCCGGTTATGCGCGGATCGCAACGATGGGCGAAGAGGTCCGCGACCCGGTCCGCACCATCCCCAAGGCGATAACTCTCGCCCTGGTGATCGCGGTGGCCATCTATCTTGTCGTCGGGGTGGCCGCGCTGCTGGCCGCCGGACCGGACCGGCTCGCCCGCGCCGCTGCGCCACTGACCGAGGCGGTGCGGGCCGTCGGTGCTGAACCGCTGGTGCCCGTGGTGGCGGCCGGGGGTGCGCTGGCCAGCCTGGGTGCGCTGCTGGCGCTGATCGCCGGGGTCGGGCGCACCGCGCTGGCGATGGCTCGGCATCGGGACCTACCTGCCTGGCTGGCGGCTGTTCACCCGCGCAACCAGGTACCCCACCACGCCGAGATCGCGCTCGGCGTCGTCGTCTGCATTTTGGTGGCCACCGTCGACCTACGCGGGGTGATCGGCTTTTCGTCGTTCGGGGTGTTGATCTACTACGCGATCGCCAACGCCGCCGCCTATACGCTGCCCGCGTCGCGCCGCTGGCCCCGTGTCCGGGACGGCTGCGGAGTCGCGGGTTGTCTGCTGCTGGTCGCCACCTTGCCGTGGGAATCGGTGGTCGCGGGGCTGGGCATGTTCGCTATCGGGGTCGCCGGGCGCGCCTTCGTGCTGCGCCGACGAGCCCGCTAGCGCGAACCCGGAGTTTGCGTTGATGGCTTGGAGTGTGCGCCGACGGCGGGAACCGCCGGTTTTGTATTTTAGAGCCCGGCCGCGCGGGTGACCCGTGCGAACCGACTGGCGGGTCCGCAGGCATCGCGAACCGCGGCGACGTCATCGACGACGTCGAAGTCGGCCAGCTGCTGCACCGGGGCAACGTCGATACCGGTGTCGCGCAACGCCTTCAACGTGAGCTCCCCGGTGTCGCGCTGGGACATAGGGACGGTGCGCAGGCATTCGGCCGTCGCCGGCGTCCTTACCCCGAGCACCCACCAACCGCCGTCGCACGCCAACCCGAGCACAGCCGGCGTCTCAAGCAGCCGGCCTGCGCAACTGGCCAGCAGTTCGGCGGTCACCTGCGGCGTGTCCATCCCGATTTGCAGCACCGGATACCCGTCAGCAGCGTCGGCGTGTGCGTTGGCGAGCCGATCGGCGAGGTTGTTGCCGCGCTGCTCGACCACCGTGAACGACTCAAGTCGTTTACGGATCTCGGCGGCGCCGGCGGCGCTGTCCAGCTCACCGGTGAGCGCCACCACCCGGGCGGCAACCGGGGCGGCGGCCACCGCGTCCAACGTGTCCAGCAGCGCGGCCGCGGCAATGTCGGCGGCAACCCGGTCGCCGACCGTCGCGGCCAGCCGCGTCTTGGCCCGGCCCGGCTCCGGCGCCTTGGCGACCACCAGCAGGGTTACCGGCAGGCCGCTCATGAAATCACCTTCCAGAAGTCCAGGATCGCGGTAATGCTGCCCCGCAGCGAACCGCTGACCTTGGACTTGCCGCCCGTCCTGGGGCCATAACTGACGTCGAGTTCGACCACGCGCCAGCCGGCAGCCGCGGCGCGGACCAGCAGTTCCAGCGGATATCCCGACCGTCTATCCACGACCCCGAGATTCAGCAGAGCTTCACGCCGGGCTACCCGCATCGGCGCGATGTCGTGCACCGGCAGGCCGTGGCGGGTGCGTAGCCGCCAGCTCATCACGACGGTGCCCACCCGGGCGACCCACGGCCAGCGCAGCCCGGGCACCGGGCGCCGCCGGCCGATCACCAGATCAGCGCCCCGATCGAGCGCATCGACCAGCCGCGGCAAGTCACCGGCATCCATCGAGCCGTCGGCATCGATGACCGCCACTATCGGGGTCGTCGCGGCAACCACGCCCGCGTGCACCGCCGAGCCGTACCCGGGCCGCGGTTCGGCGATCACCTGGGCGCCGTGACGTCGGGCTACCCCGGCGGTGTCATCGGTGCTGTTGTTGTCGACCACCAGGGCTCGATAGCCGGCGGGAATCGCCGCCAGCACCGCCGGCAGCGACTCCTCCTCGTCGAGACAGGGCAGCACCACGGTGACTGCATCGGGCATGGCATCCGACATTAGGCGAGGCTGACACCGGTTGGCGCGCCGGTCGCCGCAACCGGCGACGCCGCGCCGTTTGCTGCGATTAGTTGAGCAACGAATCGGGAAACATACGAGCAACGACGAAGTTGAACAGCCGCTGGAGAGAAGCCCGGGGGGCTGTGGCATCTGAGCCGATCACCGTAGCGATCATCGACCACCAAGACGTGGTGCACGCCGGCATCGAGGCTTGGTGCGCAACTGCGGATCCACCGATTCTAGTGGTCGGCAATTTTCACAACCCCCGAGAATTCCTCGCCAGCTATCCCGATGTGCCCAGCGACGAGATCGACGTCGTGTTGCTCGATCCGCAGATCGACGGCAACCGCGCCGACTTCGACGCTGTGCGCAGGTTGTGCGACGCAGGTCAGTGGATCGAGTTATACCACCGACAAAGTCATCCTGCGCACCGATAACACGACCAAATGCACAGGCGGCGAATGGGTTCGGACGACAGATTATTCGCCGCCAATCGTCCTCTGCCTGTCCAGGCTGCGGTAAAGGCCTTCGCCAGGCGGTCGGGTCGCACAACCAGCACGCCGGTCGCCGACACGCCGACGCCGACAACCTGCTAGTGATGGCCGCCGTGCGGCAGCTGCGGGGTCACCGGCTGCGGGGTCGCCGGCTGCGGGGCCACGGTCTGCTGCGTCGGCGCCTGCGTCTGTGTGTGCGGCGGCGCCACCGTCGTTTGATGGGTGCTTGGCGGCGGGGCGGCACTCGTTGGCGTTTGCGTCGAGGTGTAGGGGGCCTTCGAGCTCGTCGGCGGCGTCGTCGTTACGTGCGGCTGCGTTGTCGTTGGCGGCGTGGTCGTTGGCGGCGTCGTCGTTACGTGCGGCTGCGTTGTCGTTGGCGGTGTCGTCGTAATCGGTGTCGTCGTTATCGGCGGGTATGGGTTCGTGGGCCCTATCGGCGGATACGGTGGCCGCCAGCCCGGGAACGGAATGATGATCGGGATCGGGATCGGCCCATTCGGGTTGGGCACCAAGCCGGGAATGCCCGGCCTGTAGGGCGCGGGAACAGGGGCAGCCGGGACAGGCGTCCCACCCGCGCCAGGCGACGTTGCCTGCTGAGGGATGTAGCCGTTGGCGTCCGGAATGGTGCCGCCCTGGTATCCGGCGTTCGGCTGATCAGGCGGAGGCGCTGGTACCGGAGCCTGCTGCTGGGTCGGCAACAGCGGCATGAACTTTCCCGGGGCGGCGTTCTGGTGTCCCACCACGGGCTCTGCCGCCGCAGTCGGCCGGACGCTGATCGCCACCGCGACAGCCAGCGACGCGAACCCGATTACCGCGAATGCGACGACAGCGTTGCTGATGAGCAATGACCGGCCGCTGAGCCGCTGCGGCCCGGTCTCGGCTTCATCGTCGTAAAACTCGTCGCCGAATTCGTCCATCCCCTCGACCGGAACCAGTTCGCCATCGCCGGCCATCGAGTACGCCAGCTGCGGCTCCTCCGCATTCGCGTCCGCCATCCCAGCCGTGGGGGCGATCCCCGTCGCGTCCCCGGCGAGCTGTGTCGCGGGGGCCATCGCCGTCGCGTCTCCGGTGAGCCCGACCGCAGGGGCCATCGCCGTCGCATCTCCGCCGAGCCCAGCCGCCATGGCCGCGCCACGGGCCAGTGCGAAGGTGGGGTCGTTGGGGGTCTCTGCCCGCATGCTCGAGGCGGCACGTCCTGTCCCCAAGAGCGCCGTACCGGCCTGCGACTCCGACAGCACCCCGACGTCCTGGACGCCGGAGTCTTCCAATGCCTGCCGCAGCTCGTCGGCTTTTTGCGGATCCGACCAGCACAGCCGGGTGGCGAGCAGCCGGTGGTTTTCGTCGGCCAACAACCGACTGGTGCCGACCACCGTCTCGGTCAGTTTCTCGATCGGGTTGCCCGCCAAGTCGACCATGTATTGGTCGATCACGTCATTACCCGCAGCGCCCGACCCGACAAGCGCCAACCGGGCGACCCGGTCTGTGACCGCAACCCCCAAAACGACGTCCATCGCGGCTCTCCTTCGGCTGGCCACCCCGCAACCAGCAAATGTCCCGGCATCATTACACTGCGATACCGACGGCAGTATCCGTTATTGGGATTAGATTCGCCTATGAGCGCAGCGTAACCGGATCCGCAAACGCCGGGATGGTTGCCGCGGAACAACCTCCGTGGCACCGCCCCTTTTCAGCCACTGCCACGGCGTCCGAACGGAGAATATATTCACAAGCGAACAGCGCAGCCAGCCCAGCAGGGTGTTCCCTGGCCGCTCAACCGAATCGGCGCCAATGGTAACCATCCTTGATCCCCGGGGGGCATCGTGAGCCAGAGCAGCGACGACACACCTACCGGCCCCATCGGCGGGGTAACCCAGCGGATACCTAACGCGCCGGACAGCGCACGCCGTCGGGACCCGTCTGCGGGGGCCCGGCGCGCGGCCGGGGACTCGACACGTCGGTGGAACACCGTCCGCGACCTGACCGCCGGTGTCTTGGTCGTCATTGCGCTATTCCTGCCGTGGAACCTGTATTTCGGCATCGGCATCCCGGACAGCAGAACAGCCCTGTTCGCGCTCCTAGGGGCGGTAACACTGCTGTCCCTGCTATCCATCGCCGTGACCTATGTGGGCCCCTGGAAGTCGTCCGGCGCCGGCCGGCTTCGCTTCGTACTGAACGTCCCCTATCAGTTGCTGGTGCTCGCCTTTGTCGTGTTCGACGCATTCCAAACGATTCGGTCCGGCGGCACCGTGCACGTGCCGGGTGGTGTCGGGCCGGGCGCATGGGTGGGGATCGCCGGCTCACTGCTGAGCGCGCAGCCGGTGATCACCGGCTCAGACGCAGACGACGACACGTTCCGCAAGTGGCGGAGATCCGCGCAGATCATCGGTTACGCGTCGATGTTCGGCGCATCGTTGAGCACTGCTTTCAACTTGTGCTGGCGGGTGCGGTACGCGCTGCATGGCTCGGGCGGTTCGGCTGCCTTTGGCAAGCAGAACATCGCGGTCATCGCCACGGCAGTGGTGTACGGCTTGGTGGCGTTGGCCGCCGTCCTCGTCGCTTCCAGGTGGCTTCTTCGCAGCACCAAGGCTTCCCAGCTCGCGACGATCGCGCTCGGGGCCTCGACGCTGGCCGCCGGCATCCTGGTGTGGATCCTTCCCATCGGCCGTGACATCGACGCGTTCCACGGCATAACGCAGAACACGTCGACGGCCGGCGTCGGGTACGAGGGTTATTTGGCCTGGGCCGCGGCCGCGGCGATTTTCGCGCCACGGACACTGTTCGGCTACCGGAGGGCTTCGCCGGACGACGAAAGCCCCTGGCGGGCGGCGGCCCGAAAGGGCTTGCTGCTCATCGCCGTATGGTGTCTGGGGTCACTGCTGATGAGGATCACCGACCTTGTCGTCGCAGTGATGTTGAATTACCCGTACTCGCGCTACGACACCCTGGCGCTGGCCGCGTTCGACCTGACCACCGCGGTCCTTGCGATCTGGCTTCGGGTCAACCTGGGTAACGCCGCCGTCCGGGCGAGACTGATCTCGTCGCTGTCTGGACTTTTGGTCGCACTCAGCATTTCTCGTGTCGTGGTGGGCGTCGTGCTGGCTCCGCGGTTCCAAGAGCCCCCAAACGGTGGCGGGTGGACTAACCCGGTCTACGGAAACAATCTCGCTCAGCAGATCACCAGCACCTTCGATGTGGTGCTGTGCGGGCTAGCGCTGGGCATCCTTGCCGCTGCGATCATCGCCGGGCAGCTCCTCGGTCGACGGCTGCGACGCCAAAAGCGCCGTGCTGCCCGCACCCATGCCGCAAAGCGTCCCGCGCCGGCGACCGCTGCCCCACCGTCGGCTGCTGCGACGACCCGTATCCCGACCGGACCTGCTAGGGAAACGCCCACCGCCGTCCTGTCGCGGCCTACTGCGTCGCCCCGGATTTTCCGGGGCGACGACTCCGCCACGCGGCAGATACAGGTCCCGAGGCCCAAGATCTACCGGCCGCCACAAGACTCGACCTAAAGCGAATTACCGCAACGGCGCGAACGCGAATTCGCGCAGGCCCTCGCGCGGGTCGACGGCCGCGCGGAAACCCAACACCGCAGCGGCACGGGTGGGATCGGCGACTATGTGGCGCACGTCGCCGCTGCGGTACTGCCCGGTGATGACCGGGGACACGGTGTCATTCGTGCCACTCGTGGTACCGCGCGCATCGCACAGTGCGGTGGCCACCTCCAGGATCGAGATGGGCCGCCCGGAGCAGACGTTGGCGGCGGTGAAGCCTTCGCGCTCAGCGGTGGCCACCGCGAGGTTCGCCGCGGCCACATCGTCGACATGCACGAAGTCACGCATCTGGCCGCCGTCCTCGAAAACTTTTGGCGGCTCGCCTTTTTCGAGGGACGAGCGGAAGATCGCCGCCACCCCGGAGTACGGGGTGTCGCGCGGCATGCCGGGGCCGTAGACATTGTGGTAGCGCAATGCCACCACTGAGCCTCCCGTCGACTCCGACCACGCCAGCGCGTAATGCTCCTGCGCGGTCTTGCTGGCCGCGTACAGGGTGCGCGGCCGCAGGGCGGCGTCCTCGTCGACGAGCCGCCACATGACCGGCACCCCGCAGACCGGACAGCGGTGCTCGAAGACGCCGGCGTCGAGGTCGGCGCGCCGCCGCGGCAGCGGGTCGACCAGTCCATGCTCGGGACACTCATAGCGGCCCTGGCCGTACACCACCATCGACGACGCCAGCACCAGACGGCGCACCCCGGCGGCGAACATCTGCGCCAACAGCACCGTGGTGGCGAAATCGTTGTGGCCGCCGTAGGCGGGCGCGTCGGCGGCGTCTACGCCGGCCCCCACCATCGCGGCCTGGTGACACACCAGGTCGACACCGGCCAACAGCGGGGCCAGGCCGTCGGCGTCGCGGACGTCGACCTGGTGGCATCCTTCCGGTAGCACAGGGTTCGCTCCGTGCGCTGCGGGCAGCAGTGTGTCAACGCCGACGACGTCGTGACCCGCCGCCCGCAGCGCCGCGCCCACCCGGGACCCGATGAAACCGGCCGCGCCGGTCAGCAACACCCTCATGGCAGCTCGAACGGCAACGTGACGCCGGTGTGCGGCAGGCAATGCGTGCACGTGCACTCCACGGCAACCTGACCGATCGCCTCCCGCACCAGCTTCTTGAACAGCTCCATGTTCCTTTCGAACTGGGCGAACACGTCGACGGCTTTCACGCCGTCGCCGGCCGTGACTCCGGCGTCCAGATCGGTTACCAAAGCGATTGCTGCATAGCATATTTCGAGTTCGCGGGCGAGTACCGCCTCCGGGTACCCGGTCATGTTGACCAGACTGAAACCGGCGGCGGCGAACCACCGGCTTTCTGCCCGGGTGGAAAATCGCGGCCCCTGGATCACCACCATGGTGCCGCCGTCGACCACGCCGGGCAGGCCGGCGACTGCGGCCCGCAACGTCGGGCAGTACGGATCGGCGAAGTCGACGTGGACGGCGCCGGAGTCGAAGTAGGTGTCGACTCGGCCAGTGGTGCGGTCGACCAGTTGATCAGGCACTACCACCGCGCCCGGACCGAGTTCCTGGGTCAGGCTGCCGACGGCGCACGGGGCGAGCACCCGCCGCACACCAAGCGTGCGCAGCGCCCACATGTTGGCCCGGTACGGCACGGTGTGGGCCGAGTATTGGTGGTTTGCACCGTGTCGGGGCAGGAAAGCGACTTCGTGCTCCCCAATGGTGCCTATCCTGATCGGCGCGCTGGGCTCGCCATACGGGGTGTCCAGGTTGACGTCGCGGACGGTGCTTCCAAAAGGGGGCTCAAAGAAGGTGTAGAAGCCGCTGCCGCCGATCACTCCGAGCATCCGCCCATTGTCGTCCGCGTTTGATCGCGCGTGGCGGGCACCGGCAGGATGCCCTGGTGGCCAGTTTCGCGCAGTGGATCTCGGGAGCGCGGCCGCGGACGCTGCCGAACGCGGTGGCACCGGTCGTCGCGGGCACCGGCGCTGCGGCATGGCTGCACGCGGCCGTGTGGTGGAAGGCGCTGCTGGCGCTGGCCGTCGCGGTCGCCCTGATCATCGGGGTCAACTACGCCAATGACTACTCCGATGGCATCCGTGGCACCGACGACGACCGGGCCGGACCGCTGCGATTGGTGGGCTCGCGGCTGGCTACCCCGCGATCGGTACTGGCCGCGGCGATTGTGAGCCTGACCGTCGGCGCGGCGGCTGGGTTGACACTGGCGCTGCTCAGCGCGCCGTGGCTGATCGCGGTCGGCGCCGCCTGCATCGCCGGGGCCTGGCTTTACACCGGCGGGTCGAAACCCTACGGCTATGCGGGTTTGGGCGAAGTCGCGGTGTTCGTGTTCTTCGGCCTGGTCGCCGTGCTCGGCACCCAGTACACCCAGGCATTGCGGGTGGACTGGGTGGGACTGGTGCTGGCGGTGTCGACGGGGGCGCTGTCGTCGTCAGTACTGGTCGCCAACAACCTGCGCGACATCCCCACCGACACGCAGTCTCACAAATTCACCCTGGCGGTGCGCCTGGGCGATGGCCGCACCCGGGTGCTCTACCAGGCGCTGCTGGCGACGGCCGGAGTTCTGACCCTGGTGCTGATGTTGGCGACGCCATGGTGTGCCCTCGGATTGGTGGCCACGCCGCTGGCCCTGCGCGCGGCGGGGCCGGTGCGATCCGGCCGCGGTGGGCCTGACCTGATACCGGTGCTACGGGACACCGGGCTGGCGATGCTGGTGTGGGCGATCGCGGTGGCAGCGGCTTTAGCACTAGCGGGGTCGCTGGCCCACTGACTGTGCGCTAACGGCTTTGACTGTGCGCTCAGGACGGGCACTGTCGGCGTGTCGTCGCCGGGAGCGCACACTCGACATGTGGATAACACCAGCCGAGGACCCGCATGAATCAGATCGCCACGACCAGTGGGCCCAAGAACATCGGATTGCTCAGCGTCGGGGCGTACCGACCCGAGCGTGTAGTCACCAACGATGAGATCTGCCAGAACATCGATTCTTCCGACGAGTGGATCTATTCCCGAACCGGAATCAAGACGCGCAGATTCGCCGCTGACGACGAATCCGCCGCGTCCATGGCCGCCGAGGCCGGTCGACGCGCAATTTCAAACGCCTCACTCACCGCGGTCGACATCGATGGCGTGATCGTCACCACCAACACCCATTTCCTCCAAACCCCACCAGCCGCTCCGATGGTCGCGGCGGCGCTGGGCGCCAAGGGTGTTCTCGGGTTCGATATCTCGGCGGGGTGCGCCGGGTTCGGATACGCGCTTGGCGCGGCGGCCGACATGATCCGGGGCGGAGGCGCCGCCAAGATGCTGGTGGTCGGCACGGAAAAACTCTCCCCCACAATAGACATGCACGACCGCGACAACTGCTTCATCTTTGCCGACGGCGCGGCCGCAGTGGTGGTGGGCGAGACACCCTTTCAAGGCATTGGACCGACCGTTGCGGGTAGCGACGGCGAACAGGCCAATGCCATACGCCAGGACATTGACTGGATCACTTTTGCGCAGAAGCAAAGTGGCCCACGCCCGTTTGTGCGGCTCGAAGGTCCCGCGGTCTTCCGTTGGGCGGCATTTCAAATGGGCGATGTCGGTCGGCGGGCAATGGAAGCCGCCGGAGTCGGACCCGATCAGATAGACGTGTTCGTACCTCATCAAGCCAATAGCCGAATCAATGAACTGCTGGTCAAGAACCTGGAGTTGCGGCCGGACGCAATTGTCGCCAACGACATCGAGCACACCGGAAACACGTCGGCGGCTTCCATTCCGTTGGCGATCGCGCAACTAATGGAGACGGGCGCGGCCAAGCCGGGCGATCTGGCGTTGCTGATCGGCTACGGCGCGGGCCTCAGCTATGCCGCGCAGGTCGTGAGGATGCCGCAGCACAGCGACGCGCAAGCGCCGAACGGTTGAGCGGGGGCGATCTCACTCCTCGTCGGGTGCCTCGTCGGGTGTCTCGTCGGGAACTGGCTCACCGCGCAACCGGGCCCGCAACTGCTCACGTTCCCGGCGCCGGCGCTCGCCGGCTATCGCAAGCGCGGCAGTGGCGCGCCAGCGCAGCGGAGTGAACAGCCAGATGCCTAAGGGCATCGCGATGATCAGGGCGAACAACACCGCCACGACTAGGGGGAATTGGGTGACCCCCAGTAATCGCGCCACCCCGTAGATCGCGCCGCTGAGCACGACCACCAGCAGCAACCGGGCGACCGCGTAAAGCGAAACGTCGACGACTATCCGATCTCCAGCGCGATCTCCAGCGCGGTCCTCGGTGCGCTCTTCGGTGCAATCCCCAGTGCTGTTGCCGCCAGGCCCTTCTGACACGGTTCGAGCCTACGGCGCGGGTATATTCGCTCAAAGGAGGTGTTGAGTGCTCTACCTGCTCCTGGTCCTGGTTTTGGGGACGCTGATCTACATTGGCTGGCGCGCAGCGCGGTCACAGACCAACCGGCCCAAGACTCGCGTGATCGGTCCTGACGACGATCCGGAGTTCTTGCGGCGGCTAGGACATGGGGACAATAACCCGCGCTAGAGACCCGGGTTGGGCCGCTGGTCACTGGGGAACCCATCGGCAACCACGGCTGCTAGCTCGGTGAGCGCTTCGCGGGTGGGCCGCCGCAACCGGTCCAGGCTGATCTCGGCGCCCTCCTCGAGATGAGGGTCGAATGGCACGAGCCGCACCGCGCGGCAGCGCCGCGAGAAGTGATCGACCACCTTTTGCATGTCGACTTTGCCTGTCCGTGGCCGCACGGCGTTGATGACCGCGACCGAGTTGCGCACCAGGTCTGCGTGGCCGTGCGCGTCGAGCCAATCCAGCGTCGCCGAGGCGCTGCGCGCGCCATCGATGGATCCCGAGCTGACCACGACAAGCACATCGGCCTTAGCCAGCACCGATGACATCGCCGAGTGCAGCAGCCCGGTGCCGCAATCGGTGAGGACCAGTCCGTAGAACCGCTCCAGGATTTCCACGGTGCGCGCGTAATCGTCGGCACTGAACGCGTCCGATACCGCCGGATCGCTTTCCGAGGCCAGCACTTCCAGCCCGCTCGGGCCCTGCGAGGTGTAGCGACGGACATCGCTGTAACGCTCGATGGTTCCGGCGTCATACAGCAGCTGGCGCACGGTGGACGGGGTCTCCAACGGAATCTTCTGACTAAGGGTGCCGCGGTCGGGGTTGGCGTCCACCGCCACCACCCGGTTGCCGCGGATGGAGGCAAAGATAGACCCCAGCGTCGCGGTCATCGTGGTTTTGCCGACACCACCCTTCAGCGACAGCACCGCGATCCGGTAGCAGCCCCGCAAGGGCCGGTTGATCTGGGCCACCAGGTCATTGTGACGCGCGGCCCGGGGACTCTCCCCCAAATTGATCAGCTGACCGGACAGCACGTAGAGCAACCGGCGCCAGCCCTCCGAGGGCGGCGGCGTCACCGGTCGCAACAGCATGCCGGTGGACAACTCCGGATACGGTGTGTGTGGCACGAGTTCGGGGCGGTACGAGGCATCCACGGGCCTGGCAGGCGCGTCGGCGGGGCCACCGTAATAGCCCCCGAATCCCGCCGGGTCGACCCGCGGAATGCCGGTAATCGGAGTTGAATCCCAAGGTGGCATCCCGGCGGGTGCAGTCGGAGGCGCCACAGCACGCGCGTCGGGGCCGGGGAGCCTCCGCTCGGTGCGGAATCCCGCGAAGGCTCGGGTCGGTGCTTCGCCGCCGGATTCCGCGGGCGCTTCGCCGGAATACGGCGCAGGCGGCAGCTGAGATGGCATCTGAGGTGGCAATTCCGTGGTCGGATGATCGATGCCGTGGCGGCCCTCGACGGTTCGGGGCGCCTCCACGCCGGTTGTTGGATTGTCGGACACGTGTACTCCCCTTTGCTGCGCTACTCGGGTCGATTGCTGACGAGCAATCAGCCCACGCCCGCATAGGAATGCAGGCCTACAGTCACCAGGTTAACGAAGAACAAGTTGAAGATCATGGCCACGAACCCCACGACGTTGATCCACGCTGCCTTCCTGTCCCGCCATCCCGCGGTCGACCTGGCGTGTAGATACGCCGCGTAGACCATCCACGCGACGAAAGACACGGTCTCCTTGGGATCCCAGCCCCAGTACCTGCCCCAGGCTTCTTCGGCCCAGATAGCACCAAAAATTACCCCGAAACCGAACACCGGAAACGCAAAGATCGTCGTTCGGTAGGCGATCCGGTCCAGGGTCTGCGGGTCGGGGAAGCGCCGCACCAGTCGGCCCAGCGCGCCTTCGGTGTCGGGGTCACCCAGCCGTGACGTGCGCAACAGGAACAGGATGCTGGCAATGCCGGCGACCAGGAACACCCCCGAACCGAGGCTGACCACCGACACGTGAATAGGCAGCCAGTAAGACTGCAGCGCCGGCATCACGGGTGCGGGATTGGTGTAGAGCCAGCGTCCGGAAACCGTGAGCAGGATGAGCACCGGGACCAGCAGGAAAACCCACAGCGGTCGGTACTGCGGGCGACGCAAGACGATCGCCCCTGCGACCAACCCGCTAAAGCACGTCAGGTTGACGAACTCGTACATATTGCCCCAAGGCACCCGCAGGGTGGCCAGGCCGCGCAGCATGATGCACGCCAGCAGCAGCCCGATGCCAAGGTAGACCACGGCCAGCCCGGCCCGCCCGACGCGTTCGCCGAACGGCCGCTGACCAGCGTCCACCACGATGCCGGGGGTCGCACTGTCGGCGGCAACCGAACCGGCCTGGGGGTACCACCCGCCTGCGGGGGCCACCCGCGCGCGCTGGTCTGCGCGGCGGCCACCGACGTAAGCCAGCTCGAAGGCCAGCAGCAGCAGCGCGACGACCAGCGCCACCACGGCCGAGGTGAACGCCCAGTCGGAGTAGCGCGCCAGGCTGATGTTGACGTGCAGGGTGTTCATGTGACGTCCACCTGAGAACTCCTTCTGGACGCTGGGGTGGGCGCGGCAAATCCGGCCAGTAACCGCGCGGTCAACCGCTCGAACTCGTCGCCCCAACCGGAGTTGTCGGTGCGCGCCAGGCCGCCCAGCTCGACGTTCACCGTACCCGCCGTCTCTTCGGCTACCGGGGTAAGCCGGACCCACACCCGGCGGCGGCGCACCAGCAGCGAAACCAGCAGGCCGGCCATCATCGTCACGGCGAAAACCAGCACCCAGGTCTGGCCGGGGTCGTGAGACACCTGCAGGTTCACAAACGGCACGGCCCCGTCGAAGCGGATGACGGTGCCGGCCGCCGGACCTTGGTCAAGCCGGACCTCTTCGCCGGCGCGCAGGTTGACCCGCTTTTCCTTGGTCAGCCGGCCCTGATCGATCAGCCGGGGGTCCAGTGAGAACAGCGATTGGGGCCGCCCGCTGTCCAGGCCGGTGTCACCGCGGTAGATGTCGATGGCCACCGCGGGGGCGTCCAGCGCCGGGAAGCGCGACGACAACAGCGTGCCGTCGAGCTGCTCGGTCGGCGCCAGCAGGCCCTGGATCGCGATCTCGTGTTTGCGTCGCTCGTCGGGGTTGGGATAGCTGCCGGCGGGCGGGTCGATGCGGGCCACACCCGACGACAGCAGGGTCTGCGGGTTGTCGGGTCGCCACTGCACGGTCGACGTGCGCGTCTGCCCGTCCGGGAACGTCACGGTGAAGGTGGGCGCGTAGCCGTGGCCCTGCAGGTAAACCCGGTCGCCGCCGACTCGCAGTGGGTGGTTGACCTCCAGCCGGTAGGGCCGCCAGCTGTTCACCGTCAGATCGTTGCCGGACTGGTAGTCGATGTCCGCGGCGAACGAGGTGGCCTGCCCCGACGGCAGGTAGTGCGCCTGAAAGTCGTTGACCCGGATACAAATCGGGTGCAACGACGTGCCGTCGACGGTGTTGCCGGCGCGGAACGAATCGAACGCGGCTGGCGATGCCGAGCAAAAGCCGGGGCCGCCGTCAGCGATGACGATCACATTGCCCTCGTAGCCGAAGAGCTTGCCGACGGCCACCGCGACCAGCAGGCCCAGCAGTGAGAAGTGGAAGACCAGGTTGCCGAATTCGCGCAGGTAGCCCTTCTCGGCGGACACCACTACTGATGTTTCGGAGCCGGTGCCTCCTTCTTGGTGCCGGATGGTGCTGCGCCAGCCGCGCAGCCGGCCGGCGATCGTGGTGGCCAGGGTTTCGCAATCGCCGACGGCCCGGGAGGTGGCGTGCTTGGGCAGCCGGGCCAAGTTGCGCGGGGCAGCCACCGGCGTGGCACGCAGGCTGCGGGCGTGCTCGATCATCCGCGGGGTCAGGCAGCCGACGAGGGACACAAAAAGCAGCACGTAGATGGCGGTGAACCAGAAGCTGGAGAACACGTCGAAAGCCTGCAGCGCATCCAGCCAAGGGCCGATCACCGGATGGGCGGCCAGGTAGTCGTTGACCTTGCCGGCGTTGAGGCTGCGCTGCGGCAGCAGCGCACCGGGTATCGCGCCGAGCGCGAGCAAGAACAGCAGCACCAGCGCGGTGCCCATCGAGGTCAACGAGCGCCAGGTGTTGCGCGCCCGGGCGAGAAGCTGCGCGAGCGCCATCAAATTGGCAACCTCATGTCGCTGGCGAACGCGTCCCGCAGCCACGAGATGAAGTCGTTCCACACCCCGGTGACCAGTGCCGCACCGACCGCGATCAGCAGTGCGCCACCGAAGATCTGGATGCCCCGGCTGTGCTGCCGCAGCCAGCCCAGGCCCGCCACCGCCCGCGCCGAACCGAACGCCAGCAGCACGAACGGGATCCCCAGCCCCATGCAGTAGGCGATCGTCAACACGATTCCGCGCGCCACATTGGCGCCCTGGGTCACCGCGGCGACGGTGATCACCCCGCTCAGCGTCGGCCCCAGGCAGGGCGTCCAGCCGAGCGCGAACACCGCGCCGAGCACCGGCGCCCCCGCTACCGTCGTCAACTGCCTTGTGCTGAACCGGACCTGGCGCTGCAGGGCCGGGATCAAGCCCACGAACACCAGCCCCATGACGATGGTCAGCACACCCCCGACCCGCTGCAGCACAAGCTGGTTGGTGCTCAGCGTGGTGGTCATTCCGAGGACGGCGACCGTGTCGAGCACGAACACCGTCGTGAACCCGGCTACGAACAGCGCCGCAGATCCCACCACCCGCCACCGGGCAGCGGGTGGGGCTTTGATCGCGCCCGACCCCGGCTTCTCATCGGGCTGCGCCTCCCCTTCAGAGACCCCAGCCACGCCCACCAAGGCGGCCAGATACGACAGGTAACCCGGCACCAGCGGCACCACGCACGGTGAGGCAAACGACACCAGCCCCGCCAGCAAGCACACCCCTAGTGCCAGCAGCAGCGGTCCCGCGGCGGCAATCTCGGTGAAGCCGGTCATTGCGCTCCCGGCGGCGGCTGCCCCGCCGCAGCTTCTCCCGCCACCCTGGCCACCACGGGGTGCAGATCCTGAGCCAGCAATTCACGCAGAAACACCGCCGCGACCCGGTGCTGGCGGTCCAGCACCAGCGTGGACGGGATCACGGTGGTGGGGTATCTGCCGCCGAAAGCAATCAGGGTGCGCATCGCCGGGTCGTAGATCGACCTGAACGTCACGTGCCGGTCGCTGACAAAGTCCTGGGCCGCCTGGCGGTTGTTGTCGCGGACATCGATGCCGAGGAAGGACACCCCGGACGCTCGGGTGGCGTCATACACCTGCTGCAGTTGGCTGACCTCGGCCCGGCACGGCCCGCACCACTGCCCCCAAACGTTGATGACGACGACGTTTCCTGCGAAGTCGTCCAGCGAAACCGTGTGCGCCGGATCCGCCAGGTCCGGCCCGGACAGCGGGCCCGGGCGGCCACGACTCGCAGGCGGGTCGTAGAAGATGTCGGTTTTCCCGCCGGGCGAGACGAATTCGAAGGTGCCGCCCTGGGCTACCGCATCGCGACCGGAACAGCCGACGCAGCCGGAAAGCAACGTTGCCAACACAGCCCCGGCCATCGCCAGCCGCCACATGGTCAAGCGCCCGCCGGTTGAAAGTACTCGACGTCGACCAGGCGGTCGCCGTCGTAGACCAGGGAGGTCACCGACGCCAGCGCGCACTCCCGGCGCCGCGGGTCATGCCAGAGCCGCTTACCGGTCAGATGCAGCCGCAGCGTCCACACCGGCAGTTGGTGGCTGACGCACACCACCTCGTGACCGGCGCCGCGGGCGCGTGCCTTGTCTGCCGCGGTCGTCATCCGGGCCGCGATCTCGGCGTAGGGCTCGCCCCACGACGGGGTGAACGGGTTGCGCAGCTGCCACCAAAACCGCGGGTCGCGCCAGGCGCCGTCGCCCGGGCCGAGGCGTCGACCCTCGAAGAAGTTCCCCGATTCGATCAGGTCCGGGTCGGTGTCCACCGGCAGGTTGTGCCGGTCAGCGATGGGCGCGGCGGTCTCCTGCGCCCGCAGCAGCGGGGAGGCGATCACCGCGACGATGTCGCGGTCGGCCAGCGCGTCGGCCACCGCGACCGCCTGCGCCGCGCCCGCCTCGGACAGGTGGAATCCGGGCAGCCGGCCGTAGAGGACGCCGGTGGGGTTATGCACCTCGCCGTGCCGCACGACGTGGACCCGGGTTTGCTCGGCCATCAGGATTCCCGCTGCCGGGCGGCGGCGCGGGCCGCGGCGCGGCCCGCAAAGGGCAAGGCGTCGGCGATCCGGTCGAACGCGGTGTCGTCGAGCGCGGCCGAGACGAACCACGCCTCGAAGGCACTGCACGGCGGGTAGACGCCCGCGTCCAGCAGGGCGTGGAAGAACGCCGGATAACGCCAGGTCTGGCTGCTGCGCGCCGACGCGAAGTCGGTCACCGGCGTCTCGGTGAAGAACACGCTGAGCATATTGCCGGCCCGCGGAATCTGATGCGGCACACCGGCATTCGTCAACGCCTCGGATAGCAGCCCGGCCAGGCGGTCGGCGTTGGCGTCCAGTGCGGTGTAGACCGCGTCGTCGGCGGTGCGCAACGTGGCCAGCCCGGCGGCCATCGCCACCGGGTTACCCGACAGCGTGCCGGCTTGGTACACCGGCCCCAACGGCGCCAGCCGCTCCATCACCTCGGCTCGCCCGCCGAACGCAGCGGCCGGCAGCCCGCCGCTCATCACCTTGCCGAACGTGAACAGGTCCGCGGCGACCGGATCGATTCCGTACCAACCACTTCGGCTGACCCGGAAACCCGTCATCACCTCGTCGACGATCAGCAGCGCACCGTGCTCGGCGGTGATCGCACGCAGCGCCGCGTTGTAGCCGGGCGCGGGCGGGACGACTCCCATATTGCCGGGGCTGGCTTCGGTGATCACTGCGGCGATCTGGTCGGCGAACCGGGCGAATGTCTGCTGCACTGCGTCGATGTCGTTGTAGGGCAACACAATTGTGTCGGCCGCGACCGCGCCGGTGACTCCGGGCGAGGACGGCAGGCCCAGCGTGGCCACCCCCGAACCGGCGTCGGCGAGCAAGGCGTCGACGTGGCCGTGGTAGCAGCCGGAGAACTTGACGATCTTGGCGCGTCCGGTGAACCCGCGGGCCAGCCGGATCGCGCTCATGGTGGCCTCGGTGCCGGAGTTCACCAGCCGTATCCGCTCGACGGGTGGCACCCGTCCGATGATCTCGGCGGCCAGCTGCGTCTCGGCCGGCGTCGGCGCTCCGAACGACAAGCCGCAGGAGGCGGCCTTGGCGACGGCGTCGACGACGGCCGGGTGCGCGTGGCCGAGGATCATCGGACCCCACGAGCAGACCAGGTCGACGTAGCGGTTGCCGTCGGCATCGGTGAGCCGGCAGCCGTGCGCCTCGGTGATGAAGCGCGGCGTGCCGCCTACCGCGGTGAAGGCGCGTACCGGGGAATTCACCCCGCCGGGAATGACCGCGCAGGCGTCCTCGAACAGCTTGGCGGATGCCTGCGCGCGCGACCCGGCCGCGGCGGCCACCCGGTCAGAACTACCCACGACAACTAGTGTTCCAGCCGCCCCGACCCGTTCGACTACGGGGTGTAATAGTTCACCCGTAGTGGTTGTGCGCGGCCTTGATCACCGCGTCGACGACGTGACGGATGCGCACGGCTGCTTGATCGGGATCGGGCTGGCCAGCATCGAGCCAGGCGATGACGGCCTCTGTGGTAAGCGTCGGTAGTAACGCCGCTGCCCAGCTGCGCCATCGATCGTCGGTGATGTCGGCGAGGTTGCGGTGGGTAATCTCGGTCGCTGTCGATCGAAAGGCGTCCATGACGTCGAGGAATTCGGGTTCGCGCGGGGCATAGCGGAACAGCAGTCGAAAAGCGGCCGGGTCGGCCGACGCGGCTCGTAGCAGTGCGGGGATGCTGGTGTCGTCGAAGGTGTCTACGCCGACGACCTCGCGTAACCGGGCACCGGCGGATTCGAGGACCGCCCGGTAGAGGTCGGCCTTCGAGGCAAAGTGCCGGTAGAGAATCACGGGAGTGACACCGGCTTCGGCCGCGATGACGTCTAAGCCGGTGTTTGTGAACCCTGCGCGGGCAAACGCACGAGTGGCGGCGCCAAGGATCTGTTCACGCCGTTGCGCGCGCGGCATCCGCCGCGTCAGCGCAGATCTCGCAGTTGTCACCGCGACCTCCCCTTGTCAAAGATACAGTTTACAACTAATGTTGTATATACTTATTGATACAAGTTAGCCAATACTTGGAGGATGTGGTGACCACATCAACCCAGTTGCCGCAATTGCCGTTCGGGCAGACGCATCCACTCGAAACTGCACCCGCACTGCGTGAACTGCAGTCGCGCGGCGCGGTCCACCGAGTTCGCACCCCGGTGGGCCAGGAAGCCTGGCTGGTCACCAGCTACGCCCATGTACGCGAACTGATCGATGACCACAGGCTGGGCCGCTCACACCCGCGACCCGACACTGCCGCGCGCAGTGGGGAATCAGCACTGTTTGGCGGCCCGCTGGGCAACTTCGATACCGAAGCGGCCGACCACGCCCGGATGCGCGCCCTGCTGCAGCCCCACTTCTCGCCCAAGCATCTGCGACCGCTGATACCCAAGGTGGAAGCACTGACCACGGGGCTGCTAGACGACCTGGACGAGGAAGGACCGCCCGCTGACCTGCACGCGAAATTGGCGCTGCCGTTACCGATTCTGGTGATCTGCGAGCTGCTCGGGGTGCCTTACACCGATCGTGACCAGTTCCGTAGCTGGACAAAGGATGCTGCCAACGTGTGCGATCATGCCCGCTCTGAGCACGGACTGGCTGAGCTCTACCGCTACGGCATCGAGTTGGTCAAGCGCAAGCGCACGTATCCCGACGACGATGTGATATCGCGGCTGTGTGCGACCGACGGGGTCTCCGACGAGGAGGCCGCCGCCAGCTCCATACACCTGTTGTTCGCCGGACATGAGACCACCGTGGTCCAGATCGGATGGGACGCACTACTGTTGCTGACCAATCCGGGTAAGTGGCAGACACTTTCGGACAACCCTGCCCTGATTCCCAACGCAGTCGAGGAGCTGTTGCGAGCCTCGACGCGGGGCGGCGCCGGCATCGCCGGCATTCCGCGCTATGCGCGCACGGACTTGCAGATCGATGATGTCATGATCCGGGCCGGAGATCTGGTGCTGCTGGACATCGGATCGGCCAATCACGATCCGGCGGTGTTCATCGACCCGGATGCTGTGGATCTCGGCCGCAAGCAAACGTCTCACCTCACCTTCGGATACGGGGCGCACTACTGCATCGGCGCACCCTTGGCGCGGATCGAGCTCAAAACGGTGTTCGCCCAACTAATTCCACGATTCCCATCCATGCAGCTGACGGTTGAACCCGCAACACTGACCGTGCGTCATGATGTGCTGGCCGGCGGGCTCGGCGAACTGCCAGTGTCGTGGTGAAAACACAAGCCAAATGAGCCGCCATCATCGACAATCGAGCGGTGACAGGGCAGACGGCCGCCGCCGTCGCGCTCGGCAAGGTCGGCGCGGTCCGCGACGATCCGAACGCGCGGCTCTCACTGATGCGGGCCTCCTACCGGGTCCCATCCCACGTCGACCGTGGCTATCTGCCCTTCCGCCAGGCCGCATCGGCGTTCATGAGATGGCAGCTGCGCCGAGGACTCCTCAACCCGGTCGATTCGCCTACCCCGGGGAGCCGATGGTGGCGAGCGATGAACGAACGCCTGCTCTACGACGGCTGCGAAGCCCGCGCCCTAGCCTTCGGTAGTCCAGGGTCTCCCAGTTCTGCCACCGTCGCCGCATGGTTGCAGTTCATTCGTCAGCCGACCGCAAGGAGCTGGTATCGCGCACACAACATGAGCGTCGTCAGCGCATACCTCGAACACCAGCACCTCGCGGCTGGCGAGTCCCGCGTCGAACGCTTCTTCATCAACCTGGTGCTGATGCGGGTTCTGTACGCCCACGCGCTGATCGCCGCGCCGCGGCTTGCGCTGGGCTGGCTTGCCTTCGCCGGCCGGCCACTCGGCGACCCGCGGCTGGGCATGACCGGCATATTCCTGTCGCTTTCCCGGGTGCTCCCCGACCGCTACCCGCTCGGTGATGACCTCACGCCCTATCTGCGGGCTGAACATGGAATAGCGCACCTGCTCGATGTCGGGGTCATCCAACCACGACTAGAACTCCTCTACGACTGGTCCGCTTGCGACCTGGCCATTCCCGGCCTGCGACAACTCCTGGACGGCCAGACCCCTTGCTATGCATGGCCGGCGCACGACCAGCAGCCGTGGCATCCGCCACCGTCCCGGCCGGCTCGGCTGACACGCACGCTGGTGCCCGCGACGCGCCGTACATCTTGATGTCGGCCGGGGCGGACGAGTTGGATAGCGGTATGCAACTTCCCCAAAGGCTCGCCCGATTCAACCGGCACGTCACCAACCCCATTCAGCGGCTGTGGGCCGGCTGGGCCCCATCGTTCGCCATAATCGAGCATGTCGGACGGCGCTCCGGAAAGCCTTACCGCACACCGGTGAATGCGATGACCGCCACCATCGATGGCAAACCCGGCGTGGCGATCCTGCTGACCTACGGCCCCGACCGCGACTGGCTGAAGAACCTCACCGCCGCCGGAGGCGGACGGATACGCCGCAACGGTAAGACGTTCGGCATCACCGACCCGCAAGTCGTCACCAAGGCCGAGGCAGCGTCGCATGTCACCCGCGGGCGGCGGATCTTCGCACGTCTGCCGTTCGAACAGGCGGTTCTGTTCACTGTGACCCCCTGAGATCAGGTGCTGCGGATCACCAAAATCCTGGAGCGGGCGGTCGGGCTACGCGTCGACGCGGGCGGCGGCCCCGCCAACGCGGTCGTCGACTTCTCCAACCACACCGTCTCGCTGGTCGCGGTGTTCACCGACGTGATCCGGGACGGAAAGCCCGTCGTCGGGATGGCATTCGACTCGATCGGGCGGTTCGCCCAGAGCAGGATCCTGCGCGACCGGATGATCCCGCGCGTGCTGGCCGCGTCCCCGGATGCGCTACTGGACGGCTCCGGACGGATCGACCCGGCCAGCGTTTTGGCGCGTGCACTCACTGACGAGAAGCCCGGCGGTCACGGGGACCGGGCGGCGGCCACGGGTGCCCTGGAACTGGCGTGCTGGGACCTGAACGCCAAACTCGACGACGAACCCGCCTACTTGACCATCGCCCGCCACTTCGGACGGGAGCCCGCGGGGACAGTTGAGGTGTATGCCGCCGGCGGCTACTACTACCCGGGTAGCGGCATGGATCGCCTGCGCGACGAAATGCGGGCCTACCGTGATTTGGGCTATGACGCGGTCAAGATGAAGATCGGCGGCGCGTCTGTCCGCGATGACTTGGCGCGAATCGAGGCGGTCATCGACATCGTCGGCGACGCGGGACAGGTCGCGGTCGACGCGAACGGCAGGTTCGACCGGCCCGCCGCGACACAGTGGGCGGCGGCCCTGGGGCCCTACGACCTGCGCTGGTACGAAGAGCCGGGCGATCCACTGGATTTCGACCTGAACAGCGCGGTGACGGCCTGTTATGACGGCGCGGTCACCACCGGCGAAAACCTCTTCTCGGTGCCCGATGTGACCAATCTGGTTCGATACGGCGGCATGCGGCCGGGGCGCGACATCTTCCAGATGGACGCCGGCCTGAGCTACGGATTGGGCGAGTACGCACGCATGCTCGAGGTGCTCGAGGCCCATGGCTTCGATCGCCGGTTCGCCTTCCCGCATGGCGGGCACCTGATCAACCTGCACATCGCGGCCGGCCAGGGCCTGGGCGGATGCGAGTCTTATCCCGGAGTGTTCCAACCTTTCGGCGGGTATCCCGACGGCTGCACGCTGCACGCGGGCCGGATCGCGCCGACGGACGCGCCGGGCTTCGGCCTCGAACAAAAGGCCGGGCTCGCCGAGCTGATCACCGACCTGACGGCCTGACCTGGGAGCATGCGGATGAAGATTGCGGTAATCGGTTGTGGTGCAATGGGTTCCATCTATGCCGCCAAGCTCGGCGCCGCGGGTAACGACGTCGTGGCGATCGACTGTGACCAAGCCAGCATCAACCAGATCGCCCAGCACGGGCTGCGGGTCACCGGCCCCGGCTCGGACCAGGTGGTGCCGCTGCGGGCGAGCACCGTCGCGCCAGTCGAGACGATGGACCTGATTGTGCTCGCCGTCAAAGCAGCTGACGTGACAACCGGTGCGCAGCAAGCTCTTCCGATGTTGGGCCCGAATACGCCGGTGCTGACTATCCAGAATGGCCTCGGTTCGGCTGAGACCGTCGCCGGGATCGTCGGGGATCAGCGGGTCGCGGTCGGGATCGCCAGTGGGTTCGGCGCCGCGCGCATTGCTCCCGGGCATGTGCATCACAACGCCATGCGGGCGATGCGTTTCGGCGCCTACTCGTCGCTGCCGTACGCAACGGTCGAGTCGATCGCACGAGCCTGGACCGACGCCGGATTCGACGCCGCCGCGCTCACCGACATCGCAGCCATGCAGTGGGAGAAGCTGATGTGCAATGTCGCCTACAGCGCGCCGTGCGCCTTGACTCAGATGACCGTCGGCCAGGTGATGGACGACCCTGAGATGGGCCCTGTCAGCCGGGCGGCGGCGGCGGAGGCATGGACCGTCGCCCGGGCATCCGGCATCGCGATCGCCGTCACCGACCCCGTCGCGCACGTGCGGGCATTCGGCGCCCAGATCCCCGACGCCAAACCGTCGGCCCTGCTCGACCACGAGGCGCGCCGGGTCAGCGAGATCGACGTCATCAACGGGGCCGTCCCGCGGCAGGGGGCGCGCGTCGGCGTCGAGGCGCCGGTGAACGCGACACTGACCGCGGTGGTCAAGTCGGTGGAAAGGCAGTGGAGCGTCACCCCAACGTGACGTTGCGAGTGACGGAGCGGCCGGTAAACGATGTTGGGCGCGACACGGGCGAAAGTTTGATATCGGCATGCAACTACCGCAATGGCTCGCCCGGTTCAACCGGCATGTCACCAACCCGATCCAGCGGCTATGGGCCGGCCGGATCCCGGCACACGGCATCCTCGAGCACCTCGGCCGACGCTCCGGGAAGTCCTACCGCACCCCGTTAGTGGTGTTCAGCGCCGACACCGGTGGACAGCCGCGGGTGGCGATATTGCTGACCTACGGCCCAAACCGTGACTGGCTGAAGAACATCACCGCGGCGGGCGGCGGACGGATGCGGCGTTACGGCAAGACCTTCGGCGTCACCGACCCGCAGGTGGTCACGAAGGCCGAGGCCGCGCCGCATGTCACCCGTGGATGGCGGCCGATCTTCGCCAGGCTGCCGTTCGAGGAAGCGGTACTGCTCACCAAGACCGGCTGATTCGCTTTCCGCATTTTCCTTCGCCAGGCTGCTGGAGCCCTACCGCAAGCCTGAGAACCATCGCGAATTACGTTGATGGCGAGGGGACTTCGGTGTCGACGCGGCCGATGTTCGCATCGGTGCACGGTGGTGGCGCCTCCGTTCATCGGCGCCGACACGTTGGCCGCCGCCTCCGGACCGGCACGGTCAACACCGTCCTACTGACTGGCGCCAATGGCAGTGGGGCACTAGTGAATCGGACTAAACCGGCGGGCAGCCGTTGTGCCCGCCTCCGAGCGACAACCGCGCCAGTGATCCAGAGCGCGTTGTCGCTGGAAGGCGGGCAATTTGGCTATTCCGCTCATTCCGCCAACGGATTTCGCTGCCGACCATCAATTCGTCCACGCCACCACTTGGCGCCAAAGTACAACCCAACCACCACCGCCCAGGACAGCAGGCTGAGCCAGAGCTGACTGCGTGCAGAGTGGTCGAACGCCATCTGCACCAGCACGACGGTGATTCCGGCGAGAGTGAGGATCGACAGCACCGGGAAGAACCACATCTTCACCCGCAGCTTGTCCGGAGGCGTCCGGCGGCGCAGCACGATCTGCGACAGTGCGATCAGCCAGTAAACGAACAAGATGATGGCGCCCGACGAATTGAGCAGGACGAGAAACACCGTGCGCGGCGCGACCCAAGCCATGATGACGCAACCGAAACCGACGGTCGACGAGCACAAGATGGCGATGTGGGGGACCCCCCGCCCACTGAGCTTGATCAGCTGGGCCGGCGCCTCTTGTCGGGCGGCGAGCACGAACAGCATCCGCGACGCGGTGTACAGGCCCGAGTTCAGACAGGACAGCACTGCGGTGAGCACCACCGCGTTCATGACCTGATCCGCGCCCGGAAGACCCATGTGCTTGAGGGCGGCGACGTACGGCGAGGCGCCGAGCTCCACGGAGTTCCACGGCAGGATCACGACGAGCAGAAAGACCGAACCAACAAAGAAGATCGCGATGCGCGCAACCACCGATCTTGTCGCTCGCTGGATTGCCCGCTCCGGGTCCCGGCTTTCGGCGGCAGCGATGGTAACGACTTCCGCGCCGACCATGGAGAAGATCACCACCACAATGGCCGCGAAGACAGCCCCGACGCCTTTCGGGAAGAATCCGCCGTGCGAGCTGAGGTTGGAAAAATCCATGTGATGGCCCGGCGGCACTCCCAGCACGAAAGCCGCGCCGACGACGATAAAGATCACGATGGTCGCGACTTTGATGCCGGCGAACCAGAATTCGAACTCGCCGAACGATGACACCGAGAACAAGTTGGTCGCGGTCATCAGCACCATCAGACACAGGGCCGACAGCCACAGCGGCGCAGGGAACCAGTAGTTGAGAACTTTCCCGCCGGCGACCGCCTCGAAGCCGACCACGATCACCCAGAAGTACCAATACAGCCAGGCAACCGAAAATCCTGCCCAGCCGCCCAGTGCCTGTGCCGCGTAATCCGCGAACGATCCGCTCGACGGGTTGGCGGTGGCCATCTCGCCCAGCATCCGCATCACGAGAATGATCAGCAGACCGCAGACCGCGTAGGTCAGGAACGCGGCGGGCCCGGCGTCTTTGATCACCACACCAGACCCGACGAACAATCCGGCGCCGATCACACCGCCGATGGCGATCATATTGAGTTGTCGCTGCGACAGTCCTGGGCGCAGCCGCGAAGTGCTACCCATCGCTAGCCATGTCCTGGGTCCTCCCGGCGTGCCCCGCCACCTAGTGCTGGTCACTAACCACAGCACATCGGTGAGCGGGGCACCAACGGGGCGCGCCCGGCGAGCCGCGGGCTGTCAGTCCAGACGGGTGGCCACCACGGACCACACCGGCAGGTGCACCCGGTGGTCTTGCAGCAGCGGGTCAAGAACGCCCAGCTGTTGCAGCAGCGGCTGCATCCGCTCCAGGATCTCGTCCTGGTGCTCGGAAATGATCGTGGTCATTGCTTCGAACGTCTCCGGGACAAAGCGGGCCTGATAGGTGGTGCCACCCAAGTAGTCCACGCGCCATCCGCTGGCCCCAAGCACTCGCTCGAAGTTGTCTGCTGGTATGCCTGCCCACTGAATGCCGTTGACGTTGTGCGGGCTGAACTCGAACATGTACAACCGCGCCCCCGGTTTGGTGGCCCGGTGCAGCGCCTGCGCGTACCGCGTCTGGATGACCTCGTCATCCATGAACACGTGATAGAAAGCGCTGTCCACCACGGTGTCGAAGCGGCCCTCGAAACCATCCAGCTTGGTGGCGTCGGCTACCTGGAAATCGACCTGCACCCCGGCGCGCTCGGCGTTCCGCTTGGCCCGCTCGATCGCCGAGGGTGAACCGTCGATCCCAGTGGCCGAATACCCTTGCGACGCATAGTGGATCGTGTGATAACCCGGGCCGGTGCCCGGGTCGAGTACCTCGCCGCGTATCGCACCGTAGGCCACCAACTGCTGGACGACCGGCTGCGGACCGCCGATGTCCCACGGGATCAGCCCGTCGGCCGCTTGGCCATACAACGGCTCGAAACCGGCAACGCTCGTGTCAATTGTCATGTTCTTCTCGCTTCCTGCCGATCGACGGGACGATACGTCAGCTTGTAGACGATAACGTTCACTAATTGCCCCAGCGTAGCCGCGTCAACAAAGGAACGCAATCGTCTACTACGAGTGAATTTCCGGCCTGGCAACCGGCGAGAGGTTGCGAGTGCAGGTCAGTTCAAAGATGCAGGTCTTGCTCGCGGATCAGCGCGGTCGCGAGCACGCTGATGACGGCCGTCGCAACCAGATACCCGCACGCGGCCCACGGTGTCCCTCCGACGGCCGCGATCAGCGCGGTGAGGACCATCGGGGTGAGCCCCGAGGCGTACACGCCGGAGAACTGGTAGACGAACGACAAACCCGTGTAGCGGGTACCGGTGGGATACAGCGCCGAATACAGCGTGCCCTGCGCGCCGTAGAAAAGCGCGTGCACGACACCTAACACGATGATCATCGCTAGCCCGAACCAGACCAGATTCTTGGTACCGAACAACGCGAATACCGGGAAGGCCGCGACGCCGTAGCAAGCCACGCCGGCCAGATACACCCGTCGCGCGCCGAAGCGATCGGTCAATGCTCCCGAAACGGGCAGCAGCACCGCCATAGTCAACGCGGCGATGGTCACCACGATCAGAACCGACACCCTATTCAAACCCAGCGCGCCGTTGCCTTTTGCACTTCTCTGGGTGCGATGTTCGATAGTCGGATCGTGCGGGACGGCGGCCCGGCGCGCGAGGGTTGAAACCGGCGAGATCGGATCCCGGGTGTCACGGCGTAATTACGTTGCTTTCCGATACGGCGTGGCTGTGGCGGTAAAACCGGGTCGGGGCGGCATTATGACGCTCGTGCCTGACCTGAACCGCCGTGCGGTACTGCGTGTGGGCGCCGGTGCCAGCGCAGCAGCCGCTGGCGTGTGGGCTTTGGGCGCCCTGCTGGATCCGCTCGAACCGCAAGCCGCGCCACCGCAGGCTCCCGCGCCGTTCGAGCCCCCGACCGCAGGCAGTACCCTGCCGACCAAGCTCACCGGCTCGTTCATCTCAGCGGCCCGTGGCGGCATCAAGACCAATTGGGTGATCGCCATGCCGCCGGGCCAGACCGGAATGCTGCGGCCGGTGATCGCACTGCACGGCAAGGATGGCAACGCGGGCCAGATGCTGGAAACGGGTGTCGAGGACGGCTTGGCCAAATTGGTCAAAGAGGGCAAGCCGCCGTTCGCCGTGGTGGGCGTCGACGGCGGCAATACCTATTGGCACCGAAGGGCTTCGGGCGGGGACTCCGGTGCGATGGTGCTCGACGAGCTGCTGCCGATGCTGAGCTCGATGGGTATGGACACCTCCCGGGTGGGTTTCATGGGGTGGTCGATGGGCGGATACGGCTCGCTGCTGCTGGGTGCCCGGCTGGGCCCGTCGCGGACCGCCGGGATCTGCGCGATCAGCCCGGCGTTGTTCACCTCGTTCACCGGCAGCGCCCCCGGGGCGTTCGACAGCTACGACGACTGGGTGCAAAACAGCGTGCTCGGCCTGCCGGCGCTGAATTCGATCCCCGTGCGCGTGGACTGCGGCACCGGCGACCGCTTTTATTTCGCCACCCGCCAGTTCGTCAACCAGCTGAAGAAGCCGCCGGCGGGCAGCTTCTCTGCCGGCGGGCACGACGTGGAGTATTGGCGCCAGCAGCTGCCCGGCGAGCTGGCCTGGATGGCGTCCTAGCCGAGGCTGATGACGGCCCGGAAGGCAGACACCTCCAGCCGCCCCCGCAAGCGGGTGGTACGCCCACCCCGCACGGCGGAGCGGCGCACTCCGCGGAACGGGTTTCGCCCGGACATCGAGGGCCTGCGCGCGGTCGCGGTGCTGGTGGTCGTGCTCTACCACGCGGGCATACCGGGTGCGGCCGGTGGCTACATCGGTGTGGACGTCTTCTTCGTCATCTCCGGCTTCCTCATCACCGGGCTGATCTGGCGCGAGGTGACCGCCACCAATACCGTTCGGCTGAGCCACTTCTACGGTGCGCGGGCTCGCCGCCTGCTGCCGGCCGCGGCCACCGTCGGCATCGTCACCGCGGTCGGCGCGGCGGTCGTGCTGCCGCCACTGCAGGCACGAAGCGTCTTCATGGACGGCATCGCCAGCGCCCTGTATGTCGGCAACTACCGGTTCGCCATCCAAGGCACCGACTACCTGGCCTCCGACCTCCCACCGTCGCCGTTCCAGCACTACTGGTCACTCGGTGTGGAAGAGCAGTTCTATCTGGTGTGGCCGGTGTTGATCATCGGTACGGCGTGGCTCGTCCGTCGGGTATGGGACACCCGGGCCGCGTCGCGGGGCGCACCGTATGCGGTGGTGCTCACGTTGGTCGCCGCGCCGTCGCTGGCCGCAGCCGTGGTGTGGACCCGCACCTCGCCGCCCTGGGCGTTCTTCACGCTGCCCACCCGCGCCTGGGAGTTGGCCGCCGGTGGCCTGGTGGCCCTTTCTGTCCGCCATTGGCGCCGGCTGCCGGTGCTGCCCGCCGCGATCGCCGGATGGGGCGGTCTGGCGCTGATCCTGCTGACCTGCACCCAACTGGGGCCAAGCACTCCGTACCCGGGCACCGCTGCACTGCTACCGGTGCTCGGCACCGCGATGGTGATCGGCGGCGGCTGTGTCACCACCGTCAGCGGAGCCGGTCGGCTGCTGTCGCTGCCGGCCATGCGGGCGGTCGGGCGGGTGTCGTACTCGTGGTACCTCTGGCACTGGCCCGTGCTGGTACTCATGCCCGCGTTTCTGGGTGAGCCCGCCGGCCTGGCGGCCAGGCTGGCCGCGACGATCGTCTCCGCCGGACTCGCTGTGCTCACTGTGCATCTGGTCGAGAATCCCGGCCGGTTCGCCGCTGCCCTGCGCCGATCGGCGAAGGCCAGCCTCGCCCTCGCCGGCGTTGCCACCGCGGCCACGGCGAGCGCATGCGTGCTGCTGCTGACGGTGGTGCCGGAGCCGGTGGGTCACGGAGCGGCCGCCCCGGCGGCCAAGATCGTCACGCTACCCGCGACGGGGATCCCCGCCGTCGACCCGCAACCGATCGATCCGCACGAAGCGGCGGTCCGGCAGGCTTTCGCCCAGGCGCGCGACGCGGTCGCGGCGGCCGCGGGCCTGCGCGCTGTCCCGTCGAACCTGAACCCGTCGATTGCCCACGCGCCGGCCGACAAGGCGGCCATATTCGTCAACGGTTGCATGCGTTCGTGGCGTGACGTGGGACAAAGCGAGTGCGCGACGGGCGACACCGCCTCGCCGACGACCGTGGCCCTGGTTGGCGACTCGCATGCCGCCATGTGGGACCCGGCATTCCAACAGGTCGCCGAACAGCGGCACTGGCGGCTGGAGACGCTGGCCAAGGTGACCTGCCCACTGCTGGATCTGCCGATCATCAGCCCCTACCTGGGTCGCGAGTACACCGAATGCGAAACATGGCGCGGCCAGATCATGGCCCGGTTGAAGGCCGAACATCCGCGCCTGGTCGTGCTGAGCATGAGCCGGCGCTACCACGCGGACTTCAGCTTCGCGTCGTACGACCCGGCGTGGATCGACACCTTGTCCCGCGCCGTGGCACAGCTGCGCAGCACCGGCGCGGCCGTCCTGGTGCTGGGGCCGGTCGCCGATCCCCAGTCGTCCGTGCCCACCTGTCTGTCCGCTCACCTGGACGACGCCACCGCCTGCGCGCCGACACGGTCGGTCGCGGCCAACAGCGGCGGCATCGCCGCCGAGCAGGCGGCGACCGCCGCCGGCGGCGGCCACTACGCAGATCTGACCGACCTGTTCTGCACCCCCGACCGCTGCCCGGTGATCGTCGGCAACACCCTGGTGTTCCGGGACGACAACCACGTGACGACCGAGTACGCACAAGTGCTGGCACCCGTTATCGGCGCGCTGGCCGATCGCGCCGTGGCGGGCGGGTGAACTTAATGCCGAGGCAGCACGTCATACCAAATGAAAGGTCTTCGGAAGGTTTGAGATGACTCCCCTGCTGCTGGTCTGCCTCTCGGCGGCCACTCCACTCGCCGGATTTGGTCTGGTGGAACTGCAGGCCCGCCTTGAGCGCTGGGACTACGAGCGGCACGCAGAGGACTGAACACGTCAACCGTGTTCACGCTAAACACCTTGTGCGGCTAGTGCTTTGGCCGTAAAAGCTGGCCCTTCAGGAACACCGCGAACACGAATGCATACTCACCTAGACAACTGCATGCGAATGAGCGGTGCGATCTTGTCCGCCAGATACTCATGCCCCGCGTCGTTAGGGTGCACGCCATCCGCGCCGATCATGTCGGGCCTGTCGACGAACCAGCGGTCACCGATCGGGTCGACGAACGCTGCTCCTGCGGCCCGGGCCGCAGCGTTGAGCACGTCGCGAATCTGCAGCATAGAGTCAGGTACATCGGCGGTTGGCCACGGCGGTCCGATCACCAGGAACCTCGCGGACGGCGCAAAGCGGCGCGCCAGATCGAAGGTATGGCGGGCCCTTTCGACCAGCAGCTCGGGATCGACGCCCTGGTCGTTGCGGGATCCGAAGAACACCACCAGTCCATCGTCGGGCTTCACCGCCCTAGCTAGCAGTCAGATCCTCGAAAACGCTGCCGTGGTCGCCGGGCACGCCATAGCCTGCTCTGGCCTCGGCTGCCACATCGGCTGCGATCCGCATGCCTCGCTGAGCGAGCGTCTGCCAGGTGCGAGCGGTCCATGATTTCGGGCCCAGGCCGCCCTCATCGGTGCCGGTGGTATACGAGTCGCCGATCACTGCGCCGTGTTTTAGCCTGAAATCCAGGGTCAGTGTGTGGTAGGCGCGCACCCGTGCTGGGTGTGCCGGGTGTGCCGGGTATTCGATGACCACGCCGACCAGCAGAGTGAGATTAATGACGACCGTGGCCAGACGACTCACTACTACCTCCACTGTGAACGGTATCGTCGTGTGCCGCATCCAAATCAACGAAATCGTACGAGGAAACTGACGCGAACTCCTGCCATCTCGCTGCAGCTCGTTTGTAATCCGAGTAGGAGCTGGTCAGCATTGCTCTCGATAGGTTCTGGGGCACAGCACGATTCGCGTACCCCGGCAACCGTCACACCGCGCGGGCCGAAACCGCTTCCAGCGCACCGTCGATCGGATAAACCTTGGTGCTTACCGACTCGTCGGGCTCGATTCTCGCGTTCGCGGCTCTGACATCTACCACGCCGTCAACCATCCTGCGCATCCAACGGCGGGCGGGCTCTTCGACGAAGTGATACAGCAGGATCGCGGCACCCACGGCGATCACGAGCAGGCCGACGACGTTCCATTTCCACGGGAAGTCTCCCAGCGTGAGCTCGAATTGTTCTGCGGCCCATCCCCATGCGGTATGCACCAGCTCATGCACCATGTACAGGCAGAACGAGATCTGCCCGCCGTAAACCATCAACCCGGTTGACAGCAGCCTCGGCAGGCTGCCCACGCCGATCGCCAGCGTCATCACCAGTGGAACGAACAGCACGTCGACCACCCCGCCGCTGTCCTGGACTCCGGTGAGCGGATGCGCGTCAAACAGGTAGAGGATGCTCACAATGGCGACGATGAGGAGTACGGAAAAGTACCCGGCGACGCGGCGAGCGCGATCGGTCAGCCGTAACCTGCGGACGGCGGCACAGGCCAGCGCACCCGCGGTGAACTGCGTCACGATTCGCGGCAGCCAGCTCCACGGGGTGTAGAACTGGCCGCTGGTCAACAACAGCACCACCGGCGGCAACGACGCCGCGAAAGCCAGCCACATCAGGCTCCGCGCCCTCGTAGCATGCTGTATCCGGAAAATCACCAGGACGAGCAGACCGAACAGCAGGTAGGCCAGCCATTCCGCACTGATCGACCACGCCGGTCCATCCCAACTGGACCCATCGAAGTACGGCTGAAACCACAACTGCACCAGCAGGATCTGGCGTACATAGCTGGTCGCGGTGAGCTGACTGGCGTCGGGCGACGGTACATGACCGACGTGGAGGGTGAAGATCACCCACAGGGCTGCGAGGTGCAATGTGACCAGGTACACCGGCCACACTCTGGCCAGCCGCAGCCACAGGAAGTGCAGAGTGGCGCGGGCCGACCACGACCGGCCCATGCGGTCGAGGTAGTTCCAGGTCAACACAAACCCACTGAGGATGAAGAAGAGGTCGACGCCTTGCGCGCCGCAGTTGAGCACCGGTGCGAGGGCGTCGCGGAAGCCAGGCGCCGCATCGCCCAGCATCGGCCGGAAGTGAAACAGCACTACCCACACCGCGGCGACTATGCGGAGTCCTGTCAGGGCCTTGATCTCTGCGCTGCGCACGACGCTCTTTCCGTCTGGACTCTGCTGTTTCGTTCGCCTTCTAGTTCGGCTGACCGGGCGACCTCGCCATATCACAAGCCCCCCGACCAGCAACCGGCAGCCATCGCAGCGTAACAGCGCGACCACCGCGATCGCGTGAGGGGTTGTGGTGTGGCTTGTGGTATGGATCAGCCCACCCGAATTGCCGCACGTCGGTTGCTCGCCGGTTGCTCAAGCCCAAAACGGCCATCATCGACGTTGCTTGGATCTCCGCAAGCACCCCCAAAATCGCTTCTTAGCAAAGAGTTAGACGCGGCTTTCGGTCTCCTTAGATTTTGCGGGGAGCGTTAGAGACAAGTTTGGTCGGCGTTGAGTCGGCCCCACAAAGCCACAGGGAACGCCACGGAGAGACTGCTCATGACTATCGCGATCACCACGTCGGCTTCGAACGGCACTAGTCGCACCAATCGACAGGCAAACTGCACCTTTGACTGCGGTGGCGCCCAGATTCGGGCTCACTGTCGTCACCTGGCGACAGTGGTGACCATTCGAGGCGAAATCGACGCCGTCAATGTCGATCGGGTCAGCGAGTACATTCGGCGTTTCATCCTGGGGAACAACCCTGTGGTACTCGATATGAGTGACGTGAGTCACTTTGCTCCGGCTGGCATCTCGCTCTTGTGCATGCTCGATGAGGACTGCCGCGCCGCTGGGGTGGAGTGGACATTGGTCGCGAGCCCGGCGGTCGTCGAGCTGCTGGGTGACGGCTGCAACGAGGACGAGAACGAGGCCATGTTTCCGATTGCGCGCTCGGTACACGAGGCGCTCCGCAACCTGGCCGATGCCATTGTCAGCCGCCGTCAGCTGGTGCTGCCGCTCATCAGGAAGACAACCTAGATCGCTAGCGAGCGCTAGTTCAGGCCGTCCGCGTGTCCGTTCGGGCTGAGCCGCACACGCCGCAGCCTGGCCATCCCGACCACCGCCAGCACCCCGGCGGTCGTCGCCAACACCATAGTCAGCAGCAGCAGCTGGGGATCATAAACCAACGACGTGGCGGACGGCTGCCCATCCGCGATGGGCGCGACGCCGACCGTGTACCGCGCATGCAACCAGCTCACCGCGGCGCCCACGAGCGCGGCAAAGGCCAGGCCAAGTTCGACCAGAGCCCGGTAGCGGGCAATCACTGCGGCGACCCGGCGTCATCGTCACCATCATCGACGTCGGTGATATCCGATGCCGGCCCGACACGCTCCTGGACCAGCGGGGTCAGCGCCTCCCGAAGGTGACGATGACGGCGCGCCCAGGCCTGTGCGGTGCGGCCCCCGGTGAGCTTCAGACCGATGCCGATCCGGCGGCGCGGTAACCCGTTGATTTCGCCGAGCGTCCGCGCCGTCTGCCACCGCGCCAGCGGCTCCCCGGACTGAACGGAATTCTCGGCCTCCGGATAAACCTTGACGATTTCGCGTACCAGGATGGTCTCGGTACCCTCGCGCAGCGCGTCTTCGGTCAATTCGACCGAGGTGTGGATACGCGCCGCCTTTACCTGTATTGCCAAGAACGCCGACACCATCACCAGAAAGATCGCCGGAACCAGCAGCCCAACGCCGGCGCCGCTGGACATTTCGATCAGGATCATCGACGCCGCCGCGGCCGGGCCCGCCAGCAGCCAATACCAGCTGGCGCCGGGTTCATAGAACAACGGCTTGGTATCCCTCGCTGGTGTCATCTGAACCCTCATCTCGTGATTGTTACCCGCGGGCCCGTCACGAAAGCCAACTCGCCGCATCGGCGGCCCAATAGGTGAGCACGATGTCGGCGCCGGCGCGCCGGATGCTGGTCAGCGATTCCAGCGCCGCGGCCCGACCGTCAATCCAGTTGTTCCTGGCCGCAGCACAAATCATCGCGTACTCCCCCGAGACTTGATAGGCGGCCACCGGCACCGGCGAGATGTCCGCCGCGGCCGCCACCACATCGAGATAACCCATCGCGGGTTTGACCATCACGATGTCGGCGCCCTCGTCGAGATCCAGCTCGATCTCGCGCAGCGCCTCCCGGACATTGCCCGGCTCCTGCTGGTAGGTGCGCCGGTCGCCGGACAGGCTCGAGCTCACCGCCTCGCGGAACGGGCCATAGAACGCCGAGGCGAACTTTGCGGCGTAGGCCATGATCACCACATCGGTGTAGCCGGCGGCGTCCAGGCCGTCGCGGATCGCGCCCACCTGGCCATCCATCATCCCGCTCGGCCCCACCACGTGGGCGCCGGATTCCGCTTGCGCCACAGCCAGTTCCACGTAACAGGTCAGGGTGGCGTCGTTGTCGACCCGGCCCCGCTCGTCGAGAACGCCGCAGTGCCCGTGGTCGGTGAACTCGTCCAGGCAGGTGTCGGCCATCAACACGGTGGCCTCACCAAGATCCTCGGTCAGGTCGCGAAGGGCGACGTTGAGGATGCCGTCCGGGTCGGCGCCCACCGAGCCGGTGGCATCCTTGTCCTCGTCAAGGGGCACGCCGAAGAGCATCAGTCCGCCCACCCCGGCGGCGACCGCACGGGCGGCAGCGCTACGAAGCGAATCCCGGGTGTGCTGCACCACACCCGGCATGGAGGCGATCGGCCGCGGTTCGTCGATACCGTCAGCGACGAACATCGGCAGCACCAAATGCCTTGGCTCCAAAGAGGTTTGCGCTACCAAACGACGTAACGCGGGTGTTGAGCGGAGCCGACGCGGGCGCTGCCGCGGGTAGCCCACTAGCGCCTGCGGCTCTTCTTGCGCGGTGGAGGCAGCGCGCCCGCGGCGCGCAGGCGCGCGGCATGTTCGGCCAGCGCGTCGACCAGCGGTCCCACCGCGGCGGTATCGGGCTGGACATCCACTCGCAAGCCGAACTCGGCTGCGGTCTCGGCGGTCTTGGGCCCGATGCAGGCGATGATGGTCCGCGCGTGCGGCTTGCCGGCAATGCCGACCAGGTTTCGCACCGTGGAGCTGGAGGTGAAGCACACCGCGTCGAAGCCGCCCGTCTTGATCATTTCGCGGGTGGCCGCCGGCGGAGGTGCGGCCCGCACGGTCCGGTAGGCGGTGACGTCCTCGATCTCCCAGCCACGCTCGCGCAGTCCCTCGGCCAGCGTTTCGGTGGCGATGTCGGCGCGCGGCAGCAAGACACGGTTCACCGGGTCGAAAACGCTGTCATAGGGTGGGAATTCGTCCAACAGACCCAGCGAGGACTGTTCCCCGGCCGGCACCAGCTCGGGGCTGATACCGAAAGCGCGGACCCGGTCAGCGGTCGACTCGCCGACGCAGGCGATCTTGACCCCGGAGAACGCGCGCGCATCCAGACCGAATTCGCCAAACTTCTCCCACACCGCACGCACCGCGTTGGTGGAGGTGAACACCACCCACTGGAAACGGCCGTCGACCAGGCCCTTGACGGCGCGTTCCATTTGCGCGGGGCTGCGCGGCGGCTCGACGGCGATGGTGGGCACCTCGACCGGCAGCGCGCCGTAAGACGTGAGCCGCTCGCTCATCTCGCCGGCCTGGTCCTTGGTGCGCGGCACCAGCACCGTCCAGCCGTAGAGTGCGCGGCTCTCCCACCAGTTCAGCTTCGCCCGGCTGGCCACCGTCTTGCCGATGGTCACTACCAGTGGCCCGCTCAGTGGATCCCCCCCGCTTGCGGGGGACAGCCTAGCGTCGGTGCCGCCCAGGACGGCCGGGTCGGTCAATCCTTGCAGTGTGGTTTCGACAGAACGCTGCTGGCAGGTGGTTCCGTGCGCGGTCACCACGCAGGGGGTGGTTTCGGCCAGCTCGTGGTCGATCAAGGTGCGTGCTGCGTCGGCCAGATGCGATGCGGTGGCTTGCAGGATCAGCGGCCCGGGAGCCGCGGCCAGCGCCTCCCAGTCCACATCGCCGCGCACGTCGGCAACCGTGTGCGACGAGCCCAGGGGCAGCCCCGCATAGGTCGGGACGGCACTGGTGGCCGCCAGGCCGGGCACGATCTCGATGTGCAGGTGGGTGCGTGCAACGGCATTCACCTCAGTAATGACGCCATCCACCGTCAGCGGATCACCCGCCACCAGACGCACCACGTCGGCGCCCGAACGAGCCTCGGCGGTCAGCGTCTTGGCGACTTCGGCAGGTTCACCCAGCGCTGGGCGGATGTCGGGGCCGCCGGGTACGACCGCAGGCGCGGCCTGTCCGTTCTCCTTGTCGGGGGAACCGCTAGCGTCTGCGTTCCCGGCAGCCGGTTCGGCGGGCACCGGGCCGGAGACAGGTGGCAGGTCCTTGCCGATCAGCGCCAGCACCGGCTCGGGTACGTCGGGGTCGGTGAACACCAGGGCGGCGTTCGCCAGCACCGCGGCGGCCCGCGTGGTCAGCAATCCCGGGTCGCCCGGACCAGAGCCCACGAACGTGATGCGGCCCGGTCTCGGCTTACGCCCTCGCGTCGTCATTGTCGCTCCCACGTCACTCTCGTCAACTTCCTCGCGCGGGGTCTTGCCGCGCTCCCCACATCAGCTCCCGGGCGCCCAGCTCGAACAGCTCCGCGGCGACCGAGAGCCCAAGCTCCCGTGCCCGACCGGGACTGCCGATGCCGGACGCGCGGATCACGTCGGATCCGTCCAGCGCCGCAACGCAGCCGCGTAGCGACAGCTCTTCGAAGACGCGGCCTTCCTCATCAATGGACTCGACCACTTCGGCGATCGCGCCCACCGGTGCGGAGCAACCGGCCTCCAGTTCGGCAAGCAGGGCTCGCTCCGCGGTGACCGCCGCGCGCGTGTCGGCGTCGTCCAACTCCGCCAGCACTGCCGCCAACCGGCTGTCACCGGCGCGACATTCGACCGCGAGCGCGCCTTGAGCCGGTGCTGGCAACATTTGCACCGGCTCTAACGTCTCGGTGACATCATCGAGGCGGCCCATCCGGGCCAGACCAGCCCGGGCCACCACGATGGCGTCAAGATCACCACTGCTTACCCTGTTCAACCTGGTATCTAGGTTGCCTCGTAGGGGGCGGATTTCCAAACCGAGACCCAATGCTCTAAGCTGTGCGGCCCGCCGCGGGGAGGATGTACCCACCAGCGAACCGGTCGGCAACTCCCCGAGCACCAGTCCGTCGCGGGCTACTACCGCGTCGCGGGGGTCATTCCGTGGCGGTATCGCGGCCACGATGAACCTGGGGTCGTCGGCGGTCGGCAAATCCTTGTGCGAGTGCACCGCCGCGTCGACCCGGCCATCTTCGATGGCCTCACGCAACGCGGTGGTGAAGACGCCAACCCCGAGACTGGCGATGGGCGCCGACGAGCGGTCGCCCGCGGTGCTGATGGTCACCAGCTCCGCGGGGTGGCCGTTGGCGATGAGAGCGTCCCTGACGACGGCGGCCTGGGTGGTGGCCAACAGACTGCCCCGAGTGCCTATCCGGATCACGTGGGCCAATCGGCTACTCGGCGGACTGCTTCGGGCTGCCCGGCAAGGGCCCCATGCCGCGGTGGGTGCCGGCGTCGAATCCGCTTGACACCACTGGTAATTCACCTGCGGTGGCGACGGCGTCGACGGCGGTCTGGTCAAGTTCAAAAAGCTCACGCAGCGCCTCGGCGTAGCTGTCACCACCGGGGGCGCTGGCGAGCTGCTTGATCCGCACGGTGGGCGCGTGGAGCAGCTTGTCCACCACCCGGCGCACGGTGTGAGCCACCTCTTCACGCTGGGCGCTCTCCAGCCCCGGCAGCCGGTTGTCCAGGCGGAGCAACTCCGCTTCGACCACATCGGCGGCTCGCTGGCGCAACGCTGTCACCGTGGGGGTGACCTCGGCCATCCGCTGCCCCACCAGGTAGCTGGCAACTTCGCCCGCCACAATGTGGCGGGCGGCGTCGACGTCGGCAGCGGCGGCATGGGCCGACGGTTCATGTTGCACGCGGTCCACATCGACGACCCAGACACCGGGCAGTCCGGCCACCGCCGGATCGACGTCGCGCGGCATGCCCAAGTCGCATATCACCAGCGGCCGGGTAGCTTCGTCGCGGCGCGCGGCAGCCAGCGCGTGGTGCACATCGGCCAGCGAAACCACCGGGCTCACCGCCCCCGTGCAGCTGATCACCACGTCGGCGTACGCAAGCGCCTGGGCCAGGCGGTCGAGGGTCAGCGCCTCGGCCTGCACCCCCGATTCACGGACCTTGCGGGCCAGCCGCTGCGCCCGGGGCAGCGACCGGTTGAGTACGTGAACGTGCCCGATGCCGGCGTGGGTGAGGTGTGCCGCCGACAGCGCACCCATTGCCCCGGCGCCGATCACCACTGCGGTTTTCCCCGGCAGCCCGCCCAGCTTGCGTTCGGCGATGCCCAGCGCGACCGACACCACTGAGGCACCGGCAGCGTCGATAGCGGTTTCGGAATGCACCCGCTTACCCACCGACAGCGCCCGCTGGGCCAGCTCGTGCAGCAGCCGGCCGACGGTGCGGTTGGCCTCTGCGGCGGCATACGCGCGGCGCACCTGACCAAGCACCTGTTGCTCGCCGATCACCGCTGAATCCAAACCGCTCGCAACCGCGAACAGGTGCTCGACGGCGGCCTCGCTGTAGCGGACGTAGGCGTGTTTGGTCAGGTCTCCCATCGACATCCCGGAGTATTCCGACAGCACCTGCCCGATCACCGACAAACCAGCGTGGAACGCGTCCACCACGGCGTAGACCTCGACCCGGTTACACGTCGACAGCACCATCGCCTCGGTCACCAACGGCGACTGCAGCACCCGGTCAACGATCTTGATCTGATCGGATTCGTCGATGCTGAGTTGTTCCAGGACGGAGACCGGTGCACTACGGTGCGAAACCCCGAAGAGCAGGATGCTCACGGCAGCATCACCTGGCCAGCTCCCTTGCTTTGTACCAGTAACTGAACTGGTGTCTACGGTAGACGTTTATCAGGTGGGCTACCAAATATCGTCCAACGTCAACGGGCTGCTAGATCGGCACGCAGCCGGGCTTCGTCCAGTTCCCAGTAACTGTGCTCGCGGCCGTCCAGCAGGATCACCGGCAGACGGTCTCCGAACTCGGTCCGCAGCCCAGGGTTGCCCGCCAATGCTGCGGCGTCGACGTCCGTCGTAGACAAGTCGAAGCCCAATTCACCAGCCAGTTCAGCCAGCTGGGCGTGTACCCGCGCGCAGATTGAGCACCCGTCGCGGGTCAGCAGCTCCACCTGCGGCCGGCTTGGGGCGTGGGTCATGGCGACCAGTGTGACATCGGTCTTCGGGGTGAATTGTGGCCCCGCACGGTAGTCGTTAGGTTGCCGCCATGGGCGCTGACAACACCCTGCGGGTGGACCCGCAGGTGATGCAGGGTTTCGCAGCGGCGCTGGGTGCTGGTGCCGAGGATCTGCGGCATCGGTTGGCCGAGCTGGACGGTCAGGTCGGCGAGATGCTGGGCGGCTGGCGCGGCGCGTCGGGCGGTGCCTACGCCTCCGCGTGGGAGCTGTGGCATCGCGGGGCCGGCGAGGTACAGCTGGGGTTGTCGATCTTGGCGAGGTCAGTAGCCAAGGCCGGTGTGGGTTATCAGCAAAACGAGGCTGGGTCTGCCCAGGCGCTGCGGGGCGTGCGGAATGGCTGAGGCGTTTCGGGTGGATCCGGAGGCGTTGGCCGATGCGGTGCAGCGGATGGCCGAGTTTGGGCGCTATGCCGAGAGCATGCTCAGCGAATTCGACTCACTGGTCAGCAATCTGCACGCGACTTGGACAGGGGAAGGCGCTGCGGCCCACGCCGAGGCGCACCAGCATTGGGCTCGCGGCGAGGCGATGATGCGTGAGGCATTGGCCCAGTTGCGGGCCGCGGGTGCGACCGCGCACCGCAACTACGCCGGTGTGATGTCGACGAATTTGGGTATGTGGTCGTGACCTGATGACGCCGGTGGCGGTCGAGCCCGCGGCCCTGGACGGTGCCGGTGCCGCGGTAGTTACCGCTGGTGAGGGCTTGGTCGGTGATCTCGACGCTGACCGCGGCCCTGTCGGGATGCACCCGGATGGCCGGCGATGATCCGACCGGCGAGGGCGCGCGCACGAAAATTATTCGACGAGTTTCAGCAACAAGTAGACGCCGCCCAGGAAGTTCGAGCCACAGAAATCTCGCCGAAATTCTGGGACGACATTTCAGGTACTGAGTATGAACGTCCGCAAGACAGCTAACTCGAGCGACATGGTCGATCGGCCTCCGACGTGGGGCTGCTAACGCAGGGTCGAGGAGCGTGAACCCGGAACCGCGGCGGCCGCAGCGATGACGAACGTGACGCTGGCGTCACACTCGACGACGAACGTGACGCTGGCGTCACACTCGGCGCCGTCAGGGCTGACATCGCGAGTCCAGGCCAGGCCAGGCAGGTAAACCTGCATGACACGTGTGCCGGATAGTGTTGATACCGGCCACCGGGTGGGCACAGCGATTTAGGAGGTTTCCGATGGCTTCCTCTGAACCCGGCAGCGCAGACCGCACCGGTCGCGTTGACCTGGAGTCGCTGGCCGACAACGCCAGCGCCAACCGTGCGCTTGATGACCTCCGGGCTGCGGTCGCCGCTTCAGAAGATGGTCCGCAGCCGCCGATCGACCTGACCGCCGCCGCATTCTTCGACGTGGATAACACACTGGTGCAGGGCTCGTCGGCGGTGCATTTCGGCCGCGGGCTGGCAGCTCGCGAGTATTTCACCTACCGCGACGTAGTCGGATTCATCTACGCGCAGGCCAAGTTCCAGTTGCTCGGTAAGGAGAACAGCAACGACGTCGCCGCCGGCCGGCGCAAAGCGCTGGCGTTCATCGAAGGCCGGTCGGTCGCGCAGCTGATAACTCTGGGCGAAGAGATCTACGACGAGATCATCGCCGACAAAATCTGGGCCGGCACCCGCGAACTCACGCAGATGCACCTCGACGCCGGCCAGCAGGTGTGGCTGATCACCGCCACGCCGTACGAGCTCGCGGCGACCATCGCGCGCCGCCTCGGCCTGACCGGCGCGCTGGGGACCGTCGCCGAGTCGGTCGACGGGGTATTCACCGGCAGGCTGGTCGGCGAGATCCTGCACGGCACCGGGAAAGCGCACGCGGTGCGGTCGCTGGCGATCCGGGAGGGCCTCAACCTCAAACGCTGCACCGCCTATTCCGACAGCTACAACGACGTACCCATGCTGTCGCTGGTGGGCACCGCGGTTGCCATCAACCCCGATGCCCGCCTGCGCAGCCTGGCCCGCGAACGGGGGTGGGAAATTCGCGACTTCCGAACCGCTCGCAAGGCCGCTCGGATCGGGGTCCCGTCGGCTCTGGCTCTGGGCGCGGCCGGCGGCGCGTTGGCAGCGTTGGCATCGCGACGCCAATCACGCTGATAAGCTGCGCCGCTAGCAACTATTTGAGTGGAGAGCAAAGCGGCATGACAGTCCCCGAAGGAGCGCAAGGACTCATCGGCAAGCATTACCGGCAGCTGGACTACTTCCAAGTCGGACGCGAGAAAATCCGAGAGTTCGCGATCGCGGTCAAAGACGACCACCCGATGCACTACAGCGAGGCTGAAGCCGCCGATGCCGGTTACCCCGCGCCGGTGGCCCCGCTGACGTTCCTGGCGATCGCCGGGCGGCGCGTGCAGCTGGAGATCTTCACCAAGTTCAACATCCCGATCAACATCGCCCGCGTCTTCCATCGTGACCAGAAGTTCCGGTTCCACCGGCCGATCCTGGCCAACGACAAGTTGTACTTTGACACCTATCTCGACTCCGTCATAGAGTCCCACGGCACGGTAATCGCCGAAATCCGCAGCGAAGTCACAGACGCCGAGGGAAAGCCGGTGGTTACCAGCGTGGTTACCATGTTGGGCGAGGCGGCTCACCACGAGGCTGACGCCGAGGCGACTGTCGCCGCAATTGCATCCATCTGAACTGGAAAGTAGGGTCGATTTAATGACGTCACAGGGTGAAACGGGTGGCACCCAGCTGAACCCGCCGGTTGAAGCAGTCCAGTCCCATTACGACCGCTCAAACGAGTTCTTCAAGTTGTTCCTCGACCCGTCGATGACCTACAGCTGCGCTTACTTCGAAGAGCGTCCCGACATGACGCTGGAAGAAGCCCAGTACGCCAAGCGGGAACTCGCACTCGGCAAGCTCAACCTCGAGCCCGGCATGACGCTGCTCGACATCGGCTGCGGCTGGGGCGCGACCATGAGGCACGCGGTCGAGAAGTACGACGTCAATGTGATCGGCTTGACGCTGAGCGAGAATCAGCTCGCCCACGACAAGCAGAAGTTCGCCGAGATGGACAGCCCTCGGCGCAAAGAGGTACGGCTGCAGGGTTGGGAGCAATTCGGCGAACCAGTGGACCGCATCGTGTCGCTAGGCGCGTTTGAGCACTTCGCCGATGGCGCTGGCGATGCCGGATTTGAGCGCTACGACAGCTTCTTCAAGATGTGCTACAACGTGATGCCCGACGACGGCAGGATGCTGCTGCACACAATCACCATGCCCAGCGCCGAGGAATCCAAAGAGCTCAAGTTGACGTCACCGATGAGCCTGCTGCGCTTCATCAAGTTCATCTTGACCGAGATCTTCCCCGGCGGCCGGCTGCCCCAGATTTGGCAGATCGACGAATACTCGTCTCGGGCCGGGTTCAAGGTTGAGCGCTACCACCGGATCGGGTCGAACTACGTTCCCACGTTGGACGCCTGGGCCGCGGCGCTGGAGGCACACAAAGACAAGGCCATTGAGCTGCAGGGCCAAGAGGTCTACGACATCTACATGCACTACCTGACCGGGTGCTCCGACCTCTTCCGCGACCACTACACCGACGTTTGCCAGTTCACCCTGGTCAAGTAGTCAGCTAAGGGGTCTGCCCCGCGTCGGGGCCATTAAAACGGACGTGTAACTCAGCCGAAGAAGATGTTCCGGCGACCTGCCAGCAGCCGGTACAGCGTCTGCTGGATCGTCTCACGCACCTGATCGGTCAGCTCGAAGGTCACCATCGGGTCCTCAGCGTCGCTGGCGGCGTAGTCGGCGGTGTGGATCGGCTCACCGAACGCGATGCGCCACTTCGACGGCAGCGGCACCAGACCCGCGGGGCCGGCCAATGGGAACAGCGGCGTAATCGGGAAGTAGGGCAGGCCGAACAGCCGCGCCAGCAACTTGACATCGGTCAGCATCGGGTAGATCTCTTCGGAGCCGATGATCGAGCACGGAATGATCGGCGCCTTCGTGTGTAGCGCCGCCGTGACGAAGCCGCCGCGGCCGAACCTCTGCAACCGATACCGGTCCTCGAAGCGCTTGCCCAGACCCTTGTAGCCCTCGGGGAACACGGCGGTGAGCTCGCCAGAGGCGAGCAGCCGCTGAGCGTCCGTCGTGCAGGCCATGGTGTGGCCGGCCTTACGGGCAGCTGCACCGATCACGGGTAGGTCAAACACCATATCGGCGGCCAGCAGCCGTAGGTCGCGCTGGGCCGGATGCTCGTCGTGAACCGCGACCGACAGCATCAACCCGTCGAACGGCAGAACGCCGGCGTGATTGGCCACCAAAAGCGCGGCACCCTCGCTCGGCAAGTTCTCGATACCGCTGACTTCGACCCGGAACCATGACTTGAAGAAGAACCTCAGCAAAGGCCGAACAATCGCGTTGTTGAAGTGCGGATCGAACCCGAACTCGTCGACGCTGTAGTCGCCGGTCAGCCGTTGCCGGAGGAATCCGGCAACCGCGGCGACGTGCTGGGCAAGATCGTTGAGTGGTGCCTCGGCTGTCGACGTCGCGCCTGCCGCACGCCGGTGATCATCGATTTCGCGGACAACTGCGGCGATCTGTTCAGCCGACGCGCGACCGCGCGGATCAGTGAGTAACGAGGGATGCTGACGAGACGCCTCTGCCCGCTGACCGGCTTTTCGACGCGCCGCTACCCGACCCCGATTCGTGTGCAGTGGAATGACATTCGCTCTGGTTTCGCCCGCCACTATATCTACCTGACCCCACCCCATGGAATTGGATTTCGGCTACCCCAGCGCTGCGCCAACGCTAAGGCGCGACCTTCCAAGGAGCGTACCCGATGCGGGTCGACAATGGGAGTCAAGCCGCGGCCGCGGACGTAGTCGTCGAACGCCTCGGCAGTCGTCCACTTGGGCTGGTAGCCGAGTTCAGAGCGCATCCGCGTGGTGTCCATTACCCGGCCGAAACTCAAGTAAGCGAATTGCTCGCGATTGATCTCTGTGTAGCGATTCGCCCGCCTCAGCGAATCAAGAGCCCAGGCACCAAACCCCGGTACCGGCAGCGGAATTCGGCCGGCCCGCCGGATCGCCTGGGACAGCATGATGATGCCGTCGGCGCCGATGTTGAACGTGCCGGCCTTGCCTGCCATCGCCGCGCGCTCCAGCGCGCCCAGCGCATCCTGCTCGTGGAGCAACTGCAGCCGCGCATCACGGCCGAACATCGTCGGGACCAACGGCCCAGCCAGATACCGCGACAACGTGGTGTCCATTGCCGGGCCGATCATGTTGCCCAGCCGCAGGATGGTCACCGCAATATCGGGCCGGCGCCGGCCCAACCCGCGCACGTAACCCTCGATGTCGAGGCTGTCCTTGGCGAACCCCTCGCGGAAGGGTCGACGGCTACTGCTGTCCTCGGTGAACATCACCGGATCATGTGGACTCGACCCGTAAACCTCGGAGGTGGACTTCAGCACGACACGGCGTACCGAGGGCGCCTTCTGACAGGCGGCGAACAGTTGCATCGCGCCCATCACATTGATTTCCTTCAACGCCGCACTGCCGCCGGACCGCGGCGCGTACGACGCCGCCGCCGCATGCACCACCGTGTCGACGTCGCCATTTCGAATCACCTTGGCGATAAATGGATTACGAATATCAGCCCGAACGAACTCGGCCCGACCCATCCGGCGCAGCATGTCCTTGCTCGGCGCGATCGCGTCAACCGCGATCACCGTGTTGATGAGCGGGTTTTGTGCGAGCCGAGCAGTCAGGTAGCCGCCCAGAAACCGGCACGCGCCAGTAACCAGCACAACTTTGGGGTAATGCACGGTGCCGCTTGTCCCGGCGCCGTCATGACCGCTCGACGAATCCACCCAAACAGCCTAGCGGCAAGGAGATACAGCGGCGTTACGGCCGGGTGACGGTCCGCGCGGGCAAAACTTACTTGCCAAGTTTTCTGCGCTGCACCCGGGTGCGGCGTAGCAGCTTGCGGTGCTTCTTCTTCGACATGCGCTTGCGCCGCTTCTTGATGACTGAACCCATGAACTCCGCTATCTGACCCGTGACCGGCTTCTACAAATGACCCGGACACTTTACCCGGCTGGGCGCGCCCAATACCAAACCGGCGCTGCTAACCGCTTAAAGGCGAAGCCACGCGCTCACAACCCAGCGCGAATTGCCCGCTCGCCGACAGGCAGTGCCCCGACTCTCGGGTAACGGCTCGGCGTCGTCGCGCGAGGCTAGGTTTCAGCTAGCCCGCGTCGAAGTACGACGTCTCCAGCATGTCGTGGACGGCCTTGGCATGCACCCGGAAAGACCGCCCAACGCGAACCGCTGGCAGCTCACCGTTGTGCACCAGCCGGTACACCGTCATCTTGGAGACCCGCATCAGCGCAGCTACCTCGGCGACGGTGAGAAATTGTGTCCTGGCCTGCTGGCTATCGACGGAACCGGTGTCCCGCGCCTTACCAGCGGAATCTCGCGCCGATGGCCCGTTCGTAGACGTCATCGCAACCCAATCGTGTCAGGCACGCGCAATGCCAGCGGCTTCCCCTCCGCTGGCACCCATACGTGCATACAAAGAGGAGAATAGCGGGACTAGTGGGGTTACTGGTACTGGTGAGGGATAATCAGTTCAAAATTCTTGAATTATTCCGATGTAATTCTTAGCTGCTCAGAGCGGCTTTTGGCGGCCTGGACCGCCGCGTCGACAGCTACCCGCAAGCCCCCGCGTTCGAGTTCGCGCAGCGCAGCGGCGGTGGTACCGCCAGGCGAGGTAACCGTGGCTCGCAGCTGCGCCGCCGTGGCGTCCGCCCGCATCCCCAGCGGCTCACCTTCGGCCGATGGCCGGTCCTGATTCATCCGTTCCAGCAGCATTGCCGCTGATCCGGCCATTGTTTGTGCGGTCAGGTCGGCGGCTACCTGACGGCTCAGACCTGCCGCGACGCCGGCGTCCACCAGGGCCTCGACCATCAAAAAGAAATATGCCGGACCCGAACCGGACAGTGCGGTCACCGCGTCCATTTGCGGCTCGGGAACAGTGAGCACGCCGCCGACCGCGTCGAACAGGGCCGAGACCTCCTCGAGCTGTTGCGGAGTGACAAAACGGCCCTTGGCCAGCGCCGTAACCCCGGCGCCCACCAATGCCGCCGCGTTCGGCATCGCCCGGATCACGGGCGTGCCGGCCGGCAGCTTGGATTCGACGTACGTGATCGTGATACCTGCGGCCACGGTCACGAACACCTGTTCAGCGCTGTCATTCTCGGCGTCGGCGGCCGCTTGGGCCAGGTCTCCCATCACGGGCTCTACGTCGGCAGGCTTCACCGCGACGACGATGAACGTAGCGTTGTCCACCGCATCGGTCACCGATGGCGTCACCAACACCGAATAGGTGTCCGCCAAGTACTTGGCGCGATCGGGCATCCGTTCAGCCACCACCAGGTCTTTAACCTGCCGCCCCGCCCGTAGCAGCCCCGACAGCAATGCCTCGCCGATGCTGCCGCCACCGATGATCGCGATTCTTGCCATGCCGGAAAGCATCGCAGACAGCTCGGCTCACCCGTGCTACCGGGCAGGGGGCACCATCGCCAGTTGGCGCGACTGCGCCACGATGCGGCCCATCTGGTCGACGACGATGTGGTCCTCGTCGAACCAGTGCTGCCCGATCTCCACGCAGGTGCAGACCACTCGCAGCCAGCCATCGGCGGGCAAGCCCCGAAGGAAGGCGGTGAGCTGGACGGTAGGTGCCCAGCCGGTGCGGTCCACCGCGAAGGTCACCGGCGCCGACAAATCGCCGCACATGAGAGCAAACAGCGCGTCCGGGGCGACGCCACGTGGGCGCGCCCACATCTGGATCACCGGCGGCCGCGCGCCCGCGTCGGGCCGCAGCGTCGACAGCACCGGCCGGACGTCGCAACCTTCGCCCAGGTGCACCAGGCCGGCCAGCGGGTGGCCAGGCCCGATCGGGGCGATATCGCCGGGCGGTTCCGGTGGCATCAGATCCACCACCGGGTTCGCCGACAGCAGCGGCGCGCCTGGATCGCCCGGGCGAAAATGCTCCGGCTCGCCGAGGTTGACCACGGCGTGCACGGCGGTGCGGTCGCCCTGGGTCAGCTCGACATCGACCACGCTGATCAGGCGGCCGCGCTTGCGGATCAATGTCGCCAGCCGCATCGGTCCCGGATCGGGCGCCCACAGGAAACTTGCCGACACCGCGACAGGCTGAAGTCCGTCCGATTGCCCGCCGCCGCAAACGGTGCGGGCGGCGTTGGCACACAGGGCCAGCATCGCGCCTCCGTGCACCTTGGGCCCGATGGTCCAATGCTTGTTCAGCTCGCCCTCAAACACGCCCGGGTCGACCTCGCGCAGCGTCATCGCGGCGGTGAATAACGCGTTCATGGTCTCCTGGGAGTCAGCGCAGCAAGTGCGTGCGGGCGAACTGCAACGATTCGGCCAGCATGGCTTCACGCTCATTGGCTGAACGCGCGCTTGATGTGGACACCTCCAGCACGACGTGGCCTGCGAAGTCGCCGGCGGCCAGCATCTGGCAGACTTCGGCGGTCGGTTGCGTGCCGTGGCCGGGCACCAGGTGCTCGTCGGCGGGCAGCCCGCTGCCGTCACACAAGTGCAGATGCACCAGCCCCGAGCCCATCCGCTGCGCCATCTCCAGCGAGTCGGTGCCTGCGGTCGCGGTATGCGACAAGTCCAGCGTGTAGTGCGCGTGGTTACCGTCCAGCGGGTCATAGGACGGCGCGAACGCCGAGATCGCAGGTCCGGGGCCACCGCCACGCCTGCGCATCCGTTCCCGTGACTGGTCGGCCCCGAAAAATCGGTCCGCCCGGAACGGGAACATGTTTTCGACGGCGACCATCACGTCGCTCGACGCTTCGAGGGCGGATACCTGTTCGCTGAATCCCTCGGCGTAGCGGCGTTGCCACCGGAACGGCGGATGCACGACGATCGTCTGCGCACCCAATTGTTCGGCGGCCTTCACGCTGCGCTCCAGCTTGGGAATCGGGTTGGAGCCCCACACCCGCTGCGAGATCAGCAGGCAGGGCGCGTGCACCGAGAGCACCGGCACGTGATAGCGCCGCGACAGCTTCTTGACGGCATCGATGTCCTGGCTGACCGACTCGCCCCACACCATCAGCTCGACCCCGTCGTAGCCGAGCGTGGCCGCGTACTCGAATGCGGCCTCGGCCCGCAACGGGTACACCGAGGCCGTCGACAAACCGACTTTGATTGCTGGGCGCACTGTTCGTGTGGTGCCGCCTAGCCCGATTGCAACGACAGCGCCAACGGTCCCAGGGTGATCAGAGCCCCCACCGCAACCGCGATCAACGTGCTGGCGATGTCCTCGGTTTTACGGACTACGCGCACCCCAACCACCAGGCCAAGGATGACCAGCACCGATAGCACCAGTGCCACGATGCTGTTCCAGCGCCATAGCTGGTCGAAGGCGACGAACAGCCCGGCGCCGAACGCGACGGCCAGGATCGACTGCAGCACCACCAAGCTGCCGCGCCACAGCGTTTCGAATCTGCTCGGCGACTGGCGAACACCCTTGATCGCGGCCGCAAGATCGAGGTGACCCTCGTCGAGTTCCGCCCCCGCTGCCAGCGACTCCGTGCCGGCTGCGGCCCGTTCCTCGCCGCGCCGTCGAGCCAGCTCATCGGCGAGGGTCTGCCCGCCGAACAGCGTCCCTTCTGAAGCCTGCAGGTAGGAGCGCACGTACGCGGAATCCTCGGTCGCGAATTCTGCCTCGCGCACCTCGGAGTCCATGACGTCCACCGGGATATCTGCGTAATGGTCCACCGGATCGGGACTCATGCCCTCGGCACCGGACTCCGGCTCCGAGAGCCCGGTCCGATCAACCGGGTGCCCGGCATCGCTTCCGCCGGTGTGGCCCAGGGGCCGCGGGTAAGCACTTCGCTCCGGTCCCGATCGGCGTTGTGCTTGCGGCGGGGACTTGGGCCAGCGCTGCTCGGGTTCGGACCAGTACAAGGGTTTGGCCTGGTCTTCGGCGACTCGTTCGGAGGCGACCTTTTCCGAGCCCGATTCAGGGCGCGATTCGGAGGCCGGCTCGGCAACCTGGACTGCCCCGTTGGCCCGATGGGCGTCCACAGCCGACGGGGGCGGCTCGATCTCGTCGTGGTCGTCGTCACCGATGGTCGGAATGTCACCGGTCAGCTCGGCAACTGTGACGGCGTCGCTGTCGCCGCGCCGACGGCGCCGCCGTCGGGTGACCGCCGGGGCGCCAATCGTCCCGTTCCTGGCCAGCAATTCAGACACCGAGATCGGCCGGGTCTCGGGGTTCTCCGTCTCGGGGTGTGGTCCGCTCATGATTTGTCGCCTCTCGATCGGTTAGCCGCGTTCCGATCAACTACCTGGCCTCTAGCATCGCGCACCGAAGTCTCTACTAGGGCGGTTCCGTCGGCTTCACTATCGAGTTTCCGCAAGATGAGACCTTCCCGTAATGCCCACGGGCAGATGTCCACCGTTTCTATCGACAGCGCTCGCATGCTCGCCTCCGCCACCAGCGCGCCCGCCACGATCTGCGGTGCCCGCTCGGCGCTCACTCCTTCCAGTTCCGCGCGGTCAGCGGTCGTCATCCTAGAGATGAAAGATATGAGTTGTCTGAGGCCGTTGGCCGTGAGTGTCCTCTTCACCCGCGGTCCGGCGGCCGACGGCGCCGCGCCGGTGAGCCGCGCCAACGAGCGAAACGTCTTCGACGTTGCCACCGCGAGTTCGGGGCTGCCGGCTTCGAGGACGGTCACGCTGGCATCCGCCAGCTCGGCGTCCAGCCAATCGCGCAGCATCGCCACCCGGCGCCGACCGGGCGGATCGTCGGGTAGCCACTCGCGGGTCAACCGTCCGGCGCCTAGCGGCAGCGACAGCGCGACCTCGGGCTCTTCATCGACTCCGCTGGACAATTCCAGCGAGCCGCCGCCGATGTCGAGGTTGATGATTCGCCCTGCGCTCCACCCGAACCACCGGCGCACCGCAAGGAAGGTCAGCCGCGACTCGTCGACCCCGCGCAGCACCTGCAACTCAACACCAGTCTCCTTCTGCACCCGGGCCAGCACGTCCTCGGAATTCTCGGCGTCTCGCACCGCGGACGTGGCGAAGGCCATCAGCTCAGCGCAGCCGGAGCTGATGGCGATCTTGGCGAACTCGTCGATGGTGGAAACCAGCTTGTCTGCACCGCGCCGGGTGATCTTGCCTGTGCTGTCGGTCGCCTCGGCCATTCGGAGCGTGGCTTTCGTCGAACTCATCGGCGTCGGATGCCCACCGCGGTGGGCATCTACCACCAGCAGATGGACCGTGTTGCTACCCACGTCGAGCACGCCCAATCGCACGACAATCAAAACTAGTCGGGCAATGATGCGGGCCGCCCGGCGACCCGGTGTGGGGTCCCCCACTTGTGGGGGAAGCCCGGCAATCGACGAGAGTGCGGGCCCGGGTGTCAGCGGGTCAGGCAGCAGGAATCGTGGTCTAACGTTGAATCCGTGGCAAATTCGCGCCGGGAGCCGGGGCAAGAGGTGGAAATGGATTTCGCCCGTGAGTGGGTGGAGTTCTACGACCCGGACAATCCCGAGCACCTGATCGCGGCCGACCTCACCTGGTTGCTGTCGCGCTGGACGTGTGTGTTCGGCACACCGGCGTGCCGCGGCACCGTGGCGGGCCGGCCGGATGACGGATGTTGCTCGCACGGCGCGTTCTTGTCGGACGACGACGACCGCGCCCGATTGGATGACGCGGTGCAGAAGCTGACCAATGACGACTGGCAATTCCGCGAAAAAGGCTTGGGCCACAAGGGCTATCTGGAGCTCGACGAGCATGACGGCCAATCCCAATTTCGCACCCGCAGACATAAAGACGCATGCATCTTCTTGAATCGGCCCGGGTTCGGCGCCGGCGCCGGCTGCGCGCTGCACAGCAAGGCCCTCAAGCTGGGTGTGCCGCCCCTGACGATGAAACCCGACGTCTGCTGGCAGTTGCCGATCCGGCGCAGCCAGGAGTGGGTGACCCGGCCCGACGGCACGGAAATCCTCAAGACCACCATCACCGAATATGACCGGCGCGGCTGGGGCTCCGGTGGCGCCGATCTGCACTGGTACTGCACCGGCGATCCGGCCGCCCATATCGGCACCAAGCAAGTGTGGGAGAGCTTGGCCGACGAACTCACCGAACTGCTCGGCGAGAAGGCCTATGGGGAACTGGCGGCTATGTGCAAGCGCCGCAGTCGGTTAGGGCTCGTCGCCGTGCATCCTGCGACGCGGGCTGCCAAGTAGCCGCGCCGGCATCAGGCGAGGGCGATCGGTTGCCGCGAAACGGACAACTACAGGAGGACCATGGCCGCAATCAGTCAGCCGCCGGAGGGGTCGTCTGAATCGTCGCCCCGGTTTGTGGTGCGCAAGCTGCCTCACATCACCCTGCTGTTCTGGCTGCTCAAGATCGTCGCGACCACACTTGGGGAAACCGGCGGTGACCTGCTCGCCCAGACCCTGCAGGTCGGATACTTGGTCAGCACGCTGATCTTTTTCGCGCTGTTTCTGGTGGCGGTGGCCTTCCAGCTGAAAGCTCGCCGGTTTCGTCCGGCCATCTATTGGACGGTGATCGCGTTGACCAGCACGGCCGGCACCACTTTGTCGGACCTGATGAACCGCACCGGCGGAATCGGCTACACCGGCGGCGCGCTGGTGTTGAGCACCGGCCTGGCCATCGTATTCATCCTGTGGTGGCGCAGCGGGCAAACGCTGGACGTGGAGAATGTCGCCACCTTTCGGGGGGAGCTGCTGTACTGGGTAGCCATCCTGTTCTCCAACAGCCTGGGTACCTCCACCGGCGACTTCCTGGCCGACGTCGTCGGGCTCGGGTTCCGGGATAGCGCGCTGCTGCTGTCCGGGATCATGCTGGCGCTGCTCGCCGCGCACTACTTCACCCACATCAACGGCATGGTGTTGTTCTGGATCGCTTTTGTGCTCACCCGCCCCCTGGGAGCTACCGGCGGGGACTCACTGAGCAAACCCCGCGAACTCGGCGGCCTCGGGTGGGGCACCGAGTGGACGTCGGCCGCACTGCTGGGCGTACTCGTCGCGCTGATCATCTACCAGACCATCCACATCCGACGTCATCCACTCGAGCCGCTCCCCCTTCCCGTTCACCGGCGCACCGGCGAAAACCAACAACCGAACGGCGAACTGGTCTGCGAACCACTTTGACCACAGACGAGCTAGTCCGAGCCCGCGGCGCGATGTGTCCGTTCGTAGCACCAGACCATGCGCAGCGCGCTGGCGCGCAGGTATGCCTCGACCGTCGCGGCGGCCGCCGCCGCGTCGCGCGCCAGCACAGCCTCGGTGATCGCCTGCAGATCGGCCACCACCGGCTCGGGGTCGTCGTAGGCCCCGGTGAGCTCGTGCTCGCGGCCGCCGAACGCATGCTCGACCCAGCGATACAGCAACCCCAACGCACGGTTGCGGGTGCAGTGGATGAGCACACGGAAGTAGGTGAGGTCGGCCGCCTGTCGCGCCGCGGCTGTGTCCGCCTCCCGTACCGCGACCAGCGCAGCGCGTAGTGCCTCGGCATCGTCGGGCGCACTCTTCTCGGCTGCCAATCGGCCGATCAACGGGCCTAACGCCGCGCGGATCTCAAGCAGCTCAACGAGGAACTCAGGGCCAAGTTTGCGCACCAATGCCTCGACCACCGCGGGATGGGTGAGGCCCTCCGGGTCCCGTACCACGCTGCCGCTGCCGTGCCGGGCTTCGATCAGACCCATCTGCTGCAACCGGGCCAGACCCTGCCGCAGCGAAGTGCGGTTCACACCAAGCTGCTCAGCCAATTCCCGCTCGGGAGGCAAGGTCGAGCCCGGCGGGAAGGCGCCGTCGAGGATGGCGTCGGCGATCGACGCAGCGATCTGTTCATCCACACGCTGGCGATCCGGCGGCTGAAACACACTTGACTGGTTCATTGGCTCAACCAATATAGTGGGAAGTCCAGGGCTATGGGCATCGACAGCGCGTGCTGGGCGGGAATCGCGCCAGATTTGCGCCCTCAACGCACACTTGCGGCCCTCAACGCACTGTCGTATGGAGGTGAAGCGTTGGACGACGAAATGCGATCGGCCGCGGCCCCGCGCTGGCGGGGCGAGCCCGGGCGCCTGGAAGTCTGGTACGCCACCCTGTCGGATCCGCTGACCCGCGCCGGCCTGTGGATTCACTGCGAGACGGTGGCGCCCGTATCGGCTAGTGCTCAAGCCGCTTACGCGCACGGTTGGGTGACTTGGTTTCCACCCGACGGCCCACCGCGCACCGAGCGTTTCGGCCCTGAGCCCGTCCAGCCCGCGGCCGGCACGGCCTGGTTCGACGTCGCGGGCGTGCGGGCGGCATCAGAAGAGCTGACCGGACGCGCGCGGTCCCTCGCGTGGGAGCTGTCCTGGAAGGACACCGCTGCGCCGCTGTGGACATTTCCCCGCCTGACGTGGGAGCGCGAATTCCTGCCGGGCGCCCAAGTGGTGCTCGCCCCCACCGCCGACTTCACCGGTTCACTGACCGTCGGCGACACCACCCACCGCCTCGACGGCTGGCGCGGCGGCGTCGCCCACATCTACGGGCACGGCAACGCCAAACGCTGGGGATGGATTCATGCCGACCTCGGTGACGGCGACGTTCTGGAGGCTGTCACCGCGGTGTCGCACAAACCGGGACTGCGCAGACTTGCACCGATGGCGTTCGTTCGCTTCCGCATCGACGGAAAAGACTGGCCCGCAAGCCCTTTGCCGTCGCTGCGAATGCGGACAACGCTCGGCCTGCAGCACTGGCAGCTGGAGGGACGCATCGACGGCCGCGAGGTCCTCATCCGTGTCGACCAGCCCCCGGACCGATGCGTCAGCCTGGGATACACCGATCCCGACGGGGCCGCCGCGGTGTGCACCAACACCGAACAAGCCGACATCCACATCGAGATCAGCCACCGCGAGCGCCGCGACCGGGTGGTCGACCACACCTGGTCGGTGCTGGGCACCGGGCACGCCGAAGTCGGTCTGCGCGGCGCCGAGGCACCCGCCGTCAACGAAAGGACGCACCCATGAGTTTCCTCCTCGACCCCCCGCTGCTGTTTGCCTCCGGCATGCTCATCGAGCGCGGCCTGCCCGAGGACCGACGCGATGTCGCCGAGGCAGCCACCCTCGGCGTCTTCTTCGGCGGGTCGTTCGGTCTGTACAACAACGTGCCCGGCCTCGGGCTGTTGTGGCGCCCGTTCCGCGCGCGCAACGGCCGCGACTTCATGTGGAACAGCGGCGTTTTCAGCGTGAACACGGCCTCGAATACGGGCAAGGCAGAGTGGCCGCTGCACGCGGCGGCCGGGGCCATCTTCGCGACGTATCCGTTCTTCATCAAACTCGGCCGACGGCTCGGGCGGCTACTCCCATCCCGGCCATGAGCCGGCTGGCAGATCGGGCTCGGTTCGCCTCGTTAGCCTCGTTCGGCACCGCGCTGCTCCCCGAGGAGCACGGCGGTCCGCCGCCGGCCCAGCTCGTCAATCGCGTCGACCGTTACCTGACGCGCCTGCCAGCGACCTCGCGGTTAGCGTCGCGCGCGGGGATGCTCTCCCTGGCGGCGGCGAGCTACCTAACCACTGGCCGGTCGTTGACGCGGCTTGACCCCGGCCAACGTGAACAGGTGCTGCGGCGAGTCGCCGCGATCAATCCGGATGCCGGCGCGGCCCTGGAGGCCATGAAGGTGATCGTGCTGCTCGCCAACGGCGCCGACAGCTATGCGCCGGAATTGCTCTCTCGTGCCCAAGAGCACGACGCGGCTCGCCCCGACGCGGCATTGACCATCACCAACTCGACCGAGAGCAGCTCCGTCGTTACCACCGACGTGGTGATCGTCGGGTCCGGCGCCGGTGGCGCGATGGTGGCCCGCACCCTGGCACGGGCCGGCTTCGACGCCGTCGTGCTAGAAGAGGGGCGCCGCTGGACGGTCGAGGAGTTCCGTACCACCCACCCGATCGACCGCTATGCCGGGTTGTACCGCGGCGCCGGGGCAACCATCGCGCTGGGACGCCCGTCGGTGGTACTGCCGATCGGCCGGGCGGTCGGTGGCACCACCGTCGTCAACTCCGGCACCTGCTTCCGCCCGCCACTTTCCGTGCAGCGCCGCTGGCGCGACGAGTTCGGTCTCGGCCTGGCCGACCCAGACCGGCTGGCCGGCCACCTCGACGACGTCGAGCACACGTTGCACGTCGCGCCGGTGCCGCTGGAGATCATGGGCCGCAACGGACGCCTGCTGCTCGACGGCGCCAAGTCGCTTGGCTGGCGGGCGGCGCCCATCCCGCGCAACGCGCCTGGCTGTGAAGGCTGTTGCCAGTGCGCGATCGGCTGCCCACGCAACGCCAAGTTCGGCGTACACCTCAACGCATTGCCCCAGGCGTGTGCGGCCGGCGCGCGCATCGTCTCGCAGGCGCGGGTCGAACGGGTGCTGCACCAGCACGGACGCGCACGGGGGGTGCGAGCCCGCCGGCCTGACGGCACGGCGCTGGACGTGCTTGCGGACACGGTCATTGTCGCCGCCGGCGCCACCGAGACACCGGGGCTGTTGCGGCGCAGCGGTCTTGGCGGGCATCCGCGGCTCGGCCGAAACCTCGCGCTGCATCCGGCGACGGTGCTCGCCGGTCGCTTCGAGGACGACGTCGTCGCATGGCGCGGTGTGCTGCAGAGCGCCGCGGTCCACGAGTTTCACGAGTCAGATGGCGTCCTGATCGAAGCAACCTCTACGCCACCGGGAATGGGGTCGATGGTCTTCCCCGGCTACGGCGCCGAGCTGCTCGGCTGGCTCGACCGAGCGCCTCAGATCGCCACGTTCGGTGCGATGGTGGCCGATCGCGGGGTTGGCTCGGTGTCCTCAGCGCACGGCGAGACACTGGTGCGCTACAACATCGACCGGGCCGACATCGCCAAGCTGCTGGTCGCGCTCGAGGCGATGGGCCGGCTGCTCTTCGCCGCCGGCGCGGTCGAGGTGCTCACCGGCCTACCCGACGCGACGACGGTGACGTCGCTGCCTGCGCTGCAGGATGTGCTGCGCCGGTGCAACCCGCGAAGCCTGCACCTGGCCGCCTTCCATCCCACGGGCACCGCGGCCGCAGGCGCCGACGAGCAGCTCTGTCCGGTCGACGAGACCGGTCGGCTGCGCGGCGTCGAAGGTGTCTGGGTTGCGGACGCGTCGATCCTGCCCAGCTGCGCGGAGGTGAACCCGCAGCTGTCGATCATGGCGCTGGCGCTGGCCGTCGCCGACGAGGTGGTGGGCGCCCGATGACGCGCTAACTAAACCGCGGGCCTGCCTAGCCCTCCAGCTTGTAGCCCAGCCCACGCACCGTCACCAGGTGCACCGGATTAGCCGGGTCGGCCTCGATCTTGGACCGCAGCCGCTTCACGTGCACGTCGAGCGTTTTGGTGTCGCCCACGTAGTCTGCGCCCCAGACCCGATCGATCAGCTGTCCGCGGGTCAGCACCCGTCCGCTGTTGCGCATCAGGTATTCCAACAGGTCGAATTCTTTGAGCGGCAGGGTGATTGTGTCACCATTGACCGAGACGACGTGCCGCTCGACATCCATCCGTACCGGCCCGGACTCCAGCACGCCGTCGCTGATTTCGGAGTCGTCGTCGCCGCCACGGCGCAGCACCGCCCGGATCCGGGCGATCAACTCACGCGCCGAATAGGGCTTGGTCACATAGTCGTCGGCGCCCAGCTCCAGGCCGACCACCTTGTCGATCTCGCTGTCCCGGGCGGTCACCATGATCACTGGCACGCTGGAACGGGCACGCAGCTGCTTGCACACGTCAGTGCCTGACATCCCTGGCAGCATCAAATCGAGCAGCACGATGTCAGCGCCGGCGCGATCGAACTCGGCGAGCGCCGCTGGCCCATCGGTCACTACCGTGGCCTCAAAGCCCTCCTTGCGGAGCAGAAACGCCAGCGGATCGGCCAGCGACTCCTCGTCCTCCACGATCAGCACACTGGTCATCAGCGCCACTCCTCCTCATCGCTTCGCTCTGCATCGTCGTAAGCGCGGGTCATCGACTTAGTTCTTCCTCTCGTTGGGACCTGTTGGGTCGCATGTCACAGCCCTGCGTTTGCTCGGGATGTTCGTTGACGTCCTGATACACCGGGATGGACAAGGTGAACGTCGATCCGGTTCCCGGCTTGCTCCACACGCCGATGCTGCCGTTGTGGTTGGCCGCGACGTGTTTGACGATGGCCAGCCCCAGCCCACTGCCGCCAGTGGCGCGCGAGCGCGCTTTGTCCCCCCGGAAGAACCGCTCGAAGACCCGCTCCTGGTCTTCGAGCGCGATCCCGATACCCCGGTCGGTGACGGCGATCTCGATGTTGTCACCGCGGCGGCGACGGCTGATCGATACCAGTGACCCACGCGGCGAATAGGCAATCGCATTGGACACCAGATTGGCCAGCGCGGTAACCAGCAGGGTTTGGTCCCCCAACACCCGCAAGCCGCCGGGCGAATCGGTACGAACCTCGATATCAGCGTTGTCGGCGGCCACCTTGTGGCGTGAAATCGCCTCGGACACAATGGTATCGACGTCAACGTCGGTTACATTGGGCAACCGTTCGGCGCCCTGCAGCCGGGACAGCTCGATCAGTTCCGCGACCATGTCCCCCAATCGGTTGGCCTCAATGAGCACCTTCTCAGCGAACCGGCGAACGGTATCGGAGTCCTCAGCCGAAGCCAGTATGGCCTCGGCAAGCAGGGCCATGGCACCGACCGGGGTCTTGAGCTCGTGGCTGACGTTGGCCACGAAGTCACGCCGGGCCGCCTCCATCCGCGCGTAGTCCGATTGGTCATGGACGAAGACCACGGCGAACCGGCGGTCTGCCTCGCTCAGCAGCCGGGCGTGGCCGTGCACCGACAGCCCCGACCGGCCGGTGGCCGGGCGCTTTCCGGGTGATAGGTCGAACTCGACGTCGTCGCCGCCCAGCGCCTGCTGTGCGGCCCGCCAGGCCTGCTCATCGAGCTGCCGGTCGCGCACCAGGCCCAGCTCCTTGGCCCGCTCGTTGAGGTAAACCACGTCGCGATGGGTATCGACCACCGCAGCACCCAGCGGCATCAGCGCGACGATGCGTTGCAGCATCTGCGAGACCGTGATCCCTGCCCACTCGCTGGCCACTCGTTGGCGACGCCGGACCACCCGCGGCGACAGCCGGGCTCCGGCCGCAACACCTACGGCCAGCGCTAGCGCGGACAAGACCCCGGCCAGCAACAGCGCCGAGAACACGGTCACATAGAAAATCCTACAAATCTGGTGAACGCCGCCCTAGCGGCGCGAGGCCAAAATCGGACAAGTCACACCTTTCGCCACAGGTATTCCGCTGCTGTTCATGTGGTGTTTGGCAAATATAGCGAAAAGTCACCAAGTGCGACCGTCAAAGCAGCGGGCGATCAGAATTACGCGCGCCCTTGACTAGCTACCGCGGCGGCGCCGGCGGCGGCCGCCTCCGGGTCGAGATAGGTACCGCCAGACACCAGCGGCCGCAGATCGGTATCGAGGTCGTAGCGCAGCGGAACGCCGGTCGGGATGTTCAGGCCGACGATCTCCTCGTCGGACATCTGGTCCAGGTGCTTGACCAAGGCGCGCAAGGAGTTGCCGTGCGCGACGATCAGCACCGTCTTACCGGTCCGCAAATCCGGGACGATGACGTCGGTGAAATACGGCAGAAACCGGGCCACCACGTCGGCGAGGCACTCGGTCAGCGGGCCGCCGCCGATGTTGGCGTAACGCGGGTCGGTGTCCTGGCTGAACTCGCTGCCCTTCTCGATCGGCGGTGGCGGCGTGTCGTAGCTGCGCCGCCAGGCCATGAACTGCTCTTGACCGTAGCGCGCCTTGGTCTCGGCCTTGTTCAGACCCTGCAAAGCGCCGTAGTGCCGTTCGTTGAGCCGCCAGCTGCGCCGCACCGGAATCCACAGCCGGTCGGCGGTGTCCAGCGCCATGTGCGCGGTCGTGATCGCGCGTCGCAGCAGCGACGTGTACAGCACGTCGGGCAACAGGTCGTGTTCGGTCATCAGCTCGCCGCTGCGAACCGCTTCGGCGCTGCCCTTTTCAGTCAGCCCGACATCCACCCAGCCGGTGAAGAGGTTGAGGGCGTTCCAGTCGCTCTCGCCGTGGCGGAGCAGCACCAGCGTGGCAGTGTCTCCCATGCCGGTTAGTCTCTCACGCACTCCCCTAGTCCTCTTGATCATCGTCGTCGATTAAATGGGCGAACGCCTGCAGGTTCTCCAGCGACTCGCCGCGGGATACCCGCCACTCCCACTCTTTTTGAATCGACGACCGAAAACCCAACTCCAGCAACGTGTTGAAGTCCGAGTCCACCGCTTCGAGCACCTGCCCGAGCACCCTGTCGATCTCGTCGGCGTCGACGCAGGCCAGCGACATGCGACCCACCAGGTAGATGTCTCCGACGTTGTCCAGCGTGTAGGCGACCCCATAGAGCCGACGGTTGCGCTTCAGCAGGAACCGGTAGACGCCCTCGTGGTTCTCGTCGGGCTTGCGGCACACGAACGCCTCGACGCGCACCGAATGCTCGCCGATGCTCAGGATGGTGTTGGTCTTGAGCTTGCGCTCGCCGGGCAACTCCACGACCAGCCCCGGCGGCCCGCCATGCGCGCCCTCGTGCCGCGTATATTTCAGCTGGCTGACGTCGAGGGCATCCTCGATTACCCGTCGCACGGTCTCAAAGGTCGATGTCATGCGCCCACCCCGCGACGCGGCGTCCAGCGGCGGGGCTTGCGCACCGATGCGCGGTCGCGGACCCGGCGCTGGCGCTCGGCAGTGAAGTCGCCGATCGCGCGTCGGTAGCTGGCCAGCAGCGCGTCGGTCGTGTTTTCCCAGGAGAATGTGGCCGCGTGCGCGGCGGCCGCGCGGCCCATCGCCTCCGCCTGCGGCGCGCTGAGCCGTAGCAGGTCATCGAGGGCATCCGCCCATCGATCGACGTCGTGCCCGGACACCAAAGTGCCGGTGATCCCGTCGCGGACCGCCACCGGCAGCCCGCCCACCTCAGCCGCCACCACCGGCGTGCCGCAGGCTTGCGCCTCGACGGCGACCAAGCCGAACGACTCCGAATAACTCGGCACCGCAACCAGATCGGCGGCCTGAAACAAGGTAGCCAGATCCGCGCGGGACTGCGGCGGCAGAAACGTCACCCGCGCCGTGATGCCAAGCTCGTCGGCGAGCCGACCCAGTCCGTCCGGCGAGGCCAGACCACTGCCGGACGGTCCGCCGGCCACCACGATGCGTACGCACCGCAGTTTCGCGGCGGCGCGCAGCACGATGTCGGGTGCCTTCAACGGCTGGATCCGTCCGACGAAGGCCACGACGTGTTCGTCGAGCGGGAGCCCCAACGCGGCCCGGGCAGCCCGCTGTTCGCCCGGGCGGAACACGTCCAGATCGACACCGGGGTGGACCACGTCGATTCTCGCCGGATCGGCACGGTGAATCGAAATCAATTGTCTCGCTTCATCATCGGTGTTGACGATCAGCCGATCCGCCTCGTCGACGACCTGCTGCTCGCCGACTGTGCGCAGCGGTGGCTCGGGAGCGTCACCGTCGGCCAGCGCCGCGTTCTTCACCGCGGCCAGCGTGTGCGCGGTATGCACCAACGGCACCGCCCACCGGTCGCGGGCCAGCCAGCCGACCTGACCAGACAGCCAGTAGTGCGAGTGCACGATGTCGTAGTAGCCCGGTTCGTGGGCCGCTTCGGCGCGCAGCACCCCGGCCGCGAACGCGCACAGCTGGGTGGGCAGATCGTATTTGTCCAGGCCCTCGAATGGCCCCGCCACCACGTTGCGCACCACTACGCCGGCTGCCACCCGCACGATCGGCGGATCGGCGGACGCAGTGGCCCGAGTGAAGATCTCCACCTCGATGCCCCGGCGGGCCAGGTGCAACGCACTCTGCAGCACATAGACGTTCATGCCGCCGGCGTCGCCGATGCCCGGCTGGGCCAGCGGTGAGGTGTGCACCGCCAACAGCGCAACCCGGCGTGGGGCATTCACTGCGGAAACGCTTCGATTCGATGGCAGGAAAACGTCGTCATGCCGCACACTGCCATCTTTACAGGACCGGCTTCCAACCGGCGCAAGCGTGCGGGCGCCGGGTGTTAGGCCCGGTTAAGCAGAAGACTCCGGGGCGGCGTCCGGCAGCCGCGAGACCAGCGCCCCAGAGCGGCGCATCGCGCTCAGCGGATCGGCATAGAGCCCGCCCAGCGACACAATTCCCGCCCCGGCCTCCTGTACCCGGTTGCCGAAGACAGTGACGCGGATATCGCGCGGCGGCAGCACCGAGCGTGCGGCGAACGACGCCTCTACCTGCTCCATTCCCTCCGGGTATTCGGTGAACGCCTGGCCACCGACCACCAGCTCGTCGGGATTGAGCAGGTCACGCAGTAACGCGACCGCCTCACCCAGCACCCGGGCCCGCTCCGCCAGCAGCTCCTTGGCCTGCCGGTTGCCGGCCCGAGCCACCCGCAGTAGGTCGGTGATCGCGGTGGCGGACCCACCCGTGCGGGTCGCGGGGGGGACGCTGGGCAAGATTCGGAGCCGGCGGGCGGCGGCCAAAACCGCCTCGTCGCTGACGGTGGACTCCAGCTGCCCGGTGCCGCCGAGCAACTCAGAGTGAGCAGGCAGGGGCGCGATGGTGCCGGGGCCACTGGCCGGGCAATGCACCCGCCCGCCGATCACCAGCGCATAACCCACGGTCTCGCGGGCATAGACGTACAGGCTGGTCGGCGAGGTCGGCGCAAACCGCCGCATGCCGAGCAGCAGTTCGGCTCCGGCCATGGCGTCGACGTGGGATGCCACCGACACCGGCAGACCCAGCGCGTCGGCAAGCACGGGCCCCACCGGAGCCTGCCGCCAGCCCAGCCGGGTGTGGTCGACATGGCCGGTGGAGCTGTCGACAGCGCCACCGATCGCCACGCCGACCCACAGCGGCCGGCGCCGATGCCAGCGCCGCAGGTAGCGGCCGGCGCTCTCGGCCAGCGAAGCCAGGGCGGGCCCGGCGGGATTGAGCGGTGTCGGGGTCTCGACCGTGTCGAGCGTGCGGCCGAACAGGTCGGTGGCCACGATGCTGGTGGTTCGCGCGCCGATATGGATGCCCAGCGTCACGAACGGCTCGTGGTTGATCTCCACGGGCACACGCGGGCGCCCAATGGCCCCGGAGACGGCCAGGTCGGCGCGCTCGCGCAGCAGGCCGGCCTCGAGCAGCGCGATGACCTGGCGGTTCACCGTCGCGATGCTCAGCGATGTGACCCCGGCGATGACGTCGCGACCGACCGGACCGCGCAACCGCACGGCACGGAAAACGGACGCCGCCGCGGAGTCAGACAGGTGCAGCGAGGGCGGCACGATCTGGCGGTGTAACCGCAGTTGGCCTTTGCGGCTGGGCGAATGGTGGGTGAGAGCGGTAGTGCGCACGGGCGTCCTTAATCCGAGTTCCTATGGCCGGTCTTGGCCGCACTTGCTGACTTGGGTGTCAGGCGCGGCAAAGTGCGCGGCAACAACACTCACACGCCGCGAGGAGATACGCGGTCGTGGTGCTGAACAAGGCGCTGCGGTGCACTCCGAAAATTTAGCACGTTTATTAGAGTTATCTCGATGACTTCAGCAGACGCGCACCAACGGGTCGCGGTGGTCACCGGTGCCAGCTCCGGAATCGGCGAGGCAACCGCCAGAATCCTTGCCACACAAGGGTTTCACGTGGTCGCGGTGGCGCGTCGAGTGGACCGGATCAAGGCTTTGGCCGAAGAGATTGGCGGAACAGCCGTTGTGGCCGACGTCACAGATGACCAGGCCGTCGAGGCGTTGGCGCGCGGGTTGAACCGGGTCGACGTGCTGGTCAACAACGCCGGCGGAGCAAGGGGACTGGAATTCGTCGCCGACGCCGACTTGGAGCACTGGCGCTGGATGTGGGAGACCAACGTGATGGGCACCCTGAGGGTCACCCGCGCGCTGCTGCCGAAGCTGATCGACTCCGGCGACGGCCTGATCGTCACCATCACCTCGATTGCGGCGATGGAGGTTTACGACGGCGGCGCCGGTTACACGTCAGCCAAGCACGCCCAGGGCGCGCTGCACCGCACACTGCGCGGCGAGCTACTGGGAAAGCCGGTGCGACTCACCGAGATCGCCCCGGGCGCGGTCGAAACCGAGTTCTCACTGGTCCGCTTCGACGGCGACCAGCAACGCGCGGACGCGGTCTATGCGGGGATGACGCCGCTGGTGGCCGCGGACATCGCCGAGGTGATCGGGTTCGTGGCCTCGCGGCCCTCCCACGTCAACCTGGACCAGATCATCATCCGGCCGCGCGACCAAGCGTCAGCCACCCGGCGGGCTAACCACCAGGGGTAGACGGCGTCGTCGTGGTGGTCGTAGTGGTGGGAGTGCCCGACAAGGTGGGGGCAGTCGACGGGGTGACCGGCGCGGTGACGGGGATCTGACTCGCCGGCGGATGTGCTGTCGGGGGCGGCAGCGCCGACATCGACACCCAGGTGTCCCAGTCCACGGCCCAGTCCCAGATGTCGCCGTCGGAGTAGGACAGCTGGATCGAGCTTCCGGTCACCTCGACCGGGTCACCGTAGATCGCGCTGCTGTAGTACTCCTGGGCGTTGCCGGTCGACAGGTTGATGCAGCCGTTGGTGACGTTGGTGTTGCCCTGTGCGCCGGAGCTCGCCGGGTTGGCGTGGATGAACTCGCCGTTGTTGGAAATCCGCACCGCCCAGCGCTCGTGGGCATTGCTGTAGCCCGCGGCCGGGTTGGACATGTAGAAGTCGGAGTACTTCTCGGTGACCACGTGGATGCCGTTGCGGGTGACATTGCGCGCCTTGTCGGCCTCGCCGTAGCTGCACGGGAAATCCATGATGACGCCGGCGTCGGTGACCACCTGGATGCGGTGCGAGGCGACCTCGGCCCTGACCACCTGCCGCCGACCGATCTGAAAGTGCAACGAAATGTCCTGTGCGCCGAACGCGCCGTCGCCGAACGGCATCCCGTACAGCTTGGCGTCGACGTTGACGGTGGTGCCCGCCGGGTAGTACTCCCGGGAGCGCCAGTGCACCCGGGCCCCCTGCGCCTCGTCGGGCAGCCACGCCCAACCGCCCTCGACGGGCGGGTTGGTGGTGACGGTCAGTGCTTTCTCGACGGCGGCCTTGTCGCTGATCGGTGCATCGAACTGGATGATGATCGGCGCCGCGACCCCGACGGTCTGGCCGTCGGCCAACTGGAATCCCCCGCCGATCTTCTTGCTGGGCGTCACGGTGGTGAACTTGCCCGCCACCGGGATGGCCTTGCCGTCGTGGCCGACGGCCGAACCACTCCACGTGTAGGTCGCGTCGTAGCCCAGCGGCTCGGTGGTCGTGTAGACGGTGCGTTCCTGGTTGAACGCCCCGGCAACGACCTTGCCCGAAGAATTCGTCAGCGCGACGTGCTGGAACCAGCCGTCGCTGACCTGGACGCTGATCGGCACGATCGGTACCACGTCGGAGGCCGCATCAGCGGGCTGGAACGTCAGGTGGGGCGCCGGAGGCGGTTTCTTGATCGCTTGCGTGATCGATTTGCCGGAGCAGGCGGCCAAAACGTTCGGTGCGAACACCCCGACCCCAAGGGCCGCCAAAGCCAGGCGCCGGCTGATCGGCGGCGGGGCGCTGGATGTGCTCACGACACATAAAGATACCGGGCGCAACGCACCCAAAACGGCTCTCGCCCCGCCATAACGCGTCGTGGCGGGGTACTTCCGCACGAAAGTAGCCGCTACAACACGCACCCAACCAGCACAGGTTCAGGTTTGAGTGTGATACCAAACACATCGCGGACCCCGTCGCGGACGATGCGGGCCAGCGTTAGCACATCCTCGGCGGTTGCGCCGCCGCGGTTCGTCAGAGCAAGCGCGTGTTTGGTGGACAGCCGGCATGGCGCCGTCCCGCCACTGCGGTTGTCATCCGGATAGCCCTTACCGAAGCCCGCGCGCTCCACCAGCCAGCCGGCAGCCAGCTTGATGCCGTCCGGTGCCGGATAGTGCGGCACCGCCCCGTCGATCTTGCTGGCCAGTCGGTGGTAGACGTCGGGTGCGACCACCGGGTTGGTGAAGAACGACCCCACGCTCCAGGTGTCATGGTCGGCAGCGTCGAGCACCATGCCCTTGCGGGCACGCAGGGCCAGCACCGCCTCACGGACTGCCTGCGGGTCGGCGCGCTCGCCGCTGGCCGCATCGAGCGCGGCCGTCAGCTCGCCGTATCGCAGCGGCGCGCTGCGGCCCGACGCATCCAGGGCGAACTCGACTTCCAGGACCACAGCGGGAACCTGAAGGCCGCCGGGGTGCTTGAGCACACTGGTGCGGTAACCGAAGCGCAACTCGCGGGCAGGAACCCAGCGAACCGCGCCGGTGCTCCGGTCCAGGAGGTGGACCCGAGTGATGATGTCGGACACTTCTGCGCCGTAGGCTCCCACGTTCTGCACCGGGGTGGCCCCGGCCGATCCGGGGATACCGGATAGGCATTCCAGCCCACCCAGACCGTGCTCGATGGCCCGGACCACCACGTCGTCCCACACCGCGCCCGCCTCCGCGCGCACCAGGTTGCCGTCGATGGTGATGCCGGCATTGGCCAGCCGCACCACGGTCAGGTCGGTCAGGGTCTCGGCGATCACCAGGTTGGAGCCACCAGCAAACACCAGTGGCGAGCCACAGTCCCCGCTGTGGGCTTGCGCGTCCAGCTGCCGCAACACGGCGACCACCTGTTCGGTGCTGGTGCAGGTTATGACTCGTCGTGCGACCGGTCCGATCCGCATCGTGGTCAACGGCGCTAGCGGCACCGCCTCGGCGACGTGCGCACCGGCAAAGAGCGAACCGACCACGGCCCGTAACGGTAGCCTGGCCTGCTATGCCGCGTTCATTCGACATGTCCGCCGACTACGAGGGCAGCGTCGAAGAGGTTCATTGGGCTTTCAGCGAGACGGACTACTGGCTGGCCAGGCTGGCCGAGTCCGGCGTCGACGACACGGCGCTGGAGTCGATGCGGGTCGGTGGCGAGTCGGGAAACGACCGCAGCATCGAGGTGGTCACCCTGCAGGTGCTACACAGTCACAATCTGCCGGGCGTGGTCACGCAGTTGCATCGGGGCGATTTGTGCATCAGGCGCGAGGAGAACTGGGGCCCGATCACCGATGGCACCGCGACGGCGTCCATCGCGGGATCGATCTTGGACGCTCCGGTGAACCTGTCCGGCACTGCCGTGCTGTCCCCGATCGCAGGGTCGGGCGGCGCCCGGGTAGAGTTCCGGGTCACCGTGCAGGTGCGTATCCCGATCGTCGGCGGCAAGGTGGAGAAGTTGCTCGGCGGCGTACTGACCTCGCTGGTGGCAGGGGAACAGCGCTTCACCACGGCGTGGATCACCAACAACGCCTGACCTGCCCGCCCGTGGCTCCTAAGCTGGCGCCCATGCGAGTCGCGTTGGCGCAGATCCTCAGTGGCACCGATCCGGTAGCGAATCTGCGGCTGGTGCGGGACTACGCTGGACAGGCCGCCGACGCCGGCGCGACGCTGGTGGTGTTCCCTGAGGCGACCATGTGCCGGTTCGGCGTCCCGCTGGTACCGATCGCTGAGCCCGTCGACGGGCCCTGGGCAGACGGTGTCCGACGAATCGCGACCGAGGCCGGCATCACCGTGATCGCCGGAATGTTCGCCCCAGCTGGTGATGGGCGGGTGACAAACACGCTGATCGCGGCGGGGCCGGGTTCTCCCAATCAGCCGGACGGCCACTACCACAAGATCCATCTCTATGACGCGTTCGGTTTCACGGAGTCGCGTACGGTCGCGCCCGGGCACGAACCGGTCGTCATCACGGTCGACGACGTCCGGGTGGGGTTAACCATTTGCTACGACATTCGCTTTCCGGCGCTCTACACCGAGTTGGCCCGCCGGGGAGCCCAGTTGATCGCCGTCTGCGCGTCGTGGGGTTCCGGTCCCGGCAAACTCGAACAGTGGACGTTGCTGGCCCGCGCCCGGGCACTGGACTCGATGAGCTACGTCGCCGCGGCCGGTCAGGCCAACCCCGGCGGCACCTTGACCGGCTCAGGCTCCAGCCAAGGCGCGCCGACCGGCGTGGGCGGCAGCCTGGTGGCCTCACCGCTGGGCGAGGTGGTGGCGTCGGCTGGCGCCGACCCGCAACTCGTGGTCGCCGACATCGACGTCGACAAGGTAGCCGCGGCTCGCGAAAACATCGCAGTGCTGCACAACCACTCAAGCTTTGCTCAGGTTGATAAGGCACAATCGCTTGAGTGACCAACCCGCAAGGACCACCAAACGACGGCCCGTCGACGTGGGCGCGTCCCGGAAACCAAGGTCCCCTCGGCCGACCCGCGACACCATCTGAGACCTCCACCGAACGGCTGCGCCCCGGCCAGCCGGGAGGTGGTCGTGTGCAAGAACCTCCGACTAGCCAGCTGTCGCAGCAGACCGAGCAGATCGGAGCGGCGCAGCCGGACGCACGGCGACCCGGCTACCCACCTCCCCCGATCCCGCCCGCGGCCCCGACGGATCGGCTGGCTGCCCCGAAAGAAGAGCCAACTCCGGTGAAAAGAAAACGCCGCTTTCGCGACCCGCTATCCATCCTTCTGGTCCTCATCATCGTTGTTTCGCTGGTTATCGCCGGGCTCATCGGAGCCGAGTTGTATGCCCGCAGCACCGCGAATAACAAGGTCGCCCAAGCGGTCGCATGCGAGGTCAAGGACAAGGCCACCGCGTCGTTCGGCGTGGCGCCGTTGGTGTTGTGGCAGGTCGCTACCCGACATTTCACCAACATCTCGGTGGAGACGGCCGGTAACCAGATCCGCGACGCCAAGGGCATGCAAATCAAGATCTCTATCCAGAACGTCCAGCTCAAGTCGACCCCCAACTCCAAGGGCACCATCGGCTCACTGACTGCCACCGTCACTTGGTCATCTCAAGGCATTAAGGAGTCGGTGCAGAACGCGATTCCGGTTCTGGGCCCCTTCGTGACCAACACCGTGACCACCCAACCCAGCGACGGCACCATCGAATTGAAGGGCATGCTGAACGACATCAAGGCCAAGCCGGTGGTGTCAGGTGGAGGCCTGGAGCTGCAGATCGTCACCTTCAACACTCTCGGCTTCTCGATGCCGAAAGAGTCCGTGCAGTCGACACTGGACGACTTCACCGCCAACCTGACCAAGAATTACCCATTGGGTATTCACGCGGACAGCGTGCAGGTCACCTCGACCGGCGTGCAAAGCCACTTCTCGACCCAGAACGCCAGCATCCCCGCCGGCGGTACCTCAGATCCCTGCTTCGCCAACATCTGACGCCTCAGCAGCTGGGGATCAGTTCAGGCTGAGCCCGTCGAGCACCGCTCGGGTGCCGGACAGGCCCAGTCTGGTGGCACCCGCGTCCAGCATCGCGACCGCGTCGGCGGCCGTGCGGATGCCGCCACTGGCCTTGACCCCTAGCCGCCCCCCGACGGTTTCGGCCATCAGCGCGACGGCATGCACCGACGCCCCGCCGGCGGGATGAAACCCGGTCGACGTCTTGACGAAGTCCGCGCCGGCGTCCTCGGCCGCACGACACACAGCTGCCAGCGTGCCCGCGTTTGCCTGAACTAAAAGCACCGCCGACTCCACGATCACCTTGAGCACGGCCCCGGCTACAGCGGCACGCACCGCCTCGATGTCGGACCGCACCGCATCGAGTTCTCCGGCCAGCGCGGCACCGACGTCGATCACCATGTCGATCTCACTGGCACCGGATGCTACGGCCTGGGCCGCCTCAAACGCCTTGACCGAGGACACGTGCTTGCCCGACGGAAAACCCGCCACCGCGGCAATCCGCACGCCACCGGCGCCGGCTGCACCGGATGCCTGGAAGGCGATTGGCACCATCGACGGCGAGACGCATACCGCATAGACGCCCAGCTCGGTGGCTTCGGCAATCAGAGCGACCACGTCAGCGTCAGTGGCCTCGGGTTTGAGCAGCGTGTGGTCGACCAGTGCCGCCAGCTGTGCCCGGGTAGGTTGGCCGGGCACTAAAAAGGTTCCTCGGCGCCGCCGGGGTTGCAGCCGGAAGCCACCATCTCGGCATCGTCGACGACGGGTCGCCACGGCTCGAGGTTCCAGCTTGTCTTGCCAGGCTGCGCGAATTCGGCGAACTGCCAGTGGCAGACGAACTGCGCGCGCATGCCCGGGGTGTCGGCGTCCGGCGACAGTGCGAGCACCTCGGCCCAGGCCTCGTCGGCAGCGCCAGCCATCCCGAGCTGCCTCGAGGCCGCGCGCCCAGACGGTGTCGGGTAAACCCGCAGGCTGGTCAGGCGTCCCCAGTGTGTCCATTCCGTGTGGTCAACAAAGGGCAGGGCGTACGAGGGGCCAGCGGGGCCAGGAGGATTCGTGACACCGGTGCCAGGATCAGCCAAGGCAGGGGCTGTCCCCGGTAGCGAGCCCAGCAGCGCGACAAGCGCCGCCGCAGTAGCGCCCACCAGGGCTTTCATCCCGCTAGCGTTTACCTTGAATATCGAGAAGTTTGGGCCGCACATCGACCAGATACACGCCAGCCGCACAGGCGGCTATCGCCATCCCGAGCACGCCGAAAACGAAGCCCAGGATGGAGGTCAGCGCCACCGCCACGCCAAGGATCACTAACCACACCGGCTTGGTCAGCTTGTCAGCGGCGGTATAAGCGTCCGGTCGCTGCAGCGCCGCATGCACAAACGCGTACACCGCCGTCACCAAGACGGCGAGCTGCAAGACCAACATGACGGTACCCACGAGGTGGCTCACGCCTTAAGCGTATGGGGGACCGTCCAAAACGTCGACTCCGAGTTACCCAATAGGGCAACTCGGAGTCGAGTACGTTGCCGGTCCGAGCCGCCCCAACAGGGCAACCCGGATCCTGACTACTTCTGGGTGACCTTCTTGGCCGCCGCCTTCTTAGCAGGCGCCTTCTTGGCCGCCGCCTTCTTAGCAGGCGCCTTCTTGGCCGCAGCAGCCTTCTTGGCCGGAGCCTTCTTGGGCAGCTCGATGCCGACCAGCTTGGCGGCACGCTCACCGACCGCGCGGGTCTGCGAAGCAACTGTGCCCAGCGCCTCCTGGGTCAATTCGACGGCCTGGTCGACGTAGCCCTCGGCACGCGCCGACACGTCCTCGAAGCCCTGCTGGCTGCGCAACCGCTCCAGGGCGGCCTCACCGCGCTCAACCAGATCGTTGTACCGGTTGGTCGCGGCCTCCAGGTAGCCCTCGGCGGCCTTGCGCAGCTCCTCGGAGGTGAACCGCTCACGCAGCTCGCGCAGCTGCTCAGGCAGGTTCTCCTGCAGCTTGGTCAGGCGGGCGCGGCTCTCCTCGACCCGGCTGCGGGTGTCGGTGCGGGTCTCTTCGGCGCGCTCACGCAGGTCGGCGATCAAGTCGTTGACAGTGGCCAGGGCCAAGTCGGCCGCGCCCAGCGCTGCCAGCAACGGAGCCCGCAAGTCCTCGATATTTGGGTTGTCAGCCATAGTGTTTCCTTTCATGGATTGTTTCGTTACCGGGCGTTATTACTTGTTTGGTCTGGAAGTTAGGGCAAGCGTCGGCTCCTCTAGGGGAGTAGTCAAGACCCGCGGATTGACACAGCACGCACTTGCAGGTGACCTCCTGATTCATCGGGTCGGTTGATGGTCGGGTTCGTGGCGGCCCCGAGCTGACGTGGATTCGATGACCCTCAAATCCCTTCGAACGGTAAGCCGCGCCGGAGCGGAGATGTCAGGCGCAGCTGGAGCCGACCGCGCTGTCGGTATTGGCCATGCTGCTCGAGATCTGCTGAGCCGCCTGCGGATCGGTCATAAGACGCATGGTCATTGATGTCTCCTTACCTGGAAGTCATCGCGTTAGGTGGTTGATCTACTGGCCGGCCGATCGGACTGGCTCAGCCGGCAGCTGACCTGAAATAGATGGCCCCTTCCTCTGGGTAACCCCGCGGCCGGTGATCTAGACATCACCGACGTCATTCGCGCGATAGTCACTCGTCGATGTCGGACTGGGTCGGACACTCCTCACGGATGGATGCGTTTTGCTGGGTAAACGACGCGTAAATGTCGAGCAGAATCTGCTTCTGACGCTCGGTGATCGCGGTGTCGGTGATGATGGCGTCACGCACCTGACTGGTCTCGCTTGGCTCGAGAATCCCGGCCCGCACGTAGAGGACCTCGGCGGAAACCCGCAGCGCCTTCGCGATCTGGCTCAGGACATCGGCGGACGGCTTGCGCAATCCGCGCTCAACCTGGCTCAGGTAAGGATTGCTGACACCGGACCGTTCGGCAAGTTGGCGAACCGAGACGTGTGCCGTCTCACGCTGGCTTCTGATGAAGCTGCCGATGTCGGAGGCCGCGGTGGACACCTTGGCGGAGAGCTTCTCCTCCGGTGGCATTGCGTACTCCTTGGGTCGGATAGTCGATGTTTGACGGGCACCAGAGTACGGACGAGTGCTTGCATTTGCAAGCGCTTGTTAGCACACCTTAGAACAGCACCTGCGCGACGGCGTAGATCACCAGCCCAGCCAGCGCGCCTACCACGGTGCCGTTGATCCGAATGAACTGCAGGTCACGACCCACGTGCAGTTCGATTCGCCGGCTGGCTTCCTCGGCATCCCAGCGTTCGATCGTCTCGGTAATGATCGCTGTGATCTCAACTCCATACTGCGACACCAGATGCTGGGCCGCCCGCACCATCCAGTTGTCCACCTTGTCGCGCAGGTCGGCGTCGTCGCGCAGCGATTCCCCGATGCGGGCCACAGTGTCGGTGATGCGGGTGCGCAAGGCGCTGGACGGGTCGTCGACACCCTCGAGCACCAGCCGTTTCAGCGTTTTCCACGCCGTCGCGGCGGCGTTGGCGATCTCATCGCGCGCCATCAGCTGCTCTTTGATCGCATCAGCGCGCGCGATGGTGGCCGGGTCGTCTTGGAGGTCGTCGGCGAATTCGAACAGGAAGCGGGTCGCCGAGCGCCGCAGTTCGTGGTCGGGGTTGCGGCGCACCTTGTCCGTGAAGTCCATCAGCTCACGGTGGATGCGGTCGCCGACGAGATGGTCGATGAACCGCGGTGACCAGCTCGGCGAGTCACGCTCCACGACCCGCTGGATGACCTCGCCGGCGTTCAGCGACCACTGAAACGCCCGGTCGGCCAGCAACTGGATCAGGGCCTCCTGCCGGTTCTCGGCCAGCAGGGTCGCCAACACCCGCCCGACCGGCGGACCCCACTGTGGTTCGGCGATGCGGCGCACGATCATCCGGTCGATCACCTGCTGGACTTCGTCGTCACGCAGCAGCTCCACCAGCACGCGTAACACCGTCGCGGTCTCGGTGGCCACCCGCTGGGCGTGCGATGCCTCCGACAGCCACTTACCGAGCCGGCCGGGCACCTGCGCGTCGCGCAGCTTGGTCTCCACTACCGCCGACGACAGGAAGTTCTCCCGCACAAAGGTCCCCAAGCCCTCGCCGAGCTGGTCTTTCTTGCGCTTGATGATTGCGGTGTGCGGGATGGGTATGCCCAGCGGATGTTTGAACAACGCGGTAACGGCGAACCAGTCCGCCAACGCGCCCACCATGCCGGCCTCCGCGGCCGCACCGACATAACCGACCCAGACGCCCATGCTGGCGTGGGCCTGCGCCCACCGACAGGCGAGGAACACGCCGGTGGCACCGATCAAAAAGCTCAGCGCCACCATTTTCATCCGGCGCAGCGCCACCCGCCGCTCGGCGTCGGCCTCCGGATCGGCTCCGGCGAACGATTCCGCGAAGGACGCGCGAACCCGCCGCGCCGCGGTCGACGGCGTGATCAAGTCCAGCCCAGGCGCTGGCGAGCCCGACGCATCGGCTCTGTGTGCCACCACACCATCATCTATCGCCGGGTCCAGTTAGTGTGACGACACTGTCCGGGGCCCGTACAGATCCCGCCGATGCGCGAGACGAGCCGTAGTATCGGGGGCGTCTAGTGAATGGGAATCGGCGACAGTGGCAGAGCAAATCCCGGCTGCGACCGTTAAAACGGATGGCCGCAAGCGACGCTGGCACAAGCACAAAGTGGAGCGCCGCAACGAGCTGGTGGACGGCACGATCGAGGCGATTCGCCGTCAAAGCGGCTCCCTCAGCATGGATGAAATTGCAGCGGAGATCGGGGTCTCCAAGACCGTGCTGTACCGCTACTTCGTCGACAAGAACGACCTCACGACCGCCGTGATGATGCGCTTCACGCAAACCACGCTGATTCCCAACATGGCCGCGGCGCTGTCATCCAATCTGGACGGTTTCGACCTGGCCCGCGAGATCATCCGGGTGTACGTCGAAACCGTGGCGGCCGAGCCCGAGCCGTACCGGTTCGTGATGGCTAACAGCTCAGCCAGCAAGAGCAAAGTGATCGCCGACTCCGAGCGGATCATTGCCCGCATGCTCGCGGTGATGATGCGCCGCCGCATGCAACAGGCCGGGATGGACACCGGCGGGGCGGAGCCATGGGCCTACTTGGTCGTCGGCGGCGTGCAACTGGCCACCCACTCGTGGATGTCGGACCCGCGGATGAGCCGCGACGAGCTGATCGACTACCTGACCATGCTCAGTTGGAACGCACTGTGCGGGATCGTCGAGGTCGGCGGATCGCTGGAGAAGTTCCGCGAGGAGCCGCATCCGTCACCGATCGTCCCGCCCCGATCGTATTGAGGCGGTCTAGGCTTTAGGAATGCCTGAGGTGAGCGTGGGCTCACGGCTGAAGTCGTGGGCATACGCACTTCGCACCACCAACCCCCCACCGGATGGGCCGATCGACACCGTCACGCGCTGGCTCGTTGTGACTCGTGCGGCGGTGCTGCCGATGACGCTGTTTTCCGGGTTGGTCGCGGCGCTGCTGGCGGTCGGTAAGCCTGGCCTGGATTGGCGCTGGCTGGTCCTGGCCGTGATAGGAATCACGCTCGCGCATACCGCCAACAACCTCATGAACGACCTTTACGACACCAAGGTCGGCACCGACAGCGCCAACTACCCGCGCGCGCTCTACGCCCCGCACCCGGTGTTGTCCGGGCTGGTCAGCCGCCGCACGCTGGGCCTGGCAATTCTGCTGGTGAATTTCGCCGATCTGGCGATCCTCGTCACGCTGGCGTGGGCCCGCGGCTGGCCCGTGGTGGCGTTTGCGCTCAGCGGGTTCGCACTGAGCGTCGCTTACACAGCGCCGCCGCTGCGGCTGAAGAAACGCGGCCTCGGAGAACCCGACGTTTTCGTCGTGTGGGGTCCGCTGATGGTGTGCGGAACGTACTACTCCGCAGTGGGCGCGGTCGGTTGGGATGTTGTGTTGGCCTCGCTTCCCTACGGGCTGTTGTGCACGACCGTGCTGATGGGCAAGCACATCGACAAAATCCCTTACGACGAGCCGCTCGGCATCCGGACACTGCCGGTGCTGCTCGGCGAAGGACGCGCGCGCGTCGTGACATTGGCCATGATGGTCGGCTTCTACGTGCTGGTCGCCGTTGCCGTCGCGGCGGGGGCGATGCCGTGGCCCACGTTGGTCGTCGTGTTGGCGCTGCCCCGGCTGGCGAAGGTGTGGCCATATTTCCGCCGCCCACGGCCTGACCAGCCCCCACCCGAGTTTCCGGTGTGGCCGCTGTGGTACGCCGCGCTGGCGTGGGTGCACGTGCGTCGGGCGGGTGCACTGCTGGTCGTGGGTCTCGCGATCGGCGCCGCGTTGCACGCACTGTGACCCAGAGCGCCCGGCAGGAAGGCGACTAGCGCGCCTTGAACGGCTAGCATGCAGGGAATGCATCGGGGGCTGGACCTGAGTGCGTCGTTTGCCACGCCGTGAACGCGTCCGAGATACAGAAAGGCTCATATCGTTATGTCCGTGCAGCTCACGCCGCATTTTGGAAACGTGCAAGCCCATTACGATCTCTCCGACGACTTCTTCAGGCTGTTCCTGGACCCCACCCAGACCTACAGCTGCGCCTACTTCGAGCGTGACGACATGACGCTGCAGGAAGCGCAGCTCGCCAAGATCGACCTGTCGCTGTCCAAGTTGCGTCTGGAGCCGGGGATGACGCTGCTGGACATCGGCTGCGGCTGGGGCGCGACCATGAAACGCGCCATCGAGAAATACGACGTCAACGTTGTGGGTCTGACGTTGTCCGAGAACCAGGCCGAACACGTCCAGAAGATGTTCGACCAGATGGACACCCACCGCTCCGCGCGGATGTTGCTGGAGGGCTGGGAGAAGTTCCACGAGCCGGTCGACCGCATCGTCTCGATCGGTGCCTTCGAGCACTTCGGCCGGCAGCGCTACGGCCGCTTCTTCAAGATGGCCCACCAAGTATTGCCGGCCGACGGCGTAATGCTGCTACACACCATCGCCCGCCCCACCTTCAAAGACGCCAGGTCGCGCGGCCTGATATTGACCCACGAAATCGTTCACTTCACCCAATTCATCTTGGCCGAGATCTTCCCCGGCGGCTGGCTGCCAACGATCCCGAGCGTTGAAGAGCACGCGGCCGCGGCCGGATTCAAGGTGACTCGGATCCAGTCGTTGCAGCTGCACTACGCCAAAACCCTCGACTCGTGGGCTGCCGCGCTCGAGGCCAACAAGGAAAAGGCCGTCGCGATCCAATCGGAGAAAGTCTACGACCGCTACATGAAGTACCTGACCGGCTGCGCGGACCTGTTCCGCAAGGGGTACACCGACGTCGACCAGTTCACTTTGGAAAAGTAACCACGCGTAGCGGTCCCGCTGGCGCCGGTCACGCCGGCGGCACCCCCGGGCGGCGGGTTGACAGGGCTACTTCGTCAGGGTGAACTGCCCCACGTTGCTGATGCCTTTGCGGAAGAAATTCTCACACCCGGTCAGGTAGTGCATGTAGCGGTCGTAGACCTCTTCGGACTGAATAGCGATGGCGTGGTCGCGAGCGGCCCGCAGATTGGCGGCCCAGATGTTCGGCGTTCGGGCGTAATGCTACTGCAGCAATTGCACCTTTTCGACTGAAAAACCGGCGTCCTGCGCAAACGTGAAAATATCTTCCTGTGCCGGCAGCTGTCCGCCCGGGAAAATCTCGGTGGCGATGAAACGCATGAATCGCACATCGCTCATCGTCAACGTGACACCATTTCGTGCATTTGCTTCTGCGAGTACGTCAAAATCGTGTGCAGCAACATCCTGCCGTCGTCGGGAAGGATATCGTAGGAGCGTTCGAAGAACGCGGCATGACGCTCCATCTTGAACGCTTCGAAGGCGCCGATGGTGACGATCCGGTCGACCTTGTCCTCGAACTCTTCCCAGCCCTGCAGCCGCACCCCGACGTTGCGCTCGGTGGGGATCGAGGCCAGTTTGGCTTTGCTGTACTCGAATTGATTGCGACTGAGTGTAATGCCGATGACGTTGACGTCGAACTTCTCGATCGCCCGTTGCAGCGCTCCACCCCAGCCGCAGCCAATGTCGAGCAAAGTCATCCCGGGCTCGAGGTTCAGCTTTCCCAACGCCAGGTCGAATTTCGCGTTTTTGCGCTTCTTCAAGGGTCATGTCATCGCGCTCGAAGTATGCGCAGGTGTACCCCATCGTTGGGTCTAGGAATAATGCGAAAAACTCATCCGAACTATCATAGATAGATTGCGACTCTTCGTAATAAGGCCTCAACTCAGCCATGCTGGGTAGATACCACTCGTTTATTGATCGCGAGCATAACACCCGATTTACCCAACGACTGTCACAGATCTCGATCCTCAGCAGACGCCGCGCGGCCGGGGCCGCTTCAGTACGTATAGAAACCCTGACCCGATTTCTTACCCAGCAGACCCGCCTCGACCATACGCAGCAACAGCGGCGGCGGACCATAGTGCGGTTCTTTGAATTCCTCGAACATCTTGTCCGCGATCAGTTTCAGGGTGTCCAAGCCAACAAGATCAGACAGCCGCAGCGGACCCATCGGGTGCGATAGCCCGGCAACAACGGCCTTGTCGACGTCTTCGACGGTGGCGAACCCGGTCTCGACCATCCGGATCGCCGACAGCAGATACGGCACCAGTAGCGCGTTCACCACGAAGCCGGACCGGTCGGAGCAGCGCACCACCTGTTTGCCGAGCACCGCACTCGCAAACTCCTCGGTGCGGGCAGCGGCGGCTTGGTCGGTGACCAGCGTGCTGACCAATTCGACCAGCGGTAGCACCGGGACCGGATTGAAGAAGTGCAAGCCCAGCACGCGCTGTGGGTTCTTGGTGGCCGCGGCGATCTTCATGATCGGGATGCTGGAGGTGTTCGACGCGAGCACTGCGTCGGGATCGGTGACGACTCGGTCGAGTTCCGCGAAGATCTGGGCCTTGATGGCCTCGTCTTCGACAATGGCCTCGATCACCAGTTGCCGGTCGGCTAGGTCATTCAGGTCTGTGGTGAAGGTCAGCTTGTCGAGTGCCCGGTCGCGCTCGCGCTCGGTCACCTTACCTGCGCTGACACCACGCTCCAACGACTTCACGATGCGGTTGCGTCCCGCTGTGATCAGCGCTTCGGTGGTCTCGAATACCGTCACACCGACACCGGCGCGGACGGAGACCTCGGCGATTCCGGACCCCATTTGCCCGGCCCCGACAACCCCAACCCGCTGGATGGCTGCGTCGCTCACTGTTCTCTCTCCAGAGTCGTATTGTCGTGCACCGCGATAGGCCCCGCCCAGGTTGGCTGGGCGGGGCTTATGCTGTCAACTTTCAGTCTGGCCGCCGAACAGGTTCACGCTCGGCAAAGGCTCATCCTCAGTGGCAGCCTTCGGTTTCACTTCCTCGGCGCGGGTTACACACGCTCCTCGTCAGTGAAACTGGCCCTCCTCGGTGGAACCGGTCAGAGCGGTCGTCGACGAATTCGGGTCGACCGTGGTGGCGATCCGGTCGAAGTAACCGGCACCGACCTCGCGCTGGTGCTTGGTCGCGGTGTAGCCACGCTCCTCGGCGGCGAACTCGCGCTCCTGCAACTCGACATAGGCGCTCATCTGGTTGCGGGCGTAGCCGTAGGCCAGATCGAACATCGAGTAGTTCAGTGCATGGAAGCCGGCCAGCGTAATGAACTGGAACTTGAATCCCATTGCGGCAAGCTCCTTCTGGAACTTCGCGATGGTGCCGTCGTCAAGGTGCTTGCGCCAGTTGAACGACGGCGAGCAGTTGTAGGCCAGCATCTGGTCCGGGTACACGTCCTTGACCGCCTCGGAGAACTTCCGCGCAACCTCGAGGTCCGGGGTGCCGGTCTCCATCCAGATCAAGTCGGCGAACGGCGCATAGGCCTTCGCCCGCGCGATGCAGGGCTCGATGCCGTTCTTGGTGCGGTAGAAACCTTCCCGGGTGCGCTCGCCGGTGATGAACGGCTGGTCGCGCTCGTCGACGTCGGACGTGATCAGAGTCGCCGCTTCGGCATCGGTACGAGCGATCACAACCGTCGGCACGTCGCACACGTCGGCGGCCAGTCGAGCCGAGGTGAGCGTGCGGATGTGCTGCTGGGTCGGGATCAGAACCTTCCCGCCCAGGTGACCACACTTCTTCTCCGACGCCAGCTGGTCCTCCCAGTGCGAACCCGCGACACCGGCGGCGATCAGAGCCTTTTGCAGCTCGAAGACGTTGAGTGCGCCACCGAAGCCGGCCTCGCCGTCGGCGACGATGGGCGCCAGCCAGTTGTCCACCGAGGTGTCGCCCTCGATCTTGGCGATCTGGTCGGCGCGCTGCAGCGCGTTGTTGATCCGGCGGACCACCTGCGGCACCGAGTTGGCGGGGTACAGGCTCTGGTCGGGGTAGGTGTGGCCGGACAGGTTTGCGTCACCGGCGACCTGCCAGCCGGACAGGTAGATGGCCTTCAGGCCGGCGCGAACCTGCTGGACGGCCATGTTGCCGGTCAGCGCGCCGAGCGCGTTGACCCATTCCAGGTCGTGCAGCTCTGCCCACAGCACCTCCGCGCCACGGCGGGCCAGGGTGTGCTCCTCGACAACGCTGCCTTGCAAAGCGACGACGTCCTCGGCGGTGTAGGTGCGAGTGACGTCCTTCCAGCGCGGGTTGGTGTCCCAGTCGTGCCGGATCTGCTCGGCGGTCTTAGGGGTGCCAACGTTAGACATTGGGCTGCTCCTTAACGGTCTGAATGCTGAATCGCTGATGCCGCGCTGGTCGTCCGGCGACGCTAGCGGCTCAACTTCACTGGTGTGCTAAGTCGACCATGGCATAGCCCGTCAATGCCGGTCCACCCATTTCAATTGCGAATTTCGGCCACGACTTTGAGCGATTTTGCAAATTTTGCGAAGGCACGATTCAACTGAACCGTTTCAGTAGCTACCCGCCGGTAACCATAAATCCGCAGGTAAACAGATCATTTGCTGGAGCTGCCGTTGCGCTACGGAGCGAAGATCGCGGCGACGGCTTTCGTCTCGTCGCCAACCGCATATGTGAGCGTTGTAACAGGGCGATCGGCCAGGTCAGCACCGAATTGATCGGTCGAGCCGGCCGGGTGAACGTGCGAGATGATCTCCAGCTTGTCGCCCAGCGCGACCGGCGCCTCGTGCTCGATGGTCACCCGCAGCGGTCCCTGTACCAGCTCGGTGTGGGACGCCAGGTAGTCCTCGATGACGCTCCAATACACCGAGTTGTTCACGTGGTCGAACAGGTCGACGTCGGTGACCCGGACCGGGAACTCGTGAATTTCCGTCGCGTCGTCGCGGCTGCCGGGTTTCAAATAGCCCTTCCACCGCAGCCGGTCGACGGAGGTGGTCCGGTACAAACCCTCCAGGAAGTCGTCGGCGATGCGCGCCGGCATCTCGGTTTCCCGGTTGATGTGGATCCAGAATGCTTCGGATTCGATCAGGCCGCCCTTGCGTCCGTCGATGCGAACGCGCATCTCACACCACCGGTTCGAGGTGCCCGAACACCAGCGCCGCAACCGCAGCATGTCGCGGGACTCGATCGGGCGGATCAGGTCGACCATCGTGCGACGGACGATCCACAGCGGATGGGTCTCCTCGAAGCCCATCTCGCGCAACTGGTCCTGGCCAATGTCCTGGATGTGCCGGCAGGCCGCGTCCAACCGCAGCCGCCCGGTGCGGTCGATGTCACCCATGCGCAGCGGCCATTCGCAATCGAACACGTCGGGGTGGCCGTCGGGCACCGGCATCATTTTTTTGTCCAGGCTCACGACTCCGCTCCCCGTTTCCTCCTCGTGCGTAACCCCAGGTCTGCCCCCGAGGCCCCGATGCGAATCATGCCAATGACGTTGCCGAAACACCAATCGTGACCAAATCGCAGCGAGATGCCAACTCTGCGAACCATGCCTTCGCAGCAGGCAGGTACGCTTAGTTAAGTGTCCAAAACGTTCGTCGGCTCGCGCGTTCGCCAGCTGCGCAGTGAGCGCGGGTTCAGTCAGGCCGCACTGGCCCAGACGCTGGAAATCTCGCCGAGCTACCTCAACCAGATCGAGCACGACGTTCGCCCGTTGACGGTGGCTGTGTTGCTCCGGATCACCGAAGTGTTCGGGGTGGATGCGACCTTCTTTGCCTCCCAGGACGACACCCGGCTGGTCGCCGAGCTGCGGGAGGTGACGATGGACCGCGATCTGGATATCGACATCGACCCGCCCGAAGTCGCCGAAATGGTCAGTGCGCATCCCGGCCTGGCCCGCGCGGTGGTCAACCTGCACCGGCGCTACCGGATCACCACCGCGCAGCTGGCTGCCGCCACCGAGGAGCGATTCTCCGACGGCAGTGGCAGCGGGTCGATCACCATGCCCCACGAAGAGGTGCGGGACTACTTCTACCAACGCCAGAACTACCTGGAAGAGCTCGACACTGCCGCCGAAGACCTCACCATCCAGATGCGGTTGCACCACGGCGACCTGGCCCGCGAGTTGACCCGCCGGCTCACCGAGATGCACGGAGTGCGCATCACCAGGCGAATCGATCTCGGTGACACGGTGCTGCATCGCTACGACCGCAAGACCAACACGCTAGAAATCAGCAATCACCTCTCGCTGGGCCAGCAGGTATTCAAGATGGCCGCCGAATTGGCGTATCTCGAGTTCGGCGATCTGATCGACAGCATGGTTGAAGAGGGCAAGTTCACCAGCGACGAGTCACGCACCCTGGCCCGGCTGGGGCTGGCCAATTACTTCGCTGCGGCCGCGGTGCTGCCATACCGCCAGTTCCACGATGTCGCGGAGAATTTCCGCTACGACGTCGAGCGGCTGTCGGCGTTCTACTCGGTGAGCTACGAGACCATCGCACACCGGCTGTCGACGCTACAACGGCCGTCGATGCGAGGGGTGCCGTTCTCGTTCGTCCGGGTGGACCGAGCCGGCAACATGTCAAAACGCCAGTCGGCCACCGGTTTCCACTTCTCCTCGAGTGGCGGCACCTGTCCGTTGTGGAATGTCTACGAAACGTTCGCCAACCCGGGCAAGATCCTCGTGCAGATCGCCCAGATGCCCGACGGCCGCAACTATATGTGGGTGGCCCGCACCGTGGAGCGCCGCGCTGCGCGGTATGGTCAGCCCGGTAAGACCTTCGCGATCGGGCTGGGCTGCGAACTTCGCCACGCGCACCGGCTCGTCTACTCGGAAGGACTCGACTTGTCGGGCGACGTCGCCACACCGATCGGCGCGGGTTGCCGTGTTTGCGAACGTGACAACTGTCCGCAGCGGGCGTTCCCGGCTCTGGGGCGCGCGCTCGATCTCGACGAACACCGCAGCACCGTGTCCCCGTACCTGGTGAAGCAAGCATGAGCGGCACCCAAGATGGTCCAGTCGGTCGCATCCCGTCAGGCAGGCTGCGCCAGCTAGGGCTAATCAATTGGGTGCTCGCGAAGCTGGCCGCACGCACGACGCGGGCGCCCGAGATGCATCTGTTCACCACGCTCGGTCAGCGCAAATCGCTGTTCTGGGTGTGGTCGATCTATGGCGGCCGGCTACTGCGGGGCCGGCTGCCACGCGTCGATACCGAGTTGGTGATCCTGCGGGTCGCACATCTGCGCTCGTGTGAATACGAGCTGCAGCACCATCGCCGGATGGCATGCAAGCAAGGCCTGGACGCCCAGGTGCAGGCCGCGATCTTCGCCTGCCATGACGTTTCCGACAACAGATTCAGCGCCCGGCAGCAGGCGCTGCTGAATGCGACGGATGAGATCGTCAAGGACCGGACCATTACCGGCGCTACCTGGCAGCAGCTCGCGACTCACCTGGATCGGCGGCAGCTGATCGAATTCTGTCTCCTCGCAAGCCAATACGACGGACTGGCCGCGACGATATCCGCGCTGGACATCCCGCTGGACAACCCGCGCTAGTTACACCCAGAAGACATTGGCGATATCAGCCAGGACGGCCAGCGTCAGCACTATGGGAAGTATCGGCAGGCCGAACCCAAACGCCGACCACAGATATTTAGCGCGCCGGCGCAGCAACCAGCCCCACACCACAGCGCAGATTGCCAACACACCTGACAGGATTAACACCGTCGGAGCCCACCGGCTGACCGTCGTGACGTCATTGCCGATCGAAATCGCCACCAGCCACACGACGTAGCCGGTGGCCAGCCCGCCGATGGCACCCACAACGGTGTCGCTGCGAATCATCGGCAAGCTCAGAAGTTGATCATGTGGCCGGCCAGGCCGTGGAAGCACTCCTGCAGCGCCTCTGACATCGTCGGATGAGTGTGCACGTTGCGAGCCAGTTCGCTCGCCGTCAGGTCCCATTTCTGCGCCAGCGTGAGCTCCGGCAGTAGCTCGGACACGTCATGGCCGATCAGGTGCCCGCCCAACAGCTCGCCGTACTTGGCGTCGGCGACGAGCTTCACGAAACCGCTGGGATCGCCCACGCCGTGCGCTTTGGCGTTGGCGGTGAACGGAAACTTGGCCACGACGACGTCGTAACCTTCGTCCCGGGCTTGCTGCTCGGTGAGCCCGAAGCTGGCAACATTCGGCTGGCAGAACGTCGCGCGCGGCAACATGCGATAGTCGCCGAGGGCCAAAGTCTCTGCGCCGGCAATGGTTTCGGCCGCGACGACGCCCATGGCCTCTGCGACGTGGGCCAGCATCAGCAGCCCGGTGACGTCGCCGATCGCGTAGATGTGGCCGACGTTGGTGCGCATGTAGTCGTCGATGCCGATGGCCTTGCGGTCGGTCAGCGCGACCCCGGCCTTGTCCAGTCCGTAGCCCTCGACGTTGGGCGCAAAACCGATGGCCTGCAACACCTTTGCGGCCTTGAGCTCCTCGGAATTACCGTCCTTGCTGACGGTCACCGTGACCGCAGAACCGCTGTCGGAGATGGACTCGACTTTGGTGCCGGTGAGAACCTTGACGCCCAGCTTCTTGAACTGCTTCTCGATCTCCTTGGACACCTCGGCGTCCTCGTTGGGCAGTGCGCGCGGCAAGAATTCCACGATGGTCACGTCGACGCCGTAGTTCTTGAGCACGTAGCCGAACTCCATACCGATGGCGCCGGCGCCGGCGATGATGATCGACTCCGGCAGCTCGCGGGACAGGATCTGTTCCTCGTAGGTGACCACGTTTTCTGACAGCGACGTGCCGGGAACCAGCTGGGTGCTGCTGCCGGTGGCGATGATCACGTTGTCGAAAGTGACCGTTTCAGTGCCGCCGTCGTTGAGTTCGACAGCCAATGTGTTGGCGTCAGTGAATCGGCCGTACCCGTGGATCTCGGTGATCTTGTTCTTCTTCATCAGGAAGTGCACGCCGGCGACGCGGCCCTCGGCCACATTGCGGCTGCGGTCGTAGGCGATCCCGTAATCGAAGGTCGCCTCGCCGCTGATACCGAAAGTCTTGGCCTCTTTGGTGAAGATGTGGACGAGTTCGGCGTTGCGCAGCAGCGCCTTGGACGGGATGCAGCCGACGTTGAGGCAGACCCCGCCCCAGTACTTCGATTCGACGACTGCGGTGTTCAGACCTAGCTGTGCGGCACGAATGGCTGCGACATATCCGCCGGGACCGGCCCCGAGGACGACGACGTCATAGTGAGTCACGGCCCCTACCCTAGTGGCCGGGTCCGCAGTGAACTCAAGAACTCCTCACACGCCCACCCGAACCGCTAGTACGGAATGACGCCGATCAGAGAGTGGCTCACCCGCTCGCAGTAGTAATAGCCGTAGAGGGGCGCCGCAGCAGCGACCGAAGCAAATGGCCCCGACATCACCGCAACCGCCAACGCCGAGATCAGCGGCCTGCCCTGCACCATCGCCAGCATCACGCCGGCCACCGTGCACGCCACGAGGTAGACCAGGACCATGAATACCGGCCCCGTTTTGTCGATCGTGTGATACCACCAGTAGAACAGGCTGAGCCCGACTTCAGCCGCGGCGAACCACACGCCGAGGATCACCAGAACCAACTTCCACCACTTCAGATACTGGTAGCGCCCGGGTACGGTGACCGGCACGGCAGCCGACTCGGTCGCCGAATCCTGCTCCGCAGCCGGCGAGGGCGTTTCGGACTCTTCTGTCGGCTCCGACGCCGACGCGCCGGACTTCTCACGCCGCGGATTTCCCCGGCTTTTTCTCCGGGTCGGTACCCAGGGGCAGCGATGGCTGCGAGCCGGTGTCGTCGAAATTGGGCACAAATGGCACCGAGTCCTCGCCGGTGTCGAAATCCGGGACGAACGGCTCGGTTCCCGGGTGCGACGCGCGATCGTCGTCAGCCACGGGACGCCACCTGGATAGCGACGAGCACACCGAACCAACCCGGCGCCAACGCGAGGATGAACGCGCCCAGCATGGTTACCCATCGACGCCCGGAAAACAGGATCAGCAGCAGCCCGGTCACGCTGGGAATCCCGACCACCAGCGCAATCACGACGTCCGGCCGGATCCTCTCATGGACCAGCACGGTGGACGCCACCCCCGCCAGCAGCCCGACCGCGCTACCGATCAGCATGGCGCTGGCCAGCAGCCAGGGACGGGGTAGGGGGATCACGGTGTACGACCTTACTGCGGTCACCGAGTACTAGTGCGGGCACGTTCCCGGCGCGGCTCCTTTCTCAAGGGCCACCACCTGACCACGTACCGACGGGCGCTCGCCACGCGCGTAAGCGGCGCCGGTGATGACCGGTATGGCCTGCAACAGTGCTTTCTCGGCATCGGTGAAGACCCGGCCGCGACTGAGGAACCGCACGCCCTCCGGTGCTTCCAGGCTGAACCCGCCGCCGCGGCCCGGCACCACGTCGATGATCAGCTGGGTGTGCTTCCACGCCTGGTACTGCGGACCCGAGATCCACACCGGCACGCCCTCGGCCCCGACGTCGAGCACACCGAGCAGTACGTCGCGGTCACCGACGAGGAAGTCGCCGTCGCGGGTAGCACATCGGCGACGACCCGTCGCAGCAGCCGCCGGACTGGTGGAACATCACCGGCCCGTGCTGGTCCTGCAGCTGGGCCAGCAGCTCGGCGGCGGCGGCGGTGATGACAGCACCCGGCGGAGCGCCGACGCTCATCAGAAGAAGCCGAGCGCCTTGTCGGAGTAGGACACCAGCAGGTTCTTGGTCTGCTGGTAGTGGTCGAGCATCATCTTGTGGTTCTCCCGGCCGATGCCGGACTGCTTGTAGCCGCCGAACGCCGCGTGCGCGCGGGTAGACGTGGTAGCAGTTGACCCACACCCGGCCGGCCTTGATGTCGCGGCCGGCCCGGTAGGCGGTGTTGCCGTCGCGGCTCCACACCCCCGCACCCAGGCCGTAGAGGGTGTCGTTGGCGATCGACATCGCGTCGTCGTAGTCCTTGAACGACGTCACCGCGACCACCGGCCCGAAAATCTCCTCCTGGAAGATCCGCATGTTATTGGTGCCGCTGAAGATCGTCGGCTGCATGTAATAGCCGCCGGACAGGTCACCGCCCAGCACGGCGCGCTCGCCGCCGGTGATAATCTTGGCGCCCTCGTCCTTGCCGATCTCGATGTAGGACAACACCTTTTCCAGCTGGTCGTTGGAGGCCTGGGTGCCGATCATCGTCTCGGTGTCCAGCGGGTCGCCCTGCCGGACCGCCTTGGCGCGGATGGCCGCCAGCTCCAGGAACTCGTCGTAGATGTCGGCCTGGATCAGGCTGCGCGACGGGCACGTGCAGCACTCGCCCTGGTTGAGGGCGAACATGGTGAAGCCCTCCAGCGCCTTGTCCTGGAAGTCGTCGTGGGCGGCCATCACGTCGGAGAAGAAGATGTTGGGGCTCTTGCCGCCGAGTTCCAAGGTGACGGGGATCAGGTTCTGCGAGGCGTACTGCATGATCAGTCGCCCGGTCGTGGTCTCCCCGGTGAACGCGATCTTGGCGATCCGGTTGCTCGACGCCAGCGGCTTGCCGGCTTCGGCGCCGAATCCGTTGACGACGTTGACCACGCCGGCCGGCAGTAGATCGGCGATCAGCGAGATGAAGTACAGCACCGATGCCGGGGTCTGCTCGGCGGGCTTGAGCACCACGGCGTTGCCGGCGGCCAGTGCCGGCGCCAGCTTCCAGGTGGCCATCAGGATCGGGAAGTTCCACGGAATGATCTGGCCGACCACACCGAGCGGCTCGTGGAAGTGGTAGGCGACGGTGTCGTCGTCGATCTGCGATAGCGAACCCTCCTGGGCACGAATCGCCCCGGCGAAATACCGGAAATGATCAGCCGCCAGCGGGATGTCGGCGGCCAGCGCCTCCCGGATCGGTTTGCCGTTGTCCCAGACTTCGGCGAGCGCCAGCGCGTCTCTGTTTGCCTCGATGCGTTCGGCGATCTTGTTCAGGAGCGCGGCCCGCTCGGCCGGTGCGGTCTTGCCCCAGGCCGGGGCCGCCGCGTGCGCGGCGTCGAGCGCTTTGTCGATATCGGCCTCGTCGGAACGGGCCACTTCGCAGAAAGTCTGGCCGGTCACCGGCGTCGGGTTCTCGAAGTAGCGACCCTTGGCGGGCGCGACCCACTCACCCCCGATGAAATTGCCGTACCGGGGTTCATACGACATCAGCGCTCCGGCGGAACCCGGACGTGGGAAGACAGTCATGGCTCGGCTCCTCTTCAGATCATGTAATACAACTCACACTACCGTCGGGGGCCACAATGGCGTCCATGACATCTGAGGCTCAGGCGGCCCCCGAAGGTGACTTCACGCCCGGCGACCCGTACCTGTGGCTCGAGGAAGTCACCGATGAGACGGCGCTGGATTGGGTGCGCGCCCGCAACAAAACGACCCTGGCGGAGTTCGGCGATGCGCGGTTCGAACAGATGCGCACCGAGGCACTTGAGGTGCTCGACACCGATGCCCGGATCCCCTATGTGAGCCGCCGCGGCGAGTACCTCTACAACTTCTGGCGTGACGCGCACAATCCCCGCGGGCTGTGGCGACGCACCACGCTGGACAGCTACCGCACCGACTCCCCCGAGTGGGATGTGCTGATCGATGTGGATGAGCTGGGGCGCGCCGACGACCAGAAATGGGTGTGGGGCGGCGCCAACGTCATCGAACCCGACTACACGCGTGCGTTGATCGTCTTATCCCCGGGCGGCTCGGATGCGTCCATCTGGCGTGAATTCGACATGCTGACACGCGAATTCGTCGCCGACGGGTTCGAGCTACCGCAGGCCAAGTCACAAGTCGCCTGGGCCGACCCGGATACCGTGCTGGTGGGCACCGACTTTGGTGCTGACTCGCTCACCGAATCCGGCTATCCGCGGGTGGTCAAGCGATGGCGTCGCGGCACACCTTTGGCCGACGCGGAGACTGTTTTCGAGGTGGAACGCTCCGACGTTCGCGTCTTTGCATCAGTGGATCGGACACCGGGCTTCGAGCGAACCGTGTTGGGACGAGCCGTAGACTTCTGGAACGACGAGCTTTACGAACTGCGCGGCGCGGAGCTGACTCGCATCGACACGCCCACCGACGCCGGCGTGTCGCTTCACCGCGATTGGCTATTGATCGAGCTGCGCACCGATTGGACCGTCGGCGCCACCACGTACACTGCGGGCTCGCTGCTGGCCGCCAACCATGACGAATTCCTCGCCGGCGCAGCGGAATTACGGGTGGTGTTCGAACCCGATGAGCACACCGCGCTAAACCACTATGCGTGGACCCGAGACCGCCTCCTGATCGTCACACTGGCCGACGTGGCCAGCCGAGTCGAGATCGTCACACCCTCTAGCTGGCAGCGCGAACCAGTGTCGGGCATCCCGACCGCGACCAACACCGTCGTCGTCGCCGCCGACGACACCGGCGACGAGTTCTTCCTCGACTCCAGTGGATTCGAGACGCCCTCCCGGCTGATGCGCGGCACAGGCAACGGACAATTGGACCAGATCAAATCCGCGCCGGCCTTCTTCGATGTCGAAAATATCACTGTGGCACAGCATTTCGTGGCGTCCGAGGACGGCACCTCGATCCCGTACTTTGTCGTGCGGCCTGCCGATACCGACGGGCTGGGTCCGACACTGCTCTACGGCTACGGCGGGTTCGAGACGTCCTACACACCGAGTTACAGCGGTGTGCTGGGCCGGTTGTGGCTGGCCCACGGGGGCACTTACGCGCTGGCCAACATCCGCGGCGGCGGCGAGTACGGGCCCAGCTGGCACACCCAGGCGATGCGCGAGGGCCGGCACAAGGTGGCCGAGGACTTCGCCGCGGTGGCCGACGATTTGGTCAACCGCGGCATCACCACCGTCGAGCAACTCGGCGCCCGCGGCGGTAGCAACGGCGGCCTGCTGATGGGCATCATGCTCACCAAATGCCCGGAGAAATTCGGCGCACTGGTCTGCGACGTGCCGCTGCTGGACATGAAGCGCTACCACCTGTTGCTGGCCGGTGCCTCCTGGATGGCCGAGTACGGCGATCCGGACAACCCGGACGACTGGGCGTTCATCTCCGAATACTCTCCATACCAGAACATTTCGAACAACCGGCAATACCCGCCGGTGCTGCTCACCACATCCACCCGTGACGACCGCGTGCATCCGGGCCACGCCCGCAAAATGACGGCTGCTCTGGAAGCCGCGGGCCATCGGGTCTGGTACTACGAGAACATCGAGGGCGGCCACGCCGGCGCAGCCGACAATGAGCAGCTTGCATTCAAGTCCGCGCTGAGTCACTCGTTTCTGTGGCAGATGCTGGCTCGCTGAGCGATTCGGCGGCGAAGTCAAGGGTCAACTGAACGCATACTTGCTGAATTTCCTTGCCGGCACTTGACACTTGAGTCCAGCGGCGGCTTCGCTTCCGCTATGCCGAAACCCGAATTCGAAACGCTGCTGTACACGACGGCCGGTCCGGTCGCCACCATCACGTTGAACCGTCCGGAGCAGCTCAATACCATCGTCCCGCCAATGCCCGATGAGATCGAGGCCGCTGTCGGGCGCGCCGAGCGGGACCAGGACATCAAGGTCATCGTGCTGCGCGGCGCCGGCCGCGCCTTCTCCGGCGGTTACGACTTCGGGGGTGGTTTCCAGCAATGGGACGAATACATGAAGACCGACGGGCAGTGGGATCCGGGCAAGGATTTCGCCATGGTCACGGCCCGCGAAACCGGACCGCATCAGAAGTTCATGGCAATCTGGCGGGCCACCAAACCGGTAATCGCCCAGGTCCATGGCTGGTGCGTCGGCGCAGGCAGCGACTACGCGCTGTGCGCCGACATCGTGATCGCCAGCAACGACGCCGTGATCGGCACCCCGTACAGCCGGATGTGGGGGGCCTACCTGACCGGGATGTGGCTGTACCGGCTGAGCCTGGCCAAGGTCAAGTGGCACTCGCTGACCGGCCGGCCGCTGACCGGCGTCCAGGCGGCCGAGGTCGAGCTGATCAACGAGGCGGTGCCGTTCGAGCGACTCGAGGCCCGGGTCGCCGAGATCGCGGCGGAGCTGGCGCGAATCCCGTTGTCGCAGTTGCGGGCGCAAAAGCTGATCGTCAACCAGGCCTACGAGAACATGGGCCTGGCGTCTACCCAGCTGCTGGGCGGCATCCTCGACGGCCTGATGCGCAACACCCCCGAGGCACTCGACTTCATCCACACCGCGCAAACCCAAGGGACGCGGGCCGCGGTCGAGCGCCGCGACGGCCCGTTCGGCGACTACAGCCAGGCCCCGCCGGAGCTGCGGCCGGATCCCACACATGTCATCGTGCCTGATAGCGATGGATAGTGAGATGGACTACGAATGTGACCCCCGCCGCACATCCGGATCTGGAAAGTGTTACGGTAATTTGTATGTCTCGGCCAAGTTTTAGCCTGCGTGCAGGCGCCGTTTTGATCGCTCTGGGCATCGCCGCTGTGACCTTCCCGAAGACCGCCGCAGCCGATTCCACCGAAGACTTCCCGATCCCCCGCAGGCAGATCGCCACCACCTGCGACGCGGAGCAGTACCTGGCGGCCGTGCGAGACACCAGCCCGATGTACTACCAGCGGTACATGATCGACTTCCACAACAGGCCGCCGGACGTCCAGCAGGGCGCGATCGACCGTATCCACTGGTTCTACTCGCTGTCGTCCGCCGACCGCAGGGGTTACTCCGAGAGCATCGCGGAGAACATCTACGGCGAACCCATGGCGCAGCGATGGGGAAACTGGGCGAAGATCTTCTTCAACAACAAGGGCGTCGTGGCCAAGGGCACCGAGGTGTGCAACGGATACCCCGCCGGCGACATGTCGTTGTGGAACTGGACCGCCTAGGACCTGTGACAGCGCCGTCGTAGTCGTGGCTTCGGTAGACGGTGGTCGTTAGTCACCGAAGACGGTGGCCCAATCGTCGCGGATGCTGACGACGGTCCAGTCTTGCGCTTTCGCTTCACCGAGTGCCTTTTCCGCGCCGGCGACGTAGTCGAATTCGCGGTCGGCATCATCGTGGAGCACGAGCATGCACAGCGACGGCCCGACGGCTTGCGCGTATTCCAGCATCGGGATGTCGCCGTTGGAGTTGCCGGCTGCCAGGATCGGCCGCCGTCCCGTGCGTCCCCAGATCCGCACCGGCTTGATCGGCCCGTCGTCTTAGCCTCAATCCGTGGACGGGCTGGGGATGTGATCGGCGTGTGAACAGCGAAAATGCCTTTTGAACTGGGACAATACGAGTGCTGATGTCGCATTTGTCCAGAGTTCTGGAAGGCATTTCCGGTGCACTCATCCTATACGTTCACAGTCGGGTCAGCGGTATTTGACGAGCAGAATCTGGTGTCGGCAGCCGGGTTGGTGCCGGTGCTGGAACTCGCTGAGCAGACCGGCCTTTCGGCGCTGATCCGCGAGCATGTAGATCTGCCGTCGACTCGGGTCAAGTCCGGAGCCGTGAACCCGGCCGGCAAGCTGACCTCGATCATCGCCGCGATGACGTGCGGCGCGGACAGCATCGATGATGCCAACGAGCTGCGCGCCGGCGGCACACCACGAGTGTTCAACGAGGTGTATGCGCCCTCGACGCTGGGGATCTTCTTGCGCGAGTTCACCTTCGGGCATGCCAACCAGCTCGCCGCGGTGGCCCGCGAACATCTGGTGGCGCTCGCCCAGCGGGTGCCGCTACTGCCCGGAGCAGAAGAACGCGTGTATGTGGACATCGACTCGCTGTTGCGTCCGGTCTATGGGCACCACAAGCAGGGCGCCTCGTTCGGGCACGCCAAGATCGCCAGTCGCGCGCTGCTGCGTTTGGGCCTGTCCCCGCAGATCACCACTATCTCGACGGCGACCGCGGCGCCGGTCATCGCCGAGGCGCGACTACGCAGCGGCAAGGCCGCCTCCGGGCGCGCGGCCGCCGGCCAGATCAAGCAAGCCATCGGCACCGCCCGCGCCTGCGGGCGCACCGGCACGATCCTGGTGCGCGGCGATTCGGCGTTCGGCACCAAGAAGGTAATCACCACCTGCGTGGCCGAAGGTGCTGAGTTCTCCTTATCGGTGAGCCGCAACAAGCGCATCAGCGCCGCGATCGAGGCCATCGACGAGGCCGCCTACACCCCGGTGCACTACCCCGGCGCGGTGACCGACCCCGACACCGGCGAGTTGATCTCTGATGCCCAGGTCGCCGAAACCCCCTATGCCCTGCGGCTGGGCTCCGGCCGCACGCTGACCGTGCGGCTGGTGGTGCGCCGCGTCAAGGACGCCCGCTACCCCGATGCGTTGTTTCCGGTGTGGCGCTATCACCCGTTTGTCACCAACTCCACCCTGCCCACCGCCGAGGCCGACATCACCCACCGAAAGCACGCCATCATCGAGACCACCTTCGCCGATTTGATCGACGGCCCACTGGCCCATATCCCTTCAGGGCTTTTTGCCGCGAATTGCGCCTGGTTGGGCTGTGCGGTGGTCGCGCATAACCTGCTGCGCGCTGCCGGCACCCTCGCTGGCGGTAACCACGCCGTGGCCCGTGGCGCCACCTTGCGCCGCGACTTGGTCAAGGTGCCCGCCCGCTTCGCCGCCCCCGCCCGCAAACCGATGCTGCACCTGCCAGCCCACTGGCCTTGGCAAACCGGATGGAAAACCCTGTGGGACAACGTCATCGGTTCCTACTACCCGACCGCCCAACCCCGCGCCGCCTGACCCCACCGACCAGACCCTGTCCACCCGCCATCCCAGGCCCGACCCCAGGAACCTCGGAGCAAGGAAAAGCTGGTACAGGCCAGCCGATCACGCATGTGCCACCGCGCCACACCTGGCCGCAATTCAGGGCAACCACCTCGACGACCACACGAAATCACCCATCCACGGATTCAGGCTAAGAACTCTGGCCGCGACGTCGTCAGCAGGTGACCGTCCTTGAAGTCCAAACCCACCGAGCTGCCGATCACCTGCTCCGGCGGCAGGCCGTACATCTGGGCCGTGATGGGTCGCATGAAGTCGCGGCCGCCGCCTGAGGCGATGTAGTTGGTGAACCCGTTGGCCTCGAGATAGCGCAGCAACTCGACCATCGGTGTGTACCCGCAAGCCGTGTACGGGCGGTTCAAGGTCGGGTGCGCAGCGTCGGCAAAGAACGCCTTCACCCGTTCGGCGTGTTCCTCCACGGTTAGCCCTTGGAAGGCCGAAAGAATAGCCCCGGCAAGGATTTTGACTTGCGCGTCGTCGCCGTTGTAGTGCTTGGTGATGGTGTCACCGAACCAGGACAGGTCCCCTGACGCCGCGGCTTTGTACGGCTGTTTGTCCTTCAGGGAGATGTCCGCTGCGGCTTGCTCGGCGAGTCGGCGCACCAGGAAATGTAGCTGAATGTAGGCCGGCTTTTCGGCCCATAACGTGCCATCATTGTCGAACACCGCAACCCGCGCCTCACCAGGCACGAAATCCGGGCCGCCCGGTGCCGTAACTCGTCCCACGAAGTCGACGATGGCCGACTTCGTGGGTCCGTCATTCCACGAGTCGAGCATCTAGTCTCACCTAGTCTTTGGCCAGAAACTCTTTGAGCTTCTCAACCGCCTGGTCGATGCTGAAACTGGCGGGTGGATGCCGGGGCGGGAATTCCTTGAACGTGTCGAGGAATTTAGAGGCCATCGCCGTCGCGTAGAACACGAAGAAATCTCGGCGAATCATCCAGTCCCAGTACGTGTTCGAGGTGAGGTCGGCATATTCGAACGGATCGGTACGCAGGTTGAACAGCTTTGGCACCCGAAGCGCGGTGAACGGTTCGGCCCAGATCTGCAGGGTGCCAAGGCAGCGCTGCTCGGCGAACACCACCTTCCAGTTTTCGAACCGCATCGCGACCAGATCGCCGTCGTCGGAGAAGTAGAAGAAGCCGCGCCGCGGGCTGTGCTCCACCTCGCCCATCAGATAGGGCAGCAGGTTGAAGCCGTCGATGTGGACCTTGTACTCGGTGTCTCCGATCTGGTAGCCCTTCTTGAGCTTGTCGCTGACGTCGGGGTCTCCGGCGGCGGCCAGCAGCGTTGGCAGCCAGTCGTGGTGCTGGATGATGTCGTTGGAGACTGAGCCCGCCTTGATCTTTCCGGGCCAGCGGATCATCTCCGGCACCCGAAATGCGCCCTCCCAGTTGGTGTTCTTCTCACTACGGAACGGCGTGGTGCCGGCGTCGGGCCAGGTGTTGCGGTGCGGTCCGTTGTCGGTGGAGTAGATGACGATGGTGTCGTCGGCGATGCCGAGTTCGTCCAGCACGTCGAGCACCTGGCCCACGTTCTTGTCGTGGTCGACCATCGTGTCGTGGTACGGCGACTGCCACAAACCGGCCTGGCCAATGCTCTCGGGCTTGGTGTGGGTGAACACGTGCATGTGGGTGAAGTTGCACCAGACGAAGAACGGGTTGCCCGCGGCATGCTGGTGTTTGATGTAATCGACGGTGGCGTCGGCGATCTCGTCGTCGATGGTTTCCATCCGCTTCTTGTTCAGCGGCCCGGTGTCCTCGATGGTCTGCTTACCGATCGGCCCGTACTTCGGGTCGTCGGGTTCGGTGGACACCTCGGCGGTGGCCTTGCACTTGAGCACGCCTCGTGGATGCGCCAGCTCGTAGAGAAGCGGGAATTGGTCCTTGTGCGGATAGTCCTCCTGCTCCGGTTCCTCCTCGGCGTTGAGGTGATACAGGTTGCCGAAGAACTCGTCGAACCCGTGCACCGTCGGCAGGTACTTATTCAGGTCGCCGAAGTGGTTCTTGCCGAATTGGCCGGTGGCGTAGCCCAGCGGCTTGAGCAGCTCGGCGATCGTCGGATCCTCGGCGGCCCAACCGATGTCGGCGCCGGGCACACCGACCTTGCTCATTCCGGTGCGGTACACGCCCTGCCCGCTGATGAACGCGGCGCGGCCCGCCGTGCAGCTCTGCTCACCGTAGGAATCGGTGAACCGCATCCCCTCGTTGGCGATGCGGTCGATGTTCGGTGTGCGATAGCCCATCAGACCGTCGCTGTAACAACTCAGATTGCTGATCCCGATGTCGTCGCCCCAGATCACCAGGATGTTGGGCTTAGCGTCAGGCATGGATTCCATCCCTTCCAAAGGGTGCGGATTCTCCTAACCTATGCCCAACCGGTCATCAGTAGTGCGGTCTGGCAGCCGGGAATCGATCGGTGGTCGCCGAGTTAGGCGATTCGCCATTGGGATATGTGCCGCCATTCTCCGGGGGCAGCAGCAGGGCCCGGACTACCGGACGCGGTCCGAACGGCCGAAGCAACTGGCTGGCGGGGCGCGTGCGGACTTGGGTTGGCCACCAGAACCAGCGGCCCATCAGCGCGGCGACGGACGGCATCATGAACGAACGCACGATCAACGTGTCGAACAAAAGCCCCAGACCAATGGTGGTACCAACCTGCCCCATGACCTTCAGATCGCTGAAGATGAAGCACGCCATCGTGGCGGCGAACACCAAACCCGCGGACGTCACCACAGCGCCGGTGCCGGCCATTGACCGGATAATTCCGGTCTTCAGTCCGGCATGGATTTCCTCTTTGAAACGGGAAACCAGCAGCAGGTTGTAGTCGGATCCCACCGCCAACAGCAGGATGACGGACATCGCAAGCACCATCCAGTGCAATTCGAAGCCCATGATGTCCTGCCAAACCAGCACGGAAAGCCCGAATGAGGCACCCAACGAAATCAACACCGTGCCCACAATGGTGATCGCGGCAACCAGACTTCGGGTGATGATCAGCATGATGATCAAAATGAGGCAGGCCGCGGATATGCCGGCAATCATCAGGTCGTACTTGGACCCGTCGCGCATGTCCTTGTAGACCGCGGCGGTGCCGCCCAGCCAGATCTTGGCGCCCTCCAGCGGTGTCCCCTTGATCGCTTCCTTCGCCGCGTTCTTGATCGGATCGACGTGCGAAATCCCTTCGGGCGTCGCGGGATCCCCTTCATGGGAGATGATGAAGCGGGCCGCGTGACCGTCAGGCGAGAGGAACATCTTCAGGCCCCGCTTGAAGTCAGGGTTGTCGAAGACCTCCGGCGGTATGTAGAACGAGTCGTCGTTCTTGGCGGCGTCGTATGCCTGACCCATTGCCGTCGAATTCTGGCTCATCACGTCCATCTGGTCATACAGCGACGACATCGAGCTGTGCATGGTCAGCATCATCTGCTTCATGGTTGTCATGGTCGCGATCATCGGCGGCATCTGCGCCAGCATCTGCGGCATCAACGCGTCCAGCTGGGATATGTCGCCCGAAAGAGCCGTGAACTTTTCGGTGATCTGATCCAAACCGTCAAGTCCGTCGAAAATGGACCTCAGCGACCAGCAGATGGGGATGTCGTAGCAGTGCTTCTCCCAGTAGAAGTAGCTGCGAATCGGCCGCCAGAAATCATCGAAATTGGCGATGTTGTCGCGCAATGTGCTTGTGACATCCAACATTTCATGCGTGAGGCCGTCCATGTGGTGCGTGACAGCGGCCATCTGCGACGTGATGTTGTACATGCGCTGCATCGTGTCGATGGACTGCTGCATCGCGTCGGCCTGCTTGAGCATGTCGTTCATGCGTTGGTGCATGTACTGCTGGTTCTCGACCTGAGTGGTGTTCTGCATGCTGATCTGGAACGGGATCGACGTGTGCTCGATCGGCGTTCCCAACGGCCTGGTTATCGCCTGGACCCGCGCAACACCCGGGATGTGGAATACGAACCGGGCGATCCTGTCCAGCACCAGCATTCCCGCCGGATTGCGCATGTCGTGATCGGTCTCGATCAACAGCAATTCCGGATTCATCCGGGCATTGGAGAAGTGCCGGTCCGCGGCGTCATATCCGACATTTGCCTTGGTATACGGCGGCAGATACTTGCGATTGTCGTAATTCGTCTTGTACCCGGGCAGAGCGAGCAACCCGATGAGCGCAATCGCGACCGAAACCGCCAGAATCGGCGCGGGCCAACGCACGATCGCGGTGCCCACCCGCCGCCAACCCCGGGTCCTCATCCTGTGTTTGGGGTCGAACAGACCGAAGTGACTGCCCACCGTCAACACGGCGGGGCCGAGGGTGAGCGCGGCGAAGACGGCGATGAGCATTCCAACCGCGCAGGGCACACCGAGCGTCTGAAAATAGGGCAGCCGGGTAAAGCTGAGGCAATACATCGCACCGGCGATGGTCAGGCCGGAGCCCAGAACCACGTGCGCTGTCCCGCGGAACATGGTGTAGAAGGCCTGTTCCCGGTCCTCACCAAGCGACCGCGCCTCTTGATATCGGCCGAGGACAAAGATCGCATAGTCCGTGCCAGCTGCGATGGCCATCAACACCAGCAGAAAAACCGCGAAGATCGACAGCCCAATGATGTCGTTATAAGCCAAGAAAGCGACAACTTGCCGGGCCGCAAACAGCTCAATTAACACCATCAGCAGGGTGATGAACACGGTGACAATTGAGCGGTAAACAAACAGCAGCATCACGATGATCACGATGAAGGTGATAATCGTGACCTTTATGATGCTCTTCTCACCGGCTGCCGACTGATCGGCCGTAAGCGCCGCCGCGCCGGTTACGTAGGCCTTGACCCCCGGTGGCGGAGGCACACTGTCTACGATCTTGCGAACCGCTCGGACAGACTCGTTCGCCTTGCTCTCGCCCTGGTTACCGACCAGATAGACCTGCACATAGGCCGCCTTGCCGTCCGAGCTTTGCGAACCGGCCGCCGTTAGCGGATCTCCCCAGAAGTCCTGGACGTGCTCGACGTGCTTCTTGTCCGCCTCGAGCTTCTGGATCAGCTGGTCGTAGAAATGGTGTGCGTCGTCGCCAAGCGGCTTATCGCCCTCCAGGACGATCATGATCGCGCTGTCGGTGTCGAATTCGTTGAACACCTGGCCGACGCGCTTCATCGCTTGCATCGACGCCGCAGCTTGGGGGCTCATCGACACGGTGTGTTGTTTTGCGACTATGTCCAAGGACGGGACGAAAATACTCAGGACGACGACAAGTCCTATCCAGGCCAAGACGATCAGCAGCGCGAACTTGTGGACCGTCCGCGCAAATATCGGCATGTGCGGGAGCCCCGCGGCTTGGTTGTCGGTCATGCGGACTTCACTATGCAGAAGGTTTGAGCGTTCACTCCGTTCGCCGACCTTTCGTCCTTGACTACGTCGTTCACGATGATCCGGCAGCCGATCTGGTCGGTGTCGGCCTGCGCCACAACGTTGACGCTCACCGAGGGCAGCGTCGTGATGACCGAGAGCGTCCAGGGCAGAGGCACATTGCTTGCTCGCTGAGGCTGGGCATTGATATCCAAATAGTTGATGTTCGCTATCGTGCCGGCGGGACCATACACCTGATAAACCACGTGCTTCGGGTTGAACGGCTTGATGTCATCGGCAATGCCGCTGGTAATCGGGCGGGAGTCGTGAACCCCGAAGACGCCGCGGAGCCGATCGACGCAGAACGCCGCTACCGCGACCACAGCCACGATCACCAGGGCGATCCACATTTTTTTCACCGCGTTGGCAATTGGAATCTTGGCCATCCCAATCACCTTCCGCTAACCGGGCGCCCCACCGCCCGTTCGACTGCTTCACCCGCGGCTCGCCCCTGGCGCGAATCCGGGACCTCGCGAAAACACTCGCCCCCGTGGTCATCCCACCGGTTGCTTTGCTGCGCTAAGTATCTTAGACGCACCCGTGGGAGCGCGCGCGGTGTGGTCCGCTCCCATCCGCCGAGCAGCGACCCCAAGAGCGACCCCGTCGCCGAAAGTCCCTGGAAATCTGCGTTCGTCGTCGTCATATCAGCTCACTGCGATTCGGAGATGAGGCCGATACAGGTGGCCGTCAGCAGGCGCGTCAGCGCGCCGGCAAAGTCGAGGTGCCACTCGGGCGGGAGGACCTCCGGCTCCTCGGCATAGGCGTCGGTGAGCCGTTCCGGGGGGTTGGTGATCTGCCACAGCGTGGCCGCCAGGGAGTAGGCGGCCAACAAGATGTCGAATGCGCCCGAACGCCCGAGCGCCGGCAACGCGCGCTCGATCGCGTCCGCGAGGGCGATCACGGCAGCCGTACTGGTCCGCTTGACCTCGACGACCCGGTCGACGTCCACCTCTTGCTCAAGGTGCAGGTGAAGGTTGGCCAGCAGGTCACAAAACAGCGGGTCGGCGGCCAAACCGTTGGCCAGCGTCTCGGCCACCCGCGATGGCGACGTCGGACCCGGCTCGGCCAACTTTTCGCATACGGTGTTCGACCACCGCACCCAGCCTTCGGCGGCGAGGTGCAAGAGGACCTCTTTATGGGAGGTGAAGTAGCGGCGCACCGCGGAGTAGTGAATTCCGGCGCGGCCGGCGACAGCGGTCAGCGTCACCGATGCAACACCCGTCTCAAGTGCTAATGAGCGCGCGGCCTCTACAAGCGCCGCCGCACGTTGGCGCTTGTTCTCCTCCGTGCGGGCACGCTGAAAGGTGAGTTGCGCCACCGGCAGAGGATAACGCACATTGTGTGATTTGCATAACGCACATCGTGTGATTTGTGCGGGACGACCAAACCGGTATTTGCCTTTACGCACGTGATATGCGTTACACTCCAGGAACGCGAGGGGAAGGAGTCAACAGTCCGGCGACCTCCATGATTTACTTAGGTAAGGCTTGGTTGCGCTCTCGCCAAAGCGCCGCCGGCGTCCACCGGGATTGACGTGCGGGCGGTCGGGCGCGGCGATCTGAAGTGAACATGTTCGAGCGAACAACGGACCGCCGCGGTGTGGAAATGCCAACGGGTGAAGGGGATTCCAATTTTCAAGGTGCTATCGCGGAGTTGGATTTTACTGGTCATCCTGGCGGTGGTGGTCGTCGGGGGATTCATCGTGTACCGGGTCCACGGCTACTTCGGCTCCGAAAAGCGCGAATCGTATGCCGACAGCAACCTGCAAAACCCCAAGCCGTTCAACCCCAAACGTATTGTTTACGAGGTCTTCGGGCCGCCCGGAACAGTCGCAGACATCAGCTATTTCGACGTCAACGCTGACCCGCAACGCGTCGACGGAGCACTGTTGCCATGGTCGCTACACATCACCACCGACAAGGCGGCCGTGATGGGAAACCTTGTGGCACGGGGCAATAGCGATAGCATTGGCTGCCGCATCATGGTGGACGATGTGGTCAAGGCCGAGAGAATTTCCAACGAGGTCCACGCCTACACCTTCTGTCTGGTGAAGTCCGCGTGATTACACAATTCGCCAACGCCGCCAACACCCACGCCGAACGGCCGTTAATCGCAAGGATGATCCACACCCTCGCGGTGCCGATCATCCTGTTCTGGGTGGGGATTGCCATCGTCCTCAGCTTGTTCGTCCCGTCGCTGGAAGTGGTCGGGCAAGAGCGGTCGGTGTCGCTGAGCCCTACGGACGCGCCGTCGTTCGTGGCGATGAAACGCATCGGCCACGCGTTCAACGAAGGCGAGACCGACAGTTCGGCGATGATCGTGTTGGAGGGTAACCAGCCCCTTGGCGACGACGCCCACAGGTTCTACGACGCGATGGTTCGCAAGTTGCGCGAAGACAAGACGCACGTGCTGAGCATCCAGGACTTCTGGGGTGATCCACTCACGGCAGCGGGCGCGCAAAGCAACGACGGCAAGGCCGTAACCGTCCAGGTGAATCTCGCCGGTAATCAAGGCGAGCCGCTGGCCAACGAATCCGTCGAAGCCGTCCGCAAGATCGTGAACAGCGTGCCTCCGCCGCCCGGGGTTAAGGCCTACGTCACCGGAGTGTCGGCGCTCGCTGCGGATCTGCACCACAGTGGCGACAAATCCATGCTCAGGATCACGGCGACAACGATCGCGGTGATTTTGATTATGTTGCTACTTGTCTACCGCTCGATCATCACCGTGATTCTGCTGCTGGTCACGGTCGGTTTCGAATTGACCGCGGCGCGGGGAGCCGTCGCGCTGATGGGGCACTTCGGACTCTTAGGACTTTCCACGTTCGCGGTCAGCCTGCTCACTTCGCTGGCAATCGCGGCCGGTACGGACTACGGGATATTCATCATTGGTCGCTACCAAGAGGCCCGCCAGGCCGGCGAAGACAGGGAAACGGCCTTCTACACCATGTACCGCGGGACGGCCCACGTCATCCTGGGCTCCGGCTTGACGATCGCCGGGGCCACGTTCTGCCTCAGCTTCGCCCGGATGCCGTATTTCCAAACCCTGGGTGTTCCGTGTGCGGTGGGGATGCTGGTCGCGGTGGTGGTCGCGCTGACGCTAGGTCCGGCGGTTCTTACCGTCGGCGGTCGGTTCGGCCTGTTCGACCCCAAGCGCAAGATTGGGGTTCGTGGCTGGCGACGGGTCGGTACCGCGGTGGTTCGCTGGCCGCTGCCCATCCTGGCCGTCACCTGCGCCGTCGCCCTCGTCGGCCTGCTCACCCTGCCCGGATACAAGGCCAACTACAACGACCGGGAGTACCTGCCCAGTTTCATCCCCGCCAATGAGGGCTTGATGGCCGCGGATCGCCACTTCTCCCAGGCCCGGATGAAGCCAGAGATCTTGATGATCCAGGCCGACCACGATCTGCGTAATCCGACCGACTTCCTGGTCCTGGACAGGCTGGCCAAAGGCATCTTCCGTGTCCCGGGAATCTCCCGCGTCCAAGCGATAACCCGGCCCGACGGAACGACGATGGATCACACGTCGATACCGTTCCAGATCAGCATGCAAAACGCCGGTCAGTTGCAGAGCATGAAATACCAGCGTGACCAGATGAACAACATGCTCAAGCAGGCCGACGAGATGACCAAGACGATCGCCACGATGCAACGGATGTACGACTTGATGACGCAGCTCGCCGCCACCACGCACCGCATGGTCGGCGACACCGAAGAGATGCAGCAAATCACGAATGAGCTACGTGACCGCATCGCGGACTTCGATGATTTCTGGCGGCCGATCCGCAGCTATTTCTACTGGGAGAGGCACTGTTTCGACATTCCGATCTGCTGGTCGATTCGACAGATATTCGACGCACTCGACGGCGTCGATCAGATCACCGAGAAATTGAACACGCTGGTGGGTGACATCAAAGATCTGGATCGGCTGATGCCGCAGATGATCGCCCAGTTCCCGCCGATGATCGAGACCATGGTGAACATGCGGACCATGATGCTGGACATGCACAGCACCATGTCCGGGATCTTCGATCAGATGGACGAGATGAGCGACAACGCGACGGCGATGGGCCACGCTTTCGACGCCTCCAAGAACGACGACTCGTTCTACCTTCCACCTGAGGTCTTCAAAAATGCGGACTTCAAGCGCGCCATGAAGAACTTCCTGTCACCGGACGGACACGCGGCTCGCTTCATCATTTTGCATCGCGGAGATCCTGCATCGGCCCAGGGCATCGCGAGTATCAACGCGATACGCACCGCAGCCGAGGAATCGCTCAAGGGAACCCCATTGGAGGACGCAAAGATCTACCTGGCCGGAACGGGGGCTGTCTTCAGTGACATCTCCGAGGGCGCCAGATGGGATCTGGTGATCGCGGGAATTTCCTCGCTGTGCCTCATTTTCATCATCATGCTGATCCTCACCCGCGCCCTCGTTGCTGCCGCGGTCATCGTAGGCACGGTGGCGCTTTCACTGGGCGCTTCCTTTGGGCTATCGGTGCTGTTCTGGCAGCACATTCTCGGTATCGAATTGCACTGGCTGGTGCTCGCGATGTCCGTCATCATTCTGTTGGCCGTGGGATCCGACTACAACCTGCTGTTGGTCTCCCGGTTCAAACAGGAAATTCATGCCGGGCTGAAGACCGGCATCATCCGTTCGATGGGCGGCACCGGCAAGGTGGTGACCAACGCGGGCCTGGTGTTCGCCTTCACGATGGCGTCCATGGTCGTCAGCGATGTGCGGATCATCGGACAGGTGGGCACCACAATCGGGCTGGGTCTGCTGTTTGACACGCTGATCGTGCGCGCGTTCATGACGCCGTCCATCGCTGCCCTGCTGGGACGCTGGTTCTGGTGGCCCATGAGAGTGCGCAGCCGGCCCCCCAGGACCCCGGCTGCGCCGGTCGAACCCCATCCGGACCGTTCCCTCGCGTACAGCGACTAGCTGTCGTCTCTGTAGCGATTGGTCCGTCCGTAACCCCGGTCATTCCGGATAGCAGCTATGCAGACAATCGCGCTGATCGGATTCCTCGGTGGCCTGATCACCGGCATCTCGCCGTGCATCTTGCCGGTGCTTCCGGTGGTGTTCTTGTCCGGCGCCGCCAGCACCCACGGCAGCAACTCCCCGGCGCGACCGTATCTGGTGATCGCGGGCCTGGTCTGCAGCTTCAGCGTGGTCACCCTCGCCGGCTCTGCCCTGTTGTCGGCGCTGCATCTGCCACAAGACGCGATCCGGTGGGCCGCCCTGGTGACGTTGACCCTGATCGGTCTCGGACTGATCTTCCCGCCGCTGCAGCACCTGCTCGAACGACCGTTTGCCCGCATCCCGCAGCGTCAAATCGTAAGCAGCAGAACCGGTTTTGGGCTCGGTCTGACATTGGGAGCGCTATACGTGCCGTGCGCCGGACCGGTGCTGGCCGCGATCGTGGTCGCCGGCGGCACCGGGTCCATCGGCCTGCCGACGCTCGTCTTGACCGCGACATTCGCCGTCGGTACCGCGTTGCCGCTGCTGGTTTTCGCGCTGGCCGGGCGGGGCGTCGCCGAACGTGTCTCCGCATTCCGCCGTCGGCAGCGCGGAATCCAGATAGCCGGCGGAATCACGATGATCGTGCTGGCCGTAGCGCTGGTCTTCAACTTGCCCGCGATGCTGCAGCGCGCCGTCCCCGACTACACGGTGGCGATGCAGAAAGGGATTTCAGCCGGCGATATCCAGCGCAAGCTGAACCTGGGCGGCGCGGTTAAAGGCCAACTGGCGGACTGCACCGAGGGCGCTGCCCAGCTGCAACAGTGCGGGCCGGCACCCGCCGTGAGCGGGATCACCCAATGGCTCAACACCCCGGACGGCGAACCGATCGACCTCGCGTCGTTGCGGGGCGAGGTGGTCTTGATCGACTTCTGGGCGTACTCGTGCATCAACTGCCAGCGCGCCATTCCCCACGTGGTCGACTGGTACAACCGGTATCGCGACGACGGCTTCGTGGTCATCGGGGTGCACACGCCGGAGTACGCCTTCGAACGAGTGGCCGGCAATGTGGCCAGTGGCGCCGCTGCGTTGCACATCGACTACCCCATCGCGCTGGACAACGACTACACGACGTGGACGAACTACCAGAACCTGTACTGGCCCGCGGAGTACCTGATCGACGCGACGGGAACCGTCCGGCACACCAAGTTCGGCGAAGGCGAGTACGACGGAGGCGAGAAACTGATCCGCCAGCTGCTGGTCGCGGCTAATCCGGATGTGCGGCTACCCTCTCCGTCGCACTCGGTCGACACCACCCCGCAGACCAAGCTCACTCCCGAGACCTACCTGGGTATCGGCAAGGCCGGAAACTACGGCGGCGACGGCGAATCCGGCGAATACAAGGCAGGCACCGCAATGTTTCGCTACCCGGCGAAGTTGGCCAACGATAGATTCGCCCTGCGCGGTCGCTGGACCCTGGACGACCAGGGCGCCACCGCCGACAGCGACGATGCCACCATTGCCCTGAACTACACCGCGAAGGCTGTATACGCCGTCGTCGGGGGCAGCGGCACCCTCACCGTGACCCGGGACGGAAAGACGACCACCACGCCGGTCGGCGGGCCGCCCACCCTGCATCAGATCGCGAACGACGACACCGCGCGCCGCGATCAGCTCGACTTGCAGGTCAGCAAAGGCCTTCAAGTGTTTTCGTTCACTTTCGGCTAAGACATCGGTAAGCACGCTGCAGCCCGTCCGCCAGGTCGGTGGCTCCGAATAAGTGTTGTGGATCAGTCACACGAGCGTTCGGTAGCGGTTATCGGCAGTGGCGTGGCCGGCCTCACCGCCGCCTACGTCCTGTCCGGGCGGGACCGGGTCACGCTGTATGAGGCCGACATCCGGCTCGGCGGCCACGCGCACACCCACTTTCTGGACGATGGGTACGGCAATATCGTCGGAGTCGACTCGGCATTCCTGGTGCACAACGACCGGACCTATCCGACGCTGTGCCGATTGTTCACCGAACTCGGTATAGCCACCCAGGAGTCCGAGATGTCGATGTCGGTGCGGGCCGATGACACCGGACTCGAATATGCCGGAGCTCTGGGAGTCCGGGGGCTGTTCGCGTGTCGGCAGTCGCTGCGGCCCCGCTATCTGCTGATGCTCGCCGAGATCATCCGCTTCCACCACGCCGCGACTCGACTGCTGCGTGCCGATGCCCCCGACAACCTCGAGACGTTGGAAGCCTTCCTGAACCGGCACCGCTTCTCGTCGTACTTCGTCGACTACTTCATCACGCCCTTGGTGGCAGCGGTGTGGTCCTGCGCCGGCGCCGACGCCCTGCGCTATCCGGCCAGGTATCTGTTCGTCTTTCTCGACCACCACGGAATGCTGTCGGTTTTCGGCTCCCCGGCGTGGCGCACAGTGACCGGAGGTTCGGCCAATTACGTGCAGGCCATTGCGTCTCGGCTCGACGAGGTGTCTATCGCGACACCGGTGCACTCACTGCGGCGGCTGCCCGGCGGCGTACTGGTGCAAGCGGGCAGCAGCGCGCCGCGGCTTTTCGACGCGGCCGTCGTCGCCGTCCACCCCGACCAGGCGCTGCTGCTGCTCGACGACCCGACACCGCAGGAGCGCGCTGTCCTGGGCGCGATTCCCTACTCGACCAATCGCGCCCAGCTGCACACCGACGAGTCGGTGCTGCCCCGCCACCGCCGCGCCCGCGCATCCTGGAACTACCTGGTGACACCCGGGAAAGATCATGTGGTGGTCAGCTACGACATCAGCCGGCTGATGGGCATCAACGCCCACCCCCGGTTCCTGGTGACCCTCGGCGGGCATGACCGGGTTGATCCCACGAAAGTCATTTCCGAGATGACCTACAGCCATCCGTTGTACACACCGGAATCCGTTGCAGCTCAAGGCAAGCTGGCGACCCTCGATGACGATCGGGTAGTATTCGCGGGCGCCTACCACGGCTGGGGATTCCACGAGGACGGCGCGGCCTCGGGACTGCGCGCGGCCCGCCGGCTGGGCGCCGACTGGCCGGCAGCAGCCCGGCGCGAGGCGGTGGTGACGTGCTGACTCAAGTGCTGACACCGGCGATCTACCGCACCACGATCAACCATGCACGACGGGCCCCGGTGCACCACTCGTTCGAGTATCGAAGCTACAGCTGGTATGTCGACGTCGACGACCTTCCCCGGCTGCCCTGGTGGCTGCGACCGTTCGCGCGATTCCACGCAGACGATCACTTTTCAAACACTTCGTGCGACCCGCCGCACGGCTCGCTGCGCGACCGGCTCAACGCCTTCTTCACCGACCGCGACATCGCTGTCCCCGAAGGCCGGATCACCGCGCTGCTGCAGGCCCGCGTTTTGGGGTACGTATTCAACCCGTTGAGCGTCTTTTGGTGCCACGACCGCGACGGGCTGCTGCGTCATGTGATCGCCGAGGTGCACAACACCTACGGCGAGCGCCACGCGTACCTGTTGCCACCGGCCGACCTGCCCGTGGTGACGGCCAAGAAGTTCTACGTCTCGCCGTTCAATCAGGTGGACGGCTACTACCTGGTGCAAGCACCACGACCCGACAGCGAGGTCGACATCACCGTGGCGCTGCACCATGACCACCGGCCGGCGTTCCCGGAATTCATAGCCACCCTGCGCGGAGAGCGTCGACCGGCCACGCCCAAACAAATCGTGATCATGCAAATCATTTCGCCGCTGGCACCGTTGCTGGTGGCCACGCGTATCCGGATACAGGGGATCAAGTTGTGGTTACGTCGAGTTCCAGTGGTGCCGCGATGAGCCTGCAAGCCATCCAAGAAACCATCCGAAAGCCCTCGGCGGCAATCGATTCGGACCGCTGGCCGGCGGTCGCGAAGGTGCCGTCGGGCCCCGTGGCCGCGGCATCGGCGGTTATCGCCGGCCGGCTGCTGCGCCGTGCTGCCGCTCGCCTGCCGCTGCGTCTGGTGTACCCCGACGGCGAGGTGATCGGTGCCGCCGACCCGACGTCACCCACCCTGGTGATGCACCGGCCGGACGCGCTGGCACGCCGGATCGGGCGGCACGGCCTGATCGGCTTCGGCGAGTCCTACATGGCCGGTGAATGGTGGTCGAAAGACCTCATTGGGGTGTTGACGGTGCTGGCCGCATCGCTGGCCGACCTGGTGCCCAGCACACTGCAATCGCTGCGGCCGATCGCGCCGGCCTTTCGACCGCGTTGGCGAGGCACCAGCCGAGATCAGGCGCGGCGCAACGTCGCTGAGCACTATGACCTGTCGAACGACCTGTTCGCCGAGTTCCTCGACGAGACCATGACGTACTCGTGCGCGCTGTTCACCCGGATGCCGGCATCATCGTCGGATCTGGCCACGGCGCAACGGCGCAAGATCGATCGGCTGCTCGACATGGCCGGAGTCCAGCACGGCAGCAGGGTTCTCGAGATCGGCACCGGATGGGGCGAACTGTGTATCCGCGCAGCCACCCGCGGAGCGCACGTTCGTTCGGTGACCTTGTCAGTCGAGCAGCAGCGGCTGGCGCGGCAGCGGGTCGCCGCGGCCGGGCTTTCCGACCTGGTCCAGATCGACCTCTGCGATTACCGCGACGTCGAAGGCTGTTATGACGCTGTCGTGTCGGTCGAGATGGTCGAGGCGGTGGGATACCACTCGTGGCCACGGTATTTCGCCACGCTCGAACGGCTGGTGCGGCCGGGCGGCCGGGTAGCGATCCAGGCGATCACCATGCCGCACGCCCGGATGCTGACCACCCGCAACACACACACCTGGATCCAGAAGTACATCTTCCCCGGCGGACTGCTACCGTCCACCCAAGCCATCGCCGGTATCACCGAGCGGCACACCGGTTTACGCACTGTCGACATGACCTCGCTGCGTCCGCATTACGCCGAGACCCTGCGGCTCTGGCGGGAGCGGTTCACGCAGCAGCGAGATCATTTGGCGCACTTGGGTTTCGACGAGGTGTTCGGGCGGATGTGGGAGCTGTACCTGGCGTATTCGGAGGCGGGGTTCCGGTCGGGCTATCTGGACGTCTATCAGTGGACGTTCGCACGCGAGGTCGTCTGAGTGAACTACAGCAACCTTTTTCAGAATCTGGCCCAGGTATCCGGCGCCTCGGTTTTGGCCCTCGCCCTGGTGCATTCGATCACGTTCGCTATCGGCAGGCGGATCGGCCGCTACAACGTCGTCGACGTGGCGTGGGGCGTGGGCTTCGTGGCCGTCGCCGTTATCGCCGCGACGCTCGGTCACGGCGACCCAACCCGGCGTTGGCTGCTGCTGGCACTGGTGGCCGTTTGGGGTCTGCGGTTGAGCTGGCACATGCAGCGTAAGACGGTCGGTAAGGGGGAGGATCTCCGCTACGCCACCTTGCTGCGGGATGCCACGGTAAGCCAGGTGGTGCGCAAGGTCTTTTTGCTGCAGGGCTTCTTGACCTGGTTCATCTCATTGCCGTTGCAGCTCTCCGCGGTCACGTGTGCTACGCCGAAGCCGCTGCTGGCTGTCACGGTGCCGGGTTTGGTCCTGTGGCTGGTGGGCGTCACCTTCGAAGCGGTCGGCGATCGACAGCTGCGGGTCTTCAAGTCCGACCCGGCGAATCGAGGCGTCATCATGGACCGCGGTTTATGGGCCTGGACGCGCCACCCCAATTACTTCGGCGACGCCTGTGTCTGGTGGGGGTTGTGGCTGATCACCATCAACGGCTGGTGGGCATTGGCCACGGTGGGCTCGCCGCTGCTGATGACCTACTTCCTGGTGTATGTGACGGGCGCACGGCTGACCGAGAAGCTGATGGCCGGCCGTCCCGGCTTCGACGAATACAAGACACGGACAGCATTTTTCGTCCCGCGGCCACCCAGATCGGCACGTCGATGACGACCGGCGCCCACATAACGGCGGTGCCTGGCGATAGGCTACCGATCGATGACCGGACCGCCGCGGCTGAGCAGCGACCTGGACGCCTTGCTGCGCCGGGTCGCGCGTGGCGACCGCGACGCGTTCGGCGCGTTCTACGACCACACCAATTCGCGGGTGTATGGAGTGGTGGTACGGGTGCTGCGTGATTCCGGCTACAGCGAAGAAACCACCCAGGAGGTCTATCTCGAGGTGTGGCGGACCGCGTCGGAATACGACTCCGCCAAGGGTTCCGCCCTGGCCTGGCTGCTGACCATGGCGCACCGGCGTGCCATCGACCGGGTGCGCACCGAGCAAGCCGGCAGCCAGCGGGAATCGCGCTACGGCGCGGCCAATGTCGACCCCGCGAGCGACGTCGTGGCCGACGCGGCGATCGCCGGCGACGAGCATCGCCGGGTGATCGCATGCCTTGACGCGTTGACGGATGCGCAGCGGCAGTGCATCGAGCTGGCCTACTACGACGGCCTGACCTATGTCGAGGTGTCGCAGCGGTTAGCCGCCAATTTGTCGACGATCAAGTCACGCATGCGCGATGCGCTGCGCGGACTGCGTAACTGCCTGGACGTGCCATGACCGGGCCGACCGACTTCGAACTGCTCGAACTGGCCACACCGTATGCCCTGCATGCCGTGTCAGACGCGGAGCGAGCCGACATCGACCGGCGGGTCGCCGCCGCGCCCTCACCGGTCGCGGCGGCCTTCAACAACGAAGTTCGTGGGGTCCGCGAGACGATGGCGGTCGTGTCGGCGGCAACCGCGGCCGAACCGCCGGCACACCTGCGCGCGGCAACGCTCGCCGCGGTGAAGCCCGATCCCGGCCGCCAGTTGCGTTGGCGTACAGCTGCTTTCGCGTCCGCGGCGGCGATCGTGGTGGGTGCTGCAGCCTTTGGCGTCGGGGTGCTGATGCGACCGTCCCCAACGCATACGGTCGCCGAGCAGATCCTGGCGGCCCCGGATGTGCGGACGGTCTCACGCCCGCTCGCCAACGGAACGGCCACGGTGATGTTCTCCCGCGACCGCAACGCGGGTGTGCTGGTGATGAACAATGTGCCGCCGCCGTCTCCGGGCACCGTCTATCAGATGTGGCTGCTGGGGGACAAGGGCCCGACATCGGCGGGGACGATGGGCACCGCGGCGGTGGCGCCCTCAACGACAGCGACGCTCGCCAACCTTGGAGCCTCGACAGCGCTTGCGTTCACCGTCGAACCCGGCACCGGATCGCCGGAGCCGACCGGTGCGATATTGGCCGAGCTGCCGCTGCGCTAGAGCGGCGCTGACCGGCGCTCGGGCGGGCGGTTACCCTTTCTTCAAAAGGCTGCCCACTATCGCGACGAGCACGCCGAATCCCACCAGCGCAACCCCGGCGACCAGCGTCAGGTCGAGCCATTGGTGCAGGCTGGCCTCGGCGTGGCCGACCATCACGTCGGCGATCCGGCGGATATCGCCGGTGGTCCGATTGAGCGCGTCGTCGATATAACGGCCGCCGACCTCGATGCCCGCCCATCCAGCTGCGCCGACGAGCAGCGTTGAGACGCCCAGGCTGGCCAGCGCCTTGCCGCGGCGCCGCGAAGTGACGAGCGTCAGCAGCCCGAAGAGACCGCTCAGGGCTGCGGCGCCGATACTCACCCAGGGGCCCCAAGCAGCGAGCCGACTCAGCTGTCCCTGCCGCAACGACTGGGACATCGAAGGCACCGACTCCGTCAGCGGAACCGTCAGCGTCGCGGGCACCTTCACGTTGTAGCTGCTCAAGATTTGCAGAAACGAGCTGTCGTTGAGCATCGGGGCCACGTCGACCACCCATGAATCGCCGGACCGGGCGTCGGTGAACAACCAGCGGTGCGCTGCCCGGTTCGCCTTTGCGAACAGCGGCGGAAACGACGGGCTGGCCGTGAATGCGGTGGCGGTATCGTGCACCTGCGAGCCGTCGACCGGGTACTTTCCTCCACCGTGCGCAGCGATGAGCGCCATCGCCCGAGTGGTGAGTTCAGCCGCCGCAGCGGATTGCAGAGCCGGATCGCCCGCCGCTTTCTGGGCGAGCGCTGCGTAGCCATCCTCGTCGACGACATTCTTTTGCGCCCACGCCGCCGGGATCGCTACTGCCAGTGCAACCGTGGTGGCCAGCCACAGCACCAACGTCACCGCGAATCGCACGCCGTCAATCTACGGTGCGATCCCCCGCACGTATGCGGCCTGCCCGAGGTGCTGTGCGCAGTCATCGATGATGCTGACCAACCGTGCGCTGGCAGTGACCGGCGGGTCCCAGCTGGTGTCCACGATGCGGGACAGCTCGTCGGCGGTCACGCTGGCGACGTAGGAGAGGGTGAGCTTGTGCACCGCGTGGTAGTAGCCGGACAGCAGGTCGGCTGGGGCTCGTACCTTCGCCACATCTTCGGCGCTGTGTCCGTAACCGGTGTCGTAGCGCGGCAGGTCCATCCCGAACCGGTCCACCCAGCCGTCGCGGGTCCACACCTCCTCTACACCGGCCACATGGGCCAGCTGAAGGTCTTGCACCCGGGCGCTGTGCCAGATCAACCACGCAATGCTGTTGGCGCGCGGGGTCGGTTGGTAGTTGGACACCTCGTCGGAAAGCCCGTCGGTGAGCTCGTCGACGTGCTCGATCAACCGGGTGAACGCGTCGCGCAGCAGCTCCTGCGCGGACTCGGCGTTGCCTGACATACCGGCGACCCTACGCGTGGTGACAGACCGCTTCGACGTTATTGCCGTCGGGGTCGCGGACGAACGCGCCGAAGTAGCCGGGGTGATATTCGGGCCAGAGCCGTGGCGCATGCACCGACTCGGCACCCAGCCCCAGCGCGGCCTCGTGGAAGGCGCGCACCGAGTCTTCATCGGCAGCCTCGAACGCGAGGTGGATCTCCCGATTGGGTCCCACGCCGGCGCCATCGGAGATCCACAGTGACGGATGGCCGCCACGACCATACCCGATGGCATGACCGATATCCATCTGCCGCGAAAAGCCCAGCACGCCCAACACGGTGTCGTAGAACTCCTGTGATTTCGGATAGTCGGCGCAGGTAATTCCCAAGTGAGCGATCACGCGATTGATCCTGGCATGACCCACCGACACGGTCGTAGATTATTTAGATGACCTACGACCTCCTCATCCGCAATGGCACCATCGTCGACGGGCTGGGAGGTGAGCCCTACGTCGGCGACGTCGCCGTGCGCGACGGCGTCATCCAAGCCGTGGGCTTGAAGAAAAATTCAGTCAACGGCGATAAGGCCGTGCGGGAGATCGACGCCACCGGGCTGCTGGTCACCCCGGGCTTCGTTGACCTGCATACCCACTACGACGGCCAGGCCATCTGGTCGGACCGCCTGACTCCGTCGTCGGCACACGGGGTCACCACGGTGGTGATGGGCAACTGCGGGGTCGGCTTCGCGCCGTGCCGCAAAGAAGACCATGAGGTACTCGTCGACGTGATGGCCGGGGTCGAGGACATTCCCGGCGTCGTGATGACCGACGGACTGCCGTGGACCTGGGAAACCTTCCCCGAATTCATGGACGCGCTGGACGCTGGCAAACGCGATATCGACGTTGCCGCCTATCTTCCGCATTCCCCGCTGCGGGTCTTCGTGATGGGGCAGCGCGGCGCCGATCGTGAGCCCGCCACCGCCGACGACCTCGCCAAGATGCGCGCCCTGGCCAAAGAAGCGATGGAGATCGGGGCGCTGGGCTTCGCGTCGTCGCGGCTGACGATCCACAAGACCGAGAGCGGTTCGCCGATCCCCAGCTACGACGCCGCCCGAGAGGAGATCGAAGAGATCGCCAAAGGCGTCGTCGATGGCGGCGGCGGCCTGCTCCAATTCGTGCCCGACATTCCGGCCGGCGGCTACCAGCCCGTGCTGCAGACGGTTTTCGACGTCGCAGAAGACGTCGGGCTGCCAGTCACCTTCACACTCGTCGTGGCCAACGCGGGCGACCCGACGTGGCCGGACGCCATCACCATGGTGGAGAAGGCCAACGCTGCCGGCGGTGATATCACCGCCCAGCTGCTCCCGCGTCCGATCGGGCTGATCATCGGGCTGCAGCTCACCGGCAACCCGTTCGTGCTGTATCCCAGCTACCGCGAGATCGCCCACCTCCCGCTGGCGGAGCGGGTGGCCGAGATGCGCAAGCCCGAGGTCCGCGCCCGCATACTCGCCGACAAGCCCGGCAAAGGTCACCCGATCCTGTACGTGGCCCAGGCCTGGGACTGGATCTTCCCGTTGGGCGACAGTCCCAACTACGAACCCGACCCGGCGACCAGCATCGCAGCCCGGGCGCGGGCTCGTGGGGTGAGCCCGATGGAGGAGGCCTACGATCGGCTGCTCGACGACGAGGGCCACGCCATGCTGCTGGTCGCGACCAGCAACCTGGAGAACAATTCGCTGGACACCGTCGGCAAGCTGCTGCACCGCGACGACGTGGTGCTCGGTCTCGGCGACGGCGGCGCGCACTACGGGATGATCTGCGACGCCAGCTACCCGACGTTCTTGCTGGCGCACTGGGCGCGGGACCGGAAGTCCGGGCGGTTCTCGGTGCCGGAAGCGATCCGCGAACTCACCTCGGTGCCGGCCCGCGTCGCCGGGCTGGCTGACCGCGGGCGCATTGCCGTCGGCTACAAGGCCGACCTCAACGTCATCGACCACGCCGCGCTGCGGCTGCGCAAGCCTGTGATCAGTTACGACCTGCCCGCCGGCGGGCGTCGCCTCGACCAGACAGCCGAGGGCTACGTCGCGACCGTGGTCTCCGGTCAGGTGATTGCCGAGAACGGGGTGCCAACCGACGCCCGTCCCGGCAAGTTGGTCCGCGGCCGTCAACCTGCCCCCGTGTCCGGCTAAAACGGCCACGACGGCGGGCCTTGCCCGGTAGTTTGGATCGGTGACAAACCCGCACTTTGCGTGGTTGCCGCCAGAGATCAATTCGGCACTAATGTTCGCCGGTCCCGGTTCGGGGCCGCTGCTTGCCGCGGCCGCGGCCTGGGACGCGCTGGCCTCGGAACTGGCGTCGTCGGCTGCTTCTTTTAGGTCGGTCACATCGGACCTTGCCAGTGGTTCATGGCTGGGTCCGTCGTCGGCGGCGATGATGGCCGTGGCGACCCAGTATGCGGCGTTTCTCAGCCAGGCGGCGGCCCAGGCGGAGCAAGCCGCCGGCCTGGCCTCGGCCGCCGCGGGCGCCTTCGAAGCCGCGCTGGCGGCCACCGTGCAGCCCGCGGTGGTCGCGGCCAATCGTGCCCTGATGCGGGTGTTAGCGGCCACCAACTGGTTGGGGCAAAACGCTCCGGCGATCGCGGACATCGAGGCCGCATACGAGCAAATGTGGGCGTTGGACGCGGCCGCGATGTCGGGTTACCACTCCGACGCGTCGGCGGCGGCAGAGCGATTGGCGCCCTGGCGGCAGATCCTGCACGCCCTCGGCGGCAGCCACAGCAGCCACAGCAGCCACGGCAGCAGCGACAGCGACCACAGGCACAGCCACGTCGGTATGGGCGCCCCAGGCGTTGGCGACACAAGCCTGGGTGACCTGTACAGCGCACTGTTTGGCACGGGGTCCACCGACGGCAATTCGAACCTGGGCCCCGGAAACGCCGGCAGCCAAAATGTGGGCTACGGAAACACGGGAACCACCAACATAGGCTTCGGCAACTTCGGCAACGCAAATATCGGCTTCGGCAATACCGGCCACGGGGACATCGGGTTTGGGCTTACCGGCAACCATCAGGTGGGCTTCGGCGGCTTCAATTCGGGTGGCGGCATCATGGGCTTCGGGAATTCCGGAACCGGAAACATCGGCCTCTTCAACTCCGGCACCCCGAACGTGGGCATCGGGAACTCGGTCGCCTTCAACCACGGCCTGTGGAATTCGGGGACCGCGATCAACGGCGCCATGAACGCGAGCTTCTGGAACCCAGGGCTCGCAGACCCCGGCTTGGGACTCCAGGCCAGCCCAGACGCGAGCTTGCTGAACTCCGGCCACCACGTCACGGGCGGGTTGAATGCAGCAAACCTCAGCTCGGGCATCCTCAACTCGGCCAGCGGAAGTACCGGCGGCCTCAGCCCAGGCCTTGCAAACGCGGACTTGGTCAACCCGGGCCCGGCAAACCCGGCCTTTTCCAGCCCGCCAAACCCGGGCACCGTGAGTACCGGAGGCTTCGATTCAGGTGCCCCGACCCCCGGTATCGCCAGCGCTGCCAGTGGCCAGAACGCCGCCCCGACGCTGCGAACCACAGCCCCCTCGGGCTTCTACAACTCGGGCAGTAACGACTCGGGGCAGAACACAGGCGCCCGGGACCCGGGCATCGATAACTCTGGTGCGGAGGGCATCCCAAGCTCGGGCTTCTTCAAGAGCGACCCCAACCCCGCCGTCCCCAACCCGGGCATTAGGCAACCCGGCTCATCGGAGTAGCGCCACAGTGGCGCCTATCAGGCGCCTATCCTCGAATCCATGGGCGCGAAGAAGAAGGTGGACATCAAGCGGCTGGCAGCCGCTCTCACCGACTACCCGTTCGCGTACCTGATCACCGTCGATGACGGCTACCGAATACACACCGTGACGGTCGAACCGGTGCTGCGCGATCTCCCCGACGACCCCCGAGGCCCGGGAGGGCCTGGAGCACTGCTCGACGTCGGGCTTATCGGGGGACGCACCCGCAAAAACGTCGCCCACCGCAGCGACGTCACCCTGCTGTGGCCCCCGCCCGAGCCGGGCGGCTACTCGCTCATCGTCGACGGCCGCGCCGAGGCCGACTCCGGCACGGCCGACTCCGAGACCGCGCGGTTGGGTGTGGTGCCCACCCGTGCGTTGCTGCACCGCGATGCGGACCCCGACTCCCCCTCGGCGGCCAAGGGCTGCCTGCACGACTGCGTGGTGTTCTCAGAGCCGTAGCGCGCGTACAAAAGAGCCGGCCCCCAAGGGGACCGGGCTCTTTCGTCGCCGGACTTCTGCCGATTGTCCAGCTCCTCCTCGGGCCGCTACACGGCCCGCATCGTCGCCGGACTTAGAAGTCCATACCGCCCATGCCGCCGGTCGGGTCGCCCGCGGGAGCGGCCGCCTTCTCCGGCTTGTCGGCGACGACGGCCTCGGTCGTCAGGAACAGCGCCGCGATGGACGCCGCGTTCTGCAGCGCCGAACGGGTCACCTTGACCGGGTCGGCAACGCCGGCCTTCAGCAGGTCCTCGTACTCACCGGTGGCCGCGTTCAGGCCGTGGCCCGCCGGAAGGTTGCGCACCTTTTCGGCCACCACGCCCGGCTCCAGCCCGGAGTTGAAGGCGATCTGCTTCAGCGGAGCCTCCAGCGCCACCTTGACGATGTTGGCGCCGGTCGCCTCGTCACCCTCGAGCTTGAGCTCGTCGAGTGTGGGGGCCGCTTGCAGCAGCGTCACGCCACCACCGGCGACAATGCCCTCCTCGACGGCGGCTTTGGCGTTGCGGACCGCGTCCTCGATGCGGTGCTTGCGCTCCTTGAGCTCCACCTCAGTGGCGGCACCGGCCTTGATCACCGCAACACCGCCGGCCAGCTTGGCCAGCCGCTCCTGCAGCTTCTCGCGGTCGTAGTCGGAGTCGCTGTTCTCGATCTCCTGGCGGATCTGGGCCACCCGCCCGGCGATGGCGTCGGTGTCACCGGCACCCTCGACGATCGTGGTCTCGTCCTTGGTGATGACCACCTTGCGGGCCTTGCCCAGCAGCGAGACGTCGGCGTTCTCCAGGGTCAGGCCGACCTCTTCGCTGATGACCTGACCACCGGTGAGGATGGCCATGTCCTGCAGCATCGCCTTGCGGCGGTCACCGAAGCCGGGGGCCTTGACCGCCACCGACTTGAAGGTGCCGCGGATCTTGTTGACGACCAGGGTGGACAGCGCCTCGCCCTCGACGTCCTCGGCGATGATCAGCAGCGGCTTGCCGGCCTGGATGACCTTCTCCAGCAGCGGCAGCAGGTCCTTGACGGTCGACACCTTGGAGCTGACCAGCAGGATGTAGGGGTCCTCCAGGACCGCTTCCTGACGCTCGGGGTCGGTGACGAAGTAGCCCGAGATGTAGCCCTTGTCGAACCGCATGCCCTCGGTGAGCTCGAGCTGCAGGCCGAAGGTGTTGGACTCCTCGACGGTGATGACACCCTCGTTGCCGACCTTGTCCATCGCCTCGGCGATCAGGTCACCGATCGACTGGTCGCCCGCGGAGATCGCAGCGGTAGCAGCGATCTGGTCCTTGGTCTCGACCTCCTTGGCGCCCTTGAGCAGCGTCTCGGTGATCTTCTCGACCGCCTTCTCGATACCGCGCTTGAGAGCCAGCGGGTTGGCGCCGGCCGCGACGTTGCGCAGGCCCTCACGAACCAGCGCCTGGGCCAGCACCGTGGCCGTCGTCGTACCGTCACCGGCGACGTCGTCGGTCTTCTTGGCCACTTCCTTGACCAGCTCGGCGCCGATCTTCTCGTACGGGTCCTCCAGCTCGATCTCCTTGGCGATGGACACACCATCGTTGGTGATCGTGGGGGCACCCCACTTCTTCTCCAGGACGACGTTGCGGCCCTTGGGGCCCAACGTCACCCTTACCGCGTCGGCGAGGGCGTTCAGACCCCGCTCGAGGCCGCGACGGGCCTCTTCGTCGTACGCAATTGTCTTGGCCATTGCGAAGTGATTCCTCCGGATTGGGGATGACACCGGGTGACCACGTGTGGGCCACCAGGTTACTTACGCTGGCCGGGCGCAGTGCCCGCGACGGACGACCGCAGCCGTAGTGGCTGGGCCTCACCGTCCCGACCTAGCACTCACCGGTCGCGAGTGCCAACGTCATTCTTAGCACTCGCCTATGCCGAGTGCAAGAAACCCCATGAAGCGTGCTGATCGGGCAGGCTGGGACAATGTCCCTTTTCGTACCGCCCTATCCGGAGCCCCGTTACACCGGCAACGAGCCGGAGGTGAGCGCCTGGCTCAAGCGAGCCGGGGCGGCGCCGGACTACGAATCGTTCGGGGTGAAATACCACTATCTAGCCAATCAGCAGGCCACCGACGGCGACTACGGGCTATACCGTGTCGACCTCCCCCCGGCGGCCGGCGGTCCTGGCCCGCATTTCCACAAGGCGCTCTCCGAAGCGTTCTTTGTGCTCGCGGGAACTATGAAGCTCTATGACGGCCGGGACTGGATCGACGGGCACCAAGGCGACTTCCTCTATGTCCCGCCGGGCGGTGTGCACGGCTTCCGCAACGGGGCAGACGAACCCGCGTCCATCCTGATGTTGTTTGCCCCCGGCGCGCCGCGCGAGGCTTACTTCGAGGGCCTGGGCGCATTGGCAGATATGACCGACGATGAACGCCGAGAGTGGTTCATCCGCCATGACAACTTCTGGGTGCTGTAGTTCGGGCGCCGTTTAGCGGCGCCGGCCGGGTTGTCATCAGCGACGGCGTTTCGACCTGGATCCGGGATCCCGTGGACCTTTTGGCACGAAATCCTCTTGCGTTGAAATTGGAAGCGGCCAGGGCGCCCCTCGCTGCAGGCGGTCACGGCACCAGGATTGCGAGGTAAAGGCCATGTACACCTACGAGATCGACACCGCGGAAATGTTCGAAGACCGCGCAGCTCAGTTCGAGAAGCTCGGCATCCCGCTCGATGACATCGAGCGAATCCGTGCCGCCGTCACCGATATGTGGGCCGACGCGCCCGGCGGTTGGGTTTACGAATGGTCAAGGCTGGCCCAGGAATACGCCGACCGCGGCGACCACCTGATGGCGTCGTTGATTTACGGCTGCGCGAAGTTCCCTGCGCTGACCGACCAGGCTCGGGTGCAGGCCATGCAACACCAGCTGCAGCAATTCCTGTTGGCGGCCAAGGATTTCCCGGTGGCGTTCGAGCGCCGCATCATCGCGGTGCCCTACCGCGGTGGCACCGTCGAGGTGCCCATCCACCTGTACTCCACCGATAGCGAGTATCCGGCCCGGCCGGTGCTGATCGCCACCGGCGGTGTGGACACCTGGAAGATGGACCTCCACCCGTGGTGGGTCGGGTTCACCATGAACGCCGGGGTATCGACTTTGGCCTTCGACCATCCCGGCACCGGCGAAACGTCCATCCCGCTCGACGAGCACGCCGACGAGGTGATCCGCGGAATCGCCGATTACGCCAGCACTCTCGGCAACGGCAGGGTCGGCCACTTCGGCGCATCGTTCGGCGGAAACTTCTCCGCGATGTCGGGGCTGGCCGGGATCGTCGACGCCGCCGTCGATCTCGGCGGTCCGGTCGTGGACTCGTTTGAACAGGGGCACGTGAAGAATCTGCCTTACGGCATGCACGACATCGTGGGCAATGCCATGCACCGGGACCACTCGCCCACCCTCGATGAGCTCACTGCCGGTCTCGGGCAGCTCCGTCGCCGGGATTTGCTTGCCCAGCAGGGCAATTCGGCGATGCTGGTCGTCAACGGCGCGGATGATTACTTCATCCCTCAGTCGGACACGTTGATCTTCCAGGGCCGCCCTGGCACCGAGGTGCACCTGATCGAGAACACCGGCCATTGCGCGATGAGCAAAGCCCCCGAGGTGGTGCCGATGATCATCGCGTGGCTGCGCGAACAACTCACCAAATGAGTGAAAGGACCGACGAGATGTCAGCAGCTGGGCGGCTCGCCGGTAAGCGAGCATTGGTGACCGGCGGAAGCCGGGGAATCGGCGCGGCGATCGTGCGCAGGCTGGCCGCTGAAGGCGCCGCGGTAGCCGTCAACTATGTGGCAGATGCCGAGTCGGCCAACGCGCTCGTCGAGCAGCTCGCCAGCAACGGACGCCAGGCCGCGGCATTCCGCGCCGACGTCAGCGATCCCGCCCAGACCAAGGACCTGGTGCAGCGCGTCACGGACGCGTTCGGCGGGATCGACCTGCTGGCCAGCAACGCCGGCGTAGAGCACTTCGGTGCGCTGGAAGCCATCACCCCGGCTGGTTTCGATCGGGTGTTCCGGATCAACGTCGCCGGCCAGTTGTTCGCCACTCAAGCGGCGGTTGCGCGGATGGAGGCCGGCGGCCGGATCGTGTTGACCTCCTCGGTGAGCGCCCGCATAGCCGTACACCGACACACCCTGTATGCGGCCAGCAAAGCAGCCGTCTCGGCGATGGTGTGCAACCTCGCGCCGGAACTCGCCGAGCGGGGCCCATTCCCACGCGGGCCATCAACGCCGTCGCCCCTGGAGGAACCGCGACCGACATGGCCACCAAACATGCCGTCGAGTACGCGCACCCGGCACTTGCCGAGGTGCCGGTCCAGGCCGTCCTCGCGTCGATGAACGCCCTGGGCAGGCTGGCCGAACCGGATGAAATCGCCGCCGTGGTGGCGTTTCTCCTCTCCCCGGATGCCTCCTACATCACCGGTGCAACTCTCGACGCGGCCGCAGGATGGATTTAACGACGCAGGGCGTAGTCGTCAGGAATCAACGTCCGGGTGCGTTCGAAGAATGTCCGGCCGCTGTACGGCAATTGGGTCACGACCTTACCGCTGGGATGCCGAAAGTAGTTGGTACAGGCGAGCCAGACCTTGCCTTCCATGGCGGCCTGGATTTCATCGTTGTAGCGCCGCTGCGCCGCGGCAGTCACCTCGATCGTGCGCGCTCCGCGGCTTCCCATCACGTCGAGGATGTGCCGGATGAAGGTCGTCTGCGCCTCATGGATGTAAATGATCGAGTTGACCCCGTTCGTGTTGGGGCCGTACAGCATGAAGAAGTTCGGATACCCGGCTACCAGCGTGCCCAGGTGGGCCTCCGCGCCGTCGATCCAGTCGTCGCGAAGGCGCCGGCCGCCGGTTCCGTACACATCGATGCTGGACAGGTAGTCGGCAGCCTTGAACCCGGTGCCGTAGATGACGGTGTCGACGCAGTGTTCGACGCCGTCAACCGTGCGCACCCCCCGCTCGGTCAGCTCGGCGATAGCGGTTGTCTCCAGCTTGACGTGCGGCAACGCGAAAGTTGGGTACCACTCGCGCGACATCAGCGGCCGCTTGCAGCCAGCCGGATAGTCCGGCGTCAGCTTTGCCCGCAACTCGGGGTCGGCCACCTTGCGCATGAGGTAGCCGCGGGCCAGTTCGGTTGCTTCGCGTGTCTGTGCGGCGTCGACGTCGAAGCTGGATGACTCATAGGCATCAAAGGCCTCGTCGCGCAGCTTTCGTGCCGCAGCCGGGTCGCGTTCGAACAGCTCGTGCTGCTCAGGGGTGAACGGGAAATCGAATCGGGGCGCAATCCAGATCGGGGTCCGCTGAAACACCGTGAGCTGCGCGGTCTCGGGGGCAATCGCGGGAACGTATTGGACCGCGCTAGCGCCCGTGCCGATGGACGCCACCCGCTCCCCTGCCGTCGACTTGCTGTGGTCCCAGCGAGCCGAATGGAATCGCCTGCCCCGAAACCGTTCCGCCCCCGGGATATCAGGAATGTTGGGCACATCGAGCATCCCGACTGCGCTCACCACGACGTCGAAGTCGTGCTCCCCGCCGTCGTCGGAGGTGAGTGTCCAGCATCGCCGGCTGTCCGACCACCGCACCGTGGTAATCGCGGTGTTGGGCCGCAAGTGTGCGCCAAGCCCGTGGTCGGCGCCCACCTGCTCGAGATAGGCGAGGATCTCGGGCTGGTTCGCATACGTCTTGCTCCACCGCGGGTTGAGCGCGAAAGAGTACGAATACAGATGCGACGGAACATCGCAGGCCGCACCCGGGAACGTGTTGTGGCGCCAGGTCCCGCCGAAGCCGTCGGCGCGGTCGAAGATGGTGAAGTCATATCCACCACCGGCCAGCTGGATTCCCATCGCGATGCCCCCGGCGCCCGCACCGATGACGCCGACCTTCGGCTGCCTCCCCGTTACGCCCATTGGGAAAAGTACGGTCGCTCGGTCCGGCTTTTCTCCACGAGGATGAACACCACCCCCCACGGATCGACGAACCAGGTCGTGCGAACGCGCGCGACATCCGCGATTCCGCTGACGAGGAAGCGCACTCCTTTGCTCTCGAGTTCCGCCCGGGTGGCGTCGAGGTCCTCACAGATCAGCCCGACGTGCGAGAGGCCGTGGTCGGTCAAGACCCTGCCGGCGGCCCGCTGGCCATGGGAAGGGCCACCATCAACGTTGAGGTACTCGATCACCTCGAGGACACGGTCGCCGTCGTCTCCGAATCCGACGATGGCCGCTTTCATGGTGGGATCCGACACCAGCTCACCCATGTCGTTGCGAATGGCGTTCCCGGCCATGGCATAGGGGGGCGAGAGCACACGCAGGCCCAATACATCGCGGTAGAACGCCACCGCGGCCTCACAGTCGGGAACGCACACCCCAGTGTGAGCCAACCCGGTAATCACGTTCTCAACTTTACTCAGCCGTATCCAAGGGCTGGTACCGATCGGGGCCCGATCCCCGTCACCAACCCCGCGGCCCTCGATCCGGATGAGTATGTTGTCGGCCATGAATTCAAACGCCCAGACCCGCAAGTGGGAGGACGCCGACGTCCCGGATCAGAGCGGTCGCGTCGTCATCGTCACTGGCTCCAACACCGGCATCGGCTACCACGCTGCGGCCGTGCTCGCCTACAGCGGTGCGCACGTCGTGCTCGCGGTGCGCAACCTCGAGAAGGGCAACGCCGCCCTGTCGCGCATCGTCGCCGCCAGCCCGCGCGCCGACGTCACACTCCAGGCACTCGACGTGAGCTCGCTGGACTCGGTGCGCACCGCCGCCGATGCGCTGTGGGCTGCCTACCCGCGCAGCGACTTGCTAATCAACAACGCCGGGGTGATGTGGACGCCGAAGCAGGTCACCAAGGACGGCTTCGAAATGCAGTTCGGACCAACCATCTCGGTCATTTCGCGCTGACCGGGCTGGTGCTCGACCACCTGCTGTCGGTGCGAGGGTCGCGGGTCGTGACCGTCAGCAGCCTCGGCCACCGGCTCCGCGCCTCGATCCACTTCGACGACCTGCAGTGGGAACGTCGCTACGACCGGGTGGCCGCCTACGGCCAATCCAAGCTGGCCAACCTGCTGTTCACCTACGAACTGCAGCGCCGACTGTGCGCCCGGCCCGGTGCGGACAAGTCCACCATCGCCGTCGCCGCGCACCCCGGCGGCTCCAACACCGAGCTGACCCGCAATCTGCCGCGAATCATCAGGCCCGTCTCCAACCTGTTCGGGCCGATCCTCTTCCAGAGCCCACAGATGGGCGCCCTGCCGACGCTGCGAGCAGCCACCGATCCGGCCGTCCAAGGCGGCCAGTACTACGGCCCCGACGGTTTCGCCGAGCAGCGCGGCCACCCGAAGTTGGTCAAATCCAGCGCACAGTCTCACGACGAGGACCTGCAACGCCGGCTCTGGACCGTCTCCGAAGAACTCACCGGCGTCACCTTCGGAGTCTGAGGCCCGGTCTGAGGCCGGATAATGGCCGGGTGCGGTCTGTCGGAGAACATCAACGTGTCGTAGCGGAGATGATCCGTGCCCGTCCGGCGGTCACGGTTTCGCTGACGGAGGCCCAAGGGCTGGTCCTGGCCGACGATGTGGTCGCGCAGCTGTCGCTGCCAGTGTTCGACAACTCCGCGATGGACGGGTACGCGGTGCGCGCCGACGACACCTCTAGTGCCACACCGGAACACCCGGTGCTGTTGCCGGTCGACGAGGACATTCCCGCTGGGCGCACCGACGAATTGACGCTGCAACCCGGTACCGCACACCGGATCATGACCGGCGCGCCGGTACCGGCCGGGGCGACAGCCATCGTGCCGGTCGAAGCCACCGACGGCGGCATGGGATCGGTGTCGATCCGGGAGGCCCCCCAGCCCGGCAAGCACATCCGGCGGGCCGGTGAAGACGTCGCCGCTGGCACCACCGTGCTACGCAAGGGCCAGCTCGTGACGCCGGCGATGCTCGGCCTGGCCGCGGCGCTGGGTATGGCCGAGCTGCCGGTGATCCCGCGTCAGCGGGTGCTGGTGATATCCACCGGGTCGGAGCTGGTGTCGCCGGGCGGCCCGCTACAGCCGGGACAGATCTATGAATCCAACTCGATCATGCTGGCCGGGGCCGTTCGCGACGCGGGTGCAGCCGTGATCGCCACCGCGACCGCCGGAGATGACGTCGCGCAGTTCAGTTCGATCCTTGACCGATACGCCGCCGATGCCGACCTGATCATCACCAGCGGGGGAGTCAGCGCCGGCGCCTACGAGGTGGTCAAAGACGCATTCGGCCGTGACGGCGACCAGGGAGTGGAATTCGTCAAGGTGGCCATGCAGCCGGGAATGCCGCAAGGCATCGGACGCGTGGCCGGCACGACGATCGTCACGCTGCCCGGCAACCCGGTCAGCGCGCTGGTGTCATTCGAGGTGTTCATCCGTCCCGCGCTGCGGATGGCCATGAGCCTGCCCGATCCGGAGCGGCCGCACCGGCCCGCGGTGCTCACCGAGGCGCTGACTTCGCCGCGCGGCAAACGGCAGTTCCGGCGCGCGATCCTGGACACCGCCGCTGGTACGGTCACCAGTTACGGCCCACCGGCGTCACATCATTTGCGCTGGCTGGCATCGGCGAACGGACTACTGGACATCCCAGCAGACGTCGTGGAAGTGTCGGCCGGAACCCAGCTGCAGGTCTGGGACCTGACCTAACCGGCCCGATTGACTACACACGCCGGATGCCCCGGCTCCGTAAGATGACCGCGTGGCAAGACGCCCCCGCGACCACTCCGCTAATGAAGGCCTTGCGCACCTGCTGGAGTTGGTGCGCTCCGCCGTTCCGCCGGTTCACCCCGCCGGACGACCGTTCATCTCCGCCGGCCTGGCCGTGGCCTCAGCCGGGGCGTTGGGCCAGGCGGTAACCGGACGCAACTACCGATGGCTGCGCCGGGCCGGTCTGCTGGCGGCGGGTGCCTGCGCGGGGTTTTTCCGTCACCCCCCGCGGGTGCCACCCACCCGGCCCGGTGCCATCGTCGCGCCCGCCGACGGCATCATCTGCGTGATCGACTCGGCGGCCCCGCCCGCGGAACTCAGCATGGGCGACACGCCGCTGCCGCGGGTCAGCATCTTCCTGTCGATATTGGACGCCCACGTGCAGCGCGCCCCGGTCAGCGGCGAGGTGATCGCCGTGCAACACCGGCCGGGCCGCTTCGGGTCAGCCGATCTGGCCTCGGCGAGCGCCGAGAACGAGCGCACCAGCGTGCGGATCCGGACGGCCGGCGGTGCTGAGGTCGTCGTCGTGCAGATCGCGGGACTGGTGGCACGCCGCATCGTGTGCGACGCACACGTCGGGGACAAGCTGTCGATCGGTGACACCTACGGCTTGATCCGGTTTGGCTCCCGGCTGGACACCTACCTGCCGCCGGGTGCGGAGCCGGTCGTCAAGGTGGGGCAACGTGCGGTCGCCGGCGAGACCATGCTGGCAGACCTGCCATGACCAGCGAGCCGCGGAGCAGGCGAACGGTAAACCTGCAGATTCTGCCCAGCGCGATGACGGTGCTGTCCATCTGCGCGGGTTTGACTTCGATCAGGTTCGCCCTCGAGCATCAGCCGAAGGCAGCGATGGCACTGATCGCCGCGGCCGCCATCCTGGACGGACTGGACGGCCGGGTGGCCCGCATCCTGGACGCCCAGTCGCGGATCGGCGCGGAAATCGACTCACTTGCCGACGCAGTCAACTTCGGAGTGACACCCGCGATCGTGCTCTACGTGACGATGCTGTCGAGGTCGCCGGCCGGTTGGGTGGTGGTCCTGCTCTATGCGGTGTGCGTGGTGTTGCGGCTGGCCAGGTACAACGCGCTGCAAGACGACGGGACCCAGCCTGCCTATACGCACGAATTCTTCGTCGGGATGCCCGCGCCGGCGGGCGCGGTCTCGATGATTGGTCTTATCGGACTCAAACTGCAGTTCGGTGAGGGCTGGTGGACGTCGACTGTCTTCCTCTGCATCTGGGTGACGGGGACGTCGATGCTTATGGTCAGCAAGATCCCGATGAGGAAGATGCACGCCGTGTCGGTGCCGCCGAACTACGCGGTCGCGCTGCTGGCGGTGCTGACCGTCTTCGCGGCTGCCGCTGTGTTGGCCCCCTACATGTTGATCTGGGTGATCATCATCGCCTACCTGTGCCACGTCCCGTTCGCGATCCGCAACCAGCGCTGGCTCGCCAAGCACCCCGAAGTGTGGGACGACAAACCCAAGCAACGGCGCGCCGTGCGGCGCGCGAACCGTCGGGCACAGCCGAACCGCCGGTCGATGGCGCGGCTGGGGCTAGGGAAACCAGGCGGACGCTCGATGACACGGCTGGGGCTGCGCAAGCCGGGCGGGCGACTGCCATGACCGCCCCCGGCACCCGACCCAGCTCGGAGGCCGGGCAGCTCGCGCTCACCGCCCGGCTGAACACGTCAGCCGTAGACTCCCGCCGCGGCGTCATCCGGTTGCACCCGAACGCCGTTGCTGCCCTTGGCATCCGGGAATGGGATGCGGTATCGCTGACCGGATCGCGGACCACCGCGGCGGTGGCGGGCTTAGCCGGCCAGGACACCCCGGTCGGCACCGTGTTGCTCGACGACGTGACGCTGTCCAACGCCGGACTGCGCGAGGGCACTGCGGTGATCGTCAGCGCGGTCACCGTTTACGGCGCGCGGTCGGTGACGCTGAGCGGCTCATCACTGGCCACCCAGTCGATTTCGCCGGTCACCCTGCGGCAGGCCTTACTCGGCAAGGTGATGACCGTCGGCGACGCCGTGTCGCTGCTGCCCCGCGACCTGGGCCCCGGCACGTCAACGTCGGCGGCCACCCGTGCGCTGGCGGCCTCGGTCGGGATCAGCTGGACCTCGGAGCTGCTGACCGTCACCGGTGTCGACCCCGACGGACCGGTCAGCGTGCAGCCCAACTCGCTGGTGACCTGGGGCATCGCAGTCCCACGCAGCGCCGCGACATCCTCGCATGAACAGTTGAGCACCGCGACCCCGGAGATCCTGGTCGAGGAGCTCAGGGGCTCGCAGCCGCAGGCCGCCAAGCTCACCGAGTGGCTCAAGCTCGCACTCGACGAACCGCACCTGCTGAAAACCTTGGGCGCCGGCGCGAACCTCGGTGTGCTGGTGTCGGGTCCGGCCGGCGTTGGCAAGGTGACGCTGGTGCGCGCGGTGTGCGACGGCCGCAGGCTGGTGGAACTCGACGGCCCGGAGGTCGGCGCGCTGAGCGCCGAGGACCGGCTCAAAACCGTGGCCTCGGCGGTGACGACGGTTCGCGACGGGGGCGGCGTGCTGCTGATCACGGATGTCGACGCCCTGCTGCCGGCCACCCCCGAGCCGGTAGCTGCCCTGATCCTGGCCGAGCTGCGCACCGCCGTAGCCACCGAGGGCGTCGCATTGATCGCCACCTCCGCGCGACCAGATCAGCTCGATGCGCGGCTGCGCGCCCCCGAGCTGTGCGACCGAGAGCTGGGCCTGCCGCTACCCGACGCCGGCACCCGCAAGGCGCTGTTGGAGGCATTGCTCAAACCGGTGCCCACCGGCGATCTCGATCTCGATGAGATCGCCGGCCGCACACCGGGTTTCGTCGTTGCAGACCTGGCCGCGCTGGTCCGCGAGGCGGCGTTGCGGGCAGCGTCGCGGGCCAGCGCCGACGGCCAACCACCGAAGCTGAACCAGGACGATCTCGTCGGTGCGCTGACCGTTATCCGGCCGCTGTCCCGCTCGGCCAGCGAGGAGCTAACCGTCGGAAACGTCACGTTCGACGATGTCGGTGACATGGCCGAGGCCAGACAGGCACTGACCGAAGCGGTGTTGTGGCCGTTGCAGCATCCCGACACCTTCGCCCGGTTGGGTGTGGAGCCGCCGCGCGGGGTGCTGCTGTACGGTCCGCCCGGCTGCGGCAAGACCTTCGTGGTCCGGGCGCTGGCCAGCACCGGGCAGCTCAGCGTGCACGCCGTCAAAGGCTCCGAGCTGATGGACAAGTGGGTTGGCAGCTCGGAAAAGGCGGTGCGCGAGCTGTTTCGACGCGCCCGCGACTCCGCCCCGTCGCTGATCTTCCTTGACGAGGTGGACGCGCTGGCACCGCGTCGCGGCCAGAGCTTCGACTCCGGCGTGACCGATCGTGTGGTGGCCTCGCTGCTGACCGAGCTCGACGGCATCGACCCGCTGCGCGACGTCGTGGTGCTGGGCGCCACCAACCGACCCGATCTGATCGACCCGGCGCTGCTGCGCCCGGGCCGGCTGGAACGGCTGGTGTTCGTCGAACCGCCCGACGCTGCGGCCCGCCGCGAAATCCTGCGCACTGCCGGCAAGTCGATCCCGCTGAGCGACGACGTCGACCTCGACGCGGTGGCCGCCGGACTCGACGGTTATAGCGCCGCGGACTGTGTGGCGCTGCTGCGGGAGGCCGCGCTCACCGCGATGCGGCGTTCCATCGACGCCGCCGACGTGACCGCCGCCGACCTCGAGGCGGCCCGCAAGACCGTGCGCCCCTCGCTGGATCCATTCCAGGTGGAGTCGCTACGGGCGTTCGCCAAGGCTCTGTGAAGGCAGGTAGGCAGCCAGCACCGCCCGCGCCGACGCCGCAACATCGGCTTCGAGCCACGGCGGCATCGGCTCGTCGTGAGCATGGCGCCGAACCACGGCATAGGGCAGGTCGGCAACCGCTCGCGCGACTGCGTCGATGGAGCGTGCATCGCTGCTTCCGTACAGTTGCCGAGCCAAGACCCCGATCCGCTCGATCAGGGGTGCGTTCATGGCGGCAAGAGTCTGCTGGAATGCCGCGTCGGGCTCGCCGTCGAGCAGGTCATCCGGCCGGATCGTCAACAACAGCCGGGCGTCCTCCGGGAGCTCGCGCGCGAAGCTGATGGCGGCGACGGCCATGGCGACAGCGGTCTGCGCCGGCGTATCGGCGGCTGTATTGGTCTCGGTATTGGTCCTGGGGGCCATCGCCCGCGCCTGGAAGCGTTCCAACGCGCGCAGCCACGCTGCCGTCAAGATGCCATCGCGGTTGCCGAAGCGGTGATACAGCGTGCCGGCGGGCGCACCGCTCGCTTTCGCAATCGCCGCGACGCTCGCCGCACGCGGTCCGCCGGCGAGTACCAACCCTCGGGCGGCGTCGAGGATCACATCGGTTTCATGCTTCCGCGGTGGTGCCAAGATCTAGTACATTCCTTCTATATGGAACAATTGCCCTATATCGATGAGCATGCCATAACTGTGGACGCGGATCGTGAAGAAACGTGGTCGGCGCTGCTGCGTGTGATGTGTCGCGACCCGCATGACCCGTCGACCGTCCTGACCGGTTTCGTGCTCGACGAAGCGAGACGACCCGAGCGGTTCGCGCTGAAAGGCCGCCACCCGTTCGCGGTCTACCGGCTGGTGTTCGAGTTGGACCTCGAATCGGACACCGAGCCGGACTCGCTGGCAGCGCGCCGCACTCGAATTCGGGCGCTGACGTGGGCAGACTTTCCGGGGATACACGGCAAGATCTATCGCGCCCTCGTCATCGGCACCGGCGGACACCGCGTCGCGGTGCGATGGATGCTTAAACACATTGCGGCAGAAGCACGTTCACCCGAAGCCGCCGTGCCATGATTCCCGGGCAAAACTGGGGAGCAACGCCGTCGGAACGGATGGCATCCCTACCGTGCGACCGGCTGTGCCGCGCCGGCGTTCAGGCGGACCGCGCGATCAGTATCGACGCGCCGCCACCGATCGTGTTCTCCTGGTTATGCCAACTCCGAGTAGCGCCCTACAGCTACGACATCCTCGACAACCTCGGCCGCCGCAGTCCCCGGCAACGCGACCCCGAACTCGTTCACCTCGAAGTCGGGCAGCGGTTCATGACCTTGTTCGTGCTGCAGTCGTTCGTTGGCGGTGAGCAGATCACATTGCGGTCCAAGGGCGTGGCTGTGACGTACCTGGTCCAGCCTCAGGGAGCTGGGTCACGGGTTCACGCGCGCGTGTTGTTTGGCGGGCCTTGGCCGGCTGGTCGTGTTCTCGCGCTGGGTGACCTGGTGATGATGCGAAAGCAGCTGCTCACGTTGAAGGCGCTGGCGGAGCACGAACAGGCTATTCGGACAGCTGAAACTCCACCATCTCGGTAACAGAGTCCACGGCCTCGCTGAGCGCAGCCAGTCGATCGGCGGCCGACGGTGCCGACAGCACGGCATAGCGGTCGGCCGTTCCGATCGGTAGGCGGGATGCCAATGCGTACAGTCGCTCTCCGGCATCGCGCGGCTCGGCCCGGCCGATGCCCAGGAGCAGATCGCGGCTCGGTAACTGAGCACCACGGGCGGCCGCGATCCGCTCGAACAAGGCCATCACCCGGTCTTCGACATCACGTAACTGGGCATCAGTCACCGGATCCCCAGGCTCGTCGGGCCAGATCCGCACGGTCGCACGCGGGTAGGGATCGTCCGGCAGCCACCCACTTACTCGAATTCGCTCGCCCGTCCGGCATCGCAGCACGTACCGGCCCGAGCCGAGATCGGCGTATTCAGTGATGCTGGCCAGCGCGCCGACATCGCATCGCGACTCGCCGCCACCGACTTCGCGGCCGCGGGAGATCAGCACAACACCGAAAGGATCGCCATTGCCGACGCAGTCCCGCACCAGCGCGCTGTAGCGAGGCTCGAAGATGCGCAGCGGCAGATCCTCATTGGGCAGCAGCGCCGACTCGAGCGGGAACATGGCCAGCTCATTGGGCTGCCAAGCAGGCCCGTCGGAAAACCCCGTCATGACTAGATGTCCAGCTCACCAACCAGCGCGTCGACTACCGCAAGTAGGTCGCCGTCATGCTCCTCGGCGACCCGCCGCTGCCGCTGGTATGACGCACCGTCGCGGTAAATGTCGGACACCGCGGCCAGTTCCTCGGCACAGTGCAGCGACTTCGCGACCGGCTCCAGCTGGGTGAGCAAATCGGGCAGGTCGTCGGTGACCAGGCGCTCGTTGCTGTTGGCGTCCAGGATGATCACCGCGTCCAAGCCGTAGCGAGCAGCGCGCCACTTGTTCTCCTGGACATGCCAGGGCGGCATGGTCGGCAGCGTCTCGCCGGCGTCCAGCCGACGGTCCAGGTCGACAACCAGACAGTGCGTCAATGCGACCAGCGCACCCAGCTCACGCAGGTTGGACACCCCATCGCAAATCCGCACCTCGAGGGTGCCCAGATGCGGCGACGGCCTGATGTCCCAACGGATTTCGTCCATATGGTCGATGATGCCGGTCTTCTTCTGGTCGTAGACGAAGCCTTCGAACTCCGCCCAGGTCTGAAAGTGAAACGGCAACCCGGCGGTGGGCAATTGCTGAAACATCATCGCCCGATTGCTGGCGTACCCGGTGTCCTCCCCGCCCCACCACGGCGAGGACGCCGACAGCGCCAGCAAATGCGGGTAGTAGTTGAGCAGTGACGTCATGATCGGCATTACTTTGGCGGCCGACGAGATCCCGACGTGCACATGAACTCCCCAGATCAGCATCTGCCTGCCCCACCACTGGGTGCGCTTGATCAGCTCGGCGTAGCGCGGCGCGTCGGTGAGCTTCTGGGTCGACCACCGCGCGAACGGGTGCGTGCCGGCGCAGAACAGTTCCATGCCCCGATCCCGGACGATTTTGCGCGCGGGGCCCAGGGTGTCGCGAAGATCCCCCATCGCCTCTGCGGCGCATTCACAGATGCCGCTGACAATTTCGACGGTGTTGCGCAGCAATTCCTTGTGCACGCGCGGGTTTTCGCCGATCTCGGCGATGACCGCGGTGGCTTCGTTGCTCAGGTCACGGGTCTGCGCGTCGACGAGCGCGAATTCCCATTCCACCCCGATCGTCGGCCGGGGTGAGCTGGCGAAGTCGATATGGGCACTTGCCCCGTTGACCGGCGAGCTAGCCGGCACCGATGACACCGCACGCCACCCGCTTGCCAGCGTCACCGGTGCTCATCGTCGTCTCGTCGGGACCCGGTGTCCCGTTGACCTGGTTGTAGCGATCCGGCGGAATGTTGGCGAAGTTGTCGGCACCGGCGTGAATGATGATCGCGGTCTTCTCGCCGGTTAACAGGTCGTCCATGGTGAAGGCGTCCGTGGTGGTCACCAGCATTCCGGTACCGTCTTTGCGCACCTCCAGCGAGGTCAGGGCACCACTGGCCGGCTCGGCTGCGTGCCCGGGCACTTGGAAGTGCCCACCGGCGGACAGAAAGTTGCCGGGCGCGCCGCCGGTTGGGGCGACCGAGTTGGGCTCACACTTGCCCACCTTGTGGATGTGTACTCCGTGGAAGCCCGGTGCCAGCTGACCAACACCGGTCGTCTCGATCGTGATGGTGGCATAGCCGTTGTTGAACTCGAATTTCGCGGTCGCGACCTGGGTGCCGTCGGGCGCCTTCAGGTGGGTGGTCATGCTCGGTGGCGCCGCCGGCGCGGCCTCCGGGCCCGACGTTTTTCCCGACGGCGCGGGAGATCCGGTCCAGATCGCCGGCGTGGTACCCGGGGTTGTCGACGCGTGTTGGGGAGACGAGCACGCGCTTACCAGCGCGACGCAACTGGCCGCGCACAGCGCGGACATGGTGGCGGCAGCGACATTGCGGTGACCGGCGAGTCTAGGCATAGCGAGAGCCTAGCCTGGCGACGATGCGGTCCGAAACGACTTGCGGGAGAGAGTCGGGCCGCCTTTCCCGAGCAACTGGGAGTCAGCCGGCGACGAGGACTATGACGCCGGGCGGCTGGTTGGCAAGTGCGGGGATTCGCGCCTCGACAGGGGCTCCCAACTTCTGGCCCACTGCATCCGCGGTGGCGTGCTCGCCGTCTGCATCGCTGTAGTACACCGTGGTGGCCGAGACATCGGGCAGCGGCAGGTTCCCGACTTCGGTGACCTTGAAACCGGCAGCTGTGAGCTGGTCCCTGGTCCGCGCCGCAACGCCCTCTTTCGAAGAGATGTTGTACACGCGTACCTCGGCCTCGTTCGGGGCGGGTTTACCGCTTGTCGAGGCCGTCGCCGAGGTGGGGGTGGTGGAGGTCACATTCGACACCGGCGACGCCGAGTCATCATCGGAGTTCCCGGAGGAGCCGAGGGCCTGCCACCCGAGCAGCAGGAAAATGATGCCGAGGAACAACAGCACCATCACCATGGCACGGAGGGGAAGCCCCGAAGAGTCGGGGACGCGCTCATTCATCGAGCCCACTGTAGCCAGGAAGGGGCTTGAACCTGCAAAGGCGCTTGCAAGGACAGACGGGCGTCAGGTCACCTCGAAACCGAGGCGCCGCGCTGCGCGCGCCTTCTGGCGGCTGGCGCGCAACCGTCGCAGCCGCTTCACCAGCATCGGGTCGGCGGCCAGCGCCTCGGGCCGATCGACCAGCGCATTGAGGACCTGGTAGTAGCGCGTCGCCGACATCGAGAACAACTCCTTGATGGCTTCTTCCTTGACACCGGCAAATTTCCACCACTGACGTTCGAATGCCAGGATGTCGTGTTCGCGGCGGGTGAGCCCATCGGCGATGTCAGAGTCGTCCCCCGCTCGATTTGCCCGCGCCATGGCGCTGTCCATATCGCTTCCCCTGGACCCTTCCGGCGGATTCTCAAATTGCTCGAATGACTTGACTTACATAGGGGCATGTTTCGGCGAATATTCAACCACGCCGCCAACCCTCAAGCTGTAATCCAGACCCGCGAGTCGGCCGACTTAGTTGGATTGCCGCACCGGATCCCGCCTCTCCCGCAAGCGGGTGGGGGTACCTCCCACTTGTGGGGGCGTGCCCCCTCCTCACGCCGCTTTGCGGCGCGCATCGTCGCCGGGCTCCACCCGATTGCCCTCCTCCTCCCACGCCGCTTTGCGGCGCGCATCGTCGCCGGGCTCCACCCGACTGCCCTCCTCCTCCCACGCCGCTTTGCGGCGCGCATCGTCGCCGGGCTCCACCCGACTGCCCGCCTCCTCCCCACGCCGCTTTGCGGCGCGCATCGTCGCCGCGCCTAAGCTAGCCGACCATGGCAGTCGTTCCCATTCGCATTGTGGGAGATCCGGTCTTGCACACTCCGACGACGCCGGTGCAGGTCGCCGCCGACGGTTCGCTACCGGCGGATCTGGCCGGATTGATCTCCACCATGTACGACACCATGGACGCCGCGCACGGGGTGGGCCTGGCCGCCAACCAGATCGGGTACGGACTGCGGTTGTTCGTGTACGACTGTTCCGAGGACCGCGGAATGAGTGACCGGCGCCGCGGTGTGGTCATCAATCCGGTCCTGGAGACCTCCGAAATACCCGAGACCATGCCCGACCCGAACACTGACGACGAAGGTTGCCTGTCGGTTCCCGGCGAGTCGTTCCCCACCGGGCGGGCGAAGTGGGCGCGGGTCACCGGCCTCGACGCCGATGGCAATCCGGTCGCTATCGAGGGCACCGGCCTGTTTGCCCGCATGCTGCAGCACGAAAGCGGGCACCTGGATGGTTTCCTGTACCTGGACCGCCTCATCGGCCGGCACGCCCGCGCCGCAAAACGGGCCGTCAAGTCACACGGCTGGGGCGTCCCCGGACTGTCGTGGCTGCCGGGCGAGGGACCCGACCCGTTCGGCCTGTAATGGTCTCGTGGCCGGACCTCGGGACACGGGTGACGGTGCGATTCCGTCGGCCCGCCGGGTCGGTCCCGCCGCTGACCGATGCCGTAGGCCACCTGCTGGCTGTCGATCCGGTGGTTCGGGTGCGGACGAAGACGGGCGCGGTGGTCGAGTGCGCACCCGCCGACGTGGTGGCGCTGCGGGTGTTGACCGACGCACCGGTGCGCACCGCCCAGATCCGCGGGCTTGAGCATGCGGCAGCCGCAGGCTGGCCCGGCACTGAACAGACCTGGCTGGACGGCTGGCTGCTCCGCGCCGGGCACGGGGCCACATTCGAAGCCAATTCAGCGGTGCCGCTGGATATTTCGGCCCACGCTGATGCCATCCCCGCTATCGTCGCCTGGTACACCCGTCGCGACCTGACACCACGACTGGCCATCCCCGATCGCTTGCTGGCCGTGCCGGCCGGCCTGACGGGCGAACGCACGGAGCGCGTATTGGTGCGCGACGTGTCCACCCGCGAAGCCGATCCGGCCATCACCTTGTCGGCCCGCCCGGACGACGGCTGGCTGCGGCTGTACCACCGCCCCAACCAACAGGTACCCGTCGACGTGCTTACCGCCGTCATGGACGGCGAGCTGGTTTTCGGCACCGACCCGGGCGTGGCCGTGGCGCGTGCGGCGGTGACCGACGCGCCGGACGGCACTCGATGGGTGGGCCTGTCGGCAGTGCGGACAGCGGACGGCCAGCGCGCGCCCGGTCCCGCAGGCCGGCTGTGCGAGGCGCTGTTGGCGTGGGGTGCGCGTCGCGGCGCGACCCGCGGCTACCTGCGGGTTGGCGAGAACGACAGCGTAGCGACCGCCTTCGCCGAGTCCCTGGATTTCCGGCTGCATCATCGCAGCCGCTACTTGCCGGTCCAGTCAGGCACCTGGGATACCGTCTAGCCATGCCCGACGGCACCCTGCGGCTGGCCACCTGGAACGTGAATTCGATCCGCACCCGGCTGGACCGCGTCGTCGACTGGCTCGCGCGCGCCGATGTCGACGTGCTGGCCATGCAGGAGACGAAATGCTCCGATAGCCAATTCCCCACGCTGCCGCTATTCGAACTCGGCTACGAGGTCGCACACGTCGGCTTCAACCAGTGGAACGGCGTGGCGATCGCCTCGCGCGTCGGCCTGGAAGATGTGCAGGTCGGCTTCGACGGCCAGCCCACCTGGAGTAGCAAGCCAGAAGTGGCCGCCACGGCGGAAGCCCGCGCTTTGGGCGCCACCTGCGGCGGCGTGCGGGTGTGGAGCCTGTATGTACCCAACGGCCGCACCCTGGACGACCCCCACTACACCTACAAGCTGGATTGGCTTGCCGCACTGCGTGATACGGCCGAAGGTTGGTTACGCGACGATCCCGCGGCACAGATCGCACTGGTCGGCGACTGGAATATCGCCCCGACCGACGACGACGTCTGGAGCACCGAATTCTTTGCCGGCTGCACGCATGTCTCCGAGCCGGAGCGCAAGGCGTTCAATGCCATTGTCGACGCGCAATTCACCGATGTGGTAAGGCCTTTCACGCCGGGACCCGGCGTCTACACCTACTGGGATTACACCCAGCTGCGGTTCCCGAAGAAGCAGGGCATGCGCATCGACTTCATCCTCGCCTCCCCGGCGTTGGCCGGTCGGGTGACCGATGCACAGATCGTCCGCGAGGAGCGCAAAGGCAAGGCCCCCAGTGATCACGCACCGGTGCTGGTCGATGTGAGGTAATCCTGAGTCACCGGTGGCAACGTCGCCCACGCGCAGAGTAAGCAGTAGAAATTCCAGATGGCTTCGCGTTGTTTGCGCGTGTGTAACGTGGCAGGCTTTTGCTTGAAAGATACTGATAAAGATGTTGTCGATGCGGTGAGCGGTGCGTTCTACGGGTGTGCAAGCGTTGCCAACGCGTTCTGCAACGACTAAAAACCAGGGAGTCATCATGAGTGTCGTCGGCGGGGCGGTCCGCGGCGTGGGTAAAACGGTGAGTCGTGCGGCGACGGCGACCACAGCGGCCGCGGGCGCTGTGGGTGGCGCGGCAGTGAATGGAGTTGTCGGCGGTGTGACCGGAGCCGCGGAGGGCATTAAGCGCGGAGCCAGCACGGGCAGTCACTCGACGCCGGCAGCCGCGCTGGCTATTGGTGCGCTCGGCGTCGCCGGCCTGGTCGAGTGGCCGGTGCTGTTGGCCGTCGGCGGCGGCGCGCTGTTGTTGCGCAGGATGAGCCGCAAGCCCGAGGCCCCGGCACGGGTGGCGAAAGCAAACCTGAAGCCGGTACCCAGCGAGCCAGCGCCAGAAAAAGCCGCGCCACAGAATGCCCCGAGTAAACCGCCGCAGAAGGCCCCGAGTAAACCGCCGCAGAAGGCCGCAAGTAAACCGGCTGCTAAGAAGGCGGCTGGCCGCCGGGCGGGCGCCACCGAATTGCGCAGCACCAACTGATCGGCACTGTTGAGTAACCTTTTGAGCATTGGCGCATCCATACGACGATCAATGCCGATGCGCGCTGTCGTAACGGTTCGCCAGGCAACCACCGCCGTAACCAGTGCATCGGTGAGCACCGCGGCAGCTGTCGCGGGAACCCTGGGGAAGACCGCGGGCTCGGTCGCTGAAGCCGGTTTCAGCATCGCCAGTATTCCGCTGCGAGAAGGAGCCAGGGCGCTTTCCGGCGACCTTTCCCGCGAGACACTCAGCCGGCGCTGTTGGCGCGGCGAGAGTCGCGCCTGGATCGAGGTGCGCGGCCTGGACGGCGCAGGCGACGGTGAGCTCGGGCGCGTCGTGCTCGACGCAGTCAAGGCCCACCCCGGCGTCACGTCGGCCAGCCTCAACTACCCCTTGTCGCGTGTGGTCGTCAGCATCAGCGGTCAGGACACATCGCTGCGCGACCTTTGCCAGATTGTCGACGGGGCCGAAAAGCATTGCCGCCGAAAGCAAGACGTCAAAGCGTCCGAAACGCCACCGACAAATCTGCCGGGCGACGGCGTGGTGCTGGTGACCCGAGCCGTGACCGTCGCCGGCAACGCGGCCGGGCTCGGTATAGCGCTGGCCGGCCGAGCGCTGCGTTGGCCGCGATTGCCGATAAGTGTCCTGGCGGGCGTGGTGGCCGTCGACTACCAGCCCCGGCTGCGCGGTCTGCTCGAAGACCGCATCGGCGGGCCCGCGACGGATAGCCTGATGACACTGGCCATGGCAGCCGCGGAAACCTTCACGCAGTCGCCGGCCCCATTGTCGGTGGGGCTGATGATGCAGTCGCTGAAAGCTGCCGAATGCCATGCCGAGGCGCGAGCCTGGCGACGGCATGAACCGGAGTTGGCACGGCACGCCGACCAACCCCCCACCGCCTCCCAATCCACCGAGTCGCGGCCGAAGCCGCCGCGCGCCAGAGCCGTGGAACGCAACGCCGGTCGATTCGCACTCATACAGGCGCTCAGCGCCGCACTGGTCGGAGCGGGCACCCGCAACGTGGACATGGCCGCCACCGCGGCGCTGGTGACCGCCCCCAAGGCCAGCCGGACCACCCCGGAGGCGTTCGCCGCCGCGCTTGGACGGGGACTGGCCGATCAGCACTCGGTATTGCCGTTGCGACCGGAGGCTCTGCGCCGGTTGGATCGGATCGACGCGATCGTCATCGACCCCCGGGTGTTGTGCACCGACATCTTGCGGGTCGCGCGCATTCGCGGTGCCGACGACGACGAGCTGTCCGCGGCTTGGAACCGTGCCCAGCTCCTACTGGAGAAGACCGGCTTGCGCCCGGGCTGGCACCCGGTGCCGGGGATATCGTCGGATCGGCCGGATTCCAAAGTGGAGGCACTTTTCAGCCCCGCGCACGATCCATTGGCCTCGGCAGTGGTTGCTGAGGCACACCGCAGCGGGGCGGATCTGATTTCGGTCGATGTTGACTTGCTGGGTGAGTTACGACCGGCGTTCGACGACATCAGACCGCTGGAGGCGGGGGGAAACGGGGCAAGCGGGTCCCTCGACGACGCACTCGCCCGCGCGGTAGTCGACCTGAAAGAGGCGGGCCGCACTGTGGCGGTGTTGTCATCGTCTGGCGCACAAGCGATTTCGTCTGCCGACTTGGCCCTGGGAGTGATGCCCCGGCACGACGGTGGTCCGCCCCTCTGGTATGCGGATCTCTTGTTGCCCGATCTGGCGGCTGCCTGGCGGGTGCTGCACGCGCTTCCCGCAGCCAGGGCCGCAACCCGGCGAGGTGTCGGACTATCAGCTGGCGCAACAGCTATGGGATCGCTTTTGATGATCCCGACTGTCCGCGGCCTCGGGCCCGGACCGGTTACCGCCGGCGCTGCAGCAGGTCTGCTCTCGGGATACCTGCTAGCCCGCGGGGTCATTGGCGCAGACGCGCCCCGTCCAGCATCCGTCCACGAATGGCATGCGATGTCGGTCGAGCAGGTCCGTAAAGCATTGCCCCCGCCCGAGTCCGAGGCGGCTACGGAGCCAGACCAACGTCCGCTGGCCGCCCGGGCGCTGGCCGGCGGCCTTGAAACGGCCCGTCGAGGCGCGCAACTGACCGAACCGCCCGGGCAAGCGGTCTGGCAGTTCATCAAGGCCGTCCGCGCCGAGTTGACCGACCCGCTGACTCCCGTGCTGGCGCTCGGCTCGGCGGCCAGTGCGGTGCTCGGTTCGCCCGTCGACGGGGTGTTGGTCTTTTCGGTGTTGACCGGAAACTCCATACTCGCGGCCAGTCAGCGGCTGCGTGCCGAGAACCGGCTGAACCGCTTGCTGGCTCAGCAGATCCCGCCGGCCAGGAAGGTCGTAACCGGTCCGGACGGGGAGCGGAGGTACATCGATGTCATCGCGGCGCAGCTGCAGCCCGGCGATGTCATCGAGGTGCGGACCCACGAGGTGGTGCCCGCCGACGCCCGGGTCATCGAGGAGGTCGATCTCGAGGTCGACGAGTCAACGCTGACTGGTGAGTCGCTATCGGTGGAGAAGCAGGTCGAGGCCACGCCGGGCGCCGATCTCGCCGAGCGTCGCTGCATGCTGCACGCCGGGACCACGGTGGTGGCGGGTACCGCGGTCGCGCTGGTGACCGCTGTCGGGGGCGACACCCAGGAGCGTCGCGCTGCCGAGTTGGTGTCCGGAGACCTGTCATCCGACATCGGCCTACAGCACCAGCTGAGCCAGCTCACTAATCGCGCCTTCCCCGTCAGCGTGACCGGCGGTGCCCTGGTCGGCGCGCTCGGGCTGTTGCGCCGCACGGGTTTGCACCAGGCGGTAGCCAGCGGCATTGCTATCGCCGTCGCCGCGGTCCCGGAGGGGATGCCGCTGGTAGCAACCCTCGCACAAGCGGCGTCGGCACGACGACTGACGAAGTTCGGCGCGCTGGTCCGCGTCCCGCGTTCGGTGGAGGCGCTCGGCCGTATCGACGTGGTCTGCTTCGACAAGACCGGAACGCTCAGCGAGAACCGCCTGCGGGTGGCACAGGTCCACCCGGCGCCGGGATATTCGCGCGAGGAGGTGCTGCGCTGCGCTGCGCACGCCGCGCCGGCGTCGAACGGCGGCCCACAGGCGCACGCTACCGATGTCGCCATCGTCGAGGCGGCTGCGGCTGTCGGTGCCTCCCATAGCGTCAATGGCTCAGGCCCAGCCTCGAATCCAACCACAGAGCCGACCGCCCACCTTCCCTTCCGTTCCGGCAGGTCGTTCTCGGCCTCGGTCACCGACAGCGAGCTGACCATGAAGGGTGCGCCCGAAGTGGTGTTGGCCGCTTGCGGGGACGTCGACTCGACCATCGACGAAGCGGTCGCTGAACTGGCCGCCGACGGGTTGCGGGTGATTGCGGTGGCACAGCGCCGGCTGAGCCCGCAACAGGCTGCGGCGATACAGGAAAACCCCGATGACGTCGCCGAATTCTGCAAAGACGGGTTGACACTGGCTGGGTTCCTCGGTTTGTCCGATACGCCGCGCGCCGAAGCCGCCGGCGTGCTCGCGAAGCTGCGATCCCAAGGGGTGGGCGTGAAGCTGATCACCGGTGATCACCCGATTACCGCAAAGGCCATTGCCACGGAGCTGGGCCTGTCAGTGACCGCCGAGCAGGTCATCAGCGGTTCCGAATGGGACTCGCTGTCGCGCAAAGACCAAGAGCGGGTTGTGACCGAGCGGGTGATCTTCGCCCGGATGACACCGGAGAACAAGGTCCAAGTCGTCCAGACGCTCGAGGGTGCCGGGGTGCTGTGTGCGATGGTCGGCGACGGCTCCAATGACGCCGCTGCTATCCGGGCCGCCACCGTCGGAATCGGCGTCGTCGCGGGAGGCAGCGACCCGGCTCACATGGCAGCCGACGTCGTGTTGGTCGACGCCCGCATCGAGGGGCTAGTGCACGCCATCGAGGAAGGACGCCAACTCTGGCAGCGGGTGCAAGCGGCGGTGTCCGTGCTGCTCGGCGGCAATGCCGGCGAGGTGCTGTTCGCCATCATCGGCAGTGCGATCACCGGGACCTCGCCGCTGAACACCCGGCAGCTGCTGCTAGTGAACATGTTGACCGATGCGCTGCCGGCTGCGGCCCTTGCGGTCAGCAAACCTCGCGGCCCGGTCGACCCAGGCATCCGCGGCCCAGATCAGCCCGCGCTGTGGCGTGCTGTCACGATCCGCGGCGCCACCACGGCCGCCGCGGCGACGGCAGCGTGGGCGACGGCAGGTCTCACCGGGCCTCCCCTTCCGCAACGCGCATCCACCGTGGCATTGGTCGCACTAGTGGGCGCCGAATTGGGCCAAACACTGCTGGATTCCCACGCCCCGCTGGTTGTGCTCACCGCGGTAGGCTCGCTGGCGGTGATGGGGACGTTGATCAGCATTCCGGTGGTCAGCCAACTGCTCGGCTGCACCCCGCTCGACCCTCTCGGGTGGGCGCAGGCTCTGGGAGCCGCGGCTGCTGCGACCGTCGCAATAGCTGTTCTGAATGCTGTTTCGGAAGGTTGGGGCACGTCGGACACGGAACCACCAGAACCGAATATGCCCTCGACGAACGACGAGCCACCCGGTCGGTCTCCACGATTTCCACCACCCCGACACGCCACAGCAACGCATAAAGCTCCCGCAGCGGCCGGGTCAGCGCCCAGACGAACGTCGAAACTAGCGGATCGGCCAGGGCCTCGGACGTCGCCATACGTCCGACGGTGACCGCACCATCCGGCTTAATGGCAAACCCTTCGTTACTGAAAGGCGAATGATGGTGGAAAAGAAATCGCGCAGGGGGACATCCCAGCGTGAAGCCGTGCAGAAGATCCGCGAAGGCGAAACCTTCGTGGTGAACCTGCCGCTGCTGGGCCAGACCGAGATTCCGCGGCCAGAGCAACTGGCCTACTTCGGCGGTCTGGCCGCCCTTGCCGCTCTCGAACTCATTGATTGGCCGGTCGCTTTGGTCATCGCCGCCGGACACCTATTGGCGAGCAACCATCACAACCGGATCCTCGAGGAACTCGGCGAGGCGATCGAAGAAGTCTAGGCACCGACCGCACGGTCGAACAGCAACGTAACTCGAGTGCCATCACGATCGCGAACGGTGTCGACCCGGTCGGCAAGTCCGCTCATCAGAGTGAGCCCGCGTCCGCGCCGGTAGCTACGGAGGCTGGCCGAGGAGTCGCCCGACCACCGACCGGAGTCAGCGACGGTGATAGCAACCGTGTTGCCACGTACGAAGGCCTCGAGGGAAACCGTTCTGCGCGGATCACAATGGCTGCCGTGTTCGATCGCGTTGGTCACCGCTTCGCCGGCCGCCAATAAGATGTCCTGTGCGCGAGATGGATCGACGGCGACGGCGGTCAGCCACTCATGCAACCGCTCCCGGGCGACGGGGACCTCTGTCGCCGCGGCCGGAACCACGGTGGTGAAGCTGCGAGGCCCCGAATGGTTCGCACGGAGTGCGAGCAGCACAACGTCGTCGCGGTACCCATCCGGCGGGGTCATGCGTTGCAGTAGCTCGGCACAGACGTCGTCGACCGGGAGGGAGGCGCAGTCGGCGGCCGCGGCCTTCAGACGCTCGAATCCTTGGTCGAGCGTGTCGCCGGGCCGCTCGATCAGTCCGTCGGTGTAGAGCAAGATCAAACTCCCGGGTGGCAGGTCGGCCTGCGCGGAGCTGTCGGTCGGGTGGTTTTCACCAGTGGCCACCGGCTGACGCCTACCGGACTCCAAGAAGACAGCACGACCGTCCGGGCAGACCAGCAAGGGGTAGGGATGCCCCGCGCAGGTGTAACTGATCGTGGCAGAGCCGGCCCCGGAGCCAGCCCCGGCGTCGATGAGGGCGTAAGTCACCGACGCGCAGCGCGCGCCCGGGACAGTGGCCGCATAGGTGTCCAGCGCGCTCAGGACAGCAGCCGGGTCGGCATCGCTGAGTGCGGTGGCGCCCAGTGCCGCGCGGAGTCTGCTCATCACGATCGCGGCCGGCAAGCCGTGTCCAACGACGTCACCCACGGATATCCCGATCCTGCCCGGCCGGCCGAGCGGTGTCACCAGATACCAGTCGCCGCCGACCCGCATCGCCTCGCCGGCCGGTTGGTATATCGCCGCCACGACCGCTGCGGTCGACCCGCGGTCCAGGTCAAGCAGCTGCTCTTGGAATTCGACGGCGATACGGTGCTCTCGCGCCATGACGCGGACCCGGTCCAGGGCCGACTGGGTCAGCTTGGCCGCGCGGGCGAACATGTCGAGTTCTGCCGCCTCGAACTGCCGCGGCTTGGACCACAGCAACGACAGCACCCCGATGATGCGCCCCAGGCTTCCGCGCAAGGGCAGAATGACACATGCGCGGACACTCGCGGAGGTCTCGTGGACCGCATGTTGATAGCGCGGCGGCAGGCCAAACGTGTCGGTGACGACCATCGACTCGCCGCTCTTGATGACGTCGACGGCAACCAAGGGGGCGCCCAGCGAGGCCACGTGGTAGCGGTCGCGCAGTTCTGCGGGAAACGCGCCGTCGTATTCGAATCGCACGGTGTCCTCGTCGGTGTCGAGGACACCGATGCCCACCGCGCTGGCATCACCGGAGCCAAATCGGGATTCGAGCAGGGCGGCCAGGATTCCGGCGACCGAGTCAGCGGCATGCAGCGCGGCATCGAGTTCGGATGACTGCCGCATGTCCGCGTCCCGCTGCTGCTGATCGGCACGCTCGCGGGCTGCGGCAGCCAACCTCGCCGACACCCGATCGACCAGCTCTCGCGAGCGAAATGGCTTCGGCAGGTAGTCGTCGGCCCCACCGGCGAAGCCTTCGCTGATCGCCTCCGCGCCGGCCCTGGCGGACAGCATGAGCACCGGGGTGGCAGCCAGTTCGGGCTCGGCGCGAATGGCCGCCACGAACTCGAACCCGTCCAGGCCCGGCATCATGACGTCAGTCACGATCGCGTCTGGGTGCAGCTCGCGGGTCGCGTTCAACGCCGATTCGCCGTCGGCGACCAGCACCGTATCCCAGTGCGGCGACAGCACTCGATCAAGATGAGCCCGCATGTCGGCGTTGTCGTCGGCGATCAGCACCAACTGACGAGGCCCGTCGTGTGCGGCCGTCACACCACCGGGGTCCGAAATGGACATCAGCCACTGACTTGCCTCGGCCACGTACGGATTGGTCTCATCCAGCAGCCCCGCAGGCGACTGATCGACCGCTGTGCCCGCGACCGATCGCGGCAGTCGGATGGTCACCGTTGTTCCGCGATCCAGTTCGCTGTCGATCTCCACCGTTCCGCGTTGCAGCTCGACAAGCCCGCGTACGAGTGAGAGTCCGATTCCGGTGCCCTCCACGCTGCGGCCGCGTACGTTGTCGGCCCGGTAAAAGCGCTCGAACAGGCGGTCTAGGTCCTCGGCGGCGATCCCGACTCCGGTGTCGCGCAACGCAATACGACAGTGCGTGGCTTCGGTGCGCACCTCGACCGAAATCGAGCCTTGTAGCGTGTATTTGACCGCATTGGAAAGCAGGTTGAGAACGATCGTTTCCCACATGCCCGGATCGATGTCGGCCAATGCCGGACCGCAGTCCAATTGGAGATCGAGTCCCGCCCGATGACAGAGCTCGTTGAACGACGACGCTATATGCGAGGTAAGTGCGCCAACATCGGTACACACCAATCTCGCGTTCGCCCGGCCGGCCTCGATGCGGGAGAAATCGAGCAACGAGTCGACCAAGCGCTGCAGACGCCGCGCATTACGTCCTGCGATGCTCAGCCGATCTGCCAGGACGGTTTCCGGCGCCGCGTCGGATAGCGCATCGTCGAGCGGCCCGAGCAGCAAGGTCAGCGGGGTGCGGAACTCGTGGCTGACGTTGGTCAAAAACGCCGTCTTCGCCCGATCCAATTCGGCGAGCGCATCGGCTCGCTGCCGTTGCTGCTCATACGAGACGGCGGATGCCAACGCCGAGGACAGCTGGTCGGCGAGCAGATGACAAAAGCCGCGGTACTGCGGATCCAGCGGGCGGCGCGGACTTGTTCCGATCACCAACGCCCCGGTGGCCGAGACCTCACTCAGCGGCAACACCAGCGCCTGCTCGGGGCAGTCTTCGCTGAAAACCTCTGCGATACCGGGCATTACCGCGGCAAGCTGGTCGACCACGTGTGCTTTCGCCCGTGATCGCGGGGTCGCGTCCGGGCCCGTCAGCTGGGCCAGCGAGCGGGGCAGCAGCGGCAGGATCGAGGGCGTCGCGCCGCGCAGCGTGATGTCATCTTCCCCGGCCCCGTCCCTGGCCACATACACGGCGATGAACGGTAGGTCCGCGGGCTGGGTGGCACATGCGGCGACGGCTGCGCTCACCGCGTCGTCGATGGTATGGGTCTCCATGGTCGCCGACGCGACCGCGTTCAGCAGGTGCAGGCGGCGCTCGCTGAGCACCCGTTCGGTGGTTTCAATGACGGCGCAGAAGATGGCCGTGACCGCACCGTCGCCGCCGATGATCGGGCTGTACGTGAAAGTGAAGTACCGCTCCTGCGGACGGCCCCCGGTCACCAGCGGCAACATCAAGTCATCCGACCAGGTCGCCTTGCCGGTCGCGACGACGCCGGCGAGCATGGGTCCGATCGCTTCCCAGATCTCCCACCACACCTGCTTCGCGGGGCGGCCCAGGGCCGCGGGGTGTTTGTCACCCAGGATCTGCGCGTAGGCGTCGTTGTATATCAAGAACAGATCAGTGGGCCCCAACCACAGCACGATGGGAAACCGTGAAGTCAGCGTCACCGCTACCGCCGCCCGTACCTCGGGCGACCAATTACCCGGTCTGCCAAGCGGATGGGCTGCCCAGTCGAATTCCGCGAATCGGCGGCCCATCTCGCCACCCAGCGCGACCGCTGCCGCCAGGTCGGCGGGCAGTCGGTGCCCGCCGCGGGGCGGGGCGTGGCCCTGGTTCATGGCTGCTTCTCGGGCTCCCGGGGTTTGAAGTGCTGTAGCGCGTCGGTCAGCGTGCGGTAAATCTCGAAAACACGATCCAGCTTCGTCACCTCGAGCGGGCGAATCACATGATCGTTGTCGGCCACGAGCCGGACGGACGTCCCGGCGGCCAGCCCTTGCTCACGGCAGTCGAATATCGCGTTCAAACCGGCGCTTCCGAAGAAGGTCACGCCTTGCAAGTCGACGATGACCAGGCGAGCCGGATGTGTCGCAGCCAGCTCCAGCGCCGCCGTCAGATGGGAACTCAGCTCGCCGACGGTAATGGAGTCGACATCGCCTTGAACACGGACGACCACCGCGTCCTCGCGAGCCTCGTGGTCGACAACCAACGATTCCATCGCGTCCACCGCCTCGAATTTCGTATACCGACCCGTGAACCGCTCGTTTGCATCGTCAGAGATGTATTGAGCCTAACTCTGGCCCGGGCCCGCCCGGTTTTGCTCCATCGGGCCCTGCGCCCGGCTAGCGGTCAGGTTCGGCAGGGACGCGGGTGTGGACGGTCAGCAGCAGGTGGTCGAAATGGCGTTGGACGTCGGCTGCGGGGGCCGGCAGGGTGGCGACTTCGCTGACCAGTTGCTTGGCCAGCGAGCGCAACTTGGTGTTCGTCTCCTGCGATCGCCACTGCAGGACACGGAAAGCCTGGCCGGCGCTGACCCGGTAGACAGCCATCAGTACACCCTTGGCCTGCTCGATCGCCGCGCGGTTCTCGAAAAGGTCCGGCAGCGCCGCGTCGAGGACCTCCTGCCGGGTCTCGTCTCGGGTTTCGTCGAAGGTAGCGGTGAGGTCGATGTAATAGCCGGCCGTCCCCACCACCGCACCCGTCTCGTCCAGCATGCGGTCGGCAACGACAATCGCGTCGTGTACCGCGCCCGCTGTGTCGACAAACCGGTGACGACTCGAAAACGACCCCCCCGAGTGCAGCGCATAATCGAGCAGATCCTGGACGTGCGCACGATCGTCCGGATGCTTATGCGACAACAGCAGTTTCGTTGTCGGCACCACGGATCCGGGTTGGTAACCGTGCATCCGCGCGACCTCGTCAGACCATTCCCAGCGTTGACCCACGAACCAGAAGCGAAAGCTTCCCACGTTCAGGTACCCGCCGTCGGCGGCCTCTGCCATCCTGATCTCCTGCATGCGGGTCCCGGCGGGTGTCGCTGTCCCTGTCCGCTCGGGCCGATTCACGGTTTAGATCATCCCACTCCACAGGTGCACCGGCCAGCGGGCGGCCCGCATGCCGCGGGTGGTCTGGCGTGGGGGTAACCTCGCGTGCGGGCGATCGAATTAACCAGATAAGACGCGGGAGCGCACGCCCAGTGCGCTGAGAGGACGGCTCGGGGCCGTCGACCGTAGGAACCTGACCGGGTAATGCCGGCGTAGGGAGATGAAAATGACTGAGACCTTGTCCAAAACCATTGCGCCATCCGTTACCACCGGACCCATCGCGGGCAGCAGCAAGGCTTACCGCGAAGTAGAGGGCCCGGGCGGCGGGGGTAGTCTCGGGGCTAGTCTCCGGGTCCCGTTCCGGCGGGTCAACCTGTCCACCGGAGACCACTTCGACCTCTACGACACCTCCGGGCCCTACACCGACCCGGACGCCGCGATCGACCTGAAGTCCGGGCTAGCGCCGCGGCCCGGGGTGGTCCGCGACCGTGGCACTCAGCTGCAGCGTGCCCGCGCCGGCGAGATCACCGCCGAGATGGCGTTCATCGCGGCCCGCGAGGGCATGCCCGCCGAGTTGGTGCGCGACGAGGTCGCCCGTGGCAGGGCGGTGATCCCGGCCAACCACAACCATCCCGAGATCGAGCCGATGATCATCGGCAAGGCATTCGCGGTCAAGGTCAACGCGAACATCGGCAACTCGGCGGTGACGTCGTCGATCGCCGAAGAGGTCGACAAGATGGTGTGGGCCACCCGCTGGGGTGCAGACACCATCATGGACCTGTCCACCGGCAAGAACATCCACGAAACCCGCGAATGGATCCTGCGCAATTCGCCGGTGCCGGTCGGCACGGTGCCGATCTATCAGGCACTGGAAAAGGTCAAGGGCGATCCGACCGAACTGACCTGGGAGATCTACCGCGACACCGTGATCGAGCAGTGCGAGCAGGGTGTGGACTACATGACCGTGCACGCCGGCGTGCTGCTGCGGTATGTGCCGCTGACCGCCAAGCGGGTCACCGGCATCGTCAGCCGGGGCGGGTCGATCATGGCGGCCTGGTGCCTGGCCCATCATCAGGAGTCGTTCCTCTACACCAACTTTGCGGAGCTCTGCGATATTTTCGCGCGCTACGACATCACCTTCTCACTCGGTGACGGGCTGCGGCCGGGCTCGATCGCCGACGCCAACGACGCCGCGCAGTTCGCCGAGCTGCGCACCCTGGGCGAGCTGACCAAGATCGCGAAAGCCCATGGCGCCCAGGTGATGATCGAGGGCCCAGGGCACATCCCGATGCACAAGATCGTGGAAAACGTGCGGCTGGAAGAGGAGCTGTGCGAGGAGGCCCCGTTCTACACGCTGGGTCCGCTGGCCACCGACATCGCGCCGGCTTACGACCACATCACGTCGGCGATCGGCGCGGCCATCATCGCGCAGGCCGGGACCGCGATGCTGTGCTACGTGACGCCGAAGGAACATCTCGGGTTGCCGGACCGCAAGGACGTCAAGGACGGGGTCATCGCCTACAAGATCGCCGCGCACTCAGCGGACCTGGCCAAGGGTCATCCCCGCGCGCAGGAGCGTGACGACGCATTGAGCACGGCGCGGTTCGAGTTCCGCTGGAACGACCAGTTCGCGCTGTCGCTGGATCCCGACACCGCAAGGGAATTCCACGACGAGACGCTGCCGGCCGAGCCGGCCAAGACCGCGCACTTCTGCTCGATGTGCGGGCCGAAGTTCTGCTCGATGCGCATCACCCAGGATGTCCGTGACTACGCCGCCAAACACGGACTGGAGACCGAAGCGGACATCGAGGCTATGGTCGCCTCGGGTATGGCCGAAAAGTCGCGCGAGTTCGCCGAGCACGGCAACCGCGTGTATCTGCCGATCACGCAGTGACCTTTCTGCCGCTGGCACCGCCCGGCAGCACGCCGCTGCGGGTGCTGTCCATCGCAGGATCGGACTCTGGGGGCGGCGCGGGCATCCAGGCCGACATGCGCACCATGGCGTTGCTGGGTGTGCACGCGTGCATCGCGGTTACCGCGGTTACCGTACAGAACACGTTGGGGGTCAAGAGCTTTCACGAGGTGCCTGACGATGTCGTGGCCGGCCAGATTGAAGCTGTGGTCACCGATATAGGCATCCAGTCCGCCAAGACCGGGATGCTGGCGTCGTCGGACATCATCAGCACGGTGGCCGCCACCTGGCGCCGGCTTGAACTGACCATTCCGCTCGTCGTCGACCCAGTCTGCGCATCCATGCACGGAGACGCACTGCTGGCACCGTCCGCGCTGGATTCGCTTCGCAGTCAACTGTTTCCGTTGGCCACGCTGGTGACACCAAACCTCGACGAGGTACGCCTGCTGGTAGATCTCGAGGTCGTCGACTCGAACTCGCAGCGCGCGGCGGCCAAGGCCCTGCATGCGCTGGGCCCACGATGGACGCTGGTCAAGGGCGGACACCTGCGGTCGTCGGACAGCAGCTGCGACCTGCTCTACGACGGCGCCGACTTCTACGAATTCGACGCAGCGAGGGTGCCCACCGGCAACGACCACGGCGGTGGCGACACGCTGGCGACCGCGGTGGCCTGCGCGCTGGCGCACGGGTTCACCGTGCCCGACGCGGTCGGCTTCGGGAAGCGATGGGTGACCGAATGCCTGCGCGCCGCCTATCCGCTCGGGCACGGCCACGGCCCAGTCTCCGCATTGTTTCGGCTGTCATGAACCTCGATCAGATCGCGGGCGTCGCGCACGAACCCGAAGGCGCAGCCGCCCGGTCCCCAAAAGGCATCGTGGTGCTGACCCACGGCGCCGGCGGCAGCCGGGAATCCAAGCTGTTGCAACAGGTTTGCGACGAATGGGCGCGGCGCGGCTGGCTGGCGGTGCGGTACAACCTGCCCTACCGCCGGCGCCGGCCCACCGGTCCGCCGTCCGGCTCGGCGGCCGCCGATCGCGCGGGGATCGTCGAGGCGATCGCGTTGTGCCGCGGCCTCGCCAACGGCCCACTGATCGCCGGCGGACATTCCTATGGTGGCCGCCAGACATCGATGGTGGTGGCCGCCGGCCAGGCGCCGGTGGACGTGCTGACGCTGTTCTCCTATCCGGTCCATCCGCCGGGCAAGCCGGAGCGCGCCCGCACCGAGCACCTGCCGGACATCACGGTGCCTACGGTGTTCACCCACGGCACGTCGGACCCGTTCGGCACGCTCGCAGAGGTGCGCGACGCCGCGGCGATGATCTCCGCACCGACCGAGGTCGTCGAGATCACCGGCGCGCGCCACGACTTGGGCTCGAAGACCCTCGACGTCGCCGGCCTGGCGGATGACGCGGCACTGCGTCTGCTTGGATCACCGGGGAGCCAAACAGCGTGACTTCCATCAGCTTTCGCACACACGCCTGGGTATAGGCCGTCTCATCCTCGTAGCTGCCCATCCGGCCCAGGTCGACCACCGGCGCCATAGCGGCGTGCACCAGGAACCGCGCCTGCATCGGCGTGAGCGACGGGCGCGCAGCCGTCAGCAACCGCACCCACGAATCGATCGTCGACAGCTGCACATTGTGCAACAGCATTTGGTCGGCGGGCGTCAGGTTGACCCGCTCGGTGTGGTAGACCGCGGCCAGTTCGGGATTGGCGAACGACGTTGCCACATGGGCATCGATCAGCAGCGTCAACGCCTGGCGGGGTTCGGTAAGAGCGCCCAGGACCGGTGAGAGCTGCCCGGAGGCCCGGTCGGCCGCGCGGCGCAATCCGGTCGCGAGGATCTCGCACTTGCCGGAGAAGTACCGATAGATCCCGGACACCGCTATTCCGGCGGCCGAGGCGATATGCGCCATGCTGGTCTCGGAGTAACCCCGGCTTTTGAACAACACCATCGACGCTTGCAGCAACGCTTCGTAGACGCCGGCATCCTCGGCAAAGATCCGCCAGGAGACCGAGCGGGGAAAGACATCCCCTGGTTCCGGCAGCTCCGCGGCAAGGATCGCCGAGGCCGCCCCAGCCAACAGCGCACGGATCTCGTCGGCCGGCAGCCGGACGCGGTGGTCGACGATGCTGCCGATCACACTGAGCACCCCCGCCGACAGCATCCATCGCTGCGACGAAATCAAGGACGGCCGAATCACCATGAGCGGCTGCTGGATTCGGCGATTCACCAACCGCAGTTGACCGGTCAGCGTGGCCTGGTCCTCGGCCCGCAAATACCGGGCCTGCCAGCGGTACAGGCCGCCGGAATCGCGGTTGTCCAACGTGGCGTCGATGAGCGCGTCGACCACCCGGTCCAGCGTTCCGGCCGGGTCTGCCTCGTCCGGTTCCAGGTCGGTGCAGTCGACCAGTTGCTCACTCAAGGCCAGCACAGCGCCACGGAAGAGGTCGTACTTGCCGGCGTAGTGCCGGTACAGCGCCGTGGCCGAGACCCCGACTTTGGCCGCGATGGTTTCCATGCTCACCGCGTGATACCCCTGCGCGCTGAATGCCTCGGCGGACGCGCGGGCTATTTGCGCCTTGCGGTCCTTTGGCCGCCGACGAACACCAGCTACAGGTTCGCCGGGTATGCCGGGCCCAGCGCTGGCGGTGAACACCGCCTCACTGTAGCCCGAATGGGTCCTCCCGAAACCTCTTGCGGCCTATCGCGGCAGCAGAATCTTCATTAACATAATGGGCGCTCGGAGGGCACACTAAGAGATTCCGAGGACCTCCGAAGACCACTGCCGAGGGGGCGCATATGTTGGAGACAGCTCGCAAGGTGCTCGACTTCAAGGTCACCATCGGCCAATTGATTGCCATCGGATTGATCGCCGGCACACCGTATCTGCTGGTAGGAACGATCTGGTCGACAACACACACCGAGCAGTTGCACCAGATGCACGGAGCCGATCTAGCGGTCTCCTTCCTGGGTTCGATCGTGTCGTGGCCGGTTCTGCTATTCGCCAATGTCTGCATGACTTGAGCGCTGAGCCGCCGAATCTGCAATTAACATCCATGGAGAAGCTGTGAGTAATCGTCAGATGTACATCGGAATCGCCGGCTTGCTACTGGCCGTCATCGGGCTGGCCGACATCAAGGTCACCTGCGGCAACGGCTTCAGCTCCAACCTCAGCCAGGCTGCCCAGACCGACGGCCACGACGTCGTCGCGCAGCGCGGCACCGCGCTGCTGGTCCGTCGCGCCTGGGCGATTCCGGCGGTTGCCATCGGATGGCTGCTGGTCACCGCCTTCCTGGCGATCTGGGTACACCAGGATCAATCACGAGACGAATCAAAAAAGGAAGCCGTATCCGCCTGAGCTGATTTAGCCAGTTCAAACTGGACAGTTTTACCTGTCTAGTTTAGGATGGTGGGGTGGACGGTATCGCCGAGTCGGCCGCGATGGCAGCCCGCGATCTGCGGGTGGTGTTCAGCCGGCTGCGACGTCAGTTGAGGGGTCTCGCGATTGATGGCGATCTGACACCGTCACAGACAGCGGTGCTCACCCGGCTCTGGAAAGAGGGGGCCTCATCGGCCAGCGCACTGGCCGGTGCCGAGCGGGTGCGTCCACAGTCAATGGCCACGATAGTGACCGCCCTCGAGCAGCGCGGGCTCATCGAGCGCACACCTGACCCCGAAGACGGTCGGCGCCAAGTGGTCTCGTTGACCGAGACGGGCCGTCAACGCGCCGAGAGCGACCGGCAGGTGCGTGAGGAGTGGCTGGCGCGCGCCATCCACGAGCGCTACTCCGAAGCCGAACGTCGCACCATCCTTGACGCGTTGTCTCTGCTCGAGCGGCTGACCGAATGACGAAAGGACAATGATTGCAATGGAATTGGGCGTGCATTTCATCGACTTTGTGCCAGGTGATCCGGCGACGCTGGGCCCTACTCTGGCCGACGCGGCCAAAGCCGCCGAGCGGGGTGGCGCGAAGTTGTTCACTCTGGCCGATCATTTCTTCCAGATGGAAACTGTTGGACGCGCGGAGGATCCATTCCTCGAGTGCTATACGTCATTGGGTTTTCTAGCGGGGCAGACGTCCACGATCGACCTGAGCGTGCTGGTCACCGGCGTCACCTATCGCTATCCGGGGGTGTTGGCCAAAGCGGTCACCACACTCGACGTGCTGTCCGGCGGTCGGTCCATGTTCGGCATCGGAGCGGCGTGGTACGAACGCGAACACACCGCCCTAGGCATTCCGTATCCGTCGGTGAGCCAACGCTTCGAGATGCTCGAAGAGACGCTGCAGATCTGCCGGCAGATGTGGAGTGACAATGACGGGCCGTACAACGGCAACCAATATCGGCTTGCCGAGACAATCTGTGAGCCGCAACCGATTCGGCGCCCCCCGATTCTGATCGGCGGCGCCGGCGAGAAGAAGACGCTACGGCTGGTCGCACAATACGCCGACGTATGGAATGCCACGGTGTCGGCAGTCGATGAGCTCAAGCACAAGATCGAGGTGCTGCTTCGCCATTGCGACTCGGTGGATAGAGATCCCGGCGAAATCCGCAAGACCGTTGGCGTTTTCGCCGACCCATTCGAGGACATCGACGGGTACCTGAATACCATCGAACGCTACGCCGAGTTAGGCATCGAGATGATCAACGTCGGTCCCGTCCCCGGCTACCCTGACCCCGTCGGCTTCATCCGCCGCCTCGGCGATCAACTTGTACCCAGGCTCGCTGAGATAGGTTGAGCTGCAAGCTCTAAAGCAGTGCGGACAGCGCGTCGCGACGGTTTTATGCTGTCACTGTAGGCGAAACTGCCTGCGGTTCAACGGTGATCACCACAGCGGGCGCGCCCGAATCCGTGCCTGGCGAGTGCTTGACTATAGCGCTGAGGATCCCAAAGCCTATGCCAAGTGCGATTACGAGTCCGCCAATGACTATTCCGGCAATCGCCATACCACGGCCACCTTGACCGGTCCGCTTGATCTGGCCCAACGCGAGAAAGCCGAAAATCAACCCCAGGATAGGGCCGATGACGCAAAGCCACCCGAACAAGGAGCACACCAACGACGCGATGGCCATCCCATTCGTACCGACGCCTTGTGGCGGCGGCTGATAACCATAACCGCCCGGTGGCGGCGGCTGATAACCATAACCGCCCGGTGGCGGCGGCGGGTAGCTGGGCGGTTGTTCCGTCAAGGAAGCCTCCTACGGAATCACGATTTTCGTCGTCCGTGAATTAGCTGGGATCGAGTGGCACATACTCTACGCTGCGTGTCGAACCTTGGCGCCAGATCGTTCAGTGTGGCTGCAGGGTGTGTCCGGAAAGCATTTGCCGTGCTACTTCGAGTCGGGCGCGATGAGAGCGACGACCCGGGGGTCCCCCGGTTATCCGGTATAGCGGCTGTAACACGCGTCCAGGTTGCCGCCCACGCCGGCACGAAACGCCGCTATCCGAGTGAAACCGGCCGGCACGGTGGCACCGTCAGCGTCGCTGGCGACCATGTGGTTGGTGAGCAGCCCGGAAACGGCTTCGTCGAGGTCACCGGCGGTCAGCAATAGCTGCTTATGGTCTGGGGTGTCGATGGGTTCGGCCATCTTGCGGTGTGTAACACCGGTCAGGCACGCCGTCCGCAGTGCGGTCCACCGGCTCTGCATCGGTAGGCCGCGTTCGTGCTGTACCGCCAGCGTGTATCTCGACATCACGATCGACAGCGCGGTGTCGTCACCTTGCGGCAGGGTGTGTTCGTTTTCGGCGGCCTTCTTCCCCATGGCCGCCAGAGCGGGCAGGTCAACCACGATGGTGTTGGTGGCCGGACAGTATGACGCCGGTGGGCTGGCCTTCGCATCGGGGCAATCGGCCGGCTGGTAGGACAACGTTGGCGGTTGCTTGGGGTTGAAGATCTGTCCCATGACCTCCATCAGCGTCGACAACGTGTCTTCGTTGATCGGGACCTCACCGGTCTCCGGGTCCCCGTTGGGATCGGTCCGCAACGTCTTCGGCAGGTCACCGCGGCGCTGCTCGATTTCCTTCACGTTGATCGCTGCGCATGCCGAGGCGCCGGTGTCGAAGCCCATCTGGAAGGCACTGACCCGATCCAAGGCCGACCCATGTTCGTCGTCGTTTTCGGTATCGGAATCCAAAACCGGGTCACGGGTGGTGATGACCCCCGCAAGCACGTGGTCGAGCCCGTCAGCGGTGCTCAGCATGAAGCGCGGCGACTTACCTTCGGCCACCCACCACAGATAGACGCCTGCGAAACAATCGGCTTGCTGCTCGCGGACGATGGTGGGGTCTTTTCTGGTCACCAGTTTCGCCATCTGCTGCAGGGCGTGCCCGAACTCGTGCGCTAACACGCCATTGACGGCCATGTCGCCGAAATACTTTTGCGCGACCGCCATGAACACCCCGCGATCCCAGGCGATCAAGTTGCACCGATCTGTGTAAAAGGCGTTAACGAGCTTGTAAGTGTTGCTGTGGCAAACAATCGGACCATTGCGATCGGTGGAGTCGTAGGAAACCAGCTTGCCAACTGGCACGAAAGTTCCCTTCAGCGATTCGCTGTAAGCCCCCTTCCAGTACTCCTCGATGTCGTTGACCGACAGCAACGACAGCTTGTCGATCGGTCCGTTGTCGGTGTTGACCACCGTGCCCGTCGGACTGGGTGCGTTCGGGCGGGGCCCGCTCGGACCGTTGGTGGCGGGCAGACCCCCCACCCGGAAGGGGTCGTTGAGCATCGACAGGGCCCGCCCATCGACGAAAGTGGTGCACCCCGCAACCACGAGTACCGCCCCGGCACAGGCGATCGCCGCCCGCGCCGCCGCGATCGCCCTGCGCGAGCGACCACCCCGCAACTGACGTCGATTGCGCCCGCGGTCATTCATGACCAACCTCATCCCGACCGGCCTGCCTGGCAGCATCAAAGGGATCTCATTCTAGAACCGTTGGATTACCGGCATGGCACAAACGAAGCCGCAGCTCACCACAAGACCTCCTACCAGGTCTGGTCGTCGGGTCGCGGGCTCACCGCTACGGCACCCGGGTGCGATGCCGCTTGTTGTAGGGCGGGACGCCGTTGACTCCCCCGATTGACTCCGCGTAGCAACCCACCGCGAACGCCACGCCAGAACCCATGACCGCCAATGCTTCCCGGTTGATGTTGTCGACGGTGTCACGGGCGCTCTGGTAGTTCGGGTCGAACCAGACGCCCGGCTGACCACCCCAGAGTCGCGCCTGCACAGTGGTTTTCGTCTGCGAAGCACCAGCGGTCATACCCCCGATCGGTACTCCCGCAACCATGAAGGGGTGGTAGTCGGTCCTGGTGCTCAATGGCATGTCGGCGGGCCGCTTGCCGGCCAGGCTCAGATAGCCGAACAGGGTGCGCTCGATGCCGGCGGAACCTTCGGGTACATCTCCGGATGCCACACCGGGCCCGGGCGGGCCGGACTGGTCGCCGTCGTCGGTGAAGAAGCCGGCATTCGGTGAACCCAGCATGGTGAAGTTCAAGTACAGCGCGATGTCGTTGAGTTGATCGCGATCCAAGCCAAAGACGTAGTCCATGACGCCATTGAGCCCTTCCTCCTCGGCTCCCCAGAACGCGAACCGCACCGCGTTGTTCACCGGTGGCAACGGACCCAGCTGCAGCGCTGTTTCCAGCACCGCGGCCACCCCGGACCCGTTGTCGTTGATACCCGGGCCGCCACGGGGGCTGTCCAGATGCGCGCCGACCATAACCACCTCGTGCGGCGAGCCGGTCTTGGTCTGCGCCAGCACGTTTCGCGATGTGAGCTTGATGTTCTCGGCGTCCAGCACCAGGCGCACCGGGGCGGTGGCATGTGCCAGCGCGGCGGCGCCGTAAGCACCGACAACCGCGACCGGCACGTGCAGCTGGTCGTAATAACGGGGGTTGAACAACGTGGGCGGGGCGCCCGCGCCACTGGGTTGACTGACCACGATCAGCGCTACGGCGCCCTTGGCCACCGCGCTGTTCTGCTTGTCGACCACCGAGCAGCGACTATCGTCGACCACTGCGATCGCACCCTTCGGCACGACGGACGGGTAATCGCTGGCGGTACAGCCGGCCGGTTGGGTGGGCCGGATCGGCTGGCCGGTCAGGCCGCCAGGCGGTGTCCGGACCAGCAACGAGGCCTGGTCGACCTGATAGCTGCGGCCGGCGACCGTCAGCGCCGGCTTACCCGGGAATGCGGTGTACAACCGGTCGAACTGCGGCGTCGTTACGTCGAAACCCCTGCTGCGCAATGCTTTTGCCACATACTCGACGCTGGCGTCGTAGCCCGGAGTGCCCTCTGCCCGGCTCGCCCTGTTGGCGTTGGCGATATCCTGCAGCGCGCGCAGGTGCACGAACATCCCGTCCGCGGTCACCTTTCCGGCCAATCCGCGGCCCAGATCCGGCGCGGCAGCCGGGGACCCCGGCCGCGGGGACGAGCATCCCGACAGCAGCCCTGTCAGCAACAGCAACGTTGCGCCCAGCCGGCGGATCATTTCTTGGCGAGCATGTGGCGCGTGCGGTCGCCCACGATCGGAACCCCATTGCGACCGCTGAGGTCCTGCGCGTACAGCGCCACCGCGTAGGCGACGCCGCCGCCGTTGATCCCCAGCGAGGTCCGGTCGATGTGGTCGAGGGTGTCGGTTTTCTTGTGATAGTTGGGGTCGAACGGCTCGTTGGCGGTCCCACCCCACAGCTTGACCTGCTCGTCGGACTTTTTGCCCTCCGCGCCGGAGAACAGCCCGCCCGCCGGGATACCCGCCAGCGTGAATCCGTCGTAGTCGGAGCGACCGTCGAACGAGGTGTCCTGCGCGGTCTTGCCGGCCGACTTCAGGTAGGCGACCAGCGTGCGCTCGATACCGGCCGAGCCTTCAGGTACCACCGGCTGGCCGCGGGCGTCCAGCGGTAGCGATTGGTCTCCGTCATAGGTGAAGTAGCCCGGATTGGGCGACGCCAGCATGTCGAAGTTCAGGTACAGCGCAATATTCTTCAGCGCGTCGAGGTCCAGCGACTCGACGTAGTTCCGCGACCCGATCAATCCGAGTTCCTCTGCACCCCATAAGCCGAACCGTACCGCGTTGCGCACTTTCGGTGAGTTCCCCAGCTGCACGGCGGTTTCCAGAACCGCGGCCACCCCGGAGCCGTTGTCGTTGATGCCCGGTCCCTCCGCCACGCTGTCCAGGTGCGCGCCGGCCATCACTACGTCGGTGGTCGACCCCGTCTTGGTCTGCGCGATGACATTGCGGGCCTTAAAACTCTGGGTGCTCGCATTGAGCTTGACGGTTGCTGGTCCGGGCTGCCCGCGCAGCTGCATCCCCACCGACTTGGTGACGCTCACCGCGGGGATCTTGACGTCGGTGTTCGCCCCCAGGGTGCCGCCCATCTGCTGCTCGTCGACGTTGTCGACGACGATCATGGCCACGGCGCCCCGCTGCGCCGCGGCGTCTTCTTTCTGGGCGAACGGGCAGTTGCCACGGTCCACCAGCACCACCGCACCTTGCACCGGCAGCTTGTCGTAGTCGGAGGCCGTACAGCCCGGGCTCTCGTCGGCCGGCGCGCCCACCAGCGGCCCGCTCACCCCGTCCGGCGGGGTGGCGAGGCTGTAATCCAGCGCCCGCGCGTCCACAGTCTTGCCGTCGACCGTCACCGACCCTTTGTCGGCGTGAAACACGCGGGCCGAAAACTCGGGTGTTTGCACGTCAAAACCGCTGCTGCGCAACGTGTTGACCACATAGTCGACGCTGGCTTCATAACCGGGTGTGCCCACCGCCCGGGTGCCGTTGTTGGCGTTGGCAATGTCCTGCAGTTTCGACAGTTGCGCCATCATCGCGTCGGTGCTCACCCGGTCACGCAACGCGGTGGCGAACTCGGCCGCGGCAGGGTTGGTCGCCTGCTGCGAGCTAGCCGACCGATGGAAGCAGCCGGTCAAGGATAAAGATAGGGCGACCACGACGAGCACCACCGGGATCGTCCTTGATTTGTTCACCATCGCGCCCCAGGTTAGACGGCGGCCCACGTGTCGCGCCGACTGACTACCATGACGGCCCCGACCAACGCCGCCGCGCAACCCGGCGGGCCGCCCCTACCGCGGCGCCCGGCAGTCGCAGTCAGGCCTCGCCCACCCGGTGCAGCCAGAACCGTGCGTCAAAGCCGACGCACGGTTGTGTTGAAGTCGCGCCTGAGTCCTGCTGTGCGGATGGGACTTTCGCATCACAGAGCTTTACGTCAGACATACAGTCCGGTGAATGGGGCAAAAGGGATGTTGCGCACCACAAACCAAGCCACCACCAACGACAGTGTCACCACCGCAGACCAGCGATGGTGTTGCCAGCTCCGGATCCGCCGGCCCGTCAGGCGGCCATAACTCCAAGCCAGGTACGCCCACACCAACAGCACCACCGCCGCCACGCCCAGCGCGTTAAACCTGGCGGCCGCCAGCAGATTGCCGTGCATCAGGGAATACAGCATCCGCATGCTGCCGCATCCAGGGCAGTCGATACCCAACAGCGCCTTGGTGGGACATACCGGCAGCGGGCCGTTCGGGGTGGTCGGATCACCCATCCAGATGGCCGCGCACACCAACGTCGTGGACGCGGCCACCAGCAATGGCGCCCCCAACCGCAGCGGCGCGGACCCTAGGCGGGTCACCATGAGCTCAACCCCGGCTTAGAACATCGCGGCAAGCATCGCCGCGCTGGAATTCTGGGCAGCCATGCCACCGACCAACGCCAAGATCACATAGATGACGGATACAACAACGCCAATGATAATCGACCAGGTCGCCCACTTCTTGGCGCTGTCGGCGGACGCCTGCGCCTCGGCGTATTGGCCCTGGACCCATAACCCGTTGACCTGGCTGGACTTGACGACCGCCACGATCCCAAAGGGAAGGCAGAACAGGATCCCAATAATGGACATGACCAAGTGGTTATTCGGCGCTTGCCCGGCGGGCGGCTGCGGCGGGTAACCGGGCGGTGGAGGCTGTGCAGTCATGCGGTTCTCCAGTCGAGAGAAGTTAGCTGGCGTAAAGCGGTGCTTACCATACCCGACAGGCGTCGCAACGGCATCACCAACGGGAAAATCTCGCTGCGGGCATCGTCACGGAATCGTCGCGGCTCGCTCACCACCTGCGCGACGGACGCCTCCACGACGGTTGACTTGCCACTGCTGGCCGCCTAGAAGTCCACGCATCGGGCTGGTTCTGCGGCGCACAGAAGCCGCTCGATGGCCGAAATAGCTTGGCTAATTTCAATTTTCAACATCGGCAACTTGATCACCACACTGGCCAGCGAAGTTGCTCGGGGTACGCCCGATTGATGCCAAGACAGATAATTTTCAGCGGAATGTGTTGCATGGTCAGGACATAGCCCTACGATGCCTTTTGTAGAAAGCTCTGTTTCCGGTGAGCGACGCAAATACACTCCTGGATGTCAGCGCAGCCGCACCGCCGGTCCGACAACCGTAAGGAGTCACAGGATGTCTCACCTCACCAACGCGCTGCGAGCCGCGGCGGCTGCAGCGCTGATGGGCAGTTTTGTTTGCCTGGGTAGTGCCACCGCGACGGCAGACCCCAACACCGGTAACTCATCGGATGTCAACACGCTCGCCAGCAGCCTGTCGAAGGGCTACGGCCTCAACAACTGCACCGCCCAGCCGATTACCGGTAGTCAACTGGCCGCACTCACTTGCGGACAAAGCCCCGACCCCAGCGGGCCGGTCCAGGCCAAATACTTCCTCTTCAGCAACGGCGACGATTTGGCTAGCGTTTTCAAAAACAGCATCAAAGACGACGTTCTGACCGCTTGCGGAGATAGCAACAGCCAATCGCCGGCTCCGTGGCACCAGGGCAGCTCCACCGCTAACGCGGGACAGGTGGCCTGCGGGACCTACCAGAATGGCGCCGAAATCATCTGGACCACCGACGCCAAGAACGTGTTGAGCTATATCCGCGCATCCAACACCGACATCCCCGCGCTATACGAGTGGTGGCGGACCAACGGCTGACCTTCACAATTGCGCCGCAACCAGTTCGGCGACCGCACGCATCCCGGCACCGTTGGGGTGCAGCGGGGCCGGCCGACCGGGTAGCGGCACACCGGATCTCGTGGTCCAGGGCTCAGTCGACCACGCGTGGTGATGCCGGCTTGCCGCCGCCGTGCGGACGACCTCGCAGCCCGTTGCCGCCGCGGCGTCAGCAGTGAGTCGTTCCAGGGTGGCGGCCACATGCCGACCCAGATCGGCGTCTGCCGCCGAAAGCGGCGGAGCCGGCGCGCCGGCAGCCGGCAGCACCGTCAGGTAGTCGACAAAGAAAACCCGGGCACGTGGGGCACGCTGGCGCAACGCCCGACCGACCGCCCACAACGAGTCGAACACGTCGTCCAGGTCTCGATCGCGAGCCTCGCGGTCCAGCAGTTCACGGATGCGCCCACCGAGCAGAGGCAGGCGCCGGGCTCCCCGCGGCAGCGCGGCGGCCATCAACAGCGGAATGTATCCGACGTCGTTACCGCCAATGGTGACCGTCACCAAGGTCTCCGAGCCGTCCAGCGCAGCGATTTGGGGTGGCGCGCCGCGCTGGCGATCGGCGAGCACATGAGCGGTGGTGGCGCCGGAAAAAGTGACGTCCACCAACTCGAGGCTTAGTCGTTCGGCGACCAGATGCGGATAGTTGCGGGCCGATCGGCCTGACGACCACGGTGCGCCAGCGGCGCGGGGCCGGATACCGGGACCGGCAGCCATCGAACTACCCAGTGCGACATACCGTTTCAATGGACTCTTGACTTCGTTCATCGCCCAGCCGTTTTCAGCGTGCTGGGCTGGATGCCTGCGCCCAGAAGCGTTTTGGAATCCGCCCGGCCCGGCGCGCCAGATAGCCGGCCGTGACGGCGGCGGCCATCGCGGTAGCCATCGCCGGCGGGTCGGCGGCCCGGGTCACCGCGGTGGCCAACAACACAGCGTCGCAACCCAACTCCATCGCCAGTGCGGCGTCGCTCGCGGTACCGATGCCGGCGTCGAGCACCACCGGAACGCCCGCCTGGGCGACGATCATCTCGATATTGTGTGGGTTGGTGATGCCAAGGCCGGTACCGATCGGCGAGCCCAGCGGCATCACCGCCGCGCAACCGGTGTCCTCCAGCCGACGGGCCAGCACAGGGTCGTCGTTGGTGTATGGCAGGACCACGAACCCGTCGTCGACCAATTGCTCTGCTGCCCGGACCAATTCAACGGCATCAGGCAACAGGGTGCGTTCGTCGGCGATCACCTCGAGCTTGACCCAGTTGGTGTTCAGCGCCTCGCGGGCCAGCTGTGCGGTCAGCACCGCCTCGGCAGCGCTGCGGCACCCCGCGGTATTGGGCAGCGGTGTGATGCCGAGCCGGTTGAGCAGGTCGAGCATCCCGGTGCCGCCCTCAGCGTCGACCCGACGCATCGCGACAGTGGTCAGCTCGGTACCCGACGCGATCAGCGCTTCTTCCAGCACCGCCAAGTTGGTCGCTCCGCCGGTACCCATAATGAGCCGCGAGGCGAAGCTGCGGTCGGCGATCGTCAGGTTCATGTCACCCACCTTGCACCGCCGTCACCACCTCGAGTCGCACAGGTTCCGGAAGCTCCGAAAGCCTTGTCGCCCAATTGGATCGAGGCAACAGCGACAAGTCCAACGCTACCGCGATGCCCCGGTCAGGGAAGCCCAGCGACTGCAGCAGCGCAGCGACGGTGGTCTGCGCGTCGACCTCGACCTGTTGCCCGTTGACAACGACAATCATCGGTGGGCTCCGATCGGGACAAGTTCGGACACAATCTGTTCGGCGGTCCACGGTGCCAACAGGAACCCTGATCGCCCGTGGCCGGCGGCGACCAGGGTCCGTGCGTCCAGGCGTTGCACGAGCGGCAGGTTATCGGGTGTCATCGGGCGTAACCCGGCGGCGCACTCAGCCAGCTCGTACTCACCCAGCGCCGGCAGCACTGCACATGCGTCGTCAAGCAAGTCACGCACGCCCGACACCACCGGGGCAGTGTCGCGGCCGTGTTCGTACTGGGTGGCGCCGACGACCACCCCGTCCGCACGCGGTACCAAGTACACCTGCCGCCCATGCACTCGCGCACGAATTACCCTCTGCGGCAGCGGCATACAGCCTTTCCGCCAGCGCAGCCGCAGCACCTCGCCCTTCACCGCGCGCACTGGCAGGCCGGGCCACAACGCGGGAGCGTCAATGCCGTTGGCGATCACAACCGCGTCACCCTCGACACAGGACAGGTTGTTTACCGGTGTCGCCCAACGAATTCCGAGCCGCTCGCAGTCCAGGCACAGCGCGTCGAGCACCGCGCGGTTGTCCACTGCCAATTCGGTGGGCGCCCGAAACCCGTGTCGGATGCCTTGTGCCAGCAGGGGTTCGATGTCGCGGGCGGCCGACTCCCAGATCACCGGGTGTCCCTGCGCGGACAACCAGTCCGCAACGGTACGCAGATCGGCGACATCGGCCTGGTCGACGGCCACCACCAGCGACTCGCGTGCGGTAATCACCTCTGGCGGCAGCCCGTCCATAAAGCCGCCCTGGCGCCACAGCCGCAGCGACTCGAGGCCCAGCCGCAACAACCGTTCCTCACCGGGCCAGCCTTCGCTGTGCGGGGCCAGCATGCCGCCGGCGACCCAGGACGCACCTCGCTCGCCGGTGCGGTGCACCCGCACGGACCATCCCGCCCGCGCTGCCCGGCGCGCCACCGACAGCCCGATGACACCGCCGCCGATGACAGCCAGAGACCCCAGCTGCCTAAGGGCATCTCCGGCATCCTTCGCCTCCCTTCGCCGGCATGATCCGGATCAGGTGTGACGGTAAGGGCAGGTCCAGTTGCTCTGGCTGTGCCCACTCTCAGCCCCGCAGAAACTCTGCCCGGGACTCCCGTGTTGACTCTCCACGCTAGCGGCTAGCGTCGCGGTGTGCACCAACCTGCTACCCGACCGGTTTCCCGTCTCGCGGCAGCGAAGCTGTATCTGTGCACCGACGCGCGGCGTGAGCGCGGCGACTTGGCCCAATTTGCCGACGCCGCTTTGGCCGGCGGAGTGGACATCATCCAGCTGCGCGACAAGGGTTCGGTCGGTGAGCAGCGGTTCGGCCCGCTCGAGGCACGCGACGAGCTGGCCGCATGCGAAATCCTCGCGGACGCGGCCCGCCGGCACCGCGCCCTGTTTGCGGTCAACGACCGCGCCGACATTGCCCGCGCGGCGGGCGCCGACGCGCTGCACCTGGGTCAAGGTGATCTGCCGCTGGACGTGGCGCGCGAGATCGTCGGGCCGGTCACGCTGGTCGGACTGTCCACCCATGACTGGAACCAGGTTGCCGCGGCTGTGGCTGGTTTTGGGGCCTCCGGCCCTGACTATTTCTGCGTCGGCCCCTGCTGGCCCACCCCGACCAAGCCGGGCCGCGCGGCGCCGGGCCTTCAGCTGGTACGTGCCGCCGCCGAACTCAGTGGCGACAAACCGTGGTTCGCGATCGGCGGTATCGATACGCAGCGGCTGCCCGACGTCCTCGATGCCGGTGCCCGCCGGATCGTGGTGGTGCGGGCGATCACCGCGGCCGAAGACCCGCGGGCCGCGGCCGAACAGCTCAGTTCAGCGCTTGCAGCAGCGAGCTGATCCGGGGACTCAGCTGCGACGGTGCCTGATCCGCGTCGCCCGGCATGCACCAGATGAACACTCCGGCCTCGATCTCCATGGTGCGCGGCAGCCGCTGCCGCCGTTCGTCGCCGTGGCCCAGCGGCACGGTGGCCGGAGCCGTGCGCAGCCGTTGCCAGCTGGCGGCGAATCCGGGGTGCAGCGGCAGGTCGGCCACCTCGTTCTCGCCGACCCAGCGCAGCTCGGTGCTTTCCCGGTTGGGCACGGTGTGCAGCAACTCGCAGGCATCGGCGACGACCGTGGTGTAGGTCCAGCTGGTGCCGCTCGCGACGGCAGTGACCACCGCCGCCCGCACAGCGAGTCGTTCGGCCAGTAGTCCTGCCTCTTCGCGCGCTTCGCGGACCGCGGTCTCCTCCGGAGTCTCGTGGCTGTCTCGAGCACCGCCCGGCAAACCCCAAGTGCCGCCTTGATGGCTCCACACCGCCCGATGCTGTAGTAGCACCGCGGGGGTTCCGTCGGGCCGCGGAGCCCGCAGCAGCAGACCGGCCGCGCCATACCTGCCCCAATAGTGAGCGCCGCTGTCGGATACCACCCATCCGTCACCGTCGCCCTGCACGCGTTCAGGATATGCAGGCATATGCAGACAGCTGAAAGGACCGGCCGGGCAATTGGGTCCGCCTCCCCCCATCCGGCGGAACATTCTCTTAGAATTCGCTTATACAGGTTGGTGAGATAGCCGAGAGACGAGGTCCGAGCAGACGTGACGGTTGAGCTGGCGCACCCGTCGACCGAGCCGCTGGGGTCGCGGTCGCCGGCCGAACCCGCCCACCCCCGCTGGTGGTTCATCTCCACAACTCCCGGCCGCATCTTGACCATCGGCATCGTTCTGGCGTCCCTCGGCGTTGCCAGCGCGTTCGCCACCTCGACGACCATCAACCACCGGCAACAAGTGCTGAGCACGGTGCTCAACCACACCGAGCCGCTCTCGTTCGCCGCCGGACGGCTCTACACCACGCTGTCGATAGCCGACGCCGCGGCGGCCACCGCGTTCATCGCCCAAGCGGAACCGCGCGCCGTCCGGCAGCGCTACGAGCAGGCCATCACCGACGCCACTGTGGCCGTGACCCGGGCGTCGAGCGGGCTGACCGACGAGACGCTGTGTCCGCCGCCGGCATCGATGACCTGCGTGCAATTGCTGGGCCGGATCAACGCCGAACTTGCCGTCTATACCGGGTTGATCGAGGTCGCGCGGACCAACAACCGGGAAGGCAACCCGGTCGGGTCGTCATATCTGTCGGAGGCATCGGGGCTGATGCAATCGACGATCCTGCCCGACGCGCAACAGCTCTACCAGGCGACGTCGAACCGGGTAGACAACGAAACCACCGCGTCCACCAAGATTCCGCTTCCGGTGATCCTCGTCGTCGCCACCACCGTGGTCTTCGGCGCGTTCTCGCATCGCTGGCTGGCCAGGCGCACCAGGCGTCGGATTAACCCGGGCCTTGTCGTGGGCGCGCTCGGTATTCTCGTCATGGTGGTGTGGGTCGGAACTGCGCTGACCATATCCACGACCGCCAGCCGTAGCGCCAAGGACACTGCGGCTGATTCACTCAGGACGGTTACCAACGTCGAGATCACCGCCCAGCAAGCGCGAGCCGACGAGACGCTATCGCTGATCCGGCGCGGCGATGAAGAGATCCGCAAGCAGTCCTTCTACAAGCGCATAGACACGATGCACCAACAAATCGACAGATACATGTCCCGCACCGACGCCGTCGACAAGGCCGACCTGCAAGGCGCCGACCAGCTGCTGGTCCGTTGGCGGCAGGCCAACGACCGGATCAACTCCTACATCTCGGTAGGCAACTATCGGGCCGCCACCCAGGTTGCGCTGGGTAACGGTGAGGACGACTCCACCCCCGCGTTCGACAAGCTCGACGAATCGTTGATCAAGGCCATGGACCAAAGCCGCACCCACCTGCGCAACGACGTCCTCAACGCGCGCAGCGGGCTGTCCGGCGCCCAGATCAGCAGCGTGGTACTCAGCCTGGGCGCCGCCGTCGCGGTCGCCCTCGGCCTGTGGCCTCGGCTGAAAGAGTATCGGTGATGACGCGCCTGCCCGGGATTCGGCGAGCGTGGGCCGTGCTCGCCGCGTCGATCTTGCTGGCCGGGTGCGGCCACACGGAATCCCTGAGGGTGGCGACGGTGCCGACGCTGCCCGCGCCCACACCCGTCGGCATGGAGCAAATGGCACCGGAGCCCCCACTGCCGCCGGACGACACCAGTCAAGACTGCAACCCGACCGCCAGTCTGCGGCCCTTCCCCAACAAGGCCGAGGCCGACGCCGCGGTGGCCGACATCCGGGCCCGCGGCAGGCTGATCGTCGGGCTCGACATCGGCAGCAACCTGTTCAGCTTTCGCGATCCGATCACCGGCGAGATCACCGGGTTCGACGTCGACATCGCCGGCGAGATCGCGCGCGACATCTTCGGCGGCCCGTCGCATGTCGAGTATCGGATCCTGTCGGCCGAGGAGCGCGTTACCGCGCTGCAGCACTCTGAGGTCGACGTTGTCGTCAAGACCATGACCATCACCTGCGACCGGCGCAAGCTGGTGAACTTCTCCACCGTCTACCTCGACGCCAACCAGCGCATCCTCGCGCCGCGCGACTCATCGATTGCGAAGGTGGCCGACCTGTCCGGCAAGCGAGTCTGCGTGGCGAGGGGAACCACGTCGCTGCACCGGATCCGGCAGATCGCACCGCCGCCGGTCATCGTGTCGGTGGTGAACTGGGCTGACTGTCTGGTGGCGATGCAACAGCGGGAGATCGACGCCGTCAGCACCGACGACTCGATCCTTGCCGGGCTGGTCGAAGAAGACCCCTATTTGCACATCGTCGGGCCCAACATGGCCACCCAGCCCTACGGTGTCGGGGTAAAGCTCGACAACACCGGGCTGGTCAGGTTCGTCAACGGCACTCTGGAACGCATCCGCCGGGACGGTACCTGGAACACGTTGTACCGCAAATGGTTGACGGTCCTCGGCCCGGCGCCGGCTCCGCCGATTCCGAGGTATGTTGACTGATGGCCGAGTCGGAGAAGCTCAAACAGGCCGAGCACCCGGACCCTGACTCCGAAGACGTGGGCCCTGGCACCCAGCCGGCGGACGCGCAGTCCGCAGCGGGGGCGCGTGCAGAGGCCACCCAGGCGGTCTTCCGACCCGATTTCGACGATGACGACGACCTCCCGCATATCTCTATCCCCAGCGTGGACACCGAACCGCAAGAAGGCATGACGGCGGCCACGCGGGTGCTCCCGCCGGTCAGACAGCTCGGCGGCGGCCTCGTGGAGATTCCCCGGGTGCCGGACATCGATCCGCTCGAAGCGCTGATGACCAATCCGGTGGTGCCGGAGTCCAAGCGGTTCTGCTGGAACTGCGGACGGCCGGTCGGCCGGTCCAGCTCGGAGGGCAAAGGAACATCGGAGGGCTGGTGCCCATACTGCGGCAGTCCGTATTCGTTCCTGCCCCAACTGCGTCCCGGAGACATCGTGGCCGGCCAGTACGAGGTCAAGGGCTGCATCGCGCACGGCGGGTTGGGCTGGGTATATCTCGCGGTCGACCACAACGTCAACGACCGTCCGGTAGTGCTCAAAGGCCTGGTGCACTCCGGTGACGCCGAGGCGCAGGCGATCGCGATGGCCGAAAGGCAGTTCCTCGCCGAGGTGGTGCACCCGTCGATCGTGCAGATCTTCAACTTTGTCGAGCACACCGACAGACACGGGGATCCGGTCGGCTACATCGTCATGGAGTACATCGGCGGGCAATCGCTCAAGCAGGGCCTCAAACAGGGGAAGGGCGAGAAGCTGCCGGTCGCCGAGGCGATCGCCTACCTGTTGGAAATCCTGCCCGCGCTGAGCTATCTACATTCCATCGGCCTGGTCTACAACGACCTGAAGCCGGAGAACATCATGCTCACCGAGGAGCAGCTCAAGCTGATCGACCTGGGCGCGGTGTCCCGGATCAACTCGTTCGGCTACCTCTACGGCACACCCGGCTTCCAGGCGCCAGAGATCGTGCGGACCGGCCCGACGGTGGCCACAGACATCTACACCGTGGGACGCACCCTCGCGGCGCTCACGTTGAATCTGCGCACCCGCAATGGCCGTTATGTGGACGGACTGCCCGAAGACGACCCGGTGCTGACCACCTACGACTCTTTCGGCCGCTTGCTGCGCCGCGCCATCGACCCCGATCCGCGGCGCCGGTTCACCAGCGCCGAGGAGATGTCCGGGCAGTTGATGGGCGTGCTACGCGAGGTGGTCGCCCAGGACACCGGGGTGCCGCGGCCCGGGCTGTCGACGATCTTCAGCCCCAGCCGCTCGACATTCGGGGTGGACCTGCTGGTCGCGCACACCGACGTGTATCTGGACGGGCAGGTGCATTCGGAGAAGCTGACTGCCAAGGAAATCGTGACAGCGCTGCAGGTACCGCTGGTCGATCCGGCCGACGTGGCCGCACCGGTGCTGCAGGCGACGGTGCTCTCCCAGCCGGTGCAGACGCTTGACTCGCTGCGCGCAGCCCGCCACGGTGTATTGGACGCGGAGGCCCTCGACTTGTCGGAGTCGGCCGAGCTGCCGCTGATGGAAGTCCGCGCGCTGCTGGACCTGGGCGATGCGGCCAAGGCCACCCGCAAACTCGACGACCTGGCCGAGCGGGTCGGCTGGCGATGGCGGTTGGTCTGGTATCGGGCCGTCGCCGAGCTGCTCACCGGAGACTACGACTCCGCCATCAAACATTTCACTGAGGTGCTGGACACCTTTCCTGGCGAGCTGGCGCCGAAACTGGCGCTGGCCGCTACCGCCGAACTGGCCGGCGACACCGACGAGCACAAGTTCTACCAGACGGTGTGGAGAACGAACGACGGCGTGATCTCAGCGGCCTTCGGGCTGGCCAGATCCCATTCGGCCGAAGGCGATCGAACCGGCGCGGTGCGCACCCTCGACGAAGTGCCCGCTACCTCGCGCCATTTCACCACCGCGCGCCTGACCAGTGCGGTGACCCTGCTCTCCGGCCGCTCGACGAGCGAAATCACCGAAGAGCAGATCCGCGACGCCGCCCGGCGAGTGGAGGCGCTGCCGCCCACCGAACCACGCGTGCTGCAGATCCGCGCCCTGGTAATGGGTGGCGCGATGGACTGGCTGGAGGAGAACGAGGCCAGCACCAACCACATCCTCGGTTTCCCGTTCACCAGACACGGGCTGCGGCTGGGTGTCGAGGCGTCGCTTCGCACCCTGGCCCGGGTTGCACCCAGCCAACGTCACCGCTACACGCTGGTGGACTTGGCCAACAGGGTGCGACCCACCAGCACGTTCTAGGGCGCCTGGTTTCGTCGAGTGTGCGTCGTGGGCGGAAAATCGGCCCTGATTCCCGCCCTGCGCGGACACTCAAAGCCGTTGGCGCACACTCAGCGAATTTTCAGCTCCACGCCGCACAGTTAAGTCATGCCAGGGCAGTCCGCACAGTGGGTCGCCACGGCCCGCGTCCTGCGGCGCGCCGGGTTCGGGGTGACTGGCCCCGAGGTCGACGCGGTGGTCACCCGGGACTGGCCGGCCTACGTCGACGCCATGCTGGGCGCGAATCCCGACGCTGACCCGGGCGCGGTCGCCACCCCGATGCCCACCCTGGAGCCGCCGCGCGCCCCCGGCAAAGGAGCGACACTAGCGGCCCGCAAACAGTTCGGCCACCAACTGGCCGAGCAGGCGGGCATACTGTCGGGTTGGTGGGTGAGGCGCATGGTCGCCGTCGAGCAGCCAGTCGGAGAAAAGTTAACGCTTTTGTGGCACAACCACTTTGCCACTTCCACGCAGAAGGTCCGGGTGGCGGCGTACATGGCAGCACAGAATCAGAAGCTGCGCACCCTGTCGCTGGGCGATTTCCGCACCCTGGCGTACTCGATGCTGACCGACGCGGCGATGTTGCGCTGGCTGGACGGGCAGACCAATACCGCCAAGGCCCCGAATGAAAACCTGGCTCGTGAATTCATGGAGCTGTTCGCGCTGGGCCACGGCAACGGCTACACCGAGGACGACGTGCGCGCCGGGGCCCGAGCGCTGACCGGATGGGTCATCGGCGCCGACGGCCGAACCTCGATGATCCCCACACGCCATGACTTCACGGCCAAGACACTGTTCGGCCTCACCCGTAATTTCGACGCCGCCGGGTTCTGCGACACCGTGCTGGCTCAGCCCAAGTCGGCGGAATACGTCGCGGGACGTCTGTGGCAGCAATTGGCTTCCGACGAGCCGCCGTCACCTCAGGCACTTGACCGACTCGTCTCCGCTTACGGCCCGAGCCGCAACCTGCGAGCGCTGACCCGGGCGATCGTTACCGACAACGAATTCACCGGCAGACGGGCTGCGGTCGTCAACACCCCGATCGAATGGCTTGTCGGCGTGATCCGGGCACTTCGGGTACCCGTCAACAACCCCGCGCAGCTGAAGATGGCCGAAGCGAATTTGAGAGCGCTGGGGCAACGGCCGTTCTACCCACCCAGCGTCGGCGGCTGGCCGCACGGCCAGGTATGGCTGTCCACCGCCAGTGCCCAAGCCCGGTTGCGCGCCGCGAGCCGTATGGCCCGCGCCGGCGACCTGTCCAGCATCGAGAGCACCGCGCCCGGCGACCGCATCGACGCGGCCGGCTATCTGATCGGCGTCGGGGCGTGGTCGGACCGGACCGCCGACGCGCTCGAGCCACTGGTGCACAAACCGCCGCAGTTGGTCGCGGCCGCTGTCAACACACCCGAATACCTGACGTCCTGAGCGAGATTGCCCGAGACCAACCATGCCTGAGATCAATCGCCGCAGATTCCTGATCGCCAGCGCAGGCGTCGGCGCGGTCGGGCTGCTGTCCGGGACGGTAGCGGTCAGCTGGCAAGACCTGATGCGCGCGGCCCAAGACCGGCCGCTGGCCGAGGGCGCCGGCGTGCTGGTGATCGTCACGCTCTACGGCGGCAACGACGGGATCAACACCCTAATTCCCTACGCCGACAACGCTTATCATGACGCCCGGCCAGAACTTGCCTACGCCCCGGGCGAGGTATTGCACCTCGACGAGCAGCTGGGACTCAACCCGGCAATGAAGGGTCTGGCCCAATTGTGGAACCAGCGGCAACTCGCCATCGTCCGCGGAGTGGGCTATCCGCAGCCTGACCACAGCCACTTCCGGTCCATGGATATCTGGCAGACCGCGTCACCGGCCCAACCCGTCTCGACCGGCTGGATCGGCCGCTGGCTCGACGCCACCGGCCACGATCCCCTGCGTGCGGTCAACATCGGACCCGTCCTTCCCGCGCTCGCCGTTGGCGAGAAATACACGGCGGCAGCACTTTCGACGGCTCAGGTGCCGGCCGCGCAGGCGGACAGATTCGACACAATCATGGACGCGCTGGGCACCGACGACCCCGGCGACACCCCGGCGATGGCTGCGGTATGCAAGGCCTATCGCGCCTCGCGCACCACCAACTCGAGGTTCGCGTCGGTCAAACCTGCTGACAATGACCACAACTCGCTGACCAACCAGCTGAGCATGGTGGCCGGCGCGGTGACGGCCCGCGTCCCGACACGGGTTTACACGGTGCAACTCGGCGGTTTCGACACACACGCCAACGAACGCGAAACCCAGCAGCGTCTGCTGCAGACATTGGACGAGGCCGTGACCCCGTTCCTGCAGCAGATGGCCGGTGATCGCTGCGGCCGCAACGTCGTCTTGATGGCGTATTCGGAGTTCGGGCGCAGGGTGGTCGCCAATGCTTCGCAGGGCACCGATCACGGCACCGCCGGCCCCGTTTTCGTCGCGGGCGTACCCGTCAAAGGCGGCTTCTACGGCGAGGAGCCCAGTCTCACCAACCTCGACCACGGAGACCTGAAGTTCACCTCCGACTTTCGCGATATTTACTACGAACTGCTATCGCGCACCGTCGGGACCGATCCCACACCGTCGGTCGGGACCGGCCGAACCAGCCCGGGCTTCCTATAGATCGGCCAGCACACTCACACAGTCCCGGGCGATGGCCAGTTCTTCGTTGGTCGGGACCACCAGCACGACAATCGGTGAGTCGTCCGCGGAGATCTGGCGCGCGCCTCTGCCCGCGCTGAGATTGCGGCGCTGGTCGAGCACGATGCCCAGCTCCTCCAGACCGGCTACCGCGTCGCGGCGCACGGCCGGATCATTCTCGCCGATCCCAGCGGTGAAGCTGATCACATCGGTGTGCCCCAGCACGGCCAGGTAGGCACCGATGTACTTGCGCAACCGGTGAATGAAGACGCTGTAGGCCAATTGTGCTGAGCTATCGCCTGATTCGATCATCACGCGCAACCGCCGAAAATCTCGCTCGCCGGCCAGGCCCAACACCCCTGATCGATGGTTGAGCATGAACTCGATCTCGTCCACGCCCATCTGCCCGGTGCGCCACAGGTAGCCGACGACGCTGGGGTCCACGTCACCGCTGCGGGTGCCCATCACCAAGCCCTCCAGCGGGGTGAGTCCCATCGAGGTGTCGATCGGCCGGGTACCGGCGATCGCCGACGCCGAGGAACCGTTACCCAGATGCAGCACAATCTGTTTCAGACTGCTCCGCGGTCTGTCCAGGAAGGCGGCGGCCTGCTCGCTCACGTACCGGTGCGACGTTCCGTGAAATCCGTACCGGCGGATCTGCCACCGCTCGGCCAATCGGCGGTCAATGGCGTAGGTCGCAGCCGCGGCTGGAAGGTCATGGAAGAATGCCGTGTCGAACACCGCGACGTGTGGAATATCGGGCAGCAATTTTCGCGCCACCTCAATTCCCTTGACGGCGGGGAGGTTGTGCAGCGGAGCCAGTTCCGACAGCTTCTCAAGCTCGGCGATCCGCGCGTCATCCAGGAGTGTCGGGCGCTGAAACTCCTTGCCGCCGTGCACCACCCGATGTCCAACCGCCATCAGGCCAGCATCCTTCAGGTCGATGCCGGCTTCAGCCAACAGGTCAAACGCCAAGCGCAATGCCGCATCGTGGTCGGCGACAGCGTCGTTGCGCTGCAGATGATGTTCCCCGGCATCCAGTTGCGCCGACGACGACTGCTCGGAGATCTGCTCCACCATGCCGACGGCCGGTGCCCGGCCGGAATCCGGCTCGACCAGGTGGAATTTAAGCGATGACGAGCCGGAGTTGAGCACCAGCACAAGGCTGTTCGGGCGGTGTGCGCCATCAGCGGTCATAGGCGCCCTGCGCCTGGATCGCCGTGATGGCGACGGTGTTGACGATGTCTTCGACCAGCGCACCCCGGGACAGATCGTTCACCGGCTTGCGTAACCCTTGTAGCACTGGGCCGATCGCGATCGCCCCTGCGCTACGCTGCACCGCCTTGTAGGTGTTGTTACCGGTGTTGAGGTCGGGAAAGATCAGCACCGTCGCGCGACCGGCCACCGGCGAATCACCCACCTTGGCGGCCGCGACCAATGGTTCTACCGCGGCGTCATATTGGATGGGGCCCTCGACCGGCAGCTGCGGATCCCGCATGCGCACCAATTCCGTCGCCGTCCTGACTTTGTCGACATCGACGCCGGTGCCGGAGTCACCGGTGGAATAGGACAGCATGGCCACCCGCGGCTCGATCCAGAACTGCGCGGCGGTGTGCGCCGAGCTGATCGCGATATCGGCGAGTTGTTCGGCGGTCGGATCCGGGACGATCGCGCAGTCACCGTATGCCAGCACCCGATCGGGCAGACACATCAGAAAGATGCTGGACACCGTCGAGATACCCGGTGCAGTCCCGATGATCTCGAGCGCCGGCCGAACCGTGTGCGCCGTGGTGTGCGCGACGCCGGACACCATGCCGTCGACCATCCCGTTGTACACCAGCATGGTGCCGAAGTATGAACCGTCGCGCATCATCTCCTGTGCCCGCTCGACGGTCATATTTCTCTTCTTGCGCAACTCGGCATACTGGGTGGCGAACTGGTCGCACAACTGGCTGGTGCACGGGTCGAGCACCGTGGCGTTGTCCAGGTTCACGCCGAGTTCAGCTGCGCGCAGGCGGATCTGGACGTCGTCTCCGAGGATGGTCAGATCCGCGACACCGTGCTGTAGCAGGTGGCCGGCGGACTTGAGGATGCGATCGTCGTCGCCTTCGGGAAGCACGATGTGCTTGCGATCAGATCGCGCCTGCTGGCGCAACCGATAGGTGAACATCTGCGGTGTGGTCACCGTCGGGATCGGAATGGCAAGCTGCGACAACAGATCCGAGACATCGACGTAGCGCTCCATCAGTTCCAGTGCGGTGTCGATCTTGCGCTGCGAGGACGCGGTAATCCGGCCGCGTGCCGCTGCCACCGCGCTGGTCGTTTCGAAGGTGCCTAACAGGGTCGTGATGATGGGTAGCCGCAGCCTCAGGCCGGACACCAGCGCCGCAATCGACGGATGAAGCTCGAACCCGCCGTTGAGGATCATGCACGACAGTGACGGAAAGCCTTGGGCGGCATGGGCGCTGGCGACGGCCAGCACGACGTCCGAACGGTCACCTGGGGTGACTATGGCAACACCGCTGCGCAGTCGCTCCAGCACGTGGTCGGCGGTCATCCCGGCGACCGCCACACCCATCACTTCGCGTCCCATCAGCGCGCGGTCACCGCTGACCAGAGTCCCGTTCACGGCCTTCTGCAGGTCGGCCACCGTCGGCGCGAACAGCAGCGGCGCCGCGGGCAGCACATAGGTCTGCAGGGTGAAACGACGCAACGCGTCGGCGACGGCGGCCAGCTGCAACGGCTCGCAGCGGTTGGCCACCACCGCCGCGGTATGAGCATGGTGGGCGGCCAGCTCGGCCAGACACAGCTCGACGACAGCCGCGACTTCATCGGCGGTACGGTCGCTGGCGCGCAAGATCAGCAGCACCGGCGCGCCGAGGTTGACCGCGATCCGGGCGTTGACGCTCAACTCGGCGGGGTTGGTGACGTCGGTGTAGTCACTGCCGACGATCAGCACCGCGTCGCACGCCGCCGCCACCGCGTGGTACCGCTCGACAATGTCGTCGATGGCCGCGTCACGATCGGCGTGCAGCTCGTGGTAGGTCACGCCGACACAGCGCTCGTAGGGCAGACCGGCGGTGGCATGCGCCAGCAGCAGGTCCAGGATGTAGTCGCGGTCCTCCCCGTGCCGGGTGATCGGCCGGAACACACCGACTTTGGCTACCGTCGCGGTCAATCGGTGCAGGATCCCCAGCGCGATCATCGACTTGCCGGTCTCCGGCTCGGGCGCGGCGATGTAGATCGCCGACGCAGAACCGGCGGCCACCTGCCCGCCTTTCAGGCCAGCCGCCGCAGCTTGGGCGCCAGGTCATTCTCGAAGAGCTCCAGGAACCGGTGCTGGTCATGGCCGGGCGCGTGGAACACCAGGTGGTTGAGGCCCCACGTCACGTACTGACCGACTTTTTCGACGGCCTCGTCGGGGTCTGACGCCACGATCCAGCGCTTGGCGACCTGCTCGATGGGCAATGCGTCGGCGGCTTTCTCCATCTCAATCGGGTCGTCGATGCTGTGCTTCTGTTCGGCGGTCAGCGACAGCGGCGCCCAAAACCGTGTGTTCGACAGGGCCAGCTCCGGGTCGGGGTCGTAGGACATCTTGATTTCGATCATCTTGTCGATGTCGTCGGCATTTCGGTCGGCGGCCGCCGCTCCCTCGAGGACCGCGGGCATCAGCTTATCGGTATACAGCTCCTCGCCCTTGCCCGACGTGCAGATGAAGCCGTCGCCCGCGCGGCCGGCGTATTTGGCCACCGCCGGGCCGCCCGCTGCGATGTAGATGGGAACACCACCCTCGGGCACGTCGTAGATCGAGGCGCCTTTGAGCTGGTAGTACTCGCCATCGAAGTCGACGCGGTCGCCGCGCCACAGCTCCCGCATCAGCCGCACCGATTCGCGCAGCCGGGCGAACCGCTCCTTGAACTCCGGCCAGGCACCCTGGTACCCGGTGGCGATCTCGTTCAGAGCCTCACCGGTGCCCACACCGAGGAAGACGCGGTTCGGGTACAGGCAGGCCATGGTGGCGAAGGCTTGTGCGATGACGGCGGGGTTGTACCGAAAGGTCGGGGTGAGCACCGAGGTGCCCAGCACGATCCTTTCGGTGCGTTCGCCGACGGCGGTCATCCAGGACAGCGAGAACGGAGCATGCCCGCCTTTATGGCGCCACGGCTGGAAATGGTCACTGACGGTGGCGCTGTCCATGCCGTGCGCTTCGGCGGCGACAGCAAGTTCAACGAGCTCGCGCGGTGCGAATTGTTCGGCAGACGCCTTATATCCGAGTTTCAGTTCAGCCACTCGTTCTTTCTACTCCTAGACTCGCGGGCATGGCACCGGCGCTGACTCTTTTTCAGGTCACCGAGATCGTGCATTTCGCCCGGGGCGGCGCGGTCAACTGGGTGCTGGTCACCGACGACACCGGCGTGATGTTGATCGACGCCGGTTATCCCGGCGACCGCGAAGACGTGCTGGCCTCGCTGCGCAAGCTCGGCTACGACGCCGGCGACGTGCACGCCATCCTGCTGACGCACGCACACATCGACCATTTGGGTTCGGCAATCTGGTTCGCCAACGAGTACGGCACTCCGGTCTACTGCCATGCCGAAGAGGTGGGGCACGCCAAGCGGGAGTATCTGGAGCAGGTATCGATTCTCGATGTCGCGCTGCGCATCTGGCGGCCGCGCTGGGCGCTGTGGGGTGCTCATGTGGTTCGCAACGGCGGCTTGATCCGCGAGGGCATCCCGACCACCCAGCCACTGACCCCCGAGACGGCCGCCGAACTGCCGGGTTACCCGATGGCCATTTTCACCCCCGGGCACACCAGCGGGCATTGTTCTTATCTCGTCGACGGCGTACTGGTCAGCGGTGACGCGCTGATCACCGGCCACCCGCTGCTGCGTCACCGTGGGCCGCAGCTGCTGCCGCAGGTGTTCAGCCATAGCCAGCAGGACTGTATCCGCAGCCTGGCCGCGCTGGCCCTGCTGGAAACCGAGATACTGCTGCCCGGCCACGGCGACGTGTGGCGCGGCCCGATCCGCGAGGCCACGGACGCGGCCGTCTCGCTCGCGTCGTGAGCCGCAGGGCTCAGTTTTCCCAGGTGTCCCAGGAAATTCGGAGTGTCTTGGGGGTGTCGCTGGGCCCGCCTTCGAGTGACAAACTGGTCGCGGATCCGCGCGCGGACTCCGACGTCACGGCAGCTGTCGCTTGGCTAGCCCGTCAGCCCCAGATGCTCGCGCAGCGTGTCGCCGGCATAGCCGGTGCGGAACGCGCCGCGCTCCTGCAATAGCGGCACCACCCGGTCGACGAATTCGTCCAAGCCGTGCGGTGTCAGGTGCGGCACCAAGATGAACCCGTCGCAGGCATCGGCCTGGACGTACCGGTCGATCTCCTCGGCGATGTGCGCGGCGGTTCCGACGAACTGCTCCCGACTGGTGACCGCAATAACCAGCTCGCGGATGGACAGGTTCTCCGCCCGGGCGCGTTCACGATAACGGTGGGCCACCGCGACCGGATCGGCGTGCCGTACCCGCCCCTGCGTGATGCCGGTGTCGCCACTCGGGTCGATATCGGGTAGCGGGCCGTCGGGGTCGTAGTCCGACAGGTCGCGGCCCCACACCTGCTCCAGCATCGCGATCGCCGTCGCACCGCTCACCTGCTGATAGCGGATGTGTCGCGCCTTGTCCTCCGCCTCGTCAGCGGTGTCACCGATGACGAACGTCGCCGCAGGAAAAACCTTGAGCTGGTTCGGGTCTCGACCATAGGACTGAGCCCGCCCCTTGACGTCGGCATAGTAGCGCTGACCGTCTTCCAGCGACGAGTGCAGCGTGAACAGGGCGTCGGCGTGCCGGGCGCCGAACGCGCGGCCGTCGGCGGAGTCGCCGGCCTGCAACAGCACCGGGTGGCCCTGCGGCCCCGCGGGCAGCGTCGCGAACCCGCGCACCCGGAACTGCGGACCCGAGTGTTCGATGCTGCGGATCCGGTCTGGATCGACGTAGACGCCCGCTTCGAGGTCGGCCAGCACGGCGTCGGCTTCCCAGCTATCCCAGAATTGACGGGTGACGGTGAGGAATTCCTCGGCCCGCTGGTACCGGTCGGCATGGTCCAGAAAGCCTCCGCGCCGGAAGTTGGCGCCGGTGAAAGCGTCCGACGAGGTAACCATGTTCCATCCGGCGCGACCACCGGAGAGATGGTCAAGCGTCGCGAATTGCCTTGCCACTTCGAATGGTTCGTTGAAGGTGGTGTTGATGGTGCCGGTCAGCCCGATCCGGTCGGTGACGCCTGCCAGGGCCGCCAGCACGGTGAAGGTGTCCGGCCGGCCCACCACGTCCAGGTCGTAGATCCGGCCGCGATGCTCCCGCAGCCGCAGCCCTTCGGCCAGAAAGAAGAAGTCGAACAATCCGCGTTCGGCGGTGCGGGCGAGGTGCACGAACGAGTCGAACTCGATCTGGCTGCCCGCGCTGGGGTCGGTCCACACGGTGGTGTTGTTGACGCCCGGGAAGTGAGCCGCCAAGTGAATCTGCTTGCGGCTCATGAGGCGCACTCCTCTAGGCCCCACCGTTTGGCGATCAGCTCGTGTGAGCGCAGCCGGTCCTCGTGCCGGTAGGTCACCGAGGTAATGACGAGTTCGTCGGCACCGGTAGCTCGCTGCAACGTTTGCAACCGCTCGGCGACTTCGTCCGGGGTGCCGACGAATTGCGTTGCTAGCCGGTCTTTTACCACCGCCAGCTGCTCATCGGTCAGCGGTTCGCAATCGTCGGGGTCGGGATAGGGCATGGCGCCGCCGCCGGCCCGGATGGAGTACACCCATTGGCCGTAGCTGGACGCCAGGTGTCGCGCGGTGGCGGTATCATCGGCCACCACGATGTCGGCCGACACCACGACATAGGGCCGCGGCAGCGTCGCCGACGGGACGAAGGCGTCTCGGTAGGCGTCGATAGCCTCGAGCGCGGTGGATGGAGTGATGTGATAACTCGCCACGAACGGCAGTCCCAGCGCTCCGGCCACCTGGGCACTCTGCCCCTTGCTGCTACCGAAGATCCACGGCGTCAGGGGGGCGCCTTCACCGGGCACCGCATGCAGGTCGAAGCCGTCGACCTGATAGTTGCCGGCCAGCATGGCGATGATGTCGCCAAGCTGCTCGGCGAAGTCGGGCGCGACGGCCTCGGGCTGCTGCAGGATCGACATGGTCGCTTTTACCCGGCCGCTGCCCAGTAGCCCGCGCAGATCGAATGGCGGCGGGATTGCCACGCCGTCAACTTCGTGCCATTCGCGGGGCGGTTCAGGCCTTCGGGGTTTGGAAGATGACCGTGCTTTCGGCTTCGTTATCCGTCGCTGCGCCGATCGGCCCAGGCCGAGGTCGATGCGCCCCGGATGGAACGCATCGAGCATGCCGAAACTTTCGACCACCGCGGCGGCCGTGGTATGGCTGAGCTGGACGGCAGCAGAACCCACGCGAATCCTGTTGGTAACGGCCGCGATTTGGCCGATTAGCACGGCCGGTGACGCACTGGCCACGGCGACGAAGTGATGCTCGGCGATCCAGTACCGACGATAACCCCATTGTTCGGCGTGCTGCGCTAGCTCGATGGTGTTACGCAAGGCCGTCGCAGCGTCGCTGCCGGCGCTGATCGGCGCCAGGTCCAGGATCGAGAGCGGGACGGCGCTCATCGGTCGACCGCCACATACCGGTTGGGCACCACCGGCAAGCCGAGCCGTGCGCGCAGCGATTCGGCATCCCGGTAGCCGGCGCGGAACCGCCCGGCTCGCTGCAGAAGCGGCACCACCTCGTCGACGATCACCGGGAGATCGGTGGCGTTGACCGCGGGCCGCAACCGCGCGCCGTCGATGCCCAGCCGCTGCCAGTCCAACAGCATCTCTACTAATTCCGTTGCGCTGCCCGCGAAGACGAGCGCATCAGACTTGAAGTCGCGGTCACCGGCGAACGCCACCAACACGTCCGCAAAGACTTTCAGGTGCTCGCCGCCCACCGCGCGTACCTCATCGAGAATGCTCCGCACAGCGGCGTCGTCGGTGGGCGTGATGAACACGACATCGGCTCTGGCAGCGGCGAATTCATAGACAGGGCCAGCGTGCGCCAGCGCGGCCACCACCGGCTGGCCCTGCGGCGGGCGGGGCGTTATGGACGGCCCCTTGACCGAGAAGTACTTTCCGGTGAAGTCGATGTAGTGCAGTTTGTCTCTGTCGACGTAGCGCCCAGTGGTCACGTCGCGGATCACCGCGTCATCCTCCCAGCTGTCCCACAACCGGCGCACCACTTCGACGTAGTCTCGGGCCTCCTCGAAGGCCTCGTCGAACAAGTTGTCTTGAGAACCATCCCGCCGGCCGAATAGGGCTGCTTCGTGCGCGGTCACGCTGACCCGGGCCTGCCAGCCCGCCCGGCCGTGCGACACATAGTCAAGGGTGGCAATGGATTTGGAGATGTGGAAAGGCTCGGTGTGGGTGACGGTGGCCACCGGAATCAGCCCGATGTGCCGCGTCGCTGGGGCAATACGGGCCGCGACCAGCGCGGCGTCGGCGCGACCGACCAACCGTCGCGGATCGATCCGCTCGCGTCGCCCGGGCTGCGGCATCAGGGTGTCGTCGATGGTGAGGAAGTCGAGCAGCCCGCGCTCGGCGGTGGCCGCAAGGCCGGCCCAGTAGCGACCGCTGAGCACCGAGGGGGCGCCGGGATCGGATGCCAGCGTGGCCCGCCATGCCTGTGGGTGCCAGCCGTACCCGTCGAGCGCGACGGCCAGATGCAGACCGCTCATCGCAGACCCTTGTCGAGGATCTTCTCGAACGCGATCGGATAAAACGGCCCCCAGGACGGTACCGGCTCGACGGGGGCCACCCGGGTGTACCCGGTCGTGTCATACAGCGCCTCGGCCTCAGGTTGACGATTACCGGTGATCAGGTACAGCCGCCGGTAACCGCGCGCAGCGGTCTCCGCCTCCAACGCTGCCAGCAGCGCCTTCGCATAACCGCGCCGCCGATGTGCGCGGTCGGTCCAGATCCGCTTGAGTTCGGCGGTGTCGGGGTCGAAACGCCGAAACGCACCGCCGGTGACCGGCACGCCGTGCAATACGCCGATCAGCAAGCCGCCGTCCGGCGGCGCCAATTCTGCCGGCGGAACAGGCAACCAGACCAGGTGCGCGTGCGGCGTGCCGCCGTATCGCTGCGCGTATTCGACGGCCAGCTCGGCCAGCAGCGGCTGCGCCAGCGGGTCATCCTGCGCCGCCGACACAAACCGAAGCTGGGATCTGTGCATCACCTAACTTTCTAACGCCCGTCACGCTGAGGCATTCCTCACCGCCTCGCGGTGACATACCTGGGAGTGACCGCCACGACGCGGGGGCGGACACGCTGGCGCCCTGGCATCCCCATTTCGGCGAGCAACTCGACGAGGGTCCTCTCGACCGTCTCCCAGCCGTGGGCCGCCAGATACTCGGGGACATAGCGGTATTCGCCCGGGTAAGTTAGCGCGGCCAGATCGACGTCTAGGCCGTGTCGGCGCCAGTGGTCGACAAACGCCCGACCTTCCTTTAGCTGCAACGGAGTCCAGGTGGGCATGTGATCGGCGGCGAACCGGCTGCCGGCGGCGCTCACCGCTGAGACGTCTTGCAGTAACCGGTTCTGCCCGGCGGGCGGGAGGTACCCAACGAGCAGCCCCTCGGCAATCCACACAGTGGGTTGAGCGTCGTCAAAACCGACCCGATGCAGCGCTGCCAGCCAATCCTGACGAAGATCGATGCCAACCGCGCAACGATTCGCGGTCAGCTTGGCGCCCAGCCCGCGCAGCACTTCAGTCTTGAAATCGACGACTGCAGGCTGATCGATCTCATACACCGTTGTCCTGGGCGGCCACCACAGCCGATACGGCCGAGTGTCCAGACCAGACGCCAGGATCACCACCTGGCGAATGCCCGCCCTTCCGGCATCGGCGAGGAAGTGGTCCAAAAACCGAGTGTGCGCCCCAAGAACACCGATGAGCCCAGTCGTTACGGGGTCGTCGCCGCCGTCACCCCCATACAGCTCGTTCTCGACCACCCGGGTGAAGTACTCGACCCCTGCGGCACGAACCAACGGCTCGGCGAACGGATCGTTGATCAGCCCTTTGTTGGTGGCCACGGCCCTCACGACCGCGCCGAATGTCGCGGTCATTCCAACGCCGGTGGCCGGATCCCAGGTGTCGTCGTCTCTCCGCGCCATCTGCACCCAGCATCAGACGTCAGAGCGGCGCCGCAGGCTTAGCCCGACGGCCGCTCGCCACCCGAGCAATATTGCCGCGGTGACCGACGCCGCAACCACCACGAAACTCGCTGCCACACCCGCCGAGCTGGCTTTGCGCAACACCATGCCGACCACCACGGTGCACAGCCAGACAATCACCCCGGTGGGGACCACGGCCGTGGGCCGCCGCCAGCCCCGGGACGCCAGCCACCCGATACCGGTCCCGGTGAGAAACGGCCAGGCCGTTGTTGCGACGCCGGTGATGCTGAGTCCTTCGGCGTGACTGCGGCGTCCGACAGCGCAGAACACCAGCACGCCCAAGACGTCCATAGCTAGCCACGCCAGCCACGTCATCCCGCGTCGCGGTTGCATGCAGCGAGATTACCGGGCGTGCGCGCGCCGAACAGCAGTCCTTGACCCCGCCGCTGCGGTGAACCTAGATTCGTTGCCAATGAATACCGGTTCACAACCCAGGCTCGCGGTCGTAACCGGCGCCGGATCGGGTATCGGCAAGGCGATAGCGCTGGCGTTCGCCGCACAGGGTGACCGGGTGATCGCCGCCGACCTCGACGAGGCGGCGGCAGCGGCCACCGCCAAAGAGCAACCCGAGCTGATCACCGCGCTGCCAGTAGATGTCGCCGACCCCGCGCAAGTCAACACCTTGCGCGACCGGACACACGCCGAGGCCGGGGTGCCCAACATCGTGGTCAACGCCGCCGGTTGGGACCGCACCGACCAATTCCTGAACGCCACACCAGAATTCGCGGCCAAAGTCGTGGCCATCAACTACCTGGGGCCGGTGCATGTCTGCAGTGCGTTCCTGCCGGGAATGATCGAGGCGCACACCGGTGGGCGCATCGTGAACCTGGCCAGCGACGCCGGCCGCGTCGGCAGCGCCGGCGAAACCATCTATGCCGGCGCTAAGGGCGGAGTCATCGCGCTGACCAAGTCGCTGGCCCGGGAAATGGCCCGCCACCAGATCACGGTTAATTGCGTGTGCCCGGGCCCGACCGACACGCCGCTATTTCACGCACAACCCGAGAAGCTGAAAGAGGCTCTAGTCAAAGCAATCCCGTTCCGCCGGCTGGCCCGGCCCGAGGAGGTCGCCGCACCGGTACTGTTCTTCGCGTCCGAAGCCGCATCGTTCATCACCGGACAGGTGATCAGCGTCAGCGGCGGCCTCACAATGGCTGGTTAGGTGGCAGGCTGACTCCAATGAGCAATAAAACACCACCCGCTTTCGACCGAGACGACCCGCTCGGCCTCGACGCATCCCTGTCGAGCGACGAGATCGCGGTGCGCGACACCGTCAGAAAGTTTTGCGCCGAACATGTCACCCCATACGTCGCCGAGTGGTTCGAGGCCGGCGACCTTCCGGTGGCGCGGGAACTCGGAAAGCAGTTCGGCCAACTCGGCCTGCTCGGCATGCACTTGCACGGCTACGGGTGTGGCGGGGCCTCTGCCGTGCATTACGGCCTGGCCTGCGTGGAACTCGAGGCCGCCGACTCCGGCGTTCGGTCGATGGTCTCGGTGCAGGGGTCACTGGCGATGTTCGCCATCTGGAACTTCGGCTCTGAGCAACAGAAGCAGCAGTGGCTGCCCGGCATGGCCGCCGGCGAACTGCTTGGCTGCTTCGGGCTGACTGAGCCCGACGTCGGATCCGATCCCGCAGCGATGAAAACCAGGGCGCGGCGCGATGGCTCGGATTGGGTGATTAACGGTCGCAAGATGTGGATCACCAACGGCTCGGTCGCCGACGTCGCAATCGTGTGGGCCGCCACCGATGACGGGATCCGCGGGTTCATCGTCCCGACCGACACCCCAGGCTTTGCTGCCAACACCATCCACCACAAGCTGTCGCTGCGGGCATCGATCACCAGCGAGCTGGTGCTCGACGACGTACGGCTGCCCGCCGAAGCGATGCTGCCCGAGGCAAAAGGCCTCAAAGGCCCACTGTCCTGCCTGTCCGAGGCGCGCTACGGAATCATCTGGGGATCGATGGGAGCGGCCCGCTCGGCCTGGCAATCCGCGCTCGCCTACGCGACGCAGCGCACCCAGTTCGGCCGTCCGATCGCCGGATTCCAGTTGACCCAGGCAAAACTCGTCGACATGGCGGTCGAACTGCACAAGGGCCAGCTGCTGTCGCTGCATCTCGGCCGCCTCAAGGACAGCGTCGGGCTGCGCCCCGAGCAGGTCAGCTTCGGCAAACTGAACAACACTCGTGAGGCGATCAAAATCTGCCGAACCGCCCGAACAATACTGGGCGGCAACGGGATATCGCTGGAATACCCGGTTATCCGGCACATGGTCAACCTGGAATCGGTGCTGACCTACGAGGGCACACCCGAGATGCACCAGCTCGTCCTCGGCCAGGCGTTCACCGGCAGCGACGCCTTCCGCTGACAGGAGTACTCGATGGCCGCCCGCCTGGAATACACGACCGAACATCACCAATTCCGGCAACTGGTGCGCGATTTCGTGCAGCAGACCGTGGTTCCGGCTCACGAGGATTGGGAAAGAAAGGGTCGTTGGGACCGCTCGCTGTTCACTGAAGCCGGACGGCTTGGGCTGCTTGGCTTTTCGGTACCCGAGCAGCTCGGCGGTCCGGGGGTGAACGACTTCCGCTACAACGCGATCGTGATCGATGAACTGCAGCGGGCCGGCGCGGCGGCCGAGGCTATCGCCTTCATGCTGCAAAACGACGTCGTGCTGCCGTATCTCACCGATCTGACGACGCCCGAGCAGCAGCAACGGTGGCTGCCCGGTGTGGTGACCGGCGAGACTGTGCTCGGCATCGCGATGACCGAACCCGGCACCGGCAGCGACCTGGCCGGAATCCGCGCCACAGCGGTGCGTGATGGCGACTGTTATGTCGTCAACGGCGCTAAGACGTTCATCTCCAACGGACAGAGCGGCGACCTGTTCGTGATCGCCGTGCGCAGCTCACCGGATCGGCACAAGGGGCTGTCGCTTCTCGTGGTGGACGCGGACACACCGGGCTTCCATCGGGGCCGCAACCTGGAGAAGATCGGCCTGCACGCCCAGGACACCAGCGAGCTCACCTTCACCGACATGCGAGTGCCCGTCGAAAATCTGCTCGAAGAAGAGGGCAAGGGGTTCTATCAACTGGTGCACAACCTGCCGCAGGAGCGCCTCGCGCTCGGGGTGAGCGCGGTGGCCGCCGCCGAAAGCATATTGGCCGAGACGCTCGAGTACGTGCGCCAGCGCAAGGCATTCGGCTCGCCGATCGCCAGCTTCCAGAACAGTCAATTCGTGCTCGCCGAGCTGGCGACCGAGATCGATGTCGCCCGCACCTATCTCGATGACTGCCTTGCCGAACATCTGGTTGGTGAACTGACCGCGGCGCGGGCGGCTCGGCTGAAATGGTGGACCACCGATCTGCAGGTGCGCACCGCCGACCGCTGTTTGCAACTGCACGGCGGATACGGCTACATGCGGGAGTACAGCGTGTCCCGCGCGTTCGTCGACGCCCGGATCCAGACGATCTACGGCGGAACCAACGAGATCATGAAGACCATCATCGCCAAGGACTTGGGCATCTAGACGAGGAAAAGCGAGCCATGGCCACCGATTACAGTGACCTCCCCGTCGAGGAGGCCGTTCGCGCGGCCCGGGCCAGCTCGCGACGCCGACAGGTACTCGATGCCGCGGTCACCGTCATGGGCAAAACCGGGTTCCACCAGATGTCCATGCAGGATCTGGCCACCGAGGCCAATGTCAGTGTTGGCTTGATCTACAAGTACTTTGGCGGCAAGGAAGACCTGCTGCTCGCCACGATCGTGCGGATCCTGGATGTGTTCCGCGATCAACTGGCGCCGGTCACGGATGCCGCCGGCGACGACGTCGTGGAGCAGTTGGCCGCCGGTATCCGTCGCTACATTCAGATCGTCGACGACAACCTCGACGGGGTGGTGCTGACCTATCGGGAGAGCCGAACGCTGGGGCCGGCCGGTCGCACGCAGATCAAGGAACTCGAAATCGCCACCGCCGCACCGTTGCGCGCGGCGATCGAGGCCGGTATCGCCGGCGGCGTATTCCGCGACGTCGACGTCGACCTCACCGTCTTCGACATCATGCTGATCGCGCACGGTTGGGCGCTCAAGCACTGGCATTTCGGGCACATCTACACCGTCGACGAATACATCCGGTTGCAGACCCGCCACGTGCTCAACTCGTTGATTTCGGATTACCGCCGTGCGGACTATGCGCACCTGTTAGGTTGACCGGTCATGCCAATCGTGCGACGCGTCGGCCGTGTGGTGTTGGCTCTCGGGATCGTCGCCGGCTGCAGTTCGCCCCACGCTGGGCTGCCGACGGGCTCCGCCGACCCGGTTAAGGCCGACGCTGTCATGCGGGTCGTCCGTGACACCATGGCGCAGGCTCACCTGAAGGCAGTGATCGTTCGGGTCACCGTCGACGGCAAGGAGATCGTCACGCAGGCCGTCGGCGACTCGATGACCGGTGTGCCGGCCACCACCGACATGCACTTTCGCAACGGTGCGGTCGCGATCTCGTATGTGTCGACGTTGCTACTCAAGCTGGTCGACCAGAAGAAGGTGAGCCTCGACGACAAGCTCTCGAAATGGCTGCCCGACTTTCCGCACGCGGATCGCGTCACGCTCGGTCAGCTGGCGCAGATGACATCCGGCTACCCCGACTACATACTCGGCAACGATGCATTCGACAACTTGTTCTACGCTAACCCGTTCCGGCAGTGGATAACTCAAGACATACTTGCCCAGATATCCTCGCGACCATTGCTTTACGATCCGGGGACAAACTGGAACTACGCGCACACCAATTACGTGCTGTTGGGGCTGGCGCTTGAGAAGGCCACCGGCCAAGACATCCCGACGTTGCTGCAGAACGAGGTGCTTGGTCCGCTGGGCCTGAAGGCCACCGCCAATTCCGATACACCCGCCATCCCCCAACCCGCGTTGCACGCATTCAGCTCCGAACGGCGCCAATTTCTCAAAATCCCTGCCGGAACACCGTTTTACGAGGAATCCACTTACTGGAATCCGTCCTGGACCATCACTCATGGCGCCATTCAGACGACCAACATCTATGACATGGAGGCCACCGCGGTCGGTATCGGATCGGGCAAGCTGCTCTCGGCGGATTCATACAAGAAAATGGTGTCGACCGATCTGCGCGGTAAGACACACGCCCAACCGGACTGCCCCACGACGTGCTTCGAGCAAAACGACGGCTACACCTACGGGCTCGGGATCGTCATATCCGGCGATTGGCTGATGCAGAATCCGATGCTGGCGGGCTACGCCGCTGTGGAGGCGTATCTGCCGGCACAAAAGGTTGCGGTCGCCGTCGCGGTCACTTACGCTCCCGAGGCCTTCGATGACGAGGGCAACTACAGTAATCAGGCCGACATACTGTTCCGCAAGATCGGTGCGGTGGTGGCCCCGAATAACGCCCCACCCATGCCGCCAGGGAGGTAGCCATGGGATTTATCGCATATCGGATCGGTGTGAGTATCGCAGCGTGTGGCCTGTCCTTGGCCGCCGGAATGCCCGTAGCAGACGCCGACCCCAGCGTCACGCTGCCGCCGATGGCATCCACCGGCAGCGGACCGATCATCGGTGGCGGAGGCGCCGCCGCACAGCAGATGTCGCAGCAACTTAAGAGCCTGGGTGATCCCAACGTCCAAGAGGTCGACGGCTCGGACGCGGCTCAATTCATCACGGCTGCAGCCGCTGTCACAAACCGCGATCTCGCCTCCCCATTCATGTCGTTGCAGCGAGCGTTGGGATGCCAGACGAACAACGCCGGATTCGGGGCGCGCGCCTACCGACGCAACGACGGGCAATGGGGAGGCGCGATGCTGGTCATCACCAAGAGCTCGGTCCCCAACGTCGACGCCCTGACCGCCTGCGCCAAGTCCAACTGGCGCAGGGCGACAACAGGCACGCTAACTTCGATGTGCGACAGCGGCTGGACCTACCCCCCTCAGACGTTCATCAACCGTGGGGGCGGCGAGACCTATTACGTCTTGCTCGCCGGCACGGCCTCCGACTTCTGCAGCACGCTCAATGCAAACTACAGGAACAACGCGAGCGGATGGCCGAGCTAGCCATGTGGTACCAGAGTGCCGCGGCCAGTGGGCTATTCCTGGCCGCTTCTCTGGCCGGGATACCCACGGCCGACGCCGACCCCGTCGCGCTGCCCGCGATGACATCCACCGGCGGCGGACCGATCATCGGTGGCGGAGACGCCGCGGCACAGCACCGGATCTCGCAGCAATTGACCAGCCTCGGCAACGCAGAAGTCCAAGAGGTTGACGGCTCGGACGCGGCTCAATTCATCACGGGTGCAGCGGCGGTCTCGAACCGCGACCTCGCCTTCAGATTGTGAGCGGTGTTCATATTGGGTCTCCTTTGGTTGTGTCGTCATACGCCGCCTCGTTGGCGTCGTCACTGGGGGAAGTACAGACCGTCGGGGCGGCTAGCGATCCCAACAACAGTCGGCTGGCATCCGGAGGCGGCTACCAGCGGCAACACGCAGGGTCGATGTCATTCTGTGTTCTCTAATAGCCTTTGCGGGCAAATTAATTTGCGCTTCGTCGCTCAAACAGGCGTTGAAATGATGAAGAAAATCAAAACTTCTCGGCCCTGCGATCTTCGCCGCGCCCCACCCCAGGTCAGGCCGCTAGGAAGGGCTGTATCCCCTCAAGATTTTCCGTGCCGTCGGAACGATGGATCCGCCTGCTGTGCGCCACGGGAGCAGACCGCTCACATCGTTTGTATGCGTTCTTGCCCGAGGCCAGGGTGTCGGCGACCACGGTCACCGAAGGATCTGCACACGCTCGTTCGATTGGCGGCGACCGGGCGCTTGGCCAGCATCGACCCAGCGCCGGGGCCCGAATACATTCTCGCGGAGTTTACCTCTGGTGGCAGCGCCCCAAAATCCATTTCCCTTTACCTCCAATTGATTTAGCTCTCTGCGACGGTGGTGTGCGCGGAAGTGATTGGCGGACAGCATCGGTACCCGACCAGGGCACGATGACCTAGCGCCGAACGTCAGCGACGAGCCACGCAGAACCGTGTCAAAAGGGCTTGCCCGGTAAGGGGATAAACCGACGCGGAAGGCGGACCCCGATCCGCCGCCACCATGAGGTCGGCGAACAATCCAGCGCTGGCGACCACCGCCATCACTGCGCCAAGCGCAACCAATGAGGTGGCCGATCGGGGTGTTTCCGCCGTCGCCAACTTGGCCGGGCACGACAACCTCGAGCCGTCGGTAAGAACCGTATGGTCGACGTTGACCGCACCCTCACTGCCCACCGCTGTGACCGAGGAGTGCGACGGGCGAGCTGAATGCGATTCGAACCGCGGGAAGTCGCAGTGAGCGCCGGCCGCGCCTACGAGCAGCCACGCCACCACTACCACGGCAATGGTGGATCGCAGCCGTGGCAGTAGCCGGGGCGTCACGAGCGCGACATCCACGCGACCAACTGATACCCCATACCCGTATAGTGTAAAGACGACTCGGCGACGGCGATGGACAATCAGCGGCGCGACCGCCCAGACGCAGAAAAGGCGACGTTCGCCTGGGTGGAGTCGTACGGTGTACATGCGCTGCGGACCCAGAAGGACCCGGAAAGGGAGAAGTATGTCGCGCCCATCCAGCGAGCCCTCGGCGGTCGCCAAGCGCCATCGCGTCGCCATCATCGGAAGCGGATTCGGCGGCCTGAATGCGGCCAAGTCGCTCAAACGGGCCGACGTCGACATCACCCTCATCTCGAAGACCACCACCCATTTGTTCCAGCCACTGCTGTATCAAGTGGCGACAGGGATCTTGTCCGAAGGCGACATCGCCCCAACCACCAGGCTGATCCTGCGGAAGCAGAAGAACGTCCGGGTGTTGTGGGGTGAGGTCAGCGCGATCGATCTGAAGGCGAAGACGGTCACGTCGCACCTGATGGGCATGGAGACGGTGACGTCCTACGACAGCCTCATCGTGGCCGCCGGCGCGCAGCAGTCCTATTTTGGCCATGACGAGTACGCGGCCTTCGCGCCCGGCATGAAGACTATCGATGACGCGCTGGAGCTACGGGGCCGCATTCTCGGCGCGTTCGAGGCCGCCGAGGTCGCCACCGACCCGGCTGAGCGGCACCGCCGGCTTACCTTCGTGGTGGTCGGTGCCGGGCCAACGGGCGTCGAGCTGGCCGGCGAGATCGTCCAACTCGCCGAGCGCACCCTGGCGGGGGCGTTTCGGACCATTACGCCCAGCGAATGCCGGGTCATCCTGCTCGACGCCGCGCCCGCGGTGTTGCCGCCGATGGGCCCGAAACTTGGCCTCAAGGCGCAAAAGCGGCTGGAAGAAAATGGACGTCGAGGTCCAGCTCAACGCGATGGTGACAGCCGTCGACTACAAGGGCATCACGATCAAGGAGAAGAACGGCGGCGAGCGCCGCATCGAATGCGCCTGCAAGGTGTGGGCGGCGGGCGTCCAGGCCAGCCCGCTCGGCAGGATGATCGCCGAACAGTCCGACGGAACCGAAACCGACCGCGCCGGACGGGTGATCGTAGAGCCCGACCTCACCGTCAAGGGCCACCCGTACGTCTTCGTCATTGGTGATCTGATGTCCGTGCCCGGCGTACCCGGGATGGCCCAGGGCGCGATCCAGGGGGCGCACTACGCCACCACGGTGATCAAGCACGCGGTGAAGGGCCACGACGATCCGGCCAACCGCAAGCCGTTCAAGTACTTGAACAAGGGCAGCATGGCCCTCATCTCCCGGTACAGCGCCGTCGCGCAGGTCGGCAAGGTGGAGTTCGCCGGCTTCATCGCCTGGCTGGCGTGGCTGCTGCTGCACCTCTACTACCTGATCGGCCATCGGAACCGCATCGCCGCCATGTTCGCCTGGGGAATCTCCTTCCTGGGTCGCACGCGCGGCCAGATGGCCATCACCAGCCAGATGATTTACGCCCGGCCGCTGGTGAACTGGGTGGAGCAGCAAACGCAAGAGGGGGCGCTGGCGGCCGCCGAACGCGCCGAAGAGGCCGAGAAGGCGGCCGGCTAGCCGAGGGCCTGGTCGATATCGGCGATCAGGTCGTCGGTGTTTTCCAGCCCGACGGAGATGCGGACCACGCCGTCACCGAGCCCGATCGCGGCGCGACCCTCCGGACCCATCGCCCGGTGAGTCGTGGTCGCCGGATGGGTGACAAGCGATTTGGCGTCACCGAGGTTGTTGGAAATGTCGATCAGCCGCAGCTTGTCGAGCACCTCGAAGGCCCGTTGCTTGGCAGCGCTCTCCGTGGTGTCGAGCTCGAAGGTGACCACCGTCCCGCCGCCGGACATCTGACGCTTGGCCAGGTCGTGCTGCGGGTGCGACACCAGAAATGGGTAGCGCACCCAACGCACCGCCGGATGGCCCTCGAAGAACTCCGCAATCCGGTGCGCCGAAGAATTGCTGTGCTCTACCCGAATCGCGAGTGTCTCAAGGCCTTTCAGCAACACCCAGGCATTGAAGGCACTCATCGCCGGGCCGGTGTGCCGCATCAGCTTCTGCACCGGACCGTCGATGTACTCCTTGTCGCCGAGGATCGCGCCGCCCAGCACCCGACCCTGACCGTCGATGTGCTTGGTACCCGAGTACACCACCACGTCAACACCCAGCGGAAAGCCCTGCTGCAGCAGTGGTGTGGCAAAAACGTTGTCCAGCACCACCTTTGCGCCTGCGGCATGTGCCAGCTCGGTCACTGCGGCGATATCCACCAGCGACTGCATCGGATTCGACGGCGTCTCGAAGAACACCGCCGCAGTGGGCACCGAAAGCGCATGCTCCCATTGCGCCAAGTCATCGCCGTCGACGAAGACGGTCTGCACGCCCCATCGCGGCAGGATTTCGCTGCATACCACGAAACACGACCCGAACAGGCTACGCCCGGCGACCAACCGGTCACCGGCCGCCAGCAGCGCGCCAAGGGAGGTGAACACCGCGGCCATGCCACTCGCGGTGGCGAACGCCGCGGGTGCCCCCTCGATCAGGCGTAACCGTTCCTCGAACATGGTCACGGTGGGGTTGCCGTAACGCGAGTACACAAAGTGGTCCAGCTCGCCGGTGAACGACTTCTCCGCTACGGCCGCCGACGGGTAGACATAGCCGGAGGTCAAATACATCGCCTCGGCGGTCTCTTCAAACCCGGACCGCAAGATGCCGCCGCGCACGCCGATGGTGGCCTGGCTGACGCCGTCGGGCAGCGCCTTAGGCGTGCGGACCGAGCGGTCGTCGGTCATAGCTGCTTCCAGGGCAATCCGATCGCCCGCCAACCCGTTTCACCGCGGTGACCCTCTGCATTGAGATGACCTTCGAAGCCGTCCAGCACGTTGTAGGCCGGCGCGATGCCCGCCTCCGTCGCAACTTCGGCGGCGCCAATGGAGCGGTTACCCGAACGGCACAGAAACACCACCGGCCGCTCCCCCTGACCGGCTTCTGCGGGCGGGACCCGGTCCTGCAGTTCGGCCAGGAAGTTCTCGTTGCGCTTCCCGTCGGACGTGTTCCACTCGATGTAGACCACCTCGCGGCCAATACTCGACAAGTCGGGCGCACCGACGAACCGCCATTCGGCGTCGGTGCGTACATCGACCAGCACCGCCCGGGGGTTGTCGTTCAGCATTTTCCAGGCCTCAAGCGGCGTGATATCTCCCGCGTAGGAGCGTGCGTGCTCTGTGCTCATGCTTGTTTGACCTCGTCCTTCGTGAGCATTGTGAGTCACAATATCCGCGCTTGAGCATTCAAGCCTCGGCGAGATTGCCCCCATGCTGCTCGGCAATACCTGACCTCGGATCGTACCGAGGTCATTAGCCGCGCCTATCTCGCGGCTGTACCACGACGGTTTTGCGAGTTGGAGTTGGCCCAACTTGGAAACGATTGCGGTAGATTTAGAGGAAATCCTGAGTGAGACTCACGAGGGAAGAGTGTCCGAACAGCTGAGCGCCGACGTCAAAGCGCTGCTCGACAGGATGGGGTCTCATCCCCGCGACGAGCCGCTGAGCCTAAACATGGGCATCGAGATCGTTGAGCTGCTCGCCAAGGTGGCCGCCGAGCTGGAGATGCTGCGAGGCAAACCCGAAGGACCGATCGGATGGTGAAGATCACGAGCGGGCCCACACCGAGCAAACACAGGTCCACCCGCCAGGTCTAAGGTCAATGCGCGGGGGGCTTAGGCTTGATATCTCCTGCGTAGCTCACCCGCGTGAGTCTCGCATATTCAGCTGGGCCCCTGCGAAACTCACGGCTGCCGGCGCCCGGACAGCACGGTAGCCACGTCGCGGGCCCGATCGCGTGCGGTCCCCACATCTGGTGCTGTAGCCAGTGCCACCCCCAGCTTGCGCGTCACATCGGCGGGTGCCGGCCCGAACACCCGGACATCGCTTTCCGGCACACCAAGCGCACCGGTCAGCGCGTCGGCAGTCGGCGCCTCAGCGCCCGGATTCATCACGCGGGCGGCACCCGGCGAAATCATCATGGTGTCTACCGGAAGGCCCAGTATGGCCCGGGCCTGCAGTTCGAACGCCGAAAGCCGCTGGCTGCGTAGCGTCACCCAGGCGCTCTCGTGCGGGCACGCGGTGACGTCGGCGAAGTACACTTCATCGCCGTTGATCATCAACTCGACACTGAAGACGCCGCGCCCGCCGAGGGCCTTGACGATGCGCGCGGCGATCGACTTGGCAGCGTCGGAAGCGGCCGCGCTCATCTTCTGCGGTTGCCAGGATTCCAGCACGCCTGCGGCGCTGCGATGACCGATGGGTGTGCAGAACTCGATCACCGGACCCGTCGGGCCATCGGCGCGCACGGCGAGCAAGCTGATCTGAAATTCGATCTCGACCACCGTTTCGGCCAACACCCGCTGGCGCGCTCGCCCTACTTCACGCCCCACCGCACGCTGCCAGGCGAGCTCGATATCGTCAGGCCCCGCGACCACCGACTGCCCCTGGCCGACCACCCCGGCCACCGGTTTCACCAGCAACGGAAACCCGGCGTGGGCGGCCACCGCCTTGAGCTCGCCGACCGATCCAGCGAACCAGAACGGTGCGGTGGGCAAGCCCAGCTCGTCGGCAGCGAGCCGGCGTAGGCCCTCTCGGTCGCTGGTGAGCCGGACGCTGCGGGCGCTGGGCACCAGTTCAGTGAACTGGTCTTCGGCCTGAACCTCGATGGCCTCGAGGGCCTGAAGAGCCTCGTCGGAGATTGAGTTGGTGACCGTCACCACGAAGTCGGGTTGCAGCCGTCCGAATTCGGCCGACAGCGCGGGCGCATCGGCGTCACTATCGACATCGATCACCTCCGCGCCGAGGCGTCGCAAAGCGATCACCAGCTCCCGGCTGAGCTCACCCGAACCCAGCAGCATCACCCGGGGCCTGACGTCGGCTTCGTCATCTGCACTGCCATCGGCGTCGGCAGGCTCGTCGGCAAGCCGGCGCCTCACGACAATCGCCGCGGTCTCATCCTCTTCGGGAGCCGCCGAGGGCTCGTGCTTGCCGGTGGGCTCGTGCTGTCCTTCGGTCACGCCGTCAGTCACCAGCTCACCCTCTCGCCCAGTCTCGCCGTGTGTTGCTCAAGGATAGGAGCGCTACGGGCCGCGCGATGATGGCCGTAGGGTGCCCGCACCGACGCAATCGACCAGGCCTCCCTTAGCGAAAGCCGCGTCTCGGCTCCTTTTTTGTCTTTTTGTGCAACTCTGCTGACATCTCCCTGTGAAACTTGGCGGAGAGGAGGTGGGGGCGAGTAGTGATTAGTGATGAGCCAGCCAGAAACTGTTTAGCGTTTGGCTATCCGATCCGACACTGGCACGGTTTGGTCGCCTAAATCGGTTTGCGCCCCAGTCGCTGCTGCCTGCCGCCGCAGGAGCTGACGCCCTTCGCGGATCCGACAGTCCCCTAAAGGAGTCCATGTCGTTCGTGACGACACAGCCGGAGATGCTGAGCACAGCCGCCAGCGATTTGGCGAGCATCGGCTCGGCAATGAGCGCCCTGAACGCCGCGGTTGCCGATCTGACAACTGAGGTGGTTCCCGCTGCCGCCGACGAGGTGTCCGCGATGACGGCGGTGCGGTTCGCCATTCACGCCCAGCTTTATCAGGTGGTCAGCGCTCAGGCCGCAGCGATTCACGACCAGTTTGTGGCCACGCTGGTGTCAAGCGGGGGCTCTTATGCGGCCACCGAGGCTGTCAACGCAGCCGCGGCTGCCCTAGGAGGGGTCTAGGAAGGGTATAGCCATGTTGGACTTCGCAGCGCTACCACCGGAAATCAATTCCGCCAGAATCTATTCTGGTCCCGGCTCGGCGCCGCTGGTGGCGGCGGCGGGGGCCTGGCAACGGCTGGCCACCGAACTGAATTCGACGGCGGCCTCCTACGGTTCGGTGATTTCGGGGCTCACCAGCCAGCAGTGGCTGGGTCCCTCGGCGCTATCGATGGTGGCCGCGGTCACCCCGTACGTGGCTTGGATGAGGGGCACCGCTGCTCAGGCTGAGCAGGCCGCCGCCCAGGCCCTGGCCGCGGCGGGCGCCTACGAGCGGCACACGCGACGACAGTGCCCCCGATGGCGATCGCGGCCAATCGCAACATGGTGATGTCGCTGGCCCGGACCAATATTTTCGGCCAAAACACCCCGGCGATCGCGACTGGCGAAGCGCAATACGGCGAAATGTGGGCCCAGGACATCGTCGCCATGGAAAGCTACGCCGGCACCTCGGCAGCCGCGTCGAAGCTGACGCCGTTCACCCCGCCACCGCAAACCACCAACCCGGCAGGGCTGGTGAGCAAAGCTGCGACGGCGGCGGCCCAAGCCGCTGCACCGGCCGCCGCCGCAGCCGCCCCAGCCGCCGCCTTACCCTCCTTACCGGCCCTGGCCGCAAGTCTTCAAAATCCCCTTGCGGAACTCGACCTTCTGGTGCTCGCGGCCGTTTCCCTATCGGCTGCCAGCTTGGGCGTATCGCTGGGGCAGCTGAGCGAGGCGATTCGCCACGACGAAACCGACGAATATCAAAAGGATGAGGAGCTGCAACAGAACACGGGCAAACCGCTGAGTTGGGAGCAGCCTGCGCTGGTGTCCAGGCCCGGAAGCGCGGCGGAGGTCTCTGCCTTTACCGGTCGGGCCGCCACCCTTGGCGGGCTCTCCGTGCCGCAGACCTGGGCCCTACCGCCGCAAGTACGCCAAGTCGCAGCGATGTTGCCCGGCACCGCCGCCCCGATATTCATGCAGGACGGTTCGGATGATTCCTATGCCGGCATGGCGGCGGCGGGCTTGATCGGCAGCGCCATGACGGGTCTGGTGGCCCGGGGCGGGGGCTCCTCACCGAGCCCGGCGGCGGCCACGGCGGCGGGAGGCAAATCGGGAGGGGCGGCGGGCACAGCGGCCGCGAGGCCCGCCCCGGCCCCCGCGGCGGTCATACCCACAAACCCCCCAACGAACCCTGCGGCGAGCCTGCCGCCGGGCGTCGCGGAGAACATCGCGGCGGCTCTGGCGGCAATTCCCGGGGCGACCATCATCGTGGTGCCGCCTTCGCCGAACCAATAGCAGCCAGGCGCGCGCTACGGCTGGCCGGGGAGTAACCGCACCATCAGGCCGTTGCCTTCGGCCAACAGTGTCTCGTCGCTGTCGACCAATTCTGCGGACACAAATGCCTTGCGGCCCTCGGTAGTAGTGACGCGTCCGCGAATGACCAACGGCGCATCGATCGGGGTGATCTTGCGGTAATCGACATGCAGGAAGGCCGTCCGGCTGATCGGCCGTCCCGCGGCGTGCGAGATCATGCCGAACATGTGATCAAACAGCAGCGGCAGCACACCGCCGTGCACCGCGTGGTTGCCGCCGACGTGAAACCGGCTGAAATATCCCTGCATTTCGACACCGTCGGGGCTGTACCGCGTCAATGTCCAGGGCGGCAGCAGCAGGCTGCCCATGCCGGGCAAGTCCGGCGTCCGCCCGGCCGGCGCTCTGCCTTCATCGGCCTCAAACGGGCCGAGCAGCTCGACTAGCGCCGCCGCGCGATCGGCCGCGTGGTCCCAGACGTCGTCGTCGGGGTCGGCGGACACGGCCAGGTCCTGTAACCGGCGCATGGCTGCCACGAATCGGCGAAAACCCTCACCAGGGTTAGCTGGACCGTATTCCGGAAAGCCGCCGTGGTGTTCGTATTCAGGATCGACTTCTTCTGGGCGCAGGGATGAGTAGTGGGTCACGAGCGGGCCCGCAAGATGTCGCGGCGCACGATGGTTTGATCCCGTCCGGGACCGACACCGATACACGAAACCTGCGCTCCGGCAAGCTCTTCCAATCGCAACACGTAGTCGCGTGCTTTGGCGGGCAAGTCGTCGAATTCCCGCGCTCCGGAGATGTCCTCCCACCAGCCCGGCAGCTCCTCGTAGATCGGCTCGGCGCGAGCGAGGTCGGTCTGCGTCATCGGCATCTCGCGAATGCGCGCGCCGTCGATCTGATAGCCGACGCACACCGGCACCGTTTCCAGGCTGGAGAGCACGTCCAGCTTGGTCAGGAAGAAGTCGGTGATGCCGTTGACCCGCGTGGCGTAGCGGGCGATGACGGCGTCGAACCAACCGCAGCGCCGCCGTCGTCCCGTCGTCACGCCGAACTCGCCGCCCGTCTTGGAAAGGTATTCGCCGTTCTCGTCGAACAGCTCGGTGGGGAACGGGCCGGAGCCCACCCGGGTGGTGTAGGCCTTGAGGATCCCCAGCACGGTGCGGATACGGGTCGGGCCGATGCCGGAGCCCACGGCTGCGCCACCCGCCGTCGGGTTCGATGACGTCACATACGGGTAGGTGCCGTGGTCGACGTCGAGCAGGGTGCCCTGCGAGCCTTCCAGCAACACCGTTTCGCCGGCCTCCAGCGCTGCGTTGAGCAGCAGCCGGGTGTCGGCTATGCGATGCCGAAATCGCTGCGCCTGCTCCAGCAGCGTCTCGACAATCTGAGCCGGGTCCAGCGCCTTGCGGTTGTAGATCTTGACCAGCACCTGGTTTTTGAACTCGAGTGCGGCCTCGATCTTGTGGGTCAGCTGCTCCGGGTCGAGCACGTCGGCGACCCGGATCCCCATGCGGGCGATCTTGTCCTGGTAGCACGGACCGATGCCGCGGCCGGTGGTGCCGATCTTCTTGCTGCCCATGTACCGCTCGGTGACCTTGTCGATGGCGACGTGGTAGGGCATCAGCAGGTGCGCGTCGGCGGAGATCAGCAGCTTAGAAGTGTCGACACCGCGGTCTTCCAGGCCTTTGAGTTCGCCGAGCAGCACACCGGGATCCACCACCACACCGTTGCCGATGACGTTGGTGACACCGGGCGTCAGTACCCCGGACGGGATCAGGTGCAGCGCGAAATTCTCGCCGCTGGGCAAGACGACGGTGTGCCCGGCGTTGTTGCCACCCTGATAACGCACCACCCACTGCACACGCCCACCGAGCAGGTCAGTGGCCTTACCTTTGCCCTCGTCGCCCCACTGGGCGCCGATAAGGACGATTGCCGGCATGACTTGCTCCCGCCCACTCCCGCATGTTTACGCCTGTTTACGCCTGCTTATTGTGGTCCAGCCGGTGACCCACCCTATCCCAGCGGTTTGCGAGGAGTGTCTTGAACACGGCCGAGAACACCTCCAGCGTGGCGGTGTTGTTGTTTGGCCCCGATCCTGCTCATGACCGACAACGCGGCATTCAAAGACTTCTGAGCGGCCTGCCCACCCACCAGGCCAATAGTCCGGCCGATATAGACGCCGCGATCGGGCCATACCGACGGCTTGTGGTGGTCGGCGCCGACGCTGATCTGGCAACAGTGCTGAGCCGGCTGTTGCGCGCCGACCGACTCGACATCGAGGTGGCTTACGTACCGCGCCGGCGCACCACGGCGACCCGGGTCTACCGCCTACCGGCCGGGCGCAGGGCGGCGCGACGCACTCGGCGCGGTTCGGCCCGGCGGGTGCCGCTGATCCGCGACGAGACCGGGTCGGTCATCGTGGGCCGGGCCGCTTGGTTACCGGCCGACGGCCGGCAGTTGATCCACGGCGAGGCAATCGTCGACGACACGCCGTTGTTCGACGGCGATGTCGCCGGCGTGTGCATCGAGCCGACGCTGGCCATGCCGGGCCTGCGGGCCGGGGTGAGCCGCTGCAGAATCTGGCGCCGGTGGATCACCGGGCGCGCAGTCCAGCTCGGCAGCACTGGTGTCGCTGTGGTGCGTGACGGTGTCCCGGCCCCCCGCACGGCGCGCCGTTCGACCTTCTACCGCAACGTCGAAGGCTGGCTGCTGGTCCGATAGTTTCGACTGGTGAGCTTCCCATGAGAGGTTTCCGATGAGGGACATGGGTCTGCACGAATCGGTGCGACCCAGCCCGATCTTTCTGGCCCTGGTCGGATTGACGGCCGTCGGGGGCGTGCTGGCCTGGCTGGCCGGGGCGAGCGTGCGGCCACTGGCCTATGCCGGGGTGTTCATCTTCGTGATCGCCGGCTGGCTGGTGTCGCTGTGCCTGCACGAATTCGGGCACGCGTTCACCGCCTGGCGATTCGGCGACCACGACGTCGCGATGCGCGGCTACCTGACGCTGGATCCGCGGCGCTACAGCCATCCCGGGCTCTCACTCGCCCTGCCGATGGTGTTCATCGCGCTGGGCGGGATCGGCCTGCCAGGTGCCGCGGTATATCTGCGGACTTGGTTCATGACGGCGGGGCGCCGCACCCTGGTCAGTTTGGCCGGGCCGGCGGCCAACATAGTGCTGGCGGTGCTGCTGCTGGTGGTAACCCGGTTGTGCCACGACCCGGACCACTGGGTGCTGTGGGCAGGGGTGGCATTCCTCGGATTCCTTGAGGTCACCGGGGCGGTGCTCAACCTGCTGCCGATCCCGGGTCTGGACGGTTACGAAGCCCTGGAGCCGCATTTGAGTCCCGAGACGCAGCGCGCGGTGGCTCCGGCCAAGCAGTTCGGCATGTTTTTTCTGCTGTTCCTGTTCTTGGCACCGGCACTTAACCAGTGGCTCTTTGCGATTGTGTTCTGGTTGTTCGACCTGTCCGGTGTGCCTCACGGGCTGGCGGCCGCGGGCAACTCGTTGACCCGGTTCTGGAGCCGTTGGTTCTAACCCTTGCTATATATGCGTTAGTACGCATATATTGAGGCGCTATGGGCGCCGGGCACAATCACACCCCTGCCGAGACTGACGCGTCTCGGATGATCCCCCGCATGATCATCGCCGCTGTGATCCTGGCGGCGTTCTTCGTTGTGGAACTCACCACGGCGTTGTTGATCAACTCGATTGCGCTGCTGGCCGATGCCGGGCACATGCTCACCGACGTGGTTGCCGTGTTCATGGGATTGGCCGCCGTCGTGCTGGCCCGGCGCGGCAGCTCGTCACCGGCCCGCACCTATGGCTGGCATCGCGCCGAGGTGTTCACCGCGGTGGCCAACGCCGGGCTGCTGATCGGGGTCGCGTTGTTCATCCTCTACGAAGCGATCGAACGGCTCAAGGAAGCCCCGTCCATCCCCGGTGTGCCGATGGTGGTGGTTGCGCTGGCCGGCCTGGCCGCCAACTTCGTAGTGGCATTGCTGCTGCGCTCGCACTCGGAGGACAGCCTGGCGGTCAAGGGCGCCTACATGGAGGTCGTCGCCGACACCGTCGGCAGCATAGGTGTGTTGATCGCCGGCGTCGTCACCATCACCACGCACTGGCCCTACGCCGACGTGGTGGTCGCCGTGCTGGTGGCGCTTTGGGTGCTGCCACGGGCGATCTCGCTGGCCCGGGCGGCGTTGCGGATCCTTTCTGAATCATCGCCGGCCCACATCGACGTCGAGGAGCTGCGTTCGGCGCTGGGTGCGGTCGACGGCGTGACCGAAGTGCACGACCTGCACGTGTGGACACTTTCGCCAGGCAAGGACATGTGCACCGCACACTTGACCAGCGACGCCGACTCCGCCCGGGTGCTCAGCGAGGCGCGCGTGGTGCTGCGCGCTCGTGGACTGGACCACGCCACCGTCCAGATCGAATGCCCGGACGGCACCGGTAACTGTTCGGCCAGCTTCTAGAGCCCGAGCGCGGAGCGGGCCGCGGGGTCACAATCGTCGAGCAGATCCAGGCAGCGCCGATACTCGTGGGTCTCGCCGATAGCGTCAGCAGCCCGCGCCAGCGCTGCCACACAGCGCAGGAAGCCCCGATTGGGCTCGTGCGAATAGGGCACCGGGCCGAAACCCTTCCAGCCATGGCGGCGCAGCTGGTCCAGGCCCCGGTGGTAGCCGGTGCGCGCATATGCGTAGGCCGTGACGGCTTTGTCCTCGGCCAGCGCCTCCTCGGCAAGCGCCGCCCAGGCCACCGACGCCGACGGATGCGCGGCGGCGACTATGCCCGGGTTCTCATCGGCCAACAGTTCCGCCTCGGCGTCGCTGTCGCCAGGCAGCAGGATCGGATCAGGTCCCAGAAGATCACCCATCGGCGTCATGGTTGCTATTCTGCCGTTCCGCCATCCGCCGGGGTGCCGTACCTCGGCCATCACCCCAACCCGGGGCCGGGTCGCTAAGCTCCAACTACCGACTCGATAGCGGGAGGACAGCCGCACCCATGCCCAATGCACCCGAGCCCGACCGGGGCGACCCGGCCGGCGAACGGTTCGCGAATCCCGGCGAAGACGTCACCGAGGGCTACCCCCTGGTGCCGAGCGACCCCGAGACCGAGACCGTGGTGATCAACAAATCCGTTGCGGACGACGATCCGGAGGCGAAACCGGAAGGGCAGCAGCGCGAGCGTCGGTTCACGGCACCCGGCTTCGACGCCAAGGAGACCGCGGTCATCGCCACCGCCCCGGAACCCGCGACGGAAGTCTTCCCAACCCCCCCCGTTCCGGCCGGCCCGCCAGGGCAAGCTGGAATACCCCCGACAGCTATCCCGAATCCCCCGAAAACTGCTACGCCACAATCGATCCCGCCACGGCTAGGGGCGAAGTTGCGGACGTCCAAGCAATACAACTGGGGCTGGGTGCTGGCGCTGGTGGTGATCGTTTTGGCGTTGGCGGTAATCACAATCATGCTCACCGTGCTGCTGACCCGCGGTAAACACTCGAAAGTCTCACAGGAAGACCAGGTGCGGCACACCATCGAAAGCTTCGACATCGCGGTGCAGCGTGGCGACCTGACAGCGCTACGCACCATGACCTGCGGCACCACCCGCGACGGCTACGTGGATTACGACGAGCACGCGTGGCAGGAAACCTACCAGCGCGTTTCAGCGGCCAAGCAATATCCGGTGATCGCCAGCATCGACCAGGTGGTCGTCAACGGCCAACACGCCGAGGCAAATGTCACCACGTTCATGGCCTACGACCCGCAGGTCCGCTCGACGCGCAGCCTTGACCTGCAGTTCCGCGACGATCAGTGGAAGATCTGCCAGTCCCCCAGCGGCTAGGCCCGGGCTGACTTGCCAGCTTCGCTCGCCGGCCGACCGGCCGGCTCCGCTCAGTCGGAGGAAAGGGACTTTCCGGCGCAGTGCAGGTCGTTGCAGGCCTCGATCACCCGCTCGGTCATCCCGGCTTCGGCCTTCTTGAGGTAGCTGCGCGGGTCGTAGACCATCTTGGAGCCGACGTCGCCGTCGACCTTGAGCACGCCGTCGTAGTTGGTGAACATGTGGCCGGCGAGCGGGCGAGTGAACGCGTACTGGGTGTCGGTGTCAACGTTCATCTTCACCACGCCGTAGCGCAGCGCTTCCTCGATCTCTGACTTCAGCGAACCGGAGCCGCCGTGGAAGACGAAGTCGAACGGCTTGGAGCCCTCGGACAAGCCGAGCTTGGCCGCCGCCACCGTCTGGCCTTCGGCAAGGATGTCGGGACGCAGCTTGACGTTGCCGGGCTTGTAGACGCCGTGCACGTTGCCGAACGTCGCGGCCAGCAGATACTTGCCGTGCTCGCCGGCGCCCAGCGCATCGACCGTCTTCTCGAAGTCGTCGGGGGTGGTGTACAGCTTCTCGTCCATCGCGCCCACCACGCCGTCCTCCTCGCCGCCCACCACGCCGATCTCGACCTCGAGGATGATCTTGGCGGCCGCGGCTGCCTTCAGCAGCTCCTGGGCGATGGCGAGGTTCTCGTCGATCGGCACCGCCGAGCCGTCCCACATGTGCGACTGGAACAGCGGATTCTTGCCGGCCGCTACCCGCTGCGCCGAGATCGCCAGCAGCGGCCGTACGTAGGTGTCCAGCTTGTCCTTGGGGCAGTGGTCGGTGTGCAGCGCGACGTTGATCGGGTATTTGGCCGCGATGGTGCGGGTGAACTTGGCCAGCGCTACCGCACCGGTCACCATGTCTTTGACCCCGAGACCGGAGGCGAACTCAGCGCCACCGGTGGAGAACTGGATGATGCCGTCGCTGCCGGCGTCGGCGAAGCCTTTGATCGCGGCGTTGACGGTCTCCGAGGAGGTGCAATTGATGGCCGGGAAAGCGTACGAGTTCTCCTTGGCGCGTCCCAGCATCTCGGCGTAGATCTCGGGCGTTGCGATGGGCATGAAATTCCTCCTGACGACTGGGTCTACCCAGTATCGCAACACCACAATCGGGTCTGTCAGCCAGTCTGCGCGAAGTTTCCGTCGAGACCGGTGGGCCGGCACCGGTATGTTGAGACGTCATGAGCACCGCCGTGATGGCCTTGCCGGACATCCTCGACCCGATGTACTGGCTGGGCGCCAACGGCGTTTTCGGGTCCGCCGTGCTGCCCGGGATTCTGATCATCGTCTTCATCGAGACCGGGCTGCTGTTTCCGCTGCTGCCCGGGGAGTCGCTGTTGTTCACCGGTGGGCTGCTGGCCGCGCACCCGCACCCACCGGTCAGCATCTGGGTACTGGCGCCCTGCGTCGCGGTGGTCGCGGTGCTGGGCGACCAGACCGCGTATTTCATCGGGCGCCGGATCGGACCGGCCCTGTTCAAGAAGGAAGATTCCCGGTTCTTCAAAAAGCACTACGTGACCGAGTCGCATGCTTTCTTCGAGAAATACGGGCCCTGGGCGATCATCCTTGCTCGGTTCGCGCCGTTCGTGCGGACCTTCGTGCCGGTGATCGCCGGGGTGTCGTACATGCGCTATCCGGTGTTCCTTGGGTTCGACATCGTCGGCGGTATCGCCTGGGGCGGCGGTGCGACGCTGGTGGGCTACTTCCTGGGCACTGTGCCGTTCGTTCACCAGAACCTGGAAAAGATCATCCTGGCCATCCTGTTGGTGTCACTGTTGCCGGCCCTGATCTCAGCGGGACGGGTCTACCTGGGACGCCGCGGCGCAACCAAGGAAGCTCAGGAAGCCACGGAAGCTAACGACGAGCCTGACCCGCTGGTGCTACCCGAGTGAGCCCGCGGTCACCGCTGTGACGTTATAGGCGGCCTCCATCAACATCCACCCCGACAGTTGCACTGACAGGTCCCGTTCGGCAACGTCGGAGCTGCTCACCACGCCCTGGACGAACTGCGCCTGCTGGCCGCCCGCCGTGGGCAGCTCGGCGTCACGGTCCCAAAACGCCCCGAATATGGGCAGCCCGTCCAGCGTTCGCCGGCAGTCCCACGCCGACTTCGCCGAGGACAGCACCATCTTGCGGGCGGTGTCGCGGGCCGCGACGTCTTCGGCCGAGTCACCCGGCAGCGTGGTCGCGACCAGCGCGAGGTATCGGGCGGTGATGCCTGCGAACAGGCCGCCGTCCCCGCCGCCGGCGCCCGGCAGCACTCCCGACGGCGCCATGTGCTCGTTGACGGCTGCGACCAGGCGATGCACCCGTGCCGCGTGGCGGCCCCGGGCGTCGGAGTCGGTGCGTGCCGCCAGCTCGGTTTCCAATCCGAGCACCACGCCCTGGCAGTAGGTGTACTGGGCGCGGACCAGCGAGCCGGCCTTGATGCCGTCGAACACCAGATGTGTCTCCGGGTCGATCAGCGTGCGGTCGATCCAATCGCCCATCTGCTCGGCCCGCCGCAGCCGGTCCCCGTAGCGGGCCAGGAAGATCCCCGCCGGTCCGTTGGCCGGGGCGTTGAAAAATTGGTCTTGTTTGCGCCACGGGATGCCACCGCCATCTTCGGGCACCCATGCTTTGACGAACTGGTCGGCGAGCTTCGGTAGCGCGCGCCTGCGCTCGACGCCGGCCACCCGGGCGGCACGTTCCAGCGCCAGCGCCAGCCAAGCCATGTCGTCGTAATAGTTGTTGATCCACGACAAGTTGTTGCGCAGCCGGTGCGAGCGGACCTGCCGGTTGATCTTGGTACGTCTTTCCGGCTGCGGGTCGCGCAGCTGCGCATCGACCAGGCAATCCAGCAGATGCGCCTGCCACCAGTAGTGCCAGGTGCCGAACAACCGGTCCTTTCGGTCTGACGGCCAGGCCACCACTCCCAGCTGCGTTCCCGGCAGCGCCCAGAGCCGCCTCAGATGCCGTTGTACGGCGGCGGTTTCGGCGGTGGCCGCCCGGTTCGCCCATACCTGGTCCATACTTGCCGATCCTGCCCTATCAGGCGCTCTATCAGGTGCCCTATCCGGCGCGGGCGCCGGCCAGCGCCAGCAGCAGCTCGTGCAAGCCGGCCAGTGAGTGCGCTGGCAGGAACAGATCGCAGAACGGCAGGGCCGCCGCCATTGAACCGGCCAGCGGCTGGAATTCACTGTGCGCTGCGCGCGGGTTGAGCCACACCAGCAACTCGGCGCGGCGACGCAGCCTGGCCATCGCGTGCCCGAGCACATCGGGAGGATCACTGTCCCAGCCATCGGAAGCGATGATCACCACCGCGCCGCGCAGTGCATTGCCATGTGGCGGCGCCAGCAGGGCACCGACACTGCGGCCGATGAACGTGCCGCCGTACCGGTCAGTCACCTTTGCGTTGGCCCGTTCCAGCGCCGCCTCGGCCGAGCGGTGGGACAGGACCGAGGTGAGCCGGGTCAGTGACGTCGAAAACGCGAAGACCTCGGGCCGGATCCCCGCCTGACGCAGCACCGCCGCCCGCATCAAATGCAGATAGATCGCCGCATAGGGCTGCATCGAGCGGCTCACATCGCAGACCAGGACCACCCGGCGGGGGCGGCGGCGAGGCCGCGTTCTGGCCAGGACGACCGACTCCCAACCGGTCGCGCGCGACGCGTTCATCGTCGCCCGCAAGTCGATCCGTTTGCCATGGGGGCTCGGCTCAAACCGCAGGCTGCGGCGCTGGGGCCAGCGCCGCACCGACGCCTCCAGCCAGGAACCAAGCAGACGGAGGTCCTCGGGATCGAACCGGTCAAATGGTTCGTCGGCCAGTGCCGCGATGCGGCTGGGCAGGACGTCTGGCAGTAAGACGCTCAAGTCTGCTGTGCCGTCCTGGTCGGTGACGGTCCGGGTGGCCCAGGGCACGGTTTGGGCGGCGGCACTGGAACGGGTGCCGGCGCGATGGACGGTGCCGGCCGCGGGTGTCCGGGGGCCCGGGAGCGGCAGGGACGGGGCGGGGCCTCTCGAGCCGTCGGGTTGCATGGTCCCGAACACCCCGAACACCGTGGCGAACACTGCGTCGAAGGCGCTGAGATCTTCCATCCGGTTGACCAGGGTCAGCCTGGCCGCCCAATACAGCGCCGACGGGGTGTGCGGCGCCAACTGTCGGAGTGCGTGCACGAAACTCGTCTGGCCACTGGCGGATACGAGAACCCCAACGCCGCGCAGGCGGGCCACCAGGGCGGCCGCGAACGCCGCCAAATCGACGCCGCGCAACAGCACCGGGGTATTCATGCCCGTCTAGCGTCTCCGGCCCAGCACCCAGACCAGCACCAGCACGCCCAGTACCGCCAGCGCCACGGCGCCATACTTCTTGAGCCGGCCGGCACCGGCGAGCTCCAACAGATCGATGGGCGCGGGCTCGGCGGCAGCAGGGGCTTGGCGAGGCCCCGCGACTTGGCCGTTCGGCGAGCCCGGCGCTGCGGCCGCGGCTGGGCTCGCCGCGCCTTCCGGGCTCGCTGCGCCGTTGCCGCTGTCGGCGGCAAGTTTCGCTTCCAGCGACTCCACGAACTGACCCAGCAATTTCTCTGAGACCTGCTGCAGCATTCCGCTGCCGAACTGAGCCAGCTTGCCAACGATCTTCAGATCGGTGTCGACGGTGACACTGGTGCGCTCCCCGGCCTCGTGCAGCTGGGCGGTGACCGTGGCGGCCGCGTTGCCGGTGCCACGCGCCTCCTTGCCCTTGCCGTCGATGATCGCGCGGTGCTGGTCGCGATCCAGCTCGACGAAACGCACCTTGCCGCTGAATTCACTGGTGACCGGCCCGACTTTGACCTTGACCTTGCCGAGGTAGTCGTCGCCCTCGTGGCCGATCAGCTGCGCCCCCGGCATCAGCGGGATCACCTGCTCCAGGTCACACAGCACGTCCCAGGCCTGCTCGAGCTGCGCGCTGACGGTGAACTGGTTGGCGATCTTCATACTCTGGGGTCCTCTCATGTGTGGCTGTACTCGATGAACGCGTCGCGAACCAGGGTACGGTCGTCGGGCGTCTTGGCCAGCGCCCCCAGGCTGACAACGGCCGACTCGTCGACCAGGTCTGCGACGCCAAGCGACACCAGGGCGGCGACCCAGTCGATAGTCTCGGCCACCCCGGGCGGCTTGTCCAGGTCGAGATCGCGTGCGCTGCCCACGAATTGGGTGGCGTGCTCGATCAAGGGCGCGGTCGCCCCGGGCACCGTCCGGCGGACGATCGCGGCAGCCCGGGACGGCTCGGGGTAGTCGATCCAGTGATACAGGCAACGCCGCCGCAGCGCGTCATGCAGGTCTCGGCTGCGGTTGGACGTGAGCACCGCGATCGGTGGGCGCTCGGCGACGAAGGTGCCCAGCTCGGGGACGGTGACCGCGGACTCACCGAGGAACTCCAGCAGCAGCGCCTCGAATTCGTCGTCGGCCCGGTCGATTTCGTCGATCAGCAGCACCGGAGGTGTCGGCCCGCGATGCCGCACACACTGCAGGATGGGCCGGTCCACCAGGTAGGTCTCGGTGTAGAGATCCGCTTCAGACATACCGGCACCACGCGCCTCAGCCAGCCGGATGGACAGCAGCTGGCGTTGGTAGTTCCAGTCGTAGAGCGCCTCGTTCGCGGTCAGCCCCTCGTAACACTGCAGCCGGACCAGGGTGGTGTTCAGCACCGCCGCAAGGGTTTTCGCCGCGGTCGTCTTGCCGACGCCGGGCTCACCCTCCAGCAGCAGCGGCCTGCCGAGCGTGACCGCCAAATAGATCGCCGACGCGGTTCCGGTGTCGAGCAGGTAGTCCTGTTCGTCGAACCGGCGGACCACGTCGTCGGGGCTCGCGAACATTACCGCACCGATTCCAGAAGTCGCTGGTAGTCGTCCCAGGTGTCGACGTCGAGTGGCACTGGGCCGGCCACCGCAAGTTCGCGCACCGGGCGCCGGCCCGACTGCACCAGTTTCCAGACCCCTTTGTCGCCGTGTAGTTGCGAAAGTTCCTCGAACACGCTGCGGCTGAACCAGAACGGATGTCCGATGCCGTCGGCGTAGCGGCACACCATGACGGCACCGGCCGGCCCTACTCGGCCGTGCTGGACCATCCGCCGCGCGGTCGCGGGGTCCACCCGCGGCTGATCGCCGAGCATCAGCACGATACCGGCGGCTTGCGGGTCCACGAGTCCCAACGCAACACGCAGCGATGCCGAACACCCGGTGCCGAAATCGTCGACGGTCACCACGTCGGCCCCGTCCAGCGGCACCACATCGCGCACCGCTTGGGCGGCACCACCCAGGGTGACGATGAGCTGATCGAATCCAGCGCCGCGAGCGACATCGAGGGTCGCCCCGAGCACGGTCGTATCCCGGTATGGCAGAACCTGTTTGGGCGTCCCCAGCCTGCGGGAGCTGCCGGCCGCCAGCACGACACCGGTGACCCGCCGCGCGGTCATACGCCGGCTTTCCCGACGGCGAACGCCGTCCGGCATCCTGGGCAGCAGAACCAGTAGTCGGCGCCGGCCAATTGCAGGTGCTCGGTGGCGGGTCCGATCGGCACCGTCATGCCACACACCGGGTCGACCGCCTGTTGCGGGCCGTTCACCGGGGTCCGAAGGGTTAGGTTGCCGGCCCGGAGTGCGGCGATGAGTTCGGCCGCGATGGATACCGCGATCTCCGCCGGGGTCTTGGCACCGATGGCCAATCCGACCGGGGTGTGCACACGGGCCCGCTCGGCGTCGGAGAGTTCGAGTTCGTTCAAAATCGACGCGCCGCGCACCTTGCTAGCCACCAGGCCGATATACCCGACTCCGCTATCCAGTGCCGCACGAATGATTTCGGCTTCCGGTCCGCCATGGCTGGCGACCACCACGGCGGTGGTGTCGGCCAGATCGGTGTCGCACGAGGCTTCTTGTCGGGCCTCGTAGCCCAGCACGCCGCACAGTTGGACCAGCGCATCGGCGATCGGCGTGGCTCCGTAGATTTGGATCAGCGGGGCCGGCAGCTGCGGTGTCAGGAAAATCTCCAGCGACCCGCCGGATAGGCAGGGGTTGACGACCACACAGGCACCGGGGGCCTCAGGAAAGTGCACGTCGCCGTCGGGAAGCACGCGCAGCAACACACTTTCACCCGCCTGCAGCACACCCAGCGCCGCCTTGCGGACCGAGTTCTGCGCGCACTGCCCGCCGACGAAACCCTCGATTGTGCCGTCTGCCAACAGGATCGCTTCGTCTCCCGGGTATGCGGAGGTGGGCGGCTGGGCCCGCACCACGGTCGCGTGCACAAACGGCGTCCGTGCCGCCAAGAGCTGCTGAGCCCGCTCGCTGATCGTCATCATCATCTACTAGATTGGCGGTCTGGCGCGGCCTTGCATAGCCTCCCAGACGCGCGACGGTGTCAGCGGCATATCGGCGTGACGAACCCCGAACGGCGCCAACGCATCCACCACCGCGTTGACCACCGCAGGCGGCGATCCGACGGTGGCCGATTCGCCGATGCCCTTCGCGCCGATCGGGTGGTGCGGCGACGGTGTCACGGTGTGCCCGGTCTCCAGATGCGGCACCTCGAGCGCGGTTGGAATCAGATAATCCATCAGCGACCCGCCCAGGCAGTTGCCGTCGGAGTCGAAGGCGATCATCTCCATCAACGCCATCCCGATGCCGTCGACGATGCCGCCGTGCACCTGGCCCTCGATGATCATCGGGTTGATGCGGGTGCCGCAGTCGTCGACGGCCAGGAAGCGCCGCACCTTGACCACCGCGGTGCCCGGATCGACGTCCACCACACAGAAATACGCGCCGTAGGGGTAGGTCAGGTTCTCCGGGTTGTAACAGACCTCGGCGTCCAAGCCGCCCTCGATGCCTTCGGGTAAATCGCCGGCCCCGTGCGCGCGCATCGCGATGTCCTGAATGGTCACCGACGCCGACGGGTCACCCATGACGTGGAACGAGCCCTTCTCCCACTCCAAGTCGGCGACCGACACTTCCAGCATGCCCGACGCGATGATCTTCGCCTTGTCGCGCACCTTGCGCGCGACCAGCGCAGCGGCCCCACCCGAAACCGGAGTCGACCGGCTGCCGTAGGTGCCCAGCCCGAACGGGGTCTGGTCGGTGTCACCGTGCACCACCTCGATGTCGTCGGGCGGGATTCCCAGCTCCTCGGCGACAATCTGCGCGAACGTCGTCTCGTGACCCTGGCCCTGGGTCTGAACCGAAAGCCGCACAACGGCTTTACCCGTCGGGTGCACGCGCAGCTCACAGCCGTCGGCCATACCGAGACCGAGAATGTCCATGTCCTTGCGCGGGCCGGCGCCGACGGCCTCGGTGAAGAACGACATCCCGATGCCCATCAGTTCGCCGCGTTCGCGTTTCTGCTTCTGCTCGGCGCGCAGTGCGTCGTAGCCGATCATGTCCATGGCCTTGCGCATCGTGGCCTCGTAGTCACCCGAGTCGTACACCCAGCCCGTCTTGCTCTTGTACGGGAATTGCTCGGGCCGCAACAGGTTTCGCAGCCGCAGCTCGGCTGGATCCATCTTCAGCTCGAAAGCCAGGCAGTCCACCAGACGTTCGACGAAGTACACCGCCTCGGTGATCCGGAACGAGCACGCGTAGGCCACCCCGCCGGGCGCCTTGTTGGTGTAGACCGCGGTCATGTGGCAGTAGGCGGCTTCGACGTCGTAGCTGCCGGTGAACACCCCGAAGAACCCGGCCGGGTACTTCGTCGGCGCCGCTTGGCCGTTGAACGCGCCGTGATCGGCCAGCACATTGGTCCGGATCGCCAGGATCTTGCCGTCGTTGGTGGCAGCGATCTCGCCGACCATGATGTAGTCGCGCGCGAAGCTGGTGGAGGTCAGGTTCTCGCTGCGGTCCTCCATCCATTTGACCGGCTTGCCCAGCACCAGCGAGCCGACGATCGCGCACACGTAGCCGGGGTAGATCGGCACCTTGTTGCCGAAGCCGCCGCCGATGTCGGGTGAGATCACCCGGATCTTGTGTTCGGGCAGGCCGGCGACCAACGCGTACAGCGTGCGGTGGGCGTGCGGCGCCTGCGAGGTGGTCCACAGCGTGAGCTTGCCGGTGACCGGATCCAGATCGGCTACCGCGCCACAGGTCTCCATCGGCGCCGGGTGTACCCGCGGGTAGATGATCTCCTGCTTGACGACAACGTCGGCCTTTTCGAACGCCGCTTCGGTCGCGGCCGCGTCGCCGGTTTCCCAGTCGAAGATGTGGTTGTCGGTCTTGCCGTCCAGATCGCTGCGGATCACCGGCGCCGACGGGTCCAGCGCCTTACGCACATCCACCACGGGGTCCAGCGGGTCGTACTCGACGTCGATCAACTCCAGCGCGTCCCGGGCCGAATACCGGTCCTCGGCAACGACGAACGCCACCTCCTGGCCCTGGAAGCGCACCTTGTCGGTGGCCAGCACGGCCTGGGTGTCGTTCGACAGCGTCGGCATCCAGGCCAAGCCCTGCTCGGCCAGGTCGGCGCCGGTCACCACCGCTTTGACTTTCGGATGTGCTTGTGCGGCAGTCACATCGATGCTGACGATGCGGGCGTGCGCGTACGGCGAGCGCAAGATCGCCAGGTGCAGCATGCCCGGCAGCGCGACGTCGTCGACGTAGCTGCCGCGGCCGCGGATGAACCGCGGATCCTCTTTGCGCATCATCCGGCCGTGCCCGCACGGCTTTTGGTCGTTGTCGGCCAGGTCTTCCGGTGAAGGCGGACGGGATTCGAGAGTTGTCATGACGTGGCCTCCGCTGCGGTCGCGGGGTGCTGTGCGGCCCACTGGATGGATCGCACGATCGTGGTGTATCCGGTGCACCGGCAGATCTGCCCGGAGATCGCCTCCCGGATGGTCTCCTCGTCGGGATCAGGGTCACGGTCCAGCAGTGCGCGGGCGGTGATTATCATTCCCGGTGTGCAGAAGCCGCATTGCAGCCCGTGGCACCGCATGAAGCCTTCCTGCACCGGGTCGAGCTGGCCGTCCAGCCCTGCTAGTCCTTCTATGGTCCGGACGCTGTGACCGGATGCCATGACGGCAAGCATCGTGCAGGACTTCACCGGCACGCCGTCGACGTCGACCACGCATGTTCCGCAGTTGCTGGTGTCGCAACCCCAGTGAGTTCCGGTGAGCCGCAGCTGATCACGCAGGAAATGCACCAGCAGCATCCGGGGCTCGACGTCAGCGGTCACCTGTTCGCCGTTGACAGTCATATCGACTTGCATGGTTAGTTCCCTTCTGGCCCAGAGATACCGCGCACCCGTGTGGCGGCGGTGCGCAATGTGCGGATGGTCAATTCGGAGGCCAAGTGCCGCTTGTACTCGGCGGTGCCGCGCATATCGGTCACCGGCTCGCAGGCTTGGGCGGCCCGGCGGCCCGCGTCGGCGAAGACCTCTTCGCTTGCCGGCTGGCCGACCAGAGCCGCCGAGAGCTCGGCGAGTGCGGCCGGGTCGGGATTCACCGCGGTCAGGCCCACGCGGGCGGCGGCTATTGCCTTCCCTTCCTGGCCGTCCAGGGTGAGACTCGCACCGGCCGCGGTGACCGCCCAGTCGCCGACCCGCCGTTCTACCTTCGCGTAGGCGCTGGACGTCTTGTGCCGCAACGGGATCCGGACTTCGACCAGCATCTCGTTGTAGGCGAGGGCGGTCTCGTACGGCCCGGCCACGAAGTCGTCGATCGCGATCTCGCGTTCACCCGATGGCCCCCGGGCCAAGCACACCGCATCCAGCACAAGGCACACGGTCGACAAATCCTCGGCCGGATCCGCCTGGCACAGCGAACCGCCGAGGGTGCCGCGATTGCGCACGACCGGGTCGGCGATCACTCGTTCGGCGTCGCGGAAGATCGGGCACACCGCGGCCAAGGTGTCCGACTCCAGCAGCTCGCGGTGACGGGTCATGGCGCCGATGCGAACCAGGGTCGGATCGGTGATCACATAGCCCAGCTCGAGCGCCAAGTCGTTGATATCGACGAGGTATTCGGGGTTGGCGATGCGCAGCTTCATCATCGGCAGCAGGCTGTGCCCGCCGGCGACCACCCGCGCCCCCTCCCCCAACCGATCCAGTAATCCAATGGCGTGGTCGACGCTGGTTGCACGTTCGTATTCGAAGGGCCCGGGTACTTGCATGGGAGCAAGTGTCAGCCGCCCCGGTATGGGCGTCAATATCGAGTTAAGGAATCGTTTAACTCGCCCTCGACCTGCGCGTCATGGTGGATTCGCCCCACGATTTCGGCCAGCGGTCGGCCCCCGCCGCCCCAACGCCGGGCGATGATGTCGGCCGCAATCGAGACCGCGGTCTCCTCCGGGGTGCGTGCGCCGAGGTCCAGACCGATAGGGCTGGACAACCGGCTCAGCTCGGCGTCGGTGAGCCCGGCCGCTCGCAGCCGGCCGATCCGGTCGTTATGGGTCCGGCGCGATCCCATCGCCCCCACATATCCGACACGGGGCAGGCGCAGCGCAACCTCGAGCAGCGGGACATCGAATTTCGGATCGTGGGTGAGCACGCAGATCACCGTGCTCTCGTCGATGGCGCCCACCTCCGCCTGGGCGGCGAGATACCGGTGGGGCCATTCGACGACGACGTCGTCGGCCGTCGGGAAACGCGCGCGCGTGGCGAAGACCGGGCGCGCGTCGCAGACGGTGACCCGGTAGCCGAGGAACGACCCCTGCCGAGCCAGGGCGGCGGCGAAGTCGATCGCGCCGAACACCAGCATCCGCGGGCGCGGAGCGTAGCTGGAAACGAAGACCTCCATGCCTTCGCCGCGACGCTGCCCGTCGGGTCCATACTTGAGGACCTCGGTGCGACCCACCGCGAGCAGCCCTCGCGCGTCGTCGGTGACCGCGGCGTCGGCACGCACCGAGCCCAGCGATCCCGCCACCGACTCCGGGCGGACGACGAGCCTGCGGCCAACGCACTGCGTATCCGGATGGGCGATGACGGTGGCGATCGCTACTGCACGGTGCGCGCCGATGTCGTCGGCTACCGCGTCAAGTTCGGGAAAGCCGGCCCGCGAGACGGACTCGACGAACACGACGATGATGCCGCCGCATGTCAGGCCGACCGCGAAAGCATCGTCGTCGCTGATCCCGTAGCGTTCCAGCCGCGGCGTCCCAGTTTGCGCCACCTCGGTGGCGAGTTCATATACGGCGCCCTCCACGCAACCACCGGACACCGACCCACTCACGGCACCGTTCGGCGCTACCACCATCGCGGCCCCCGGCGGCCGTGGCGCCGAGGAGAATGTTCGCACCACCGTCCCGAGCCCTGCGGCGTCACCGGCACGCCAGATCGACATCAGCTCGGCAAGCACGTCACGCACCATCCCAACGTAGGCTCAGACCCATGACTCCGGCTCAACTTCGGGCCTATTCGGCGGTGGTGCGCTTGGGCTCGGTGCGAGCGGCCGCCGCGGAACTGGGCCTTTCCGACGCCGGAGTCTCGATGCACGTGGCAGCGCTACGCAAGGAGCTCGACGACCCGTTGTTTACCAGGACGGGTGCGGGACTGGCGTTTACACCCGGCGGACTCCGGTTGGCCAGCCGCGCGGTCGAGATCCTGGGTCTACAACAGCAGACCGCCATCGAGGTCACCGAGGCCGCCCACGGGCGCCGGTTGCTGCGGATCGCCGCGTCCAGCGCTTTCGCCGAACACGCCGCGCCGGGGCTGATCGAGCTCTTCTCGTCGCGAGCCGATGACTTGTCTGTCGAGTTGAGCGTTCATCCCACGAGCCGATTCCGCGACCTGATCTGCTCGCGCGCGGTTGACATCGCGATCGGCCCGGCCAGTGAAAGTTCAATCGGTTCCGACAGCTCGATCTTCGTGCGGCCCTTCCTGAAGTATCAGATCATCACCGTCGTAGCGCCGAACAGCCCACTGACCGTACGCATTCCAACGCCCACGCTATTGCGACACCAACAGTGGATGCTCGGCCCGGCAGCAGGCAGCGTGGACGGTGAGATCGCAACGATGTTGCGCGGCTTGGCAATTCCGGAGTCGCAGCAGCGAATCTTTCAGAGCGACGCCGCCGCGCTCGAGGAGGTTCAGCGGGTCGGCGGTGTCACGTTGACGATCGGTTTCGCGGTCGCCAAGGACCTTGCCGCGGGGCGGTTGGCTCACGTGACGGGTCCGGGGCTGGACAGGTCGGGCCAGTGGTGCGCGGCGACGCTGGCGCCGTCGGCCCGCCAACCCGCCGTGTCCGAACTGGTTCGCTTCATCACAACTCCGAGGTGCATCCAGGCGATGATCCGCGGAACCGGAGTCGGAGTGACTCGGTTCCGCCCGAAGGTGCACGTCACGCTGTGGAGTTAGCTATACGCTGACACCCATGAGCGTGTACAAGGTGATTGACATCATCGGGACGAGCCCGGTGTCCTGGGAGCAGGCCGCGACCGAGGCCGTGGAGAGGGCGCGGGCAAGCGTCGACGACATCCGCGTGGCCCGGGTCATTGAGCAGGACATGTCGGTGGACAGCGCCGGTAAGATCAGCTTCCGCATCAAGCTCGAGGTCTCGTTCAAGATGAGGCCGCCGCACCCGCGTTGACGACCTCACCGCCATCGAGGGTGCGACGAGTGTGCTTACAAGGCGGAAAAATCGCCCTTGAATCCCCGCCATCACTGCACACTCGACGCCGTCAGCGCACACTCGATCCGCGGACTAGCCACGGACCCCTCACCAGGCGCGTGACATGTCGCCGTGCTGCCTGATCCAGGCATGCATTGCGATCCCGGCGGCAACGCCGGCGTTGATACTGCGCGTCGAGCCGAATTGGGCGATCGACACCGTGATGGCCGCGCCCGCCCGAGTGTCGTCGGTGATGCCGGGACCTTCCTGACCGAACACCAATAGGCACTCCCGCGGCAGCGTGATCTGCTCCAGGCGCACCGCCCCGGGGACGTTGTCCACCGCCACCACCGTCAAACCGGCGCCCGCCGCGAAGTCCAAAAGCTCGGCGGTGCTGTCGTGATGACACAACCGCTGGTAGCGATCGGTCACCATGGCGCCGCGGCGATTCCAGCGCCGGCGCCCGACGATGTGCACGGTGTCGACGGCGAACGCGTTGGCGGTGCGCACCACCGAGCCGATGTTGGCGTCGTGACCGAAGTTCTCGATCGCGACATGGAGGGGGTGACGACGCCTATCTATATCGGCGATGATCGCATCCCGGGTCCAGTACCGGTAGGCGTCGACGACATTCCGACTATCGCCGTCGCGCAACAAGATTGGGTCATACCGCGGGTCATCGGGGAGATCCCCCAGCCAGGGTCCGACGCCGCCGGCCGGTGCCCCCCATTCGCTAGGCCCGAGTTCACTCACTTGACGATCCACACGCCTGCGTGGGTGCCGGCGATCGCCACCGTCGCGTAGAGCAACGCCTCGTTGATTTCGCCCTGAGTGCACAGCGACGCGTTGACATGCACCGCGTCCAGCGACGCGTCGGGCAGGATCAGCACCGACGATCCGTACGCCGCGCAGGCCGGATTCAGTCCCCGGCCGGGAAGAGTCGGCGAGGCGAGCAGCATCATCGGGCCGCCGCGGGTGGCGGAGTCGTCGCGGTACCGGGCCGCGATGGCGTCGGCCTGAAGCCCCAGCAGCATGTAGCCGTTGCCGGCGAACGCCGCCGCGTCACCGAGCTGAGCCTTGGTCACCGGGGTGCCGTCGGCGCGCCAGGCCGAGATGCTGGTGGTCTTGAGAACCACGCCGGTGTCGTTCCCGTTTGTCGGCAGCACCCCAACCGGAAACGCTGCTCCATAGGCCGCCGTGGTATTTGGCATCCGGTCGCGCGGCGAGTAGGTGTACACCCCGCGGACCGCGCTTTGGTCCTTCAGCGGGCCCAGGCAGACTGTGCCGGTAAGCCGGTCGGGAGGCGCCGATAGCGGCGAGCTGATATCGCGCACCTTGGTCATCGCGTCGTCACAGCTGCCCAGCCCGCCGGACTCCATCGGGTGCGCCAGCGCGCCGTAAAGCCCGAAGCGAATGTCCTCGGGTTTGGCGTGTGGCGCCTTCGGGTCCTTCGGGGACGCGTCCACGTCGATCAGCACATAGTCGCCGTCCCAGCGCAGATTGGACACCGCCATGTTCCAGCCCAGCAGCGCCAGCGCTTCGCCGAGCCGCGCACCCTGGGCACCGTAGGGGCGGACGGGTTGGTCGGAGCTCGAGCAGCCCAACAGGCAGGCGGCCAAGCAGGCCATCGCAATGAAGGTGCGCACAGTGATCCCGCTAGTGGCCTAGCTCAGCCTCAGATCGGCAAGGCCCAGCAAGTTGCGGTACCGCAGTCCCTCGGCTTCGATAGCCTCGGCGGCGCCGGTAGCGCGGTCCACCACGGTGGCCACGCCCACCACCTCGCCGCCGGCCTCTTGGACGGCATGCACCGCTGTCAGCGCCGAGGCGCCCGTGGTACTGGTGTCCTCTACCACCAGCGCCCGCTGACCGGAGACCTCGGATCCCTCGATAAGACGTTGCAGGCCATGGGTTTTCGCTGATTTCCGCACTACGAAGGCGTCGATCGGACGCCCGGGTGCGTGCATGATGGCCGTCGCGACCGGATCGGCGCCCAGGGTCAGGCCGCCGACAACCGCGTAATCCCAGTCGTTGGTGAGTTCGCGCATCAGCTGGCCGATCAGTGCGGAGGCCCGGTGGTGCAGGGTGGCGCGGCGCATGTCGACGTAGTAGTCCGCCTCCTTGCCCGACGACAGCGTGACGCGGCCGTGCACCACCGAAAGCCGGCGCACCAGGCCGGCCAACTCCTCGCGGTCAGGTTCGGCCACGGCTGCCGCCGACTCGTCTGCTTGTGGCACGCACCAGACTCCGCGGAATCATCCGCCCTGCGGTGACAAGCGCCTTGTACTGCATGCCCGGAACGCTGATCACCTTGCCACCGGCGATATCGGCCAGGCTCGCGCTGACCACGTCGTCGACCTCGAGCCACATGAACGACGGCAACTTGGCCATGTCGATCCCGGCCCGGGCGTGAAATTCGGTGTGCACCAACCCCGGGCATACGGCGTGCACACCGACGCCGGTGCCTTTCAACCCGACGGCCAGGCCCTCGCTGAACGAGATCACCCAGGCCTTGGACGCCGAATAGGTCGACCCGCGACCGGACAACAGCCCGGCAACACTGGCGACGTTGATGACGGTGCCGGTGCCGGCGTCGAGCATGGCAGGCAGCGCGGCCCGGGTGAGGCGCATCACCGCGGTCACGTTGACGTCGAGCTGCGCCTGCAGCAGAGCAGGGTCCGCCGTCCAGAATTCGCCGGATGTACCGAAGCCGGCGTTGTTGACCAATACCCGCACCCCTCGGGCGAGCCGGTCGGCGACTTTTTCGCGGTCGGCGGAATCGGACAGGTCCGCGGGAAGAATCTCGACGCTGCCGGCCTCGGACTCTAGCTCGCCCGCCAATTGCTTCAACCGGTCTACATCACGGGCGACCAGAACCAGGTCGTAACCGTCGCGCGCGTAGCGTCGCGCGTAGCCGGCGCCGATCCCGGACGTGGGCCCAGTGATCAGGGCGACGGGGCGGGGCATGAGCGACAGTGTACTGACCGGGGGCTGACTCCCCCGGCCCCTCCCGGCGTGCCATCAGTGCTGGTAGTTCGTGGCGTGACGGCCGTTACGACCGACTGGCGGCGGGCGCCGAACGGCCTCGGAGCGACCCTCGTCACGGCGGACAGGCTCAGCCGGGGTACGGCCACCTGCATCACCCAGCAGCCCGGCCACGTCTTGCGCGGAGCGCCTGGGCGGCAACTCCGCTCGGCCGGCCGGGGCCAGCGGACGGCTCGGTGCCGCATTGCGCAGCCCCGCCGGCTCCTCAGTTTCCTGGGGCAGCGGCGGCAACACCCGCAGCAGGTCGTTGAATTGGCGCACGGTGCGCAGGCCCTCGTCCCATTGGGCGCGAGTGCTGGCGATCGGCATGCTGACCAACGTCCAGTTCTGCTCGTTCCACATGATCTCGGCGCAGTCCGGCGCGGTGTGCGCAAAGGTCACCATGCGCCGGTCGCAGGCGCGCCGGGCCGCATCCAGATTGGTCGAGTACACCATCCGCGGCCCGATCGCGCCCAGCAGCCAAATATCGCTCTCCCGTGGCTCTTTCAGCCCCTTGAGCCGCAGGTCCACCACCACGTTGGTGCCCACCTTGCGGTGCAGCGCGATCACCGTGGCGACTTCCTCGAGGTCGAATATGTAGACCGCCTCGCCGCGGATCTGACCCAGCACCACGTTCTGGGCGGCAACATCGCCCACCGTCGACATCACCCCGCGCTTCCAGCGCTTCAGGATGTCGGTTGATTCGCGCTCGTAGTCGAATCCGTGCGACCGCGCCCACGACTTACGTCGTCTGCTGCGCCCCCGGCGTCGATCGATATCGACATACAGCAACACCACCGCACCGACGAAGCACAGCGCGGAGAGCGTGAACCAGAGCGGGACCATCCCAATTAGGGTATCTGCTGTTAGGCCGGAACATAGAATCCGACCAGGTCACAACCCAGTCACAGCACGCAACACTGGCCTCTTGACGGCCTCTTGAGCCAACTACCCCAGTATCAGGGAATCGCCGTCGGGGCTGACGTTGACCGGAACGGTGTCGCCGTCGTGCACATCGCCTGCCAGAAGCATCTTCGCCAACTGATCGCCGATCGCCTGCTGCACCAACCGCCGCAACGGACGAGCGCCGTACACCGGGTCGAATCCGCGCTGCGCCAGCCACTCCTTGGTCGGCAGCGACACCTCCAGCTGCAACCGCCGCTGTGCCAGCCGCTTCTGCAGCTGAGCTAGCTGGATGTCGACGATCTGCACCAACTCCTCGCGGTCCAGCGCGTCGAAGATCAGCACGTCGTCGAGCCGGTTGATGAACTCCGGCTTGAACGTCGCGCGCACCGCGGCCATCACCTGCTCCTCGTTGCCGCCCGATCCCAGGTTGGACGTCAGGATCAGGATTGTGTTGCGGAAGTCGACCGTGCGGCCCTGCCCGTCGGTGAGCCGTCCCTCGTCGAGCACCTGCAACAGCACGTCGAACACGTCCGGGTGGGCCTTTTCCACCTCGTCGAACAACACCACGGTGTAGGGCCGACGTCGCACCGACTCGGTCAGCTGACCGCCCTGCTCGTAGCCGACATAACCGGGCGGGGCCCCGACCAGGCGAGCCACCGAGTGCTTCTCGCCGTACTCGCTCATGTCGATGCGGACCATCGCGCGCTCGTCGTCGAACAGGAAGTCGGCCAGCGCCTTGGCCAGCTCTGTCTTACCGACACCGGTGGGCCCGAGGAACATGAATGCTCCGGTCGGGCGGTTGGGGTCGGAGACCCCGGCCCGGCTGCGACGCACCGCATCCGAGACTGCCTGCACCGGCTTCTTCTGCCCGATGACCCGCTTGCCCAGCTCGTCTTCCATGCGCAGCAGCTTGGCGGTCTCGCCTTCCAGCAGCCGTCCCGCCGGGATGCCGGTCCATGCCGACACCACGTCGGCGATGTCGTCGGGACCGACCTCTTCTTTGAGCATCACCTGCTCACGCGCCTGGGCCTGCGGGAGCGCCGCATCCAGTTTCTTCTCCACCTCGGGTATGCGCCCATAGCGCAGCTCGGCGGCCTTGGCCAGGTCCGCGTCGCGCTCGGCCCGCTCCGATTCGCCGCGCAAAGCGTCCAGCTGCTCCTTGAGCTCGCGGACGATCTCGATCGCGTTCTTCTCGTTCTGCCACCTAGTCGTGAGCTCTGCCAACTTCTCTTTGTGGTCGGCCAGCTCGGCACGCAGCTTCTCCAGCCGCTCCTTGGACGCCTCGTCCTCTTCTTTGGACAGCGCCATCTCTTCGATCTCGAGCCGACGTACCAGCCGCTCGACCTCATCGATCTCGACCGGGCGGGAGTCGATCTCCATCCTCAGCCGACTGGCCGACTCGTCTACCAGGTCGATGGCCTTGTCGGGCAGGAAGCGTGCGGTGATGTACCGGTCGCTCAAGGTGGCAGCGGCCACCAGCGCCGAGTCGGTGATGCGCACGCCGTGGTGCACCTCATAACGGTCTTTCAGCCCGCGCAGGATGCCGATGGTGTCCTCTACCGACGGCTCGCCGACGTACACCTGCTGGAAACGGCGCTCCAGCGCGGCGTCTTTCTCGATGTGCTTGCGGTACTCGTCGAGCGTCGTCGCGCCGACCAGCCGCAGTTCTCCGCGGGCGAGCATCGGCTTGATCATGTTGCCGGCGTCCATCGCGCCCTCGCCGGTCGCGCCGGCACCGACGATGGTGTGCAACTCGTCGATGAACGTGATGATCTGCCCGGCGGAGTTCTTGATGTCGTCGAGCACGGCCTTGAGCCGTTCTTCGAACTCGCCGCGATACTTCGAGCCCGCGACCATCGAGCCGAGGTCGAGCGCGACGATGGTCTTGTCGCGCAGGCTTTCCGGCACGTCGCCGTCGATGATGCGCTGGGCCAGGCCTTCCACGATCGCGGTCTTGCCGACGCCGGGTTCGCCGATCAGCACCGGGTTGTTCTTGGTGCGACGGGACAGCACCTGAATGACACGGCGAATCTCGTTGTCCCGCCCGATAACCGGGTCGAGTTTGCCTTCGCGGGCTTGGGCCGTCAGGTCGGTGGAGTATTTCTCGAGTGCCTGGTAGGTGGCCTCCGGCTCCGGGCTGGTGACCCGGGCGCTGCCGCGTACTTTGACGAAGCCGTCGCGCAGCGCCTGCGGCGAGGCGCCGTGGCCGGTCAGCAGCTTGGCGACGTCGGAGTCGCCGGTGGCCAGCCCCACCAGCAGATGCTCGGTGGAGACGTACTCGTCGTCCATCTCGGTGGCCAGCTGCTGGGCGGTGGTGATGGCCGCCAGTGACTCGCGGGACAGCTGCGGCTGCGCGCTGGCGCCGCTGGCCTGCGGCAGCCGGTCCAGCAGGCGCTGCGCTTCGGTGCGGATGGTGGCGGGCTCGACGCCGACAGCCTCCAATAGCGGCGCGGCTATCCCGTCAGTCTGCGTCAGCAGGGCCATCAGCAGATGAGCCGGTCTGATCTCGGGGTTGCCGGCAGCACTGGCCGCCTGTAGGGCCGATGTCAGGGCCGCTTGGGTCTTGGTTGTCGGGTTGAAAGAGTCCACGACACCTCCGTTCGGGTTCGTAAGTAAAAAGACTTGTCGGGTTGTTCAACGCCGTCAAGGTTGAGTCTGTTCCGCTCAACTTTAGCGGGTTTTGAACGGCCTGCGCGAGCTGCCGCGATCAGGGCCCGGAGCGGCTACGACCGCAGATATCGGCGGCGGGCTCGCAGGGCTGACGAGGGTGTCGGCTACTGCGATTGCCGATCAGCAACCCACCGTCCCCGCCTGGCTGCCCCGGCGCCCCGGTGGCGCCATTGCCGATCAGCGGGCGCCCCAACAGTGCCTCGGTGGGCGCATTTACCGCCTCAGCATGTTCTGTTCGACGTTGGCGGCCTCGGTCCTGGCATACGAGGCCGCGCCCCCATTCATGAGCTGGACGAACTGGATGTGAAACGCCGCAGCCTGAGCACTGACCGCCTGATATGCCTGAGCGTGCGCACCGAATAGCGCCGCGATGCTCGCCGACACCCCATCAGCGCCCGCTGGCAGTACCGCCGCCGTGGGGAAAGCCGCCGCCGCGTTGGCCGCGCTGATCGTCGAACCAATATTGGCCAAATCGGAAGCCGCCGCCTGCAGAAATTCAGGCGCCGCGATCACATACGACATCCCGCACCTCCAAGTAGAGCGCAGCTACCGGCAACCTGGGCATCGCTCGGTCATCATCGGGTAGTCGCCGGAAAAATAATATCGCCGAACCGGCGCTCCATGACCAAGGATTTGAATTTGATTTGTCTGACCGTTGGCCGGCTGGCCACGCCACGCCGGGCGTTTCACACCCCTAATCCGCTACCGTTCTCGCGTGACGGTCGGATGGGGTTCGTAGATGGTGGAACTGCTGCCCCTCGCGCTGGTGATCACGGTTTCGCCGCTGTCGATCATCCCGGCGGTGCTCGTCTTGCACGCGCCGCATCCCCGCCCAAGCAGCCTCGCGTACCTTGCCGGCTGGCTACTGGGACTGACCGGACTGACGGCGATTTCCATCGGCATCTCCGACATGCTCGGCGGCCTGAGACAGTCCCCTCCGGCGTGGGCATCCTGGCTGCGGATCGGCGTCGGAGCAGCACTCATCGTGTTGGGCGTCATCCGCTGGATGACTCGACGTGGTCACGACCACATGCCGGCCTGGATGCGATCGCTGGCCTCTGTCACCCCCGTGCGGGCGGGGGTGACGGCAGCGGCGCTTACCGTGCTGAATCCCAAGGTGTTGTTCATATGCGCGGCGGCCGGATTGGCGATCGGCGCCGATGCGCTGGGCGTCGCGGGGACCGTGCTGTCCGCCGCGCTATTCGTCGCCGTCGCCGCGTCGTCGGTCGCGGTCCCGGTGCTGGCCTACGTGGTCGCCGGTGACCGGCTCGACGCTCCGCTGGAGCGACTGAAGAATTGGATGGAAAAGCACAACGCCGCGCTGGTTGCAGCGATCCTGGTATTGATCGGACTAGTGGTGCTGTACAAGGGAATTCACGCCCTCTAGCCAGCCGGTAAGCCAACTTCTGCGGCGTCGGCGGTCAGATTGCGCCAGACGGTGGGCGCGATCGTGATCGCCGGGGTGGGGCGGCGAGCTTAGAATCGGGGTCCGTGGGCTTAGAGGACCGGGATGCGCTGCGGGTTTTGCGCGACGCCTTCAGGCAGGGGGACCCAGGCGTCACCAACGAATTAGTCCGCCGGTTCTACACCCACTGGTTTGGCCTCGACGACTCGGTACGCGACCTGTTCCCGCCTGAAATGGATAGCCAGCGAGCCGCTTTCGCCCACGCACTGCACTGGGTATACGGCGAACTGGCCGCGCAGCGCGCTGAGGGGCCGGTGGCGTTTCTTGCCCAGCTCGGCCGGGATCACCGCAAATACGGTGTGCTGCCACGCCATTACGAGACATTGCGTCGACGCTCTGTATGTGACACTGCGCACTCATTTGGGCGACGCCTGGACCGACGCCGTCAACGACGCCGCCGATCAGTCGCTCAACCTGATCACCGGGGTGATGAGCGGCGCCGCCGACGCCGACGAGGGACCCGCCTGGTGGGACGGCACGGTCGTCGAGCACATTCGGGCGTCGCGCGATCTCGCGGTGGTCCGGCTGCGTCTAGACCGCCCGATGCACTATCACCCGGGCCAGTACGTCAACGTCCACGTTCCGCAATGCCCGCGCCGATGGCGATATCTCAGCCCCGCCATTCCGGCTGACCCGGACGGCGGAATCGAGTTTCACGTCCGCGTGGTCCCCGGCGGCTTGGTCAGCACCGCCGTCATCAATGAAACGCGACCGGGCGACCGGTGGCGGTTATCCAGTCCGCACGGCGCCATGCGAGTCGACCGCGACGGCGGGGACGTGCTGATGGTGGCCGGTAGCACCGGCCTGGCACCGCTGCGGGCACTGATCATGGACCTCAGCCGGTACGCGGTGAACCCGCGGGTGCACCTGTTCTTCGGCGCACGCTACCGCTGCGAGCTCTACGACCTGCGCACGCTGTGGGAGATTGCGGCGCACAATCCGTGGCTGTCGGTCTCGCCGGTGTCGGAGTACAAACGCGATCCGTCCTGGGCCGCCGACTACCCCGACGTCTCGCCGCCGCGCGGGCTGCACGTCCACCAAACCGGCCGGCTGCCCGATGTGGTGACCAAATACGGCGGCTGGGGCGACCGGCAGATCCTGATCTGCGGCGGACCAGCCATGGTCCGCGCGACCAAAGCCGCTCTGATCGCCAAAGGCGCGCCGCCAGAACGCATTCAGCACGACCCACTATCGAGGTGAGCCATGCACATCGTCACACTGACCGACCCGTCAGCACCGGTGGCCGCGCGGTTCGTGCCCGCGGCCGGCATGATCGGCATCTCACTGACCGACTCCGACGTGGAACTACTCGGCCAGCGGCGCGGCCTCGACGCCTACCTCACGGCGGGCAAGACGATGGGCATTCCGATTCTGTATCCCTGGGCGAATCGGTTGGGCGGCAACAGCTACACGGTCGACGGCGAAGCCGTCACGCTGGCGCCGGGCGCCTTGGGTGTCCGCAGCGACCAAAACGGGTTGCCGATCCACGGCCTGCTGGCGGGCTACAGCGGCTGGCGGGTAATGACCGAGTCGGCCAACGAGCTGATAGCCGAGCTGGACTTCGGTGCCGATCCGGCGCTGCTGGCCAGCTTTCCGTTCCCTCACCTGCTTGTGGTGCGGGTCGGACTAGTCGACCGGACGCTGAGCGTGCACACCACCGTGGCGGCCACCGGCGACAAGGCCGTGCCGTTGTGTTTCGGTTTCCACCCGTATCTTCGGCTGCCTGAGGTGCCGCGCGCGCAGTGGATCGTCGAAACACCGCCGCTACGGCATCTGACCGCTGACCACCGCGGACTGCCAACCGGCGAAACCTCTCCACAGCCTGCTACTTCGGAATCGTTGGGCGACAAGGCGTTTGACGACGGCTATGACCAGGTCCCCGATAGTGCGGTATTCGCGGTGTCCGGCGGTGGCCGCCGTATCGAAGTTCGCTTCGAACACGGCTTTCCGGCGGCGCAGATCTTCGCTCCCCCCGGGGAGGACTTGGTGTGTTTCGAGCCGATGACCGCACCTACCGATGCGCTGCGCCGCGGCGGCTACCGATGCGCGCATCCCGGCCAGCCGGCGGTCGCGGTGTTTTCCATCCGGGTTTAGTGGGCCAGCGGCACGGGCACGCGGGTCCGCACAGCGCTGGTTAGCGGGCTTTGCGAGGTTGCCAGACCACTATGGCGGTGCTCTTGGGCACCACCGCGACCTCGCGGCGCTGGTTGGCACGCAAGACCGCCAGCTCCTCGGCCATTTCCTGCAACCTCGACTGCAGTGCGTCGACCTGGTTGGTCAGCTCGATGATGCGCTTGATGCCGGCCAGGTTGACACCCTCGTCCTGCGAGAGCCGCTGAACCTCGCGCAGCAATTCGACATCATTCAGTGAATAGCGTCGTCCCCCACCGGAAGTGCGGCGTGGGCTGACCAGGCCGAGCCGATCGTAGGTACGCAGGGTCTGCGCATGCATGCCGGCCAGTTCGGCGGCCACGGAGATCAAGAACGTCCGGGATTCCCGTTCCTTAGGGTTCTTAGCCATCTAGCGATTACCCGCCCATCCGGCCCGTGGGTCGAACCCACTGGAACGCTCGGCTGCCGCATAGGCCTCCAGCGCCTCCTGGGCGGCGCCCTCCAAGTTCGGCGGGACGGCCACCTTGACGGTGACGAGCAAGTCCCCGTTCCCGCCGCTGCGTTTGGGCACACCGCGTCCGCGCACCCGCAGGATGCGGCCGTCGGCGGTACCTTTGGGCACCCGGACGCCAACCGTTCCGTCCAGCGTGGGCACTGAAAGCGTTGAACCCAAAGCTAATTCGGTGAAGCTGACCGGAACGGTTACGGTGAGATCGTCACCGTCACGGCCGAAGATCTTGTCAGGCCGCACGTGCACCGTCACATACAGGTCACCCGACGGGGCACCGCGCAACCCGGCCTCGCCCTGCCCGGCCAGCCGGATGCGTTGTCCGTCCTCGACACCCGGCGGGATCCGCACATTGATGGTGCGGGTGCGGGTGGTGACGCCGGTGCCTTTGCACTCACCGCACGGGTGCTCGATGATCGAGCCGCTGCCCCGGCATTCGGTGCAGGGTTCGGAGAAGCCGAACGCGCCCTGGTTGCGGTTGACTACGCCGGTGCCGTTGCAGGCGGCACACACTTTCGGGCTGGTGCCCGGCCGCGCGCCGCTGCCATGGCAGTTGGTGCACGGCGCTGGGCTGGTCAGCCGCAGCGGCATAGCCACGCCTTTGGCAGCCTCAACGAAATTCAGCTCTGTCTCGGTCTCCAGGTCGTTGCCGCGTCGCGGCCGACTCGGACGGGTGCTGGCGCCGCGTCCGAACAAGCCGCCGAACAGATCGCCGATGTTGGTGCCGCCGGTTCGGCCGGCGGCGTCGAACAAATCGTTGAGGTTGAACTCGGCGCCGTCACCACCCATTCCGAAGCCGCCGAAGCCACCGCCGTCGAACCGGCGGCCGCCGAACCCGCCCCCGGCAAACAGCCGACGGGTTTCGTCGTACTCCTTGCGCTTGGCCGGGTCGGACAACACATTGTGCGCCTCCGACACCGCCTTGAACCGTTCGCCGGCGGCCGGGTTGTCGGGATTCGCGTCCGGATGCAGGTCGCGTGCCAACTTGCGATAGGCGCGCTTGATCTCGTCGGGAGAGGCGTCGGAGGAGACGCCCAACTCCTTGTAGAAGTCCTTTTCGACCCATTCACGCTGGGCCATGTCGCGTCACCTCCTCTCAACCTTTCTCGTTGATTCTGTGCCTATTCACCTGAGGTGTCGTCGTTATCGCTCGTGTCGGCCGTCTCGGTTTGCACAGTGTTCTCGACCGGGTCGACCGTAGCGACCGCTTCGGCATCCTCACCCGCGACCGTGTCGACCACTCCGACCAGGGCGTGGCGCAGCACGTTCTCGCCCAGTTTGTAGCCGTGCCGCAGGACGGCGCCGATCACCGGCTTGGAGCCCTGCGCACCGTCGCCCTCGTGCTGCACGGCTTCGTGCAGCACCGGGTCGAAGTCTTCGCCCTCGGCACCGAACGCCACCAGACCGAGCCCGGTCAGCGCGCTCATCAGCTTGTCGGCAACCGACTTCAGCGGGCCGGATTCCAGATCGCCATGCTTGCGTGCCCGATCGAGATCGTCGAGCACGCCCAGCAATTGGCTGACGACGCCGGCCTTGGCCCGATCCGCCGCAGCCTGCTGGTCGCGCAGCGCCCGCTTACGGTAGTTGGCGAAGTCGGCCTGCACACGTTGCAGATCGTCGGTCAGCTCGGCGACTTTATCCGCCGTCTTGCCGGAAGCGGCCAAACCCCCCAGCACAGCCCCTCCCGGCGCAGCGCCGGGAGGGACATGGCGTACTTCGCCGGTCTCGGGATCAATCCGCCGTTTGTCGGTGACCGTCACCTGTTCCGGATTGGGTTCGGTCACTTGGACTCCCGGTCGTCGTCGACCACCTCCGCGTCCACGACATCGTCAGCTGAGCCGGGCCCCGTGCCGCCGGGCTGAGCATCGCTGGCGGCCTGCGCAGCGTTTGAGGCGGCCTGGGTGGCTTCGTAGATCGCCTGACCCAGCGCCTGAGACTCCTGTCCCAGCTTCTCCATCGCGGACTTGATCGCGGCGATATCCGTGCCGCCCAGCGCCGTCTTGGCCTCGGCCACTGCGTCGTCAACCTTGTTCAGGGTGTCTTCGGGCACCACGCCGCCCCCAGACTCCTTAGCCTCACGCTGCTCTTTGACGAACTTCTCCGTCTGGTAGACCAGCGTCTCGGCCTGGTTGCGCACGTCGGCCTCCTCGCGACGCTTATGGTCCTCCTCCGCGTGCGCCTCGGCGTCCTTGATCATCCGGTCGATCTCCTCCTTGGACAGGCCGGAGCCTTCCTGGATCTTGATCGTGTTCTCCTTGCCGGTGCCCTTGTCCTTGGCCGTGACGTGCACGATGCCGTTGGCGTCGATGTCGAAGGTGACTTCGATCTGTGGGACGCCGCGCGGCGCCGGCGGGATACCGGTCAGCTCGAAGGAGCCGAGTAGCTTGTTGTGCGAGGCGATCTCGCGCTCACCCTGGTAGACCTGGATCTGCACCGACGGCTGGTTGTCGTCGGCGGTGGTGAAGGTCTCCGACCGCTTGGTCGGGATCGTGGTGTTGCGCTCGATGAGCTTGGTCATCACGCCACCCTTGGTCTCGATACCCAGGCTCAGCGGCGTAACGTCAAGCAGCAGAACATCTTTCACCTCACCCTTGAGCACACCGGCTTGAAGGGCCGCTCCAACTGCAACAACTTCGTCCGGGTTGACGCCCTTGTTGGGCTCCTTGCCGCCGGTGAGCTCCTTGACCAGGTCGGTCACCGCGGGCATACGGGTCGAACCGCCCACCAGCACGACGTGGTCGATCTCGGACACCGAGATACCGGTGTCGGCGATCACCGACTGGAACGGCTTGCGGGTGCGGTCCAGCAGGTCCTGAGTGATGCGCTGGAACTCCGCCCGGGTCAGCTGCTCGTCCAGGAACAGCGGGTTCTTGTCCGCGTCGACGGTGATGTAGGGCAGGTTGATCGAGGTGCTCTGGCTCGAGCTCAGCTCGATCTTGGCCTTTTCGGCAGCTTCCCGGAGCCGCTGCATCGCCATCTTGTCCTTGGTCAGGTCGATGCCGCTGGTGCCCTTGAACTTGTCGACCAGCCAGTCGACGACCCGCTGGTCCCAGTCGTCGCCGCCGAGGTGGTTGTCACCCGAGGTGGCACGGACCTCGACCACGCCCTCGCCGATCTCCAGCAGGGAGACGTCGAAGGTGCCGCCACCGAGGTCGAAGACCAGGATGCGCTGCTCCTTCTCGCCCTTGTCCAGCCCGTAGGCCAGCGCCGCGGCGGTCGGCTCGTTGACGATGCGCAGCACGTTCAATCCCGCGATCTGGCCGGCGTCCTTGGTGGCCTGGCGCTGGGCGTCGTTGAAGTAGGCGGGCGTGGTGATCACCGCGTCGGTGATGTCCTCACCGAGGTAGGCCTCGGCGTCGCGCTTCAGCTTCATCAGGACGCGGGCGCTGATCTCCGGTGCGGTGTATTTCTTGCCGTCGATCTCGATGGACCAGTCGGTGCCCATTTGCCGCTTGATCGAACGCACGGTGCGGTCGACGTTGGTCACCGCCTGGTTCTTGGCCGGCTGGCCGACCAGCACCTCGCCGTTGCGTGCGAACGCGACGACCGAGGGAGTGGTCCTGGAGCCCTCGGAATTGGCGACGACGATGGGGTCGCCACCCTCCAGGACCGAGATGACGGAGTTGGTGGTCCCGAGGTCGATTCCGACCGCACGAGCCATAGTGATTCCTCCTGAGTAGTAGAGCTTCTGTTCTGCACTATGCTGAGTGAACCCCGCTCAAGCCTGCCCCTGAGAGCTGTCGGCTGTCAACCCAGGCTTGAGTCTGGTTCACTCAATTTCTTGACCATCCTAACGGAGGCCGTCCTCTTCTTGTTCCCGGTCTTGTTCCGGGGGCGCTCGGGCCGACTCAGAGCGATGTGGCTTCCTCGATCAGCGACAGCAGGGCGCTGGCCGCCGCGCTGGGCGGGCGGGTCGCAGATGTCGCGACGTACAGCCGCCATCGCAGGTCGTAATCGGCGACGCGGACCGTCACCAGGCCGCAGTCGTCGATGTCATCGAGGATGGACCAGCTCAGAAAGCCTATTCCCAGGCCGTTTCGAATGTAGGCCGCAGCCGTGCCTAGGTCGGCGACCTCCAACGTAACGGTCCGTTCGACGCCGGCGGCCGTGAATGCGTTGTCGATTACGGTCCTGGTGCCGTAGCCCGGCGGGGCGTCGACGAACGACATTCCGGCCAGCTCGGCCAATCGCACCGACTCCCGCTCAGCGAGAGGGTGATCAGCGGGGACAACCAGGAGCAGCGGGACGGCGGCGACGAGCCGAGTGTGCAGGTCGGCCGGCGGAGTGCCGGTGAAGACCAGAAATGCGATGTCAAGATCCCCGTCGCGGAGTTGCCGGGCCAGCCCTGCCGAGCCGGCGCGAGCGGACCGTAACTGAACCAGCACTTCGGGATGTCGGGCATGGAGGTCAGCTAGCAGCGCGGGAAGGTCGATCACGCTAACCGACGTCAAGGTGCCCAGGGTGACGGTGCCGCGAACGGCCCCGCGGGTGGCGTTGACGGCGTCTTTGGCCGCGCGGGCGGCGTCCAGGGTTGCGCGGGCGCGGGGCCGCAGCTCCTGTCCCGCGGGGGTCAGCGTCACCCCCGCCAGGCCTCGGACGAACAAATCCGCGCCAAGTTCGCGCTCCAGGGCCTTGATCGTCGCGGACACTCCGGATTGGACGACATGCAGTCGTTTGGCGGCTTGGGTAAAGCTCCGGGTGTCGGCGACAGCTAGGAAGTACTCCAGGTGGCGAAGCTCCACCCAGCCATTATCACCATTGGTGATTGGATCTATCAGAAGATTTCGTTGGCCGTGATCATGCGTGTCCGCGTAGCGTCGACGCGTGAAGGTCACCACAACCCGCTGGTCGTCGGCATCCGCCGACGATCAGTTCGTCGTCGATAACCCCGCGACCGGTGAGCCGGTCGCGATCGTCCATGGGGCTGGGCCGCAGCAGGTGGACCAGGCCGTGCGAGCGGCCCATGCTGCTCACCCGGATTGGAAAGAGCGCCCCGCACGCCAGCGAGGCAGCGACCTGCGCAAGGTCGCCGAGGTCATCCGCGCGCATGCGGACGAGATCGCCGCACTCGAATCCCTGGAAATGGGCAAGCCGATCACCCAGGCCCGCCAGTTCGACGTCGAAGCCGCGATCAGCATCTTCGAATACTTCGGCAGCCTGGTGGAGGTGCTGCCCAGCCAGGCGCGCGACTACGGCCCCGTTTTCGACGTAACGACGTTGGAACCGTTCGGGGTCATTGCCGGCATCGTGCCGTTCAACTGGCCGCCCATCCACACTGCCGGGAAGACGGCCCCCGCACTGGCGGTGGGCAACGCCATCGTGCTGAAGCCGCCGGAACAGACACCGTCAGTGGTGCTGCGCATGGTGGAACTTATCCAGTCGGTGCTACCCGAGGATCTGGTGCAGGTCGTGCCTGGAGCGGGCGCGGTGGGGGCCGCGCTGGCCGGACATCCCCTGGTGGGCAAGGTCTCCTTCACCGGCTCCGCTGCGACGGGCTCGGCGGTGTTGCGCACCGCGGCCGACAACCTCACTCCGACGCTGATGGAGCTGGGCGGCAAGAACCCGTTGCTGGTCTTTGACGACGCCGATCTTCATGAAGCGCTGCTGGCCGCCATTGACGGCGGTTTCTTCAACCAAGGCGAAGCCTGCACGGCATCTTCGCGGATCCTGGTGCAGGACACGATCTTTGCCGAGTTTGAGGGCAGGCTGGCCACCGCGGTGAGCCGGCTGCGGGTGGGCGATGGCGCCGACCCCGCCACAGAAGTCGGACCGCTGGTAACCGCCGCGCAGCAGAAACGGGTCTTGGATTACCTGGACGTCGGCGTGGTCGAGGGCGCTCGCATCGCCGCTCAGGCGCCGCTGCCCAGCGATCCGCGACTGGTGAACGGCTTCTACGTGCCGCCTACTCTGCTGACCGACGTCACTGCCGATATGCGGGTGGCCACCGAGGAGATTTTCGGTCCGGTCGTCACGCTGACACCTTTCTCGGACGAGGACGAGGCGGTGCGGATCGCCAACGGCACCCAATTCGGTTTGGTCGCAGGAGTTTTCACCCAGGACAGCGACCGGGTAATGCGGGTGAGCCGGCGGATCCGGGCCGGAACTGTCTTCGTCAACAACTATGTCCGGGTTGCCGTCGGTACCGGATTCGGCGGGATCGGACACAGCGGGTTCGGACGCGAGCACGCCCAGGAGACGCTGGCCGAATACGGATACAACAAAACCGTCCGTCTGGCCGGCAAGCGCGACGAGCTGCCGCGCTGGACCGCGGCCGCCAGAGTGGTAGAGGAGTAGACACCCACATGCGAACCATTGCCCTCGAAGAGCATTACGCGACAGCAGGATTCCTGAATGGACCGGGCAGCTGGCTAAAATCCCGCGCAGACGTGATCGAACCAATCTCCGACCTCGGTGACGGGCGCATTGCCGCGATGGACGACGCGGGCATCGACTTGGCCGTGCTGTCGCTGGCGGCGCCCGGAGTGGAGCAACTGGACGGGCCGGCAGCGGTGCGCCTGGCCCGTGAATGCAATGACGAACTCGCGGCGGCGGTCGGCCGGTATCCGGATCGGCTGGCCGGCTTCGCCGCCCTGCCGGTGAGCGCGCCCGAGGCGGCGGCTGAAGAACTTCAGCGAGCGGTGCGCGAGCACGGATTTCTTGGCGCGGTGATCAACGGGCACTGCCAAGGCGTCTATTTGGACGATCCGTACTTCGAACCGGTTCTCGACCGCGCGGCCGCGCTGAATGTTCCCATCTACCTTCACCCCACGATCCCGCCGGCAGCCGTTGTCGAGTCCTGCTATGCGGGGTTTGCCGCCGACGTCACGTTCGCGCTGGCCACGGTGGGCTGGGGCTGGCACATCAACACGGCTACGCACGTGCTGCGGATGATTCTCGGTGGGGTATTCGACCGCCATCCCACGTTGCAAATCATCATCGGGCACATGGGCGAGGCGACGTCGTTCATGCTGCCGCGATTCGACGCCACGCTGAAGACGGAACTGACCGGCCTGCGGCACCCGGTCAGTACCTACCTTCGGGAGAACTTCCACTACACCTTCGCCAACTTCAACGACGACGCGACCTACGCCAACCTGGTCGCGCAGGTCGGCGTTGGCCGAGTGGCTTTCTCCACCGATTACCCCTTCGGTTCGATGCGCGCAGCACGCGCGTTCCTCGACAATCTGCCCCTCACCGTTGGCGACCGCGCAAGCATCAGCCATCGCAACGCCGAGAAACTGTTGAAACTGTGACTCGGACGCTGCTTCCCGCGCCGGGTCGCGGCTGCGCAGCCCGTCACGGCACGCACCGAGTTTCGCTCTACCACCTATGATTTCCGCGGCCTCACCGACCGCGAAGCCGCTGAAGGCCCGCGCTTACTCCTACGCCGCGGCCATTATTGCCATTTGAGATCTTCGTCCAGTTGTTGAACTTCTTTGTCACGCTGATCCGCGGGGCGGGTGTCAATCGTGACCTCTTGCCAGTAGGCCGGACTATAGAGATGAATATCATTGCCGCTGGTGACCTTTAGCACACCGCCCATGAGTACTTCATAGGCGGCGTCATCCGAATATTCGTCATCCTCATCGTGGTCTTCAATTTGTATCCACATTTTCATAGTGAAAGTAATCCTCCGCATCAGCCGATCGAGATTCTTGAGGCTACCGGCGCGATGGCGAGATGCGCGGAGTCGGAGGTCCCGCGCGTCTGTGGTCGGAAGTCCCGAGGATGAGGTCTTTCGCCTGCTGGCGAGCAGGCATAGCGGGGTTGATTCTGTATCTGGTTCGATGACTGCAAAGGAGGCGCGTCGCGCGTGTGCAGGCCACTCCTGATGAACGGGGACACCCGCTTGGGTCAGGCGGGAATACTTCATGCGTTCGAATGACGTTGCGACCGAGGCACTGCAGGAGCTGGCCGATCTGATCGCGATCTCCGGGGGCGACCCGTACCGGGTGCGTGCTTACGAGAAGGCAGCTCGTTCGGTCGCCGGTTACCCCCTTGATCTGGACACTCTCGATCGGAAAGGTTTAATGGCAATCCCAGCGGTGGGCGCGCACACCGCTGACAAGCTGCTCGAGTTGCGGCAGACCGGCCGCATCGCCGCTCTCGAGGAACTGCACGCCCAGCTGCCCGCGGGTCTGCGCGCTCTGCTGGGAATCCCCGGGCTCGGACCGAAGCGGGCCCATCAGGTCTATGTGGAGCTGGGCATTTCATCGATGCCTGAGCTACTAAACGCGTTGCACGACGAACAACTGCGCAACCTGACAGGCTGGGGCGAGACCAGCGAACGCAACCTGGCCCGAGCGATCCGCCGGATGCAGGAAGTCGGCGGGCGCATGCCGCTGGCGATCGCTCTGGATATCGCCGAGGACCTGGTCGCGCGGCTCGCAACACTGCCGCAGGTGAGCCGGGTCGACTACGCGGGATCGTTGCGGCGCATGCGCGATACTGTCGGCGACATCGACCTGTTGGTGGCCGCAGACGCGGACCCGGCATCGGTCATGGACCAGTTCTGCACCATGCCGTTGGTGGATCGCGTGCTGGCCCACGGCCCCACCAAATCTTCGGTGGTGACAACCAAGGGGATCCAGGTGGACCTGCGGGTGGTGCCTGCGAACGTCTGGGGTGCGGCTCTGCAATACTTCACCGGGTCGAAGGCTCACAACATCCGCATCCGCGAATTGGCTGTGCGGGCCGGGCTGAAATTGTCCGAGTATGGGCTGTTCCGCGTCGAAGACGACCAGTTGTTGGCATCGACGGATGAAGCGGACGTCTACGCCGGACTCGGGCTGCCGTGGATCCCACCGGTTTTGCGCGAAGACCGCGGTGAAGTCGAAGCCGCGCTGAAGGGCCATCTCCCCGACCTGGTCGAGGTGCGCGACATTGTCGGCGACCTCCATGTGCATACCAATCTGACCGACGGCCTCGCCGGCCTGGATGAAATGGTCACCGCCGCGTCCCGCCACGGATATCGATATTGCGCCATCACCGATCACGCCTCGCAGCTGGCGATGCAACGGATGACGCGTGACAAGGCCCTGCAACAGCGCAGGAAGCTGCCCGAGTTGGCTCGCCGCCACGGTATCGAGTTGTTGCACGGCTCCGAACTCAACATCGCCGCCGACGGCTCCCTGGACTGGGACGACGACTTCCTCGCCGGCTTTGACGTCCTGGTTGCTTCGGTGCATTCGGATTTCGACCAGAGCCGCGACGAGATGACCCGCCGCCTGCTCACCGCCATCGAGCATCCCTACGTCAACATCATCGGCCATCCGACCACCCGCGTTCTCGGTCGTCGTCCGCCAATCGATTTCGATGTTGATGCGGTGTTCGCGGCGGCCGCACGCACCCATACCGCCTTGGAAATCAACGCTTTTCCCGACCGGTTGGACCTCAGCGATGAACTCGTGCGTCGCGCGCGCGAACATGGCGTCGTCTTCGCGATCGACACCGATTCCCACGCCGTGCCGCATCTGGACTACATCCGTTACGGCGTCGCCGTCGCCCAGCGCGGCTGGGTATCAGCCGACGAGGTGATCAATACCTGGCCCCTGGACCGGCTGCGCGGGTTCCTCGCAAAAGGGCGCCGCGAAACGCCCGCGCGAGCCCGGTCAGCCGCTAGGTGAACTTGCGAGTCCGGTTACTGCCCGTCTTCGATGATGTGAACCGCGGCTTCCTCGGCGGATGCTGCGCCGCCGCTGATACCGACGTCGTCTGCGACCAGTTCGGCCTCGGTGTCTTCGCCAAACCCCTGGTCAGGTGCGACAAGACGGCCGGCTCGCGCCCGGCCAACCTCGCGTCGCTCAGGAAATTCGGCTTCGCGCTCGGCTTCGTCGGAGCGTTGCTGCTCGGCTTCGTCGAGCGAGACATTGATTCGCGATGCCGGATCCGGCTCTTCCTCCGCGAGCATCTGGTCCATGCTTTCAGAGGGCCCGAAAGCGCCACGTCCGTACAGTCGCTCGGGCGGCGAGTACCCCTCGTCGAGCATGTCGTCCATGCCGCGGTCGATGAGGGTGTCCTCCGGCTGAAGCTGGTTGTCGTCCTCGGCGCTGTATTCGCCTGCCGCCGGGCCTGTTCCATAGTGGGTGCTCATGACTCAGTTTCCAAATCGTGACGGTGCCGCGGTTTTCGCCGCCTGGGCAATCCAACCATAAAGACGGCGATGTTGCCCGTCTAGGGCCATTCGGCCTTTCGGCCGACGACGTTGGACCGGTCTGAATCCGTTCCACGACTGACACTTTCGCACCGCACTGAGGAAGGCCAGCCTCGGGGTGACTTTCTGCGGCTGACAGAGGACTTTCGACTCCTCGGCCCGACGCCGAGTCGGTGCGATGGTCGAGGGTGATCTGCCCGAAGTGCCGGAGGCGTGCGTGTGCCAACAATGGACTCTGGGCGGCGACGGAAAGGATCCCCGATGACCGTTCTGCGAATCGTCTCCGGCAGCGCCAATCCGGGCCTGGTCGGTGCCATCGCCAACTATTTGGGAGTCGGGTCCGATGGTTGCTCCCTACAGCGATTCCCTGATGGCGAGCTTCGCCCCACTGTCGAAAACGTCTCTGGCTCCGATGTTTACGTCATTCAACCGACATCTCCACCGGTCAACGAGCACATCGTCGAACTACTGTTGCTGCTCGACGCGTGCCGCCGGGCCCGTGCAGCGCGGGTGACCGCGGTAGTGCCGTACTTCGGCTACGCCCGCCAGGATCGACGCACCGCACCAGGTCAGGCTCTCGGCTCAGCAGTTGTCGCGGATGCGATCGCCGCGGCGGGTGCCGACCGGCTCGTCGTTGTGGACCCGCACACACCCTCCCTGGAAGCCGTCTGCCGAATCCCGGTGGAAACACTGTCTGCCGTCCCCACCCTCTCCGGTGAGCTCGCGGGCGAGCTGCCTGACGGGGCGGTGGTTGTCGCTCCCGACCTGGGCGCGGTCAAGCTGGCCGAACGTTATGCTACGGTGCTGCACGGCTCGGTCGCGGTGGTGCGCAAACAACGCGAAAGTGGCTCAGCGGTCGCCGCATTGGACATCGCTGGCGACGTGCGTGGCCGCCCGGCGGTGATCATCGATGACATGATCACCACTGGGGCCACCATTGAAGCCGCGGTCGGGCTGCTGCGTGTGCGCGATGTCGCACAGGATGTTGTCGTGGCCGCGACGCATGGGCTTTTGGTTCACGCGGCCGTCAGCCGCCTGCATGAGCTTGATCTGCGCCGAGTGCTCGTCACCGACACCGTTGCGGTCAAGACCGCAGACACCTTGATCCGGGTGTGCTCAATCGCGCCGATGGTAGCCGAAGCGATCGCCTGCCTGCACACCGACAAGCCACTGCATTAACCGGCCGTCCGCGCGCGATGAACGAGACCGCTTGGAGTGCAACTTATTTCGGCTCCAATAGTCACTTCGCGGTCCCGGGGCCTTGCACAACGCGTTGCCGGCCTGAGTGGGCTCAGCTGAGCCGCTCGATCTCGTCAGCCGCGTCGGTCAGCGCATCCGCCAGTTCGCGGGCCGCCACCGCGTCCAGCCCGTCCAGGTGGCGAGCATGCACGGCGATCCACCGCCGCGTCGAGCCGTCCGCCTGCTGTCGCCCGTAGATTTGAACCCGGGCCTGCCCGCCGCGGCGCGTGATCCCCTCGAAGTCGCGGAACCAGTCACTGTCGAGCTGCCAGTCGAACGTGCGGACCGCCTCGGCGGGCGGCGCGACATCATGGAGTGGCACCGCAGGCTGGTCAGCCACATCGCGCCAGGTTTGGGCGGTGTCGTCGGGTGTGGTCATAGTGTGCAGTGTGTTCTGCCGGGCCGCTGTTGGCGAGAGTCGAAGGTCATGTCTTGGCTCTACTGCTGGGCTAGGTGCGGGTCCGGGCCAATCAACCGATCTCGGCGAGAAGCCCTTCGTGCCGCTGCTCCAGCTCGCTGCTCACCCCCGTGAAGAGATCATGCGCGTCGACGTTGACGCCTTGGAGCTTAATCTTCAGCGCTCCCGGCTTCTTACCAACGACGATGCTGCCGGTCGGATGTAACGGGTACTCGTTTCGGGTTCCTGAGGCACCGGCCCTGACCTCTGCCACCAACTCATATCCGTGATCATCCCTGAGCCTGTCCGTCACGGCTGTGACGATTTCAAGCTCGAGCTCCTTGATGTCGACGGTCTCTGGCACGGTCAGCGTCAGGCTGGTCACCTGCGCCACGCTACTGCTCGTTCGTGCTGCACTAGGGGTTCGCGGGCGCAGCCACCTGGCTCAGGTGGTTGATGAACCAGTCGCGGGCCAGCACCGCGACCTGCTCGAGCGTGCCAGATTCTTCGAAGAGGTGGGTGGCGCCGGGGACGACGGTGAGCTCGCACTCACCGGGCATCATGGCCTGTGCTCGCCGATTCAGTTCCAGCACCACGTCATCGCGGCCGCCCACGATCAGCAGCGTCGGCGCGTGAACCTTGTTCAGCGCCTGGCCCGCGAGATCGGGCCGCCCGCCGCGGGACACCACCGCCCCTACCCTCACGCGGGGGTGGGCGGCCGCGACCAGGGCCGCGCCCGCCCCGGTGCTGGCACCGAAGTAGCCGATCGGCAGCGCCGCGGTGTCGGGCTGGCTGGCCAGCCAGCCGGTGACGTCGACCAGCCGTCGTGCCAGCAGGTCGATGTCGAAGACGTTGGCGCGGTTGCGTTCCTCGTCCGGGGTGAGCAGGTCGAACAACAGCGTGGCGAGGCCCGCTGCGTTCAAGACCTCAGCGACGTAGCGGTTGCGGGGGCTGTGGCGGCTGCTTCCGCTGCCGTGGGCGAAAACGACGATCCCGCGTGGGTGCTCGGGGATCGTCAGATGCCCTGCCACGGACACGAAGCCGGCGGTCACCAGGACTTCCTCGTCGCGTATCGGTGGGTCGTCGGTCGCACTGGCGACGGCGGGCTCCCGGAAACCCTCGCGGGCGCGATCGAGCAGCGCGATCACCTCATCGTCGGAAGTCTGGGTGAAGTTCAGGTATCCCTGGCCGACGGCGAAGAAGAACTTGGGCGTATATAAGCAGACCACCTCGTCGGCATACCCGGAGAATCTCGCGACGATATCGGGTGCGCCGATCGGAACTGCCAGCACCACCCTGCTCGCGCCTTGGGCGCGGGCCACCTGGCAGGCGGCCTTGGCGGTCGCGCCGGTCGCGACGCCGTCGTCGACGATCACCGCGATCCGGCCCGCCATCGGGATCCGGTCATGCCCGCGGCGGAACCGTTCCGCGCGGCGCGCCAGCTCGGCCCGCTGCTCCGCCTCGACGGCGGCCATCTCGTCCTCCGACAAGTCGGCTTCCCGCACCACGGAGTCGTTGATCACCCGCACCCCACCCTCACCGATGGCGCCGAAGGCCAGTTCGGGTTGAAACGGCACCCCCAGCTTGCGCACCACCAGCACATCCACCGGCGCCCGCAGTGCCTTGGCGACTTCGAAGGCCACCGGCACCCCACCGCGCGGCAGGCCCAGCACAACAATGTCCTGGCCGCGCAAGGATTCCAGGCGTTCGGCCAGCTGACGTCCAGCGTCGACACGATCGTCAAATATCCTCATCTCGCCGCGGAACGCTGCTAGCCGTTGGGCCAATAGACGCCCAGCATCGCGGGGACGGTCAGATTGCTCCATCCCCCGAGTGTGTCGCGATGTGTCGCCGCTTCGAAGGGTCCTCGGGCCATTCCCGTCGGGACCAAAGCCTCCTGACCGCTGCCTGTCGGTCATTTAACCTCGGCAACATCACGCCCTCTCGCCCCTTGGCATCAAAACGGGAAGGACGGCGGAATGCCATGTAGCAGCGGTGTCGCCTCTTCCGTCCATGCGGGGGGATTCGCCCTTGGCGTGCTCGCCGCAATAATTCTCACGCGCACCGGACGACTCACATACCGGGGGTCCTGATGGGCCGCAGCATAGGTTCATTCATCGTGGTGGCCGGAATCGTCATCGTAGTGGTGGGCGTCCTGGTATGGGTGGGTGGACTCTCGTGGGTCGGCCGGCTTCCCGGTGATATCCGGATCGAGCGCGGAAACGTGCGGATCTACATCCCGGTGATCTCGATGCTCCTGATCTCGATCGTCGCCAGCACAGTACTGACCGTCTTGGTGTACCTGTTTCGCCGATGATGCCCGACGGCCCAGGCGTGAGTGCCTCGTGGCCGATCGCGGGCCAAACATATTCCGCTGCAACCGTTTTGGTGTAGGCGGAGAAACGTTCGGCCCGCGCCCGCCAGCACTACTGCGTGGTGGCCGCCGGGGAGACCTTGGCCAAGATACCCGACGCCATGCTGCCGACCACTATCAGCGGCCGAGCAGGAGCACACACACTACAAACAAATCCGCGACGCCTACGACTGGACCGAGGATGACGACGCCTTCTTCGCCCGTGCCGTCCTCGAGCAGGGGTTGCGGTGGACCCAGCAGGAGATCGAATGGGCAAAATGGGTCACCGACGGCCTGAACCGGCGCAGTCAGCAGCGCTCGGGTTCGTCGATGTCCTGACCGCCGGCTAGGTCGCTGCAATCGACGATCTCGACATCTCGCCTAGTCCGCAGGTACGCCCCCGCGCCGTGGTCGCCGGATATCCGGGCCAACACACCGGGCCAGTGTTGGCGCGCGATGACGACGGGATGGCCGGGCCGGTCGCCGAAATATGCGCGGGCAAGCCCACCGCGGGATGCCAACGCGCGGCTCAGGACCCGGGCTACCACCGCCGCACCGACATCGGGGGTGTCCACGACGTGCAGGACGGCGTAGTCCGCGTGCATACGTTCGGCCTGGGCCAGACCCGTGCGCACCGAGGCGCTTAGCCCCTCATGCCACTGCGGCGCGGTGATCGCGGTGACGCCGGGCGGGGCCGCGACCTGGGCCGCGCCCAGAACCAGAATCACGTCGACGCAACCACCGTCGCGCAGCGCGCCGACCGCGGTTTCTAGCCAGCCCTCGACCAGCACCTTTGGCTTGCCGTAACGCAGGCCCGCACCCGCGGCCAGCAAGACTCCGACGACGCGTGGCGGCGAATCCCTCGACCGCGATAACGGCACTCTCCTATGATGACATTGAGCTTCTCATTGGGCGACAACCAGATGGAGCGCCATGACTCAAGACGTGCAGAGGGCGACTGGTACCCCAACGCCCCGGTACGCCGGAACCCGTGTCCAACGGGTGGAAGACGGTCGGCTGCTGACCGGCCGCGGCAGCTTCGTCGACGACATCTCACGGCCCGGCATGCTGCACGCCTGCTTTGTGCGCAGTCCGTTTGCCCGCGCCCGGATCAACAGCATTGACGCCTCGGCGGCGCTGGCACTGCCCGGCGTGCACGCGGTATTCACCGCGGCCGACCTCAACCCGGACGTCAAGGAGGCGTGGCACGCCGTAGCGGGCAAGGACGTCCCGGACACCCCGCGACCGCCGCTGGCCGAGGGCGAGGCGAAGTTCGTCGGCGACCCGGTTGCGCTGGTCGTCGCCGAGAGCCGCTACCTCGCCGAAGACGCACTCGAACTGGTCGACGTGGATTACGAACCGCTGCCCGCGATCACCGACTTCACCCAGGCTCAGTCCTCGGATGTGCTGGTTCACGACAGCTACGCCGACAACGTCGCGGGCGGGATGGCCGGAGCGCCGCCGGACGAGCAGATTTTCGCGACGTCGGCGTATGTGGTCAAAGAGAATGTGTACCAACAGATCTACGCGCCGGTGCCGATCGAGACCCGCGGCCTGGTTGTCGAGTGGGCGACGGCGTCCGAAGAACTCACCCTCTGGGCATCCACGCAGACTCCGCACGAGCTGCGGGCGTTCTGTGCGCGCCTGTTGGGCATTGCGGCACAACGTGTTCGAGTCATCATGCGCGACACCGGCGGCGGCTTCGGCCAGAAGGTCGTTCCGATGCGCGAAGACATGTGCATCATGCTGGCAGCCCGCAAGGTTCCGGCGGCGCTGAAGTGGATCGAGGACAGGCGCGAGAACCTGATGTCGGCCGGGCAGGCCCGGCACGTCAACGGCACGGCCCGGATGGCGTTCGACGACGACGGCAAGATCCGGGCGGTGGATATCGATTTCACCCAGGACGTCGGGGCGTATCCGACGCCCTACCCGGTGTTGACTACGGCCGCCATCGGCATGTTCTTCCCGGGGCCCTACCGCGTACCCAAGGCCAGCTTCAACTACCAGACGGTGTTCTCCAACACCAGCGGTCTGGCCGCCTACCGGGGTCCGTGGCAATACGAAACGCTGGCGCGCGAAATCCTTCTCGACATCGCCGCGCGCAAGATGAAAGTCGATCCGGTCGAGTTGCGCCGGCGCAACCTGTTGCGGCGCGACGAGATGCCGTACTTCAACCCCAACGGCATGCCGTACGATCACGTCGCTCCGATCGAGACGTTCGAGCAAGCCGTGAAAATCCTTGACCACGAAGGATTTCGGAAAGAGCAGCAAGAAGCGCTCGCGCAAGGTCGCTACCTCGGGCTCGGGTTCTCGGCGTACATCGAGCCCACCGGTGCCGCGACCGGGCACCTGGCCACCGAAGGCGCCACCATCCGGATGGAGCCGACGGGCAAGATCAACGTCTACGTGAACGGTGGGTCGAGCGGTAACAGCATCGAGACCACCGTCGTCCAGCTGACCGCTGACGCGCTGGGCGCCGACATCGACGACGTGGCCACCATCCAGGGCGATACCGCCGTCACGCCATACGGAGCCGGCACACAGGGCAGCCGCAGCGGCCCGATGACTGCCGGAGCCGTCAGCGAGGCCGGGACCATCCTGCGGGAGCGGATCGTGGCGCTGGCCGCATATCACCTCAAGGTGGCCGAATCCGAAGTGGAACTGGCACATTCGACAGCCGCGGTGCGGGGCGACTCATCGAGGACAGTGTCTTTCGGTGCGCTCGCCTATACGGCCTACTACTCACCGCAGCAGTTGCCGCGGGGAATTTCGTCCTGTCTGGAGGCGACCGCCCGCTTCACCTCACCGAACCCCATTCACTGGGCCAACGCCACCCACGCGTGCACCTGCGAAGTGGATGTGGTGACAGGCAAAGTCACGCTGCTGCGCTACATCGTCAGCGAGGACGTCGGGCCGATGATCAACCCGGCGATCGTGGAGGGCCAAATCGCCGGCGGAACGGTGCAGGGCATCGGTGGAGCGCTGATGGAGAACCTGGTCTACGACGACGACGGCAACCCGCTGGCCACCACATTCGTCGACTATCTTTTGCCGACGGCAACCGAGGTTCCGCCGATCGAATTCGGCCACGTCGAGATACCCGGCCCCGGGCCCGGCGGATACAAAGGCGTCGGCGAAGGCGGGGCTATCGGCTCGGTGCCGGCGGTGATCAACGCGATCAACGATGCACTGGCGCCGCTGGGCGTGACGATCACCCGGCTGCCGGCCAGCCCGGCGTCGATCGCCGCGTTGCTGGCGGAAGGACAGCAGTGAAGCCGGCGTCGTTTGACTACCACCGCCCCGACACCGTCGAGCAGGCAGTGGGCCTGCTGGCCCAGCTGGGCGAGGACGCCAAAATCCTGGCCGGCGGCCAGAGCCTGGTGCCGATGCTGTCGATGCGGCTGGCGTATTTCGCCCATCTCATCGACATTTCCCGGCTGAGCGAGCTGCAGGGCATCGATCGCCGGGGTAACGAAGTATGGATCGGCGCGGGAACCACCGAGGCCAAGGTGGGTGCCGATCCGCAAGTCCGCGAGGCGGTTCCGCTGCTGACCCTGGCCACGCCGTTCGTCGGGCACTTCCAGATCCGCAACCGCGGCACCCTGGGCGGGTCGATCGCGCACGCCGACGCCGCAGGCGAATACCCGGCGGTGGCCCTGACCCTAGATGCGGTGATGGAGGTGGTGTCACCGCGTGGACGGCGGGAGATCGCCGCTGCGGACTTCTTCACCGGTTTATGGGAAACCACGATGGAGTCAGACGAAGTGCTGACCGGAGTCCGGTTTCCGGTGTGGAACAGCAGATCTGGATTCTCGGTACACGAATTTGCGCGCCGTCACGGTGATTACGCGATCGCCGGTGCCTTGGTCGCAGTCCAGCTCGACAACGATGACCGGGTGTCGCGTTGCGCGATCGGGTTATTGGGCCTGGGCTCCACGCCCAGGCGCGCCAAGGCGGCCGAGGAGGCAGTCATCGGCAAGCCGGTCAGCGAGGTGTCACCCACCGAGATCGGCCAGGCCGCCATGACAGGACTCGACGACATTCCGGCCGACCTGCAGGGGTCGGCGTCGTACCGCACCCAGGTGGGCGCCGCCATGACGGCGCGTGCCTGGACCCAGGCCACCCAGGAAGCGGGCGCGATCAATGCATGAACATCCGGTCCGGTTATCGGTCAACGGAACTCCAATCGCGGCCAGCGTCGAACCGCGCATGACGCTGGCGGACTTCCTGCGGGACAAGTGCGGACTCACCGGCACCCACCTCGGCTGCGAACACGGGGCATGCGGTGCCTGCACGGTGCTGCTGGACGGCGCTGCCGTGCGGTCGTGCCTGATGTTCGCGGTGCAGGTGGACGGCATGGAGGTGACAACGGTCGAGGGCATCGCGTCGCCGGACGGCACGTTGTCGCCGGTGCAGTCAGCGCTGCGGGAATGCCATGGACTCCAATGCGGCTTCTGCACGCCGGGTTTCGTCATGTCGCTGACCGCACTGCTACGCGACAAACCCGATCCCACCGACGGCGAGATACGCGAAGGCCTGTCCGGGAACTTCTGCCGGTGCACCGGCTACCAGGGCATTGTCGCCGCCGCTCATCGGGCCGCCGAGATGATGCGCGAGTCCGTCTCGCAACGGTAGAACTTCGCCATCGGCGCAGCATTGGCCGCATCCGTAGGCGCGTCACTGCAGTCACTTGCGTCACTACGTGCGTAATCTGAATTTCTGACATCTCAAATTCTCGGGAGTTACGCGTGCGGTTATCGCAAAAGGCACGGTGGGGTCTGGCCGGTGGGTCGCTGCTGCTCTCGCCCCTGCTGGTGAGTGCTATGCCTGTTTCCGGCTGCAGCTCCGGCATCGACGGCAAGCCGGTCGCCTCGCCGGGGGCGGGGCCGACCGAACCCACCGTCCCCACACCCAGGCCGAGCACGTCGTCGCCGGCGCCCAGCACGACTTCGGCTGCACCGACAACACCGGCCAGCCCGACCGCGCCGGCCGGCGCCATCCCGCTCCCGCCCGACCAGAACGGTTACGTCTTCATCGAAACCAAGTCCGGCGTGACGCGCTGCCAGATCAACAAGGACAGCGTCGGCTGCGAGGCACCGTTCACCAACTCCCCCATGCAGGATGGTGAGCACGCCAACGGCGTCAGCATCACCGCAAACGGCACCGTGCAGTGGGTGCTGGGCAACCTGGGGGCCATCCCGACCGTCACCATCGACTACAAGACCTATGACGCGCAGGGCTGGACGATAAACGCCACCCCCGACGGCACCCGGTTCACCAACAACCACTCCGGCCACGGCATGTTCGTCAGCATCGAGAAGGTCGACACGTTCTGAGCTGGCATTGTCGTCCGGCGGCGGGCTCAGGCAGAGGCAGTTGCCGGGTGGTGTCAGTACCATCGGTGCCGTGGCAAGTTACGGCCCACCGGACGACTTCAACAACCAGCCGACCACGCAGGCCGACTTCGGCAGGGGCGGACACCCGCCATCCGATGAACCGCCGCCTACTCCCATTCCGCCTGATCAATCCAAGCCTCCCGAACCTCTCGACCAGGAAACCGAGCCTGCCGCGTGGTACCGCAAGCCCGTGGTGCTCATCGTCTGGGCCCTGCTTGTTCTGATCCTGATCGGGCTGATCGTCTACGGCCTCGGCGAGCTGATCGGCGGGGGCGAAGGCACCGGCCCTGCCCCATCGACGACCCCGACTACCACAACCGCGCCAAGCTCCACCACCACCACGACGCCGCCGACCAGCACGACCACTCCAACGACGCCGCCCACCAGCACCGCAGTCCAGCCGCCGACACAGCAGCAACCGACACAGCAGCAGCCGACACAGCAGCCAACGCAAAAGCCAACGCACCACCCACACCTGCCACCGCTGCCGTCGGTGATCACGATTCCGGAGGGGCCGACGGTTACGCTGCCGCGTGGCCTCCCCTAACGAGTAGGTCGCGGCCAGAGGAAGGTTTGATCGTGGATTCTGACCGGGCCCCGCTAGCGGCCGCGACATGGACGATCTAGGCGCGCTAGGACCGACACCCGCTATGGTGAGGACCGCTAGCCGATCGCCAGCGATACAACAAACACAGGGGTATGCGGTATGAGCGAGTCGCTGGGGTTGTCCATCGGGGTGGCCAACCTGGTCGCGGCCCGGGTGGGTAGCGCTCCGGTGACCCGCAGATCCGTGTTGACAATTTTCGACCATCGGGCAGGCGAAGTTGGCCTGCCGGAAGAAAACCCGAACCTGAACGAGCCTGGCCTGGTGATGCGGGGATTTGTCGAGCGAGTCGGGGACCGGTCTCCGTTGGTGGCGGCCGACGGGACGAAGTACCTCGGCGAGGTGCTGACGGTCGAAGCGCTCGAGGCGATGGCACGCACGGTCGGCTACGGAACACCGGTCGCGATCGCGGTCCCCGCATATTGGTCCGAGGGCCAGTCCGCGGCGCTGCGTGACGAGTTTTTCGCCCAACCGGGCCTGGCGCCCAACGGCGTGCCTCCGCTTTTGATCTCGGACGCCACGGCCGCGCTCACGGCGCTGTACGCCAAACCGGGATTCCCGACAGACGGCTTCGTCGCTCTGTGCGACTTCGGCGCCAGCGGCACCAGCGTCACCCTGACCAATGCCGCGTCGAACTTTCAGCAGATCGGCTCTTCCGTCCGCTACACCGACTTCGCCGGCGACGAGATCGATCAGCTGATCGCAAATCACCTGCGGGCAGGCGCCCCCGATGCCGATACCACCACCGACCTCGCCAGCACCGCACGAATGGGGTCGCAGACTCGCCTGCTCAGCGAATGCCGGCGCGCCAAGGAAGAACTGTCAGCGGCCACGGTGACCACCATCCCGACGGGTTCCGGTGGAGATATCCGGCTGTCCCGCACAGAATTTGAGCAACTTATCTCGGGACCACTGGACCGATTCGTCTCCACTGTCGAAGATGTATTGCAGCGCAACGGAATTCCGAGGGCAAACCTGGCGGCTGTCGCGACCGTGGGCGGTGGCGCCAGCATCCCGCTGCTCAGCAACCGACTGTCGGAACGCCTGCAGGTGCCGATCTTCACCACACCGCAACCCGCGTTCAGCGCTGCCATCGGCGCGGCGGTGCTCGGGCAGCAGCAATCGTCGGCGGGCGCAGCGACCGCCGCGGGAGCCGTCGTCGAAACACCGACCGAGTTGGTCGGCACCCCGCCGACCCAGGTGGCCCCATCTGCGTGGGCCGCCCAGGCCGGCGACGACGACAAATCAGCTACCTACCGCGCGCTGGCCTGGTCACAAGACGCCGCTACGGGGGACGAGCCGGTCCCCTACACGGGCCGCGACGCCACCGGCGAATATAGCCGGGAGGCAACGGAATCCGACTATGCGGCCGGGGACCGCTACGCCGCCGAACCTGGACCGCTGCCGTGGTACAAACGCACGGCCCTGGTCGTCAGCGTGGCCGCCGCCGGCGCAGCCGTGCTGGTAGCAGTGGTGTTGGCCCTGACCCTTGGCAACACCAAAACCAACCCGGTCAACACCACCCCGCCAAACCAACCGGCACCCCCGCAAACGTCGCAAACCGTGACGATAACCGGGCCCAACAACAGCCCAACCGTGACGGTGATCCCACCGCCGCCCACCAGCAACGCCACACAGCCGCCCGCGACCACGACATCCGCAACCGCGCCGCCGACCACCACAACCACCCAGCCGACGACGACCGCTGCGCCAACGTCGTCGCAGGTGACAACGACTGCGGCACCAACGACCTCGCAACAAACGACGACGGCAGCGCCGATCACGCCCACCCACCGTGGACCCTTTGAGCCCCCATTTAGGCGCTAAGGAGGCTGCACGTTGGACGTGTCATAACCGCGTGCGGAAAGCTCCGCCACCATCGCCTCGGCGCTGCGCACAGCCGCACGGCAGGCCCTGGTGGTGAACGGGTCGTTGAGCGGATGCTCGGCGCGGCGCGCGGGCCTTCGTGGGGGTCAGCGTAGGGATCCTGCGGGTTGAGACCAAGCCTGCTGGCCGGGTTGGTGCCTGACCCGCCGATGATGCGGCGCAGCGACACGATCTCGTCCTCGTTCAATGTCGTTGGCCGCGAACGCAATTGACTAAGCAGTCGAAGTTCCTCGAACGCGTGGGGGTCGGCAGCAGCGGGTCGAGTATCCGCAGCGACGATGAACGGCGTCGCCAGATCGGGAACGCAGCGGCGTGCCCGGCGCCGAACCGGCGCCCCCTCGGCGCCACGCCAGCCAGCGGCGGGTTCACCGCTGTCGGACCGCGAACGCGAAGTAGCCGAGCTGCTGTTGTTGGGAATGCCGTATCGCGACATCGGCGGCCAACTGTTCATCTCGGCGAAGACGGTCGAGCACCACGTTGCTCGGATCCGTCGTCGGCTCGGCGCCGCCTCGCGTTCTGAGATGTTGTCCATGCTGCGCGCCATGCTGGCCCCGGAGAACTGAGCCGCGCGAACCGCTGTGGTGAGGGGCAACTTAGGGTTGCCTTTCTCGCGGTGCAAACTGCGCAGATGTCACTATGAGCAGGCCAAAGCAGGCAACGAAGGCGCGTCGCCCGCTACCGACAGTGAATGGGTCCGGCGTAGTACTGCCGGAGTAACTATGCATTGGAGAGACCTTCCGTGACCACGCAGACGCTCATCAGAATGGTGCTGGGCCTGGGCATGACCGCAGTCGTGGCCGTATTCGCTCTGCGGCGCGTCTGGTGGCTGTACAAGCTGACGATGTCCGGCCAGCCGGCCAGCGGGCGCACCGACAATCTGGGCACCCGGATCTGGACCCAAATCGCCGAGGTGTTCGGACAACGCCGGCTGCTGAAGTGGTCGCTGCCGGGTTTGGCGCACTTCTTCACCATGTGGGGCTTCTTCATCCTGCTCACGGTCTACATCGAGGCCTACGGCGTGCTGTTCCAGCCGAACTTCCACATCCCGATCATCGGCCGCTGGGACGCGCTGGGCTTCCTGCAGGACTTCTTCGCGCTGGCCGTGCTGACCGGCATCACCACGTTCGCGATCATCCGACTGCGCAGCGAGCCGAAAGAATACGGCCGCAATTCCCGCTTCTACGGTTCGCACACCGGCGGTGCGTGGCTGATCCTGTTCATGATCTTCAACGTCATCTGGACGTACGCCATCTTCCGCGGGGCGTCGGTGAATGCCCTCGGCGACGAGTTTCCTTACGGCCGCGGCGCCTTCTTCACGCACGCGATGGGCGCACTACTGCAACCGTTGGGTCACAACACCAACGAGATCGTCGAGACCGTCGCCCTGATGCTGCACATCGGCGTCATGCTGGCCTTCCTGCTGATTGTGTTGCACTCCAAGCACCTGCACATCTTCCTGGCGCCCATCAACGTCGCCTTCAAGCGGCTGCCCGACGGGTTGGGCCCACTGCTGCCGATCGAGTCCAACGGCAAGCCGATCGATTTTGAAAACCCGCCGGATGACGCCGAATTCGGCCGCGGCAAAATCGAGGACTTCACCTGGAAGGGCATGCTCGACTTCGCCACCTGTACCGAGTGCGGGCGCTGTCAGTCGCAATGCCCGGCCTGGAATACCGGCAAGCCCCTTTCGCCCAAGCTCGTCATCATGGACCTGCGCGACCACTGGATGGCCAAGGCGCCCTACATTCTGGGTGAGAAGACCTCAGAGCCGCTTGAGGGTCTTGACCTCGAGACGGTCAAGGAAGAGGGCCACCATGTGCCGGAGTCCGGATTCGGCCGGGTACCCGGGCACGGGCCCGAGCAGGCGGCCCGCCCGCTGGTCGGCACTGCCGAGCAGGGCGGTGTGATCGATCCCGACGTGCTGTGGTCATGTGTGACCTGCGGCGCCTGCGTCGAGCAGTGCCCGGTGGACATCGAGCATGTCGACCACATCGTCGATATGCGCCGCTACCAGGTGATGATGGAGTCGGAGTTTCCCTCCGAGTTGTCCACGTTGTTCAAGAACCTGGAGACCAAGGGCAACCCGTGGGGCCAGAACGCCGCGGACCGGACCAACTGGATCGACGAGGTCGACTTCGACGTCCCGGTCTACGGCGAAGACGTCGACAGCTTCGACGGCTACGAATACCTGTTCTGGGTGGGCTGCGCGGGTGCCTACGACGACAAGGCGAAGAAGACCACCAAAGCCGTCGCCGAACTGCTCGCGATCGCCGGGGTGAAGTACCTGGTGCTGGGCACCGGGGAAACCTGCAACGGCGACTCGGCGCGCCGATCGGGCAACGAGTTCCTGTTCCAGCAGCTGGCCCAGCAGGCTGTCGAGACCCTGGACGGGCTATTCGAAGGTGTGGAGACCGTCGACCGCAAAATCGTCGTCACCTGCCCGCACTGCTTCAACACCATCGGCAAGGAGTATCGGCAGCTGGGCGCCAACTACACGGTGTTGCACCACACCCAGCTGCTCAACCGGCTGGTGCGCGACAAGAAGCTGGTCCCCGTTACCCCGGTCTCCCAAGACATCACCTATCACGACCCGTGCTATCTGGGCCGGCACAACAAGGTGTACGAGGCGCCGCGCGAGCTGATCGGGGCTGCGGGAGCCAACCTCACCGAAATGCCGCGCCACGCCGATCGCAGCTTCTGCTGCGGTGCTGGCGGTGCGCGCATGTGGATGGAAGAGCACATCGGCAAGCGGATCAACCACGAACGCGTCGACGAGGCGCTGGCCACCAACGCCGCCACGATCGCCACCGGCTGCCCGTTCTGCCGGGTGATGGTCACCGACGGTGTCAACGACCGGCAGGAAGAGGCCGGTCGCAGCGGCGTTGAGGTGCTCGATGTGGCCCAGGTGCTACTCGGGTCGCTCGACTACGACAAGGCGACGCTGCCGGCGAAGGGCACGGCCGCAGAGGAGGCCGCCAAGGCCGCCCCCAAGGCTGCCGCGCCAAGCGCGCCCACTGAGGCTCCTGCGCCCGCTGAGAAGCCTGCTGAGACGCCAGCGCCGGAGCAGGCCACCAAGGCCGCGGCGCCGGTCAAGGGTCTGGGTGTGGCCGGTGGCGCCAAGAAGCCCGGCGCCAAGAAGGCAGCACCCGCGGCCAAGGCAGCCGAGGCGCCAGCCGCCGCCGCGCCCGCCGCACCCGCCAAGGGGCTCGGTATGGCTGCGGGCGCCAAGCGACCCGGCGCCAAGAAAGCAGCACCGCAAACGTCTGCGGCACCCGAAGCGCCTACCGCCGCCGCGCCAGCCGCACCCGTTAAGGGCCTGGGTATGGCCGCCGGCGCCATGCGACCCGGCGCCAAGAAGGCAGCGCCGCAAGCCCAGGAAGTCGAGGCGACGGCACAAACCGCTGCAGAGGCGCCGGCACCGGCGGCACCCGCGGCGCCCGTTAAGGGGCTGGGCATCGCACGCGGAGCCCGTCCCCCGGGTAAGCGCTGACACGGTTTGACAACATTCAGCAAATTTCAGTGGACAGCGATGGCACCATGGGTGACGTGACAACTCACCAGCTGCCCGTGCACCCCCCCGGTCATCACCGGCAGCGGGCCTTCGCGCAGTCGTCCAAGCTTCAGGACGTCCTGTACGAAATTCGTGGCCCGGTGCACCAGCATGCGGCGCGGTTAGAAGCCGAAGGGCACCGCATCCTCAAGCTGAATATCGGCAACCCGGCGCCGTTCGGCTTCGAGGCGCCCGACGTGATCATGCGCGACATGATCCAGGCGCTGCCCTACGCGCAGGGGTATTCCGACTCGCAGGGCATCCTGTCGGCCCGGCGGGCGGTGGTCACCCGCTACGAGCTGGTCGACGGCTTCCCACGATTTGATGTCGACGATGTCTACCTGGGCAACGGGGTCTCCGAGCTGATCACGATGACGCTGCAAGCCCTGCTGGACAACGGCGATCAGGTGCTGATCCCGTCCCCCGACTACCCGCTGTGGACGGCATCGACCTCCCTGGCAGGCGGCACACCGGTGCATTACCTGTGCGACGAGACCCAGAACTGGCAACCGGATATCGCCGACTTGGAATCAAAGATCACCGAACGTACCAAGGCGCTGGTCGTGATTAATCCGAACAACCCGACCGGCGCGGTCTACAGCCGCGAAATCCTCACCCACACGGTCGATCTGGCGCGCAAGCATCAGCTGCTGCTGCTTGCCGACGAGATCTACGACAAGATCCTTTACGACGACGCCAAGCACATCAGCGTGGCCTCTGTGGCCCCCGATCTGTTGTGCCTGACTTTCAACGGCCTGTCGAAGGCCTACCGCGTCGCCGGGTACCGGGCCGGCTGGCTGGCGATCACCGGGCCCAAGGACCACGCCAGCAGCTTCATCGAGGGGATCAGCCTGCTGGCGAATATGCGGTTGTGCCCGAACGTCCCGGCGCAGCACGGGATCCAGGTTGCCCTCGGTGGCCACCAAAGCATCGAAGACCTGGTGCTTCCCGGCGGGCGGCTGCTCGAGCAGCGCGACGTCGCCTGGACCAAACTCAACGAGATCCCGGGGGTGTCCTGCGTCAAACCGGAGGGTGCGCTGTATGTGTTTCCCCGGCTGGACCCCGAGGTCTACGACATCGCCGACGACGAGCAGCTTGTCCTTGACTTGCTGCTGTCGGAGAAGATCCTGGTCACCCAGGGCACCGGGTTCAATTGGCCGGCACCGGATCACCTGCGCCTGGTGACGCTGCCGTGGTCTCGTGATCTCGCGGCCGCGATCGACCGGCTGGGCAACTTCCTGGTCAGCTACCGGCAGTAAGCGGCATCACCCCGCCGACGCCAGGAGTGGCGATGGTGCTGCCCCCTCCAAGCGCACCATGACCATCAAAACCATTACAGGACAACGCCGCTACTGCCGGATGACCACCGAACGATCGTCCAACCAGCTGGAGCGTATCGCGATCCGGGCAGCAGCTTCCGCGCTTTCAGCAACTCTCAAGCCTTCGCGGACCCACATCGCAGGCACCGCCTACCTTGGATCGGGTGACCCACTCACACGCGCACTCGCACAGCTTGTCGTCAGGCCCATCCTCCCTGGGTCCGCTGCCCGCCAAGATCGTCGTCGGACTGCTGGCCGCGATCGGTATCGCCGTGATAGCCGGTGCAGTGTGGCTGTGGCCGAGCCGGCAGCACGTCGACATCCCGATGCCGTTCCAGAACGCAGCTGGCGGCGCGGTGAACACCCAGAGCGGCCACGTGCTGTCCAGCGGACTGGGCGACTGCGGCAGCCCGTCGGCCGGACAGGTGCTTACCACTGCGCCGCGGCCGGCAACCCCGGGCGCCGGGCGGTGTGTATTAACGCTAGTCGCAATCGATTCCGGACCGAACGCGGGCGCCAGCACCTTGTTGGAGTTCTCCCCCGGCCCCGGCCAGCCACAGCTTGCCGCGGGTGATCACATCCGGGTCATCCGGCAAGTCGACGCACAAGGGACCACGACCTATGCGTTTTACGACTTCGAACGCGCCTGGCCGCTGGTTGCGCTCGCGATCACGTTCGCGGTGGTGATCGTCGCAGTGGCCCGCTGGCGCGGGTTGCTGGCGCTGGTCGGCATCGTGGTCGCCCTCCTGGTGTTGGTGGTGTTCTTGCTACCGGCGCTGCGTGACGGCGCACCGGCGGTCCCGGTGGCGCTGGTGGCGTCGGCTGCGATCCTGTACGCGGTGATCTACCTCGCGCACGGGGTCAATCTGCGCACGAGTGCCGCCCTGCTGGGCACCTTGTCGTCGTTGCTGCTGGCGGCAGGATTATCTTGGGCGGCAATCGATCTGGCTCATCTAACGGGCCTGTCGGACGAACAGAACTCCCAGGTCGCCGCGTATTTAGGCAATGTGTCGATCAGCGGCCTATTGCTCGCCGGGTTCATTATCGGGTCGCTGGGTGTGCTCAACGATGTCACCGTGACGCAGGCGTCGACGGTGTTCGAGCTCGCCCATCTCGGCGGCGACACTTCGCGACGGGCCATTTTCCTGGGCGCGATTCGGGTGGGCCGCGATCACATCGCCAGCACCGTGTACACGTTGGTGCTGGCCTACGCCGGCAGTTCGCTGCCGCTGCTGTTGCTGTTCAGCGTCGCCAACCGATCGCTGGGTGACGTACTGATCAGCGAGAGCGTGGCCATCGAGCTCGCCCGCTCAGCGGTGGGCGGCATCGCGCTGGCGCTGTCGGTTCCGTTGACAACGGCGATCGCCGCGGTGCTGGCTAAACCCGCCAAAATTAGCTCCGTTCCAACAGGTGCAGTAGGTAATCGCCATACCCGGACTTGACCAGGCTGTGTGCGCGTCGTTCCAGCTGCTCGTCATCGATCCAGCCCTGCCGCCACGCGACTTCCTCGGGGACGCTGACCTTCAGGCCCTGCCGGCGTTCCAACGTGCGGACGAAGTCGCTGGCGTCCAGCAGCGAGTCGAAGGTGCCGGTGTCCAGCCACGCCGTCCCGCGGGCCAGCACCTCGACGGCCAGCCGCCCCCGGTTGAGGTAGATCTGGTTGACCTCGGTGATCTCGTACTCGCCCCGCGCCGATTTCTTTAGGCCCCTGGCGATCTCGATCACATCGTTGTCGTAGAAATACAAGCCCGGTACCGCGTACTCAGACTTCGGTGTTGCGGGTTTCTCCTCCAGTGACAGCGCCATGCCGTCGGCGCCGAATTCAACGACGCCGTAGGCCGACGGGTTGGCCACCCAATAAGCGAAAATGGCTCCGCCGCTGATGGATTGGAAGCGGCTCAGGCTGGTCCCCAGTCCCGGGCCGTAGAAAATGTTGTCCCCCAACACCAATGCCACCGAATCGGTGCCAATGTGCTTGGCGCCGATGACGAATGCCTGCGCCAGACCGTCGGGCTGATCCTGCGTCGCGTAGCTGATGCTGATGCCGAATTGCGTGCCATCGCCCAGGAGTCGCTGAAAGCCGGCTGCGTCGTGCGCGGTCGTGATCACCAGAATGTCGCGAATGCCGGCCATCATCAGCGTGGACAGCGGGTAGTAGATCATCGGTTTGTCGTAGACCGGCAGCAACTGCTTGCTGATGCCCATGGTGATCGGGTACAGGCGCGTGCCTGATCCGCCGGCCAAGATGATCCCGCGCATGAGCGGCTCCTAATGCCTCAATCGACCCCTAATTTACGAGGTCGGCCTCGGTGAGTTCGGTGGCTTCCAGCGCCGACGCCAGGTCCTCATGTCGGAACACCGAGGTGACATGATCGTGGACCACCCGGAATGCCGACGCGGCGGTCGTGACGGCGTCAGGATTGTCCGGGGTGCTGATCTTCTGTTCAACGACGACGACGCCGTCGTGCACGTATATACGGCCGAGCTCAGACATCGTCTCGAGGGAGGCGGCCCACCTGCGTAGCGCCGCGTGACCTTGTGCGGCTCCGTGTGCGTCGCCGATTTCGATGTCATCGCTGGACAAGGCCACCAGGGTCTCGAGGTCGGATGCGTTGAGGGCGTCGTGCCAAGCCAGAACGGTGGCGATCTCCGATGTGGTCATGGTCTGCCAAGTTACCGTGTGCGCCCCGACTCCGTGGCTACAGCGGCGTGCGGTCCAGCCAGTTTTGCCACACCGCGTCGTCGCCGAACACCTTGATACCGGTATCGGCGACCGAGACTCGGCGCACCATCGCCAGCAACAGCTCGGTGGCGCCGCCGCGTAGCGCCACGGTACCCTTGCCGTGCTCGTGTGACCAGGTGATCCCATTGCCGGAGACACCGACCGTCCATTCGCCGGCTTCACCCAGGCCGGGATCGGTGGCGTGCAAGTGCATGGTGTTGCCGTCCTCGAGCGGCAGCGGTGCCCCGTCGCTCCCGGCCTGGATCGCGACTCGCTCGAGCCATTCGCTGATCCCGTCGGCCGCCACGTCGGGTTCGAGCGTGAAATCGCTCCCGAGCGCGATGGCGGCGTCGGCCCGGTGCACCGCCACCTCGTGCAGCCGTCGCCGGATCCACCAGTTCGCCGGGCGCGACCCGAGAAAAGTCCAAACCGGTGTTTCCACGCCCGACAACTCGACGGCGTCGACCAGCCGTTGCGCGCCTCCGTGCAACCAGGAGATCGCATCGTCGGGATCCGGTGGTGGCTTGCCACCTTCGACGCTGCGGGGATCGAGGAACTCGTCACGTCGTTCGCTGACGATCTGCGCCGCCCAGCGGTCACCACGGCCGACGTGGCGGAATAGTTGCTTGAGGCTCCAGCCCGGGCACGTGGGCACGGGCATGGACTCGTCGGCGTTGCGGATCAGATCCGAAAAAGCGCGGTTTTGCTCGAGGAATGCCGCCGCGTAGTCCACCTGGTCAGGCTACCCGCTGGTCAGGGCTCGGTTTACCCACAGTTGGAAGTTTGTCCACAGCCTGGAATTTCGGCCCGGCCAGCGCCGGAATTGCCTGGCTAACCGCCCATCGCGTCCTGTCGGCCAGTGCCCGACAGCAAACTCATGGCGACAACGGGAATATAGGCCATGAAGTGCGGTCTCACCTCCGCAACCGCTATCGAGCCAACGCAAGAATTCCGCAAGATGTGTGCGGCAGAATCTGTGTTGTCGGTCAACAGCGACCGCCCCCCACGGATTCACTCCCCAGCAGCAAGACAAAGGAAACACGACATGAACACCCCTCGCAACCTGACGCGGATCGTCGCCGGGGCGCTGCTGTCGGGCGGCGTCGCGGTAGCCGGGTTGGGGCTGGCCGCAGGTACCGCCCAGGCCCAACCCGGTCCTGCGCCGCTTAATCACTTCACCTGGTGCCCAGGCCACCCGGATCCGAATGACCACATTTCGCCGGGGGGCCCGATCGCCGCTATGCAGCGGGAGGGGTGGGACTTGAGCGTCTGCCACGACTATTGGTATCCCGCGGCGGGCTTACCAGATAGTCCCCAACATAACGACATAGTCGAGGGAGACCACGTGCCGCGTGGGCCTGCCTGCGCCCCTCTCTGCGCTCCCTGGCCATAGTGGGCGTTGACTGCCAGCAGGATCGTCGGCCCGCGTCACGTAACACGGAATTTCACCTTTCTCAACTCTCGCTCGCGGCGTTTTGTCAGAGCCCAGGTGGGGTTCCCAAACCCGGCTTGGAATGTTTTTTGACGGTTCGGTGCCATCATCTGCTCAAAACCTTCTGGTCTGGGCCTAACGGCTGGCGCGATTTGCAACACCGCGAAAATCGCGGGCGCCCGCCAGTACGGGCGGATACGGTCCGGCCGGGACCGCGCCTACCGCCGCGACGCCGAACACAACCAATCGCCGCCCGTCTAAGGCCGTCGCGCGCCCAGCCTGAATACCCGCCAACCGGCCTGCTGCCAGCGCGCGACATCGAGGCAGTTGCGGCCGTCGACGATCACCCGGGCCCGCACCTGGTCGGCTAAGTCATCGGGGGCGAGGTCGATGAACTCCTGCCACTCGGTAAGCACCAAGACCGCATCTGCGCCCTCGCAAGCCTCCTCAACTGAAACCGCGTAGTTCAGCGTAGGGAACTGGCGACGGGCGTTGTCCAGGGCTTTCGGGTCGTACACGTTGACCGCGGCACCGTTGAGCTGCAGCTGGCCCGCGACGTTGAGCGCGGGCGAGTCACGCACATCGTCGGATTCGGGTTTGAACGCCGCGCCGAGCACGGCGATGTTGGCACCCAGCAGCGAGCCGCCGCACGCAGTGGTGGCCAATTCGACCATCCGGGTACGCCGGCGCATGTTGATGCTGTCCACCTCACGCAGGAACGTCAGCGCCTGGTTGGCCCCGAGCTCGCCCGCGCGGGCCATGAACGCGCGGATGTCCTTGGGCAGGCAACCACCACCGAAACCCAAACCGGCGTTGAGACATTGACGTCCGATCCGTGGATCGTATCCGAGCGCGTCGGCCAACACGCTGACGTCGGCACCCGCGGCCTCGCACACCTCGGAGACCGCGTTGATGAACGAAATCTTGGTCGCCAGAAAGGCATTGGCAGAAACCTTGACCAACTCCGCGGTCTGCAAGTCGGTTACCAGGAATGGCACACCCGCGTCCAAAAGCGGCCCGTACAGTTCGCGAACGGCCGCCTCTGTGCGCACCGAATCATGTTGTACGCCAAGCACAATGCGATCCGGCTTTAAGGTGTCGTGCACCGCGAAGCCCTCACGCAGGAACTCCGGATTCCAGGCAATTTCGACGTCGACTCCCGTGGGTGCCAGCGCAGCGGCCCGCTGCCCCAGCTCGGCTGCGGTGCCCACTGGCACTGTCGACTTGCCAATGAGCACCGATGGCCTGGTCAGCCGGGGCACCAAGGTATCGATGACGGCATGCACATGGCGCAAGTCGGCCCCATATTCGCCCTTCTTTTGCGGCGTGCCGACGCCTAGAAAATGCACGTCGGCGAACTCGGCCGCCGTGTCGTAGTCGGTGGTGAACCGAAGCCGCCCCGCAGCAAGGTTGTGAGTCAGGAGCTTTCGCAGGCCGGGCTCGTAGAACGGAATGTCACCCCCGGCGAGCTTGGCGATCTTACCCGGATCGATATCTACCCCGACGACGTCGTGTCCCAGTTCCGCCATCCCGACCGCGTGGGTGGCACCGAGATAACCGGTGCCGAAGACCGTGCATCGCATACACCCGTGTGTAGGTGGCCGCGATGAGCTAACTGCATCGCGCCGCTGAGCGGCAGGCAAACGCCAGGTGACAGGTGGCTGCGGGTGAACTAGATGCCAGGGATACCCGGGAACCCGAATCCGCTAGCCGCGACCGTGACCGCCGCCGTGACCTCCGCCACCGAACCCGCCGCCACCGTGGCCTCCGCCACCCGGGAACCCGCCGCCACCGGGGAACCCGCCTTCGCCATGACCCCCGCCTCCTGGCGGACCGAAGATCGGGGGAAGTGGTATCGGAATTGGCACTGGAATAGGGGCCGCCGGCACCGGGGCAGGAGCCTCAGGCACCGGCACCGGCACTGGCGCAGGAGCGGGAGCCTGCGGCACCGGCACTGGCGCCGGAGCGGGAACCGCGACCGGAGCTGGAGCCTGTGGCACCGCCACCGGGGCCGGAGCCGGAGCGGCAGGTACCGGAGCGGGCGCCTGAGCGGGAGCCGCTGGCGCAGGAGCGGGAGCGACCGGTGCCGGCTGCTGGGTGGGTGCGACGATGTTGTGGCCCGGATCGGGCCGCACACCGGCAGTTGGCCGGATGCTGATTGCCAGCGAAACCACCAGCGCCGCCACACCGACGATGAAGATCGCCGCCAACGCGCTACCGAGCAGCGTGAAAGACCTCCGCTCGCGGTAGTCTGCGCCGACGACGCGGGTCGCGGAGGTTTGCGCGCCGGTATAGGCGTCGGCGAACTCGTCGGGGACAGCGCTGTAGGCGAGAGCGCCGTCGCCTGCGTCCACACCCGCGGGGACGTCGAAGTAGCCGGGAGCGAGTAGATGCGGGTTTACGGCACCGGTACCGGGATCCTGCGCGTAGGCCCGAGCCGCGGTGGACGACGAGAACAGCGGCGCATGTGCCGAGGCCAACGCCGCTCCCCGGGCCAGGGCCGTATCCGGCTCTTCAGGCGCGCTCAACGGAAGCGTAGTCGCCGCCTCCAGCGCCGGCTTGATCAGCGGGATGTCGATGCCGGAGCCGACGACGAACACGCCGTCCGGGCGTGTCTGCAAGGCCTCAGCGCCAGAGACCATCGTGGTCAACTGGGCCACCGCCGCGTCGTCGTCTTCGGGTAGGGCCCGCCGCTCAACATCGACGATCGACCCGTCAGCGGTGTCGACGAGCGCCAACGTCGCGGTATCGGGCTCGATGAACAGCAGCGCGGTGTGGGCGTAGTTGGTTGCATTGCCGACCGACTGAGCCAGCGCGGCGGCCGCCAGAAACGCCGAGACGAGCATGACGTTCTCGACCTTGTAGGCGGCCAATGCGTCGCGCAGCGCGGCGGCCTCGATCGGGTCAGTCCAGGTAACTCCAGTCGACGTCAGCTGGTAGCCGCCTTCGGCCGCACTCTCCCGGGTCCCCAAAATGGCCGAGATCACCTGGTTGGCTGCCCTGACCGGTGCCGTGTCCTGGTCAGCGACGACGTCGAAATTGTCTTCATCGACGGTGGCGCCATCGCCGTTTTCACCTTCGACCAGCACCATCCGGACTGCCGTTGGCGCCATCGACACGCCAAGTACGGTGTCCATCGCTCCTCCCATAGTCGTCTGCAAGCCAGTCACGTCGGGGGCGAAGCACATCGAACGGACTGTCTACCAGCGAAACGTCCTGGGTCTCCGCCTCTGTATTCCCCGTGTTTATCCATTTTACGCGCGATCTGCCGTCAGGGCTCGGGCGGATGCCCGACCAGGGCCGAGCCGAACTAACGCGGATCAGGGCCAGGGGGCCAGGGGGCCATGCTCCCAAAAATGGCGGTGGCCCCAGCCACCACCGCCGTGATCGTCGCCCCTGGGGTGCACCGGCGGCCCCTGCTCCGGGGGAGCCAAGATCGGCCCCAATCGCGGGACAACCGGTGCGGGAGCTTCCGACGGTGCCGGAGATACCGGGGGCGGCACTGCCGACGGTGGGGGCGGGGCGGGCACCTCGGCTTTCGGGGGCGCCGCCGGCGCCTGAACCGGGGCGACGACGTTTTTGCTGAGACTGGGCCGCTGTTCGGCATGCGGCCGGATGCCGATCGCCAGCGCGAGCGCAAGTGCCACCACCCCACCAACGAAGATCACCATCGCACTGATGGCCGGCATCGGCTTGCGGCTGTGCTGTTCGCCCAGGTCGGCGCCGAACTCGGAATAGTGGCGGGTCGCCAAGTCGTCCGGAAGGGCGCTGTAGGCGAGCTCCCCCGCGCCAGAGCCGGCGAGCGCATCCGGGTCTATCCGGGCGGTGAGGGGATCCTGCGCAGGAGCCATGGCGACCGTGCGCGGCGCCCCCAACGACGCATTCGCCGACGCCAGCGCCGCTCCCCGCGCCAACGCCATCTCCGGCTCCTCAGGTGCGGTTACCGAAAGCGAAGTCGACGCCTCCAGCGCCGGCTTGAGCAACGGGATATCGACGCCAGAGCCGACGAGGAACACGCTCTCCGGGCTGGCTTCCATCGCTTCGACACCGGAGACCATCGCGGCCAGCTCTGCCACCATCGCGTCGCCGTCCTCGGGGAGGGGCTGCCGATGCACATCGGCGATCGACCCGTCGGAACTGTCGACGACAGCCAGCGTCGCGGTGGTCGGCTCGACGAACAGCAGCGCGGTGCGGGCGCATTTGGTCGCGCTGCCGACCGCCTGAGCCAGCGCGGCCGCGGCCATAAACGCCGAGACCAGCATGACGTTCTCGACCTTGTGGGCGGCCAGCGCATCACGCAGCGCTGCGGCCTCGATTGGGTCTGTCCAGGTCACTCCGCTCGATTGCAGCTGGTAGCCGCTCTCAGCTGCGCTTTCCCGAGTCCCGAGAATCGCGACAATAACCTGATCTGCCGCAGCGGCCGCGGCCAACTCAAGGGCGACGTCGAAGTCGTCCTGATCGACAGTGACCCCGCCAGCGCTTTCACCTTCTACGAGCACCATGCGGACTGTCTTTGGCGCCATAGACACACCAAGTACGATGTCCACCGCTCCTCCAAGTTCTCCAAAGTAGTTTGCTGCGCTGCCCGATGTTCGCGGCATAGCGAAACGCCCTAGCCCCCGACCACAGACTGCGTTGCCACAACAGCCCGCGGCGTCATTATTCGAAATTAGCTGGAGTCGGCTTCCCCGCCAGCTCTGATGTATCGACCCTAGCCCGCCGGGGCCCTATTAGCCTGCATTTGCGGGTTGGCTACCTGTGCCCGAATCCGTGCCCGCCACCGCCACCGAAACCACCAAAGCCGCGGCCTCCGCCGAAGCCACCGCGGCCTCCACCGAAGCCACCGTGGCCACCGCCGAACGGCCCACCACCGAAGCCGCCGTGCCCACCGCCTAGCCTGGGCGCCAGCCCTCGCTCCACAGGCGCCTGGGGCACTGGAAGGCGCATCGGAGGTTCGGCGGCCGGCACGCGGACTGGAGCCATTGGAATCAGCATGGGCGGCGGGGCCACGGGAACAGGGACTGGGGCTGGCGCGGGAATCGGCGCTGCTGCTGGCGGGCTGAAGGGCTTCGGCGCCGCCACCGGCGCGGGTAATTCGACTTTCGGCTTCGGGACGGACGCCTGGGCTGGCGGAGGCTGAGTGGGGACGATGAGATTTTCATTGGGATTGGGCCGCAAAGCGACTGTCGGGCGGATACTTATCGCCAACGCAATCTCCAACGCCACCACCGCGCTGATGAAGATCACCGCCAGCGCGCTACCTAACAGCAGGATCGGCCTGCGCCGCGACGGGCTCTCATCCAGACCGGCATCGTCAGCTTGGTCCGCCATGCCGGTCTGGGCGTCGGCCTCTTCGTCCGGGATGGCGCTGTAGGCGACGTTGTCCTTGCCCTCCTTGACAGCGGCGGGAAAGTAGGGAACGGCCCGGTATTCGGGCAGGTATCCGGGAAAGTATCCGGCAAGCACCAATGGGTCCACCTCACCGGTGCCGGGGTCTAGCGCGTAGGCCAGCGCGGCCGTGGACGACGCGAACAACGGTGCATTCGCCGACGCCAGCGCCGCACCCCGGGCCAGCGCCATCTCCGGTTCATCAGGGGTGGACAGCTCAAGCGAAGTCGCAGCCTCCAACACCGGCTTGATCATCGGCATATCGACGCCAGAACCGACGACGAGCACACCGTCCGGGTGGGCTTCCAGCGAGTCAGCGCCGGAGACCATCTCGACCAGCTGGGCCACCGCCTGGTCCTCGTCTTCGGGCAGGAGCTGCCGGTGCACCTCGGCGATCGACCCGTCGGCGCTGTCGACCACAGCCAAAGTCGCGGTATACGGCTCGACGAAAAGCAGCGCGGTGTGCGCGTAGTTGGTGGCGTCGCCGACCGCCTGAGCCAGCGCGGCCGCGGCCATAAACGCCGAGACCAGCATGACGTTCTCGATCTTGTAAACCTTCAGCGCGTCACGCAGCGCCGCGGCCTCGACGTGATCAGTCCAGGTCACCCCGGTCGATAGCAGCTGAAAGCCGCCCTCAGCGGCGCCTTCCCGAGTGCCCAAGATGGCCGAGATCACCTGGGCGGTTGCAGTGGATGTCGACGAGTCACCTGTGACGTCGAAGTTGTCCTCGTCGACAGTGACCCCGTCGGCGTTTTCACCTTCGACCAGCACCATGCGGACTTTCGTTGGTGCCATCGAGACACCAAGCACGATGCCCACCACCGCTCGAGCTCCCTCTCGGTAGTTTGCTACGCCGCCCTATATTGCGAGGGCAGCACTACTCCTGGCTTTGAACCACGGATTCCGTTGCCACAGCAGCGCGCGGGCGTCAGAATCCGGGATTAGCTGGGCTTTATGAAGTTCTGGTAGGAAAGGACGGCTCGGCTTCTCGACCGCCCGCTATGCTTCGAGCCTACTCGCGTGGCCGCCTAGGGATTGTAGAAAATCAGTTGCGCGTCGCGACGTGATATCCGGCCGTCAGGTGGCGGCTAATGGTGCCCGCCGCCGCTGTGGCCCCCGCCGCCACCGCCGCCGCTGTGGCCGCCCCCGCCAAAGCCGCCGCCGCCAAAGCCGCCGCCGCCAAAGCCACCGCCGCCGAACGGCCCACCGCCGCCGCCAAAGGGCCCGCCGCCACCAAAGGGCCCGCCACCGCCAAAGGGCCCGCCGCCAAAGGGTCCGCCGGGTTCTGGGCCGGGGACGTTAACGGGCCCGCCGCCACCGGGGGCGCCACCACCAAAGGGGCCACCACCAAAGGGCCCGCCGCCGCCTGGACCACTAGGGCCGAGGCCGTGAATCGGCGCGGGGCCGCCGGACGGACCGCCGCCCTCGCCGCCGGGGCCTTGCGGCTTAGGGGACGTCCCTTGCCATGGGGGAGCTTGGTGGACGGGCGGCGACTGCGGAACCGGCTGCGGTTGCAACCCCGGGACGTGAGTTCGGGGTTGGGGAACCACAGGTTGCGGTTGCAACGGGCGCAATGGAGCCCCGATTACGGGTGGGTGCACTACGGGTTCGGGGATCGGCAGGATCGCCGGCGGGACCACAACGGGAACTGGCACGACCGGAGCAGCCGGAACTGGAGCCGGCGGAGCTGCGGGCAGGGGTGCCGGTGCCGGCGGGTTCAACGGCTTGGGCGCTGCCACGGGAATCGGCGCCTCGATTTTCGGATGCGCGACGGATGCCTCGGGCTGGAAGGGCGCGGGCGCCTGCTCGGCTGGCGCGATGAGGTTTTGGCCGGGGGTGGGTTGCAACGCGACCGTGGTGCGGATGCCGATCGCCAGCGCGATCTCCAGCGCCACCACCGCGCTAATACCGGCCACCGCCAACCCGCTGCCGAGCAGCAGGACCGGCCTGCGACGCGGTTGGCTGGTATCCAGACTGACGAGGTCGGGCGTGTCTATGACGACGGTTAGGGCGTCGGCATCCTCGTCCGGCACAGCGCTGTAGGCGAGGTCGTCGTCACCGAGCTCGGCACCCAAGGGAACAACACCGCCGACACTGAGGTATTCGGGCAGGGCGTAGGGATCGACCGCACCGGTGCCAGGGTCTTGGGCGTAGGCCAGCGCCGCGGTCGACGAGGCGAACAACGGCGCGTTCGCCGAGGCCAGGGCCGCCCCACGGGCCAGCGCCGTCTCCGGCTCTTCCGGCGCGCTCACATCGAGCGAAGTCGCCGACTCCAGCGCCGGCTTAATCGAGGAAATGTCGACGCCCGAGCCGACCAAAAAAATACCGTCCGGAGCTGATTCCAGCTCCTCCAGCCCGGCGACCATCCCAGCGAGTTGCGCGGTGGCCTCGTCGCTGGACGCGCCACAGAGCTGTTGCTTGTGGACATCGGCGATGGAACCGTCGGCGGTCTCGACGACAGCCAAGGTCGCGCTCTCGGGCTCCACGAAGAGCACCGCGGTCCGCTCGTAACCCATTGCCCCACCAACGGATTGAGTCAGCGCGGTCGCGGCCATAAGCGCCGACACCAGCATGACGTTCTCGAGCTTGTAGACGGCCAGCGCATCGCGCAGCACGGCCGCTTCGACCTGGTCGGTCCACGTCACCCCGATAGAGGACAGATGAAGGCCTGCCGCGGCCGCGCCTTCGCGGGTACCCAGGATGGCGGAGATTACTTGATCGGGCGCGCCGGCGCTGTCCGACTCATCGGCAGCGTTGACGTCGAACTCGTCCTCTTCGACCGTGGGACCGTCGGCGTTTTCGCCCTCTAGAAGGACCATCTGGATCGATGACGGTGCCATCGACACCCCGAGCACGATATCCAAGACCCCTCCAAGGGTTCTGCTACCCGGCCACGGTCTGCGCGGAGGAGAAAGCACGGACCAACTAATGATCGCGCAAAAAGACTGTGCGGGGGCCCTGTCGAACCTAGGTAGATCTTATGAAATTTTGGTAGGAGCGAGACGGCGTCGGTCCCCGCTGACCCTGGTACTTCGATCCGACCCGGGAACTGCCGTAAGGGTGTTCAGCCGGGCTGGTCAATCGCAAGATGCAAAGCTGACCGATTTTCATGCCCGGCCACAGCGTGATCGGCAGATTGGCGACGTTGGACAGCTCAAGCGTGATGTGACCGCTGAACCCGGGATCGATGAACCCCGCGGTCGAGTGCGTCAGCAGGCCCAATCGCCCCAGAGACGACTTGCCTTCCAGCCGTCCCGCCAGGTCGTCGGGCAGGGTGAAGAGCTCCAGCGTCGAGCCGAGCACGAACTCACCCGGGTGCAGCACGAACGGCTCTCCGTCAATGGGTTCCACCAGGCTCGTCAGCTCATCCTGCTGCTGCGCCGGGTCGATGTGGGTGTAGCGGGTGTTGTTGAACACCCGGAACATGCAGTCAAGGCGAACATCGATGCTGGACGGCTGCACCAGGCTGTCGTCGAACGGGTCGATGCCCACCCGCCCGGCGGTGATTTCGGCCCTGAGGTCACGATCGGAGAGCAGCACCCGATGAGCCTATCTGCCAGTGGACGGGATGCTGGCTCAGCGGAGATAGATTTCCCGACCCGTGGGGTATCCGCCGCCGGTGGTGGTGACGTGGACGTGGTCATAGTGGCCGACCCTCGCCGGTTGCGCGCCATTGGGCGTGTAGTAAACGCCACGCCAAATCGCATCCTGCATCCCGAAGCGAGCCGCGTTCTCCAGCACGAACGCGACGATCTGGTTTCCCAGGGCTATGCCATCGGCGGTGTCGGGGTTGGGAATCATCACGTCGATCGCCAAACCGAGGGGATGCCATGGCAGCGGATCCGGTCGAACGCCACCTATTTGATGAATTTGGGGGAAAGCCGCACTGATGGCGCGAGCCGTCAAGACGGTTCTGACCTGTAGACCCTGCTCGGGTGCGACCCCAACGGGCAAAAAGCGGTTGTCGACCCGCAATCTCGAGGCCTGCACGAACTCGCCTTTAGCCAAACCCATACCTACCGCACTCCCGGACATATCCGCGATCGGTGCTGCGGCCACGATCGCCAGGCAGCACGGCGCAACATCGCCGACAACCGGCTTAGCGTCGTCGCGGGCGGCGAGTGGATGGACATCTCCCGCCACCGCGAAGAAAACGGCGGCCGGAGCGAGGACGGCTGCCAGGACTACTGACGGCTTTCGTCGGTCCCGGGGTAATTCATGCCGACCCACGGAAAGCACATTACGACAAGATAACGAAAGAATAAATATCCCCCTTTCAAGACCCGAGGGGGTGGAGTTCTTTCAGCCCGTCTACGAGGGCGACGGGTTAATTGGGCCGCGCCAGAAAAGCTTCACAAGCTGATAGCGGCGTTCGATTCCCGCGCTCGAATGGAAATGGCGAGCATCAATGCTGGACGGCTGCACTACCGCGTCGTCGAACGATCGATGCCCAACACCGGCGGAGATTCGGCTATGGGTCGCGATCGGAGAGCACTACCCGACGAACGTATCTGCTGCTGGGTGTTAGCCTTCTGAGGCAACCGCGCCGATGTAGTTCAATGGCAGAACATCAGCTTCCCAAGCTGAATACGCGGGTTCGATTCCCGTCATCGGCTCCGCTCTGACCAGCGTCGACACTCTTCGAACTGTTCGACTGGCCGGTGTCGGTGTCACGGGGTCGATCACGGCGCCAAGTAACCCAGGCGGTGGCCAAGATCGTCGCCGACGCGGCGGTCGTTTACACGGGCAGTACGATCCCGGTGGCCGGGCCCAGGATGATCTGCTGGCCGCCGGGGGGCAGGTAGCCGCCGGTGGGCCCGTAGATGCCGTAGATCGGGTCGGTCGGGCCCGCCCCGGCGTAGATGTCGTTGATCCAACCCGTGGACAGGGTGTACACGGCCGCGGTGTTGCCGGGCGGGGAGAACCTGGTGATCACCTGGGAGAGGAAGTCGATGACGGGTTTATCGCCCAGCATCGAGTCGACATGCGAGCCGTTGACCAGCTCGACCCCGACGAACTGCCCCGGGTACAGACTGACCAGTTCATTTGTGGTGGCACCGTAAAGGTTCCACGGCTGGGGCGGCGCGGCCACCACATAGTCGGGGATATTCAACGTCTGGAGGTTGGCTATCGAAGCCGCGAAGCCCGAGGAGCTGGATGCGACCCCGTCGAACATCACCACACCGAGAAGGTGGTTGTTGGCGGTGTTCCCCCCGAGGTCCGCGACGTAATCGCCGGCGGCGATCGTGGCGAGGCCGCCGCCGGCGGAGTGTCCGGTCATGACGAAATCCTGCGGCAGCGTGCCGTGGTAACCGGCCTGGTTCGCGCTGGTGTTCAGTGCCGTCTCGTTGCCCAGGAACAACGAGCCGATGGCCTGCTGCATCTGCGTGCCGTTCAGCCAGGCGCCGTTCGGCAACGGAAGCGACGACACGGTGGAAACGACCACAATGCTGTCGGTCCGCTCGGCCAGCTGAGTGGCCAGATCGCTGTAATAGCCACCCGTTGCCAGGAAGCCGTGCTGCAGATAGATGACGCCGTGGGCATCCACCGTACCGTTTGCCTGCGTCGGGAAGAACCAGCGCGTCGGGGCATCGTAGCCATGGGGACCGACCGGAATCTCCAGGTAGGAGAACCCCTCCCGGACCCCGGTCACCGCGCCGGGGGTCCCAGACCCCTCCGACACACCGCCGCTGTAAGTCCCGAGACTCCCGTTGAGAATGGCGCGGAGCAGGCTGCCGGCCAGACCGGGGCCGGTGGCCCCGGTGACGGCGGGCCCGACGGCTCCTTTACCAAAGAGCGGTTGCCCGGTCAGATAGATGAAGGGGGAAAAAAAACCCTTGTCGAAGAACTGTTGCTGCAGCCCCTTCACCACCAGCGACACATTCGTGGCCTCAGCGGCCGCGTATGCGGCCCCGGCCCCGCTCAGCGCGCCCACGAACCGATCGTGAAACAGCGTCGCCTGGGCGGTCAGCGCGTGAAAGTCTTCAGCGTAGCTGCCGAAGAAACTTGCGATAGCCGCCGACACCTCATCTTCGGCCGCCGCCACAATTCCCGTCGTCGAGGGCGCCGCCGCAGCGGCGGCCCCCCTAATCGCCTCCCCGATGCCGGTCAAGTCGCCCGACGCTACGGCCAAAGCCTCCGGTGCTGCGATCACATACGACGACATCTGCGGCTCCCATCCCCGGTGGCGCGACAACCTCAGGACAGCTCGATGATCGTACGCGCGTCAGATTGACGCTTCAGGAAATTCGGCAAATGCGCTATCACTCTGGTCAACGTCGTTCGATTGCGGAAGCAGGACAAGAGCGGTACGGAAGCCGGTCACGATTCGTCCATGGTCTCCAGATACGGGTGATCTGGTCGGTGCCGCGGGCTCGGGCGCAAGCGGACTTGGTGTCACGGCGTTGTCACTGACCGAATTTTTCGCCGCCTAAACATCACACAGTCGTGGACTCCCACGGACGTCCATGGCAAGGTATTCGCAGCTCAAGACCCTTTCAAGACCCTTGGCTTGAGACCTCCATGGACGTTCGCAATCTCAAAGGGATAGGCCGAATCGACTTCCCAAGCTGAATACGCGGGTTCGATTCCCGTCATCGGCTCCACATCACGTCGGCCCGCGAGTTCGGCCCATCCCTCATGCGACAATCCAGCCGTGGCTGAAGACGATCAAATCGCCCCGGAACATCGGGAAAACGCTCGAAATGCACTGGCGTTCCTGAACAGCCAGTTCATCGAAGGCGGACCAGGGGCGATGTCCACGGATGCTCTGAAGCAAATCATTGCTGACCATCCACGGCGGCCCATACAGGATTCCATGATCAATCTGATGGCGGGAATGACCATCGTCGCTCAGCTGCTCGTTCTGCTGCGCTACCAAGAAACCGGTGCCCTTCCCGCGCAGACGCTCGAAGAACTTGGTCGCGTGCTCGCCCCACCAAGTGAGTAACGGTCTCGTGTGACACGCCGAGGAGGCGGACGCGTGCTCGGAACAGGCTGTGAAGCAGTTCGAACAGGCTGCGCCCATTGACGACGGAGGTCTATCGTTCAGCAAAGCTAGTTGCCGGTTGTCTGGGGAGGAGTCGGTGAAGGGCACGCCGTTCGGACATTACCGGCTGATCGCGATGCTCGGCCGCGGCGGAATGGGGGAAGTGTGGCGGGCATATGACACTGCCACCGATCGTCTTGTGGCGTTGAAGCTGCTACCGACGCACTTTGCCGAAGACGATGTGTTCAAAAAGCGCTTCCGCCGGGAGGCCCACGCTGCCGCAAGGCTGACCGAGCCACACGTGGTGCCGATCCACACCTACGGGGAGATTGAACGCCGACTCTTCGTCGACATGCGGCTGATCAACGGCCGTGACTTGCAGGCTCTTATTGCAGCCGGACCGCTGGAGCCGGTGCGCGCGGTGCTGATCATCGAACAGACGGCCAAGGCGTTGCAGGCCGCCCACGACGCCGGGTTGGTGCACCGCGACGTCAAGCCGTCGAACATCTTGGTTACCGACGACGATTTCGCCTACTTAATCGATTTCGGGATCGCATGCGCCGCCGGCCAGGGAAGTTCGACGACCACCGGCGGCGTGGTCGGGACGCTGCACTACATGGCGCCGGAGCGTTCACAAGGAGTCCCGTCGATGGCCGCTCGGACATCTATTCGCTCGACTGCGTGCTGCATGAGTGCTTGACGGGCAACTGCCCGTTCCCCGGTGACAGCCTGGAACAACAGCTCGCCGCCCACCTCGCGACGCCCGCCGCGACCATCGGAAATCCGTCCCGCTTTGCCCACGGCGTTCGACGACGTCATCGCCAAGGGCAGCTGCAACCGACGGATCTGGCCGCCCGCGCGTTGCTGGCAATCGCACGGCGCGGGGGCTAAAGAGCGTGAATTCCCTTGTAGAGCACCATTAAACCGATCACGATGGCAATTGCCGCGAGCAGCGCGGCATTGTTTTTCTGCATCCACTCTTTGAGGCGGGCCAGCGCATCGTCGAGGCGATGACCGGCACCCGCGTACGCCAATATGGGGATCGCGACCGTAGACGCGGAGACGGCGACGAAGAACGCAGCGCATATCCACTCGCCCGCGACGCGGAGCCCCGCGGTGCCGATGTCCACTCCGGCCGCCAGGTAAACGATCAGCACCTCGAGCCTTACCACCACCAGCACCGCGCCTGTTACCGCCGCGCGCGCCGGGGTCATACTGGCAAACGAACGCATCCAGGCCGGCGATTCGGTGTGGCGGTGCCGGGTCAACCACCGGACGATGCCGAACGCGATGAGCGCCGACCCCAAGACCACGCGCAGCCAGGATGCCCAGGTCGGCGGCGCTTTGTAGCGCGGTCAGCCCCAGCAGCCAGCCGCCGAGGAAGGCGAGGCTGGTCGGCCGCGGCCGCGGCGCGTCCAAAACCAGTACCGCCGGGATGATCGACAGCGGTGAGAGCGCGGTGACCAGCGCGAGGGGAATGAGCCCGGTCAGCACGGAACCCAAGCTTCCTGCCACGGGCAGCAATCCTCTCATTGACACCGACGCTCTCGCCACACAGCGCGCCGCGTGCAGGTCGCATCGGCGAAAATGCTGAGGGAGGCAACGCCCGAGGCGAGCGGTCGCAGGCAACGCTGGGGTGGTTGTATATAAGGTGCGGCGCAACCACATTCGCCCTGCTCGTGTGGGCGACAACCAGGCAGGAACAAACTAAGCAAGTCCTTCAAGGAAAACACTGGGGGAAGATCACGTGGCTCGGATTCATCTTGGGCACATCTTTCACCTCGCCGGCGCTCCGCTGCTGACCGAGGCCGCAAAGGCGCTCGTGTCAATTCCGGAAGGCGCGTTGGTGGTTGAGGAGGACGGCAAGATCGCATTCTGCGGCGAACGAGCGGATGTCCCGTTCAAGTACCGAGCCACGGTAGTGTCCGATCATCGGCCCGGCTTTCTGCTCCCGGGCTTTGTGGACACCCACGTGCACTTCCCACAGACGTTTGCCGGCGACTCGTATAACGGAGGACAGCTGCTGGAGTGGCTGAACCTGTGCATGTACCCATCGGAAGCCCGCTTCGCTGACCGGGCCTTCGCTCAACAGGCGGCGATCGAGTTCTGCGACCGGCGCATCGCGTCGGGAACCACTGCGGCCATGGTCTTCGGATCTGCGTTTCCCCACGCCCAAGACGCCCTGTTCGCCGAGACGCAGCGCCGCGGACTACGAATCGTGAGCGGGCGCGGCATTCAGACCGTCGGCCCCAAGGAGGCTGCGCCGTTGATGACATCGGAAGACGACGCCATCCGGCTGGCCCGCGAAGAGATCAACAAGTGGCACGGCGTCGACACCGGAGATGTCAAAACTGCGCGATTGCACGTCGCGATCGTCCCACGGTTCTCCCTCGCGGTGACCCCGCAGACACTGAAAAGCCTTGGTGAACTGTATGACTCAGTACGCGACCGTGGTGTGTATTTCCACAGTCATCTCAACGAGAACAACCGCCCGGGCGCCGGCGAAGTGGATGAAACCAAAGAGACCTATCAGGTCGACACCTACCTGGACACCTACGACGGCAAATTCCTGCCCGGGTCGAAAGTGGGCGGATCAAGCTTGCTCGGGCGGCGCAGCGTCATGGCGCACGCGGTGCACTGCCAGGATTCCGAATTTGAGCGGATGGCCGAGACGGGCACTTCAATCGCGCACTGCCCGATCTCCCAACAATTCCTGGGCTCGGGCACCATGCCGTGGCTGCGGACGGTGGCTTCCGGCGTAAACATCGCCGCCGGAACGGATTTCGGCGGCGGAGATGAGTGGCCGATACCGCAGGTACTCGCCGCCGCCTTCAAGGTGCACATCTGCGAACCGGGCGAAGCCGGGGTTTCCATGCATCCGGCCGAAATGCTGTTCATCGGAACACTCGGCGGCGCACGCGCACTCGACGTGGAGGACCGTTTCGGCAACTTCGACGTCGGCAAGGAGGCCGACTTCGTCGTGGTCGACCCGAGCCGCACGCCGGCACACAAGGCCGTGATCACGCACGGCGTGCGGTCAGACGACCCCACAATGGCCCGTGACCAGACGTTGTTCGCGTTGTTGATGAGAACCCGCGAGACGTCCATCGCCGAAACGTACGTTCAAGGACGCCGGCTCCAGCCCCCACCGACCAAAGCCAAAAGATGAGCGGCGCCTTAGCGTTTCTGGCGCAACGTCCAGGCCGGTATCCAATGCGTCACGGTTTTCCGCCTGGACCCGTACGCGATCGGATAGGTCACCAGGCCCCACCAATCGCCCTGCTCGCAGATGCCCCAGCAGCTCAGCCGCCCCTCGACGACCTTGTGCAGCTGCAGACCGTTGGGCTGATACCGGCCCGAGCGGTGCGGCTCGCGCGGGAAGAGCACCGTCAGGTCAACCAGCACCGGGATCGGCGGGCGCACCACCCGAAACGGGCTGCGGACCGGCTGGCCGTTGTACCCGATCGACCCGAGCGGAGCCATTAATCGATCATACGTTCGAATCGCTGTCCAGGAGGTGACCGCTTATGACCACCGGTGGTTCGGTGCGCTGCGCGCAGAGGATCGTCGACGTGCTGTCGGCGCAGGGTGTCGAGTACATCTTCGGGGTACCTGGCGCGAAGATCGACGCCGTGTACGACGCCCTCGCCGACGGCGGCCCGCAGTTGGTGGTGTGCCGCCACGAACAAAACGCGGCGTTCATGGCCGGCGCGATCGGGCGCCTCACCGGTATCCCCGGCGTCGTGCTGGTGACTTCCGGTCCTGGCACCACCAATCTGGCCACCGGCCTGCTGACCGCGAACACTGAACAAGATCCGGTGGTGGCGCTGTGCGGCGCGGTTCGCCGCGAGGACCGACTCAAGCGCACCCACCAGTCGATGGACGCCGCCGCGGTGCTCAAGACGATCACCAAGTTCACCGGCGAGGTCAACGACCCCGACAACGCCGCCGAGGCTACGATCAGCGCCTTCCGCGCCGCGGTCACCGAGCCGCGCGGGGCGACGGCCGTCGTGCTGCCCGCCGATGTGCTGGCCGCGTCCACCACGGCGGGTATCACGGCCCGGATGCCGATCCCCCCACTTGCCGCCGCCCCGACCGAGGCAATCACCCAGGCCAGCGAGCTGATCCGCGCCGCACATCGTCCGGCGCTGTTGGTTGGTGCCCGCGCCGCCGACCCGGAAAGCTGCTTATCGCTGCGGACTCTCATCAGCGCCACTGGGTTGCCGGTCGTGGAAACGTTTCAGGCCGCCGGGCTCGTGTCGCGCGCGCTGGAAGACTGCTACCTCGGCCGGGTGGGGCTGTTCCGCAACCAGCCCGGCGATGTCATCGTCGCCCACGCTGACGTGCTGATCGCCGTCGGCTATGACGCGGTGGAGTATGACCCCGCGCTGTGGAACAGCGATGTCGGGCGCACCGTCGTGCACATCGACTCGGTGCCCGCTGATATCGACAACAACTATCAACCCACGCTGGAGCTGCGCGGTGATGTCGCGGCTACCCTCACGGCGTTGACCGGCAGCCTGGCGGGCCTGCGCCTGACGCCCGAATACCAAGCCGAGGTCGCCAAGCAGCGTGAGATGTTGGCCGACATCGACACGGCCGCGCGCAACCACACGCCGGATGGCCCCGGGCTTGACCCGGTCGCTGTGGTGCTACGGCTACGCGAGGAACTCGACGACGACGCGACGATCGCCTGCGATATCGGGTCGGTGTACATCCATGTGGCCCGGCACTTCCGGGTCTACGAGCCGCGGCGGCTGCTGTTCTCCAACGGACAACAAACCCTGGGGGTCGCGCTGCCCTGGGCGATGGCGGCCTGCCTGGTACGACCCGGCACCCACGTCGTGTCGGTCTCCGGTGACGGCGGTTTCCTGTTCTCCGCGCAGGAGCTGGAGACCGCGACCCGCCTGGGTTTGACGTTCACTCACATCATCTTTCGCGACAACACATATGACATGGTGGGCTTCCAGGAAGTCCTCAAGTACGGCCGCAAATCCGGGGTGCAGCTCGGCGACTACGACATCGTCTCCTACGCAGCAGCATTCGGTGCCCGCGGTTACCGGGTGCAGACCATGGACGAATTCGGCACCGCTCTGCGCCGGGCACTGGCCGAGGACGGGCCGTCGGTGATCGACGTTCCCGTCGACTACAGCCACAACATCGACCTGGCTGCACACCTGCACGACGACTCCTTCGAGTAAATCCGGAAGGCATTACGACCTTGAACAGCACACCCAGCACACCCAGCGCGCCCGAACACTTCCGCCATTGGGCTGCAACGCTTCTCGCCCATCACAACGCCGAGGTGTATCAGTTCTCCACCATCGGCGCTCTGCTCGACGGCGTCTACGACGGCGATGTCACCGTCGCCGAAATCTTGCGGCACGGCGACTTCGGCCTTGGCACCTTCAACCACCTAGACGGTGAAATGGTCATCCTGGACGGCGTCTGCTACCGGCTGCGAGCCGACGGAACCGCCACCCGCGCAGCGCAGGAGGATTTGACACCGTTCGCGGCGGTCACCCGATTTCACACCGACATCGAGATCGTGATTCGAGCCCGCACCAACCGCGCCGACGTCATCGCCGCCATCGACCACAAGATCGCCAGCGCCAACCTGCTCTACGCGGTCAAGGTCACCGGACGCTTCGCCGAACTGCACACCCGCACCGTGATGGCCCAGAAGCAGCCCTATCCGCCCTTGACGAAAGCTACTGAGGGTCAGGCCGAATCACTAATCACGGATGCGACCGGAAACCTGGTCGGATTCCGCACCCCTGATTTCGAACAGGGCATCTCGGTCGCGGGCTACCACCTGCACTTTCTCAACAGCGATCGCACCGGCGGCGGCCATGTGCTCGACTTCGAACTCGAGGACGGCCAGATTGCCGTCAGCGGTGCCTCGCAACTGCACCTGAGCCTGCCCACCTCCGGCGCGTTTCTCGGTGCGCGCCTATCCGGTGACGACCTCCATGAGCAGATCAAGAAGGCTGAAGGCTGAAAGACACGCTGCTCTGGCAACATAGCGATGTGGGCGAGTCACGGCGTCACCTTGGTGCGCTGGACCCGTTGATCGTTGGAGTACTGGCCGCCGCAGTGAGTCTGGGCGGCGCCGGCCGTCCGTCTTTCTGGTACGACGAGGCCGCGACCATTTCGGCCTCATACAGTCGTTCTTTGGGTCAGTTGTGGCGGATGTTGAGCAACGTCGACGCGGTCCACGGCCTGTACTACATGTTCATGCACGGCTGGTTCCAGATTTTCCCGCCCACGGAGTTCTGGTCCCGCGCGCCAAGTGGTTTGGCTGTTGGAGGCGCCGCCGCCGGAGTAGTGGTGCTGGGCAAGCAGTTTTCGTCCCGGACTGTCGCGGTAGCCTCCGGGGTTGTCTGCGCGATCCTGCCCCGGGCGACGTGGGCAGGCATCGAAGCCCGCCCCTATGCCGTTTCGATGATGGCCGCCGTGTGGCTGACGGTACTGCTCGTTGTGGCCGCGCGCCGTGACAATGGTTGGGTCTGGCTGTCTTATGGCATCGCGCAGGTGATTTCGGTTGTGCTGGACTTGTACCTGGTGCTGTTGTTGTTGGCGCACATCGTTTTTGTCTGTGCCTTCCGGCGTAGACGAACGGTCGTGGCGCGATTCGCCATTACGTCGGTTCTGGCGGGTTGCACTGTGATGCCGTTTTTGGTCAAGGCTGCCGGGCAAGTGCATCAAATCAGTTGGGTCGCACCGATTGGCCGCCGAACGATCGAAGACGTGACGGTTCAACAATACTTCGAAAGAAGCCCGCCGTTCGCGGTCTTGTCGGCACTCGTCGTGGCGGCGGCTATTGTCTTGTGGCGCTGGACATTCGCTCAACTGGTGGAGGCGGATCGGCAACTGTTGACCTTGGCGGTCGCCTGGCTGGTGATACCGACCGCGCTGATCGTCATCTGGTCGGCAGCGGGTCACCCGATCTACACGCCGCGGTACTTGTCCTTCACCGCACCGGCGATGGCACTGGTCCTGGGTATCTGCATTGGCGCATTGGCGGTTAAGCCGTGGGTCGCGACGGCTCTGGTCAGTCTTTTCGCTGTCGCCACAGCACCGAATTATATTTGGGCGCAACGCAGCCCGTATGCCAAATATGGAATGGACTACAGCCAAGTGGCCGATCTGATCAGCGCGAAAGCAGCACCGGGTGATTGCTTACTGGTGAACGACACAGTCACGTTCATGCCTGCCCCAATGCGCCCGTTGATGGCGGCGCGCCCCGATGCATATCGGAAGCTGGTCGACCTCACCCTTTGGCAACGTGCAACGGACCGCAACGACGTCTTCGACACCAATCTCATACCGGAGGTCGTCGCCAAGCCGTTAAGCCATTGCAGCGTCGTATGGATCATCACCCAAGCCGACATGTCAATGCCCGCTCACGAGCAGGGTTCGGCGCTCCCGCCCGGCCCTCTCTACGGCGCAACCCCCGCCTTCGCGATTCCCCGCGACCTGGGCTTCCGGCTTGTCGAGCGCTGGCAGTTCAACCTGGTTCAGGTGATCAAAACGGAGCGATAACGCTCACCAGATACGTATGTAGTCGATGAGCATGGCCGCCGGGAAGGTACCTAGGGCAGGATCGCCGGCGCCAACTCCACCGACCGCAAGCGTAAACATGGGAGTCAGCCAATAGCCGGGGTTGTTGAACGGCCACCGCATGTCGCCAGGGCTGCCGTGGACCTGTATCGGCTTCGGCGGAACACTGAAGTACGGCTTGGCGCCGTCAACGTAATCCCGCCAGAATTTGAATCCGTCCTCATCCCAGCGCATTCGCCAGGTGTGCCAACCGCCGTCCACCAACCCGGGAATCGATTTCCCCTCCCATGTTTTCCCGTTGGATGCCGCGTGGACCGTGGTTCCCGGGGGCCACTGTCCATTGCCGTACCATTCGAAAACGTCGATCTCGCCGTCTGGCACAGGATCCTCGTTGACACCCCAGAACGAGGGCCATAGGCCGGGGAACAAACAGTCCAGCTTTATCCGCGCTTCCCAGGTTTGGTTGATCATGCTTCGAAAGTTGCCTCGCAGTTTGCCGCTGAAGTAGTTGCCCATTTCTTGGGTGGCGCAGAGGACGAGATTGGAATTGCCGTCGAGGAACACGTTTCGGCGATCGTCGCGGTATATCCCCGCGACCGGCGGGAACACGTCGTCCTGCCAGGTCTGCACCGTCCACTTGGCCCGATCGGGACCTGCGCCCGCCGGGCCATCAAACTCGTCCTGGAAAATGTAGGGCCCGGCGTCACCCACCGAGGGCGCAGCCGGTGGTGACGGGTAAGCGTGGGCCTCCGGGACGCGGACCGCGGCAGCCAGCATGCCCATCCCCGTCATCAACAACATGCTGCGACGATCCATCAGATACCACCAATCGATAAAGCCCGGGACGTCAGACTCGGCACGATCCCCCTCGCCAACTTTCTTAAACGGTGTTATGAAACCATGCGGCCGCCCAGCGCGCATCCCGCATCAGACATCGCCGCACATGGTTTGCCAGGATCTTAAAAGACCCGGACCCAGTCGACGAGCATTTCCGACGGATAGACACCCGCGGCGGGATCGCCGCCACCCGAACCACCAACCGCAAGATTCAAGACCGGAAACATCGTGTAGCCGGGGTCGTTGAACGGCCACTGACGGATAGGGTCGTTCAGATTCTCGATGCCGATCGCCGGAATACTGAAGTACGGTTCCATGCCGTCCGCATAGTCCAACCAGAAGTACATGCCGCTCGGATTCCAGGTGACTCGCCAGTTGTGCCACCCGCCGTCCACCCCGATCGGGTGGGTCTCGAATGCCGTGCCTTCCGGGTTGGCGTGGACCGTGGTTCCCGACGGCCACTCCCCGTTGCCGTACCACTCCATCAGGTCGACTTCGCCACTGCGACCAGGATCGTCATTTGACAACCACCAGGCCGGCCACATGCCCGGACCGAGGCAGTTGAGCTTTATGCGCGCTTCCCAGGTGGTCCCGATGGCGCCCCGCCAGGTGCCACTGACTAAGCCGCCGAAGTAGCCGTTGCCAGGATGTGTGGCGCGCAGAACGAGATTGGATTTGCCGTCGAGGAACACGTTTACGCGACTGTTGCTGTACTGACCAAAAAACTCGGGTCTGTCAAAGTTCACCGGATTGGTGATTGGCGTCCGGTGGTTCGATACCACCCACTTCGACGGATCGGGGGCCGAGCCGGCCGGGCCGTCAAATTCGTCGTGAAACAGGAACGCCCCGGTTTGGAAAGCCGGCGCGGCGGGTGGCGGCGGCACCGACCCGATAGGTGCATCCGGGCGGGACGGGCGTAAGGGGGAAGCCCCTACTTTCGGGACGGGGATCATGGCCGCTAGCGCGCCGATCCCCGTCGCCATCATCATGCGGCGACGATCCATCTCTGGCACAACCAAGGGACGATATCAGGCCCATGCTGTAGGCGCCGAGTGTGGCCGTCGCTCCAGGTGACCGGCCAGGTCAGTGAGCTAGCCGGGCGGCGATCTCGGTCGCGACGTCGTGGCAGCCCGCGAGCGGCGAAATCGCACAATTCGGCCACCATCAAGTTCATTGACATCGGTGGAGTCAGTGGTATCAAGGAACTTGATACTCCGAATGGAAAGGAAACGACAAAGATGTCTGGTGGCGGATTTTTCGGCGGCTTCGGTGGGCCCGGCTTCGGTGGACCCGGGTTGGGCGGCTTCGGTGGCCCCGGTTTCGGGCCGGGCTTTGGCGGCTTCGGTGGCCACGGCTGGGGTCATGGGGCCGGCGGCCCCGATTTCGGGCGGGGTTTCGGTCCTGGTGGTAAGTGGGGTCTCAAGCGGGCGGCACTGGGGACCGCCGCGATGCTGCTCGACGGGCCGGCTGACGCCGCGCAGGTCGTGCAGCGGGTGTCTGAAAAAACCGACGGCGCATTCACCCCTCCGCAGGAGATGGCAGAGCTTGCCATCGGACTGCTCGCCGGCCGGGGCATGGTAACGGTCGACAACGGCGTGGCCACCCTGACGGAACTTGGGCAGAACTTTCTGGCCTGGCGGGGCATCAGCAGCGAGACCGCGCGGGCGTTCCTGGCGCGGGCAGCTCAGTTCGGCGACGTGTTCAAGATCCGCAGGCAGCTCTTCGAACTCGCCGGACTGGCTCGCACGATCACCTGGACCGGCACCGACGAGCAGAAGCAACAGCTCGCTGAGACCCGAACCAAGGTCCTGGAAGCCCTGACCGACGCCAAGAAGGCGCTACACCGCACCCTGGGCGAAAGCTAAGGACCTGCCCGAGCCTCAGGCGGGGGTGGGTTCGCTGACCCTAACCAACATCTTGCCGATGTTGACCCCCATGAATAGGCCGTTGAGGGCGTCGACGCAGGACTCGATGCCCTCGAAGATGTGCTCGCGGTGCACGAGCCTGCCCTCCTGTTCCCACTGACGGAGTGCGGCGAAGGCCTCGTCGAAGCGGCTCCACTCCTCGAGCGCGTTGAACCCCTGCATGAGCGCCGACTTCGCCAGCAGGTTCACGTAGTTAGCCGGACCTGGGTGCTCGCCCGTCAGGTAACTGGAGATGACGCCACAGAGCACGACCCGCGCCTTGTGCGCCAGTCGGCCCAGCACGGCGTCCAGGATCGGCCCGCCGACGTTGTCGAAGTAGACGTTGACCCCACGGGGGCAGTGCGCCTTGAGCGCCGCGGGCAGGCCGTTCTCGCGGTAGTCGATGCACGCGTCGAACCCGAAGTCCTCCACCACCGCGCGGCACTTCGCCGGCCCGCCCGCGATACCCACCACCCGGGCGCCGGCGATCTTGGCGATCTGCCCCGCCACCGACCCGGTGGCGCCTGCGGCGGCCGACACCACCACCGTCTCCCCGGGCTGAGGCCGGCCGATGCCGGTCATCCCGAAATACGCGGTGGCGCCGGTTGGGCCATACACCGACATCACCGCAAGCTGGTCGACCGCCCGCCCAGGGACAGGCGTGGTGAACACGTCGTCGCGGACGATCACGTACTCCTGGAAACCCGTCAGCGTGGTGACCACGTCGCCGACGGCATAGGCATCGCAGCGCGACGCCACCACCTCGCCGATCCCGGCGGCCCGGATGACGTCCCCCAGTTGCACCGGCGGGAGATAACCCGGTTGCCCGTCGAGCCAGGTGCGGGCGGCGGCGTCGATCCCCACGTAAGTGGTTCGGACCAGCGCCTCACCCTCGGCAGGCTCGGGTGTCGGCGAGGTGACCAGCTCGGTGTCATCGGGCTGTACCAGCCCGGTCGGGCGGCGACGCAACAAGATCTGGCGGTTCGGCAAGTCGGGCACGCTACAGAAACTACCGAAGGAACGAAATTACCCAAATGGGCCGAAACCCGGTGTGGGAGCATCTGTGCATGAACGCAGAGGATGACCCGGAACGACGGATCCGGGAATTGGAGCAGCCACTGGCTGACACGGCACGCGCGTCCGAACTGGGCGGCACGCAGCCGCCCGGCGGTTACACCTATCCATCTGGCCCATCCGGCCCGTATGGCCCACCCGGGCCCGCCGGCCCATATGACCCACCGTGGGCCGCCGGCCCACCGGGCCCGCCGCCACCGCCCCCGTTGAGCTACGGTGGCCCGTTCCTCGGGACATCGCCGCGACCGCCCTCGGGCAACCGCGTGTGGTGGATCTTGGCCGCGGTCCTCGTGATTGGCGTGCTAGTTCTCGTGGGCGGCATCGCCGCCTTTGCCGCACACCGGTTTTCCCGCGCCGGCTCGATCACTCTCTCGCCCCCTCCCAGCATCTCCCGGGGCAATACATTGCCCAGACAAACCCCAAGCAGTCCGGCCCCCTCCAGCACTGGGACTCAAACGCCTAGCGCCGGGCCATCGACGCCACCCCCCGGTGGCAACCTCAGCGTCGCCGGCATCAACGAGAATCAGACGATCGCGTGCAACGACAGCATCGTCAGCGTCAGTGGGGTTTCCAACACGGTCGTGATCACCGGCCATTGCACAAGCCTCACCGTGTCCGGCGTCCAGAATTCAATCACCGTCGATGCCGTCGACACCATCGAAGCCTCCGGCTTCAACAACCAGGTCACCTATCACTCAGGGTCGCCGAAGATCAGCAAATCCGGCGAATCGAACGTCGTGCAACAGGGCTGACCGCGATTAGGCGCTAGCCATCGCTTCGGCCTGCGCTAGATAGCCCTCAAAGTCGGCCTCTTGTGCCTTGGCCCGGAAGCGTTCCACGAACTGCCGATAGCCCGGCTCATCGCCATGTGCTCGGGCTAGCAGGGCCCGTAATCGCAGAAGCGGGAGCTCGTGGAGCACGAATCCGGGCTCGGTCGGTACCGCCGCCAGTCTTTCGACCGCACGTTCGGCGTCCTTGATGTCGGCAGTGGAGCCGCGCGACAACAGCGCCTCCACGAGCACTGTCGTGGCGGGCCCGCGGAAGATCATCTCTCCGGTGTCGAACTGCTCGGCGAGAACGGTTGTGGCCAGATCGATCGCGCCCCCGAGATCTCCGGATCGTGCACGCTCGCGGGCGACTTCGATATTTGACATTCGCCGTAGCGTCACGGTGAGCTGTTCGTCGACGAACATCTCTCGCGCCTTTGCCAGAAATTCGAGGCCGGTCGACGCACCTTCAGAGTCGTTGTGGATCAAAGCGGTGGCTTGATTCATCAGCGCGTACGCGACGGCGGTGTTGTCCCCGGACCGTTGCGCAATTTCCAAAGACTCCGCTGCCTGTGCCACGTCTTGCGCATTGGGCAGCAGGGCGCTGTTCTCAGTGGCGGCCGCGTACTTGTACAGCTGCGCCAGGAGGCGGGTGGTCGCGTCAAACGACTGGGCCAGCGCAATGCCTGCCTCGAGGTCATGTCGCCACCCCCGCCGTCCCAGGAACATTCCGGCCGCTCCTTTCAACGTGATCGCCCATGCCAGAGGGGATCCGATCACGAAGTCACCCATGGTGGGGTCGCCGTCAGCGACGACGATGACCCGTTGGGCCAACTGCAGACTTTCGGTCGCTTCACCGGCTTCCCACTTGGCCTGAGCGGCTGCGTAGAACAGCCCGACCGTCATCGCCGGATCGCCGATCGACTCGACGAGCGTGGCGAACTCCGACGCCATCGCCGCCGCTTTTCGATAATGCGCGTTGAACGTCAGCGTGGTGAGGTGACCCGCCATTCCGACGGCCAGTGACTTCTTGTCACCCGCGGCCGTAGTGAGCTCGCGCAATTCGTCGAAGCCGGTGTCGGCAGGCGTGCCGCCCACCTGGAAAGCGCTGCCGCACAGCAGCGCCCGCGGGCCGATCCGCATAGCCAGCCGATCGGGGTCGTCGCCGGGGAGCTGGTCGGCGACTCGAAGCGCTAATTGCCAACTCTCCCGGGCGGCCCGGATATCACGCGCGCCATACCAAGTCGCGGCCTGCATGTGCCAGTCGAATGCATCCCGCAGATCGCCGGCGGCCGCGTACTGGGTGGCGACAATGGCGGCCTCCTGCCCGGTGAACCCGCCGTGTGTTCGTTGCATCACCGCGGCTACCCGGCGGTGCAGCTCCGACCGCCCGGCCTTCAATTGGGACTCGTATGCCACCGCCTGAATAAGCGGATGACAGAATGCGTATGTCGCATGCGGCGTAGCCGCGACCTGTTCGACGAGTTCCGCTTCAGTCAGTGGCGCCAAATCCGTTGATTCCACCAGGCATTCCAACAGTTCCGTATCGAACTGTGCACCTATGACTGCCGCAGCGTGCAACGTGCGCTTCGCCGTAGCGGTGAGCCGATCGATGCGGGCTGAGATGATCGCTTGCACACTGGCCGGTACATGGATATCGCGCACCTCCCGGACGCATACGTAGGCGCCCGGACCACCCTCGAGTTCGCCCCGCTCAGCCAGGTCGCGCACGATTTCCTCGGCACAGAATGGTATGCCCGCCGCTCGGTCGGCGATCACCGTCGACAGTGCGAGTACCGAATGATCCTCGCCAAGAAGCCCTTTGATCAACTCAGCGATGTGCGAATCGCTCAGCGGCGCAAGGGTGAAGTGATACGCCCCGGGGATTCGCGACAGAGTTCCCGAATATTCGGGTCGATAGACGATGAGCAGCGTCGCCCGCATTCTCGGCACCGCCGCCGCGAACTCGGCAAGCATCGATTCACTGACGCTGTCAATCCATTGAGCGTCCTCGATGACGTAAATCGCCGGATCCGGGCGTGCCAATGAAACCGTGTTGATGAGGTCGACAAGACGGCGCCGCCGGGCGTCCGGACTGATATCGGGCAACGGCGTATCGGTACCGCGGATCCCGAGCAAGTCATCGAGCAGAACCAGGTCCTCCGCACCGGCGGAGGGGATTTCGCTGCGGACCCATCCCCGAGCCTCCTCAAGTGTGAGACCGGCGATGCCGAAAACTTTGCGCAACAGCCGGGAGATGAGATGGAACGGGATATCTCGAGTGTGGGATTCGCAGTAGGTGACGAACACCTCGAAACCACGGCCCCTCGCCGCCGCCACCGACTCACGGACCAACCTGGTCTTTCCAACACCCGGCTGACCCGTCACCGTGATGATGCTTCCGTCGCCGCGACCGGCCTGGTCCAGTAATCCCGCGACGGCGCCCTTCTCCGATTGGCGTCCAACAAGCCGGGACTCATGGCGGGTTTTCCGGCGATGCTCCACATCGGCGGCCAAGAGACGGCGCGCCGGCACGCCCGTGTCGACACCCTTGATGTGCACAGTCTCGCGCTCACCCAGAACAACTCGATCTTCGACGAGCCGGGCGGTCGACTCACTGAGCATGACACCACCTGGCGGTGCCACCGATTCCATCCGCTGGGCCATGCCCACCTGTTCCCCGACTGCGGTGTAACCGAGGTGGGTGGCGCCGACCTCGCCGGCGATCACTTGGCCGGAATTCAGGCCGACGCGCAATCGCAAGTCGATCCCGTCGCTGCGTTCGACCTCAACTGCCAATCGCTGAGCAACTTCCTGGATGTCCAGAGCTGCGAAGCACGCCCGAAATGCGTGGTCCTCCAATGCGACTGGCGCGCCGAAGAGCGCCATGATCCCGTCGCCGGTGAACTTGTCCACGGTACCGCCGTAGCGTTGCACCACGGTTGCCGACTGATCGACGAGTTCGGTCATCACCTCACGCAGCCGCTCCGGACCAAGAGATGCAGCAATATCCATCGACCGCACCACGTCGGCGAACAGGACGGTCACTTGTTTGTATTCGGCCGGCTCAACGACCACCATCAGTGGAGCGCCGCAGGCATCGCAGAACCGTGCACCCTTGCGCGGTTCTGAGCCGCATACGTGGCACGCTAACGATGTTGCCGTCACGATCGAGAGAATAGGCCGCGAATTCGGTTAGGTGGGCTCTTCCGGATCGTCGAGGACGCTGACCGCAATGCCGTACGGCAGGAACCGCACCTTGCGCTTCGGGTCGACGTTGTTTTTGTTTGCCCGCAGCGCGTCGAGTTCGGTCGCATAGACCTGTTCGACGCGGGCGCCGCCGTCGGCGTCCACGGTGTAGATGGCCCACACCCCGTCACCGGCCTCGCCGGTGGTTTCCGGCGCTGGCCGCGAGCGCCGTGACAGATCCTCGAAGACCGCCGACCAACCCGTGCGAGCGCCGGGAGCACCGAAGAACCTGCCGATCCGCTCGAACGCGTCGCGCAGTCCTTCGCTGCCCTCCCGGATCACTCGATCGAAGTCGTCAGGATCAAAACCGAACGCACCGTATTCGCCCACCCGACCTCCTTGCACCTCGTGCCGATATGCCCAGTGTGCGCTCAGTCAACACCATCCGCCACGCACAGCCACCCCGGGCTTAAGGGGCCGGCCCGGGCTCTGGCGGCGCCGGCGGCGGCGGTGGTGGTGGCGGTGGATAGATCGGAATCGGGATCGTGAGGAACGGGACGTGCAGGTACATCGTCATCATCGGCGTGGGCTGCGGAGTAGGCTCGGGCGGCGGTGCGGGCACCGCGGCCGGCGGCGAAGTCTGCGGGGCGGCCGGTGGCGGGGCCTGTTGCACGGGCGTCTGCACCGGCGCCGGTGCCTGCCGAGTTGGAGCCCGACGGAGCTGTGTCGCGGGCGCCATGTTCACGGCGGTTTGGGGCGGCGGCTGCACCACCGGCGGCGGCACGGGCGGGGCTGCCACCTCTGCTACGGGTGCGGCCGGCGGGGCGCTGGCAGGCGGAGAGCTCGGAGGAGGCAACTGTGCCTGCGGCGGCGCCTGACTCGCCGGGGTGACAACGCTCTCGGGTGGGCTGGGCCGCTGAGCGGCCATCGGCCGGACATCAGAGGAAACCACCAGCAGCCCGGCCGCGATGGCCGCGACCCCGGCCATTGCGCTACCGGCCAGCGCCAAGGGCCTGCGTCGCTGCGTGCTCTCGTCGTCTTCGTCGTCGTCGACGGCGCTGTAGGCGAGGACACTCTCGCCCAAGTCGGCATTGGCGCAGACGTCGAGGTAGGTCGGACTGAGCGCGCGGGGGTTCACCTCTCCGGTGCCCGGATCCAGTGCGTAGGCCAGCGCGGCCGTCGACGACGCGAACAGCGGCGCAGTCGCCGACGCCAGTGCCGCCCCCCGGGCCAGCGCCATGTCCGGCTCCTCAGGAGCGGTCACGTCAAGTGAAGTCGCCGCCTCGAGTGCGGGCTTGATCGAGACGATGTCGGTCCCGCAGCCGATGATGAACACGCCGTCCGCAGGCGATCCCCGCACATCCAGACCGGCAACCATCACCGCCAGCTCGGCCGCAATCGCCCCTTGAGACGCGCCTTGCCGGGCATTTTCTAACGGCTGCCGGTGCAGATCGACGATCGAGCCATCGGCGACCTCGACGACGACCAACGTCGCGTTCTCGGGCTCCACGAACAACATCGCGATGTGCTCGTAACCGATCGCATGGCCCACCGTCTGTGCCAATGCGGCCGCAGCAAGCAACGGGGAGACCAGCATCACGCTCCCGAGGTCGAGGTCGCGGTCGGCGAGCTCCTCGCGCAGCGCGGCAACCTGGGCGGGGTCCGTCCACGTCACCCCGGTCGAGGTCAACTGGCAGCCCCACTCATCCGCGCCTTCGCGGGTGCCGATAATCGCGGCAATCACCTGATCGGCCGCACCAGACGTTGCCGAGTCCCCGGCGGCAGCAACCTCAAAGTTGTCCTGTTCGACGATGACACCGTCGGCGTTCGCGCCCTCAATCAGCACCAAGCGGACCGTCGTGGGTGCCATCGATACTCCAAGAACGATGTCCACTAGTCCTCCAAAAGCCCCCCTTGCAAAGCCCTCTACCAGCTAGCTACCGTCGCGGCGGATGTGCACTCCCCACGGACCGCCGTCGATTAGCGATCCCGCCGGCCTGGATACTTCAACGCTACTCGCGTGCAGCCGGACGGGGATCCGATTGATGATCGAGCTGAAGACGACGTTACTACGAACCGGGACTTAGGAACGGGTTCTGTATCCCGCCACCCGGATACTGCGGAGCCGGGTTCGGGGGAGCCTGATTCTGCGGCACCGGAACCGGTATCGGCACCGGGATTAGCGGGAGGTGCAACCACTCTGTCGTCATCGGCACCGTCGTCGTGGTGGTCGGCGGCGGAGGCGGCGTTGTCGTGGTCGCCTGCGGAGGCGTAGTCGTCATGGTCGTCGTCATCGTCGTGGTCGGCGGCTGAGTCGTCGGCGGCGGCGGCGGCGTCGTGGTTACCACCGGCCGCGGCGCGGTGGTCACAACCACCGGCGGTGGCGGTGACGGCGACGGTGGTGGTGGCGGCGGTGGCGGCGCAGTGCTGGGGACCGGTGCCGCACTGGGAACCGGCACGGGTGACGGGGGCGGGGGGACGGGAGTGGGCGGTACGGAGCTGGGCGGCGGCACCGGCAGGGGCGCGACGGTGGGCACGACGGGGGCCTCGCGGTTTTCGATGCCAGCCAACGTGTATGCCACACCGCCGATCGCGGTCATGGCCACCAGGGCGCACAACCCGATGATCAACTGCGACAGCCGGACCCGGCGCCACGACCGTTCTTTGGGCGGCTCGATCACGTTCAGGCGCATCGACCAGCCGGCAGGACCGTCTTCGTTATAGGAATCGCCGGCGAACCGCACCGGCACGTCGCCCGGGTACTCGGTCTGCGACCAGGCCAACTCGCGGTCCGTCAGCGCCTCATCATCGATCACCAGCACGTCGCCGGCCGGCAGTTCGATGACATCGCTGGCGGCAGCCGCCGTGAGCAGGCCGATGGACGTGCGCGTCCGGATATCCAGCTCTTCACCACGGGAGGCCAACAGCAAAGCGCCGGCAGCAGCTGCGAACGCGGGCTGCGACGGTGTCACGACCGGTCTGCGGCCGTGCACCGAAAGACGTTCAGTGACAAGCGGAATGCTGGCACCGCCGCCTACAGTGACCACCGCTGACAGGTCCGCCCAGCTCTTGCGATGGCGGGCCAGCATGTCGTCGAACGCATAGATGAAGCCGGTCAGCCGGTCCTGTATCAGGTCCCCCAGCTCGTCTCGAGTCAGCTTCATGCTGCAACGGCGCCCACCGAGCTCCGCGGCCAATTCGGTGACCGTTTCTGTGGATAACCGCTCCTTGGCCGTACGGCACTGCTCGCTTAGCAGGGCGAGCTGGCCGACCGCGGCGGTACTGGCCGGGTCGATACCGCTGCCGTGTCCTAGCTCCTCGAAGACACGAAGCAACAACGCTTGGTCGATCTCGTCGCCGGAGAAATCCGCGTAACGCATTGTGGGGCTGACGAGCTCGAAATCTCCCACGAGGTTCACCAACGTGGCAGACGTGCCGGCGCCACCGAAATCGAGCAGTCCAACCACGCCAGTCGCCGCGAGGCACAGCTCCGCGTTCGCCGCGGTCAACGCCGCGATTGCATCCGAGACCAGGCGGGGCGCCATGCCGCTTCGGACGAAGCCCAAATGCGTTCGTAAACCGTTGCGCAGCGCCTGCACCATACCGGGCTTCCAGTACGCGGGAACGGCAATCGAGATCTCCGATGAAGCCGCGTCCGCACCGGCAGCCAGCACCATCGCGTCCAGGGCCTCCACCATCAGGAGGTCCGGGTCGTGAGCGGACCCGTCGGCCGACACCAGCGCCACCGAGTCACCGATGCGCTCCACGAAGCCGCTCATCAGCATGCCCGGCTCGGTCAGCTTCGGGTTTTCCGCGGGCAAACCGATTTTCGGCGCGCAGTGCGGATAAAGGGTCAGCACAGCACGGCGTGAAACCGGTGGACTTCCGTTACACGCGGCGACCAGGTTCGTGGTCCCGATCGACAACCCCAGTGGGTCGTACATAGAGCGAATACTTTCGTCTATAGGGGTCGGTGGCCAGCGTTAACCATATCGGCGGACACGCGCAAAGCCGATGGGTTGCAACGTCATTGGTATCCGGTCGATGCGATTGTGTCACCGAAGTGGTACCAAAAACCCCTTGACAAGACGCGTCAAACGCGTCGAGGTCACACCACGGTCAGCGGCAGCGAACGCCTCGGCTGGAACCGGAATGACGATCCACCACTGACTTTGGCCACCGATACCTCTGGCAGTTCGGCCGCCGGGCTATCGGTCTGGACCAGTTCTGCGGTCCAGTCGGTATTCGTACCGCTAACCCGAACCTCGAGGCGCGGATCCACCGCGGTGGCGATCGCTTGCAGCGCCTGCACGGATTCGGGTGAGCACAGCGATATCCAGGCGCCGTCGTCGTGGGCCGGCGACCGGTGCACGATCAGCCTGTTGCCCTCAATCTCTGCTACGACGTAGCCCGCGGGGTTGAGCAGTGGATGCAGCTCGAGCACCCTTAGCGCTCCTTCGAGCCCGCCAGGCAACCCCAACGCGCGGTGAATGCGCTCGGCGGCGAGTCCGGCCAGCCCGATCAGCTGGCGGGTACCTATCGAGACGGCCTTGGCGTCGTCGGCGGCTCGGGCCCGCACCGCGATTGCGAACGACAGGTAGAGGAGGTGCATCTGCAGGCAGACTTCGTCGGCCATCCGCAGCAGGGCTGAATGCGAGAATGCGCCGAAGTCGAAGTCGGACAGCAACGGACCTGAGTAATCCGGCTGCCCCGGCTCAGACCGGTCGATTGGATCGAGTTCCCATGTGGCAGCTTTGGTTTCACGAACCACGTCCAGTGCCGGGATACCCTCGGCCGCCGGGTAGGACTCGTCGATGATGACGGTCCACGCGCAGTGCGGGTGCCGATCCGACGGCGTCCGGGGCGGCCGGTGGATGGGCCGCATCTGCGCGCGCGGGTTGGTCGCCACCGCGGTGGCGTCGAACGTCGGATCCTCGATGGTGTGACACATGCCGAAGACGAAGGCGTCACCCATCGGCTCCACATCGAGCAGCGCGCCGCAGTGGTCGAGGTGGAATTCGCCGTGCCAGCGGTCGTGCAGGGTGTAACGGAAATCCATGAATTGCGGCGGAGCACCGATGTCGAGCTGCAGGCCCTTGAAGATGGTGGGCACATCGTCGCCTTCGAAGTTCAGCGCCCGTTGCATGCGCCTGGTGTAGACCGGACTCGCGCCCGCCCACTCCTCTATAGCGATCTGCAGCATTTCTTCGTGGCCGAACTGCTGGATACACCAGGCCATGCCGGAGCGGTCGATCATGTGTCCGATCAGGAGAAGCTCGGGTACCAGAACCGCCAGCTCCTGACGGGACAGCCGCGCGTATCGGGATTGCCTCACCGCCCAAAAATAGACTCGACTATGTTATAAAGTCAACAATGTCCATTGCCGCAGGCCAGACACCCGGCCGCTCCGTCAGCCCCACCCGGCGCACCAGCGCGCCGCGCAAACGCGGCGACGACACTCGGACGAAGATCATCGACGAGACGGTCCGCTGCATCATGGAGGAAGGATTCGCCGCCGCGACCGCCAAGCATGTAGCCGAACGCGCGGGCGTGACGTGGGGAGTCATCCAGTATCACTTCGGCGACCGCAACGGCCTGCTGATGGCCGTTGTCGACGACGGGGTGGCCAGGCTGGTCGACAGCTTGTCGTCGGCCGATGTCAGCGAACTACCGCTGCGAGAGCGCATCGAGGTCGTCGTCGACACCGCCTGGAGCTGCTACAGCAGTCCGACTTCGATGGCCGCTTTCGAAATCCTGCGGGCCACCCGCGGCGGCCCGGGCGAGTCCTCGCGGCGCCATTTGCTCGAGATGAACTCCGCGATCGGCCAGCTCGGTCGGCTGATAACTGACGACCCGTCGAATGCTGGTGTGGCCGAAGTGATCTGGGCTGCACTGCGGGGTGTGGTGCTGGCGCAGATGATCACCGGAACCTCGATCGACTGGCGCCGGGAACGACGCGCGCTGATCGACATGGTCACGCTCTACCTGCAACACTCGGCCGGCCTGCGCGACGACCCGCCCGATATGCTGCAATGACGGCATGAGCCCCCACGATCTCGCCGACATCGAAGCGATCAAACAGGTCAAATACCGGTATCTGCGCGCGCTGGACACCAAGCACTGGGACGATTTCGCCGACACGCTGGCCGAGGACATTACCGCCGACTACGGACCGTCGCTCGGCGAAGAGCTGCACTTCGCCAACCGCACCGACCTGGTGGACTACATGCGCTCAGCTCTCGGTCCGGCCGTCATCACCGAACACCGGGTGACCCATCCGGAGATCACGGTGAACGGCGATACCGCATCGGGCAGTTGGTATCTGCAGGACCGGGTCATCGTCGCCGAATACAACTTCATGCTGATCGGTGCTGCCTTCTACCGCGATCAATACCGGCGCACCGACCACGGTTGGAAGATCAGCTCCACCGGCTACGACAGAACCTATGACGCGACGATGTCGTTGGCGGGCATGGACTTCAAGGTGCAGCCCGGTCGCGCTCTGGCCTGATTGGGGGCCTTGATCGCCAGCCTGCGCTATTTGGTGATCGCGATCACCGAACCGGGCCGCAGCCAACGGATGATCTGCACCAGCGTCGCGTCATCGATCGCCACGCAGCCCTCGGTGGGGCCACCGTCGGTGGTGTGGAAGAAGAACGCGGCACCGCCGCCCGGAACCTTGTTCTTGTTGACACCCATGACGACCGCGTGCTTGTACTGCGGGATTTGCAGGTTCTCGCTGTCGGCCGTATTGAACGGGCACTGGGACTTCTGGCACACCTGCATGGTGTTGAAGGTGGGGCTGTGGTCATCGCCGCTCCACCAGTGGTTGGGTCCGACTTGGGTGTACGGTAGTCCGCCACCCGGATCCGGCGCGGTGCCGAAGGCGGAGTCGAGGCTGTAGACACCCATCGGGGTGGCCGGAACCCCGCTCTTGGCCTGCGGCGCCATGCCCGCCGAACCGACGTGGGTGGGAATGCCGGTCTTGATCGGCTGCCAGCCGGCGGTGCCGCGCTGGTAGATATCCATTTTCGCGTTCGATCCGCCAGTACTCACCACCGAAACCACTTGCGTGGCATTGCCAACCGAGTTTGCGAACCACGGGCTGCCGGCCGCACCGCTCGCCGGAGCGAGCACTAGCGACGCGCAAACCATGCACGCGGCAGCGCACAGCAGAGCAACCAGTCGGCGCATCGTTTCATCGTCAGGCGGGTCGGGCAATGGGTCAAGTAAAGGTTTAGACCCGGTTGGGTCACTGCGCCGTGATACGGCCGCGGTCATCAGCCAGCGGCCTAGCCGTCGGTGGCCGAAATACCCACAGGCACACCAGGAAATACAGGTATCCCAACGCCCAGCCGGCCATCACATCGGACGGGTAATGCACGTTCAACGCGACCCTGGCAATCCCGACCATCAGCAGGCTCAGCCCGGCCACCAGAATCCCAACCAGGGTCGTCGCCCGGCTCATCATCGGCAATAGGACGGTCAGCAACGCAAGCACGCCGGCCGTCGTCTCGAGCGCGTGCCCCGACGGAAACGAGGTCGACACTGCGGTCACCAGCTCGCTCGCCGGTCGCGGGCGGTTAACCAGGCTCTTGGCCGCCAACGTCACCCAACCGCTGAGCGACGAACAGGCCAACAACAACAGCGCGAACCGCACCTTGCGCTGCACCAGCAAGACCGCCGCGGCCACCACGCCCAGCACCCGCAACGGGACCGGGCCCAGTACAAAGGACACAACATCCCAGAATCGCACCCACACCGGATGCTCGATCGCAATGCTGTGCGCCGCATTCAACAACGACCAATCGACGCTGTGCAGCCAACCCCAATTCTGCCGGTAGCCCACCCACATGACGGCATAAACCACGATGGCGGCACAAGCGCCCAGGGTGGTCCGCCGGCGGGTCATGACTTAAACCGATACCAGTAGCGGGGCCGCGACGACGCCCGCAGCCATACTGGCCTGATGGCGGTCTTTGTTCGTAAGTTGTTCGGCATCGGCAAGCTACCCGCCGACCTGCGGGCTCAGGTCGATGCGGAGGGACTCATCTATCTCGCCGAGTACGTCGCGGTCACCCGGCGGTTCAGCGGCGTCATCCCCGGGCTGCGGGCCTCGCACAGTGTCGGCAGCTACGCGGGTTCGCTGGCGTTCACCTCACAGCGAGTCCTGGGGACGCTGTCGGTGGTGCCGAAGTTGGCCGGCCGCGCCGTCGACGTGCGCTGGGACGAGGCGCAGGCCGGTGCCGCGACGGCCGAGATCTCGTCGACGGGTCTGCAACTCGATCTCGACGTTGCCGATGTCGACCCGAAGTTCAGCGGCCACCTCTCGCTGCACTACAAGGACGCCATCCCCGAAGATGTGCTGACCCGCTTGCCGCGCCGATCACTGGCCTTCGATGTGCCTTCCGAATACGTCTTCCGTGCAGTCGGCGTCACCTATAGTCCGTGATCGTGATCCGCGGCCACGGCGGCTGGCGGAGCACCGCCAGGCTGCTTATCACCCCCGCTAGCAGGCCGGTGAGCACTCCGATCAGCGCAATCCGGTTCGCATCGCCGGCCGGCACCCAGGAGGCCTGGTCACCGTGGACAACGAACACGCCGATCGGCACCCCGGCGAAGCCGTAAGCCTGGTCGGCGTCTTCATCCTGGGCACTGCCGGAACAACGCTTCCCCCGGCCTTCCTTGATTCTGGCTACGGGAATCACGGTGACTCCGTCTGGCGTCACATGGGGCTCCCCGTAGACACGCCTCGCGGTGCGGTCGTTGGGCGGCTGGTCGAGCACGTCGGGAAACTTCACGGGACACTCCCTGTTCCTCTTATTCGTAAGGTTCCGTCACAGGCGTCACCTCGCCGACACGATTCACGCTAACGGCAACCTCGGCTTTCTACGATGGCCGTATGACCGACCACGTGTTCACTCCGCAAGAGCGCCGGGCCGTATATCGCGTGATCTCCGAACGGCGAGACATGCGCCGGTTCGTGCCCGGTGGCCTGGTGCCCGAGGATGTGCTGGCGCGCTTGTTGCAAGCCGCGCACGCCGCGCCCAGCGTCGGTCTGATGCAGCCGTGGCGCTTCATCCGGATCACCGATCAGCGGCTTCGCGAACGCATCCACGCCTTGGTCGACGACGAGCGCGCGCTCACCGCGCAAGCCCTGGGACGGCGAGCCCAGGAATTTCTGCAACTCAAGGTCGAGGGCATTCTCGAATGCGCTGAGCTTTTTGTGGTGGCCCTGTGCGATGACCGCGACAGACATGTCTTCGGCCGGCGCACGCTACCGCAGATGGACCTCGCGTCGGTGTCCTGCGCGATCCAGAACCTGTGGCTTGCAGCTCGGTCCGAAGGTCTCGGCATGGGCTGGGTGTCCCTGTTCGACCCGCAACAGTTGGCGGCCCTGTTGGCAATGCCGGCCGATGCCGAGCCGGTGGCCATCCTGTGTCTGGGCCCGGTGCCCGAGTTTCCGGATCGGCCGGCGCTGGAATTGGACGGCTGGGCCTTCGCGCGACCGCTGGCGGAATTCGTTGCCGAGAACCGGTGGGATCAACCACCGCTGGACGGGCCCGCGCCCGGCCATCCCGCCCCTGGGGCGGGCGCGGGAACACTCACCACCATGCCGTCCTCTGTGTAATCCATCAAATGCTGCGGCCCGTGCCAGTGCGCGGCGACCACGAAGAGGGTGGAGCCGTGCGTCCCGCCGAGCATGCAGGCGAACGCGCCGCGATCGAGTTGAACCCGGTCGGCGACCTCACCGCCCTGCCTGACGCGCACACAGCAGCGATCGCCGACATCGGCGTACCAGACGGCGCCATCGCGGTCGAGGCAGATGCCGTCGGGTGAGTGGTCACCCAGGTCTGCCCAGACCCGGCGATTCGACAGTGACCCGTCGGCACCGATGTCGAAGGCGGTCAGCCGGTGCCGGTACGACTCGGCGACGATGAGCGTGGCGTTGTCCGCGGTGACGGCCATCCCGTTGGGAAACGCCAGGTCGTCGGCGACCAATTCGGCGGTACGTCTTGGTGTGACAAGGGCCACAAACCCGGGTGCGACGGTACCGGCGGGTGGCCCTGCAGCGAAGTCGAAGTTGACGTTGTTGACGTAGGCGTTGCCGCGGCCGTCGATCACAATGTCGTTGCAGCCGTGCGGCGACAGCGCCGACATATCGGCATACCGGGTCAGCGTCCCGCGCGCAGACAGCCGAAGCAGCGCCCGCTGAGACGTCAGCACCAAACCCTCGTTTGCTGGCAGGTGCGGCAGGAAGTCGAAACACATTGGCAACGAACGGTGCTCGAGCACGACCTCGACAAGACCCGTGGGGCCAATCGCACGGATCAGCCCGGCCGTCCAGTCCGCCACCCACAGCCGCCCGTCGTGCCAACGTGGCGACTCCAGCAACCCCAGACCGGTTATCACCGTATCCATAGCGTGCACCTCACTGTTCTGTCGACCGATTGTTTCAGCTGCCGCGTTTATGCCAGGCACGCAGCATTCGGCTGCGGTATCGTCGCCGATCGGGATGACGGAAATGACGGGTGAAGGTGTGGCGAGGGAACGACAACGCGACAACAAGCTAGAAAATGTGCTGATCGTGCACTGGCACGACCTGGGGCGCTATCTCGGTGTCTACGGCCACCCGGACGTCGTCAGCCCGCGGCTGGACCAGCTTGCCGCCGAGGGCATCCTGTTCACCAGAGCCCATGCCACCGCGCCGCTGTGCTCACCGTCACGCGGATCACTGTTCACCGGCCGCTACCCGCAAAGCAATGGGCTGGTCGGCCTGGCCCACCACGGCTGGGAATACCGCGCCGGAGTCCGGACCCTTCCGCAATTATTGTCCGAATCAGGTTGGTACTCAGCTCTTTTCGGTATGCAGCACGAGACGTCCTACCCGAAACGGCTGGGATTCGACGAGTTCGACGTGTCGAACTCCTACTGCGAGTACGTGGTGGACAAAGCCCAGCGGTGGCTGCGCGACAGCGCCCCGGCTCGTTCCGGACAACCGTTTCTGTTGACAGCGGGGTTTTTCGAAGTCCACCGGCCCTACCCGCGGGAACGCTACCAACCAACCGACAGCGCGGCCGTCGATCTGCCTGACTACCTGCCCGATACGCCCGAGGTACGCGAGGACGTCGCCGCTTTCTACGGTTCCATCGCCACGGCCGACGAAGCAGTCGGCCGGCTGCTGGACACGCTGGCCGAGACCGGACTCGACGCCAGCACCTGGGTGGTGTTCCTCACCGACCACGGCCCGGCGTTCCCCCGCGCGAAATCCACGCTGTACGAGGCCGGTACGGGCATCGCAATGCTCATCCGCCCGCCCAAAAACCGGGCGGTGGCGCCCCGCGTCTACGACGAACTGTTCAGCGGCGTCGACCTGGTCCCGACGCTGCTGGACTTGCTGGGCATCGACTTGCCGGCGGACATCGAGGGCGTGTCGCATGCGCACAACGTGCTCGCGCCGGATACGCAAACCGATCCGGTGCGCGATCACGTGTACACCGCAAAGACCTATCACGACGCCTTCGATCCCATTCGCGCAATCCGCACAAAGGAATACAGCTATATCGAGAATTACGTGCCCCGGCCACTGCTGGACCTGCCGTGGGATATCGAGAAAAGCCCGTCCGGACTGGCTGTCGCGCCGTTCGCCATGGCGCCGCGTCCGCGCCGTGAACTCTACGATTTGCGCGCGGACCCCACCGAGACCAACAACCTGCTGGCCGGTGACGCCACTGAAGGCATAGCTGCGATCGCAGCCGATCTGGCTGTCCGGCTGCACGATTGGCGCCAGCGGACCGGCGACGTCATACCATCGGAGTTTGCCGGTACCCGCGTCGCGACGCGCTATGCCGAAACATATCTGCAGATCCATAAACGGACGCCGACCAGCCGGTCGGCGATTGCCGTCGACCGCGGCATCGAGCAGTAGGTTTCGCCGACCCATCAAGGGTTGTGTTCAACGTGAAGGTAATTGGTACGAACACGACCACGAAAGATTGCGGATAGGCTCATCCGGTGTCCCGCGCTGCGACGTCGTATCTGGTAGTCGCCACCCAGCGCAGCGGCAGCACCCTGCTGGTGGAGTCGCTGCGCGCGACGGGATGCGCCGGGGAACCACAAGAGTTCTTCCAATACCTGCCGGACACCGGAATGGCGCCCCAGCCGCGGGAGTGGTTTGCCGGCGTCGAAGACGAGTCGATCTTGCGATTGCTCGATCCGCTGCAGGACCGCGGTACGCCGGACACCGCGACGCCGGTTGCCTGGCGGGAGCACATCCGCAGTTCCGGCCGCACCCCCAACGGTGTCTGGGGCGGCAAGCTGATGTGGAACCAGACGGCGCTGTTACAGGAGCGGGCGTCGCAACTGCCGGACCGCTCCGGCGACGGCCTGCGCGCGGCGATCCGCGATGTGATCGGCAGCGAGCCCGTTTACGTACACGTCCACCGGCCGGATGTGGTGTCGCAGGCGGTGTCCTTCTGGCGCGCCGTGCAGACCCAGGTTTGGCGGGGTCACCCAGACCCTGAGCGCGACTCGCAAGCCGTCTACCACGCCGGCGCCATCGCCCACATCGTCAAAAATCTGCGGGATCAGGAAAACAGCTGGCGCGCTTGGTTCGCCGCGGAGGCCATCACACCGATCGATATCGCGTACCCCGTGTTGTGGCGCAATCTGACCGCGATCGTTGGCCAAGTTCTTGAGGCACTCGGGCAGGATCCGAAGCTGGCGCCCCCACCGATGCTGGAACGGCAGGCCAATCAGCGCTCTGACGAGTGGGTTGACCGCTACCGGGAGCAGGCGTCGCTCCTGGGGCTACCCACCTGAGCGGCGGGTGCCACCAACTTCGGCGACGATGAACACCCGCCGGAACGGGAAGATCGTCGTACCGTCGGGCCGGGCCGGGTAGGCGTCGTCCAGCAGCGGGATGAGTTCTTGGCGAAACTGCTCCCAGCCTTCATCGTCGAGCCGCTCGCGGACCGGGACCAGCGCGGTGCCGGTGATCCATTCCAGCACCGGGTGCTCACCGGTCAGCTGGTGCAGGTACGTGGTCTCCCAGACGTCGACCTTGCATCCGGCGTCCATCAGCAGGCCGGCATATTGTGTCGGCGGATGGACCACCGCTCCGACTCGAAACGGTATGTCGCGCATGATCTTTGCGTACGGTTCACGACGGGCCAACGCGCGCACCGCGGCATGCGACGGCGTCTCGAAGTTGCCCGGGATCTGAATAGCCATCCAGGATCCGGGCGCCAGCTCGCCGGCCCACCGGACCAGCAAGTCGGCGTGCTCGGGCACCCAATGCAACGCCGCGTTGCTGACCACCACGTCGGTGTCTGGCTTGGGCTTCCAGGTTCGCAGGTCCGCCGTAGTGGCGTCGATCCCGCGTTCTCGGGCGGCGGCGACCATCTCTGCCGAGCTGTCCAGTGCCTCGATCACCGCGCCGGGCCAGCGCTTGGCCAGGTACTTGGTCAGGTGGCCCGGGCCGCAACCGAGGTCGACCACCCGGCGTGCCCGCTCGGCACCCACCCGCGACACCAAGTCGTAGAAAGGGCGGCTGCGATGGTCGGCAAAGGCCAGGTAGACGTCGGGATCCCACATATCGATCCTCCTGATCAACACCTTCGCTAGTCCGCTGATATAGACAAACCGTATTACCGCATGGTTCCCGGGCGCTCGCGGGATACCATCGGCGTTCGCAGGCTGTGCTGCCGATGACAGTGTTGTGGGACCGCCCGCCAGAAAGGCCGAGTGACAATCATGTCCGAGACGTCCGGGACGTCCGAGAAGCCCCAGCCATCCGACGCACATCCGATCGATCCGCCCATTCCCATTTCGGGCGTGCCGGGTGCCGATGTACCGGCCGACGCCGAGGGATTACCCCCGCGCTCCGCACTGTCGCCCCGTCAGCGCGTGGTCGTCGACGCATCCGCGATCGGCGACCTCGCGTTGCGGACCGCGGCCGCGGCGGTACTCTCCACGACGGTGGCGCCGGCCGTTGTCGCCAACGCCATGCGCCACCCCGGCGGCGAGCGCAGCAATTTAAGCTTCTACGCCGAGCTGGCAGCCGAGCAGGATCCGGCGAAGTCGTTTCCGGCTCCCGCCCAATTGCCTCACGTCCGGTCACGGCCGGCCAGCCCGCTGACGGAGTGGATCGCGAACGGCACCGTGGACAACATTGCGTTCCGCAGCAGCTTCACCGCGATCAACCCGGCGATGCGAAAGCAGTGGAGCGCATTTACCTCCAATAACATCGTGCGTGCGCAGCACTGGCGCCATGACGACGGACCACGTCCGACGCTGTGCGTCATCCACGGTTTCATGGGTTCGTCGTACCTGCTCAACGGCCTGTTCTTCTCGCTGCCGTGGTATTACCGGTCCGGCTACGACGTGCTGCTGTACACGTTGCCGTTTCACGGGCGACGGGCCGAAAAGTTCTCGCCGTTCAGCGGTTTCGGGTACTTCGCCAGCGGGCTCAGCGGTTTCGCCGAGTCGATGGCCCAGGCCGTGCACGACTTCCGTTCCATCGTGCATTATCTGCGCCACACCGGTGTCGAACGCGTCGCACTGACCGGGATTTCGCTGGGCGGCTACACCTCCGCGCTGCTGGCCACGGTCGAAGACCGGCTCGAGGCCGTGATCCCCAACTGCCCCGTCGTCGCGCCCGTAAAGTTGTTCGACGAATGGTTCCCGGCCAACACACTGGTCAGGCTGGGCCTCCGGCTCATCAACATCAACCGCGACGAGTTAGACGCCGGGATGTCCTACCACTGCCCGCTGAACTATCTGCCGGTGGTCCCCAAGGACCGTCGGATGATCATCACCGGCCTCGGCGATCGGATGGCTCCGCCGGACCAGGCCGTAATGCTTTGGGAGCATTGGGATCACTGCGCGCTGCACTGGTTCCCCGGCAGTCACGTGGTGCACGTGAGTCAGCTGGATTACCTGCGGCGGATGACCCCGTTCCTGCACGACTTCATGTTCTAGCGGCTTCGGTCAGCGGTGCCCGATGGGCCCCGGTAGCAGGAGTCGGCCAGTGCAGCCGCGTCAGCAATTCGGCGGGCGCCTCGGCGTGCCCGTCGAGTCGTTGGGTGGACAACAGATCCAATGCCATTAGCGCGGGCCAGTGGTTTCCGCGCTGCGGGGTCATGCCGGGCAGCGGCGCCGCGGCCCCGGGCAGCGCGTCGGTCACCAAGGCGCATGCGACCGCGACCGTGGGGCGGGCGCCTGACCGGGTGGGCCCGGCGATCTCCAGCGCGGTCCACGTCTCGCGCGCCGGATGCGACCGGATCGCGTCCAAGGTGTCAGACAGCGCGTCATCCGCGCTGACCCGGTATGCCGCAAGGCAATCCGAGCCACCCTGCTGCACGCCGCGCCACGTCTCGCGGCTGGCCGGGTCGAGCAGCCGGGGGACGTCGTCGGGCCCGGCCGTGCTGGCCTCCCAACCGATCTCGCGCAGGTGGTCGGCGAGCCGGCGCGCCGCGACCTGGGTGGTCTCGTGCAACGGGATCCGCGACGAGCGCGCCTGCAGCGCCGCCAGGTTGTCGGCGGCCGATACCGTGAACCCGATCCAGGTCTCCCGCCTTGACGCATCGGATGCGTTGTCGCGGTTGATGATTCGGATTTTATCGGCCCGGATGCCGTAGCAGTTCAGATACCGGGCGATCAGCGGCAGCGGGAGCACATCCGGGTCGCCGACCGGCGGCCCGATCCGCAGCAATGCGGTTGTCTTTGTGGCAGGCCCAGATTCGGGGACAAACCCCCCGCGGCGGCCCATGATCGCAACCCGGCGGCGCAGGATCGTGGTGAAGTACAGTCCACGCCACCAGCCGAACAACACGATCACGACGACGGCGGCGATAGCGAGCAGCCAATAGTCGCGGGTCGTCCGCCACGGGTACGCCATCACCGCGGGTACCACGGCCAACAGCGCCAGCGTGATCCGGCCAGGTCCGGGCCACACAAAGGATCGGTGCCAGCTCATGAAGTGTGCTCCTTTCGTCGGCGTGCGGCGATCGCGGCGATCGCACCGACGGCTGCGACAAGCGCAGCCAGCGCGGCGGTGCCGGCCAACGCGACGGTCCGCGGTGTGGTGTCCTTCGGTGCCGGTGCCGGCGGAACAGTGACCGGCTTTGCCGGCGTCACACCGGGTGCGTTGTCGGCGGGTAGTTCCCAGGTCAGCGCGGCCACCGGGTCCAGGGTTCCGGCTCCGACGACGTTGGACGGCGCTCGGGCACCGTTGTGCGCGGTCGCGGTAATGCGGCGCACCACCTGCGTGGCGGTCAGTCCGGGATATTTACTGCGGACCAAAGCTGCGACGCCCGACACATAGCCGGCCGCATAGCTGGTGCCGCTGAGGGCGATCTGTTGCTGGTGGTCGTTGGGCAAGCCGTTGGCCAGACCCCCACCGTCGGCGTTGCTGACCGACACGATGTTTTCACCGGGCGCCGCGATACCCACCCACGGCCCGGCCATGGTGAATTTCGACGGCTGCCCATCCGGCGTCAAGGAAGCCACCGACAGCACATACGGCTGCCACCAGGACGGGATGGAGACCGACGTGACGCTCGCCCAATTCCGCGGATCCTTCGGACGGCCCTGGTCGGTGAGTGGATTGGACTCGCACGACGTTCCGCCGGCCACCGATCCGGTCGGCCCGCTATTGCCCGCGGCGGCCACGATCACCGCGTCCTTGTCCACGGCCGCATAGCGGAGCGCCGCGCCCAGCGCCGCCTGGTCAATGGGCCGATCGGCGGGCAGGCAGGTGATCGCGGAGATGTTGATCACCCGGGCACCCAGGTCGGCCGCATGCACAATCGCACGGCCAAGCGTCGCGACGTCGGAGGACGCCTGCGCCAGTATCGGATCTCCGCCCGGCGTCCGCGGCGAGAACTCGGCGGATAGCACCCTCAGCGACACCACCCGTGCCGCGGGTGCGACCCCCGAGAAACCGTCGTCGCCGGGCTGGCCGGCGATGATCCCGGCAACCAGGGTGCCGTGCCCGTCGCAGTCGGTTAGACCGTCGGTCGTCTCCACATAGTCGCCGCCGGGGTCGACGTTAGGCAGCCTCGGGCCTGGGCGCACCCCGGTGTCGATCACCGCAACCAACTGGCCGTCGCCACGGGAAAACTGCCACGCCGCAGGAAGATTCAGCATCGCCTGACTGGGCGTCAGCACACCTGGATCGGTACCAGGGATGACTCCCGAGGTGCTGCACGGGCCGCGTTGCTCCATCGGCTGCCCTGGCCCCGGGGTTCCGCTGGGTGGTGGCACGCCCGGATCCGCCTTCGGCTGATCGATTGCGAGTGCCGACGGACAGGTCCACATCATAGCTGCGAAAGCCGCCGTGAGGCAGGCTAATCCGGCCCGCATCATCGATTGAGCACCCAGCTGAAAAGACCGACCAGATAAGCCATGACGGGGATCAGCGACGCATCGAGGCCGGCCGCGACAAAGCCCAGCAGCCGGCGCAGGGGCAGCGAGTAGCTTTCCGGCGAGGCGATGCGGGGGTTCAGCGCGACCACTACCCATACCGAAACGAGCGCGATGAGCACCAGCACCGCGCCGAGGGCAGCGGCGTAACGTTCCGTCGCGGTGTAGAGCACCAACAGGACACCGGCGACCAGGTAGGGCTGGGCGAGCAGCCAGGCTTTGCAAGCGGCCGAATCCCACACTCGGGCGCGCAGGATGGACGTGGCCGCGGTCGCCGCCACCACGTACCAGCCCAAACCACTCAATGCCTCAGGGCGCAGGGCGATCGCCACCGATCCCAGGATGCTGAGCACCACCGCGGCCGCGACGAAACCGCTCTGATGAGCGTCGCTGATGCGCACGCGCCGCGGCAAGTCCTCAAGCACCCGTAACGACGGGGCCGACGGGGTGGGGTCGCCCGGCGCCGGAATAACCGGCAAAGGGAAGCGTGCCCACAGCGCGGAAAGCTGAGCCGCCTCGATGGTGACCAGCAGAGCCGCCACGATCAGCCCACAGCCGATGGTCAATATCGGTAGTTGCCAAATCAATTCGGCACCGGCCGCCAACAGCACCCCGGCCCCGACCACCGCCACCGCGGTGAAGAAGCCGACGATTCGCTCGCGCTCGAGGCTGGGAACCAGCAGGGCGATCAGCGACCAGGCGGTGACGCCGGCAGCGGCCAGCATCAGCTGTGCCGGCCCGAATTTCCCAGGTACCGCCAACGCCGCGGCGGCGCCGATGGGTACCAGTGCGGCGATCGAGAGCGCCATCCCGGTGCCTGCTGAACGTGTCCTGACCAGCAAACCGGTGAGCGCGGTGAGCGCCGCGATCGCACTGACCGCGAGCAGTCCGGCCAGGGCTCCGGTGGCCACCCGGTAGGTGACCGCCAGGCCGGTTGCCACGATCGCCACGCCGATCGCCGCGGCCAGCGCCCCATGCTGGATATGTGCTGTGCCCCAAGGCTTGAGCCGGGAGGTCGAGAAGATCATGGCGGCGTCGGCGATGTCCTCGACGATGCCGGGCGCGGCCGGACCGATGGGCACCGGCTGCAACACGAGCAGATCACCGTCGACGACTCCGACGGTGTCCAGGCTGGCGTCCAGGCTGAACGGCGCCCCACCGATGGGCGCCAGGCTCAGGTGGGAAGCCGCGCCGGAGTCGGTGGCCGCCCGGGCGTCACCGGTGTCATCGGAGTTTCCATTGGAAGCCGCGGGAACCACCAAGCGCTGTACCGCGGGCAGGATTTCGCGCAGCGGCAACTCCGCGGGCAGCGCCATCTCCGTCAGCCGGCTGTCCGCAAGGATCGCGACGCGGACGATCGACATGACGGCGCCGGACGTCACCGGGCCCTCGAAGAATGCTGAGGCCGTTCCTGGGACATCGTGTTCTCTTCTCTATCTAGTACGGCCGCATCGTCTGCTCGGCCGTGGTTTTCGCTATTTCTTCGTCGTCCGGTTACGAATATTGGGCAGAGAAATCTCGGGACAGCCGCTGGCCTGGGAACCATTGGCCGTCCGGCAAGCTGGCGGTCAGCTGTTCGATCGCGACGGCGATGGCAAAGGGTGTCCCGGGGCTGAACGTGGACACCCATTCGCCGTCGAATGCGCGGGACGGGCTGACGAGCACCCGGCCCGCGGTGGTGTCGACAATGCTCATCCCGACCTCGGTGGTGGCGTGCTTCCCGTCGCGGTGGCAGCCGGCAACGATCTCGACGTAGCTGCGTGGACCGGCGAACACCGACTCCACCACCGGTCGTGCCGATTTCGGGATACCCAGGTAGTCAAGGACTTCGGATAGCGATTCGCCGGACCGCAGCCGCTCGTCGGCCCGTGCTCCGACGCGCGTCGGCATGCTGAACTCGTCGAACGGCGCCGGTGGCCGCTGCGCCAGTCCAACGCCGAGAACCGGAACCAACGCCAAGGGGTCGTCGATATCCATGGCGGTGAACGTGATCAGTTGCGCGCTGCGCAACGCGACCACGGTCTTGCGGGTGGTGCCGGCGCGCTGCGCGACGACGCCGCGCAGCAGCTCGCCGGCGCCGCTGGCCGCGGCGGGCCCCAGGTAGCGCAGGTCCAGCCACCGGTCCGGAAAGCACACCACTCTGATCCAGTCGGCGACCCCCGGGTTGACCACTCCCTCTTTGGAGCCGTCCGGCTCCAATAGACCCAACCGGGTCAGTTCGGCCTTCTGACGTTCGAAGAACGCGTCCCGTTGTGCGGTATCACAATAGGGCGTGGTGATCGCCAGCACCCACGGGAAGGTCCCCGCCCCAATGGTTTCCGCGATGAACCACGCGTGATCGACCGTCAACTCGACGGCGTTGGGTTCGACGCTCATCTAGGCAGAACTATCCGCCCCATTTGGCGGCTTCGGCCGCGTCGCGGGCGTACATGGCCAAGGTGTTGGCTTCGTGCGTGCTGGCCATCGACTGATAGGCCCGCACCAAAGCTTCCATGGCCTGGTTCCACTGGGCCTGCCAAACCTGATAGGTCATACCTGTATCGCCCTGCCAGGCATTGGACAGCGCGGCCTGTTCGCTGGCGATATCAGCACCCAGACCCTGCAAGGTCCCGGCATAGCCCGACATGTCCCCCGCGTGGCCCAACATCGCCGGGTAGTTGTACATAATCTGCGACATCACAAATCCTTTCGCGGTTAGTACCGGTCGGGTCAGAACCCGGTATAGGTCGACGCAGCCGCAGCATCGGCGGCCACATACGTACCGGCGGCATCCCCGAGGTTGGCCTGGGCGATATCCAGCAAGGTGTTGATCCGGGCGGCTACCTCCACAAAGCGGGCATGGGCAGCCTGAAACGCCGCCGAAGCCTCCCCGACATGAAACGCCTGCGCCGACAACGCCTCCTGCTCGGCCTGGCTGATCGTACTGCGCATCAACGCCGCCTTGGTACCAAACGCCGACTGCGCGGCCACCAACTGCGGAATATGAGCATCCAAAAGACTCATAATGTTTTCTCTCCCTTCGGAATTCGCTTCGGATTTCGGTACTCACTAGCACGCTGCAAACCATCTTGCTAACTGTCCGGGCCCCCTCTCCCCGACTCACTCGGGTCTTCCGGCCTGTCCGAGCCCGACTCCCAGGTGCGCGGCACCATCGGCATCCTCGCGCCGCCACCGAACTCATCGCCGGCCAGCATGGTCAACCCCGCTGCCCCCACCTGGGTGCCTCGGAGGGTGTCTTTGTGCGCGGTCCCGGCAAACCCGAGAGTCCCAGCCCCCTGATCCGAAGCTTGCGGGCCGTAATCGGGGACGACGCAAATGTCGGAATCCATATCCAAAAATTCATCGCCACATTCGCGCATCGCGGCCCGCCGGCGCCGCCGCGCCCGCGCCTGCGCCCGGCTTGGCGTCACCGCGCCGGCCGCCGGGATGGTCACCGCCGGGGCCTTGACCCCACCGCGGGGGCCGACCGTCGGCCCGAAGCCCTCTCCCGAATCGCCGCCGCCGCCCACCAAGTAGGCAGAACTCCCGGTGGTCGTCGCCGGCGCGGGCACGGCACCCGCACCGGCACCCGCGGCAGGCGCAGACGCCGGGGCCCCTGCGGGACTGGCCACCGTTCCAGCCATCCCCGCCACGGGCCACACGGACTGCGCGGTGGACGCGAACACTAGTGACGCTCCTCCGGCGATCGGTACAGCAACCGGCGCAATCTGCGCGGGCAGCAACGTCACCCCGCCCAGGCCCAGGCTCAGACTCAGACTCACCGACAGCGCCATAAGCATGGGCCCATATGTGGCAATGGGCGAGGTCACCTCGTAAGCGCCAAACAACAGCAGCGGACCGTAGGCCACCAGCGCCGCAACAGGATTCGTGGCAAACGCGGTGATGATCTGCTGCAACGTCCCTACCGGATTCTGCATGAACGTCGAGAGTTCGTTGAATATGTTCTTGTAGAAGTTCAGGTAGGCCAACAGCAGGTCGGAAAGGTTAAGCGACGAGCCGGACTGGGCGGCCTGAGCTTGCGCGCCGGTCTGGGTAGCACTGGCCGGTGCCTGTGCGCCGGCCTTGAGCACAGACGGCGCCGGGGTGGTGCGCGGCGCCGATGCCAGCGCCGTACCCGAGGTCGCCTGGTAGACACCCATAGTGGTGGCGGCCTGGATCCACATCCGCAGATAGTCCGCCTCATTGAGCGCGATCGGAATCGTGTTGATCCCAAAGAAATTCGTCGCCACCAACACCCCATGAATGACGTGGTTGGCGGCTAATTCCGCCGATGTCGGCATCGCCGCCAGCGCGCTGGTGTATGCCGTTGCCGCGGCCTCGTGCTGAGCGGCCACCCCCGCGCTGTCGAGGCTGGCCTGCTGCAACCACGCCAGGTATGGCGCGTGCGCGGCCACATATCGCTCGGCACTTGGTCCCTGCCATACCCCCGCTTGCACCGCCCCCATGAGCCCACTGAGTTCCGCTGCTGACGAAGCATATTCGGTGCTGAGCGAGGTCCACGCGCCGGCGGCCGCCAATAGCGACCCCGGCCCCGGACCGGTGCTCAGCAACGCCGAATGCACTTCCGGCGGCGAAGCCATCCAGATGGGCGCGGTCATTGTCAGCGGCCCGCCACCCCGTACGTAGCGGCCGCCGCGGCATCACCGGCGAGATAACTTGCGCCGGATTCGCCCACACCCACACCGGCGCGGCCCAGCTCTTCAACACCTTGGGCCGCGACAGCGGCGTGCTCCTGGCCCTGGGCGCTGAACCCGGCGGCCGTCTGCAGCGACACCGGATCCGCAGCCGGCGGCACCACCGCGGTAATCGACGGAGCCGCCGCCGCGTGCGCGGCCGCCAGCCGCGCCGTCAGCGCCTCCACCGCCGCGCTGGTCGCGGCCAGGCCCTCGGGAACCACTCGCAACGTCATGACAACTCCTCCTGTTGCGTTTCACTAACCATCAGCGGGCGAAACCTTCGTTGACCGCCTCGCCCACCAGCGGGTTGACCAACTGCACATACGTCGGACTATCACTGTCGCCCAACAGAATCGCCCGCCCGGCAGGCAACCGGCCAAATCGTTGACCCCGGATCTTCCCGCTGTCCTGCGGATTGCCCGCCAGCATCAACGTGGTCGCCTGCAAGTCGTTGAATCGGCGCAGCAGCGGATTGGTCATCAGCGCATGCCCCGATCCGGTGGCGCGCGCGGTGACGATCACCCGCAGCCCCAGATCGCCGGCCTGTGAGAGCTGCCCGATGAGGGGAGTCCATGGTCGCTGCCCGATGTACGGACCGCTCATCGCCGGCGAATCCGGCACCTGGTCGACGTCGTCGATGATCACGTAGTGGGTATGGCCCTGGTAGGTCCAGCGGGACAGTTCGGCTGCCGACAAGCCCACCGGTGGCCGCCGCGATTCGATGAGGCTGGAGAGCCCGAGCATCGCCGGGATGATCCGGTCGACGTTGGCGGTGTATTCGTTGTCGGGGAACAGCGGCTCGTCAACCAGGTGCAGCCGCCGATCCAGTACGGTGAAAGCCACCTGGTCTGCGGAGGAGTGCTCGCGGATGGTGCGGATGATGTGGCGCAGCAGCGTGGTCTTACCAGACTTGTTGTCGCCGAACACCATTAACAACGGGTTCTCGGTGAAGTCGAGTACGACCGGGGCGAGGTCCTCTTCGCGCTGGCCGATGACCACTTGCTCCGGGCCCCGATAGAGCGCCCCGACTGCGTCCGGGGCGAGGTTGGCGGGCAGCAACCGAACCGGCGGCGCAGACACGCCAGGGTGGCGGGCGTTGATCGCGGCCACCTCGTCCAGCTCTGGAGCCGCGAACAGGAAATGCTCAGCGGCCATTGTCAACCCGCGGCCCGGCTGGTCGTGCGGCACAGCATCGGCCGGGCGACGCAGCGCGCCAACCACCCGCACATTGCTGTCCCGCGCGTCGTGCAGCTTGAGCTCGAGTCGCAGCCCGAGCCCGTCCCGCATCGCCAGCGGCACCTCCAGCCAGCTCGGGGTGGTGATGATCACGTGGATGCCATACGCCAGGCCGACGTTGACGAATTCAGTCACCTTGGCCAGCAACGGATTACGGGTGTTGAACTGGTCAGTGTTGTCACGGCCGAAAGCGTAGAGGTTGTCGATGACCAGGAACACCTCGCCGAAACCGTCGTCCGGGGCCGAACCATGCTTATCCCGGAATACCTCTCGCCTCTGCCGGGACAGCAGCAGCTGCTCCAGCTCGCCGAAGGTGCGGCGGATGCGTTCGGGTTCCAGCGCCGACGCGACGCTGCCTACGTGCGCCAGATCCTGAAGCGCCCGCAGTTGCCCGCCGCCGTAGTCCAGGCAGTAGAACGTGACGTCGCGCGGCGAGTGCAAGCTGGCCGCTGACAGGATAAATGTTTGCAGCGCAGTCGATTTGCCGGACTTGGGGCCGCCGTGGATCACCATGTTTCCGGCCGACGACGTGGCGTCGAATACCAGCGGGTCGCGGCGCATCTCGAATGGTTTGTCGATCTCACCGAGCGGCCAGCGCCACTGCCGTTGCGGCACCCCGGCGCGAGCCAGCACCGCGGTCAGCGGGATCGGTTCGTCCAGCGGCGGCAGCCACAGCTGCGGTGCCCGCGGCCCGTAGCGTGCCAGCTGGTCGCCGATGGTCGCGATCAGCTTGCGCGGCGGGCGGGTCGGTTCGTCATCCTCACCGCCGGATATCACCGTGCCTTGATCCGGCTCCACCACCCCAGCCGTGAACAGCTTTGGCTCCGGAACAGATTGCACCACAAGGGCTTTAGCTGTTTGCGGCGGATCGTAGATGCCGTCTACATAGGTGCTGCGGAACTTGACCGGGGCCGCACCTGGAGCGGGCACCAAGAAGCCCATGCCCTTGTGCTCTTTGCCCGATTCGATGTGATAGGCGTCCTCCACGCCGATGATCTGGCGGGAAACGCTGGCGCTGGCCACCTTCAACCCGATCCGGTACGAGGTGTTCTTGTCGATGTCCTTGATCTTTCCGACATCCAGCGTCTGGGACGCGAACAGGATGTGGATGCGGAACGAGCGGCCCTTGCGTGCCACGTAATCGAACAGCTCCGCGTATTCCGGGTGATCGGCCAGCATCAGGGTGAACTCGTCAGCGACCACGAACAGCGTTGGGATCGGCGGCAGGTCATGCCCGGCGGCGATAGCGTTCTCGTACTCGGTCACCGAGTTGAACGCGCTGCCCTGAACCTGGCGGCCGGCCTCACGTAGCAGCGTCTCGCGGCGCGCCACCTCGCCGCGCAGCGTGTCGGCGAACCGTTCGGCCAGCGACTTCTTCTCGGCCATGTTCGAGATCACCGCGACAACCTGCGGGAAATTCCGGAAGCTGTCGGCGCCGGCCTCACCCTTGAAGTCGGCGTAGATGACGATCAGCCGGTCCGCCGAATGAGTTGTCAACAGCGACAACAGAATCGACATCAGGGTCTGCGACTTCCCAGAGCCGGTCATACCGATCATCAGGCCGTGCGGGCCCATCCCGCCCTCGGCTTCGTCCTTGAGGTCGAACATCAACGGTTCGCCGGTACCGGTGACACCGATCGGAACGCGCAACTCGTCGTCCCGCCGGCGCGGCGCCCAGAGTGTGGGCACATCCAGCTGCGACGCGTCGGGGATACCCAGCAGCGTGGTGAAGGTGGCGCCGCGAGTGGCCGCCGAGCGCAACCCGGTGTGGGTCGGGTTTGAGTCCCACCGCGACAGCTGACGGGCCAGGTGGGCGGCCTCGTCGGCGCCGAGTTGATCGGCGCCGTCAATGTAGGGCTGCCAGCCGCCGGTCTGCCAGCGCTCGATGGCGCCGCGCGCGATGCGCAGGATCGGCTTTTCGGGATCCGAATACTGCTCACGGTGCGGCGGTGTGGCGGAGCAGTGCACGACGGTAACCCCCGCCCGGCCCACCGCCAGTGTCGACGCGTTCACGTCATAGTCGGTGTCGTCAACGACGATCAGCAGGTGCCGCAACGCATCTGCCGGTTCGCCGGTGAACGCCGGGCGATCTTCGAGTGCCGGACCCAGCAGCGAGGCCAGGTCGTCGGGGTTGGTCGACAAGTAGCGGGCCGGGCCGACACCGTCGAGCTCACCGGGAATGTCCACGTGCGGCAACCACTTCAGCCACGACCAGTCGCGACTCTCCAGATCGCGGGTGGCCAGCGCCACCCCAAGCACCGTCGGGTCGTGCCAGGTCACCGCCTGAGCGATCCAGGCACGCAACGCCGCCCGTACCTCATCTGCCTCACCCAGGACGGTGATCCGCGAGACTTTCGTCAGATCGATTCCGGTCGGCACGTCGCGGACAGTGCGCTGGGTGTCGAGTAGGCTGCGTAATGCACTGTGCGCCACCGGTTCCAGGTCGATCTCGTCGGCGGTGTCTTTGACCCGCAGCGCGGTCGCCAGGGGCACCGTGTGTCGGCCGGCCCGCACCACCAGGAAGTCGGCGTCGTGCGGATCACGCTCCCACTGGCGCCGGGAGCCGGGCACGGTTGCCAGGGCCGTCGGATCGGGATGGGACCACTGCGCGGCCGCGCGTTGCCCGGCGGCCTGAGTCCGGATGTTGTCCCGGACCACCGACAGGTAACGCAGGTAGTCGGCCCGTTCGGCGTCCACTTCCTCGGTGCGCATCTTGTTGCCGGTGCCGCGGTAGAGCGCGGTGGCGGCCAACAGCAACACGAACGGGAAGAACAATGTCTGTGGGGAGATCACCCGCATCCCGGTGGCGACCATCGCGACGATCATGCCGACGATCAGCATCACGATCACGACAGGCAGTGCCCGCCGCAGCAGCGACGGCGGAATCACCCGGGGCAACTCAGGGGGCGCCTCGATGGTGATGGTGCCTTTGCGGGTGCTTGGTGGCGCCAACCGGCGGCGGGCTTCGAAGATCAGTCGGCTCATCGGGGCCTTCCTTCGGCCGACACCGGGCGACCGGGCCTGCTGTCGGGCGCCAAGCCGTCGTGTGCCAGCAGCGCGTCTGCGCGCGATAGCGCCGGGCCGGTCGCGAACAGCGACAGCATCGACCACGGGATGGGGACCGCAGGCGCGCTCAGACCAAGGGCCTCAACGGTTTTGCCGTGCCCTGCGGCTCCGTTTTCGGCTTCGTTGTCGATGCCGTAGCGCACCCCGGTGTCGGACACCCAGAACAACGACCCTGTAGTCGGTGCGGACGCGCCGCCGCCCACGGTCTGGGTGAAGTAGCCGGTGCCTGGCGCCAGCGCGACTCGGGTCGCGGCGCCGCCATTGCCGGCGCCGACCAGGTCGACGGTGCGTACCGCATCGGGCACCGGCAGCGCCGAGCCGGACAGCAGGCTCAGTGAGCTGGTGGCAGCCCCGGCCGGCTTGCTCCAGTACGCACAAGTGACGGGATCTTTGGTTGCGTCGACCAGGACAACCTGCTGGCCGGGGTAGCGCGTGGTATCCAGCATCCGCGACACCGGCAGCTTGGCTACCTGGTCGGCGCCGAGCCGCGGTGGTTGGTCCAAGCCATAGGAATTGGTGTTACGCAGGATCGCGGCGAGCACCGGCGAGACGGGCTGCAGCCCGTCCGGCAACACCGCGTAATACCGCACGGCGCCCGAGGAACCCTGGTCCAAGCCGTAAGACGCCACCACCGCCCCGATCGGTGCCGGCACCGAGAAGTTCGCCGGTGCGCCGGCGTTCGGGATGCCCGGCGCCGTAAGCGGCGGCCCTTCGGGTATCGCGTTGAACAGCCCCGATGCAATCGGCCGCGGGGTCGGTATGTCTGAGCCCAGGCCCAGGGCGTTGGTCACCGCGTGGTCGGCCAGGTCGATCTGGCTGCGCCTACCGTCCCACAGCAACCAGGTGCTGGTGCCTTGGTCAGCCGGGAGCGCGACCAGGACCGCCTGCCCGGATCCAAGCGTGGCCCCGCGCGCGCCGCGGCTGTCCGGCGGGCCCGCGATCACCGTGACACCCGTGCTGTGGGCAGCGTGCCCGCCTTGGGCAGGCTCGCTAACGGCGTCGCACACCGTCCAGTTCGCGTGGTGCGAGGTGTTCTGCACCATGCGCTCTGGTGCGCCCGGAATGCCGATCAGGTTGCCGCGCGGAAAGCGGTCCAGCTCAGTGCTTTTCACCGTGGTGGGGTTGACCGGGCGGCCGACGATCAGCCGGGCCGAGGTCAGGTTGAGCACCGGGTGCAGCTCGTCACCAACCCGCACATACAGCGCGGCGGTCGACCGATCGGCGAGCACCGCGTTGTTACCCGCCGACCCGCTGGGCCGGATCAGTGAGAACACGAAGCAGCCCGCCAAGCCGGTGATGAGGATCAGCACGCCCATCAGCACCGCGCGCGACTGGGTGCGCAGCGGGTCGACGAGCATCCTGGTGTCGTGCAGGGCGATACCGGAGGCGATCCGGCGCATCACGAAGCGCCAGCCGGTCACCTGGTGGCGGGTGACGAAACCGCGGCGGTAGACCACCTGATCGGGGTTCTCGTTGACCGGGGTTCGTGAGGAGAACGAACGCCGTTCGTCGTCCGGCTCCGGATTCGTCATGCCGGCTCCCACAGGCCGAGGCCGCGCAGCAACGGCTCCACCGAATTGCGGACGTCACCGGCCGTGATCGTCATCAGCTCGTCGTCGGTGAACTCGCCGGTTCCGGCATGTTCGGAATGGTCCAACCGGAATTCGCGCTCCTCCTCGGATCGTTCGACGGTGTTGCGGACGAACCGGCCGTTGCCGGCGATATCCAGGCCGCGCCGGGGGACCCCCTGGGTGTCGGATGTCGACGAGCTGGCCAACCGCTCGAACAAGGCTTCGAGATCATCCAGTGCGGACTGTTCGAAGACGCTGTCGCGCTTCTTGGCCATGTAGTTCGCGATCTCGACCAACTCCGACGGTGTATAGGACGGGAAGTCGATGCTGCGGGTGAACCGCGACCGCAGACCTTCGTTGGTGTCGAGGAACCGATCCAGATCGGCCCGATAACCGGCGACAATCACCACGAGCCGATCCCTGTCGTTCTCCATCCGGGCCAGCAGCGTGTCGATGGCCACCAGCCCGAAGTCGTTCTTGGCGCCGGTGGAAACCAGGGCGTAGGCCTCGTCGAGGAACAACACCCCGTCCAGTGCGCTGTCGATGATCGCGTTGGTCTTGGCCTCGGTCTCCCCGATGTGCTGGCCGATGAGGTCGGCGCGGTGTACCTCTTTGATGTTCTCCTTCTTCAACAGACCCAGACCGCAATAGATTTTCGCGACGACGCGGGCAATGGTGGTCTTGCCCGTCCCGGGCGGCCCGGTGAAGACCAGGTGGTAAGTGCGCTGCGCCACCTCCAGCCCGCGCTGCTCGCGCACCAGCCCCATGGCCACCGAACTCTTCAAGCGGGCTACCTGGCTTTTGACCTTCTCGAGGCCAATGAACTCGCCGAGCTCGCGTTCGGCTTCGGCCAGCAGCGCAGCCTTGCGCACATGGGCTTCGGGGTCGATGAAGTCCTCTGCGCCGGGCTCGGTGTGTGGATCCCAGGGATCGGTGCGTGCGTCGATCCGGGCAGCGGTGGTCGTGACGATCCCGAAGCTGGGGTCGGACAGCGCCTGCTCGACCTGCTCGTTCTCGGGATTGGCCGCGTATAAATCCTGCAGCACTTCGCTGGCGCTCTCCTCATCGACATGCACACGCAGGGTTAGCGCTTTGGCAAGCGCGCCATCGACCTCCGCGACGGCGACGGGGCCGTCGGGTTCCTCGAGATACGACAACGCCGGCGCGAACATGCCCAGCCGGGCCAACGCGGTTCCGAGGGTGATCTTGGCCGCGTGCGAGAAAGCCGCGTCGAGATCGGGGTCGTTGACGATCGGGGTCAGCAGCTTGACAACGTCCGACCAGCGCTCGGCGCGGTAGTTGATGACGACGGCGAGCCAACGGGCCTCACGCCAGCTCGGGCGGCGTTCGGTGATGTTGGTAACCAACTGGTGGGCCTGAGCATATTCCCCTGCCGTCGCCAGCGCCGCGGCATAGGCGAGATGGAAATCGTCCGGGCCGGTGGCGCGAAACTGCAGGTACAGTCCGGTGTCATAGCGGAAACCTAAGGCTGCCGGCGCTAGTTCCACCTGACGCTGCAAGATGCCCGCTGTGTCCGCGGTGCGCGAAACCGCTTCCAGCACAGGGGTGGACACGTCGCCGGCAGCGGCCAGCCCGGTCCACGCGTCGCACTGGTCGTGTGCGATGCGGGTGAGTGCGGTGAAACCCGACCGAGCAGCGGCCAGGTCGGCCGGACGCTGACGGTCGTAGACCACTATGCCGAGCGCACGGCAGCAGGTAGCGAACCGGCTTACGACGTCACCGTCCACCCGAGAAATGACTGGCTGAGCCGCAAGCACGCCAGCGTCACCGCGTTCCACGGCCGCTTCGTCTCCCGTACGTAGTGTCCCCTAACCTAACCCGCCTGAAGTTAGCATTGCATAAGCTAACTGTCGAGATGCTCGGGCGAGGTCGATTCACGACTCGGCTCCCGTGCCGGTGGCGCTGACCAGGGTGTTATGGGCGATCATTGGCCTGCCTTTCCAATTTGCGTCACTAGCCCAAGTTTGGAGCCCAACAACCTCGGCGCCACCAGGATCCGTTAAGGAACGCAGCTTACTGAATATGATTTTCATTAGCAAAGCCCGGCTGTTCAGCTGTGGTCTCCCCCCTCACCGAGCTCCCGCTGATCGGGCTCCCAGGTGCCCGGCACCATAGGAACTGACGGCCCGCCGCCGAACCCGTCACCGGCCAGCGTCGTCAACCCGGCCGCCGCGATGTCGGCCTCCCTGCGCGCCGTTCCGGCAAAACCCAGGGTCCCCACCCCCTGATCTGATGCCACCGCCGCGGTGGCCAACCTCCCCGGGTCCACGAATGGGTCGGGCTCTGCCCCGCTATCGGAGTACAGATCCAGAAATTCATAGCGGTAACCGCGGTGGTGGTCATTCATCGCCGCCCGGCGGCGCCGACGTGCCCTTTCCTTTTCCCGTGCTGATGCCCCAGCAGCCGCCGCGGCCGCAGCGATATCCGGCTCCGGCGCCTTCCGCCGTGCACTGCTGCCTATCCCCGTGCTGGCCCCAAGGGTAGAACCACCCACCAGGTAGGGGTAGGCAGCTCCCTCGATACCGGCCGGCGGCGGCGGTGGGGCTCCGGCCGCAGGCGCCGCGGCTGGCGCGGCCGCCGGAGCCGAGGCCGGGGCCGAGGACGGGGCCGGGCCCGGTGCCGGGGCCGTGCTCGCGACGGGCGCGCTACTGGCCACCGGCACACTGGGCGTCTCGGGCATCGGTGCAGCCGCCACGGGGACCGCGGCAGGCTGAATCCCAGCCAGCCCGGTCAGGCCGGCCATCCCGGCGATACCGCCAAACCCGACGTTGGCGAGCGGCAGGCTGAGCGCAATCGCCTGAATTTGAGTGGGGAACGCCTGGTAAACCTCGAGCGCGTGGCCGGCCTCGTCGAGGGCAAGCTGCGGAATATCGGTCTCCAGCTGCCCGATCGCCTGGAGTGGATTTTGGGGAAACTCCCCGAAGTCCCTGCCCAGGGTTTGGGTGATTTCCAGAACTCGATTTGCCCACCAGCTCGGTTGCTTTGGGTTGCCGGCGTCATTGTCGATAATCTGTTTGGTACCGGGTGGGATTGTGTCGTGCGCGTATTCCTTCGCCAGTTTCAGGATATTCGGCGGCCAGAATGGGCTACTCGTGATCTTGCCCAGCGCCGTGGCGGCGATCGCTTCATAGGTGCTCATCGTAGTGGCGGCCTGGATCCACATCCGCACATAATCGGCCTCGTTGAGCGCGATCGGGATGGTGTTGATCCCGAAGAAATTCGTCGCCACCAGCACCGCATGGACCGCATGGTTAGCGGCCAGCTCAGCCAGCGTGGGCATCGCCGCCAACGCCGCGGTGTAGGCGGCGGCCACGGTCTCATGCTGGGCAGCCGCTCCGGCGCTGTTGGCGCTGGCCCGCATCAGCCACGCCAAGTAGGGCGCATGCGCCGTCACGTATACCTCGGCGCTCGGCCCTTCCCACGCCCCGGCCTGCACCGCCGCCAAGATCTCGGTGAGTTCTTCTGCCGTCGCGGCATAAGCAGCACTCAACGAATTCCACGCACCCGCGGCAGCCAGCAAGGAGCCCGGCCCGGGACCGCTGCTCAGCTGAGCCGAGTGGATCTCCGGCGCCAAAGCCATCCACACCGGCGCCGTCATTCTTAGCTGCCCGCGATCGAATTGGGAGCAACCTTGCGCGTCATAGCAAAGACTCCTTAGCTGTATGGGCGAACTCAAATGACCGCCTTGGCTGATGGCGGCGGTTCTAACACGCAGCTAGTAGTCGGTGGTCAGCCCGGAAAAGTTCCCGTCCGAGGCGAAGTTTCTTTAGTGGGCGCTCACGCCCTGACCGCACTGACCAGGGTGTTCCGGGAGATCATCGGCCCGGCTTCGGTTTCCGGTCCGGGAACCGGGCGGCCGACTTCGCGCAGGTAATCGGTCAATGGAGTGCCGACCGCGGTCCAGCCTCGCTTGCCGAACCATTCGGTGGCCGGCGCCCACCGCTCGTTGTAGACCAACTGAAAGAACGGGCGCTGGTCGCCGCCTTCAGCGATCGCGGCGCGTTCTTCTCCGAGTTTGGCCTCGAATTCGTCCGGGTCAAGCGGGGCGCCATCCTCGACGGCGACGTGGCTGCCTGGGCCAGCCAGGGAGTCGACACCGGTGAACAGCTGCTCCTGTGCCGTGGCCGGAAGATAGATCAGCAGACCCTCGGCAATCCACGCCGACGGCTTGGTTGCATCAAACCCGTTGTCCCGCAAAGCTTGTGGCCAGTCATCCCGCAGATCGACCGCGACCTCACGACGCTCGGCGCGTGGTTGGGCACCCTGGCCGGCGAGCACCTCACGCTTGAAGTCGAGGACCTGCGGACGGTCCAACTCGAAGATCGTCGTCCCGTCGGGCCACGTCAGCCGGTAGGCGCGGGAGTCCAGTCCCGCCGCCAAGATGACCACCTGCTGGGCGCCGGCGGCGGCGGCCTGACGGAAATACTCGTCGAAATACTTGGTGCGGGCGCCCTGGAAGTTGACGAAATGCTCGCCGAAGTCGCTGGTCTTCAGTGGGTGGTCGGGATTCTTGCCGTCGAGTACGTCGGCCGAGGGACCGCCAACGGCACGGCAGAACAGCTCCGCATAAGGGTCGACAGCCAGCGGGTCGGGTTTCTGCGCCTCCAGTGCTCGCGCGGTCGCTACGAATAGCGCGGTCGAACCGACACTTGTTGTGATGTCCCAACTATCGCCTTCGCTACGCACCCAACCGACCCTACGCCGAGAGGCTGTGGCGCCTTTCCCGGTGCGGCGCAACCGCAGTGGCCGACCAGATCACGCGGCTCCCGTTTGGCGGCTTTGCGGCTGCCGGCCGTCGCGTTGCTCGTTCTCACGTCAGGATCCCAGGTGCTCGGGACCATCGGCATCCTTGGGCCGCCACCCCGGCTAGCGCGGTCAAGCCGATCACGCAGGTGCGCCCTCGCGCAGTAGTGATGAAAACGGTTATCGTTCTCGGCGTGGGTGTTTTGCGCTCCCGCTTCCACTACGCCGTCGCTACCGCCTTCGCGCTGCCGCTCGCTGTGGCGGGCTGTTCGTCGAGCCAGACCAAACCCTTTGCATCTTCGAGCGCCGCCTCCAGCCCAGCAGCGACCAGAAGCCCCACCGCAACCCACTGCCCGACCGCCCCGGTTGCTGTGGTGGTCAGCGTCGATCAGTGGGGCGATATCGTCTCCGAACTTGGCGGTGCTTGCGCGAACGTCAAAACTGTACTGGCCAGCTCGTCCCTGGACCCGCACGACTACGAGCCGTCCCCGGCCGACGCGGCCTGGTTCACCGGCGCCAAACTCGTCGTGGTCAACGGCGCCGACTACGACACGTGGGCGTCCAAGCTGGCCGCCAGCTCCGCCGCCGGCGCCCCCGTTGGTGAGCGCCGCCGAAGTCACCAAGACACCGGCTGGTGCGAACCCACACCTGTGGTATAAGCCATCGGCGGTGACCGCGGTCGCCGACGCGGTAACCGCCGAGTTCAACAAGCTCGACCCGCAGGCCGGCGACTACTTCAGCCAGCGCCGATCGCAGTTCACCACCGCGATGGCGCCCCACACCAGCCTCATCGCCAAGATCAAAGCCGGGGCGGCAGGCAAGTCTTATGCGGCCACCGAAAGCATCTTCGACTACCAGGCGCAGGCACTGGGTCTGGTCGATAAGACTCCGAAGGGCTATCACCGGGCGTCGGCCAACGAATCAGACCCCTCGCCGGGCGACATCGACGCGTTCCGCACCGCGCTGGCCGGCCGGCAGATCGACGTCTTGATCTACAACACTCAGACCCAGGGTTCGATCCCCCAGCAGATCCGATCGACTGCCGAACATGCCGGGATCCCCGTCGTCAACGTGACCGAGACCGTGCCGCCCGGGCAGAAATCATTCGAGGGCTGGCAAGACTCCCAGCTGACCGCGTTAGCCAAGGCGCTCGGTGTCGCTGTCTGAACTTCCTGCCGCTCCCGCCGCGCTGGCGTTCACCGACGTCAGCGCGGTGCGCGGCGGACGACTCATCTGGTCACACGCCAGCTTCACGGTGCCCGCCGGCGGCATCGTCGCCGTCATCGGACCCAACGGGTCGGGCAAGACCACCCTGCTGCACATGGTCCTCGGACTGGTCCCGGCGGCCAGTGGCCAGCTCGAGGTGTTCGGCCACCGTCCCGGCCAGGACAACGACACTATCGGCTACGTGCCGCAGCACTATGCCGCCAGCGCGGGGGAAGCCATCCGCGCCGCCGATGCGGTGCTGCTCGGACTCACCGGGCGCAGGTGGGCGTTCGGGCGCAGCACCGCAGCCCAACGCAAGCAGGTCAGCCAGGCACTGGCCGCCGTCGAGGCCACCGAGTTCGCCGACCGACGGCTGTCGATGCTTTCTGGCGGGCAACGCCAGCGCATCGCGATCGCCGAAGCCCTGGTGGCACAACCGCAATTGCTAATCCTCGATGAACCGTTGGCGTCGTTGGATCTGCGCAGCCAACACGACATCGTCGCACTGCTGGCGCGACTGCACGCTGAGCTGGCCGTGACCATCCTGGTGGTCGCCCACGACCTCAACCCGCTGCTGCCCATCCTGCACAGCGCGATCTACCTGCTTGACGGGCACCCGCATTACGCCCCCATGGACAACGTGGTGGACGATGCGCTGCTGAGCCACCTGTACGGCATTCCGATCCAGATCGCGCGCACGCCCGACGGGGAGCCGTATATGAGGAGCACACTGTGACAGCCCACCTTGTAGCGCTGGGTTACCAACCCAATTGGTGGCCGATTCTGACATCGGGGTTCATGAGCAACGCCCTGATTGGCGGCACTATCGTCGCGGTGGCCGCGGGGTTGATCGGTTACTTCGTCGTGGTGCGCCACACCGCCTTCGCCGCCCATGCGCTGGCTCACATCGGACTGCCCGGCGCGACGGGCGCCGTGCTTCTGGGCGTGCCCGTAATCGTCGGGCTCGGCGTGTTCTGTGTCGGCGGGGCATTGGTGATCGGTGCCCTGGGCAAGCGCGCCGCCGATCGCGAGGTGGTCACCGGGACGGTCCTGGCCATGGCCACCGCTCTTGGCTTGTTCTTCAACTCGCTGGCCACCAAGAGCTCGAGCACGATGACCAACGTGTTGTTCGGTAACGTGCTGGCCATCTCCCACGAGCAACTGGTCAGCTTCGCGATCCTGCTGGTAGTGCTGGGGTTCAGCGTCGGCGTTATCTATCGGCCCCTGCTGTTCAGCTCGGTCAACGCCGTGGTCGCCCAGGCCAAAGGAGTGCCCGTGCGCGCTCTATCCATCATGTTCATGGCGCTGCTCGGGCTCACCGTCACCATGGCCGTACAAGCCGTCGGCACGCTGCTGTTGTTCGCCCTGGTCGTCACTCCCGCTGCGACCGCCATCATGCTCACCCCCCGACCGGTACTGGCCATGGTCATCTCGACGGCGATCAGCCTGTGCGCGGTGTGGCTCGGACTGGGCGCATCAGCGATGTTCAACCTGCCGCCCAGTTTCCTAATTGTCACCATCGCCTGCGCCATCTGGTCGACCGTCTGGGTCGCCGCCGAAGAGCTGCGGCCCAACCATTGGACGAATCGACCGGTGCGTCATTCACGCTGACCCACGAGGCCGGTCTCGACTACGTCGAAGTACCTCTACGCCCGTCATCAACGGGCACAAGCACTTCGAGGCTGTATACGCGTCGACGTCAGTGCTCGTCGTAGTGCTCGCCGTGAGCCGCGTGCCGGCACCCGTCGTGCACATAGTCGACATGGTCCCCGTGCGGGATCGCAACATGGCCGCACCCCTCACCGTGGACATGGTCATGATGCTCATGCACCGCGTGGCCGGATGGCTCACATTCGTCGTAGTGACCCTCGTGCTGTCGATGAAGGTGACCGTTGTGGACGTAGTCGACATGATCCCCATGTGGGACCGCGACATGGCCGCATCCTTCGCCGTGCAGATGATCATGTTCGACGTGCTCGTTATGGGTTGTGCTGGTCATCGCTTCTCACCGTCCGTACCGAATTTTGACTCGTGAGCTACTGACGCGTCGAAATTCTAGTCCAGCCGCGACCGGTGCCGCAGGTTCCGGTGCGGTGCCAGTGCGCTGACACAATGGGACGGTGGCGACGCTGAGGTTCGGGCGCGGGCTACCCGTCGGGTCGATGGAAGTGCTGGTGGGCATTCTGTTGGCGTGCGCCTTCTCGGCGACGATGCTGCGGAATGCGGTCTTCCGCAGTGCGGCGTTGTCAACGGCAGGCACGGTGTTCTGTGGGGTGTTCGTGCAGGCGGTGCCGTTTTTGGCGCTGGGGGTGGTGGTCAGTGGGTTGATCGCGGCGTTCGTGTCACCGGAGCGGTTGGCGCGCTGGCTGCCGCGTCGTCCCGCGGTGGCAGTGTTGGCCGCAGGGATCGGTGGGGCGGTGCTGCCGGGCTGTGAGTGCGGGTCGGTTCCGGTGGCGCGGCGATTGTTTGGCGACGGAGGAGCGACGGGCGCGGCGGCTTTGACGTTCATGCTGGCCGCGCCGGCGATCAACCCGGTAGTGCTGGTCGCCACCGCGGTGGCGTTTCCCGGTGCGCCGAAGATGGTTCTTGCCCGGATGGGGGCGTCGCTGCTGACTGCGGTGATTATGGGCTGGGTTTGGGCGCGGTGGGGCCGCCCGAGCTGGGTCACCCGCCGGCTGCCCCGTCCGGGCGCTGACACCGAGTCTCGGTGGGTGGTGTTCGCTGAGGCGGCCCGCCACGACTTTCTTCAGGCTGCATCGTATTTGGTGTTAGGTGCCGCTGCGGCGGCGGCGCTGCATGTGGTGGTGCCGCGGTGGGTGTTCGAGCATTTGGCGGCACACCTGATCCTCGGTGTGGTGGTGATGGCCGCCCTGGCGGTGGTGTTGGCGTTGTGTTCGGAGGCCGACGCGTTCGTGGCGGCGAGCATGACGATGGTGCCGCTGCTGCCGCGGCTTGTGTTTCTGGTCGTGGGCCCGGCCGTCGACGTGAAACTGTTCGCGATGCAGGCGGGCATGTTCGGCCGGGCTTTCGCGGCGCGCTTCGCCCCCAGCACGTTGCTGGTTGCGATGGCGAGCGCGTGTGCGGTCGGGCTGTTCGTCCTCGGCGGTGGATGAGTGAGCCGCGAAACCGAGAACACCGTTCTGCTGCTGGTGGGCATCAGCATCGCCATGATCACGGTGTCGGGCGCGTTCACCCGCTACGTCAAGCCGGGACTGCTGCCGTGGCTGGCCGCGTCGGCAGTGCTGTTGATTGCGTTAGCGCTATTGGCGATCATCGGCGATATCCGCCGCGGCGGACCCCGGACTACTGATCAGCCCAGTGACCACGGCGAGGGACACCCCCACCGGGCCGGCATAGTGTGGCTCCTCGTCGTTCCCATCCTGGTGTTGATCTTCGTGACGCCACCGGCGCTGCGGCCCTCAGCCGCCGCCCCCTCTGTAACGGCGGTGTCCAATGATGTTCTGAATCGGGCATTTCCACCGCTACCGCCGGGCAACGCCCCTGAGGTGTCGCTGCCGGATGTGCTGATGCGCGAGGCCCATGACACCACCGGCTCGTTGACGAATCGATCGATCACCGTGACCGGCTTTGTCCTCAACGAGGCGCAGGGCGTGGACCTTGGCCGCATCGTCGTCATCTGTTGCGCCGCCGACGCCCAGCTGGCCCGCATCCATCTGCGTGGCCCGGCCGCCGCCCGCGCCGCCGGGCTACCGGACAACACTTGGCTTCGGGTCGAGGGCCAGGTCACACCCGCGCCCCGGCAACCGAATTCGGTGGCGATCCCGACACTGCAGGCCACCGTGGTCGCTCGCATCGATGCCCCGGCCAACCCCTACGCCTACCCCCATTGATGGGCACGCCTCGCCGGCCGTGGACTCGTGAGACTGAAGATCGGACGGCGGCAGCGGTCAGAGGCGTTGACGTGTTCTCAATTGCTTAGACTGGCGCGGCGAGCCCCGAGGTGATGCCCAGTGAGCTGCCTTGGCAGTGGGGTGTTTTCCCATTGCCCCAGCTCCAGCCAATCCCGCAGGATCACTGCGTCACGCTTGTCGGTGATGGGCCCGATCCAATGGGCCTGCCCGCAGGCCACACGGTCTTTTGTGCAGGGCTGCACCACCGCCATGACGCCGCATCCCGTCGGGCGAGATGCGCAGGTGAGTGATCCGAGCATGCACGCGGCGGAGACGAGCATCGCGTGTGGACAGCGTCGGATGGCGGGACGTAGTTCGTCGATTACAGACAGGGTTTGTTCGGTCGCGCAGGCGGTACAGACGATGACGGTGAACGGCCGGTCGGTGGCCCGGCGCGGGGAGGTCAACATGCCGTGTTCTGGTCGGCCTCGCCGAGGTCAGAGCCACGTTGTGTCATTCTCCAATCCTTTCTGTCACTCTTGCTGTTATCTCTTCGTGCACAACATGTTTCAGCGACCGGCAGCCTGTCCGGAATAGGGCAATAGCGCCATTTCGCGGGCGTTCTTGATCGCGGTGCTGACCTGCCGCTGTTGCTGGACGGTTAGATTGGTGACGTGACGGGAGCGGATTTTGCCGCGTTCGGAGATGAACACCCGCAGCGCGGCGGTGTCCTTGTAGTCGACCGCGCTGACCCCGAGGCTGGCGAAAAGGTTCCTCTTGGTGGACCTGACGCCTAGTTGGACGCTACGACGGGCCCGCTGAGGTTTCCTGGCCATCACCAGCTCGCCTTCCGCACGCCGGGTAGCTGTCCGGCGTGTGCCAATTGGCGGACCCGTAGCCTCGACAGCCCGAATTTGCGCAGATGCCCGCGCGGACGCCCGTCGATGCTGTCGCGGTTGCGCAGCCGCACCGCGCTGGCGTCGCGGGGCTGGCGCGCCAACTCGCGCTGCGCTGCCGCCCGCTGCCCACCGGTGCTCGACGGTGAGCGGATGATCTCTTTGAGTTCAGCGCGGCGGTGGGCGTAGCGCGCCACAATCGCGCGACGGCGATCGTTCTTGACGATCTTGGATTTCTTGGCCATGCTCAGCGCTCCTCTCGGAAATCGACGTGGCGGCGGATCACCGGGTCGTACTTGCGCAGCACCAGCCGATCGGGGTCGTTGCGCCGGTTCTTACGGGTGACGTACGTGTAGCCGGTGCCTGCCGTGGAGCGCAGCTTGACCTTGGGGCGGATCTCGTTGCGTGCCATCAGATCCGCTGCCCCTCGCGGCGCAGCCGCGCCACGACAGCTTCGATGCCGTCGCGGTCGATGACCTTGATGCCCTTGGCGCTGACCCTCAGCCGAATCCGGCGGCCCTCCGACGGCAGGTAGTACGTCTTGAGCTGGATGTTGGGTGACCAGCGCCGACGAGTTCGGCGATGCGAGTGCGAGACCGCGTTACCGAAACCCGGTACCCGGCCCGTGACTTGGCATTGAGCAGACACTGCACAACCTCCGCTGCTCTCGAGGCTTATTGAAAATGGTTTTCGACAGACCGCCATCGGAGACGGTACCGTACAGGCAGCTTTAATGGAAATGATTTCCAATAGGGAGGACGATGCGGACGCCCGTTATCCTGGTCGCCGGCCAGAAGGACACCGACCCGGTCGTGGGGGCCCTGCTACGTACCGCCGGAACGCTGGTTGTCGAGCACCGCTTCGACGGCCACGTGGTGCGCCGGACAATCGTGACCCTGCAACATGGACTGTTGACGACAGCGGAGACCGGGCTCGAACTCGCGCACGGGTGCGTGTCGTGCACCATGCGCAACGACCTGCTGGTGCTGTTGCGTCAGCTGCACCGCCGCGACGACATTGACCGCGTCGTGGTGCACCTGGCGCCATGGCTGGAACCCGAACCGATCTGCTTGGCCATCAACCATGTCCGAGTGCGCGTTGCGGCAGGGTACGTCGACGGACCTGCGGCCCTGGATGTGTCGATCGCCGCGGTGCTGACCTGTGTCGATGCATCGGTGTGGCTGGGCGAGGCGCTCGGTGACGCCCAACTCGACGACGGACGCACCCAGGCCCAGGTGGTGGTCGGACAGGCCGAATTCGCCGACGTGGTTGTGCTCAACCGCGCTGACGCGTTCGTGGCCGCCGTGCTGCGCCGTCTGTCACCGCGCGCGCGCATCAGAGTGGGCGCCGACGGCATCGAGCACGCTCTGCACAATCTGGTCCGTGATGCGCGGCGAGGCCGAAGCGACGATCCTCACGGGCCGCTGCTGGCCGGACAGCCTCCCCTGGATTCCCGGGGCCCGGTCAACCTGGTCGAGTTCAATGCCCAACGCCCCTTCCATCCGCAGCGTCTGCACGCTTGTCTGGATCTGCTGCTGGGGGGCGTGATCCGAACCCGGGGACGGCTTTGGTTAGCCAGCCAACCTGACCAGGCGATGTGGTTGGAATCGGCCGGCGGCGGATTGCGGGTCAGTTCGGCTGGCAAATGGCTGGCCGCCATGACAGCTCGCGAGCTGGCCGGTATCGACGCAGAACGACGCGCCTTCGCCGAGCTGAGGTGGGATGACCAGTACGGTGACCGGCACACGGCGATGACCATCCTGGTGTGCGGCGCGCACGTCACCGACATCCTCGACGGCCTCGATGGTGCGTTGCTCACCAACGGCGAGCTTCGCTTTCCTGAGGACTGGATCCACTACGACGATCCGTTCGGCGACTGGCACGAAGATCCCTGTGCAGCCCTGGCAGAAGCCGCTGAAGACGCGCCTGCCCACCACACCCACGACGGAGACCGCCGATGAAACTCGGCATCCACCCCGACTACCACCCGGTCGTCTTCCAAGACGCTACTACCGGTTTCATGTTCCTGACCCGATCGACAAAAACCAGTTCGCGCACCATCGACTGGGAGACGCCGGGCGGGGCGCGCACCTATCCACTTGTCGTCGTTGACGTTACGTCTGATTCGCACCCGTTCTGGACCGGCAGGAGCCGCATTGTCGACAGCGCCGGACAAGTGGAGAAATTCCGCCGCCGCTACGGGAGCCGGCAAAGATCCGCACCCGAACGGGACGCCGAAGCCACACAGGGAGAAGGGGATTGAACGCGAAGGTGACAACGGACGTCTTTTCCCCGCCGCCCACCAAAAGCCCCTCACGCCGCGCCGAGCGCGGGAGTACGCCAAGCAGGTGTGCCGCCGCCCCCCCGCTTGTGACTAAGCCGTCGAAAAAGCTGAAGTCGCATGGCATTTGGGGTACAGCAGCCCCCGGGAACGCCGACGTCTGATCCGGCTCACCGCTGCGCAGCGGGATAACGGCCGGCGCTTGCGGTCAGTGTGGTCACTCACCGCGCGATACGGCAATCGAGCAGTGCGGTCCATGGCACCACCGCCTCGCTGCCAGCCCCAGGCTCGCCGCTAGAGCCATTCAGGCAGAACTACCCGCCCCATTTGGCGGCTTCAGCCTGGTCGCGTGCCATCATGGCCAGGGTGTTGGCGTCGTGGGTGCTGGCCATCGACTGATACGCCCGCACCAAAGCTTCCATGGCCTGGTTCCACTGAGCCTGCCAGACCTGATAGGTCATACCTGTATCGCCCTGCCAGGCATTGGACAGCGCGGCCTGCTCGCTGGCGATATCAGCACCCAGACCCTGCAAAGTGCCGGCGTAGCCCGACATGTCCCCCGCGTGGCCCAGCATCGCCGGGTAGTTGTACATGATCTGCGACATCACAAGTCCTTTCGCGGTTAGTACCGGTCGGGTCAGAACCCGGTGTAGGTCGACGCAGCCGCAGCATCGGCGGCCACATACGTACCGGCGGCATCCCCGAGGTTGGCCTGGGCGATATCCAGCAAGGTGTTGATCCGGGCGGCTACCTCCGCAAAGCGGGCGTGGGCGGCCTGAAACGCCGCTGAGGCCTCCCCGACATGAAACGCCTGCGCCGACAGCGCCTCTTGCTCGGCTTGACCAATGGTGTGGCGCATCAACCCAGCCTTGGTACCAAACGCCGACTGCGCGGCCACCAACTGCGGAATATGGGCATCCAACAAACTCATCATGATTCCCCTCGTTGCTCGCTGTCATGCGCCCCTTCGGTCCCCTCGCGGACGCCGTCGGGGTTCCAGGTACCGGGCACCATTGGCATCCGCGGGCCGCTGCCGAACTCGTCACCGGCCAGCGTGGTCAAGCCCGCCGCTTCAGCGGCCGTTTCCTTGGCTGCCGTGCCGGCGAACCCCAGATTTCCGGCACCCTGATCCGAGGCCACCGTCGATGCGACTGGCTCTTCACCCGGCGGCGTGCCCCAGTCCGGGTCGACGTCGATATTCATATCCATAAACTCGTCGCCGTACCCACGCTGCTTCGCGCGCCGGCGCCGCCGCGCCCGCGCCGCCTCCAGCGCGGCCGCCGCAGCCGCCAACGCGGCGGCGTCGGGCTCCGGCGCCTTCCTTTTGGCGCTGGAGCTGGCGCTGGTACTCATCGGCGAGCCGGATCCGATGCCGGGAGGCACCGCGTAGGGGGGCACAAAACCCACCCCGCCCGCGGCCGGCGGCGCCGGCGGCGGCGCGGGACTGGCCACTGTGCTTGCCGTGGGCGCGGGGGCGGGTGCCGGCGCCGTCGCAGGGGCCGCGGCCGGCGCGGCGACAGTCGGTGCGATCGCGGCGACCGGCAATAATGTGGGCGCAGCCGCGATGGGTGCCAGCGCCGGCGCGGCAACGGGTTGAGGCAGGGCGGCCAGGCTGACCAGCCCCGCGAAGCCGCCTAAGGACCCAGCGGGGGCAGCCGCCGCCGCGGCGGGCAAGGCGTACAGCGCCTGATAGGGCACGCCCAGATAGCTAGCAACTTCTTGTACGTGAAGCGGAAAATCGAACAGTTGCCAGCTAATAAACCACTGAACAGCCTGCACCGGATTATGGACCAGGTCTACGCCAAACTGCTGAAAATCCTCAAAGAGTTCGAGGGACCGAACAACCCAAAAGATCGGTTGGCCCGGGTTCACGTATGTGTCGTAGGTGGCTCCGTCGACGGTGCCCTGGGCGGGGTTCCAATTCACCCCGAAGTTCTTCAGGTAGGCCGCAACCCAGTTATCAAAGAACAAGTCGATACGCGGGTCGTGTGCAAGTTGGCTATTTCCTATACCAAGTTTTCCCAGGAAATTGACGACCCCTGGCGGAAGATTCAGCGGGTTGCCGGGGGGGCCGGTGGAGATGGAGGACTGGGTTTGCGCGTTAGATTTCAGGATCGGCGGCGCCGGGTCGGTCTGCGGGGTCGACGCCACCGCCGTGCTGGACACCGCTTGATAGATGCTCATTGTGGTGGCGCCCTGAATCCACATCCGCACATAGTCGGCCTCGTTGAGCGCAATCGGGATGGTGTTGATTCCAAAGAAGTTGGTCGCCACCAAGGCTCCGTGCATGACGTGGTTGGCGGCTAGTTCGGGCAGGGTCGGCATGGCTGCCAACGCGGCGGTGTAGGCCGCGGCCATAGTCTCATGTTTGGTGGCCATTTCCGCGCTGTTCGCGCTGGCCTGCGTCAACCAGGCCAGATATGGGACATGCGCGGCCACGTACGACTCGACGCTCGGCCCCTCCCACACGCCGGCCTGCACCGACGCTAACAACGCGGTGAGTTCGTCCGCCGCCTCCGCGTATTCGGTGCTTAGCGAGCTCCACGCCCCTGCCGCGGCCAGCAAGGACCCCGGTCCCGGACCGCTGCTGAGCAACGCCGAGTGCACCTCCGGCGGTGAAGCCATCCAGATGGGCGCCGTCATCGTCAGCCGCCTGCGATGAGATACGACGATGCCGCGGCTGCATCACCGGTGGCATAACTGGTTCCCGACTCGCCCACCCCGACACCGGAGCGGCCCAGCTCTTCGACGCCTTGGGCCGCCACCGCGGCGTGCTCGGTGCCCGCAGCGCTGAATTGAACCGCGCTCTGCAGCGAGACCGGATCGGCTGCCGGCGGCACCACCGCCGTGATCAACGGGGCGGCCCCGCCATGCGCGGCGGCCAGCCGGGCGGTCAACGCTTCGACATTCACACTGGCGGCAGCCAGTCCTTCGGGCACGACGCGCAACGTCATAACCGACACTCCTCGGGCTGGAGGATTTCGTGAGGTTGCCGAGAGTCTACTGAAAATGATTATCGTTAACAACCTGGCGGCGAATCGCCCTTAAGCCACGTGGATAGGAGCGCCGATTGGCGAGATCACCATGGCGGCGCCAGGCCAACCGTCCGATGTACTCGGTGCCTCATGAGCCGACTCGTCGGGCGATCCCCTACCGACGGGGTGCTCGCGCGTGTTCCTCACACCAACGGACGCCCCGTCCTGATCCGGCAGTCCAGGTCCCAGAGCATCACGTTGAACGGGAACTGCCGGACCAACCGCGGCATGAGGCGGTTCACCGTGCGCAACACGGCCATCAGCCGGTCGAAGCGCCGTTGCTTGGCGGCATCCCACGGCAACCGCATCTCGTCTCGAAACCGTTGCGGCAGAAAGCCTGTCGTGATGAGCAACGCGAAACTCTCTGACAGCCGCTGCAGACGGCGCGGCAGGCGCACACCTCGTATTCGAGACACGGCGATCGGATACAGGTATTCGCGGACGGCGTCGTCGATGTGCACCTTCTCCAGCGACTCCTGCCAATACTGGTAAAAGGCCGCCCGGTCCGCCGGCCACATCTCCGGCGGCACCTGCAACGTGGTGGCCAGCGTCATGCCCTCGCGGTAATGGCGGTCGGCGTCCTGGTCGTCCATCTCGCCGATGAAGATGCGGTAGACGTCGACCCCGCCCTTGTACAGACATGCCGCCACCCACAGTTGCAGGTCCCGGTCAAACGCGTTGTACTGCACCGGACTATCGGGCGTGGAGTAAACCTGAGCGTGCGCACTTTTACCGCGCGACGGAAAGCCGCCTTCTGGGCATCGCTGCCGGCGACGGCCACCGCGAGGTAGGTGAGGGTGGTGCGCGCTCGCTTGATCGGATGCAGGTCCACCCGGCCGCTCTCGACGCGGCTCTCCAGCACGCCGTAGCCGACGCCGGGTCGCGCCAACTGCATAATGACGTTCGCCGGACCGGCCAGCAGCGTCACGCCCATCAAACCGTCGCCGAAGGTGCAACCCGCCCGCCCGCGCCGCGCCGACTGCGGACGGACAGGGTCGGCGATCGGCCGCTCGACATGGGGGATGGGACGGTGAATCGCCTCGTGAATCGCCATCGATAGACCCCCCGCTGCACTTGCCCGCTAATTGTGAGAACGCGTGTTTCCTGATATTGCCGGTGTCCTGCGCCGGTGTCAAGATGGTTCCCATTACTCCTACGACTGACGAATCCGCGCCGCGGCCCTACCGCGGCGTCGAGGCCGCGGAGCGACTGGCAGCACGCCGCGGCCGACTGCTGGCCGCCGGCCTGGATCTGCTGGGAGCGGAAAAGGACATCTCTGAGCTGACAGTCCGCGGGATTTGCCGGCGAGCGGGTCTGGCTGCCCGTTATTTCTACGAAAGCTTCACCGACAAAGACGAATTCGTCGGCGGAGTCTTCGATTGGGTGATCGCCGATCTGGCCGCCACCACGCAAGCCGCGGTGGCGGCGGTACCGGCGCACGAGCAGACCCGCGCCGGAATGGCCAACATAGTGCGGACCATCGCCAATGATGCCCGCATCGGACGCCTGCTGTTCAGCACGCAGCTGGCCAACTCAGTGATCGCGCGCAAGCGCGCCGAATCCAGCGCACTGTTCGCCATGCTGTCCGGCCAGCATGCCGTCGACACGTTGCGGGCATCCGGCAAACGACCGCGTTAAAGCGGCGGCGCATTTCGCGGTCGGTGGCGTCGGACAGACCATCAGCGCCTGGCTGGCCGGCGACGTACGAGCTGGAGCCGGACGCAACTCGTCGATCACCTGGCCTCGCTGCTCGACGAACTCACCGACCCAAACCTTTACCGGCGTTACGGAAACAGCGGCAGCTGCCACAGCCGCATCCCGGGATCCATCAGCCACAAACGCATCATGGTGAGTCGCATAATGCGCTGCGCACCGGTGATCATGAAGATCGCCAGCGGCACCTCGATCACCAGCGCCGTGAACACCGACAACCAGACGTCATTGGGTCCGGCGGTCATAAGGTCGAACCACGCGTCGCAGATCAGCAGCACCCCCGAGGTGAAAGCCGCAAACAGCAGCACCTGGCGACGCAGGTATCCCCAAGACGGCCGTTGCCAGCATGAACGCGACCAACAGAATGTCGAAGCCCACCCAGGTAGCCGTCCAGTTGTGGGCAACGTAATTCTCCGGCAGCGTCATGGAGAGATACACCAGCCAGGGAATCATTGCGATCGAGCCACCGATCATCAGACCCAATCGGATACGCCGTATCCGGCTGAGGACCACCGGGTCAATCACGTCGCTCAGGGGTTGCTCCAGCCGGGTAATCAGCTCTCGCCGCTGCGCGGGCGTCAGCGCCGCGATCTGCTCGTCGGTCAAAATGCCGTCGGTCATCATGGGCATCCCCTGGCTTGAGCACGGTTTTGCCGATTAGCGTACGGCCTCCACCGGAGGTCGCCGGTCGGACGCGGTCTTCGGTACGGCCTGGGTGTCGCTTGCGGTGAATTCCTTTACCCAGCAAGCGAATTCCAGGGTGATGCCGTCGGGATCCTGGAAGTAGAAAGAGCGCACGTACACGCCGGGATGCACCGTCGCCGACACCTGCTTCTCGCTCTCGTCGTGGTTGAGCACCGGGCCGACCCGCACGCCTTTGTCCTTGAGTCGCTGCCGGTAGTCGTCGAACTTCTCGGCCGGTACATGGAAAGCCAGGTGGTTCATGGTGCTTACCGCGCTGGTGATGTCACCGATGCCCGGGATGGCGCCCGGCGACGAGATACCCGGTACCCGATCGGGCGCGTCGGCGAACCAGAAGAACGCGACACAGTCGCCGTTGCCGGCGTCGAAGAAAAAGTGCTGCCCCTGACCACCAGGCAAATCGAGCGATTTGACCAGCGGCATACCGAGGACGTTGCTGTAAAAATCCACCGTGCGCGCCATGTCCGAACACACCAGGGCGACGTGGTTGATCCCGCCGAGCTCGAACTCGGCGTTGGCGTTGTGCGGCTTGATCATCTTGCGGCTCCCATCGGTACCCGGGGGCGCAGGCCCTGGCCAAGATCCAAATCTGAATCTAACATCAGATTCACATTTGCTCCAGAGGAGGTGCGCCAGGTGTCGACCGCCTCCGAGCCGGCGCGCCGCCCCCCAGAGATTCGGGCGTTCCCGACGCACCGCGGCCGCCGGACACAGGCCGCGATTGACGCCGCCGCCCGAACGGTCATCGCGCGCAAAGGCATTCTGGCGACGACCATCGCGGATATCGCCGCCGAAGCGGGCCGCTCAGCGGCCTCGTTTTACAACTACTACGACTCCAAAGAGGCGATGGTCCGTCAGTGGGCCCTGCGCTTCCGGGATGAGGCCAACCAGCGAGCGCTTTCGGTAACCCGGCATGGCCTGTCCGATCGCGAACGAGCGCAGGAGGCGGCCGCCGCCCACTGGCACACCTACCGCAACCGGCTGGCGGAGGTGATCAGCGTGTCGCAGCTGGCGATGGTCAACGACGACTTCGCGCAGTACTGGGCCGAGTTGTGCGCGATCCCCATCTCCTTCATCGCCGAATCGGTCAGACGCGCGCAGGCCGAGGGCTACTGCCCCGGTGATGACCCGCAGCTGATCGCCGAGGCGATCGTGGCGATGTTCAACCAGTTCTGCTACATCCAGCTCAGCGGGGCGCGGTCCAACACTGGTGAACCAGACGACGAGGCCTGCATCCAGACCCTCGCCAACATCTACTACCGCGCCATCTACAGCAAGGAGGTCTGAATTGACTCGCCATACCTGCGCGCCAGGGGTTATCCGCGAGTTCGTCGGGTTGCCGTCGCGCACCGCTGAGCGCGCCGGTGCCGGCGGGCACCCTTGCCAGGGGCTGTACCACCGCGGTGTGGGACGCAAGCCGAAGGTGGCGATGATTGCCACGCACTATCAGATCGACTTCTCCGAGCACTATCTCGCCGACTACATGGCCACCCGCGGCATCGGATTTCTGGGTTGGAACACCAGGTTCCGCGGTTTCGAAAGCAGCTTTCTGCTCGACCACGCACTGGTCGACATCGGTGTCGGGGTGCGTTGGCTGCGGGAGGTTCAGGGCGTGGAAACTGTTGTATTGCTCGGCAATTCAGGGGGTGGTTCGTTGATGGCGGCCTACCAGTCGCAGGCGGTCGACCCGAATGTGACTCCACTGGAGGGTATGCGGCCGGCAGCCGGGTTGACAGAGTTGCCCGCCGCCGACGGCTACGTCGCCACCGCCGCCCATCCCGGGCGCCCGGATGTACTGACCGCCTGGATGGACGCCGCCGTCGTCGACGAAAACGACCCGGTCGCCACCGATCCCGACCTTGACCTGTTCGCCGAGCGCAACGGCCCGCCGTACTCGCCAGAGTTTCTCAGCCGCTACCGCTCGGCGCAGGCCGCACGCAACCATGCCATCACCGATTGGGCCGAGACGGAGCTCAAACGTGTTCGCGCTGCGGGGTTTTCCGATCGGCCGTTCACCGTGATGCGAACCTGGGCCGATCCACGCATGGTCGATCCCAGCATCGAGCCGACCAAGCGTCAGCCCAACCTGTGCTACATGGGCGTCCCGGCCAAGGCGAACCGCTCCGCGCACGGCATCGCCGCGGCCTGCACGCTGCGCAACTGGCTGGGCATGTGGAGCCTGCGGGTGGCACAAACCCGGGCCGAGCCGCACCTGGCCCGCATCACCTGCCCGGCCCTGGTGATCAACGCCGAGGCCGACACCGGAGTCTTCCCGTCTGACGCCCAGCGCATCTACGACTCGCTGGCGAGCGCGGACAAAGCCCAGGCCTCGATCGACACCGACCACTACTTCACCACTCCGGGCGCGCGCAGCGAGCAGGCCGACACCATCGCCAAGTGGATCGCCAAGCGGTGGCGCTAAGAGTCCTCGCCCACTTCGTTCCCGGCGACAAAGTGCTCGATTTTCTTGCGCCCGAAGCGGATTGGCTCGACATCCGATGGTGTGCCGACGATGACGACACAGGGTTCTACCGGGAGTTGCCCGACGCGGAAGTGATTTGGCATGTGCTTCGGCCGCTGTCGGGCGAAGACCTGCGGCGCGGGGCGCGGCTGCGGCTGGTGCACAAACTCGGCGCCGGGGTGAACACCATCGACGTACAGACGGCGACGAAGCGCGGTATCGCAGTCGCCAATATGCCCGGCGCCAACGCACCGTCGGTGGCCGAGGGCACGGTGCTGCTGATGCTGGCCGCGTTGCGTCGGCTACCGGCGCTGGACCGCGATGTCCGCCAAGGTTGCGGCTGGCCGGCAGAGCCAGAACTGGGCGAGACGGTACGCGATATCGGCGGCTGCACCGTCGGCCTGGTCGGCTACGGCAATATCGCCAGACGGGTGGGCGATATCGTCGCGGCAATGGGCGCCACCGTCCTGCACACCAGCACCCGCGACGATGGGCGGCCCGGCTGGCGGCAGCTGCCCGAACTGCTGGCCGCCAGCGACATCGTCTCGCTGCACCTGCCGTTGACGACTGACACCCATCATCTGCTCAGCCGAGACGCGATAGCCCGGATGAAACCAAATGCGTTGCTGGTCAACACGTCACGCGGTGCGGTCGTCCACGAACACGCACTTGTCGATGCGCTGCGTGGCGGGCGGCTGGCCGCCGCGGGGCTGGATGTTTTCGAAATCGAGCCGGTAGCGCCCGACAACCCGCTACTCGGCCTAGACAACGTGGTGCTGACACCGCACGTCAGCTGGTACACCGCCGACACCATGCGGCGCTATCTGGCCGAGGCCGTTGCCAACTGCCGCCGGCTGCGCGACGGGCAGCCACTGGCCAATGTGGTCAACCAACCGACCGGTTGTTAGCTTGGAAGGTGCTTGGCCGAAACGGCGCCCGAAAGCATTGGAAGGCGAACAATGCCGATCGCAATAACTCCTGAGCATCAAGACCTGGCCGATTCAGTGCGATCTCTGGTGGCGCGGATAGCGCCGTCCGAGGTGCTACATGCGGCCATGGAGACCCCGATCGAAAACCCCCCGCCGTACTGGCAGGCGGCGGCCGAACAGGGCCTGCAGGGTGTGCATCTGGCCGAATCCGTCGGCGGACAGGGTTTCGGGATCCTCGAGCTGGCCGTCGTGCTGGCCGAGTTCGGCTACGGGGCAGTACCCGGGCCCTTCGTGCCGTCGGCGATCGCCAGCGCGCTGATCTCCGCGCATGACGCGGAAGCTAAAGTGCTCGCCGAGCTGGCTTCCGGCGCGGCTATCGCCGCCTACGCGTTGGATTCCGGACTGACCGCGACCCGGCAGGGCCCCAATGAGCAAGCGCTCGTTATCCGCGGCGAAGTCCGCGCCGTTCCCGCGGCGGCTCAGGCATCCGTGCTGGTGCTCCCGGTAGCGATCGACAGCGGCGACGAATGGTTCGTGCTGCGCGCCGATCAACTAGAGATCGTGCCGGTCAAAAGCATTGATCCGCTCCGTCCCATCGCGCATGTGCGGGCAAACGCCATCGAGGTCGGCGACGAGGCCGCGTTGAGCAACCTAACCATGACAACCGCGCATGCGCTGATGTCGACCCTGCTGTCCGCTGAGGCCGTCGGCGTGGCGCGTTGGGCGACCGATACGGCGTCGCGATACGCCAAGATCCGTGAGCAGTTCGGCAGGCCGATCGGCCAGTTCCAGGCCATCAAACACAAGTGCGCAGAGATGATCGCCGACACCGAGCGGGCCACCGCCGCGGTGTGGGACGCGGCGCGCGCGATTGACGAGGCCAGCCAGAACAACTGGGACATAGCCGCTTCCGGAGTCGAGTTCGCCGCCGCGGTGGTGGCGACACTGGCGCCCACCGCCGCCCAGCGGTGCGCGCAGGATTGCATTCAGGTGCACGGCGGCATCGGCTACACCTGGGAGCACGACACGAACGTCTACTACCGCCGGGCGCTGATGCTGGCCGCATGCTTCGGCCGCGGCTCGGAGTACCCGCAGAAAGTGGTGGACACCGCGACGAGCACCGGCATGCGTGCGGTGAACATCGACTTGGACCCCGACACCGAAAAGCTGAGGGCCGAAATTCGGGCCGAGGTGGCTGCGCTCAAAGCGATGGAGCGCGAGGCGCGCAAGGTCGCAATCGCCGAGGCCGGATGGGTGTTGCCGTATCTGCCCGAGCCGTGGGGCCGGGCGGCCAGCCCGGTCGAGCAAATCATCATCGCCCAAGAGTTCACCACCGGGCGGGTTAAACGGCCGCAAGTCGGTATCGCGGCATGGATCATTCCGTCGATCGTCGCGTTCGGAACCGACGAGCAGAAGCAACGGTTCCTGCCGCCGACCTTCCGCGGCGAGATGATCTGGTGCCAACTCTTTTCCGAGCCGGGTGCCGGATCCGATCTGGCCGGGCTGACCACCAAAGCGACCCGGGCGGACGGCGGCTGGCGCATCACCGGCCAGAAGATCTGGACCACCGCCGCGCAGTACTCGCAATGGGGTGCTCTCCTGGCGCGGACCGACCCGTCGGCGCCGAAGCATAACGGCATCACCTACTTCCTGCTGGACATGAAAAGCGAAGGCGTACAGGTGAAGCCACTGCGTGAGCTCACCGGTAACGCGATGTTCAACACCGTCTACATCGACGACGTGTTCGTGCCCGACGAGTTCGTGCTGGGCGAGGTGAACCGCGGCTGGGAGGTCAGCCGCAATACCCTGACGGCGGAACGGGTATCGATAGGCAGCAGCGATGCGAATTTCCTGGCCACCCTTCCCGAGTTCGTCGAGTTCGTTCGCGACGGGCAGTTCGACCAGGTGGCACAACACCGCGCTGGCCAACTGATTGCCGAGGGCCACGCCGCCAAGGTGCTCAACCTGCGCTCCACGCTGTTGACGCTGGCCGGCGGCGATGCCATGCCGTCGGCAGCGATCTCCAAGCTGTTGTCGATGCGCACCGGCCAGGGCTATGCCGAATTCGCGGTGTCCTCCTTCGGCACCGATGCCGCGATCGGCGACACCGACGAGTTAGCGGGCAAGTGGGGCGAATTCTTGCTGGCCAGCCGTGCCACCACCATCTACGGTGGCACGTCGGAGGTGCAGCTCAACATCATCGCCGAACGGCTGCTGGGCCTGCCCCGCGACCCGTAAACAGACCCATGCCGACCTGACGGTTGTCAGGTCGGCATGGGTTCTCCCCTCAGCGTGGGGCGGCCACCCTAGTAAGTGCCGGTCATACCAGGCTGGCCAGCGCCCACGCGGGATGGTGGCTCACCACCACCAGTTCCACCAGCGGGGTCCCCACCAGCCGCCATGGCCCCATCCCCAACCGGGATGGCCCCAACCGCCACGGCCCCAACCGCCATGGCCCCAACCGCCATGGCCCCAATCGCCGCCGCGGCCCCAACCGCCGCCGTGGCCGCCGCCGCGGCCCCAACCGCCGCCGTGGCCGCCGCCGCCGTGGCCCCAACCGCCAACGCGGCCGCCGCCGCCGTGGCCCCAACCGCCGCCGTGGCCGCCGCCTCCGCCGCCAGGGCGGGCGGGAATAATGCCGGGGCCGCCCGGTCCGCCGTGGGGCCCAAAAGTCGCGAAGCTTGTGGCTGGAGCGGGTGCGGGTGCGGGGGCGGCCTGCGCCGCTGGGGTGCCGCCGAACAGCATCGCTCCGGCCAGCGCGCCGGCACCCACTGCACCGGCGGCCGTCTTGCGGGCCGATCGCAGTGAAATCAACATGGGGGGCTCCTTCCGAGACCTTTGAACTGACATATTGAAGGTTACCCATAAAATCGGGAGCAAAACCATAGAAATAACTTTAGATAATGCTGTGAATCCCTGTAAACTTCGCTTGTGGCTACGCATTTTCGCATGCGGTTTATCCATATTTATGCGTTTTATTATTTACGACCCTCTGTATCTCTGCAGCTACTACGATCAGTACTTGCGTAACCAACTAAACATGCTCCTCACGCGTTATTTACTGAAGTACTGACATGCGTAACTTCGTGCTTCAGTGCATCATTATTTGCGCGTCTACGCAGCCGAATCAAGCGAAATGCACCCAATGTTTCTTCCTGCAGTGCTAAAACAACAGGCAAACCGCAATACTTCACACAGCGGTCGTTAGGGTCCTGAACTTACATTAAGGTGTAGCTACCTTTTGAAATAACCGGGATGCCGCTGGTAGAACGCAAGGTCGCGCCTTGACCTGGGTTCGACGGCTCCGCGACGCGCCGTGCGGTGGCCGTTAGTGCACGATTCCGTATCTACTTGTATACTGATGTACTGATTTACTGATTGGCACCCACGGAGGGCGATCGGCGCAGTGAACATCAACCCAGACGCAGCGCCAACCGAGCGCCTCACGGGCTTCCGACAAAAACCCGTGCAACGGATGATCGCCCAACAGGCAGTCGACCATCGAACACACGACCAGCCAGCCCGTGCCCAACGAACCCGGCGAACCGTCGACCTCCCGGCCAGCACCCACCGAGCCCTCGACATCTGGCAGCGAGAAGCCGCCGACCGCCTGGGAGTCGCCCGGGTGACCGGACAAGAGGTCCTCACCGCCCTCATCGACCAACTACTGGTCGACCCCAAACTCGCGGCCCAGATCATCCGCGCTATCGAGGCCCGGCGCTAACCCGGTTGCGCGAGCGCACAGCGCTAGTCGATCTCCATCTCGCGCAGTTCGCGTTTGAGGATCTTGCCGGTGGGGTTACGCGGCAGCTCTTCGAGGAAGATCACTTCGCGCGGCACCTTGTAGCGGGCCAGGTGCTCGCGCACATAGATCTTGATGGTTTCCTCGTCAACGGTGGCATCCTGCTTCTTGACCACGAACGCACGTAGCCGAGCGCCCCATTCTTTGTCCTCGACACCGATCGCGGTGGCCTCCACCACCTCGGGATGCCCGCTGATCAGATCCTCGACTTCGGCCGGGAACACATTCTCACCGCCGGAGACGATCATCTCGTCATCGCGGCCGCTGACGTAGAGCAGGCCGTGCTCGTCGAAGTAGCCGACATCCCCGGACGACATCAGGCCGTCGATGATCTGCTTGTGACCGCCGCCGGTGTAGCCCTCGAACGGGAAGGCGTTGCCGACGAAGATTCGCCCGACCTCGCCCTGCGGCAGCTCGTTGCCGTTGTCGTCGAGGATCTTGACCTTGACACCCTTGACGACCGGCCCGACCGTCGCGGCGTTGAGTTCCAGGTCGTTGGGCCCAGCGATCGTGGCGAACGCGATCTCGGTCGAGCCGTACATGTTGTAGATGACGGGACCGAGGTCTTTGAGCGCGCGGGAGGCAAGCTCGGCGCCCAATTGCGATCCGGATACGAATACGATCTTCAGGCTGGACAGGTCGGGCTTCTTGTCCATCTTTTCCACCGCGTCGAGGATCCGCGACAGCATCACCGGCACCACGACCATGGCGGTCGCCTTGTGCTTCTCGATGTCTTCCAGCACCAGCGGCGGCTTGAACTTCCGACGCAGCACCAGCGTCGAGCCCAGGAACATCGCCAGCGTGGCGTGCAGATAACCCAGTGCGTGGAACATCGGCGCCGGCAGCGACGTCACCTCACCGGCCTTGAACGGAACGTGCGACAAGATGCCGCCGACCGGCGCCAGTGTGGGCGGGGTACTACGGTTCGCGCCCTTCGGGGTGCCGGTCGTCCCGCTGGTCAGGATGATGATCGACGCGTGCTTGGCCGCCTTCGGGGCGGGTGCTTTACTGCTGCGCGCGATCAGCTCGGCCAGCGTTTCGTCGGTGCTGCCCGACGGCTCCTGTGCGTCGGGGTTGACGCCGAGCGCGCGCAGCTTGCCCAGCGGCGGCTCGGCCTTGCTGACGGCCTTGGTGTACTCGTCGTCGTAGATGATCACCTTGGCGCCTTCGCGCTCCGACACCTCTTTGATTTGGGGGCCGGAGAACTCGCTGTTGAGCAAGATGATGCGGGCGCCCACCCGGGCGGCGCCGTAGTTGGCGATGACAAACCAGCGGTGGTTGCGCGCCAGGATGGCGACCCCGTCCCCGGCGCAGACACCTTTGGCAATGAGGCCGTTGGCCACCGCGTGCGCGGCGTCGTCGAGCTCTTTGTAGGTGAATGTCCCCTCTTCGTCGATGACTGCCGCGCGGTTGGGGGCCCGTCTGGCATTGTGCGACGGCAGCATGCCGAACTCGCCCCACTTGCGGATATCGGCTGCAATGGCCGCGTAGTTCAGCGGCGGCTCCAGCCCGATCGCGCCCGATTCGATGATCTTGCGCACGTAGTGCAATTCGGCTGAGCCGCGTTCTAAGTACTGCTGAAGCTTGGTCAAGGTTTGCCCGGGCAGGCCAGGGAGGTTAGGCATGACCTCACAATATGTGACGCGGGTCGCAAAGCGGCCGGAAAATATCGCGGAATTACCATGAACCGCATGACCGGTCCCGAGTCATTGGAAGTGGCCGGACGCCGGGTCACCATCACCCATCCGGACAAAGTGGTCTTCCCCAGCGACAGCGGCCGAGGCGGCCACACCAAGCTTGACCTGGTGCGTTATTACTTGGCCGTCGCCGATGGGGCGCTTCGCGGCGTGGCCGGCCGGCCGATGATTCTGAAACGCTTCGTCAAGGGCATCTCCCAAGAAGCGGTATTCCAGAAGCGAGCGCCCACGAAACGGCCGGACTGGGTGGATGTTGCCGAACTGCATTACGCATCGGGTACTTCCGCCGCCGAAGCGGTTATCCATGACGCCGCCGGGCTGGCCTGGGTGATCAACCTGGGGTGCGTCGACCTCAATCCGCATCCGGTGCTCGCCGGCGACCTCGATCACCCTGACGAGCTGCGGGTCGACTTGGACCCGATGCCCGGGGTCACGTGGCAGCGGATCGTCGACATCGCGCTGGTGGCGCGCGATGTGCTGGAGGACTACGGCCTGGTCGCGTGGCCGAAAACGTCCGGGTCGCGGGGCTTTCACGTCTATGCCCGGATTGCCCCGCGCTGGGGGTTCGGCCAGGTGCGGCTGGCCGCCCAGACCGTCGCACGTGAGGTCGAGCGGCGCGTGCCCGATCTGGCAACCAGCCGCTGGTGGAAGGAAGAACGCCAGGGGGTGTTCGTGGACTTCAACCAGAACGCCAAAGACCGCACGGTCGCGTCGGCCTACTCGGTGCGGGCCACTCCGGATGCCAGGGTGTCGACGCCGCTGCATTGGGACGAGGTCGCCGACTGCAAGCCTGAGGCCTTCACGATGGCCACGGTGCCCAGCCGGTTCGCCAAAATCGGTGACCCTTGGGCGGGGATGAACGACGCGGTCGGCGAGCTTGATCGGCTGCTGATGCTGGCCGAAGAACTGGGTCCCCCGGAGAAGGCACCGAAAGGGTCGGGAAAGCGTACCGGCGGCAGGCGAGTTTCATCGAAGCCGCTCATCGAGATCGCCCGCACCAAGACCAGGGACGAGGCGATGACCGCGCTGGACACCTGGCGCGACCGCTACCCTGCCGCGGCCGAGCGGCTGCAGCCGGCCGACGTCCTGGTCGACGGCATGCGCGGGCCGAGTTCGATCTGGTATCGGATCCGGATCAACCTGCAGCATGTGCCCGTCGAGCAGCGCCCGCCGCAGGAGGAGCTGATCGCCGATTACAGCCCTTGGCGTGGGGCTTAAGGCCAGCACGGTGGCTCCTCAGCCTGATAAGGGGTCGGACAGCGTCCGCCTCTGCAAACCTAGATAGCTCTCACGTTGCCCTGCCCGACTGCCGCGGATCCGGGCGACCGTCGCCGCGGTGCACATCCACGCCGAAGCCGAGCGCATGGGCCAACTCGCGCGGGAGGTGGCCGATATCGCCCGAACCCGACGTGCGTGGGCGTCCATACCGGCCCCACTGTTGGGCGTACTTCGTGAGTTGAGCGAGGTTTGCCTCGACATGGCCGTCAAAGCAGCCAATGTCGTGGAGTCACACGGGAAAGTCGGCGTGGCGGAGGTTGATCGCGGCGACGAAGTGGATCGATTAGAGCAGTCGCTGTTTCAGCAGCTGCTCTCCTGGTCGGCCGGGATCGACGTCCACGCGGCGATCGACCTAACCCTGGCCGCCCGCGCCTACGAACGATATGCCGGGCACGCTGTGGCGGTCGCACATCGCGCTTCGCTGCTTGCGGCGGGCGCACCGAGGAACTAACGCTCGGTGAGCCGTTGGCCGGCCGAAGCAGTTTCATTCCCCACTCGCCGATAGAGTTGGAAAGCCGTGAAAGGGAGTCCGGGTGGCTGGTGCGGGGTGGCAATTCTGGGTCGACCGGGGCGGCACGTTCACTGACATCGTGGCGCGCCGGCCGGACGGACGCTTGCTGACCCACAAGCTGCTTTCGGACAAACCTGCGCGCTACCGCGACGCAGCGGTGGCCGGAATCCGTGCGCTACTCGGGATCACCGAGGACGTGCCCATTCCGGTCGCGCGAGTCGACGCGGTGCGGATGGGCACCACCGTCGCGACCAATGCGTTGCTGGAGCGCAAGGGGGAGCGCACGCTGCTGGTGATCACCCACGGTTTCGGTGACGCGCTGCGCATTGCCTACCAGAATCGTCCGCGCATCTTCGACCGGCACATCGTGCTGCCAGAGATGCTGTATGAGCGGGTCGTCGAGGTCGACGAGCGGGTCATGGCCAACGGCACGGTGCTGCGGGCACCTAACCTCGAGCTGTTGGGATCCGAGCTGCGGCAAGCCCATGCCGACGGGATCCGCGCGGTCGCGGTGGTCTGCCTGCACAGTTACCTGTACCCGGCACACGAGCGCGAGATCGGCAAGCTGGCCGAGCACATCGGCTTTGCTCACATCTCGCTGTCGTCCGAGGTCAGCCCGCTGATGAAACTTGTCCCGCGCGGGGACACCACCGTGGTCGACGCCTACTTGTCCCCGGTGCTGCGCCGCTACGTCAGGCAGGTGGCAGACCAGATGCGTGGCGTGCGACTGATGTTCATGCAGTCCAACGGAGGCCTGGCCGACGCGGGGCACTTTCGCGGCAAGGACGCGATCCTGTCTGGCCCGGCCGGGGGCATCGTCGGCATGGTGCGGATGTCGGCGTTGGCCGGTTTCGACCATGTCATCGGCTTCGACATGGGCGGCACCTCCACCGACGTGTCGCGCTATGCCGGCGAGTACGAGCGCGTCTTCATGAACCAGGTGGCCGGGGTCCGGCTGCGCGCGCCGATGTTGGACATCCACACGGTGGCTGCCGGTGGCGGGTCGATCCTGCATTTCGACGGCAGCCGCTACCGGGTCGGCCCCGACTCGGCCGGAGCCGACCCCGGCCCGGTCTGCTACCGCGGCGGCGGTCCGCTCACAGTCACCGATGCCAACGTGATGCTCGGTCGCATCCAGCCCGCGCACTTCCCGGCCATGTTCGGTCCCGACGGCGACCAGCCGCTGGATGAGGAGACCGTGCGGCGCAGCTTCACCGACCTGGCCGCCAATATCCGGGCACGGACTGGTGACGACCGCCCGCCCGAGCAGGTCGCCGAGGGGTTTCTTCAGGTAGCGGTGGCGAACATGGCCAACGCGGTCAAGAAGATCTCCGTCCAAAAGGGACACGACGTGCGGCGGTATGTGCTGACGACATTCGGCGGCGCAGGCGGGCAGCACGCATGCGCGGTGGCGGACGCGCTCGGTATCAGCACGGTGCTCGTCCCGCCGATGGCCGGCGTGCTCTCCGCACTGGGGATCGGCCTGGCCGACACCACCTCGATGCGGGAGCAGTCCGTGGAAATCCGGCTCGAGACCGCCGCCTTGGAGCGGTTGGGCACCGTCGCGGACGCCCTCGAGCAGACCGCCCGCGCCGAGCTGCTCGACGAGGGCGTCCCAACAGGGCGGATCCGGGTGGTTCGCCGGGTGCATCTGCGCTACGAGGGAACCGATACCGCGGTCCCTGTCGAACTGGCCGAGCTCGAGGCGATGACGGTCGCGTTCGAGGCCAGCCACCGCGCGATGTATTCGTTCCTGATGGACCGTCCGTTGATCGCGGAAGCGATCTCGGTCGAGGCGATCGGCCTCACCGACCAGACCGACCTGTCCCACGTGGGCGATCAGGTCACCGACACCACTGGACCGGCCGAAACCGCCCGGATCTACTCGAACGGATCGTGGCGCGACGCCCCCCTACGTCACCGCGAGCGGATGCGGCTGGGGGACATGGTGACCGGGCCGGCGATCATCGCCGAGGCCAACGCCACCACCGTCATCGACGACGGCTGGCAGGCGACGATAACGCGATCCGGGCACCTGCTCGCCGAACGGCTGGTCGCCCTCTCGCAGCCCAATGCGGGTACCGAGGCCGATCCGGTGTTGCTGGAGATCTTCAACAACCTGTTCATGGCGATCGCCGAGCAGATGGGCGCCCGGTTGGAAGCCACCGCGCAGTCGGTGAACATCCGTGAACGGCTGGACTTTTCGTGCGCTCTGTTCGACCCGGACGGCAATCTCGTCGCCAACGCACCGCACATCCCGGTGCACCTCGGCTCGATGGGCACCAGCGTTAAGGAAGTGATTCACCGCCGCGCCGGGGGGATGAAGCCCGGTGACGTGTACGCGGTCAACGACCCCTACCACGGCGGCACCCACCTGCCGGACATCACCGTCGTGACCCCGGTCTTCGACAGCGATGGCGAGCGCGTCCTGTTCTTCGTCGCCTCCCGCGGGCACCACGCCGAAATCGGCGGTATCACCCCCGGCTCCATGCCGGCCGACAGCCGCGAGATCCACGAAGAAGGCGTGCTATTCGACAATTGGCTACTCGCGGAAAACGGACAGTTCCGCGAAGCCGAAACCCGGCGCCTGCTCACGGACGCGCCCTTCGGTTCGCGCAATCCCGACACCAACCTCGCCGATCTCCGCGCGCAGATCGCCGCCAACCAAAAAGGCGTCGATGAGGTCCGCCAGATGATCGACCAGTTCGGCCTGGATGTCGTCGAGGCCTACATGCGACATGTCCAGGACAACGCAGAGGAGGCGGTCCGTCGCGTCATCGACAAGCTCGACGATGGCGAATACCGCTACCGCATGGATTCCGGCGCGACAATCGCCGTCCGCATCACCGTCGACCGCGCCACCCGCAGCGCAACCATCGACTTCACCGGAACCTCTCCCCAGCTGGACACGAACTTCAACGCGCCATCCTCGGTGGCGATTGCGGCCGTGCTCTACACGTTCCGGACCCTGGTCGCCGACGAGATCCCACTCAACGACGGTTGCCTACGCCCGCTGCACGTCGTCGTACCGGAGGGGTCGATGCTCGCGCCGACCTACCCAGCCCCCGTCGTCGCCGGCAACGTCGAAACCTCACAGGCAATCACCGGCGCACTGTTCGCCGCGCTACGCGTACAGGCCGAAGGAGCCGGGACGATGAACAACGTCACATTCGGTAACGAGCGGCACCAGTACTACGAAACCCTCGGATCCGGCTCCGGGGCCGGTGACGGTTTCGACGGGGCGTCGGTCGTGCAGACGCACATGACGAACTCCCGGCTCACCGATCCCGAGGTGCTCGAATGGCGTTTCCCGGTGCTGCTGCGGGAGTTCGCCATTCGGCGCGGCAGCGGTGGCGCTGGTCGCTGGCATGGCGGTGATGGCGCCGTCCGTCGCATCGAGTTCACCGAGCCGATGACGGTCAGCACGTTGTCCGGTCATCGGCGGGTTCCGCCCTATGGGATGGCCGGCGGCTCACCCGGGGAGCTGGGGCGCAACCGAGTGGAGCGCGCCGACGGCAGCACCGTCGAGTTGGCCGGGTGCGACTCGACGGAAGTCGAGCCCGGCGACACGCTGGTGATCGAAACCCCCGGCGGCGGCGGATACGGCACGCCCACTTGACGTCCTGGAACGCACCGCGCTCGACGTGCGCCAGAATTGCTCCATGCTGTCGGATAACCATGCCCTCGGTCTGCGGGAGCGCAAGAAGATCAAGACGCGCCAGGCCATCCGGCGTGAGGCATTCCGCCTGATCGAGGCGAACGGCTACGCCGCCACCACCGTCGAACAGATCGCTGATGCCGCCGACGTGTCGCCCAGCACCTTCTTCCGGTATTTCCCGTCCAAGGAATCGCTGCTGCTGGCCGACGACCTGGATCCGCTGGTATTGGCGGCCTTCGAGGCACAGCCGCCCGACCTGTCGCCGACCCAGGCGATCCGGCGGGCCTACGCGGCCGTCATGGCGCGCCTTCCAGCCGAGCAGTTGGAGTTCGAAAACACCCGGCAGCGGCTGATGTTCTCGATACCCGAGCTCAAGGCCGCCATGTACGACGAGTACTACCGCACCGTCAACGTCATGGCCGAGTTGATCGGCCGCCGAATCGGTCGCCCCGCAAGCGATTTCGAAGTCCGGGTATTTGTCGGCGCGCTGACCGGCGCCATGATGGCCGCCTTCGACACTGCACCGCAGACCGCCGACACGATCTATCGGGCGCTGGACTTCGTGGACGCCGGTATGCCGCTGAGCTGAATTGAGTCGAGCACGCGATACTCTCACGCGATGCGACAGGGATGGAATCGGCGGGGATTCTTGCAGCTCGCCGGGGCCGCAGGACTGCTCGGCGCTGGGGTCGCTGCCGTCGCCGGCGGGTGTTCGTCACCCAAATCCGCGCCCGGCACCCCTGGCGCCGGATCGGTGACCATCACCCACCTTTTCGGTCAGACCGTCATCAAGGAGCCACCTAAGCGCGTAGTCAGTGCCGGCTATACCGAGCAAGACGACCTGCTCGCGGTGGGCGTGGTGCCCATCGCGGTGACCAACTGGTGGGGCGACCAGCCCTTCGCGGTGTGGCCGTGGGCCCAGCCCAAGCTCGGCGCGGCCCAGCCGGTGGTGTTGAACCTGGACAACGGGATCCCCATTGACCAGATCGCCGGCCTCAAACCCGACCTGATCGTGGCAATCAATGCCGGCGTGGACGCTGATACCTACCAGAAGCTGTCGGCTATTGCCCCGACCGTCCCGCAGTCCGACGGCGACGCTTTCTTCGAGCCGTGGAAAGACCAGGCCACCGCGATCGGCCAGGCGGTGTTCCAGGCCGACCAGATGAAGTCAGTGGTCGATGCCGTCGGCCAGAAGTTCGCCGCCGTTGCCCAAAAGAATCCGCAGTGGGTGGGAAAGAAGGCGTTGCTGATGCAGGGCACACTCTGGCAAGGCACTGTGGTAGCAACCATGGCGGGCTGGCGGACCGACTTCCTGAACGAGATAGGTCTGGTCATCGCCGACAGCATCAAACCTTTCGGCGACGATCACCGCGCCGTCATCCCACGCGATCACATCAAAGCGGTGCTTGATTCCGCCGACGTGGTGATCTGGTCGACCGAAAGTCCGGATGATCAAAAGGCGCTGCTGGCCGACCCCGACGTGGCGGCTTCGCAAGCGACCGCCCAGAACCGCCACATCTTCACCACCAAGGACCAGGCGGGCGCGATCGCTTTCTCGTCGCCACTGAGCTATCCGTTGGTCGCCGATCAACTCCCCCCACAAATCAGCAAGATCTTGGGTTAGATCCCGCCTGGCCCCCTCCTGTTTGAGCGTTTGCTAAGGCACCTCTGGCAGTGCTCGAAAATCCCTGGCCGACACCCCGATTCCGGGGTTACCGTCGAGTAATGAGCGTGACGGACCTCACCAGCGACCTTTCCAAGAACTTGCCAACCGAACTGGTCGGCAACACGGTTCTGGACTACGGCGACCAAGCGCTGATGCTGCAATGCGGCAGCACCGCTGAGGTATTGGCATGGGCGGCTGCGTTGCGGGTGGCGACACTGCCCAGTGTGGTCGACATCGTCCCGGCCGCCCGCACGGTGCTGGTGAAGCTTGACGGTCCCCGTTACCAAGGGGTCATCCGTCAGCGTCTACGCAAAATGCGGGTCACCGCTGATGAGGCCGCCCCGGCGGATCGCAGCGCCGATGTGGTGCTCGACGTCGTCTACGACGGCCCAGACCTCGCCGAGGTCGCCAGCCACACCGGACTGACCACCGCACAAGTCATCAACGCCCACACCGCCACCCCCTGGCGAGTGGGTTTCGCCGGGTCCGTTCCGGGTTTCGCGTACCTCGTCGGCGGCGACCCACGACTGCGGGTTCCGCGCCGGTCTGATCCGCGGACCTCGGTGCCGGCCGGCTCGGTCGCCCTCGCCGGCGAATTCAGCGCGATATATCCCCGTCAGTCACCCGGCGGCTGGCAGCTCATCGGCCACACCGACGCGGTCCTTTGGGATATCGAGCGGCCCAATCCCGCGTTGCTGACGCGGGGCATGTGGGTTCAGTTCCGGGCTGTGTGAAGGACCTGAAGGAGCAAGCCGTGATAACGCTGGAAATCCTGCGCACAGGACCGCTGGCCGTCGTCCAGGACCTGGGCCGGACCGGGCTGGCCCACCTTGGCGTCGGGCAGTCCGGAGCCGCCGACCGCCGCTCGCACAAGCTAGCCAACCGACTGGTCGCCAACCCCGACGACCGCGCCACCGTAGAGGTGACGTTCGGTGGTTTCTCAGCCCGCGTCCGCGGCGGCGACGTCGATATCGCAGTGACGGGCGCTGACACCAACCCAACCGTCAACGGAAAATTGTTCGGCACCAACAGCATTCGCCATATCCGCGACGGCCAGGTGATCTCTCTGGGTGCCCCGGGTGCTGGACTGCGCACATATTTGGCGGTGCGCGGCGGCATCTGTGTGGAGCCGGTGCTGGGCTCGCGCAGCTACGACGTGATGTCGGCGATCGGCCCGTCGCCGCTCCAGGCCGGAGACGAGTTGCCGGTCGGCGAACACACCAACGACTATCCCGAACTCGACCAGGCACCGGTGGCCGCCATCACCGCCAATCCGGTTGAGCTGCTGGTGATACCTGGGCCGCGTGACGACTGGTTCGTCGATCCCGATGTCCTGGTACACACCGGCTGGGTGGCATCCGACCGCAGCGACCGGGTCGGGATGCGGTTGGTCGGCCGCCCTTTGCAGTACCGCTACCCGGACCGGCAGCTGCCCAGCGAGGGCGCCACCCGCGGCGCGATTCAAGTGCCGCCCAACGGGTTACCGGTGATCCTGGGGCCCGATCACCCGGTCACCGGCGGTTACCCGGTCGCGGGCGTGGTGATCGACGAGGACATCGATAAGGTCGCCCAGGTGCGGCCCGGCCAGCATGTGCGGTTGCACTGGGCACGGCCCCGCTCTCCGCTTGGGGCCCGGCTGCAGTCGGGTGCCCGGAGCTG
>CAVSLH010000012.1:0-87075 GCA_963728815.1 uncultured Actinomycetota bacterium
TTCGGGCCTCTCGTAGCCACGACCGTGGCCGCCGAAGCGACCTCCACCCTCCACGATGGTGACCCAGGGTAGGACCCCCCCCCGCCGTCGTCGACACCCGGCCGGTTCGGGCCTGCGCCCGGTGGCGAGGACGATGGTGACGGGTTGTTAGGTTGAGGTCTAGCGGCGCTGATCAGGAATGTGGTGGAGTCTCAGGGCGAGTTTGGGCGCCCTGGAATCGCCACAGAGGGACCAATGAAAGCGAAAGCGCCAGCCCCTCGGCAGTCCCGTTGTGGGCATATGCCCTCCTTTCTTTTTAGTGGCCACGCGGGAGCCCCGCTGTTGACCTCCCGCGTGGCCCCGGGTTCGCGCCGCCGCCGGGGGATACGCGGCGGCGCGGACTGGAACCAGACCTACCATACATTTAAATCGACATTTCACATACTAAAAGCTTGGATCTGTCGTTTACACCAGACTGCCAGCCTAGTAAATTGTAACCCATGGTCATCTTCGAAGCCTTCGACGTTGCCGGTCGAGCCGTGCGGGTACGCAGTGAGCAGGTCGGTCGCCAGACCTTGTGGTGGATGGGATCGGCTTTCGCTGCGAACGCCGTGCTCGCGACGATCGTGCTGGCGGTCTTCGGCGCCGGCAAGCTGGGCACCGGCCATGCCCTGCAGATCACCGCCCGCTTCTCGTTCCTTTTGTTCTGGCTTGCCTATGCCAGCGGCGGTCTCGCCCTGCTGATCGGCCCCGCCGCCAAGTTCCTTCGGCGCCATGGCCGCGATTTCGGCCTCGCCTTCGCCACCGCCCATCTGGTCCATCTCTTCCTGGTCGTTTGGCTCTGTTGGATCGGCGCCACACCGGGGATGGGCGTGTTCGTCTTCTTCGTGCCGCCGGCGGTGGTGCTTTACGTGCTGGCACTGTTCTCGATTCCGACACTGCAACAGAGACTCGGTCGCACGCTGTGGACCGTACTGCGCACGGTCGGCATGACCTACATCGCCTACGCCTTCGCCTACGACTTCGTTTCGGCGCCGTTCGGCGGCGACACGACGCATGTCCTGATGTATGCCCCGTTCGCCATCTTGAGCGTCGCCGGCCCGGTGCTGTGTGCCCTCTCGTTCGCGCCGTCGCTTCGCCGCTATTTTCTTCAGTCCAAATCCGGATAGCTCTGCCCCGACGTGGCCAGATGTCGGCGCGCTGTTTTGGGCCACCTCCTTGATCTTGATTGGCGCCCATTGGACGGGACTATACCAGCGGAGAGCCAAATCCGTTGTGCGCGAAAGCATCTCACCACCTTATACCACTACCCCGTAGGGTATATACGATGGGGTGAGGGGGTCGGTCGCAATCCCTCCGCGGCGACCGCTGCTGCGACCTCGCAAAGCTCTGGTCGGTCATTCCCAAGCTGTTCGTCTGGCCGCCGTGGCGGTCGGTCGCGTCGCTGCTCGAGCGACTGAGCCTGGTGCTTGTCGTCGGTGGGGTCATCTTCGAGATGACGACCGGGATCCTCAACATCGAGTACACCAACCCGATCAGCTTCTACACCGGTCACTTCTACGGCGCGTGGGCGTTCATGGCCGGCTTGGCGATCCACATCTGCGTGAAGTTCGGCGAGATGGTCCGCGCCCTGCGTTCGAGGCGGTTCCGGACCGAGCTGCGGACCGGGCTCGCCGACACCGTGCCCGAGGCGGTGGACGACGACCTCGTCGCGACCGAGCCTGCTGCGCCGACGATCTCCCGGCGCGGCGTGCTCGCGCTCGTTGCCGGCACGTCACTGACGGTGTTCGCGCTTACCGCGGGTGAGGCCATCGGCGGTGTCGCGCGGCGGGTCGCGTTGTTCGGGACGCACTATCGCTCGCCCGGAGTCGGCGCCAACCGGTTCCCGGTCAACCACACCGCAGCGGCCGCGGGCATCACCGCGGCGCAGACCGGCCCCGCCTGGCGGCTGGAGCTCGTGGGCGCTCAGCGGGTGTCGCTGAGCCGCGAGCAGCTGCTCGCGATGCCGCTCACCACGGCGTACCTGCCGATCGCCTGCACCGAGGGCTGGTCCACGGTTCAGCACTGGACCGGTGTGCCGCTCGCCGACCTTGCCCGGTTGGCCGGCGTGTCGAGCGCGGGTACGTCGGAGCTGACGTCGCTGGACACCCACGCGGCGTTCCTGTCCGCGGCGCAGGTCGCTGCGCCGCAGTCGCTGCTCGCGTTGAAGGTGAACGGCGCCGACCTGTCGATGGACCACGGCTATCCGGCACGGGTGATCGTCCCGTCCGCACCGGGAACCCACAACCTGAAGTGGATGAGCCGGATCACCTTCGGGGATCGGGGCTGACATGCGGTCGTGGCGACGTCACTACGGTGCCGGTCCGTGGCACCTGCTGGGCCTGCTGGCGTGCTTCGCGGTCGCCGCGTACGCCATCACACGGGTCTTCGCGCAGGGCGGGTGGAAGGCGATCCTGGTCTGGTTCGTGATCTGCGTGATCCTCCACGACGGGGTCGGATGGCCGATCTATGCCTCGGCGGACCGGGTGCTGACCCGGCGCGCGCGCCCCGGCGCCGCACGCGGCGGGCCGGGCGTCACGTGGATCAACCATGTCCGGGTGCCGACCGTGATCTCCGGGCTGCTGTTCGTGATGTTCGCGCCGATGATCTTCCGGCTCTCCAACTCCTCCTTCGAGGGAATCACCGGCTTCAGCGAGAACGTCTATCTGTGGAACTGGCTGCTCGTCAGCGCGATCCTGTTCGGCGCCTCGGGGGTGCTCTTCCTGGTGAGGCTCGGCCGGGCGCGCCGGCGGGTCAGACGCGGTTCGCCGGCTGCTGCGGACCTGACAGCCCAGGTCGCACCTGCCGGTCCGGTCGGTGGTGGCTCGGCCGGCCTCAGTGCCGTGAGTCGGGAATCGTTGATCCGCCGACGTGGCGCTCGAGCCAGTCGTTGAGCTCATTTCCCATTTCCTTCCATCAGACGCCGGTCGCCCCGGGGGGAGTTCCACACGATGTGTGAGCGAGAATAGCGAGCGTGCAGCACCTGCGAGAAGGCGTGACGGACCACGGCGTGCTCGGTGCGGTGCTGGACCACGCCGATCGAGCCCCGGATCGGCCCGCTGTCAAGGACCTGGATCGCGCGTTGACCCGGGGCGAGTTGCGCGCCGCGGCTGGGAGAGTGGCCGCTGGCTTGCTTCAGAAAGGCGTCGAGCCCGGGGATCGGGTTGCCCTGCTGATCGGCAATTCTGTGGACTTCGTGGTGGCGGCACTGGGCTGTCTGTGGGCGGGGGTCACGTTCGTTCCGCTGGCGATCACCGATCCAGATGTCCGCCGTGCGCAGATCGTGGCTGACTGCCGGCCCGCACAGGTGATCACCGCAGGCTCGGACCAAACGGCGCCATCGGGACTTCCCGTCGGCACGGCGTGGACCTCCCTTTCGGCGTTGAGCGTCGCAGATGGGCGCACGCCACCACCCGTAACGGGCCCCATCTCCTACGTCATTTACACGTCGGGGACGACCGGTATCCCCAAGGGGGTGCAGATTTCCCCGGAGGCCTTTTTCACCGCAGTCGAAGCATGCGCCGACGCCGTGGGACTCACCGCGGACGACCGGGGCCTATGCGTTTCGCCCGTGCACTTTGACGGGTCCTTCTCTGCCATCTTTCCTCCGCTCGTGCGCGGCGTCCCCCTCGTCATCCCCGACCGGGAAGCCCTGCTGTTCCCACGCAGGTTCTTCTCGATTGTCGTCAGCGAGGGGATCACGGCGACCAGCTTCTCTCCCAGCTACCTCCGGTTGCTCCGGGCCAGCGGCCGTCTGGCGCGGTTGGCTGACACCCCGCTGAGAGTGATGGCCCTGGGCGGCGAAGCGCCGTCCACGGCCGATATCAGGGCGGTGTGGGCCGCCAGTCCGGGACTGCGGGTGGTGAACCGGTACGGCCCGACCGAGACGACCATCGCCGTCGCCCATCTGGAACTGACGCCCGAGTTGCTCGACGCGGGGCTGGTACCGATCGGTCATCCTCATCCCGGGAGCTCGTTCCACCTCGTTGATGAGCACGGAAGGCTGGTGGATCGTCCTGGAGTGGTCGGCGAGCTGTACATCGGCGGACTGCAGCTCATGGCTGGATATCTGAACGACCCGGCGCTGAGCGCAGCTGTGCTGCGGACGGACGTCGTCGAAGGAACCACCCTCTACCGCACTGGTGACCTCGTCTTCCGCGACGACCGGGGCAACTACGTATACGTGGGGCGTTCGGACCGCGTCATCAAGCGACATGGTGTGAGGATGTCGCTGGTCGAGGTGACCGAGGCGCTCGGTGGTATCGACGGGGTCGCATCCGCGGCGTGCACGACCTTCGACCTGGAGGGCGATCTGGGGGTCGTCGCATTCGTGGTGCCGGACGGCGAGCTCACCCCTGTCGCCGTCCGCCAGGCCGCCAGCGAACGGCTCCCGGAAACGATGCTGCCCGATCAATTCGTCTTAGTGGCCAACTTGCCCTTGACGTCTTCCAGCAAGGTCGACGAGCGACGGCTGCTGAAGGAGGCTGGCTTGTCTCCGCCGAACGAAGGGGCCTGAGCCGTCAGTGTCGTTGCAACTCAGTTATATGGAGATCGGGAATTGATCTCTTCGGTCGCTGGATGCGCCGTTTCTCGCCGTTGAAGCGGCAGTAGTGATCATCAACCCGGCCGACATACTGGACAACATGTACATTCCCGCCCATTTCGCCGCCGACGAGCAGGCCGTCGACGACCTGCTCACTCACCACGGTGCCGCTGACCTGATCACTGCAACACCGGAGGGCGTGGTCGCTACTATGCTGCCGTTCGTCTATGACCCGGGCATGAGGACCCTTCGTGGTCATCTCGCCCGCAACAATGACCAGTGGCGGCGCCCGGTGGTTGGCGAGGCTCTGGTCATCGTGCGGGGACCAGATGCGTACATTTCCCCGGCCTGGTATCCGAGCAAGGCCGAGCACGGACGTGTGGTGCCCACTTGGAACTACGTCACTGCGCACGTCTATGGGCGACTCGCAGTGCACGATGACCCGGCCTGGGTCGAACAGAATGTGCGTGATCTAACCGGACGCCATGAGGCTGGGCGACCGCAACCATGGTCCGTCGACGACGCGCCGCCACAGTTCATCGAGGGTCAACTACGCGCCATTGTGGGAGTGGAATTGCTGATCACCCGCATCGAGGCCAAGTTCAAGCTCAGCCAGAATCGACCAGCCGCTGACGTCGATGGCGTGATCTCAGGATTAATCACCAACGGACACGAAGACGCTGCCCAAGCGGTGCAGCGAGCGCGAACGGCATGAGATCGATTTCGCTTCTTAATGATGGCCCGCACGCAACTCCCCAACCTCGCGTTGCCGCGGTCACCTGAGGACGGGTTAGCTGGTTCGGGCTCGGCCTTTGACAAGCAGTTCACGGCGGGCACGCGTGCGGTAGGAATCGCCGGTGAGGGTCAGGACTTCGGCGTGACGAGTGGTGATATGGCTGTAGCGACTACATGTGGAGAAGGTCTCTCCATCGCGAAGGGCAGATGAGTGACGGCACGAGGAGTCTGAAGTCCCGCACGATCGACCGCGAGGTACCGAAACACCTTGCGGTGCATCTGATCCTGGACAACTATGCACGCACAGCACGACGTGCAGCGCTGGCTGCGCCGCCACAAAACGGTTCGACCTGCATTTCACCCGACCTCGTCATCGTGGTTGAACTTGGTCGAACGCTGGTCCGCGAACTCCCGACAAGGCCTCCGGCGCGGCAGCTTCAGCTCGTCCCGGCGCTCATCGCCGCGATCGAGGCGTACCTGGATGCGCACAACGACGACCCGAAGCCGTTCAAGTGGACCCCCGCCGCCGAGTCCATCCGAGAAGGTCGGCCGCGGACGAGTGGCTCTCCAAACCGTCAATCAGTGACGTGACACGCCACTAGCGGTAGGAGATCGGCGCTTGATACGCCGCTCCACGGTACAGTAGCGGCGGGAGGAGATCGATTGCGAGTTCCCGCCTCTTTGTGAGAGTTCCTGCCTCTACACCAGAATGTCGCGGGCGTCACTGCTCCCCGGCCGGACTTGAACTGCGTTGTGTGCTGTCGTTCGAGACATCCCAGGTGGCGGTGTAGTAGTACAGCGCGATCGAACGTCTGGAAATCCCTGCGGGTGCCGCACGGGCTTCGGATTGCGTGATTGCTCGTCGATGTCGTGTTGAAGACAACGCATCGGTTGAACAGCGGCACATAAGACTGGACGCAGCGGGTCATGTCGTCTCCAAAGCTCGAGTTGGCTGCTGTACTAGTCCGTCCAGCCTTCGTTTAGATAGATCAGCACGTTGATCCGACGCTCGAGGTTCATGCGAGTGTGGTGATTGAAGTCGGCATGCATCGAGAGATGGCCGCCGTGGGCAATCTCGTGGAAGCCGCCGCCCAGGAAGTACGGATCGGGTATCAGGCCTTCGATGCCGGAGATGTTTTCCACCACCTGGATGAACGGGCGCAGTGAAGGGTAGAAGAGCTGCCGCGTGTGCGAGGGCGGACATCGGGTGAATAGCTCGCTAGAGCCGCTCCTGATCCCGGTTGTAGGTATGTCTGCGTCGGTGCTGGCGGGAAAGTCGGCCAGGCAGCGTTCTAGTAACGCTGACGGTAGGAAGTCGTCGATTGCGATGTGCGGGAAGGGTTGCGGACACGTAGCGGTCATGGAGGTCGCGTCCTTTATCCTTGGCCGCCTGCGTGTCCATCAGAGGTAACCGGGTCGATCTCGGTCAGGAAGGTCATCGCGCCACGGCTTTTCCGGAATCCGGCGTTTCCGGTAGCGCGCGAATCGCGTGGTCAGGCAGAGATCGCGAAGGATACAAACCGGTCTCCCGCATAAAAGGGATGTACATACTAGATGGTACGCAACATATCAAACAGACATATCACGGTGCTGCAAACAGACGACCGGCTGGAGACCGAGAAAGGCCGCCGACGGGCCACGGACTCAAGGTGTTGCGCGACGTTGACGATGACGATGGCGGCGACACGACGTGAGGAGGATCGGGGTGTGTGGGTGGCGCGCGGGTGTCCGCAACAACGGCGAACTCTCGGCCGAAAACCGGCGGGAATAAGACGGGTGGCCGGTATGGCAAACATGCTGCGATCCCGTTGGACTCGGAGGAGCGATCGGTGTTGGAGAAGTTGCGCGGTCGCAGACCGCGCCGCAGCGGCAGGTGCTGCGGGCCAAGGCGTTGTTGATGGCGGCCGAGGGCAGGCCAACGAGCGCATCGCTTGTGAAAGGAACCGCGCGGTGCTAGCGGGATCCACCTTTCTAATGATCGGCGTGGCATCGGTTGTGGTGCTTGGTCGGCGCAACAAGTGTATACCCATATATGCCGTCGATCGGGGGAAGCGCCGCGGGAAGCACACGTACTACTACCTGGTGGAATCGGCTCGGGTGACGGGAAGCCGCGGATCGTGTCGCAGGAGTATTGGGTTCCGCGGAGGAGGTCATGGCGAAGCTGGCCGGGGCCGACGGTGGAACCGGTGCGCAGCCAGCACAAACGGTTCGGGGACCGGCGGCGGTGTGGTCGATGCTAGACCGGCGGGCTGGTCGCGATCGTCGACTCGGTCGCGCCTCGCCGCGCCGACGCCGGGGCGCGGTGGGCACCTACATTGCGTTGGCGGCGGCCAACCGGGTGGTGGCGCCGTGCTCGAAGTTGGCGTTCGCCGACTGGTGGGCCAGCACCGCCGGTCCCCGGTGGGTGAAGACGCCGGCCGGGTCGTGGACCACGCCGGTTCTGGGACGCGATGGATCACCTCGACACCGAGGCGTTGCGGCAAGTCGAGACCGAGCTGGGACGGCGGATGGTCACCGAGTTCGGGCTGGACCTGTCCGGGCTTGTGCTGGACATGACCAACTTCGCCACCTACATCGACTCGACCAACGACCGCGCCCCGATCGCCCAGCGCGGCAAGGCGAAACAGAAACGGATGGATCGCGGCTGGTCGGGTTGGCACTGGTGGTGACCCGCGACGGCGGGGTGCCGGTCCCTCGCACGCCTACCCCGGCGACCGGCCCGACGTCTCCCAATCGGGAAGGTCATCGACGAGCTGGTCACCCGGTATCGGCAGGTGAGCCAGTCGCTGGAGTCGCTGACCGTGGTCTATGACGCCGGGCAGAACTCCCGCGACAACCACGCCACGGTCGAGGAAACCGGGCTCGGGTTCGTCGGATCGCTACCACCGAGCGACCACCCCGACCTGCTCGCGGTGCCGCACAAGGACTACGTCCCCGTCGACGCCGACCGGTATCCCGGCCTGACCTGCCTGGACACCACGGTCACCGCGCTCGGGGTGACCAGGCGCGCGGTGCTGACTCACTCACCGACCCTGCACGCCGCCCAGTCCCGCGGATTCGACCAGACCCTGGCCACAGCGCGTCGCCGCCTCGCCGAGCTGCAGGCCCGGCTGGCCCGGGGCAAGACCCGCCGCGACCGCGCCGCCGTGGAGACCACCATCGCCGCCATCCTCAAACCCCGCTGGGTCGGCGAGGTCGTCACCGCCGCCCTGACCGGCGAGGACCCCACCGAGCTACGACTGACCTGGCGGACCGACCACAACGCCCGAAAACGATTGGAAGACCGACTGTTTGGCAAACGGATCCTGTTCACCAACCGCACCGAATGGCCGGCCGCCGACGTGGTCGCGGCCTACCGCTCCCAATCCGAAGTCGAAGCCGGGTTCCGACAACAGAAAGACCCACACATCGTCTCGTTCGGGCCGATGCACCACTGGACCGACCAGAAGATCCGTGTCCACGTCTTTTACAGCGTTCTGGCCCTCACCGTCGCCCACCTCATGCGCCGCCAAGCCCAACGAGCCGGACTGCACATGTCGGTGCGCGAACTGCTCGCCGAACTCGCCGACATCGGCGAAACCGTGCTGCTCTACCACGACGGCGGCAAGGGCCGCCCCCGCGCCCGCCGCATGCTCACCGACACCACCCCACACAGCAACGCCTGGCCGACCTGTTCGACATCCACCGCTACGCACCCACCCGCTGACCAGCACAACCACCCAACCGCCGACCTTGGGTAATACACCCGCCACCGCCGAAAACGATGTTGACCAGCACAAACGATACTGATCAGCGACAAGGGCGGAAGTGCGCTAGGCTACGATCGCTGGGTGCAAGCGAGGGCAACCGGCGCGACGTCGGGGGGACATTACGAGCAGCTGGTCCGGCGCCAGCGTGCCGAATTGCAAGATGCGTACTTGAAGGGGGTGCGCCGGCTGCGATGGGACGCAGGGCGTCTCGCCGCAGAACGCGAACGGCGTCTTCGGGAGCTGCTGGTGTGGGCCGCCGATCGTTCGCCGTTCTGGCGGGAACGACTGGCAGGCCGCGATCTGGCGAGTTTCACCGAGTCCGACCTCCCCTCTCTGCCGGTCCTGACCAGAGCCGAGATGATGGCGGAGTTCGACCGGGTGGTCACGGTCCCCGGGTTAACACTTGCCCGGGTCCAACAACACATCGATCAGTTGAACGGAGACCGGTACCTGGACGACGAGTACCGGGCAATCGTCACGTCTGGATATATAGGAACCGAAGCAGTCCATGTCTACGGCTGGGACGCGTTCGTCACCTTCGTGATGCAGGGCTCGCGCTGGACCGGGCGACGCGGCGAAGACCCGGACGCGGTGCTGGCGCAGGCCTTCGCTTGCAGCGCCAGGCATGAATCGGGGGCGTTTCACGCCTTTAGCACCTTCGAAAGCGGAGGGCCAGCATCGCACTGCTTCGCCGGCACGCTCCCCCTGGACGAGATTGTCGACGGTCTCAACAACGCCCGTCCTCCGGTGCAGGCTCTCCAAGGGTGGCCGAGCCTCATCCGGGAGCTGGCTTTAGAGGCGATACAAGGACGACTCACCATAAAACCGACCTGGGTTAGCGTCGCGGGAGAGGTCTGCACCGCGCCCGTGCGAGAGGCAGTTCGGTCCGCGTGGGGGATCGAGGCTTCGGAGTTCTGGGGCTGCTCAGAGGGGACCTATGCCTTTCCATGCGGCGTTGGAGAAGGCATGCACATCGCCGACGATCTGGTAATTCTCGAGCCGGCGGATGCCGATGGCAACGTCGTCCCGTATGGGCAACCTGCGGATCGGCTGCTGTTGACCAACCTGTACAACCTGGCGCAGCCGCTGATCCGCTACGACCTCGTAGACGCGGTGACGATGTCCGACGAGCCGTGTCCATGCGGTTGTGCTCATCGCCGCATCACAGCGGTCAACGGTCGGATCGACGGAGCCTTCGAGTACGAAAGCGGTGCTCTGGTGCCCCGGGCGGCCTTCGAGCAGACTGTCCTTGCCACCCCCGGCGTCGCCAACTTCTTCGTGGGCAAGACGCAAGGTGGTGTCGACGTGTCCGTGGTGACCGACGGTTCATGCGACCTCCAGCATCTGCGGATGGAACTGATCGACGTGCTCCGCCGGCACGGCGGGCCGGAGTCGGACGTCGTTGTGCAAGAGGTCGGTTCTATAGACCGACTGTGGTCGGGAAAGTCGAAGCAGTTCGACGCCAGGTGATCTAGCGAGGTGCTCGCGGGGAGTCACATGCAGGACATAACAGATACAACCACATCTTGGAGAAGAATAACTCACGTGCCCGAAGTCGTATCGAGACGACAAATATACAACACAACATGTGTCACATCCTCCCATCCCCCCCGCAAGGACCCTGGCATGTGCTGCAATGCGCTGCAGCATCGGACCGACGACGACCCTGCATACTCCCGTGACTCATCAAAACCCCGCGGCAACGAAACCCCCTTCCGACTGAGAACATCCAGACCGCCACACCCATGCGGCCGCACACCCCTGCGGGTGGCTCAGCCGGCTCAGCCGGCCGTGGCCTTGGCCAGGGCCTGGTCGATGTCGTCGATGATGTCGTCGATGTGCTCGATCCCGATGGACAGGCGGATCGTCTCCGGCCGGATACCGGCCTTCACCAGCTCCTCGTCGGACAGCTGGCGGTGGGTGGTGGAGGCCGGATGGATGGCCAGGGTCTTGGCGTCCCCCAGATTGAGCAGCCGCTTGACGAGCTGGAGCGCATCGAAGAAGGCCAGTCCCGCCTCGTAGCCCCCCTCGGCCCCGAAGGTGACGATGGACGGCACGCGCCCGTGGAGGTAGCGCTCGACCAGGTGGTGGTAGGGATGGTCGGGGAAGCCGGCGAAGCTCACCCAGGCCACCCGGGGGTCGGCGGCCAGGTAGTCGGCCACGGCCCGGGCGTTGGCCTCGTGGCGCTCGAGCCGCACGGCCATCGTCTCGAGGCCCTGGAGGAGCAGGAAGGCGTTGAAGGGGGAGAGGGTGGCGCCGCTGTTGCGCAGCTGGGTGGAGCGGGCCCGCACGGTGAAGGGCCGCTCGGGGAAGTCGCGGGCGAAGACGACGCCGTGGAAGGCGGGCTCGGGCTGGTTGAACATGGGGAAGCGGTCGGGATGGTCGGCCCACGGGAACCGGCCGCCGTCCACGATGGCCCCACCGAGGGTGGTGCCGTGGCCGCCCACGAACTTGGTCAGCGAGTGGACGACCACATCGGCCCCGTGCTCGAAGGGCTTGAGCACGAGCGGCGTGGCCACCGTGTTGTCCACGATGAGGGGCACGCCGGCCGCATGGGCCACGGCGGCCACGGCCTCGAGGTCCACGATGTTGCCGGCCGGGTTGCCGATGGTCTCGCAGAAGACGGCGCGGGTGTTCTCGTCGATGAGGGGGGCGATCGACTCGGCTCGGTCGTCGACGGCGAAGCGGGCCTCGATGCCCAGGGTGGGCAGCACGTGGGCGAAGTAGGTGAAGGTGGCCCCGTAGAGCTGGGGGGCCACCACGAAGTTCGAGCCGGCACTGGCCACCGTCAGGATGGCGTAGCTGACGGCGGCCATGCCCGAAGCCACCACCAGGGCCGCCGTCCCCCCTTCGAGGGCGCAGATGCGCTGCTCGAGGACGTCGAGGGTCGGGTTGTTGAGCCGGTTGTAGTGGAAGCCGGGCGTCTCCAGGTCGAGCACGGCACCGGCGTGGGCGGCGTCGATGAAGTCGTGGGCCACCGTCTGGTAGATGGGCACGGCCACGGCCCGCGTCCCGTCGGGTGTGTAGCCACCGTGGATGGCGATGGTCTCGTCGTGCATGGCCTCAGGCGCTCCTCTTCTGGATGGTGCCCGACAGCCTATTCGGGATGGTGCCCAACAGGTTGGCGTACAGACGCAGGGCCGCGCCCCGCCACGGCCAGGGGGCGCGGGCGCCGACCTCGTCGAAGGGGAAGGCGGCCACCAGGGCCGGGTCCCGCTCGCCGCCCACCACCCGCTCGTGCAGCCGGCGGAGCCCGTCCCAGTCCGGGCCGGCCACGCAGTCCCGGGGGAGGCAGGGCAGTTCGTCGCGCTCGTGGCCGGCGTAGCGCCGCACGTCCCGGCCGTACTCGCGCACGAGGCTCGAGGGATCGTACTCGGGATGGGCCTGGACCAGCACGACCTCGGACCGGCCCACCGTCCTCGTGACCACGCTCCACCCCACCTCCTCCGACTGCAGGGCCACCGCGTAGCCGGCGGCGGCCACCGCCTCTACGGGCACGGCGTTGAGCCGCGAGTGGGGCAGGACGACGGGACCGTCGAACCCGGCGGCCAGAGGGTGGGTCGGGTCGGCCTCCTGGGCGAAGACGCCCGTGCACTTGACCGGCAGGGTGGTCCGTTCGACGCCGTCGAAGACGGCCAGGGCGGCGTGGGCCGACAGGCAGGACAGCACCATGGCCGGCACGTTCTCGCTCCCCCACCGCAGCAGGCCGCACAGATCGGACCAGTAGGGCTCGTCCTCGATGCGGGACTCGATCGGGTTGGAGCCGGTCACCACCAGCAGGTCGGGGGGGTCCGAGGTGATGTCCTCGAGGGGACGGTACTCGGCGGCGATACGGGCCCGGATCCGCTCGCCCCGGGGCACCCCGGCCATGGTGTGGCGGGTCAGGACGACCGTCTCACACCCGGACCCGGCGTCCAGAAGGCCCACGAACTGTCGCTCGGTGGCGCCGAAGGCGGCGTCGGGCATGTTGTTGACCAGGGCGCACGTCCACCGCACCGGTCCCTCGGCCCCGTCCGCGCCGCCCCCGGGTCGAGGGCCCCGGCCAGTCGAACGCCCACCGCTCAATGCCTCACGTCGGTGTAGGTGACCGTGACCTCCTGGTGGAGGAGCCGGTAGGCCGCCTGCAACTGCTCCTCGTCGTCGGTCGAGCCGACCACGGCCACGATGTGGTTGCCGGAGCCGTCCCGCCAGTCGAGGGCGGCCCCCGGGCCCTGGTGGACGCTCACCGTGTCCACCCCGGCGTGGTCGCTGAAGTCGTTGATGCCCTCGATGGCCGTCACCGTGGCCGAGACGGTCGGCGGCTGGAGGAAGAAGCGGTAGCCGATGCGGTCGGTGGCCACGGGCCCGTCGACGGACACCGGCTCGCCCAGGGCCACCCGCAGGGTGAGGTCGAGCAGGCTGACGCCGGCGGCCCGCTCCAGCATCTCGGGCACACCGCCGCCCACCCGTCCGTTGACCTCGATGATGCGGGGCCCGTCGGGTGTGAACTTGACCTCGGTGTGCAGGCACCCGGTGCGTACCCCGAGGGCGTCGATGGCCCGGGTGGCCAGGTCCAGGACGGCCGAGCGGCTCCCGGCGTCGAGGGCGGCGGGGATGAAGAACCCGGTCTCACGGAAGTTTTCGGCCGGCGGGAAGCGGCCGGTCAGGGCCAGGTGGCTGATGGCGCCGTCGGCCACCACGCTCTCGACCGACACGTAGCCGGCGTAGGGGTCGCCGGCCCGGGCCGGATCGTCGGCCAGGTAACCCTCGAGGACCATGTCGGGGCGGCCCGGGCCGAGGGCGTCGAGCAGCTTCTCGAGCTCGGCACGGTCGCGGGCCAGGAAGGTGTAGCGGCTGCCCTGGGCCGAGCGGGGCTTGAGGACGGCGGGCCACCCCACCTCGGCCTCGACGGCCGAGAGCTCGGGCTCGGACTGGTCGGGGCGGACGAGGTGGCAGGGGGGCATGTCGAGGCCGGCGTCGGCCAGGGCCCGGCGCTGGCGGGCCTTGTCGGTGAGGGCGGCGGCGGTCGCCGGGCTGTGGAAGGGGAGGCCCAGCCCCTCGGCCACACGGGCCAGTTCGACCATGCCGGCGTCGAGGTAGGTGGTCATGCCGTCGGGCTCCCAGTCGGCCAGGGTCTTGACCGCCTGCTCGGCGCTCATGCCCTCGAGGTCGACAACGGGGCCGAACCGGTTGAGGAGATCGGCCATCTCGCCCATCCCCGGCACGGCCGTGTCGATCATCCACAGCAGGTCGCAGAGGCCGGCGGCCGCTTCGGCCAGCTGCATCACGGGAACGCAACGCGGCCCGTAGCCCACCGCCACCAACGGCCGCGCCCGTCCGGTCGTGGAATCCATCATGTGCTCAGCCGATGACGGCCTCGACGCAGTCCTGGGCGTCGTAGACGGCCCGGAGGCGGCTGCGGGGCGAGGGCAGGTAGTGGGTGAAGTAGCGCACCCCCTCGGTGAGCACGCCCAGCAAGGAGAGGTTGCGCTGGAGCCGGCCCTCGGTGTCGTAGGGGTGGAAGTCCTCATTGATGGCCACGCTGCCCACGGGCGTGTCACCGTAGCTGAGCTGGGTCAGCCTTCCGTTGGCGTAGAGACGGTTGAGCAGGGGCGAGCTCGACCGGGCCAGCGAGGGCAGGTCGAGATGGCCCCGCACCACCCCGTCGACCGTCACGGCCGTCGGCTCGTCGAGGGCCGTGGAGCTCAGGCGGACGCCGTCGGGGCAGGCGGCCAGCTCCGGGTTCGGTCCGAGCGGGATGCGCACCACCCCGGCGTCGAGCAGCCCCAGCAGCTGCTGGGAGCGCAGGGGTGGCGGGCCCGCCTCCAGGCGGTTGATGCGGCCCCGGACTTTGGACTGGAAGTCGACGTAGGAGTCGAGGGAGAGACCACCGAACTCGATGACCGAACGCAGCTGGTCCCGGAGGATGCGCAGCACCTCCTCGGCCGCCTTGACCGGGCTCCCCCCGGGTCGCAGGGCCTCGGTGAGATCGGCCTCGATCATGTCGTAGACCTGGCCCTGGTAGTCGGCGGCCGACGTGTAGTGGCGGTCTGACCCGGCGAAGACGTGGGTGACCGGGTCGAAGCGCCCGTAGCGCGGCTCGAGACTGTCGACGGCCTTCTCGTAGTGCCCGTCGACCCAGCCGCGGCGGAGGACGGCGCGGACCTCGGTCGACTCGACGTCGCCCCCGGCCAGCAAGGCGGCGTGTATGTAGTAGCGCGCCTGCATCTCGGCGAAGATGAGGGGGAGGAGCTCGGCCCGGAAGTCCACGTGCCGCCGCACCGGCGACCCGCCCGGATTGGTCAGCGCCGCGAACTCCTCGGGGGTGCACACCACCGGCTGGTACTGGCCGTAGGGGTCGACGCCGGTGGCCGACTTGGCGCAGTGCGGCACGCCCGAGCGCGAGTAGAGGGTGATGGTCGGCTCCCGGCCCGAGGGCACGTACCGCAAGCGGTCGGCCCGGTCGCACCGGTCCTCGAAGGTCCCGCCTCGTCCGATGGTGAGGGCGGTGAGGACGTCGTAGCCGACCAGGCCCATGCCGGCCACGGCCACCGAGGATCCGGCCGGAGCGCTCTGGTCGAGGTACTCGACGGGGTAGGGCCGCAGGTAGTGCGCGCCCCCGCCGGCCCCGGGCTCGTCGTTCCAGGTGTGCCCCGAGGTCAGCACCACGTGGTCGACGGTGAGGGTGGTGCCGTTGTCGAGCAGCACCGCCTCGCGCCCGCCGTAGCGGGATCGCTGGAGGGCCGGCGAGATGTCGACGGCCGCCGCGTAGTGCCGGACGATCTCGAGGTTGGGCGGGGCGTAGGCCACCAGCGTGTCGTAGAACCAGACCAGGTACTCGCCCATCAACCGCCGGGGCAGGTAGTCGGTGGGCAGGATGGGGTCACCCCCGGCGCCGATGCGGCACTCGTAACCCACCCAGCGGTAGCCGCAGCCCACCGCCCACTGGTGCAGGCCCATGGCGTAGGGGGGAGGGCGTCCCCGTCGGGGGCGGCGTAGAGGGAGAGCTGACCGCAGGCGTTGTTGAGGACCAGGAAGTCGGGCTGCTCGGCGGCGTAAACCCCGCCTCCGAGCTGAGAGGGCTCGACCACGTGCAGCCGCATCGGCGTCCCTACCCGCCGGGCCCGGCTCACCGTCCGCTCCATGACGCACAGACCCCACGAGCCGAGCCCCACGATGGCCATCTCGATCATCGGACGCGTCCCATACACGCCACCTCAGATCGGCGGCCGCTGGCTGATCTCTGCGTTCGAGCCCGTTTAGACCGGCTTTCCTCGATCGCGGCCGCGGTGAGTCGGCGGACCGCGCGTACCAGCTCGTCGACATCGTGGGTCGTGGTGGCAAAGGAGGTGACGAAACGGACGACACCTGGCTCCCAACGGCCGTGGTAAAAGTCGTAACCCTGGTCCAGAAGTCCGTCGATGACCTGCTGGGGCAGGCGGCAGAAGAGGATGTTCGCCTCTGGCGTGCCCGCAAGGCGAGTGCCGGGAATGGACTTCAGCCCCTCTTCGAGCCGCGCGGTCATGGCATTGGCGTGCCAGGCATTGCGCAGCCACAGATCGTCGGCGAGGTAGGCGTCGAGTTGGGCGGCGGCGAAACGCATCTTGGCGGCGAGTTGTCCGGCTCGCTTAGCCCGGAAGCTGAGCTCGGTGGTCACGGAGCGCTCGAAGACGACGATCGCATCGGCGGTTATGCTCCCGTTCTTGATGGCGCCAAAGGACAGCATGTCCACGCCGGCGCGCCAGGTTAGCTCGGCGGGGTTGCAGCCCAATGCGGCGACGGCGTTGGCGAGGCGGGCGCCATCCATGTGAACGCGCAGGCCCGCGTGCTTCGCAATGCAGGCCAGGTGTCCGATCTCGGCGGGGGTGTATACCGCGCCGGTCTCGGTTGCCTGGGTGAGGCTCAACACGGAGGGTTGCACGCTGTGCACGTCTCCGACCTTGCGGTGCACCGCGGCCTGCAGCTCGTCGGCGTCGATCTTGGCGTTTTCCCCACCCAGGGCAACGAGTTTGGCACCCCCTGTGAAGAACTCCGGTGCGCCGCACTCGTCGTTGTTGATATGGCTGTCGCGGTGGCATAACACGCTGCCCCACGGTGGGGTCAGCGCGGCCAAGCTCAATGCGTTCGCCGCCGAGCCGGTGGAAACGGGGAGCAGATCGACGTCGCAATCAAAGATCTCGCTGAAGCGGCGTCGTGCGCTCAAAGTCCAACTGTCGGTGCCATAGGGCGGTGCCTGCCCGGAGGCTGCCGCTGCAACAGCTGCGATGATCTCGGGTGCACCACCGGCGGTGTTGTCGCTGGTGAAGGAGCGACTTTCCACATGCGCGACTACCTCCATCGGGACAGCGCTCATGTGCCGTCACCTTCTCCGAGCGTCAAAGGCAGCCTGACGCTCCTGCAGCAACCCTCCCACCGTTGCGGGCACACGTTTTCAGGCACCTGAATGGCTCCTTCCCGTATTCCCGGCGACCACTGCAGACCCGACGCCCTGCAGGTCTCCAGCCGTCAACGCCAGCATTTCTGCCTGTGTGGTCACCAACGACATGTGCTCCTCCTAACGGAAGCAGCCCAACCCGGGGTTGTTACGCCGACGCTTGAGTGCGAAGGTATGTGTATACCGATGATGCACCTGAGCCCTAGCTTACATACCATTAGACGATAATAGAAGCAGATAGCCGATATTTAGTCTACTTGAATGCAGAAAGCATCAGCACCCCCGGAAGACTGGGTAGTGAACAGACCGCGCGGTTTTGTCAGGCAGTTCCTCGAGGAGATATCCGCCTGACCTGCGTGAGCGCGCGGTGCGGATGGTTGCCGCGAGCAGCGATCAGCACGAGTCGGGAGTGGGCGGCGATCGGCGAGGTTGCCCCGCTGTTGCTAGCTGCCGGCACCCCCAAGGCCCCTCACCTGCGGATTCACACCATCAATCCGAATCGATTAACCGCACTGATCCCTCGACTGTCGTCGGGTATCGTTCGTCGTCCCGCTCCATGTGATCGACGCGTTCGATCTGCGCTGCGGATCCATCCCATAACACCAGCCACGTACCGTGCTGGACACCCGCGGGGCGATCGTCCACGGTTTGCGCGGCGGACGGATCGACTGCCTCGCAGACGTGTCGCTTTCGCGCCGAGACGATGTCGATGGCGTCAAGGCGCACATCGAACTGGCGCAGCACCGCCGCCACCGCCGCCACCGGCAAAGTAGCCGACGACACCTTCTGGCGCTGATGCCGCCCCGACGGTGCGTCGGCCGACCCGTCCACGGCGATCACCGCGACCAGCTGGCCCTCGTACTCGCGCACCCCGACCACGTCGCGGCCGAAGCGGCGCCGGTGATCGATCGCGCGCGTGCATTCCGGGCTCGATCTCGCCTCCGGGGCAGGCGAGGAGTCAAACATGTCGGGGGCCGCCCAGCCCCACACCCAGCTGACCAGAGCCGAGGCGACCATGATCCTCCGGTGGGGGTGAGTACCGCGGCGACCGTCACCACCGCCGCGACGGCGACACCGATCCACCACGCGGCGATCGCCGTATCAACGCCGCTTCACCAAACACCTTGCCGGTCATCTGCAGCACGGGCGCATCCTCTCCATCGCCGCCCATAGGTGGATACTATAAGTTTGTCATATGATTTACATCATCCAAAAAGTATGTACACTGGCCTAAAGCTAAATCATCCGTTTGTGCCACGCTCGGCCCGTGATCGCTACGGCCGGACGTCACAGCAGCGGTCGTTTTGGGGTCGGTCCATGTCCGTGAGGAGAAGTGCATGTCGTTCGTGTCCGGACAGCCGGAAGCGCTGACCGCGGCGGCCGGCACCTTGCAAGGGATCGGCTCGTCGATGAGCGCCCAGAACGCGGCTGCGGCGGCCCCAACGACGGGGGTGGTTCCCGCGGCCGCCGATGAGGTGTCGGCGCTGACCGCGGCGCAGTTCGCCACGCACGCCCAGATGTATCAGGCCGTCAGCGCCCAAGCGGCTGCGATTCACGAGATGTTCGTGAACACGTTGGCGACCAGCGCCGGGTCGTACGCGGCCACCGAGGCCGCCAACGCGATCGCGGCCGGCTGATTTTTCGGCGTTTAAGATGCTCGATTTCGCGGCGTTACCACCGGAGGTCAACTCCGGGTTGATGTATACGGGTCCGGGATCGGGACCGATGCTGACCGCCGCGGCGGCTTGGGATGATTTGGCCGCGGAGTTGTACTTGACGGCGTCGTCCTACGGCTTGGTGATTTCGGACCTGACCAGTGGGTGGTTGGGTCCGTCGTCGGCCGCGATGGCGGCCGCCGCCGCGCCCTATGTGGTGTGGATAACCACCACTGCCGGGCAAGCCGAGGAGACCGGCGCGCAGGCCAAGGCGGCAGTGGCCGCCTACGAGGCGGCGTTCGCGATGACGGTGCCCCCGCCGGTGATTGCGGCGAATCGGGCGTTGTTGATGGCGTTGATCGCGACGAACTTCTTCGGTCAGAACACGCCGGCGATTATGGCCACCGAGGCCGAGTATATGGAGATGTGGGCCCAGGACGCCGCGGCGATGTATGGCTATCAGGCCGCGGCGCAGGCTGCGTCGGTGCTGAGCCCGTTTACCGTGCCGGCGCCGACCACCAGTCCGGCGGGGTTGGCTGCGCAGTCTGAGGCGGTCGCCCAAGCTGTCAGCACCTCTGCGGGTACGAGCGCGCAGACCGTGGCACCGTTTACCACAGCAATGTCCACCCCGCTGAGTTTCGCGCTGTCTACACCGCTGACCACGTTGTGGCGCCTGATGCGATGGCGGAACTCGCCTCGATCGCTTCCTCGATGTCATCCTCGTCGTCAGCGTCGCCGCTGTCACTGTTGACGACCCTGACATCGTCGTCGACGGCACTCACTTCGGGCATCAGCCTGGCCTCGGGCACCGGCTCGGCTACGTCGATGTCGACTCTGGGCCTCTCGGCGATCGGTTCGGCGGGTTCGCTCGTCGGATCCGTTGGCCCGAGGTCCGCCGTCCTTGCCAACCAAATCCGGATGTTGGGATTGACTCTGGGCAACGGTTTCGGCTCGGGTCTGGGCAGCGCCCAGGTGACCGCGGGTGTGGGGCGCGCGGCCTCGCTCGGCACGCTCTCGGTGCCACAGAGCTGGGCCGCGGCCGCCCCGGCATTCAGCCACGTTGGCTCGGCGTTGCCGGGCGCCAGCGTCAGCGCGACTCCGGCGGTGTCGCCGGGCGAACCGGTAGGCATGCTCAACGGGATGCCGATGCTACCCAACGCGACACGCGCTACGGGCGTCCCTACCGCTTACACGCCCAGGTTCGGTTTCCGTCCCACCGTGGTCCAACCCGCGGTATACGCCGGATAAGGGAGGTTGGACCCGTACTCAGGCCCCGCTGTCAGCGAGGCAAGGAATGGGCATCCAGCGCGTGGACAGCAGTGACTCCATGTCTTCGGCTGCGACGGGGCGCGATAGCAGGAAACCCTGCGCCCGGTGACATCCATATCGCATCAACGTCGTCGCGGCAACCGCGGTCTCCACCCCCTCGGCAACTAATTGAAGGCCGAACGCATTAGCAAGCCCAATGATCGCCCGGACGATCGCCAGATCTTCTGGGTTGGTGCCCAAGTTGCGCACGAATCCTGTGTCGATCTTGAGCGTATCGACCGGAAGGGATTTCAGGTGCGACAGGACGGCGTAGCCGGTGCCGAAGTCATCGATGGCGATCTGGACCCCCACCTCCTTCAACTCCGCGAGGGTTCTGCGAGTGGTTTCGATGTCGCGAACCACAGCGCGCTCGGTGATCTCCAGGCACACCGAGTCGGCATGGATGCCGAACTCGTCGACGATGTCCGCAAGACTGCGGACGAAACCGGGCATGACCAATTGACGAGGCGAGACATTCATGCGCAGTGTGGCGTTTCGTCCCACGCCATGCGATCGCCACCGGCTGAACTCGGCGCAGGCGCTTCGCATGACCCATCGGCCCAACTCTCCGGCGAGGTTGGTCGATTCGGCTACGCCGATGAACGAATCCGGTAGCAGCAGCCCGCGCGTCGGGTGCCGCCAACGGACCAGCGCCTCGGCCCCCAGGATCGCGCCGGTCAGCAAGTCGACCTCGGGCAGGTAGTGCAGCAGCAGAGCGTCGCTGTCGATGCCCGCTTGCAGATGGAGTTCGATATCGTTGCGGAAGACGCTGTTGCGGGATATGTCATCGGTGTACACCGCGACCTGGTTGCCGCCCGCGCGCTTGGCCGTCAGGACGGCCCCATCGGCGCGACAGAGTAGATCGGCGACGTTGTCGCGTCCCGGATTGCCCACCGCCACCCCGATGCTGACGGAGGGGGTGATCACGTCGTCGCCGATCTTCAGGCGACCGCGCAACGTTGTCCGAAGCCGGTGCGCAAGTGATTCTGCGGTCTTGATCGGCATCGCCCGATCCGGAATGACGAGGAACTCGTCCCCGCCGTGCCGACCGATCAGGCTGAGCCCTCCCATGATCGCCTGAAGTCGTTCGGCGAATGCCCGGAGATAAAAGTCGCCGGCGGCGTGGCCGAAGTAATCGTTGATCGACTTCAGTCGGTCGAGGTCAAGATACAAGACCGCGACGGGTCCGGGGTGTCCGGCCGCGAGTCTGTCGGAAAGGTGCGCAACAAGCGATCGACGGTTGTACAGACCGGTCAGTTCGTCATGCTCAGCCAGGTAGCGAAGCTTTTCTTCGGTGGCGATGCGGACCTGGAACCCTGCAAACATAGGCGCGATCGCCCCGAGCGTGTTCATCAGCTTCGGCGTCCAGGTCCTGCCGCCGTATTTGATGAAGCCGAGCAAGCCCGTGGTCACCCCCCTCGAAACCAGCGGTGCGGCCGCGACCGAGGGCGATGCGACGCGGCGCCGTTCCGCGATCCGACCCTGGTAAGCCCGGTAAGCATGGTTTGCCGGGTCCAACTGGATCACGATCGGTTCCTTGCCGTCCGCGCAGTAGGCGAAGACGGGGTCGGCGCTGGCGAAATCGACAACCTCCAGGGGATCCGGGTCTGGACGGTTAGGTCGCGGTGGCCATTCCGCGACTAACTTCGAGGCCCGGATGTCGTGGTCGTTGTGGCGTAAGAAGGCGGCGTCCACGTCGAACTGCTCCACGAGGTACGCCAGCACCTGTTGGCTCACTTCGGTAGCGCTGGATGCATTAGCATCCATCAGTTGGGCGGCAACGGAGCTGACGACGAAATCTAGCCTGCGCGGCACGGTGCCTCGATTGCGGGGGTGTGGAGGTCTCAACGGATTCAAGCACATTGGCCGCACGTCTCGAGCCGGTTTCAGGATGCCGCGGATAGCCTCCGGCAATGTCGCGATGACGATCGGGCGGGATCAACCACTTCGGCTGGTTGCGCCCGCTTGCAGTACATCCCATTCGGCGCCGGCCTGCGATCGTGCATCGGCGAGCATTTCGCACTGCTGGAGGCCACCTTGGGCCTGGCCACGTTGATTCGGCACGCCGAGCTATATTCGCTGGACGACGAGTTCTCGTTGGCGGCACCGTTCACGATGATGGCAGGCGGTCCGATCTGGGCACGCATTCGGCGGCGCGGCTGACCACCGAGGAGATGACCATAACTTCCTGCACCGCTCAAGTTCTCGACGCCGCAGACCCCACAGACAATGCGGTATTGGAGCGACTGCGCGCCGATCCCGCCATCGAATTCCTCGACCATCGCAAGGAACAGCTCGAGGAATTGCGCAGGCTTCGGCCGCCACCCGACCCGGAGCTGGTTGCCGAACCCTGCCGGTGGGCGTATTACCCCTGGCGGCGGACCGTTGTGGCGGTGCTGGCTCCGCGGGCATTTCGTGCGGTCCGATTGGACCGCAACAGGAACATGATCACCGCCGAGGAGCAGGTCCGGCTCGCCACCCTGCGCATCGGTGTCGTCGGTTTGAGCGGCGGGCATGTCATCGCGCACACCCTGGCTGCGCAGGGCTTGTGCGGCGAGCTTCGGCTGGCGGATTTCGATCGCATTGAGCTTTCCAATCTCAACCGGGTGCCGGCGACCGTCCTGGATCTCGGGCTGAACAAGGCCAAGGTGGCTGCTCGCAGGATCGCTGAGCTCGACCCATACCTCCTCGTCCGGGTGCTGGACGTCGGGCTGACCGTCGACACCGTGGACGAGTTTCTCGACGGACTGGATATCGTTGTCGAGGAATGCGATTCGTTGGACATGAAGGCCATCCTGCGGGAGCGTGCCCGCGCCCGCCGGATTCCGGTGCTGATGGCAACGAGCGACCGGGGCCTGTTGGATGTGGAACGTTTCGACCAGGAGCCGCAGCGCCCGATTTTGCACGGCCTACTGGGCGAGTTGGATGTCGCGTTGCTTTCCGGCATGAGTAGCCGGGAAAAGCTTCCACACATGCTGGGCTTCCTAGAGGCCGAGCAGTTGTCACCCCGGGGCGCGGCGTCCGCGGTGGAAATCGACCGCACATTGTCGACGTGGCCGCAGGTCTCCAGTGACGTTGTATTGGGAGCGACCGCGATTGCCGAGGCAGTGCGCAGACTCGGATTGGGCGAAGACCTCCGCTCGGGCCGGATTCGGCTCGATGTCGGTGCAGCGCTCAATCGGCTCCACGAACCGCAGATGTCCACGGATGGCCCCCCGCCGCCGGCCGAGTCCTATGATTCTGCGCTGCCCGGCGCGTCGGGCGTCATCGCCGCCGCCGCTATTCGTGCGCCCTCCGCCTCCAACGCCCAGCCCTGGCGTGTGGAGACCCGCCCTGATGTCGTCATCATCCGGCTCGCCCCCGAATACACCTCGACGCTGGACATGGGTCTACGGGCCAGCGCAGTCGCACTCGGAGCGGCCCTCTTCAACGCCAAGGTAGCCGCCGCCGCCCAACGGGTGCTTGGGCCCGTGAGCCTGCTGAGTGATGTTGCCGGTGCGCCCCTTCAGGCGACGCTGCACCTGCGTGCCGGTGGCGATCCCGAACTCGCCGCACTCTACAAACCCATGCTGGCGCGTGAGACCAACCGCCGCCTCGGGACGTCGCGCCCGATTTCCCGCCACACGATCGCACCGCTGCGCACCATCGCCGAGCGCGAAGGAGCCCAACTGCAAATCGTGACCGAGCGCGACGACATCGCCCGTGTGGCAACGATTCTCGCCGCCGGCGACCGTGCCCGCTACCTGACGCCGCAGCTGCATGCTGAAATGATTTCCGAGCTGCGCTGGCCCGGCGATCCGTGTCCGGACACCGGTATCGACGTGCTCAGCCTCGAACTCGAACCTGACGATCTCGCCGTGGTCGACATCTTGAAGCGCCCCGACGTGATGGCTCATCTGGCGCAGTGGAATGCTGGTACCGCTTTGGGTGAGGACACTCGGCGCCGCGTGCTCGCGAGCTCTGCGGTGGCCGTTATTTCGGTTCCAGGGGGAACCTTGATCGACTATGCGCGCGGCGGATCTGCCGCCGAGGCGGTATGGATTACCGCAGAGCAGCACGGGCTGGCTGTGCAACCCATCTCGCCGGTCTTCCTTTACGCTTGCGACGCCAAAGATCTCACTGAGTTGTCGACACCCTTCGCCGACGAGCTGGGCGACCTGCAGCAAGAATTCCGGCAGCTCGTTCGGATACCCGCGGACGCATCGCCTGCCCTGGTGCTGCGATTCGCTGTAACCGGCCCGGCTTCGGTGCGGAGCCGACGCAATATCGATCGAGTGCGTTTGCGGTAGCGCCAGAACCTTTTACCGTACCGTATAGGAATGTCGGGCTCGCTGGATTACTTGGTCACGGCGGCAGCCGCCGAGTTGATGGCTGCCACCGCGCGCAACTCTACCGCGATCAGCCAACGGGTGCTCCACGAACTGGTTAGCCACTTCGGGGTGGACTGGGGCTTTCTGCGCCACAACGACCACACCATTCACGCGACAGTGCTCATCGCTGAATGGCCGCCACGCGAAAACGTCCCCGACCCCGATCCGATCGGTGTGGTGTATTTCGCCGACGCCGACTCGGTCTTCGCGCTGCTCGAAAACTACAAGGAGCCCTACGTTTTGCGTCCCGAGCCTGCGAACGCGGACTACCAGCGCTATATCGAGGAGGGCACGGGCGTTCCTGTGACTTCCCTCGCGGGCGTTCCACTGCTTTCCGGCGACCTCACCACCGGTGGCCTCGGCTTCATCAAGTTCGGTGACCGGGAATGGCTGCCGGAGGAGCTCAATGCACTGCAGGCGATCGCCACACTATTTGCTCAGCTGCAGGCCCGCATCGTCGCCGAAGAGCAGGTCCGCTACCTGGCTGAGCACGATGACCTCACCGGCCTGCTGAACCGCAGGGCGCTGATCGCCCACCTCGACGAACGACTGGCTGAGGGTCAGCCGGGCCCAGTTGCGGTGTTGTTCCTCGATCTGGACCGCTTCAAGGTGGTGAACGAGCATCTCGGTCAAAACGCCGGCGACCGGTTCATCAAGGGCTTCGCCGAGCTCCTGCGCGAGGCGGCAGACGTTTCCTCGGTCACCGCCCGGCTCGGCGGTGACGAGCTTGTCGTCGTGCCTACCGCCCCGATGGACGTCGAAGCCGCCGTAGCGTTTGCTCATTGGCTGCAGGACCGAGTTCACAAGCAGGTCGTGATAGACGGCGAGAAGCTCACCCGTTCGGTCAGTGTCGGCGTCGCTACCGGCATACCGGGACGCGAGAACACTTCGGATCTCCTGGGCCGGGCCGACCAGGCCCTTCGGTCGGCAAAGAATTCCGGTGGGGCCGCGGTCGCCCCATTCAGCCCCGAGATGTTCGAACGGAACACGATCCGCAACGACATCGAACTGTATCTGGAAAAGACCAGCGACAACCTTGACGGCGCCCTGGTGCTGCATTACCTTCCGGAGTTTGGCATGCGCACCGGTGAGGTCCTCGGGACGGAGGCGCTCATCCGTTGGCAACACCCGACTCGAGGGCTGCTGATGCCTGATTCATTCATCGGTGTGCTCGAATCGATCAATCTGGCGAGAAAGCTCGGCCGCCTGATAATGCGCTCGGCTTTTGCGCAATTCGGACTCTGGCGCGCACGCGGCGTGGGATGCGATGCCACACTACGAGTCAACATATCGCCAATGCAGCTCGTCGCAAACAACATTGTCGAGGACGTTGCCGCAACCCTCGACGAGTTCGCGATCGACCCTAGCGCGGTGTGTCTTGAGATCACCGAAAGGGTCGTGGTTCAAGAGATCGACACCACGCGCAGAACACTTGCCCGACTGAAAGACATTGGCGTACAGATTGCCATCGACGACTTCGGAACTGGCTACAGCGCGTTGGCATATTTGAAGTCTCTTCCGGTCGACACACTCAAGATCGACCGAGGATTTGTCCGCGATCTCGGCACCAACACACGTGATCTGGCGATCGTGCAGGCAATCGTCGCCTTGGCGGACGCTTTCGAACTCGAGGTCGTCGCGGAGGGCGTCGAGACTGCCGCCGCCGCCAGGATACTGCTTGATTTGGGATGCGATCGGGCGCAGGGCTTTCTGCTGTCCCGTCCGCTGGATAGCGCGGCAATGGAGTCGCTGCTCGGCAGGCGCGTCGTACCAATGGATTTCTCCACCGTGGGAGATTCGCCATGTGACGATTCGTCTACATCGAACAACCGCGGGATCGGCACGTCGCCGCGGGGGACCTCCACTCGCGCTGCGCAGCAGCCGCGTTAATGATGCGATACTGAATCACGCTGCACGGCGTCCACAGTCTGGCCACGCGCCGATAGGATAGCCAACACCTGCTCGACTCGCGTGGTGCAATGGGCAATCACGCTTCAACCAACTGACGCGCTTCGGTCTCATAGCGGCGGTAAAACTCTTGTGTCAGTTGGTTTGTCTCCATGAGGATCTTGCCAACCTGCTCTGGTTCCGCATATTTGACGAAATCGCGCCGGTTCCACCACATCATCTTGGTTTGGTAACGCTCGTCGGGGTAGGGCGTCGCGGGAATACCTGCCAACACCCCGCCAGACGTGCGCCACCGGTTCAATGCGTAGGTCGCGGCTGTGGCCATGCAAAATTGAACGTCGAGTAGAGCCATCATGGGGAAAGCGATGCGAGCCATAGCGGTGGTGATGCCAGGACTCCGATCCGGATCGTCGGTTGCCCATGCCGACTTGAACTCGAGGATGCCGAACGGCACGCGGTCGTTGATCATATTGCGGACAGCCTCTTGCCCGGGTTGTCCCGCCCACTCGACGACCGCATGCGAGTCTTCGGCCGACCGCAGCGGGCCCTTGGCGCGCACACCCGCCACCACCTTTTCGGCGCGATCGATCACGACGCAGAACATGACGGTGTCGGCCCCGGTGCGCAGCGCGTCATCGTCGAGAGTGCACTCGACACCATGTTTGCGGTAGCTGTGCTGCGCGCCGGCTGCATACTCGGTCCACAGGCCGCGATCCGTCGACGGTTGAGAAATCACCAACGTGCAGTCAATGTCCGGATCATGCCAGCTAAGGGCTTGCGGGAGACGGAATCCGTCGAGACCTGTGGCATCCAGCGAGATAACAGTCATTGGCGTCCTTTGTGTCGGGGCGCCGACTTCCAGTTTGTTAATCCAGCGCCTTGAGTACGTATAGGATGGATTTATATGCTTTTACAAACACTATGTCACCGCCATCCCCAATAGCCATTCCTTCGCCCCTTTCTCGTCGCGAAATCCGGACCTAAAGAATGGAAACGGCAGGCAGATCGACAGTAGCATATTTACAAATCGCAACAAGCTCAACACCAGGGCGGCGCTTGGCCGAGCCGAACAAAACGCTTCGTCAATGCGGCAAACTCGGGACACCTCGCACATTCAATTCCCGACGGCCGGCATTGTGCTCCACAAACCGCACAGGACGACTGCGCAAATGGCCTGTGACCGTCTCAGCTGAACGTCGGCTGGCGGTGCCGGCCCTCCGGAGGCTGTCTATTTGCTGGGCGGGGCACACCGACCAGCCAGTCCGCAGTAGAGTCAGCGGCAACTTTTCACCACCGTCTGAACCAACCCTGTGAACTGCATGTTCGTAGCACTGCAAACTCAGCGTTGGCGGACTCGGGATCGTTCGTATGGAGTAGGTCCAGGGTTCGAATCCCCTTAGATCCACCCGCGATTATGCAAGTTTCGATCTTTGCAGGCTTTAATCTCAGAGTTAGATCGAAGCTTCTTCGAGTCCTCTCCAAACGAGACACGGAACGTCTAATCGAGCGCAGGCGGTATCGGTTGCACCGGTCCGTACAGAACTGGGCTGAGGCTTTTCTGTTGCGGGGCACCGGGATCGGTTCGGTTCGGATCACAGCTTACCACGCCTAGGATCTCGCAAACGCAATTCTCGGGACGCTCCGGCGAGTAACTCGGCATGAAGTCTAATGCGGGATCGAAAAATTCGCTGAACATTCGCTAGGATACGTGTGGGGGCCGGCGGACTTTGTGTCGGGTCAGTCCTGGCGTCGATATATTTGCATTAAGTACTACCCGCAAAAGGTAATCTGCTTGCATTCGACCTGGAATAGGGATAGTCGCCGTCTTGATGAATGGCCAGAGAAAAATCCGGCTGGACGGATTTGACCGGTGCATCGAGCAATCGTTGTGCAGTTGACCGATGCACAGCCGACGCTGCGCGGCGCTGCTCGGCCCGGTAGGTGACGCCGCGGGCAGGGTGGGAGGAGATCAGGCGTCACAGCCGTTCGTCCCCAGTCCCGACGAACCGGCTGTTCATCGCCGCGCTGAGCAAACGTCGCAACAGGAGAATTTGTTGATTCGCCCGACGCGTCAAGGAAACGGTGTCGCAGCATTGTGCTCTCGTTGAGCAGCGTCGGTCGACTCGACCGGATCCGGGCTTATTCCATCGTTTTCGTTGAGGCTTTCATTGAGCGACTTTGCGCGACCTGTAGTCAGGCTAATGGGCCGCACGGCCGTGTCGGGGCCCTGGGCGCGGACGCCGCCCTGCCCGCAGTGATAATCATTTTCATTCCAGTCCATGAGATCCGCCTAGCCCGGTGGCGCCGATGAGGGCCGCGCGCGGACTGCGCGTCGGGTCCATGGAAGTGCTCGTCTTTTGCTTGGTAGCTTTCGCGGTCTCGGGAGCGTGGCTGCGCGCGGCCGTCGCGGGCAACGCCATGTTGGCCACCGCGGGCACCGTGTTCTGCGCGGTTTTCGTCCAGGCCCTGCCCTTTCTGGGATTGGGTGTGGTGGTCAGCGGACTCATCGCGGTGTTTGTGCCACCCGAGCGGCTGGTGCGGTGGCTGCCCCGCCGCAGCGAGACGGCGGTCCTTGCCGCCGGATTAGCGGGGGCGGCGCTGCCTGGGTGCGAGTGCGGGTCCGGTACCGGTGGCGCGACGTCTGTTCGGCGATGGTGGGGCAGCAGGGGCGGCGGCGTTGACGTTCATGCTCGCCGCCCCCGCTATCAATCCGGTGGTGGTGGTCGCGACGGCCGTTGCGTTCCCCGGTCAGCCGAAGATGGTCATTGCCAGGGTGGGCGCGTCATTGCTGACCGCTGTGGTGATGGGTTGGGTGTGGTCACGTTGGGGGCGCGCCGAGTGGATTACGCGCCGGCTACCGCCGAATGCGCTTCATGGTCCGGGGACGGGATCCAAGTGGCTGGTGTTCTGCGAGGCGGCCCGTCACGACTTTCTGCAGGCGGCGGCGTATTTGGTTGTCGGGGCTGCCGCCGCGGCGGCGCCGCACGTTCTGGTGCCCCCGGCGTCTTGGAGCGTGTGGTCTCGCATTTGATCGTCGGTGTCGTTGTTATGGCGGTGCTGGCGGTGTCGCTGGCGATCTGCTCGGAGGCCGACGCGCTCGTAGCCTCCGGCCTGACGATGGTTCCGCTGGTGCGGCGGCTGGTGTTGTTGGTGGTGGGGCCCGCCGTTGATGTCAAGCTGCTGGCGATGCGGTCCGGCATGTTCGGGCGCGCATTCGCCGCCCGGTTTGCCGTTGCCACCTTGGTAGTGGCTACCGCGATTGCGACCGTGGCCGGCGTGCTGTTGCTGGGCGGTTCGGCATGAAGCGCGAAACCGAGAACACCCTGCTGCTGCTGGTGGGACTCAGCATCGGGTTAATCACGTTTACCGGCGCGTTCACCCGCTACGTCAAGCCAGCGCTTTTGCCCTGGCTGGTAACCACCGCCGTTCTCCCGGTTGGGCTCGCGCTGGTGGCGATCGTCGGGGACATTCGTCGTGGCGGGCACGACCACGACGATGGACATTCCCACCGCACCGGTGTGGCCTGGTTGCTTGTCGTGCCCGTCGTGGTGCTGATCTTTCTGACGCCCCCGGCGTCGCGGCCGCAGGCAGCCGCTCGTTCGGCAACAACCGTGTCGAACGATGTGCTGCGCCACGCGTTTCCGCCGCTGCCGCCGGGACGGGCTCCTGAAGTGTCGCTCCCGGAGGTATTGATGCGGTCAGCCCATGACACCTCGGGATCGTTGACGAACCGGCTGGTCACCACTACCGGTTTCGTCCTCAATGAGCGGGACGGGGTGGATCTTGCCCGCATCGTCATCATCTGTTGTGCCGCCGATGCCCAACTGGCTCGCATCCATCTACGCGGTCCCGCCGGCGGCGGTGCCTTCCGGTTCGCTGACAACACCTGGCTGCGGGTGGAGGGCCGGGCAAAGAGCGGCGTGCCCATCCCGGCGCTCGATGCGGTCACGGTTACACGTGTCGACGCTCCGGCAAATCCGTACGCCTAAGGCTGGTCGTCGCATCCTTGCCGCGGCAGGAACCCACCTCATAACCTGAGCAACATCCGACGGCACGACAGGCGGGGCAGGTCATGGCAATGCGGTCATTGGAAGTCGCCGGAGCGTATTGGGATCCCGGGATGTCGCAGTGACCGAATTGATCGGCGCCCGCGCGGAAGAACTCGCGACAATGGACATCTTCGAGGGCTGCCCGGCCGGGGACTTGATGCCATTGGCGGCCAGCGTCGAGCCGTTGCGGACCGCTGGCGGCCGGGTGCTGATGCAGCAGGGCGAGCAGGCTATTTCGTTCCTGCTCATCTCGTCGGGCACTGTCGAGGTCAAGCACGTCGATGACGACGGCGCGATGATCATCGAGCAGGCGTCGCCCGGCATGATCGTCGGCGAGATCGCCCTGCTGCGTGACATCCCGCGGACGGCGACGGTCATCACGACGGAACCACTGACCGGTTGGATCGGTGACAACGACGCATTCGCCCGGATGGTGGACATCCCCGGGATCATGCCGCGGCTACTGCGAACGGTTCGCCAGCGTCTCGCCGCTTTCATCACGCCGATCCCGATTGGGATTCGCGACGGAACAGATTTGTTGCTGCGCCCAGTTCTTCCCGGTGACCGGGAGCGGACCGTGCACGGGCACGTCCACTTCTCCAGCGAGACGCTGTATCGGCGGTTCATGTCGGCTCGTCTTCCCAACCAGGCGCTGATGCACTACCTGGCCGAGGTCGACTACGTCGACCACTTCGTCTGGGTGGTGACCGACGGCAGTGACCCGGTGGCCGACGCGCGCTTTGTTCGTGACCAGAACGATCCGACGGCCGCCGAGATCGCGTTCACCGTCGCCGACGCCTATCAGGGCCGGGGGATCGGGAGCTTCCTGATCGGCGCGCTGTCCATCGCCGCCAAGGTCGACGGAGTCGAAAGATTTTCTGCGCGAATGCTTTCCGAGAATGTGCCGATGCGTGCGATCATGGACCATTACGGCGCGGTGTGGCAGCGCGAAGACGTCGGGGTGATCACCACTGTCATCGATGTGCCCCGCCGGCGTGACCTGGTCTTCGGGCGTGACATGGCCGACCAGATCAAACGCGTTGCCAGCCAAGTGATCGAGGCGGTCGGCTAACAGCGACGACCGGAAATTATTGATCGAGTGCTCCGCTCGCCAACGTGCTCGTGGCAGGTCGATGGAGGGCCCTCAGACCCCTTGCCGCAGTCACACCTTCAGGGTCTCTGTCGAATGGGTTGCTGATGTCGAGAACGCAATGTCGGCGCGCGAGATTGGTCCGGTGCATGCGCTGCAGGTCAGAATCGGTGTGAGCAGCCGGCGGCATTTCTCGTGGGTGAGCCGCACCGGAGGCCGGTCACCGAAGACCCAGCGGTTGCCCCAGGCCAGCATCGACAACGGCACCGGGTAGAGATCCAGACCCTTCTCGGTCAGCCGGTATTCGTGGCGGGTGGGCCGCTGCCGGTAGGCAGTCCTGGTGAGGATGCCAAGGTCGACAAGACGCCGCAGGCGCTGGGTGAGGATGTTCGTGGCGATGTTCAAGCGCTGCTGGAACTCGTCGAATCGTGTTGATCCGTAGAATGATTCGCGAATCAGCAGTGCGCTCCAACGGTCACCCGTCACCTGCAGCGTCGCTGCCACCGAACTCGGGCACACGCGCTGCAACAGCTCCAGATCCGGTGTCCGCTGACGTCGCAGCGGCAGCTCGGCCATCGGGCGAGGCCGTCGGTCAAAGCTCACGTCGCGGGCGTGCACCAACGCGCGGCACTCCCCGCAGCGCAGTTCGCCGTGGATCCGATCGGCACACCCGCGGTGGGATGCTCGCACCGGCGCCTCGCCATCGTCGTCGTTGCACCACCGCTCGGCCCAGGCCATCGCGGCCATGATGCAGGCGACGAAGTCGTCGCCCATTTCGGTGAGTCGGTACTCCTGCTCGTGGCGCTCCATCAGCCCGTTCGCGCAGAGGCGGGACAGCCGCGCGCTCAGCGTCGACCGCGCGATGCCCAGCCGACGCTGGAATCCGTCGAACCGGCTGATGCCATCGACGATCGCCTCGCTCAACACCATCCATGACCAGGCGTCGCCAATGGTCTCTACCGCACCGAACACCGAGCAGTCCAGGACTGCCGGCCCCGAGATTGCGCGCATACCGCCAAGGATATCCGGAGTCACTTGCATAACGAGACCACCATGGCTAAAGTCTCGTTACGCAAGTAACCGCCCCGGGCGGAGGGAGCGACGATGCCCGACTACCAAAACCTGCTGTTTGACCGATCAGGCCCGATCACGACGATCACGCTGAACCGGCCGCACAAGCACAACGCCCTCGATCGGGTGCTCTCCGATGAACTGAACCGAGCCGTTCGGCAGGTTCGCGATGACCGCGACTGCCGCATCCTCATCCTGCGCGGTGCCGGCGACACGTTCTGTGCCGGCGATGACATCGCCGAGTTCAACACCTGGGGACCCGAGGACCCGTACTGGCAGGTGCGGCTCTACCAGGAGACCGTGCAGGTCATCGAGGACTTGACTCCGATCACGATCGCCGCCGTCGACGGGGTCTGCACTGGCGGTGGGCTGGAACTGACGCTGGTGTGTGATTTCGTCATCGCCACCGACCGGTCCCGGTGGGGCATGCCCGAGATCGACTGGGATATCACCCCGGGTTGGGGCGGCACATCGCGGCTGCCGCGATTCGCCGGGCGACGTAAGGCCAAGGAGTGGAACCTGATTGGCGCGTTGTTCGACGCCGCGACCGCGGAGCGCTACGACCTCGTCAACCGGGTCGTCGCGCCCGAGGATCTCACTGCCGAAGTCGAGGCGCTGTGCCAGGTGATGCTGCGGAAGCACCCGCTCACGGTGCGGCGCACCAAGTTCATCATGAACAAGGGCGCCGACCTGCACATCTCAGGTGCGCTTGCGTTCGAAGTCCCCATCACGCCGTTTTCGGGCACGACGGGCATCGCCGACTTCACCGACCGGGACGCGCGTGCACGGCGACGTGAATTGTCGAGGGACTTCTGGCAAGACCGAGGAGCCAAGCAGTCCGCAACCGGCGGGTGAGGGTCTCCGATTGTGGTTCGCGACGCGGCCGACATGCTGTCGAGGCCAAGGAGTTAAGCCGGTTCAAGGGCAAGGCCCGGTTCGACCTGGTTGACGAACTAAGAGCGTGATATGAACGGGCATGCGGCCGTTCTGGATTGGCCCGGTGACGATCCCCCTGGTGACGCTGCTGGTGGCCGCATGCGCTCGATCGCCCGCACCCGCACCGCCGGTCTCGCCGTCGCCCACGCCGTCGGCTCAGGGCACTGCCGTCAACCCCGCCAACATCAAGAGGGTCGGTCGCGAGCTGCCGCCCAACTATGAGGTGACCAGCGGCATCCCCAGCGCCGCCTCGCCCCGGGTGATCTGGAGACTTGACGCGGGTGCCCCGATTATCAGGGCCAAGCCGCCACAATGCGCGATACTCGCTGACCCCGGCAATGGACGCAACCAATCGGCGCAGGGCGTGTCCGGGTCAGGTTCGGGCGGCATCGTCGACGCGGTGGTGGTTTCTTTGCCGGGGTTGCCGGGGCCCGTGGCCCTGGACCACAACGTCGTCACGGCATGTGGGCAGTGGACCATGATGGCCGGGCGAACCACCGTCAGCGTCCGCCTCACCGACGCCCCGCGCATCGACGGCGCCGAAACCCTCGGCATGGTGGCCGACATCCGGACATCCGTCGAGTCCGGCACCGAAATCGATTCGCGGGCATATACATTCACCGCCTACCTGGGCGACTACTACGCATTCACCACACTGACCACCGACCCGGGCTCGGCGCTCCCGGCGCTGCCACCGCAATTCGCCGCCGATCTGCTGGTGAAAACGGTGTCCACATTGCGCGGCTGAACATCTGCTTTGGGTAGATTGGCCACGATGTTGAAGGTGGTGCTCGCGATCGCATCTGTGTGCTTGCTCGCCGGCTGCTCATCGGACCCGAGTACGTCCTCAACCAAGGCCGACATCGCCAAGGTCGTCGACGTCAAGTCGAGCTTCGGACCTGAGTTCAAAGTCGCCGATGTCACTGAACGGGCCATCGATCCCAAGCTTCTATCCGCCCGCAAGCTGCCCGAGGGGCTGAGTTTCGATCCCGCCAAATGCGCGAAGGTGGCGGTCGGGCCGGATATGCCGCCGGACCTGCAGGGCAATATGGCTGCGGTGTCCGCCGAGGGCAACGGCAACCGGTACGTCGTCATCGCCGTGGAGACTTCCAAGCCGTTGCCAGTCAACGACCCGGGCAAAGACTGCAGCAAGGTGGCGTTCTCCGGGCCCCAGCTGCGGGGCGGCATCGAGATGATCGACGCGCCGCACATCGACGGGACGCACACCCAGGGCATACACCGCGTCCTTCAGGCGGTATACGGCGGAGGAGCCCGCACCGGCGAGCTCTACGACTACTCCGCTCAGTTCGGCGACTACCAAGTGATCGTGATCGCCAATCCGCTCGTCGTCCCGGACCAACCGGTTGCGAAGGTCGACACGCAACGTGCCCGCGACTTGCTCGTCAAGGCGGTGGCCGCGGTCCGGAGTTAGCGCACGTCGTGTGGCCGGAACTGGATGCTGACCCGCGGACCTGCGGGCGCGGACGTCTTGGGAACCGCGTGCTCCCAAGTGCGCTGGCATGATCCGCCCATCACCAGTAGATCGCCGTGCGCCAGCGGCAGTCGCAACGAAGGGCCGCCGCCACGTCGGCGCAACGCGAAGGTACGGGTGGCGCCCAAGCTGACAATCGCCACCATGGTGTCCTCAGAGCTGCTGCGACCGATGGTGTCGCCATGCCAGGCGACACTGTCGGAGCCGTCGCGGTAACAACACAACCCGACGGTGGTGAACGGCTCACCCAGCTCGGCGCCGTAGATGTCGTTGAGCCGCCGGCGCAGCCGCGCCAGCAGCGGATGCGGGGGATCTTCGATCGTCAGGTCGTGAAAACTCACCAGCCGGGGCACGTCGACCACCCGGTCGTACATCTGGCGGCGTTCGGCACGCCACGGCACCGTCGACAGCAGCGCGTCGAGCAGGCCTTCCTCACCTGGTGTGCCACCCGAAAGCCAGCCGGCGCGGATCTCGACAAAGGCGCCGTCCCCAAGTTGTCTGCGCTCGTTGTGCTCGAACAGCGAGCCCTGTACCGCGATCCCCACGGCGCCCAGTTTATCGCACATCCGTTCGATGAAACCGTGCATGACGCGACCGTCGAGATTGGCGCGGCTACGGTTCTAGGTGTGAGTGTTGCCGAGCTGGGCACCGATTCCGAGGTGGGAGCGCTACGGGTCGCCATCCTGCACCGCCCCGGCGCCGAGCTGCGACGACTTAACCCTCGCAACAACGACCAGCTGCTGTTCGACGGGCTGCCCTGGGTTTCGCGCGCGCAGGAGGAGCACGACCAATTCGCCGAGCTGCTGCGTTCTCGCGGCGTGGAAGTCCTGTTGCTGTCCGAACTGCTGACCGAGGCGCTGAACAGTGGGGCCGCCCGGATGCACGGGGTCGCCGCCGCCGTCGACGCACGCCGGCTCGGAGCGCCGTTGGCACAAGAGCTTTCGGCCTACCTGCGGGGCCTCGACCCGGCCACGCTGGCTCATGTGCTGATGGCCGGCATGACGTTCAACGAGCTCCCGTCGGATACCCGGACCGACGTGTCGTTGGTGCTTCGTATGCACCATGGGGCGGATTTCGTCATCGAGCCGTTGCCGAACCTGGTGTTCACTCGCGATTCCTCGATCTGGGTCGGGCCGCGGGTGGTGATTCCTTCGCTGGCGCTGCGGGCGCGGGTTCGTGAGGCGTCGTTGACCGACCTCATCTATGCCCATCACCCGCGGTTCACCGGCGTACGGCGTGCGTACGAATCACGCACCGCTCCCGTCGAGGGTGGTGACGTGCTGTTGCTCGCCCCGGGTGTGGTCGCGGTCGGGGTGGGTGAGCGGACCACCCCGGCCGGCGCGGAAGCGTTGGCGCGCAGCCTTTTTGACGATGACCTTGCGAACACGGTGCTCGCTGTGCCGATCGCCCAGAGGCGCGCGCAGATGCACCTGGACACGGTGTGCACGATGGTCGACACGGACACGGTGGTGATGTATGCAAACATCGTCGAAACGCTCTCGGCATTCACGATCCAGCGCACGCCCGACGGCGTCACCATCAGCGACGCGGTTCCATTTCTTGAGGCGGCTGCAAATGCGATTGGGATCGACAAGCTGCGGGTCATCGACACCGGATTAGACCCCGTCATTGCCGAACGCGAACAGTGGGACGACGGCAACAACACGTTGGCATTGGCGCCCGGTGTCGTCGTCGCCTATGAGCGCAATGTGCAGACCAACACCCGCCTGCAGGACGCGGGCATCGAAGTGCTGACCATCGCGGGCTCCGAATTGGGTACCGGCCGTGGCGGGCCCCGCTGCATGTCCTGCCCTGCCGCGCGCGACCCTCTTTAGCCCCTCACGGCACTCTCGGCGCAAAAGGCAACAGATTAGCGCCAGCTGGGCAGCCAGATCTCCATGTTCCAGGTCTGTTGTGAGATGGGCAGTCCGGTGAGCACTGGAAACAGCCAAGCGAAGTTTGTCACCACTAAGGCCACGTAGCAGCACACCACGATCAGCCCCAGTGTGCGTCGTTCCGCGCCTTGGCGACTGGGCGCTTGGCCAGGGGGGTAGAGAATGTCGCCGAGAATCAGTGCGATGCCCATCACCAGGAACGGCGCCATCGTCGCTGCGTAGAAGAAGTACATCTGCCGGTCGATGTCGGCGAACCATGGCAACCACCCGGCGCAATAACCAACCAAAACAGCCGCGTAACGCCAGTCCCGGCGAATTACCGTCCGCCAGGCGGCGTAAATCAAGACCGGCACTGCCAGCCACCACATGGCGGGCGTGCCGACCATCATCTCCGCCTTGACACACGACTGGGCGCCGCAACCGGGAACGTTCTGCTGGTCGATGGCATAGAGCACTGGGCGCAGCGACATGGGCCAGCTCCACGGTTTGGATTCCCACGGGTGGTAGTTGCCCGCGGAATTCGTCAGGCCGGCATGGAATTGGAACGCCTTGGAGGTGTAGTACCAGAGCGAGCGCACCGCGTCGGGCAGCGGGAAATCCGAGTGGCGACCAATTGCCTGGCCCACCTCGTGCCGGTCGATTGCGGTCTCGGACGCGAACCACGGCGCATAGCTGGCCAGGTAGACCGCGAACGGGATGAGCGCCAACGCGTATCCGGTGGGGAACACATCACGTCGTAAAACCCCCAGCCAGGGCCTGGTCACTTGGTACTGGCGGCGTGCCGCCACGTCGAACGCCAACGACATCACACCGAAGAACAGCACGAAGTACAGACCGGACCACTTTGTCGCGCAGGCCAATCCGAGCAGCACCCCGGCGCCGAATCGCCACCAGCGCACACCCAGCCGCGGGCCCCAGACCGTTTCGATGGAACGTCCCTCCAACAGCGCGACGTGCATCCGCTCGCGAACCTGATCGCGGTCGACGATGAGTGCGCCGAACGCCGCGACCACGAAGAAGGTGAGGAAGCCGTCCAGCAGCGCGGTCCGCGCGGCGACAAAGCTGACGCCGTCGCAGATCAGCAGCAACCCGGCGATAGCGCCGACCAGTGTCGAGCGGCTGATCCGCCGCACGATCCGCACCACCAGCGCCACCATGACCACGCCGAGCAGCGCGCCCGTGAACCGCCAGCCGACTCCGTTGTAACCGAATATCGCCTCGCCGATCGCGATCAGTTGCTTGGCGACCGGGGGATGAACCACCAGGCCGAACCCGGGATTGTCTTCCACGCCATGGTTGTGCAGCACCTGCCAGGCCTGAGGCGCGTAATGCTTCTCGTCGAAGATGGGTGTGCCCGCATCAGCCGGTGAGCCCAGGTTCAGGAATCGGGTCACCGTAGCGAGCAGTGTGATCACTCCGGTCACGACCCAGCCGCGCACCGCGTCCACCGGCCCGAAAGCTGCGACCGGAACCAGCGGTCCCGGGCTGACGACGGGCACCGCGCGCTCCTCGACAACGACGGGGGTTTCGCGGGGCGGGGCGGTCATCACGTCGATCGTAGGCTGTCCGTCATGACCGATGGTCGCCTTTTGCTCGGTGCGACCCCTTTGGGCCAGCCGTCGGATGCGTCGGCACGGCTAATCGACGCGCTGGGTCGTGCCGATGTAATCGCGGCCGAGGACACCCGACGGGTGCGAAATCTGGCCAAGGCGCTCGACGTTCGGATCACCGGCCGGGTGGTCAGCATGTTCGACCAGGTCGAGGCCGCGCGGGTGCCCGCCTTGGTCGCCGAAATCGAAGCCGGTGCCACGGTGCTGGTGGTCAGCGACGCCGGAATGCCGGTGATCAGCGACCCCGGCTACCGCCTGGTCGTGGCGTGCGTCGATGCCGGCCTACAGGTGCGGTGCCTACCCGGGCCGTCCGCGGTGACTACCGCGCTGGCCGTGTCCGGTTTGCCGGCGGAGAAGTTCTGCTTCGAGGGTTTCGCACCACGCAAGAGCTCGGCGCGCCGAACATGGCTGGCCTCGCTGGCCGACGAGCGGCGCACCTGTGTGTTCTTTGAATCGCCGCGCCGGTTGCCAGCGTGCCTGCGCGATGCGGTCGAGCAACTCGGCGGTGCACGTCAGGCGGTGGTCTGCCGGGAGCTGACCAAGGTGCACGAGGAAGTGGTGCGCGGATCGCTCGTTGAGCTGGCGAGGTGGGCGGCCGACGGTGTGCTCGGCGAGATCACTGTGGTGCTGGCCGGCGCGACGCCGCGCGCCGACCTGATGTCTCTGGTCGCACAAGTGGAGGACCTCGTCGCTGGCGGTGTCCGCGTCAAGGAAGCCTGTGGCCAGGTGGCCGCCGCGCATCCGGAGGTCCGCTCGAGCCAGCTCTACGACGCGGTCCTGCGGTCACGCCAGCGAGACGGCTGAGTGTGGGCGCGGTGCCCAACCGCGCCCAGCTATATGCAGGGCTGCCAGAAGCCGACTGGTGGCGCGCACAGTTTCGGGGGAGGCGGCAGTTGGGGCCGGGGGCAGGGCGGGCAGTGGCGGCAGGGCGGGTAACGGCGGTAGTGCGGGGGAGCCCTGCCGGTGGCGCGGGGAGACCCAGCGCCGGGAGACCCGGTAGCGGCGGGAGACCCGCCGGTAGCGCCGGAAGACCCGGTAGTGCCGGGAGACCCGCGGTGGGTACCGGCAGTGAGGCCACGCTGGCGGCTCCCATGAGGTCGCCGGGATGCGCCTTTGATGTGACCGTTATCCGAAATCCCAGCTGGTTAACCGACCGGCGTGGCGGTCGCCGCGGACGGCAGTCCAACGATGGGCGCCGCTTTATGCAGGCACTCCTCCCATTCGGCGTCGGGATCAGAGTCGGCAGTGATCCCGCCGCCGACCCCCAGCACGGCGTTGCCGATGGTGTCGAACTCGACGGTTCGGATCGCGACGTTGAGCTCGCACCCGGCGACGGGGGACGCCAAACCAACTGTGCCGCAGTATATCCCGCGACGGTGCTGCTCCCATTGCGAAATTAATTGGCGGGCACGAAGTTTGGGAGTCCCAGTGACCGAAGCCGGCGGAAAAGCAGCGTCCAATAGCGCCGACGTCGGCAGCTCCACGGGAACTTGTGCCGACACGGTGGACACCAGGTGCCACACGCCGGGCGCGCGCCGCACGACCAACAGCTCCGGCACGGTGACTGTGCCGGTAATCGCTACCCGGCCAAGGTCATTGCGGACCAGATCCACGATCATGATGTTCTCGGCTACCTCTTTGGCCGAAGCCCGCAGCGCCGACGGCCAGGCGTCCAACGGCAGGGTGCCCTTGATCGGGCTGGACGTCACAACGGCACCACGGCGCCGCAGGAAAAGCTCAGGGGACAGTGAGGCCACCGCACCCCATGGCCCAGCGATATAGGCCGCACGGGCCGGAGAAGTGCGTGCCACCCCGGCGATGAAGAAGTCCAGCGGGGCCCCGGTGACTGTCCCGGTGAACTGGGTGCACACGCATGCCTGGTAGATCTCGCCGGCGCGGATCGCCTCCAGGCAGGCAAGTACGCCGTTGCGGTGTGCCTCCCGGTCGGCCGCGTCCCAGACGATCCGGCAATCCGGTGCCGGTGCCGGCGTCGTTGCCAGTGCCGTGGTCAGCCAGTCCGGCATCGGCGCCCCGGACAGGCTCTCGTACCACCACTGCGCGTCACGGTCGCGGCGCAGCACACAGTCGGTCCAGGCGCCGGCGGCCTCCGGGATCCGGATAGGCTGCCCGTCGGCTCCGGGGTCCGGGTAGGACAGGTAGCCGACCCACCCGCCGCCCACCGCTCCGGAATTGGACGCAATATGTCCCTCACGGGGTCCTTCAGGGCCTGAACGGACTCCGAACGCGTCGTCGACGTTCACCGGTTGCGCCGCCAGGCTGGGCGCGATCACCGCCAGCGCATCGAACCAATCGCCGGTCAGCGCGGCAGGCGGTGGCAAATCGAGCCTGCTGGTGGCGTCACCGACAGCGCGCAGCACCTGGGGTGCGCCGCCAAGATCGCCGAGCCGGTCGATTCGCACCGCCCTAGCTTGACAGAACGGTGGACTTTCGCAGCGCAAGCGTCGCTTAGTCCCGGCTGATCTCCCGTGCGGCCGCCAGGGTCGTCAGCTTTTCGGGGTTGCGCATCACGTAGAAATTGGTGATCTTGTCGTCGGAAATCTCCAGTGTGATTACCCCCTCGAGGTTTTCGCCGAGGTAGAGCAAGACGGCCGGAGCGCTGTTACAGGTCACCATTTCCACGTTCAGATGCGCCCCCGCTTTGCGCATCAGCCCGGCGATGGCCCTGGCCACCCGCTCGGCGCCGACCACCGGCCTGCGGGCCGCAGACACCTTGCCGCCGCTGTCGGCTGTCCAGGTGGCGTCCGTCGCGAGCATCGCCATCAAAGCGTCCACGTCACCGCTGGCTGCAGTGGCCAGAAACTGAGCGGTGATCTCCGCGTTGCGTTCCGGGTCCACAACGTCGAATCGCTTCCGCCGCGCCCGCACGTGTTCGCGTGCCCGGTGCGCAACCTGCCGTACCGTCGGCGTCGGTTTGCCCACCGCCTCGGCAATCTCGCCGTAGTCGAAGCCGAACACCTCCCGCAGCACGAACACCGCTCGTTCGTCCGGGCTCAGTGTTTCCAGTAAGACCAGCATTGCCATCGAAACCGATTCCGCCAGAACGACATCGGCTGACGGGTCCTGGTCGTCGAGGAGCAGCGGCTCGGGCAGCCAGGGCCCCACGTACTCTTCGCGGCGGCGGGCGTCGGCCCGCAACGCGTTGAGTGCCTGGCGGGTGACCAGCTGGGCCAGGTAGGACTTGGTGTCGCGCACGGTGGACAGGTCGACGTCCGCCCACCGCAGATAGCTGTCCTGTAACACGTCGTCGGCCTCGGTTGCCGAGCCCAGGATTTCGTAGGCGATGGTGAACAGCAACGAGCCGCAGCAGGGTGAACCGTTCGGCGTGCTCACCACCGGCCGGTGCGCGCGTCATCGCAGAGCTACCTGCTGGTCGGCCGGCAACTGTGCGGGCCGCTTGCCGCCCTTGAGCCAGTAGTACGAGCCGGGTTTGGCGGCCTCGCGCCGGATGGTCCACACCGTGGCCTTGCAGACCGCTTCCTTGATGGAGGCGGCGGCTCGGCCCCCGACGACCACGTTTACCGGGGTGTCATCGGTGCGAGCGACCTGGAAGGTGGCGTGCGAGCGGCCCAGGCTGATGCACTGCCCCACGAACGCCTGGTTCACCACCGCCGGCGCGTTTCCGGCGATGCGGCTGAGCACGGTGTTGGCGGCTTGGGCCCCCAACGGCCCGGCGGCTTGGCAGCTCATCCGCAACGGGTGGCCCGACGGCGCGGCGGAGTCACCGGCGGCGACGATGTGCTCGTCGTCGATGCTGGTCAGCGTTTCATCGGTGAGCAGCCGGCCCAGGGCATCGGTGCGAAGTCCGCTGCGGGTGGCCAGATCCGGCACACCGAAACCTGCGGTCCACACCGTGGCCGCACTGGGCACCACGGCGCCGTCACTGAGCACCACCGCATCCCACCGCACCTCGCTGACCGCGAAGGATTCGAGCACGTCCACGCCGAGCCTGCGCATCTGCTGGGCCACCGAACGCCGGCCCCGTTTGCTCAACGACGGTCCCAGGACACCGCCACACACCAGGGTCACCGGGCGTCCCTGCTGTGCCAGCTCGGACGCCGTTTCGATGCCGGTCAAGCCGCCGCCCACCACCGCGACGGGCGCGTCGGGGTGCAAATCGGCGAGGGTATAACGCAGCCGCTGCGCGCTTTCCAGATCGGCGACAGAATAAGCGAATTCGGCTGCGCCGGGCACTGCCGGCATCGCCCCGGTGCTGCCCACGGCGTAGATCAGGTAGTCGTAGTTCAGCACGGCACCCGAGGTCAGCAGTACCTGCCGGTCAGCGGTGTCGATGCGGTCAGCGCTGTCGACGACCAGCCGGATCCCGTCGCCGAGCAGCGTGCCGTAATCGACGGTGGCTGTGCCGCTGTTGGCGACCAACTGGTGCAGGCGGATTCGCTCGACGAAGATCGGACGCGGGTTCACCAGGGTGATGTCAATGTCCGGGCGCAGCCGCAGATGATTGGCGGCCAGTGTTCCGGCGTATCCGCCGCCAACGACGACGACATGAGTTCTTTGGTCGGGCATTTCCATCTCGGTCATTAGTGTCTCCTGTTCTAGGTGTGTGCCCTTGAGACACCGCAGGCCGGCCGGGCGTGACAATTTGCCCGCGATTGTGAGCTGTCTCACTCGCAAGCCCGGCTGGTTGGGCCGCCGCGAAAAGGGCCGTTGAACTCGAAGATTGCCCGGCCGCCGATAAGCCTGGGCGCCACTCCAGGTCAATGCCGCAAGGCCGAATCGACGCCAGCTGCACCGGGCGCCGCATGATACGCTCTTCTAACTGTCAATCCGCGACCTGCCCCGGTCCGAGTACATCTAGTAGACAACCAGGCGAACCAAGGGGCCACTTCGATGCGCATCGGCGTGCATCCGGAGGAGGGCCTTGAAGACCGGTCCTAGTTGGGCCGGTCGCCCAGACGGGATACGTGCATACATCGGAGGAGCCTGTTGCCGCGCAGCCTGGACCTCGTCGTCCACTCCGTCGCCACCCAGCTCATGGAGGCCACCGCATCTACCGTGACTCAGGTGAGCGAAAAGGTCCTCGCGCAGCTCGTCGAGCAGTTCGACGTGGACGCCAGCTTCTTGCGGCACCACGACCACGAGATCCGGGCCTCGGTGCTGGTGGCGGAATGGCCACCGCGGCTAAACGTTCCAGACCCCGATCCGCAGTCCGTTGTCCACTTCACCAGCGCCGACCCGGTGATCGCGCAGTGCCAAAGCGGTAGGAAACCGGTCGTGATCCGGCCGGACCAGACCAACCGTTCTTTCCGGCGCTGGATGGCAGGCCCCAAGCAAGTCGCATCGCCTTCGGTGGCCGCCGCGCCGCTGGTCTCAGGTGAGGTGACCACCGGCGTACTCGGCTTCGTCAAGTTCGGCGCCAGGAAGAAGTGGAAGCAAGAAGAGATCAACACGCTCGAGGCGGTCGCCGCTTTGTTTGCGCAGCTCCAGGCCCGTATGGCAGCCGAAGAGAAGCTTCGCTATCTGGCCGAACACGACGACCTGACCGGCCTTTACAACCGTCGGGCATTGGTCGCGCGTCTTACCGAAAGGCTCGCAGCGGGAAGTCCTGGACCCGTCGCGGTCTTGTACCTCGACCTCGACCGGCTGAAGTCGATCAACGATTACCTCGGCCATACCGCGGGTGACTGGTTCATCAGGTTGTTCGCGCAACGCATTCGGGTGTGTGCGGGAACTCAGAGCATGATCGCCCGGCTGGGTGGAGACGAGTTCGTCGTCATTCCGGACCAGCCGATGTTGGCAGGAACCGCAGAGTCGGTCGCCCGACGCCTCGGGGCGATGCTGCGCGAGCGCCTGGCGATCGGCGGCCACATGATCACCCGTACCGTCAGCATCGGGGTGGCCGTGGGCATGCCGGGGCGTGACAACAGCACCGATCTGCTCCGTCGTGCCGACGAGGCCGTTTTGACCGCCAAGCGCGGGGGCGGCAACCAGGTCGCGCTGTCCACCGATGACATGTCTCTCAAAAGCGCCTTCCGCAACGACATCGAGCTCCATCTCCAAGGCGATATCGACAGCGAAGCGCTGCTGCTGCACTATCTGCCCGAGGTCGACTTGTGGACCGGCGCCATCGTGGCGGCCGAGGCGCTGGTGCGGTGGCGACACCCGATTTGGGGGCTGCTGCTACCGGATTCGTTCATCGGAGTAGCCGAATCGACCAACCTCGCCGGGGAACTGGGCCGGTGGGTGATGCGCAGCGCCTGCGCCGAATTCAGCCGGTGGCGATCTAACGGCGTAGGGCAAAGCGCCGTATTGCGCATCAATGTGTCGCCCGTTCAACTGATTACCCGCGGTTTTGTTCGTAGTGTCGCCGACACCATCGAGGAGTTCGGCATCGATGGCGGATCGGTATGTCTGGAGATCACCGAGCGCGCAGTGGTGCACGACATCGAAACCACTCGCAAGACCCTCTCCGAGCTCAAGGAGGTCGGGGTCCAAATAGCCATTGATGACTTCGGCACCGGCTATGCGGTCCTGTCGCACCTCAAGTCCCTCCCGGTGGACATGCTCAAGATCGACACCGGGTTCGTACGCGACTTGGGCACCAACGACGGCGATCTGGCCATCGTCCGCGCCATCATCGGGCTTGCTGAGGCCTTCGGCCTGCAGCTGGTTGCCGAGGGAGTCGAGACACCTGCTGCCGCACTGACTTTGATGCAACACGGATGTCATCGGGCGCAGGGATTCTTGTTGTCGCGCCCCGTCCCGGGCAATGCAATGGAGGCGTTACTGTCCGCGCGCTGGATGCCGATGCCGTTTCTCGCCGACCGCGAGGCGTTGTCGCTCGGCGCCATCTAGCACCGGCAACGATGGTTCGTATGTTGAGGAAAGACGCGGTGGTCGTTGTCGCGTGCGCGGCGCTGGCCCTGAACGGATGTAGTAGTAAGAGCAACCCCGGGCCGCTGAACGCGATGGTCAGCCCGGCCATACCGCCCACCGTTGAGGAGATACCCAACCCGCTGCGCGGCCAGTACGAAGACCTCTTGGTTCCGCTTTTCCCGCAAGGCGATCCCGCGCAGCAGCGGTATCCGGCGTGGCCTGCGTCAAGCGACGCCAGTCTGCGTGTCTCGTGGCGGCAGTTGCAGCCCACCGATCCGCGCACGCTGCCTCCCGATGCTCCTGACGATCTCAAATACGACTTCAGCGTGATCGACGACGAGCTGAACAAGCTGGCTGCCCGCAACATGCGGCTGACGCTTCGCGTGTACGCCTACCAGTCCTGTTGTAACGATTCCTACCCGGACAACACGAATATTGAGATTCCCGACTGGGTGCGTGCCGTTCCCGGCGCCAGTACCAACGACCCTGCGCCGCCCAACAGTCCCACGCCCGGGGTGACCCAGGTGGTACCGAACTGGAATGACCCCACGTACCTGAACGGTTTCGCGCAGCTGCTCGCCGCGCTCGGCCGCCGCTATGACGGCGACGAGCGGCTCAGCGTTTTCGAGTTCTCGGGGTACGGGGATTTCAGCGAGAACCAGATCGCGTATTCGCATGACACGCTGGGCGCGCCGGGCGCGGCACCCGACGACAGCGTCGCGACCCTGGGCTATTACAGCCAGTTCCGCGATCAGAGCATCACCATCGCGTCCATTCGGCAGCTGGTCGCGGCCAATGTGAACGCCTTCCCCCATACACAATTGGTGGTCACGCCGCAAAACCCGGAGATCGTGCGCGAATTGTTTGCCGATGACGTCACCAAAAAGCTGTCCGCGCCGGTGGGCATCCGCTCGGATTGCCTCGGTGTCCAGGCGCCGTTGCCGGCATGGGCCGAGTCCAACGACTCTCACTACGTGCGTTCCAACGATGCGGTCGTTAACGCGATCAAGCAGCGGGTGGCCTCGGCGCTGGTGATCACTGAGTGGTGCGGCTTGCCGAACGGAACCGACCCGCAGTCGTACTACCAAAAGGGCCTGCACGACGTCGTCAGGTATCACGTGTCGATGACCTCGAGTGCCAAGTTCCCAGACCGTGATTCGACCTCCGCGATGGACCCCAAGTTGTATCTGCTTTGGGCGCAAGCCAACTCATCGGCTGGCTATCGGTACTCGGTCGAAACGCGGCCGGGGTCGCAATCAATACAGGGCAAGGTGGCGACCATAGCTGTCGTCTGGACCAACTACGGCTCCGCAGCCGCCACCGAGAATTGGGTGCCCGGCTACAAGCTGGTGGATTTCTCGGGAGCGGTGGTTCGCACGCTGCCGGCAACAGTCAATCTCAAGACACTGGTCCACGACGACCAAAGCGACCGCTCACGCGAGGTGGCGGACCCCGCGTCTTCCACCGAGTCGGTTCACATCGACCTCACGGGCTTGGCGCCGGGGCACTACACGCTGCGCGCGTCCGTGGAATGGCAACAGCACAAGCCGGACGCCTCGCACGTGGCGAACTTTGCGCCCATGGCGTTGGCCCGCGACGGCCGTGACGGCTCGGGGCTGTATCCGATTGCAACGCTTGATATCCCGCGCGACTCAACGACGACGGCCAACGGTCAATGACGTGTCGCAGCTCCTTTGACCCGCGCTCGCCAGATCGGTCCACAGCCGGCCAGCGACTGGTGCCAGCGCTCGAGCCCGAAGTCGGTAGCGCGACCTTGCTCGTCAGCGGGCGGCGCTCGCGTTGCCGGCCTCGGTCCCGGCGCACAAACCGCTGCTGACCGTCAAGACGTCAACAAGCTGCCGGAGAATCGCCGGGGCCTGCGCCACTCATTGCCTGGTACATCTCGGCGTGTGGCCGCCGCTGCGTTTCCGGCGTTCATCGCGGGAGCCGACGCCCCGCAGTGTGCCGGCCGACGCCGCCAGCGCTTCGGGCGGTATGGTCACGAACACGACATGTGCTTCCCCTGGCGCGTACAGATCGACCGTAACGGTTGCGGCGGTTGAGGTAGTAGCCGCACGCGGTGACTAGGCGCGAACACAGCGAACAAACCGACAACCACGTGACAAGCACGCTTACATCCGTATAGTATGGCAATGACATCCTACACCTACTTTTAGTATTCGAGTGCCATGTTTTGGTCATCAGCGTCGGAACTCCGCGTGTCGAGGACATACTGCTAACCGCAGAAGCGGCCCAAATGCCGTCCGAGACACGCCGGTGAGTCCTCGTCTAGACCGAAGTGTGCGCCTCGCTCGAGGGGGGCATCGTGAACGTGAAGGCGATCGACCCGGCCTACGGCGCCGGCCTGGAAACCATCACCCGCGTGGCGGCCGTCGCGATAGCCAACGGCGATCGCAATCACCCGATACTGGGCGTGTGAGTCCTCGGTTGCGATGACGACCAACTCGACTGACGGATGCGCAGACACGACGCGGCGACAGATTTTGCGGGCCGCCTCTTATCAGTTCGCTCGACGGGCCTACCACGACGTCGGCCTCGACGACATCCTGACCGAAGCCGAACTGACCAAGGGCGCAATGTATTTCCATTTCCATTCGAAGTATGCGTTGGCGGTCGCGATCATCGAGGGACAGACCGCCGCGGGTACCGTCGCCATGGAAGATCTGCTTTCTCGAAATCTTTCGGGCCTGGAGACGCTGATCGACTTCTCTTACCTGATAGCCGCCCAGGACATCCAGACGGATGGGGTCAGGGCAGGACTGAACCTGCTGGAGTCGGCCGGCCGGTCGGAGGGGCTGCAGGAGAGGCTATTAGACGACTGGATCCAAGCCCTCGCTGTGGTTGTCGAGAAAGCCATCGCCGAGGGTGACATCGACAAGCGGTGTAGTCCACAGGATGTGGGACGCCTCATCGTGTCGCTGCACATGGGGTTGCGACAGGCTAGCAATCTTGACGAACCGGAGCGGTTCCTGCTTGACCTCGAGAAGAGCTGGGCCCTCGTGCTGACCGGTATCCTGCAACCGGACCGGATCGATTACTTCAGCCAATTCGTCAGGCGGCGCACTGCACTCGCGATCAGCGCCGGTTGGACCGGCGGCGATTGGGATTGACAAGGCCGGCAGGTCGGACGATCAGGACGACTGTGGCGCGAAGTTGTTAGGCCACGGAACTCGGAGGCGCAGGAGCGATCGCGCGCCAGGTTCGATCCGAAGCCACCCGCGGAAGATCCTCGATGCCGCGATTGATGAGCCCTTGGTCGAGATGGCTGGGCCCGGCGTTCCCGATCTGTGCAGTCAGACCACCGCGATTACGCTTAGCGCGCGCAAACCGTCCAAGACACCGAAGCGGTGGATCGCACAGAACCGATCGAAACCTGCGGGACGATTGGGCCCAAAGTCGCGAGATGAACGAATCGGCTGTAAGGCGGTGAAAGCCCGACGCTAGCGCTCCTCTTCCCACAACTGCGCAGTCAGATCCTGGAACGTCGCGAGGGCAAATTGATCCTCCGCCCGCGTCGCTGCCGACTTGCTCATCAGTGCTCGCACGACCGAGCCGTCTTTGTGAGCCAATTCGACGACCATATTCGCCAGAGCATGTACGGCCGGCAGTAGGGATTCCGAGGACGCGGCCTGATGGAAGATCTGATGAAACCTCAGCGACAAGACCTCGTCCGGCTCGAAGCCCACCATCTCGGCAAATGCGGTGTTTGTGAACAAGATGCTGCCGTCATGCCCGATAGCGAGCATGGGAACCGGGATGCGCTCCAACACCACCAGCGCGGGCAGCTGCTTCAAGGTCGTCATCGGCGACTGGCTGTGTTGACGATTAAGTCGTCGGTCCACAGGCCGATTATGCCTATAGCAGAGGCTATGCTAGACGCTTTTTCCTGATGCGGGCGCCGACGGCGGTGGATCGTCAGCGCCACTGTCGCGGCCGCCGCCATCGTCGTGCCGTCGGGCGGGGACCGGTGCTGTGCACGATAGCCGTCGGACTCGGCAGTACCGTCGAATTCGGCAGACCCCCGCTGAATATGCTTGTGGTGCAATCTAATTGCGACTCACTCAGTTAGAGAAGAAAGCGTTCGTTCCGCTCACTCGACTTCGCTGGTGGGAGGCGGCTGGTAGCGGGGGAACACACCCGTAGGCGGCGGCAGCACGGTGCCGGGGGCCAGCCGCGCGCCGATGGCAGTGAACGCCCGTTGGTCTTCGGTCTGGCCGAGCAAGTCCAACATCTTGCCGGCCGACTCCGGCATGACCGGCTGAACCAGCAGCGCCGCGATACGGACCGCCTCGCAAGTGGTGTAGAGGACAGTACGGAACCGCGCCTGATCCGCCTCGGACTCGCTTTTGCGCAGGACCCACGGCTGTTGTGCCGAGAAGTACTTGTTCGCCTCCCCGAGCATCAGCCAGATCGCCTCCAGGGCCAAGTGCATCGCCTGCCCTTCGAAATTGGCGCGCACCCGCTCCAACAAGCCATCGGCCGTCGTCAGCAGCTCAGTATCGGCAGAGGTGAACTCACCGGGTTCGGGCACCACCCCACCGAGGTTCTTGGCCACCATCGACAACGACCGTTGGGCCAGGTTGCCGAGCTCATTGGCCAGGTCGGTGTTGATCCGGGTGATGATGGCCTCTTCGGTGTAGTTGCCGTCCTGGCCGAAGGGCACCTCGCGCAACAGGAAGTATCGGAGCTGGTCCACACCGAACGTTTCCACCAGCGCCACCGGGTCGACGACGTTGCCCAGGGACTTGCTCATTTTCTCGCCACGGTGGTGCAAGAACCCGTGGGCGAAAACCCTTCGCGGCAGCTCGATTCCGGCAGACATCAAAAACGCCGGCCAGTACACGGCATGAAACCTGATGATGTCCTTGCCGATCATGTGCAAGTCGGCGGGCCAGTAGCGGCGGAATAACTCCGAGTTGGTATCGGGGAAGCCAGCTCCGGTCAGGTAGTTGGTCAGCGCATCGACCCAGACGTAGATGACGTGGTCCGGATCGTCGGGCACGGGCACTCCCCAGTCGAACGAGGTGCGCGAGATCGAGATATTTTCCAGTCCCCCGGAGACAAAGCTGATTACTTCGTTGCGCCGCACCTCGGGAGCGATGAAGTCGGGGTGGGCGTGGTAGTGGGCCAGCAGCTTGTCGGCATACGCCGACAGCCGGAAGAAATAGGTCTGCTCCTCGGTCCAAGTCACCGCGGCGCCGGTTTCCACGGCCACTCTGGTCCCGTCCACCAGCTGGGTCTCCGACTCGAAGAAGAACCGCTCGTCGCGCACCGAGTACCACCCGGAATAGGCGTCGAGGTAGATGTCACCGGCCGCCGACATCCGCCGCCAGATTTCCTTGGATGCCTCGTAGTGGTCGGCATCGGTAGTGCGGATGAACCGGTCGAAGGAGATGTTCAGCGCCTCCTGCATGTGCTGAAACACATCCGAATTGCGCCGGGCCAGCTGCCCGGTCGGCAGGCCCGCAGCTGCGGCGGCCTGCGCGACCTTCAAGCCGTGCTCGTCGGTTCCGGTCAGGAAGCGCACGTCGACGCCATCGAGCCGTTTGAACCGGGCAATCGCGTCGGTGGCGATGTATTCGTATGCGTGGCCCACGTGCGGCGCAGCGTTGGGATACGCGATCGCGGTGGTGACGTAAAACGGCTTCATCGGGATTCCACCCTATTGGTTGACCCTATTGTGTGCGCGTGAGCTCCAACCAACCTGGTAAACGAGAAGCGCCTCCCGCCCCCGAGCCGTTAGCGCCGTTGATCGACGCCCATGCCCACCTCGACGCGTGCGGTGCGCGCGACGCCGACGGGGTGGTCGCCATCGTTGAACGCGCCGCGGCGGTCGGTGTGGTCGCGGTGGTCACCATCGCCGACGATCTGGACTCGGCGCGTTGGGTGACCCGGGCTGCCGAGTGGGACCCGCGGGTTTACGCGGCCGTGGCGTTGCACCCGACCCGCTCGGACGCGCTCACCGATGCCGCGCGAGCCGAGATCGAGCGGTTGGCAGCCCATCCGAGAGTGGTGGCTGTCGGTGAGACCGGCATGGATCTGTATTGGCCCGGCCGCCTGCACGGCTGCGCCCAGCCCGACGTGCAGCGCGAGGCGTTTGCGTGGCATATCGACCTGGCCAAGCGGTGCGGCAAACCGCTGATGATCCACAACCGGCAAGCCGACGCCGAGGTGCTCGACGTGCTGCGGGCCGAGGGCGCCCCCGACACCGTGATCTTTCACTGCTTTTCGTCGAACAGTGCGATGGCCCGTCGCTGCGTCGATGCCGGGTGGTTGCTCAGCCTGTCCGGGACGGTGAGCTTCCGTAACGCTCGTGCCTTGCGGGAAGCCGTTCCGCTGATCCCGGCGGAGCAACTTCTGGTGGAAACAGACGCGCCTTTTTTGACCCCCCATCCCCACCGGGGCTTAGCAAACGAACCCTACTGCCTGCCCTATACCGTGCGGGCAGTCGCTGAGCTGCTAGAACGCTCTCCCGAAGAACTGGCGCGAATCACCACAAGCAATGCTCGACGGGTGTACGGACTAGGCCCTGAATAGCCAGGTCACGCTTGTGATCTCGTTTACAGCCTCCTTGCCGGAGTTGCTCTAGCTTCACCAGTTCGTTACCGTCTTGTGATCGAACGGGTGGGCCTCTGGGCCCTTTTTGTCATTTTGAGCTGAATAGGTCGTTGAAGTGGTTGCTGAGGTCGGGGTGGTAGCGCGTTGAATGTACTGACAAAACTCCAGCAGACCCCGTCGCCGATGTTGCGGCTCGTAGTCGCAGGGCTGCTGTTGGTTCTGGCGTTCGCCGGTAGCTACGCGGTATCTGTCTGCAAGACCGTGACATTGACCGTCGACGGAACCGCGATGCGGGTGACGACGATGAAGTCGCGGGTGATCGACATCGTCCAGGAGAACGGGTTCGCCGTCGCCGAGCGTGACGACCTGTATCCGGCCGGTGACGTGGAGGTGCACGACGGTGAGAACGTCGTGCTGCGGCGCAGCCGCCCGTTGGAGATCTCGCTGGATGGTCAGAGCGCCAGGCAGGTTTGGACCACGGCATCCACCGTGGACGAGGCGCTGGCCCAACTCGCGATGACCGACACGGCCCCCGCCGCGGCCTCTCGTGGCAGCCGTGTTCCGCTGACGGGGATGGCGTTGCCGGTTGTGAGCGCCAAAATGGTCCAGATCAACGACGGCGGCGCGGTGCGCACGGTGCACCTGCCGGCGCCGAATGTCGCGGGGATGCTGACCGCCGCCGGTATCCCGCTGCTCGACAGCGACCAAGTGGTGCCCGGCGCGACATCGCCGATCATCGACGGTATGGAGATCCAGGTGACCCGTAACCGCATCCAGCGGGTCACCCAGCGGGTTCCGCTGCCGCCGAACTCCCGCCGTATCGAGGACCCGGAGATGAACATCAGCCACCAGGTCGTCGAAGACCCGGGGACCCCGGGCGAGCAGGATGTGACGTTCGCCGTGGCCACGGTCAACGGTGTCGAAACCGGTCGGCTGCCCGTCGCCAACGTTGTGGTGACGCCGGCCCGCGAAGCGGTGGTGCGGGTGGGCACCAAGCCCGGCACTGATGTACCGCCGGTGAGCGATGGGTCGATCTGGGACGCCATCGCGGGCTGCGAGGCCGGCGGAAACTGGGCTATCAACACCGGTAACGGGTATTACGGCGGTGTGCAATTCGACCAGGGCACCTGGGAGGCCAACGGCGGGCTGCGGTATGCGCCCCGTGCTGACCTCGCCGGCCGAGAAGAGCAGATCGCCGTTGCCGAGGTGACGCGGGCGCGCCAGGGGTGGGGCGCGTGGCCGGTGTGCAGCGGAAGAGCGGGTGCACGCTGACCATCCGGCTACTCGGGCGCACCGAGATCAGGCGGCTGGCCAAAGAACTCGAATTTCGGCCACGGAAATCCCTCGGCCAAAATTTCGTTCACGACGCCAACACGGTGCGACGTGTGGTTTCGACCTCCGGGGTCGGCCGGTCCGACCTCGTCCTGGAGGTCGGGCCTGGCCTCGGGTCGCTCACGCTGGCCCTGCTTGACCGCGGCGCCACCGTCACGGCCGTCGAAATCGACCCGGTGCTGGCCGGTCGGCTGCCGCAGACGGTTGCGGAGCACTCGCGTAGTGAAATCCACCGGCTGTCCGTGCTGAACCGCGACGTCTTGTCCCTTCGCCGGGGCGATCTGGCTGCCGAGCCGACGGCGGTGGTCGCCAATCTGCCTTACAACGTTGCGGTTCCGGCGCTGCTGCATCTGCTTGCGGAATTTCCGTCCATCCGCGTCGTGACGGTAATGGTGCAGGCCGAGGTTGCCGAACGGCTTGCCGCCGAGCCAGGTGGCAAGGAATACGGCGTGCCCAGCGTCAAGCTGCGCTTCTTCGGACGGGTCCGCCGCTGCGGCATGGTGTCGCCGACTGTTTTCTGGCCGATTCCGCGCGTCTATTCCGGACTCATCCGCATCGATCGGTACGAGACCTCGCCGTGGCCCACCGACGACCCCTTCCGTCGGCAGGTATTCGAACTGGTGGACATCGCATTCGCTCAGCGGCGCAAGACATCTCGCAACGCGTTTGCCGAGTGGGCGGGCTCGGGCAACGAATCGGCGAATCGATTGCTTGCCGCCAGCATCGATCCTGCGCGTCGCGGTGAGACGCTCACCATCGACGAATTCGTGCGACTGTTGCGACGTTCCGGTGACTGGGCTGACATCGCCGGCGCCAGCCGGGATGCAGCGCTGCGGCACGTTTCGGGGCAGGCTTCGGCGAGCTGACGGCCGACCGGCTGGGTTTCGGGCCGGCCTAACAGGCCGACGGGAGTGTCGTCAGGCACCGTTGCGTGTGGTTCGGTGAGCGCAGCGATAGTCTGCTGCGGTGTCCGCGTCTGATGGCAATACCGCTGAGTTGTGGGTGCCCACTGGGTCGGTCACTGTTCGGGTGCCCGGAAAGGTCAACCTCTACCTGGCAGTCGGTGATCGCCGCGAGGACGGTTATCACGAGCTGACCACGGTGTTTCATGCCGTCTCGCTGGTCGACGAGGTGACGGTCCGCAACGCCGATGTGCTGTCGCTCGAGCTTGTCGGCGAGGGAGCCGACCAGTTGCCCACCGACGAACGCAACCTCGCCTGGCAGGCGGCCGAGCGGATGGCCGAACACGTCGGCCGGGCACCCGATGTTTCGATCATGATCGACAAATCCATTCCGGTGGCCGGCGGAATGGCGGGTGGCAGCGCCGATGCGGCTGCGGTACTGGTTGCGATGAACTCGCTGTGGGAACTCGCTTTGCCGCGCCGCGATCTGCGCATCCTCGCCGCGCAGCTGGGCAGCGATGTGCCGTTCGCACTGCACGGTGGCACCGCGCTGGGGACGGGTCGCGGCGAGGAGCTGGCCACCGTGTTGTCCCGCAACACCTTTCACTGGGTGCTGGCGTTCGCCCACAGCGGCCTGCCCACTGCGGCGGTGTTCACCGAGCTTGACCGGCTCAGGGATGTCGGGGATCCGCCACGGCTTGATGAACCCGGGCCGGTGCTGGCAGCCCTGGCCGCGGGAGATCCGGAGCAGCTGGCGCCGCTGTTGGGTAACGAAATGCAAGCGGCCGCGGTAAGCCTGGACCCGGCGTTGCGGCGTGCTCTGCGCGCCGGTGTGGAAGCGGGTGCGTTGGCGGGCCTTGTGTCCGGCTCGGGTCCGACGTGTGCGTTCCTGTGTACCTCGGCGACCTCGGCGATCGATGTCTGCACACAGCTGTCGGGGGCGGGTGTATGCCGCACTGTTCGGGTGGCCACTGGACCGGTACCCGGTGCCCGTGTGGTGCCGGCGCCCATGACCGAGGTTTGAACGGAGTGTGAAATGCCACTCAAACCGCGGTGAGAGTTTGGCAGTTACTTAAGAGGAGTTTAAGATAATCTGCGGTGACGAGCAGCGGTGAGCAAGAGCACCCGATTTCCTTGTCCGCCGGGCGCTCCGGTGGGCAGTTGGCGAGTCGCCAAATCGGCCAGATTCGTGCTGATCGTGCGACTCAGCGCAGGGCCGTCGGCTCATCGCTGATTCGAGACCTAATCGCTCCCCAACTGTGCATGCGCGCCTGCTACAAAGTGATGCCTACCAGGCGGAACATAAAATCCCGGACCCTTGGGGTAAGCGCCGGAACCGAGGAGGTTTTGTGAGCAGGTTTACCGAGAAGATGTTCCGCAATGCCCGCGAGTCCACCAAGGGCATGGTGACCGGTGAGCCACACACCCCGGTCCGCCACACATGGGGCGAGGTGCATGAGCGGGCGCGCCAGATAGCCGGTGGGTTGGCAGCTGTCGGCGTAGGCCACGGCGACGCGGTCGGTGTGCTGGCGGGCGCGCCGGTCGAGATAGCGCCGATCGCCCAGGGGCTATGGATGCGCGGCGCGAGCCTGACCATGCTGCATCAGCCCACCCCGCGCACCGACTTGGCCTTCTGGGCCGACGACACTACGACCGTCGTCGACATGATCGAGGCCAAGGCGGTTGTCATCTCCGACCCGTTCCTGGCCGCCGTGCCGGTGCTGGAGGAGCGCGGCATCAAGCTGCTGACCGTCGAGCAGCTACTGGCATCCGATCCGATCGACCCAATTGAGGTCGGCGAGGACGATCTGGCGCTAATGCAATTGACCTCCGGTTCCACCGGATCTCCTAAAGCCGTGCAGATCACCCACCGCAACCTATTCGCCAATCTCGAGGCGATGTTCATCAGTGCCGAGTACAACGCCGACACCGACGTGATGGTCAGCTGGCTGCCGCTGTTCCACGACATGGGCATGATTGGCTTCCTGACCGTGCCGATGTACTTCGGCGGTGAGCTGGTCAAGGTCACCCCGATGGACTTCATGCGGGACACGCTGCTGTGGGCCAAGCTGATCGACAAGTACAAGGGGACGATGACGGCTGCCCCCAACTTCGCCTACTCGCTGTTCGCCAAGCGGCTGCGCAAGCAGGCCAAGCCCGGCCAGTTCGACCTATCCACATTGCGCTTTGCACTGTCCGGCGCGGAGCCGGTCGAGCCGGCCGACGTCGAGGACCTGTGCGATGCCGGCGCGCCGTTCGGGCTCAAGCCGCAGGCGATCTTGCCGGCCTACGGCATGGCCGAGATCACGCTCGCAGTGGCGTTCTCCGAGTGTGGCGCAGGTCTGGTGGTCGATGAGGTGGACGCCGACCTGCTAGCCGCCCTGCACCGTGCAGTGCCGGCCACCAAGGGCAACACCCGTCGGCTGGCCTCGCTGGGGCCGCTGTTGCAGGGCATCGAGGCCCGCATCATGGACGAGGATGGCGCCGTGCTGCCTGCCCGGGGTGTCGGGGTGATCGAGTTGCGTGGCGAGTCGGTCACTCCGGGCTATATCACGATGGGCGGATTCATTCCGGCGCAGGACCGGCACGGTTGGTACGACACCGGCGATCTCGGCTATCAGATGGCGAACGGTCACATCGTGGTGTGCGGTCGAGTCAAAGACGTCATCATCATGGCCGGCCGGAATATCTACCCGACCGACATCGAGCGGGCGGCAGGCCGCGTCGACGGTGTCCGCCCGGGTTGCGCGGTGGCCGTGCGACTCGACGCCGGGCATTCGCGCGAAACCTTTGCTGTAGCTGTCGAGTCAAACGCCTTCGAAGACCCCGCCGAGGTGCGCCGCATCGAGCATCAGGTGGCGCACGAGGTGCTCAAAGAGGTTGACATGCGGCCACGCAACGTCGTAGTTCTCGGTCCGGGGACCATCCCGAAGACGCCGTCGGGCAAGCTGCGGCGGGCCAACTCCGTCACCCTCGTCACGTAGCTCGGCGTTTTCCTGCGGCGAGCGTGCGCAAACTGCCATGGTTTGCGGCGTGTCGTTGTACAGACACACGCTCGCGGGCCTGCTCGCGGGCCTACCAGGCGTGGACGCGGTTCTGCGCGGGCTCCATACCCAGTTCGATGAGCAACTCGGCGGCGTCGGCAGCCTGCTCGCAGATCGTGGGGACTTCCACGCGCTCGACGGCGGTGAAGTTTTCCAGTACGAACGACGCCGGGTCTTTGCGTCCGGTCGGACGGCCGATCCCGATGCGCACCCGCTGAAAGTCTTTGGTACCCAGCGCGGCTGCCACCGAGCGCAGCCCATTGTGGCCGCCTTCGCCGCCGCCGAGCTTGAGCCGGATGCGACCGAAGTCAAGGTCAAGGTCGTCGTGGATGACGATGATGTCGGCCGGGGTCACCGAGTAGAACTTCGCCAGTGGCGCCACCTGGCGGCCGGACTCGTTCATGTAGCAGCGCGGCTTGGCCAACAAGACCGAGTGCCCGGCTAACCGGCCGCTGACGACTTCGGCCCCGGAACGCTTGTGCGCCTTGAATTTCGAGCCCAGCCGCGCGGCGAGCAGGTCAGCAACCATGAACCCGAGGTTGTGCCGGGTGCGGGCGTAGTTTTCTCCGGGGTTGCCCAGGCCGACCACCAAAAGGGGGAACCTCCCGCTTGCGGGGGAGGGCTCGGCCACGTCGCGAGCCGCCTACTCGGACTCGTCTGCAGTGGCCTCGGCTTCGCCAGCCTCTGCTTCCGCTTCCTCGGCGCCTTCGCCCGCGCCCTCTTCCTCGAGCTCCTCGGCGGTCGGCGCGTTCACCACGTTGACCACCAACAAATCCGGGTCGGAAATCAGGGTGACGCCCGCCGGCAGGGCGATCTTCCCGGCGGTGAACTGGGTACCCGGCTCGGCGCCCTCGACAGACACCGTCAACTGCTCGGGAATCGACAGCGCCTCAGCCTCGATCTCGATGGCGTTGGTCTCCTGGGTGACCAGGGTGTCGGGTGCGGCCTCGCCTTGCACGACGACGTTGACCTCGACGACGACCTTCTCTCCGCGACGCACGACCAGTAGGTCGGCGTGCACGATGGTGCGGCGGATCGGGTGGATGTGGATCGCTTTGGTCAGCGCCAGCTGTTCCTTACCGGCGATGTCGAGGGTCAGCACCGCGTTGGTGCCCGAGTGCCTCAGCACGGCCGCGAAGTCGTGTCCGGGCAACTCCAGGTGCTGCGGATCTGCGCCGTGGCCGTAGAGGACGGCGGGAATCTTGCCGTCACGCCGGGCTCGCCGGGACGCGCCCTTGCCCGTCTCGGTACGCACCGAGACGCTCAGCTGGTTGACTGTGGACTTCGCCATGATGTCGCTCCTGTGTGCTCTGTACCTAGGTCCGGGGGCACGGCCAGGATCGCGACGCCTACGTCGGTCTCCGTCGATAACGGTGCTGGCTAGACGGCCAGCCACCCTCGCCGTGACGCCCGGACAGGTTAGCGCATGTGCACCTCAGAGCGGAAATTTGGTGCCTGACGTACCGGCGACCGCCACATCCGCCACACAGGTCTCTGGCGGAGGGGACGTTCAACGTGCCCGCCTCCGAGCGACAAATCAGGTTGCTGCCCGGGAGGCGACCCAGTTGTCGCTTGGAGGTGGGCAAACTGTCCACCGGCTCTGCGAGAGGCCTGTGTGTCAGATGTGACCGATGCGTTTTGTGTTGACCCCTCAGAGAGGAAATTCGGTGGCCGTGAGCTGCTCGGACAGCTGCCAGAGCGCGGTGGCGGTAGCTGCTTGTCGAGCCGCCCGGCTGCGGCCGGCCGGTTGGGTGGGGCCACGAAAGCCGAACTTTGGGCCTACGAACGTGTCGCCAGGCAAATCCTGCGACGCGGCGTACAACGTTTGCCGGGCACCGAAATCGGCGTCGGTGGACACTACTCGGGTGCCGGCCAACATCACCGCGTCGCGGAACTTGTGGCCGGAGTGCCCTGCAAGTTGGTGTGCGAGTAGCCGGGATGGGCCGCCAGCGCTCGCAGCGGCGAACCGACCGCATTTAGACGCTGCTGCAGCTCGCGGGTGAATAGCAGGTTGGCGAGCTTCGACTGGCCGTAGGCCGGCCATGCCGAGTACCGCCGGGACTTCCAGTTCAGGTCGTCAAGGCTGATGCTGCCCATCCGGTGCAGCATCGAGGACACCGTCACCACCCGGTCGGTGATCTTGGGCAGTAGCAGGTTGGTCAGCGCAAAATGACCGAGATGGTTGGTGCCGATCTGGCTCTCGAAGCCGTCGGCGGTCAGTGCGTAGGGGACGGCCATGATGCCGGCGTTGTTGATCAGGATGTCGACCTCGTCCACCCCGCCGGCGAACTGACGCACCGATGAGAGATCCTGCAGGTCGAGTTGACGCACCTCGACATCGCCGGTCATCTGCTGTGCGGCGGCCTCGCCTTTGTTCGTGTTGCGGACGGCCAGGATGACCTTGGCGCCCTTTCGGGCCAACTCGCGGGCCGTCACCGCGCCCAACCCACTATTGGCGCCGGTCACGATGGCGATGCGCCCGGCGAACGACGGAAGATCTGCGGCGGTCCAGTCAGTCATGGCTGACAACATTAGTTAGTTCTGACGAGCGCCTGCCTAGTGCCCGATGTCGAACTCCAGGGGCAGCGTGGTGGGTCCGGTGATTCCGCTGATGGCTTTCCAGGGGGCGGGGCCGGTTTGGCGGGGGTTGGGCATGCGTTTGGTGATGACCCGAAGCGCTTCGGTCAGTTCGAGCCGGGCGAGGTGCGAGCCGAGGCAGTAGTGCACGCCGCCGCCGAAGGTGAGCATGGCCGGTGGGTCTTCTCGGGTGATGTCGACACGGTCTGAGCGGGTGTAGACGTCGGGGTCGCGGTTGGCCGCGGCCGTGTTGACGAGCACGAGTGTCCCGGCGGGAGTACGGACGCCGGCTAGTTCGATGTCCTCGGCGGCTCGGCGGATGGTGCCGAAAATGATTGGGTAGTAGCGCATAAGTTCATGAACCGCGTTGGTCGCCAACTCGGGATGCTGCGCGAGTAGGGCCCACTGGTCGGGATGGGCGGACAGCACCTGCACCGCTGCGGCGAGTTGGTTGCGGGTGGTGTCGGTGCCGGCGCCGAGCAGCGTGGCACAGAGCATGAGTACTTCGTCGTGGGTGAGACGGTCGCCGTCGTCTTTGCTGCGGATCAGGTCGGAGATCAGGTCGTCGGTCAGCGATGCTCGCCGGCGGGCGATCAGCTCCTCGAGGTAGGCGTCGAGTTGGTCCCACGCCGCAAGGATTGCCGGGCCGTCGTTGGCGACGTTCCAGTCGAAAAGCTTCTTTATGTCGTCGGTCCAGTCGGAGAACAGTTGCCAATCCTCGGGTGGTGCGCCCAGTAGCGCGCAGATGATCGGCGTGGGATAGCGGCGTGCGATGTCTGTGACCACGTCGCACTGCCCTACGGTGGTGAGCGGGTCGATCAACCCGGTGATGACTTCGACGATTAGCGTGCGCAGCCGCTCGGCGCCGCGGGGTGCGAACGCCTTTGACACCAGCCGGCGGAGTCGATGATGCTTTTCGCCGTCGAGGCCCAGGATGTTGGAGGTGGCCCTATCCCACAGCGGACCTGAGGTGATGCCTTGCAGGTCGAGTCCGAGGCCGTGCGCGGTGATGAATCGGTTGTCGCGCAGCACGGTGCGAACCAGCTCGTAGCTGAGCACCTCGGGTCCGTGCGGGCCGAGTGCGATCGGGGCCTGCTGGCGGGCCTGGGCGAGGACGCGGTGCGCTTCCTCAGGGTCAGTGAGGTGGTCGTAGGCAATGGTGGGCAGCCCGGCGTCAAAAACGCTCGGGCCCTTGCTAGTGAGAGCAGTTTGGATTGTCATCGCGGTCTCCTCGTTCGGTTTCGAGTCGACTATCCGGCGGCGGGCGACCAAGACCATCCGCCGCAGCGCGTAGATCTACGCGGTCTGTGTCGTAATTCCGCATGCCCCCGGGTGACGATCTGCGCGTTCTCGCCGATGTATTCGCGTACTTGTGGCCGCGATGCTGGCTACCATGAGCCAACACGCGGAGATGCCGCCGCTGACCTGGAGCGAATTGGGCGTGAGCGAGTTGCTGCCGACCGGTACGGTGACGTTGCTTTTGGCCGATGTCGAGGGCTCGACCCGGTTGTGGGAAACCCAGCCCGAACAGATGACGGCCGCATTGGCAGCGCTGAATCGGACGGTGAACGAGGCCATCGCCGCCCATGACGGGGTGCGTCCGGTGGAACAGGGCGAGGGCGACAGCTTCGTGGCCGCGTTCGCCCGGGCGTCCGACGCGGTGGCATGCGCGCTGGCGTTGCAGCGCGCCCCGCTGGCCCCGATCCGGCTGCGGATTGGGGTGCACACCGGAGAGATACAGCTGCGTGACGACGCCAACTACGCGGGCCCGACGATCAACCGCACCGCTCGGCTGCGCGATCTGGCGCATGGCGGGCAGACCGTGTTGTCAGGCGTGACCGAATCGCTGGTCGCTGATCGGCTCCCCGGGGAGGTCTGGCTGGCCGATCTGGGTAGCTACCCGCTGCGGGATCTGCCGCGCCCGGAACGGGTGGTGCAGTTGTGCCATCCCGACCTGCGCAACGAGTTCCCGCCGCTCCGTGTCCGCACCGTTGTTGTGTCGCATAATCTTCCGGCCCAGTTGACGAGTTTCGTTGGGCGCCAATCCGAAATGGCGGAGTTGCATAAGCTGGTGGCCGGTAACCGGCTGGTCACGTTGACCGGCGCCGGCGGTGCTGGCAAGACGCGACTTGCCGTGGAAGTCAGCTCGCAACTCACCACCGAGTTCTCCGACGGGGTGTGGTATGTCGATCTGGCACCCATCACCAATCCTGCCGTGGCACCGGTGACCGTCGCGCGCGCGCTGGGTCTGCCCGATCAGCCTGGCCGCTCCACCATGGACCTGCTACTGCGGTTCTTCGGCGAGAAGAAGATCTTGCTGCTGCTCGACAATTGTGAGCATCTGCTCGACGCGTGCGGGAGCATGGTCGTTGAGCTGCTCGCGGCCTGCCCGCATTTGACGATTCTGGCCACCAGCCGTGAACCGCTCGGGGTGCCCGGTGAACTGAGCTGGCGGGTACCGTCACTGTCTCTTGCCGACGAGGCGATCGAGTTGTTCACCGACCGCGCTCGGCGCGCCCGGCCCGAATTCATTATGGGTGAGGACAACACCGCACTGGTAATAGAGATCTGTCGGCGCCTGGATGGTATGCCCTTGGCGATTGAGCTTGCCGCAGCACGAGTTCGAGCACTATCGCCGCCCCAAATCATCGACAGCCTGCACGACCGGTTCCGATTACTCACCGGCGGTGCGCGCACCGCAGTGCGTCGCCAGCAGACGCTGCGCGCCTCGGTCGATTGGTCACATGCGCTGCTCACCGAACCCGAGCAGGTGCTGTTCCGCCGGCTGGCGGTCTTTGCCGGCGGATTTGATCTCGACGCCGCCCAGGCCGTCGGCGCCAGCAGCGAGGTGGAGCTCTACCAGCTACTGGACCAACTCAGCCTGCTGGTGGACAAATCGCTGGTGGTGGCAGACGACACCGGCGACGGGATGCGATACCGGTTGCTGGAGACTGTGCGCCAGTACGCACAAGAAAAACTCGGCGAATCCGGCGAGGCCGACGAGGTACGCACCCGCCATCGCGACTACTACAGCGCCACGGCCGCTGAGATGGAATCCAAGGGCCACTCCGGGGATGAGCAGTTGCTGCACTGGGCACAAACCGAGATCGACAATCTGCGGGCCGCGTTCGCGTGGAGCCGGGAGAACTCCGACCTCGAGACAGCCCTGCGGCTCATCTTGTCGTTGCGGCCGTTGTGGCTACGCGGCGGCCGTGCCCTTGAGGCACTGGCCGGGTTAGAGGCCGTGTTGGCCGACGAGGGTAACTCGGGGATAGCACCGGCGGTGTGGGTGGGCGCGGTGGCCCAGCAAGGCATCCTGGCTGCGTGGGTGGCGCTGCCAACGGATCTGGGTCGGGCACAGGAGGCGCTGGCCATCGCTCGTCAGCTCGACGACCCGGCACTGATCGCGCGAGCCCTCATCGCGTGCGGGATGCTCTCCATCTACAGCGCCGAGCTGGCCCAGCAATACTTCGCCGAGGCAATCGATCTCGTCCGCGCGGCCGGTGATCAGTGGAGTCTGTGCCAAATCTTCAGCTATCAGGCGACGGTGGGCGTTGTGGCCGGTGAACCGACCGCGGCAGCTGCAGCCGCCGAAGCGGGACGTGATCTCGCTGACGCGCTAGGCGACCGGTTCTTCTCACGGAACAATCGAGCATGGTTGTCGTGCGCGTTGGCCTATCGGGGAGAACTCGCCCGCGCTAGCCAAGTTGCTCATACCTTGGTCGACGAGGCGGAGGCGGCCGCGGACCCCACGATGGCGCTCTTTGGTCTTGTGTCCAACAGCGCAGGGCTTGCGTTTCGGGGGCAGGCGGCAGCCGCACGCGCCGCTGCGCAATCCGCCCTGGCGGCCGCAGAGAGCATGGGCGGGATCTCAGGAGACACGGTGCACGCGGCGTTCGCCTTCGCTGCTCTCGCCGGCGGAGACGCTGCGGCGGCGAGGGGGGAAGCCGAGGAGGCCTTGCGGCACACCGTCCCAGTGCGTGAGGCGTTTACCAGGAGCACCGTCCCGACGGCCGAGGCCGCATTCGCGTGTGATGATCTAGTCACCGCCCGCCGGTGGGCCGACGAAACCGTCGCGGTGGTACCCGGCTGTCACCAGATGTCGGCGCTGACAGTACGAGCATTCATCGCGGCGGCGCAGGGTGAACCCGAGCAGGCCGAGCGCGACGCCCATGAAGCCCTCACCGTCGCTGCCCGCACCCAGGGATACCTGCGGGTGGACGACACTCTGGAATGCCTTGCCCGCCTCGCCGCCGACGGCGGCAACCACCCGTACGCGGCGCGTCTGTTGGGCGCAGCGGAGGCCATGCGGCAACGCATGGAACACCCCCGCTTCCCGATGTATCAAGCCGGCTACGACGCCGCCGTGGCGACGGTTCGGGAGGCGTTGGGACAGAACGATTTCGACGCTGCGTGGGCCGAAGGTGCTTCCTTATCGACCGAGGAGGCGATCGCGTACGCGCAACGCGGTCGTGGCGAGCGCAAACGCCCCACCAGTGGCTGGGGGTCGCTGACACCAATGGAGCACGATGTAGTGCGTCTGGTCCAGGAAGGGTTGGGCAACAAGGACATTGCCGCGCGGCTTTTCATTTCGCCGCGTACCGTACAGACCCATCTCACCCATGTCTACGCGAAACTTGGACTGACCTCCCGCGTCCAGCTCGTCCAGTTGTCGCTCGCAGGCGGGCAAAAGACATAGTCCTCCGCGCGGTGAATGCTGAGACGGAAGTGACGCGGCCTACTTGGCGGCGACAACGAATCCGCGGATGATCGCCTCGATGTCGTTAGACTGCGCGACCGCCTCGCTGGCCAGGCTGGTGATGGTGAGCTGAACCAGGTATCGCTGGTTGGCCGGCGGCGAGCCGGTGGCGATGACCATCCGGTTGTAGCTGTGCAGCCGCGTGCCTTCGGCGTCATAGCTGCCCTGGATCATCGACGACGGAAAGCCGTTGAAGTCTGCAGTTGTGGCGTCCAGCTGGGTGAAGTTCTGGAGTAGTTGGGCGTCGGCATTGCCGTGCTTGATGGCGTCGGCGGGGTCGAAGTCCCCGCGCAGCTTGAACACCATGAGCATGGCTGTCGGATACTTGCCGCCCTTGGAGATCACCTCTGTTTTTGGGGAGATCTTCGGGTTGGTGTACGGCGACCAGCCCGGTGGTGTCGGGATCGACACGGTCAGGTCGGGCAGGGTGTTCGGGTCCACCTGGTCTCCGGTCACGCCGATGCTTTCCAGGTACTTCGAGAACGGGATCGGTTTCCCCGTCGTGGTCGTGGTGGTTGTTGTCGCGCTCGTTGTCCAGATCGACTGGTAGTCAGGAGCCTTCGGTGCGCAGCCGACCGCCCATGCTGTCAACGCGGCTATCGCGGCAGCCGCCGCGCCAAAACGTGCAGGTCTCACAGAATCTCGCGGACCGCGTCGATCGGCCGAGCCAGCCGGGTGCCCTTCGGTGTGACGACAAACGGCCGTTCGATAAGGATGGGATGTTCGGCCATGGCGTCCAGCAACTCGTCGTCGGTCGCTTCGGCGAGGTTGAGTTCGGCATACAGCGGTTCCCGCTTGCGCACGGCGGTGCGCACCTCGATGCCGGCGTCGCGGATCATCTTCACCAGCTCGTCCCTGGATGGCGGCATCTTCAGATACCGGACGATGGTGGGTTCAAAACCTTTGTCCCGCAACAAGTCCAGCGTCTTGCGGGATGTGCTGCACTTGGGGTTATGGTAGATGACGGCTTTGTCTGGCTTACCAGCCATCTACGCGTCTCCGTCGAATAGCCCTGTGACTGAGCCGTTTTCGAAAACCGCGCGAATGGTGCTGGCCAGCAGCGGCGCGATGGACAAAACCGTGAGCTGGGGGAAACGCTTCTCCTCCCCGATCGGAAGCGTATTCGTGACGATCACCTCCCGGGCGCCGCATGCCGCCAGCCGCTCAGCAGCCGGCTCGGACAACACACCATGGGTGGCCGCGATGATCACGTCACTCGCGCCGTCGTCGTGCAACAACTTAACCGCGCCGGCAATGGTGCCGCCGGTGTCGATCATGTCGTCGATCAGGACACAGGTGCGGCCGACGACTTCGCCGACGACGCGGTTGGACACCACCTGGTTGGGCACGCGCGGGTCACGAGTCTTGTGAATGAAGGCCAGCGGAACGCCACCTAATGCGTCCGCCCATTTCTCGGCGATGCGCACTCGGCCGGAGTCGGGGGAGACCACCACCATGTTGCCGTCGGGATAGTTGTCCTTGATGTAGCCGGTCAGCAGGTTCTGCCCGCGCATATGGTCTACGGGCCCGTCGAAGAAACCCTGGATCTGATCGGTGTGCAGGTCGACGGTCACGATCCGGTCGGCACCCGCGGTCTTGAGCAGGTCGGCGACCAGCCGCGCCGAGATCGGTTCGCGGCCGCGGTGCTTCTTGTCCTGCCGGGCGTAGGGGTAGAACGGCATGACGGCGGTGATCCGCTTGGCGCTGCCCCGCTTGAGTGCGTCGATCATGATCAGCTGTTCCATCAGCCAGTTATTCACCGGGGCCGGGCACGATTGCAGGACGAACGCGTCGCATCCGCGGACTGATTCGTTGAAGCGCACGAAGATCTCGCCGTTGGCGAACTCCCGGGCGTCCTGGGCGGTGACGTGGACGTCGAGTTCTTTGGCTACCTGCTCGGCCAGCTCGGGGTGTGCGCGGCCAGAGAACAGCATCAGGTTTTTGCGATTATCGGTCCAGTCGTGGCTCAACGTGCTGCCCTCGCCGTTCGGGATCGAAATGGATGACCCATCGTACGTAGCGAAGGGTACCGTTGTGTGGCCGGGTTGCCAGATAGCGAATTCACGGTGTCTGTTCGGGTTCGGCTGTCTGTTTGGTCTTTTTGGCAGCCTTGTCGGCGGCCTCTGCTGCGGCACTGCCCGGCCGCTTGCGCTGCACCCAGTTTTCGATGTTGCGTTGCGGGCCCGCGGAAACCGCCAGCGCCCCCGGCGGGACATCCTCACGCAGCACTGTGCCGGCACCGGTGTAGGCGCCGTCGCCGACGGTCACTGGCGCCACGAACATGGTGTCCGACCCGGTGCGTACGTGCGAGCCGACGGTGGTGCGCCGTTTGGTGGTGCCGTCGTAGTTGACGAACACGCTGGACGCACCGATATTGCTGTGCTCGCCGATATCGGCGTCGCCGACGTAGGTCAGATGCGGCACCTTGGTGCCGGTCCCGATGGTGGAGTTCTTGGCCTCGACGAAAGCGCCGAGCTTGCCGTCGGCTCCCAGCACGGTGCCGGGCCGCAGGTAGGTGAAGGGGCCCACCGCGGCGCCGTCACCGATCGACGACGATGTGCCGTGGGTGCGGACCACAGATGCGCCGTCACCGACGGTGACGTCGGCCAGGGTGGTGTCCGGGCCGACCACACAGCGACCGCCGATTTGGGTGCGGCCGAGCAACTGGGTTCCGGGGTGGATGACGGTGTCGCGGCCGATCGTTACGTCAACGTCGATCCAGGTGGTGGCGGGATCGACGATGGTCACGCCGGCCATCTGGTGGGCGGCGACAATCCGGCGGTTTAGCTCGGCGCCCAGCTCGGCCAGCTGGACACGGTTGTTGACGCCGGCCACCAGCGCGCTGTCGTCGACGTGCCGGGAATGTACGGTCCGGCCATCCCGGCGAAGGATCGCGATGACGTCGGTGAGGTAGAGCTCCTGCTGGGCATTGTTGGAACTCAGCCGGCTCAGTGCCGACCGCAACGCCGCGATGTCGAAGGCGTAGACGCCGGCGTTGACCTCGCGGATCTGGCGTTGCGAGGGCGTCGCGTCGGTGTGTTCGACGATCGCCATCACTTCGTTGTCCTGGGTGCGCAGGATGCGGCCGTAGCCGAGGGGATCGCTCAGCGTCGTGGTCAGCACCGTCACCGCGGCCGACACCGAGCTGTGGGTCGCGATCAGATCGGCCAGGGTGTCAGCGTCTAGCAGTGGTGTATCGCCCGAGGTGACGACGACGATGCCGGCGTAGTCATCGGGTAGCGCGGACAGGCCGCAGAGCACCGCGTGGCCGGTACCGAGTGGTCGGTCCTGCAGCGCGACGTCGATCGTCCGCCCGAGGGTGCCGGCCAGCTCGGCGACCAGTGGCGCAACGCGCTGCTGGTCGTGACCGAGTACCACGACCAGGTGCTGTGGTGCCAGCTTGGTGATCGCGTGCAGCGAATGCGACAACATGCTGCGACCGGCGATGGTGTGCAGCACTTTCGGGGTGTCCGATCGCATCCTGGTGCCGGGCCCGGCCGCTAAAACCAGGACGGCGGTGTCAGCACGAAATGTCATCCAACTCTCCTCTTGCTTTCTCCCACGCGAACCGGGTCGCCCGAGCACCGACACGCCGTCAAGCGTGTCATTTCCCGTGGTCTGGAGGCAAAACCGCGTTCGTAGGATTCCGTGAGACAGGGCACCGAAGCTCCGTCGCCAGGACTCGAACCTGAACTATCTGAACCAAAATCAGAGGTGCTGCCGATTACACCACGACGGATTACACATGAAGGGCGAGCAGTCGGGCCCGCGCCACCAAGTGACTCTAGTGCCATACCCTTGTTGACGTGGCAGTGCTGGATAAGGAGCCGGACAAAGAAGTGCGGGCGCCGCGCGCCAGGATGACCGGTAGCGAGCGCCGACACCAACTCATCGGCATCGCGCGCTCGCTGTTCGCCGAACGAGGCTATGACGGGACCTCGATCGAAGAGATCGCGCAGCGTGCCAACGTGTCCAAGCCAGTCGTCTACGAGCATTTCGGCGGCAAGGAGGGCCTGTACGCCGTCGTGGTCGACCGTGAGATGTCGGCGCTGCTGGACGGCATCACCTCGTCGCTGACCAACAACCGGTCCCGGGTGCGTGTCGAGCGGGTCGCGCTGGCGTTGCTCACCTACGTGGAAGAACGCACCGACGGCTTCCGGATCATGATCCGCGACTCGCCGGCCTCGATCAGCTCGGGCACCTATTCCAGCCTGCTCAACGATGCTGTCAGCCAGGTCAGCTCCATCCTGGCCGGCGACTTCGCCCGTCGCGGCCTGGACCCGGACCTGGCCCCGCTGTACGCCCAGGCATTGGTGGGCTCGGTGTCGATGACGGCGCAATGGTGGCTCGATACGCGGGAGCCCAAGAAAGAAGTCGTCGCCGCGCACCTGGTCAACCTGATGTGGAATGGCCTGACCCACCTGGAAGCCGATCCCCGGCTGCAGGACGAGTAGCGCAAGCCCAAGCGGCCAGTGCCGCGGGCAGTTTCTGGCGGTCAGGCGAATAGTCGATGCCCAGGGCGGCGAGCACATTCAGCAGCATCCCGGTGGCCAGGAAGTCGGTCGCCATGGCAGCGTCCACGCCCTCGATCGAGGTGATGAACCGAAACAACCTCGCCTTCTGGTCCCTGACAATCCGGCGGTGCCGCTCGTCGCCGACCGCTCCGGCATACATCTGCAGCTGAAACCGCGTCGACGTGGTGTCGGCGAGGAGCTGCCGATAGCGGCGGCCCATCGCCGCGATGGCCGCCGCACCGGCGCGCCCGGTGGCCGCATCACGCAACGCGGCTTCGGTTTCGGCAAAAGCCTGTTCGACGCACTGCGCATACAAGGCGCTCTTGTCGCCGAAGAGCCGGAACAGATAGGGCTGCGACACCCCGGCTCCCCGCGCGATCGCTTCGGTCGACGTGCCGCTGTACCCGCCGCGTGCGAATTCGGCGATGGCCACATGCACGACCTGTGCCCGTCGTTGCTCCGCGCTCATTCTGGAACGGCGGGGCGCGTGATCGGCGACGCTGGCGGGTGACGCCACGGGGCTAGCGGTTGGCTTCGCGCAACTGCTCGACGAGCGGTGTGGTCGCTTCGTCCGGGGTCCAGTCCGGGCTGAAACCGGTGTGAACGACGCCGTCGATCTCGATCGCGGCGTAGATCTCGTCGCCCGCGTGCTGGGTGAATTCCACCCTGAGCATCAGTGGATCGATCCCGAGGACCTCCTCGGCGACTTTGAAGAGGGCAGCGCCCAGCCGTGCGCGTTGCTCAGCGGGACGGCCCCGGCGGATGTCACACGACAACACCGCGGCCGGACGGGGTTCGTCCCCGCACCGCCACACACCACCGTCCAGTTCGCGGATCGTCACATCGACGATGTCGGGGGAGGTCTGCATGGTTTCTGCATAGACCTCGCCAAAGCGACGGGCCAGCTCGCGCTTGACCTCGACGGGGTATGACCAGGCGGTGTCGAGCTGCAGGTGAGGCATGGCGTCCCCTCTCTAAGTACGCACCGAGGAGCTAGCTTAGTGAGTACTCAATAACTTAGCAACGTCTCACCCTGCCCGGGCCTAACCGCAATCGCGCGACAGCAGATCGGCGATCGTTTCGCGGCGGACCAGTTCGCGGGCCCGACCATCCTTGACCGCCACCAATGGCGGTCGGCCGACCATGTTGTAGTTGGACGCCATGCTGTGGTGGTAGGAGCCAGTACAGGCCACGGCCAGCAGGTCGCCGGGACGCAGGTCCGCCGGTAGCTCGACATCGCGGGCGATCTCGTCTCCGGCTTCACAGTGCCGGCCCGCGACGGTGACCCGCTGCTTGACTCCCAGTGCATGCCGGTTCGCCAGCGCGACCGTGTATTGCGCGCCGTACAACGACACCCGCGGGTTGTCACTCATGCCGCCGTCTACCGCGACAAAAGTCCGGCCACCCGGTTGGGTCTTCACCGAGCACACCCGATACAGCGTGACACCGGCCCGGCCGCTGATGCCCCGACCGGGTTCCACCACGACGGCCGGCCGCGGGAAATGCTCGGCGGCGCACGCCTCGTCCAGCGCGTCTTCGATGGTGCGGGCCAGCTCGTCGAGGTTGAGCTCCCGATCACCGGGGACGTAGGCGATCCCGTGGCCACCGCCGATGTTGAGTTCGGTGAGGATGACGCCATGCCTGGCGCGGATGTCGGCCATGGCGGCGATCATCCGGTGAATCGCTTCGCCGTACAGGGCAGGGTCGGTGACCTGCGAGCCGATATGGCAGTGCAACCCGATCAGGTCGAGGATCGGATGCGCGAGCACTCGCTTCACCGCGTCGGCGGCGTGGTCGCCGTCGAGCGTGAACCCGAACTTCTGGTCGCTGATACCGGTGGTGACCGCGCGGTGCCCATGGATGTCGATGTCGGGGGTCACCCGGATGAGCACCCGCTGGCGCCTGCGCGCCAGGCCCGCGAGGTAGGCGATCTCGATGCACGAATCCAGCACGATGCGCCCCACCCCAACACCGACCGCGTCGCGCAACTCGTCGGGTGATTTCGCATTGCCATGCATGATGATGCGGGCCGGATCCACCCCGCCGGCCAGGGCGACGGCCAGCTCACCGGCGGAGCAGACGTCGATGCCGAGCCCCTCTTCGCGCGCCCAGCGCGCCACCGCGGTGGTCAGCAGCGACTTTCCGGCATAGACGACCTCGATACCGCGCAAGGCCTTGCGGTAGTCGCGGGCGCGACGCCGGAAGTCGGTCTCGTCGATCACGTAGGTCGGGGTGTGAAACTCGTCGGCGATATCGGTGAGGGGTACGTCGCCGACGCAGAGCCGGCCCTCCTCGTCGGAATGTGTAGTGACGGGCCAGATCGCGGGATCGAACCGTCGGGGTGCCGCCCGGCCAATAGAGGGCAGCATGTCCAGCAATGTCATGATTTCAAGGTGCGCCCGGGGAGCGTGTGGTGCCGCTTTCCTTACGATCCCTTGACGGCGCCGGGCGCAATATTGACGAAGTTCGGTGCCCCTGGATGGCCCCCTAGAATGGGCGCATCATGACCGCACCGGGGCCTGTTTGCCCAGATACCCCGATCGCGGGGCTCGTTGAATTGGCGCTCACCGCGCCCACCTTCCAGCAGCTCATCGAGCGCACGGCCGGTCGACCGGCCGAATTGAGCCTGGTCGGCCCGGCCCGCGCGCGGTTGTACGTCGCCAGTGCGCTGGCGCGGCAGGGTCCCTTGCTGGTGGTCACCGCGACCGGGCGCGAAGCCGACGACCTGACCGCCGAACTTAAAGGCGTCTTCGGCGACGCGGTAGCGCTGTTCCCGTCCTGGGAGACACTGCCGCACGAGCGGCTCTCACCCGGCGTTGACACGGTCGGCACCCGCCTGATGATGCTGCGCCGGCTGGCGCATCCCGACGATGCCCGGTTGGGCCCGCCCCTGCAGGTGGTGGTGACCGCGGTGCGCTCGCTGCTGCAGCCGATGACGCCGCAGCTGGGCCTGGAGGAACCAATTACGCTCGCCGTTGGCGATGACACCAGTGCTGACGGCGGGGGCGGCTACCAGGGTGGCTTTGAAGGCGTTGTGGCCCGGCTGGTCGAGCTGGCGTACACCCGGGTGGACATGGTCGGCCGGCGCGGCGAGTTCGCCGTCCGCGGCGGGATTCTCGACATCTTCGCCCCCGTCGCCGAACACCCGGTGCGTGTCGAGTTCTGGGGTGACGAGATCGCCGAAATGCGGATGTTCTCCGTCGCCGATCAGCGCTCCATTCCGGAGATCAGCGTCGACACGCTGGTCGCCGTCGCCTGCCGTGAACTGCTGCTGACCGACGACGTGCGGGCGCGGGCGGCCCAGCTGGCCACTCAGCACCCGGGGGGCGAGGCGGCCATCACCGGCAGCGTCACCGACATGCTGGCCAAGCTGGCCGAGGGTATCCCGGTCGATGGCATGGAGGCGCTGATCCCGGTGCTTCGTCCTGAGGATCACACGCTGTTGACCGATCAGTTGGCCGAGGGCACGCCGGTGTTGGTGTGCGACCCGGAAAAGGTCCGCACCCGGGCCGCCGACCTGATCAAGACCGGCCGGGAATTCCTCGAGGCGTCATGGTCGGCCGCCGCCATGGGAAGCGGCCCCGAAAAGAAAGCGCCCGTCGACGTCGAGCAGCTGGGCGGGTCGGGGTTCGCCGAACTGGACGAAGTGCAGGCCGCGGCAAGCCGGTCCGGTCACCCGTGGTGGACCTTGAGCCAGCTTTCCGACGAGTCAGCGATGGAGCTGGATGTCCGGGCGGCGCCGTCGGCGCGAGGGCATCAGCATGACATCGACGGCATCTTTGCGATGCTGCGCGCGCATGTCAGCACCGGCGGGTACGCGGCGGTGGTCGCGCCCGGGACCGGAACCGCACATCGAGTCGTGGAGCGACTGGCCGAGTCCGACACCCCCGCCGCCATGCTGGAAGCGGGCGCGGCGCCCAAACTCGGTGTGGTCGGGGTGCTCAAGGGCCCGCTGCACGACGGCGTCGTGATACCGGGCGCCAATCTGGTGGTTGTCACCGAGACCGATCTGACCGGCAATCGGGGGACGTCCGTCGACGGCAAGCGGCTGGCGGCCAAGCGGCGCAACACCGTCGACCCGCTGGCGCTCACCGCCGGCGACCTGGTGGTGCACGACCAGCACGGCATCGGGCGATTTGTGGAAATGACCGAGCGCACCGTCGGCGGCGCCCGCCGCGAGTACCTGGTGCTCGAGTACGCGTCGAGCAAGCGCGGCGGTGGTTCGGACAAGCTGTATGTCCCAATGGATTCGCTGGATCAGCTGTCGCGGTATGTCGGTGGCCAGTCGCCGGCGCTGAGCAGGCTCGGCGGCAGCGACTGGGCCAACACCAAGACCAAAGCGCGCCGCGCGGTGCGAGAGATCGCCGGCGAGCTGGTGTCGCTGTATGCCAAACGGCAGGCCAGCGCCGGACATGCATTCGGGCCGGACACCCCATGGCAGGCCGAGATGGAAGACGCGTTCGGTTTCACCGAGACCGTCGACCAGCTCACCGCGATCACCGAGGTCAAGGCCGACATGGAAAAACCGGTGCCGATGGACCGGGTGGTCTGTGGTGACGTCGGCTACGGCAAGACGGAGATCGCGGTGCGGGCGGCGTTCAAAGCGGTTCAGGACGGCAAACAGGTTGCCGTGCTGGTCCCCACCACGCTGTTGGCCGACCAGCATCTGGAGACGTTCCGAGAACGCATGGCCGGCTTCCCGGTGATCGTCAAGGGCCTGTCCCGGTTCACCGACGCCGCAGAGTCCCGTGCCGTGATCGACGGCATGGCCGACGGGTCGGTGGACATCGTGATCGGCACGCATCGGCTGCTGCAGACCGGGGTGCGCTGGAAGGATCTGGGTCTTGTCGTGGTCGACGAGGAACAGCGGTTCGGCGTCGAGCACAAGGAGCACATCAAGTCATTGCGCACCCACGTCGACGTGCTGACCATGAGCGCCACGCCGATCCCGCGCACCCTGGAGATGAGCCTCGCCGGGATTCGCGAGATGTCGACGATCCTGACGCCGCCCGAAGACCGGCTGCCGGTGCTGACCTATGTCGGCCCACACGATGACAAGCAGGTCGCCGCGGCGTTGCGCCGTGAGCTGCTGCGTGACGGGCAGGCCTTCTATGTGCACAACCGGGTCAGCTCCATCGACCAGACCGCGGCCCGGGTGCGCAACCTGGTGCCCGAGGCGCGGGTTGTCGTCGCGCACGGGCAGATGCCCGAGGACCTGCTGGAGCGCACCGTGCAGGGGTTCTGGAACCGCGAATACGACATCCTGGTGTGCACCACGATCGTGGAGACCGGCTTGGACATCTCCAACGCCAACACCCTCGTCGTCGAGCGCGCCGATACCTTCGGGGTGTCCCAGCTGCACCAGCTGCGTGGCCGGGTCGGCCGCAGCCGCGAACGCGGCTACGCCTACTTCCTATATCCACCCCACGTACCGCTGACCGAGACGGCCTACGACCGGTTGGCGACCATCGCGCAGAACAACGAGCTGGGCGCGGGCATGGCGGTCGCGCTGAAGGACCTCGAGATCCGCGGCGCCGGCAACGTGCTCGGCATCGAGCAGTCCGGGCACGTTGCCGGGGTCGGGTTCGACCTGTACGTGAGGTTGGTGGGCGAAGCCGTGGAGGCGTACCGGGCGGCTGCCGACGGTAAAACGGTCATCACCGCCGGGGAGCCCAAGGATGTGCGGATCGACTTGCCGGTGGACGCACACTTGCCACCGGACTACATCGGCAGCGATCGGCTCCGCCTCGAGGGTTACCGGCGGCTGGCAGCCGCGGCCTCTGATAGCGAGGTTGCGGCCGTCGTTGACGAGCTCACCGACCGCTATGGGACGCTGCCCGAACCGGCCCAGCGGCTGGTGGCGGTGGCGCGGCTGCGCCTGCTGTGCCGTGACTCCGGTATCACCGAAGTGAGCGCACCGTCGGCGGCGACCGTGCGGCTCTCGCCGATAACGCTGCTGGATTCCGCCCAGGTGCGCCTGGCGCGGATGCATCCGGGTGCGCACTACCGCGCCACCACGTCCACGGTTCAGGTTCCCATCCCGCGAGCCGGCGGCATCGGTGCGCCGCGCATCCGCGATGTCGAGTTGGTGCAGATGGTGGCCAACTTGGTGACCGCACTTCAGGGAAAACCGCAGAAGGAAATTGGTATAACGAGTTCATCCCCGCTCGACGACGACTCCGCGGCCCGAGGTGGGGGCACGCCCCCAGAGGGAGGTACCCCCACCCGCTCGCGGGGGCGAGTCGGGCGATCCAGCGCGGCAGCGATGTCGAGTGAGGAGCGACAAGCGCGATGATTGTCGTCTTGTTCGACCCCCGCCGCCTGTCGCTGGTGCCCGTCGAAGCCATCGAGTACCTCAGCGGCGAGGTGCAGTACACCGAGGAGATGCCCGTCGCAGTGCCCTGGTCGCTGCCCGCGGCCCGGCCGGTGCACACCGGAGAAGACGCGCCCGTGTTGCTGTCGTCGGACCCCAACCACCCCGCCGTCACCGCACGATTGGCCGCCGGCGCGCGGCTGATCTCGGCGCCTGACTCGCCGCGTGGCGAACGCCTGGTCGACGCCGTCGCGATGATGGACAAACTGCGCACTGCTGGACCGTGGGAAAGTGAGCAAACCCACGACTCGTTGCGCAGGTATCTGCTGGAGGAGACCTACGAGCTGTTGGACGCGGTCCGCAGCGGCAATGCCGACCAGCTGCGCGAAGAACTCGGTGACGTGTTGCTACAGGTGCTCTTCCACGCGCGCATCGCCGAGGATGCGTCGCAGCTTCCCTTCACCATCGATGATGTCGCCGTTACGCTGATGCGAAAGCTCGGCAATCGGGTACCGGAAGTGCTTGCGGGAGAATCGATTTCGCTCGAATACCAGTTGGCTCAGTGGGAGGAGCGCAAGGCGGCCGAAAAGTCGCGGGACTCGGTGATGGACGACGTTCATACGGGCCAGCCGGCTTTAGCGCTGGCGCAGAAGGTGATTCAACGTGTCGACAAAGCTGGGCTGCCTAGTGACCTGATCCCCGCCGAGATCACCTCAATCTCCGTGTCGGCTGATTTAGATGCCGAAAACTCGTTGCGCACAGCAGTTTTGGAGTTTGTCGATACGATACGCAGTGCCGAGAGAGCGATTGCCGCCGCACGCCGCGGGGACAGTGTTCCAGAGGAGTTCGACGTAACCCCGCTCGGGGAGATCACCGAACAGGAGTGGCGCGACCACTGGCCATCCGCTGAACCGACTGTCGACCTGGAGTCCGAGCTACTGGAGTCGGACGAAGAGGCCGAGGCCGCCGATGAGCCCGAGGCTGCTGATGAGCCCGACGACGACGAGGATCTTGACGCGCCCAAAGCTTCCGACGGGGGCTCCAAGAAGCGCAAAGGCCGACGATAAGGCCAATGTTTGCCAGCCATACTTTCTTCGCCGGTAGAATAACCTCTAGAGCATTGAGTTCCGAGTTTTGGTGTGTGCTGATTTTGCTAGCTAACGGCGCTAATAGCTAATCGATAATCGGCCGAAGCCAACGCCGGGTCGGGCGTTGTGGCCCCGAAGCAGCAGGACAGTCGCAAAACCCATGGGACGATGATTGTGGCTGAACTGGGTATAGGGGAGTGCTGTGTCGCCGAGACGTTGGTTGCGGGCCGTCGCCGTGATAGGCGCGACCGCAATGCTGTTGGCGTCCAGCTGTACCTGGCAACTCAGCCTGTTTATCCCCGAAGGCGTGCCGCCGCCGGCGGGGGATCCGGTGCCGCCGGTGGACACGCATGCCAGTGGTCGGCCCGCGGATCAGTTGCGTGACTGGGCGGAGAAACGCTCCGCGGTGTACGAAATTCCGGTCATTGCGCTGGAGGCCTACGCCTACGCTGCCCGGGTCGCCGAGGTCGAGAACCCGAAGTGCCATATCGCGTGGACCACGCTGGCGGGCATCGGGCAGGTGGAGAGCCACCACGGCACCTACCGGGGCGCGACGCTGGCACCCAACGGAGACGTAAGTCCCCCTATTCGTGGTGTTCGTCTGGACGGCTCCGGCGACACCCTGCGCATCGTTGGCGACGACGACGGAATGGCTGCCAATGGTGGGGTGGCGCGCGCGATGGGACCGATGCAGTTCATCCCTGAGACGTGGCGGTTGTACGGGGTCGACGCCAACAACGACGGCATTGTCAGCCCGGACAACATCGACGACGCCGCGCTCTCCGCAGCAGGTTATTTGTGTTGGCGCGGAAAGGATCTCGCTACACCGCGCGGGTGGATAACCGCACTGCGGGCCTACAACAACTCCGGCGTCTATGCGCGCGCCGTCCGGGACTGGGCGACCGCCTACGCGGCGGGTCACCCGCTGTAGAAGGATGAATCGGTGACCCAGGCTTTACGCTAAAGGCGGCCCGGGGGTACGCAGCAGCTACGACGCAAGGAGAACCCAGTGCCGATTATCGAGCAGGTCGGGGCCCGCGAGATCCTCGATTCCCGCGGCAACCCGACGGTCGAGGTCGAGGTGGCGTTGATTGACGGAACATTCGCCCGCGCAGCGGTGCCGTCCGGTGCGTCGACCGGGGAGCATGAGGCCGTCGAGTTACGCGATGGCGGCGATCGTTACGGCGGGAAGGGCGTGAAAAACGCGGTACAAGCCGTGCTCGACGAGATCGCTCCGGCGGTCATCGGACTCAACGCCGACGATCAGCGGTTGGTCGACCAGGCGCTGGTCGACCTCGACGGCACCCCCGACAAGTCCCGGCTGGGCGGCAACGCGATCCTGGGCGTCTCGCTGGCGGTCGCCAAGGCGGCCGCCGATTCCGTGGAGCTGCCGCTGTTCCGCTATATCGGTGGGCCCAACGCGCACATTCTGCCCGTCCCGATGATGAACATCCTCAACGGCGGCGCACACGCCGACACCGCCGTCGACATTCAGGAGTTCATGGTGGCGCCGATCGGCGCCCCCAGCTTCGGTGAGGCGCTGCGCTGGGGTGCCGAGGTGTACCACGCGCTCAAGTCCGTGCTGAAGAAGCAGGGGCTGAGCACTGGCCTGGGCGACGAGGGCGGATTCGCTCCGGATGTGGCCGGCACCACCGCGGCACTGGATCTGATCAGCCGGGCCATCGAGTCGGCGGGTTTCAAGCCCGGTGCCGAGGTGGCGCTTGCCCTCGACGCGGCGGCCACCGAGTTCTACACCGACGGCACCGGCTACGCCTTCGAGGGCACGACACGCAGCGCTGAGCAGATGACAGAGTTCTATGCCGGCCTGCTGGGCTCCTACCCGCTGGTCTCCCTCGAAGACCCGCTCTCCGAAGACGATTGGGATGGTTGGGTGGCCCTGACGGCGTCGATCGGCGACCGGGTGCAGATCGTCGGCGACGACATCTTCGTCACCAACCCCGAGCGGCTCGAGGAGGGCATCGAAAAAGGCGTCGCAAATGCGTTGCTGGTCAAGGTGAATCAGATCGGAACACTGACCGAGACGCTCGACGCTGTCGCGCTGGCTCACCACAGCGGATACCGCACGCAGATCAGCCACCGCAGCGGCGAGACAGAGGACACCACGATCGCCGACCTGGCGGTGGCCGTCGGCAGCGGCCAGATCAAGACGGGCGCGCCGGCCCGCAGTGAGCGTGTCGCCAAATACAACCAGCTGCTGCGGATCGAGGAGGCGCTCGGTGATGCCGCCCGCTACGCCGGCGATTTGGCCTTTCCGCGATATGCGCTGGAGGCGAAATAGTTTGACAGCCAACGGGAAACGCGGCTGAATCTCCAATGCCCGAAGCGAAACGGCCAGATCCCAGGCGCCGCTCCCCGGCATCGCGCCCGGCGAAAGCGGGCGACTCGGTTCGGAGAGGTCGCTCCGCTATGCGCTCTAAGCCCTCCGGGCCGGCCGGGCCGACCACGCCCTCCCAGACCGCAACCCACGCCAGCCGCAACGCGACGCGGACGCTGCAAGAGCATGTCGTCGAACCCATCAAGCGGTCGATCGCCCAATCCGTCGAGCAGCGGTCCGATCAGCGGCTGGGCTTCACCGCGCGGCGGGCGGCGGTCTTGGCCGCGGTTGTCTGCGTGCTGACGCTGACTATCGCCGGCCCGGTACGCACCTACTTCGCGCAGCGCACCGAGATGGAGCAGTTGGCTGCGACCGAAGCCGCGCTGCGCCATCAGATCGCCGACCTCGAGCAGCAGAAGGGCAAGCTCGGTGACCCGGCCTATATTGCGGCCCAGGCCCGCGAACGCCTCGGCTTCGTGAAGCCCGGAGATATCCCGTTTCAAGTTCAGCTTCCGTCGACGATGGCGGTGTCCCCGCAGCCAGGGGCCGACGCGGCGAAACCGGCCAACAACGACCCCTGGTACACCTCGTTGTGGCATACCATCGCAGACGCCCCGCACCTGCCACCAGCCGCCGTCCCGCCACCCGCGCCGGAACCCGGACCACCCGGTCCGCCGGCGTCGCCGACGCCCACGCCGCCCGGTGGTTGATCATGCCGACCTGGAAGCGGTCGCGCGCCAGCTCGGTCGGGAGCCTCGCGGCGTGCTTGAGATCGCCTACCGTTGCCCCAACGGCGAACCCGGCGTGGTGAAGACCGCGCCGAGACTTCCTGACGGCAAGCCTTTTCCGACCTTGTACTACCTGACGCACCCGGTGCTCACCGCAGCCGCGAGCAGGCTGGAGTCGACGGGACTGATGCGGGAGATGACAGAGCGGCTACGGCAGGACTCGGTACTGGCCGCCGCATATCGGCGCGCGCACGAGTCGTATCTGGCCGAGCGTGACGCCATCGAGTCGCTGGGGACCACGTTCTCTGCCGGAGGTATGCCCGACCGGGTCAAGTGTCTGCATGTGCTGATCGCGCATTCGTTGGTTAAGGGTCCCGGGTGCAACCCGCTCGGCGACGAGGCGCTTGCGCTGCTGGCCGGCGAGCCCGCGTTGGCCCCGGTTTTAGTGGCCGGGCAGTGGTGAGCCGGGTCGCCGCGATTGACTGCGGTACCAACTCGATTCGGTTGCTGATCGCCGACGCAGCGGACGGGCGCCTGCGCGATGTGCATCGCGAGACGCGGATCGTGCGGCTGGGTCAGGGAGTCGACGCGACGGGTCAGTTTGCGGCGGACCCGCTCTCCCGCACCAAGGCCGCACTGGTCGACTATGCCGCACTGCTGCAGGCCCATAGCGCCGAGCGGGTGCGGATGGTCGCCACGTCGGCCGCCCGCGACGTCGCCAATCGTGACGTCTTCTTCGCGATGACGGCCGACGTGCTGGGCGCTGTGATCCCTGGCTCGGTTGCAGAGGTGATTACCGGCGCGCAGGAGGCCGAACTATCCTTTCGCGGTGCCGTTGACGAATTAGACAGCGCCGGTGCGCCTTTCGTTGTTGTCGACTTGGGTGGCGGCTCCACCGAGATCGTGCTCGGCGGGGACGGGGTAGTGGCGAGCTACTCGGCCGACATCGGCTGTGTCCGGCTGACCGAACGCTGTTTGCACTCGGACCCGCCGACAGCGGAGGAAGTGGCAGCAGCCCGCCAAGTGGTGCGCGACCGGCTTGAGGTCGCACTGCGCGTGGTGCCGGTCGAAGGGGCTCGGACCTGGGTTGGGCTGGCCGGGACGATGACGACGCTGTCCGCGCTGGCCCACAACATGACGGCGTATGACGCTGCGGCCATTCACCTTTCGCGGGTCGCGGGCAGTGACCTGTTGGCCGTCTGCGACCGCTTGATCGGCATGACGCGATCCCAGCGCGCCGCGTTGCCACCGATGCATGAGGGCCGGGCCGACGTGATCGGCGGCGGTGCGATCGTGGTCCAGGAGCTGGCGCGCCAGCTGCGCATCCGGGCCGGCATCGACGAGCTGACCGTCAGCGAACACGACATCCTGGACGGCATCGCGCTGTCGATCGCGGAATAGCTCACATCCGCCGCATGCGTCTCCCGGAAAGGCGACACCCTTTCTCTCCGCCTCTGAGCGACCACGTCGGTTGATGTCATACTGGCATGCCGGATTCGACGGAGACACCGCTCAGCGGGCACTGCGCGCGCCTGAATTGGGTAATTGCTTTAGACTTCTAATCCCTGCACGACGCGAAAGGCGTGCCCGTATGTCAGATATCACTCTCCGGCTGCCTTTGCCTACGACGCTCACCCTGCTTTTTGCGGCAGCGGGTAACGCCGGTCGGCTTCGTTGTTGCGAAATAGCCGAGCAGATGGGCTGACGACCATCAGTTCAGTGGTGACTCAGGGGGAAGAGCGTGCCGACGGGCAACCATCGGCATGGGCACCGTTGCGCAGTCGCGTCTACCGCGCCTTGTTTATTGCGCAGCTAGGCTCCTCCATCGGGACGTGGATGCAAACTGTGGCGGCCCAATGGTTTTTGGTGGAAAGGCACAGCAGTGACGTCATCGTGGCACTGGTCCAGACGGCGAGTCTTGGGCCGACGTTGCTTTTGGGATTGCTCGCTGGCGTGCTGGCCGATCTGTTTGACCGGCGGCGGTTACTGATATTTCTGCAGTCGTATGCCGTGCTGGTGGCATTAGCCCTGGCAGTGCTGACCTACCTCGGTCGGCTTGTCCCAACATCGCTGTTGATCTTTACCGTGGCCATCGGTTGCGCTTCTGCACTGACCGGGCCGGCCTGGCAGGCGATTCAGCCCGAGGTTGTCCCGCGTGAGCAGATACCGGCCGCCTCGACTTTGGGCAGCGTCGCGGGTAATGCCGCCCGAGCGATTGGACCGGCCCTCGGCGGCCTCGTGGTGGCATTGGCCGGCGCCGCAGCGGTTTTCGCGATCAATGCAGTATCGTTTGTGGGAGTAATTGTTGCTCTGGTGGCGTGGAAACGGCCCAAGCAAAGAGCGCCGATCGAGCGAGAGCACTTCGGCCCGGCCATCATCACCGGCCTGCTATTCGTTCGTAACGGTCCCAATTTCCGCAGGATCCTTTTGCGCGCAGCCCTTTTCCTGTTTCCGGCCTCGGCTTTGTTGGCTCTGCTGCCGGTGGCTGCCGCCCGCAGATGGCACGTAGCAGCGAGTGGCTACGGTGTGGCGCTAGGGGCCATCGGTTTTGGTGCCGTACTCTCTGTCGTGGTTGCCGCACGGTTACGCCAGCGAGTGTCGGACAACGTGCTTTTGGCGGGATCCGCGGCCGTATACGGTTGTGCGCCGCTGGCGGTCACCTGGCTGCCGTTCGCCGTGTCGATTCCTATTTTGCTGTTGTCGGGGATGGCGTGGCTGATTACGTTGACAACGTTGAACGCTGCAGCGCAGCTGTCGTTGCCGCGATGGGTTCGTGCCCGCGCGTTGGCGGTATATCTACTGGTCTCCACGGGATCACAGGCAATTGGCTCCTATTTCTGGGGTGCCATCGCCACGCGGGCGGGACTTGACATCGCTATGATTTGCTCGGCGGCGTTGCTGTGCGCTGTTGCCCTCAGTGTTGCCGCGTTTCCGTTGCGGCCGTCCACCGGGATGCTGGGTGTCGACGTTTCCACTGCGTGGCCGTCACCAATGGTCGTGTTTGAACCGGCTCCTAAAGATGGACCGGTGCTTGTAACCGTTCGTTACCAAGTGCCGGCGGAGAACCTCGAATACTTCATCGAGGCGATGAGCGAGGTTAGGCGATCACGGCTGCGAACGGGTGGCCACAGTTGGCGGCTTTATCACAGTGTCGGACAACCGGACACGTTCCTCGAAAGGTTCACCGTGGCGTCCTGGACCGAATTTGAGCGCCAGCGCACCGAGCGCTGGGTGGATTACGATTCTGAGGGCGTGGCGAAGGCGATTGGCTATACCGTCGACTGCGCCCGGCAGCACGAGTACTACGTCGCTTTGCACGTACCACAATAAGTTGTACCGTTCTCGCGCCCGCGGTGTTGCACCGGCGTCGACTCGGTCGCGGCCGATACGGACCGTTCCGCCGAAATATCGGATCCATCACCGCGTGCTGGCTGTGCGTTCGGCAGCGGATGTCTTGGAGGCGGGTAAAACGTCGATCCCTTCTCCGCCGAGGCCAAAGTGGCGTGCGAACTTCAGCATCATAGCGGTCGCGCCTCCAAATACTCTATGACCGAACGTATCTCATGGTGGTAAACCGACCGGTTTACAATCAAGCTTCCCTATCGTACGATCTGCTGGGTCTGTCGGTCCTCGTCTGGCAGCACTTACTTGGCATTCCGCTCAGTTGGCTGAACCTGCCGATCACCTGCAGATCCGCGTGGCGAACGTGAATCCACTTCGCGGCCGCAGCTTCGAGTGTGCGCTGAGGGCTTCCGGTGCGCGGTGAAGGCGGCGATTTCGTGAAATCTCCGCCCTGGACGCACGCTCGACGCCCTGGACGCACACTCACGCCTCGAAGCGGTAGCCCATACCCGATTCGGTCAACAGGTGTTTGGGATGCGACGGGTCATCTTCGAGTTTGCGTCGCAACTGCGCCAAATACACACGCAGGTAATGGGTTTCGGTGGCGTACGCCGGTCCCCACACTTCTTTGAGGAGTTCTTCGCGGCCGACCAACTTGCCGCGGTTGCGGACCAGGACTTCGAGCATGCCCCATTCGGTCGGGGTGAGGTGCACTTCGACACCATCTTTGGTGACCTTCTTGGCGGCCAGGTCGACGGTGAACGCCTCGGTTTCGACAACCGGCTGGTCTGTCTCGGATGCCGCGGTGTTGCGACGGACCGCGGCGCGCAACCGGGCCAGGAACTCGTCCATCCCGAACGGTTTCGTGACGTAGTCGTCGGCGCCGGCGTCTAGGGCCTCGACCTTGTCTGACGAGTCGGTGCGCGCCGACAACACGATCACCGGCGCCGTCAGCCAGCCGCGCAGACCACCCAGCACCTCGATACCCGATATGTCGGGCAGGCCGAGGTCGAGGATCACCACTTCGGGTTTGTGCTCGGCGGCGGCGCGCAGGGCGCCCGCACCGGTCGAGGCGGTGATGACCTCGTAGCCTCGCACGGACAGGTTGATCCGCAGCGCACGCAGGATTTGCGGCTCGTCGTCGATCACCAACACCCGGGTCATCGTTCACCATATCGTTGCGGCGCAGCCAGATCCACCACCACGGTGAGTCCGCCCCCCGGCGTGTCGCCGGCCTGAATGGTGCCGCCCATGGCCTCGACGAAGCCGCGGGCCACCGACATTCCCAGACCCACACCGGTGGTGTTGTCGTGATCACCGAGCCGCTGGAAGGATTCGAAGAGCTGATCCTCGGTGCCGTGTGGGATCCCGGGGCCTTCGTCGATGACATTGATCAGGACGCGATCGCCCACCCGTCCCGCGTTGACCCGGACTACGCAGTTGGGCGCGTATCGCAGCGAGTTGTCGATCAGGTTGGCAAAGACCCGTTCGAGTAGCCCGGCGTCGGCCATCACCACGGCGTCACCGACGTCGACCTTGACCCGGTCGATGGCCGATCTATAGAAGCCGGTGGCGCCCTTGCCGATACTGACCAACGCGCGCTGCACCGTTTCCTCCAGATACACCCGGCGTAGATCCGGGCGAACCACTCCGGCGGCCAGCCGCGAGGAATCGAGTAGGTTTCCGACCAGCGCGGTGAGCTGGTCGATGGACTCCTCGATGGTGGCCAGCAATTCGGCGGTGTCCTCGGGGGAGAAGGCGACGTCTTCGGCGCGCAAGCTGGACACCGCGACCTTGGCGGCCGCCAGCGGCGTGCGCAGGTCGTGGCTGACCGCTGAGAGCAGGGAGCGCCGCAGCTCGTCGGCCCGCACGATCGCCTCGGTGCGGCTGGCCTCCTCGGCGAGCTCGCGCTGCCTGATCAGACCGGCGGCTTGGTTGGCGACCGCGTTGAGCACGCGGCGGTCACGCGCGGAGAGCTTCTTACCGGCCATTAGCATCCAGAACTCGTCGTCACCGACCTCGATCGCGGTGTCAGCGGAATCAATCGTCACGCAAGGGTCTTTGCCCACACTCGCGATGATGTAGCCCTTGTGCTTTCCGCTCGCGCGGTCTTCCTCGCTGGGCTCCCGCAGCATGGTGACCGCGCGCTGTGAGTAGGTCTCGCGCACTCGTTCGAGAAGCGTTTCGAGGTCGGCGCCGCGCAGCACCGATCCCGCGAACAGCGTCAGCAGTTCGGCTTCTTGGGAGGCGCTTCGGGCTTCCCGGGTGCGTTTGGCCGCGCCGTCGACAAGAACTGCGACCGCGACCGCGATCAGTAGCAGGACCAACTCGGTGATGGCGCTGTTGGGTTCGGCGATGGTGAAGCTGTGCCGCGGAGCTATCAGATAGTAGTTCAGCAGCAGCCCAGACAGCACCGCCGAAAGTGCCGCCGGGGCAACGCCTCCCAAAAGTCCTACTAGCAGCACCCCGACGAAGAACAATGCGCTCTCGCCGCCGGTGTCCAGATACGGATCCAGCGTGGTCACCGCGACGGCACAGATGACCGAGGGCACGATAAAAGCCGCCAGCCACGACGCGACCCGCTGCTGACGGGGCGAGATCGACGTTGTTCGAAAGCCGCGTTTGGATTCCTCGTGGGTGACGATGTGCACGTCGATCTTGCCGGACCGCTGCACAATGGTCGGGCCGATACCCTCCTCGAGCATGCGAGCCCACCGGGACCGGCGCGAGGTCCCGATCACCAGCTGGGTGGCGTTCATCTCACGGGCGAAATCAAGGAGGGCCGTGGGTACGTCGTCACCGACCACGGTATGTACCGACGCGTCGAGGCTGCTCGCCAGCTCACGAATCTTGTTCATCCGAGGTTCCGACAGGCCGGCCAGGCCGTCGCCGCGTATCACGTGCACCACCATGAGCTCGGCACTGGACTTCGACGCGATCCGGGATGCTCGCCGTACCAACGTCTCCGATTCCGGACCACCGGTGACCGCCACCACGACTCGCTCGCGTGCCTCCCACATGTCGGTGATCTTGTTCTCGGCCCGGTACTTGGCCAGTGCGGTATCCACCTGGTCGGCCAGCCACAGCAGCGCCAATTCCCTTAGCGCGGTGAGATTTCCGCGGCGAAAGTAATTGGACAGCGCCGCATCGATTCTTTCTGGAGCGTAGACGTTGCCGTGGGATAGCCTGCGGCGCAGCGCCTCCGGCGTGATGTCGATGAGCTCGACCTGCGAAGCCTGCCGCACGATGGAGTCCGGCATCGTCTCCTTTTGTTCGATGCCGGTGATCTGGGCGACGACGTCGTTGAGGCTTTCCAGGTGCTGGATGTTGACGGTGGAGATGACTGTGATCCCGGCGTCGAGCAGCTCCTCGACGTCCTGCCACCGTTTGTGGTTTTTGCTGCCAGGTGTATTGGTATGGGCGAGTTCGTCGACCAGGACCACCTGTGGATGCCGCGCCAGCACGGCCGGCACGTCGAGTTCGGGGAAGCTGCTGCCGCGATATTCGATGTAGCGGGGCGGGATGACCTCGATGCCTTCAAGCAATTCAGCGGTTTTGCGGCGGCCGTGGCTCTCCACCACGGCGGCCACCAGGTCGGTGCCGCGTTCCAAACGCCGGTGTGCCTCGCCCAGCATCGCGTACGTCTTGCCGACACCGGGAGCCGCGCCGAGGTAGATGCGCAGCTGCCCGCGTTTGGGGCGGTGGTCGATGACACTCACGTCAACCATCATCCCTCCCATGGCGCTAGTTCGTGACCTGGTAGCTGTGGTCGAGTTCCCAGTTGAGTTGCAGCACATTTACCGGGGCTTACGAAAACCCCGAGGGCGCGGCCGCCTCGGATACCGGCCTTACTGTTGGAAGCGAT
>CAVSLH010000013.1:0-128086 GCA_963728815.1 uncultured Actinomycetota bacterium
CGACGTGGACATCTCGAATCGAGTAACTGCCCTCATGGAACGGGTGGGATTGGCCAAACGGACCGACCAACTCGGTGCGGTGGCGATGAACGCGGCGCAGCTGCTTATGCACGGCGGGTTCGAGACGGGCGAGAAAGGCTCGCCGTTCGAGGTGGTTGAAAAAGAGCCGATGTACCGGCTGCGCCGGTATTTCCCGGATAGTGACAGCAGCGGACGGCCGGCGGTGGTTCTCGTCCCGCCGATGATGTTCGTCGCCGACGTCTACGACGTGTCCTCTTCGTCGTCGGCGGTGAGCGTGCTGCATGACCACGGCATCGACCCGTGGGTGGTCGACTTCGGCGCACCCGAACATGAGGAAGGTGGGCTGCAGCGGACGCTCGCCGATCACATCGTTGCGACTAGCGAGATCGTCGACCGAGTCCGGGACCTGACCGGCAGAGACGTCCACCTGGGCGGATACAGCCAGGGAGGCGTGTTCTCCTACTCCGTCGCCGCCTACCGCCGCGGCGCGGGACTGGCGAGCGTCATCTCCTTCGGTAGCCCGGTCGACACCAAGTCGGTGTCGATATTTTCGTTGCCCGAACCGGTGATGGAATTCGCCGCAGACGCGGTCGCCGCGTTACTGGACCGCACGGGACTGCCCGGATGGGCTACCCGCGAAGGCTTTCGGCTGCTCGATCCGGTAAAGAATGTGCGGTCGCGAGTGCAGTTCCTGCGCCAACTGCACGATCGGGAAGCGTTGTTACCCAACGAGCGCCAGCGGCGCTTTATCGAGTCTGAAGGCTGGATCGCCTGGCCTGCTCCGGCGCTCGCCGACGCACTGCGGCAGTTCATCGCACAAAACCGGATGCTGTCCGGTGGCATGGTCATCGACGGGCAATCGCTGACCCTCGCCGACATCGACCGGCCCGTCCTGTGCTTTGTCGGCGAGAACGACCAGATCGGACAGCCCGAGGCGGTCCGGGCGATCGGCCGCGCGGCTCCTCGCGCCGACATCTACGAGGTCTCGCTGCCGGTCGGACACCTCGGCATCGTCGTGGGTTCAGTGGCAACGACCCGAACTTGGCCGACGGTTGCCGCCTGGGCGTCGCATGTCGACAACGGCACGGATATGCCGGGGATCATCGAGCCGATGGCCACCGCACCGTCGAAGATCGCCGCCGGCAGCAACGGACGCAACCCGCTCATCTCGGCGGTGGGCCAGGGGTTGGGGGCCGGTTGGCGCTTGGGCGCGGCGACGCTCGACGCGACGTGGGCACTCACGGCGGGCGCCGCCACTAATCTGCCGCGGCTGCTGCGCCTGGAATTGGTGCGCCCCGAGACGCGGGTGTCTCTCGGCTGCCTCCTCGACGAACGCGCCGAAGGGCACCCGGGTGCAGTCGGGTTCTTGTGGGAGGATCGCGCCCACAGTCACGCTGCTCTGAAGACGCGTATCGATGCTGTGGTGGCGGGACTGCTGTCGGTCGGCGTGCGTCAGGGTGAACCCGTCGGCGTGCTGATGGATACCCGCCCCAGCATGCTTATCGCCGTTGCCGCGCTCAACCGGATCGGAGCGGTGGTCGTGTTGTTGCGGCCTGACGGGTCGCTCACCGAGGAGATCAAACTTGGCGGCGCCGCGCGCATCGTGACCGACCCGGAACACGTCGCCTCCGTCCACGGGCAGACGGACGCCGAGGTGTTCGTGCTCGGCGGCGGCGCAGGACAACGTGACCTCGGCGTCGACGGGGTGATCGACCTGGAGCGCATCGATCCAGATGCAGTCATCCTTCCGACCTGGTATCGACCGAATCCCGGCCTGGCGCGCGAGACCGCCTTTGTCTTGTTCACCGGCGACGGTCCGTCGACGAGGGCGCGAAATATCACCAATGCCCGCTGGGCGCGGGCCGCGTTCGGAACCGCGACATCGGCTGAACTCCGACCGCGCGACACGGTCTTCAGTGTCAACCCGATCCACCATCCGTCCGGCTTGCTGATGTCCCTCGGCGGTGCCGTCGCCAGCGGCGCCCGATTTTCGATGGCGAGCCGGTTTGACCCCGACACGTTCTGGAATGAAGCCCGCCGCTACGGCGTGACCGTGGTGTCGTACACCTGGACACAGCTACGCGACCTCGTCGAGGCGCCACCGCATCCGGGTGAGCACCACCACACGATCCGCACATTCATCGGCTCGGGCATGCCGGTCGGACTGTGGCACCGGGTCATTGAGCGCTTCGCCCCGGCCCGGGTGGTGGAGTACTACGCCTCCGCGCAGACCGACGCGATCCTGGTCAACATGTGCGGCGCGAAGGTCGGCTGCATGGGCACCCCGCTTCCGGGCAGTCCCGAGCTGCGCATCGCCCGCATTGACGAAAAGACCCGGCAGCTGGCCCTTCGGGCCGACGGCTCCGCCGAACAGTGCCGGCCCAGGGAAATCGGGATGTTGCTCTCACGGGTCGAGCCGGGAATGTCGCAACCGTCGCGTCCACTTCGCGGGCTATTCGCTCCGGGAGACGCGTGGCTGCTGACCGGAGACCTGTTCTACCGCGACGAGGACGGCGACTTCTGGCTCGCAGGCAGTGCCGACTCGCTCGTCACTACCGCCCACGGGGTGGTCGGCGGGTCCGCCGTCGAAGACGCACTCGGCATCCTCGACGCGATCGACATGAGCGTCACATACGCCGTCCCCGGAGCCGACGGCGACGACCTCGCGGTCACCGCCGTCACGCTGCGGTCTGAACGAGCGCTGGACGCCGAGGACCTTTCCGCAGCACTGGGCCAGCTGCCGCCGGATCGTCGACCGCATGTCGTGCGCGTTGTCGAGCGCATCCCAACCAGCACTTCGCATCGACCGCTGCCAAGCGCATTCGCCGAGGACGGCTGCCCCGCGCCCGGCCCAGGGGTCTACAAGCTGGATCCGCTCTCCGGCGAGTACCGGACAGCAACAGTTGCAAAACCAGTCAGAACCGACAATTCCCACGCGCTACGGAGCCGACGATGAGCCAGGCACACGACTACGACTACCTGATTGTCGGGTCCGGTTTCGGCGGCAGCGTATCGGCGCTGCGCCTGGCCGAGAAGGGTTATCGGGTAGCCGTTTTGGAGTCCGGGCGTCGTTTCGAGGACCACGACTTCGCCGAGCGGCTCTCGCAGCTGCGCCGGACGATCTTTGCGCCGAAGCTGGGTTTGAAGGGCATTCTGCGGGTCACACCGTTCAAGGACGTCATGATCCTCAGCGGAAGCGGCGTGGGCGGTGGCAGCCTGGTTTACGCGCAGACCCTCTGGCGAGCCGGGGATGGATTCTTCGATGACTGGCGCAAGGTATGCGGAGACGCCCCGGATCTGGAGAAGTATTACGAGTTGGCCGAGGGCATGCTCGGCGTCGTTACGCAGCCGCGGCGCACGCCCGCCGACGACGCCATCGAGGCCATTTCCGTCGAGCTGGGTGTAGCCGACACCTTCCGCCCAGTCCCCGTTGGCGTCTACTTCGGCGAGCCCGGCGTGGTACACGCCGATCCGTACTTCGGCGGCGCCGGTCCGGCCCGGTCAGGTTGCATCGAATGCGGGTTGTGCCTGTTGGGATGCCGCAACAATGCCAAGAACACGCTGCCGAAGAACTATCTGTGGTTCGCGGAGCGCCTCGGTGTGCAGATCGATCCCGAACGCACGGTCACCTCGATCCGGCCGCTGGGGGCGGCGGATGGTTCCGACGGGTACGCCGTCACCAGCGAACGCACCGGCTCCTGGATTCGCAAGGACCGTCGCACGCAGACCGCGCGCGGTGTCGTCATAGCCGCCGGTGCCCTGGGAACCAACCAACTGCTCGCCCAATGTAAGAGCGATGGCGCCCTGCCGCGAATCTCTGACCGGCTCGGCCAGTTGGTCCGCACCAACAGCGAGGCGATGACCGCGGTGACCACGCCGGACGACCGAGGATGGGGTCGCAGCGTTTCAATCACCTCGAGCATGCACCCCACCGGGGACAGCCATGTCGAAGCGGTTACCTACGGGCCGGGCGGCAACGTGATGGGCCTGATGTTCACACTGCTGACCGGCGATGGCACGAGAATCACCCGGCCGCTGAAGCTGCTCGCCCAGATCCTGAGGCACCCGATTCGATTTGTCCGCGTGACCAATCCGCGCGGCTGGTCACAACGCTCGCTCATCACCGGCGTCATGCAGACCACCGACACATCGCTGTCGCTGGTGCCCAAGCGGCGGATACTCGGCCGGCGGCTGCGGCTCACCACGCGCCAGGATCCGGACCACTCGACGCCCACTTTCCTGCCGGTGGCCAACGACATCGCCCGGCGGCTCGCCGACCGGACCGGTGGGACAGCGCAGAGTTGGCTGACCGAAGCTCTGTTCAACATGCCGATCACTGCACACATACTGGGCGGTGCGGTAGCGGCCGACACCCCCGAGCACGGCGTTGTCGACCGCGAGCATCGAGTGTTCGGCTATCAGAACCTGCTGATCTGTGATGGTGCGGTCATCCCGGCCAATCCCGGTGTGAATCCGAGCCTGACGATCACGGCGATGGCCGAGTGGGCGATGGCAGCAATCCCGGTCAGGCTGGGTACCCAGACGACAACCCCCCGCGCGGGGTTGATTCCCTCGAATCCGGCAGCGGTGTGAGCGTTCCGGCCGCACCACGAAAAGTGATCTGGCGCAATGGTTTTGAGCTATCCCACGTGGCCTGAACCGGTGAGCCACTGGTTGAACGGCCCTCGGACATACCCTGTCTAGCTCCCGCGGCGGCCGGCAGCGTCGAAGAACCGCAATTCGAGTTCCATCGCCTGGTGATACAGGATGACCAGGCGGTCGTGATCACCTCCGTAGCGGTCGAGTAGAACCTCAAGACGTCGTGCCTGGGCCTCGAACTGCGCGCTCGAGTACGTCATCACCCACTCGCGATATGGACTGTCGGGCTTTGTCTGAGTGGCCAGCTGCTGACCTAGGTAGGCGTAGAGCCGCATACACGGCGTCATCGCCGCCGCGATATGGCCAACCGGCTCGAGCGCAGCGACCGCCAACAAGAAGTTGGTATACGCCGAGGTGGCGGGGTCTGCCGCTTGGTGAAGGTCGACCTCCCAGCGGGCCGCGTAGCCCTGGTGAAGGCGGAGCTCGTCGGCGGAGGCGTCGAGTAGCTCCCTGAACGCAATCAGCCCGTCTTGGTCCGGGCTCTTCGCCAGGGCCAAAGCGTAGGCGCGGCAGAACGCGTCGAGGAAGACGGCGTCCTGTCCCACGTAGTAAGCGAACGTAGCTCGGGCCAACTCTCCCGACGCGATGCCCTGGACGAACGTGTGCTCCAGCGCCGCCTCAGCCAGGACTCGGTTGCGGTGCCATAGCGAGTCGGAAAGCGAGACCACGAACCAAGCCTAGGGCTCGGCAGGGCCTCGACCAGCCCCTGGCTCGGCGGTGTGCCCGCGCATCAGTGCGTTGCGTCCTGTCCACGGATGACAGGGCGATCGGTGCGCGGTTCGGGCCTCGAGGAGGCCGTGCTCAATCGCGGCTCGCGCGTTGCTCGTCGACGAATCCAACGCGGATCAGGAGCAGGCCGCTGACGACCAGCATCCAGATGGGAAACGCCAGCGTCAGCCACATGGTCAGGTCGCTGGCGATCAGTAACGCCACCGCCACCAGATAGCTGACGACGACTAGCCAGCGCGGCATCAGGCCGGTCTTGAGCCAGATGGTGGCCAGCGAAATCATGAACACCGCCGCCATCCGGATGGCGTAGGTTTTGGCGGCCGAAACGACGATCCCCTTGCCGAACGCGATCACCTCAGCATGCGCTGCGGGATCGGTGACGCCCGAGTTGCTGGCCACCAACGCTGCGGCGACCGCGGTCGAGACGAACATCACCGCCACAAACAGCAGACCGCTGCCCAAAAACACCGTCGCGAAGAACCGATCCTCGTAGCGCCCGAAGCCATCCCGCACCACCCCGATAAACCATAAAAAGGTGATCCCGGCGAACGGCATCAGCTTCGTCGCGGTGAGGATGCTGCCTCGTTCAGAGCTGAGCCATTGCGTCGAGTCTCCTACTCCCTCGGGCATCTTGGCACGGATCAGGATCAGTACCGCCGCGAAGAGCAGGGCCGACAGAACCCCCGCCAGGGCCGCCGCTCGCGGTGTGGTCAACTGGTGCAGGCTCGGCCTCGCTGCGGATGAGGGCCCGGTCGGTGAAGACACCTGGTTATCGTGTCAGACGCGGGCGCGGGTGGGGAATTCGGAGCCAAAGGGCGGGCGCGCGACTCAAGACAAGCCGTACACGCGAGCTGAATGGTGTTCCCGCAACGCCACTTCGGCTAACGTTGTTGCAGCTTGGCGACGCGAGCGAGGCAATGCGCGACGGGCGCAGATGTGGGAGGTGGTCGTGAGTGCCGGAACTGCCTCGCCGTCCGAATCTGCCGGAGTGCCGCCAAATCCACTCGAGGAATTAACGCTGCAGCAACTGCGAGAGCGCACGAGCATGAAGTGGCGTGCACACCCGGCCGATGTCTTGCCGTTGTGGGTCGCGGAGATGGATGTCAAGCTCGCGCCGACGGTGGCCGATGCCATCCACCGGGCTGTCGACATCGGCGATACCGGATATCCCTACGGAACCGGGTTCGCCGAGGCGGTCAGTGAATTCGCTTCGCAGCGTTGGCAATGGCACGACCTGCAGGTCAGCCGCACGGCGATCGTTCCCGACGTCATGCTCGGTGTCGTTGAGATGCTACGTCTGGTCACTGAGCGCGGTGACGCCGTAATCGTCAACCCGCCGGTATACCCGCCGTTCTACGCCTTCGTGTCACATGATGGCCGTCGAGTGATCGAAGCACCGCTCGGCGGCGACGGCCGGATTGATCTTGACGCGTTGGAGGAAGCGTTCTCGCGTTCCCGTGGTTCAGGCGGGCCAAATGGGAAAGTGGCGTACCTGTTGTGCAACCCGCACAACCCGACAGGGTCGGTGCACACGTTCGACGAATTACGCGGGGTCGCCGAACGTGCCCGCCGGTTCGGTGTCCGGGTGGTGTCGGACGAAATTCACGCTCCGCTGGTCCTGCCCGGGGTGCGATTCACCCCGTATCTGAGCGTCCCCGGTGCAGAGAACGCTTTGGCCCTGATGTCCGCCACGAAGGCGTGGAATCTTTGCGGGCTGAAGGCGGCCGTTGCCATTGCCGGTCGCGACGCGGCCGTCGATCTTCGGCGGATGCCCGAAGAGGTCAGCCACGGGCCGAGCCACCTGGGCGTCATCGCGCACACCGAAGCATTTCGCACCGGTGGCAGCTGGCTCGACTCACTGTTGCAGGGTCTGGACGCGAACCGAACGTTGCTGGGCGAGCTGGTCGCCGAGCATCTACCCGGTGTGGTCTATCAACGACCGCAGGGCACTTATCTGGCTTGGCTGGATTGCCGACAACTCGGCTTCGACGAGAAGGTCGCCGAGGGCCTTGCGGTGGTATCCGATCTGTCCGGGCCGGCTCGCTGGTTCCTCGACCACGCCCGTGTCGCGCTCACTTCCGGCCACGCCTTCGGGACCGGCGGCGTCGGGCACGTACGCTTAAACTTCGCTACTTCGCAAGCCATTCTCGTCGAGGCCGTATCGCGGATGGGTCGCGCGCTGCAAAACCCCCGATAGCCAAGGTGCCAAACTAGCCCTGGCTCATTTGCGGCTCCTGGTCGGTGCCGCGGCCCAGGTGGCGAAAGCCCGCACAGGCTTTCTTGATCCCCAGCACGTACGGCAACGCGCTCGACTCGAACTTCAGCTTCGCCCCTAACCGGCCGGAAAAGCTCCGTTCTGGCACCGTCGGTGCCACCACGGACGCGGCGAGGTCGATATAGTGGGTCGACGTTTGTCCGATGCCCTCGAAGTGGTGAATCAACGGCTTGCAAACCTGGCGCACCGAGTCGTCGAGGCACTCAGCCACTTCGTCGGTCATCAGCACGTATTCCGGCACCGGTACGTCGTTTTTCAGCATGCGATGCACCAGGATGACGTCGACGCCGGCGAGCTCGACGTTTCGTTTGACCTTTTGCTCTGCCACCTCGCCCTGGTGGGCAACGAACTTGAGCGACAGGTTGTTCAGCTGCGCGCAGCTCGCGCAGTCGCAGGCAATGTCTTTTTTGATCCTCTCCCGCCGCGCAAGGAACGACTGGCGCATCCCTGACAGCCGGTCGCACACCAGCACTTTGGCGTTGCCGTCTGGTGCCCAGAAAAACGCGGCATCGCCCTCCAACTTCGCCAGCTTCAGGCCTTTGCCGGCGTCAATCACCGACTCCAGCAACTGCGCCACCGTGAGCTGCGCGTGGGTCAGGTGCAGCCGGTTCCAATTCATGTAGTGCGTGTATCCGCCGATGTCGGCAATGATGAGAACGGCGCGCCGGATGGCCATGAACTGGGGATTTTAGTGCCCTCGCCCACGATGATTGCGCCAGGGTTCTACTTCGCCGACATCTCGTACTGGACGAAGTCGCGCCGCCGAGAGAGGCTTGCCGGGGACGCCGCGAATGGCAGGTCCACCAGAGGAGCTGATCATGGATGTCCTGAGAACTCCAGAACCGCGGTTCGAGAACCTGGAGGACTACCCGTTCGCAGCGAATTACGTTGACGTAGCGGCAAGCGACACCCAGCCGCTGCGAATGCACTACCTCGACGAAGGTCCGGCCGACGGCCCACCGATCGTGCTGCTGCACGGTGAGCCCACCTGGAGCTACCTGTACCGCAAGATGATTCCGCCGCTCGCTGACAACGGACACCGCGTGCTGGCGCCCGACCTGATCGGCTTCGGCCGCTCCGACAAGCCCAGTCGGATTGCTGATTACACCTACCTGCGGCACGTCGAGTGGGTGACGTCGTGGTTTGAACGCCTCAAGCTGAAGGACGTCACGTTGTTCGTCCAGGCTTGGGGCTCGCTGATTGGTCTGCGCATCGCCGCCGAGCACGGTGAGCGGATCGCGCGGCTGGTGGTGGCTAACGGTTTTCTTCCCACAGCGCAGCGGCGCACCCCTCCCGCCTTCTACGTGTGGCGGGCCTTTGCGCGCTACTCCCCTGTGCTGCCCGCGGGCCGCCTGGTGGCCATCGGCACCGTGCGGCGGGTTCGCGCCAAGGTCAGGGCGGGCTACGACGCGCCCTTCCCCGACAAGACGTATCAAGCGGGGGCCCGCGCATTCCCGCAATTGGTACCGACCTCACCCGACGATCCGGCGGTTCGGGCCAATCGGTCCGCTTGGGACGCTCTGGGCCGGTGGGACAAACCTTGCCTTGTCATCTTCGGGTATCGCGACCCGATCCTTGGGCGAGCGGACCGTCCCCTGATCACGCACATCCCCGGCGCGGCGGGCCAGCCGCACGCCCGTATCAACGCCAGCCACTTCATCCAGGAAGACAGCGGACCAGAACTGGCCCGGCGCATTCTCTCTTGGCTTTAACGCGTGCTGACTAGTCGTTGATCAGTCGCGCGACGCCGCGCATGACCACTCTGCTTACCGCGTGACGCGCCTGATCGAGTGCTGAGCCGGCATCTGGCGGCGACGCTGCGCCGAGGCGCGGGAGCAGCGCCAGCGCATTGGTGCGCTCGATCGCCGCACGGGCGTCCGCGCTGAGCCCGGGGTAGGCTTCCAGGCCGGCCGCGAACAGCTTCCCAGCCGCCACCGGGGCGAAAGGCCAGTCTGAGCCGAAGGTGACGTGTCCGGGCTTGGCGAAGGCGAGCAGGCTCGGCAGAGCCGAGGCGCTCGAGGACAGGGCGGTGTCGAAGTAGAAGCCCGCGAAGTCATCCAGGCTGTCGAGCAGGCTGCGACCGGTGTCGCTCATGATGGCGATCGCCATTCGGTGCGAGGCGTAGGGTACGAATCCGCCCGCGTGGCTGAGGATGAACCGGATGTTTGGATACTTGCGGCAAATCCCGTTTCGGACAAGTAGATACGCCGCACGGCTGGTGTCGAGCAGGAAGTCGGTCGCGAACGGTAGGACACCGTCCACGGTCGGGCCGGGCAGGTCGGCAGGGTGGATGAACACCACCGCCGAACGCGCATCGAGGGCCGCGAAAAGGTCGTCCTGACCGTCCTGCCCGAGGTATATGCCCGCCGCGTTCGCCAACACGACAACCCCGTCCGCGTGTAGTTCGTCAATGGACCTCACCACCTCGGCGGCGGATTCGTCGACGTGCGGCATCGGAACGGTGGCGAAGAAACCGAACCGATCGGGTTGAGCGGCGACGACGGTGGCCAGGTAGTCGTTGAGGTCGGAAGCCAGCGTCGCGGCGTCGGCCGGGTTCGGCAGGAACGTAGTGCCGGGCGCGGACACCGACAGAATCGCCGTCCCGACACCGAGTTCTGACATGGTCTGCAGGGACCCCTCCGGACTCCAGTCTGGTACGGCGCGTCCACCGGCCTCGTCGATTCCCGCCTTGCGCAGCAGGTTTCGGTACTCGGTGGGGATAACGTGGTGGTGGGTGTCGATTCGTAGCATTTCGTTCCTCGGGTGGTTGGCGCTCAGTGGTCTGGAATGCCCGCACCGGCGAGCGCGGGGACGACGTCCTCGTCGCGTAGCAACGAGGCGGCTCCGGTCTTGAACTGGATGAATTTGTCGACGATCGTCTGGCCCTCCCGGGTGTGGCCCCAGATGCTGATTCCCCGATAAGTGGCTGGCTCCCAGGTGGTTTCGTCGACCACGATCGGATTCCAGCCGACTTCCCACTCGAATCCCGAGGGCGTCACGGCGTAGAAGGAGAGTTCCTTGTCGTTGGTGTGTTGGCCGACACCGAGCGCCATGCGAAAGCCGAGTTCCTTGACCCGTTGGTAAGCGGTCGTCATGTCGTCGAGGTCGGCGACTTGGACGTTGAGGTGCTGTACTCGAGTCCGGATCGGGTTCAATCGCATGCGGTTCATCGCAGCGATCGCCACGGAGTGATGGCGCTCGTTTACCCGCAGGAAACGGATCTTGAACTTGATGCCGCTGATCGTCTCGTCGATGTAGTCGGACAGTCGCGCGTCGAACACGGTGTTGTAGTACGCACGCACCTGGTGAGGCCGCGTCGTGGTGACGGCGACGTGGCCCATGCCTGCTGCGCCGGTGACAAATCCGCCGGCCGCCGCCATCTCCAACGGCGTCGCGCCGGCCCGCGCGCGGGTGAAGACCTCCTGGGTGAGGCCGTTTGGTCCGGGGAATCGGACCAGCCGCTCGACGCCCCGAAGAGCCGCCTCGTCGGCGGTGCCTTCGCTGGCGGGCACACCGTGCTGGCGCACCCGAGCGAGGATCGTGTCGAACGTCTCGTGGTCATCCAGCTGCCAGCCGAGCGTGGTGACGTCCTCGGCGGGGCCGCGTTGCAGCAGGAACCGACACTCCTGGTCGTCGAGGCGAAACCGCATGGTGTCCGGTGACCTGTCATCGAGGTGCATGCCAATGGCGTCGCGGCCGAATCGTCGCCAATCGCTGAACTTCTGGGTCTCGATCACGATGTAGCCGAGATGGACGTTGCCGAACACCGACGGACGCACGGACTGGCTCATAGCTCGCTCCCATTGTGCGCGAGCGCCGAATCGGCGCTCAGGAAATCCGTGACCAACCGATTGAACAACTCGGCGCGTTCCCACTGCATCCAATGTCCGGTGTGCGAGGTCATGACCAATTCCGCGTTCGGCAGCAGGTTGAGCAGCATCGCGCCGCCGGCGGGGCGGTTGACCTTGTCGTCGCGGCCCCACAGAACGAGTGTCGGCGTGATGAGTGCCTTCAGCCGGCGGTCGCGGGTGAGATCCATCCGCCACAGGGTGCGCAGGGCCGTCGGTCCGGACGGGCGGCGCAGCGGCGGGTCCGCGATCACCTCCGGGTCGATGGATGCCCGGTAGCGCAGGTCGATGAGGTCCTCGGGTACCGCGGCGCCGTCGTACACCAAATAGGTGCGGATGAACGTGGCGAGCTTGTCGCGGCTCGGGCCATCTCCGCCGTAGTAGGACAGCAGGCTTCTCAACCCGGCCGTGGGAACGCCCCTGGTGGTGCCGATCCCGCCGGGACCCATCAGGACGAGCTTGCCGACGCGGTGCGGGGTGTCGAGCGCGAGCCGCAGTGCCGCCGCGCCGCCGTACGAGTTGCCGATGAGATGGGCGGTGTCGATGCCGATTTCGTCCATGAGGCCGCGGATCATATCGGCGAGGTACCCGAACGGATCATCCTGATCGACGCCCTTGACCGACCTACCGTAGCCGGGCATGTCAGGCACGATGACCCGGAAATGCGCTGCCAGAGCGTCGATGTTGCGCGAGTAGTTCGACACACCCGACGCACCGGGGCCTCCGCCGTGCAGCATGACAACAGCCTGCCCGGTCCCGGTTTCGGAGACGAAGATCGGTTTGCCGGAAACATTGACGGTGCGCTGGTTCAGTTCGGTGGTTTTCATACGGCGACTCCAGTTCGGATCGGGGCGACGGGAATGGGCACAGACAGCTCGGTGAAACCTTCCGGCGGTGCCGGCAGTGGGCATCCCGAAGCGGCGGCGGCGAAAATGAATCCGTCTGGACGTACCACGACCGCCGCGGCCTTCTTGCCGCGAAGCCAACGGCTCAGCGCGCCGTCGTCGTCGCAGACCGTACCCGTCGGTGGCTGACACCCCCGACCGGTGACGGCCACCGAGAGAGCTCCCAGCCGTTCCCACCGGTCCGCGCCGGCCGGCGCTGCACCGAAATGCAGTACCGCCCAACGCCCGCCGATGACGTCGTCCAGGCGCAACCTCTCTCCGGTGGCGCCGGTGACCCATGGCTGCGGCAGTTGCCAGCCCACTACACCAGCATTGGTTGCGAAAAGTCCAGAGGGATAACGCGCATCGGGAATCCAGACCAGCTTCTGCAAACCCGCGAGAACACCAGGCAGCCGCGTCACAGCTCGCAGCAGATGATTTCGCATAAACGCCAATGTCTTTCGGCGTTCGGTGATGATTCGACCCATGCGTACGGCGCGGCGAGTGACCTCGGTGACGTGTGGTTTCCGTTCGACCTGATAGCTGTCGAGCAGTGAGTCGGGTGCTTGCCCTCGCACTACCGCCGCGAGCTTCCAGCACAGGTTGGCCGCGTCGCGCACACCAGCTGACATCCCTTGGCCGATCCACGGCGGCATCGCGTGGGCGGCGTCGCCGGCCAGGAAGATCCGGCCGACGCGCCATCGGTCGGCGACGCGTACGTGGTGGCTGTAGATGACGGCGCGCAGGATTTTCACCTGGTTCTCGGTGACTCCCTGTTCGTGCAGAACCTCCCACACGGCCTCATCGGAGACGAGTCTCTTCTCGTCCTCGCCGGCGCGTGCCGGATACTCCCAGCGGTGGTGCCCCAGCGGCGTGGGGCAATCCACGGTGGGGCGTTTCGGATTGCAGTGGAAGCGCAGCCGGTCGTGGCCGTCCCACTCGCGGATCACCTTGGTGTCGATGACGACCCAGCGTTCGGTGTAAGTGCGTCCGGCGTATCCGACCCCGAGTAGGCCGCGAGTCGGCGAGGATCCGCCATCGGCGGCGATCACGTATGAGGCGCGCAGACGCTTGAAGGTGTCGGTGCGCAAGTCGGCCAGCATGAGTTCGACCCACGGGGATTGTGAGTCGCCCGTGTTGAATACCCGCAGGCACTCGTGTTCGAGCAGTACTTCGACGTTGCGGAAGCGGGCGACGCCCTCGCGGAGCACGTGGTCAACCGCGGGTTGGTACAGGAACTGCTGCGCCGGATGGCCGCAGCCGCGAGGCGTCATGGTGGTTTCGATGAACGGCACGCCGTTGGCGTCGACCCAGGCCAACGGCCGGTTGGGCAGCATGTCCCGTTGTAGCCGGTCGGCCAGGCCTACGGACTGCCAGACGCGCATGACCTCCTCATCGGTGGAGATGGCCCGCGCCCGCCCGTACACGTCGGGGTCGCATTCGATGACGACGACGTTCAGGCCCAGGCGGCCAAGCAGATTGGCGGCGGTGGCGCCCGTCGGCCCGTAACCGATTACCGCCACGTCGTAGATCGAATCCTCGTTCACTGCTGTCTCGCATTCGTGTCGGACTTGATTCTGTAGTAATCACTACGGTACTGTAGCGATCACTACAGTAAAGTTCGGATGAGCCAGAGTCAAGACCCAACAGCAAGGAGTTCCAGTGGCCGACAGTGACAAGCCGCGGGCACCGAAGAGACGACGCCGCGTCGATGGTGAGGCATCCCGGACCCGCATCCTCGATGCGGCCACCGAGATCGCCAGCGAGCGCGGCTACGAGGGCACCAGCATCGGACTGGTCAGCGCTAAGTGCGGCCTGCCGGCCAGTTCGATCTACTGGCACTTCAAGGACAAGGACGACCTGATCGCCGCCGTCATCGAACGCAGCTTCGCCCAATGGCTTTCAGCGTGGCAGGTGCCCGCTGAAGGCACCGGGCGGGAGCGCCTCGTCGCGGTAGCCATGCAAATCGCCAAGGCACTGCTGGACTCCCCCGACTTCCTCCGACTCGGCTTGATGCTCGCCCTGGAGCGACGGCCCGTCGAGCCGCGAGCGCGGGCCATGTTCGTCGCTGTCCGCGCCCAGGCGTTCGACGCGCTCACGCCCGCCATCCGCGAGCTCACCCCCGGCCTGACCGACGCGCAGGTCCACCAGTTGGCCACCTATGCAATCGCCGGCGCCGACGGCCTGTTCGTTGCCAAAGAGATCGCCGGCGACTCCGTTGACCTCCCGGCACTGTTCGAGATGCACGCGGCCGCCCTCTTCGACAGCGCCGTCCGCATGGTCGCCGAGAAGGACATGCCATGACTTCGACGCAGCGCTGGCCGGTGGCCATTATCGGCTCGGGCAACATCGGCACCGACCTGATGATCAAGATCCTGCGCAGCGACGGCCCGCTCACCGTTGGCGCCATGGTCGGCGTCGACCCCGATTCAGACGGGCTGGTCCGCGCGCGGCGAATGGGTGTGCCCACCACCGCAGACGGAGTCGAGGGGCTGCTAAGGATGCGGGACTTCGCCGATATCAAGCTCGCCTTCGACGCCACCACCGCCGACGCGCACCGCGCCAACTGGGCAGCATTGCGCGACAAGGGGATACGGATGCTCGACCTCACGCCCGCATCGATTGGCCCGTTCTGTGTGCCGGTGGTCAACCTCGACGACCACCTCGACGCGCCCAACCTCAACATGGTCACCTGCGGCGGGCAGGCAACGGTCCCCATCGTCGCCGCCGTCGGCAAGGGCGGAATCGTCTCCTACGCCGAGATCGTGTCGTCGATCTCGGCGAAATCCGCAGGGCCGGGCACCCGCGCCAACATCGACGAATTCATCGAAACCACCGCCACAGCATTGCGAGTCGTCGGCGGCGCACAATGCGGCAAGGCCGTGATGATCCTCAACCCCGCCGATCCCCCCGTTCTCATGCGCAACACCGTGTACTGCCTCGTTGAGGGCGAAGTGAGCCACGACAAGCTCGAGAAATCCATCCTCGACATGGTCGACCAAGTCGCCGCGTACGTGCCCGGCTATCGCCTGAAGCAGGGCGTGCAGTTCGAGGTCTTCGGCCCCGATCGCCCGCTCCACATCCCCGAGACCGGCAAGTTCATCGGAACCCGTGTCACGGTGCTGCTGGAAGTCGCCGGCGCCGCGCACTACCTGCCGGCCTACTCCGGAAACCTCGACATCATGACCTCTGCCGCCAAGGCCACCGCCGAACGCATTGCTATCCATGTCGCCGAAACCGCCGGAGCCGCAACATGACCCAGCGCGTCTACGTCAGCGACGTCACCTTGCGCGACGGCATGCACGCGGTGCGCCACCAATACAGCATCGAGCAGGTGACCGCAATCGCGCTCGCCCTCGATGCGGCGGGAGTCGATTCGATCGAAGTCGCCCACGGCGACGGACTGTCCGGTTCGAGCTGCGTGTACGGATTCGGCGCACATACCGACCTCGAATGGATCGAGGCCGTCGCCGCAACTGTCCAGAACGCAAACGTCGCAACGCTTTTGCTGCCCGGCGTCGGCAGTGTGCACAACCTCAAAGACGCGCACCGCGCGGGCGCCACCGTCGTGCGCGTCGCCACCCACTGCACCGAAGCAGACATCTCCGGCCGCTACATCGCCGCCGCGCGCGACCTCGGCATGGACACAGTCGGCTTCCTCATGATGAGCCACCTGAACACTCCCGCCAACCTGGCCGCACAGGCCAAGCTCATGGAGGGCTACGGTGCCACCTGCGTCTACGTGGTCGACTCAGGCGGAGCGATGACGATGCGCGACATCGCCGAACGAGTCGACGCACTGCGCCAAACACTCTTGCCCACGACCGAAATCGGCATCCACGCCCACCACAACCTGTCGTTGGGAGTGGCTAACTCCATTGTCGCAATCGAACACGGCGCATACCGCGTCGACGCCTCTCTGGCGGGGATGGGCGCCGGCGCCGGCAATGCGCCGCTGGAGGTGTTCATCGCCGCAGCCACCCGGCTCGGCTGGGACCACGGCTGTGACCTCCACGGGCTGCAGGACGCTGCGGACGACCTCGTCCGACCTCTGCAAGACCGGCCAGTGCGGGTCGATCGCGAAACACTGACTCTCGGATACGCAGGTGTGTACTCAAGCTTCTTGCGTCATGCGGAAGCCACCGCCGCCCGCTTCGACGTCGACGCCCGTAGCCTTCTCGAAAAGGCCGGCCGACGCGGCATGGTAGGCGGCCAGGAAGACATGCTCGTTGACATCGCACTCGACCTCACCGCCGAACGGGTACCAGCTCCATAGCGATTGCAGACATGTTGTCCGACAACAGCGCTCGCGCGACCGGCTCCCGCGTGGGATTGACAGCCCGCCACCGCACAGCCCAGCGCGCAACGGCCAGAGCGCAGCTTCGCCGGCCGAATAGGGGCGAAGCTGAAGTTCGAATTCACCGCGTTGCCGTTCTTGCTGGGCGTCAAGAAAGACGCTGCGGAGTTCAGCCGAGCGGGCCGCGGCACCAAGGGCGAGCCACCAAACTGAAGCGGGTCCACTCGGGCAGGCGCGAAGAAGCGTACCGGTCGAATCGAAAACGACTGAAACAGACGGCGACTCAGCGATAGATCCTCGTCCCACCGTGCCCCACACGACGACTTCACGAACATCGCGGCAGGCGGCGGCAGATGAGGAATGTTTACCGGCCGTCGGCAAGGGTGTAAGTGTTGCTACAAGGCGCCAGGCCGTCGTCGCAGTGGTTGCCGAAGGCCGCAGGAAAGGGGCGCCATGGATTTCTTGGTATTGCCGCCCGAGGTCAATTCGGCGCGGGTGCATGCCGGTGCGGGGTCGGGTTCGATGTTGGCGGCGGTCGCGGGCTGGGATAGGTTGGCCGCCGAGCTGCGCTCAGCAGCGGCCTCGTTCGGGTCGGTGACCTCGGGCTTGTCGGGTGGATGGTGGCAGGGTCCGTCGTCGGCGGCGATGGGGGACGCGGCCGCTGCCTACGTGGCGTGGCTGGGCGCGGCGGCGACTCAGGCCGAGCAGGCGGCCGCCCAGGCCCGGGTGACGGCCGGGGCGTTCGAGGCGGCGTTTACCGAGACGGTGCATCCCTCGGCGGTCGCGGCCAATCGCGCGCAGTTGGTGTCGTTGGTGGGGTCGAACCTGTTCGGGCAGAACGCCACAGCCATCGCGGCGATCGAGGCCCAATACGAGCAAATGTGGGCCCGGGACGTGGCTGCAATGGTGGGTTATCACGCGGCGGCCTCGGTGGCCGGGGGGCGATTGATGCCGTGGCAGCGGCTGCCGCAAAGCTTGCCCGTCCAGGTCTCGGCCTCATTCAGTGGGACACGTATCACCGTGCCCGGTGCTGCTCCGGGGCTCCTCACCGGACATGAGACACCTCAGCAGTACGCGGCGATCAACGCCGCGATTGGTGAGAACTGGTTCCCCGGCACCACGCCAGAGGTGGTGAACTACCCAGCCACCGCCGGCGTGATCAGCGGCCTTACCGCCCCCACCGCCAACCAGTCCTTCGCCATCGGTCAGCAGACGTTGAACGCCGACATCCTCAACGCCGTGGCCACCGGACAACCGGTGGCGGTGACGGGTCTGTCGGAGGGCACGATTGTCATCGACCGCGAGGAAGCCTATTTGGCTGGCAACCCCAACGCGCCGTCACCAAGCCTGGTGACATTCGTCGAGTTCGCCAATCCTGAGCGCGGCCTGGCCGACACCTACCTCCACGCCGGCACTACCATCCCAGGCGTCGGGTACACCGTGGCGGCTCCGCCTGTGAGCCAATACAACACGGAAGTGGTGTACACCCAATACGACGGCTGGGCCAATCCCCCCGACCGTCCCTGGCACCTGCTGGCCGACATCAACGCGGTGGCGGGCGCAGCGTACATACACACACCGACCGAGTTCGCCTCGCCGTCGCAGGCGGTGGAGGTGTCGTCCGTCACGGACTCGCTGGGCGGAACCACGACCACCTACATGATCCCGACAACTACCCTTCCGATGCTGATGCCACTTCAGCACATCGGTGTTCCGACCCCGATTGTCAATGCGCTCAATAGCTTGCTCACGCCCGTCGTAAACGAGGGCTACTCACAATACGATCCGAACGGTGGCCCTTATTTCAGCCAAGGCAACCTGGTGTGGTAGTCCCCCATCATGAGTGCGCCCGGAGTTAGACCGCACGACACAATGTACCCATGACCACCACCCCAGCCGGTCCGCGTGACGCCAACCAGATAGCCGCATACCGAATCGCGGCGTTGTTGATCGGCGTGGGCACCACCCACTTCTTGGCACCCAAACCGTTCGACACGATCATCCCCGCCGAGCTGCCCGGCAATCCGCGGCTCTATACGTACGGATCGGGAGTCGCCGAGGTAGCAACCGGAGCGCTGCTGCTGACGCGACGCACCCGGCGTTTCGGCGCGCTGGCGGCCGCCGTGCTGTTCGTCGCGGTCTTCCCGGCGAACATCAACATGGTCCGGTTGTGGTGGGACAAGCCCTGGCCGATGCGCATCGCCGCCCTGGCCCGGTTGCCCTTGCAGATTCCGATGATCACCGCCGCGCTCAAAGTCAGGCGCGACAGCTAGCGCGCAATCGGTGCCCCACTGGACAGTGGCAGCTCAACGTTACGACGTTGGGCCAGAAGCGAGGCACTAGACCGTTAGCCTGACGCTTGTGCCTGAGGCGGCGAAGATCCGCATCGATTTCACCGGTGCAGCGGAAACGATGCTCGCGACGTTGCACGCAAGGGCGTTGGACGCAGACGCCGACAAACCGACCCTCGGCGACACTTTCGCCAAAGATTTGGTAAGCCGCATCGACTACAACTGGCGCAAAACCACAATCACGGCACGCAATGCTTCCGCGGGCACCGTTCGCAGCGCCCATTTCGACAATTGGGCGCGCCAATTCCTGGCAGTGCACGACCGCGCGGTAGTGCTGCACCTTGGCTGCGGGCTGGACGATCGCGTGTTCCGGCTCGACCCCGGCCCTGATGTCGAGTGGTACGACGTCGACTACCCCGCTGTCATCGCGCTGGTGGGGCAGTTGTATCCGGCCCGTGAGCACTACCACCCCGTCGCAGCCTCCGTCACGGATCCCGCGTGGCTGAGCGCCATCCCGGCTGACCGTCCAGTACTGCTCATCGCCGAAGGCCTCACCTACTACCTGACCAGAGACGACGGCGTCGCGCTGCTGCGCCGGGTGGTCGAGCACTTCCCCTCGGGCGAACTGCATTTCGATGTGTGCAACTGGCTTGGCATCAAGCTGCAGAAAATCAACCCCGTCGTCCGGCGCTCAGGGTCGACGCTGCACTGGGCAGTCAACGAGCCCAACGACATTCTCCATGCCGTTCCGGGTGTTCGGCTGCTGGATGCGACCGCTGTCTTCGAAACCGACGCGTTCAAACGACTGCCCAGTGGCGCCTATCGGGCACTCGGAATGGTGATGCTGGCTTTCCCGACGCTGCGGAAGGTGTCACAGCTCCACCGTTACGCCTTCTGAGCTCGACCTGAAACATACGGTCAGATCAGTTCGTCTACGCCGGGCCGTCGACTGAGCGCCCGAGGTAGGCCATGAGCCGGGCAGTCGGCGTCGAGTCCTCTGGCCCGGATTGGGCCGGCCCGAAGCCGCCCGGTCGCCGCAGCATGTCCTCCGGCACCGACTCCACCAGCCCACGGCACAGCGCCAGCAGGTCCTCGGGCAGCTCGATCAGCCGGCCTTGTGAGCGGTGTACGTCCCAGCTGTGCAAGGCCAGGTCCGAGACGGGATAGGTCAGCGCCCGGTGCAGCGCAACCTCGCCCTCCGGCGACGCCCGCATCGCGCCCAGGTCAACGCCGGGCAGGGCGTCCTGTAGCCGCGCGGCCAGCTCGCGAAGCCGTGCCGCCGGGTCCTCGCATACCCAGTCGGCCGGCTGGGAGGGGCCGCCCCAGACCTCCCCGTCCTCGACGAGCGTCACGATCTTTGCTGCGCTGCCTGTGGCGTGACCCACCAGGTCACGCACGCTCCAGCCCTCGAGGTTGGACGGCTGGGCCCAGCTCTCCGGTGGGGTCTGGTCCACGGCGTCGATGAGCAGGTCGATCGCCTCGGTGGCCATCATGCCGATCCGTGCGGTCGCGTCGTCCATGAGTGCATCGTAGGGCGCTGTGACTGAGCCCTTTCCGGAGATCCAGCGGCCCACGGTCTCGAGAGAACGTCTCGATCCACGCGATGCATGGCAGAGGCAGCTCGGTGGAGTTGTACCGGGAAGCAAGGCGAGCGTTCGTCAGCGCTGCTCATCGAATCAACAACGGGACAAAGCGTTGCCGCGCGGCAGTATTACCGGGTAAACGCAGGCCTTTCCGTGACAGCTGAATCATCCTGCGCCGGTTTGCCTTCTTGGGTCCCGGCGCGATGCAGCCAGACGAACTTGTTCTGTCCCGCGGCACCTGCCAGAAAGGGCTTCACCAGCAGCGGATAGGCCTCCATCGCCTGTGCCCGCGGGATCACTTCGGGCCTTTCTAGCGCATACTCTTTGCCGTTCCAATTAAGCGTGCATTTTCCGGCGGCCAGCACATTTTCGCACCAGTCAACATGGGGGTATGCCACCGCGAGCACGAAACCATCACCGAGCGGGTAGGCACTCAGCGGTGTCACATAGGTTCGGCCACTACGCCGACCGACGTGGTGCAATGCGCTGAGGTTGAAGTAGAGCATGCCCAGGCGGGTTCCGGCGACCTTACACAGATAGCGATTCAACCGTTTGGTGAGCTGGCGCGTCTGATCGCTGACCCATCGCACCCGCATCACCATCCCCCAGCCGAGTAAGAGCAGATACAACGCCACGACAGCGCCGGCCACGATGGCGGGTAGCGTCAAAAGCACACGCAGGAAACGGATTGACGGCGTTCGGCTCACCATGGCGCGACCTCCTGGTAACTCTTCGGGCGGCCTGTCATCACAATCCGGCCCAGCCAATTCGAGCACCAACTTTCCGCCGCATACCGCGCAACGGTCTAGGGTCACAAGTCCTTGGATCCGGTTGACGGCCCCGGCCGTTGCTCAAATGACGCCTGCTTCTCGCCGGTAGACGTCGTGATGAAGGCCATGACTGCGGCCAACGGTGATGAGCGAAATGAGCAACCCACATGCGACGATGTGTGGCCGCGCCCTAGCAGCACGCCGATTGCCTGGTCGATGAGCGACGCGTTGAGCAACGTGAGCGTGCCGTCGGGCTGGGCGGCCAACTGCAAGTGCTGGTCGAGGACGAAGTCGGTGAGTTCGCGACCGGTTAACCAGGCCGGCTCGGCGGCGAGATCGACGAATGCGCCCGACCGGCCCGCATACAAAATTAGCCCCGCACTGACACCATCCGCGCCGGCCACGTCGGGCAGGAGCATCCGCAACGACGCGCGGATAGCCGGCATCTGCTCGCTGTCGGCCAGCGTGGTGAAGGTGACCGCCCCCGCGCCGCCGCTGACGCTCACGGTAAGCCCCAGATAGGAACCTATGGCCGCGTGGGCTTCGCCGGTGAACGCCGCCATGCCGGCTGCGACGTCGGCACCGGGGTCATCGAGGGCTGCGGTGAGCAGAGCTAGCGTCGCGGCCAGAGCCGGAGTGATCTTGTCCATCAGCAACGTGTTCCGCTGGGCGCTCCCGAGCGCGTACTGGAGCCAGGCGCCGAACACAGCAAATCGCGATGCGCAATGGGGATCTCGAGAAGCGAGTCAGGACCCGTCTCGGACGTGCTCCTGATTCGGTGGTAGCCCGCCGCTCCCTCGGCCAGGGATCGGCGCACCAACCCCAGCGCGCTCCCCGCCTGGTCACGCCTCGCTGTGGCCCTCGCGGGCACGGCGCACGGCTTCATCGACGATGTCTTGGGCGACCTCGACTAACTTCTTGTGCTCGCGTTGGCTGATCACCCGCAGCCGCGCCAACGCCTCTTCCGCGGTGCCGCCGCCGCGCCCCCGCAGCACCCCCACCGCCTGGTCGATGACTGGGCGCTGCGACAACGCCGTCTGCAACTGAGTCGTGAGCGTCACCGCCTGTGCCAGCAATTGCGCGTTGTGCACCGCGACGGCGGCCGGTGCGGCGAACCGCGCACCGAGCTCGGCTGCGTGCTCGTCGAACGCGTCCTCCGCGTGGGCGTAGACGTTGATCGCGCCGACCAGCTGGCCAGGCAGCAGCAACGGCAACGACAACGCGCTGTGCACACCGCGCTGGACGACGCGCGGGCCGAAGCGCGGCCACAACTTCTCCCCAGCCAGCGACCCCGAGCGGACCGTGCGCCGCTCCAGCGCCGCCGTGATGCACGGCCCCTCATGGACGGTGACGTACTGGATCTCATCGATCTCGGACACGAACGGGTGACTGGCGGCTAACGCCTCCACCTGCAGGTCGGGCCGGTCCACCCGCAGCAACGTCACCCCGGCGCCGTCCGCGCCGGGGATGGCGTGCGCGGCAAAGGTCGCCACCTGCCCCAGCAGGCCGCCCAGCCCCGATTGCCCGCTCACCAGAGCGGCGAGATCGGCGAGACTGGCTTGCAGGTCAGCCGCGTCCGCCGCAGCTTGTTCCGGGGTCAAAGACCCACCGGTGTCGGTGTCGGGGGTGAACTCGCTCATCGGTGATCCTGCATTGATGAAGGCTGGGTCCCGGTTCACACCGGGCTCAGCGACGTGCAGCCGCATTCGTGACTGCTCCGGCCTCGATCATATCGCGGAAGCCATCTGAGGTGCGGTTATCGCTCAGCCAGCGCTCGTCCGGGGGTTCACCGCCTGAGGTGCCGACCAGGGTCGCCTCCGCGCCAGGGTTTGGTCTAGCGCCGGAGCTGTCCTGCTGTCGCGGATCCTGCAAGCTCTGCGGCGCCGCCCGTACATCCGCCTGACAACCCGTAAGGGCACTCGCGCAGCCACCCTTGACCTGGCCGTCATTTCCTTACGGGACTTTGTTGTGGGCGCGCCGCGGCTGGGCGTGATAAGGCCTTGGGCTATCCCGTCCCCAGCCAGCTACGCTGCGGCTTGGAACCACTGAACCGACTCCCACACCTGGACCAATTTGTGGGGTCCCGTGAAGGGCTTAACCACACAACAGCAGTCGCGAACATCCTCGGTTGATTGCACAGGAGGTCCTCGTGGCCAAGACGGACATCGCGGCACTGCTCGCGCTAGCAGCAGCCCTGATGATCGGCATCGGAGATGTCCTCCAACAGCGATCCGCCCAACAGGTCACAGACAAGCCGGTCGGCACCTTCGCCCTCTTCGGCCGACTGCTGCGCGATCGCCGGTGGTGGGCGGGCAGCCTCGTGGCCGGGGCCGGGTTCGGGCTGCAGGCCGCTGCGCTCGGCCTGGGTTCGGTGGTGCTCGTGCAGGCGCTGTTGGTGACCTCGTTACTGTTCGCGATGCTCATCAATGCGAAGGTCAACCACCGCAGAATCACGCGCTGGCAAGGGATCTGGGCCGTGCTGCTCGCCGCTGCCGTTACGGTGGTGGTCACGGTCGGCAACCCGCAAGCCGGGAACGCACGCGGGTCACTTCAGGCCTGGACCGTCGTGGCCGCAGTCATGGGACCGGCACTGATCCTGTGTCTGATTGGCGCCCGTATCTTCCCGGGTTCGGTCAAGGCGCTGCTGCTGGGGCTGATGTCCGGTTCGCTGTGGGGCCTGTTCTCGGTGTTGATGAAGGGTGTGGTCGACCAGCTCGACCACGGCATCTTGGCATTGCTGCGCATACCCGAGGTGTACGTGTGGGCGGTGCTGGCGATCGCCGCCACGGCCTGGGAGCAGTCGGCGTTTCGGGCCGGCCCGCTGACCGCGTCACTGCCCGCGGTGACTGTCTCCGAACCCATCGTCGGATCGGTGCTCGGCGTCACCGTGCTGGGTGAAACGCTGAACACCAACAACGTCGGCCTGGTCGCACTCGGCGTGTCGGTCGCGGTGATGGCCGCGGCGACGGTGGCGTTGTCTCGCAGCCAGGCCGCTGCGGCCCCCGGCCATCGACGAGAGGCCCATGCCGACACCGGCGATCGCTCGATGTGATCCGCAGCAGCGGGTGGTGGTCGGACCAGCCACCCGCAGTGGCGCAGCCGACAGATCAACAACGGTGGTCAGGGCAGTGCAGCGATTCAGCGACGACGCCCTGGTGCACTCGGGCTTTGTCGACCCGTCACGGATACGACGCAAACGCTGACGCCGAAGGGGCTCGACGAGCCGGCCGCCAAGCGGCGCTTCGCGATCGTCGGTTGACACGGGCATCAGATGCTCGACGTTTCGCCGATCCTGGCGAGCCTGGTCGCCTACTCTTTTCCGAGGATGAAACTGGACAATCCTCTGCGGCATCCCTTCCGCGTAAGACGCGTCGAAAAGCCGCGCGCGGAAGGGCGTTTCTACCTGCCTAACGGTCGCCGGCTTGGCTTCGCCGAGTACGGCGACCCGTCAGGCGCGGTGGTGCTGTGGTGCCACGGCACACCGGGTGCCCGGCGCCAGTTCCCGCTGCTGGGTCGGCGCGCCGCCGAGAAGCTTGGCCTGCGCGTCGTCGTCGTGGAGCGACCGGGCTCGGGCCTGTCCGATCCTCACCCCTACGCCGCGATGGCCGACTGGGCCACCGACATGGCAGAGGTGGCCGACGCGCTCGGCGCCGAGCGACTGGGTGTCGTGGGCCTTTCCGGCGGCGGCCCCTACGCCCTGGCCTGCGGCGCGGTGCCCCCGCTGGCCGCTCGCGTGGCCGCCGTGGCAGTGCTGGGCGGCATCGTCCCGTCGGTCGGCCCCGAGGCCACCGCCGGCGTCATCGACGACCTTGCCCGCCGCTTCGAACCGATGCTCTCGGAGTTGCGCAGGCCGTTGGCAGCGCTGAGTTTCGGGCTGCTGGCGCCCCTCGTCCCCGTCTCGCATTACGTCTTACGGGCTTACTCCAGCATTCAGCCCGAAGGCGACCAACGGGTCTTCGCCGACCCAGAAATGGAGGCGGTGTTCCTCGACGACATCGTTCTCGCCATCAAGGGCCGCTGCCAGGCCGTGATCGACGATGTCCGCCTGTTCGGGCGGGACTGGGGTTTCCGGTTGGCCGACGTGAAGGTGCCGGTGCGCTGGTGGCACGGCGACGCCGACCCTCTGGTGCCCCTCGCCGCCGCCGAAGCGGCGGTCTCGCACCTGCCCGACGCCGAACTCATCCTGCGCCCCGGCGAGAGCCACCTCGGCGGCTTCGCCAAGGCCGACGAGGTTTTAGAGTTCATCCGCTCATTCCTCTGAGCCGCAACGACTTTCGCAAAACGTACCGGGCGGCGCACCTTTGTGGATCTCTTCGTCAGGCGTTGTCCGGCACCCCACGCGCCTACTCGACTTCGCCGCTGGGTCCCTCGTCGGTGTGGAGCTGGATACGGACCAGGTCCGGCCCGGTGACGATCACCGCCCAGCCCAGGTGCGCCTGGTGCACTTCGCTGTGTTCGACATCGAACGTGGTGAGGTGTTCTACCCAGCGCAGCAACTCATCGTGGTTGGCGACACTCAGACCGAAGAACGGGTATCCGCGCAATGCGGCCAGCGGCTCGGCCGCGTGCCGCAACAGCAGACGGGCACCGCACGGATGTTGCAGCAGCACGGCGGTTACCTCGTTTTCGCGTTCCTCGACCACGAGGGCGACAAAATCGAAGACCCGCACATACCAGTCGCTGGCCGCCAGCGGATCGCTGGCCGGCACAGTGACGTGGTGTACGCCAACCAGCCGGGGCACTCGATTATTCTCGCCCGCCGCGAGACATCTCGTTAACTCGGGCCGCCCACGATCACGCTGGTGACCTTCTGCCCTTCGTGCGCCCCCTTTGCCAGCTGTAGGTTCGATCCGACGTGTGGCAGTGAAGGGTGATCGCGATGAGCGGCGGAATGTCGGCGGGTTCGACATCGCCTGCGAGCCGAGGTCGGCTGCGCGTCTATCTCGGTGTTGCTCCGGGAGTCGGAAAGACCTACGCCATGCTGGCCGAGGCTAAGCGCCTGGCTGAGCGGGGAGTGGATGTAGTCGTGGGGTTGGTCGAGACCCACGACCGCGCGGATACCGAGGCCATGATCGCCGCGCTGGAGCAAATTCCGCTCGCCCGGACCAGCCACCGAGGGTCCATCTTCAACGAGCTCGACGTGGACAAGGTGCTGGCTCGACGTCCGGCGGTGGTGCTGGTCGATGAATTCGCCCACACCTGCGTGCCGGGCAGCCGCCACGAGAAACGCTGGGAAGACGTGCAGGAGCTGCTGACCGCCGGTATCGATGTGATCACCGCGCTCAACGTGCAACACATCGACAGCCTCAACGACGCCGTCGAAGCAGTCACCGGCATCGCCCAACACGAGACGGTGCCCGACGCGGTCATGGCCGCCGCCGACGAAATCGAGTTCCTCGACATCACCCCGCAGCAGTTGCGCGCCCGCATCGCCGACACCGACGTCCTGCGGCCAGGCGCCGCCCCACTCGCGCTGACCGGCTTCTATACCGCCGAGCGGTTGGCCGCGCTGCGTGAACTTGCGACGGGCTGGCTGCAGCAGCGCGATCACCTCGGCGCCGCCGCCCCGGTCACGGTGAGCCGGGCATCGGCGGCGGTTGCTTCGCAGCGGGTCGTCGTCGCGTTGACCGACGACCCGGACAGCGAGCACGTCCTGCGGCGGGCCGCACAGATCGCCACACCGATCGGCGCCGAGCTGATCGGGGTGCACGTGCGGGAACCCACCGGCCTGGCGGAGGCCGAGCCCGCATGGCTGACCGGCCAACGCCGGCTGCTTGGCGAATTGGGTGGCCACTACACCGAATTGGCCGGCATCGATGTCGCGGCCGCGGTACTGGATTTCGCCCGCAACGAGAATGCTCACCAGTTGGTGTTGGGCGCAACCCGACGGTCCCGCCGTCAGGAGTTGCTGCACGGCTCGGTGATCAACAAGGCGATCCGAACCGCCGGCCCGGTCGAGGTTCATGTCATCCCCGCCCGCCGACCACCCCGTCATAGGCCGGCGATCAGGCTGACCGTCCCGTCGCTGCGGCAGGTCCCGCTTCCCGGGCTGCGCCGGCTGGCGGCCTGGATCCTTGCGGTCATCGCGCCTGTGACGATCACGCTCGGTCTGACCCCGTTTCGCGCGCCGCTCGGGCTTACCGGCGCACTGCTGTGCAATCTGCTCCCAGTGCTCTGCGTGGCCCTGCTCGGCGGGGTTCTGCCTGCCCTGCTGGCCACCGCCGCTGCCGTCCTGCTGTCCGACTACTTCTTCACCCAGCCGCTGCACACCCTGCGAGTCAGTAATGCGGTCGATGTGGTCGCCCTGATCACCTTCGGGATCGTCGCGCTCGCGGTCGGAGGGTTGGTCGACGTGCTCACCCGTCAAGGCGTCCGGGCCGCCCATGCCGACGCCGAGGCGCGCAACCTCGCCCGGCTCGCCGCCCGTGCCATGGCCTCACCTCGCGACCTCAGCGAGGCCGTCGATTCCATCCGGCGAACCTTCGACCTCGACGCCGTCGCGGTGCTGTGCGACACCGGCACCGGCTGGACCGTGGAGACTGGCGTCGGCGCGACCCAACTACAGCACCCCGACCAAGCCGACTACCAGGCCCAGATTGGGACCGGACGGGTTCTGGCCATCATCGACGCACGACGCACCGCCCGCGACACCGCGCCGCTACAAGCGTTCCTCACCGAACTACGACTCGCCAGGGGACGTGCCCTGTTGCAAGCTCTCCCCGACAACACGCCGAAACCGGCAACTAGTCAATACCAAGCTCGGATCCAGCCTTAGTGTCAATCAGTCAGCAACTCGGCCGAAAGCACCGCGTCGACATCCCGGCGGGCGCGATCAGCTACCGCGACTGCGGCAACGGCTCGCCGATCGTGTTCGTTCACGGCGTCGCCGTCAACGGCGATCTGTGGCGGCAGGTCGTGCCGCGCCTGGCACGCGGCCATCGCTGCATCACCCCCGACCTGCCGTGGGGCTCCCATTCGATCCCGCTGCATCCCGATGCCGATTTGTCCCTGCCTGGCATGGCGCGAATCACCGCGGCCTTCCTGGACGCTCTGGCCCTCGACGATGTCACGGTCGTCGCCAATGACACGGGCGGCGCGGTTGCGCAGGCACTCGTGGGGTCCCATCCCGACCGGATCGCTCGCCTAGTGCTCACCTCATGCGACGCGTTCGAGAAGTTCCCTCCGACCCCGCAAAAGTACCTACAGGTGATGGCGCACTCGCGGCTGCTTACGTGGATCGTTGCCTATACCGCGCAGTTCAAGCCGATCCAGCGACTCCCGACCGCTTACGGGTTTGTGACTTCACGGGCGATGCCGCCGGACATCATGCGCTCCTATACCGAGCCAGTGCGCCTGAACTCGCAAGTCAGGCGCGACTTTCGGCGCATGCTGCGAGCAGTCGACACGAAGTACACATTCGAGGCCGCGGCTCGGCTCACCACCTTCGACAAACCGGCGCTGGTGCTGTGGGCCGAAAACGACAAGATCTTTCCCCGTGAGCATGGAAGACGGCTGGCACAACTGTTGCCGCAAGGTCGATTTGATGTGATCAGCAACAGTCGCACCTTCATCCCGGAAGAGCAGCCCGACCTCCTCGTCACCGCCATCGAGGACTTCCTTACCGCACACCCACTCGGCCGACGCTGATGTAGATCTCCTGGCGGCCGGTGTTCAGGAGGTCAGCCGCAGTCATGTTGGGCCGCGCCCCGGTTGGAGGACGACGGATTCGTCCGGTGGACCGGCCGTTCGCAGGACAGACAAGCCGAGGTGCGCTGCGTCAGAGTTGTTGGGAAGTTCGGCTTCGACACGCTGGCGCTGCTGACCGCGTAGGTTTCGCCGGTCCGCTGCTGGCGTCACTGCCGCGGTTGCGAATTCCGGTAATCATCGGTGCGCTGATCGCGGGGCTAATCGTCGGCAAGACCGGTTTCGGCGTTGCCGATGTCGCCAACCCAACGTTTCAGATCTTCGCGATTATCGGCTTCGCGCCGGTGATGTTCGTCGGAGGAGCGACCTCCCGTTGGGCGTGATCGGTCACTTCAGTACGGTGGGAAACATGAAATATCTGGACGTCGAAGGAATCGGAAAAGTCAGCCGGATCGGGCTGGGCACCTGGCAATTCGGCTCACGCGAGTGGGGCTACGGTGACAGTTACGCCTCCGGCGCCGCACGTGACATCGTCAGGCGCGCCCTCGCCTTGGGGATCACGCTGTTCGATACCGCCGAGGTATACGGAATGGGCAAAAGCGAACGGATCCTCGGCGAGGCACTCGGCGGCGAGCGCGCCGAGGTTGCGGTGGCCAGCAAGATCTTCCCGATCGCGCCGTTTCCTGCGGTGATCAAGCAGCGCGAGCGCGCCAGTGCGCGGCGGCTGCAGCTGGACCGCATTCCGCTCTACCAGATCCACCAGCCCAACCCGGTAGTCCCCGATTCGGTGATCATGCCGGGAATGCGCAGCCTGCTCGACAGCGGCGACATTGGCGCAGCCGGCGTCTCGAACTATTCGCTCGCAAGATGGCAGCGGGCCGATGCTGCGCTTGGGCGTCCGGTCATCAGTAACCAGGTGCATTTCTCGCTCGCCCACCCCGGTGCGCTCGATGACCTCGTTCCGTTCGCCGAGCGCGAGAAGCGCATCGTGATCGCCTACAGCCCACTGGCGCAGGGACTTCTGGGTGGCAAGTACGGCCTCGACAACAGGCCCGGTGGCGTTCGGGCGTTGAACCCGCTGTTCGGCACGGAGAACCTGCGCCGGATCGAGCCGCTGCTGCAGACGTTGCGCGCCGTCGCCACGGAAGTCGACGCCAAGCCGGCACAGGTGGCGCTGGCCTGGCTGATCAGCCTGCCGGGCGTGGTCGCCATTCCCGGGGCGTCCAGTGTTGAGCAGCTCGAGTTCAACGTCGCCGCAGCCGACATCGAGCTGAGCGCGGAATCCCGCGATGCACTCACGAACGCGGCCCGCGCGTTCCGGCCGGTGTCGACGAGGCGCTTCCTCACCGATATGGTCCGCGAGAAGCTCGAACGTCACTGATCTGGCAATACCCGGCGTGGGGCGGGCCAGACCAGCTCAGTATGACCGGTAATCCTTGTGCGACAACGAATTTAGCTCGCCTCGTACGGCGACTTCATATGAGTGTCAAACCACTCGATCGCGATTTCGGGGTGCTCGCCAAAATAGTTGTAGCCGCGGAAGCGCTGGTTGGTGCCTTGGATCCAGTGCAGCTTCTTGTCGACTGCGGCGATGTTGTCGTAAATCGCCTGCACATCGGAGGGATAGGTCAAGGCGTCATCCAGCACCTGCACGACGAGCGTCGGCAGCGCCGACGCGGCGCTCCGCAGCTGGCCCGGCGCGTCCGCACCATCGTGGAACACGCGGTCGACGAGGCCATTACCCGCACCGGCCGCGCATTGGGTCCGGGTCCCCTCTGCCAAGACGGTCGGCACGCCCAGCGGGTCGCCGATCTGACCATCTACATACGACAAAGCGACGCTGAGCGGGATCTGGCCGAACTTGGGCGACTCGCCGGGCGCATCTTTGCGGGCCATGGCGCCCCATAACGCGTGTGCGGCGATGCGTTGCAACAGGTTTCGTGGCTATAGGAAGTAGAGCACTCCAGCTCGGCGGGGTGAGTTCAGTCGGCCGATGGCCAATTCCGGCAAGTATCGGTCTGCTCGAGTACCGCGATGTGATCGGCTCGATCCGCTACGCCAAGTCCCGGTCAGATACCGCCAACATGACCACTGGGCTGCTGAGTGTCTGCCTTGGGGCCGATTCGACATTCGTCGCGATGGACAAGCACCCTGAGGAGTTCGCCGACATCAGGGTGATGATTGCGTTGCAGCCGATCTCGGCGCGCGCGTTCGTCGAGAAAAACATCGTCGAGCGCGCAGGCATCGAAAACGGCGTGGAACTTTTCGACGAGGCGCTGCACCGACGCACCGGCTTCCATGTTGACGAGCAATCGCCGATCCCACACGCGAAGGCAGTGCGGGCTTAAAGAGCACGGCCCGCGGTTCGCTTTGGCTGGTAGCTACGCGTTGTGGGCCTACGGTGCACCCGAACCGAGCCATGACGTGGGACGTCGTGGTCGCCGAGTCCGACGTGGCGGCCGCCGCCGCGACGCTCAAGGAGGACGGATTCTCCGTCGAACATCCTCCGGAGGAGTGGCTGTTCAAGGCCCGGGCCGGCGAAATGGTCGTAGACGTGCTGCACCGCCTCAACGGCGTGCCCGTGCAGCAGGCAACCTTGGACTGCGCCGAGCAGCGCGAGGTACTGGGCGATCGCGATGCCGGTGCTACCGCCCACCATGGTGCTCATCCAAAAGCTGCGTTCCCTCGGCGAGCATCACTGCGACTTCGCGGCGCTGCTCCCAGCGGTGCGGGCGATCCGCGAACGGCTGGACTGAGACCGCATCAAAGCCCAGACCGCCGACAACGATTTCGCGGTTGCGTTCCTAGTGCTAGCTACCGGCTCGGACTCACCGGGTGAATACGCCGACGGTATGGGTCTCGTCAGGCCCGAATACCCGGACATCCCAACCTCTTTGGCACGCTTCTCGAGCTACGGCAACCGCCGACAGGACCGACGACCCAGATGCACTGTTGCCCTTGGCTACTCGGCGGACCCGCCCCCGGGTCACCGGCCAATTGGAGGTGGGAATTCGTCGCTGACGGGCCATCCGCGAATCCCGAGGTGCTCCTTTACTCGTTCGACCTCATCGGGTGACGGCAGCTGGTCGGTGATCTTAGTCTTAGTGATCATGACCCGGATAAAGGTTGCGTCCACGGGTAGGTCGCCGTGCAGAGTTAGCTCCGTGGCGATCTGCACCACCTCCTCGTCGGACAGCCGACGGCGCAGTAGTGCCAACAACGGAACAGTGTCAGCAGCCGGCACGCCGTGCGGATAGCCCGCCCGCCAGAAACTCACGATCTTCGCGATGACGTCACCAACAGACATCTCCACTCCTTGCGCAATCGCGCTCGCCAGCACATCGCGCGTAGTGAATCGGCTAACCACACCGTTACGGCCGCCGCTATGCGTCCACACAGCCGTTGCCCAGAACCGGTTTCCCGTTGTTCACGCAGGTCAAACACCGGCAACGCGCGCGTCGTCATCCCCGATCCGACCAGCGCCGAACCGATGGTGACGTATGCCACGCGTTTGAGCCTCGGGGAATCCGGAAACCCTTTCCACTGCAGGGAAATTCTGGACCAATAGACGAGGTAACTCGAACGCCGGTCCGGTCCTGCCGGCTGAGCGCAATCGAGCTGTGCGCGAAGTCGCCATGTAAGTAAGCAACCGATAGGGAGGAATTCATGGCGAGTAAGGGTGGCCCCCAAGAGGCCGTCGAAGGTGTTGTCGAGGGCGCTAAGGGCAAAGCGAAGGAAGTCTTTGGAGCCGTGACGGGCCGCGACGACGTCAAACGCGAGGGCGAGGCTCAACAGGACAAGGGTGACGCCCAACGTGACGCGGCCAAGAAGGAGGCCGAGGCCGAATCCGCCCGCGCCGCCGCGCGGGCGTCAGAAGAGCGCCAGAGGTCCAATCAGTAGCTTGTCAGTAAGGATGGGCCCAGTCCGAGTTCGGACTGGGCCCATTCGGTTCGTATCAACAGGATCCGATGGGTCGCCAGCCACGCGATCGGGGTTTCTTCGATGTGCCTCAGTAAATCTTCGGCATTCGCGAAAACCATGGCGGCACGGGCATTTTCGAGTTCCGTACGGGATACTCCCCCGCTGAGCACCCCCACACTAGTTACTTGCGCGCGGGAACACGCTTCGGCATCCCAGATCGCGTCACCGACAAAGACAGTCCGTTCGGCGGACACTCCCGCGCGGCGCAATGCGACGTGGATGATGTCGGGCTTTGGCTTGGCAGTGTCGACGTCGGCGGGACTCGTGGCTGCGATCCCGGTGGCGCAAGGCGACGGAGCTGCCCGCCGCTGGTGCGACGTTGTCATCTTTGTCTTTGTCGAGGACGGAGGCGAATGCCTCCGGTGTCGTCGAAGTGCGCCCACCGCCCGTCATCGTTGACCTCTATACGCCAACCCAGCTCGGCGTTATCGGCGCAGTCGGCAAACCACGCGTGCGCACCCTCGGCGCTGTCGATATCCCTGGTCGCGACCACTTTGCCGTGGGGGTCGATAACTCTGAACGCAACCATGCGATGTGGTTATCCCCGCCGGTAGGTTTTCAATCGTTTCTCTCAATTTTTTCGCTGCGCCTAGGGTTCGTAATTGGCATCAACGATTCAGATAGCCGGGCCGTCCCGCATGGCGGTCAGACGGTCAGGGGTGAGCCGACGCGGTGTGCGGTGCCGTCTGGATCGATGTAGGCGAATTCCCGCAGACCGTATGGAGTGTCGTGTGGTGCGATCAGGCGGCCTTCGAGGTTTTCAAGTGCTTCCCATTCCGCGTAGACGGCGTTGGCGTCACTGACGTAGAGATACACACTGGCGGCTGTGCGGAGGGGATCGTGGTCGGCCCACTCGTTGAGGTGGATCGACACCGACCCGCGGTCGGCATAACCATAGCGATCTGGACCTTTGTAGGCATGGGCGTCGAATCCGAGCCGGCGGTAGCGGGCAAGGGCCATCTCCAGGTTTCGAACAGCGACGATCGGCGACACCGAGGTGAAGCTAATTTCGGACACACCGCAGTGTGCCACCAGCACTTCAACAAATAGCGGCAGGCGAAACAGTGTCAGCCAAGTCGACTTTGCTAGACCGCCGTCCGCGCCAGAGTCGCCCCGGCGATGTTATTCAGATGCGAGGTGGCCACCTCAACCGAACTCTGTCCGGATAGTGCTGGAACGCTTTGGTAACTAATGTGCGGCAACGTTGGCGGATTGGTGCCGTAGAAGGCAATCGCGAGGTCGATCGCCTCGACAAGCGCCGGGCCGCCCACAATCGGATCCGTCACCAGCGCCAGGACCTGCTGCGCCAGGCTTCCTTGACCGGTGAGCCCGGCGATCAAGGCCACGATCGCGTTGATGTTGATGCCGAGCTGGACGGCCGCCTTGTAGACAGCGGTGATGTCCGCGCCCGCCGTGTCATTCGGCGTTGTGGTGTACAGGTCGCCGGGATTGGCGAAATCCCACCACGTGTCAACGCCGTTCGCGTCCTTCGGGATCTGCGCTGCGGTGAGGTTGGTGCTGGCGATACCACGGCCGCCCGGGTCGGTGCCGCCGGGAAAGGTGTGCCCGGTGAGCCGCCATGGGTTTCCGAAGGTGTAGCCGCCGATCAGGTTCGGCCGCGCCGACTGCAGTGAGCCGGTCATGATCTCGGCGAGGATACGCGACGCGGCCTCGGCGCCCTGGCTATAGCCGCCAAGCGCGAAGGTCTGTTGCGGGTTGGCGTTGATCCACGCCGTCGCGTTGGTGACGGCGATCTGGATGGATTGGGCGTAGCTCGGTGACGTCGGCGCGCCGGGCGGTATCGGCCCGAACGTCCAGGGCGCCTGGACCGGCACCTCGAAGACAAGGTCGGGATTGGCGGCATTGACCACGTCGGACGGGTAGCCGGTGCCGGGCGCGGCCCACGTGCCGGCAAAGGTGAGCACCGCATGCCGCACCAGGCTTACGCCGGAGATGTGAGCGGCGATATCGCCGAAAGTGGTCATTTCGCCGTTGTGGGCAGCCCGTTGGCTTTGCGCCACTGAATAGCGAACTCCATCAGCTCGATGAGCACGTCGCCGCTGTCGCGGGTGATTCCGTCGCTGAACGTGTGCACCCATGCAATCTGTTCAGCAACCGTGACCTGCTGTTCGAAGCTGTCGTAAGTGCCCTGGTACGCCTGCCCGTTGTGGGTAGAGTTCCACGGGCCACGGGCCGGGTCGTCGACGATGTCGCCGATGTTGCGGGGATGGCGCGCGAGCACTTGGCGCCAGGATTCGGGTGCACCATCGATCGCGACGCCGGAAATGTCGGCCTGCAGAGATTGTGGATCTGCCACAGTAATTCCTCCTTGCGGTGGGTGATGACGCCGCATCCGGCGGCGAGTCAGGGTATCCGTCGTCAACAACAGGCTTTTGGAGCGAGCCGTATGCGGTTGTACTCGACTTTGCTTTTAGCGCTGTCCGCCTCAAGGACATCAGCCGGAGGTAACACCGTTCCTCTTCCGCCGCACGCTCGTCGTGTACGGACAAGCGTAGGCGCGGATCCGCCGATTGGCGACGACCGTAGGCGGCGCACGTCGGTTTGTGTCATCGTGGTCGACGGTGGTTGGACTTGCATGAAGTGCCTGTCCGATTTCGCGCTGACCTCCGAATGGAATGCACGTTGAATCTGTTCACCGTTCTGGACCAAGCCGCTTCGCGCTTCCCTGATCGCGGCGCCCTGTACCACGGGGAGCGCCGCCTGTGCACATGGCTGGAGTTGCGGGAACGCGCGCTGTGCGTCGCGACGACCATCCGTGCGCAGGACACTCCGGGGGCGCGAATCGCCATCGCCAGCGAGAACCGTCCCGAGATCGTGGAGTTGATGTTCGCGATCTGGGCAGCCGAATGTGTCCTCGTCCCGATCAATTACAAGCTCCATCCCAGGGAGATGGTGCAGATCCTTGACGACGCGGGCGTATCGCAGGTGTTCGCCTCGCAAAAGATTGCCGCCCGATTGGCGACCCTCACCGATGTTCCGATAGAGACCCTGGACACCCAAGGCTATTCACGCTGGCGTGCTGCCCCCCCTTCGGTCCCACCATCCACCGATCCGTCGGCGTTGGCCTGGCTGTTCTACACCAGCGGGACGACAGGACGGTCGAAAGGCGCGATGCTGACGCACCGCAGCCTGACCGCAATGACAGTCGCTCATCTCGCCGACATCGACGATCCGGACGAGAAATGCAGCCTGATCCACGGCGCTCCGATGTCACACGGTTCCGGGCTCTACGTTCTCCCCTACGTGCTGCGCGGCGCCCGCCAGGTGGTGCCCGCATCGGGTGGGTTCGATCCCGACGAGTTCCTGGATCTATGCGAGTACCACCCCGGGTCCAGCGCGTTCCTCGCCCCGACCATGGTGCAGCGGCTTGTCGAGACGGGCCGGCGCCGGCCGAACAATCTGCGCACCATCGTCTATGGCGGGGGCCCAATGTATGTCGAGAGTCTGAAGAAGGCGATGGCGGCATTCGGTCCGGTGTTCGCCCAGATCTACGGCCAGGGTGAGTCGCCGATGACCATCACTGGTCTTCGCCGTGCCGACCACAAAGGCGCCGACGACGCGGTACTGGGCTCCGTTGGCTACGCGCGGTCCGGCATGGAAGTCGCGGTGCTGCGCACGGACGGAACACCGGCGGCCACCGATGAAGTCGGTGAAATCGTTTGCCGCGGTGACGCCCTCATGTCGGGATATTGGAACAACCCGGTTGCCACCCAGGACACACTCAAGCGTGGCTGGATGTACACCGGCGACATGGGATCATTCGACGCACGCGGCTACCTCACACTGCGCGACCGTTCCAAGGACGTCGTGATCAGCGGCGGCAGCAACATCTACCCACGCGAGGTGGAGGAGGTGCTTCTCGAGCACCCGGGCGTCGCGGAGGCCTGCGTGGTCGGCGCGCCCGACGCCGAATGGGGCGAGGTGGTGGTGGCGTTCATCGTCGGCTCAGCCGAAGCCGACGAACTGGACGTGCACATGCTGCAACGCATCGCGCGGTTCAAGCGGCCCAAACGCTATTTGTTCGTCGACGAACTGCCGAAGAACAGCTACGGCAAAGTGCTCAAGCGCGAACTGCGGAGTCGGTGTTTTCCTGTTCGCGATTGACGTGGATGAACTCAGTCGTCTGACGCTGACCGATCACTGCATTCCAGCAGCTCTTTCAGTGCGTCCGGGAACGCGTCGGCGATGCCCCACAGGTCGGGCAGCAGATCGGGGCAGGCGATGATGCCGATACCCAGTTCGCCATTGAGCGACATCACAGTGATGTTGAGCCCCGCGCCGCCGAGGAGCGGGCCGAGGGGATACATCGTGTCCATCCGGCAACCCAGAAAGTACAACTGGGCTTGCGGGCCGGGCACGTTCGACAGGATCAGGTTGTAGACGGGGCTGTGGGTTAGCGGAATGCGCGGAAGGATCCGCATGGCCGCGCCGAACATTGTCGAGCTGCCGAATTGGGTCCAGTCGTGCAGCAGGGTGGGGCCCATGGCCGCCGTGTGGTCCTTTGCGGCGGTGTTTCCCGCAGCGGTGGTGCGGATACGCTCGGCGGGATCACTGATGTGGGTTTCCACCCGGCAGAACATCCAGGTGGTTTGGTTGCGGCCGGGTCGGTCAGACTTGTCGTGCACCGAAACCGGCACGGTGGCCACCAGCGGGTTGTCGGGCAGCTCGCCGCGTTCGAGCAGGAACCTCCGCAATACCCCGGCGCACAACGCGACCACGACGTCGTTGACCGTCACCCCGAATCGGTTCTTGACCCGCTTGACGTCCCGCATATCGAGCTGGTTGTAAGCGATGTTGCGGTGCCGGCTCAAGGGGCCGTTGAACGGCGTCGGTGGGGCCGAGAACGGTGCGGCCATCGTTCGGCCCTCGCGGGCGCGTAACAGCGTCTGCGCCAACGTCAGCATCGTCGCCGGCAGCACAGTTGCCAATCGCAGCGGCCGCTTCGCGAACCCCATCAGCCCGCTCGCGGCTATCTGCAGCGGGTGAGCACCGCCCGCGCCACGCACGGACTTTGGTGGCGGCGCGTCGGGCTGCAGGCTGCACAGCTGGGCGAGCAGGTTCGCCCCGGCGACCCCGTCGACCACGGCGTGGTGGACCTTGAGCATCACCGTCAACGCGTCATCGCGAGCGCCACCCTCAATCACCCACATCTCCCACAGCGGGCGGTCGCGGTCCAGCGGCAGCCCGGCGATATAGCCACAGATCTCGGCCAGCTCGCGCCGCCCTCCCGGCGCCGGCACACCGACCCGGCGCAGATGGCGCCGTAGCTGGAAATTCTCGTCGTCGACCCACACCGGTTGATCCAGGTTCAGCTGGCTATCGGCCAGCTTCATCCGAAATTCGGGCACGGCACACACGCGCTTAACCACTTCAGTGCGAAGCCGGCTATACGAGTAGCCACCCGGCATTGTCGAGGTATCCAACTCCAGCACGCAGCACACATTCAGCGGCTGCGTCGGGGTCTCCATGTAGAGGAAAAATGCATCAAGTCCGCTTAGTCGTTCCATGCCCGCCCGCTCGACTAGTTGCTGCCGGCCCCCCACCACGACGTAGGCACCGAGGTTTCGCACGCGTACCCGCAAGACCAGTTCTTTAAACCAGCTCCTCGAAGTCCGTTCCGCCGTCGATGTCGATCATGCAGGCGGCCCGGTGTCGAAGGGTTGCGACGATTGGTCTGGTCCGGCCGTCGCAAGCTGGGCAAAGTCGCCGCGCGCCAATCGCCGCGGGTCGCTAACATCAGGAATCGTGAGTGATCTACTGGGCCGTCGATTTTTACCCGCAGGCGTGGCCGCAGGGCTGGTGGCCGCAGCCCTGCTGACCGCCCCCGTCGTGATTCCCGCCGGTAATCCCGGTGCTGTTGCACCCGCCGTCGCGGCCTGCCCCGATGCCGAGGTGGTGTTCGCCCGTGGGCGCATGGAATCGCCCGGGCCCGGCGCAGTCGGCAGCGCGTTCATCAGCGCGCTGCGCTCCAAGGTTTCAGGCAAGTACATCGGCAGCTACGCGGCGAACTACCCCGCCGACACTCAGATAGATCAGGGCGCCAACGACATCAGCCAGCACATCCAGAACACAATCAACAATTGCCCGAACACCCGCCTGGTACTGGGCGGCTACTCGCTCGGCGCGGCGGCCACCGACGTGGTCCTCGCGGTCCCCACCCAAATGTGGGGCTTCACCAATCCCCTGCCGCCGGGCGCCGATCAGCACATCGCCGCGGTTGCGCTGTTCGGCAACGGAAGTCAATGGGTCGGTCCCATCACGAACTTCAACCCGATCTACAACGACAGAACCATCGAGTTGTGTCATGGTGCCGACCCCATCTGCAACCCGGCTGACCCGCATACCTGGGAGGCTGACTGGCCGCAGCACATGGCCAGCGCATACATCTCGTCAGGCATGGTCAACCAGGCGGCTGACTTCGTCGCCGGAAAGCTGTAGTAATTGACTGCCTAGGACGGACGTCAACGACCGGCGGGCCAGATCAGCGCGACCGCTTCATGGGCAAGTGGTTCCCCGGCCGCCGCGGCGAAGCGATCGAGGGCGGTCACGAGCAGATTGCGATCGTCGGGAGCCATCCCGCGCAGCACCCGGGTGATCGCAGTGCGCCGATGTCTGGTCACCTTGGTAACCAGTCGCCGTCCGGCAGCAGTGAGGCTCAACGTAATGTTTCGCCGATCATCCGGTGACTCTTGGCGGTCAAGCAAACCAGCCCTGGTGAGGCGATCACAGATGCGGCTGGCATTCGACGGGTTGACACCTAGACCAGCGGCCACCGCCGCGAGGTTCAGCGGACCTCTCGTATCCACCATGACCAGGACCCGCAATTGCGGCACGGTCACGCTATCGTCCACCTCAGCGATGGACGCGGCAGCAATGCCCACGAGCGCCCGGGACGCCCGCAACACAGCATCGATCTGGTCGGCCGAGGGCCCCTCGGCGTTAGCTCGGCGGTGTTGTGTGGCTCCCATGAGCAAATCTTGCCTCAATCCCCGCCATCCGCTCTGGCAAACGGCGACACAACTGCGCGAGAATTCCCGTAACGAGGTCGGTTGTGCGATCACGCCGGAGATTTCGCCTACCCCTGGCCGGTCCCGGCCACCGGCGCTGTAAGGAGATCCCGCTGGTTCGGATCGGCATCAAAGAGATGCGGCCCAGGGTCGGCGTACAGATGCAAACTCTGTGAGCCCACCCGCCAGCGCCGCGGCTAGCCAAACGGTACCCGGATCCAAACGGTAATCCGGCCCCGACCGCTTCTTCGATCGCAAACGGTAATCCGGTCGCGAACGCTTCCCCGGTCCCAAACGCTTGTCCGATCCCGTAGGTTGCGGGCGCGTTTGGCGCGACGCAACCAGCGCAGTTCCTGTGCTACCTCTTTCGGCCCGCAAGAGTTCGAAAACTTGAAATAGTTGTGGATGCGCAACTAGTGCCGCCACGGCACTAACTCCGGTGGGCGTCGTGCGTGGCATATTGGCAGAATCAGAGCCAGCTTGGAGGACTCACCCCTTAGTCACCCCGTGCTCCGGATCCGGTAACTGCGAGTACTGCTTCGGCAAGCTCAGGCCGGCACACCACCAGGTCCGGCAGCTTCGGGTCCGGCTGGTTGTACGCCAACGCAGACCCGTCGATGCGGGAGGTGTGCAAACCCGCGGATCGGGCCACCGCCACGGGGGCGGCCGAATCCCATTCGAATTGGCCTCCGGCGTGCACGTACACATCGGACAAACCTTGGATGATCGACGCCACTTTGGCTCCGGCGGAACCCATTTCCACCAGTGTGCCCCCCAAAGCGTCGCGAACGGCCAGCGCGATAGTGGGTGGCCGGGTGCGTGACACCACGATGCGCGGCTTGTCCAGCGCGACGGGAGGCGGCTCAACATGAGGTGTCGCCAACGTGATCCCCTGAGCCGGCAGTGCTACAGCACCGGCAACGAGCTCACCGGCCTGCCAGAGTGCGACGTGCACTGCCCAGTCGTCGCGCTCGAGCTCGGAGAATTCACGCGTACCGTCGAGCGGATCGACAATCCACACCCGCTGCGAGTGCAATCGCACCGGGTCATCGGCGCCCTCCTCGGACAGCACCGCATCATCTGGCCGCTCGTTGGCGAGCCCTTCCATCAGAAAGTCGTGGGATCGCTTGTCCCCCGCTGCTTTCCGCTCGCCCGCCTCAGCATCGGCGAATTCCTCCCGGACTCCAAGCAGCAATCGGCCAGCCTCGGTAGCCAACCGCGCGGCCAATGCATGGTCATTCATCGGTGACTCCCTGACAAGTCGAGCGAGTTGGTGTGTGCCGATATCAACGGCCATCGCTATTTGATCAATAGTTGGTAGCGTTGACCAAATTTACCGTGCCATGGCATTGATGGCAGTCACGCCCCGGCGTGCCATTCCCGCCAGAACCTGTAAACCTGTTGAACGTGAGCGGCAACGGCAATGCTCCTTCATCGAGCCGGTCGCGGCACCTACCGCCGGGGCCCCACATCGTGGCCGGTGTCGTCCTTGTTGCTCTGCTGATCAGTGCACTCACCTTCGTCGGAGTGAAGCTGACACAGCGCAAAGAAAGCACACCGACGCAGAACACTGCCGCACCGTTCCCGTCGCCCACCGCAGCCGCACCGGCGAACGGCTTCGCCATTGCGGGCTGCTACAACCGATTGGTCCCACCAGCCGCTCGTCCAATGAAGCTCAATATTCTGGGATGCGCCAGCGTAGCCGTTGCGCTGCAAGACATGTCGTGGAGCTCATGGGGACCACAGGGCGCCGATGGGACCGGCATCGCCGTTTTCAAGATCTGCGAGCCGAATTGTGCAAAGGGCTATCAACTCACCAACCAGCTCGCTGTGCATGCCTGGAATCCACAGCCGCCACGAAATGACTCCGGCTGCCCCGCCGGTCTCAAAATTTTTGCTGACATGATCTTGGCCTTCCCCAAGGGAGTCCCGCCGGCCACTGCGCAGAAAATGAACACCCAGTACAACGGAATGCCGGCAGTGCACTACGTCGAATATTCCGTCAACGGCCGCGGGGACGCCGAATTCATCGGCTTCACCTGATGCTACTAGACCTGGCCACTGGAACCAGTTCTTCGGACATTCCGAGCCAGCTATTCGTTTGTGCCGCCGGCTATTTCGGGTACTTGTCGAACTGATTGCGCAGTCGCTGCTGCAGCGCGAGGGCATCGGTTGTCAGATAGAGTTCGGGGTGAAGCTCGCCTTCGCTGGTTGCATACGTGCACCCGCCCGCGTCGACCATTCCTTTGAATTGTATTGCCGTGAAGGCTGATTGGCCTTCCAACCGCCATCCCAACCCCAGCGCGTGTGCTGGTCCGGCCCCGGTGGTGGTAATTACCGAGACGAGGTCTTGGTAGGCGGTGTCGAGGGTGTGCAGCCCGACATTGAGTTTGGTGATCGCCGCGTACGATCCGACGGTGACCGACCAGATCGACACCGGCATCGCTGCCATCTGCTGGTTGACGCGCTGCTGGTCGTCGTCGCTAAACGGGAAGGACACGCTCCATAAGGGCATCTTGACGTTCGCGGCTGGCAGCATGTCGAGGTTGATCTGAGCGTCGTCGCCGAAGGCGGCGCGTACCGCCGAGAAGACGTCGTCGGCCGGCGTCTTGACCTCGTCAACTCGAAGGCCGGCCGGCGTGGATGGCTCGTGGCCGCTAATGCTTATTTGGGCGGCGTCGACCGCTTCGGAGAATCGCCGAATGTGTTCTGCGTCGGCGGCGATGCTGGCTGGGTTGAGGTCGGCGCCGCGCGTGACGCGCACTTGGCGGCTCGGTGTCACCGAGAATTCCGCCGTCTGCTCGAACGTGTTGAAAGCATCACCGCGCACCTTGTTGATGCGGGATGTCACGTCCGCGATCTGCTGCGGGGGCGCGTCAGGCATGTGGACAGACACCTTGAGGGTGGCGCCTTGCTCAGAATCGTTGGTGTAGCCCACCTGGGCGTCGACCACGCCGGGCATGGTTTTGATCGCCCGCTCGAGTTGGTCAGCTTCGGCTTTGCGGTCGGGAGCCCCGCATGCCTAAGCGCGCAGGCCAGCACGATCGCCGCGACTGTCAGCACGGTGGACCGCGGCCGAGCCAGGTAGACCCGTCCCACGGCCCCAACCACGGACACCGGACGGCCTCGTCGGCCGCTGGGCGGAATCACGCGGCAGAAGCTGAACTGCGTGAGTCGCTCGACCCGGGCCATGCTTGGGGTAGTCGATAGGGCTTCACGCCGGCAGCGCCAATAGGATCCCAAGAATGACCCCAGATGCCCATGGCGCCTGAATCGTTCTTGACCTACGGGCCGGGCGGCGTTCGCATCGTTTGTGATCGCCACGGCGATCCTCGAGCGCGTGCCGTGGTGTTCCTGCACGGCGGCGGGCAGACCCGCCGCTCTTGGGGCCGGGCCGCTGCGGCTGTGGCTGAGCGTGGGTGGCAGGCGATCACCGTCGACTTGCGCGGCCACGGAGAGTCGGACTGGTCGAACGAAGGCGACTACCGCGTCGTCAGCTTCGCTGGCGACATCCAAGAAGTGCTGCGCCAGCTGCCGCCGCGAGCGGTGTTGGTGGGCGCCTCCCTGGGTGGTTTCACCTCGATGCTTCTCGCGGGTGAGATCTCGCCGGGCATCGCCAGCGCGGTCGTTTTAGTGGACATCGTGCCCAACATGGACCCGTCCGGGGCGAGCCGAATACACGCATTCATGGCTCACCGCGTGGCATCTGGGTTCGACTCACTTGACGAAGTCGCTGACATGATCGCCGAATACAACCCGCATCGGCCCCGCCCAACCGACCTCGATGGCCTGCGAACTAACCTGCGCCGCCGCGGTGAGCGCTGGTACTGGCACTGGGATCCGAAATTCATCAGCGGCACCTCGCCGTTTCCCCCAATTGAGGTCACCGATACCGATCGCCTGTATGCAGCCATTGAAGCGATCCTGCGCAGCGACGTCCCCATGCTTTTGGTGCGAGGCCAAATGAGCGACCTCGTCAGTCAGGAGCGCGCTGACCAATTCCTTTCGCGCTGCCCCCAGGTCGAGTTCGTCGATGTCCGCGGCGCAGGCCACATGGTCGCCGGCGACCGCAACGACGTTTTCGCCGAGGCTATCCTGGACTTCCTCGCCCGGCACGCCGATACAGCATGACCTCACGTTAGAGCGGTGTTCGAGCAGGGTCATGGGGTGGTTCGCCGTCCGCTCAGCAACGCCCGGTGTTGTTGCGGTCTCACTTGTCGAGCTGGAGTAGATGAGTGGCGTTTCGCCACAGCCAGTCCTCCAGGACGTCCCGCTGGAGCGGCAGCGCGCGCATCTCGTCGCACAATTGCGTATAGGGGCGGTTGATGAGAAATGCGCCGGTGCCGTAAATGATCTTGTTACGAATTGTCGTCTGCCCGAAACGCATCAGCGGGTCCCATCCGGCGCCGGGCGACGTGAAGTACTTGGGACGGTGCGCGGCCAATTCGAGGAAGACGTTGGGGTGTTTCCATGCGATCAGGCATGCCTCGAGCACCCACGGGTAGCCGCCGTGGCTCATCAAGATGGTCAGCTCGGGGAAATGACAGGCGACGTCGTCGATGTGGCGGGGATGGCCGAGATCGCTGGGTCGCGTCCGAGTCCAATTGGCCGAGGTGTGGATAGAAAGGGGAACACCGAGTTCGACGCATTTGGCGTAGAAGGGGAAATACGCAGGGTCGGTTGCGGGCCGTCCAATCATGAACGGCCGCAGGCTCAGCCCTCGGAATTCGTGCTCAAGCACCCAGCGCTCGAACTCGTCGACCGCTGAGCTGCCGGCCATGATGTCTACACCGGCGAAGGGGATGAACCGGTCGGGATAGCGGGCCGCGAGGGCGGCCACCGAGGCGTTATGCACGAAAGTGATACCGCAGGTTGACTTTTCATCGAATCCCGTGATCAAACTGAGGGTGATGCCGGCAGCGTCGAGGGAGTCCAGGATTTGGTTGTCGGTGCGGCGCAGTGAATCTGCGTAATCGCTGAACTGCTTGGCGCTGACCGCTCTCTTGGCAAATACCTCCAGGTATCGCAGCTGCTCGGCGGGAAATCCGGACCGTAGGTCGTCAATGATCTCGGCACACGGAACGATCGGTGCCCACATGTCGATGACGGGCACCCGAGGTTCGGGCGGGGCAATGGTTTGGGTCATGATGTTGTCCGAGGGCCTACCGGCCCATGCAAGAACTCATCGAAGACCGCGTCGTGCTCCACTGCGAAGGCCTGCTCGAATGTCGCGCTGGGGCTGCTGATCAGGTAGCGCTTTGTGCACTCGAGCGCCGCCTGGGGGGCCTCGATGATCGTGCGTGCCATCGCCAAAGCGTCGTCGAGCAGCCTTGCCGGTTCACTGACGCTGTTAACGAGGCCGACGCGCATTGCCTCGTTGGCATCGATTCGCCGTCCGGTGAGGCACAGCTCGCGTGCGACGCCCACGCCGACGATCCATTGAAGCGGCGTAAATAACGGCGGCGCACCGAACTTGATCTCGGGATGTCCGAATATTGCATTGGCCGAGGCGATCCGAAAGTCGCACAGCACGCAAAGGTCCATGCCCCCGGCCACCGCGGGGCCGTTGACTGCGGCCACCAGCGGCTTCGGAAAGTGCCACACGGCGAGGTGGTAGCGATGCGAGCTGTCCCGAATGCTTGGCGCAAGATCGCCTTGCGCGAACTCGTCGAGATCAAAGCCGGCGCAAAACGTCGATCCCGCACCGGTGAGCACGACCGCGCGGATGGCCGGATCCGTCGCCCAACTATCAAGCTGTTCGGTGATCTCGTTGCGAAGCTTGATCGATAGGGCGTTACGTCGCTCTGGCCGGGACACGGTTAGCGTCGCGACGCCGTCGTCGGCTACCTGTGTGGCAATGTCTCGGCTCATCGCTCCTCCAAAGTTGATCGCGCTTCCAAAGTTGACGGCATATGTGTCCGAACAGCATCGCGCCAGAATTCAAGATAAGACGGCGTTTGCTGTGGCATTCTGCGGGGGTGTCCGCTGATCCGGGGGGTCCGCCTTCGGGGATCGCGACGTTCCTGTTCACCGACGTCGAGGGCGCTGACCATGCCTGTCGATTGGCCGCTATCCCTGAACACGTGCCCTACCTGGCTGCCGTTTTCATTGACTCAGACTTCAGCTCCGTCCGTCATGGCATCGCCTCGGCCCACTTCATGTGCCCCTCGAAGCCCAGCGATGTTGCACGCTCCCGATAAAGATCCCGGTAGTGCCGATAGCCGGCCACATCCCCCTGGGCCTGGGCCAGGACGGCCTCAAGACGCAACAGCCAGATCTCGTGCAGGACGTAGCCGGGGTCGGTTGGCAGTGCGGCTAGCCGATCAATCGCTGCGCGTGCCTCGCGCATGTCCGCATCCGAGCCTCGGCACAGCAGCGACTCCACGAGCACTGAGACGGTTGGAGCGCTCCAGATCGACGGGCCTGGGCCGAAGAGTTCCTCAACGGCGGTCCGGGAACATTCGATGGCGCCCTCAATGTCGCCCAGCTGGGCCTTGTACCTAGCGGTGCATATGTTAGTGATTGGCAGAAGTGTCATCGAGAATCGTTGGTTCAGGGCCCTTTCGCGGATCGTCGCGAGCAAGTTAAGCCCTGCTTCGCGCTCCGGGCCATCCTGATAGACGAGAGTCACGCCCCGAGCGGTTCGAGTTAGGTCAAGCACAAGATCGTCACCACACTGTTCTGCCATGGCCGATGCTTCAGCGGTCTCGCGGTCGGCGGTGGCATCGGCCACCAGGAGCCCGTTCGGAATCGTCAGGATGTATGCGAACCAAACCACTCCCGCAAACGTCATCGCGTAGAAAGAATGGACCATGTCCACGGCCTGGCGGATGTCGTCCCTCCAGCCGGGAATGCCCAGGCAGCCGCGGGCGACGCCACGAAGCACCGTCGCGACCGACAGCGGCGACTCGGTGACCAGGCTGCCTTTGGTGGGGTCGCCCTCGGCCAGGTAGATCAGATACTGGGCCAGTCGAAGGATTTCGGCCATTTCGGCAGTCTCGTGTTTGGCGATCATTGCGTTGGCGAGCAGCGCGACGGTCAGCGTCGAGTCGCCGATCGACTCGAGCAGACGCACGAGTTCGCTGGCGAGGCGAGACGCCTCCCGATTATTCGCTTTCATGTTTTGCGCAATCACCCACCCGGCCATGCCTATTGCCAGTGACCGCTGATCACCAGCGGCGGTGCACAGGTCACGAAGTTCATCGAAACCCGTTTCGGCGCCGCTGCCTCCTACCCGAAATGCGCTGGCGCACAAGAGGCTACGCGGTTCGATGCGCATCGACATTCGATCTGGATCGTCATCGGGCAGTCGGTCGGCGACCTGCTGCGCCCGGCGCCAACTCGTCAGCGCGGCGGCGATATCGTGGAAGGTCGCCCAGGTGCCGGCACGCATGTGCCAGGTGAAGGCCGCGTGCAGATCCCCGGCCGCCTCAAAATGCTCGGCAATCAGCGCCTTGACACGTGGTACTTGCGGCAGGGCGACGTCTACTTCATTCCGCGGGCGTACCCGCACCACATCGAGGTTTTCGACGCCCCCGAGATTCACTTCTGCATCTTCTTCGACCAAGCCACTCCCGGTGACATCGGCTACCGCACTTCGGCGAGCGCCTACTCGCGCAAAGTGCTCGCGGCAACGTTCGACACGCACATCGACGACCTGCCCAACTTCCCGTTCACCAATGCCGACCCGCTGATCGTCAACCGGCGCAACCCGCTCGACTCCCACGCTGCCGGAGCGCGATGAGCGTCGCCGGCGACGCTGTCAACCCGCTGGTTCGCCGCGAGCTGGTCGGCCTGGTCATCGAAACCCGCACCGGTAGAACACTTTCCGCGCTGACCAACTAAACCGCGGGAAGGGGAGCTTCCGGCGTTCACCTTCCCCCAGCGTGGAACGAACATCAGCTGGCTGTCATCAGACGGTCGGCGATGGCTCCAGTACCTCGTGGCGCACGCTTGCTGTTAACCCGCACATGGCATCGTGACCCTTGGTCTTGTGCAGCCTGTTCGCGGGCGTCTATCGCAGAGTGTTGAGGAGGAACAAGTGAGCACATCAGAGACGGCGGCTGAGGATGGCGGCGGGCTGCCGGAAATCCATCTCTCACAGCTGCTGCGCGCCCCGGTGCTGGCCCGGTCGGGCGAGACTGTGGGCCGGGTCGAGGACGTGATCGTGCGGCTGCGCGGTGCCGATGAGTATCCGCTGGTGACCGGGATCGTGGCCGGGGTCGGCGGGCGGCAGGTGTTCATCGGCAGCCAATCCATTCACGAGTATGCCCCGGGCCGGGTTATGTTGGCCAAGAACAAGATTGACCTTCGTGGTTTTGAGCGCCGCGACGGTGAGGTGCTGTTGCGCGCGGACGTGCTGGGGCACCGGTTGATCGATGTGGGCGCCGTGGAGCTGGTGCGCGCCTATGACGTCGAGCTGGAAGATACCGGCGCCGGGTGGGTGCTTGCGCGGCTGGACACCCGCCGCCCACCACGGTTGTTTGGCCTGATCAAGCACTCCGGCGGACACGCGGCCCGCGATTGGAAGGCATTCGAACCGCTGATCGGCCACGCCCGTTCCGATGCCTTGCGCCGTCACTGGGGCCGGGTCGGCGCGTTCAAACCCGCCGACATCGCCGATCTTCTCGAGGAGGCCGACAAGGCCGAGGGCGGCGAGATCCTCGATCGGGTCCGCAGCGACCCGGAATTGGAAGCCGACGTGTTCGAAGAACTCGACCCCGAGAAGGCCAGCCGGCTACTCGATGGCATGCCCGACGACGAGGTCGCCGCGCTGCTGGGCCGGATGCGCGCCGACGATGCCGCCGACGCAATCTCAGACCTGCGCCAAAAGCGGCGCCGGCGCGTGCTGGACTTGATGCCCGCCCCGCAGCGCACCAAGGTGATCACCCTGATGGGGTTCAACCCCGAAAGCGCCGGCGGACTGATGAACGTCGACTTCGTCTCCTGCGCCGCCACCGCAACCGCGGGCTCGGCGGTAGCGCTGATCGCCGCCGCCCGCACCATACAGGCGGAGGCACTAATCAAGATGCATGTTCTCGATGAGGACAAACGCCTCGCCGGTGTGGTGTCCGTGATCACCCTGTTGCAGGCCGAACCCGGTGAACGTGTTGGGGCACTGATGGATTCCGACCCGGTGCGGGTCAGCGCCGACGTCGACCTGACCGACATCGCACTGTTGATGGCCGACTACAACCTCTACTCCATCCCCGTAGTCGACGAGCAGGACCGCGTGCTCGGGGTGGTCACCGTCGACGACGTGCTGGAGGCCACCATCCCCGAGGACTGGCGCCGCCGCGAACCCGCCCCCCGCCCGATCCGAGAAACCAGCCAGCCCGCTTATGACCGCAATGCGCCTGTGCTCGGAGGTGAGGCACCGTGACCTCAGGCGACGACAACACCACCCGCCCCGGGGCGCCGACGGCGGAGGTTCCCCGCGCCGAGGCCCCAACCGATGAGGGCCGCCACACCGGGGCCACGCCAGCCGCGCCGGCTGGCCGCGACGAGTCGGCCGCCCCGCGGCGCACCGCGGTGCTCGACACCAAGCACCTGGGTGACATCGAGGGCGCGTTCGGGCGCATCAGCGTCGGTGAGACCGACCGTCCCCACACGTTGAAGGCCCGGCTGATGACGCTGCTGGCCATCGTCGGTCCTGGGATCATCGTGATGGTCGGCGATAACGACGCCGGCGGGGTGGCCACCTACGCCCAGGCCGGCCAGAACTACGGCTACTCCCTGCTGTGGGTGCTGCTGCTGCTGGTCCCGGTGCTCATCGTCAACCAGGAAATGGTGGTCCGGCTCGGCGCGGTCACCGGGGTCGGGCACGCCCGGATGATCAACGAACGCTTCGGCCGCGGCTGGGGCTGGTTTTCCGTCGGCGACCTGTTCCTGCTCAACTTCCTCACGATCGTCACCGAGTTCATCGGCATCACCCTGGCCGCTGACTACATCGGCATCTCCAAATACGTTGTGGTGCCCGTCTCGGCGGTGGCGCTGGTCGCGATCATGGCAACCGGCAGCTTCCGGCGGTGGGAGCGGGCCATGTTCGTCTTCATCGCCGTCACCCTGGTGCAGATCCCGGTGCTGCTGATGTCGCACCCGCAGTGGGGGCATGCGGCGAAGTCGTTTGTGGTGCCGAGCATCTCGGGTGGCGCGACCTCGGATTCGGTGCTACTGATCATCGCCATCGTCGGCACCACTGTGGCACCCTGGCAGCTGTTTTTTCAGCAGTCCAACGTCGTCGACAAACGCATCACCCCCCGGTTCATCGGCTATGAACGCGCCGACACCATACTGGGGGCCTTCGTCGTGGTGATCGGCGCCGCGGCGCTGTTAATGACCGGCGACTGGGCGGCGCGCGCCACCAACACCGCGGGTGGTTTCATCGACGCCGGCGCCATCGCACACCTGCTCGGCCAACACAGCGGGGTGCTCGGCTCGCTGTTTGCGATCGTGCTGCTGGACGCCTCGATAATCGGCGCAGCCGCGGTGACCCTGGCCACCAGCTACGCCTTCGGCGACGTGTTCGGCCTGAAGCACTCGCTGCACCGCGGGTTCGCCGACGCCAAACAGTTCTATCTGTCCTACACCGCAATGGTGGTGTTCGCCGCGGCCATCGTGCTGATCCCCGGTGCCCCGCTCGGGTTGATCACCACCGCGGTGCAGGCCCTAGCCGGTCTGCTGTTGCCGAGCGCCAGCGTGTTTCTACTGCTGTTGTGCAATGACCGGGAAGTGTTGGGGCCCTGGGTCAATCGACCCTGGCTCAACTGGGTTGCCGGGCTGATCGTCGGCACCCTGCTGCTGCTGTCGGGGATCCTGATGGCCACCACCTTGTTCCGCAACCTCAACGTCGTCGCGGTCACCGGCTACTTAGCCCTGGCCATGGTCATATTCGCCGCCGCCGCGGGACTAGCGCTGCGCTGGATGGCCCGCCGCCAACCCGCACCACCGGCCCCAGCACCGCCGGCACGCGCCGTCGACCGCAACACCTGGCGGATGCCACCCCTGACCCTGCTGGAGCCGGTCACCTGGTCAGCTGGCACCCGACTCGGCATGATCGCCCTACGCGCCTACCTGATCATCGGCGCGCTGCTACTGGTCGTCAAAGCCGTCCAGGTCAGCCGCGGCTAGTCCGGGTCTTCTCCTGGTCATTGCCGGCGCGTCAGCTGTACCAAGGCATCCGGCGTTAATCGCCGATGCGCGTATATGTTTCGTCGAAATCTACATTCACTTCGCAGGACCCGGACCCGGTCTGGTCCAGGTGACCGTGCCCGGTGAGCAGCGTGATGGGATCTTTTGGTGGTTGAGGCAGCGGATATTGCCCGGTCATTTTCGCATAGACCTCGTCGCCGCAGCCCGGAGCGTCTTGGTCGTGCTCGACGTGCAAGGTCCAGTTCCCGCCGCCGAATACCATCGGTGTGTCAAATGATCCTGAGTGGAAGTAGCTCATGCACCGATCGCCGGTGCGTAAACAGTCGGTACGGACAGCCGGGCCGTCCTGCTGTTGTGGCATCCCATTCGCGAAGTTCCGCGTGATGTGGTAGTGACCGTGTAGCGCTTCGGCCGGCGATATCACCCGCGGCGGTAGGGTGCCCGGGTCGGGGAGGCTGTTGGCATCGACGTCTCCAGTGCGGGTGAAGGACACCGTTCGTTTTTCGGCGCAGGCACTGGCGGCAGCCGCGCGGTATTCGCCGGTGAAGGTGCCGTCAGGACACGGTTCTACCGTGAACACTTGCCAGATTTCGTCGGGAGCATCTCGGCACTTTTCTGAGTCGAGGGCGACGGCCACCCAGCGCCCGCCGACCTGGTCGAACACCGCGGTCGACGCGAGTTTCATCTCGCCGCCTAGGCGTGCCGCGGTCGCCACGCACCCGGCGGGGCGGCACACCGAGCGGACGGCGTACGCGTCCGTTAACGGCGTCCCACCCGGAGCCACAGCACTGTCGAGCCTAGTGGCCGGGCCGAACAGGACTCGTTAGACACCGGTGAAGGGACCCGTGTTGGGTGTCGGAGTAGTAGCGGTATCCAGCGCCGAGGCGACCGCCGCGTCGAAGAAACGAGTCCGGGCGGCCATCGCATCAGGCATGTGCTCGAGCTTCCAGGTGGACTCGTCGTCATCGACGTCGACGGCGTCAAGCTCGCCGCTGGCCCAGCGTGTGAAGAACTCCACGCCGACGGCACGAACCAGCGGTTCGGCAAACCGATCCGCTATCAAGGGGTTATCGGCCTTGGTGGCAATCGCCCGGGCGGCAGCCACCATCGTGGCCGTCGCGCCCACGCTGGTTGCCAAATTCCAGGTGTCGTTGTCTGTGCGTGGCATGCGCCTGTTCTCCAATGTCGGCCAGAAAGCGATACTTAGATAGTTTAACAAACGCTGGACGGTCCTCGTGCGATCCGGGCACCTCAATGGGCCTTACCAACACCCGCTTCGCCCTACGCAGTTGACCAGCGCGTGTCTTTGACGTTGGTCCGGAAGGTCTTAGCCGGCAATGAGGCGGGTGTATGTGGCTCAACACGTCGCCGAGGCCCAGGGCGCGTGACAGTCTCAGCCCAATATCGGCGGTAATGGCACGCAGCCCGTAAACGATGTCGCTTAGGCGCACCCCGGAACGTGAGTTTGCTTGGCGAGTCGGTATATCAATATCGTTCATTCACTAGGCCCGATGATCTTCGGTGCATGAGAATAGCGTCGACGCGGTGCAAAGAGGTAGGTGCTCGCTTGATTGAGGCTGTCGACTTCCACCTGCTGTTCGAGTCGGCCCCTGGCCTGTTCCTGGTACTGGATCCTGACTTGCAAATCGTGGCCGTCACCGATGCTTACGTGCAGGCGACACTGACCGAGCGGGCGCGGATTCTGGGACGTGGCATCTTCGAGATCTTCCCGGACAACCCCGACGACCCCGATGCCGAGGGAGTCCGTAACCTGCGGGTGTCCCTGGATCGGGTGCTGCGCGAACGCATCACCGATTCGATGCCGGTGCAGCGCTACGACGTTCGGCGACCGGGCGGCGAGTTCGAGGAACGGTTCTGGAGCCCCACCAACTCGCCGGTTCTGGATTCCGCCGGCAACGTGTGCTACATCATCCACCGCGTGGAAGACGTCACCGAGTTCGTCCGCATCCAGGCATCCGACGCCGCCCAGCAGCAGGAGACGGCCGCGCTGCGCGCCACGACCCAGCAGATGGAACAGGAGGTCTTCGCCCGCGCCCACGAAGTGGCCGAGGCAAGCCGAAAGCTCAAGGAGGCCAATGCCGAACTGGCCGATCTCTATGCGCGGGCCAAGGAGCTCGACGATCTCAAAAGTCAGTTCTTCGCCAACGTCAGCCATGAACTTCGCACCCCGCTGATGCTGATCCTGGAGCCCGCCCGCAAGCTGCTCGAATCGACCGGACCGCAAGAGCCGGCACATGCCAATCTCGAACTGATCGTCCGCAATGCCCAGTTACTGCTGCGGCAAGTCAACAACCTGCTGGATGCCGCTCGGCTGGAAGCCGGTGCCGTACAACCGAACTACACCCAAGTCGATGTCGCCGAGCACGTTCGCCTGGGCGCATCCTTTTTCGAATCGCTTGCCGCCGACCGCGACATCGAATTCAGCGTTAGCTCGAACCAGCCCATCACGGCTGCACTCGATCCCGAGCACTTGCAACAGATAGTGGTGAATTTGTTGTCGAATGCCTTCAAATTCACCCAGCCGGGTGGCACAGTGCGTTGTTCGGTCTCGGCCGGCGACAGCGATCGAGTCACTATCGAGATCGCCGACAGCGGGCCCGGGATACCGCTCGAACAGCGGGCGGCGGTCTTCGACCGGTTCCGGCAAGTCGAGGGCGGCCCCACCCGCGTGGTCGGCGGCACCGGATTGGGACTGAGCATCGTCCGCGACCTGGTGGGATTGGACCGCGGCAGCGTGATCATCACCGACGCCCCGGAAGGCGGAGCGCTGGTGATCGTCGATCTACCCCGTTCTGCACCCGCAGGTCTGCCGGTGCACGCGGCAGGTCCCGACAGCGCCGAGCGCACGCGCGCCAATGCCGCCGGAGCGATCGCCGAACTCATCCGCACCTCGAATCCACCGACTCAGCGTGAACCGGACATCGCGGATTCCAAACCTGTTATCGTGGTCATCGAAGACAATATCGACCTCAATGCTTTGGTGTACCAAGCACTTTCACACCGTTATCGGGTCGAGCCAGCGTTCGATGGCCAGTCCGGCTTGGAGCTGGCGCGCTCGCTTCGCCCGGATCTGATCGTGTGCGACGTCATGATGCCGCAACTGAGCGGAGACCAGCTGCTGACGGAAGTCCGCGCCGACCCGATGCTGGCCAACACACCGGTGCTGATACTCACTGCCCGCGCCGACGATCAATCGCGGCTGGCACTACTACAAGCCGGCGCAAACGACTACCTGCCGAAACCATTCCAGCTGGGTGAACTGCAAGTGCGCGTGGACAACTTGGTGAATCTGCGACTTGCCGAAGCCCATCTACGGACACTGCGAGTGGCCAGCGAACGCGAACGCATCGCGCTCGAATTGCACCGCACCGTGATCCAGCGACTGTTCTCTATCAGCCTGCTACTCAGCGGAGCCTTGCCACTGGCGCGTTCCCCGATCGTCGCCGACCGCATCGGCGAGGCGGTCACCGAACTCGACGCCGTCATCGACGAGGTCCATAACACCATCAACCAACTCGATATACCGGCCGACGATGAGACCAACTTTCGCCTGCGCATGTCCGAGCTGATTGGCGAGGCTGCCGAAACCCTGAACGCAAAATTCCAGGTCTCCTTCGCCGGCCCACTCGACTCCATCGACAACGCCATCACCAGCGCCCTCTACGGCGCTGTGCAACAGCTGATGACAGCAATCCTCCGGCGCGCGACCGCCGAAGAGATCATTCTGCGGGCTAGCTACGAGACCGACCTCGTCGTCACCGTGATTGAGAAATCCAGCACCGCCCCAGGTCCGGCCGTGTCCACCGACCGGACGGCCCTGCGCCCCCAGCAGCTCGCCGAGCGCGGGGCACGACTGGACATCACGACACCGGCCGTCGGTGAGACAGCGTGGACTTGGACAATACCTACACCTATCAATCCGCACGCCGACGAGTAACAGAACTTCTGTTTGCTGGGACTTTTGGCCTCTTGTTCGGGGTCTTACGCCATGCCATAGCCGTGCCGTACGGCCCTCGTTTGCGGTATCTCGGTAGCGAAACATCGAGGTAACGGTTTGGGTTTCGACCGGCCCGGAGTTGAGCTATTGACTGAAAAGGAGGAGCGATGGCCACGCCTGGTATCCCGTCGCAAGCCCGAGACCCACGCATGACCACCCTTCACACCGGCGCAATTACGATCGCCGTCATGTCCGGCATCTGCGCCCTGGTAGCGCTCGTCGCCGGCTCGCCGCTTGAGTTCGGCGTCGCGTTGGCGTTGTGCGGCGCGGGGTGGATCGCCGCCGATTTCATCGAATGGACGGTTGAGCGTGAGCGTGCCGCCTGCCGATGTGCGGTCCCGGCCGCACGGCTCAACCCCGGTTACGGATCTTGCCACGTCGTGTTTGTCGGTGGGGACGAGTACTTCTCGCACCCGGCGTCCCGCGCTGGGACCCGATCAGCCGCTTGAATGCCAGGTCAGCGCTGGCGCTTTTGGATGGCCTTATACGTCTCGGCGGTGGCGTGGTCACGGTCGTGCCGGTGACCAATAACGTCCACAAGGTCTATCCGTTTCAGGTGTTGTTGTCGGCGGCGACAAGTGGTCTCGCCGTCGATTCGAAGGCACCGGCCGAGCAGGTCAGATCCATTGCGACACAACGTTGCTCAGAGTAATAGCCGAGCACCTACACCCGATCCGCTTGCAATGAGCATGCTGGCGGTTCGCCGAAGCTGGCTGGTCGTTTAGGGGTGACGCCGGGGGTGGCCGCCAGTAACCTCGAATTGGCCGCCGCCATGGCCGACCACCAGATTCGGGACGTTGCCCAAGCGCACGCTGCTCATATCAGCGAACCGCGGTCGGTGGAAGGCTTCCCGCGTTAGGTTTGGTTTGTGACGACTCCTTCCGATGGGGTTGATGTGCGGCGCCGGGCCGGCTGGTTGCCGACCGACCAAGAAGAGTTGGAGTCGTGGCTTACCGGTCACCGCCGCCGGGTGGAGGCCAAAGGCGAGCAGGTCGTACTGCATCCGGTGATCGCCGAGTTCCAGGAGTTGATCGACTCTGATGCGGTGGTACGCATGTACATCCACCGGATGATCGCCGAGGCGCCGCGCACAAAGCGGTACCGCAAGTACCACCTGGACAATGTCGAGGAGATGCTGCGGCTGATCAACGAGGTGCTGACAATGGCGCCGGAGTTCGGGGAGAACGCGGTGATCACGCCGCTCTGCGCGATTCTCGACTGGACGATGGGCACGCCCGCCGGGTTCGCAGCCTTCCGCGACCCGCGGATCAATGCGATGCTGAAGAAGATCCTGACCGCCTGGTGCGAGTTTCTCGACAGCGCCGCCTCCCTGTATGTGCTCAACGATTCGCCGTCGGGTTGGAAGTGTGCCGCGGCCCAGCGTGCCATCGGCATCGAGCAGTTCCAGCATGATCCACAAGAAGAGCACTGGGGCTTTAGGTCCTGGAACGACTTTTTCACGCGACACTTCAAGGACGGCGCACGCCCGCTGGCCTCACCCGATGACGACAAGGTGATCGTCAACGCCTGCGAGTCGACGCCCTACCGGCTGGCCACCGGTGTCAAGCGCCAGGATCGCTTCTGGATCAAGAGCCAACCGTATTCGCTGCAGGACATGCTGGCCAACGACGATTCGGTTGATCAGTTCGTCGGCGGAACGGTCTATCAGGCGTATCTGAGCGCGATGAACTATCACCGGTGGCACAGTCCGGTGGCCGGGACGATCGTCAGGGCCTTCCTCCAGCAGGGCACTTACTTCTCAGAGGCAGTTTCGGAAGATTGGGACGCGGTCGCCCCACCGGTTTCGCAGCCCTATCTGGCGCATGTCGCAGTGCGGGCAATCGTCCTCATCGAAGCCGACGATCCTGTCATCGGGCTCGTGGCTTTTGTAGGGATCGGCATGGACGAGGTCTCCTCCTGCATGATCGGCAAAAATATGACACCGGGCCACCATGTTGCAAAAGGCGAGGAACTTGGCCGCTTTCAGTTCGGCGGTTCAACTCACTGCCTGGTCTTCCGCCCAGGCGCGATCGCCGATTTCACCCTCGCGGCCCTTCCCCAGCCACACAACCCTGACGCGCCACTGGTGCTTGTCCGCTCCAAGCTGGCCACCGCCAACACGACCGCGTAGGCGCAGGCGCTGAACGCCGGGTCACTGTAATGCATTTAGCCGCAAGGTAATCAAGCCAATACCAACAGTGAATCAACTGATCGCTTGCTGTTCATTTGCGATGCGCGACATAGACAGCCAATCCTTCCTACCGCGGCAATCGTGACTTTCACGGGCGCGGCGCGCCTACAGTTTGCAGCGACAACGGGAGGCCGCTGAATTGCTCAATCTCCTTGGCCGCCATACCAAGTCATTTCGTCACTGCGACGTAATGCTCCCGGCAACTGCCCCCGCACGCGTGGTCAAAGCCCTCCGAACCGCCAACATCCATGAGACCCGGTGCGACCCCCCGCCTTATCGGATCAGCAGCGAAACACCCAGACCTTCCACGTCGGCGGCGTTTCTCGTTACCAGGACAGCGCCCAGACTCAATGCCGTCGCGGCAATCATCAGATCCATCGCCCTCCCCCGCGGGCTGCGGCCTTGCTGCTTAAGCCGTCCGCACAAAAGCCCATAGTGGTGGGCCGTCATATCGGTAAACGCGATCCCGTGGCCATAGATCGCCTGAATCAGCGTCAGGCGGTGCTGGCGCGCCAGCCGCGCCTCGTCGCCGCGTGCGGCGTGCACGCCAAAGTGCAACTCTGCGTAACTGACCGCGCTGATTTGGCACGCCAACCCTGAAAGGTCAGTGTCGGCGGCTACCAAAACGCTGGTATCGAGAATCGCCTTCCTACGACCAGGGGTCGTCAAAGGTGTCGTCTTCTCGGGCACTTCGTAGGTCGGGTTCCCATTGCTCGTCCACGCCTGCGGCGTAAATCCGTGCGGCGCGCTCGCCATCGACCCATGCCGGCGTTTCCACTGGCACGATGCGCGCAACCGGGCGCCCGTTCACCGAGATGGTCACTTCGTTGCCGGCCTCCACTGCCCTCAGAACCGGAGCAGGATTCTGCCGCAGCTCGCGCATACCGACCTTTTCCACCTCTTCAGCATACAACATATGTAGATCATGATCTACATGAGGTCGCCACCGCTTCGAGCGTGGAGATCGCCGGGACTTCGACGGGAGCTACGAGCGTCGTTCTTCGTGGGATGGAAGATCCGTCGGAGTTCAAGCTTCCGCTCCCCAGTGAATTTTCCCGGTTTGCAACTTTGCGGTGCGTCGCGGTCCCGTGGGACGGGAGACATAAGCTCAGCGATGATCTGATCGAAACCGGCGTCGGCGAGATCGCCGCCCAGCTCGGCGACCGACCTGATCTCCCGCGCCTGCACCACGCCCCCTTACGAACAGACAGCGCGTAGGACCTGCACAGCAGCTTCGATTTTCGCACGGACCAGGGGCCACAGCAGTGACTTTCGGCCCTTCGAGTGGGCCGAGCACTTCGTTGACTTCCTTGAGAAGCTGATGGCCTCGAGGTTCTCCCGGCCCCCGAACCGGTTCGTCACCCATTCACCCTCGCAGCCGGGAGTAGTCCAGGTAGAGCATCGAGGCGACCGCGTCCACCCGCAGCCCGTCCAGGTGGAACTTCTCAAGCCAGTACAAGGCGTTCGCCACGAGGAAGTTGCGGACCTCGTGGCGGCCGTAGTTGAACACCAGCGTGCCCCAGTCGGGGTGCTCGCCCTGTCGGGGGTCGGCGTGCTCGTACAGCGCCGTGCCGTCGAACCGGGCCAGGGCCCAGTCGTCCTTGGGGAAGTGGGCCGCCACCCAATCGACGAGCACCACTGCCCACGAAGCGGTCGGCGTTCGACGCCGTTGAAGCCAAAGGCGTGTGCTGCGGACGGTGTTGTCAGTGTCAGGGAGGGCAGAACTCGGGCAGATTCAATGAGAGCCATCGACGTCCCGCCGGTGACCGCCTAGTCTGCGAGCGCCAGCACCTCGTCGAACCCGTCGACGAGGCAGTCGTGGAACACGTCGAAGTCCGGAATCGCGCCCGCATCGACGTTAATTCCCAGCGCACAGGTGTCGACGTAGCTGAGCAACGTGACATTCACCGCCGAACCGATCGTCGGGCCGAAACCGTACGCCATCCGCAGTGCGGCTCCACCGAGACGCACAGGAATCGGGATACCGGGCACGTCGCTGGCCACGAAATCGACGCGGCGCAATACCGCTCCAATGTACCAGCGTGGAAGGAGGTTCAGCGCACCGGCGATCAGTTGCATGTAGGGCAGCGAGCGCTCGTCGCGTTGCCTCGTGGCCCGGTGATGGATCTCTTCGATTCGTCGCGCCGGGTCGGCGAGGCCGACCGGCACGTCGAACCGCATCATCGTGACCCGGTTTCCGCCAATCACGTCGCCTTCGGTACGGAGACTGATCGGCATCCCCAAATGAAAGTCCCCGACCGCGACGCTGTGCTTTTCGTGGTAGCGGCGCAGTGCGCCTGTCACGCCCGCGACGAACGCATCGTTCAGCGAACCCCCGCCCGCGTGTCCGGCGTCGCGCAGCCGCAGCCTCGACACCTCATGGATCCCGAGGCGACGGACCATCGTGCGGTCTTTCATGAGCGACGAGCCGGACTCGGTGATCGGCCGCATGATGCGGTAGACCGACGACGCGAGCGCCGCCGCAGAGGTGGCTGTCTGCACCGGCCGCCGTATAACGCTTCGCACCACACTCGGAGCGCCCGTAACCGAAGCCGTTGCCGCATTGGCGAGCAGCCCGGCGTCGTAGCGGAGTGCGTCGCGCAGTCCGTCCAGCGGCGACGGCATACGTGGTGGGGGCGCGACGGGCAGTGCGCCGTGCCGCTGGGCGGTGACATCGAATAGCGTCATCGCGATCTGGACGCCGCCGATGCCGTCGGCCAGGGAGTGGTGCATCTTGGTCATCAGTGCGGTGCCGCCGTCCGCGAGTCCGTCGATCAGGGTGATCACCCACAGCGGTCTGGCCCGGTCGAAGTCCGACATCGCGGCCAGCTGGCCCATCTGCAGTACCGCGTCGAGAGTTCCCGGCTGCGGCGCGGTCACCCGACGCATGTGGAAGCCGAGATCGAATTCCGGGCAGTCCTCCCAGCGGGGCGGGGCCGGCCGAGGCGAGGACACTATCCGCTGGCGGAAGGTCGGCAGTCGTCGGCTGAGCCTGTCGAACCGCTCAACCAATTCGCCCCAGTCCGGGGTGCTGTCCAGCAGGGAGATCGTGACGATGGTCGACCGTAAAACGGGATCGCTTTCCATCGCCCACAGGAAAGCGTCGGTGTTCTGCATGAACTCGCTCATTGTCTTCATACTGCGCCGAGATCGAGTCTTTGGCATCGATTTTGACGACAGTTTGTAGGCGGGCCACGCTTCGCGTCAGTCACATCGACCTCAATAAGGCCGTGCATCGGCGTCGCTCGTTTGCCGGCCCGCAACGCAGCAGTGACGAGGCGCCGATTCCACGGAAATGGTCGCACTTCGACCTGTCGCGGGCGATCTGTACTCACGACACGACTCTGCCAGAGACTCCGTCTGCCCTGAAGTGTTGTTTCTAGTCGATCGGCACCCGATCCCGCGGTGGCCGGATGACTGGCTGCGGGTCCTCCGGGTCGCGATCTTCACACGAACAGCGCCGCCCTTTCGCGAACAGGACAGCAATTAGGCGGCTGGGAGTGTTGGCTCTCGCCGGAATGCCTCGTCGGTTTCCGTTCGCCGGTTCATTCTGCGGGTGCTGGCTGACTTGGCCTGCGTCCAGGGCGCTCAAGGGCCTCGATTCGGCGGGCGACCTCGACTGCGTGATCACCGAGTCGCTCCAGCAGCCGCGCGATCAGCCCCATCTCCAGCAGCACCGGAGAGCGCAGGTCGGCGGCAGCGAGCTCGGCGCTAAGACAGGCGTGCAGCTCGTCGAGCGCGTCGTCGTCGTCCTCGGTGTCGTCGGCGATCTCGCTGGAGCCCACGAGATAAACCTGTGTCACCTGATGCCACATCTTTGCCGCGGCGTCCAGGTGCTGTCCGATCAGGCCAACGACCCGCGGCGGGAGCTCCTCGGCAAGCCCGGTCGCGCCACGCCGGCTGACGTCCGCGGCGAGGGCATGGGTGCGGGTCAGCTCAGGCAGGATGCGGAACACCGTCAGCAGAAACCTCAGCTCCCCGGCGACCGGGGCTTGGCGCACCAGCTGGACGTGCACCAGATCCTCGATCTTGGCGTACAGATCCTCGATCACTTCGTCATGCCCCTCGACCGTGGCGGCGGCCATGTCATCGCCATGCAAAAACGCCGCAGCCGTAGCCCCGATATCCTCCTCCACCACCGTGAACATGCGCATGACCGCCGCATCGATCTCACCCAGCTGACGGTGATACTCGGTCCGCAACTCCACCACGGAACGACTGTAACCGCCCATCAGACGGTCAAACAGGTCGTCTCCTGAAAGGCGCATCCGGTTCATCGACTTGTGCCCCCACGTTCACCGGTCGGCGGGCTCCCACACCGCGGACACCAACCCAGCGATCTACCTCCGGCCATAGGACTTTAGCCCCTCGTCCTGTGCGTAGTGGGCGCATAGCGTCGGCGGCTAAGCAAACAAATTCGGCATCAACACGCGGGGTGCTGAACCTATGATTCGCGGACTGCTCGTCGCAACGGCCATCGCAGCGGCCGCAGCCCCGGCAGGTGCGATCGGCTTGGCCACCCCCCCGGTTACCTTCATCACCGACTGCCCACTGGCCTTCGATGAAACCTGCACAACCCCGCCACCGCCACCACCCGGGGCCAGCGCGCTGTGTTGCGATTGCACCTATTCATTCAGCCAACACCACAGCGGTACCTGCTCCCACCACGACGGCGTTTGCAAGTGGTTGGACCAAGGCACCTGAGGCAAGGGCGGGGCGTGCGTTCGATGGTCCAGTTTCGGCGGCCGATGGTCATCACAGCGGCCTTCGCGGTGACCAACTCGGTGCTGCTCTTCGGCGCGGTCGACACTGCGGTCGCTGATGTGCCGGTCGGACCAGGCCCCACCAACTACACCGAGCAGCCGCAGCCCCCGCCGGGAACGTGCCACTACCGCACCGCCGCCAACGGGGAGACATTGCCCGACCCAAACTGCACCCCCGGCGCGATCAGCCCCAAGGTCACCGAGAACACACTCGCCACCACGATTTGCAAGGCCGGCTACACGAAGTCAATTCGCCCGCCGGCCGCCATTACTGAGGCCGAAAAGCGCGGCAACGCAGCAGCATACGGCTACAGCGGAGCGCTGTCGGGCGCTGAGTACGGATACCACCTCGTGCCGCTTGAACTTGGCGGTGACCCGAACGATCCCCGCAACCTGTGGGTCGAGCCCGGTGCATCCCCAAACCCGAAGGACGGCGTCGAATCGAAGCTGCATCAGCTCGTCTGTGAGGGCAGAGTGCCACTGGCTGCGGCGCAGGAGGCAATCGCCAACGATTGGACCACCGCCATGGGTGTCACCGGCTGAATGTGCACGGCAGGCCCCCTCATTCCGCTTCTGACCATAGGACTTTGGCCCGTAGCACTGGAGCGTTCAGGGCGTCTAGCGTCTTGCAGTTGCAGCAAACAATTTGCGGCACCCGATGGAGTACGGGCCCTCCCTCCCATTGGCGTATAGGCCCTTTCGGAACGCGATTCCAGCGATGACGAGAAAAGACCTGGGTCCAGGAGACTTCCTTTTCATGCGCAAGGAGATGCTCGGTATCAAGCGACGCGCAGAACGGCCAGCCTCACAGATCGAATGGCTCGTCCACCCGACCCGGCCCAACATTTGGGAGGCCTCGCCGAAGCCGAGGCTGGCATGACAACGTGCGCACTGACCGTGACGCGTACCCGCCAGCAGATCGCCAACCAGATCGGCGACCTGCTCAACGACTTCTACCCGGCCGCCCTGGCCGCTTTCGCCGAGCTGCCTAGCGGCGGGCCGGCCCGATCCGATGCGCGCACCATTCTTGCGGCCGCGCCCGCACCCACGCTCCCACACTGCGTCTTGTTGAGCGCGGGCCAGCACTCGGATATGGCCTGACAGGCTCCCGGGGGCGTAGGTGAAGATCGACGCCCGATGTCAGGACCTTGGCCCCTTTCGACCGCGTGGTGAACGGCGCACGCTAGAGGCATCGGAGTGGAAAGCCCGCGGGATTAAGCAATCGGCATTGGCTCTTCCATCGTCGCCTCGGCAAGGTGGGAGGGTCTCATGACCACAGAGGTATCGCTCGACACGACAGCGCTCGACAAGGCGCTTGAGGACCTGCACGCCAGTGCGCCCAGCTGGGTCGCTCTGCCCCTCAAAAACAAGGTGGCGCTGCTGGAGGCGTTGCCGCAGAAGATCCTCGATTTCGGCCCGCAGATGGTGGCGGCGGCCGACAGGGCGAAGGGCATTGCCTCGATCTCCGGTTGGGTCGCCGAAGACTGGGTGACCGGTGTGTGGGCCTTCATCCAGGGCGTCAACTCGCACGCCCTGGTGCTCAACCGGGTGCTTGCCGGGCAAGAGCCGGTCAAGGCCGACGCGGTGCACACCAGGCCGGACGGCCAGGTCGTCGTCGACGTCTTCCCGGTCACCGCATACGACCGGTTGCTGCTTAACGGTTACAAGGCGCAGGTCTGGATCGAGCCGGGCATCACTGCTGAGCAAACCCGCCAGGACGCCGCCAGGATGTACCGCGGTGCCGGCTACGGCCACCCGGGAGTCTCACTGGTCCTCGGCGCAGGCAACGTGGGAACCATTACGACGCTCGACATCCTCGACCAGTTGTTCGCGCAGGGGAACGTCTGCGTCGTGAAGATGAACCCGGTCAACGACTACCTCGGCCCGTTCTACGAGAAGATCTTCAACGAGTTCGTCTCGCGTGGCTGGCTGCGCTTTGTATACGGCGGCGCCGACGTCGGCGGCTACCTGGCACACCATCCGAAGGTTGACTCCATTCACATGACCGGTTCGGCAGCGACCTACGACGCGATCGTGTGGGGTAACGATGCCGAGGCCGCGACTCGCAAGGCCAACAACACGCCAATACTGAACAAGCCGATCTCGGCCGAACTGGGCGGCATCAGCCCGGTGATCGTGGTGCCGGGCGACTGGAGCGACGCCGACATCAGGTTCCAGGCCGAGCACATCGCATCGAGCAAGCTCAACAACGCCGGCCACAACTGCATTGCGACCCAGATTCTGGTCGTGTCGGAGGACTGGCCCCTCGCCGACAAGCTCATCGCCGAAATTCGCACGGTCATGCGCGAGGTCGAGCCCCGCTGCACGTACTACCCGCGCTCGGACGAGAAGACCGGCAAGGCTTGCGACGGGATGAGCGGCGCGGAGTTCCTCAGCAGCGACAAGAGCCGCGCTTTGATTCCTGATGTTGACCCGCAAAGCGCTGCCAGCATCTTGCGCGACGAGGTCTTCGCCGGCGCCCTGGGAATCGTGCGCCTTCCCGGCAAGACGGCACGCGAGTTCATGCGCAATGCGGTGGAGTTCTGCAACGACGTTCTGCCCGGCACTCTGGGGGCGACCATCATCATCGACCCGAAGACGCGCAAGACAAATGCGGTGGCCTTTGACGAAGCGATTTCCCACCTGCGCTATGGCGACATCGGCGTCAACGTGTGGTCGGGGATGAACTTCTTGCTGGGCTACACGCCCTGGGGTGCATTCCCCGGGCACACTCCGCAGGACATCGGCAGCGGCACCGGCGTGGTGCACAACGCTTTCTTGTTGCAGCACGTGCAGAAGACCATCGCCGAGATTGCGTTCCGTCCGTCACCGCGCGCCATCATCAAGGGCGAGTTGACACTATCGCCGAAGCCGGTCTTCTTCGTCACGAACAAGACGGCTGAGACGACGATTCGTCGACTCGTCAAGTTCCTCGTGGACGGCAAGCCCACGGCGCTGCCCGGAATCTTTGCGTCCGCTCTGCGTGGTTGACAACGACACATCCATGGCCATCCGCGTCGCCCACATCGGCACCGGCCCGCTCGAGTCATTGTCCGCAGCTTGACAATCCATCTGAGGTCGTGCGGCTCATCTTGAAGCTAAACGATTTTGGCGCTGAACAGCGCAGACGAGAGAAGGTAGATGCGAATGCCGGCACGAACAGCTGATGAAGTTCGCCGGGCCACCAGCTTCTGCGAATTGTTCCAACACACCGCCGCTTCCCACCCCGATCGCGTTGCTCTACGCACCGCCGGTGGGGATGTGTCGATTACCTGGGCCCAGTACGCTGCCCGGGTTCGCGATATCGCGGCGGGCCTTGCGGCGCTCGGTGTGCGGCGAGGCGACACGGTGGCACTGATGCTCATCAATCGTCCCGAGTTCAACCTGGCCGATGCGGCCCTGTATCACCTGGGCGCGGTTCCGTTCTCGATTTACAACACCAGTCCTGCCGAGCAGATCAACTATCTGTTTACCAACGCCGAGAACCGCGTCGTGATATGCGAGCAGCAGTATCTCGACGTGCTGGATCGAGCCCGGATAGGCACCGCGGTCCAGCATGTCGTGTGCGTGGACGCCGAACCGACGGGCGCCATGTCCCTGGCGGAATTGGAGCGCGCCGGCGAGCCCGGTTTCGACTTCGATGCGGTCTGGCGGACAGTACAACCCGACGACGTGCTCGTCTTGATCTACACGTCAGGTACCACCGGGCCCCCCAAGGGCGTCGAGCTGACCCACGCCAACCTGCTCTCCAACATCGCTGGCCTGATGGAAGTCGCGGTGCTCGACGAGCAGGACCGGCTGGTGTCGTACCTGCCGGACGCCCACCTCATCAACAGGTATGTCACACACTACGTGCCAGCAGTCAGCGGCGGCTCGGTCACCACGGTCGCCGACCGCAACACGTTGATCACCGCGCTTGCCGACGTGCGGCCGACGCTTTTCGTCGCCGTACCGCTGTTCTGGTACAAGATCCAACGAGCCCTTGAAGCAGCCCTGGCGGAGCGCGGCGGGATCGCGGGTCGGCTGGCACGGTGGGCCGTCGATGTCGGCGCGCGCAAGGGGCGCGCGCAGTCCGAAGGCGGTCGGGTTCCCGCGCGGACCCGCGTTCAGGCGGCTATCGCCGATCTCCTGGCGCTGCGCCGAATGCGTCGCGGGATCGGCCTCGACCAGGTGCGTCTTGCAATCACGGGGGCAGCGCCGATCGCCGCGGAAACGCTTGCGTTCCTGCTCGGACTCGGACTGCCGGTGTGCGAGGTATGGGGGATGTCGGAACTGTCAGCCGCTGCCACCATGAATCGACCCGACGATATCCATGTCGGCACCGTCGGCAAGCCGATGGCCGAAACCGAGCTTCGACTCGCCGATGACGGTGAGCTGCTGGCGCGCGGACCCGGCCTGATGAAGGGCTACCACAACGACCCGCAGAAGACCGCGCAAGCCGTCGATGATGACGGCTGGATGCACACCGGTGACGTCGGCACGATCGACCGGGGCGGCTACGTGCGGATCGTGGACCGGAAAAAGGAGTTGATCATCAACTCCGCCGGCAAAAACATGTCACCCTCCAATATCGAAAACCACCTCATTGCGGTGTGTCCGCTGATCGGCTCGGTCGTCGCCATCGGCGACGCTCGCCCCTTCGTGGTCGGTTTGGTCACGCTCGATCCGGACGCAGCAGCGGCATACGCGAAACGGCTCGGAATCGACCCATCGCCAGCCGCATTGGCAGCCCGCCCCGACGTTCGGGCCGCGGTGCAAGCGGGCGTCGATGCGGCCAACGCCAAGCTCTCCCGCGTCGAGCAGATCAAATATTTCCGCATCCTGCCGACCTTCTGGGAACCAAGCGGCGACGAGATCACCCCGACGGGGAAACTCAAGCGCAAACCGATCACCGAAAAATACGCGGGAGAAATCGAGCAACTCTACGCCAATGCACGAAAGACCTGACGGGCGCTGCTGCGGATAATGAGCGGAGACATTCAGCGATCGGAATGCTCTCGCCTATCGACTACGAGTACACGCTGAAAGTCAACCCCGAAGCAAGCTAACCGTGTCCACTTTTTCGGGGGAACCCCAGTAACCGACGCATATCTACTCGCGCTCGCAACCGCCAACGGCAGCCGGTTCGCGACTCTCGATCAGTCGATTCCCATTGACGCTGTCCGCCACGCCGGCGCGCGTAACCTGACGGTGATCTGATTTCGTCAGGCCGGGCATCCCGAGAATCACATCCGCCTCATTAGTCACATGTCGGCGTGGGTCGTCGGTCATGTCGGTGGTGGCCGGTACCGTCCGGCGCAAGCAAGCATGCACAAGGTCGTGGGGAGGCCGCATGACCGTGACGATCGCCGCCGGCGAGACGTCGACAGCAGACCTGTCCGCCTACCTACCGTTGCTGGCGCGGCTGCGCAATGGCGCACGGCCGCAGCCGGATTGGTCCGCGATCGTCGATGACGCCGTCCACGTCTGGGCACGGCCGGGGTTCGACACCTTCCTTGCGATACCGCGGTTGCGGTTCGAGCCGTTCGACTATCAGCTGCGGGCCGCGCGAACCGTGCTGCAGCGGATGCACGGCCGGGGCATCCTGGCCGACGAGGTCGGGCTCGGCAAGACGATCGAGGCCGGGTTGGTGCTGTCCGAGCTACGCATGCGCGGGCTCGCCGACCAAGTGCTGGTGATCGTTCCGGCGGGACTTGTCGACCAATGGCGCGACGAACTCGAGCGGAAGTTCGGGTTGCCGACCACGATCGCCCAATCCGGGTCGACACCTGCCCGCGAGATTGGGATGGACCGGCCGGTCACTATCGCGTCGCTGGCCGCCGCTCGCCGCGATCCGCTACTGGGTAGGCTGACCGACACCAACTGGGACCTGGTGATCGTCGACGAGGCGCACCGGCTCCGCAACCCCCGAAGCGCATCGGGCAAGCTCGCGCGCAGGCTCCGCGCCCGTTATCTGCTGATGCTGACCGCAACGCCGGTGGAGAACAAGCTGTCGGACCTGTACCAGCTGGTCAGCCTCGTCGCGCCCGGACTGCTCGGCACACCCGCCCAGTTCCGCGCCACACATGGCGCGGCGTCTGTCGAGTCGAGACCGCACAACGCCGAGGAGCTGCGCGCACGGACCCGAGAGGTGATGGTCAGACATCGCCGCAGCGAGGTTGCCGTGATGCTGCCGCCGCGCCTCGCCGAGACGATCTTGGTGACGCCCGGCATCGACGAGGCCGGCCTCTACGCCGACATCGTCCGGCGAGTCAGGGCAGCGGCAACCGGGTCGGGACCTAGCCGGTTGGCCCTGCGCGGCCTGACCCGGCTAGCCGGCTCCAGCCCCGCGGCCCCCGCACCGACGCTGGCGAAGCTCGGCTGGAACGACCTCGCGGAACGGGCCCGAGCCATCCGGGAACCGGACAAGGTGCGTGTGCTCGTCGAACTCCTTCGACGCCACGTCAACAGGGACGAGAAGGTGTTGGTGTTCACCGGGTTTCGGCAGACACTGGATGTGCTCGTCGCTGCGGTCGAGCGTGCCGGGCTGTCGTCGGCGTTGTATCACGGCAGCCTCACGCGGACGGAGAAGGAGTCGGCGGTCGCGGAGTTCCGCGCCGAAACGCCGATCCTGCTGTCGACCGAGTCGGCGGGTGAGGGTCGCAACCTTCAGTTCTGCCATGTGATGGTGAACTTCGATCTGCCGTGGAACCCGATGCAGATCGAGCAGCGGCTCGGCCGGCTGCACCGGATCGGGCAGGAACACGACGTGACGCTGACCAACCTGGTCTGCCGGGGCAGCATCGAACAACAGGTCATGCACGTGCTCGAGGCAAAGATCAACCTGTTCGAACTCGTCGTCGGTGAACTTGACATGATCCTCGGCCGGGTCGACGACGACTTCGATTTCGAGAACGAGGTTTTCGATGCGTTCGTCGATGCCGTCGACGACGACGAGTTCGAGCGACGGCTCGACGCTCTCGGCAACGCGCTCGCCGAGGCGAGACGCAGCTATGTCCGAACCAGGGAAGGTGTCGACCTCTTAGTGGGTGAGCCGTCGTGACGAGCACCGATGTGGCGCTGGACTTCTGGCTGCGGTATGTCGAGGCGAGCGGCGGGCTCACCGAATTCGGCGGCGATACGACGCTGGTGATGCTCCCACCGGCCCTGCAGACGATGCTGGAGCTGCCGGAGGTGCTGCAGGTCACCGCCGATCCCGATGTCGCTCGCGAGGACGGTGCGACCTTCCTCTCGGCCGGGCATCCCGCACTGGGGCGCACCGCCGACGAGGTGCTGGCGGTGGGTGATGTCGCCGCGATGGCCGTTCCGGTGGCCGCAGCGCCACCACCCCCGGCTGAGCACCTGCAGGCGATGGCGCGCGACCAGTTCACCGTCGATCACGGACGGATCGACGCCACGGGCGCACCGACCCGGTCGGTTCGCGCGATTCTGCGTGTCGGGGCGCTGGTCGACTACACGCTGTCCAGCGACGACCACTACCAGGAATGCGCCGAGTGCTGGGTGGATGTGCAGTCGCAACGCCAGCTCCCAACCCACGTCAGTATGAAGCTCGCCGCCTTGCCGACAGTGCCGAAAGATGGTTCGCCGTCGCTCGCCGGCCTGACCGCGGCGATCGGATTTGCGGACCGGGCTATCGAGCAGTGCGCCGAGCGGCGGCGATCCGAACTCGGTGATGACATCGACAAGGCGCGCGACGCGGAGCTTGAACGCGTCGAGGTCTACTACCGCGATGCGCTCGCGACGGTCGAGCGTCGGCGCGCGCAAGCACCTGCCGATCGCCGGGAGCTGCTGGACGCACGCGCCGACAGCGTACGGAACGAGCGCGCCCGGCGGATCGGCGAGACTCGGGAGAAGTACCAGGCGAGCCACGAGGTCCGGCCCTATCGGCTGCACATCTACGAGGTGCCGGTATGGCGGTTGCCGGTCGACGTCCGCCGCGGCGACCGACGTTACCCACTGACGCTCGATTGGCTCATCCCGCTGACCCGTTTCACCGACATCGCCTGCCCACACTGTGGTGCCGATGAGCGACTCGTCGCGACGAAGACGCGGCTCGGGTGCGCCAGCTGCGTTGCCCGACGGATCGCCCGGCTCGTGCCCGAGCCCGCGAGACCGCCGGCTGACCCGAAGTTCCGGCCAGCCGCGAAGGCGAAACAGGTTGTCACGCAACCGCCGGCACCGAGGCAGCATCCGTCGCCGGTGCGCACCGATCCCAGCCCGACGCCGGCCAAGCTTCCGAAACTCGGCGACAAGCTGATCGGAAAGGTGTGGGACGCGGTGGTCCGCAACGACCGGCGGCTGGCGCGTATCTGTGCGCCGGATTCGCCCGCGGCGGCGGCGATCCGGCTGTACGGTCCGTCGGGCGCCGCCTGGGCGGTCGGGATCCCGCCGACCGAGGACCTGGTCGCCGTCACCGCCCGCACGACAACGGCGTCGTCGGGCGTACGCCATGCGTCCAACGGCTACGTGGATACCGCGGCGAGACATCGCTTCCCGTTCCTGCTCCGGTGGCAGACGGCGGGGGGCACAGGACAGATCGACGAGATCCTGCCCCACGACTGGCCGTTCGAGCCGGCGCACCTGAGCCGATGGGTGCTGGGACCCGGCCGGACGGGTGTGCACGCGCCGCCGCAACCCCGGATCCCGCTCGGCCCTGTCGGCGAACTGCTGTGGCGGCGCGTGATTCCCACGTTTGGCCTGCCCGGCGTGCTGCGCTGCCTCGCCGCGCTGTGGCGGCTGCCCGACGAGGACGTCTTCCTCGATTCGCACGGCCCCGCGGCGGTCGCGGCCGGAATCGAACGAATGGTGTGCCAACGAGCGAACCTGACAACCGGCCGCTTCGCTGACATGGCTGCCGCCTACCGCGTCACCGAAGCCGCGGTGCGCGCCGCCGACGCCGACCTGCAGAAGTGCCTCCGGCTCGGCCCGGAGAGGTGGTGGTAGCCCGGGACACCACCACCCTGTTCGCCGCGCTGGGCGTGCTCACCGGCGTGGTGATCGGACGATTCCCGGCACAGACACGTGAGCTTGCTGACGAGTCGCTGATATGCCCCCTGGGTGCGTCCAGCCTGTCGCAAGCATCGAAGGGTTCAATCCCAGTGTCGCGCACCACTGTTTTACAGGTCACAGGTGATTTTTGAGCCAAGGACTGCGAGGCGTGAACTCCTCGTGAACTCCAGCGCCGCGACGGTGCTCGGGCTATGCGCGCCAGCATTGCCGCGAAGATACGAGCCGCGGCGGTCGCAGTGATCGCTGAATAGAGCGACGTCAGCCGACGACGGGACCGGGGTCGGGAGTCAGGACGTAGAACTTCTCTGTCCACTCCTCACGGGTGTGGTGGTCGACTTTGACGCGCCAGGTGTACGTCCGGTTCGGCGACAATGGCAGGCCGCCGGCGAAGTACAAGACGAACTGGCTAGTCGGCCGGAGGGTATTCGGTGGAACGTGTGCACCGCGAACGATCGCTGGTTTCAATGGGTCAGCGGACCGAGCCGCAGAAATTGTTGTCCCCCCGGCGTGGAGAGCGTCACGAGGCTTCCATCGTCGTTCTCCAGGGCAAGCTCGATGGCCGGTGCCTCACCAACGAACCTTGGGGGGAAAGCGACAGTGGCGATCACGGCATGGGGAATGGTGGCCCCCACGTTCGGATCGAACGCCATCATCGTGATGCCGACGCCGATGATATTCAGTTTGCCGTCGGCCCCGCTGTTGGCGAAATCAGCGAGCATGACCCGCACTAATAGTAGCTGCGAACCTAGGTACGGGATGGCGTCAGATCCGCCAGCGTGGCGAGGTCTTCAACGACGGTGCGCCGCTCCTCGGCGTCGAACGCATCCTCATCCACCATGGCCTGAACGGCGGCACGAAGCTCCTCCGGGATGGGCTTACGCGCTTGGGCGGCCATCTCGACCAGAGTGACAACGGCAGCGATTTCCTCGCCAGCGCGAATCATCCCAGTGATGCTGTCATCGCCTGGCGTGATAATGGCCACGAGCCGCTCGGCAATCTGCTTGTCGTCCACGTTTCTCATGCTACGGCTCTTGGGGATAGGCGGTCCAAAGCTTCGGCGGCCCTAGCCGTCCGCGCACAACCACAACGAGCGCGACGTCGTTTACCGTGCCGTGGAAATAGAGCGCGGCGCCTTTGCGGCGGATATGCCTGATCGAGGATGTATCTTTGAGGACCTGCTCAATTGCGGCCTTGACGACGTCGCGCGTCCATGACTGCGGAAATTCCGCTTTGCCCTTGCCGGCGCCATAGCCATGCCCACCAGACCATGTCTGGCCATGCCTGCGGGGTTCGCCAACCATGATGTGGTCTAGCCGCTCCTCGGTGACCTCAGGCGGATGCTCCGGGGTGAACGGCACCTCGCCGCCACCCTCCACAGGTGGGTAGCGCGGAGGGTCGCCGCCAGCTGCGGCCGCCGTGCGGCCTGCAAGTGGTTTGTCGCCGAGATGGCCGCCGGTGGTCGCGGGTGCTTGTAGCCGCTCGGTCGATGAAGGGCTTCGTTTCGGCTTGTTCGGGCCTTCGCTGCGCTGCGGCACTATATCGATGATCCCAACGACAGGGTCAACGTTCGTTGCCATCGATTGACGAACACTGCATGCCCTCACCACACGAACTGCGCACGCAGCGTATCGATTACAGCCGACAGCTCAGCGCGTTGCCCGATAGCGGTGCGGCCGGCCGGGCAACCGGACGACACCGAGCATTTTCGCCGGGGGGGCGAGGGCGGCGAGCCGCTCGATCCTGCCAGGTTCGCGCTGGTGCAGCGCCTCGAGGATCACGTCGGGATCGGAGAGTGCGGAGAAATCCGGCACGCCAACTCGACACGGGCCTCCGACGTCGCTGCTGCGCACGGTTCCCAGCGCAATCAGCGACCAACACATATAGGTCGTAATCAGCGGCCCAACGGTTGCCCGTCCAAGACTTACGCAGCATGGCAATCACTGCCCAGGACTTCCCGTGCCGTCGGACGGCACGAACAGCCGACGCCTCTGGTCGCAAGGGTGCGGTGCGCCCAAACCTGCTATGCCGACGCGAGAATTCGACGGTATCTCGGCAGGCGTGAACCGCGGCCCAGCCAATCCGCGTAGCATAATCGAATATGTACGACATGCCCGAGATCGTGTCGGTCTCACGCCACCTACTCGCGATCTGATATGGGCGGCATTTTGTCAAGTGGGCAGGGTGAAGCGGCGGCCGCAACCGTCGTTGGGGCCGCCGCTTCGTTGACCGGATGAGTCCTCGGAGACGTCGAGCGTGTCGTATCGACGCGTGTCAAGTCTGATATGCGCGGGTTGGTTACCGCAGGACGGGACTTTCGAGTCGGAGTGGGGCCGCTTGTCTAAAGGACGAGCGTCATCAGTTGTCTAGCAACGTGATTGCTCATAGGTCGCACGCGGGTCACTCCCAGACGCTTGCCGTCACCACCGAAGGTGATCTCATCCGGACAGTTGTGAGATGTTAGTCGTCGAGAACGGCCAACGACCAGCACCAGCCGGCGAGTTCGCGGGCGATCGCCGCGTTGGCCACTACGGGGCGTTTCTTGCGTTCATCGAAACCGGACCAGCGGGCGTGCAGACGTCGGTTGGCTGCCTGGCCGCGGGCACGGGCTGCCGGGGACGCCGTCTCCCATCGTCGCCGCAGATCGCGCCCCGGCCGATACCGAGGTCGGTGATGCCAGGCCGCTTCGACCAGCAGGCGGCGGGCGTGGCTGTTGCCGGTCTTGGTGACCCCGCCTTGGGAGCGTGTTGAGCCCGAGGAGTACTCGCTAGGCACCAACCCGAGGTAAGCGCCGATCGAGCGCCCGCTCAGGCGTTGCCAGTCTCCGATTTCGACGGCCAACCCGAACGCGGTCAACGTGGAGACCCCGCGCAGACACCCCAGCCGGGTCACCACCGGGGTGAACACCGAATCGGCGGCCATCTCAACGATCGCTTTATCGAGGCGATCACGGCGGTCCACGGCGGACACCATGGCATCGAACGCCGCGTCGTAGGCCAGCTGTCGGCCTGGCGTGGCGAAGGTGTGCGACCGCAGCCACAGTTCGTGCTTGCCGGTCCACGCCTTCCCGCCGGAGTAAACGATCCCTTGTCGTAGAAGCAGTTTCGAGACACGATGCCGAGCTGACATCAGGTCACCACGCACGTCGTCGCGAGCCCGCACTAAGTCTCGGGCCGCCTCCTGCTCGATGCCCGGAATCGTCACCTCCACGATCTCACCCAAGTGCAGCAACCGGGCCAGGTGCCGGGCATCGCGAGTATCGGTCTTGACCCGATCCCCCGACGGGCGCTGCAACTTCGAGGGCGCCGCCACCAAACACACGATCCCGGCGGCAAGCAGGAACCGCGCCAACCCGAACCCCGTCGGGCCGGCCTCATAGGTGACCGCCACCGGCGGCCCCGACAGACCACGAACCCATTCCAGGATCTCTTGGTGATTCGGGGTCAACCGGCGCTCGAACACCTCGCCGGTCTCACCATCCAGGCCACACCCAACCACCGATCGTGCATGCACATCCAACCCAACACTCGTACGATAATTCTTCACTGGGGCCTCCCACATCTTGTGGCTCTACCGGCCAGGACCACCCTGTCGGCAACCCACGTTCACATGTGAGCGAGGCCCCAGCCCCCCATACCGTCTAAGGCACGGGATGACGGCGGCGGTCCATCGGCGTATCTCGAAGCGAGACCTTCTTGTGGCCCTTCGCCACGCGGGGCTGCCGCTGGACATCCACCGCAACCGCGCGTACTTCATCGGCATCGACAGCCGTGGTCGCGAGTTCGAGATCGTCCTGGCTGCAGATGACCGCGATGAGGATCTCTGGCACGCCATCCATGCGCTGCAAACCCGGTACCGGAAGAACTGGTGACATATGAGCAATCGCAGGATCGACCCCACCAAGATCAACTTCGACGAGAACACGACCGTCGAGGTGGCAGACCTCGAGAACGAGGAGTACTACGTTGAGGGCGAGCGGCTCACGGAAGAGCGTGCCGAGCAGCTCGCCGCTGAAATGCTGGCCAGGGTCCGCGCCAAAAACCTACGCCCCGGCGGCAAGTCACTCTCTGGCGATCAGAAGCACTCACCGGTCGCGCAAGTGCGGGTGTCAGAGCACACGCGCGACAAGCTCCGGGCGATCGCCAAGGCGCACGGCATGAGCGTCTCGAAGTTGTCTCGAAAGGTGCTCGACGAGTTTGTCGCACGCGAGACGCCTGGGTGATACGCCTGCGCGATTGATAGCGCCTGAGATGACTGGTAGGCCAGCGCATCCGCTGCGGTGTGAAAACCCAAGTAGCGCAACAACTGTGACTCGTCGCCGACGATCGCCGCCGGATCGTCGAATTCAACCCGTCGGCACACAACCAGGTCGGCGGATCTGCGGGAAGTCCGAACCAAGCTTCATCCGACACCCGAACCGGCCGTTCGTCTGCGGAGAGCAAATCTGCCAATAGGAATCCGGTCCGTGCGGCCGGCTTCTTGTTCCCGGCAGCGACCTTCGACCCTGAACGCCTTATTGCCGCGGCCTTAACGGGTTGGCGCGCTGCAACGTTTCGTGAGGACCGATCCATAAAGTCCTCGCATTGGCGACGATTCGGCGCAGTGTGATGCGCGGCGGCACCGATACCACCATGGCCCGGTCGGGCCAGGAGAGTCTCATCACCGCCGATGGGACATCGATGCGTTGTCGCTGCAAGGCGGGCAAAAACACACCACCAACCCCGCCGTGACTCGTGGGGCGGGCGAGGCAACGGTGTCGTGAGTTAAATTAGCGCCTGGCGCTGGGCGCCCGTGCCGGGCTTCGAGGCCCGAGTTTCCGTGGGTGGCTACGGCCCACCAACGATGTCGCCAGTTGCTCTGTTACCGAAGCACCATGCGGCTGACCGCAATCCAATCCTTGGCGCGCGTCACGCTGGTGCGTGTCGTAGCGGTGCGAGAGGATGCGGGGCATGACCAGTTTGGTGGATCGGCTGGAGCGGGAGTTGTACGCGGCAGCCACCGCGCGCCCGAGGGATTCGGCCAGGTATGCGGCAGTGCTGGAGCGAGCGGTGCAGACGTGCAGCGCGGATCCGGAGGCCGCTGAGGTGCTTGACCTGGCCGACCTGTATTTCGAGTTGGCGATGGAGTACGAGACCCTGGGACGGTGTGAGGACGCGCTGGCCGCGGCGGACGCGGCCGTCGACGCCGGGCTGCAATCGAACCCGGACCCGCGGTGTCTGCGAGCGGAGATCCTGATGCGCGCGGGCCGGGTCGCTGAGGCGGAACCGATCTGGGCGGTGGTGCTCGCAGACACGCCCGACGATGTGTGGCTGTACAACAACGCCGGGCTCGAATACGCCCACGCCGGTGACCATGAGGCGGCGCTGCGCTGGTTGACCGATGGCCTGCGACTGGCGTTGCGCACCGCAGATCCCGAGCGGCTGGTGGATCAGCTCACCGATCTGCGCCAGGAGAGCCTGGACAGCCTGGGCCGGCCCGCCGACGCGCTGCAGGAGCAGGCGGCCGGGTTCCTGCGCGAGAAGCAGCTAGCCCGGCCGGCGCGGTCCCCATGGGTGGAGGAGCCTGCGCCGGAACCCACCAATGGTGCGGCACCCGGTCCGGTCAACACGGTGGCGTTGGCGTGGCTGCCGGCCGGCGACTACGAGCAGGCGGTGAAGTTGTGGCCGGAGCTGGCCGCCAGTGAGCTGGTAGCCGGCCCGGCCGGGCCGCTGCCGCACCGTCTGTACTGCCGCGCGATGCAGCAACGGCTCGTCGAGCTCTCCCAGGCGGGCCTACGCGGGTTGGCGATCGCGCCGGTGCGGGTAGCGCCGTTCACCGCGTGGTGCGCCGAACAAGGACAGCAACCTGATTCGGAGGCCCGGGCCACCTATGCCGCGCACCTGGCAGCGAACGCCGAGCCGGGTGTGGTCTCCTGGCCGCCGGGCCGCAACCAGCCGTGCTGGTGCGGGTCGGGGCGCAAGTACAAGAAGTGTTGCGCCGCACCGTCGCTCGTCGACGCGGAACCACAGCGGTGAAGACCACCCGCCTGCGGGTGGTGCTGTGCGATGTCGAGCCAGCGGTCGCCCGGGTGATCGACGTGCCCGCGTCGGCGACGCTACCGGAGCTGCACGAGTTGCTGCAGGCCGCGATCGGGTGGACCGACTCGCATCTGCACCAGTTCGTCACGTCGGACGCGACCTACGGGATGGAGATTCCCGGCGAGGAGGTGTGGCCGGCGGATCAGCGTGACGAGACTGGCGCACGGCTGGCCGACCTCGGCGCCAGGTTCGAGTACCTCTACGACTTCGGCGACGGCTGGACCCACGACGTCGAGGTATTCGGACCCGGCGGCCCAGCGCCGGGCTGCGTGGACGGGTACGGCGCCTGCCCGCCCGAGGACTGCGGCGGGCCCGGCGGTTACGCCGAACTGCTCGACGTACTCGCCGACCCGGCGCACCCCGAGCACGAGCACATGCACGGCTGGGTCGGCAACCGGTTGCGTCCGTTCGACCGGGCCGCCACTGACCAGCGGGTGCGCCGGGTAGTCGGTGAGGTGCCCGAAAGTGTGCGGCTACTGCTCGATCTCGCCGCCGACGGGGCCCGGCTCACTCCGGGCGGGCGGCTGCCAAGAACGGTGGTGTGCAGCATGCAACAGCACCGCCCACACTGGCACCTGCTTGGTCGGCCCGCCGCCACCGAGGATGACCTGCCGCCCCTGGGAGCGCTGCACCAGCTACTGCGCCGCGTGGGGCTGCTGCGGTTGCGCCACGGCGTGCTCACCCCCACCCGCGCAGCCGGCGACGATCTCGCCGTGGTGCGCCGGCTCAGGTCGGCGTTCGGCCCCAAGACCTTTGCCACCGAGATCACCGAACTGACAATCGGCGTACTCGCCGCGCACGGCCCCATCAACCGCGTACAGCTCGCGAGGCGGGTCCATCAGCTGCTCGGGCAGGCCTGGCGGCGCGACGGGCAACCCGTCACCGAACGTGACGTGCAGATCGCGATCGCCCAGCAGTCCCCGATCATGCGGGGACTCGACCTGATCGACGACACCGACTGGCACGCATGGACGGTCGGCGCCTCGGCTCGATCCCTGCTCCCCCGCGCCGGCATGCCCGCTGAGATCTGGACCAACGACGAGTGAGTGGGTACCACGCTCGTTATGCGCATTGGTCATCAGCGCCGTGTCCGACAGTGGCGCCGCCGGCCGAGGCAACCGGGCGACACCGAGCCGGTTCGCCGCCATGACCCCGTCGACGCGGTCCCTATCCACGACTTGAGCCTTCCTGCCTTCATTTGCCGCCGTGTGCCGATAGTCGCTCAGGATCGTTGAAACCCGAGAAACCGTCAGGTAGCCAGACTGGCAGCCAGGCAAACATGGCACGGATGTCGGTGCGGCGGTGCATACTGCGTCGTGTCGAAGTAGACGCGGGTGACTACGGCCAATTCGCGGGTCGGGCGCATGTTGGGCAGGTACAGAGAACCGATAAGGACAGAACCCTCGCCCTGAAGATCCTTGCTGAGCGGTACTCGCAAGACGAACGGTTCCGGACGCGGTTTCGGCGAGGCACGTACCGTGACCGAACGATTGAAAGTGGGTCGATGACGCATGTCCGTCCAAGTCGTCAACCAGGATTCCGTGCTCCAACACGCCCTCGACATTGTCAGCGAGACGACGCACCGGTTGTGGATCACATCGCCATGGATCACCCAGCGGCCGGCCAGTCTGCTTCTCCGTGACGCTCTGCCCCGTGTGGCGCGCGGGCAGCTCGACACACGGATCGTGTATCGGGTGAAGGAACCGGCCGACCTGGACATTACGGACCTCGACGCGCTCAAGGCGCTAGAGGACGCGGGTTGCCTGGTGCGCTACTCCACCCGGCTGCACGCCAAGCTCATTCTGGCCGACAGCGCCGCGCTCGTATCCTCATCGAACCTCACCGCGACCGCCGGCTATGGCCTGGACGAGGCGGCCGCCTGGCGCAACGAGGAACTCGGTGTCGTCATTCGCAGCGACGATGCGGTTCTTTCCGAGCTTGAGTCACAGTTCGAAGCCATCTGGTCCTCGGCGACGCGGGTCGACGAAAGCACGATCGGTATCGCGATGGATTTCCCGACGGTTCGTCAGTTCAGCTTTGTCGCCATCCGCGACGTCCGCCTGGGCGAATATGCGACAGCCCACGACACCGCGGGCAACGTGGTTCTCGGGCGGATCTCTGAAGTAACCGCCTACAACCCGTCGTTTCCTCAAATGAACGAGTCGATGTGGATCACTCAGGGCTACTCGGGCACAGGGGGTAGCAGCCGCGTGGAAGTGCCGGATCTGCAGTCGTTGTTCTCGCACCCGTCCAAAGAGCACGGATTCCTGGTTACGAAGACGTTTTTCGAGCCTGAGTCGGTATTCCGTATCGCACGAGTCGAAGTGCTCAAGCACTATGTAGCTGGCCGCCTGCTCTCCCCCACCGTGCCGGTGGCCCCGGGATCCGACGTCTCGCACGCATCTCCTGAACTGCTGCGCCAGCTCCTGGGCGATGGGGACGTCGAGCTCGGCACCATGCTGCACCACCCTGACGTACCCGTCGCCTTGCGGTCAGCCGAGTTCTCGAAGCACCTGGCGGTTTTGGGAATGACGGGTTCGGGCAAGTCCAACGCCATCAAGGTTCTTCTGCATCGCCTCAGCAATGGTCCGCTGTGCGAGGCACTCAGGGTGGTTGTCATCGACACGCACGGCGAATATGCGCCTGTGGCGCAGATGATCTCGCCGTCTGCTCGGATCGTCGACGTCCGACTACGCCGCAGCGTCCTCGACGACGACGTGGTCCGCGATCTGCTGAGGTTGTCCCGTCGCAACGAGGCACTCCTGGACAAGCTGGCAGCGGTCGCCGACGGACTGTCACCGGAGCAGGATCTTGAGGAGTTCCTCGCCGCCGTCGAGCTGGAAGCTCCCGATGCCGGCCCCCTGGCCGAAAAGCTCACCCGGCTGGTGGCCGCCGCGCGAGAGGCGGACGACCTGTGCCTCTGGCCCCACGACAGCGCTGTGATCACCCGCGCCGATAGCGTTGGCCCTCAACGGCTTGACGAAGCCGGCCTCTACATCCTGAACCTCCGCCACACAACCAGCCTGGAGGAACGATCGGCTAAGGCCGCAGCTGTCATGACCGACGTCTTTGAGCACAGCAAGCACACCGGCGGCCAATTTCCGTCGCTCGTCGTGCTCGACGAAGCACAGTACTACGCGCCCGAGCAACAAACAGGGTGGCTCGCGCGCGCTCGGCCGTCCTTCGACGCCGTGTTTGCGATCGCGTCTGAAGGACGCAAATTCGGTGTGGGGCTTGTGGTGTCGAGCCAGCGCCCGGCGCGCGTGAACAAAGACGTCCTCAGTCAATGCAACACCCATTTAGTCTTTCGCGTGGCCAACGTTGAGGACCTCTCGGCCCTCGCCGGCAGCTTCGAGGCAGCGAGTCAGCCGCTGCTGGATGAGCTGCCTGGATTTGACACCGGAGTGTGCGTTGTCGGCGGCACCGCGATCGGCATGCTGACCCGCGTCGAGGTGCCGTTGTTCGAAAGCGTTGCCGTGGAGAATGATTCGTCGCCGCCGTCGCCGTGAGGACGTTCAGCCCCCTTGCCGTGCAGGACAGCCGGCTTATCTCGACGCTGAAGGCATTCGCCCCTGACGGTGAGCCGATGTAACCTGAGTCTGCTTCATGAGATGCCGTCGCCAAGCTCCGACTGGACGGCACGCCAACCCCACGCTCGTGGGTGGCTCGGATGACGAAGCGGCCTGGCACCAACCGGTGCGGGCAAGAGCGCCTCCCCATGCGGAGGCCCCACCTTTCGGGAGTATTGCAATGCCTCGGAATCGTTCCTGCGGGTCGTATGGCCCCGGCCACCTCATGCACTGGATCCAGGGCAAGAAATCGCACGAGGACGGGCAGCCGATCATCAAAGTGAAGGTCGTTGCCTTTCATGACGACGGACGCGTCGAAATCGAAGGTGACGACCTGAAACTGACGCGGTGGTATCACGACCCTGACCACCTTCGTTCGGCGCTCTGCTTCGGTGGCCGCGGCGCATGGAAGCCGAAGTATCACGTGTTGTATGTGATCTCGAGCGGCTCGTTCAACTTCGCCACGATGGACGAGGTGGAGCCCTGCGAACCGCCGATACGCCGGCGATCTACCGAGACCACCAGGCAGTTCATCGAACGGGCGATGCGAAAGAACCACGGCTACACGGTTCCGGCGCCCTGGTTGGCTGACCTGGATGCCATACCGGACGGCGACATCGGTGAACCGGAGTCCGGGTACCTGGTTGGGATCGAAACTCCCACGGATACAACACTGTTGGAGACATTGCCGCCCAAACCACGGACGCCAGGACACGGCTGACGTGCCCGAGACAACCAGTCATGGTGTGCAGTACCACGTGCTGCCCGATGACGCCTTAGCCGCGCTGAACATCCTGCGCGAGGCCGCCGGGCTGGAGCCGCTGTCCTCTCCCGACCACAGTGAACCAGAGGACGCCGACGGCGGCACCCGATCCAAGGGGAAGACCAGCAATGACTGAGCGATGGCGTCCGAAGGAGTTGGGCCACGGCTCGATTGACTAGCAGCATCCGTTTTGGCACCTGGTTGCGACTCCCTGGCCGGGCTGGAGTCTCGAATCTGAAGAACCGCCGTCGATCAGATCCTGTCTCACCTGATCCGCACCTAAACGCGCATCCCTGGACCCAGAGGACGCAATTGGTCATACTTGTGACTAATGACTGAAGTCAGCTCACTCGCCGAGGCGAAGGCGCACCTGTCGGAGTTGGTGGCCCGTGTCGCCGATCAGCACGAGCGGATCACGGTAACGGTGCGCGGACGCCCCGCGGCGGTCCTTCTTGCCATCGACGATCTGGAGTCACTCGAGGAAACCATTGCAGTGCTGTCCGACGCGACGGCGCTCCGTGCCCTTGGCGAGGCCGATGCTGAGCTAGCACGCGGCGAAGGGGAGAACCAGGACGGTCTTGCCGCAGCCATGGAAGCACGCCGAGCTAGGACGTGACGGACCGGCGATATGAGCTGATAATCGCTCCGACTGCGAGAAAACAACTGGCTGAAGAACTTCCCGAATCGGTGGCGTTCGCTGCCTATGAGTTCATCATCGGTCCACTACTCGACAATCCTCACCGCGTGGGCAAGCAGCTCCGCCCCCCGTTGCACGACCGCTATAGCGCACGCCGCGGCACCTACCGCGTGCTCTACAGGATCGACGACGAGCGTCAGCGAGTCACCGTCGTCGGCGTGTTCAGCCGCGCGGACGCATACCGTGCCAAATGACGACAGCAGCCCGCGCGGGAGCATCGGCGTACGCACGCGTGAGACGTCCAGGAAACCCGCCATCCCGACAGGCCACCGGCAGCCACACGGCATCAAGACCGGACGACCTCGACAGGGACCGGCAGGCAACCAGGCGACCCAAGACCGTTCGGGGCCGCCGCATAGCCAGGACTTGCTCCTGCCATGTCAATAGCAACGGTTGCTGGTCAGACCCGAATGATCGTCAGGTTGGCCGCGCCATCGAGAGCGGCGAAGTCGTCGTCCTGGGTGATGACGGGCAGTGCTCGCGATGCCGCGATGGCCGCGATCCACAGATCGTTGATCCGGACCCGCCGACCGGTCTCGGCGAGATAAATCCGCAGGCGCGCCCACATGCGGGCCGCTTCCTCGTCGACTGGCAGCGTTTCTACGTCCGCAACAGATTCCAGTGTTGCGAGGCGTTGCGCCCTGATGTCGGAAGTCGTCGCGGCCAGCACGCCGACGTGGAGTTCGGCGAGGGTGACGACGGTGGTGGCGACCTCGTCGGGGATCAGCGCCTCGTCGAGTTGCCGACCGCTTTCGGTCGCGATGAACACCGAGGTGTCGAGTACTCCGGCCGCCCGCGTCGTGCTCATCAGATCGGCCCGAGATCCTCGGTTGTGTCGCCCGCGAGCGCCGCGAGGTCCTCGCGTAACCCGGGATCGGCTTGAGCGCGGCGCAATCGCGAGAGGAACTCTGTTTTGCTCAGCCAGCGCCGGCGCTGCGGGCGAACCGCCGTGAGAACCGCGACAGGTCGGCCGTTGACAGTGATGGTGACGTCCTCCCCTTCCCGCACGCGCCGAAGCACTCCCGCGGTATCGTTGCGCAGCTCACGAGACGCCACTTCAGACATGCTACGAGCGTAGCGCAAATGTAGCGCCCGTACGACGCCACCGGTGACCTCGCTGCAGCACCGGCACGCAGGGCGGCATCCTGCCACGGACTGTTGGCGTGCCGTTGTTGAATCGTCATCCTCGGTGACGGCGGCTACCGCGGCATCGACACCATCACCACACCGGCCCGCGACAACACCGGGCGCATCATCCACGACGACCTCTACCGAACCCACCGCCGCATCCGCGCCCGCGTCGAACACGTCATCGCCCGGCTAAAAGACTGGCAGATCCTGCGGCGATGTCGCCACCGCGGCCAGGCCAAAAACCACAGCCTCCACATCATCACCGGGCTGTGGAACCTCAAAACCACAGCCGCACAAGCTGTTTAGCAGATATATAACCATTACGGATCAACTTAGCTACGCCCGTCAACATCCCGCCGGGTGACCTCATCCGGTTCTTTTCACCGGGCCGAACACGCCCTTCAGCGCACCGCTGGTGGCCTCGTCACCTCGCGGCGCCGAGGGATCGACGGGCGTTCAGTGCGGGGACTGTCTGCGAATACTGGGCAAACAGCGTGGTTGACAAAGTTGACGATGGCAGGTTGACGTGCTTGACAATAGGTAGTTGACTGTCTTGACGAGGCCTTGCAACCGATGGGAGAGGAAAGCGACGATGACGGACCTTGCCTCATTCGAGCGCCAGATCATGCGATTGGTCGGCCTGAGGGTCCATGACCGACTCCGGAGGGCCAGCGAAGCGCAGCTCGGTCCGGAAGCATTCGGCGACCCGGAGCAGATTGCCGACGCCATGGTGGCGGCACTTCCCTTGGGGCACGTCTTCGACGAGATATCGGGGCCGTTCTACGACACATCGGGCCTTAGCCGATGGCTGGGGATCTCACGTCAGGCCCTGCACCAGAAGGTGGCACGGCATGCGATTCTGGCGTGTCCCCTCGATGATGGCAGCGTCGTCTACCCGACGTGGCAATTCCTCGACAGCGGCGCGACCATCCCGTCGTTGGCCGAGGTGCTCGCCACGCTGGCGGAGGGTACCGACGACGCGTGGATGATCGCGCTGTGGATGCGGGCGCCAAGCGAAAACCTCGACGGCGAACGTCCCAGTGAATGGCTGCGCAAGGGCCGTGACCCGCAACGCGTGATTGCGATGGCACGACAGGTGGCGTCGAGCTGGGCCGCATGAGCGATTCCCGACAGCGCCCAGCACTCGGTCTGCCGCCGCCCGACGTATCACGTTTCCCTCGATCGCGACTTCTGCCCAGCGTGCCGTTGCACCGGGCGCACACTGCCGGCAAGCCGCCGTGGTGGTTCTCCTCCGATTTGTCGGGTCGTTTCGACCTGATCCAGCCCAACGGGACTTGTTATCTCGCAACGGATGTCGCCATCGCACTGCGGGAGCGGTTCGGTCATGACCTGGTTCGCCAGGGCGTGGTCACATTCCAGGCGGCGGCTCGAACACACGTGTCGAGACTGCAGGTTCCGTCGGAGCGCTGGCTCGCGAACACCTGCTCGCCGGCAGCGGCAAACTTCGGCATGACCCGTGAAATCGGGACGTGCCCGTCGTACGACATTCCGCAGGCGTGGGCGGCGGCCTTCTTCGGCGGCGGCAAGCATTCGGGCATCCGCTACCAAACCCGGTTCAGCACCGGAGCGACGCCCAACGCGGCGGCTCTGTTTGACGCCTCGGGGAAACACGAGTGGCCTACTGACCCGCACCCGGTTCATGGTGTCCAAGCGTGCACCGGGGTCGGCATCACGGTTGCGCACCGGCCGACCAGCCGACAGGTACGCACGGTGCAGCCGCCGGGATGAGCCAGCGGGTACGTTGACGTTTTCGAAATCGCCTCTGTCATTAGACCCGGACGACGTCATCTTGAATTTATGGACGGCGGTGCTCGACGTCGATGCCGTAACACGCGTCGACTTCGACGACTGCGCCAGGTACGGGCTGACGCCCGACGAGCTCGTCGGCGACGATTACACCCCTACGCAGGGATTGGCTGATGTGGTTCGAGACAGCGGAGCAAGCGCAATTATTGTGCCATCGGCCGCGCTGCCCGGAACCCACAACCTGATCTTGTTTGGCGCACGAGTCCTGAATCCATTTCTCAGCTCACCGCTCACGCCTGAAGAGGTGCCGACCGGGCACCTTACCGACGGAGCGCGAGCCCCGGCCGAGGTGGCGCCGCACGTCCGCTGGTTCGGCACTCCGCACAAGGCGGCGGAACAGTGGAAAACCACCGGCAACTACGACCTATTCGACGATCCAACCGCGACGCGTTGGTTGACTTCGACGCCGGGCCGGAGTTGATGACCACTCTGTGTGGGTCTGCGAGCGCCTCGTCGGCTTCTGTTGCCGCGCGCTGAAATTGGTGACGACACCGTCACTTTCGATGCACACGAGGGACGACGTGGTTTGTCGTCATGACGACAGCGTGATCGTCGTGATGATGGCCGCGCCGCGGGTCGCCGCTGACCACGCTGCTTTCTCCCAGTGGGACGTCAGGCTGCGTTGTGAATCGACACAAACGCCGTGTCAACATCTGCACCCGAGCCGAGACGGTCGCGCTCGACACTGGGTTCGTCGTTGTATTCGGCAACCACCCAGGGCGACGATGCGGGTAACCCAATCGAACGGGGGCCGCTGAATAGAGCACCAGGCACGGCCATGAGGTCACCGGACATCGTATCGGGCCTGTCTCTTAAGTTTTCAAAGTCGGGGTAAGCGCCGCGCGCAGAATGTCCGCATCGCTTGTTGCTAGGGTGAGGTTTCGCCGAGCGGCCTGGGCGATGAGCACCCGGTCGAAAGGGTCTTTGTGTTCCCAAGGCAGGCGGCCGGCCAGGATGGCATCGCCCGCGTCGATCGCCAAGTCGGTAGCGGTCATGTCGGCAATGATGTCCGACCACGCTGACAACAGCGGCTCTCCATCCAGGCGACCCAGCCGGGTCTTGATTGCGATCTCCCATGCCGACGCTGCCGAAACCATGATCTCGGTACTCGGATCGCGGAGCTGCTGACGCGCCGAGTCGGAAACCTTCTCCGGCGCACTGACCAGCCACAGCAGGGCATTTGTGTCCAGGAGAACAGCCAGCGGCGTCGACGTGGGCCGCTGGGCAGTCATGAGTTGCCTTCCCACGCAGCGATTTCGGCTTCGGGAAGCGGTTCGTCGAAGTTGTCGGGCACGATGAGCGCCGGCAGCTGACCGAATTTCCGCGGCCGGGGATGCGCTGGCGCGAGCACAGCCACGGCACGTCCATGGTTGGTGATGGTCACCGACACCCCGGTCCGCTCGACCTCTGCCAGGAGCGCATTGAGCTTTGCCTTGGCCTCGGTGCTCGTGACCGTCTTCATGCGTCCAGGATAACGCGGTCAGCCCATCCGATCTAGTGGGACTAGTCGGACTAGATCGTATAGGCAGGTGCATACAGAGAGTACAGCGCCGACATTAGGCACACGCAGGCGGAACTTTCGTCACGGCAGACTCCCAAACCTCATCTCCACCACTTTCGCGTGTCGCGCGGCATGGTTGGGCAGTCTTGTCGGACCGGGTCGTTACGGTGCGGGCGTGCAATCGCTGATGTATCCATCGATCGACCTTGCGAGCGCGCTCGGGCTGCTTGGCGCCGACACCTATCGTCGTGGCCTGGCCTATGCGCGGGAAGGACGGGTGCTGCGTTGCCTGTGGGACCCGGACGCTCACAACCTTGTCGGCAATGTTCGCGGTAGCCAAGGCCGCACCTACGCCACAACGGTGCAGCTTTTGCCGGTAGACATCGATAGCTGGAGTGTCGAAAGCGGGTTCTGCAGCTGCCCGGTGCACGTGAACTGCAAGCATGTCGTGGCAATCGTCATCGCCGCCGCGGGGGCCACAAAGATGCGTGCCCAACATACGCCGCCTCCGCCAGCTCCAACGCCATGGCGGCAGTCGCTGGAGGCGCTGCTTCCCCCGGCCTCGACGAACGATCGCATCGGGACACCACTGGCGATCGAGCTGAACCTGTCGGTGAGCGGGCCGTCGCCGACTCTCGACGCGCGCCTCGTGCGGCCCGGAAAGCGCGGCGGCTGGGTGGCCGGCGATCTGAGCTGGGGCAAGCTGCACATGCTGCGCCACTGCGGTTATCCCGACGCTCAGCTTCGGCTGCTGCAGGAGCTCTATGCGACCCACCGGGCGTCGAGCTCGAATTCGACTGGCTACTACAGCTATTCGTACCGGGGTTATACCTACGGCGACGTGAAGACGATCTCGCTGCTGGGATTTGAATCCCCGCAGCTGTGGCCGCTGCTGGACGAAGCGCGCCGAGTCGGGGTGCAGCTGGTGCAGGCGCGGCCACAACAGGATGTGCCGACGTACGCCACGGCGCAGTTGTGCCTGGACATCACGATCGACGAGACGGGCGATCTCACCGTCGAGCCCGTGCTTCGGGTCGACGGCGCCGCAGCACGGCCCGTGGCGTTCATTGGATCGTCAGGTCATGGCGTGGTGTATGTCGACGGCGGGTTGCGGCTCGCCCGACTGGACAAGCCGGCGCCTGAGGCGTTGCAGCGCATGACACTCAGTGATGAGCCGCTGGTCATACCCGCGGACGAGGCGCCGCGGTTCGCCGCGGAGTACTACCCCAGGTTGCGCCACATCGCGGCCGTCACGTCGTCGGACGAGTCGTTCACGCCGCCAGCGATCGTCGGGCCGACGCTGGTCCTGCGGGCCGACTACCAGGCCGAGCACCAGCTCGAGTTGACATGGGAATGGGCATACCGCTTAGGCGACAACGACTTTCGCGCACCGGTCGGCACATCGGAGTATGTCGCTTGCCGCGACCTGGAAGCGGAGAAGACACTCGCCTCGAGCATCGAAGCGCCGCTGGAGCAATTCGGGCTCCGCGCCGCCGACGGCACGCTCATCACCGAGGCGCGACTTTCCGGCCTGGAGACAATGCGATTCGCCACCGAAATTCAACCGCTGCTCGCCGAACTTCCCGATGTCGCGCTGGAGGTGATCGGCGACCCAGTGGACTACCGGGAGGCGGGTGGCTCCCTCGTCATCGCGGTGACGACGGACGCGGTGGCCGGCGAGACAGACTGGTTCGACCTGGGTGTCACGATCAGCATTGAAGGCAACCAGGTTCCGTTTGTCAGCGTGTTCACCGCGCTCGCGTCCGGGCAGTCGCACCTGCTGCTTGCCGACGGCGCCTACTTCGCGCTGGACAAGCCGGAGCTGGTGAAGCTGCGCCAGCTCATCGAAGAGGCCCGCGCACTCACCGATGCTGAAGAGGGGCCACCCCGGATCAGCCGATTCCAGGTCGGGTTGTTCGACGAACTGGCCGAGGTCGGAGTCGTGACGCGGCAGGCCGACGAGTGGCGGCGCCAAGTCGACGGGCTGCGCGCGCTGCAGGGTCTGGAACCGGCGGCGGTGCCAACCAGCCTGCGTGCTCAGCTAAGGCCGTATCAGGCCGACGGGTTCTCGTGGCTGGCGACCCTGCACACCCACGGGCTCGGTGGGATCCTCGCCGACGACATGGGCCTGGGCAAGACCGTCCAGTCGCTGACGTTGATCTGCCATGTCCGTCAACAGGATCCGGGCATGGCACCATTCCTGGTGGTTGCGCCGGCCAGTGTGGTGGCGAACTGGGCCAGCGAGGCCGCACGGTTCGCGCCTGAGCTGTCGGTCGTGCCGATCTCGGACACGCTGCGCCGCGCCGGCGCCGACCTCGACGAGCTGGCAGCGGGTGCCCACATCGTGGTCACCTCGTACACGCTGTTTCGGCTGGACTTCGACGCCCACGCCGCCCGAACGTGGTCCGGGCTGATCCTGGACGAAGCCCAATACGTGAAGAATCATCACGCCAAGACCTACCAGTGCGCACGCAGGTTGGCCGCACCGTTCAAGCTGGCGATCACTGGCACACCGATGGAGAACAATCTCATGGAGCTGTGGTCGCTGCTGTCGATCGCCGCCCCCGGGTTGTTCCCCAACCCGACGAAGTTCGCCGACTTCTTCGCCAAGCCCATCGAGAAGACCGGCGACCCCGAGCTTTTGGCCCTGTTCCGCCGCCGCATCAAGCCGTTGGTCAAGCGCCGCACCAAGGAGCACGTGGCCGCCGAGCTGCCAGCCAAGCAAGAGCAGGTCCTCGATATCGAGCTGCCGCCGCGGCACCGCGCCCTCTACAACAAGCGACTGCAACGAGAGCGGCAGAAGGTGCTCGGCCTGCTCGATGACATGCAGCGTAACCGGTTCACGATCCTCAAGTCTTTGACCGTGCTGCGACAGATGGCGCTGCATCCCGGGCTCGTCGACCCCGCACACGACACGCTGGCGAGCGCGAAGATCGACGTGCTCGCCGAGTATCTCCTCGACGTCGTCGACGGTGCCCACCGCGCGCTCGTGTTCAGTCAGTTCACCCGTTTCCTCGGCCGGGTCCGCGATCGCCTCGACACCGAAGGAATCGACTACTGCTATCTCGATGGGCGAACCCGTAACCGTGCAACAGTGGTACAGCGGTTCAAGGAAGGAGATGCACCGGTTTTCCTGATCAGCCTCAAGGCCGGTGGGTTCGGGCTGAACCTCACCGAGGCCGACTACTGCTTTCTGCTCGACCCGTGGTGGAATCCGGCCACCGAGGCCCAGGCCATCGACCGCACACACCGCATCGGCCAGACCCGCAACGTAATGGCGTACCGGCTCATTGCCCACGACACCATCGAGGACAAGGTAATGGCCCTCAACGCCCGCAAAGCCAAGCTGTTTGCCAGTGTTATCGACGACGGTAACGCGTTCGGCTCCGCCCTCACCGCCGACGACATCCGCGGACTGCTCGCCTAAGCGGACAACCGGGCGGCATCGCTATTGCTTGCCCAGCGCATCCAAGTCGAGGCGCAATGGAACGGGAGTGCTGGTCGTAAACGTGCCGGTGACCGCGGGTGATTCCTGGTAACCGAACTCGCCCGTTAGGCGCAGTGCGGTAAGCGTCACGGGCGGGCCAAGCTCCACGATCCAGTAGTGCTCGATCGTGGCCTCGGCGTATTCGGACCGCTTGGTGACGGTATCGGTCCGTCTGGAGCCTGGCGAAACCACTTCGATCGCCACCAGCACATCCGGTCCGCCCAACCTTCGTGCCGAGCCCTCTTTACGGGTGATCACGACATCCGGAATGCGGACCGTTGGCGGGTAAGCGGCATCGACACAGACCTCGAACTCGATAATCGCTTCGAGATCGTCGGGCAGTTGATCATCGAGTTGCTTCGCGATGCGGAACGCGGCCCGCGCGTGCGGCCGCAACAGCCTCGGCGTCACGATGAGCACGCCCTCCTGCAACTCGATGTGGGCGCCGTTGTCCTCCGGGAGCGCGTCCCAGTCCTCAATGGACAGCAGCTTCGGCAGGTGAACGCTCGTCATCGCCTTTCCGCCTCCTCCGAACGTCGCGCTTTCGAGTCAAGCGTAGACGCCGCAATCGTCGACACAGTTGATCAATGAGCCCGCGTGGATGGCCACACGACGGCTGTACCGATACCTCCCACACCGCTCGCAGCTGATCGGATGGTGTGCTCTGGATGGAGCCGAAGCGGAAGGCGAAGCCGGTGCGGCCCGCGATCAGGCGCACGCACCCACTCCGCCCAGGAGATCTGGCTCATCTCGACGCTGAAGGCGTTCGTCCCTGTCGGTCAGCCGATGTAGGTTTGGACCTGCTTCACGAGATGCCGTCGCCAAGCTCCGACTGGACGGCACGCCAACCCCACGCTCGTGGGTGGCTCGGATGACGAAGCGGCCTGGCACCAACCGGTGCGGGCAAGAGCGCCTCCCCATGCGGAGGCCCCACCTTTCGGGAGTATTGCAATGCCTCGGAATCGTTCCTGCGGGTCGTATGGCCCCGGCCACCTCATGCACTGGATCCAGGGCAAAAAATCGCACGAGGACGGGCAGCCGATCATCAAAGTGAAGGTCGTTGCCGTTCATGACGACGGACGCGTCGAAATCGAAGGTGACGACCTGAAACTGACGCGGTGGTATCACGACCCTGACCACCTTCGTTCGGCGCTCTGCTTCGGTGGGCGCGGCGCATGGAAGCCGAAGTATCACGTGTTGTACGTGATCTCGAGCGGCTCGTTCAACTTCGCCACGCTGGACGAGGTGGAGCCCTGCACACCGCCGATACGCCGGCGACCGACCGAGACCACCAGGCAGTTCATCGAACGGGCGATGCGAGAGAACCACGGCTACACGGTTCCGGCGCACTGGTTGGCTGACCTGGATGCCATACCGGACGGCGACACCGGTGAACCGGAATCCGGGTACCTGGTTGGGATCGAAACTCCCACGGATACAACGCTGTTGGAGACATTGCCGCCCAAACCACGGACGCCAGGAGACGCCGACGGCGGCACGCGATCCGACGGGAAGGCCAGCAACGACTGAGCGATCGCGTCCGAAGGCATTTGGCCTTTCACGTCGCCAACGTTGGGGATCTGTCGGCGCTCGCAGGGAGCTTCGAGGCGGCGAGTCAACCGCTGCTCGATGAGTTGCCTGAGTGCTTGTGTATCGCCAGTCTATGACCGGACGCTCCGTGATGGCCAGCAGCTCCGATAGCAGCGGCGAGCGCCAAATCCGATGGCAGCGAGGGCGATTAGACCGCCGCTGAGTATCGGGAGTGGCGCCGGCGGTTGGTCGTCGTTTCTCTGGATTTGAGCCGATCAGATCGGGACGAACCCAAGCTCTTCGGCGACCTGGCGTTGTGCTTCGTCGCGCGAGGCGAACGCCCGCGGCTCGCCGGGCTCCAGCAGCGGCGGAACGACGATCGCCGCGACTGCCAGATGCCAGGCGTCCATCGCACGCAGCGCATGCTGGCGGACGAGTTGCAGGGCGTGCTGCTCAACCTGGTCTTGTGGCGCACCGAGCACGATCACCGGGCCCGCGAGGTCGCCGTCCAGCAGCGCGAGCAAGCCCTTCTCATCACCGCGGCCCGCGCGCGCGGCCCGCACCAGCGCGCCCGAGACCTCGATCCTCGTCCACGTCCCGGTGACGGTTGCAATGTCTGGGTCAGTTAGCAGCGCGCTTGCCTCCTGGTGCCCGTCCTCATCGACAAGGTATGCACGGGCCAGAACCGAGGAGTCCAGGTAGGCGATCACGGCCGCTCGCGCTCTTGCGCGAGCAACTGGTCGATCTGCGGACCGAGGCCGCGGGTCGACTCGATGATTCGCCGCCGTCGGTCCGCACTCACTGAGCGCGCGTTCACGCGGCGTAACGTGCCCGCGGCGGCCGCCGCGGCGCGCAACTGCGCGCGCCGATCGCCACTGTCGGCGTCGGCGGCCGCGTCGAGGATCTCGGTTGCGACCGCGTTCAGGCTGCGCCCCTCGCGCGCAGCACGCGCGACCAACCGGCGGTGAATATCCTCGGGCACCCGGAGCAGAAGCTGCTTCACGCCACCAATGCTATCACTGCCATGCTGGTGATAGCATGCATCCGCGACGATGGCGCGCAGGGATAGCGTACGGACGCGCCATATGAGACAGGAACGCGGCGCGGGTATCCCTCGCTTGCTCATTGCGGCCAGCCAGCAAGTAGCCGCGCCATCCGCGTGTCAGCGTCGCGAATGCGGTTACGCCGGCTACCCATATCGTCGTTTCGTCCGCCATGGCAGCTCAATCACCGCCGAGAACCACGCGCGTGTCCTTGATCAGCAGCATCAGATGCAGCGGGTCGGTCGGCGAGTGCTCGAAATCAAAGTGTGCGTAGAACTCACGAGCATTGTCGTTGAGCGCATGAATCAGCAGAACGCGAGCTCCGATAAGGTCAGCTGCCTCGACGGAGCGCATGATCGCATCCCGCAGCAGGTCCTTCCCGAGGCCAAGTCCCTTGTCCTTGCGGTCGACGGCCAACCTGGACAACAGAATCGCCGGCACTGGCTCAGGCATGTTGCGACGCACCTTGCCCGGCGCGTCGCGATGCTGGATCGAGGCGACGGCTAGCGCGTAATACCCAACAACCCGGGCGCCGCGGCAGGTGACATAACAGCGCGACGCACCCTGCAGATGATTCGAGAGCGCCCTTGTCTGCAGATACCTATCCAGACTCGGCTCACCGCTGTCGAAACTGGCGGTCTCGTCGTCCTCACGGATCGGTCGCGGTCTGCTGTACCCGCTCACTCGGCGTCAAAAATTGGCGCTTGTGCCAACAGCTTTTCCAGTCGCGGCTTATGCGATACCGGACGGTCCAGCACTGCCAGGAACTCCGTCCACGCGGCATCGTCGAGCAAAAATAGCCGCCGGTCAGCGAGAACATCTCGCGCATGCGCCAGTGCCGCCGTCACGGTGAAGTTGGTGAGGTCGGTCCCCTCCGCCTCGGCGGCGCGGCGGATAAGTTCGTCCTGCTCCGAAGTCAGGCGAACCGCAATACGTGAGTCTTTCGCCATAGCACCAGTGTGTGCCTAATAGGCGTACAGGTCAAGATCTATGGCATGACTGAAGGGTTAAAGCTGGCCAGCCTCAGTGACGGAGAACGGTTGCTCGAACGGGGTGTCTCCCGCAATGTATGCGAAAGCTGCCCGGCCACAAAGACTTCCGCGACTTCGCAGCCGAGATCGGCGCGGCAGCTCCGGCCTGAACACGGCCCGCTGTAAGGAGGCTACCGCAGGCCGAGCGCGGCGCGCAGCCGGTCGGCGTCCATGCCGCCGCGGCCGGCTTCACCGGCGGGGAAGGTGTCCAGGAGTTTGATCAGGTCGCCGCGTCGGGTGGGGTCATCGGCGGCCTGCCGCGGCGTGTGGCCGTCAAGCGCGGGGATGGGTTCATCGAGCCACTTGGTCTCGTAGTCGCGGACGAACTCGTCGAGGACCGCGGCCAGCTCGGGATCGTCGGGGTCGAGCGCGTCCTCGCCGGCAATTGGCAACCGCTTGGCCAGCTCGACGGCCTCGCGGGCGTCGCGCAGCGGGCGACGGGAGTCGTCGAGCACCTTCATAGCGGGGTCGAGGCGTGCCAGCGTGGCCAGCACGCGGTCCATCCGCTTTTCGCTGTTGGCTTCCACCCGCAGCGTGTGGCCGTCGAGAACAAGGGCGGCGCGGATGCGCATCATGCCCTGGGCCGTAACGTGCTCGAACCACCGCGGCGGCTCGTCGCCGTCGACCCGGTCGTAGGTGTCGTCGAGCGCGGCCTCGATCCCGGCCGGGTCGCCGACATGCACGGTGGCCTCGCAGATCGCGAGCGGATCGCCCTCGGTGTTGGCCAGCGCTGGGGGCGCGAACCGGCGGCTCAGCTGCGCCACCAGCGTCACCGCGTCGGGTCCCGTGTCGAGCAGGTCGATCAGTGGGTCGCGCTCGTGCAGCGCGACCGGTTCCAGCCCGCCGAAGAACTGCATGGTGTCCCCGCCAGGCACCACGCGTGCACACACCAGCTGCCCGGGCTTCAGCTGGCGGCTGGCCGCCCGCTCACGCACCTCGTGTGTGTCGCCGGTGCGCACGTCGCGCACGGTGACGCCCTGGCCGCGGTGCACCTCCTCGACCTCGAACACCGACCGGTCCACCAGCAGCCATTGCTCCGCCAGCAGCCGCTCGTCGTCAGGCAGCAGCGACCCGCGTATCTGGAGGAACTCCGCGAACACGCCGCCCTCGAACAGCACCGCGTCCAGCACCAGCGGATCGTCCAGCGCCGCGGCCAGCGCGTCGGGATCATCGACGCCGTAGCGGCAGCGTTCGTATCCCGCCTCGGCCAGCAGGTCGTTCCATCCGGTCAGCAGCGCGTGCTGGCCGGCCTTCATGTACAACCAGTCGACCCGCTCGGCCAGCGGCAGCTGCTCGCGCCCCAGATGGCATTTCTTGTACTTGCGGCCGGACCCGCACCAGCACGGCTGGTTTCGGCCGAGGTCGCGGCGCGGCTCGGCCCGGTACCGCTCTAGTAGCTCCACAAGCGGGTGGTCCGGCCCGGCGCCGGCGCGGCGCAGCAACGCCAATCCGCGCTCCACGTCGCCGCGATCGGAGGCGATGCGGGCCAGGTCGAACAACGGCAACGGCCAATCCGGATCCATCGACTCGGCCGCCAACAGCTCGCGTTCGGCCGCGTCGATGTCGCCGATCCGCTCCAGCGCCACCGCGCGCAGCCAGCGACACGCCACCCGCGCCGCGCGCGCCACTATCGGCTCCAGCATCTCGGCGAACATGCCCAGCGCGGACGCCCCGTCGCGGCCGGTGCCGATCGTCTCGGCCAACAGCAGCTCAGCCAGCAGCGGATCGGCAAGCTCGGCCCCCAGCGCACCGACCAGATCGGCGAACCGGTCGGCCTCGGGCTCTGCTCCGTCGGGCCCCGTCGCGCCCTCGCCAACTGCGGTCAACGCATCCTCCGGCGGCTCGTCGGCGTCGGCGGCGTCGACCAGCAGCAGCGACATCTGGTCGTACAGCTGGACCAATGTGTACAGCGCGAACGCGTCGTCGGGGTCGAGGTCATGTCGCTCGGCCAGCGCTGCGCACCCGCGCTCGAAACGCCAACGGTCGAAATCGAACCCGTCGGGTGCGAGCCACTCGCCGCGATGTGCCAGACCGTAGTCGTCGACGATCTCGCACAGGGGCGGCAGCGGCTCGGTGAACACCGCCGGGTCTTCGACGCACGCCGTCCATACCGCCGCGTCGAAGTACACCGGCTCGTCGGCGTCGAGCATCGCGGCCAGCCGGGCGCCCACCGCGGAATGCGCGAGCGCGGTGACCCGCTCGACCACGAGTCCCTGTTCGGTCAGCCGCACCCCGACGAGGTCGCCCTCGGCCACGCCCAACGTCCCCAGCGTGCCTGGCACCAGGAGCAGCGCCCCGAGCGGGTCGACCACCCCGGCCGGGATGCCCCGCTGCTCGAGCAGCTCATCGTCGAACCCGGCCAGCACCACCCGCGCCGCCGACCCGTCGGCGAATCGCCCATACTGCTCGTGCTCGCAGAGCGCGGTGATCGGGTCCAGGTCCGGGGTCACAGTGAGTACGTCGTGGGCCGCCTCGTCTGCGCCGAGCCGGTGCGTGAACACACGCCCGGCTAGCACAGTCGGCAGCCACACCCACCGATCGTCAACCAACTGCCTTGCCGGACACTCGGTTTCGTCGAGAACCTCGTCCAGTAAGGTGTCCGGATCGGCCACGCCGCTGTCCCGCAGTCGCCGTGCGATGTCATCCTCGTGCAGTGGGCCGTGTTCGGCCAGAATTCTCGCAAGGGTCCGCATCGCGTCGAACGCTTCCGCCACGGCGACTACCCTATGCCGCGGCTAGCCGAGTCGCGAAGTCCGCCACCAGCCGACGAGTTGGATCGGGACTGGGAACGAATCCAGCGGTGCCGTCGAAACGACAGAGCCTTGAGCCGCGCTGCGTGGCATGTCGCGATTTGACCGCCGCCGACATCGCAATGTCGGACCCCGAAGCGACACTTGGCGTCGACGACGCTAGAACAGTCCGGGGGAGGCGCGCGATGCTCTGCAGGCAGAGTGCCTAGTGAGCGAGCAGGGTGCCAAAGAACCACATCGCGGCGGCGTTGACCGCAGTGCTGTCCCGACTGGGCTAAAGCGGCATGAGCTCGACGGCGCGGAGAGGCTCGCCGCTCGTGGACACCGCGTGGTGTTCAATCCCGTCACCGGCAACGGAAAGGTTGCCGACCTCATGATCGATGACGAGGTGTGGGAGTTGAAGTCAATATCCGGCTCCAGCGATGACGCTGTCGCCCGCAATGTACGACGGGCCGCAAAGCAGGCATCGCGCGTCGTGCTGGATATGACCGACTCACCGATCACCGACGAGGCGGTGAAACGCCTGGTCGAACACCATGCGCGGCGATATAGACTTCAATCAGTGCGCGTGATCAGGGGATTCAAGGGAATGGATTGGAGATTCGACAATGACGAATAGCGACTACATCGAGGTTAGGGGGCCGAAATCCCTAGCCGAGCTGGTCGCCGTCATCGACCCCTCCGCGCCCCAACCAGAAGACGATCTGGTAACCCTCGAGTTGGGTGGCGATGAGTACGCCGCCGTGCAATATGACGAGGTTGATAAGGCATCTTGGCCGTACATGATCACCATCGAGTCCCGGTCGGAGGACGAAGCACCGGTCCGAGCCCAGGCCATGCAAATACTCGAGAAAGTCGATGCAGCGGGCTGGGGCTACAGGATGACGTCCGACGCGGACGATTCGCTGTTGATCGAAACGCAGCGGGTCTAAGAGCGGCAGCAATTAACCCGCGACAATCGAAATCCCGTGGTAGCGAGAGGAATTGCCATCGCGCGGATCTGCCTGAGCAAGTGCACCGGCAGGGAATGCACCGTTGCATCATGATGCAGTGATGCTAGGATTGGGCGTGCGCACCACCATTGATCTCCCCGACGACCTGCACAAACAGGCGCTGGCGATTGCGCGGGACACCCACCGCACGTTGAGCGAAATTGTCGCCGACCTCATTCGACGCGGCCTGGGAGCCAGCAGCACCGCCGCGATCTCCATAGACCCCAGGACGGGGCTGCCTCTGGTGAGCGTTGGGACAGTCGTGACCTCCGAGGACGTGCGCTCATTGGAGGATGAGGAGTGACGGCGCTGCTCGACGCGAACGTGCTCATCGCACTGGTCGTCACCGAGCATGTGCATCATGACGCCGCTGCGGAATGGCTATCGGCATCCGACACAGGATTTGCGACGTGCCCAATCACACAAGGAAGTCTTGTTCGATTCCTGGTGCGGACGGGGCAAACCGCGGCAGCTGCGCGGGATGTCATCAGTGCAGTCGAGGGTGCGAACCGCCACGAGTTCTGGCCCGACAGTGTCTCTTTCGCCGATGTAGAGGTCGGTGGTGTGGTCGGTCACCGACAGGTAACAGATGCTTACCTTGCTCAGCTCGCACGAAGCCGCAAAGGGCAGTTGGCGACACTCGATAGCGGTCTGGCGCACCTGCACAGCGACATCGCGGTACTCATACCCACGGCAACCTGATGTCCGAAAGGTCAGATTGGCCAGCGCACGGTTCACCCCACTCGGGTGGCGCCTCGCTCGTCGTCGTCGCGCTTCTTTCGGGTCCGCGCGATGTGTTTTGACAACCTGGCGACGTGATGGGCGACTCGTGCGGCGATGTTTCTCGCGTCCTCGTCGGGGTGTCCGGCGATCCGGAGTTTCCGGTAGGCAAGCTCTTTGGCGATTCTGGTTGTTCCGGTGGCGCAGGTTTCGATTGTCAGCAGCCAGGCCAATTGGTCGCTGTCGGCTTCGGGCGGATAGCGGAATTCCAGGATGACCGAATTGTCGTGACCAGTGATGCGAGTGCGACGAATGACCCGTGAGATACTGCGGGACGCGACCTGCCGAATCCGCTCCCGGGACAAGCCATATGGTGCACCGATCTGTACTACAACGTATTACATACAGGAATTCCGCCTGACCGACACCGCCGCACTCGTATCCCGATCGAAACCTCAGCGAGCCCAGATCCCTGGTTTGCCTCATAGGGCAATGGACTAACTTGCCGGTAAGGCGGGTGCCGGATGCCGGTGGGCCCAGGGATGGGCTTCTTCAAGTTGCGCCGCCAACTGTAAGAGATCGCCGTCCGCGCCCAGCCGTCCGACGAACTGCACGCCCAGGGGAAGCCCGGCGTCTGTCCAATGTAGCGGCACACTGATCGCGGGCCGCCCGGTGAGATTGGCGAGCTGCGTGTAGGGCACCCAGCCCAGGCTCTCCTGGATCAGTTCATCGAGAATCCCGGTGAGCGCCAGCACTTTTCCGGCGTGCAACTTGCTGATCACCCGGGACACCGTCTGCAAGCGGGGCGATGTCGCCGTGGCACCGACCGCAAGGGGCGGGGTGGCCAGCGTGGGGGTCAGGAAGTAGTCGTAGCTCTCGTGGAACGTCGCCAGGGATTGGATGTAGTTGTTTGTGTTCTCCAGCGCAAGCATCGGTGCCAGGACGCCGGCGGATCGGCCGAGCTCACTCACGGCCAGGGTGTCGGCCTCAAAGTCGCTGTCGCGGGCCCCGATTCGCTGTTTGATCTCGGCGACTTGCCGGTAGAGCTGCGCGAACCAAATGGTGAGAAAGTCACGCGCCAATGCGGCATCGTCGTAGGGCGGCTGGACTTCCTCGACCTGGTGACCCAGGTCGCAGAGGAGCTTCGCCGCTTCTTCGACTGCGGCGATGGCTTCCCGGTCGGGATGGGGGTTGATCGCCGAGGAGGTCGAATACCCGATCTTTACGGTGCCGGGACGACTCTTGATGTGTTTCGCGAACGGGACGTCGGGAAGCGCAACCTGATAGGCGGCACGCGGATTGGGGCCGATGATCGCGTCATAGAGGGCGGCGCTGTCGCGCACGGTGCGCGAAACGACGCCCTGGGTCTCCATGCCGAACATCGGCTCGCCGGTCTGCGGGCCGTAGGGAGAGAGCCCCCGGCTGGTCTTGAGGCCGACGAGCCCGTTGCAGGCGGCGGGGATGCGGATCGATCCGCCACCGTCGTTGGCCCCCGCGGCCGGAACGGTCCCCGCCGCGACCGCGGCCCCCGATCCGCCCGACGAGCCGCCGGCAGTGTGCTCGGTGTTCCAGGGGTTACGAGCCGGACCCCAGTATTCGGATTCCGTCACGCCCTTGGCCCCGAACTCGGGGGTATTGGTCATGCCGAAGATCACCAGCCCCGCGTCAAGGAACCGCTGCGTCACCAGGGCGTGCCGGTCGGCCACGTCATTGGCCAGCGACCGCGAACCGTGTGACGTTGGAAAGCCCCGATACTCCTGATCAAGGTCTTTGATCACAAAGGGCACCCCGGCAAACGCTCCGCGCAGATCCGGATCGGCGGCTTGCCTATCGGCGACGTCGTCGAGGCGGCGGATGATCGCGTTCAACCTTGGATTGACCGCGTCGGCCCGTCGCCGCGCCAAAGCAACAAGTTCGGCCGCGGTGACCTGTTTGCGCTCGACCAGCTCGGCCAGAGCGGTCGCATCCAATGACATGTACTCGTCAAGGTGCATTGGCCGATCCTATGACCCGGGCCGCTGACCAGCGTACAGACGCGACCATTTTTCGATGCGGGTCTGACAGCGAGGACCGGTAGCACCACGCCGTTGTCAACCCCGCCCGATCCCCTGATGTCACGATCCTTTGCGGAACCGTCGGATTCGGGAAAACCCATGTGGCACACGTCCTCGGGCACCGAGCCGCCCGCCGCGGCCGGGCGGTTCGCGAAAAGCTCCCGCGTGCTTTCAGATCTCGTCGGCGGTCACGCCGACCGATCCTGTGGGCCAAGAATCCGCGGATACAAGCGTTAGTTTGGTTAGGTGCCGATAAGCCCCAGCTCCCATGATCGCAAAAACGGAGATAAGGACGGACAGCTCATGAAAGCAGTGCGATTCGATCGCTACGGCGGCATCGACGTCCTCGATGTACGCGAGGTTCCCCGCCCGCAACCTGGCACCGGTGAAGTGCTGGTCGAGGTGAAGGCAGCTGGCGTCAACCCGGGCGAAGCGATGATTCGCCAGGGTGTGTTCGACGAGATCTTCCCAGCGACATTTCCGTCCGGGCAGGGCAGTGATCTCGCCGGTGTCGTCGCCGAGGTCGGCACCGGCGTCGATGCCTTCTCAGTGGGCGACCAGGTGCTGGGTTTCACGAACGACCGAGCCAGCCACGCCGAATTCGTGGTGGTGCCCGCCGATCAGCTCACGCCCAAGCCGCCGGCAGTGTCATGGGAAGCCGCGGGGGGCCTGTTCGTCACCGGCACCACGGCATACGCCGCGGTCCGCTCGGTCGAACTGACGCCGGGTGACACCGTCGCCATCGCCGGCGCCGCCGGCGGGGTGGGCACGATAGCCGTGCAGCTGGCCAAACGTACCGGCGCGACCGTGCTCGGCATCGCCGGCCCGTCCAACGACGAGTGGCTGGCTGCGCACGGCGTGATCCCCGTCAATTACGGCGATGGTCTCGCGGGCAGGCTGCGAGCGGCGGCACCTGACGGCCGGGTCGACGCGTTGTTGGACTTCTTTGGCGGCGGCTACGTCGAATTAGCCGTGACCGAGCTGCGCATCGCACCGCAGCGCATCGACACGGTCATCGACTTTCCGGCGCTGGAGCGATTTGGGGTGATGTTCGTCGGCAATCAGGACGCCGCCGACGCCGCGGTGCTGGCCCAGCTCGCCGCACTGATCGCCGCCGGCCAATTGGAAGTGCCGATCGCCGACGTTATTCCGCTCGGCGAGGTTCAGCGCGCCTACCGCACCCTGGAACGGCGCCACACCAGGGGCAAAATCGTCCTGCGCCCGTAGTGCTGCCGATCGCGAGCCGGTTCGTGCTCGGTAGTTCTATGCGACACACCGGGTTCGTACCGGGAAAGCCAGACCCGCTGCGCCAATTAGATTATCGATTAGCCGGCAGACGCGGTCCGGTAGCTGGTCGCGGTGTGTGGTGTCGGCGGCGATGTCGTGGGCGGTGCGGGCCCGCACGCCATGCCGCACTTAGGCAGCGCACGAGTCCGGACGGTAGCCTTACGCGGCATGACCGACGCCGTCGTCGTCAGGGTCAAGCCCGGCAGTCGCAAGGGACCCCTTGTCGAGGTCGGTCCCAACGGTGAGCTGACAATCTACGTCCGCGAGCCAGCGGTTGACGGCAAGGCCAACGACGCGGTCATCCGGCTACTGGCAGCCCACCTTCAATTGCCAAGAAGCCGAGTCGAATTGGTATCCGGAGCGGCGTCGCGGCTCAAGCGTTTCCGGGTGAGCCGTTGAGCAGACATCCGCTGTCGAGGACGAGCGGCTAATTACTGCTGCGGCAGGGCATCTTTGGGAGCATTCAACAGGAGGAGCTGCCCGACGCGATCACCTCGCCGTGGAAGCACTGCTATCTGCAGCGCCTCGATCGGGAGCCCCTCAGCAGGGACCAGTGCGTGGGGCTGATCGAGCAGGCGCTCGGCGGGCCCGCGTTTTCCCGACTGCCGGGTTCTCTGCCCACGGATACTTCTTCCTTTTGCAGTCGGGATCGGGCATAGCTGCTTTCGACACTTAGAGGTCAGTTAGCCGATGCAGCGCTCGATTTGGTGCGAATCCACGCAGCGATAGAGAGAATGAGCAGGATCGCTGCAAGCAAGCCACCGGCGATTCCTGAGATCAGTAGTGGCAGTTGGCCTCTTGCCCCCCACAGCAGACCGGCCCACAGACCTGCCGACAAAACCGCGAACCCCGTCACGCCCTGAAATATGCCCTGTGCGCTTGACTGCAGCTCGGCGGGAACGAGTCCGGACACCCATGCCTTTCCGACGCCGTCGGTGCATGCGGTGAACAGTCCATACAGCCCGAGGATGAGCCACGCCGCGACTTTGTCGGTCGTGAGTCCGAGCCCGATGTAGCCGACCGCGAAAAAGGCCATGCCCATCCCGAACACCGCAGGTCTCGGGATGCGGTCAGCGAGTGACCCGGCCGGGTAGCTGCCCAACGCATACACCATGTTGTATCCCACGTAGGCCAGGATCACTTCGGCCACCGAGAACCCGATCTCTTTGAGCCGCAACAGGATCAGGGCATCGGGGAAGTTGACAACGCCGAAGGCTGCCAGCAGCACGATGACCCGCCAATACCGGCCTGGCAGTTCACGCAGGGCCGCCGCCACCGGTGGTCGGTGCGCACGCTCAACCGGCCGGGGACGCTCCCGCACCAACGCGACCAAAGCCACACTCAGGACGGCCGGAACGATCGCGATGTATAGCAATGGCGGAATCTTATGGTCGAGTAACTCGTATCCGGCAAGCCCGATTAACGGTCCGACAACCGCGCCGAGTGTGTCCATCGCGCGGTGAAACCCGAACACGCGGCCGCGGCTGGCATCGTCGATTCCGTCTACGAGCAGTGCATCGCGCGGCGCGCCCCGGATACCCTTGCCGACTCGATCCACCACGCGTCCCGCCAGCACCCCGGGCCATGCACCGGCGACCGCAACGATCACTTTGCCGAGCGCGGCCATACCGTAGCCCGCCGCGATCAGAGGACGCCGCGCAAACCTGTCCCCGAGTGGTCCAGCCGTCAGTTTTGTCAGCGACGCCGCTCCTTCGGCCGCGCCTTCGACGGCTCCTACGACGGCCGGTGGCGCACCGAGAACTGCGGTGAGGTAGATCGGTAACAGCGGGTACAGCAATTCGCTGGCGGTGTCTTGGAGGAACGACACAGCCGATAACACCCACACATTGCGGGTCAGCCAGCTGCTGTTTTTAGCCGTATGAAAGATCACGGGTCGACGCGGCCGTTCACGACGGCCGGCATGATGACCACATATGCGCTCTCTCCGGCGCTCGCCGTTGCACGAATTGCGATCGTACCGCCGACGTTGACCGCCCCGCCCCGCATCTGTTCGTGAGGCTTGGCTCTCGATGTGCTCGGCGATCGCGATGACCGTGACGAGCGAAGATTCGGGCAGCTCGCCCAGGGCCCATTCCGGCCGTTGGAGTTGGAGTCCATTTGCCCGCGTCACTCGAACTCATTGCGCGGGTCATGCCAATCATCACGCCCACCTCAAGCCAGGGCGATTCGGCTAAGCGAGATCGACGGCCGACTGTGTGGCGGCAGTCTTCACGAATCATGGATGCTCCAAACCTAATAACCCGCTTTCCTGTTGTGGTGCAAGAGGTTGCTAAGACTGTCCCCTACGTGGCTCGACCCGCCCAAGCGCTGGTGACACCGGGGCGAGCGACCCTAGTCAGCCGCGGGCAGTGAGAAGTCACGGTGCCTACCGTTGTTGATCTGCTCGAAGTTTTCCCTCAACCACTCCAGAGGCCCCTTGGCCCACCGACCTCACACTGGGGCTCGCGCCCCGGTCCACAGCAACTTGCACTGCCCGAGCAAACAATAGCGCTCGTAGCGTTTGTCGGGTCTATAGACTTTTCGATGTGGTTGCCCGCCGCAAAACCGGGGCTGGGTGAATACCTTGGCGGTTGACGAACCCGCCGCACAGATGGCGGCCGCCGAGTACGCGCCCCTGAATCGGGAACCGCGTAGCTTGCCTAGCCTGCTACGCGGCGAAATGATGTTCAACGAGAAGGGAGCAGAAGATGAAGGCGAATGTCGGCGACTACCTCGTGGTGAAGGGCACAACCACCGAACGGCATGATCAGCATGCTGAGATCATTGAGGTGCGCTCTCAAGACGGCTCTCCGCCATACGTGGTGCGTTGGCTGGTGACCGGTCACGAGGCGACGGTGTACCCCGGGTCTGACGCGGTGGTCGTCACCGCCGCCGAGCACACCGAGGCCGCACGACGCGCTGCTGCGCGGGCCGGCCACGCCGCGACATAGCCGCACAACGGTTCCGTGAGATTTGTTGGGCCAGTGAGTAATTCGAGCAGCGCCGATGAACAAGGAAGACCTGGTCCTGCATCAGGTTCACTGGGCGAAGCTCGGCGCTGATGGAGCCGCGTCCATCGTCTCACTAGTCTTGATCTGGAACGGCTATCGCATCCTGGGCCTCAGTGTTCATTTCCTAACCCCACCGATTGCCTCAGCAGCCGTGCTGCGCGCCGACACGAATGCGCTGCGCTCGACCCGTCGTGGTCGGTATGTCCTGAAGCACATGCCAGCGGCCGCCCAAGCGGTTCGCCTCGCAGGCGACGCTGTGATGACGGTCGGCGCGTGGCGGCGCAACGGGCGTGTAATCGCCGTGGGCACACTAATCGTGATCGCGGGGTGGTCGCATGGACTCGTCTCGCGGAAGCCGGCGTCCGTCTGAGATCACGACCGCCACATCGGCGCAGATTCAGTGAGAAGAGTCGTCATCCGGCGCAGAAAGCCGTGGAACTAAAACGAATTGCACGCCAAGGCATTTCGGCGATGATGAGTCGACCGCGACGGGAGATATCACGGTGCGGCATGTGTCAATGCTGGTTCAGCATGTTCATGGCCGTGCGGCGCGCCAGGGCCATGACAGACACCATTGGATTCACTCCGGAGCAGCAGGGCATCCCGCTGGCGTCGGCGATCCAGACCCCGGTCGTGTCGTGCAGCTCGCCATTCGGTTTCGCGACGGACGTCTGCGGGTCGCTGCCCAGCTTTGCGCTGCACATCTGGTGGGCACTGAACACCGGCGTGCCACCGGGGCCGATCGGGACCTGGTTGACCTTCTCGATGAACGCCTCGAGGTCCTCACCGCGCTGCCACGGCGCAAAGGGCTGGCCCGCGAGGAAGATCTGTTGCGCACCCGCAGCCTCTTGCATGCGGATCGACGTCACCGCGGCCTCGCGGAAATGACGCCGATCGAGCTCGTCGTTGAACGGGTACCAGTGTGCGGACTCACCATTCTCGTCGATGGTGACAGTTCCGGCGCCGCGGTCCTTGACGATGAACACCCAGTCGGCTCGGTAGCGATATTTGCGGGTGAGCTCCTTGTGCTGCTCGCCGCTGAGCCAGGGCACGACCGTAGTGAACAGGCCGGGCAGGTGCTGCACGCATTCGACGATGTAGCCGTGGCAGTCATTCACCTCGGCGAACTCGTTCATGATGCCGGCCATCGCGGGGCCGTACCACGGGTCTTGGGGTTCGTCATAGATGCCGGTGACGAGGCTGGCGGGATGCAGTCGCAGTTCGGCGCCGACGGCGGGCCCACCCATGCCCGACCGGAGGAGAAGCGCAGGGGTTTCCAGGGCGCCGGCGGCGGCCACCACGGAGGACGCGTGGATGACGACGCGGGAGTTCTGCTGTGTCTGTGGGTCGGTGTATGTCGCCTCGACGCCGACGGCTGCGCCGTTCTCGGTGAGGATCCGCTCGGCGCGGGTGTTGGGCAGCAGCTTCGCTCCGGCGTCGGATGCGTCCTGTAGATAGGTGCGCAGCGTGCCCTGTTTGGCGCCGGTCTGATCGCCCATCCCGCTCCACCCGATCAGGTTCGGATCGTATCTGTCCGGGTCGATGTTGAGCATGGCGACGCGGTAGGAGTATCCGAGCTTGGCCGCGCCCGCGGCCAACCGCTGGTGGGGGGCGTTCTGGGTGGCCACCTTGTCGTTGCAGTTGATGCGATCGAACACCGCCTGCAGGTGTTCGTCGAACGCCGGGGTGTCGACGTCGGTGAGTCCGTCTGCGGCCCAGCTGCGGCGGACGGTGGCCGGGGTCAGCAACGAGTTGGACCAGTTGACGGTGCTGCCGCCGCCGACGGTGCTCCCGGCGGCGATGCTGACCATGCCGTCGGCGGAGGGGAAGAAGCCGCCGCGCAGGAAAAGGTTCTGATACGCCAGCGGTTCCAGCTGGACGAAGTCGGACTCGTTCGAGTAGCCACCTGCTTCCAGAATGATGACCCGCTTGCCTGCCTGCGCCAACACGGCGGCGGCGACCCCGCCGCCGCTGCCCGAGCCGACCACCACCACATCCGCCTCGAGCGTCGTCTCGCCGGACGGGGTGATGACGTCAAGTGTCTTGGGCGTCCGCGGCGGGGCCTGGACCATACCCGGATATCCCATGCCGGCCCACAAGGGGTTGCCGCCCTCTGGGCCGGGCAGGCTGTAGGCAAAGATCACCGAAAGCTGATACAGCGCGGCTACCGCTCGCGCGCTCTCGGGCGAGATGCCCGCGAGGTTGGCGATGATCGCCTCCCGGACGGCCTGAGGTTGATTCTTCAACCCGACGAGGCCGGCGGTATCGATCAGTTGAAGCAGGCCGGCGAGTTGCTCCTCGGGCAAGCGGGTGACGAGATACTGCTCGGCGGCGACGTCGGCGCCGACGTCGCTGCCCTTGGCGGCGTAGAACCCGGTTGGGTCGTCCTCGCGCGGAACCGCCGCGACGAAGGTGTCGACGATCGCGGTCAGAGTCTTGCGCTGGCTTGCGTTGAATTCGCGGCCCATGGAGGTGACCTTTCATGGTCGGTCGGGTGCAGGGACGACGCAGGCCCTAGGGAAGCTGCATCGATTTGATCTCTAAGAACTCCTCGAGTCCCCATTCGCCGAACTCTCGGCCATTGCCCGACTGCCGGTAGCCGCCGAAGGGTGCGTGGATGTTGAAGGCCCCGTCGTTGATCTGGACCTGGCCCGCCCGAATCCGACGGGCGACCCTGATCGCGTGCTCCTCGTCGCCCGAGAAGACCCCCGCGTTCAGACCGAAGATCGTGTCGTTGGCCAGTCGGACGGCCTCGTCCTCGTCGTCGTAGGCCTGGATCACCAGAACGGGACCGAAAATCTCCTCGCGCACGATCGCCATGTCCGGCGTGACGTCGGAGAAGACGGTCGGTCGGACGAAGAAACCCCTCTTCAGCCCGTCCGGCGCAGTGGGCCCTCCGGCGACGAGTCGGGCGCCCTCGGCGATGCCCTTCTCGATGTAGCCGACCACCCGGTCGCGCTGCGCAGCGGACACCAACGGGCCGAGAACCGTTGCCGGGTCGAACGGATCACCGACAATCATCGATTCGGCGCCGGCCTTCGCCACCGCTTCGACCTCGGCCAGTTTGGACCGAGGCACGATCATTCGCGTCAGCGCGATGCAGGTCTGTCCCGAGTTGAGGTAGCAGGCCAACAGTCCGCCGGAAACGGCGGCGACGATATCGGCGTCGTCCAGGATGATCAGCGGTGACTTTCCGCCAAGCTCCAGGGAGACCCGTTTGATGGTTTCGGCTGCGACGGCGCCGATCCGGCGCCCCGCGACCGTGGAACCGGTCAGCGAGACCATGTCGACTTCCGGGTGCGCGACGAGCGTCTCCCCTACCCCGGCGCCGGTCCCGGTGACCAGGTTGAACACGCCCGGCGGCAGGCCGATCGAATCGAACACTTCGGCCAACACGTAAGCATTCAACGGCGCGACCTCGCTCGGCTTGAGAACGACGGTGCACCCGGCGCCCAGGGCCGGCGCAACCTTCGCCGCGATCTGGTGCAACGGATAGTTCCACGGCGTGATCGCAACAACTACCCCGATCGGTTCGCGCACCACCAGGGAGTTATAGACGCGCCGTTCGAACGGGAAGCTCAGCACAACGTCAGCAATCGACACGAACGACTGCACCGGCAGGCCGACCTGAATCACGTTGCTGTACGCGAAAGGCATCCCAACCTCTTGACTGATCAACGTCGCGATTTCTGTCTGCCGAAGTTGCAGCCCCTCCGCGGCCCGCTTCAGATAGCCGGCGCGCTCGGCCGGCGACGTCGTCGACCATGAAGCAAACGCCTCGCGGGCGGCGCGTACGGCCATGTCCGCATCCTCGGCGTTCCCGGCCGGGATCGACCCCATGACCTCCTCGGTGGCTGCGTTGACGACCGCGATCGTGTCCGGGCCGTTCGAGGGCTGCCATTGTCCATCGATGTAGTGCGCGCGGTGCTCGAGCATCGGATCCTCCAGTGCGGTTCGATTCCGCCGCCCAGCGAGTCGACTGTGATGGCCGTCACAATTAAGACTGCACCCCGGACGGGGTGCTGTCGATGTACGCGCGAACAAAATCCGATCAAGAGACCGGCGGAAATACGACGTCCCAGTCTCGGGCCATGCTCACGACGGTCCATCCCAGGCGTGCCCCGACGTCGGTGATCGGCTCGGTCTCGGCGAACGTCCCTGCCTTGCTGGTGTAGTGAAATTCGCGCTCGGCGTCGTCGTGGTCGATCAGCAGCGCAAGGCTGGGAGAGCAGGTGGCCTGAGCCCATTCCAGCATCTCCCGGTCACCCCCGGAGTTGCCGGCGGCCAGGATCGGCCGGCGGCCCAGCTGGGTCTGGATGTTGGCGACCTTGGCGCTGCCCTCGTTCGCGACGCCGAGCAGGCCGCTGGTGCGCCGGATGACCGGTGGGCCTTCGCCGTCACGGCTGACGTCGTAGCCGATGAGGGTGCCCACCACCAACTCGGCCGGCACACCGTAGAGGCCGTCGCTGATCGCCCGGACGAACTCGGTGCCGCCGCCGGTGACGATCCCGACCGTGAAGTCGCGGCGCCGCAGCTCAGCGATGAGCTCCCGCATCGGCTGATAGGTCACCGAGCGCGTCGGCCGGCCTAGCGTCGGGTGCGCCGCTCTGCCCATGAATTCCCTTGCCTCGGAGGCGAACTCCTCCGGTGTCATGCCCTCGAACAGACCGGCGAGCGCGAGCGCGATGCGTTCCAGCCCGATCCCGGCGACCGCCGCCTGATCACCGCTGAGCAGGGCGGCGAACTCGTCACGCTCGCCGATCGACGGGTCCTCGGCCACGTGTCGGCGCAGCGCGTCGAGGAAGAAGTCGAGCTGTACATAACTCGGCCGCTCGCACCACAGCGTGCCGTCGTTGTCGAAGTAGGCGACCCGATCGGCGACCGGCACCTCCTCGGCCGCCGCCAAGAACGCCTCCAGTGCCTCCCGCGTGCCGCCGGGGCGCCAGGACGGGAGCGGGTCGTTGCGTTCCATCGGAGTCGTTCAGCTGCTGCCGGTAGTGGCGTCCTGCAACTTGGCCATCACCTGGTCCATGCTGAAGCTCGCAGATTTCTGCCGCTGCGGGAACTCGACCAACGTCTCCAGCATCTGCGCGACGTAAGCCTGAGCCGGAACGAACAGGAAGATGTGGTCCATCATCCAGTCGTAGTAAGTGTTCGACGTGATGTCGGCCCGCTCATACGGATCGGTCCGCAGGTTGAACAGCTTGGGCACGCGCAGTTCAACATAGGGCTCCGCCCAGATCTGCAGGGTGCCCGTGCAGCGCTGCTCGAGGAAGACGAACTTCCAGTTGTCGAACCGCATTGCGGTGAGGTCGCCGTCGTCGGAGACATAGAAGAAGTGCTTGCGCGGGCTCTCGTCGGTCTCGCCGGTGATGTACGCCAACTGGTCGTGCCCGTCGAGGTGCACCTTGTAGGTCGTGCCGTTCAAGTCTGTACCAGCGCGCAGCCGCTCGGCGATGTCGGGCACACCCGCCGCCGACAAGAGCGTGACGAACCAGTCGGTGTGGCTGACGATTCCGTTCAACACCGACCCGGCCCGGATGTGCCCCGGCCAGCGCACCAGCGCCGGGACGCGGTAGGCGCCCTCCCAGTTGGAGTTCTTCTCGTTGCGGAACGGGGTCATGCCGGCGTCGGGCCAGCTGTTCATGTGGGGACCGTTGTCGGTGGAGTACATGACGATCGTGTTCTCGGCGATGCCCAGCTCGTCGAGCAGATCCAGCAGGCTGCCGACCGTGTCGTCGTGATCCAACATCGTGTCGTGGTAGGTCGACTGCCAGCGCCCTGCACGGCCCACGCTGTCGGGCTTGGTGTGGGTGCGGAAATGCATGTGCGTGGAGTTGAACCACACGAAGAACGGAGTCTCGGCTTCGTGCTGGCGCTTGATGAAACCGACTGCGGCGTCGCGGAATTCGCCGTCACAAGTTTCCATCCGCTTCTTGGTGAGCGGGCCGGTGTCCTCGATGCGCTGGGTGCCGTCGCCGTTGGCCCAGGTGTGCAACACGCCGCGGGGCCCGAACCTCTTGCGGAACTCCGGATCCTTCGGGTAGTCCGGCAGTTCGGGTTCCTCTTCGGCGTTGAGGTGATACAGGTTGCCGAAGAACTCGTCGAAGCCGTGCATCGTGGGCAGGTGCTCGTCGCGGTCGCCGAGGTGGTTCTTGCCGAACTGGCCAGTAGCGTAGCCCTGCGCCCTGAGCGCCGTCGCGATCGTCGGGTCCTGCGCCTGCAGGCCCAGCGGCGCCCCGGGCAGGCCCACCTTGGTCAGGCCGGTCCGGTACGGGTTCTGGCCGGTGATGAACGCCGCCCGTCCGGCGGTGCAGCTCTGCTCCGCGTAATAGTCGGTGAACAGCACCCCTTCGGCGGCGACGCGGTCGATGTTGGGGGTCCGGTATCCCATCAGCCCGTTGCTGTAGCAACTGAGGTTGCTCTGCCCGATGTCATCGCCCCAGATGATCAGGATGTTCGGCTTATCGCTCACTGGTTGGCCTTTCGCGGTCGAAGCCCCGACGCCTAGCACCCGGGCCAGCTGACACTGGCGCGTACCAGGCACCCCTCAGGGATCCTAAACCCAGTTTCCGCCAGCACCACGGGCTTCCGGCTTGCAAGTCAACGCGTCAACGCCTTGGCGCCGCAGCAGGTCGGACCAGGGTCTGATCCATGGTTGTCGTTAGCCGTTTCGAACGCTATCCGTTCAGCCGGACTACCGGCCCGCGATGCGTGTGTCGACTTCCAGACCGCGGGCGTCGTCGGGGACCTGTGGCGGATCCAGCTTCGACATCTCGCTCTTCGAAGCCGCGGCCGAGGCGGAGGGCATAGCTGCTTCGTCGTCCCGGCTCTCGGACGCTTGCGGTGTTGCTCGTTCCAAAAACCGGAGCAGTTCGACGGGGAAGGGCAGCACCAGGGTGGAGTTCTTCTCCGCGGCGACCTCGACCACGGTTTCCAAGAGCCGCAACTGAAGCGCGGCCGGGTGCACGGCCATCGTCTCGGCCGCTTGGGCCAGTTTTTCAGACGCCTGCAGTTCACCGTCGGCGGTGATAACCCGAGCCCGCCGCTCACGCTCCGCCTCGGCTTGGCGGGCGATCGACCGCTTCATCGAATCCGGCAGTACTACATCCTTGATTTCCACGCGGTCGATGTGAACACCCCAGCCCGCCGCGGGACTGTCGATCATCAACTCCAGGCCCTGATTGAGACCCTCGCGGTTGCAGAGTAGGTCGTCCAGGTCGCTTTTGCCGATGATCGAACGCAGCGATGTCTGCGCGACCTGGCCAATAGCGGACACATAATCCTGGACGCCGACAACCACACGCACCGGATCCGCAACATTGAAATAGATGACAGCATCCACACGCACGGTCACGTTGTCGCGGGTGATGCCATCCTGGGCGGGCACCGGCATCGTGATGATCTGCATGTTCACCTTCTCGAGGCGATCGGCGATTGGAATCAGCAGCGTGAGCCCCGGTCCGCGTACCCCGGTTTGCACACGTCCGAAACGAAAGACGACGCCTTGTTCGTATTGCTTGACCACCCGAAAGTTTGTGCCCAGCCAGAGCACACCAAGGCCGACCACTGCGGCCAGTGCGTAAAGGATGTTCATGATGTCCTCCACTTCCGCCTCGGCAAGACCTGTCGGTACTTTTCGGCGAGTGCGGGTGACTTAGAGCCGATGAAATGTCGGCACCCTTCCAGTATGGACCGATCACTCGAGGCGTGCTCGGAGCCCCGATCGAGGTCACGGCTGTGCCCTCGTTTTGCGCGCGGGCATCGCATGACACGCTCGCCGCGCGTGCCTCACCCTTGGTGGTGACGATGCGCCGGCCTTCAGCCTTGGCGTCCCGCTGAAGGGCGAGACTCCCGAACAGAGCTCACCCGCAACCTGCCCCGGCTGGTCGCAGCCGCGACCGCCATCATCGAACCCTCATGCAGGGCGCAGACCTGGGCGCACTGCCAACGCTGCGCGCCGCTACCGACCCCGGAGCGTGCGGCGGCCCGTACTAGGGCCCTGACGGCTTCGGCGAGATGCGGGGATACCCGAAGGTGGTGGCCGTCCAGTAGCCAATCCCACGACGTGAAGCTGCAGCAAAGGCTGTGGAAGGTCTCGGAAGAGCTCACCGGTGTGGTCTATCCCGTCGGCTGACGACCACACTTTTCTATCGACTTATTCGGTGGCGACGCGGCCGCCGAAGCAATCTTCGACATCCGATTCCAGCCTGCAGGCTCGGAAAAAATGACATGATTTTGAGACTGAAGCCCGATCACCTCACGTGGGACAACCTGCGTCGTTGCAGGTCGGAGGACCGCGTACGACACGGGTTTTGAGGCGAGGGATCCGCCCAAAGATTTTTAGGGGCGTGTGTCACAGCACATTCATAGGCGGTCTATCTAGCCTCTGTGTATGTCGGGGGCAGTGTTCGAGGAACTCACTAGTAGACAGATGAAGGACCATGAAACTGAAGCAAATGGTTGCGGGGGTAACCATCGCCGGCGCTCTTGGCGCAGCGGCGATGGGTGTGGGCACCGATTCGGCAAACGCCGCTCCAGGACAGCCACCGCCGGCTGCGGCCGGCGGCCATGGCGCGCCGCCCGGGGGAGCTCCCGGCGGTAACCATGGCGGGCCGGCGCCCGGAGACTTCCACGCCCCGACCGGACCCGATGATCCGGGCGGACCCGGTGGCCCGGGCGGACCCGGTGGCCCAGGCGGACCTGGTGGCCCAGGCGGTCCCGGTGGCCCGGGCGGAGCCCCGGGCGGACCCGGTCACCCGGGCGAACCCGGTCACCCGGGCGGACCTGGTGGCCCGGGCGGACCCGGCCCGGGTGGTCCCGGTGGTCCAGGCGGACCCGGTGGTCCCGGTGGTCCGGGCCCAGGCGGACCCGGTGGGCCAGGGGACCACGGCCCGGGCGGACCCGGTGGTCCCCCTGGCGGACCCGGTGGTCCCGGCCCATGGCGTGGGGATCCCCAGCGTGGCTACTTCCATGGGGCCCCGTGGGGAGATGGTCCCGCACCCTGGGGACCGGGTGCACCGCCGCCGCCTGGGTGGGGCCGACCGCTCCCGCCGCCCGGGGGGCAGTGGGTGGATGGCCCAATCAATTACTGGGGCTACCCGGAAACGCCCGTGTGGGATCCCGGGTTCAAGCAGTGGGGCTTCTGGTTCTTCGGGGTCTGGATCCCGCTGTAAAAGGCCAGCTGGCCAGGCGGGCGCCGTGCCGAATCATGGGACGAGATTGGGTGAGCGAGTCAGCCACCGCAGCAAGGCGCGGCCACCTCCAGCCTGCACGCGCAGGAGGCCAGGATCGGCACGTCGGCGCGGGCCTTAACCAACTCGAGCTGTTGGCCGATCAACGCGGCCTCGGCCATCCGGCCCAGGCGGTGCAGACATTCGTGGTAGCCGTGCAGGCTCCACACGTTGCCGGGGTGCTGGCAGGGCCGGCTCAGTGTGGCGTCGATGCCGAGGTCGGCGGCGTACAGCTCGGCGGCCTGCTCAACGTGCCCCTGCTCGAGCAGCAGTGCCCCGTAGGCGTGCCGGGGCGGCTGCATCCAGCCCCACGGCTCGTCGTACGGAAGGGCGTCGCTGAGTTCGATAGCACGTCGAAGGTGGGAGAACGCTTCGTCGAATTTCCTTTCACGGTAGGTGATTTCGCCATCGAGCATGGCGCCTGCGATGGCCAGGATGTCGCGGCTGGTGTTGTTGAAGAGGTAGCGGGAATCGGGGATCCGGACGTAGGCCTCGGTGAACGCTTCCCGCTCGGCACGCGCCTGCGCTAGCTGTCCCTTGGCGGCGTGCGCGACGCCGCGCCCGTAGTGGATGGTGGCCGTGGTGGTGCAGTACAGATCGACGTCGGCGGGCAGCGGCTCAGCGATCAGGCCGTCCCAGCGTCCAAACCGGACCAGAACGTGTACTCGCAACGGCACAAAGGCTTCCAGCCAGTCCGCCATCGGCGGGGACGCGATCGACAGCAGCTCAGGTGTGAGCTGCTGCGCCAATTCGTCGGCGGCCTGCAGCGCGACCTGCGACTGCCCCTGGAACATCGCCGAGTACACGACAAAGTGCAGATTGTGCGCGCGATACAGCGAGTAGAAGTTAAGCGGGCCCTCGCGTTCGACGAACCGCCGGTCGGCTTGCACCGCAGACAGATTCGACACCACCGAGCTGCGATAGTCCCCGCAGAGCACGTCGATGTGGCTGGGCATGTGTTGCAAATGGCCCGCGTCTGGGACCAGGCCGCGCAGCAGGTCCGCGGCGGGCAGCGCATCCTGCGGCGTGGCCGACATCTCCATGGCGTGCAGATATAGATGCAAGACACCGGGGTGCTCGCGTCCGGCGGGCGTGGCGAGTGCGTCATCGAGAATCTGTTTCGCCTGCACGACCCGCGAGCCCGGCGCCGGCGCGCCGGTTTTGGTGTCCCAGAGCGCCCATGCGGTGATGTTGACCAGCGCGTCCGCCGCCAGGGCTGCCACGTCGATGTCGTCCGGATAGGCCTCGGCCAGCGTGGACATGGCGTCGGCATAGGCGGAATGCCCGGCCAGCAGCGCGTCGGTGTCGTCCGGGTCCTCGGTTGGGTAGCGGGCCCGCAGTGCCTCGACCAGGCCCCGTTCCACGGCTGAGGCGCGGCCGTGAGCGGCCAGGCCGAGTTCCGCCCGGGCGCGGGCCAGTGACGTTGCCAGCTCGACTGGGTCGAAGGCTTCCCATGCCTTGTTGTAGTTGGGACCGATCGCATACGCGATGCCCCATCGCGCGATCGCCAGCCCAGGGTCGAGATCAAGGGCTCGCTCAAAGCAGCGGATCGCCTCGTCGTGGTTGAACGCGTAGGCCCAGATCAGTCCGCGGTCGAACCACACCTGCGCCTGCGGCGATGGCGTGTCAATCGGCCGCTGGTAGGAGCCCAGCTCGTAGTAGCGCTCGCTCCCGCCGAGCGCTCCCGGCGTCTCTACCGTCATGCCCCGCACGTTAATTCAGCGACGAAGTCCGCGCGATAGGAACGCCGGCGGGATGCGGCGAGAGCCGAGGGTGCTCCCCCACGAACAGCAACCTGAGATGCTCGAACGTCTCGCCACCGAAGTGGGTGTGATCACCAAGGTCGGAGAGGCGTTAAGCCCGCTAGTCAGCGCGTAGCGCCGGAGGCGCAAAGACAGCGACTAAGTCGCCGTCCACTCGCAGATGTCACGCATTAACTGATACTGGGCGCCGCGGCCCCGCGGCGATGAGCATAGGGGTCAGCGGAAAAATCGGCGGTAAGCCAGTGGTCGGGGCGGATGGTGAACAATACGCTGTCCTGACTATCAAGGCCGCGCACGAACGCGCGTCCACCTTCCTCGCCGAGGTAACGGATAGCGATGGTCTCCCGCACCACCAGCGGGGCGGGCGTGGTGGTGTCGATCACGGTGCCCTCCACGACCACATATTGGTACGGCGGCTCTTCGCGCTGGACCACCAGAGTCACCGCACCGGCCCGCTCGATGAGCCTGGCCTTACGACTCGACGCGCCGGTGTTGATCCGGATGTTCCCGCCAGGGGTGTAGTCATACCAAATCGGGACGCTGGCCGGAGGACGGCCGTCGGTGGCAGCGACGGACAGCACGGCAACATGCTTTGCTGCGACGAACTCCTGACGTTCGGGCTCGGTGAAGGCTTTCATGTGGGGCGCAACGTGCCAGCCCCGCAGGCGTATTCCTGCCGCGGCCCAGAAGCTGTTCCCGCGGCGGGTGCGCGGGCCGGATAGCCCGTGCTCGAGCAGGTCGAATAGGACGCGCAATGCAGCCCGCGGATCCGGTTCGTCGCCGATGACTCTAAGCTCTCGGCATTGCGCCACAACAAACAAGTTGACTTCGCGCCGAAAGCAGCCTGTTTAGCGTTGACCCGACTCCTGCAGGGTGTTGGGCGAAGCCGTCGTTGCTGGCTCGAGTTGTGGCTTTCGCATCATCCCAACCCGTAACCAACGGATTGGCAATAGGTAGAGCTCGTGTCTACTCGGTCTTGCGTGTTCTTCCCTGTACGCCAATGGATTTGGCAACTGGTCGCCTCGGCTGAGAACCCGTCGATTACCGTCGAATCGTGGCCGTTGACGATGAAAAAACGATGACCCTAGCCTGCCCGTAGTTCCGATTGAATGGCGTCATCTCCGAAGTTCCTTGCTATCGATCGGCCCGCCACCGGAGAGTGGTGGCTGGTCGTCCAACCGACGCCATACCTCTCATTCCATTCGTTCGACCCATTGAGCCCGAGATGGCCCCGGCTCGAACGCCTCGCCAAAGTATTGCGTCTCGCGGACCACCTCCCCACCCTCGAATTCCATGATGCTGACCACGTAAAACGGTTGCCCGTCATACGTCAGGACGAGTTCGCTGATCCAAAGATCGCCGCCACCAAGCATGCGTCGCACGGTGAAGCGTTTCGTGCTCGGCTGGGCGACGCGCGATGCCTCAATGTTGGCTCGACCACGGATGCGCTCGCCCGATTGCGGATACTCGAGAACTGCATCAGCTCGATAGATTTGGTGCTCCGTCGCAAAGTCGTTGGCGTCGGAGGCCGCCCAGTGGCGCCGCAGAGCGACCCGCACGTCGTCATCACCCATGGCCATCTTTCCTCTCAGTCGATGCATAAGGGCTCCGCCAGTATGGGGCTCATGGATCGTTTGGTGCTTTCGGGGCGCGCATGTGGCCGCCAGCGCCGGAGTGAATTGCGCGGTCGCGGGGGTTGCCGTGCAAGGTCGTTCCGTCGGGAAACCCTGCGTATGCGGTTCGGTCGTGTTCTTCATCCGCGACGTAAGAGGCCGTACGTGAGCGGCGTCGCCAAGAATCTTCCAAGTACGGCTCGCTCCCGCCGAGCGCTCCCGGCGTCTCTACCGTCATGCCCCGCACGATAATTCAGTGACGCAGTCCGCACGATAGGAACGACGGGCGCTGTTGCGTGACGGAGAGCGGCCAATGCGATCAAACTGGACTTCGCGCGGATCACAGGCCGACGTGGTCGATCTCCTCGATCGCCGCGGTGGGTTGATGGTCGGGATGGCGCTCATGGACACGCGCGTTCGGTGTGCGGTCGACGAGCAGGCTGAGAGTTCGGGCCGATTTGTAGTGCCCGCTGGCGTCCATGGGCGCCTTGCGGGAGTCCGCCGCTGCGGCCGGTGACCACGATGGTGGCCTGCCGGGGCCTGTTAGCGTGCTCGGCGCGCAAGGTTTTCGGCGTCGAGGATCAGCACGCTGTGGCTTTCCGACTGGATCCAGCCACGGTCGGCGAAAGTGCCGAGCGCCTGGTTCGTCGCCTCCCGGGACGAGCCAACGAGCTGAGCAATCTCCTCTTGCGTCAGGTCGTGGGCCACTCGCAGCGCGTCGCCTTCACGGGTGCCGAACTATTGTGCCAGCAGCAGCAGTTGCTTGGCGACCCGTCCGGGGACGTCGGTGAAGATCTGATCAGTCACTTTGTTGTTGGTGCGCCGCAGCCTGCGGGCCAGCACCCGTAGCAGCTGTTCGGCGACCTCGGGGCGATCGACCATCCATCCGCGCAGCGTGTCGCGGTCCAAAGACACCGCACACAGCTCGGTGAGGGTGGTCGCGCTGGCGGTGCGCGGGCCGTCGTCGAAGACGGAGAGCTCACCGAACATCTCCGGCGGACCCATGATCGCCAGCAGGTGCTCGCGGCCGTCCGGTGAACGGCGGCCGATCTTGACCTTCCCCGAAATGATGATGTACAGCCGGTCTGCGGGTTCTCCTTCGGCGAACACGGTCCACCGGCGCGCGAAGTCGACGGGCTGCAGTTGTTTGGTTAGCGCAGCCACGGCGCTCTCGAATCCCTGAAACATTCCGGTCCTGGCGACGGTCTCGTCCACACAGCCTCCTATACGGGTGTTGGGCGGTGTCAGGACAACGGTGCGGCGTTGCGGTAGTGGGATGGTCCTAATCACCTGGTATGTGCCCGTGAGAGGCTGGCAGTTTGGCCCGTACGCTGCATGGCAGTGTGTTGCCGCGCGATTATTCGACCGAGGGTATCGATCGGAAAGTGCTGTGCGGCAGGCGCTCTGGGTGTCCCAGGAATAGCGGAGCAGTCATGGTGATCCCCGGGCATGCGGTTGTCACCGAAGTGTTCGGCACAAGCGACTGCTCAGCGAGGACAGCAGCGGACAGCTGGCCTCATCCCGGACTGGTTGAGCTTCTCAACGTCGTCAACACTACACGCCGCGGGCGGCCCGGCCTACCGTGGCTGGTTGTCCGGCGCTCAATGGACGTCGAAATGCCGATCATGCTGTGGATGTCCTCGGTGAACTGCGTCAACTCTGTTACCTGCACTCAATGGTCCAGTCCGGAACCCGTTATCCCTCAACGGAACTCGGCGAGATAGCCGCGGCGCAACCGCCACGAGATGATTCGGTTGCGGCGGCCCGAGGAACGCGATCTCGCGCCTGAATCCGTAGACCACCGGCAACGCTGGCAAGCCTTGCAAAGGGGGCCGCCCCAAACGGGATTCGGCGGGTTAGTCCCCATGGGTGTAGCGTCGGAGGTGCTGAGAATCTCAGCTGGTTCGGGATGAGTTCAGCTGTCCGCTGCAGAACTTGAGGAGTGTTGGCTCCGAGGCCCCTACATGCCGGTGATCGTCTGCACATCAAGATCACCATGACTGTTTCACAGAGTTTGTCCGGATCAACCCAGAGGTAAGGCCCTCTACATTCCCATTTCCTTGGTTTACCTACTCAACCCCGGCCAGCCACGACCGCCCGGCGAAAGAAAAGATCAACATCCCGGTTTTACAAACAGGAGAGCATCCGCCGGAAGTCAGTACACCGCAATGTATTACGGAGAGACTCTGATGCTGGCCGGGCTACGACCGTCGGATCGCTCACCTGCGCGTCTGCCAGAGCCCGAAGCACGTGCCACTATGAACAGAGGTCGATTACACAGAAGGCTCATCGCATGACTTACTGCATAGGCGTAATGCTCGACAAGGGCATGATTTTCGCCTCGGACTCTCGTACGAATGCCGGGGTGGATAACTTCGCCAAGTTCTGCAAGATGACGGTATTCGAGCGTCGCGGCAACCGCGTTGTCGTTCTGCTGAGTTCGGGAAACCTGGCCGGAACCCAGGCCGTCATCAGCGTATTGACGCAGCGTTGTGCTGACGGCGACGCGGCCACCAATCTCTTGGGTGCCCGGACGATGTTCGACGTCGTGAGGCTGGTCTCCGACGCGACGCGCGATATCGAGAAACGCGACGCGGGGTACCTGGAAGAGAACAACATCCGCTTCAACGCCTCGTTCATCGTCGGTGGGCAGATCGTCGGCGAGCCGATACGGCTGTTCCGGACCTATGCCGAAGGCAATTTCATCGAAGCGGGGACCGACACGCCGTTCTTGCAGACCGGTGAAACCAAGTACGGAAAGCCGATCCTCGACCGCGTACTTACGCAACACACGCCCCTCGCAGACGCCACGAAGTGTGTCTTGGTGTCCTTCGATTCGACCATGCGCAGCAACTTGTCAGTGGGCATGCCGATCGACCTGATTTGCTACGAACGGGACAGCCTCGAAGTGCAGTGGCGTCGGCGATTCGATGAGGGGGACCCCTATTTCACCGCCCTCAGCGACGAATGGGGCGAAGGTGTGCGGCAGGTGTTTCGCCATTTGCCCGAGTTGCGCTGGTGACGGGTTGTCACGGTGGATACCTTCATCATCACCTGTGAACACGGCGGTAACCGCATACCCGCGCCCTATCGGCGTCTGTTTCGGGGGCAACGGGCGCTGCTGGATTCCCACCGTGGCTACGATCCCGGGTCGCTGGTCATGGCGAAGGCACTCGCCAGTGCCTTCGCGGTACCCCTCGTGGCTTCGACCGTCAGCCGTCTGCTTATCGATCTCAATCGCTCGATCGGCCACCCACAACTTTTTTCGGCGGTGACCCGCGCCGCGCCGGACCAGACCCGGGCGCAGATCGTCGAACAGCATTACCGGCCCTATCGGATGCAGGTCGAGCGTCTCATCAGGCAAGCGGTAGCACGCGGGTATCGCGTGATCCACATTTCGTCGCACAGCTTTACCGCGGAGCTGGATGGCAAGGTGCGCGGCACCGATGTGGGCTTGCTCTACCACCCAGGTCGGCGAGGGGAGGCCGAGGTGTGCGCCCGCTGGAAGGAAACAGTGGCGGCATTGGCTCCGGAACTTCGCGTACGCCGCAATTACCCCTATGCCGGCAAAGGAGACGGCTTGACCTCGCACTTGCGTGTGCGCTTCGCGCAGAGCGACTACGTCGGAATCGAACTGGAAGTCAACCAGGACATCGTTTTCGCCGCGGGCCGACGCTGGACGGCGTTGCGGCGCATGCTGATCGATTCGTTACGCACGGCATGTGCGGCCTGAGCGCGCCATGATTCACGCCCTGCGCCAAGGAGCACACGTGAGAACCTTTTCCACCTCCTACGTCGGCGGTCATGCGCGTCCTCATCTGCCGGATACCGGAGAGAAATAATGCAGATTCACGTCGGATTCGAAATGATCTACGACTGCCCGCAGCCCACCCCGATGATATTCAATCTCAACGTCCACTTCACCCGCGTGTCCGATCTGGTCGGCCGTGACGACCTGGTGGTCGACCCGCCGGTCCCGATGGCAGCCTATCGTGACGGCTTCGGCAACTGGTGCACCCGCATTGTTGCCCCCAAAGGCCGCACGCGCCTGTCGGCCGATGCGCTCGTCAACGACACCGGACTCCCCGACGCCATTGTTCCCCAGGCACAACAGATTCCCGTGCCGGACCTGCCCGAGGAGACCCTTGTCTTCCTGCTCGGAAGCCGGTATTGCGAAACCGATCGGCTGTCGGAGACGGCGTGGAATCTTTTTGGGCAGACGCCACCGGGATGGGGCCGTGTGCAGGCAATCTGCGACTACGTTTACCGACATCTCACGTTCGGCTACGAGCACGCGCGCATGACACGGACGGCGCTGGAAGCTTTTTACGACCGGACCGGCGTCTGCCGCGATTTCACGCATCTTGCCGTGGCCTTCTGTCGCTGCATGAACATCCCGGCGCGCTATTGCACCGGATACCTCGGCGACATCGGTGTGCCCCCAGTGGACGATCCGATGGACTTCTCTGCCTGGTTCGAGGTGTTCCTCGGCGGGCAATGGCATACCTTCGACGCGCGCCACAACACCCCGCGCATCGGCAGGGTGTTGATCGCGCGTGGCCGCGACGCCGCCGACGTCGCGCTCAGCAACACGTTCGGTCCCGCCACATTGACGAGCTTCAGGGTATGGACCGACGAGGTACCCGCCGGTTAAGTCAAGCAGCCGAATGCCTCCAGCGGCGCCGCGACCACCGCGCACGGAGCCGAAGCTCGACGCGGCGACACGATGGCCCAAACACCTAGCTCTTGGTGCCGACGGTTATCAGGTCGGACACGATCCGCGTCCACGCCGGTCGCCGGACACGGTGCTGATCGCTGACGGCGAACCCTGCGCTTTCGAACAAAGTCCGCATCTCGGCCGGCGACGGGTTGTGCTGAGGTTTCCACCTATTGGCCGAGGACGCTTGCAGCAGCGGTTGCCGCGCGCTGAGGGTCGCGACCGCCAACAGCCCGCCGGACGCCAGCACCCGATGGAATTCGCGTAACGCCGCCGGCTGGTTGAAGAAGTGAAACGCCGAGGTCGTCACGACGGCGTCGAGCGTCCCGTCGTCAAAGGGCAGCTGCTCGGCCGGGCCGTGCAACCATTGCACCCGGTTGGATCTGGCGCGAGCCTTTTCGAGCATGCCATCGGACATGTCTATCCCGTAGACCTCGCCGGGGTGGAGTTCGCGCTCGATCCGGTCGCTGAGAATGCCTGTGCCGCATGCGATGTCAGCGATCCTGCGGGATCGGTGGGCGCGCAGCTGCGTGATCACCTCGTCGTGCGCCGGACGGTAAACCCACTGCTGCAAAAACGGCAGGTCGTAAGCGGGGGCCAGGAAACTCCACATTCGCGTGACCGCGCTGTTGAGGCCCCGGCGTCGCGGTGCCGTCATTTGCTCAGCACGCAGGCGTAGTAGATGGTGTCGGCCACCGACACCGAGTCGTTATTCTGCGGGATCGCCGCAAGACCGTTGTCGGCCAACAACTGACTCATCGGGGTACCGACTGACCGCCATCCCAGGTTCTCCAGATAGGCGGCGACGTCGTTGCGCTCGCCCTCGAAGCCGAGGTCGGCAAACTCCAGCTCGAGGCCATGCTCACGCCATTTAGCGCTGGCCCTGCGCATCATCTCCCGCGCTCGTTCTTTGTCGAGGTGCGGCATGTCCGGGACGGCCTCGCAGGCCAGCCGGCTGCCCTCGGCACTGAGCGCGGTGACGTTGTCCAGCAAGCGGTCCTGAGCCTCTGGCGGCAGATACCCGAAGAGCCCCTCGGCGATCCACGCGGTAGGCCGGCTCTTGTCCAGACCGGCCTCGAGCAGGGCTTTGGGCCAGTCCTGCCGCAGATCGATGGCAACGGTGCGCAGGTCGGCTGTCGGGGCGGCGCCCAGCCCCACCAGGGTGGCGGTCTTGAACTCGATCACCTGGGGCTGGTCGATCTCGAACACCGTCATATCGGCCGGCCACGCCAACCGGTAGGCGCGCGCGTCGAGGCCGGACGCCAGGATCACGGCCTGACGGATTCCGGCCTGGCTCGCATCGCGAAAGTATGCGTCGAAGAAACGAGTCCGGGCGGCCATCGCATCAGGCATGTGCTCGAGCTTCCAGCTGGACTCGTCGTCATCGACGTCAGCGGCGTCAAGCTCGCCGCTGGCCCAGCGTGTGAAGAACTCCACGCCGACGGCACGAACCAGCGGTTCGGCAAACCGGTCCGCTATCAAGGGGTTATCGGCCTTGGTGGCAATCGCCCGGGCGGCAGCCACCATCGTGGCCGTCGCGCCCACGCTGGTTGCCAAATTCCAGGTGTCGTTGTCTGTGCGTGGCATGCGCCTGTTCTCCAATGTCGGCCAGAAAGCGATATTTAGATAGTATAACAAACGCTGGAGGCGACGCAGCTGCGAACGTGCGTCCACGACGTCGTCGATGTCGCCGAGACGGCCGAGCGGATGCGGCTTCGCCAGATCGTCGTGGGTCGACGTTCGTGCCGCCCCAGCCGGTGGGATTCATTCGGTAATTAATTCAAAGACGGGGATGGGCCGGTCGGTGCGCTTCTGGTACTCGCCGAACCCAGGGGCACGCTCGACGACGATCTGGTAGATCGAATCGCGCTCGTCGCGCGGCAATTCACGAGCGGTCGCTGGCTTCGGGGCTTCCGAGCCGATTTCGACAGTCACGCGGGGGTTGGCGCGAATATTGTGCATCCATGCGGGATTTTGATCCCGGCCCGCTGCGGAGCCGACAATGTAGATCTTGCCGTCGACATCGAAGTGGGCGACGGGGTTGACCCGCTCCGCACCACTTCGCGCACCCGTCGAAGTCAACAGCAGCAGCGGAAAACCCTCGAACTGTCCGCCCACCTTGCCCCCGTTGCGGCGGAACTCCTCGATGTTGCGCTCGTTGAATTCACGCTCCGAGCGCATCTCGTTGTCAACCATTGCCCCATCCTGGCACGCCGGGCCAGCCCGCAGCGGACCAGCCGAACTAACTGTCAAGCATCTCTGTCAGTTTTAGAAGTTTTGCGGTGCGGCGGGCGGGGCTCGAACCCGCGACCAACGGATTCGCGATTCAAGGTTCCCATTAACCACCCGAACGTACCCGAAGTATTTGTGCAACAAGGAACTTGGGCCTTCGAGTAGACCTGCTAGAACTCAGCGATTCCGGTCGATTCTCGATCATTACCGATGAATACACGATGACCGTAGAAGCCAGCTCCGTCGCCATGCCCGCGAAACGCGTTTCCCTTAATGGAGCAGGCTACGCCCGGCTGACGTGGATCAGCGATGAGCGACCGCCACCGGACCGCAGAGCGTCAATTTTCGGAAACCATTGACAAGCGTGGGCGAGGTGCAGCGCGTCCTCGACATCGACCTTGAGTTGTTCCGTCCCTTCGGCACGACCGGCGCGCGCATCACCGCCACGCTGCTGAACAACCTCACCATCTATGACAAGACGTTCGGGCTCGAAACCATGTGCGTCGGCGGCAGCCAGGGCATGGCAATGGTGATCGAACGTTTGAGCTGACCTGGAATCCATTTCGTTAACCGAGCCCGTTGGCGGACACCCCTAAGCGAACTGCCGCAATAATGGCGGCATGCCGGAGTTGCCAGAGGTCGAAACCCTGCCAGCCCATCGGACCTCGCGTTACAGATTGACGCCCGGATAGGCGTAGCTGGCTGACCAGTAGGGCGCGCAGCCGTAGTAGACGTAGATGCTGCTCTGGTAGCTGCGGTCGTTGACCAGGCCCGGGTCATAGCCGGGCGCCTCGGCGACGTGGTCACGAGTGTCGTTGATGTAGACGTCATCACTGGTGGTCCGGCTGATCGCGTCGACCGGAATGAAGGACTTCTTTTCGTCGATACCGAGGAAACCGCCGTGTTCGACGAGCAGGAAGCGGGCCTTGCGTTCGCGGTCATCGACGAACACGTCGCGCACCTTGCCGACGTCCATTCCGTCCCTGTCCGTTACCTTCCGCCCGCGCATGTCGTCAGTGGCATTCTTGACCGTCATGCCGGTGCCGGTGAGTTTGCTGAGGCTGAGGTGGTCCTGAGATGTCATGGGAACTCCTGGCGAGCGGCGTCCACAGGTGTGTACGGGCCGAGCTGGATAAGACCAGCGGCGGACAGCCGACCTCATCTCGGACTGGCTGAAAGTCTTAGCACCAATGAACCTACGCCGATCCGCCTGCCCACGTCGGCCTGCCTAATCGCTTGACGGACGCGCACGTCAACTGCCCTCGTTAGCCGACCCACTCCTCCTCGTCGGGGAGGTCGGCTGACCGGGTAGTGCGCAGAAACGGCAGCCGGTGTCAACACGAACTGGTCAGCGCGCCCGATCAAGGGGACAGTTGAAAAAGATCGAGAAGGTGCGATCGCACCAACACGGGAGCCGTCCGCCTGACCGGCCCGGGGAGCCGCCGGGGCGGCCCACCAACAGGAGGCAGCAAATGAGCACACACAAAGTGCAGGTGCGCCGCGTCTACGACGACCCGGCCCGTGGGGACGGGAACCGCGTGCTGGTGGACCGGATCTGGCCGCGCGGCATGACCAAGGAGAAAGCGGACCTGGACGAGTGGTGCAAGACGATCGCCCCCTCCACCGAGCTGCGCAAGTGGTATCACCACGACCCGGAACGGTTCGCGGAGTTCACCCGGCGCTACCGCGAGGAGCTGACCCAACCCGAACGGGCCGAGGCGCTGGCACATCTGCGGACGCTGGCGAAGGACCGAAACCTCACCCTGCTCACGGCAAGCAAGGCCGTGGACATCAGCGAGGCCACCGTGCTCGCCGAGATGCTGCGTTGAGCGGCGTCGCCGGCGACGCAGGCAGTCGATGATGCCCAGCTGCTGGGGTTTTCCGGGCGGCACCGCGGCACGACCTCACCCTGTCTCGCCGGGCGTCTTCAGCTCCCGTTACTCTAGGAACCCTCTGGCGCGTCTTGTTCGGAGTCCGCTCCGAGCAACGCATTGATCCGGCGCCGCAGATCCGGCTGGGCCTCGGTGTCGTGGACATCGCCCAGTAGCTCCGCGAGTGCCTGACGCCGGGTGTCACCGGTTTGGTTGTTTCTTTTCAAAAGACCCCTCTACGAGCTGGTGCGCGGGTCTGGCGACATGCGCAAGAACGATCCGATCACGATTCACAGGGGTGTCCACTGGGCCGGTTGCGGCTCAGGCTTTGCCACACCTCGGGTTATGACAACCGTTGGGGCGCCTACCCGTCAAGGGACGCTTGTGGGAGTTGTCGCGCGGCGTTCGCGATCGCATAGCCTGGTGTGACCATTACGCATCCCCATCCCCATGGGCGGACGTCGACCAGGGTCGGCCTTGGGCCAAACCTTATGCGGCACTTCACAACTGATGTACACGATACCGAAACGACGAGAGACGTCTGCCATTCGCCGCACATTTCTTGCGCTCAGTCCGGATCCTTAGGTTGGAGAAGTTCGGTGTCGGTGACAGTTTCCGCAGCTCGCGGACGTAGGTGCGTTCCCAAACCCCCACGATCACGTTCCCAACCGTCTACAACACGTGCATCGACCAGCGATTCGAAACTTTTCATCCGGTCCCACGACTGTCTATCGGTCGACCAACGGTCGCGTGGGCGAGGTGCAGCGCGTCCTCGACATCGACCTTGAGTTGTTCCGTCCCTTCGGCACGACCGGCGCGCGCATCACCGCCACGCTGCTGAACAGCCTCACCACCTATGACAAGACGTTCGGGCTGGAAACCATTTGCGTCGGCGGCGGCCAGGGCATGGCAATGGTGATCGAACGTTTGAGCTGACCTGGAATCTATTTCGTTAACCGAGCCCGTTGGCGGACACCCCTAAGCGAACTGCCGCAATAATGGCGGCATGCCGGAGTTGCCAGAGGTCGAAATCGTCCGGCGCGGCCTCGATGCGACGGTGCGCGGTGCCCGTATCGAGACAGTGAAGGTGCTCTGGTCGCCATTTGTCGAGGCGACCCCGGCGAAGATTCATGCCACTGTTATCGGGCACCGCATCGGCGCCGCTCGACGCCGTGGAAAGCTCCTCATCCTCGACCTGGACCACAACTATCACCTGCTGGTGCACTTGATGATGACCGGCCAAGTCGTGGTACACCGGCGTGGGCGGGTTGTCCTGGCCGGCGGGCACCCCACCCCTAACATCCTCGGCCCCATGCCCAATCCCTGGACGCGAGCCGTGTTCACCCTCAGTGGTAGTCGAACGCTGTTCGTCAACGACTCACGCAAGTTCGGGCGTATCCGGGTGGTCAGCACCGCAAAGCTGGCCGATGACCCATTTCTCTTGCACCTAGGGCCCGAACCACTGGGCGATGACTTCACGGTTTCGGCATTCCAAGCACGTTTAGCCCGGCACCGGTCCGCCGCGATCAAGGCAGCACTGCTCGATCAAGCGACTATCGCCGGCCTCGGCAACATCTACGCCGACGAATGCCTTCACTTGGCCCGGATCGACCCGCGGCAGCCGACCGGGAGCATCACCCCGGCCCAGGTGCGCCGGTTACACGACGCGATCCAGACCGTACTGCGTGACGCGGTCGAGCACGGCGGCACCAGTTTTGCTAGCTACGTCAACGAGGCGCGGCACCGGGAGACCTTCCTTGCCCATGCGCGACTGTTCGGCCGCCAGGGTCAGCCCTGCATCGTGTGTGGTACACGGATTGAGCGGATCCGAGTTGCTGGACGCGGTACCAATTGCTGCCCACACTGCCAGCGGATGAACGACGACGTTGGTGCATCGGGTGACGGTAAGCACAGCCACGGCGGTTTCACCGCTTGACAGGACTGACGCGGCGTCTCAAGTGTTTGCAGGGACGGTAACTCGGCCGTAGCCGCGTCGCGCTGACAACCGTCGACTGCAGGAAGTCCCCAGTTCACTGGCCTTCCCGGTC
>CAVSLH010000014.1:0-260623 GCA_963728815.1 uncultured Actinomycetota bacterium
TGAGCCTGGCCAGTCCACCCACGACGAGTCCGACGACGATGGCGCCAATAATTGTCCCGATCACTTGAGCTCCTCTGGTGCGGGTAGGTCACGTTGTTAGATGTGGAGATACCCGTTTCTTGTCTCATTGACGCTACTAACCCGCACTGAAGAGAAACACAGACAGCTGCGCGCGTCGGTGGGTGCTTGCCGCACCGTACCTTCACCTAACTGGCCGACCTGACATTCCTCGATGTCAGTGTGGTAGCGGGCTGTGCTCCGATGTAGTGCAGGGCTTGGGTGGGTTTTTTTGTGTTCGCCCGGCCGCACCCTAGGCCGTGTTAGCGGCGGCGAGCTTCTAATTGACCAGCATCAGCTGCGCGTTGGGGTCGTGCGGTTGGGGAATGGCCGCGAGAGCGAAGTCGGCGATCACGCCGGGGCGAAAGACCAGGCAGTGCGTGGAACCGCCGAACTGGAAGTGCCCGAGTTCTTCGCCCTTGGCGACGTGATAACCCGAGGTGATGCTCGGGTGGATGATGCAGGAGGACACCTCAGACATGCCGACCGGCACGAAGCCCACCAGGCCGATGACAGGGTTGTCGGCCTCGATGAGGATGATCGCCCGCGCCGCCGTATGCGCCATGTAGGACTGCGAGTTCGTCGGCTCGACCGCGTCGCCGCACGATCGTGCCGGCACAGTCGTCCAACAAGCTGGTGTTTAGCTTGGCTTGGCTGGCGTTGATGGGTCAGTCGGTTGAGCTGGGCGAGCCGGCTTCCAACACTGTCAGCGACCGAGCTTCTACTTTCATGCTGGCGCCGAAGTCCAGGGCGTTCTTGTTTGGTGGGGCGCCCGAGTTGACGGCGGTATCAATGATGGGAGTCCATGCCGGGCCGAATTGCTCTGGTGGAAGATCGAATTCGATGGGCTCGTGGTGAGCGTTGAAGAGCATGATGAACGAATCATCTTTGACGCGCTGGCCGCGCTGGTCGCGATCAGGGATGCCATCGCCGTTGAGGTAGACCGCGATCGCCTTTCCGAATCCCGAATCCCAGTCCTCTTCGCTCATCTCCGAGCCGTCGGGGGTGAACCAGGAAAATATCGGGGCGACCCTCGGCGCCGCGACGGCGCACCGGTAGGCCATCGAAGAATCGGCGACGGCGGAAAATGGGATGCTCGGGCTGGGCGGCCGCCAGACCCTAGGCGTCGGCGAGGTCGATGTTCCGCCTGGTCGATGCCCCTCATCTCGCGCGCGGCCGCGACGGCCAGGGCGCTCACCGCCGCGGTGGCCGCCAGGTACCAGGAGACGGTCACCGCGGATTTGTAGGTCTCCAGCAGTCGAACGGCAATGATCGATGCGAGCGACCCGGCCACGATTGAGGTGACCTGATGACCCAGCGACACTCCTGAATACCGCATCCGGGTCGGGAAGTCCTGCCGGTATGGGTTACCTGACGAGCAGCGAGATCACTGTCTGGTTGAGGCGGCGGCGGGGCCAGCCCCGGACGCCGTCCGATTTCAATGCCGCGTGGGCGGCGTTACGACCGCATACCCCGTGCACACTGCCGCCGGGATGTGCTGAGGCACTTCCGAGGAAGACGTTGCGGATTGGGGTCTCGGCGCGTCCGAAGCCGGGTGATGGCCGGAAGATGAGCTGTTGCTGTAACTGCGCAGTCCCACCGTTGATCGATCCCCCACCGAGGTTAGCGTCAGCCGCTTGCAGATCCGACGGTCGTTGCACCACCCGCCCCACGACGTGGGAGGCAAACCCCGGCGCGTGTTCTTCGACGACACGGTCCACCGATTGCGCCAGTCGGTCAGCGGACGCGTCGTCGTTGCGTTCCCGCGGCAGATGTGTGTAGGCCCAGGCACTTTCGGTGCCCGCGGGAGAACGGCTGGGATCGGCTGTCGTCATTTGGCCGAACAGCATGAACGGATTGTCCGGAACGGTCGCGGTGTTCAGGTCCGCCAGCCAGCGGGTCAGCCCCTGACTGTCGGCGCCCAGATGCACGGTGCCCGCGTCCCGCAGGGACTCTGAGCGCCACGGGATCGGCTCATCGAGCGCATAGTTCACTTTCACCACCGGGGTGTCCCAGATGAAATGGGTCAGATCCTGAAATAACCGCGCGGGCAGTGCATTCCGGGGCAGCAACCGCTGATACAGATGGGGCGCGGAAACGTCGGCTACCACAGCGCGGCGCACGCCGATTGTGCGGCCGTCGGCGGTACACACGGCTACGGCACGATCACCGCGGACATCGATGGCGTCGACCGCTGCGCCGCACCGCACCTGCGCCCCGGCCGACGTGGCGCGCTGCACCAGCGCGGCCGTCAGCTGCCCGGCGCCGCCGGCTGGCACCGGGAATCCGGTGTCCTGTGCGAGCATCAGCATGAGGAACCCCATTACGCCGCTGCCGGGTGCGTCGATCGGCACATCGGCGTGTAACGCGTTGCCGAGCAGCAGCAGTCGTGCCGCATCGCCGTCGAACAACTCATCGGCCATCACACTGGCCGGCAACATCAGCAGACGAGCGAGCCGCAACGCCTCAGCCGTGCCCAGCTTCCAGAGCAGCTGTACCGGGCCGCGCAGCGGTGGAAACGGCGCAAAGAGCGTGCTGAGTAGTGGGCTTCTGATGGTGTTCCACAGCTCGACCAGCCGCCACCAGTTGTCGCCGTCGTGTGTCTGTCGGCGGGCGAGGTCATTCGCCGTCCGCGCCGGGTCCCGGTAGATGACGGGTGCGTCGTCGTCGGACCCGTTGCGGGGGTGTCCCACGACGGCCGGAGCATGTGACCATCGCAAGCCGTGATCTTCCAGATGCAGCGCGCGGATGGCCGGGGAGGCCACCGACATCGGATAGAACGCGCTGTAGAGGTCGCTGATGTAGCCGGGTATCAGTTCGGCGCTGCGCACCGCGCCGCCGGGATCGGGCTGAGCTTCCAGGACGAGCACATCCCAGCCGGCGTCGGCCAACGTGGCCGCGGCGACCAGTCCGTTGTGGCCGGCCCCGATGACAACCGCATCCACACTGGCCGGACCGCTATCCGAGGGCATCGGGGACCTGCTGTTCGGCGATCTTCGCCAACCGCCACGTGCACTCGCGGTTGCGGGGAGCCACCCCCAGCAGCTGCACACTGTCGGGCACCCAGCGCAGCGGGCGGCTCACCGCAACCTCGCTCATCGCGACGCGGCACCCTCCGTCGGGAAGATCGGTCAGCTGCAGCGTGATCCGGGCCTTCGCCAGCGGCCGCAGTTTCGCCAGCAGGACCAGCTCCTCACCGGAGACGCTGCTTTCTACCACAGTCTCGTCGTCGATCACCGCCGGCCAGGTGCCGATGGAGTGCAGAATGCGGGTGCCGGGTGCGGGCCAGTTCGAGTCCACCGCTCGGATCCGGCTGTTGCCGACCACCCAGCCTGAGTAGGTCCATCCGTTCGCCAGTACGTCCCACACGCGTTGACGGGTGGCGGCGATGTCTCGGGTCACGGTCATGGATGTGTCCTTAAGTTCGTAGTTGTCTGGGGTCGATGCGCTGGATGCCCAGGGCGGTGGGGTGTAGCTGATGGTTGGTTGTTGCGTGGTGGCTCGAAAGGACTGGCTGCAACGCCGTGCTGGACGCTCCGGCTGCTGATTGAGAGCTGATGCGAATCGTCGCTGTTTGAAAATCTGTCGGCGGGGTTGTCAACGGGCTTGACCTGCGATACAGGAGAACCAAGGTGACGCTGCGGCCACAGCGGTGGGTTGGATCGACGTCGGGAAGACGAGCCACCACGCGTGTGCGGTGGACGCGAGCGGGAAGGTGGTGTCGACGCAGAAGGTAACTAACCAACAGCGGGTGATCGAGCAGCTGATCGAGCGTGCCCACGGCACCGCCGAGGACGTGCCGTTGGGCGGTCGATTTGACCAGCCGTCGAGATCTGGTCGATTTACGGCGCGGACTCATGTGTGACGGCTTCGTAGCCGCGGGCGCCTGCCCGATCGACGGCCGCCTTCACCACACCGAAGATCAGCCCTTGCAGCCCGGCGCCGAGCAGAGCGGCACGACTCGAGTTGCTGAGATCCTTGGGATCCGGAGGCGCCGGCTCCTGGTCGCTGAATCGCTTCCAAATTTGGCCGAAGACCGCGCCCGCTAGCAGCCCTCCGGTCACGCTGGTGGCGATTGACAGCGGCAAGTACAGAGCCTTGGATGTCTTGCTCATAACGATCCTTCTTCGGTGCGGTCGGCGGGACTCGGTCAGCTCCGCAGCTGGGGCTGAAGCGGCGCGCTTGGCTGACTAGTTAATTCCTGGGGGCCGAACTCTTCATGTCATGTGCACGCATACCCGGCTACGGACTTCCCAATCGGCGACTGTTTAGGTCGAAGACACCGAGGAGCATCGGTGGCGGCCCTTCGTCCCGCCGGCTGGCAGCCTAGCCAACTCGCGGCGCCGGTCGGCTTCGGTGCCGGCATGGACTTCGAGCCCGAGCACCCGGATCACCAGATCGGCGTCAACCTCCATCGGCCGGCGTCGCTCATCCCGGTAGGAGGTGGCCACCCCGTGCACAGCACCAGCACAAAGCGATCGTCGTCAGCCGATGCACACGACGATGGCTTTCTCTGCGGACCCGTTATACGCGGGTACGCGGTTGGACCAAACGCAGGACCCAGAGCAGGATTACTGCTCCCAGGATCGCGGTGAACAGCGTGAACCACCAGCCGCCACTGGCGGTATCGACAAAGAAGCTAAGCAGAAAACCACCGATCAGGGCGCCGACGATACCCACCACGATGTCGACCAGGACGCCCATTTTGGTTTTCATGATCATGCCGGCGATCCAGCCAGCTATCGCACCGATAATGATGTAGCCGATCCAACCGACGCTCGTCAACGTTGTAGACCGAGCAAGAAATTCAGTAGCTGCCATAACGTCCATCGCGAACTCCTTATCGCCGCGGGCTGAACCCGGCGTAGTCGCCGAACCCTCCACACCGAGTACCCGCCGCGCAGCGGATCAACCTCCGGCGAATCAACCAGTTCGACCCGGTGTCCACTGTTACGGAGACAAAATCGTCTCACCCTTTCGTCCAGCCGGATCGCGGCGTTCTTTCCCAGCCGTGGGAGCGTCACACAGCACGTTTAGAGGTTCGCCGGTTGAACTCATCGGTGGCCGTCATCAGCGCCCACGGCGAGATCGACGAGTCCAACGCCGGCACTCTGGCCGAGTGCACGCTGGGGCATGTCACGGGCTGCCGTGGTCTGATCCTTGATCTGCGCGGTCTGGATTTTTTTGGGGCCAAGGGTTTCTCGGCGCTACACAAGGTCTCTGCCGGCTGCGCCCGCGCCGGCATAAGCTGGGCGCTCGTACCTGGTGCAGTCGTTTCACGCTGGCTGCGGATCTGCGACCCACAAGACACGCTGCCCGCGGCCAGCACGCTCGTCGCCGCGCTGGGCGAACAACTTCGCAAGACCGAAGTGGCCCGGTGCGCATGTGACCAAGAGGGAAGACCGGCGATAGCCGTCGCGCCTACCGCGATCACCGTGACGGCGACGTCCACGCTCTTGCGGCCGTCGGACGCCCAGTAGACGTCCTTGACGTCTAGCAGCAACGCGAACTCGTCGACGAATCCGCTCGAACGGCTTGCCGCAATCGCTGCGTCGACTGCGGGGAGCCGTTCGGAGTCGGATCAATCGATCAGGACCCAGCTGGTCGATCTGATTGGAACAGTGCCAACCTCATTGCTGGGGATGACTGCAAAGGCCGCGAGCGTGCTTCCGTTCTCTGGCCCCACGGTTGCCAACACGACCGTGACCAACGTGCCGGGTCCAACCGAACCGATCTTCTTCAGCGGTGCCCAACTCGTACGCGCCGCCGGTCTCGGGCCGCTGATAGGCGGCTTGAACCTTATCCATGTCGTTGCGAGCTACAACGGAACTTTGTCGATCAGCGCCACCGCGGACCGCGACGCCCTGCCGGACCCGGCCACGTATGCCGAATGCATGGAAAAGCGTTTCAGCAGTTGCTCGCGGGGCGCGGGTCGAGCTGGATGATCCGTCGCATGCCCGCCTGCACGGACTAAGCGACGTCTCGCACGCTTAGAAGCGCGACGGTGGTTCGTCGATAGCAATCACTGGCGACACCTGACGGCACACCAGCGATGACACGGCGCTGACTCCCTTGATCGCGGCTCAACGGTGTCACGTAATCCGTCACACCATTCCCCAGGGCATAGGTACGGCTCGACTGAGTCCCGATTGCTTACGCTGTCGCGATGTCCCCGTTCCGCAACTCGCGCAACGCTGTCCGCAGTCCGCGCCGTCTGCCAGTGTCGGGATCGATACCAAAGCTATCCCGGACGCCGGCACGGATTCGAAACTTTAACTCCGAGTGGGTTTCGGGTGCGTCGTCCTCGTTGGCTTCGAGCAACTTGTTCGGGAGTGAGAGCTTGAGGATGGTCCAGAACGTCTGCATGTACTGACGCCCAAGGGATCCGGTCGTGTATGGCAGGTCGTACTTGTCACAGAGCGCTGTGATGCGCTCGGATATTTCGGCGTAGCGGTTGCTGGGCAGGTCGGGAAACAGGTGGTGCTCGATCTGGTAGCACAGATTGCCACTCATGAAGGCCATCAGGCGCCCAGCGTTGAAGTTCGCCGACCCGAGCATCTGCCGTAGGTACCACTCTGGGTGCGTCTCCGCCTCGTATTCCTCGCGAGTGAATTTCTCGGCGCCGTCGGGGAAGTGCCCACAGAAGATGACCATGTAGGACCAGTAGTTGCGGATGAGGTTAGCCGTCACGTTGGCGCGCAGGGTGTGCTTCCAGTTCCGGCCCGCCAGGGCCGGGAAGACCACGTAGTCTTTGCCGACCTGTTTGCCGACCTTCTTGCCGATCACCCGCAAGTCCCTGCGGACCTCGTCCTTGGATTTCTCGCCTCTGCGGACCTTCGACAATTCCACCCCGTGCAACGCAACTCCCCACTCGAAAAGTGTTCCGAGCAGCAGGTTGTAGACCGGGTTGCCGATATTCCATTTGTCCCAGCGTTGGTCTCGGGTGACGCGGAGCAGCCCGTAGCCCACGTCGTCGTCCATCCCGACGATGTTGGTGTATTTGTGATGCACAAAGTTGTGCGACTTCTTCCACTGCACGCTCGGAGAGGTGGTGTCCCACTCCCATTCGGTCGAGTGAATCTCCGGATCATTCATCCAATCCCACTGGCCGTGGGTGATGTTATGCCCGAGTTCCATGTTCTCGATGATCTTCGCGGCGGCGAGCATGGCGGTCCCGGCGACCCAGGCGACCTTGTTCCTGCTCGCCATCAAGGCGATTCGGCCGCCGGCCGCCAACGCGCGCTGCAAGTGGATGGTCCTGCGCACATAGCGCGCGTCCCGTTCACCCCTGGACTCTTCGATGTCGGTTCTGATCGCGTCCAGTTCGCGGGCCAATTCCTCGACGTCGGCCTCGGTGAGGTGGGCGTACTGTTTGATGTCAGTGATAGCCATGCGGCCCCCTAGATGTTAATGGTGCAGTCGCCGGAAGCGGCGGAGATGCACGTCTGGATTCGGTCTCCGGCGCTGTGCTCGGTGCCGGACCGGAAATCGCGCACATAGCCCGATTCCAGCGGCAGTACGCAGGATTGACAGATGCCCATTCGGCAGCCGAACGGCATCTGGATGCCGAGCTTTTCGCCACCTTCTAATAGCGACGTGGCGCCGTCGAGTTCGATGGACTTATCAGAGAGGGCGAAGGTGACCGTGCCGCCCTCGCCGCCTTTGTCGGTGCGGGAGATGGTGAACCGCTCCATGTGCAAGCTGTCCCGCAAATTCGCGTCCGTCCAGACCTTTTCGACCGTGTCGAGCATTTTCGGCGGCCCGCACGCCCACGAGGAACGCCCCTTCCAATCGGGAACGACACCGTCAAGCTCGGCGAAGGCGATCTTGCCCATATCCGCGGTCAACTGCAGGTGCAACCGATAGCCGGGCTGAGCGCGCTCCAACGCACGCAACTCGTCGTGGAATATCACCTCATCGACGGCGCGCGCCGAATGGATGTGCACGATGTCGGGACTCTCGCCACGCTGCTTGAGCGAGCGCAGCATCGCGATGACGGGGGTGATGCCGCTGCCCGCCGTCACGAACAACAATTTGCCCGGCGCCGGGTCAGGAAGCGTGAAATCGCCCTTCGGAGTTGCCAACCGAACCACCGTGCCGGCCTCGACGCCGTTGACCAGATGGGACGACAGGAACCCCTCGGGTGTTGCCTTCACGGTGATCGAGAGCAATTTTTTGTCCCGCCGCGGGACCGACGTGAGCGAGTAGGACCGCCAGTGCCAGCGGCCATCGACCCGAAGCCCGATACCCAGATACTGGCCGGGCCGGTAGTCCGCGGAAAATCCCCATCCCGGCTTGATACTCACCGTCGCCGAATGTTCGGTTTCTTTGCGAACATCGACCACCACGCCACGCAGTTCCCGCGCAGACCACAACGGATTGAGCAGCTTGAGATAGTCATCAGGCAACAGCGGTGTCGTCGCGCGAGCCACCAACCCGCGCAACACATTGACCTTCGGGGATACTGCGGTCTTGACGTCCTTCGCGGGAGCGGCACTCCATCCCGTCAGGCTCCGCATCTTCAACTCCATAGAGTGGCTCCATCGCCTCAAGTCCAGGTACACCGGCTTTCGGTGAACATATGTGCACCGATTACCCGGGTCCGTGAAACCACAAACATCCGTTCTGCCGGCGGCCGGCGACAGCCTCACAGCGAAGGTTGCCTCGGCAGGGCCAGCCTGGGCGTCGACAGCTTCACCAGGACAGTAGTCCCACGCACCCTACCGGGCATCAGGCCAGGGTTTCGTGGCCTTATCACAACCCATTAGTACACGGTGACGTTCCCTTAAGGGGCCGTCGGGGTGCCGAGGTCTTTGGCGCTACGTTGCTACCCAGCCGGTGATCAGCGGCAGGTCACCCGGCATCGTCACCGGGTTTCGCCACAACGTCGCGATACGCCAGTCACCATGACAGCCGCCGCCGCTCAGTTGGATGCGATCCGTGAATGGGGCCAAATCCCGACCACAGACCGCTACGCCATGCTCCGAGCAATCCAGCAGCCAACGTTGATCGTTCACGGCGCCAAAGACATCGTCGTTGACGCAGTCAACGCCATGATCCTCGAAGAGAACCTTTCCGATGCCAGACTTCTGATGCTTCCCGACGCCAGCCACGGCGCACAGTCGCAACATGCGGAAGTGTTCTTGGCCGATGCGCGACTTTTCCTTAACAACTAGAAGCGCATCGAAAGCGAAGTGCATCGCCGGCTGATATAGATCAGGATGGAATTGGTGAGGGAATATCCGGGCATCGACACCACTGTTCCGCCCACCGGCCCGGGCTGCGTGGAGTGCGAACAACAGCGCGGATGGTGGTTTCACCTGCGCCGCTGCGCGCAGTGCGGCCACATCGGGTGCTGCGACAACTCGCCCGGTCAGCACACCACCGCCCACGCCGAAGCAACCGGACATTCCTGGATCACCAGTTATGAGCCCAAAGAACACTGGTTCTACAACTACCGCGACCAACAGTTCTACGATGACGGGCCCCAACTCGCGCCGCCGGATCATCACCCACTCAATCAGCCGACGCCAGGACCCGCCGGGCGCGTCCCTGCCAACTGGCAACAGCTGCTGCATTGATGCCACCCGCAAATCGCGCACAACATCATGCCGCAACCTAATCTCGGCTTCTGCGAATAACGTCTCGTATCGCTATCCGAGATGACCCTGCGCATGCGCGCTTATGAGTCGACGGCACACAAACCTTGAGCAGCGGGAAACACGTTCTCGCACAGGATGTAACCGCTGTGCCAGCCAGAATCGCCTTGCTCACTGGTGCAGACCGCGACCGCCTTCCCTGGACCGGCGGCCGCCGATGCCCGCTAACTACTAGGACCTGAAAAAGGTTCGGCGGTGCAAGGGCTGAGTTGACGGTGGCAGGGTGGTGGGCTGGCGGTCGGTTTCATGCGGCCAAGGCGCTGACCTTGACTAGGTTGTGGGCGAAGACTCCGTGTCCGCACCAGGTTCGGGCTCCGTTGATGCCGGGGAGGTGTGTGCGGTTCCAGCCATAGCTTCGTTTGAGGTGATTGATCCGTCCTTCGGATCCGGTGCGCCATTTGACTTTCTCTCGGAAGGCTCGCCGGTGCTCGAATTGGCGGCGGGCAGCGCCGGGATTGCTCATCCGGGGAATGGCCACGGTGCGTACGCCGAGCTGGTGAAGGTCGCATTCGACGGAGGCCAGTCCGTAGCCGCGATCAGCGGTCACCGCGCGTGGCGGACGCCCGGCGCGGCGGGCGATCCGCTCGATCGCTGGTGCGAGTTGCGGTGCATCTGCGGGGTTTCCGATTCTCACCAACCTACCCTCGATCGACCCCTATATCGGAGACCACGACATCTTCCTCGCCGACTGCCGACGACTCCGCGACACAGCAGGTCCCGGCGAAGTCGTGACCTACCACGAAGAACCAGACGCGATCCACGTCTATCCACTTCTCCCGGTACCCGAAAGACACTGCGCCCGAACCGGATTGATAGCACAGGTTACAGCTGCGTTCCAATAGCCACCGCCACTCGTGACAAATGTCAAGTCACCAGGCGAGCACGTGAGCGGAGGATCATCGGGGACGACGTCGTGGTTTATGTTCTGCGTCAGCAATTGGTGCGCACGCTCGTCGCTGCACAGTGCTGGAGTGAGTGGTTGGATTAACTGCAAGTGGCGGCGTGAAGCACCGTGCGCAATGGTCAGGTCACCGGCGACAATGTGCTTAAGTGGCACAGAATCTCTCATCGCGACTCCTTTCACCGTCCCGGGTGAGTGTTCTTACCCTTAGTCTTCCGAGGCCGGGCAAGGCGCGCCCGCGTAGTCCACTACCTCATCTTCGACTCGTTGAGCCTGCGAGCATCACCCCGAAAGTCTTTTCGGTGCCGCTGATCATTTCGGCAACCTCGACCGGCTTGGTCACATCGGCGCCCGAATAAGCTGCCGTTACCCCGAACATCTCCTCGATGCTGCGCCGCTGTTGCTCAGTAGCCTCCGGGTCACCGAAACCTGAGGGTCACGTTTGCGCCGTATCCCCTCGCACACCTTCGAAGCCAGTCAGACTGAACGCAGCACCACCACCACCATCAGGTTCTTAGCACCTGCCCAAGCAGACACCAGGATCGGTGACGTCCGGTTTGCGCAACGTGCCTTCCCCGCCTGAGCCGTCGGTTTAGCCCTTCAGCCAGGCTCGGCGGCCCGGAAGCGAGACTCAGCCGCCGGCTGGCGGCCGGTGTCGTTCGATGAGGGCGCGGCCCATCGCTCGGGCGCGGCGGGCAGCTTGAAGATCACCTTCGGCGGCGGCGATGATGGAGCCCTTCATGAGGATGTGCCAGGAGCGGGCGAAGTTGTCGACATCGACCAGGCCGGCCGCTTCGGCGCGCTCACGGACGATCGTGCGGATGTTGTCGAGATACTGGATGCTGGCTTGCCCGGCCGGATGCGCGGCACCTAGCTCGATCAAAACGTTGATGAACGAGCAACCGTCGAAGTCCTCACGCTTTTGGAACCAGTCGTGAAACACGTCGAAGATCGCCAGCAGTCATTCCTCGGGGGTCTCACCGCGCAGCCGTGACTGCTGCTCCACCAGCCCCAGAGTCCACAATTCTTCTCGACGCTGCAGCACCGCCAAGACCAGGTCGTTCTTGCTCGGGAAGTGCCGATACAGAGTCGCCTTGGCCACCCCGGATACCGCGATCACTTCGTCGTTGCCCACGGCGCGAATGCCACGCCGGGTAAACAGCCGGTAGGCGGTAGTCAAAATTCGCTCACGCGCCGTCAGCAAGGTGGGCCCGATCTGAGTGACGTCGCTGATTTCCATCTGAACTCTTACTCTACTCGCATAGACAGACCGCCCTGTCTCTGTTATAGAAGACAGACTAGTCTGTCTTCTAAACCCGGAGGGCAGCGAGCCTCGTCTTCAGACCCGTAGGGCGGGCAACCCCCATCGGCCTGTCTTCAAACGCGTAGGGCGGCCATCCCCATCTGGCGTTTACACGCCAGAGGACTCGGAGTGACCCATGAGCGTTGCCGTCGAACCTTCTCCACTTCCCCTCGCGTTGAGCGCCAATCTCGTCTCAGCGCTGGACAATAAACATAGCTTCTTAAGGACCGTCGCCGAGTGCAATGGCTCGACCGTGACCGTATACCCCGGCGGCGAAGTCGACGCCGCTAACGAGCACACCTGGCAGCAGCTGCTGCGCGAAGCCGCCGCGGCGACCACCCCACCCGGGCCCCTTGTAATTGACACCGATGGCCTCGACTTCATGGGTGGCTGCGCATTTACCGCACTGGCCGAGGAGGCCGACCGCTGCCGCTGCCGCGGCATCAGGATGTGCTTGGTCAGTCGCAGACCCGTAGTGGGCCGAATCATCGCTGCCGCCGCACTAGGTTCCCGGCTACGCCTTTACCCCAATATGGACACCGCACTATCAGCGGCGGCTGCCGCGACATAATCTAGCCGTTGAACATCCGCGCGACGAGAATTCGCACACGCGAGGCCACCCGACTCATCCATAGTTCAAAGCCTGTGGCAGGGGCAGACGAAGATCGGCTCGGCTGGTGTGGCCCCGAGAGTGCGCACGGCGGCTCGGATCCGTTCAAAGTGCCCGACGCATACCCGGTTTCCGTCCCACCGTTTTTCTGCGGCGAAGAGTTCGACGTCTAAAGACACCGAGGATACGTGCATGGGTAACCCCTCTCTTGGCGTCGCCGCAGCGCCTGCGGCGGCTATCAGGTCGGATGTTATGAACAGCCCAGGCAAAGAATTGCCGGAGGAAGCGCAGTCGGAACGCGGAGAGCCGGGATCGCGTGACACCGGGTCGGACAAGCCCAGCGCGGGCCCCGCCGACCGGCCCTCAGGGGGCCATCGACGACGAATCGGTACGGCAAGCCGGGCGAGGACGACGTTTACGCTGGCTCCGGGACCCTCCCGCCGGGTGACGCGAAACCCGCCATACCACCCTACGAGGGACGAAAGCAGAGCGGGGAGATCGCCTCTGAGCAACCCGGCGAGGGCACCGATGCCAGGACCGCGGTGCCGCCCGGCCGGTGGCCGATCCGGACTACAAAGCGCCAAAACCCGACGACACGCCGGCGCGGGGCGACGGCGCCACCCGCGGAGGAGCAGCCGGCGTCTGAAGCCTCCGAAACACCGCGACGACGACCGGGTCGGGCCGGCCCACCTGGCCGGCGCAGGATGCGCGGAGAACAAGCCCTGAAACTTTGCTCGCTCGGTCGGCCGCACTGGTGTGTGCTGGATACGCTGGACGCTAACCGTCGCCCGCGGCCACGGATATGGCGGAGGCGGTTGTCGAATACGTCGATTGCGACGTCGGGATCACGGTAGCTGCCGGCGAGGTGTAGACCCGGTGTGGCGCCGATAATCTCGTTAGCGTGGTCGCCGGAGATCGGATAATCGTCTACCGGATGTCGCCAGTGCGCCGCGACGATAGTGGCGCCGCCGGGCAGCCGAGGGCGTTCGCGGTCCAACACCGCGCGCAATGTGTCGGCTCGCAGATAGTAGCCGACCTCCGATAAGACGATGAGGTCGAAACCGCCTGTCGGCCAAGGCTGGTCGAGTGACCGCTGCAGCAGGCTTACTTGGTCACGCCGTCCGGCCGCGCGCAACCGCCGATCGGTGCCCAGCAGCGCAGCCACCGCCACGTCGGTGGCCGTCACCAAATCGCAGCGTTCAGTCAGCCGTTCGGTGAGCGTTCCGATCGAGCAGCCGGGTTCGAAGGCGCGCCGATAACGCCGTCGCGGCAGCACCGTCAGTGTGATCGCGTATTTACGCTGCTGGTACCAGCGGGTGTCCAGCTGCCAGGGGTCCGATGACGCGGCGTGCATGGTGTCGAAGTACGCGTCGGGCAGCCGCGGTGTCAGCAAAACACCACCTCCCCGACCGAAAGCAGCCGCCGCAGCACACACGGTGGCAGCACCGGCGCGCCGCGCCGATCCGGAGCCTCGAATTGACTACGAAAGCTTTGCGCGGCGCGCCGTTTGCGGTCGATGTCAGATCGCGTCAGCGGAGCGGCGTGGGCGCGCTCCCATGGCACCGCGGCGTCGCTGGGTCGCGCCCAGTGCCACATCCATATCGGGTATTCGAGCAGGACCGCGCTGGCGCGCCGTGCGGCGCACACCGCCGCGCGCCCCACCGCTTCGTGATCCGGATGCCCGTCACCCCGCCAGGTCGCCGCACACCACACACCTGCTCGCCTCTGTCGCAGGATTGCGGTGAGAGCATTGGCGAGCCACGCTTCGTGATCGCTCAGCTCCCCGTCCGGCAAGCCAAGGCAGGTCATCTCACTGACGCCGAGAATACCTGCGGCTCTATGTAATTCGAAGCGACGGATGCATTCCAGGCGATTGCGTCCCACCGCGGATAATCCGGGGTACGCCGCACCACCGTCGCTCACCGACACCACCTCCACGGGCACGCCGGCGACAGTCAGGGCGGCGATGGTGCCGCCGAGGCCGAGGGTCTCGTCGTCGGGATGCGGCGCCACGACGACCAGCCCGGGACGCCCGGTGAGGTCCAGTCTGGGGAAGGGATGCGCCCAGCCCGTCCACAACGGGGTCGGGGTCCCACCGCCCGACACCGGTCGGGCCGCGAATCGTGCGCCGTTGCCGACCGAGGCGGTGGTCACCGTCGCGCTGCGGCTAATCGTCCCAGCGTGGCCAGGTCGCACTACGCGGGCTACTCCGCGCGCTACATCTCTCACGCCGGTTAGATAGCCATTTTCGCCGGATTTCACACCCCCGGCCATACGCCTTACCATCGCCGAGGTGTGGGCCCCGGCTGGTAGTCCGACCTATCACCACCGGGGTCGCCGGCGCACCCACGACGCAGCGCTCATCGAGCATCTGAAGGGCATGGCGTCGCGGTGGACCTCTAATTGCGCCTTCGAAAGCCCGATCGGCTTCCCGTCTGGATCGACGCCAGTGATCAGCACGGGGCCGTGCAGTAAGGGCACTGCCCGTGCCGACATCCCCGCAGCGGCGAACAGGTTGAGGGTTGCCATCCTATTGACCGCAACGCTTGGATCGGTTGCGCCGAACCAAAACACCACGCCGGCACCACCCGTCAGTGTGTCCACCGAGTGGCCGACGCCGTCGGTTACGACGCGGTCACTGATCGCCAGCAGGTGCATCTGTTCGTCCGGGGTGACGACGATGCCCACGCCTGATTCGGTCCAAAGCAGCGCCTGCTCATAGGGATCGAACAACTCGTCGTCAGTCAGCTGGACCGCCTCCTCGACACCAGGGTGTTCGGGCAGGCCCCGATGAGGTCCAAGGGTGCGTGGTGGTGCGACGACCGTCGAGGCTGTGCAGTGCGCACAAATCGCCAAGGGGCGGTGTGTAAGTCGTCTCCTGGCACGCTGCTGGTGCAGTGCACGTATTCCCACCCCGCGCTATTCCTCGCGGTGTTCCATCCGAGTGCTGAAGTCGGCGGCAAGTGCCTCGGGCGGTAACCACAGCTGGATGGCGAGCCGCGAGCGGCCATTGGCACTGCCTGCAGGCATGAGCGAGCAACACTAGCCGACAGCTCGCCATCACACAACGAAACCACGGCCGGCGGTCGCGGCCTGCATGCCGGTCGCGCGGCTTACTCTGTGCGAACGGACTCGTCGAGCGGATCACCCGGTGTCGCCGGATCGGTGGGGGCAAAGGCAGGTGGACTCGGCCCTGGTCGAGCGGGTGGAGAGGTTCCGCGGCCACTCGGAGCGGCTTCGCCGAAAGTTTTTGGTCTGGCTACATTATCGCGCCGCTAATTGGGTCAGTCTGGTCGACCGTACTCATCGAACCAGTAGGCGAGCTTGCCCCGGCGACTGACTGCCCGCAGTCTCCGTTCCGCTGCGTCGCGTGCCTCCGGTGTGGTCACAATGAGCAGTTCATCACCAACCTCGATTCGACTGTCGGGCTGCGGTACCAGCGGTTGACCGTCTCGGATAATCAAGGTGATCACACTGGGGTCTGGTAGGCGCAGTTCCAGGATGGTGACGTTATGCAAGCGCGACCGTGGCAATACCGTCATGGTTAACAGTTCCGCCTCCATCACGTCCAGAGGCGCCGCTTCCACCTGAATCTCTCGCGTGGAGTCGCGCAGGATCAACCCCAGCCGATGAGCGATCAGGCGCAAGCTGGGACCCTGCACCAGCGTGAATACCACGACGAGAATGAACACAATGTTGAGCAGGCGGTCGCTATTAGGAACACCCGCGACGATAGGGAACGTCGCCAGGACGATAGGGACCGCACCACGCAAACCGGCCCAGGACAGGAATAGTTGCTCGCGCCAGGGCACCCGGAACGCCACGAGCGAGGCCACGACGGACAGCGGTCGGCCGAGCAGCAGTAGCACCAATCCGATAACGATCGCCGGAACAAACTCACCGGGCAACTCCGCCGGCGATACCAGGAGACCGAGCAGGACGAACAGACCGATCTGAGCGAGCCAACCGGCCCCCTCGGCGAATGACCGGGTCGCCGAGCGATGGGACAGCCCAGAGTTCGCCAGCACCAGCCCGGCGAGATACGCGGCTATGAAACCGCTGGCCTGGGCCGTACCAGCTGCGGCGAACGCCACCATCCCCAGCCCGACCGCCGCGAGCGGATAAAGGCCCGAGGCAGGCAAGGCTATGCGGCGCAGCGCGACCGCACCGAGAAAACCGCAGACCAGCCCTATCGCGACGCCAACTGCCAACTCGTACAACAAAGTTGCAGCCAAGTTCCCCGGAGCCAGCGTTAGCGGCGTGCGGCTGAACAATAGAACAAGAATGAGCGCCGGGGCATCGTTGAACCCGGACTCGGCCTCAAGCAGGCCAACGACACGTCCGGGTAGCGGCACAACTCGTAGGACGGAAAACACCGCAGCCGCATCGGTGGCGGAAACGATCGCTCCAAGCAGCAGCGCCAATTGCCAGTCGATTCCGAGCAGCAGATGGGCGCCCACAGCGGTGATGGCCATGCTAATCGCGATACCGAGGGTGGCGAGCACTGCCGCGGGGGCCAGCACTTTACGGATGTCGGCGAACCTCGTGGTGAGTCCGCCTTCGACCAGAATGACCGCCAGCGCCGCAGTGCCTAGGGCCTGGGCGAGCTGGGCGTCGTCAAAGTGCAGCCCAAGCCCATCCTCGCCGACAGCCACGCCGACCGCCAGGAATAGCAACAGGCTGGGCAGACCCACCGAGGTGGCCACTCGCGTGGCCACAATGCTGACGAGCAACACGAGGCCTCCGGCGAGCAGCGCCACATACAGCTGCTGCAAGCTCATGTCGTCCTCGTTCGGGGCGGACCAGTCGGGTGTGGCCATGCCACTTACCGCCTGCAGCAAGGCCAGCCGACTCGTGTAGGTGTCTAGTAAATCAGTACCAAACTCACTCGGCTGTGCCTGAGTTAGCGGTAACAGCGCGGAAGCGCCCCGGATGGGTCAACATGGCTTCATGGGTCCACCAGGATCGGTCGATACGCCGACTGGCGGAGGAACTGCGCCCGGAAGGAGGAGAGCAGGTGATGCGCATCGGGATCGCTGGAGCCGGCGCGGTCGGGCGGTCCGTCGCCCGGGAACTGCTCGACAACGGGCACAAAGTCTTGCTCATCGAGCGCAACGCCAGCGAGTACGAACCGCGGACAGTTCCTGGCGCGGAGTGGTTACTTGCCGACGCTTGTGAGCTGGCCTCGCTCCAAGAGGCCGAAATGCAGATCTGCGACGTGGTCATCGCCGCCACCGGTGATGACAAAGTCAACCTCGCGGCGTCGCTGCTCGCCAAGACCGAGTTCGAGGTACCCAGGGTAGTCGCGCGGGTCAACGACTCCCGCAACGAATGGCTGTTCACCGCTGCGTGGGGCGTCGACGTGGCGGTTTCCGCACCACGCGCCATCGTCGCTGCGGTGGAGGGAGCCATCGATGTCGGCCACCTCGTGCGGTTGATGGAGCTTCGCCACGGTCGTGTCGTTGTGGCGAAACTGACTCTGCCCCTGGATAACCCACTGGTCGGACAGCGGGTGCGCGACCTGACGTTGCCTGAGAACACCGCACTGGTGACCGTGCTGCGCGGAGACCGGATCATTCTCCCGCGGTCTGATGACGTGCTCGAGGCCGGCGACGAGATGTTGTTCATCGCCGGCAGCGCCGTCGAGGATCGGATTAGGGCGACCGTACACGGCACCACGCCGCGAGCAACTCCGTGGAGTTGCCGTCCACCGTTTCGGGGTGCTCAGTCATGACATCTCGGACCTCGACTCCGGCCAGCGCAGTGCTGGTCCGGGCGTGGTGCTCCTCGGCGCTGGCCATGGTGACTATGAATAAGCCCAGCAGCATCCACCACAGGCCGCCACCCATGCCACCGATGGCCAGCAGCAGGCCGAGTGCGATCAAGCTGAAGCCGAACAGCCTGCCCGCCCGGGCTGCCACCACCGTCGCGGTGAGGCGATCACCTCGCCATGCCCATACCGCGGCGCGCAGGATCCGCCCACTGTCTAGCGGCGCAGCCGGGATCGCGTTGAATACGGCCAGCACCAGATTGATCCAAGCCAGGTAACTAAGGACTGCCACCATCAGGGTGTTCATGTCGGCCAGCTCAGCCAGCCAGGCCGCCGCCCCGAACACCCCTGCCAGCAGGAGGCTGGTGACCGGCCCGACCGCAGAGATGCGGAAATCAGCACCGGGCGTGGGAGCCTCACTGCGCAGCCGGGCGACCCCCCCGAGCAGCCACAGCGTGATGCCGTCCACCTCGACCCCGTTGCGTTGGGCCACGATCGCGTGTGCCATCTCGTGGGCCAGCAGCGAGGCCACGAACAGCACGGCGGCCACCACCGCGGCCAACAGGTATGCGCCCCACGGATATCCCGGGACGATCCGGGTAAAGTGCATCGACAAACCGGCGACCACCAGCACTACAATGGCGAGCACGCTCCAGTGCACACCGACCGCCACGCCGGCTATCCGCCCCAGCCTTACCGTCGACGTCATCGTTACTCCTTCGCTTGTAGTTGTTGCAGTGTGTGTGCAGTGGTGATCGCCTGTGCCACACCCGCCACGATGGCGGCGACCTTCAAAGCGTCGAAAATCGTTTCCCTGCTCACACCGGCCTCGCGCAGCGTGTGCTCGTGTGCATTAAGGCAGTCCGGGCATCCGTTGATCGACGAGACGGCGAAGCACCACAGCTCGAAATTCGCTTTGTCCACACCCGGATTGGCGATGATGTTCATCCGCAGCCCCGGACGCAGGTCGTCGTACTGGCCGCCAAGGAATCCGCGGGCACGGTAGAACACATTGTTCATGCCCATAATCGAGGCAGCACCTAGTGCCGCGGGGTAGGCCTCGGCTGAGAGATTGTCGGCTGCTTCGGCGCCAATCTCGGCCAATACCTGCGTATTCCGCATGGCCGCCGCGCTGGCCAAAAGCGTGCCCCAGAGCTGCTCTTCGTTGAGCGCCGTGGTCCGGGTGATCGAGCCGAGGTTGAGCTTGAGATCCTTGGCGTATTCGGGCAGTGCGCCCTTTAAGTTCTCGATGCCCATTACGCCGACTCTTTCAGCAGCTCGCCGGCATCCAGGGTCGGGTCACCCTTGCGCCAGTTGCAGGCACACAGTTCGTCGGACTGCAGCGCGTCGAGCACCCGCAGCACCTCATCGACATTTCGTCCCACCGATCCGGCGGTCACCGAGACAAATTGGATCTCGTTAGTGGGGTCGACGATGAAGGTGACGCGGTTGGCGACACCCTCAGCGTTGAGCGCCCCGGTGGTTTGGGCCAGTTCTCGCTTGATATCCGAAAGCATCGGAAACGGCACCGTCTTGAGATCTTCATTGCGCACGCGCCATTGGAAGTGCACGAACTCGCTGTCCACCGACACGCCCAGGATCTGAACGTCACGATCTTCGAACTCGTCGTGCAACTTGGCGAACGCGGCGATCTCCGTGGGGCACACGAAAGTGAAGTCCTTGGGCCAGAAGAACACCACGCGCCACTTGCCCGGATAGTCGTCACTGGAAATGGTGCTGAAATAGTCCCCGGGTTGGTGGGCGTCAACCTTAGACAGATCCCCGCCGACCAATGCAGTGAGCCGGTAGGACGGGAACTGGTCGCCGATAGTTAGCAATGACATAACAACTCCTTAAGTCGATTCCATCAGCTGAGCTCTCAGCTGAAATGATGTGAATGCGATTGTGATGCAGGATGGCAAAGGCTCCTCCTTCACATCCCCATCGCACAATCCCATTGCTGCAGCGCGATGCGGGCGTGGTGGCGATCTTTCGCGCTGCGCTCGTTGATTCCGAGTAGTTGGTCGGGGGTGGAAGCATCGCCGACGCTGGCCGCCGTTGTCATCGCCGCGTACGCGTCGTCGGCGTCGGTGTATGGGGGTACCACCAGAAGGGCCAACCTCCCGAGTTGCTTACCGAACACTGTGATGACGTTGGGCGAGTCGTGGCTGGTGTCGAGAATCACGTTGCCGCCTTGGTGTTTGATGCTCGGCGGTGTTGGCGACCAATCGCTTTGGTGATAGCGGACCCGATCAATCGTGCCGAATCGTAGCGAGAGTGCGGCCAGCAGTGACGGAAGTTCGGTGGCAAGCCTGGTTGATTGTGGCCACCAGCCTCCTTGCACGAAACCGTAGGACCGGTGTGCGGGTTTCAACCGCAATCGCAAGGTTCCGATTGTCGGTCGGTGCGCTCGTGCGGCGCCAATGTGTTCAGTGGTTGCTGACATGTGCTGCCTATCCTTTATTCGATGTTCTTCGCGTACGGTTCGTTTCGGGGCGCGCATCGCCCGTGTGTCGTCTCCTTCACGGACGAAGTGCGTTTAGAACGGCGTGGCCGAACCCGCCCTTGTGGCGGGGCCGGCAATGTCTACGGGTTTGAAGCGCACCGGGATACGAATCGATGTTGGATGCGGTGCACAAGCCCACCACGCCCGCACCGACCACGATCGCTAATCGTGGTCGACAGCCGAGGCGTTTAACGCCAACCATCACCGACCTCCGCGCCCGAATCCTGCTAGACAACCTCCATCCTGGTATGGATTCCGGTGGCTGCCTTGGCGTAACGCGACAACGCAAAGGTCAGTATTTGTCGCTGCACCACAGCGCGAACTGCTTAAGTCATCAAGGCTCAGCAGCCGGATCGTGTTTCTGTCGTCGGGGTGGCCGGGGCGATGCCAGTGCGCCTACCTGTTCGGAGTCGCGTGCAGCACCCCGAAAGTTCACGCCGCTCGGGATGCCCGCCAGGCTTTTACCAGCGCAGCAGCGCAGCAATGCCGGCGGCATCCCGCAGCCCCCCGTCGGCGGCGCCCTCGACGGGACTAATCCGGGCTCCGGTCTTAAGTGCCCGCTCGACCAGCCGTTCGGTCAAACGGGGCTCCGGGGTTCCCGGGTGTCCGTCCGGGCCGACCTCGTCGCCGCCGTACAGCGCCCCGTCCGCACCCACCGTCCCCGTGTAGCGGACGTTCGGGTCATACACCAAGTCATACACCAAGTGTGCGACTCGCCCGGCGTTCAACGCTGCGGCCACTTGGGACAACCCCAGGGCTGCGACTCCCGACCCGGCGGCGTCGCGCACATGCTCCAGCAGCTGCCTTTCGCGCTCGGTGTGCTGCTCATGAACCCATTCGGTGACGGCGGTCGCCAGCGCAACGTCATCGAGCCCGTTGAGGACCCGAGCGTCGGCGAATACCTTGTCGCGAAGCGCTTGGGGGAACTTGGCGACGGTTGGCTCGGTCCAGCGCTGCCCGCCACTGATGAGGATCCGCTCCCAGCCGCGATCACCGGCCAGCTCGGTAGCCACCGTGGTCACCTGGTCTAAGAATCGCTGCATGCGGTCGCGCTCGCGGGCTTGGCGCTGTTCGCGCATCGGCGTGTGGAACTGCCCTTGCGGGCCGCCCCCAATTTGCCCGGCACGCTCGTGCGGCGCCTCCACATACGGCTGCTCCATCCGCCGCAACAGCTGAAGCGACCCGACTCGCCACTCGAACAGCCGGGCCTCCTCCGCCGAAACCAGCACGACGCCCGCCGCCCGACCCTCGTCGAGCAACTCGAGCAGCGGGTGGATAAACGGGCCATCGTCTAACACCAACCGATTGGCCACCGGCATCGCGCTCCCAAGTCGCAGGACCCAGTCACTTCCCAACGCGGCGAAGGCGATGCGGCTTCGGCCCGATGCTGTCGGGCTTGCCAGGCCCTCTATCTGCGGCCAGAGTCGCTCGAGCGCGGCAGCCACGTCGCGGCTCTGATCAGAACCGGCCTCCTCGCCGATCCGACGCTGCAACTCCCGGAATCGGTTTCTCAGGTCGATCGCGGCGGCTTGCAGGTTCGGGTCTTGCCTGCGGTCGGCGTCCACGTAGACCGACAACACCCCGAGCGTGTCGGTTCGCCCGGACAGGTCCCACAGACCGTCCTCGTCAAGACGCTCGATCGCGACCACGGTTCGCCACCCCCTTCGCTTCACAGGTTTCTTCGGGCTGCGCTCCAACCATCACCATGTCTTACCCCAAGGATCGTGGCGGCAGTCGATGCGTTTAGCGCCGACCATCACCGACCTCCGCACCTGAATCCTGCTCGACAAGCTCCATGGTGGTATGAAATACCGATGACTGCCTTGGCATAACGCAACAACGGGAGTGTCCGTTGTTGTCGCTGCACCACAGCGCGAACTGCGTCCGCGCTTAGGTGGCTCGCCGAGACCGCAGGCAACATCCTCATTGCTGCAAATCTTCCGACGATGATCGGGCTCTTGGTTTTCATCGGCGATTACATTCGCCCGTACGCAACGGCCATAATTAGACCCAACACCGCAATCAGGAGGAACATCATCGCCACCGGGTCGATGAGGTCAAACATCATGTGATCACCCCTGCGTCGCCGCGACCTTTCGCTATGCGCTGTTGAACGCCTGGTGCACGCCATGCAACCGACGTATGTGGTTGTGCACAACAAGTGGCAACCGCATTGCGTTTGGATGCTGGCTCATCTAATCGCCACTGAGCCGACATGGTTTTCGCCAACCAGTCCGCGCGGCCTAGCATCTCGTGAACTCCCGAGTGGTGACGCGTTGCGGTAGTGAGCATGCAGGGTCAGTAGATGTCAGCTGCTGCAGGGCCTCCCCCAGTGAGGCTGCGATGGGCAGCCGGTAGTTACTGTGCGTGGTGCCCAGGAGTCGGTCGACCGCCTCGCTGGTAACCAGTGCCCATCGCACTCCTGTCCGCCGGCACTTTTCGGCGATCCTGACCAATGCTCGGAAGCCGTCGCCGCTGAAGAAATCCACACCCCAAAGGTCGAGGATTCAGGGGCCGGCCGCGGCTAGCCAGGTCGTCGACGCAATCGCTTAGCCGGGCGGCATTGCAGGCGTCGACCGCGCCGTGTGCCTCGACAATGGTTAGGTCCGGCTGGAAATGTGTGCGCAGCGACATGCCGGAGTGATCGGTCACCACACAACAACTGCGCGCGAGCGGACGTGTGTAGGTGTCGGTACAGGCGCGCTCGTTAATGTTGGACATGGGCAGAAGCCTCCTCGTAATTACCTGTGCTCGTGACTATTCCGGGTTTTCATATGTTGTACGCAGGCCATTAACTCAAGCCAGACGTGTGAATGCCATGGGGCAGGGCTTTGAGGAGTGTGACGGTGAGTGTGGCACCACTGGGCAGAGTGTAGGTCCGTCGCTCGCCGGGGCGTGCGCCCGCGCTGGCGGCGCCCAGCGGGGATTGGGTGGAGTAGACCTCCATGTCGCCGTATTCGGCGCCGCGCACAGCCAGTAGGAAGGTTTCGATGTCCCCGGTGTCGTCGTAGCGGATGGTCAAAACCATGCCGGGTTCGGCGATCCCGTCATCGGGTGGATCCTCGCCAACGGCGGCAACGACCAACAGATCATGAATCTGTGAATCCGTGCCTGCCACCCTTGTTGGACAGCGATACCATTTTCGTCGGTGTCACCGCCAGCGGCTGCGGCGGTACACAACTCACGAAGGGTGGCCAGCTCCCTTTGTAGCCGCTCGTAGGCTTGCGGCGAGATCCACACGCGTTGCGTGCTGGTCATGTCTGTTCCTTTCATCACGCGGCAGCGGTGGTCAGGACCGGCCTCGGCACGACACCTGTCGTCGGCGCGCGTTTCATTCCGCCCGCCGTGTGTTGTTGTGGTCTGTGGTGCCCGGCGGTCACCGTTGCGTCGCGGAGGGCAGACTGCGGCCGAGGGCTTTTCGCAACGTGCATGCTGTAGGGCACGGCCTCTAGGAGTGTCACGAGCAGGGGGCGCGTCTCATTGGGGATGGAGTAGATGCGCTGTTCGCCGGGACGTGCGCCAGCGATCGCGTGGCCCAGCGGCGACAGCGTCGAGTAGACCGTGACGTCGGCGCCCTCGCCGAAACGCCTGCCGAGCAGGAAGGTTTCGGTCTCGCCGGTGGCGTCGTAGCGGATGGTAAGAACCATGCCGGGTCCGGCGACGGGGTCGTAGACGGGGTCCTCACCGACGACCGCGTTGGTCAGCACATCCTCAATCTCGCGGATGCGTGCTTGTCGCGCCCTGTAGCGCGCGGGATTCGCGCCGTAATCCATGAAATCGTCGGGAACTTCGATACTGCGCCGCGAGCGCAGCGCGGCAAGTTCGGTGTGCAGTCGGGTGTAGTCGTGTCGTGTCATCCGGATGCGTTGGATGCTGGTCATTTTGTTTGATGCCTTTCGTGTCGATGAGGGTGTCGCCAGGGGCGGGCCGGAGCACAGCAACCGCCCCTGACGACGTGGGGCCCTTGGTGGGCGAGAGTTCGCCGCGCTTTGGATTCGCGGTTATCGGGAGGTGCTAGTGGCCGCTTCTGCGCAGCGGATCGAACTCGCGCAGGGCTTCGGGTTGCTTGCCGGTCGTGATCTGTTCGGCCAATAGCCGACCGGTGATTGGGCCGTGCGCCAATCCCCACATGCCGTGTCCGCCTGCCACGTAGACGCCTGGTGATACCTCACCGATCAGTGCGCGGCCATCGGGGGTGACCGGGTAGGCACCAACCCACATGTTGCTGCGCTCGGCCCAGCGCGCCCCGTCCAACAAGGGACTGGCCGAGGCGACGATGGCCTCCACCCGTTCTGGTATGACCCGGTCATCGGGGTGGCGGAATTCCACGGTGCCCGAAACACGGATCGCGCCCTTGTAGGGCGTGCACGCCACCCGCACGTGCGGAAGGTAGATCGGGGTGGGTATCGGGCGGTCCACGGGCACGGTAAACGAATAGCCGTGACCGGCCTGCACCGGGACGCGCAGCCAGCGGCCCGCCAGCCGCGACAACCGTGCGCCGGTGGCGATCACCGCGGCGTCCGCGGTCAGCGGTTTTCCGCTGCGCGGGTACATCGCAACGCCGCTGCCCGAGGTGAGTATGTCGCGGATTTCCAGCCTGTGGATCGTTGCCCCGCGGACCACCACCGAGCGGCCCAGGGCCTCCACGAATCGTCGCGGGTCCACGAAGCGCTGCGCGTTGATGTTCAGCCCGGCGGTGACCGCTTGCGAGGCCAGGGGTACTTGTTCGCGTAACGCCTCACCCGACAATGCGGTGACATACATTGTCTGGCCGGCGTTTTCGAGCTCGCGTAGCTCCCCCAGCATGCGTTCCGCCTCTTCGGTGGTGCGAAACAGCGCGGTGATCGGTGCGTCGGTCACCGGCGCGTCGACCCCGTTAGTCATGAGCACGTCGAAGGCTTCGATGCATTCCTCGTTCAGGCGCACATTGGCCCGCAACGCCCGCTTCCACGACGATCGCCGGCAGTTGGCGGCGAACTGGATCAGGAAGGCCCCGAGTCCCGCGTCGCCGGTCAACGGAATGTGCAAGGGGGCGGTCGGATCGCGCAGCGAGCGCAGCCCGGAGCGCAGCACCGCCGGGGAGTTCAGCGGAAGGGTCAGCCCCGGGGCGACCCACCCGCCGTTGCCCCAGGAGGCGCCGGCGGCCACGCCGGTGCGGTCCACCACCGTGACGTCGACTCCGCGTTCCTGTAGGAACCACGCCGTCGACAATCCGACGATGCCCGCACCGACGATGATCACCGACCGCGGTCCGCCGTCAATCCGCTCGACGCCGACCATCACATACCTCCGTAGCTGAACTTTGGTTGACACTTCCCATGATGGCGTGCACGGACGCCGCGGCGTTTGCCCGAACCGGACAACGGCGCAGTGGACTCTTGTCGGCATCCGACAACGCCTCCGTCGCGATCGTGACATCCATGCCGAATCGCGGCCGCCGCGGCACGATCTCGGCAAGACCGACGAGAGCGTCTAACGCAAACTGCGCGCTGCGCTCTTGATCGGCGGCCTGAACGTGTCGCCGCGTGCCGGGGACCGACTCTTTCAACGCGACATCAAGCTCGGAAGCACGCGACGGACGGGCCGGTGTCCACCACGAGCAGGAGCCGCCTAAAGCGTGGTCGAAGCATTGACCGGCCACGAGCCACAGGCTGCGAGCCCACTCGTTGTGCGGGTGTACATGGCAAGGCATGCGGCCCGCTGACACCTGGCGATTGCCATGTCGTTACCCAGGCGCCGCGGACCAGTTAGTCACCGCGGGATTTGGGGGTGGTCATTGTTTAAGGCCGGCTGGTGTGCCCGTCGCCGTCGCCGACCAGATGGTCGAAGTCACGTTGCCATCCGATGTGGCGGACTCGGTCGAGGACTGCCCGGGTGCCGGCGCACAAGACCGCTGCAGCGCTGGCCACGCCTATCCAGATCCCCAATGCGGCCGTTACCGCCTCGTCCACGGCAGACATAACCGGTGGGCCGACATGGGCACCGTCCTTGTCCACCCAAATATCAATCGAATCACCAGGTTTCACCGTCGGTTGCGCCTTGACTGCGCCGGTGTGTTCGGCTCCGGCAGCGAACCATCGGGCACGCACCGTGATCGTGTCGCTTCGAGCAGGGCTGTCGATGACTGTCGCAGTGACCGTGCGCCGAGTCTGGGCTTGCTCGGCGTAGAGGCGGCTTCGGGAGTCATGGACCGCGGTGCCCACGGCGGCCGCGATCGGCGCGGCCAAAAGCGCTACCACGACGGTCAACACCAAAACCAGTGCCTCGACCCGATCGCTGGCGCGTATCAGTGGGTTGCGGCCAAACAGCCGCACAACGAGCCATCGTGGCGAGCGCACGGTGAAGGTGTCCATCGCGGCGTCTTCATCCGGCCCGTGGCCGGTAGGCCGTTGATGATCGGGTTGCGGGGTTGTCATCGGATAATTCCTGTCGGCGGGTCGCTATGGGCCTGTGCCCATTGGTCAACGAACTCCATGGTGGTGTGGATGGCCGCCGCAAGCTTTGCCGGGGCCAGACAACCGGGCCGCCGCGTTTTGTCGCGTTTCGACAGCATGGACCGTCAATCGGTGTCGGTGGCCGCGAGTTGGATCATCATGGCCAGCCGCTTTCTGGCGTCGTCCAACGCCAGGTTGGTGATCTCGGCCATCTTACGTAGCCGGTAACGCACGGTGTTCTCGTGCACTCCCAAACGCTCACCGGCCGCTGCCGGGTCGCCCTGGGCCTCCAGCCAGGCCCGCAGCGTCGCCACGTAGTCGGTCGCGTTGGCGTCGTCGTGGCGGCGCAGTTCGGCCACCGGTCCACGCTCTGGGGACCGACCTGACCGCGACGCAGTGCGCAACCGCTGCAGCAGGATGTCATCCCACGACTCGTCGTAGGCCGGAGACGTGGCCCGGGGCGACACCTCGTGCAGCGCCAGACACTCGTCGGCCTCCTGGCGGGCGGCGGCCAGGTCGGCCACCTCGGCCGCCCCGCTGATGCCGGCCAACACCGTCACCTGTTCAGGTAGGGCCGCCCGCAAACCGGTGACCCAGCGGCGCGCCGACGCCGCCTGCTCACCGGGAAGCAACGTGTAGACGGTGCTGCCCGCCAAGGCGCTGCGACCCGGCCGTGACCAACCGAACCCCGTGGTGGCGCGCTCGAACGCCAACAGCAGAGCGGCATCGCGGTCGGCGCCGATGAACGCATGCAGCGCGATCACCCGCAACCGGCTATGCGGCAGGCCCAGCCTGCTGGCCACCGTGGCGGCATCCGCGGTGCCCTCCAGCAACCGGATCACCAGCTCGGACTCGACCTGGCCCTCCAGATCCGCACTGGCGTGTGATCGCAGCAGATGCAGGGCCACCGTGTGCGCGCCGTCGGCCAAGGCGCTGCGCGCGGCCCCGTCCAGCGGCGCCGCACACGCCACCCACACCGACCCCATGATCTCTCGTCCCGAGCGCACCGCCACCACCATGCGCCCGGTCACGCCGTGTTCGGCGTCCTCGGCGACAAACACAGGATCATCGGAGCCCGCCAGGTGCGCGAACACCCCACGAGCATCGAAGAATGCCCGCAGCCGCTCGGGTGTCTGCCGCCCCAGGATCGTCTGCACCCGCGCCGGATCAGCCTGCTGCTGCAGCCGCGAATACGCCAGCACCCGCAACAGGCGATCATGGATGACCACCGCACCCCCGACCGCATCCGCCAGACTGTCCGCCAGCGCGAACAAATCGGTTGGGCCGCGACCGGATTCGGTCTCGCGGCCCTCGAACACCAGCCCATAGACCACCGCGGCCACCTCGCTCCACGACAGCATCTCGTCGACCACCATCACCGCGCCAACCTCGGCGTCACCCTCGAACGTTATCGACTCCTCACCGCCGCGGATCAACACCACGACAGCGCGCACCGATGCCGCCCATTGCACCGCTTCCCGCAGCGAGCCAGCACCAATCGCCAGCAATACATCTCCCACCACGCGGCGGTCCGCGGCAGCCTCGTGGATCACCACGCTGCGCAGTTCAGTCGACCTTGGCACCGAGGACCAACGCAAGCGGACCCCATAACTACCCAGCACGTTCACCAAGCGATCTAAAGTGATCACGAGCCGCTCCCAATCCCCAACTGATCACCAGCGTAATCAGAAAGCATGAAGCGAACCGGGTTTCACGCACACCTCGTTACATGTGAGCGGTGTGCTTGCCGACCTGGGGGTGAGCGTAGTACTCACCTTCGGCTTCTGCCGGAGGACGGCGCCCGAGGCGGTGCATGAGCCTGCTCGTGTTGTACTTATGCACTCACGCCGAGGTGATGTCCTCGCGCCCCACCAAGTCGTTCCCTGGAGAGACGGTCCCTAGCTGAGCTGCAGGTGGGTTAGCAGCATGGCGAGCGCCCACACGAATAGCGCCGTCATAAACAGGATCTCTCGCCACCCGAGGGCCGGTGTCGCTTGGATGGCATAGGCATGAGTTTGCGTGGCGGCGTAGGTGTTTCGGGCATCTGCTCCGCAGGCAGCACGCGACTGAACCGATGGAAGAAGATCTGTATCGTCAGCATTCCCACAATGAGGCCGGTGATGAAGCTGAGGTCATGCATCTGCGTCAGGAACAGCAGCACCACCAGCACCCCGATGATGATCAAGGTGACGGTGTCGTAGATGCTGATGATTCGCCCACCACGTTCGTAATACGAGGCAATCCTGCGGATCCGGATGGGATACGGCGCCAGGAAGCCGACCGCGAACTTCACCAACCCTTGCACGCAGAACGCGATGAGCAGAATTTGCAGGGCAAGGACCATGTGCACTCCGTCCGGGTAGCCGTCAGAACGAGCCGACCAGACTTCCCGGTGCACCTAGATAAAATGCACTCCCACAGGCATTTTCGCATTAGGCCCCCTTTGAGCTGCAACGTGGCTCACGAAATCTGCAGGAGTTAGACGTGAACTTGGTCGGTCGAGGACCAAGTAGGTCCCTGAGGAGTGCTTCTGTCCTAGAAGCCACCGAACCGTCCGCCATGGCGCCGCAAAGTCGAACAGGTTGACAGTCATCCGACTCCATGCTGCACACGCCTCGGACCTCGCGTCGTGGTGTCGAAATGAAACTGTGGCGCTCTTGGGCTGCCCAGTCCCGGTATTCCCTCACGCTGCCACGATCCGGTTCAGCGAAGGCTCATTCCGTCAGGTGTGTTTCACGATGAAGCGAGGGTTTCATGCACACACCTCGTTATGTGTGACCGGTGTGCTGTCCGACCTGGAGATCAGCGTAGTACTCGCCCTCGGCTTCTGCCGGTGAGCGGCGCCCGAGGCGGTACATGAGCCTGCTCGTGTTGTACCAGTGCACCCACGCCGAGGTGATGTCGTCGAGGTCGGCGAGGGCAGTACCCAGCGAACGCAAACACGTGAAGTGGCTCAAAGGTTTTGAGTTCGTCGCCCGATCGCTATCGAGGGGTGGTCGGGGTCGCCGAGGACCCGATCGTGTCGGCCGACATAGTCGGTGACCCGCGGGCCTCGGTGATCGATGCCGCGATGACCCGCGTGGTCGACGGCACCCTGGTCAAGGTCATGAGCTGGTACGACAACGAGTGGGGATTCTCCCACCAGATGGTCCGCACCGCGCTGGAGGTGCTCGGCGTCAACTGCGACGTCGGAACCGGCACGCAGCCCCGCCCGCACGTGCTATCGGACCGGTGAGTGGCCTACCAACCACGCCGCCCTACGCTGCCTTTGTACAAACGCCACTATAAAAATTCTGGTAGGGTCCGGACGGACTGGGCTACCTTAGGGTGAACCGTGGCCGCTAGGCGCTGGTGCTCCAAAGACCACCACGGCGGGCAGTGGGATGAGCTTTTGGAGGTGCTTGTGACCACCGAGACGTCGCCCATGGTGGGGTTAAAGGCGCGTCGTCCGTTCCCGGCGCGCTTGGGTCCCAAAGGCAACCTGGTCTACAAGCTGGTGACGACCACCGATCACAAGCTGATCGGCATCATGTACGTCGTCACCTGCTTCGCCTTCTTTTTCACCGGCGGCCTAATGGCGCTGCTGATGCGTGCCGAGTTGGCCGCACCGGGCCTGCAGTTCCTGTCCAACGAGCAGTACAACCAGCTGTTCACCATGCACGGCACGATCATGCTGCTGCTGTATGCCACCCCGATTGTGTTCGGCTTCGCCAACCTGGTGCTGCCGCTGCAGATCGGCGCCCCGGATGTGGCGTTCCCGCGGCTGAACGCCCTCTCGTTTTGGCTGTTCCTGTTCGGCGGTCTGATCGTTCTCGCCGGCTTCATCACGCCGGGCGGAGCCGCGGACTTCGGCTGGACCGCCTACACGCCGCTGAGCGACGCCATCCACTCACCCGGCGCCGGCTGCGACCTGTGGATCATGGGTTTGATCGTCGCGGGTCTGGGCACCATCCTGGGCGGCGTCAACATGATCACCACGGTGGTCTGCATGCGCGCACCCGGGATGACGATGTTCCGGATGCCGATCTTCACCTGGAACATCCTGATCACGTCCATCATGGTGCTGATCGCCTTCCCGCTGCTCACCGCCGCGTTGTTCGGGCTGGCCGCCGACCGGCACCTGGGGGCCCACATCTACGACGCGGCCAACGGCGGCGCGATCCTGTGGCAGCACCTGTTCTGGTTCTTCGGCCACCCCGAGGTCTACATCGTGGCACTGCCGTTCTTCGGCATCGTCACCGAGATCATCCCGGTGTTTTCCCGCAAACCGATGTTCGGCTACACCAGCGATGGTCTACGCGACGCTGTCGATCGCCGCACTGTCGACCGCGGTCTGGGCGCACCACATGTTCGCCACCGGAGCCGTACTCCTTCCCTTCTTCTCCTTCATGTCGTATCTGATCGCCATACCGACCGGGATCAAGTTCTTCAACTGGATCGGTACGATGTGGAAGGGCCAGTTGACGTTTGAGACGCCGATGCTGTTCGCGGTCGGATTTGCGGTCACCTTCCTGCTCGGCGGCCTCATCGGGTGTGCTGCTTGCCAGCCCACCGCTGGACTTCCACGTCACCGACACCTACTTCATGGTCGCGCACTTCCACTACGTGCTGTTCGGCACCATCGTGTTCGCCACCTTCGGCGGTATCTACTTCTGGTTCCCGAAGATGACCGGCCGGCTGCTGGACGAGCGGCTGGGCAAGCTGCACTTCTGGTTGACGCTCATCGGTTTTCACACCACCTTCTTGGTGCACCACTGGCTGGGCAACATGGGCATGCCGCGCCGATATGCCGATTACCTGCCCACCGACGGCTTCCAGGGGCTCAACATCGTCTCCACGATAGGGGCGTTTATCCTCGGCGCCTCGATGCTGCCGTTCGTGTGGAACGTGTTCAAGAGCTGGCGCTACGGCGAACCGGTCACCGTCGACGACCCGTGGGGTTACGGCAACTCGCTGGAGTGGGCGACCAGCTGCCCACCGCCGCGGCACAACTTCACCGAGCTGCCCCGCATCCGCTCCGAGCGGCCCGCTTTCGAGCTGCACTACCCGCACATGATCGAACGCATGCGCGCCGAATCACACATCCGCCGACACCACAACCTCGGTGCAGCTGCGGTGAGCGAAGCGAACCGATAACGCCGCGGAGGACAACGGCGACGTTCCCCGCCGCCGACACAGCGGCACGTCGTATAAGCACTGGGACTGCTGGCCCAACACGATGCACCATCTAATGTCGCATCCGAAGGTGTCGAGGCCGTCAGGGTTTGAGGCTCTTCGCTCTTGCTCTGGTCAGGGCGCAAGCGATGGTCTATTGCTTATACAACTCAGGATTGTAAAAATTATCCATACACTCCGGCGGCACATGTCCACGTCAGCGCCGGGAGCTGCGCAAATGGTAACCCGCACCGCGCAGGGCGCCCATCCTCACCGACCTCGTTTAGAGGACTATTGCCCTCTAAAATAGCACCGTAGTCCTCCAATCCGGTTTTCGGTCCAGGTCTGCGGATATGACTGGGCCTGAGCCAATCTGCGCTGCGCTGCGGTCGGCGAGCTCCCGCCCGGCAGATAAGTCGGCAGCAGCATCGCACAAAATCACCGATGTCGTCCTCGGTCGCGCCGAGCTTTGCGGGCCTGACGTTGCGCTCACGGACGTTTGGGGCCAGCGGCAGATGTCTTGGTGGTGTTTCCCGATGGTGTCTTCGGCGCTGGCGGCGCCCATCGACAGAGCGACTGCGCAGCGTCGGCACACAGCTGGACAGTCACTTCGGCCGGCTGGACCCGCGATTGTAGAGCTTGTCAGGATCCGCGCGTCGCAGCTCAACGGGCGCGCCTTCTGCCTGAACCTGCCCTACCACGACGAGCGGGCCGCACTGGCCTTCACACCGAAGCGGTCACCCGCATCGGTGACGCCGGCGTTCCCGACCAGGTCTGCAACGCCGCCGCCGCGCACGTCGACGACACCGGAATCGTCCACCTGCTCATGGCCGTCGCCGTCATCAATGTGTGGAACCGGGTCGCAGTGACAACCGGCCAGCAACTCCCCCACTGGCCGGGTTCAGCGAGATGACCCGGGAACAACCACTTGGGTGACCGGGTTCGGCTGGTCGCTCGTCGAAGCCCTGGCCGGTGCTCAGGCGATGATGCGTAAGGGATGTTCGAGTAGATTCACCAGGTCCTGCAGGAATGCCGCGGCGGTGGCACCGTCGAGCACGCGATGGTCGATGGAGAGCGTGAGCTTGAGCGTTGTTGCGGCGGTGAGCTGACCGTCGCGCACGACAGCCTCCTGCCGGACAGCGCCAACGGCGAGGACCGCAGCCTCCGGCGGATTGATGACGGCAGTGAAGTGGTCGATGCCGTACATCCCGAGATTGCTGATGGTGAATGTGCTACCCGTCAATTCGTCGGGTGTCAGCTTGCCGGCGCGTGCCCGCTCGACAAGAGCGTGTGCCTCGACGGCGGTCTCGCTGAGGCTCTTTCGGTTCGCGTCACGGATGACAGCGACGAGAAGCCCGTCATCGACGGCGACGGCGCAACCGATGTTCACGTGGCTGTGACGCACGAGATGGTCACCGCCCCAGGACGAATTGACGCCGGCATGGGCATGCACGGCGATGGCGCAAGCCCGGATCAAAAGATCGGTGACGCTGATCTTCGGCCCGGGGCCGGACAGCTCTGTGTTGAGATCGGTGCGCAGCTTCTGCAGTGCGTCGGCGTCGGCGACCGAGGTGAGATAAAAGTGCGGGGCCGCGGCGCTTTCGGTAAGCCGTTGGGCAGTGATCCGGCGTAGCGATGACAGTGGCACCCGCTCGTCGCCCTCGAGGCCACCGACCGTTTGAGCGCGTCTTGGAGTAGCGGAGGGCGACGTCTGGCCCGAAGGCGCTGCGGCAGCCGAACCCTTACCGATGGTGGCATCGATGTCGGCGCGTACGATTCGGCCGCCGGGGCCGGTGCCGACGATGTCGGCCAGATCGATGCCGTGCTCGCGCGCCAGCGAGCGGACTAGTGGGGTGGCGCGCACCGGCGCCGTAGCCGTTGATGTGGCGACAAGCGGCGGTTGGGCGGGCTGCGCCCTGGGAGAGGACGCGGTGGCGGCTGCTTGCGGGCCGCCGCTCGACAAGGTGGCTTCTGCTGGTCTGCTGCTTGCGGGTTCACCCCCTGTGGTGGCGGTCTGGTCCTCGATGACGGCGATGGGCTGGCTGATTGGGACCGTGCTGCCCGCTTGGGCGATGATCCGGGTCAGCACACCGCTGTCGTAGGCCTCGAGTTCCATTGTCGCCTTGTCTGTTTCGATTTCGGCGATCGGCTCGCCGCGTGCAACGGAGTCGCCTTCGTGTTTGAGCCACTGGGTGATGACACCTTCGGTCATGGTGTCCGACAGCCGGGGCATGAGGACGTCTGGCATCAACGATCCCTCTCAATAGGCGAATCGGGTTGCGTCGAGGACCTCTCTGATGACTTTGGTGAGGTCGGCGGCGTCGGGCAGAGCCGCCAACTCGAGCGGCTTTGCATACGGCAGCGGCACTTCGGCGCTGGCGACCCGGCGAACTGGGGCATCGAGATAATCGAACGCGCCTTCGGCGATCGTCGCCGCGATCTCGGCGCCCACTCCGTAGGTGAGCCAATCGTCTTCCAGGATGACCGCGCGGTTCGTCTTGCGTACCGAGGCGCAGATCGTCTGCCGGTCCAGAGGCCGCAGGCTGCGCAGGTCGACCACCTCGATCGAAACACCGTCGGCCTCGAACCGGCGGGCGACATCCAGCGCGATCACCGTGGATCGCGAATAGGCGATGACGGTGAGGTCGGTACCCGGCTTGACAACCGAGGCCGTCCCGATCTGGCCGATCTGCTCACCATCCGGGACGTCGCCCTTGGTGTTGTACAACGCGAGGTTCTCCAAAAACAGCACCGGGTCGTCGTCTCGGATTGCGGTCGTAAGTAGCGCCTTGGCGTCTGCCGGGATGGCCGGGGCGAGGACCTTCATGCCGGGCACGTGGGCATACCAGACTTCCAGGTTCTGCGAGTGGGTCGCCGCCAGCTGTTGTCCGCCACCACCGGGGGTGCGGATCACTAGCGGCACCGAGACCTGCCCGGCGAACATGGCGTGCATCTTGGCGGCATGATTGACGATCTGGTCGAGGGCCAGCAGGCTGAAGTTGATCGTCATGATCTCCACGACTGGCCGCATGCCAAGCATCGCGGCACCGATCGCGGCCCCGACGAAGCCCTCCTCGCAGATCGGTGTGTCGAGTACCCGAGTGGGGCCGAACTCGGCGAGCAACCCGGCGGTGATCTTGTAGGAACCCTCGAAGACACCGATCTCCTCACCGATGAGAAGCACCGACTCGTCGCGCAGCATCTCAGCGCGCAGGGTGTCGTGCAGGGCCTGTCGATACGTCATCACGGTCATGACTGCGCTACCGGGACCGAAATGACCGGATCACCTGGAAGCTGGTGTGGCGCATTGGCTACCGTCGTGGCATAGGCGTAGTCGAACAGCTGGCCAGCATCTGGGTCAGGGCTGGCATCGGCGAATTCCACCGCGCTGTCAACCTGCGCCTCGGCCCGTTCGTCGACGGCCTGAGCCGCCTCTGCGTCCAGAACACCGGTCTCAATCAGCCGGCGGCGAAATGCAGGAACGGGGTCCAGCCTACGCAGCTCTTCAGCTTCCTCGCGGGAGCGGTACCTGGCCGGATCCACCACCGAGTGGCCGCGAAGCCGCTTACAGACGGCCTCGACCAGACTCGGCTGACGCTCGGTCCGTGCCCGTCCGAGTGCGGTTCGGGCCGCGTCACGCACCGCGAGAACGTCATCACCATTGACGCGTTCTCCAGGTATTCGGTACGAACATCCGCGCTTGTACAGGTCGGGTTCCGCGGCTGCCCTTTCGACCGGGGTCCCCATACCCAAGCCGTTGTTGACAATCACATACACGATCGGTAACTGCCATAGCCCGGCCAAATTCAGCGATTCGTGAAATGCCCCGATATTGGTGGCGCCGTCGCCGAGCACGCACATCACGGCCTCGGCGCCGGGGCCGGGTGCACCGCGGTAGGTGAGCGCGAGCGCCGCACCGGTGGCCGGCGGGATCTGCCCACCGACGATGCCGTATCCGCCGAGCAGGCGCAGTTTGCGGTCGAACAGGTGCATCGAGCCGCCGCGGCCCCCGGATACGCCGGTGATCTTGCCGAACAGCTCAGCCATGATTGGGCCGGGCTCGAGTCCACGGGCGAGGGCGTACCCGTGGTCGCGATAGGTCGTGAAGAGGTAGTCGCGCGGCTCCAACGCAGCCATCAGGCCGACCACCGTGGCTTCCTCACCGAGATTGAGATGGCAGTATCCCCCGATTTTGGCGCGCTGATACATCTCCGACGCCCGCAGTTCGAACGCGCGAATCAACGCCATCTGCCGGTAGTAGTCGCACAGTGTCTGTGCGGGCTCGTCGGCCGGGAATCCCGCAGATCGCTCAGAGCCGGTCCTGGGCTGGACCATCAATCGGCCTCCTGCTCTGGGGACTTATCCCATCGCTCATACAATGGGCCGCTTGCTTCAGGCGCCCGGTGGTTGTTCCTGAAGCTCGAACTGCTCGCTGGTCGCCCGACACCGCGGGCATGCGCTCGCAGGATGCTCACCGCGCACCGGCTCGCCGCAAACCTGGCACACCCACTCGGTCGCCATCGTGGCTAGCACATCACGACGGCTGACGATTCCAACCAGGCGACCTTCCTGGATCACCGGTACCCGGCGGATACGCCGGTCGATCAGGAGGTGGCGGATATCGTCCACGGCGCAGTCGGTACTCACGCTGATCACCGCGGTCGTCATCACCTCACGCGCCACCCCACCAGTCTTGGCCAGCAGATCGTATTCCCTGACCAATCCCACCAGCGCGCCCGCCTCATTGACCACCGGTGTCGCACTGATCCGGTGCTGGGTTAACGTCTCCGCTACGTGTTGCGTTGAATCATCTGCACGCACCGTGATCACCGGCGACGTCATGATGTCGCCAGCTGTGACATGCGCCAGCGCGGCTGCGGTACCTTCCTGCGGGTGCACGTTCGCAGAGTACGCCTCAAGAAGTCATCGACCCCCGCGAATGGGGATGCCGACTATTTTTCGCATCGTCCGGTCAGGACGAACCCGGTAAGAAGGAATCCGTACCAGACAACACCATGCGGAGAGCCTCAGTTGATCAGGCCGCGCCGCACCTACAAGTACGTGCAACGTACCGTGAGTACCGAGCATCCCGCGTCGTTCGCCTTGCGCAAGTCGCGATAGGCCTGCGGGTCAGCGACGAACAGCTGGACCGAGTCCGCGTTGGTAGCCAGATATCGGCAAACACTTCCGCGGACGATGACGGACTCGACTTGCACATCGGGATACAACCGTGTCCACCGGGCGATGCGACGATTCATTTGCGCTTGCGCCAAACGATCTCCGTCGCCGACGTCATCCGGCCCCTCGGTCCGGGATACCGAGATTGCCCGCAGTGGTGCTCCCCGCAGCCTCGCCTCCTCGAAGGCATGTCGCAGCACTACACCATTGTGTACATCGACAACAATGCTGCCGCCCCGCGGGGTTGCCGACCGGCCCACCGGCCGTCGGATCACCGCCAACGGACACAGGGCGGGCCCGGCCAAGCCCGCCGCCACAGAACCCGCGCCATCGCAGGCGTGCTTGAGCCCGATTGACCCAATACAGACCATCACCGCCCACCGCGTTTGCTCAATCAGGGCGGCAAGCGGCTTTCCCCAGAGGACCTCGCTCTCGATCTTGACCGGTTTCCCGGTGGCCTCGATGGCTCGCCGCGCCTCGTACAACGCCGCGCGCGCAGACGCGTCTTGAACAGCGTCGGCGTGAGCGCCGGAAATGCCAACCGGATTGATGACGGATACAAGACGTAGCGGGATGTCCCGGTTGATCGCCTCGTCGACCGCCCATAGGGCCGCGTGCACCGCCGCCCTTGATCCGTCGACACCGACGACGACGGGTCGGGCGAGGTGGTCGACGTCGCCAACGACCGTCAATTGCATTGGTTGGCCGTGGTGCTCGACGTTCCCCGTCGCGCCAGGTCGCTCGGCAACGGTTTGTGGGTGAACGTCCGGATAGCGTCGGATCCAGCTATCGATTCGCCCGTCGAGCAGCAGAGCCGGTGCCTGGCGCAGCCGCCCTTCCTGCATGGCGTGATGCACGACCGCGTCGTTATGCGGTTCGTCGTTGGGTGCGGCTGCGATCCAACCGCTGTCTGGATGCGGCCGGCCGCCAGTCCGGATGCTTGGACATTGCGCCTGCTCAGCCAGTGCGGCCGCTGTCGAACCGACCGGCATGCGGGTGAAGCCTTCTCCCGCGGCTGATCCGAGGCAGATCATCGCCGCCTCGCGTGATTCCTCGATCAGCGCACGATCCGGATGCCCGTGCACGATGACCGTTTCGACTTTCAGTGGCTTTTCCATGTCGTGGACGTGGGCCTCTGGGCGACGTAGCGCTGATTCGGCGCGTTCGACGTCCCGCCGGGGGATCTGAGCAGGATGATCTGCATGTTCACCGCGTCGAGGCGATCGGCGATGGGGATCAGCAGCGTGAGTCCCAGTCCGCGAAGGCGGGTGTGGACACGGTCGAATCGGAAGGTGACGCCGCATTCGAATTCTTTGACGACGCGAAGGTTCGTTCCGAGCCAGAGCGCCCCGAGGCCCAACGTTGCGGCCAGTGCCGTGGCGGATGATCATGATGTCCTTCCATTCCGCCCGGGTGTCGGTTGTCTGTACTCGTTGGCGAACTCGGGCTGTTATTCGTGATGAAACTCAGACCTTTCGACTGAGCGACTGGATCTGCTCGAATCCCCGATTGAGGGAACGGCTGTCTTCGTGTTCCGCGCGTGGGCTATGGCATGACGGCGTAGAGACTGGTGTCGACTCGGCGATGACCAGATCGATGGCGGTAACCGGGGCGATGACCGCAGTAGCGGGCCATGAAACAGGGTCGGTTCGGCCGGCGATGGTGGTGTCGGGCGGTGATGCCCACGGCAGTGGTGAACTCTTCAGGGCACTGACTTCCGCCTCGTTAAGCATGCGTGGTCCCAGGAGGGCCAACGCCGCAAATACCGCCGCAGCCACGAACGCGGCGCGTGCCCGGTTTCGGTGATCCTTGGCCGGCCCCGGCTGCCCGCTGTTGAATGGCCCGACTACATCGGGGCTCTGCCACCAAAGCCGACGCTCGATGTCACGCAAGGCGTGAAGCTCGCGGTCACTGAGCACCTCGCACCTGCTGACCTTCCGTTGACGCGGCGCGTCGGACGCGCCCGTGTCTGGGCGGCGCAATGCTCCGCCGTCAGATTCCCAGCGCTCGTGCGCCAGCAGTGCCAGACGGCGATCCTCGGACTCCTGCGCGCCGATCCCCAGTAGTTCGTCGGCGGTGGAAACGTTGTCCGGGTTCGCCGCGGCGATCACGGTCGTGGAGGCGCGGGTGGGGTCGGCCTCGGCGGGAACCACCAGCAGAGCCAGCCTTCCGAATTGCTCACCGATCACCGACAGTGTGTTGCTCGGCTGGTCGGGAGAGCCGGTCAGGATCACGCGGCTGCCTGTGAACTCCATACGCAATGATCCTGACGTCCAATCGTTTTCGTTGTAGATCACACGGTCGATGTGGCCCAATCGCAGAGAGAGCGCCGCGAGCAGGGCCGGAAGTTCAGTGATGAGCTGAGTTGATCGCGGCCACCAGGCCCCCTGCACGAACCCGCCGCACCGATGGGCGGACTTCAACCGTAATCGCAGAGCTCGGACGGCTGTTGGGTCTGCCTGTGGCGCGGCCACTCCTAACCTTCCTCTCTCCGTCGAGAAGCTGCTAATATAGATGAAGTCTATCATTTAAATATAAATAAAGTGAGGGTGCGAGGTGGGCGAGGAGACAGACACTGTGGCCGGGCCGCGTAGGCGAGGGGGTCGCCTGCCGCGCAACCGGCAACGTGAACGAGTGCTTCAGATGGTGCGTGAGCACGATGGTGCGGTGGATGCGGTCGAGCTTGCCTCGGGCATCGGATTGCACAGCACTACAGTGCGTTTCCATCTGGACGCGTTGTGCAACGAGGGAGCGATCGTGCGTACTCGCATGAACCGGGCCGGCGTGGGCCGCCCCCGCACCGGGTACCGCGCCGTCGAGGAGCGCCTGGACTATCGGGTACTCGCGGAGGTTCTCGCGATGGAACTGGGACAGACAGTGGAAGAACGCGCTCGGCGGGCCCAGCACGCCGGACAGCAATGGGCCGACCGGATCACGGTGGGCTCACCAGGTGAAGCCGTTGTCGGCCAGGATGTTACGGATACCGCGCCGGTGGGTGACCCGCTCGATCGAGGAGCCATGATCGCCACTGAGGTCTTCGAACGGATGGGTTTCGTCCCCGAATTGGCCGCGGCGTCAGAACCATCGGCATCGCTGTCGGCTGATAGCGATCAGATCGTCGGGCGGGAGCGGATCATCCGGCTGCACGCCTGCCCGGTACGGGATCTGGCCCGAGCCCACCCCGAAGTGGCATGCGGGGTACACCTGGGGCTGCTGCACGGCCTGCTCACCAAGGCCGAAGCTGCCGATGGCCAGCCAAACACACAACACCCGGCGATGTCCGCCAGACTCGAGCCCTTCATCGAACCCGAACTCTGCCTCGCCAGGGTGGTGGCCGGGTGAGTATTGCCCGGTACGCACAATTATTCGTGCCGATGTTGTGGCTCAGTATGGTGGTGGGGGTTTCGGTTCTGGAAGCACCCATCAAATTTCGGGCATCGCGTGTGACGCTGGCGGTAGGGCTGGACATCGGCCCGCTTATATTTAAGGCGCTTAACGGTGTCGAAATCATTCTGCTCGTGGTGCTTTCGGCTGCCTACTATGCTGCCAGGCAAGCGACGACCGCACTGATCCTGCTCGGTTCCGTTGCAACGGTGTTGACGATTCAGGTTGTCGTAGTCCGCCCGCCGCTGACCAAACGTTCGAACCGGGTCCCCATGGGGGCGAGCGTGCCACGCTCGAGAAGGCCCTAGGTCTACATCGTCCTACAGCTGGCCAAGGCGGGCCTATTGATTGCGTTGAACTTCAACCTCGCCGCGGAGGTGATCAGGTGGACGCCTTGACAGTTGACCGGGCGCAGGTGGATCTGGCGACCCGCGCAGACGTGGAGGCGTTGCTGCGCCGCTTTTACGGCCAGGTACTCGTCGACGACATCCTTGCGGAGCCATTCGCGGAGATCAGGGTGAACGGCCTCGAATCGCACCTTCCGGTCATGTGCGACTTTTGGCAGACCGTCCTGTTCCGCGCGGGGCTCTATGGGGGCAGCGCGGTACGCGCTCATCAGCTCGTCCATGACCGGCATGTGCTCACAGCCCGTCACTTCCTGCGCTGGCTCAAACTCTGGAACAGCACCATCGACCAGATGTATCAGGGCCCAGTCGCCGAGCACGCGAAAATCCAAGCGACCAGAATCGCCCGAGCAATGCACCGCCGGCTAACGGGAAACAACTCGGAGGAACTCGATGTTCTTGTCCGACAGCGAATCTGACCGGCGACCCCTGCAGGTGCTGCGAGCGGTCGGCTGACCAGCCGCCATGCAACGGGTCAGCCCTGGCGATCACGTCGTCATCCCACTTCGCCGGGCATTTCGTGATCGTCGAAGCCGCTACCGGCGGTCCGCGCGTCCCGTCTTCTGGTGCGGCCTGTTCATCTCAGGCGCCTAAGAGTAGTATAGAGGAATGAAGTCCTCTAAACTAGGTATGGTCGTGGTGGCGGAGCCGGACCCTGAGACTCAACCGGGGAAGGCCATTGGGATCACCGCCAAGGTTGCGTCGTCATTGATGACGGTCTCCGACTTGGACCGATCCGTCAACTTCTACTGCGATGTGTTCTCATGCCAGGTCGCTGTTTACGAGCAGGACACGGCGCTGCTGTTGACACCGGACGGCTTTCAGATCTATCTGCACTCGAAAGGACCGTCTCGGCTGCCACGTGTCGGCGCCACCGGTGTCAAATACCTCATGTGGGCCACCGACAGCCAGGCCGAGTTGCAGCGGATATCGCAGCGTCTGCGCGCCTACGATGCGGCAGCCTTCTCATACTCCGAGAACGGGGTGACTTTCGTCGAAGGAAGCGACCCGGATCACGGAAGGGTCATCGTCGCCTATCCCAGTCCGAGCCAGCTCCCCCGAGAGGTGATAGCGTCGCGGCTCCGGGGACGCCTCCGCTCCCTTCGGCGACGTCTCCGCACCGGGGTCTTTATGGCGTGATGGGTCGTGTGACCCGACTGCCGGTCGCGTCGTTGCTTAACGCGACGAGATTGGCGTGCACTGCGGGCTGGCTGAAGTTGGCGGTGCGCCGGGTGAGCACCCGTGTTCTTTTTCGAGGGCGGCCTCGGCGAACCGGCGCTGCCCCCGACCGAGCGCCTGCACGCGAACCACGGAACAGCGCGGCCTCACAGGAGCCACATCTTTATGCTCCGAAGGGTGTTGGGTCGAGGCCATTCATCCCGGGATGCTCTGGGCCTCGCCACACCCGTCTGCGGATCGCTCGAAGATCGGCAAGGCCCTGGACGTCGTGCTGGTGCGCACCAACGGACTGCACGGCCCAACCGATGCGCGGTCCTATCGCATGGCCTGGATGCCGGGCCGGGGCGACGTCGACACCATGCTCGTCGTGGGCCGCGTCCTCAGAGCTCGCGCCGCGTGGCGGTCTGCAGGCCGAGCTCGACGGCTGGTTCCGACGTGACGCTTCGACGTGACGCTGCAGTGGAGGCGACCTGGCAGGCCCCTTGGCGAGGCCACGCAGATCCTCCGAGTCGGCGCCAACGGCGCTCGCTGCGGCGTCGATGGCACGTTCGAGCATCGTCATCGGTCTCCTCCGTCCCTGTGCGGCTCCCCGTCCCTATACGGCTCCGCCGGGAGTTCGCCAAACGAGTACCTGGCGGTAGAAACGTCGCAGCAGGGGGCTTCCGCATCCGGGGCGGCTGACTAAATCTACCCACCCCGGACTAGCCGCGGCCGACGTCAGTTATGCCGTCCTTTCGCGAGACAGACACCCTGGCGAGGCAGAGTTCGGGTTCGATGAAGGGCTCGAGTCTGGCGGACATCGCCGGGTGTTGTGTGTTTGGCTGGCCATCGGCAGCTTCGGCCTTGGTGAGCAGGCCGTGCAGCAGCCCCAGGTGTACCCCGCATGCCACTTCGGGGTGGGCTCGGGCCAGATCCCGTACCGGGCAGGCGTGCAGCCGGATGATCCGCTCCCGCCCGACGATCTGATCGCTATCAGCCGACAGCGATGCCGATGGTTCTGACGCCGCGGCCAATTCGGGGACGAAACCCATCCGTTCGAAGACCTCAGTGGCGATCATGGCTCCTCGATCGAGCGGGTCACCCACCGGCGCAGTATCCGTAACATCCTGGCCGACAACGGCTTCACCTGGTGAGCCCACCGTGATCCGGTCGGCCCATTGCTGTCCGGCGTGCTGGGCCCGCCGAGCGCGTTCTTCCACTGTCTGTCCCAGTTCCATCGCGAGAACCTCCGCGAGTACCCGATAGTCCAGGCGCTCCTCGACGGCGCGGTACCCGGTGCGGGGGCGGCCCACGCCGGCCCGGTTCATGCGAGTACGCACGATCGCTCCCTCGTTGCACAACGCGTCCAGATGGAAACGCACTGTAGTGCTGTGCAATCCGATGCCCGAGGCAAGCTCGACCGCATCCACCGCACCATCGTGCTCACGCACCATCTGAAGCACTCGTTCACGTTGCCGGTTGCGCGGCAGGCGACTCCCTCGCCTACGCGGCCCGGCCACAGTGTCTGTCTCCTCGCCCACCTCGCACCCTTCCATTCCGTGGGTTTAGCGGATATACTTCCTTTATATTAGCAGACGCCCAGACAAAACGCGACAATGACTGCTCTACAGGTGGGAGGCAAACGAATGGGAGCTACTCGCGCGGTGCAGGTGCGCCGTGTGTACGACCACCGGGTACGCGGCGACGGCACCCGGGTGTTGGTGGACCGGATCTGGCCGCGAGGGATGACTAAGGAAAAGGCGGATTTGGACGAGTGGTGCAAGCAGATCGCACCCTCCAACGAGCTGCGTAAGTGGTACAACCACGATCCAAAACGGTTCGAGGAGTTCACTCGCCGTTACGAGGAGGAGCTGACCGAACCTGCGCGGGCCGAAGCCGTGGCGCACTTACGCCAACTAGCAAGTGAGGGAACACTGACACTGCTCACGGCGAGCAAGGCCGTTGACATCAGCGAGGCCGTTGTGCTCGCTGCGCTGCTGCATTGAGGTTCGATCCCGCCGAAGCCCTCGCGGGCAAGGGTCTTGGCCTGACCGCCGGGCGCCAAACGACCCGCCCCCACGAAAGCCACCGCCGCGGCCGAACCCTCGCCCGCGAAGGCCGAGAGCGCGTCGGCCAGCCCGAAAAGCAGCCCGAAGCACCCGTCAAGGGAGGGCCGTTCCCTCAGCGCAACCCCGGCCGGACGTCGACGTCGAGATGGCGACTCCACCGCAACCCGAAGCCGCGCAACCGGGGTCAGCTACCCAAGGCGACGCTGCCACCCCACCGGTCTAAGGGTTGGGCATCACGCGCGGCGCTCGGCCGCCCGGTAAGCGTTGAAAGCCTGCGAAATTGTCCCTTTCACATGGTCGCTCGTGACCACCGAGACGTGGTGTGCGGTCTGAACCTGCGCCTTGTCGAGGGGATCATCGAGGCTTGCGATCAGCCGCACGCGCAAGCGGAACTCAATCCGCATCCTGACCGATGCTGTGTGGTGGTCCGCGGCGTGGTATTCCCGCGCACACACGCGGCGCCGACGCAGGCCCCTCCCTCCGAACTTGAGGTCCGGTGATGACACGATTAGAGCGGCTCTACACCGAGCAGCGACAAAGCCCATGGCTCGACAACCTCACCCGGCCGTACCTGCGCGAAGGCACACTGGCCTCCTTCGTCGCCGATGGGATACGCGGGGTGACAGCCAATCCCACGATCTTGGCGAAGGCGATCGAAGCTTCCGATGCCTATGACGCCCAGTTCGCCGCCCTCATCGCGCAGGGCTATGCCGTCGAGGACGCCTATTGGGAACTGGCCGTGCAAGACGTCGCCGATGCGCTCACCGTATTGCGTCCGGTCTACGACAACTCGGGCGGCGACGATGGGTTCGTCTCGATCGAGGTTGCCCCGGAGCTGGCGCGAAACACCGATGCCACGATCGCCGCGGCCGGCCGACTGCACCAGCGGATCAGCGAGCCGAACCTGTTCGTGAAGGTCCCCGCGACCGCCGAAGGCATCCCGGCGATCGCAGCGTTGATCGGCAAAGGTTTGAGCATCAATGTCACCCTGATCTTTTCTCTATCCCGCTACGAGCAGGTGATCGATGCCTATCTGCAAGGTCTTGAAACCCTGACCGCACGCGGTGGTGACGTCGCCGCAGTCCGCAGCGTTGCGTCGTTCTTCGTCAGCCGCGTCGACACCGAGGCCGACCACAGGCTGGAGCTGATCGGCGGTACGAACGCCCGAGCGTTGCGAGGACGTGCCGCGGTCGCCCAAGCGCGCCTCGCGTACCGGCTATTCCGGGACCAATTCAGCGGCGAGCGATGGCAGAAACTCGCCGCCCGCGGCGCCCACCCGCAACCGCCATTGTGGGCGTCGACGTCGATGAAGAATCCCGACTATCCCGACACCCTTTACGTCGACAGCCTCATCGGCCCGGACACGGTCAACACCATGGCTGAAGCCACGATCGCGGCATTCGAGGACCACGGCACCGTCTCGCGCACCGTCGACACGGGGGTCGAGCAAGCCGACCGAGTCATGCACGACTTGAAGGCAGTCGGAGTCGACATGGACGAGGTCGGTCACACCCTCGAAGACCGCGGCGTCGACGGCTTCCACCAGTCATTCGCCCACCTGCTGACCACGCTGCGCGGCAAAGCACGCCAGCTGACGTAGCAATGATTCCCGGTCAGGCACCCGCGCAGAACGAAGCGCAGAAATAAGAAGAAGGATGTGGGACAAGTGAGCACACAGCAGATGTTTGTCATCGTGGGCGCCGGACTGGCAGGGGCCAAGGCAGCCGAGGCGCTGCGCGCGCAGGGTTTCGACGGAAAGGTCGTCCTCATCGGGGATGAGGACGAACGCCCGTATGACCGACCGCCCCTGTCGAAGGGCTACCTGCTGGGCAAATCCGAGCGGGAAGAAATCTACCTCCACCCGGCGGGGTGGTACGCCGAAAATGACATCGACCTGCGCGTAGGCACGCGAATCGTCGAAATCGACCGGGCCGGCCATGTCGTGAGCACCCAGCGCGGAGACAAGCTCGACTACGACAAGCTGCTCCTGACGACCGGTTCTTCGCCCAGACATCTGCAGGTGCCCGGCGCCGAGCTGGGCGGCGTACATTACCTGCGCCGGGTCGCCGACAGCGAGGCGCTGCATGCGGCGTTCGAGTCCGCGCAGCGGGTGGCCATCATCGGAGCCGGCTGGATCGGCCTGGAGACGGCGGCCGCCGCCCGGGCCGCAGGCTGCCACGTGACCCTGATCGAGAGAGCAGAGCTGCCACTGGTGGCGGTGCTGGGCGCCGAAGTAGCCGCAACCTACGCTGACCTGCACCGCGCGCACGGTGTCGACCTGCGGCTGAACGCGGAGGTGATCGAAATCGTCGGTGCGGCCGACGCGGCCACCGGCGTCCGTCTAGCTGATGGCGTAGTGCAGGCCGACGCGGTTGTGGTCGGCGTGGGCATCACCCCCAACATCGAGCTGGCCGAAGCAGCCGGCCTGCCGATCGACAACGGAATCGTCGTCGACGAAAACCTGGCCACGGTTGACCCCGATGTATTCGCTGCCGGGGATGTGGCCAACGCCTACTACCCGCTTCTGGATACCCACCTGCGCCTAGAGCACTGGTCGGCAGCACTCAACCAAGGACCCGTTGCGGCGGCGAACATGATGGGCACGGTCACCTCCTACGACCGGGTGCCGTACTTCTTCTCCGACCAGTACGACAGCGGGATGGAATACACCGGCTACGTCGCTCGGGGCGGTTACGACTCGGTCGTCTTCCGCGGCGATATCGCCACCGGCGGGTTCATCGCGTTCTGGATGCGCGATGGACGGGTATTGGCCGGCATGAACGTCAACACCTGGGATGTCACCGACGCCATCGAGGCGCTGGTGCGCTCCGGCGCACGGCCCGACCCAGCCAGACTGGCCGACCCCGACGTGCTGTTGATGGACCTGACCGGTAATGCGAACGACGAGCAGTAGCAGGTTGAGGAGCGAAGTATGTTGCGGTTCTTCACTATCGGATTCATCGCACTCGTCGCTGCGGTCGTCGGTGTTGCCGCGGCGATCGGGTCGCGGGCGTGGTGGATTGTGCTTGCCTTGCTCGTCGTGGTGCTGTCGACCGGGGTCTACGACCTGATCCAGCGACGCCACTCGGTTCTGCGGAACTACCCGGTGCTCGGCCACATGCGTTACCTACTTGAAAGCATCCGCCCGGAGGTGCAGCAGTACTTCATCGAACGCAACGTCGATGGCCGCCCGTATAACCATGACGTGCGCACCATCATCTACGAACGCGCCAAGGGCATCCACGCCGAAATGTCGTTCGGCACCGAACACGACATCGAGGACGTCGGCTATGAATATCTGGTCCACTCGACCGCGCCGGTGCCCGAACCCGACGAGCCGCCGCGTGTGCTGATCGGCGGCCCGGACTGCACGCAGCCGTATTCGATGTCGCTGCTCAATGTGTCGGGAATGAGCTTCGGAGCGCTGTCCGCCAACGCGATACGCGCGCTCAACAAAGGCGCGGCGATGGGTGGCTTCGCTCACGACACCGGTGAGGGCGGACTCACCCCGTATCACCTCGACGGCGGCGGGGACCTGGTGTGGGAGCTCGGGCCCGGCTACTTCGGGACCCGCACCCGCGCCGGCGATTTCGACCCGAACCAATTCGCCGACAAGGCCGCCCACGACCACGTCAAGTGTGTCTCGCTCAAGCTCAGTCAAGGGGCCAAACCCGGCACCGGTGGCGTGCTCCCCGCGGCGAAGGTCAGCCAGGAGATCGCCCGCTACCGCGGGGTGCCTGCGCACCAGAAATGCGTGAGCCCAGCGGCGCACTCGACGTTCGCGACCCCCCGCGAACTGATCAGGTTCATCGCGCAGCTGCGAGAGCTGGCCTCCGGCAAGCCGACCGGATTCAAGTTGTGCGTCGGCTCACGCATCGATGTGCTGGCGATCTGCAAGGCGATGCTCGCCGAGGCAACCGCACCCGATTTCATCATCGTCGACGGTACCGAGGGCGGAACCGCCGCCGCCCCATTGGAATACGAAGACCATGTCGGTCTGCCGCTCACCGATGGTCTAATGACCGTCCACAACGCGTTGGTCGGCACCGGCCTGCGCGAGAAGATCAAGATCGGCGCAAGCGGGAAGGTGGCCGCCGGCAACGACATCGTCAAACAGCTCATCCAGGGCGCCGACTACACCAACGCCGCGCGGGCGATGATGATGGCGGTCGGCTGCATTCAGGCCCAGCGTTGTCACACCAACAAATGTCCGGTCGGTGTGACGACCCAGGACGCAAAACGTGCGCGGGCCCTCGACGTCGCCGACAAGAGCGTGCGGACCGCCCGCTACCAGCAGGGCACTGTCCGGCAGGCCGTGCAGATCATGGCCTCGCTCGGCGCGGCCGGGCCCGACGAACTCGCCCCACACCTGCTGCGCAAGAAAGTCTCCCCGACAGTGCAGCGGTCCTACGCCGAACTATACGAGTGGCTGACCCCGGCTCAGCTGCTGGCCGAGCCGCCGGCGACGTGGGCCGCCGACTGGGCCGCGGCGACACCGGACTCCTTTCACCCCACCATCACCTTTTGAACACACCCGATACCGCAAGGGGCGGCACAGGAGCCGAGCATGACCACAATCGCAGACAACCCCGTCATCGCCCTAGCCGGCCACGGTGCCACACGTGTGAACTCGGCGCGATCGCGATGATCAACCATCCGTCGTTCAGGATTGAGCCCTGGTGCCTGCGCGCGACAGAGCTCGACATCGAGGCGCTCGCGCAGATCGAATCTGTTTTCGCGCTGTCGAATGGGCATATCGGCTGGCGTGGAAACCTCGACGAGGGCGAACCACACGGGTTGCCCGGCAGCTACCTCAACGGAGTTCACGAGCTGCGAACGCTCCCGTATGCCGAGCCGGGCTACGGTTACCCGGAGTCCGGGCAGACGATCATCAATGTGACCAACGGCAAGCTGATCCGCCTGCTCGTCGACGACGAACCTTTCGACGTCACCTACGGCCGGGTGGACGCCCACGAGTGGTGCCTGGACTTTCGGGACGGCGTCCTGCATCGCCGCACCGACTGGACCTCCCCCGCCGGTTGCGCGGTACGGGTGTCCTCGACCCGGCTGGTGTCGCTGGTGCACCGGTCGATCGGCGCGATCCGCTATCAGGTCGAGGCGCTCGACCGTCGGATGCGGGTAGTGGTGCAGTCCGAACTGGTCGCCAACGAAGCCTTGCCGGCACCGACTCGCGACCCCCGGGCCGGACCGGCGGACACGGCGCCGCTGATCGGCGAAAAGCACGCGGCCAAGGGTGCCCGCGTCGGGCTGGTCCATTCCACCGAGCGCAGTGAGCTGCGCATCGCCGCTGTGATGGACCATCTGGTTGACGGACCCGCCGACACCGTAGTGGAGGCCGAAAGCTTCCCGGATCTGGGCCGGGTGACGTTCACGGCCGAACTCGAACCCGGGCAGCGGCTACGCCTGGACAAGTTCGTGGCCTACGGATGGTCAGCAAGCCGCTCACTGCCCGCGGTGTGGGATCAGGCCGACGCTGCACTGGCCGGCGCACGACAGACCGGGTGGGTCGGTCTGCTTGCTGCACAGCGCGGCTACCTCGACGACTTCTGGGCTCGCGGCGATGTCGAGGTCGAAGGGGATCCCGAGATTCAACAGGCGGTGCGGTTTTCGCTGTTCCACGTGCTGCAGGCCGGTGCGCGCGCCGAGGGCCGAGCGATCCCCGCGAAAGGACTCACCGGCCCCGGCTACAACGGACACAGCTTCTGGGACACCGAAGAATATGTGCTGCCGGTACTGACCCAGGTCGCCCCCGATGCCGCCGCCCACGCGCTGCGCTGGCGCCACTCCACCCTCCCGATGGCCACCGCACGCGCCACGCAGCTCGGGCTGGCCGGTGCGGCCTTCCCGTGGCGCACCATCCACGGCGAAGAATGCTCCAGCTACTGGCCCGCGGGCACGGATGCGTTTCACATCAACGCCGACATCGCCGACGCCGTAATCCGCTACCTCGACACCACCGGCGACCAAGGCTTCGAACGCGAGGTCGGCGTCGAACTGCTGGCCGAAACCGCCCGGCTGTGGACGTCGCTGGGCCACCACGACACCGACGGCAACTTTCGCATCGACGGGGTCACCGGTCCCGACGAGTACAGCGCCATCGCCGACAACAACGTCTACACCAACCTGATGGCACAACAGAACCTGCGCGCTGCAGCCGACGCCGCCGGGCGGCACCCCGACATCGCCCGTAACCTCGGCATCGACGACGAGGAAACCGCCGCCTGGCGAGACGCCGCCGAGGCCATGTACATCCCCTACGATGAGGCGCTGGGCGTGCACCCGCAGGCCGACGGCTTCACCGCCCACCAAATCTGGGACTTCGCCGCCACCACCGCCGACCAATACCCGCTGCTGTTGCATTACCCGTATTTCGACTTGTACCGCAAACAGGTGGTCAAACAGGCCGACCTGGTCCTGGCCATGCACCACCGCACCGATGCGTTCACCGCGCAGCAGAAGGCCCGCAACTTCGCCTACTACGAACGGCTAACCGTCCGCGACTCGTCGCTGTCCGCGTGCACTCAGGCGGTCATCGCCGCGGAGGTCGGGCACACGGCCCTGGCGTACGACTACCTCGCCGAGGCCGCTCTCATGGACCTCGACGACTTCGAGCACAACACCGGCGACGGCCTGCATATGGCCGCGCTTGCCGGCAGCTGGATCGCTCTAATCGCCGGGCTGGCCGGCATGCGAGACCAAAACGGCGCCCTCACGTTCGCGCCCCGCCTACCCGACGCGCTGACCCGGCTCGCCTTCACGCTCGCGATGCGGGGACGCCGCCTGGGCGTCGAGATCACAGCGACTACCGCGACCTACACCCTGCACACGGGCGAACCGCTGCTCATCGCCCACCACGGACAGTCGATCACCGTGACCCCCGGCGACCCGATCACCCGACCGATCACCACGTCATCGGTAACAACCCCGCAGCCGACACAGCCACCCGGCCGCGCCCCAGTCGCGCGCCACCGAGCGCAGCCGCGGTAGTCAGCCCGGCTCTTAGGACGCGAGACTCCTTCGCGAACGTTGCCACCGCTGAGTTCGTGATCTTTTGGATTGTTGCAGAAAGGGTGTTGGCCGCTGACCCGAACAGCGTAGTGGCGCTCAATTCCTCTGCGGCAACGATCTGGAATGAGGACAACATACGAGGCGGGTATTGCCATCACTCGAATTCCGGACCACGAATCAAGTCATTGCGTTTGAGTCCTCATTGGTCAGCAGCGGACATCCACGCATACCGTCACGTAAAGGAGTTGTTCTTCGAGGCGCCGGTTGCCGGAGGTGGTGGGGCCCAGCCCAGTCACCTGTTGCACCGGGACGGACCGCGGTCAGCGTGCACTGATCAAGCGGCGCGCTGCGCAGCTTGGTGAGGATCACCCTTGTATCCGTTGGCCTGCAGCGAGGAGTGCACGAGAACACCGTGCGCTACAGGCTGCGCGAGATGGCCGAGGTCACCAACCTGGGGTTGCACGACGCCACAAAGAGGCTGACCATGATGATCGAACTCGCGGCCCCCGACACCGAGTAAACGATTCGCATTGTCGAAACACGACAAAGCGCGGCGGTGCCATTGTCTCGCTCGCGGCAAGCCTTCCGGCGGCATCTGCACCACCATGGAGATTGCAGAGCCAAACGTTGACGCGTGGACGTGGGTGATGTTCGCCGTCGGGCACATTGACTGGGGACCGCGACTGGCGATCGTGGTCGAACACGTTCCCACTGGCAAGCAACTCGAAGCCCTGCCCCCGTTCGACCGCTGATACCCGCGGACCACACCGCGGAGCAACCTCGCCCACCAAGGGCCACCGAGTCCTCAGGGCGGCGCTTTGCCCCGGCCCGCCTCTGACGACACCGCTGCCTCTACGAAAAGGACACCACCAAATGACCACTACCGAACATGTCTGGATGACACGACAAGCCCACACTCGACTGGAGAGCGAACTTGCTGCCCTGCGTTCACGACCCAGTATCGAAGTCCCTGACGACTTAATGGATTACGACGGCAATCTCGCCACCCACTTGGCGCGACAAACGCGCATCCGCCAGATTCGCGACCTGCTGATCAACGCGAACGTCGGTGAGGACCCGCCAGACGACGGCATCGCCGAAGCGAACCATCTGAAGTATCTCGTTCATGTTGCCGGTTGCGCGGTAGGCGATTTCGCCGCGGCCGCCCGGCCTGAGTGTCTGTCTCCTCGTTCACCTCGCCACCTTTCATTCTGACTATTTAACGGATATACTTCCTTTATATTAGCAGATTTCAACGAAGTTGAGGTAGAGACATGACGGTCAGCGATGAGTGCGTTGGACTTACCCGAACCAGCAGTTCCGACCTGGTCACCCACTCAGCCCTCAAAGCCGGGAGGCCGCTGATGTCCCCATCAACCCCGCGAGTCCATGCTTCACCGGCTGGCACATCTGCGGTCCGGGGCCTGCGCCTACGCTTGAAGCCCGCCGATCAGCGCTGCGGATCCGTGCAGGGCGCCTGGTGGCCGCGATCGACTCAACTAACCACCGAACTTCCGCTCCTGCTCGCAGCCCTCTCGTCGCGGCTCGGGCGCTTCGACCGGGTTGTCTACGACGAGAACGCTTGGGCGCCAGCACCTTTGCATCTCGGATTCAGGGGCAGCGAGGTGGTCCTCGACAGCTCTCCTGACCAGTCGATCAACACAATATCGTTGATCAGAGAGCACGCCGAAAGCCTTGTCCTCCTGGTGGTCCCCCCATACAGCAGCCCCACCCGCGCATACACGGCTGTGATGACAGCGGCGAAACCCGACGATGTGTCGACAACCGACGAACTGCTGGGGATCGGGAAGCAGGCGGCCGAGGATCGCCGTTTCGCACTGGATGGCGCACCAGCGCTGGGAATCCGACGGCGGAGCATTGCGCCGCCGGCGACATCAGCCCGGCGGATCGGCCGCGACAGCGGAAGGTCAGGAGGTGCGGAATGCTCAGTGACCACGAACTCGAAGCCCTAGCGCGACATCGAGCGCCGGCTTCGATGGGACAGCGCAGAATTGGCTCGGCTCTTCAGCACCGCGGAGACGCCGCCAGCGAAGAGTCGCCGCAAGCGTGCGCGGGCAAGAATGCTGGTGGCGGCGGCCGTGTTTGCAGGTATGGCCCTACTAGGACCACGCATGCTCAACGAGGCGGAAGTCAAGACCCGGAAGAGTCCACCACTGCCGCGAACATCGCCGCCCGTCACCACCGTCGCTCGCCGGAAGGGCCCCGTTGCGAGCCCCGCCGCCGCGGTCACTTCCTCGGTTGCCGTCGATCTGTTCCTTGGTCCCCCAACAACTATCGCAACGGCGTCATGCCAAGGCCGACTTAAGGGACACGTAGACAGCCGCTTGCTCGATCGGGGACCCCAGCACGTCCACTCAGTAAGTCGAGAGGCGTGACGTTTCATCACAACTAGCAGCCCGAACTCCCAACGCGTGCCAGCAACGAGAGCCGGGCGGAACTGGAGAAGATAGTGATTACCCTCTACGCGGTGGCTGCCATCGTTGGCCTCGGGATTCTTCTGCTCGGAACCAACATTCGCGTCGTCAAACAATTCGAACGCGGCGTCGTCTTTCGATTCGGGCGTGTGCAAACCGGCGTCCGCGGGCCGGGGCTCACGATGCTGATGCCGATCGCCGATCGCCTCGAGAAGGTGAACATGCAGATCATCACGATGCCAGTGCCGGCCCAGGACGGCATCACCCGCGACAACGTCACAGTGCGCGTGGATGCAGTCATCTATTTCAACGTCGCCGACCCGGTGCGCGTGGCGGTCGACGTGCAGGACTATGTGGCCGCTATTGGCCAGGTGGCGCAGACATCGTTGCGTTCAATAATCGGCAAAAGCGACCTGGACGACCTGCTGTCCAACCGCGAGCATCTCAATCAGGGCCTGGAATTGATGATCGACAGCCCCGCGCTGGGCTGGGGTGTGCAGATCGACCGCGTCGAAATCAAGGATGTGGTACTGCCGGATTCGATGAAGCGCTCGATGTCACGCCAAGCCGAGGCCGAGCGTGAACGACGCGCCCGGATCATCACCGCCGACGGCGAACTGCAAGCGTCGCAAAAGCTGGCCCAAGCCGCCGAGGTCATGGCCGAACATCCTGCCGCGCTGCAACTGCGGCTTCTGCAAACCGTCGTGGAGGTCGCCGCGGAGAAGAACTCCACCCTGGTACTTCCCTTCCCCGTCGAACTGCTGCGGTTTTTGGAACGAGCAACACCGCAGGCTTTCGATCGCCGGGACACGACAGCGGCCAGCGCCGCAGACCCGGGCGCCCCGAACGGCGAGACGCCCTGGTTGGCTTCGCCACAGATCCCGGACGACGCCCGCGGACTCGAACTCAACACCCGGATCGAGGATCAGCCATTCCAATTGAACCAGTAGCATCCGAACGCCAACATCCGGTGTGCAGCGCGGAGGATCGCCCGAGAGGCGGTCGCACCACGCATCGGCCAAACCCCTGCGGACGCGATCACCACGACTCATCAACCGCCAGGCGGTGACCTAGCCATGAACACTCCAACGATGTCCGGCGCGGACCGGGAACGAAGTAAGCGGACCTTCGCCGCCGCGGCGCGCTTCACCGGATTGGTCGTTGTTCTCGCGGTGCTGGTGCTGGGGCTGGGACTGGTGTGGGTGAGTGGTTGCAAGTCGGGGGCCGGCGACCAGGCGCTCGCGCACTGCGGTCATTTGCAGCGCAATGCGGTCGGGATCGGCTCGCCGCTGATCCTGTTGCTCGGCGGCATCGGGGCGTTCGTCCGCACGTACCGGGTCTGGCGGGCGGGGGGCCGCTGGTGGATCTGGCAGGGTGCCGGCTGGTTCCTGCTGGTGCTCATGCTGGTCGAGCTGACGATGACCGCGCCAGTGGCGCTCGGCTAGGCCCAGGTATGGACGGGCGCGGGTTGATCACCGTCGGGCACGGCACATCAGGGCGTGCGGAGCTGGCCGCTCTGCTGCACGGCGCCGGTGTGGCCGCGCTGGTCGATGTGCGGACCGCTCCGGGCAGCCGCCGCAATCCGGACGTAACCCGTGAGAAGCTCCAATGCTGGCTCCCCGCAACCGGTATCGACTACCGCTGGGAGAAGCGGCTCGGCGGCTGGCGCAAGGTCGCGGCCGACTCACCGGACATAATTTGGCGGAACGCCTCCTTCCGCGGGTATGCGGGCTACATGCGCGACCCCGGTTTCGTCGCCGCGATCGACGCGGTACTGACGGACACCGCGCACGCACGGACCGCCATCATGTGCAGCGAGACCCTGTGGTGGCGTTGTCATCGCCGCCTCATCGCCGACTTCGCTGTCCTTGCCCGCCGGGTGCCTGTGCAGCACCTGATGCACGACGGGCGACTCGTTCCTCACGTCCCGACGCCGGGAGCACGGTTGCGAGCCGATGGATTGTTGGTTTACGACAAAATCTCGACGAGTCCTCCGATAGTCGGACGATGACCGTGAATTTCTACCGGGCTATCGTCGAGTTACGAGGTCAACGCGCTACTGACGCTGCGTCTTTCGCTCCTGCTGGTAACGCCCGAAAAGGATCGGAGAGCAGCATGCCGGATTCGATGTATCAACCCACCACCCCCGAGGTTTCTGCCCGCCGTAAGGCGCTCGCACCCGAGATCCACGAGGCCTTCGAACGGTTCAGCGGTGCAGTCTTCGCTGAGGGAGCCCTGCCGGAAAAGACCAAACAACTTATCGCGGTTGCGGTCGCACACGTCACGCAATGCCCGTTCTGCATCACGGGCCACACGAAACTGGCTGGCCGCAAGGGCGCAAGCCCCGAGGAGATCATGGAAGCCATCTGGGTGGCGGCCGAGATGCGGGCCGGCGGCGCGTTCGCCCACGCCACCTTGGCGATTAACGCGATGGACCGCGGCGGCGGCCATCGGCACACCACGGCCGACAGCGAGAAGTGATGAACGCCAACAGTTTTGAAGCACGAGCAACACTGGCGGTCGACGACCTAAGCTACGGGATCTACCGCCTCGACGCTTTCGATACCGCCGGTCGCCTTCCCTACAGCCTCAAGGTGCTGTTGGAGAATCTGCTGCGCAACGAGGACGGCCGTCTGGTCACCGCCGAGCAGATCTCGGCGCTCGCCGCGTGGGCGCCCACCGAAGTCAGCGACACCGAGATCCAGTTCACCCCGGCCAGGGTGCTGATGCAGGATTTCACCGGCGTTCCGTGTGTGGTCGACCTGGTCGCGATGCGGGAGGCGATGACCGCTCTGGGTGGTGATCCCGGCAAGATCAACCCGCTGGTGCCAACGGAACTGGTGATCGATCATTCGGTGATCGCAGACGTCTTCGGCCGCGCCGGACGCGTCCCGAATCAACGCCGACCTCGAGTTCAGCCGGAACAAAGAGCGCTACCAACTTCTGCGATGGGCCCAGCAGGCATTCGACGACTTCCAGGTGGTCCCGCCTGATACCGGCATCTGTCATCAGGTGAACCTCGAATACCTTGCCCGCGTGGTGTTCACCCGGCAGACATCCGACGGTCTACTCGCATATCCGGACACCCTCGTCGGCACCGACTCGCACACCCCGATGGTCAACGGACTCGGAGTGCTGGGTTGGGGGGTCGGCGGGATCGAGGCGGAGGCGGCGATGCTCGGACAGCCGATGAGCATGCTGATCCCCCAGGTGCTCGGATTCAAGCTGACCGGCGCGCTGACCGAGGGGGCCACCGCCACCGACCTGGTCCTCACGATCGCCGAACTGCTGCGCAAGACCGGCGTCGTCGGCAAGTTCGTGGAGTTCTACGGCCCCGGCGTGGCGAACGTGCCGCTGGCCAATCGGGCCACGATCGGCAACATGAGCCCCGAATACGGTTCGACCTGTGCGATCTTCCCCATCGACGACGAGACGCTGGCCTACCTGCGCCTGACCGGACGCTCCGAACAGCAGATCCGACTCGTCGAGGCCTACGCCAAGGAGCAGCATCTCTGGCATGACCCTGAGCACGAGCCGGTCTACAGTCAGCGCCTGGAACTGGACCTGGCCACGGTCGAGCCGTCGATCGCCGGGCCCAAACGCCCCCAGGACCGGATCCCGTTGGCCACTGCATCGCACGCCGTCGGATCGCTGTTGGCCGGCGCGACACAATCGGCCGCCCTGGGGGCGCTGGACAAGGCATCTGCCGACTCATTCCCCGCCAGTGATCCGATCGCGATCGACCGCGATCGTGAATCCAACGGCCCCGCCACTCCGTGCCAGTGCGGCGAGCGGCACGCCCGGCCGTCCAATCCGGTGCAGGTGAGCCTCGACGACGGTGTCGAGGTGACGGTGGACCATGGCCATGTGGTCATCGCGGCCATCACCTCGTGCACCAACACCTCGAACCCGTCGGTGATGATCGGCGCCGGACTGCTCGCCAAGAAGGCCGTCGAGCTGGGCCTGACCCGCAAGCCGTGGGTGAAGACCTCGTTGGCGCCCGGATCCCGAGTAGTCACCGACTACTACGACCGAGCCGGGCTCACCCCCTATCTGGAGAAACTGGGCTTCGCATTGGTCGGCTACGGCTGCACCACCTGCATCGGCAACTCCGGTCCGCTGATCCCGCAGGTCTCCGACGCGGTCACCGGCCAGGACCTGACCGTCTGCTCGGTGCTGTCGGGAAACCGCAACTTCGAGGGCCGCATCCATCCCGAATGCAAGATGAACTTCCTGACCTCCCCGCCTCTGGTCGTCGCCTACGCGCTGGCCGGCACGCATGCTCGCCGACATACTGCATGATCCACTGGGCACCGGCACAAACGGGCAGCCGGTGTATTTGCGTGACATCTGGCCAAGCACCCAAGAGATCGAGAAGGTCATCGGCGAGTGCGTGCACTCGGAGATGTACACCCGCGGCTATGCCGACGTGTACACCGGCGACGACAACTGGCGCAGCCTCGACAGCGCCAGCGGGCAGACGTTCGCCTGGGACGATTCCTCCACCTATGTTCGCCGCCCCCCGTACTTCGACGGCATGCGCGCCGACCCGGGTTCGGTGAGTGACATCAGCGGGGCGAGAGTGCTTGCGGTGTTGGGTGATTCGGTGACCACCGACCACATCTCGCCGGCCGGGGCGATCAAGACGGATTCGCCGGCAGGCGCCTACCTGCAAGAGCATCAGGTGGTGCGGAAAGACTTCAACTCCTACGGTTCCCGGCGCGGCAACCACGAGGTGATGATTCGGGGCACCTTCGCCAACATCCGGCTGCGCAACCTGCTGGCGCCGGGCACCGAGGGAGGGTTCACCCGGCACCTTCCCGACGGCGAGGTGATGACGATCTTCGCGGCCGCCACCCGGTATGCCGCCGAGGGCGTGCCGCTGATAATCCTTGCCGGCGCCGAATACGGGTCCGGATCTTCACGCGACTGGGCGGCCAAGGGCACCCTGCTGCTCGGTGTCAAGGCCGTGCTGGCCACCTCGTTCGAACGAATCCACCGATCCAACCTGATCGGCATGTCCGTACTGCCGCTGCAATTCGCGCCCGGGCAGTCGGCCCAGAGTCTCGGCCTCACCGGTGAGGAGGTGTACTCGATCACCGGTCTCACCGCCAACGGAGCGTTGGGACCGCTGCCGCACCAGGTCACGGTCCGGGCCGAGACAGGCGAATCTGCAACGGAATTCGACGTCACCGTGCGGATCGATACGCCGGCCGAGGCTGCGTACTACCGCCACGGAGGAATCCTGCAATACGTTCTGCGACAACTGCTCGCCCAAAACTCGAAGTAGTAACGAAGGAAGGGTGTGGCGTATCCCGACGTTCCACGACATTGAGCCGCGGGAGGTCGCTTGAAATCGGACGGGGACGCCGGTGACCCCCGGCGTCATCGACGCCCGCATCGCGAACGCGCTGCCTCGAAGCGGCGGCCTCGACGCCATCGGTCGCCGACCAATAAGGTGCGACACGGCGACCTGCCCTGTCCGCCCGGGTGGCCGACCGTGTTACGGCGGTGTTCGGATCATGGACCTTCATCGTGTGTCAGAGTGCGCTCATTTTCTTGCGGCCTGCGTACAACGGGTGCGTCGCGCTGCACTCCACTGCCCCTTATCTCGTGCGCTTCGGTGCGGGCACCCGTAAGCCGGCGTGCTACAAAACCCGACTTACACTCGGAGGATGGCACCCAAGCGGCCGCCCGTTCTTATCTCGGTTCTGGCTCCGCGGCTCCTGAAATGGATGTCCAAGTCGAACGTCGCGATCTATCGCGCCACCGATGGGCGTCTCGGTGGCCACGAGCTGGGGCTCCCGCTGTGCCTGTTGACCACGACTGGCCGCAAGAGCGGGTTATCCCGAACGAGTCCACTGATATTCATGGTCGACGGTGCCCGAGTGGTCCTGGTGGCGTCACAGGGCGGTCTGCCCACACACCCAATGTGGTTTCTGAACCTGCGTGCTAATCCCGACGTGCGCGTCCAGATCCGAGCGCAAACTCACACCATGCATGCCCGCGTCGCTGACTACGCGGAACGCACACAAGTCTGGCCGCGGCTCATCGCGCACAACCCGCGGTGGGCCAGATACCAATCGTGGACCGACCGGGTGATTCCGGTGGTGGTCTGCGAGCCGGCCTAGCGTCACCGCGCGACCCGGTGGAGTTCCTGCCCGGCAAGCCATGCCGTGGTCGCCACCCGCATCCAGCCGAACTTCCGCGAGTCGTTGACACGGTGATGTCTCCGGTCAGCGCGAGGATCACCCGGGTGGTGTCGTTGGGCATCGGGCCGAACAGACTCGGGTGGGGTGCCCGCCGGAAAACACGATCTAGGCTCGGCGGTCGACGACCACCTGTACGGTCATTTTCAGGCGCAGCATTAGACAGCACGCTCGAGGTTTCGTCTGTGTCTATCGAGCAACACCGGTCTGTCTCATGGCAGCTTGGCTACGGTCAGCAAGATTGCCGAGTCTTCCAGCGCCTGCAGACCGTGACGAGCGTCGGGGACCTTCAACAGATCACCGGACCGGCCCTCCCAGGACTGGCCCTCAGATGTCAGGCGGACCCGCCCACGCAACACGTGCACCGTGGCCTCCCCGGGGTTGCTGTGTTCCCCCAGTTCGGTGCCTTTAAGCATGCCGATCACCGTCTGGCGCAGCACCCGTTCATGACCGCCGACGACGGTGTCGGCGGCGGGTCGCCCACCGTGGGAGGCAGCCAGTTCGAGCTGCTGAGTGGCCAGTGCATCGAGAGGGCACTGTCACGTTGGTTGAAAATTGGAGCGGACAGTTGGGTTTGGAGCCGCCGCTATGAAACACCGTTCGGTTGTTCACCTTTCAGGCAACGACGGTCGCGGTGACTTCCCGCCAGACCGTGAAGCGGTCAGCCATCTCGGTACGCCATTCGGGTGCGGTCAGTCGGTGCCGGCCCGGCCGAAAATGCGGTGAAATGCCACTGAACGCGGACAAGAACCGCTGCGCGTGCCCGGGCGATGTGAACCGTTTCATCGCCCGTTCCCGCTGCCTGGTGGGTTGATGCGAGTTCTCGATCCGATTGTTGAGGTACTTCGAGCGGCGATGCTCGACAGATGCCAGCAGCTCGCGGTGGGCGACCTGGTAGCCGCCGAGTTTGTCGGTGACGATCACCCGCGGCACGTACTCCAGGTTTTTGAGCAGCGTGCGGAAGAATCGTTTGGCGGCCACCGCATTTCGGCGGGACTGGACCAGAATGTCGAGCACGTTGCCGTGCTGGTCGACCGCGCGCCACAGGTAGTGCTGCGTGCCGTTGATCCGGATGAACACTTCGTCGCAGTGCCATTTGTCACCGGGCCGTGGGCGGCGTCGGCGCAGCCCGCTGGCGTAGGCCTGCCCGAATTTGGCGCACCAGCGTCGGATCGTTTCGTAGCTGACCGCGACACCGCGTTCGAGCATGAGTTCCTCGACCTCACGGAAGCTGAGCGGGAACCGAAAGTACAACCACACGCAGTGGTTGATGATCTCGACCGGGTAGCGGTGGCCCTTGTAGGACGGCATAGCAGTGCTCACTCACGGATTCTCCCAGTTGCCGCGAGCTCGACAACGTGACAGTGCCCTGTTCACACCCGGCGATCACACCTGGCTCCGGCACCCCGCCGTCGGCGAGGACCGCGAGCGCGTTCATCTCCTCGGTGATGTCAATCCCGGTGGGGCACCAGGCGATACAGCGCCCGCAGCCCACACAGCCGGTGCTGCCGAACTGGTCGTGCCAGGTTCCGAGCTTGTGGGTAATCCAGTGCCGGTATCGCGACTGGCCGGATTGCCGCACGCTGCCTCCCCCGTGGATGAACGTGAAATCGAATTCGAAGCACGATGCCCAGTGCTGCCACCGTTCGGCGTGCTCGCCGGCCAGGTCGGTGATGTCCTCGGTGCTGGTGCAGTAACAGGTAGGGCACACCATCGTGCAGTTTCCGCAGGTCAGGCACCGACTGGCGACGTCGTCCCAACGCGGTGATTCGCGCGAGATTATCAGCAGCTCCCGCAGGTCGCGCAGTCCCAAATGCCGGACGTAGGGCATCTGGCGGCCCATCTTGTTGGCCGCATCGGCGACTTCGCGTCGCGCGGCGTCGATCTCGGTGGCACTAGCGTCTCGGCGCGCCACCGCTGCCAGCACCGCGGCGCCGTCCGCGCTGCCCACGTCGACGACGTAGCGGCAACCATCGCCGTCGATGCGTTCGGTCAGCGCCAGGTCATAGCCCGGCCCGACCGCGGGTCCAGCTCCCATCGATGTGCAAAAGCACAACCCGCCGGGCTCGGTGCAGTTGACCGCCACCACGAAGACCTTGCGCCGGCGCGCGACGAACCCTTGGTCCGGATAGGCGCCGACGCCGAGCACGCCGTTGAGGATCGCGATCGCCGACAGGTCGCAGGCGCGCACCCCGATGAATGCATACCGCGGAATCTCTTGTGGCTCAGTGGTATCGGCACCGTCTGAGGTGCCGGACCATAATTTCTGCCGGGGTGGGTGTAGGAACTGCTTCCACGATTGTGCACCGGCCGAATGGCCGAACAGCGCGTCGTCGTCTCGGCGCCGCAGCCGATAATGCCCTGGAGCAACGTCCACTCCCCATCCCCGGGGGAGATCGTCGGCGGAGGTCAGCTCGGCCAGCACGATCGCGTTACCGTCGCCCGATAGCGAGGGGCCTACCACGCGGTAGCCGCGATCGATCAGCTCAGATATCAGTTGCTGCAACCCCTCGGCATCAATCACCGCGCTACGATCAGCCTCGCTGGCCCCGCCTTCGCCCATGGCCTTATCCTGCCCCTCCGGCAGAAGACTGCACAATGCTCGGGATGCGGCCTGGCGCACCGATATCGCTCCGTTGTCACCGGGATACAACTTCCGTTGCGCCATTGGGATGGGCGCTGCCTGGTTGCTGACAATTCGTTAATCTACCCGTCGACCTGCTGGCCGCTCTGAATACCGTTGCAGTCAGTTTGGAGGTCGACCGAGTAGTAGGAAAATCCCGGCAACCACCAACGCGATCACCTTGATCGCCTCCAGACCGACATACGCGTAGTGGCCGCGAGAGCGGGGCGCGTTCAGGCCGGCAAGCACCTTGTCAGAACGACGGTTCAACCGGGGCCGTACTCCAGTTGGAGGCCCAACGCGGCAAACACGACGACGAACGCCACGATGACGCCGGCTGGTGGCGGGCTGGCCACGGTGGCCAGCAGGATGACGATGGCGAATACGACCTCGACGGTGTTGAGCGCGCGGAAGACCAGGCGCCCGATGCCGAGCCCGATCGGCAGCGTCACGTTGGGGGCGCGGAACTTCAGCGGCGCTTCCAGAAACGAAATGGCGAGTACCATCCCCAGCCACACGAAGGTGACGGCGACGGCTACCGCTGATCCGCCGCTCACCGGGTAGCTCCCTCCAGCGTGAGGTGGGCCAGACACAGATCCGGTTCGACGAACGCGTCCAGCCGATCGACAGTGACCGGCGACTCCCAGCTTTCCAGAACTCCTTGCATGAGCCCCAGGTGGATCGGGCAGACGACACTGGCCCGGGTCTCGGCGAGTTCGAGGAACGGGCAGTGCCGCAAACCAACCTGCTGCTCCCCGCCGGCTTCGCGGCGCTCGGGGGCGAACCCGAGCTCATCGAGCACCCCGACGAGGTAGTCGATCGATTCCTTTGCGCCCATCTTGCCGTGTGGCGCCGGCGATTCCAACCGCCGCCCCCACGCCCGGCCCGCGGCCAGCGCCTTGGCACGTGGATCGCGGCCGGCGGCAAGGCTCATCGCGAGAATCTCAGCGAGCAGCCGGTAATGGCGCGGTCCACCGGGATCCATCTGCCGGACCGCACGAAACATCAGCGGCGGGCGACCCGGCCGTTTGCGGTCCGGCTCGACACGCTCCACCCGGCCGTCGCTGACCAATGTGTCCAGATGGAAGCGGACAGTGTTGGGATGCACACCCAGCTCGTCGGCGATCGCGGTGATGCTCATCGGGCCGGGCGCCGCCTTCAATACCCGCAGCACGTCACGACGACGACCCGAGGGTCCCTCGGATGACCTGACGATCGCGCTCACGCTCTCGGAGAATCCTGCGTGGGCAAGCTAGACATCCCAGGTTCGTAATGTGTCAAGCGGCTTGGGTGTCGGGGTTGTTTTGGCGGTGTGCCCAGGCTTTGTGTTCGTCGTAGTGGGTTCGGTGGCGTAGGCAGCCGTGCAGGATGCCCACGAGGCGGTTGCCCAGGGCGCGCAGCGCTTGGTGGTGCAGGTCGCCGGCACCGCGACGCTGGTCGTAGAACAAGCGGGCAGCGGGGCTGGTGTTCAGTGCGCAGAAGGCCCATTGATCTATAGCGTCGTAGAGGCGGCGGTTGCGGACGTGGCGGGCCAGCACGGCGCGTTTGCGACCCGATGCGACGGTCAATGGTGATGTTCCGGCGTAGTTTTTGCGACACTTGGCGGTGGTGTAACGGTTCGGGTCATCCCCGAACTCACCGAGCACCCGGGCGCCGAGGATGACACCAAGTCCTGGCAGGGAGCGGTAGATGTCGGCGTCCGGGTGTGTCTCAAAATGTGTTGCCAGTTCGGCCTCGAGGTCGTTGATCTGGTGGTTCAGTTCGGCGATGATGCCGACCGTGGCGCGGGTGGTCGCCGCGAACGCGGCGGTGACGGCCGCGGGGGCGGCGAGCTGCTCGGTGCGCAAAGCGGTCTGAATCTCCTGGGCGCGGATATCTAGGTTGCGTTGCCGCCCAGCGGCTTTGAGCGCAGACCGGATCTTCGACAGACTCAGGTTCGCCGCTTGCAGCGGGGTGGGCGCACGACCCAAGATCCCCAGAGCGTCACGGTCATGCAGATCGTCGAACGCCTCCAGCGCGCCCGGGTAGTACTCACGCAGCGCCGAGCGCAGCGCGTTGGTGTGCCGGTTGCGGGCCCAGATCAGATTCTGATGTGCCCGGGCCACCACCTTGACCGCCTCCGCATCAGCAGAATCACCGGCGACCCGGCGGTGGTTGTGCCGGTCGGTGCGCACCAGATCCGCCAACAGTTTGGCGTCCCCGGCATCGGACTTGGCCCCCGATACATGGTGGCGGTCGCGGTAGCGGGCGGCCGCCAGCGGATTGATCGCATACACCTGGTAGCCGGCCGCGACGAGCGCCTCGACCCACAAGCCACGGTCGGTTTCGATCCCGATCACGACCCGATCCGGTTCTTCGGCATGGCGGGCCAGGAGCTGATGGAACTCGCCGATGCCGGCAAGTCCCTCCGATAAACGACGCGAGGCCAGCCGTGCCCCGGATTCATCCATCAGGTGGACGTCGTGGTGATCCTCCGCCCAATCGTCGCCGACAAAGATCATAGCGCCTCCTCCTTGGTCATCGAACATGTTCGAGCCCAAGGGCACCCGGCGACAAGCTAATGGATCAGTGCTCGGCGGCACGACACCCCATCAGTGCTACAGGAACCCTCACCAACCGGCCGGGGCGTGATCTAGCTTTAGAAGTCGACCATCGCTTCAGCTACCAACGACGCTCACCGACCGGCGGCTCAGTGAACAGCGTCCCCCGAACACAGGAGCAACGACCGAAGGCTCGCTGTTCGATTCCCATTAGCCACCAGCGGCGTGTCGACGCCGAGCGGACCCATCTTGGCGGCCCCGCCCGGTGACCCCAGCGGCTCGTCGCGGCCCGGCAGGGTTTCGAAAAAGAACGCTGCATTGTCCGCTTGATAGGGCTGCAGGTCCTCGGGAAGGTCGTCTTCGTAGTAGATGGCCTCGACCGGGCAGACCGGCTCGCACGCTCCGCAGTCCACGCATTCGTCGGGATGGATGTAGAGCGCCCGGCCGCCCTCGTAGATGCAATCCACCGGGCACTCCTCCACGCAGGCCCGGTCCATCACGTCAACACACGGCTTCCCGATCACATACGTCATGACGTAGAGTTTACACAAGGCGAGCTTGTGAAAACTAGGGAAGGTGCGAGATCCGATGCCCGACAATGAACTCGACGTCCCACAATCCCAGGGTGAAAGTAGTGGCGCTGACGGGCACGTCGATTCGTCGGGAACCACACTGGCTACCGCCGCGCACGATGGCGAAGAGCTCGAGCCCAACAGAGGTGGCCGCAACGGACACCAAGCTGTGGGCTATCGCGCAGAGCTGCGCCTTGCTGAGAACATCGTCGACCCGGAGACCTGGGCCGGCGGGATGGAAGACAAGCGAGCGATCGCGCCGCGACTGCGGGTCGGCCGTGACAAGTGGTTCAACCTGCTGTGGCTGATTCCCATGGGGTTCGCCCTGCTGGTCGCGGCGCTGGCGGTGGGCAAAGGCCTGCACAACATGGCGGCGGTGCAGGCATTCATCTCGCGGTATCCCGGTACCCATGTGCCGTCCGGGGTCAGCCCGGGCATCCCCGCCTGGGTGGGCTGGACGCATTTTTTCAACCTGTTCTTGATGATGTTCATCATCCGCTCCGGGATTCAGATCCTGTGCGATCATCCGCGGCTCTACTTCAGTCGCAACGCCACGCCCGGCAGGGACGAGTGGCTGCGGGTGGCCAAGCCGGTGCCGGACGACCCGCTGTGGACGGCCAAGGACGATTCGGTTGCGCTGCCCGGTCAGTTGGGGTTACCCGGGATTCGCCATTCCATTGGACTGGCGCGGTGGTGGCACCTCGGCGTCGACGTCTTGTGGCTGCTCAACGGCGCGGTCTTCTACGTGCTGTTGTTCGCGACCGGGCAATGGCGTCACATCGTGCCGACCAGCTGGGACGTCTTTCCCAATGCGGCATCGGTCGCGATCCAATACTTGTCGCTGAACTGGCCGACCGACAACACCTGGGTGGCCTACAACGCGCTGCAGCTGCTGGCGTACTTCACCACCGTCTTCATCGCCGCACCGCTTGCGGTCATCACCGGGCTGGGGATGTCGCCGGCGCTGTCGATGCGTCTCACCGTGATCAGCAAGCGGTTGAGCATCCAGGCCGCACGCTCGCTGCATTTCCTGGTGCTGGTGTATTTCCTGTTCTTCATCGTCATCCACGTCACGCTGGTCTTCGCTACCGAGGCTCTGCGGAACCTCAACCACATGTTCGCCACCCGCGACGACAACAGCTGGGTCGGATTCGCGATCTTCACCGTGGCCATGGTGGTGGTGGCCGTCGGCTGGGTGGCCGCCACCCCGTTCACCTACCGCCACCCCCGCGTGGTGCAACGGGTCGGCTACGCGCTCATCGGGCCGCTGCAGCGGCTGTTCGAGTACACCAACCCGAAGCCGGGCGCGTTCACCGAAAAGGACATCTCGCCGTACTTCTGGCACAACGGCACCTACCCGGAGACCGTTGAGTACAAGGAGTTGGAGCAGAACAACTTCGTGGATTGGCGGCTGCGGGTCTACGGCCTCGTCGAGAACCCGACCGAGTTCTCGCTGACCGACTTGCATGACCTCCCCTACCACGAGCAGATCACCCAACATTTCTGCATCCAGGGCTGGTCGGGTGTCGCCAAATGGGGTGGCGTGTCGATGCAGACGATCATGGACATCGTCAAACCGCTGCCCGAGGCCAAATGGGTGGTGTTCTACTCTCTAGGTCCCGGCGCCGACGGCGGGATCTACTACGTCGCGCACCCGATCGAGCAGATGAGCCACCATCTGACGATGCTTGCCTACGACATGAACGGTGAACCGGTGAGCTACGGCCATGGGGCGCCGCTGCGGCTGCGCAATGAATTGCAGCACGGCTTCCGGCATGTGAAGTGGCTCAAGGGCATTGAGTTTGTCGCACACTACTCCGAGCTCGGCAGCGGTTACGGCGGTTACAACGAAGACCACGAATTCTTCGGGCGCCACCAGACGATCTAGTGCGTGTGGAACAACCGGTGCCAGTAGGACATAGGGAAGGCTTCCCCATCACAAGGCGATGCGGTAGTGTTTACACAAGTACAGTTGTAACAACTCTTGGGAGGCGCGAAACCCTATGGCTGACAACGAACTCGACGTGCGACAGCTGCGCAAGCCCGACAAGCACCCGGCGATCTTCGCCACCTATGCCGACCTTCCGGTCGGGGGATCGTTCGTGTTGGTCAACAACCATGACCCCCAGCACCTCCATGAGGAATTCGAGGCCGATTACGCCGGCAGCTACGGCTGGGAGTACGTCGAGAAGGGCCCCGCGGTCTGGCGAATCCGGATCAGCAAACTCACCACCACCCCACTGCCGCGGGTTCTGACGAACACCGCCGATAACGCGGCCGCCGACGCGGAACCGGGTGTGCCCGGGGTGGAGTGGAAGCTGGAGGTCCGCGAACGCGACCTGGACTCCAACGTCATCGCGCTGGCACCCAACGGCGGAATCGACACGCACACCGGGGCCGACGTCGACGTCTTGATCCACGTGCTGTCCGGCAGCGGCCGGCTGACCACCGAGCAGGACACCATCGAGCTCGCCCCCGGCGCCTTCGTGTGGCTACCACGACGATCACAGCGCCAGTTCACCGCCGGTCCCGACGGACTGCGCTACCTGACCGTGCACCAAAAGCGGGAAATCCTGCCCCTGACCCCCACCGTGCGGCAGATTGTCTGATGGGCAGCGCCATGCAAACCAATCGAGCGGAGACGCCGCCGTGGGCCAGCCGCGGCGACGACGCTGTGCCAGGACACTGGCTGCTGGCGCGGCTGGGTAAACGGGTATTGCGCCCCGGCGGCATCGGGCTGACCCGCACGCTGCTGTCCGACGCCGACGTCACCGACGCCGACGTGCTCGAGCTAGCCCCAGGCCTGGGCCGCACCGCGACCGAGATCCTCGCCCGCCGTCCGCGGTCATACCTTGGTGCCGAGCAAGACCCCGACGCCGCTCGATCAGTCCGCAACGTCGTCACCGGACGAGGAGAGGTCCGGGTCGCCGACGCGGCCGATACCGGCCTGCCCGATGCCAGCAGAGACGTCGTCATCGGTGAAGCGATGCTGACAATGCAAAGCGATCCGGCCAAGCACACCATCGTGGCCGAGGCGGCGCGAGTGCTGCGGCCAGGCGGACGCTACGCCATCCACGAACTCGCGTTGACGCCAGACACCATCTCCGATCAAGTCAAAACCGACGTCCGGCAATCACTTGCCCGAGCGATCAAAGTCAACGCCCGTCCCCTGACCGTTACTGAATGGACACGACTGCTAGCGGACCACGGTCTGGTCGTCGACCACGTCGCGACCGCGCCGATGGCCCTGTTACAACCGCGACGCCTGATCTCCGACGAAGGCCTGGTCGGTGCGCTGCGGTTCGCCAAAAACCTGTGGACCCACCACGACGCCCGCCGCCGAGTGGCTCAGATGCGTCGCACCTTCCGCAAACACCGCGAACGGTTGATCGCCGTCGCGATCGTCGCTCACAAATCCACCGGCGACGCCGGCTGACGGCCAGCAACGTCGAAGCTGACGTGCGGATCGAGGTAGGAGCTTAGAACCGGCACCAGTAGTGGAGGACTTGATGGCTACCGAAGCGGCCCCGCGAGAATTGATAGCGCGTCGCGCGTTTCCTGCGCGGCTGGGGCCGAAGGGCAACCTGCTCTACAAGCTGATCACGACGACCGACCACAAGCTGATCGGCATCATGTACGTCGTCACCTGTTTCGCCTTCTTTTTCACCGGCGGCCTGATGGCGCTGTTGATGCGCGCCGAGCTCGCCAGCCCAGGGCTGCAGTTTCTGTCCAACGAGCAGTACAACCAGCTGTTCACCATGCACGGCACGATCATGCTGCTGCTCTACGCGACCCCGATCGTGTTCGGGTTCGCCAACCTGGTGCTGCCGCTGCAGATCGGCGCCCCCGACGTCGCGTTCCCGCGGCTCAACGCCTTCTCGTACTGGCTGTTCCTGTTCGGCGGACTGATCGTTCTCGCCGGCTTCATTACCCCCGGCGGGGCGGCGGATTTCGGCTGGACCGCCTATACCCCGCTGTCGGATGCCATCCACTCACCCGGTGCCGGCGGCGACCTGTGGATCATGGGACTGATCGTCGCGGGTCTGGGCACCATCCTGGGCGGCGTCAACATGATCACCACCGTGGTCTGCATGCGCGCACCCGGGATGACGATGTTCCGGATGCCGATCTTCACCTGGAACATCCTGATCACGTCCATCATGGTGCTGATCGCGTTCCCGCTACTCACCGCCGCGCTGTTCGGGCTGGCCGCCGACCGCCACCTCGGGGCGCACATCTACGACCCGGCCAACGGCGGCGCCATCTTATGGCAGCACCTGTTCTGGTTCTTCGGCCACCCCGAGGTCTACATCGTGGCGCTGCCGTTCTTCGGCATCGTCACCGAGATCTTCCCTGTGTTCTCCCGCAAACCGCTCTTCGGCTACACCACAATGGTCTATGCAACGTTGTCCATCGCCGCGCTGTCGACCGCGGTGTGGGCGCACCACATGTTCGCCACCGGAGCGGTGCTGCTGCCGTTCTTTTCCTTCATGTCGTATTTGATCGCCATCCCGACCGGCATCAAGTTCTTCAACTGGATCGGCACCATGTGGCACGGCCAGCTGACGTTCGAGACGCCGATGCTGTTCTCGGTGGGCTTTGCGGTGACATTCCTGCTGGGCGGGCTGTCTGGGGTGCTGATAGCCAGCCCGCCGATCGACTTCCACGTCACCGACACCTACTTCCTGGTCGCCCACTTCCACTACGTGCTGTTCGGCACCATCGTGTTCGCCACCTTCGCCGGCATCTACTTCTGGTTCCCGAAGATGACCGGCCGACTGCTCGACGAGCGGCTGGGCAAACTGCACTTCTGGCTCACCTTCGTCGGCTTCCACACCACGTTCTTGGTGCAGCATTGGCTGGGCGACATGGGCATGCCGCGCCGCTACGCGGACTACCTGCCCACCGACGGCTTCCAGCCGCTGAACGTCGTCTCCACGATCGGGGCATTCATCCTGGGTGCGTCGATGTTTCCGTTCGTGTGGAACGTGTTCAAGAGCTGGCGCTATGGCGAACCGGTGACCGTCGATGACCCGTGGGGCTACGGCAACTCGCTGGAATGGGCCACCAGCTGCCCGCCGCCGCGGCACAACTTCACCGAACTGCCCCGCATCCGCTCCGAGCGCCCCGCCTTCGAGCTGCACTACCCGCACATGGTCGAACGGATGCGCAGCGAGCTGTATATCGGGCGCGATGCCGTCGTCGATGCTCGCGAGAAGACCCCGACGGCATAGCAGCTGGACAGCGAAGCTTTAGCGCAGCATCCGCGACAGATCAGGCACAGCGCGTTATGGATACTCATCGACGGATGGTGAACGACGCCAGGGGATCCAAGCGACCTCTCCGGCTCGACATCGACGCCGGCCAGCTCGACGTGTCCTGCTAAACCAGCGGCGGCAATCCGCCGGTGAGAAACGTGTCGTCCGTAATACTCTGTACGACAAGGAATTCCAGAGTGATGTCGACGACGAGGGGACTCGGCAGGCAATCGGGTCTTCGACGATAAGAGAAGACAGATTGATACGGAGTGGTCGATGAGCACGCCGATAACGGAACGCGCAGGTGTCTTTTCGCCAACCCGCGTCCAGATACCGCAACGCACGCTGCGCGCCGACGCGTGGTGGTTCCCACCGCTGATAGTCAACGTCGGCCTGCCGCGTTCATCATCTACGCGGCCGTCCGTGTGTTCTGGGGCAGCGCCTATTGGGTCGAGGAGCATCACTATCTGACCCCGTTCTACTCACCGTGCATCAGCGTGTCGTGCACGCACGGAGCCTACCAGCTGGGCGTCTGGCTGGGGCACTTCGAGGCGTGGATCCCGTTGGGCCTGAAGGTGTTGGCGTTCCTGCTCGCGTTCCGGATCACCTGCTACGACTACCGCAAGGCCTACTACCGGTCGGTGTGGCAGTCGCCCACCAGCTGCGCCGTGCCCGAGCCGCGTGCGCGCTAGACCAAAGAAATCCGGCGTCGGTTGATCGCCCAGAACAGCCACCGGTAGCTCTTTTACGTCGCATTCCTCATCGCGTCCATCAACACCTATGACGCGATCGTCGCATTTCGTTCCCCGTCCGGCTTCGGGTTCGGTTTGGGCAACATCATTCTCGTGGTCAACGTGTTCCTGTTGTGGTCCTACACAGGTGGCTGCCATTCATGCCGGCACCTCGTCGGGGGCCGGCTCAGACACTTCGTCAAACACCCGGTCCGGCACTGGCTTTGGACGAAAGTGACTTGGTTCAACGAGCGGCATATGCTGTTCGCGCGGATCACCCTGGACACGCTGGCGCTCACCGACTTCTACATCATGCTGGTGGCCAGCGGCACCAGCAGTGATCTGAGATTCATTGGACGGGTAATCTACGAACAACCAACGACGAGCTGGCCGAGCATCCAGGACGGAGACGTTCTATGAGCTACAACGCGAGCATGCGGGTGTGGCGTGGCGACCAGGACGGCGGCGCCTTGCAGGACTTCACCGTCGAGGTCAACGAGGGCGAGGTGGTGCTCGACGTCATCCTCCGGTTGCAGGCCACGCAAGTCCCAGACCTCGCGGTGCGCTGGAACTGCAAAGCAGGCAAGTGCGGTTCCTGCTCGGCGGAGATCAACGGCCACCCGAAGCTGATGTGCATGACCCGGATGTCGACATTTGCCGAGGACGAGGTCGTCAGCGTCACGCCGATGCGGACGTTCCCGGTGATTCGCGATCTGGTCACCGACGTCTCTGCCAATTACCGCATGGCGCAAACTATCCCGTCCTTCACCCCCCCGGCTGATCTCGCTCCCGGCGATTACCGCATGGCCCAGGTCGATGTGGGACGCAGCCAGGAGTTCCGTACCTGCATCGAGTGCTGGCTGTGCCAGGATGTGTGTCACGTGATCCGCGACCACGAGGAAAACAAGCCCGCCTACTCCGGACCACGGTTCTTCATCCGCCATGCCGAGCTGGACATGCATCCACTGGACACGCTGGATCGGCGTGACCTGATCCGCGAGCAGGGCGGGCTGGGCCTGTGCAACATCACCAAATGCTGCACCGAGGTATGCCCGGCCTACATCAAGATCACCGACAACGCGATCATCCCGATGAAGGAACGCGTCGCGGGCCGCAGGTACGACCCGGCGGTCTGGCTGGGGAACAAGCTGTTCCGCCGATAACTACTCGGTTCCGGGTAGTTCAGGTTGCACTATCCGTAGTGAAATTCACGCCGGGCGGCGACGACTCACGGCCGACATTAGTTCAGCGTGCGACCAGCGTGTCGAGTTCTGCTGCGTCGGTGCCGGTTAGCCGGCGGTGCATGGCCCAGGCGATCCTGGCGGCTTGGACCTTCGCCTGTTCGGCGATTGGTCCGCGATACATCTCGTCGACGGTGTTGTTCCATGTGGTCAGCCAGCCGACGAAGTGACGTCCGCTCAGCGGAGTCCGGTGGTGGACGTGTCGGTGCGCGTGCAGTGCGCTGCCCCGGTAGCGCCCGGCGCGAAACAGCACGGTTTCCCAGAAGTCGCACATCACCGGGATATGCGAATCCAGACCCCTGATCCGCAACTCGGCGAAGGGCTCGGCGAGCACATCGTCGACCAGCACCCGGCCATAGAACCGGCGCAACAGCGCCTCGACATCCGCGCGGCAGGCCAGATCTGCGACCGCTTGGCCGGTCGGCTCATGAACCTCAGTCATGTGCGATCACCCTGGCTAGACACAGGTCGGGTTCGACAAACGGCTCCAGCTCGGCCTGCAACGCCGAACGTGGTGACCTTTTCGCCCGGTCTTCGGTCGCTTTCGCATTGGTGAGCAGGCCCTGCAATAGTCCCCGGTGCAAGGCGCACCCCACCTCCGGGTGGGCACGGGCCAGGTCCCGGACGGGGCAGGCGTGCAGACGAATGGTCTGCTGGGTGCCGGCGATCGACTTCGCAGCCGGGGTCAGCTCAGGAGCGAACCCCATCCGCGCGAAAACCGACGCGACCATCGCCGTTCGATCCTCGAGGGTCTCACTCGGCGTAGTTCTATCCGAAACATCCAGTCCCGCACCAACTTCGCTCGCTGACCCAACCTGGATGTGCTCAGCCCACCGCCGCCCGGCAGCCTCGGCACGTCGACGCCGCTTGTCGGCGGTGTCGCCCAGTTCCAACGCCAATATCTCGGCAAGGTTTCGATAGTCCAGCCGGTCGCGTAGAGCCAGGTAGCCGGTGCGGGGACGGCCCACGCCGGCGCGTGTGATGCGGGTGCGCTCGATGGCTCCTTGGTTGCACAGCGCGTCGAGGTGAAATCGCACCGTGGTCACGTGCAGTCGCAACTGTTCGGCAAGCTCGGTCGCGTCGACGGCTCCGTCGTGCTCACGCACCAACTCCAGGATCCGTTGGCGTTGCCGGTTTCGTGGCCCGCGGTGCACTCGTCGGGCCCTGCGGTCGTTGTGGTCAGCCACCGAGGTGTCCTCTCGTCCCCTTGCCCTCCACCTATTTAAAGGATATTATTCATTAATAATAACATCCCTGCAAGAGACCTAGTCGTCACCCACCGCACGAATGAACGGGTGATGGCAAGGGCAGGACGTAGTTCGCAGAAAGCTTGGGAAAACAGACAATTGGAGGTGGGTCATGTTGGACACCATGGCGGCAACCAACGTCATCGAGGATGCGGTAGAAACCCAGGTCATCGAGGATGCGGTGCGACTGGCGTGCCGGGCCCCGTCGCTGTACAACAGTCAACCGTGGCTGTGGGTGACCGATGGCGGACGCTTGGACCTGTTCCTCGATCCCAGCCGCGTCCTGCACACGGATCGATCGACGCGGCAGGCCCACATCAGCTGCGGCGCGGTGCTCGATCACCTTCGGGTGGCGATGACCGCCGCGGGATGGATGGCCACTGTCGACCGATTTCCCACCCCGAACAATCCCGGCCACCTGGCCATGGTGGAGTTCACCCGCCTGGACTGCGTCACTGATGACCAGCGCCGCCGCGCCGACGCGATCCTCAAGCGCCGAACCGACCGGCTTGCTTTCATGGCGCCGTTCACCGCGCCGATACCGTGGGACTCGATTGAGGGAGTGCTGCGCAGCCGAGTGGGCGCCGATGCGGTGCGTCTGGACGTATTGCCCGACGAGATGCGTCCACGCCTTGCCGAGGCGGCCCAGCTCACCGAATCGCTACGCCTGTACGACTCCTCGTATCATTCCGAACTCGATTGGTGGACAGCACCGTTCGAAGCGTCAGAGGGAATCCCGTACAGCGCGCTGGTTTCGGCCGCCGAGAGTGACCGGGTAGGTGTCAATCGAGTCTTCCCACTCACCCACAACAGGCAAAGACGCACCAACATCGGACAGGATTACTCGAAGATCCTGATGCTGTCCACCGACGATGACGGTCTCTCGGATGCGTTGGCATGCGGAGAAGCGCTCTCGGCCGTCCTGCTCGAGTGCACGATGGCTGGCTTGGCCACCTGCCCGGTGACGCATTTGACGGAGTTGTCGGTCAGCCGCGAACTCCTCGCCGCGGTAACGGGTCACACTGACCTGCCCCAAGTCTTGATCCGGGTCGGCATCGCACCCGCGCTGGACAAGGTGCCGCCGACCACGCCGCGGCGTCCACTCGCTGACGTGTTGCGGCTGAAGAGTTAACCGGGAAACCGTGATGCGAGGTTGGTACCCACCGCCATCCGTCGACGTCGGCATCGACGGTTCACGCTCGGCAGTGGCGGCGTTGGAAGGCCGAGCCGATTCAATCAGCGCCGTGGGGTGTCGGCGCGATCGATCGCGCGTATTCAAACCACTGCCATTTCTCTGACTACGTTGGTGAAGGACTCGCTTACAACCGGTGAGGTGAATGCGATGGCATCGAACAGCTTTGGAACCCAGGATCGGCTCACCGTCGACGACGAGACGTACATCATCCATCGCCTGGCACGGGTCGAGGGCGCGGCCCGGTTGCCCTACAGCCTGAAGGTCTTGCTGGAAAACCTGCTCCGCAACGAGGATGGGCGGCTGGTCACCGCCGAACAGATCAGTGCACTGGCCGACTGGGATCCGACCGCCGAGCATGGCCGGGAGGTGGCGTATACCCCGGCGCGGGTGCTGATGCAGGACTTCACCGGGGTGCCATGTGTGGTGGATCTGGTCGCGATGCGCGATGCCATCGCCGAACTCGGCGGTGACACCAAACGCATCAACCCGCTGTGCCCGACCGAGTTGGTGATCGACCACTCGGTGATCGCCGACGTCTTCGGCCGCTCAGACGCGTTCCGTATCAACGCCGAACTGGAGTTCGAGCGCAACGCCGAGCGCTACCAGTTACTGCGTTGGGCACAGCAGGCATTCGCAGACTTCCACGTGGTGCCGCCGGACACCGGCATCTGCCACCAGGTGAATCTCGAATACCTGGCCCAGGTGGTGTTCACCCGCGACAGCGCAGACGGAACCTTGGCCTACCCGGACACGCTGGTCGGCACCGACTCGCATACTCCGATGGTCAACGGGTTGGGTGTGTTGGGCTGGGGTGTAGGTGGCATCGAAGCCGAGGCCGCCATGCTCGGCCAACCGATGAGTATGCTGATTCCGCAGGTGTTGGGCCTGAAGCTGACCGGCGAGCTGCAACCCGGCATCACCGCCACCGACTTGGTGCTGACCGTGGCCGAGCTGCTGCGCCGTACGGGTGTGGTCGGCAAGTTCGTCGAGTTCTACGGCGCCGGCGTGGCCAACGTACCGCTGGCCAACCGAGCCACCATCGGCAACATGAGTCCCGAGTACGGAGCCACCTGCGCGATTTTCCCGATCGATGACGTCACGCTGGACTACCTGCGGTTGACCGGGCGCCCCGAACGCCGGATCCGGTTGGTGGAGGCCTACGCCAAGGAGCAGGGGCTGTGGCACGACCCGGACCACGAGCCGACGTTCTCGCAGACGATTGAACTAGACCTGGGCACAGTCGAGTCGTCGATCGCCGGGCCCAAACGACCGCAGGACCGCATCCCACTACGTGTCGCTCCCCAAGCAATCGCCGCGCTGCTGTCCGGTCAGACATACGCCGAAGCGGTGGAAATCGGCCTGGACGAGGCATCCGCGGAGTCGTTCCCGGCCAGCGACCCAATCGCGGTCAGCCACGACCACCCCGATGACCTCCCGCACGCGCCGCACACCGACGGTGACGGGTCCAACTGGCCACGGAAAACGGTCGAGATCAGCTTGGATGGAGATCCGGTCAGCGTCGACAACGGGCATGTGGTGATCGCCGCGATCACCTCCTGCACCAACACCTCCAACCCGTCAGTAATGATTGGCGCAGCGCTGCTAGCGAAAAAGGCTGTCGAGAAGGGCCTAGCCTCCAAGCCGTGGGTCAAGACCTCGCTGGCGCCCGGTTCGCGTGTGGTCACCGACTACTACGAAAAAGCCGGACTCACACCGTATTTGGACAAGCTCGGCTTCAACCTGGTCGGCTACGGCTGCACCACCTGCATCGGCAACTCCGGACCACTGATTCCCGAGGTGAGCCAGGCGGTGACCGACAACGACCTGACCGTCTGCTCCGTGCTGTCAGGCAACCGCAACTTCGAAGGCCGCATCCATCCGGAGTGCGAGATGAACTTCCTTGCCTCCCCGCCCCTGGTGGTCGCATACGCGCTCGCCGGCACCCTGCATGTGGACCTGCTGCGCGACCCGCTGGGCACCGGCAGCGACGGACAACCGGTCTACCTGCGCGACATCTGGCCGTCGATCGCCGAGATCACGCAGGTGATCGACAACTGTATTGAGGCCGGGATGTTCCGCAAGGACTATGCCGACGTGTATGCCGGCGACGACCGCTGGCGCTCACTACCGGTCCCCGACAGCGACACCTTCCAGTGGGACCCGGAATCGACGTATGTGCGCAAACCGCCGTACTTCGAGGGAATGGCCCACGAGCCCGAGCCGGTCAGCGACATCACCGGCGCCCGGGTGCTGGCCAAGCTGGGTGACTCGGTCACCACCGACCACATCAGCCCGGCCGGCTCGATCAAGGCCGACTCCCCCGCGGGAAAGTACTTGTCCGAGCACGGCATCGAACGCAAGGATTTCAATTCCTACGGCTCACGGCGGGGCAACCACGAGGTGATGATCCGCGGCACGTTCGCCAACATCCGGCTGCGCAACCAGCTCGCCCTCGGCACCGAAGGCGGGTGGACGCGCGACTTCACCCAGCCGGACGGCTCGGTGGCGACCATCCACGACGCGTCGGTGAACTACGCCAAGGCGGGCACTCCCCTAGTGATCCTCGCCGGCAAGGAATACGGCTCCGGCTCGTCCCGCGACTGGGCCGCCAAGGGCACCGCCCTACTCGGTGTGCATGCCGTGATCGCCGAGTCCTACGAACGGATCCACCGCTCCAACCTCATCGGGATGGGCGTGCTACCGCTGCAGTTCCCCGAGGGGCAAAGCGCAGACTCGCTGGGCCTCACCGGTGAAGAGACCGTCGACATCACCGGTGTCGACGCACTCAACGACACAATTCCCGACACCGTGCATGTCAAAGCCGGCGACATCGAGTTCGACGCGGTCGTGCGCATCGACACCCCCGGCGAGGCCGACTACTACCGCCACGGCGGCATCATGCAGTACGTCCTGCGGCAACTGCTCGGCAACAAACCCGCCGCTACCCAACCCTGACGACGGAGTCCGCACAGGAAGGAAACACCATGGCCCAGGAGATGTATCACCCCACCACCCCCGAGATCCACAAACTCCGCAAGGAACTCGTCCCGCACACCCACGACGCATTTGAGGCGTTCAGCCATGCGGTGTTCGCCGAGGGTGCCCTACCGGAGAAAGCCAAACAGCTCATCGCCGTCGCGGTCGCGCACACCACCCAATGCCCCTATTGCATCCGGGGCCACACCCGGCTCGCCCGCCGGAAAGGCAACAGCGACCAAGAGATCATGGAGGCCATCTGGGTCGCGGCCGAGATGCGCGCCGGCGCCGCCTACGCCCACGCCACGCTGGCCCTCGAGGAACTCGCCAAATAGCCAGGCAGACATGACATGCGACCCGACATCAGCGTCACGACGTCCACCAAGTCGACCCGAAGGCATATCAGGCTGTCTTGGCGATGGAGACCTACACCCGTACTAGCGGCCTGGACCGCGGCCGCACGAACTCGCCAGGCACTTTGGCGAGGCCGGGAATCGTCCACCTGCTGATGGCCGTCGCGACGATCAACGTCTGGAACCGGCTGGCGGTGACGAGCCGCCAGCAACTCCCCGACCCATCCACGGCTTCCTGACCGCCTTCTCGATCGGAGAATCACGCTATGGACACCGAAAACCCCGACTCGGAGACCGGGATCGCCGCGGATGTCGCGTCGTGTGTCATCCGGGTGTCGAACTTGGACCGGTCGCTGAAATTTTACTGCGATGTGTTCTCCTGCCGGGTGCTCATCCACGAGTCCGACATGGCGCTGCTGTTGACACCCAACGGCTTTCAGCTCTACCTGCACGCAGACAGCAGATTCCGGCATCGCGGTGCGGCCACGACCGGTGTCCAATACCTGATGTGGGCCACCGACAGCGAATCCCATCTGGAGCAGATCACACAACGTCTCCGGGCCTACGACGTTGCCACCTTTTCCTACACCCAGGGCGGGGTGACTTTCGTCGAAGGCTGCGACCCCGACGGAGAGCGGGTGATCATCGCCCATCCCAGCCCCCGACAGCTGCCCCGCGAGGTGATCGCGAAGCGACTGCACAGTTGACCCAGCACCGAGATCCTCGTCACACGACGATGCGTAGCGGGTGTTCGAGCAGGTTCACCAGGTCCTGTAGGAATACTGCGGCGGTGGCACCGTCGAGGACGCGGTGGTCGATGGACAAAGTGAGCTTCAATGTGGTTGCAGCGGTGAGTTGACCGTCGCGGACGACGGCCTCTTGCTGGACGGCGCCGACAGCGAGGACCGCGGCCTCGGGCGGGTTGATGACGGCGGTGAAGTGGTCGATGCCGTACATCCCGAGGTTGCTGATCGTGAATGTGCTACCGGTCAATTCGTCGGGTGTGAGCTTGCCGGCCCGTGCCCGCGCGACGAGGGCATGCGCCTCGACAGCAATCTCGGTGAGGCTCTTACGGTCCGCGTCGCGGACAACGGGCACCAGGAGCCCGTTGTCGGTAGCCACGGCGCAACCGATGTTCACGTGGCTGTGACGCACAAGGTGATCACCGCCCCACGAGGAATTGACGTAGAGGTGGGTACGTAGCGTTATGGCACACGCCCGGATCAACAGATCGGTGACGCTGATTTTCGGCCCGGTATCGGAGAACTCGGCGTTGAGCTCGGCGCGCAGCTTCTGCAGTGCGTCGACGTCAGCGACCGAGGTGAGGTAAAAGTGCGGTGCCGCAGCGCTTTCGGTGAGCCGCTGTGCCGTGATTCGGCGGATCGACGACAGCGGTACTTGCTCATCACCTTCGGCGCCAACCAACGTCGGGGCCACGGCCGATGCGGCAGGCTCTGCAGCAGCCGAGCGCTGGCCGGTGACGGCTTCGATATCTGCGCGCACGATGCGTCCACCGGGCCCGGTACCAGTCAGACCGGCAAGGTCAATTCCGTGCTCATGAGCCAGCTTGCGTACCAGTGGAGTGGCGCGCACCGGCGCGGCAGCCGTTGACGTCGGGGCCGGACCGGCTTCGGCGGGTGCCGCAAGGGATGCAGGTGCGCCGACCGCGGCCCGCGCACCATCGGTCGCCGCAGCGGAGACCGCTTGCTCACCAACAGGTTCGGTGACGGTATCCGCCGCCCGGTCGTCGATGACGGCGATGGGCTGACCGATGGGGACGGTGCTGCCGGCTGGAGCGATGATTCGGGTCAGCACGCCGCTGTCGTAGGCCTCGAGCTCCATGGTGGCCTTGTCGGTCTCGATTTCGGCGAGTGTGTCGCCACGCTGGACAATGTCACCCTCGTGCTTAAGCCATTGACCGACAACGCCTTCGGTCATCGTGTCCGACAACCGTGGCATCAGCACGTCTGGCATGGCGGTCCCCCTCAGTAGGCGAACCGGCTGGCGTCGAGAACCTCGCCGATGACCTTGGTCAGGTCAGCGGCGTCGGGCAAGGCCGCCAGCTCGAGCGGCTTCGCGTAGGGCAGCGGCACTTCGGCGCTGGCGACCCGGCGGATCGGGGCATCGAGATAGTCGAAGGCACCTTCGGCGATCGTTGCCGCGATCTCGGCGCCGACCCCGTAGCTGAGCCAGTCATCTTCGAGGATGACGGCCCTGCTGGTCTTGCGCACCGAGGCGCAGATCGTCTCGCGGTCCAGCGGCCGCAGGCTGCGCAGGTCGACCACCTCGATGGACACGCCGTTGGCCTCGAACTTGCGGGCGACGTCCGAAGCGATCACCGTGGACCGCGAGTAGGCGACGACGGTGAGGTCGGTTCCCGGCTTAGCAATCGAAGCCGTCCCGATCTGGCCGATCTGCTCGCCGTCGGGAACCTCGCCCTTGGTGTTGTACAGCGCCAGATTCTCCAAGAACAGCACCGGGTCGTCGTCACGGACGGCCGCGGTAAGCAACGCCTTGGCATCCGCCGGGGTGGCGGGGGTGAGGACTTTCATCCCGGGCACGTGCGCGTACCAGACTTCCAGGTTCTGCGAGTGGGTCGCCGCCAGCTGCTGTCCGCCACCGCCCGGGGTGCGGATCACCAGCGGCACCGACACCTGGCCGGCGAACATCGCATGCATCTTGGCGGCGTGATTGACGATCTGGTCGAGAGCCAACAGGCTGAAGTTGATCGTCATGATCTCCACGATCGGTCGCATGCCAAGCATCGCCGCCCCGATCGCGGCACCCACGAATCCCCCCTCGCAGATCGGCGCGTCGAGTACCCGGGTAGGCCCGAATTCTGCCAACAGTCCGGCCGTGATCTTGTAGGAGCCTTCGAAGACACCGATCTCCTCGCCGATCAGAAATACCGACTCGTCGCGCAGCAGTTCGGCGCGCAGCGTGTCGTGCAGCGCCTGCCGGTAGGTCATCACGGTCATGGCTGTTCCACCGGACTGGAAACGACAGGATCACCCGGTAGTTGGTGTGGCGCATTGGCAACCGCTGTGGCATAGACATAGTCGAACAGCTGACCGGGACTCGGGTCGGGGCTGGCATCGGCGAAATCCACCGCGGCATCGACCTGCGCCTCGGCCTGTTCCTCAATATTCTGAGCCGTCGTGTCGTCGAGGATGCCGGTTCCAATCAGTCGGCGGCGAAACGCCGGAACGGGATCGAGCCTGCGTAGCCGCTCAGCCTCTTCGCGGGATCGGTACTTGGCCGGATCCACCACCGAGTGGCCGCGAAGCCGCTGGCAGACGGCCTCGATCAGACCGGGCTCACGCCGGGCCCGAGCACGCGACAGCGCAGCCCTGGCCGCATCGCGCACCGCCCGAACGTCGTCACCGTCGACCCGTTCCCCAGGAATCCGGTAGGAACAGCCGCGCTTGTACAGATCGGGTTCCGCCGCCGCTTTTTCTACCGGGGTCCCCATGCCCAAGCCGTTGTTGACGATCACGTACACGATCGGCAAGTGCCACAGCCCGGCCAGGTTGAGCGATTCGTGAAACGCGCCGATGTTGGTCGTGCCGTCGCCCAGCACGCACATCACGGCCGCCGCGTCGGGACTGGGTGCTCCGCGGTAGGTGAGTGCCAGTGCCGCACCAGTAGCCGGCGGGATCTGGCCGCCGACGATGCCGTATCCCCCAAGTAGGTGCAGCGTGCGGTCGAACAGGTGCATCGAGCCGCCGCGGCCCCCGGACACACCAGCGGTCTTGCCGAAGAGCTCCGCCATGACTCGGCCGGGTTCAACTCCGCGGGCAAGGGCATACCCGTGATCGCGATACGTCGCGAAAAGGTAGTCGCGGGACTCCAACGCCGCCATCAGGCCGACCACGGTGGCTTCCTCGCCCAGATTGAGGTGGCAGTACCCACCGATTTTGGCCCGCTGATACATCTCCGCTGCCCGCAGCTCGAATGCCCGGATCAGCGCCATCTGCTGGTAGTAGTCGCGCAGCGTCTCCACGGGTTCGTCGGCCGGGAATCCTGCGGGTGCATCGGGACCGGTTCTCGGGTCGATCGGAGTGGGCTGGACTGTCATTGCCCTCCTGCTTCGGTGATGGCGCCCAACGAGTTAGGCGGTGAGACGGCCACTTAGGCGCCTGGTGGTTGCTCCTGCAGCACGAATTGCGCGCTCCCCGCATGACACTTCGGACACATACTGGGGCGATGCTCACCGCGCACCGGCTCACCACAAACCTGGCAGACCCACTCGGTGGCCAGCGCGGCCACCAGGTCATGGCGGCTGACGATCCCGACCAGGCGGCCCTGCTGCACGACCGGAACCCGGCGGATACGCCGGCCGATCAGAAGGTGTCGGATATCGTCGGCAGCGCTGTCCACGGTCACGCTGATCACCGCCGTCGTCATCAGGTCACTCGCCACTGCACCCGCCTTCGACAGCAGGTCGTGCTCGCTGACAAGTCCCAACAGCGTGCCTGCCTGATTGACTACGGGTACGGCGCTGATCCGGTGCCGGGTCAAGGTGTCAGCCACCTGTTGCCTTGACGCGTCAGCGAGGACGGTGATCACCGGCGAGGTCATGATGTCACCGGCTGTGACATGTGCTAGCGACGCCGCGGTGCTGTCCTGCGGATACACGTTCGCAGAGTACGCCTCTCGGGCTGCAGAGAGTACGCATCGGCGCGAAACCTGAGTGATCCGGCCCATCGTTACCGCTCGCTCACGCAATCGCACTGCGCCCGTTCGTCAGTCGAAAAGCGGTTGTCTTCAGTGAGTTCGGTGGAGAAAGTGCTAAGGGGGCGGGGCAAGCAATCGACCGCTTGCTTCGATCGCATGACTCACTCCTGACTGTCGCTCTAGCCACGCGCGCGGCGGCGGTCTAGAGTTTACACAAGGATCGCTTGTAAAAAGTAGCCCGTGGGTTTCAGTAACAGGAGTCGATGAATGTGAGCATTGCGCAACGGACCACGCAGACCACGTGGGAAGGCCCGCTGGCGTCGGGCGAAGGCAAGCTGTCGCAGGGCAGCAGCGCAGCGCTGGATGGGCTGCCGTTGACCTGGGCTTCCCGGACTGAGCAGCCTGGCGGCAAGACCAGTCCAGAAGAGCTGGCGGCCGCAGCGCATTCGTCGTGTTTCGCGATGGCGTTGGCGTTGAAGTTGGGCGAGAACCATACGCCGCCACAGCAACTCGATGTCACGGCCACCGTGACCCTGGATGCCATCGACGGAATCCCGACGATCACTACGTCGCGGCTGAAGGTCAGGGCGCAGGTAGCTGGCCTGGACGCCGAAGCGTTCGCGGCCGTGGTGGACCAGGCGGCTGCCCTGTGTCCGGTGTCGCGGTTGTTCGCCGGCGCCCAGATCAGTGTCGACGCCGAACTCGACGAGACCGAACCTCCCCGCCCTGCAGACTGACGCCGAGCAGCCCACAATGCCCAGCCTGGTGCTATCCCCCGCCCTGACGCGGGAACACCGCGAAATCGATGCTGTGATCGAGGCTTTCATCGAGAAACTCGACTGCGGCAGCCTGCAGCCCGAACCACTAACCGCGGCGCTCGAAGCGCTGCGCCGCCACACCTACCTGGCTCGTTGCGTTGGGCAACCGTTAAGTGCCTCAATGGTGTCCGGCCATTGTCACCGAAATCAGCAGGCCACGATGATGAACCGCTGAACCAGTTCTATGCTTCAATGGTGTCCGGCCAATAGAGGGCGGTGCGCCATCGCTACCCTGTTCCGTTCTTCCCGTTAGCCGGAATCGTTGGGAGCGATCACGGCTCTGCCGGTCAACTGCCCTGCCGCGAGTTGTTCGTACACCTGCGGTCCCTCGTCGAGCGAGAACCGGTGCACCTCGGTTTTAACGTGGCCGGCGCGTGCCAGCTCCAGCACCTCGATGAGCTCGGGCCGCGATCCCCAGTACGTGGTGGCCAGGCTTGCCTCATACGGGATGGTGAAGAAGCCGAACGGGTAGCTGCCCCCGGCGATGCCGACCAGTGTGACGTCCGTCAGCGGTCGCGCCACGGTCGTCGCCAACGCGATCGTCGAATCGGCGCCGACGAAATCCACGACTACGTCTGCGCCGAACCCCTTTGTAAGCGCATCGATCTCGTCGGCCGCGCTGTCGCCGGACAGCACGGTATGGTCGGCGCCGCACCTCTCGGCCAGTTGCAGCGCCCCGGGTCGCGTGTCCACGGCGATGATCTGTGCTGCGGTGAGCGCTCTGAGGATCTGGACGCCGAGATGACCCAGCCCACCGACTCCGATGACCACTGCGGTTGATCCCGGCAGCAACAGCGGCAGAGACCGTTTGATTGCGTGATATGGGGTGAGCCCGGCATCGGTGAGCGGAGCGGCGTCGATGGGATCGAGGTCGCCGAGTGAAACGAGCAAGCGCGCCGAAGGCACGAGCATGAACTCGGCCATGCCGCCGTCGACACCGAGCCCACCGCCGGCGATGCCGAGCCGGGGCGCGCGTTCGCAGTAGTTTTCCATGCCGACCTGGCAGCGCTTGCACCGACCGCAGCCCCACGCCCCGTAGACAGCGACGGGCTCGCCGACGTCCAAGCCGCCGACGCCGGCCCCGAGCTCATGTACCCATCCGGTGTTCTCGTGGCCGAGAGTGAACGGCGGGTCCCATAGCATCATTCCGGCTTCGAAGTCGTGCAGCAGATGCAAATCGGAATGGCAGGCGCCGGCGCCGGCCACCCTAATCACCACCTGGCCGGGGCCGGGCTCGGGCTCCGGCACTTCGCGGAGCTCTGGAGGGGACTTCCATGCCGTGATCTGCATCGCCTTCATAAGTGCCTATTCTCGTCGGGGACACCTTCATGCAAAATACCCAAACCCTGCAGCGTGGCCACTGGATTCCGGACAACGCGAAAGATGCGCTGGTTGCGATATTTCTGTTTGTTCCTCCCGACCAAATTGATGGCTTTTTGCGTGGCTTGATTAAGGACAACTGACGAGCTCGAGACCATTGCCCTGTGCGGATGAGACTGGCGATCTCGCGCGGGTCCTGGGCGGCTGCCCGTTAGTGATCCGTGGTGCTATACCGCGTTGGTGGCGTCGTCAACTGCGGGCACGCTGCTTACCCGGGCTGCGTTCTCTACATCCTGGGCCTGCAGCGAGGGGTAGCAGGCCCCTTAGCTTGAATCCGTGGATGGGTGATTTCGTGTGGTCGTCGAGGTGGTTGCCCTGAATGGCGGCCAGGTGTGGCGCGGTGGCACATGCGTGATCCGCTGGCCTGTACCAGCTTTTCCTTGCTCCGAGGTTCCTGGGGTCGGGCCTGGGATGGCGGGTGGACAGGGTCTGGTCGGTGGGGTCAGGCGGCGCGGGGTTGGGCGGTCGGGTAGTAGGAACCGATGACGTTGTCCCACAGGGTTTTCCATCCGGTTTGCCAAGGCCAGTGGGCTGGCAGGTGCAGCATCGGTTTGCGGGCGGGGGCGGCGAAGCGGGCGGGCACCTTGACCAAGTCGCGGCGCAAGGTGGCGCCACGGGCCACGGCGTGGTTACCGCCAGCGAGGGTGCCGGCAGCGCGCAGCAGGTTATGCGCGACCACCGCACAGCCCAACCAGGCGCAATTCGCGGCAAAAAGCCCTGAAGGGATATGGGCCAGTGGGCCGTCGATCAAATCGGCGAAGGTGGTCTCGATGATGGCGTGCTTTCGGTGGGTGATGTCGGCCTCGGCGGTGGGCAGGGTGGAGTTGGTGACAAACGGGTGATAGCGCCACACCGGAAACAACGCATCCGGGTAGCGGGCGTCCTTGACGCGGCGCACCACCAGCCGCACGGTCAGCGTGCGGCCGGAGCCCAGCCGCAGGGCATAGGGGGTTTCGGCGACCTGGGCATCAGAGATCAACTCGCCGGTGTCGGGGTCGGTCACCGCGCCGGGGTAGTGCACCGGGGTGTAGGCGGCCTCGTCGATGGCCTCGATCGCGGCGCTGATGCGCTTGTTGCGGCTCACCGATAGAGAGAACTCAGCACCTTCGGCCACGCAGGTGGTGATTACCTTCTTGGTGCCGAACGCCGAATCGCCGCGCACCAGGATCGTGCCGGTGCGCCCGCAGGCGCGGGCGGTGCCGATGGCTTGCTTGATCTGGCCGGCGGCCGCGCGCCCGGAGGCGGCCTTGCCGCTGCGTAGTCGCGCCTCGGCGATGACCGGCGCCGCGGTCGCCGTCGAGATAGTGGTGATCTGCGGGGAGAGGCCCAAACGCAGCAGCGCGCGGCTGGCGATCTTGGCGTGCCCGAACGAGGCGCCCTGCTTGTGGTGCCCATAGACCGGACGCAACAGCGAGTCGATGTCCACATACACGCGTTCTTCTGCTCCGGGCAGTAGCGGCACCCGCTGGGCGAGCGCCACCAGATGTTCGCGGGCCGCCGCGGCGAGCTGGTTGGCATGCCCGAAGGTGAACTCGCGCAAGAAGATCCCCAGCGTCGAGGGCGCATACACCTCGTTGAACACTCGTGGTGTGCCGCCGGCGCGCAGCTCGTTGGCATCATCGATGCTGTCCGCGCCGCACGTCATCGCGGCGATGATCGAGGTCAGCTTGCCGGCCGGGTTCACGGCTCCGGACTTGACCCGAGTCGACGGCAGATCTACATGCTCGCGGATCAGCGCCGAAAGGCCGGTCTGCTCAGCGAGTTCCAGCACCGGCACCAACCCGGCTGCCGACAACAGATTCTGCTCGTCAAATACCGCTGACCCGACTGTGAACGTATAGGATGAGTGCACCGGAAATGCCTTCCAGAACTCTGGACAAATGCGACATCAGCACTCGTATTGTCCCAGTTCAAAAGGCATTTTCGCTGTTCACACGCCGATCACATCGCCAGCCCGTCCACGGATTGAGGCTAAGCCAACCCCAGAGAGTGCTGGGCGTCCCTCAGCGTATCCGCGGACGCACGCAGACCCGCCAACTCGGAACCGGACAACGGCACCTCCAGCACCCGACCTGCCCCCGCGGCAGACACCGCGGTCGGCAGCGACAGCGCCACTCCGGTGATGTCGTACGCACCGCGCTGCACCGTTGAAACCGGCAGCACCCGGTGCTGGTCACCAAGAATCGCTTCGACGATGCGGGCCGTCGACAGTCCAATCGCCAGGTTGGTCGCGCCCTTGCCGGCGACAATCTCGTAGGCCGCGTTGACCACCTTCGCAGAGATCTCGTCACGCGTCGCCTCGTCGAACACCACGGCACCATCGGCAGACCTGAACTGCGCGGCGGGCACACCGCCGACGGAAACGCTTGACCACAGCGGGATTTCGGAGTCGCCGTGTTCGCCGATGATCAGGCCGTGGATATTGCCGACGGCGAGGTTCGCGCACTGGGCGATCAGGAAGCGAAACCTGCTGGAATCCAGCACCGTTCCCGACCCGAAGATCCGCCCCGGCGCGGCGGTCACCGAAAGGGCGGCAGCATAGGTCACGACATCGACCGGGTTGGTGACAACGACGACGATCGCGTCGGGTGACTGCTCGAGAAGCAGTGGGGTCAACTCCTGCGCCATCGTGACGTTGGTGGCGGCAAGATCCAGCCGGCTCTGCCCCGGATGCTGTTTGGCGCCGGCGGTGACGATGACGATCGCCGAATCGGCGGTGACCGCGATGTCGTCGGACCCTTCCACCCGGCAGTACGGCACAAACTGACTGCCGTGGTTGAGGTCGAGCACCTCCGCGTGCACCTTCTTGGCGTTGATGTCGTAGAGCGACAGCGCGCCGGCGGAACCGCGGATCAGGCAGGCATAGGCGACAGCGGTCCCGACGGTGCCGACGCCAACGACCGACACCTTGCCGGCCCGCCCGGGCCGGTTGGCCGACGCCACGGGCTCACTCACCCCACCATCATGGGGGTAGCCTCACCCGCCGTGGGACGACGCACCGGGCTTGCCAGGCTTTGGCTTCGATCACCGATCGGTGCTCGTGCCGGATGCGTGGGCGGGCCGACGTCTCGCGGGGGCGCGTCCGTGGGGCTGGGTGGGCGTGGCTCGGACCGGGCGGTTGGGGATCGGGTGGGGCTGCGGGTCGCCGATGGTGGCGGTGATCTGCTGGCCGTGGTGCAGCAGCGGCAACGGTTGTCCGTCGAGCAGGACATACGACGCGCTGGCCGCGGTGACAGTGACGCGCAGCCCGCGTCCTTGTAGCCGGATGCCGAAGCTGAGCCGGCTGAGTCCGTCGGGTAATCGCGGCGCGAAGCTCAGCGTGTGGTGGTGATGGCGCATGCCACCGTATCCGCCAGTGTGGTCCATACGACCGCCCGCGAATCGTCACTGTCCGCGTGCAGCCAGGCGGTCATCGCCGCCGAGACCGGTCACCTCGAGCTGGCCCACGACTACCTCGGCGAAGCAGCGCGGATGGACCTCGACAACCTCGAACACAACACCAAAGACGGCCTGCACATCGCCTCGCTCACCGGCGAGACCGTGTACGCCTAACTCGGAGCATTCTGTCCACGATGCGCTTCGCCAGGTGGCTTTGGATCCTGAGTCTGCGCGAGCAGCTCTCGCAGCACGTACTGCAGGATCCCGCCGTGGCGGTAGTAGGCAGCTTCGGCCGGGGTGTCGATCCGCACGGTGACAGCGAACTCCGTCGTGGCGTCGCCCATCACGGCCCGAACGGTGACCTGACGCGGCAGCGGTCCCGACGCTCCGTTAGCGGTCAGGCCGGTGATCGAGTACACCTCCTCACCGGTGAGCCCGAGACTCTGGGCCGACTGGCCCGGCAGGAATTGCAGCGGCAGCACGCACATGCCGATCAGGTTGGACCGGTGGATTCGTTCGAACGAGGCCGCCAGCACGGCCTTGACGCCCAGCAGCAGTGTGCCCTTCGCCGCCCAATCGCGTGAAGACCCGGACCCGTATTCGGCGCCGGCGAGGATGATCAGCGGCACGCCCTCGGCGGCATACCGGTTGGCGGCGGCGAAGATGGACATTTCCTCGCCGTCGGGCAGGTGCCGGGTGAACCCGCCTTCGGTGCCCGGGGCCAGCAGGTTTTTCAGCCGAATGTTGGCGAAGGTGCCGCGAATCATCACCTCGTGGTTGCCGCGCCGCGATCCGTAGGAATTGAAGTCATTCCGCGCCACCTGATGCTCTTGCAGGTAGGTGCCGGCCGGCGAGTCCGTCCTGATCGCCCCGGCCGGCGAGATGTGATCGGTGGTCACCGAATCACCCAGCAGGGCAAGCACTCTGGCCCCGCTGATGTCGCCCACCGGTTCCGGGTCGGTGCGCATGCCGTCGAAGTACGGGGGCCGGCGAACATAGGTGGAGGAATCGTCCCAGGCGAAGGTCGGCCCGCTCACGACGTCGAGGCTGCGCCAGTTGTCGTCGCCGGAGAACACATCGGCATAGCCACCGGTGTACATCTGCGACCGCACGCACTCGTCGATGACCTTCTCGATCTCCTGTGTGCTCGGCCAGATGTCGCGCAGATACACCGGCTGCCCGTCAGAGCCCGTCCCGAGCGGATCGTGGAGGATGTCGGCGAGCATGGTGCCGGCCAGCGCATAGGCGACGACCAGGGGCGGGGAGGCCAGGAAGTTCATCTTGCATTCGGGATGGATCCGGCCCTCGAAATTGCGGTTGCCCGACAGCACCGAGCAGACGGTCAGGTCATGGCCGGTGACCGCGTCGGCGACCTGTGGGATCAGCGGACCAGAGTTGCCGATGCAGGTGGTGCAGCCGTAGCCGACCAGCCCGAAGCCGAGTTTTTCCAGATATGGGGTCAGCCCGGCCCGGTCGTAGTAGTCGGTGACCACCCGCGACCCGGGCGCCAACGACGTTTTCACCCACGGCTTGCGGGTCAGGCCCCGCTCGACGGCCTTCTTGGCGAGCAGCCCGGCGCCAATCATCACCGACGGGTTCGAGGTGTTGGTGCACGACGTGATGGCCGCGATGACGACATGCCCGTGGTCGACGCACACGTCGACATCGCCGTCGAGGCTCACCTGCACCGGATTCGACGGCCAGTCGTGCCGCTCGCCGCATCCGTACGGCGCGGCGGGACCGTCGGATTCACGATCGTGGTCGATCGCGATCGGATCGCTGGCGGGGAACGACTCGAAAGACGCTTCGTCGAGCCCGGCCGCCAGGGCGACCGACTGCGAGGCGCCGGCCAACAGCGACCCGACGGCGTGCGATGCGGCGGCCAACGGGATCCGGTCATGGGGGCGTTTGGGTCCGGCAATCGACGGCTCGACCGTGCCCAGATCCAGCTCGAGGCGCTGACTGTAGACCGGCTCGTGGTCGGGGTCATGCCACATGCCCTGTTCCTTGGCGTAGGCCTCGACGAGCCGGATCTGCTGTTCGGGGCGTCCGGTCAGGCGCAGGTAGGCCAGTGTCTCGCCGTCGACGGGGAAGATCGCACAGGTCGAACCGTATTCGGGGCTCATGTTGCCGATCGTCGCCCGATTCGCTAGCGGCACGTTCGCCACGCCGGGCCCGCAGAACTCCACAAACTTGCCGACCACGCCGGTCTTACGGAGCAGTTCGGCGATCGTGAGGACCAGGTCGGTGGCGGTGGCCCCCTCGACCAGTGCCCCGGTCAGCTTGAGCCCGAGCACTTGGGGGATCAGCATGCTCATCGGCTGTCCGAGCATCGCCGCCTCCGCTTCGATCCCGCCGACCCCCCAGCCCAGCACCCCGAGCCCGTTGACCATCGGGGTGTGCGAGTCGGTGCCGACGAGGGTGTCCGGATACGCGAGCAGACCGTCGGAGGTCTGCCGGGTGAACACGACACGGGCCAGGTATTCGAGGTTCACCTGGTGACAGATGCCGGTATCGGGGGGCACCACCTGGAAGTCGTCGAAGGCCTGCTGCGCCCACCGAAGTAGTTGGTAGCGTTCCTTGTTGCGGCTGAACTCGAGATCGGCGTTGACGCGGTAGGCGTCGGCGCGGCCGAAGACGTCGGCGATCACCGAATGATCGATCACCAGTTCCGTCGGCACCAGCGGGTTGATCTTGCCGGGGTCACCGCCGAGGGCGGTCATCGCCTCCCGCATCGTGACCAGGTCGACCACACAGGGGACGCCGGTGAAATCCTGCATCAGGACCCGGGCCGGCGTGAACTGGATCTCGGTGTCGCTGGGTTCGGTGGGCGCCCACGCGGCGAGTGCGGAGATCTGCTCGGCGGTGACCAGATGGCCGTCCTCGTTGCGGAGCAGATTCTCCAACAGCACCTTGAGGCTGTAGGGCAGCCGGGCGGCGGTGTCGACCGCGTCGAGGCGGTAGATGTCGTAGCTCAGGTCAACAACCGGCAGGGTCGCCCGTGCGCCAAAACTGTTGGCGCTCATCACTGCTGGCTGCCAGTGGGCTGATGCATGGACTCGAGCATTCGGCTCTCCTATCCGGAGCGTTACCAGCCGACCGAAGACGCCGCGCCAGTAGCGCTGACCTCGCCAGTCCACCACAGACCAGGCACCCCCGTCACTAGGATGGGCGATGCGGTATTGGCCGGGCACCAGAACCGCCGATCCCAGAGAGGGATGAACGCCGATGTCAGGTGAGCGCGTCGTCGTGGCGATAGCCACCCCGCTCGACGCCGGGCTGGTGGCCCGCATACAGGCCGTCGACGAGCGGCTCGACGTCCGCTACCAGCCGGACCTGCTCCCGCCCTTGCGTTTCCGCTGTGATCATCGCGGTGTGGAGTCGTTTCGCCGCACCGGGGAGCAGGAGATGCGCTGGCAGATCATGATCGCCGAGGCCGAGGTGTTGTTCGGCTTTCCCGGCGACTCCGCGACCGGGCTGGCCGAGGCGGTATGGGCGGGCGAGCGGCTGCGCTGGGTCCAGGCCACCGCGGGGGGCGCCGGCGAGCAGGTGCGGGCCGCCGACCTGAGCGCCGCGGAACTGGATCGGGTGATGATCACCCGGGCCGTCGGCGTGCACGCCGGGCCGCTGGCGGAGTTCGCGATCCTCGGCGTGCTGGCATTCACCAAGGACCTGCCACGCCTGCTCGCGGACAAGCAGGCGCGGCGCTGGGACCACTACCCGGTCGCCGAGTTGGCGGGCACGACCATGCTGGTGCTCGGACTGGGATCGGTTGGCGCCGAGGTAGCCAGAATGGCCAAGGCGCTAGGTATGCACGTGATCGCCGTCAACCGCACCGGCCGATCCGACTCGCCCTACGTCGACGAGGTCCGGCCCTCGCGATTCCTCGCGGATCTGCTGCCGATAGCGCACAGCGTGGTGCTCACCTTGCCGCTGACCGAGCAGACCCGCGGGATGATCGACGCGGCCGCGATCGAGCGCATGCACAGCGGGGCGGTGCTGGTGAACATCGGCCGCGGCGGTGTTGTCGACGAGGCGGCGCTGGTCGAAGCTCTCGAGCAGGGCCGGCTGGCCGGAGCGGCGCTCGACGTCTTCGCCACCGAGCCGCTGCCGCCGGACAGTGCCCTGTGGGACCTGCCCAACGTGCTGCTCAGCCCGCACACTGCCGGTCTGTCGGTGCACGAGAACGAGCGCATCGTGGCCCTGTTCAGCGAAAACCTGCGCCGATATCTGGCGGGCGAGGATCTGCTGGGCCGCATCCTCCCCACGCCGTTGTAATGATCAGGAACGCATGCGACAGCCGCTGCGCGGGTGACTGACGGTTCCGGCAGAGATCGTTGCCCGAACAGGTCTGCGGCCGGGGTCGGCGCGCTATTAGAAGCGGTCACGGTCGCCGACGTTGACGGCGTGAGGGGGACCCGGAGGGCTGCCGGCGTCGGTCAGCCGCTGACGCTCGCCGGCGCTGGTCAGCATCTCATGCTCGGAGGGGTGGGTCAGGCCCCGATGCTCGGGGAAGGTTAGGTCCCGATGCTCGGAGGCGGTGGTCCGCCGCTGATGCTTGGCGGCGATGCTGGCCAGCAGACTCTTCCAGGATGTGTCGAAGGATTGCGCGCCGTCGTTTTGGAGCTGGGCGGCCAGCACCCGATAGTCGATGCCGATGCTGGCGTAGGCGTTCAGGGTTTGTTGGGCGTCACCACCGTCGGTGGGCATCAGAGCGCCTATCTGTCCGTGGTCGGCGAAGGCGCGCAGGGTCGCCTCAGGCATGGTGTTGATGGTGAACGGGGCGGCCAGCGCGCTCACGTACAGCGTGTCGGGTGCGTCGGGGTTCTTGGTCGAGGTGCTGGCCCACAGCAGCCGCTGCGGGCGGGCTCCTTCGTTGGCCAGCCGGCCCCAGCGCGGTGAGTCGAGCAGGTCGCGGTAGGCCCGGTAGGCCAGTGCGGCGGCGGCGATGCCGAGGCGGTCGCGCAGCTCGGCGGGGACCTTGTCGGCCACGGCGGTGTCCCAGCGGCTGACGAACACCGAGCCCACCGACGTCACGGCCGGGTTCAGACCGGCCCGAACGCGTCGTTCGATGCCGCGCAGGTACGCCTCGGCAGCGGCTAGGTACTGCTCGGCGGAGAACAGCAGCGTCACGTTGATCGGCAGCCCTTCGAAGGTGCACTCCTCGATGGCGGGCAGACCCTCGACAGTGCCGGGGATCTTGATGAACACGTTGGGCCGGTCGGCCTTGGCGTGCAGGGCGGCAGCCTGGGTGATGGTGGCCGTCGTGTCGTGGGCCAGTAGCGGGGAGACCTCGAGGGAAACCCACCCGTCCACGCCGTCGCTGCGCTGGTGGGCCGGCGCGAACAGGTCAGCGGCCCGCCGCAGGTCGCTCAGGGCGAGTTCGAAGAACACCTCCTCGTCGGACGCGCCGGCCGCTTTCCAGGCTGCGATGTCGCTGTCGTAGTCGGCACCGGCTTCGATGGCCTTGTCGAAGATCGTCGGGTTGGAGGTGAGTCCGGTGATCGAGTACTCGTCGATGTAGTTCGCGAGCGTGCCAGTGTCGAGCAGACCGCGGGTGATGTTGTCCAGCCACAGGCTCTGGCCCGCCTCGTGCAACTGCTGCGTCGGCTTCATGGGAACCTCCCGGTGTGTGTGGGTTATGGCGCGACGAGCCGGCGGGCGGCGCCGGCGATGTGCAGTGCTGAGATGCCAGCGGTGTCGAGCAGTTCCGTCGGCGTACCGGAGCCGGGCAGCCCCCGCACGGCCAGGTGTGCCACCTGCAGCGGCGGCACGCCGGCGTCGGCCAGCGCCTCCAGCACCGCGCTGCCCAGCCCGCCCTCGGGGTAGTGGTCCTCGGCCACCACCAGCCGGCCGCCGGTCACCAGACAGGCGTCGATGAGGGTGTCGCGGTCGATGGGTTTGACCGAGTAGGCGTCGATGACCCGCACGGCAATGCCGGCGGCGGCGAGTTCGTCTGCGGCGGCAAGGCATTCGTGCAGCGTCACGCCGGCGCCGATCAGGGCGACCTGATCATCGGGCCCGGCGCGGTGGACCTTGGATCCGCCGACCGGGAAGTCCTCGCCGGGCGGATAGAGCACCGGGTAGGCGCCGCGGGTGGTGCGCAGGAACACGATGCCCGCGGTGTCGGCCATGGTGGCGACCAGGCTCGCGGTGCAGGTGGCGTCGGCCGGGTACAGCACAACGGAGCCGTGCACCGCGCGCAGCGCGGCCAGGTCCTCCAACGCCATCTGCGACGGCCCATCCTCACCGATCTCGACGCCGGCGTGCGAGCCGACCAGACGGATGCTCACCTGCGAGATACCGGCCATCCGGATGAAGTCGTACGCGCGGGAGAAGAACACGGCGAAGGTGGCGGCGAACGCGATGTAGCCGCGCACCGCGAGCCCGACCGCGGTTGCCACCAGCTGCTGCTCGGCGATGAACATCTCGAAGTACCGCTGCGGGCAGACCTTCTGAAATTCTTCCGCGTGAGTGGAGTTGCCGACCTCGCCGTCGAGGACGACGACCTCCGGGCGGGCCGCCAGCGCGGCGATGGCGGCGCCGAACGCCACCCGAGTCGCCACTTTCTCGCCCAGCCGGTAGCTGGGCAGCGTGATCGTCGCGCTCGGATCGGGCGTGATGCCCGGCGTCGCGGCGGCTGGATGGGGCGTCGTGATCTGCAGGGCGCTGGGCCCGCCCAGGGCGGCGATGGCCCGCTCGGCCATATCCGGGGGCAGGGCCTTGCCGTGCCAGCCGTTCTTGTCCTCGATCTCGGGCACACCCTTGCCCTTGATGGTCTTGGCCAGCAGCACCGTCGGCTGGTCTCCGCCGGCGCGGGCCTGCGTCAGCGCGCGGTCGATGTCGACCAGATCGTGGCCGTCGACGATCAACGGCCGGCAGCCGAAGGCGTGCACCCGCGCGGCGTAACTGTCTAGGTCCCATTCCAGTTCGGTGGCTCCGCGCTGGCCCAGCCGGTTGATGTCGATGACGGCGGTCAGGTTGCCGAGCTGGTAGTAGCTGGCCTTGTCCAGCGCCTCCCAGATGGAACCTTCCGCGGTCTCGCTGTCCCCGCACAGCACCCACACCTGATACGGCAGCTTGTCCAGGTACTTTCCGGCCAGGCACACACCGACCGCGTCGGGCAGTCCCTGGCCCAGGGAGCCGGTAGCCACCTCCACCCAGGGCAGCACCGGGGTGGGGTGCCCTTGCAGCCGGGCGCCGAGCTGCCGGTAAGTCTTGATCAGCTCGTTCTCGTCCACGACGCCGGCCGCCCGGAACATCGAGTACAGCAGCGGCGAGGCGTGTCCCTTGGAGAAGATCAGGTGGTCGTTGGCCGGCAAGTCGGGCTGGTGCCAGTCGTAGTGCAGGTGCCCGAGCATCAACACGGCCATCAGGTCGGCGGCCGACAATGAGGAGGTCGGGTGCCCGGAGCCGGCCTGGCTGCTGCAGCGGATCGAGTCCACCCGCAGTTGGGTGGCCAGGCGGGCGGCGAGGTCGAGCTGTTGGGCGGTCATCGGCGCGGTCATCATCGCGCGCCCGTCACGGGTACACCAGCGACCTGGTCCAGGGGCACGTCCGGGTCGACGAGCTTCGCCCGGTCGACCGGCCGGCCGGAGCGGACCAGGGCGGCGATCGTGTCGGTGACGTCCCAGACGTTGACGTTCATGCCGGCCAGCACCCGAGCGTCGCGCAGCCAGAAGGCCACGTACTCGCCCGTGGCCACGTCGCCGCGGAAGGCCACCTCGTCATAGTTGCCCTTCGCGACGTAGCCGGAGTACTCCATGCCCATCTCGTACTGATCGGAGAAGAAGTAGGGCACGTGGTCATAAGCGGCGTCTCGCCCCAGCATGGTGGCCGCGGCCACCGCCGGCTGGTTCAGCGCGGCCGACCAGTGCTCCAGGCGCAGGTGGGTGTGAAGGTGGGGATAGTAGGCGTTGGCGACGTCCCCGGCCGCGACGACATCGGGGTCGGAAGTCACCAGGTGCTCGTCGACGACGACGCCGTTGTCGACGAGCAGTCCGGCTGCCTCGGCCAATGCGGTGTTGGGGATGATGCCCACGCCGACCACCACCGCATCGGCGTCAATCACGCTGCCGTCGTCCAGGCGCACTCCGGTGGCGCGGCGGTCCGTACCGGTGATCGCGGCGACTCCAACGGCGAGGCGCAGCGTGACGCCGTGTGCACGGTGCAGGGCGGCGTAGATCTCGGCCACCTCGGGGCCCATCACCGCGAGCAGCGGCAGCTCGGACCTCCCGATGATCGTGACCTCGCGGCCGGCGGCGCGCGCGGCGGCGGCGGTTTCCAGCCCGATCCAACCGGCCCCGATGATCGCCACCCGCCCGGCGGCGGCGAACGCGGCCTTGAGGGCTTCGCAGTCGGCGAGGCGGCGCAGGTAGTACACGCCGTCGAAGTCGGCGCCGGGCACGTTCAGGCGGCGCACGTCCGACCCGGTCGCCAGCAGCAGCTTGTCGTAGCCGATCCGCTCACCGCCGGTGACGCTCACGCGGTGGGCGGTGAGGTCGAGGCCGGTCACCCTGGTGTCACGCCGCAGCTCGATGTCATTCTCCGCGTACCAGTGTTTGGGGTGGACGTAGATTTTGTCCTTCTCCGACTTGCCTTGCAGGTAGTCCTTGGACAGCGGGGGCCGGTTGTAGGGGCGTTCGGTTTCCTCGCCCAGCAGCACAACCCGGCCGGTGAAACCGTCGGCGCGGAGCGCCTCGGCCGCCCCGGCGCCGGCCAGGCCCGCCCCCACGATCACGAATGTTTGCTGCTCGGTCGTCATCTTCGGTCCTGTCTCGATATCTATTATCGGCCGGATCGGCTAGATGGTTTGGCGGTAGCCGAAGAACTCGTGGTCTTGGTTGTAGCCGCCGTAGCCGCCGCCGACCTCGGAGAAGTGCGCGACGAACTCGATGCCCTTGATCCACTTCACCTGTTTGAATCCGAGCTGGATCTCGTTGCGCAGCCGCAGCGGCGCGCCGTGGCCGAAGGAGAGCGGTTCGTCGTTCATGTCGTAGGCGAGCATGGTGAGGTGGTTGCTCATCTGCTCGATGGGGTGCGCGTCGTAGTAGATGCCCGAGTCGGGGCCATCGCCCAGCGAGTAGAACACCACCCATCTCGCTTCCGGCTGCGGTTTGACCAGGTCGAGGATGCTCTGCATCGACACCCCGCCCCACTTCGCGACGCCCGACCAGCCCTGGATGCAGAAGTGCTGGGTGATCTGCTCATGGTGGGGCAGCGCCCGCAGCTGGGTCAGGGTGAGCTCGACCGGATGCTCGACGAGGCCGTTGATCCGCAGCCGGTAGTCGGCGAAGTGCCCGTCGAACAGGGCGGTGTACTCCGGCGAGTCGGGGTACTCGCCGTTGTGCCAGAAGTAGGGCGAGATGTCTTTCTCGCCGTACTCGCCCGGGGTCGCGTCGAGCTGTTCGAAGAGCCGTTGCACCGGCCCGATCAGCGCGAAGCCAACCCGCTGCACCACCCGCGGGTGGCGCAACGTGAATGGGGTGGCCGCCACCCAGCCCACCACGACCACCACCATCGAGGCGGCGAAGACCGCGAAACCGACCCAGTCCGTCGCGTCGCGACCGGCGTAGATGTGGTTGAGGTTGCGCAGCAGACCGGTGGTGAACACCAGCGCGACGTGGATGGTGATGAAGAACAGGAACCACACCAACACCAGGAAGTGCAGCGAGCGGGCCAGCTGGATGCTGAACCGCCTGCTGATCGGTTTGAACCGGGTCGACAGCGCCGGCGACATGCCCAGCCCGGTCACAAACGCCAACGGGGCGGCGATGAAGATGGTGATGCAATAGGCGATCAGCTGCAGGCTGTTGTAGGCCACCCAGCCGCTCTCGACCGGCCACTGCAGCGACAGGTACTGAATCAGCACCGACACCGCGTTGGGGATCACCGACCAGCTGGTCGGCACCACGTGCCGCCACTGCCCGGTGGTGAACAGCAGCACGTAGAACACCGCGCCGTTGAGCAGCCACAGGGTATCCACGCCCAGATGCCACCAGCGGGCCAACCCGATCGAATGCCGGATGCCCGGCAGCCCGACCTGGCCGGGCAGGCTGATGGAGTCCTTCTTCGCCGTCCACAGCGGGTCGGCGGGAACCGGTTTCTGGATGCGGAACCAGTCGCGGCCCGGGGTGCTGTGCCGGGTCCAGTACAGCCGCGGATGATCGCTGAGGATCTGAATTCCGGAGCGAATGATGAAGATCAGCAGGAACAGGTTGAAGAAGTGCTGCACCCCCACCCAGACCGGCAGCCCCGGATGGTGTTCGGCGTCGGCTGACACGACGGTGCCCGGGTAGCTGGCGATGAAGTGCTGCACCGAGGTCATGTCACGCAGACCCTTGCCGGCGGCGACCGCCACGATCAGGACCACGAATCCGATCGGCAGCAACCACAGCAGGTTGAACCACCTGCTGTGTCCGACCCGGACGCGGGGCGCGATGCCGTGCGCGACCGGCACCGAACCGGCCCACGTGTTCGGATCCACCACGTCCTCGCCGATGGCCAGTTGCGAACGAAAGCTCGCTACCACCTCCGGGGTGACGCTGGCGTCCGGCGCGGCAGGCAGATCGGCCGGCGGGTCGGTCGCTTCGCGCCCCGCATGTGGGAGGCCTTCGCCGTCCCCGCCGTGGTTCACGGTGCTGCGTTCGGTCATCAGGGCTCCGTATGGTCCAAGCGCTGAGCCACACGACGCGAGCAACGTCGCGGGCGGCCGCGGAAGATGAGGCGCGGACCAGGATTCGCCGAATGTGAGTTTCCGGCGATGCGGTTTCGCTCACGAACGTGCGACCTGGTGGCGGCGCCCTGGAGTCGGAACGGCTGCTGCTCAGCGATTTCGACGCTACGCCGTTGACGTACCACTGTCACGAGGGTCAAGCAATCATACTGAGAGCCATGCAACGGATCTCCCTCGATGCCCTGGCCACTCAGCAGCTCGAACTGGCTGCCGCCCACGGCGGGCGACCCGCCGCCGACACCGTCGTCGGCGGTCATGAACGGGTGCTGCGCCAGACCGTGGTCGGCATGATCAAAGGCACCGAGTTGGGCGAGCACAACAACCCCGGAGAGGCCACGGTGCACGTGCTGCGCGGTCGGGTCCGCCTCACATCCGAGGGCCAGTCCTGGGAGGGCCGGTCCGGTGATCTGTTGAAGATCCCCGACGCCCGTCACGGCCTGCAGGCGCTGGAAGACTCGGCGATCTTGCTTACCGTAGCCAAACTGTCGTGACACTAACCGCGCCGAGCTCTCGCCCGAGCACCCGCCGGTTGCGACGACCGGGGGTTGCCCGATAGTTACTGACGAAACCTCAGGTGTGCTATTGACGATCGGTCATGGCAGCCTGGACCGCCAGAGGCTGGGCGGGCTGCTGACCGGCGCCGGCGTCGGCGTGTTGGTAGACGTGCGGCGATTCCCCGGCAGCCGCAACAACCCGGACGCGCGACCCGAGGCGCTGTCGTGGTGGCTACCGGATCTCGGGATCGGCTATCAGTGGGAGCAACGGCTCGGCGGCCGGCGCCGCTTGCCGGCCGGCGCGACGAGTGTCGATCTGTGGTGGACCGTTCCGGCGTTTCGCGCCTACGCGGCCCACACTCGCACCGCCGAGTTCGAAGCGGCCCTGGACGACGTCATGGCACCGGCGGGGTCTGCGCGTGTCGCGCTGATGTGCGCGGAAAGCCTGTGGTGGCGTTGCCATCGACGGCTGATCGCCGACGTCGTGGTGCTGACCCGCGCCTGCACGGTCCGGCACATAATGCCGGACGGGCGTCTGTCCGGACATCGTGTCGCCGCGGGCGCCAGGGTAGTTGGCAACGAGGTGCGGTGGGACGGCGGCGCATCGCCGCCCGCGGGGGGCCGCTGATTCGGGGACCCAGGCCGGGCGAGCAGCCGTCTTTCCGATCCGTGGCCGGCGGCTGACTGGCAGATGGGTCAGGAGGAGGGTTTTTCGTCGTGGTCGCCGCATCGCTGAGAGCACCATGTCGGCGAACTCATCAGGGTTGCAGGGCGTTCAACGACCCCTGCGACGCGTCGACGCCTACGACGTCATACCGACACGGCCGGTGCACGTCCCGTCTCCCAAGCGCCGATGTTGAGGCAAGTGGCGGGGCGGGACCCCGCCGCCCTCCAGCAGCATCGACGACAGTGCTTCGCGGCTACGCAACCAATCCAGTTCAATGGGCAAATATTGACCGGCTGGCGGCACGCTGCGGGCTCAGCGTGATTTGGGTCCATCAGATCACGCGCCGGCCGCGGCAATCGCTTGGCTGAGTTCCGGTTTTCCGTTCCTCCGAGATTTCGGCGAGTCGCTTCCATCGATGCTCCCGCACCCAGCTGACTGCGGGGTGAAGAGCGTCTTGCCAGGGCCGAACTCTGCGATCCCGTCCTGCGAACTCTCCTGCCCGCCGCTGACCGGCCCGGCATCGCCAAAGTGATGCGGCCGGCCGGGAGAGTGTTAGGAGTCGTCGGGATCCGCTGTGGTGGGCTTGGGAGCCGGGCGCACGACGGGGGCAGCGGCCGATGCAGTCGGAGCGGGCGAAGCTGGGGCGGGATCGGCAGGGGTGAGCTCATGGCTGCGACCGCGGCGGTTTCGCGGGCGAGGAAGTCGCCGAGTTCGCCGATCGCACTCATCAGGGGCGCCGGAAACACGACTGTGGTGTTCTTGTCCACACCGAGCTCGATCAAGGTCTGCAGGTTACGCAACTGCAGCGCCAGCGGGTGCGCCATCATCGTGTCGGACGCATCCCCGAAGAGCGGCGACGGCCATCGATTCGCCCTCGGCGGCAATGATTTTGGCGCGCTTCTCCCGCTCGGCGTCGGCCTGGCGCGCCATCGCCCGTATCATGCTGTCGGGCAACTGGATGTCCTTCAACTCGACCAAAGTGACCTTGACGCCCCACTCCAGGGTGGCGACGTCGAGAATCTGGCGGATGTTGGTGTTGATGACGTCGGTTTCGGACAGCGCCTCCTCGAGGGTGTGCTGCCCGACGACCTTGCGCAGCGTGGTCTGCGCGATCTGATCGATTGCGGCGCTGACATTCTCGATGGCGATCACCGACGTCACCGCTTCGACGACCCGGAAATAGGCGACCGCGAAAGCGCGCGGCGGGTTTTCTGCGTGCAGCAACGGTAAGGGTGCAGACTGCTGAGATGGGAGCGTTGGGGCTGCCACAGCAGATATTGGCGTGCTTGTTCGATCTCGACGGTGTGCTCACCGGCACCGCCCGGGTGCATGCCGCCGCATGGCAGGAGATGTTCGACTCCTACCTGAAGGCGCGGGCCGAGGCCGAGAACGCACCGGTTCGTCGAAGACCGGGCCGCGGCAAGCCGATCAACTCGCCGCGCATGGCGCCGACACGGTGGTTACCGACCTTGCGGATTCGATGAGACGCCGATGATCAACCATCCCGCATTCAGCGTCGAACCCTGGTGTCTGCGTTGCACGGGATTCGACCTGGAGGTGCTCGCGCAGACCGAATCGCTGTTCGCGCTGTCGAATGGGCACATCGGTTGGCGTGGCAACCTCGACGAGGGCGAGCCACACGGATTGCCGGGCAGCTACCTCAACGGCGTTCACGAACGGCGGACGTTGTCGTATGTGGAGCCCGGCTACGGCTACCCGGAGTCTGGGCAGGTGGTCACCAATGTGACCAACGGCAAGCTGATTCGCCAGGGCCAATCCCGCACTCCGCAGTGTGGTCGCCCGCGGCGGCGGCATGCGGTAGCTCGCCACGACTACCAGGGCGGCAACCAACAAGCCCAAGAGTGTGCCCTCAGACTCAGCGGCCCGGTTGGCGCCGAGCCAGTGCTCTATCGCGCCGTACATCCCATGCCTGGCAGCGCTCACCGGCTCACCAAACAGGCTCCCCTGCTCGGTGATTCGCTAACACTGATGGCTGCGCCATGCAGCCTGGCTATTTCGCACGACCAGCAGATCGGAGGTGAACCATTCTCAAACAACTTGACGATCTGCTCATCGGACCACCCGTCTTGTCTTCGGGCATCGCGGTGATCGCGCCGCGAACTCGGGCGTCGAGGTCGAAACCCACAGAGTATTCGATCGTGTACCCGCGACGGGCGTTGAGCGCGGTGAGATGGTCCACGACGTCGTGGGCCGAGCCGGCGTGAATTATCCAGGCTTGTGGTTGTAATTGCGTTCAGGAGGAAGGAAAACTACCCCATGCGAATGGCCGGAGGTAAACACCGTGATCCGAACCGGAAGAGTGGATAGTGCCCGGCGGACGGGTTCGAGATTCTCCCATCCGACCAGCGCGAACAGACACCCGCCGTGGCCGGAGCCGGAGAGCTTCGCGCCTAGGGCGCCAGCGGCAAGACACCGCGATACGCATTCCTCGATCAGCGGAGTAGAGCATTGCACCTGGTCGCGTAAAAGGGTGTGCGCTCGGGTGAGCATCGCGCCGACGGCCGGGTAGTCCGGGCGGTCCGAACGCAGCGCATCGGCCATCTGCGCCACGATGCCCGGCGCACGGTCGGCGTAGTGGCGCATGCCCTGCTCCCCGGAGCGGAATCGGTCCCGCAAGGACGCCAATACGTCGACGGTGCAACGTTTTTGGCCGGTATCTACGAGCACAATCGGTATGCTGATATGGTCGGTCAGTTCGGCGGAACGCGGCCGATGGCCCGGAAACACCTGCCGGACCCCGCCGTACGCGCAGGCCATGAAGTCCATCCACCCCGTGGTGCCCAGTTCGGCCTCGGCGCGGAACGCCATTCTGGCCACGACATCCGGACGCGGCAAGCTCCGATCAGCTACGAGCAGGAGCGCGGCCGCTGCAGCCACGGTGACGGCTGCACTTGAGGCGACGCCCGCGGCTATCGGGAGATCGGTCACCGACTCAATCGCGGTGCCCTCCAGCCGATCACCACAGCGGCGGGCCATCACCCGCGCGGAGGCCTGCAAATGGTCGAGACCATCGCCGATGTAGTTACCCAACTCGTCGACCGCGATCGGGCGGGACGCCCACAGCGGTGCGCGTGCCCGCAACTCGATCAGGTCGGGGCGGCCGCTCGAATGCACTGTGACGCTTGTCCGAAGTGGGATGGCGGAGACTATCGACGGGTCGCCGGTCATCCAATCCAGCGATTCCCCGGCCAGGCAGACACGGCCTGGCGCGGACGCTGTAACTGTAACCGAAGACCTGTACCCGGAACGGGGCATGTCAGAGCCTTGTTTCGGGGTAGCAGTAGCCTTTGTATGACGCCGTAGCGGTGCTCACCCCACCGATTCTCCCAGGTCACCAACGCCCACTAACGTGAAAGTGCCCCTCCAATTCATGTACCAGCCGGATCGGCGGCTGATCGGAAATGAGGTCATCCTGCTGCAGTGGAGAGGACGTGGCGGAAGAGCCCGACCGCTTCGAGGGCTTGTTGGCCGAAGTCGGTGAATTCGTCCTCAATGGTCAGGCCTCCACTGTAGCCGACAGCCCAGAGACTCGACACGAACTCGGCCTGGATCTCCTCCCGGAAATCTCCGGTACCTCGTGGGATAGACGAGGTGTGCGCGTGCCCGATAACCTCGCCTGCCACCGCCACTTCTTTGCTCACCGACAACCCCTCGCTGACTATGTGTAAGCAGTCAACAGTCAACCGCACTCCGCTCTCAACGAGCCCAGCGATGACCACTCGGGCCTCTGCGCAGGAGTTGATGAAGTTCGTCTCGGTGCTGTTCAGGGGCTCCAACGCCAAAGTCATCCCGCGCCTGGCACATTCGTCCTGCGCGACGAGGAGAAAGTCCTGCAACTGCCTAACTGCTTGGGCGGCTGGGAAGCCTCGCGGAATGCTGCGGGCCTGACCGCTACCGAGGACCACCGTGTGAACGCCGAGGGAACCGCCCCGGTCGCACACGTTCCGGAACACGTCGAGCGCCCGCGCTTGATCAGCTTCGAGCCCGACGACACGGCAGCCGAATCGACGCGGCAGCGGCGAGGTCAATGCGGTAAAGGGCAGCTCGACCGTGCGCAGTCGCGTACTTAGCGCGCGGAAGGCGTCGGCCTCTCCGCACAGCATGTCACCTTTGAGTTCGAGGTAGTCGAGGTCCGCGGCACCGACGAACTCGGCCTCAGCGGCACTGCGTACGACACAGCCGAGCTGCATGATGGACCTCCCCTAATCGTACGATCACAACACCGCAATAGCGCGGGACATCGCATGGAAAGTCGCTTCGAACGTGTCCAGTGCCTCCACCAGCTGGTCCTCGGGAATGCTCAACGGTGGATAGATGCGGATTTTGGTGTCGTAGGCCATGGCGAGCACCCCCCTGGCCAACAGTCTCCGGAAGATATCTTGAGTGACCGCCTTGGGCAGCGGTCGTGCTGTGCCAGGGTAAACCAGCTCGACACCGATCATCAGGCCGAGGTTGTTCGCGTTGCTGACGAAAGGGAATTCCTCCGGCCAGGAGCCGATGCGGCGGGTGACGAGTTCGCCAAGACGGCTCGCTCGCTGCGGTAATTTCTCGTCAAGCAGGATTTCCAGAGTGGCCAGAGAGGCAGCGCTGGCGAGCGGGTTGCCACCGAAGGTGGAGGCAGCGGCGCTCGGTGCGGCGAAGGAGGTTCCTTCGACAAGGTCGGACCTGCTCGCGATAGCACTGGCCGGTATTCCCGAGGCCATCGCCTTGCCGAGCACGACCACATCCGGGACCACGCCGACGTCCCGTTCTAGGGCGAACATCGTTCCAGTACGGCCGAAGCCGGTGATCGCTTCGTCAAGGATCAGCAGCGCGCCGTGCCGATCAGCCAGGCTGCGTAGCTCGCGCAGGTAGTCGGCTGGCGGGATAATGTTGCCGTTCGTGCCCTGTACCGGCTCCACGATGATGGCGGCCAAGTCACCGTACGTGCTGTTCTCCATGGACTGCTCGGCAAAAGCAACACAGTGGTAGTCACAGGATGGATGTTCCATGTGGAAGGGGCACCGGTAGCAGTAGGCGTAGGGAACCTGGTGGACGCCAGGGGGAAAGGGTCCAGACCCGTGTTTGCGCGGGCCGCCGTGCAGGCTCAGTGCGGCCTGCGTCTTACCGTGGAAACCGCCCCAGAAGCTGAGTATCTCTTGCCGGCCCGTGGCGGCCCTGGCCAGTTTAATGGCGGCCTCGACGGCCTCGCTCCCCGTCGAGAACATGTGGATCTGGCGCAATCGCGGAGGCAGCTGTTCGGCCAGCAAGTCATAGTATCGGGCGCGAACGTCGGTGTAGAACGTGCCGACGATGCACTTGTGCAGCTGTTCGTGCACGCGCGCGAGAAACGTAGGGTGGGAATGCCCGATGTTGCATACACCGACGCCGGTGAACAGGTCGATGTACCTTTTACCGTCGGCGTCCCAGACTTCCGCGTTGAGTGCCCTGTCAACCACGATGCCGGCGAGATCGTTCATGGATTGCCCGCCAGGCAGCCGACGGCGCTTCTCGAGGTCGATGATGTCCTTGGTCGAGTGAGGAGCGTTGGCACAACTCACGATTGGGGCCGCCTTTCTGATGGCGTGTCCGCGCTCGGGGAACTCAATCTACAGGCAGCTATATTTTTCATCGGCGTTTGCCCGCCTCCCCGCCAAGCCCTGAAGCATCCCCGGTTTCGTGCACACCTCGTAATGTGTGACCGGTGTGGTTCCCGGCTTGGCCGCGTTCCTGTTTCGCTTGGAGTGCACCAGGATGTCGAGCACCTCGCCGTGCGTGCTGGTCGACTGCCCCCCCACAGGTAATGGGTGGTGCCGCTGATCTTGATAAACACCTCGTCTAGATGCCACTTGTCCCCAGGGCGGGGGCGGCGCCGACGCAACTGGTGGGCATAGTCCGGCCCGAACCTGGCACACCAGGACCGGATCGTCTCGTAGCTGACCACCACAATGCGCGCCAACAGCAGCTCCTCAACATCACGCAGGTGCTCAACGTGAACCTGTGATACAGCCACACCGCATGCCCGATGACCTCGATCGGAAGCCGATAGCCCTTGTACCTCGCCCCACCCGCCACAACGACCGATCCTCGCAGCACTACCGCCAGGCCAACAACTTGACGATGCCGATGCTTCAATGTGACATGGGGAACCATGAAAGCGACTCGTATCGACATCGACATGGACGATTTGCTGAAGTTGGCGACAACGGCCGCGTGGTCGGCGGGCGAGTTGCTGGTACGTGGCCTGGCTGAGGAGGTCATTACGTCGCGAACCAAATCCTCGCCGTTCGATTTGGTAACTGAGATCGACAGGATGAGTGAGAATCGGATCATCGAGGTAGTTACCGATCACCGACCGGATGACGGTTTTTACGGTGAAGAGAGTAGTGAACATCCGGGTAGCACCGGCCTGAGATGGGTCATTGACCCGTTGGACGGCACCAGCAATTATGTGAACCACAACCCGAATTTCGTGGTGTCCATTGCTGCCGAACTCAATGGTCGGGTGGAGATTGGCGTTGTGCACGACCCCGTCCGCGGCGAGACGTTCAGTGCCGTCCGCGGACGTGGGGCCTGGTGCGACAGCCGCAGGATCTCGGTATCCGAACCGAATACCCTCGGGTGTGCTCTGTTGTCTACGGGATTCAGTAGTGACCCCGCCGTCCGGGCGCGGCAGGCGGCGCTCGTAGTCCGCGTCATCCAGCATGTCAGAGATCTGCGCAGTAGTGGCTCGGCGGCACTGGACCTGTGCTGGGTTGCAGCGGGACGGATCGACGCCTACTTCGAGAGTGGCGCCCGGTACTGGGATTGGGCGGCTGGAGCGTTGATCGCGGCGGAGGCAGGCGCGTGGGTTGGCGGCGCGGGCGCCAAGCCGCCCGGCGACGAGCTGGTCATCGCCTGCCCGACGTCGATATCGAGTGCTCTGCGCCGATTGTTGGCCCATGACTGACTCTTCAGCCGGACCCGCGCAGCCGGGAGAATGCCCCCGCTGACCATGCCCCCGGCCGTGTTGTCAAGGAAATGTGCGGCCAGAGCAAGTGCACGAATCGAGCTGTGCCGCAAAGCGACCCACACAACGACGCGACTTGGAGAGCGGCAAATTTTTGCGCTTCCGGCTTCTGCGTGGGTCGACCTGGGCTGGACGGGCGGTCAGCCGCAGGAATTTGCCCTATGCGCGAAACCGAGTTGTACCGCCATCTGCTGGCACTGGGATTCTCCCAGGTCGCGTCACCAACGCCCACGAACTAACACTAGCCCGCTAAAGTGCCGTTGCTCCGGGTGCTCCCGGCCCGGGCCAGGCGACCCAATGCGCGGCGCTGCGATCCGGTCAGCGTGATCCGGTCGACACTAGCTCACGCGCTCAGCCGTCCCCCCGTGAAAGATCCAGGCTAACGACATCGATCCACGTGCCTCCGCGGTCTGCCGACTGGTAGCAAGCATCGATGACGCGTACGGTCAGCACGGCCTGGTTCAGTGCTCTATCGGCAATGGACCGGTTCGTGCGAGCGGCTAGGAATTCCTGCCATACCCCGGTGAACCACGCGCGGTGTAACGGATCATTGAAGTCGGACAGGACGTTCGAAGTGCCCACCGCTCCATTGACAGCCCATTCCAGCGAGTCATCGATCACCCGACAGTGCCCCCAGGACCCGGAAACCAAATAGGAGGTCTGTCGAATCGCGGCTTTCCAATCCAACTCGATATAGATTAACGATCCGTCGGCGAATGACAGATGGATGAACGCGAACTCCTCTGATTCGGCAAATCGCCCTCCATTAGGCCTACGAAGATTGCATCGCACCCGGGCGGGGTACGAGCCGATTATGGTCATCGCTAGATAAATGCTGTGGGGACCATGGTCCCACAAGATGCCGCCGCCGGATACCTCGGGAAGTCGTCGCCAGTCTGGCAGCCATTCTGAAACTCCACGGGCGTGATTAGTGCGCAGGGTGCGAAAGTGCGCGATCAGCGGCTCGCTTGCCGCCCTCGTCTCAAGCCGATCTGACAGCGCGCGCAGGCTCGGCGCATAGCGGTAATTGTGGCATGGCATCAGAAAGCCGCGGCTGCGGCGAACCAACGATTCGACCGCATTGCATTGTGCGGCCGAAATCACCAAAGGCTTTTCGCACAGCACATCGAGGCCGGCACGTAGACCATACGAAATATAATCGAGGTGAAAGGCCGGCGGCGTGCAAATTGCGATGAAATCGAGCCCGGTCGGCAGGTTCTTGATATGCGGAATTGCGATGACCCCGGGAATGGCGTCGCACGCCGCTTCGCGCCGAGCTAGCACGGGATCCACGACTACGCCGATCTCCAGGTCAGGCACCTGATCGATTCCGGAGACGTGGCCACCAGCTATGACACCGAACCCGATGATCGCACCGCGGGCCGGCTTACCGTTCGACCTGCTTGTCGAGGTCACGTTCACCCCCCCTGCTTCGTTTCGCCAGATTCGGCCAGAGGTCCGAATCAAATTCGTAACCGGCACCCGGCGGAATCGCCGGCCAATAATAGCTGACCTGATAGCCGGGAAGTACGGTCCTTCCCTCGATCACGGCGGATCTGGCCGCCGCGTGGGAGGTGTCAACGTTGGAGCACGCGCAGCGCAGCGAGCATGAACGACGTTGACTCCGAGGAGCGCAGGCTGATGATGGGCCGTCGAGGGATGGGCCTGACTCGACCAAGGTGGTGAACGTCTGAGTCGAGCCTTCTCTGATGTGGTGGAGGATGTCGGTGATGTCGCCGCGGTCGCCTCGATCGCGATCACCGGGCACCAGCGCCGTGGGTTTGGGATTCGCACACCTACCGACGTGCGCCACCTTCCACAACCAAGCGCCGTGGGGATCAATCGGATGGGCCACTCCCGCCGCATTCGGCGCCGGCGGCGATCGCCGCGGTGTGGTCCTCAAGGCCGGCCCGACGATCAGCAAATGAGTTTCGGCAGCGGGCTGAACGAATGTGGACGTGGTGTGGACGTAGCCCGGGTTTCGGCCATCGAAACCGTTCGGAACCGAACGCCTTGCAGGCCGTTTACCTGCACTTTTAGGTTGTGGGGCGGGCGGGGCTCGAACCCGCGACCAACGGATTATGAGTCCGCGGCTCTAACCAACTGAGCTACCGCCCCGGCTAACTAGCTGCGTGCATAGCCTCCCAGATTTTCGCTTCCCGCCCTGGACACCGCAGCGCCCTCGATGGCCATGAAGGATCGAGAGTTGTCGCGGCCGTTGCGTGACCGGGCATGCGTTGCACGACATCGACATTAGCGCCAGCACTCATCGCAAGTTATGCCGTGGTGCCCATCATCGGACCCGATCGCGAGGAGCAGGTACCTATCCCGGTACACCCGAACAGATCTCGAGCACGAACTCAATTACCAGCCCAGAGCCGTCCGTAACGACGCAGGCCCATCTTCACAGCCCCACTAACCTCGACTCGACTAGGGCCCGAGCCGCGCGTTCGTGTGGCATGTGGCGAACTGACCCGACCGTAGCTGAGGTACTGAGAAGACAATCATCGCGACCACGGCATGGCCGGGATTGAATTCAGCGATCTCTCTGTTTTACAGAACGGCGTTCTGCAATCGGCACGAGTTCACATGTCACTAGCGGATGCACAGCCCTCACACAGTAGTTCAACCTGGTGGCAGCGACAGGGTGCCCCAATGCTGGGGTTTGGAGCAACGTTCAAGCTCACCAGTCGAACCACCGGCGGGTTCGGGGCGGTCGTGGGCACATGCAGTCGCGTTCGGCGCGCCCCGTGGCGCAGACGGTTGCCAGCGCCGATGAAACCGCGGGCCCCGGTCAGCGAAAAAGTAAACAACGCACCATTCCAAAGTGGAGCCGGTGAGGAGACTGTAATGAGTGACAACGACACCGCGACCAGCTTGGTATTCGCGCCGGAGGACATCGTCTGGCACAAGACCGACCTTGGACCGAAGTTCTGGCTCAGCGACGAGCTGGTCGACCCCGACTACAGCTCGGTCTTCAGCGCCCAACTGACCAAGTTCGGCCCGGGTGGCGGATCCTCACCGCATAGCTACACCTACAACCACGCGTTCTACTTCCTGAGCGGCACCTGCAGTGTGCAGATCGAGGAGCAGAACTGGCACGGAGGATGTCCCAGGTTCCGTGGAACTTCGGTGGCGGTCCGGTGAGCATCAGGCTGCGCTCACCTCGTCATTGTGCACGACGGGTCCGACAGGTTCGGCGGTCTGGCACTCGAGAGCTGTGCGGAGCGTCGGTAGGTGCAGGTGACCGTTCACACGGCGGAACTGCTTGCCGGCCTCGACCATTCCGGCGGCACACCAGCGCAGCGCCATCTGCCCGTCCCGCCAGCGTTTGACGTTGCCGGCGTGTTCGCGGCAGACGGAGATCATCGACTCGATGCAGTTGGTCGAGCGCAGCGTGCGGGCCAGGGTGGGTGGCACGCCCAGTCGCAGCACGGTGAGCGTCTCGTCGAGGCCCTCACGCAGGCTGGCCGCCGCCCCGGGGTGGGTGCGGTCGAGTTCGGTGGCCAGGGCCAGCAACGCGGCCTCGGCCTCCAGCGCCGATCCGGCATGGTAGGCGTCGGTCATCTTCCGGCCGACAGTGGACCGAAGGCGTTGCGGCAGATGATCTTTCACGTTCCGAACCTTGTGCAGTTGGCAGCGTTGGATCACTGGGCGCTCCAGCACGTCGAGGACGGCCTTGCGCAGCGCCTTGGACCCGTCGAGGCAGACCAGCATCGGCCGGGTGACGTCCAGGCCCCGCTCACGCAGGTCGACCAGCAGGCCGGTGACCAAGGTCGCGTTCTCGGTCGAGCCCTCCACCAGCGCCAGCGGGTGCTTGACCCCGTCGATGCCGATACCGAGCGCCACGACACAGCACGACTCGGCGAAGTGCACCCCGTCGATCATCAACGCCACCAGGTCCAGCCCGGACAGATCCCGCGACAACAGCTCGGCCAGAGCGGTTTCGGTCATCGCCACAAACTTGCGCGAGACCGCCGACTTGCTTGTCGCAGAGCAGGATTCATCCACCTGCTGACCGACCGGCTCGAGCCCAACCGGGTAGCGGCGGGTCGAGAGCCCGGCCAGCATCTTCTCCATCGCCATCTTGCCCAGAATCTCAGTCGAGCTGAACAGCTCATACGACGCGATCGGCAGCTCACCGGACCCGCCGGCCGCCCGCACCCGAGGGCGGGTGATCGCCACCCGCCGCCCGCCCAGGGTCACCGACCCGCGCTCACGGCCGTGCCGCACCGCCGTCCGCGTCGCATCATGCTTGCCCTTCGGTCCGGCCAGCGCGCTCACGTCGGCCTCCATCAACGCCGCCATCACCTGCAGGCCCGCACCCACGGCCAGGGCCAAAAGCCCCTCGTGCATAGTCTCGGCGATCTCCGCCATCGCCACACTGACGCACTGCGGGATGGCGGTCGCGTCCGCGGACTGGATCTGGCTACTCTTCTTCATGGCGGTCCCCTTGCTGTTGGTGTGTCTTGGCGGACGCCCGACACCTACCACACGGCAGGTCTCGAGCGGGGGACCGCCACCTCAAGTTCTACGAGACCCGGGACAACCTCACTGGCACGTCAAGCCAGGCACTTTCGTTAAAAGGTCCCCGCATATAAGCAGCACAGCGTCGTCAACGACGGCACCGAAGACCTCGTCTTCCTCGTCATCTACGACCCGCCCAACGTCGACGGCACGCCGTAGGTCGCCGGAGAAATTTCGACGGATCGACCGGCTGGGCTTTCGACCCTGGCGGCTTCGGGCCTTCGTCTCAGCCGCCGGCGCGGCCCCGGAGGGCTACCGCAAGCAGTTGGGGCGGGGCTTGAACCCGCGACCAATTTTAAGCCCAGCAACCAGCCCGCGCCGGTCCCCCAAACCGCGCCGCTGGAGATGGGCGCGGCACAGGTCACCTGCGAATGGTCGTTCGCGTGCGACCATGGCCAGGGGTCGGGTTTTGGCCGGACAAATTACACCGCTGCTATTGGGCTCGACTCCTGGTCACCCTAAAGGCTTTTGTCGCAGCAGCTCGGCCGCTAAGAATTACGAACTCGACGGGCTCAGTTTCGTTGAAAAGCAGCTCGTCAGTCGAGTGATGGAAAGACACGGCCAAGAGGTATTACACCCCGGTCGATAATGTCGTCGACGCACGAAACGAGGTGCCACCGGGCCGGGTTCTCGTCGTCGCCTTCTCGGCGCAGCAACATCGGGGGCCAATAATAGATCCTCGGCGGTGCCGCTAACGCAAACTTGGCCGTTTCTCCCGAGTTCCGCGCGCCCCGCGACCGGCCCGCGCCACTTCGATGCTGTCAGCAACGCCCGACAACTACCGCAGGCGAGACGCCCCCGCGCGGGGGGATTTTGTGCGGTCGGCGGCCTTAGTAACTGGCTTGGGTCCATCGACCTGTACGGCTGCCGGTTCGGGTTGCGGGCTGGCGGCTTGGGCTCGAGTGTTACGCCGCCGGAACAAACCTTCCCTTCGAAGCGTCCACGGAGGAACAATGCCGCGCCCCGTGGTTCTGAAGGCATTTCCCGCGGACGCGGCATCGGCCGAAACAAAAAAGTCTTTTCCCTTTACTTTCTCGTTACATTTCTTTGCTGGCTCGGCGGACGTTTGCGGCGCACACTACTGACTTAATGTGCGAGTTTTAACAACGAGCCAACAAGACCTGAGAGGAAGTTAGCGATGAGCAGGACAACCGGCGGCCGCCCTCGACTCCTTGATCTGCGTGCTGCTCTGGCTGCACTCGCTATCGTGGCGACAGCCGGGGCGCCGGTGGTGGCTTTCGCCGAGACCACCCACCCGGCCAAGATCACGGTGCGTGCCGAGCCCAACAACGACGACCCCGCAATCCCGGACCCATCCGGCGGCTCAGGGGGCTACTCACCCTACTCACCTCAGTACGATTACACCTACTTTGACGACTTCGATTACGCCTCCCTTGGCGCCGGCGGCGGCGGCGGTGGTGGCTAGTCCGCGGCTCTAACCGACCGAGCTACCGGCTCTAGCACACAATTGGCGCGGCACCCATGGTCTCATGCCGCCGCGCGGAAGCACACGCCACCGTCAGCTGAACACCGTCTGGCCGTCGGCGTCGAGCAAATAACGCTCGGTGCCGTGCTCGACCCGTGGTGCGTCGGCACCCAACGACACGGCGACCTTATTGCTGGCATTACGCATGATGTCAAAGGTGAGCTCGACGGCCTCGGCTTCCGAGAACCGGGAGCGCACCTCGGCGGCATCGTCGACGACGAGGTGCGCAGGCGTCCAAATTAACGCATCGGCATACCGCAGCGCTGCTTTATGCCGATCAGTGAGCAACACCGAGGTCTCGAAGCGCTCGACGTCGTCGTACAGCGTCTCCAAACCCCCGGCGTCGAGTGCGGTGCTCTCGCGCAACGACTTGCACAGTCGGCAGTTGTGTTGAGCGGCGCCGCGCAGCCGGACCAGCTCGGAGGTGACCGGGTCGAGCGCGCGCATCCGGGCCACCGCGGGCAGAAACTCGTTGAACACCACATCGGAAGGGTCGGTGGCGTGATCCCACGAGATCGGCGCATGTACCCAGCCCAGATACTGCTCACCGACACCCAGCGCTTCCAGCCCGGCCCGCACCCGCGGCACGAAATCGGCGATGTACATCGACACTACGGCACCAAAGGTGCTGTCCCCCAAACACTTCCACAATCGGAACCGCTGCTCGCCGGTGATCATCGAGACGTCGACGCTGAACTGCTCGGCGAACTCGGCGACGACGGCCTCGGCCTCCGTTTCGGGCTCGCCAACCGCAACCTCAACGGGCAACGACGGCAGCGACAGCGCTTGCGCACCCACCCGCCGGACCAGCCCCGCGACACGACCGTCGCCCGGGGACAACGCCACCAACCGCGTCAGCTGATCTTCTCGAACCAAACCCGGAGCCGCCATCCTTCACACGGTAGAGCCGCCCCGAAACAACAGCAATCGGCTACTGCGCCTGGCTCACCGACGACATGTGGAAGTCCGGTATCCGCAGCGACGGCATCGCCGCCCGGGTGGCCCAATCCCCCCATTCGCGCGGCAGGGTCTTCTCGCTGACGCCGACCTGGGTGGCCCGCCGCAGCAGGTCCAGCGGGCTCTCGTTGAACCGGAAATTGTTGACCGCCGCGGTCACCTCGCCGTCCTCGATGAGGTACACGCCGTCGCGGGTCAGCCCGGTAAGCAGCAGCGTGGTCGGGTCCACCTCGCGGATGTACCACAGCGTGGTCAGCAGCAGGCCGCGCTCGGTGGCCGCGATCATGTCGGCCAGTTCGGCCGACCCGCCGGTCATCACCAGGTTGTCGGCGGCAACGGCGACCTTGGCGTCGAATTTGGCGGCGGTGGCCCGCGGATAGGCCAGCGCGTTGATCACCCCGTCGCGGATCCAGTCCACCTGGGCGATCTCCATCCCGTTGTCGAAAACCGACACCGTCTCCGAGGAGTTGCTCACCGCGACGAACGGCGTGCACGCCAGGCCCGGCGCCACGGGATCGGAGAACAGGCTCAGCGGCAACTCGGTGAGCCGCTCACCCACCCGGGTCCCGCCGCCGGGCGCCGAGAATGCGGTGCGGCCCTCCTGTGCACCGCGGCCGGCCATCGACCACCCCAGGTAGATCATCATGTCGGCCACCGTCGATGGCGGCATGATCGTTTCGTAGCGCCCCGCGGGCAGCTCGACCCGCCGCCCAGCCCACCCGAGTCTCGTCGACAGCTGCTCGAGCAGCAGATCGGTTGGCACATCGACGAAATCGGGCGTGCCGATACCCGCCCACGCGCTGGCGTCGCCGCGTTTGCCGTTGATCTCCACCGCACCAGTGGGCTGGGTGTAACGCCGGCGCAGCCCCGTCGACGACGCCAGGAACGTCGTCGAGACACTGTGGTGCGCATAGCCGTACAACCGGTCCGTTCCGGCGAACCCCCGGCTCAACGAGCCGGCCACATTCGCGAACACCTCGGCTCCGGTGCCGGGCGCCGGCGCGTCCCAATCAGCGGGCGTCCCGGTATCGGCAAGCAATGGGGCGGCATCATTGGCCTCCGGCGCGGAGCGGGCCGCGTCCTGGGACGCCGCCACCAAACCAGGGATCACCCGCGGGTCCACTTCAGCGGAGACCACCGTGCCGACGAATGCGCTATCGCCTTGGCGCACAACCGAAATCGCGGTCACACTGCGGCTGACCGAAACCCCGTTGGTGGTCATCGAGTTGCCCGCCCAGCGCAACGTCGCCTCGACCTTGTCGGTGACCAGCACCATGGTCTCGTCGGCGCGGCCTAATTTCGCCGCCTCATCCAAAACGATGTTGACGACGTGCTGCGCAGTGATCATCGGCCGCCCTCGGTACGGGTGTTGAGCACATTGACGCCCCGGAACAACGCCGACGGACAGCCGTGGCTGACAGCAGCGACCTGGCCGGGTTGGGCCTTGCCGCAGTTGAACGCGCCGCCCAGCCGCCAGGTCGACCGGCCGCCCACGGCTTCCATGGAATTCCAGAAATCGGTGGTGGTGGCCTGATACGCGACATCGCGCAGCTGACCGTCCAGCCGGCCATCGCGGATGCGGAAGAACCGTTGGCCGGTGAACTGAAAGTTGTAGCGCTGCATGTCGATCGACCAGGATTTGTCGCCGACGATGTAGATGCCGTCTTCGACCCGCCCGATCAGCTCGGCGGTACTGATCTCGTCGGGGCTGGGCTGCAGCGACACGTTGGCCATCCGCTGGATTGGCACGTGATGCGGCGAGTCGGCATACGAGCACCCGTTGGAGCGTGCTTGTCCGAGCCGCGGGGCGAACACCCGGTCCAGCTGATAGCCGACGAACACCCCGTCGCGCACCAGATCCCAGCTTTGGGCGGCCACTCCTTCGTCGTCGTAACCGATAGTGGCCAAGCCGAATTCGACAGTTCGGTCGGCGGTCACGTTCATCACCGGCGAGCCGTAGCGCATGGTTCCGAGTTTGTCCGGGGTGGCGAACGAGGTTCCGGCGTAGGCGGCCTCGTAGCCGATTGCACGGTCGTATTCGGTTGCGTGACCGATGGATTCGTGAATGGTGAGCCACAGGTTGGTCGGGTCGATCACCAGGTCCTTACGCCCCGGCGTCACGCTGGGTGCCTTGACCTTCTGCGCCAGCAGCGATGGCAGCTGTGCGAGCTCGTCGGTCCAATTCCACACCTCGTCGCCGGCCAGCACTTCCCAGCCTCGCCCCATCGGCGGCGCCAGCGTCCGCATCGAGTCGAAACTGCCCGCCGCGGAGTCGACGGTCACTGCCTCAAGAGACGGCATCACCCGCACCCGCTGTTGGGTGATCGACGATCCGAAGGTGTCGGCGTAGAACGTCTGCTCCCTGACCGCGGTCAATATAGCTGACACGTGGTCGATGCCGTCGGCACCCAGCAACCGCCCGGAGTACTCCTGAAGCACCGCGATCTTGTCGGCCGCAGGAATGCCGAACGGGTCGATTTGGTAGTTCGACACCCAGGCGGCGTCGGCGTACACCGGCTCGGGCGCCAGCTCGACGCGCTCGGCGTTCAGGGGCGCCAACGTGGTGGCCACCTGCACCGCGCGGCGCGCAGTCTCGCCGGCGACCGACGGCGCCAACTCGGCGTGCGAGGCAAATCCCCAGGTGCCGTCAACGATCACCCGCACCGCCAAGCCGACCTCGCGGCTGACGACCGCGGTCTCCAGCTCGCCGTCGCGCAGCTGGATGATCTCGGTGCTGATGCGGTGAACCCGCAGGTCGGCGTGGCTAGCCCCGGCCGCGGTGGCCGCCGACAACGCGGCTTCGGCCAGCTGGTGGCGCGGCAGGTCCAGGAAGTCGGCATCGATCCCCCGGTTCGGTGTCACCACTCCACCGTAACGACCGGCTTTAATACACCCATGTCCGACGCGCCCCGCCGATCCACCGCGCTGGGCTATGCCCTGCTGGCACCCAGCCTGTTCGGTGTGGTCGCCTTCTTGCTGCTGCCCATCCTCGTGGTCATCTGGCTGAGCCTGTACCGGTGGGACCTGCTGGGCCCGCTGCACTATGTCGGTCTGGCCAACTGGCGATCGGTGCTGGCCGACTCCGGCTTCGGCAACTCGCTGGTGGTGACGGCCGTGTTCGTGGCGTTCGTGGTCCCGGCGCAGACGGTGCTCGGACTGCTGGCCGCGTCGATGCTGGCCCGCCAGCTTCCGGGCACCGGCCTGTTTCGCACGTTGTACGTGCTGCCCTGGATCTGCGCGCCGCTGGCGATCGCGGTGTTGTGGCGCTGGATCCTGGCGCCCGACGATGGCGCCGTCAGCACGGTGCTGGGACATCGCATCGAATGGCTCACCGATCCCAGCCTTGCGCTGCCGCTCGTTGCGGCGGTCATTGTCTGGACCAACGTCGGCTATGTCTCGCTGTTCTTCCTGGCGGGCCTGCTGGCTATCCCAGACGACATCCACAACGCCGCGCGCACCGACGGCGCCAATGCCTGGCAGCGGTTCTGGCGCATCACCCTGCCCATGCTGCGGCCGACGATGTTCTTTGTCCTGGTCACCGGAATCGTCAGTACGGCACAGGTTTTCGACACCGTCTATGCGTTGACCGGCGGCGGGCCGGCGGGCCGCACCGACCTGGTGGCCCACCGCATCTACGCTGAGGCGTTCGGCTCCGCGGCCATCGGGCGGGCATCGGTCATGGCGGTGGTGCTGTTCTTCATCCTGATCGGTGTCACCGTCGTTCAGCATTTGTACTTCCGCCGGCGGATCAGCTATGACCTCACCTAGTCGCCTCTCCAAGACGGTTATCTACGCCGGCTTGGCGCTCGGTGCGCTGATCACGTTGGTGCCATTCGCACTTGGCTTACTGACCTCGTTCACCTCAGCACACCAGTTCGTCACGGGTACGCCGCTGCAGCTGCCGCGGCCACCCACAGTGGCCAACTACGCCGATCTGGGCGGCGCCGGGTTCGGCCGCGCGGCGGCGGTGACCGCGTTGATGACGGCGGTGATTCTGCTGGGCCAGCTGACCTTTTCAGTGCTGGCCGGCTACGCGTTCGCGCGGCTGCAGTTTCCCGGACGCGATGCGCTGTTTTGGGTCTACATCGCGACATTGATGGTGCCGGGGACCGTGACGGTGGTGCCGATGTATCTGATGATGGCCCAGCTCGGCCTGCGCAACACATTCTGGGCATTGGTGCTGCCCTTCATGTTCGGTTCCCCGTACGCGATTTTCCTGCTGCGCGAGCACTTTCGCATCATCCCCAACGACTTGATCAACGCCGCGCGCCTCGACGGCGCCAACACCCTGGACGTGATTGTGCACGTGGTGATTCCGTCCAGCCGGCCGGTCCTGGCCGCCTTGACGATGATCACTCTCGTCTCGCAGTGGAACAACTTCATGTGGCCGTTGGTGATCACCAGCGGCCACAAGTGGCGGGTCCTCACGGTGGCAACGGCCGACCTGCAGTCCCGTTTCAACGCCCAGTGGACGCTGGTGATGGCGGCGACCACGGTCGCGATGGTGCCACTGATCGCGCTTTTCGTGGCTTTCCAGCGCCACATCGTCGCTTCGATCGTCGTCTCGGGGCTCAAATGAGCTGGCGCCCTCGCTTTTCCACGCTGGTCGCCGGCGCGCTTGTGCTGGTCGCGGTGCTGTTGGGTGCGACAGCGGTGCTGTTGGACTACTCGGGCGGACCCCATGGCGGCAAGATCGTCATCACGGTGCGGATCTGGGCCGAACAGATTGCCGCGGCATATCGGCAGTCGTTCCAGGCATTCACCCGCGCCCATCCCAATATCGAGGTGCACACCAACGTCGTGGCCTATTCGACGTACTTCAACACCCTGCGCACCGACGTGGCCGGCGGCAGCGCCGACGACATCTTCTGGCTGTCCAGCGCGTACCTCGCCGCGTATGCCGACAGTGGCCGACTGATGAAGATCGACGCAGGTGCCGCCTCAGACTGGGACTCGGGCGTGGTTGACCAGTTCACCCGCAATGGCGTGCTGTGGGGGGTACCGCAGCTGACCGACGCCGGGGTTGCGCTGTACTACAACACGGACCTGCTCGCTGCGGCCGGTGTTGAGCCCGCCCAGCTGGACAGCTTGCGGTGGAGTCGGGGCGGCGACGACACGCTGCGGCCCATGCTGGCCCGGCTCACCGTCGACGCCGATGGAAATGCCGCGAGCACACCGGGTTTCGACGGCGGACGGGTCCGCCAGTGGGGGTACAACGCGGCCAACGACCCTCAGGCCATCTATCTCGACTACATCGGGTCGGCCGGCGGCCTATTCGAGCGCGACGACGAGTTTGCGTTCGATAACCCGCCGGCGATCGAAGCCTTCCGCTATCTCGTCGGTCTGATCAACGACGACCACGTCGCGCCCCCGGCCTCGGACACCAACGACAACGGCGATTTCTCCCGCAACCAGTTTCTGGCCGGCCGGATGGCACTCTTCCAGTCCGGCACCTACAACCTGGCGCCGGTGGCCCGCGATGCCCGCTTCCACTGGGGTGTGGCGATGCTGCCCGCCGGTCCCAAAGGTCGGGTAAGCGTCACCAATGGTCTTGTTGCAGCTGGCAATTCGGCCTCTAAACACCCGGATGCGGTGCGTCAGGTACTGGCTTGGATGGGCAGCAGGGAGGGCAACGCATATCTGGGCCGCCACGGTGATGCCATCCCCGCGGTGCTGTCGGCTCAGCCGGTCTACTTCGACTACTGGGCCGCCAAGGGCGTCGACGTCACACCGTTCTTCAGAGTGCTGGACGGCCCGCGCATTTCGGCCCCAAGCGGCGCCGGATTCGCCGCCGGGGACGTTGCGCTGCAAAGCTATTTCGACGAAATGTTCCTCGGCCGCGGCGATGTCGCGGCGACCCTGCGACAGGCTCAGGCGGCGGCCAACGCCGCCGCGCACCCGTAGCGCTAGCCTGGCAGCACCAGCACCGGTACCGGACTCTCGCGGATGATCTTGGCGCTGCGGGAGCCGAGGAATACCCTGCGGATGTCGCCGCGCGGTCGGGTGCCCAATGCCAGGATCTCGCCGTCCTGCCAGTCTGCCTTGTCGAGCGCCTCTTTCCAGCTGTGGCCGGTAACCACCTGCAGCACAACGTCTTCGCTGACAATTACCTCGGTCTTCAGATTTTCCAGGATTTCTCGCGCGTGCGACGCCCACGCTTCCAGGATCGAATCCTCGACGTCCAGCCCCACCTCGGGTGGATACATCGTCTTGCCGCGGACCGCGAAGGTAATCACCCGAACCGGCACCCCGAATCGCTCGGCCCACTCGAAACAGCGCCGCACCACGTCAATCGAGTCCGGGGTAGCGGAGTAGGCGCAGGTGAGCCGCGTCCACTTGCCGGTGTAGGAACGGTATTCACGGGGGCTGATCGCCACCGGCACCGGCGACGCGTGTAGCAGCCAGTCGGCGGTCGAGCCGATCACTACCTGCCCGCGCCCACCGCTGGGCAACGACCCCAGCACCAGGACCTCGGGGTTGACTTCCTCGACTACCTCGATCAATCCACCCGACACCGACCGGTGCGCGCGGTGGACGTAAGTGACCTCGATCCCGTCGGCCAAATTGTGGAGATGCCGCGCGGCCTCCTTCGCCGAGTCCACAGCCAGATGGTCCGCCCAGTGCTCATACTCGGCGTCGACGCGGGCGAGCGACGGTGTCAGCCACGGTTTGGGCACGATGGTCGCCACCGTGAGCGACGTACCGAGCGTGCGCGCGGCGCGTACGGCCAGGTGCAAACCCGACAGGCCGACCTTGCCGGCCCGGTAGCCGACGACGACAGTCACAGAGTCTCCTTCGGCTCGTCTAGCTGCGCGGCTTTCCCAGCCCAAGTAGCCGGGATGAGGCCGCCACCGGCATTGTTGAGCGCGCTGTGGTGGCGGCCCCACACCAAGTAGAAGATCAGCGCCAGCGCAACCCATCCGGTGAACGCGATCCAGGTATACCAGTGCAAGCTGACGAGGATATACCCGCACGCCAGCACCGAAAGGACAGGCGTAACTGGATAACCGGGCACCTTGAACGCGCGCGGCAGGTCGGGCTCGCGCACCCGCAGAATGATCACCCCAAGAGACACAACAATGAATGCGGTGAGCGTGCCGATGGACACCATGTCCGCCAGCTTCTGCAGGGGTATGAAGGCGGCCAGGAGCGACGCGGCGATCGCGACGATCACCGTGTTGGTCACCGGGGTCATGGTGCGCTGATTCACCTGCGCGAACCGCGACGGCAGCAGCCCGTCGCGTCCCATAGCAAACAGGATGCGGGTCTGGCCGTACAGGGTGACCAGCGTGACCGTGAAGATCGAGATCACCGCGCCCGCGGCCAGAATTGTGCCGGCCCACATGCTGTGCGTGACGTTGTCGAGGATGGTGGCCAGCCCGGCCTCTTGCTGCTCACCGAAGTTCTGCCAGGGCTGGGTGCCAACCGCGGCGAGCGCGACGAGCACGTAGACGCCGGTGACGATCACCAGCGCCGCGATCAGTGCGCGGGGCATGGTCTTCTGCGGGTCCGTCACCTCGTCGCCCGCGGTCGACACCGCGTCAAGGCCGATGAACGAGAAAAAGATCGTGCCCGCCGCCGAACCGATGCCGGCGACGCCGAATGGGGCGAAGTCCTTGAGGTGGTCGGCGTCGTAGGCGGTGAGCGCGATGATCACGAACATGCCAAGCACACCGAGCTTGATCAGCACCATGATCGCGTTGACCTTCGCCGACTCGCTGGTGCCGCGGATCAGCAGCACCGCGCACAGTCCGATCAGGATGACCGCCGGCAGGTTCACATAGCCTGGTTCGGTGTCCCACGGCGCCGCCGACAACGCATGCGGCATCTGGAATCCGAATAAGTTGTTCAGCAGCTTGTTGACGTAGCCGCTCCAGCCGACCGCGACCGCGGCGGTAGACACCCCGTATTCCAGCAGTAGGCAGGCTGCCACGCCCATCGCAACGGCCTCACCCAGCGTGGTGTATGCGTACGAGTACGACGAACCCGAAACCGGCACGGCGGAAGCCAACTCGGCGTAGCAGATAGCGGAGAGCCCGGCCGCGATGCCGGCGATGATGAACGAGACAATGACGCTCGGACCGGCTTCCGGTACCGCCTGGGACAGCACGAAGAAGATGCCGGTACCGACCGTCGAGCCGACCCCGAACATGGTCAGCTGGAACGTGCCGATACTCCGCTTGAGGTGGTCTGCGGACCCATATGCGACGGGGGCGCCGACCACCGGTCGGCGCCGCAGCATCTGGTCTGTCAGGCTGATCGCAGGGGCCGCCATTCCACCTCCCTGTTGCTGGATCAGCTGATTATCAGGCCTCGCTCAATGCGGCGGCGAATTGGTTCACCGCCCAGTCGATCTCCTCTGCGGTAATCACCAGGGGAGGCGCGAACCGCAGCGTCGAGCCGTTGGTGTCTTTCACCAGCACACCGCGCTCGGCCAACCGCAGGCTCATTTCCTTGCCGGTGGCCAGCGTCGGTTCGATGTCAACACCCGCCCACAATCCAAGGCCGCGCACCGCTAACACACCGTGGCCGATCAGCCCCCGCAGACGCCTATGCAGATGCGCGCCCAGTTCCCCCGAACGGAACTGGAATTCCCCCCGCGCCAGCATGGAAACCACTGTAGTGCCGATCGCCGCGGCCAACGGATTGCCGCCGAACGTCGAGCCGTGTTCGCCAGGATGCAGCACGCCGAGGATCTCGCGGTCTGCGACCACGGCCGATAGCGGAACGACGCCGCCGCCGAGCGCCTTACCGAGCAGATAGATGTCCGGTACGACGCCCCAGCGGTCGCAGGCGAACGTGTAGCCCGTGCGACCCAGCCCCGACTGGATTTCGTCGGCGATCATCAGCACGTTGTGCTCGCTGCACAGGGCACGGACGGCCGGCAGGTAGTCGTCAGGAGGAACGATGATGCCCGCCTCGCCTTGGATCGGCTCGAGCAGCACCGCAACGGTATGGTCGTCGATCGCCTGGGCCAGTGCCGCGGCGTCGCCGAACGGCACCGAGCGGAATCCCGGTGTGAACGGCCCGAAGCCGTCCCGCGCCGTCGGGTCCGACGAGAAGCTGACGATGCTGATCGTGCGGCCATGGAAGTTGTTGTCGGCCACGATGATGTTCGCGTGGCCCTCGGGGACGCCCTTGACATCGGTGCCCCACTTGCGGGCGACTTTGAGACCGCTCTCCACGGCTTCAGCGCCCGAGTTCATCGGCAGCACCATGTCTTTGGCGCACAACTGGGCGAGCGCGGCACAGAACGGTCCCAGATTGTCGGAATGAAAAGCGCGACTCACCAGCGTCACGGTGTCGAGTTGCGCGTGCGCCGTTGCGGTGATCTCGGGGTTGCGATGGCCGAAGTTGACCGCCGAATAGGCCGCCAGGAAATCCAGGTAGCGCCGGCCGTCGACATCGGTGATCCACGCGCCCCCGGCGCTCGCCGCGACCACGGGTAGCGGCGAATAGTTTTGTGCCGCATATCTTTCGACCAATGCGATCGCGGTCGCAGTTTCGTCCGAGGCCGGCGGGGCGCCGAGAATCGTCATGGGTGGACCTCCAAGGTGCAGCACTTGACGGAACCGCCGCCCTTGAGCAGCTCGGACAGATCGACACCGACCGGCTCGAAGCCGGCGTCACGCAGCTGCCTGACGAAACCCGTTGCGGCAGAAGGATACACAACGTGCAGGCCGTCGGAGACGGCGTTGAGGCCAAGCACGTAGGCGTCGGCACTCCCAACCACGATGGCGTCGGGGAACAGCGCGTGCAGTTGTCGCTGTGCTGCCGCGCTGAACGCCGGCGGGTAATACGCGATCGTGTGGTCGTCGAGAACGGCCAGTGCGGTGTCGAGGTGATAGAAGCGAGGGTCCACTAGTTCGAGAGAGACCACCGACATCGCCAGCGCCGCGGCGATCTCGTCGTGCGCGCGTGGGTCGGTGCGAAAGCCGTAGCCCGCCAACACCGTTTCGCCGATCAGGAGTAGGTCGCCCTGTCCCTCGTTGACGTGACGAGTGGACACGGGGCGATATCCAACCGACGACATCCATCCGGCGTACGCCTTCGACTCGCTCGCGCGCTCAGCGAACCGGAATCTGGCCACCACAGCAATGCCGTTCGCGATGTACCCGCCGTTGGCCGCATAGACCATGTCCGGCAGCCCGGGCACGGGCTCGATCAGGTCCACGGTGTGGCCCAGCCGAAGGTAGGTCTGGTACAGCTGCTCCCACTGCGCCTGCGCGACGTGGACGTCGACCGGTGTGGTGACGTCCATCCAGGGGTTGATCGCGTACTCCACGGTGAAGAAGGCCGGCGGAGTCATTGCGTAACGTCGCGTGCGCGGCGTGCGGCTGCGGGGCGGGTTGGCCTGTTGCCAAGCCGGAGGCGCGTGGGCGGCGACATAGGAGTCCGTCATGAAATCAACGATATTTCCCGCGTATGACACAATCAAACGTCGATTATTGCGTGTTTATGGTCAATATATTGCGCTAGATTGACATATGCGGCGATTTATTGCGCGGCAGAACGAGGAGATGTGATGGAACGCCTGGATGACACCGACGAGCGCATCCTCGCCGAGCTGGCCGAGCATGCGCGGGCCACCTTCGCCGAGATCGGTCAGAAGGTGAATCTGTCCGCGCCCGCGGTCAAGCGCCGCGTCGACCGGATGCTCGACACCGGCGTGATCAAAGGCTTCACCACCGTCGTCGACCGCAACGCGCTGGGCTGGAACACCGAGGCCTATGTGCAGGTGTTCTGCCACGGCAGGATTGCGCCCGACGAGCTGCGGGCGGCTTGGGTGGACATCCCCGAAGTTTTCAGCGCGGCGACGGTGACCGGCACATCCGACGCGATCCTGCATGTGCTGGCCCGCGACATGCGGCACCTGGAGGCCGCGCTCGAGCGCATCCGGTCCAGCGCCGACATCGAACGCAGCGAAAGCACCGTCGTGCTGTCCAACCTCATCGACCGAATGCGGCCCTAGCCCGGCGAACCAGACGCCGCAGCCCGGCCGGCGATGCGCTCGGCGGCCGGCGAGATGCATAGGGCCAGGGCTGGTTTCGTTCCGGGACGGAACTGGCCCGGGCGTGCTTCAGCTGCATCCGCAGGTGCTGACGCAGATCATGCAGATCCGGATCCGTCCAGCGGTTGCGGGCTTCGGTCGGGTCGGCGGTCAGGTCGTAGAGCTCCCATTGGTCATCGAGGGGAGACGTCCGGTAGGCCTCTCCGCCCAGCCCGTTGGCCGCCAAGTGACGCACTCCGGGTTCGGTCCACGTACCCGGATCGTCGAACGTACGGACCAGCTTCCACAGGTGCCCGTCTCCCCCGGCAACATCATCGACGCGCACCACCAGCCCCTCAAAGTTCGAGCCGACGTGGGCAGGGACCCGGATACGCAGCGGCGCAGGCGGATTCACCGTCTGCTTGAGGCGGCGCGCCAGACCCGAGGCACCGGTATCTCCTTCGAGCATGTTGTCGCGAGTCATGAGGTAGACGGCCCGCGCGTCGTCGGCAGGCGCCCCGTCCACAACCGGCATGAGGTCGGAGCCCGGCAGCTCGTGCACCTCGGAGAACGACTCGGCCAGCGTGGCCGCCACCGCCTCGACATCGACATCGGCGGCCCCCAGCAGCGTCGGGACAAGGTCGACATGCGACGTCGGCGCCGTCACCACTCGGGGTGCCGTGGTGCCCGAACCGATGCGCGCGATCACGAACGGCACACGGGTGGCTTCGTCATAGAGGTTGAACCATTTCTGGTGAAGTCCGCCATGGGCGCCAAGCAGATCGCCGTGATCGGCCGTACGCACCAGCACCGCATTCTCCGACCCACCCTCGGTAACCGCCCGCCGCACACGGTCGATCGGCCCGTCGACCTCGGCGTGCAGCCGGTAGTAGAGGTCGCGGTAGCGCTGGGCGTTGCGGTCGTAGGTTCGGTTGATCGCGGGCGCCGGCCCGTAACCCGAGTAGTAAGCCTCGCGGAAGGCGATCTGCGCGGCCGGCTTGGTCGACAAGTCCTCATCAGCGGTGGGCGCCGGGGGCACCGGCGGTGGATCCATCGGTGACGGCTTTACCGGGCTTCGGCGCGCCCATGCCGGGAACAGCACGATGTCGTGGGGGTTCACGAAGCTGGCGACCAGTAGGAACGGACGCAGCGCGGCGGGGTCGCCGGCGCGACGACGAGCGTAGCGGTCATTCAGCCAGGCGACCACACGGTCGACGATCAGGGGGTCCCGGCGAATGCCGGCGTTGGCCAGCAGCGCCCCGTGCGGTTCCGGGCCGGCCCACCCCGAAAAGCCGAACGGCCCCAACGGATCCGCGTCCAGGTAGCGCTGTACCGCGGCAGGATCGATGACTCCGTTGTCGTCATTGGTCGCCAGCGGGCCACCGGTTGCCGGGTCGGTGAGATCCGCGTGCGAGATGTGCCACTTGCCGTCGTAATGGGTGTCATATCCCGCCGCGCGGAACCAGTTACCCAGTGTCGGCACCTCGTGTGGGCGGAGCCAGCGCATCCGGGAATCGTCGGCCGTCTTTCCGATGCCATCGGTCTGAGTGACCCCGTGCAGGTCGGGGTAGTGCCCGGTGAAGATGGTTGGGCGGCTGGGCACGCAAGCCAGCGAGCCGGTGTAGTGCCGGTGGAAACTGACGCCGTGATCGTCGAACCACTTGCGGCCGGCCAGCATTCGATCGCGCCACGCGAGCACGTCAGCATCCTCGTACGGCGGCACCGCACGTTCCTCGTCGGTCATAATGACGATGACATCGGGGCGGAGGCCGGGGCGTTCAGACACGGGCATTCTCCAATCGGTTCTCGAGCCCGGCCAGCAGCACGTCGGACTGTCGTGCGAGATAGCGACACAAAACGCGTTCGGCCAGCTTTTGGGGTGGGCGGGGCCCGATGTCGACCGTGCCGGTCAGGGTCACGACGGTGGAATCGCCCGCGCCCGCTGCCAGCGTCCAGCGGTTGGTCACCCGGCGCAGGCGGCTGGGCAGGCCCTCGATGTCATAGGCGAGCGCGTGCGGCGGGCCGAATTCGGTGATGCGCTCGACGAGGGCGTCGCGTTTGACCTGGACTCGCCGGACGGTGCCGACGGGTCCGCCGTCAGGACCGGAAAACAGGATGCACGAGTGATCGATATTGTCGGCCCACGAACTGATCGAACCGAAGTCCGCCAGGACATCCCAGACTTCGTCCACGCCAGCCGCGATGGTCCGGGTGCGGCGAATGTCGGCCACCCGCTCACGCTACGCGACCTACACGTAGGAGGCGGCATGCAATATGGTCTCGAGCGTGATCGCTGTGCCACTGGCCGCGATAGTGATCGCAAGTGTCACCCAGTCCGCCAGTTTCGGCCGCGCCGGATTGGCAGACAGCTGACCGGTGCCGCCACGGGCAGTGATCGCGTCGCCCATTTCGTCGGCGCGCCGCAGCGTCACGGTGATGGCAGTAGCGAGCAGGTCGATCAGCTCCAAGGCGTGCCGCCGGCGCCGAGCCTTGCGGCTGCGCGGGATGCGTTTGGGCCGGAGCCGGCGAGCTGCGTAGAGCACCTGGAATTCGTCGATCAACATCGGGAAAGCGCGCAGCGCGAGCGCCAAAGCCACCGCCCATTCGTCGACCGGGATCCGCAATAGTCGTAGCGGGCGGCCCAAAGTCGCTAGCGCAGGCCCGATTTCGGCGACGTTGGTGGTCCAGGACACCATTGCCCCTAGCCCGAGGAGCACCACCGACAGCGTGGTGATCCGCAGGAAGTTCAACGTTCCGCCGAGTCCGATCTCGACTCCGCCCATCGAGAGCACCGGACTACCACCGGCCAGCGCCGCGGTGGAACCGCCCAGGGCGAGGACGATCCACAGCCAGCGCGGTACCGACGGCAGCGCGCCGCGCGGAATGCGTGCGATCCGGGCTGCCGCCAGCACCAGGGCCGCCACCAAACCGATCGTCACCCACCCCGGATAGAACGTCAGCAGCACCGAAACACCAAAAACAACCAGCAGTTTGGTGCCGGCCCACAAATCGTGGATGGTCGAGGTTCCGGGTACTGGAATCAGCAGCACAACCGGACGCGAGGTACGTCGGGTCCCGCGTTCTTCGGTGATCGAGGTGTTGGTCACGGCATACCTCCCGCCGGGGCCGGAACCGATTCCAGCACGCCATTGCGCAAATGCAGGGTGCGCGGGCAAACGTCTTCCAGCCCGACGAAGTCATGCGAAATGACCACCACCGTCAGACCCCGCTCGCGGCGCAGGTCCTCCAGCAGCCGCAGCAGGCCGCGCTGGCTGGCCGCGTCCAACCCCGCCAGCGGCTCGTCGAGGATCAACGCCCGCGGCGAACATGCCAGCAGTCCGGCCAGCACCACACGGCGCATCTGGCCACCGCTGAGCTGGTCGATGCGCCGCTTGGCCAGCGTCGGATCCAGTCCGACGACACCCAGCGCCGCAGCCACGCGGTCTTCATCGCGGGGCGAAAAGCCTGCTGCAGAGGCAACTTCCAGGTCGACCCGGCTGCGCATCAACTGCAGCCGGGCCGCCTGGAACGACAACGCCACCGCGCCGACCTGCTCATGGGTGGGCCGGCCATCCACCAGGCAGGCGCCGGTCGTGGGAACCGTCAGCCCGGCCATGATCCACGCCAGCGTCGACTTACCCGAGCCGTTACCGCCGTGGATCAGTACCCCGTCTCCCTGCTCCACCACGAAACTGACGTCGCGCAGGGCGGTCTTGGCCCACGGGGTGCCGCTGCCGTATTCGTGCCCGACGCCGATGAGTTCGAGCGCGGGCGCCTGCCCGCGGTGATCCGTAGCGACGGTACCCCTCGGCGGGTGCGCGGTCTCGACCATGTCGGTGTTGTCCGGTGAGTCGCTGAGGTTGATCGTGCGGTCCGCGGAAGCGGCCTCGTTGTTGTAGTGCGTGATGTGCACCAGGGCAGTCCGGTGTCGTTTCGTCAGACCGGACAGCACGCTCAGCAGCGCATCGCGCCCCTGCTGGTCAACCATGGTGGTGACCTCGTCGGCGATGAGCAGCGCCGGCTCCCGGGCCAACGCCGCAGCCAGCGCCAGGCGCTGCAGTTCACCGCCGGACAGGCTTCCGGTGTCGCGTTCGGCGAGATCCTCGAGGCCGACCTCGCTGAGTAACCTGCCGACATCGACATCTGTACCCGGCGGCAACCCCCACACCACATCGTCGGCGACCCGGGTACCCAGGACCTGGCTTTCCGGGTGCTGCAGGACAACCGCAGTGCCACCCAGCTTGCCGAGACCCACCGCGCCCGGACGTTCCACGGTGCCCGACGTCGGTTCCCGGCCGGCCAGGACGAGCATCAGCGTCGTCTTCCCGGAACCGTTGGAGCCGGTAACCGCGAGGTGCTCGCCCACCCGCAGATCCAGGCTGACCTCACGCAGCGCGTCTTGGCCGGCGCGGGGGTAGCGGAAACGCACCTTGTCCAGCCGCACCGGAACCGGTCCGACCGCGATGTCCGCCCCGGTATCGGTTGGGGCGTCCAGTTTGTGCACATCGGGGATGCCGCGCATCCGCTCCAGCACCCGCGACAACGCCCACCAACCGATCAACGACACGACCAGGACCGTGACGACGAAATTGCCGAGCAGCACCCACGGCCAGTAATGCAGCCCAACGGCGAAATAATGCTTCAAGCCGGCGGCGGCCCCCTGCATATGCATCCGGTTCAGGAAGGCCGCGGTCCCGTCCACGTTTGCGGTCATTACTCCGAAAATTAGGTGTCGCAGCCGGGCCAGCACAGCCAACGCGGCAACATTCGCGGCGCCGAAAGCGAAGCCGGCGACCAGGGCCGTGACAATCACCGTCGGCATGCCCCGGCCTTTGCGTTTGACGACTCCGGTCAACCCGCCGATATAGGCGCTGTTGACGACTGCCATGAAACCGCCCAGCCCGGCGATCAGGAAGGCAATCATCCCGGCAGCAACCGTCGCGGCAATGAGCACGCGGAGGCGGTAGCGGTAGGCCAGCAGCCCCATGGGCACGGTACCCAGCAGCGCCAGGCCTGCCGCGAAGGGGACGACGACGGAGATGATCGCGGTTACCGCACACAGTGCTGCCAGGACCGAGGCCTGTGCCAATTCGCCCGGTTGCAGCGGTCCACTCCGATGGCGCGGAGGGACGGGGAGGGGCGCGGTCACTTTACCGATTCTGCCAGGCCCCGGCGCTTAGTTCGCTGCAGCGCACCGCGCGACGTGGGTTTTCGCAGGGAAGGTGTCCTATTGGTCTCGCTTAGCAAAGCTATGCAACGATGGAATGCATGAACTCACCCGCCGCCGCCCACGACGCCGACGTCGGCGACACCGCAAACGCCGAGCCGCGGCAGGGCCTGGGAGCGGATCTGCTCGCTGTGGTCGCGCGGCTCAACCGGCTGGCCACGCAGCGCATCCAGATGCCGTTGCCTTCGGCCCAGGCCAGGCTGCTGGCCACTATCGAAGCCCAGGGAGAAGCCCGAATCGGTGACCTGGCCGCCGTCGATCACTGTTCGCAACCGACGATGACCACGCAGGTGCGACGGCTCGAGGAGGCCGGCCTGGTTACCCGAACCACCGACCCAGGAGATGCCCGGGCGGTCCGAATCCGTATCACGCCGGAGGGGATGCGCACATTGACCGCGGTCCGGGCCGACCGCGCCGCCGCCATCGAGCCACAACTGGCCCGGCTCGAGCCGGCGGACCGCCAAGTGTTGGCGGATGCGGTCGTGGTGTTGCGCCGTCTTCTCGAGAATGCCGCAGCCGCACCGAGCCGTAACACACTGTGATCAGCCCACATCCTTGGTGCACAGACCACCTGCAGCGGGTAGACACTTAATCGACGACGGGATCAGTTTTCTCTGATCAATCGGTCTGACGATGAAAGGTGGCGGCCATGCGGACCGAGGCATACGCCTCCCCGTTGACCGTGTGGGTCGGACCGATGAGGTACGTCTTTCACCCTGGCCGCGACGTGATCGTGGGCTACGGCAGCCATTGCGACATCCCGCTGGACCGCCTGAGCAACCCCGCTGCGACATCGCAGACGACACACCCGGAGCTTGTGCTGCGGTTCGCCGGGACCCATTGGGTGGCCATCGATAGGAGCCCAAACGGCATCTTCGTCGACGGCGCCCGGATGTCAACGGTCGACATCCGCAACGGTCAGGCGATCACAATCGGTGATCCGCACCGGGGTCCACGATTGATTTTCAATGTTGGTCCCCCAGTCGGTCCCCCAGCCGGCCCCCCTGCGGGCCCCGGCCCACCCGTGCGACCCCCCGGTCCACCTCAAGGCCAGAGTTATCCGCCGCCCCCTCCGCCTCCGCACCCTGTCGCGGCGCAGCCCAATCAGCCGAACCAGCCCAACCAGTACCTCCCGACCGAGCGGGCTACCCAGCGAATGCGAATACCGCCACCCCAACCGCCCAAGGTCGAGCGACCTATCCAGCCGGTCGGGTCAGGGCCGCCGGCGGCGCCGTCCCCGGTTCGGCCGACCCCACCCACCATCCCGCTCGCAGAGGAGCCCCCGAAGCCGCCCCCACCAGAGCAGGAGCAGCCAAAGGGTCGGGGACTGATCGAGCGGATGAGCACCCGAAGGCTGCGCGCCGCGCGCCCTGCGCCCAGGTCCGTGGAACCGAACACAACCTATCGGTTGCCGTTGAAGCCGGGTGCGCGCACGGTCGGACTGGCCGCATATCAGCTGGGGCTCACTGTCGACGGGCACGAGTTGCTCACGGATGTGTCGTTCACAGCGCGCCCGGGCACATTGACCGCGGTTATCGGGCCGTCGGCGACGCGCAACTCTGCCCTGCTCGGCCTGCTCGCCGGCACCAGGGAATCAAGCTCCGGCGCCGTCACCGTGGATGAGCACGATGTGCACGCCGAGCCTGAGTTGATGCGCACACGCATCGGGATAGTGCCACGCGACGACCGCGCGCACCCGCGCCTCACCGTCGAACGAGCCTTGGAATACGCCGCCGAGCTGCGGCTGCCGCCGGAGACCTCGTCCGACCACCGCCGCCGTGTGGTGAACCAGGTTCTCGACGAGCTCGAGCTCACCCCGCAGCGCGGAACCCGGATACGCAAACTGTCGCCCGAGATGCGCCGGTGCGTGTCGATGGCGATCGAACTGATCACCAGACCGACGCTGCTCGTGGTTGACGAGCCGAGCGCCGGGCTGGACGCAACGCAGGAATACCACGTGATGGCGATGCTGCGGCGCCAGGCTGACCTCGGCTGCGTCGTCGTGGTGGCCCTGACATCGCAGACGTCGCAGACGTCGCTGACGCACCTGAATATGTGCGACCAGGTGTTGCTGCTCACTCCTGTCGGCACCGTGGCCTTCGCGGGGCCACCCGCGCAGATCGAGTCCGCGATGGGCACCACCGACTGGTCGGAAGTCCTCGCACAGGTGAGTGCCGATCCTCACGATGCCCACCGCGCGTTCCTGGCCCGGGAACAGGCATCGGCCCTGACGGCGCCGCCACCGGTAGCGGCACCTGGGCCGCCTCCCGCCGGGCTCACTGTGAAGCAGCAGATCCGGTCGGTGGCGCGTCGCCAGGTCCGCCTGCTGTTCGCCAACCGCGTTTACTTCCTCTTCCTGGCGCTCCTGCCCTTCGTGTTGGCGGCGCTGACGCTGCTAATTCCCGGTGATTCCGGCCTGGGCCGGCCCGGCTCGAAGAGCGCTAACCCGCATGAAGCTATCGAGATCCTGGCCGCATTGAACATCGCCGCAGTGATCATGGGCACCGCGCTGACCATCGGCGATCTGGTTGGGCAGCGCCGCGTCTTCCGGCGCGAGCAATCCGTCGGGCTGTCGACGTTGGCCTACGTGGCCGGCAAGATCATTGTCTTCAGCGTGGCCGCAGCCATCCAGACGGCCATCCTGACCACCATCGTCATCCTCGTCAAAGGCGGGCCCGTGCACGGCGCAGTCTTGCTGCACAACCCCGGTGTCGAGCTCTACGTGAGTGTGGCTGCGACGGCTATCGTCTCGGCGATCGTCGGTCTGGCGCTGTCCTCGCTGGGCAACTCGCTGCGGGAGGTCCTGCCGCTGCTCGTGCCGGTCATCCTGGCCTCGCTGCTGTTCGCCGGGGGCCTGGTTTCGCTGGTGGGCACGTGGGGCTTCGACCAGATTTCCTGGTTCATCCCGGCCCAGTGGGGCTTCGCGGCATCTGGGTCCACTGTTGATCTGCGCAGGGTCGACGCGCTGGCCGCCAACGCGCAGATGTGGACCCATTATTCGGGCTGGTGGGTGTTCGACATGGTCATGCTTGTCGTCTTTGGCGCGATGTGGGGCGGCTTCGTCTTGTACCGGCTGCGACCACCCAACCGCGAAATCCGTGACCATTCGCCACATCGCGAACAGCAGGAACTGGGTGACCTGAACGGGTGAGAAGTTGTTGTCGCTGACGAACACCACCGATTGGCGGCCGTCGGGCAATTTCGGGCCCAGCGTGATGCCCTCAATGTTGTCCAACGGCGACAACCCCGGTGTCGCGGACAAGTCGACGGCCAACGATTTGCGCATCGGGGTCAGCGACGCGCCCTTCATCGACGACATGGGCAACACGTCGGTCGCCGCGCCGATCTCGGCACGGTAGACGCGGACGACCGGCGGTACGCCTGGGACTGACCGAGGTAACTGAACAACTGCCGCGGCGTGTTCGCCGGCGCGGGAGCGTGTGCCGGGGTGCATCCAGCCAGGCCCAAGCAGCACACGGCTAGCAAAGCGGCCGGCAACCGGCCCAGCTCGCCCGTCACATGACTCGTGCGACGAGCAAACCCAGCAGGTAGGTGGCAGCGACGGCGACTGCCCCGAACAGCAACTGGCGGGACGCGGCCCACCACATCGTTTTGCGGGTGTACCGGGCGCTCAGGCCACCTGCGATTATCAGGCCGGCCGCACCGCATGCCAGACCCGCCGCCAATGAGCCATACCCGAGAAGGTAAGGGATCAGCGGAATTACCGCACCGATCGCGAACATCACGAAGGATGACATCGCGGCCACCCGGGCCGACGGCTTCGCGGCCGGATCCAGGCCGATCTCCTGCACCATGTGGAAGTTGACCGCCCGGTTTTCGTCGCGGTGGATCTCGTCCGTGGCGGCTTGGGCGGTTTTCTCGGTCATGCCCATGTCGACGAGCATGCTGACGAGTTCGGCACGCTCGGCGTGCGGGCGGGTACGTAGCGCTCGGCGTTCGACGTAGACCTCAGAGTCGATCTGCTCGTTGGCGGTGGTGACCGACGAGTACTCACCCAGTGCCATGGAGAACGCCCCGGCCATCAGGCCGGCGATGCCACTGACCGTGACGACGTGGACGCTCTCGGCGGCAGCCACACCGGCGATCAGGGCGGTGTTGGTGACCAAGCCGTCCATGGCGCCGAAGGTGGCTGCGCGTAACCAGCCTCCGCTGACATCGGAATGGGTGTGCCCGACGTCGTAGTCCGGGTGCTGCGACGAGTCGCCTGTGTTTGGCTGGGACATGAACCCATCTAAGCGCGAACGTCAACTCTTAGCCTCAATCCGTGGACGGGCTGGCGATGTGATCGGCGTGTGAACAGCGAAAATGCCTTTTGAACTGGGACAATACGAGTGCTGATGTCGCATTTGTCCAGAGTTCTGGAAGGCATTTCCGGTGCACTCATCCTATACGTTCACAGTCGGGTCAGCGGTATTTGACGAGCAGAATCTGTTGTCGGCAGCCGGGTTGGTGCCGGTGCTGGAACTCGCTGAGCAGACCGGCCTTTCGGCGCTGATCCGCGAGTATGTAGATCTGCCGTCGACTCGGGTCAAGTCCGGAGCCGTGAACCCGGCCGGCAAGCTAACCTCGATCATCGCCGCGATGACGTGCGGCGCGGACAGCATCGATGATGCCAACGAGCTGCGCGCCGGCGGCACACCACGAGTGTTCAACGAGGTGTATGCGCCCTCGACGCTGGGGATCTTCTTGCGCGAGTTCACCTTCGGGCATGCCAACCAGCTCGCCGCGGTGGCCCGCGAACATCTGGTGGCGCTCGCCCAGCGGGTGCCGCTACTGCCCGGAGCAGAAGAACGCGTGTATGTGGACATCGACTCGCTGTTGCGTCCGGTCTATGGGCACCACAAGCAGGGCGCCTCGTTCGGGCACGCCAAGATCGCCAGTCGCGCGCTGCTGCGTTTGGGCCTGTCCCCGCAGATCACCACTATCTCGACGGCGACCGCGGCGCCGGTCATCGCCGAGGCGCGACTACGCAGCGGCAAGGCCGCCTCCGGGCGCGCGGCCGCCGGCCAGATCAAGCAAGCCATCGGCACCGCCCGCGCCTGCGGGCGCACCGGCACGATCCTGGTGCGCGGCGATTCGGCGTTCGGCACCAAGAAGGTAATCACCACCTGCGTGGCCGAAGGTGCTGAGTTCTCCTTATCGGTGAGCCGCAACAAGCGCATCAGCGCCGCGATCGAGGCCATCGACGAGGCCGCCTACACCCCGGTGCACTACCCCGGCGCGGTGACCGACCCCGACACCGGCGAGTTGATCTCTGATGCCCAGGTCGCCGAAACCCCCTATGCCCTGCGGCTGGGCTCCGGCCGCACGCTGACCGTGCGGCTGGTGGTGCGCCGCGTCAAGGACGCCCGCTACCCCGATGCGTTGTTTCCGGTGTGGCGCTATCACCCGTTTGTCACCAACTCCACCCTGCCCACCGCCGAGGCCGACATCACCCACCGAAAGCACGCCATCATCGAGACCACCTTCGCCGATTTGATCGACGGCCCACTGGCCCATATCCCTTCGGGGCTTTTTGCCGCGAATTGCGCCTGGTTGGGCTGTGCGGTGGTCGCGCATAACCTGCTGCGCGCTGCCGGCACCCTCGCTGGCGGTAACCACGCCGTGGCCCGTGGCGCCACCTTGCGCCGCGACTTGGTCAAGGTGCCCGCCCGCTTCGCCGCCCCCGCCCGCAAACCGATGCTGCACCTGCCAGCCCACTGGCCTTGGCAAACCGGATGGAAAACCCTGTGGGACAACGTCATCGGTTCCTACTACCCGACCGCCCAACCCCGCGCCGCCTGACCCCACCGACCAGACCCTGTCCACCCGCCATCCCAGGCCCGACCCCAGGAACCTCGGAGCAAGGAAAAGCTGGTACAGGCCAGCCGATCACGCATGTGCCACCGCGCCACACCTGGCCGCAATTCAGGGCAACCACCTCGACGACCACACGAAATCACCCATCCACGGATTCAGGCTAAGACATACCGTCTGACGCGGCTGCAGTATTCGGCGTATTCCTGGCCATATCGCCGCCGCATGAATTCTTCCTCCCGCAACACTTGCCGATGAAACAGCAAGGTGGCGCCGACCAGGTAGAAGAGGGGAATCCAATTGGGAAACACCAAGAGCTGACCGACCAGGAAGACAAAAAAGCCGACATAGATCGGATTGCGGCTCAGCGCGAATATGCCCGTCGTCACCAGCCGACCGGGTTGGTCGACATCGATGCCGACCCGGAAGCTGTTGCCAAATGACACCAGGCTGAGCACCAGATTCAGCACACCGCCCAGGCAAAGCGCCACTCCGAGCCACGCGACAGCGGTGGACCGGAAGAACCTGTGGGTACTGGCCAGGGGCCAATCGAAGGCAGCGGCAAACAGCGTATAGAAGTAGAACAGTGCCACCGGCGGTATCAGGAAGTCCGTTTTGTCCAGTTCCCCGAAATGCATTGCCCGAGTAGCGGTTCGGCGCAGCAGCAGGACTTTGCCCAACACTGTGCCTATCAGCAGCACAATCATGAGAGCGGCCAGATATTGCGGCATCGAAGTCCTCCAAACCTCTACTGCCACACTGACGTATGGGCGGGCCGGATTCAACGACTCTCGCCGACCTGTTCCCGCTGCTACGAGTCGCAGGTTACGGTTCGGGTATGACCACCACTGCCGAACATCTGCGCAACGCGTTGGACGGGCGTTGGCGTGACGTGAAGAACCAGACGCGGGCCAAGTTCGAACATGAACAATTCCGCCCGCACTACACCCCGAACACCGTGATCGCCCGCGCCAAAGTGGCAGAGCAGATGAAGATCATCGCCGCCGCGGGCATCTCCGACGAGGGGTTCCGCAAGGAGCACGGCGGCACCGGCGACGTCGGTGCAGCCATCACGATGATCGAGATGCTGGCGATGTCGGATCTGTCCCTGATGGTCAAGGCCGGAGTGCAATGGGGACTGTTCGGCGGTGCCGTCGAGAACCTGGGCACCGAACGCCACCACGACGCGTACGTGGAGAAGATCATCACCCTCGAGCTGCGCGGTTGTTTCGCGATGACCGAGACGGGACACGGCAGCGACGTTCAGTCGCTGGAGACGACCGCGACCTACGACGCCGAGACCGAAGAGTTCGTCATCGACTCCCCCACCCCGACGGCCCGTAAGGACTACATCGGCGGGGCGGCCGAGACCGCGAGTGTCGCAGCGGTTTTCGCGCAGCTGATCACCTCCGAAGACGACAAGCCGGTCAACCACGGCGTGCACTGCGTATTGGTGCCGATCCGCGACGCCGACGGTGACGATCTTCCCGGTGTGACGACGTCGGACTGCCACTACAAGGGCGGCCTGCCCGGCGTCGACAACGGTCGCATCATGTTCGACCATGTCCGCGTTCCGCGGGAAAACCTGCTGAACAAGTATGGCGACGTCGCACCGGACGGCACTTACAGCTCGCCCATCGACAACCCCAACCGCCGGTTCTTCACCATGATTGGCACGCTGATCCGTGGCCGGGTCACGGTGGGTGGCAGCGCAGGCGCGGCGACCCAGGTGGCACTGGACATCGCCACCCGATATGCCCTGCAGCGCAGGCAATTCAGTTTACCCGACGACGGTGAAGTGCTGATCATGGACTACCTGGCGCATCAGCGGCGGCTGTTTCCGTTGATAGCGCGGTCGTACGCGCTGCAGTTCGCGCAGAACGAGCTGGTGTCCAAGTGCCACGACCTGCAGACGTCGGACGTCGTGGATGCCGATGAGCAGCGCGAGCTGGAAGCTCGTGCCGCCGGGCTGAAGGCGGCCAACACCTGGCACGCCGGCCGGGCCATTCAGGAGGCCCGGGAGGCATGCGGCGGCGCGGGCTACATGGCCGAGAACCGGCTGATCGCACTGCGTGCCGACACCGACGTGTTCACCACCTTTGAGGGCGACAATCACGTGCTCACGCAGTTGGTCGCCAAGGAGCTGCTGACGGCTTACGCCGACGACGTCCGCAGCATGAGCCCGGTCGAATGGGTGCGCTTCGCCGCCAGCACCGTCAGCGACCGAGTAATGAAACGCACTGCAGCCGAGACGATTATGCAGACCATTGTGGATGCCCGGCAGGACAGCGAAGAAGAGGGCAGCCTGTTCAACCGCGGCACCCAGGTCAAAATGTTCGAGGACCGCGAAGACTACCTGATTTCGTCGGTCGCGCGCCGACTACAAGCCAAGTCCAAAGAGATGTCGGCTTTCGACGCGTTCAACGCCGTGCAGGATCACGTGCTGCACGCGGCGAGCGCGCACATCGACCGAGTGGTGCTGGAAGCCTTCGTCGCCGGGATCGAATCCTGCCCAGACCAGGAGGCCCGCGAGCTGCTGGGCATCTTGTGCGACCTATATGCGCTGTCGGTGATCGAGGAAGACAAGGCGTGGTATATCGAGCATCGATACCTGTCCACCGAACGAGCCAAGGCGGTCACCCGGGGTATCAATGCCCGATGCCGGGCGCTGCGCCCGCATGCCGAGACGCTGGTCGACGGTTTCGGCATCCCGGAGCCGCTGCGTTACGCCGAGATGCTGCACCCAGAGAATCTGCCAGACTGAGCTTCCGGCCCCGCGCCGTGCGACGGCGTGGTCCAGTTTATGGGAAGGGCCGGCGCACGTACGTCTTCCAAGTCAGGACGGCCGCGGCGGCGTAGCACAACATGAAGATCCAAAACGCCGAAGTGCCGGTTCCGGTGCTTACATAGGACTCGCGCAGCGCCAGATTGATCCCGACGCCGCCGAGCGCGCCGGTTCCCGCGACGAACCCGATGACTACCCCCGAGATGACTCGTGACCAGTCGCGGCGTTCGGCGTCGCTGATCTGCAGGGAGCGGCCGCATGCCTCGTAGATCGTCGGGATCATCTTGTACACAGATCCATTGCCCATCCCGGACAAGATGAACAGGGCGATGAAGCCGACGAAGTAGCCGGCCATCATCACGCGGCTGAGCGGGCCCGCGTGTGGGCCCTCGAGGGTGCCCACCGCTCCCAGCAGCCCGGCAGCGAGAACCATGGCACCAAACACCATCAGGGTGACGCGGCTCCCGCCGACGCGATCGGCCAGCCGGCCGCCATAAACCCGCGCCAGCGCCGCCAGCAACGGTCCGATGAACGCCAGTTCGGCGGCATGCAGCGAGGCCTGGGCGGTGCTTTGTCCAGCGGCCGTGAAGTTGGTCTGCAGCAGCTGACCGAACGCGAACGAAAACCCGATGAACGAGCCGAAAGTGCCGAGGTAGAGCAACGAGAGCAACCAGGTATCGCGAATGGAGAGGACTGCGGACAGGATCGACCGTAGGCGGGTCACTTCGACACGGTGCTGCTCGACGTTGTTCATAAACAGCGTCGCTCCGATTCCGGCGATCATCAGCAACACCACATACAGTCCGCAGACCCAAAAGGGCCGGCGGTCGCCGGCGGTGGCGATGACCAGCAGCCCGACCAACTGGATCATCGGCACCCCGAGATTGCCGATCCCACCGGCGAGTCCGAGCGCCGAGCCTTTGAGTCGACGCGGGTAGAAGGCGTTGGCGTTAGTCATCGACGCCGCAAAGTTTCCGCCGCCCAATCCAGTCAATGCCGCGCATACCAGATACGGCCACAGCGGCAGCCCCGGATGGGCCAACAGCACCATCGTGCCGATGGTAGGGATCAGTAGCACGATTGCCGAGAAGGTCGCCCAATTGCGGCCGCCGAAGATCGCGGTGGCCAACGAGTACGGCATCCGAAGGCACGCCCCAACCAGGGTCGCGGTGCTGGCGAGCAAGAATTTGTCGCCCGCTGAAAAGCCGTATACATCCCGGGGCATGAACAGCTCCATCACCGGCCACAGCGTCCACGCCGAGTACCCCAGGTGCACGGTCACCACCGACCAGAGCAGATTGCGCCGCGCGATGGCCTTGTTACCGGCTTCCCAGGCCGCGAGATCCTCCGCGTCCCAATGCAAGATGCGACGCGAGCGACGTCCGCGGCTGGCCTGCCGGGAGATGTCCGACTTCGAATCGCTTTGGGGGACGGTGGATACGGCTGAGATGCTGTGACCGGGGCCGCGTGACGACTCCTCGCCGCGCAGCAGGACCTGCTGTTCCATCACCCTCCTCACACAGGGCCTCGTACGCAGCGGCCACGGCCTCCCAGGGTGCCAGGCTTGCGCGCCCGTGGCACTTGCTGCGGGGCCTGAAACTGCTGAAGAACTCCTGTAGAACTGCTGAAAACCGGCGCATCGGTGCTACACCGTGGGCCCCTGCGCCGAGAAGATCTGTGCGCGAAGGCTACTGGTGCGGAATCTTGCCGAGTGCCTGCAGCTTGCCGTCTGATCCGATCTGGAATTTCACTGTGCCATTGCCGGTAGGACAGCAGGCCTGATCGCTGCCGACCTGCCATCGGTACTGAACCGTCACCGTGTCATCGCCGGGAGGCAGCACAGTTATGTAGGGCTTCGGGTTCGGGGTGGGTGTGCCCAGCGGTGTGTTGTGGTCGAAGAACAACAGCTGCTGAGGAGTCGATTCGTCGGCAATGCTGGGGATGATCTGCACCCAGTACAAACGGCATTTCCTGGTATGTCCCCGTGCGATTTCGACCCAGATCGAACCCGGCGTCAGGATCGGAACTGAGGCGATGGCCTGCCGCACCGTATCGCTCGTCGGCCCGTCGGAACCTTTGCAGGTGTCGGGCGGCGGCGGTGAAGGTGTCGGCGGCTTCGAGCCGCATCCGGCGCCAGCCAGGCACAGCATCAGCAGGATCACGATCAGCTGACGACGCACACCGCGAGCTTAACGAAGACTGTGAATGTCCCATCTGTTTCGTCAGAGCCCCAGTTCTCCGAGGCGGAGCAGATGGCGGCGCGGGTAACCTCGTGCGAGGTTGGCTGGTCGACGATGACCTGCGATAACTCGGTAGGCAGCGGGTTTTCCGGACACTTCACCAACACACCGGGTCTGCTGAGAGGAAGCCTTAAAAAGGCGGAAACATCAGACACCTGGTACCGAAACATCCTTGCCGCACGATTCAGCGCAAACCCCCATGCGCACTCGAGGGAGGGACGTAGGCGTGGCTAGGGAGTCCATGACGTCCGGTAAGGACGCCGTGAACACCATGTGCGCTTACTGCGGTGTGGGCTGCGGCATGGTGTTGCAGGTCACAACCGACCCCAAGAGCGAGCGTCGTCACGTCGCGAAGTCCATTGGAAACAAGAATCATCCGGCCAATTTCGGCCGGTTGTGCACCAAGGGCGCGACCACTGCGGACATGCTTGCCGCACCGGGCCGGATGGATTCAGCATACGTGCGGGCTGACCGCGGCGAACCCCTTGCGTCGATCGGCATGGACACCGCGATCACCCAGTCCGCGAAGCGGTTACGGGCGATCATCGACCAGCACGGCCCAGACGCCGTTGCCCTGTACGTGTCGGGCCAGATGTCCACCGAGGCCCAATATCTGGCGAACAAGCTGACCAAAGGGTTCATCGGCACCAACCAGATCGAGTCAAACTCGCGACTATGCATGGCCAGCGCGGGTTCTGGCTACAAGCTGTCCCTGGGCGCGGACGGACCACCTGGCTCCTACCAGGACTTCGACCAGGCCGATGTTTTCTTCGTCATCGGCTCCAATATGGCCGACTGCCACCCGATCCTGTTCCTGCGGATGATGGACCGCATCAAGGCCGGCGCCAAGCTGATCGTCGTCGACCCGCGCCGCACCGCGACCGCGGAAAAGGCCGACCTTTTCCTGCAAACCGCGCCCGGCGCCGACTTGGCACTGCTCAACGGGCTGTTGCACCTGATCGTCGAAAACGGCCACACTGACGCCGAATTCATCGCCGAATTCACCGAGGGCTGGGAGGTGATGCCGAGTCTTTTGAAGCAGTTCACCCCCGACAAGGTCAGCGAAATAACCGGCATCCCTACCGAAGACATCCGAACCGCGGCCCGCTGGATAGGCGAAGCCGCGAACTTCATGAGCTGCTGGACGATGGGACTCAACCAGAGCACCCACGGCACCTGGAACACCAACGCGATCTGCAACCTGCACCTGGCCACCGGCGCGATCTGCAAGCCCGGCAGCGGCCCGTTCTCGCTCACCGGACAACCCAATGCGATGGGCGGCCGCGAGATGGGTTACATGGGGCCAGGTTTGCCGGGTCAGCGATCGGTGGCGTCTTCGGACGACCGCGATTTCGTCGAGGACCAGTGGGGCATTCCCCGCGGATCACTGCGCACTGAGGTCGGCACCGGCACTATCGACATGTTCTCCCGCATGGCTGCCGGGCAGATCAAGGCGTGCTGGATCATCTGCACCAATCCCGTTGCCACCGTGGCTAATCGGAGGACAGTGCTGGCCGGGCTGGAAACGGCCGAACTCGTGATCGCCCAGGATGCCTTCTTCGAGACCGAGACCAACGAGTATGCCGACGTGTTGTTGCCGGCGGCCTTGTGGACGGAGTCCGAAGGGGTGATGGTCAATTCCGAGCGCAACCTGACGCTGTTCCAGCAGGCCGTCGAGCCGCCGGGGCAAGCGCTGCCGGACTGGCAGATCATCGCCCGGATCGCTTGCGAGATGGGCTTTTCGGACTCCTTCAGCTATGACTCCGCAGAAGACGTGTTCGAAGAGATCAAGCGGTTCTGGAATCCCGCGACGGGCTACGACCTGCGCGGCGCCAGCTACGAGCGGCTGCGGCGGACGCCGCTGCAGTGGCCGTGCCCGCCCGACAGCACGAACGACCGCAACCCGATCCGATACCTGAACGACGGTGTCAGCCAGACGCAGTTGGTCCGCGAGGACGGCAGCGTGCCACGGTTGGCCTTCGCGACCTCAAATGGTCGTGCGGTGTTCTTCGCCCGCCCGCACCTGCTGCCGGAGGAGATGCCCGACGACGATTACCCGTTCTTGCTCAACACCGGGCGCCTGCCCCACCAATGGCACACAATGACCAAAACCGGCAAGGTCGCCAAGCTCAACAAGCTCAACCCGGGGCCGTTCGTCGAGATCCACCCCGACGACGCCGCCCGGCTAGAGATCTCTGACGACGACCTGGTCGAAATCGCTTCCCGGCGCGGCCGAGCCGTGCTGCCCGCCGTGGTCACCGACCGGGTGCGGCCGGGCAACTGCTTTGCACCGTTCCACTGGAACGACGCCTTCGGCGAATACCTGTCGATCAACGCCATCACCAACGACGCCGTAGATCCGGTGTCGCACCAACCGGAATACAAGGCGTGCGCGGTCACAATGACGAAGGTCGCTGTCGCCAAACCGGATTCGGGCGCCGATCCAGCGGTGGCCGACACACCAGCCGCGGATCGCCTCGAAGAAGCTCAGGAGATCAGCCTGTCCCGGGTCGATGCGCTGGCCGAAATCCTCGGTCTGGCAAACGAACCAACGCCACAGTTTGGTCCGCTCGGCCGCTCCTACCTCGCGGGAATGCTAGCTGGGTTGCGTTCGGAAGCCGGCCGCCGCGCTGCGGGGGTGCCCACCCTGCCGCTCAGCGCCCCGTTCGATTCAAGCACCCGGCTGTGGGTGGACGGTCTGCTCGCAGGGATGTTCGCGCGCACCGAGACACCCCCATCAATGCCGGTGCCGGCCGTCAGGGAACCAACGACCGGGACACCCGACGCCGAAGCGGCACCCGAGCGAGCACCCATCGTGGTGTTGTGGGCGTCGCAGACCGGTAACGCCGAAGAATTGGCCGCCGATGTCGCCGCGCAGCTCGGCGAGGCGGGGCTGCCGGTTGCGTTCTTTGGCATGCACGACTTCCCGGTGACCGAACTGCCGAGAACACGGGAGCTCCTGCTGATCAGCAGCACCACTGGGGACGGCGAGCCACCGGACAACGGCGCCGGTCTCTGGCGGGCGCTATCCGGCGACAGCGCACCGCGTCTCGCCGACACCCGCTACGCCGTTCTTGCGCTGGGCGACTCCAACTACGACGACTTTTGCGGTCATGGACGCAAACTCGACGAGCGCCTGACCGAGCTGGGTGCAACCCGCATTGTCGACCGCGTCGACTGCGAACCCGATTACGAAGACACCGCGGCCCAGTGGCTGGGCAAGGTCTTGCAGGTGCTGACCCGCACACCGGCGCCGGTCGGCACGGGTACCGCAGGCGCCGCACTTGGGGCCGCTCCGGCGGCCCCGCCCCGGCCCGCACCGCAGGCATACACCAAGAAGCACCCACTAGTCACCAGCCTGGTCCACAATTTGACCCTTAGTCGGCCGCGTTCGGCAAAAGACTTACGACAGTTAGTGTTTCGCGTGCCCGACGATGGCGTCAGCTACGAGGCTGGTGACGCACTGGGGGTGTGGCCGCGCAACGGTGACCGGCTCGTCGACGAATGGCTGGCAGTGACCGGACTGGACGGCGAGGCGGCGGTGGAGGTTGCCGACCATGGATCGATGTCGTTGCGAGCCGCACTCACAAACCGATTCGAGATCGCCCACATCAGCCCGGACCTGCTTCGGTTCGTGCAGCGGCGCTCCGGGAATACTGAACTCGCCGCGTTGATGAAGCCGGAAAACAAAGCTGCGCTGGCAGATTGGGCATGGGGCCGCCAGTCGGTCGACCTACTCGCTCAATTGCCGATCACCGTGTCTGTTGACGAGTGGCTGTCCGTACTCAAACCGCTTCAGCCGCGGCTGTATTCGATCTCGTCCAGCCCCAAAGAGAACCCGCGGGAAGTTCACCTGACAGTCTCGCCGGTGCGCTACAACTTCCGGGGTGTCCCACGCCGCGGGGTGTGCTCGACGTACCTCGCGGACCGTTCCCCCGGCGATAGGATCGCGGTTTACGTGCGGCCGTCGAGCAATTTCCGGCCCCCCAGCGATCCGCACACGCCGATGATCATGATCGGCCCGGGCACCGGGATCGCCCCGTTCCGCGGCTTCCTGCAGGAGCGTCGCGCGCTCGGCCACACCGGAGGAAACTGGCTGTTCTTCGGCGAACAGCACGCGGCCACCGACTTCTATTACCGCGACGAACTCGAGCAGATGCGTGCCGACGGGTTCCTCACTGAACTGGACCTAGCGTTCTCCCGGGACCAGCGCGACAAGGTCTACGTGCAGCACTTGATGCGCAAGCGCGGAGCCCAGCTGTGGCGCTGGTTGCAGGACGGGGCACAGCTGTACGTCTGCGGTAACGCCGACCCCATGGCCAAGGACGTCGATCGCGCGATCTGCGACATCGCGGCCGAACACGGGAACCTCGAACCCGATGCGGCGAAGGCCTATGTCCAGTCGTTGAACGCCGACAAGCGCTACCACCGCGACGTCTACTAAAGCCACCCTGCGGTTTGCGAGGAACCGTAATGCGGCGGAAACGTCGGACACCCTCTGCTGAAACATCTTCGTCGCACCATTCACTCAATGATTTGGTCACTCAATGATTTGGTTGCGCGCTCGAGGGAGGGACGTACGCGTGCTTCAGGAGTGTGATGGGCCCGTTAGGGATGCCGTGAAGGCTGTCTGCCCATTGCAGTGTCGGCTGCGGCACGGCGCTGCAAGTGACAACCCACGCAGTGACCAGGCGTCGGCACGTGACCAAGTCGATTGGGCAGGTTTCCCCATCGACCTGGACTTGGCGTTCTCCCCGCAGCAGCGCGACAAGGTCTACGTGCAGCACCTGATGCGCAAGCGCGGCGCCCAGCTGTCGCGATGGTTGCCGGAAGGCGCACAGCTGTGCGTCTGTGAAATCGCCGCCGAAGACGGGAACCTCGACCCGGACGCGGCGAAGGCCTACGTCCAGTCTTTAAGAGCCTCCAAGCGCTACCACCGAGACGGCTACTAACACCGTCCTCGGCGTTACGGCGCCCGCAAAACTACTCGACCACGATCGAAATCGTCTGGATTGCGTTGCCGCCGTAGCCGAGACGATTCCATTCGGGTTGCTCGGGCTGAGTGCGGCCAGCCAGGTCGGTCGCCCGTGCCCGCACGGTGCTGGGTCCACGGACGTCGCAATGTGTGAGCAGTTCCCACCACTGCCAGCTGTGTCGACGGCGTTCGCCGATGAGTCGTGCGGGCTGCCACGGACCCCCGCCTATCGAGACGTCGACGCGTTCGATTGGCGCCGCGCCCGACCAGGCGACACCTCGCACCACCATTTCCCCGGCTGTCACCGAGGCGCCGTCGGTGGGCTGGGCGATCAACGATCGGACGCGCTGCAGGCGGACGGGCTCGCGGACAACACCGCCGTCACGCTCCCATTCGTAGCTGTACCGCTTCGTCTGGAAAAAGGCCTGGAACGGATGGTCGACCACCTCGATCTCCGTCAGCCACTTGACTGACGCCACCGAATACCAGCCGGGAACGATCAGCCTTACGGGACGGCCATGCTGCAGCGGCAGCGCTTCCCCGTTCATCGCGTACGCGACAAGTGCGCCTGAGTCGCGCGCGTCGTCGACTGACAGGGCGCGCTCGAACCGCACGGGTGCCGTTGCGCCATCGACCAATCCCGCGTCAGCGCCGCGAAAAACGACATCGTGCGCACCCGCCGTCAGGCCTGCCCGGTCCAGGATCTCCACCAGCGGTACACCCGTCCATTCGGCGGTGCTCGCTGCCCCGAAATGCCACTGCTCACCGGCGACGGGCGGGTCGAAATGGACCCGGCCGTTGCCGGCACATTCCAGCGTGGCGACGAGCGACTGTGACGGCATGTTGCGCAGATCACGCAAGCGAAGGCACAACGGCCGATCAACCATGCCGGTGACCGTCAACTCGTACAGCTCGGGGTCCAGCACCGGCGTGGTGAAGTGGTTGCGGACGTAAAAGTGGGCGGAGGGCATCACGACACCCCCGATTAGCGCGGCGAGCGAGGTCTCACAGTTCAACGGCTCCTCTCGGTGCACAACCAGACCGGGGTCCCCGCCATGGCTAACGACCGGCAGTCCGGCGGCCGCCCACGCGCACATACCGCCCGCCAGGTTGACGGCGTCGAAGCCCGATCGACGAAGCGACGCCGTCACCGCCGCCGACCGCCCACCCGACCGGCACACCACCACGATCCGGCGATCGCGAGGCAATTCATCTTGTCGAGCACGCACGCGACCGGTCGGCAGCAGCATCGCCGTCGGCGCGTGCTGGGTACACCACTCGTCGGGCTCTCGCACATCAAGCAGCAGCGCACCGGCGTCGACCATCTTTTTGGCCGCACGGGGGCCGACCTGCGGTGTGTCGTCGACGATGTCGGCTTCCTTGCCACACGATGAGGGCAGACCAGCGCTCTGCCAGGCGGCAAATCCACCAAGCACGTCCGACACGTCGTCGAAACCCGAAGCCCGAAGCACGCTCGCGGCAACCATGGAGCGGTAGCCGCTGGCGCAGTAGACGACCACTGGGTCTGTCTGGTCGAGACTTTCGATCGACTCCGTAAAGACCGGGAGCGGGATTTCGCACGCACCGGCGATGGTGCCCGCCGCCGTCTCCTGCGGGCTGCGCACGTCCACGAGTTGCAGGCGAGGTTCCAAGCCGCGCGATTCGGCGAGCTGCTCGATGGTCAATCGCGAACTAACCTCTACTAGATCTGGCCGTTGTGCGAAAACCTCTGCCAGATCGCGCAATTGACCAACGACTCGGTCGAATCCCACGCGGGACAGCCGGATCTTGCATTCACGCGCGAGCACAGCGTCGCCGACCAGCACGATGTCGCGGTCTGGTGACAAGACATTGCCGGCCCACTCGGCGAAACGTCCCTGCAGGCCAACGTTAACCGCACCGCGCAGATGACCGGACGCATAGTCGCCCGGCTCGCGGCTGTCCAGGACGATGGCCCCCGCCCGCCCGTGTTTGCATACATCGTCGATATCCAGCAAGGGCACCGGATGTTCGTCAAGCAGCGGACGCAGCAGTCGATTCCGGTGCGCGGCGAACTCGAAGTAGCGCGGCCGCACCGGCTGCCCTTCGGTCACCGTGGCAACAAACCGGTCCACATCGATCGTCTGTAGCGCATAGTTGGTCTGCCGCTGCTCGCCGATCGTCGAACTGGTCTCACTCGACAGCTGCTTGCCGCAAGTCGATCCGGCGCCATGCGCGGGAAACACACGGGTGGTATCCGGCAGTTTGAGCAGTTTGCCATGCAGCGATCCATAGAGCGTCTGCGCGAGCGCGTCCGCCGACAAGCCCGATGTCACGAAAAGATCTGGGCGCCCTACGTCACCGACGAACAGCGTGTCACCGGTGAGGACGCCGTAGGGAATTTCATCGTCGACATGCTCGTAGACCACGATGCAGATCGACTCAGGAGTGTGACCAGGTGTCGCGAGAATCTCGAGAGTCACATCTCCCAGCAAGATCCGCTGACCGTCGCGCAACGGCTCGATCGGGAACTCGACATCCGCACCTTCACCGAACGAGATCAGCGCTCCGGTGGCCGCCGCCAGCTCCAGGTGACCGCTCAGGAAGTCGGCGTGGATGTGTGTCTCGATGACGCGCTCGATGTGGAGTCTATGCTCAGCCGCTTGATCCAGGTAGTCGTCGATATCGCGGCGGGGATCGACCACGACGGCACGGCCGGTGGTCTCATCCCCGATCAAGTAGGACGCATGCGACAGACAGTCCAGGTAATGCTGTGTGAAGATCATCAGTTCCTCCCTTTGGGCCGTGTCATCGGTTACGCGGGGCCGGCTGCCCGTACATCGCCACCACGACGGTGCGGTCCAGGCTGTTTTCCGACCACACCCCCATAGCGGTGTTGGCGCAGTCGCGCATGATCGCCATATCGTCGGGGTTGTAATACCACTGCTTGATCAGTTCGAGGTTGCTGATAGACAAGGCCGGGTTAATGGCCACCGTCTCGGCAACCTTCCCGCGGAAACCCGCGGCGTTGGCGCGGTCCTGCGGGGTCGATCCGTCGGATCCGATGTCGTCGTTGATGTTTCGGTTGTTGAGCATGTCGTCCGCGTGCCATTCGGCGGCCAGCGTTAGCTGGCTGTTGGTGATGACGTCGTTCGTGCAGCCTGCTTGGTGCTGGATTGTGTAGACGTCGGAGACGACAGCGTCGTTGAGTCGCTTGTTGTCGGCATGTGCAGTAGGGACCGCCAATGCCCCTGCCCCCGAAAAGATCACGGCAACCGGCAGCAGTCGGGCGCCAATGCTTATCCGCTGGACCATGTAAACCCCTCTGCTCACACCGGGTCGAAGTGCGAAACCAGCCATCGGCCATTGACCTTGTCCAATATCACCCGCACGACGGGCGCGGTATCACTGGGTGCACCTTCGCCAATAGTCACGGTTTGGTTGACGAACACCAGTACCACCGCGTGGCTGTCAGTTGCCGAAACCGAGGCTGCCGCAGCAGCTTTGGCGACCGCCGAGATGTGTCTTTCTTTCGCACCCGGAATTACCACTTCGCGGGTCAGCGCGCTGTAGGCATTCTTGAAATCGCCGGTCAGACGTTCACGCGCGGCGCCAAGATCCTTGTCTGCCGATTCCGCTCTGTACGACAACAAGGCGACCGCGTCTTCGCTTGCAATCCGGACGGTTTCGGCGCGCAGCGCCGCGGAATCGTGAGCCGAGCCATCCAACCACTTGAGATACCCCGCCGCCAGCGCCAGCAGCAGCGCTAATCCGGGCAACACACCGTAAGCGAACACACGCATCCACGCGATCGGGCGATTTTTGCGCGTGTCGGACGCATCGTCCGGCGCCGCTCCTTTGTCATCCGTGGCTCCCGATTGTTCTGTGCCACTGCCGTCTTCGCTCGTCGACTCGATATCTGCTGCTGCGTCAGCGTCGACGATCTCCTCAATCTCGTCGTCGTGTGTGGCCGTATCTTTGAGCGTCGTCATGGCACGAACACCACGTTGGACACCTTGGCGCCATCGCCGACGGCCTGAACGTCAATTCGCATGCGCCATTCCCTCGGCGCCTGCTCGCCGGCAGCGGTCCGCGACTTTACCGCGACCGCCACCAGCACCTGAGCCGAGTCGCCCCGCACGGATTCCAGTCCCGCTTCGGTTATCGTGCCTTCCGATTGCGACTGCGCCGCCTTGACGACCTCCATGAACGGCTTCGAGCGCTTCTCAAAGTCGTCGCGGAATGTTCCGGTGGCTGAATCGAGAATCCGCTGCACGTCGGCATCGACCTCGGTGTAGTTGATAGTTGTGAGGTTCACCGCGCCCTGCCGGGCAGTCTGAACGAATACATCGCGCTGGGCTTGAGCGTCATGCTTTTCATAGGCCCGGTATCCAAGCCAACCGGCCAATCCGGCCAGCGTCGCCACGACGACAGCGCTGGCCACCAACGCCCATCCGACGCGCGAAAGGCGTCTGCGGACAGGCCGATCGGTGGGCTCGTGTTCTTCGCCGACTTCGTCGTCGACCTCATCGCCGTGGTCGTCGACGTCGGCTTCCGTTGACTCGCTGACTTGTTCAGTGATATCAGCTTCATCAGGTTCGGCAGCCATGTTGCTCCTTACACTCCGGGGGACGTTGGGTCGGCACACTTACGGTGGCGGTACAAGAAGCGACTGCCAGCTCTTGGCCCGCGGGTGGGCCAAGTCGGAATCGGTGTAGCGGCGCCCGTCGGGACCCATGTAGTCACCGGTGGCCGGGTCGTAGGTTGCGACTGCGACGGGCGGGGGCGCTGGCGCGGTGCCCCGCGGCGGTGGAAGTCGCGGATCGGCTCCCGGCGGATACTGCGGTACGCCCTGGCCGGTCGTGGTGGCGTTAGGGTCGCCCTTCCAGTTGTAGCCGTTGTTGAGCGGCACGTAATCCTCGTCGCTTTCGCACAGTTCGACGGTGGGGGCCCGCTTCCACGACTTGGTTTCACACGGAATGTTCCGCGCCCCACGGACATTGAGCTCCGAGTCTTGCGGCAACCGGCAATATAGCTCGGCCGCCGGCCGGTCCGGCGCGTCCACGCTGGCCGGTGAGCGGCGCTGAGTGGGGGGCAAATACCCGGTCGTGCACGGCGGCGGCAGGTTGAGGTTGAGGTTGAAGTCCAGGTACGCACCCCGGAGGTCCTGTTTGGTGCCAGAGTTCGGCACGACGATCGCAGACATGGCCGCGATGCCTTGCGGGAACAGCACCAGCAGTTGCTCGATGTCGTGGCGGTAGACGACGGCGATGTCACCGAGGCTGACCAGGTTCGCCAACAGCACCGGCAACGCGGGCGCTACCCGGTCGAACAATCGGTGGCCTTCCTGCAGACCGGGCCCGCCCTGCGTGAGCAGGTCGCGTAACGCCGCATCCTGCGCCTTGAACTGCGCCATAATGGCTGCGGTTCGATTGGCCCACGTCGCAATCGCGTCGGATGTCTGCACCTGGGAGTTCAACACCGGCGGGGACTGGTCGATCAGGGTGGCCAGCGGCTCGACGGTCCGGCCCCCCGCGATCGCCAGCGCCGCCGACCCGTCGACGATGCGAGACAGTTCGGGTCCGAGGCCATCGACTGCCCGGTCAGTTTCGTCGATCACCGTTCGCAAGTTGTCACGCGGAATCGCCTGCAGCGCACGGTTGGTCACGTCAAGCAAGTGTCCGATGTCGACCGGCACATCGACGCGCCCCACCGGAATGACATCGCCGGCACGCAGTGGCCGCGAATGTTCGCCGACCTTCGGAGGCTGCGGGGTCAGTTCGATGTACTGCTCGCCGATCGCCGAGCGGCTGTGCACCGACGCCTGGACGTCTGACGGCACCTTGGTGCCAGATTTCATTGCCAGCACCGCACGCACACCGGTGGCGGTGACTTCGATCGACTTGACCTGGCCGACGTCGGTGCCCCGATAGGACACGACGGAGGTCTGGTAGAGCCCACCCGATTCCGGCAAGTCGACCGTCACGCTGTACTCCCCGATCCCGAACAACGTCTCGGGAAGCTTCATAAAGTCGAATGCCATTGCGCCACATGACAATATAGTCACCAGAGCCAAGATCACCAACTGGATCCAGGTCTTGCGATTTAGGCGCAGCATTCAGTATCCCCCGTTGTGGTACGGGAAGGTCAGCGGGTTGCCAGCGGTGGCCGGGCTGGGCTGCATGCCGATTGTGCGTCCCCACTGCAGTTCGAGTCGGGTGAGGTTACCTTCCCAACGCGAGCCGGTGAAGATCCCGGTGTCTATGCGGTTCAAGGTCAAATCGACGATCAGCGTGAGATTGGCGTAGTCGCCCCGGAACCAGTTGGCGGCGGTGGATTTCGGCCAGGGATAGGTCACCAACATGTCCAGACCCTTGGTGAGCGCCGGCCCGGCGTCGGCCAGCGACCGTAGCACCGGCGCGATGTTGCGCAGGTTGGCCACCAGCGACTCCTTGCTCTGGTGAATGGTGTCGGCCGCGATCGCGCTGAACTTGCCGAGCGCATCGATCGCATCGGCAATCTCGTTGCGCTGCTCGGCTAGTACCGCCAGCGCCTTGGGCACAGTGGTCAACGCTTTGTCGACGACCGGGTCCTTGGCGGCGACCTGGCCGGCGAGCGCATTGAGATTCTCGGCGGCAGCAATGATGTCGTCGGTCTGGGCGTTGACGCCGGCGATGAACTCGTCCAGCTGTCCGAGCAGACTGCGCATGTCGTTTTCGCGGCCGGCGAAGGCCTTGGCGATCGCCTGGTTGATTTCCTGCAGCTGAGCAAGTCCGCCACCGTTGAGCAGGATCGACACCGCGGCGAGGGTTTGCTCGGTGGTCGGATACCTGCTTGCGTGCGACAACGGGATGACCGATCCGTTTTTGAGTTCGCCGACCGGCGGCTCGTCCTTGGGCGGCGCGAGTTCGATGTGCATCGAGCCGAGCAGGCTGGTCTGCCCGAGCTTGGCGGTCGAATTGGCCGGCAGGTGGATATCGCCGTTGATGCGCATGGTGACCAGCGCGTGCCAGTCCTGGACCTCGATCTTGGTGACGTTGCCGACGTTGACGTCGTCGACCCGAACGCGAGTGTTTTCCTGAATGGTCACGACATCGGGCAGTTGCGCCTGGATCGTGTAGGAGCCGGGCCCGCCGCCGGCCGTGCCTGGCAGGCTAAACGAATTCAGTCCGCGCCACTCGCATGCCGGGAGCGCGGCGATGCACGCTACGCAGAGCGCCGCGCCCATAGCCCGCCTCATGATCCACCGTTCGGAACCATCAGACCTTGCAGACCTAGGCTCGGATCGGGCGTCACCGTCGGCGGCGGCGGCGCCCCGGCGGATAGCGACTGCTGCTCAGCAGGCGCCGGCTGCGACCCATCCGCCGGTGGAGTTGCTTCGGGCGGGGGCGTATAACCAGGCTTCAGCCAGTCTTCGCTGTAGGTGATCTCGCTCGGCCGGGCCTGAGGCCCGACGAACGGGTTGATCCCCACCGGTATGTAGTTGTAGATCCGGTTTTTGATGACCGGATTGATGTACTGCAGGCACAGCCTCGAAAAATCATTGAAGCTCCGCCGGGAGGCCGCTTCGATCGCGCTGCAGATCCATTGCGGGATATCGGCAAAGTTGTTGAGTGCCAGGATGCCGGTCATTGCGCTCTGCGCCGGTTGGTAGATGTTCATGAAGTTCTGAAACACCGTCGGGGCAATATGCAGAATCTGTTTGACATCACCGCGGCTGTCGTTGAGCGCGGTCGTGATGGAAGTCAGCCGGTCGAACGTGACACCCAATGCTTCCCGGTTGTCCGCGACAAAGCTGCGCAGATCTGCCAGCGCCTCATCGAGGCCCCGCACCGCATTGGCGACCTCATTGGGCGTGTTGGAAAGCACTGTCGTCACGCTCGCCAGGTTCTGGTTGAACGAGGCCAGCAGATCGCTGCTGGAGTACAACGCGGACACCAGCAGCTGCAGATTGCGCACCGTGCTGAAGATGTCGTCGGCGTGATCGCCGAGTGCTGAAATCGCCTGGGACAGCTTGATCACGGTGTCGCGAGCGGTGTCGCCCTCCCCGCGCAGGTTGTCCGCGGCCGAATTGATCAATTCGCCGAGCGAGTTCGCACCGCCTTCAGTCGTGGGCTGCAGCGAGTCGCTGAGCTTCTCCAGCTGCTTGCGGAAGTCGTCCCATTCGACCGGCACCGCAGTGCGGTTCAGCGGGATCGATGCTCCGGGGCTCAATTTGGGTCCGCCGGAGTAAACGGGGACAAGTTGGATTGCCCGTGAGGTCACCAGCGATGGCGACAGAACCGCAGCGCGGGCATCTGCCGGGACCGGATACTGCTTGTCGACGGAGAACGTCACCAAGGTGGCGGTGGGCTGCGGCTCGATCTTGTCCACCGAACCGACGGCGACGCCGAGGATACGAATCTCGTCGCCCACGAACAGACCGTTGGATTCCGCGAAATACGCTGAGTACGTGTTCCTTTCGACATCTTTCCAAAGCTTCATGCCGACAAGAATCGAAGCGATTGTCAATGTGACGGCGAGGCTGATCGCGGTCACTATTCGAAGGGTGCGCTGGGTCATCTTCACGAACCCCCGGTTCCGGCAGGCGCGGGCTCAGGAGGTGGCCCAGGCGCGGGCTCCGGCGAGGGCGGTTGGGACCACAGCGGGACCGGTGCGTCCTCCGGCGGGACCGGTGGAGATCCAGTCGGCGGGTCAGCGGCCTCTGATGGCACCTGCTGGTAAGGGTCCAAAAACCGGGTACCCATTCGCGCATCGATGAACGGCCCGCTGAACTGGCCGGGAATCAGGTTGGCCACGTACGCCTTGAAAAATGGACCAGAACCCAAAGATTCGCCAAACGACATCGCATATCGCTTGAAAAGGGGCAGGGTTCTCTGCAGGTCTTGCTTGCGGTTATCGAGGATCTCAAGCACACCGTTGAGCTTGTCGAGGGCCGGCTTGAGTTGAGTCCTGTTGTCGTTGACCAGCCCCGAAATCTGATGGGACACCGCAGTGAGGTTGTTCATCAGGGCATCGAGTGAATCTCGTTCGGCCAGCAGCGCTGTCAGCAGCGCGTTGGAGTCGATCACGAGGTTGGCGATCTGTTGGCTGCGCCGACCCAGTACCCCCGAGACCTTGTTGGCATTGGCCAGCAGGCTGCGCAGCTGCGCGTCGCGACTGTTGAGGGTATCCGAGAACCGGGCCACTCCCTGCAGTGCGAGTTTGAGATCAGGCGGTGTCTCTTTGAAGGTGTTAGCCAATGTGGTCAGCGCCGAGGATAATTGGGTGGTATCTAGACCGCTGATCGTGGTTGTCAGGTCACCCAGCGCGTCGGGCAGGTCATACGGCGAGTGGGTGCGTTCCAGCGGAATGGTGCCCGTCAACCGTCCTTCTCCACGTGACATGAGCTCAAGCATCTTGGCGCCCAGCACCGTCTCTGTCTTGATGGCCGCTTCCGTGCGGTCGCCCAGCTCGACGCTCTTGCGGACGGTGAAGCCCACCCGGACCTTGGTGCCGTCCAGGCGGATATCTGAAACCCTGCCGACACCCATGCCGGAAATCCGCACCGTGCTACCCATTTTGATGCCACCAGCTTCAGAGAAATAGGCCGAGTAGTCGTTGGTGTCGGTGACAAATGGCAGCTTGTCGTACTCAAAGGCGGCGACGGCCACGCAGGTCACGATCGCGGTACCCACCAGTCCTACCAGGACTGGATTGCGCTGACTGAGCGGTTTGATATTGATTCGCTTCATTGCGGCGTGCACCGCCCGCTGGCCTGACCCAACATCTTGACGTAGATCGGGTTGCCGCCTTTGCCGTTGAGCTTGAGCAACACGTCGCACAGGTAGAAGCCGAAGTAATCGCCATTCAAGCCCTGTCTGGCCAGCACCTGGTAAGTGTCGGGAAGGGTCTTGAGCAGGCCGTCGACATAGTCGCGGTCGGCCAGCACCTGGCCGGATATGCGATCGGTCTCGCGCACCACGTCCTTGACCGGTTGGCGCGCCTGGGTGAGCAGATCGGCGACCGATCCGGCGGCCGCGTTGATGTAGGCCAGCCCGTTGGAGATGTCAGTCTTACGCTGTGCCAACCCATCCACAAGCTGAGACAGCTTGTCCAGGCCATCAGAGAACTCGTGGTCGCGCGCGGCGAAAGTGTGCAGCACGGTGTTCAAGTTGGCGATGAGCTCAGTGATCAGTTCACTGCGCCCGGCCAGGGTCGTGGTCAGTGTCGACGTCTGCGCCAGCACCGAGGCGATGGTGCCGCCTTGGCCCTGAAAGATTCGCAGCAGTTCGCCGGACAGGGCGTTGACCTGGTCGGGATCTAGCGCCCGGAACAACGGGCGGAAGCCGCCGATCAGCGCATCGATGTCCAGCGCGGGCGACGTCCGAGTCAGCGGAATCGTCGTACCCGGCGCCAGCCGGCGAGGCGGCCCGGGGCCGTCTTCCAGCGCGAGATAGCGGTCACCGATCAGGTTTTCGTAGCGCACAACCGCTTTGGTGCCCTCGGTGAGTCGCAGACCTTTGTCGATCGCGAAGTCGACGGTTACCGTGCCGTCGCGATGCAGGGTGAGGCCGCCGACTTTACCGACCTCGACCCCGGCGATGCGGACGAAGTTGCCGGACTTCAGACCGGATATGTTGGTAAACACTGCGCGATATGCGGTGCGGTCCTCGAAGCGCAACTGTCCGAAGACCGCGATCAGCGCGAAGGTGAATACTAGGCACACCGCCGTGAACAGCGCCACACGGACCCCAATGTGCCAAGCGGCTGGCCTTCCTACTTCTTTCATGGCGGTGGCTGCCCCCCGCGGAAGAAGTAACGCGGCGGTTCGGGAATTCCCTTGGTGGTCGGGAAGTAGTTGGACCACCATGGATTGCCGACGCCCACATTGGTGCGGATCTCGTTCGGACCGGTCCCCCAACCGGTGTCAGTTACCAGCTGACGCACCGGGTAGTTCGCGCTCGGATCGGGCAGCGAACCGCAGCTCGGCTTCCCCCCCGGCCCGCCGGTGGCATTGACCTTTGGAAGGTGGTGCGGGAATCGGTACGGGTCGTCGCCGAAAAGCAGGGCGGCATCCAGGATCACCGAGTAACCGTTACCCCCGAACGCGTCCCGGCCGCCATGATCGAGGAACCACTGCGCACCCTGGAACAAGCAGGCGTAGGTCGGCGAGTACTTCTCAAGCAGAGTCGTGGTCGGTTCGAGCAGGTCGACGGACCGCACGATATTGGATTCGTTGTTGCCTATGACACTGGTGCCGGCCTGACTGAAGCCGACCGCCGACAGCAGCAGGGTGTCGAGCGCTCGCTGGTTTTCGGTGATGGTGGTACTGGTGGTTGCCGCCGAGTCAAGGATGGACAGAATATCCTGCGCCGCATTGGAATAGGCGGCCGCAGTCTTGCCGAACAACCGCCAGTCCCTGTGGATCGTCGACATCCGGGGGTTGACAGTTAGCAACAGGTTGTTGGCATCACTGATCGCCGCTCCGAGTCGATCGCCCTTGCCACGCAATGATTCTGAGAACGCCGACAGAATCGCATTCAGCTTCGCCGGGTCGATGGCCTGGACCACCGACTGCAGATTCTCGAAGACCGTGTTGACTTCGACGGTGACATTGCGGGAGTGCAACACCGCACCGGGCTTTAGCGACGTGGAGCTGGGATGGTCGGGCACGATCAGATCGACGTACTTCGACCCGAACGCGGTGGTCGATTTGATCTCGGCCTCGACGTTGCTCGGGAGATATTTGAACGGGCCCGGGTCCATCTTCAATTGCAGCTGAGCCGCCTTCACGTCGGTGCCAATCGAAGCGACCTGGCCGACCTGCACACCCCGCAACTTCACCTTGGCGCCGGGTTCCATCACCAGTCCCGCCCTGTCCGACACCAGCGTGAGTGGGATGAATGCTTGGAATTTGCCGGAGAACGACGCCGCGGTCAGTGCGATCAAACCCGCGACCAGGATGAACAACGTCGGCGCCCACCAGATCGGGTCGATCTTGCTCGTGCGGACTCTATTTCTCCTGCCGGGTCCGCTGCTGCTGTGGTTACTCATACGGTCATCCCGACAGGTTGAAGTTGCCGGACTGCCCGTAGACGGACAGCGAAATCATCAGGGCCACGAAGGCCGTGACGATCATCGATGACCGCACCGAACGACCGACAGCCTCCCCCACGCCGGCGGGACCACCTGTCGCGGTGAAACCGTAGTAGGTGTGCACAACCATCACACCCGTCGCCATCGTCAGCACCGCCAAAAACGACCACAACAAATCTGTGGGACGCAAAAACGTGGAGAAGTAGTGCTCGTATACGCCACGTGACTGGCCGTAGATGTATAGCGTGCCGAACTTGGACGCGAAGAACGACATCAGCACGGCGACGGCGTAGAGCGGGATAACGACCAGGACGCCGGCGATAACCCGTGTCGACGCCAGATAGGTGACCGAACGGATACCCATGACTTCGAGCGCGTCGATCTCCTCGTTGATGCGCATCGCGCCCAGCTGCGCCGTCGTACCGGCACCGATCGTGGCGGCCAATGCCACCCCAGCCGTGCACGGCGCGATCATCCGGACGTTGAAGAATGCCGACAGAAAACCAGTCAGCGCCTCGACTCCGACGTTGGACAAGGTGTCATAGCCCTGCACTGCAACCAGGGCGCCGGTGGTCAGGGTCAGGAAGCCAATGATGCCCACGGTGCCCCCGATCACCGCGAGCGCACCCGTACCCATACCCATCTCGGCGATCAGCCGCAGCAGTTCTCCCGGGTAGCGCCGTACCGCATCACCGGTGGAGGCCAAAGATTGCCCATAGAAGGCGGTCTGTTCGCCCAACTTCCGGGTTGCAGCCACCAGCCTGGGTCCAAGAGTGACGAACCAGTTGGGCTCGCTTGCCGCATCGCTCATTTGGCGGTCACCTTCACACCGAGCGCGGTGATCACGATGTTGATGAAGAACAACGCCATGAACGAGAAGACCACGGTCTCGTTCACCGCGTTCCCGACACCGGTGGGGCCGCCGCCCACCGAAAGGCCCTTGTAGCACGCGATCAGGCCGGCGGACAATCCGAACAGGGTTGCCTTGATGAGTGAAATCACCACCTGCGGCAGCCCCGTGAGCAGTGTCATCCCCGCAATGAAGGCGCCCGGTGTGACGTGCTGAACGAAGACCACGAAGATGTAACTGCCCGTCAATCCGGTAACCGCGACCACCGAGTAAAGCAGCAATGCGACGAAGGTGGCGGCGATGATGCGCGGAACCACCAGGGCCTGAACCGGATTGACGCCGATCACCTTCATCGCGTCGATTTCCTCGCGGATGGTGCGCGCGCCCAGGTCGGCGCACATGGCGGTCGACCCGGCACCGGCGACGGCCATCGCGGTAACGACCGGCCCGACCTGGGTCACCGACGCCAGCGCCGCACCGGCACCCGAAAGATCGCCTGCGCCGATCTCGACGAGCAGGATGTTGAGGACGAAAACGATGAGCACCGTGTACGGAATGGACAGCATGATCGTCGGGAAGATCGACACCCGGGCGACAAACCAAATCTGCTCGAGAATCTCCCGCCAGGCCCACGGCCGTCGCACCATCACCACCAACGATTCGACACTGAGCACAAAAAACTGGCCCAGCGCGTCCATGGGCTTCACAATGGCCGAGCCGTTCATAGAATCCGCTCAGCCCACCGGCCGTCCGTATGACTCACCCGGTCCCCCATTTTCGTAATAAAGTTAACGCATTTGTAATTACTTGGCCTGCAACAGATTAGCGTTGTTTACATACTGACCGCGCTGCCTGTTTTCACACAGAAACCATTGCGGCAATTTACGGGCAGCACTATGCCTGCCGTTAGGGTTGCAATCACCCAGAAGAAATCTAGCCAGAGGGCCGTTCTGTCGACGTCCGCGCCCGTTCGGCGATCTGGCCGCCGCTATCCGGCATACCGGGACGTCAACCCCGACGCGGCCGGCTGTCCAGCCGCCGCGCCCAGACCGAGGGTTTGTGTCCGGGGTGGGGCGCGACAATTTTCGGGCCAGCGCGCAACCATTCCATTCGCCTCAGGAATCACAGAAGTCACAGGGAATTCGGCAAACTGCAGTTCGCCAGCGACGGCATCATTCCATCGGAATTCACCGCTACGCGTTATATCTGCCATGCCGAAACCTACTCGAGCATTCACGGCCGCACGGCCAGCGTCCCGTTCGGCTATCGCCGCCGCATCTGAGAGTTCGGACAAGTTAAGTCCAAAGCAAGGGTTTCGTTCAGTGTGAGCGTAATCGTATTGTCAGCGACGGGATTTCCGCCCGGTTAGGCTTTCTGGGTGACAGATCGCCCGTCGTCGTACTTAGTGCTGGCCTCTCAGCGCAGCGGCAGTACGTTGCTGGTCGAATCGTTGCGCGCCACCGGCGTGGCCGGCGAGGCCGGCGAATTCTTCCAATACCTGCCGACCACGAGCCAGGCCCCGCAGCCGCGGGAATGGTTCGCCGGTGTCGAGGACGAGTCGATCCTGCGCTTGCTTGATCCGTTGGACAAGGGGACGCCGGACCTGGCGCCGGCCGAAATATGGCGCGATTACATCCGCACGGTCGGCAAAACACCGAACGGCGTGTGGGGCGGCAAGCTGATGTGGAACCAGACACCGTTGCTGTTGAACCGCGCCAGCGAACTGCCGAATCGGTCCGGTGACGGTCTGCTGGCCGCGATCCGCGATGTCGTCGGCGAGGAACCGCTCCTTGTGTATGTCTACCGGCCCGATGTGGTGTCGCAGGCGGTGTCGTTTTGGCGGGCGGTACAGACGCGAGTGTGGCGGGGCCGGCCCGATCCGGTCCGCGATGCGCGTGCCATCTATCACGCCGGAGCGATCGCCCACGTCGTCACCATGCTGCGTGGCCAGGAGCAGGGCTGGCGAACCTGGTTTGCCGAAGAAGACATCAAGCCGATGGAGGTTCCATATCCGGTGTTGTGGCGCAATCTGACTGAAGTGGTCGCCACCATCCTCGAGGCGTTGGGGCTCGACCCGCGACTGGCACCCGAGCCGGTGCTGGAGCGGCAGGCCGACCAGCGTTCCGACGAGTGGGTGGACCGCTACCGGGCAGATGCGGAGAGAGAGGGGCTAGCAACATGACCGTAACCGCGCCGACGGAAGCCCGGCACGTCGACGAACTGCGGCTGCTGGAAGCGGAGGCAGTGCACATCATCCGCGAGGTGGTCGCCGAGCTGGAGCGGCCCGTCCTGCTGTTTTCGGCCGGCAAGGACTCGATCGTGCTGCTTCGGCTGGCGGAAAAGGCGTTTCGGCCGCTTCTGCTGCCATTTCCAGTGATGCACGTCGACACCGGTCACAACTTCCCTGAGGTGATCGAGTTCCGGGACCGCAGGGTCACCGGCGAGGGGCACAAGCTGATCGTCGCGTCGGTGCAGGAATCCATCGACAGCGGCCGCGTGCCCGACCCGGGTCCGGGGGCTTCGCGCAACCGGGCGCAGACCCGCACGTTGCTCGACGGGCTAGAGGCCGGCGGCTTCGACGCGGCGTTCGGGGGTGCCCGCCGCGACGAGGAGCGCGCCCGCGCCAAGGAACGGATCCTGAGCTTCCGCGACGAGTTCGGCCAGTGGGATCCCCGTGCGCAGCGCCCAGAGCCGTGGTCGCTGTACAACGGCCGGATCAAGAAGGGCGAGCAGGTGCGGGTGTTTCCGCTGAGCAACTGGACCGAGCTCGATGTGTGGCGCTACATCGAGCTGGAAGGCCTTGAGCTACCGTCGATTTACTTCGCGCACGAACGCGAGGTGTTCGAGCGCGACGGCATCCTGCTGGCGGTGTCGGAGTACGCCGGGCCGCAGACCGGCGAAAGCTCCGCCGTGGAGTGGGTGCGATACCGCACCGTGGGAGACCTGACCATCACCGGGGCAGTGCGCTCCAAGGCCACTGACATCGCCGGGGTCATCGTCGAGATCTCAGCGGCAACGGTGTCCGAGCGCGGCGAGACCCGCGCTGACGACCGTACCTCGACCGCCGCGATGGAAGACCGCAAGCGAGAGGGCTACTTCTGATGACCGCCGCCGGGAAAGCCGGAAAGACCTTGCCTCCCAAGGGGGTGACGCGCCAGCTATTGCGCATTGCCACCGCGGGTTCGGTGGACGACGGCAAGAGCACCCTGATCGGACGCCTTATGCACGACACTGACAGCCTGCCGTTGGACCACCTGGAGGCCGTCACCGACGAGGAGGGCGTCGCCGACCTCGCAGCGCTGTCCGATGGTTTGCGCGCCGAACGCGAACAGGGCATCACAATTGACGTTGCGTACCGATTCTTTTCCACCGACACCCGCAGCTACATCCTCGCCGACACCCCCGGCCACGAGCGCTACACCCGCAACATGTTCACCGGCGCATCCAACGCACACGTGGCGATACTGTTGGTCGATGCGCGCGCCGGGGTGCTGCGTCAGACCCGCAGGCACGCCCGGATCGCAAAGCTGTTGGGCATCAAGCATTTTGTCGCCACGGTGAACAAGATCGACCTCATCGACTTCGACCAGGTTGGGTTCGCCGACGTGGAGGACCAGCTACGCCAGACGGCTGCGCGCGTTGGCGACGTGGACATCACGGTGATCCCGATCGCGGCCAAGCACGGCGACAACGTGGTGCAGCGCTCCGAGCGGACGCCGTGGTACCGCGGTCCCACGCTGCTCGAGTACCTGGAAGGCGTCGAGCTGGCCGCGCCGCAGGCCGAGGCGTCGCGGCTGCGCCTGCCGGTGCAGTGGGTGTCGCGGCCGACCGCCGACGCGCGCCGGCGCTACACCGGCCGGCTCGCGGCGGGAACGCTCAGTGTCGGTGACCCGGTGGTGTCGCTGCCTGCCGGCACCCGCTCGACGGTGACCGCGCTGGACACCCTCGACGACGACCGTACGACAGCGGTCGCGCCGCTGTCGGTTTCGGTCGAGCTGGCCGACGACATCGACGTGGGTCGCGGCGACGTGTTCGTCAGCGGGGCCGACGACGCGGTTTTGCCGGTGCTGGCCCGGGAGCTCGATGCGACGGTCTGCTGGTTCGTCGACTCACCGCTGCGGGCCGGCGACCGGCTGGCACTCAAACAGACCACCAAGACCGTGCGGGCCACCGTGCAGGAACTGCACTCGCGGCTGGACCCGGAGACGCTCGATGAGCTCGACGGGCCAGTTGAGTTAGTGCTCAACGACATCGGCACCGTGACACTGCGAACCAGCTCGATTATCATCGCCGATCCTTACGCCGACAGCCGCGACAGCGGCGCCTTCATCCTGATCGACGAATCCACCAACGACACCGTTGGTGCCGGCACCATCATCGAGGCACGGGAGATCAAGCCGGGCACGCATCCGCGCACCGATATCCGCTGGCATCCGTCAGCACTGGACCGTGGCCACCGGTGGCGGGCCACCGGACAGCGCGGCGCGACGATCTGGTTCACCGGCCTGCCGGCATCCGGCAAGTCGACCATCGCGGTCGCTGTAGAGCGTGCCCTCGTCGAATCTGGGCGGGTAGCCTATCTGCTCGACGGCGACAACTTGCGCCATGGCCTATCCGACGATCTGGGCTTCTCCCCCGGCGACCGCACTGAAAACATAAGGAGGGTAGGGCATTTGACCCGGCTGCTCGCCGACGCGGGCGTAGTCGCGCTGGCGTCACTGGTGTCGCCGCTCAAGTCGGACCGCGGCACCGCCCGCGCCCTCAACGATGCCGCCAAATTGCCTTTCATCGAGGTGTACGTCGCCACGTCGCTGGCCGAGTGCGAAAAGCGCGACCCCAAGGGCCTGTACGCGCGGGCGCGCAGCGGCAATCTCACCGGTCTGACCGGTGTTGACGCGCCCTATGAGCCACCCGACAACCCGGATCTGGTGCTGGACACCACCGACGCCGACATCGACGACCTCGCAGCGCAGGTCATTGATCTGCTCAACAAGCGCGGCCCGCGTCAGCATCAATGACCTAGATTCAGCGCGAGCTAATCACTTGGTCGCGTGGTGTCGGCCACGCAACCATTGCGGGGAGATAGCGTGCCCGGTCGAACCGCTTTGGTGGAGGACTTAATGGAGGACTCGTGACGGAGAACGACAGCGACTCGGATTCGCCGCAGTGGCGTGGTTGGCTCGGGCGGGTTGGTGACGACTGGTGGGCGACCCTGGTGGCCGGAGTTATCACCGCGTTAGCGGTCGCCGATGCGCTACCGAAGATCCCTTGGTGACCCGGTGAGCACGGTCCGCGTCGAACCCGACGAAACGTCTGCCGAAGCCGCCTTCACCAGCACCCGCCCGCTCGACTATGCACCGGGCATTCTGCTGCTGATCGCCGTCGGGGTGCTGGGCAAGTACGCTCAGGTCTGGTGGAACGCCCTTGCCCGACACCAACATTGGACCGTGCCCGACATCGAATATGTGTTGTGGGCCATCCTCATCGGGCTGCTCATCACCAACACCATTGGTCTGCATCCGGTGTTTCGCCCCGGTGTGTTGACCTACCAGTTCTGGCTCAAAGTCGGCATCGTCGTGCTGGGCTCGCGATTCGTTCTCGGCGATATTGCCAAACTGGGCGCCACCAGCCTGGTCCAGATCCTGGTCGATATGGCGGTCGCGGGAACCGTCATCCTCGTCGTTGCACGCGTATTCGGGTTGTCAGGCAAGCTGGGCTCGCTGCTGGCGATCGGCACGTCAATCTGCGGGGTGTCGGCCATCGTGGCCGCCAAGGGCGCGATCCGGGCCCGCAACGCCGACGTCAGCTACGCTATTGCGGCGATCCTGGCATTGGGCGCGGTGGGGCTGTTCACGTTGCCGCCGTTGGGGCACGCGATCGGGCTCACCGACCACGAATTCGGCCTCTGGGCGGGCCTGGCGGTGGACAACACCGCCGAAACCACCGCCACCGGCTACCTGTTCTCCGATCACGCCGGCAAGATCGCCGTTCTGGTCAAGTCGACCCGCAACGCGCTGATCGGGTTCGTCGTCTTGGGTTTCGCGCTGTATTGGGCCGCGCGCGGGCAAGCCGACGAGATCGCCCGCGGCACAACAGCCAAGGCCGCGTTCATCTGGGAGAAATTCCCGAAATTCGTGCTCAGCTTTTTGGCTGTCTCGGCGATCGCGACGGCAGGCTGGCTGAGTAAGGGCCAAACCGCCAACCTGGCCAACGTGTCGAAATGGGCGTTCCTGCTCACCTTCGCCGGTGTCGGGCTCACCACCGACATCCGCCAAATCGCTCGCACCGGGTGGCGCCCGCTCGTCGTCGCGATCATCGGCCTCACTGTCGTCGCGTCGGTCTCCCTGGGAGTCGTGCTGCTCACCTCGCGCGTGTTCCATTGGGGTGTAGGCACCTAACGACACACGACGCGGCAACGATCGATCAGCCGACGTTCGTGCCGCCCTCCGCGATGCGGCGCACCGCGTTGATGAAGACGTCGATCTCCTCGAACGTGTTGTAGAACGCAAACGACGGGCGAACCGTGGCCTCCAGGCCAAGGCGACGCAGAATTGGCTGTGCGCAGTGATGGCCGGCGCGCACCGCGATGCCTTCGGCGTTGAGTGCCTTGCCGATCTCAAGCGGGTCATGTCCGGCCAGCACGAACGACAGCACACTGGCCTTCTCGGTTGCGGTGCCTACCAGGCGAACACCGGGGATGTCGGCCAGGCGTGGGGTCGCATACTCCAGCAGCGCGTGTTCGTAGGCGGCGATGCGCTCGATGCCCAACCGCTGGACGTAACGCAGCGCCTCACCGAGCCCGACGGCGTCGGCGATGTTGCCAGTGCCGGCCTCGAACTTGTTTGGCGGCCCCTGATACAGCGACCGTTCCAGGGTGACATCGGCGATCATGTTGCCGCCGCCCTGCCACGGTGGCGTCTCCGCCAGAGCGTCCGCGCACCCGTAGAGCACACCGATCCCGGTCGGGCCATAGATCTTATGTCCGGAGAACGCAAAGAAATCGACGCCGAGCTCGGAGACATCGACCGGGAGATGCTGGATCGACTGGGCGCCGTCGATCAGCACCCGCGCCCCGTAGCGGTGACCCAGCTCGACGATCTGCTCAACCGGCGTCACTGTCCCGAGTGCGTTCGAAACCTGAGTCGCGGCAACCAACTTCGTCCGCGGACCCAGCAGATCCTCGAATTCCGACATCAGCAAATTGCCGGCGTCATCGACCGGTGCGACTTTCAGGATCGCACCTGTCTGCTGCGAAAGCAGTTGCCACGGAACGATATTGGCGTGGTGCTCCAGATGCGTGATGACGATCTCGTCACCCGGGCCCAAATGCTTGCCCCCCCACGCATAGGCCACCAGGTTGATGGCTTCGGTGGTGCCGCGCACGAAGATGATCTCTTCGTCTTTCGATGCGCCGATAAATCGCCGAGCCGTGTCGCGGGCCTCTTCGTAGGCATCGGTCGCCCGGGCCGCCAACTCGTGTGCTGCGCGGTGGATGTTGGAATTCTCGTGGGCGTAGAAGTACGACAGCCGGTCGATCACCACCTGCGGCTTCTGAGTGGTCGCGGCGTTGTCGAACCAGATCAGCGGCTTTCCGTGGACGGTCTCTTTCAGGATCGGGAAGTCCGCCCGCACCGCGTTGACGTCGAACACCTCGTGCTCGTCTGCCAGCTGAGGCACCTGATCGGCTTCGGTGAGGAAGTAATAGCTGGCCTCGTCACCAACCGGCGCAACCGGTGTGCCCGGTGGCGCGCCAGACCAGCCCAGGTCGACAACCGACGGCGCCTCACGCGGCCATTCCGGCCGCAAAAAAGGGGTCGAACCACGTGGAGCCACCGGAACGGTCGGTGCCGCGCCGGCCAGCACGCCGGGCACAGTCGGCACGATGCCCTGGCTGGGTACCGCGAACGCCGTCAGGTCGGCAACGCCGGGCGGCAGGTAAGGATCGGCCACACCCGCGGTGGTCCAGGCAGCCGACGGCGCTGCCGTCGCATCGGGGACATTGCCGCGCGGGGCCACCGGCACCGTCTGCGGCACGCCTTCGGGCTCCGGAGAAGTCGGCCCCGGGACATAGATATCCGATACACCGATGAACGGAACCGGGGCCGGGAATGGATCGGACGTACCGGCGGCCGCCTGTGCGGCCGACGCCGCGGCCGTGGTGTCGGGCACGCTGCCGCGCGGGGCGACGGGTGCCGCTTGTGGCGGGCTGTCGGGCCCCGGCCGGATACTGGCCGCGTATAACTGGCTGGCCAGCGCGGCGAGCTCCGCTGCGCTGATGGGCAGCTCGCTTTCGGCGTCTACCGACCGGTACTCACTTGTACTCATGGAACTGGTCCACAGCGACGTCATCGAGAACGGCGAGCGCGTCGTCAGTGAGCACAGCCAAAGACGTGTAGAGGGTGACCAGGTAAGTCGCGATCGCCGACTGGTTGATGCCGGTGAACCGCACCGACAGCCCTGGCGCCTGCTCGCCGACGAGGCCCGGCTGGAACAGGCCCACCACTCCCTGGCGTTCCTCGCCAGTGCGCACCAGGATGAATTTGGTCTTGCCGTCCTCCACCGGCACCTTGTCCGACGGAATCAACGGAATGCCACGCCAGGTGACGAACTGCGCGCCGAACAGGCTCACGACTACGGGCGGCACACCGCGGTAGGTGGCCTCGCGGCCGAACGCGGCGATGCCCAACGGGTGGGTCAGGAAAAAGCTCGGCGTCTTCCACACCTTGGTGATCAGCGCGTCAAGGTCGTCCGGAGTCGGAGCACCGGCGAGCGTTTGGATCGTCTGCTCGGGAGTCGCCTGCGCAAGCAACCCGTACTCGGGGCTGTTGACCAATTCGAATTCTTGGCGCTCCTTGATCGTCTCGATGGTCAGCCGCAGCTGCTGTGCGATTTGGTCGTGCGGACTTGAGTACAGATCGGACACCCGGGTGTGGATATCGAGCAGCGTCGAAATCGTCCGCAGCGTGTATTCGCGGGGACTGGTCTCGTAGTCGACGTAGGTCTCCGGCAGCGGCCCTTCGGTGCCGGCGCCCGCTTCGGCTTTAACTGCGACCCGTTCCGGGTTGACCACGCGGTTCACTCGGTAGATACCCGCTTCCACCGGCACCCAGCTGAGCAAATGCAGCAACCAGCGCGGCGTGATGGTCGAAAGCTGCGGAACAGTCTTCGTCGCGTTGGCAAGCTGCCTGGCAGCGAGATCGCCAAGGGCCTGAGACTCAGTTTGAGCCGACGTCATGGTGGTCCTTCCATCTTGGTCGAATACTGCTGCGAGTTCCGGGCAGTCTGATGATCGCCCACTATGAGCGCCTGCGCGCGCCGAGCCTACGCAAGTGTAAAAGCTGATTAAAGGTTTAAAGCGGGTGTGAGCCAAACCGGCAGAATGCGCCCGCAATCTGATAGTGCCCTATAGTGGGGCCATGCAACAGGCCGTACAGCCGCGCTTCGTCCCTTCGGGCTGCCTCGCCGTGCGCTGCTGTTGTTGTTGCTGTTGTTGATTTCCTGACGCCTTCTGACGCTATAGAAATCCTTCGCGCTTTCCCCGCAAGCGGGTGTACCTCCAGCCCGCCCGGCGGCATGGAGATGGGCACCAGTCAAATTTCAGGAAGATCAACCACCGATGACCGTGTTGTCTGTACACAACCGCGCGTTGGCGCAGGTGGCGACCCGCCAGCGCATTGTGGTGCGGCCGGCCACCGAACTCACTCGCATGACGCGCTACCGAGGCGGTACCTACTCACACACCGTCGATACGATCGTGTTCACCGACGGCACCTGCGCGCGCACCGATCTGATCCGGCTCAACCCCAACCTGCATGCCTATTCGCTGGATTTCACCGGCATCGCACCACACCACCCGTCGCCCTACCGCCTGGGAACCTGGTCGGCGCTGCCCCACTTGCGCACCCGCGGATGCGAAGCGGAGGTGGACTGGATCCTGCGCGACTCCTTCCCGATGCGACCCACCACCGAACTGAGCCGACAGCTACGCCAGGCCGGCTACCCGCTGGGATCGGCCAACATCAGCGAGCACGAAGCGATCGCCGGAACCCAGGCCGCGATCTGGTATCTAACCAACGGCCTGGCTCTTGACACCCGGCCCCTGAACGTACCCGTCGGCATACACCGGGCACCGGGACCGATGATCACCTTCGAATTCGATGGCCAACCACAGCTCGGCGGCTACTCTGTGTGGACGACATCTGACACCTCCGTCAGCCTGAAGCTGCAAAAGTCAGCCAATGGCGTTGTCTGGCAAGATGTTTCCGGCTCACAACTGACCGCACACACCGGCAAGGGCCGCCATCAACGCACACTGGGCGTCGGTAGCACACTCTCGGCCAGCAGCCACGGCCTCGGCGGACGCGGCTACCGCTATTACCGGCTGATCGCAACGGCAGACAGCGGCACACCGCAAGTCGACCACGTCCGCTTCTGGCTGACGGGTACTCGCCACTACCGCAACGCCGATCGAGTCGTACACCTCTACACCTACCTACTCACCGAAGCGCGCAAAGCCCTCCACGAAACCGCCGAACCCGGACTAGTCGACACCCAAGCCACCGCCGAATCCGAACTAGTGGGCCCATTCCAAGTACGAATCCCCTTGAGGCTCAACGCCACCGACGGTCACACGCTCGTCGACGCCGACGGATTCCCCATCGACGACATGATCCAGCCGGGAACAGACTTCTACCTACGCCGCCCACCGGGCACCGCAGCGACAACACTGACCGCAACCACCCCGCACAACCTCACCGGACGAGTGCTGACCGGAATTGCGCTAGAGGGGGCGCCGCAGCGGCTCACACCCGTTGCCCTAGCGATACCCACCGACCTGGCCATAGAGTTCGACATCAGCTGGGAGGCCGACGAGGCCTGGGCCGACATCGTTGGAGAAGGCAGATGAGCATTGCCGAGAACATCACGCAACTCATCGGACGCACGCCGCTGGTCCGGCTGCGCCGGGTCACCGAGGGTGCCGTGGCCGACGTGGTGGCCAAGCTGGAATCCTTCAACCCGGCGGGCAGCGTGAAGGACCGCATCGGGGTGGCCATGATCGACGCGGCCGAGAAAGCGGGCCTTATCAAGCCGGACACGATCATCCTGGAGCCGACCAGTGGCAACACCGGCATCGCACTGGCGATGGTGTCCGCCGCGCGCGGCTACAAGTGCGTGCTGACCATGCCGGACACGATGAGCATCGAGCGGCGGATGCTGCTGCGCGCGTACGGTGCCGAACTCATCCTGACTCCCGGCGCCGACGGCATGGCGGGCGCCATCGCCAAGGCAGAGGAATTGGCCAAAACCGACGAGCGGTATTTCATACCACAGCAATTCGAAAACCCGGCAAACCCAGCCGTACACGCCGTCACAACCGCGGAGGAGGTGTGGAACGACACCGACGGCAAGGTCGACATCTTCGTATCCGGAATCGGGACCGGCGGCACCATTACCGGAGTCGCCCAGGTCATCAAGGAGCGCAGACCATCGGCGCAGTTCGTCGCCGTAGAGCCCGCCGCGTCGCCCGTGCTGTCCGGCGGCCAGAAGGGACCGCACCCGATCCAGGGCATCGGCGCCGGGTTCATCCCACAGGTGCTTGACCTGGGCCTGGTCGACGAGGTCATCACCGTCGGCAACGAAGAAGCGCTCAGCTTGGCCCGGCGGCTGGCCACCGAAGAGGGACTGCTGGTCGGCATCTCCTCGGGCGCGGCCGTTTGGGCCGCCCTGGAAGTGGCCCGCCGGCCGGAGAACGCCGGAAAGCTCGTCGTCGTCGTGCTCCCCGACTTCGGCGAGCGGTATCTGAGCACGGTCCTGTTCGCCGACCTGGGCGACTAGCCATGCTGGCGGCTTTACGGCGCGACATACAGGCGGCCAGGCAGCGGGATCCGGCCAAGCCCACCGTGCTGGAGGTCATCTTCTGCTATCCGGGCGTGCACGCCGTGTGGGGCCACCGGATCAGCCACTGGCTGTGGCATCGTGGCGCGAGATTAGCCGCACGGGCGTTCGCGGAGCTCACCCGCATCCTCACCGGGGTCGATATTCATCCCGGTGCCGTCCTCGGCGCCGGCTTGTTCATCGACCACGCGACCGGCGTGGTGATCGGGGAAACCGCGGAGGTGGGCGACGATGTCACGCTCTACCACGGCGTTACCCTCGGCGGCTCCGGCGTGGATACCGGCAAACGGCACCCCACCGTCGGTGACCGCGTGACCATCGGCGCCGGAGCCAAGGTCCTCGGCCCAATCAAAATCGGCGACGACAGCCGGATCGGCGCCAACGCCGTCGTGGTCAAGGAGGTCCCGTCCAGCGCTGTGGTCGTCGGGGTTCCCGGACAGATCATCGGCCGCAGCCACCCCGGCCCGGGCGGCCCGGACGACTCGATGCTGCCGGATCTCGTAGGTGCCAGCCTGCAGTCCCTGCTCACCAGGGTGGCCAGGCTGGAGGCCCAAGGCGACGGCAAACAGACTGGCCGCGTCATCCGCCCGCCCGAAGCCGGGGTATGGCATGGCGAGGACTTCTCCATCTGACACACGGCGCCGGCCTTAGCTGCCCCTCAAGAGCTCTTCAAGGCACGTTCACCTCGATCAGCGTTACGGTGACTTGACGCGTCAAGTCACGGATGGAGGTTGTGATGGGCGACCCTTGCGTGCCACGGATCCCAGTCGCGCTGTCTGCCCCGAGTCTCAATCGTGGGGTCGGCTTCACTCACGAACAGCGACGAAAGTTGGGCCTGACCGGCCGGCTTCCGTCGGCCGTGCTCACGCTCGAGCAACAAGCCGACCGCGTGTGGCATCAGTTGCAAAGCCTTGCCACTGATCTGGGTCGTAATTTGCTGCTCGAGCAGCTGCACTACCGCCACGAGCTGCTGTACTTCAAGGTGCTGGCCGACCATCTGCCCGAACTGATGCCGGTGGTGTACACGCCCACCGTCGGAGAAGCCATCCAGCGCTTCTCCGATGAATACCGTGGACAACGCGGGCTGTTTCTGAGCATCGACGAACCCGACGAGATTGCCGAAGCCTTTGAGACGTTCGGGCTCGGGCCCGATGATGTCGACCTGATCGTGTGCACCGACGCCGAAGCCATCCTGGGCATCGGTGACTGGGGTGTGGGTGGCATCCAAATCGCCGTGGGCAAGTTGACGCTCTACACCGCAGGCGGCGGCATCGATCCCCGCCGCTGCATCGCGGTGTCACTCGACGTCGGCACCGATAACGAACAGCTGCTGCAGGACCCGTTCTATCTGGGCAATCGCCACGCCAGGCGCCGCGGCGAAGAATACGACGAGTTCATCAGGTCCTACATCGAGACCGCCCACAGGCTATTTCCGCACGCGATCCTGCACTTCGAGGACTTCGGGCCGGCGAACGCCCGGATGATTTTGGAGACCTACGGAGCGAATTACTGCGTGTTCAACGATGACGTGCAGGGAACCGGCGCGGTGGTCGTGGCGGCCGTGTATGGCGGATCGCATGTCACCGGTATCCCGATGCGCGACCAGACAACCGTGGTCTTTGGCGCCGGAACTGCCGGGATCGGGGTAGCCGATCAGATCCGTGACGCGATGGTCGCCGACGGCGCCACCGTCGAGCAGGCCGCGTCGCAGATCTGGCCGATCGACAAGCAGGGGCTGCTGTTCGACGACATGGAGGACCTGCGCGATTTCCAGGTGCCATACGCGAAGAACCGCCACCAGCTGGGTGTGGCCGCCGGGGATCGGGTCGGACTGGTCGACGCGATCAAGCTGGCGTCACCCACCATCCTGCTCGGCTGCTCAACGGTGTTTGGCGCGTTCACCCGCGAGGTCGTCGAGGCGATGACGGCATCCTGCGAACGACCGATGATCTTCCCGCTGTCCAACCCGACCTCACGCATGGAAGCCATGCCGGCCGACGTGCTGGAGTGGTCGAATGGCCGGGCACTGGTTGCTACCGGCAGCCCGGCCGCGCCCGTCGAGTACAACGGGACCACCTACACCATCGGCCAGGCCAACAATGTGCTGGTCTTCCCCGGGATCGGACTGGGCATCATCGTGGCCGGCGCCAGGCTGCTTAGCCAGGGTATGCTGCACGCCGCAGCGAAAGCCATTGCACGACAGGCTAATCCGATAAACTTCGGGGATTCGCTGTTGCCGGATGTGCAGAACTTGTGCGCCGTGTCGACAGCGGTCGCCGAGGCCGTCTATCACGCCGCCGTCGAAGACGGAGTAGCCACCAAGACCCATGACCACGTCGGGCAAGCCGTCCGCGACACCATGTGGGCGCCGGAGTACGACTAAACGACTTCCTAAGCGAGCTCGATGAACAGTTGCTCAAGCTTTGGGACTGCGTTGCACCGGCGTCCTGAGCGTGCTCATCCCTGAGCGCCCGCCGGGTCATTGGGGTGTGCCGTCAGGGGCGTCGTTTCCACGCTCATCCAGGCATGAAGCGGCAGAGACTGCATGATCGCCGTCATCGCAGCAGCGTCCGAGACGCGCCAGAGCCCCAGCGCGCGCAGATCGCCCGGCTGAGACGGCAGCACCCATAGCCGCTCAAGGTGTCCCTGCTCAGCGAGTTCACGAGCGCGCTCAGCCTCCCGGGACATGGTGTCGTCGACAATCTCCGTCGGGGCGCTCTGCGGGACGGTGACGGTCATCGTCGTCAGGAACTCCCGCGCCTGCCCCGGGCCTTGTTCCACGGTGACCGTTCGCCCAGCCGGATCATTGGGGTGAGCTGCCAGTGCCGTCACCTCATCGGTACGCCAGACGCGCAGCGGCATCGAGGCGAGCACCTCCTCGAGTTGGTCCTCGTCGTCGGCGGCGAACAGTCCGAGAGTGCGCCATTCGCCCGGTTGCAGCGGCGGGCGCCACAAGCGCAGCAGGTGTCCCTGCGTAGCCAACTCGCGGGAATGCCCGGCCTCCCGGGCCCGGACCTCGTCGACAGCTCCCGTTGGCGTTCCATCCGGAACTCGAGTGGTCATAGTGACCAGGAATTCCATGAATCCTCCTTGAAATACGTTGTGCTCGCAGTAAATTCATGCTGTCGCAGGCGCCCAGTCGGGAAATCTTCCTCCCGGAACGATGTCCGCTCGCACGGTAGTCTGCTCGCAGTCTCCTTACGACGCCAGCGACATCGCTCGATGCGACTGGCCCCGCGGGAGGCGACGGCCGCAGCGCCGTCCCGTGAGAAGCGGGCATACCAGCACCAGACCAACCAAGGAGACCTACATTGACCGCCGATCATGCTTTAGGGCAACCGTCGGGCACGCCCAACCAAAAAGTCGCGATCATCACCGGCGCCTCGCAGGGCATGGGGGCCGCCCTGGTTGATGCCTATCGCGGGCTCAACTACGCGGTGGTAGCGAATTCACGATCGATCGTGCCCAGCGATGACCCAGGCGTGGCCACCGTCGCTGGTGATATTGCCGAACCCGCGACCGCTGACCGCATTGTGACGATCGCCATCGAGCGATTCGGGCGGGTGGACACGCTGATCAACAACGCCGGCGTGTTTGTCTCCAAACCGTTCACCGAGTACACAGTGGCGGACTACGAGTTCGTCACCTCAGTGAATCTGACCGGGTTTTTTCACGTCACCCGGCGCACCATCGCCCGAATGCTGGCCCAGGGCGACGGCGGGCACCTGGTCAACGTGACCACGACCCTGGTCGAACATGCCGACTCGAAGATCCCCGCCGGGTTGGCCGCCCTGACCAAAGGAGGCCTGGCGGCAATAACCAAATCGCTGGCAATTGAGTACGGGCACAACGGAATCCGCGTCAATGCCATCTCCCCCGGCCACATCAGCACCCCGATGCATGCCGACGGTGATTCGGCCGCGCTGGCCGCCATGCATCCGCTGGGGCGGATGGGCTCCGTGGCCGACATCGTCGAGGGAGTTCTTTACCTGGAGAAGGCGACCTTCGTCACCGGCGAGTTACTGCACATCGACGGCGGACAAAGCGCCGGGCATTGAGAGATAGTACCGCTCCCCCGGGAGGACTCGAAGCTCCAACCCTTCGGGTGGGCGGATGCGGAGCGGATGAAACGATCCCGTGATCCGTAGTTTTGTGGTGGACCTGAGGATGGAGCTAAGGGGATTCGAACCCCGCGATTGAGTCCTCGAAAGTTGCTATACCAGCGCTTTTAGTCGTACTCGATCAATTTGAGTGATTTAGCTCACCAGGGGTTTTTCTTTGGGCGTGTTGACGTGGTCAACACAGCGACTGGCGTCTGAGTGAGTGATGCGCGAGCGCTGGGCGTTGCGCGCTGAGTCTATCGTGCTGCTGTATAAAGCCCGGAACTACTGTGTCGCGCTGATCGCACTCGACCCCGATGTGATAGCGGGCTGGGCCGTCGACCACGGCATGGCCGACGCCTGCTATGAGGACTTGGTGAAGTCGCAGGAGGTGCACGGCCTCGTCGAGGAGTACGTCCAGAAGCTCAACGCCGAACTCAACCGGTGGGAAACGATCAAGAAGTGGGCGCTGCTGGACCATGACCTGTCGGTCGAGCGCGGCGAGCTCACCCCCTCGTTGAAGGTGAAGCGGTCGGTGGTCGCACAGCGCTACAAAGCGCTCATCGACGCCTTTTACACCTGACGGCCCGTGCAAATCCTGGGCGCTGCAATGTCGTCCGTTGCAACGCCCGGAGGTCTTTCGCTCATCGCGAGGAATGTCGCGCGGGCCTTCGGGTCGCGGCTGGGCTTGATGGTGCCAGCCCGCACCGCGTCCTCAAGGTATTCTTCGGCGTTGTCGATCATCTGTCGCATCAATGCGCGTCCGAGCTCATCGCCGGACAGCATGCTGCGCACGAGGTAGGCCGTGATTGGCGCGTGCGACTCGATTTGGGCCAGCCGAGCGAACCAGGACGCCGGCGACATCGATTGCAGAGCCTCCGACTTCGTTGTGCGGATCGACTCCAGGATGTAGTCGTCGCAGGCTTTGCGTAGGCTCTCCTTGCAGCCGAACTGATGGATCGCCAAAGCGGGACTCACGCCCGCGGCCTCAGCGACAGCCTGGAACTTTGTGTCGAAGCCGTGCTGGTCGAACTGCTCGATCGCCGCGTCGCGGATCCGCGCAAGCACCCCCTGATCGCCCGTGTGCTCGGTCGCTGCGGTCAGCGTCTCCCTGGTCATCGTTTTGTCCTGAAAACAGTAGTGACGCCCGGCGATTCGACTTCGGGGCTGTCCAAAACGTAAACACGACGCCCGCGCCGATCTAGGGCCATTCGGCGGCGGATTTCTGCTCTACCTGCGCATGCACGACAACCCGACCGATATGGCCGCAGTGCTGCGCGACTACAGCAAGGACATGATCCTGCCGGCCCGGAGCTCTACACCCACGGGCTGCTGACCGACGACACGATGTATGACGCCTTCCTGGCTCAAGGTGAAGCCCAAGGAACCCGGCGGTAACCAACGAGGCTGCGGGAGCGAAGGTTTGACGACCTTATGATGACCAAACGCGCCGGTGGCGACTATGCGCTGTCGACCCGCCTGCCGGCGGGCGGCTCTTGTCCGCGCTTGCGTCGGCGTGCGCGGGCGGCCGTCACCAGCCGCGCCACCCCGTCCTCGATTCCCGCGGCGAGCACTTCGATGTCGGGCGCGGTGTCGTAGTCGGCGGTGATGCCGAAGATGAAACTGTCGGCGTAGCTGACCATCGCGATGCCGGTGCGCAGCTGAAGAGCGATCGGCGGAACCGGCAGGACTTCCAGCACCCGGCGGCCCATCAGCGTCTGCCGACCCCGCGGGCCGGGAACGTTGGTCGCCAACGCGGCCACCCCCCGTTGCGGGAACCGCGCCAACAAGCGAATCGTCCACGCCGAGAACGCGAACGGGACGTTTTTGAACGCCGAAAACACCGCGCTGCCCCCTTCGCGTTGACCGCTGGCTTTGACCCGGGTGAGCCGATCGTGCACCAGCTGCAACTGCGTAACCGGGTCCGCCTCATCGACCGGCAGCAATGGCAGCATCGCCGAAACCTGGTTGTCGGTCACGTTGAACTGGTTCGCCGCGCGGATCGACACCGGAACCAGCGTGCGCAGCGAGTTGGGGGTGGGCCGTTCACCGCGGCTCAGCAGGATCCTGCGATAACTGTCGGTGATCGCCGCCAGCGCCACGTCGTTGAGCGTCACGCCGAACGCCTGGCACACCTGCTGCATATCAGCCAGCCGGACCCGGGCCGCACTGTAGCGTCGCATCGTCGTCACCGGGCCGGTCAACGACGACCCTGGCGCCGGGCTGATCAGACTGGCCGTCAGCTCGGCCGCACCCACCGCGGCGTGTTCGGCGGCGGCGGCCGCGGCGAGCGCGCTGCGCGCCATCCCGCTCACCCAGCTCAACGGGTTTAGGCTCATCTTGGGCAGACGCAGTCCAGGCCCGGCCGGCTCCTTCGCGGCGCGAATGTCCGTGGCGAAGGTGTCGCCGCCGCCGCCGTCGCTGAGCTTCGCCAGCATCTGGGCTGTCGCGATGCCGTCAGCGATGCAGTGGTGAATCTTGGTCAGCACGGCCCACCGGTTGTCGCTCAGGCCTTCGATGACCCAGGACTCCCACAACGGGCGCTCGCGGTCGAGCCGCCGCTCCATCGTAGTCGCGATCAACTGGAACAGTTCGGCGTCGCCCCCGGGGTGGGGCAGCGCGACGCGGTGCAGGTGGCGTGAAATATCGAAGTGCGGGTCGTCCACCCATTCGGGTGGGCCCACATCGAGCGGATGAGTCCGCAAGACCTGCCGGCCGTGCGGAATGGTCGGTATCCGTTCGGATAGGGCCGAGACATACTCGTCGTAGCTCGGGGCCGGCCCCTCGATGATCGCCACACTGCCGTTCGCCAGGCTCACATGTGGTTCGGAGTCCTCGATCTCCAGGAAACCGGCAGCCAGGGCTGTCAAATGCTCCATTCACACCACTGTCCGCCCCTGCGCAGCCTGCGGTCAGGGTCAGAAGTCCTCAACTATAGGACTGAACGACGGCAGACGGAGCCGCGGGAGCAGGCATCGACGGGGCCAAGGCGCTGCGCAAGGCGGTGCTCGACGTGTTCGACCATCCGGTGATTCAACGCTGCCAGATTCACAAGGTTAGAACGTGAAAGATCATCTGCCGCAACGGATTCGAGCTAGTGTAGGCCGTAAGATGACCGACGCCTACCATGCGGACTCAGCACTGGAAGCCGAGGCCGCCCTGCTCGCCCTGGCGAAGGAACTCGACCGCACCCACCCCGGGGCCGGGGCCAGCCTGCGTGAGGGCCTGTCCGAGACGCTCACGGTGCTGCGCCTCGGCGTGCCACCCACGTTGGCCCGCACGCTGCGATCGACCAACACCATCGAGTCGATGATCTCGGTGTGCCGCGAACACGCCGCCAACGTGAAACGCTGGCGCGACGGGCAGATGGCGTTGCGCTGGTGCGCGGCCGGGATGATCGAGGCCGGCAAGCAATTCCGACGCGTCAACGGGCACCTGCACCTGCCAACACTCCGCACGGCACTCGAACGCGAGTTCGCCGAATCTGTCGGACCTATCGTGCACAATGATCAGGTGAGCGCAGCCTGATGTTCACCGGGCCGCCACCGAAGTTCCACGGAACTCGGGACATCCTCAGTCGGAACGCTACCGTCGCCCGTTGCGAATCTGATAGACGCGCGGTACTGACAGCCCGGCCGCCTCGGCGAGTCGCTCACCGGGGATGCCTTGCTCGAATCCCTCGCGGATCAGGCGGCGCAGCTCAGCGTCGGCGGCGTCGAATGCGTCTCCCCGGCGTTCGCGCAAGCTTGGCCGTGACAGATACGCCCCCGGCAAGTCGGCCCGTGTCCACGTCACCACAAGGGTTCGGAGATAGCAGATCAGGCGAAAGCGTCCTCGCCGTTTGGCAAGCCGTGACTGATTCAATCCCAGTATCGCGCACCAGAGTTTTTGCAGTTCAGAGGCGGTTTTTGAGACTCAGTCGCCCGGCCGTGCCAGATACGTGCCAGATTGATTCGTAGCCATCATCTCGGGATCGCGATATGTGGCCAATGGGACGGCAGACTCCCGGCGATCACCGCAGCCGCCGACGAACTCGGCCAGCCGCCGGGCTGGCAACATCTTCGGGCACCATCAAAACATGACCGAGAAAGACCTTCCGGGCCTTGGCCGGCTTGTGTAACGCTGTGGGCTAAACACCAACTCAACGGCGAAGGTGGTAGCGCATGTCTCCTCCAACTATGTTTCATCGACTGGCAGCGGAGATGATCGGCACATTCTGGTTGGTCTTTGGCGGCTGCGGCAGCGCGGTGTTCGCTGCGAAGTTCCTCTCTGGCGGTGTTTCGGTAGGGATCGGTTTTCTCGGGGTGGCCGCCGCCTTCGGCCTGACCGTGCTCACCGGTGTCTACGCATTCGGCACCATCTCCGGCGGGCATTTCAATCCCGCGGTCACGCTGGGCGCGGCGCTCGCGAGGCGGGTCGAGTGGAAAGCACTGCCGGGCTACTGGATTGTTCAGGTGATCGGCGGCTTGCTCGCTGGCCTGGTGGTCTACTTCATCGCCAAGGGCAAGGAAGGCTTTACCGCGACAGGCAACATGGCGGCCAACGGATTCGGCGAGCACTCCCCTGGCGGCTACTCGCTATGGGCGGTGATCGTCGCCGAGATCGTCCTGACGGCTGTGTTCCTGCTCGTCATCCTCGGGTCCACCGATGACCGGGCTCCCAAGGGATTCGCCGGTCTGGCCATCGGCCTTACCCTCACTCTGATCCACCTGGTCTCCATCCCGATCTCCAACACGTCGGTCAACCCGGCGCGGTCAACGGGGGTCGCGTTCTTCAACGGCAACGGCGCACCCGCGCAGCTATGGGTGTTCTGGCTGGCACCGCTCATCGGCGCGGCCATTGCCGGAATCGCCTACCCGTATCTGTTCGGCAGGTATGAAGAACTCGCCGACCGCCCGGTCCGTGAGGAAGCACTGGAAGCCGACGACGACTCAGGCGCGGGCAGGGCGGCACGGGGCTGATCCCGGAAACCGTCCAGTTCGCGGGGTCTACTGGTCGGGCCGCTCAAACAAAGGCGGCGGTGGCCGGGGGCATCGCGGCCACCAGGGCGCCGGGCAGCGCGAGCTGCTGGACCGCACCGTTGCTGTACGCGACGAGTCTGCGGCCATTTCCGGTGAATAAGCGGTGACCTGCGCTTGTTGGGCGGATTGAAAAGGGCCTTTGACCTGCTCCCCCGGGAGGACTCGAACCTCCAACCCTTCGGTTAACAGCCGAACGCTCTGCCAATTGAGCTACAGGGGACCGCTCGGTCCACGCGAACGATGGCGCAGATCGCGGGACGACTCTAGCGTACTGGCCTACCCGCACCCAACTAGAGGGACCAAACATGCGCGTGATCCATCCGAGGGCCCCCCGCCACGGGGATCGGGCGCGCACGCATCCGGGCGCGTGAGGCAGGATGGAACCAACCGCACCTAGTCGGGAGGGAACCGTTTTGATTCGGTATGTCGTCGTTCTTGGAGTGGGTTACGTGCTGGGTGCGAAGGCTGGGCGCCGCCGTTACGAGCAGATCGTTGGCACGTATCGCGCGCTTACCAGCAGTCCCGTGGCCAAGTCGATGATCGAAGGGGGGCGCCGGAAGATCGCCAACCGGGTGTCACCCGATACCGGGTTCGTGACCCTGACCGAGATCGACGACCAGACGGCCGTCGTGGAGCGCATTGCCGAACGGCAGGCGAAAAGCGCGCCCTGACGCGACGGATCCGGCGGCTCTTATGCGGTTAGATCGTCGCCGCTGGCCTGCTCCAACAGGCTGCGTCGATAGGCCTCCATGGCGACCAGGTCGCCGAACAGCGCGTGATACTCGTCGCCTTGCTCGATCGGCGACATGCGCTGCAACTTGGACTTCACCTCGGCGATCTGCCGGCCCATCCACACCTCTTGCAAACGAGCCATCACCCCGGCGATATAGCGCGGCAGCTTCTCGTCGTCTACCTGGATCGCCTCTACCCCCAGCTCGTTGATCAGGCCGGCGGTCAGCACCGATGCGGTCTGCTGGCGCACCGCTTCGATCCATTGCGCTCCAGTGACACCGGCCGACGTACCGCCTGCCGCGTCGATGGCCGCGCGGACGGCTGCGTACCCGGGGTGAGTGAAGCTCTCGACGGTGAGCGCGTCGAACACCGGGCCGGCCAACGCCGGGTACTGCAACGCCGATTTGAGTGCCTCGCGCTGCGGCCACAGGGTTGGGTCACGCGGGTCGGGACGGGCGGCGGCGGGTTCGGCCGGAGCACCGGGCGACTGCACAGGTGGTGAATGCTCAACGGTCGCACTGCGTCTTCCGCCGCGTTCCGGCGCGCCGCGCCGGTTCGCCTCCTCCCGGACACGGGCAAGCACCTGCCCCTCGTCCGACCACCCCGTCCAGCCCGCAAGGCGTCGCGCGTATTCGTCGCGTAACGCATAGTCCCTAATCCGGGCAACCAGGGGAACGCACCGGCGCAGCGCATCCACTTTTGCCTGCGGTTCGTCGTCGAGAACCATTCCGTCGGGAATCAAACTTCGAATGGCGAATTCGAACATGGGTTTGCGGCGAGCCACCAGATCTCGTAATGCGTTGTCGCCGGACCTAAGCCGCAGCTCGCACGGATCCATGCCGTCCGCAGCGACCGCGACGAACGACTTTCCGGCGACCTGCTGGTCACCGTCGAATGCCTTCAGAGCCGCCGCCTGCCCAGCTTCATCGCCGTCGAAGACAAAGATTAATTCGCCCCGGTACCAGTTATCGTCCATCATCAGTCTGCGCAGCATCGCCAGGTGCTCGTCGCCGAACGCGGTGCCGCACGACGCCACAGCGGTGGTGACCCCGGCCAGATGCATCGCCATCACGTCGGTGTAGCCCTCGACGACAACCGCCTGATGCCCCTTGGCGATATCGCGTTTGGCCAAGTCGATGCCGAACATCACCGACGACTTCTTGTACAGCAGCGTCTCAGGCGTGTTGAGGTACTTGGCTTCCATCGGGTCGTCGTCGAACAGCCGCCGCGCCCCGAACCCGATCACTTCACCGGCCGATGTGCGGATCGGCCACAGCAGCCGACGGTGGAAACGGTCCATCGGGCCATGCCGACCCTGCCGGGACAGACCCGCGGCCTCCAGCTCTTTGAACTCAAAACCCTTGCGCTGCAGATGCTTTGTCAGTGAGTCCCAGCCCGACGGTGCGAATCCGCAGCCGAAATGACGGGCGGCCTCAGCATCGAAATTCCGCTCCGTGAGGTACTGGCGGGCCGGTGCCGCCTCGTCGGACTCCAGCGCCGCCGCATAGAACGCTGCCGCGGCCGCGTTGGCCGCGATGAGCCTGCTGCGACTACCGCGGTCGCGCTGGACGCTGGTGGCCGGGCCGGAGTAGCTGATCGTGTGGCCGATCCGGTCGGCGAGCATTTCAACCGCCTCGACGAAGCTAACGTGTTCGATCTTCTGGACGAACGCGTAGACGTCGCCGCCTTCGCCGCAGCCGAAGCAGTGGAAGTGGCCGTGGTTGGGCCGGACGTGAAATGACGGTGACTTCTCGTTGTGGAACGGACACAGGCCTTTCAGCGAGTCGGCGCCGGCGCGCCGCAACTGGACGTAGTCGCCGACGACCTCCTCTATTCGGACCTGTTCGCGGATGGCGGCGATATCACGATCGGGGATCCGGCCGGCCATCGGCTCAGTCTAAAGCTCGGGGTGCGGGGGCGATCCGGCCAGTTCGGCTAGCTGGTGCCGATGACGCCGCATGCGACCCGCTCCATCGCGGTGTCGGTGTTATCGGCGCCGTGGATCATCAAAGCGGTCTTGTCACCTGCCAGCAGCTGATCCCTGGTGAAGGCGTCGGTGGTGGTCACCAGGTATGCGGAGCCGTCCTGGCGCACCTCAAGCGAGGTCAGGTCGCCGCTTTCGGGCTTCCCGGTATGTCCGGGCGCCTGGTAATGGCCACCGGCGGACAAGAAGTTTCCGGGCGGGCCGCCGGTCGGGGCGACCGAGTTGGGTTCGCACTTGCCGACGGCGTGGACGTGCAAGCCGTGGAAACCGGGCGCCAGGATGCCGGTGGCAACCGTCTTCACCGTGACGGTGACGTAGCCGCCGGTGACGTCGAAGGTCGCCGTGGCAACAGGCTTGCCGTCAGGCGTTTTCAGTTGTGCCGTGAGCGATCCGGCACCGGACGCCGGGCTGGTTGTCGCGGCGGACGACGTCGGTGAACCGCTCTGGATCGCAGGGGTGGTGCCCGGCTGGCTGCTCGGATTTTGACTTGTACCGCAGGCGCTGACGGCCACGACGGGAAGCGACATCAAGAGGGTGGCAACGGCGGTGAGTTTGGTCATGTCGGGCAGCCTAACCCGGAGTTCGCGCCCAAGCACTGGCTAAGGACTCGTCTGGCGGGAGTCGATGCGCTCCAGCCGACCTTCGGTATATGAGGCGATCTGGTCGACGATGACCCGCAACCGGGCTCCGTCGTCGGCAGCGGCGGTAAACGCCGGGGCAAAGACCGGGTCGAGCGTTCGGGGCGCCCCGGAGTACAGCCAGTGCGCCACCCGGTGGATACGTTCGCGCTGGCGCGCCTGAGTTTCCAGATGCCGCGGATCGGACATGATGAACTGCAGCGCCAGGATTTTCAGCACCGCGACCTCGGCACGCACCAGGTCGGGAACCTGCAAGTCGGCCTGATAACGCACCAGCGGCCCCGGACCGGCCACCGCACGGGTGGTAGCGATCGCGGCTGAGGCGAACCGGCCGACCAGCTCACTGGTCAATCGCTTGAGCGCGACCGACGCTGCCAGCGTGGCGTCATACTTGCCGACCGCGGCGACCACGGGCAGCCCCGACAGCCGTCGTGCGGCCGCCATCAATTCATCGGCACTGACCCGGGAGAATTCGCTCTCCCCCAGCTTGGCCAGCGCGGCCGCGTCGTCGTCGTCGGCGAGCACACGCAGGTCGATGCGTTCGGAGACGACGCCGTCCTCGACGTCGTGCACCGAATATGCGACATCGTCGGCCCAGTCCATCACCTGTGCTTCCAGGCACGTCCGATCCGCCGGCGCGCGTGTGCGGACCCAGGCCGCCGCATCGCGGTCCTCGTCGTAGAACCCGAACTTGCGTTGCCCGTGACCGCGCGTCCACGGATATTTGGTGACCGCGTCCAGGGATGCTCGAGTCAGGTTCAACCCAGCGCTATACCCTTGTGCGTCGAGTACTTTGGGCTCGAGGCTGGTCAGGATTCGGAAATTCTGCGCATTGCCCTCGAAGCCGCCGTACCTGGCCGCGACCTCGTTGAGCGCCCCTTCGCCGTTGTGTCCATAAGGCGGGTGGCCGATGTCGTGGGCCAGACCGGCCAACTCGACGAGATCGAGGTCGCAGCCCAGCCCGATCGCCATTCCGCGCCCGATCTGGGCCACTTCCAGCGAGTGCGTCAGCCGGGTGCGCGGAGTGTCACCCTCACGGGGTCCGACGACCTGCGTCTTGTCGGCCAGCCGTCGCAGCGCGGCGCTGTGCAATACCCGGGCCCGGTCCCGGGCGAAGTCGGTGCGGTGCTGGCCTTCGCTGCCCGGCAGACCCGCAGTCTTCGGCGCTTCGAGTACCCGTCGCTGACGATCGAAGTCATCGTAGGGGTCGTGCTGATTCGTGATCACCGACGCACAGTCTGCCAGGGTGAGCCGAGAGAGGTCCGGTCTCGCCCAGTGCACCTGAAGTTAACTTCCCGGCTCCTTCCTCGGGCCCTACGGCCCGCATCGTCGCCGGGCTAGATTAGCCGTATGCGCACTGCTCGCCTGCTCGGCGTGTTCCTGACGGTCATTACCACCGGGCTGCTCCTGGCGCCGCCCGCCGGCACGCAACCACCTTTCCGGCTGCAGGGCTACGTCACCGACAACGCCGGCGTGCTCTCAGACTCCGGTCGCGCCGGGGTGACGTCAGCCGTCGACAAGCTCTACGCCGATCGCCACATCCGGCTGTGGGTTGTCTACGTCGACAACTTCTCCGGGCTAACCGCGGTGAACTGGGCCAAACGCACCATGAACACCAGCGACTTAGGTGACTACGACGCGCTGCTGGCCGTGTCCAGCACTGGGCGCGCCTACGCGTTCCTGGTGCCTCCCACGGTTCGGGGCATCAGCGAAAGTCAGGTCGACGACCTGCGCCACACTCAGATCGAGCCCGCGCTGCGCAATGGTGACTGGAGTGGTGCAGCAGTCGCCGCAGCCAACGGACTCAACAGGCCACCCGATTACTCAGGCCGGATATTGCTGCTGGTCGTGCTGGGCGTCCTCGTCATCGCCGTGGTGCTCTTCCTGGTTGTCATGCGCTACCGCGCCCGGCGCCGACGCGCCGCCGCTCTGGCCGCCGCTCGGCGGGTCGACCCCACCGACGTGAATGCGCTGGCCGCCGTGCCGTTGCAGGGCCTCAACGACCTGTCACGGTCGATGGTGGTGGACGTCGACAACGCGTTGCGCACCAGCACCAACGAGCTCGCGCTGGCGATCGACGAGTTCGGGAAAGAGCGGACCCAACCGTTCACCGATGCGGTGAACAATGCCAAAGCGGCTCTAACCCAGGCGTTCAGCGTGCGCCAACAACTGGAAGACGCCACGCCGGAGACACCCGCACAGCGCCGCGAGCTGCTCACCCGGGTGATCGTGTCGGCGGCGCGCGCCGACCGCGAACTGGAGTCACAGACCGAGGCGTTCGAGAAGCTGCGGGATTTGGTGATCAACGCCCCGTCCCAGCTCGACGGGCTGACCCAGCAGTACGTCGAGCTGACCAGCCGCATCGCCCCGGCAGAACAGCGGATGGCCGAGCTGCACAAGGAATTCGACGATGCGGCACTGACTTCAGTCTCCGGCAATGTCAGCGGCGCCAAGGAGCGGTTGGCGTTTGCCGACCGCAACATCAGCACGGCCCGTGATCTGGCCAGCCATGCGGAGAGCGGAAAGCAGACCGGTTTGGTGGATGCTTTCCATGTGGCCGAGTCGGCGCTCGGGCAAGCGCTTTCGCTGCTCGATGCCGTGGACAGCGCGGCCAGCGACATCCGGCACGCCACCGCCTCGCTGCCCTCGGCCATGGCCGACATCCAGGCGAGCATCAAGCGCGCCAACGAGCAACTGAAGCAGACGCCGAAAACCAAATCTCCGCGCGTCAAGGATCTGATCGCGGCGCGCGATGCGGCAGCCACAGCCGTCGACAGCGCCCGCGGCGGTGGCTCCGCCGATCCGCTGGGCGCGTTCGCCAAGTTGACCAGGGCCGACGCGGACCTGACTCGGCTACTGGCCGCCCTGGCCGAAGAAGAGGCGACAGCCGAGTCGCTCAACCGTTCCTACGAGCAGGCGTTGTTTACCGCCGAGTCGCGCGTGCGCGCAGTCTCCGAGTTCATCGACACCCGTCGCGGCAGCATCGGTCCGGAGGCTCGGACCCGGCTGGCCGAAGCGAAACGACAACTCCAAGTCGCACACGATAAGCGGACGACCAACCTGATCGAGGCGATTGCCAACGCCAACGGGGCCTCGGCGTGGGCCGCTTACGCGCAGTCGCTGGCGAATGCCGACATGCAATCGGCCCAACGCGCTTACAGCCGTCGTGGTGGGGGCAACGACACCGGCGCGCTGATTGGGGGGATCATCATCAGCGACCTGCTCAGCGGAGGCATGCGGGGTGGGTTGGGCCTCGGCTGGATCCCCACATCATTCGGCGGCTCGTCCGGGGGACCATCGGGCGGCGGGTTCATGGGCGGCGGCGGGCGGTTCTGAACCGCCAAAACATGAACCGGGGCCCGCTGCGCAACGCAGGTGCAGAAAAATGCGCCCGCCCACGGGTACCAGGTACCCGTGGGCGGGCGTGCACTATCTAGAGTAGCGACGGCGCACTGGTACTGGGTACCAGTGCGCCGCCGCGAACCGATCCTTCTCTAGGCCCAGCTGGACCCGACAGCGCTGTCGGTGCTGGCCATGTTGCTACCGGCCGATTGCACCTTCGAGCCGTGGGCGTTGGCCTGCTCGTAGATCACCTGGAAGTTACGACCCAACTGGGTGATGAACTCCTGGCAGGCCACCGAACCGGCGCCGCCCCAAAAGTCACCGGCAGCAAGCACATCACGAACGATGGCCTGGTGCTCGGCCTCCAACGAGGCGGCCTGCGCGCGGATGAGGGCGCCGTGGGCGTCGACATCGCCGAACTGGTAGTTAATGGTCATTGTTTACGTCCTCCTAAGTTTGAAAGTTTCGAAGACTAGCTGCTGAGGATCTGCTGCGAAGCCTGCTCTTGCTGCTCGTAGTTGTTGGCGTCACGGACCAGCCCGTCACGCACCCCGTGCAGCATGTTCACGATGTTGTTGAAGGCCTGATTCATCTGACCCATCGTGTCGTAGGAGGTCGCCTGGGCGGTCCCACTCCAGCTGGCGCCAGCGATGTTCTGCGAGGACGCCCACATCTTGCGAGCCTCGTCCGACACCGTCTGGGCGTGCATCTCGAAGCGGCCCGCCATGGCCCGCATCGAGTGCGGGTCGGTCATAAAGCGTGTTGCCATGTTTCCTGTCTCCTTGTCACCTGAAACTTGTCGTATGGATTAGCCGTGGTAATTGCCGACTACGGGCACGCCCAAGCCGCCGATTACGTGTGAAGCAGCGACAGTCTTCCCCTCCTCTCAACCGGCCGCCGGAGAATGCGGTATCACGCTGCTGCTTCGCGGCATGTCGAAGCGAGGTTCAGCCTCGGCTTCCCACTCGCTCCACTCTCTCCACTCATCCCACTCATCCATGTCTTCAGCGGCCGCGTCAGAATTGGCGCCGTCGGTCGCCATAGCATCGGGCTCGGTGCCCTCTTCGGGCTCCGGCGCCCATGGATCGTAGTCATCCGGCGGTACCGCAACGCCCCAGCTGAGCGGTACCGACAACGCGCCGAGCATGCCCGACTCGCCCCGAAGTGCCAAAACTGCATCGTCTGGCAAGGGCGAACCAAGAGGCAAGAGCACGTTGTCTCCTTCCAACTGCCGATCCCACAGGGTCAGGCTCAGCGGCAACTATCCACCACCGAGCACTACGCATCGTAAGGCAATCGCAGGAACAATGTCGTGAAATTCGGATTTTGCTTGCCGTGGCAATGCACGTTGCCACAAAAGGCGGACCGAACGAGCGTCGCAGCCGTCAGTCTGCTTCGGGCCTCGCCCTCCGCGTCGCGTTGAAATCGGCGCGGCGGAGGCACGCAACGAAGATTTCTGCTTGAGCACTGCGTCCCGCCGCTAGCAGAGGCCGCTGGGAATCCAGCGGGCGGGCCCAGACCCCTGCACGGGCATCGTCTGCGGATAGGGCACCCGATAGGGAAGGCCGTCGCCCAAGGTTCCCGGCACCACATTGGGCACACACTGAGGAGGGGGCCCCGGGTGGTGTCGAAGCGGTACGGCAACGTAATGCCGGCGGGGTCCAACGACGCCGTACGCGGGTTCCAGCCCTTTTGCTGGAATAGTGGCGAGGAGTCGTTGAACCCGTGGGTGCCGGAGAGCCTGCCGAAGTAGTGATCGAATGACCGGTTCTCCTGCATTAACAACACAATGTGCTCGATGTCGGTCAAATGACCGGCAAGGCCCGGCACCATAGGCCTTTTCGATCACCGGCGCGGCCCAGTCCATTAGAAACGCCGCTGCACCGGCGCCGGTGAGCTTAGCCAGAAAGTCTCGGCGTGACATTCCTAGGAATGGGCTTGCGCTCACTGAACCTGCCTTCCTGCACGCATTTCGGATCACGGTATAGTTACGGCGCTGCTCAAACGCAGCACGGCAACCGGCGGGTCGCGAATGGGTTTTCGCGTGGCAGCAAACCGAACTGCATTGGTTTTATGCGATACCGACCAGTTTTGGACGCCGGCTGAGGTGCGCCACGATGCCGCGGTTGACAGACCTTCAACTCTTGGTTACCTGAAAGCCATTGGGCGCCAGCCGATGCTGACCAGCGACGGCCTATCACCAAGTGGAATCGGTCTGGTTGGTGGAGCAGCACATGCGCGTGCATGGGCGACGTTGTTCACGCGCAGCGCCTGGAATTTGGATGTGGCCAGACCTCTGGCCGCGAGAGCACAGTGCCCACTTAGCGATGCGACTACGGCGGCACCGTCGCGCTTTCGTGGCTCTGGCTGCGGCGCAACTGCAGGCTCGCCGATTGAAGCCTCAGCCCGCATACGCGCGTCGCGGAAAAGGCGCCGCATACAGTTTATTTATCTCACATTCCTCATGGAACCTTAATAAACTCCATGGAACCCTAATAGACCCGTTTGTCTCTGGGCTCCAACCCTGTGACTCGGAGCATACTTCCAGGTCAGCAACCGTTTTCAGATTGCGGTTAATATGGCATATGCCGTCAGCGACCTTATTCACGACTTAGAAAAGACTCTTGCACCGGAGCCTTTTCGCCTTTTCCGGCGTGCTTCCCGGATCCAAATCTAATATGTCGATAATTACTGGACTGATTTGGTAATTACCGGGTAGCGTCCCCGCCATGTGGTGCACGGTGCTGGTGTTAGCTCTTGTGGCGACAGTGGATCCTGTGCGGCTTGGGATCAGTGTTCTCTTGTATTCGCGGCATCGGCCCGTGCCTCATCTGGTCGCGTTCTGGCTCGGCGGCCTAACGATAAGCGCCGTTATCGCTCTGGGTGTGCTCTTCGGGCTACGCGACTTCGCGCTCGGAGTCATGCACAGGGTGCAACTCGCCGCTGCTAGTTCGACCGCCGGGGACCTTCAGATCGCAGTGGGTGTCCTAGTGCTGCTCATCGCCGGACTCGCGGCTGGCCTCTTGCCGCGCCAGCGGACGCGACTGGTAATACCCGGCGCCGACCCATCTCACCTGCAGGTGCTGACATCGACCGCGTTCTCCAGATTGTCGACGCGCGTCCATGATGCGCTGCAGGCCGGACCGCTGTGGGTGCCGTTCGTCCTCGGAGTTGGGATGTTGATGGACCTTCGGTATTTGGCGGCGCTCACCGCCATTTTGGCCTCGGGAGCCGCTGCCAGCACTCAAGTCAGTGCGGCCGCTCTGTACGCCGTCGTAGCACTGGCGTTCGTCGAGATCCCGCTCGCCAGCCAACTGGCAGCACCCGCAAAGACGGGCGAGGTCATGTCGCAGGTGCACGGCTGGGTGAAAGCTCGCCGACAACAGGTCTTCGCGGTGGTCATCGCCCTGCTGGGGGCTTTCCTCATGACCACGGGCATGGGCCACGTCTGAGCGGAAGAAGACAGAAGTCCCCGACAGCTGACTCGTCGGGAAAATCTAGGCAGACCCCGACCGTCACCCCCCTATCAGACCCCGGTCCGCGGCACCACACTGGGCCGATTCTGCACCACATGCGGACTCGCACCACCGCGGCCCATCATCCCCCCAGGCATCCCGGCGCCGGCGCCCATACCACCCATCGGCATCGGCATCATCCCCATACCGCCAGTGCCAGACCCAGCCGCCGCGGCCATCTCAGCAGCGTTAGGCATACCGCCCAACCCCGACATCGCCGAACTGACCATCCGCGCCGGCATCGACCCCTGCCACGTCGGCGGCACCGACATCGCCCCGACCAACCGCGCCTTACCCAAATCCGCCGCCATCCCCGAACCCAGGCCCCCAGCGCCGCCCAACGACTTCATGTCCGGAACAGCATTACCCACAAACTTCGTCGCATCGGCCGCCAACCCCGCACCCGTCGCATTAGCCAACCCGGCCGAACTCGAATTTGCCATCTGCGCCATCGACATCAGCGGCGACATCATCATGCTCGCCGGATACATCCCAATCTGGGCCACCGACGTCAACGACTGCAACGGCACCGCCGACTGCAACGCCGACAGCGCCGCCGCCGGGTTGGCCACCACCGCCGCCACCTCCGTCATCAACGCGGGCCCCACCGACGACAACGTCTTAGTGGCTAGCGCACCAAGCGAGGACGCCTCCGCGACAACCTTCGCGCCAACCTGCGACACCCAGCCCGTCAACCCCGCCAAACTCAGCGGCGGCACACTAAACGGCGTCAACGTCGCCGCCACCGACGTCGCCCCCACGTGATACCCCAGCATCGCGGCCACATCCTGAGCCCACATCTCCACATACTGAAACTCCGTGGCCGCGATCGCCGGAGCGTTAATACCAAAAAAGTTCGTCGCCACCAACGTCGCCAACGTCGTTCGATTAGCCGTCACCGCCGCCGGATGCACCGTCGCCATCTGCGCCGTCTCAAACGCCGTCGCCGCCGCCCGAGCCTGACCAGCCGCCAACGCAGCCTGCCCCGCCGCCGCGGTCAACCACCCCACATACGGCGCCGCCGCCGCCGCCATCGACGCCGACGCCGGACCCGCCCACGGCCCAGCCGTCAACCCCACAATCACCGAATCAAACGACGACGCCGATGCCTGCAAATCCTGGGCCAACCCCTCCCACGCCGTCGCGGCCATAAACAACGGCCCCGACCCCGCACCAGCAAAGATCCGTGCCGAGTTAATCTCCGGCGGCAACCACGCAAACTCTAGAACCATCACAACCCCAACCCAGCCAGCCGCCCCAGCGGCGCCGACAACCAGACACCCCAACAATCACGCACAACAACCACGCACGTGACAACCACCACGGCCGGATCGTAAGCCAATCGGCAGCAAAAATCCGTGCTTTCACCGAACCTTTTCCACCAATCCGAAAACGGCAGGTCGCAACGGCATCGCTCGCCGCTCCCGACTGACACGGACACGCTCACAGCACCCCCCGGACTGTCAAGAGATTGGACAAAGACATCGGCTTGTCAGATTGGAGTCATACGGGCGATGAATGCGAGATGACTTCCCGGATTGGACTTGCGGGAGGACGCTGCCAGGACGGTCAGCGATGCCGCACGCAACAAGCTCGAGAACCAGGCCAGTCAAGCGATCGCGCAAGGCCGGACCCGGTAATTACTCCCCCCGGGGCACCTCCGACCCACAATTAATTGCGGTTCTCGCGTACCGCGAAAAGAGCCACCGCCTCCGGCGGCAACACCGAAAAAACCATCACCACCGCCCCTCCTTCACCGGATTAATCCCAACCGCACCCCCGCGCGTTACTACAAAACGCCATGCGACACCTCCCACCGCCACCCCCCAGAACAATCCAGCAACCACTCGATCCCATCCAGCAAGCCGACCGCACAACACCCTAGGTCACGCCTCCCGACAAACCCCCGCGTTTCCACCACGACCCAATCGTGTCGCCCGGCAAGCATGTCCGCCCATCAGGCAATCCGGCGCCCGATCTGGGCATCAGCCACCTTGCGGTCTGGCAACGACCTCGGCCCGCCATTGGCGAAACGGCAACTGTTCCGACTCAGAGCCGGCGTCCGCCGTACGACCTGCGCCGGTGAAGTCGCGATGTCGAGCAAACAACCAAACTCGGTGAAAACGCGAACAACCGCAGCGGTAAAAGTGCGGAACTAGCTGCCCTTGAGGCGCACCGCCAGATAATCGGCGACCTTGTTCATTGCGACCCGCTCCTGCGTCATAGCGTCGCGCTCGCGCACGGTAACCGCGTTGTCGTCGAGTGAGTCGAAATCCACCGTCACGCAGAATGGCGTACCGACCTCGTCCTGGCGCCGGTAGCGCCTCCCGATGGCGCCGGCGTCGTCGAATTCGATGTTCCAGCATTTCCGCAATTCGGCGGCCAAGTCGCGGGCCTTGGGGCTCAGGTCGGCGTGCCGGGACAGCGGCAGCACCGCGGCCTTAACCGGCGCCAGCCGCGGGTCCAATCGAAGCACCGCGCGCTTGTCCATCCCGCCCTTGGCATTTGGAGCTTCATCCTCGGTGTAGGCGTCGATCAAGAATGCCATGAACGACCGGGTCAGACCGGCTGCCGGTTCGACGACGTACGGCGTGTACCGGGTGTCGGTAACCTGGTCGTAGAAGGACAGGTCGGCACCGGAATGCTTTGCGTGCGTTGATAAGTCGAAGTCAGTTCGGTTGGCGACGCCTTCCAGCTCACCCCACGGGTTACCAACGAAGCCGAACTTGTACTCGATGTCGACGGTGCGGTCGGAGTAGTGCGACAACTTGTCCTTCGGGTGTTCGAACAGCCGCAGATTCTCCGGATCGATACCGAGGTCGACATACCACTGCAGCCGGGTGTCGATCCAATACTGATGCCAGTCCTTCGCGGTCGACGGTTCGACGAAGAACTCCATCTCCATCTGCTCGAACTCACGGGTGCGGAAAATGAAGTTGCCCGGGGTGATCTCATTGCGGAAGCTCTTGCCGATCTGCCCGATACCGAACGGCGGCTTCCTGCGCGCAGTCGTCACTACGTTGGCGAAGTTGACGAAGATGCCCTGCGCGGTCTCGGGGCGCAGATAGTGCAACCCCTCCTCGGTCTCGATCGGTCCGAGATAAGTCTTGAGCATCATGTTGAACTCGCGCGGCTCGGTCCACTGGCCGGGCTCGCCGGTCTCCGGGTCGCGAATATCGGCAAGCCCGTTGGGCGGCGGCTGCCCGTGCTTGGCTTCGTAGGCCTCGATCAGATGGTCGGCGCGGTAGCGCTTGTGGGTGATCAGCGACTCGACGAGCGGGTCATGGAAGACCTCGACGTGGCCGGAGGCCACCCACACCTCCCGCGGCAGGATGATCGACGAGTCGATCCCCACCACGTCGTCGCGGTTGGTGACCACCGCGCGCCACCACTGCCGTTTGATGTTCTCCTTGAGTTCCACGCCCAGCGGACCGTAGTCCCACGCTGATTTTGTGCCGCCATAGATCTCACCCGAGGGAAAGACGAAGCCGCGTCGTTTGGCCAGGTTGACTACGGTGTCGATGACGGACGCCACGAGGTAGTCCACTTCCTTCCCGAATAAGGGGCCAGACACGCGCGGCGGTGAACCGCCACGCGCAAAACATCAGTCATGGTAGCGATCGGTGCCGGGTTCTTTGACATGCATCATCATGCATGTGAGAGTGGAAGGCAGCCGAAACTTTTCCAAACAGCGGGTGTTGCCAACGGCGGGCATTCCCAATATCCGGCACTTCTCGAGGTGATGACTTCAAATGGCGATGTCCTCCTCAACGCCGACCGCCGCAGACGGTTCATCCTCAACGGTGACCTCCGATTTGGTTGGCGGCCACGACCACGGGCCTGATGGGCTTTCGGGGCTCGGCGATTATCCCGCGCCGCCGCCGCGGGAGATTCTGGACGCCGCCGGCGAGCTGCTGCGCGCGCTGGCAGCGCCGGTGCGGATCGCCATCGTGCTGCAATTGCGTGAATCCCAGCGCTGCGTGCACGAACTGGTCGACGCACTGGGCGTGCCACAGCCGCTGGTCAGCCAACATCTGAAGATCCTCAAGGCGGCGGGCGTGGTCGCCGGGGAGCGGTCCGGCCGCGAAGTGCTTTACCGGCTTGCTGACCACCACCTTGCGCATATCGTCGTCGACGCGGTCGCCCACGCTGGCGAGGACGCGCCGTGACCCGCACCGGCGACGATGCAGAGCGAAGCGATGAGGTGGGGGCACCTCCCGCTTGCGGGGGAGAGCGGCGCTCATGACCCGCGCCTGCGACGATGCAGAGCGAAGCGATGAGGAGGAGCGGCGCTCATGACCGGAGCCAGCGTCCGTTCCACCCGCCAGCGAGCAGCGATTTCGACGCTTTTGGAGACGCTCGACGACTTCCGCTCAGCCCAGGAGCTGCACGACGAGTTGCGTCGCCGTGGCGAGAACATTGGTCTGACCACCGTCTACCGGACGCTGCAATCGATGGCAGCGGCGGGAATGGTGGACACGCTGCGCACCGACACCGGTGAATCCGTCTACCGCAGGTGCTCGGAAGATCATCACCACCATCTGGTGTGCCGCGTCTGCGGATCCACCATCGAGGTGGGCGACCACGAGGTCGAGGCGTGGGCGGCGGAAGTGGCCGCCAAACACGGATTCTCCGACGTCAGCCATACCATCGAGATCTTCGGCACCTGCTCGGAATGCCGGTCCTGAAGGCCCGCTAAAGGCCCCGCTCTGACCACCGGGCTCAAGAGGTCAGCGCGCTGCGTATCTGGGCGCCCATGTCCAGCACCAGCAGGATCAGGGTGCGCAGCGCGTCGTCGGTCAAGCCGGCGCCTGGAAAGTTGTATCGCAGCATCACGTCCACGGTTTTGGCAGCACCTCTACCGGAGTTGCGCTGCGCGGCCTTCTCAGCGACCTTCTCCACCAGGGTCACCGTCCCGAGGTTGGTGTCGCGCGTGTGCCTGGCCACCTGGTCGCTGACCTTCTTGGTCAGCGGCAGATCCCACGCCAATATCTGGGTGAGTGACACCAGGTCGAGGTCCTCGAAGATGTTCACCACCCGTAACGACGCAAACGTGTCGCCATGGCGCACCGTCAGCCCGCCGTCGGGTTCCTCCTCGACGGGCAGGACGCCGCGGAGTATCGATGCCAGCCGCTCCTGCAGGGATGACACTAGGCGCTCCCGAACCGTCGATTGCGCGACGCGTATTCCTCGCAGGCGGCCCACAGGTCGCGGCGGTCATAGTCAGGCCACAACTTGTCCTGGAATATGTATTCGGCGTAGGCCGCCTGCCAAAGCATGAAATTGCTGGACCGCTGCTCCCCCGACGTCCGCAGAAAGAGGTCCACGTCGGGGATGTCGGGTCGCTGCAGGTGATGGGCGATCGTGGACTCGGTGATCCGGTCCGGGTTCAGTCTGCCCGCTGCAACCAAACGACCGATTTCCCTTGCAGCTTCCGCGATTTCGGTGCGGCCACCGTAGTTGACACAGTAATTGATGGTGATGACGTCGTTGTGGGCCGTCATAGCCTCCGCGATCGCCAGTTCGTCGATGACGCTGCGCCACAAGCGTGGCCGGGAGCCCACCCACCGGATCCGGACACCCATTGCCTTGAGGTTCTCCCGTCGGCGGCGCACCACGTCGCGGTTGAAGCCCATCAGAAAGCGGACTTCCTCAGCGGACCGCTTCCAGTTCTCGGTGGAGAAGGCGTACAGGCTGAGCCACTTGATCCCGAGTTCAATTGCGCCGCAAACGATGTCGATCACCACCGCCTCGCCCATCTTGTGGCCCTCGGTGCGACTCAGTCCGCGCTGCGTGGCCCAGCGACCATTGCCGTCCATCACGATGGCGACATGAACGGGCAACCGGTCGGCCGGAATCCGCGGCGCAGCCGCTTTCGATGTGTGCTGCGGCGGCCGACTCGGGCCGCCCTCCGGGGATGGCGGCAGTTCCGGGAAGACAACCGGCCATGTCGACGTGTCGGGAAAGGTCGGGTAGTCGTCGGGCGCGGCGAGCAGCTGCGGGAAGTCGGTGGACTTCAGCCTGCGGGCGATCTTAGCCACAGGCCACATCCTGCCTGATCAGCGCTGCGCGCCGCTCGGCGATTGTGCGATCGACCCGGTACGTCCGCTCCACCAGCGGCAATGTTTTGAGCTGCCGTTCCAGATGCCATTGCAGGTGTGCGGCCACCAATCCGCTGACTTGGCTGCGGTGGGATTGCGGCGCCTCCTGGGCGGCTTCCCAATCGCCGTCGTGCAGCGCGGACATCAGATCCAGCACACCCGGCGGCGGTGTCGTCGAGCCGGCCGGGCGGCAATGCGCGCAGACACTGCCCCCTGCGGCGATGTGAAACGCCCGATGCGGACCGGGTGTGGCACAGCGGGCGCACTCGGTTAGCGCCGGCGCCCATCCGGCGATGCCCATGGCACGCAGCAGATAAGCGTCCAACAGCAGGTCGCGAGGCCGGCGTCCGTCAGCCACCGCCCGCAGGGCGCTCACCGTGAGCCGGTGCAGGGCCGGGGCGGGCGCCCGCTCCTCACCGGCGAGGCGTTCGGCGGTTTCCAGCATCGCGCACCCGCAGGTGTACCGGCCATAGTCGCTGACTATGTCGGTGGCGAACGCGTCAATCGAGACGACCTGGGTGACGATGTCGAGGTTGCGGCCAGGGTGCAGTTGCACGTCGATATGCGCGAACGGCTCCAGTCGCGCGCCGAATTTGCTGCGAGTGCGGCGCACACCTTTGGCCACCGCACGAACCAGCCCGTGATCGCGGGTCAGCAGGGTGACGATCCGGTCGGCTTCGCCGAGCTTGTGCTGGCGCAACACCACCGCCCGGTCCCGATACAGCCGCATCACAACAGTTTTGCACCCCACCGCGACATCGCGGGTATCCGCGCCGATAGTCTCGTACCCCGTGATTGGCGCTTCTGGGTCCGCATCTGGGTCCGCTTCCGGATCCGGCGACCAGCGCCTGCCCACGCTCACTGACCTGCTCTATAAGCTGGCCACCCGCTCAGTGACTGCCGACACGCTGGTGCGCCGTTCCCTGCACGCGATCAACATCAGCCAGTCCACATTGAACGCCTTCCGGATAGTGCTCACCGAATCCGCGCTGGCCGACGCGGCGGAAGCCGATCGGCGACGGGCCGCCGGCGACACGGCGCCGTTGCTGGGCATCCCGATCGCGGTCAAGGACGACGTGGACGTTGCTGGAGTGCCCACCGCCTTCGGTACCGAGGGGCACGTCCGGCCCGCAACCCACGACGCCGAGGTCGTTCGCCGGCTGAAGGCGGCCGGCGCGGTGATCGTCGGCAAGACGAACACCTGTGAATTGGGTCAATGGCCGTTCACCAGCGGACCCGGATTCGGACACACCCGCAACCCCTGGTCGCGTCGGCACACTCCGGGCGGATCGTCAGGCGGTAGCGCGGCCGCGGTGGCCGCAGGCCTGGTCACCGCGGCTATCGGCTCCGATGGCGCCGGCAGCGTCCGTGTGCCCGCAGCGTGGACGCACCTGGTAGGCATCAAGCCGCAACGCGGCCGCATCTCCACCTGGCCGTTGCCGGAGGCGTTCAACGGCGTCGCGGTCAACGGCGTGCTGGCCCGCACCGTGGCCGATGCAGCATTGGTGCTCGACGCCGCGTCCGGAAACGTCGAGGGCGACCGGCACAAGCCGCCCCCGGTGACGGTTTCCGACTACGTCGGCATCGCACCCGGTCCGCTGAACATCGCGCTGTCAACCCGGTTCCCTTACACCGGCTTTCGGGCCAAGTTGCACCCGGAAATCCTGGCCGCGGCGCGAGCGGTGGGCAAGCAGCTCGAGCTGCTCGGCCACACCGTGGTGCCGGGTAACCCGGACTACGGCCTGCGGTTGTCGTGGGACTTTCTCGCCCGGTCCACCTCGGGCCTGCGGGACTGGGAGGAGCGGCTGGGCGACGGTGTCATCCTGGACCGCCGCACCGTGTCCAACCTGCGCATGGGCCATGTGCTGGGACAGGCGATTCTGAAAAGCGCGCGCCGCCACGAAGCCGCCAGCCAGCATCGGGTGGGCTCGATCTTCGACATCGTCGACGTGGTGCTGGCACCGACCACTGCGCAACCACCGCCGTTGGCGCGCTCCTTCGACCGGTTGGACGGCTTCGGCACCGACCGCGCCATGATCGCCGCTTGTCCGGTGACATGGCCGTGGAACGTGCTGGGCTGGCCGTCAATCAACGTACCGGCGGGGTTCACCTCAGACGGCCTGCCGATCGGTGTGCAGCTGATGGGTCCGGCGAACAGCGAGGGCATGCTGATCTCGCTGGCCGCCGAGCTGGAGGCCGTCTGCGGCTGGGCGACCAAGCAGCCGAAAGTGTGGTGGAACGGCGGGCCAGGAACGCCCGGGTGGAGCACTCGGCAAGACTAGAATGCGCTAAAACCCAAGTCGGCCAAGCTGTTTAGGGTCGCTCTGCCAGTTCTTGGCCAGCTTGACCCGCAAGTCGAGATAGACCTTGGTCCCCAGCAGCTTCTCAATCTGGCCGCGCGCCACGGTACCCACTTCCTTCAGCCGGGCGCCACCCTTGCCGATGACGATTCCCTTCTGGCTGGCCCGCTCGACATACAGCACCGCGTGCACGTCGATCAGGTCGTCACGCCCCTCCCGCGGATTGACCTCGTCGATCACCACCGCCAGTGAATGCGGCAGCTCGTCGCGCACTCCCTCCAGGGCTGCCTCGCGGATGAGCTCGGCCATCAGCATCTCCTCGGGTTCGTCGGTCAGCTCACCGTCGGGGTAGTACGCCGGGCCGGCGGGCAAGGCCGCGGCCAGCACGTCGATCAGCACATCGACCTGTTCACCGGTGACTGCCGACACCGGGACGATCTCGGCGGAACTGTTGACGAGCTCATTGACCGCTACCAGCTGTGCGGCTACCCGGTCCCTGGGCACTTTGTCGGTCTTGGTGACGATGACGACCAGCGTCGTCGCCGGCGCGATCGAGCGGATCTGGTCGACGATCCACCGATCTCCCGGACCGATCGCCTCGTCAGCTGGGATGCACAGCCCGATTACGTCAACCTCGGCGTAAGTGTCGCGGACCAAGTCGTTGAGCCGCTTGCCCAGCAGAGTGCGCGGCCGGTGCAGGCCGGGGGTGTCGACCAGGATGATCTGAAAGTCCTTGCGGTGCACGATCCCGCGAATGGTGTGCCGGGTGGTTTGCGGCCTCATCGAGGTGATCGCCACTTTGGCACCAACCAGTACGTTGGTCAGCGTCGATTTGCCGGTATTCGGCCGGCCGACCAAACACACGAAGCCCGAATGGAATTCCGTCATATCGCCGAGCGTGCACACAGTGCGACTTTTCGCGTCATTTTTCGCCGTGAGTTCACGCTCTGCGTCATAGCGGGTTCCCGGTGCGGTCGGTGACGATCACTAACGCCGTCGGCGACAGTTCGCGGACCGCGGCGATACCGGGATCGTCGACGGACCCGGCCACCAGCACGGCGGCCTGAAGCCCGGTCGCCCCACTGGATGCGGCCGCTGCCACCGCCGCCTGCAGGCCGGTCAGCTCGAGCGTCGACAAGGCCACCGGCGCAGCCGCATACGTACGGCCGTCGACATCACGCACCGCTGCACCGCTGCCGGCTTCGGCGCGCGCCATCGCAGCCCGCGCCAGCACCACCAGCTTCGAGTCCTCGGCGTCCAACGGCTCAGCCATGAGGATCACCCCCCTGTTGGCGTTCGAAAGAACCGTCAGATTCGGCCGGGCTGAGCAGGACGGTGCCGATCCGTACCCGCCCGCGATGATCGGGGCCGCCCTCAGCGTGCAGCCGTAAGCCATGCGATACCACCTCGGCGCCGGGCAGCGGGACCCGGCCCAATTCCAGAGCCAGCAAGCCACCTACCGTGTCGACATCGAGATCGTCGTCGAATTGCATGCCGTACAGCTCGCCGACGTCTTCGATCGGCAATCTCGCCGACACCCGAAAACATTTGTCGCCCAAGTCTTCTATCGGCGCCGTCTCGGCGTGGTCGTACTCGTCGGCGATCTCGCCGACGATCTCCTCCAGTACGTCTTCGATACTGACCAGGCCGGCGATCGCGCCGTACTCGTCGACCAACAGCGCCATGTGGTTGCGGTCGCGCTGCATTTCACGCAGCAGCGCGTCGAGTGGCTTGGAGTCCGGCACGAACACCGCCGGGCGCATCACCTGCGCCACGCCTACGTCCCGGCCGCCGTCGGTCGACAAGAACGTCTGCTCGACAAGGTCTTTCAGGTAGACGACGCCAACGATGTCGTCGACGTTCTCGCCGATCACCGGAATGCGGGAATGCCCGCTGCGGGCGGCCAGAGTTGTGGCTTGAGAGGCTAATTTGTCGCTTTCGATCCAGATCATTTCGGTGCGCGGCACCATCACCTCACGGGCCGGGGTGTCGCCGAGTTCGAAGACCGACTGGATCATCCGGCGCTCGTCAGCGGCGACCACGCCGCGCTGCTGGGCCAGGTCGACGACTTCGCGCAGCTCGATCTCGGATGCGAATGGCCCGTTTCGCAGGCCGCGGCCCGGGGTGAGCGCGTTGCCGAGGACCACCAACAATCGGCTGATCGGCATCAACAGCCACGAGATCGCTTGCAGCGGAAGGGCTGTCGCCAACGAAATGGAATACGCCTTCTGGCGCCCGAGGGTGCGGGGGCCCACGCCGATGACGACGAAGCTGACTATCACCATGATGGTCGCGGCACCGAACAACGCCCATTTCAGGCCGAAGTTGTCGTAGAGAAACACCACCAGCAGTACGGTCGCGGTGATCTCACAAGTGATCCGCAGCAGCACCACCAGGTTGATGTAGCGCGGCCGTTCAGCCATCACCTTGAACAGCGCCACCGCGCCCGGCCGCTCATCGCGCACCAACTCCTGCACCCGGGCCAGCGACACCGTGCTGATGGCGGCGTCGATCGCCGCAAAAAGCCCGCCCAGACCGATCAACGCGATCGCGCCAAGCAGCTGATACAGGCCGGTCAAAGGCCGAAATGCCTTGACTTGTCCAGCAACCGGCGGTCTTTTTCGTCCTGACGGTCATGCTGGTAGGCCTCGACTTGGTCGGCGACCCACTCTTCCAGTAGCCGGTCCTGCAGCGCGAACATCTCCTTTTCCTCGTCCGGCTCGCCGTGGTCGTAGCCGAGCAGATGAAGCACACCGTGGATTGTCAACAACGCCAACTCATGTCCGAGGCTATGGCCCGCCGCGGCCGCCTGCTCAGCGGCGAATTCCGGGCACAGCACGATATCGCCCAGCATGGACGGGCCCGGCTCGGGGGCATCGGGGCGACCACCCGGCTCGAGCTCGTCCATCGGGAAGCTCATCACGTCGGTCGGGCCGGGCAGGTCCATCCAGCGCATGTGCAGATCGGCCATCGCCGCGGTATCCAACAGCACCATCGACAACTCCGCGGCAGGGTTGACGTCCATCTTGGCGAGGACAAACCGCGCGACGCTGACCAGTTCGACTTCGGAGACGTCGATGCCCGACTCGTTGGATACTTCGATACTCATTGGACCATCATCGGCGACCGCGGGCGCCTGACGCCCGCCGAGCCGCCCGGTTCATCCCCGAGCCGGGCTCCTCGTATTTTGCGTAGGCGTCCACGATCTCCGAAACCAGTCGATGGCGCACCACGTCCACACTGGTCAGCTCCGCGATGTGGATGTCGTCGACACTGTCGAGGATCTCGATCGCCGACCGCATGCCGGACCTGGCACCGCCCGGCAGGTCGACCTGGGTGACATCCCCGGTGACGACGACCTTCGAGCCGAACCCCAGCCGGGTGAGGAACATCTTCATCTGCTCGGCGGTGGTGTTCTGCGCCTCGTCCAGGACTATGAAGGCGTCATTCAAGGTGTTGTGTGTAAGCAGGAAGTCTTCAGTTACATACAGCGAGTCCGCGGCAGCGACCCGGATGCACACGGCCTCCTCCGTGTCCGCGGGCTCGATGCGATCAATGAAGCGTTTCGGCCGCCCGCCGCCCGTCGCGTCGTACTTCGCGGCCTTGCGGGCGAGCCGGAACGGGACAACTCCCTCCGGCAGCCGGATGCCTAGGATGTGCGCGTCCGACCGGTGATGTACGTCCCGACCACGCGCCAATCCTGGCTTGCGCCCCGCCGCTGCCCTGGTGCGCTGGTATACGAAACCACCGAGCGACTGGACCAGGAACACGACGTCCTCGCACAGCCGGTCGGAGACCGTCGTGAACTGAATGCGGCACGTCCGCCCCTGCTGAGTGACCGGACCACCGTCGGAGTCGAGGAGACCCTGCAGAACAGCCAGCCGCACATCGGGCGAATTGAACACGTAGCCCTCGGGGACGAACTTGGTATTGGACCGCGCACCCGCCAGCCCCATTTGACGCAAGGCGCCCGTGACGGGGTTTTCGATCGTAATGACCTCACCGGGACAAGTGACCCGGTTCAGTACGTAGTCCACGTCGGACTTCCGTCGCACTTCGATCCCCGGGATGAGCCGTCCTAGCGATGCAGCCAGTTCGGGATCATTTGTCGCGAAACTCGGTGTCGTCGAACAGGTGAGACACCCATCACCCAGCAGCAGACCAAGAGCGTACGGATCGAGCGGCACCGGCCGTGATTCGAAACTCACAGGTGCACTCAACAGCGGCAACTCGTAGCGGTGGTAGTGCGCCGCGCGAAGATTGCCAACCAACTCCTTTGTCTGCAGCACTCGCGGCGGCTTTCCACGAAATTGATCCTCGCGGGTGTAGACCGACCAGAGGTGGTCACCCGACGCAAGCGTCGACGAACCGTCCTGTGTGTAGACCCGATAGATCTCCTTGAAGCCCTGCGGATAGACACCCAAAACTTTTGTCGGACACCCATCCGAGCCGATCACGAACTCCCCGACCTGAAGTTCACCGATCGGCCGAAAACCGTTGGGGGTCAAGACTTTCGTAAACACCGGCTGCGCTCGGCCACGCATGTATGCCAGTGGTGCGACCTCGATGACCCCGGCGGACATCAGCTTCGGAATCAGCTCGGGGTCCATCATGTCGTACAGCGCGTCATACAGCGGCCGCAGATACGGGTCTATCTTCTCACTCAGCGTGCCCGGCAAAAAGCCAAGGCGCTCACCGGCTTCCACCGCTGGTCGGGTCAAGATGATGCGGGTTACCTGCTTGGTCTGCAGCGCGTTGACCGCCTTGGCCATGGCCAGATACGTCTTCCCGGTGCCCGCCGGGCCGACCCCGAAGACGATGGTGTTGGAGTCGATGGCGTCGACATAGCGCTTCTGGTTGAGTGTCTTGGGCCGGATCGACTTACCACGGCGCGACAAGATGTCCAGGGTGAGCACTTCGGCCGGTGACTCGTTGCCGGTGCCGACCAGCATGGCGACACTGTGGCGCACCACCTCCGGTGTCAACGGCTGACCGCCGGCCACGATGGCGACCAGCTCGGAGATCACCCGCTCGGCGAGCGCGACGTCGGCCGGCTCACCCGAGAGGGTGACGGCATTGCCACGCACATGCAGATTGGCGCTCAGTATGCGTTCGAGCGCGCGCAGATTCTCGTCTGCCGAACCGAGCAGGCCCACGACGAGATCGGGCGGAACATCGATGCTGCTGCGAACCTGAGCGTCGGCCTGCCGGGCTCCAGCTGCGTCAGCAGCGCTGGTCTCGCGGGGCGTCACGTGGTTTCCGATGCCTGCTTTCTGCGAGTTCGGTCGGTTCCGGGCGGTTAAGTCTTGGATTGCGAGTCTACCGCTGGTCGCGACCGCGTCCCAACGATTCGTGGCGGCGGGGTCCCGGCCGTCCTTTGCGAATCTGGGCGTGTCGCGTCGCTGAATTCACGCTAGCCGCAACGTCAGGCCGCATGTCAGCGCCGCAACAGAGTATTCGCCGGCAGATCCTCGTCCAGCACCTTGCGGGCCTGGGCAACGCCGGTGACGGGCAGCAACGTCTCTGGGAAATCTTGGAGCAGCCCAACCTGCACCAGCAAACAGGCCTGATCCCAGTAGATCCGTTCATAGGCGACCTTTGGTGTCTCGAAGTCACCGCTTGTCTCGGAGTCCTCGTCGAACCCCATCACGACCACCACCGGCAGCATGACCGCGCGGCCCGTGGGCGCCACTCCGGGAAGGAATGTCGGCATCGGGATGTCGTGCGTGAACGACATGATCATCTCGTCGACGACGCGGTCGGCGCCGACGGTCCGACAGACTCCGATGATCGCGGTGTCGGCTGGCCAGTGCCCGATGAAGTACTTGCCGTAGAAATCCGCCACCTCGTCCGCGCCGACCCCACCCATCATCGTCGGCACGTGATTGACGAAAGGTTCCGCAGTCATCGTCGCCATAGTCGCGGCGACGTCCTTGGCGACGAACTCGTGGGCGACGTGCTCGTCGAAGATGGCGCTCAGATCGTGGGCGCTGCTAGTCATCGGATCGGCTCCCTTCGTCGCCTGGCTGATCCCATCGGGGGGTAAGCACGCCCAGCGCACCCAACGCCACCGCGGCCGCGGTCGACGTCCGCAGCACCTGCGGACCAAGCCGGACCGCCACGGCGCCCGCGTCGGTCAACGCGGCGATCTCTTCCGGCGCGATACCGCCTTCCGGACCGACCACCAACACCAGCGAGTTTGCTTGTGCCACAGCGACATTCGCAAGCCGATCAGTTGCCGACTCGTGCAAGGCCAGCACCGCCGCGCCGGCGGCTACCTCGTCACGGATCCGCTGGGTCAGCGCCGCAGTGGACAGCACGCCGTCAACCGGCGGGATGTGCGCCCGGCGGGATTGCCGGGCCGCTGAACGGGCGGCCGCACGCCACCGGCGCAGACCCTTATCGACCCGGGCACCGTCCCAGCTGGCCACACAGCGGTCCGCCTGCCAGGCCACGAACGCATCGGCACCGGCCTCGGTGGCCATTTCGATTGCCAACTCCGAGCGCTCGGACTTGGGCAGCGCCTGCACTACCGTCACCGGCGGCCGTCCGGGCGCGACGCTCCAGCGTCCCAACACCCGGGCACGTAACCCGTCCCGCCCGGCGTGCTCGACCAGGCAACGGGCGAGGCCACCAGCGCCGTCGCCGAGCACCAACTGCTCGCCGGGACGGATCCGGCGGACCATGGCAGCGTGAAATCCCTCGTCGCCGCCGACGACCGCCAGCGCGCCGGTATCGGGCAATGCGTCGACGTAGAACAGCGTCGCCACCATGTCGCGGCCCCTGAAACCTTAAAAACCGCGCTAGCGCCCGCTGAATGTTTCGCGTAGCCGGCTGAACAGTCCGCCACCGGCGCTGTGCGTCGAGCGGACCTCGGGCACGTCGCGGTTGCGGCGGCTCTTCAGCTCGCGCAGCAGTTCGGCGTCATGGTGGTCCAGCCGAGTGGGGACCACCACCTCGACGTGGACGTGCAGATTACCCCGCGCGGCCGACCGCAGATGCGGCATCCCGTGGCCACGCAGCGTGATGACCGAACCCGGTTGCGTGCCAGGCGGAATGGCGATCTCGCTGATGCCGTCCAGGATGGCATCCACGGTGATCGTGGCGCCCAGCGCCGCGTCGACCATCGGCACCGAAACCGTGCAGTGCAGGTCGTCACCGTCACGGACGAAGATGTCATGGGCCTGCTCATGGACCTCGACGTACAGGTCACCCGCCGGCCCTCCCCCGGGCCCGACCTCGCCCTGGGCGGCAAGCCGCACCCGCATCCCGTCGCCGACACCGGCGGGGATCTTGACGCTGATCTCGCGACGAGCCCGCACCCGGCCGTCGCCGACGCACTGGTAGCACGGGTCGGGGATGACCACCCCGACACCCCGGCAGGTGGGACACGGCCGCGACGTCACCATCTGACCCAGCAGCGAACGCTGCACGGACTGCACCTCCCCGCGACCGCCGCAGGTGTCGCAGGGTATCGGCGCGGAATCGCCGTTGGTGCCCTTGCCCTGGCACCGGTCGCACAACACCGCGGTGTCGACGGTGACCTGCTTGGTGACGCCGGTTGCGCACTCTTCGAGGTCGAGCCGCATCCGCAGCAGCGAGTCCGAACCCGGCCGAACCCGGCCGATGGGACCACGTGATGCCGAAGCCCCGGTGAAGCCGCCGCCGAAGAAGGCCTCGAATACATCGCCCAAACCACCAAAGCCGGCGAATCCGCTGGCTGATGCGGCAGCACCCTCCATTGGGTCGCCGCCCAAGTCGACGATCCGGCGTTTCTCCGGGTCACTCAGCACTTCGTAGGCGACGCTGATTTCCCTGAATTTCGCCTGCGCGGCCTCGTCCGGATTGATGTCGGGATGCAGTTCGCGTGCCAGCTTGCGATATGCGCGTTTGATGTCCGCGTCGCTGGCGTTTCTGCTCACGCCGAGCAGCCCGTAATAATCGCTTGCCACGCCTGACTCTCCTATGCGGGGTCTTATGCCGCGCCTACGCGGCTATCCACAAATTCGGTAGCAGGTGCACGTTCATCGGGCACCCAGGACTTCGCCTATATACAGAGCAACCGCAGCGACGCTGGCAATAGTTCCCGGATAGTCCATCCGGGTGGGTCCCAGCACACCCATACCGCCGTACACGCTGTCCACGGTGCCGTAGGCGGTGGACACCATCGAGGTGCCCGCCATCTGCTCGACGGCCGTCTCATGACCGATGCGCACCGTCACCTTGCCGGCTTCCTGCTGGGCCGCCAGCAACCGCAGCACCACCACCTGCTCTTCGAGGGCCTCCAGGATGGACCGCAGCGAACCACCGAAATCCGCGGCGTTGAGGGTCAGGTTGGCGGTGCCGCCCATCAGCAAGCGTTCTTCGGTGTGCTCCACCAGCGACTCCAGCAATACCGTCGCCGACCGGCCCACCGCGTCGCCCAAGCCGCCGGCGCCGCGCAGCTGTCCGGCAAGGTCGGCTACCGCGACCGAGGCCGCCGCGAGCTTCTTGCCTTCCAGCGCCTGGCCGAGCATCTCACGCAACTGGGAGAGCTGGTGATCGTCGATGACATCGCCGAGTTCGACGATGCGCTGATCCACTCGGCCGGACTCGGTGATGACCACCATCAGCAGCCGGGCCGGTGTCAGCGCGATCACTTCCAAATGGCGAACGGTCGAGGTCGACAGCGTCGGGTACTGCACCACCGCCACCTGGCGGGTCAGCTGGGCCAGCAGCCGCACCGCACGTCGCAACACGTCGTCGAGGTCGACGCCGGACTCCAGGAAGCTTTGGATCGCGCGCCGTTCGGCCGATGACAGCGGCTTGACGTCTTCGAGCCGGTCGACGAACTCGCGGTAACCCTTCTCCGTGGGCACCCGTCCGGAGCTGGTGTGCGGTTGGGCGATGTACCCCTCAGCCTCCAGCACCGCCATGTCGTTGCGAACCGTGGCGCTGGATACGCCCAGGTTGTGGCGTTCTACCAGGGACTTCGAACCGATCGGTTCCTTGCTGGCCACGAAGTCTGCGACGATGGCGCGCAGCACCTCAAAGCGACGCTCGTCGGCACCGCCCATCGACTGTCACCTCCTAGATCACGTTCATTTTACGGTCTCAAGAGGCGCTGACCGCCGCAGCTGCCTGACGGCGCACGGGCGCTCCGGCGATTCCAGCCAGGAGCTGCGATTCGGCACGCGATTTTCGGGCTAGCCTGTCCAGCATGATTCCGTCGGGCTTAGGCGACGCGTCAGAGAGGATCCGCGGATGATCTTCAAAGGCGTGCGGGACGGCAAGCCGTACCCCGAGCATGGGCTGTCCTACAAGGACTGGTCCCAGATACCGCCACAGCAGATCCGGCTCGACGAATTGGTCACCACGACTACGGTGCTCGCCCTGGACCGCCTGCTGTCGGAGGACTCCACGTTCTACGGCGACCTTTTCCCACATGCGGTGAGATGGAGGGGCGTCATCTACCTTGAGGACGGCCTGCACCGGGCGGTGCGCGCCGCGCTGCGCAATCGCACCGTGCTGCATGCGCGGGTTTTCGACATGGACATGCCGCTGGGCGGGCACGCGTAGGTCGCGCGACCGGACATGGCGCGGTCAGCCGGTCACGTTTGCGTGCCGCCGGGTGTCGACGTACTGAAGGCACGTCAAGGAGGGACGCCCATGCCACGACTTACCGGAATCTCCGACCGCGACGCCGGACTGGGCGCCAAGATCGCCTTCTTCTTCACCAAGCGCAGGTTCAAGCAGATGACCGGACGTGAAACGGCGACCATGCTCGAACCGCTGCGGATGTACGCGCACATCCCCCGGTTGCTGAGGGCGTATGGCCGGCTTGAGCAGGCGGAGGCCAAACTGGACATCCTCAATGAGCGTCAGCGCACGCTGGCCGAACTCAAGTCGGCTACGACGGCGCGCTGCGAGTTCTGCATCGACCTCGGCTCGCAGATCGCACGCGCGTCGGAGATTTTGACCGACGAGGAATTGCTCGCGCTATCCGGCTATCAGAACGCCTCGTGCTTTTCTGATGTCGACAAGCTGATCCTCGAGTACGCAACGGCCATCACCCGGACGCCGGTCGAGGTGAGCGACGAGCTTTTCGAGCGCCTGCGTGCGCACTTCGACACCGCTCAACTCGTCGGGCTCACCCACATCATCACGCTGGGCAATCTTCGTGCGCGTTTCAATCTCGCGCTCGAAATCGGGGCTTCGGGCTTGTCCGAGGGCTTTTACAAAGGCCTGGTGTGCGCACTGCCCGAGAACAGCCGACCCGTCGGTGGCACATGAGCTCCGAGGCGTCGCTGACCGCGCGTTTCGAGGCGGCCCGGCCGCAGTTGGGCGCCATCGCTTACCGCATGCTGGGCTCGATCGATGACGCCCAAGACGCCGTGCAGGAAGCGTGGCTACGGCTGAACAGAACCGACGCTGGCTCAGCTTCCAAAGAGAGCGCGCAGAGTATCGCCAATCTGGACGCCTGGCTGACCACCGTGGTAGCCCGCATCTGCCTGAACACGTTGCGCGACCGCCGTGTCCGCCGTCAGGAGGAACTGGTCGCGCACCTGCCCGATCCGATCGTGGATTGCGTAGGGGAATCCGATCCCGAACACCGGGCGATGCTGGCGGACGCAGTAGGGCTGGCGTTGTTCGTGGTGCTGGATACGTTGCCGCCGGCGGAGCGCCTGGCATTCGTGCTGCACGACGTCTTCGCCGTCCCGTTCGATCAGATCGCACCCATCGTCGACCGGACACCGGAGGCGACCCGCAAGCTGGCCAGCCGTGCGCGCCGGCGCATCCAACAGGCGGACCCGGTTCCCGACGGCGATATGGCCGCCCAGCGCGAGGCCGTCGACGCTTTTTTCGCGGCCGGGCGCACCGGCGACTTCGACCGGCTGGTGTCGGTGCTGGATCCCGACGTGGTGTTGCGTGGCGACTTCGGCGCCGACGCCGCCGGGTTCCACGCCGAGGGTGCATCGTCAGTGGCCAAGCTGGCCCGCAGTTACGCGGCGCCCGAGCGCGAGGTGCACCCCGCTGCCGTCAACGGTGCCGCCGGCGCGGTCATCTTCGTCGCCGGGCAGGCAACGGCGATAATGGGGTTCGTGGTGCGTGACGGACGGGTCGCCGCGATCGACGTGCTGGCCGACCCGGAGCGCATCGCCAAACTCGACCTGAGAGCAGTGGGCGGATAACGGACGGGTTCGCCATCCGCCCACGCTGGGGTCAGTGCCCTGTGGCTTGCAGCAACTCCATCGCCGAGGCGCGCGACAGCATCCAGCTGCCTTGGTTGACGAATGTGACGCTCTGCGTGACCGGCGACGTCAGCTTGGGGCCTGAGACGGAAACGTCAGCCGTGGCGGAACCGGGGGCGCCCGGCTGGATATTCGCCACGTTGAACGACAACGGCAGATCCCCGTTCTTGGCCGCCTTTTTCAGCTCGTGGTCGGCAAGGTGAGCCTCGGTCGGGCTGATGCCGCCTTCAACCAAATTGCTCTTGTTCGCGAACGGAACATTGGGATCGGCGAGGCTGTTCAGCAGGCCGGTCAACTGGACGGCGGTCGGGATGTTTGCGGCCGGGGCCGGCTCCTGTGGCAGCGGCGCACCGAAGGCGACCGGTTGCACCTGAGGCACGGTCGGCGCAACTGACGCGACAGAAGTCACGCCGACGGCTGCGGCGCCCATCGCTGCCACGGCTGCCACGCTTGTGGCGACGGATTTCACGGTAATTTTCATGGTGAGCTACTCCCCCTTTTGATTCGCATGGATCTGTGGCAGGCTGCGAACGCCGTTCACGTGGTCCATGGTGCGCATGGTGTAATTGTGCACTTTGTGACTGGTGTTTCGTATCTCAGGCCGGCGACGTTACCCACAAGGTATGTGCGGCCTGCGTGATTAATCTGTGCCGCAGCTGTGTAAAAACCCAGAATCTTGCCCAACACCGGCCGGCTAGACCGCCAACACGTCCGGACCGGGCGAATCAGTCCCCGGCCATGGCCTCACGCAGGCTCTTCGGCCCCATGTCGGTCCAGTTCTGTTCGACATATTCCAGGCATGTTGGCCGGCTTGCTTCGCCGTACACCACGCGCCAGCCGGCCGGAATATCAACGAAGGCCGGCCACAGGCTGTGCTGCTCCTCATCGTTAACCAGCACGAAGAAGGCACCGCTGTCGTCATCGAAGGGATTGGTGCTCATCGCTTCTCCTTGTGTCGGGGTACCTAGACGGATCCGCCGGACCCTCACTAGACCGTTGGGTGGGGATCCTGGCGCCGAGCACCCGGTCAGACAGCAATCCGAGGCAGCTCAGATTGGGAAACCCGGGCCCCTGGTTGAGTCCGGCCAGGTTCGGCAGAAACAACTTGGGTGTGACGTCGGTGACCGCCAGGTCGTAACCGATCGCTTCCTGCAGGCGGTCGGCGGTCAGCGGTCCACTCAGACCCAGCTCGAGCAGGTCGAGCGCGTCCTGACTAAACAGCGAAGTGAACCACAGCGGGTCGGCGCCGGAACCGTCGATGACAAGGTCGAAACCATGCACCGTCTCTAGATTCTCGGTGCCCCGGTTGGTGGACAGTGTCAACCGGATCTGCCCTTGCCGGCCCACCGCGTGGGCGACCCGGCCGCGCAGGTGATGGATCCGGTCATCGGCCAGCAGCGCTTCTTGCACATTTGCCGAGAACACTCCGCGGTCGGTACGGGCCAGCGCGTCGCGCCGTTCGTCGAGCGTCAAAGCGGTCCAATCGGTGGGGTCGGAGAACAGCGAGTTCTCGAAAAAGCCCTCGCCGCGCGTGAACAGCGTCACCTGCGGAGAGATCACGGTGATGGTCGAAACCCGGTGGCGGAACAGTTCGTTGAGCATCGACGCGGCTGTCTCACCACCACCGATCACCGCCACCCGTTCGGCGCTGATCCGGTCGTGGCCAGCGGCTCGGTCCCAGAATTGGGCAATCGAGAGCACTCGCGGATTGCCAGGCAGCAGCGACTTTTCGGCCTGGCCGGGCCCGGTGATCATCAAGGCGTCGGCGTGCACGGTGGTCTCGTGGGTTCGCAGCGCCCAGCGGTCGCCGGTAACGGCGAGCCCATCGACCTCGCCGTGGACCACATTCAGGCCGACGTGGTCGGCGACCCAGGCCAGGTACTGGCTCCACCGCCGATGGGTCGGCGCCGGCCTGCCGCGGTCGATCCATTCCGCGAACGACGCGGTGGCTATCAGGTAGGACTGCCAGCTGTAGCGGGTCATCCGCTCATCGAGTTCGGCGTTGCGCCGGGGCACCAGCGCCGACCGGTAGGGAAAACCGACATCTTTTTCCGGGCTGGTGCCCAGCCGGTGCGCACCGTCGGTCCAGCCACCGCTGGCCTGCCAGTTGGCCGCGACCCCGGTGCGTTCCACGGCGATCACGTCGGGTGCAGCAACGCCCATCTCGCGCAGCACGGATGCCTTGGCGGCGACGGCTACCGCCTTGGCTCCGGCGCCGAGGACAGCAAGTGTGCTCATATCGCCATCTCCCGAAGTGAGTCATCCCAAAATGCTTGCAGCACAGTGATATCCGCGTCAGCGAGAATGTCAGGCAGTGCCCGCCACTGTGCGACCAGGACCCGCTGCTCCCCGAACTTCAGCACGGCGGCCAGGATGGTGAGCTCATGGCGCACCGCAAGGTCGGGCTCGGGCAGCGGCGACACTGTAGCCAGTAGCTCGCGGTCCAGCCGTAACCCGGTGCCGGCGATGTCGGCGTGGCCGAGATAGTTCAGCAGCAGCTGCGGCCCGGGGAAGTCGGCGAGCCGCGCACCGGTGTCGGTGCGCAGGTGGCGCAACAGCCCGTAGTCGACGCCGTCGCCCGGGATCGCCGACAGCTGCTTCCCGACGTTTCGCGGGTCGGTCGAGCCCACCCGCAGTGGGTAGATGGCGCTGAGCAGGCCCACCGTGTCGCTGGTGTCGGTCGTCGAGTTGTCCACGAGGGAGTCGGCGCGGCCGTGGGTTTCCAGCGCCAGCAGCGGCGCCGGGGTGGGCTGGCCGCGCTCCAGCCGCCAGCGCGTCACCGTCGCCGACGCGGCGGCGACCAGCAGGTCGAACGTCGGCACGCCCGAATCCAGCAGTCGGCCGGTGATGTCGGCGTCGGTTACGGTCATCCGGACGATCAGATCGCGGGCCCGGTCGCTGCCCTCGCGGACCCGCCGCGCCCCGAGGTCGGGGTCGTCGCCGTCGAGCTGGGAGCACCAGAATCCCAGCGTGTCCAGCTGGTTGGCGCGCTCGGTGAGCGCTGCGGCCCAGCGCCGGTAGCTGGTGTGCTCGCGAACCGGCGCGGGTGAATGGCCGGCGGCCTGCGCTTGCAGGGCGGCGTCCAGTTCGCCGAGCACCACCCGCCACGACGCCGGGTCCATGGCCAGCACGTGCGCGGTGAGCAACAACACGGACTGCCCGGTCGGGGGCCGCAGCCACGCCGCGGCCAACAGCACTCCCCGTTCGGGGTCGAGGCGGTCGACGGCCTGTGCGCTGTGCGCGGCGACCGCCGCGTGCAGATCGTCGCCGACGTCAATCTCGGTGAGGATATCGGCGGCCGCGACCGGGAGCAGCGTCATGTTGGCGCGGTCTAGCCGGGTGCGGAGCACCTCGTGCCCATCGACGATGCTCGCCAGCGCGGCGCGCAGCTGCTCGCGGCTGACAGTGTCGGGCAGCCTGATGACTTCGGTCTGCGCCAGCCTGCGGGGCTCGCCGTATTCGTAAAGCCAGCGGGCGCCTGCCAGCAACGGGATCGGGCCGGTGGTGTCCTCGACGCTTCGGGTGATGCGCGCGGCTTCGGAGTCGATCGCCGCCGCGAGTTCGCGGATGTTGCCGCATTCCAGAATGAGCCTGGCGCGCAACGCTATCCCCCGTGCCCGCGCCGCCTGCACCACCGACAGTGCCATGATGCTGTCCAGACCCAGTTGCAGAAAATCCGCGGTGACGTCGACCCGTGAGCTGCCCGGGATCGCCAGAATATTTGTAAGCAGTTCGGCCAGCACGGATTCCGTGGCGGTTTCTGGTGCCTCAAAGCTTTCCGCTTCGCTAGATACCCTGACCACGAAATCAGCGGCAGCCAGCGTGGCTTCGTCCAACTTGCCGTTGGGGGTCAGCGGGATTTTGTCGACCATGACGATGCGCTGCGGAACCATATAGCGCGGCAGCCGGGAGCTGAGCATGCCGCGCAGCTCGGCCGCCGATGGCTGTCGGCCCGCCGCGTCGGTAGCCGCCACGTAGGCGGTCAACCGCGGAACTCCCTGACGCTGGTGCACCAGGACACCCGCGTGCCGGACGGCGGGGTGCGATTCGAGTGCGGCGGCGACCTCACCGGGCTCGACCCGGTAGCCGCGGATCTTCACCTGGTCATCGGCGCGCCCGATGTATTGCAATGCGCCGTCCGGGCTGCGCCGCACCAGGTCGCCGGTCCGGTACATGCGCTCACCAGCGGCGAACGGGTCGGCAACGAAGCGCTGACTGGTCTCACCCGCGCGGCCCAGATAGCCGCGGGCCAGCTGCGCGCCGGCCAGATACAGCTCGCCGGTCACTCCGCAAGGCACTGCGCGCAACGCGGAGTCCAGCACGTAGCCGCGGGTGTGCCGGGTCGGCCGCCCGATCGACGGCTCATCGTGCTCGGCGATCGCGGCCACCACCGCCTCGACCGTGGTCTCGGTGGGGCCGTAGCAGTTGTAGGCCGTCATCGGCGTGCAAGTGCACTTGTTGCGGATCAGGGCCCACGACTTGCTGCCGACGGCTTCGCCGCCCAGCGCCAGCACCGCAAGCGGCACTTTCGTTAGCAAACCAAAAGCCTTCAGCTGCGCAAACATCGAAGGGGTGGTGTCGATCATGTCGATACCGTGCTCGACGATGATCCGAACCAGCGCCTCGGCGTCGGTCTGGGTGTGCTCATCGACGACGTGCAGGGTATGGCCGTCGAGTAGCGCCACCAGCGGCTGCCAAGCGGCATCGAATCCGAAAGACCACGCGTGTGCGATGCGTAGCGGCCGACCCAGCCGGGCGGCCCCGGGCCGCAACACGTTATCTAAGTGGTCGTCGGCGTAGGCACCCACCGCGGCGTGAGTTCCGATGACGCCCTTCGGTTCTCCGGTCGTCCCGGACGTGAAGACAACGTACGCCGCCTGTTCGGGCGCGGTGTCGACCGGGCGAAATTCGCTGCCCTGGTGATCGCTTGCCTTGAGCAGCTCCTCGTTTACGACGATGGTCGCACCGCTTTGGCGCAGAATCGAATCCACCCGCTCCGGGGGCATCCCCGGCGCCAGCGGCACGCACATGGCGCCAGCCTTGAGCACTGCGAGCATCGCGACGATGTACTGCGGGCCACGGGAAAGCCTTATCGCAACCGGGGTTTCGGCCCTGGCCCCGCGGTCGGCGAGCGTGGCGGCCAGTCTGTCGGCCGAAGCGTTCAGCTCGCGGTAGCTCAGCGTGCCACCCGCCCAGCTGACCGCGGGGCTGTCCGGCATCGTCTGCGCGATCTCAGCGAACCGAGCGTGGATGCCAAGCGGCGCCGCCGGAGTGATCCCGCCGGTGGCGCGCATTGGCGCCGCCTCGTCGTCGAGCAAGACGCTGACCTCGCGCAACGGACGGTCCCACAGCTGCAGCAGCCGCTCGGCGGTGGCCAGCACCCGTCGGCCCAGCGTCGCGGCGGTGGTGGCGCCCAGCGCGCCGTCGATCACTTCCATCAACATGACCAGTTCGGCGCCGTCCATGTGGGCGGCGAGCGTGATCGGGAAATGAGACAGGCTTTCCAGGGCAGCGGGCCGGAATGTCACACCAGCAGTGGTTAATTCGCCGCCGGCGACCCGTCCGCCCATCGGGAAGTTCTCGTAGACCAGCAGAGTGTCGAACATCTCCCCGACGCCGCCAACCGCCCGCAGCTGCGCATGCCCGAGGTAGCTGTGCTCGCGCAGCAGCGCCGCATCACGTTGCACGGCGCGGCACTGCTCACCGACGGCCGCGGCCGCGTCGAGCCGCACCCGCAGCGGCACGGTGTTGATGAATAGACCGATCATGGTCTCGACGCCGGCCAGCTCGGCCGGCCGGCCGGACACGGTAACCCCGAACACCACATCGCTGCAGTCGGTCAGCCGCGACAGCACCACCGCCCAGGCCATCTGCGTCAAGGTGCTGACGGTGATACCGCGGGAGCGGGCACCGTCGATCAGCCGTGCGGTGGCCCCCGCGTCCATGCGCATTTCGGTGCGCCGCGGAAGCCCGGCGCCGTCCGAATCAACCGAGCCCAGGGCAGCCCACAGTAAGGTCGGGCCCGGCAAGCCGGCCAGGTACTGGCGCCAGATCTGTTGGCTGCTGGCCAGATCACGGTTCGCCAGCCAGCCGATGTAATCCCGGTAGGGCCGCGGAGCGGCGGGCAGCGCATCCAGGGCTCCGCCGGCCCGGTAGAGCCCGATCAGTTCGCCGGCGAACACCGGCAGCGACCAGCCGTCGATCACGATGTGATGCGCGGTGATCACCAAACGCCATTGCGCACTGGGCAATTCGATCAGCAGGAAGCGGATCGCCGGTGTGCGTTCGAAATCGAACGGTCGTCGGCGCTCGCCGTCCTCCAACGCTTCGACGTCCTGCGGCGCGGCGGTTACATGTCGCCACGGCAGGTCGACCCGTGTCGGCACGATCTGCACCGGACGTGCAATACCCCGGCTGAAGAAGCTCGCCCGCAGGTTCGGATGGCGCACCAACATCTTTGCCGCGCAATCACGTAACAACGCGACGTCGAGCGCGCCGGATATGTCGGCGGCCATTCCGATCACGTACGGATCGTCGGCCGGTTCGTTGTCGGAGAATTCGGCAAGTGTGGTCAGTGAATACAGGCCCTCCTGCAGCGGGCTCAGCGCCATCACGTCCTCGATACCGGGAGCGATATCGGGACCAGAGCCCGTCTCGGTTCCGGTGGCGGTCATGGCTTACCGTCGCGTGATGCTGACCAAAGCTGGCTCACGGCAGTCAACTCGGCAGGCGACAGCCCGGAGGTACTCATCGGCTCGAAGTGGGTGTCGGTCGGCTCGGTTTGCGGCACCACTGCGCCCAGCGACTCCAGAGCGGCGGCAAGTTGTTGCACCGTGGGGTTCTCAAACACCATGCGCGGGTTGACTGCCAGTCCGGCGGACCGCGCCCGCGCCGCCAGCTGAACCGACAGGATGCTGTCACCGCCGAGGGCGAAGAAGTCGTCGAAGCGCCCGACCTCGGAGGTCGACAGCAGCTCGGCGAACACCGCGGCCAGCGCACGTTCGGTGTCGGTGCACGGCGGTTCGGTGTGGCCGCTCGTGCTGACCGCCGGGCGCGGCAGCCCGGGCCGGTTGAGCTTGCCCGACTCGGTCTTGGGAAGCACGTCAAGCACGGTCAGCGACGACGGCATCATGTATCCGGGCAGCCTGGTAGCGACCGCGGCCCGGACCGAGCCCGCGAATGCCACCTTTTCGGCTTCATCGGCGATGGGCCGTTGCGGCACCACGTATCCGGCCAGAGTGGTGCTGCCCTGCACCTCCCAGGTGCGGGCCGCCGCGACGGCCACCCCATCGGCCGCCGTCAGCGCGGCCTCGACCTCGCCCAGCTCGACGCGGAAGCCGCGCACCTTGACCTGGTGGTCGGTGCGACCGACGAACTCCAATCGACCGTCTTCCGTCCACCGGGCGCGGTCGCCGCTGCGGTAGAACCGCGCACCGGGTTCGCTCGCATACGGGTTGGCGACAAACCGCGACGCCGTCAGGCCGGGTCGCTTCCAGTAGCCGCGGACCAGCTGGCCACCGGCGTAGTACAACTCGCCGATCACGCCGACCGGTACCGGTCGCAGGGCGTCGTCGAGCAGATACACCTGCGAATCCACGGTCGGTTTACCCAGAATCGGAATCGGCGGCGTCAGCGGCCCGCGGACCAGCGCACCGGAGGTCTCGGTGGCACCGAAGTTGTTCAGCATCTCCGGCCCGCCGGGTCCGGCGCAGGCCGCCATCAGCCGCTGAAGCAATGACGCGCTTATCGGTTCACCGCCGCACACCAGACGCGTCAGTGACCGCACCACTTCCGCCCCCGAAGGCAACGCGAGCATTGCGGAGACCAGGCTGGCCACCGCGGTCATCTGGGCTACCGAATTGCGCCGCATCAAACAAGCCAGCGCTTCGGCGTCACGATGCTCGGCGTCGTCAGCCAAAATCGTCGTGGCCCCGGCGGCCAGACCGGCCAACGTCTCCATGCTGCCCTCGAGGAATGTCATGGATGCCTGGGCAAGCCTGATGTCCTGCCCGGGTACCGGGTAATGCAGCAGTTGCCAGTCCAGCCGAGTTGCCATCGCCCGATGGGTGCCCAGCACACCCTTGGGTTTGCCGGTCGATCCCGAGGTGAACACCAGGTACATCGGGTCGTCGGGATGCGGCTTGGGTAACGGGTGCCCGAGCGCATCAGTGTCGTCGAGCGCGGCCCGCACCGCGGGGTCGTCGAGCGAAATCAGCGTGACGCCAGCATGTTCCGGCATGCTGTCGGCAGCCCCGGCCGTTACCACCACGACCTGCGGCTCGACGTCGCCGAGCATGAACTGCTTGCGCGCCAACGGATAACCGGGATCGATCGGGAAGTAACCGGCGCCGGCCTTCATGATGCCCACCAGTGCCACCACCAGGTCGATGCCCCGCCGCGTCGACAGCCCGACCAGCGATCCCGGACCCACGCCGTGATCGGCGAGCAGCGCCGCCATATTATCCGAACGGCGGTGCAGCGCAGGGTAATCGATCTGCTCGTCGCCGCAGCGCACCGCGATCCGGTCGGGTCCCCATTGCCGGCTGGGCTCCAACAACTCGCCGATGGTGCGCGGGCGACCGGGGGCAGGTCGCGGACCCTGGCTCCAGCCGCTCAGGATGCGATGTTGCTCCCCTGCGCCGGTCAACTGCACATCTCGCAAAGTCTGATCGACATCATCAGCAAACGCTTTGACGACCTGGGTCAGCCAGCCCGTCAACCGCTCGATGGTGGCCCTGCGGTACAGCTCAGTGCGGAAGATGACGTTGCCGGAGTAGCCGATCCCGCCCGAGCCGTCGGTACCGAAGAGGTTGACGCTCAGATCGGCGTGCGCCATGTCGAAGGTGGGGTCCAGGGTGGTGCACACCGTGTCCGAGCCGTCCAGGGCCGAGCCGGGTGGGGCCGAATCGATCACCCGCGTGGCGGGCAGGTGATCGCGGACGTGCACGACGACCTGGAACAACGGGTTGCGTGACAGCGAACGCACTGGGCTGACGCTGTCGACGACCCGGTCGAACGGCAGATCCTGGTGAGCGTAGGCGGCCAGCGCCATTTCCCGGGCCCGCATGGCCACCTCGCGCAGCGTCGGGTTGCCGTGCAGGTCGTTGCGCAGCACCAGGATGTTGACGAAAAAGCCGACCAGTTGGTCCAATTCGGGTTCGGTGCGACCAGCGACCGGGGTACCCAGTGGAATGTCCACACCGCCCCCAGCCTTGTGCAGCACCACGGCGACGGCGGACTGCAGCAGCATGAACTCGGTAATGCCCAGCTCGCGGCTCAGCTCGGCAAGCTTGACGCGGGTGGCGGAGTCGATACGGAATTCGACGGATTCGCCATCTCCGCTGGGCACCGGCTGCCGCGGGAAGTCCGGCCGCAACCCGGTGTCCTCGGGCAGCCCGGCCAGCTGCCGAGTCCAGTACTCGCGTTGCGCACCGGCAACCGGTGACTCGTGCCCAAACTGGTCCCCCAGAAACGCGCCCTGCCAGGCCGCGTAGTCGGCGTATTGCACACGAAGCGGCGCCCACGACGGGGCTTCGCCGGCACGCCGGGCGCGATAGGCGGTTATCACGTCGGCGAACAGCACGCCGGCCGACCAGTGGTCACCCGCGATGTGGTGTACCACCAGCGACAGCACGTACTCCTCGCCGGTGCGCAGCACGGCGACCCGGATCGGCCAGTCGCGGTCCAGCTCGAAACATCCCCGGCGTTCGGCGTCGAGTTGTTCCTGTAGCCACACCTCGCGGTCCTCGTTCCCGCCGTGCCAGGCGGCGCGCCGCACCGGGAGCTCGGCCACCGGGTTGACCACTTGGTAGGGAACCCCGTCGAGCTCAACGTAAGTGGTGCGCAGGATTTCGTGCCGGGCGACGACGTCGCCGACAGCGGTGATCAGTGCCTCGACGTCCCACGGTCCGGTCAGTCGCGCGGCGAACGGAATGTTGTTGACCGGACTGGGCCCCTCGACGCGGTAGGCGAACCAGGTACGCAGCTGCGAGGCCGACAGCGGCAGCGGCCCGTCGTGGGCGGTCGCGATCAGCTTGGGCCGCGACGCAACGAGCTCACCAGAGCGGAGGTGGTCGACCCGATCGGCCAGCCGGCCAACTGTCGCCAGCTCGAACACGTCCCGGATGCCGAGTTCGACACCACATTCCGACCGGATCGCGGCAACCAGCTTGGTGGCCACCAATGAGTGCCCACCCAGATCGAAGAACGAGTCCTCGACACCCACCCGGTCGTGGCCAAGCAGCGTGGAAAACAGCGCGGCGATCCGGCGTTCGGACGCCGTCGTGGGGTCGCTGTATTCGACCCGGGCCGCGATCTGCGGCTGCGGCAATGCGGCGCGGTCGATCTTGCCGTGCGCGGTGATCGGAATCTCATCGAGCACCACATAGGCGGCCGGCGTCATGTAGTCCGGCAGCGCCGCGGCAACCCGCGCACGGATGCGCTTGACGTCGACCGTGTCACTGCCACCGCCCTGGGCCGGGGTCACATATCCCACCAGACTCTTGCCCAGCTGCGGCAGGTCGGCGGCGACCACGACGGCCTGCCCGACGCTGGGGTCGACCGAGATGGCGGCGGCGACTTCGCCCAGCTCGATGCGGAAACCACGGATCTTCACTTGCTCGTCGGCGCGGCCGACGAACTCGATATCCCCGTCCGCGTTGCGCCGCGCCAGGTCGCCGGAGCGGTACAACCGCCCGCCCGGGGTGAACGGGTCGGCCACGAAGCGCTCGGCCGTCAGCCCCGGTCGACGATGGTAACCGCGGGCGACATGCGTTCCACCGATGTAGATTTCGCCGACAACCCCCACCGGCACCGGCTGCAGCGCGTCGTCGAGCAGATGCACTTGCGTGTTGATCTTGGGCCGGCCGATCGGCACCACCCGGGTGCCCTGGGCGCCCTCCACCTGGTAGCTGGTGGCGTTGATGACGGTCTCGGTCGGCCCGTAGAAGTTGTACAGCAACGCGTCGAAGGTGGCGTGAAACTTGTCCGCGATGTCGCCGGGCAGTGCCTCTCCACCGATGGGCACCCGGCGTAGCGTGCGCCACTGGTTGACGCCGGGCAGCGACAGGAAAAGCCCCAGCAGCGACGGCACGAAGTGCATCGAGGTGATGCCTTCGCGGCGCAGCAGATCGGTCAGGTAGCCGATATCACGCAACCCGTCCGGCCGCGGAATCACCAGCCGCGCACCGCAAATCAAGGTGCCGAAGATCTCGCCGACGGACACGTCGAAGCTCGGCGAAGCCACCTGCAGCAGCCGGTCGGTGTCATCTACCCGGTACTCGTTGCCGAACCATACGAAGTATTCGGCGATCGGTGCATGCGCAACCGGGACGCCTTTGGGCAGCCCGGTCGAACCAGAGGTGTAGATCAGGTAGGCGGTGTCTTCCGGGCGCAGCGGTCGCAGCAGCTCGTCGGTCGCCGGGTCGGCGGCCGAGTAGCGCGCCAAACCGGTGACCGGTTCGCGCAGCACGAGTTTGGCCTCCGCGTCGTCCAGGATGAACGTCATCCGATCCTCGGGATAGGTGGGGTCGACCGGCAGGTAGACCGCTCCGGCTTTGAGGATGCCCAGTGCCGTGGTGACCAATTCGGGTGACTTGTCGAGCAGCACCGCCACCCGGTCTTCTGCGCCAATCCCCTGTTCGATCAGCCAGTGCGCCAACCGATTTGCTTCCTCGTTGATCTCGCGGTAGCTGTATTGGCGGCCCTCGTAGACCACGGCGGCCGCGTCGGGAGACAATGCCGCGCGCTCGGCGACTAATGCGGGCAGCGTGGCGGCCGGCGTCGTGAAGTTCTCACCGGCGGAAACCCGGCGGAGCCAGTCGGCGTCGGCGTCGCTCATCAGCCCACACGCCGAGAGCGCGGTGTCGGGGTCGGCCAGTGCGCTGTCCAAGAGCACCGCGTAGTGCTCGAGCAGTTGCGCCACCAGCGGCCGGTCCAGCACCTCGACCAGGTACTCGGCTTCGACCAGTGCACCGCCCTCGCCGCCGCCTGGCTCGACCATCAAGCTCAGCGGCAGCTGGCTGAAGTGACCACGCAGTTCGGCGCGCTCACACCGCACCCCGGGCGGGCAGAAGCCGCCGCCGTCGGGCTCGCGTAATCCGAAGCTGATCCGGGTCATCCGCTCGGCGCCGTGCCGGCGGTCCGGATTGGTCTCGCGGACCAGCCATTCCAGGTCGACACGCGAATGTGCGAAGGCACCCACCGCGCTGTCGCGAGTCTCGGCAACCAGCTCACGGAACGTCTGCCGCGGCTGCGGCCGCATGCGCATCACCACGGTGTTGCCGTAGTAACCGATCGCGTTTTCGGTTCCGGCGCCCCGATTCAGCACCGGCGCCGCGACCAGGAAGTCGGTCGAGTGGGTGTAGCGGTGCACCAGCGCGCCGAACGCGGCCATCAACACCATGTACGGTGTGGCTCCCGTCTCCCTGGCAAGTGCCGCTGCGCGGTCAACGGTGGTCGCCGACAACCGCGCCACAGCGCGCTGTGAGCGCCAGGTGCTCGGCACCACCGAACCGTTGGGGCCCGGAAGCTCAAGCAGCTCCGGCAGTTCGGTAATCAGCGACCGCCAGTAGGCGAGGTCTACCTCGAGACTTCCGTCGGGCGTGGTCGGCGTCGCAGCCACCGATACCGGCGGGGCACCGACCGCGTCCGGGTCGGTGTAGGCGCGCGTCAGATCGGTGAAAAACGGCGCCCACGACCCGTCGTCCCACGCGATGTGGTGGGCGGTCAGCAGCAGCATCAGCTCGTCGGCGCCCACCCGCACCACGGTGATCCGCAACGGCGAATCCTTGGCCAGGTCGAACGGTCGCCGAAACTCCCGCTGCGCCAATACCTCCAGCCGCAACCGCCGGGCCTGCTCAGCCAACCCGGACAGGTCGTGGTCTGCCCAACCGGGCCGCAGATCGTCGCGGGTCACCGGATGCGGATCGCCGTCGCTGTCGGTCTGGCAGGTGGTACGCAGCACCGGGTGCCGCGCGGCCACAGCGTCCACCGCCGCGCGCAGCCGCACGACATCGACGCTGCCGGTGACGTGATAGGAGAGGCAGACATTAAGCAGCGCGCTGTCCGGGTCCATCGACTGCACGAACCACATCCGGCGCTGGCCGTCGGACATTTCCGGAAGTTCAGGTTCCGCGACTTCCACCGCCACGCCTGCCGGTACCGTCGGCCGGGCTAGGCCGCGTTCAGCGATCCTGCGGCGCAACAACTCCAGGCGCTCGTCGTCGAGCCGGGCGCGGGCGTCCGCGGTGTCAGTCACGCCAGGATTCCAGCCTTTCCAACTTTGCCCGTCTGTCGGCGGGCGCTTCGGTGCGGGTGGGCGGCTGCTGCAGCGCGTCGATCAGTTCAGCGCCGGTGATGCCCCCGAGCAGCCTGGCCAGCGGAACCGAACGGCCGATATTGCGTCGTAGCCGCTTGCGCAGATCCAGCGCCAGCAGCGAGTCCACACCCAGGTCGATCAGTGCTGTGCTCAGGTCGACCGACGCCGGGCCCGGGAGCCGCAATGCCGCCGCCAGCTCGGCACGCACCACCTCGGCGATTGTCCTTCCGGCTGACCTCTCGCCATCGGCCGGTTGATCGGGCCGGTGCGCCAATGCTGCGAATGGCATGGGAACACCCTGACTTTCGAAAAACATCTGCAGGCGGTCGAAGTCGGCGACGAAGATCAGCGGGTCACGGTCGTAGTGACGCAGGCTGGCGCTGACCGCCGCATCAGGATCCATCGCGACCAAACCGGCCCGTTCGACGCGGGCGACCTCCTCGACACCCGCGATGCCGGTGCCCCGCCACAACCCCCATCGCACCGCCGTGCAATCCAGCCCGTTGGCCCGCAACTTACTGGCGAACACGTCGAGCATCCGGTTGGACGCCGCATACCCGGCATGCCCATGGCCGCCCCACACTCCGGACACCGATGAGCACAGCAGGATCTGTGAATCCTGCCGCATCGGCCAGACATCGATCATCCGTGACAGCCCAATTACTTTGGCCGCGAGCATCGTTGCCAGGTCGGCGTCGGTGAGCTGATCATGCGGTCCGAACCTGGCGGTGCCGGCGGCGTGGATCAGCAGCGACGCACCGTCACCGGCGTACTCTGCGGCGACCGCCGACAACATCTTGGGATCGGTGATATCGCATGACGGGGCATGCACCTCGACGTCGCGGCCGCCGACGAGCCCGTCGACACCAGCCCGATCGAGGCCCGTGCGGCTCAACAGGATTATTCTCCGAGCGCCGTGCTCGACGCAGTACCGGGCATATCGCATGCCGATTACTCCGTTGCCGCCGGTGATGACTACGTTGTCCCCGGCGTCCAGCTGCCGCTCGGGCGGAATTTGAACGCGTTCGCGCAGCGCCTTGACGTAACGAAGCAACCCAGAAGCACTGTCCCGCAATGCCACATCGGCAGCGGCCTCGTCCAGCAGCACATCGATGCAAGCGGCCGCCTCGCGGGCGTCGATATCCCAGCGGGGTAGATCCAGGTTGGCGAATGTGCAGTCGGGGAATTCGAAGCCGACGCAGCGGTGCGTCGCGGCCAGCGCCGCCTGCGCCGGCAACCCAGTGGGTTCGCCGGCCCGGATCCGCTCTCCCCCAACGGTAACCAACCACACGCGGCGGCACCGCGACCCGATGGCACCCGGGTAGTCAAGCTCGGAGCGACTCCCGATCGCTTTTCCGATCGCGTCGGCGGCCACCGTCACGTCGCGGTGCTGCAGAGCCGGCGCGATCATCACGGCGATCTCGGCTTCGTCGGGCGGGGCCAAGCGGCAATCCCGATGCTCGCCGATGGCCGCTGCCAGCCGGCGTGACAACGACTCCGACTCGGTCGCGACTCCTGAAGAGGCGCCGAGCGCGACAACCGCGACCGCGGCCGTTTCGCCGCGGGTCCGGCCGACCGGGTGCCCGGCGACGCGCGGCTCCCACTCCTCAACCGCAACGGTGAGGGCCGAGCCCGGGAGTTCATCGCGCAAGGGTTCTGCTGCGGCCCAAAGATGTATCGCGCGCATGGGCGCATTGGGGAAGCCGCGCAGCGTGGGGCCGCCGGCAGCGCCGGTCACGTCAGCCCACCGGTAGCCCGGGTTGGCCACCGCGGCGGTGGCGATGTTGGCCGAAAGTTGGTCAACGACAGCCTCATCGCGTCGCCCGGAGCCGATGATCAGCGCATCGTCCAGCTGATCGGTCAGCGCGTACAGCAGCGACGGGTGTGCCGACATCTCGATGAAGGCGCCGACACCGCGCCGGGCCGCCGCGGCCACCGCGCGATCGAACCGCACCGTGTTGCGCAGATTGTCAGTCCAGTAGCCCGCGCAATCGGTGCCGGGACGCACGATGTCGCCGCGGGCCGAGCCGATGAACTCCACCGGCGCATCCAAAAACTCCGATGACGGCAGCAGTTCGGCCATGGTGCCGCCCAGGTTTTCCAGCGCGCTCGTGTGTGCGGGGAAATCGACGTCGATCTCCCGCGCGAAGACACCGTTGCGTTCGGCGAGCCGCACAATGGCGGTCACGGCGGTTCGGTCACCGGACACCACGATCGACGACTCCGCGTTGACCGCCGAGACCTCAAGCCAGCCTGGCATATCGGCGATCATCCGGGCGGCGGTGTCGGTATCGACATTGAGCACAGCCATCCCGTACGGGCCCGCCAACCGGTCGAAGACCGCGGCGCGGGCCGCGACCACGGCGACCGCGTCGGCCAGCACGATGCTGCCCGCAACGTACGCAGCGCCCACCTCACCGAGACTGTGTCCCACCGTGACGTCGGGCAGGACTCCGCAGCATCGCCACACCTGCGCCACACTGACCGCGTGGGTGAACTGCGCGGCCTGGATCTCGATCTGCGACCACTCCCGCGCGGGCCCGGTCACCAGGTACGGCAGCGGCGACGACAGCCCCGCCGCCGCGAACGCCTGCGCGCAACGGTCGGCCTCAGCCCGGTAAGCGGGCAGCTGCCGGTAGGCGTCGGCACCCATCGACGGCCACCGGGTGCCCTGGCCGGGAAACACAAATGCGGTCCGCGGCGCTACCGCGGCTGACGACCGAGCCACCAGCGGGTGCTCGTCGCCGTCGGCCAGCGCGGCTAGCCCCGCCGCCAACTCGGTGTGGTCGGCCGCCCGTATCAACGCGCGGTGGCGGCGAATTCGTCGGGTACGCAACAACGTCGCAGCCACCCCGGCCACCGGTGCCTCGGGCTCAGCGAAGCGTCGCAAGTAGCCGCCGATCGCGGCGGCGTCCTGGCCGATCAGGTCCTCCTCGTGGGCGCTGAGCAGCACCGGGATGCGGCCGTCGGGCAACCGATGAGCGGGCATCAGGGGACACCCTGCCCCGGTCCCGGGGGTGCCTCCGGAACAGAAACGATCACATGCGCGTTGGTGCCACTCACCCCGAACGCGGACACCGCGGCAACCCGCTGCCCGTCCTTCGCCGGCCACGGCGTCAGTACCCGGGCCAAGCGCAATCCCTGGCTATCCCAATCGATTTCACGACTCGCCTCAGTCGTGGCGTGCAGGGTCGGCGGTACGACGCCGTGCTCGGCCGAGACCAGAACCTTGGCCAGGCCCAACGCCCCAGCCGCGGCCTGCGCGTGCCCCACATTGGACTTCACCGATCCCAGTAGCGCGCCACCGCCGGGCTCGGTGTCACCGTATGTTGATGACAGCGACTGCAATTCGGTTCGGTCACCCAGCCGGGTGCCGGTGCCGTGCCCCTCGACCATCCCAACCTGTTCGGGCCGGATCCCGGCCTGGCAAATGGCACGCCGAAACAGCCGGCGCTGGGCCGCCCCGCTGGGGGCGGTCAGCCCAGCGCTGCGGCCGTCCTGATTGACGGCGCTGGCCCGGATCTCGGCGAGGATCCGCCGGCCGTCACGCCGCGCGGCCGATTCCCGTTGCAACACAAACATCGCCGCGCCCTCCGCCCAAACCGTTCCGCTGGCGTCCGCGGTATATGGGCGGCAGTGGCCGTCGTCAGACAGGGCGTGCTGTTTCGAGAATTCCACGAAGTACCCCGGTGAGCCCATCACGCAGACGCCACCGGTCAGTGCCAGATCGCAATCGCCGGCCCGAACCGATTGCACCGCTATGTGAAACGCGGCCAGCGCGGATGCGCACGAGGCGTCGATGGTCAGCGCCGGACCGGCCAGCCCCAGCGTGTAGGAGATCCGCCCGGAGACCACGCCCAGCGCAGTCCCCGTCATCAAATGACCGCTGTGGCCCGAGAACTCGGCCATCTCCGGGCCATATCCGGTGGCCGAAGCGCCGACATAGCACCCCGCGTCGTGTCCGGCGAGATCGTCGGGGTTGATGCCGCTGTTCTCCAGCGCACGCCACGCGACCCGCAGTGCGACCCGTTGCTGGGGGTCCATCGCAGTGGCCTCCCGTGGTGAGATGCCGAAGAACGCGGGATCGAATGTCGTTGCCCCGGTAAGGAATCCGCCGGAGTCATGGATCGGCTTGAAACCCTCGCGACGGGACCCGGTGAGCAGCTCGCGAATCGGCCAGCCCCGATCGGTGGGAAATGGAGCCAGCCCTTCCCGTTGCTGCGATAACAACTCCCAGTAGCCGTCGGCGGTGTCGACACCGCCGGGCGCTTCGATGGCCATACCCACCACCACTATCGGCTCAGAGGGGTCAGCACAGGCCGCCAGCTTGCTGGAGTGGTTATCAGACATCGGCATTCACCTGCGCGGCGACGGCATCTATGTGCTCGTTGACGTAGAAGTGTCCGCCGTCGTAGAACGACAGCTCGAAGGAACCCGCGGTGTGGTTTTCCCACTGACGGAGTGAGGCGACATCGACGCGGTGGTCATCCCGTGCGCCGAGTACGTGGGTGTCCGCACGAATGCGGACGTCGGGTGCGCGGTGATAGCGATTGAACGCTTGGTAATCGGCCCGCGCCGCGGTGGTCAGCAGCTCTGCGAACTCTTCGTCGGCAAGCAGCTCGGGATCGGTCCCGCCGAGGTCGGCTATATCGGCGAGCAGTCCGTCGTCGCTGGTCGGCAGCTCGGGCATACCGGCAACGACGCAGGGTGCCGGGCCGGCCGACACCCACAGCTTCCGCACCGCGGCACCGTGCGCTTCGGCGATCCTGGCGAACTCGAAGGCAACGACGGCACCCATGCTGTGCCCGAACAGCCGCAGCGGCGCGACCTGGCACCACGGTCCGGCCTCGAACAACCCGCGGGCGAGGTCATGCACGGTTTCGGGGGCAGGTTCGCATAGCCGGTCGGCCCGCTGCGGGTACTGCACGATGAAGGTGTTGCCCCCGGCGGCCAACGCAGTCGCCAGCGTCCGGTAGCTCGCGGCGGCCGCCCCGGCATGCGGGAACACCACGGTCGCGCCCGCGCGCCGCCCCCCGTCACGCCCTGGCACCAGCTTGATCCAGGGCGCGAAGGTGGTCGGCACACTTACCAAATTGTTGAATGTCATTGCGATGTTTCAGGTTTGGCGACCGCCGCCAGTACAGTCCCGGCGTCCATGTGGATCACTTCCAAATACACCTCAGCAACCTGGTCGAGCCGCCCAGTGTCGGGCTCGCGACCGCTCAGCAAGCCGGCAAGCGCCGAAACGGTTCGAGTGGCGAAGATGTCGGCGACCATGACGTCGGGGGTATCCAGCCAGGTGCGGATACGGGCGACGGCCTGCGTGGCCAGCACCGAATCCCCGCCGAGCGCAAAGAAGTCCTCTTCGGCACCAACCGCATCCAAGGCGAGCAGGTCGCCCACGATGTCGGCGAGAGCCGATTCCAACGGTGTTGACGGGGCCCGGTAGCCGGGTTTAACCGAGCCGGAAACTGCGGCGGCCAGCTGGCCGGTCACCGCACGCCGGTCGATCTTGCCGCCGTCGGTGAAGGGGATACCGTCTACCAGTGAGATGTGACGCGGAATCATATGTGCGGGAACGAGATCCACGAGAGCCTCGCGAATCCGCTCAGCGGTCAGCCCAGCATCGACGGAGGTCTCCGCGTGAACCGCTGCTGCCAGTACGTCGGAGCCACCGTACGCGGGAAGCACGGCGGCCACCGCCGCCCGCACACCCGGCACCCGCCGCAATGCGGTCTCGACCTCGCCAAGTTCGACGCGGTACCCGCTGACCTTGACGCGGTGGTCGGCGCGGCCGACGAACTCGAGCGTGCCGTCCGGCCAGTAGCGGGCCAGGTCACCGGTGCGGTACCAGGTCCGGTTGTCATGTTGGACGAAACGCTCCGCGGTCAGTTCGGGGCGGCCGCGGTAACCCCGGGCGATGCCCCGCCCGGACACCCACAGCTCACCGGCCACCCAGTCGGGGCGGTCGTCGCCGGTGTCGTCGACGACCCGGCAGGCGATGTTCGGGAACGGCGTACCGTACGGCACCGCGGTCCAGTCCGCCGGCAGGCCGGTGGCCCCACCGGGCTCCAAGCCGACCTCGAAAATGGTTGCGTGCACGGCGGTTTCGGTGGCACCGCCCAGCCCCGCGAACTGCAGCTTCGGCACCTCGGCCGTCAGTCGACAGGCCAGGCCGGGCCGCACCCAGTCGCCGCCGGTGGGCACCACCCGCAGCGACGACAGTCGCCCGTGGCCGACCTCGAGCAGCATCTCCAGCCAGCCGGGCAAGAAGTTCAGCACCGTGACTTTGTGGGTGTCGATGAGCCGGGCCCAGGCATCGGGATCGCGACGCTGCGCCTCGTCGACCACCACGATCGCCCCGCCGGCCCGCAGGGTGGCGAAGATGTCCAGCACTGACATGTCGCATTCCAGCGTCGACAGGGCCAGGCAACGATCGGCGGCGCCGATCTCGAAGTGCCGGGTGAGGAATTCGACGGTGTTCATCGCGCCGTCGTGCGCCATCTCAACACCCTTGGGTTCTCCGGTGGAGCCCGAAGTGAACAGCGCGTAGGCGATTTCGCTGGGATCGGTTGCCGCAAGCGTGATTTCGCCTGGTCCGCTCCGAAGCACGTCAGCAATCACCCACGCGCGCACCGGTAGCGACATCCGCTGCCCGCCGCAAATCAGGGCAAGGCTGACGGCACCGGTCTGCAGGATGCGTTCTGCGCGGTCGCGTGGTTGGTCGACGCCGATCGGCAAATACACACCGCCGGCGGCCAGGATGCCCAGCAGGGCCGGCACTTGTTCGGCAGTCTTGGGGCCCATCACCGCCACAGTGTCGCCGCTGCCGATCCCCGCCTTCCGCAGCGCCGCGGCCACCGACAACGCCTGGTCGCGCAGCTGCGCGTAGCTGAGGTCACCGGAACTGGCAAACACTGCCGGTGCGTCGGGCTGCTGCTGGGCCCGCCGGAAGAACCCGTCGTGCAGGGCCTCCCCGCTGGGACTGGCGGTGCGGCTGTTAGCCGCGTCGCGCACCGCGCGCTGCGCGGCCGGTAGCGCCGACGGGCCTGGCACCTCCCAGGCGTCGTCAGCGGCGGCCAACCTGAGCAGTTCGTCGATGTGGTGGGTGAACATCGCGTCGACGACACCTGGTGCGAAGACCCCGTCGCGGACATCCCAATTCACCAGCACTCCGCCGTCGAACTCGGTGACCTGTACGTCCAGCAGCACCTGGGGTCCCTGGGAAATGATCCATCCCGGTGTGCCGAATTGCTCGGTGACATCGGGACTGAACAGTTCCCCGAGTCCCAGCGCGCTGGTGAACACCACCGGTGCCAGCACCTGGGTGCCGCGGTGGCGGCTCAGATCGCGCAACACCGATAGCCCGGAGTAAGCGGAATGGGCGGCGGCGGTCTGCATGGCGTCCTGCACAACCTGCGCACGCGCCGCCGAAGTGAGCGCGCCCGTCAGATCGATGTCGAGGAGCAGCGACGAGGTGAAGTCGCCGACTAGGAGGTCGACGTCGGGGTGCAGAGCCTGACGACCGAATAGCGGGACATTCAGCAGAAACCGCGATGTGCCCGACCAGCGCGCCAGAGCATTGGCGAATGCCGCGGCCAGCGTCATCGCCGGGGTGATGCCGCGTTCTCGGGCACGGGAGAACAACGCATCGCGGGTTGCCGGGTCCAGCCAATGCCAGCGCCTGGTGCTCTTGTGTAAGTCCCGGCCGCCGGCGCAGGTCGGCAGCGTCGGCGGGTCCGGCAGCTGCGGGATGCGCTGCGCCCACCAGTCCCGGTCGGCGTCGCGGACCGGCTGCGGCTGTGCCTCCTGGGCCACGATGGCCTGGCGGTATTCGCGGTAGGTGTAGCCCAGTGCGGGCAAGTCGCGGCCGAGGTAGAGGGCCGCCAGGTCGGCCATCAGGGTGCGGTAGCTCATCGCGTCGGCGGCCTGCATGTCCAGATCGACGTGTAGCCGAGAGCGCTTACCGGGCAGCAGGGTCAACGCGAGTTCGAACACCGCGCCATCGAGCTGCTGGTGCGATTTGGCGTCGCGGATGGCGGCGAGCCGCTGATCGACGAGGTCCCCGTCACCGCGCAGGTCCTGCACGGTCACCGGGAAGTCTTTGCATTCGGCCTCGCACGCGATGCGCTGAGTGCCGTCGGGCAGGAACCGCACCCGCAGCATCGAGTGACGAAGCGCCAGCCGGGTGGCCGCCGCGCGCAGTCGGTCGGGGTCGGTCGGGCCACCGTCGAACTCGACATAGAGGTGCCCCGCAACCCCGCCGAACTGCTGGTTGTCCTGGCGGCCCACCCACATCGCGTGCTGCATCGGGGCGAGCGGAAAAGCCTCGCCGGATGCGTCTTGCGGGGATACCGGCGCGTCGGTGAACGTGGCATGCGGATCAGCGCTGGTGGCCGGCAACCCGGCGGATAGCAGCTCGGACCACGCCTCGATCGTCGGCGTAGCAGCCAACGTGGCGAAATCGATGGCGATGCCCTGGCGGCGCCAGCGACCAGCCAGGGCCATCATCCGGATCGAGTCCAGGCCCTGACCGATGAGGTTGCTGTCGGGGTGAACGGCGTCGGCGCGGACGCCGAGCAACTCGGCTACCTCCGCGCGGATGACCTCCGAGCACACCGGGGCATGCACCACGAACCCTCCCTGAATTAGCACAGGCTGCCCTAATTTTTTGGTTACCCTATCCTCGACCCCGGCATCGCCGCTACTAAGCCGTCGTATAAAGGAGCCCGGATGCCCTCGAACGCAAGGCAGCGCCTGGAGGGATTCGTGCCGTTTCCCGCCGATCGGGCCGCCTCGTACCGGGCTGCAGGCTATTGGACGGGGCGAACCCTGGACACGATCCTGGCCGACGCCGCGCAACGCTGGCCCGACCGCATTGCCGTAGTCGACGCCGGCGATCCGCCGGGCCATGGCGGCCTCAGTTACGCCGAGCTCGACCAGCAGGCCGACCGCGCGGCCGCGGGGCTCAGCGGTGCCGGCATCGCTCCCGGCGACCGGATACTGCTGCAGCTGCCGAACAGCTGCCAGTTCGCGGTGGCGCTGTTCGGGCTGTTGCGAGCGGGAGCGATCCCGGTGATGTGCCTACCCGGCCACCGCGCCGCCGAGCTGGGACACTTCGCCGCCGTCAGCCAGGCCACCGGACTGCTGATCGCCGATACCGCTAACGGATTCGACTACCGGGCAATGGCGAGTGAACTTGTCCAGGATCACCCCGCGCTGCGCCACGTCATCGTCGACGGCGACCCGGGGCCATTCGTGTCGTGGTCACAACTGTGCGACGGGACCTCTGCCTGGTCACCAGCACCGCCGGCCGATCCGGGCTCGCCGGCTTTGCTGCTGGTCTCCGGCGGCACCACCGGCACCCCCAAACTCATCCCCCGCACCCACGACGACTACCTGTTCAACGCGACCGCAAGCGCCGAAGTCTGCCGGCTGCGCGCCGACGACGTCTATCTGGTGGTGCTGTCCGCGGGCCATAATTTCCCGCTGGCCTGTCCGGGTCTGCTCGGTGCGATGACGGTCGGCGCCACCACCGTGTTCGGCACCGATCCCAGCCCGGAGGCCGCCTTCGCCGCCATCGAACGCCACGGCGTCACGGTCACCGCCCTGGTACCGGCACTGGCCAAGCTGTGGGCACAAGCCTGCGACTGGGAGCCGGTGACACCAAAGTCGCTGCGGCTCTTGCAGGTTGGCGCAGCCAAGCTGGAGCCCGAGGATGCCCGGCGGATACGCACCGCCTTGACCCCTGGCCTGCAGCAGGTGTTCGGGATGGCGGAGGGTCTGCTGAACTACACCCGGCTCGACGATCCGCCGGAACTGGTCGACCACACCCAGGGGCGGGCACTATGCGCCGACGACGAACTGCGCATCGTCGACAGCGCAGGCGAGCCGGTCGCAACCGGTGAAGAAGGTGAACTACTGGTGCGCGGTCCGTACACGCTCAACGGTTACTTTCGCGCCGGGCGCGAAAACGATCGCTGCTTTGATCCCGACGGTTTCTACCGTACTGGCGACATTGTCCGCCTCAACGAGGACGGCTACTTGGTGGTCACCGGTCGGGTCAAAGACGTCATCTGCCGTGGCGGCGAAACTATCGCCGCGGCAGACCTGGAAGAGCAGATGCTAAGCCACTCGGCGATCTTCTCGGCCGCTGCAGTTCCGCTGCCCGACCCCTATTTGGGCGAAAAAATCTGCGCTGCAGTGGTTTTCATCGGGCCGCCGGTCAGCCTTGCAGAGTTGAATGCCTACCTTGACGAGCGCGGTGTCGCCGCGCACGCCAAGCCCGACATGCTGGTCGCGATGTCGGCGCTGCCGACTACGCCGATCGGCAAGATCGACAAAAGGGCGATTGCCCGCCTGTTGAGCACGGCGGCTGGAGCCTAAGCGCCGCGAGCGTCACGCCACTGCGAAAAATCGGTTGCGAATTCGCAGCTGCGCACTCAAGCCGTAGCTACCGTCAGCGCCACTCTCGCATCGTCGATCGAATCCAACATCGAGTCGCTGGTGAGCCGATTACTGGCCGACTATCTAGAGCAGTCATCCGAAGCGGCGCACTGGGCCAGCGGCAGGCCCGATGAGGACCGGGACCGCTCCCCTCATCATCGCGAGTGATTACCGTCCGCTGAGCGTCAGCGTCCCATTGGTTTTGAGCACTTTGCTCGCCGTGATCTTCTCGGTCTTGCGGGCCTCGCGCTCGAGGTAGCGCTGCTTGGATTCGTCGAACTTGTCGGACGCTTGCTCGAGCTCTTTGATTAGCACGGCGAGATCGTCACGCATCCACGCGGCCTCGCCCGTGAAATCCTCGCGTTCGAAAATCCGCCACTTCTTCAGCACTGGCATGACCACCTCGTTGAGGTGGATCCGCGGGTCGTAGACGCCGCCGACGGCGATGATCACGGCCTTGCGCCGGAACTCCGGCACCGTGAACCCGGGCATCTTGAAGTTACGCAGTATCCGGTGCACCGACTTCATCGCCTGGTTGGGCGCGATGTCCAGACCGGCTGCGCTGACGTCCCGATAGAAGATCATGTGCAGGTTCTCGTCTGCCGACACCCTGGCGAGCAGTTGGTCGGCGATCGTCTCGTTGCAGGCTTTCCCCGTGTTTCGGTGCGAGACGCGAGTGGCCAATTCCTGGAACGAGACGTACATGACGGAGTCGAACACGCTCTCAGCGAACATGTCGCCCTGCTGGTTCTGGCCCGGGCTGAAGCCTCTGGTCATTTGCTCCATGCGCAGCTTCTCGAGCTCGACCGGATCGACCGCGCGGGTGACCACCAGGTAGTCGCGCAGCGCGGTACTGTGCCTGTTCTCCTCGGCGGTCCACCGGTTGACCCACTGCCCCCAAGGGCCATCCATGCTGAAGTTCATCGCGATCTCGCGGTGATACGACGGCAGGTTGTCCTCGGTCAGCAGGTTTTGCACCATCGCCACCTGAGCCACGTCAGAGAGCTGGCTCTGCCCCGGCTCCCAGTCCTGCCCGCCCAGGGCGTAGTAATTCCTGCCGTCCGACCACGGAATGTAGTCGTGCGGATTCCACTCCTTGAACATCGAGAGGTGGCGGTTGAGCAGGCGCTCAACCACGGGCTCAAGCTCGTGGAGTAGCTGCAGGTTAGTCAGGCCCTTGGACACGGGGTCCTCCCAGTTATATGTTGCGATCAGTAACACGCAATATATCTGTGTCATGCGGTTACATCAAGCTGACACGCCCGAAATCGATCAACTAGGGCCAAAAGTCCCCACGCCGGAAGGGTTGGTCACCAAGCCCGTCAACTCGAGCCGGGATTGCAATGCGCGTAATAGGGACCGCCGCAAGCGGCTTCAGCTACGGAGCCGCTGGCAGTAGATCAGACGCTACTGACGCGCAATCAGATACGGCGCCAGTGTGGACAGCTTCTCGCAGGTCTCCTCGAATTCGCGCTCGGGTTCCGACGCTTCGATGATGCCGGCACCGGCCCGCAGCCAGGTTTTCCCGTCGCATTCGTAGGCCGCTCGCAACGTCAGCGCGGCATCCAGCCCACCGTCTGCTGAAAACATCACGACGGCACCGGAATACAGTCCGCGTGGGCGTTCGTCGAGGCGCAAGATGGCATCGACACCGGCCGCTTTCGGGATGCCCGACGCGGTGACCGCCGGAAAAAGAGCCTCCAAAGCGTCCATCCGGTCGCTCGACGGGTGCAGACGCGCGCTGATCGTTGAGCCGAGGTGCTGCACACTCCCGCGCTCCCGGACCGTCATGAAATCGGTGACGGCCGCGGTGCCCGGTTCGGCGATCTCAGCAATCTCCTGAAGTGAGCTACGCACCGAAATAGCGTGCTCGACAATCTCTTTGGAATTCGATTCCAGGTCGTCGCGGGCCTGACGGTCGCGCGCCGGACCACGACCAAGCGCGCGGGTGCCGGCCAGCGGCTCGGTGATCACCGCGCCGTCGTGGTGGACGGCAGCGACAAGTTCCGGGCTGTAGCCCACAGCGCGAATTCCGCCCAGCCTCAACAAAAACGACCTGACCGGGGTGTTGTGCCGACGCCCCAGCCGGTAGGTGGAAGGAAAGTCGAGCGCGAAAGGTACTTCGACACAACGAGACAGGATCACCTTGTGGTAGCTGCCGGCGCTGATCTCGCGGACGGCCGCCGCCACCCGATCGCGATAGCCGGACGAGTCGGCCGTTACGTCAACCGCGTGGGCGCGCGGCATCGTGCGCACACCGTCGCCGAGAAACCTGCGCACCGCCTCGCAGTGGCCAGCGCCGGCGCCGAAAAGTCGAACCGCGTCCCGGGACACCACGATTCGGGTGCGGGGCCAAAAGACCCGGGCCAGTGGGGTTCGCGGCGCCAGCCGCTCCTGCAACCCGTAGCGGTAGACGCCGAATTCAAAGGCGATCCAGCCAAAAACCTGGTCGGTCTCCAGCAATAGCCGGTCGATGGCTTCGCCCAGGACCGGTCCCGGCCGACCCGACCACTGTTGCCGCTGAGTCACACCGTCGCGGATGACACGCAGTTCGTCGCTATCCAGCTCGACCATCGCCAGCACACCGGCGGCCAGGACCCATTGACCATCGCGTTCGTAGAGTAGGTATTCCTCGCCGACTCGTTCAGGCAACACCGCCGCCAGCTCGGCTGCCAGGTCGGCCGGGTCGATGTGGGTGGGAAGCGGGATCGGCAGTGACGCGGTGCCGGCGGAACTTGTCTCGACGCTGACATCGGTCACGGTTAGTAAATGTAGCCTAACCTATGAAAGCGTGCGCAACCCTCCCGTCGGCCCCACCCTCCGTGGCTGGCTCACCAGATAGATCCCCGGATAAAATCTCGCGCGGAATAAGAGCGGAAGCCGCTCTGCCGGGAAATTCCCAGGCGGGTCTGGCGGGCCCGCCACTTCAGCCCGCTTACTACCGTTTCCGCAGGCAGCAACCGTCTTCGCGGTGGCCACACCGCGCATCACGTGAACACAAAGACCCCCGAACGTTTCCCTACCGTTTTACTTACTGGTCGCACAACGACAGGTCGCCGTAACCGGAGTTCTCCCAACATCACCAACTAACCGCGCGAACCCGATGGTCGAGCGAGGACTTGTGTTGCGCGGCGGCTTGGCAAGCTCCGTCCGCACGGGGAAAGGGTGGCTCGGTGACTAACAAGACCAGCGCTACCGCAAGCCCACGAGCGGCGAAATCCGCCTGCTGGGCGTGTCGCGAACAGGTTTAACAAAACTTTTACGGCGACCGATGTAGCCCGCCCCGGCTACCGCCCGATCGCTACCTGCCACCCATCGATTGAGAGATCGAGAGGACGACGACCATGTTCGTAGTCCGGCTTTCAGACGGCGAGGAAGTCCAGGCGTGCGAGGGCGACGAGCTCACGATTAACCAAGAGACAGGTCTACTTACGGTCTCCCGGGTGGACGGCTTCGAGGAAACCACCACGTACTACTCGCCATCGGCGTGGCATTCGGTGACACATCGCAAACGCGGAGTCGGCGTCAGGCCTCCGCTGGTTTCGACGGCACGTTGATGCCGCGTTGATCACACACAGTCAGTGCACAGCGAACTCACATCGAGTTCACGATAATCGCACCTTACCGGCGCGACCAGGGCGGCTGTGACCAGCGGTTTTTTCAGTCACGGCCATTCCTGTGCCGTTGGGTTGCGCCGGGTCTTTTCGCGCTCTCCCCGAGTGGCGGTTTGGCAGCAGCAGGGCTACATTTTTCCACGGTCGTCGGGATGTTCGTGGTTGCCCCGCTTACGGACGGTGCTTCCCCTGATCACCGCACGAATCGAGGGAGGCACCAATGCTGCAAGAGTTCTGGCTTAACTTCACCCACAACCTGTTCAAGCCTCTCCTGCTGTTCTTCTACTTCGGGTTCCTGATCCCGATCCTGAAGGTGCGCTTCGAGTTCCCGTATGTGATCTACCAGGGTCTGACCATGTACCTTTTGCTGGCCATCGGCTGGCATGGAGGCGAGGAGCTCGCCAAGATCAAGCCCGACGAGATCGACAACATCGCCGGCTTCGTGGTCGTGGGCTTCCTGTTGAACTTCCTGATCGGATATTTGGCCTACCTGCTGCTGGGCCGCTTGAGTTCGATGCGGCGAGTCGACAAGGCGACGGTCGCCGGCTATTACGGGTCGGACTCTGCAGGGACGTTCGCCACCTGCGTGGCCGTGCTGACCGCCGTTGGCATGGCGTTCAACGCCTACATGCCGGTCATGCTGGCCGTCATGGAGGTTCCGGGCTGCCTGGTGGCGCTGTACCTGGTGGCGCGACTGCGGCACCGGGGTTTGGACGAAGCGGGGTACATGCCCGACGAGCCCGGCTATACCCCGCCGGTCAAGGTCGGGGTAGGGCCGGGCACCGCCGCGCGGCCCCCGCACGGCCAGAGCCTCGAGACGCAGGACGAACGCGGTGTCGAGCAGGAGCTGGAGCTCTCGATGGAAAAGCTGGAGCATCCGAACTGGGAGCCCGACCAGAGCCCGGCCCTTGGGAAGTCCAAGAGGATGCCCATGTTCTCCCGTGAGCTCTTCCAGGAAGTTTTCCTCAACCCTGGGCTGGTCCTGCTCTTCGGCGGGATCATCATCGGCCTTGTCAGTGGGCTACAGGGACAGAAGGTCGTTGCAGACGACGACAGGTTCTTCGTAATGGCATTCCAGGGCGTGCTGTGCCTGTTCCTGCTCGAGATGGGCATGACGGCCTCCCGTAAGCTGAGAGACCTGCGAGCGGCAGGCCCCGGTTTCATCGTCTTCGGCCTGCTGGCACCGAATATCTTTGCGACGCTGGGGATCATCGTCGCCCACGGCTACAGCTACCTCACCCACACTGACTTCAAGCCGGGAACCTACGTGCTGTTCGCGGTGCTGTGCGGCGCGGCGTCCTATATCGCCGTCCCCGCGGTCCAGCGGCTGGCCATCCCCGAGGCCAGCCCAACCCTGCCGTTGGCCGCATCACTCGGTTTGACCTTTTCGTACAACGTCACGATCGGAATCCCGCTCTATATCGAGATCAGCCGCATAGTCGGGCACTGGTTCTGATCTCCTGAGATTCGACATCTACCCTGGGTTTACCCCAGCAGCGTGCACACCACCGCGTCGGCCAGCAGTCATTCACGGGAAAACCAATCGATCGCCGTGGTATAAGAGCCGCTTTGCGGCGATCGGCCGATGCTCAACGAAATACAATGGGTCACACAATTATTGATAGGTACCGTCGTGACCGACTGCGCGGCACAAAGCCGTGCCTTCGCGCAGCGCCAGCTGAAGCGATGGCCGCGACGCGACGCCCGACTCAGTGGGTAGCGTCGTCCCACGACACTTCTCCGCTGGGAATCCTCAAAGACGGATTCTCTGTAGATAGCCCTGGAAGTTTCCATCTACACATGCGTTCACGCCGTTAGGTTCATGTCCGTCAGCACCAATCCGCAACGGGTCGCGTCGCGGACCAGCTGGACACACTAACCACCGATGCGGAGGGGAGCCCGGATGGTTGGAGTGCCCGCAGACAGAGGTTGTTAATTGTTCGTAAAGACGGGTTGACTCAGGTCCCCGAAGTCCTCAAGGTCCTGTTTCATTGATGTTCGTGGACGCTCCGCGTCCGTTGCTGCTTCCCTCATCGCCGGACTAAATCACCGGGAGGCACGAGTGCTTTCTGAGTTCTGGCAGAACTTCACCCACAATCTCTTCAAGCCGCTGTTGCTGTTCTTCTATTTCGGTTTCCTCATCCCGATCCTGAAGGTGCGGTTTGAGTTCCCCTACGTGATCTATCAGGGCCTGACCATGTACCTGCTGGTGGCCATCGGCTGGCAGGGGGGCGAAGAACTCGCCAAGATCCAACCGGCCGACATCGACAACATCGCTGGGTTCGTAGTGCTGGGCTTCACGTTGAACTTCGTGATCGGTGCGCTCACCTATTTCCTGCTGAAGCACCTGACCGCTATGCGGCGGGTCGACAGGGCGACAGTCGCCGGTTACTACGGGTCGGACTCGGCGGGTACCTTTGCCACCTGCGTGGCAGTCCTCACGAGCATCGGCATCGCCTTCAACGCCTACATGCCGGTCATGCTGGCCATCATGGAGATTCCGGGCTGCCTGGTGGCGCTGTACCTGGTAGCTCGGCTGCGGCACAAGGGGATGGACGAGGCAGGGTTCATGCCGGACGAGCCCGGCTACACGGCTCCCGCGAAGGTCGGGCCGGGCGCGGCCGCGCGGCGGGGGCGGACAGAAAGCCTCGAGGCCCAAGTCGAACGGGGGATCGAGCAGGAGCTGGAGTTCTCTCTGGAAAAGCGGGAGCATCCCGAGTGGTACGAGAGAACGGGGGAGCGCAAGAAGGCACCGCTCTTCTCACGCGAAATGTTGCAGGAAGTGTTCCTCAATCCCGGCCTCATTCTCCTCGTCGGCGGCATAATCATCGGCTTCATCAGTGCGCTGCAGGGCAAGAAGGTCGTTCATGACCACGATGAGTTCTTCGTTGCGGCGTTCCAGGGTGTGCTCAGCTTGTTCTTGCTCGAGATGGGCATGACGGCTTCCCGTAAGTTGCGGGATCTCAAGCTCGCCGGCCGCGGTTTCATCTTCTTCGGTCTGCTGGCGCCCAACTTGTTTGCGACGCTAGGGATCCTGGTCGCCTACACCTACGCCTACCTGACTGATACTCACTTCCAGCCGGGCACCTATGTGCTGTTCGCCGTGCTGTGCGGGGCGGCGTCATACATCACGGTCCCGGCGGTGCAGCGTCTGGCGATTCCCGAAGCAAGCCCGACATTGCCGCTGGCCGCGTCGCTGGGTCTGACATTTTCCTATAACGTCACCATCGGAATCCCGCTCTATATCGAGATCAACCGCATAGTCGGGCAGTGGTTCCCGATTTCCTGAGAACTACCCCAGCAGCATGCGCACCACCGCGTCGGCCAGCAACCGTCCGCGCGGGGTGAGGACCAGTCTGTCGCCGTCGGATACCAACAAACCGTCGGCCACCACCGCCTCGGCGCGTTCGCGTTCGGCGGCGCCGAGCCGGGCAAGCGGCAGCCCTTGGCGCAGCCGGGTTTTCAACAACAGGTCTTCGGTGTGCAGGGCGTCCGTGCCGAGCTGCTCGAAGCCGGCTACCGGCAGCGTGGCACCGGCCAGTATCTCTGCATAGGCGTTGGGGTGCTTGACATTCCACCAGCGTGTCGTGCCGATGTAACCGTGCGCTCCCGGTCCTGCGCCCCACCACTGGCCACCGTCCCAGTAGCCGAGGTTGTGCCGGCATTCACCTCCCGGTCGGGACCAGTTGGACACTTCGTACCAGCTCAACCCGGCGGCGGACAGCCGCGCGTCGACCAACTCGTAGCGATGCGCCAGCACGTCGTCGTCGGGAGCGGCCAGCTCACCGCTCCGGACCCGCCGTGCCAGTGCGGTGCCGTCCTCGACGAGCAGGGCATACGCGGACACATGATCGACACCGGCCTCGATCGCCGCGTCGACGGAGCGCATCAGGTCGTCATCGGACTCCCCGGGGGTTCCGTAGATCAGGTCGAGGTTGACGTGCTCGAAGCCCGCGGCCATCGCCTCGCGGGCAGCCGCCGACGCCCGACCCGGCGAATGCACCCGGTCGAGGGTGGCCAGTACCCGCGGCGCCACCGACTGCATGCCGAGCGATACCCGCGTGTAACCGGCCGCGCGGATCGCTGCGAAAAATTCTGGCCACGTCGACTCCGGGTTGGCCTCGGTGGTGACCTCGGCATCCGGCGCCAGCGCGAAGTGCTCGCGCACCATGTCGAGCAGCGCGGCCAGGCGCTCACCTCCCAGTAACGACGGCGTCCCGCCGCCGACGAACACAGTGTCCACCGTTGGTGCGTCCACTCGCGCGGCCGCCAGCTCGAGCTCCGTCCGCAGCGCCTGCAACCAGGCGTCCGGGTTGACGCCACCCAACTCGGCTGGCGTGTAGGTGTTGAAATCGCAGTAACCGCACCGGGTTATGCAGAACGGGACATGCACGTACACCCCAAACGGCTGCCCGGGATTCGGCTGCATGGCGGGCAGATCCACCGGCGCCTGGTGAAGGGTCATGCCAAATCTTCGCATGGCGGTCAGGTCAAGCCGGTTGCAACAGACCCGTCGGGCACAGTCTCTCAGCGGATTCTCGGCTTTGTTTACCCAATCACCCAGGGTTACTGCGTAGTTTTAATCATCGTGAGGAGAAATTTGACCTGGTCGCGCGGCTTGGAGTCATCCATGGCAGAATGGGCGCGTGACCGCTGCCAACCCGAACCTTCACGTTGCGCTGGTGGTGCGGCGGCACATCGACCTCAAGCGCGTCTGCAGCTGTAGCTGTCTGCCTTGATGTCGTAGACCCAGCCCACCTGTACCTCCAGCTGGCCACCGGATCTGCGCCGCCGGAAGAGAACCGGTGTTTTGCGCGTTCCAAGGCTGACAACGTTCGCGAAGGAGAACCCCCGAATGACCACAGCACGTCCCGCCAGGGCTCGCGATGAGGGCCAGTGGGCGCTGGGAAATCGTGAGCCGCTCAACGCCAATGAAGAGTTCAAGAAGGCCGGCAACCCGCTCGACGTGCGGGAACGCATCGAAAACGTGTATGCCAAGGCCGGATTCGACAGCATCGACAAAACCGATCTGCGGGGGCGCTTTCGCTGGTGGGGCCTCTACACCCAGCGCGAGCAGGGCTACGACGGCTCATGGACGGGCGACGAGCACATCGAGAAGCTCGAGGCCAGATATTTCATGATGCGGGTGCGCTGCGACGGGGGCGCGCTGTCGACTGCCGCGCTGCGCACCTTAGGGACGATTTCGACCCAATTTGCCAGAGACACCGCCGACATTTCCGATCGACAGAACCTGCAGATGCACTGGGTCGAGGTGGAGAACGTCCCCGAAATCTGGCGGCGGCTGGACGAGGTCGGACTGCAAACTGCCGAGGCATGCGGTGACTGCCCGCGCGTAATTCTGGGCTCACCGCTGGCTGGCGAGTCGCTCGACGAGGTGCTGGACCCGACCTGGGCACTCGAGGAGATCGTGCGCCGCTACATCGGCAAGCCCGACTTCGCCGACTTGCCGCGCAAATACAAGACCGCGATCTCCGGTCTGCAGGATGTCGCGCACGAGATCAACGACATCGCGTTTATCGGCGTCAACCATCCCGAGCACGGGCCCGGCCTGGACCTGTGGGTCGGCGGAGGCCTTTCGACGAACCCGATGCTGGCCCAGCGTGTCGGTGCTTGGGTTCCGCTGAACGAGGTGCCCGAGGTGTGGGCGGCGGTGACCTCGGTGTTCCGCGACTACGGCTACCGGCGGCTGCGGTCCAAGGCCCGGCTGAAGTACCTGATCAAGGACTGGGGCATAGAAAAATTCAGGGAGGTCCTCGAAACCGAGTACCTCAAGCGTCCCCTGATCGACGGCCCGGCCCCCGAGCCGGTCAAGCATCCGATCGATCACGTCGGAGTGCAGCGGCTGAAAAACGGACTCAACGCCGTCGGGGTTGCCCCGATCGCCGGGCGTGTCTCCGGCACCATTCTCTCGGCGGTGGCCGACCTGGCCGCACAAGCCGGATCGGACCGGATCCGGTTCACCCCCTACCAGAAGCTGGTCATCCTCGACGTACCCGACGACAAGCTCGACGATCTGATCGCCGGCGTGGAGGCGCTGGGTCTACAGTCGCGCCCGTCGCATTGGCGCCGGAATCTGATGGCGTGCAGCGGGATTGAGTTCTGCAAGTTGTCGTTCGCCGAAACCCGGGGCAGGGCACAGGGATTGGTGCCCGAGCTGGAGCGTCGGCTCGAGGACATCAACTCTGCGCTGGACGTGCCGATCACCGTCAACATCAACGGCTGCCCGAACTCATGTGCGCGAATTCAAGTCGCCGACATAGGGTTCAAGGGACAGATGGTTGACGACGGTCATGGTGGCTCAGTCGAGGGCTTCCAGGTGCATCTGGGCGGCAGCCTCGGCCTGGACAGCGGATTCGGTCGAAAACTGCGCCAGCACAAGGTCACCAGCGACGAGCTGGGTGACTATATCGAACGGGTGGTGCGCAACTTCGTCAAACACCGCAACGAGGGTGAACGGTTCGCGCAGTGGGCAATTCGCGCTGAGGAAGGCGACCTGCGATGAGCGGCGAACCAACCAAGCCGACCGAAGCCGAGTTGCGTAAGCTGGCGGCGCGCGGCGCGGCCGAGCTCGACGGCGCCTGCGCCACCGAACTGCTGCGCTGGACCGAAGAAAACTTCGGCGGAGTCAACGGACCCCGCGGTTGGGCGACGTGCAACTACGTCGTGGCCTCCAACATGCAAGACGCCGTGTTGGTGGATCTGGCCGCCAAGGTGCGTCCGGGCGTGCCGGTGATTTTTTTGGACACCGGCTACCACTTCGTTGAAACCATCGGCACCCGAGATGCTGTCGAATCCGTCTACGACGTCCGCGTACTCAATGCCACTCCGGAGCACACGGTGGCCGAGCAGGACGAACTGCTGGGCAAGGACTTGTTCGCCCGTGACCCTGGCGAGTGCTGCCGGCTGCGCAAGGTCGTCCCGCTGGGCAAAACGCTGCGCGGCTACTCCGCTTGGGTGACCGGCCTGCGCCGCGTCGAAGCGCCCACCCGCGCCAACGCCCCGCTGATCAGCTTCGACGAGGCGTTCAAGCTGGTGAAGGTCAACCCGCTGGCGGCGTGGACCGACCAGGACATGCAGGACTACATCGCCGAGCACGACGTGCTGGTCAATCCGCTTGTCTACGAAGGCTATCCGTCGATCGGCTGCGCTCCCTGCACGGCCAAGCCTGCCGAGGGCGCCGACCCGCGCAGCGGGCGCTGGCAAGGGCTCGCCAAGACCGAATGTGGGTTGCACGCCTCGTGACGACACTGGTGCTGACCGCGCACGGAAGTGCGGATCCACGGTCGGCGGCCAACGCACGGGCCGTCGCGGGCCAGGTGGCGCGCATGCGGCCCGGCCTCGACGTACGGCTGGCGTTCTGCGAGCTGAATACGCCGAACCTGGTCGACGTGCTCAACGGCCTGCCGGGTACCCGCAAAGCGGTGGTCACCCCGTTGCTGTTGGCGAATGCTTATCACGCGCGCATCGACATCCCCCGCCAGATCGCCTCCTGTGGCACCGCCGAGCGGGTGTGGCAAGCGCCCGTGCTCGGCGAAGATGACCGGTTGGTGTCGGTGCTGCGTCAGCGAGTGGCGGAGTTGGGGGTGTCCCGGCTCGACGACACGCTCGGTGTGCTGGTGGTGGCAATCGGCTCATCGAACCCCGCGGCGAACGCACGCACCGCCGAGGTAGCGCCGCAGCTGGCGGCGGGCACCCGCTGGGCGGGTGTGACAACCGCGTTCGCCACCCGGCCGGAACCGTCGCTGGCCGAAGCCGCCAACCGGTTGCGGCGCCGCGGCGCCCGCCGGGTGGTCATCGCGCCGTGGTTCCTGGCCCCGGGGCGACTACCGGACCGGGTGCGGACATTCGCCGACGGCGCCGGCATCGAGATGGCAGCTCCGTTGGGCGCGCACCGGTTGGTGGCCGAGACGGTGCTGGATCGCTTCGACCAGGCCCTGAAAGGTCGAGCCGCGCGCATCGCGGCCTGAGCCTGCTGGCGTTCCAAATCACTTGCGCCACTTGCGTTTCAGTGTCGACTTGTCGGTGGGTCGGCATAGCATTCGAACAGATGAGTTCGAGTAGCCGTGAGGGGATCGAGGCCCAGTTACGCCCGTGTCAGCGTGCTCTGATCTTCGTCGGCGCCGCCGACGCCGTCGTCACGGGGGACCGTGGTGTCACCGGCAATGGGCGGCACCCGGGTGGCGCGCACGTACACGGTGTCACCCTCCCGTAGGGCCAGCGCCTCGGCGTCGCCCCGGGTGATCTGGGCGGTGAAACTGCCTCCGGTGGCCGCGTTGGTTAACTCCACACGCACCTCGAAGCCCAGCACCACGACACGGTCGACCGTAGCTCGAAGGACACCGGTGGACTCTGCCGTGCCGTCAACGGAAGCGACCGCCATGTTGGGAGTACGGCCGACCCGGATGTCATGCGGGCGGACCAAGGCGCCGTTCAGTGTGGAAACCGCCCCCAGGAAGGACATTACGAAAGCGTTCGCCGGAGAGTCGTACACATCGGTCGGAGATCCAACCTGCTCGATACGGCCCTTGTTGAGCACGGCTATCCGATCAGCCACGTCCAGCGCCTCGGCCTGATCGTGGGTGACCAGCACCGTGGTGACATGCACCTCGTCATGCAGGCGCCGCAACCAGGCCCGCAGGTCCTCACGCACCTTGGCGTCCAGCGCGCCGAACGGCTCATCGAGCAACAACACTTGCGGGTCGACGGCCAACGCCCGGGCCAGCGCCATCCGCTGTCGTTGACCACCGGACAGCTGGTTGGGATAGCGGCCCTGAAATCCGCTCAGGCCCACGACCTCGAGCAGGTTGTCGACCTTCGCCTTGACCTCGGCCTTCGGCCGCCTGCGGATCTTCAACCCGAACGCCACGTTGTCACGAACAGTCAAGTGTTTGAACGCGGCGTAGTGCTGGAACACGAATCCGATGCCGCGGCGCTGCGGCGACACCCGGGTGACGTCGCGACCGTTGATCGTGACGGTTCCGGTGTCGGGCTGGTCGAGGCCGGCGATGGTACGTAACAGCGTCGACTTGCCCGAACCGCTGGGGCCCAGTAATGCCGTCAGCGAACCGGTGGGTACGACGAAGTCCACATGGTCCAATGCGACGAAATCGCCATAGTGTTTGTAGGCGTCCCGCACGACAATCGCCTGATCGCCCAAGTCGCCCAGGTCGGTCCTCGTGTCGGTCATATCCAAGTCTCCTTGTCAGGCCTGTCTGGCTGCTCGTGCCCGGCGGGCGTCGAGAATCACCTGGACGATCAGTACCACCACGGAAACAGCCATCAGCAACGTCGACAGCGCGTAGGCGCCGTACTCAGCCCCCCGGTTGTAGCGGTCCGAGACCAGCAGTGTGAGCGTTTGCGACTTCCCTGGGAGGTTGGACGACACAATGATGACCGCACCGTATTCGCCGAGAGTACGCGCGATGGTCAGCACGATGCCGTACGTCAGGCCCCATCGGATGGATGGCAGCGTGATCCGCCAAAACGTCTGCCACCAACTAGAACCCAGTGTTGCGGCCGCCTCCTCCTGATCGGTTCCCAATTCGTGCAATACCGGTTCGACCTCGCGCACCACGAACGGCAGGGTGACGAAGACGCTGGCAAGCACGATACCGGGCAGGCCGAAGATGATCTTCAACCCGAGGTCTTTCTCGACAAAGCCCAGCGCACCGGCCGATCCCCACAACAAGATCAACGCGACACCGACGATGACGGGTGATACCGCGAAGGGCAGATCGATGATGGCCTGCAGCACCCCTTTGCCACGAAATCGGTTGCGGGCCAGCACCAATGCCGTCGGGATCCCGAAGACCACATTCAGCGGCACCACGATGGCCACCACCAGTAGCGACAGGTTCAGCGCCGATATCGCCGCCGGAGTGCTCACCCAGTCGTAGAACTGGCCTAACCCCGGTTGGAAGGTCCGCCACAGGATCATCGCTACCGGAATGACCAGTAACACAACGATGTACGTCAGCGCAACAGATCGGAAGAGGTAGCGAACCCGCGTCGAAGATGTCACGCAGCCATCTCCTCGCGTTTGGCCGCACGCGCGCCGATGATGCGCAACAAGAGCAGCACAAAGAACGAGATCGACAGCAGCACAATGGATATTGCCGCGGCCCCGGTGCGGTCGTCGTTCTCGATCAAGGTTCGGATCCACTGCGACGACACTTCTGTCTTGCCCGGCACCGCGCCACCGATCAGAACCACCGAACCGAACTCACCGATGGCCCGCGAGAATGCCAGGCCAGCACCGGATAGCAACGCCGGCGTCAACGACGGCAGTATCACCGAGGTGAAGATCTTCGGGCCGTTGGCGCCCAGCGACGCCGCCGCCTCCTCGGTCTCCCGATCGATTTCCAACAGCACCGGTTGCACGGCGCGCACCACGAACGGCAACGTGACGAACGCCAGTGCCACTGCCACACCCCACGCGGTGTGCTGCAGATGAAGACCCACCGGACTGTTGTGCCCGTAAAGGGCCAGCATCACCAGGCTGGCGACGATGGTGGGCAACGCGAATGGCAGATCGATGATCGCATCGACCAGCCGTTTGCCAACGAAGTTGTCGCGCACCAGCACCCAGGCGATGAGCAGACCAAACATCATGTTGATCACCGTGATAGCGGCCGAGATGGTCAGCGTCACCTGGAACGACTCCAGCGCGGCATGCGACGTGACCGCCAACCAAAACGCCTGCCATCCGCCACCGGCAGCCTGCCAACCGATGGCGGCCAGCGGCAGCAGCACGATCACCGAAAGCCACACCATCGCCACACCGACCCGAAGCGACGCGTCGCCGGCCCGGGTGGACGAACGCGCATCTGTTACCGCCGCTGTCATCCGGTGGCCTGCATATAGATCTTGGTGATGCTGCCGGTGTTCTTGTCGAACAGCTGGGGATCGACTGTGCCCCAGCCACCGAGATCGGCGATCGTCCACAGTTTCACCGGCACCGGAAACTGGTCCCGGACATCGGCGGCGACCGCAGGATCGACCGGCCGGAAACCCGCTTGCGCCCACAACTTCTGCGCCGCGGCGGTGTACTGGAAGTTCTTGAACGCGATCGCAGCATCCAGGTGCGGGCTGGTTGTCACCACAGCCAGCGGATTTTCGATCTTGAAGGTCTGCGGCGGGGTGACGTGTTCGACCCGTTTGCCTGCCCGCTCCGTGGCGATGGCCTCGTTCTCGTAGCTGATCAACACGTCACCGCTGCCCTGGACAAAGACATCGGTGGCTTCCCGTCCCGATCCGGGGCGCAATTTGACGTGTTCACTCACCAACTTCCTGACATAGTCAATCCCCGCTTGGTTATTCCTGCCGCCTTCGCTCTTGGCGGCGTACGGGGCCAGCAGATTCCACTTGGCCGAACCCGAACTCAGCGGGCTGGGTGTAACGACCCCCACGCCGGGCCGCAACAGGTCATCCCAATCCCGGATGTTCTTCGGATTGCCCGCGCGCACCACCAACGTCACCACCGACCCGAACGGGATGCCCTTGGTGGCGTCGGTATTCCAGTCCTTGGAAACCTTGCCGGCCTTGACCAATCGAGTGATGTCCGGTTCGACCGAGAAGTTCACCAGATCGGCCGGCTTTCCGTCGACAACACCGCGTGACTGGTCGCCGGAGGCCCCATATGAGGTAATCACCTGCACGCTCTTGCCGTCCTCGGAGGCGTTGAACGCGGGAATCACCTTGCTCCACCCGGGTTCTGGAGCCGAGTAAGCGACCAGCGTGATACTCGTATGCGCGTTGGTCAGCCCTCCCCCGCCTACCACGTCGCTGGCACCACCTTGACACGCCGCGACGACACCGACGATCAGCGCGAGCGTGACGATACGCCGCCAGCGCGATGCGCCCCCGGTGTCGTTGAGCATCTGCGGCCTTCCAGTGCGGGACTTATGGATGTAGGTCCCGTTGCTGCGGAAAGGCGATCGATCAGAATTGAGGACTCACCAACTCCGTACCAGACCGCGCACGGGTTTGGAGTCAGCGACAACAGTGCACGAAGACACAGCGCTCAAAGGCACCGGATGCTGCGTGCATGGCGCGAAGCCTAACAGAATCCGCCCACATGTCATCTCGAGCAAAGTAGGGTGCCTTAGCGCGTCAGCAGCCAGGTGACGATCACCAGCAACACGAGCGTGACGAGAACCAGTGTCACGTGTGACCGAGGCATGCGGGTTACCCGGGCGCTCCGTCGGCGTGGCGGACCCGGCGCATCAACTGAATGCCCTTGCCCAGTAGGCGGTCCAGCAATACCGCCGTGACGTAGGCCAGCGCCAGCACGACCGGCATCACCACCATGGCCTGCAGCACGAACGCGAGCCCTGAAAGCCACAGCTCGATGCCGTCCCACCAATTCAGGAACTCGTTCACCGGGCTCACACTAATCCCCCTGGTCGTCCCGGCACCATGAACCAATGTGTCAAGATCGGCGGGTGCCTCCCGCATCCGACGAAACGACCTGTCTCATCGCCGGCGGCGGACCGGCGGGCATGATGCTTGGCCTCTTGTTGGCCCGCGCCGGCGTAAAAGTCACGGTGATGGAAAAGCACGCAGACTTCCTGCGTGATTTCCGCGGGGACACCGTGCACGCGAGCACGTTGCGCCTGCTTGACGAACTCGGTTTGGGTGCGCAGTTCGCGCGGATTCCGCATCGCCTCATCGACACCGTCCGGATGCAGCTGCAGGGCGAACCCGTGGATCTCGACCTGACCCACCTCCCCGGCGCGCATCAGCACATCGCCCTGGTGCCGCAGTGGGACTTCCTCGAGTTGATGGCCACCGCCGCCGAGGCGGAACCCAGCTTCCGGTTGATGCGCAGCACCGAGGTGACCGGAGTAATTCGCGACCGCAACCGCATCGTCGGCGTCACCTACCGTGACGAGGCCGGAGTTAAAGAGATGCGCGCCGAGCTGACGGTGGCGTGCGACGGCCGCACGTCGACCGTGCGCTCAGCGGTCGGCCTGACGCCGCAAGGCTTCGGCGCGCCGATGGACGTCTGGTGGTTCCGGTTGCCTCGCCAACCCGACGACCCGACCGGACTTGCCGGCACGTTCAAAGCCGGGCACGGGGCCATCATGATCGACCGCGGCGATTACTACCAGATCGCCTACATCATTCCAAAGGGAACCGACTCCGAGATGCGGTCGCAGGGCATCGAGGCATTACACCGCGTGCTGGTGAGCATGGTGCCCTGGCTCGCTGACCGCGTTGCCGCATTGAGTTCGTTCGACGACGTGAAACTACTTGACGTGCAACTTAATCGGCTCCGGCGGTGGTACTCCGACGGTGTGCTGTGCATCGGCGACGCGGCGCACGCGATGTCGCCGGTCGGCGGCGTCGGAATCAATCTGGCGGTGGCCGACGCCGTCGCCGCCGCACGGATGCTGGCCGGTCCGCTGCGCGCCGGGCGGGTATCCACCCGGCAGTTGGCCCGGGTGCAGGTGCGCCGCTGGGTACCCACGGCGATTCTGCAGGCGGCGCAACGGATGATCCATGCGAACGTGGTCGCGGTCGCGGTGGCCGGCGCGGACCGCGAAGCACCACGAGGCGTGCGGCTGGTCAGCCGGACACCAGCGTTGCGGCGAATGGTCGGTTACATGGTGGCGATAGGTCCGCTACCCGAGCACGCGCCAAAGTACGCCAGGCGACCCGGGTAAAGCCCGAGATCGGAACCCGACATCTCGGGCAAATAATGGACGCCGGGCCCGTCGACAGATGATGATGTCGGGATGGTCCTGCACGCCGAACCCGCCGACCAGCCCAGCGAAGACGCCACCGATTCTGTCGAAGACGCCGTTGAGGCGTTTGAAGCGGTCGCCAGCGCCGCCAAACCCGCGTCCTTCGACTTCAGTGCGCCCGCACCCTTTGCCTCCAGCGGAGCGCTGCGCAACCCGTTTCCGCCGATCGCCGATTATGCATTTCTGTCCGACTGGGAGACGACCTGCCTGATCTCCCCGGCCGGTTCAGTGGAGTGGCTGTGCGTGCCCCGGCCGGACTCCCCGAGTGTGTTCGGCGCGATCCTCGACCGCAGCGCCGGCCATTTCCGGCTGGGCCCGTACGGCGTCTCGGTGCCCTCGGCCCGCCGGTATCTGCCCGGCAGCCTGATCATGGAAACCACGTGGCAGACCCACACCGGGTGGCTTATCGTGCGCGACGCGCTGGTGATGGGCCCGTGGCACGACATCGAGCGCCGATCGCGAACACATCGCCGCACTCCGATGGACTGGGACGCCGAGCACATCCTGCTGCGCACGGTGCGTTGTGTCAGCGGCACCGTTGAGCTGATGATGGGCTGCGAACCGGCGTTCGACTACCACCGCGTCGGCGCCACCTGGGAATACTCGGCCAACGCGTACGGCGAGGCCATCGCACGTTCCAGCAAACAGCCCGACGCCCATCCGACGCTGCGGCTGACCACAAATCTGAACATCGGCCTGGAGGGCCGTGAAGCGCGCGCACGCACCCGGATGACCGAGGGCGACGATGTGTTCGTCGCGCTGAGCTGGACCAAGCACCCTGCGCCGCAGACCTACGAAGAGGCCGCCGACAAGATGTGGCAAACCACCGAGTGCTGGCGGCAGTGGATCAACATCGGCAACTTCCCCGATCACCCGTGGCGGGCATACCTGCAGCGCAGCGCGCTCACGCTGAAAGGATTGACGTACTCCCCGACCGGCGCGCTGCTGGCGGCAAGCACCACGTCGCTTCCGGAAACGCCTCAGGGCGAACGGAACTGGGACTATCGCTACGCCTGGGTTCGCGACTCGACGTTCGCGTTGTGGGGCCTCTACACCCTTGGGCTGGACCGCGAGGCCGACGACTTCTTCGCTTTCATTGCCGATGTGTCCGGCGCCAACAGCGATGAACGCCATCCGCTGCAGGTGATGTACGGCGTGGGTGGTGAGCGCAGCCTGGTCGAAGAGGAGCTGCACCACCTGTCCGGCTACGACCATGCGCGCCCGGTGCGGATCGGCAACGGCGCCTACGACCAGGTCCAGCACGACATCTGGGGCTCGATTCTCGACTCGTTCTACCTGCACGCGAAATCCCGCGAGCAAATCCCGGAGACCCTGTGGCCGGTGTTGAAGAAGCAGGTGGAAGAGGCGATCAAGCACTGGCGTGAGCCCGACCGGGGAATCTGGGAGGTGCGCGGGGAGCCGCAGCACTTCACGTCGTCGAAGGTGATGTGCTGGGTTGCCCTTGACCGCGGCGCCAAGCTGGCCGAGCGGCAGGGCGAGAAGAGCTACGCCCAGCAGTGGCGGGCCATCGCCGAGGAGATCAAGGCCGACATTCTGGAACACGGGGTGGACTCCCGGGGCGTGCTCACCCAGCGCTACGGCAGCGACGCGCTGGACGCTTCGCTGCTGCTGGCGGTGCTGACCCGGTTCCTACCGCCCGATGACCCGCGAGTGCGCAACACCGTTCTGGCCATCGCCAGCGAACTGACCGAGGAAGGCCTGGTGCTGCGCTACCGGGTGCACGAGACCGACGACGGGCTGTCCGGCGAGGAGGGCACGTTCACCATTTGCTCGTTCTGGCTGGTGTCAGCTCTGGTCGAGATCGGTGAGGTGAGCCGCGCCAAGCGGCTGTGCGAGCGGCTGCTGTCCTACGCCAGCCCGCTGTACCTCTACGCCGAGGAGATCGAGCCGCGAACCGGCCGGCACCTGGGCAACTTCCCGCAGGCGTTCACCCATCTGGCTCTGATCAACGCGGTGGTCCACGTGATCCGCGCCGAGGAGGAGGCCGACAGCTCCGGGATGTTCCAGCCCGCCAACGCACCCATGTGAGAACAGGTCAGCTCAAGGCGCTGACTTTGTCCATCATCACGTGCGCGATGTCGATGCCGCTGGAGTGGGGATCGCCCGACCCCTGGTCGGACGCGCTCTGCATGCTGAAGAAAGTGACCTCGACCTCGACTAGGCAATTCCCCCGCACACCAATGGCCCGCGCGTCAGGCATATGTCCGCCGGCGTTATCCGCCTCGATCGAAATAGTTGCCGCAACAACAGAATTGACAACACGGACGTCAGTGATCTTATCCGAAAAGGTGGTGGTGCCGGCCGGCAGGTTCAGCGTCGCGCCATCGCAATGGTTCCACTGCGCAGAGAACTTCGCGAAGAGCGCGTTGGCATCGGCGGCCGTGGGCAGCGTGACGACGCCCTCCAATACGCTGATCACCCTCGCGGGCCCGCCATCGTGCCACCACGACTCACCTGCGACGTCTTTGATATCGGCGGACTGGTAAGCACTTTTCTCCGTCAATACCGCGACACCGACGCAGTCGGCCGGCGAGGCCGAATCAAAAGGGTGCCGCAACTTCTCCGTGCCTCCGAACCACGGCGGTAAGCCCGTATCAGCCTCGAACGGCTGATTGAGAAGCTTTGACAGCGCGCCATCATCGAGGAGCACCTGCTTGATGGTTTGCCCGTAAAGCGGCCGCGGTGTCAAGTTCGGCGCCGGCCGCGGTGTGCCTCCGATAGCCACGGTGCAGCCGGCGACCAGCAAGCCGATGTTCAGGAGGGCAACCGCTTGTCCCAGGCCGCCTCGCGCCAACGTCACGGCTACTTCTTACCCTTGTCCCCCGCGGCGTCGGTGGACAACGCGGCGACAAACGCTTCCTGCGGCACCTCGACCCGCCCGATGGTCTTCATCCGCTTCTTGCCTTCCTTCTGCTTTTCCAGAAGTTTGCGTTTGCGGGTGATGTCACCGCCATAGCACTTCGACAGCACGTCCTTGCGGATCGCGCGAATGTTCTCGCGCGCAATGATTTTGGATCCGATGGCCGCCTGCACCGGCACCTCGAACTGCTGGCGCGGGATCAGCTCCTTGAGCTTGGTGGTCATCTTGTTGCCGTAGGCGAACGCCGAATCCTTGTGCACTATCGCGCTGAACGCATCGACGGCCTCGCCCTGCAGCAGAATGTCGACCTTGACCAGTTGGGCTTCCTGCTCGCCGGCCTCCTCGTAGTCGAGGCTGGCGTAGCCGCGGGTACGCGACTTCAGTGAATCGAAGAAGTCGAAGATGATCTCCCCGAGCGGCATGGTGTAGCGCAGTTCCACCCGCTCCGGCGATAGGTAGTCCATGCCACCCAATTCGCCGCGGCGTGACTGGCTCAGTTCCATGATCGTGCCGATGAACTCGCTGGGCGCGATGATGGTGGTCTTGACGACGGGCTCGTAGACGGTGCGGATCTTGCCCTCTGGCCAGTCCGACGGGTTGGTGACCACCTTCTCATTGCCGTCCTCGAGCACCACCCGGTACACGACATTCGGCGACGTCGAGATCAGGTCCAGGTCGGACTCGCGCTCCAGTCGCTCGCGGGTGATCTCCATGTGCAGCAGGCCCAGGAAGCCACAGCGGAACCCAAAGCCCAGCGCCACCGACGTTTCCGGCTCGTAGGTCAGGGCCGCGTCGTTGAGCTGCAGCTTGTCCAAGGCGTCGCGCAGATTCGGGTAGTCCGAACCGTCGACGGGGTACAGCCCCGAGTAGACCATCGGCTTGGGTTCGCGGTAGCCCGTCAACGCTTCGGTGGCGCCGTGCCGGGCCGTCGTCACGGTGTCGCCGACTTTGGACTGGCGGACGTCCTTGACCCCGGTGATCAGGTAGCCCACCTCCCCCACACCCAGGCCTTCGCTGGCCTTGGGCTCCGGCGAGACGATGCCGACCTCGAGCAGTTCGTGGGTGGCGCCGGTGGACATCATTGCGATGCGCTCGCGCGGGCTGATCTTGCCGTCCACCACGCGGACGTAGGTCACCACGCCGCGGTAGATGTCATAGACGGAGTCGAAGATCATCGCGCGGGTCGGCGCGTCGGCGTCACCTTGCGGGGGCGGCACCCGACGGACCACCTCGTCGAGAAGTTCGGCCACGCCCTCGCCGGTTTTGCCGGACACCCGCAGCACGTCGCCTGGCTCGCAGCCCATGATGTGGGCGATTTCGCCCGCGTAGCGATCCGGGTCGGCGGCGGGCAGGTCGATCTTGTTCAGCACCGGGATGATCGTGAGGTCGCGGTCCAGCGCTAGGTAAAGATTGGCCAGGGTCTGCGCCTCGATGCCCTGGGCGGCGTCCACCAACAGCACCGCGCCCTCACAGGCCTCCAGCGCGCGCGACACCTCATAGGTGAAGTCGACGTGGCCGGGGGTGTCGATCAGGTGCAGCACGTAATCTTCGTCACCCATATGCCAGGGCAGCCGCACGTTCTGCGCCTTGATGGTGATCCCGCGCTCGCGCTCGATGTCCATCCGGTCCAAGTACTGGGCACGCATCGACCGCTCATCGACCACACCGGTGAGCTGAAGCATCCGGTCGGCCAGCGTGGATTTGCCGTGATCGATGTGAGCGATGATGCAGAAGTTCCGAATCTGCGCCGGCGCGGTGAAGGTCTTGTCGGCGAAACTGCTGATGGGAATCTCCTGGGCTCCGAACGCTTGAGGGTGCTTGAGCGAGTGTGTCCAGCGTATCCATGCGGAGTGGCCGAGACACATTTTGGCGCAATCACGCCGGGTCGCTCACGACTATGCTGCGGATATGGCGTCGGACCGGAAGTCACCGTGGAAGACGTTGCAGGGGTTCGCGGAGAACCTGGTGGTCAACCGGGCTCCGAAGCTCGTCCGTCAGGTGCAGTACTCCCAGGCCGTCCTACGGGAACTCCAGCAAGCCGTCAAGATCACGGTGGACGTCATCGCCGCGGCCGCGCCGCCACCACCCGTTGCGATCACCGCGGGCCGGCCGGTGACCAGCACCAGCTTCCCCACCGCGCAGCGGGCCCGCAAGCTCGTCTACGCCCCGAACCTCGATGGCCGGGCCGATCCCGGGGAGATCGTGTGGACGTGGGTGGTCTACGAGGACGATCCCACCCAAGGCAAAGACCGACCGGTTCTCGTCGTGGGTCGCGACCGTAGCGCCCTGCTGGGGCTGATGGTGTCCAGTCAGGAGCGCCACGTCGCTGATCCAGACTGGGTCGGGATCGGTTCTGGCGATTGGGATTACGAAGGCCGGGAAAGCTGGGTCCGGCTGGACCGGGTGCTCGACGTGCCGGAGGAAAGTATTCGCCGCGAGGGCGCGATTCTGGATCGCGAGCTCTTCGATGTGGTAGCCGCACGGCTACGCGCCGACCACTCGTGGCGTTAGCGGGGCGACTGAGCGCTTCAGCCCTGGGTGATGTAGGACTGCAGCTGCTGCTGCTCGGCCTCGAGTTGTTCCATTCGCGTCTTCACGACGTCACCGATACTGACGATGCCGATCAGCTTCTTCCCGTCGAGCACCGGTACGTGGCGGACACGGTTTTTGGTCATCAGCACGCTAATGCTGTCAACCGTGTCCGATTTTGTGCAGGTGGCGACGGCGGTGGTCATGATCTTGGAGATCGGGCGAGACAACACGCTGGCGCCATACGTGTGCAGCTGGCGTACGACGTCGCGCTCCGACACGATGCCGACGACACCGTCGGCGCCGACCACCACCATGGCGCCGATGTTCTGCTCCGCGAGGCCGGCCAGCAGTTCCCGGACCGTCGCGTCGGGGTTTATCGTCACCACCGCCGCACCCTTGTTCCGCAAGACGTCCGCGATCCGCATCGAGGCCTCCAGCCCTTGTGATCTGCTTCACACAAGGCTACGGCTAACTCGCGCGGCGGGAAAGCGAACCCGCGAAAAGACGCAGCCCTAACGACCGTACCCGCACATTTACGGCCGAAACGCGACGGCCGTCGCCAGGTTCAGTCGTTGGCGCAACGCGTCGCGGTCGGCGCCGCCCGCTGCCCCCGCTCGATGACCTGCAGCGCCGCCCGGAGGTTATCGGGCTACTGCGCGCTCGTCCGGCTTGCAAGGATAGGGCCATGATCGAGGTCACGCTGCTCGGAACCGGAAGCCCCATCCCCGACCCGAACCGCGCCGGGCCGTCGACCCTGGTACGGGCCGAGGGGCAGGTGTTCCTGGTTGATTGCGGGCGGGGCGTGCTACAGCGTGCGGCGGCAGTCGGCGTGGGCGCCAGCGGATTGTCGGCGCTGCTGCTGACCCACCTGCACAGCGACCACATCGCCGACCTCGGCGACCTGCTCATCACGCGGTGGGTCACCACCTTCGTGCCCGATCCACCGCCGCTGCCGATCATCGGACCGCCGGGCACCGCGGAGACGGTGGAGGCGACGCTGAAGGCGTTCGGCCACGACATCGGCTATCGGGTCGCCCATCACGCCGATCTGAACGCGCCGCCGCCGATCGAGGTCCACGAATACACCGAGGGCCCGGTGTGGGACCGCGACGGCGTGACGATCCGGGTGGCGCCCACCGATCACCGACCGGTGGCGCCGACGATCGGGTTCAGGATCGAATCCGGCGGCGCTTCGGTCGTGTTGGCCGGCGACACGGTGCCATGTGCCAGCCTGGACGAGCTGGCGGCCGGAGCGAGCGCCTTGGTCCACACCGTGATCCGCAAGGACATCCTCACCCATGTCCCACAGCAGCGCATCAAAGACGTTTGCGATTACCACTCGTCGGTTCAGGAAGCCGCCGCAACCGCGGCCCGCGCGGGCGTCGGCACACTGGTCCTGACGCACTATGTGCCGGCTATTGCACCGGGGCAAGAGGAGCAGTGGCGGGCGCTGGCCGCGGCCGAATTCAGCGGGCCGATCGAACTCGGCGACGACCTACACCGGGTCGAGGTCCAGGCGCGGCCGTAACGTCATCCCCCGATCGTGGCGCGGGCGCGGCGCGATCGCCCGCGCGCGTCGCGAATATCCCTGCGCCGCAGCGGCAACAGCGCGCCAGCGACCACCAGCCATACCAACGCCGAGATCCGCGCGATCGGCAAGATCACTCCCAGTTCGGGCCAGACCAACACCAACGTCGTCAATTCGGCAAGGGCGGCAATCGCCAGGCCAATCCAAGCCACCGTTCTCGGCGTGAGCCCCAGGATGAGGCTGGGCACCGCCATACCGGCGACCAGCAGACCCAAGGCCACGATGTGCCCCGGGCCACCGACCAGAAACACCAGGTAGTAGACCGCACGAACCAGAGCGGTGTCCGCGCTGACTTCGGGTCGCGACAGCGTCCAGCCCAACAAACCGGTCAGACCCAACGCGCCGGCCGCCAGGTTGCCGCCCGTCAGCGCGATCGTCGCTCCGGGCGCGGTCACGCCGAGCTGCCGCAACCGGGCACTGGCCGTCGCCGCGTAGATCGCCAACGGCACCGACGACCCGAAAGCCGCGGTGGCGATGACTTGCACCGCGACCGGCTGGGCGCGCACGTACGCCTGGACTGCGGCCACCGGTCCGTACGGCAAGGGCATCACACCGCCCAGCGCGACCCCGATAGCAAGTCCACCAAAGAGCAGCCCAAGACAGATCAAGGCAAGCAATACCAGCGGCGGTCCCCCTTGCTGGCGGTGACTCGGGACCGACGCAGTTCCATCTGCCAACGAATCATTCATGTTATGAACGATATTCCTAGATCTGAGCACAGGCAAGGACCAATAGGATTCATTAGCAGAATTATTCGCAGAGACTATGATGTGGCGGTGTCATCAGCTCCAGCCAGCGACCACCAGGATGGCGTGGCATTCCTGTTGGCTCAACTCGGCCATCACGCGGCGACGTTGTTCGCCGAGCAGATGGCCACCATCGAGTTGGGCCCGCCACACGCAGGGATTCTGCGTGCAATCGCCGCCGAGCCCGGCCGCAGCCAGCAAGCCCTCAGCACTCAATTGGGCATGTTGCCGAGCCGCATCGTCGTCTATGTCGACGAGCTCGAGCAGCGTGGCTACCTCGAGCGCCGCCGCAACCCCGACGATCGCCGGCTGCACGCCCTCTACCTCACCGCGGCCGGGAAAAAACTGATGCGCAAGCTTTCCGAGCTCGCGCGCCAGCACGAGCTGCGGCTCACCGCGGCGCTTGACGCTGAGCAACGCGACGCCCTGCGGGGTCTTCTTGCCACAGTGGCGCAGCAGCAGGGCCTCACGCCGCATGTCCACCCCGGCTACCGCACGCTGGTCCGATCGTCGTCGGCCGAAGGTCGGCCGGCCAGGTCGGCCAGGTGAGGTTCGCCACCACGGTCAAGGTTAGCGAAAATGTGGCAACGGCGGAGCCGCCGGCAACGGCGGGACCGGCGACCTGTCCGTGCCCAACGCCGGTGGGTCCGGCGGGTTCGGCGGCGGCGCTGGGCTGTTCGGTCAAGGTGGGGCTGGCGGGAACGGCGGATTCGGCGGCGCCGGCGGGGACGGCGCATTCGTGGTCGGCAGCGACGGCGGGGCCGGTGGCGCCGGCAACTCCGACAGCCCTGCGGGCGGCCCAGGA
>CAVSLH010000015.1:0-380356 GCA_963728815.1 uncultured Actinomycetota bacterium
AAGCCCGCTTGGCGGCCCGGCGCGAGCCCGATTCGCGCCGCTTTCGCGGCAACTTTCCACCGTGATCGGTTGATGCACGGGTCATCTCGCCAATTCCTGTGTCGCTGTTTTCCCGACGCAAGTGACTTCGCAGTGTGCCGTCACCGGATTACCGTACGCGACCGACGCCGCCACCGCCGGAGCAATTCGCGGGTTAGCGCTGTGACAAAGGACCCTGTCGCACTGGGACTTCGGCTGGTCCGAAGCAAGACGAAAGCATTCCGATAGTCGTGCTCTTCGCCTCTACGGCTTTGCGTGCGGCAGTGGTCGGATGGACCGGGTAAGGCTAATCGGGAGACGACGATGAAATCAGCGACATGGCGGCATCACTGGCCACAGCACAAGTCAACGACCACGATCTATCAGTTGACCGATCGCCTGCACAACGGGCATACGGCCCGGGTACCCGCTCACCAGATCACGGCCACGGTGTCCGCATGGTTGGCCGAGTTGGGCGCCCACAGCCCGTTGGTTGACGACCTTGCCCGCGCGGTGCGTAGCGGCGATTTGGCCGGCAGCGCATGCCCTAGGTGAGTGCTTATCCATTGAGGTAGCCATTGCCAGCTGAGAGCTGTCGCCACCCGAATACGCAGCTTGAAGGGACGATTGCCGATCATCCGGGTAACTTTCGTCACTATCCGCGACCTAGCGGACCGCAGCATGATCGACGGTGTACCAGATCACCGCGCCAACGCTATTCGGTTCGGCACCAATGGATTAGCAACATGAAAACACCACTCGCCTCCCTAGAGAAGCCAGACTTCGCCAAGATCGAGAACCGGGCGCCGTCGGTGGCACGGATGTTCCTCGATCGCGTTGCCGCCACCCCGCATACGGAAGCTTTTCGGTATCCACAGGACCACAGCTGGGAGAGCGTAACCTGGCAGCAGGTCGGTGAGCGCGTGCGCCACATCGCCGCGGGGCTCATCTCACTGGGCATCGCCCCGGAGGATCGGGTCCGCTCGCATCGTCGACGCGCTACGAGTGGGTGCTCGCCGATTTCGCCGTGATGTGCGCCGGCGCCGCGACCACCACCGTGTATCCGACGACCATGGCCAGCCGATGTCGCCTACATCGTGGCCAATTCCGGAAGCCGGGTGGTGATCGCCGAGGATCAGATCCAGGTCGACAAGCTGGTCGAGCACCGTGCCGAACTGCCCGATGTGAGCAAGGTCGTGATCATCGACGGCAACGGCGACGGCGACGGGGTGATCACCCTTAACGAGCTGGAGCAGTTGGGTAAGCAACTGCTCGCCGACTCGCCCAATGCCATCGAGGAGCGGGTGGCAACTGTCGGTCCGGACCAGCTCGCCAGCCTCATCTACACCTCCGGCACCACGGGGCGTCCGAAGGGCGTGCGGTTGACCCACGGAGCGTGGACGTACGCCGCGGCCATCGATGCCCTGAACGTCCTCGGCCCCGATGACCTGGACTTCCTGTGGCTGCCGTTAGCGCACTCGTTCGGCAAGGTGATGCTGGCGCTGCCGCTGTCGATCGGGTTCCCCACTGCGATAGACGGCCGCGTCGAAAGGATTGTCGACAACCTGGCGGCCCTGCATCCGACCATCATGGGTGCAGCACCGCGCATCTTCGAGAAGGCACATGCCCGCATCGAGGGGATGATCGCCGAGCAGGGCGGGCTCACGAAAAAGATCTTCGACTGGGCGATCGGGGTGGGCTTGAGGGTGTCGGCGGCCCGGCAAGCCGGGAAGAAGCCCTCGTTGGCGTCGTCGCTGGCATACCGGGTGGCAGACCGGCTGGTGTTCTCCACCATCCGGGAGCGCTTCGGGGGGCGGGTGCGGTTCTTCGTCTCCGCGGCCGCCGCCCTGGACCGTAACGTCGCGCAGTGGTTCGACGCTGTCGGCATCACTGTGCTCGAGGGCTACGGGCTGACCGAGACGGCGGCCGCATCATTTATCAATCGCCCCAACGCTTATCGGTTCGGAACCGTTGGCTGGCCGTTCCCGGCCACCGAGGTGAAGATCGCCGACGACGGCGAGATCTTGCTCCGGGGGCCTGGTGTGATGACCGCCTACCACGATCTGCCCGATGCCACCGCCGAGGCACTCGACTCCGACGGTTGGTTTCACACCGGCGACATCGGGGAGATCGACGCCGACGGCTTCCTGCGGATCACCGACCGAAAAAAGGGACATGTTCAAGACCTCGCAGGGTAAGTACGTGGCACCATCGGCGATCGAAGTGAGATTCAAAGGCCTCTGCCCGTACGTGGGCGAGCTTCTCGTCTACGGGGAGGCTAAGCCCTACTGCGTGGCGCTGGTCAGCCTCGACAACGAAGCGATCACCGACTGGGCCGCCAAGCATGGTTTGGCGGGCAAGTCCTTCGCCGAGATAGCGCGCGATGACAAAACACAGGAACTGATCGCTGGATACATTGACAAGCTGAACCTGGAACTGAACCGCGCGGAGCAGATCAAGAGATTCACGATCATCGACCGCGGGCTCTCCGTCGAAGCCGGCGATCTGATGCCGAGCATGAAGCTGCGCCGCAAGGTAGTTGTAGAGAAGTTCACGGACCGCCTCTCGGCTCTCTACGAGAAATACGGAGCGTGCAGACCTGGCGACGGCGGATGCGCCTGGCTGAAAGCTCCGAGCGGAAAGTTGTACGTCCCAAGTGAGTTCAGCTTTGTGTGACAGCACGCACTTCGAAACCCGCCCGGCACAACGCTTTCAAAAAGTCGGTGCACTCTTGTCCGACGAGCTGGCGCACCTACCAAAACCACCCCTGTACGGCTACCGTACGACCTGGGAAGACCGAAACGAGAGGCAGCGGATAACAGTCGCCATGACGCCCCGATACTCTCCTGCGCTGTTCACCGACCTTTATGAGGTCACGATGGCGCAGGCCTATATGGCTGAACACATGTCGGGAACGGCCGTGTTCGAGACCTTCTTTCGCAAGCTCCCCCAGGGCCGGTCCTATGTGATGGCTGCCGGCTTGTCAGATGTGCTCGACTTCCTCGAAGCGTTTCAATTCCGGCAAGCCGACATTGACTTTTTGCGCGGATTGCGGCTGTTTACCGAGGAATTCCTGCAGTCGCTGTCCACAGTTCGCTTCACCGGAGATGTGTGGGCGGTGCCGGAAGGGACAGTGGTCTTTCCGAACGAGCCGATCGTTCAGGTGATCGCGCCAATTCTGGAAGCCCAACTCGCCGAGACTTTCGTGGTGAACCAGGTTCACCTGCAGAGCGTGATCGCGAGCAAGGCTGCCCGTGTGGTTGAGGCCGCTCGCGGACGAATGGTTGTGGATTTCGGAGCGCGGCGCGCACACGGCATCGACGCGGCGCTCAAGGTCGCGCGGGCCAGCTACCTCGCCGGCGTAGCGGGCACATCGAACCTGCTTGCGGCCCGCGAGTACGAAATCCCCGCGGTCGGCACGATGGCTCACAGCTTCATTCAAGCCTTCGACAACGAGCTCGACGCGTTTGACGCATTCGCCCGGCTCTACCCCGGCACGACGTTGCTCGTCGATACGTACGACACGCTGCGTGGTGTCGATCACGTCATCGAACTCGCCAAACGGTTAGGGGAACGCTTTGACGTGGCGGCAGTCCGGCTCGATTCCGGGGATCTCGGCGCCCTGTCGAAGGCGGCACGCGCAAAGCTCGACGCAGCGGGATTGAGCCAGATCGAAATCGTCGCTTCGTCAGGTCTCGACGAGTACCGCATAGCGGCGCTGATGGATGATGGCTGTCCGATCGACTGCTTCGCCGTGGGCACCAAGCTCGTCGTCGCTCAAGACGCGCCCGCGCTCGACATGGCGTACAAGCTCGTGGAGTACAACGGCACCGGGCGGACCAAGTTCTCCAGCGGCAAGGTGATCTATCCGGGGCGTAAGCAGGTAGTACGCCGGCTCGATCACGGGGTCTTCGCCGGCGACACGATCGGCAAGCCCGACGAACAGCTCGACGGCGAGCCGCTGCTGGTTCCGGTCATGAAAAACGGCCGGCGCCTTCCGCAACACAATCCCGGCTTGCAGGCGTCGCGAAGCTGGGCGCGCCAGCAGATCGATCTGCTTCCGCCTCAGCTTCGTTCGCTTGAAGATACCGGCTGGTCCTACCCTGTGGACGTCAGCCCAGGGATCGCACGTGAGCTCGAAAAGCTACGTCACGCCCAACAATCGATGGGTTGAGGGTTTGCCGCAGATCACGGCTGGACCGAGAACACAGTGACAGTGCCGGACCAATAGTCGCCGACGTAGAGCCGGTGGCCATCGGGGCTGACCGCCAGCGCTTCGGGATGGCCGCCGACGTCGATGGTATCGGTCACGCACTGGCCAATGGTGTCGATGACCGACACGCTGCCATCACCGAAGTTGCTGACGTAGGCACCCTTGCCGTCGGGACTGATCCGCACGCACCGCGGCAGATCGCCGACCGCGATTTGCGCCGCTTCGTTGACAACCGTGTCGATAACCGACAGTGAGCAACGATTGGCCACATACGCCTGCAAACCATCCGGGGTGAGGCTCACCCCAAGTGGATTGTCGCCCAGGGCAATTGGCGTGACGCTGTAAGCGTCAAGGTCGACTGCCGACACGAATCTGTGGTCATAGTGCGTGGTGTACATCATCGATCCATCCGGGCTGACGGTGATCGTGTCGGGCGAGGCACCCAGATCGATGGTGTGGATCGCTGCATTGGTCATCGTGTCGATCACACCGAGCAAACCAGCATCGTATTGGTAATAGGCGCTCTGCCGGGCCAACCCGGCGTATACACGGTTGCGCTCGGGGTCGGCCGCAAGGTCGGTAATGGCATAGCCGTCAAGCCCGGCAATGGCGGCGACCGTGGCGCCTCGGGCGTCGATCACCGAGATCCGGCCACCGCAACGGCCGCCATCGGTTGCATTACCTGCCGCGTAAATCAGCGCCCCGTCCAAAGTGTCGACCTGCTGCACACAGCACGCGCCTGGGATGACACCGACGCGGTGGTCGGCGATGTCGATCACGGAAACCGAGCCGCCGCAGTTGTTGGCATACAGGCGGCTGCCGTCGGCATCAATGGTCAGACCCCTCGGATGTCCGCTGATCGGGATAATGCGCGAGACCTCATGAAGGCTGCTGATGACCGCGATCGAGTTGCTTAGGGCCGCGTAGGCAACGGAGTTGTTTGGGCTGGTGACTCTGTCGCTCACCTGGTCGCCGAGCAGGATCTTCGCGATGACGGTCTGTGGCGGCCCGGAGTTAGGCTCAGACTCGTCCGGCTCTGCGCCACCGCCACTCAAACCAGTGCTGACGCCATATGCCCGGCCGATCACTGACGGCGATGCCGTGCGGGATGCCCTATGGCGGTGAGCGGATCCCTCGGTTCGCCGTTTCACGTCTCTCATCGTTCGTACGCTGGCCGCGACGGGCGTAGGGAAGAAAGTCATCTAGATGAACGGCGTTGGTCCCCCTAGAAGCCAGCCCTGCCATTGCACGGCCGCGCCGCCGCCAGCGACCAAATCAAGGCCGCAGGTGCTCCTGACCGGGACTAAAGACCCGCATCGGGGGGCTAACGACTCTCGCGGCGCCACGTTCACCTTCGTACGTTTGGCGAACAGCAGGCACAAGATGAAACAGCGGAGTGGGATGGCATGCGATCAGAACGCCTCAGGTGGCTGGTAGAAGCAGAGGTCGTGTCCCTTCAGTGCGAAGAACGGATCATTGTCTGCCCAAAAGCGACTTTCGGAGGGCTGTGATGTCCGATCATGGCGTGACGGACCTGATGTCAGACATGGCCGGGGCTGCCGCGGGCCCTGTGTTGCCGAAGGCTCCGACCGGGATCCGGGGACTCGACGAGATCACCAGGGGCGGACTGCCGCGGGGCAGGACGACGCTGGTGGCGGGCGGGGCGGGATCGGGAAAGACGCTGCTGGGGTTGCAATTCCTCGTCGCGGGTGCTCGGGAGTATGGCGAGCCGGGGGTGTTGCTGACCTTTGAGGAGTCGACGGCAAAGGTCAGCGCCAATGTCGCCTCACTGGGCTTCGACCTCGACGGGCTCCAGCGGGACCAACTGCTCGTCGCAGACGCCTTCCGCGTGGATCCCTGTCAGTTCGGCGAGGCGGGGGAGTTTGATTTCGAGCCGTTGTTCATCCTTCTCGCCGACTCGATCGAGCGGATCGGGGCGAAGCGCGTCGTCCTCGACACGATCGAGGTGCTGTTCGGGGCGTTTCAGGACCAGGCGATCGTGCGCGGGGAGCTCCGTCGGCTGTTCTCCTGGCTCGAGGAGCGGTCGGTCACCGCGATCGTGACCGGGGAGCGGGATGAGAACGGGCTCACGCGCCATGGGATCGAGGAGTACGTGTCTGACTGCGTGATCGTTCTCGACCAGCGCGTGCGCGAGGAGGTCTCCACGCGCATTCTCAGGGTCGTCAAGTATCGCGGGTCGGCGCACGAAACGAACGAGTACCCCTTTTTGATCTCGGCCCGCGGCTTCGTCGTGCTGCCGAGCACGTCGGTCGGTCTCGCCTACGGCGCGTCCGAGGAGCGCATCTCGACGGGAGTGTCGCGCCTTGATCACATGCTGGGCGGCGGCCCGTTCCGGGGATCGACCGTGCTCGTCAGCGGGGGGGCGGGTACGGGCAAGACCACCCTGGGAGCGCACCTGGTCGACTCGGCGTGCGCGCGGGGTGAGCGAGCGCTCTTGGTCCTGTTCGAGGAGTCACCCGACCAGTACATCCGCAACATGCGATCGGTGGGGCTTGAGCTGCGGCGCTGGGTTGAGGCGGGCCTACTGCGTCATCTGGGCGGCCCGGCCGACCGCGTACGGGCTCGAGACCCACCTGGCGATCTTGGCCCGGCTGATCGAGGAGGTCGCGCCATCGGTCGCCGTGCTCGACGGGATCGGCCGGCCTAACTCACGGGGCCTCCGGTTCCGAGGTGACCTCGATGGTGGCCCGCCAGATCGACCTGCTGAAAACCCGGGGGATCACCGCAATGGCGACGACGCTGGCTCGCGAGGACGAGACGAGCACGGTGAGCGTATCGTCGCTGGTTGACACCTGGCTGCTGCTGCGCAACGTCGAGTCCAACGGCGAGCGCAACCGGCTGCTGTTTGTGCTGAAGTCGCGGGGCACCCCCCACTCAAACCAGGTGCGGGAGTTCGTGCTCACCGACCACGGCGTCGAGCTCGTCGACGTTTACGTGGGCCCAGAGGGCATCATGACCGGCTCGGCTCGCCTCATGCAGGAGGCCCAGCAGCGCGACGCGGCGCGACGGCAGTCTGAGGAGCTTCTGCGTCACCGGCGTGAGCTACAGCGGGGCATCGTTGAGCGCGAGGCCCAGCTTGGTGTGCTGCAGGACGAGCTCGCCGCGGATCGGGCCGAGCTGAAGCGACTCGACCTGCGCGAACAGAACCAGATGGCCGACGCCGAGGCGGACCAAGCGGCCTTGGCCGCACAGCGCTGGGCCGATTCGGCCCTGCCCGACGAATGAGGGCAACGATGGCCCAACCGCGCACCGCCGAACCTGCCGCCCGCATTGAGATCTGGGAGCTGCGCCTCTACGTCACCGATCACTCGCCCAGGTGTGTCCTCGCGATGGAGAACCTGCAGCGCATCTGCGAGCAGCACCTGGCGGGACGGCACCAGATCGAAGTCGTGGACCTGCTGGAGAACCCACGCCGGGCGGCCGACGACCAGATCCTGGCGGTGCCCACGCTCGTCCGCAAGCTCCCTGAGCCCGTCCGCAAGGTCGTCGGCGACCTCTCCGACATCGACCGGCTGCTCGTCGGCCTACGGCTTCGGCCGCGAACCCGCGAGGCCACGTGACCGACGCAACGCCCATCCTCGCCTGGTCGTTCACGCTCCACGTCGGCGGCGCGGCGCCATGTGGGCCAGCTGCTCGCCGAGTGCCTGCTCGTCGGGATCGGTCTCGACGGGCGCGGTGCGCCGTATAGGGCTCCCCGTGACGACCGTTGACCCCGAGGGGGCAACGCCCGAGGACCCCGAGGAATTGCGCCAAGAGCTCGACGAGGCGCGAGAAACGTTGCGCGCCATCCGGTCCGGGGCATTCGATGCACTCGTCATCGACACCGGCAGCGGCGATGAGCTGTTCGCGCTCAGCGGCACCGAGCGGTCCCACCGGCTGGTTGAGGTCATGGCTGAGGGAGCGCTGGGCTACTTCCGGGCGGTGGCGGTCGATTACGACGGCACGCTCGCCGACGGCCCGGTCGCGCCCGACACCCTGACCGCGCTCGCCGAGGCGCGCACCCGGGGGATCCGGATGATCCTGGTCACGGGGCAGATCGTGAACGAGTTGCGCGCCGTGTTCGCGCACGTCGAGGATCACCTCGACGCGCTCGTCGCCGAGAACGGCGCGGTGCTGGTGACCTCGGTCGGCGTCCGCCGGCTGGCCGCGCCTATCGATCGTGCCGTGAGCTCGGGGCTGAGCGCCCGCGGTGTGGTCCATCGCAGCGGGCAGGTGCTGATCGCCTGTGACGGGGCCGACGAGCCGGCCGCGCTGGAGGTGATCCGAGGCTTGGGCCTGGACTGCCTCCTGGTGCGTAACCGGGGCGAGCTGATGATCCTGCCCGCCGGGGTGACCAAGGGCAGCGGTCTGCTGGCGGCGCTCGGCGAGTTGGGTCTGTCGCAGCACAACACCGTGGGAGTCGGCGATGCCGAGAACGACCACAGCCTGCTGGAGGTGTGCGAGATCGGCGTGGCCGTCGCCAACGCCGTTGATGCCCTCCGCGCCCACGCCGACGTGACACTCGACTTGCCCGACGGTCAAGGGGTGGCCGACCTGCTCCGAGGACCGCTTCTTGCCGGGCGCACCCACCTCCATCCGCGCCGCTGGCAAATCACACTGGGCATCGACGACCGCGGCGAGGCGGTGACCCTTCCCGCCTCCCAACTCAACGTCGCGGTGTGCGGCGGCACCGGGGTGGGCAAGTCCTACCTGGTCGGACTGATGTGTGAACAACTGATCCGCCTCGGCTACGCCGTGGTCGTCGTTGACCCAGAAGGCGACCACATCGGCCTCGGCGAGCTACGCGACGTGCTCGTGACTGGAGGCGAGGACCGCCGCCTCGCCGGCCCCGCCGAGATCGTTCGTCTCTTGCGTAACGTGACGGTGGTTGTCGACCTGTCCCACCTCGACGCCGCCGAACAGGCCAACTACCTGGCGGGCCTACCCGCCGAGATCGAAGCCCAGCGGGCCATGACCGGCCTCCCCCAATGGGTTGTCGTCGACGAAGCCCACGCCCCGTTCGGGCGGACAGGGGCAGGTCGCTCGCTGGCCGTGTTCAACCCCGCCGCCAAGGGCTACTTGCTCGTCACCTGGCGGCCCGAGGAACTCTCGGGCGAGGTCCCAGCCGCCCTGGACGCCGTGATCGCGCTGGGGTCACCGCAGCCCTCGAACCACCTCGTCGACCTCACCGCTGCGGTGGCCGACATGCCCCGCGCAGAGATCGCCCGCCTGCTGGACGGGCCAACCGGCCGCGCCGTCTTGGCCTGGCGAGCGCACCCCCACCAAGCCGTGGCATTCACCCTGGGAGCTCGGAGCACCCCGCACCTGCGCCACCAGCACAAGTACGACCATGCCGGCGTCGAGCGCGGCCGCTGGTTCTATTTCCGAACCGAACCCAACACGCTTACCGGGGCGGTCGTCGCCAACCTCGCCGAACTCGAAGACGAGCTCATCCGCTGCGACCGGGGGGTATTGCGCCACCACTGCCCCGGCCACGACTTCTCCCGTTGGGTCGCTGCCGTCTTCCACGACCAACCACTGGCCGCCGACCTGGCCGCCGCCGAGGCCCAACTCCCCACCCAGAGCCCCGCCGCGATCGTCGAACAGGTCCGCCTAGCGCTCGTCGCCGCACTCCAAGCCCGCCAGGACAAGCGGTAGTCGCCGAGTCCCTGAACTGACGCCCGGCCCGCTTCTGCTTCCCGCCGAGACGGACACTCTCCAAGGTGCAGCGATTACTCTGTCCGACGGCTAGGACGGCGCTGACTTAGTCGGCGCCGTCCTAGATGTGCCCTGCCGGCGCGGGGTGAACCTAGGCTTACTATCACCGATGAAACGTCACAGTGACGATTTCAACGTTCAATTCGCTTGCGACACTGCAGACCTTGTCCGCCCGCCCGCGCCGTGCTGCCCGATTCGGTGATCACCTGACGGCACAACCCAATGGTGAGCTGTTCCCCGTTCTGTATCCGCGCCTGCCCGCGCGCCGACGCGTTTTCAGCGGGTCATTGTTTTGACTTGTCCTCGGGGGCCGGAGGCTCAGGCTCACGCTTCTCGGCCTTTTGGCGCGAACGGAAGTACGTCTCCGCACTGAGCAGGCGCTTGATGGCTTCGAGGTAACGATTACTAGCCATTCCAACTCTTCCTCTTCTGGCAGGCAGCCTGCCTGGGCGAAATGCTCCTGCGCGCAATGGTATTGCCCGCTGCGCCAGACAGCGTCGAGCGCTGAATTCATGGTCAACGTGACGATTTGCGTTCGGCTCGCAGGCGGCTCGGCTGGCGTCTGCATGTTCGTTGACTCCGCTCGTTGTCGGAGGTTATAGGCCGGTCGGGTATGTTTCTGGCGTTTCGCCGGCGATCCACAGACTGGTAACCTCGAGAGGTTCCAGCGCCCGGGTTTTATCGATGTGAATCATCGCGTCGAATTGGTCGGCGGGCCGGACGTGGAAGTAGTGGCTTTGCCGTTCTGTTTCGGGCCGGTAGATCACGCCGATGGCGCGCCCCAACCGAACGACACTAAGCGGGTCCGCGGCTTCCCTACTGATGAGTGCCGACACCAGGAAGGCGCTCCTGCCGGTCTCGTGCAGTAGTTCTTCGATGCTTCCGTTGAGCGCCGGCCGAACGGCTTTTCGTTCGGCGATGCCGCCCCACTCACTGGCAGCGGTCACCGAGCCGGCATACGTGCTCAACCCAATCAGGCGTGACTCATCGCCATATCGCTGACGGACAAGTTGACCGAGGGTGAGCTGTCCGTCGGCCCACACTTCAGTCGCCCGCGCGTCCCCGACGTGAGAGTTATGGGCCCACACCACTATTCGGGCAGATGGCACATCATGGTGGCGGTCCAGATGTGTCAGCAGTGCAGGTCACGATGATGTTGGGTCGGGAGCGCTACGAGCGGGCCGCGTCCTGTCAGGATGCGTGTGCGGGGATGCGTGGCTACTGCGCGACCACGATCAAGACGACCGCAGGGCCGGTGACGCTGCAGCGGCCGAAGGTGCGCGGTACCACCGAACGGGTCGCGGACCGGTTGTGCGGCAAGGGGGTGACCAAGACCAACGCGCTGGAGTCGCTGGTGATCGCCGGGTTTGTGCGCGGGTTGTCGGTGCGAGACGTGGAGGCCGCGCTGGCCGAGGCGCTCGGCCCGCAGGCGACGGTGTCGAAGTCGACGGTGTCGCGGATCTGCACGCAGATCAAGACCCAGTTCGAGGCGTTTAGCCAGCGCCGACTCGACGACGTCGAGCTGGACTACCTGTTTTTGGACGGCTCGCATTTCAAGTACCACGTGGGCGCCGCCGCGGAACCGGTGCTGGCGGCGTGGGGCATCGACACCGACGGCAAGCCGGTGTTCGTTGGGCTAGAGGCCGCCTCGTCGGAGTCGGGCGACGCGTGGGCGGGGTTTTTGTCCGGGCTCACCGAGCGTGGGCTGCGCTGCCCGCTGCTGGTGATCAGCGACGGGGCATCGGGGCTGATCGGCGCGGTTGAGACCACCCTGAGCGCCGCGTTGCGGCAACGCTGTCTTATCCATCGCGCCCGAAACATCCTGGCCAAGGTGCCCAAAAACGGCCAAGCCGAGGTGAAGGCCGACTACTGGGCGATCTTCGACCTGGGCGACGACGTCGAACCGGGTCTCGACGCGGCGCAACTCGCCCAGAAGAACATCGACGCGTTCGCCAAGCGCTGGCGCGACTCTTACCCGGCGGCGGTGCGAGCCCTGCTCGCTGACCGCGAGTCGCTGACCGTCTACCTGCGATTCCCGCGCGAGCACTGCAACCGCATCCGGCACTCCAACTTCATCGAACGCACCTTCGGGGAAACGCGCAGGCGGGTGAAGGTCATCGGCCGGCTGCCAGGCGAGCACTCCTGCCTGTCGCTGGTGTGGGCAGTGCTCGATCGCGCCTCGACCGGATGGCGCGGGTTCACCATGACCCCGGCCGGACTGCGGTTGCTGGCCGACCTGCGCCGATCGCTGCACGACCCACCGACCCAACTGCCGCAACCAAACTCGGCAAGCCGAGCAGAAACCGCCCTGGCACCAACGGATTCCACCGCCGTCGCATAGAATATGAACGCAAGTGAGCGGAGCCCACGTCAGACCACTTTTACACCGCTCCTGGGACGCCACCCATAGCCGCCTCGCCTGACCCAGCGTGCTTCCTCCTGGGTGCCCAGCAGATGGGCCTCGTCGTAGATCACCCAATGGGGGAATCCGTGCTGTTCGCGGTGCGCCTCGGCGGCCGGGCGCAATCGATGCAGATAGTCGATCTTGTTCGGCTCGGCCAGCGCCGACAGATCCACCACGATGCTGGTGTAGGGCCCCAGCATGTTGACCAACTCAGATGGCTCGGGAAGATAGTGCCTGGCATCGATAATCTGCACCTGGTTGAACTCCCGCAGTTCGAGGTGGTCGCCTTCAGGATCAATGACCAAAACGCTGTAGCCGGCCAGGATCCATTGCTCGGCCATCAGCCCGGTCAGATAACTTTTGCCCGCTCCGGCAGGCCCGGTGACCAGGATGCGGCCCTGGCTTCCCGGTATCTGCGTGGGTGTGCCGTCCTCGAAGTTGCCGATGTCGACCCACCGGCGTGGCGGGCACCAGCGCCGCGCCCCACTGAGATAGGGGCCGGTCAGAAGATCGACCACGCCGTCCCCGTCTGGTTCGTCGAGCACCAGATCGGCGTGTTGCCGCACCGACGGGATGGCGTCGGCCACCGCGACACCGATCTCGGCTATCGCGAACAATGACAGGTCGTTTTCGGCGTCCCCGACCGCGATCGTGTTGTGCGCAGATAGATTCATCTCCGTCAGTACCGCGGCCAGCCCGGTGCCTTTGGTGACCCCTGCGGGCAGCACCATCATCGCCGCCCGGTTCCAGACGATTTGGCAGTCCAATCCCAGCTGGCCGATCGCTTCGACCACCGTGGCGGCGTGCTCGCCGTCAGTGGCCAACAGCACCTCGCCGCGCCGGTAGGGGACGCCCCTGTCGGTGAGCGCTTCGTCGAGCTCGCTTTCCACCGGCGCCGAGAGCGCGTGAGTCCGTCCGCCGATTACGGTCACCGCCCCGTTTTCGAGCACCAACGCATCGACATGCTCGGCGATCTGTGGGAACTCGGACCGCAGCTCCGCGCCGATGCGGCCGGTGACCAGCACCACCAACAGACCGTTGCGCCGAGCCTGATCGATCGCGTCCAGTGCCTTGGCAGACACCTCGCCCCGCGATGTCAACGTGCCATCGAAGTCGATGGCTACCACCTGAAAAAACGCCACCGCCGTCCCGATCCCGATCTGCCGTCTAAAACACAACAAGCGCCACCGACTGGCACTCGCTGGTCGGCGCCCGCTCCACCGAGGAACCCACTCCCGCGCGCGTACGGGGGGCGAGCATGTAGCTTGCGTGAATCAGTGGCTGGTAATAGCTGACTGCGAACAAATGGCCTTGACGAACTCGACGATGGCGTGTTCGGGAAGATGCCGCGCGATATCGGCTTCGCTGACGATGCCCACCAACCGGTGGTTGTCGATTACCGGCAGCCGGCGAACCTGGTGCTCCTCCATCACATTGAGCATTTCCTCAATGCTCGCCCCGGCATCCACGTGATAGGTGTTGCCCTGCGCCAGCTCACCGGCGGTGGTGGTATTGGGATCCAGGCCGGCGGCCATGCATTTGATCACGAGGTCGCGGTCGGTGATCATCCCATGCAGGCGGTCATCATCGCCGCAAATCGGCAGCGCGCCCACACCCAGCTCACGCATGTGTTGCGCCGCGGCGCTCAGCGTCTCATGCTCGCCCACACAAGTGGCTCCGGCATGCATGATCTCGCGTGCAGTGGTCATAATCTCTCCTGAAATCTTCCTGACGAAGCTGATTTCCCAACGCTTCTGAACCTAGGGTGGCCGTGCGCTGTTTCTGTAGGGCCGTTATGCCTATATCACCGGAGGTCACAAGGCCCGGCGGACTATCGCTAGCCCCGGTCATGGACCACCGGCTTGCCAGGGAGCATGACACCGGGCGGCTTGGCGGGTCGCCAGGCGTGTGATGGTGGCATGCAAGGACCTGTGGTCAATACGGTGTGACACAGTGACCCGGCACCCGGGAGGCTTCTGCGACCGCCGCTGCGACAGCGGGCTCGCGGCTGAACCTAGAAACCCAGCTTTCGTCCTGCAATGGATTTGAAAGCTTCCATCGGAAGCATCACCTGGCCAGCAACGCGCCAGTTTCGCTTATTCATTGAGGTTGTGCGGCGGGTTTGGACGCGTTCTTTTCAACGTAGCCGACCACGTCGGCCAGTGTCCGGAGCGATGCATAGTCCGCTTCCGGGATGTCGACGTTCAGCCGTCTGTGGATGCCACGCAGAAAGTTCAGCCAGTCCATCGAATCGAGATCGACTTGATCGCGCAGCAGGATGTCGTCGCGAATGTCATCAGCCTCGATTTCAGGGGCAATGGTTGTCAGCACAGACAGGACCACACCACGCGTGTCTTCTTCAGTCATGGCACATCACTTTTCGAGGAGGTCGGGCTGCTGGAGCAGCTCGTTGATCGCGGTGAGGAACAAGGCGCCGCGGTGACCGTCGCTTGCCCGGTGGTCGGCGGCGAGTGTGGCTTGCACGGTGGTGACGACCCGGATCCCGCCGTCGATGACGCAGACCCGCTGGGCCGGCCGGCCGAAACCGACGAGGGCCACCTGCGGTGGGTAGATGACGCCGAAGACCGCATCGACGCCTTGGTCGCCAAGGTTGGTGACCGTGATGGTCGGGTCCGACATTTCTGAACTCCGCAGCGAGAAGGAGCGTGCCCGCGCCACGAGATCGGTGAGATCGTCCATCAATTCGTCGAGCTTCTTGTCCGGGACGTCATGTATGGCCGGCGCGACGAGGCCACCACCGCGCAGCGAGATCCCGACACCGACATGAACCCCAGTCGCGGGCTGGAACCCGTCATCTCGCCAAAATCCGTTGAACTCGCCGAATCGCTGCGCGGCAACGGCGACCGCCTTCAACAGCAGCACAGCCGGCAGTACGCGTTCGGTGATGGATCGCTGCGCATTTCGCGCGGTCAGCCAGGTCAGCGAGTTTTCCAGCACGATTTCGTCGACAAGGTAGTAGTGCGGAATTTCCCGCTTGGACCGGCTCACCGCGGCCGCGATTGACTTTCGCATCTGGGCGGCACGCTCAGCCGGCGTGGGCTTGGCTTTCGGTTTCGTGGCTGGTTCCTTACTGGTGGCGGCGTGCTCGATCGTGGCGGCGGCGTGCTCGATGTCGCTGATGGTGACTGCCCCTTGCGGACCGGTGCCGCTCACCGCGTCGATATCGACATGCAGCGATTGCGCCAGCCGCCGTGCGGCGGGCGATACCCAGCGACGTCGTTGTGGGGCCGCCGGTGATGTGACGGCCGCGACCGGTGCACCCGACGGCGCCGCCGCCGGTGTTGTGGCGGGTGTGATCGATGGCCCAGGCCGTTTTTGGGGCCGCCTGTGAGGCCGTTTTTCCGCGCGCTCACCCGGTGCCAGCAGCGTAGCCAATGCGGCTCCCACTTGGACGGTTTCACCGACTGGGACGAGTAGCTCGTCGACCGTGCCTTCCTGCCAGCATTCGACTTCGACCGCGGCCTTGGTGGTCTCGACGACCGCCACGATTTGGCCGCGAGTCACCTTGTCGCCGGGTTTGACCAACCATTCGTCCAGGGTGCCTTCGTCCATATCGGAGCCCAGAGCGGGCATTTTGAACTCGATCATTGCCGGTCACCGAATAGGTTTTGAACGGCGGCGACGATCTTGGCAGTTTGTGGTAGGGCCGCCTGTTCCAGGTGCTTTGCGTAGGGCATGGGGACTTCGGTGCTGCACACCCGGGCAACTGGGGCGTCGAGGTCGTAGAAAGCGCCCTCCATCACTCGTGTCGTGACTTCCGCCGCCAAACTGCCACTGCGCCAAGCCTCGTCGATCACGACGGCGCGATGCGTCTTGCGGACGGATTCGAGGATGGTGTCGTCGTCAAGTGGTCGCAGGACCCGTAAATCGACTACTTCGCAGTCGGTTCCGGCCAGTGACAACTCGTTTGCGGCGTCGAGCGCCTTAGGAAGACATCCGCCGTAGGCAATGATCGTGACGTCAGTGCCGCTGCGGCGGACTGCTGCCCGGGAGATGTCCGTAGGGGCAAGAACATCGATATCGGTTGAGGTGTTGTACAGCTGAACGTGCTCGAAGATCACCACCGGATCCGGGTCCGCCAGCGCTGGGCCGAGCATGCCGTAGGCATCCTCGACGGTAGCGGGCGCTACCACCTTGATGCCCGGGATGTGGGCGTACCAGGGCTCGAGGCTGTGCGAGTGCTGGGCGGCGAGTTGGCGCCCGGCCCCGGTGGCCATTCGGACAACGATCGGTACCGAGAACTGCCCGCCGGACATATGACGCAGTGCCGCCGCGGTATTGACGATCTGATCGAGTGCCAACAGGCTGAAGTTCACCGTCATGACTTCGACGATCGGGCGTAATCCGTTGAGCGCCGCGCCTATTCCGATACCGACGAAGCCCAACTCCGACAGCGGGGTGTCACGTACCCGTTCAGGGCCGAATTCGGCCAGCAGACCTTTGGACGCGGCGTAGGTTCCGCCGTACCGTCCGACGTCTTCGCCCATCAGCACAACACGCGGGTCATCACGTAAGGCATCGCGAAGCGCATCGTGAACAGCGGTTCGGTAGGTAGTCTTCATCGTGCCAACTCCGGTGTCGCTTCTCCGGCCGCTTCGGGCCTGTCGACCGGCGTCAGCACGTCACGCTCGAGGTCCGCTACGTTCTCCCATGTTCCCGCCTCGGCGAAGGCCACCGCGGCCTCGATCTCGGCATCGGCCGAATCTTCGATCTCACGCAGGTCATCGTCGGAGAGCGTGCCGTCGTGCAGGCACTTCTCGCTGAATAGGCGGATCGGGTCGCGCTTGCGCCATTGCTCGACTTCGGCCTTGTCCCGGTACAGTTCCGGGTCGAACATCGAATGCGCCCGGAACCGATAGGTGCGGAACTCGATGAAGAAGGGCCCGCCGGTGTCGCGGACGTGATCGGCACCTTGCTGTGCGGCAGTGTGGCATGCCTCGACATCCATCCCATCGACAGCCAGCGTGGGAACGCGGTACGACGCCGCCTTGACGGTGAGATCGGTCTGCGACTGCGCCCGGTCCAATGCGGTGCCCATTGCGTAAAGGTTGTTCTCACAACAGAACAACACCGGCAAGTTCCATAGCGCGGCCATGTTCAACGACTCGTGAAACGCGCCCTCGGCCACCGCGCCGTCGCCGAAGTAGCAGGCAGTCACCTGCTTCTGCTGCAGCATGGCATCAGCCAGCGCGATGCCCACCGCGAGCGGCAGGCCACCGGCGACGATAGCGTTACCACCGTAGAAACGCTTGGACGCATCGAACAGGTGCATCGACCCGCCGCGGCCGCGCGAGCAGCCCTCCTGCTTGCCGAACATCTCGGCCATGATCGAGGTCATCGGGATACCGCGCAACAGCGCGTGCGCATGCTCGCGATAGGTCGCGACCACCGCGTCATCGTCGGCCAATGCGCGCAGCGACCCGGCCGCGACGGCCTCCTCGCCGACATAGAGATGCAGAAATCCACGAATTTTGGCTGCGCTGTAAAGTTCCGCGCATTTCTCTTCCATGCGGCGGACGCGAACCATATCCGACAAGAGTTCATGCGCCAGCTTCGTATCGGTCATAACGGCACCCCCTGGGCGTGGTGGTCAGGCAGCTGCTCGACGGTGGACGTATCGCCCTCGGGCAGCCCGAGTTCGCGAGCCTTCAGCAGCCGCCGCATGATCTTGCCGCTGCTGGTGTGCGGCAACGAATCGGCGAACTCGATCTCTTTCGGTGCCACGGCTGCCCCGAGCCGCTTACGTGCGTGGCCCAGCAACTCCAGGCGCAGATCTTCGTCGCCGACAAACCCGTCTTTAAGTGTGACAAAAGCTTTGACGACTTCGCCGACCGTCGGGTCAGGCATACCGATCACCGCCGCCTCGGCCACCGCGGGGTGATCGGTCAGCGCGCTCTCCACCTCGAACGGACCGATCAGATGCCCGGCAGACTTGATCACATCGTCTTTGCGTCCGACAAACCAAAAGTAACCGTCGGCATCTTTCTTGGCGAGGTCTCCGGTCAAGTAGAGCCCGTCCGCGAAGCACTTACGGTAGCGCTCCTCGGCGTGCAGATAACCGCGGAACATCGACGGCCAGCCCGGCTTGAGCGCGAGCTCACCCTCCACCCCGGGTTCCTCGATGACCGAGACTGTGCCGTCGTCGTTGTGGCGCACCACATATGCGTCCACACCAGGCAGCGGTCGGCCCATCGAGCCAGGCTTGATGTCGAACGCCGGCATGTTCGCGATCATGATGCCGCCCGTCTCGGTCTGCCACCAATTGTCATGAATCGGCAAGCCCAGCACCCGCTTCCCCCACCACACCGCTTCCGGGTTGAGCGGCTCGCCCACACTTGCGATGAAACGCAGCCGCGAGAAATGATAGTGCGCCGGCAGTTCGGGCCCCGCTTTGATCAGCATCCGTATCCCGGTCGGTGCCGTGTACCACACCGACACATCCTGGTCCTGCAGAATTCGATACCACCGCTCGGCATCGAACTCCGCCTGGTCGACGATGCAGGTCACCCCATGCAGCAGCGGACTGATGATGCCGTAGGACATCCCGGTCACCCAGCCGGGATCTGCTGTGCACCAATAGATGTCGTCAGGATGCAGGTCAAGCGCATACAAGCCGGTGACGTAGTGCATCGCAACCGCGCCATGTACATGAATAGCACCTTTCGGTATACCGGTGGTGCCGCTGGTGAAGTGCAGCAGCGCCGGGTCGTCAGCGGTGGTGGGCTCGATCGGCGCGTTCTCGTCGGCTGCATCCATGAGTTGCCAGAAGTTGAGCGTCCCCCGAACCTGGTCGCCGGCTCTGTCGTCGTCCACGACGAAGATGTGCCGCACCGAGGCCAGTCGGTCCCGGATCTTGGCGATCTTGCGCTGGTAGATCGCCCCGGTAGTCACGATCACATCGGCCTGACCAATATCCACCCTGGTGGCGATCGGCTCGGGTCCGAAAGCCGAAAACAATGGGGATACCACGCTGCCGTTGCGAAGGGCACCGAACACGGTGATGTAAAGCTCAGGGATGCGCCCCATGATCGTGAACACGCGGTCGCCTTTGCTGATGCCGAGCGAGCGCAAAACGCCGGTGAATCGTCTGGAAAGCCGGCCCAGCTCCGCGTAGCTGAGGTCGCGAGTGGCATTCGAGCTGTCCCCGGGGTTGTCAGCGACGAACCGGAGCGCGGTGCGTGTCGCGGCCGCGCCTGCCGAGTGCCTGTCGACAGCGGCATAGGCGATGTTGCACCTGCCGGGCCCCATGGCTTCGCACAACGCTGGCACATCGGACCAGTGGAATACCGCACGCGCGTGCTCGTAGTCCGTGAGGTTGGGCCGGACCCGGTAGTCGTGGGTCGTCTTGCGAATGATGTCCATGAGCTGTCCTAAGTAGCCAGGACGCGGTCCAGCACGATCGCGTCAAGTTCCTCCGCAGAGTGCTCGACGTGGCAGATCGCTGCGATAACTGTCCCTTTTCGGTTGCTTGGGCGCCTTCATCGTTTCCGGGGTCCTCCAAGCCGCAATAGAGACGAAAGTCATCAATCAGACCTGTCAGTCGTCCTTGGGACCAAGGCGTCAGCGTCAATCAAGTTGCGAAACGATTGTGGCTGGCGAACCTGGCTCCGCGAAGCGGACTGACAGTCTCGCAGGGTCCAATGACGTGACGCTGGGTGTGCTTCCCCCGGTTTTCCGGAGACTTCCGGACCAGGTTTGATCTTGCAAGCCCGGAGGAAGGAAGTTTGCAGTGGCAGCGAACAGGAAGTATCCGGTCGAGCTGCGTGAGCGCGCGGTGCGGCTGTATCGGGAGTCGAATCCGAAGCCGGTGATCGCGCAGCTGGCGCGGCAGCTGAATGTGCATCCTGAGGCCTTGCGGAACTGGATCCGCCAAGACGAGGCCGATCGGGGCAAGCGTGAGGATCGGCCGACGACGGAGATGTTGGAGGAGAACCGCCGGCTGCGCGCGGAGAACAAGGAACTGCGCCGAGTCAACGAGGTGTTGCGGGCGGCGAGCGCGTATTTCGCCCAGGAGATCGGCCCGACCCGGAGACTGTCATGAATTTCGTTGACGCGCATGACTTCTCGGTCGATCTCGTACTGCGGGTCCTGGGCATCCCGCCGTCGACCTACTACGGCTGGCGTAAGGCACGCACGGAGCCGTCGCGGCGGGCCCGCGAGGACGCCGAGCTGCTGCGGTTGATCGACAAGATCCGCGGCGAGCATGAGTTCGCCGCCACCTATGGATCACCGCGGGTGTGGCTGGAGCTGCGCCGGCGCGGCATCAAGGTCGGCCGCAAGCGGGTGGAGCGGATCATGCGGGAAAACGGGCGTCAGGGCGCCTACCTGCGCAAGGGCTGGAAGCACGGGTCCACCCGGCAGGACCCGCGCCACAGCACTGCCCCCGCCCGGCACACGTCAGAGGGGTCTATTCCTGGCCCATGTCATGATGCGGTGGTGAACCCTCCCACTAGTCCGAAGTTACGCGCGCCCAGCGCATTAGGAGGTGATGGTCCAGCGATCATGACCTGATGGGAAGCTCGTCGTCGCCTGCCGGTGAAAGTCCGGTCCGGGTAGTTGCCAGGAGGCCCGGTAGCAGGCTGGCGGCTCGGTCTGGAAACGGGTCGGGTCGAAGCCCAGCGTCAAAAGCCACGGTGGTGGGAGCAACTGAGCGGTCCGTAGCGTGAAGCGAAGCCTGCCGCGTCGTTAGGGGATAAGACAGTGCCGAGCCGCGGTAATCACGGCGAAGGCCATGGAAGCGGTGAAGATCCTGGAGATGCAGCCGTCAGGGACTGTCCGGCGTACGGGGCTCGGAACGTTCAGAAGGTGGCGACGGGAACTGGGGAGGCCCTCCCCGGCCGGAACCGACTGCGGTGTCGGTGGAAGAGCGCCGTCCTATAACCGGTGAGGAGCCGGGAAGTGGATGGGGTGTCGGGAGGGAGTCGGAGGCGGTCGTAGTACCGGTCGAGCCGCGGGACAACACAACTCGCGGGGAGGGAAGGGCCGCTGCTTCGTTCACGCGCATGTTGGGAGCTACTGACTGGTGAGTGCCGGAATTACGGCTAGGTCCACCCTGGCGGCTGTCGGAGGCGACAGGGTCAGAGCGTTGCAGCACGCGCTATACCGGGCGGCCAAGGCCGACCCGAATCGACGGTTTCACGCGCTGCAGGACAAGGTCTACCGCGAAGACGTCCTGTGGCGGGCGTGGGCCAAGGTGCGCGCCAACAACGGCGCACCGGGCATCGACAAGACCACCTTGGCCGAAGTCGAGCAGTACGGGGTGACCCGGCTGCTGGGCGAGTTGGCCGACGAACTGCGGAGCCAGAACTGGCGGCCGCTGCCAGCGCGGCGGGTGTTGATCCCCAAGCCAGGTAGCGGCGAGCTCAGACCGCTGGCGATCGCGGCGGTTCGTGACCGCATCGTGCAGGCCGCACTGAAGATCGTGCTCGAGCCGATCTTTGAGGCCGATTTCGCTGAGTGCAGTTTTGGGTTTCGCCCCAAGCGCTCAACGCACGATGCCCTGCAGGTCCTCGTGGATGAGGCCTGGCGGGGACGACGGTGGGTGGTGGAAACCGATATCGCCAACTGCTTTTCGGCGATACCGCATAACACGTTGATGCAAGCGGTCGAGGAACGCATCAGCGACCGAACCATCTTGACGCTCGTGCGGGCGATGCTGCGCGCAGGAGTGCTCGAAGACGGCCAGGTCCGGCGAGAGGTCACCGGAACCCCACAAGGGGGTCCGCTTTCGCCGCTTTTGTGCAACGTATACCTGCATCGGCTGGACCGGGTGTGGGATGTACGCGAGCACGGGGTGCTGGTGCGCTACTGCGATGACCTGGTGGTCATGTGCAGCACCCGCCAACAGGCCCAGGATGCGCTGGCGCGGCTGAACACCGCGCTGGCGGGCTTGGGTCTAGAGGTGAAGGCGACCAAGACCCGGATCGTGCACTTAACCGAGGGCAAGAACGCCGAGGGATTTGATTTCCTCGGCTTTCACCACCGGTGGGTGCGGGCCCGGGGCACGGTCAGTCCCCGCCGGGTGTGCTTCCTGGCCCGCTGGCCCTCGCGCAAGGCGACCCAGCATGCTCGCGACCGGATCCGTCAGCTGACGGAGCGGAAGCGGCTGCTGCTGCCCGACGAATGGGTCGTACAGGATCTCAACCGGTTCCTGCGCGGCTGGGGCGGATACTTCCAATACGGCAATTCCGCCCGCGTATTCGACGCGATCAGTCAATACGCCCTGGAACGGCTTGCGGTGTTTGTGGGCAAGCGCCATAAACGCAGTCGCCGATGGGGGATGAGGAAGGTGACCTGTGCGTCGCCGGATAACCTCGGACTGATCACCTTGTGTGGAACCGTGGTTGCCCCCAGGCCGTTTCGGCCCTGGAAGGCAACGGCCGAACGTCGACGGTGAAGAACGTCGGAGAGCCGTGTGCGGGAAAACCGCATGCACGGTTCGACGGGGAGGGGCTGGAAACGGAGCCCAGGCTACCGCGCCAGCCCCTCACCCTACGCGCGCCCAGCGCATTAGGAGGTGATGGTCCAGCGATCATGACCTGATGGGAAGCTCGTCGTCGCCTGCCGGTGAAAGTCCGGTCCGGGTAGTTGCCAGGAGGCCCGGTAGCAGGCTGGCGGCTCGGTCTGGAAACGGGTCGGGTCGAAGCCCAGCGTCAAAAGCCACGGTGGTGGGAGCAACTGAGCGGTCCGTAGCGTGAAGCGAAGCCTGCCGCGTCGTTAGGGGATAAGACAGTGCCGAGCCGCGGTAATCACGGCGAAGGCCATGGAAGCGGTGAAGATCCTGGAGATGCAGCCGTCAGGGACTGTCCGGCGTACGGGGCTCGGAACGTTCAGAAGGTGGCGACGGGAACTGGGGAGGCCCTCCCCGGCCGGAACCGACTGCGGTGTCGGTGGAAGAGCGCCGTCCTATAACCGGTGAGGAGCCGGGAAGTGGATGGGGCGTCGGGAGGGAGTCGGAGGCGGTCGTAGTACCGGTCGAGCCGCGGGACAACACAACTCGCGGGGAGGGAAGGGCCGCTGCTTCGTTCACGCGCATGTTGGGAGCTACTGACTGGTGAGTGCCGGAATTACGGCTAGGTCCACCCTGGCGGCTGTCGGAGGCGACAGAGTCAGAGCGTTGCAGCACGCGCTATACCGGGCGGCCAAGGCCGACCCGAATCGACGGTTTCACGCGCTGCAGGACAAGGTCTACCGCGAAGACGTCCTGTGGCGGGCGTGGGCCAAGGTGCGCGCCAACAACGGCGCACCGGGCATCGACAAGACCACCTTGGCCGAAGTCGAGCAGTACGGGGTGACCCGGCTGCTGGGCGAGTTGGCCGACGAACTGCGGAGCCAGAACTGGCGGCCGCTGCCAGCGCGGCGGGTGTTGATCCCCAAGCCAGGTAGCGGCGAGCTCAGACCGCTGGCGATCGCGGCGGTTCGTGACCGCATCGTGCAGGCCGCACTGAAGATCGTGCTCGAGCCGATCTTTGAGGCCGATTTCGCTGAGTGCAGTTTTGGGTTTCGCCCCAAGCGCTCAACGCACGATGCCCTGCAGGTCCTCGTGGATGAGGCCTGGCGGGGACGACGGTGGGTGGTGGAAACCGATATCGCCAACTGCTTTTCGGCGATACCGCATAACACGTTGATGCAAGCGGTCGAGGAACGCATCAGCGACCGAACCATCTTGACGCTCGTGCGGGCGATGCTGCGCGCAGGAGTGCTCGAAGACGGCCAGGTCCGGCGAGAGGTCACCGGAACCCCACAAGGGGGTCCGCTGACTCCTCCAACGCAGTTGGCAATCAGGCCGTATTTCGCCCTCCGAGTCGGTTTCGGGGCTGTCGTCGGTCCCGCTGCTCACGTTGTGCCGCACCGGGATGGAGTGGCGGATAGTGATCTTTTCGGCGCCGACGAGAACGTCTTTGACGAGCAGGCGCAGGACGCGCTGGCGCTCGGCGACGGTCGCTGTGGCGGCCTTGCCGCGCAGCCCGGTGAGGAAGTCTTCGAGGTTGTCGGCGAGCTTGAGGTAGACCTCCCGGTCGGCGAGTTGGCTGTCGAGCGCGTCGATCTGGTGGTGCAGGCTGGTCTGGCGGGCGCGCAGCTCGGGCATGCGGGTCCGGAGCTCGTCGAGGGAGATCAACTCCTCCTGGTAGGCGCCGATGAGCCGGGTGATCGCCGTGGTGGCCTTGGCCAGTCCGGCATCGAGACGCTGGCGCTCGACGGTGGCGGGGTCCGCGGTGCGGACCTGCTGGAGCCGCTTGTTGATCTCGTTTCGGATCAGGGCCGGGTCGGCAAGCAGGGCGGTGATGTGGTTCCAGACGACGGTGTCGAGGTAGTCTGCGCGCACCGGCTTGTTGGCGCAGACCCGGCCGTGCTCGTAGCGGTAGTCGTCCGAGCCGAGGCAGCGGTAGTAGTAGTAGATCTTCTTGTTGGTGGTGCGTGTCGACGTGCGATAGTAGGCGTAGCCGCAGCTATTGCAGGCGCAAATGCCTTGCAGCAGCGAGGGATTCCTGCTATTGCGGGCGGCGTAGCGCTTATTGTCTTCCAGTCGCCGCTGGACCCGTTGCCAGGTGTCCTCGGCGACCAGCGCGGGCACGGGTATCTCGAGCCAATCGCTGCGGGCCCGGTCGATGACCGTGTAGGAGCGGGGCGTGGCGCGCCCGGCGAGGCGGGCGGTGCGGTTGAGCCCGGCGGTCTGATCGGTGCGCATGGTCTTGCCGAAGCAGGCCAGCCCGGCGTAGGCGGGGTTTGCGCAGCATGCCCCAGACGGTGGAGCGGTCCCAGCGCGGCTTGCCGGTGCGGGTCGCCACGCCCAGCCCGCTCAGCCAGCGGGCCAACTCGCCGATCGCGACCCCACCGTCGGCGTAGCGGGCGAACAACTCGGCGACGATCGCGGCCTCGTGCGCCACGATCTCGTAGCGGGCCTCGGCATGCTCGCTCTTGCGGACATACCGGTAGCCGAACGGGGCGCCCGAGAGCACGTTGATCGTGCCGCTCTTGGCGCGGTGGGCTTTGCCGCGGCGGGTCCGTTCCAGGATCTGGGCGCGTTCGTACTCGGCGATCATGCCCTGGAACTGCACCAGCAGTGCGTCTTCGGGGCTGTCGCTGCGCGGGCCCTTGACGAACATCACGGTCGTGCCGGCCTTGGCGAACTCCTCGATCAGCAGCGCCTGATAGGCGTACTTGCGAGCCAGCCGGTCCGGCGAGTAGACGAGCAGCACGTCCACCGGGACCTGGCAGACCAGGTCGCGCAGCCGTTCCAGCGCCGGACGGACCAAGCTCGCCCCGGAATGGCCGTCGTCTTCAAACACCCACTGTTCAGGCACGTCCAGACCCAGCTGTTCGGCGTGCGTATGAAGCGCCACGGTCTGGGATCGGATCGTCTCCTGCTCCTTCTGCCGGGCCGAGGAGACCCGGGCATAGATCGCTGCGTTGCTCATCGGCACGGCTCGCTTCCTGACCAGCGCGCACGCTGCGCGAGGGTCGTTCGGGGACAAGGATGCGGTAGGCCGCCGACAATTCCGCGGCCTGCAGGCGATCGAAGACGAACTCGGTCTCGACCACCCGCTCGCTCACCGGCGGGGACGCTCTCGATGCGCCCGCGCCAAGAACTCCTCCAACGCCTGCGCGACCACGGCGGACAGCGTCCGCCCCGACGCGGCGGCATGGGTACGGACCCGCGCGATGAGCGGCACCGGCAGCTTGACGGTGAACACCGCGGCCGGGGCGGGCACCGCAACATGTCCGGACCGGCCGGCGCGCTGCACGTAGCGGTGCGCCTGCCGGGGCGAACAGCCGAACCGGCTGGCCAGCTCTCGCGCGGCGTCGGCTGCCGGCACCCCCGCGTCCAGCAGGTCCGCGGCGGCGTTGACCCGCTCGGCGAACACGTCACCACGAGCGCGAACGCGACCGGCAGACCCACCAAGAGGCATGTCACTAACATACTACTCGACATGTCACGCCGTCGCACTGGCACGCCGCGGCAGTTCGACACGCCGATAGCTCAGCGACACCTCAAAGCAGAAGTTGCCAACTGCGTTGGAGGAGTGCTTTCGCCGCTTTTGTGCAACGTATACCTGCATCGGCTGGACCGGGTGTGGGATGTACGCGAGCACGGGGTGCTGGTGCGCTACTGCGATGACCTGGTGGTCATGTGCAGCACCCGCCGCCAGGCCCAGGACGCGCTGGCGCGGCTGAACACCGCGCTGGCCGGCTTGGGTCTAGAGGTGAAGGCGACCAAGACCCGGATCGTGCACTTAACCGAGGGCAAGGACGCCGAGGGATTTGATTTCCTCGGCTTTCACCACCGGTGGGTGCGGGCCCGGGGCACGGTCAGCCCCCGCCGGGTGTGCTTCCTGGCCCGCTGGCCCTCGCGCAAGGCGACCCAGCATGCCCGCGACCGGATCCGTCAGCTGACGGAGCGGAAGCGTCTGCTGCTGCCCAACGAATGGGTCGTACAGGATCTCAACCAGTTCCTGCGCGGCTGGGGCGGCTATTTCCGGTACGGGAATTCCGCCCGAGTATTCGATGCGATCAGTCAATATGCCCTGGAACGGTTCGCGGCGTTTGTGGGTAAGCGCCACAAACGCAGCCGCCGTTGGGGGATGAGGAAGGTGACCTGCGCGTCACCAAATAACCTGGGACTGATCACCTTGTGTGGAACCGTGGTTGCCCCCAGGCCGTTTCGGCCCTGGAAGGCAACGGCCGAACGCCAACGGTGAAGAACGTCGGAGAGCCGTGTGCGGGAAAACCGCATGCACGGTTCGACGGGGAGGGGCTGGAAACGAAGCTTCCGGCCACCGCGCCAGCCCCTCACCCTACGACTGCCGGGGCAGTGAATTCTTGGGTTGACCAGGGGATTCGCTGGTGTGGGTGGGGTGCTGTTTTGGCTACGCGGCGATGGTGAGGGGGATCGGGGTGTTGAGGAGGTCGAAGGCGCGGCGTTGGTCGGGGGTGGGGTCGGTGAGTTTGTCGATCTCGATGTTGGAGTGGTGGTAGAGGATTCGGTCGCGGGTGAGGGTGGCCAGGTGGTCGAGTAGGCCGCGGAAGCTGCGTAGCGGGTTGGCGTTGGAGTCCTGTTTGCGGGCGGCCTTCGTGTCCGCGTGGAGGGAACGCCGTGCGGGCGTGACGGGGTTGTCCCGGTGGGGTGGGTGTTCGTCGGTGAACGTCAGCGGTGCCCAGGCCTTGCGTAGGTGCCAGATCAGGTAGCAGGCGAGCAGGCAGATCAGCACGTGCGCGGTGACGCGGTCGTCGAGGCGGTGGTGGATCGGGCGCAGGTCCAGGTCGTCGGTCTTGATGATGCGGAAGTCGCGTTCGACGTTGGCGAGGTTCTTGTAGCTTTCGACGATCCCGGCGGGGTCGAGGGTGTCGGCGTCGACGCTGGTGCGCAACACGTAGATGCCGTCCAGGCGGGCTTCGGCGTCGATGCGGGCGGTGTCGCGACGGTAGGTGAAGGTGGTGTCGGTGATGTCGCGCCGGAAGTGCTTACCCATCTTGTATTTCCCGATCGTCTTGCCGACGGTTTCACCGATCTTGCCGGCGCCGTGCAGAGTGCCTGCGGTGACCCGGGCGGCGATGCGGGCGAGGTCTTTCTCGGTCGCGGCCAGCATGTCGTGGCGTTTGCGGGCGCGTTCGGCGGCCAGCGCCGGGTTGCGGCAGGCGATCAACCGTTCGCCGGGGTAGTCGGGGTGGGTGATCTCGGCTAGGTCCTGGGTATCGAACAGGCTCATCTGCAGCGGCCCGTCGTCGGCGGCGAGTTTGGCGATCGCGGGTGCGCGCAGCGCGGTGATCCACCCGAAATCGGTTCCGGCATCGTTGAGTTCGCGCAGCGCGTCAATGCGGGCGGAGGTGATCATGCCGCGGTCGCCCACCAGCACCAGCCGCCGGATGCCCAGCTTGTCGCGGATCACGGTGACGATCTCGGTGAACGCGACCGGGTCGGCGGTGTTGCCCGCAAATACGCGCACCGCGACCGGTCGGCCGGCCGGGTCGGTGAGCAACCACCCGAGCTGGCTCGACGGGGTTGTGCTCGCCATGGTGCTGCCGCCCTCGTTCCGCTTCGTCGCCGGTGAGGTGTTCCAGAGTCAGGTGCTGAGCGGGTTCGTGCTCAAGCGGCTCGGCACCGAGTTCGTCGAACGCTACGAGCGCGAGCACGGCGTGGCCGACACCGACCGGGTCGTCGCCCTGGTCCGAGGCGGGCAGTCGCTCGTGATGTTCCCCGAAGGTCACCTAGCCCGCGCCCCCGGGTTGCGACCCTTCCACATGGGCGCATTCGTGGTCGCAGCCCAGGCGGGGGTGCCGGCCGTCCCCATCGGCATCCGCGGGACGCGGGTGATGCTCCGGCCCGAGCACCGCTTCCCGCGACGGGGAGCCGTCGACATCGCCATCGGTCAGCCGCTCCAACCTGGGGGCACGGACTGGGCCGCGGCAGTAGGGTTGCAGCGCGCCGTGCGAGACTCCGTCCTTCGCCTCTCAGGGGAACCAGACGTCGAATGACCCGGCCGACCGCCATCGTGACGCGCAAACTGATCAGTTCCTCCATCCTGCGCGGATCCTTGCCACCCAGCGCGATCAACTTGACGGACCGGCCGTTCTCCGCCAGAAAGCTTCGCATGCTGCCGTGCACGGCGACGGACTCGGTTTCGAGGTCGGGATAACGTCGCCGCCACCGTGCGAGGCGGCGATCAAGCTGGGCCCGTACGCCGCGATTGCGGTCGGCGAGCCGCCGCCCCGCAGCTGTCAGCCAGATGCCGACGCGGCTTCCAGCGCTTCGCGATCGGAAAATTTCGGCAGGGTGAAGCTCACTTCCGACCGGGAGCTGATGTCGCTAGCCTCGGTGACAGATGGAACCAAGAGATGAGCCGGGCTCACGGTCAGGGAGTGCGCAATGCCCGAGAAATACGGAATTCTCGTCGGGGTTGACGGCTCGGCAGCGTCGGATGCCGCCGTACGCTGGGCCACCCGCGAAGCCATATTGCGCGATGAGCTGATCACTCTGCTGCATGTCGTCGCCCCAGTGATTGCCAACTGGCCCGTGGGCCCGATGCAAGCGAACTTCGCCAAGTGGCAGAAGGAAAGCGCTCGGGATGTCATCGAGCAGGCGCACAAGACTCTCTGCGCCGAGGTGGGCGAAGCGCCGCCCGAGGTGCGCACCGGGGTGCTGTACTCGCGGTACTCGCACGTAGTGCCGACTTTGATCGAGGCATCCAAGCAGGCACGGATGATCGTGGCGGGCAGCCGCGGCACGGGCGCGGTCGGCCCTCTTCCGATGGGCTCGGTCAGTACCGGTCTTGTTCACCATGCACACTGTCCGGTCGCTGTCATTCGCGGCGAGCAGGCATCGGCGGCCAACCAGAATGCAGGGGTCCTGGTGGGCATCGACGGCTCGCCCGCGTCAGAGGCGGCCACCGCGTGGGCCTTCGATGAAGCATCGCGCCAGGGGCTGCCCCTTGTCGCGTTGCATGCGTGGAGCGATGTCGGGGGCTTCCCGATCCTCGACATGGATTGGCGGAAGTACGAAAGCCAAGGAGAGAAAGCCTTAACCGAACGCCTGGCTGGTTGGCAGGAACAGTATCCCAACGTGCACGTGCGGCGACGGCTGGAATGGGATCAGCCGGCCCGCTGGCTCGTCGAGGAATCCGAGCACGCTCGGCTGGTGGTGGTCGGCAGTCACGGTCGAGGCGGATTCGCTGGCATGCCGCTGGGCTCGGTCGGCGCCGCGGTGGCGCAATCGGCAAAAGTTCCGGTGGTCGTCGTCCGCACCCGGTCGGGCGATCGGCACCCTGAACGGTATTGCGGTCGCCAACCGCACCGAGCTGCTGCGCGAAACGGGCGCCGAGGTGGTTTTCGTGTGCGGAGAAGTAGACATGATGCAGATGATTCGGGCGAGCATCCCCGGCTCGGAACTGCCCTAACTCATTCCCCTCTGTTGTTCCTGGTCAAATCGGTGTCCCGGCTCGGTTGCACCCGCTTCGGCTCGCCCGGCATCTTCGGGGTGCCACCGTGCTACCGATCATGCTCAGCTGCGTATTTGCAGCCTGCGAGCATCAGCCATGCGACGGGGCCCCGAGGCTCGTTCCCAGACTCAGCCAGCCAACCGTGTCGGCCAGGCACTACCACGTTTCATTACGAAGGCCCGATTTGGTACTTCCTGGGTTCGCACCACCGGGCCACCAATTCGGCCACCCGACGCCGCTCGGCCTCGACACGCTCGGCGTGACGATCGACCACACCCCGGCCCAGCTCTAAAACCGGGTGGACTCAGTATCGGGGACTCGCCACTCTGACTGCGCGGATAGTGCACTGGGGCGATGACAGCACCGAATCGGCTTGAATGCAAACCGGCCTCCCCCCAGGGCGGCGCTTCGATCAGAGATCGCCCCGGCGGCCCCCCGTCGGGCGTCTCGCAGTTTGTACGGACTCCTGGGGTTTTGTACGAGTCTGGGTGGGGCCCTTTTTTCCAAACCCGGTCCGCCGCGACCGCATTTCACCGCACACAGTGACCTTGAGACCCGGGAAAGCGGGCCGAATGGCCCTGGCCAGCGGCGGTGCACGCAGCCAAACATCTCGATTCATGATGCCGAAGCTAACGACGGCCGTCGCAGCGGCGGGTTATGGGACGCATCCGCTATCAGGAATTTCGCGCGAACATGGGAGCGCAAGCCTGGTCGCCCGCGGACAGGGGCCGCCAGGGACGAGATCGCTGAACCGACTGCACCAACCCCCGGCGACGTCGCATGGCGTATCGAGAATCCGTCAAAGGACCGCTTTGGGCCTAGGAGCCCTCTGAACAACGATCGATTCTGGGGCGGGAGGAGCGCCGACAAGGCCGTCGTTGCGGCATGAGTCGGGTCATCGAGCCCGACAACGTGGTCGTTCCTCCCGCCGATGTTCGAGTGTGGTCCACTCATGCGGTGCCCGCAACGGCCGGCGTGGCCGGGGGTTGGTCAGGCCAGTGCCCACACCCCGTTCGTGCGGGTCAGGCCTTTGTTCACAAGGTTGCGAAGATTGATTGCGGCGCAACGATTTCGCAGCCAGGCATGGTTCTTCTCGACGCCGAGGTAACGCAGCTTGACCCTGCGCCCACGGCTGGTGGCGATCCAGGAAATGATCCGCTCCACGGTCGAGCGGGTGGGGTAGGCCTGCTGGAATTCGGGGGTGCGGGCCTGGGCGCGAGCCGCACGCAGCAGGGCCTCGTGCTCGTGGATGCTCATCGACCGCCCACCGGCGGCGGTGGTGCACGCCGCGCGCAGCGGGCAGTCGGCGCACACCGCGCCGAAGGTCACCGTGCGTTTCGCGCTCATGACGCGGGTGTGCCCGCCGGGGCAGGTCACGGTGCGGGCCTGCTCGTCGATGGTGAAGTCGTCGAGGGTGAACCCGCCGGGCACGACCGCGCGCAGCGGCTTTGGCTTGATCACCGTGTCGTGTCCGCCCGCCTGGTAGGCGGCGCGCGCTTCACCGGTGCCGTAGGCGGAATCGCCGTACACCTCAAGCCCCTGCCGCTGCCCGGCGTCGCGCTGCTCGCCGCCGTCGGTGGTCACCGACGCGACCGCGGCGACCGCGGCCGTGGCCGCGACCACCGCATCCACCACGACAGCGACCGAGGAGGAGTCCTTGTCCGTGTCCGGCTGTCCGACCGGATCCGGTTGTGCTGCACCGGCATCGACATCGCCGGGTTCCTCACCGGCGGGTGCGGCCGGGCGGGCCCCGTCACCGACGGCCGGCTGGTGGTGGCGGTCGCGGGCGATCATCTGCTCACCCACCACCGCGTCGCTGCCCTTCTCGCCGAATGCCTTGGTCAGCTCGCAGTCGGTGATCAGTCCGGTCTCGGGTTCGGCCGCGACGTGCCCACGAAACCCGTCGCGGCGCACCGACTTCGATTTGCGGGTGTGCCGAGTCTGGGTGTCCACGGTCGAGATCACCCGATCGGACGCGACCCGCCGCGCGATGCGCCAACGCCCGTCGGTGCCGTCGGAGCCCTCGGCTGGCTCCACGTCCTGACCGGCGACCAACGCCAACAACCCCAGCGCGTCGGCCGCCTTGTCGTCACGCTCGGCCGCGAGCGGCCCGCATAGCTGCCCCAGCACCGCCAACGCGTCATCGACCAGGTCCGACACCAGCGACCGTTTCGCCTGCTCATCGTCCCAATCGATGTCCGGCTTGCCCGGCTTGGAGTAATCCAGCCTCGCGACCCCCGCCATCGTCTCCCGCGCGCCGGGCACCACCCGGGCGACCTTGCGCATCGCCGCCACCAGCAGGGTGACCGTATCCTGGGTGGCCACCGCGTCGTCGAATACCGTCGAATCCAACACCCGCTTGCGCCGCCCGCGCAGCACCCCGGTCTCAGCGACCACCCGATCCACCGCCTCAAACACCCGATCCGGGTGCTGCGACTTGGCGATCCGTTTGCGCCAGTAGACCAGCGTCGACGGATCAAACGATGTCTCGGTCAGCGACCGTCCACACGCCACCTTCCACCGCAGGTCGAACCGCACCGCCTCCGCGGTCTGCGGATCCGATAGGTCATACAACTCCTTCAACACCAGCACCGACCCGATCAGATCCGCCGGCAGCGACGGCCGCCCCGTCCCCGAGGTGAACAAGTCTGCGATGAACGACTCCGGAAACAACTCCCGGCGATGCTCAGCCAGAAACGCGAACACGCTGCCCTCCGGAACCAGCTGCCCCACCAGAGATTCCGCATCCAAGAACTCCCGCTCCACCCGCGACTTACCCCGCATGCCAGGATCATCGCAGCGGGATCGCCAGCCAGCCCTCAGACACGACGACGAACTGGCGGCTTATTCAGAGCCTTCTAGCCCGACGCAGTGGTGCGCCAGGCCGACGAACTGGAACTTGTGGACTTGTCGCCAGAAGCGTTGCGCCGGCGCATGGTTGCCGGTGACATCTATCCGCCCGATCGCATCGACGCGGCGCTGTCGCATTATTTTCGGCCGGGTAATCTCACCGGGCTGAGGGAATTGGCGCTGCTGTGGGTAGCCGATCGGGTTGATGAGGGCTTGCGCCGTTACCGCAGCGAGCACGGTATCAGCGCCGGCTGGGAGGCCCGGGAGCGCATCGTTGTCGGCGTATCAGGCTGGCCCGGAAAGCGAGGGGCTGATTCGGCGGGCCGCGCGGCTGTCCGCGCGCACACCCGGAAGCGATCTGATGGCCGTTTACGTGGCACGCAGCGACGGACGTCTGGGGGCCGACCCGGCCACATTGGCCACGCTGCGCTCGTTGGTCGAGGGATTGGGCGGTAGTTGGCATCAGGTGGTCGGCGCCGACGTCAGTAGTGCGCTGGCTCAATTCGCGCGGCATGAAAACGCAACTCAACTGATGATCGGCGTCAGCCGTCCGAGCGCCGGCTGGAAACTGCTGACCGGCCGGGAAGTGGTGTCCCGTAGGCTGTCTCGGCTGGACGCCACCTTGGATGTGCACGTGGTGACCGATAAGACGCCGGCAAGATTTGCGGGGCGGCTCCCGCAGCTACGCGGTGTAAGTCCGCGCCAGCGGCTGCGGGCGCTGGCGCTGATGGCGGTGTTGTTGCCGGCGGTGACAATCCTGCTTGGGCTGGTCCGGTCGCGGCTGAGCCTGCCGAGTGATTTGCTGGTGTATCTGCTCGTGATCGTCCTGATAGCCGTGGTGGGGGGGTGGTATCCGGCGCTGGTCGCCGCGGTGGTCTCCGTGGCGGCCGCGGATTTCTTTCTGACCCGGCCGCTGTATTCGCTCCGGGTCGCGCTGTTCAACGATGCTGTGGCACTGGTCGTGTATGTGGCGGTGGCGGTGCTGGTGAGCTGGACGGTGGAAGTCAGTGCCCGGCGGCGCCGGCTGGCTGCCCGTTCGAGCGCCGAGGCCGCGGTGCTGACGTTGATGGCCGAGGCACTGCTGCGTGGGGAGGGCGAGCTTCCCCGGCTGCTGGAGTTGGTGCGTGAGACGTTCGGGTTGGACGGGTTGAGCGTGCTGGAACGCCGGACGGCCGCGCCGCGTGGCCAACCCGGTGACAAAGGTGGCTGGGTTGTCAGCGCCAGCTGTGGGAATCGTCCCCCGGAGTTGCCTGAGCAGGCCACGGTGCAGGCCGAGCTGGATCCTTCGTCGATGCTCGGCGGCCGTGGCCCGGCGTTATCGGCGGCTGACCTAGAGATTTTCACCGCGTGCGTGGCGCAGATCGCCGAGTATCTGGGCCAGCGCAGGCTGAGCCAGCGCGCCGCCGGCGCCGAACAGCAGGCCGAGAGCGAGCGCACGCGCACCACGCTGGCCGCCGCCGCCGGTCGCGCCCTTGCCGAGGGGGTCGACTCCGCCAAGCGGGCCGTCGCGGCGCTACGCGCGATACCAGCTGTGGCGCGGGAGGGTGAGCCGATCGACACGCTGGAGAGCGCGGTGGGCCGGATCGGCGTACTGGCAAACCAACTAAGCGATGTGGCGAAGGCCCGGGCTGGTGCGCTCGATGTGCGAATACGTCAGGTGGATGTCGCCGAGGTGGTGGCTGCTGCGCTTGACGAGCTTGGTCCCGGTCGACACGCCGTGGATGTCGTGCTGCCAGAAGACATTCCCAATGTGGTTTCCGACGCTGCGGTGCTCACGCGGGTGGTAACGGCCTTGGCCGCCAACGCGATCCGGCTCAGTTTTCCAGGTGGCACGCCGAAGATCGCCACGACGCTTTGCGGCGACCGGGTCGAAATCCGTTTTCAGACAGGACATCTCGAGCAAGGGCTTGCCAAGAGTCGCGGTGATCACTTCACCGTTGAGGCGGCGCGCGACCTGCTCGAGGCAATCGACGGGTCGCTACGCACCGAAACCGGTCCGGACGGCGCCCCAACGGTAATCATCAGTGTGGCCGCGGCTGCTGCTGATCAAGCGCAAGGTTGAGTTCGACGACGTTGACCACGTTCTCCCCCAGGAAACCCAGCGCGCGTCCGGTGGTGTGGTCGCGCACCAGCGCCGTCACGGTTTCGGGCGGCAGATGCCGGGCGGCGGCGACCCGCGGCGACTGCAGTTCGGCGTTGGCCACCGAGATGTCCGGATCGAGGCCCGACCCGGAGGCGGTCACCGCATCGACGGGCACCGCCGCATCGGCGGGCAAGTTGTTGAAGGCGCGGTAAGCGGCGGCTCGTTCACTAATCGCAGCGAGCAGCTTCGGATCACTGGGGCCGAGGTTGCTGGCTCCGCTGGCTGTGCCGTCGTAGCCGTTTCCCGCCGCTGAGGGCCGGGGCTGGAAGTACTCGGGCAACGGGTTGCCAGCGGGATCTGTGAACGATTGACCGAGCAGGCTTGAGCCGACGACCTGATTGTCGCGGCTGATCAGTGAGCCGTCGGCCTGATGCCGGAAGGCGAGTTGTCCGATGCCGTAGGTGGCGAGCGGGTAGGCGACGCCCAGCACTAGGCTGGCCAGTACAGTGAGCAGGACCGCGGGGACCAGTTGAGCGCGCAGCATCAGTGGATGCCTATCGGCGCGACGATGGTGATGTCGATCAGCTTGATGAGCACGAACGGGGTGATCAGTCCGCCGACCCCGTAGATCATCACGTTCCGGCGCAGCATTGCGGTGGCGCCCATCGACTTGACGCGAACACCGCGCAGTGCCAGCGGGATCATCAACACGATGATGATCGCGTTGAAGATCACCGCGGAGAGGATCGCGGTGTGCGGGTTGTGCAGGTTGAGGATGTCGATCGCTCCTAACTCCGGAAACACGGCATGGACCATCGCCGGGATCGCGACAAAGTATTTGGCTACGTCATTGCAGACCGAGAACGTCGTCAACGCACCGCGGGTGATCAGCAGCTGCTTTCCTACCTGGACGATCTCCATGAGCTTGGTCGGGTCGCTGTCCAGGTCAACCAGATTGCCGGCCTCCTTGGCGGCCTGCGTGCCGCTGTTCATGGCCACCCCGACATCGGCCAGGGCCAGGGCTGGCGCGTCGTTGGTGCCGTCACCGGTCATCGCGACGAGGTCGCCGCCGGCCTGTTCGGCGCGAATCCGGTCCATTTTGTCTTCCGGGGTCGCCTCGGCGATGAATTCGTCGACACCGGCCTCGGCGGCGATGGCCGCGGCAGTGGCCGGATTGTCGCCGGTAACCATCACGGTGCGGATTCCGAACGGCCGCATGGCGGCCAGGCGCTGCGAAATGCCAGGCTTGACAGTGTCTTTGAGGTGGATGATGCCCAGCAAGGTGTGCTCATCGGCAACAGCCAGCGGGGTGCCGCCGCTGGTGGCGATGCGCTGCACGATGCCATCCATATCTGGTGGCACGGCGCCGCCGTTAGCCCGTACCCAGTCGCTGACCGCTGCCACGGCGCCTTTGCGGATTTTGTGGTTTGGCAAGTCGATGCCGGACATCTTCGTCTTGGCGCTGAAGTTGACTAGGTTTGCACCGGCGAGGTCGCTCGGATGGCAGCCATAGTGGTGCTGGGCGAACTCCACGATCGAGCGGCCCTCGGGGGTTTCATCGGCCAGCGAGGACAGGTGGGCCGCATCGGCCAAGGCGTGCTCGTCGGTGTCGCCGACTGGGACGAACTCAGTGGCCATGCGGTTGCCGAACGTGATGGTGCCGGTCTTGTCCAGCAACAGCGTGGTCACATCACCGGCGGCTTCTACCGCCCGCCCCGACATGGCCAGCACATTGTGGCGGATCATGCGGTCCATGCCGGCGATGCCGATCGCTGAAATCAGTGCTCCGATGGTGGTCGGTGACAGCAGCACCAGCAGGGCAACCAACAACACGATCGGCTGCTTGACCCCCGAGAAGATCGCGACCAACTGGAAGGTGCTGACAGCGATCAGAAAGATGAACGTGAGGCTGACCAGCACCACGGTCAGGGCGAGTTCGTTTTGCGTTCGTTGCCGGTTGGCGCCCTCAACCAACCCGATCATGCGATCCAGAAAGGTTTGCCCGGGCGGGGAGGTGATCGATACGACGATGCGGTCGGACAGCACCACGGTGCCGCCGGTGACCGCTGACAGGTCACCGCCTGATTCCCGCACCACGGGGGCCGACTCACCGGTGATGGCCGATTCATCGACCATCGCCATTCCTTCGATGACCTCACCGTCGCCGGGAATTGCCTGCCCGGCCTCGACGACACACCGGTCGCCGACTTTCAGCTCCCTGGAGGGCGTGTCCACCACGGTGCCGTCGGGCTGCAGAATGTGCGCGACGGTTTCCTGCCGGGCGCGGCGCAACGCATCGGCGTGCGCCTTGCCGCGGCCCTCGGCCATCGCGTCGGCAAAGTTGCCGAACAGCACCGTGGACCACAAGAACAGCACCACCAGGCCGGTGAACAGGTTGTCTGTCCCACTGGATCTGGGTGCGTCGCGCACAAACAGCAGCGTGGTCCAGATGCTGCCGACATAGACCACGAACATCACCGGCTTGTGCACCATCAGTCGTGGATCGAGTTTGAGCAGCGCATCGATGATGGCTCTGCGCACGATCCGGGGATTCAGGATCGACAACTCGCGCAGCTGGCGCGTTTCGCGGCCCAGGTGCCGACCGGGTGGGACAGCCGTCTGCGTCGTCATCGCTCAGACTCCGAAGTGCCCGGAAAAGTGCTCGGCCAGCGGTCCGAGAGCCAGCACCGGGAAGTAGGTGAGACCCACCAAGATCACGACGATCGCGGCGAGCAGTGCGGTGAACAGCGGCGTGTCGGTACGCAAGGTCCCGGCGGTCACCGTGTACCTGCGTTTGCGCGCCAGTGAGCCCGCCAGCGCCAGCGCGGGAATGATCTCGAAGAACCGTCCGACCCACATGGCCAGACCCAGCGTCGAGTTGTACCAGAGGGTGTTGCCGGCCAGCCCGGCGAATGCCGACCCGTTGTTGTGTGCGGTAGAGGTATACGCATAAACGGCCTCGGTCACCGCGTGCGGCCCGGTCGTGGAGATCTGGTGGGCCGCGGACGGCAGCAGCAGCGAGATCCCGGCTAAAGTCAACACCGTGACCGGCAGCACCAGGATGTAGATCGCCGCCAGTGTCATGTCTCCAGCCAGCAAACGTTTACCCAGGTACATCGGCGTTCGCCCGACCATGAGCCCGGCGATGAACGCGGTGATCATCACAAAGATCAACATCCCGTAGAGACCGGTGCCGGTGCCGCCGGGAATGACCTCCCCGAGCATCATGTCCAACATCGGCAGGCCGCCGCCCAACGGCGTGTAACTCTCCACAGCGGAGTTCACCCCGCCGGTAGAGGTGCCGGTCATGGTGACGACGCCCAGCGCCGAGCCGGTCGCCCCGAGCCGCAGATCCTTGCCTTCCAGGTTGCCGCCGGGATTGGTCCCCGTCGCGGCCTGGGCGACGCCGAGCTGCGCGAGATGTGAATTGCCGTGGGCCTCTAGGACGCTGGTGTTTTTCGCGTGGCGTTGACCCGGTAATCGGTTACTGTCGGCGAGAATTGTTGGGTGAGTTTGGGTTTGACGCCGAAGCAGGGGGATCTGTGGCGCACGACGGTGAACTTCTGCCAGGGCCGGGTCGCGCCGGATTCGATTTACGGCGTGCTGCACCGGGAGTGCTTCAACTTGTTCCCGGATGAGATGTTCGCCGATTTGTTCACCGATGTGGGCCGGCGCAGCGTGCCTCCGATGATCGTGGCGGTGGTGATGGTGTTGCAGCGCATCGAGGGGCTTTCGGATCGGGAGGCGGTGGAGCGCTTCGCGTTCGACGCGCGCTGGAAATACGCCGCCGGTGGCTTGGACTTCGATTATCCGGGTTTCGTGCATACCGTGCTGGTGGACATGCGCGCTCGGCTGGCCCGCTCGAAGCGGCCGGACCGGATCTTTGAGGTCACGCTGGAGGCGGCCAGGGAGGCGGGTTTGGTGGGTCGGCGGCGGGTGCTGGACTCCACGCCGTTGTATGACGCGGTGGCCACGATGGACACGGTCACATTGATCCGCTCGGCCATCCGCGGGCTGTTGAACGTCGCCGACGCGGAGTTGGAGGCCGAGCTGCGCAAACTGTTGGGCCGCGACGACGACTACACGGCGGCGGGAAAGCCGGTGTGCGACTACGACGACGCGGCGGCGCGGGCAGCGCTGGTGGACGGGCTGGCCCGCGACGCGATGGCGCTGGTGGTGGCCCTGGACGGGTGCGCGCTGGAGCCCGAGGTGGACAAGGCCGCTGCGTTGGTGGCCACCGTGGTGGGCCAGGACCTCGACCGCGACGCCGACGGGGTGTTTCGCATCGCGCGGCGGGTCGCCGCCGATCGGGTGATCTCCACCGTGGACCCGCAGGCGCGACACGGGCGCAAGACCTCCGCGCACGGGTTCGATGGCTATAAGGGCCACATCGCGATCGACCCGGATTCGGAGATCGTGACCGCTACCGAGGTGAGCGCAGCCAACGCCGGTGACGCCGAGCCCGCTGCCAAGCTGCTGGCCGACGACCTGCCCGAGGACGCTGACACCCACACGGGCGAGGCCGGCGACGAGGCCGCCGACGCCGGTGACGCCGAGCCCGCTGCCGAGCCGCTGGCCGACGACCTGCCCGAGGACGCTGACACCCACACGGGCGAGGCCGATGACAGCGACGATGACCCGAACCCCCTCGCCGGTGCCCCCGCAACCGAGGGCGCCGACCGCGGTGAGGATCGCCCCGCGGTCTACGGCGATGCGGCCTATGGTGCAGGCAAGCTTTTGGCCAGGCTGGAAGCCGCTGGCGCGCAGATCTTCACGAAGGTGCAGCCGCCGACCGCACCGGACGGTCGGTTCGCCAAGGACCGCTTCACTATCGACCTGGACGCGAGCACGGTCACCTGCCCGAACGCGGTGACCGTCGCGATCCGTCCGGCCAAGGCCGGCGGCGGCACCGCCGTGTTCGGCGCGGTGTGCGCCGCTTGTCCGCTCGCCGCGCTGTGCACCGGCTCGGCAGCTGGCCGCACCATCGCGATCGGCTGCTACGAAGCCGAACTGGCCCGCGCTCGCACCGCCCAGGCCGATCCCGCCTGGGTCGCCGACTACAAGGCGACCCGCCCGAAAGTGGAACGCAAGATCGCCCACATGATGCGCCGCCGCCACGGCGGACGCCGCGCGCGAGTGCGCGGCATGACAATGGTCGCCGCCGACTTCTCCCTGCTAGCCGCCGCGGTCAACGTGGCCCGCCTCGGCGCGCTCGGACTGCGTCGCGCCACCGGCCCAGGGTGGCAGGTCGTGCCCGCATGACCGCAAAAATACTGCCGCACAACAGATTCCCAAGCAAGACGATGACCCGCTCAGTGAGCAGGGACATCAACCGACCCAACACGCCACAGACCGACGCCAAGCACCAGGCATCACAGCAAGCTCAGCGGTTACCATCGGCCCCACGAAGCCCGTTAGACACCAGCGTCCTAAGCGGCTACCGCCACCACCGACAGCGCATACAGGGTGGCCATGGCCACGATCACCACCGTCGCTTGGCGCATGGATTTAACTAGCCGGCCGTAAGCCCACGGGAAGGCGAATGGGATCGCCGCGGCCAGCCAGATGGTCAGCACGTTGACGATCGGGTTCGGGTTCTGGAACGGGTGGGCCATATTGGCGCCGAAATAGCCGCCGCCGTTGTCGCCGATCATCTCGATCGGCACCATGCTCGCCACCGGACCACCCGGAATGCTCTGCTGAGCCGCGGCGCCGGTGGCGGGTGTGCCCATCGAGGAGATGGTCGATACGACCTGCGTCGGGTGGAAGTTGTCGATCACGCCGAATGCGAGCAAGACGATCGCGAACACGAAACTCAGGGGCAGCAACACCCGCACCGTGGAACGGACCGTGTCCACCCAGAAGTTCCCCAATGTCGTTGTCCGCGTGCGAATCACGCCGCGGATGAACGCCGCTGCGAGTGCCATTCCGGTAGCCGCCGACAAGAACTGATGCACCACCAGCGCGAACATCTGACTGAACTGGCTCATCGTGGATTCGCCGGTGTAGTTCTGCCAGTTGGTGTTGGTCACGAAGCTGACCGCGGTGTTGAACGCCAGTGGCGCGACTTACACCGCGGAAATGGTCGGGATTGCCCGGCAGCACGTGCTGCATCCGGAACAGCAGGTAATTCAGCAGCACCCCGACAAAGGTCAGTGCCACCGCCGAGCCGACGTAGGCGATCCAGCGCTGCTCACCATGCGGGTCGATGCGCAGCAGCCGGTAGACCAGCCGCTCTACGGGAAGAAACACCCGATCCCCGGGCGCCTTCTCATTGCGGTACACCTTGGCGAGGTAACTGCCCAACGCGGGAGTGCTGATGACCAGCAACGCGAACACGGCCGCGATCTGTGCCCAACTCGCCGCAGACATCTACACGTTCCCGCGCCGGACCAGCCCGTAGACCAGGTAAGCACCCAGCAAGACCGCGACAAGGATTCCTGTCACATCGTCAAACGTCATGCCAACTCAAGCCCGGTCCGCTGTGCGCCCTCACGGCCCTCCTCAGACAGCACAGCCTCGTCGGGACCCAATAGCCGATCACATGCGGTGGCGAATCCAACGACAAGGGCAGCCAGGCCGACCAGTAGCGCGACGAATGCCACGTCCAGCATGGCCAGCCTCCGACAATTGCGAACAGTGTTTGGGATGACGGTACGACGACTCCACCCGATACAACTGCCGTTTATACGGTATCTATGCGGCCCGCACTCCGCAGCGCATCTCAGTCCGTCAGGTAAACTCTGGTTCTAGGGTATTGGCTTCAAAGCGCAGCGACCTAAGACCATCGGGCGCCAAAGTCCGTCGGCTGAAACGGGCCAATGGCACTAGGGCCATTGGACTCTGCTCCTTTTGACCAGCCTCCTATTAGCCTGGACGCTGCACGTTTGGGTTGCGGGTTGGTGGCGCACGTCGGCGGGCGATTTTTGCGTCGGGACTGCCCAAAACATCTCCCGCGTAACGCTTTTCGGCCCATGATGGGGTGCCGTCAGGAGGATTGCCGTGCCGCAGTGGCAAAATGTTCTGGACCGCTTCCGTCCGGCTGGCACACCGGGAGCCGCCGGCCGTCCCGGCATCCCGGCGGATCGCAGCGCCGACGCGGCGGCCGAGCTCACCGCAGTGCTGGCACTCCTGGACGATGTGCAAGAGGAGGCAGCGCGGACCCGCCAGGCCGCCACCGACCGGGCGCAGGAGATCCGCCGCTCCGCCCACCGGCAGGCGGCCGAACTCGTCACGAAAGCCCGTGACGACGCCGAGAGTGTGCGAGCCCAATCCGAAGCGGACGCGCTGCGCGAAGCCGAAGCCGAAGAGGACGACATGCGAAGCCGGACGGAGGCCGAGATCGCCCGGCTGCGCCAGCGGGCCGGCGAGCGGTTAGCGCACGACGTCGACACCGTGGCCGCTCAGGCGCGGGGGTGGCTCGATGCCCTCGTCTGCTCCGCGACGGCGGAGAGCGATAGGTGAGCGCTCAGTGGGTGGCGGGCAACGTGCGCGCCAGAGCCCTGCTCAACCGGCGGTTGGGCGCGGGGCGCGCCCGGGCCCTCGCGGCAATGAACTCGCTGACCGACGCCCAGCACGCGTTGGCCGATACCGCGTATGGCCGCGACATCACCGTGGGACAGCCCGCACGCGACACCGATCATGCGGTGTACGCCGCGCTGTTGTGGCATCTGCGTGTGCTGGCCGGATGGCAACCGGCGCAGGGCGCGCAGGCCATCCGCGCGCTGGCCGCTGGCTTCGAAGCCAACAACATCGCCGCCCAGGCCCGGCGGTTGGCGGGCGCGCCGACCCGCCCGCCCTACACGCTGGGCGCACTGGCCACCGCGTGGCCGCGGCTGAGCGAGACCTCCTCGCTGGCGCAGCTGCGGGACACCCTGGCCCAGACGATGTGGGGCGACCCGGGATCGGAATCACCGTCGGACATCGCGTTGGCGGTGCAGATCGGCTGGGCGGCGCGGGTGGCCAACGCGGTTCCCGAGGCGCGGGTTTGGGCGTACGCGCGGTTGGCTTTGACTGTGGCCCGCCGGCGGCTGGTGGAACAGCGTGAATTGCCTGAGCCGGTGCTGATGCGCGCCCGCCTGGTGTTGGGCGCCGCAGCAGCGGCCAGTGACCTGGCCTCGTTCACCGATGCGTTTGCCACGCGGCTTCGCTGGTTATTCGACGGCATAACCGGGGCCGACGGCTTGTGGACCGCGGAGGCGCGCTGGTGGGCGCGGGTGGAAGCCGACGGGCTGACCATGCTCGGCCGAAGCCAGTTCACCCGGGATCGAACGATCGGGGCGGTCGTGGTGTTGGCCGCCGACGCCTGGCGGTGCCGCGCGGCACTGGCACTGGCGTCGCGTGGCGGCGGCCCGATGGACGTCTACGATGTCCTCACCTGAGCGGGCTGAACGGCTGCGTGCCTTCGCGCGGCGTTTTACCCCGGCGCGCATGCAGCGAATCGCGGTGCTCGCGCCGGCGGACGCGCTGCGCGATGTGCTGGTGGCGGTGGCCGGATCCGGCAGCGTCGAGCTCGACGAACCCGCCGACAGCAACGGGGCACCGGGTCAGGCAGCACGGGCACTGCAGCGGATGGGTGAGCACCCCGAGTCGGCGCACGGCGGCGCGGCAGTGATGTTGTCGGTCGCGGAGCCGGACGTCGCCGACCTGGAGCGGGCTGGGCGCGCGGATCTCCTAGCCGGTGAGGCACAGCTGCAGCGGTACGCCGCGGCCGCAGTGCGCCGCCGCGACGTGGCGGCGGTCCCGGGCTGGTGCCCGGCCGACCAGCTACCCACGCTGGGCGCGCGCCTGGACGCGGCCGGGGCGGCCGCAGTGCCGCTGCCCACCCCGCGGGGGGTGGATCCGCCAACGCTGCTCAACACCAGGCCGGGGCTTTCCGGTAGCTTCTCGGCGCTGGTGCGCACCTACGGCACCGTCCCGTACCACGACATCGACCCCACCGTGTGGGCCGGGCTGGCCTATGTGGTGATGTTCGGGATGATGTTCGGCGACGTCGGGCACGGGCTGCTGCTTGTCGCCGCCGCGATCATGATCAAGCTGGGATGGATCCGCCGATTCCCGTCGCTGCGGCCGATGTGGAGTTTCATCGGTGCCGCCGGGGTTGCGGCGAGCGCCTTCGGGGTCCTGTACGGGGAATGCTTCGGCCCGACCGGGATCGTGCCAGTGGTATGGCTGGCCCCGCTGGATAATCCGCTGCGGCTGCTGCTGGTCGCGTTGGCGGTCGGGGCGGTGTTGCTGGGGGCCGCCTACACCGTGGGGGCGGTCAACCGCTGGCGTGAGGGCGGGTTTCGGCTGGCCGTATACGCGCCGTCGGGGATCGCGGGGGCGACCGTGTTCGCCGGCGCCGGTGCGGTGCTGGGCGGCTACATGATCGGCCCCCGGGTGCTGGGGGCGGTTGGGCTGGTGGTGTGCGCGGCCGGTCTGCTGCTGGCGCTGATCGGTCTGTATGCCGAGTCCGGTGGCGGCGCCGCCGGACTCCTGCAGGCCGCGATCGGCGGGCTGGATTTGGTGGTGCGTCTCGGGTCCAACCTGGTGTCGTTCGCCCGCCTGGCAGCGTTCGGCATGACTCACGCTGCGCTTGGGTGGGTGGTGTGGCGCGGGACGACGGCACTGTGGGCGCACAGCTGGATCGGCGCAGTGGGGGCGGTGGTGCTGTTCGCTGTGGGCAACGCGGTGGCCTTCGCGCTGGAGGCGCTGGTGGCAGGCGTACAGGCGCTGCGGCTCGAGTTCTACGAATTGTTTTCGCGGGTTTTCATCGGTGAGGGTCGGCCGTTCCGGCCCTGGACGGTCCCGGTGGTCGAAATGGAGGCGGCGGCATGTTGACATGGGTTATTGCTTCACCGGCGCTGATCATTGGATTCGCGGTCAGTTTGATGCTCTTGCGGCGCCGGGGCCGGCTGGCGGTGCAGCTATTCTGGGCGGTCAACGCGGTAGTGGTGGTGGCGGCGCTGGTGGTGCTGGTGCAGGCGTTGACCGCTGGGCCGGCGGCGGCGGAAACGGCCGCGGCGGCCGGACCGGGCAGCGCGGGCGGCAACTGGGCGGCTCTACTGGGCGCGGCGATCGCGGTCGCGGGGTCGTCGATCGGCGCGGCGATCGCCGTGGCGTATACCGGCGCGGCGGCCCTCGCGGCGCTGAGTGAGCGGCCGGAGCTGTTCGGCCGGGCGATGGTGATCGTCGGGTTGGCCGAGGGCATCGCGATCTACGGGCTGGTCGTGGCGGTCATCTTGATCCAGCGGGCCTGACGTGGGAGCCGTCGTCGTGATCGGTGAGCCGGCTTTGGTGGCCGGTTATGCGATGGCGGGTGTAACCACAATGCCCGTCCAGGGCCCGGATGAGGCGCGCCAGGCCTGGGCGAGCCTGCCATCCGGCACAACCCTGGTCATCCTGACCGCGGCGGCCGCTGCCGCGTTGGGCGGCGGGCTGAGCGAGGCCGACCCACTGACCGCCGTGATGCCCGCATGAGCACGCTGAACGCGGAGAAGGCGATGGCGGCGTTGCAGCCGTTGCGACGGCGGCTGCTGGAGCGCGCGCGGGCTGACGCCGAACGCGAGATCGCCGAAGCGGAGCAGGAAGCCCAGCGCGTTCTCGCTGCGGCCCGGGACCAGGCCGCAGAGCTGGCCGAAACGGCCCGTGCTGCAGGACGAGCCGCGGCGGAAACGTTGAGCGCCCAGCAACGGGCGGCGCTGCAGCGTGAGCTGCGCGGTGCGGTGCTCGCGGCCCGACGCGACATTTACCAGCTGTGGTGCCGCCGCGGCACCGAGGCCGTGCTGCGGCTGCGTGACGACCCCGCCTACCCGCATTGGGCCGCCGCCCTGCGGGCCGCCGCGCAGGCGACACTGGGCGCCGACGCGCAGCTCAGCGAGCACCCCTCCGGTGGAGTGGTGGCCGAGGCGGGTCAGCGGTGCATCGACCTGAGCCTGGCCGGCATTGCCGCGCGGGTGCTCGACGACACCGCTGCCCAGGTGGATGAGCTGTGGTCGTAGGCGACGCGGCGCGGGTGGTGCGGGTGTCGGGGCCGCTGGTGCAAATCGACGTCGCCGCCCCGCTGGCGATGCGTGAGTTGGTGACGCTGGGAACCGAGCGAATCCCCGCCGAGGTGGTCGCGATCCGCGGTGAGCAGGTGACGGTACAGGCCTACGAGTACACCGGCGGCCTGGGGCCCGGCGCCGGCGTCGTCGCGCTGGGCCGCCCATTGTCAGCGTCGTTGGGGCCCGGGCTGCTGGGCGGGGTGTTCGACGGGCTGCTGCGGCCCCTGCACACCGCGCCAACTTGGTTGGCACCCGGCCATGACAGTGAAATCGACCACTCGACATGGCATTTCGAACCGAGAACGACTATCGGCGCCGACCTGACGGCCGGTGCCGTGCTTGGCGTGGTGCCCGGCGCCGGATCGATGCCGCACCGTGTGCAGGTTCCCGCCGGGATGTCGGGCACGCTGGACTGGATCGCCGCCGCCGGTGATTACGCCGCCGATGAGGCGATCGCCACAGTTGGCGGACAGCCGGTGGCCATCGCGGGGCGCTGGCCGGTGCGACAGGCGCGACCGTATCGCCGTCGACGCGACGACGCCGTTGCGCTGACCACCGGCCAGCGGGTGGTCGACTTGCTGTTCCCGATCGCCCGGGGCAGCACGGCAGCTGTGCCGGGCGGATTCGGTACCGGCAAAACGGTTCTGCTACAACAGATCGCGAAGTGGTGCGACGCCGATGTCATCGTCTACGTCGGCTGCGGTGAGCGCGGCAACGAGATGGCCGAGATCGTTGCCGACATGCGTGAGTTGAGCGATCCGCGCACCGGTGGACGGCTGGTAGACCGCACTGTGATCATCGCCAACACCTCAAACATGCCGATGATGGCCCGCGAGGCCTGCATCTACACCGGTGTCACGGTCGCGGAGTACTACCGCGACATGGGCTATCACGTCGTGGTGATCGCCGACTCCACCTCTCGGTGGGCAGAAGCATTGCGCGAGTTCGGATCACGGCTGGGGGAGCTGCCTGCCGAGGAGGGCTATCCGGCCAACCTGTCCTCCGAACTTGCGGCGTTCTATGAGCGCGCCGGCTACGTCGACACCCTTGGCGGGGACACCGGGTCGGTGACGGTGTTGGGAGCGGTGTCGCCGCCGGGTGGGGACCTGTCCGAGCCGGTCACCGTGCACACTGAGCGGTTCGTGCGCTGTCGGTGGTCTCTGGACCGGGACCTGGCCTACTCGCGTCACTACCCTGCGGTGTCGTGGTCGGCGTCGTTTTCCCGTGACGCCGAAGCGCTCGGCACCGCCCGCGTTGTTGCCGGCGATGACACTGGCTGGCCTGCCCGTCGGGCTCGGGTGCTGGATCTGCTGACCGAGTCCGATCGCCTGGCCGCGCTGACCGAGCTGGTCGGCGTGACAGCGCTGCCCGACAGCGAGCGGATGGTGCTGGTGGCCGGCCGGCTGCTGCGGGAAAGCGTGCTGGCGCAAAATGCCCAAAATGCCAACGACGCGCACTGCGGACCGGAGAAGACCGCGGCGCTCGTCGACGCGGCGTTGGCGGTAATCGACACCTGCCGTGAACTGGTTGCCGGCGGTGTGGCGGCGCAGCTGATCGAGGAGACCGACTTCGGCAAGCTGATCCGCGCCCGCGACGACAGCGGACCCGACGACACGGCGCTGGCGGTCCAACGCCGGAACCAGATCGTCGAGACGCTGCGTGAGCTGCCGCGATGAGCCACCCGTGGCCGCGATGGGTGGAATACCGCGGCGTGCGTGAGTTGCGCGGTCCGCTGGCCGTGGTTGGCGGTGTCGCCGGTGTGGGGTGGGACGAGTACGTAGTCATTAAGCTGGCCGACGGCTCGGTGCGGCACGGGCTGGTGCTCGACGTGAACCGCGACGTGGCGCTCGTGCAGGTGATGGAAGGCACGTCGGGAATGGACTCGGCAGGGGCCGCATACCGGTTCAGCGGCGAGCCGCTGCGCGTCCCGGTGGGAACCGCCTGGCTGGGCCGCACCTGCGACGGCCGCGGCGAACCGATCGACGGCGGCCCGCCGGTGACCGGAGCGCGGCGGGTGTCGGTCAACGGCGACCCGCTCAACCCGATGCAACGCGAGGCCCCCTCGGAGCCGGTACTGACCGGCGTGTCGGTGATCGATGCGCTGACCACCCTGGTACGGGGCCAGAAACTGCCGGTGTTCTCGCTGCCGGGGCTGCCGCACCTGCGCCTCGCGTGTCAGATCGCCGCGCAGGCTAGTGCCGGCGGCGAGCCGTTCAGCGTGGTGTTCGCCGGCATCGGGCTCACCCATGCCGACGTGGCTTATGCCCGCAATGTGCTCGAATCACGAGCCGCGGCAGGGGAGTTGGTGTTGCTGCTGAACACCGCCGACGACCCGGTCATCGAGCGGATCCTCACCCCGCGCATCGCGCTGACCATCGCCGAGCATCTGGCGTTCGACACGTCGCGGCACGTATTGGTGGTCATGACGGACATGACCAGCTACGCGGAGGCGCTGCGGGAAATCTCGGCAGCCCGCGGTGAAATGCCGGCGCGGCGCGCCTATCCGGGGTATCTCTACAGTGACCTCGCCTCGCTGTACGAGCGGTGCGGCAAAATCGTCGGACGGCCCGGCTCGGTCACTGTGCTGCCCGTGTTGACGATGCCCGGCGGCGACATCACCCACCCGGTGCCGGACCTGACCGGCTACATCACCGAAGGGCAGATCATCTTGTCCGCGCAGATGCATCTGCACAACATCTACCCGCCGGTGGACGCCTTGTCGTCGTTGTCGCGGCTGATGCGCCGCGGCGCGGGCGCGGGCCGCACCCGTGACGATCATCTGCCGCTGGCGGCGCAGCTGCTCGCATCGTTGGCCCGCGCACGGCAGGTAAGCGCGCTGGCCGAGCTGATCGGGCCCGATGCCCTCACCGCCACCGACCGCAGCTATCTGCTGTTCGAGGATGATTTCGCCGCGAAGTTGGTCAATCAACGTCCCGACGAGGCACGACCGCTCGACGAAACCCTCAACCGAGCATGGGAGGTACTCGCGCGGTTGCCGCGCAGTGAACTGGCGATGCTGCCCTCCGGCCTGCTCGAGAGAAACCGGCCCGACAGCGTGCAGGAGGCGTGATGGCGGCGTTGCCGGTTCCCCCCGGGCGGATGGGCCGGCTGTGGGTGCTCAACCGGCTCGACCTCGCTGAGCGCGGCGTGACGCTGCTCGAGCAGAAGCTGCAGTCGCTGATCACGCTGCAAGAAGAGCTGCAGCGTAGGGCCGAACAAAGCCGCCACGATTGGCAGCAGGCGTGCCGCGAGGCCGACATGTGGGGGCTGCGCGCGGCGCTACTGGGCGGCCAACAGGCGATTGACCTTGCCACCACCACCGCGCCGGCGTCGGTCACCGTGCAGTGGGCCATCACCGCCGGGGTGCGCTACCCCGACGTCGCCACCTGCGTATTGCCGCCCGAGGACGATCCGGCCGTCATCTACACCACCTCGGCGTCCGTGCAGGCGGCGCGGGCGTATCGAGCGGCCGTTGTCGCCGCGGCCGAATGCGCTGCAGCGCAATCGGCTTTCAGAACCATCGAGCGAGAGATCCACACCACCCGACTGCGGGTGCGCGCCCTGAGCAGACACTGGCTACCGCTGCTACGGCAGGAGTTGGCCCGTATCGAGTTAGAGCTGGAGGAGGAGGATCGCGACGGCGCGATCCGAGTGCGGCTCGTCGGCCGTCAGCGTGGCTTAGAACGCTGACACGCGCACCGACACTGACCGCGACCCGGACATCCGCGCATGCTAGCGATCATTGCCTTGAAGGCGTCGGCCGCCTGGCCGCTGTCCACGCGTTGATGCCGGGACCCGGGGTCAGCCGACTGGCTGTGGGCTCGTGGCGTTGCTCTTGGGGTCGATCAGGATCTTCGCGTGTGCCTCGGGGTCGCCGAGCGCGTCGAACGCCGCCTCGACACCGGACAGCCCGACCGTCCCGGTGATGAGTGGCGCGGCGTTGACCTTGCCGTCGGCGAGCATGTGCAGCGTGTCGCGGAACTCGAGCGGGGTGTAGCCGAGCACGAACCGCAGGTCGATCTCTTTGTTGATCGCCATCGCCGGCCGGATGTGGTCTGAGCCCATGCAGACGCCGACCACGACGACACGTGAGAACAGCGGCGCGCTGGTGATGATGTCGTCGATAATGCCTGGGACGCCGACGCATTCGAAGATGACGGGGTGCTTGGGCGTTGCGGCGCCCGCCGCTTCGGCGGCGCGCCAAAGGTGCCACCAGGGCAGCCGCAGCCGTTGCAGCTTTTCGAGCGTGCCGACCGCGAGGTCGAATGCGTCTAGGATGCTTTGCAAGTGGCCGCGGCCCGCGGCCGCCGTATACGGCGAGTCCTGCGCAGGATCCACGACGGTGTCAGCGCCGCAGGCGGTCGCGAGCGCGCGCCGGCCCGGTGAAAAGTCGCTCGCGATCACGGTGCGCACCCCGTGCGCCTTCAGCATGCAGATCACCGCAAGGCCGATCGGCCCGCAGCCGATCACAATTGCGACGTCGCCCTTGCCCACCTCGCCGCGCCGGACGGCGTGCCACCCGACGGCCATCGGCTCGGTCAGCGCGGCTATCTCTGGCGTCAACCCGTTCGGGACGGGAAACGTCAGCGACTGCTCGACGAGGAGCTGCTCGGCGTAGGCGCCGGGCGCCATTGTCGACAGTCCGATCCCGTGGACCTCTTTGCCGCGCCGCAGCAGCGGCATGGCAACGACCGGTGTGCCGGTCCGCGGGGTCTTGCGTGTGCCGGGGCCGTAGTCGACCACCTCGCCGCAGAACTCGTGTCCGAATACGACGTGCTGATTCGACCGCATGAAGGCGTGGTAGCCCGATTCGGCCATCACGTCGGCGAGTTCGTCGCAGTGGTGGCGCGCATGCAGGTCCGATCCGCAGATGCCACACTTCAGCACGTCGATCAGCAACTGACCCTTGGCCGGTGTCGGGCTTGGCTGGTCGACTACCTCGAGCTTCGTATTGGTGCAGGTCACCGCCTTCATCGCGCAGGTCCTCTCGTCGATCCGACGCCGGTAATGGGCTTTCCGGTCAGGTCGATGTTGTTTGCCATCGCGATCCTCCTAGACGGTGGCCGGCTTCGCCGGTCCGGAGTAGACCTCGAAGAAGCGGCCCAACATTTCGGCGGGTATGGCGAGGTTGGCGTCGTGGTCGGTACGCAGGCAGACCAGGCTGGGGCCGTCGTGCTCACGCGAGCGCCGCAGCGCGTCGTCGAGGTCCTCGATGCGTTCCACGTACTCGCCATGGCAGCCCAACCCCTGGGCGACGACGTCCCAGCGGATCTCACCCTGGGTGGTGCCGAAGGTGGTGCCGTAGAGCTGTAGCTCGTTGAGTTCCTCCATGGTCCAGGAGCCCTCGGCGAACACGATGACGGTTACGTCGACGCCCTCGCGCGCGGCGGTCTGTAGCTCCATGACATTGAAGCCCGCGGCCCCGTCGCCGGTGACGCAGACGACCTCGCGGTCGGGCGCGCCAAGCTTGGCGCCGATTGCCGAGGGGATGCCGGTGCCGAGCATCCCGAGTTCGAGGATCGAGTGATACGACCGCGGTTGCGTCGGGGGCAGCATGTTATAAGCCCACAGCGAGGTGTTGCCGCCGTCGGCGGTGTACACGGCGTCCGGTCCGAACGCCGCGCCGATCGCTCCGAGTGCGTGGGCGGGATGGATGCCCGGGCCCTGCCATTGGAGGATCGGCGTGGCCATCTGCGTGCGCACTTGCTCGTCGAGTTGCCGGTAGCGTGCCAAGTCCGCGCCGTCGCGCGTGCCGAGGTTGGTCGTGCGTAGTCGTGCGGCGATGCCATCGACCGCTGCCCGCGCGTCGGCAAGGATGCCGAGGTGCAGTGGCCGGGTGACACCGAAGTGGCGCGGGTCGATGTCGATCTGGATGAGCCGTTTGCCCTCGGGATCGCCCCAGTAGGTGTCGTAGGGGACGTCGAGGTTGCCCATCCGCGAGCCGACAACGAGCAGCACGTCAGCCTCGCGGCGCGCGAGGTCGCCCGCAGGGCCGAATCCGAAGACGAAGTTGGGGTGATCGGACGGGACGCTCGCTCGGCCGGCCATCGAGCTGATCGCCGGGCAGCGCAGGAGCTCGGCGATCTCGAGCACGGCAGCGCGTGCGCCGGCGCGGTCGACGCCGCTGCCGGCGATCACGACCGGGCGCTCGGCGGCGACAAGAAGCGCCGCGGCCTCGTCGAGCTGGTGCTCCGACGGCTGCGGCGGCCCCAGCCGGTAGGCCGCGGGCGGCCACACGGGTGCGGTACTCGGGTCGCCGGTCTCATACAGGATCGGCGCCGGCAATTCCACGTGGACCGGACCCGGCCGGCCGTTGTGCATCTCGCGGAATGCCAGCCGCAGCACCTCGGGGATGCGTGCCCACTCGAAGATGGGGCCGCCCCATTTGACCGCCGGCCGGAAAAGGTCAAGCTGGTCTTGGCCCTGGAACGTCGATGGCGGTGATGGGTAGACGATGCCGAGCCGGTGCTGGGACGTGATGGCGAGCACCGGGACTCCCTCGTGCAGTGCCGTGACGACTCCGGGCAGCAGGTTCGCCGAGCCGGGACCGGGATTGCCTAGCACCGCCGCGACCTTGCCCGTCGTTTTGTAGAGGCCCTCAGCCATGTGCACGCCAGCCGCTTCGTGGTGCACCGGCACCAGCCGGATGCCGTGCGCGTCCAGTTGCGCCAGCAGCGGATCGATTTCCGGTGACGGAAGGCCGAACAAGAACTCGATCCCTTCGGCGTGCAGCGCGCGGGCGAACAACTCGCCGCCGGTGATCTCGGTCATCTCGAACCTCCGGTCAGGTTTGTTCTTTTCATTCGGCTGGTGCCACTGTGCGACGCGACCCCGCGAAATGCTTGACATCGCAGGACAAATTCTTGACAGTTCAGGACGCGCTGAGGTGGTGGGAAGACGCGCGCTTCGGACGCTCCGGCTGCGTTCCCGCCGCCTCTTTCAGCTCCTTGTAAGCCTGCAGCGTGCGGTGGGCGAGTTGGGGTAGGTCGTCGAACGCCGCGGCGTTGGCGACGAAGCCGAAGTCCATGCTGTCGTGGTAGGACGCCAGCGTGGCGTTGAGCCCGATCGAGGCGGCGAGTGCGGAGACCGGGTAGATACCAAGGAGGCGTGCACCGTTGAGATATCGGGTCTCCTTGGCGCCCGCCACGTTGGATATGACGAGGTTGCACGCCGGGTGCCCGACGCGGTCCAGGTGCGTAGAGGCACCCAGGCCCGCGAGCGCGACGAGTCCGACCGCGTAGGTCATCGCCGCCCCGGTCGACATGCCACCCAACTCCTTCTTGGCCGTGGCGACCGAGTCCATTACCTGGCGGATCCGCTCCGGCATGCTCGCGCCGGGCTCGCCGAGTCGTACGAACATCGCTGACACTCGGGTGCCGACCTCCGTGTCGCCGTCGGCACGCAGCGATACCGGACACATCGCGATGAACGGGTGCGCGAACGCACGGCCAGTCTCGCGCAGGTAGGCATGCAGCCCCCCGTCGACGACGGTGGCCGCCACATCGTTGAGGGTTGCCCCGAAGTGCCGACCGACCTCGCGCATCTCCTCGAGCGGCAGCGAGAGCGTTGCGAATCTTCGCCCGATTTTGAGCGGCGCGTTGGTCGGGGCGTGCTGCGCCGCGAACGGCAGGCTGCCCTCGAGATGCGATCCCACGAGACCGGCGAGCACCTTGCGCAGCGCGCCGACCGAGACCTTGTTGAGTGCCGTGACCTCCGTGAATGCCCCGCGGATTGAGTCCGCGATTTTTTCTGCGAGCGGCGTCGGCGGGTGCGGCGCGGGCGCTGGCACACCGAGCGCAAAGGCGGGCTTGGGGACGGTGTGCCGATCGGACGTGCTCAGGCCTTCGTATAGCCGCTTCAGGCCGGATTCGCCGTCGATGATGGAGTGATGAGTCTTCGTGTAGATCGCGAACATTCCATCCGGTACCCCATCGATCACCCAGCAGCGAAAGAGCGGCCGGTCGCGATCGAGTTGCGGCTCGTGCAGATCGGCAACAAGGCGAAGCAGGTCGTCGTAGGAGGCTCGAGCGGGGAGCGCCAGGTGCCCGATGTGGTAGTACGGGTCCCAGCTCGCCACTTCTCGGAAATGCGGCGCGCCGCGAACCAGGAGCTCGGGCACATAGTTGAACGGCGGCGCCGGCTGGCAGGCCCGGTACGCCTCCACGATCTCGCGCACGATGGGCCCACGGCCGGCCGGCTTTTTGAACAGCAGCATCGCGCCGACGTGCGTCGTGCCGGCGGGTGATTCGATCAGCAGCCATGAAAGGTCTAGCGGCGGAATCGGTTTGGTCATGGCATATCTCCTATCCAAAGTTCGCCATCCGGGCAGGGCGCTCAAGAATCCGAACCGTTACCGAGATGTTCTCTCCGGCGACCGCAGGCCACGAGGGCATTAGGACCCCGTTATGGCAGTCGTAAGTCCCTGAGCGACGAACCAGCGGTCACCGCTATAGGGCTGCACCAACAGCGCCCGGTGTCGCACCGGACCAAGGCTGTCCGAGTGGGCTGACGACACCGACTCTGAGTCAGCCCAACGGCCACGGCCGGGATGAGCGCTAGCGCAGATGTTCTGTGCCCCTGGGGAAGTCCAAAACCGCCTGATCAAATCCCGTGAGTCGTTGTGGGGCATGAAAAGTCGCCCGATACGCTGCCGCCAACGCTCACCCAAGCGAATGCGGCCGATGCCGACTTTAGATCGCCAGCGGGCCGGACAAGCGTGGACTCGCCCAGCACCTTCGGATGCCGAGCAGTCAGCGAGTTGCTCACCGGTCCATACGCGCATGGTCTGCGAGCGCTGTGCGCCCCGCTATCGGCGAGCAGACGAGCTTCCGGCCGGTGCGGGCTACCGAGGCAACCTGGTACGGGTACGGCGACCCGTCAAGGACTCGTAGATCGCGATGAGGATGACGGCAACGCCGACTCCAATGAAAAACGGAATCCACGCAATTCCACCGTTGGCGTTGTGGTATCCGAAGTGGCTAGCCACCGCTGAGCCGATCAAGCCACCTACGGCGCCGAGTAGAACCGTCATGACCATGCCGATATTTTGTTTGCCCGGCATGACGAGTCGCGCCACCACACCGATGATCGCGCCCACGATGATGGCGAGAACTATTGATCCGATCATTGCAGCTCCTGTCGTAGCGGCGCCCGGACTCGGCGCCATCTTCGACGGGTTCCCTGAATCGACGGGCTTATAACACACAAGTCGAGCGGGTCAGCGCGCTCGACCACCGCTGCAGCTGTAACGACGCGTCAGCTCCGCTTGTTCTCGCTCTTCAAGCGGTATCCCAGCTTGGCTGCATCCGCTTGACAGGCGAGATAATTCATTGTATGGATTCCAAGCTCCAACCGGTACGCCGTAGTGGTGACGGGCTTTGCTGGTCGGTTGTGGGTTACGCGGGAACGGGGATGAAATCATGCGCCAACTAATCGCCGCAGTAGCCGCAGTAGCCGTCGTCGGCAGCTGCATTTTCACCGCCGGGTGTCACAGCCAGCCCAACCAAGGCCCTAAAGCGTCGACCACGTCGACCACCAAAACGAAACCACCTCCGCCTCCAGTTGCAGAGGCTGCACTGAAGGAATTCCTGCTGAGCCCCGAGGACATCAACGCCGCCATGGGGGCAACCGATATGAAGGTCACGAACAGCCGCACCACGATGTCTGATGACAGCGCCACGATGACGCCCAAGGAGTGCTTAGCCATCGACGGCTCGGCGCAGGCCCAGGTCTATGCCAACAGCGGTTTCATGGCCGAGCGCGACCAGACACTCGACCTCCAGGAGGGCGATAACTTGACTCATTTCGTCGAGCAGGCAGCGGTGCTATTCCCAACCGCCAAACAAGCCAGCGACTTCTTCACCGCCTCCGCCCAGCAGTGGCAGGCGTGCCACGACTACACCCACATCCAGTCCAAGACGCAGTGGACCGTGGGGGCGACATCCAACACCAACGGCGTCCTGAGCACGATCTCAACTCTGCAGAACCCTCCCTCCACGGGCTGGAAAGCTTGCGGACGGGCGCTCGCCGTGAAAAACAACGTCATTGTCGACGTCAACACATGCAGCGCCGATCCCAAGAACTCAGCCGTCGACATCGCGAACAAGATCGCTGCAAAAGTACCCGCGTAAACGAGGGAGGTTAGGCGGCCAGCGCGGCGCGGGCGGCGGCATGCGTCTGCCCTGCGTACCCGCCGCCGAACAGCACGACATGCGCCAGCAGCGGGAAGAGCTGGTGCAGCCCGATGCGGTTGCGCCAGCCGGGTTTCAGCGGACGCACCCGCTGGTAACCGGCGATGATGGCGTCGTAGTGCGGGCAGCCGAACAGCGCGAGCATCGCCAGGTCGGTCTCGCGGTGACCGGCGTGCGCGGCCGGGTCGATCAGCACCACGCCGTCGGGTGTCCACATCACGTTGCCGCTCCACAAATCGCCGTGCAGCCGGGCCGGCTGGTCATCGTCGTCGAAATCGCCCGCACGGCAACGTGCCACGACGGAGTCGATCGTGGCACGGGTCGAAGCATCGAGCCGCGTCGCGGCCAGCTCGGCCATCGGGATGAGCCGCTCCTGGGCGTAGAAATCGCCCCAGCGTCGGTGCCGCCGCAGCGACATCGGCAATGGCTGCGATAACGGCCCGAAGAACCCCGGCCCGTCCCATCCGTCGGGCCCCGCGCCGAACGCCGCGGCACCCGCGTCGTGCGTGATGGCCAGCCGGCTGCCGAACGCGTACGCCGCTTCGGCGCTCGGAGTCACCGAATCAAGTCGCCGCAGAGTCAGGCTGTCCGCGCCGAACGAAACAACCTGCGTGCAGGGCACACCGCCGTCAACACTTGAAAGCCATCGCAGCCCTGCGGCTTCCCACGCGAAGAAGCCGGTGGGCGCGCCCGGATGGTGCTTGACGAAATCGGACGCAGTCATCAGAACAGCGCATCACTACCATTCACTCAGGCGCAAACGGAGCGTCGTGCGCCGGGACGGTGGAAGGTGTGCTCGAACAACCAGCCCCCGTGCCTGGCGATCGCGCTGCGCAACACCTCGTCATGGGCGGCCAGCGCCGCTTGCATGCCGTCGGGGTCCGCCTCCCACCGACGGGTCGAACCCTCAATATCGGTGAACAAGAACGTCACCACCCCCGAAGGAGCAGCCGCGGCGGACACTCGCACAGAATGACACAACCGACACGCTCTGTTTCGGACTTTGCTGCCTCGGCTGTCACGATGGACTACGTGACCACCGCGATTGTGGTGACGACGCTGGTGCTCCTGGGGATCGGCATCGTTGTCAATGAACTTCTCCGGCTAAAGAGGTGGCTGAAGAATTCGCCCCCGAGCGAGCCCCATGATGAGGACGCCGCAGAACCGCCTGAGGAGAATTAGCTGCTTAGGCTGCGAAGGGCCGCGATCGTGTCGGCCACGGTGGTGTGCGAATCGCGATAGGTGATGCCGAGTTCTTGCTCGCTCGGCGAATCGTCGGACGATGGCATCTGCGTGTAGTACTGCATTCCCGCCGCGGTGAACGGCGTGTCGAAGGGCAGCAAGGGCCCCGCTTTATCCAGCACTGCGCCCGCGGCACGAATCACGGTGTCGGGAACCGGCACTGCCAGCATTGGCGTATCGGCGATCTGGCCGAGCATGCTCGCGAGCTCGGCCACGGGAACTCGACGTCCGCCCGCCATGTAGCGGCGCGGCCCACGCCCGGGTTCCAACAGCGCGACGTGCAGCGCGGCCAAGTCGCGAACGTCGACGATCAACCATGCTGCGCCGCGCCCGGGAATGAAATGCATTCCCAATGCGGCTTTGACGCCCTCGCCGGCCTCACCGAATTGGTCGCCGACCGGCGGACCGAGAACCATGCCGGGATAGGTGGTGTTCACCGGGGCGCCGGCGTCTTGCAGGCCGCGAGCATAGATTTCGACCTGAGCCTTGGATTGCCCGTATCCATCCGTTCCGCCGACAACCGGCAGATCCGCCCGCAGCGTCTCCAAGTTGGGATGAAACAGCGCCGTGAAGCTCGACACGTGAATGATCGGATCCATTCCGAGCTCGACGGCTTGACCGAGGACGTTTTGGGCGCCCGACATGTTGGTGCTCAGCATCCGGGGAGTCTCCCGCGGGTCGGTTGCCACCAGCGCGGCACTGTGCACGACGGCGTCGCATCCCTGTAACGCCTCCCGTACCGAGACGCGGTCCGAGATGTCCCCGACGGCGAAGTCCGACACGTCGACGCCCAGTTTGGCGACAGAAGTCTGCAGCCGTGTGGGATTTCGCACCAGGAACCGGACGGAATGACCGGCGTCGGCAACGGCCTTGGCGGTCCACCCGCCTACGAATCCCGTACCGCCGGTGACCGCAACGCGCATGGTGAGATTCTGCAACCCCGTGCCGCCCGGCTCATCGGTGGGGCGCCGAGCCGCGATAGCCGCTTACAGGTGACTCGCGGCGTAGCCCGCGGCTTGGCCGGTCATGCCGTTCACCGTGTACAGAACGTGCGCGACGGGGCTGCCGCCGGGTCCGCAAATCGTGTCGCCCTCAGCGCACAACTCGAGGGTTTTGGGCTGATATAGGGGGCCGATGGCGATCAGCGGCGCGCCATACTGCTGCAGGAACTGATCGGAAGGCGTTCCGAAAAGCGTGACCGCGGCAACGTGATTCGCGATCTCTGGCGGCATCGGGGGCGGTACCGCCGCAGCGGGTACGCCCGGCGGTACCGCAGCCGAGGTGACGTAACCGGCCACGGCTGCGCCCTGGGAGTATCCGCCGAGTACCTCGCGGGTCTTGGGGCAGTTCGCCGCCATGGACTCAATATGAGAACTGGCGTCACGAACGCCGTCGATGACCGTCAATGGGAAATTGCTGCTGGAAAAATCAGTGCTGGCGGGGTAATTGACCGGGTACACCCCGAGCGACCTGGATCCAATCTGCGAGCGCAGGGCGTCGACGAAGGGCCCCCCGACGCTGCCGATGCCTGGTGGCTCGCCGGAGCCGCGGGCGAAGACCACCTCGACGTCGGGACACGGATCGGCAGACGCCGCTGGGACTGGCACGCTGAGCAGCACTGACGTGGCCAGCGCCGCCGTTGCTCCGACGCCCGCCGCGAGGCCGCGCACCCGTCTGGTTCGGATCAATTTGAAGACGTTCATCTATACCCACCCATGTCCGTTTATCCGGTATTCGGTGCTGTCTGCGGTACGGATTGCCCCATGACCCAATTTTCAATCGCGTCGCGGACGCTCGGTGAACGCGGGGGTGAGCCGCAATATTGGAATTTGCCGGCCTAGCGCCGCGGCCTTGGCCCGCTAGTCGATGTAGCCGGCATGCGAGCGTTCGGCCAGGTCGTAAAGCCGCGCGTACTCGATAGGGTCGGTGACCTCGCTGGCACGGAAGCTTTCCCCACCCAGTTCACACTCGGGATGCGCCAACAAATTGCAATACCAATGCGGGTGCCTGTTGCCACCAAAGTTGGAGGCGACCCCAATCACATCACGACCATCGTGGAAGTAGGCGATTTGTACCTGACGCGGCTGACCGGTCTTGGCGCCCGTCATTTTCAGCGTTGCCGACGGAGCCGCAAGCAACTCCCCAGCACAGCCTTCCGTTGGACACCCGAGTTAGCCACGGATCCATTTTTGGTGCAATGTGTTTCGCGACGAGCTGTCCTACGCGACCGCACCCAAACCTCGTACTCGCGCGCGAAAACACTTGTGGTGCGACGCTTCGGGTCGACAAAACGCAGCGGCATGAGGCGACCTTAAACGACCGCCGAAAAAAGCGACCAGCAAGTTTGCCGGACACACCGCCAAACTTGCTGGCCCGAGATGCGGTTACTTCTTGAAGGCGTCCTTCACTTTCTCGCCGGCATCTTTCAGGCTGGACTTGGCCTGATCCGTCCTGCCTTCATTCTTGGTGTCGTGATCGCCGGTGGCCTTGCCAATGGCCTCTTTGGCCCTGCCACCCAAGTCTTCGATCTTGTTCTTCACTTTGTCTTCGGTGCTCATGCGCTTCTACTTCCTCGTTAGCGGTATCTGCGTTGTCTACCCGTTCGCCGGTGACCTTGAAACCCTGTCGGTTTCCTGAAGGCGTCCTTCACCTTCTCGCCGGCATCTTTCAGATTGGCCTTCACCTGATCCCGCTTGCCTTCGTACTCGGTACGTCGGTTCCCGGCGATCCTGCCGACGGTCTCTTTGGCCCTGCCGCCCCAGTACTGGGCCTTATTGCTCAGCTTGTTTCTGGCGGTCATGCGCTCTCACTCCTTTGATTGCGAATATTCGGGCTGGGTACCCGGCGACCTGCGATCGTCAAACTGACCGTCGTGGCGCAGTGATACCTTCGTCTCGTGACGGCCCCGGCAACTCTTCTGGTAACTGACGATGGCCTGCCGCGCGGTGTGTCCGGTGCTGCCGACCCGCATTTCGCAAACGTCATCAAGGTCTTCGCGCAATTGTTTCCGGGGCGCCGGTTCGGCGGGGGAGCGCTCAGCGTTTACATCGAGGGCCGGCTCGCCGTCGACGTCTGGACGGGGTGGTCGGACCGCGCCGGCACGGAGCGCTGGACCGCCGACACCGGAGCGATGGTGTTCTCGGCCACCAAGGGCATCGCGTCGACGGTGATTCACCGGCTGGCCGATCGGGGCCTGCTCTCCTACGACGCGCCCGTCGCCGAATACTGGCCGGAGTTCGCGGCCAACGGCAAGGCCGATATCACGGTTCGCGAAGTGATGCGGCATCGATCCGGGCTGTCGCACCTGAGGGGCATCACCAAGATGGAGTTGATGGATCACTTACTCATGGAGGAGCGCTTGGCCGCTGCAGCACCCGATCACTTGCGCGGCGTGCAGGCGTATCACGCGCTGACCTATGGATGGCTGCTGTCCGGTCTGGCCCGGGCGGTGACCGGTAAAGGCATGCGCGAGCTGATCCGTCAGGAGGTCGCGCGCCCGCTCAATACCGACGGCGTGCACCTCGGCCGCCCGCCCGAAGGCTCGCCGACCAAGGCGGCGCAGATTCTGATGCCGCAGGGCAAGCTGCGCACGCCCGTGTTCAACTTCATCGCACCGAAGGTGGCCGGTCTGCCGTTCTCAGGTGCCCTCGGCGCGATGTACTTCCCCGGCGTCATATCCCTTGTCAAGGGCGACACCCCGTTCCTGGACGGCGAAGTCCCAGGTGCCAATGGTGTGGTGACAGGTCGCGGCATGGCCAAAATGTATGCCGTACTGGCCAACGACGGCTACATCGACGGCAAGCAGTACCTGTCGGAAGAGTTGGCGCGCGGCCTGACGGGCGAGCCGCGACGGAAGTGGCCGGACGCGAACATGGTGGTGCCCATGCCGTTCCACCTCGGCTACCACGAATCGCCGGTTCCGGGCTTGCTCAACGGATTTGGTCATGTTGGTCTGGGTGGAACGCTCGGTTGGGCCGACCCCGAGACCGCCAGCTCGTTCGGATTCATCCACAACCGATTGTTGACGCCGCTGCTGTTCGACATGGGGTCGTTCGCGGGTTTGGCCGGTCCGCTGAGCAATGCGATCACCGCCGCCCGGCACCAGGGTCCGCTCGAGGTACCGCAGCTCGGCGCGACCTACACCAAACCCGCTCGGCGACGGGCGGCCGTCCCCGCGAAGGCGGCGTCGGGGGACGCCTAGCCCTTACAGCCGACTCGCGACGAACGTTGCGGCTTGAGTCGTCATCCCGGACTCAACGTAGGTAGTGTGCGCCAGTCCGTTAAAGCCGCCGGAGCACGCTGGATCGCCGGAAGCGCACAGGTTAATGGTCTTTGAGTGGTAGAGCGGGCTGATATCGGGGTAGCCGCCCGACGCGATGGTCGCCAGCATGCTCAATGGATTGCCGAACAGGGCAACTGCGGCAACGTGATCGGCCACCTGGCTCGGCATGATCGTCGAAGCCCAATCGATGACGCCGGCGCCCTGAGAATATCCGCCAAGCACCATTCGGGTGCTGGGGCAGCCGGCGACCATACTTTGGACGTGAGCGCTCGTGTCGTCCGCACCCTTTTTCGAGCTCACCGAGAAATCCGCGCTCGCGGGATAGTTGACCGGGTAGACGTCGATGGACCGGCCACCAATTTGCGACCTGAGCGAGTCGATGAATGCCTGGCCTACTTCGCCGACACCAGGACCCACGCCAGTTCCTCGAGCGAACACCACCTGGATGTCAGGACACGGACCGGCATAGGCGGAGGGAACGTTGACCGGACCACTGAGCAGCACCAACATCATCGCGACCACACCGCCGAGGACGCGATTGATGTGGTGTGCACTCATCGCTCAATGCTGCCACATATCACCGGCCAACCGTTTGGGATATCCCAAACCCGTTCAGCGAAAGGCGATTCACACAAGGCGCGGCTGGGCTAGCTCTACAGTCGGCCCGCGACGAACGTTGCGGCCTGAGCCGTCATCCCGTTCGAAGCATACGAACCGTGCGCCGCCGGGTTGAGGCCGCCCGAGCACGCCGGATCGTCTTGAGCGCACATGTCGATGGTCTTTCCGCTGTAAGCCGGGCCGACCGGGGGGAAAGCGACGCCCGACAGGGCACCCGCGAGCGCGCTCGACGGATTGCCGAAGAGGGCGACCGCGGCGACGTGATCGGCCGCCTCGGGCGGCATGTTGTTAGTAGCGAAATCCATGACGCCCGCGCCTTGAGAAATTCCGCCAAGCACGATTCGGGTGTTGGGGCAGCGCCCGATCATGTCCTGGACGTGACCGCTCACGTCGTTGGCGCCGGCGTTCGCGCTCTCGGCGAAAGCCCAGGTCGCAGGATAGTTGACCGCGTAGACCCCCAACGACCGCCCACCAATCTGCGATCCGAGCGAATCGATGAAGGACTGGCCCACCTGGCCGACGCCGGGAGGCCCGCCGGTGCCGCGAGCGAACACCACCTCGACGTCGGGGCACGGATCGGCTTCGGCGGAAGGGACGTTGGTCGGCCCGGTCAGCAGCGCCAACGTCATCGCGACCGCAACGCCAAGGATGCGAGCGATGTGGGGTGCATTCATTGCTCAATGCTGACACACCACCCCGGATCGGCGCGCGGCTCAGCTCGTCGGTACGTGGCCGCGGGGAAGCGTCAGGGGCAGATCGGTGTAGGTGACCATGCCGGGTGCCGCCGCGACGACGGCCGGAATCGCATTGATGGTGGGCATCGCGGTCATGATGTGCCCAAGCACCATGAAGTCCGCGATTGTCTCGGCCTGGAAATACGGCGGCGGCAGAAAGCCGACCTTGGTTGTCACCGTCGGCTGCCCATCGATCTGGATGACCCAGCCGTCTTGGTCGATCTTCCAGTCGGGCTCGAGCGTCTGTCCCTTGCGCCACCGGACGTTGAGGTCGATCACGGTTTTGCCGCCAACTATGCCCTGCCAGCTCACGAAGACACCCGCGACGCATCCCGCGGCTATCGTCCAGGACCCAAGGTCGAGATCGGCTGTGGTTTGGGCAAACTCGGCCTCGCAACGCACCTCGTTGAGCTCGACGCCGAGCGCGTCGGCCATCAGCCGGACGGCCTCGCCGAAAATGGCGGTACCCTTTGCCGCCATCTGCTGCAGCTCGGGGTGGTCGATCGGTTGACCGAAGCCCACCGGCTTCTCGCTGTCTGGTGAGTCGTAGAACGTGGTGTCCGCCGCCTCGTTGACGGTGACCTTGTCGATCCGGTTGCACACCATCGCCGACACGATGGCCAACAGCTCGGCGAAGCCCGGGCTGACGCCGGACCCGAAGATCGTCGAGCCGCCTTTCTCGCAGGCTTCCAGGATCCGGTCGCGGCCGGCGCCCAGGTTGTGTCCGGTGATGAAGGACGCCGTGGTCACCACGTTGACGCCCGCGGACAGGATGTGGACCAGCTCATCGACGTCGATCCACATCGGGTTGTAGACCACGCAGTCCGGTTTCAGGGAAAGCAGCGCGTCGACATCGTTGGTGGCGGCTACCCCGAGTGGTGCAATGCCGCACAGTTCGCCGACGTCACGGCCGACCTTCTCCGGTGACCAGGCATAACATCCCACCAGTTCAAGCGCGGGGTTGTCGGCTATCGATTGCAGCGAGCTCTTGCCGACATTTCCGGTGTTCCATTGCACGACGCGATAGCTGTTTGGCACTCGCTCAGCATAGGGGAATAGGTCGGCGCTCAGTAGCTCGATTCGGCGGCCAGGATCTCGGCCAGGAAGGCGTCGCCTGGCGGTTGATCCAACCGTGCCCGTGCCCAGCGCCGGACCCGCTCTCGCGTTTCGCGCGTCTCCGTTACCCCCGATATTTCGGCGCCGATGATTACCGACGTCGTCGGCCAATCATGGTCCCAGGCAGCCGATTCCGTCATTGGTCGCTGCTGTGCGTCGACCAGGGGCAGCATGGCGCGGCCGTCGGCGTTCAGGGCGCCGCTGCCGCTGACGGCTCCGGACCGCACCTGGACCGCGACGCCGGTGGCCGGATCCGGCCCGACGATGGCCGCCCGCACGACACCGACGACTGCGGGACCGGCTACCTCGACGCTCCAGTCGACGGTGTTCTCGGCCGCATCGAATATTCTGGGGGGCACCGCACTCCAGTTGATGGACGCGACGCCCCGCGCGATCGGGGCCGCACCCCGCGGACCCGCATCAGAGCCCGCGGCCAGCGCGTAGTCGTCACGGCGTCCGCTCGGCCCCGCCAGTTTCTCAGCCAGGATCGCACTCGAATCATCAAGAGCGGCAAATAGTTCCGGCCATCCGATGCCATCCACGCCGACCTCGTCGGCAAGCCCGGCGCCGGCTTGCACCAGGTCCCGTATCCGTGGATCGTGATCCCGGAGATGGGTGATCAAAGCCGCAGAGTGCGGCGCCAGCAGCTCCACCACATCCGAATCCAGGGTGTCGTCGGTGAAGAAGCCCTGCGCGCCGGCGGTCAACAACGCGACCTCCACATCGAGCAGGGCGCGGTCGAGGCCGGCGATGCCGTCCCGTCGACTGGCGGGCCACCATCGCCGCAACCAGTGGCCGACGGCGAGCCTCCGGAGCGGGTCCACCGATCCCGGCACGATGTCGACGCCGGTGAGCTCGAGGCCGTGCGGTTCCTCGGCCTGGCCCACGGCCGATGCCAGCGTGACGTGCCCGGATTCGCCGACGACGCGCCAAAGCCAGTCGGCGCGTGACAAATCGGTGAAGGTGATCTGGGTTGCCGCGTCGTCGGGCGGCTGATCGACCGTCCAGGACAGCACCGCGCCGCTGACTTCCAGCACCGCGACCAGCGGCGCTGCCGCGATATCGGGGCCGGTACTCCACAGGCCGGAATCGGCGACCAATCTCATCCTGCCACCTGCAATTCCAGCATCGCCTTGATCCGCTGCCGGTGATCGAGGCTGACCGACCTCGCAACCCCCTCCAGCAGGGACCGCACGCCGTCGACGTCGTCACAGGGCTCCTGCCAGACGTCACGTCCGTGCAGTCGTGCCCACAGCCGGCTCAGGTACGGCTTCGGGTACGCCGCCAGGTCGTCGACCACCTGCCGTTGACGCGGATGGATGGGGCCGCCCTCGGCCAGGTAGCGCCGGGCATGCAGGACGTAGGCCTCCTTGCGTAGCCGGGCCTGGATCTGCGCCGCCAACGCGTAGCGGCTCGCGACGGATCGGTCCAACGGTGCGAGCTCTACCGCGACCTCGATGCCGGCCACCAGCGTGGCCTGTTTGTCCTCGCTCAGTAGCCCCCACGGTGCAGAGGCCCGGTCGACTTCCTCTGTGCACAACAGCGGGATGTCGGGCAATGCGTCGCGGTCCAGGGCGCGCCGCAGTGTCGAGCGCACCCGGTCCACCACGCTGCGATCCAGCGGGCGATCGCTAGCGGATGCGCCGCAGACCTGCGGTCGTCGTTGCGGCGCAACCGAAGTCAAGCCCAGTTCGACGATCGACCACGGCAGCTCAGCTCCTTCGACGCGGGCCAGCGCGCCCAGGTTGTACGGGGTGGCGTCGGCGATCACGGCCGACCAGACTCGCTGGCGGGCTGCTGCTGCGCGATGGCCGTTGGCGGGCCCGAGCACAGTGCTGAGCTCGGCCAGGAACGGACCGGTAGCGGTGTCGCCGGCCCGTACATCAGACCAACTGCGGTTGAGCTGATCGGCCAGCATGGTGACAACGTCTGGGCTTGCCACGTACTGCTGGAGTACCTCGATCGCGGTGCGGTCCCGGCCCTGGTGGATGTCGTGCAACACCGCTGCCGCTGTTTCGTAATCGTGTGGCGCGGGTGCGCCTTTGGTTACTGCGAGCTCGAAGCAAACCGGGAAATAAAGTTCCTGGGCGTTGCCGGTGCGTATCCTGCGCCTGCGGCGTTCGAGCTTGAGCGTCTCGAACCATTTTGCAGCGAAACGTAATTCGGGACCGTTGCGCACGATCAGGTCATGCATCGCCGCGGCGGTTTCGGGGGTTACGACCGGGAGCGAATACTGCGGGTTCGAGCGCAGGCGCAGCACCAACGGGTCGATGATGCGCTTGACGGTGCGGCTCAAGGGGCCGCCGTCGTCGCTGCTGAGCACCTCGACGCCGGGACCGATTGCCCGCCACGCTTGCTCGATCACCGCCCGGCGCGGGTGGCCCACAACGACGTCAGCCGTCACCTGCGATCCCGCGTTCATCAGCACAGGATAGGAGCATTTCAAAAATATCGACATCCAAAAAGTTGGGTTCGGTAGCCGGCTGGCACCTGGAGCCTGGTCGTATGAAGATGCCAACACTGCTGCTGGCGGGCGCTGAGATTGCGCTAATCACAACCGCCGTCCTTTTCCTCGCTTTTCAAGATGTGTGGAACACGTTCATCGGTGTTGCCTGTGTTGCAGCGGCGTTAGTAGTCGTTGGCTGGCTCATGTGGGCGCCACACCAGATATCCACGGACGGCCGTACCGTCGGAGTCGGCATCGTGCGCACGGTCGGTAACGATGAATCCGAAACCGCTGCCGGCGAACGCCAGATCACGATTCAGGTATCCGGTGTGCACGGAGAGACGTTCATCGGCCGCTTGGTTCATCGTGACGGCGATCCGGTCGTTTCCTGGTTGCGTCCTGGGGCGGTCCTTTTGGTGGCGTTTGATCCCGCTGCCCGCGAACAGCTTTCGTTACCCGACGACATGCTGGCCGTCCGGGCGGCGGACGTGTTCTCAATGTGAGCGTCACCGTGCGCCGTCGACGGAAAAACTGACCAGCGCGCCCCAGTACAGCGGGTTGGCGGTGATGTCACCATCGCGCCAGCGCCGCATCTGTTCGCGTTGCCAGCGATTCACCGCGCACCCCGCGTCGGTGGCTTCGTGTGCGCGATCGACAGCGACGATCACGTCGGCCATCGGATCGGCCAGATCACCGCCGGCCGCTGCAAATTGCCGATAGGCCGCCGTGGTGGGCAGCGACCACAGGGTGGCAGTCACCAACTGTGCGCCGCCCAGGATTATCGCCGCCACCAGACCGGTCGCCTCGTCGAATCGATAGTCACCGCCCGATGCGCAGGCCAGCAGAGCTACCCGGGGCGGCATCGGCAACTGCAACGACATCAGGTCCGACGCGGTGAGCGGACGATGGTCGCCGATGGCGTCGGCATCTCCGGGAATCCGCGCCGTACAGGCGAGGTGGAGCGCCGCCCGCTCAGCGCGACTGGCGTGATCGGGATCGTTGTCTGCCGAACTCGCGTGTCCGACGTACATGAGCCGGCTCGGGTTCTGAGCCAGCAGCTTGGCCAGCCACGTACGGTCGGCATCCTGACGTCGGAACAGCTCGACTGCCGCACCGACACTCGGTAGCACCGGGCGGCGTTGCATCAGTTCGGTGAAGTGCTGCGCCAACCGCGTGTGCGCCGACGGCCTGCCGAGCACCGACCCGAGCGCGGAGTCCGGGAGCTGTCCCGGCACCCGAGGGTCGAGGACCAGTACCGGCGGACCGTCTTGCCTGGCGTCCCATCCAGCAGGTGTCCGCGGCGAGTGCACGATGTTCTGCGGTACCGCCATCAGCACGTCGACCAACTCCATCAGCCGATAGCCATCGGTGTGGTCGCTGATATCGGCGAGCTGCCAAGGGATTCGGGCGGCCACCGTGCCGGTGACGGTGAACGCTTCCGCCCGGGTGCGCACCAATTCTTCTGCGGTTGGTCCCGACTTCGGCAGCGCCAGAAGGCCCCAGGGGACACGTGCCAGCCGGGCGCTGGGGGAGATGAACAGCACCGCGCGCGGCGAAGCCATGCACTCGATCAATAGCTGCCACCCGGGCGAGCCGATCAGCAGTACACCCAGGATGTAGGCGACCGTCAGTTCGGTGCCCGGTGCCGCGAAAGGTCCCCGGGTCAATGCTCGCTCGATGGCGTCACGCCGGCTCTCGGACGCGCGTGGCTCAGGCAATGCATCATCCAACTCCTGCAGCGCCGCGAGCAGGATCGGCTCTTCCACCACCCAGGTGACGGTTCTCGACGGCTGGCCGACCACCCGCAAACTGGCATAGGTGGCGACCCCAACGTCGGCGAATCGCAGGACCAGGGTCAGCCGGTCCGGATCGCTCATGGCCAGGTCGACCAGGCGGGTTCGCCGGCTGTGACGTCACGGCCGTATCGCTGCAACGCCAGTGCGCGATAGTGACCCATGATCGGCGGCCCATCCGGCTGCATCCGCAACGGCGGCAACGGGCCAAGCCGTGTCAGCGAACCCCGGCCCGGCGACGATGGTCCGGCTGCGGCTGTAGCCAGCTCTGTTGCTGGTTCGGGGCCGGTGTCGAGTAGAACCGGCGCGGTGGCGGTGGATGCCCATTCGCGCATTTCTCGCCCAATTTCCCGCCGCAGCGGTTCGCTGCTGAAAGTCCCGCGCGCGCTGTGGTATTCGACCAGCTCGCTGATCAGCTCGGTGTTATCCCACTCCCAGGCGACCGCGAAGGCGCCCGCCAGGATGCGCGCCGAAACACAAGTCGCCCAGCGCGATCTCGCGTCGGCATCGGCGATCGAATACCGCACCGAGTCAACCGCCAGCGCGGCCGGCACCTTGAGCTCGGCGGCCTGTTCGAGTTTGGTCATCGCGCGCCGGTATTGCGGACTGCCGACCTGAGCCCGGGTGACGCCCAGCGCCTTGGCCTGCCGGGCTTCGGCTTCCCGCCACGTCTCCGAAGGGTCACCCGCAGCGTCGAAACCGAGGTCCGTCAACGCATCCGCCCGCCAGACGGTGCCCAGGTGATTGTCCAGCTGGGCGTATTGCAGCCAACTACTGCGTGGCGACGAGTCGAGGCATTCCCGGGCCTGGGCGATCAGCTCGACCGCTTCTGCAAACCGGCCGCGGAAGATGTCTATCCAGCTACGCTGCAACAGAATACGGTGAATATGCAGCGGCTTTCCCAATTCACGCCAGTGCTGCTCGGCATGCTCCCAGCACTGGTCGGCGGCCTCCAGGGCGCCCCCTGCCATCCGGGTGAGGCCGAGATACAGCCAGCAGCGCGATACGTCGTGAGCTCGGGCGTATCGCGCTATGACGGGATAGGCCTCCGACACCAGCTGCTCGGTCGCCACTTTGTCACCCGCCGACCAGGACGCCGCTGCTCGCTCCAATTGCGTTCTGGCAGTAGCTAATTCCCACCCGTTCGCCTGCGCCCGAGACCCCGCGCGCCGGAGCCAGGGCTCGGCCTCCGACAACCGCCCGGTCTCGACGCAGAATCTGCCGTACGCAGTGGCTGCGACCACCCGGAGAAAGTCGGCGAACTCGGTTGCCCTGGCAGGGTCGTTGGGACGGTGTATAGCGCCGAGCACCTGTTCCCACAATGGAACCGACTGCACATGCATGTCGTCGTCACAGAGTGCGGTCGCGCAGAGGATCTGCGCGTAGGTAAGCAGGTACGCGTGCTCGTCGGCGAGGTCGGGAAAATCTCCATCGGACTCCGCGTCGCCCAAGACCATCAGGGCTGTCTCGGCGCCCTCGTGATCGCCCTGCGCCGCGGCCAGTCCAGTCTCCAGAAACTGGGCCCGCCGCGAATATCGACAGATCATCTGCGCCACTTCGGCGTCGGACATCCGCACTTGCGCGGCGGCCTCCGGCATCGTGCCGGCGACAATTCCCGAATAGACGGCCACACAGTCGCGGATACGCCGGATGAACTCTCGCACGCCGTCATTCGCACTTCGAACAAGGTAGATCTCGCCCAGCTGTGCAAAAACTTCCAGCATGAGATCGTCTCGATCGGCCTGTTCGATCTGTGGCACCAGGGACAGCAACAGATCCCGGGCCCCGATCTCGTCGGCGGCAAAAGTCAGACGACGGGCGCGCTCCAATTCGCCAGCGATCGACACGGCTGCATCATAAGTCTGTTGCCGCGCAGGTGTGACCAACCGGAGCGGCGGACGTGTGAGTGAGGCACGTCCGCCGCCCGGAGTCGGACCGATCAGCCGCACGTCACCTTGATGTTGAAGTCCTTGGTGATCATTCCGGCCATCGGGTTCTTCAAGTCGGCGCCCTGCGCCTGACCGGTGATGGTGTAGGTCTTGCCGTTCACCGCCACCGTGGCCGAGCCGACCTTGGCGCCCATGCCGTTGGTGACCGACAAAGCGTTGCCGTCGACAACCAGTGCCAGCGACTCGACCTTCGGAGTGGCCTCGTCGGTCATCACCACCGCCAGCGCCTGTTGGCCGCCGGTGGACCCGCTGCCGATGTCGATTTTGCCGCCCTGCTTGACGCAGGTCACTGAGGCCGGGTTCAAGCCCGGCAGGTCGCTGCCACCGACCTTGACCTCGGTGCCCCCACCGCCGGTGGAGACACTGGAGGCCGGGCTGGCTGTATGGCCGCCGCTCGAGCAGGCCACCAGCGCCGAAGCACAGCCGATGGTTGCAATCGCAGCCGCGAGAAGACGTTTCACTGGACTTCCTTCCTTCATGCGCCGCCCCATTGGCGTCGCCATCCGGCAAGTACAGAACGCCCGAATTGCTACCGATCCCAATTTTGCGGCGTCAACCCGGTAGGCTGCGTCGACGCGGACGGCGTGTTCAGTCGGCCCCTCTCGATGCGTGGTCGGCGGTCGCCAATTGAAGGGAGACACCGATGGCAAGCGTGAAATGGCTGGAAAAACCTGCGGACCATGACTTTCCGGCCGCAGCCGACTACCTTGATTTGCTCGCGGATTCGCACACCGTCAAAGAGTTGACGGAGAGGCTGAAGGCCGGAACCGTCGTGCACAAGAAAGCCAAGGACATTCTTCGGGCTGCGCAGCTGCGTCTGCTACCCGTTGACAATCCCCACGTCGCCTCGGATCTATCCAAGATCAAAAAGGGACAACCGCTGTCGCCCATCCTGTTGGTCGGCGGCGACCTCACCACGGGTGTTCCGCTACAGATCGCCGACGGCTACCACCGGGTGTGCGCCAGTTACCACACCGACGAGAACACCGACATTCCGGTCGTCCTCACGCGCTACTGAGCCGACGGCGTCAACGCTCTCTCCGCAAGAAGGCAAGATCCCCGGACCCGGGAACTTGGCTCCCGCGGTGCAGTGGTGGAGTGTGTCATTGTGATTGAGAGCCAGGCCGTGGGAGCGGTGCGTGTGTTGACCCTTTCGTCGGGGCGCGTTAACGCCCTCGATGTCGAGCTGCTGGAAGAGCTGACCGATGCCGTTCGCGAGCTGCAGCGTTCGGGCGCCCGCGCGCTCGTTGTCACCGGTGCCGGCCGGGTGTTCTGCGCCGGGGTTGACCTCAACCGCGTTCTGCAGGGCGGGGCTGACTACACCGATCGGCTGATCCCTGCTCTCTCCGACGCGTTTGAAGCGGTGTTCTGTTATCCAGGTCCGACTGTGGCCGCAATCAACGGTGCCGCCATCGCAGGCGGATGTGTGCTGGCCTGTGCCTGCGATCGGCGCCTGATAAGCCCCGATGCGCAGATCGGGGCATCCGAGGTCCGTGTCGGAGTGCCGTTTCCGGTTACCGCGCTGGAGGTCATGCGCTACGCATGCGGAGATCGCGCCGAGGAAGTCCTGCTCGGCGGCCGTAATTATCGAGGGGCTGAGGCTGTCGCCCGGGGACTGGCTCACCGTATTGTCGCCGACGACCTCATCGAGGCGGCCGTCGCCGAGGCATCAGACCTCGGCGATATCCCGGCCGACGCCTATAGCCATACCAAAGCTCAGCTGCGGGCCCCTGCACTGACCCGGATCCGCGAGGCTGGCGGTATCGACCGAGAGGTTCGTCAGTTGTGGGGCGCAGACCAGACGCAGCAGGGCATCGCCGCCTACGTCGAGCGTCTTCGGCGCCGCGACTGATCGCCCCGCAGAACTGGCTATTCCTCGACCGCGACGCCGCCCCGTGTGGGCCTGCGCCGAAGCCGATGTGACGCCTTCCCAGTCGGGCGGCGGTTGCGCAATCCGCCCCGGGGTGTCTCAGCGACTTGGGTTTCTTCGGTTTCTTCGGTGTCTTTAGCCGCGGAGACTTCCTCGGTCGCGGATTCGGGTTCTGTCTCGGGCTCGGGGCTTTCGACGGTGGCCTCGACGGTCTCCTCGGCCTGCTCTGGCCGTTCGGTCTCTTCCGTCTCGCCGACCTCGGCTTCGACCGTCTCCGCTTCGGCGGCCTCGGTTTCTTCGGTCTCTTCGGTGGCTGCTTCAGTGTCGGCGTCAGCCTCGTCGCCCTTCTTGCGGCTGCGAATGCGACGCTGTTTGGGTTCCTTCGCCTTGATCGGTTTCGGCGGTGGCGGCGGCAGCTCGGCGACAAACGACAAGTAGAAAGCGAAGAATCCGAGTACCGCGATCGCGGCGGCGGCCCCGTAAATCGCGAACAGATACTGTCCGGCAGCATCCAGGCTGAGCCAGATTTCGCTGATCGCGGTACCAATGATCAGCACCCCGGCCAGCACGTGGGCCACGATCGACCAGACCCTTATCGATAGCGCCAACTGCGGGGTGCCGAGCTCCGGCTTGCGGGTGCGCAACAGCGTGAATACCACGGGCAGTGCGGCTAGGCCGATCAGTGCGCCCGAGGTGATCCGAAGCGCCGTCCCCAACGTGTGCGTGGTGTCGCCCATCAGCTCCGGCCGGCGGGGCAACACAAAATAGAAGTAGAGGACGCCGGCGCCAATCGAAAATGACGCGTGCCACAGCATGGCGACCTTGCGCCCCATACCCCTCCTCGTGGTGGTGAGTTCACGCCAGCCTAAAGGCGACCAACCCGATTCCCAACCAATATCGTTGCATGTCCGCGCCTCGAACCGAGTACGACCGACTGCGGAGGATGCGGGATTTGAACCCGCGAGGGCTGTTAACCCAACCCGCGTTCCAGGCGAGCGCCATAGGCCACTAGGCGAATCCTCCGTGGCCATGGTAGCCGCTGACCCAGGCCGACTCTCCTGCGGCCGCCGACGACTGCTTCGTCCCAGGTATTACACTCGCGATGGACCCCGCGCGGCGTCTATCCTGTGAACTCCCCCAGGGCCGGAAGGCAGCAAGGGTCAATGGGCTCTGTCGGGTGCGCGGGGTCCCCTATGTTTGGGGGCGCCGCAACCAGCGCTTATGCCCAGGATCTGCGCAAGGCCGGCCTATGACCCCACGGTGTTCGACGGCGAAAGGCCCACGGTGTCGTTCGATTCCCTCAGCGCTGACGAGCTAGCTGCTCTGCACGCGCGCCACCAGCAGGATTATGCGGAGCTGCAGGCCATGAAGCTGGCCTTGGATCTGACTCGCGGCAAACCGTGTGCAGAGCAGCTCGACCTGTCCAACCAGCTGCTCAGCCTGCCCGGAGACGAGTACCGCGATGACGAGGGCACCGACACCCGCAACTATGGCGGCCTGCACGGCCTGCCCGGGCTGCGGGCCATATTCGGGGAGCTGCTCGGCATCCCCGTGCAAAACCTGATCGCGGGGAACAACTCCAGCCTCGAGTTGATGCACGATCTGGTCGCCTTCTCGATGTTGCACGGCGGCGTGGACTCGCCGCGTCCCTGGAAGGACGAAGCGAGCGTCAAGTTCCTCTGTCCTGTCCCCGGCTACGACCGGCACTTCGCCATTACCGAGACCATGGGCATCGAGATGATCCCGGTCCCGATGCTGGAGGAAGGCCCAGACGTCGACCTGATCGAAGAGCTGGTCGCCGTCGACCCCGCGATCAAGGGGATGTGGGCGGTACCGGTGTTCGCCAACCCGACCGGCGTCACCTACTCCTGGGAAACGGTTCGCCGGCTCGTCCAGATGCGGACGGCAGCACCTGATTTCCGCTTGTTCTGGGACAACGCGTATGCGGTGCACACCCTGACGCTGAACTTCATCCGCCAGGTCGACGTGCTCGGGCTGGCCGCCAAGGCCGGCAACCCCAACCGGCCCTACGTCTTCGCGTCCACCTCGAAGATCACCTTCGCCGGCGCCGGTGTCAGCTTCCTGGGCGGATCGCTGGGCAACATCGCCTGGTACTTGCAGTACGCGGGGAAGAAATCGATCGGCCCAGACAAGGTCAACCAGCTGCGGCATCTGCGCTTCTTCGGCGATGCCGACGGGGTACGCCTGCACATGCTGCGCCACCAACAGCTGTTGGCGCCGAAATTCGCGTTGGCGCTCGAAATTCTGGATCAGAGGCTGAGCGATTCCAAGATCGCCTCCTGGACCAAGCCCAAGGGCGGCTACTTCATCAGCCTCGACGTGTTGCCCGGCACGGCACGCCGGACCGTCGCCCTGGCCAAGGACGCCGGTATCGCAGTCACCGAGGCGGGTGCGTCATTCCCATACCGAAAAGACCCGGACGACAAGAACATCCGGATCGCGCCCACCTTCCCGTCGATACCGGACCTGCGCAACGCGGTCGACGGGCTGGCGACCTGCGCGCTGCTGGCGGCTTCCGAGTCCCTGCGCAACCCCGGACTGGCCTCTTCGGCACCGACTGTGCGCTGAGGGCAGGAAATCGCGAGAAATCCCGCCCTACGTTCACACTCGACGCCCTGACAGGCCATCGTCACCGGGCGCGGCCTAATTGCCCGCCTCTCCCCCGCAAGCGGGAGGTGCCCCCACAGCGGACCCTCTGGGTCCGCATCGTCACCGGGCCTGAGTAGCCTGCTGAGGTGGCTCTGTACCGCAAGTATCGGCCGGCAACCTTCGCCGAGGTGGTGGGGCAGGAGCACGTCACCGAGCCGCTGTCCATTGCCTTGGAAGCCGGCCGGATCACCCACGCGTACCTGTTCTCCGGGCCGCGCGGCTGCGGAAAGACGTCGTCGGCGCGCATCCTTGCCCGGTCGTTGAACTGTGCCCAGGGACCGACGGCAACGCCGTGCGGGGTTTGCGAGTCGTGCGTGGCGTTGGCGCCCAACGCGCCGGGCAGCATCGACGTGGTGGAACTCGACGCCGCCAGCCACGGCGGGGTGGACGACACCCGCGAGCTGCGCGACCGTGCCTTCTACGCGCCGGCGCAGTCGCGCTACCGGGTGTTCATCGTCGACGAAGCCCACATGGTGACCACCGCGGGGTTCAATGCGCTGCTCAAGATCGTGGAGGAACCGCCTGAACACCTCATCTTCATCTTCGCCACCACCGAACCGGAGAAGGTGCTGCCGACGATTCGGTCGCGCACCCATCACTATCCGTTCCGGCTGCTGCCGCCGCGCACCATGCGGGCGTTGATCGCGCGGATCTGTGAGCAAGAGGGTGTCGTCGTCGACGATGCGGTGTATCCGCTGGTGATCCGTGCCGGCGGTGGTTCGCCGCGCGACACTCTCTCGGTGCTGGATCAGTTGGTGGCCGGCTCTGAAGACGGTCCGGACGGCCCTCGGGTGACCTACCAGCGGGCGCTGGGGCTGCTGGGCGCCACCGACGTCGCATTGATCGACGAGGCGGTCGACGCTCTCGCCGCAGGAGACGCTGCGGCGTTGTTTGGTGCGGTCGAATCGGTGATCGACGCCGGCCACGACCCCCGGCGCTTCGCCACCGATCTGCTGGAGCGATTCCGCGATCTCATCGTGCTGCAAGCGGTTCCCGATGCGGCGGCCCGCGGTGTGGTGGATGCCCCAGAAGACGTGCTGGACCGGATGCGCGAGCAAGCGGCGCGAATCGGGCCGGCGACGCTGACCCGTTACGCCGAGGTGGTACAGGCCGGGCTGGGCGAGATGCGTGGTGCGACGGCGCCACGTCTGCTGCTCGAAGTGGTCTGCGCGCGAATGCTGCTGCCCTCGGCCAGTGATGCCGAGTCGGCGCTGCTACAACGTGTCGAGCGGATCGAGACCCGGCTGGACATGTCGATCCCCGCGCCTGCGCCTGCGCCCGCCGAGCCGGCGGCTCAGCCGGTTGCCCAGCCCAGCCGGTCGCCACGGCGGGCTGTGGCTTCCGAGTCGAAGCCCAAAGCCGAACCGACTCCGGCGCCGGCCGCCGAACCAGTCCCTATCCCGGGTGAACCCAATGCGGCCGCAGTGCGAGCCATGTGGCCGACGGTGCGCGACAAGGTGCGCCAGCGCAGCCGCACTACCGAGGTGATGCTGGCGGGCGCCACCGTCCTGGCGGTAGAGGACAACACGCTGGTGTTGACCCATGGCTCGGCGCCACTGGCCAAGCGGCTGTCTGAACAGCGCAACGCCGACGTCATCGCCGAAGCGCTCAAAGACGCACTGGGAGTGAACTGGCGGGTGCGTTGTGAGGCCGGCGCACCCGCGCCCGCCGTGGGGGAACCACTCGCCGGCGGGGAAGTGAGCCCTCTGATCCCCAAATTGGAGGAAGCGCCCGTCCCTGACGTGGATTCCGCTCAGCAGGACGAAGAGGAACACATGCTTGCCGAAGCAGGCCGCAGCGACCCCTCGGCGCCGCGTCGCGACCCGGAAGAGGTTGCACTTGAACTGCTGCAGAACGAACTGGGCGCCCGCCGCATCGACAACGGCTGATCTTCGGGTTTAAGGCGTCCACCAAGGCCGCAGCGGCAGGCTGTCATCGCCCCACACGTCGACCTTGGCCGCCAGTACGTGATGCAGCTGAAGGTTGTTGCGTTCGAAGGACACCCGCGACGCCGCCATGTACAAACCCCACACCTTGGCGACGGGCAGACCGACCTCGGCGATCGCCTCGTCCCAGTGCTCGACGAGGTTGCGGCACCAGTCGCGCAGCGTCAGCGCGTAGTGATGGCGGAGGTTCTCGGTGTGCAGCACCTCAAAACCCGCGTCCTGGACCTCGGTGACGATGCGTCCCGAGCCGGTCAGCTCGCCGTCGGGGAAGACGTAGCGGTCGGTGAACCCGCCGGCAAAGGAGGTCTGCTTGTTGTCGTGGCGGGTGATGCAGTGATTGAGCAGCAGGCCACCGGTGCGCAACTTCGACTTGAGGAAGCCGAAGTAGGCGGGGTAATTCTTGACGCCGATGTGCTCGGTCAGCCCGATCGAAGAAACGGCATCGAACCCCGTCTCGCGCACGTCGCGGTAGTCGGAGTGACGCACCTCGGCCAGCTCCGCGAGCCCTTCGTTCCCGATCGCTTCTTGCGCCCACTTCGCCTGCTCGGCCGACAGTGTGGCGCCGATGGCCCGCACACCGCGTCGAGCGGCGTAGCGCACCATGCCGCCCCAGCCGCAGCCGACGTCGAGTAGCCGGTCGCCCGGCTGTAGCCGCAGCTTCTCGAAAATCATCCGGTACTTGTTCTCCTGGGCCTCTTCCAGCGTCGCCTCGGCGTTCGGATAGACCGCGCAGGTGTAGGTCATCGACGGCCCGAGCACCCATTCGTAGAAAGTGTTGGAGACGTCGTAGTGGTGATGGATGGCCTCGGCGTCACGGGTCTTGCTGTGCAGGAACCCAGCAGCGACCCGGCGCCACCGGGGCGGCGCCTCCTGCGGCGGCGGCGCGACCGGCAACAAATGCTCGACGCCGATCGAGCGGACGACGTTGGCCAGTACCAATAACGACGGCGGTTTGAATTTGACCCGGTCAGTCAGCGTCTTGAGCAGCCGGTAGGGATCGCCGGGATGTACGCCATACGTCTGCAGGTCACCTGATACGTACGCGCGGGCAAGGCCGAGTTCGCCGGGAGCCGTGGCCAGGTAGCTGGCGCCGCGGGGCGTCCGAAGATCCAGGCCCAGTTCGGCATCGTCGTGTCCGGCGGTGCTGCCGTCGTATGCGGTGAACTTCAGCGGCTGCTGCCCGGTTGCGGTGAAGATCTCCAGGATCTCGGCCATGCTCAGTTTGCCCGTTGTGCGCACGGGCTCACGGGTTGTCGTCATCGTCGTTGCACCGCCTTTGCGTAGAGGTCGAGGAGACGTGAATCGGGATCATAGCTTTTCTTCACCGTGTTGTAGGCCTCCCCACCGTAGAGCTCGTCAAACTCGTCGCGGGTATAGAAGGAGTCGGAGTACAACGACTTGTGCCCGCCGAGCGCACTCACCTTCGCCTCGATCGTCCGGTTGGTCGCGCCCTCGGTGGCACCAGCCGGCACCGAGGACCAGAACCCGATGTTGACGTAGCTGCGATCCGGTCGGATCGGATACAGCGGCCAGCCGGTGTGATCGCGAAGCCGTAACGGGCACAACCAGATCGGCGCAATGGGCACGGTGTCTAAGAACCACTCCAAGAACTCGCGGGTCCGTTCGATCGGCACCTCGACGTCTTGCACCACCCGCTCACGTGGTGGACGCCCGTTGCGGGCCTCGATCCGGTCGGCGATGTGGAAGCGCTGGTCCAGGGCCACCAGCTTCGAGTAGACGCTGCTGCGCCGGTAGCGCCGCGGCCACCAGCGCCGCAGCCGCGGGTTCTGCGCGCCAAACGCGCGCGAGCACCAGAACCAGTCGGTGTCCCAGCGCCAGAGGTAGTCGTGGATCGTTAGCCGGTCTTCTTTGACGCCTTCGTGCCCGGCACCGTCGTGCTGAATCGACTGGTAGTAGATGCGTTGCCCGGTGTAGTCACTGACCGGTCCCGGGGTCGTGGTTCGCTTGCCGACGCACAGGTAGCTTTCGTCGGCGCTGAACACCACACCGTCGAGATAGTCCACTTCGACGCCGTCGCGTCCGCCGGTATCGATGATGCGTTCCATGGCCGCGACCATCTCGGTCAACGAGTGGAATCGGATGTGACGCAGCGCTACAAATGGCGCGACTGGCTCTAGCTCGATCCGTAGCCTGGTTGAATATCCCAGCGTCCCATACGAATTAGGGAAGGCCCGGTACAGGTCGCAGTGCTGGTCGGGAGATACGGTGAGCAATTCGCCAGCGCCGGTGAGGATATCCATTTCCAGCACCGATTCGTGTGGCAGACCGTTGCGAAATGACGCCGACTCGATGCCCAGGCCGGTGACCGCACCGCCGAGGGTGATGGTCTTCAGCTGCGGAACCACCAGTGGCGAAAGGCCATAAGGCAGGGTGGCGGCTACCAGGTCCTCGTACGTGCACATGCCGGCCACGTCGGCGGAGCGAGCTTCGGGATCAACACCGATGACGCCGGTCAGCCCCGAAACATCCAGGCCGGGTGCATCGCGTTTGGCGCGGGCGCGGAACAGATTTGAGGTGGGCTTGGCGAGCCGGACGGACGCCGTGGCGGGGATGGATCGATAGCTCGCCAACAACCGCTCGACGCCCGACGTGTGGAGGGCCAGTGCAGATGCGTGGACAGGCACCACATATACCCTAGTCCTCGACAATGATCCCTGCAGCGCCGTTGCCGCCCAGCGCGGGCGGCACCGCACTCACAACGGAGGAGTTGCGCCTGATGGGACAGGTGAGCGCAGCCAGCACGATATTGATCAACGTTGAGCCCGCGGTCACACTCGCCGCAGTGGCCGACTACCAGAAGGTCCGGCCGAAAATTCTGTCCCCGCACTACAGCGAATACCAGGTGCTGCAGGGTGGGCAGGGGCCGGGCACAGTTGCCAAGTGGAAGCTGCAGGCCACCAAATCACGTGTTCGCGATGTGCAGGTCAACGTTGACGTCGCTGGCCACACCGTCATCGAGAAGGACGCGAACTCTTCCATGGTCACCAACTGGACGGTGGCTCCGGCGGGCCCCGGATCCAGTGTCACCGTGAAGACCACCTGGACTGGCGCCGGCGGCATTGGGGGCTTCTTCGAAAAGACCTTTGCGCCGCTGGGGCTGAAGAAGATCCAGGCCGAGGTACTGGCCAACCTCAAGAACGAACTGGAGAGCTAGCGCACCTGGCCCTGCGTGGCCAGGAAGCCCGCGACGCCGCGGACCAGTGCGTCGGCATATTTTTGCCTGCCCTCGGGGGACTCCATCAACGCCGAATCTGCGGGATTCTTCATGTTGCCCAACTCGACCAGGATCGACGGATACTGTGCCAGGTTCAGGCCGGCCAGATCCGAACGGCCATACAGACCGTCCTGGCCGATGTAGTTAGCAGGCGGAATACCCGAGGCCTGCAACTGGTCGCGCATGATTCGGGCGAACTGCACCGACGGTCCGGCTTGCACCTGGTTGAGCGGCGGAGCGGAATAGTTAACGTGAAATCCCCGGCCGGATGGTGGGCCGCCGTCGGCGTGCAGGCTGACGACGGCGTTGGGGCGCAACGCATTGGCCATGTTGGCGCGCGCATCGACACACGGTCCCACCGCATTGTCGTTGGTGCGTGACATGGCGGTCCGTACCCCCAGGGCGTTCAACGCAGCGCGCAGCCGCAGCGCGGTGTCCCAGTTGAACGTGTGCTCCTGATAGCCGCTGTTGGTCGACGTTCCGCTGGCCTGGCAGTCCTTGGTGCCGCCGCGACCGGTGGGCACCTGACGAGTGATGGATGCGTCGTTGGCCCCGTTGTGGCCGGGGTCGATGAAGACGACCATCCCGGCGATATTGGATGGGGTTGCGGTCGCGGTCGGGATGATTGCTGTCGAAGCCGCGACGAGTACGCCAACGACCATTCTGATTCCGACACGTAGGCTAACTCGTACGTTCACGGCGCAAAGGTAACGTTGCGCGGTCTACGCTGGGTGTTTCGAATCGCCCGCTATCCACAGGCGAAACCAACTCGATATCAAGATGCGAGGGGACTGTCATGCAACCCGGAGGCGATATGTCGGCGCTGCTCGCCCAGGCGCAGCAGATGCAGCAAAAGCTACTGGAAGCTCAGCAGCAACTCGCGAATGCTCAGATACACGGTCAAGCCGGTGGGGGCCTGGTCAAGGTCGTCGTCAAAGGCAGCGGCGAGGTGGTCGGTGTGACGATCGATCCCAAGGTCGTCGACCCTGGCGACATCGAGACCTTGCAGGACTTGATCGTCGGCGCGATGGCCGATGCTTCGAGGCAAGTCACCAAAATGGCACAGGAGCGGCTGGGGGCGCTGACCGGTGCGATGGCGCCCCCGCCGGCCCCGCCAACTCCGATGCCGGGGTCCTGACTTCGTACCGACATGTTTGAGGGACCCGTCCAGGATCTGATCGACGAGCTTGGCAAGCTGCCAGGTATCGGACCCAAGAGCGCGCAGCGAATTGCCTTCCACCTGTTGTCGGTTGAACCGCCGGATATCGACCGGCTGACCGCCGTGCTGGCGAAGGTCCGCGACGGCGTGCGGTTCTGCGCGGTGTGCGGCAACGTCTCCGACGACGAGCGTTGTCGGATCTGCGCCGATCCGCGCCGGGACGGCTCGCAGGTGTGCGTCGTCGAGGAGCCGAAAGATGTCCAGGCCGTCGAGCGCACCCGCGAGTTCCGCGGCCGCTACCACGTCCTGGGCGGTGCGCTTGATCCGCTGTCCGGGGTTGGTCCCGATCAGCTGCGGATCCGCGAGCTGCTGAGCCGCATCGGTGAGCGAGTCGACGACGTCGACATCACCGAGGTGATCATCGCCACCGACCCCAATACCGAGGGTGAGGCGACCGCCACCTACCTGGTTCGGATGCTGCGCGACATCCCCGGCCTGACCGTGACGCGGATTGCGTCCGGGCTGCCGATGGGCGGCGACCTGGAGTTCGCCGACGAGCTGACGCTGGGCCGCGCACTCACCGGCCGCCGGGCGATGGTCTGAAACGGGCGATTCGACGTCGTATTGCGTCTGTCACCTGGTTACGACGGCAAAGTTGTTGCTGGTGGCCCACGCCGTTTCGAAGGTGGCGATGGAAACCTGCTCGTCGCGGCCGGCGTTGGCGCCGCTGTCGTTGAGGTGCACCACACCGGCTTCGGTGTCGATGCCGGTGACAACCACGAAGTGGTTTTCCTGGGTGCGGTCGCCGGGTTCGTTCCAGATGGTTTTGTCGTTAAGCCCAACGACCACCTTGTGCCCTTGATCCAGATCCTGCTCGAGCGCGCCGGTGTTGGTATGGACGGCGGCAGCCTGGATGCCGTAGTGCGCCAGTAGCACCGGCAGGTCTCCGTTGCCGGTTCTGTTGGCGGGGCGGTAGATCGGTCCGGGGTGGCTCACGCTCGGGATGTTTTCAGCCGTGGCGGTGATCTCCTCCTCGCTGGGCTCGGTGCCGGTGATCTGGCCGACCACATCGGCCACCGCCATCTCCGCGCAGTCGAGATCCTGTTGCTGGCGGCGCCAATAGGGTGCGGCGGCGGCCGGGTCGCCGTGCATCCCGTCGTTGTTGATGTGTGGGGAGGGGTTGCCCGGGGTGGCATGGGCCGCAGCGGCGAATCCGATCAGCGAGGCGGCGGCGGCCGCGCTCAACACGGCCGCAAGCCCGGCGATGCGCACCGCCGCGACGTTGGTGTTTAAGGTGTTCGTCATCGGGCCCATTTTCTCGAGTCGGCGTGCGCCGCGTTGGTGAATCGAGAAAAAGCTGGATTATGGCCCTACAAGGATCCTCAAAGGAATCTTGTCGCGCAGCCAGTGCGGCGGCCCTAGCGCGTCGCTAGTCGCTCCCGGCGCAGCAACTCCACCTCGGGCAGCTTCAGCGGCGCCAGCTCACCCACCACGTTGGTCAACAGCAGGTCGGCGAGCTCCGGGTTGCGGGCCAGACACGGTCCGTGCATGTAGGTTGCGACCACACTGCCCTGAACCGCGCCGTCAAAGCCGTCGCCCGCTCGGTTACCCGCACCCTTGACCACCGCGCCCAGCGGCGACGCCGCGGGACCCAGCACGGTGCCGCCGCGGTGGTTTTCGAAACCGGTCAGGCGTTGGGTCAAGCCGGCCAGCGACGGCTTGCAGACCAGCTCGCCGATGGTGCGCGAATCCTGCGGGGAGGTGGTCACATCCAGCAGGCCCACGCCGTCGACCCGTTCGCCCGCCGACGTCTCGTACCACTGCCCGAGCACCTGGACGGCAGCACAGATCGCCAGCACGGGCGCACCCCGGGCCGCCGCCTGCTGTAGGCCCGGATACCGAATGAGGTGCCTGGTGGCCAGCCGCTGCGCGTAATCCTCCGCGCCACCCAGCGTGTACAGGTCCAACGATTCCGGCACCGGATCGGCCAGCGTGATCTCGACAATCTCAGCGGCGATGCCCCGCAAGAGCAGCCGTTGGCGCAGCACCAAAGCGTTACCGCCGTCGCCGTAGGTGCCCATCACGTCGGGCAGAACCAGCCCGATCCGCACCTTTGAAACAGACACCGAGTCAGCCATGGCGCCCCAGTTTGCGCTGCAGCTGAAGGAACGCGGTGTAGTTGGCGACGACCTCCACCCGCCCGGGCGGGCATGATGCGATGGCGGCCACGGTGTCGTGCACCAGGGTGTGCTCAACGCCCGCATACCCCAGGCGCACCGCCAGGTCGGTGCCCCGTTCGCCGGCGGCTACCACGGCGGTCTCCTCGAAGTGCTCGAAGCGCACATCCCACAGCCAAGAAAGGTCCTCGCCGTCGGGCACCTGCCCGTTGACCGAGATGACCACCCCGGCCGCGTGCTTGTCCACCATCGACAGCGCTTCCTGCCAGCCGGCCGGGTTCTTGGCCAGCAGGATCCGCGCTTCGTGCTGGCCGATACGCACGGTCCGGTAGCGCCCGGCCACTTGGTCAACCTCGGACACCGCTGCGACAGCCGCCACTGGATCGGCGCCCAGCTCGACGGCGGCGGCCACGGCTTGGGCGGCATTGCCGCGGTTCACCGAGCCGGGCAGTGCCAGCCGCATCGGCAGGGCCAGCCCGTCGGGTCCGTAGAGGGTGTCGTCATCGAACCACCAGTGCGGACTGGGTCGCTTGAAGTCGGCGCCGGTGGAATACCAGTGGCCCTTGTCGCGGACGATGACCTCGCCGCTGCGTGGGCAGCTGACCGAGTCGTTCGCCCACGCGCCGCCCGCGGCCACCCACACCACGTTCGGGCTGTCGTAGGCGGCCGAGGTCATCAGCACGTCGTCACAGTTGGCGACCACGACCGCCTTGGGGTGCCCGGCCAGCCCGGCGCGCAGCGTGCGTTCGATGACGTTGATCTCGCCGACCCGGTCCAGCTGGTCGCGGGACAGGTTGAGCAAGACGACGACGGCAGCTTCTACCGCATCTAAGACGTGCGGCACATGCATCTCGTCGACTTCCAGGGCGGCCAGTCCAGCTTCGCGGTCAGCGGCCAGCGCGGCTACCAGGCCAGCGTCCATGTTGGCGCCTTCGGCGTTGGTGGCGACTGATTCATCCGGGCCCAGCGTCGACAGCGCGGCCGCGGTCATCCGGGTGGTGGTGGACTTGCCGTTTGTGCCGGTGACGACGACGGTGCGCCGACCTGCCCCGAGCTGACGGAGAATCGAGCGGTCCAGCGTCATCGCGACCAGGCCGCCGATCATCGCTCCGGCCCCGCGTCCGGTGACCCGCGACGCCCACCGCGCGCTCGCCCCGGCGGCGAGGGCCAGACGTGCCCGGGTGGTTACCACCCGCGCAGTTTAAGTGCCGACACGATACGCAGTGACACCGGTGATGTCGGTTCGACGTGCCATCCTCAGTCCATGAACCCGATGTCCTGGGGTCGGCCGGCCAGCGAGCCGGACGGGGGTTGGGCGGTCATCGACGTCGAGACCTCGGGCTTTCGGCCGGGTCAGGCCCGGATCATCAGTCTTGCCGCACTCGGCCTCGACGCCGACGGCCGAGTGGAGCAATCCGTGGTCAGCCTGCTCAATCCTGGGGTGGACCCGGGTCCCACCCATGTGCACGGCCTGACGGCAGCCATGCTCGAAGATCAGCCGCAATTCGCTGACATCGTCGGTGATGTGGTCGAGGTGCTGCGCGGCCGCACGCTGGTGGCGCACAATGTCGCCTTCGACTACGCGTTCCTGGCAGCGGAGGCGGAGACCGCTGAAGCCGAACTCCCCGTCGACACCGTCATGTGCACCGTCGAGCTGGCCCGGCGGCTGGACCTCGGCGTCGACAATCTGCGGTTGGAGACGCTTGCCGCGCACTGGGGCGTGACCCAGCAACGGCCGCACGACGCCTTCGACGACGCATTGGTATTGACCGGGGTACTGGCAGCAGTACTCAAGCGGGCGCGCGAACGCGAAGTCTGGCTGCCGGTGCGTCCGGTGACCCGGCGCCACTGGCCCAACGGCCGGGTGACCCACGACGAGCTGCGACCGTTGAAGGTGCTGGCGTCCCGAATGCCCTGTCCCTATCTCAACCCCGGGCGGTATGTCCGCGGCAGGCCGCTGATCCAGGGTATGCGGGTGGCCCTGGCGGCCGAGGTGGCACGGACCCACGAGGAGCTCGTCGAGCGGATGCTGCACGCCGGGCTGGCCTACACCGACGCCGTCGACCGCGAGACCTCGCTGGTGATCTGCAACGAACCCGCCCCCGATCAGGGCAAGGGCTACCTGGCCAGGCAATTGGGGGTGCCGGTGGTTTCCGACGCGCAGTTCATGGACTGCGTTCGTGTCGTCATGCGAGGCACCAGCATGGAGGAATTCACCGACGTCACTACGGTCGACGCGCAGCTCGCGCTGTTCTGACAGTCCGGCCGCTAGCCCTTCGGGGGTGCCAAAAGTGTCCGGCGCGTGCTGTTATCAGGTCACGCGCACAACACAAGGAGCCGGCCATGCTGATGAGCCGGGCAATCACCGAACTGGCCACGTTGCTGGCAGCTGCCATCGTGCTGACGGGGTGCGGCGGCGGGAGCGGTGGTGGCTCGGCGCATAACGCCAGCGTCGTTCGCGTTCCGGCTAATTTGTGCGCGCTGCTGAGCGCCGCCGACATCAGTCAGGCGATCGGCAGGACGTTCCCCGCGCCCCAGCGCACCCAGAACGGTCTAGGTGAGCAGGACTGTAATTCCGTCCCAGCGTCGGGCAACAGCATCAGCTTCAAGTTGTATTGGGGCGACTGCGCCGACGGGCAGCCCGCCGACCAGAACTGCCTCAATTCGCAATCGAAGTTGTTCGCCTCCAACAAGCAGACCGCGGGCTCGGTCCAAGGCATCTCTGGACTGGGTGACCAGGCGTTCTGCTTCAACGCCCCAGCACCGCAGGTCAACGACGTTTTAGGGGCTCTGCGTCCGCAGAACGTCCGCAGCAGGATCCGCGCAGGCCGCGAACAGCTCCCCCGCGGCCTTGCGGGTGCGGTCGCTGGCGTCGGGCCACAGGTGCGCGTAGGTGGAGAGCGTCACCGTCGCCGAATGGTGCCCGAGCGCGCGCTGCACCGTCACCACGTCGCAGCCGGCGGCGATCAGCCCGGAGGCGTAGAAGTGCCGCAGATCGTGTAGCCGGTAGCCGACAGCCGGCCGCCGCGCGGGCCTTGCGCCACAGCCACCCCACCGAGCTCTCGTGGATCGGCAGGCCGTCGTCGCCGCCGGGAACACCCAGCGGTCGGCATCGTCACCGGGGCGTGTGCGCCGGAGGTGTTCGGCTAGCAGTCGCCAGCAGAGCCTCCGGCGCGAACACCGTGCGCTCGCTGCCGTACTTGGGCGCCCGGATCTCCACCTGGTGCCGCCTCGGCGCCCGCTGCACCTGGCGGCGCACGTGGATCTCGCGGCGGAGGAAATCGATGTCGCCGACCTGGAGGGCGGCCGCCTCGCCGAGCCGCAGGCCGGCGAACGCGCACACCGCGACGAACGCCGCGAACGCCGGGTCGGCTTCGCGGAGCAGCGCGCCCACGTCGGCCGGTGACGGGATCGTCATGGCCTTGGCCGCGCTGCGCAGCCGTGGGCAGCCGTACCGCCGCCGTGACGTCGTGCGCGAGCACCCGGTCCCGCACCGCCGCCCGGATGACACTGCGGACGTTCTGGAACCGGGTCCTGATGGTCGCTCGGCGCGAGCCCCTTGTCCTGCATGGCCTTCACCCACGCCTCGACGTGCGAGGGTCGCAGTTCGCCGAACGGCACCGCGGCGAACGGCACCGACCCCGCGGCCAGATCCATCGCGCGCCGCGTGGTGGGCCACCCAAATCTGACGGGTCGACCATTCGGCGTAGAAGCTGGCGAACGTGATCTTGCCGCGACTGCCGGGTCGACGTAGTTGCCGGTCACCAGCGCGGCCATCACCGTCTGGAGCCACCCGTTCGCGTCGGCCTTGCGTGGCGAACCCTTTGGCGTGCTCGCGGCCGTCGTCGTCGACATACCGCGCCCGCCAACGCTTCCCGCTGCCATAGGCGGCCGATGGGACGGTGCGCGCGTTGCCGTGCTCGTCGCGGACGGTCCTGCTCCAGCGGTCCTCGACGCCGGCCCTACGGTTACGCTTCATCGCTGCTCGCTTCCCTCTCTAGTGATTCCTGTGCCCGGCGTTCGATCATTTCGCGGGCCACGTGGTCGACCAGCACGCCGGCCACCTTCACCGCCATATCGGCCGGCAGCTCGAAGTCCTGAATCTTGCGTAGCTGGAACGACGCCCGCACCAGGAGTTGGGTGACCGATACGAGGTCGGACTGCAATGCGTCGCACCCCTCGAAGTCGAGTAGCGCTAGGTCCGAGACCCGCTCGCCGATCGCCGTCGCTGCCGTGGTGAGTTGGCCGGACACCTGGCGCGCGGTGCTGTACACGCTGCGCATCGTGTAGACCGCATCACGGTCTGGGATCGCCGTGCGGCCCAGCAGCGCGTCCAGCGACACCTCGAACAGCTCGGCGATGGCCAACGCTTCGGCCAGCCGGACCGCCCGCGGTTTGCGGCTCTCCCATTCGATCTTGGCGATGGTCGACGGGTGGGTGGTGACGCCTTTGGCCGTCAGCCGTCTTGCCAGCTCCTCCTGGGACCATCCGCGGCGCTCCCGCTCCTCGCGCACGCGCTTTCCGAAACGGATCTCTGTCTGTTCTCGCAATTCCACATTGGAATTATGTCCGATTCGGCTTGACCAACGCAACCTCTGTCTGCAAATATCAACGATGTTATTACCCGATTGGAATGCAGGCCGAATCAGAAAGGGGAACCCGTGGACAGCGAGATTCTCGACTCCCTCGAGCTCGAGGAACTGACCGGAACCAAGGCGTCAACCTGGCGTTACTGGGCGTCGGTCGGTGAAGGGCCGCCCAGCTTCAAGCTCGGCCGGCGGCGGGTGTGGAGGCGGTCCACCGTGCTGGCGTGGATCGCCGAGCAGGAGCGGGCATCGGCATGAGCACCCACCCCTATACCGGGGGTGTGGGGCCGCCCATAGAAGAACCCGGCGCCCCAGAAGGCACCGGGTTCCATCAGTCAGGGATCACCACACCCACCAACCACCGCGATCATATCCCGCGGGCCGACAAGTCGATCCTCCCAGCGGCGGCGATCGAGTACGCGTCGCACAACTGGCCCGTCTTCCCGCTCGCGGCAAGGTGCCCGCGATCGAGAATCCGCACCCCAAGGGCAGCCCGGAACGACAGACCTGCAAGGGCGAATGCGGACACTACGGTCACGGCGTCTATCGACGCCACCACCGACACCGCGATGGTCGTCGCCTGGTGGGGTCGGCCGTTACGCCGGCTGCAACATCGGCGGCCGGGTGCCCGCGTCGATGTTCGTGCTCGACACCGACCCGTACCACGGCGGCCTCGAATCCCTCGCCGCGCTGGAAGACGCAGCACGGCCCACTGCCGGAGACGTTGACCGATCTGTCCGGCCGCGGTGACGGCGGCGCCCACTACTTCTACCGCCGCCCACCCGGCAGGCTGTCAGACAAGCGGCTGGGCGCGGGGATCGACATCAAGACTCACCGGGTATGTGGTGCTGCCGCCGTCGATCCACCCCGACACCGGCAAGCCGTACACCCGGATCGAGCGGCCGGTGGCAGCACCGCCCGACTGGCTGATCAACCTGCTGCTGCCAGAGCCACGCCCCGCCGCCGCAGAACACGTCCCGACGTCGCGAAGTTCTTCGGCCCGTCGATCGCCGACGAATACTCCGCCAACACGTCCTGGGCCGACATCCTCGAGCCGCACGGCTGGCGCTGCGCCGACGATCACCCGGACGCGGACGGCGCCCGCTGGCTGCACCCCACCGCGACATCGGCGTGCTCGGCCACCGTCCGCAACGGTTGCCTGTTCGTGTGGTCAACCGAACACCGTGTTCGACATCACCGAACCCGGATACCCACGCGGCTACACCCGATTCCGCGCATACGCGCTGCTCAACCACGACGGCGACATGTCCGCCGCTGCACGCGCCCTCAAGGGGGTGGCGTGATGCCGATCGACGCCAACGACGTCCCCCCGATGCCCGAGCCTGATGGCGCCGAGCTGCTCGATGAGCTGCATGCGGCGTTCGGCCGGTACGTCGTCTTCCCGTCCCCCGAGGCCCATGACGCCACCGTGCTTTGGTGCGCCGCCACCCATGGGCAACCCGCATGGGAGCATGCGCCGAGGTTGGCCACGATATCGCCGGAGAAGCGGTGCGGGAAGTCCCGGCTGATGGATGTCGCTGAAGCCGTCTGTTACCACGTCCTGATCACGGTCAACGTCAGCACCGCCGCGGTGGTCCGGTCAGTCCCCCACGACGACCCTCCTACTCTGATGGTTGACGAGGCCGACACCATTTTCGGCACCAAGCGGGCCGCTGAGAACAACGAGGACGTCCGGGGGATTCTCAACGCCGGCCATCAACGCAACCGGCCCTATGTGCGCTGGGACATCACGACCCGGTCCCGCGAGGAATGTCCCACGTTCGCCATGGCGATGCTCGCCGCGATCGGCGATTTGCCGGACACGATTATGGATCGGGCCATCGTCATCCGGATGCGGCGCCGCGGACCCGGCGAGAAGGTCGCCCCGTTCCGCACCCGCCGTGACGGTCCCGCCCTTCGCGCCCTTCACGACCGGCTGCACGCCTGGATCCGTGCCCACATTGACACCTTGGCGAAGGCGGAGCCCGCCCTTCCTGTTGAGGATCGGGCGGCCGACACTTGGGAGCCCCTGTTCGTCGTTGCCGAGCTGGCCGGCGGTGACTGGCCGGATCGTGCGCGTCGGGCCTGTCTCGCGCTGACTGGGGACGAGCCCGACGACGACGGTGTCGGTACCCGGCTCCTCGCCGACCTCTACGAGATATGGGAGGTCGATCGCGATCCGGGTAAGGGGATCTACGAGGACTACCTTTCCACCGGCACGATCCTCAGCCGGCTGCACAAGGTCGAAGAGAGCCCGTGGTCGGAGTGGGGCCGCAAAGGCGATCCGCTCAACGCGCGCGGACTGGCGGCAGCTGCTCAAACCCTATGGGGTTCGGTCGCGAACTGTGCGGATCGCGGGGGAGACCCCGAAGGGTTACGCCCGCGCCGACTTGACCGATCCGTGGGCTAGGTACGCCGCAGGCACTGCATCCGACACAAGCGACACAGCGCCACACGGTGCTGAAAAACCCGATCCGACCAGCGAAGACGTGTGTGGCGGATGCGTGTCGGATGACGATTCAGAAATCCGCCACATGGTCTGACCAGCCCGAACAAGCCAATTGTGGCGCTGTGGCGGACGTGACGGATGTACGTGCCTGCAAAGACGGGTCAGCGGCCGCGGTGCGCGTGCGGCGAGGAGCTGGTTCATCCCGAGTCGATCCGCCGCGGCAACTGCACCCGCTGCTTCCTCACAGCGAAGCGGGCCGACCAGTGACCGCCGTCCACTTCGAACCCCGCGGCTTCGACATACAGCAGTCCGGTTCCGGTACGACCCGGCGATCGTCGAGCTGATCAAACTCGACGTCCCCAACTATGCGCAGATCCTGGGATCCGGCCACGCAAGACCTGGACCGTCGAAGCCGTCTACGCCCGACCGTTGGCCGGCGACGTTGCGCCGGCTCGGTCACACCATCATCGGTCTCGACGACCCACCCCAGCGCCAGCACACCACCGATTCGGCCGGCTGGGCTCGGGCCGTGTTCCAACGCGTCGGACCCAACCGGGCACCACTGGCCTACAAGCTGCTGTCCCGGCTCTGCCACCCCGATCACGGCGGCGATCACCACCTCCAGGTGGAGCTCAACCGGGCCTACGCCGAACTACCCACCGAGAGGAAATCAGCATGACCGACCAGTTCAGAGCGTGTTGTGTGTGCTTTCGGCAGTGGGTGTCGGCGACCGGTGAAGTCAAATGCGAGGACTGCAGTCCCGGCCGCGCCATCCCCAACAACACAGCGACCAAACGCCCCAGCCCGAAACCTGTCGACCTCCCCAAGGCCTGCCCGGAGAACGCTGGCCGGCTACAGCGTCGAGGACTTCCTGCCATGAAAGGACACGCAAACCAGCGACCACCCACGCGACCGCGCTGGAAAAAAGTGGAAGAAGTTCCGCGACGCCTACAAAGCCCGCTGCCAGGCCGCCCAGCTGCCTTGTTGGCGCTGCGGCAGAACGATTGATTATCACGCACCCGCCAACCATGAGGCCGCGTTCGAAGCCGATCATGCTGTCAGCGTGGCCGTGGCCCCGTGGCTCATGTGGTCAGAATCCAATCTGCGCCCGTCGTGTTGTCGGTGTAATCGGAAGGCCAACACTGCGAAGCCGCCGCCCCAGCCACCGGCACCGCTACGGTCCACACGCTGGGTCAAACCCGGCGGGCAGCCCGCAGACTCCGAACTGCTCACAGGCCTGCGGTTCTGGGCCACCCGCAGAGCCCGCGGACTGATCACCCCCGGCGAGGTCGCCGCCGAAGCGCAGGCCAAAGCGGAGGCCGCGCGCCGAGGACTGCAATGACCACCCCCGTCAGCAAACCCTCCCGGCAACCCATCCCATCGCTGGCTACCACCCCGCTCGACGTGTGCAATAGTGCCCAGCACACCCCGTTTCCAGGTACCCCACCGGCCGTACTTTGTGCAGCAAACGTGCATCGGTGCTGGTCCAGCACTTGCATAGCGTGCCTACGCAAGCCGCGTGCCTGCTGACCTGCGGTTATGCCCTGTGAACACACCCGACCTCGTGGTCGACAGCAAACACATGGGTCACCTATAACGGCGCTGATGGGGGGCATTTCCATCGCTACAGCAAATGTTTGCGCGACGCTGCCAGGGAACTTCTCTTCCAGCGCGGACGATCCTGGTGTAACACACGCTACAGCAAACTACGGTCCCGATGTAACAAACCACACGAGCCTAAACCCGCAGGTCCAGGCGTTTTCCCTGCGCAGAACGCACCGCGTGGACCTGCATCTTTCCGAAACTTGACACGTGTCAATAACGCTGTTAATCCGGAATTCCGGATTACCGCGAAACCAGCAAACCCCAACGAAAGGTAGCAAAACATGAACGAGGAACAGCGCTTTATCTGGCGAGAACCTGCGGACTGCGCTTAACGGGCTGCACACCGGGCCGGATGGCTACCCCAACGACATCTCGCAGGAGGGTCAGTGGCGGCTTGTCAGTGGTATCTGTTACGGCATTCTCACTGATGTTTTCCCTGACCCGGCCGATGATGATGAGCGGGCGTGGCGGCGTGTGGCGCAGGCGACGTGGGATTTGATTGCGAGCGCCAGGGCTGGGGTTCGTGATCCTGATGTGGCGGCTGAGTGGTTCGCTGCGCGCGCCGACCTACCGCTGATGTCGCCCCCTGAGATTCGCGGCCAAGTCTGAGTAAGAGAAAAGTTCGACTTGGCGTTGCCGCGTTTTAGAATCTCGTTCTAGAATAGTTTTTAGCGACTACAGCCACTAGGGCCGCTGGATCGGCCGCCACCCTGGTGGGTTGCCCGCCAGGTTCACCCGCCGCCGCTGCTTTGGGCGCCAGTGCCGTCCGGGCCGCTGAATTTCGCGCCTACGGGAAGGTCGCGGCACACAAAGCATTTTGCGTTACCGCCCCCATTGGGTTGTGGGGCTGCGCCGGGTTTCCGGCTAGGGGCGATCAGCTCCGGAAGGAGATCCGAAATGGATCGCGAAACCGCGCGGGTGAAGTCCGCGCAACTTGAAGCCGGCGTGAACAAGGCCTACGACGACCTGAAAGCCGGCCGGATCACCGAAGCAAAGTTCAACAAGGTTTGCGACGACGCGACCGCAGAGTCCGAACGTATCGACGTGGCGTTCAAGACCCGGCAGGCGGCGAACAAGTACTACCGCGGCCCGACGAGGTGCGCGGCGGCTGGGCCGGCGCGGCGGGTGTGCAGACCAAGGGTGCCCCGTCGTTCGCCCTCGACACCGTCCAGATGAAGGCGATGTATGAGAAGGCGGCGGCCCGCGAGTCGTTCTCGGTGCGCTGCAAGGATCTGGGTTTCAACGACAGCGTCGAGGCAGTTGCCGCCGCAGTTGGCGCCGTGGATCACCCGGGCGGTGCATGAACGTAGGTTTTTGGATTGGCTGCCTACCGTGACTGCTCGGCGCCGAGTTACGAGATCATCCGGCACACGTCGACGACTGGGGCCGCGGATGTGGTCGCCGAAGGCGAACTGAAGCCCGAGGTCAAGCTGAACTTGGACAATGTGACGTTGCCGATGATCAAGCTGGCGTGCAACAGTGCGGTGTCGTGGGAGGTCATCTCTGATTATGACCGCTTCACGTCGTATCTTCAGCTTGAGCTGCCACTTCGCGTGGTGGACGTCGAAAATTCGTCCCTGTTGTACGGCGGAATGTCGGACGGGAAGATCACCGGGTTGCCAACACCGAAACATCCTCACGTTCGATGCTGCGGGTGCTACCGACCGAAGGCTTTGGACTGTGTCGAGGAGGCGATTGAGGCGTTGCGGTCGGGGCCGGCGCTGGCCGAGCCCGACTTGTTCGTCACGTCGCCGTCGTCCTGGTCGGCGCTGCGCCGGATCAAGGACGACTTGCACCGCTACATCCTGTCCCCCGACCCGACTCAGGGTGAGGCGATGTCGCTGTGGGGGGTGGAAACGCTGGTCACCACGCAGTGCAGCCCCGGCGATGGGTTCCTGATTGATACCACGAAGTTCGGGAAGGCGATTATCCGCGAAGGGCTCACGTTCAGGCAGGGGACGGCCGAGGATGACTTCGTCAGGAATCTGTTGCGCTGGATTGTTGAGGAGCGTTTGAACCTTGGGGTGGAGCGCCCAAGCGCGGTGCTGATGATGTCGAATCTGCCGACAACCTCGACTAGCGGCACCTGGTCGTCGTGATGAAACCGCGCAACATTGTGGAGCAGACCGTCCGCAGCGAGTTCGGTGGTGAGCAGATGGAAGAGGTGCGGTTGGTGACGGGGCCTGGGGTGCCGGACGTGGCCGAGTACTTCGACGATCTGTCGCCGGGTCCTAACAGCTGGTAACGGGCTTCCTCGGCGGGTTCTGGTGTCAAGCCGCGCCTCAACGGTTTTCGAGTTCCCGTTGGGGTTGCGGGTATGGGCGGTCTTGATGGCGCGATTGGTACTCCTGCCGGAGCCGACACCAGCACCAGACTCCCGTCGAGGACTGAAATCGTCTGCCTGCCGTGTGGTGGCGCCGCCCGGCTGTCGAGCCCGGGTGTGACGACACGTGGCGGCGGGCTGGTGGGGCCTAGGTGGGCCGGTTTCTCGGCGGTTGCCGGCCCGCCAACGGCTCAGTAGCGGGAGGTGTCTTGTGACCGAGCTATGGGCGCCCGTCGTCGGCTACGAGGATGCCTACGAAGTGTCCGACCGGCTGCGGGTGCGTAGTCTGGCGCGGACTGTGCTGCGTGGCCGGGTCGAGCACCGGGTGCGCGAACGCATCCTGCGGGCCGCGGTACAGCGTGGCACCGGGTATTTGCAGGTGGGGTTGAGTGATGCGGGGCGGCAGCGCCGGCACTATGTGCATGTGCTGGCGCGCGAAGCGTTCGGCGACACCTAGAGTTCGCGGGCGAGACTCGCGGGCCGGGGGCGGGTTTGTGCAGATTGAACGGTGCCGCGCCCCTCCTACGACCTGCACGCGGCCTAGGGGAACGCCAGACGTACCTCAGCTGCGAACTGTGGTACACCCCTGTTACTGAGAGCTTCTAGTACTTCATCCAGGGTGAAGGCGGGGTTCCCATAACTGTCGACCATGCCCTGGATCGCCCTCTTTGTGGCGTCTCTGTAGAGATCGATCTGGTCGAGTAGGAAGTCGTCAGGATGCAGCGAACGGATGCCGTACTCCTGCAACGCATCCTCGGGAAAACCAGCGCGATCAAACGTAACAACGACCTCTGCCTTCTCCCTGACTGCCACAGCAAGGACATGCCTGTCCTTGCTGTCATCTTCATCACGGGAATCAGGTCTTGATACCCTGTGACGTCAGCGTCGATGAAGTTCTCCCGCATCATGTCCAGGCGACGATCCGCTTTCACCTCGGACATACCGAGCTTCGTGATCATCGTTCGACGCGTTTCTTTCAGGATGTCGTCCGACCACAACGGTCTATAGGTCTGTTCATCCGCCAGCCGGAGCAGTATGTCGGCAAGTGGATAAGGCGCCAGTACGCAGGCGTCCAGAACTACAGGAAACGCGGACACGTGGTGTCAGCCCTTCCCCCTCTTTAGGGCCGCCCGGATCTCCTCGGCGGACTCGTGCGTCGCCTCTCGGAGGGCCGCTCGCCGTTTTAGACGCGTCTCTTCCTGATACTTCAGCAGTTCGTCTAGGCGAATTCGTCGGTGACGTCCTGGCTTCTCGTAAGGGATCCGGCCCGTTTCAAGTAGCTTCACCAAGGTCGGCCGCGAGATGTTCAGGATGTCAGCTGCTTCTTGGGTCGTCAGCGTCATGTGATGAGGTACGAGCTGGATGCCTTTTCCCTGGGACATGGCGAGAGCCACGTTGAAAAATGCATCGCGAACTTCTTCGGGCAGCGGTATCCCGTGTCCCGCACCATCGCAGATGGACACACCGGCAGAGCCGAGTGCTTCTAGCAACTCGGCGAAGTTTCGTTGTTCTTTCGGGGGCAGAACAGTGCGGGGTTCCACAACAGCGGTCACAAGCTCAGGGTAAATCGAAAAAAACGAAAAGTCGATGATGATGGTTTGATTACAGTGCGGTGAGTCGGTCCAGTTCGTCGGCGGCCTGCAGGATCATCGCCGCGAACTCACGCGCCTGGACGGCGGTGAACGGCTGGCGATCGTCGGCCAGCACGTACAGCGACCACGTGACGGTGCCGTCGCTGCTCTGCACGCCGTCGACCCAGGGCTTTAGCGGCTTCACCCCGTTGACTGCCCGGAAAACCCCCCAAAGTTCGCGTTGATCTCCGCCTGCAATTGCCTTGTGAAGTTCTCCACGCACTCATTGATCAGCGAATGAAACGACGGGGGGTCGCCATAGACGCTCGGATCGAAGGTCACTGAGCCGACCCAGTGAGCGTGTACCTTCCCCTCCTCATCGCGCCTCACGGTCACGTTGGTCGAACTCATTTTGTTGCCCCCTTCATTCGGTCGGTTTGGGCAGTACAGCTTCGCATAAGCACCGGGGTAGTCCGCAGTCCGTCCGCAGTTGGTTCCGTTGGCAGCCGGAAGCTGCTCGAAACACTGGCCTGTGACCTGCCGTTTCTCGCGCAACCGTCACAGCTTGCGATAACAAACGCGCAGGCGGGTCGTTCTGCTTCAACGCCCCGCCCGCGAAAGTCGAGGTGCTCAAGGGCTGGACCTACCTCACGACCGAGGCCGACAACTGTGCGCAGGCGCAAAAGCTGGCGGGGATGCTGCTGGCGAAGCTGGCCTGAGTTCACTCGCGAGAAGCGCGGTTGACCGCCGAAACCACGGCGCGCAGCGACGCGGTGGTGATCGACGGCGCAATTCCCACACCCCACACGGTGCGTCTCGGGCCGTCTGCACGACGACCCGCTTCGCCCGGCTGCGCCGCGCTCGCGATCGTCGCGGCCACCGAAGCCTCGACATAAGCAGCGGCCTGCGCGTCGTCGCCGGCGCTCATCGCGTGCTCGGAGTAATCGAGGACGGCCACCTCGAAGCCCACGTGACCAAGCGCGTCGACAAAAGCGGCCAGCGGACCATTCCCGGCCCCGCTGATCTCGGTCTCCACCCCGTTGATCTTGACGGTCGCGGTGATATTGGTGGTGCCGCCGTCTTCCTCGGAGGCGTCGACCCGCTGCCTCATCCGTTCCAGCGGCCACACCGGAGCGAGGTACTCCTCGGAGAACGCTTCCCACATCTCCTTCGGCGAGACCTCACCCCCCTCGCCTTCGGTGATCTTTTGGATTACCTGGGAGAACTCGATTTGCAGCCGTCGCGGCAGCGCCAGGCCGTGGTCGGCCTTCATGATGTAGGCCACCCCGCCCTTGCCGGACTGCGAGTTGACCCGAATCACCGCCTCATAGGTGCGTCCGACGTCCTTGGGGTCGATCGGCAGATACGGCACCTGCCAGAGCATGTCCTCGACGTCGGAGTCCGCGGCGTCTGCGTCAATCTTCATCTGGTCCAGGCCCTTGTTGATGGCGTCCTGGTGGCTGCCGGAGAACGCGGTGTAGACCAGGTCTCCGCCATAGGGGTGACGCTCGTGCACTGGGAGCTGGTTGCAGTACTCCACCGTGCGCCGGATCTCGTCGATGTTGGAGAAGTCGATCTGCGGGTCCACACCGCGGGAAAACAGGTTCAGCCCCAGCGTCACCAGGCACACGTTGCCGGTGCGCTCTCCGTTCCCGAACAGGCAGCCCTCGATCCGGTCGGCACCCGCCTGATAGCCCAATTCGGCGGCGGCGACGGCGGTTCCGCGGTCGTTGTGCGGATGCAGGCTCAGGATGACGGCCTCCCGATTGGCCAGATTGCGGCTCATCCACTCAATCGAATCGGCATACACGTTGGGGGTTGCCATTTCGACGGTGGCGGGCAGGTTGAAGATGATCGGGTTGTCCGGCGTCGGTTGGATGATGTCGCCGACGGCGTCGCACACCTGTTTGGCGTATTCCAGCTCGGTCCCGGTGTAGGACTCCGGCGAGTACTCGAACCGCCATTGGGTGCCCGGGTACTTGGCGGCCTCCTCAATGCACTTGCGAGCGCCGTCGGTCGCAATGGCCTGCACCGCGGCCCGGTCAGCACGAAAGACCACGCGGCGCTGCAGGATCGACGTCGAGTTGTAGAAGTGCACGATGGCCCGCGATGCACCTTCGCACGCCGCGAACGTGCGCTCAATCAGCTCCGGTCGGCACTGGGTCAGCACCTGGATGGTGACGTCGTCGGGAACGGCGCCGTCGGTGATGATCTCCCGGACGAAGTCGAAGTCCGTCTGGCTGGCCGACGGGAACCCGACCTCGATCTCCTTGTAGCCCATGCGAACCAGCAGGTCGAACATGCGGCGCTTGCGGGCCGGGCTCATCGGGTCGATCAGCGCCTGGTTGCCGTCACGCAGATCGACCGCGCACCACAGGGGAGTGCGACTGATGACGCGGTCCGGCCAGCTGCGGTCGGCCAGCCGGATGGGCTCGACTTCCTCGGCGAATGACCGGTACCGGTTGATCGGCATCGACGAACCCCGCTGGGGATTCCACGTGGGCTGGCCGGGCCCGGGTGGGCCGGCGGGTTTGACGACGGTGCGTGCTGACGTATAGGCGTCGGGGCTGGAAGCCTCGGGAAAGTTGGTCACGGTAGTTGCTCCGGGGTATCAGAAGGAACCTCAGACCGGCGCATCGCGAACGCCCGCGACGGGAAGCCGGTCTGGATCAGACCCCGTCGCGGCGTCCGAGGAGGAGCACCCGCTGCACGTTCTGAACTCTACCGCGATCTTCCGCTCGGACAAAAACGCGCAAAACCGCGCCAAAACCGCCGGTCGCAGGGGCCACTCGCCGGCATCGCGAAAATAATCAAGATGCGTCGCCACGTATCCTGTTGTGGACTTAAACCCACCCCTAACCCATCTCCCTTATTAGCCAATCCGAGACAGGGAAGAGCAACAGTGGCACTCGTGGTGCAGAAGTACGGCGGCTCCTCGGTCGCCGACGCTGACCGCATTCGTCGCGTCGCAGAGCGCATCGTCGAGACCAAAAAGCAGGGAAATGATGTCGTCGTGGTGGTGTCCGCGATGGGCGACACCACCGACGACCTGCTGGACCTGGCTCAGCAGGTATGCCCAGTCCCGCCGCCCCGGGAACTCGACATGCTGCTGACCGCCGGTGAACGCATCTCCAACGCGTTGGTGGCAATGGCAGTCGAATCGCTGGGCGCGCACGCCCGGTCATTCACCGGCTCGCAAGCCGGCGTGATTACCACCGGCACCCACGGCAACGCGAAGATCATCGACGTCACGCCGGGACGGCTGCAAACCGCGCTCGAGGAAGGGCGGATCGTTTTGGTCGCCGGATTCCAAGGTGTCAGCCAGGACACCCGGGACGTCACCACGCTGGGCCGCGGAGGCTCCGACACCACGGCGGTCGCCATGGCCGCGGCGCTGGGCGCCGACGTCTGCGAGATCTACACCGACGTGGACGGCATCTTCAGCGCGGACCCACGGATCGTGCACAACGCCCGCAAGCTGGACACGGTGACCTTCGAGGAGATGCTCGAGCTGGCGGCCTGCGGCGCCAAGGTGCTGATGCTGCGCTGTGTGGAATACGCCCGCCGCTACAACATGCCGGTGCATGTCCGGTCGTCGTATTCGGACAAAACCGGCACCATCGTTATCGGATCGATCAAGGACAGACCCATGGAAAGCCCCCTTCTGACCGGAGTCGCGCACGACCGCAGCGAGGCCAAGGTGACCATCGTCGGGCTACCCGACATCCCGGGGTATGCGGCCAAGGTGTTCCGGGCCGTCGCCGATGCCGACGTGAACATCGACATGGTGCTGCAGAACGTCTCCAAGGTCGAGGACGGCAAGACCGACATCACCTTCACCTGCTCCCGCGACAGCGGGCCCACCGCGGTGGCCAAGCTGGATTCGCTCCAAGACGAGATCGGCTTTACTCAGCTGCTCTACGACGACCACATCGGCAAGGTGTCGCTGATCGGGGCGGGCATGCGTAGCCATCCCGGCGTCACGGCGACCTTCTGCGAGGCGCTGGCCGCGGTCGGCGTCAACATCGAGCTGATCTCCACCTCGGAGATCCGGATCTCGGTGCTGTGCCGCGACACCGAATTGGACAAGGCCGTCGTTGCGTTGCATGAGGCATTCGGGCTCGGCGGCGAAGAGGAGGCGACGGTGTATGCGGGGACGGGGCGGTAGATGGTTGCGATTGGGGTAGTAGGGGCCACCGGTCAGGTGGGCCAGGTGATGCGCACGCTGCTCGACGAGCGCGACTTCCCGGCGACCACGGTGCGGTTCTTCGCGTCCGCCCGCTCGCAGGGCCGCAAGCTGGCCTTCCGCGGCCAGGAGATCGAAGTCGAAGACGCCGAGACGGCGGACCCGACCGGCCTGGACATCGCGTTGTTCTCCGCTGGCAAGACGATGTCGCGGGTGCAGGCGCCGCGGTTCGCCGCCGCCGGAGTGACGGTGATCGACAACTCGTCGGCCTGGCGCAAGGACCCGGACGTGCCGTTGGTGGTGTCGGAGGTGAACTACAACAGGGATGTACGCGACGCCCGCCCCCTGTCCAAGGGCATCATCGCTAACCCGAATTGCACCACCATGTCCGCGATGCCGGTGCTCAAGGTGCTGCACGAGGAGGCCCAGTTGGTGCGCATGGTGGCCTCGACCTATCAAGCGGTATCCGGCAGCGGCCTGGCCGGGGTGGCGGAACTGGCCACCCAGGCGCGTGCGGTCATCGACGACGCCGAGCAGCTGGTGTACGACGGCGGTGCGCTCGACTTCCCGCCGCCGAAAACCTACGTCGCGCCGATCGCGTTCAACGTGGTGCCGCTGGCTGGATCGCTGGTGGACGACGATTCCGGGGAGACCGACGAGGACCAGAAGCTGCGCTTCGAGAGCCGCAAGATCCTCGGCATTCCCGACCTGCTGGTCAGCGGTACCTGTGTGCGGGTTCCGGTGTTCACCGGGCACTCGTTGTCGATCAACGCCGAGTTCGCCCGGCCGCTGTCGCCCGAGCGAGCCCGTGAACTACTCGACGGCGCCCCCGGTGTGAAGCTGGTTGATTTGCCAACTCCGCTGGCCGCCGCCGGTGTCGACGAATCGCTGGTCGGCCGTATCCGGCACGACCCGGGGGTACCGGACGGGCGTGGCTTGGCGCTGTTCGTCTCGGGCGACAATCTGCGTAAGGGGGCGGCGCTGAACACCATCCAGATCGCCGAGTTGCTGGCCGCCGAATTGTGATCCGCGGGTGAGCTCCGCCCACACCCGACGGGTCATGCGGTGCTTGCTGATCGCGTCGGTGGTCTGTTTCCTTGTGGCACAGTGCTTTTGGGGTGCATTTGGGCTCGCACGCGCCGATCCGCCGGCGCCCGTCCCTGAGCCGATCCTGCAGCCGCTGGCCCCGGGTCAGGTGCTGCGGATCGGTCCGACGGCTGGCACCGGAACTCCCACCGGTGACTACGGCATCGGCGCCACCGACCTGTGTGAGTTTGTCGAGTTCCCCAGCGAGCTGCTGCAGGTCTGCGGTGACAGCTTTGCCGGCCAGGGTGTTGGGTTCGGTGGCTGGTACTCGCCAGTCGCGCTGCGCGTCGACACTTCGTCGGTCGACGACCCCACCGGGGTGCGCTACACCGGCGTCACCGGAATCAGCAAACCGCTGCTGGCCGATCCCACGCCGCCGGGGGACTCGCAGCTGCCCGCCGGGGTGGTGCAGATCAACCGGCGCAACTATCTGATGGTGACCACAACAAAGAACCTCGCGCCGCAGAACTCGCGGCTGGTGACGGCCGAAGCGGCGCGCACCGGCTGGCAGACCGTTCCGGGGTCCCGGCGCGACGCCTCCTACCAGAAGGGCTCGCAGACGCAGGTCAGCGGGTACTACGACCCGATCCCTACCCCCGATTCGCCGAGCGGGTGGGTGTACATCGTGGCCAACAGTTTCACCCGCAGAGATCCGGTGGTGCTGTACCGGGCAACACCGCAAACCTTCACCGACCGGTCCCGGTGGCAGGGCTGGGTGTCTGGACCCGGCGGCGGTTGGAACAAGGCACCGACACCGCTGTGGCCGGACATGGTGGGCGAGATGTGCATCAGGCAGATCGACGGCAAGACCGTGCTGTCCTATTTCAACGCCAGCACGGGCAACATGGAGGTCCGGGTCGCCAACGACCCGACGTCGCTGGGCGATGCGCCGGTGACCACGGTGGTGCAGCACGACGAGTGGCCCGATCCGGCGGAAAGCCTGCCGCCGCCATACGACAATCGGCTCGCGCAACCGTACGGCGGATACATCTCGCCCGGCTCTACCCTTGATGAGCTGCGGATTTTCGTCAGTCAGTGGGATACCCGCGCCCGGGTGAGCGCGCCTTACCGGGTGATCCAGTTCGCCGTCAACCCGTTCAAGCCCTGGTCAGAGCCTTAAATCTTGCTCTCAGTCCGCAGTGGGTCCGCAGTAGCCCCTAGAGCGGCCTCTAGCAGCTCCGCGGCAGCCCTGCGGGTGCGGTCGTTGGCGTCCGGCCACAGGTGCGAGTACGTGGTGAGGGTGATCGCCGCCGACGAGTGCCCGAGTGCCCGCTGGACGGTCACCACGTCGCAGCCCGCCCGGATCAGCCCGGAGGCGTAGAAGTGGCGCAGGTCGTGCAGCCGGTTGCCGATGCCCACTGCGTCGCGGGCGATCCGCCAGGACCGCGCCACCGTGGCCGCGTGGGCGGGCAACGTCGCGTTACGGGTGCCGGGGAACAGCCAGCGGTCGGGATCGTCGCCGGGTCGGTAGCGGCGGACGTGTTCGGCGAGCAGGGTGATGAGACGGTCCGGGATGTAAACCGTGCGCTCCGAGGCGTACTTGGGCGGACGGATTTCCATGCGACCGTCGTCGGTCCACTGGACCTGCCTGGCGACGCGGTTCAGGGCGGGTCGAGCCATTGGCCCAACAGCCCGAGCGTGTGGGTCGCGGCACCTCACCCAGCCGGTGGGCAGACAGGGGTACAGCGACTCTGAAGTAATCATTTAACTGTGCGTGATAAACTCTCAATAGACACATTCATGATCAGTTGGCAGTATTCGACACATGACCGATCGATGGAACGCCGGAGTGATCCCCTACGCCGAGATGGGGTACTGGCAGCCCGACTATGTCCCGAAGGATTCCGACGTGCTGTGCGCCTTCCGGATCACCCCACAGCCAGGTGTTCCGCCAGAGGAGGCCGGGGCCGCCGTCGCCGGCGAGTCCAGCACCGCGACCTGGACGGTGGTTTGGACCGACCGGCTCACCACCTACGAGCACTACCAGGCAAAGTGCTTCAAGGTGGAGGCTGTCCCGAACACCCCCGGGCAGTGGATCGCGTTGATCGCCTACGACCTCGACCTATTCGAGGAAGGTTCCATTTCCAACCTCACCAGCTCCATCATCGGAAATGTTTTCGGCTTCAAGCCGCTCAAGGCGCTGCGCCTCGAGGACATGCGCATTCCCACCCACTACGTGAAGACATTCCAGGGCCCCGCGCACGGCATCGTCACGGAACGGGAGCATCTGAACAAGTTCGGCCGTCCACTTCTGGGCGCTACCACCAAGCCGAAACTGGGACTCTCCGCGCGCAATTACGGCCGCGTCGTCTACGAGGCGCTACGCGGCGGCCTCGACTTCACCAAGGATGACGAGAACATCAACTCGCAGCCCTTCATGCGCTGGCGCGACCGCTATCTGTTCTGCATGGAAGCGGTCAACCGAGCCCAAGCCGCCACCGGTGAGATCAAGGGCCACTACCTCAACGTCACCGCCGGCACGATGGAGGAGATATACGAGCGGGCCGACTTCGCCAAGGAGATCGGCTCGGTGGTCGTCATGATCGATCTCACGATCGGCTACACCGCGATCCAGTCGATGTCCAAGTGGGCGCGGGCCAACGGAGTGCTCCTGCACCTGCATCGTGCCGGCCACGGCACATTCACCCGCCAGAAGAACCACGGCATCAGCTTCCGGGTGCTGGCGAAGTGGATGCGGCTGGCCGGAGTGGATCACATCCACGCAGGCACCGTCGTCGGCAAGCTCGAAGGCGACCCGAACGCCATCGCCGGCTACTACGATTCGCTGCGCTTGGACAGCATCAAGGCCGACCCCGTGAAGGGCCTGTACTTCGACCAGGAGTGGGCCTCGATGCCCGGCGTCATGCCGGTCGCATCGGGCGGCATCCACGCCGGGCAGATGCACCAACTCGTCCACTACCTGGGCGAAGACGTCGTGCTTCAGTTCGGCGGCGGCACAATCGGTCACCCGATGGGCATCGCCGCAGGCGCGGAGGCGAACCGGGTCGCGCTCGAGACCATCATCAAGGCTCGCAACGAAGGCGTGGACTACTACAAGGAGGGTCCGGAAATCCTCAAGAAAGCCGCGAAGCGCAACCGTGCATTGGACGTGGCGTTGGCGACCTGGGGCGACATCACCTTCAACTACGAATCCACCGACACCCCCGACGTCGTCGCGACGCCGACCCCCGCCTGAGTACGGCGCCGGACACCAGGAGACAAACGATGCGTATCACCCAGGGCACTTTCTCCTACCTTCCCGACTTCACCGACGAGGAGATCACCGCCCAGATCAGCTATGCGCTGGACAACGACTGGCCGCTGTCGGTCGAGTTCACCGACGACCCGCACCCGCGCAACGTGTACTGGGAGATGTGGGGGCTGCCGATGTTCGACCTGAAGGACGCCGCCGGCGTGCTGATGGAGGTCAACGCCTGCCGGACGGCGAACCCGAACGTCTACGTCCGGCTCAACGCCTACGATGCCAGCCTGGGGCGGCAGACCACCGCCTTCTCTTTCATCGTGCAGCGACCCGCGGTGGAACCGGGCTTCCGAGTCGACCGTGCCGAGGGATCGGACCGGCGGATCGGCTACACCACCTTCGCCTACGCGACGGAGCGCCCCGTCGGGGACCGTTATAGTCAGGCCTGACATGTCCGACAGCGACACCGGGACTCAACGCAGGTCCTTTGGCTTCAGGCCCGGTTCGGTACCGGGCCAACAGGTGGATTCCGAACCCGACCCGTCAGCTCCCCCGGTGCTGCCCGCAGATGCCATGGTTGACCTGCATGCGGCCCAGCAGGAGGCCGGCGTCGAGGAGGTGCTGGCCCGGCTCGACGCCGAACTGGTCGGGCTCGAGCCGGTGAAAACCCGCATCGCCGAGATCGCCGCTCTTCTGCTGGTCGATCGGATGCGGGCACGTTATGGGGTCACCGCTGCCCAACCCACCCTGCATATGTGCTTCACCGGCAGCCCGGGGACCGGCAAAACGACCGTGGCCTTGCGGATGGCCGACCTGCTGCACCGGCTTGGCTATCTGCGACGGGGCCACCTGGTCAGCGTTACCCGGGACGACCTGGTCGGCGAGTACGTCGGCCACACGGCACCCAAGACTAAGGACGTCATCAAGCGGGCGATGGGCGGCGTGCTGTTCATCGACGAGGCCTACTACCTGTACAAGGCCGAGAACGAACGAGATTACGGCTCCGAGGCGATCGAAATCCTACTGCAGGTCATGGAGAACAATCGTGATGACCTCGTCGTCATCCTCGCCGGCTACGCCGACAAAATGGACTTGTTCTTTTCAGCGAACCCGGGAATGCAGAGCCGCATCGCTCACCACATCACCTTCCCCGACTACACGGTCGATGAACTCGAGCAGATCGCGGTGCTCATGAACGATGCGCTGGGCTACTCGTTCTCCGACGATGCGCGTGTCGCGTTGCGTCAATACCTGCAGCGGCGCATCCGACAACCCTGGTTCGCCAACGCACGCAGCGTGCGCAACGCCCTGGAACGGGCGCGGCTGCGGCACGCACGCCGACTGCTGACGGGAGCCGACACCAGGGTCAACCTCAAGGCGCTGACCACCATTGAAGCGCCCGACCTGCTCGCCAGCCGGGTGTTCGATGACGAGACCGAAGACGCGACGCCGCAGAGGCCTTCAATGAGGACCTCCGGCATGGTGGCGACGTGACTACCAACGTTCGGCTGCGCGCGCTGGTGGAACTCGCCGACGCAGGATCGGTACACGGCGCCGCCAAACGTCTTGTCGTCAGCGAGTCGGCAATCTCGTCCGCGGTCAGCGGCCTGAGCGCCGAAGTCGGTGTGGCGCTTGTCGATCGGCACGGCCGCGGAATCCGTCTGACATCGGCCGGTCAGAGGTATGTCGAGTACGCCCGTCGCATTCTCGGATTGCACGACGAAGCGCTGTTAGCCGCACGCGGCGAGGCCGACCCGGAGAACGGCTCCATCAGATTGGCCGCCGTGACCACAGCGGGTGAACTGCTCATTCCCGCATTGCTGGCCTCGTTTCACGCCGAGCATCCCGGTGTCGTTTACAAGCTCGAAGTCGCGTCCAGAACGTCCATCTGGCCGATGCTGTCGCGTCACGAGGTCGACGTCGTCGTCGCCGGTCGCCCGCCCGCCGACCTCCACCGCGCACACATACGAGCCGTCAGCCCGAACACCCTGGTCGTCGTCGGGCCGCCGGAAGCCGCACACCACTTCGAGCCGGCGGACGCGACCTGGCTGCTGCGCGAACCGGGCTCGGGCACACGGGCGACCAGCACAGCCTTGATCGACGAGCTGGAGGTCTCGCCACCCAAGATGACGCTGGGTTCGCACGGAGCGGTGGTCGCCGCGGCGGGCGCCGGTCTCGGCGTGACCCTGGTTTCCCGTCAGGCGGTGCGCCGCGAGCTGAATTCCGGCTCGCTCATCGAGCTATCCGTTCCCGGCACACCCATGGACCGGCCATGGCACATCGTCACCCAATCCGCTCCCACCGGGTCGACCGAGCTACTAATCAACCATTTGTTGGCGCATCGCGAACTCGGATGGCAAGCGAAGAACGTGACACTCGGTCGCGGTCTGAGCCACCCGCGCACGTCCATCCTGGCGGGGGATGGCGCGAGTCGCTCACCCGGCGATCCGGGGTAGCTATGTTAACGAGGAGCCGACACAAGCGTGCCCCACAACTGGTCACTGGTCGAAGAGTCGCCACGGCAGCCATTCGCCTGGCCCAACATCACTTGAAACGAAGGTGTGAGCAATGTTCGCCGATCATACGACGCTCGTTCAGTTTCTCATCGATGAGCGCCGGCGTCACCCGGGCGCGAGTGGGGATCTCAACGGGCTGATACTTGATGTCGCGTTGGCATGTAAGGCGATCGCTAATCAGGTAGCTGTCGGGGCACTCGGCGGGGTGCTCGGCTCCGCGGATCAGACGAACGTGCAGGGCGAGGTCCAACAGAAGCTCGACATTATTGCCAACGACTACTTTCTGCGCGCCACTGAATGGGGTGGGCACCTCGCCGGAATGGTGTCGGAGGAACTCGAGGAACCCTATCGGCTGCCCGCGCAGTACCCGCGGGGGAAGTACCTGTTGGCCTTCGATCCCCTCGACGGCTCTTCGAATATCGACGTGAACGTGTCGGTGGGCAGCATCTTTTCCATACTGCGAGCACCGAACCCGGGGAATGACCCGGGTCTGGAAGATTACCTGCAGCCCGGCTCGAAGCAGGTGTGTGCCGGTTACGCGATCTACGGCCCGTCGACAATGCTCGTGCTGAGCGTTGGTACCGGCGTTCACGCATTCACCCTCGATCGAGCGCTCGGTGAGTTCGTCCTCACCCGCGCGTCCATTCAGATCCCCTCCACCGCCAGCGAATTCGCGATCAACGCCTCGAACCAGCGGTTCTGGGAGCCGGCGGTGCAGCGCTACGTCGCCGAGTGTCTGGCGGGTCGGTCCGGGCCGCGTCGTAAGGACTTCAACATGAGTTGGGTCGCCTCGCTCGTGGCCGAGACTCACCGGATCCTCACCCGGGGAGGAGTGTTTCTCTCTCCCCGGGACTCGAAAGACCCGACGAAGCCGGGGAAGCTGCGGTTGCTCTACGAGGCGAACCCGATGTCCTTCCTCATCGAGCAGGCCGGTGGCTCGGCGAGCACCGGACGGCAACGAATGCTCGACGTAGTTCCCGACGGTCTGCACCAGCGCATCTCGTTCGTGTTTGGTGCGTCCGAGGAGGTCGAGCGCATCGAGAAATATCACGGTGAGAACTATGAGCCCGCTGAGGACTTCCCTCTTTACGCTGTCCGCGGGTTGTTCCGCGCGTCCACCGGCTAGAAAGAGGGAGCATGTCCCGTAAACATCCGATCGTCTCGGTCACCGGCTCTTCCGGTGCTGGCACGACATCCGTAATGCGCATATTCGCTCAGATCTTCCGGCGCGAAGGCGTGAACGCTGCGTTCGTCGAAGGCGACAGCTTCCACCGCTACGACCGCGTCGAGATGGCGGCCGCGATGGCCGAAGCACATGATCGCGGGGACCACGCATTCAGCCACTTCGGGCCCGAAGCGAACCTATTCGATCAGCTCGAGGAGCTGTTCCGCGTCTACGGCGAAACCGGGACGGGCAAGTTCCGCAAGTACCTTCACGACGACGACGAAGCCAAGCCCTACGGACAGCAGCCGGGCACATTCACCCCATGGGACACCCTGCCCGCCGACTCGGACATGCTGTTCTACGAAGGCCTGCACGGCGCGATCGTCACCGACGACATCGACGTCGCGCGCCACGCTGACCTGCGCATCGGGGTAACCCCCGTGATCAACCTGGAATGGATCCAGAAGCTGCACCGAGACAAGGAGGTCCGCGGACACACCTCAGAGGCGGTCACCGACACCATCCTTCGGCGGATGCCCGACTATCTGAACTATATCTGCCGGCAATTCTCTCGCACCGACGTCAATTTCCAGCGCGTGCCCGTCGTGGATACGTCCAACCCGTTCATCGCCAGAACCATTCCGACAGCGGACGAATCCATGCTGATCATCCGATTCCGCGATCCACACGGAATCGACTTTTCCTATCTACTCGCCATGCTCCATGATTCGTTCATGTCCCGCCCGAATACGATCGTGTGTCCCGGCGGCAAGATGGACCTGGCGATGCAGCTTATCTTCACCCCGATGATCCTGCGGCTGATCAAACGACGCAACGCCGAAACCGCGGCCCGTTGACGGCCACATCACACAGCTTAGTTAGGTACAGACCCTGAATGTATCTATGACCGTCTGTGAGCTGTAGGAGTCCTCGCGTGACGACCTCCGCGCGCTGCTTGGCGATTTTGCCAGGTAGGGCGGGGTTTTAGCTCACAGCTGCTACTTAAGTAGCGCATAGCCGTAACTATTGTTTACCCAGGCATCATGCGTCTCATGAGTGAAACATCTGAAACCCCAACCGTGCGGTCCTCGACCGCAACAGCGCCGGCGCCTCCTCCGTCAGAGGAAGCGTCACACAAGACCCCCAAGGTCTTTCAATTCGCGGCGTGGGTCGCCATCGTCGCCGGGATCGTGTTCATCGTCGCGGTCATTTTCTTCACCGGCTACGGCCTCGGAAGACATGCGGGTCACGGCGGCTTCCACCACGGTCACCACAAGCACCACGCGATGATGATGCACCCGAGGTCTCCGCAGGGTGGACCTGCGGCAACCCCACCGGGTGGAAATCCGTCCGTGGCCCCCGGCCCCGGCGGACCCGGTCAGATCCCGTCGTCGGTCTCTCCGTCTCGGACAACCACGCCTTAGGCGCCCGAGGGGGAAGCCAACAAATCCACCATTCAACGTGCTCACGGGGTGATAGGAGGACTCCGGCGGGCCATTAACCCACAACTAGTAGCCCGGCGCTCGCCCGAGCGCCGGGCTACGCGTCATTGAAGTAACCGGCACCTAACTGCTGGAATTCACAGCAACTTTTATTGCCGGAACCTGTACGGCGGTTATAGGCCCGGGCAATATTCAAGGCATGAGTGAAACACCCGAACCGTCAACCCAGCCGACTTCCGTCGCCGCAGCTCCGCCACCACCGCCACCGCCGCAGCGGGCCAAGCCGCCCAAGCTCTACGCCGCCGCAGCGTGGGTTGTGATTGTCGCCGGGATCATATTCATCTTGGCGGTCGTATTCTTTTCCGGCGCCATAATCGTCGGGCATGACCACCACTGTTACTACCGCCATCACCACGGCATGTTCAAACCTGGGGGTCCAGGGGGCCCGTGGGGCCCGCCGATGGGGTACGGACAGTGGCCGCCCGGCGGACCTGGTGGTCCGGGTGGTCCGGGTGGCCCGATCGTTGGGCCGACTGGTCCCGGTGGCCCCGGTCAGTTGCCGACGACCACCGCTCCGGCTCCCAGCAGTCCGTCGCCGCGCCCCTAGCTGGTAGCCCGGCGTAAGGCCGTACAAATCTTTTCTTGACTGGTTCCAGAAAAGGAGCATACTTAGGTGCGTGGCCCTTGGGTCGCGCGACTACCAGTCCGGCGCCCTGCTGCGGTGCGCCGGATCGGGGGGTGCCGAGCTGAAAGTGCTTGACGCCCATACGCATTCGGTCGCAAAATGCGGTGTCCGTGTGATGAGGTGGTGTGTGCATGTGCGAATTGCCATGCTGCCCTGGGGTTTCCGTGAAATCAGAAAGTCAAATCAGCCCGTTTAGCGAGGAGAAAGCGAAGTGACCGACTCCTATACCACCACTGACGGCGGCGGCCCCGCACCCAGTGATGACCAGTCGTTGACGATCGGTCCCGACGGTCCGATCCTGCTGCAGGACCATTACCTCATCGAACAGATGGCCATGTTCAATCGGGAACGCATCCCGGAACGCCAACCGCACGCCAAAGGTGGCGGCGCGTTCGGCCACTTCCAGGTGACCAACGACGTCAGCAAATACACCAGGGCCGCGGTATTTCGCCGGGCACCAAGACCGACACGCTGATCAGGTTCTCCACCGTCGCCGGTGAGCGGGGCAGCCCGGACACCTGGCGGGATCCGCGCGGATTCGCGCTGAAGTTCTACACGACCGAGGGCAACTTCGACATGGTCGGCAACAACACGCCGGTCTTCTTCATGCGCGACCCGCTGAAATTCCAGCACTTCATCCGATCGCAGAAGCGCATGGCCGCAACTAACTTGCGCGACAACAACATGCAGTGGGACTTCTGGAGCCTCTCACCGGAGTCCGCGCATCAGGTGACCTGGCTGATGGGCGATCGGGGTATCCCCAAGAGCTGGCGGCACATGAATGGCTACAGCAGCCACACCTATAGCTGGATCAACGCCGCCGACGAGATCTTCTGGGTGAAGTACCACTTCATTACCGATCAGGGCATCGACTTCTTGACCCAGGAGGACGCCGACCGGCTGGCCGGCGAGGACGGCGACTACCACCAACGGGACCTCTATGAGGCCATCGAGCGCGGTGACTACCCGAGTTGGACGCTCAAGATGCAGATCATGCCGTTCGAGGAGGCCAAGACCTACCGCTTCAACCCGTTTGATCTGACGAAAGTGTGGCCGCACGGCGACTATCCGCTGATTGACGTCGGCAAGCTGACCCTGGACCGCAACGTCACCGACTACCACACCGAGATTGAGCAGGCGGCGTTCGAGCCCAACAACATCGTGCCCGGCACTGGGCTGAGTCCGGACAAGATGCTGTTGGCGCGCGGTTTTTCCTACTCCGACGCGCACCGGGCCCGACTTGGAACCAATTACAAGCAGATCCCGGTCAATTCGCCCAAGGTGGAGGTGCGCAGCTATTCCAAAGACGGGGCGATGCGGATCGACAACGTGTCGGATCCCGTGTATGCGCCCAATTCCTATGGCGGCCCGCAGGCCGACCCGGCACGCGCCGCCGAGGTGCGCTGGTTCGCCGACGGCCAGATGGTGCGGGCCGCCTACACCCTGCACGCCGAGGACGACGACTGGGGGCAGGCCGGCACCATGGTCCACGAAGTTCTCGACGATGCCGCGCGGGAACGCCTGGCCCACAACATCATTGGCCACGTGTCCAAGGGCGTTAAAGAACCGGTGCTGTCACGGGTGTTCGAGTACTGGCGCAACGTCGACCCCGATCTCGCCAAGTTGGTCGAGGAGGGGGTTCGGGCCAACTTGGGCCAGTGATTCCGTCGAGAAGCCAGGGTTGCAGGTGGCAACCCTGGCTTCTGTTTGGCTGGCCGGGTTGGCATGATCGAGAACCATGACCATTGAAGTCGTTTACACCACGGAATCCACGGCGACCGGCGGCGGTCGCGACGGCCACGTGAAGTCAGCGGATGGCCGCATCGACCTCGAAACCCGGCCGCCAAAGGCGATGGGCGGCAACGGTGAGGGCACCAACCCCGAGCAGCTGTTCTCCGCCGGTTACGCTGCCTGCTTCCTGGGTGCGCTGCGGCTGGTGGCGGGCAAGTCAAAGGTGAAACTCGACGACGCCACCAACGTCACCGTCCAGGTCGGGTTCGGCAAGGACTCCGAGGGTGGATTCGGGCTGACCGGCAAGATAGTCGGCTACCTGCCGGGCTTGGAACAAAGCGTCGCGGACGACCTGGTGGAGCAGGCTCACCAGGTCTGCCCGTATTCCAAAGCCACCCGGGGCAACGTCGACGTCGCCGTCTCGGCCAAGGTCTAGCCATATGCGGATCGCCGTTGCGGCGGTGAACATAACTGTGGCCATCGCAGCAGCGCTGGCGATCCCCGTCGCGGCCGCCCACCCGTCGGATCCGGGCGTGGTGTCCTACGCGGTCCTCGGCAAGGGGTCGGTCGGCAATATCGTCGGTGGACCGATGGGGTGGGAGTCGGTGTTCACCCAGCCGGTTCAGGAGTATTGGGTCGAGCTCCCGGCGTGCAACAACTGGGCCGACATCGGGCTGCCCGAGGTGTACGGCGACCCCGATCTAGCTTCGTTCAACGGAGCCACCACACAGACGTCCGCTACCGACCAAACCCACTTCGTCAAGCAGGCGGCCGGGGTGTTCGCCACCAACGACGCCGCGACCCGGGCTTTCCACCGGGTGGTGGACCGAACCGTGGGCTGCTCGGGTCAGACCACCGCGATGCACCTGGATAACGGGTCCACGCAAGTGTGGTCCTTCGACGGCGGGCCGCCGAGTGCTACTGACGCGAACTGGACCAAGCAGGAAGCGGGCACCGATCGCCGGTGCTTTAATCAAACCCGGCTGCGCGAAAATGTATTACTGCAGGCCAAGGTCTGCCAATCTGGCAACGCGGGTCCCGCGGTCAACGTGCTGGCCGGGGCAATGCAGAACGCGCTGGGTCAGTAGTCCGTGAATTTGGGTACCCGTTAAAGCCGTGCAGCAAAAACGTTCGGGAATATGTCGGGGCGATCTGCTAGATGAAATGGTGGCGGCTATCGTTCCGGTAGCTGCGCAACATAACCGTCCGCGACGCATGGTCAGGCCCGGAGGGATCGTGATATGACGTTCGCCCCCAGCACCGCCGCGGCCTCGCAGCTGGATACGGGCTGCCCGGCCGAAGCCGAGATGACCAGTTCTTCAGCTGCCGCGGACTACATCGCTGACGGTTGTCTAGTCGATGCTCCACTGGGTTGTGTCGGTCTGGAGTCGGAAGCGCACTGCCACGACCCGGCCGATCCGTACCGCAGGCCGAGTTGGGACGAAATCACCGAGGTTCTCGAGCTGCTACCCCCGATGCCGGGCGGCAGCGCGGTCACCGTGGAGCCCGGCGGCGCCGTCGAACTGTCCGGCCCGCCGGCCGACGGCGTTGTGTCGGCGATTGATGCGATGAACCGTGACCAGGTCGTGCTGCGGTCTGGCTTCGCCGACGCAGGGCTAGGGCTGGTTTTTCTGGGTGCGGACCCGCTTCGGCCACCCAAACGCGTCAACCCGGGCGCGCGTTACCGCGCCATGGAACAGTTCTTCGCCGCCAGCCACTCCGCGGAGGCGGGTGCGGCGATGATGACGTCGACGGCCTCGGTCCAGGTCAATCTGGACGCCGGGCCGCAGGCCGGGTGGGCGGCGCGGGTGCGGCTGGCACATGCCCTCGGTCCCACGATGATCGCGATCGCCGCCAATTCCCCGATGCTGGGTGGCGAGTTCTCTGGTTGGGTCTCTACCCGGCAGCGAGTGTGGGGCCAGATGGACTCCGCGCGCTGCGGGCCCATCCTTGGTGCCAGCGGCGACGACCCGGCCACAGACTGGGCGCGCTACGCCCTCAAGGCGCCGGTGATGCTGGTGCACAACCCGGACGCCGTCGCCGTCACCCACTACGTGCCCTTCGCGGACTGGGCGGACGGCCTGGTCCTGCTCGGCGATCGCCGCCCGACCTTCGCCGACCTGGACTATCACCTGACCACCCTGTTCCCGCCGGTGCGTCCACGGCAGTGGCTGGAAATTCGGTACCTCGACAGCGTGCCGGATGCCTTCTGGCCGGCAGTGGTGTACACGCTGGTCGCCTTGCTCGACGACCCGGCCGCCGCCGACATCGCGGCGGAGGCCGTCGAACCGGTGGCCACCGCCTGGGACAACGCGGCCCGGGTCGGTCTGCGCGACCAGCGGCTGTACGCGGCGGCCAACCGGTGTGTGGCCGTCGCCGCTGAGAAGGCGCCCGCAGAGCTCAGCGACGCGGTGGAGCGACTGGTCCGCAGCGTCGAGCAGGGCCGCTGCCCCGGAGACGATTTTTCCGACCAGGTGATCGACCATGGCATCGCGGCTAGGGTCGCGCAGTTGGCGCAAGGGGGGCTGTGACTTCCAGGGAAAGGCTCGCCGACGCTTTGGCGCGGGCGCGGACGCGGACGTTGCGGCTGGTCGATTTCGACGATGCCGAACTTTGTCGTCCGTACGACCCGTTGATGAGCCCTCTGGTGTGGGACCTGGCGCACATCGGTCAGCAGGAAGAACTGTGGCTGTTGCGAGGCGGTGACCCGAGTCGGCCCGGGATTTTGCCGCCGGCCGTCGAGGGCCTATACGACGCCTTCGAACACTCCCGCGCCAGTCGTGTCGAGTTGCCGCTGCTTTCCCCGGAGCGGGCGCGGTCGTACTGCCGGACGGTGCGATCCGCGGCGCTGGATGCCCTTGATGCTCTCCCTGACGACCGACCCGACGGCCCCGGCGCTTACGACGCCAGCTTCGTGTTCGGCATGGTGGTCAGCCACGAAAACCAGCACGACGAAACCATGCTGCAGGCATTGAACCTGCGCACCGGTGCGCCGCTGTTGCCCGACACTTCCGCCCTGCCCGCGGGCCGGCCAGGACTGGCCGGAACGTCGGTGCTGGTGCCTGCCGGTCCGTTTGTGCTGGGCGTGGACGCCGGAAGCGAACCGTATTCATTGGACAACGAACGTCCCGCCCACGTCGTCGACGTGCCGGCGTTCCGGATTGGCCGGGTGCCGGTCACCAATGGCGAATGGCAACACTTCATCGACGACGGCGGTTACACCGAGTCGCGCTGGTGGTCCACGGGCGGTTGGCAGCACCGCCAGGGCGCGGGTCTGACCGCGCCGCAGTTCTGGAGTTCCGACGGGCGAACGCGCACCCGCTTCGGCCACGTTGAAGACATTCCCGCCGATGAGCCGGTACAGCATGTCACCTACTTCGAGGCCGAGGCTTACGCGGCCTGGGCCGGTGCCCGGCTGCCCACCGAGAAGGAATGGGAGAAGGCCTGCGCGTGGGATCCGGCGACCAGCACCCGGCGTCGCTACCCGTGGGGAGCCGAGGCGCCGTCGGAAGCCCACGCCAACCTGGGTGGCACCGCCCTGCGTCCGGCGCCGGTCGGCGCCTATCCGGCCGGTGCTTCGGCCTACGGGGTCGAGCAGATGCTCGGCGATGTCTGGGAGTGGACCGCCGCACCGCTGCGGCCCTGGCCGGGATTTGTCCCGATGATCTACGAGCGTTACTCGCAGCCGTTCTTCGACGGCGACTACCGGGTGCTGCGGGGTGGATCGTGGGCGGTGGAGTCGGCCATCCTGCGGCCCAGCTTCCGCAACTGGGATCACCCGTACCGGCGTCAGATCTTCTCCGGTGTCCGGTTGGCGTGGTCCGTTGAGGACCCCGCCTGATGTGCCGTCACCTCGGGTGGCTCGGGGCTGACGTCACGGTCTCCTCGTTGGTGCTGGAGCCAGCGCACGGCCTGCGGGTGCAGTCCTATGCCCCGCGCCGGCAAAAGCACGGGCTGATGAACGCCGACGGTTGGGGCGTGGGGTTTTTCGACGGCGCGGTACCCCGGCGCTGGCGCAGCCCGGCACCGCTGTGGGGCGACGCGTCATTCGACTCGGTCGCGCCTGCGCTGCGCAGCCACTGTGTGGTGGCCGCGGTGCGCTCAGCGACCGTCGGCATGCCGATCGAAGCCAGTGCAACCGCACCGTTCACTGATGGCTACTGGCTGCTGTCGCACAACGGCGTGGTCGACCGTGCCGTGCTGCCGGTCAGTTCGTCAGCCGAATCAGTCTGCGACAGCGCGATACTGGCGGCCAGCATCTTCGCGCGCGGACTGGATGCGCTGGGCGACACCATCGCCGAGATAGGTACCGCCGACCCCGATGCGCGACTCAATGTGCTGGCCGCCAACGGCGCTCGGCTTTTGGCGACCACCTGGGGAGACACGTTGTCCATCCTGCGCCGCGACGACGGCGTGGTGCTGGCCAGCGAACCGTATGACGACGACTCCGACTGGGAGGACGTGCCGGACCACCACCTCGTCGAAGTCACCCGGGAGCATGTCACGTTGACCGCGCTGGACGACACGAAAGGATTTCGATGACGCTGTCGCTGTCTAACCACCTCGCCGCCGACTCGGCGTATCACGCGTTGCGTCGCGATGTGTTCGACGGCTTGCAGAACACACCGAAATCGTTGCCGCCCAAGTGGTTCTACGATTCGGTGGGCAGCGATCTGTTCGACCAGATCACTAGGTTGCCCGAGTACTACCCGACCCGCGCCGAGGCCGAGATCCTGCGTGCCCGATCGGTCGAAGTCGCATCCGCCAGCGAAGCCGACACCCTGGTCGAACTGGGCGCCGGGACGTCGGAGAAGACCCGGCTGCTGCTGGACGCGCTGCGCGACCGCGGATCGCTGCGCGGATTCGTGCCGTTCGACGTCAACGCCGGCATGCTGTCGGCGACCGCGACCGCCATCCAGCACGAATATCCGGGCGTCGAGATCAAAGCTGTCTGCGGCGATTTCGAGGAACACCTGACCGAGATTCCCGGCGGCGGGCGACGTTTGTTCGTGTTCTTGGGGTCGACGATCGGCAACCTGACGCCGGAACCGCGCGCGGAGTTCCTGGCGACCTTGGCCGCGGTCATGCGGCCGGGGGACAGCCTGTTGCTGGGCACCGACCTGGTCAAGGACACCGACCGGCTGGTGCGCGCCTATGACGATGCCGCGGGGGTGACGGCCCGGTTCAATCGCAATGTGCTCGCGGTGATCAATCGGGAACTCGACGCGGATTTCGAGGTCGACGACTACCAGCACGTCGCCCGCTGGAACACGCAAGAGGAGCGGATCGAGATGTGGCTGCGGTCCGACCGTCGCCAGCGGGTGCGAGTCGGTGCGCTCGACCTGACCGTCAACTTCGCGGCCGGTGAAGAGATGCTCACCGAAGTATCGTGCAAGTTCCGCCCGGACGGGGTGAGTGCCGAATTGGCCGGCGCGGGACTGCGTCGGACCCGGTGGTGGACAGACGACGCCGGCGACTTCGGGCTGTCGCTGGCGGTCAAGTGAGCGAAAGCGACGAGCTGGCCCAGCGATGGCGCGCGGCGCGCCCCCCGGTCGCCGGGCTGCACCTGGACAGCGCCGCCTGCTCGCGCCAGAGTTTCGCGGTGCTCGACGCCACCGCCGAACACGCGCGGTTCGAAGCCGAGGTGGGTGGATATGTCGCGGCTGAGGCCGCCACACCCGTGCTCGACGCAGGACGCGCCGCGGTTGCCGCGCTGACCGCCATGCCCGACGCCAAGGTGGTGTTCACCACTGGCTCGCTGAACGCGCTGGATCTGCTGCTCGGCAGTTGGCCGGCGGAGAGCCGGACACTGGCCTGCCTGCCTGGCGAATACGGTCCCAACCTGGCCGTGATGGCCGCCCACGGATTCACCGTGCGCACGCTGCCGACCCTCGACGACGGCAGGCTGGCGCTCGATGACGCGGCGTACGAACTGGACGACGACCCGCCCGATCTGGTCCACCTGACCCCCGTGGCCAGCCATAGCGGTGTGGTGCAACCGCTGCCGATGATGGCGCGACTCTGCGGTGAGTTGGGGTTGCCGCTGGTCGTGGACGCCGCCCAGGCGCTGGGCCAGGTGGACTGCGCGGTGGGAGCGGACGTGACTTATTCGTCATCGCGCAAGTGGATCGCCGGGCCGCGCGGTGTGGGCGTCCTCGTCGTGAAGCCCGACCTGATGGAGCGGTTGTGTCCGAGGCTGCCGGCACCGGAGTGGGTGGCGCCGTTGACGGTGGCCCAGCAACTTGAATTCGGCGAAGCCAATATTGCTGCGCGAGTGGGGTTTTCGGTGGCATTGGGGGAACATTTGGCGTACGGGCCCCAGGCTGTGCGCGCACGTCTGGCTGAGCTGGGCGGCATCAGCCGGACGGTGTTGGCCGATGTGCCCGGGTGGGCGGTGGTCGAAGAGGTCGAAGAGCTGAGCGCGATCACCACCCTGGCCCCGGTCGAGGGCGCCGACCCGCGGATGGTGCGGGCATGGTTGCTTGCGGAACGGCGGATCCTGACCACCTACGCGGGTGTGGAGCGGGCGCCGCGAGAGCTGACCGCGCCGGTGCTGCGGATCTCGCCGCACGCCGACACCACGACCGAGGACCTGGAGACCTTTGCCGAAGCTCTGGACGCTGCGACCACGGCGACCGCCGCGTGATTTGTCAGCCGGGCTTGTGCGCAGTCAGCAGGTAGGCGGGAAACTTCATCCGGCCCTTTTCGTCGCGGTCGTGCGGCGGAAATTCGAACGGGGCCCCAGGGATCTCCGGCACGTTGGCGTGGATATAGGCCGGCCGAATCTCGTCGATCTCCCAGTACTTGCTCACCGCGGCGCGCAGCTCGTCCTCGTCGACTTCGTTTGGCTTAGTTTCCATCTCGGCGGGGAAGGCGCCCTTGGCGAACACCAGCACGTAATAGCTGGCACCCGGGGCCGCCGCGCGGTGTACCGAGCTCAGGTAGCCGTCGCGGCCCTCCACAGGCAGCGAGTGAAACAGCGTGCTGTCGATCACCGTGGAAAACCGGCCTTCGGATCCGGGTGGGTATTCGGCGAACGAGGTGATGTCGGCCTGCGCTGGTTTGTCCCTGACGGCACCAAGACACACCCACGGGCCTAACGGCCAGCGGGCCTCATTGGGTGCGGCGACGACGTTGGAGCGACCGACGACGTTGGAGCGACCGACGACGTTGGAGCGACCGACGACGTTGGAGCGACCGACGACGTTGGAGCGACCGACGACGTTGGAGCGACCGACGACGTTGGAGCGACCGACGACGTTGACGGCGTGGCCGGGCACGCCGGTTGCGAACCCGCTCCCGACTGGTGGCCCAGCACGAGCGCCGCGACGGCGACGGAGCAGGCGGCGGCGACGGCGCTCGCCAGCGCGATCCAGAATGCACGCTTGGCCGTCCGCTCGGTGGCCCGGCGACTCAGCTCGGCCAGGTTGGCCGTCCGCTCGGTGGCCCGGCGACTCAGCTCGGCCAGTATCTCGCCTCTCTGAGGGACGGGGTGTTGACCCCCCGCGTCGCGCAGCTCGGCCCACAATTCAGCTTCGGTCTTCTCCCAAAGTTCGCTCATGCAGGCCACGCTACGACCGACCTGTGAGACCTGTTAGCCCCATCCACCACCAAGACATCCATGGGCCAGCTCACCGCCGACAGATGGTCGTATCGGCGCGGGGCTGGCCCAGATACTTGTGTCGGTAAGTGCTGGCTAGTGATGGCTATGGGTCGCACAAATATCGCACGGCGACGGTAGGCCAAGCCTCGAAAATGGCCTCTGACCAGGCGTTTTACCTTGTGCCCCCGGCAGGATTCGAAACTGCGACACCGGCTTAAGGAGAGCTGTGCTCTATTCCCTGTGCCTCTGGTCCGCAGTTGACATCTGCCCGGTCCCTGTTGGGTACCTCAGTTACATAAACAGCGTGCTGTCGACCACTGTGTTGAACCGACCGTCATAGCCGGCAAACGAGGTGATGTCGGCCTGCTCGAAGCTGGCGTTGGTCAAGCCACGTTCTTGGGCGGCCTTGGTAGCCGCGGCGATGGCGGTGGGCGTGAGATCGATGCCTACCACCGTGTAGCCCTCGGTGGCCAGCGCCAACGACAGCTCCGCATACCCGCAGCCCGCGTCCAGCACGTCGGTGCGGAATTTGCCGGCCGCCATCAGTGCGGCCAGTTCGGGCTGCGGCTCACCGATATTCCACGGCGGCGGGCCCTCGAATTGCCCCTGCTCGCGATACACACTGTCCCAGTCCAGTATCTCGTCGGTCATGGTTCCCAACGTACGCGCGGATTAGGTGTCCCAGGTATGCACCGGTTCGTTGGTGTGCATGTGCTCGCAATACCGTCGCAGCATCTCGGCCAGTGCCGCAGGCCGCGTCATCCCGCCGTGCTGCAGGGCCCGCACCGTCGACACCTGCCAGCGCGCGCCGTTGCGGCCAGCCTTGGCACGGCCCTCGATGACGCCAAGAAACCGGTCGCGCACCTCGGCGTCGACACCCCACCGCCGCAGTCCTTCGTGGGCTATCGGCAGCAGCGTGTCCAACACCAATTCCTGCGTCCTCACCTCACCCAGGTCCGGCCAGTGCAGCCGGGCGTCCATTCCGTTGCGGGCTGCCTCGAGGAAATTGGCTTGTGCCGTAGCGAAACTCATCCTTGCCCACAGCGGGTGTTCGTCTTCGGACAAGCTGCGCAACATGCCGTAGTAGAAGGCTGAGTTCGCCAGCATGTCGACGACGGTGGGCCCGGCCGGCAACACCCGGTTCTCCAGGCGCAGATGCGGTCGCCCGCCGACAACGTCGTACACCGGCCGGTTCCACCGGTACACCGTGCCGTTGTGCAGGCGCAGTTCAGAGAGATGCGGGACGCGTCCGGCGGCCAGCTCGGCAACCGGATCCTCGTCGGACACCTCGGGCAGCAGGGACGGGAAGTAGCGGATGTTCTCTTTGAACAGGTCGAGGATGGAGCTGATCCAACGTTCGCCGAACCACACCCGCGGTCGCACGCCTTGGGTCTTGAGCTCCTCGGGTCGGGTGTCGGTGGACTGCGCGAACAGTTCGATACGGGTTTCCGACCACAGCTGATGTCCGAAGAAGTAGGGCGAGTTCGCGCCCAGCGCCAGCTGCGGGCCGGCGATCACCTGCGCTGCATTCCAGTTGGCGCCGAAGTCCGCCGGAGCTACCTGCAAATGCAATTGCATGCTGGTGCAAGCGGATTCGGGCGCAATCGACGCGGCCTGCCAGCTCAGCGGCTCCGGGCCGGCGATGTTGATCGGGATGTCTTCGCCGCGGGCGCTGAAGATCGAGGCGTTGAGGGCCGCATACCGCGTTGACTCGCTCATCCAGTTGTCGGTCAGATGTTCGGGCATCAGCGTGGGCAGGATGCCGATCATCACGATGTGGGCCCCGCCGGAATTGGCCTTGGTCTCGGCATCGTTCAGGCTGGCGCGCACTTCTGCCTCTAGGTCCAGGCCGGTGTGCCCGGGCAGTGGCCGCGGTGGCACATTGAATTCGATGTTGTAGGCGCCTAATTCGGATTGGTAGGCCGGATCTGCGATGGCGTCCAGCACGTACCGGTTCGACATGGCGGGCTGGTAGTCGGCGTCGACGAGGTTGCATTCGATCTCCATGCCGGTGAGCGGCCGGTCGGAATCGAACCTGGATTGCGCAAGCATCGTCTCGAAGACGTCCAAACACAGCCGCACCTTGCGCCGGTATTCCCGCCGATGTGTGCGGTTATACGTGGTGCGCTTGACCTCTTCGCCCACAACGCCGATGCAACAGGTTTACCGGCGATAACGCAAGCGTCAGCGAACTGACACCTGCGCCGTCGTCGGACCGCCCGCTCGCAACCGAATGGGGTCGATACCTGCCGATCCAGTCGGTGGTTAGACCATCATGGACGATGACATGAAGTGTCACAGTTCACTCCGGAGGAGCGCAGTTGGCCGATTTCGTCGCCGCCATCGACCAGGGCACCACTAGCACCCGCTGCATGATCTTCGATCACGACGGCGCCGAGGTGGCCCGCCATCAGCTTGAGCACGACCAGATCCTGCCCCGGGCCGGCTGGGTCGAGCACAATCCAATCGAGATTTGGGAACGCACCGCGTCCGTGCTGATGTCGGTGCTGAACGCAGCCAACTGTTCGCCGAAAGATATTGCGGCACTGGGAATTACAAATCAGCGCGAGACGACGCTGGTGTGGAATCGGCACACCGGACGGCCGTATTACAACGCGATCGTCTGGCAGGACACGCGCACCGACCGCATCGCGTCGGCGCTGGACCGTGACGGCCGCGGCGAGGTGATCCGCCGCAAGGCCGGCCTGCCGCCGGCGACCTATTTTTCCGGCGGGAAGCTGCAGTGGATCCTGGAGAACGTCGACGGGGTGCGCGAGGCCGCGCAACGCGGTGACGCCCTTTTCGGCACCCCCGACACCTGGTTGTTGTGGAATCTGACCGGCGGTCCTCGGGGGGGCGTGCACGTCACCGATGTGACCAACGCCAGCCGGACCATGCTGATGGACTTAGAGACGCTGGACTGGGACGACGAGCTGTTGTCGTTCTTCTCCATCCCCCGCGCGATGCTGCCGGTGATCGCGCCGTCGTCGCCGCAGCAACCGTACGGAGTCACCTTGGATACCGGGCCCGTCGGCGGCGAGGTGCCGATCACCGGAGTCCTCGGCGACCAGCACGCGGCGATGGTCGGTCAGGTGTGTCTGGCCGCGGGGGAGGCCAAAAACACCTACGGCACGGGCAATTTCCTGCTGCTGAACACCGGTGAGGCGATCGTGCGATCGAAAAACGGCCTGCTGACCACTGTCTGCTACCAGTTCGGGGATGCCAAACCCGTGTACGCACTTGAGGGTTCGATCGCGGTGACCGGCGCAGCGGTGCAGTGGCTGCGTGATCAGCTGGGCATTATCAGCGGCGCGTCGCAGAGCGAGGCGCTTGCCCGTCAGGTCTCCGACAACGGCGGGGTGTATTTCGTGCCGGCGTTTTCCGGGTTGTTCGCCCCGTACTGGCGATCCGACGCCCGCGGCGCGATCGTGGGGTTGTCGCGGTTCAACACCAACGCGCACCTGGCTCGCGCGACGCTGGAGGCAATCTGCTACCAGAGCCGCGACGTGGTGGACGCGATGGAAGCAGATTCCGGTGTGCGGCTTGAGGTGTTGAAGGTCGACGGCGGTGTCACCGGCAACGACCTGTGCATGCAGATTCAAGCCGACGTGCTGGGCGTGGACGTGGTGCGGCCGGTGGTCGCCGAGACCACCGCACTGGGTGCGGCCTACGCGGCGGGTCTGGCGGTCGGGTTCTGGGCCGACCCGTCCGATCTGCGGGCCAACTGGCAAGAGGACAAACGTTGGACGCCGAAGTGGGACGACGACGAGCGTGCCGCGGGATATGCGGGCTGGCGTAAGGCGGTGCAGCGGACTCTGGATTGGGTCGACGTGTCGTAACCTTCGTCCCGCGAGCGTGCGTGTCTGTTCCCCGGCAAGCGGGAGGTACCCCCAGCCGACACGCCGGTACGGCTGAACATTCACGCACGCTCGCGGAACGGGGCTCAGTCCTCGCCGAGGATGCCGTAGATCTCGCGTCGCGCATTGTTGATGATGTCAGCGATGCGCTGCTGCTGCTCGGCGCTGGCGGTGTGCGCGGATTGCGCGACCGCGCCGAACAGCTGGCCCATGGCGGCCCGCAGGTTCATATGGCCCGGGTCGGCGCCTTGGGCGATCTCGTCCCACGGTGGGGTCTCGACTTTCTCGGCTGCCGCACGGCCCTCGTCGGTCAGCTCGAAGAGCTTCTTGCTGCCGTCGGTTTCGCTTGCCGTGATCAGGCCTTCGTCGTCCAGCAGCTGCAGCGTCGGGTACACCGAACCGGGGCTGGGCCGCCATATTCCGTTGCTGCGTTCGGCGACCTGCTGGATCATCTCGTAGCCGTGCATCGGTCGGTCGGCCAGCAGCACCAGTATGGCCGCCCGTACGTCACCGCGGCGTCCGCGGCCAGGGCCGCCACGACGCCATCCGCCACGTCGGCCGCCTGCGCCGAAGCCGAATCCGGGACCAAAGCCGGGCCCGAAACCGGGGCCGAAGCCCGACGGCCCGTCATGGTCGCCGGCGTGGTCGCGGAGGTGTTCGCGGAATTCCCGTCGGGCGTGCCGCCTGGCGTCGTGCAGAGCACGCCGCTGTGCGGGGCCAGGTCCGAAGCCGAATCCGAGGCCTGGCCGGCCGGCGAACTGCCCGCCGGGAGGAGTGAATGGGTTGTTCATTTCTGTAGTCCTTAGGGGTTTTCGTGGAAGCGCCGGATGCGCTTCCGGTATATCACTGTGTATCACGATATATCGTAAACTATCGCGATGCAACCCCGCTGTGGGCGTGGCTGGCCGAAGAGAAGAACCATGACGGACTGTTTGCATCCAGCCGCGGGCGGGTAGCACCTGCCTGATGAACGGCAATAATCGCAATCTGGCGGTCGACCGCGGTGCCGACAGCGCAGCCGAGCCGGCACGGGGCGAAAGCCGCCCCGGCGGGGACGTTTGGCCATGGGTCGATTGGGGGCTGGCGGTGACCTCGGTGCCAGCCGCCGCGATCGTGATGCTCTTCGCGCTTGGTGCTGTGATGAGTACCGATGCCTGCAGCGATCGCCAGTGTCCCGACCTGGGCCGCGGGGGCATTGATTTCGGTGTCGCGTTTTACGGCGCCCCGGCGGTGGCTTTAGTGGTCATCCTCATATCGTTTTTCACCGCGAAGCGCCGAGGCGGCATCGTCGTTCCGCTGTGTGGATGGGCGTTGTTGATCGCGGACGTCGCTGGCATGGCGGCTACCGTCGCGCAGTAGTCCTAGCGAGCTTTAGCGCGGCGGCAGTTTCACCACCTGGTTGTTGTGAGGGTCGGTGACGTAGACGTTGCCCGCGGTATCCACCGCCACACCCCAGGGGCCGTACAGGCCGGGCAACGGCAGCGCGACCTGCGTTGTTGAGCCCGCGGCCAGCTTCACCACCCGTTCCCAGTAGCTGTCGGTGATGTAGACGGTGCCGGCGGTATCCACCGCAACACCCCGGGCGCCGCCGAAGCTGGCGTTAGTAACGGTGAAAGGCATCGTGTCCGGTGCGGTTGCCCCCGCCCTAAGCCTCAGCACGTCTCCGATTGCGACGTAGACGGTGCCCGCGGTGTCGACGGCCACACCGCTGGGCTTGCCGCGGAGGGTGAAGGGCAGTGTGGTCGGGGTGCTGGCGCCGGCCGCCAGCTTCAGCACTAGGTTGTTGCTTTGGTCGTTGACGAGGTCGGTGGCCGCGGCGGTGGCGACATACACCGCGCCGGCGTTGTCGACGGCCACGCCGACGGGGTCGATGAGGCCAGTGAAGGGCAGTGTCGTCGGTGTGGTCTCCCCAGCCGGCAGCTTGAGCACCCGGTTGTTGCCGGAGTCGGCGGCGTACACGGCGCCGGTGGTATCGACGGCCACTGCCTGGGGCTTGTTGAGGCCGGTGAACGGCAGTGTGGTCGGTGTGGTCGCCCCGGCCGGCAGCTTGAGCACCCGGTTGTTGCCGGAGTCGGCGGCGTACACGGCGCCGGTGGTATCGACGGCCACACCCTCGGGATCGTTGAGGCCGGTGAACGGCAGCGTGACCCGCCGCGACGGCGCTCTGAGCCCAATTTCCTCGAACCCCAGGACCGCGACGATCGCGATGACAACGGCGACCACGCCGGCGGCGATCCCCAGTCTGCGGCCGCGCCGCGCCGGTGGGGACGGGTCCTTCGACCGGTCGACCGGCAGGCAGACCGTGCCCATGATCATGTCGGCGATGGTCTGCCGTTTCCTGGTGAACAACGGCAGCAGGTAGCCGATGCCGCAAAACCAGTCCACCACGTGGGCGATCTGGCGCAAGACAGACAGCCCAAAGCCGATCGGAAGGCCGTTTTGTTCGCCGACCACCTTGAACCTAAGCACCGACTTGCCGATGCTCGAGCCCGTCCTGCCCTGGCAGTAGCCCAAATTCCAAAGCCAATACGCCAGCCCCAACAGATTAAAGATCACTGCGATGATGGCCGCGATGATGAACCCCGTGCCCGACGGGGTGCACGAGGTGTCGCCAGCCTGGTTGACTGTGCAGGACCTGTCGCCGATCCCTGCCACGATCACTGGGCCGGCGTCCCCGACGGCGAGGAGGATCGCGAGCGGAAGGGCGTCGATGAGCCAGGCGGCGACACGCCTGATCCACGAGGTATAGGTCTCCCTCCGCAGGTCACCCACCGGTTGGCCGGGGGGCGGTGGCTGAGACTGCAGGACCCACGGACGCACTTGAGGAACCCCGGGCGGTGGGGGTGGTGGATAACCGCCGAGCGGCGGAACAGGTGGCTGTTCGGTCATTGGCGGAGCCTTCGACTGATGAAGTGAGCTGGCTGGGTAAAGATGACCCTAGCCGCCCATGGCATGCGACGTGGTGACATCGTGACCGGACCGACCTCAGTGCGGCGGCGAGAATCCGCCCGAGAATTCACCGGGGCCCGGCCTCGGCCCCGGCTGTGGCCTCTGAGGCGGCCACGGTGCAGGCTGCGGTGGCGGCGGTCCGGGGTTCGGCCACGGGACCGCTTGCTGTTGCGGCGCGGGTGGCCACCCGGGAGGCCCGGACTGCGGCCATGGTGCGGGCCCAGGCTGCGCCGGGGGCCACCCGGGGGGCCCTGCCGGCGACCACGGCGCCGGCCCGGTCGGGGGCATCGTTGGTCGAAGTCGCGCCAGTTCGCGGCGGTGTCGTTCGGCGAGCACGGCGGCAAGCACCAGCTCCGGCGGTGCGCCGGGCGGGGGCGGCGGCGCGATGCGCGACACTACATCACCGGCGATCCGGTAGGCCATCTGCTGGCGTAGTCGGGGATCGAGTTGTGTTGCACGGGAGAGGAATTGGCGTGCGACCTCGGCCTGGCCAGCACTCAGGCCCGACAGTTGCAGCGACGACGCCCACCATGCCATCGACGGCGGCATCGTCGGCGGCGGCCCCAACCGGGGACCGCGTTCGCTGACTACGACCGTGCCGGCGAAGATGTCGCCGATACGTTTGGCCTTCGGCGACAATATGCTGCAAATCACTGCAGGACTCCCGGCGAGCATCCAGATCTCCACCAGCGACGCCAGCGCGCGAAACAGCGCCTGCCGGAAGCGTTCTGGGCCGCCGTCGTCGGACACCACCCGCAGGCCCATCACGATCTTGCCCACCGATCGTCCCCGTGTCGCGGTTTCGAATACCAGGGGATACCCGACCATCACCAGCACCGTGAAGATGATCAGGATGGCCGTGGTCAACGCGTCGTCGAATTGGGTCAGGGTGGCTGCCCACAGCATCAACCCGAGCACGTAGCCGACGAATATCACCGTGATATCGATCAGCGCGCCCACAGCCCGCACCGGCAACTGGGCGATCTGCACGTCGAGCACTACGGCGTCGCCAGTCACCACCTCCGACATACCACCGAACGGTACAGGTTTTACATGTGCAAGCGGCCGCGCTCGGCTTAGCTGAATTAGGCTGCGCAGGGTGGACGTCGACGCGTTCGTGCTGACCCATCGCGGCACGTGGGACCGGCTCGACCAGTTGATCAAGAGGCGCCGGTCGCTGACCGGCGCCGAAGTCGATGAACTGGTCGAGCTCTACCAGCGGGTGTCCACGCATCTGTCGATGCTGCGGTCGGCGTCGTCGGACTCGCTGCTGATTGGCCGGCTCTCGAGCCTGATCGCCCGCGCTCGCGCCGCGGTGACGGGTGCGCATGCGCCGCTAAGCAGTGCGTTCGCCCGCTTCTGGACAGTGTCTTTCCCCGTGGTCGCCTACCGCACCTGGCGGTGGTGGCTGGCGACGGCGGTCGCCTTCTTCGGCCTCGCGCTGGTTATCGCGCTCTGGGTGGCCGGCAATCCGGAGGTGCAGTCCGCCATCGGAACACCAACTGATATCGACGAATTGGTCAACCACGATGTCGCGTCGTATTACAGCGACCACCCCGCCCTCGCGTTCGCCCTGCAAGTCTGGGTGAACAACTCTTGGGTGGCCGCCAAGTGCATCGCGTTCTCCGTCGTGCTGGGACTGCCGATCCCTATGGTGCTGTTCCAAAACGCCGCCAACCTGGGAGTGATCGCAGGTCTGATGTTCCAGGCCGGCAAGGGCGACATACTGCTGGGCCTGCTCGCTCCGCACGGGCTGCTGGAGCTGACGGCGGTGTTCCTTGCCGCGGCAGCGGGGATGCGGCTGGGGTGGTCGGTGATATCGCCCGGTGACCGGCCGCGCGGACAGGTGCTTGCCGAGCACGGCCGCGGCGTCGTGTCGGTCGCTGTGGGGTTGGTGGGCGTGTTGCTGGTCTCCGGGTTGATCGAAGCATTGGTGACACCGTCATCGTTACCGACACTCGTTCGAATCGGCATCGGAATCGTCGCTGAGGTGGCGTTTTTGTCGTATATCGGGTACTTCGGCCACCGCGCCGTGAAAGCTGGAGAGACTGGCGATATCGATGACGCACCCGACGTGATCCCAACCCGTTAACCCAGCGCCGAAAGTTACAACCGCCCGGTCGCCTTCATCGCCAGATAGCGGTCGGCAAGTGCGGGCGCGAGTTCGGCGGGGGCCGCGTCGACGACTTCTACCCCGCTCCGGCGCAGTCGCGACGCGATCGCATGCCGGTCATTGCGGGCTCGCTCGGCAGCCGCCGCGTCATACACCGCGGCCGCATCCGAACGCCCCGCGGCCAATTCGTCGACGCGCGGGTCGGCGACCGCGGCGATCATCACGTGGTGTTTGGCCGATAACTGCGGCAGGACTGGCAGCAGGCCCTCGTCCAGAGCGGTCGCGTTGAGGTCGGTGAGCAGCACCACCAGCGACCGTCGCCGAGTGCGCCGCGCAATGGCGGCAACCATTGCGCGCCAGTCAGACTCGACAAGTGTCGGTTGCAACGGGGCCATCGCATCGACCAGCTGGGCGAGCAGTTCGGTGCGCGACGCGCCAAACACGCCGGCCCGACTCACCCGGTCGTGGGCGAGGAAGTCAACATGGTCGCCGGCTCGCGACGCGAGTGCCGCCAGCAGCAGTGCGGCGTCCATCGACCAGTCCAGCCGGGGCCACCCCGCGGGATCGGCCGCGGTCGGATCGACACCGACACGACCCGCCGCCATGCGACCGGTGTCGAGCACGATCACGACTCGCCGGTCGCGTTCTGGCCGCCACGTGCGGACCATGACGTCGGCGCGACGCGCGGTTGCGCGCCAGTCGATGGAGCGGACGTCATCGCCGACGACATACTCACGCAGCGAATCGAATTCAGTGCCTTGCCCGCGTATCAGCGTCGGCAACAGCCCATCGATCTCGCGCAGTTTGGCAAGCCGCGACGGCAGGTGTTTGCGAGACAGGAACGGCGGCAGCACCCGGACCTGACCGGGCACCGGCTGCGAACTCTGCCGTCCCGCCAATCCCAGCGGCCCGATCGATCGGGCGGTTACCACGGCCGCGCGCTGGTCGCCGCGGCGAACCGGGCGCAGGACAGTGTCGACATGCTGGCGCTGCCCGGCGGCGACGTCGACGGTGTGGGTGCGCGGCTGCGCGCGCGCACTCGGCGGCCAGGCGTCGCGGATCCGGCCGCGGAATCGGCGCCGGCCGTTGTTGTGGATCAGCAGCCCCGCATTCACCTGCTGGGCGAGCCGGGCCGAGGTGTCCGGTGAACGGGTATAGCGCAATCTGCGGGGGCTTGCCGCCAACCCGATATCAACGGCCACCACTATCGCCAGTGTCACCAGCAGCACGACGAAAGACTTTGCCGGCCAGGGCGATAGCGCGATCGGCAGGACGCAGATCAACGCCACCAAGCCGGTGCGTCCGGTCAGGATCACTAGCGGGGCACCGGAACCGACGCCAAAATTCCATCGAGCACCCCGTCGGGTGTGGCGCCTTCAAGCTCAGCTTCCGGGCGCAGCATCACCCGGTGCCGCAGCGTCGGGCGGGCCATCGCCTTCACATCGTCGGGGGTGACGTAGGTACGCCCGGACAGCCACGCCCAGGACCGGGCGGTGCCCAGCAGTGCCGTCGCCCCGCGTGGCGAGACACCCAGCTGCAGTGCGGGGGAGGAGCGGGTGGCCCTGACGATGTCGACGATGTAGCCCAGCACCTCGTCGGCGATGAGTACCTGGCCTACCGCCTCGCGGCCGGCTGCCAGCTCGGCGGGCCCGGCCACCGGTTTGATCGCGGACAGATCGCGCGGGTCGAAGCCGTGCGCGTGCCGGCCCAGGATGGCGATCTCAGAGTCGCGCGACGGCAGCGTCACGCTCAGTTTGAGCAGGAAACGGTCCAGTTGCGCTTCGGGCAACTGATAGGTGCCCTCGTATTCGATCGGGTTCTGTGTGGCGGCGACGATGAACGGGTCTGGCAGCGGCTTGGGTTCGCCCTCCACGCTGACCTGACGCTCCTCCATCGCCTCGAGCAGCGCGGCCTGTGTCTTGGGCGGGGTGCGGTTGATCTCGTCGGCCAGTAGCAGATTGGTGAACACCGGACCCGGGCGGAACACGAACGCGGCGGTGCGTGCGTCATAGACCAGCGAACCGGTGACATCGCCGGGCATCAGGTCGGGAGTGAACTGTATCCGCTTGAATTCCAGGCGCAAGGCGGCGGCCATCGCCCGTACCAGCAGCGTCTTCGCCACTCCCGGAACACCTTCGAGCAGCACATGACCGCGACACAGCAGCGCGATCACCAGGCCGCTGACGACCCCGTCCTGTCCGACGACGGCCTTGGCGAGCTCGGTGCGCAACGCCAGCAGTGCATCACGTGCCGATTCAGCGATCGGGGTCTGGGCGGGAGCTGGTTGTGTCACGAGTGGGTGACCTGCCTTTCGATTTCGTCGAGCGCACGCGCAAGTTGTAGCAGGTCATTGTCGGTGGCCGGTGGCGGGCCAAACAGGTGGTAGGAAACGAACTCCGGGTCGGCCCCGCTGCGCTGGGCTACGGTCGTCACCACGGTCGGCGCCGGCGCGTTGGTGCCCAGGCCCAGCCGGGGCACCAGCCGCTGCAGTGTCGCCGTGCGCAGTGCGTCGGCGGCGCGATCACGTGCCCGGCGGGACCGGTAAAGCCGGCCGCGCCCTTCGACCGTCTCCGACGCGCGGACCACGACGGGCAACTCCTCGGCCACCAGCGGGCCGACCCGGCGCCCCTTCCACAGCGCCACCAGCAGCACGACTATCCACAGCTGCCACACGATCCAGGTCACGTTGTCTGGAATCAAGTCGTAAATCGATGCCGGAGAAGACGTTTCACCCTCAATACGGTGCGGCGCGTACCAGATGACGCGGGGCCGGTCGCCTGCGAGGTTCATCGCCAGCGCGGCATTGCCCGCCTGTAGCAGGCCGCCGTTGGTCATGAAGTCGGTACTGCCGACCACCGTGACGGTTCGCCCGGCCTCGCGATAGCGGATCAGCACCCCGTCGTAACACCTGGTTACCACCCGGCCCTTGGCCTCATAGGTGTCGCTCGGCCCGAATCGCACCGATCCGGCTCGATTAGCCTCCCGCAGATTGCAATTCGGATTGCTGTCGAAAGTGCTGGCGCTCCCCATGCGCAGATCCGGGGTCAGTGCCTCGCGGGTTCGTGACGTTGGTTCCACCAGCAGGAGATCGCCGGGGGCTTGCGCCAGCCGGTCCAGCAGGGTGTTGTCGGTCAAGAACTGGCTCTCAGCAACCAATATCAGCGTGTCAGGGCGCGCCGCATTTTCGACGTCAGCGATGCCGCCGGCCACGACAACCTCGACGCCGTTGTCGCGCAGGAGCGTCACCAGCGCATGGGCACCGTCGGGGTCGGTTGACTCCGGATCCATCCGGAAGCCGGGTCGCGGTGCGGTCAGGTAGGCGCTGATCGCGGCGATGACCGCGAGCACGACCAGCGTGAGCACTGGCCAGCGCCATGATCGCCATCGCCGCGGCGTCGTAACGGTCGCGGACTCGGGGCGCGCCACGGTGCCGGTCGCCATCACCGGACCTGCGCCCATGACTGCCCCGCCGCGGGCCGTCCCACCGCCGACGGAGTGGCCGGTGATCGCGACCGCAGGTGGTCGTCGAGGTCGGCGATCATCTGATACGCGGCTTGGGTCCCGGGCCGCTCGCCGTAGGTGACATCGTTGAATACCGTTGCTGCCTGCGACAATTCACCTGCCAGATGAGGCAGTACCGCGCCGGCGTCGCGGGCCAGCTCGTTGGCGGTGCGGCCGGGGTTCGGATTGAGCACGCCGGCCTCCTCGAGCTGGCGGGCGACGGCGCGCAGCCGGTGCCGAATCGCTGCGGCCCAATTTCCTTCCGCCGCATAGCTTTGCGCGGTAGCACGATGCTGGGCAGCGGTGAGCGGGGCGGCTTCGAACAACTGGTAGTCGCCGCCGCGGTTGGTGCGCATGGTGCGCCGCGCGACGTGGATGGCGACTGCCACCGCGACGGCCAGCAGGATAAGCAGCACCGTGGTGGTGAACCACCCGCCCGGTATTTTGGAGGTCGCCTGCAACAGCCGGTACAACTGGTCGCTGATCCATTCGTCGAGTTGTTGCGCCGCAGAACCTTTGGAATAGATCGGTTTGTCGAGCTCGTTCTGTGCGGCCTGGTGTGCGGCATCGCGGTCGATGTCGATGGAAGGCACGGTCGTCCTCGCTCAGCCCTTAGAAAGGCCGGGTCAGCCAGAGGTTGTCGGTGGACTCGGCCGCGTAGGGTCCGCCGGCGGCGCCGGTCTGCAGCACCAGGTCGAACGCCTCGGCGCGCATTCGGCGGTCGGTGTAGAGCAGCACGATAACTCCGGCGCTGAACGGCGCGGTGATGATCTGGCCGATCGCCGACCCGATGGACGCGATCGTGGTGCCGATGAGCATAGCTCCGATGGACGTCGTCCCGGCCAGCGTCAGCTGGCCGCCGATGCTGAACGGTGCCGCGACTGCATCCGCGACAACGGTTGCCACGAGGAACGTCAGCATGCGGATGCCCAGCACCCGCCAGAAGCTGTTGCGGACCAGCGCAAATGACCTGGTGATCGCTTCGATAACTGGCAGCCTCTCCAGCACTATCAGCACGGGTGCGAACAACACCACGGTGTACAGGTAGACCATCAATGCGATCACGAGGAGCACCAGCGGGAATCCCAACAGGACCACCGCCGCTCCGTTGCCGAGGGCTGCGACCACGGCGACGATCACCGCAACCAGCCCGACAAGAGCCGCCACTACGGCGGCTTCCAGCAATGCCAGGCCGACCAAGGCGAGTAGCCGCCCACGAATCTTGGCCCACGTTTCGCCGATGGTGATCGGCGACCCGAACACCGCCCGCCCGACGATGACGGTGAGCATTCCGGACAGCAGCATGCCGCCCAGCCAGGTGACTAGGAGGCCGGCGGCCAAGGACGTCGTCCACGCGCCCATGACCCCCCAGGTCAGCTCGTCCGGCCGTTGGGTTGCAATCCTGCCGTAGGCGGCCAACGGTCCGAGCGTGGCGGCCAGCGAGATGATCTGCATGACCACAACCACCATTGCGGTCAAACCCAGCGTCGCCTTCGGATTGGCTCGTATGTAGCCCACCGCGCCGTTGAAGATGTCGCTCAGGGTCAAGGGCCGCAGCGGGATAATCCCGGGTTTGACCGCTCCCGGGACCATCCCCGGGACAAGCGGTGGCGGGCCAAACTGCGAGCCCGGCGGGGGACCATACCCGGGTGGCGCACCGTACCCCGGCGGCGGGCCGTAGCCCGGCGCCGGGCCGTAACCGGGCGGTGGGCCGTAGTTCGGCACCGGACCGCCATACCCGGGTGGCGGCCCGTAACCCGGCGCCGGACCGCCATAACCGGGTGGCGGACCGACATAACCGGGTGGCGCGCTGTACCCCGGTGGCGGATAGCCGGCCGGCAGATACCCAGGGGACCCGGGTGGCGGGCCAACCGGATAACCAGGCGGCAGCGTGCTCACCGTGCGCAGCGGCCGTCGTCGTTCGTCATGGCCTCCATCCTGTCGACGGTCGGGGTATTTCACAATCTTGGCCGCGGTGGCGGTCTCCGGCGCCCCTGACTGTCCTGCCCGGTGTCGTGACCGGTTTGGCGCGTAGCGTCTGGTCCATGGCAGAACTCAAATCCCGGCTCCGGGCGGATCTGACCCAGGCGATGAAGAGCCAGGACAAGTTGCGAACCGCGACCCTGCGCCTGCTGCTGGCAGCGATCCAGACCGAGGAAGTCTCCGGCAAGGAAGCCAGAGACCTCTCCGACGATGAGGTGATCAAGGTGCTGGCCAGGGAATCCCGGAAGCGTGGCGAGGCAGCCGAGATCTACACCCAAAACGGCCGAGGTGAGCTCGCCGCCAACGAGCATGCCGAGGCCCGGGTCATCGACGAGTACTTGCCGACGCCGCTCACCGAGGCAGAGTTGGCCGACGTGGCCGACACCGCCATAGCCGAGGTGGCCGAGACACTCGGGCAGCGGCCCAGCATGAAACAGATGGGATTGGTCATGAAAGCGGCCACCGCGATCGCGGCCGGGAAGGCCGACGGCGCGCGCTTGTCCGCGGCGGTCAAAGAGCGCCTGTAGCGGCCCAAGACCCCGGCCGTGTCGTTTGCACGTGGTGCGCCCGGGTACCCGTGCCGTATGACCAAGTTCGGCTATACCTTGATGACGGAGCAGAGCGGCCCCAAAGATCTTGTCCGGTACGCGGTTTCGGCTGAAGAGCGCGGTTTCGACTTCGAGGTCTGCCGCGACCGCTTCTCACCCTGGCTGACGTCGGAAGGACATGCACCGAATGCCTGGGCGGTGCTGGGCGCGGTGGCACAGGCTACCGAACAGGTGGATCTGTACTCGTACGTAACCTGCCCGACGATGCGGTATCACCCGGCGATCGTCGCGCAGCAGGCAGCCACCGTGCAGATCCTCGCCGACGGACGGTTCGTCCTCGGATTGGGCAGCGGCGAGAACCTCAACGAACACGTAGTCGGCAAAGGTTGGCCAACCGTCGAGCGTCGGCACGACATGCTGCGCGAAGCCATCAAGATCATCCGCGAGCTGTTCGGCGGCGGGTTGGTGAACTGGCGCGGCGACTACTTTCAGGTGGACTCCGCGCGATTGTGGGACGTGCCCGAGGTGCCGGTCGGCGTCGCCGTGGCGATGGGTGGCACTAACGCTGCCGACAAATTCGCCAAACTTGCCGACCACCTGGTTGCGGTGGCGCCCGACGAAGACCTTGTCGACGCATGGCGCGCTGCTCGTCAGGCCGCCAATAGCGCCGGAGGCGGACGTGTGGTCGGGCAGATACCGGTGTGCTGGGACCCCGACCGCGACGCGGCCATCGAACGCGCGCACGACCAGTTCCGCTGGTTCGCTGGCGGCCGGGCGGTCAATGCCGACCTGCCGACGCCGGCCGGTTTCGCCGGCGCGACCCAGTTCGTGCGCCGCGAAGACGTCGCCGAGAGCATTCCCTGCGGGCCTGACCTGGATGCGATCGTGGACGCCGTCCGGCCGTACTGGGAAGCCGGTTTCACCGCGGTCGTCCAGATCGGCGGCGAGGCGCAAGATCTGTTCTTGAAAGAGGCCGCCGCACCGTTGCTTCAGTCGCTGCGCGCAGCGTCGAACTGACAACACGTTCGGCTCGTTGCTGCCCGGGTATTCGGGTGCGCAATTGGCCCGGCGGATTTCATCCGAGACCGGGACCGGACGAGACGCCCAAAGCACAAGCGTCAGCGATTGACCGCTCCGGCTGCCGCCGGCAGCCGAAAGTTGATTTCGATGGTGGTTCCGGCTGGGGTGCTGTCCAGTTTTACCGAGTCGCTGATGGCCCTGATCAGCACCAGACCCCGCCCGCTGTTGCCCGGGTTGGCGGCCGGTTTCTTCCAAGAGCCGGAGTCGCCGACCCGCACGTGGACTTCGCCTTCAACGGCTTCGACCTCGAGAAGCATTGTCCCGCCGCTGTGTCCGCGGTATGCATGCTCGACGCTGTTGGTACACGCCTCGTTGACGACGAGCACGATGTCGGCGGCCAGCTCATCGGGGACGTCAGCGGCCCGTAGCCAACCGGTCAGCCGATGCCGGATACCGGCCAATTTATCAGCGGTAGCATCGCTTTCGATTCGAAGCGGCACCAGCTCGTGCCGGTAGATCACCATCGCGACATCGTCGTCATATCCCGCTGCCGGAGCCAACTCACGAAGCAGCGCATCCGCCACGGCGTCCAGAGGCAACTTCATCGTGTCTACCAAAACATCGGCCGCGCGGGCGATTCCGTCGTCGATCGACTCGTGCTTCCGCTCGACCAAGCCGTCGGTGAACAGCATCAGCGTCGAGCCCCGCGGTAGCATGTGCGAGGCTTGCGGCCGAGGTCCGTCGCGGCGCACCGCGAGCGGCACTGACCGGGCATCGGTCAACGCAGTCGTCCCGGACCCGGAACCGGACCCAGCCCCGGCGAGTACGGCGGGCATGTGGCCGGCGTTGCTGTACTGCAGGACGCCGGATTCGGTGTCCAGGATTGCCAGGAACACTGTTGTGCAGTACGCGTTCGGTATGAGCGACGCCGCCGAGTCGAGCTGTTCGAGCAACACCGCGGGTTGGGCGCCGGTGAGCAACAGCGCGCGCGCCGAGCTGCGTAGCTGGCCCATTATCGCGGCGGCCGGCAAACCACGACCAACGCAGTCGCCGACGACGATGCCGATGCGGTGATCGCCAACAGGCAGCACGTCATACCAGTCGCCCCCGATTTCCAATGGTGGAACAGCGGGTTCATAGCGCACCGCAAAGCCGGGCGGCGGCTGCACTGACGGCAACATCGCGCGCTGCAACGTCATCGACGTCTCGCGCGCACTCTCGAACTGACGGACATGCTGCATGGCCAGACTCAGGTGGCCGACGAGCACCGTGACCAGCAGCCGATCCTCCGCGCTGACCCAGCGAGGCACGCGAAGCTCCAACCACAACGCGACGTCTCCCGCGCCGGACAGCACTGCGACCAAACCGTGTGCCTTACCCGGAGAGTCGGGCCAGTCGACCGTTTTGGCCGTCAGCGGCAGCTGGTGTCGCGCGTCCTCAAATGTCATGCGCAACCACGGATCGAGTCTGCGCCACGTCGATTCGGAGGGCTCGCCCGCCACCTGGACAGTCGGTTCACCGTCGCCCGGCGGCCACATGACGGCGACCACGCGCTGCACGTCGACCGCCGTTCGGCATTCGTTGAGAGTGATCGACAGCACCTCGGCTACGCTCTTGGCCACAGCCACAGCTGTGGCCAGGCGCAGGACCGCACTTTCCCGGGCCGCAAATGCCCGTTCCGCGGTGATGTCGCGAATCGTCCCGACATAGACGTCTCGGTCTGTGCCAGTTTCCCGGACCGCATTGATGCTCACCGTTACCCACGCGAGATGTCCGTCTCGATGCCGAATCGGTGTCTCGTACTCGGCACTGCCGTGGCTTCGGACCCGGGATTGTTGTTCACGCGCCGTCTTCTTGTCGACCAACCACGGGTGGGGCCAGCGGTACGGCAAACCCTCTGGGGGATAGCCGAGGATCTCGGCGAAGGCGTTGTTCATATCGACCACCGCGCCTTCGTGATCGGCGACGAAGAACCCCTCTTGCAAAGAATTCACCAGGGCGGTGCGGAACTTGTCGCGATCAGCCAGACCCTCGGCGCGAGCCCGCTGTTCCGCGTAACGCCTAGTGCCGTCAAGAAACCCGCGAGTTGCGATGTCGAGCGGGGCTAGCGTCTGCAATAGGAATTCCAGCGCGGCCGGCCGGTCAACTTGGGACGTGCTCGCGAGCCCTTGAACCAGCCGGAAGTGGTTCTCGATGATTTCGAGCATGCTGATTTGTTCCTGCAAGGCGCGCCGCCCGAGCTCGTGCCCTACAGCCAGGCTGTCCTCACCCCGCGCGTCCAGGTAGGTTTCCAGCGCGGTGGTGTAGTGGGCGTGAAAATCGTCGGTGTCAGTCATGTCGAGGCACCCCGATGACGGGCAGCAAGCACCATCGCGTCGTCGGTTTCCTTCGCGTATTTGCCCAGGATCTGTTCGGCTATAACAACGGCGGAGGCGGCGAAGTCGATATGGTCCAGGTGATCTTCGGTGATGCCGTCGCTGGCGATGACCAGCAGGTCGCCGGTGCGTATGGAAACCACTTGTGCGGGTGAAATTTCCGGTATCCGGTAGCCGACGATGCCGGCGGCCAGGCGCGCAGAGGAACGGATCTGGACACCGCTGGCAGCTTTGGCGACCAGGTTGGCGCTGACATTTCCAACTCCGGTCCAGGTCAGCCTGCCGGCCTCGAAATCGACGCGAGCCAGGGTCATCGCGACCCCTCTGGTGCCAGCCAACACGCGGTGGCAGAGCTGGACCAAGACTTCCAGCCGCTCCCCGCGGGCACCCTTGAGCACCTCCACCGCGGTCGTTGCCGCGCTCGCGGCAGCCGGGCCGTGACCGAGTCCGTCCAGCACGCCGAACAGGGCAGCGTCACCGTCGATGCCGACCGCAATCGGCTGATCGCCACAGACATGCTCGCCGGCCAGTGGACGACCCGCCGTTGCCCACTCAATCGGCCCCCATCGGCCGTGATCAAGCACGGGCCGGAACCCATTTCCACATTTCGACGACTGTTCCGCGGCCGAGTGCGGATTCCACGATCAACCGGTCCATCAGGCGGCGGGCACCGGGCAAGCCGAGGCCGAGCCCGCGGCCGGTCGAATACCCGTCCTCCATAGCGCGCTCGATGTCGGCGATGCCGGGACCATCGTCCTCTGCGCGTACCACCAGCGCCTTGCGGCCCTCCCGGTCGGCCACGGCAACTCGAACCGCGCCGCGACCGGCGTAGCTGGTGATGTTGCGCGCGACTTCGGAGATCGCGGTGGCGATCATGGTGACATCGGTCAGCGAGAATCCGAGAGCAAGGGCGAGTTGATGTCCGGCTTTGCGGGCGTCGACGATGTCGTCGGGGTTAGCTATGTCAACGACGATCTCACCCGCCACCGTCGCGCCCGATTCTCGATTTCCCAGCTGCCATTTGTCGAAGCAGCGCAAGGCCCTCTTCCAAGTCCAACGCGGTGTTCATGTCGTCGAACGCGAGTCCCAGCTGGACCATCGCAAAGGCCACCTCTGGCTGCAGGCCCACGATCACGGTATCGGCGCCGCGCAGCCGGGTCATGTGCGCAATCGTGCGCAGCGACCGGGCCGCGAACGAATCCATCACATCGATGGCCGTGACATCGACGATTATTCCCTGGGCGCGGAACCGGCTTACTCGTTCCATGAGGTCGAGTCGAAGGCGTTCGGTGTCGGAGTCGGTGAGCGCGGCCTGCACCGAAGCGATGAGAATTGGCCCTTGCTTCAGAATTGGTACTGGCATGGGATCTTCGCGGTAGCGGCGCTCACCCGGTCTGCTCGCCGGTGCGCGTGACTTCGTAGCCCAGCAAACGCTCGGCTTCCTCGATACCGCCCTGCAGGTCGCCGACGGCATTCATCTTCGACAAGTCCAGCCCGATCGTCACCAGCGTCAGCGCGATCTCCGAGGACAGGCCCGTGATGATCACGCTCGCGCCCATCAACCCTGACGCGTCGACCGTTTGCACCAGGTGGTTTGCCACCGTGGAGTCGATCGTGGGCACGCCGGTGATGTCGATGACCACCACTTTCGCGCGGTTCGCCCGAATGGCTCTCAGCAGCTGCTCGGTAACCTGCCGGGCCCGCTGACTGTCGAGCACGCCGATGATCGGCAAAATCAGCAACTGCTCGCGCACCTGCAGCACCGGCGTCGACAGCTCGCGGATCGCCTCCTGCTGCTGCCGAATGATCCGCTCACGTTCCTGCACGAAGCTGACGGCGACGGTATTGGCAATGCGGTTGGCCGCCGGCTCGTAGACGTCGAGCACCACGTTGAGCAGGTCGAAGTCGGTCTGGTACTTCTCGAACAGGGAACGCGCGAGCACGTCCCGCAGCAGCAGCACGATACCGACGACCTCGTCGGTCTCCACGCCCCGCGGGATGATGCGTTCAGAAAGGTCTCGCGCGTAGGCTTGCAACGCCTCGACGCTCCCGGTTTCGAGCACCTCCACGTAGTTGTCGTACACGGCGGTTGCCTCAGAGAAGAGCTCCTCAGGCGTCATCGCGGTAAGCAGCTCCGCCTCGGTGATCCTGCGGGCCCACTCCTCGCGCAATACTGTCCGATTCTGCCGCAGATGCTGGACCAGCTGTGGCAGCAAACTTTCGCTGGTAATGGTGACCGTCTGTGCGGTCGCGGTGGTGCTGCTGCGATCTGACGGCGAATCTGACATGTGGCCTCCCAGGTACCGCGTCGCGCTCCGCAGGGCGCAGGTCCTATGGCGAGACTAGCCTGGGCTGCGGCATGCCCGGTGTTGAGGGCTTCTCCTTCTCGCAGTTCGCATGGCGGGTTAGGCTTGCACCACACTTAAGGCTCGGACAAAGGATCGCCATTGTCAGCTCCCGATTCGATCACCACGTTGGTTGCGGACCACGATGGGGTCGCCGTGGTCAGTGTCAGCGGCGAAATCGATTTGGTCACCGCTCCTGCCTTGGAACAAGCCATCGGTGCGGTGGTTGCGGAAAGTCCGACTGCGCTGGTCATCGACCTCTCCGGAGTAGAGTTTCTCGGCTCGGTGGGGCTCAAGATTCTGGCCGCGACCCACGAGAAACTCGGCAATTCTGCTGAGTTCGGGGTGGTGGCGCGCGGCCCGGCGACCCGAAGGCCGATTCACCTGACGGGTCTGGACAAGACCTTTCCGCTGTACCCGACGCTGGACGACGCCTTGACCGGCGTGCGTGACGGCAACCTGAACCGCTGAGAGCGTCGCTCACTTCGTGGCGGTTTCTCAGAACGCGCGCTGAGGATCGCCAGGCCGTGTTTGATCAGAACACCCTGAGCTGACGAATGATCTCAAGGGTTGATCGGTCCCCTTCAGCGTCCACGCCGAGAGCTTCCCATGTGGCTCGTTGAGTGACCCACCGTACGAATGCCTCGGCGTCGGAAGTGACGCGCGCTGCCACGTCGGCGCCGCCAATGCGGAGGGTCCGGCCGCTGACTCCGTTGAGGCGTATCTCGACCGCATTACCCGTACCCGCCAGGAGGTCCGCATTTTGCTGGGGCAGCGCTGCCTCGATCCAGTCGAGAGTCGGTGCCAGCCGCAAATCGTCGGAAGCCGGGGGCTCCCCCATTAGTGGGCCGGCTGGGGGGAAGAGATCGTATCTGATGTGCACGTAGTGTTCGAAGGCGAACGCGTTCGGCACGACCGACGCCGGGTAGGTCCCGACATCCCCCAGCGGTATATCGACGTCCTGGCTTTGCACGGCAGCGAGCACCTCGAGGCCTCGCAAGCTGACTGACTCGTAGTCCGCCACAACCTGCTCGTGAGTCAGAGAGCGGCGCGACTCGACATAAAGGTCTGCTGCGCGTTCGGCGGGCAGCCCTTGGGGATCAGGCAAGTTAGATGGGTCCACAGCTAACCAGAAGCTGCAGGCCATATGCGACACGACATCCCGCACCGACCAGCCTGGGCACCCGCTATCCTTCGTCCAGACGGACTCCTCCATCTCCTGGCACAGCGCCAAGATCGTCTCCCGCTCTACCTCAATAGCTTTCAGCGCGGAACTCATCTCCCTTGTCCTCCTTACGAATACACAGTTATTTGCAACTCAGCGAAAATCGTTGTGCCCCCGGCAGTTTGACGAAATACATCCGTAATCGGTTACAGACCTTCGCATCCTGCGTGATGATGCCTGCTGGGCAGCAGCGAGCGGTGCACGATTACGCCAGGCTCGTCAGCTGTCATGTAGTTGTCGGCGGAATTGCCGTTGCGCGGGCGCAGTTCGCGGTCAAGAAACGACACCAGGACTTCCGCGGCCGCCTCCTCGCCGCCGAGAAATGCTGCATAGTGTCCACCCGGCAGGCGGGCGAGCAGGCCGTGGGGAGCCAGCGAGGCCGCGCGGATTGCGGGCTCGGGCGGAGCGACACCGTCCTGCTCGTGGGCGACCACGATGAGTGGGCACTGGACACGCGAGGTGAATCGCCCGGGCCTGTACAAGGCGACACGGATGGCCGGCCGTGCGGCAATGCGTTGTTGCCAATGTGGGTAGCGGTTTTGAGGGTTAAGCGCCGCAGCGCCGTTGCGGGAGTCGGGTGTGGTGAGGGCAGCAACGGCACCTCGTTGACCGGTCAGCGGCACCAACAACGGCTTGCGCCCGAGCAGTCCGCCCAGCCAGTCGGCGGCCGCGCGGCAGCTAAGGCGGGCAAGCGCGAGGGGCGTAGTGTGCCGCCGTGCATTGCGCATGGCGTGAAGTCCGTCGGCAAGTGGTGAATGGGCGATCGCCGCGGCGAGCCCCGGGTTGCGTGCGGCAATGGTGAAAACCTGGCCACCCGAGACCGAAAATCCCCATATCGCTACCTTGTCGACGTCTACCCCGGGAAGGGTGCGGGCGAAGCTGATGGCGGCTTGCCAGTCGGCGAGCTGATCGCCGATGCGCACGAGTTGACGTGGCGTGCCGCCGCTTCCGCCGCCTCGGCGAAAGTCGAAGGCGAGCACCGGGTAGCCGGCGTCATGAAAGCGTTTGGCGAAGCGGTCGGTACCCGGTTCCTTGATGACACCTAGCCCGGCTGCCATGATTACGCATCCGTCGTTGTCGCCGGGGTAATGCCACGCCGTGCACCGGCTGCCAGCGCTGGCGAAGTGGACTTTCCTGCGTTGAGTGTTCATCGGCATTGCTGCGTCCCTTCTCGTACAGGTGAGGCGCACGCCCCTACAGGTGCGACGCACGGCGAAGATTGCGCGGCGTCACGCGCGGCGCTCTCTATCACCACTTCTCCGACAAGACCGAGCTCTTCGCGGCGGTGTTCGAACAGGTCGAGGGGGAAGTTGCCGCGCGCATGGGCCAGGCGATAGCGGTGGCCAACAAGACGGACCCAGTCGAGGTCATGCATTTGGGAGCGGACTTCTGGCTAGATGCCTGCGCCGACCCGGAAGTCCAGCGGATCGTGCTGGTGGACGCCCCGGCTGTATTGGGCTGGACACGGTGGACCGAAATCGGGAATCGCTACAACATCGGGCTGGTGCGGGATCTGCTCGACCACGCCATCGAAGCCTCGCGCATCCCGCCGCAGCCAGTCGAGGCGACCGCACTAACACTGCTGGGCGCGATGCGTGAAGCAACCCTCTATGTCGCGCGGGCCCCAGATCATGCGCAGGCACGCCGGGAAGCCGGCGCCGTCATGGATCGGTTCATCCGTGCTCTTAGTGCGAGTTGAACCCGTGGAGCACGCATGCATCGGTCGTTACGCCATGGCTGGAACCCGCTAGCGCATTACCTCATCTGCGACAAGTTCCGCCAAAAGCTCACCAGGCTGTCGGTGCCGCCGAAGAGGGTCGTGAAATTTGTGGAGTCGACCAGCACGATGTCGCCAGCGCGTTGCGTGGTCGGCGGCATCCAGATGAGCGCATTGAATTCGGTGTTGCCGGCCTCGGTGAAGGGATGCGGCCGGGTTGGATCGATTGGCTGGCGGCCCAGCACGCGCAGAGTGTCGCCTTCCGGCGCCGTTAGCTCGTAGTGCGGCAGGTGGGGGTGGAAGTTGAAGGTGGTGACGTTGTCGAGGAGGCGGGGCGCGTCCAGGTCGGGGAAACCACTCAGCGGAGCGATCTGGTTGGTGCCGTCGATTACCGCCGGCCGGAGCCCCCACTTGTTGTAGACGGGAACGTCGAGCGCCTTCATCAGGGAGCGCGTGTATTGGCTGAAGCGCTGCTGGCGCGGCACCAGCGGGTCGCCGTGGTGTAGATACTCGAGCTGGCGTTGCTCCAGGTCGTCGGTGCAACCGACGTCATGATGGGGCGCCAGTAGGAGGCATGTGCCTTCCCGCTGCAGCCAGGCCTGAATGGCGGCGACTTCCTGAGGTTGTGCCTCTTCGTGGCCGAGCACGTGGTCGAGTCCGAAGACCATGAGGGTGTCGGTATCGGCCAGTACCCGCTCGTCGATCGGCAGCTTGTACCCCGCCTGGTCGATGCGCTGGAAAACCGCGACCGGGTGACCGGTCACCTCGCCAGCCAGTTCTTGGAAGTGCAACGTCGAGCGGTGGAACAGTTCCAGGGTTCCGGCGATGCCTTGCAGGAAGTGCGCCTCGTCCCACTCCGGGGTCTCGTAGTTTGGCCAGGCCACTCTGCGGACCTCGGTCATCGTGGAGAACCGATTGTCCATCGCGGCCGGATCGCGTTGGGCCTCCCATGGATAGCTCCAGGTCCAGTAGATGCTGATGCGTCGCCGGCCTGGTGTGTGCTTGCGGGGAACGTGGCCCTGGTTGTATGTGCGTGCAGGCTGCGGTGTGCTCATGGTGTCCCCATTAGGTTTCCAGCGTCGCCAGGTATCTGAGGCCGTTGAGACCCGGAAGAAAGAAGTATGCCCCGCCGGTGAGTGTGGTGAAGGCGGGCAACCCTTTGAGAACCTTGCGGATGGGACGCTTCGGGATCTTGTATTCCATGGTGCCGTCTTGCGTCCCGCAGATTGGATCGCGCTCGTTACCCAGTTCGTGGAAGTTGCGGTCGTTGATCCACACGTTTTGTGCGAACTCGAATTGGCGGATGAGGCTGGCGCAGATGATGAACGCGGCGATGCCACGATCCGCGCCGTCGTCGGGAGCGCCCTCAGGAAGCGCCTCGCCATAAGTGGCACCGCGCCGAATCATCCGGCGCCGGTTCATATTGACCGCGGTGTCGCGCGGGTTGAGTCGGCGGATATGGGAACCCAATGGCACCGCATACCCGACCGGGTCCATCTCTTTGTAGTTGAAATCATTGTTACGCATGGGATCCGCGCCGAGTTCTGGGTCGTCATGCTCAGGTGCGAGGACAAGCGGTGCGCCGCTTCGCCACCTGCCCATCAGCTTCGCGGCGAGAAGTTCTTGCCCGTCCGGTGTGCCGGCCTGGTCTTTCAGGTAGTTGCGGAACAAGCCGACGTGCTCCTGCAACCGTCGGTATGCCATGTAGCTGCCATTGCGTGACAGTTCTTCGGGCGCAGGAAGTTTCGCGGTAACACCCTCCTCATCGGGGTAGCCGAGGATGAACTCTCCAGGTTTCAACGCTGTGCCGGACCCCGGCGTCGGCTTTTCACCGGATCCCTCGATGACTGGTTGTGACATTCGGTCCCGGAACCCGAAATGATCGTGAGCGTAGTTGAATGGTGGTGTCGCGTTCAGGTCGAGAAAAGACAACACTCGCACACCGGCACATCGTGCTACCAGTTCGGCGTGGACCGCGGTACAACGTTGATGCTCAGGCTCGTTACGGGCGAACAAGATCGCGATCGCGTGCAGATCGTCGTCGGCCAAGCCGCCAACCCAGTTGGCGGGGTGGTTCGAGCCGGTGTCGCCCAAGATATCCGAGCGGGCGGCCATGCCCTCTCGAAATTCGTCCGGGAAGGTGACCAGTGAACTTTCGGATACTCCAAGCGCCCGCAGGCCATTCCAGGTGAACGCAAGCGTGATCCAGCGATCGTTGCTGTCCATCGTCTTTCGGGCGTCCGCCGCCGACTGCACCTTGTCCACCAGCTCGGCCAGCCACGCCCGCGCGCCTGCGGGGGTTCCGAACGACAGGAATTCGTAACGTCCGGTCATTGCGGGCGTGCGCGTCACGAGGATGTGCTGGATGTTGTCAAGGTCAAGCATCGATGCACCCGGGCAACGAATTACTGCATCTGGTCAAGCATGTCAGAGAATGCGGCCTTGAGCCGAAGGGCCTTCTTGATCTCGTCCGCCGTGACGTAGGGATACTCCCCGTACTCGAGGAAGCTGGGGAATTGGTGCTCGCGCACGAATTTGATGAACGCCTCAGGGTTGGTTTGCCAGTCGTCCGGGAAGCCTTCCAGGTTGGTGAACACGGTGGTGACACCCGACTGGGAGAATAGCTTGATCGCGTCCTCGGTGTACTTGTCGAAGTCGGTATCGAAAATCCCTTGGTATTGGAAATGCAATCCAAAGCCGACGTCGAACAGAACCCATCGCAGATAGTGCAGGCGCAGCGGGGCAAGCAGGTCCGGCTCAGCCGCTATTGCGGCCTGGATCACCCTGCCATACTCACGAATCGCGGCTTCTCGGCCCGGCTTGACCTTCGCAATGATGGAGAACCCGTAGCAGGCGGGTGTCCTTGGGAAGACCGGTCCGTATCTGCCCCGCTGCAGTTCGAAGTAGCCCTCCTCGGGGATGGCCACCGCGGCGGGTCTGTTCCACTCGTGATCGGTCGCCGGCATCCTCGTTCTCCCGTCCACTGCGGTTTGAGCGGGACGTTACTACCCAATCTTCAACCTTCGGCGGCGCGTTCGGTAGACGTTCTGCAACAGCAGGTCACGGGGGCCCGGCGCCCTCGAGCGAATTGCGCCGGGGGGCTTCCCGCGACGCAGTCGGTTTGGGCAGAGTTCGCTTCGGCTACCCGAAACTCAGGGTCAGGGATCCATCCGGACATTCGAAGGGCAACAACGATCATGAAAATCAGCCGAATCGCGGCGTACCGGGGACTTGCTGGCATCAGCGCCGGCTGCCTGTTTGGGGGACTAATAGGGGGAACAGCCGTCGGTATTTTGAGCGTGCCCACAGCAGCCGCGGCACCCGACTGCAGTCCTGGGGGTGTGCAAGCCACGGTTTCATCGGCGACCGGTGCCGCGCGCCAGTACCTCAACGCCCACCCGGACGCCAACCAGGTGGTCACCGCAGCCTTCAACCAGCCTCGTCCGCAGGCTTCCGCCAGCATTCGCGACTATTTCAGCGCGCACCCGCAGGAGTACAGCGACCTGCGCGGCATTCTGGCACCGATCGGCGACACGGAACGTCGGTGCAACGTGACGGCGCTGCCGCCGCATCTCGAGTCGGCCTACCAAGAGTTCATGACCGGCTGATCGTGCAAGTTCCCCTCACAAAACGACGTGCCTGGGTAGGCCTGGTGCGATGATCACGGCCATGGATGTCGATCATCCGGAAGATGACCAGCAGTGGGATCGCCGCGAGCGCGGCGAAACTGAGATCCAACGGCTGGACCGGAACTGGAACAGCCTGCTACAGGAGCTGCGGGTAGTGCAGACTGGGGTGCAGCTGCTCACCGGGTTCCTGTTGACGCTGCCGTTCCAGCAGCGATTCGACGTTCTCAGTCAGCACATGCGAGTGGTGTATCTGGCGACGGTGAGCTGTTCGGTGGGCGCGACGGTGCTGCTGATTGCCCCGGTGGCCACGCACCGCTTGCTATTCAGGCGGCATCGGCTCCAGGTGCTGGTGTCGGCGGCGCACCGGTGCGCCTACGCCGGGCTGCTGCTGCTCGGTGCCGCGCTGACCGGGATGACGGTCATCGTTTTCGCTGCGGTGTCCGGGCGCAACGCGGGTGTTGTTGCCGGGGTGTGTGCGGCAGCGCTATTCGCGATGTTCTGGCTGGTGCTGCCGCTGTTGCTGCGCACCCGCGGGTTGTAGCCGGGCCGCACTAACGGCGGGCAACGCTGCCGGCACGTCCGCCATACGCTGCCATGGTTGGCCGCAGCGGTGAATTGGGTAGTAGCTGGCCATGTCAGCTACGTCGGCTTCGCCAGGGGCGCACGCATTGCCGCCAACCCGGCAATCCACCGCCACGCTGTGGCTCAGACGGGCGACCGCGACCAACACCAGAGCCGCAGGCCGGAACTGCAGCAAATTGAGGTGTGTGGAAATAGTATCTTTAGGCTATAACCGTGTGGAAGCGATTCCCAATGCGGCGGTATCGGGGACCGCAGCAGCGCAACGCCGGGCGATTCGCCCGCACCGTGACGTCAGCAGAATATTCGCCATGCGAGTGGCGTTGGCCTGCAATCTATCTCGTTGGGAGTGATCATGGCTTACACCGGAAACGGCCCGGTTGACCATGCGCGTACTGTCCACAGCCGCGCCGGCGAGTCCATCGACGACGGTCCCACCGCTCCCGGCCTGGTTGCGGCCGCGGTCTGGCTGGTCGGCCTGGTAGTGGGCGTGTCTGCGCTGGTAGCCGGACACCCGGTGGTGGCTGCCGTGTCCGTGGTTTTGGCCTTAGTGGCGCCTTGGTTGGGGCCGGCCTGGAATCTGCATGCCCGTCTCCGGGCCGACGACGCCAAACCGCCCTTCCCCAGCAACGAGTACGGACTGCCACTCACCGCTCGCTGAGGTCGGCAGCCGGGTATCGCACCGGCCAATCTCCCTCAACACAACCGAGCCATTTTGTCGTGTGTGCAATTTCTTCGTGCGGACCGGTGTGAATTGCGCCTGGATGGGGTATCGCCTCAGCTACGGGTGACCACAGCAAAGTGGGTTAACCCGCCACTGCGCAGGGAAGGAACACCCATGTCGACCGCTAGCGATTACGACGCACGCCGCGTGTCCGACGTCGAGACTGCGGACAGATCCGCTCTCCGCGAGTTGTCACCTGCCCTGCCCGGGTCGTCCGCGGTAATCGTGGATGACGACCCGAACGATGCCCACTTTTTCGAGCTGCCCGGCGCGGATCTGTCAGATGAAGAACTGTCGGTGACGGTGATTCCCGCGCGGGCCGACGAATTTACCTGTTCGAGCTGCCATTTGGTGCAGCACCGCAGCCGTTTGCGCAGCGCCGGCGGTGAACCACCTATCTGCGCAGACTGCGTGTAGATCCCCTGCCCCTGCTGCCTTGTGTCAACGGCAAGGCGAGGTGGCTGCGTGGTCTGACGCCGCTGTGCCAGGCCGAGCCCTGGGTGCGCCGTAACGATCTTCGTCCGTTTGCAGTCGTTGCAGCAAACAGCTGAAGTAGCGTCGACGTTCATGGCGCTTCCCGACCTAGTCCTCATCCACGGTGGAGGTCACGCCGCGGACTGCTGGGATCTGACAATTGCCCACTTACGCAGCACCGCACCCGAATTGCAAGTGCTTGCCGTCGACTTGCCCGGTCGTCGAGGCAAGCCGGGTGACCTGCGCAGAGCCACGATCCGCGACTGGGTGGATTCGGTTGTCAGTGATATCGATCAGGCCGGCCTGGACAGGATTGTCATAGCTGGGCACTCAATGGCAGGACTGGTCATGCCGGGCGTCCTGACCAAGCTGGGTGCGGCGCGGGTCCCGGAGGCCATCTTCGTGACTGCCTTCGTTCCGCCGCAAGGATCTGCCATGGTGGACACGCTGTGGGGCCCGGCAACTCCCTTTGTTCGGTGGGGTGCCAGGTTCGGCACTCCATATAAACTGCCGATCGCTGCTCGTATCCTGTTCTGCAACGGTATGACCCGAGCTCAGCGTCGATTCGCGATGTCGCGGATCTACCGGGAGTCGATGACGATCGTCGCGGATCCGGTCGACCGCAGCGATATGCCAATGGGCGTCCCCCGAACGTGGATCATGACGCGCAATGATCGGACGCTCTCGGAAGCTCAGCAGCGCGCCAGCATCGACGTGCTTGGTGGCGTGGTGTCATGTACTCGATCGACACCTGTCACGACGTGATGATCAGCGAACCAATGCGGCTGGCCCAGATCCTTCTCGAACGTTGCCAGACTCGGACTGGCGACTGACTCCCGACCCGTCGCCTTGACCGACCCGAGCCGCCGTGCTCTTCTATAACTAGAAATGGATCATTTCTGGATCTTCGATTGGGAGTCCTCAGCGTGCCAGCATCCGCACTTCGCCGGAAGAACGCACCGGATGCCTTGAACCGTCCACCGGGTCTACCCGCTCCCCGCATGCTTCGTCCGGTCTTCGCCGCCGCGTATGCGGTTGCCTACCTGGTGGGTGGCGAGCGCCGGATGCTGCGATTGATACGTCGGTACGGGCCGATCATGACGATGCCCATCCTCAGCCTGGGTGACGTTGCGATCGTGTCCGACCCGGAGCTGGTTAAGCAGGTTTTCACCGCTCCGACAGACGTCCTACTCGGGGGAGAGGGCGTGGGCCCCGCGGCGGCGATTTACGGGTCCGGATCGATGTTTGTGCAGGAGGAGCCGGAGCACCTGCGGCGGCGCAAGCTCTTGACGCCTCCGCTGCACGGCGCTGCGCTGAGCAGTTACGTGCCGATCATTGAGAACTCCACCCGGGCGGCGATGTGCAGCTGGCCTGTTGACCGTCCGTTCGAGATGTTGGAGGCAGCGCGGTCGCTGATGCTGGACGTGATCGTCAAGGTCATCTTTGGTGTCGATGATCCCGACGAGGTGCGGCGACTGGGCCGGCCATTCGAACGCCTCTTGAATCTTGGTGTTTCAGAGCAATTGACGGTCCGTTACGCACTACGTCGCTTAGGCGGGTTACGGGTGTGGCCTAAACGGGCCCAAGCCAATCGGGAGATTGACGACGTCGTCATGCCGCTAATCGCCCAACGGCGAAACGATCCACGCTTGGCAGAGCAAGTCGACATTCTGGCCTTGCTCATGTGTGCGCGTGGAGACGACGGAGAACAGTTGTCAGACAGTGAGATTCGTGACGATCTGATCACCTTGATACTGGCGGGTCACGAAACCACCGCCACCACGTTGGCGTGGGCCTTCGACCTGCTGCTGCACCATCCCGATGCACTGCGGCGCGTGCAGTCCGAAGCCATCAGCGGTGAAGAAGCCTTCACCACGGCGGTGATCAACGAGACCTTGCGGGTACGTCCACCCGCACCCGTCACGGCCCGTGTCGCCGCGCAACCTTTTCCCATCGGCGGCTACCGTGTCGATGCCGGCACGCGAATCGTCGTCCATATCATCGCCATTAACCGCAACGCGGACACATACGAGCATCCGCACGAGTTCCGACCCGAGCGATTCCTCGGCACCCGACCGCAAACGTACGCATGGGTTCCCTTCGGAGGCGGTGTCAAACGCTGTCTGGGCGCGAGCTTTTCAATGCGAGAGTTGATCACCGTGCTGCACGTGCTGCTACGCGAGGGCGAGTTCACCGCTGTCGACGAAAAGCCGGAGAAGATCGTACGGCGCTCGATCATGCTTGCACCCCGCTACGGCACCAGAGTGCGGTTCCGTCCCCTCACAGGCCAACATGACTGATACGCAAGCGAACTCAGAGAAAACCCGTACCGGACGGCAACCAGATTTCGAAGTCGCCATTATCGGGGCAGGGCCGGGCGGCCTCGCCGCTGCTGTCAAGGTTGCACAGGCCGGCATTGACGACTTCGTGATCATCGAGCGTGCTGACGACATCGGCGGTAGCTGGCACGAAAACCACTACCCCGGCCTGAGCGTCGACATCCCGGCCATCGCCTACCAATACTCATTCGCTCGCAATCCCAATTGGAGCCGCGTCTTTCCGCGCGGTGCGGAGGTCAAGCGCTACCACGTCGAGGTGGCCAAACGTTTCGACCTGTACCGGCGGGTACGGCTCAACACCAACGTCGTGCGCGAGCAGTGGGATGACGCGGCCGCTATGTGGGTGCTACACACGCAGACAGGAGAATTCATCACAGCTCGGTTCTTGATCAACGCCGTCGGTGCGTTCGTCCGCCCAAAAACCGATCCCGGAATCCGCGGATGGCAAGCCTTTGAAGGCAAGATCCAACGGCCGGCAAGTTGGGACCACAATTTCGAACTGGGCGGCAAGCGGGTTGCGGTGATCGGCACCGGCGCAAGCGCCGTGCAAATCATTCCGGCCATCGCCAGAGAAGTTGAGACATTGACCGTCTTCCAGCGCACACCAGTGTGGGCGCTGCCCAAACCCGACTACCGCATCTCAAAATCCCTGCAGCGCCTATTCGCTGTTCGCGGCGTCCAGCCTGCACTGCACGGCGTCGCTCTGGTCGCTGTCGACCTCGCGCTACGGGCCGTCAGCGGGTTGCCTCAGCCAGTCATCCGTCCGGTCCTCGCCAGCTTTGATCACACCACCATCGCGGTCTACCGCCGCTACCTCAACCGGGTCGTTTCGGACCCCAATACCGTTGCGGCGCTTGCACCGAACTTTGGCTTGGTGGCGAAGCGGCCAACGCTGTCAAACCAATACCTGCAGGCCTACAACCGGCACAACGTCGGACTCGTCACCACACCGATTAGCGAGATCACTGCGAATGGGATTCGCACTCGCGACGGTCGCGACTACGACTTCGACGTGATCGTCATGGCGACCGGCTACGAGGTTTTCTCCGACCCCGAAACCTACCGGCCCGGAACAATTCTGGGCCGCGACAACTTCGACCTCGCCGAGTATTACCGTCAGCACGGATTGCAGGCGTACCAAAGTGTCGCCGTGCCCGGCCTACCCAATCGATGGACTCTGGTCGGCCCGTACTCCTGGACCGGGAGCGGATGGCACGCATTCGTCGAAATGACGGCCGATCACGCCGTACGTGCAATCAGCGAGGCTCGGCGTCGCCGAGCCACACGAGTTGAGGTCCGGCAAGCAGTTCACGACGAGTACCACAACCTGATCGTGAAGCGGTCACGGGCGCTGCGGTACTACTTCAAGGACCTCAACGGCCACGTGCCCACGTATTACCGTAATTCTCAAGGTGATAGCACCTACATCCGCCCGACGAGCTTCTTCGCGGCCAGTCGCGCCAATCGTCACTTCTCGTTCGATGACTATCAATACGATCGGGGCGACCACGATCCAACCGGGGTTCGGCCGGAACGTGTGCAGGCACAGCGTTAATGGTGCGACGATGGGCGAGGTAGCAGCGACCAACCTGGAAACCGCCAGCGCCGTCTTTCGATTGCTCGCGGGTGGTGCCGCGGACCCGCTGCCGCGCTACCGGCATGGCTTGTCGCGTGACGACATCAAGGAAGCCCAACGCGTCCGAATCAATGCTGCTGCAATCGAACTCTTCGCTACCAAAGGGTACGCAACCACCTCCGTTCTGAACATCGCCAAACGGGCTGGTGTATCGAGCAAAACCTTCTACGAGCTGTATGAGTCTAAGGAGGACTTGTTCCTCGACGCCTATCAGGCCGTAGGTTTGGTTGTCAGAGAGTCCGGGCTAAACGTGCCGAACGGTGGACCATTACGCATCGAACCGGCTGAAATCCAGGACTTCGCCTTGAGAATTCTGGCGGTGATCGGCGCAGCCCCCGCCGCGACCCGCGTTTTCTTCCTCGAAGCAGTCGGTGCAGGGCAACGGGTACGCAACCGCCGCAACGAAGCCATCAACGAATTCGTCGATGCCATAGCGCCCCCGATGCGCGACCTACGCAGCCGGACCGATCCCGCGCTGCCACCATTAACAGACCAAATGTGCCACCTCGTCGTGGCCGCTGGAATCGAGTTGATCACCGAATACCTGGCCGGCCACGAACCACGAACACTGCCGGAACTCGCACCCCAGATCGCCGAGTTGGTCAGGGTGGTCGTCATCCCCAACTACCGGCCGCACGTATAAGCCGCCACCTCGACGAAACCGTTCCAAGAACTCTTTTAGGACCTTCCAAGCGCTGGCTGCGAATCTCTTCGCATCAACGACCTGGCCCCGCGGCGGCGCGGCGGTCCACCACAAAGGGAACAAACGGGATGACCTACAACTATTACCCGACGCCCGGGCCGTATGCCGCGCCGGTGCGCTCCACCAACAGCTTTGCCATCGCATCATTTGTGCTCAGCTTTTTCGGGATCGTCGGTTTGAGCGTCATTTTCGCCATCGTCGCGCTGTGCCAGATCCAAATCCGGTAGGAGGGTCGTGGGCTGGCGATCGCCGGCCTGGCGATCTCTGCGGCTTGGGCCGTCATCTTCGCGCTGCCCTACCTGCTTCCCTACCTGCGTTGAGCCGGACCCGCCGGCCGCGCCAGGTACACCCCGCATCAGCCAAACCAAATATGTATTCGAAATCCATTGAGGGAGAGACAATGTCATATCCAACTCAGGCACCCGCCGAGCGCAAGGTGCCTCTACACGAGCAGCCCACGCAGCAAGCAACCATAGGCTGGCCTGGATACGGTCACCCAGGGCAAACCCCGGCGTACGGCACTCCACCGGCTTACGCCGTTGCACCGCCTTACGCCCTTGCGCCGGCGCAGTACGGCCCCGCGTCAAACTACGGCGTCGTGCCGCCTCAGTACGGCACACCTCAGTACGCCGTTGTTCCGCCGGCGTACGGTGCTCCCGTCCTCGGCGGCTACGGTTCCCGACGGCGCCCAGGCGCCGTCACTGCCGCAGCAGTCCTCGCATTTGTGGTTGGCGGGCTAGGCATCCTCATCGACCTTTTGCTCCTCCTAGCTAGCTGTTACCACCAGCCACCACCTAGCACGGGGGGGTTCGGCGCTGGTCGCAATTGCTTACGTGGTGGTGTTGCTCGGGCTATCCATGAGTGCGCTGTACGTGTGGGGCGGAGTCTCAGCTTTGAGCGGCCGCAGCAGAACAATGCTTGTGTCTATTTCAGCGATACAAGTGATTCTCGTGCTTCTGGGGCCGGCCATTAGCCTCGCTGGTAGTACGACCACCGCCGGCCCTGCGTTGGTGCGTGCGTTCCTCGGCCTAGTTTTTGTGGTGCCAATCCTGATATTGATCCTGCAACCGTCCAGCACGGACTTCTTCCATGCCCGAGGTGGTAGGACGACCTAGCAGATTTGGCAGGCTGTCCGTGCTGACGGAGCCGGGTCACAAGATCGTGAACTCGCGACTCGTTCCGGTGAATGCGTGCAGAGTGCCGTCTCGGTTGCGTGCAGTGCAGTGATGGACAATTCGGTATCGGCCGGGCCGAGCATCGCGCGGAATACACCAGCGGATGGTGACGCGCGAGCCGGCCAGCCCTTGCCGCCGCCAATGAAAGCTCGTCGACCAGTCGCCATCGTCAGCAACGCGCACCCAGCCCGCGCCCTCCTGGCGGAGCACCTCGAGGTAGGTGCTGTTCCGGCGCAGATCGTTATTCGGAAACGCGCTGGCGAATACGGCTTCAACCGCCTCGCCGGGTCGGTACGTTGCAGACGGCTCAGCGACAACTGTTCCAAATGAACCACTCTCGGCTGGGGCAGCCCGCACCCAGCTGAGCGCTTCGTTAGGCGGCGGACGCTGGCCGGGCATGGCGGGACGGCCGTCTCGCATAGCCTCGGCGAGTCCGGCCACGGTCTGCATGAGGGCAGGCAATTCCCATCGACCAAACAGTGTGCTGCCGCCCTCGTAGCGCTGTTCGAGATACTCTTCGGGCGTGGTCACGTAATGGATGTAGGCGTTGCTGTAGCCCACGCAGAGCACGTCGGCGAGTTCGGCGCCAACAATAGACGCCACAGTGCGACGCAGCCGAAGCCCCGCGACAATGGTCGGTTCGCCCGGGATGCCAATCAGAAAGAGGCGGCCGATCCGCACCAGGTGAACCGGAACGATTTCCTGGATAAAGGGATGTATCCGGTTCAGCAGGTGGGCGGGCAACACAATGCCTTTGGGGGCGTGTGCCGCCCGCACTGACGTGGAGAAGCGGTAGATGGCGTCGGATGTTTTGTCCCATAGGGGATTTCGGCCCTGGTGGAATCCCACGAACCCGGCGCCGTCATCCGTCCCCGCCATGGTCGCGGCGGCAATCATCGGTCGCCCGGTTTGGTGCGGTTGCCCGTCAGGCGTGTATTCGCCGCGCACCGGGACACAACTGAGATCGACGTCGGTGAACCGGGCATCGATACCAGTGCCGATCGGTGTCGCGTTGCGTAATCGCGTGACAGCATCCTCGAACTGGCATAACCCCACTCGGCGCGTGCTCTCCACCCCGTGGTCCGCGTTGGTAGCAGGATTGATGGGTCCGTCGACGTGCGGGCTCATGTCGCCGGGGTTCGTCTGTGCGAAGGCGGCAATGAAGTCGGGCTGACCCGCGAGATAGTCCGCGCCGCAGACAATGCGTTCCCAGTGGTAGGCGGCGAAGCCCTTGTTGTCTCCAGAGATGAGGCGGTTGCGATTGCTCATGGTGGTGCCGTGAGTGGCGAAAAAGTGGATCGCGCCCACCGTGCGGTCGCCACGATCGATACGCACCAACGTGGTCTGCGGATCGATGCGGCGCGGGAAGAACGCCCTGTCGGTCGCCGGGTTGCGGTCGAACGACGACGGTGACCGATTAATGCTCGCGCCGTGCAACTCTCCGTGCGATAAGGCCACCTCGGCGGGTGCCAGATCGCGGTGGGCATGCCCTACCGATTCGACAATTCCGTCGACGATCGCCGCGAATGTCGTCGGCCTAAAGCCGTTCGTCGTCAGGTTGTACAGAAGGTGTCCGCAATACCCGCCGGGCCCGGAGTGTGTGTGAGTCGTCGTTATCAGCGTGTTTTGCTCCGAGTAGGCGTCGCCGTAGGAATCTGCCAACCTGCGCAGCACTTCATCGGTCACGTTTTGCATAGGCAGCGGCAGGTCGGCCACAACCAGCAATACCCGCGCCTGCCCGTCGTCGAAAACGAACGCCCGTGACCGAAGTCGAAGGTGGATACCGGCGGTGCGCTGATCGGACTTGCCGTAGCCGAGCATGCCGCAGTTCGCCGGCTCGCCGGTGATGTCGGCGATACCGCGCCCCACACTAAGCATGGCCTGGCCCTTCGCAACAGCAAGAGAGCAGTCGCTGAGCCGTTCAAGGCGCCAACTGCTCGAGGCAAAGGGTATCCCCTACCGTTTGCAGTCGGCTGCTTATCCGCGAGGGCTATCGTTTCGGTGGACCACACCCGGTCGATGGCGGTGTCGAAGGCCCGGATGGCTTGCAGCCATAAGGCCCGCGCTACGTCACAGGATGCTGGCCATCAGTAGCAGAGCTGCAGATGTGACGAGCAGTGCGGGACAGACCTTGAACCACACGATGGGGGTTCGAGCGCCGGTGAGCGCGGTGAGCACTGCAAGGGCTACGAGTAACCCGGCGACGACGCGGTAGACGATGGCGGTGACCTGGATGTCAGCCGCAGTCGCGGTGGCCGCGACCACCAGGGTGGCCATGCCCCACATCGTCAAGGACTCGGCCAGTCCGCAGTGATCGGCGCGAAACCGGCCACCACCCGTTTGGTCGGTACGGCATGGGCTATTCCCCACACCGCGAGTAGCGCCGCGGCTATGTAGGCAAGCACCTGCATGGTAAAACACCTTCGTCTAGATGAACGCTGTTCAGCAGCAGGCCGTGCTGGTCGCAGCCACGTCGGAGGATGCATCGCTGGTGTTCTCGCCGCTGCAGGAACAGCCGCCTGTTCCCTCGGCGGCGAGCAGGTCCGGGCTGGTGCCGAAGGTGTCGGAGTCAGACAAGACGGTGTAGACCTCCCACTTTTCGCCACCAGGGGCGGTGACCCAGACCTTGTCCTGGCTGGCGAAGCAGCAGGTGGTGTTGATCTCTTCTTCGGTGAACAGGCCTTGTTCGGTGAGACGGGTGATTTCGGCGTGCACAGTGTCGCTGCAGGCCACTTCGATGCCGAGGTGGTTAAGGGTGCCGCCATGGCCAGGGTTCTCAAATAGCACCAGTTTGAGCGGGGGTTCGGTAATCGCAAAGTTGGCGTAGCCAGGTTTGACCTTGGCCGGTTCGGTGTTGAAAAGCTTGGAGTAGAAAGTGATTGCCTCGTCGAGATCATCGACGTTGAGGGCCAGCTGCACGCGTGACATGGTGGTTCCTTTCTTTCGGGTTACCTGGTCGCACTGGTTGTGGGGAAGAGTTCGGTAATGAGGGAGTGGACCCGATCGGCGATGTCGTCGCGGATGGCGCGCACGGTGGCCAGGGGCTGGCCGGCGGGGTCGGGCAGTTTCCAGTCGCGGTAGGACACGCCCGGGAAGTGGGGGCACGCGTCACCACAGCCCATGGTGATCACGACGTCGCTGCGTTGCACCGAGTCGGCGGTGAGGATCTTCGGGGCGGCGGCGCTGATGTCGATGCCGAGTTCGGCCATGGCGGGTATGGCGACGGGGTTGATCTGGTCGGCGGGTTCGGTTCCCGCCGAGCGGACTTCGATGCGGTCCCCCGCCAGGTGCATGAGCAGTGCGGCGGCCATTTGAGAACGGCCGGCGTTATGGACGCAGACGAACAGGACGCTCGGTTTGTCGGCCATCAGCCGATACTCCTGGAGTCGGCTTGGGTTGCGGAGAAGAGTCGGGTCCGCAGCGCCAGGGAAACGTAGACCAGCCCGACCAGCACGGGCACTTCGATCAGCGGTCCCACAACGCCGGCCAGCGCTTGCCCGGAGCCGGCGCCGTAGGTGGCGATTGCCACCGCGATGGCCAGTTCGAAGTTGTTACCGGCGGCGGTGAACGCCAGGGTGGCGGTGCGCGGATACCCGAGTCGCAGCACGAATCCGAGGCAATATCCGCCGGCCCACATGATCGCGAAGTACGCCAGCAGCGGCTCCGCGATACGGGCGACATCCCATGGCCGGGAGGTGATTTGGTGGCCCTGCAGGGCGAACAGGATGACGATGGTAAACAACAGCCCATACAGGGCCCAGGGGCCGATGCGGGACAGGAACGTCGTCTCATACCAGTGGCGGCCCTTGGCACGTTCACCTAATCGGCGCGACAGGTATCCGGCCAGCAGTGGGATGCCGAGGAAGATGAGCACGGATTTGGCTATCTGCCAAGGGGATACGTCGATGCCGGTTTGTGGCAGGCCCAGCCAGCCGGGCAGCGCTGAGAGGTAGAACCAGCCAAGCACAGCGAACATGACGACCTGAAACAGCGAGTTGAGCGCGACCAAGACGGCGGCGGCTTCGCGGTCCCCGTAAGCGAGGTCGTTCCAGATGATGACCATGGCGATGCAGCGGGCCAGCCCGACGACGATCAAGCCGGTGCGGTACTCGGGCAGATCCGCTAGGAGCAGCCAGGCCAGGGTAAACATTACCGCCGGACCAATCAGCCAGTTCAATAGCAGCGAAGACACCATCAGCTTGCGGTCACTGGTAACCTCGCCGAGCTGGTCGTAGCGGACCTTGGCCAGCACCGGATACATCATCACCAGCAGACCGATCGCGATCGGTAGCGAAATACCGTCGACTTCGACTGCACTCACCGCCGATCCGAGGCCCGGAACGAGTCGGCCCAGCAAAAGACCCGTGGCCATCGCCACCCCGATCCATACCGGCAGGAACCGGTCCAGCGTCGAGAGCCGGGTCGTTACCGGGGCCGGGGTGGATACCGATGTCTGGGTCTCGGTCATGACCCGCACCGCGGTGTGGTCGCCACGGGGTAGTCGTCGACATCTAGGACCGACGAAAGTTGTTGCAGCGCTGAGGGAAGCACCCAGTAGTACACCCAGGTGCCCCGCCGCTCGCAGTCCAGCAGTCCGGCCGAGCGGAGCAGTTTGAGGTGATGAGAGATGGTTGGCTGGGATACATCGAAGGTCGCCGAAATCTCACACACGCAGGCCTCACCGCCAGGGTGGCTCGCGATCATGCTCAACAACCGCAGCCGCACCGGGTCGCTCAACGCCTTGAACATCGCCGCCAACTTGACGGCCTGCGCCTGGTCTAGTGGGGAAACCCCCAGCGCCGGGCAACACCCCATCACCTGATTCGACATACTTCTATATAAACAGATATCAAATCAGCGCGCTAGACCTGTCGTTCCGGGATCGCGGCGGCCGTCCCGGCGTCAGTCGAGATTTTGTTTTGCAACACTGCAATACATGCTGTAGGCGAGCTTTTTGTAGCAATCTTCACTGTGGAACCCACCGTGGACGGCGTTAGCTTGGTTCTAGGCGAATATTGCGGATCGCCGAGTAAATCTGGTGGTGTGCACGCAGGTCTTCACTTGTGACCGCCGGCTTCCAACGCCCCGCCAGAGATTCTGAAAGGAAAAGCCATGAAGATCGTCGTGATTGGTGGCACGGGGGTGCTCGGGTCAAAAGTGGTCGACAAACTGAGGGACCACGGCGACGAGGCGGTGGCAGCGTCGCCCAAGACTGGCGTCAACACACTTACCGGGGAAGGCCTCGCCGAGGCTCTAACCGGTGCCGACGTGGTTGTTGACGTGTCCAACTCGCCCTCATTCGACGACGATCCGGCGATGGAGTTCTTCACAAGGTCGACCGCTAACTTGGAGGCTGCCGCGAAGACCGCCGGCGTTGGGCACTACGTCGCGGTGTCGATCGTTGGTGCCGACCAGCTACCCAAGAGCGGGTACCTGCGGGCAAAGGTCGCCCAGGAGAAGCTCATCGAAGAATCGGAGATTCCCTACTCGATCGTGCGCGCCACCCAATTCGCGGAATTCACCGACGCCATCACTGCGTCGATGACGGTCGGCGACGAGGTGCGTGTACCGGAGGCGCTGATCCAGCCCGTCGCCGCCGCCGACCTCGCGGCCGAGGTCGCCCGTGTGGCAGAAGGCGAACCACTGGGTGGCATCGAGAATTTCGGAGGGCCTGAGAAGATCTCGTTCGAACAGATGGCCCGCGAGGTGTTGGCCCGGCACGGCGAAGCCAAGACCGTCGTCGTCGATCCCCAAGTTGGCTACTTCGGGACACCGCTTTCCATGAACAGCCTGGTTACCACATAGGCCGGTCCGGTCGGCCCGGCCGGGGCCATCGCCAAGGAACTTGGCGATGGCGCTAGAACCCGCAACCAATGACTTCAAGAATAGTATCGATCAATATAGTATTGGCTGATACAGTTAGATACGTAACGGATGGCGGGCGGTAGGTTCGGCGACCATGGACGTATATGAGGCGTTCACAAGCCGGCGGGCGGTGCGCGGATTCACCGACAAGCCTGTGTCGAGGGAGGTGCTGGAGCGCGTGCTGTCCGCCGCGGCTTGGTCGCCGTCCGGATCGAACCTCCAGCCGTGGAACACCTATGTGCTGACCGGCGCGCCGCTGGCCGAGCTCAAGAAGCGTGCCGTCGAGCGCGTCGCCACCGGTGTCCCCTGGGACGAGCGGGAGTACGAGATGTACCCGCCCGCGGTGAAGTCCCCGTACCGCGAGCGCCGATCGGCTTTCGGCAAGGAGCGCTACAGTGCACTCGGCATTGCGCGCGAGGACTGGGAGGCACGCCAGCGGGCGGCTATTGCCAACTGGGACTTTTTCGGCGCGCCCGCCGCGCTGTTCTGCTACATCGACCGTGACCTGGGCCGGCCCCAATGGGCCGACGTCGGGATGTATCTGCAGACCGTAATGCTGCTGCTGCGCGCCGAAGGGTTGCACAGTTGCCCGCAGATGGCATGGTCGACGTGCCGCAAGTCCGTGGCGGAGGTCCTGTCACCCCCGGACGGGCTGATCCTCTTCTGCGGCATGTCGATCGGGTACGGGGACCCCAAGGTGAGTTACGCCCGTACGAGCCGCGCACCGCTCGACGAGACGGTCACGTTCGTCGACGGTTAGTTGCTCGCAGTCCGATGTTGGATCTCGCTGCCGCGTGCGGCCCGAGAAGGAGGTAAACAATGACGCGTCGTGTTGCGATAGTCACCGGAGCCAGCCGGGGAATCGGTGCGGCGACCGCATTAGTCCTCGCGGAGCGGGGGTTTCGGGTGGTCGTCAACTATCGGTCCAGTGCCGAGCAGGCAGACGAGGTGGTCCAGGCCGCCACCGCGGCTGGCGGTGAGGCCGTGGCGATTCAGGCCGATGTCACCGCGCCCGATGACGTCACCCGCATGGTGGGCGAAACCGAACAACGGTGGGGCCGGGTCGATGTGCTCGTGCACAACGCATTGATCCCTTTTGATGTCACCTCGTTCGCCGATCTGAGCTGGGAGCAGCTCGGCGGCAAGCTGGACCGAGAGCTGCGTGCCGCGTTCCTGTTGACGAAAGCCGTTGTGCCGGGGATGATTTCCCGCGACTACGGCCGGCTGGTGTATCTCAGCACGGGGTTGTCCCGCCGGCCCCGCGACGGGATGATCACGCTGGGCACCGCCAAGGCGGCACTGGACCAGTTTGTCCGGTACATCGCACTCGAGCTGGCGCCGCACGGGATCACCGCGAACCTCGTCGCGCCCGCCACGGTGGACGAAACAGAGGTGACTGACCAGTTGACGACCGGGCAGGTGCGTCAACTCGGCGCAACCAACCCCATGGGGCGCCTCGTCCGCCCCGACGAGGTGGCTAGGACGATCGCTTTCTTGGCGAGCGAGGAATCCGGTTTCACCACCGGCCACTACCTTCCGGTCAACGGCGGCCTTGCCATGGATTGAATCGGCTCCGCCGCTACGGAAGTCATCACATAGGAAGGGATTTGGCCGTGCAAACCATCGATCTGGCCTATGTCGGGCGAGGTATCCACGAAGAACTGGTCGCCCACGTCGCCGACCAGGAGGGCTATTACGAGGATGAAGGTGTCCACGTTGCCATCCGCGACGGGGTCGACTGGGAAATCGAGCGTGTGCGCCGCGGCGCGACGATCGGTCTGGGCCGGGCCCTGTTGTCACGGCTGACCGGCGGCATCGATTGGAAGGTGCTCAGCGTCAACACCCATCGTCCGCTGTTCTGGTTTATCGGCAGCGCCGATGTGACCACCATGGCGGATCTTCGCGGGCGGCGCCTGGCGGTCCACTCCCCCCACAGCCCCCCTGGTTGTTTCGCCCGGATCGTCCTGCGTAAGCACGGTCTGGACCCTGACCGCGACCTGGAATGTATGGTGCGGGCTCCGGGTGACTACCAGATGGACCTGCGACGCCTTCGGGACGGCTCGATCGATGCCGCCTACGTGGGCAGCACGCTCTCACCCGACCAGGTCGCCGAGGAAGAAGGGTTCCATCTGCTGGCCTGGGTCGGCGATCACTTCCAGATCCCCACCGTGGGCGTGGCCGTGGACCCCGTCCACATCCCGCTGGACAGCCCCGCGCTGCAGGCGCTGGTGCGGGCCAACCAGCGGGCACTGCGGACGATCGCCGAACAACCAAGCCTGGCCGTCGACTACATCGCCTCGTTCCTGAACCGGCTGACGCGTGATGAGGTGCAGCAGTACTACGAACGCTACATCGGCCCGTACTTCACCCCCGACGGCCAGGTGGACCTCAACATCGCGCAGCAAGGGATCGACGCGGTCGCGGCCGAACTCGGCGTCGCCTCAGTAGCCGCCGACGAGATCTATCAGCCGGCACCATGACAGCCAACGCTCCTCGGCAGGCGACCGCCTCGCGTGCGACCGACCGCCCCGGAGATCCCTCGCCTTTCGCTCTCGGGTTGTTGCTGCGCCGGGCGCACTGGCGCGCGGCAGCGGCGATGACGGAGGCGCTTCGGCCGCTCGGCATCGAGTTGCGACATTTTGCCGTGCTGATCGTCCTGGTCAATCGCGGGCCCACGGAGCAGCGGGACTTGGTGGAAGCGACGGGCTCGGACAAGGCGGGGATCATGCGGGTCGTGGACGACCTGGAGCGCAAAGGCTTGGCCGTGCGCAAGTCCGTTCCGGGGGATCGGCGGGTGCGCGCGGTGGAGATCACCCGCAAGGGCCTTGAGCTTTTCGACGCCGCTCACGTGGCCGCGGAGCCACTGGCCGAGCGCCTGGTTTCCGTACTGGGGCCCGGCGAGGCAGAGCAGCTGACGGATCTGCTCACCCGATTCACCTCTGACTCCGAGGAGTAAAGCTTGCTGGCCCGATGTTGGCGTGGCGCCAGTGAGGCACTGTTCCCAGTGGCGCTCCGATCATCTCCGACAGTTACGCCCCACGACCTACGCCATACCGTTTCCGCAGCTCTCGATGAGGCCCGAATGCGAGCTCTGAAATCTACTGCGGACCGGCTGCGGACCGGGACGGAAGAAGGCCCCGACCAGAACGACCAGTCGGGGCCTCTCACCTGCGACGACGAGCGTCGGGGTGGCGGGATCTGAACCCGCGGCCTCCTCGTCCCGAAAACAGGGCGACCAGGGAAGATGGCTGACGTGGGCTGGTGATGGAAAACGTGCGAATTGCCTGCTAATCAGCATCTTTCCATCGACGTCACACAGTCCCCGGCATGGCCGTCGGAAGGGACAACGTACCTATCTGCGTACCCACTGCCGCCAGCCGAACGCCCGCCTGGGTGTTGCTTTCTCTGGTGTGGCCGGGGGTGTCCGCCTGCATGGAAAGATCGTTGTCAGCATTCACCAGATTTCCAGTTGGGTTCGATCCCCCACTGAAGGTACTTCTATCCATTGCAGCGGTCCTGGCGAGCGCCACGGCCCTCGCCGGAACTGTGCACGCAGATACGAAGGACGCGCAGTTTCTACAAAACATCCACAACGGCATGGGCAGAGAAATCAGCGACGCCCAGGCCCTCATCAACTCGGCGCACGAACTTTGCAGTGAGATGCAGCAGGGCAAGTCCAAGGACGATGTCGTAATGGCCGTCCGTCACGGCAACCCCGACTGGAACGCCTACGAAGCCTCCTACTTCGTCAACGCCAGCGCTCAGGCCTACTGCCCGGAAAAGGCCGGCGAATGAGTCGGATGCTTCGGGCGCTCGTCGCCCGGCCCGACACGCAGGCAAGTTGACGCAGATAGAGCAGGCCCGCTGAGTCTGCTGCCAGGCTTTTTGAGTCGGGGTGGCGGGATTCGAACCCACGGCCTCTTCGTCCCGAACGAAGCGCGCTACCAAGCTGCGCCACACCCCGCTTGAAGCCACGACAGCCTATCGCACCCGCCCGTCGACTGGCCAAACCGCGGGACCGCGCATCAGTTCCAGCGGCAAGACCGTTCGAATTCGACCAGCGCCTCGGCGGGGCCGGTCGGATCGAGTCCCTGGGCAGTTACCCACTCGTCGCTGAAGTAGGTGTCGGCGTAGCGGTCGCCGCTGTCGGCGAGCAGCGTGACCACCGAACCGCCGCGGCCTTGGGCCGCCATCTCGGCGAGAAGCCCGAAGGCGCCCCACAAGTTGGTGCCCGTCGACGGGCCTACGCGGCGCCCCAGAACGGCGCTGACGTGGCGGGCGGCAGCGATCGACGCCGCGTCGGGCACCGCGACCATGCGGTCGACCACTCCGGGCAGAAACGACGGCTCAACCCGCGGCCGGCCAATGCCCTCGATACGCGACGACGTGGGCATCACAATGTCGTCTCGGTCTTCGGCGTAGGCGGGAAAGAACGCGGAATTCTCTGGGTCGACCACGCACAACCTGGTTGCGTGCCGCCGGTAGCGGATGTAGCGGCCGATCGTCGCGCTGGTTCCGCCGGTGCCCGCGCCGACCACGATCCATTCCGGGATGGGGTACTTCTCCTCGAGCATTTGCGCATAGATCGACTCGGCAATGTTGTTGTTGCCGCGCCAGTCGGTGGCGCGCTCGGCGTTGGTGAACTGGTCCAGGTAGTGCCCCGCCGGTCTCCTGCGCAACACGCTCGGCCTCGGCGTATACCTGACTCGAGTTCTGCACGAAATGGCAACGGCCGCCTTGTGATTCGATGAGCGCCACCTTCGAGGCACTGGTCGCCGCCGGCATCACTGCGATGAACGGCAGACCTAGCAGAGCCGCGAAATAGGCCTCGGACACCGCCGTTGAACCCGACGACGCCTCGACCACCGTGGTGCCCTCACCCATCCACCCGTTACACAGCGCATACAGAAACAACGAGCGCGCCAGCCGGTGTTTGAGGCTGCCGGTGATATGAGTCGTCTCGTCTTTGAGGTACAGCTCGAGGTCGACGTCCGTGCACCAGGCCGACGGCAGTGGGTATCGCAGCAGGTGGGTGTCGGCGCTGCGACGGGCGTCGGCCTCGATCAGCCGGATCGCGTTGTCCGTCCAGCTTCTTGGCAGGTTGCGGACCGCGATCTGGGTCCGATCTTTCAACGCACCGAAGCAGTTGGCTGCGAACGGCCCAGGTTGCGGCTCGAATCTCGGCCACCCATCGGGGTGGCGATCAACGTCAGCAAGGTCGCTTCGGGCCGGCAGCAGAACCGCACCGGCGCAAACGGTGAGGTGCCGATACCCGCGGAGACATGCAACCGCATGCCGACGCCCCAGCGTGATGGCCCCTTCGCCCGGGACCGGTCCAGGCCGCAGTTGGTTACCAGGGCCCCGTAGAACGGCAGACACAGCTGCCCGCCGTGGGTGTGGCCCGCCATCACCAGCTGGTAGCCATCGGCGGCGAAGCGGTCCAGCACCCGCGGTTCGGGCGAATGCGTAAGGCCCAGCCGCAGGTTCGCCGCCGGGCTTGTCGCGCCGGCGATTGTCTCGTACCGATCCCGGTCGATGTGCGGGTCGTCCACGCCCGCGGCGGCGATGTGCAGACCGGCCACTTCGAACTCGCGGCGGGTGTGGGTGAGGTCGAGCCAGCCGCGCTCGGTGAACGCCGCCCGCAGATCCTGCCAGGGCAACGGCTTTCCGCGGACCCGGTGAGCCGGGTTGGCAAGGTAATTCAACGGGTTCTTCAGACGCGGCCCGAAGTAGTCATTGCTGCCGAAGACGAAGACACCCGGCCGCGACAGCAGATCGCCCAGGGTCTGGACAACCGCGGGCACCGCCTTGGGATGAGCCAGGTTGTCGCCGGTGTTGACGACCAAGTCGGGTTCCCAGCTGGCCAGCTCGCGCAGCCAGGCCTGTTTGCGGCGCTGGTTGGGCAGCATGTGGAGGTCGCTGATATGCAGCACCCGCAGCGGTGTGGAACCCGGCGTCAAGACGGGCATGGTCAGCTCGCGCAGCACGAACGCGTTGCGCTCGACGATCGAGGCATAACCGATCCCGGCGACAGTCGAGCCGAGTGCAACGGCACCGGTGCGTATCAGGACGGGCAATACGTCAGCCATGCAGGCAGCCTACTGCCGGTCGCGGACTGAACGCGCAAACTCTGGCGTGACGAGGCCCTATAGCGGGCCTACGGAGGCGGCGGGGGCGGCGGGGGTGCCAGTAGCGGAATGGTGATCGGCGGCAGGCCAGGGATCTCCACGACCTGCGATCCGATCGGGGGCGGCAACGGCCCACCGTCCGGCGGCGGCGGCGGCGGAGCCGGCGCGATGCCGTTACTGGTTTGAATTGTGATGATCGAACCCGGAATTGTTTGGCCGCTGGGTGAGGTTCCGACGACTTCGCCGAACTTTGCGGTGCTGTTGACCGAGTTCGGTTGGTCGGCAACCTGGAAACCCGCCTCCTTCAGGCGCTGGCGCGCCGCGTCCAGATCCAGACCGGCGACGCTCGGCACCCGTGAAGCCGGGGAGCCGTCGACGTAGCGGGGATCGGTCGGCGGCAAGCGCACCTCACCGAAGTTGTTGGCGATCGGCTTCATCGCGGTGAACCAGGTACGGGCAGGCTCGTTGCCGCCGTATAAGTCGCCGTCGGCGCAATGGCGCAGCGGACCGGAACACAGATCCGTTGGCGTGGTTGAGTCGTCGTAGATGTAGTTGGCCGCCGCGTAGTGGCTGGTGAAGCCCACAAAGCCGGAGGAGCGGTGGGCTTCGGTGGTGCCGGTCTTGCCCGACATCGGCAGGTCCCAGCCCGCCGCGCCTGCCGAACCCGCTGCCGTGCCACTGCCCACCGCGTCTTTGCTCATCGCGTTGGCGAGTGTGTTCGCCAGACCCTCGGGCACCACCTGATCGCAGGTCTCGGTGGTGACGGCGACTTCGTTGCCGTGGCGGTCGATCAGCTTGTCGATTGGGCTCGGTGGGCACCACACGCCGCCGGAGGCCAAAGTCGCCGCGACATTCGACAGCTCCATCGCGTTCAGCTCGATCGGGCCGAGGGTGAACGAGCCGATGTTCTGCCGCTTGACGAAGTCGGCCAGGCTCTCGTTGCTGTCGGGGTTGTAGTCGCGGGCGGTGCCGGGATTGGCGTAGGACCGCAGGCCGAGCTTGATCGCCATGTCCACCGTGCGCGTCACCCCGACCTGCTGGATCAGCTTGGCGAACGCGGTGTTGGGAGAGGTGGCCAGCGCGTCCGTCACATTCATCGAACCCCGGTAGTTACCGGCGTTGATCACGCACCAGGTGTCCTTGGGGCACCCCTTGGCCCCACCGCTACCCATGCCTTTGGCCTGGAACCGGCCCGGCACCTCGAGCGTGGCGTTGGTGCCCATACCCATATCCAGCGCGGCGGCCGTGGTGAAGATCTTGAAGATGGACCCCGCGCCGTCGCCAACCAGCGAGAACGGTTGCGGTCGCATCGTTTCGCCGGCGTCGATGTCCAGCCCGTATTTGCGGTTACTGGCCATCGCCATCACGTGGTGGGAGTTCTTGCCCGGTGCGATCACGCTCATCACGCTGGAGATGCCCGCCAGGGTCGGACTGGCGAACTTGTCGATGGCCGCTTTGACCGGGGCCTGTACGTCGGGGTCAAGCGTGGTCCGGATCAGATAGCCGCCCCTGGCTAACTGTTCCTTGCTGATCCCGGCGCGAGACAAGTACTCCTGGACGTAGTCGCAGAAGAATGCGCGGTCGCCTGCCGCGATACAGCCGCGAGGCAACTCGTTGGGCTGCGGGAATATCCCCAGCGGCTGGGCCTTGGCGGCGCGCAATGCGTCGGCCTCCTGGGGCAGGTTTTCGATCATGGTGTCCAGGACCAAGTTCCGCCGGGCCAACGCACCGTCCGGATTGGTGTAGGGGTTGAGCGTGCTGGTCGACTGCACCATGCCCGCCAGCAGCGCCGCCTGTTGCCAGTTCAGGTCGGACGCGTTGACACCGAAGTAGGTCTGCGCCGCGTCCTGCACGCCGAACGAGTTATTGCCGAACGACACCAGATTCAGGTAGCGGGTCAGGATCTCGGGTTTGGTGAAGGTCTTGTCCAGCGTGAGCGCCATCCGGATCTCGCGCAGCTTGCGCGCCGGGGTGGTTTCGACGGCCGCGCGCTTTTCGGCGTCGGTTTGTGCGGTTACCAGCAGTTGGTAGTTCTTGACGTATTGCTGCTCGATCGTCGAACCGCCACGAGTGTCGACGTCGCCAGACGCGTAGCCGGCCAGCCCGGTCAGGGTGCCCTTCCAGTCCACGCCATTGTGGTCGGCGAACCGCTTGTCCTCGATGGAAACGATCGCCAGCTTCATGGTGTTGGCGATCTTGTCGGTGGGTACCTCGAACCGGCGCTGCGAGTACAGCCACGCGATCACGTTGCCCTTCGCGTCGACCATCGTCGACACCGCGGGCACCTCTCCCTCGAGAAGTTGGGCCGAGCCGTTGGCGACCACCTCAGAGGCGCGGTTGGACATCAGCCCCAATCCGCCCGCCAGCGGGAACATCAGCGCGGTGGTCACGACACCGGCCAGTAGGCAACACCCAGCAAGCTTCAAGACCGTGAGGACGGCTGGGGGGCGCTCTGACATGCGTACTACACTAGCCACCCTCGCTGGCTTCGACGCGCTTCGAGGCCTCAAAAAACCTCAGCAAGCGGTGACCACCGGCGTTGTCATCGGCCGAGGTCATATCTTGCGCCTGCGTCACTGGTCAGCCCGCCTAAACGGGGTCGCGATGTTACTTCTGGACCCCATCATCACGACGGGACGGCACGCCCGTCCCAAAAAAACCGTTATCAGACTGTTGCGCAATTGCCATCTGACCACCTAACTTAGACACACGGTGAGATTCAGGTAACACCGATGTGCATGGTATGGCGTAGATCGCAGCATGATCTGCACCCCGAGGAGGGCGGTCGCAAATCGCGGCCGGGAGGAAGGGAACAGCTCGTGTCAGGAACACGGCCCGCCGCTCGGAGAACAAACCTTGCCGCTGTGAATAGCACTCTCCGCGCTGTTGAGGCAGAGGACCGGATTGCCTGGGTCTCCAAAGCCTTATGTCGGCAAACTGATCCTGACGAACTCTTTGTCCGGGGGGCCGCCCAACGTAAGGCCGCGGTGATCTGCCGTCACTGTCCTGTAATGCAGGAGTGCGGCGCGGACGCGCTGGACAACAAGGTCGAGTTCGGCGTTTGGGGGGGCATGACCGAGCGCCAACGTAGGGCCCTGCTCAAGCAACACCCCGAGGTGGTGTCGTGGGCGGACTTCTTCGACAAGCGCAAGCACCGCAGCATCGGCTAACCCCTGTCGCGACTGCTCGTCGGCCAACCAGTGACAAGGGCCGCAGTCCCCGGTGGCCCGCGCTTCATCATTACGTTTTGGTTACAGCGCTAGGGGCGGCGGATCCTAATTGGGGTGTGCCCAATAGGAACTCGCGTGTGCCCAATTACAGCCCTAACTGGGCTTGTACGCAATAGGCCGGCATGTCATTGGCCGTCGCGCGGCCCGCATCGTCGCCGGCCCGGACTCGATTGGCCGGCTTCTCAGCGGGCCGCTACCCGGCCCGCATCGTCGCCGGCCGCTGTGATCTGATCGGCGAGCGCGCGTAGCGCCTCCAGGTCGGAGACATCGAACGGCAGCGACGGTACCCCGACGACCGGCACGTTTGGGTTGGCCCCGGTGAATCGAGACAGCAGCCGGACCTCCCGCTTGGCGGTCTGCCCGCGGTCGGCATGGATCTGCAGCACGGCTGCGGCCAAGGACGCGGCCTCGGAGTCTGTTTCGGCCTCCAGCGTTTCGCGTCCGTCGATCGCCCGCTCGACCGGCAATGCGCACAACGTCGGGTGAGTGCGATTCAAGACGAGCCCCGCTAGCGGCATACCTTCCTGCGACAGCCGGTCGACGAAAAAGGACGCCTCGCGCAGTGCGTCGGGTTCGGCCGCCGACACCACCACGAACTGCGTACCGCGCCTTTTCAACAGCGCGTACGTGCGATCCGCCTTCTCGCGGAAACCTCCGAACGTGGCGTCCAGTGATTGCACGAACGCTGCCGCGTCGCCCAGCATCTTCGATCCGAGCACAGTAGAAATGGCCCTCATCGCCAATCCCATCGCGCCGGTCACCAGCCGTCCGATACCCCGGCCGGGCGCGAGCAGCAGTCGCCATAGCCGGCTATCCATGAAGCTGCCCAGCCGTTTTGGCGCATCCAGGAAGTCCAGCGCGTTGCGCGACGGCGGGGTGTCCACCACCACCAGATCCCAGCGGTCCTGGGCCAGCAGTTGCCCCAGCTTCTCCATCGCCATGTACTCTTGCGTGCCGGCAAGCGAAGTGGCGACGGTCTGATAGAACTGGTTGTCCAGAATCGCTTGTGCCCGACCGGTTCCGGAGTACTGGACCACCATTTCGTCGAACGTGCGGCGCATGTCGAGCATCATCGCGTGCAGCTCGCCGGAGACTTCGGGCGCCAGCGGCACCCGCTGCGGGGTGTTGCCGAGGTCGGTGACTCCCAGCGCTTGTGCCAGCCGCTTGGCTGGGTCAATCGTCAAAACGCATACAGTGCGGCCGTATTCGGCCGCACGCAACGCCATCGCCGCAGCGGTGGTGGTCTTGCCTACGCCGCCGGCGCCGCAGCACACCACCACCCGGTTGGCAGTGTCGGCCAGTATTGCTGCCATATCAAGGGTTTTCGGTGTGACGCTCATCGAACACCCTGCTGCGCAAGCGATTCTGAAAGCTCATACAGGCTACCGAGGTCGACACCGTCGGAGATTGTCGGTAGTTCTAGCCGCGGCACCTTTAGCGCGTCGAGCTGTTGCGCGTTCTCGGCGCGCGCGGCGATTCGGGTCGCATGCTGGATGGTTTCGGTCAGCAGGCCGGCGAAGTCGGTGTCGTTGAGCTTGATTCCGGCCATCTCCAACCCGGCCCGCACCGAGTCTGCGTCGACATCGCCCTCGGCGGCCTTTGCCAGGTCGCGGGGCTCCAGATAGGACGGGATATTGCGATTTACGATCACACTGCCGATCGGCAGCTCCATCTCCGCAAGCTCATCGATGGCTTCCAGCGTTTCCTGCACCGGCAGCGCTTCCAGCAGGGTAACCAGGTGGATGGCGGTCTGGTCGGAGTGCAGCAACTTCACCACGCCCTCGCTCTGCGAGTGCACCGGCCCGCCCTTGGCCAGATCGGACACCGCTTTGGTGACATCCAGAAAACGCGCGATGCGGCCGGTCGGTGGTGCGTCGACGACAATCGCGTCATAGACCGGCAGCCTGTTCTTGTCGACGCGCACCACCGCCTCCTTGATCTTGCCGGTGAGCAGCACGTCGCGCAGACCGGGCGCGATCGTCGTCGCGAACTCGATCGCACCAATGCGGCGCATCGCCCGGCCCGCGATACCGAGGTTGTAGAACATGTCGAGGTATTCCAGGAACGCAGCCTCGATGTCGATCGCCAGCGCGTTGACCTGACCGCCTTGCTCGGCGGTCGCGATCTTGAGCTCCTGGTAGGGCAGGGGCGGAACGTCGAAGAGTTGCGCAATCCCTTGGCGCCCTTCGACTTCGACGAGGAGGACTTTGCGGCCCCTCGCTGCCAGCGTCAGTGCCAGCGCGGCGGCGATCGTCGACTTTCCCGTACCGCCTTTGCCGGTCACAAAATGCAAGCGGGCCTTCGACAGGCGCGCCGGCCAGCCGACGGAACTACCGCCGCTAGATGTGGTTGCCACCTTCGCATGCTAGCCCGACCGCCCCGCGGTCCCCGCAAATCGGGTGGGGTACTTCCAACAGGGTCTATGGGCTGGCCACCGGGCTGGCCAGAGCCGTTCAAGTCCGACCGATAAGCTCGCGTCATGAGCCAACCGACCGCATGGGAGTACGTCACGGTTCCGCTGCTGACGCACGCCACCAAGCAGATCCTCGACCAGTGGGGCGCCGATGGCTGGGAGCTGGTGGCGGTACTGCCCGGGCCCACTGGGGAGCAGCACGTCGCATACTTGAAGCGCCCTAAGTAAGGGGCTCGGGCTGATGAATGCTTCGGTCCGGCTTGGGCAGCTCGGCGTCGCGCTTCCGCAGGTGGTTGCGCCGCTGGCCTCTTATGTTCCAGCGGTGCGTACCGGCAACCTGGTCTATACCGCGGGCCAGCTGCCAGTGGAGGCCGGAAAGCTGGCGCGGACCGGCAAGGTCGGCGCCGAGGTCAGCCCCGAAGAGGGCAAGGCGATGGCGCGGATCTGCGCACTCAACGCGCTTGCGGCGGTGGACTCGTTGGTAGGTATCGACGCGGTGACCCAGGTGGTCAAGGTCGTCGGGTTCGTCGCATCCGCACCGGGTTTCAACGGCCAGCCAAGCGTGGTCAACGGAGCCTCCGACCTGCTCGCTGAGGTGTTCGGCGATAAAGGCGCGCACGCGCGTTCGGCGGTCGGCGTATCCGAGCTACCACTGGATGCACCGGTGGAGGTCGAATTGATCGTGGAGGTCGGCTAACGGCCGTGACCGAGCCTGCTGAGTCGCTGACCCATCCCGCATACGGTCGGCTGCGGGCGGTCACAGACACTGCGTCGGTTCTGTTGGCCGACAATCCTGGTTTGCTGACGCTGGAGGGCACCAATACTTGGGTGCTGCGCGGCCCGGGCAGCGACGAGTTGGTCGTCGTCGATCCCGGGCCAGACGACGACGAGCACATCGCACGGGTCGCCGCGCTGGGGCGTATCGCGCTGGTGTTGATCAGTCACCGGCACGGCGACCACACCGAGGGCATCGACAAGCTGGTCGAGCTGACCGGCGCGACGGTGCGATCGGCGGGCAGCGGGTTTTTGCGCGGTCTCGGCGGTGAGCTGATCGATGGCGAGGTGATCGATGCGGCCGGTCTGAAGATCACAGTGATGGCGACCCCCGGCCACACCGCCGATTCGCTGTCGTTCGTGCTCGACGACGCCGTGTTGACGGCGGACACGGTGTTGGGCCGCGGCACCACCGTCATCGACAACGAAGACGGCAGCCTGGCTGACTACCTGGAATCACTGCACCGGCTGCGCGGCCTGGGCCGGCGTGCGGTGTTGCCCGGGCACGGGCCGGACTTGGCCAACCTGGAAGCTGCCGCGTCGGGATACTTGGCGCACCGGCATGAGCGTCTGGAGCAAGTGCGCGGGGCGCTGCTGGATCTGGGCGACGACGCCACCGTCCGCCAAATCGTCGAACACGTCTATGTCGAGGTCGACGAGAAGCTCTGGGATGCGGCCGAATGGTCTGTTCAGGCGCAACTGGAATATCTGCGCCGCTGAACGCCGAACGCCGGTGCGCAACTACAGGCTCGGCGAGAAATCGCTTACCTCGCTCGGGGTTGGATTCTCGCTCGGTTGCGCCCGCGCGACCGCGCGCTCAACGTGCCCGGCGGGCCAGTCTCTCGGAGTCCGAGATCAACACGCTCTTGCCCTCCAGACGGATCCAGCCGCGGTGGGCGAAATCGGCCAGCGCCTTGTTCACCGTCTCCCGGGAAGCGCCCACCAGTTGCGCGATCTCCTCTTGGGTCAGGTCGTGCGTGACCCGCATCGCGCCACCTTCCTGGGTACCGAAACGCTGGGCGAGCTGTAGCAGCTGCTTGGCCACCCGGCCGGGCACGTCGGTGAAGATGAGGTCGGCCAGATTGTTGTTGGTCCGCCGCAGCCGTCGGGCCAGCACCCGCAGCAGTTGCTCGGCAATTTCGGGACGATCGGCGATCCATGCCCGCAGCGCGTCGCGGTCCATCGACACCGCCCGCACCTCGGTGATCGTGGTCGCGCCGGAAGTCCGCGGCCCCGGATCGAAGATCGATAGTTCGCCGAACATGTCCGACGGGCCCATGATGGTCAGCAGATTCTCCCGGCCGTCTGGTGAGCGGCGCCCGATCTTGACCTTCCCCGAGATGATGATGTACAGCCGATCGCCGGGCTCCCCTTCGGCGAAAACCGTGTGTCCGCGGGGGAAGTCGACGGGTTGCAGCTGTTTGGTCAGTGCCGCGACTGCGCTGGGCTCAACCCCTTGGAAGATTCCTGCCCTTGCCAGGATCTCGTCCACGTTGCCTCTTCAGCTTTCCAACTAATCGATATGGGCAGACCAACCTCATGCCAGTGACACGAGTCTAGAGGTAGGCCACTCGTTCGACGTGCAACGCTACACACGATTGACGTGTCGAGTCGCCTTAAATTGCAGATTTACCCGGGAATGCGTGTGCATTCGCGTCGGCAAGCCGGCCTCGCCGGGGTCACCGATGTCGGCGGCAAAGAACGGCCCGGCGTCATGTGTCCTGGCGTGGCGGCCGGGCGGCGGGGAATCGTGGAGTCGCTGGGCCTGGCGTCGATGCAGGTAATCCAGCGCCTCCGGCATGCCTTCTCGGGCCAGCGTGTGCACGTCGACGGCCTCGGCGTGCTCAAGAAACTCGGCGACGTCGGTTGCGGTGACGGTGTCGTGGGCCAGCTCTCTTTCGAGCCGCCCCAGTCCGAGCGTTACGAGCATCAGCAGCCCCGGAACGCAGGCCACCAGCAACCATGACACAAGGAGAGTAAACATGGCCAAGGTCTCAGTGAGATTACGAAATCAGTACTCTGTCGTAGGTGACAGTGGCAAAGTCGTCCGGGCGCTCTAAGTCAAAGCCGGCCACGCCTGGAAGCGACGCGGCGCGGCGCTGGTCCGCGGAAACCCGACTCGGTTTGGTGCGACGGGCGCGGCGTATGAATCGCGCACTGGCGCAAGCATTTCCGCACGTCTACTGCGAGTTGGATTTCACCTCGCCGCTCGAGCTGACGGTGGCCACCATTCTTTCGGCGCAGAGCACCGACAAACGGGTGAACTTGACGACGCCAGCTTTGTTCGCGAAATACCGGACGGCGCTGGACTACGCACAGGCAGACCGCACCGAACTCGAAAACCTCATCCGTCCCACGGGTTTCTACCGCAACAAGGCGGCCTCGCTAATCGGCCTCGGGCAGGCCCTGGTCGAGCGGTTCGACGGCGAGGTGCCGGCGACCATGGCCGAGCTGGTGACGCTACCCGGAGTGGGGCGCAAAACCGCCAACGTCATCCTGGGCAATGCATTCGGTATCCCGGGAATCACTGTCGACACTCATTTCGGTCGGTTGGTGCGGAGGTGGCGCTGGACCGCCGAAGAGGACCCGGTCAAGGTGGAGCATGCGGTCGGCGAACTGATCGAACGCAGCGAGTGGACCGTGCTGAGCCACCGAGTGATCTTCCACGGCCGCCGGGTGTGCCACGCCCGCAAACCGGCATGCGGTGTCTGCGTGCTTGCCAAAGACTGCCCGTCCTTCGGCCTCGGTCCCACTGAACCGTTGCTCGCCGCGCCCCTCGTCCAGGGCCCGGAAACCGAGCACTTGCTCGCCCTGGCCGGACTGTAACGGGAGCTGGAGAAACGACCGCCCAACTCCGCCACGCTGGGACCGCAATGAAGACCTGGACCGGGAAAACCCGTTGGACCGTCGCAGTCTTGGCGGTGGTGGCAGCGCTGATCGCGGCGCTGGTGGCCCAGCTGCGCGACAACCCGGCAACGACCGTGACGACCCAGACAGCAGTCGATCGCGAACACCGCGACGCCGACACGCCGGCTGCGCTGACGGGTCCCCGGGCACGTGCGAACCTGCCGCCCTGTCCCACCGCTGGTAGTGCTCCCGGCCCGGCGGCATTGCGCGGAGCGGTGGTGGAGTGCGCGGCAGACGGATCACCCGTCGACGTCGCCCGCGCGCTGGCCGGACGCCGGGTGGTGCTCAACCTGTGGGCGTATTGGTGCGGGCCGTGCATGCGCGAACTGCCTGCGATGGCCGAGTATCAACGACGGGTGGGGCCCGACGTGATGGTGGTGACGGTGCACCAAGACGAGAACGAGACGGCGGCGTTGCTGCGGTTGGCGGAGCTCGGTGTTCGGCTACCGACCCTGCAGGACGGTCGACGTCTGGTCGCGACGGCGCTGCGGGTCGCAAATGTGATGCCCGCGACGGTGGTCCTACGGCCGGACGGTAGCGTTGCGCAGACGCTGCCGCGGGCTTTCACGAGTGCCGACGAGATCGCGGCAGCGGTCGGAAACGACGCGGGGTAAGACGACTTCGGCGACGATGCGGGCCGCGCAAGCGGCCCGAGGAGGAGCCGGGCAAAGTGGATCCCGCCGGGCGAATTGGCAAGGGCGAATTGGCAAGGGAGGCGCCGGTGAGTGCTGGGGGTACCACCCGCGGGCGGGGGACGGTTCCCCTGGCACCTGACGTTGGCCCGTCATGGCTGCGTCCGCTGGTCGACAACGTCGGTCTGATACCCGACGCGTACCGGCGTCGGCTGCCGGCCGACGTGCTGGCGATGGTGACCGCAGCCAAGGCTGCGTCATCGCTGGCATCTTTGCGCGGCGGCGGCCGTGAGGCCGCTGTTCTGGTGCTGTTCTCCGGCCCGCAGTCCGGGTCGGCCGACGGGAGTGTCCCCGATGATGCCGACCTGTTGCTGACCGTGCGGGCCTCGACATTGCGCCACCACGCCGGTCAGGCTGCGTTCCCCGGGGGTGCATCCGATCCCACCGACGACGGGCCGGTGGCCACCGCCCTGCGTGAAGCGCACGAAGAAACCGGGATCGACGTCAGCCTGCTGCATCCATTGGCCACACTGGAACGCACGTTCATTGCGCCGTCACGGTTCCATGTCGTTCCGGTATTGGCCTACTCGCCGGATCCCGGGCCGGTGGCCGTCGTGAACGAGGCCGAAACGGCGATCGTGGCGCGGGTTCCGGTGCGCGCCTTCATCAATCCGGCCAACCGGCTGATGGTGTACCGCCGCGCCCACGGCCACCGCTGGGCCGGGCCGGCGTTCTTGTTGAACGAGATGCTGGTGTGGGGATTCACTGGCCAGGTGATCTCGGCGGTGCTCGACGTCGCCGGCTGGGCCCAGCCCTGGGACACTACCGACGTGCGCGAGTTGGACGAGGCGATGGTACTGGTTGGCGAACAGGGTGGCCCGCGATGAATTCGATGACCCCGTCGCAGTGGCTGGATATCGCCGTGCTGGCGGTCGCCTTCATCGCAGCCATCTCAGGCTGGCGGTCGGGCGCGCTGGGCTCCCTGCTGTCGTTTGTCGGTGTGCTGCTCGGTGCGATAGCGGGCGTGTTGCTGGCGCCACACATCGTCAGCCACATCGCCGCTCCGCGCGCCAAGCTGTTCACCGCGCTCTTCCTGATCCTCGCGCTGGTCGTCGTCGGTGAGGTCGCCGGCGTGGTGTTGGGCCGGGCGGTCCGCGGGGCGATCCGCAGCAGCACAGTCCGATTGATCGACTCGGTCATCGGGGTGTGCGTGCAGCTCGTCGTGGTGCTGACCGCGGCCTGGCTGTTGGCGACGCCGCTGACACAGTCGAAGGACCAGCCCGAGCTGGCTTCCGCGGTCAAGGGTTCGCGGGTGCTCGCTTCGGTCAATGAGGTTGCGCCCACCTGGCTGAAGACGGTGCCCAAGCGGTTGTCGGCGCTGCTGAACACGTCTGGCCTGCCCGCGGTGCTGGAGCCGTTCAGCCGCACCCCGGTCATTCCGGTCGCCTCACCAGACCCGGCGCTGGCCAACAATCCGGTGGTATTGGCCACCCAGCCCAGTGTGGTCAAGGTCCGCAGCCTGGCGCCCAGCTGCCAGAAAGTGTTGGAAGGCAGTGGATTCGTGATATCACCCGACCGGGTGATGACCAATGCGCACGTGGTGGCCGGGTCCAACAGCGTCCAGGTGTACGCCAGCGGCAATCCGTTTGAGGCCAGCGTGGTGTCCTACGACCCGTCGGTGGACATCGCTATCCTCGCCGTCCCGAACTTGCCGCCACCGCCGCTGGCCTTCGCCCAAACCGAGGCGAAATCGGGTGCCAGCGTTGTGGTGCTGGGGTATCCAGGTGGCGGTAGCTTCACGGCGACGCCGGCCCGGATTCGCGAGGCCATCAAACTCAGCGGCCCCGACATCTACCGGGACCCGACGCCGGTCACCCGCGACGTGTACACCATCAGAGCCAATGTGGAGCAAGGTAATTCGGGTGGACCGTTGATTGACCTCAATGGTCACGTGCTTGGCGTGGTTTTCGGCGCCGCTGTCGACGACGCCGACACCGGTTTTGTGTTGACGGCCGAGGAGGTGGCCGGTCAGCTTGCCAAGATCGGCGACACCCAACCGGTGGCGACTGGGGCCTGCGTCAGCTGAGCTGGAGCCCGTGCACCTGCTCGAGAAACTTCATCAGGTGCCTGTTGATTTCCTCGGGTGCCTCTTCGTGGCTGAAATGTCCTGCGCCGGCGATGGATATGTAGCGTCCGTGCGGCGCATAGCGCTGGGTTCGGTCGACGGGGTCGGCCAGCACGTAGGGATCGGCGTCACCGCGTAGGTGCAGCAGCGGCACAGTGAGCTGTCGGGACATCGATTTCATGAATCGCCGGCCTTCGTCGCGCAGCTGGCTGCGTACCGCCCAGCGCTGGTACTCCAGTGCGGAGTGCGCGGCCGCCGGAATCCGTATCGCCTGGCGCAGATGGCCGATGGTTTGGGAGAAGTCTTCGGACGCAACCCATTTGGCACTGCTGCGGCTGCGGACCAGGCGCTCGATCTCCGCCGCGTTGTCTCGGGTGAGCAAGCGCTCCGGCCAGATCGGCACCTGGTAGCGCAGCAACGTCGGTAGCAGCGCGTAACCCTGATCGCGCCGCGTCAGGGTGGATCGTCGTAGCGCGGCCGGGTGCGGCGAGCTGATCAGCGCGATGGCGCGCACCAGCCGGGAATGCAGCAGCGCGGTGGTCCAGCAGGCCAGCCCGCCGTCGGCGTGGCCGACCAGCGTCGCCGACGAGTGCCCGAGCGCACGGATCAGCCCGGCTGCGTCGCCGGCGAGTGTCCAGCCGTCATAGCCGCGGGGTGGCTTGTCGCTGCCGCCGTAGCCGCGCAGGTCTACCGCGACCGCTCGGGCCCCGGTCAGTCCGCGCAGCTGATGACGCCAGGACCACCAGAACGAACCGAAACCGTGCAACAGCATGACCAATGGCCGCGCCGTGGCGGGCTCTGTGGGGGGCATAGTCACGTCTTGACCAGCCGGTTGGCCGGTTGGCAAGGCCTCGACGACGTGGAATCGGATGCCGTTGGCGTGCACGTCCAGATGACGCCATGGCCCGGCGATGCGGGTTACCGACGGATCTGGTGCTCCCATTTACCAACCCGTGGGATCGGCCGGAGTCTTGCTGTTGGAACTGCCGTCGGGCCCCGTGAGCTTGCGCGGCTGGGCCTTGTCGTGGCCCGGAGTGAGCGCGGTGCGTGTCTCCTTGACCGACTCGATGGTCTGCCGTGGTCCACGGATCCGGCGGACCTTCAAGAAACCCAACAGGGCCAGCAACGCCCCGACCACGACCATGATCGCGAACACGATCAGGAACGCCACCCAGCGCCACAGCCAGGTGTCCAGCAGCTCGGCGAGGAAGAAGAAGAAAAAGAAGGTGGAGTAGAACAGCACCACCAGCGCAGCGATGAAGTAAACGCTGCCGGTCAGACCCTTCTTCACGTCGCGGGTGATCTCGGCGCGGGCCAGTTCGACCTCGGCGCGCACCAGCGTGGACACCTGAGTCGTCGCGTCTTTGATCAGATCACCGATCGACGGCTCAGCAGGCTTAGCGTGCGGGTCGGCCAACGGAATCGTGGTCAGCGTGCTGGGCACACCGTTGTTGCGATCGACTTTGCTCACAGACGGTCCTCTCGGTTTGATTGCCCGGCTCGCGGTTCATGTTGCCATGCGGTCCGATGCCAGACGAGGGCCAGCCGACCACCGCGGTTGGGCATGCGAGTGCGCCCGCTCAGCGTTTGTGCGGGATACACCTGGGTGCTTGGGCTTTCGGCTTAGGCGGCGACGAGTCGCGCGGATCGTGTCGGTTTCCGGTCAAGGGGCATCGCGAGGCCGAAAGAGATTCAACCGCAACCATTTTGACTCGGGACGGCGTAGCGCTTCGTCGAATGCGAGCCGCTCTGTGTTGTCTGGACGATTGTTGCTTCGCGACCGGCGGTTTCCCTGCACAGGACTTCGGTTAACGACCGCACATGTCGCCTCATACTCGATGAAAGATCGAAGTTAGAGGTGAGTCGCGGCGAAGTCAGCCCCCTGGTCGACCATGGCGTCGTCATACGCGGATACGGTATGCGCGGCGAATTCCAGCCCGTCAGAGCAAACCGGGTCATTGGGAACGCACAACTGGATGGTTTTGCCCCCATACTGCGGGCCGATTACGAGCGGCGGCTCGCCGAGAAAGTTCATGGCCCGGGCGTTCGGTGCTCCGAAGAGGACGACCGCGGCGACGTGGTCAGCCACCCCGGGCTGCAGCGGTTTGGGTACGGTCGCAGGATCGACCCCGTCCGGAACAGCAGGCGAGGTGACGAAACCCATCACGGCCGCGCCTTGGGAATATCCGCCGAGCACTATCTTGGTGTTTGGACACTGCGCCGCCATGGAAACGACATGAGCGCCCGCGTCTCTAATACCGTCGACGCCGGTGGGCCAATCGTCGGTGGCAGGGTAGTTGACCGCGTACACCCCGACCGAATTTCCGCGAACGCGGGAGCGCAGTTTGTTGACGAACGCGTCTCCGATGGGGCCAACTCCAGGCGGCTCGCCGGTACCACGGGCAAATACCACCTGAGAAGAGGGGCATGAGACGGCAGATGCGGATGGGACGGGTGCGTTGAGCAGTGCCCAGGTCGCGACGACCGCAGCTGCCAGGAACCGAAGGATGTGCGCTGTACTCACGTCAAACAGATTCCACGTTCGGGACGCTCGCAATCTGAGAAAATTCTGTGGGTTATTGCGCAGGGCCAGAAACCATTCTGGTGTCCTGGCGTGAGTCGGGCTGCGGGCCAATGCCTGACAGCGAAGGCGCCGATGAGGATGTAGAGCAGAGCGGACATGCCGGTTCCCTTGAGCCGGAAGGGAATCAAGCTAGCGGACTGCCGACCGCGCCGACCTCGGCGAACGAGGCGGCCCAGCCGACTAGACTGGCCAAGCTGCTCAGGATGTCCGACCGATTGATGGGAGTGTTGCTTTGCAGACGGCGCACCGCTGCTTTGTTGCGGCGATGGTGACCGCACTCTTGGCCCTGGTGGGTTTGCCTGCCAAGACCGCGGCTGCTGACGACAGGCTCCCGATGGGCGGCGGTGCGGGCATCGTCATCAACGGCGACACGATGTGCACCGTGACGACCATCGGCACCGATAGGGCTGGTGAGCTGATCGGCTTCACCTCCGCGCACTGTGGGGGCCCGGGCGCGCAAGTCGCCGCCGAGGGCGCGGAAAACAGGGGCACGCTGGGCACCATGGTTGCCGGCAACGACAACCTCGACTACGCGGCCATCAAGTTCGATCCGGCCAAGGTGATACCGGTGGCCAACTACAACGGCTTTGTGATCAACGGCATCGGCCCGGATCCGGCCTTCGGCCAGATCGCCTGCAAACAGGGCCGCACGACCGGCAATTCGTGCGGTGTCACGTGGGGGATGGGCCAGACTCCGGGAACCATCGTCATGCAGGTGTGCGGACGACCGGGTGACTCAGGGGCGCCGGTGACCGTCAACAATCTGCTGGTCGGGATGATCCACGGCGCGTTCAGCGATAACCTGCCGACCTGCGTCATCAAGTACATCCCGCTGCACACTCCGGCCGTAGTGATGTCGTTCAACTCGATCTTGGCCGACATGAACAGCAAGAACCGGCCCGGTGCGGGGTTCGTCCCGCAACCAGCCTGAGCCTGAGCTACTTGGCGGATTGGATCGCGTCGAACACGCTGGGATCCAGCAGCGTCGACGTGTCACCGAGCTCGCGGTTTTCGGCGACGTCGCGCAGCAGCCTGCGCATGATTTTGCCGCTGCGGGTCTTGGGCAGCTCCGGTACCACATGGACCTCACGCGGCTTTGCGATCGGTGAAATCACCTGGGCTACCTTGATGCGCAGCTCGTCGACGATTCCGTCGTGCACGTTGTAGTCGGCGCACATGACGACGAAGGCGCAGATGGCTTGGCCGGTGGTTTCGTCGGCCATCCCGACCACGGCGGCTTCGGCTACCGCGTTGTGGCCGACGAGAGCCGACTCCACCTCGGCGGTCGAGAGCCGATGCCCCGACACGTTCATCACATCGTCGATGCGGCCCACCACCCAGATGGCGCCGTCGGCGTCGTACCAGGCGCTGTCGCCGGCAAAGTACCAGCCTTGCTCGGCGAACCTGGACCAATAGGTCTCGATGTAGCGTTCCGGATCACCCCAGATACCGCGCAGCATGGACGGCCACGGCTGGTCCAAGACCAGGTAGCCGGCGACGTGCTCACCCTTGTCGGTGCCCCGCGGGAGTTGATCGCCGTGGTCGTCGACGATCCTGGCCGAGATGCCCGGCAACGGTGTCATGGCCGAACCTGGTTTGGCCGCAGCGACTCCGGGCAGCGGCGAGATCATCGCGGCGCCCGTTTCGGTCTGCCACCAGGTGTCGACGATCGGGATGCTGTCTGCGCCGATCACCTTGCGATACCAGCGCCATGCTTCGGGGTTGATCGGTTCGCCGACCGACCCCAGTAGTCGCAGGCTGGACAGGTCGTGTGCGTCGGGGATCTCGCGTCCCCACTTCATGAACGTCCGGATGAGTGTGGGCGCGGTGTAATAGATTGTCACGCCGTATTTTTCGATGATTTCGAAATGCCGGTGCTGGGTGGGTGTGTCGGGCGTGCCTTCGTAGAGCACCTCGGTGACCCCGTTAGACAGCGGGCCGTAGACGCCGTAGGTGTGTCCGGTGACCCAGCCGATATCGGCAGTGCACCAAAACACGTCGTTCTCGGGCTTGACGTCGAAGACGTAGTAGTGCGTGTAGGAGGCCTGGATGAGATAGCCGCCGCTGGTGTGCATGATGCCCTTGGGCTTGCCGGTGGTGCCCGACGTGTACAGCAGGAATAACGGGTGCTCGGCGTCGAACGGCTCCGGGGTGTGTTCGGCAGCCGCGGAGTCGACGACTTCGTGCCACCACAGGTCACGGTCGTCGTTCCAGGACACGCCGATTCCAGTGCGCCGCACCACCAGAACGTGCTCGACGGGGCTGGCGCCTTCCCGGCCGGGCGCAACCGCCTCGTCGGCCGCATCCTTGAGGGGCGCCGGCTTGCCGCGCCGGAACTGCCCGTCGCTTGTGATCAGCAGCTTGGCTTGGGCGTCGGCAATCCGGGCTCGCAGTGCCGTCGCGGTGAATCCGCCGAATACGACGCTGTGCATGATGCCCAGCCGGGCGCAGGCCAGCATCGCGATCACAGCTTCGGGGATCAACGGCATGTAGATGGCGACCCGGTCGCCGGCGACCAGACCGAGGCCGGTCAGCGCGTTGGCCGCTTTGCACACCTGCGTCTGCAGATCGGAATAGGTCAGGCTGCGGCTCTCGCCGGCGGGCTCGCCCTCCCAGTGGATGGCGACCCGATCCCCGTGGCCTGCCTCGACGTGGCGGTCCACGCAGTTGTAGGCGACGTTGAGCTTGCCGCCGACAAACCACTTCGCGAACGGCGCCTGCGACCAGTCCAGCACCTCGGTGAACGGGGTCGCCCAGGATAGCCGGTTGGCCTGCTTGGCCCAAAAAGCGAGCCGGTCTTCCTCGGCCTCGCGGTAGAGCTCGGCACCAGCGTTGGCTTGCTCGGCGAACTGCGCCGGCGGCGGGTAAGACGACGCGCCTTGGGTAGTGGTCTCGGTCACGCGTCTGAGCCTAACCCGGTGGCGATGCGGATGCTTTCCCAGGCAATCTGTGGTGATCGCGTCTCCGTTTAGCGGATAATCCCGGTGTGCCCGGATCTCATCTGCGGCCGCCGCGACCGCCCGGCCGCCGACTGGTCGCCACCCTTGCTGCGGCCGCCACAAGTTACGCAGCCACCACCATGCTTGGGCCACCCGCATCGGCCGCACCGGTTGAGACCGGCGACGAGGCGACGCCGTGTTGGGCGGAGCAGATCGCCGTGGGTGCCTCCCCGACACAGGGCGCCGTGGGCCACCGCGCGGTGACCCTGATATTCACCCTCGCCGGCGGCCCGGGGCCGTGCACGCTCACCGGCTACCCCGGGGTCGACTCGGGCACCGGCGGGCCGCTCATCAATGCCGAGCCCACGCTGCGCGGCTACATGGGCGGCTTACCGGCCAACGTCGATGTGCCGCCGACTGTCACCCTCTCGCTATCGCAACAGGCACAGGCCATCGTGGAGGGCATGGCCATCGACGCCAGCGGCAATCCGTGCCCCACCTACACCGATCTGCGCGTTAACCCTCCTGACATGACCATGGTGTTCACCGTGCCGGCCACCATCGACGCCTGCCAACTGCAGGTGCACCCCGTCACCGCCGGCTGACAAAGGCTCCGTCGCGTAACCAATTCGGTCACGACTGCTGATGAGTCGGACCCGGCACAGTCGCCGTGGCCACAGGCCCTAGGGTCGCTGTCATGCGTCGGATGCGGGCCGCGCTGGCCTCGCTAGCCCCAGTCGCCGCCGTGTTGCTGGCGGTCGCGCCGGTGGCCGGCTGTGGAGGCGGCGTCCTGAGCCCCGATGTCGTGGTGGTCAACGGCGGGGAACCGTCCAACCCGCTGGTCCCCACCAGCACCAACGACAGCAATGGCGCCCGCATCGTTGATCGACTGTTCGCCGGCCTGATGTCCTATGACGCCGGCGGCAAACCGTCGGTGGAGGTGGCCCAGTCGATCGACACCGCCGACAACGTCAACTACCGAATCACTCTCAAACCGGGCTGGAAGTTCACTGACGGTACTCCGGTTACGGCTCACTCGTTCGTCGACGCGTGGAACTATGGGGCCCTGAGTACCAATGCCCAACTACAACAGAGCTTTTTCAGCCCGATCGAGGGCTTCGATGACGTTGCCGGCCTGACAAGTGACGGAAAGCCGGCTCCTAGAACCGGGCAGACCACCATGTCCGGGCTGCAGGTGGTCAATGATCTGGAGTTCACCGTGCGGCTCAAGGCGCCGACAATCGACTTCACCGTGCGGCTCGCGTTCAGCCCGTTCTATCCACTGCCGGACGCGGCATTTCGGGACATGACGGCTTTTGGCCGCAACCCAATCGGCAACGGCCCGTACAAACTCGCCGACCGCCCGGACGCGCCGGCCTGGGAACACAACGTCAGGATCGACCTGAGGCCCAACCCCGACTATCACGGCAACCGGAAGCCGCACAACAAAGGCCTGCGGTTCGAGTTCTACGCCAATCTAGACACCGCCTATGCCGATCTGCTGTCGGGCAATCTCGATGTCCTGGAAACGATTCCGCCGAGCGCGCTGCCGATCTACAAGCGCGACCTGGGCGCTAACGTCGCGACCGGGCCCGCGGCGGTGAACCAGAGCCTCGATACCCCGTTGCGGCTGCCGCATTTCGGCGGTGAGGAAGGCCGGCTGCGCCGGCTTGCGTTGTCGGCTGCCATCAACCGGCCGCAGATCTGCCAGCAGATATTCGTCGGAACCCGCAGTCCGGCACGCAATTTCACCGCCCGGTCGTTGCCGGGGTTTGACCCGAACCTGCCGGGCAGCGACGCGTTGGACTTCGATCCAGATAGGGCACGGCGACTCTGGTCGCAAGCCAACGCGATCTCGCCGTGGAGCGGCAAGTACGCGATTGCATACAACGCCGACGCCGGCCATCAGGAGTGGGTGGACGCGGTGGCGAACAGCATCAAGAACGTCGTGGGTATCGACGCGGTCGGGGCGCCCCAGCCAACCTTCGCCGGATTCCGCACTCAGATCACCAACCGCACCATCGGGACCGCCTTCCGCGCCGGTTGGCAGGGTGACTATCCGTCGCTGGTGGAGTTCCTCGCCCCGCTTTTTGCCACCGGGTCGGGATCCAACGACGTCGGCTACTCCAACCCGGAATTCGACGCGGCGCTGGCGGCCGCCGAGGCCGCGCCCAGCCTGCAGGAGTCCTATGCGCTGACAAACGCGGCGCAGCGAATCCTATTGCACGACATGCCTGTTGTGCCGCTTTGGGATTACATAAGCGTGGTTGGCTGGTCGTCGGCGGTTAGCAGCGTCACGGTCACCTGGAACGGTATGCCCGCCTACGAGAACATCGTCAAGGTCTGAGATGGGCTGGTATATCGCGCGCCGGATCGCCGTCATGGTGCCGGTTTTCCTCGGTGCCACGCTGCTGATCTACGGCATGGTCTTTCTACTGCCCGGTGACCCGGTGGCCGCGATAGCCGGGGACCGACCCCTGACTCCCGCTGTGGCCGCGCAGCTGCGTGCCCGTTACCACCTCGACGATCCGTTCCTGCTGCAGTACCTGCGCTATCTGGGCGGCATTCTGCATGGCGACTTGGGTCGTGCCTATTCCGGATTACCGGTCAGTGCCGTTCTGGCACATGCGTTTCCGGTAACCATCAGGCTGTCGCTGATCGCGCTGGCGGTGGAGGGGGTGCTGGGGATCGGATTCGGCGTGATCGCCGGCCTGCGCACACGTGGAATCTTCGATTCCACGGTGCTGATCACCGGTCTCATCATCATCGCGATCCCCATTTTCGTGCTGGGCTTTCTGGCGCAATTTCTGTTCGGCGTCCGGCTGGGCATCGCGCCGGTCACGGTGGGCGAAAGGGCGACGTTCACGCGTCTGCTGCTACCCGGGATGGTTTTGGGCTCGGTGTCATTCGCCTACGTGGTGCGGTTGACGCGCTCTGCGGTGGCAGCCAACGCACATGCCGATTATGTCCGCACCGCCACCGCCAAAGGGTTATCACGGCCCCGGGTGGTGACGGTTCACATTCTGCGCAACTCACTGATCCCGGTGGTGACTTTCCTCGGCGCTGACCTGGGGGCGCTGATGGGCGGAGCCATTGTGACCGAAGGCATCTTCAATATCCACGGTGTCGGCGGCGTGCTGTATCAAGCCGTCACCAGGCAGGAGGCGCCGACGGTGGTGTCGATTGTGACGGTGCTTGTGCTGATCTATCTGATAACCAACTTGTTAGTGGACCTGTTGTATGCCGCCCTGGACCCGCGGATCCGATATGGGTGAGCACACTGGCTTTTGGCGTGAAACGTGGCGCGGGCTGCACCGACGCCCGAAGTTCGTCGTCGCCGCCGTGCTGATTTTGTTTGTTGTTGTCGTCGCCTTGTTTCCAGCGTTGTTCACCGGAGCCGATCCGACCTATGCCGATCCCAGCCAGAGCCTGCTCGGTCCTTCGGCGGCACACTGGTTCGGCACTGACCTGCAGGGCCACGACATCTACGCGCGCACCATCTACGGTGCGCGGGCATCGGTCACCGTCGGGCTGGGGGCAACCCTGGCGGTGTTCGTCGTCGGCGGGGCACTGGGCGCGCTAGCCGGCTTCTACGGGGGGTGGGTCGACGCGCTGGTCTCCCGTACCACCGATGTGTTCTTCGGATTGCCGTTGCTGTTGGCCGCCATCGTGCTCATGCAGGTCATGCACCACCGCACGGTGTTCACGGTGATCGCCATCCTGGCCTTGTTCGGCTGGCCGCAGGTAGCCAGGATCGCCCGTGGTGCGGTAATCGAGGTGCGGGCCACCGATTATGTGCTCGCAGCTAAGGCATTGGGGCTGAGTAGGTTTCAGATCCTGCTGCGGCATGTACTGCCCAATGCCCTGGGTCCGGTGATCGCGGTGGCCACCATTGCCCTTGGGCTGTTCATCGTCACCGAGGCCACGCTGTCCTACCTCGGGGTCGGACTGCCGACAACGGTGGTGTCCTGGGGTGGTGATATCAACCTCGCGCAGACCCGACTGCGGTCGGGCTCACCCATACTGTTCTATCCCGCGGGCGCACTGGCGATTACGGTGCTCGCCTTCATGATGATGGGTGACGCCTTACGCGACGCGCTGGATCCGGCATCACGGGCGTGGCGGGCATGAGCGTCGCAGAATCGCCGCTGTTGTCGGTCGAGGGTCTGGAAGTCAGGTTCGGCACCCACGCCCCCGTGGTTCGTGGCGTGGATCTGACCGTCCTGCGCGGTCATACCGTCGCGGTCGTCGGCGAATCGGGATCGGGGAAATCCACCGCCGCTGCCGCGATCCTCGGGCTGCTTCCGCCCGGCGGTCGAATTACCGCCGGGCGCATTGTCTTCGATGGACTTGACATCACCTCGGCTGACCGGCGGCTACTGCGGTCGATCAGGGGGCGGCGCATCGGCTACGTACCCCAAGACCCGATGACCAACCTCAACCCGGTCTGGAAGGTCGGCTTCCAGATCTCAGAAGCGTTGCGGGCCAACACCGACGGTCGTGAGGCGCGACGACGGGCGGTGGAGCTGCTCGCCGAGGCCGGCATGCCGGATCCGGCGAAACAGGCCGGCCGGTACCCGCATCAGCTGTCGGGCGGCATGTGTCAGCGTGCGCTGATCGCCATCGGGTTGGCGGGCCGGCCGCGACTGCTGATCGCCGATGAGCCGACTTCCGCATTGGACGTGACCGTGCAGCGGCAAGTGCTTGACCATCTGCAGCGCCTCACCGACGAACTGGGTACCGCGCTGCTGCTGATCACCCACGATCTGGCGCTGGCCGCCGAACGGGCCGAGTCCGTTGTCGTCATCCATCGCGGAGTGGTGGTGGAATCCGGCGCGGCGCAGTCGATCCTGCAGAATCCCCAGCACGAGTACACCCGGCGGCTGGTGGCCGCGGCTCCGTCGCTGACGGCACGGACCAGGAGTTCGGCCCAGATCCGGTCGCGGGTGACCAACCAAGCCGCTGCGAGCGACGACATTCTCGTCGCCTCGGAGCTGACCAAGATATACCGGGAGTCTCGCGGTGCACCGTGGCGGCGGGTGGAGTCTTGCGCCGTCGACGCCGTGTCGTTTCGGCTACGACGGGCGAGCACCCTGGCGATCGTCGGAGAGTCGGGGTCGGGTAAATCGACCTTGGCGCGGATGGTGCTGGGTCTGCTGCAACCCACGTCGGGCACGGTGGTTTTCGACGGCACTCAGATCGTGGGCGCACTGGACCGGGACAAGACATTAGCCTTTCGCCGGCGAGTCCAGCCAGTGTTCCAAAACCCTTACAGCAGTCTGGATCCCATGTACTCGGTGTTTCGCGCCATCGAGGAACCGTTGCGGATCCATCGAGTCGGTGAGCGCAAGCAGCGCGAGCATGCGGTGCGCGAGCTGATCGACCAAGTGGCGCTCCCGTCGTCGGTGTTGGGCCGGCGACCCCGTGAGCTGTCGGGTGGCCAACGGCAACGAGTCGCGATCGCTCGGGCGCTGGCGCTGCGGCCCGAGGTGCTGGTGTGCGACGAGGCGGTGTCGGCGCTCGACGTTTTGGTGCAGGCGCAGATACTGGACCTGCTGGCCGATCTGCAGGCTCAACTGGGCCTGACCTACCTGTTCATCAGCCATGATCTGGCGGTGGTCCGGCAGATCGCCGACGCCGTCTTGGTGATGCGCGCAGGCCGGGTGGTGGAGCAGGCGCCCACCGAGACGGTGTTCACCCAGCCCCGCCACGAGTACACCCGCCAGTTGCTGGAGGCCATTCCGGGCGCGCCGGCACCTCCCGGATAGGTTGGCAACCTGTGACGGTTGACCCGCTGGCTCCGCTGATGGAGCTCCCGGGCGTCGGCGCTGCCAGCGACCGGGCCCGCGAAGCGCTGGGCCGGGCGCACCGGCATCGGGCTAATCTGCGGGGCTGGCCGGTGACCGCCGCCGAGGCGGCGCTGCGGGCGGCGCGGGCCTCATCGGTGCTCGACGGCGGTCCCGTGCGTCTGGACGACCTTGTGGAGGCCTCCCTGCAGGACCGGGGCGTTAGTGATCCGGTCTTCGCCGGCGCACTGAGGGTGGCCCAGGCGCTGGAGGGTGGCGCGGGCTCTTTAGTCGGGGTATGGCAGCGGGCGCCGTTGCAGGCGCTGGCCCGTCTGCACATGCTGGCGGCGGCTGACCAGGTGGATGACGATCAGCTGGGTCGCCCACGGGCGGACGCCGAGGTTGGGCGGCGGCTGGAGTTGCTCGCCGATGTGGTGACCGCTCGCACGCGGGCGTCGGCACCGGTGGTTGCCGCGGTCGCGCATGGAGAGCTGCTGACGCTGAAGCCGTTTGGCAGTGCGGACGGTGTGGTCGCCCGGGCGGTGTCGCGGCTGGTGACTATCGCCAGCGGGTTGGATCCGCACGGACTGGGTGTGCCTGAGGTGAGTTGGATGCGCCAACCTGCGGATTATCGTGACGCGGCGCGCGAATTCGCCGACGGCACACCTGAGGGCGTGGCGGCTTGGCTGGTGCTGTGTTGCCGGGCGCTGCAGGCCGGTGCGCAGGAGGCTTTGTCGATTGCCGCGTCGTTGCCGAGTAGATAGCCGACGGACCTCGAAACGCCATCGGAGTATCTGCTTCAGAAATGTAAAGCGGACGGCGTTCCGAAATATTCGGTACGCCGCCCGCTACCACGGTACTCGGTTACCAAGCGTGCATCTTTGGGCTGCGTGGGTGGCCTCGGCGATCTTGCGACGCTTCCGGTCGCAAACCCTACCCAAAGGGCCGTCGATACCTTCCGCTTTTCGCAATTACGCAGGCCCGCAACACTTCTGCCATTATCGCGGCTATGACTCCGCGTGGGTGCCGGGTACCGTGCTGGGCGCCCGGATCGGGAGATCGAACCTTCTCTTCCGGATCGACCTAGGCCTCACCGGGCTTCCGTGGTTCCTTTGTACTACTAGACCCTTAGCACAGCAAGGCCCAATTCTGTGAAAGTTGCGAAGAAGCACCGGATCGCACCCGTAACTCGTTTGCTGTCCGGGGCGCCAGCCATCGCTCCTTCTCGGGGCTAGCCGGATGGTCGCGCTCGCCCCCGCAATCGGGTGGTACCCCACCTCGGGCCGCTAAGCGGCCCGAGGAGACTGGCTCGATCGCGCCGCTTCTCCGCACGCCGCTGCGCGGCGTGCATCGTCGTCGGGGCTAGAACGCGAAGCGGCGCAACAGCGAGTAGGTAACCGCGCCGGCCGCCAGCGCACTGATGCCGACCGCGGCGGTAGTCGCGATCGCAGCACCCGAAGGTGCCGGGATGCGGTCGCGCAGCGACACCGGCCGGGAGAACATCAACACGGGCCAACCGCGCTCGGTGGCTTCTTTGCGCAATCCGCGGTCAGGATTGACCACACTGGGGTGGCCAACGGCCTCGAGCATCGGCAGGTCGGTGATCGAGTCGGAGTAGGCGTAGCAGTATTCCAGCGGATAGCCCTCACGGGCAGCCAACTCGCGGATCGCCTGTACCTTGCCTTCGCCGTAGCAGTAGAACGCCACCTCGCCGGTGTACTTACCGTCCTCGAAGACCATTCGGGTCGCCATCGCATGGGTAGCGCCCAGCGCTCGCGCGATCGGCGCCACGATCTCCTCTCCCGACGCCGAGACCACAACGACGTCACGGCCGCACAGCTTGTGGGCGGCGATCAGGTCCGCGGCTTCAGCGAACACCAACGGAGTCACGATGTCGTGCAGTGTCTCGTTGACGATCGACTTGACCTGCTCCACATCCCACCCGATGCACATGTTGGCCAAGTGGGTGCGCATCCGGTCCATCTGGTCATGATCGGCACCGGAGAGCAGGAAGATGAACTGGGCGTAGCTGGACTTGAGCACGGCGCGGCGGTTGAGCAGTCCCTGGTCGAAGAATGGTTTGCTGAACGCCAGCGTGCTGGACTTGGCGATGATGGTCTTGTCCAGGTCGAAGAATGCTGCGGTGCGGGCGCGGGGAGCGGTGGTTGCCGCTGTTTCCGGTGAGGTTTGCTGCTGCGCGGCCGAGTCGAAGACGGTCACCGACCCAGCATAGGTGGGCGGTCTGATGGGCTGCGACCTTGCGCCCAAAACGGCCGATCAGGACAGCCGGGGTAGATGGGGTCGACGATGTTTTTGCGGCTCAAGGTGTTTTTTTGATTGGACGACCACTTGCGTTAGTGCGCACTGTCATGTGTATAGTAAGCAGTACTCGGCCTGAGCCGAGGGTGCATCAGCCCGACCCCCCGGGGCTGATGCACGACGACCCTCGCCTCCTCCCCCCCTGGCGGGGGTCGTCCCTTTTGTGGGGTAACTAGTTCCCGGCGCTGGGGTGTTTAGCCCGCCAGCTTGCACGTTGCGGGATCGCGTTGGCCATACATGTTCTGAGCATTAGGCCGGCGAGTTTGTGCACAGATGCGTCTCTTTCCACAAGTTTGCATTTGGGACTGGTGTCCCACCGTCACGGCCCCGCACGGTGGTCGGGTGACTAGGACGACCGGCGCCCGCACCGGACCGACCGGCTCCTCAGGCGTGTTGGCGGTGCTGACCGATTCACACCTGCGCGACGAGCTGGACCGGGTGGCCGCAGCTGTCGGTGTTCGGGTGGTTCATGCCGGCGCAGGGTCTCCGGTGAGTAGGAAGACCTGGTCGGCGGCCGCGGCCGTGGTGCTCGACCAGGCGGCGGCGGATCGGTGTGGGCAGGCCGCGCTGCCGCGCCGCGCCCACGTCAGCGTGGTTACCGCCACCGAAGCCACGACGGCGACCTGGTCGGCAGCCATCACGGTTGGTGCTCAGCATGTGCTGAGGCTGCCCGAGCAAGAGGGCGAATTGATCCGAGGGCTGGCCGAAGCCGTTGAGTCGGCGCGCGACGACGGGCTCCGCGGCGAGGTCGTCGCTGTTATCGGCGGCTGCGGCGGGGCCGGTGCCTCTTTGTTCGGGGCCGCCCTCGCGCAGGCCGCCGCTGACGCGCTGCTGGTGGACCTCGATCCGTGGGGCGGTGGTATCGATCTGCTGGTGGGCGGCGAAACCGCACCCGGCCTGCGTTGGCCTGACCTGGCGTTACAGAGCGGACGGCTGAACTGGTCAGCAGTGCGCGAGGCGCTGCCGCGACACCGAGGGATTAGTTTGCTCTCGGGCACCCGGCGCGGGTACGAGTTGGACGCCGGGCCGGTGGACGCCGTCGTCGATGCCGGCCGCCGCGGGGGAGTCACAGTGGTCTGCGATCTTCCCCGTCGTCTGACCGATGCCACCCAAACGGCGCTGGATACCGCCGATCTTGTCGTCGTGGTCAGCCCATGCGATGTACGGGCGTGCGCGGCGACCGCGACGATCGCTGCGGTGCTTGCCACGATCAATCCCAGCCTCGGGCTGGTCGTGCGGGGGCCGTCGCCGGGGGGATTGCGGGCGGCTGAGGTCGCTGATATCGCCGGCCTGCCGCTGCTGGCGTCCGTGAGAGCCCAGCCGCGGCTCGCTGAGCAGCTGGAACACGGGGGTCTGCGACTACGATCGCGATCCGCGCTTGCGGCGGCGGCCCGCCGGGTACTTGCCGTGCTGTCACGTGCGGGGTCAGGAGCGGGGTCAGGACAGAACGGTAGGGCAGCGTGAGCGGCTCACTGATCGAACGTGTGCGTGAGCGGTTGGCAGCGGAATCCGCCCCGCTGCGGCCCAACGTGGTGGCCGCCGCGATCCGGGCCGAGTCCGGCGGGATGCTCGGTGATACCGAGGTGCTTGCCAACCTTCGGGTGCTACAGACCGAGCTGACCGGTGCCGGAATCCTCGAACCTTTACTGTGCGCGGACGGCACCACCGACGTCCTGGTCACCGCACCCGACGCGGTGTGGGTCGACGATGGAAACGGTTTGCGACGCAGCCAGATTCGGTTTGCAGACGAGGTGGCGGTGCGGCGATTGGCGCAGCGGCTGGCGTTGGCCGCGGGTCGGCGTCTCGACGACGCGCAACCCTGGGTGGACGGGCAGCTGACCGGCATCGGCGCCGGACGGTTTGCGGTGCGGCTACACGCGGTGTTACCGCCCGTGGCGGCCGAAGGCACCTGCTTGTCATTGCGAGTGTTGCGGCCAGCCACTCAGGATCTGGCTGCCCTGACCGCGGCGGGCGCGATCGAGCCCCAGGCCGCCGCACTGCTTGACGACATCATCGCCGCCCGGCTGGCATTCCTGGTGTGCGGCGGAACGGGCGCGGGGAAAACCACCTTGTTGGCGGCGATGTTGGGTGCCGTCTCGCCGAATGAGCGGATCGTGTGCGTGGAGGATGCGGCTGAGCTGGCGCCTCGACATCCGCATTTGGTCAAGCTGGTCGCCCGGTGCGCCAACGTCGAAGGTGTCGGCGAGGTCCCGCTGCGCCAACTCGTCCGGCAGGCGCTGCGGATGCGGCCCGACCGCATCGTGGTCGGCGAGGTCAGGGGCGCCGAAGTGGTCGATCTTCTCGCGGCGCTGAACACTGGCCATGATGGCGGAGCGGGCACCGTGCATGCCAACAACCCAGGCGAGGTTCCCGCCCGGCTGGAGGCGTTGGGTGCGCTCGGCGGCCTCGATCGGGCCGCGCTGCACAGTCAGCTCGCTGCGGCGGTCCAGGTGCTGCTGCACGTCGCGCGGGATCGCGCCGGCCGACGACGGCTGAGTGAGATCGCCGTGCTGCGCCAAGCTGAAGGGCGGGTTCACGCGGTCACGGCGTGGCATGCGGACCGTGGGACGACAGACGATGCGGCCGATCTGCGCCGCTTGCTGCGAAGCCGGATCTCGGCATGAACGGGCTTATGCCTGTCGCGCTGCTGTTGTCGCTCGCGCTCGTGGTGTTTCCGTCGTCACCGCGGGGCCGGCTCGCGCCGCCTGCGCGCACCCGTCGGCGGGTGTCGCTGATCGGCGCTCGTTGGCTTGTCCGCATCGCCGCATGCGCCGCGGTTGCCGCCGCCGTGTTGTTGCCGTTGACCACGGTCCTGGCTGTCGCGGTGCTGGGTGCAACCGTATTCCTCCGTTACCGTCGTCGCCGCCGGAGCCGGCGCGCCACCGACGAGGGTCGAACGCTCGAGATCGCCCTTGATGTGCTTGTAGGCGAGCTGCGAGTGGGCGCTCATCCGGTGCGCGCGTTTTGCGTCGCCGCCGACGAAACCGATGGCACGGTTGCTGCCTCGTTGCGCGGCGTCGCGGCGCGCGCCAGATTGGGCGCCGATGTGACGGCCGGTCTGCGCACCGCGGCCCGGTCTTCGGCTCTGCCCGCACACTGGGATCGACTCGCGGTGTGCTGGCAACTGGCTAGTGACCAGGGGCTGGCAATAGCCACCCTGATGCGCGCCGCGCAACGCGATATCGTTGAACGGCAACGGTTCTCGGCACGAGTGACATCGGGTATGGCCGGCGCCCGCGCCACCGCGGCCATACTCGCGGGCCTTCCGGTGCTCGGGGTACTGCTCGGTCAACTGATCGGGGCCCGGCCGTTGAGTTTCTTGCTGAGTGGGCACGCGGGTGGGTGGGTGCTGGTGGTCGGGTTGACGCTGGCATGCGGCGGGCTGCTGTGGGCGGACCGGATCACCGATCGGCTGGCGTCGTGAGCCCCGGCGTGAGCCCCCGAAGGCGGCCGCGAGTGAGGATCGCAGCGAGGAACGAGCGAGGACCGGAGCGAGCGGGAGCCGAGTCGTGAGCACAGCGGCGGTGCTGCTGGCCGTGGCGTTGTTGACCGGCGCCGGCCCCTCAGTGGTGCGGGCACGCGCCGGAATGCCGGCCCGCGCACATCGGCTGCGACCGCAGTCGGCACGTGGCCCGGACCCGCTCGCGGTCGCGTCCAGCCTGGACGTGCTAGCTGTGTGCCTGGCGGCGGGCATGGCGGTGTCGACCGCCGCGGCCGCGACTGCCCCGTCCGCGCCGCCGAAGCTGGCCCTGGTGTTACGTCGGGCCGCCGATCTGCTGGCACTGGGCGCCGACCCCGCCGTCGCATGGTCGACGGCGCCGGATCTGCCGGCAGGCTCGGTCGACGCGCAGACCGATGTGCTGCTGCGGCTGGCGCGCCGTTCGGCGTCCTCGGGCGCGGCGCTGGCCGACGGCGTCGCCGAACTGGCCGACCAGTCTCGCGACGACGCCGCACACGCGGCCGCGGCGGCCGCCGAGCGGGCCGGGGTACTGATCGCCGGGCCGCTTGGACTGTGCTTTTTGCCGGCGTTTGTGTGCCTGGGCATTGTTCCGGTAGTGGCCGGGCTGGCCCGTGATGTCCTGCAGTCGGGCCTGCTGTGAAAGCTGATCAGAGACCACAAAAGAGAGGATGTATTGGTGATCAACATGTTTCGTGTCTTCGTAGCGCGGATGGCGCTGCTGGCGACCGACGAGTCGGGTATGTCTACGGTCGAATACGCCATCGGGACGATCGCTGCGGCGGCGTTCGGCGCCATCCTCTACACCGTGGTCACCGGCGATTCCATCGTGTCGGCGTTGACGAACATCATCGGTCGTGCGCTCAATACCAAGGTTTAGCGTCGAGTGCCGGCGCGAGCACCGTTGAGGCGGCACTGGGCATCGCCGCGCTGGTCGTGGTGCTGGTGCTGTGCCTGGCGGGTGTCACCGCGGTGTCAATGCAGGTGCGCTGTGTCGACGCCGCCCGCGAGGCTGCTCGACTGGCCGCGCGCGGTGACCAACGGGCGGCCGTCGACGCCGCCCGCCGCATCGCGCCCGCTGGGGCGCGGGTCCAGGTGCACCGGGATGGCGAGTTCCTTGTCGCCACGGTCGTCGCACACTCAAAGCTGTTGCCCACGTTGGATATTGGGGCCAAAGCGGTCTCGTCGGCAGAGCCGCAGCGGTGACCGTGGCTCGGCCACCCTGGTCGCGGCTGCGATGGTGGCGGTGCTGCTGTGCATCACGGGTGCCGGTGCATATCTCGGGTCAGCCGTGGTGGCACGTCACCGTGCGCAGGCAGCGGCCGACCTGGCCGCGTTGGCTGCCGCCGCACGGCTGCCGTCTGGAGTCGCAGCGGCCTGCGCCCGTGCGACGGTGGTGGCTCACGAGATGCGAGTGAACGATGTTCAATGTGGGGTGGACGACCTCGATGTCGTGGTTACGGTCCAGGTGGCTGTCGCCTATGCCGGCGCGGCGCGGGCCGCCGCACGGGCGGGGCCGGTCGGCAACGCTTAATCCAATTACCCGCCGCCGGCTAGGGCAGCCCGTTGATCGGACCGGCCAGCAGGATTGAACCGCCGATATACCGGCAGCGGTTCGCCGCACGCCGGTCGTGTCAAGCGTGCAACCCGTTCTGGCCGAGCAGCTGGCCGCCGGTGCCGCCGGTTCCGCCGCCGCCCGGCGTTAAGCCAGTGCCGCCGTTACCGCCGTTACCACCGTCCCCGACCGGCGTCGCCACCATTAATGACCGATTAGTCGGCGGAAACTGAGCATATCGCGTTCCGGCGCAACACATCTCAGGGCCGGAGGTCGTCCGCACCTTTCGCTTGCCTCGCTGCTGCAACGCCAGCAGGACGTCATCGTCGGCTTTTGAGTACCAATGGTGTGGCCATTACTGTCAGCGGCGCGCTATCAGATTGCGTCGTCGTCGGGTTTCGGCAGTCCCGCATCGGCGAGTTCGTCATCAGTAGGCAATCGCAGCGAGACCAGTCCGGCGAATGTATCCGGTTCGAGTTCCACGCGGTTGACGGTGACATGCACTGGCACCCAATCGTTGTCGAACCCCCGCATCCGTAGCACGCGGCTGGTTGCACCGTTGGCGAATTCCTTTGTCATGGATGCCATCACGAGCTCGTCGTCGGGATGAACGCGCGGCCTGTCCGTCTCGCTGCCTCGCCAATCGTAGAAGGAGCAGGGCTCGTCGAGCCATTTAAGCAGGGTCCAGGTTTTGAGGTCGAAGAGCGCCCGGTGCACTCCGGCCTGTGCCAGTCCGTTGAGGATCCGCTGCGCCAGATCGTCCACCGATACCACCGGGCCTTTGAGTTCGGCACGCCAGTTCATCGCCCGCGCGACCAGGTGGTCACGGCCGTCTGGTCCCGGTTCCAGCGCACTGCGTGCGACGAAACCTATCCGGATGGCGTTTCCCTGCCAATCGGTGACATCCCAGGTGCTGCACAGCGTTTGGCCCGGCTCGGCCTTGACGGCCATGGCAAGCACCTTGGTTTCGTTCGGATTCAGTTCGCGCGACGGAAGATCTTCCGCAAAGGCTCTGCCATAGGTGACCTCGATTTCGGGATTCTTGCCGCTGTTGGCCAGCGACTCCTCGGTGTCGGTGGCCACGCCACGGGTCAGGTCCCACTTGAGCGGGCCGGGAGTCGGCCGCTCGGGCGGCTCCGCGTCGGCAGGGCCGGTCCACACATGCACACCGTGCATGCGGCCGTCGGACATCACCACCGGTTCGGTGCGGATCACGCGATCGCGCTTGGAGGTGATGCTGTTGAGGCTCTGGCCGGTCTGTAGTGACTCGGCGATCGCTGCTCGGACCGCGGCCAGATAGGGACTGCGGCGCAAGAACGTAGCGATCGGGACGAGGTTTTTGAGCTGCCGCCCCTGCGCTACCACGGCGGGTTCGTCCCCCAGCGTCTCCACGAGCAGCCAGTCGTGGGCCATGCGGACAAGTTTACGGCCGGGTGCCGCCTCGCTGATCAGCCGGGGGAGGCCGGGTCGTTGATGGCCGCCGCGCCGGCCCCGCATGGATGTTGCTGGGTGGGCACGCAGGATCGCCGATGCAAACAGAATCGGTTGGGCGCCAATCATGGTTTGCTGCTTGACTTTTGCCGACCGCTACGTCAACCCGTTCCTACCGTTCTCCCCGAACAGCGCGCCGCCGAAGCCGCCGTGCCGCCGTTGCCGGCTGGCGAGCCAGCCCCGCTGTTACCTCCGTTACCCGCGCCCTGGCTAGAGCCCGCTAGACCGGCATCTGGCGAAGGTGACGACCACCGCGCTGGATGTGTGGGGTGACAAGTTGCAGTCGCGCTCGCGGACAACGGCCCGCCGGCAAACTGAACCCACTCTCGCCGCCAACGGGGTAGCTGCTGAATTTGCAAATGTCGTCGCAACCAGGTAGTTTCCTGCTGCACCCGCATTGTCGGGCTTGCGAACGGATCGTGATGTCCGACCGTTCGTTGCGCTGTGTGACAGCACGCCGGCACTTCTTCAAGCAGCGAGGAAATGCCTTCTGGTGGCGGCCGTGACGACGCAGATCCGTGGAGGTCGACCGTCGAGGGGTCGGTCGCCATCCGCTGGATTGCTCAGCGTGATTCTTCTCCGCAACTCCGCAAACACCACTCGCAGCACCCGCCGTCCGGAAGGTGCCGCCGGCGCCGCTGTTGCCGCCACTAGGCCGCCACGTCCTCCGGATGGCTCAGTGTGAGCCGCGAGCCAACTCCGCAAGCACCAGCCGCAGCACCCGCACCGCACCGGCCTTGTCCAGTGGGTCGTTGCCGCTGCCGCATCTGGGTGACTGGACACACGACGGACATCCGCTCGGGCATTCGCACGCCTCGATGGCGGCGGCCGTCGCACCCAACCAGGTGCTTGCCTGACGAAAGCCGCGTTCGGCGAATCCCGCTCCGCCCGGATAGCCGTCGTAAACGAAGACACAGGGCAGGCCATCGGGCCCGATCGCGGTGGACATGCCGCCGATGTCGCCGCGGTCGCAGCTGGCCACCAGGGGCAGCAGTCCAATGGCTGCGTGCTCGGCGGCGTGTAACGATCCGGGTATCCGAGGTGCATCAATACCGTTGTGCAGCAATGTATCCGGAGCAACGATGTACATGACCGCGGTAGTGGGCAAAGTGTTTTCCGGCATGTCCAGCTCGATGAAGTCGATCACCTCCCCGGTAAGCCGGCGGCGCAGATAACCGACTACTTGGTGAGTGACGGTCACCGGCACCAAACCCAGCGTCACGGGCCCGAAAGCCAAACGCTCACCCTCGCCGGTGACCGCGATGTCGGTGAGCTCCCGCGCGAACGTCGAATAGCCGGGGTCCTCGGCGTGGACGAATGCGATCCCCTCCTGGGGATCGAGCGAGTCGACGACGTAGCTCTCGCCCTGGTGCAGGTAGACCGCTCCCGGATGGACTGAGGCCGGGGCCTGACCGACACCGACGCTGCCCATCAGCCGCCCGGTGTCTGCCTCCACGATGACGATCTGGCCGCCCGTCGAGCCCCGGATGTCCACCGCGGCATGCGGTTCTACGCCGGGCGCCGGGAAGTACTTGCCGTTCCGCCGCCGCAGCAGTCCGTCGTCGATCAGCGCCTCGGTCACGTGCTCTGCGCCCAAAGACCGGACTTCGGCGTCATCGAGTGGTAGTTCGGTTGCGGCGCACAGTAGTTGGGGTCCGAGGATATAGGGGTTGGCGGGATCGATCACCACGCGCTCGACCGGCTTGTCCAGCAGCGCGGCAGGGTGGTGGACAAGATACGTGTCCAGCGGGTCGTCGCGGGCGATCAACACGACCAGTGCGCCCTGGCCGCGCCGCCCCGACCGGCCGGCCTGCTGCCAGAACGACGCGACCGTACCGGGGAAGCCGGCCAGCACCACCGCGTCTAGTCCGGCGATATCGATGCCCAACTCGAGCGCGTTAGTGGTGGCCAGACCGCGCAGCCGGCCCTCGGCCAGGGCGTGCTCCAAAGCGCTGCGGTCCTCGGCGAGATAGCCGGCCCGATACGACGCCACTAGTCGCGACAGCTCCGGCGCGATGTCCTCCAGCCGCGCCTGTGCGCCCAGCGCGGTCAGCTCCGCTGCACGCCGCGACCGAACGAACGTCAAGGTCTGCGCTCCCTCAGCGATCAGGTCGGCCATCACCCGCGCCGCCTCGGCGCCCGCGGACCGTCGGACCGGGGCGCCGTTCTCGCCGGTCAGGTCGGTGCGCAACGCGGGCTCCCACAACGCCACCGTGCGGGCTCCCTGGGGTGAGCCGTCGTCGATGACCTCCTCGACCGGGTGGCCGATGAGTTCGGCGGCCGTCGCGCCCGGCGAGGCTGTCGTCGCGCTGGCAAAGATCACCGTCGGAGTCTTGTCAGGCTGGGGGGAATAGCGGGCGCACAGCCGCAACAGACGGCGCAGCACCATTGCCACATTCGAGCCGAAAACACCACGGTAGTAATGACATTCGTCGACGACCACGAACCGAAGACCGCGCAGCAGGACTGCCCAGCGCGCATGGTTGCGCAGTATCGACAGATGCACCATGTCGGGGTTGGAAAACAGCCATCGCGAACGCTCGCGCGCAAAGCGGCGCACCTCGGCGGGGCTGTCGCCGTCGTAGGCCGTGGGTGCGACATCATTCAGCCGCGGAACGGCCGTGGTCAGCGCGTGCGCGGCGCGCAACTGGTCGTGACCGAGCGCTTTCGTTGGCGACAGGTACAGCACCCGGGCCCGTGGGTCCGTCGCCAGCGCATTGAGGACGGGAAGTTGATAGGCCAGTGATTTTCCCGACGCGGTGCCGGTGCTCACCACCACATGACGGCCGGCGTGAGCCAGGTCCGCGGCGCGCACCTGGTGTGACCACGGTGAGCTGATGCCGCGGTCGGTAAACGCGCGAACCACGTCGGGCTCGGCCCACGCCGGCCAACCGTGCGGCCGGCCGCTCCGCGGTGCCAGCTCGGCCACATGGCGCAGCGGATGCTCGCCCGGCGCGGTACCGGCGAGCGCGGCGGCCAGCAGCTCGCTGCCGAAACTCGCCATCGCAAACCTTTCTCGGCCCCCCGGAATCCAGCGTCCAGGTGACGCTGGGGTTACGAGACCATCCCTGGGGGATTCGTCCATGACCGAAAGTCTGTCGCCGACGCGATGAACATGGTTGACTATTCGCGGGTCGCAGCTTCTGTGTTCGTGTCAAACTTTCGCAGGATCGACGTTGCGGCCGCGGTTCCTGCGAGGTTATCGGTCGGGGGAAGTTCTCGGCGACTCGGCGAGGTATGGCGGTCGCAGCGGGCCCGGGGCACCGAAACGCGGTGCACCGCACCCAGAAGAAAAGGAAAGATCGAGAGATGCCACAGGGAACTGTGAAGTGGTTCAACGCGGAGAAGGGCTTCGGGTTCATCGCACCCGAGGACGGTTCCGCCGATGTGTTTGTCCACTACACGGAGATCCAGGGAACGGGCTTCCGCACCCTTGAAGAAAATCAGAAGGTCGAGTTCGAGATCGGCCACAGCCCTAAGGGCCCCCAGGCCACCGGAGTGCGCTCCGTCTGAGAAGAGCAGATTCTGACGATAACCCCCTGTGCAGTCCCGCTCAGCGGGCCCTGCCAGGGGGTTATCGTTACCTAGTTCACCCTCGATTAGGCCCCCAAACAGGGTGCACGCGGCACGGCCGGATGTCGCCGCGCCGGATGCCTCAAGCCGCGGATCGACAAGCTGGCCTACTGTCGGTTGCGTGAGCCAGCTTTCCTTCTTCACCGCAGAGTCGGTGCCGCCCGCGGTCGCCGATCTTTCCGGGGTGCTGGCGGCCTCCGGCCAGATCGTGATGGTAGGCGGCCCAGACGTTCAGGGTGCCCGGCTCTCGGTGGTCGTCGATCAGCTGTGGCGCGCCTCGGCGCTGGCGGAGATGATTCACGAGGCTGGTTTGGAACCCGAGATCGCCCGAACCGAGGAAGACACCCCCTTGGTGAGGACGGCGGTGAGCCAGCTGTTGTGCCCGATTGCCGCCGAGTGGACGCGCGGCGCGGTCAAGACGGTGCCCCCGCGGTGGCTGCCCGGGCCGCGCGAGCTGCGGGCGTGGACCCTGGCGGCCGGCAGCCCGGAGGCCGACCGTTATCTGCTCGGTCTGGATCCGCACGCACCGGACACCCATTCTCCGCTGGCGTCGGCTCTGATGCGGGTCGGGATTGCACCCACCCTGATCGGCACCCGCGGCGGCCGGCCGGCGCTTCGGATCAGCGGCCGTCGGAGGCTATCGCGCCTGGTAGAGAACGTGGGGGAACCCCCCGACGACGCCCAGGCGTTGTCGCTTTGGCCCAGGGTCTAGCGGCCCGCCAGGTCCCGCATTCCGGAGAGTCAGTTTGCGCAGGCCCACCCAAGGGTGCGAAATTGTCAGATGCCCACAGGCGGAGGTACGGCGGCGTACCTGAATTTCCCCGGAATTGCCCGGAACTTTAGGGGCCGACCTGTCATTCTTCCTGCGGGGCGGTCCCGCTGGGGGGCCGGCATAGGAGATGGAGCGTAGGCGCAGTTGGCTGACCCGAATCTAGAGGGCCGTGGCAGCGGCGGAAATGGGAGCGGCCGGCGACTTGTCATAGTCGAGTCGCCGACGAAAGCACGCAAATTGGCCGGCTATCTGGGCTCTGCTTACATCGTCGAGTCCTCTCGGGGGCACATCCGCGACCTGCCACGAGCCGCGGCCGACGTGCCCGCGAAGTTCAAGTCGGAGCCGTGGGCAAGGCTCGGGGTGAACGTCGACGCCGACTTCGAACCGCTCTACATCATCAGCCCCGAGAAGAAGAGCACCGTCAGCGAACTGAAAGGGCTGCTCAAAGGCGTCGATGAGCTTTATCTGGCCACAGATGGTGACCGCGAGGGCGAAGCCATCGCCTGGCATCTGCTGGAAACCCTGAAGCCGCGCATACCGGTCAAGCGGATGGTCTTCCACGAGATCACCAAGCCGGCGATCCTTGAGGCCGCCGAAAATCCCCGCGACCTAGACACCGACCTGGTCGACGCGCAGGAGACCCGCCGCATCCTGGACCGGTTGTACGGCTACGAGGTCAGCCCGGTGCTGTGGAAGAAGGTCGCGCCCAAGCTGTCGGCGGGCCGGGTGCAGTCGGTGGCCACCCGCATCATCGTGCAGCGGGAACGCGACCGTATGGCGTTCCGCAGCGCGTCCTACTGGGACATCGTCGCCAAGCTGGACGCCAGCGTGTCCGACCCGGAAGCTCAGCCGCCGACCTTCACCGCCCGGCTGACCAACGTCAATGGATCGCGGGTCGCCACCGGCCGCGATTTCGACTCGCTGGGCGCGCTGCGCAAGGCAGACGAAGTCGTGGTGCTCGACGAAGCGAGTGCGACCGCGCTGGCCGCGGGATTGCACGGCGCCCAGCTGACCGTGGCGTCGGCGGAGGAGAAGCCCTACACCCGGCGTCCGTACCCGCCGTTCATGACGTCCACGCTGCAGCAGGAGGCCAGCCGCAAGTTGCGGTTCTCCGCGGAGCGGACGATGAGCATCGCTCAGCGGCTGTATGAGAACGGCTACATCACTTATATGCGTACCGACTCGACGACACTGTCGGAGTCGGCGATCAACGCGGCGCGGACTCAGGCGCGTCAGCTCTACGGCGCGGAGTACGTCTCCCCGTCGCCGCGTCAGTACACCCGCAAGGTGAAGAACGCTCAGGAGGCGCACGAGGCCATCCGGCCCGCCGGCGAGACGTTCGCCACCCCGGACGCGGTGCGTCGCGAACTCGACGGCGACGAATTCCGGCTCTACGAGCTGGTCTGGCAGCGCACGGTGGCCTCACAGATGGCCGACGCGCGCGGTATCACGCTGAGTCTGCGGATCGCCGGCACATCGGGGGAGCAACAGGTGGTGTTCTCCGCGACCGGACGCACCCTGACCTTCCCCGGGTTCCTCAAGGCCTACGTGGAGACGGTGGACGAGCTGGCCGGCGGCGAGGCCGATGATGCCGAGCGGCGACTGCCCCATCTGACCCCGGGTCAGCGATTGGACGCCATCGAGCTGACCCCGGACGGCCACGCCACCAGCCCGCCGGCGCGTTATACCGAGGCGTCATTGGTCAAAGCGCTCGAGGAGCTGGGTATCGGCCGCCCGTCGACCTACTCGTCGATTATCAGGACCATCCAGGACCGTGGCTACGTGCAAAAGAAGGGCAGCGCCCTGGTGCCGTCGTGGGTCGCGTTCGCCGTCACCGGTCTGCTGGAGCAGCATTTCGGCCGGCTCGTCGACTACAACTTCACCGCGGCGATGGAAGACGAGCTCGACGAGATCGCCAACGGACACGAGCAACGCACCAACTGGCTCAATGCCTTCTACTTCGGCGGCGACCACGGCGTGCCCCACTCGATAGCCCGCTCCGGTGGCCTCAAGAAGCTCGTCGGTATCAATCTCGAAGGCATTGACGCACGAGAAGTCAACTCCATCAAGCTGTTTGACGACGCAGAGGGCCGCGCCATCTATGTTCGGGTGGGCAAGAACGGGCCGTACCTGGAACGCCTGGTGCCCAACGATGATGGCGAGCCCACTCCGCAGCGGGCCAACCTCAACGGCACACTCACCCCTGACGAGCTGACGCTCGAGGTGGCCGAAGAGCTATTCGCCACACCGCAAGAGGGACGCGTCCTGGGAGTGGATCCAGAAACCGGCCACGAGATCGTCGCCAAAGACGGCCGGTACGGGCCTTACGTGACCGAGATCTTGCCAGAGCCCCCTGCCGACGCGGACGGCGACGCAGGCGCCACTGGTGAGACCAAGAAGGGTAAGAAGCCCGCCGGTCCCAAACCCCGAACCGGCTCACTACTGCGCAGCATGGACCTACAGACCGTCACTCTCGACGATGCGCTGAAGCTGCTGTCGTTGCCTCGGGTGATCGGCGTGGACCCCGGTTCGGGTGAGGAGATTACCGCGCAGAACGGGCGCTATGGCCCATACCTGAAGCGCGGCAACGAGTCTCGCTCGCTGGCAACCGAAGACCAGATGTTCACCATCACGCTCGACGAAGCGTTGAAGATTTACGCTGAACCGAAACGTCCTGGCCGACAAAGTGCTTCGGCGCCGCCGCTGCGCGAGCTGGGGACTGATCCAGCGTCGGGCAAGCGGATGCTCATCAAGGACGGCCGGTTCGGGCCCTACGTCACCGATGGTGAGACCAACGCCAGTCTGCGCAAGGGCGACGACGTGGTGTCGATCACCGACGAGCGCGCCGCCGAACTGCTGGCCGACCGACGCGCCCGAGGTCCGGCTAAGCGGCCCGCTAAGAAGACCACTCGCAAGGCGCCGGCGAAGAAGACACCCGCGAAAAGGGCTGTCAAGCGCGGCTAGCCGCTTAGCTCGCTGGAGACCTCTTCGGGGGCAGCCAGATTCAGCGGTCGGGCCAGCTGGGTGGGTGCGGTGCGCCCGCGCAGCTCGACGACTTCGCCCACATCCCAGCACAAGGCTTCGGCATCGAGCGCGCCGCTGACGGCGATCGCCGACGCGAGCACGTGGCCTTCCTCGAGTTTGGCCAGTTCGGTGAGCCGGGCGGCCTCGTTGACGGGGTCGCCGATCACGGTGTACTCGAAGCGGGCTTGCGCGCCGATATGGCCGGCGATGGCTCTGCCGGCCGACACCCCGATGCCGAACTCCGCTGAACCCAGCACCGGTAACAGTTCGTCGTGCAGCTTGCGCGCGGCCGACAGCGCGGCACCTGCACCGTCGGGATGTTCGATGGGTGCGCCGAAGATCGCCAGCGCAGCATCGCCCTGGAACTTGTTGACGAACCCGCCGTGCCGGGCGACGGTGTCGACCACCACCCGGAAGAATTCGTTGAGCAGGTGGACCACCTCGGCGGGTGGTCGTGTGGAGGCCAGCTGGGTGGAGCCGACCAGGTCCACGAACAGCACGGCGACATCGCGTTCCTGCCCGCCCAACTCGGTGCCGCGCTCCAGGGCCCGGCGGGCCACGTCTTCGCCGACATAGCGGCCGAACAGGTCGCGCAGCCGCTGCCGCTCGGACAGGTCGCGCACCATGTCGTTGAAGCCGGCTTGCAGCAAGCCAAGTTCACTGGCGTCGTAGATCTGCATGTGCGCGTTGTAGTTGCCGCGCTGCACCTCGCTGAGCGCCCAGCGCAGCTGACGCAGCGGGTCGGCGATCGACATGGCCACCAACAGAGTGCTGATCAGCCCGATGGCCAGCGCCGCCAACGCCAGCAACAGGATGGGATTGAACAACTTCTCCGGTGCGGCGTGCAGCAGTGAAGTCTTGTCGGCCACCACGGCCAGCACGATCGCCAGCAGCGGCACGCCGGTGGACAAAACCCAGGTCAGCATCTGGCGCAAGATGACGCCGGGTGCTTTGACGTTCTCGGGCACGCCGGCGCGCAGGGCCGCGACCGCCACCGGTCGCAAAACCCGCTCGGACTGCAGGTAGCCGATGATCGCGGTTGCGGTGGCGCCCAGTGCGACGGCGACCGCGACGACGGGCGCTGTATACCTGGCCACCGACCAGCTGGCGACGATGAACACCACACCGCCGATGCACCAGGCCGTCATGCTGATCACCGTGCGGTAAAAGGGCATCCGCAACGCGCGGCTACGCGCCAGTTCGGTGGCGGAGGGGTCGGCCTCGGCGAGCATATTGTCGCGGCGTTGCCATCGGAAGACCGGCACCAGCATTCGCAGGGTCACCGCGAACTCGGCGAGGAACAAGAACATCACCGCACTGACGAAGATCGCCAAGTTCACGGGTGGCAGATCCTGCAGCTGGATACGGTCCTGGGGCGGCAGGCCGTAGCGCAGGAAGCCCAGCACGAAAAGACCGCCGATGATGTCGGCCTGCAGCATGCTCAGCGAGAACACCGGCCACGGAGTGCGCACCACCCACCGGACGAACGCGCTGATCCGCCCGGGCAGTGCCGCCGCGGTTGCCACCAAACCACCGTATCGGTCGGCGGGGACTTGTTGGAAACCTACAAGCTCCTCGGCAAGTCGCCGGAAGCTGCCGAAACATCCCGAAAGGTAACGGAATTATCGCGATATGGTGGCCGATCGGTATCTGTCGGCAGATGTCACTACTGTTGCCGGTGATGTCCGGGGTGTTTACGCGGCTGGTAGGCCAAGAGGCGGTGAAGGCCGAGCTGCTGGCCGCCGCAAAGTCCGCCCGCAGTGATTCAGTTCACACCGGTGCGGGCGACGGGACTATGACACATGCGTGGCTTATCACCGGCCCGCCGGGTTCGGGGCGCTCGATTGCAGCGCTGTGCTTCGCGGCCGCGCTGCAATGCACTTCCGATGGGGAGCCTGGCTGCGGGCGCTGCCGGGCGTGCACGACGACGATGGCCGGCACCCACGCCGACGTGCGGCGGGTAATTCCCGAAGGCCTGTCCATCGGCGTGGACGAGATGCGCGCCATCGTGCAGATCGCGTCGCGCCGTCCGACCACCGGACACCGGCAGATCGTGCTGATCGAGGATGCCGATCGGTTGACCGAAGGTGCCGCGAACGCGCTGCTCAAGGTGGTCGAGGAGCCGCCGCCGTCGACGGTGTTCCTGCTCTGCGCGCCGTCGGTGCATCCCGAGGACATCGCGGTCACGCTGCGATCCCGGTGTCGGCATGTCGCGCTGGTGACCCCGTCGACCGCGGCCATTGCGCAGGTGCTGGTCGACAGCGATGGCCTGGCTGCCGATACGGCGAACTGGGCTGCGTCGGTCAGCGGTGGGCACGTGGGGCGGGCGCGTCGGCTGGCCACCGACCCGGAGGCCCGGCAGCGGCGCGAGCGGGCGTTGGGGCTGGTGCGCGACGCCGCGACACCGTCGCGGGCCTACGCTGCGGCCGAGGAATTGGTGGCCGCCGCCGAAGCCGAGGCGTTAGGGCTGACCGCGCAGCGTGCCGAGGCCGAAACCGAAGAGCTTCGGACGGCTCTGGGGGCCGGCGGCACCGGTAAGGGCACCGGTTCAGCGTTGCGTGGCGCTACGGGTGCGATCAAGGATCTCGAGCGCCGACAGAAATCCCGACAGACCCGGGCCTCGCGCGATGCACTGGACCGGGCGCTGATCGACTTGGCGACCTATTTCCGGGATGCACTGTTGGTCTCGGCGCATGCCGTGGGCGTGCGGGCCAATCACCCGGATATGGCCGACCGGGTAGCCTCACTGGCCGCCCATGCCGCGCCGGACCGGCTGCTGCGCTGCATCGAGGCCGTGCTGGAGTGCCGCGAAGCGCTGGCGATCAACGTCAAGCCCAAATTCGCCGTTGACGCCATGGTCGCCACCATCGGCCAGGAACTGCGCGGTTGACTTCGCCCGGCGGGTTGGGTGACGCCGCCCGCCTGCCGTAGACTCGTGCCGCCCGGCGCGCGGGTGTGCCGCCTTAGCTCAGTCGGTAGAGCGATTCACTCGTAATGAATAGGTCGGGGGTTCGATTCCCCCAGGCGGCTCCATTTTCTTCCCACGCCACTCAGGCAGGGGCGAGAAATCCCACCGGTCCTGACGCGATACACAACGACAGCGCGGTCGTGTTGGCGCGCACAGCGATCGCGTCTCCGGCGCCCGGTAGCCGGGCATAGACCCGGTTGAGCCCTGGATGCACCGGAACTTTGACGTCAGGTCCTTGCGTCAGCGACAGCGTCATCGAGCCGTCGCTGTTGGCCAGGTAGTTGAGTTCGACGGTCCAGTCGGCCGGCAGCAGCGGACCGTCGAGGATCAAGCGTGCCGGCTTGACCGGCTGCACGAAATAGCCGCATCGCGGCGCGGGCCCCGGCGCGATGGTCCGCACCCAGGTCACTCTCGCGTTGATCAACCGGCCCGAGCTGTCCAGCATTCTCAATTGCGTTGTCGCCGTGGCAAATTTCGGTCGATCCCGCAGCAGAGCGAACATATGGCTGGCCAGGTTCTCCGGATAGGCGACCCGTTGCAGCACCAGCGGATCGACTTCTTGATCCAGCAACGGTGCATTCGAGTCCGCATGCGCGGCAGCCAAACCGGCACGGGCATTCTGCAGATAGGGCTGGGCGGGGTTGTCACGCCAGCTGGTCAGAAATGTCGCTGTCGAGTACAGGCTGCTGGCCACAAACAACACCGCCAAACCCGTCGTCACCAGGGCGCGCTGCCGCGACGCGTCCAGCCAGCGCGAGACGTGCCAGGTCCGGTTCGGCGCGCAGAACCCAACGGCGATCAGCAGCGCCAGCACGACGACGAGATCCGGCAGATACCGCAGGGTCTGGGCGAGTTCCAGGGCGGTCTGCTTCGAAGACCGCATCAGGTAGATCGGGACCTGGCAGACGGCTGCATAACCGGCCGCGGTCAGCCACACCAGCCCGATGCGTTGTTTGCGGACCAGTGAGACCACCAGCGCCCCGACCACTACCAGCCAGCCGAGGACCATCACCGCCGGCGGCGGTGCGGCCCACGGGGAGGCCGGCGCCCACCGGTCCCACGCCCAAGGCCCGCCGGCCAGTCCCGGCACTATGCCGTGAGTTACCGAGCGACACAACAGATCCCACGTCATCGACAGGTCGGAACTCCATCGCTGCTGATTCACCACCGCCAGGTAGAGGGCCACCCAGGCCACGGTCAGCGTCAGCGACGTCGTCCACAACCGGATGCCGCCTTTCCACACCGTCCGCGCGGCCTCCCGATCACCACGCACGTGCCAAAGCAGTGCGGCCACAGCGAAGGCGACGAACGGGATCACCGCAGCTTTCTCGAAGAACAGCAGTCCACCGAAGTAGGCCAGCACGCCGGTGACGGCATAGCGCTGGTTGCCGGTGCGGACCAGCAGGATCGCGTCAGCGCACACCCAGGCCAGCGCCGCCAGCATCGGCAACGAGTTCAGCGCCGCCGCCCACCACGCGAACCCTGGAACGCCCAGCGGTGTAAAAAGCGCGAACGTCAACGGGATCAGAAGTACCGGACGCCAGCCGAGGATGACATACAGCGCGCGTAGCAACGCCAGAGAGGCCAGCAGCTGCAGCACCACCAGGCTGATCGCCGGTCCGGTCCAGATCAGTGGCGCCAGTCGGATGAGCGCGCCCGCGACCAGGAAGGCGGCCGGCATCACGTGGCCGTCGTGATCGTCGAACAGGTACGACGGCGACAGCAAGTTCTGGGTGCCGGCCTTCCCGATGAGAATCAGGTCGTCCCAGTAGAAATAGCCATCGAACGCCAGCACCGCGCGGATCCCCAGCTGTACGGTGATCAGCGCGGCGGCGGCCAGTGCAAATCGCCGGTATGGTGGGCCGGTGCGCGCACTGGTCACCGGGGCAGCCGGTTTCATCGGGTCGACGCTAGTCGACCGGCTACTGGCCGATGGTCACGCGGTCGTGGGACTGGACAATTTCGCGACCGGTCGCGCGACCAACCTCGAGCATCTGGCCGACAATCCCGCGCACGTCTTCGTCGAGGCGGACATCGTGACCGCGGATCTGCATGCCATTCTCGACAAGCACCGGCCCGAGGTGGTGTTCCACTTGGCGGCGCAAATCGACGTGCGGCGCTCGGTGGCCGACCCGCAATTCGATGCTTCGGTCAACGTCGTCGGCACGGTGCGCCTGGCCGAAGCGGCACGGTGCACCGGTGTCCGCAAAGTTGTGCACACCTCGTCGGGGGGATCTATCTACGGCACCCCGACGGAATATCCGACCAGTGAGACAGTGCCCACCGACCCGGCGTCGCCATACGCCGCGGGCAAGGTGGCGGGGGAGATCTACCTGAACACCTTTCGCCATCTGTACGGCCTGGACTGCTCGCACATCGCGCCCGCCAATGTCTACGGCCCCCGCCAGGATCCGCACGGTGAAGCGGGCGTGGTGGCGATCTTCGCCCAGGCGCTGCTGTCGGGTAAGCCCACCAAGGTGTTCGGCGACGGCACCCACACCCGCGACTACGTGTTCGTCGACGACGTGGTGGACGCTTTCATCAAGGCCTCCGGTGATGCGGGCGGTGGGCAGCGCTTCAACATCGGTACTGGGGTGGAAACCTCAGACCGGCAACTGCATTCGGCGGTGGCGGCGGCCGTCGGTGGGCCCGACGATCCCGAGTTTCATCCGCCACGGCTTGGTGATCTGAAGCGGTCCTGCCTCGACATCGGCTTAGCCGAAAGGGTTTTGGGCTGGCGCCCACAGGTTCAGCTGGACGACGGTGTGCGCCGCACGGTGGAGTACTTCCGTCACAGGCTCACTGTTTGAACCACACCGAGCGCGAACTCACGGCGAGATTTCAGTCGGCGATTTTTCGCCCTGAGTTCACGCTCGGCGCCCAGGCCAGACGAGACCTAGCGCTGCTCGGGCGCCTGTGCGCCCTCCAGCGCGACGGCGCGGGCGAGTCGCGCATAGCGCAATTCCAAGTCCTTGAACCGCATATAGGTGCTCAGCGTGGTGAAACTGAACGCCATGATCAGCGCGTAGAGCATCAGATCGGTGCCCCGGCGCACCCCGAACCAGTGCGCGACCACGGTGGTGTCGTCAGGCCGCAGCACGGCATAGATGCCGGCCAGCACGAATAGCACATACCCGACCTTGACCCAGGCCCGAGACCGCGCATTCCGGCGGGACCGCAGCAGATAGACCAGTAGCGCGACGATCGAGCCGATCAGCAGCACCTGGATCCAGTTCATCGTGGAATCCTCCCTCGCAGGAACCCGTCGAAGATGATGTTGACGCCGTTGAGTAGGGGCTGCCCCTTCGACTTCGAGTATTCGGTGTACAGCACCTCGACCGGTTGCTCAACCACGCGCCAGTGGTTTTCGGCGATCAGCATGACGAACTCGTTGGCGTGGCTCATGCCGCTCATGGTGATGTTCAGCCCGTCGGCCACCGTTTTGTTGAACACCCGCAGGCCATTATTGGTGTCGGTCAGGCCAAGCTGGCGACCACGCCGGCTCAACCGCGCGGCCGTCCGCAGTACGATCCGCTTCGGCAACGGCGGCTGGCTACCGTGGGGCCGGCCGAACCGCGTTCCGATAACCACGTCGACGTCGCCCGCGCATAGCCGGGCGATCATCGCGGCCACATCTTTGATGCGGTGCTGGCCGTCGGCGTCGAACGTCGCGAAGACCTTCGCCCCGGGCTGCTTGCGGGCATACTCGACGCCGGTCTGGATAGCGGCGCCCTGGCCCACGTTGATCGGATGGCGCACCAAGTGAGCCCCGGCCCGCCAGGCGATCTCGCCGGTGCCGTCGGTGCTGCCGTCGTCCACACAGACGACGTGGTCGAAGACCGAGCGCAGTTCGGCGATGACCTCGCCGATGACAGCGGCTTCGTTGAAGGCGGGAACGACGATCCAGACGTCGGGGTAATGCGTTTCGATGCCCACAAGGTACACGCCGGTTGGGGCGTGATCAGCCGCTTAAGCGTCCGGCACGCGCCAGCGCCACCAGATGGACGCCGATTCCCACCAGCGGACCGCATAACAGACCGACCACGGTGCGGGTCTCCAGCGGCAGCGGCAACAGCAGCAACAATCCCGATGCCACCGTCGCACCGACCCAGCCCAGCGAATAGGCCCGATGCAAGGCGGCCGCTACCGCGGCGGCGCCGGTAAGCGTGAGCATGGCGATCGCCACCGCGGCCGCGGTCAGCCATGCGAGCAGCGCGCTGCTGGCGTCGTACTGCGGCCCGAACGCGACACGCAGCAACCACGGGCCCACAACACCCGCCGCCAGCACCCCGATCGCGCCGATGCCGCCGATGAGCGCCGCCGGTGCGATCAGCGCCCGGAGCCGGTCGGTGCGCGCGTCGACGAAATGAGCGATGAGATTGCCCTGCATGGCTGTCAATGGCACCAGCAGCGGTGCGCGGGTCAAAGTCACGGCCAGGATGACGACGCCGCCTTGTGCGCCGAGCTCGTTCGAGGTCAGCTTCAGCAGCACCGGAAATCCCATCACCAGAATCGCGCTGGCACCGGCAGCGGTGATCGAGTGGGCGGCGCCTCTCAAAAATGTCGCGGTACCGCCGGGCGTTAGCAGGCGGGCCGTCGCGCGTGCCGTGGGTGAGGCCACCAGCATGATCAGCCAGGCCACTGCGCCGGCGACGGTTGCCCACAAGAACCCGCCCAGGCCCCATCCGATCACGAACGTTGCCCCGGCGACCGTCACCCGGATGACCGCGTCGGTCACCATCAGCGCTCCGTACTTGGTCCACTGGTTGGTGCCGGCCAGCATGCCCAGCAGCGTGGCGTGCAGGCAAAAACCGGCCAGGCCTGCGCTGAGCAGCACCACCGATAACCAGCGTGCCTCGACGAATACCCGCCCGCTCCACAACGGCGAGCTACCGGCGATCACGACGGCCGCGGCGACGCCGACCATCCCGGCGACCCGCAGTGGATGGGTACGTGATCGGCCGGGGCCCGGCAAGGTATCGACATCGCGCGTCGAGCGGACCTCCCGGGTGGCTTCTTGCAGCAGGCCGTTGGCGGCGCCGGTGACCAGGCCGAACGCCCCCCAGAACACCCCGAATACCGAGAAGCCACCCGGAGCAAGGTCGCGAGCGGCCAGATAGATCACCGCATAGCCGCACAACGCGGTCAGTGCGGTCGCCGTGCCGACCCGGGCCACGCTGCCACGCGCGATAGGCCCCTGTGAAGCTCCCGTGCTGGCTGGCACCGCCACAGTTTGAAAATACTAAGTCTGCGACGTTGATGGCCTGCGGCGGCGATCGGCTTCGCTATTGTGAGCGGCGGTCAGGAAGGACCCATGACAGCGTTCCGCACCTTCGGCATCTCGCTGCTCGTAACCTTGGCTGCCCTCGCGGTCGGATATGTGCACGGCGGGCTCACCGCCCTGTTTTTGCTCGTGGTGCTGGCTGTCCTCGAAGTGTCCCTGTCGTTCGACAACGCCATCATCAACGCTGCGGTTCTGCAGCGGATGAGCCCGTTTTGGCAGCAGATGTTCCTGACGATCGGGATTCTTATCGCGGTATTCGGTATGCGGTTGGTCTTCCCTCTGGTGATCGTCTGGGCGACCGCGGGCCTCGACCCGGTTCGCGCGATGGAGTTGGCACTCAATCCGCCACCCAACCACGCGCTGGAATTTCCAGACGGCTCACCCAGCTATGAAAAGTTGATCATTTCGGCCCATCCACAGATCGCGGCATTCGGCGGGACGTTCCTACTGATGCTGTTCCTGGATTTCGTCTTTCACGACCGAGACATCAAGTGGCTCAAGTGGATCGAGATCCCATTCGCACGCATCGGACGGCTTGGTCAGGTGTCGGTGGTGGTGGTCGGCATTGTGCTGGTCCTCATCAGTACGCAGTTGACACACTCCAGCGAAGAGCGTGCGACGGTGTTGACAGCCGGGCTGCTGGGCTTGGTGAGCTATCTGGTCGTCAACGGTTTGAGCCGGGCGTTCCGGCCACCAGGCATCGACGCCGTCGCGGCACGCTCCGGGGCGGCGGTGGCCGCCGGCAAGGCGGGCCTCATGATGTTCCTCTATCTCGAGGTGCTCGACGCCGCCTTCTCCTTCGACGGGGTGACCGGCGCCTTCGCGATCACCTCCGACCCGATCATCATCGCGCTGGGCCTGGGACTGGTGGGCGCGATGTTCGTCAGGTCGATCACCATCTACCTGGTCCACCAGGAGGCGCTGGACCGTTACGTGTACCTGGAACACGGGGCGCACTGGGCAATCGGCGTGCTGGCCGTGATCATGCTGTTCTCCATCGAGCCACGATTCCAGATCCCCGAGGCGGCCACCGCTTCGGTGGGCGTGGTCTTCATCGGGGCGGCGTTGGGCTGGAGCGTGCTGCGCAACCGACGGCAGGCCAGGTCAGCCAATCTTGTCAGTGCGTCCCTGTCTTGAACCGCTCCACCGAGCGCAGCACCTCCGCTTCGGCTTCGGCGCGGCCAACCCAGTCCGCTGCCTCGACGAATTTGTCCGGCTCGAGATCCTTGTAGTGCACGAAGAAATGCTTGATCGCCTCTAGTTCGAAGGCCGGAAGATCTCCGATGTCTTGGATGTGATCCCATCGGTGGTCGCCGGCCGGAACACATAGCACCTTGTCGTCGCCGCCGTGCTCGTCGACCATCCGGAACATTCCCACCGGACGCGCCTCCACCAGAACGCCGGGGAACAGCGGCTCCGGTAGCAGCACCATCGCGTCCAGCGGGTCGCCGTCTGCACCGAGGGTGTCCTCGATGAAGCCGTAGTCGGCCGGGTACGCCATCGGGGTGTAGAGGTAGCGGTCCAGACGCACCCGCCCCGTGTCGTGATCTATCTCGTACTTGTTCCGGTGGCCTTTCGGAATTTCGATGGTCACGTCGAATTGCACCGTGTCGGCTCCTTGAGTCTGGATGGGCCTGGGGTAGGTCAGTTGCGTCGGGGGTCAACCCTAGTCGAGCGCAGTTGCGACTGGTTGGGCAGAATGGGACCAGACAGTCAGGAGAGTGATGAGTTCTACTCGCTGGCGGAAATCCACCCAGGTATTCGTCGGTTTGGCAGTGCTGGCGTTTGTCGCCGCCGTGGTGGCGGCCGCAGCGTTCTTCACCATGGGTGGTCACGGCGCCAGCGGCGCGCGGCCCCCGGTACCGCCCCCGCGGGCGCCGACGGTCAAGCCGGGATTGGTCCCGGTAACCGACACCGCCGCGGTACCCAGCGTCGGCGGGCTGGCGGCCGCGTTGGCGCCGGTGGTGGCCGATCCCAATCTGGGTAAGTTGGGGGGTCGGATCACCGACGCCATGACCGCAAAAGAGCTTTGGCAGGTGGCAGACGACGTGCCGTTGGTGCCGGCGTCGACCAACAAGGTCCTGACGGCGGCCGGGGCGCTGCTGACGCTGGACCGCCAGGCCCGGATCAGCACGCGTGTGGTGGCTGGCAGCCAAAACCCCCAGGGGCCTGTCGTGTTGGTGGGCGCCGGGGATCCGACGCTGTCGGCTGCGCCACCCGACCAGAACACCTGGTATCGGGGTGCGCCGCGGATCAGCGACCTGGTCGAACAGGTTCGGCGCAGCGGCGTGACCCCGACAGTGGTGCAGGTGGACACCTCGTTGTTCAGTGGTCCGACGATGGCGCAGGGCTGGGATCCGGCTGATGTGGACAACGGCGATATCGCCCCGATCGAGTCGGCGATGATCGACGCCGGGCGTATTCAGCCGACGACCGTCAACTCGCGACGGTCGCGGACGCCCGCTCTGGATGCCGGGCGTGAGCTGGCCAAGGCCCTCGGCCTCGATCCCGGGGCGGTGACGATGGCCAAGGCACCGACCGGGGCGCGGCAGCTGGCCGTGGTGCAGTCAGCGCCGTTGGTTCAGCGGCTGTCCGAGATGATGAACGCCTCCGACAATGTGCTGGCCGAATGCATCGGCCGCGAGGTGGCGGCCGCCATAAACCGGCCGCTGAGCTTTGCCGGCGCGGTAGACGCGGTGACCAACCGGTTGAGCAACGCGCACATTGACACCACTGGCGCTGGGCTGATGGATTCCAGCGGGTTGTCGATCGACGACCGATTGATGGCCAAGACACTTGACGGGGCGGTGCAGGCGGCGGCAGGGCCGGACCAGCCGGCGCTGCGGGCGCTGTTGGATCTGCTTCCGATTGCCGGCGGCAGCGGCACGTTGGCTGACCGTTTTCTCGACCCGGCCACCAACCAGGGTCCAGCCGGCTGGTTGCGTGCCAAGACCGGCTCGTTGACCGCCATCAATGCGTTGGTCGGGGTGGTCACCGACAGCAGCGGACGGGTCCTCACGTTCGCGTTTATCTCCAACGCCGCTGGCCCGAATGGCCGCAACGTGATGGACGCCCTGGCAACCAGGCTGTGGACATGTGGGTGCGCATGACCGCATCCCCCGACCTGACCCTCGGTGCCACTGTGGACTGGCAATTCGCGGCCACCGTGGGGTCGCGGTTAGTCCGTCCGGGTCCACCGTCCAGCGAATACACCCGCCGACAGGTGATCGACGAACTGGCCGGTGCGGCGGCGAAGGCCGAACCGCCGGTGCGCGACGTCACGGGCCTGGTGACCGATGGTGTGGTACCGGCGGCCCGCATCGTCGATCGGCCGGAGTGGGTTCGTGCGGCGGCCGAGTCGATGCGGGTGATGACGAACGGAACCGACAAGCCGCGCGGGTTTTTCACCGGTCGGATCACCGGTGCGCAGACAGGTGCCGTGCTGGCGTTTGTGGCGTCCGGGATCCTCGGTCAGTACGACCCGTTCGCTGCCGCCGAAGAGGGCTGCCTGCTGCTGGTCTATCCCAATGTCATCGCCGTCGAGCGTCAATTGCGGATCGAGCCCTCCGATTTCCGGCTGTGGGTATGTCTGCATGAAGTGACCCACCGAGTGCAGTTCACCGCCAACCGCTGGTTGTCCGGTTACATGTCGCAGGCGCTGGGTTTATTGACCCAGGAAACCGGTGAAGACATCGGTCAGATGCTGAGCCGGCTCGCCGACTTTGTCCGCAGCCGCGGGAATGGGGCGTCTTCGTCGGACAGTTCCGACGCTAACGCGCCGGGGATCCTCGGCCTGGTGCGAGCCGTGCAGTCCGAGCCGCAGCGCAAAGCCCTGGATCAGCTTCTGGTGCTTGGCACGCTGCTGGAGGGCCATGCCGATCACGTGATGGATGCGGTCGGGCCGCTGGTGGTGCCGTCGGTGGCCACCATCCGCCGTCGGTTCGACGAGCGTCGCCATCGCAGGCAACCGCCGCTGCAGCGGTTGCTGCGCGCACTGCTGGGCCTAGACGCCAAGCTCAGCCAATACACCCGCGGCAAGGCGTTCGTCGACCACGTGGTGGGCCAGGTCGGAATGGAGCGGTTCAACACGATCTGGTCGGGCCCCGAAACGCTGCCGCTGCCTGCCGAGATCGGAGACCCGCAGCGATGGATCGACAGGGTGCTGTAGGGCAGCTGCGCGCGGCTGTCGAGGCGTTCGCCAAGGACTATCTCGCCACCGTGGACGGGTGGTGCGTTGGGCTATCCGGCGGCCCGGACTCGTTGGCTCTCACCGCTGTCGCGGCCCAGCTGCGGCCGACCACCGCGCTGATCGTGGATCACGGCTTGCAGGTCGGTTCAGCCGCTGTCGCCGAAACCGCTCGGGCGCAAGCCGCCGTGCTGGGATGTGTTGACGCACAAGTACTTTGCGTGCAGGTGGGTAGCCCATTCGGTCCCAAAGGCGGACCCGAGGCGGCGGCCCGCGCCGCCCGCTACGCCGCGTTGGGCGCGTATCGCGAAGGTCCGGTGCTGTTAGCCCACACGCTCGACGATCAAGCGGAGACGGTGCTGCTGGGGCTGGGCCGTGGTTCGGGGGCGCGCTCGATCGCCGGGATGCGCCCGCACGATCCGCCGTGGTGTAGGCCGTTGTTGGGTGTGCGGCGTGCCGTCACGCACGCCGCGTGCCAGGAGCTGGGCCTGACCGCGTGGCAGGACCCGCACAACACCGACCGCCGTTTCACCCGAACCCGGCTGCGCCAAGAGGTGCTGCCGCTGCTGGAGGAAGTGCTGGGCGGCGGGGTCGCCGAGGCGCTGGCCCGCACCGCTACGGCGTTGCGCGAGGACACTGAGCTGATCGACACGCTCGCCGCGCAGGCGCTGCCCGACGTTGCTGCTGGGTCCGGGCTACATACCCAGGCCCTGGCCGCGCTGCCTGGCGTGGTTCGACGCCGGGTGATCCGTGGCTGGCTACTGGCCGGCGGCGCGACCGGGCTGACCGACAAGCAAATCCGCGGGGTGGACACGCTGGTCACTGCCTGGCGCGGCCAGGGCGGGGTGGCGGTCGGATCCACATTGCGTGGTCAGCGATTGGTCGCGGGCCGGCGCGACGGCGTACTGACATTGCGGCGCGAGCCCGTTTAGCAGCCCGGAAATCGGGGCTGCCGTTGGTTATTCGCCCGGTGGCGTGGCACGCTGTGGTCGTGCCCCAGATCTCCTCGGCGATCACCCCCGGACAGACAGCGGAGCTGTACCCGGGGGATATCAAGTCGGTACTTCTCACCGAGGAGCAGATTCAGGCCCGCATCGCGGAGCTGGGCGCCCAAATCGGCAATGACTACCGTGATCTTTCCGCTGCCGGTGGCCAGGATTTGCTGTTGATCACCGTGCTCAAAGGCGCGGTGATCTTCGTCACCGACCTGGCGCGCGCGATTGCGCTGCCAACCCAATTCGAATTCATGGCCGTCAGCTCCTACGGAACCTCGACATCCTCGTCGGGTGTGGTGCGGATCCTCAAGGACCTCGACCGCGATATCCACGATCGCGATGTGCTGATCGTCGAGGACGTCGTTGACTCGGGCCTGACCTTGTCTTGGCTGCTGCGGAATCTGACCACGCGGCATCCGCGGTCGCTGCGGGTGTGCACTTTGCTGCGCAAGCCCGACGCGGTAGGCGCCAACGTCGAAATCGCTTATGTGGGCTTCGACATTCCCAACGATTTCGTCGTGGGGTACGGCCTGGATTACGACGAGCGCTACCGCGACCTGCCCTATATCGGGACGCTGGATCCCAGGGTCTACCAGCAGTAGGCGGTCCGCCCGAGTCCTACTCGAGCTCCCACACCGCGGTCACCGAGAAGCTCACCGTCTGCTGGCCGGGTTCCAGCGGCACGGCGGAGGTGCCGCGTGGCGGCGCGGGTGGTGTGCCCGCGGTGGGCGTGCTGCCGGTCGCCTCCGAGATGGACAGCACTTTGCCCAGCCGGAGGCCGGACAGCTGGGCGTACTGGTCGGCACGGTTCTTGGCGTCTTGGAAGGCCCGAGCACGCGCGTCTTTCACCAGCTGCGAGTCGTCCGCGATCGAGTAGCTGACCGAGCTGATCCGGGTAGCGTCGCCACCGGTGCTGACGATGAGCGCCAGCATCTTTGATGCGGCGTCGGTTGGGTGGATTTTGACCTCGATCGCGTTTGTGGCTCGGTAGCCGGTAATGGTGGCGGTGCCGGCGGGCTCGGGGTTGCTGTACTGAGGCTGCAGGGTGACCGCGGTGGTGCTGATGTTCTTGCGGTCCATCCCGGCGCCGACGAGCGCGTTGATAACCGCTTGCTGGCGGTCATTGGTCTGATTCATCGCGGTGGTGACGTCGGGCGCGGTGAACTCGATGCCGACGTCGGCGGTCAAGGTGTCCGGCACTCCCTGGACTTGCCCCGAGCCGATGACGGTCACTTGACGCGGATTCGCCCCGGGCGGTGCTGCATTGTGCTTATCACAAGCCGACAGCGTGATGACGGCCAAGCCGGCGGCAGCCAAAGCAATCGACCTGCGGACAAACCTCGGGGCGCTCGTTGCGATCGGCATGTGTGGACCCTAGCGTCCCGGGCGGCTGAATGAGGTTCTCTAAAAGGGTGGGTCGTCGGGCAGGGGTTCTGTGGCCGGTTCGTCGGGAGTCCAGTCCGAAGGCAGTTCTTCCGGTTCTCGGGGTTCGTTCACCCAAGTGCAGAAGGGGCTGGTACTCGGTGCGCCCTTGAACAGAAACAGCATGTTGCGCATATGGTTTCGAAACTTGCGCGCGGCGATCTCCTGCTTTCGGGCTTGTTCTAGCCAGCGCCGCGCTTCGTTGACAGGTCGTCGCTCTCGGTTGTGCTTGCGCGCCTGAGCAATTCGGGGGCTTCGTTGCTGTGACCTGCTTCGTCTGCTGGGAGCTGGCGGCGCGCCGCACGCCGGCCCACGCGGCTGCTGCGGGAAAAGATCGGCGCCAGCCGGGGAGGTCCGATAGGTCCGCCCGGTGGGCGAAGTCCAGATGACGGTGCCGTCAGCCAGTTGAGTGTCGCGCCACCCACTAAATGTCTTGAGTCGATGATGTCAGCTACTGGCTAAAGAACACTTCAGAATGTTGGCTTACGCTCCAACCCCCGCGGGGCGCTTAGTCCCATAATTGAACCGTGATATGGCCGCCCTGGGCGGCATAGACTTTTTTACTCATGAGCGCCGAGGAACCCGAGACCGAGGCAGGTGCGGCCAACGACGCGACAGAGGTCGTCGATGATGACCGTTTGCGGGAGGCGGCAGGTGGTCAGGCGTGGTCTGAAGCAGACGACGACGCTGATGATGACGGGCCGGAGAGTCACCCGTGGAGCGTTGTCACCGGCCAAGCCGCTGCGCTGATATCGGCGGGAGCCGCGGTGGCGACGATCACCGCCGTGCTGGGGTGGATCATGCTCCACAAGGATCGGGCAGCACCTTCCCCTGTACCGCCTACCTCCACGGCGGAGAAAAACACCTCACCCACGGCAGCGGCAGCACCAGCGCCACCGCCGCCAGCGGGATCGGCGGCGTCGCCGACCACCAGCCAGCCGCCGCCGAGCAGCCAGTCGGTGGTTGCCGCGCCACCACTGGACGGCATCTACCGCCTCGAAGGGCATGATCTCACCCCGATGCTGTATGGGTTCCGATTCGCTTGCGCACCACCGACAACACGTCCATTAGGACCAGCGACGGAATGTAACGTCACAGGTGCGCAGCTCGACGGCGCCAACCCCAACGCACAAGCGGGACCGCCCTACAACGACCCCGACACGCTGCGCTGGGCTAACGGCCGGTGGCAGAGCGCCGAACAGACTCGTCAATACCAATGCAGTCGAACAGGCGAAGGCGGGGACACCACCTACACGACGACCCGGTCGATGTCGTTGGAACCACAATCGTCAGACGGAAGCAGCTATCGCGGCACGCTCGTCCGGACCGTCTTGGCCAATGAATGCTCCATGCAGGTAGGAACCGAACGCAGCATATTCGCTGCGCGGCGGATAGGCCCCCGTCCACCGCACGCTGATTGGTAGAACGACGCCATACAGGGGCGGCCTCATATTTCAAAGTCTGAGCAAACGCGGAACGACGAAGGCGGGTCAGGTTGCCGTCATCCCTGAAACGCCTTCGGCAGCGGCTGTCACCGACTGGCTGAGTACGTTTCACCACCCATCTCGGCGACCCCGCCGCCAGAATCTCCTGTGACCTGCCAGGCGAGCGATTATCCTTCCCCAATGGCATCGAGCGTGTCGGGGAAGATTGCATTCGTTACCGGCGGCGCGTCCGGCATCGGCGCCGCGTTGACGACCAAGTTGGTCGACGGGGGCGCCGAGGTCTGGATCGCCGATCGTCAAATCGGCGCGGCGCAGGAGCTGGCCCAACGCCTCATCAGCGGTGGCGCAAAGGCGCACGCGATCGAGCTCGATGTGCGCAGCTATCCATCGTTTGAGCGCGCCGTCGCCGAGGCGGTGCAGCAATCCGGGCGGATCGACTACCTGTTCAACAATGCGGGCATCGGAGTCAGCGGTGAAATCGACTCATACACGCTGGATGACTGGAACGACGTCTTCGACGTGAACCTGCGCGGTGTGGTGCACGGCATCCAAGCGGTCTATCCGATCATGATCCGGCAGCACTCCGGTCACATCGTGAACACAGCCTCGATGGCCGGTCTTGTCACCAGTCCGGGTCTGGGGAGCTACACCGCCACCAAACACGCCGTCGTCGGGATCTCGAAGGCGTTGCGGGTGGAGGCCGAGCGCCACGGCGTGCAGGTGTCGGTGTTTTGTCCGGGCGTGATCCGGACCCCGATGATGGCAGGCGGCCAGTACGGACGGATGAACATAGCTGACGTCAGCGATGAGGAACTCCGCAAATTTTGGGACCGGTTGCGGCCGATGGCACCCGAGAGGTTCGCCGAGCGCGCCCTTCGTGCGGTGTTGCGTGGAGACGCAATCATTGTGGTGCCAGCGTGGTGGAAGGCATGGTGGTACCTGGAGCGGCTGTCGCCAGCGTTGTCGATGCGATTTGCAAAGGTAGCGCTCAAGCGCATCCGTGAAATGGAGTCCACCACATCCTGATCGCTGCGTGCCCTACGGATGGGCGCACCGGTTCACACGTCGCGTAGGGCGGTCCGGGTGGGTAATCCTGCCGCCGGACATGCAGCAATACGTTTCGACTAGCCACGTTTCGCCAAGCTCGAAGGTAATTGATTGGTGGTGGCAGCGACTTTGTGAAAGACGTTTCAGCTTCCGAGACCGAGGCCAGTCTGGCACCCGGCTTTTACGTTGCAACGATCGCTATTCCGCACGATGTGAGGGCGTAAACCGCGTTGCGGCTCAACGCATCTCTGTTCATCTGCGGTCGTAGTGGCCGGGGCGAGCCGGGCCATCCCGCGCATGATCCACGGTGTCCGCCTGGCGATCACCTCCACGGCGCGGTCCGAGCGGCGCATCGCGGTCCGACGGCCGGGCGTCGGCATTGATGCCAGCTCTGCCTCGGCCGACCCCGCCCGCGCGCCATGGCGATCCACCGCCAAGAGTTGCCAGGTGCCGGGCACGCCGCGCAGCTCGACGCTGCCGCGGTCCTCGAAGCCCGTGCCCGAGCCGACGACCAGGTCACGCACGGTGCGCGAGACAAGGATTTCCCGGGCGCCGGCCTGGCCGCAGATCCGCGCCGCGATGTGTACGGCGATCCCCGCGATGTCGGCGTCCAGCAGCTCGCACTCGCCGGTGTGGATGCCAGCGCGGATCTCAATGCCCAGTGTCTCGGCGTCAGCACGCAGGGCCTCGGCGCAGCGGATGGCCTGCGTCGGGCCGTCGAACGTGGCGAGGTGGCCGTCACCGGTGCTCTTGACCACCGTGCCGCCGAACCGTTGCGTGAGGTCGGCGGTGATCTCACCAAAGCGGTGCAGCACCGCGCGCCACCGCTCATCGCCCGCTGCCGCGGCGTGTTGGGTCGAGGCGACCATGTCGGTAAACAACACGGTGCGCAGGGCGCGGTGCGACGGCGCCGGCGCGGCATGGCTGCCGGTGAGGAACTCCTCGATCTCGGTCAGGATCCTGTCGGGTTCGGTGAACCAGGGCGCGTGGTCGGCGCCGTCGACCTCGAGGTACCGCGCGCCGGGAATGTGGTCGGCGAGGTAGCGGCCGAACTGCACCGGGGCGGTGTCCTCGCGGGCATGGATGACGAGGGTGGGCGCGGTGATCGTCGGCAGGATCGGCCGCACGTCGATCCGGAAGTTCGATTCGACTGTCGCTCGCAGCATCCCCGGGCTGGCGCACATGCGCTCGACCATGGCGAGCTGGCGCATCGACCGGACCGACGGAAACATACACTTCGTTGTCGCACCGCTGCCCCACGCCGAGCGGGCGGCGCGGCCCATTTCCTGCATGCGGGCGATCTGCTTCGTCGACGGCGTGTAGTCCTCACCCAGCTCGGGTACGAGGCGCGCCCGCAGCTCGGCCGGGTCGCGATCGAAGTCGTCCCAGCTGGCGCCGGGCAGGGCCGAGAACGAGCCGTAAAGGATCAGCGCCCGCGTTCGCTCCGGTCGTTTTGCCGCAAACACGATGGCCTGTGGGCCGCCCTCGCTCATACCGAAGACGGCCGGGCTTTTGCGAAGCCGACGGCGTCCATGACGGCCTCGATCTCGGCCGCTCGCTCTTCGAGCAAACGAACTTTCGGGATGGGGTCCGACAGCCCGACCCCAGCCTTGTCGAACACGAGGACGCGACAGAACGTAGCAAGCTGCTCGAAGAAGGCCTTAAATTCGGGCGTGGTCCAGAACAGCTCGACGTGGGTGACCATCGGCCCGACGAAGACGAGCTCGACCGGCCCGTCGCCGAACACCTGATACGCCAGGCTCAGATCGCCGCACGATGCGTACGACGTTTCCGCCACGGCATGAGCGTACTGCGGCCGGGCGCTAGCCGTACCGTATCCACTGCATCGCGCCCGGGCTTACAACAACGCCGCCATTTCCGCCCTTCTAGAAGTCTGCCGGGCGCTGATCGGCCAGGCCGCTGCGCAGTAGCAGGGTCACGCCGTGTGTGCAACTGGACGGCTCAATTGGATCGACAGTCAGCTGTTGGTTGCGCCACCCCCAGAACGTTTTGACCAAACGATGGCACCGAATATGCGAAGAACACTTTATGCCGATGTCGGTCGGGTTCGTGCCCAGCTCCGTGAGCACAACGCGCAAAAGCGTTCTATCGCACACTTCGCGACTAGTGCGCACAAGCGAGCCACGGCGACTGTGGATCCGTAGCTTGGGCAGCGGCAAGTATCAGCCACCAACTGTTCGTCATCGTTACCAGATGAGGACAAAACCAAACACCCACTCAAAAAAGGCATTCAAATGACGACAACCATGCAGACACCCACCACCACCACCACCACCACCAGCGACGAAGCTGACGACCACATCATCAGATCGGAGAACTGAAATCCTGATCCAGCCCGAGGTCGTACCGGCCTGCGAACCTGGATAGCTCAAAGGAATCGACGGTCATCTGTTTGAGGCTGGGGGCTTGGCCCGGTGTAGAAGATCTTGAGCAGATGATGTCACCTACTGGCTGAACTACCTACATCAGCCAGGAAAGAGGAACATCACCATGAGCACTACTAATCCCTACCCTGAATTGCCTGTTGGCGCTGTCCACGCTGACACCTGGCAGTCTTACCGCCCGCAGCCTTACCGGGTGGTCCAGTAAGGCCGCTCCGCGATCAAGGCGGCGACGCACGGTAGCAGGTATTCGGCGTTGCGCCGAGTAGGAAACGGAGGTGTCATCGCGAGCGGCGGGTGGCGCTGTGTCGTCATGCCACCGCCCGGCAGTGCGGAATTGCAGGCACCGTCTGGGAGGTGGTGGCCGGACAGGTCAGCAGGGAGTCGGCCAACAATTTCCGTAGCTGCGATTCGGCCACATCTAGGGCGCCTCCCGGAATCCCGGCCTGAACCTGTACCTGCCCGGCAGGGCTCAGATCCTGCAGTGTCAACAGTTCGCAGTCGAGGTGAACCCCGGATTGGCCGTAACTGATCAGGGATAGCTCGTTGCGGGCGTTGAAGCAGGCCACCAAATAGGGCTGGTGCATGGATATGCCCAGCAGCGAGCCCTGAATTCCCCGCACGACAGACACCTTGCCGTTGTATTCGGCGACGTAGTAGTGATTCCTGATGATCGTCCGGCCTATGGCCAGGCCCGCTAGCAGCACCAGGACGACCAGGGTGACAACGATGATCGTCCGCCGCCGCCTCCACCGCGGCGTTGAGGTGGCTGGCGATACCTGAGGGACTGGCGACTTCCGGGAGCGATGTTCCTCCAGCAAGCGACGCCAGGCTTCGGAGTTGCCGATATCGCGTACAAACTTCGCTCGCTCCTCCTCCGTGAGGGGTTTCTGTTCAGGGGCGGCGTGGGTATCGGCCTGGTCCGGTGGGGTTTTCGGGGGTTCTGTTTTAGGGGACACCGGATCGGGTTCCGGCGAATGGGTTGCCGTGGTCAGCGCCGCGCGCGCGGCGGCGGCAAACTCAATGGCGCTGCGATAGCGCTTAGGTGGCTCTTTGGCCAGTCCGATACCGATGACCTCGTCCATCGCGGCGGGAATCGTCGCCGGATTGTGGATTGAGGGTTTCGGCGGTACGTCCATCAGGTGCGCCAGCGCGATCTGTTCGAAAGTTGTACCGGGAAAGGGCAGTTTGCCCGTCAAGCATTGATAGAGCACGCAGGCCAGCGCATAGGTGTCGGCGCTGGCTTCGATGTGGCCAGTGCGAAATCTGGAGCCAATTCGCGCCGTCAACCCGGGGGCCACTTCAACTTGACAGCGCCACGGGCGCTAAGTCAGCCGCGTGCGTCCCGACCGATCCTGCCCTCGGCGATACGCTTCAGGGCTTTGGAGATGCCTTGTTGCGTGACGCCTAGCTGACGGGCGATCTTGCTCTGCGAATAGCCTTGTCGCGCCAACTTGACTATCAGCTCGTCGCGCTCGATTGGGCTCAAGCCGTCGTAGTAGTACCCGGTTCGGATGCCGCGGTCGGCGTCGTACTGGTGCTTCATACTCAAACTCTATGACCACAACCGTTCAGCGGCATAATCGTTCGTGGCCGAAACCATTCACCGGCGCAACGACTCTTGGCAATTGCGCTCGACGCAAAGACCGCCTCTTAGCCGCTGACCAGCGACGCCCACGGCGCCACCATCCGCGCCCAGGCGGCATCGCTGGAAGCCGAGCACCAGGCCATCATTCGCGATGTGCTTGCTGCTGGCGACTTTTGGGGCGGCGCCGGGTCGACGGCCTGCCAGCAGTTCATCACCGATTTGGGCCGCAACTTCCAGGTGATCTACGAGCAGGCCAACGCCCACGGCCAAAAGGTGCAAACCGCCGGCAGCAACATGGCCAATACCGACAGCGCGGTCGGGTCCAGCTGGGCCTGACCCACCTAGGGTGTGACGAGAATTTTGCAATGCCGCTCGGGGTCGGCCAGGTCGTCGAACGCCTGGCCCACACCGTCCAGGCCGACCTCTCCAGTGATCAGCGGAGCGACGTCGACGTCGCCCTCGGCGATCGCGCGCAGTGAGCCGGCGAACTCCTCCGGCGTATAGGCGAGCACGAACTGCACGTTGATTTCTTTGGCAATCGCGAAGAACGGATGCACGGTGTCGGGCTGCATGCACACGCCGGCGACGACCAACCGCGTGCCCGGCCGTGCCCGCAGCAACACATCATCGATGATTCCGGGTACCCCGACCGCCTCGAACACCACAGCGGGTTTGACGGTGTCGAATGGCGAGCCCTGCGCTGGATCCAGCGCCTGGTGCGCGCCCATCGTGGTAGCCAGTTCGCGGCGCTTCGGCGAAAAGTCAGCTGCCACAATGGTTTCTACGCCATGCGCCCGGAGGGCCGCGATGATGGCGATGCCGATCGGACCGCAACCCAGTACCAGGGCGGTCTCACCGGGCGCAATGTTCGACTTGTTGACGGCGTGCAAGCCGACCGCCATGGGTTCGGTCAGGGCGGCATGCTTGAGGTCCAAGCCGTTGGGGATAGGCAGCAGCAGCAACGCGGAGAGCAGCATTCGCTCGGCGTAGCCTCCGATCGTGCTGTTGCTGTAGACGATCGGCTCGACGCCCTTGGTAGACAGCAACACCGGAATCGACGTGACCAAGGTTCCCGCGGGATGGGTTTCGGTGTCGGGTCCGGCTTCGAGTACTTCGGCGCTGAATTCGTGACCCATGAAGACATCGCGGTTCAGATCGACGTCCATGCCGCCGGCACCGGCTGCCATCTGATCGCCCAGCGACAGCACCTCTGAGCCGTGGGCGGCGAAATGCAGGTCAGATCCACAGATTCCGCACGATCGCACACCGACCAGCACCTGACCCGGTCCGGGTACCGGGTCGGGCACGTCGTCCCGGTAGACCATCCGCCCGTCTCGTAGCACAGCAGCGCGCATCAGCTCTTCTCCATCTTGTGTTCCTCGACATGCTCGGTGATGGCTTTAATCACGGCTTCACCGGCGCGGCCAATCAATTGGTCGCGCTTGCCTCTTGCCCAGTCGTGCGATGACCGCGATGCCTCCAGCTGCCCCTTGAAATAGGGAATCACCTTGCGGGCGAATAGGTCATAGCAGTGGTAGGTCGCTTCGGGCGAGGCCCAGTCATGGCCGAGCATCAAAAGCATCCCGAAACCTCCCGACCGGTCGAGCAGGTCTTCAATGTGGGCGATCGCGTCGTCAGGTGTCCCGATGCAGCAATTTCCTTTCGCCGCATACTCTTCGACGAACTCGTGCGGTGACTGGGTGCCGTCGACCGTGTTGGACAGCGGGACGAACCCGGCAGCACCGAAGTAATTGGCGAAATCCTGTAGCCCGTAGGTGCAGTCGTCTATCGCCTGATCGCGGCTGTCGGACAAATGCATGATGGACAGAACTCGCCAATCAGCACGGTCCGGCTCGTCCCGGCCGACTTTGGCGGCCTGCTCGCGCACCACCTCCCAGGTGTTTTCCAGCGCCGCGTAGCCGCCGGGCACCGACATCGACAGTGACAGCAGCGACGTGCCCAGCGCACCGGCCAACCTCGGCCCGGACGGCGAAATCATTGCGGCCGTGGCGATTTCCGGATAAGGCCAGGTGTAGGGGCGGATGTGCAACTGGGCGTCACACAGGGTGAACCAGTCGGAGTGACGGTCGATTCGCTCGGCGGGTGCGGCGCGGAACAGCGCGAGAATCGCCTCCAGGGACTCCTGCATCATCCGCCGCTGCTCGACTGGATCGATGCCCATCATGTAGGCATCCGACGGCAGCGCGCCTGGGCCGGTGCCGAACATGACCCGGCCGCGGGTCAGGTGGTCCAGCAGCACCCAGCGGTCGGCCACCATGAGCGGATGGTGGTAGGGCAGCGAGACAACTCCGGTACCCAGCCGGATGTGCTTGGTCCGCTCCGCCGCGGCCGCGATGAACACCTCCGGGCAGGCGATCAGCTCGTAGCCGCCGGAGTGATGTTCGCCGAACCACGCTTCGTCAAATCCCAGACGATCCAGCGCAACGACCCGCTCCATGTCGTATTCCAATGCCACCGTTGGGGATTGGCCGATCGGGTGAAATGGGGTGATAAAGACTCCGAAACGTAGTGGGGCGCTCATCGCCACTCCAATCCTTTGAGGAACTCGAGAAGCGCCGCGTTCACTTCGTCGGGTCGTTCCTGCTGCAGCCAGTGCCCGGCCCCCTCGATCATCACCTCGCGGTATGGGCCGGTAATCACCTCCGAGGCACGGTCGGCACGCGTAAATGTCAATACGGGATCAGCTGTCCCGGCGATGAACAACGACGGCACCGAGATGGTGGCGCCGGCGAGTTGGGGCGTGGTCTCCCAGTTGCGGTCGAAATTGCGATACCAGTTCAGGCCGCCGGTGAACCCGGTGCGGGAAAACTCGCTGATGTAATTGTCGAGCTCATCCTGACTGATCCAGTCCGGCAGCTCGTCCGGTTCGGGAAGCCGGTCGATGAAGCCTTCGGGGCCGGGGGCCACCATCCGCATTGCCGCGCTCTGGTCGCCGGATGCCCGTAGGCCGCCCATCATCCGCCGCATCGTGCGGGCGGGATCACTGTCGAGTTCGGCGTCGGCAACACCAGGCTCCTGGAAATAGAGGATGTAGAAGAAGTTGCCGCCGAATGTATTGCGGAACGCCTGCGTCGGTGGCACTTGCGCGCGGGGCAGCACCGGAACGCTCATCGCTGCGACGGCCGCGACCCGGTCGGGATGCAGCAGTGGCGCATTCCACACCACGACGGCACCCCAGTCGTGACCAACCCAGACGGCCCGCTCGGCGCCGACGTCGTCGAGCAGACCGACGATGTCGGCGGTCAACTCGTGGATGTTGTAGGCGTCGATTGCGTCCGGACGAGAAGAGCCGCCGTAACCGCGCTGATCGGGAGCCAGCACGTGGTAGCCGGCTTCGGCGAGGACCGGAATCTGGTGACGCCAGGAGTAGGCGAGTTCGGGAAAGCCGTGGGCCAGGACCACCACCGGTGCGCCCCGGTCCCCGGCCTCGATCACCCGTAGCTGCACACCATTGGTATCCACTAACCGTTCGGTAGATGAAAGCACCGTCTCACCAAATCACAACGGCACCGGGCTGAGAAGGGCTTGTTCTGCACCGAGCGTCGCGCCAGCGTGACCGTTGCTGTCCGGCGTGGCGCCAGCGTGACGCTCGGCGGCCAGGCTGGCGATCTATGTCGTTTGCCCTGATCCGGGTCCGGCCTGATAGCCTGGCTCTCCCCGCGCGCGGCCCGACCCCCACCTCGGGCCGCCATGCGGGCCGCATTGTCGCCAGGCTCCGGGAACTGCCGGTCGTTGGTCTAGGCGGTAACCTGGACTTTTCCAGCTGCGAGTTATCGGGGAAGGACCTGGCCTGCACGGCCGATGATTGATGAACCGGAAAAACTTGATCCGCACCGTCACGGCGATCGCTGTGGTGGTGCTGCTCGGCTGGTCGTTCTTCTACTTCAGTGACGACACGCGCGGTTACAAGCCCGTCGACACGTCGGTGGCGATGGCCCAGATCAACAGCGACAACGTCAAGAGCGCGCAGATCGACGATCGCGAGCAGCAGCTGCGGTTGACCCTGAAGAAGGGCAACAACGACACCGACAATTCCGACAAGGTCATCACCAAATACCCCACCGGGTATGCGGTCGACCTTTTCAACGCACTCAGCGCAAAAAACGCAAAGGTCAGCACCGTCGTCAACGAGGGCAGCATCCTGGGCGAGTTGTTGGTCTACGTGCTGCCGCTGCTGTTGTTGGTGGGCCTGTTCGTGATGTTCTCCCGCATGCAGGGCGGCGCCCGAATGGGCTTCGGATTCGGCAAATCCCGCGCCAAGCAGCTGTCCAAAGACATGCCCAAGACCACGTTCGCCGACGTCGCGGGCGTCGACGAAGCGGTCGAGGAGCTCTACGAGATCAAGGACTTCCTGCAGAACCCGTCCCGGTACCAGGCGCTCGGCGCCAAGATCCCCAAGGGCGTGCTGCTGTACGGCCCGCCGGGAACCGGCAAGACGCTGCTGGCCCGTGCAGTGGCCGGTGAGGCCGGTGTGCCGTTCTTCACCATCTCCGGCTCCGAATTCGTCGAGATGTTCGTCGGCGTCGGTGCCTCACGGGTGCGTGACCTGTTTGACCAGGCCAAGCAGAACAGCCCGTGCATCATCTTTGTCGACGAGATCGACGCGGTGGGCCGCCAGCGCGGCGCCGGACTTGGCGGTGGCCACGACGAGCGCGAGCAGACGCTCAACCAGTTGCTGGTCGAGATGGACGGTTTCGGCGATCGCGCCGGCGTCATCCTGATCGCCGCCACCAACCGGCCCGATATCCTGGACCCCGCGCTACTAAGACCCGGCCGCTTCGACCGGCAGATCCCGGTGTCCAACCCCGACCTGGCGGGTCGCCGCGCGGTGCTGCGAGTGCATTCCAAGGGCAAGCCGATCGGCCCGGACGCCGACCTCGACGGGCTGGCCAAGCGGACCGTCGGCATGACCGGCGCCGACCTGGCCAACGTCATCAACGAGGCGGCGCTGCTGACCGCCCGGGAGAACGGCACCGTCATCAGCGGCCCGGCCCTGGAGGAGGCGGTCGACCGGGTGATCGGCGGGCCGCGCCGCAAGGGCCGGATCATCAGCGAGCAGGAGAAGAAAATCACCGCCTATCACGAGGGTGGGCACACCCTGGCGGCTTGGGCGATGCCGGACATCGACCCGGTCTACAAGGTGACGATCCTGGCCCGCGGACGGACCGGCGGGCATGCGGTCGCGGTGCCGGAGGAAGACAAGGGGCTGCGGACCCGCTCGGAGATGATTGCGCAATTGGTGTTCGCGATGGGTGGTCGCGCCGCCGAGGAACTGGTGTTCCGCGAGCCGACGACCGGCGCGGTGTCGGATATCGAGCAGGCGACCAAGGTCGCCCGCGCGATGGTCACCGAGTACGGGATGAGTTCCAAGCTGGGCGCCGTCAAATACGGCACCGAGCACGGTGACCCGTTCCTCGGCCGGACCATGGGTACGCAGGCCGACTACTCCCACGAGGTCGCCCGCGACATCGACGACGAGGTCCGCAAGCTGATCGAGGCCGCGCACACCGAAGCCTGGGAGATCCTCACCGAATACCGCGACGTGCTCGACACTCTGGCCGGCGAGCTGCTGGAAAAAGAAACCCTGCACCGAGCCGAGTTGCAGGGGATCTTCGCCGATGTCGAAAAGCGGCCTCGGCTCACCATGTTCGACGACTTCGGCGGCCGCATCCCATCGGATAAGCCGCCGATCAAGACGCCCGGCGAGCTGGCGATCGAGCGCGGCGAGCCCTGGCCCCCGCCGGTCGCCGAGCCCGCGTTCAAGGCAGCTATCGCACAGGCTAGCCAAGCCGCCGAGGCCGCGCGAGCGGAGGCTGATGGAAACGCCCACGGCGCCAACGGTTCTCACGGTGGTCAAGGGGCCGGTGATCGTCAGGGGGCTCCACACGGCCCCACCCAGCCTGACTACGGTGCCCCGGCCGGCTGGCATGCGCCAGGATGGCCGCCGCAGCAGCAGGGTTACTGGTATCCGCCTTCACCGCCCCAGCAGGCCTACTGGCCGCAGCCGGCGCGGAGTTATCCGGGCCAGCCGGGCCAGCCGTCATACCCGCCCTATCCGCCACCTGGTCAATCCACCCCAGACGCCGGTAAGTCCCCTGACCAGCCAGACGAGGACGTGAGCCGGTCCAACCCGCCGGCCCAGGGCTGACGAACGGAGAACTAGATGGCGCTGCCGGATAGCCGCACCGCGACTCCGCGCATTCGGACCTTCAACCAGCAACGTGCCGAGGCCGCGATCCGCGAGTTGCTGTACGCGATCGGCGAAGACCCGGAAAGGGAGGGTTTGCTGGACACTCCGGCCCGCGTCGCTCGCGCATACCGCGAGATGTTCTCCGGGCTCTACACCGATCCCGAGTCGGTGCTCAACACCATGTTCGACGAAGAGCACAACGAGCTGGTGATAGTCAAGGAAATCCCGCTGTACTCCACCTGCGAGCATCATCTGGTGTCCTTCCACGGTGTGGCCCATGTCGGCTACATTCCCGGCAAGGACGGCAGGGTGACCGGACTGTCGAAGATCGCCCGGCTGGTGGACCTCTACGCCAAACGGCCACAGGTGCAGGAGCGGCTCACCAGCCAGATCGCCGACGCCCTGGTGAACAAACTGGATCCGAGCGGGGTGATCGTCGTCGTCGAGGCCGAGCACCTATGCATGGCGATGCGCGGTGTCCGGAAGCCCGGTGCTGTTACGACGACGTCGGCGGTGCGCGGTCAGTTCAAAACTGATGCCGCTTCTCGAGCCGAAGCGCTCGACCTCATCCTGCGTAAGTGAGTCGACGCACCTGTGCGGGTTATGGGGGTTCTGAACGTCACGGACGACTCGTTCTCGGATGGCGGGCGCTATCTCGATGCTGACGCCGCCGTAGCGCATGGTCTGGCAATGGCCGCCGAAGGCGCGGGGATCGTTGACGTCGGAGGGGAGTCGACTCGGCCCGGTGCCATTCGGATCGATCCGCGGGTTGAGGCGAATCGTGTGATACCTGTCATCAAAGCGCTTGCAGCACAAGGGATTACTGTAAGCATTGACACCATGCACGCGGATGTAGCACGGGCCGCGCTGCAGAACGGCGCGCAGATCGTCAACGACGTGTCCGGCGGACGGGCCGATCCCGCGATGGCTCCTCTGCTGGCTGAAGCCGGCGTGCCGTGGGTGTTGATGCACTGGCGGCCGGTTTCGGCCGACCGCCCGCATCAGGCTCCGGCCTACCGCGACGTAGTGGCCGAAGTGCACGCCGAGTTGCTCGCCAGCGTCGACGACGCGGTCGCCGCAGGTGTCGATCCGGGAAAGCTGGTGATCGACCCCGGGCTTGGATTCGCCAAGACGGGCCAACACAATTGGGCGCTGCTGCACGCGTTGCCGGAGCTGGTGGGCACCGGTATCCCGGTACTGCTGGGCGCCTCACGCAAACGGTTCCTCGGCGCGTTACTTGCCGGGCCCGACGGCGCGGTGCGACCGCCGGATGGGCGGGAGACGGCGACCGCAGTGATTTCCGCACTGGCCGCCCTGTACGGAGCCTGGGGTGTGCGGGTGCACGACGTGCGGGCCTCGGTCGATGCCCTCAAGGTCGTCGGGGCGTGGCTGCAGACTGACACGGCTGGATGCGATGGCTGACCGAATCGAGTTGCGCGGCTTGACAGTTCATGGCCGGCACGGAGTCTACGAGCATGAGCGCGTCAGCGGGCAGGACTTCGTCGTCGATATCACCGTGTGGATTGATCTGGCCGACGCCGCCGCGAGCGACGATCTGGCGGACACCTATGACTACGACGCGCTGGCCCAGCTGGCGGCCGAGATCGTGGCCGGACCTCCGCGGAACCTGATCGAAGCGGTCGGGGGTGAGATTGCCGACCGTGTGATGGACGACGAGCGCGTGCACGCCGTCGAGGTGGTGGTGCACAAGCCGCAGGCTCCGATCCCGCAGAAATTCGCTGATGTGGCGGTGGTGGTCCGGCGGTCGCGGCGCGGCGGTCGCGGTTCTGTGGTTCCCCTCGGCAGGGAGCTATGACCCGGGTCGTGCTCTCCATCGGCTCCAACCTGGGCGACCGCCTGGCCCGGCTGCAGTCGGTCGTCGACGGGCTGGGCGATGCGGTGGTCGCGGTCTCTCCGGTGTATGAGACCAACCCCTGGGGTGACGTAAAGCAGGGACCGTTCCTCAACGCGGTGCTGATCGCCGATGACCCGGCCTGCGACGGGCACGCCTGGCTGCGCCGGGCCCAGGAGTTCGAGCGGGCGGCGGGTCGGGTTCGCGGGCAGCGCTGGGGCCCACGCACCCTCGACGTCGACCTGATCGCCTGCTATGGGGAGACCGAAGTGATCGCCCGGGAAAGCAACCTGACGTTGCCGCACCCGCTGGCCCATCTGCGGGCTTTCGTGATGATCCCGTGGCTGGCCGTCGACCCCGATGCTGAGTTGACGGTCAGCGGGGGCCCGCGGCCGGTGGCTCGGCTGCTGGCCGAGCTGGAGCCGGCCGACAGGGAAGGTGTGCGGTTGTCCCGGCTGGCGCTCAGGCCGAAATCAGACTGATGGGACCCACCCGGAAACGTGAGCTGACGGCCGCGGTGGTCGGCGCTGGGGTGCTGGGTTATCTGCTGGTGGTGCTGCTGTACCGATGGTTCCCACCGATCACGGTTTGGACCGGTCTGTCGCTGCTCGCGGTTGCTGTCGCCGAGGCGCTGTGGGCGCGCTACGTGCGGACCAAGATCAGCGACGGCGAGATCGGTGACGGGCCCGGTTGGCTGCACCCGCTTGCGGTGGCGCGCAGTGTGATGGTCGCCAAGGCATCGGCATGGGTGGGTGCGCTGGTGCTGGGTTGGTGGGTCGGGGTGCTGGTGTATTTACTGCCGCGGCGGTCATGGCTGCGGGCCGCCGCCGAGGACACGTCCGGCGCGGTGGTGGCGGCCGTCAGCGCGCTGGCTTTAGTGGTCGCCGCCCTGTGGCTGCAGCATTGCTGCAAGTCTCCACAGGACCCCACCGAGCACGGCGAGGGTACGGAAGGCTAACCGCTCGGCGACGTCCCAAATCGTCCCAGGTGAGAATCGCCGGACTCGCGCGACACGCGGTTTGACCTCGCCCAGGTACAGTCAGGCCATGACCGTTCTGTCCCGCGGCGCCCGGGTCCGGCGCGGCGGCCGCAGGCCGGGGTGGGTGCTCTTGACGGCGTTGCTGGTCCTCGCGATGGGAGCCAGTTCCGCACTGGTCTTCACCAATCGGGTGGAACTTCTCAAGCTCGCTGTGATCCTGGCGCTGTGGGCCGCAGTCGCCGGCGCGTTTGTGTCGGTGCTCTACCGGCGGCAAAGCGACGCAGACCAGTCCCGGGTACGCGATCTGAAGCTGGTTTATGACCTGCAGTTGGATCGGGAAATCTCGGCCCGCCGCGAGTACGAGCTGACGGTGGAGTCTCAGCTGCGTCGCGAGCTGGCCTCCGAGCTGCGTGCCCAGGCCACCGACGATGTGGCAGCGCTGCGGGCGGAATTGGCCGCGTTGCGAACCAGCTTGGAGATCTTGTTCGACACCGACCTCGAGCACCGCCGGGCGCTGGAGAAACCGCAGACGCTTGAGACAGACGCCGCCCCCGCACGCGCTTACAGCGATTGGGCCCGCAACGGCGAAAGCACACCCGTCGATTGGGTGTCCAGCGATCGGGTCACGGCGGTCCGCCAGGACAACCCGCTCGGCCACACTGACGGCCGCACCGACGAAGCGTCAATCATCGACGTGCCCGAGGTGGGGGTACCACCCGCTAGCGGGGGACCGCTGATGCCGCCCCGACAACCGGCGCCGCCACGGGAGCGGGTCCGGCAGCCTTATGAGGCCCCGCCACCAGCGCCCGAGCCGCGATTCGAGCCTCGCCACGCACCACCGCCCCCGCCACCACCGCCGCCACAACCGGAACCGCAACTGCAGCCGCAAATGCAGCCCCAACCGCAGGACTGGCAGCCGGGCGCGGCCGATGGACAGTGGTTGCCCCCCGGCACGCCGGGCAGCAACTGGGCGGGCGTCGACGATTCGGCAAGTACAGCGGCTGCGGCGCCGTCGGGCAGCTGGCGGCACGCCCGGCATTCCAGCTCGGACGAACCCGGGGACGGCCCGTCCGGCGAAGCCGAACCGCCGCGGCAGTACAGCGGGTCCGGTCGCCGTTCGCGGTCGCGGCATTCGACGGAGTACCGCGAATACGGCGTTGGGGCCATACGGGACACCAGGATGAGCGAGCCTTCGCCGCCGCCTGCTGCTGCGCCGCCGCCGCCACGACTGGCACCGGCGCCACCTCCCGAGCCGGCACCCCGGCATCGCAGCGCGGACCCCGCGCCAGACGGGCAGGGAGGATCCGGCAGGCGAGACTCACAAACCGGTCGTCAGTCGGTCGCCGACCTGCTCGCGCGGCTACAGGTCGAACCGACCGGAGGTGGCCGGCGTCGCCGCCGTGACGGCTGAGCTGGGTCTTGCTTCACTTATCGACTACAGTCTTAGTGACCGTCCGGTACCCGTGAGACCACTCAAATACGGGACTGGAACGAACCAAGAAAGCATGTGAGGTCGTCTGCGATGCTGCAGCCCGACGGTTTGCGCCCGGCCAGGCTCAAGGTGGGGATCATCTCCGCCGGCCGGGTAGGCACCGCGCTGGGTGTCGCGTTGGAGCGCGCCGACCACGTGGTGGTGGCGTGCAGCGCGATCTCACATGCGTCCCGGCAGCGGGCGCAGCGTCGGCTGCCCGATACCCCGGTGCTACCACCTCCGGACGTCGCCGCCAGCGCTGAGCTGCTGTTGTTGGCGGTTACCGACAGCGAACTCGCCGGCCTGGTATCCGGCTTGGCCGCCACGTCAGCGGTGCGACCCGGGACGATCGTGGCGCACACGTCCGGCGCCAACGGGATCGGTATTCTCGCGCCGCTGACGCCACGCTGCATACCGCTGGCAATTCACCCGGCGATGACATTCACCGGCTCCGACGAGGACATCAGCCGGCTGCCGGACACTTGCTTCGGCATCACCGCGGCCGACGATGTCGGATACGCGATTGCGCAGTCGCTGGTACTGGAGATGGGCGGGGAGCCGTTCTGTGTGCGCGAGGACGCTCGCATCCTCTACCACGCCGCTCTGGCCCATGCGGGCAACCACATCGTGACGGTGCTGGCCGATGCGCTCGACGCCTTGCGGGCCGCCCTGCGCGGCAGCGAACTGCTCGGGCAGCAATGTGTGGACGACCAGCCGGGCGGCATCGCCGAACGGATCGTCGGGCCGCTGGCCAGGGCGGCGCTGGAGAACACGCTGCAGCGAGGCCAGGCCGCGCTCACCGGCCCGGTCGCCCGCGGGGATGCGGCCGCGGTCGCAGAACATCTGGCCGCACTGAACCAGGTCGACCCACAGCTGGCGCAGGCCTATCGGGTGAACGCCCTGCGGACCGCCCGGCGCGCACATGCTCCCGAGGACGTCGTCGAGGTGCTGGCGCGGTGACCCCCATAACAGCGGACAAGCCGCCCGCCTTCACTCCGGGCGAACTCAACGTGTACTCGACGCCGCGCGATGTCACAGACGTCAGCCGCGCGCTGCGGCATACCGGCCGGCGGGTGATGTTGGTGCCCACCATGGGCACGCTGCACGACGGGCACTTAGCGCTGGTGCGTGCTGCCAAACGAGTGCCCGGCTCGGTGGTCGTGGTGTCGATCTTCGTCAACCCACTGCAATTTGGCGCCGGCGAAGATCTCGATGCCTACCCCCGGACCCTCGACGACGACCTGGCGCGGCTGCGCGGCGAAGCTGTCGAGATGGTGTTCACGCCGACCGCCGCGGCGATGTATCCCAACGGTCTGCGTACCACCGTGCAACCCGGTCCGCTGGCGTCCGAGCTTGAGGGCGGCCCCCGGCCAACCCACTTCGCCGGGGTGCTGACCGTCGTGCTGAAGCTACTGCAGATCGTGCGTCCCGACCGGGTGTTCTTCGGCGAGAAGGACTACCAGCAGCTGGTGCTGATACGGCAGATGGTCACCGACTTGAACGTCGACGTACAGGTGGTTCCAGTGCCGACTGTCCGGGAGGCCGACGGGCTGGCGATGTCTTCGCGCAACCGCTACCTGGACCCGGTGCAGCGCGAATTGGCCGGAACGCTGTCAGCGGCGCTGACGGCCGGTATACATGCCGCGCCGGCCGGTGCCGAGGCCGCGCTGAATGCGGCGCGCGCGGTGCTCGACGCCGTGCCCGGGCTCACGGTCGACTATCTGCAGTTGCGCGATGCGGAGCTCGGTCCGGTGCAGGCCGATAGACCCGGCCGGCTGCTGGTCGCCGCCAGGCTGGGCGCCACGAGACTGCTGGACAACATCGCGATTGAAATCGGTACTTTCGCGGCCACCGACGCGTCGAGGCCTGCCGGGGCAGACGGAAATGGGGCCCTTGAATCACCTTGGAGGAACTGATGTTGCGGACGATGCTGAAATCGAAGATCCACCGCGCCACCGTCACGCAGGCTGACCTGCACTACGTCGGCTCGGTGACCATCGACGCCGACTTGATGGACGCCGCGGACCTGCTCGAGGGCGAACAGGTGACCATCGTTGACATCGATAACGGTGCCCGGCTGGTAACCTACGCGATCACCGGCGAGCGCGGCACTGGGGTGATTGGAATCAATGGTGCCGCAGCGCATCTCGTTCATCCGGGCGATCTGGTGATCCTGATCGCCTATGGGACCATGGAGGATGCCGAGGCGCGCGCTTACCAGCCGCGGATCGTGTTCGTCGACGCCCAAAACAAGCCGATCGACCTGGGCCACGATCCGGCTTTCGTGCCCGACTTCGATATACCCGGGGCGGCGGAGCTGTGCCCCGCACGCGGGTGGTACCCCCACTCCCCCCGAATGGGTGTGCGGTAGCCGTGCTGCTGGCGATCGACGTCCGCAACACGCACACTGTCGTCGGGCTGCTGTCTGGATCCAGAGAGCACGCAGAGGTCGTGCAGCAATGGCGGATACGCACCGAATCCGAGGTCACCGCCGACGAACTGGCGCTTACCATCGACGGCCTGATCGGCGAGGATTCCGAGCGGCTCACCGGCGCCGCCGCCCTGTCCACCGTCCCGTCGGTGCTGCATGAGGTGCGGATCATGCTCGACCAGTACTGGCCGTCGGTGCCACACGTGCTGATCGAGCCCGGGGTCCGCACCGGCATCCCGCTGCTGGTCGACAATCCGAAAGAAGTGGGCGCCGACCGGATCGTGAACTGCCTGGCTGCATTTCACCGGTTTAAAACGGCCGCCATCGTGGTCGATTTCGGGTCGTCGATTTGCGTGGATGTGGTGTCGGCTAAAGGCGAATTTCTTGGGGGCGCCATCGCGCCAGGGGTGCAGGTGTCTTCGGATGCCGCGGCGGCCCGCTCTGCGGCGCTACGTCGGGTCGAGCTGGCCCGGCCCCGCTCGGTGGTCGGCAAGAACACCGTCGAGTGCATGCAGGCGGGTGCGGTGTTCGGTTTTGCCGGGCTGGTCGACGGCTTGGTCGGCCGCATTCGTGAGGACGTGGACGGCTTCTCCGGCGACGACGTCGCGATCGTGGCCACCGGACATACCGCACCGCTGCTGCTGCCCGAGCTGCATACCGTCGACCACTACGACCAGCACCTGACCCTGCATGGCCTGCGGCTGGTCTTCGAACGCAACAGGGACGCCCAGCGCGGCCGGCTGAAGACGGCACGCTGACACGCCTCATCAAGCCTGCGCCCAGGGCCGGTTTCGCGCCGCCAGCGCAGGTTCGACGCCGTCAGCGCAGCCTCGACGCCACTCGCGGGCGTCCGCGCGAGTTCATTTAAGCTGGCACGTCGTGAGCTCCGCCGACGCAGACCTTCCCGAGCAGTTCCGGATCCGCCGGGACAAGCGCGCTCGCCTGTTGGCGGAGGGCCGCGAGGCTTACCCCGTCGCAGTCGGGCGCACCCACACCCTGGCTGAGATTCGAGCCGCATACGCCGACCTGGCGACCGACTCCGCGACCGATGACATCGTTGGTGTCGCGGGCCGGGTGATATTCGCGCGCAACTCCGGGAAACTGTGTTTTGCGACACTCCAGGACGGCGACGGCACCAACCTGCAGGTGATGATCAGCCTCGACAAGGTCGGTTCCGAACCGCTCGAGGCGTGGAAGGCCGACGTCGATCTCGGCGACATCGTCTTTGTGCATGGCAACGTGATCAGCTCACGACGCGGTGAGCTATCCGTGCTTGCCGACTCCTGGCAGATGGCATCCAAGTCGTTGCGGCCATTGCCGGTCGCGCACAAGGAGATGAGCGAAGAGTCGCGGGTGCGGCAGCGCTATGTGGACCTGATCGTCCGTCCGCAAGCGCGAATGGTGGCCCGTCAGCGAATCGCCGTTGTTCGCGGGATACGCAACGCGCTGGAACGGCGCGGGTTTTCCGAAGTCGAAACGCCTATGTTGCAGACGCTGGCCGGTGGCGCGGTGGCCCGGCCGTTCATCACACATTCCAATGCCCTGGACATCGATCTCTACCTGCGGATCGCACCGGAACTGTTCCTCAAGCGCTGCGTCGTCGGTGGTTTCGACAAGGTCTTCGAACTAAATCGGGTGTTCCGAAACGAAGGCTCCGATTCGACGCATTCCCCGGAATTCTCCATGTTGGAGACCTACCAGACCTACGGAACCTATGACGATTCGGCAGTCGTCACCCGGGAGCTTATTCAAGAGGTAGCCGACGAGGCGATCGGGACCAGACAACTGCCGCTGCCCGACGGCAGTGTCTACGACATAGACGGAGAATGGGCTTCGATACAAATGTATCCGTCCCTGTCGGCGGCGCTCGGTGAAGAGATCACACCCGAGACGACGGTCGATCGGCTACGTGTCATCGCGGATCGGCTGAACCTGGAGATTCCTGAGAATCGCGGCTACGGGCACGGCAAAGTCGTCGAGGAACTATGGGAGCACACGGTGGGCAACACCCTGACCGCGCCCACATTTGTCAAGGATTTCCCAGTCCAGACAACGCCTTTGACCCGCCAGCACCGCAGTATCCCCGGAGTGACCGAGAAGTGGGATCTCTACCTGCGCGGAGTCGAACTGGCCACCGGATACTCCGAATTGAACGATCCGATCGTGCAGCGGGAAAGATTTGCCGATCAAGCTCGCGCCGCAGCCGCCGGCGACGACGAGGCGATGGTACTCGACGAGGATTTTCTGGCCGCCCTGGAGTATGCGATGCCGCCGTGCACCGGAACCGGAATGGGTATCGATCGGTTGTTGATGTCTTTGACCGGGCTGTCAATAAGGGAGACAGTTTTGTTCCCGATTGTTCGGCCCGACTCCAACTGAACAGTGCGTGATGTGTCCGGATTGAGTATTCTGACGTCATATGGCAGATTAGTAACCGGGGAGTCAATCCAAGCTGCACAGGTCTGCACAGGAAGAAACGCGAGGGTAAGCCAATGGCGAAAAAAGTAACCGTCACCTTGGTCGATGATTTCGACGGTTCGGGCGCCGCCGACGAAACGGTCGAATTCGGGCTTGACGGGGTGACCTATGAGATTGATCTTTCGACCAAGAATGCCGCGAAACTGCGCGGCGATCTGAAGCAATGGGTGGCAGCCGGACGTCGCGTCGGTGGTCGGCGGCGCGGGCGTTCCGGTGCTGGCCGCGGCCGTGGTGCGATCGACCGCGAGCAGAGCGCCGCGATCCGGGAATGGGCTCGTCGCAACGGGCACAATGTGTCGACTCGTGGCCGTATCCCGGCAGACGTCATCGACGCATTCCACGCGGCGACCTAACAAAAACTAACTACTTACCGGCGCCCGGGCCGCGGGGTCTGGGCGCCGGTACTTTGTTCTCTTTCGCTGGTGGCGAACTGGTCGCCGGCGCCTATCGGAAACGATTTGGTGGTTTTCCTCGTTTCTGTAGTTACGGCTTGCGTAGTCACAGGGTGATCGCGTTCCGGTGTTGCGGTGTGTGGAACCGCAAGGTTAGGAACCCTGGCAGGCCGACCATTACAGTGGACGGCAGGTACGCGATTCCGGCCCCACTGGGCCGGTAGCGGTTCTGTACCGATGGTGAGGGAGAGCAGGTAACCACCGATGTTCGAACGATTTACCGACCGTGCCCGCAGGGTGGTCGTCCTGGCGCAAGAAGAGGCCCGGATGCTCAACCACAACTACATCGGCACCGAGCACATCCTGTTGGGTCTGATCCACGAGGGCGAAGGCGTCGCAGCGAAGTCGCTGGAGTCGCTGGGGATCTCGCTGGAAGGCGTTCGCAGCCAGGTCGAGGAGATCATCGGCCAGGGCCAGCAGGCGCCGTCCGGGCACATCCCGTTCACCCCGCGCGCCAAGAAGGTTCTCGAGCTGAGCTTGCGCGAGGCGCTGCAGCTCGGCCACAACTACATCGGCACCGAGCACATTTTGCTGGGCCTAATCCGGGAGGGTGAGGGCGTGGCCGCCCAGGTGCTGGTCAAGCTTGGCGCCGAGCTGACCCGGGTGCGCCAGCAGGTGATCCAGCTGCTGTCCGGCTACCAGGGCAAGGAGGCCGCCGAAGCCGGTACCGGTGGTCGTGGCGGCGAATCCGGCAGCCCGTCCACGTCGCTGGTGCTCGACCAGTTCGGCCGCAACCTGACGGCTGCCGCGATGGAAGGCAAGCTGGACCCGGTCATCGGCCGCGAGAAGGAAATCGAGCGGGTGATGCAGGTGCTTTCCCGGCGCACCAAGAACAACCCGGTGCTGATCGGCGAGCCCGGTGTCGGCAAGACCGCCGTCGTCGAGGGCCTGGCGCAGGCCATCGTGCACGGCGAGGTTCCCGAGACGCTGAAGGACAAGCAGCTCTACACGCTGGACCTGGGATCGCTGGTCGCCGGCTCGAGGTACCGCGGTGACTTCGAGGAACGCCTGAAGAAGGTGCTCAAGGAGATCAACACCCGCGGCGACATCATTCTGTTCATCGACGAGCTGCACACGCTGGTGGGTGCTGGTGCCGCGGAGGGCGCGATCGACGCCGCGTCGATCCTCAAACCCAAGCTGGCTCGCGGCGAGCTGCAGACGATCGGCGCCACCACGCTCGACGAATACCGCAAGTACATCGAAAAGGATGCCGCGCTTGAGCGCCGCTTCCAGCCGGTGCAAGTTGGGGAGCCGACGGTGGAGCACACCATCGAGATCCTCAAGGGTCTGCGCGACCGCTACGAGGCCCACCACCGGGTGTCGATCAGCGATAGCGCGATCGTGGCCGCGGCCACTCTGGCCGACCGCTACATCAACGACCGGTTCCTGCCGGACAAGGCGATCGACCTGATCGACGAGGCGGGCGCTCGGATGCGGATCCGCCGGATGACCGCGCCGCCAGACCTGCGTGAGTTCGACGAGAAGATCGCCGAGGCCCGCCGCGAGAAGGAATCGGCCATCGACGCCCAGGACTTCGAGAAGGCGGCCAGCCTGCGCGACCGCGAGAAGACACTCGTTGCTCAGCGCGCCGAGCGCGAAAAGCAATGGCGTTCAGGCGATCTCGACGTGGTCGCCGAGGTGGACGACAACGAGATCGCCGAGGTACTGGGCAACTGGACCGGCATCCCGGTGTTCAAGCTCACCGAGGCCGAGACCACCCGGCTGTTGCGCATGGAAGACGAGATCCACAAGCGGATCATCGGCCAGGAGGACGCCGTCAAGGCCGTGTCCAAGGCAATCCGCCGTACCCGCGCCGGGCTGAAAGACCCGAAGCGCCCGTCGGGTTCGTTCATCTTCGCCGGCCCCTCCGGTGTCGGTAAGACCGAGCTGTCCAAGGCGCTGGCCAACTTCTTGTTCGGCGACGACGACGCGCTCATCCAGATCGACATGGGCGAGTTTCACGACCGGTTCACCGCGTCGCGGTTGTTCGGTGCTCCGCCGGGATATGTCGGCTACGAGGAGGGCGGCCAGCTCACCGAGAAGGTGCGGCGCAAGCCGTTCTCGGTGGTGCTGTTCGACGAGATCGAGAAGGCGCATCAGGAGATCTACAACAGCCTGTTGCAAGTGCTCGAGGATGGCCGGCTCACCGACGGGCAGGGTCGCACGGTGGACTTCAAGAACACCGTGCTGATCTTCACGTCCAACCTCGGCACCGCCGACATCTCCAAGCCGGTCGGCCTGGGCTTCACCCAGGGCGGTGGGGAGAACGACTACGAGCGGATGAAGCAGAAGGTCAACGACGAGCTCAAGAAGCACTTCCGCCCGGAGTTCCTCAACCGCATCGACGAAGTCATCGTCTTCCACCAGCTGACCCGCGACGAGATCATCAAGATGGTCGACCTGATGATCACCCGGGTCGCCACCCAGCTCAAGGGCAAGGACATGGCGCTGGAGCTGACCGACAAGGCCAAGTCGCTGCTGGCCAAGCGTGGCTTCGACCCGGTGCTGGGTGCCCGTCCGCTGCGGCGCACCATCCAGCGCGAGATCGAGGACCAGCTTTCGGAGAAGATCCTCTTCGACGAGGTCAGGCCCGGACAGGTCGTCACCGTCGACGTCGACAACTGGGACGGCGAGGGCCCCGGCGAGGACGCGAAGTTCACGTTCACCGGAACCCGCAAGCCGCCGGCCGAGCCGGATCTGGCGAAGGCCGGAGCGCACAGTGCGGGCGGGCCTGGGCCGGACGCGCAGTAAAAACTGCGGACGTCGGGCCGATCGACCGCCGGGCGGTCCCGCCGTTTAGACTGACGGAGTTGTCGACGGGCAACGGAATCTGGTGAGACTCCAGAACGGTCGCGCCACTGTCCACAGTCAGACCCGACGCCCGTCATCAGCACTCAAGCGGGACGCGAGATCCCCAGAAGGAGTCAACTGTGGCCAATTCCCAGACAACTGGCACCCAGATCGGATCGGTTGATCTGTCGGCAGCCAGCGCGGCGCTCTGGTTGGCGGCAACCGCCTTCCTGGCGTTGTTGGCGCTCTACTTCGTCGGCATCGATCAGGGTGCGGTGTCGCTGTTCGGCAGTGACTCACATATGCACGAGTTCGTGCACGACGCACGGCATCTGCTCGGATTCCCCTGCCACTGAGGCGCCGGCGTGGAGAAGCGTCTGATCGGACGCGGTCTACCGGCGGGCGCGGTGGGCGCCGTGCTGGCGTTCGTGTTCGCCCGCCTGTTCGCCGAGCCCGTAATCGGCCGCGCAATTGCGTTTGAGGACGGCCGCACCGACGTCGAGAATGCGCACGGTGTGCACGAGCACGGTGTGGGGTTGTTCACCCGCGGGGTGCAGGCCAACGCCGGATTGGGTTTCGGCGTGCTGATTTTCGGCGTCGCGATGGGCGCACTTTTCGCCGTGCTGTTCTGTGTCGTCTACGGGCGTGCAGGAGGCCCCGCAAAAAACACTGGGCCACGGCTACTTTCGCTGCTGCTCGCGGCGGGCGCTTTCGTCGCGGTATACCTGGTGCCGTTCGTGAAGTATCCGCCCAATCCACCGTCCGTCGGCCGGGTGGACACGATCGGGATGCGCACCGGCTGGTATCTGGTGATGGTGCTGGCGTCGGTGGTGCTGGCGATCGCCGCGGTGTGGCTGGCCCGGCGGCTCACTGCCCGACTCGGCGCGTGGAACGGAAGACTGCTCGCGGCCGGGGCTTATCTGGTGGCGATCGCCGTGGTGATGGTGCTGCTACCGATTGTGGACGAGACACCCGAACCGCTGCGCGACGCCTCGGGCGTGATCATCTATCCTGGCTTCCCCGCCGACGTGCTCTACGAGTTCAGGTTGGTATCGCTGGGTACGCAGCTGGTGCTGTGGGTGACCATCGGCCTGGTCTTTGCGACGCTCGCAGGCCGGCTGCTCGGTGAGCGAGCCGAGAGCGGACGGGCATCGAGTACCGCGGCGTGACCGAAGTCGTCCGGCTGACCTTGGTTGCGCACGGAATGACTTCTGCCATGGCGGCCGGGCGTTTTCCCGCCGACGAGCCGCTCAGCGACACCGGCCGTCGGCAGGTCGAAGCCGCCCGTGATATCGAAGCCCTTGACATCTGCAGCGAAGCCCGCCAGCTTGCCGGACCCGAGCAGCGTGCCCGGCAAACCGCGCAGTTGCTGGGCTTACGGGCCACAACAGAGCCGCGGCTGGCCGACCTCGATTGCGGACCGTGGCGTGGGGACACACTCGAGGGTATCCGCCCCGAGGACCTAGCGGTGTGGCTGACCGATCCGGCCCGGGCGCCACACGGCGGTGAGTCGATCGTCGACCTGATCGACCGGGTGGCCGGATGGCTGGCGTCTTTGACGGAAAACACACAGCCCGACAACACATTACCGACGGTGGCGGTGACACACCCAGCGGTGATCCGGGCAGCGATCCTACTGGCTCTTGACATTCCACCGAAATCGTTCTGGCGCATCGATATTGCGCCGGTAAGCCGCACCGTCATGCATTTTCGCGGTGACTGCTGGACGTTAAGGCTGTAATCGATTGCGGTAGTTATCTCGGCGTGAGCAGCGCGAAGGCCTGCTTGGCGAGCTGCAGCATCCAGCCGGTCACGGTCGGCCCGTGATCGCGGGGCCAATTCAGCTGAAAGCTAACCTCCCACGGTTGTTGGGTCTTGTCGACGGCGTACCAGCTAAATGTCAGGTCGCCCGGCAGACCGCCGGCTTTCGCGCCGATGTACGGCCATTCGTCGCGATCCAGCTGGATACCCGCGACGGCAGACAGGATCTGTCTGACGGGCGCGGCTTCGCCGACCGCGTCGGCTTGCAGCACCGCGTGGACTCGGCAGATGTCTTGGGCGCTGCCGTACCACTCCGCGCCGTACGTGGAGGCCGGAGTATGGGCACGGGTTGGATCAGGTTGGTAGGGAGCGGAATTCGCCTGCTGCAGCAGCTCGGCACGGACTTGCGGAGACGATGCCTGCTTCCACTGGCTGCGCAGATCCGGTTGACCCCAACCGACGGAGAACAGCTCGTACATCGTGGGGAAGGGTGTCATGCTGGCCGGATCGTGATGTCCCGCCGTGACGAGGGCTTCCTCGACGGCGTGTGTGCCCACCCTCCCGATCAGCAAGTCGGTGGCCATGTTATCGCTGGTGGCGATCATCTTCTCGGCGGCCGTGCGAACCGAAACATGTGTCCCGGGGGGTAGTTCCAAACCTGAGGAACCTACAGCTCTGCTTTTGTCGGTGACGGTCAGCTGATCGTCCCAGGAGACCGTTCCGTTCTTGATCGCACCTGCCACGGCGTGCAGCACATACAACTTGAAAATCGATGCCAGCGGCAGAGATTCGTCGGTGTTGGTGCCGACAACCGGGTCGCACCGACCGTTGTCGACCTTGGCGACCTGGTAGGAGTAGCGGGCGCCGGTCTTGCTCAAGACGGCGTCGACGTCGTGCCAGGAGGTGATCGACGGTGCCTGCGTGTCGACGTCGAACCGATCAACCCATCCATCGTCGTCGGTGTGAATCCGGATGTCCTGTCGCGCGCCGTAGGAGGAAATGAGGTGCAGCGTGGCCACACTGGCGCCGATGTCTACACCATCGAGAGTGAAGGGACGATCCCACCAGAGCTCTTCCATGGTGGTTTCGACCGATTCGACCTTGTCGGGCGCGGCCAGGGTGCGAACTCCGACCGGGCCGATAGGCCAGTTCGAGTTCAGCATGTCCATGGTCTGCTGTGCTCGCAGACCGGGCGGAGTCCTCTTGTCGATCCGCGCCCCCGCGTCGGCCGCGTTCGCGTTCGGGGCAGGGGAGGGGGCGCAACCCGGCGCCAGGGTCATCACCAGTGCAGCGCCGGCGGTCAACGCCAGCACGCGGCGCCATATCCGGCGCGGGCTACCCCGACTTGCCCGAGCCGGCAACGTCCATCACAACTTCGAATTCCAGCAGCGACGCCCCAGTCGCCACGGGATTGGCCCGGTGCCCGGCATGGGCTTCGATGGCGGGCCCGGTCGCCCACGCCTGGAAGGCTTCTTCGGACTCCCAGTGCGTCACCACGAAGTAACGGTTTTCACCCTTTACCGGGCGTAACAGCTGAAAGCCGAGGAAGCCGGGAGAGTTCTCGACCGCATGCGCGCGGTGCGCGAAACGTTTCTCCAATTCGGGGCCAGCGTCGGCGGGTACCTCGATTGCGTTGATCTTCACCACTGGCATTCCGCTAGGCTACCGTGCCCCCAAGATGAGTTGTATGCCCACCGATCTGTTGACCCGCCGTGGCGGGCAGGGCGAGCCGTTGATCCTGGTGCACGGCCTGATGGGCCGGGGCAGCACCTGGTCGCGTCAGCTACCGTGGCTGACCCGGTTGGGCACGGTGTACACCTACGACGCACCGTGGCATCGAGGCCGTGACGTCGTCGATCAGTATCCGATCAGCACCGAACGCTTCGTGGCCGATCTGGGTGACGCGGTGGCGGCGTTGGGCGCGCCGGTCAGGCTGGTCGGGCATTCGATGGGCGCGCTGCACTCGTGGTGTCTGGCCGCGGAGCGTCCTGAGTTGGTTTCGGCACTGGTGATCGAGGATATGTCGCCGGATTTTCGTGGCCGTACCACCGGCCCCTGGGAGCCTTGGCTGCACGCCCTTCCGGTCGAATTCGGCTCTGCCGAGCAAGTATTCGACAAGTTCGGGGATGTTGCCGGGCAATATTTCCTGGATGCCTTCGACCGCACCCCCACCGGTTGGCGGCTGCACGGCCACACTTCGAAATGGATCGAGATCGCCGCCGAGTGGGGCACCCGTGACTACTGGGAGCAATGGCTGGCTGTGCGGGCGCCGGCGCTGCTCATCGAGGCCGGCACCTCGGTCACGCCGCCGGGCCAGATACTTGCGATGACCAAAACCGGTTGTCCGACAACCTATTTGCATGTTCTCGAAGCCGGTCATCTGGTTCACGACGAAGCGCCTCAGGTATACCGGCAGGCCGTCGAGTCCTTCTTGGCGCAACGCTAATTGCTTCGGTGAGCGTTACCGCCTGCCGGTGAGTCCGCGCGCGGTGCGCAGCGCGACCGACATGAGCGTGTTGGTCGGGTTCTGGCAGCCCGAGGTGACGAACACGCTGCCGTCGGCGACGTAGACGTTGTCCATCTGGTGCATACGTCCGTTCGGATCGACGACGCTCGACGCCGGGGACACGCCCATCTGCATCCCGCCCATCACGTGTTTGGTGTCCGGTGGAGCAACGCCCCCAATAGACCGCGCCACAATGTCGGGCACGGCGGCGAATAGGTTCGCGCCGGCCGCCGCGAGCATCGCGGTGACCACCGGCACGTAGAACGTTTGCGCGACCTTCTCGTGCTTTCCCAGCGCGTAGGTGATCCGGGGCACCGGCTGGCCGTTGAGGTCGGTGACACTCGGGTCGAGAGTGACGTTGTTGGACAGGTACGGCAGGTCGGTGCCGATGAAATCCACGCCGGCGAGCCGGTCGCGCAGGATTGAGGTGCGCATCAGGTCCTTGAACGGGTGGCCGAACAATTGCACCCCCGGCAAAAATCCCAGGATCTCCTGGTAGAACTTGCCCTCCGCAATCGGGCCCTGGCTCCCGCCGAGCTCGCACAGGCCGCCACGGATGTAGGGCAGTCCGGCCAGTCGGGCAGCGGCTCGAGCCCCGGGGAAGTCGGGATTGGCGAAGTCCTCCATGCACTGCGTGATCGAGCGGCCCTTGTAGGCGTGCACTCGCTGGTCGAGGTAGATGCCGAACCCGTCGATGAAGTTGTGAAACATCAGCCGTTTGCCGACCCGTCCGCTGGCGTCGGGCAGGCCGGAGAGCAGCGCCAAACGTGCGGACTCTATCGCCGAGGCGGCCAGCACGATCAGGTCGGCGCTCTCCCCGCCGGCATTGCCCTGCGGGTCGAGATAGGAGACGCCGGTGGCCCGCCGGCCGCTGAACTCGACCTTGGTGACGGTCGTCTCCGGCCGCAACTGCACCCGCCCGGTCCCCAGCGCCAGCCGCAGCGGGGCAAGGGCGCCCACCCGGGCGGCGATCGGGCACCCGTAATCGGCGCAGAACCCGCAGTTGTTGCACGCCGGGCGGCCGTCGTGCGGGACCGAGTTGATCGCCGAGGGGAACGGAAAGGGATGCAGCCCAAAGCGTTTCGCTCCCTTGGCGACCAAGATGGACGAGCGCTGCTGCGCCCCCGGCGGCATCGGATAGGGCCTGTCGCGCGGCGCGTGCTTCTGAACGAGAGCGGGTATCGACCCGACATCGCCCTGGGTCCCGAGCAGCGCCTCGATCTCGTCGTAGTAGGGCGCGATATCGCTGTACTCGAACGGCCAATCCGCCATGTCCGCGCCGGGTACCGGGCCGAGCATCGACAGTCCCTTGAAATCGATGTCCCAGAACCGCGGGACCTTCGCGTCCCAGTGCGTGGTTCCGCCGCCGACGGTCACCGGAAGGTCGTTGACCGGGCCGACGTAGGTCGCGCTCGCATTTTGGCTGGCGGATTGGCGAAACGTGCGCGGGTAGGCGATGGGATCGGGCTGCTCGAAGTAGCGGTACAACGCCTTGAGCTCATCGTTGGAGAACGTCGTCCCGCCGTCCAGATTTCCTTGAAGGTCGGTGAAGTAGTTCGACCCCTTCTCGAATATCACTACGTCCCAGCCGGACTGCGCGAGTTCCATTGCCATCACCGACCCGCCGGCGCCCGAGCCGATGACGATCGCCTTAGTGGCCGGCACTTACGCCGCCCTTTCCGCCCATTTTGGCGACGACCTCATCCCAGCCCCCGTGCAGCAGCCGGTCGAGGATCCCGCTCGGGTTGCACACGGCGAACTCGGCCTGCTCGACTTCGGCGTCGGTGTAGCCCCGCGGCTGGGAGTCCCCCGGGAACTTGATGTCGCGCCAACCGACCAGGTTCGCGTTGCCGCCGTACTCGGGATTGGAGTACATCGCCTCGATGGTGTGACCGAACAGCAAACTGGTGAAGGTGACCGCCTTACCGTGGGTCAGGATGAAGTCCTGGCGCACCTTGGTCACCGAGGTGAAGTCGCCGCCGGCCTGCTGGTCGAGCAGCGCGATGCCCTCGTTGTACTGGCTGCGGAGGGTGGTGACCCGTTGTTGCCACGCGTAGGTCTGGGCGCGGTTGAGCGGGACGAAGTTGGCCATGAAGTCCTGGGAGCCGCCGGCGCGGTTGCTCCACGGCCCGCCCGCGTGCACGTCGGGCGGCGTGACGTCGAACACCGACAGCAGCCGGTCCAGGTAGCGGACCACCTGCGCTTCGTGCGCCCCGGGACAGCCGAGCTCGAGCGGGTCGTCTTCCGGGCCGGGCACCAGGCGGCGGGTGGCGGCATCGAGCACCGCGGCCTGGTGCTGCGACAGGAATCGGTACGCGGTCTCGGCGGAAGCGGCCGGGAGGACACCCGGTACGGCGGCGGCCAGCGGCAGCAGGCTCAGCCCGCCAAGCACCGCGCGCCGCGACACCGGCGCCGACAAGCCGGATCCCTGGGCGGCCTCCTCGCTGGCCACCGGCAGAGTATGAACGCAGATAGGGGGTTCACGGGGGAAATGCCCGCATAGCGGCGTGTCGGGACTGCGCCGATCCGGGGTTCGCGGTAGCGCTCGGGGATGGGACCCCGAAGATGGCTTCAAGCCCTTGTAGTTCCGCCGCACCGTCAAATGGCGAACCGGCAGCCCGGGCGTCCCATCGGCCCGCATCCTTACCCGCCGGGTCGCGCCCGCACGAGCCGGCCCAGTCGTCAGACTTTCACGTCGAAGTAGCTAGTTCTCCTCGCCGGCCAACGCGAACCGGCCGTCGAGCGTCTGTGTCACCAGGCCGTCGGAAAGCAACGAATCCAGCGCCCGGTCGCGTTGCTCGGTATCGATCAGCCACGCCACGTCCAGCTGCGCCCTGGTGACCGGAGAATCGTTGGCGCGCAACACATCCAGCAACCGCCCGCGAACCTGACGGTCGGTTCCCGCGTAGCTCTGAACACGGCGCGCCGGCCCCGACGGCGGCGGATAGCCGGCATGGCGCCAAGCGCATGCGCCGAGCGGACACAACCCGCACCGCGGTGTCCGGGCGGTGCACACCGTCGCACCCAGCTCCATCAGTGCTATCGAAAACCGCGGGGCCGCTTCGTCATTCGGTAAAAGTGCCGAAACGTCGGCGTGGTCGCGCGCCGTCGACGGCGCACCGGCGTCGGGTCTGCCGTGCACAGCGCGGGCCACCACGCGGCGCACGTTGGTGTCGACTACCGGCACCGGCTTGCGGTAGGCGAAGCACGCCACGGCCCGCGCGGTGTAGCTACCAACACCCGGCAACCTCAGCAGGGTGTCGATGTCATCGGGAACCACATCGCCATGGTCACGAGCAACGACTGTGGCGCACTCGTGCAAGCGCTTGGCCCGCCGCGGATACCCCAGCTTGCCCCAGGCGCGCAATACATCGGCGGCGCTGGCAGCGGCGGTGGCCGATGCGGTGGGCCAGCGTCGCACCCAATCCGGCCAGATCGACAGCACTCGGGCTACCGGCGTCTGTTGCAACATGAACTCGCTGACCAGAATCTGCCATGCGCTGACGCCGGGTTCCCGCCAGGGCAGGTCACGGCGCGATCGTTCGTACCAGTCGAGCAACCCGTCGGCCGGGATGCTCATCTGGGGCACAATGTGTGCCATGCCCAATACCAATCCGGTAACCGCGTGGAAAGCACTCAAAGAGGGTAACGAGCGATTCGTCGCCGGTAGGCCAGAGCATCCCGGTCAGAGCGTCGAGCATCGGGCCGGCCTGGCCGCCGGCCAAAAGCCCACCGCGGTGATATTCGGCTGCGCCGACAGCCGGGTGGCTGCTGAGCTCATCTTCGATCAGGGCTTTGGCGACGTGTTCGTGGTCCGGACCGCCGGGCAGGCCATCGATTCGGCAGTGCTGGGCTCCATCGAGTACGCGGTGACGGTGCTCAACGTGCCGCTCATCGTCATCCTCGGCCATGACAGCTGCGGTGCCGTCAAGGCCGCCATCGGCGCGATCGACGACGGTGCAATACCGGCCGGTTTCGTGCGGGACGTGGTGGAGCGGGTCGCGCCGTCCATCCTGATGGGCCGCCGCGACGGCCTGAGTCGTGTCGACGAGTTCGAGGAACGCCATGTGCGCGAGACGGTGGCCCAGCTGATGGCCCGTTCGGCAGCCGTTGCGGAGCGGGTGGCTGCCGGCACCCTGGCCATCGTGGGCATCATGTATCACCTCGCTGACGGGCGGGCGGCGTTGGTCGACCACGTCGGCGACGTTGGCGAATAGTTGGGGGGAGTAGCCCTGATTCGGCGCCCCCACTAACACGGCGGTTGGCCAGCTAACCTCGCGACACGCCGAGGCGGGTCGGACAAATCGGCGTGACCTGGGCCTACGGTGTGAATGTGCTGGATATGGAACCGCGTGGCCCGCTACCTACGGAGATTTACTGGCGGCGCAGGGGACTGGCCCTCGGCATCGCGGTCGTCGTGATCGGCATCGCGGTCGCCACGGTCGTCGCCTTCGTGAGCAGCAGCGCCGGTGCCAAACCGGCCAATGCCGACAAACCGGGCTCCGCTCAAAGTCATCCGAACTCGCCTGCGCCCGAGGCGCCGCCCCCAGCCGGGCAGCAAAACAACCCCCCGGTGGCGCCGCCACAGGGACAAAACCCGGAGTCCCCGACACCCACCGCCGCGGTGCAACCGCCGCCGGTGCTGAAGGAGGGCGATGACTGCCCCGATTCGACGCTGGCCGTCAAAGGCCTGACCAACGCGCCCCAGTACTTCATCGGTGACCAGCCGAAATTCACCATGGTCGTCACCAACATCGGGCTGGTGTCTTGCAAACGCGACGTCGGAGCCGCAGTGCTTGCGGCCTACGTCTATTCGCTGGACAACAAGCGGCTGTGGTCCAACCTGGACTGCGCACCGTCCAACGAGACCCTGGTCAAGACGTTCACGCCGGGCGAGCAGGTGACCACCGCGGTGACCTGGACCGGGATGGGGTCGGCGCCACACTGCCCGTTGCCGCGGCCGGCGATCGGGCCGGGCACCTACAACCTCGTCGTGCAGCTGGGCAATCTGCGCTCGCTTCCGGTTCCGTTCATCATGAATCAGCCGCCACCGCCACCCGGGCCGGTGCCCGCGCCAGGTCAGCCGGCACTCGCACCACCGCCTGAGGCGCCGCCGGCCGCCGCGCCCGCTCCCGCGGGATGACCTCAGCTGAGCGGATCGGCGATTGTCGACTCAGCCAGCTGCGAGAGGCCCTCTCGTACGTGACGGGCCCACATCGTGCCAATGCCGTCCACCGACTGCAGGTCGTTAGCGCTCGCCGCCAGCAGGCCTTGCAGCGTTCCAAACGACCGGACCAGTAGATCGATATGGGCGAACTGCAGCCGGGGGATACCGGCCATCGCGCGGTAACCGCGCGGGCTCAGCGCTGAGTCCTGGGCCTCTGTTGTCGTCGGATATCCGAAGACCTTTGCCAGCGCGGTGAGTTCGAGCAGTTCGGTGTCCGAAAGGGCGTCCAGCTCGTCCAGGGTGTTGGTGATTTGCGCTTTGGACGATGGCTCGGGGTTGGCGTGGTAGTCGCGCACGATCAATTCCCGCGCGGTGTCGTTACCCCCAAGCAGCTCCTCCAGCTGCAGCCGCAGCTGCCGGCCGTCGGTGCCGAGTTCGACGACGTCGTAGTCGATCACCAGGCCGATTCGCCGAACCAACTCGAGCCGTTGCACCACAGTCATCACGTCATGCAGCGTGACGAAGTCCTCGATCTCCGCTCTGGACAGTTGCCTGCTGACCTCATCGAGCCGGGTCTTGTACCGTTCCAGGGTTGCGATGGCCTGATTGGCTCGTGACAGGATCGTGGCGGAGTCGGTCAGTACGTGGCGCTCGCCGCCAACGTAGACCGTCACGATGTTCATCGAGTGACTGACTGAAATCACCGGGTAACCGGTCTGGATCGCAGCCCGTTCCGCCGAGCGGTGGCGGGTTCCCGATTCGTCGGTAGGGATCGACGGGTCGGGAACCAGCTGCACGTTGGCCCGCACGATGCGGCTGCCGTCGGTGGACAACACGACGGCACCGTCCATCTTCGACAGCTCGCGCAGCCGTGTCGGCGCATACCGGACATCGAGTGAGAAGCCGCCGTCGCAGATGGCCTCGACGTTCTCGTCGTGGCCGAGCACGATCAGGGCGCCGGTGCGGCCGCGCAGGATGCGCTCCAGGCCGTCCCGGAGCCCGGTGCCCGGTGCCAGGCGCGCGACTGTCTCACGCAGGGTCGGACGAGTCACAGCGTGTCATTCTGCGGCCCCGTTGGGTGGTGCGTCTAGCCGATGCGGCCCGGCGGGCCCACTGCTGCGGTGGTCTGCGATGTCGATCATGTGCTCCAACGCCGCGACGATGGTGGGCGCGGTCAGTGCGCGCATGCCCGGCGGCACCCCGTCGCAACCCGGTGGGATGAGCGCGATGTTGAATCCCTGGCGTGCGGCTTCACTCAGCCGCCGGTCCATGCCGCTGACCCGGCGCAGGTCCCCCGCCAGCCCCACCTCGCCGATCATCACCGCCGTGGTGGGCAGCGGCAGATTGGCGTATGCCGAGGCCAGCGCGATTGCGACGGCGAGATCGGACGACGGATCGGTCAAGCGCATTCCGCCCACGGTGGACAGGTAGATGTCGTTGACGGCAATGGTCAACCTGGCATGCTTTTCCAGCACGGCGGTGATCATCGCGGCCCGGGCGTGGTCGATCCCGCTGACAGCGCGGCGCGGCGAGCCACACGGCGTCGCCAGTAACGCCTGAACTTCGCCGATGAGTGGTCGCTTTCCGTCCAGAGTCACCGTGATCGCGGTACCGGCGACGGGTGCCGGCCGTTGCTCCAAGAAGAGGTTCGACGGGTCGGCGATGCCGTCGATTCCGTTGTCGTGCAACAGAAAACACCCGACTTCGTCGGCGGCACCAAATCGATTCTTGACCCCGCGGACCATCCGCAACGTGCCGTTGCGGTCGCCTTCGAAATGCAGCACCACATCGACGAGGTGTTCCAGCGACCGCGGCCCTGCGATGGCTCCGTCCTTCGTGACATGCCCGACCAGAATCAGCGCAACGCCGGTGGCCTTCGCGGCGGCGGTTAGCGCGGCCGTTACCGCACGCACCTGCGTGACGCCGCCGGCGACGCCGTCGGCTTCGGTGGTGGACATGGTTTGCACTGAATCCACGATGACTAGCGCAGGCCGGACCGTGGCAATGTGCTCCAGCACCGTGTGCAGGTCGGATTCGGCGGCCAGGTAGACCTCCTCGATATCCTTGCCGCTGCAGCCGATCCGGTCAGCGCGCAGCCGGATCTGGCCGGCGCACTCCTCACCGGAGATGTACAGCGCGCGCCGACCGGATTGCGCCCAGCGGTGGGCGACCTTGAGTAGCAGCGTCGACTTACCCACACCGGGATCGCCCGCCAGCAGCGTCACAGAACCGGGCACCACACCGCCGCCCAGCACCCTGTCGAGCTCATCAATGCCCGTCGAACGGTGCCGGCTGAGGTTCGGCTCAATGGAACTGATCGGAACGGCTTGCGAGGCCCGACCCGAAACCAGACCTGCGGAACGACGGCCGCTGCCACCGACCGCGCTGAGCACGGTCACCTCGTCGACGGTGCCCCAGCTGCCGCACTCCAGGCAGCGTCCCACCCACTTGGCAGTGAGATGGCGGCATTCCGAGCAGCGGTATTGCGAGCGCGCATTGGCCACGACACGACCGTATCGGGCTGGTGTGACAAAGCCCTGGTGCGACAGGCGGTCAGACCTGTTGTGGAGCAAGCCCGGCCGAAATCGGCACCATCACGCTGGCCTGCCCGGCCTTCTCGAAATTGAAGGTGAAGTTGTAGGTGAGGCCGTTTGTGATGGGCTTGGTCAAGCTGACGGTCGCCTTGGCCGCATTGTTGGACGCGAGGGGGCCTGGCGCTACTCTCTGGCCTTCGGGCGCACCGATGAACAGCATCCCGCCGGCGGGCAGCCGAGCATCGCCGCTCAGCGTCACCGTGCCGATGTCACTGCTGATGTTCACCAGTCTGTCCGTGATATCCGGCGACTGATTCACGGCCACCAGCACCAGCTCCACCGTTCGGCCCGGTTGCAGGAAATCACCGGTCTGCGCGGCTTGGATGCGAATGTCGCGCAGCGCCACGTTGTTGAACGTGACCCGGTTGCCGTTGACGGCCGGCTCCTGGGTCGCGGTCTGCGAGATCTGACCGGCTGAGCAACCGGTGAGCACTGTGGCCATCAACGCAACCAGGCCGATGATGGCGACCTGGGCGGTCAGCGCGGGGAGGCAGATTTTTAAGCGGTTCACTCAATGCCTCCTGCTGGGCTTCTGATCAGAGTAAGTAACGGGCATTCTGACAGCGGTTCAACTATGCACAGTAGTAGGAACGTGCGGTCGACGGTAGACGGTAGTGGAGGGCGCCCGACCAGCACAGCAGGGCTCGGGTCGCGCCCTCGCCTTGCTCCGATAGGACTCGAGTGGGCCTCCTCCGGGCCTCCTCTAAGCGTCCTCTAAGCTGCCAAGAGTGGACGAAGCGAGGACGGTGACGGTGCGGTCCCTTGCACGTCTTGCGCCGCCTGTCAACCCCTAATCTGCGCGTGTTGTGCCCCTGACCTGCACCGTTGATGAGCACCCGTCACGCCGCCGTGTTAGGATGAAGAAACGAAAGGGGCTCGAATCAGATGATCTTCAAGGTCGGCGACACCGTTGTCTACCCGCATCACGGTGCTGCGTTAGTCGAGGCGATCGAAACCCGGACCATCAAAGGGGAACAAAAAGAGTATCTCGTCTTGAAAGTGGCGCAGGGTGACCTGACCGTTCGAGTACCCGCCGATAACGCTGAGTACGTCGGTGTCCGCGATGTCGTCGGGCAGGAAGGCCTCGACAAGGTTTTCCAGGTGTTGCGCGCCCCGCACACAGAAGAGCCGACCAACTGGTCGCGCCGTTACAAGGCCAACCTCGAGAAACTCGCCTCCGGTGATGTCAACAAGGTGGCCGAGGTAGTGCGCGATCTGTGGCGCCGCGACCAGGAACGCGGCTTGTCCGCCGGCGAGAAGCGCATGCTGGCGAAAGCCCGGCAGATCCTGGTCGGTGAGTTGGCGCTGGCCGAGAGCACCGACGACGCCAAGGCGGAGACCATCCTCGACGAGGTTCTGGCCGCCGCTTCTTGAACATCCTGAGGCTCTGGTGGTCGGGGGAACGGGCACCGTAGTCGCAGTGGTCCCGGCCGCGGGGTCGGGGGAGCGGCTAGCTGCGGGAATCCCGAAGGCATTCTGTGAGCTGGACGGCCGCACCCTGGTCGAACGTGCCGTCGCTGGCCTGCTGGAGTCCGGGGTTGTCGACCACGTCGTGGTGGCGGTGCCCGCCGACCGCATTGACCAGGCCAAGCTGGTCTTGGCTAAACAAGCCACCGTTGTGGCCGGCGGGGCCGACCGTACCGAATCCGTAAGCCTGGCTCTGTCAGCCTTGTCTGGCGCAGGAACTCCGGAGTTCGTGCTGGTGCACGACGCCGCGCGGGCGCTGACACCAGCAGGGTTGATCGTGCGTGTGGTCAACGCGTTGCGGGCGGGTCATGCCGCTGTCGTGCCCGCGTTGCCGCTGCATGACACCATTAAGGCCGTGGACGCTGACGGGGTGGTCCTGGGTACGCCGGAGCGGGCCGGCCTGCGGGCCGTGCAGACCCCACAGGGGTTCGCCACCGACCTGCTGTTGCGCGCTTACCGCGCTTATCAGGGCGCCGGTGCTGCCGATTTCACCGACGACGCATCCCTCGTCGAGCATGTCGGCGGCCAGGTTCAGGTGGTCGACGGGGACCCGCTGGCGTTCAAGATCACCACCCAGCTGGATCTTCTGCTGGCCAAAGCGGTTGTGCGCAGGTGAACGAGCTGCCCAGGGTCGGATTGGGTACCGATGTCCATCCGATTGAACCCGGGCGGCCGTGCTGGCTGGTGGGACTGCTGTTCCCAGACGCGGACGGCTGCGCCGGACACTCCGACGGCGACGTGGCGGTGCATGCATTGTGCGACGCCGTCTTGTCGGCCGCAGGGCAGGGCGATATCGGCGGCGTGTTCGGGGTCGATGATCCGCGTTGGAAAGGTGTCACCGGAGCAGACATGCTGCGCCATGTCGTTGACCTGGTCTTGCTGCACGGCTACCGGGTCGGCAATGCGGCCGTGCAGGTGATCGGCAACCGACCGAAGGTCGGTCCGCGCCGGGCCGAGGCGCAGCAGGTGCTGTCGGGCCTGCTGCGGGCGCCGGTATCGGTGTCGGCGACCACCACCGACGGTCTTGGCCTGACCGGGCGCGGCGAGGGGCTGGCCGCGATCGCGACGGCGCTGGTGGTACCCATCGGGTAACCGGGCTGAGCGGCCGCAGGCAGGTAAGCTGGCACGTCGTGACCGATCGGGCCCGCTTGCGGCTACACGATACGGCGGCCGGTGCCGTGCGTGATTTCGTTCCGCTGCGCGCCGGGCACGTCTCCATCTATCTGTGCGGTGCGACCGTGCAGGGTCTGCCGCATATCGGGCATGTCCGCAGCGGGGTGGCCTTCGACATCCTGCGCCGCTGGCTGACCGCACGGGATTACGACGTCGCGTTCATCCGCAACGTGACCGATATCGACGACAAGATTCTCAACAAGGCCGCTGCGGCATGCCGGCCGTGGTGGGAGTGGGCGGCCACCTACGAGCGCGCGTTCGACGCGGCCTACGACGCCTTGGACGTCTTGCCGCCGTCGGCAGAGCCGCGAGCCACCGGGCACATCACCCAGATGATCGAGTTAATGGAACGCCTGATCGAAACTGGTCATGCGTATACCGGCGACGGCGACGTCTACTTCGATGTGCTCAGCTACCCGGAGTACGGCCAGCTGTCCGGGCACAAGATCGACGACGTCCATCAGGGCGAGGGTGTGGCTGCCGGCAAGCGTGACCAGCGCGACTTCACCATGTGGAAGGGCGCCAAGCCCGGTGAGCCGTCGTGGCCGACGCCGTGGGGACGCGGCCGTCCGGGCTGGCACCTGGAATGTTCGGCAATGGCCCGCAGCTATCTGGGGCCTGAATTCGACATCCATTGCGGTGGAATGGATTTGATCTTCCCGCACCACGAAAATGAAATCGCGCAGAGCCGCGCCGCCGGGGATGGGTTCGCCCGCTACTGGCTGCACAACGGCTGGGTGACGATGGGCGGGGAGAAGATGAGCAAGTCGCTGGGCAACGTGTTGTCCATACCGGCGATATTGCACCGGGTACGGCCGGCCGAACTGCGCTACTACCTGGGCAGTGCGCATTACCGGTCGATGCTGGAATTCTCCGATACCGCCCTGCAGGACGCGGTCAAAGCCTATGTCGGGGTTGAGGAATTCCTGCACCGCGTCCGCAGTCGGGTCGGTGCCGTCGTCCCCGGTGATCCGACCCCACGGTTCGCCGAAGCGCTCGACGACGATCTCGCAGTCCCGATCGCGCTGGCCGAGGTGCACCACGCTCGCGCGGAAGGCAACCGGGCACTCGACGCCGGCGACCACGAAGGTGCCCTGAAAAACGCCGGCGCGATCCGCGCGATGATGGGCATCCTGGGCTGCGACCCGCTCGACGAACGCTGGGAATCCCGCGACGAGACGTCGGCCGCGCTGGCGGCCGTCGACGTGCTTGTGCAGGCCGAACTGGAAAGCCGGGAGAAGGCGCGCGAGCAGCGCAACTGGGCGCTGGCCGACGAGATCCGGAATCGACTCAAGAATGCCGGCATCGAGGTCACCGACACCGCCGACGGGCCGCAGTGGACGCTGCAGGCCGGTGACAGCAAATAGATGCCCGGTAACTCGCGGCGCCGGGGGGCGGTACGCAAATCCGGCACCAAGAAAGGCCCCACCGTCGGCTCGGGCGGCCAGCGTCGCCGCGCGCTGGAGGGGCGCGGTCCCACCCCGCCGGCGCACATGCGTCCCAACCATCCCGCCGCCAAGCGCGCTCGGTCCCAGCCGCATCGGCCGGCCAGACGCACCGACGAGACTGAGACGGTGCTGGGGCGCAACCCGGTGCTGGAATGCCTGCGCGCCGGCGTCCCGGCGACTGCGCTCTACGTCGCGCTCGGTACCGAAGCTGACGAGCGACTCACCGAATCCGTTTCCCGGGCAGCTGATTTGGGCATCGCGATACTTGAGGTACCGCGCACCGACCTGGACCGAATGACTGCCAACCACCTGCATCAGGGCATCGCGTTGCAGGTGCCGCCGTACAACTACGTACATCCGGATGATCTGATCGCGGCCGCCACCGAGTCGCCGCCGGCGCTGCTGGTCGCGCTGGACAACATCTCCGACCCCCGCAACCTCGGTGCGATCGTGCGTTCGGTCGCGGCGTTTGGTGGGCACGGCGTGCTGATCCCGCAGCGGCGTTCGGCCTCGGTTACCGCGGTGGCCTGGCGTACCAGCGCCGGGGCGGCGGCTCGGATCCCGGTGGCCCGGGCCACCAATCTCACCAGGGCACTTAAGGATTGGGCTGATCGCGGAGTGCGGGTGATCGGATTGGACGCCGGTGGTGACACCGGGCTAGACGACCTGGACGGCACCGACCCGCTGGTAGTCGTCGTCGGGTCGGAAGGCAAGGGCCTGTCGCGGTTGGTGCGGCAGAACTGCGACGAGGTGGTGTCCATCCCGATGGCAGGGCATACCGAATCGCTGAATGCCTCGGTGGCCGCCGGGGTGGTGCTCGCCGAAATCGCTCGTCAGCGAAGGCGTTAACCGGCTTGCCTGGCCGTTGTGCCCGCCTCGGTGCTGCGGTGCTGGCCGTGGCGGCCGCGGTTCTCGCTCCGCTGCCGACGGCGTCCTCGCAGCCACCCGGCTTCGACGTGCAGGCACACGCCGGTGGGCGCGGCGAGACCACCGGGGAATCATTGCGAGCCTTTGCCAAATCGCTAGAACTCGGGGTCAGCACACTCGAATTCGACATCGGCATCACCAAAGATGGGCAACCTCTGGTATGGCACGACCCGACGGTCGAGGCGCAACAGTGCAGCGACACCGGGCCCGCGTTCGCCGGCGATCCGGCGTACCCGTACGTCGGAAAGCTCGTGCACGAGCTCACCTTGGTGCAGATCCGCACGCTGGACTGTGGCAAGCCGAGCAGCGAGTTTCCCCGAGCTGAAGTGGTGCGGGGCAACAAGATAGCCACCTTGCCGGAAGTCTTTGCGCGCACCGACTCCTATCGGGCCTCGTATCAGGCAGGGGTCCGCTACAACATCGAGACCAAGGTCCAGGCCAATCATCCGGCCGCATCGGCGGGCCCGCAAGAGTTCGTCGACGTGGTGCTGGCCGCGGTGAGGTCCGCGGGCAAGGTCGACCGCGTGGAAATTCAGAGCTTCGACTGGCGCACGCTGCCGATGGTGCGCCAGGCCGAGCCGTCGATCTCTTTAGTCGCCTTGTGGAACGAGCAGACTTGGGTACCCGATTCGCCATGGCTGGCCGGTATCAATCCGGCCGTAGTCGGCGACCCGATGATCGGGGCGATGATGGTGGGCGCGAACATTCTCTCGCCCAGGTACCCGCTGGTCGACGGCAACCCATTTGTCGATCGCGCACATTCGTTGGGGCTCAGGGTCATTCCCTGGACCATCAACGACGCCGCCGTCATGCGCGAGCAGATCGGCTACGGCGTCGACGGCATCATCACCGACTATCCAGCGATGCTGCGCGGCGTGCTGGCCGATCTGGGTATGCCGGTACCGCCGGCATTCCACCGGGGTTAGTGCGGCCGCCGTCCGGCTCGCGCCCCTAGGCGCCCAGTAGCCGCACACTCGCCCACAGCGCCAGCACCGCCACCACCAGGGCGGCGGGCACGGTGCACAGGCCGAGGCGGCTGTATTCGCTGACGCTGGCCTCAACCTTGTGCTGGCGCAGCACGCTTCGCCACAACAGGTTTGACAGTGAACCGACGTAAGTCAGGTTGGGGCCGATATTGACCCCGATCAGCACGGCCAGGACGGCCGCCGGACCACTTGCCGCGACCAGCGGCACCAACGCCAGTGTCGCGGGCAGGTTGTTGACGACGTTGGCCAGCACAGCGGCCACCGCGGCGATGCCGAGCAGCGCCGGCAGCCCCGAACCCGTCGGCAACACGGCGGACATTCCGGTGGCCATCCCGTTGAGCATGACCGCTTGCACGACGACGCCCAGCGCCAGCACAAACACCAGGAACGGCACGTTCACCGCGCGCAGGATCTCCACCACCGAGGTGTGTTTATGCCGGAGGCTGCGCACCGCCAACACCGAGGCGCCGGCAAGCGCAGCCCACGCCGGGGCCACCCCCACCGACTCGGCGGTCGCGAACCCGGCGAGTGTCAGCGCCACGACCACCAAAACGAACACCGGAGGCCGCGGCGCCGACCCAAGTTGCCCGCGATCGGGCTCCACGCGCAGATCCCGTGCGAAAAACCACCGGAACACCAGGTACACGGCCGCCACCGCGGACAGCCACGGCAACGCCATCAGCAGCGTGAACCTCGTGAACGAGATATTGGCGCTGCGGTAAGCGAGCAGGTTGGTCAGGTTTGACACCGGAAGCAGCAGCGAGGCGGCATTGGACAGGTGGGCGGTGGCGTAGGCATAGGGGCGCATCGGGCTTCGCAACCGACGGACAGTGGCCAGCACCACCGGGGTCAACAGCACCACGGTGGCGTCCAGGCTGAGCGCCGCGGTGATGGTGGCGGCAATGACGAACACCTGCCGCAGCAGCCGGTGAGACCCGCTGCTCGCCCGCGCCATCGCGGCGCCGGCGGCCTCGAACAGACCTTCGTCGTCGCACAGCTTGGCCAGCACTAGCACCGCACCCAGAAATGCGACCACCCGCGCTAGCCCGGCAACCTGCACAGCCGCCTGATGGACCGAGATCGCGCCGATCGCTATTAGGACGACGGCTGCCGGAACCGCTGCCAGCGCCTCCGGCCAACCTCGTGGGCGGGCAACCGCGAACCCGAGGACGACAGCCAGCAGCAACAGCGCAACGGTCAGGGCCAACGTTTATTTCCAGGGATCCTCGCGCTGCCACACGGTCGGCATATGTAGCGTGACGCCGTCCTGCGCGGCCAGCTCATCGAGAAGCTGGATGGACACGTCCAAGTCGTCGCCCGCATATGGCAAGGCCCGCAACGGCTTTGACAATGGGCGGAAGAAATCGTCCCAGTGGATGAGGATCACCCGGCGCGCACCCACCGCGCGCACGGTCTGGATCCAGTAGTCGAGCAGGTATGACCGCGGCTGCAGGCCCAGTTGGCCGACGCTGAGGTAGACGGCGTCGGCGCGATGGCCCGCCAGCGCACCCTTCACGAAACCAGCACTGCCCTGAATCAACAGCCGCCGGCCCGACGGCCGGTGGTGCACCAGCGTCGACCACGCCTCGCCGCAGCGGTAGGCCGACGCCTTCACCGGTGGTGTCAGCGGTGTGCTGATCACACCGGGAAACCGGTCTGGTGGACAGTGGTGCGACTCAATCAACGTAACGTCGTAGGCGCCCAACCGAATTGGTTCACCCGGGACCGCGACGACCAGACGGTCCTCGGGCAGCCCGTATCCGCGCCCGACATTGGCCGCTGATTCGCCCCCGACCAGCTGGGCGCCGGTGCGGTCGGCGACCAGCGCGGAGTCCATCACGTGGTCGATGTGCGTATGCACCGGGATGACGGCCTGAAGCCGGGACACCTTGGCCCGGGCAAGGCACCCGTCCACTCGCGCCGGCGACGGCGACACCTTGCCGGCCGCCACCTGCGCCAGGCTAGGGCGCGAGAAGTAGCCGTCGGTCATCAGGGCGGACGACCCGTCGTCGAGTAGCAGCGTCGCCACACCCATCCACGTCACCCAAAGCGGCGCATCCGGTTCGGCGACAGGCACGTTGAACCTATGCGAATAGCGCGCGATATCGGGGCGACCAAGTTTTAGTCGCATCAGGTAAACGCCTTGATATCGGCGCCGGCGGCCTTGAGATGATCGCGCACCGCGGCCGCAATCTGCACCGCGCCTGGCGAATCACCATGCACGCAAACCGATTCCACAGCGACAGCAAGCTGTGTGCCATCGACCGCGGTGACCTCACCCGAGGTCACCATGCTCGCCACCCGGTGCGCGATCATCGTTGGATCGTCCAACACCACGCCCGGTTCGCGACGGGAAACCAGCTGGCCGTCCGGCCGATAGGCGCGATCAGCGAACGCCTCCGCCACCGTGCGTAAGCCAAGGCGGGCGGCCTCGTCGAAAAACGCCGAACCCGCCATGCCCAGCACCGGCAACGTGGCGTCCACCATGTGTACCGCCTCCGCGGCGGCGCGCCCTGTTCGCGGTTGGTCACGATCGTGTTGTATAGCGCGCCATGGGGTTTGACGTAAGACACCACCGAGCCGGAGGCCTGGGCGATCGCCTGCAACGCGCCGATCTGATACACGGCATCGGCAAGAAGATCTTCGGCTGCGACGTCTATGAAGCGCCTGCCGAACCCGGCCAGGTCGCGATAGCTCACCTGCGCTCCGATGCGCACGCCACGCTCGGCGGCCGACCGGCATACCCGCAACAGGCCGGCGGGATCTCCCCCGTGGAAACCGCACGCCACGTTGGCGCTGGTGACGATCGCGAGCATGGCATCGTCGTCGCCGAGCCGATAGACGCCAAAGCCCTCGCCCAAGTCGGCGTTGAGGTCGATACGGGCCACCTAGCTAGCTTATGAGCTAGCTTGGGGACTCGCTTATTGCGGGACCTTGGCCACGACTTGGTCGAGGAGGTTGTTGAGTGCCGCGGCAGTGTCTTTGCCGAGCAGGCAGACCCGCGCTTCGATCACCACATTGTTGCCGACGGCCATCGCGTGCGAACACCCCCACCTGGGATCTTCTTCTTGGCGCATCGACAATTCAATGCGGGAGCCGCTGCCGCGCAGGTCTTGGGTGTCGAAGTAACTGTGGTTGCCGTTCGATGAGCGAAAACCGTATCGACGGTTCGCGCACCCCTGCCAATCCTGACGCGCGCGCTGCAGTAAACCTTGGGCATCGGCGGCCGCGGTAAACGATGTCACCAGCAGCGTGACGTCGGCCGCCACAGCATTGGGGGTGCTGAACTGGTTGCCGCGCATCCCGACATATCCGCTGTTGGAGTAGGTCGTCACATCTCCGATAGAACCGAGTCCCAGGCACGTGCGATCGTCAATGAGTTTGGATGCGTCCGATGTGCTATTCGCCGTGACGACCAAGGCCATGTCCGTTCCACCCACTAGTGCGACGATCTGCTGCTGAGTCAGCAGCAGGCTGTCCAGAACCGCGATCGGCACCGTGCGCGGCGCCCGGCCGGTCGTCGTGGTCATCGTGGTGTGGTTCGGGGTTTCGGCGGTCAGCGCCGCTTCGTCGACCGTCCTCGCGCACCCGGTGGTCGCTAGGGCGGCCGCGCAGATCACCGTCACGACGGCCCGCGATCCAGTCATGTCGGGAACTTGCCGGCAATGGCGTTGACGATGGTGCTTACGACGGTGACGCCCTGGTCCGCTATGTCGTAGCTGCAGGCCGAGACGTCGATCACGACGTTGGATTTGGCGGTGATCCCGTGCGCGCAGGCGTAGCCGTCGCCTGCTTCCTCGTCGACGACCGCGGCGGTGATCCCGCCCGTGGTCACCGGCGCGCGGATGGTCCAGGTGTTGGGGCTGTCGTTCTTGGCGTTGTAGGTGACGTGTTTGGCGACACAGCGACGCCAGGAATCTTGTGACATGGCGAGAAACTTCCGGGCGTCGGGGCCGCTGCCGAACGCAACGACACCTTGGTCGACGTAGTGTTTGCCACCGGCGTCGCTCAGCTCTGAACCCCTGGTCGCCACGTAGCCGCTGCCTCTATAGGCGGCCTCGACCGTGTTGAACACCGCTCCCGCGCACGTGGGGTCCGAATAGGTACCGTCATCGCCGGGCATCTGGTCGTAGGTTTTGAACACCGTCATCGTGCTGGTGCCCATGATCTGGTTGACCTGTGCCACGTCGAGCAGCACATCCGCCAGTTGAGCCCCGGTGAGATCGGGCCCCCCGCTCAGTGGACCGCGGTCGTCGCCGGCTCGCGGGACTCCGGCAATCGTGGAGACGCATCCCGCGACCCCTCCGACTCCTACCACTAAGGCACAGATGACCGGGGCGGCGAACAAGACGGTCCGCCATCGAATTGCCCGTTGCATTGGCTAGTTCATGCCTACTGCTTAGCCACCTTGGCCGCGATCTGTTGTGCGACGTCGATCGCCACCGAACCCGTTTGACTGTAGCTGCACGTCACGATATCGATGGCGACATTGTTGCGCACGGTCAAAGCACGCTGGCAGGTCCATCCGTCGCCGCCTTCCTGGGCCTGCGAGGTACTGAGCGTGCCGTTGTCGTTGGAGCTGCCAGCCACCGTCCAGACGGTGTCGGGCTTACCGGGATTGAGATCAGAAAATCGGCGATTGGAGCAGGCGGGCCAAGTTTGTGTCGAGGCGTCGTAAAACGCGGAGGCATCGTGCGCGGACGGGAACACGACGACGGCCTGAATGGCGTAGTGATTACGCTTCTTTGAGTCGTCGACGCTGTCGTCGAGCCGCTGTCCGCGGATAGCTGTCCACCCGGTGTTGGCATAGACCTTCTCTTGTGCAGGCCCATCTACTGCCAGGCAATTCTTGTCACTCACGCTGTTGCTCCAGTCCCACATCACCTTGGCGTTGAACCACACCTTCATCGATGTGGCACCCAGCGCGGTATTGATCTGGCCCACGTCTAGCAGCAGCCCGTCGAGCGCTGAAACCGCTACGGGATTCTGAGTCGCCGGTCCGGACTTGTCGGCGGCTACGGCCTTCCCGTCGACGGTGGTGGTGCAGCCCACGGCGAACGTGCACACACCGGCCAGCACAAGGCCCGCTATTTGCTGGCGCACTGTCGCCTCCCCTGCCGGTGCGCGAGCCGAAGCACACGTGCTGTCCAGCCGACTCGGCCATTATGTTGGACAAGCTTAAGGGCAGGCCTGCCGGCACCGCCCGAGTAGCCAACAAAATAGGTAGATCAAAAACGAGATGGTTGCGACGAACACCGACACGGGCACACCGGGCGCCAGCGACAGCACGATGCCCCCGACGGCCGAGACTTCGGCGAAGGCCACGGAGGTCACGATCGCCGCGACAGGCGAGGCTACTACCCGAGCGGCCGCGGCCGCCGGCGTGATCAACAACGACATCACCAGCAGCGCCCCAACGATCTGCACAGCCTGCGCCGCCACCACACCGACCAGCGTGGCGAATACGATTCCCAGCGCGCGAACCGGCACGCCGCGCGCGGCCGCGACCTCCGGATCGACAGTGGCGAACAACAGCGGTCGGTAGCACGTCGTCAGCACGGCGATGACAAGCACGCAAACGAGCGCCAGCATGGCCAGCCCGGAGTAGCCCACCCCGACGATCTGGCCGGTCAGCAACGCGAAACTGGTGCCGGTCCGTCCCGGATAGAGATGGATGAACAACACCGCCAGCCCCAGTCCGAACGCCAGCACCACCCCGATCACCGAATCGCGCTCCCGGGCTCGCTGACCGAGAATGCCGAACAGCGCCGCTGCCAAGGCGCTGCCGATCAGCGCGCCCACGCCCACCTCGAACCCGGCCAGCAGCGCGAACGCGGCTCCCGTCAGCGACAATTCGCTGGAGCCGTGTACGGCGAACGACATCTGGCGCATCACGATGAACGGCCCGATCAGTCCGGCCACAAGTCCCAGCAGCGCCGCCGCCAGCAGCGCCTGCTGGACGAAGTCGTGACTGAGCAGGTGGGCGGTGATGTCGAAGGCGAACAAATGGTTCAGCATGCCGGCCAGCTGGTCGTCCATCAGGAGTGCCCGTCGACGAGGTCAGTGGGAACCGGGTCGCCAATTACCACATAGCGGACGTCGCGTTCTTTGACGACCTTGACCACCTGGATGTCGGCCCGGTACAGCGCCGACAGCGTCTCTGTGGTCATCACCTGCTCGACGGTGCCGATCCGGAATCGGCCGTCGACCAGATAGAGCACCCGGTCCACGTACGGCAGGATCTGGTTGACCTCGTGAGTGACCACGATGACCGTGGTGTTGGCTTCCCGGCGGCGACGGTCGATCAGCGCCGCTACCAGCTTGGCGTTGGCCGGGTCCAGGGTCAGTAGCGGTTCGTCGCATAGCAGCAGCATCGGGTCGCTGACCAGTGCCTGAGCGATGCGCACTCGCTGCAACTCGCCGCCCGACATCACCCCGACCCGGACATCGGCCAGCTGTTCGCCGTTGACCTGCTGCAGCGCCTGCCGCACCGCCTCGCGCCGGCGCGACCGATCGGCGGACCGCAGCGGCGCTCCGCCCCAGCGACGCCCGTCGATGCCCAGCCGAACCAGGTCGCGGCCGCGCAGCATCACATCCCGGTCGATCGGGCGATGTTGCGGCACATAGCCGATGTGCCCGCTACCCGAGGTGATCCGCTTCCCGTCCACCTGCGCTGTGCCGGCACTCAGCGGCAATTGTCCGAGCAGCACCTTGAGCAGCGATGTCTTCCCGGTGCCATTGGGGCCCAGCACCGCGATGAACTCTCCGGGCGACACCGACAGGTCGAGGTGGTCCCACAGCACGCGATCACCGAAAGCCAGCCGGGCGCCGCTGAGAGAGACAGTGTGTGCATGGCGGTCGACGGCCCTTGACTGTTTCGAGACCGCTTCAAGACCCTCGAGACCCACGGCGGTGGTTATCGGTTCGACCGCAGCGCAGCGAGCAGCTGGTTGACCGTGTTGCGCTGCCAAGTCAGGTAGTCGGTGCCGCTGGGTAAAGTCTCGGTCACTTCGGTCACCGGCACGCCCGCCCGCCGGGCAGCATCCTTCAAGCCGTTGGTCGCGGGGCTGGCCGTCTGCGGGTTCACCAGCAGCGCCGAGACTTGGCGGTGGTCGATCATGTCGAGGACGGATGCCATGTCGGCCGGAGAGGGGTCGCTCTCGTTCTCGTTAGCCGCGGTAAAGGCGGCTGGGGTGCGATCGACTAGGCCTGACGCCGCCAGCAGGTAGTAGACGACGGGCTCGGTCGCGATGACTCCGGCGGCGGGGTATGCGCTGGCGATGGCGTGTTCGGAGATGGCGATCGCGTCGGCGCCGCGGCGGAACTCGGCGGCATTGGCCCGGTAGTCTGCGGCATTGCCCGGGTCGATGGCCGCCAGGCGGTCGGCGATCAGGGCGGCGACCGACTTGGCAACGTTCAGGTCGTAGAAGACGTGTTCGTCGGGTGGCCCTCCGTTCGCGGCGTCCCTGGTACCGAGAAGCGAGTAGGCATCGACCGACTTGACGGCCGGATGGCTGGCCAGCACCTGGTCGACCCATGGGTCGTAACCGCCGCCGTTGTACACCACCAGCGCGGCGTCGGTGATCGCGGCGGCGTCTGAGGGACTGGCCGCGTACGAGTGCGGATCGGTATCGGCGCCGGTCAGGATGGACTTGACGGTGAGATGACCGCCGGTTACGGCGCGCGCCACGCTGCCCCACACGTCGGTGGACGCCACCACTGCGGCCGCCCGCGGGTGCCCTGAACCACCGGTTCCGCAGCCGGTGAGCACAGTCGAGCCTGCCGAGCCGATCAGGCAGACGGCGATGGCCGGCAAAATGGCTGACAGCCAACGCGTCGCATTGACTAGCGCCATTGGTGTCCCATTAGAGCCATTCGCACGCTGGGTTTCCCTCTCGCCGGCTCGCCAGCCGACACATAATACTAATGAAAATCGTTTCCATCAGAAAGTGGTGAATCGGAACGTATCCGTTAGCGACGATCCGCTGTAGCCTCACCGAACGTGAGTCCCACACCACGCAGGCGTGCGACCCTGGCGTCGTTGGCGGTTGAGCTTAAAGTCTCACGCACCACCATCTCGAATGCCTTCAACCGACCGGATCAGCTCTCCGCCGACCTACGCGAACGGGTGCTCGCCACGGCGAAGCGGCTGGGCTATGCCGGACCCGATCCGGTCGCCAGATCGTTGCGGACCCGCAAAGCCGGCGCGGTTGGTTTGGTGATGGCCGAACCGCTGACATATTTCTTCAGCGACCCCGCAGCGCGGGATTTCGTAGCGGGAGTTGCGCAGTCGTGCGAAGAACTGGGCCAAGGGCTGCTGCTGGTGGCGGTCGGCCCGACCCGGAGCCTCGAGGACGGAACAGCCGCCGTGCTCGCCGCGGGGGTGGACGGCTTCGTGGTGTATTCGGTGCGCGACGACGACCCCTACCTACAGGTCGTTCTGCAGCGGCGCCTACCCGTTGTGGTTGTCGACCAGCCCAAGAACCTTACGGGGGTGTCCCGGGTGGGCATTGACGACCGGGCGGCGATGCGTCAGCTCGCCGACTATGTGCTCGGGCTGGGGCACCGCGAGATCGGCCTGCTGACCATGCGGCTGGGCCGGGACCGTCGGCAAGACCTGGTGGACGCCGAGAGGCTGAAGTCGCCGACCTTCGATGTGCAACGCGAACGCATCATCGGCGTCTGGGACGCAATGACGGTCGCGGGGGTCGACCCGGATTCGCTCACTGTGGTGGAAAGCTACGAGCACCTGCCGACATCGGGTGGCACCGCGGCCAAGGTTGCGCTGGAAGCCAATCCGCGGATCACCGCGCTGATGTGCACCGCAGACATATTGGCCCTCTCAGCCATGGATTACCTTCGCGCGCACGGCATTTACGTGCCCGGTCAGATGACGGTCACCGGGTTCGACGGTGTGCCCGAGGCGATTAGCCGTGGGCTGACCACGGTGGCGCAGCCGAGCCTGCACAAGGGCCACCGGGCGGGCGAACTGCTGCTGAAGCCGCCGCGGTCCGGCCTGCCGGTCGTCGAACTCCTGGACACCGAGCTGATTCGCGGGCGCACCGCCGGGCCGCCGGCTTAACCGGCGTTACGTGGATTCTTGGTCGCCGATCAACAGCCGCACGGCCAGGTCCAGCCGCTTGCTGACGTCGGTTGCCGAGGCTCGCCGGGTGAGCCAGGCGAGCAGGTTCGACAACCACACGTCCGAGATCACTCGGGCAATGTAGTACTGGTCCTCGGTCGGTTCGCCGTCGGCCATCGCGCGCGCGAACATGCTGTCGATGAGCTTCTCGACGTGGTCGACCTCACTGGCCGCCGACGCGTCGGCGAAGACGTAGGCGCGCGTCATCGCCTCGGTGAGCAGCGGATTGCGCTGCATCGCGCGGTTGAGCTTGCCAACCATGAAGTTCAGCCGCTGAAACGGAGTGCCGCCGGCAACCGCGGAGCGGTCGGTTTTGGCGTCGATGCGGCTGAACTCCCGTCCCAACGCCGACACCAGCAGATGCACCTTCGACGGGAAATATCGGTACAGCGTCCCAACCGCCACACCGGCCCGGTCCGCCACGGCACGCATCTGAACTGCCTCGTAGCCACCTTTCGACGCGATGGCCATGGTGGCGTCCAAGATGCGCTTGCGGCGTTCCCGCTGGGCCTCCGAGCCGAGCTCGGACTCAGCCAGTACCGCCACGTTCATGACCTCGCGCGGCTGCGAGTCAGAAACGCGGCCCGAGTTCGTGTTCGCTGGCGACATCTGACGGGTTCCCCCTGTTCCGGGCGGTTCGTTCGCAAACGATACGCATGCCGAGCGTGAATCTCCCACCTCCGTACCGCCGGGACAACGACGTGTCCTGCTGTAATGGCGGTCGACTTGACGTTCGATCGCTGGCACTATTAGAACACGTTCTAGTGGGCAAAATCGAGGATGCGGAGGACTCACACGTGGTAGCGACCGTCACCGACGAACAGTTCGCGGCGCGTGAGTTGGTGCGCGATTGGGCCCGAAATTCGGCTTCCGGGCCGGGTGGGACCGCGGCGATCCGTGATGTCGAACAGGGCAATGCCGATGCCTGGCGGCCGGTGTTCTCGAGCCTGGCCGAACTAGGACTATTCGGCGTAGCCGTTGCAGAGGATTGCGGCGGGGCGGGCGGCAGCATCGAGGACCTGTGCGCCATGGTCGAGGAGGCGGCCAAGGCGCTGGTACCCGGGCCGGTCGCGACCACTGCGTTGGCCACCTTGGTGGTGGACGATCCGGAATTGCTGGCCGCGCTGGCGTCGGGTGAACGCTTCGCCGGGGTAGCTCTCGACGCGAACGTGCAGTTCGACACCGAGACTTCGCGAGCGTCGGGCACCGTCGGTTGGGTGCTGGGCGCTGCAGATGGCGGCGTCCTGCTGCTGCCGGCCGATGGGAAGTGGCTGCTGGTCGACAGCAAAAGCGACGGCGTACTGGTCGAGCCGTTGCGGGCAACGGACTTTTCCCGGCCGCTGGCACGGGTGGAGCTGACGTCAGCCCCTGCCACGCCGGTGGCCGAATCAGGACGAGCGTCGCGGGAACGGGTCGAGAACCTGACCGCGACAGTGCTGGCGGCTGAGGCGGCCGGCGTGACCCGGTGGGCCCTGGAGACCGCCGTCGCCTACGCCAAAGTACGGGAGCAGTTCGGCAAGCCGATCGGCAGCTTCCAGGCCATCAAGCACCTGTGTGCGGAGATGTTGTGCCGCGCCGAGCAGGCCGAGGTGGCCGCTGCCGATGCCGCCCGCGCCGCAGCGGATTCCGATGACCAGCAGCTTGCTATTGCTACGGCTTTGGCTGCTGGCGTCGGTATTGTCGCAGCGAAGGCCAACGTCAAAGACTGCATCCAGGTCCTCGGCGGCATCGGCTGCACCTGGGAGCATGACGCGCATCTGTACCTGCGCCGGGCACACAGCATCGGCCGGTTCCTCGGCGGGGCTGAGCGCTGGCTGCGCCGCATTACGGCACTGACCCAGGCCGGCGAGCGTCGTCGTCTGGGCATCGACCTCACCGGGGTCGAGGGCCTGCGACCGGAAATTGCCGCAGCCGTAGCCGATGTCGCCGCGCTGCCCGAGGCGCAGCGCCAGGCGGCCCTAGCCGAGGCGGGGCTGCTGGCGCCGCACTGGCCGGCGCCGTACGGGCGCGGCGCTTCGCCGGCAGAGCAGCTGCTGATCGATCAGGAGATGTCGGCAGCCGGCGTCGTGCGCCCCGACTTGGTGATCGGCTGGTGGGCGGCGCCGACCATTCTCGAGCACGGCACGCCGGAACAGGTGCAGCGCTTCGTGCCGGCCACTATGCGTGGTGAATTCCTTTGGTGCCAACTGTTTTCCGAGCCGGGAGCCGGCTCCGACCTGGCGTCGCTGCGCACCAAGGCGGTGCGGGGTGACGGCGGCTGGCTGCTGACCGGACAGAAGGTGTGGACGTCTGCGGCGCACAAGGCGCGGTGGGGCGTGTGCCTGGCGCGCACCGATCCGGACGCCCCGAAACACAAAGGCATCACCTACTTCCTGGTGGACATGACCTCACCCGGCATTGAGATCCGGCCGCTGCGCGAGATCACCGGCGACTCGCTGTTCAGCGAAGTCTTCCTGGACAACGTGTTCGTGCCCGACGAGATGGTGGTCAGCGGGGTGAACGACGGCTGGCGGCTGGCCCGTACCACATTGGCGAACGAGCGCATCGCGATGGCGACCGGGACCGCGCTGGGCAACCCGATGGAAGAGCTGCTCAAGGTGCTGGCGGAGATTGACCTCGACGTCGCCCAGCAAGACCGACTCGGGCGGTTGATCGTCACCGCCCAGACCGGTGCGCTGCTGGACCAGCGCATCGCCCAGCTCGCCGTTGGCGGCCAGGACCCCGGGGCGCAATCCAGCGTGCGCAAACTGATCGGAGTGCGCTACCGGCAGGCGCTGGCCGAATACATGATGGACGTGACCGAGGGCGGCGGCCTTGTCGAGAATCGTGCGGTGCACGACTTCCTCAACACCCGGTGCCTCACGATCGCGGGGGGCACCGAGCAGATCCTGCTCACGGTGGCCGCTGAGCGGCTACTTGGCCTGCCCCGCTAGCCTTTTGGCGGCGAGATTGCCGTCATGGCTGTGGATTTCGGAAAATCACGACCATGGGCGCAATCTCGATGCGCTATGAAAAGGTCGTCTGTGCGCAAGTGCTGGGTGAGGTGATGTCGACCCCGGTGTAGACCACCTGTATGTGGGTGCAGACGATGACGTTGACATCGGTTCTGGGCTGGCCCGTCGACCAATCGGTCGAGTCGATGCGGCCGGTCGTCTGGTACTTATCCGGCGGGCCTTCACCGAAGTAGACGGTGGTGATCTCGTCGGACCCCATCGATTTCATGACCCTCTCGAACTGGCTGGTCGCGTGAGCGTCCAGGTAAGCCAACCGGTTCGTCGACCGGATCTCGGTGGTCTGGCGGGCCCACAGGCTGGGGGGGAAGCCGGTCACACCGTCGGGTGTGCGGATGTCGGCCCCGGCCGTGAAGTCGCAGTGGCCATCGGATTTGAAGCAATTCAGGAAGATGTGCGTCTCCAGCTGGTTGGGTCCGTCCAGCGGGAACAGGGTAGTGGCGGTGTTGCTAGCCGCCGAGGAGATAGGAGTGGGCAGGAAAGTCAGCATCGATCCGACGACTGCAAATCCTGTTATCAGCCGCTTCATCCTGCTTCCCTTCCCGGTTCGCTGACCCTAAAGCAGAACTTAACTCCGCGACTACTCGTCGTAAGTCACTTCCACCGAATCAGATTCCGGATGAGATTGACAGGCCAGAATTAGTCCGTCGTCGAGATCCTGCTGCTCGAGCACGTCGTTGACTTCCATGTTGACTTTGCCGCTGCGCAGGGTGCAGGCACACGCGCCGCAGTGGCCTTCCCGGCAAGAGAACGGCGCGTCGAGGCCGTTGGCCAGCAGCACGTCGAGCAGCTTGGCGCTGCGCGGCCACGTCACGGTGTGGGTTTCACCGTCCAGCTGAACCACTGCGGTGGCCGGCGGCTCGCCGCCGTCGGCGGTGTCCTCGATTGTCACTGCCGCGAACGGATCTGACTCCAGCGACTTGAACACCTCGATATGCACTTGCTGCGCAGGCACTTTCAGGGCTTCCAGGGCCTCCCGCGCTGCCTGCATGAACGGGCCGGGCCCACAGATGAACGCCGGCCGGTCGGTGTATGGAGCGGCCAGCTTCGCCAGCGCCGTCGCGCTCGGCAGTCCCTGCAGCGACTCCAGCCAGTGCACCACCGTCAGCCGGTCGGCGTACTTGGCGGCCAGCTCGCACAGCCCGTCGCGGAAGATCACCGAGCGGTCGTCACGGTTGGCGTAGAGCAGTGTCACCTGCCCGCTACCTTCGGCGAGCGCCGACTTGCAGATCGACATGATCGGGGTGATCCCACTACCCGCGGCCATCAACAGGAAGTCGTCGTCAAGCGTCTTGGGCACGAAGTTGCCCGACGGGGCCAGCACGTGGACCCGCATTCCGGGGTGGGCGTGGTCGCACAACCAGTTGGACGCGTATCCGTCCGCGGTTCGTTTGACCGTGACTGCGAGCGCGTCGTCGGTGAACGGCGAGCTGCACAACGAGTAGCAGCGCGCCACCGAGCCGGTGCGGTCGCTGGGAACGCGCAGCGTCAGGAACTGGCCGGGCGCGTAGCGCAGCCGCTCCGGCGGGATGCCCGGGTCGTCACGTCTATCCGGCACCGCGAACACCAGCGACCGCGCGTCGTCGGTTTCGGCGACGACCTCGGCGATCTGAAGCTCCAGGACGTGGTCGCCGAGTGGCTCGTCGGGAATAGCCTCGGTCAACACCCGTCCTTTCTCTTCCGGCGCAACTAGAACATGTTACAGAAAACCCGATCCGTACCGCTACCAGCCGCAGGAATACCCTGCTCGACACAAATCGGAACGTGTTCTAGTCTTCTGTGTTAAGTCCGCACTCCCGGGAGGCAAACGTAAGTGACGTCCATTCAACAGCGTGATGCGCAGTCGGTGTTAGCTGCCATCGATGATCTGCTTCCGCAGATTGCGGAGCGCGCTCAGGCGACGGAGGATCTGCGCCGGCTGCCCGACGAGACCGTCCAGGCGCTCGACGACGTCGGCTTCTTTACCCTGTTGCAGCCCGAGCAGTGGGGCGGCCTGCAATGCGATCCCACGCTGTTCTACGAGGCGACGCGGCGACTGGCCAGCGCGTGTGGTTCCACCGGCTGGGTGAGCTCGATCGTCGGCGTGCACAACTGGCATCTGGCGCTGTTCGACCAGCGCGCCCAGGACGAGGTCTGGGGCGAGGACCCGAAAACGCGGATCTCATCGTCGTACGCCCCAATGGGTGCGGGCGTGGTGGTCGACGGCGGTTACCTGGTCAACGGCTCGTGGAACTGGTCGTCGGGCTGTGATCATGCCACCTGGACGTTCGTGGGTGGCCCGGTCATCAAGGACGGGCGGCCGGTGGACTTCGGCAGCTTCCTGATCCCGCGCACCGAGTACCGCATCGACGACACCTGGTATGTGGTCGGCCTGCGCGGCACCGGTAGCAACACGCTGGTGGTCAAGGACGTCTTTGTGCCCCGCCACCGGTTTCTGTCCTACAAGGCGATGAACGACCACACCGCGGCGGGACTGCAGACGAACACCGCTCCGGTCTACAAAATGCCCTGGGGCACAATGCATCCCACCACGATCTCGGCGCCGATCGTCGGTATGGCCTACGGGGCGTACGCCGCTCACGTGGAGCATCAGGGCAAGCGGGTGCGTGCGGCATTCGCCGGGGAGAAAGCCAAAGACGACCCGTTCGCCAAGGTCCGCATCGCCGAGGCGGCCAGCGACATCGACGCCGCCTGGCGTCAGCTGATCGGCAACGTCGGCGACGAGTACGCATTGTTGGCCGCCGGCAAGGAGATTCCATTCGACCTGCGTGCCCGCGCGCGTCGTGACCAGGTGCGCGCCACTGGGCGCTCGATCGCCTCGATTGACCGGCTGTTCGAAGCATCCGGGGCCACCGCGCTGTCCAATGACGCTCCGATCCAACGGTTCTGGCGCGACGCGCACGCCGGCCGGGTGCATGCCGCCAACGACCCCGAGCGGGCGTATGTGATCTTCGGGAACAACGAGTTCGGGTTGCCGCCCGGCGACACCATGGTTTAATCGGCGAGGCCTGAAGCCATGACTGTTAGCCAGTCCAACACCGAGGAATTGACTTTCGAATCCACCTCGCGCTTCGTGGAGGTGGACGTAGACGGACCGCTCAAGTTGCATTACCACGAAGCCGGCGTCGGCAACGACCAGACGGTGGTATTGCTGCACGGCGGTGGTCCGGGCGCGTCGAGCTGGACGAACTTCGCGCGCAACATCGCGGTGCTGGCGCAGCACTTCCACGTGCTGGCCGTCGACCAGCCTGGCTACGGCCACTCCGACAAACGCGCGGAGCACGGGCAGTTCAACCGGTATGCCGCAACGGCGCTCAAGGGGCTCTTCGACCAGCTCGGCCTGGGACGTGTTCCGCTGGTTGGCAACTCGCTGGGTGGGGGCACCGCGGTCCGGTTCGCGCTCGACCACCCCGACCGGGCCGGTCGCCTGGTGTTGATGGGGCCGGGCGGATTGAGCATCAACCTCTTTGCGCCGGACCCGACCGAGGGGGTCAAGCGGCTGTCGCAGTTCTCCATGGAGCCCACCCGGGAGAATCTCGAGGCATTCCTGCGCGTCATGGTCTACGACAAGAAGCTGATCACCCCCGAGTTGGTGGACCAGCGTTTCGCGTTGGCCAGCACACCGGAATCGCTGACGGCGACCCGGGCGATGGGAATGTCGTTCGCCGGAGCCGATTTCGAGCTCGGCATGATGTGGCGCGAGGTGTATCGGTTGCGTCAGCCGGTGCTGCTGATCTGGGGTCGTGAGGACCGGGTCAATCCGCTCGACGGCGCGCTGGTCGCGCTGAAGACCATTCCGCGTGCGCAGCTGCACGTCTTCGGGCAGTGTGGGCACTGGGCGCAGGTGGAGAAGTTCGACGAGTTCAACAAGCTGACGATTGATTTCCTGGGAGGCGCGCGATGAGCATCCGCTCGCTGGGCTATCTGCGCATCGAGGCCACCGATGTGGCGGCCTGGCGCGAGTACGGCCTGAAAGTCCTCGGCATGGTCGAAGGCAAGGGCAGCACCGAGGGCGCGCTGTATCTGCGGATGGACGATTTCCCGGCCCGGCTGATGATCGTGCCCGGCGAGCACGACCGGCTCTCGGAAGCTGGCTGGGAATGCGCGAATGCCGAAGGCCTGCAGGAGATTCGGAATCGGCTCGATGTGGAGGGCACACCGTACAAGGAAGCCACCGCCGCCGAACTGGCGGATCGGCGGGTGGACGAGATGATCCGGTTCTCCGACCCGTCGGGCAACTGCCTGGAGGTCTTCCACGGCGCCGCGCTGGAACACCGCCGGGTGGTCAGCCCGTATGGGCACAAGTTCGTCACCGGCGACCAGGGCCTGGGCCATGTGGTGTTGTCCACCCGCGACGACGCCGAGGCGTTGCACTTCTACCGGGATGTGCTCGGCTTCAAGCTGCGTGATTCGATGCGGCTACCACCGCAAATGGTGGGGCGACCCCCCGACGGGGCGCCGGCCTGGCTGCGCTTCTTCGGCTGCAACCCGCGTCACCACAGCCTGGCCTTTCTGCCGATGCCGACGCCGAGTGGCATCGTGCACCTGATGGTCGAAGTCGAGCAGGCCGACGACGTGGGGCTGTGCCTGGACCGGGCACTGCGTCGCAAGGTGCCCATGTCGGCCACGCTGGGCCGTCATGTCAACGACCTGATGCTGTCCTTCTACATGAAGACACCCGGCGGTTTCGATGTCGAATTCGGTTGTGAGGGTAGGAAAGTCGACGACTACGAGTGGATTGCCCGGGAGAGCACCGCGGTGAGCCTGTGGGGTCACGACTTCACGGTCGGCGCCCGCGGCTAACCTCAAGACCAATAATGTCGGCGCAGATCGATCCACGGGCCTTCCGGCAGGTGCTGGGTCAGTTCTGCACCGGGATCACCATCATCACCACCGTGCACGACGAGGTTCCGATCGGTTTTGCGTGTCAGTCATTCGCGGCGCTGTCACTGGATCCGCCGCTGGTGCTGTTCTGCCCGACCAAGGTGTCGCGGTCATGGAAGGCCATCGAGGCCAGCGGCCGGTTCTGCGTCAATGTGCTGACCGAAAAGCAGAAGCACGTCTCGGCGCGATTCGGGTCGAAGGAACCCGACAAGTTCGCCGGAATCGACTGGCATCCTTCACAACTCGGCTCGCCGATCATCGACGGGTCGCTGGCTTACATCGATTGCACGGTGGCATCCGTGCACGACGGCGGCGATCACTTCGTAGTGTTCGGCGCGGTCCAATCGCTGTCGGAGGCTCCCAAGATCAAGCCGCGACCGCTGCTGTTCTATCGCGGCGACTACACCGGCATCGAACCGGACAAGACCACGCCGGCTCAATGGCGCGACGACCTGGAGGCGTTCCTCACCACCACCACGCAGGACACCTGGCTCTAAGCGCCGGCGCGCCGATGTTTACCAGCGGTCGGGATTGGAAATGCGTTGTGGAATGCATGGCGTACTGGAACGGCACTGGGACGTCGATGAGCGGTTTGAATTGCCGTTGCTGGATGACGTCGTTGTCAACGGCGAGGTGCAGCACGACACGGTCGACGTGACGAACGTCTACTACGACACACCAGACCACGATCTGCAGGCTCACGGCATCGTGCTGCGGCGCCGAGATGGCGACGGCGAAACCGGTTGGCGACTAGAGATCCCCGCTGGCGGCGGGCGCACCGAACTGCACTGGGTATTTTCGGACAACCTGCCTGCCGAGGCCACCACTCTGCTCACCGGCCTCACGCTCGGAAAGCCAGTTGTCGACGTCGCGAAGATTCACACCAGGCGTGAGCGCTACCGGATCAGTAGGCCGAAGAAGCGTCGGCCATGCGTCGAAGTCGACGACGATCATGTGCGCGCGTCGGTCGGCGAACGCCTGCTGGCCTGGCGGGAGATAGAGGTGGAACCCGCTGCCGGGGCTGGGTCAGTAACCAAGCGGCTGACCAGGCGCCTGCGTGCCGCCGGGGCTCAGCTGTCGCGGTGCGCCCGTCAAAACTCGCCCATGTCTCACCACCCGCCCCAACCGCGATCTCAGCGACCCCGGCCATGCGCGCGCTGGTGGACTACCTGAACGTACAGATCGATCAGATGGTTAGCGGGACTGCTCGGCGACGTCCGCGATTGCGAGGTCCAACAGAGCCGGTTCACCGCGGCGCTCGACGGCGTCGCCGACGACCTGATCCTGGGTCCGGTCAAGTCACGGATTCGCAATGATCTACAAGCGGTCGAGCTCCCGGCGCGGAACCTGGTGAGCGAGGCAATGGAGTCCCAGCGCTACCTGGCCATCATGGCGGTCTTGCGGCGCTGGCGCGTCGGGCCGCCCATCCACGACGTCGCGACCGGCACGCTACTAAAGAGAGCCCGGCGTGCCCTGCGCAAAGCGGATCGGCGGCTGGCCGCTGCGCTGGCATCCGGACCCCAAACCGGCTCAGATGCCATGCTGCATCGGGCGCGCAAGGCTGCCAAGCGCGCCCGCTACGCCGCCGAACTGTGCGAACCCATGGACAAGCCCGCGAAACGAATGATCAAGCACTACAAGCACATACAAAGCCTGCTCGGTGACCACCAGGACACGGTGGTTGCCAGTGAGGCGCTTCGGCGGATGGCAATAGCGGCGGGAACCACCCCGGGGGAGAACGGCTTCACCTACGGGATGTTGTATGCGCGAGAGCAGCAAATCGCTCGCCAATGTCGTCAAGAAGCCCGAGATCTTCTGTGAGCGCCGGGATGGCCCGCTGAGGGGGCGGGCCATCCCGGTCCAAATTCAGTTGGTCCAAGTTCAATTGGGCGCCCCGCGATAGTTTTCGGCGTCACGGTGGTTGGAAGGCTCGTACGACTCTTCGCCCCACTCCTCATCACCTTGTGCGGGCCCCGGCGCAGCTTCACGCGTTTCTGTCCTGGCTTTCGGGTCGATGCTGTCAGCGCGGTTCCACTGCTCCTGAAGGTGCTCGCGCGATGTCGCCGCTTCGCTCTGATGTTTGGCCGCTCGCTCCTGCAGCCTGGCGGCTTCGGCGGCCTTGACCTCAGCTTCAGCCTGTGCAGCACGCGCCTTAGCGGCTGTTTCTTGGGCAAGTGCTTCACGCCGTTCGAGCTTGGCTGTCTCCAGTCTTGCCTGCTCGCGAATCTCTTCGGCCTGCCGTTGCCGGCGGCGACTCCTCGCCCGCGCGGCCGCGACGACCAGGGCGGCAATCAAGAGGACAGCTACTACTGCGACGACAACAATCCAAATAATGCTGGTGCTCATACTCGGCTCCGTTGTTCGTGTGTGGTGGTGCTGCGGCCCGTCCCTACCGGATCCCCATATTCGACGGAAGTAAAACAAGCAATGCTGTGTTAATTGTCTTCTGTCGGCATTTTCGTGCCCGGGGGCTGGCGTCGGGCGCGGTGATGGCCAGCTCGTTCGGCGGCTGGAAACACCTGGTGCTGTTGTCTTATCTGCCCGACCTTGCCGCCGGTGACGAGGTACTGCAGTTCCTGGCCGTCGACCACGCCGGCGAGGCATGGTTCTACCAATTCGACAATCACGTGCTGCGGGCGCACACCCCGGTAGTGATCGCGTCCGGTTGGACGGACTTCCAATACGTGTTCTGCAACGGCGGTCAAAGGGTATACGCGGTCACCAACTCCGGGGTGCTGCACTTCTTCGACCTGTACATCGGGTACGGCGAAACCGGTGCCGTCGACGTCCAATTCGGGCCGAACAATGGCAATGCGATCGGCGCCGGGTGGAACAAGTTCATCAGCGCCACCGCGACCCGGCTCCAAGAAGACCCGACGACCGGGCAGCCGTTTATCCACATATACGTGACTGACGGCGCCCACAGCCTGCTCTGGTACCGATACACGGGGTTCGGCATCGAGGATCCGGACGGCACCCAAGGCTTCGACCGGGCTTCCGGCGCCATCGTCAGCGGAAGTTGGTGAGATCACCACCATGGCAATGCGGCTCATCACGTTGGGTACCTCGCACGGCGACGCGGGCGCACCGCTGGGGAACACGATCTATGGCATCGACAGTGACCAGTACCTGCGGTGGTACAAGTACCTCGGCAACGGCGACGCGAACCCCTCACCCGGACTCGTCAACTGGGACCCCAACTCAGGCAATCCGATCGGCAACGGCTGGGGTGCGGTTACCTTGTTCCAGCTGGGCACCGCCGGCACGTTGATGGCCATCCACGACGACGGCGGCCTGTACTGGTACCGGTACGACGGCGACGGTCATGCGTCTGTCGGCCTCGAAACTGGCCACCATCGGCTGGTGGTCAGACACCACCCTGGGCCCGACCTGGCGGTCAGCGGGATCCACACCGACGAGGTGTATTCGGCGATGGACTGGTTGTTGACCCGCAGACGACATCGAAAAACGGCTGGCCAAAAAGCATCTGGGCCCGGCAGTGAACCCGTCGCGGATCGCGATGTTCGACCTGTCCTCCTCCTGGGTGACCGGGCGACACTGTGAGCTGGCCGCCCGCGGCTACTCCCGCGACGGCAGAAGGGCTGTGAGCAGATCGAGTACGGGCTGCTCACCGACCCCGACGGGCGCCCGGTCGCGATCCGGGTGTTTCCCGGTAACACCGCCGACCCGACCGCCTTCACCGCGGCGGTCACCGCGGTCAAAGACACCTTCGCGCTGACCAACATGGTGATGGTCGGCGACCGCGGCATGATCACCGCTGCCCGCATCGCCGCCCTGGCAGAGCTGGGCGGGATCGGCTGGCTGACCGCGCTGCGGGCCCCGCAGATCGCCGCGCTGGCCGCCGATGACGGGCCCCTGCAAATGTCGCTGTTCGACACCGTCAACTTCGCCGAAATCAGCCACCCCGACTACCCCGCGGAACGGCTGATCGCCTGCCGCAACCCCGCCCTGGCCGACGAACGCGCCGCAAGAGAAACGCACTGCTCACCGCCACCGAGAAGACCTTGGCCCCGATCCTCGCCTCGGTGCACGCCGGGCGGCTGTCCGGCGCCGACAAGATCGGCCTACGGGTCGGCGCCGTGCTGGGAAATACAAGATGGCCAAACACTTCCAGCTGGCCATCACCAACACCAGCCTCACCATCACCCGCAACCAGACCAGCATCGACACCGAAACTGCCCTGGACGGGATCTACCTGCTGCGCACCACCATCGCCGCCGACGAACTCGACACCGCCGCCGTCATCGGCGCCTACAAAAACCTCTCCCGCGTCGAACGCGACTTCCGGTCCCTCAAAACGATCGACCTGGACCTGCGCCCCATCCACCACCACCTCGACGACCGGGTCCGCGCACACGTGCTGATCTGCTTCCTCGCCGCCTACCTCACCTGGCACCTGCGCCACGCCGTCGCGCCGCTGACGTTCACCGACGAAAACCCCCCACCCGAACAGATCCCGTCGCACCCGCCGTCAGATCACCCGGCGCGCACCGCAAAGCCACCCACAAAACCACCCCAGACAGCCACATCGCACGCTCCTACCAGAGCCTGCTCGCACACCAGCCACCCTGACCCGCAACGACATCCGCTACGGCACCCACGGACCCATCGTGGCGACCCTGAGCACCCCCACCGCCACCCAACGCCGCGTCTTCGACCTCCTCGCAGCCCCGATCCCGCTCACCCTCACCTGAGGCCACCGTCGACAGAACACCCACCCCGAAAACACCCAAACCCCCAGGTAAACCACAAAAAACACCCGCCCAAACCACTAACTCGGCCTAGCGGCGGTGCCGGGTGGGATCCGTTGTCGGGCACCAAGATCGACGACGGCTGGGGTGACTACGCGCACGTGATGATGTTGCTCAACAACGGTGACGAGGTCATCCTGCTCACCGTGGACTCGTCCGGAACGATGCGGCCGCATTGCTACACTCACGGATTGGGCTGGCGACCGGATCTCGATACCCCGCTGCCGGGCAACTGGAGCGGCTTCACCCGCCTGATCGCCACGACGTCAACGATTTTCGGCGTGAAAGAGGACGGCAACCTCTACTGGTACCGACCCACCTGGACGGTGTCCCCGCTCGTCTGGTCGATGGCGCCCAACTGGGGCAACCAGATCGGCACCGGCTGGGACGGTCTTGAGCAGCTCGTCGTCGGGGGCCTCTTCGAACCCGCGCTGCAGTACGGTCCTACCTTGATGGGCATCGATCCCACCGGCAGTCTGCGGTGGTACAAGTACTGGGGAAATGGATCCGGCGCGGGCATAGACTGGGACCGCAACTCCGGCAACGTCATCAGTGGAAGCTGGTGATCTGGTAAGCGTGCTACTGCGCGTAGGTCGTCTCGGTGTTGGCGTCCTGGAACATCTCCGACACGATCAGCCAGGATCCGTCGTCGTGACGCTGTAGGGCGCGTAACGAGAAGTTGTCGCGGTCGAGCGTTCCGCCGCCGACCAGCCCTTGCCCCTTGACCTGCAGATGTGCTGAAACCAGGACGACCTCCGGGGTCAGCACCCGAAAGCTTGTCTCGGGCGGACCGGCGAGCTCGCCGCGGTTGAAATTGTCGTCCTGGAACAGACCTCGCAGGTATTCGACGATGTCGTCGCGCCCGCGCTTGACCGTGCCGAACGCATTAACCCAGTCGGCGTCGTCGGAGTACACGCCCCGCAGCGGCTCGGCGTCGCGATCGTCGAATGCCTTCAACAACGTCAGCAGCGTCTTGCCGATCGCTTCCTGGTCTGCGGGTGGCAGTTCTGAGAAACTCATCATGGCCGGAAGCTACATGAAATCAAGCGCCTCGACCGTCGCGATGGGGCCTTCATGGGTAGGCCGGTTCGCGCCACCGATGACATACACCGTGTTGCCGACCGTCGCGACCACCTCAGCGTGACGCGCGGTCGGCAGGGGGGCCAGTGTGGACCATTTCCCGTCGGAGATGTCGTACATCTCGACCACATTCAGCACCATCGTCGGTTCTTCGCCACCGACCACCACGATTCGGCCATCGATGTACGTGGCGCCGTAGCTTCCGCGCGGGGTCGGCATGCCCACCAACTTGGTCCACTTCCCAGATGCCGCGTCGAATCGTTCAAACGCCGCGGAGTTCTTGTCGGAAGACAGGAACCTCCCGCCGATCGTGTACACATAGGTGCCATCCGACACGGCAGCCAGGTGTTCGCGCGGGGTCGGCATGTCGGCCGCATCCTTCCACGAACTGCCGTCGAAGACCTCGGTCTGCGGGACGAGTTGTTTCGCGTTCTGCCCGCCGGCGACCACGAGTTTGTCACCAACCACCGCTGCTGCCGGTGCCGCACGAGCGTGTGTGAGGCTCGGTAACTCCACCCAGTTGCCTGAACGCAGCGCGAACACTTTGTTGGACGCGTCCGCGAGGTTTTCGCTCGCACCCCCGAGCAATACCACCTCGCCACGGTAGGTTGCCGCCGCCGCGTGATGCAGCGGGATGGGTAATGGCGGCCCGGTTTCCCACGCTCCGGTTCGCGGGTCATAGCTCTCGACTGTGGTGAGCGCGACGCCGTTCCGCAGGCCACCCATAATCCAGATCTTGTCGTTGAGCACAGCCCACGCCATCATCAACCTGGCAGTCGGTGCGTCCGGCAGCGTTCGCCACTGCGACGCCGGCTGGATCTTGCGGGCCGGCAGCTTCAGCACTTCTGCCGTCGAGACCACCTGACCATCCCCAACAGCAGTCGACCCGCCGATCGCATACACCGACTTCTCTACCGAGTCGACCGCCATACTGTGCCGCGCGGTCGCCATATCCGGCAAACCGGCCCACGCTTTCGTCATCAGATCGAACACCGAAACGCTCTTGAGGACTTGCCCCCCTGACACGCCCCCCACCGCCACCAGCCGTCCGTCGGTGATTGCCACGCCGAGGTCGCTGCGTGCCGTCGGAAGCCCAGGCAAGGATGTCCAGGTTTTCGCGGCCGGGTCATACGCCTCAACCATCGTCAAGTCTGAGTCCCCGCTGGTTCCGCCCACCGCGTACATCAGCTTTCCGTCCGAGGCCGCGGCCAGCAGCTGCCGCGGAGTCGGTATAGGCGCGCCGAGGGTCCAGGTATTGCCGTCGAAGACCTCGGTTGTGTTCAGCAGCGCGCCGTTGGCGTCAACTCCGCCCGTGACGATGAGGCGGTCTCCCACCACGGCCGCCGCCGCTGCTGCCCTTGGCTGCAACATATGCGGCAGCTCCACCCAGCGACTGTTGACTACCCGCCAAACCTGGTCGGTCGCAACCTTATTGGCGCCCGTTGTCTTCCAGCCGCCGAGCACAATCGGGTTTCCCTGCCACGTCACCGCCATCGCGTGCTGAACCGGAACTGGTAGATCGTCGCCGCCTTTCCATTCGTCGATGGCGGGGTCATAGCCCTCGTGCTTTGCGGTGATAGCGCCGTCGCTCCGAATCCCGCCGAAGATCCAGATTGTGCCATCGGTCTGCGTGGTTGCCACCGCGTCGCGCGCAACGCGCGCATTCGTAATCGGCTTCCACTGAGCTGGCGGTTGGGCGCTGGGTTGACTCGCGGCGCTCTTCTGGGCGTTGTTGTTGCGCACGAGCCCGAAGTAGACACCGCTGACCACCAACAGCACGACGACGATGGCCGCAGCGGCGATCAACGCTATGCGATTCCACTTCTTCCCCGGCTCCGCGAACCACTCCCGCGCCCGCACTGCCACCGGTTTCCGCCAGGGAGGCGGGACCGGACCCGGTGACGTCGGTTGCCCGGAATCGCTCGGCGGCTTGATCGGTGGGGCGGCGCCGGTCGGTTCCGGGGTGGCTCCCGACGGCTGCGCCATGTCTGACGGGGTCCGAACGTGCGGCTGCGTTTGCCCGGTGACTGCGCCGCGCAACAAGTTCGCCGCTTCAGAGAGCTCATTCTGACCAACAGGTGCTGACTGCGGCAGCGGTGAAGTCCCCGTCGCGTCCCGGGGACCGCTCGGCGAGTCGATTGCAGAGCCGGCGATTCCCGGGGCTGCCAGCTGTTGCGTCGGTCCCGGCATGCTTGACGTAATCGGGATCGGTGCGGGTATCTCCCTGGTGTCTCCGCCGGGCGTGATGGAAGACGCTTGAGAGACATCCGCTGGCATGGTTACCGTGCGGCCTGTATCAACACCGGCGCTAGTGATTGCCATCGAATCGGGTTTCAAGCCGTTGTTGCGCTGCGCAGACTGCAACTCGCGGCCGAACTCTGCCGCTGACGCGTGCCGGTCCCCCGGGTCGATCGACATCGCTTTCTCAATTGCGGAGCACACCGCATCCGGGATTCCGTCAGGACGCATATCCGGGACCCGTGTGGTGCTGATCCGCAGGTATTGCGCGATGAGATCTTCGCCGCTCTTGCGCGCGTGTGCGGCGCTGCCTGCAATGAGCGCATAGAGCGTGGCGCCGAGAGAGTAAACGTCGGCGGCGACGGTTGCCGGATTACCGGTCATCACCTCGGGAGCGGTGTAGTCGATTGTGCCGGAGAAGAACCCGGTCGCCGTTTCATAGCCACCTTCGATGTGGGCGATCCCGAAATCGCTCAATTGCGGTTCGCCGTAATCGTTGATAAGCACGTTCGCGGGCTTGATGTCGCGGTGCAAAGTGCCGGTCTTGTGCGCGGTTTCCAATGCCCCGCACAGCTTCACACCGATGTGTAAGGCTTCGGGCCAGGGGACTGGCCCTTCCCGGCGCAGCCGTACCGCCAGGGAATCCGCGGGGTGGTAGGGCATCACGATGTATGGCTTGCCGCTCGGGGTCACGCCGACTCGCAGGATGTTGACGATGTTCGGATGCCCTGAGAGCCCGCCCATCGCGTAGCCCTCACGCAGAAAACGTTCCCGGCTCTCATCGTCGAAATGTGACGGCAGCACCTTGACTGCAACACTTCGCCCGAGCGCCGTCTCGTAACAGCAGTAGACCACCCCGGCACCGCCTCGAGCCACCTGGCGCGCATCCTCGAATCCGGCGGAGGCCAACTCCGCAGCTAGCCCGCTCGGTGCGGGTGCCGGGCGGTCGGCCGTGGGTCCTTCAGCCATATCTTGGCGCTCAACCTCCCATGCGATAGATGTTTCGCGAGGTTAAGCGTAGCGAACAGGAACTCACGGGTGTAGGGTTCGGCGATCCTTTAAGCCGGACTGTGACTTTGCCGTGAACAGCGAACACCGTCCGCCTTGCCCTGGTGAGATGACCCTGGGACCGGAATGGCCTTATGGCACTGGATCTGACCGGATACTTCGACCGCATCAACTATTGCGGCGCTGCTGAGCCGAACCTCGACGTACTGCAGGATCTGGTGACCGCGCACACTCGAAGCATCCCGTTCGAAAACCTGGATCCGCTGCTGGGAGTACCGGTCGACGACCTAAGCCCAGAGGCCCTGACCGATAAGCTGGTGCACCGGCGCCGGGTGGCTACTGCTACGAGCACAACGGGCTGATGGGCTACGTGCTGACATAGCTCGGCTTTCGGGTGCGGCGATTGGCCGGGCGAGTGGTTTGGATGCTCCCGGCCGACTCGCTGTTACCGGCACAGACGCACACGGTGTTGGCAGTAACCTTCCCCGGCTCGCAAGGGTCTTATCTCGTCGACGTCTGCTTCGGCGGCCAGACACCGACCTCGCCGATCCACTTTGAAACTGGCGGCGTCCAGCAGACAACGCACGAGCCGTACGCCTAGAGGACCGTGGCGACGGGCTGGTCCTGCAGGCCCCGGTCCGTAGCGAGTGGCAGGCGCTGTACGAATTCACCATGCGGACCCACCCGCCGGCTCCTTGCTGACCGGAATCTGGCCATCCACCGTGCGGGCGCGACGGAGAAAATTCTCCTTGACGACGCGGCCGCTGTCGTCGACACGCTGAGTGAGCGGTTTGGGATTAACGTGGCAGATGTCGGCGTGCGCAGTGTGCTCGAGGCACGCATCGATCGGGCTTGTCTGTAGCCGACGTTCTATCGACCCGGAAGCCAGGGCCCAATTCGCCGCAGGGCCTCTTCGATGTCGCTGGTTGGTCCGGCGAACGACAGCCGGACGAACGAACTGCCGCGCGCGGTGTCGAAGTCGATGCCCGGCGCGATGGCAACGCCGGTGTCGTCCAACAATTTTGAGCAGAACGCCATCGAGTCGGTGGTGAAATCCGAGACGTCGGCGTAGACGTAGAACGCGCCGTCGGTCGGTGCCAGCCGGTCGATGCCGATTCCGCGCAGACCGTCGAGCAACAGCGAGCGGTTGATTGCGTAATGGTGCAGATTGCCGTCGGCTTCGGCGGTCGCCTCGGGGGTGAACGCCGCCACCGCGGCGATCTGCGACAGCACCGGCGGGCAGATGGTGAAGTTACCGGTCAGACAGTCCACCGCGCGGCGCAGTTCGGGCGGCAGCAGCAGCCAGCCCAGCCGCCAGCCCGTCATCGCGTAGTACTTGGAAAAGCTGTTGACCACCACCGCGTTTCGTGATGTCTGCCAGGCGCAGCTGGTCTGCGGCGCGCCTGCGTAGACCAGGCCGTGGTAGACCTCGTCGCTAATCAGCCGCACCCCCGAGTCTTCACACCAGGACGCGATCGCCGCCAACTCAGCAGGCGGTATGACTGTCCCGGTCGGATTAGCGGGGCTGGCGACGATCACGCCCTGCACCGGCGGGTCGAGTTCGGCGAGCATCTGCGCGGTGGGCTGGAACCGGGTCTGGTGTCCGCACTGGATGTCTACGACCTCGCATCCGAGCGCCGACAAGATGTTCCGATAGCAGGGATAGCCGGGACTGGCCAGCGCCACCCGATCGCCCACGTCGAAGCACGCCAGAAAGGCGAGCAGGAACCCTCCGGATGAACCCGTGGTGACCACTACCGCGTCGGCCTCGATGTAGATCTCGTACTTGCGCTGGTAATCCGCCGCGATCGCGGCGCGCAACTCGGGGATGCCCAGTGCCACCGTGTAACCCAGCTCGTTGAGATGCAGGGCGGCGGCCGCGGCCGCCCGCACCGGCTCGGGTGCGCCCACACTGGGCTGGCCCGCCGATAGGTTCACCAGATCGCCATGGCTGCGTTGGCGTTCCGCGGCCGCCAGCCAGACATCCATCACATAGAACGGCGGGATGCCGGCGCGCAGTGCGACATGATCAGTCACGGCGTTTGGAGCACCTCGGATTCCAGTCGCCGCAGCAACTCTCGCGGCGAGCCGAGCAGTTGTGCACTGCCGTGTGCGCGCTTGAAATACAAATGCATGTCGTGCTCCCAGGTGATCGCGATGCCGCCGTGCAGCTGGATGCCCTCGGCCGCTACGGTACCGAGCGCCTCGCTGGCGGCGAGGCGCGCGGTGGCGGCGTTGGTGGGCGTGGGGTCATCGCACGCGTCGGCGACGACGGCGCGGGCCGCGGCAATCGCGACATACAGATCGGCCATCCGATGCTTGAGTGCCTGAAAGCTGCCGATCGGTCGGCCGAATTGCACTCGGCTCTTGGCGTATTCGACGGTCAGTTCCAGACAGCGTTCGGCAGCGCCGATCTGCTCGGCCGCCAGCAGGATGGCCGCGGTGTCGGCGATTCCCGGGTCGGCGCCCAAAGCTACGGTGTCTTCCGGCTGCACCCGGGCCAGTCGCCGGGTGGGATCCATGGTGGCGACGGGCTGCACACTGAATCGGGTCCACCTGCTGAGCTGACCGTCGGCGGCGGCTACGACGACGTCGGCGATGTCTCCGTTCACCACGTAGTCGGGGTCAAGCACCAGCGCGCCAATCGAGCTACCCGCGGCTAGCCCTTCGAGTGTCTCGGCGTCCGGCTCGGGTGCGGCCAACAGCGCCAGCTCCGCCAGCGTGGTGCCCAGCAGTGGGGAAGGCACCAGCGCCCGGCCCAGTTCCTGCAAAACCGTTGCGGCATCCGCCAGTTCGCCGCCCGCACCGCCTAACTCCTCGGGTATCACCAGCGCGGCGGCGCCGACCTGCTCGCACAATAACTGCCACAGCGACTCGTCATAGCCGCTGTCCGACTCCATCGCCGCACGCACCGCCGCCGGGCCCGCGTGCTTGGCCACCAGCGCAGCGACGGTTTCGGCCAGCATCTCCCGTTCTTTGGTCATGAGCGCCGCTCCTCTCCCCCGCCAGCGGGTGGTGCCCCCACATCGCTTCGCTCTGCATCGTCGCCGGCGCGGCTCATAGCGCCTCCAGCACTCGGCGGCGATGTGCCTCGGGAGTACCCCAGGCCGATCGCAATGCTTGCACCCGCAGCAGCGGCAGTGACAGGTCATGTTCCTGGGTGAACCCGATCGCCCCGTGGGTCTGCAACGCAGACCGCGCCGCCATCAGGGCCGCCTCTGATGCTGCCGCTTTCGCCGCGCTGACGTCCCGAGCGCCCGCGCTCGGGTAATCGGCTAATGCCAATGCCGCGCCGTACACCAGGGGGCGGGCCAATTCGATCGCGATGTGTACGTCGGCGAGCTTGTGCTTGATCGCCTGATACGAGCCGATCACCCGACCGAACTGCGTCCTTTGCTTGGCGTAGTCGACGGCGGCGTCCCGCAGCGCCTCGGCGGCTCCGACTAACTGCGCCGCGGTGGCCAGTGCCCCGAACTCGTAGGCGCGCTGGACGTCTGCTTGCCAGGCTTGGCTGTTTGGGCCGGTTGGCGAGACGTCGTAGAGGCGGCGGCTGGGGTCGACAGACTCGTGGCACTCACCGGCCGCCCCCTCGGTGACCCCGTCATCGGTGGCCAGCAGCACAAGACCGGCCGTGTCGGCGTCGACTGCGCGCGGCATTTGCGGCGGCATTGCGACAGTGGCGATCAGCTCACCGGAAGCCAGACCGGCGCAGCGATCGTCGTTGGCCAGCAAAACCGGTGCGACGGCAATGGATTCGGCCACCGGGCCGGGCACGCACCAGCGCCCGAGACGTTCGAGCGCGACTACCAGGTCAACGGGATCGGCGTCCAGGCCATCGAATTTCTCAGGCACGGCCAGTGCGGTGACGCCGAGGTTGGCCAGCTGCTCCCACACCTTACGGCCGGGCGCGACGTCGCCTGCGGACCACGCACGGACCGCGCCGGGCAGGTCCGCAGCGCCGAGCGCCGCGTCGACGCTGGCCGCGAAGTCGCGCTGCTGCTCGTCTAGCGCAAATTTCACTGTCGCTTCTCCCCGGCCTTTTCTCGGGGCAGACCCAGCAGGCGCTCCGAGATGATATTGCGCTGGATTTCGTTGGTACCAGCGTAGATCGGGCCGCCCAGTGCGAACAGCAGGCCATCGGTCCATGGGCCGGCAAGCTCCCCGTCGGAGGCCAGGATGTCGAGTGCGGTCTGATGCAATTCCACGTCAAGGTCAGACCAGAACACCTTGGTTACCGACGATTCGGCACCCAGTTCGCCGCCACCGGCCAGCCTGGTCACCGTGCCGAAGGTCTGCAGTCGGTAGGCCTGCGCCTTGATCCACCCGTCGGCAACCCGGTCGGCAAAGGCCGCGGGTGAGCCGCTGTCTTTCCACAGCCGCACCAGTCGCTCTGCCGCGGCCAGGAAGCGGGCCGGGCTGCGCAGTGACATACCGCGTTCGTTGCTCGACGTGCTCATCGCCGCCCGCCAGCCGTCGTTCGGGGTGCCGATCACGTCCTGGTCGGGCACGAAAACATCGTCGAGGAAGATCTCGCCGAAGCCGGTGTCGCCGCCTAACTGAACGATGGGCCGCACCGTGATGCCCTCGGCCTTCAAGTCGAACATGAAATACGTCAGCCCGTGATGCCGCTCGGCTGCGGGGTCGGACCGGAACAGCCCGAATCCCATCTCGGCGAACGGCGCTCGCGAGCTCCAGATCTTCTGACCGTTGAGCAGCCATCCACCGTCCGTTTTGGTCGCGGTAGACCGTAGCGACGCCAGGTCGCTGCCGGATTCGGGCTCCGACCAGGCCTGTGCCCAGATCTGTTCGCCACTGGCCATTTTGGGCAGTATCCGGTCGAGCTGCTCCTCGGTGCCGTGGGCGAACAGCGTCGGAGCCAGCATCGAGGTGCCGTTGGCGCTGGCCCGGCCTGGTGCTCCGGCACGAAAGTACTCCTCCTCGAACACCACCCAGTGCAGCAGCGGCGCATCGCGGCCCCCGTACTTCTTCGGCCAGGTGATCACAGACAGGCTGGCATCGAACAGTACGCGATCCCAATGCCGGTGCTGTGCAAAGCCTTCCGCGTTGTCGTAGGACTTCGTCGGGATCGAGTCCGCGTTGGCCGAGAGGAATTCACGCACCTCGGCTTGGAAGGCCAGTGTCTCTTCGTCTAGTTCCAGGTCCATTCACGCCAGCTCTCGCAGTTGTGGTTTGACCACCTTGCCACCCGCATTGCGCGGCAACGCGTCGACGAACCGCACCGACCGCGGTGCCTTGAAGTTCGCCAAATGCTCTCGGGTGTAAGCGATCACCGATTCCTCGTTCAGTTCCGAGCCGGGCCGCGTTACCACAAAGGCTCGGCCCACCTCGCCCAACCGCTCGTCGGGAACTCCGATCACCGCGGCGTCGGCCACCCCGTCCATCCGGGCCAGCACCTGCTCGACCTCGGCGGGATAGACGTTGAATCCGCCGCAGATGTACATGTCTTTGAGCCGGTCGGTGATTCGCAGGTTGCCGGCCGCATCGACGGCGCCGATGTCGCCGGTGTGCAGCCAACCGTCGGCGTCGATGGCGGCGGCGGTCGCCTCGGGGTCGTCAAGGTAGCCCAGCATCACGTTCGGCCCGCGCAGCAGTACCTCTCCGGATTCTCCGGGCGCCGTTGAATCGATACGCAATTCGAAGTCGGCGAACGGGCGCCCGCAGGTGGTGGCGACGGTCACGGCGTCGTCGTCGGCGCGGCACATAGTGCCCATGCCGTTGGCCTCGGTCAGGCCGTAGGCGGTCAGCACGATGTCGATGTCGAGTTCGGACTGCATGCGTTCCACCAGCACGACCGGCACGGTGGCCGCCCCGGTCACCGCGAAGCGCAGGGAGCTGAGGTCGTAGTCGTGGCGCGCCGGGTGGTCGAGCAGAGTCTGGTAGATGGTCGGCGGCCCGGGCAACACAGTGATGCGGTGTTGCTCGATCGCCTGCAGCGTGCGCAGTGGATCGAACGTCAGGTGCGGGATCAGCGTCGCACCGGTCTGCAAACAGGCCAGGATGCCGGCCTTGTAGCCGAAATTGTGGAAAAACGGATTGATGCACAAGTAGCGGTCATCGCTGGTGATCTTGCCGTTGGCGGCCCACGACGCCGAGCCCGACAGCGATTGCCGGTGTGCGCACAGCACGCCTTTGCTGCGGCCAGTCGTGCCGGAGGTGAACAGAATGTCGCTGACATCGTCGGGCGTGACGGCGGCGCTGCGGGTCCGGACGGCATCGACCGCCGATGGTTTCGAGCCGCGGGCGATGAACTCGTCCCATGTCCCGTCGTCGGCTTCAATCGGCACTCGCACGATGTCCCGCAACGCGGGCAGAGCGTCGCGGTCCAGGCCGGAAATCCGGTCGGTGCCGAGGAACTCGCCCATCGCGAACAGCACCGGTGCACCGGTGCGGGCCAGGATGTCGCTGGCTTCCGCCGCCGTGTAGCGGGTGTTCAGCGGCACCATGGCAGCGCCGGCGTGGTGGATCGCCAGGCAGGCCACCACCCAATGCCAGGTGTTCGGTGACCAGATGGCCACCCGGTCTCTGGGCCTCACTCCGAGCGTGATCAGCGCGGCCGCCGCCCGATGTACCGCCTCGCGCAGGGCGGCGGCCGTGAACGACCGCTCGTCGGTGATCAGCGCGTCGTGATCGGGGAGCTGGCGTGCGAAACGATCCAGCGCCGCGGGCACAGTGCGGGGATCGCTCGCCATGGAACTCCTTAACGAAGCAAGTGCTTGGTAGGTTAGCCTACAGGGCATGCAGGACGTCGAGGAGTTCCGGGCGGAGGTACGCCAGTGGCTCGCCGACAATCTCGTCGGCGAATTCGCAGCACTCAAGGGGCTCGGCGGACCCGGACGTGAGCATGAGGCGTTCGAGGAGCGCCGGGCGTGGAACCAGCACCTCGCGGCCGCCGGACTGACCTGCTTGGGGTGGCCGGTCGAGCACGGCGGGCGTGGGCTTCCGACCGCACACCGGGTGGCCTTCTACGAGGAGTACGCCCGCGCCGACGCGCCGGTCAAGGTGAATCACTTCGGCGAAGAGCTGCTGGGGCCGACGCTGATTGCTTTCGGCACGCCCGAGCAGCAGCAGCGCTTCCTGCCGCGCATCCTCGATGTCACCGAGCTGTGGTGCCAGGGATATTCGGAACCCGGTGCGGGTAGCGACCTGGCGAACGTCTCGACCACCGCCGACCTGGACGGCGACCAGTGGGTGATCAACGGCCAGAAGGTGTGGACGTCGCTGGCGCACCTGTCGCAGTGGTGCTTTGTGGTCGCGCGCACCGAGAAGGGCTCCAAACGGCACGCCGGTTTGTCGTACCTGCTGGTGCCGCTGGACCAGCCCGGTGTGCAGATCCGGCCGATCGTCCAGATCACCGGCACCGCGGAGTTCAACGAGGTGTTCTTCGACGACGCCCGCACCGACGCCAGCCTGGTGGTGGGCCAGTCGGGCGACGGTTGGCGGGTCGCGATGGGAACGCTGACCTTCGAGCGCGGCGTCTCCACGCTGGGACAGCAGATCGTCTACGCCCGTGAGCTTTCCAACCTGGCCGAGCTTGCGCAGCGCAACGGCGCCGCCGACGACCCGTTCATCCGGGAGCGGCTGACGCGGGCGTGGACGGGGCTGCGGGCGATGCGTTCCTACGCCTTGGCCACCATGGACATCGAGCAACCCGGCCAGGACAACGTGTCGAAGTTGTTGTGGGCCAACTGGCATCGTGATCTGGGCGAGCTGGCGATGGACGTGATCGGCAAGCCCGGGATGACCTTGCCGGATGGTGAGTTCGACGAATGGCAGCGGCTGTTCCTGTTCACCCGCGCCGACACCATCTACGGCGGTTCCAACGAAATACAGCGCAATATCATTGCCGAGCGGGTGCTCGGCTTGCCCCGGGAGGTTAACGGATGAATCTCTCCGAAGCGCCGAAAGAGATTGCGGGACACGGCCTTCTGGAGGGCAAGGTGATCGTCGTGACCGCGGCTGCGGGCACCGGTATCGGTTCGGCCACCGCGCGGCGGGCCCTGGCCGAGGGGGCCGACGTCGTGATCTCCGACCACCACGAACGACGGCTGGGGGAGGCCGCCGCCGAACTGTCCGCGCTGGGAAAGGGCCGAGTCGAGAGCGTGGTGTGCGACGTGACGTCCACCGCGCAGGTCGATGCCCTGATCGATTCGTCCACTGCCCGGATGGGCCGCATCGACGTGCTGGTCAACAACGCCGGGCTGGGCGGACAGACGCCGGTGGCCGACATGACCGACGACGAGTGGGACCGCGTGCTGGACGTGACTCTGACGTCGGTGTTCCGGGCCACCCGCGCGGCGCTGCGGTACTTCCGCGACGCGTCGCACGGCGGGGTGATCGTCAACAACGCCAGCGTCCTGGGGTGGCGGGCCCAGCACTCGCAATCGCACTACGCGGCCGCCAAAGCCGGGGTGATGGCGTTGACCCGTTGCAGCGCAATGGAAGCCGTCGAGTACGGGGTGCGGATTAACGCGGTCTCGCCCAGCATCGCCCGGCACAAGTTTCTGGACAAGACGACCTCGGCCGATCTTCTCGACCGGCTATCCGCCGACGAGGCGTTCGGGCGCGCCGCCGAGCCGTGGGAAGTAGCGGCCACCATCGCGTTTCTGGCCAGCGACTACTCCAGCTACCTGACTGGTGAGGTTATTTCCGTGTCGAGCCAGCATCCATGATCACAGCTAGCCAAGCAAGCGCTTGGTTGATACTCTGATCGGGTGGACCGAGTGACCGGTCAGGCAAACAGCCGGCGAGACGAGTTGCTGGAGCTCGCTGCGGCCATGTTCGCCGAACGCGGACTGCGCGCCACCACGGTGCGCGATATCGCCGACGGTGCCGGCATCCTGTCCGGCAGTCTGTACCACCATTTCTCCTCCAAGGAGGAGATGGTCGACGAGTTGCTGCGCGGTTTCCTGGACTGGCTGTTCGCCCGCTATCGCGAGGTCGTGGACAGCGAAGCCAATCCGCTGGAGCGGCTCAAGGGCCTGTTCATGGCGTCGTTCGAGGCGATCGAGCATCGGCATGCGCAAGTCGTCATCTACCAGGACGAAGCCCAACGGCTGTCATCGCAGCCTCGGTTCTCCTACATCGAGGACATGAACCGACAACAACGCAAGATGTGGGTCGAGGTGCTCAGTCAGGGCATAGACGAGGGCTACTTCCGGCCCGACCTGGATGTCGACCTGGTCTACCGTTTCATCCGTGACACCACCTGGGTGTCGGTGCGCTGGTATCAACCTGGCGGGCCGCTCACCGCGGAGCAGGTGGGTCAGCAGTATCTCGCCATCGTCCTTGGCGGAATCACCAAAGAAGGAGTCTGATATGCCCGAGGCGTACATCGTGGAAGCTGTGCGTACCGCGGTCGGCAAGCGCAATGGATCCCTAGCCGGTGTGCACCCGATTGACCTGGGCGTAGCGGCGTTTCACGGACTGTTCGAACGTGTCGACGTCGACCCCGCCGCCGTTGACGACGTAGTGGTCGGCTGTGTCGACGCCATCGGCGGACAGGCCGGCAACATCGGCCGGCTGGCGTGGCTCGCTGCCGGTTATCCGGAGGAAGTCCCCGGTGTCACCGTCGACCGGCAATGTGGCTCCAGCCAGCAGGCGATTTCCTTTGGCGCACAAGCGATTATGTCGGGCACCGCCGACGTGATCTTGGCCGGCGGCATGCAGAACATGAGCCAGATTCCGATCGCCTCGGCGATGGAGGTCGGTAAGCAGTTCGGCTTCACCTCGCCCACCAACGAGTCGAAGAACTGGCTGCACCGCTACGGCGATCAGGAGATTTCGCAGTTTCGGGGTGCCGAGCTGATCGCTGAGCGGTGGAACCTGTCCCGCGAGGAGATGGAGCAATTCGCGCTGAGCAGCCACGAGCGTGCCCTATCGGCAATCCGGGGAGGACATTTCGACAACGAGGTCATCGGCCGTACAGGTAAACGGGTCCGAATTTCGCATCGATGAGGGGCCGCGCGAGACGACGCTGGAGAAGATGGCGGGGCTGAAGACGCTGACCGAGGGTGGCCGGTTGACCGCAGCGCTGGCCAGCCAGATCTCCGACGGTGCGAGTGCGGTGCTGCTGGCTTCCGAGCAGGCCGTCAAAGACCACAAGCTGACCCCGAGGGCCCGCATTCACCACATCAGTGCGCGCGGCGCAGACCCGGTGTTCATGCTGACCGGTCCCATACCCGCCACCCGTTACGCGCTGGAAAAGACCGGGCTGTCCATCGACGACATCGACACCGTCGAGATCAACGAGGCATTCGCGCCGGTCGTGCTGGCCTGGCTCAAGGAGATCAAGGCCGACCCGGAGAAGGTCAACCCCAACGGCGGGGCGATCGCCCTCGGTCATCCGTTGGGCGCAACGGGGGCCAAGCTGTTCACCACCATGCTCAACGGGCTGGAGCGCACCGGCGGCCGCTACGGGTTGCAGACGATGTGCGAGGGCGGTGGCACGGCCAACGTCACGATCATCGAGCGGCTGTAGTTCATCAGCGCCCGGGCTCAGGTGTTCGTCGACGCGTCCTTCAGCTTCAGGTAGTGCTCAATGCCGACCCGCTGAAAGGTGCGTCGCCGTTGGGTCGACAGCACGGGCAGGGCCGCCGCCGCGTCGATGACCTCGGGCTCCGCCACGTCGTAGCTTTCGCCCTGGGATGAGATGGTCGCGCGCCCCGCCGCAAGGACGTTCTGCAACCAGTCCACTCGCGTGCCATAGGGCAGCGGTATGACAAAGCCGTCAGCCACCCGTTCCGCTACGACCGGTGTGGTGTACTGCTTGCCTGATCGTCGTCCGGTGTGCCGGATAGCCGCTGCGTACCAGTGCTTGTGGCCGGCAAGCCGCAACATCAGCGGGTTGAGCAGATATCTGTTCGAAGTACGAACCGCTTTCAGAAGCGGGTTGGGCCAGGATCCCGGTGCCAGTGCCATCATTCCTCCTACACGTACCTCTTGCCCTCGGTCTCTAGGTGTCGTAGTCGACGGCCACGAACGGCGTCGTCGGATGTGACTGGCAGGTCAGGATGTAGCCGGCGTCCAGCTCGGCCTGCCCCATAGCGAAGTTGTGGTCCATCTCCACGTCACCCTCGACAAGTTTCGCCCGGCAAGTGCCGCATGCACCGCCCATGCAGGCGTACGGCGCATCGCTGCGACGCTGCAGCGCGCCTTCCAGAATCGAGTCACCGGGGACCAGATCGAATGTGTCCTGCTGGCCGGACAGTGTGAAGGTCACGGTCGCGGCCTCGTAGGCACGCTCGGTCGCGGGGGCAGTGTCGTACCCGAAGAACAGCTCGAGGTGAATGCGCTCGGAGTCCACGCAATGCTCGATCAACGACTCGCTCACGGCGGTAGTCATCCCCATAGGACCGCAGATGAACCACTCGTCGACGCTGTCCGGCTGCAGGCTGCTGGTCAGCCACCGGTTGAGTTTTCGCTTATCGATGCGGCCGCGCAGCCCGGGGGTGTGCAACGGCTCGCTGGACAGCACGTGCAGGACCTCCAGCCGGTCGGCATAGCGCGACTCCAGACGATCCAGCTCGGCCCGGAACATCGTCGACTCCCTGGTGCGGTTCCCGAAGATCAGCGTGAACCGGCTTTCGGTTTCGATCTCCAGCGTCGTCGCCAAGATGGACAACACCGGCGTGATGCCGCTACCGGCCACCAGACCCACATAGTGCTTGCGCTGCAACGGATGCAACGGGGTACCGAACCGGCCGGTCGGAGTCGCGAGCTCAAGCACGTCACCGGCCTTGAGGTCGTTGGCCACGAACGTCGAGAACGCGCCGCCCGGGATGTGCTTGACGGCGATCCGCAGCCGGGCACGTGTTGCCGACGCGCAGATCGAGTAGTTGCGCCGAATGCCTTCGCCGCCTGGGTCGGTGCGCACAGTGACGTGCTGGCCTGGCTCGAAACGGAACGCTTCCTGCAATTCTTCCGGCACCGCGAACGTCACAAGCGTGCTGTCGGCGGTGATGGGATCGACCGAGGCGACCGGGATGCGGTGCAGCACCGCGTGCGGCGAACTCGACCTGGCCGGCATCCGCACCGGCAACAGCCGCGCGAGCCTGCCGTTGAGCTCCTTCCACTCCCGGAACTCCTGCGGATTCAATTGCTGGCCAAAGACTGTGGAGATCGCGGCGTTGCGCTCCAGATAGGCCTCTTCGTTGCGCTGCCACGTCCGCAGGTACCAGTAGAACGGCACCGACGGGTGCAGGTGATGCACCAAGTGGTAGTTCTGCGACAGCAGCACCGGGGTGAACAGCCACTCCGCACCGACGCGGTTGCGGGTCGCGCGGTAGCGGTTGGTGCGCTGGGTGTCCTTGAGCCCGTGATGGGGCAGCCAGTCGAACCACCACGCCAGGACCGTGAGTCCAATGCGCTGCGGGATCAGGAATACCACCGCCAGCGTCCAGAAGTTTCCCGTGACAATGGCAACGATCAGGCCGGTCAGGCTCAGAGTCAGCATCATCAGTGTCTCGGCAACCTCGGAGACCGGTCGGCTGCGGGCGCGGGGGAGGTAATACCTGAGGTAGAAGTACTCCACCATCGACCAGCGGAACGGCAACAGCCACAGCGAGCCGTGCGACGCGAACGTGTCCGGGTCTTCATCGTCGTCGTTGGAATGGCGGTGATGCTGGATGTGGATGTACCCGAACGACGGGAAGGCGACCACGGGCCCGACGAGGAGCCACGCCAACCGGCCGAACAGCCCATTCGCCCAGCGGGTGGAGCTGATCGAGTAATGCGAGGCGTCGTGCACGACGGTGAACATCACAAAGGTCACCGCGGCGTTGACCGGGATCGTGACCCACAGCGGGGCCCATCCGTTGATATAGCCGATCGTGGAAAGGACGAATGCGGTCAGCGCGCCCAGGAAGATTGCGACGGTGGGCAGCGCCAGCTTGGGTACCGACTCGCCGGGATCCGGCAGCGCATGGTGTGCGGAGGAGTCCGGCGCAGCTTGGTCTATCGCGTCGATGGTCGACATAGCAGCGATAGCGTAGTCGACACGCGTCAACTACTCCACCAGCGCAGACGCCGCCTGTAAATGCTCGATCGCGACACGCACGATCGACTCGATCAGCTCGGCGCAGGACGGCAGGTCATCGAGGATGCCGGCCACCTGTCCGGAAGCCAGCACCCCGGCCTCGGTGTTGCCGTCAACCAGCCCCGCTTTCAGCAGCATCGGGGTATTGGCCGCCATCACCACCTGTGACCAGGTCAATTCCTTGCCGTGGCGCATCGCCAGCCCGTCGCTGATCATCGACCGCCAGGTCATCCGCGACATCTGCTTGAACTTTGCGGCATTACGCACTGCCACGGTGAAACCTCTTGCCCGCGAACCACTTTCCAGCTTCTCGACCAGTCCGGTGCGCAGCACCCGGTGCGGCATGCCGTCGACTCGCGTGGTGACTACCGTGCCGTCCGGCGCGGCTTCCAGATAGCGCCGTTTGACCGCGTCGGGCACGGTGGAATCCGAGGTGAGCAGAAACCGCGTGCCCATCGCCACACCGGCGGCGCCGTATGACAACGCCGCGGCCAGCCCGCGCCCGTCGAAGAATCCGCCCGCCGCGATAACTGGGATACCGGTGCCCTTTACGGCATCCAGCACCGACGGCAGCAGCAGCGTCGTCGCGACGGGTCCGGTGTGCCCGCCGCCTTCGCCGCCCTGCACGATCAGAGCGTCGGCGCCCCAGCCCGCGACCTTGCGCGCGTGTTTGGCCGCGCCGATCGACGGAATGACCACCGCCCCGGCATCTTTGAGCCGGGCTATCAACTCCGGTTTGGGTGCCAGGGCGAACGACGCCACCTTCACGCCCTCGCGGATCATCAACTCGACGCGGTCTGGCGCGTCGGCGGCGTCGGCGCGGATGTTGACGCCGAATGGCTTGTCGGTGGCGGCCTTGACCTTGCCGATGGCGGTTTCCAGCTCGTCCAGGGTCATGGTGGCCGACGCCAGGATGCCGAGTCCGCCCGCGTTGGCCGTGGCCGACACCAGGCGGGCGCCAGCCACCCAGCCCATCCCGGTTTGCACCACCGGATGCTCGACGCCGACCAGCTCGGTCAGCGGCGTGCACAACTTCATGAGCGTATCTCTCTGTCCCGCAACGCCTTCGGGTCGATAACCTCGCGGATCAAGCGCAGTTCGTCGTCGGTTGGCAGCCTGGTCTCGTCGGCCTCCTCGAGGCCATGCACCTCGAAGGAAGTGGCTTCGCGAACGTCATCGGGCGAGACGCCAGGGTGCAGGGTCAGCGCCCGCATCGTCGCGTCCGGGCCGCCGAAGTCGAACACTCCCAGGTTGGATACCACCCGGTATACGCCGGTGAACCGAAACGCCGGATTGTCCGCATCCACCTTGTCGTAGCCGATCCCGCAGACGATGTCGACGGTGTTGGCGAACACCCGCTTCGAATGGTTGCCGACCCAGTAGCTGGTCGCGTGGTTGATGGCGTTGCCGGGCGCACCCCGGAGGCCGAACATCTGCCGGGTGGGGTGTTGCAGTGGTCCGAACGCCGAGATGTTCTGATTGCCAAAGCGGTCCACCTGATTGGCACCCATCACTACGTGCCGGCGTCCCCAGGCCAGCGTCTCGAACACCCGGCCAAACGGCATCCAGCCTTCGATGGCTCCGGTCTTACCCAACGCCGGCGTGTCGGCCAGCAGCTGCGCCTCGCCGTCGGTCAGCAGGATGTCGGGGGAGAAGGTCAACCGCGCCAGCCGTGCGCCGACTGCGGCCATGTTCGTCATCGGGCTGATCATGATCTCGCCTGCGTCCCGGAACAATTCGGCGCAGGCAACCGCGCATACCTCGGCCCGGGTGCTCACTTCCCCGGTCACGATCCGGCCTCCTCTCCGAATGTGCGCACGGCCGCCTGGTAGTCGGCCTCACTGCCCGACAGGTAGGTCTTTACGAACTGCTGCCAACCCTCTTCGGTCGATGCGGCCTCGGCGTAATGTCGCTGGAACTTCTCGTCGCGGCCGTAATCCGGTGCGGCGGTGGTGAAGTGCGCACCACCCGGCGCTTCCACCACCGCGTCGACCATCATCCGGTTCACCAGCAGCGCCTGCGCCGGTACCGCCTTGACCAGCTCTTGGGTGGAGACGACACGCTCCACCGACAGGTAGCGTTTCTCGGCGGCCATCAGGAACAGATCGTCGAAGTAGGGGTCGATGCCGGTGTATGCGGCATTGCCTTGGCTGTCACCGAGATTGAGGTGCACAAAAGCGGCGTCCAGGCGCAACGCCGGCATGGCGATCAGCGTCTCGTGTCCGCCGCCGGGCGCCGGGTATGGGCTGGTTACCGTGGCCAGCTCGCCCTCCCAGAAGTCCGGCACCGAACTGCCCAGCCCGGCGCGGATCGGCAGGAACGGCAGCCGCTGTGCCGCGGCTTGCAACCCGCAACGCAGCATGCCCTCGTCCATTTCCCGGGCTTCGATGGCCCCGCTGGTGCGCGTCTTGACGAACCACGGGTCGTAGAAGGGCGGCGAGTCCAGCGAGACGAACCCGTAGTAGACGCGTCGTACCTTGCCGGCCGAGCACAGCAATCCCAGGTCGGGTCCGCCGTAGGTGATTACTGTCAAATCCGTGACGTCGGTGCGCAACATGGCACGTATGAAGGCCATCGGCTTGCGCCGCGACCCCCAGCCGCCGATGCCGATGGTCATGCCGCTGCGCAGTTGCGCGACGGCCTCGTCGAGGCTGGTTCGCTTGTCGCTCATGACTTCTTGACGAACGCGTCGCGGTGCTCGTCGGACACGCCAGCGAGGTTGAGCTCGAACGTAAAGCCTTGCTCCATGCGGTAACTCGAGTTGACCCGTTGCACGTCGATGAGGTTGAGCGCCTCCTTGGCCGCACGGATGACCCGGGTGTCCTTGGCGGCGATGTCGCGGGCGACCCTTAAAGCGGCTTCGTCGAGTTCGGCGCAGGGCACCACCTCGTGCACCGAACCGAAGTGATGCAAGGTGGCGGCGTCCACGGTGGCCGCGGTGAAGAACAGCCGCCGCATCATGTGCTGAGGCACCAGTCGCGACAGATGGGTGGCCGCCCCGAGCGCGCCTCGTTCCACCTCGGGGAGCCCGAAGGTGGCGTCGTCGGAGGCCACGATGACGTCCGAGTTGCCGACCAGGCCGATGCCGCCGCCGACGCAGAATCCGTTCACTGCGGCGATCACCGGCACCGCGCATTCGTAGACCGCCCGGAATGCGGCGAAGCAGCCGCGATTGGCGTCGATCAGGGCGGTGAATCCTTCGGAGCGCTGCATCTCCTTGATGTCCACACCGGCGTTGAAGCCGCGGCCCTCGGCCCGCAGGATCACCGCGTGGGTATCGGCGTTCTGACCGGCAACCGTGATCGCGTCGGCGAGTTCGAACCAGCCGCGCGACGGGATGGCGTTGACCGGTGGGTAGTCGACGGTGACCGCGACTATGCCCGGTTCGGTTTCGGTGGATGTGATCGTCATTGCACTTCCTGGGAGCGGCTACCTAAGCAAGCACTTGCTTGGTACGCTAGCACAGTGACTCGCGCCCAAGGAGCCGACGCCATCAGTTTGGGACTGGCCGGGCGGGTGGTTTTGGTCACCGGCGGCGTTCGAGGGGTAGGTGCCGGTATCAGTTCGGTTTTCGCCGAGCAGGGCGCGACCGTCATCACCTGTGCACGACGCGCCGTCGAAGGTTTGCCGTATGAGTTCCATGCCTGCGACATCCGCGACGAGGAGTCGGTGACTCGGCTCATCGAGGCGATAGGTGAACGCCACGGTCGCCTCGACGTGTTGGTCAACAACGCGGGAGGATCGCCGTATGCCCTGGCAGCTGAGGCCACGCACAACTTTCACCGCAAGATCGTCGAACTCAATGTGCTTGCACCGCTGCTGGTTTCGCAGCATGCGAACGCGCTGATGCAAAAGCAACCCAACGGTGGGTCGATTGTCAACATTTGCAGCGTCAGCGGTCGCCGTCCCACCCCGGGTACGGCCGCCTACGGTGTGGCCAAGGCGGGTTTCGAAAACCTCACTCTCACACTGGCGGTGGAATGGGCTCCCAAGGTCCGGGTGAATGCGGTGGTGGTCGGCATGGTGGAGACCGAACAGTCCGAACTGTTTTACGGTGATGCCGAGTCGGTCGCCCGCGTCGCTGCCACCGTGCCACTCGGGCGGCTGGCGAAACCCAGCGACATCGGCTGGGCCGCAGCGTTTCTGGCTTCCGATATGGCCTCGTATATCAGTGGAGCCACGCTGGAGGTACATGGCGGCGGTGAGCCGCCGCCTTACCTGGCCGCCTCGAGTGCCAACACGTAACGAGTAAGGAGCAATGGGTATGGGCTTGGTCGACGGCCGTGTCGTCATCGTCACAGGAGCGGGCGGCGGTATCGGTCGCGCGCATGCGCTGGCCTTCGCCGCCGAAGGCGCGCGCGTGGTCGTCAACGACATCGGTGTGGGGCTGGACGGGTCGCCCGCGGGCGGCGGCAGCGCCGCGCAGGGTGTGGTCGACGAGATCACCGCAGCCGGTGGCGAAGCCGTCGCCAATGGATCCAACATCGCGGACTGGGGCCAAGCGGCCGACCTGGTTGCGACCGCCGTCGAGACGTTCGGCGGTCTGGACGTCCTGATCAACAATGCCGGCATCGTGCGCGACAGGATGATGGCCAACACCAGCGAGGAGGAGTTCGACGCCGTCATCGCCGTGCACCTCAAGGGCCATTTCGCCACGATGCGGCATGCCGCGGCGTACTGGCGTGGGCTGTCCAAAGAGGGGAAAACCGTTGACGCACGGATCATCAACACCAGTTCCGGTGCGGGCTTGCAGGGCAGTGTCGGGCAAGGCAACTACAGCGCCGCCAAGGCCGGCATCGCGGCGCTGACGCTCGTCGGCGCCGCCGAAATGGGTCGTTACGGCGTGACCGTCAACGCCATCGCACCGTCGGCCCGCACCCGCATGACCGAGACCGTCTTTGCGGAGATGATGGCCAAGCCCGACGAAGGTTTCGACGCGATGGCGCCGGAGAACATCTCGCCATTGGTGGTGTGGCTGGGCAGCGCCGAATCCCGTGACGTCACCGGGAAGGTGTTCGAGGTCGAGGGCGGCATCGTCCGGGTCGCCGAGGGCTGGGCGCACGGCCCGCAGGTTGACAAGGGCGCGAGATGGGATCCGGCAGAGTTGGGACCTGTCGTCATCGACTTGCTGGCCAAGTCGCGGCCGCCGGTCCCGGTCTACGGGGCCTAGCGCGCCGCGCGCCGAGCGTGCACTCACGGCGAGATTTCCGATTTTTCGCCGTGGTTACACGCTCGGCGAATCCGTCGGAATGTGCGAACTCTAGGGATCGCAGACGACGATCGGGATGGTCCGGTCGGTCCAGGACTGGTAGTCCTCGTAGGACGGGTACATGTCCACCAACTGCGGCCAGTACCTGGCGCGCTCTTCGTCGGTCGCGTCCCGCGCGGTCAGGTCAAGCACCTCTTTTTTGATTTGCACCTGAACCTTTGGATTGGCCTTGAGGTTGAGGTACCACATTGGGTTCTTCGTGGCACCACCCTTCGAAGCGGCGACGATCACCCGGTCTCCGTCACGCATAAAGTACAGCGGGCTGACCCGGGGCTCGCCAGTCTTGCGGCCGGTGGTGGTCAAAAGGGCGACGGGAATCTTCTGGAACGTGCCGCCGAGGCCCTCCCCGCCGTTACGGCGGTACATCCAGGTGTTGAGGCGCGACATCCACTTGATCAGGAAGTCGGTGTACGGCGAATTCAAAAACCGTGGCGGTGGTTTCGGCATGACGCTGATCCTAGGGGCACTAGCGCTGAATGAAGGGATGGAAGCGAACCTTGATGTGGTGGATCTCGGCTTTTCCGCTGGGACTTTCGGCGGGGATCACGAAGCTCTCCCTGACCCGCGCGGCGAGTCGTCGGCCAGCGAGCCCCGCCTTGGTCAGCACGTCATACGTCGCGTGCACCTCGTCGCCGTCGATGCGGTAGTCCGCTGGCGTCGTGTCGGCGATGACCCAGTACTGGGGTCCGCGATTTAGGCTGCGCCGCAGGTGATTTCCGGAAAACCCGTTCTTGATGCCCTGCTCGATGCGGGTGCATCGGGCCGCGAACGGAACGGAGTCGCCGTCATGACTGACGAGCGCGTCGATGTATGCCTGCGCCGCCGCAATGCGGCTCTCTTGAAAGACCTGCACCGACGGACTAAATCCGCTCGATGATGGTGCCGGTGGACAGGGCGCCGCCGGCGCACATGGTGATCAGCGCGGTGCTCTGATCGGAACGCTCCAGCTCGTGCAGTGCGGTGGTGAACAGCCGGCTGCCGGTGCAGCCCACCGGGTGGCCCAGCGCGATCGCGCCGCCGTTGACGTTGACCCGGGCCATATCAGGCTCGTGCACCCGGGCCCAGGACAGCACCACCGATGCGAACGCCTCGTTGATCTCGACGAGGTCGATGTCGCCGATCTTCATGCCGGCCTTTTCCAACACCTTCGCGGTGGACTGCACCGGGCCGTCCAGGTGGTAGTAGGGTTCGGCGCCGACCAGGGCCTGGCTGACGATCCGGGCTCGCGGCCGCAGCCCGAGCGCCTTGGCTTTCTCTTCGTCCATCCACAACACCGCTGCGGCGCCGTCGGAGATCTGCGACGACGTGCCCGCCGTGTGGATCCCGCCTTCGAGCACCGGCTTCAGCTGGCTCAACCCCTCCATTGTGGTGTCACGCAGACCCTGGTCACGGGAGACCATGTGGCGGTCGTTGGTGGGCTGCTTCTGCTCGTCGAGCACCGGCGCCTCGATAGGTGAAATCTCGCGATCAAAGCGACGCTCGTCCCAGGCTCGCTTGGCGCGTAGCTGAGACTCGAATCCGAAGGCGTCGATGTCTTCGCGGGTGATGCCGCGTCGCTTGGCGATCCGCTCGGCGGCCTCGAACTGGTTGGGCAGGTCGATGTCCCACGATTCGGCGCGCCAATTGCGCTCCGGACCCGCGTTAGCACCGAGCCCCACCCGGCTCATCGCCTCGATGCCGCAGGCGATGCCGACGTCGATAGCGCCGATTGCAATCAGCCCGGCGATCAGGTGGTTGGCCTGCTGGCCGCTGCCGCACTGGCAGTCGACGGTGGTGGCGCCGACGTGTTCGGGCAAACCCACGGTCAGCCACGCTGTCCGGCTGATGTTGTTGGATTGCTCGGCGTACTGGGTCACGCAGCCACCGATAACCTGCTCGACGTCGCCGGCGTCGATGCCGGCCTTCTCGACCAGTGCCCTTTGCACCCCGCCCAACAACTCTGTCGCGTGCAGCCCTGACAGCCATCCATTGCGTTTGCCGATCGGGCTGCGGGTGGCTTCAACGATTACCGGGTTACCCATGCGGCCAGGCTAGAACACGTTTCATTACTCTGACAAGCGAGGATACTTCGGCGCCTTTTGTCTGCGGTGAAGGCATGTTTTACTGGCTGCAAAGCGCCACTAGGAGAACTAGTGTGCTGGAATCGCCAGTCAAGGTTGACCGGCAGTAAGGAGAAGTAGTGTGCCCAGCCCCAATCTTCCACCCGGGTTCGATTTCACCGACCCCGACATCTACACCGAGCGGCTTCCGGTCGAAGAGTTTGCGGAGGTGCGGGCGACCGCCCCGATTTGGTGGAACGAACAGGCTCCGGGCAACGGCGGCGGATTCCACGACGGCGGCTTCTGGGCGATCACCAAACTCAACGACGTCAAGGAGGTGTCGCTGCGCAGCGACGTCTTCTCCAGCTACGAGAACTGCGTGATTCCGCGCTTCAACAACGACATCGCGCGCGAGGACATCGACCTTCAGCGGTTCGTCATGCTCAACATGGACGCACCGCACCACACCCGGCTGCGCAAGATCATCTCCCGTGGTTTCACGCCCCGGGCCATCGGACGCCTACGCGACGAACTCAACGAACGCGCCCAGAACATCGCCAAGGCCGCGGCAGCTGCCGGCTCCGGCGACTTCGTCGAGCAGGTGGCCTGTGAGCTGCCGCTGCAGGCGATCGCTGGTCTCCTCGGAGTGCCGCAAGAGGACCGCGACAAGCTCTTCCGCTGGTCCAACGAGATGACCGGCAACGACGATCCCGAGTATGCCGACATCGATCCCAAGGCGTCTTCAGTCGAGGTGCTCACGTACGCGATGCAGATGGCCGCCCTGAAGGCCGAGAATCCCGGCGACGACATCGTCACCACGCTGATCAACGCTGACATCGAGGGTGAAAAGCTCTCCGACGACGAGTTCGGTTTCTTTGTGATGATGCTCGCGGTGGCCGGCAACGAGACCACCCGCAATTCCATTACCCAGGGGATGATGGCGTTCGCCGACTTCCCCGATCAGTGGGAGCTGTACAAGAAGGAGCGGCCGGAGACCGCCGCCGACGAGATTGTCCGCTGGGCCACCCCGGTCACGTCGTTCCAGCGGACCGCGCTGCAGGACTACGAGCTGTCCGGTGTGCAGATCAAGAAGGGCCAGCGGGTGGTGATGTTCTACCGGTCGGCCAATTTCGATGAAGAGGTCTTCGAGGATCCGTTCACATTCAATATCCTTCGGAATCCCAACCCGCACGTCGGGTTCGGCGGCACCGGTGCGCATTACTGCATCGGCGCCAACCTGGCCCGGATGACGATCAACCTGATCTTCAACGCGGTCGCCGACCACATGCCGGACCTGACGCCGATTTCGGCACCGGAGCGACTGCGGTCAGGATGGCTCAACGGAATCAAGCACTGGCAGGTTGATTACACCGGCAATCCCCCGCAAGCGGGTGGGGGCACCTCCCGCTCGCGGGGGAGTACCCCCAGCCCGGTGGCTCACTGATGGACTTCGACCTCACCGCGACACAACAGGCTGTCGCCGACGTTGTCACGTCGGTATTGGGCCGGGACAACTCGTGGCAGGCGCTGGTCGAAGGCGGCGTGGCGGCGCTGCCGGTGCCAGAACGCCTCGGCGGCGACGGCGTGGGCCTACCGGAGGTCGGGACGGTACTGACCGAAATAGGCCGCCACGGCGCCGTCACGCCGGCGCTGGCAACGCTGGGCTTTGGCGTGGTGCCGCTGCTCGACTTGGCAACCGATGAGCAGCAGGACCGTTTCCTGGCCGGGGTCGCCAAAGGCGGGGTGTTGACCGCGGCGCTCAACGAGCCAGGCGCGGCGCTGCCCGACCGGCCGTCGGCCACCTTCGTTCACGGCCGATTGTCGGGCACCAAAGTCGGTGTTGCGCATGCCGAACGCGCGGATTGCATGATCGTCACGGCCGACAGCGCGGTCGTGGTGGTATCGCCGAAGGCTGATGGCGTGCAGCTGGTCCGTACGCCGACGTCGAGCGGTTCCGACGAGTACACGGTGACGTTCAGTGGCGTGGCGGTTGCTGACGGCGATGTCTTGGTCGGCGCCGCGGCGCATCGGGTGAACCAGCTGGCGCTGGCAGTGGTGGGCGCGTACGCCGACGGCCTGGTGGCCGGGGCGCTGCGGCTGACCGCCGATTACGTGGCCAACCGGAAGCAGTTCGGCAAACCGTTGTCGACCTTCCAAACCGTGGCAGCCCAGCTCGCCGAGGTCTACATCGCTTCGCGCACCATCGATTTGGCCGCGAAGTCGGTGATCTGGCGACTGGCCGAGGGCCGGGATGCCGACGACGACCTGGACGTGCTGGCATACTGGGTGACTTCGCAGGCACCGCCGGTAATGCAGATCTGCCACCACCTGCACGGCGGCATGGGGATGGACATCACATACCCGATGCACCGGTACTACTCAACGATCAAAGACCTGACCCGCTTGCTGGGCGGGCCTTCTCATCGTCTCGACCTGGTGGGAGCGCAATGTTCATCGACCTGACTGTCGAGCAGCGTCAGCTGCAAGCCGAGATACGGCAATACTTTTCGAATCTGATCTCGTCCGACGAGATGAAGGAGATGGAGAAGGACCGGCACGGCGCCGCATATCGTGCGGTGATCCGGCGGATGGGCCAGGACGGCAAGCTCGGTGTCGGGTGGCCAAAGGAGTTTGGTGGCCACGGCTTCGGGCCGATCGAGCAGCAGATCTTCGTCAACGAGGCCCATCGGGCCGACGTGCCATTGCCCGCGGTGACGCTGCAGACAGTGGGTCCCACCCTGCAGCAGTATGGCAGCGAGATGCAGAAGAAGAAGTTCCTGCCGGCGATCCTGGCCGGTGAGGTGCACTTCGCGATCGGCTACACCGAGCCGGAGGCCGGCACCGACTTGGCGTCGTTGCGCACCACCGCGGTCCGCGACGGCGACCATTACATCGTCAACGGCCAGAAGATCTTCACCACCGGCGCACATGATGCCGACTACATCTGGCTGGCCTGCCGCACCGACCCGGAAGCCGTCAAGCACAAGGGCATTTCGATTCTGATCGTCGACACCAAGGATCCCGGCTACTCCTGGACGCCCATCATCCTGTCCGACGGCGCCCACCACACCAACGCCACGTACTACAACGACGTGCGGGTACCGGCCGACATGCTGGTCGGTGAGGAGAACGGCGGATGGCGGTTGATCACCACCCAGCTCAACAACGAGCGAGTGATGTTGGGCCCGGCGGGCCGGTTCGCCGCGATCTACGACCGGGTGCACACGTGGGCATCCAAGCCCGGTGGTGACGGCGTCACGCCGATCGACCACGACGACGTCAGGCGCGCGCTCGGTGAGATTCATGCGATGTGGCGGATCAACGAGTTGCTCAATTGGCAGGTGGCGGCGGCGGGTGAGGCCATCAACGTGGCCGACGCCGCGTCGACGAAAGTCTTTGGCACCGAGCGTGTTCAGTATGTCGGCCGGCTCGCCGAAGAGATCGTCGGCAAGTACGGTAACCCCGCCGAGTCGGACACCGCCGAGCTGCTCAACTGGCTTGACTCCCAGACCAAACGCAATCTGGTGATCACCTTCGGCGGCGGCGTGAACGAAGTCATGCGGGAGATGATCGCCGCCTCTGGCCTCAAGGTGCCGAGGGTGCCTAGATGACCGGGGCGGGCGATATCCAGGAAGCGATCGCGCAGATCAAGGCGGCCGGCAGCAGCAAGCCGCGCGCAGCCCGCGATCCGGTGAACCAGCCGATGATCAACAACTGGGTGGAGGCCATCGGCGACCGCAACCCGATCTATGTGGATGAGGCCGCGGCGCGCGCCGCGGGTCACCCGGGAATTGTGGCTCCACCGGCGATGATTCAGGTATGGACGATGTTCGGGCTGGGCGGAGTCCGTCCGAAGGACGATCCTTTGGGGCCCATCATGCAGCTGTTCGACGACGCCGGCTATATCGGCGTGGTTGCCACCAACTGCGAGCAGACCTATCACCGCTATCTGCAGCCCGGCGAGGAAGTCAGCATCGGCGCCGAGATGGGTGACGTGGTCGGGCCTAAGCAAACCGCCCTCGGCGAGGGGTGGTTTGTCAACCAGCACATCGTCTGGCGGGTCGGCGACGAAGATGTCGCCGAGATGAATTGGCGCATCCTCAAATTCAAACCGCGCGCCGAGGCCGAGGCTTCGCAGGATTCCGTGCCGGCGGATCTGGACCCCGATGCCATGATGCGGCCGTCGTCGTCGCGCGACACCGCGTTCTTCTGGGAGGGCGTCAAGGCTCACGAGTTGCGGATTCAGCGGCTGCCCGACGGCAGCCTGCAGCACCCGCCGGTACCGGCGGTGTGGCAGGACAAAGCTGAGCCGATCGACTACGCGGTGGCCGCCGGCTTGGGCACAGTGTTCAGCTTCGTGGTGCACCACGCGCCGAAAGTGCCCGGCCGCACACTGCCCTTTGTCATCGCACTCGTCGAACTCGAGGAAGGCGTACGCATGCTGGGCGAGCTGCGCAACGTCGACCACGCCAAGGTGAAAATCGGAATGCCTGTTCGCGCAACCTATATCGACTTCCCGGCCGGTGACAGCGGCCCGGAGTGGAGTCTCTACGCCTGGGAGCCTGACGCATGAGCGCGCCTGTTGTAGAAGTGGGTACTACGCTGCCCCAGCTCAAGCTGTACGGGGACCCGACGTTCATCATCTCGACGGCCCTGGCCACCAGGGACTTTCAGGATGTGCACCACGACCGGGATAAGGCGCAGGCCAAGGGCTCGAAGGACATCTTCGTCAACATCCTCACCGACACCGGGCTGGTGCAGCGCTACATCACCGACTGGGCGGGGCCGTCGGCGCTGATCAAGTCGATTGGGCTGCGACTGGGTGTGCCGTGGTACGCCTACGACACGGTGACGCTCTCCGGTGAGGTGACCGCGATCGACGACGGCCTGATCACGGTGAAGGTGGTGGGCCGCAACAGTCTTGGCGATCACGTCATCGCGACCACCAAGCTGACGATGGGGGATGCTTAATGCTGTCGGGTAGGGCTGCCATCGTCGGCATCGGGGCCACCGACTTCTCGAAAGACTCCGGTCGAAGTGAGCTTCGGCTGGCGGCCGAGGCGGTGCGTGATGCCCTCGACGATGCCGGCCTTACCCCGGCCGATGTCGACGGACTGACCACCTTCACGATGGACACCAACACCGAAATCGCCGTCGCGCGTGCGGCCGGCATCGGCGACCTGAAGTTCTTCTCCAAGATCCACTATGGCGGCGGTGCCGCGTGCGCGACCGTCCAGCATGCCGCGATGGCCGTCGCGACCGGAGTGGCCGACGTCGTCGTTGCCTACCGGGCATTCAACGAGCGGTCCGGCATGCGATTCGGGCAGGTGCAGACCCGATTGGTGGGAAGCCCAGACGCTCAGGCTGATTCGACGGCGGCGGACAACTCGTTCTCCTATCCGCACGGGCTTTCGACGCCGGCGGCGCAGGTCGCCATGATCGCCCAGCGGTACATGCACCTGTCGGGTGCGACCAGCCGGGACTTCGGCGTCATCTCGGTGGCCGACCGCAAACACGCCGCCAAGAACCCGAAGGCGTACTTCTACGAGAAGCCGATAACCATTGAGGACCACCAGAATTCGCGGTGGATCGCCGAGCCGCTGCGGCTGCTGGACTGCTGCCAGGAGACCGACGGCGCGGTCGCGATCGTGGTCACGTCGGTGGAGCGGGCGCGCGACCTCAAGCAGCGGCCGGCGATCATCGAGGCGGCGTCGCAGGGCTCCAGCCCCGACCAGTACACCATGGTCAGCTACTACCGGCCCGAACTAGGCCTACCCGAGATGGGCCTGGTGGGGCAGCAGTTATGGGAGCAGTCGGGGCTCAACCCGTCCGACATCCAGACTGCGGTGCTCTACGACCACTTCACCCCGTTCACCCTGATTCAGTTGGAGGAGCTGGGATTCTGCGGGCGGGGCGAAGCCAAAGACTTCATCGCAGACGGTGCGATCGAGCTGGGCGGTCGGCTTCCCATCAACACGCACGGGGGTCAACTCGGCGAGGCCTACATCCACGGCGTGAACGGCATCGCGGAAGGCGTCCGGCAATTGCGCGGTACCTCGGTGAACCCGGTGGCGGGCGTCGAGCACGTGCTCGTCACCGCCGGGACGGGCGTGCCCACTTCTGGCTTGATCCTCGGCTAATTTCCTTGGCCGAGCGTCACGCTAGCGTGGCTGTCGGCGCCGAGCGTCACGCTGGGGTGACCCTGTGGATGGTGCGCTGGCGCTGACGTGACGCTCGACGCGACTCGTGGAACGCTGCCGTCATGGCAGAGCCATTCATCGGCAGCGAGGCCGTCGCGAACGGGGATCTAGTCAAGAGCGCACTGCGGACGCGGTATACCAAGTTGTTCCCCGACGTGTATGTCTGCTCCGGCGCTGAGTTGACTCCGCTCGTTCGCGCGCGAGCGGGATGGCTGTGGTCACGACGCCGGGGCATTGTCGCGGGGCTGTCCGCTTCCGCGCTGCACGGTGCCCAGTGGGTGGACGTCGCTGCGCCATTGGAAATTATCCATAGCAACAGAAACCCGTTGCCAGGCCTACGCGTTCGGGGTGACCGCCTCGAGGAAGATGAGGTCGCACTGATTGACGGCATACCGGTGACAACCCCCGGCCGGACCGCGCTCGACTTGGGATGCTGGTACCAAACGGACAACGCGGTGTCGGCAATCGATGACCTGATGCGGGCGACCGACTTGAAGGTGGCTGAGATTGAGATGCTCGTGCAGCGGTGTCCCGGCCGGCGCGGAATCCATCTGGCACGGAACGCGATCGGTCTAGTGGACGCCGGGGCGCAGTCGCCAAAGGAAACGTGGCTTCGACTATTGCTGATACGGGCAGGCTTGCCCCGACCGCAAACGCAGATTCCCGTCAGTGACGAGTTTGGCGACGTAATTTGTTACCTCGATATGGGTTGGGAGGACGTCAAAGTCGCGGTTGAGTACGACGGCGAGCAGCACCGAGCCGACCGGCGGCAATATGGCTGGGATATCCGGCGACGTGAAATGCTCGAGCGGCTCGGCTGGATCGTGATCCGGGTGGTCGCGGGCGATCGGCCCGCTGAGATCATAACCCGTGTTCGAGCCGCATTGGCTCGACGAGCGTCACGCTAGCGTGACCCGCGCAGGCCGACGCCACGCTGGCGTGACGCTCGGTGCAAGGGGCTCCAGGCCGCTAGGCGGGGACGAGCTCGACGCCGCTGAGCACAACAGCGTTATCGCGCGACGGCGCGACGACGCTGGCCAGCAAGCGGCCGTCGTCCTTCCAAATGCGGGCCCGCAGCGTTTCGCCTGGGAACGCCACGCCCGCGAACCGCGCGCCGTAGGAGCCGACGGCGGCCACGTCGGCGTCCAGCAGCGCGTCGACAATCGCCTTGCAGGTCATGCCGTAGGTGCACAGCCCGTGCAGGATGGGCTTGGAAAAGCCTGCGGCAGCAGCGAATTCGGGATCAGAGTGCAGCGGATTGCGGTCGCCGCAGAGCCGGTAGAGCAGCGCCTGCTGCGGCAGAATAGGGATCGCGACTTCCAGGTCGGGCGCCCGGTCCGGCGGCGAGTCCGACATCGACGGCCCGCGCGACCCGCCGAACCCGCCTTCGCCGCGGGCGAAGATCGACCGCTTCTGCGTCCATAGCAGGGTGCCGTCGGGCGCGGTCACCGTCGTCTCGCTCACCAGGACCGCCGCTTTGCCCTTGTCCCAGATATCCGTGAACCGGCTGACGGCCCGGGCAGAACCCGACGGCGGCAGCGGCGCGGGCGCCGCGATCTGCTCGCTGGCGTGCAGTACCTTGCTCAGCTCGATGTCGACGCCCGGAAACTTGACGGTCGGCGGTTTGGTGGCGTGGAAGGTGGCCGCGACGTTGCCGAACGTCGGCAGCACCTGCGGGGTGTCGTCTACCAGGTAGCGCAGCTCGCGTCGATCCATGGGATCGGCGCCCGCGCCCAGCCCCAGGTGATAGAGCTGCACATCACTGCTGGTCCAAGAGAATTCGATAGGTTCGAGCTCCGCCGCCAGCGCGACGTCGACGTCGATCGGCATCTCAGACCGCCTGCTCGGCCTGGTCAGCGATGTGCAGCGCCGCTAGGTAGCCGAAGGTCATCGCCGGCCCAATGGTGCCGCCTGGGCCCGGATAGGTGTGTCCCATCACCGGAGCGCTGACATTGCCTGCGGCGTAAAGGCCTTCGATGACGCTGCCGTCGTCGCGTAGCGCACGTCCATTGACATCGGTGCGGATGCCGCCCTTGGTGCCCAGATCCCCGGGCACCATCTTGGCGGCGTAGTAGGGCGGATGACTGATCTCGCCGAGGTTCGGATTCGGCTTGTTGGTTGGGTCGCCGTAGTAGTTGTCGTAGGCACTTTCACCGCGGTGATAATCCCCGTCGACACCCGAACGCGCAAAACCGTTGAAACGCTCTACGGTCGAGGTCAATTCGTCGACCGGTAGGCCGGCCTTGCCGGCCAGCTCCTCGAGCGTGTCGGCCTGGACAATCACTCCGGAGTCCAACCACTTGCGCGGAATACGTTGTCCGGGCTCCAGTCCCGCGAAGATATAGCGGTCCCGGTACCGCTGGTCGAACACCAGCCACGCCGGAATGTTCTCGCCCGGCCCTGGCCCCTGGCCGTGTTCGCCGCCGTACATGTGGTGACAGGCTTCGACGTATGGCATCGATTCGTTCATGAATCGCTTGCCTGACATACTGACGATGATCGACCCGGGCGAGTTGCGTTCCGACAACGCGAACCACGGCGCGCCCACCAGCGGCACCGTCGGGCCCCACCACGCGTCCTCCATCAGATCCAGTGCAGCGCCCAGCTTTTCGCCGGCAAGGATGCCGTCACCGGTATTGGCCTTGGCGCCCACTGTCCAATCGGTGGTAATGGGCGCACGCTGGTACTTGACCCGCATCTGCTCGTTGTGCTCGAAACCGCCGCAGGCCAGGATCACCCCCCGCCGGGCCCGGATCAACGGTGGCTCAGCCGATTCCGATGCGTCGGTGTCACGGACATAAACCCCGCGAACCACGCCGTCCTCGACATACAGATCGGTGAGCGCGGTGTTCAGCAGTACCGGAACGCCGGCCCGCTGCAGCCCGATCCGCAGCGGGCCGATCAGGGCTCGGCCCATGCCGACGAGGTTTTTGCCGGTCGCCTTCGCCCACATCGTGCGTGCGCCGACCTTCAGGCTGCGCAGCACGCCCCGCGGGTGTCGCTTCAGCTGGTTCAGTCGCACATAATCCTGTTGCATCACAACCACATTGAGCGGCACCTTGCCATAGGCCGGCTCGAGCCCTGGCTCGTCGGCACCGAGCTTGCGGGCGTTGAACGGCTTTGGCTCGATCGAACGGCCACTCGCGCGGCCGCCCGGCGCCTCGGGGTAGTAGTCGGAGTAGCGCGGCACCCAGCACATCTTCAAGGGGGTGTTCTTCAGCACGAACGACAGCATCTCGGGTCCGCGGTCGAGGTAGGCGTCGATCCGCTCCGGTTCGACGATGTCACCGATGATGCCGTGCAGGTAGGTGCGGGCCGCCTCAGGGGTATCCCGCACCCCGTCGCGCTTGAGGACCTCGTTGTTGGGAATCCAGACGCCGCCACCGGAGCGCGCCGTCGAGCCGCCGAAGTGCGGAGCCTTCTCGACGACTACTGTCGAGAGGCCGCGATGCGCGGCGGCGAGGGCAGCCACCATGCCGGCGCCGCCGCTCCCGACCACGACGACGTCGTAGTCCTGTGCTGTCATGTAGAACACGTTATAGAATTGCCCGGGTCGGGCGCTACTGGCCCGGTCACACGAACGAGGGGACTTCGGCAAATGCTCAGTGTTGCGACCCGCGACGAGCTGGCCGCCGACTTGGCGCAAGCTGAGCGGAGCCGTGAGCCGATCGCTCCGCTGACCGCCGCCTACCCGGACATCGACGTCGTCGACGCCTATGAGATCCAGTTGATCAATATCCGCCAGCGGGTCGCCGAAGGGGCCCGGGTGCTGGGGCACAAGGTAGGTCTGTCGTCGAAGGCGATGCAGCAGATGATGGGCGTGGACGAGCCGGACTACGGGCATCTGCTCGACGAGATGCAGGTGTTCGAACACACCCCGGTCAAGGCGGCCAGATACCTGTATCCGCGGGTAGAGGTCGAAGTGGGCTTCATCCTCGCCGCGGACCTGCCGGGCGCCGGCTGCACCGAGGACGACGTGCTGGCGGCCACCGAAGCCCTGGTCCCGTCCATCGAGTTGATCGACACCAGGATCAAAGACTGGAAGATTGCCTTGTGCGACACCATCGCCGACAACGCCTCTTCGGCGGGCTTCGTGTTGGGTGAGGCCCGGGTGTCACCGGCCGATGTTGACGTCAAGGCGATCGACGCGGTGCTGACCCGCAACGGTGAGGTGGTCGCCGAGGGCCGCAGCGATGCCGTGCTGGGCAACCCGGTCACCGCGGCGGCGTGGTTGTCCCGCAAGGTGGAAAGCTTTGGGGTGCGGCTGCGAAAAGGTGACATCGTGTTGCCTGGATCGTGCACAAGGGCGATCGACGTGCGGGCTGGCGACGAGTTTGTCGCCGACTTCGCGGGGCTGGGTTCGGTTCGGTTGTCTTTCGAATAAAGAATTAGTTTTCGAATATCAAGAGCAGTAATAAGGAGCAACATGCCGTCTAAGGCAAGTGTGGCAATTGTCGGGTCGGGAAATATCAGCACTGACCTGCTCTACAAACTGCTGCGATCAGACTGGCTGGAACCGCGCTGGATGGTGGGCATCGACCCGGAAAGCGAAGGCTTGGCGCGGGCCCGCAAGCTGGGTTTGGAGACCACTCACCAAGGGATCGACTGGTTACTGGCGCAGCCCGACAAACCCGACCTGGTGTTCGAGGCAACTAGCGCCTACGTCCACAAAGACGCGGCGCCGAAGTATGCGGCCGCCGGGATCCGGGCCATTGACCTGACGCCGGCCGCGGTGGGCCCGGCAGTGATCCCACCGGCAAACCTGCGCGAGCATCTGGACGCGCCGAACGTCAACATGATCACTTGCGGGGGACAGGCGACCATTCCCATCGTGTACGCGGTGTCGCGGGTCGTGACGGTGCCCTACGCCGAGATCGTGGCGTCGGTGGCGTCGGTGTCTGCCGGCCCGGGCACCAGGGCCAATATCGACGAGTTCACCAAGACCACCAGCAAAGGCGTCGAAACCATCGGCGGGGCCGCGCGCGGCAAGGCGATCATCATCTTGAACCCGGCCGAGCCGCCGCTGATCATGCGGGACACCATCTTCTGCGCCATCCCCGAGGACGCCGACCGCGATGCGATCGCCGCCTCCATCCACGAGGTAGTGGCCGAGGTGCAGACCTATGTGCCGGGATACCGGCTGCTCAACGAGCCGCAGTTCGACGAGCCGTCGATGAACTCCGGTGGTCAGGCCCTGGTCACCACGTTCATCGAGGTCGAGGGCGCCGGAGATTACCTGCCGCCGTATGCGGGCAACCTTGACATCATGACCGCGGCGGCCACCAAGGTCGGCGAGGAGATCGCCAAAGAGACGCTGTTTGGCGATGAGCGCTCGCGCGAAGAGCACGAGCCAGTAGGAGGAACGCGATGACCGGTATTTGGGATGTCCGGATCACGGACACTTCGCTTCGCGACGGGTCACACCACAAACGCCACCAATTCACCAAAGACGAGGTCGGCGCCATCGTCGCGGCACTGGACGCTGCGGGTGTGCCGGTAATCGAGGTGACCCACGGCGACGGTTTGGGTGGGTCGTCGTTCAACTACGGCTTCTCCAAAACTCCCGAGCAGGAACTGATCAAACTCGCCGCACAAACGGCAAAAGAGGCAAAAATCGCGTTTTTGATGCTGCCCGGGGTGGGGACCAAAGACGACATCAAAGAAGCACAGGACAATGGCGGCTCAATCTGCCGGATCGCCACCCACTGCACCGAGGCTGACGTATCGATCCAGCACTTCGGGCTGGCCCGCCAGCTGGGCCTGGAAACCGTCGGGTTCTTGATGATGGCCCACACGATTCCGCCGGAGAAACTGGCCGCCCAGGGGCGCATCATGGCCGATGCCGGTTGCCAGTGCGTCTACGTCGTCGACTCCGCGGGCGCGCTGGTGCTTGACGCCGTGGCCGACCGGGTAGCGGCGCTGGTCGCCGAGCTCGGTGAGGACGCTCAGGTGGGCTTCCATGGGCACGAAAACCTCGGCCTCGGAGTGGCCAACTCGGTGGAGGCCGTGCGCGCGGGCGCGAAGCAGATCGACGGCAGCACGCGGCGCTTCGGCGCCGGCGCCGGCAACGCGCCGGTCGAGGCCCTCATCGCCGTGTTCGACAAAATCGGCGTCAAGACCAACATCGACTTCTTCGACATCGCCGATGCCGCCGAGGACGTGGTGCGGCCGGCTATGCCCGCCGAATGCCTGCTCGACCGCAACGCGCTGATCATGGGGTACTCCGGGGTCTACTCCAGCTTCCTCAAACACGCCATTCGCCAGGCCGAACGCTACGACGTGCCCGCCTCTGCGCTGCTGTACCGGGCCGGTCAGCGCAAGCTCATCGGCGGCCAGGAAGATCAGCTCATCGACATCGCTCTGGAGATCAAACGCGAGCAGACCAGCGGCGCCGCGGTAACGCACTGATAGACCGGTTCAGCGACGGTTCCGGTAAGGCCGTCGCGGAGTAACCTCGATTACTGTGACCGTGACTTCCAGTCCCCTTCGTCGCGGACTCTACGGCGTGCTCGCCGGTGGTCTGCTGAGCGCCACCGGCGCAGCGGTGATCGCGTTGCCGGTGGCGAACGCGGCACCGTGCAACACCACCGTGGGTCAATCCGCGTCCCAAACCGTCCAGTCGTACCTGGACCGGCATCCCGACGTGAAGGCTGAGCTGACGGCCAAGTCCCAGGCGGAGGGGTCGGGCACCAATCTGATCGACTACCTCAACCGGCATCCGGACGTCCGGCAGGCACTGATCACACTGGCCAACCAGTGCACGTCGTGAAATGAGCGGGCTTCGTTTGTGAGCGCTGCCACGACGCGCGGAAATGTTCGCCATTGACTCAAAATAGGAACACGTTCTAGCGTCGAGGTCGTGTTCTCCAACCCCCTCACCGAGGCGATCGCAGAGGCCGAGAAACTAGTAGCCGCCGCACCGCACATCGAGACGGAACCCGACCTGCTCGAAGGATTGCAGTACTTGGCCGGTTGCATTGCGGCCTGCACGCATCTGGCCTTCGACTACGAGCGCGACCATCCTTTCCTGCAGTCGGGCACCGGGCCGTTCACCAAAATGGGTCTGGATAACCCCGACACCCTGTACTTCGGCACCCGGGTGCACGCCGACCGTGACTACGTGGTCACTGGCAGGCGTGGTACCACCACCGACCTTTGTTTCCAGCTGCTCGGCGGCGAGTACACCGACGACAACGTGCCCGCCAGCCAGGCAGCGTTCGACGACCGTGAACTCGAGATCGCCGAGGACGGCAGCTTCGAGTGGCGGTTGCGGCCGACCAGCCCCGGGCAACTGGTGATCCGCGAGGTATACGGCGACTGGTCTGCTCAGCGCGGCACGCTGACGATTTCCAGGCTGGACACCGCGGGCACTGCGCCGCCGCCGTTGACTCGTGGGACCATCGAAAAGCGTTATACCACAGCGGGATCCCAACTTGTGAACCGGGTGAAAACGTGGCTGCAGTTTCCGCAGTGGTTTTATCTCAACATCCCGGTCAACACAATGGTTGCGCCCCGGCTGACTCCGGGCGGACTGGCGACCCAATACTCGTCAGCCGGGCATTTCGAGCTGCGGCCCGATCAGGCGCTGGTGATCACGGTGCCGGTCAGCGACGCCCCCTACCTGGGCTTCCAGCTGGGCAGCATGTGGTACATCTCGCTGGACTACATCAACCACCAGACCTCGCTGAACAACACGCAGGCCCAAGCGGACCCGGATGGCAAGGTCCGCATTGTCGTCGCCGACCAGAATCCGGGAGTGACCAACTGGGTCGAAACGCTGAGCCACCGAAGGGGTTTCCTGCAGTTCCGTTGGCAGCGGGTGTCCCGTGAGCTCACCGAGGCCGACGGGCCCATCGTCGAGCTGGTCGACTTCGACGCGGTACCGGCCGCGCTCCCGTACTTGGAGCACAACAAGATTTCCGATGACGACTGGCGCGCGCGAATCACATTGCGCCAAAAGCAAATTGCGGCCAGGATGCTGGGGTAGCGATGACCGGGATGCTCAAGCGAAAGGTAGTCGTCATCAGTGGCGTCGGGCCGGGGCTCGGTACCACGCTGGCGCACCGATGCGCGCGCGACGGTGCCGACCTGGTGCTGGCGGCCCGCACTGCCGAACGGCTGGAGGACGTCGCCCAGCAGATCAACGCCACGGGGCACAAGGCGCTGGCCGTGTGCACCGACATCACCGATGACGATCAAGTGAAAAACCTGGTTGACTCCACCATGGCGGCCTACGGCAAGGTCGACGTGCTGATCAACAACGCCTTCCGGGTGCCGTCGATGAAGCCATTGGCCGGCACCACATTTCAGCACATCCGTGACGCGATCGAGCTCAGCGCGCTCGGGGCGTTGCGGCTGATCCAGGCTTTCACGCCGGCGCTGGAATCCTCCGCTGGATCGATCGTCAACGTCAACTCCATGGTCCTGCGGCACTCGCAGGCGAAATACGGCGCCTACAAGATGGCCAAGTCCGCTTTGCTGGCCATGTCACAGTCGCTGGCCACCGAACTCGGCGAAAAGGGTATTCGCGTCAATTCCGTTGCACCCGGCTATATCTGGGGTGACACGTTGCAGGGCTACTTCGAGCATCAGGCCGGCAAGTACGGGACAACGGTGGATCAGATCTACCAGGCCACCGCGGCGAACTCCGACCTCAAGCGGCTGCCCACCGAGGACGAGGTGGCTTCGGCGATTCTCTTCATGGCAAGTGACCTGTCCAGTGGCATCACCGGGCAGACCCTGGACGTCAACTGCGGGGAGTACCACACCTGATGACCGATCGCACCGATGTCGGCACCGTCGACGAACTACACGCATCGGCCACCAAGCTGGTCGGGCTCGACGACTTCGGCGCCGACGACGACAACTACCGCGAAGCGCTGGGCGTGCTGCTGGACTCTTACCGGCGGGAAGCCGGCCTTACCGTGTTGGGCAGCAAGATGAACCGGTTCTTCCTGCGGGGCGCGCTGGTTGCCAGGCTGCTGTCCGAATCCGCCTGGAAGCAATACCCGCAGCACGCCGACGTCGCCATCGAGCGGCCGATCTTCGTCACCGGGCTGGTGCGCACCGGCACCACGGCGCTGCACCGGCTACTCGGTGCCGACCCGGCGCATCAGGGCCTGCACATGTGGCTGGCCGAGTTCCCGCAGCCTCGTCCGCCCCGCGAAACCTGGGAATCAAACCCGCTGTATCGCCAACTCGACGCCCAATTCACCCAGCACCACGAAGAGAACCCCGGATACACCGGCCTGCATTTCATGGCCGCATACGAGCTGGAGGAATGCTGGCAGCTGCTGCGGCAGTCGCTGCATTCGGTGTCCTACGAGACCTTGGCGCACCTACCCCGCTACGCGGAGTGGCTGTCGCGACAGGACTGGACGCCGTCATATCGGCGGCACCGCCGCAACCTTCAGCTGATCGGACTCAACGATGCCGACAAGCGTTGGGTGCTGAAGAACCCCAGCCACCTTTTCGCGCTGGACGCGTTGATGGCGACCTATCCCGACGCGCTGGTGATACAGACCCATCGGCCGGTCGAGACGATCATGGCCTCGATGTGCTCGCTGGCCCAACACACCGCCGACGGGTGGTCCACCACCTTCGTTGGCGCCCAGATCGGTGCTGACGCAATGGAAACCTGGTCGCGAGGCCTGGAGCGGTTCAACACCGCACGCGCCAAATATGATCCGGCCCAGTTCTACGACGTCGACTACCGCGACTTGATCGCCGATCCGATGGGTACGGTGGCCGACATCTACCGGCACTTCGGTCTGACGCTGACCGACGAGGCGCGACAGGCCATCGCGGACATCCATGCCGAGAGCCAGACCGGTGCGCGGGCTCCGAAGCATACGTACTCGCTGGCCGACTACGGACTTACTGCCGAGACGGTCAAGGAGCGGTTCGCCGGGCTGTGATCAGCCGTCGATTTGTTTCGGTTTGATATCGCGGCGCTGTTCCTCGAGGCATTCGAAGCGATTACCAAACTGCCCCAAGGGGGTTGACTCAATCAGAGTCTGGACCGTCCAGGGCGTTCACATAGCCTTCGGCGACCGCGTGCTCGATGCTGTCGCTCAATCTCGGGCAGGACTTGGTGCGCGCGGTATCCCCACCGGAGGCACGCACTTCGGCGAAGTGCGCACAGCGCTGCGACGCCTCGGTATTCCATTGCACCGCAGTGTGACCTGGCCCCAGCCTCTTGACGGTGACCGTGACGTGGCAGAACCGGCAATCCACCGGCTGCAGGCCGGACGTGAGGTAGCGCTCGCGGTCGGCCCGAGAGGCCTCGGCAACCCCGGCGGCGCGTTGCGGGTCGTCAGCGAAATCCCGCGACTTGGACCAGGGATCGCCGTTTCGGCCGGGCCGGGCCGGTCGCTCGTCGTGATCGTGATGATCGCCGTGTAGCAGCAGCATCGACCGGGCTAGCCGATCGACGTCGGGGACCGCCTGATCGTCGGACGGCGTCATGTCAGTCAGTGTTGCTCTGCGGGCACGTCGTCGGAAACTTCCCTTGCCTTCAGGTTTTCTGCTACCTCGGCGTTCCAGAACTCGTTGGCGCGCGTGGTGTCGACCTCGATTTCGAAGCGCTCCACCATTTCCGGCTTGATGTCGGCGACATCGACATAGAACTGCTCATACCAGCGACGCAGCTGATAGACGGCGCCATCCTCTTCGACGAGCAACGGGTTGTCGATCCGGGTCTTGTGCTTCCAGATCTCGACGTCCTGCAGGAAGCCCTTGCTGACGCCTTCGGTGAACACCCGGGACAGCTTGTCGGTCATCTTCTCGTCCATGCCCTTGGGCTTTTCGACGATGACACCCCACTGCAACATGAAGGAGTTCTGGGTCACCGGGTAGTGGCAGTTGATCAGAATCGACTCGGCCTTGTAGCCGCCGTAGCTGTTGTGTAGCCAGTTGATCATGAACGACGGCCCGAAATAGGACGCCTCGGAATCCAGGTGCGCTTCGCCGTAGGAGGTGCCCAGATCGTCCACATCGGGCCGGCCCACGTTGTGCAGATACTGCGAGGCGATGTGTCCCTCGAAGACGTTCTTGAAATACGTCGGCAAACCGAAATGGATGTAGAAGAAGTGCGCCATGTCGGTGACGTTGTCGATGATGTCGCGGCAGTTGGACCCCTCGATGAGGATGCTGTTCCACCGCCATTCGGTCCATTCGTCACTGGCGGCTTCGGGAATCTCGGGGATCCTGACTGCGGGGTCCGGTGGGTTGCCTTCGTGGTCGTGCCAGACGAACAGCAGGCCGCCGCGCACATCGGTCGTCCACGACCGGGTGCGCGCCATTCTGGGTGTGCGCTTGGCATACGGCACCAACTTGCAGCGGCCATCACCGCCCCAGCGCCAGTCGTGGAACGGGCAGGCGACCTCGTCGCCTTTGATGGTGCCCTCGGACAGGTCGCCGCCCATGTGCCGGCAGTAGCCGTCGAGGACCTTCAGGTCTCCATGTGAGTCGGCGAAAACCACCAGCTTCGTGCCGAACGCCTGGACCGCGTGCGGCTGCCCGTCCAGGTAGTCCTTCGCGACGCCGAGGCAATGCCAGCCCCTGGCGTACCTGGTCGGCAAGGTGCCGGAATCGATTTCCCGGATGCCGACCGCGTTGGTGTCGGTACTCACCTGTCACCTCCAACTCGTCCCCTAACTAGAACACGTTACAGTTTTTGGACTGGCGAGCGCAACGACGGCGGGTCTGGCCACGGGATATTCGTGCTGGGGTATATCTAGACGATGCCGCTGTTTGCTTTCGAGGGTCGTTCGCCGCGGATTGATCCCACCGCCTTTGTGGCCCCGACCGCGACCCTGATCGGCGACGTCACCGTCGAGGCGGGGGCATCGGTCTGGTTCAACGCCGTGCTGCGCGGCGACTATGGGCCGATCGTCGTGCGCGAAGGCGCCAATGTGCAGGACGGATCCGTGTTGCATGCGCCGCCGGGCATCCCGGTCGATATCGGTCCTGGAGCGACGGTGGCACATATGTGTGTCATCCATGGGGTCCATGTCGGGTCTGAGGCGCTGATCGCCAACCACGCCACGGTTCTTGACGGCGCGGTGATCGGCGCGCGCAGCTTGATCGCTGCCCATTCCCTGGTAGTGGCCGGCACCCAGATTCCGGCCGGGGTACTGGCAGTGGGAGCGCCGGCACAGGTGAAGGGCCCGATTGCCGGAACAGGCGCGGAAATGTGGGTCAACCTCAACCCGCAGGCCTATCGCGACCTGGCTCAGCGGCATCTGGCCGGGCTGGAGCCGATCGAGCCGGGCAATCAGGCCGAGCCGGGCCATCAGACCTAGCCGCGCTTCCGGAACCAATTCGGTTGTCCGCTAGATGAATTCGTTACCGCGCAGGCAGTTTCAGCACCCGATTGTGGAAGTCGGCCACATAGACGTCGCCGGCAGTGTCCACCGCCACACCATATGGGAAGAAGAGGTCGACGAAAGGCAGCGTGGACGGGTTGTCCGAGCCGGCCGCTAGTTTTAGCACCCGATTGTTGTTCAAGTCACTGATATAGATACTGCCGTTGCGATCCACTGCCACACCGTTGGGAAAGTTAAGGCCGGTGAACGGGAGGGAGACAGGGGTGCTCGTCCCCGCGGCCAGCTTCAACACACGGTTATTGCCGCTGTCGGTGACGTAGACGGTGCCGGCATCGTCCACTGTCACACCGTATGGGCCGTCGAGTCCGGTGAACGGCAGCTCGTCGGAGGTATCCGAGCCGGCGCGCAGTTTCAATACCCGGTTGTTTTTATAGTCGACGACGTAGACATTGCCGCTGCTGTCCACCGCCACATCATGCGGCTCGCGAAGGCCGGTAAACGGAAGCACGGCGGGGGTGTCAGAGCCGACCGGCAGATTCAGTACCCGGTGGTTGTATTGGTCGACGACATAGAGGCCGTGGGTGCTGTCCACCGCCAAACCGGCTGGACGGTTAAGGCCGGTGAACGGCAGCGTGGTCGGGGTGTTGGAGCCGGCCGGCAGTTTCAGCACCCGGTTGTTCTCCGAGTCGGCTACGTAGACACTGCCCGTACTGTCCACCGCCACCCCATCGGGATCACCAAGAGTGAAAGGCAGCACAACCTGGCTGGGAGGGGCCGGAGCGGTTGGCGGTCCGGTCTGCTTGGGCGCGGCCTCCCGGGACGGCGTTCGCCCGAATACCAGGTAACCGACGACTGCAAGGATCGCGACGATGACCGCAGCGGCCCCAACGATGGCCAGGATGCGTCGGTTTCGCGACGACTCGGGCTGTGCGGGCGGCGATGCCGGCGTGTCTGTGGTGGCCGGTTGCGCGGGCTGACCGGTGACGTCGACGAGAGTGGGCGCGGACTGCGGGCTGGGCGCGTGGGCGGGCTCGACGAGGGCCCGCTCGGCGGCGGCGGCCAGATCCTGGGCGCTCTGGTAACGCTCGTTGGGGTTCTTGGCCATGCCGCGGGCGATGACGTCATCGAATCCCGTTGGTATGCCCGATCGTTGCTCGCTGGGCCGGGGCGGATCCGCGGCCAGATGCCCGGCGATTTGCTCCTCCATGCTGTCACCCTCAAACGGCTGACGACCGGTCAGGCATTCGTACAGCACACACGCCAGCGCGTAGATGTCGGCATGGGCATCAGCCGTTCCGGTCGTGAAGCGTTCGGGTGCCATGTAGGCCAACGTGCTCACAACTGAGCCCGTGCGGTGCAGCTTGGTCGCCGTGCTGTGGTGGGCGATACCGAAGTCGATCAGATAGACGAAATCGCGGCCGGCGGTCCAGTGATCAACACGTTGGATGGTTTGACATCGCGGTGCACCAGGCCCTGCGCGTGGGCGGCATCCAGCGCGCCGGCGAGTTGCTCGATCATCCGAACGGCCCGCGGCGGACTCATGGGCCCGTCCCGATGAAGCAAGCTCGCCAAGTCGATGCCGTCGATGATCGGCATCACCAGAAACAGGCGCCCGTCCTCTTCAAAGGTGTCGAAAATCGGGATGATGTGCGACTCGGTCAACTGCGCCGCGGCGTGGGCTTCGCGGCGAAATTGCTCCCGATACCCCGGTTGGCTGGTCAGCTCGGTGGGCAGCACCTTGATCGCCACATCTTGGAGGATCGCTGTGTCGCGGGCCTTGAAGACTTGGCCCGTGCCGCCCTCACCGATCAACCCGAGCAGCTGGTAGCGCCCGAATTTCACCGCATCCACAGGCACGCTCCCTCACCAGGATGGTGATCGCGACACCGCGACACTACCGCGCACTATGCGCCCACATAGGGAATTGAGTCCAGGCAGCGTGCCGCGCGTCGTCGGTTGCGCAGTCGCCGAGACTGGGGGCTAAACCCGACGCGTGGTCGCGGCAGCGCGGTCCATCTCCCAATACGCGCGCAGGGTGACCAGTTGGCCCTCGTCGTTGGCCTTGTAGGTGAACACGCCTTCGGCGGTGATCTGGTAGTCGCCCGTCGTGATGAGGATGTGCCCGACATTGGCTTCCTCGTTACCGCACTGGTAGGTGTCGCGGAAGAAGAATTCGATCTTGGTGGTGTTGGCGATGGCCATATCCCAGAAGGCCGAGATTGCGTCGCGGCCCCGGTGCCCCTTGCCTTCGGGGTCGAATGCTGATGGCCCGATGGGGTCTTCGACGATGGCGTCCTCGGCGAACACGGCCAGCCAGGCTTCTTTGTCCCTGGCCATGACCGCCTCGCGGGAGCGGCGGCCGGCCTCGTGTGCGGGGTGCTTGGTTTCGGTCATGCGTCTACCTTCTCGGGCTTGTCGGCGCTGACCACCCACATGGAGTAGTACTGCGAGCCGCCGCCGTAGGCATGTCCCAAAGCCTTTCGTGCACCCGGAACCTGGTGATCCCCGCCTTTGCCCATCACTTGGATCGCCGACTCGGCGAAGCGGATCAGGCCCGAGGCGCCGATCGGGTTCGACGACAGCACGCCGCCGGACGGGTTCACCGGAATCCGTCCGCCGATCGCCGTCTCACCGGCTTCGGTGAGCTTCCAGCCTTCGCCCTCGGGGGCAAACCCGAGATTCTCCAACCACATTGGCTCAAACCACGAGAACGGCACATAGATTTCGGCGGCGTCGATCTCGTCGATGGGACTGGTGATGCCGGCCGCCTTCCACAGCGCGGCGGCCGCGTCGCGCCCGGCCTGCGGGCTGACTTGGTCGCGTCCGGCGAACGCCAGCGGCTCGGTGCGCAGCGCGGTGGCATGGATCCACGCCACCGGATGCCCTTGCGCCAGCCGGGTGTCGGCGATCTCCTCGTTGCCGATCACCACGGCGCAGGCGCCGTCGGACGATGGGCAGGTCTCGTCACGGCGGATCGGATCCCAAAGCATGGGCGAGGCCATCACCTTGTCCAGGGTGATGTCGGGCTGGCGCAGGTGCGCCAGGGGGTTGCGGCTGCCGTTGAGCCGGTCTTTGACCGCGACCATGGCGCCGATGTTTGCCGGTGCGCCCGAGCGGCGGATGTAGGCCCGCACGTGCGGGGCGAAGTAGCCGCCGGCGCCGGCGCCCACCGGCTTGATGAATGGGATCGGAAGCGACAACGCCCACATGGCATTCGATTCCGACTGCTTTTCCCAGGCCATCGCCAGCACGCGCCGGTACTTGCCCGACTGGACCAGGCTGGCGGCCACCACTCCGGTGGATCCGCCGACCGAACCCGCGGTGTGCACCCGGATCAGCGGCTTGCCGGTGGCCCCCATGGCGTCGGCCATGAACAGCTCCGGCATCATGACGCCCTCGAAGAAGTCGGGCGCCTTGCCGACCACGACGGCGTCGATGTCGTCGAAGGTGGCACCGGAATCGGCCAGCGCCCGGTCGATGGCCTCGCGCACCAGGCCGTTCATCGAAACGTCTTGGCGATTGGCAACATACTTGGTCTGCCCGGTACCGAGTACCGCGGCCAGGTGCGCCCCTGCTCCGGCCATCAGTTCTTTCCTTCCATGACCGCGACCAGATTCTGTTGCAGCGCAGGCCCGCTGGTGGCATGCGCCAGCACCCGCCGGGCCGAACCGTTCCAGATATGTTGTGCCGCAAAGCCGATGCGCTCCAGGCCGGCGACGAACATCGGGTTGGCCGCCAGCGCCCCGCCGGACGGATTGATTTTCGTCGACCCCGGTAAATTCATGGCCTGCGCGAGGATCAGGTGCTGGTGGGTGAAGGGTGCGTGAATCTCGGCGACGTCGATCGTGCGGGCATTGCCGCCGGTGGCCGCCTTGGCCGCTACTTTGGTCGACGGCGACTCGGTGAGGTCGCGGACGCCCAGCGCCGGGGACTCGATGCGGTGTTCGAAACCGGTGATCCAGGCCGGGTTTTCGCGTAACTCGCTGGCGCGGTCGTCGGCCGCCAGCACGATCGCGGCGGCGCCGTCGGTGATCGGTGCGATGTCGTGCCGCCGCAGCGGGTCAGCGAAGAACGGCCGTTCCAGCAAGTCGTCGAGGCTGACCGGGGGCTGCTCGGAGTCCACTCGTTTTGCGTTTGCGAAGGAATCGAACGCAACGCGGGCCATCTGCTCGCAGGTCCATTTGCCGGAGTCGAGCCCGATGCGGGCCTGTAGTCCCGCCATCGACACCGAGTCCGGCCACAACGGGGCGACCGTGTAGGGGTCGGTCTGCCGCGACAAGACGCGACGCAGGATTCCGGCCGAGGACTTGCCGAAGCCGTACACCAGCGCGGTGTCGATCTCACCGGTGAGCAACTTGATGTAGGCCTCATAGAGCGCCCACGCCGCGTCCATCTCGACGTGCGATTCGTTGATCGGCGGAACCGCGCCGATCGAGTCGATCGCGGAGATAAACGAAAACGCCCGTCCGGCAAGGTAATCCGAGGAGCCGGAGCACCAGAAGCCGATGTCGGACTTGGTGATGCCCAGCTCGTCGTAAAGCTGAGCGAAGCACGGCATCAACATCTCGACGCCGTTGGTGGTGCCGTCGGTGCGGCGTACATGCGGGGCGTGGGCGAAGCCGACGACCGCAATGTTGCGTTCGCTCATGGAAGGTAAGCCCTTTACAGGTGGTGCTTGTAGGTGTCGTAGTCGGCGTCGGGTTCCCCGGTAGGCCGGAAGTACTCGATGTTGTCGATGCCGAAACCCCACTCCTCGCGAGGCTTCCACACCGCCTCGACGCGCATCCCCATGCGCACGTCGTGCGCGTCGATGTCGGAGACCAAGTGCAGGAACGGAATGTCGGCACCGTCGAGCAGCACATAGGCCGCCACGTAGGGCGGTTTGATGCGCTGACCCATGAACGGGATGTTGATGATCGCGAACGTCGTGACCGTGCCTTTGTCCGGCAGCTCGACGAACTCGGTGGTCGGCAGGCCGGTGGCCGGGTCGGCTCCGTGCGGCGGGAAGTAGACCTTCCCGGCTGCTCCGGTTCGTGCGCCCAGCAGTTTGCCCTCGGCAATGGCGCGCAGGTACGCGCTTTCTTCATGCGAGGCGGTGTGCTGAATTGTCAGCTTGATTGGCGTGACGATCATGGTGACCGGTTCACGCGCCTCGTCGCCGGGTGCTTGCTCCTCGACAGGTTCGGCCTCCCCGCCCAGCGCGAAGTAGGCGATGTCGGTGATGGCGCCCACCGTTTCGTCGGCCCAATGCACATGCACCCGGGAGCCGGTGCGGATTGCCTCGGGTTTGCCGGCAGCTCCCACGTCTATCGCGTGTATGAGGGGGGTGTCGGCGCCGTCGAGCTTGATCAGCGCCCAGGCGAACGGCCGGTCCAGCGGCTGGCCTTCCAGCGGCTCGGCCTGCCAGGTCCAGGACACGACGGTGCCGACAGCCGACACCGGTACCATCTCGCCCAGCGGTTCGTAGGTGACCGGGTCGTATTCCGCCGGCGGCACATGCACCCGGCCATCCGATCCGCGCACCCCCAGGACGCGGCGCTCACGCAACGCGGTGAAGAACTTGCCTAGCGTGGGACCGACTGAACGGGTGTAGTCGAACTGCAACGTCAGTGGCGCGGAGAGTGGTGGCTCAGGGTTGTCGATCAGGGTCGGGCTGCTCGAACTGGCTGTCACGCCTTCGAGTAGAACAGGTTCTAAGAATCGTTTCAACATTGGTGCGCGAGCAGCCGGGGAAACCCGGGGAAGGCAGTGATCATGAAGCTGGGGTTGCAGCTGGGGTATTGGGGCGCTCAGCCGCCGGAGAACGCCGGGGAACTTGTGGCCGCCGCAGAGGCCGCCGGATTCGACGCCGTATTCACCGCCGAGGCGTGGGGATCCGACGCCTACACACCGCTGGCCTGGTGGGGCTCGTCGACGCAACGGGTGCGGCTGGGCACGTCGGTGATCCAGCTGTCCGCGCGCACCCCGACGGCGTGCGCGATGGCCGCGCTCACCCTCGACCACCTCAGCGGAGGCCGGCACATTCTCGGGCTCGGGGTGTCCGGACCGCAGGTAGTGGAGGGCTGGTACGGCCAGCCGTTTCCCAAGCCGCTGGCCCGCACCCGTGAATACGTCGACATCATCCGCCAGGTGTGGGCCCGGGAAAAGCCGGTGACCAGCGACGGCCCCCACTACCCGCTACCGCTGACGGGGGAGCGCACGACCGGCCTGGGTAAGGCGCTTAAGCCCATTACCCATCCGCTACGCGCCGACATCCCGATCATGCTGGGCGCCGAGGGGCCGAAGAACGTGGCACTGGCCGCCGAGATCTGTGACGGCTGGCTACCCATCTTCTACACGCCGCGAATGGCCGACATGTACAACGAATGGCTGGACGAAGGCTTCGCCCGGCCCGGTGCCCGTCGCAGCCGCGAGGACTTCGAGATCTGCGCGACCGCGCAGGTGGTGATCACCGAAGACCGGGCGGCGGCGTTTACCGCTATCAAACCCCATCTGGCCCTGTACATGGGCGGCATGGGTGCTGAGGACACCAACTTCCACGCCGACGTGTACCGCCGGATGGGCTATGCGGAGGTGGTCGAGGAGGTCACCAAGTTGTTCCGGTCGAACCGCAAGGAGGAGGCCGCCGCCGTCATCCCAGACGAACTCGTCGACGACGCCATGATCGTCGGCGACATCGACTACGTGCGTAAGCAGATCGCGGCCTGGTCGGCCGCCGGGGTCACCATGATGGTGGTGTCTGCCCGCAGCGCAGAGCAGGTCCGCGAGCTTGCTGCGCTGATTTAGCCGGGTATTGCCGGACGAATAGAACACGTTCTAGATTGGCCCGATGGCAACCTCGCAGCACACCATCGCGGGCACGGTGATCACGATGCCGGTGCGGATCCGCAAGGCGAATCAGCACATGGCGATGTTCTCGGTCGACGCCGACGCCGCGCAGCGGTTGATCGACTACAGCGGCCTACAGGTCTGCCGTTACCTGCCAGGACGCGCGATGGTGGTCCTGATGTTGATGCACTACATCGACGGCGACCTCGGCCAGTACTACGAATTCGGCACCAGCGTGATGGTCAACCCGCCTGGGTCGAAGGCGAGCGGGCCCCGCGCCCTGCAGTCGGCCGGCGCCTTCATCCACCACCTGCCCGTCGACCAGGCGTTCACGTTGGAAGCGGGAACCACGATTTGGGGCTACCCGAAAGTCATGGCGGACTTCACCATTCGGGAGGGCCGTCAGTTCGGTTTCGACGTCAGCGTCGATGGGCAACTGGTGGCCGGCATGGAATTTCGCCGCGGCCTGCCGATTCGGTTGACCCCGCGCCAGCAAGCGCAGCGCACCTACTCGCACCGCGACGGTGTCACCCGCGAGACCGCCTTCGAACACACGCTCAACGGTGTGCGCACCCGATTTGGTGGAGTACGCATCCGGCTGGGCGATCACCCGTATTCGAAAGAGTTGGCATCGCTGGGCCTTCCGAAGCGCGCGATGTTGTCCAGCTCTGTTGAGGACGTACAAATGTCATTCGGCGATGCTCAGGAGATCTCATGACGATGACCAGACCAGATGTCGATCTGACCGACGGCGCCTTTTACGCAGGTGACTCCCGGGCCGTTTACCGCTGGATGCGGGAGAACGAGCCGGTCTTTCGGGACCGCAACGGGCTGGCCGCCGCGTCGACCTATCAGGCCGTCATCGATGCCGAGCGCAACCCCGAGCTGTTCTCGAACGCCGGCGGCATCCGGCCCGACCAGCCGGGGGTCGAGATGATGATCGAGATGGACGATCCGCAACACCTGTTGCGCCGCAAGCTCGTCAACTCCGGTTTCACCCGCAAGCGCGTGAAAGACCTGGAGTTCTCGATCGGTTCACTGTGTGACGCGCTGATCGACGCGGTCTGCGAACGCGGCGAGTGCGACTTCGTCTGGGACCTCGCCGCGCCCCTGCCGATGGCGGTCATCGGAGACATGCTCGGTGTGCGCCCGACCGAACGCGAGATGTTTCTCAGGTGGTCCGACGATCTGGTCAGCTCCTTGAGCAGCACTGCGGCGCAAGAGGATATGCAGGTCACCATGGACGCCTTCGCCGCCTACAGCGAATACATGATGGGGATGATCGCGGAGCGCAAGGCGCAACCGACCGACGATCTGGTCAGCGTCCTCGTGCACGCTGAGGTCGAAGGATCACGCCTGGAGGACCACCAGATCGTCACCGAGGTTCTGCTGCTACTGATCGGCGGCGACGAAACCACACGTCACACGCTGTCCGGTGGAACGAGGCAGCTGCTGCGCCACCCCGATCAGCACCGGCGTCTGGCCGCCGACCTGGGATTGCTGCCCAATGCAGTCGAAGAGATGCTGCGCTGGACCGCACCGGTGAAGAACATGGCACGCACGATCACCGCCGACACCGATTTCCACGGCACCCTTCTGCACCGGGGCGAAAAGATGATCCTGCTGTTCGAGTCGGCGAACTTCGACGAGAAGGTATTCGAGGATCCGGAGAGCTTCGACATCCAGCGCTACCCGAACAACCACCTCGCGTTCGGCTTCGGGACGCACTTCTGCCTCGGCAACCAGCTCGCCCGGCTGGAGCTGTCGATCATGCAGACACGCCTGCTGCAGCGCCTTCCGGATATGCGACTGGTGTCGGATGCCGAGTTGCCCCTGAGGCCGGCGAACTTCGTGTCCGGCCTCGAGAAAATGCCGGTGGTGTTCACGCCGAGCGCGCCGCTGGCCTAGCTTCGCGCCGCGCCGAGCGTAACGCCACTGCGAAAAATCGAGAGGGGAAATGTCGCAGTAGCGTTACGCTCGCGAAAGAAGCGGCTCAGCGATTTTGAAAGTTGGGCTTGCGTTTCTCGGCGAACGCCTTCGGGCCTTCCTTGGCGTCGTCGGACAGGAACACCTTGATACCGATCTGGGTGTCGATCTTGAACGCCTCGTTCTCGGCCATTCCCTCGGTCTCGCGGATCGCCCGCAGGATCGCCTGCACGGCCAAGGGCCCGTTATTAGCGATCACCTCCGCGATCTCTAGCGCCTTGGATAGCGCCTGACCGTCCGGCACTAGGTACCCGATCAAACCGATCTCCTTGGCCTCGGCGGCGGTGATGTGCCGGCCGGTCAGCAGCAGGTCACACGCCACCGTGTAGGGGATCTGCCGCACCAGCCGCACGGCCGAACCGCCCATCGGGTACAGGCTCCACTTGGCCTCAGAGATACCGAACTTGGCGCTCTCGCCGGCGACCCGGATGTCGGTGCCTTGCAAGATTTCGGTACCCCCGGCGATCGCGGGGCCTTCGACGGCCGCGATCAGCGGTTTGGTCAGCCGGCGACCCTTCAGCAGAGCGTCGATGCGTGACGGGTCGTAGCTGCCGTCTTTGAACGACTCACCCGGCGGCTTCTTGGTTGCCGCCTTGAGGTCCATGCCGGAGCAGAAGTAGCCACCGGCCCCGGTGAGGATGCAGCATCGGATGTCTGGGTCGTTGTCGACGCGGTCCCACGCCTCGACCATGATTTCCATCATTTCGGTGCTCAGCGCATTGCGGGCGTGCGGCCGGTTCAACGTGACGATAAGGGTGTGACCGCGCTGCTCCACCAGCGCGTCAGGTCCGGATCCGTTTGCTGGCGCCTCGGCCACGGTTACCGCCTTTCCCTCGAATTGGGCATGAGCTTGTCAAGAAATGTAACACGTTCTAGTTTGGTGGCCGTGGCCCTGAATATTGCCGATCTCGCTGAGCACGCCATTGACGCTGTGCCTGACCGTGTCGCCCTCATCTGCGGCGATGAGCAACTGACCTACGCCGAACTGGAGGAGAAGGCCAACCGCCTCGCGCACTACCTGATCGATCAGGGCGTGCAGAAGGACGACAAGGTTGGACTCTACTGCCGCAACCGCATCGAGATCGTTATCGCGATGCTGGGCATCATCAAGGCGGGCGCCATCCTGGTCAACGTCAACTTCCGCTACGTCGAGGGCGAACTTCGCTACCTCTTCGACAACTCCGACATGGTGTCGCTGGTTCATGAGCGGCGGTACTCCGATCGCGTCGCCAACGTGCTTCCCGACACTCCCAACGTCAAGACGGTCCTCGTCGTCGAGGACGGTAGCGACAACGACTTCCAGCGTTATGGCGGTGTCGAGTTTTACTCGGCGCTCGAACAGGGTTCGCCGGAAAGGGATTTCGGAGAGCGCAGCGCGGATGCCATTTATCTGCTCTACACCGGGGGCACCACCGGCTTCCCGAAGGGCGTGATGTGGCGTCACGAGGACATCTACCGCGTGCTGTTCGGCGGGACCGACTTCGCGACAGGCGAATTCGTCAAAGACGAGTACGACCTCGCCAAGGCCGCGGCGGCGAATCCGCCGATGATCCGCTATCCGATTCCGCCGATGATCCATGGCGCCACCCAGTCGGCCACCTGGATGTCGATTTTCTCGGGTCAAACCACCGTGCTCGCACCGGAATTCAACGCCGACGAGGTCTGGCGCGCGATTCACGACCAGAAGGTGAACCTGCTGTTCTTCACCGGTGACGCCATGGCGCGACCGTTGCTCGACGCGCTCATCAAGGACAACGATTACGATCTGTCGTCGCTGTTCCTGTTGGCCAGCACCGCGGCACTGTTCTCACCGAGCATCAAGGAGAAGCTCCTCGAGCTGCTGCCCAACCGGGTCATCACCGACTCAATTGGCTCCTCGGAGACCGGTTTTGGCGGCACCAGCATCGTCGCTGCAGGCCAGGCGAACACCGGCGGACCGCGAGTGACCATCGACCATCGCACCGTCGTGCTCGACGACGAAGGCAATGAAGTAAAGCCCGGCTTGGGTGTGCGCGGCGTCATCGCAAAGAAGGGCAACATTCCGGTCGGTTACTACAAGGACGAGAAGAAGACCGCTGAGACGTTCCGGACCATCAACGGCGTCCGCTACGCCATCCCCGGGGACTACGCGCAGGTAGAGGCCGACGGCACGGTCACCATGCTGGGCCGCGGCTCGGTGTCGATCAACAGCGGCGGCGAGAAGATCTACCCCGAGGAGGTCGAGGCCGCGCTCAAGGGTCACCCCGACGTCTTCGACGCGCTGGTGGTCGGTGTGCCCGATCCCCGTTACGGCCAGCATGTGGCCGCCGTTGTGCATGCCCGGCCGGGGTGCCGGCCGGCGCTGGCGGAGCTGGACGATTTCGTGCGCTCCAAGATCGCGGGATACAAAGTGCCGCGCAGCCTTTGGCTGGTCGATGAGGTTAAGCGCTCGCCCGCCGGCAAGCCCGACTACAGCTGGGCAAAGGAGCAGACCGAGGCGCGGCCCGCTGACGACGTGCGTGCCAGCCACGTGACAGCCTGATCCTTGGCAGGCTCTGCGATCGGTTCGTGTTCGCACCCGCTGAATCAGCGGTCCGCCGACACGAGGCATCCACTGGCGTCTACAGTCGAAGCGCGATGACGATCGACGTGTGGATGCAACATCCGACGCAACGGTTCCTGCGCAGCGATATGTTGGCCTCGCTGCGGCGTTGGACCGGTGGGTCCATACCTGAGACCGACATCCCGATCGAGGCCACCGTCGCGTCGATGGACGCCGCCGACGTCGACCTGGGCCTGCTCAGCGCGTGGCGCGGTCCGGGGGGCCAGGATCTGATCTCCAATGACGAGGTCGCGGGCTGGATTGGCAAGCACCCGGCCCGGTTTGCCGGCCTGGCTACGGTCGATCTTGATCGTCCGATGGCGGCGGTCCGCGAGTTGCGGCGCCGAGTGAAAGACGGGTTCGTCGGTCTGCGGGTGGTGCCCTGGCTGTGGAACGCACCGCCCACCGACCGCCGCTACTATCCGCTGTTCGCCGAGTGCGTCGAGTCCGCGGTGCCATTCTGTACCCAGGTCGGTCATACGGGTCCGTTGCGGCCGTCGGAAACCGGACGCCCGATTCCCTACATCGACCAGGTGGCCCTGGACTTCCCAGAGCTGGTGATCGTGTGCGGCCACGTCGGCTATCCGTGGACTGAGGAGATGGTCGCCGTCGCCCGCAAGCACGAGAACGTCTACATCGATACTTCGGCCTACACCATCAAGCGGCTTCCGCAGGAACTGATCAGATTCATGAAAACCGGTACCGGACAACGCAAAGTCTTGTTCGGCACCAACTACCCGATGATGAGCCACGCGTACGCTTTGGCGGGGTTTGACGAGCTCGGGCTCGACGAGGCGGCTCGCCGCGACTTTCTGCACGGCAACGCCGAGCGCGTCTTTCAACTCACCGAACGGAAGGCAAACAGGTGAACGGTGCCCAGGCCCTGATCAACACCTTGGTCGACGGCGGCGTCGACGTGTGCTTCGCCAACCCAGGCACATCGGAGATGCACTTCGTTGCCGCACTGGACACCGTGCCGAGCATGCGCGGCGTCCTGGCCCTCTTCGAAGGTGTGGCCACCGGCGCGGCCGATGGCTATGCCCGCATCGCCGACCGTCCGGCGGCGGTGCTGCTGCACCTGGGCCCCGGACTGGGTAACGGCCTGGCCAACCTGCACAACGCGCGCCGCGCCCGGGTGCCCATGGTGGTTGTCGTCGGCGACCACGCCACTTATCACAAGAAGTACGACGCCCCACTGGAATCCGACATCGACGCGCTGGCCGGCACCGTCTCGGGATGGGTGCGCCGCACCGTTGACAGCGCCGGCGTCGGGCCTGACACGGCTGAGGCCATCGCGGCGAGCCGTTCGGGCTCGCAGATCTCGACGCTGATCCTGCCTGCCGACGCTTCCTGGTCCGACGGTGCCCAGTCCGCCCCGGTGCAGCCACCGGCCGAGCGTGGCGACGTGGGACCGGCGGCCGAGGTCCTGGGGGTGCTGCGCTCAGGAGAACCCACGGTGATGCTGGTCGGCGGCGATGCCACCCGCGGACCCGGCTTGGCCGCGGCCGCGCGGATCGCGGAGGCAACCGGCGCCCGCTGGTTATGTGAGACATTCCCGGCGCGGCTGGAGCGCGGCGCCGGCATCCCCGCCCTGGACCGGCTCGCCTACTTCGCCGAGGCCGTCGCTGCCCAGCTCGACGGCGCCAAGCATCTGGTGCTGGCCGGCGCCAAGTCACCGGTGTCCTTCTTCGCCTACCCGGGCATGCCCAGTGACCTGGTGCCCGCCGGCTGTGAGGTGCACATGCTCGCCGAGTACAACGGGGCTGCGGATGCACTGGCAGAGTTGGCCGACGAGCTGGCGCCGGGGACCACCGCCGCGGTGGCGGCCGCGTCGCGCCCGCAGCTGCCCTCCGGCGCCCTGACCTCCGCGTCGGCGGCTGACGTGATCGGCGCGCTGATGCCCGAACGGGCCATCGTCGTCGACGAGTCGAACACGTCCGGTCTGCTGTTGGAGCAGGCCACCGCCGGCGCACCGGCTCACGATTGGCTGACGCTGACCGGTGGCGCGATCGGCTATGCCATCCCGGCCGCGGTGGGCGCCGCGGTGGCCGCCCCCGACCGTCCGGTGCTGTGCCTGGAATCCGACGGATCGGCGATGTACACGATTTCGGGGTTGTGGACCCAGGCGCGAGAAAACCTCAACGTGACCACCGTCGTCTACGACAACAGTGCCTACGACATTCTGCGGGTTGAGCTGCAACGCGTCGGGGCCGGGTCCGCCCCCGGCCCGAAGGCGCTGGATCTCCTTGATTTGTCGCGTCCCACAATGGATTTCGTCAAGATTGCCGAGGGCATGGGAGTTCCTGCCCGTCGTGTCACCACCGCCGAGGAATTCGCCGACGCACTGCGTGCGGCCTTCGCCGAGCCCGGACCGCACCTGATCGATGCGGTGGTGCCGTCACTGTTCGGGTAGCTAAGCCGCCGCTGCCTGCCAGTTCGGATAGGTCGGCGGGCGGCGGCTACTGGCGAATCGGCCACACCGGATCGGTGCAGTCGACACCCTCGGCCGACAGCTGCCGCTTGAGCACTTTGAAGGTCACCGTGCGTGGCAGCGCCGCGCTGACCCGGACGTACGACGGCCATTGCTTGGGCCCGAGGTCCGACTGCCCGGCCAGGAACGCCCGGAATTTCTCGACGTCGAAATCGGCGTCCGGCGCCAGCACCAGCGCCGCCATCACCTGGTCGCCGACCACCGGATCGGGCACCGGATACACCGCAGCCTCGGTCACCTCGGGATAGCGCAGCAGAACCCGCTCGATCGGCGCTGTGCCCAGGTTTTCACCGTCAACCCGCATCCAGTCGCCAAGTCGGCCAGCGAAATAGGCGTAGCCGGCGTCGTCGCGATAGGCCAGGTCGCCACTGTGGTAGACGCCACCGGCCATGCGCTGGGCCTCGGCCTCGGGATCGTTGTAGTAACCCTCGAACCGGCCGGGTCCGGCGGTGTTGACCAGTTCGCCGACTACGCCCGGCGGGCAAGGCTCGCCGGTGTCGGGGTCGACGATCTCGGTCCCCTCAGGCAACGGACCCAACGAACCTGCCGGGGTATCGGGGGTACGGGCGATCGCCACCCCACCTTCGGTCGAACCGAACCCGTCCTGGACGACACACCCGAACCTGGTGCCGAAGCGCTCGACGTCGCCGGGTACGCCCTCGTTGCCGTACACCGCCCGCAGCGGGTTGTCGGCATCGTCGGGTTGCTCGGGTGTGGCAAGCACATAGGACAGGGGCTTGCCCACGTAGTTGGCATAGGTGGCGCCGTAGCGACGGACATCGACCAAGAAGTTCGAAGCAGAGAACTTGCGCCGCAACGCCATTGAGCCCCGGCAGGCCGCCGCCACGGCCCAGCCGACCAGCACCGCGTTGGAGTGAAACAACGGCATCGACACATAGCAGACGTCGTCGCGGCCGAGATCGAAGCGCTGCGTCATCGTCACGCCGGCGATGGCCACCTTGCTGTGGCTGCACTTCACCGCTTTCGGCTCACCACTGGTGCCCGACGTGAAGATCAGCATGAACAGGTCCGCAGGCGACGCGGACTGAAAACGCAGCTCGGCATCCCGATGTGCGGCGACTTCGGAGGCCCACTCGGCGGAATCGACGTTCAGATGATCGATATCGTCCAGTGTCGCAGCCGATTTCGAGTCGGCCAGCACCAGCTGGCAATCGGCCCGGCTGATGTCGCGGGCCAGCGCCGCGCCGCGGCGCACCGGGTTGAGGCCTACCGGCACGATCCCGGACAGCCCGGCTGCGACCAGCACTGCCGAGAAGAACGGAGTGTTTTCCAGCAGCACGCCCACGTGCGGCGGCCGCTTCGGGTCGAGGCGCTCGCGCAACGCCGCCGCGATTGCGGCACCGTGCCGGACGTGATCACGCCAGCTGGTGAACGAATCCTCGAAGTAGACACCCCGGTCGTCGATCTCGGCCAGTGGCACCAGCAGTTTGGTGACGGTCGGGTCGGTCGGAATCACGTTGGCTAGGCGGGAGTTTCCGCCAGTTCGCGGCCGATCCGGCGCAGCTGCCCGGTGGCACCGCCCAGTGCGAACTCGGTTTCCTTGGCGGCCAGGAAGTATCGGTGCACCGGGTGATCGGTGTCGACGCCGACGCCGCCGTGCACGTGCACGATGGTGTGCGCAACCCGGTGCCCGGCGTCGGCGGCCCAAAACGCCGCACTGGCCACGTCGATATCAGCCGGGACATCCTCGGAGACCCGCCAGGCCGCCTGGGTGAGCGTCAGCCGCAATCCCTTGACGTCGATATAGCCGTCGGCCAGCCGCTGTCCTACCGCCTGGAAGCTGCCGATCGGGCGGTCGAACTGCTCACGGGTGCGGGCGTATTCGGCAGTCAACTGCAATCCGCGCTCGAGCACCCCGAGTTGAAACGCGCTGCGGCCCAGGGTCGCAACCGTGCCGAGCCAGGTGACGACGTCGCCGCCGCCAACCCGAAGCCCCGCGTTCACCTCGGTCCCCTCCAGTGCCAGGTGTCCGACGCTGCCCAAGCCGGTCGTCTGCAGCGCGGTCACCGAAACCCCCGGGTCATCGGCCGCGACCAGGAAAACAGCTGTGCCGGAATCGGTTTCGGCAGGAACCAGGAAGGCGTCAGACGCTGGGCCGTAGCCGACCTGGGTGCGAGTGCCGGTCAGGCGGTAGCCGTCACCGGCTCGGGTGGCCTGCACCGGCCCCTCACCCATCTCTCCGTCGAGGGCGACGGTGAGGATCTTCTCGCCGCTGACTGCCGGCACGCCCCAGCTCTGCTGCAGTTCCCCGGAGCCGAACCGGGCCAGCGCTCCGGCGGCCAGCACCACCGACTCCAGGTACGGCACGGCTGCCAATTGGTGGCCCAGTGCAACCAGCACCGCAACCTGCTCGAGCACTCCGAACCCGTCGCCGCCCAGCGACGAGGCCGACGCACTGGACAGGATGTCGGCGTCGATGAGCTTGCGCCACAGCTCGCGGTCGAACCGTTCATCGAGCCCGTCCAGCTCGCGTTGATGCTCTGGCGTGCACACCGCGTCCACGATGGTGTCGACCAGACCACCGAGGTCGTGTGCGGCTTCGGTTGTCGAGAAGTCCATGAATGTAGTCCTTTTAAAGAAAGTTTCAGCGGTTGGCTCGGGGCAGTCCCAGCGCGACCATGCCGATAATGTCGCGCTGGACTTCGTTGGTGCCGCCTCCGAAGGTCAGGATCAGACACGCCCGGTGCATCCGCTCGACCCGGCCGCGCAGCAACGCGCCCGGCGAATCCTGACGCAGCGTCGCCGCGGTACCCAGCACCTCCATCAGCAGCCGATAGGCCTCGGTGGCCAGCTCGGTCCCGAACACCTTGGCGGCCGACGCATCGGCCGGCGACGGGGCCTCGCTCTGCGACGAAGCCAGCTCCCAGTTGATCAGCTTGAGGACCTCGACTTTGGCGTGCACCCGAGCCAGGTTGAGTTGCACCCACTCGGAATCGATGAGCCGTGCGCCGCTGTCGTCCTTGGTGTTCTGCGCCCATTCGCGAACCTCTCGCAGGCACATGAAGATTGGCGCCGGCGACACCAGGGCGACTCGCTCGTGGTTGAGCTGGTTGGTCACCAGCCGCCAGCCACCGTTCTCCTCGCCGACCCGGTTGGTTACCGGCACCCGCACGTCGGAGTAATAGGTGGCGCTGGTGTCGGGACCGGCCATGGTGTGTACCGGTGTCCAGGAGAAACCCTCCGCAGTGGTCGGCACGATCAGCACTGAGATGCCGCGGTGTTTCTTGGCCTCGGTGTTGGTGCGCACCGCCAACCAGACATAGTCCGCGTACTGGATCAAGCTGGTCCACATCTTCTGCCCGTTGACCACGTAGTCGTCGCCGTCGCGCACCGCGCTGGTGCGCAGGTTGGCCAGGTCGGTGCCCGCGCCGGGCTCGGAGTAGCCGATCGAGAAGTGCAGGTCGCCGGCGGCGATCTTGGGCAGGAAGAACTTCTTCTGCTCGTCGGTGCCGTACGCCATGATCGTCGGCGCCACGCTGTTGATCGTCAGGAACGGCACCGGAGCACCGGCGATGGCCGCTTCATCGGTGAAGATCAGCGAGTCCATCGGTGAGCGGTCCTGCCCGCCGTACTCCTTCGGCCAGCTCAGGGTGAGCCACCCGTCCTTGCCCATCTGGGCGACCGTTTCCCGGTACACGTTGCCGATCCCGTATTCACCCTGGACGGAGCTCAGCGCCTCGCGACGCTCCGGGGTCATAAGCGTGGTGAAGTACGACCGCAGTTCGCGACGCAGCTCCTCCTGTTCAGGGGTGTAACTGATGCGCATTCCAGCCGTCCTCCGGTAAAGCGTTGTTTCCACATCACGAGCCGCGGCTATTCGACCAACGGCTACCCATTCGTCTTCCCGGTTGTAACACGTTCTAGTCTGGGAATCCAGCGACCGTTTCGTCAGACGGATCGGGGCCTTATGGTGGAGCTGGATACTGACGGGGCGTCTAAGCAGTTTCAAGGAGGGTGTCGTGCGGGTGATTGTGGACCGGGATCGGTGTGAAGGTAACGCGGTGTGCTTGGGAATCGCACCGGATATCTTCGACCTCGACGACGAGGACTACGCCGTCGTGAAGACTGATCCGATTCCTCCGGACCAAGAGGATCTGGCCGAACAGGCGATCGCCGAATGCCCGCGCGCCGCGCTGCTGCGCGGAGACTAGCAGTGTGTGACCCGAAACTAGAGGTATTCATAAATTGACTAGCAGCACGAACGCGACCGATCTATCCGGCAAGGTCGCGGTGGTGACCGGTGCCGCCGCGGGACTGGGCCGGGCCGAGGCGATCGGCTTGGCCAGGCTGGGCGCCACCGTCGTCGTCAACGACATCGCCGCCGCGCTGGATGGTTCCGACGTGATCGACGAGATCAGCGCCGCCGGTTCCAAAGCCGTCGCGGTGACCGGCGACATCAGCCAACGTGCAACCGCCGACGAGCTGGTCAGCTGTGCCGACGGGCTGGGTGGACTGGACATCGTGGTGAACAACGCCGGGATCACCCGCGACCGGATGCTGTTCAACATGTCCGACGAGGAATGGGACCTCGTCATCGCGGTGCACCTGCGTGGTCATTTTCTGCTTACCCGCAATGCGGCCACCTACTGGCGCGCAAAAGCCAAAGAGGCAGGCGGAAAGATCTTCGGCCGGATCGTCAACACCTCCTCGGAAGCCGGCCTGGTGGGTCCAGTGGGGCAGGCGAACTATGGCGCCGCGAAGGCGGGCATCACCGCCCTAACCCTGTCAGCCGCGCGGGCGCTGGGCCGTTACGGGGTGTGCGCCAACGTGATCTGTCCGCGGGCCCGCACCTCGATGACAGCCGACGTCTTCGGTCCAGCACCAGATATCGCAGATATAGAGGAAGGGCAGATCGATCCGTTGTCACCGGAGCACGTGGTGACCCTGGTCCAGTTTTTGGCATCGCCGGCGGCAGCAGAAGTCAACGGTCAGGTGTTCATCGTTTACGGTCCCCAGGTGACGTTGGTGTCGGCGCCGAGCGTGGAGCGTAGGTTCAGCGCGGATGGGTCGGCTTGGGAGCCCGCGCAACTCAGTTCCACATTACGGGACTACTTTGCTGGCCGCGATCCAGAACTGAACTTTTCCGCGATCGGCCTGATGGGTCAGTAACGTTGACCGAAGGATTTGCGAACTATTACCACAGGCCGCTAAACAAGTAGAACATGTGTCAGAATGACCCCCCGCATGGGTCTTAACCAGGGAATTCAACGCATGTGCAAAAAGGAACTTGTTCATTGACATGGCGAAGTTGTTCTGGGTTAATATGATCCGGCTCACACCGAGCAGCTGGTAAATCCTGGCGGCGTCCAGGGGACATACAGACTTCGCCGCGAGCAGCAGACGGGGGGACCAAGTTGATCCAACAGCTTGCCGTTCCGGCCCGGGCCGTCGGCGGGTTTTTCGAGATGTCGATGGAGACCTTGCGCGCCTGTTTCCGTCGGCCGTTCCAATTCCGCGAGTTTCTGGATCAGACCTGGATGGTCGCCCGCGTGTCGTTGGTTCCCACGCTGCTGGTATCCATCCCGTTCACGGTCCTGGTGGCATTCACGCTCAACATCCTGCTGCGCGAAATCGGGGCCGCCGACCTGTCCGGCGCCGGAACGGCATTCGGCACCATCACCCAGCTGGGTCCAGTCGTGACCGTGCTGGTCGTGGCCGGTGCCGGTGCCACCGCGATCTGCGCCGACCTGGGTGCCCGCACCATCCGCGAGGAGATCGACGCGATGCGGGTGCTCGGCATCGACCCGATCCAGCGGCTCGTCGTACCCAGGGTTTTGGCGTCCACTTTGGTCGCGCTGCTGCTCAACGGCTTGGTGTGCGCCATCGGCCTGTCCGGCGGTTACGTATTCTCCGTCTTTCTGCAGGGCGTCAACCCGGGTGCGTTCATCAACGGGTTGACCGTGCTGACCGGACTGCGCGAGTTGATTCTTGCCGAAGTCAAAGCGTTGCTGTTCGGGGTGATGGCCGGGCTGGTCGGCTGTTACCGCGGCCTGACCGTCAAGGGTGGGCCCAAGGGCGTCGGTAATGCGGTCAATGAAACAGTCGTGTACGCGTTCATCTGTCTATTCGTGATCAACGTGGTCATGACCGCCATCGGCGTGCGACTCTCGGCGAAGTGAGCCAGCGATGAGTTACGACATCACTTACCGGGTTCGTAACTTCTTTTCGCGGCTGCAGGGGCCCATTGACGACTTCGGCGAGCAGGCGTTGTTCTACGGCCAAACCGTGCGCTACATCCCGAACGCGGTCACCCGGTACCGCAAGGAGACGATCCGGCTGGTTGCCGAGATGACGCTGGGCGCGGGAGCGCTCGTCATGATCGGCGGCACGGTCGGGGTTGCGGCGTTTCTGACCCTGGCGTCCGGTGGCGTCATCGCCGTGCAGGGTTATTCGTCGTTGGGCAACATCGGTATCGAGGCGCTGACCGGGTTCCTGTCGGCGTTCCTGAACGTCCGCGTCGTCGCGCCGGTGATTGCCGGTATCGCGTTGGCGGCCACTATCGGTGCCGGCGCCACTGCCCAGCTTGGTGCCATGCGGGTTTCTGAGGAGATCGACGCCGTCGAATGCATGGCGGTGCACTCGGTGTCGTACCTGGTGTCAACCCGGCTGATCGCCGGCCTCGTCGCGATCATTCCGCTGTACTCGCTTTCGGTGCTGGCCGCGTTCTTTGCCGCTCGCTTCACCACGGTGTTCATCAACGGGCAGTCCGCGGGCCTGTACGACCACTACTTCAATACCTTCCTCATTCCGTCCGACCTGCTGTGGTCGTTTCTGCAGGCGATCGTGATGTCTATCGCGGTGATGCTGGTGCATACCTATTACGGCTACAACGCCCACGGTGGGCCGGTCGGTGTCGGCATCGCAGTAGGCCAGGCCGTGCGGACCTCGCTGATCGTTGTCGTTGTCATTACTTTGTTCATCTCGCTGGCCGTTTACGGCGCGACCGGTAACTTCAACCTCTCTGGGTAGAGAGACGATGGCAAGCACGGGATCGCGACGCACACCTGTCCGGCTGGCAGCGGCGCTGCTGGCCGGACTGGTAGTCGCGTTCGCTGTCCTGACTTACCTTTCCTACACAGCGGCTTTCACGTCGACCGAGACCGTCACGGTCGCCGCGCCGCGCGCCGGGCTGGTGATGGAGAAGGGCGCCAAGGTCAAGTACCGTGGCATCCAGGTCGGCAAGGTCGACGACATCAGCTATGCCGGCGACCAGGCACGGCTGACGCTGGCTATCAACAGCGGCGAGATGGGATTCATCCCCTCCAACGCGACGGTCCATATCGCGGGCAACACCATCTTTGGCGCCAAGTCGGTGGAATTCGTTCCGCCCCAGACGCCTTCGGGGACGTCGCTGCGTCCGGATGCACTCGTGCAGGCCTCGGCGGTGCAGCTGGAAGTCAACACCTTGTTCCAGTCGCTCATCGACCTGTTGCACAAGATCGACCCAGTGGAATTGAACGGGACACTGAGCGCTCTGGCCGAAGGCCTGCGTGGTCATGGCGATGACCTGGGCGCGCTGCTGTCGGGACTGAATACCCTGACGCAGCAGGCGAATCCGAAGCTGCCCGCCCTGCAACAGGATTTCCGCAAGGTCGGGATCGTGACCAACGTCTACGCCGACGCCGCGCCGGACCTGAACACCGTGTTCGACAACCTGCCGACGATCAACAAGACGGTCGTAGACCAGCAGAACGACCTCAACGACACGCTGTTGGCCACCATCGGCCTCTCCAACAACGCCTATGAAACGCTGGCGCCGGCCGAGCAGAACTTCATCGACGCCATCAACAGGCTGCGGGCGCCGCTGAAGGTGGCCCACGACTACTCGCCGGAATTCGGCTGCCTGTTCCAGGGTATCGGGCGAGGCATCAAGGAATTCGCCCCGTTGCTCGGTGTCCGCAAGGCGGGCCTGTTCACGTCGTCGAATTTTGTGTTGGGCGCGCCGTCGTACACCTACCCGGAGGCCCTGCCGCAGGTCAATGCCTCCGGAGGTCCCAACTGCCGCGGATTGCCGGACATCCCGACCAAGCAGACCGGCGGGTCGTTCTACCGCGCGCCGTTCCTGGTCACCGACAACGCCAACATCCCCTATCAGCCGTTCACCGAGCTGCAGTTTGACGCGCCCTCCACGCTGCAGTTCTTGTTCCACGGCGCGTTCGCGGAACGGGACGACTTCTGATGGCGGGCATGCCCTCGCACCGGTCGATGGTGATCAAGGTCAGCATCTTCGCGGTGGCCATGCTGCTGGTGGCCGCCGCCCTGGTGGTGGTGTTCGGTGACTTCCGGTTCGGTCCGGAAAACACCTACCACGCAACCTTCACCGACGCGTCGCGGCTGAAGGCTGGCCAGAAAGTCCGCATCGCCGGAGTACCGGTCGGTGCGGTGTCCGGCGTCAAGCTCAACCCCGACAACAGCGTTGACGTGACATTCGGAGTCGACAAGCGCTACACCCTGTACTCGTCCACGCGCGCAGTAATCCGGTACGAAAACCTGGTCGGCGACCGGTTCCTGGAGATCACGTCGGGTCCAGGGGAGCTGCGGAAGCTGCCGCCGGGCGGAACCATCAACTCCCAACACACCCAGCCTGCACTGGATCTCGATGCGCTGCTGGGCGGACTGCGGCCGGTGCTCAAGGGCCTGGACGCAGACAAGGTCAACACGATCAGCAGCGCCGTCATCGAGTTGCTGCAGGGCCAGGGTGGAGCGTTGTCGAACGTGCTGGCCGACACCAGCGCCTTTTCGTCGGCACTGGGCAAACGCGACCAGCTCATCGGTGACGTGATCAACAACCTCAACACGGTGCTGGGGACCATCGACCAAAGAAGCGCCCCATTTTCGGCCAGCGTCGACCAGCTGCAGCAATTGATCAGCGGGCTGGCCAAAAACCGGGACGCGATCGCGGGCGCTATCCCGCCGCTTGCGTCGACGACCACCGATCTGACGCAACTGCTGCAGAATTCACGCCGGCCGCTGCAGGGCATCCTGGAAAACGCCCGGCCGCTGGCCACCGAGCTGGACAACCGCAAGGCCGAGGTAAACAACGACATCGAGCAACTGGGCGAGGACTACCTGCGACTGTCCGCGCTTGGCGCCTATGGGTCGTTCTTCAACATCTACTTCTGCACGGTGACGATCAAGATCAACGGGCCAGCCGGCAGCGACATCCTGCTGCCGATTGGCGGCCAGGTGGATCCCAGCAAGGGGAGGTGCGCTTTTGCCAAGTAAAGCAAAACGTGACCGTGACCCGCTCCGCACCGGCGTCTTCGGCCTGGTGCTGGTGATCTGTTTCGTGTTGATCGCATTCGGCTACGCGGGGTTGCCGTTCTGGCCGCAGGGGAAAACGTACGACGCTTACTTCTCCGACGCCGCCGGCATCACACCCGGTAACTCCGTGTATGTGTCGGGTCTCAAAGTCGGCAAGGTGTCGGCCGTGAGTCTGGCCGGAGACAGTGCCAGGATCACCTTCAGCGTGGACCGCCATGTCGCCGTCGGCGACCAGTCGCTCGCCGCGATCCGGACCGACACCATTCTGGGCGAGCGCTCCATCTCGGTGAGCCCGGCGGGTGCCGGCAAGGCGACCACTATCCCGCTGAGCCGGACGACCACGCCCTACACGCTCGCCGGTGCGCTCGAGGATCTGGGCCAAAACGCGAGCAATCTCAACAAGCCTCAGTTCGAACAGGCCTTGAAGGTACTCACCGACACACTGCACGACGCCACCCCGGACCTGCGCGGTGCCCTGGACGGGTTGACGTCGCTATCGCGCACGCTGAACCGCCGCGACGAGGCGCTGCAAGGCCTGCTGGCGCACGCGAAGTCGGTGACATCGGTGTTGTCCGAACGCGCCCAACAGGTCAACAAGCTGGTCGACGACGGTAACGAGTTGTTCGCCGCGCTCGACGAACGGCGCGCCGCGCTGGGTCAGCTGATCTCCGGGATAAGCGGTCTCTCAACGCAGATCTCCGGCTTCGTCGCCGACAACCGCAAGGAGTTCGGCCCGGCTTTGAGCAAGCTCAACCTGGTGCTGGACAACCTCAACGAGCGCCGCGACTACATCACCGAGGCCCTCAAACGGCTGCCCACCTACGCGACCGAGCTGGGCGAGGTGGTTGGCTCCGGACCTGGATTCAACGTCAACGTCTACGGTGTGATACCGGCGCCGCTGCTTGCGACGATGTTCGACTTCTTCTACCAGCCGGGCAAGTTGCCGGCCAGCCTCGCCGACTACCTGCGCGGCTTTATCCAAGAGCGCTGGATCATCAGGCCGAAATCGCCATGACCAAGCGGATTTCCGGCAGCCGGGGGCTGCTCATCGCCACCGTCATCGCGTTGGTCGCGGTGCTGGTGGGCGGCGTGTACGTGCTCTCGTCGGGAACCAACAGCCGAAAGATCTTCGGATACTTCACGTCTGCTGTCGGGATCTATCCCGGAGATCAGGTGCGCGTGCTCGGAGTCCCGGTGGGCGAGATCGACACGATCGAGCCGCGGCCTTCCGACGTCAAGATCACCATGTCGGTGTCCAAGGACGTCAAGGTGCCCAAAGACGCCCGGGCCGTGATCATGTCGCCGAACCTGGTGGCCGCCCGGTTCATCCAGCTCACCCCGGCGTACACGGGCGGGGCGGTGCTGCCCGACGGCGGGAGCATCGATCTGGGCCGCACCGCCGTCCCGGTGGAATGGGACGAGGTGAAGGAGGCACTGACCCAACTGGCCGTCCAGCTGAGTCCGGCGGCGGGACAAATGCAAGGGCCGCTGGGTGCGGCGATCAACCAGGCCGCCGACACGCTCGACGGCAACGGCGAATCGTTCCACAACGCGTTACGTGAGCTTTCCCAAGTCGCCGGGCGTCTGGGGGATTCGCGCAGCGATATCTTCGGTACGGTCAAGAATCTGCAGGTACTGGTCAACGCACTGTCGGCTAGTAACGAACAGATCGTGCAGTTCGCCGGAAACGTGGCGTCGGTGTCGCAGGTGCTCGCCGACAGCTCGCGTAATCTGGACAACACGCTGGGCACGCTCAACAAGGCGCTCTCGGACATCAGGGGGTTCCTGCATGAAAACAACTCAACGCTGATCGATACGGTCAACAAGCTCAACGACTTCGCCCAGACGTTGAGTGACCAGAGCGACAACATCGAGCAGGTGCTGCACGTGGCCGGGCCCGGCATCGCCAACTTCTACAACATCTATGACCCCGCGCAGGGCACACTGAACGGCCTGTTGTCGATCCCTGAATTCGCCAATCCCGTGCAATTCATCTGCGGTGGTTCCTTCGAAACCGCCGCCGGGACAAGTGCGCCCGACTACTTCAGGCGCGCCGAGATCTGTCGTGAGCGGCTGGGGCCGGTGCTACGCCGGCTCTCGGTGAACTACCCGCCGATCATGTTCCACCCGCTCAACACGATCACCGCGTACAAGGGTCAGATCATCTACGACACCCCGGCCACCGAAGCCAAGTCGGAGACACCTATTCCGCAGCTGACCTGGATACCCGCTAAACCGTTGGCGCCCGCACAGAACCCGGCGGATCTGCAGGCCCTGCTTGTCCCGACCGCCTCGGGGGCAGCACCTGGCACTGGTCCCGCTCCAGGCCCGGCGCCCGGAGCGCCGGCGGCGCTACCCCGTGATCCAGCGCCGGGCGCCCCGCCGAGCCAAGCACCTACCACGCCGCTGCCGGCTGAACGGGGGGCCGGCGGATGAAGCGAATCCGGCTGCGCGGCAGCGTATTGGCCGCAGCCAGCGCGCTGCTGGCCGGTTGTCAATTCGGCGGGCTGAACTCCCTGCCGCTGCCCGGCACCGCCGGTCACGGCATTGGTGCATACGAGATCACCGTCGAACTGCCCGACGTGGCGACGCTGCCGCAGAACTCGCCGGTGATGGTCGACGACGTCACCGTCGGCAGTGTCTCCGGCGTCCAAGCCGCCCAGCGGCCCGACGGAAGCTTTTATGCCGCAGTGAAACTGGCGCTGGACAATGATGTGGTACTGCCGGCCAACGCGACCGCGAAGGTCTCCCAGACATCGCTGCTGGGTTCGCTGCACATCGAGCTGGCTCGCCCGGTGAACCAGCCGCCGACCGGCAGGCTGGTCAACGGGTCGAAAATCCCGGAGTCCAACACGGGCCGTTTCCCCACCACCGAAGAGGTGTTTTCGGCACTCGGGGTGGTGATCAACAAGGGCAATGTCGGTGCGTTGGAAGAGATCACCGACGAGACGTATCAGGCGGTGGCGGGCCGGCAGAGCCAGTTCGTCGACCTGGTCCCCAGGCTCGCCGAGTTGACGGCAGGACTCAACCGACAGGTCAACGACATCATCGACGCGGTCGACGGGTTAAACCGATTCTCCGCGATCCTGGCGCGCGACAAGGACAACCTGGGCCGGGCACTGGACACATTGCCCGAAGCGGTTCGCGTGCTTAACAAGAATCGAGACCACATCGTCGAAGCGTTCGCAGCGCTCAAGAAGCTGGCCAAGGTGACCTCGCACGTGCTGTCCAGAACCAAGGTCGACTTCGCCGAAGACCTCAAAGGCCTGTACTCGGTCGCAAAGGCCCTCAACGACAACCGGAAAGATTTCGTTACCTCGCTGCAGCTGTTGCCGACGTTCCCGTTCCCCAACTTCGGCATCAAACAGGCCGTGCGCGGTGACTACCTCAACGTATTCACCACATTCGACCTCACCTTGCGCCGGATCGGTGAGACGTTCTTCACCACGGCGTACTTCGACCCGAACATGGCTCACATGGCCGAAATCCTCAACCCGCCCGATTTCTTGATCGGCGAAATGGCCAACCTGTCCGGACAGGCGGCCGATCCGTTCAAGATTCCGCCCGGTACGGCCTCAGGACAGTAGGGGCGGCGCAGATGATAGACAGATTCACCAAGATTCAGCTCTCCTTATTCGCGCTGGTCACCGTCATCACGCTGACAATCATGATCATCTTCTATCTGCGGTTGCCGGCGACATTCGGCCTCGGGACCTACAGCGTGACCGCCGACTTCGTCGCGGGCGGCGGCCTTTACAAGAACGCCAACGTCACGTACCGCGGTGTGGCCGTCGGCCGGGTGGAGTCGGTGGGGCTGAACCCCAATGGGGTCGACGCCCAAATGCGGCTGAACAGCGGCACCTCCATCCCGTCGAATGTCACCGCCACCGTGAAGAGTGTGTCGGCCATCGGTGAGCAGTACATCGACCTGGTGCCGCCGGCCAAGGCTTCATCGGCCAAGTTGCGCAACGGATCCCGGATCGAGCGGAATAACACCCGCATTGGCCAAGACGTCGCGGACCTGCTGAAACGCGCCGAGACTCTGGTCAACAGCATCGGTGACACCCGGCTGCGAGAGCTGCTGCATGAGACGTTCACCGCGGCCAACGGCTCCGGTCCGGAGCTGGCCCGGCTGGTCGAATCCGCCCGGTTGCTGGTGGACGAGGCCAACGCCAACTATCCGCAAGTCTCGCAGTTGATCGATCAGGCGGGTCCGTTCCTGCAGGCCCAGGTTCGCGCCGGCGGTGACATCAAGTCACTCGCCGATGGGCTGGCACGGTTCACTTCGGAGGTGCGTCAGGCCGACCCGCAGCTTCGCTCGACGCTGGCTACCGCCCCGGACGCGATCGACGAGGCCAACACCGCGTTCTCCGGCATCCGCCCCTCCTTCCCGGCGCTGGCGGCCAGCCTGGCCAACCTGGGCCGGGTGGGCGTCATCTATCACAAGTCGATCGAGCAGCTCCTGGTGGTCTTGCCGGCGCTGTTCGCCGCGATCACCACGGCTGCGGGCGGCACCCCACAAGACGAGGGCGCCAAGCTGGACTTCAAGCTCGACCTGAACGACCCGCCGCCGTGCGCCGTCGGCTTCATACCTCCGCCTATGATCCGGACACCCGCCGACGAGACGCTGCGCGAGGTCCCGAAGGACTTGTATTGCAAGGTCGCCCAGAACGATCCCAGCACCGTGCGCGGCGCCCGCAACTATCCGTGCCAGGAGTTCCCCGGCAAACGGGCACCGACGATTCAGCTGTGTCGTGACCCGAAGGGCTACGTGCCGGTTGGCCGCAACCCCTGGCGCGGTCCGCCGGTCCCCTACGACACACCGGTAACAAATGGGCTAAACGTTTTGCCGCCCAACAAGTTCCCGTATATCCCGCCGGGTGCCGAGCCCGATCCGGGCGTTCCCATAGTTGGGCCGCCCCCTCCCGGCGTGGTGCCCGGGCCCGGGCCGGTACCGAATCATCAGCCGGCGTACGATCCGCCGCCCCCCAACGACAACGGGCCGCCGCCGCCGTTCACGTCGTGGCAGCCGCCGGGGGTGCCGCCGGTGCCGCCGGTGGTTCCGTATCCGAAGTGGCTGCCGCCGCCACCACCGCCGGAGGGTACGGGCCCCGCGCCCGGACCGGCGCCTGAAGCGGCGCCTGGCCCGCAACCGAAGGCCAGCGGCTCGGCTTACACCACCTATGACCAGAACACCGGAGCCTTTAGGGACCCGGCAGGCGGCACTGGTATCTTCGCGCCCGGTATCAGCGGCGCATCCAGTGCCGAGAATTGGGTGGACCTCATGCTTGATCCAAGGCCCGTTTAGTGACGGATGTAGAGACGACACAGCAGTCGACAACGCAGCGCGTTCGCCGGCGGGCATCCCGCGCGGCGGGCCCCGCAAAAGCTGAATCGGGCGGTGACGCCACGGATGCGGCCAGGGGTGCCAGCACGGTTAAGGTCGACGCGCCGGCCGAGCCGAAGCGCCCGGCCAAGAAGCTGGGGTCCATCAAGCCGCCGCCCCGGCGGCAGCCGCATCGGGTCCTGGTCGGATGGGTCTCGTTTGTTGCCGCGTTGTTTGCGATCGGCGGGTTGGCCGCCGGCGTGGCCTTCCTAGTCATGCAGCAACGGCACGCCGAGTCCGACCAAGCGCGCGATCAGCGCTTTGTGGACACCGCCACGCAGACGGTGGTCAACATGTTCAGCTACAAGCCGGACAACATCGACGAGAGCGTGAATCGGTTCGTCAACGGCACCAGCGGCCCGCTGCGCGGCATGCTCAGCGCCAACAACAATGTCGATAACCTCAAGGGCCTGTTCCGCGCCACCAACGCGACATCTGAAGCCGTCGTCAACGGTGCTGCGCTGGAAGGCATCGACGCCGTCACCGACAACGCGTCGGTGCTGGTGTCGGTGCGGGTCACGGTGGCCGACATAGACGGAGTCAACAAGCCGTCCATGCCTTACCGGCTGCGGGTCATCGTGCACGAGGACGACTCGGGACGGATGACCGGCTACGACCTGAAATATCCAGACGGGGGTAACTGATGCGGTGGCGGCGGTGGCTGGTCGCCGTCGCCGGCCCCTTGCCGGTCGTGGTTATCGTCGGGTTGTCGGCGGCGGGTGGCTGGTTCTACTGGGAGCGGGTTCAGACCCAGGGCGAGCAGTCAGCGCGGGCGGTGCTGCCACAGTTGGCCGCCAAGGAGATTCCCGAGGTCTTCGGCTACGACTACCAGACCGTCGAACGCAGCCTCTCCGCCGCGTACCCGTTGCTGACGCCTGACTATCGCCACGAGTTCCAGAAGAGCGCCGATGCGCAGATCATCCCGGAGGCGAAGAAGCGCGAGGTCGTCGTCCAGGCCAATGTCGTCGGCGTGGGAATCATGACCGCCAAACGTGATTCGGCCTCGGTGATGGTCTACATGAACCGCACCGTGACCGACAAGTCGCGGCAGCCGCTCTACGACGGCAGCCGGTTGCGGGTGGACTTCAAAAGGATCGACGGCAAGTGGCTGATCGCCTACATCACACCTATTTAGACGCCGACGGCAACCCGTTCAGTAGCACATCGCAATTGCGTTGCAGTACAACGGATAACGCTGGATCGGGCTGGGTGAGGGTCCGACCAGCTGCAGCGAGAACGGCTGCTTTTTCATGTCCGGCTGCATGCCGCAGACGGCGCCGTGCAACGTGGTATGCGTGCCGGTGAGCGTGGCGTCGTCGAACGAATAGGTTTCGGTGGACGGTGCGGTGCTGCCGTCCGGACACGACACGCCGTCCGCCTGATCCACTTTGAAGGTCCAAAGAACGCTGGACAGCCGAGCCCTGCCGCTGAAGTTCTGCAGCTTGTCGGCACGGGTGATCTGCTCGGGCGTCGTGCTCACTATGTTCAGCGCGCACTGGAACGCCCAAGTGACCGGGTCGGAATAGTCGGCTTGGTTTCGGGTTCCGGATGGCTGATCGCACAGTGCCGTGATCGTCCAGGTAACCCCGGACACGCCCGCCTGATTGAAGGAGTAGGTGCCGTCCGGCGGCGGCGCGACCGCGCTAGCCCGGTCGCCCGATTCCAGCGCGATTCCCAGTGCAACCGCCGAGAAGATTCCGGCGCCGGCGGCCAGCCCGCGACGGATGTTTTTCACAGTGCCCTCCCTTACGGGCCTTCCCTTCACGCTGCATCGAGTATCACAGCGATTGGGGGACAACACCATGGGTTCGCTGCGGCTACTCGAGGCTACTTAGCGTTCGTGCGGATGCGCCTCGGCGAGCGCATCGAGAAATGACCGTGCCCAGCGGTCCACGTCATGGGCGAGCACTTGCCGTCGCAGCGACCGCATCCGGCGCCGCCCCTCCTCGACCGGTTGGTTGAGCGCCGCCTCGATCGCTTCCTTGACCCCTTCGAGGTCGTGCGGGTTGACCAGATAGGCCTGCCGGAGTTCGGCGGCGGCTCCAGTGAATTCGCTGAGGACCAGCGCGCCGCCAAGATCGTTGCGGCACGCGACGTACTCCTTGGCCACCAGGTTCATCCCGTCCCGCAGCGGGGTGACCAGCATGACGTCGCTGGCCACGTAGAAGGCGATGAGTTCATTGCGGGGAACCGGACGGTGTATGTAATGCACCACCGGATGGCCGACCTCGCCGTACTCGCCGTTGATATGGCCGACCTGGCGTTCGATGTCGTTGCGCAGGGTCTGGTAACTCTCCACCCGTTCGCGGCTCGGTGTCGCCAGCTGGACCAGCACGGTGTCGTCGCGTTTCGCGCGACCCTCGGCGAGCAGCTCAGAAAAGGCTCTCAGCCGGACATCGATGCCCTTGGTGTAGTCGAGCCGGTCGACGCCGAGCAGGATCTTGCGGGGATTACCCAGCTCAGCTCGGATCTCGCGCGCCCGGCGCCTGATGTTGCGGTCACGGGCCGTATGGTCGAGCGCTCTGGAGTCGATGGAGATGGGAAACGCGCCCACCTGGACCGTGCGGGACTCGAGTTGCACCTCACCGAACCGCGACCGCACACCGACTGCTCCGCGCGATGTATCGGCGCCGAGCAGATGCCGGGACAGGAACAGGAAATTCTGCGCACCGCCGGCCAGATGGAATCCCACCAGGTCGGCGCCGAGCAGGCCTTCGATGATCTCGGTGCGCCACGGCAACTGCATGAACAGCTCCACCGGCGGGAATGGGATGTGCAAGAAGAAGCCGATGGTCAGGTCCGGCCGCATCGTGCGCAGCATTTTCGGTACCAGCTGTAGTTGGTAGTCCTGCACCCATACGGTCCCACCATGGGCGACGGTGCGTGACGTGGCTTCGGCGAAGCGGCGGTTGACCTCGACGTAGCGCTCCCACCATTCGCGGTGGTAGATCGGCTTGACGATGACGTCGTGATACAGCGGCCACAGCGTCGCGTTCGAGAACCCCTCGTAGTACTGGGCGACGTCCTCGGAGCTGAGGCGTACCGGATGAAGTCGCAGGTCCTCTTGGACGATGGGCTCCTCATCCACGTCGTCATCGACCTTGTCGTCGACAACGCCCGGCCAGCCGACCCAGGCCCCGCGCCGGCGGCGCAGCAGTGACTCTAAGGCCGTGACCAACCCCCCTGGGCTGCGTTTCCAGGCCGTAGTTCCGTCGGGAAGCCGCTCCAAATCGACCGGTAGTCGATTGGCGACAACCACGAAGTCGGAGTCTCCGGAGCGCTCCAACTTCGATGTCTCCGAGTCCTGGCCTCCCCCGGGAGCCATTTACGTCTCGAGTTTCGCCGGCCCAATACCGAGCATGGACAAGAAAATCCTGCACTCATCCGCGTCGTTCGCATACGCGGCGACGACGCGCCTGGCCTGGCTCGCGGTGCTGTCAGCCAGCGGCTCCACATCGCCGATTTCGCCAGGATCAGATTTCGTAGGCATTACCTAACTGTAAGGGACGCTCGTATTCCGTCGCAGCCGTCTCACCCCCGGCGACGATAAGGGACAAGCCTGGCAGCCGGACCCGGTCGCCGACCGCGCGCGCAAGCATCGGAGATCGTTAAAAGCATGGAATATCGCCCCGGGTGCGATTCGGTCGTCGGCATGGAGTTAGCCCGGGGATAAGAACACGCAATGCGAGGGATCTAAATCATCAGATAAGCAATCAAACAGGGCCGGCGGGCGATTCAGATGGACCTCCTGGCGAACGTTCGCGACACCTCCGCCACCGGGTGTGCGAGGGCGTGCAAGCCGACCCCAATTGACTGGACCACCCTTAGTTCGGCGTGACGTATCGAGTCGTCGCTGAGACTCGATCTGAATCGTGTGGGTCTGGTAGCTGCTGATCGCCGATCAACCCGACGGCGAGTGCGCTCGGTGCTGGCCGTAATGTGCAAAAGGTCGGATCAGATACGCAGCAAGACCAATAAACGAGGTGGGCGGAATGACAGTCTCCGACCAAGCCGGCGCCGCGGCAACCAACGCCAAGGCTAACGAGCCGGTGGTCTACGAAACCCTCGATGAAGGGCGCATCGCCCGGATCTGGCTCAATCGGCCTGACGCCCACAACGCGCAGAACCGCACCCTGCTGGTTCAACTCGACGAGGCCTTCTGCCGTGCCGAGGCAGACGACACCGTTCGCGTGGTGATTCTGGCGGCGCGCGGCCGGAACTTCTCCGCCGGTCACGATCTGGGGTCGGAGGAGGCGATGCTGGAACGAAAGCCTGGGCCGACGCAGCATCCGACTTTTCGCTCGCACGGCGCCACCCTCAATCCGATCAGCGAGAAGCTGTATCACCAGGAATGGCACTTCTTCTTCGAGAACACCTGCCGCTGGCGCGATCTGCGCAAGATCACCATCGCGCAGGTGCAGGGAAACGCGATCTCGGCAGGCCTGATGCTGATGTGGGCGTGCGATCTGATCGTCGCGGCCGACAATGCGAAGTTCAGCGATGTGGTCGCGGTGCGGCTGGGTATGCCGGGTGTCGAATATTACGCTCATCCTTGGGAATTTGGTCCACGCAAGGCCAAAGAGCTGCTGTTGACCGGTGATTCGCTGGACGCCGATGAAGCGTATCGGCTTGGCATGGTGTCCAAGGTTTTTCCGGTCGACGAGCTGGAGGCCAAGACCCTGGAATTCGCGCGGCGAATCGCCGAGCGGCCCACGATGGCGGCGATGCTGATCAAGGACTCGGTCAATGCCGCCTCCGACGCGATGGGGTTCACCGAGGCGCTGCGGCACGCGTTCCATGTTCACCAGTTGGGGCACGCGCACTGGGCGGCCCACAACGAGAACAGATTCCCGGTCGGCCTGCCGCCCGATGTCGAGGACTGGCGCACGGCCAAGCCGACCAAGGTCGCCCGCCGGGATACGCCGTAACACCGCGCGCGTACCGGCAACTGTCACTTTTGCCACACAGGTCTCTGGCGGCGGAGATGTTGGATGTGCCCGCCTCCGCGCGACAAATCCGCTTGCTACCCCGGAGGCGACTCGGTTGTCGCTGAGAGGTGGGCAAACTGTCCTCCCGCCTCCGCGATAGATCTGTGGGGTAGGTGTGACGGATGCGTCTCGTGGGGCCGACTCCCACTGGCCTATGCTAGAACCTGTTTCAGTTTCGGCGTGAGGGGCTTGCGTGCAGCTTTCTTTCCAAAACCGGACTTATCTGGTCACTGGCGGCGGCAGTGGAATCGGCAAGGGGGTGGCGGCCGGGCTGGTCGCGGCCGGGGCCTCCGTCATGATCGTCGGGCGCAATGCCGACCGGCTCGCGGCGGCCGTCAAAGATATTGAAGTGGTCAAGGCTAACCGCGGCTCGATTCGCTATGAGCCCACCGACATCACCGACGAGGAGGAGGCTGCCCGCGCGGTAGCTGCCGCGACGGCGTGGCATGGCCGGCTACACGGGGTGGTGCATTGCGCGGGCGGGTCGGAAACCATCGGGCCCATCACCCAGATCGACTCGCTGGCGTGGCGACGCACAGTCGACCTCAACGTCAACGGCACCATGTACGTGCTCAAACACGCCGCGCGTGAGCTGGTGCGCGGCGGCGGCGGTTCGTTCGTCGGGATCTCGTCGATCGCGGCCAGCAACACCCACCGCTGGTTCGGCGCCTACGGGGTCACCAAGTCGGCCGTCGACCACATGATGATGTTGGCCGCCGACGAGCTCGGCCCGTCGTGGGTGCGGGTCAACAGCATCCGCCCCGGTCTGATCCGCACGGATCTGGTTGCAGCCGTGACAGATTCGCCGGAGCTGAGCGCCGACTACCGGGCCTGCACGCCGCTGCCGCGGGTGGGTGAGGTCGAGGACGTCGCCAACCTGGCACTGTTTTTGCTCAGCGACGCCGCCAGCTGGATCACCGGTCAGTGCATCAACGTCGACGGCGGGCACATCTTGCGACGCGGCCCGGACTTCTCCGCGATGCTGGAACCCGTGTTCGGCGCCGACGGATTACGGGGAGTGGTGTGAGTTTGGTGTGGACGCACCGGCATCCCGGTCGGCGAGCGTAGCGACCGCCGACCAATCGAGGTGCCCGCCACCGGTTGCCACTAGGGTGAGGAAGCGGTCGCGCAGCAGGCTGGCGACGGGCAGCGGCACACGCAGGTCTTCTGCGGCGGCGAGCACTAGCCGGATGTCCTTGAGTCCGAGGGTCGCCGCGAACCCGGCCGGCTCGAATTCCTGTCGCGCGATCAGCCCGCCATAGGTCTGATACGCCGGCGCGGCGAACAACGTCGAGGTGAGGATGTCGACGTACTGCTGCCTGTCGACGCCGGCTTTGGCGACCAGCGCGACGGCCTCGCCGACGGTCTCGATGGCCGACGCGAGCAGGAAGTTGCCGCTCAGCTTCACCAGGTTGGCGGTGTGCGGCTGCTCGGACACCACGAAGGTCCGCTGGCCTATCGCGTCGAACAGCGGGACCAACGGCTCGAGCACGTGCGGGGCGCCCGCCGCGATGACGAAAAGCTTTGCGGCAGCGGCTGCCTCGGGTCTGCCGAACACCGGCGCCGCCACATACTGCTGACCGGCTTCGGCATGCGCGGCCACCAAGCGTTGGGACACGGCGACACTGATGGTGCTCGACGAGACGTGCGTGGCGCCCGGTGCCAACGACGCCACGATGCCGTCCTCGCCCAACGTCACGCTTTCGACGGCCTGGTCGTCGGCCAGCATGGTGAACACGACCGCACCGCTGCAGGCTTCGGCGATGGTGCGAGCAGCGGTCGCGCCCTGCTGGACAAGGGCTTCCGCTTTGGCGGGGGAGCGGTTGTAGACGGTGACGTGGTGACCCGCCTTCAACAGGTTCGTAGCCATGCCGCGGCCCATGTTCCCCAGGCCGATGAATCCGATCTCCATGGCATCCACCATGCCGTGTCTTGTGGCGCGCTGCTTGGTGAAAGATGTGCTAGATGAAGCGACTAGAGGACAAGCGGATCCTGGTGACGGGTGCCGCATCGGGGATTGGCCAAGCCACCGCGCTGCGGCTGCTCGACGAGGGTGCCACCGTGGTAGCCGCCGACATCGCGGCGGACGGCCTGGGCAGGACCCAGGCCCGGGCAGACGAGGCCGCAACCGGCGACCGGCTCACCACTCTGCAGATGAACGTCGGTGACGAGGATTCGGTGATCGACGGCGTGTGCTGGGCCGTCGAGAAGCTCGGCGGCCTGGATTCGTTGATCAACGCGGCCGGCATATTGCGTGCCGCACACACTCACCAGACCAGCACCGAGCAGTGGAATCAGATCATCGCCGTGAACCTGACCGGCACCTTCCTGGTGGTGCGCGAAGCGCTGCCGGCGTTACTGGCGAATTCGCGCAGCGCGATCGTGAACTTCAGCTCCACGTCGGCCTCTTTCGCCCATCCGTACATGGCCGCCTACGCCGCGAGTAAGGGCGGAATCCAGGCCTTTACCCATTCCTTGGCACTCGAATATGCGAAGGACGGTCTGCGTGCCGTGTGCGTGGCGCCGGGCAGCATCAAGTCCGGAATCACCGACGCGACCGGCGGATACATTCCCAAAGACGCTGACTGGTCGTTGTTCCCCAGGCTCATGCCGATCCTGCCCACGACGGTCGAATCCAGCGGCGCCGGGATGGCCGAGCCCACTGCGGTCGCTGGCGTCATCGCGATGCTGGTGTCCGAAGACGGCGCGTTCATCACCGGCACCGAGATCCGCATCGACGGAGGAACGCACGCCTAAAGTAACCCCGCGCGCTTGCGCGTCTAATTGACACAGGGGACCCCGCCGCCATCGATCGGCTTGCCCTGATCGGGGCTCGGGTAGGTGCTGGTGCTGCCGTACCCATAGGGACTGGACTTGGTGGTCGTTGTCGTGGTGGTCGTGGTGGTCTCATCGTTGGTGGTTTCGTCCACGGCCGGCAAGGAGTAGTTGTTATCCACGGTCACTCGGATGTGTCCGGGCGCGACGGTGGGATCCGGTTGGTTTGGGGCATCGAGGCCCAGCAGGTTCGCCACGTTACGTGCATCGGTGTCCGCGCCGGCACCGTACTGGATCGTGCTCGCGGACGGCTCGCCAGAGTTGCGGTCACGGGCCTGACCCGCGGTGTAGCCGCGTTTTTTCAGCGCGCGGGACACCTCGGTGGCGAGTCCACTCAAGCTGCCGGAGTTGATCACATCGACGACGGTGGCCGGGTTGGGTTTGCTGGCCGTGGTGGTGGTCGGGGTTGTCGGCGGGGCGGCGCCGATCGCCGTCGCCACCTCTGCCTTGATGGCGGCCGGGTCGATGATGTTGACGTCCTGGCCGTCGATGTTGTCGTACCGCACCACGGGCAGCGTCCGGAATTCCACGTTGCCGCCCGCCAGCGCACCCAGTCGTTGGATCAGGTCCTCGTCCCAACCGCCCGACAGCACCACATCTTTGCGCGCCACTGCCATCAGGCTCTTGAGCTTGTCCAGGTTGCTGAACGTGCCGGTGTCCTGAAGTTCCCGCATGACCGACGATATGAATGCCTGCTGCCGGTGGGTGCGGTCCAGGTCCCCGTTGTCCAGGCCATGCCGCTGCCGGACAAACGCCAGCGCTTCTGAAGCATTCAGCCTCTGGCGCCCGGCCGGGAAGTCGGCACCAGAATACGAGTCGTAGACGGCGTGGTTCAGGCACACGTCCACACCGCCCAAGGTCTGGGCCAAATCGTAGAAACCGGCCAAATTGATCTCTGCGAAATAGTCGATCGGAACCCCGGTCAGGCTTCGTACCGCGCGTAAGGTCGCCGCCCGGCCGGCCTCGCGGCCCTTCGTCTCGAGTTCTCTCTGGCTGCTTGCGCCCTGGTTGGCGAGCTTCTGCGCGACGTATTGCTTGGTGAGCCCGTATGCCTCTTTGATCTTGATGTGGTTGTATCCTGGGACGCCGGTGAAGGGCACCCAGTCGTCGCGGGGGATCGAAAAGGCGACAACCTTGCCGTCGGCCCCGACGTGCACCACTATCAGCGTGTTGGTGTTGTAGCCGCCGTCATCGGAATCGCCCGCGTGCAGCTGCTTCAAGATCGACCAGGGCAGGTCGTTGCCGTCCTGGTCTTTGCGCGAGTCCAGCCCGATGAGCAAGATGTTCATGTTGTTGCCGCTGGATCGCGGATCGTCGGGGCTCAGGGCATCGGAAACAGTGATGCCTCCCAGCGCACCGTGGGCTACCCAATATCCGGCTCCGGTCAGCAGCACCGCCACCACCGACACCAGCGTCATAAACCCGCGCGTCAGCCCTTTGCGAAGCCGCGACGGCTGACGAACGGCGCGATGGCGATGATGAGCGCCGCCGGAGCGCGCCATCACATACCTCGACCAATTTCCAGCGCACCACCAAAAACCGCAACGGCGGTTTGCGGTGATGTCGCTTGTAGCATGACGTCAAGTATGCGGTAGCTTGCTGAAAAGCCCCCAATCAAAAGGGTGGATGTGGGCAGGCTCACCCGCCTGAGCGGGCAGGGTTCACGGCCACAATATTCCCACTACCAGCATGTTCTAGCTACAATTCGCCAAACTCGGAAGGTCCGGGAGGGATCCCGGGGGGGAACCTCAGGAGCACTAGGTGTCTGACGAGAGCGACCCCGATCAGGGCCCCGCCCCCGCGGGACGGCTCGGCACCACCGTCGCCGTCGGCGGCCCCCGTCCACGGCTTCCGGCAGGTTTGGGTCAAGGTACCGGCGGGACTGCGGTTGGTGCTTCCCATCGCGTTGTTGCTGATACTGGTCGGCGTCGGCTTCTATGTTTGGATGAAGCCGCCGCGAGACGACTGGTCGCGGCTGCCGAGCCGGCTCAGTTGCCAGGTGCAGTCCGGACCAACGCCGCCGCCTGCCATGACCGTGGCCTCGGTCGACGTCACGCATCCCCGAGGCAGCGTGCTGCAACTGATGGTTCGGTTCACGCAGCCGCTGCCACCGTCGCCGAGCCTCGTGTCGCCGACGTCGGGTTGGGGTCGGCGACGAGCTGACTTACAGCGTCGCCAACAACGGCACTAAGTTCGCCGAACTGGGCCCGCAGCAGGGCATCGACGACTTGGCCATCCAAAACACCCAAAGAGCAACGGCGACGTCCGCACGGACAAGGAGACGCACGCCGGCAGGACCGCGCCTGACACCGTCGAGATCAGTCTGGACCCAATGAAATTCGGAATCGACAAAGCGTTGGTGAGCCCCGAGCTCACTGTCTCGTCGCAGTTCACCACACCGTCTGCCGTGACCGTCGGCTGCGCGGCGCAGATCTGTCACGGCTAGTAAAACCTGTTCTAGCCGAACGACTGTCGCGATCGGCTAAGGCCATGGACTAACCGCACCGGCGGCAATCAGCAATACAGGTACTCAATGTGCCACCGGCCGTTGACCCAGTCAGCGCGAAATTGACCGCCCAATCGTGGATCGGCATCGTTAACGATTCCCGTGCCCCCGATGTTTGGCGTGAAGCCGGGTGGATCCCAGGTGATGCGCTGGGGGTTGGGCGGTAGGTCCGGAGTGCAACCCTTCTGTTTCGCAATGTAGCCGTCAATGATGCGCTGCTCCGCGGTCGCTTGATCACCACTATCGGGTGCTGGATCTTTGGGACACATTGCATTTGCACCGCACTTGCCTGCGCTCGCATTGACGAGCATCACGTCGTTGATGGGTGAGTGCGGTGCCGATGTGAAGGTGCCGCACATCAGCACCGCCGCCAGGACAAATCCCGCCGCGGCGCTGGCACCGACCAGCCAGGCATTTCCGCTGATGCGTTTGCGCATGTTCCCTCCCCGGGGCCTCGGGCCGAGCGTTATCGACTCGATCAGCTTGACCTGTTGCGGCGCATCCCGCAGCTGAGCTAGCGGACTTTCTCCAGGTCCTCGCCCGACTGGTAATAAAAACGGATGTTCGAGCCCGTGATGATTTCAACGAGGTATACGCCGAGCGGCTCAACCTCGTAGTAGTAGTAGTGAACGTTGCCCTGCGTATCGACTGCGGTAGCACACGAGTAGCCCGGCGCACCGCACCTTACCTTGATCGGTATGGCGAGCGCGGCGATCACCAACACGACGGCAATCCCGACCGCAAGCGGGACTCTCTTCAACGCGTGGCTCGTTTGCGCAGGATGCATCATTGGCAGTGTATGCGGCTCACTCTGCCGTCATACGGAGGATCTACCAGCGCAACACGCAGCGCCCCGGAGGTGACCCGGCATGACCAGCGCCACTACGGGTTACGACGTCATTGTGGTCGGTTTGGGCGGTATGGGAAGTGCCGCCGCCTACCATCTGGCCGCTCGGGGATGCCGGGTGCTCGGCCTGGAGCAGCATCAGCCCGCCCACGACCAGGGATCCAGCCACGGCGGATCCCGGATCATCCGCCAAACCTATTTCGAAGAACCCGGTTACGTTCCGCTGCTGTTACGAGCCTACGAGCTGTGGGAGAAGCTGGCCGCCGACGCGCAACGCGACGTCTACCGACTCACCGGGGGCCTTTTCATGGGCCCGCCGGATTGCCAGATCGTGTCCGGCAGCCTGCGTGCCAGCCGTCAATGGGATCTACCGCACGAGGTGCTCGACGCCGCCGAGATCACCGCCCGGTTCCCCAACTTCACGCCGGACCCCGGCGATATCGCGCTCTACGAAGCCAAAGCCGGTTTCGCACGCCCGGAGCTAACAGTGCGTGCACATCTCGAACTCGCCGAAAAGGCGGGGGCCACACTACAATTCGGCGAGCCAGTGCTGGACTGGAACCAGACGACCGGCGGGGTGCGCGTCACCACCGGCCGTGCGTCTTACTCTGCTGAGCAATTGGTGATCTGCCCGGGCCCGTGGGCCCCGCAAGTGCTGGATCAGTTCGGTGTCCCAATCACGGTGCAACGTGCGGTGATGTACTGGATGGAGCCGATCGGGGGTGTTTCCGTGTTTCACGATCACCCGATCTTCATCGACGAGAATGCCTCGGGCACACAAATTTACGGCTTTCCGGCGATCGACGGACCGCGCGGCGGTGTGAAAGTCGCCTTCGCCCGCAAGGGGGTCGCCTGCACGCCGGACACCATTGACCGGGTGGTGCACGCGCAGGAGATCAGCGAGCTGACCGCGCGGGTCGGTGAGTTGTTGCCGGCGTTGGCAGGCACGTGCTTGCGCACCGCGACTTGCATGTACTCCAACACACCCGACCGGAATTTCGTCATCGGGCGGCACCCGCACTGCGCCGACGTCACCGTGGCGTGCGGATTCTCCGGGCACGGCTTCAAATTCGTTCCGGTGGTTGGTGAGATTCTTGCCGACCTTGTGATCGATCGGGCCACCGATCACCCCATCTCGTTGTTCGACCCGCAGAGATTCGTGACCGGATGACCACTGATCATGTTGTCGGTCTGCGCGACGGGCGGTCGATGACTTATGCGCAGTACGGAGACCCGGCAGGGTTCCCGATCATCGCGCGCACGCCGGGTTGGCCTGCCGTCTGGACGTCGAGGCCGCCGCATCCATCGCTGGGCAGTCCGGGATCCGGCTGATCTCGCCCGATCGACCTGGCGTCGGCAGATCTGATCCCCAGCCGGGGCGCACCATCCTGGACTGGGTCAGCGACCTCGGTGAGCTGCTCGACCTCCTTGCCATTGGCCGGTTCGCGGCGATGGGTTGGTCGCTGGGCGGGACCGTTCCGGGCACGATCTGGGTTCCAGCGGATTCGGGCGTACACCATCTGGGTTACTGGTCTGACGATGTCGAATCGGACCTGGCGACGTTGGAAGCCAACGGCATGCGCTACGAGGTCAAGTCGTACAACCCGGACGGATCCGGCACGCTGCTGTGGGCGTACTGCAAGGGTCCTACCGGACCACGCATCGAGCTGGTGAGCCGGGCGATGGAACCCTTCATCGAATACCGGTGGTCGACGGCCGACAGCGGGTCCGCCTGAGGCGACCCGCCTGCAGAAGACGCGCAGCGTCAGCGTGGTGCAAAGCGGCGATTACCAGCAGACTTTCGACCGCGGCGGAGATTAAACAGCGGACGGGTTGATCAGCTCTTCGAGCTTGTCGTTGGCCTTGTGCAGCGAAGATTTGACGATCCCGAGTAACCGTTCTCGTGCGCGTTGCCGCTCCAGCATCGGGGCGTACACGCCACGCATGAGGTTGAGCCGCGACGTCCCCAGCCAGTCCCACAATTCGGGCCGCTCGATCCAGTTGATTTCGTTGCGGTGCTCGGCCAGCGTCATGTCGAGCCAGTGCAGGTCCGTGTTCGGATGGGGCACCGGTACGCACAGCGCATTCTTGGTCCCATCGTCGTCGTAGCTGACCTCGACGTGAGCGATGAGGCCGGCGCTGAACACCTGCTGGCAGCCACGCACACTCTGCAATGTGATGTGTTCTCCGTCGAATACCGGTGTGCCGGAGCGTCTTTCAAGTCCGTCTGCAGTGCAGTCTACGTAGAGGGCCGACTCGTCGACGTCTAGCGTGCCGCCCGCGAGCACCATCGTGCCAGGTTCGATCCGCTGCACGTGACCCATTCGGACGATGTGCTCGATGCGGCGCAGTTGATCCAACTCCAGGCGGGACACTATGGCGCATCGATACATCGTGGGTCGGACATTCGGATCAATTCTCAACAGGGCGCCGCTGGCTTCCAGCCGATCGAAAAGGTCATCAACCGATGTGGCCGCGGCGATGGATTGCAGTCGGGCGGCGAAATGGGCATTGAAGCGGTCTCGAAACTCCATGCCGGGTTGCACGTTCGCCCGGTCGATAAGCCATGCGTCGCGGGGCATGATCCAGGTAAGGCGTTCGAGGTCAATCCCGTTGCGCAACAGCCAAAGACAGACGTCGATGCCGGTCTTGCCCGCCCCGACGATGACGAAACGCTCGTGGCCGGGCGCCGAGTGGGGGAGCGCGTTGGGCGGTACGCACACGACGCCGTCGGCAACGTGGTAAGGCGGCGGACGCATCGACGGCACCACCGTCTGCAGGTATGTTGCGTCGACGGTGCGTTGCCGTACGTTGACGGAGAACTGTGTCCCGGCGAGATTTCGTATCCGGCCGTCGCCCAGATACTCACTCATCGGGAAGTACGACACCCGACCGCTCGGCAGGAATTGTTGCTGCATGACGTGGTCGAAGTAGCCACAAACATCGCCGGCCGTTGCCAACTCGTGCAGCCCCTCGTTCCATCCCACCCGGTCGATGCTGTCGGTTTCGAGCTTGCGCGAGTTGACGCCGTAGTACGCCGACGGCTGGTGCAGACGCACGAACGGATACGCGCGCGTCCAGTGCCCACCGGGCTGGTGACCCCGGTCGACGATCACCAGGTGGGCGTCGCTGTCGGACACCATGGTGTCAGCGAAGGCCATGCCCATGGCGCCTGCGCCGACGATCAAGTAGTCCGTTTCGATGATTCACCTCCGCTCTCCGCGCATCCGTTGTCGACCGGAACGATATCGAATTCCCGACCACGCCGTACCGCCGTTACCATACGAGCGCATGTCGACCGGCAGGATGCGGACCAAGGGAGGCGCCGTGCCAGGAACGAAGCCGGGAAGCCCGGTCGTGTTCGAGCCGCTGAGCGATCTGCCCGACAGCGGCTACGTGTTCCGTACCGGCTGGAAGCTATTCACCAGCGACATCGACGATCAGCGTCGCGCCCGCCTCGATGCGGTCGCGCGCTACATCCAAGAGGTCGGTGCCGAGCAGCTGATCGACGCTGAGTATGCCGAAATTCATCCGCATTGGATCGTTCAGCGCACGGTCATCGATGTCATCGAGCCGCTCGAATGGCCGAATGACATCACCTTCCGGCGCTGGTGCTCGGGAATCTCGTTGCGATGGTGCACCATGCGCGTGCGACTCGACGGTTCCGACGGCGGCCGGATCGAGACCGAGGGGTTCTGGATCAACATGAACAAGGACACCTTGACGCCCTCGCTCATGGCCGAGGACTTCTTCAACCGTCTGGCGACCACGACGGAAAACCATCGCCTGAAGTGGCATCCTTGGCTCCCCGGTCCCGCGGAGCGGGCCGGCACAGCTACGCCGTTTGCATTGCGGTACACCGATAGCGATCACTTCGACCACGTCAACAACACCGTGTACTGGCACGGTGTCCACGAAGTGCTCGCGCATGCCCCCGACCTTTCCGCGCCTCCCTACCGTGCGGTCGTGGAATACCGTAAGCCGATCGAACTCGACGAATCTGTCACGATCTATTCCGTGCGCCGAAACGACCTACTGCACATATGGTTCTGTGTCGGCGCGGACGTGCGCGCTGCCGCGCTGGTCTGCAAGCTCTAGTCATAATCGGAGATGGGGAACGGCATGACCATACGTCGGTTGCGAGGGCTGGGGCTGGTCGGTGCCACGGTGATGGCCGGAACGGTGTTCTCGAACACGGCGCTGGCAGAGGAGGCTGTGACGCCGGGCATCCGGGTCGATGATGAAAACAGCAGGTGCACAGCGGGTTTCGCGGCCCAAGGCAACGACGACAGCTACTACCTCATGACCAGTGGGCACTGCGACGCGCACGACGGTTCAGTATGGACTTATGGGGAGAACGTCCCGCTCGGGAAGGGCAGTTGCCTTTCAGGTTCAAGCTGGCCATGTCGGGAGACAGTGTGAAGCCGAAGTACTGCCCGGTGTTGTTGGTCTTGGTCTCGGGCGGCCGTCCGTTGTTGAATGTTTGTTCCTCGGCGCATATCGCGTCCGTCGTCGACCCGACGCCGTCCCAGAACTCCCCTAGGTTCACATCGGGGGTACAACGTGTCGGTTGGCCCATACGTGTAGAAGCTGTGCACGGGGCGCTGCAGGCCGCCAATCTGCTGCCACCGCCGTCTGCCGCACCAAGTTCGGCACAGCCTGGCGCACGCTCGCTTCGACTATGTCAGCGGACTGACCCTTGGATTCCGGGAAGGTCGGCAACTGTTCAGCCAGCACGGCCCACTCGGCGGGTCGGCCTGGCTGCTCGCCTCCTGGACGGTGACCGCAAGCTTGCCGCCTTGCTGAGAGTCGAAGACGTGGCAGGGCAAAGTTACTCAAGAAATACATCATTTACTTCTGAGACCATCCAATTGATTGTGTGCACGGGACGACTTCATCCGGCACGCATCCGAACAGCAGCGCCGCATCCGCCACGAATGCGTCTGCGCCACCTCCTCGCCGCACCATCCGCACACCACATTTCGCTTATCCGGAAACCACTCAACTGCCTTCACAGCGGAAACCGTCCAACTGACCCAGCCGGCCCCGTGGCACCAAAAGCCTGTGACCCGTACACGGGGAAACCATCAGGATAGGTCCGCTTCGGATTCTCTCCGCTTTTGCTCGGCCATGGCGTGGGCTCGGTCTGCTGCTTCGCGATGGCGGGCTGCTGATTCCTGATGCACTTCTGTATGAGAGAGACGCCCCGTTTCAATGGTCCCTTCTTGCACCTGTGCGACGTCTTCGTGGCGCTGTGCGGATTCCTCGATGTTCTTGGCGGCTGAGAGTCCTGCGTGTGCGGCGCGCTTGCGGGCCTCTTGGGCTCTGCCTTCGGCGAGTTCCAGGGGTTGAGGGAAGATTTCGTCATGAGCGCCACACAACGCCGCCGCCGAGCTGCCGCTAAGGGGCCGTCGGCTGACCAGATCGACGCTGTGTTGCGGGCATCCCGGGCACTGGTGGGCATTGCCGCCGCGTCCATTGCTGCAGTGGACGACAGCGCGACAGTGCCGCAATTGCGGGTTCTGGTCATGGTGGATACGAAAGGTCCGCTGAACCTGGCGGCCGTAGCCGCCGGTCTAGGTGTCAACCCGTCGAATGCCAGCCGCATCTGCGATCGCCTCATCCGGGCTGGTTTGCTTGACCGCCAGGACTCACCGGATGACCGGCGAAATATTACGCTGAGTGTGACGGACGCGGGGCGGCGACTGGTCAACAAGATGACGAAACATCGGCGCACTGCGATCATCCGGGTGCTGCGTGACATGGATCCCGACGATCGCGAACTGCTGACGACAGCCCTCGACCGGTTCGCAGTTGCCGCCGGCGAACCACTTGCCGACGACGCGGGCACGCTGATCTGGCCCGGCGGTCGGTGACCTCTCTGTTCGCTACCCTCAGGCGCAGAGTCTGCCGAGACAAATCCGAAATCACATGGCAATCCCTGCACACCGCAACAGTTGCTTGGAGGCAAGAATTTTTGACAAATCTCGACTGGAGTCCCCGTACCGAGCTATACTTGCACGTACGCAAACATTGCGTATGACTAAATAAATGGGGAGGCCGAATGCGTCGCTCCATACTTTTCGGCTTGCGCGTGGCAGCTGTCGGTATGTGCGTGGCTTCATCAGCCGTGATCGCCGCGCCAGTACATGCCGATCCAAGCGCTTCCGATAGGCACGCCGCTTATCTGCTCACACTGGAACACTTCGGGCTACACCTAAGCCGTGACGACGCCTTCGCCCAAGGAGTGGCCGTCTGTCTGGTCTCGGACGAGCCTGGAGAGACTCTTACCGACGTCGTCATGCAGGTCATTGGGATGCATCCCACCTGGAACCTAATCAACGCCCAGCACTTCGTGGGTGCCGCCGAGGAGAGGTACTGCCCGGACAAGCTACCGCAAGGAGCACACAACCCCGTTTGCAGCCCGGATGATAAGGGGTTGTCAGAGTCACGCGCCCCAGTGGCCTCCGCGAGACTGTAGGTCGTCGATCACCCCGATAGCCGATTGATCTCATAGGCAGGGCGAAGGGTTGCGGCCGCGACGATCTGCTGTGGCCGTCCCAGACGGGCTCCTATCTCGCGCCGCCGGCAGCCCGCGAGTCGTGGCTGTCCGGCCCGGTCGCCCGCTGCCAGCAGAACGACAAGTCATTTCCGCGGGTGACGGCGCACGCGCTGCGCCACACCGCCGCGTCGCTGGCGATCCGGCCGGGGCGAACCCGAAGGTGCCTGGCCAAAATGTGGCCAAAAGGGTCCGATTCGACCAAGCGTTCGATGTGAAAATTTCCTCTACCAGCGCATATTCCGCTAAAAGGGTGGAGCCCGCTGTCAGGATTGAACTGTCATCGCGGCCCTGGCCAGGAGCGCTAAGACGGCTCGAGCAGCTGAAAGATAGCTGTAACTGTGGGCAAATTGTGGGCAAGATGTGGGCGGGCCTACAGTTGTCCGCCGTGAGTCTTGGGATTCTCGGCTTCACGCTGTCGGTCGTAGCTTTGCTGTGGAACCTCGCGCTGACCTGGCTGAAGTGGCCTCGCATCAGGGTTGAGATCTTCCCCATCGTCGGCGCCGCAGAGACCTACAGACTCATCATCGTCAACCTCGGCTCTGAAGCGATCACGCTTCGCAGCATTGGGCTGGGTACCCGCACAAGCCCCCACGCGCTTGATTACGCGACAGACCGCTTCAAGGGCAGGCCCTTGCCCGAGGGCGCCGACCTTCCGGCGCGTATTGAAGGGCACGACCTCCGTGTGTGGACTTACAACGAGCAGCTGCTCACTGTGTTCCCAAGGGGAGCAATGGTTGTCGGATACGCTGACCGGTACAAGGCGTTTGGCCGGGCACCTCGCGAAACTCAAACGCTGCTCAAAACGGTTAGGTCAAAACCGCAGTTGAGAAATCACGGGGTCGAGCCGACGCCCCAACCCACCACTAACGCCTGACTGGGAACGGGAGTCACCAGAGTCCGGCTGTCCTCCACACCCACGCCAACCTGATCCCACGCCCCGCGACACCGTGAATTGCACTGCGCCAGAAGAGCAGGCAGGCTAACCGACTATGCGGGATCGCGACATCATCGACTCCGACCAGCGAATATGCGGGACGAAGGGCTGAGCCCCCTGTCAGGATTGAACTGTATTTTCGGGCCTGGTCTCGGGGGTGGCCCCACGGGTTCCTTCAAGTTGCGCCTAGCCGCGGCCTATTTCAGACTTGCGGGAAACAGCTTCCAGCAGAGCGGAAAAACTAAATGGTCGACGCCATGGCTGACCCGATCGCGAGACGACCCGCGATCCGCCGATCGGCGGGCGGGGTAGCGTTGAAGTTCGTCTCCCGTCTAATTCGTCCAGCGATAGTTACCGGAATGATGGCGGCTCTGATTGCTACAGCTGATACACGCACCGTGGCGCCGCTGGAGTGCAGGATTACTTGGACGCGGACGGGGGGTGTATGGATCTACATGCCCGACTGTTCGCATCAGTCGCCGCCTTCACAGCCCTCGCCGAACGGCCCGCCGTCTGGTCCCGGTACACCACCGAGTCCGCCATCAACTCCGTAGGCGGCAAGTTTGCTTTTACGACATAACCGCGGGTCGGACGGATATCCACATGACGCAGCGAACACCATTGGTTCTCAGTCCTTCGCGCAACAGCGACAAGAGGGCTAACGAACGGCTAATGAGCTGCGCCGCAACGCCTTTCGAGCATCGGCGGCAGCTAAAACTCATTGCTCAGCAACGTTATTCGGACGGATCGCCCGGCGCACGCGCGTAGAGCTATGGAGCCTCCTGTCAGGATTGAACTGTTCTGACGGGCCAGCAGGGGATGCCGAAAACCCGGTTTAGCAGCGAAAGTTCATCACCGGTGATTACTGGAAATGTCTGTAACTGTGGGCAAGTTGTGGGCAATACACAGCATTAGTGGACGATGAAGACGGCTTATGTGCCGGTACCCACACGACCTGCCCCCGGCCCTGCGCATCGAAAAGCGCCTATGGGCGGGATGAGGCCGGAGCCGTCTCAGTTTGCCCAGTTGACGATTTCGTCGATGACCCTGCGGATCAAGGGCAGTAGCACATTCTGAAGGTCTAGTGTGCGGACGATGTGGCGCACCCCGTGTGGTTCCGTAATTGACAAGCCGTAGTTCTCGAGGGCGTAAGCCTTCCAATGGACCGAGTCAGATGGTCCTTTCCCGACGCTTCCCGGCATTCCGCACCCAGCTGCGTGCAGGGCTCAGGGCGAGTCGAGCCAGTGGGCCAGCAGCCCGAGTGCGTGGGCAGACCGTCGGGCACCTCTCCGAAGGTCTCCGCCACCTTCCGCAGCTGCTTCGCCAGCTCACGCCGCCGCGCTGGTTCTAGCGCAGCCAGCTCGTCGAGCAGCGTCGCGGGGGTCTTCTCGGTGTCGGCCATGACTCCCCTTTGGTGTCGATGCGGTATGACCGCTGCGCACGTCTGCTTTCGCTATTTAACGGCCAAAGAGAGTCGGATAAACACGACCGCCCAACGGAGCGGGCCGCCGAATTCAGGGCACTACGGCTTCCTCTCCAAAGGACCAAGAGCCCTATTTGTCGATCGCGCGCCAGCGAAACGTAGAGGGCGGTAGAACTGCTTGGCCGGCCCCGTGTGGTCACCTACGGGAGTACGACGATGACAGCAATCACCCGAACCGGCGGCCGCCCCACCCGCGAGGACGACCGCCGGCCCACCCCAACCGCGCGGCATCGGGGGAAACGGAGGAAAACATCCCGGCGCTGCACTTCACTGCGGCGGTCCATCGGTTGCTTTGCTGACCCGTGGGGCGTTTGCCGCGCCAGTGATCGAGAGCGGCCGAGAGCTGTGCGGTGGTGGGTAGGCGGTGCCGTTGGCGGCCGGGGTGCTGGTCTTGGTGTTGGAGCAGAGCGGGGTTGCCCGAACTGGGCATATCGACTCGTCTGCGCCGGCCGGCAGACCAGGGCCTCGTTCGTGGCCTGCACCGTTCGCTGCCACGGCTGAGGGTTGCGTAAAATCGCGGCCGGCGGGTCCGCCTGGGGCGTTTACCTGGGGCGTTTAATTGAGGGGCAAGGTTAGGAGAACGCCGATGAAGTCGCACCGTTACACCAATGGACTCAAGACCGTCTTGCTGCTCGGATTCATGTCGGCACTGATCGTGTTCATCGGGTCGCTGTTCCACAATAGGTCGATATTGGTGCTGTCGATCGTGCTTGCGGTCGGCATGAACGTCTGGACCTATTTCAAAAGCGACACCCTGGCGCTGCGGGCCATGCACGCGCAGCCGGTCAGCGAATCGCAGCAGCCCGCGATGTATCGCATCGTGCGCGAGCTGGCGACCACGGCGCATCAGCCGATGCCGCGGCTCTATGTCAGCGAAACCGCATCCCCGAACGCTTTTGCCACGGGACGCAGTCCCCGCCACGCCGCGGTGTGCTGCACCGCCGGAATCCTGCAGATCCTTGACGAGCGCGAGTTGCGCGCGGTGCTGGGCCATGAGCTTTCGCACGTCTACAACCGCGACATCCTGATTTCCTGCGTTGCCGGGGCGATGGCGGCGTTGATCTCCGGCATGGCGAACATGGCGTTCTTCGCGGGTCGGGTCGGCGCTGGCGGGGGTGGTGGACGCGCGAATCCCATTGCGCTGCTGCTGGTCTCGCTGCTCGGTCCAATCGCGGCGACGGTGGTGCGGCTTGCGGTGTCGCGGGCGAGGGAATACCAGGCCGACGAGTCCGGAGCTGAGCTGTCCGGCGACCCGATGGCGTTGGCGTCGGCGCTGCGCAAGATCGCCGGTGGTGTCGAGGTGGCTCCGCTGCCGCCGGTTCCACAGCTGGCCAGTCAGTCACATCTGATGATCGCCAACCCATTCCGGGCGGGCAACATGATGGGGAAGTTGTTCTCGACGCACCCGCCGATGGCCGAGCGAATCGCCCGGCTGGAGGAGATGGCCCGCCCCTAGCAACCATCCCGATTTCATGAGGGGCGCATCGTGACCGACGAGCACCGCACGTATCCGGAGAGGTCGGCTTTCCCGTTGTCATCCGCCGGACCGTGCACCGAACATCCTGCGGATTGTGCTCGATGATCTGGGCTTTGTGCAGCTGGTTTGTTTCGGGGGGCCTGGGCGGGCGGGTCAAGACACCGCATCTGGGCACCGAAACAATCGCGAACCCGGTCGTTTCGCGGCCAAGGTCATCACGTCGCTTGCGGCGCTCGCGTTACTGATCGTCGCCGCACCGGCGCTGTGGTGTGAAACCGGTTATAGGGCAGGCCCTCGTCAGCGAGACGGTGCAGGGTCGGTGTGTTGACCGGGCCGCCGAAAGTGCTGGCATGCCCGAACCCGACATCATTGAGCAGGACAACCAGCACATTGGGCGCGCCGTCGGGAGCCGACGGCAGGACCGGAACATCGGCGACCGAGTCCGAGTAGTAGGTGCCCACCTTGCCTTCGAAGGCACGCTCAGCAGGCGGGAGGACATCGCGGGGAACTTCGGTTGGCACGGGTTCGACACTCCTTAATCCCGCCCCGCGCTGTTGACACAGTTCCGACAATGCATTCACGCCCCCCAAAAGGGGCTTGTCGCTTGCATTCCTCGAGGGCGTTGACACTACGCGCACGGCACAGAAAGCCGCCGCACTTTTCCACCCTCGGTCATCTTCAGAGACAACGATCTCGGACCGCATGGTTGCCCTACGGCAACCGGTACAGCATCGGGTAAATGTTCGTGACTGTCCGCAGATGTGGACACGGACTCTGGAACGGCCAGCCTGGTGAGCACTG
>CAVSLH010000016.1:0-421473 GCA_963728815.1 uncultured Actinomycetota bacterium
CTCCTGACGCCGAGGCCAAAGCGTTGTGCCGGGCCTGCCCGCGCCGGTGGCTATGTGCCCGGGAGGCGGTCGAGTCGGCGGGTGCGGAAGGGCTGTGGGCAGGCGTCGTGATTCCTGAAGCTGGGCGGGCCCGCGCGTTCGCGCTGGGCCAACTGCGCTCCCTGGCCGAGCGCAACGGATACCCGGTCCGCGAGACCGCAAAATCCGCCTAACCCCGCTGGCCCCCGGGCCGCTGATTCGAGGGGTCAGCGGCGGGTGGCAGTGGGAACCGGTGCACGGCTTCATCTTTGGGGCTCGCCCCGCGATCACCGAGCCCAGCCGGCACTCAAAACAGCGCGAGAAATCAACGGATTTCTCGCGCTGTTTTGCGTTCGACGTGCATCGGCTCGAACCGAAAAACGGCCACCCGGCCCGCCAGCGCCTCGAATTCCTCGGCGCTACCGTCGCGCACCATCCCCGATCGCTTCGCGAACGCCACACCGACCGGCACTTCGGTCGGAAACGCCCGCAGCACCGGGCGCGCTTCCTCGGCGGTCAGCTCGACGATCCTGACCCGCCTCGACCTTCGTCCCCGGGCCAATGTGCCGGAGCCCGCAGCCCGGGCGTTTGCCGCCCAGTCGGCGCCGGGATAGCCCGCCACCACGTAGAGGCCGCCCTCGAATTCGAACGGCGTCATCGGGGTGCTGCGCGACCGGCCCGACTTTCGGCCGGGCACCGTCAACACCATGGCGGGGCCGGTCGGGATCCCGAGCTTTTGCACCGCCATCATCACCTTGTTCATGGGTTTGAGGTAGCGCGGCGGATGTGGTTCGGACATGTCAGGCTCCTATCTATCTCGATCTACTTGGTGAATACGGCACGGTGCTGGGACACCCAATGCGCGAACGTGAGGGCCGGCCGGCCGAGGATCTTCTCCACGTCCCAGGTGACCAGGGCGGGTTTGTCGAGCGTCTCGGCGAGCATGGCCATATAGGCGTCGGCGAACTCGGCGGTGAATCCCAAGCCGATGAACCCCTGCCGTACGACGTCCGGCGGTATCTCCTGGTAACGCAGCGGCCGATTCAGGACCGCGCCGATAACCTCCACCAGCTCTGCGTTGGTGAACGCCTGCGGACCGGTCAGCGGGATCTGCTGGCCGACAAGCTCATCGGTGAGCAGCGCCCGGGCCGCGACCGCCGAGATGTCGTTTTCGACGATCGGCGCGCTGGACGCCTCGGCGTATGGCCCGGTCACCACATCGCCGGCGCGGATCTGTGCCGACCACATGCCGGCAAAGTTGGTCGCGAAAACCGAGGGCCGCAGGCTCACCCAGGCCACGCCGGAGTCGACAACGAGTTGTTCGACCTCCTTGTTGCGGTCCCCGCGAAAGCGTGACGGCTGCCGGGAGAAGTCGTCGTCGGCGTTGATGGCCGACAGCGCAACCAGCTTGGTGACCCCGGCGTCCACGCATTGGGCCACCACGTCGGGGAGGGCGTCGATTTCTGGGCCCAGCGCGCGGGAATTGAGGAATACCGCCGACGCTCCCGATAGCGCGTCGGCCGCCGAGCCGACCACCTCGACCCCTTCGGGAAAACGGGCGGCCTTCGGCGTGCGGGTGACGGCCCGCACTCGGGCGCCTGCGGCGGCAAGTTCGGCAACGAGGGGGCGGCCGACATTGCCGGTCGCTCCGGTGATCACGATCGTCATGATGTGGTTCCTTCGTGTGTTGGGCTCTTCAGCAAGCTCTTCACCAAGGACGAACCCGAAGGTGGGAAAGTTACAGTTGGCTTACAGTCGGCAGCAGTAACTTTTTCTGGCACCAGATCGTCGAAGATTCATGGACCAATCGCAGTCATCGAGTGACCAGCTAAGCGAGGCCTGGCGTCGTCACCGTCCGTATCTGATCAACCTCGGGTACCAAATAATCGGAGATGTCGGTGATGCCGAAGACGTTGCGCAAGAAGCATTTCTGCGGCTATCCCGCACGGATCCGAACGAGATCGAGGATGTCCGCGGCTGGCTCACAGTCGTCACCAGCCGGCTTTGCCTAGATCAGGTGCGTTCGGCGCGAGCCCGGTACGAACGCCCGAGTGACCCGGGCCACCATGGCCAGCAGGCCATGGTTGACGGATCGCGCCGCATAGACCCGGCCGACCGGGTCACCCTCGACGATGAGGTTCGCACTGCGTTAATGGAAGTCTTACGCAGGCTCAGTCCAGGTGAACGAGTGGCTTTCGTGCTGCACGACGTGTTCGGGGTCCCCTTCGACACGATCGCCGAGACCGTGGGCCGCCCCGTCGGCACCTGCCGTCAGCTGGCGCGGCGCGCGCGGGCCAAGTTCACTGAGGCACAACCGAAGGCGCAACCGAAGTTGAGCGAGGTGGCCTCGGCCGAGCACCAGCTCGTCACCGAGAAATTCATCACCGCATGCGCCAACGGCGACATTGCTGCTTTGACCGCTGTCCTGGATCCGACGGTCTGGGGTGTGGGCACCATCCTCGCGGACCCGGCGCCGCCTCCGCAGGTCAACCATGGGCCGCACGCCGTGGCCACCAACCTGCTGCGCTATCTGGGACCGGGAGTGACGCTCGTCAGCGGTCCCGCCGGGCAGCCGATGGTGCTGGCCTTCGCCGACCGACGGCTCTTCGCTGCCATAGTGCTGACCATCCGCGGCCGCCTCATCGGCAAGATCGAGGCGATAGCCGACCCTTCGGCTCGGGCCGCTGCCCGGGTGGACGGTCCCGCACACCCGAGTTAGTGCGATGATGCCGATTGAGGTGACGCATGCGATACGTACGTGAGGAAATCGTGCACGCGCCCGCTACGCGGGTGTGGCAATTACTGGTCGACGTGCAGGGGTGGCCGGCCTGGACCGAGTCGATGCGGGAGATAAAGCGCCTGGAGGACGGTCCGTTCATGGTGGGCAGCCGATCCCGGGTGAGGCAGCCGAAGGGTCGACCGATGGTCTGGACGGTCACCGAACTCGAGCCGATGCGGGTGTTCACCTGGGTGGCTACGCAGCCAGGCCTTTCCCTTGAGGCGGTGCATCGCATCGATGACGCCGAGGATGGGGTGCGGACGAAGCTGGAGTTCATCGTGACCGGCCCGTTGGCGTGGCTGGCAGCCCCGATCGCGGGGTCCCGGATCCGCTCATACCTCGAAATGGAGAGTGTGGGCCTGAAGCGGGCCGCCGAGAAGGGTTGACCTCATCTTTCCGAGCGGGCCACGCGGGCCCGCTCGGAAGTTTGGGGTCACCGGGCCGGGCGATTCACGTCATCAGGCCGCGACGCAAAATACCCCGCGATCGTCGCCGTGATCTGCAGAAATCTGCGCCGGGTCGCGGGAGCCATTTCGTGGCTCACGTCGATTACGCCGCCTGGCCGCAGATGGGGATCGAAGGGCACCTCGACTACCGGTTGTCCGTGATCGACGAACTCGCGAGTCAGTAACGAGCGCGTGCGCTTATCGGCGTGTCCATCGGAGTCGTTGAGCACCACGATGCTGCGTTGCAGCAAACCCGTCAGGTCGTGAGCTGACAGCCACTCCATGGTCTTCGCGGCGGCGGAGGCCCCATCCGCCCACGGCGAGGACACTACGATCAGCGCATCCAGATCACGCAGGACTTCCTGGGTGACCGGTGCGTCCATCGTCGATCCGCAGTCGATGATCGAGATCGCGAAATGGCGGTCCAGCCGTAACGCGGCTTCCCGGTAGATCGCAGGATCGAGCACCCGGCGTGGACCGGCCGCCGGCTCGCCACCGAGCACGTGCAGCCCAGCGGAATTACGGCCGACACGCGCCATCACATCGGTGAATGATCGCAGGTTCTTGTCAGCGGTCAATTCCCAGAACGAGCCGGTCGATGCAGGATCGATTCTGCTGCTCAGCCGCCCGAAGGAGGTGTCGGCGTCGATCGCCACGATGCGATCCTGCTTACGGAGTTCGGCGAAGATCGATCCGACACTGGCGGCGACCGACGTTTTTCCGACGCCGCCCTTGCCCAGCACGCCGACCTTGTGGTTGCCGTGTAGGACCGTCCGTATTGCCGCTTCGAATTGGGCCTCCTCGCGTTGCGCGGCCGACGGACCCGGCCTGACAAGGCCAAAGGTGACCAACTCGACGATGTGTCGCCAGCCGCGGTCGGCGCGTTGCACCGGACGAGTGCGTGCCGGCGCGACGGCCCAGAGATCTGGCGGGGGCGGGACGGCGGATCGCGGCGCAGCAGCAGCAGCTTGCGGCTGCGACGGTGCGGGAGGGCGAGCCTGCTGGCGCGGGGAAGCAGGAGGAGCTGCCGGCGGGCGGGGCGGGGCGGGGCGAGGCGCCGGTGGGCGCGACGGGGCGGGCCTGGGAGAAACCGGGGGAAAAACCGCGGGCGGCGCCGTCTGTGGGCCGTTGGACTGCGGGCCGGGCGGGCGTGCAGCGGGGGCGCCGGGCTGGCTGGGCCGCAGACGGTCCCGCAGGAATTCGTCGCGCTCGTTCATGGGCTCCTCGGATGCCAGGCGATCGACCTTCGCGCTTGTGGCCGACCGCGGCGCGCTCCCGATCGATGAGCCCCACGGTCCAACCGACAACGCCGGACACTGACCAGTATCAGTCCAGTATCAGTCACCGGCCTGCGCGAGTCAGCGGGTTACTCGGCTCGCACCCTTTTAGACTCTCATTAGGATTGTGCAAACTTGGCGGGGCTTCGCTGGGGTGCTGCCGCGGCGTCTTTGGGCATGCCCACGGTCGATTCCGACAGCATTGCTGCCACGCCTTATCCCGAGCCGTGTCGCCGCCGTGACGGGAGCCTGCGACTCGGGCGACGGTGGTCGTTAGTGTTCGGTCAGGCTCGCAGCAAACTTGTTTAAGCGGTTGATATGGCCGACGCTCGGCCCGGATCACGCCGCCGCGCGCAGATGGCCAGCAGCTGAGCAGCACGATGCAAGGCTGTCGATCGACCGTTACAGCGAATTTACTGTGCCGCCAGCCCGCAGGTTAGTATTAGGGAAGTTGGCATGTCAGGCGGGTTTTGTCATATCGTTTTACGACTTGTCGAGACCGGTTACAGGGCCACCGTTCAGCGCTGCACGGACGAACACCTAACCGGATCACCTCCGCCTGGCGGACAGCCTATCGACAAGACCGAAGGGGTCTAGCCCGCAACCTCAGGGTGCGGCCCCGTCGGAGCCGCTGATAAAGGCCGCGCAGAGAGTCTGGTGAAGGGTTAGGTGGGAATGACGCCCAAGCGCGTCGGGCTGTATAACCCCGCGTTCGAGCACGATTCATGCGGAGTAGCCATGGTCGTCGACATGCACGGCCGACGTACCCGCGACATTGTGGACAAGGCGATCACCGCGCTGCTCAACCTTGAACATCGCGGTGCTCAGGGCGCCGAGCCGCGCAGCGGCGACGGCGCGGGCATCCTTATTCAGGTCCCGGACGCATTCCTACGGGAGGTCGTGGATTTCGAGCTGCCCGCCCCGGGCAGCTACGCCACCGGCATCGCGTTTTTGCCGCAGTCGTCCAAAGACGCCGCGGCTGCCTGCGCCGCAGTGGAGAAGATCGCCGAAGCCGAGGGCCTGCAGGTGCTGGGCTGGCGAAACGTACCCACCGACGACTCGTCGCTGGGCGCGTTGTCCCGCGACGCGATGCCCACCTTCCGACAGGTGTTCATGGCGGGGGCCTCCGGCATGACGCTGGAGCGCCGTGCCTACGTGATCCGCAAGCGCGCCGAACACGAACTCGGCACCAAAGGCCCGGGCCAGGACGGGCCGGGCCGCGAAACCGTGTACTTCCCAAGCTTGTCTGGCCAGACGTTGGTCTACAAGGGCATGCTGACCACCCCGCAGCTCAAGGCGTTCTACCTAGATCTGCAAGACGATCGGCTGACCAGCGCACTGGGCATCGTGCACTCCCGGTTCTCCACGAACACCTTCCCGTCCTGGCCGCTGGCGCATCCGTTCCGGCGCATCGCCCACAACGGGGAGATCAACACCGTCACCGGCAACGAGAACTGGATGCGGGCCCGTGAGGCGTTGATGAAGACCGACATCTTCGGCTTGGAAGATGACATGGAGAAGCTGTTCCCGATCTGCACCCCGGGCGCATCCGACACCGCGCGCTTCGATGAGGCGCTCGAGCTGCTGCACCTGGGCGGGCGCAGCCTGGCCCACTCGGTGTTGATGATGATCCCCGAGGCCTGGGAACGCCACGAGAGTATGGACGGGCGTAGACGGGCCTTTTATCAGTATCACGCCTCTTTGATGGAGCCGTGGGACGGCCCGGCGTCGATGACGTTCACCGACGGCGTCGTGGTGGGCGCCGTGCTCGACCGCAATGGCCTGCGCCCGTCGCGGATCTGGGTCACCGACGACGGCTTGGTGGTGATGGCTTCCGAGGCCGGAGTGCTGGACCTGGACCCGTCGAAAGTGGTCCGCCGGATGCGGCTGCAGCCGGGCCGGATGTTCTTGGTGGACACCACGCAGGGCCGCATTGTGTCCGACGAGGAGATCAAAGCGGAGCTGGCGGCCGAGCACCCCTATCAGGAGTGGCTCGACAAGGGACTGGTTCCGCTCGAGAAGTTGCCGGCCGGCAAATACGTGCGGATGCCTCACCATCGACTCGTCATGCGCCAGCTGGTTTTCGGCTACACCTACGAAGAACTCAACCTGCTGGTGGCACCGATGGTCCGCACCGGCGCTGAGCCGATCGGGTCGATGGGCACCGACACGCCGGTCGCGGTGCTGTCGCAGCGCCCCCGGATGCTCTACGACTACTTCCACCAGCTCTTCGCTCAGGTGACCAACCCGCCCCTGGACGCCATCCGCGAGGAGGTGGTAACCAGCTTGCAGGGCACCACCGGTGGTGAGTGCGACCTGCTCAACCCGGACGAGAACTCTTGTCACCAGATCTCGCTGCCACAGCCGATTCTGCGTAACTACGAGCTGGCCAAGCTGATCAACCTCGACCCCGACGACGAGGTCAACGGACGCCCGCACGGCATGCGTTCCAAGGTGATTCATTGTCTGTACCCGGTCGCCGAGGGCGGTGCCGGGCTGGCTGGCGCACTGGACGAGGTACGCGCGCAGGCGTCGGCGGCGATCGCCGACGGCGCGCGGATCATCATCTTGTCCGACCGCAATTCCGACGAGCAGATGGCGCCGATACCGTCGTTGCTCTTTGTTGCGGCGGTGCACCACCACCTGGTGCGCGACCGGACCCGTACCCATGTGGGTCTGGTGGTCGAATCCGGTGATGCCCGCGAGGTACACCACATGGCAATGCTGATCGGTTGCGGGGCGGCCGCGGTCAATCCCTACCTGGTGTTCGAGTCGATCGAGGACATGCTCGATCGCGGGGCCATCGACGGTATCGACCGCAATAAGGCGCTGAACAACTACATCAAGGCCGCCGGCAAGGGTGTGCTGAAAGTGATGTCCAAGATGGGCATCTCGACGCTTGCCTCCTACACCGGCGCGCAACTGTTCCAGGCCGTCGGCATCTCCCAGGAAGTGCTCGACGAGTACTTCACCGGGCTGACCTGCCCAACCGGCGGGATCACCCTTGACGACATCGCCACCGACGTCGCCGCCCGCCACCGGCTGGCGTACCTGGACCGGCCGGACGAACGCGCGCACCGCGAACTCGAGGTGGGCGGGGAATACCAGTGGCGCCGGGAGGGCGAGTACCACCTCTTCAACCCGGAGACCGTTTTCAAGCTGCAGCACGCCACTCGCACCGGCCAGTTCAAGATCTTCAAGGAGTACACCCGTCTCGTCGACGACCAGAGCGAGCGGATGGCATCCCTGCGCGGCCTGCTCAAGTTCCGCGCCGACGTCCGTCCCCCGGTTCCGCTGGACGAGGTCGAACCGGCCAGCGAAATCGTCAAGCGCTTCGCGACCGGGGCGATGAGCTACGGCTCCATCTCCGCCGAGGCGCACGAGACGCTCGCCATTGCGATGAACCGGCTGGGCGGCCGATCGAACTGCGGTGAAGGCGGCGAGGACGTCAAGCGCTTCGAACGCGATCCCAACGGGGATTGGCGCCGCAGCGCGGTCAAGCAGGTCGCCTCCGCGCGGTTCGGCGTCACCTCGCACTACCTGACCAACTGCACCGACATCCAGATCAAGATGGCCCAGGGCGCCAAACCCGGTGAGGGAGGCCAACTTCCGGGACACAAGGTATACCCGTGGGTTGCCGAAGTCCGGCACTCCACACCCGGTGTCGGTCTGATCTCGCCGCCGCCGCACCACGACATCTACTCCATCGAGGATCTGGCGCAGCTGATCCACGACCTGAAGAACGCCAACCCGTCCGCGCGGGTGCACGTCAAGCTGGTCTCCGAGAACGGCGTGGGTACGGTGGCCGCGGGTGTGTCCAAGGCACACGCCGACGTGGTGCTGATCTCGGGGCACGACGGCGGCACCGGCGCGACCCCGCTGACATCGATGAAGCACGCTGGCGCGCCGTGGGAGTTGGGCCTGGCCGAGACGCAGCAGACGTTGTTGCTCAACGGGTTGCGCGACCGGATCGTGGTCCAGGTGGATGGCCAGCTCAAGACGGGTCGCGACGTGATGATCGGGGCGCTGCTCGGTGCCGAAGAGTTCGGTTTCTCCACCGCCCCGTTGGTGGTGGCCGGCTGCATCATGATGCGGGTATGCCACCTGGACACCTGCCCGGTCGGTGTGGCCACCCAGAACCCGGTGCTGCGGGAGCGGTTCACCGGCAAGCCCGAGTTCGTCGAGAACTTCTTCATGTTCATCGCCGAAGAAGTCCGGGAGTACATGGCGCAGTTGGGCTTCCGCACGTTCAACGAGGCCGTCGGCCAGGCGGGAGCGCTGGACACCACGCTGGCGCGCGCACATTGGAAGGCGCACCGGCTGGATCTGACACCGGTTCTCCATGAGCCGGAGTCGGCGTTCATGAACCAGGACCTCTACTGCAGCTCCCGCCAGGATCACGGCCTGGACAAGGCGCTCGATCAGCAGTTGATCGTGATGAGCCGCGAGGCACTGGATTCCGGAACACCGGTCCGCTTCTCCACCACCATCGGTAACGTCAACCGCACGGTGGGCACCATGCTCGGCCACGAGTTGACGAAAGCCTATGGTGGCCAAGGCTTGCCGGACGGAACTATCGACATAACGTTCGAAGGATCCGCGGGCAACAGCTTCGGTGCCTTTGTGCCCACGGGGATTACGTTGCGTGTCTACGGCGACGCCAACGACTACGTCGGCAAGGGCCTGTCCGGTGGCCGGATTGTGGTGCGGCCGTCGGACAACGCACCGCAGGACTACGTTGCCGAGGACAACATCATCGGCGGCAACGTGATTCTGTTCGGCGCCACCAGCGGGGAGGTTTACTTGCGCGGCGTAGTCGGCGAGCGGTTCGCGGTCCGCAACTCCGGGGCCCACGCCGTGGTCGAGGGCGTCGGCGATCACGGCTGCGAATACATGACCGGCGGCAAGGTCGTCATTCTCGGCCGCACCGGCCGTAACTTCGCGGCCGGCATGTCCGGCGGTGTGGCCTACGTCTACGACCCGGACAGCGAGCTGCCGTCCAACCTCAACTCCGAGATGGTCGAACTCGAGACCCTCGACGAGGATGACGCGGAGTACCTGCACGTCACCATCCAGGCGCACGTCGATGCCACCGATTCCGCTGTGGGACAGCGGATTCTGGCCGACTGGTCCGGGCAGCAGCGGCACTTCGTCAAGGTGATGCCGCGAGACTACAAGCGCGTGCTGCAAGCGATCGCCGAAGCCGAACGCGACGGCGTGGATGTCGACAAGGCGATCATGGCGGCTGCGCATGGCTGATCCGACCGGCTTCCTGAAATACACACACCGGGAATTGCCGAAGCGACGGCCCGTCCCGCTGCGGCTGCGCGACTGGAACGAGGTCTACGAGGAATTCGATGACGAGACCTTGCGCCATCAGGCGACCCGTTGCATGGACTGCGGTATTCCGTTCTGCCACAACGGATGTCCGCTGGGCAATTTGATTCCGGAATGGAATGACCTGGTGCGCAGGGGCCGTTGGCGCGACGCCATTGAACGGCTGCACGCCACCAACAACTTTCCCGACTTCACCGGCCGGCTGTGCCCGGCGCCGTGCGAGCCGGCCTGTGTGCTCGGGATCAACCAGGATCCGGTGACGATCAAGCAGATCGAGCTGGAGATCATCGACAAGGCTTTCGACGAAGGCTGGGTGCAGCCGCTGCCGCCCTCGAAGCTGACCGGAAAGACTGTCGCCGTGGTGGGTTCGGGTCCTGCAGGGCTGGCCGCCGCCCAGCAACTCACCCGCGCCGGTCACGGCGTCACGGTCTTCGAGCGCGACGACCGCATCGGTGGGCTGCTGCGCTACGGCATCCCGGAATTCAAGATGGAAAAGCGCGTCCTCGACCGGCGGCTCGACCAGATGCGGGCTGAGGGCACCGAATTCCGGCCTAGCGTCAATGTCGGAGTCGACATCACCGCCGAACAGCTGCGCACTGATTTCGATGCGGTGGTGCTGGCCGGCGGCGCCACCGATTGGCGAGAGCTGCCCGTTCCCGGCCGGGATTTGGAAGGCATCCACCAGGCGATGGAATACCTGCCGTGGGGCAACCGGGTGCAGGAGGGAGACGCCGTCCTGGGGGACGACGGGGAGCCGCCGATCACCGCCAAAGGCAAGAAGGTTGTCATCATCGGCGGCGGCGACACCGGGGCCGACTGCCTGGGCACCGTGCACCGGCAAGGTGCGATCGCCGTGCACCAGTTCGAGATCATGCCGCGTCCGCCGGACGCCCGCGCCGACTCCACACCGTGGCCGACCTACCCACTGATGTACCGGGTATCGGCGGCCCATGAAGAAGGTGGCGAGCGGGTGTTCTCGGTGAACACCGAGGAGTTCGTCGGCAAAGACGGGCACGTGAGCGCGCTCAAGGCGCACGAAGTGATGATGCAGGACGGCAAATTCGTCAAGGTCGAGGGCTCCGACTTCGAGCTCGAGGCGGATCTGGTGTTGCTGGCAATGGGATTCGTCGGCCCGGAGAAGCCGGGCCTGCTCACCGACCTCGGGGTGAAGCTCACCGACCGCGGAAACGTCGCCCGCGGCGGCGACTTCGAAACCACGGTGCCCGGTGTTTTCGTTGCCGGCGACATGGGTCGTGGCCAGTCATTGATCGTCTGGGCGATCGCCGAGGGCAGGGCTGCGGCGGCGGGCGCAGACCGGTATCTGATGGGTTCAAGTGCGCTGCCGGCACCCATCAAGCCGACGGCCGCACCGCTTCAGTAATCACACCAGTCACACTCGAGACACACGCATAATTGCGCGGCGAGTCTCCCACCGTTTGCCAGACGGCGGGTGTCTAATAACCCGTTGTGGGCTTCGTCACATAGGAGTCCCGATTGGAATTGACCGATCGCAGGAGTGATCACTGTGCATATCAACCCAGGACCCCGGTCACGGATGGGGCGAATCGCCTGGTCATGGTTTCGTCACCCGGTAAAGAGCCACGAATTCCCAGCTAAACAGGAGCGCCTGGTAACCGCTCAAGAGCTGCTGCTGTTCGGGGTCTAACGACCCAGCCGGTGTACCAGCGGGTGCACCAAACGTTTGCTCAGCTTTATCGAGTTGTTATCTATGTGAGAAGACCCGAATCCCGGATCGCCTCGGCCAGTGGTTCCAGGACGGCCGGGTCGTGCGGGGGGGCGATATAGACGATGCCCAGGTCCAGACCTTCGGCTGCCAGCGCGGCCGCATTCTCGACGACCTGCCCGTAGTTGCGCTCTGGTTCCAGCCGGAGGTGGGCCGACAGGGTGATCTCTTTGGGGTCGCGTCCGATATCTGCGCAATGCGAGGCCAGCACGTCTCGCTTGTGCGCAAACACGTCGGGTGGACCACCGACGAAGTTCCAATGCTGGGCGTAGCGTGCCGTGATCCGCAGTGTGCGCTTCTCTCCGCTGCCGCCGATGCAGATTGGCGGGTGCGGGCGCTGCGGGCCCTTGGGTTCGTTGCGGGCGCCTTTGAGCTGGTAGTACTTCCCGTCGAAGTCGGTGCTCTCCTGGCTCAGCAGGCTGGTGAGCACCTCACACGCTTCCTCGAACCGGTCGAAGCGTTCCCTGATCGTGCCCAGCTCGATGCCATATGCGCCGGACTCCTGCTCGTTCCAGCCGGCGCCGACCCCGAGTTCGAGTCGTCCGTTGGAGATGATGTCGAGCGCGGCGGCCATATTGGCCAGCACAGCGGGGTGGCGGTAATGGATGCCAGTGACCAGGGTGCCCAGGCGCAGCCGCGTGGTGGCCTGCGCCAGCGCGGTCAGCGTCGTCCAGCCCTCCAGGCAGGGCCCATCGCTGTCGGTGAAGATCGGGTAGAAGTGGTCGAAGGTCCAACCGGACTCGTAGACCTCGATATCGTCGGCTGCCTGCCAGACGGCCAGCATCTGTGCCCAGGTCGTGTGTTGCGGTGAGGTTTTGAACGCGAATCGCATACGCCCGACGGTAGTCCTGCCTTCTGAGGCGCGATTAGACTCGATCCGACAATGAGCAGCGCGCTGGGAATCGACACCAAAATCACTCTGCTGGCGGCCGGGCTGATCTTTCTGCTGGCACTTGTTCTCGGAGTCTGGAAATACCGGCAAATCGTGGCCGCGGAGGACCATCGCGCGCATCCATACGTCGACATCGCGCACCGGGCGGCGTTGCTCTATGCGTTCGCGACTCTGCTGATCGCGGTCTTCGTCGAACTCAGCGCCTGGCCGGCGTGGGTCAACCTCACCGCGGCGATGGTCGTCGTGTTCTTCTTCGTCGGGGCCATAGCCAGCTACATCAGCCACGGTGCGCGGCGCGATACCGTCAACCAATTCGAACACCCGACTCGGGAGACCGGGATTTCGATGGCCTTGCTCATCGCCGGCGAGATTGGCGGCTTTGCCGTGATTTTCGCGGGATTCATCGTCGGGCAGCTGTTGTGACCCGGCCAGGCACACCGAAGCTATGGATCCGGTAACCGCACTGCGGCAGATCGCCTACTACAAGGACCGGAGCCGCCAAGACCCCAGACGTGTGATGGCTTATCGCAACGCTGCCGACGTCGTCGAGGGCCTTGAGGACGCCGCGCGGGAGCGCCACGGCCAGGCCAACAGCTGGCAGTCGCTGCCCGGCATCGGGCCCAAAACCGCGAAGGTCATCGCCCAGGCCTGGTCCGGCCGCGAGCCTGATCTCCTAGTCGAATTACGCACTGCCGCAACCGATCTCGGTGGCGGTGAGGTCCGGGCTGCGTTGCGCGGGGATCTGCATCTGCATTCGAACTGGTCGGACGGGTCGGCGCCGATCGAGGAGATGATGGCCACCGCAGCAGCGCTGGGCCACGAGTATTGCGCGTTGACCGACCACTCGCCGCGGCTGACGATTGCCAACGGGCTCTCGCCGGAGCGGTTGCGCAGACAACTCGACGTGATCGACGGGTTGCGCGAAAAGTTCGCGCCGATGCGCATTCTCACCGGGATCGAGGTCGACATCCTCGACGACGGCAGCCTGGACCAGGAACCCGAGCTGCTGGAGCGCCTCGACGTCGTGGTGGCCAGCGTGCACTCGAAGCTGTCGATGGATTCCGCTGCGATGACGCGCCGCATGGTGCGCGCCGTCTGCAGCGACCACGCCGACGTGCTGGGCCACTGCACCGGCCGGCTCATCGCCGGCAACCGCGGCATCCGGCCCGAATCGAAATTCGACGCCGAGGCGGTGTTCACCGCCTGTCGTGACCACGGCACCGCGGTGGAGATCAACTCTCGTCCTGAGCGTCGTGACCCGCCGACGCGTCTGCTGAACCTCGCGCTGGACATCGGCTGCCTATTCAGCATCGATACCGACGCGCACGCGCCCGGCCAGCTGGACTTTCTCGGCTACGGCGCCCAGCGCGCACTGGACGCGGGTGTCCCGGTCGACCGGATAGTCAACACCTGGCCGGCCGAGCGGCTGCTGGATTGGACCGCATCAGTCGGGTAGGTGCGGCATTTCGAGGCCCGGGTCACGGCCGACCAACACGGCGCGGGTGAGCGCGGATTTGCCGTAGCGACGACGGACCTGATCGACCGTCGCGTCGATGGCATCTAAGGCCGGCGGCCGGCTGTTCACTTCGCTGAACGGCAACAGCAGCTGCTGGGCACCAGCGCGGTCGATACCCGACACCGCGAAGCCGACCAGCGTCAATCCACGCTGTGCGATCGCGGGTGCGGCCGATGCGAGCAGCTGGCGAGCGGCGGTCAGGATGGGCTGTGTCGACGATGTGGCCCACGGCAAAGTGTGTGAGCGGGTTGCCCGGCTGAAGTCGTCGAAGCGCAGGCGCAGCACCACCGTCCGCCCGGTGCGCCCCGCGGCGCGCATCCGGGCGGTGATTCGGTCAATCAGGGTGACCACCACCGCGTCGATCTCGACGGGTGACATGCGATTGCCGGCGCGGCCCAGCGCCCGCTGGGCACCCACCGACCGCCGACGCACACCGGTGGTCACCCGGCGGCGGTCGATATTGCGGGAGAGCGCATACAGTTGGCGGCCCATTGCAGCACCCAACAGCGAGGCCAGCATCGACTCGCTGAGCTCGGCCACATCGGCCACGGTCTCGATGCCGTGGGCGTGCAGCCTGTCGGCGGTCTTGGCGCCCACGCCCCACAACCGGCGCACCGGTAACGGGTGCAGGAAGGCCAGCTCCTGGCCGGGCGGCACCAGCAATAACCCGTCGGGCTTGGCTTCCTGGCTGGCGACCTTCGCGAGGAACTTCGTCCGGGCAATCCCGACCGTGATAGGCAGACCGACCTGGTCGCGCACGTCCGCGCGCAGCCGTGCCGCGATCTCGACCGGTGTGCCGGACACCCTGCCAAGGCCGCCGACGTCGAGGAACGCCTCGTCCACTGACACCGCCTCCACGAGCGGTGTGCAGTTACGAAACACCTCGAACACATCGTCGCTGGCACGTGTATATGCAGTCATTCGCGGCGGTACGACCACTGCGTCTGGGCACAGGCGGCGTGCTTGCGCCTCGCCCATCGCGGTGCGCACGCTGTAGGCCTTGGCCTCATAGCTGGCGGCCAGCACGACCCCGCCACCCACGATCACCGGGCGGCCACGCAACGTCGGGTCGTCACGCTGTTCGACGGACGCATAGAACGAATCCAGGTCCGCGTGCAGGATGGACGCGTCACACCGCACGAACATATGTTCGCATGGCCGGGCGACAAGCCGGAGCTAGCGGGCCTCGTCGTAGATGCTGCTGACCCAGATGTGCACTAACGTGTCCAGCACACGAGCTTCCGGGACGGACGGCTGTTCGGCGGCGAACGACGCAAACAACGTCCGTTCATTCATCAGGTTGAGCGCAGTGGCCAGTTCTTGGGCCGGCAGGGTGTCCGGCGCGGCACCGCGCCCGCGCTCGGTGTCGATCACCGCGGCGGTGTAAGCGATCCACTTCTCCATGAACGCCGACCACAATTCCCGGACCTCCGCACTGGTGCCTCTGGCGGCCTGACCGGCCCGGGTCACCGCCTTGTGGGACCCGAACGTCTCGAAGAACACGTTGATCCCGGTACGCCACATGTTGTCGCGGTCGGCATCCGGCTCTTTGATGAGGGTTTCCAGCGCGGTGTCCGCCTCGTTGACCACCCGGTCCAGCAGCGTCAGCAGCACAGCTTCCTTGGACGGGAAATAGAAGTAGAACGTCGGCCGGGAGATGCCGGCGCCTTTGGCCAGGTCGTCGACCGAGATGTCGGCCAGCGGCCGATCCTCGAGAAGCTGCTCGGCGGTGGCGAGGATCGCCAGTTCACGATCGTCACCGGACGGGCGTGCGCTGCGCCGACCCCGGCTGTGCGAAGTGTGGCTGGCGGCGGAGGTGGTCACAACGGGCAGCTTACTCCGTGTCGAGAGTTTCGACACAACGTTGACGACCTCGACACGGCGTTGATAGCGTGGCTTCATGACTGAGCACCTCGACGTCGTCATCGTGGGCGCCGGTATCTCCGGCGTGAGCGCGGCCTGGCACCTGCAGGACCGCTGCCCGACCAAGAGCTACGCCATCCTGGAAAAGCGAGAAGCCATGGGCGGCACCTGGGACCTGTTCCGCTACCCCGGCATTCGTTCTGACTCCGACATGTACACGCTGGGTTTCCGCTTCCGTCCCTGGACCGAGCGCCAGGCCATCGCCGATGGCAAGCCCATCCTCGAGTACGTCAAGAGCACCGCGGCCATGTACGGCATCGACAAGCACATCCGCCTCAGCCAGAAGGTCACCCACGCCGACTGGTCAAACACGGAGAACCGCTGGACCGTGCACATCGAAAGCAACGGCACGCGGAGCTCGATCTCCTGCTCATTCCTGTTTCTGTGCAGCGGTTATTACAACTATGAGCAGGGCTACGCGCCGACGTTCCCCGGCTCGGAGGATTTCGCCGGCCCGATCATCCATCCGCAACACTGGCCCGAGGACCTTGATTACGCCGACAAGAACATCGTCGTGATCGGCAGTGGTGCCACCGCGGTCACTTTGGTTCCGGCACTGGCGAATTCGGGAGCCAAGCACGTCACGATGCTGCAGCGTTCACCCACTTACATCGTCTCGCAGCCAGACCGGGACAACATCGCGGACAGGCTCAACCGCTGGCTGCCCGAGGAGAAGGCGTACACGGCGGTGCGATGGAAAAACGTCCTCCGGCAGATGGCGGTGTACGGGGCCTGCCAGAAATGGCCGCACCGGATGCGGAACATGTTCCTGGACTTCGCGAAGCGCCAGCTTCCTGAGGGTTATGACGTGAACAAGCACTTCGGTCCGCACTACAACCCATGGGAACAGCGGCTGTGCCTGGTACCCAACGGTGACTTGTTCCGCGCCATCCGCCACGGGAAGGCCGACGTGGTCACCGACACCATTGAGCGATTCACGGCGACCGGCATCCGGCTCAGCTCGGGCCGCGAGCTTCCGGCCGACATCATCATCACCGCAACAGGATTGAACCTTCAGCTGTTCGGTGGCGCGACCGTTACTGTCGACGGACAACCGGTGGACCTCACCAAGACGATGGCCTATAAGGGCATGATGCTCTCCGGCCTGCCCAATATGGCCTATACCGTTGGTTACACCAACGCGTCGTGGACGCTGAAGGCCGACCTGGTGTCGGAATTCGTCTGCCGTCTGCTGAATTACATGGACGCCGACGGCTTTGACACCGTGGTGGTCGAGCATCCGGGTTCAGCTGTCGACGAACGGCCATTCATGGAGTTCACCCCGGGCTACGTGCTGCGTTCAATCGACGAGTTGCCCAAACAGGGATCGCGCACGCCGTGGCGCTTGAACCAGAACTACCTGCGTGACATCCGGCTGATCCGGCGCGGCAAGATCGCCGACGAAGGACTTAGATTCGCTAAAAAGCCTGCCCCCGTTACGGTCTAGTAGCGGTTTAGGGTGACCTACAGCTAGACGACGACAATGCCGTCGTCGTCGCTGTAGACGATATCGCCTGGCACGAACGTCACACCACCCAGACTGACCTCGACATCGCGCTCCCCAACGCCGGTCTTGGTGCTCTTGCGAGGGTTGGTGCCGAGCGCTTTGATACCGATGTCGATGCCGCGCAGCGTGGCGGCGTCACGCACTGCCCCGTGTACAACCAGCCCAGCCCAGCCGTTGCAGCGGGCCAATTCAGCGATGACGTCTCCGACCAGGGCGGTGTGCAGGGAGCCGGCGCCGTCGATCACCAGCACCCCGCCCGCACCCGCCTGCGAGAGCACAGATTTCAGCAGCGCGTTGTCCTGGAAGCAGCGCACGGTACTGATCGGTCCGGCGAATTCTGGGCGGCCGCCGAACTGCCGGAACTGAACGTCGCAACTACGTACGTCGGGGCCGATCTCATCGACGAGGTCGGCGGTTGGTCGGAAAGGCACGGTCACTTCTGACATGGTGGCCAGAATGTTGCCGTTTAGCGGCGACGCAGCTGGCGGATCAGCAGGATGGCCAACAGGCTGAGCGCCAGCGCAACCACCAGCGGCACCGGCGAGGTGCGCGGTGCTGGCACAGACGCGTCGCTGGAGACCGGATTGTTGGCGCTTTGCACAGTTGACTTCGCTTGTGCCGCTGCATCTTTAGCAGCATCCAGTTGGCCGTTGGTTTCGATCCGCTGCTGCAGGCCGAGGGGCTGGTCGGCCGCCTTCGGCGGCGCGGGTTCAGGGCTCTTGGCGGGTGCTTTTTTAGCGGGTGCCTTTTTGGCTGGTGCCTTTTTCGCAGGTGCTTTTTTAGCGGGCGCTTTTGCGGTCTTCTTGACGGCCTTGGCGGGAGGCCTCTTGGCCGGAGGTGTCGAAGCGCCGTCGGGTTCGCTGTCGGGTCGATCCTGCGGGTCTGCCATGCGGCCGCTCCTTTACAGCTTGCTCGTCCGTACCAAAGTTGGTTGGGTCCCATCATGCCAGGACGCACTGCGACGTCTCGCTTACCAGGGCCGGTCACGGCCTGCGCCGCACTGCCCACAATGCTCCAGCGGCGACCAGCGCCACGGCTACCACCACAAACGGCCAGATCGGGATGTCGCCGCCCGCATCGGTGGCGGCGGGTGCGGGTCCGGGCGTGCCGGTGCCGGGGACCGTCAGCCGAAACGACCAGGACCCGGACACCACATGGCCATCGGCAGACGTCACCCGGTAGTTCACCGTGTAGGTGCCGGCCGGTCCAAGCGGTCGCATGCCGACGCTGACAACCGCGCCCTGCACCGTCGGCTGGCCGGTAGACCACAGGTTGCCATCGGGCCCGACGACCGCCATGGCTGCGAACGTGGTCTGTAATTGCTCGTTGAAGGTCGCGCTCACCTGGTCGGGACCGGCCGTCAGCACCGCGTTGTCGGCGGGCTGGGACGACACGCGCGTGGCATGCGCGGACGCTACTTGGGCATTCATGGTCGCAGTCAACGTCATGGCGGCCAGCAGCAGGCCTACCCACGCGATATGTACCAGGCGTCTCATGTCCGCCGGCGAACCAGCGCGAGACAGATACCCAGCGCGCCAACTACCAGGGCCGCCCCGCCCAACAGGCGGGCGGTGTTGTCGGCCGGTGCTTTCGACTGCTCGGTTGGAGCACCGTTATTCCCCGGCGCGCCGGACGGCGGATGGTGTTCATGAGGCGCCACCGGCCCCGCGGCGAGTGTCAGCATGGGTGCTGGACGTTCCGGCTCGCCGCCGCCGGGCAGCGGCGGCTGATCCCACTTCACAATCGACCCGTCGGAGTAGGTCTGCGTAGCCGGGAAGCTGACGGTGTCCGCGTTGGGCAGCTGCACCGATATCCGGAATAGTGCGAATTGATCCACTCCGACCCCGCCGTTGGGCGCGGCCGTCCAGGTCACCGAGCGGACGGTGCCGGATACCGCGTCGCGGTCGAGCTTGGCCGTCCACCCGGGCATGGCTTCGGTGCGCGCCGATGCTACATCGGGAAGGGTGACGGTCAGCGCGGTGGTGGCGGCGCCGGTGTTGGATTCGTCGGGCACCTGAAAGGTGACGATCGCCATGCCGCCGCGCACCGCGTTGTCGCTGCTGGCATGGAGATGTGCCCAGGCCAGCGCGGTGCCCGCGGGGAGATAGAGCGCGACGGCCGCGGCGCCTGCGATCAGGACGCGCGAAATCCACCTGTCGTGGGATGACATGTCAAGTCGCTGCTTTCTGTGCCGAGCAACGGTCAGGTCAACCCGAGCCGGGCCATCAGGTCCGCCTCGATGCCATCGAGTTGCGACGAGATCGCGGTGTGGGCGGCTCGGCGCCGCGCGGCCGGCATATGCTCCGCGGCGGTGACGGCTGCCGACAGGTCGCTGAGCCGTTCGGTGATCGCGGACACGAACTGCCTGGTTTCGGCGTCCTTGGGCTTCTTTTCTTGCACCATCTGCAACGACTGCTCTGAACCGGCGATCCGAGCCGACAGTCGCGCGCCGCTACCGGAGAACTGGCCGATCTGAGCTAACGGAATCCCGAGCTGATCAGCGCGACGCCGGTCGATCAGCGCACGGGTGGCCATGGCTGCCCGGTAGATCACCGGCGTCAGGATCGGGGCGAGCAGCCGAGACACCGTCAGCGTCCGGCGGATCCGCGTCGGCGACAACAACTTGCCCTCCCGCGCCGCCTTTAGCTCGGCCTCGGCGACTTTCAGCGCCACCCGGCCGCTGTCCTGCTGGGCTTTGAGCTGCGCCTTGACGGCCTTGTCCGCGGCCCGCTGGGCGCTTTTGATCCGGCGCGCCTCATTCTTGGCGGTCAGCCGGGCGTCAAGCTTGGCGCGGGCCTTGATCGCACGGGCTTCGGCGCGACGGGTCGCGCGGCTCTTTCGCTTGCCGAACAGGCCCATTCCCGGCCGCCTCCCGGTTTCTCGTGGACTATCGCTCTCGCGTGTGCGCGATCGGTGAGCCAACCCTAATCGGCATAGGCCGACCGCAGCCCGTCAGGTCGGGCTGAGCAGAACGACAGATTGGTTATCGAGCCGCCATTAGTCACGCCCGGCGGCCAGCGGCCTTAAGCGTCGAGCTTCTCCGCGCGGCGCAGCTCGTCGACTCGTTCCACAAGGTTCTGCTGGGCTTGCGGAGACAACCCGACGGCCCGCACCGCGATGCGGCGCACACCGTCGTCACGCATCGTGGCTAGCCACGACAGTTCCTTGTCGAGCTTTTCGTAGTACTCGTCGTCGGTGAAGTAGGCCGACTTGATGCGGAAGAAGTTGGCAAGGGCGGCCATCGTCGCTGACGACGGGTTCGTGCGGTTACCTGAGCGTAGCTGTGACAGGTAGGGAGCCGACATCGTGATGCCCTCCGCCTTGAGCGCCCCGATCACCTCCGCGGAGGTGTGCGGCCCGCGCCCGGGGGGATACACCGTGTCGAACAGGCGGTTCAGGCGGGCAGCGAACGTCGTGCTCATCGATATGACCTCCACGGGACTGAAGAGGGAACTGTTTACCTATATGTATTTGCTGATCATGGTAGCGACAGTTCTGTCCACAACCAAGTGCAAACCCCAGTGAATTTGGTACCGGCGTTCGGAGCGGTAAGTGACACCACCCCTGCAGAGCATCCAACTGACTGGCGCGTGTGTCTATAAGTTCAACGAAATTCACAGGCTATCCGCAGAAATCGTCCAATAACGCCCTGTGGCGTTTCAGCTTCCTCGTGCTTGACGAACGGATAAGGCAGACCGTGCCCGCCGGATATCCCTGATCCTGGGCAACCAGCAGAGAACGCGGATTCATCAAGAGTTACCTTTGCTGTATGGCTTCGGGCAGCCCGTGCGAAACCGGCCCGGGGTGCACTCAGTAGCCCACGGAGACACCTCTGGGGCGGGTGCCAGACACGTTGGGGTGAGGGGGTGGGTGCGGTCGGCATCTCAGACGACGTCCGGTGACCTCCCGGCGATTGCAGCCTCCGTTCGGCGCCGCCGCAGAGTTTGCGCCCTGTGAATCCCAGCCACCATTGCCGCCGCCAGCGGCACCGCTGTGGCAACGGTGATGGCCACCGACCGCCACCCCAGCGCGCTGTCGAACAGCATCCACAAGCCGAACATAAGGAATAGCAGGCTAGCCAAGACGTGCAGCAGCTGCGCGGGAAGCCGCTGATGCAGCAATGTCCCGACACCGATCGCCAGGCCGTCAGCCAAAACCATGCCGAGGGTGCTGCCGATCCATACGCCGGCCCAGTCGTGATCACTGGCCAACGTAACCGTCGCCAATGTCGTCTTGTCGCTCATCTCGGCCAGCACGAACGACGACACGACGGTGAGCAGGGCGAATCGGGGCTCATGCGTGGTTGAGACGCGTTCTTCGCTGGCGGTGCCCTCACGCCAGGCCCATACTGCGAAAATCAGGAAGGCGATCGCGGACGCGAAGGCCATTGGGCGCGCCGGCAACGTCGTGCCCAGGAAGTGGCCGATCGTCACCGAGATTCCGTGCACCATGAACGCGGCGATCGCTACCCCGGGGAGCACCACCCACCATCGGTAGCGCAGCGCGTAGGTCATGGTGATGAGCTGGGACCTGTCGCCGAGTTCGGCAAGGAAGACCACCCCGACACTCAGCAGTGTGGCGGCGAGCATAGGGGACGACCTTTCGACACGTCGTCGACGACCATTCGGTCATCGAACATCGGTCGAAGGTCTCGCCCACCGATCGCTTGGACCGGTTCGCCAGCCGGGCTGTTCGCCAGTATGTCGACTTGACGATTCGGGGCTACTCCCCTTCGCTAACGGTCTCAGGCTAGCGGGCAAATCCGGTGTGCGCCAGGAAGACGACGAAGTTCGGACGCCCGTATTCCTCGATTCGACGCCTGAACAACAGGGTTCGATTCCCTTATGCTGCAAGCAGCATCGCCAGAATTGCGGTGTCGGGATGGCTGATCGGATCGACACCGACGCGGCTCACCATCGATGTGATGGTGCCGTCGGCTTCTGCCTCCACCCAAGCCGCACGATGCTCGAGTCCCAGATACGGCAATCCCGGCAGCAGTACGCATCCCGACGCCGCCCCGGTGCATTCCGGCAGCGACGGCGTGGTTTCTGAAGGTGGATGCAGCATCAGCAGTGCGGGGGGCTGATGTTCAGCGAAATATCCTGGCTGGATGGCTGATTCACCGAAGACGGTTCCCTCGGCCAGCACCAGGCCCACAGTGCCGGGCTCGGGTTCGTCGGGCAACTCCTCGCGGGCACCGAACACGGTTGTGGTGGAAAGCAATCCGGGCAACGACGCGACCCGCACTGCCACCATCAGTAGCTGGGCCCACTCTTTCGTGGAATCAGGCCAACGCCCAGAGATCACAAACCCTTTCAGGGCACCACGGGAATGGAAGGGAGCAACCCCTATAGGCCGACCTGACCCAGTTTCCATCTCGCCCTCCGCGATGCCTCCGTCCGAATAACCACCCTGGTAGTCGAATAACTAAGCATGCCTGCGGTTTAGGCACCTGGCAACTCGACACGGCTGGCAGTGCGTGCGTTCACAAAGAGTTCCCAATAACGGTCAGGCAAAAAGCAAGGGCGCCGCGCGATTGGCGCGACGCCCAAGCCTGGCCGAGATAGAGTCAGCCGAATATCAGCCCTTGGGTTTTAGAGGTTGCCGCCGCATAGCGTGACTGCACATCCGCCCAGTTGACGACATTCCAGAATGCCTTGACGTAGTCCGCCTTGACGTTCTTGTACTGCAGGTAGAAGGCGTGTTCCCACATGTCGACCTGCAGCAGGGGAATGATGCCGAGCGGGACGTTGGCCTGCTGGTCGTACAGCTGGAATGTCAGCAGCTTGCCGCCGAGAGAGTCGTAGCCGAGTACTGCCCAGCCCGACCCCTGCAAGCCATTGGCGGCCGCGCTGAACTGAGCGCGGAATTTGTCGAACGATCCGAAGGCGTCATCGATGGCCGCGGCGAGGTCGCCGGTCGGCTTGTCGCCCCCGTTCGGTGACAGGTTCTTCCACCAGATGGAGTGGTTGACGTGTCCGCCCAGATGGAAGGCCAAGTTCTTCTCGTTCAGGAAGATCGCGGAGTGGTCGTCCTTGGCGCGCGCCTCTTCGAGTTTGGCAAGGGCGTCGTTCGCGCCCTTGACGTAGGCGGCGTGGTGCTTGTTGTGGTGGATTTCGTTGATCTGACCGGAGATGTGGGGTTCCAGCGCTGCGTAGTCCCAGTCCAAATCGGGCAGGGTGTATTCAGCCACGGCATTCCTTCCTTTGATCGTTGGTGATCGTCTAACGCTCATTCGCACGGGTTTCCGCCACGCGACGGCCTAGCGTAGTCAACCCTGCTCTATGAGCGCGCGCGCCGCAAGAACGACCGCAATGGGTAGATGCCCCGGATACCCGGTTAGCGTGAATTCAAGACAAAACGATAATGGCAAGAACTGCCAGCAACACCAGAGCGATCAGGCCGGCACGTAAGGTGGCGATGCTGTAGGAGTGGTTCCAGGCAGGCGAGCCGGAGTACGAGTTCGATGGGGCCGGCGAACCCGGACCGAACGAATGCGTTGTCATCAAACGCCCCTCACCTGCACATTCACCTCACTCCAGTGAGGTGGGTCACAAAAACAGTCGTGATCGCGATCTTAACGCCTTGCGCACCGCTTGGAAAATTCCGCCTGGGCGCCGGGCTCTGAGAGAGCTTCTGCGCCTGCGGCTTCTCGGGTGACCGCTGCGCTGGCCGGCTGGGGGTTCGCCGCCGGGTCAAGCGGGCCGTGTCGGCGGATGATTAGTGCGACACGCCATTTCGCTCCAGTCCCCGCCAGGCTGTCTATTGGTGCGCCTCGACAGGGTGGTGTTATCCACAGTTTAGGGCCCGGCTGGCCGATAGAGCCGCTGTCAATGGCGCGACCTGCTGTGGATAAAGCTGTGGAAACTGTGGATAGCTGTAGGTAGCTGTCGCGTTGCGGGCTTGGGCGGACAACGCGTCCGATCCGGGGCCCATGGCCCGCATCGTCGCCGGGGCTAGGCTGGTCCGGTGATCCAGGTGTGCTCCCAGTGCGGCACTCGGTGGAACGTCCGCGAACGGAGACGCGAATGGTGTCCCCGATGTCGCGGGGCGCTGATGGCGCCCCTGGCGGACATGCCGGCGGCCGACCCTCGGTGGAGTTCGCGCGGTGGCCCGCCGGCGGCTCCTGCCCCGAGGGCGCCCGGGTGGCAGCGCACGCCGCCGCGGCTGCCGCCGGGCTTCCGGTGGATAGCGGTACGCCCCGGCGCCGCACCGCCGGCGCGGCGCGGGCGACGGCCCCTCGGGCCCACACCGCGCTATGCCGTGATACCACGTTGGGGTCTAGCCGACCGTGTCAACCAGGCCTCCGCGCCGCCGGCGGGACCTCCGAAGACAGGCCCGTCGTCAGCGGCGGTGCGCACCACCCTGTTCGTGGGTGTGCTGGTGCTCGGCATCGCGGCACTGGTGTATGTCGTGCGGTATGTGCTGCTGGTCATCAACCGGAACACATTGCTGAACTCGGTGGTGGCCGGCGCCGCGGACTGGCTCGGGGTGGTGACAAGTTTGGCGGCGATCGCGGCGGTGATCGCTTGTGTTGTGGTGCTGATCCGGTGGCTGATCGCGCGGCGGGCCGCCGCGCTCTCGCATCACGCCCTGGGGGAGCGGCGCTCCGTCCGGGTGTTGTGGGCCGGGTGCCTGATGCCGCTGGTCAATCTGCTGTGGGCTCCGGTGTATGTCATCGAGCTGGCAATCATCGAAAACCACTACGCCCGGCTACGGCGGCCGATCGTGCTGTGGTGGATCGCTTGGGTTGTCAGCTACACGGTTGCAATCTTCGCCGTCGTGACCAGCCGGGCCACGGACGCCCAGGGCATCGCCAACAACACCGCCATGATGGTGTTCGCGTATCTGTTTGCGGCAGCCGCAGTGGCCGCCGTTGGCCGGGTCTTCGAAGGGTTCGAGCGCAAACCCGTCCAACGGCCCGCGCACCGCTGGGTGGTGGTAGGCGCAGATCACCCAGATCGACCTGCCGCGCCCGCATCTGCTGATCCGGTTGAGTTGGACGGGCAGGAACCGGCAGCATAGTGGTTATGACGTGGGCCGACGAGGTGCTCGCCGGGCACCCATTCGTGGTTGCCCACCGCGGCGCTTCGGCCGCTCGGCCGGAACATACGCTGGCCGCCTATGACCTGGCGCTCAAAGAGGGCGCCGACGGTGTGGAATGCGATGTGCGGCTGACCCGCGACGGCCATCTCGTTTGTGTCCATGACCGCCGGCTGGACCGGACCTCGACGGGAGCCGGCTTGGTCAGCACGATGACGCTGGCTCAGCTACGCGAGTTGGAATATGGCGCGTGGCACGATAGCTGGCGTCCGGACGGTACACACGGTGATACCAGTCTGCTGACGCTGGACGCCCTTGTTTCGCTGGTTCTGGACTGGCACCGGCCGGTCAAGATCTTCGTCGAGACCAAGCACCCCGTCCGGTATGGCTCGCTGGTGGAAAGCAAGTTGCTGGCACTTCTGCACCGTTTCGGTATCGCCGCGCCCGCCTCGGCCGACCGATCCCGTGCGGTGGTGATGTCGTTTTCGGCGGCCGCGGTCTGGCGGATCCGGCGAGCCGCGCCGCTGTTGCCGACGGTGCTGCTCGGTACGACCCCCCGCTACCTGGCTAGCAGCGCGGCCACGGCCGTCGGGGCCACCGCCGTCGGGCCATCGCTGCCGGCGTTGAAGGAATATCCGCAACTCGTGGACCGCACCGTTGCCCAGGGCCGGGCGGTGTACTGCTGGAATGTCGACGAGTACGAAGATATCGACTTTTGCCGGGATATCGGAGTGGCATGGATTGCCACTCATCACCCAGGTCGCACGAAGGCCTGGTTGCAGAACGCGCGCACCGACGGGGGCAGCGGCTAGTTCAGCGAGAGGCGTCCGCCGGCGGCGTGCGGCGCACCAATGCCGGTGGGTGCCGAGCCCACCTCGCGGGCGACGAAGTTCTCCAGGTCGAACAGGTTGGCTCGGGCGCGGTCGGCGACCCGCAGCAGGGTGGTCATCAGCGCCACCTCTTCGATCTGCTCCTGCAGGAACCACTGCATGAACTGCTCGCCGAGGTAGTCACCTTCGTCGCGGGCCACCCCTGCCAGCCGACTGACCTGGTCGGTAACCGCACGTTCCTGCGCCAGAGCCAGCGCCAGCGCATCGCGTGGACTATCGAATTGATTACGCACACCGTCCACCCCGGGGATTTCGACGCGCACGTCGCGATCGAGCATGTGTTGCACCAGCATCATCGCATGATTTCGCTCCTCAAGGGCTTGGCTGTAAAAGTGCTTCGCCAACTGCGGCAGGTCGGCGCCATCGAAATAAACCGCGATCGCCGTGTATTGCTGTGCACCGGTGAATTCGTTGTAAATCTGTTCTTGCAGTAATGCGTGAAACTTTGTCTTGGGGCCGTCATAATCGCTCATAAAGGGCAGGCTACCGCAGGTAGAACGGGGTATGCAACGAAGGCATTACTTACTCAGGAAAGGTTTTCCTAACTGCGGTCGGCGATGCCAATACCATTTTTCTCAGGCCAGGTTTGCCTAAGTAAAGCAAGGCTATGTTGAAATGCGCAATTCTATTTATCGGCGTATTTGTGCGGTCGCTACGGCTGCCCGTCGAGCGCGGAAGCTGGCACCGGTGCATCGGAGGCCAGCGCGTCAAACAATTTGCGCGCCGCGTCTTGGTTCCACACCACCACCGAGCCGGCGTCGCTGTTGGTGAACTCACCGATCGGCACGGTCATCGCGGTGGTGGATCCGTGCAGGGCCCAGCCGAGTCGGGCCAGGTCCCAAACATGGTCACTCTGGTTTACCGTCAGGGCTTCGACAGCCGCGTGCGGCACCGAGTACCAGCGCCACGGATTGAGCCACACCGCCGGGCTGGCGGCGCGGTGCAGCAGCGCCGACATGAACTGCCGTTGGTTGACCATCCGATCCAGATCTGCCCGCGGTGTGTCCCGAGTCCTGACATAACCCAGCGCGTTGCGGCCGTCTAGCCTCTGGCAGCCCGCTGGCAGGTCGATGCCGGCCAACGGATCGCTGATCGGCTCGGCCGGGCACACGGTGACCCCGCCCAGCGCGTCGACTAGCCCGGCGAACCCGCTGAATCCGATCTCGGCGTAGTGGTCGAGGCGCAACCCGGTGGCCTGCTCCACGGTCTGAGTCAGCATGGGCGCCCCGCCCATCGCGAACGCGGCGTTGATTTTGTCGCTGCCATGGCCCGGGATCGGCACATACGAGTCGCGCGGTATCGACACCACTGTCACCCGCGTGCTAGACCCCAACCCCGGCACGTGTACCAGCAGAATGGTGTCGGTGCGGCTGCTGCCGATGTCGCCGCCGGTGGCCAGATCTTTCTGCTGCTCGGCCGTGAGGCCCTGACGGCTGTCCGAACCGACGAGCAGCCAGTTGGTGCCCCGGCTGGTTCCGGGCCGATTGGCGTAATCCGTCAGCACCGGCTCGCGGTGCAGTGACGTGTCGAACCAAAGAGCTCCGCCGAAGATGCCGGCGGCGGTCAGCAGCGGACCGATCAGCAGGATCAGCGCCAGCACCCGGCCCCAGCGGCGCTTGCGGCGCGCCTTCGGCGCAACTGGACGCGGGGGAGGCCCCGATGGACCCGATGAACGGCGACGGGAGCCGGGTGCAACCGGCCGCGGCGGGGGCCCGGAGGGCCTCGATGGACCCCCTTGATCCGATGGACCCGGCCGGGACGCATTACCGACCGTGCGGGATGGCCGGCGCACAGGCACGGTCTGATCGGCCGCCGGCGGTTGCGGCGGGCCGCTTTCGCGGCGCGTGACCTGCGAGGGCTCCGGCCGCGCTTCGGCCGGGGGGAGCGGTCTTCGTGGCCGTCGAAGTTCCGGTGATCGGTCGCCGTTCACCTGCATAACGTACGTGTCCGGACCCACAATCAGTGCAGCCAACCGGAGGGGCAGGCCGCTAAGGGCGGCCGCACCAAGTTACCGGCGGGCGCGCAGCCCGTTTACGAACGGGCAACCCATCAGTATCCGGATGGCCTGGCTGAGCCCGGTCATGTCGTCTACTGGCTTGTGGAAGGGCAGCCGGATGTCGTGATCGCCGTCCCTGCCTTCGATGCGAAAGCGCACGCCGTAACGGTCGAGACCCAGCGGGCGGACCTGTCCGCGTCGCAGCGGCGCCGGCAGCCGGGATACCAGTCGCGCGACCACGTCGTTATGGGCCGTGGCCAAGTGCCAGAGCAAGCCTGATTCGATCTCGCAGAACGGGTCGGGCCGAGCTTCGAGTAGGGCCGTTACGCTGACCGGCTCGGCACCGGTGGCGTCGGTCACGACCACGGACGTGATCTCAAGTCGCATCAGTTCGTACCGGGTCTCGTCGGAGTCGGAAGGTCTGGATCTCGGGGTCTCGACTTGCAGCAGTGCCGGGTTCGGGTACTCGGTGGCGATCAGGTCGAGTGTATGGGTCACAGCGGCCGCTGGGACCTGCTGCAGGCGGCCGCGGACCCACACTAGGGAACGGACCGGTTCCCGCAGCGGAAGCGGCGCGTAGTCGGTCAGCTCCAGCAGTACTTGCGATCCGGAGGCTCCGCCCCGGTCGACCGGAACCTCGCCCTCGATGGCCAGGAGCGCGCCGCCGGCCCGTGCGCCGGCGCTGCGAATGCGTTCTGCAGTCGTCGGCGTGGGACTGGTCACGGTAGCATCATTACCTCCTGGACTTAGGTAAGCCTAAGTTAACTTAGATCGATAGACGCCGCAAGGCTTGGTGGGCGAGTCGGCGCCACTAGGGTTGTGAGCGTGGCCCGCATCGCTTACCTCGGTCCGGAAGGGACCTTCACCGAGGCGGCTCTGCTACAGATGACGACCGCCGGCCTGGTTCCCGAACTCGAGCCGGAGGCCTTGCGGCAATTGCCGATCGAGAGCACGCCCGCCGCGCTGGATGCCGTCCGTGACGGCGTTGCCGATTACGCGTGCGTGCCGATCGAGAACTCGATCGACGGGTCGGTGATGCCCACATTGGACAGCTTGGCCATCGGTTCGCCGCTGCAGGTCTACGCCGAAACAACACTGGACGTGACGTTCAGCATCGTCGTCAAACCCGGCCGCAGTGCCGCCGACGTACGCACGTTGGCGGCCTTCCCGGTGGCGGTGGCACAGGTACGGCACTGGCTCGACGCCCATCTGTCCGGCGCCGAGCTGCGGCCGGCGTACTCCAACGCCGACGCGGCACGGCAAGTGGCCGACGGCCAGGTCGACGCCGCGGTGACCTCGCCATTGGCGGCCACCCACTGGGGTCTAACCGCCCTGGCCGAGGGTGTCGTCGACGAATCCAACGCCCGTACCCGTTTCGTCCTCGTTGGCCTACCGGGCCCGCCGCCGGCCCGCACTGGAGCCGATCGCACCTCGGCGGTTTTGCGTATCGACAACGCGCCCGGCGCGCTAGTGGCGGCGCTGGCCGAATTCGGCATCCGCGGCATCGATCTCACCCGGATCGAATCCCGGCCCACCCGCACCGAACTTGGCACCTACCTGTTCTTCGTGGACTGCGTCGGCCACATCGATGATGGCGCCGTCGCCGAGGCACTCAAGGCGCTGCACCGTCGTTGTGCGGACGTGCGTTACCTAGGTTCCTGGCCGACGAGGGGGGCCACCGGCCCAGGGGAGTCAGTGCCGCCGCCCCCCGACGAGGCGTCGCGCTGGCTGGCGGGGCTGCGGGCAGGCAAACCCGAGCAGGCTTCCGGGTCGGGGGGGTTTGAGCGGTGAGCGGTCGGTTGGTGCTGCTGCGACACGGCCAGTCCCACGGCAACGTCGAGCGAAGATTGGACACCCGGCCGCCGGGTGCAGCGTTGACGCCCTTGGGCCGTGATCAGGCTTTGGCGTTCGCCCAGGGTTGGGGGCGGCCGGCAATGCTCGCGCACTCGGTGGCCATCCGGGCATCGGAGACGGCCGCGGTGATTGGCGCTGAACTCGACATGCCTGCCCACGAGGTTGCCGGCATTCACGAGGTGCAGGTCGGGGAGCTGGAAAACCGCAACGACGACAAGGCGGTCGCCGAATTCAATGCCATCTACGACCGATGGCACCATGGCGAGCTCGACGTGCCACTGCCTGGCGGCGAGACCGGCAACGACGTGTTGGGCCGATACGTGCGGGTGCTCACCGACCTGCGAATGCGCTATCTCGACGACTACGACTGGAACGGCGACATCGTCGTCGTTAGCCATGGCGCGGCGATCCGGCTGACTTCGGCGGTGCTGGCCGGAGTGGACGCTACCTTTGCGCTGGACAACCATCTGGACAACGCCGAGTCGGTGGTGTTGGCGCCAATCACCGACGGGCGGTGGAGTTGTGTCCGGTGGGCAGACTTGACGCCGCCGTTTTATCCCAAGCCCGATTCCAGCTCTGTTACCGACGCCGTGACGTCGAGCAGCGACCCGATGGGCTGACTACTAATCAGACCGCCAGTGCGACCACTTCAGCGCAATCGCAACCGACGGCATCGCAGTCGATGATGAAACTGTGCGGCAGCAGCTCAGGGCTGACGCAGCCCGGCTCGGTGCATTCCGACCGGCCCAGTAACCGGCCCACTGAATGGCGAATGATGGTGCCGTGGCAGTGATCCAAGCCTGCCCGGCAGTCGCGGCAGTCGGCGCTCATAACCCGTTCATAGCACCACGCCCGGGCAAATCCGGGATGCCGCGCCCATCGGCCAGGACCGGATTAGGCCCAGCCCAATTCTTCCAAGCGGTCGTCGTCGATGCCGAAATGGTGGGCGACTTCGTGGATCACGGTGACCGCCACCTGGTCGACGACCTGGTCGTCGGAGTCACAGGCATCCAGCAGCGCCTCGCGGTAGATCGTGATGGCGTCCGGCAGCGCTCCGGCGTAGTCGGAGTCCCGCTCGGTCAACGCCACCCCTTCGTACAGTCCGAGCAGGTTGGCGTCCTCAGGATGGCGGTCGGCGACCAACACGACCACGTTATCCATCGCGGCGGCGAGCTCGGGCGGGATCAGATCCAGTGCGTCGGAGACCAGCTCGTCGAACCGTTGCGGGTCCATCCGCACGGCCACCCGGCTAGCCCCCCGGCGCGGGCTCACCTGGCCCGGGTGCGGGACCCGCCGGTTCCTGGGCGGACGGCGGTGGCGCTCCGCCGTCCGGCGGGGGTGGTGCTCCGCCGTCCGCCGGGGGCGGGGCCTGCGTAGCCGGCGACGGTTGGGCCGCGGGCGCCTGCGACGCCGGCGACCGGGGCGCCGTCACAACCGGCTGTTGCTGGGGTTGTTGTTGGGGAAGGTGCTGATTGCCCGGCGGGGTGGTGTTGGCCGGAGCGCCTTGGGCCGGCACCTGAAGCGGAATCGGCGGCAGGGTGAGTCGTTCCTCGGGGATATCAGGCGGTGGCACCGGCTGTTGACCGTTGATCAGCAGCGGTCCATTGGCGCTGTTCACCAAGGTGGCCCAGCCCCCGTTGCCCAGTGTCGCGCCGATGCTGCACGCTACCTCACGGCTACCCGCCGCCCAGCTGGGCAGCGACAAGGTGGGGTAGATCAGCGTCAGGGTGGTGGTGCGCAACTTGACGGGCGCGAGGTAGGCGTCGGTCATCTTGGTGCAGGAGTCTTTGATGTACCCGTCCTGCTCCGGTTCAGCGGGCAGTGCATTGGGGAACTTCTCGGCCAGGTTGACCGTGCCGGTCACCTCCATCGCGTGCGGCGCCGCGCAATCGACCGGAACATCGATCGGCTGGTTGGTTGTCGAGTCGATGCCCAAGCAGGTGCCGGCCGGCCAGACCTTGGACTGGTCGATGTCGGCGACCTTGCCCTTGAAGGCGACCTGCTGGTTGTTCGGACCGGGCTGCTGCAGCCCACACAGCATGCGGCGGTCGCCGGACTGGCGCCATGCCCGGTCACCGGACCACAGCATGCTGACAGTGAATTTGCTGTTGGGATCGAACTTGGTTCCGAGGTACTGCCGCACCGCAGCTTCGCATTGTTCCTGGGTGATCTGTTGAATGCGGGTCGGCGACGGGGGAGCAGCGTTGGGACCGTACTCCGAGCCGGGGAAAGTCCGCATATCGATCGACTCGGCGACTTCAAACCGATGGTCGTCTGTGCAATTGACGATGCTCGCGGCATCCGGATTGCCATCCGGCCACATCAGGCAGTCACCGCTGGCGGCGCGGTTGAAGGCGGCGTTGCTCTTGGCGCCGGTGCTGGGAACCGGATTGCTGTCGATATAGCCCGCCAGCCGCCCTGGTCCGGTGATGACGGCGGGAACCGCGGTGACCAGCCCGGCGATCAGCAGGCCGCCAAGAGCGGTGAGTAGCAGTGCGCGCCTGGTCGCCGTCGCCTGCAACGCACGCGGCCACCGGGACCCGGTCGGCGAGTGTTCCGCCTCGTCGGCGGGCTCGCCGGGCAGGTCGCCGACCGGCTCGTCGACGGGCTCGCCGGGCAGGTCAGCGGTGGGGTCGCCGGGGAGGTCGCTGGCGGGCTCGCCGGGCAGGTCACCGCTGGGGTCGCCGACGGGCTCGCCAACGGGCTCGTCGGTGGGTACAGGTTCCTTCTCGGGCGCGTCCGACATCCGCTCCATTCTGACAGGACCGGTCTAACCGCGTGACAAATGTTGCAGATGTAGTGTCATGGGATTGTTCGCGACGGGTGCGCAGCCACTGACGCTTGACCGGAGTGTCAAAAGTAGTCTCAGGGCCGTGATCGACCTGAAATTGCTCCGCGAGGACCCCGACGCCGTACGCCGTTCCCAACTCAGCCGTGGCGAAGACCCGGCGCTGGTGGATGCCTTGCTGACGGCCGACGCCGACCGTCGGGCCGCGATTTCTGCCGCCGATTCGCTGCGCGCGGAACAGAAAACCGCCAGCAAGAGCGTGGGCGCCGCATCAGCCGAGGAGCGCCCGGCGTTACTGCAGCGCGCTAAGGAACTCGCCGGGCAGGTGAAAGCCGCTGAAACCGCCCAGGCCGAAGCCGAGACGGCGTTCACCGCGGCACACATGGCGATCTCGAACGTCATTCTGGACGGGGTGCCCGCCGGCGGGGAGGACGATTACGCGGTCCTCGATGTCGTCGGCGAGCCCGCGCCGATCGAAAACCCAAAGGACCACTTGGAACTCGGCGAGTCGCTGGGCCTCATCGACATGCAGCGCGGCGCCAAGGTGTCCGGCTCGCGGTTCTACTTCCTGACCGGGCGGGGCGCGCTATTGCAGCTGGGTCTGCTGCAGCTGGCGCTGGGGGTGGCCGTCGACAACGGCTTCATCCCGGTGATCCCGCCGGTGCTGGTGCGCCCGGAGGTGATGGCCGGCACCGGATTTCTGGGCGCCCACGCCGAAGAGGTGTACCGGGTAGAGGCCGACGACCTCTACCTCGTCGGCACCTCCGAAGTGCCGCTGGCCGGCTACCACTGGAACGAGATTCTGGACCTTTCCGGCGGGCCGTTGCGATACGCGGGCTGGTCGTCGTGTTTCCGTCGCGAGGCCGGCAGCTATGGCAAGGACACCCGCGGCATCATCCGGGTGCACCAGTTCGACAAGGTGGAAGGGTTCGTCTACTGCACACCCGCCGAGGCCGAGGCCGAACACCAACGGCTGCTGGGCTGGCAGCGCGAGATGCTGGCGCGCATCGAGGTGCCGTATCGGGTAATCGACGTAGCCGCAGGCGATCTCGGCTCGTCGGCCGCCCGCAAGTTTGACTGCGAGGCGTGGGTTCCGACCCAGCAGACCTACCGCGAGCTGACGTCGACGTCGAACTGCACCACCTTTCAGGCGCGTCGGCTGGCGACGCGCTACCGAGACGCCGACGGGAAGCCGCAGATCGCGGCCACACTCAACGGCACGCTGGGCACCACCCGCTGGTTGGTCTCGATCCTGGAGAACCACCAGCAGCCCGACGGCAGCGTGCGGGTGCCCGCCGCACTGGTCGCGTTCGTCGGCACCGAGCTGCTGGAGCCGCAGGCTTAAGCGTTCACCTTTTCGCGGGCTTGTTCGTGGCGGCGCTGCCGCTCGATGGTGGCGAAGTACCAGGCAAGCGGGAAGGAAAAGCTGGTGAAAAAGCTGGCCGCGAAAAACAGCCACGGGCGCCGGAGACCACGCCGATAGCCGTCGACGATGGTAAACAGCGGCAGCAGAATGACATTCGCGATGAGGTAGTCCTCGGCGCCCGAACCGGCGGCCGGGTTGGCGAACTGCAGCCGGAGGAAGTGCGGATAGCTGCCTGGTCCGGAGACCAGGTTCCCCTGCCCGTGCGCGTCGGCCACGAAGTGGATGTTGAAGTACCAGCCCAGCGCGATCGACGCGATGCCGACGAAGTAATACACGCATTCCAGCGGCGAGAACCACGGTCCGCCCGCCGGTTTGGCGTAGACCTTCGGGTTCGACGCGATGATCCAGCCGATGACGGCTAACCCCAGTAGTGCGTGGACAACAAGCGACACCATGTGCGCAGTCTCATTGCGGCTCGAAGTTTTGTCAATATTGACAGAACAATTCTGGAGTACCTTACTGGCATGGTCAGGCCCGCGCAGACGGCGCGCAGTGAACGCACCCGGGAGGCGCTGCGGCAGGCCGCCCTGGTGCGATTCCTGGCCCAAGGCGTCGAGGACACCTCCGCTGAGCAGATCGCGGCGGACGCCGGGGTGTCGCTGCGGACCTTTTATCGCCACTTCAGGTCCAAGCACGATTTGCTATTCGCCGACTACGACGCTGGACTGCACTGGTTTCGTGCGGCGCTGGACGCCAGGCCCGCCGATGAACCAATCATCGATTCCGTGCAATCGGCCATCTTCTCGTTCCCCTATGACGTTGACGCCGTGACGAAAATCGCCGCAATGCGGGACGCCGAGCTCGACCCGGGCCGCATCGTCCGCCATATCCAGGAAGTCCAAGCCGACTTCGCCGATGCCATCCAGGCGCAGCTGCAACGCCGTAGCTGCTCGGTCGACCAGACAGCGGATGCCCGGCTGCGCATCGCGGTGACCGCCCGCTGCATCGCCGCAGCGGTTTTCGGTGCGATGGAAGTCTGGATGCTCGGCGGCGATCGGTCGCTCGGCGAGCTGGCGCGGGTGTGCCACGCAGCGCTGGAGTCGCTGCGGGCGGGCATCACCGATGCCTGGGTGACGGCAGCCGATTGATGCACTTTCGTCATAATTGACAAAACTCTGCGTCCGTGCCAGCCTGCATCTCTGGAGGGCTGGACATGTCTTATGACGCGATAGTTATCGGCGCAGGGCATAACGGGCTGACCGCGGCCGTGGTGCTGCAGCGGGCGGGGCTGCGAACCGTGTGCCTGGATGCCAAGCTCTACGCCGGCGGGATGGCCTCCACGGTGGAGCTTTTCGACGGGTACCGGTTCGAGATCGCCGGATCGGTGCAGTTCCCGACGTCGTCCGTGGTCATCCGCGAGCTGGGCCTGGACACCTTGCCGACGGTCGACCTGGAGGTGATGTCGGTCGCGCTGCGTGGTGTCGGTGACGATCCGCTGGTCCAGTACACCGACCCGATGAAGATGTTCACCCATCTCAACGAGGTGCACGGGGCGGACGCCGTCACCGGAATGGCGGGGCTGCTGGCGTGGAGCCAGGCGCCGACCCGGGCGCTGGGCCGGTTCGAGGCCGGCACGCTGCCTAAGACCTTCGACGAGATGTATGCCTGCGCCACAAATGAATTCGAACGCTCTGCCATCGATGACATGCTGTTCGGGTCGGTCACCGACGTACTGGACCGCTACTTTCCGGACCGCGAGAAGCACGCCGCGCTGCGCGGCTCGATGACTGTGCTGGCCGTCAACACCATCTACCGCGGGCCGGCCACGCCGGGCAGCGCGGCCGCGCTCGCCTTCGGTCTTGGCATCCCCGACGGGGAGTTTGTGCAAATGAAGAAGCTGCGCGGCGGCATCGGCGCGCTCACCTCGCATCTGTGCCAACTGCTGGAGAGCAACGGCGGCGAAGTTCGGTTGCGTTCCAAGGTAATCGAGATCCTGGTCGCTGACGGCCGGGTGAGCGGAGTGCGCACCGAGGCGGGGGACACCTTGACCGCGCCGATCGTCGTCTGCGCCACCGCGCCGGACGTCGCGCTCAACGAGCTGATCGATTCCGCCGCGCTGCCCGCCGATATCCGGGAACGCTATTCGCGCATCGACCACCGCGGCAGCTACCTGCAGATGCACTTCGCGCTGGATGAGACTCCCCACTTCGCTGCGCCCTACGAGGCGCTCAACGACCCGGAATTGCAGGCATCGATCGGCATCTTCTGCACACCGGAAGAAGTCCAGCAGCAGTGGGAGGATTGTCGCCGCGGGACTGTGCCGGCAGATCCGACCCTCGTGTTGCAGATCCCGTCGCTGCACGATCCGGACCTGGCTCCCGCGGGTAAGCACGCCGCATCGGCGTTTGCTTTGTGGTTCCCGATCGAGGGCGGCGTGGACTACGGCCAGGCAAAGGTCGAAATGGGTCAGCGGGTGATCGACAAGATCACCCGCTTGGCGCCGAATTTCGAAGCCAGCATCACTCGGCACACCACCTTCACGCCCAAGCACATGGGTGTCATGTTCGGCGCGCCGGGCGGCGACTACTGCCATGGGTTGTTGCACCCGGATCAGATCGGACCGAACCGGCCCGGCCCGAAAGGCTTTATCGGGCAGCCGATCCCGGTCGCGGGGCTATACCTGGGCAGTGCGGGATGCCACGGCGGGCCCGGGATCACGTTCATTCCCGGGTACAACGCGGCCCGCCAGGCGCTCGCCGAACTAAAGACTTAGGGATTCGACGCTGCTAAGCGTCTAACCGGTTGAACTTATCGTGTCGGTACAGCTTTACACACTCTGCTCGTCTGACTTTGCCGCTGGTGGTGATGGGAATGGCGCCAGGGGATACCAGAACGAGATCCGACACGCTCAGGCCGTGCGAGGTCGATATCGCCGCGGTGACTTCGCGCTTGACTTCGCCCAGCCTGCGCATCACATCCGCCTCGGAGGTGCTGCGCTTTTTGAATTCGATGATGGTGACCAGCTTCTCGACGCCGTGATCCGGAACCGCTATTGCCACGCATCGGCCCTGGGTGATCTCTTGGATCGTCGCCTCGATGTCGTCGGGAGAGTGGTTGCGCCCGTAGACGATCAGCAGGTCTTTGATGCGGCCGATGATGAACAGTTCACCCTCGGAAACAAAGCCCGAATCTCCAGTTCTCAGCCAGGGTCCTTCGGGTGTGCCGGCCGACGGAGCGACGAGCCTTCCTCCGAAGGTGCGCTGGGTCTCAGCGGGCTTGTTCCAATAGCCGGCGGCGACGTTGTCGCCGTGCACCCAGATCTCACCGACCACTTCGTCTGGACACTCGATGTGGGTCTCGGGATTGACGATCCGCACCGTCGGTGACTGCGGCAGGTCGTAACTGACCAGCGGTGTACCGCCCTCGTTTGCGCACCGCTTCGCATGCCCGGCGGACAGTTCATCGGATTCGAAGTCGATGATTTTGGGTGGTTTACCAGACGTGCTCGTCGCCACGTACACAGTTGCTTCGGCGAGCCCATACGAGGGCCGGAGCGCCGATTCCTGAAAATTGAAGCGCGCAAACCGGTCGGTGAAGCGCTTGAGGGTCGTGGGATGCACCCGCTCGCTGCCGCTGAGGATGGTCCCTATGTGGCTGAGGTCGTACCCGGCCAGGTCGTCGTCCGATGTTCTGCCCGCTGCCAGTTCGAAGGCGAAGTTCGGTGCTGCCGAGAACGCCTGACCTTTGGTCGACATCAGTTGTATCCACCGGGCCGGTCGCTGCAGGAACGCTATCGGGCTGGTGAGCACAGCGGGAAATCCCGCCATAATCGGCGCACAAACTCCCAGTACCAAACCCATGTCGTGGTAGAACGGCAGCCACGACACAAGAAAGGCGTCCTGTGGTGGAATGCCTCCGAGATGAGCGAAGTAGCCGGAAATCAGTTGCCGGAAATTAGTCAGCAAATTTTTATAGGTAATCATTACCCCGGCCGGGGTGCGGGTCGACCCAGAAGTGTATTGTAGATATACGGGAGTTTGACGACTATCGTGCTCAACATCAGACGGTATCGAAGCGTCCAGATCTAGCCGGTCGACCTCGATCGTGGTTAGGGCGGCTTCGAAGGGCTGCGGCGTAATCTGCTGGGCGATATCGTCTATGACGGAGGATGTCGTGAGAATGGCGGTGGGCGACGCATCCTGCATGACGGAATCAACGCGCTCGTCGGTGGCGCCACCCTGGGGAAGTGAAAGCGGCACCGCGATAAGCCCGGCCTGCAATGCACCCAGAAAAGCATAGATGTAATCCAGGCTCTGCGGAGCTAATATCACGACGCGGTCGCCGGGTGATGCACAATTTCTGAGTTCACGGGCCACGTTCACCATTCGCCGGTACAACTGGCACCACGTCACAGATTCGGCAACACCGTACCAGTCCCGGTCGTAATCAATAAACTTGAACGCCAGGCCATCGGGGTGCAGATTGACACACTGGCGCAACATTGCAGGAATGGAAGGCTCAACCACAGGGCAACACACTACCTGTTTCCCGTCCCGCGGCGCCTGACTTCATCAGCTCGACCGGAGGGGCGGCCGGCCCGGGTAGTTGACTGATGAGCCAATCGTGGCGGATTCCGCTATGTGTGCGCTGAGCGCCGCTCGTCGTCGCAAGGCATCAAGCGCCGAAACGCGCTGCTGAGCGGCTCGGTCGACCCGCGACGCGCAACTCGAAAGTTAGGAATTTGGTACGTTCGCCCGATTTTTGCACCATCGGCGGAGCCGTGCTGCTGCTCAAACGGTTGCCGGATGTGCAGGCCGACGGCGACCGGGATCCTGGCGGTGCTGCGCGGCACGGCCGCCAATCAGGACGGCCGCACGATCAACAGCCGACACCGTCGCAGTCCGCGCAGTCCGCGGCTTATCGGGCGGCGTTGGCCGCGGGGGTGTTGAGGCCCCCAGTATCCCGATCGGTGACCCGATCGAGTACGCCAGCCTGGCCGAGGTATACGGCACCGAGGGCCCGTGTGCGCTGGCGTCGGTGAAGACCAACTTCGGGCACACCCAGTGACGTCCGGGGTGCTGGGGCTGGCCAAGGCGATCCTGGCATTGCAACACGGTATCGCGCCGGCCGACGGTCGTGCTGCAGATCCCGTCGCTGCACGATCCGGACCTGGCGCCCGAGGGTAAGCACGCCGCATCGGCGTTCGCGCTGTGGTTCCTGATCGAGGGCGGGGCGGACTACGGCCAGGCGAAGGTCGAGATGGGTCAGCGGGTGATCGACAAGATCACCCGGTTGGCGCCGAATTTCGAGGGCAGCATCATCCGCCACACCACCTTCACGCCCAAGCACATCGGTGTGATTCGGTGGCCCGGGAGGCGACCACTGCCACGGCCTGTTGCACGCGAATCAGATCGGTCCCAACCGGCGCGGCCCGAAAGGCCTTGTCGGCCAGCCGATCCCGGTCGACGGTCTGTACCTGGGCAGTGCGGGTTGCCACGGCGGACCCGGAATCACATTCATCCCCGGTTACAACGCGGCCCGCCAGGCCCGGGACGACTTCTGGCGGGTTCGCGCGGGGTCGAACAGGCTGATCTGGCGCATCGTGTACGCCTCACCGGCGCGTGGTCCCTCGGCGATGTCGAAGGTGACTTCGGTGTCGGCGAGGCGCCAGGTGTGGACGCGGCCGTGCTCGTCGGTGTGGCTGTGCTCGACGCGGGCAGCGCCAGCAACAGTCCCGTAAATGGGGCCCGAGCGCACCCGGTGAACACCGGCGGCACGTAGGGGATCAATCCGAACAACGCCAACGCCCGCTCGGCCGCGCGGTTGACTGGATCCGCCAACACCGGAACCCGCGCAGTAACCGACACGGCAACGGCGCCGGAAAACGTTGCCGGGCAACCGGGCTCGGACTGAGCGTCGGACACGTCCACCGGCTCCGGCTCGGGCCCGGCTCCGGCTCCGGGGAGAGGGAACCATCGCAACCCGCTGGGGCCGCAACGTTCGTCGGTATCAATGTCGGTATCGGAGTCGATGAATCTGAGTGCGTCGCGCACACTGCCCTCCGACACCCCGGTTTCGGCGGCGATCCCGCGGTAGGACGCCCCGCCCTCGCGCAACCGTCGGATGGCCGCGACCGTGTCGCCGGTGAGTTTCGACTTGCGTTTGGGGCCTTTGCATACGGCCAGCAACCCGGCCACGCCGACACCGGTGAGCCGGGCCTCCCAGCGCCGCACCGTGGCCGGTTTCACGGCGAACGCCGCGGCGACCTCAAGCTGGGTGGCCGCCTTGATCCGCGTCAACGACACCGCCGCGAACCGACGCCCCGCGGTGTCACCGCCATCCCAGGCGTAGGCCAGGTTGCCGTGCACGAACACCCGTCCACCGCCGTCATCGTCCTCGGCGATCGCTGCGGCCCTACCGACCAGACGCGCGTCGGCGGCGGACACCAGCGGCCGGGCCGCTGCGCGGTCATCACGGCCATCATCCACCACCTCAGACGCCACGAAATAGATCCATCTAGCCGCGCAATCAACTACTTCTTCAGGGTGAACTGGTTGACGTCGATGTAGCCGCTCCGGAACAACTTGGCGCAGCCGGTCAGGTACTTCATATAGCGCTCGTACACCTCTTCGGACTGAATCTCGATCGCCTCTTCCTTGTGCGCCTCGAGGGCTATGGCCCACATGGTGAGGGTCTTGGCGTAATGGGGCTGCAGCGACTGGCGGCGGGTCGGTCGCAAACCGGCCCGCGACGAGTGCTCCCTCACCATGTCGACCGTCGGCGTGAAGCCCCCGGGGAAGATCTCGGTCAGGATGAATTTGCTGAAGTCGAGGAGCTCGAGCGTAAACGCCAAGCCGCGGTCGGTCATTTGCTGTTCCGACAACATGGTGATGGTGTGCAGCAGCATCACGCCGTCATCGGGCAGGACGCTGTAGGCCATCTTGAAGAAGTCGTCGTAGCGGGCGGGGCCGAAGTGCTCGAACGCACCGATCGACACAATGCGGTCGACGGGCTCGTCGAACTGTTCCCAACCATTGAGCAGCACCCGCCTGTGGCGCGGGCTGTCCATCTCGTCGAATAACTGCTGCACGTGGGCGGCCTGGTTCTTCGACAATGTCAGGCCAACGACATTCACGTCGTACTTCTCGATCGCCCGCCGCATGGTGGCGCCCCAGCCGCAGCCGACGTCGAGCAGCGTCATGCCTGGCTGCAGGCCCAGCTTGCCCAGTGACAGGTCGATCTTGGCGATCTGCGCCTCTTGCAGGGTCATGTCGCCGCGCTCGAAGTAGGCACAACTGTAGGTCTGGGTCGGGTCCAGAAACAGGCGGAAGAAGTCGTCGGACAGGTCGTAGTGCGCCTGCACATCGGCGAAATGCGGCGTCAGCTTTTCAGCCATGATCCTGTGTGCCCTTCTGCGCCCAGAGGCCCTCGTGGATGGGCATGGAGAGCGCCATGTCCCCCGATGACCAGACCATGATCGTTGCCACCTATCAGCAGCGCCAAAGCGGTGTTAACGCCACTGTCGTCGAGCTTCAACGATCGCCGCCCGGCTCAACTCTACCGAGCCGGACAGTCTCGATCCTGCTCGGAGAGTTCCTACTCGTCAACGACACCCAGACCGACGAGATCCTCCCGCCGCAGTTCGACGAGTCAATCGACACCGGGCTGCCGACCTGCAGATGCCGGCGCTGGCGAAGGTTCTCAAGCGTGCGAAGGCGATGCAGCCCGCCGAGCGGCTGCGGCTCGGGCCTCACTATGTCGGCGGAGGAGACCACGTTGTCGTCGACGACGTCGGGCGGCCACCGCCACGTCCCGCAGCACCCCACCCCGGTCATGTGTCACCTGCGGCCGCGACACCGCTGCAGACAACCCCTTGTTGAGCCCGGTCGCATCCGCCAGCATCCGGGGCAACACACACCCAGCGTGCTGTGCCACGTCGTCGCCGCGGACTTCGACCCACAGATTCTTCGACCAATCGCCGATAGCCCGCATCTGTCAGGTGCACTCCCTCCCTAGATAATCGAATCTCAACAACGTCGATTCTCGTTGAGGCAGTGCACCTTTCACATTCACGACACGGTCCCGCTATCAACTACGTGACATGCCGAGGGAGGCGAATCTAGGTCTGCCCATGGCACAACCCGGTGCGCTAGCGCGGTCGGTCGAATTTGGGGTCAAATTCACCACAGGAGTCTCCACGTCGGCAGACGCTCGGTGCCTCCCGTTCTCGGCGGAAATCCATCTGGCAGAAGGGAATAAGACCGGATTTGGCTCAGATGAGTGTGGGGTCAGGGCCGAACGAAATGCCGGGATCGACCAACTCGGGTTACAACGCCGTCCGCCAGGCGCCCGACGGCTTCAGGGCTTAAGGGTGCCGCTAAGCATCTATGCGGTTGAACTTGTCGTTTCGGTACAGCTGCACACACTCCGACCGTCTGATCTTGCCGCTGGTGGTGATGGGAATCGAGCCGGGGGGTACCAGAACGAGGTCTGACACGCTCAGGCCGTGCGAGGTCGATATCGCTGAGGTGACTTCACGCTTGACGGCGCCGAGCCTTTGCATCGCCTCCTCCTTGGGGCCTCGCTTCCTCGCTTCAACGATGACAACCAGCTTCTCGATGTCACCGGCCGGAACCGCTATCGCCGCGCATCGGCCTCCGCTGATGTCCTGGATGGTTGCCTCGATGTCGTCAGGAGAGTGGTTTTTTCCGTAAACGATCAGCAGATCCTTGATGCGGCCGATGATGAACAGCTCGCCGTCGGAAATGAACCCCGAATCTCCGGTTCGCAGCCATGGACCTTCGGGTGTGCCGGCCGACGGAGCGACGAGCCGTCCTCCGAAGGTTCGCGCAGTCTCCTCGGGCTTGTTCCAGTAGCCGGCAGCGACGTTGTCGCCATGTACCCAGATCTCACCGACCGATCCCTCAGGACACTCGGTCTGGGTGTCAGGATCGACGATCCGCAGGGTGGGTTCTGGCACCAGGGGGTAGCTGACCAGTGGAATGCCCCCCGTAGCCGGGCACCGCTCGGCGTAGCCGGCGGAGAGTTTGTCGGACTCGAAGTGGACGACTCTTGGTGGTTCACCGGCTTTGGCGATCGTCACGTATACCGTTGCTTCGGCGAGCCCGTATCCGGGCCGTAGCACATTGGGCGCAAGGTTGGCGCGCGCAAACCGGTCAGCAAAGCGCTTGAGAGTCGCGGGGTGCACTCGTTCGCTACCGCTGAGGATGCCGAATACGCGGCTGAGATCAAGCTGCGCTATATCGTCGTCCGATGTTTTTGCTGCCGCCCACTCGAAGGCGAAGTTCGGTGCCGCCGAAAACGTTGGGACCTCAATTGACATCAATTGCATCCAACGGACTGGCCGTTGGAGAAACGCCATCGGGCTGGTGAACATAACGGGAAACCCGCCCACGATCGGCCCACAAATTCCGCAAACCAGACCCATGTCGTGGTAGAAGGGCAGCCACGACACGAAAAAGCCTTCGGCTGGTTTACCGTCGGTTCCCCTAAGTAGGCCGTGCGTCAATTGCTGGCAATTGCTCAGTAAGTTCTTATAGGTAACCATTACCCCAGCCGGTGCACGAGTCGACCCAGAAGTATATTGTAAATATGCGGCAGTCTGGCGACTATCAGGCTCGGCGTCGAATCGTACCGGCGACTCCAGATCTAGCCGATCAACCTCGATGATTGTTGGGACGGGTGCACCGGGCTGTGACGTAACACTCTGCGCGACAACGCCTGTCACACCAGATGTCGTGAGAACGATAGAGGGAGAGGCGTCGAGCATCACCGAATCAACACGTTCGTCGGTGACGCCATTCTGCGGGACCGAAAGCGGAACCGGGATAAGTCCGGCCTGCAATGCGCCGAGAAAAGCATAGATGTAATTAAGCCCCTGCGGAGCCAATATCACGGCGCGTTCACCGGCTGATGCACACAGTTTGAGTTCCCGTGCGACGTTTAGCGTGCGTCGATACAACTGCAAATACGTCACGGTTTCTGCAATACCGGCCCGGTCGTGCCCATAATCCATAAAGGTGTACGCCATGCCGTCGGGCGCCAAATTGACACACTGGCGCAACATTGCAGGAAGGGATTGCTCAATCACAAGGTGTCACACTACCTCAAGGTTGTCCTCAAGGTTGTCCCGGTCGTCCGGGGATATTTGGCCCCACACCGCGTCGACCCGGGGAGGGCCCCGCGCCTCGCTGTGCCGTCGTCGCCTACGGCTCAACGAGAGACTCCCGGACCACCCCGTGTCACCCTCAGTTGCGGCCGATGAGCCGATCGCGGCGCAGCTGATTGGACGACGTGCGCTGCTTGGCGTCGCCCGGCGAGATCGCGAAACATACTGCTAAACGGCTTGGTCGACTTCGCGGTGGCAGAATTTTTTGGTACATCCGCCCGATTTTTTTTGGTAAATCCGCCGGATATTCTGACGCGTGTCGAGCTGACGGGTACGCTGCTGATTACTTCAGAAGTTAGAAGTCTGGCTTCGATGTTGGGGGCGGCCGGTCTTCCCGCGATGCGGCGGTTTTCCGGCCCGGAGCGATAGTCGCTGTTGTCCCCTGCATGGCTAGCGCAAAGGAGAGGTAAACGGATGGTGGATCAGCCGCGTGTGACGCCCGTTGCTGTGATTGGTTTGGCGTGCCGGTTACCCGGAGGTATCGACTCCCCAGAGCTGCTGTGGCAAGCGTTGTTGCGTGGCGACGATCTGATCACCGTGATTCCGCTGGACCGGTGGGACGCTGACGAGGTGTACGACCCTGAGCCGGGCGTGCCTGGTCGGTCGGTATGTAAGTGGGGCGCGTTCATCGACAACCCCGCGGACTTCGACTGCGAGTTCTTCGGGATCAGCGAGCGCGAGGCGATCAACACGGACCCTCAGCAGCGGCTGCTGCTGGAGACGTCGTGGGAGGCGATGGAGCACGCGGGTTTGACGCGGGGTGCTTTGGCGGGTTCGCGGACGGGTGTGTTTGCCGGTCTGACGCATGGTGACTACACCCTGATCGCCGCCGACGCCAACGCCCTGGAGGGGCCGTACGGCTTTTTGGGCAACAGTTTCAGCATGGCGTCGGGCCGGGTGGCTTACGCGTTGGGGGTGCATGGTCCGGCGATGACGGTGGATACCGCCTGTTCGTCCGGTCTAGCTGCGGTGCACATGGCGTGCCGCAGCTTGCACGAGGGCGAAAGCGATCTGGCGTTTGCGGGCGGCGTGTCCTTAGCGCTGGAACCGCGCAAGGCGGCTGCCGGGTCGGCGTTGGGAATGTTGTCTGCGACCGGGCATTGTCACGCGTTCGACGTCGCGGCCGACGGGTTTGTGCCGGGCGAGGGTTGTGTGGTGCTGCTGCTCAAACGGTTGCCGGATGCGCAGGCCGATGGCGACCGGATCCTGGCGGTGCTGCGCGGCACGGCCGTCAATCAGGATGGGCGCACGATCAACATTGCGACACCGTCGCAGTCCGCGCAGGCCGCGGCGTATCGGGAGGCGTTGGCCGCGGGTGGTGTTGAGCCCGCCACGGTCGGGATGGTGGAGGCCCACGGTCCCGGTACGCCTATCGGTGACCCGATCGAGTACGCCAGCCTGGCCGAGGTATACGGCACCGAGGGCCCGTGTGCGTTGGCGTCGGTGAAGACCAACTTCGGGCACACCCAGTCGACGTCGGGGGTGCTGGGGCTGGCCAAGGCGATCCTGGCGTTGCAGCACGGTGAGGTCCCCCGCAACCTGCATTTCACCCGGTTGCACGATGAGATCGCCCCCATCCAGACCAATCTGTTTGTGCCGGTGGTGACTACACCGTGGCCGATCTGCAACGGTCACGCCACCCCGCGGCGGGCGGCGGTGTCGTCGTACGGGTTCTCCGGCACCAATGTGCACGCGATTGTGGAGCAGGCCCCCGAGGCCGGGGCACAGCACGGCGGGGCGAGCGCCCCGGGTATGGCGGCTCCGTTGTGGTTTGCGTTGTCAGCGAGCTCCGCGGATGCGCTGCGGCAAACCGCCAAACGGCTGGGCGACTGGATGCACGAGCACGTGGACACGGTGGCGCTAACGGATCTGGGCTATACCCTGGCACGCCGGCGTGCGCACCGGCCGGTGCGCACAGCGGTCATGGCCTCCACTGTGGAGGAGCTGATCGCGAGCCTGCACGAGGTCGCAGACGGGGACACTCCCTATCAGGGTGCGGTGGGTCAAGACGACCGGGGTCCGGTGTGGGTGTTTTCCGGGCAGGGCTCGCAGTGGGCAGCGATGGGTGCTGACTTGCTGGCCAACGAACCGGTGTTCGCCGCGACTGTCGCGGAAGCCGAGCCGCTGATCGCGCGGGAATCGGGGTTTTCGGTGACCGAGGCGATGACGGCGCCGGAGACGGTGACCGGCGTCGATCGCGTGCAGCCGACCCTGTTCACCATGCAGGTCGCGCTGGCAGCCACGATGAAGTCCTACGGGGTGGTCCCCGGTGCGGTGATCGGCCACTCGATGGGCGAGGCCGCCGCAGCCGTCGTCGCCGGGGCGCTGTCGCTGGAAGACGGGGTGCGGGTAATTTGCCGGCGCTCGAAGCTGATGGCCACCATCGCCGGGTCCGCGGCGATGGCGTCGGTGGAAATGTCCGCGCTTAGCGTGCAGTCGGAGCTGACGGCGCTGGGAGCCGACGACGTGGTGGTGGCGGCGGTGAGCTCGCCACAGTCCACGGTGGTCGCTGGGTCCACCGAGTCGGTCCGCAAGCTGGTTGCCGCGTGGGAAGAGCGCGACGTGATGGCCCGGGAAGTCGCCGTGGATGTGGCCTCGCATTCGCCGCAGGTGGACCCGATCCTGGCTGAGTTGACCGAGGTGTTGGCCGACCTGTCCCCGCAGACACCGCAGGTCCCGTACTACTCGGCGACCTTGTTCGACCCGCGCGAGCGCCCGGCCTGCGACGCCCGGTATTGGGCCGACAATTTGCGTCACACGGTGAGGTTCTCCGCGGCGGTGCGCGCGGCGCTGGACGACGGATACCGCGTCTTCGCCGAGTTGTCGCCACACCCGCTGTTGACCCACGCCGTTGAGCAGACCGCGGCCGGCATCGGCATGCCGGTGTCGGCGTTGGCGGGGATGCGCCGCGAGCTGGGGGCACCACCCGCTTGCGGGGGACCGCTGCCGCTCGGGCTGCGTGGCCTGCTGACCGATGTGTACGCCGCGGGCGCGGCGGTGGACTACTCGGTGCCCTATCCCCAGGGGCGGCTGGTAGATGCGCCGCTGCCGGCGTGGGCGCATCGTGAACTGTTCCACGACCGCGATCCTCAGTCCCAGAGTGGTTTCAGTGTTGCGGTGCATCCACTGCTGGGTTCGCACGTGCGGCTGCCCGAGGAGCCCGAGCGCCACGCGTGGCAGGCCGACGTCGGCACCGCGACGCTGCCCTGGCTGGGTGATCACCAGATCCACAACGTGGCCGCCCTTCCGGGGGCTGCCTACTGCGAGATGGCGTTGACCGCGGCCCACGCCGTGCTGGGTGAGGGCGCCGAAGCCCGCGATGTGCGTTTTGAGGCGATGCTGTTGCTCGACGACGAGACCCCGGTCTCGGCGGTGGCGACGGTGACCTCACCGGGCGTGGTCGAGTTTGCGGTGGAGGCGTCGATTGCCGAGGGTATGGGACACCTTCGGCGGGCCTCGGCGGTGCTGCACGCCAAATCCGACGAGGAGGCCGATCAGGACCCGCCAGCCGGGTACGACATGGCGGGGTTGCTGGCGGCGCACTCGTTGCGGGTGGACGGCGAGGAGATGCGGGCGCACTTCGACCAGCACGGCGTGCAGTACGGTCCGGCGTTTACCGGTTTGGGCGCCGCCCTCATCGCCGATGGGAGCGCCGACGGCACCCCGAGCTCGGTGCTGGCCGAGGTCGCGTTGCCCCCGTCGATTCGTTCCCAACTGAACTCCTATGGGATTCACCCCGCCCTGCTCGATGCCTGCTTCCAGGCGATCGCGGCTCATCCCGACGTGCAGGCCGCCCTCAGTGGCGGTCTGATGCTGCCGTTGGGGGTGCGACGGCTGCGTGCCTACGGTTCGGCGCGCAGCGCCTGCTACTGCTACATCCGGGTGACCAACACCAGCGCGGCCGGCATCGAGGCCGACCTCGATGTGCTCGACGAGCAAGGCACTGTGCTGCTGGCCGTGCAGGGGTTGCTGCTGGGCGTCGGGGCCTCCGAGCAGGGCAACCGCAACCGCGTGCTCAACGAGCGGTTGTTGACCATCGAGTGGCAATCGCGCAAGCTGCCCGAAACCGACCAGGCCGAGAGCGGACCTTGGCTGCTGATCAGCACCTCGACCGGTGCCGATGCACCGGCCACCGCGTTGGCCGAGGCGTTGACGCAGCGCGAGGCGCAGTGCGCGACGGTGTCCTGGCCTGTGCAGGGCGACCATGAGGCCGCCGCCGGGGCGCTGCGGGCCCAGCTCGGTGCCGGTGGGCCCACCGGCGTGGTGGTGCTGGCCGGACCCGGCGACAGCGACTCCGACGTCTCAGACCAGGAATGCGCCGCGCGCGGCGGTGATTACGTCGCCCACGTAGTGCGTATCGCCCGCGAGCTGGCCGAGATCGACGGTGCCTCGCCGCGGCTGTATGTGGTGACCCGCAACGCCCAAACGGTGGTGCCCGAGGACTGCGCCAATCTCGAACAGGGTGGGCTGCGCGGCCTGTTGCGGGTGATCGGCACCGAGAACCCGCACCTGCGCACCACCCACGTCGACGTTGACGAGCAAACCAACGTCGAGCAGCTGACACGCCAGCTGCTGGGCGGATCCGACGAGGACGAGACCGCGTGGCGCAACGATGACTGGTACACGGCGCGGTTGTGCCAGACGGCGCTGCGCCCCGAGGAACGCCAGACCACGACCGTGGACCGCGCCACCGACGGCATGCGGCTGCAGATCCGTACGCCGGGCGACTTGGAATCGATGGAGTTCGTCGCCTTCGACCGGGTGCCGCCCGGTCCCGGACAGATCGAGGTCGCCGTCACCGCGTCCAGCATCAACTTCGCCGATGTGTTGGTCGCGTTCGGCCGCTACCCGTCCTTCGAGGGGCGGCTGCCGCAACCGGGTACCGATTTCGCGGGGGTGGTGACCGCGGTCGGCCCGGATGTCACCGACCACAAGGTCGGCGACCACGTCGGGGGCATGTCCCCCAACGGGTGCTGGGGTACTTTCGTCACCTGTGACGCCAACCTGGCCGCGACCCTGCCGCCGGGGCTGACCGACGCCCAGGCCGCCGCGGTAACCACCGCGCACGCCACCGCCTGGTACGGGCTCAACGATCTGGCCCGCATCAGGGCCGGGGACAAGGTGCTGATCCACTCCGCAACCGGCGGCGTCGGCCAAGCGGCGATCGCGATCTGCCGCGACGCCGGAGCCGAGATCTACGCCACCGCCGGCAGCCCGGAACGTCGAGAACTGTTGCACGAGATGGGCATTGAACATGTCTACGACTCGCGCAGCATCGAATTCGCCGAACAGATCCGCCAAGACACCGATGGATACGGCGTCGACATCGTGCTCAACTCGGTCACCGGCGCCGCCCAACTCGCCGGGCTGAAACTGCTGGCCCTGGGCGGGCGGTTCGTCGAACTCGGCAAACGCGACATCTACGGCGACACCCGGGTGGGTTTGTTCCCGTTCCGCCAGAACCTGGCCTTCTACGGCGTCGATGTGGGGTTGCTGTCGGTCAGTCACCCCGCCCAAGCCCGGGAGCTGTTGAACACGGTGTACCGGTTGACGGCCGAGGGCACCCTGCCGATGCCGGACGCCACGCACTACCCGCTGGCCGAAGCGGCCACCGCGATCCGGGTGATGAGCGCCGCCGAACACACCGGCAAACTCATCCTCGACATCCCCCGCACCGGCACCAGCAGCGTGGTTCTACCCCCCGAACAGGTCCAGCCCTTCCGCCCCGACGGCTCCTACCTCATCACCGGCGGCCTGGGCGGACTCGGGCTGTTCCTCGCCGAGAAGATGGCCGTGGCCGGCGCTGGCCGCATCGTGCTCAGCTCCCGCTCCGAGCCGGATCAAAAGGCGCTCGAGACCATCGAGCTGATCGGCGCGATTGGGTCCGACATCGTGGTCGAATGCGGCGACATCGCCCAACCGGGCACTGCCGACCGGTTGGTGGCCACCGCCACCGCCACCGGGCTTCCGCTGCGCGGTGTGCTGCACGCTGCTGGAGTGGTCGAAGACGCCACCCTAGCCAACATCACCGACGAGCTACTCGCCCGCGACTGGGCCCCCAAGGCCTACGGCGCATGGCACCTGCACCAGGCCACCGCCACTGTGCCGCTGGATTGGTTCTGCTCGTTCTCCTCGGGAGCCGCCTTGCTGGGCTCGCCGGGTCAAGGCGCCTACGCCGCAGCCAACAGCTGGCTGGACGCCTTCACCCACTGGCGGCGTGCCCAGGGCCTGCCCGCCACCTCGATCGCGTGGGGAGCCTGGGCCGAGGTCGGCCGTGCCACGGCCGTGGCCGAAAGCAGCGGCGCCGCTATCAGTGCAGAGGAGGGCGCCTACGCCTTCGAGACGCTGCTGCGCCACAACCGCGCCTACACCGGCTACACCCCGATCATCGGAGTACCGTGGCTGGCCGCCCTCGCCGAACGGAGCAAGTTCTTTGAAGTGTTCCAAGCCGGGCAAAACCGTTCCGGCACAAGCAAGTTCCGTGCCGAGCTGAACGAGTTGGCAGTAGACGAGTGGCCCGCCAGGCTGCGCCAGCTCGTCTCCGAACAGATCGGCCTGATTTTGCGTCGCACCGTCGATCCGGACCGTCCATTGCCCGAATACGGCCTAGACTCACTAGGAGCCCTCGAACTACGTACCCGCATAGAAACGGAAACCGGAATACGCCTCAACCCCAAGAACATCACCACCACCGTACGAGGACTAGCCGACCACCTGTACGAACAGCTGGCACCCGAAGACGCCAAAGTTGCACCGTCGTAGACGGCAGGGATTTACCGTCGAAGTGCCGGACCGCATGTGCTGAACTACAGGAGACACCGTGTTATTAGGCCCACTAGAATTAGCAACACTTAACGAATGGGAGCCGAGTCCAGGTTTACTCGTTTCCTGGCACCCATCACCTGCGGCGCGTGCCAAAGCCCACGAGGCACCGGTGAGTCCTGTGCCACCCAGCTACATACAAGAGCGGCATCTTCGTAGCTTTTCCCAGCAGGCTGCCCGGGGGCTCGATCATTCACGGCTGCTCATCGCCTCGTGCGAGGTGTTCGGCCGGTGCGATATCCGCGCCATGACGTATGTCATTAATGCGCACCTTCGTCGGCACGATACATACCGCAGTTGGTTTGAGTACCAGGATGCCGACCACATCGTTCGGCACACCATTGCCGACCCGGCCGATATCGAATTTGTCCCGACCGAGGACGGCGAGAAGGGCCCAGCGGAGGTGCGGGACCACATTTTGGCTACACGGGATTCGCTGCAGTGGGATTGCTTCAGCTTCGGGATTATTCAGCGTCCAGACCGCTTCACCTTCTATGCGAGCATTGATCATCTCCATGTGGACGGTCAGTTCGTTGGGGTGGGACTCATGGAGTTCCAGACGATGTACGCCGCCCTGATCATGGGTGAACCGCCCGTCGCGATGGGGCATGCCGGCAGTTACGACGATTACTGTGTCCGGCAGCGGCAGTACACATCCGCGTTGACCGTGGACTCCCCGCAGGTACGCAGGTGGGTCGAATTCGCCGAAGCCAATGACGGAACCCTCCCGGAGTTCCCATTGCCACTTGGCGATCGGTCGGTGCCCTATGGCGGCGACCTACTGAGCATGACGCTGCTGGACGAAAAACAGACGGAGCGATTCGAATCCGCCTGCGTCGCAGCGGGTTCCCGCTTCATCGGTGGAATGTTCGCGTGCGTTGCCCTCGCGCTATACGAATTGACCGGCGCCGAAGTATATGCCGGAACCACACCAAAAGACACCCGCAGCAATCAGGCCGAACTGACGACGCAAGGTTGGTTCACCGGTCTGATTCCGGTAACTTTTCCCGTCGTACCAACGTCTTTCGATGACACCGCTCGAGCGGCACAGACCTCGTTTGATTCGCAGACGGATCTGGCGCAAGTGCCTTTTGAGCGCGTCGTGGAGTTGATGCCAACGCTGAGCAGGCCTCGGCCGCTGTTTTCCCAGATCAATTTCTTCGACGCACAAGCTGGCCCTCTCGCGATGCTCACCAAAATGTTCGAGGGTCTGAATATGGGTACCTACAGCGATGGCCGGGTTACTTACCCACTGAGTACGATTGTGGGTCGGTTCGATGAGACCACGGTGAGCGTGTTGTTCCCGAACAATCCGGTCGCTCGTGAATCCGTTGACCATTATCTGGCGGCACTCAAATCCGTGTGCGTCCGCGTCGCCGTTGGCTGGACGCCGTCGCGTGTGCGCAACGCCGCTGAGCTTTCTAAACAGCCGGCGTATTGACGGCCGAAGTAGAGGGTGATTTGGCGGCGATTTCGCTGGTATACGTAGGTTTCAGGCGGTAACGAGTGTCACGGCAGGCGGAGACGACTAGCCCGGCCGCTGCCGGGGGCATTTTTGTGCGGCTGGGTGGCTTTATCGTGCGCCGGCCGTGGGTTGTGATCGGCATCTGGGTCGTGGTCGCGGGTGTGCTTTCACTGACCATGCCATCCCTGGAGGAGATGTCCCAGAAGCATCCGGTGGCTATCCTGCCGTCCAATGCCCCAGTGTTGGTCTCGACCCGGCAGATGAACAAGGCGTTTCACGAAACGGGGATGCAAAGCATCGTCGTGGTGGTGCTCAGCGACGACAAGGGGCTGAGCCCCGCAGACGAAGGCACTTACAAAAAACTCGTTGACGCGCTGCACCAGGAAACCCGAGACGTCGTGATGGTGCAGGACTTCATCACGACACCGCCCCTGCGCGACCTCATGACCAGCAAGGATCAGAAGGCCTGGATCCTGCCGCTGGGTCTCCCCGGCGACTTGGGCACACCCCAGTCCAAACAGGCGTACACGCGGGTCGACGTCCTCATCAAACGCACCGTCGCGGGATCCACGCTGACTGCCAATGTGACCGGACCCGCGTCGACCGTCGCCGACCTCAACCTCACCGGGCAGCATGACAGGACTCGGATCGAGTTGGCGATCACGATCTTGTTGTTCGTCATTTTACTGATCATCTACCGGAACCTAGTCACCATGCTCTTGCCGTTGATAACCATCGGCATGTCCGTGTTGGTCGCGCAGCCTGTTGTGGCAATGCTCGGATTAGCGGGCCTGGGCATTGCAAACCAGACCATCATTTTTATGAGCGGGATGATAGTCGGCGCGGGGACAGATTACGCCGTATTTCTCATCAGCCGTTATCACGACTACTTGCGGCAGGGTGCCGATTCGGACCAAGCGGTTACCAGGGCGTTGACATCCATCGGCAAAGTGATCGCCGCGTCCGCAGCCACCGTGGCGATCACTTTTCTCGGGATGATCTTCACCCAGTTGGGAATTCTCAAAACCGTCGGCCCGGTTTTGGGAAGTTCGGTCGCCGTAGCATTCCTGGCCGCGGTGACGCTGCTACCCGCCCTGCTGGTGCTTGCCGGGCGCCGCGGTTGGATCGCACCGCAACGCGACCTCACCCGTCGCTTCTGGCGGCGTTCAGGAGTGCACATTGTGCGCCGTCCCAAGACCCATCTGGTGGCCAGTGTGCTGGTCCTGGTCATTCTGGCCGGCTGCGCAGGCCTGGCCCACTACAACTACGACGATCGCAAGATCCTGCCGGCTTCTGTCGAGAGCTCGGTCGGATATGCCGCGCTGGACCGGCATTTCTCCACCAACCTGATCATTCCTGAGTACCTCTTCATCGAATCACCGCACGATTTGCGCACCCCGCAGGCCCTTGCCGACCTGGAGCAGATGGCACAGCGGGTAAGCCAGGTGCCGGGTGTCGCGATGGTCAGGGGCATCACGCGTCCCACTGGACAGTCGCTGGAGCAGGCCAGGGCTTCGTGGCAGGCGGGTCAAGTCGGCGGCAAGCTCGACGAGGGCTCCAAGCTAATCTCCGACCGCAGCGGTGATCTCGACAAGCTGGCGGGCGGAGCCAACCTCATGGCGGGCAAGCTCGGCGAAGTGCGGGCCCAAGTCAACCAGGCCGTAGCTACCGCCGGCGGTCTTATCGACGCTCTCGCGTATCTGCAGAGCGTATTCGGCGGCAACAAGATGCTCGGCGAACTCCAGGGGGCGACGCAGCTCATCGGCAGCATGCGTAGCCTCGGCGACGCGATCGGGGCGAACGCCAACTTTGTCGCGAACAATTCCGACTGGGCCAACCCGGTGCTGAATGCACTCGACACCAGCCCGATATGCGACACCGATCCCAGCTGCGGCAACGCGCGGACGGAACTGCACCGAATGGTCACCGCGCGCGACGACGGAACGCTCGGCAAGATATCTGAGCTGGCTCGACAGCTGCAGGCGACACAGGCCGTGCAGACCCTGGCATCAACCGTGACCGGATTGAGCCGGGCACTGACCACCGTCACCAGCGCCATGGGCTCATTGGGGATGGGCAATGGAGGCAGCATGCACTCCAAGGTCAACTACCTGCAAAACGGGGCCAATATGCTCGCCGACGGGAGCAAACAACTGTCCGACGGTGTGCAACTACTGGTGGATCAGGTCAAAAAGATGGGCCTCGGGCTCGGCGAGGCGTCGGCCTTCCTGCTGGCCATGAAGGACAACGCGACGACGCCAGCAATGGCAGGGTTCTATATTCCCCCGCAACTGCTGTCGTATGCCACCGGCGGGGCGGCCAACCCCGGGGCGTTGCCGGCCGAGGCGCAGGACCTCTTGCGTGGGATGAATATTGACCAGCTCAAGAAATTCGCCTCGGCCTTTGTTTCGCCCGACGGGCATGCGATGCGGTATTTGATACAAACCAACTTCAATCCGTTCAGCACCGCTGCCATGGACCAGGTCCATGCGATCACAGCTGCCGCTCAGGGGGCTCAACCGAATACCATGCTGGCCGATGCCAAGGTATCGGTGGTGGGGTTACCGGTTGTGCTTAAAAACACGCGTGACTATTCCGATCATGACCTCCGATTAGTCATCGTCATGACCATCTTCGTTGTGCTGCTGATTTTGATCGTCTTGTTGCGCGCGATCGTTGCGCCGCTATACCTGATTGGTTCGGTGATCGTTTCATATATGTCGGCGCTCGGCATCGGCGTCATCGTCTTTCAATTCTTACTCGGCCAAGAAATGCATTGGAGCGTTCCCGGATTAACCTTCGTGATATTGGTCGCGGTGGGTGCGGATTACAATATGCTGCTCATCTCTCGGCTTCGCGACGAGTCCGCGCTGGGCGTGCGTTCCGGGGTCATCCGCACCGTGGGCTCAACCGGCGGTGTGATCACCGCGGCGGGTCTGATCATGGCGGCCTCGATGTTCGGTCTGGTATTCGCCAGCCTCAGCAGTGTCGTCCAGGCCGCCTTTGTCCTCGGGGCCGGGTTGCTGTTGGATACCTTCCTGGTGCGCACCATCACGGTGCCCGCCATCGCCGTGCTAGTCGGAAAGGCGAACTGGTGGCGGCCGTCGGGCTGGTGGCCGTTACGACGGGACCGCGGCCGAGCTGACCGTAGCAGGCCTAGAAAACCTCTCTTGCCTGACAAAGAGCCGGCTCCGGTGTTGACGGACGACGTGATCGGTTTCTCGTTGTACGACGGGCTGAGACTTTAGCTTCTAGGATCGCCGCCGTGTGCGGAGCGCTACCGGACTGTCGCCGACAAAACTAGTGTGGCTCGGGCCGAGTCGTCGCCGCCGGGCTGAGGTTATTTTTTGCTTTTGGGTAGCACATCGCCGACTTTTGTCGCGATACCCTTGGCGCCCTTGCCCGCGTTGGCGCCGGAGACGGCGTTTGCGGCCGCGTGTGTGGCCGCGTTGGCCACGTTGGCGGCGCTAACGGCGGTGGTGGCGGCAGTGATGCCGGCATTAGTGCTTTCAATGGGGATGCTGATTGCAGGTGCGATGCCGTGGACTTGGCGAACGCCCTGGATGAGATCACCCGGGTTGGGAAGGGGGGCGTGCGGCGGACCGTAAGCCCTATCCACCATGGGCTTCAGCACCGCGTTAAGTGGCCTAGCCGCCTCGGGAGGCAGGCCCGCCATGTCCACGAGTGCCCTTACCAGCGGTAGCTCGTCGGCGCGGATGAGGTACGTCGTCGTGGTGGCACCCTTGTCATTGATTGTCGTGGTGATGTCCCCGGGCGCAACGCGGGCCGGGTCCGAGAACGCCGTGGCGCTGTGGCCGTAGTATCCACCTGCCGTAATTCCATTGAGGTCAGCGAGCAGATTGCCCATGCGCTCAGGCGGGTCAGAGAAAATGTCGTACTGGCCCACGATATTGACCGTGTCGTACTGGCTATCCACCGGATGCGGAACGGTGTAGTCGATGATGGGGACGTGGGTGCCGGGCTTGAATACATGCGTAAGAAGGTTGTTGGGGTCACCGGCTTTGACGAAGGTGATCTGGCCCGGTGGACGTGCGTGCGGGTCATTCGCCAGCCGTGCCTGTTCGGCGTCGAGCGCCAGGGTCCCCTGTGACAGTCCGGCTGCGTAGATGGGGCCGTTGGTGCTGTGGATCGCGGCGTCAGGTTGTTTGTCCCCGTGGCCACAGACTGACCGATAGTCGGCGAATTCACGCCTGTGACGGGCCAGAAACTCCCCGGATAGGGAATGATCTGGCGGGTAGCGTTGGGGTTGATGTAGTTCTCGCCGATATCAGGCTGCATCGCCGGATTGAAGTGATAAAGCAACCGCAACGGTCGGTAGGGGGACGGCACGGTGCCGGGAACTATCAACGCAGTGTCTGCTGTCGCGACACCATCACCGAAAGCCGTTGCCCACGTTAGCATTCCTGCCGCGGCGGCCCCTACGAGGAGTTTTTTCACGAATCCCCCATAAATAGGTTGGCCGACAAGCGTTGTCATCTCAATCTGACCCGGAACGCTGGCGTCGCGCCCGCCCCCGAGGGAACCAGGCGGCCATTGCTGCTCACAACTGACGAAGAGCCGGCATCGGCGCCGGACGTGATCAGCTTCTCATTGTACGACGGCCTCAGACTTTAGTTCTACCGCAGTGTCGTCCGAGTCGTCGCCGGCTGACTCGAGGTTATTTCTTGCCTTTGGGTAGTACTTTTGTCACGACAGTCGCGACAGCCTTGGCATCCTTGCCCGGGTTGGGGACGCCGGAGGCGGCGTTGGCGACCGCGTGGAGGCCGGAGGCGGCGTTGGTGACCGCGTGGACGCCGGAGGCAGCGTTGGTGATCACGTTGATGCCGTTTGAGGCCAGGTTGGCGGCTGTGAGGGTTGTAGTGGCCGCGCTGATGCCGGCGTTGGTGCTTTCGATGGGGATGGAGATCGCAGGCCAGATTTCATGGGCGTGCTGGACGCCGTTGACGACATTTTCCAGATCAGAAAGGTTCATACCGCCAAACGGAGACGGATTGTTGCGGTTATACGCCGAATCTACGATGGGCCGCATCACCGGGTCCAGACGATCCGCCACTGAATTTGGCACGCCCAATTGGCGGAGCGTCGATGTGAGCGGTAGCTCTTGCTCCGGGACGCGGTACGTCGTCACGGTCGCACCCTTGCTGTTGGTCATCGTGGTGATGTTCTGGAGCGGCACACTAGCCGGGTCGGAGAATGCCACCATGCTGTGTTGAAGGCCCATCCCCGAATTGAGGACAGCAAGGAGATTCGTCCAGTGGTCAGGCGGGTCGCCAACAAAATCGTATTGGGCCACGACGTTGACCGTGTTGTACTGGCTCTCCACCGGAGGCGGCACGGTGTAGTCGAAGTAGGGGAGGTGGGTGCCGGGCTTGAACAGCCGCCTGAGGACAATGGCGGGGTCACTGACCTTGATGAACGTGATCTGATCCGGTGGGGGGGCGGTCGGATCGTGCGCCAGCCTCAGCTGCTCTTCAGTGATCACCTCCGCTCCCTGTGACAGCCCGACCACGGTCATCGGGCCATTGTTGGCGCGGATCGCTGCGTCGAGATTGTTCGCCCCCGTAGCCACAGACTTACCCACCGACACCGAACTAGCACTGCTCGTCGGATTGGCCTCCGGATAGGTAATGATCTTCGGGGTGACGCCGGGACCGCCGGGATTGTTGGTGACGCCGGGATTGTCGTAATACTCGCCGGCGATGTTGGGCACCCACTGCGGTTGGAAGTGGTAAAAGCGTTTCGCTGGTCCCTGGGGGGGTGCGGTGCCGGGAACTACCAACACGTCATCGGCTGCCGCGACACCGTCGCCGAAAGCCGTTGCGCAAGTTAATATTCCTGCCGCGACGGCCCGTACGACCAGTTTGTTCACGAATCCCCCAAAAATAGGCCGGCCGACAAGCGCTGTCATCTCAATCTGACCCGGCGCGCTGCGAAGACCATCCTTCAGCGGTATGCCAGTAGATGTAGATATAGCAAGCATGGTACAGCCCTGGGAGGCAGAACGGAGCGAAAGGGCCTAGACGTTTCACCCGGATTGAGCGGTTAACAGGCGCCCCATCAGCATCACTGGGCGGGCGACGTATCGGGGCCTCATCGTTGTTGCAGCCCTACCGCTGACTCAGAGGCTACTGAACCCGAGCACGAGCAAGAAGCAACCCCCCGCCGCCAGCAAGACGGCGAACTCCCGGTAGCTGCGAGTCCGGAGCCACTCCTGCAGCGCTGCCATGAACGCACGCGTCTTTTGCGGCGCCGCCAGGTAGCTTACGAGCGGGATCTCCACCAGTGTGAACGCCACGACGTTGAACAGGAGAAGAGCTTGCGCCTGCGCCGGGGGTCCAGCGCCGGAGGCAAGAACGGCAGCCATCGCGCCCAAGTAGTTGGCGGAAGGCAACGCGACTGCCAGCCCGCTCACCCCTGCGACATACAGTGAATCGCCCTGCAGGAATTGTTGCGCGCGTGCAGACAACTTCTGCAAGGCACTCGGCAGTGTCGGCTCTAGCAGGTCCACGCCACCATCGCCTCCGACCGCGGCCCTCGCCGGGACGCGGCGGATCAACTTGCCGGCCGAGACGTTTGTGGCCAATGCAACGGCGACAAGCAGAGCGAGCAGCCCGGCCACGATCTGAGCCTGGGCCACGGTGAAGTTTCCGGCCAATGGAGTGGTCCGAAGGATGAAAAGTATGATCAGACCCACGCCGATACCCATCGTGAAGCCACCGCACAAAAATGTGAGCAGTTGCAGCATCGGGCGCCGCCTGTTCAGCATGAGCACCGCTAGACCGATCCGTATCGGTTCGAAGATCACCGCGAGCGCCATCACTAGCACGGTGGTCCACATGTTGGGGAACCGTACCCCACTCGCGGCGGCTTCGGGCTGGAACGTTCCGCTCCTAAGGCCGCCTACAGGGCCAACCAAGCGGACGCTCAGGATTCGTAACACAACCGTCAAGCGGAGCCGCTACGCTACGAATCCACATGATCTTGGCTGGACGCTCGGAAGAACGGTCGGCGGACCTGCCTTGCAGGGGGAATAAGGCTCAGGCTGAGGATGAGGGTATACGCGGATGCCGGAAGCACAGGTCGTTGGTGTTGGTGTCACCGGGGGAGGCGGCAGGCTGCCGCGGGGCAGCACCCCTCCGGGACAGCTGTGCCAACCGTTGTTGCGGGACGGCCGGGTCACCGAGCTTCCTCCCGGGCTGCGGGGTTTCGCCGGGGAGGATGCGACCACGATCGATCGGCGGCGCTGGTGGTTGCTGGAGACCTCGTGGGACGGAGTGGAATATGCCTATTTGCTTCCATCGTCATTACCCGATGCTTTGACCGGTATGTTGTTAGGGTTTGTCACTAAACGACGACCTGCTGGTAACCAGCGGTGCGGGGGCTCGACACGCTGCTGTGCCACCGGCTGGCCCCAGCAGAAGTCGAACTGAAAAATCGGCTTGGCGGGCCGTTGAGCTCGAACCGTCCGCGGAACCGAATGCGTGGAGATACAGGAGGCAAAGTGTTTGCAATGTCAACACTCCATGACTGGGAGCCGGATCCAGGCTCAGTCGTCTGTTGGCACGCACCACCCGCGACGAGTTACAACGCCCGGCAAGCGCCGGTAAGTGCTGTGCCGCCCAGCTATCAGCAAACCCAACATCTTCGTCGCTATTGCGATCACGCCGCGCGAGGCCTCGAAATGACCCGCCTGATGATTTTCACCTGGGAGGTAGCCGGTCGGTGCGACGTCCGCGCCATGAATTATGCCGTCAACGAGCACCTTCGTCGGCACGACACGTACCGCAGTTGGTTCGAGTACAAGGATGCGGAACACATCGTTCGGCACACCATCGCCGACCCTGCCGATGTTGAACTCGTCCCGATCGAGCATGGGGATATGACGTCAGCGGAATTGCGAAAACACATATCGGCGCCGCATCCATTGCAGTGGGATTGCTTCATGTTCGGGATTATTCAGAGCGCCGACCACTTCACATTCTATGCGAGCATCGGTCATGTCTGCGTAGACCTGATGATTGTGGGTGTGCTATTTGCCGAGATCCATATGATGTACAGCGCCTTGGTGAGAGGCGGCATACCCGCCCAGCTGCCGGAGGCGGGCAGCTATGACGATTACTGTGTCCGGCAGCGCCGGGACACATTCGCTTTGACCTTGGACTCCCCGAGCGTACGCGCGTGGATCGAGTTTGCCGAAAACAGCGGCGGAACCCTTCCACGCTTCCCCTTGCCACTCGGGAATTTATCGGTGCCCTGTGCCGGCGACCTACTTAACGTAACGCTGATGGACGAGCAGCAGACACGGCGATTCGATTCCGCCTGCGTCGCGGCGGGCGCCCGTTTCAGCGGTGGCGTTTTCGGCTGCGCCGCCCTCATAGAACATGAGTTGACCGGCGCTGAAACAATTTCCATACTCACGACCACTGATACCCGTAGGACGCCAACAGAACTTGCGACGACGGGCTGGTTCACCGGCTTAGTTCCGATTACCGTTCCCGTCGCCGCAACGTCTTTCGATTACACCGCCCGTGCCGCGCAGACTTCCTTCGATTCAGGTACAGACCTGGCGAGCGTGCCGTTTGATCGCGTATTGGAGTTGGCGCCTCCCGAGCTGATGCTTAGGAGGCCTCGACCGGGTAATTTCGTGATGTCCTTCCTGGATGCAAGCATTGCTCCCCTTTCTGCTGTCGCTAGCTCTGACTTGGATTTCAGGATCTACGACGAAGGCAGGGTTTCGCATCAAGTGTCGATGTGGGTGGGTCGGTTCCGGCATGAGACCAGGGTGATGGTGTTGTTCCCGAACAATCCGGTCGCCCGCGAATCCGTTACCCGTTATATAGCGGCCATGAAATCCGTGTATGTCCGCGTCGCCGACGGCCGGCGCCGGGCCGCCTTTGCATACTCTCTGAGGTGGGCATAGATTGTGCGGCTGATGTGGGGCGCGCGGTTTGCAGACGCGCGCGCCGCTAACTCCGCTGACTGAGCAGCGCGTCCAGCAGTGCGGTGAACTCGTCCGGACGCGCGGGTGTGAACGCGGGGCTCGGCCAGGTACCTGGCACGTCGAGAGTGATCAGCGTCGACTTGAGGGGTCGGTGCAGGTCGAGCGGCAACCAACGACGCAGGTCCGAGCTGCCCCAGATGCGGAACCGTTGCACCAGCAGGCCCAGCGCCTCGGTCTTGTATCCACGGATCATGTCCAGCGCAATGATCTTCGACGTTCCCGAAGGAAAGTGGTAGCGGCGCAACGTGATTGCCGCGTGATCCAGCTGGACGAGGCCGTCGTCGTAGGTTTGGCCGGGTGTCTCGCTCATGTCCGGGAACTCCGCAGCTCATGCCCCCGTGAGGTGAGGCAGCGGCCGTCGTCCAGGCGCCACTGCCACCCGTGCAGATTGCAGGTCAGCGTGTTGCCCTCCACCACACCGAATTTCGACAAGTCCGCTTTGAGGTGGGGGCAGCGGCGCTGAATCTCCCAGCCGTCCAGTGTGATCGACGCGGAGTCATCGTGGGTCTCGGCGAACCAGCCGTCGGCGTAGGCGATGCGTTCGTCAGTCAGACATTTGAAAAACGTGTACAGGTATTCGTTGTAGCCGCCAACACGCCATGCCCGAAAACGGGTGGACAAGAAAATGGTGTTGACCCAGTCCGGTTCGTGATCGCGCAGCACGGTGCGTACCAGCTCCGGCGCTATCGCGAACCCGTAGCGGACCTTTTCGTCGGGAATTCGCTCGCGGACAGCACGTTTCGGAAAGTCCAGAACCACAACTTCAGAACCGATCACGAGTTCGACGGGGTAGCCGATGCCGTCGCAGATTTCGTCGCTTTGTAGCATGATCGGCTCGAACAGCGCACGCAGCTGCTCCAGCAGCGGCTCGCCGGTGGCAGGGGCCCAGCTCGCCCGCTCCGCCGCGAGATCGGGCGCCATCCGGTCGGCATAGCCATCGATGTATGCCGACTTGCCGGTGGTGAAGATCGCCTCGACCTGGTCCGTGGGTAGCGGATGGCTCAGCGAATTCAGTGTTGTGCCAGTGAAGTCCGCGATTGACCCGGGAATCATCAGCAGGCCGCGGTCGTGCCCGTGCGCGCGCATCTGGTCCAGGAACACCATTTGGTCGGGGAAGATGTTGGCCGGATCACCGCGGTCGTCGTTGAGGTGGCGCAACTCGGGGTCCAAAAAGCATGGCGGCCCCGCCGACGGCACCACCCAGGTCGCCCCCACCTGGGCGATGTACTGGCGAGCACGGTCCATCCCCCGCTGCCGTTTCTGGGTGGCGAACGCCTCCTTGGCGCGCGCCGGCATGTCGTAGACCATCGGGTACCAGATCGCACCGGAGTACTGCAGCAGATGCACATCGATGTGGCCGAACTCGGTGGACAGCGCCTCCAAATCGACAGGCCGGGCATCGTTCATGTTGAAAACCGTTGTGGCACAATCCGAAACCACCAGCGCCGAGTCGCCGATCGGGCCGTCCGCGGGGGCCCGCAGGGCGATGACCATGACGTCGAGGTCGCCCTTGGGGCCGGCCAGCCGGTGCTTTACCGAGTCGGTGGTCTCGAAGAACCGTTGAAACCCTAACTTCTGCAGCTCATTTCGCAGGTCGGGCACCGGATAGTCAGGCAGCAGCACCACCGCGTCCTTGTTGACATGCGCGTGCAGGAGCTTCGCATCGAAGTGATCCTTGTGCAGGTGCGAGACATACAGGTAGTCGCAGTCGCCCAGGGTGTCCCAGTCCAGCGTGCTGTTGTCCGGGAACGGGAACCAGGACGCGAAATAGGCCGGGTTCACCCAGGGGTCACACAGAATGGTGCCCGCATGGGTTTCAATCAGAAAGCCGGCGTGGCCGACGCTCGTGACTTGCACAAATACCTTTCTAGGGCCGTTTTTGAAGGCCTATTCGTACGTGCATTTTCAGCGCAAAGCGCCGCCTTGAGCTTAGCGTGAGGTGTCATCCCCGGCCTGCCACAGCCGCCGGTAGTAGTCGATGCGCAGTGGGTCGGGCTCGACACCGTAGGCGGCGAAGAACTCCGCGTCCCACGCCCGGCCGGGGTAGTTCCAGCCCAACGACAGCGTCGCTACCGCCAGGTCGGCCCACCGGTCGGCCACGCCGAGACTGCCGAGGTCGACATGTCCGCAACAACGGCCGTCGTCGTCGATCAGGGTATTGGGCGAGCACGCGTCTCCGTGAGAGACCACCAGCTCATCGACCGGCGGTGGCTCGCCCACGCGCGCCCGACGTGCTGGCGCGAGCACCCTCAGTCGGCCGGCCGCCGACCAGTCGAACGGGCATGACCGCACCGGCAATCGGTCGTGTAACGTGCGCAGGCCCGCACCGATCGATTGCACCGCCACATCCGGTGATGCCAGCCAGCGCGGGTGCACCGCGGACAGGCCACGCAGCCCGGCGGTGCGCAGCCACGCCCAGTCCCCGTCTGGGGCGTGGTCTAGGCCTTTGTCTAAGCCACAGCCCAGTACCTGTGGCACCGCTAAGTAGCACGCCGCCCAGCGCAGACGGCGCGCTTCATCGGTGAAGTGGGCGGTGTCCACCTTTGGCCACCTTGATGAACTCCACGCCGTCGCCGACCCGAAAGGTCACGCCGCCCTCCTCGTTGACCCAGACCGCGTGCACGGACCTGCCCGCGGCAAACCGGCTGACGACCGCAGGCACCGGAGGCGGGGAGGCGGGGAAGGACAAGGGGCGCCTCTTTTCGGCACTTCAGGCGGCTCACAGTCGGGAGCACTAGGCTAAATGGCTGTGGAACCGGTATACGGGACTGTCATTCAGCTTGCTCGCTTGATCTGGCGCATCCAGGGTCTAACGATCAGTGTCACGGGTGTCGAGAACCTACCGACCAGCGGTGGTGCGGTCATCGCGATCAACCACACCGGCTACCTCGACTTCACGTTCGCGGGTTTGCCCGCCTACAAGCAGGGCCTCGGTCGCAAAGTGCGGTTCATGGCCAAGCAGGAGGTGTTCGACAACAAGATCACCGGGCCGATCATGCGCAGCCTGCGGCACATCTCAGTGGACCGGCAAGACGGGGCCGCGTCCTACGAAGCCGCCGTCAGGATGTTGAAGGACGGTGAGCTGGTCGGCGTGTACCCCGAAGCGACGATCAGCCGCAGCTTCGAGATCAAGGAGTTCAAGTCGGGGGCCACCCGGATGGCGGTCGACGCGGGGGTGCCGATCGTTCCACACATCGTGTGGGGTGCGCAGCGGATCTGGACCAAGGGCCACCCCAAGAAGCTGTTTCGCCCGAAGGTGCCGATCACGGTGGTCGTCGGCGAACCGATTGAACCAACGCTGGCAATAGAGGATTTAAAGGGCCTGCTGCGCTCACGGATGCAACATTTGCTGGAACGGGCACAAGAGCAGTACGGACCCCATCCGGCCGGTGCGTTCTGGGTGCCGCACCGGCTAGGCGGCGGCGCTCCGTCGCTGGCCGAAGCGGCCCGAATGGACGCCGAGGAGGCAGCGGTGAGGGCGGCGCGGCGCGCTCAGCGGGCCCATCCTGCTATTACGGCGGAGCAGTGACCGATGGCGGAGCCAACTTTCCGCACTCTCGAGATCCTGGCTCAGCTGATCGTCTTAGCCACCGGGAGCCGGATCACCTACCTCGGCCAGGAGAACATTCCCGACCAGGGCGGCGCCGTGATCGCCATCAACCACACCAGCTATGTCGACTGGCTACCTGCCGCGTTGGCGATGCGTCGCCGGCACCGCCGGATGAGATTCATGATCAAGGCCGAGATGCAACGGGTGAAGGTGGTCAACTTCCTGATCAAGCACACCAAAACCATTCCGGTGGACCGGGGCGCCGGGGCCGATGCCTATGCGGTGGCGGTGCAGCGGCTACGCGAAGGGGAAGTGGTTGGGGTCTATCCGGAGGCCACGATCAGTCGCAGTTTCGAGCTCAAGGAGTTCAAGACGGGGGCCGCCCGGATGGCTAGCGAAGCAGATGTCCCGATTGTCCCCGTGATTGTCTGGGGTACGCAACGTATCTGGACCAAGGACCATCCAAGGAATATCGGTCGCAAGAAGGTGCCGATCACCGTCGCGGTGGGAGCGTCGTTGCGCGCTGCCGAAGACATCTCGGTGACCGAAGCTGAGCTGCGCGAGTCGATGAACACGCTGCTGAACCAGGTGCAGCAGCGGTATCCTCGTCCGACCGGGGCGTACTGGGTGCCGCACCGGCTGCGCGGCGGGGCCCCGATGTTGGACGAGGCGGCTCGGATCGAGGCCGACGAGGCTGCGGCGAGGGCCGCCAGCCGTACCCCGGATCAGGCCCGGTAGGGGAGTAAGGAGCAGACATGGCAGAGCCGTTTTTCCGGTTGGCGGAGTTCGTCGTTCCGTCAGTCGTCGCGATGAACGGAACCAAGCTCACGTTCCAGGGCCTGGAAAACATCCCTGCGCGGGGCGGCGCTTTGATCGCCCTCAACCACACTAGCTACGTGGACTGGGTGCCTGCATCGATCGCCGCCCACGAACGGAGGCGCCGCCTGCGCTTCATGATCAAGGCCGAAATGGCGGACGTGAAGGCGGTCAACTACGTCATCAGGCACGCCAGGCTCATCCCGGTGGACCGCAGGGTGGGACACGACGCGTACGCGGTAGCCGTGCAGCGGCTGCGGGAGGGCGAACTCATTGGGCTGCACCCCGAGGCCACCATCAGTCGCAGTTATGAACTCAGGCAATTCAAAAGCGGGACGGTGCGGATGGCGCTGGAGGCGCAGGTGCCGATAGTTCCCCTGATTGTCTGGGGTGCACATCGGATTTGGCCAAAAGATCATCCAAAGAAAGTGTTCCGCAACAAAATTCCGATCACCGTGGCCGCCGGCCGGCCGCTGCCGCCGCGCGGCGACGCCGAGCAGCTCAACGCCGCGCTGCGCCAAGCGATGAATTCATTGCTGTACCGGGTGCAGGAGGAGTATCCGCATCCCGAGGGGGAGTTCTGGGTGCCGCGGCGGCTGGGTGGTGGCGCGCCGACCCAGGACGACTCTAGGCAGATCCGTGTGCTCGAATTACAAAAGCGGGCTCAGAAATACGGGAACGACGGTGTGACGCCACCGGGGCACACCCCGAGAGGATCGCGCTGACGACGCCGGTCGGTTGCGAAGACGGATCGTCTCAGTGACGTTAGAAAAATGACATTGCCGGCGCTCATCGCCTGCGATGTCGACGGCACGTTGTTCGACGACAACGAAACCATCACTCAGCGCACCCGCGACGCGGTGCGTGCCGCCGTTGCCGCTGGTGCGCACTTCATCCTGGCGACCGGCCGCCCACCGCGCTGGGTGCGGCCCGTCGTCGAGGCACTCGGGTTCGCGCCGATGGCGGTGTGTGCCAACGGTGCCGTCATCTACGACCCTGCCAACGATCGGGTGGTGTCGGCGCGCACGCTGGCCGTCGACGCCCTGGCCGAGTTGGCCGAGCTCGCGACCCGGGTCATTCCGGGCGCTGGGCTGGCCGTCGAGCGGATCGGCGAGCGTGCTCATGACACCGCGACTCCCCAGTTCATCAGCTCGCCGGGCTACGAGCACGCGTGGCTCAACCCGGACAACACCGAGGTGTCGATCGACGACCTGCTCAGCGCGCCGGCGATCAAGCTGCTGATCCGCAAGGCCGGTGCACGCAGCGCGGATATGGCCGCCGAACTGGCCAAGCATGTCGGAATCGAGGGCGATATCACCTACTCCACCAACAACGGACTGGTGGAGATCGTGCCGCTGGGAATCAGCAAGGCCACCGGCGTCTCGGAGATCGCCCGGCCGCTGGGGATCGCCGACGACGAGGTGGTGGCCTTCGGCGACATGCCCAACGACGTGCCGATGCTGCTGCGGGCAGGTCACGGCGTGGCGATGGGTAACGCGCATCCCGAGGTGCTCGACATTGCCGACGAGGTCACCGCCCCCAACACCGACGACGGGGTCGCCCGGGTGCTGGAACGCTGGTGGCTCTAGCGCTGTGACGATGCGCGTCGCGTAGCGACGCGAGGTGGGGGCACGCCCCCAGAGGGTGGGGGAACCTCCCTCTGGGGGCGTACCGCCACCCGCTTTCGGGGGAGAGGAGGGCAATTGGATCTAGCGTCGTACGCCGCTGCGATGTGGGAGACTGCCCGCGTGCCCGTGTTTCGCGCTGATGTCCGTCGCGTCCCAATGGTCGTGAAGGGCGGTGGCGCCGCGCGCGGCGACTCGAGCGGACCGGAGGACCGCTAATGGCGTCAGAAGAAGACCGACCGCAGGGAAGCGGCGAGCCCGAGGGCGACAAGACCGAGCCGGTTGAGCAACCCGGGGGTGAACAACAACCGCCACTGGCCTGGTCGGAGCAAGACGAATCCTCCCCGTATTCATCCGGCGGCAGCATCGAGTACCAGGACGCGGAAACGACGCGGCCGCGTCCGCCCAAGCCCGCCGAGTTGCGCGCGCGGGAGAAGTTCGCCGAAAAGCAGCGGGAGATCGAGGAGGCTCGACTCGAAGCGGAAGCCAAGCGGCGCAAGCGGAACCGCACGTTGATCGGTGCTGGCGCTGCCGTCGGAGTGGTGGGTGTCGTGGCGGGCCTCGGATATTGGGCGTTGTCGGCGCCCACCGTCACCGCCCAATGCGTCCAGGACGACACCAAGGGTCAGCCGGTGATCGTCCCGGACAGCTACTGCACCGGTCACACCGCGGGCCTCAACGGCTTCTTTTTCTACGGCGGGCATCAGTACCGGTACTACTACGGCAGCTCGGGGTCCGTGGGCTCGCGGCCGATCGGCGGTGCGACAACCGCACCCAAGGGCGCCACGATTACCACGAAGTCGGGCACCACCATTCAGCGCGGCGGGCTCGGTGGCAAGTTGAGCGGCGGCAAGGGCGGCGGTTCGTGAAGCGCGGCAGGACGCAACCTCGGCCGAACTGGCGCTCGATCGTCGAATCGCAAGGACTGGTGTACGGAACGCCGGCACGTGACGCGAGGGGTGCAGACCGGCCGTACTGGGACGAGTCGGTGTACTACGAATTCGAGATGGACGAGATCCTGGCACTCGAAGCCGACGTCGAACTGCTGCATTCGATGTGCCTGAACGCCGTCGAGCAGGTGATCCTGATGGAACGGTACGCGGATTTCGGTCTGCCAGAATGGAGTTGGCAACCGATCGCCGAATCATGGCGTCGCTCCGATCCACACGTGTATGGGCGCTTCGACTTGCGCTACGACGGGCGCAGGCCGGCGGTGCTACTCGAGTACAACGCCGATACACCCACCACGCTGCTCGAAGCCGCAGTCCTGCAGTGGTACTGGCTCAAAGACAAGTTCCCCGGCGACGACCAATGGAATTCACTGCACGAACAACTCGTCGACCGCTGGAAGGTGGTTCGTGATCTGCTACCCAGCAACGAGCTGCACTTCACCTGGTCCGGTGTGGAATGGACTGGCGAGGACCAGATCACGACGACCTATATGCAGGAGACCGCGGCGGAGGCAGGTTTCCAGACCATCGGGTTGATGATCGAGGACGTTGGTTGGGACAGCGCCCTGGAGCGGTTCGTCGACCTGGAAGACGCGCAGATCGACACGATCTTCAAGCTGCACCCCTGGGAGTGGGTGCTCGACGACGAGTTCGGCAGGCGCGTGGTGTCCAGCCTGCCGCAGACGATGTGGATTGAACCGCTGTGGAAGACCCTGTTGTCGAACAAGGCGATCCTGGCGGTGCTGTGGGAGATGTATCCGGGTCACCCGAACCTGCTGCCCGCATACGTTGACGACCCGCACGAGCTCACCGAATACGTCCGCAAACCCAAGCTCGGTCGGGAAGGGGCGAACATCACCATCGTTGGCGCCGGCATGGACACCGCCACCGGCGGCGTCTACGGCGAAGAGGGGTTCGTCTACCAGCTGCTTGACCCCCTGCCTCAATTCGACGACATGCGGCCCGCGCTGGGCGCGTGGATCGTCGGCGACTCGTCGGCCGGGCTCGGCATCCGCGAGACCGGCGGACTGGTGACCGACGACGGCGCAGCTTTTGTCCCGCACCGAATCCCGCTGAAATCAACCTCGCAGAAATGAAACGGAGTGATCATCGATGACGACAACCATCGTGGCGCTGAACTCGGGCTATTGGGATGCGGGCTATTGGAATGTGCTCGGTCGCGGGGTCGGTGCCATCGTCTTGTATGCGATCGTCGGGTTGGTGCTGATGGTGATTGGTTTCTACGCCATCGACCTCACCACACCGGGGCCGCTGCGCAAGATGGTCGACGCAGCAAAACCGAACGCAATCATCGTGGCCGCCGCCGGGATGGTCAGCATGGCGCTCATCGTGGTGCTGGCGATCTACGCGTCGTCGGGAAAGCTGGTGGAAGGGCTGGTGGGGTCCGCGATCTTCGGGCTCGTGGGGATCGTCGCGCAGGTGGTCATGATGAGGATTGCGACCATAGTGATCGGTATCGACATGAACGCGTTGTTTGAGGCCGACGAGTTCAACTACGAGTCACTCATGGTGGCCGCGGCGCAGTTCGCGTTGGGCATTGTGGTGGCAGTCGCGATTCTCTGACCTACCGTGCCGGCCGCGGCAGGCGAGGGCGAGAGGATCTGCGATCGCTGAAATGACTTGTGTCACTGTGGTTTAAAGGTGCGGAATCCTTGTCGGTGGAAGGGTCACCCCCGGCAGCGGCTACCACGACCATCAGCCGGGCCGCTTTATCAGAATCAATGTCGGTGGGCTGCCATTCGGCGCATGGTTGTTCCTTCGTTGCCGGGGGCGGGGCGCTGTCACCCGATAAGAGCACGCACCAGCCCTATTCGGACACTTTGTGAGGAACTTCTGGTGCGCTACGGGCAACCCAGTTCCAACGGCTTTCACCAGGCCGAGAAACTCCTCAGAGACGACGAAGATGGCGGGCGTTAGCTCGCAGCGACATCGGTGGGACTGTCGACGCGACCAGCGAGTCGGCGTCGATGGTGCGCGGCCGGTAGGCGAGTGTCTGCAGTCGGACCGACATTGCCGTGACGGGTTCTTCGCGGGTCTCAGCCGTCCCTGACAGGAAAGCCCACTCGTGCTCGTCGCTGCCGAAATAGACGACGGTGCTGAAGGTTTCATGAAAACGTTGCCACGACAAGCGCAGCGACTCGTTTCGCCACAGTGTCGGGCAGCCGGCCTGGCCGACAACGACACGACCTATGTTGCGGCATTTTTCGAGGAAGCCGGCGGCGTACAGCCGGTTGTGCTGTGCTGGCCCGGTTCGCTCGTCGGGGAGGTCGACCACCACGATGTCGTATGACACGGTAGATCGGTCCACAAAGCCCCAGCCGTCGCAGTAATGCACGGTGACCGGGCCGAGTCCTCTTTCCGCCCTGGCGAGTTCGTCCATCGAGTACCCATAGGGCAGATGCTCCGCGCAGAGCCTAACCGCCGCGCGATCGATGTCGACATGATCGACATGTATTGCGCCGGCGGACACGGCCAGCTGGCTGACGACCCCCTCACCGGAGCCAATGACGAGCACCCGCTCGATCCTGTCGGCCAGCAGCAGCGCGGGTACTAGCAGCGCCTCGTGATAGACGAGCTGACTGAACTCGGTGCTCTGACGTTCGCCGTCACTGAACAACGCGACGCCCTGTTCCGTCCGGCCGATTACCAGATCCTGCAACTCGGTACGCACGTCGCAGATAACCTCGGAGAGGCGCCAATTTCGGGTGAGCCCGAGCGCTAGCGGCTCGACCATTTCCCTGCCCGCGCCGCCGACGTCGGGCGCGTTCACGAAATACGTTGGCAGTGGCGGAAATCCATTGAACGCGACCGACGCGTAGCTCGCGGTGTACGCACCGGCGTCATCGATCTCGACACGATCGCCGGGGCCCAGCGTGACCGGAAGCGGGTATTCTTGGTAGAGCACGTCGTCTCCGTCGCACGTCGGGCCCGCGATGACGGCATCATCAACCGGCTCGCCATCGCGGTCGGTCCGCAGCCGGTACCGGATGTACTCATTCTCGGTTTCCGCAAGACCGCCATAGCGACCGATATCGAGGTACACCCAGCGTCGTCCATCGGTACCGGTCCGCACCGATATCACCTGGCAGCCGATCGTTCCCGCTGAAGCCACGATCACGCGTCCCGGCTCGACCACGAGTTGTGGTGGATTCGCGCCGAAATAGCGTGTCAGCGCGGACATGATGGAGTCGGCGACAAGGTCGAGACCCGGTGCGTTGGTGGTATACGCGATTGGAAACCCACCTCCGACGTTGATCGTGGTGAGGTCACCCATTACGTCAAAGATTGGTGCGGCACACCGTATTCCGAGCTCCCACGCGGCCGGGTCGAGCTGTTGCGAGCCGACATGGAAGCACACGCCCTCCGGCCGCAGGCCGAGCCGTCGGGCACGATTCAGTAACCCGGCGGCGTCGGCGGGAGCGCAGCCGAACTTGTGGCCGAATGGCGTCACTGACGACGGAAACGCCGGCGCAATACGGCATTCCACGCTCGACCCGCAGGCCTGCTCGGCGATCGACGTCACAGCATGCTCGGTGTCGAACGTGAACCGCCGCACCCCACGTGCACACGCCTGAGCCAGCTCTGACGCTTTCCTGATGGTATTGCCGAACGTCAGCCAGTGGCCATCGATACCGGCGGACGCACACGCGTCGATCTCGCCGACCGAGGCGACGTCAAACGCGGCGCCCTCGGCCGCGAGCAGACGCAGGATCGGCTCGGCTGGATTCGCCTTGACCGCGTAGCGGATCCGCGCATCGGGCAGAGCGGCCCGCAGCGTGTGCAAGTTCGTACGCACCCGACCGAGATCGATCGTCAGATACGGTGTCTGGGGCACAGGTCGCAGACTAATGGTCCGCACACGAGCCGGAAAATCTAGCCTAGGCGACCGGGTGAGTTGGTAGCGAGAAGTGTTCGGGCGGCACCGTCGGGCCGCTCGCGGTTTGCGTCGACAGCGGCGTGGTGATTCCGTCGACGACCTCGGTGACGTTGCCGGTGAGCCGCTCGAAGTTCAACGTTCCATGCTGGAAGTTCTGCGTGATCTGCAGCGGCTCTTGTATCTCCGCGCTGGTCGGCAACCCGAGCGGACCGCGCTCGTAGCTCAGCGAGGCCCAGGCGTCGTAGATCGCGCCGGTGACAGGTTCGGCGCCGGTCTCGGGCGACCAGTACATCGCTCCCCTAGCGAACGTGGCGTAGCGGGCCCCGCCCTCTGCGTTATCTTCCGGCGAGGTCGGTGCACCCAGGACGCTTTTCATGCCGCCGATCGCCTGCCAGTGCTCGTAGATCGCGCCCCCCTCCAGCGCCTTGATCAGCTCCTCCGGCGGATCGTTGAAATGTGATGCGATATCCCGGATCTCGTCCATCACTGCGTAGGCGGCATTGCCCGGGCAGTCGGTGTTACCGACGTCGCGATGGGTGAAGATGGCGGGCAACTTCGCGATGGAGCCGGCCGGAAAGGTGGTGTAGTGGCTACCCGCTGACTCCAGTGCCACCGTGGCCTTGGGGTCGACGCCGTCCATGCCCAGGCGCCAGCCGAGCAGCCGGCCCACGGTTCGGATCTGGATCGGCGTCGGCGCCACGTCGTCGAAGTTGCCGATCATGGCCACACCCCAGGTGTTGCGGTTGAATCCGCCGGTGTGGAACCCCTCGACGGGTTTGGTGAGTCCCCCGGCGCTGCCCTCGAACACCTGCCCGTATTTGTCGACCAGCGCGTTGTACGCGATGTCGCACCAGCCCAGCGTCTTACTGTGGTACGTGTAGATGGCTTTGACGATCCCGGCCGACTCCTGCGGCGAGTAGTCATTGCTGCCCGCGGTGTGGTGAACCACCCCGGCGCGAATCCCATTGCCGTACTGCGGATTACCACATCGTAGCGACTCGTCTGCTCCCCAATCCGCTCGGCTGATGATGCTGGGCGGCTGGCCCGGCATGATGACCCCGGACGGCGGCGTCCACTGCTTTCCGGCCGGCGCCTGCGGTGGTGAAATGAGGATCGCGGAGATGTTCTGCCCGAAGGGCTGTTCCTTGGTGGCCGGTTTATATCCCAGGCCATCTTTATCGGGTTTGTCCGGCTGGGCGCTCGGTGGTGGCCCTGCCGGCGCCTGGGTCACCGGCGCATCGCTCGGCCGGGTGACCGCGATCTGCACGGTCGCGGTGGTGCCGACGAACACCGGATCTGTGCTTCGCGGTCTCTCAATTGGCTCAGCGGGCTGAGCCGACCTAACCGCCCCCTTGGTACCTGCCGGCTCCACTGTGTCGGGCGCTTCGGTTTCATACTCGGTCTGGTACCAGGGCCCCCACGAACCGTCGGAGCGCTGTGCGCGCACGCGTATGGAGGTGCCGGCCAGGTCGCCGGTCAGCGCGACCAATGAAAACGGTGTGCTCTGGGTAAGTTCGCGAACCGTGACTCCGCCGCCGAGCCCGATCAGCGGGTGCTGGGCGAGTTGGGTGTCGCGAGCCGGCGGAGGGGCAGGGGCGCTTTCGCGTGTCGGGTCCACAATCCACGACACGATGACAACGGTCGCCGCGATAGCGGTGAGCAACATCGTCGGCGCGCGGCTGCGGGACGGCACCAGGCGATGTTACGTGTGTTTCTATTGTTATTTATGAGGCGACACGGTATATGGGTACAGAAACTCGACGAAAGTCTGTTCGACGGCACCGCAGAGATTTAGTTGCTGGCCGGGTTGCTGGGCCCCGGGGCCAGTGCGACTCTGCGGTGCCGTCAGGTGACAGGTAGCCGAGGGCCCTTCGAGGCCCTATGTGGTGGGTACCAGTGCTGCCACTGGCGGGATAGCCGGGGCCGGTGCTGCCAGTGGCGGGACAGCCGCGCCGGGCAGGCCGCCAGTCGGCAGGGCGGCACCGGGCAGGCCGCCAGTCGGCAGGGCGGCACCGGGCAGGCCGCCAGTCGGCAGGGCGGCACCCGGCAGGCCGCCGGCCGGCAGGGCGGCACCCGGCAGGCCGCCGGCCGGCAGAGCGGCACCCGGCAGGCCGCCGGCCGGCAGAGCGGCACCCGGCAGGCCGCCGGCCGGTGCGGCTGCGCCGCCGTTCTGGACGCCCTGCATGATCGCTGGCATCACCAGGCCCTTGAGCAGGTCGATGGCCTGACTGGCGCCCAACTGGTTGGCGGCTTGCATCAAGTCGTTGATGAGCCCGCCGCCGCCGGTGCTGCCGGTGCTGGCGGCCGGGCTGGTCTGCGGCAACCCGCCACCGCCCAGCGTCGATGGATCCCCCAGGATCGGGTAGGTGCCGTCGGCGCCCGGGTCCAATCCAGCCGGCGACGTGATCGGCACCTCACCGGGAGCGACAGTCGGACTGCCCATACTGGGTGCTATTCCGGCCGGGCTGGTCAATGCGGGGTTCGGGGTGGTCAGCCCCGTCCCCGGTGTCGGCGTCAACGCGGTACTGGGCGTGGTCAGCCCGGGAGTCGTCGTCCCCGGCATCAGACCCGGGCTGGTCAGACCGGGACTAGTCAGGCCGGGACTTGTCAGACCCGGGCTACCCAGGCCGGGACTTGTCAGGCCCGGACTGCCCAGGCCCGGACTCGTCAACCCTGGGCTGGTCAGGCCCGGGCTGCTGGTACCACTCCCGCCGAGGGCAGGGATTGGCGGCAAGTTGATCCCGAACTGCGACAGCCCTTGCGTCAGTGCGGACATCAGCTCGCTGGGCAGGTCGGCGATTACCGCCGCCCGCTTGAATTCGTGGTGCTCAGACGGCGGTTTGTTGCTTGCGGTCGATTCGTAAACAAGGAAATATGCGCATGGACTCGCGACTGCCAGGGCGGCGACCGCGCTCATGGCTGTCGAGAGCTTGCGTCGGCGTCGGTTCGGCACGGAAGTCTCCTCAATCTGGACTATGTGGTGTGTCGGGCATGCCTGCCCCGAAGTCCCGGGTGCGCAGCATGAACCCCACACGGTTGATGGTACGAGTGGGATTGGTGTGACTAGAGTGGCTATATCGAATCGTGAGGTAATCGGAACCTTAGGCGCAACGCGCTCGGCGGCCAGTCTCACCTGGTCGAACCCCAACTCCGTCACGTCGCCAAATGGGGTTATGGCCGCGCGGTCAGATAACCTAGGCAACCGATGACCGCTCGTTTTGACCTCCTCGTCGTCGGCTCCGGATTCTTCGGCCTGACGGTTGCCGAGCGCGTGGCTACCCAGCTCGACAAGCGCGTGCTCATCGTCGAGCGGCGCCCGCATATCGGTGGGAACGCGTATTCCGAAGCCGAGCCGCAGACCGGCATCGAGGTCCACAAGTACGGCGCCCACCTCTTCCACACCTCTAATAAGAGGGTTTGGGAGTACGTGCGGCAGTTCACCGAGTTCACCGACTACCGGCACCGGGTATTCGCGATGCACAACGGGCAGGCATACCAATTCCCGATGGGACTGGGCCTGGTGTCGCAGTTCTTCGGCAAGTACTTCACCCCTGAAGAAGCGCGGCAGCTGATCGCGGAGCAAGCCGCTGAAATCGACACCGCGGAGGCGCAGAACCTCGAGGAGAAGGCCATCTCGCTGATCGGCCGGCCGCTCTACGAGGCGTTCGTCAAGGGTTACACCGCCAAGCAGTGGCAGACCGACCCCGTCGAGCTTCCGGCTGCCGTCATTAATCGGCTGCCGGTGCGCTACACCTTCGACAACCGATACTTCAGCGACACCTACGAAGGCCTGCCGGTCGACGGTTACACGGCGTGGTGCACGAAGATGGCCGCCGACGACCGCATCGAGGTCAGGCTCAATACCGACTGGTTCGACGTCCGGGACGCTTTGCGCCGAGAATCCCCGGAAGCTCCCGTCGTTTACACCGGCCCGCTGGACCGCTACTTCGACTACGTCGAGGGCCGCCTTGGCTGGCGCACCCTGGACTTCGAGGTGGAAGTGTTACCGATCGGGGATTTTCAGGGCACGCCGGTGATGAACTACAACGATCTCGACGTGCCCTACACCCGCATCCACGAGTTCCGCCACTTCCACCTCGAGCGCGACTACCCGACCGACAAGACGGTGATCATGCGGGAGTACTCCCGGTTCGCCGAGGACGACGATGAGCCCTACTATCCGATCAACACCGAGGCCGACCGCGCCCTGTTGGCCGCCTACCGGGCCAGGGCGAAGTCCGAAGCCGCGTCGTCGAAGGTACTGTTCGGCGGGCGGCTGGGCACCTATCAATATCTGGATATGCATATGGCCATTGCCAGCGCACTGAGCATGTACGACAACGTCCTCGCGCCGCACCTGCGCGACGGCATGCCCTTGACCGAAGATGATGGGCCGGCTCTCCCCCGCGAGCGGGGGGTGCCCCCGCCTCAGGCCGTTGCACGGCCTGCATCGTCGCCGGCCGAAGAGGAAGGCGCGCGCGCATGACTGCGGTCAGCCTGCTGGCCCGAATAATCCTGCCGCGTCCGGGTGAACCCCTCGACGTGCGCAAGCTGTATTTGCAAGAGTCGACCACCAATTCCCGGCGCGCGCACGCGACAACCCGCACCTTGTTGCAGATCGGGGCGGAGTCCGAGGTGTCGTTCGCCACATATTTCAATGCGTTTCCCGCCAGCTACTGGCGGCGGTGGACGACCTGCAAGTCGGCGGTGTTGCGCGTCGAGGTGGCTGGATCCGGTCGCGTCGACGTCTACCGGACCAAGGCCACCGGGGCACGCATCTTCGTCGAGGGCCGCGCGTTCGCCGGCAGCGAGGATGCGCCCGTCGTCGTCGAGGTCGAGGTGGGGCTGCAGCCATTCGAGGACGGCGGCTGGATCTGGTTCGACATCACCACTGACACCAAGGTCACCCTGCTTAGCGGCGGCTGGTACGCGACCACTCCCGCTCCGGGCACGGCTAACATCGCGGTTGGCATTCCCACGTTCAACCGCCCCGCGGACTGTGTCAACGCGCTGCGGGAGCTTACGGCAGACCCGTTGGTGGACGAGGTGATCGGGGCGGTGATCGTGCCCGATCAGGGCGTCCGCAAGGTGCGCGATCATCCGGACTTCCCGGCCGCGGCTGCCCGGCTGGGCAACCGGCTGTCCGTCCACGACCAGCCCAACCTGGGCGGTTCCGGGGGCTACAGCCGGGTGATGTACGAGGCGCTGAAAAACACTGATTGTCAGCAGATTCTGTTCATGGACGACGACATCCGCATCGAGCCGGACTCGATTCTGCGGGTGCTGGCCATGCACCGCTTCGCCAGGAGCCCGATGCTGGTGGGTGGCCAGATGCTGAACCTGCAGGAGCCGTCGCACCTGCACATCATGGGCGAGGTTGTGAACCGGTCGAACTTCATGTGGACCGCCGCGCCGCACGCCGAGTACGACCACGATTTCGCCGAATATCCGTTGAACGACAAAGAGGACAAAAGCAAGCTGCTGCACCGCCGCATCGATGTCGACTACAACGGCTGGTGGACGTGCATGATCCCGCGGCAGGTCGCCGAAGAGCTGGGGCAGCCGCTGCCGCTGTTCATCAAGTGGGACGATGCCGACTACGGCCTGCGGGCTGCTGAGCACGGTTACCCGACGGTCACGCTGCCCGGCGCGGCAATCTGGCACATGGCCTGGAGCGACAAGGACGACGCCATCGACTGGCAGGCCTATTTCCATCTGCGCAACCGGTTGGTGGTCGCGGCCATGCACTGGGACGGCGACGTCAGCGGCCTGGTCCGCAGCCACTTGAAGGCGACGCTGAAACACCTTGCCTGCCTTGAATATTCAACGGTGGCAATCCAGAACAAGGCCATCGACGACTTCCTCGCCGGCCCCGAGCACATTTTCTCGATCCTGGAATCGGCGCTGCCGGAAGTGCACCGGATGCGCAAGGAATACCCGGACGCGGTGCTGCTGCCGGCGGCGAGCGAGCTGCCGCCGCCGTTGCACCAAAGCAAGGCGATGAAGCCGCCGGTGAATCCGCTGTCCATCGGCTACCGGCTGGCCCGCGGGACACTGCACAACCTCAAGGCCGCCGACCCGGCCCACCATGAGCGTCCGGAGTTCAACGTGCCGACCCAGGATGCGCGCTGGTTCCGGCTGTGCACGGTCGACGGCGCCACCGTCACCACCGCCGACGGGTGCGGCGTAGTCTACCGGCAGCGCGACCGGCGCAAGATGTTCTCGCTGCTGTTGAAGTCCCTGCGCCGTCAGCGTCAGCTGGCGAGCCGTTTCCACGAGATGCGCAGGGTGTACCGGGACGCGCTGCCGGTGCTGTCCAGCAAACAGAAGTGGGAGACGGCGTTGTCCCCCGCAAGCGGGTGGTACCCCCAGCCAGCAGCAGGCCCGGCAGCAAACCAAGAGCCAGAGCATGCCTGAATCGCTGGCGCCGCGCGGCGAAGTTGCCGCGATGGTAGCCGTTCAGTCGGCGCTGGGTGACCGCCCGGGTGTGCTGGCCACGGCGCGCGGACTGTCCCACTTCGGGGAGCACAGCATCGGCTGGGTGGCCGTGTCGCTGCTCGGTGCGATCGTGGTGCGACAGCGTCGCCGGGATTGGCTGGTGGCCGGGGCGGGCGCGTTCGTCGCGCACGCGGCCGCCGTGCTGATCAAGCGGCTGGTGCGGCGCAAACGGCCGGATCATCCGGCGGTCGCGGTGAATGTCGGCACACCCAGCCAGCTGAGCTTCCCGTCGGCGCATGCCACTTCCACCACGGCCGCGGCCATCCTGATGGGCCGAGCCACCGGGCTACCGCTGCCCGCGGTGCTGGTCCCTCCGATGGCGCTGTCGCGGATACTGCTGGGCGTGCACTATCCCAGCGACGTTGCTTTCGGCGTGGCGCTCGGCGCCGCCGTCGCGCGCCTTGCACTCTGGCTTGATAGAAGTCGAGATAGAGGTGTGGCCGGATGAGTGAGGACCTGGTGACCAGACCTCCGGGGAATGTGATCGTCGGTGTGGTCAAGGCGATGCGCCCGCGGCAATGGGTGAAGAACGTGCTGGTGCTGGCCGCGCCGCTGGCCGCGGCGGGGCGTGGTGTTCGCTACGACTACGCCGAGGTGGCGACCAAGGTGGGCGTGGCGTTCGTGGTGTTCAGCCTGGCGGCCTCGGCGGTGTACCTGATCAACGATGTGCGCGACGTCGAGGCCGATCGCGAGCACCCCACCAAGAGGTTCCGTCCGATTGCGGCCGGCGTGGTGCCCGAGTGGCTGGCCTACGTTCTGGCGGCGGTGCTGGGTGTGGCCTCCCTGGCGATTGCCTGGTGGCTGACACCGAACCTGGCCGTGGTGATGGCCATCTACATTGCGATGCAGCTCGGGTACTGCTTCGGCCTGAAGCACCAAGCGGTGATGGACATCTGCATTGTGTCGTCGGCGTACTTGCTCCGGGCCATCGCCGGCGGCGCGGCCGCCGATATCCCACTGTCCCAATGGTTTCTACTGACGGCGGCGTTCGGGTCGCTGTTCATGGTGGCCGGCAAGCGTTACGCCGAGTTGCAGCTGGCCGAGCGCACCGGCGCTGCGATCCGTAAGGCGCTGGAAAGCTACACGAGCACCTATCTGCGGTTTGTCTGGACGATGTCGGCCACCGCGGTGGTGGTCTGCTACGGGCTGTGGGCGTTCGAGCGCGACCGCTATTCGGGGTCCTGGTTCGCGGTGTCGATGGTGCCGTTCACCATCGCCATCCTGCGCTACGCGGTGGACGTCGACGGCGGGCTGGCCGGGGAACCCGAAGACATCGCGCTGCGTGACCGCGTGTTGCAGCTGCTGGCGCTGGCGTGGATCGCAACAGTTGGAGCCGCCGTTGCCTTCGGCTAGCCCCAAACTGAAGGCCCTCAACGGCCTGAATGGCGTTGTGATGCGTCGCCGTCCGGTGGTCCGGCAGGTCAGTCGGCCGGTATTCCCGTACGACACTGTGGTGCGGGTCAGCCTGTGGATCAGCGTAGTGGCGGTCGCCGTGCTGTTCGGTTGGGGCAGTTGGCAACGACGCTGGATCGCCGACGACGGACTGATCGTGCTGCGTACCGTGCGAAATCTGTTGGCCGGCAACGGGCCGGTTTTCAATCAGGGCGAGCGGGTGGAGGCGAACACCTCCACGGCGTGGACCTATCTGATGTATTTGGGAAGTTGGGTCGGCGGGCCAATGCGCACGGAGTACGTGGCGTTGGCTCTGGCTCTGGTGCTTTCCGTGCTGGGCGTAGCGCTGCTCATGTTGGGTACCGGCCGGTTGTACGCACCCAGCCTGCGGGGACGTAGGGCGATCATGCTGCCCGCCGGGGCGTTGGTCTACATCGCGCTGCCACCCTCGCGTGACTTCGCCACGTCCGGCCTGGAGAGCGGGTTGACACTGTCATATCTGGGTTTGCTGTGGTGGATGATGGTTTGTTGGTCGCAGCCGGTGCGGACCCGTTCGGATAACCAGGTATTCATCGGTGCGCTGGCCTTCGTCGCGGGGTTCAGCGTTCTGGTCCGGCCCGAGCTGGCACTGATGGGCGGGCTTGCGCTGATCATGATGCTGATCGCGGCGCGTGACTGGCGCCGTCGCGTGCTGATCGTGGTAGCCGGGGGATTTCTGCCGGTCGCCTACGAGATCTTCCGGATGGGCTACTACGGCCTGCTGGTGCCCGGTACCGCCCTGGCCAAGGACGCGGCCGGCGACAAGTGGTCACAGGGCATGATCTATCTCTCGAATTTCAACCAGCCCTACGCGCTCTGGGTGCCGGTGCTGCTTCTAGTGCCGCTGGGCTTGTTATTGATGTTGATTCGTCGGCGGCCGTCGTTTCTGCGCCCGATGGAGGCCCCCAACTACGGTCGGGTGGCCCGGGCGGTGCAAAGCCCGCCGGCCGTGGTGGCCTGGGTGCTGGTCAGCGGACTGCTGCAGGCGTTGTACTGGACCCGGCAAGGCGGCGACTTCATGCACGCCCGGGTGTTGCTGGCACCGCTATTTTGTTTGCTGGCTCCGGTGGCTGTCATACCCGTGGCGTTTCCCGATGGAAAGGACTATTCGCGGGAGACCGGTTATTGGCTGGCCGGTGCCGCCGGCATGCTCTGGCTGGCGGTTGCGGGCTGGTCGCTGTGGGCGGCAAACTCGCCGGGGATGGGTGATGATGCTACCCGCGTCACCTACTCGGGGATCGTCGACGAGCGCCGCTTCTATGCGCAGGCCACCGGGCACGCACATCCGCTGACCGCCGCCGACTACCTGGATTACCCGAGGATGTCCGCCGTCCTGACTGCGCTCGACAACACTCCGGACGGGGCGTTGTTGCTGCCGTCTGGCAACTACACTCAGTGGGATCTGGTACCGATGATCCAGCCGCAGCCGGGAACTCCCCCGGGCAGCAAGGCTCCCCAAAAGCCGCAGCACGCAGTATTTTTCACTAACCTCGGCATGGTGGGCATGAACGTCGGGCTCGATGTCAGGGTGATCGACCAAATCGGGCTGGCAAACCCAATTGCCCAGCACACGGAGCGGCTGAAGCACGGCCGGATCGGGCATGACAAAAACCTCTTCCCGGACTGGGTGATCGCCGACGGCCCATGGGTGAAGTGGTATCCGGGCGTTCCCGGCTACCTCGATCAGCAATGGGTTGCGCAAGCGGTGGCAGCCCTGCAATGCCCCGCGACCCAGGCGGTGCTGAACTCGGTGCGCGCCCCGATGACTCCGGGTCGGTTCGTTTCCAACTTCGTGAGTTCGTTTGAGTTCACCCAATACCGGATCGACCGCGTTCCGCTCTACGAGCTCGCCAGGTGTGGGCTCCCGGTGCCCGACGTGCCCCCCGCCGCCCCTCGGGACTGAGCAGTCGGTAATGACTCGATGGCGACGCAGGTATGCCGGAATTTGCCCGCCGCCCATCCCGGTCGGCAGATCGTTGAACAGATTTCGACCAAATCACAGCCGCGATCGGGTCGCAGGGCGCCCGGAATACTGACAGCAAAGTCACAATTGGACGCTCACCAGCGGGCGACGATAGCCGGGCACATGCGGAAATGCGTGTTCCGGCCGCCGTTTCTGGCCTGAAAATCACCGTGAACGAACGCCGGATGAGGGTTTGAGGAGTGCGCTCGATGAGAGCGGACGCCCGAAGTTGTGGTTGACTACACGGGCACTGCAGCGCCCAGCGCATGCAGTCCGACCTAATTGGGGATGCGCCGAGAACGAAGGATGCGTCGAAAGGATAGGGAAGCAAGGATGAAGCTTGTTGACAGGTTTCGTGGCGCCGTGACAGCTGTGCCGCGCCGACTCGTGGTGGGGGTCGCCGGTGCGGCCCTGCTGTCGGGTCTGATCGGCGTCGTCGGGGGGACGGCGACTGCGGGAGCGTTCTCCCGGCCGGGCCTTCCGGTGGAGTACCTCCAGGTTCCGTCGGCTGGGATGGGCCGCGATATCAAGGTTCAGTTCCAAGGCGGTGGCGCCAACTCGCCCGCGCTGTACCTGCTCGACGGGCTGCGCGCGCAGGACGATTACAACGGCTGGGACATCAACACCCCGGCGTTCGAGTGGTACTACCAGTCGGGCGTTTCGGTGGTCATGCCGGTCGGCGGGCAGTCCAGCTTCTACTCCGACTGGTACAAGCCGGCTTGCGGCAAGGCCGGTTGCCAGACCTATAAGTGGGAGACCTTCCTGACCAGCGAGCTGCCGCAGTACCTGTCGGCTAGCAAGCAGGTCAAGCCCACGGGCAGCGCCGCGGTCGGTCTTTCGATGGCCGCCGCCTCGGCGCTGAACCTGGCGACCTACCACCCACAGCAGTTCATCTACGTGGGCGCGATGTCGGGCCTGCTCGACCCCTCCCAAGCGATGGGACCTTCGCTGATCGGTCTGTCGATGGGTGACGCCGGCGGTTACAAGGCCAGCGACATGTGGGGCCCGAAGGAGGACCCGGCGTGGGCGCGTAACGACCCGTTGTTGAACGTCGGGACGCTGATCGCCAACAACACCCGCCTCTGGGTGTACTGCGGCAACGGCAAGCCGTCGGATCTGGGTGGCAACAACCTGCCCGCCAAGTTCCTCGAGGGCTTCGTGCGGACCAGCAACATCAAGTTCCAGGACGCCTACAACGCCGGCGGTGGCCACAACGCCGTCTTCAACTTCCCGGACAGCGGAACGCACAGCTGGGAGTACTGGGGCGCGCAGCTCAACGCCATGAAGCCTGACCTGCAGCGCACGCTGGGTGCCACGCCCAACACCGGCGGCACCGGTGCCAGTCCCGCTGGCAACCAGGGCACCTAAGCATCTGGGCTGAAAACAACGCGGCTAACGGCGGCGACCCATCCGGGTCGCCGCCGTTAGCCATTTCCGCCCGGGCCATCGGGTGTGGCGTAGTTCACTACCCTGCCTACCGCGGCTTACCGCGGGCTGGATAGTGTGCACACAGCTATCGACGATGGAGGTGGACATGAGGGGCGTAAGGGGTCTGTCAGCGGTTCTGCGGGTGCTCTGCGCCGCCGCACTGTCAGTCGCGTTGGGCGGGGTGACGGTAACGGCAGGAACCACGGCTAAAGCCAGGGCCGCGGGTTACGAAACCGTGATGGTGCCGTCGGCAGCGATGGGGCGTGACATCCCGGTGGCCTTCATGGCCGGCGGGCCGCACGCGGTGTACCTGCTGGACGCGTTCGACGCCGGCCCGGATGTCAGCAACTGGGTCACCGCGGGTAATGCGATGAACACGCTGGCCGGCAAGGGGATATCGGTGGCGGCACCCGCCGGTGGCGCGTACAGCATGTACACCAACTGGGAGCAGGACGGCAGCAAGCAGTGGGAGACCTTCCTGGCCACCGAGCTGCCCGATTGGCTGGCCGCCAACCGGGGCCTGGCACCGGGCGGCCACGCTGTCGTCGGCGCCGCCCAGGGCGGGTACGGCGCGATGGCGCTGGCCTGCTTCCATCCCGATCGGTTTGGCTTCGCTGGCTCGCTGTCGGGATTCCTGTACCCGTCGGACACCACGGTGAACGGCGCGATTACCGCGGGCATGAACCAATTCGGCGGGGTGAACACCCAGGCGATGTGGGGTGCGGCACAGTTGGGCCGGTGGAAGTGGCATGACCCGTGGGTGCACGTCGGGTTGCTAGCCCAGAACAACAGCCGGATCTGGGTGTGGAGTCCGAAGGCCGGCGGCGCCAGTGATCCCGCCGCCATGATCGGCTACGCGGACATCGCGCAGGGCACCAACCTGACGTTCTACCAGCAGTACCGAAACAACGGCGGGCACAACGGCCATTTTGACTTCCCGGGCGGCGGAGACAACGGCTGGGGATCGTGGAGCGCGCAGCTGGGTGCCATGTCGGGCGATATCGTCGGCGCCATCCGCTAGCGCTTGAAGCAGACCCGCCCGGACACCGCGACCGGGACGGTGCCGTGCCACGAGCCGGTACCGTGTAGAGAGTGCAGCAGAGGGCGCGACGGCCGCGTCGCTGCGACCTACTGACTCTGCTAGCGGGAGACCCCTATGGCCAAGAAGGCCACCAACGCCCGGCGTAAACGCCACCGAATTCTCGCCTGGATTGCGGCCGGCACGATGGCAGCCGTCGTGGGACTGGTCATCTTTGCCGTGGTGGTTATGCTGCGCACCCCCGAAACCCCGCCCACCGCGGTGCCGCCCGGTGTGGTGCCCCCGACGTCTACCTCGTCCTACCCGCACAAGCCCCGACCCGCCTCTCAAGACGCCTCCTGCCCGGACGTGCTGCTGATCGACGTTCCCGGTACCTGGGAATCGTCCCCGCAGGATAACCCGCTTATTCCGGTGCAATTTCCGAACGCGTTGCTGCACAACGCGATTGCGACGATCGGCCAGCAGTTTCCGTCCTCTCGCGTGCAGACGTACACGACTCCCTACACGGCGCAGTTCCACAATCCACTGAGCGGCGACACCCAGATGTCCTACAACGACAGCCGGGCGGAAGGCACCCGTGCGACGGTCCAAGAGATGACCGACATGAACAACAAGTGTCCGTTGACCAGCTACGTGCTGATCGGCTTCTCGCAGGGCGCGGTGATCGCCGGCGACATCGCCAGCGACATCGGCAATGGCCGCGGACCCGTCGATGACGACCTGGTACTCGGTGTGACGCTGATCGCCGACGGCCGTCGCCAGCAGGGGGCGGGCAAGGACATCGGGCCCGCCCCGCCGGGTGAGGGCGCCGAGATCACCCTGCATGAGGTGCCGATTCTGTCCGGGCTCGGTTTGACCATGACTGGTGCGCGGCCAGGCGGCTTCGGCGCGCTGGACAGCAAGACCAACGAGATCTGCGCCCCGGGCGACCTCATCTGTGCCGCCCCGGCAGAGGCGTTCAGCGTCGCTAACCTGTCGAACACACTGAACACGCTGGCCGGCAACGCCGGCCAGCCGATCCATGCGATGTATGCCACCCCGCAGTTCTGGAACTTTGACGGGGCGCCGGCGACCGATTGGACGTTGAACTGGGCGCATGGGCTCGTCGAAAACGCGCCGCATCCCAAACATGGATGACCCGCCCGGGCGACCCGGACATTTCAAGCTGCCCGGATCGCCCCGGGTTGGGGGCACGCCCCCGCACGCGGGAAGTACTTTCCCCCGCTTGCGGCGAGAGCTGGGCAGTAGGACACAGCTTCTAGTACGCCGATAGTGGGCACGATCGGCGGTACCTTGTGATTTGGTCTGCCGCGCGCCGCCCCGTAACATTAAGAGAGCAATAAGAGCAATGTGTGTTGAGCCGATCGGGTCGAAGCTGCCATCGACCGGCGCCCGCACAAGCGTGCGTCGTCTGAGGGTCGCTCGCGCGGAGGTAGGTAATCGTCGGCGGAGCCGACCCAAGATGTAACCGTCGGCGAAGCCGATCGAGATGTTGTGTTGTGACAGGAGAGGGCGGCATGGCGTACCACAACCCGTTCATCGTCAATGGAAAGATCAGGTTCCCAGATAACACCAACCTGGTTCGTCACGTCGAGCGATGGGCGAAGGTTCGTGGCGGCAAGCTGGCCTACCGGTTCCTGGATTTCTCCACCGAACGTGACGGTGTCGCGCGCGATATTTCGTGGTCCGACTTCAGCGCCCGCAACCGCGCCGTGGGAGCCCGTCTGCAGCAAGTCACCCAGCCGGGTGACCGTATCGCCATCCTGTGCCCGCAGAACCTGGACTACCTCGTTGCCTTCTTCGGCGCGCTGTACTCCGGCAGGATCGCGGTGCCGTTGTTCGACCCGGCCGAGCCGGGTCACGTCGGCCGTTTGCACGCCGTGCTCGACGACTGCGCCCCGTCGACGATCCTGACCACCACTGACTCCGCCGAAGGCGTCCGCAAGTTCATCCGTGCCCGTTCGGCCAAGGAACGGCCCCGCGTCATCGCCGTCGATGCGGTGCCCACCGAGGTCGCCTCCACCTGGCAGGAGCCCGAGGCCGACGAGAACACCATCGCCTACCTGCAGTACACGTCCGGCTCCACCCGCACACCGACGGGCGTACAGATCACCCATCTGAACTTGCCCACCAATGTGCTGCAGACGCTGGTCGCCCTGGAGGGCAGCGAAGGTGACCGCGGCCTCAGCTGGCTGCCGTTCTTCCACGACATGGGCCTGATCACGGCGCTGTGTGCCCCAGTGCTCGGCCAAAGCTTCACCTTTATGACGCCCGCCGCGTTCGTGCGCCGGCCCGGCCGCTGGATCCGCGAACTCGCGCGCAAGCCCGGCGAGACCGGCGGCGTCTTCTCGGCCGCGCCGAACTTCGCTTTCGAGCACGCCGCGGTGCGCGGCTTGCCCCGCGACGACGAGCCGCCGCTGGACCTGAGCAACGTCAAGGGAATCCTCAACGGCAGCGAGCCGGTGTCACCGGCGTCGATGCGCAAGTTCTACGAAGCCTTCAAGCCCTACGGTTTGAAGGACACTGCGGTCAAGCCGTCGTACGGTCTGGCCGAGGCGACGCTGTTCGTCTCGACCACCCCGAGCGACGAGCCGCCGACAGTCATCCACGTCGACCGGGACGAGCTGAACAACCATCGCTTCGTCGAGGTGGCCCCCGAGGCGCCGAACGCCGTCGCACAGGTGTCCGCGGGCAAGGTCGGTGTCGACGAGTGGGCGGTCATCGTCGATGCCGACGCGGCCAGCGAGCTGCCGGACGGGCAGGTCGGCGAGATCTGGTTGCACGGCCAGAACCTGGGTATCGGCTACTGGAACAAGGAAGAAGAGACTGCTCAGACCTTCCGAAACATCCTCAAGTCGCGGATCAGCGAGTCGCACGCCGAGGGAGCCGCAGACGACGGGCTGTGGGTACGCACCGGCGACTACGGCACCTACTTCAAGGGCCACCTCTATATAGCGGGCCGGATCAAGGACCTCGTCATCATCGATGGCCGCAACCATTACCCGCAGGACCTGGAGTACACGGCGCAGGAATCGACCAAGGCGTTGCGCGTCGGCTATGTGGCCGCTTTCTCGGTGCCGGCCAACCAACTGCCGCAAGCGGTGTTCGACAATCCGCATGCCGGCCTGAAATTCGACCCGGAGGACACCTCCGAGCAGCTGGTGATCGTCGGGGAGCGCGCCGCCGGTGCGCACAAGCTCGATTACCAGCCCATCGCTGACGACATCCGGGCGGCCATCGCCGTAGGGCACGGGGTGACCGTGCGTGACGTGCTGTTGGTGCAGGCCGGAACGATTCCCCGTACCTCCAGCGGCAAGATCGGGCGTCGCGCGTGCCGTGCCGCCTACCTTGACGGCAGCCTGCGCAGCGGCGTCGGCTCCCCGACGGTCTTCGCCACCGAATCGGACTGAACTCAATAACCATGGCTGACATACACGAGCCCCAGGACCAGGAAAATTCGACCCCCCAGGACAAGCCCGTAGACCCCGGCTCCCAGGGGAACATACCCGCCAAGAAGACCGACATGACGGTCCCCGAGATGCGGCAGTGGCTGCGCAACTGGGTGGGCAAGGCCGTCGGGCAGTCACCGGACGCGATCGACGAGTCGGTGCCTATGGTGGAGCTGGGTTTGTCGTCGCGGGATGCCGTGGCGATGGCCGCCGACATCGAAGACATGACCGGTGTCACGCTGTCGGTCGCGGTGGCCTTCCAGCATCCGACCATCGAATCGCTGGCGACCCGGATCATCGAGGGCGAGCCCGCAGAAAGCACAGCGGCCGACGACAATACAGACTGGTCGCGCAACGGCCCGGCGGAGCGCGTCGACATCGCGATCGTGGGCTTGTCCACCCGGCTGCCCGGCGATATGAACAGCCCCGAGGAGACCTGGCAAGCGCTGCTCGAAGGCCGCGACGCGATCACCGATCTGCCCGAGGGCCGCTGGTCGGAATTCCTCGAAGAGCCGCGGCTAGCCCAGCGGGTCGCGCAGGCCCGCACCCGTGGCGGCTACCTGAAGGACATCAAGGGCTTCGACTCCGAGTTCTTCGCGGTGGCCAAGACCGAAGCCGACAATATCGACCCGCAGCAGCGGATGGCGCTGGAGCTGACCTGGGAGGCGCTTGAGCACGCCCGCATTCCGGCGTCGAGCCTGCGCGGCGAGGCAGTCGGCGTGTACGTCGGCAGCTCCACCAATGACTACAGCTTCTTGGCCGTCTCCGACCCGACGGTCGCACACCCCTACGCGATCACCGGCACCGCCAGTTCGATCATCGCCAATCGGGTGTCGTACTTCTACGACTTCCGCGGGCCGTCGGTGACCATCGACACCGCGTGCTCGAGTTCGCTGGTCGCGGTGCATCAGGGCGTGCAGGCATTGCGAAACGGCGAAGCCGACGTGGTGGTCGCAGGCGGCGTCAACGCGCTGATCACGCCGATGGTGACCCTCGGTTTCGACGAGATCGGCGCGGTGCTGGCTCCCGACGGCCGGATCAAGTCGTTCTCGTCGGACGCCGACGGCTACACCCGCTCCGAGGGCGGCGGCATGCTGGTGCTCAAGCGGGTCGACGACGCCCGCCGCGACGGTGACCAGATCCTGGCCGTGATCGCGGGCAGTGCGGTCAACCACGACGGTCGGTCCAACGGCCTGATCGCGCCCAACCAGGACGCACAGGCCGACGTGCTGCGCCGGGCCTACAAGGACGCCGGCATCGATCCGCGCACCGTCGACTACATCGAGGCGCACGGCACCGGCACCATCCTCGGTGACCCGATCGAGGCCGAGGCGCTGGGCCGGGTCGTCGGTAGGGGGCGTCCCGCCGATCGGCCAGCGCTGCTGGGCGCGGTGAAAACCAACGTCGGCCACCTGGAGTCGGCGGCCGGTGCGGCCAGCATGGCCAAGGTGGTGCTGGCTCTGCAGCATGACAAGCTGCCGCCGTCGATCAATTTCGCCGGACCCAGCCCGTACATCGACTTCGACGCGATGCACCTGAAGGTGATCGACACGGTGACCGACTGGCCGCGTTATGGCGGCTACGCGCTCGCCGGGGTGTCCAGTTTCGGCTTCGGCGGGGCCAACGCGCACCTGGTGGTGCGCGAGGTGCTGCCGCGCGATGTCATCGAGCGTGAGCCGGAACCCGAGCCCGAGCCAAAGGCAGCCGCCGAAGCGACCGAAACGCCCACGTTCGAAGGCCACTCGCTGCGGTTCGACGAGTACGGCGAGATCGTCACCGACAGAGCCGCGGCCGAAGAGGAAGAGCCCGTGGGGGCACCTCCCGCTTGCGGGGGCCTGCCGGGCCTCACCGAAGAGGCACTGCGGCTCAAAGAGGTCGCGCTGGAAGAGCTTGCGGCGCAAGAAGCTTCGGCTCCACTGATTCCGCTGGCCGTGTCGGCGTTTTTGACCTCACGCAAGAAGGCCGCCGCCGCCGAGCTGGCGGACTGGATGGAAAGCCCCGAAGGCCAGGCATCGTCGCTGGAGTCGATCGGCCGGTCGCTGTCGCGGCGCAATCACGGCCGCTCCCGCGCGGTGGTGCTGGCCCACGACCACGACGAGGCCATCAAGGGCCTGCGGGCGGTCGCCGGGGGCAAGCAGCGGCCGAACGTGTTCAGCGTCGACGGGCCGGTGACCACCGGCCCGGTCTGGGTGCTCGCCGGGTTCGGCGCGCAGCACCGCAAGATGGGCAAGAGCCTGTACCTGCGCAACGAGGTTTTCGCCGAGTGGATCGAAAAGGTCGACGCACTGGTTCAGGACGAGCTGGGCTACTCGGTGCTCGAGCTGATCCTGGACGACTCGCAGGACTACGGCATCGAAACCACCCAGGTCACCATCTTCGCGATCCAGATCGCGCTGGGTGAGCTGCTCAAGCATCACGGCGCCAAGCCCGCCGCGGTGGTTGGGCAGTCGCTGGGTGAAGCCGCGTCGGCTTATTTCGCCGGCGGCTTGTCGCTGCGCGACGCCACCCGTGCGATCTGCTCGCGCTCGCACCTGATGGGCGAGGGTGAGGCGATGTTGTTCGGTGAGTACATCCGGTTGATGGCGCTGGTGGAGTATTCCGCCGACGAGATCAAGACGGTGTTCTCCGACTTCCCCGACCTGGAGGTGTGCGTCTACGCCGCACCCACCCAGACCGTCATCGGCGGCCCGCCCGAGCAGGTGGACGCGATCATCGCCCGCGCGGAGTCCGAGGGCAAGTTCGCCCGCAAGTTTCAGACCAAGGGCGCCAGCCACACCTCGCAGATGGATCCGCTGCTCGGTGAGCTCACGGCGGAGCTGCAGGGCATCAAGCCGATGAGCCCGACGGCCGGGATCTTCTCGACGGTGCACGAGGGCAGCTACATCAAGCCCGGCAGCGACCCGATCCACGACGTGGAGTACTGGAAGAAGGGCCTGCGCCACAGCGTCTACTTCACCCACGGGATCCGCAACGCCGTCGACAGCGGGCACACCACGTTCCTGGAGCTGGCGCCCAACCCGGTGGCGCTGATGCAGGTGGGTCTGACCACAGCGTCCGCCGGTCTGCACGACGCCCAGCTGATCCCGACGCTGGCCCGCAAGCAAGACGAAGTCGAGTCGATGATCTCGACCATGGCGCAGCTCTACGTCTACGGCCACGACCTGGACATGCGCACGCTGTTCACGCGCGCGACCGGTCCGCAGGACTACGCGAATATCCCGCCGACGCGGTTCAAGCGCAAAGAGCACTGGCTGGACGTGCACTTCTCCTCCGGCAGCGGCTTAGTGATCATGCCGGGGACCCACGTCGCGCTGCCGGATGGCCGCCACGTCTGGGAGTACGCGCCCCGGGGCCTTACGGATCTGGCGGCGTTGGTGAAAGCCGCTGCGGCCGAAGTGCTTCCGGACGCACAACTGACGGCCGCAGAGCAGCGTGCGGTGCCCGGAGAGGGCGCTCGGCTGGTGACGACTATGACTCGGCATCCCGGCGGCGCCTCGGTTCAGGTGCATGCCCGCATCGACGAGTCCTTCACGCTCGTGTACGACGCGCTGGTCGCCCGTGCCGGTCAGGCCGTTGGTGCGTTGCCCACGGCGGTTGGCGCCGGTGCGGCGATCGCGCCTGCGGCCGCAACAGGGTTGACGGAAGCCGCGGTGCCCGCGGCGGCGCCTGTCGAAGACCCGGATGCTGAAACGCTGTCGGACAGCCTGACCAACCGCTATATGCCGTCCGACATGATCAGATGGTCACCAGAGTCCGGTGAGACCATCGCTCAGCGTCTGGGCACCATCGTGGCATCGGCGATGGGTTACGAACCCGAGGACCTGCCATGGGAGGTTCCGCTGATCGAGCTGGGCCTCGACTCGCTGATGGCGGTGCGGATCAAGAACCGCGTCGAATACGACTTCGACCTGCCGCCGATCCAGTTGCAAGCCGTACGCGACGCCAACCTCTACAACGTCGAGAAGCTGATCGAGTACGCGATCGAGCACCGCGACGAAGTCGAGCAGCTGCACGAGTACCAAAGGGCGCAGACGGCTGAGGAAATCGCCAGGGCGCAGGCGGAATTGCTGCACGACGGGCCCGGCCGTACTGCCGAGGCGCCGACACCGGAGGCACCGGCCGAGCCGCCCGCGCCACCGGTTTCTGAGGTGCCGGTCCCGCCGCCGCCGACGAATCCGTCGGGCCCGTCGGGTAACGGCGGGCAGCCCAACCTGGCTCCAGATCTGAGGGGAGCCGCTGAGGCTCTCAGCCAGCAGGCGGTTGCCAACGCTCTCAGCTCCGACGTGCCGCCGCGCGATGCCGCCGAGCGGGTCACCTTCGCCACCTGGGCGATCGTCACCGGGAAGTCCCCGGGCGGCATTTTCAACACGTTGCCCAAGCTGGGCGGTGATGCCGCCGCCAAGATGGCGCAGCGGCTCTCCGAGCGCGCCGAAGGGCCGATCACCGCTGAGGACGTGCTGACGTCGGAGAACATCGAGGCGCTGGCTGACAAGGTGCGCGGCTACCTGGAGGCCGGGCAGATCGACGGGGTCGTTCGCACCCTGCGGGCACGACCCGAGGGCAGCTCGAAGCCACCGGTGTTCGTGTTCCACCCGGCCGGTGGCTCAACGGTGGTGTACGAGCCGTTGCTCAACCGGCTACCGCCGGACACCCCGATGTACGGCTTCGAGCGGGTCGAAGGCTCGATCGAAGAACGTGCGGCCGCCTATGTGCCGAAGTTGATCGAGATGCAGGGCGACGGGCCGTTCATTCTGGCCGGCTGGTCACTGGGCGGCGTGCTGGCCTACGCGTGTGCGATCGGGCTCAAGCGGCTGGGCAAAGACGTCGAGTTCGTCGGCTTGATCGACGCGGTCCGGGCAGGCGAGGAGATCCCGCAGACCAAGGAGGAGATCCGCAAGCGCTGGGACCGCTACGCCCGGTTCGCCGAGAAGACCTTCAACGTCACCATCCCGGAGATCCCTTACGAGCAGCTCGAGGAGCTCGACGACGAGGGCCAGGTCCGGTTTGTGCTCGACGCGGTGAAAGAGAGCGGCGTGCAGATCCCGGCCGGGATCATCGAACACCAGCGCACGTCGTATCTGGACAACCGGGCCATCGACACCGCCCAGATCCAGCCGTACGACGGGCATGTCACGCTCTACATGGCCGATCGCTACCATGACGACGCGATCATGTTCGAGCCGCGGTACGCCGTTCGCAAACCGGACGGCGGCTGGGGCGAGTATGTGTCCGACCTCGAGGTCGTGCCGATCGGTGGCGAGCACATCCAGGCCATCGACGAGCCGATCATCGCCAAGGTGGGTGAACACATGAGCCAGGCGCTGAACACGATCGACGCAGAACGCAGCCGGACAAGTGAGGTAGGCAAGTAGTGACGGGCACAGAGCCAGCTTCAGGGCCAGCTCAAATTCTCCACACCACAGCCGAGAAGCTGGCCGAGCTGCGCGCTCGCCTGGAGTTGGCCAAAGAGCCCGGCGGTGAGAAGGCCGCCGCCAAGCGCGACAAGAAGGGCATCCCGAGTGCCCGCGCGCGCGTCCACGCGCTGGTCGATCCGGGCACCTTCCTGGAGATCGGTGCTTTGGCCCGTACCCCCAACGATCCCAACGCCCTCTACGGCGATGGCGTGGTCACCGGGCACGCCATGATCAACGGCCGTCCGGTCGGGGTGTTTTCCCATGACCAGACGGTGTTTCAAGGCTCGGTCGGTGAGATGTTCGGCCGCAAGGTGGCCCGGCTGATGGAGTGGTGTGCGATGGTCGGTTGCCCGATCGTCGGCATCAACGACTCCGCCGGTGCGCGCATCCAGGACACGGCCACCTCGCTGGCGTGGTACGCCGAACTCGGCCGCCGCCACGAACTGCTGTCCGGACTGGTGCCGCAGATCTCCATCATTCTCGGCAAATGCGCTGGGGGAGCGGTCTATTCGCCGATTCAGACGGATCTCGTGGTCGCCGTTCGCGACCAGGGCTACATGTTCGTCACCGGTCCCGACGTCATCAAGGACGTGACCGGCGAGGACGTCAGCCTCGACGAGCTGGGCGGGGCCGACTCCCAGGCCCGCTACGGCAACATCCACCAGGTGGTGGAGTCCGAGGCCGCAGCATTCCAGTACGTGCGCGATTTCCTGTCGTTTCTGCCGTCCAATTGCTTCGACAAAGCGCCGATCGTGAACCCCGGGCTGGAGCCGGAGATCACTCCGACCGACCTGGAGCTCGACTCGATCGTGCCGGATTCCGACAACATGGCCTACGACATGCACGAGGTCCTACTGCGGATCTTCGACGACGGCGACTTCCTCGATGTCGCCGCGCAGGGCGGGCAGGCCATCATCACCGGCTACGCACGCGTTGACGGCCGTACGGTGGGCGTGGTGGCCAACCAGCCCATGCACATGTCTGGGGCGATCGACAACGAAGCGTCCGACAAGGCGGCGCGGTTCGTCCGGTTCTGCGATTCGTTCGAGATCCCGTTGGTCTTCGTGGTGGACACGCCCGGATTCTTGCCGGGGGCGGAGCAGGAGAAGAACGGCATCATCAAGCGCGGCGGGCGTTTCCTGTACGCGGTGGTCGAAGCCGACGTGCCGAAGGTGACGATCACCATTCGCAAGTCCTACGGCGGCGCGTACGCGGTGATGGGCTCCAGGCAGCTGACCGCCGACTTCAACTTTGCGTGGCCCACCGCGCGCATCGCGGTGATCGGCGCCGACGGTGCCGCGCAGCTGCTGATGAAGCGGTTTCCCGACCCGACCACGCCCGAGGCGCAGGCGATCAAGAAAGACTTCATCGAGGGCTACAACCTCAACCTGGCGATCCCGTGGATCGCCGCGGAGCGCGGGTTCATCGACGCGGTCATCGAGCCGCACCAAACCCGGCTGCTGATACGCAGGTCGATGCACCTCTTGCGGGACAAGCAGCTGTGGTGGCGCGTCGGGCGCAAGCACGGCCTGATCCCGGTTTAGAGCACGCGGCGTCTGGGGCGCCAAGCGGTTTGCCCGCCTCCGATAAGAGTGATATCGCGTGCGCTATCGCTTTTCAAAATCGTATGTCGGCGTATTCGGTGCTTGAGTGGCGGGTGTGGTCGCGGCCTGCGCCCGTTAGCCACCTACATCCTCAGCGCGCCGTCGACGAGTTCGTCGAACCGCTCGAGCGCCTCGTCGGCGTCGGCGTCGATACCGCGAAGCGGCCCGCGATCGGCGAGATAGCGGAGCGCATACAGCCGGGCGACGAGTGCCTTGCCGTCGGTGCCCAGGGTTTCCCGCTCCCAGGCGGCCTGCTCGGTGAGCAACGCGCCGGCATAGACGTCGCCCATGAATTGGGCCAGCGGGAACAGCCGCGCCTCGGCCACGCCGCTGTCGAGTTTGGCCCAGGCCGTTATTGTCGCGTCGAGATCCTCGATGCGGCGCGACACCAGGCGCGTGGTGTCGTCGTCGTCGGAAACCGACACCGCGTCGCGCATGCGCGCCAACAGCGTCTCGTGCGCTCGCGTCTGTTCGATACCGCGCCGCACGTCGAGACACAGGATGTTGTCGGGGCCCTCCCAAATGGTGTTCACTTGCGCGTCGCGCAGCAGCCGGGCCACCGGCCAGGTCTCGATGTAGCCGTTGCCGCCGTGAATCTCGATCGCGTCCGACGCCGCGGTGATCCCGAGACGGCACACCTTGAGCTTGGTGACAGGCACCGCGATGCGTTGCCGCATGCTCCTGGGCTGGCGATGGTTGGAAGCTCCGGTGCCGTCAAACACCAGCGCCTGCGCGGCTTCAACGTCGACGATCAGCTCGGCCAGCTTGCGCCGCATCAGTGGCTTGTCGATGAGCGCCCCACCGAACGCCCGCCGCTGCCGGGCGTAGCACAGCGACTCGACCAGGGCACGGCGCGCGTTACCAAGACCGAACAACGCGATACCGAGACGAGCGGCGTTGGTCAGCTCCATCATGCGGCCCAGTCCCTTGCCGTCGGACGGGCCCGCCTGAGCTTCTGGGCCGCTCGGTTCTCCGGACAGCAGAAAGGCTTCGGCGTCGACGAATTCGACCTCGCCGGAGGCCACCGACCGGGTGCCGAGCTTGTCCTTGAGCCGGCGCACACGCACCCCGTTGCGCGAACCGTCACGGCGGGTGCGGAGCACGAGGAAATTGGCGACGCCACGGGTCGAGTCCGGAGCGCCTTCCGGCTTGCCCAGTACGACGAACGCCTCCCCGGCGCAGTTGGACGCAAACCACTTGAAGCCGTTCAGCAGCCACGCGTCGCCGCTGCGCCCAGCTGGCTTTCGAGCCGTCGTCTCGAGCGCGCCGAGGTCGGAGCCGCCGGTACGTTCCGTCAGCAGCTGCGCCGTCTCGCCCGCCCACTCGCCGGAGGCGAATTTAGCCAGGACGTGCTCGGCCACGTCGGCCGGCGCGTAGGCGGCCACCAGCGACTGGACCATGCCACCGCCGGTGCCGAGCGCGCAGCCCATCCCGATATCGGCCTGGTTGAGCAGATAGTTGGACGCGAACATCGCCAGTGACGAGCTCACCTCGGCGGCTCGCGCTTCGTCGCGCAGGGCCTGCTGGGCATCCAGGACCGCGCGCTTGGACTGCGTGAACGATGCCGGCATCACGACCCGGCTGATGTCGTGTCCCCACCGGTCGTAGCGCTCGAGCCGGGGCGGGTTGCGGTCGGTCTCATCGGCCCACCGCGCCACCGGACCGCCCATCAGCTCACCGATGCGCGTCAAGTGGCGCTCTGCGAGCGCCAGCTCGTCGGGCTGCAAATAGTAAGCCATGGTGAACTGCAGGGTGGGATCGGTGAGGTACCAATTGAGACCCACGGCTCCGCGGTAGTTGTCCGTCTGGTAGCGCTGCGACTTTTCCGGAGTCGAGAAGGGCAGCTTGTCCACGGCCTCTAAGTCGTACTCGCTCATCCCGTGACGCTATTACAGCTGGGACGCTCCGGTGAAGACGCTCAGGCCCGCGCGCCGGGCCGGCCGATATACCCCGCGAGTACGTTGCCTACCGCAGCGGCGCCAAAAGCGGTGGGGGTGCAAGGGCACAGCCCTTCACCCCATATCCCGCGACGTACCGGTCGCTGGGCGGGGCGCATATGTCGTGGCCCTGCGACATCGGCCTGGTGTCGAAGTACGCGATTCCCTTGTCGGCGGCAAGTTGGCGTTGCCGGTCGTCGAGCTCGTTTGATCTTGGACTGCAAGTAGTCGGAGTCGTGTGGCAGGACCGGCTGCCCGGGAAGGCATCCCACACCGGCACCTGCGCCGCGATCGCCGCCGGACCCGCCCACGGACTATGCGGTAGCGCGCAGCGGGCGCCGACCCGATCCGGCGCTGGCCGTGGCTCGGCAGGCCAGTGCGTCGGGGTCCAATATCCGGACGCTCCTGCCTTCCACGAGGATCCAGCCGCGGGCCGTGAAACTGCGCAGTGCTTGGTTGACCGATACGCGGTTAGCGCCGACAAGTAGAGCCATCTCGTCCTGGGTGAGCTCGTGCACGACCCGCAGCGTGTCGCCCTCGCGCGTGCCGAATCGCCGGGCCAGCAGCAGCAGCTGGCGAGCAACACGGCCGGCTACGTCGCTGGAGACCAGCTCGACCAGTTCGTCCTCGGTGTGTCGTAGCCGCTGGGCCAGTACTTGCAGCAGCTGTTCAGCGATCGCAGGCCGGCGGGCCATCCAGGCTCGCAACGTGGCACGGTCCATCCACACCGCCCGAACGTCGGTGATCGCCGTAGCGGTGCAGGTTCGAGGACCAGGGTCAAATAACGCCAGCTCACCGAAGATATCCGTTGGGCCCATGATCGCCCGGAGATTGTCGCGGCCACCGGGGCCCCGAAGCGAGATTTTGACCTTACCCGAAACGATGATGTAGACCCAATCACCCGAGTCACCTTGGGCGAAAATCATTTGCCCTGCCCTGAATTCGGATGGATGCAGCTGCTTGATCAACGCGGCCGCAGCGCCGGGTTCGATACAACGCAAGATTGCGGCCTCGGTCATGACGCGAACGTCAATCGCTGTAACGGGTTTGGACCGCTGCCCGGCCACGCCGCCATGCTTGACACTGGGTGTAGTGCTCACAGGAGCTCTCCTCATCGGTTCAACCCATTGCCGGCCCGGTGACGAAAACCAGACGGAAGTTGCCGATCTGGATCTCATCGCCGTTGGCCAGCACCGCCGAGTCGACGGGTTCACGGTTGAGATAGGTGTTGTTCAAGCTGCCGAGGTCAACGACGTGGAATTTGCCGTTTTCCCTTCGGAATTCGGCGTGCCTGCGGCTGACTGTGATGTCGTCGAGGAAGATGTCGCTGGCGGGATGCCGGCCGGCGGACATGACGGGCTGATCCAATCGGAACTGCGATCCGGCGTTAGGCCCCCGCTTCACAACGAGCATGCCCAAGCCGGACCCCAACGTTTCCATATCCTCCACTGCTGCGTCGGCGACAGCTGCCGACGTGTCGAACTCGCCGCCTCCGTCAGAGCCCAAAGCGGAAGAGATCTCCCCGGTGCTTTCGTCGGGCGCTTGGCCTTGGTGGGTCACGTCTTGGTCCTGATAAGCCAGGTGCGGGCCGTCATGCGACACCTCGGCTCAATCACGCAGCTCGCGGAAGATCCGAGGTTGAGCTCGCCGCTTTTGACGACGGCGGGCTGGGTGCCGGGGCCCAGCCAACGTAGGTCAGATACAGCCCGATCAGGGCGAAAACGATGCAAAGCGCCACCCACCATGCTTGCGCGCCAATCATGCTGTTGGCTGCCGCAACGAAAGCCTTGGGAAAGGCCACAAGTAACAGCCCGCGCAGCACGATTAGCCAACCCAGCAGGGACACAATGATCGCCGCGGCACCCTGCCAGTATTGGTGACCGGCGACGATGATCAGGCCAAACAGCAGAATAAAGGCGCCGGTGACAAAGGTCCACAATGAATTCGCCTCAAATTGCGAAAGTAGTGTTTGCATGTCCGAGACGCGCGCTACCGCAGTGACGTCGACAATGACGAGGAAAGGACCAAGCACGCGGGCGAAGAAGTGCGTCCTGGCCTGCGACTGTTGCGAAGCGTTCATTGCCGTGCCTGCCTCCGTTTGACGCCGGTCGTTCTACATCCCCTGTATCGGACCACTCGACCGAAGTGCCGAGATAGGGACCGAAGTCCCGTCTGTTCGGGGCGTTCGTCCTCGACACGCGTGGCCGATTCAGGTCGCGTCCATTGAGGTCAACACGGGAAAGCAGGTCGCGCCGCCTCGCGGTGGTCAGCATCTGGTGGGGCCTATGGTTGTGGCTTCTCCATAGACGTGGGCCGGCGGTGACTTATGGCCCTCCCTCAGCGGGCAGGCCGTGGCGCATGATCCGAACAGCCAACGATTAAGGGAGTCGATGATGAAAGCCAACGTAGGTGACTGGCTCGTGATCAAGGGCACTACGACGGAGTTAGCGGATCAGCGTGGCCTGATCACCGAGGTGCACGGGGCCGATGGCGCACCGCCATATGTGGTGCACTGGCTTGCTAGCGGCCATGAGGCAACGGTGTTTCCGGGCTCGGACGCCCTCATCATCACCGCGGCCGAACAGCAACTGGCCGACGAACGGGCACGGCAGAGGGTCAGTGCGGTGCAGTCCCAACTGACCCACCACGACGGCAGCGAATAGATCAAAACTCGAAGCGATTCACACTAAACAAACCCGCCGTAACGGAGACACGCACTGAGGTCGTCAACCGGCGCGATTACCTGCGGACGCACTCTCGATCCAGACGATGACCGGCCCCTTATGCGGGTACCACAAACTCAGACGTGTAGTACTCAGCCGGAGTTTGGGAGTTTCCGTTCGGGCGCTCGATGATCACCCAGACCCCCGTCGTGCCCGGCCGAACATTGTCCTGAATAGTCGTCGTGCCGCTGCCGGCCGCGTCGGTGTCAAGGCCGGCAAAGGCGGTGCCCGGATCCCCGGGACCGCAGCTAGCCGACGACGGCCGAGGTTCCTCGATCAGGCCGACGTTGTAGTGCATGCCCGGCTCGTTCGGGGCCACCAGATGCACCTCCGCGACCGCTCTCGACCCGCCGGCGTGTATCTCGACCCAGCCGGTGCCCAGCATGGGGCTAGGCACCATGGGCGGGGTCCGTGTGGGGCTGAAATCGCAATTTCTCAGAGTCGCGTCTAAAGCAACCCTGGTGGCGTCGTTCGCGCCAGGATTAGCGCCGGCGGTGCCCACCGCAAAAGTAATTGCCGAACTGGTCAATAAAGTGATTGCCGCAGCGGACGTTCCGCAGTGTGTTAGCGCGCGCATTTGCCCCACCATCTATGCCCGATGAACTTTCCTCGACCCCGAACCGGGTATTGACTGCATTCGCGGAATCGAAACCTCACCGGGCGGATATTTTCTTACCGGGCGACGTCGCTTAGCCCCGCGGAACGAACTGCCCGACATAGCCGGCGAGCGCATTTCCCACCGCTGCGGCGCCAAAAATATTGGGGTGCAAGGGAACAGCGGAACCGATGGCCACAAAACCTTCGATATACCGATCGCTGGGGGAAACGCACATGTCGTGCCCCCGCGATAATGGACGTGTGTCGGAATAGTCGATCCCCTTCGTGGCGGCAAGTTGCTGCTGCCGGTCATCGAGCTCATTGAGTTTGGACTGCAAATAGTCGGAGTCGCGCGGCAGGACCGGCTGCCGCGGAAAAGCATCCGCCGGGCCGCACGAAGGTGGCGTACCCCACGACGATGATTCGCGCATGCGGCGCTTTGACCCGGATCCGGTCGATCAGCGCGCTCCACACCGGCAACTGCGCGGTGATTACCTCCGAAATGCGGTCGACATTGCCGACGATGAACTCGTTGGTGCACGGCGGCGGATTAGGCGAGCTGACCTTGCACCGCTGCGCGTCGGAGGCCAGCCCGACATCGTTGGCGCCGATGGTGATCGTGATCAGATCGGTGGTCGCGCCGACCGCGTCGATCTGGCGGGCGATCGGAGCGTCCTTTGTCTGCTGAGCTCGGCTGGTGATGTTTTCGGTGGTGGCGCCGCTGCACGTGACGTCGGTGAACTTGGTCGCGTTGAGCCGTCGCGCCAGTACCGACGGATAGTTGTTGGTCGACTTGCGGCACCCGGTAGGTGGTGCCGGGTCCGGCACCCCCGGCGCTGCGGCGACGGAGTCGCCCATGGCGACATAGTTCAGCCGCTTGACCGGACCGGGACTCGCTGCCGGCGGGTCGGCGCAAACGACCGCCACGGCACCAACCAGCGATACGATACACAGGCGTGTCGAGCCCATGCATCCCAGTGTTTCACCCTGGCGCGCAGGGGTTTCTCGTTGTATAACCACTGCGACGTATAACCACTGCGACATTCCTCGAACAGTGAAGTCCGCTAAGGAGATTTATGTCCAACCACTTCACCGGGCTAAGCCTTGGCCCGCCCCTCGGCGACCAGCGACTCGACCTCTGCGATCTGTACGCATTTCAATCGCCGTCCGACCCATCCCGCACGGTCCTCATTCTCAACGCGAACCCTCGGGCCGACGCGTTGCATCCCGATGCCATTTACCGTCTCGCCATCGACAATGACGGTGATCTGCTCAACGACATCGCATTCAGTTATGTGTTCTGCAATCCGCGCGACGGACAGCAAACGGTCGATGTGTTCATGGCTACGGGCGAAGAGGCACGCTCCCCGGAAGCTGTCGGAACGAAAATCTTCGACGCCGTTGAGGTTTCATTTGGGCCGACCCCCAATGTCGCGAGGGCCGGTGAGATCAGCCTCTTCGCCGGCGCACGAAGTGACGCCTTCTTTTTCGACTACGACGGAATCAAGAATCTGTTCGACACCTCGGGCGGCCGGAATTTCACCGCACCGCATGTGGGCGGGCCCTCACCCTGGACCCACCAGGATTCCAACACCGAAGCCAATGTGTTCTCCACGGTGCTGGAGTTGCCGACCACCGAACTGGGCGCCGGCGACATCCGAATCTGGGGCAGATGCAGCCTGCGGCGTGACGGCAAGTTGCTCCACGTCGATCGGGCCGGTCATCCCTCGGTCAGCAGCTTCTTCAACACCGACGAAACAAAGGAGGAGTACAACGCCAGCGAACCGGTCAACGACCGCGCCCGTTGGCTCGACATGTTCGTCCACCTGATGGGCCACACCGGCAATTACACCCGTGACGAAGCCATCGCCGCGATCGACGAGCACGGCATCCTGCCGGACATGTTGACCTACGACCCGTCCAAGCCCGCCAACTACCCAAACGGGCGGGTGTTCACCGACGACGTGATCCACTACCGGCTGGACTTCCTCACCAAGGGCGAGGTGCCGCCGCCGGGGCTGAGCCCGCACACCGACACCCTCGAGGTGTTCCCCTACCTGGGAACACCGCACAAGGTCTAGGGCTTGATCCGGATCTCCCCCGGCGACCACAACCCGCTGCGGGTCGCCGTGCCTAGGTCGAGTTGCGCGGGATGGGCGTCGACGACGTTATCGAACTTGCGCAGCGACCCCCAGTCGCGGCCCCAGTCGCGGGACAGGTAAGTGGACATGACATGGGCCCGCAACAGCAAGTCGGTGATGCCCAGCAGGCCGCCGTTGGTGCCGTCCTCCCAGGTGTCGGTGTCCATCTTCTTGGCCGAGTAGTCCGGCGTGATGCGGAACTTCGGGATCTCGGTGACGCCGTTGACGTGCAACATCGGCTGCTGGCACGGGAATGCCAGCCCGACCGCCCAGTCCAGTAGCACCGGCTGCGACGAGCCGACGTACTCCTGCAGGGAGCGCAGCTCCGGCACCCGCGGCGGCGTCACCGCGATCCAGTCTTCCGGCGTCAGGGACAGGTCCTCGGCCACCACCCGGACCGCAACCGCGTCCGCGGGCATCTTGGACCGGGCGAAGCGCAGGTTGCGCCATGCTTTCGGCTGCTCACCGTACAGATCGTCGGGGACCAGTCGCCCGGCCGGTACCAGGTCGCCGCCGGGACCGTGCTTGCCGTATTCCAGTACGACGGTCTGCCCGGAGGTGTGCCCGTGCAGCACGCTGTTGCCGGCGATTTTGCCTGCGGCGGTGACCACCACCAGCGGATGGCCGTCGTCGGGTTTGGGCAACTGGTACCACGCCGACGTGAGTTTGCTCTGCTGTTGCGCGCCGGTGGTGTAGCTGCCGGCCAGCGGAACCTGGTCGGGGTTAAGGGCGTAGGGCAGCGGCACCAACGACCCGTTGATGCCCGGCGCCTTCAGCTTGGTGGGCGCGTCCCAGTCGTAGTCGGTGCCGGGCTGGTTGGGTGTCATCCGAATCGCCTCGGCGACAGTGTGTTGCGGTACCCCGTTGGGCGTGAATCCAACGGGGTTGACCCCACCGAGTGGCCCCAGCGAGCCGTAATTGCCCGGCAGCGGCGCCATGTAGCCCGCGTTGCTGTCTGGTTCGACGAGCACGTCGTCGGCCAGTCCGCAGCCGCCGGTGAACGCCCGCAGGTTGGCCCAGCCGTTGGAGTAGGTGGGGTACTGCTGCACGATCCCGGCCACCATCGATGCGATGAACACCAACGCCATGAATCCGGCCGCGATCGGCACTGGTGCAGCTGTCAGCGTCCGCGCCAGTCGACCCTCCCCACGGCCCCGGGGAGCGAAGTGCAACCAGGTTGCGTACAGCGCGGTAATCGCGAACAGTATGAAAAAGATTGTGCTGACTGTGATTCCGCCAATTTTCGGCATGGTGCTGTTGAACGGCACGCCGTAGCTGGAGACATACCACCAGCCGTTGGTGGTGGCGAAGCACAGCGCCATCAAGAACATCACCGCCGCCAGGAACGCCATCCGGTTACGCGACCAGCGCAGTACCGCCGGTGACACCAGCACGGTGGTCAGCGCGGCCATCGCGGCGCCCACCGCGGCGAACAGCCCGAAATGGTGCACCCACTTGGTGGGGGTGAACATGAGGAAGAACATGGTGCCGAAGATGACGCCCATCAGCCGCCACGCCGGTCCGCGGGCCACGCCGGGAATCCGCTTGCGCCGCAACATGATGAACACCGCCGTGAACAGGCACAGCGCGGTGATCAAGAAGCCGAACCTGCGCGACAACGAACCGTCGACGGTGGGCAGGATGAGATAGTAGTAGCGCAGGTTCTCGGTGTACCACGCCTGGCTGGGCCCGATCGCGGTGCGAATCCTGGTGGCTTCCAACACCGTTGACAGTGTCTGGTCGGCGAAAACCACGGTGAGTATGACCGAACCGGCCGCCAGCATCGGGGCCACCAACGGCATCGTGCCGACGAGGCGATGACGGTGGACCAAAATTCGCAGGATCGGACGGCCACCGGCAACCAACGCGGCCACCGCGATCAGGCCGGTGGGCTGGACACCCAAGGTGAATGCCGCGGTCACGACCGCCAGCGCCGCCGGGGTCATCCGGCTGTACCGCATCGATCGCTCGATCAGCACATAAGTGACCAGCGAACCGAGGGCGATGATGGGCTCGGGGCGAAGACCGTTGTTGAACGGCATCCACGCGGTCAGCAGGACCATGCCCGCCGCCCAGTTCGCGGCCTTGCTGCCGGCCACCGCCGGCCCCAGCCGGGGCAGCACCTCGCGCGACAGCAGCAGCCAGCACAGCAGTCCGGCGACCAGGTCCGGCAACCGCATCCACAGGCTGGCGTCGCTGACGTGGGTCATCAGCGCCAGCAGGTTGTAATACCAGCCGAACGGGTCCTCCGGGCTGCCGAACCAGCGGAAGTAGTTGGACATGTAGCCGGCGCGGTCCGCGACCCGGGCCATGCCCAGGATGTAGCCGTCGTCGGAGGAGTTCGCTCCGATCACATGCCACAGCAGGAACCCGAATATCACCGTGGCATCGGCCAGGGTGAACGTTCGCCAGTTTGCCGGAATCAGCCGGCGCATCCGCCTGCCGTCCAACTGGTCGAGTCGCCACAACGCGACCAGCGCGATGACGGTGGCCACGATCGCCACCACCATGGCAAACAGTTTCAGGGTGGTCGGAGTGGTGGAGAACCGGGTGTCGATGGTCGCCGAGAATTGCAATCCGGGCGGCGCCGGACCGCTCAGATCGGTGAACACCCCGACGATCTGCGGGCGCAGGTTCGGGTCAGGAAAGCCACTGCGCAGCGGCTGGCCCGCCGGATCCTTGAGCCCGACGAAGGTGGCGAAGGTGCCGGCGCGCGTCGAGGTGATCTCGATGCGCTGGCATTGCGGGGAGGCGACCTGGTCGCGCGGCACGGACAGGATCACCACATTGCGGTCGGTGACGTCCACCCGCTGCTTGCTGACGACGACGAACAATGCGTTGAGGTTGGCGTCCTTGCCCTGCTTGGGCGCGGTGCCCAGCACCACTCCGCCTTCGGGTGGCATGCCGCGCACTATGTCGCACGGCACCGTGGCCTTCAGGTCGACCGGGGTCAGCGAAATCAGCGGTGCCGTCACGCTATTGAGTTGCCCGTTCTGCGGCCAGTTCAGCATCGCGGTGGTCTGCACGACGGGCAGCAGCGGTGTCGCCACCGCCAACACGAAGCCGATCAGCCCGGCGATCGTGGCCACCCAGCGTGTCATCTGCACGCCGCTGCGAGAGGCGGTACTCCCGTTGCGGTCCGCTGCCGCGGTGCCGGCCTCGTTGAGGAGACTCACGGTAGCGCCCTAATCGGTCCTTGCCGGCTCCAGCCGGGCACCGTGATCACGCCCTGCTCGACAATGGCCTCGGGTGCCTGGTCGGCCGGCACCAGCCGGCGGTACTGCTCCACCGATCCCCAGTCCCTATACCAGTCGCCGCGCAGGTACGTAGAGATTGTCGAGGTGCTCAGCAGCGCCTGGGTGAACAGGAACGGCCCGCCGGTCCCGCCGGCCTGCCACAGGTTCGACGACGCCGCCGTCTGTTTGCGGTCAGGCAGGATGCGGTATTGCGGAAGTTCGGCAATGCCAAGGTGTTCGGGGAACGGGCGCTGGCACGGGAAGTTCGCGGCGGTTGCGATGTCCATCAGCACCGGGGTCTGCGACCCGATCAGCTGCTGCAGGGTTTCCAGCACCGGGACTCGCGGCGGGGTGAACGCGAACCACTGCTCGGAGCTCAGGTTCGGGTCGTAAGCGACGATGCGTGCCACGTTGGCCTCCGGCGGCGCCCAGGTCAGGGGGAACCGCAGGTTGCGCCACGCCGGCTGCGGCCCGATGTCGATCGGATACACCTCCGCGAGCGGCTGGGTGGTGCCGTCCGGGCGGGTGACGCCCCATTGGAGCTTCAGCGACTGCCCGTAGATGAAGTTGCCATCCTCTTTGTACGACCAGATGGCGCCGGCGGCCGAGACCACCACCAGCGGCCGGTCCGGAGTGCGTGGCGGCAACTGGTACCAGGCCGAGGTGGCGGTTGCGGCCAGCGTGTTCTCGCCGTAGCTGCCCATCATCGGTGTGCGGGCCGGGTCCAGGCCGAACGGCAGCGCCGCGTGCGAGCCGTTCACCCCGACCGGGCCCTTGCCGCCGGCGGTGCCGGCGGAGTCACTGTAGGCCACGTTGGGCTTGTTGGGCGAGGCGTCGGAGTTGACCAGCCCGGGTTTGGTCACCACCGGGTCGGACTGAAGGTCGTCGCCCACGCCATCGGGTTTGAAGCCGACCGGGTTGATCCCGCCGAGCGGGCCCGCGGGCCCAAATTGCTGTCCCGGAACCGGTTGCAGCAGGCCGGCATTGGGGTCGGGCTCGGTGAGCACGTCGTCGGCCATCGCGCAACTGGTGGGGGATAGCCCAGAAGTGATTGCTGCCAGGTTGGCTTTGGCGGTGGTGTAGAGGGGGTAGCGGCCCACCGCACCCTTGGCCAGCGAGCCGACTTCGCCGAGCACCATGATCACCGCGACCACCAGCAGCGGGGTGGAGGCCAGGATGCGGTTGCGCCGGTTGTCCTTCACTTCGGTGTGCCCGGCATAGTCCATGCGGAAGTGCTGCCAGGCGGCCAGCAGTCCGGTGAGGATCGACAACGTCAGGAACATCGACGTCACCGGATGGCTGGCGATGACGGGCTGGATGTCGTACCAGGGGACCCCATAGTTGCCGACGTAGAACCAGCCGTTGATGCCCGAGGTGGCCCACGCCAGCAGGAACAGCAGTGCGGTGATGTACAGCGTCAGGTTGCGGCGGCTGTGCAGGCCGATCCGGGCGAAGGTGAACGCGGTGACCGCACCGAGGGCTCCGGCGAGCCCCGCGAACGCACCGAACTGCACGGCCCACTTCGTGGGGGTGAACGTCAACAGCAGCAGCCCGACCGCAGTCGTGCCGATCAGCCGCCACGCCGGGCCACTGGCCAGCCCCGGCACCCTGCCGCGCCGCAGCAGCACCACCAGCATTCCGAACAGGCACAGCAGCAGCACCAGCACCGCGAATCGCCGGGACATCGACCCGTCGGGGTTGCTCTCCACCGTGAGGAAGTAGTAGCGCAGGAAGTCCTGGTACCACGCGATCGTCGGACCGACCTTGTACTTGATGCGTGCCGACTCGGCGACCGTGGCCAGCGTTTCACTGCGGAACACCATCACGGTGATCAGTGACAGCGACGCCGCCAGCACCAGCAGTGGTGCCAGCAAGCCGTCGGTCGCCTGGCGTCGCCGGATCGTCTGGGCGATGGCCCGGGCCCCGGTCAGCAGCGCGGCAAGCGCGATCAACCCCTGCGGCGCCAGGGTCGCGGTGAGCATTGCGACCACGATCGCGACCGCGGCCGGAGCCAGTCGGCGGAGCGCGATCGCACGTTCCACCAGCACCCAGGTGGCCACCACGCCGAGGGCGATCAGCGGCTCGGGCCGCAGGCCGTTGTTGAACGGCAGCCAGGCGGCCAAAAACACCGCGCCTGCGGTGTACACCGCCACCTGGTTGGCTGCCAGCCCGCCCTTACCGGGTCCCAGCCGCCGCAACATGCAATGGCTGATGATCAGCCAGCACGCGATCCCGGCCAGCGTGGCCGGTAGCCGCATCCACATGCCGGCGGTGCTCACCGACGCCATTTTGGACAGCACCGCGAAATACCAGTCGAACGGCGCCTCCGTCGTCCCGAAATAGCGGTAATAATTCGCGACGTAGCCGGCTTTCGGCGCGATCCGGGCGATGGTCAAGTTGTAGCCGTCGTCCGACGAGGTGGCGCCGATGACATGCCATAGCAGCAGCGTTGCCACCACTCCCGCGTCGGCGAGCCAGGTCGAGATACCGACGCGCCACCACGTGGGCCGGTGCTCACGGGGTCGGTACCGGGAGAGCCAGCCGATCGGAGACCGCCAGTTGACAAGCGTGCCGCCCCGGCTGTGACGATCCAGGGCCGCCAGCGCGAGTATGGCGACCAGGACCGCCAGCGCACCCAGGACCATCGCGATCTTCTTCATGGCGGACGGCGTCGTGATGAACCGGGTGTCGATGTCGATGCGGGCCGACAGCCCGGGTTGTGCGGGGACCTTCAGATCGGTGAAGATCCCGCCGACCTGCGGCTTCTTTTCCGAGGGCAGGATCCCGGCGGCGCCGGGTATGCCGACGAAATCCGCACCTGCGCCGCCGGCGTCGGCCCAGGTGTGCAGCACGCTGCAGGCGCCAGCGGCGACGGCCGAACGCTGTGCCACCGCAGCCACCGAATCTCGGAACGCGACCACGATCACATCTTTGTTGGCACGCACGAAGAGGCCGCCTTTGCCGGTATCCACGCCACCGGTGGGCAGGGTCGAGACCACCAATCCGCCATCGGGAGGCAAGGTGGCCACCGCTGAGCAGGGGATGGAGATGTCCAGCGCACGCGGTGCTCCGGACACCAACGGGGCGGTGATCTGAGTGATGTGGCCATCCGCGGTGGTGCCTTGCGGCCACAGAATGGTCGCCGTGGTCTGTTCCACCGGAAGCAAGGGGACCATAACGCACAACAGCAGACCCGCGATTCCCGCAGCGACGGCGATCAACCGCGGTATCCGCTGCGATCGCTCATTACCGTCGGGGGGCACGAGGGTCGATCGTAAGCGACGCTGCTATGGACCCTGTGGATGGACGCTCGGAGACTGGCCAGATGACCGCGACCTAGTTATGCAGGTTTGGATCGCCAGCGGTCAGCGCCTGGGTTTCGAATAGCTAACGCACCACGTGGCGGTGTTACTTCAATAGCCCAATCAAAGGATTACTTGACACTTGACTAAAAAGGGTTCGAATCAAAGGCTCGCCGAGGGGGCAAAGCCCACATCCCGACCGCCAGGTTCCCACCCAGCTGGACGCCAACTAAATTTCGTAGCAATTTTTGGTTTAGGACCGACGCCATAAGGGAAAAGCCTCAAACGCCGCCTAGCACAATTGGGCACCCTAGTACTACAGCCGTAGATCGTGTCGTGCGGTGTGTCTGCGCTGGTTGAGGCGGTGACCGCGGCATTGTTCGGAGTTTGTGAAGACAACAGAATTAGCCGCGGTCGCCGCGGCTCATAGCGTAGACGTTGAACGCTGGCGTGTGGGGTTTGATGAGGTTCTCGATCGTGTCGCGTCGCGGTTTTCGCGGTGCGAGACGCTGCGTAACGCTGGGGCGTTGATGCTGGGACTGGTCTCGGATTTGGGCCGCAAGAACTGCTGGACACTGGCCGAGCGAGCGGGTCATCCCAGCCCGGATCGGCTGCAGCATCTGCTGGCTCGCGCCAAGTGGGACGCCGACGGTGTGGTAGCCGATCTACGGGGCTACCTCAGCGAGCATCTGGGTGATCTCGACGCGGTATTGGTCGTTGATGAGACCGGTGATGTCAAGAAGGGCACCGCCACCGTGGGGGTGCAACGCCAATACAGCGGCACCGCGGGCCGGATCGAAAACTCCCAAGTGGCAGTGTATTTGGCGTATGCGGCCCGAGCCGGGCACACGTTGATCGACCGACGACTGTATCTGCCGAAGGACTGGTGCGAGGACCCGGAGCGCCGTGCGGCTGCCGGTGTTCCCGATGACGTCGAGTTCGCTACCAAACCGGCCCTGGCCACCCAGATGATCACCGCCGCCCTTGATGCCGGCATGCCGGCGGGCGCGGTGGCCGGCGACGAGGTCTACGGCGCCGATCCCGAGCTGCGCCAGACACTGCAGCAGCGGGGCATCGGCTATGTGCTGGGCATCGGCGCCAACCGCGCGGTGACCACCGGCGCCGGCGCCGAGCGGGTCGATGTGCTCACTGCGTCGCTGCCGCGGCGGGCCTGGCAGCGTCGCTCGGTCGGTATGGGCGCCAAGGGTCAGCGCTGGTATTCCTGGGCGCTCATCGACATCACCGACAGCGACGCCGACGGCGCCGCGGCTGGTCAGCATCACCTGCTGGTCCGTCGCAACGACAAGACCGGCGAGTTGGCCTATTACCGCTGCTACAGCCCCCAGCCAGCGACCCTTGCCGACTACGTGCGGGTGGCCGGGTGGCGCTGGAAGGTCGAGGAATCCTTCCAAACCAGCAAGGAACTGACCGGACTGGATGAGCATCAGGTGCGCCGCTGGACCTCCTGGCACCGCTGGGTCACCCTGGCCATGCTCGCGCATGCCTTCCTGGTCGTCACCACCGCCGCACAACGGTACGTTGACACCGCCGGGACCACACTAATCACCTTGACAGTCAACGAGTTTCGTCGACTATTCGACGCGCTACTGCTACGACCCCTGCACGCCGTCGCCGACATCCTGGCATGGTCTACATGGCGCCGAAAACACCAGGCAATCGCCCGCGCCTGCCACCACCGGAAACACCATCAACACCAATGACCGCGATCTACGGCTGTAGTACTAGGGAGAGGACCTGCCGTGACCGCACCCACTAAGAACAGGTTCGAGGCAGACGTCATCAGGCCTCACGACCGGACACGCCCCATCATCGTGACCAACGAAATCGCGGTTGAGCGTCTGGTGAGCCTGCTCAACGAGTTCGTCGCCCAGGGTGCGCTGCCTGCGCTGTAGCCAGCACGCGGTTCACTGTTGAATACACGGCCCCATAGCTGCGGCTGATCCGCAGTATGGAACCCTCTTGACTCCCTTCATCTACGGCCGTTGCAAGTCGGCCTTTGGCGATTGCGGGTTTGCCTCAATCCTTGCAACGCAGGCTCGCCATCGCCGAGAATCCTTCAGTTGCGGTCACACTGCCGTCACAATGGGGGCGGAGAGCTGGAGGTATCCGGGAGGCTGGCGGCGCAATGAGGAACTCGGGTCTCGGGTTTGGTGTTCTCGGACCGTTGCTGGTGACCGCGCACGGCATTCGGGTGCCGTTGGGCGCCGCGAAACAGCGGGCGGTGTTGGCCATGCTGGTGATCAACCGCAACCGGCCGGTGTCCGTCGACTCGTTGATTGACGCGGTATGGGGTGACGATCCCGTGCCGGCAGCGCGGACCAGCATTCAGTCCCATGTGTCCACCCTGCGCCGACTGCTCCAGGGTGTCGGGGCCGACCCGTACGCGGTGTTGGCGAGCGCACCGCCGGGGTATCAGCTCAGCGTCGCTGACGCGGACTGCGATGTGGGGCGTTTCATCGCCGAAAAGACTGCGGGTGTCCGGGCCGCGGCTGCGGGACGATTCGAAGACGCCAGCAACCACCTGCACGCCGCGCTTGGCGAATGGCGCGGACCGGTCCTCGATGACTTGCGCGACTTCCCCTTCGTCGATGCCTACGCCGCCATGCTGTTGGAAGAGAAGGTGGCGGCCCACACCGCCCGCGCCGAGGCCGAGATCGCGTGCGGACGCGCCGGGGCCGTCATCGGCGAGCTCGAGGCGCTCACCGCCGAACACCCCTATCGTGAACCGCTGTGGGCGCAGCTGATCACCGCCTACTACGTCACCGAGCGCCAATCCGACGCCCTTGGTGCCTATCGGCGCCTGAAGACGATCCTGGCCGACGGGCTTGGCATCGACCCCGGTCCCACGGTGAGTGCCCTGCATGAGCGCATCCTGCGCCAGGAGCCGTTAGTCGCTAAACGTTCCACGCTGACCACGCATAAGCAGAGCATTTACCACTCGGAGTCGGATATCGCGCTGGCCGGCACGTCCGCCGTCGCCCGGCTGCGCGACAGGACTGGTCGCGAGTATCCGCTGAACGGCGCGTCCACCCGAATCGGGCGCCATTCTGACAACGACATCGTTCTCGACGAGGACACCGACGTCAGCCGGCACCACGCCGTAATCATCGACACCGGAACAGGTTTCGCGATCTACGATTCGAAGTCGACCAATGGCGTCGAGGTACAAGGTCAGCGCATCCGGGGCAGCGCCACTCTCGCTGACGGCGACCGCATCCGCATCGGCAGGCATGAGTTCACCATCGAGATCCGCCCGAGCTGAGCGGATCGATCACTTGGCCGGGCGACGCAGCCGTGCAGCCAGAGTGGCGTGGCCCGGACCGGCGAGGTCGGCGAGCGCTGCGGGGCGGCCGCCCATGGCCATGAGCAGCGCCTCGCCGGAGCCGGTTACCTCGGGCCCGCGCCCGTGGGCCCAGTCGATGTCGGTGGCGCGCAGTCGCAGTCCCCTGATCCGGCGTCCTGCTCCGAGCCTGGGATTGCCCGGCACCAGGCCGAGAACCCGGCCGAGGCGATCGGCGGGGATGGTGCGAGGCTGGCCAAGCGCGCGCCGGATGTCTTGGTGATGGATCGTGCCGTCGACGAGCGCGATCATGCCGCCGAAACCTGCTGTCAGCCCCCGTGGTCGGAGGTGATTGCGCAGAAATTCGAGCAGCTGTTGCGGGCTCAGTGCCGCGAACTCGTCGACGCCCACCTCGTTGGCCCGCACGATCCAGCCCTTCGCGAAGCGCTTCAGCAGCCCCAGGGCGCCGAGCTCTTCATAGCTAATCACGTGCGCGACAACGTCTTTGACGCTCCAACCGGAACACAGGCTGGGTGTCTCCCACTGCTGAGGCGTCAGGGTAGCCAGGAACGCGGCGAGGTCGGCCCGCTCTGCGCGGGCCATCTCCATCAGGGTGGCTTCTCCGTTTGCTGTCACGGCCGCGCCCCCACGCCGAAGAGGTGGGTGTAGCGGCCCAGATACAGCGGCCACCCCGCATCGCCGTCGACCCCCTCGGCGACCGCCTGCCAGCCCGGCCCGTGGCGGTCCAGCTTTGGCCACGAACCGTTAGTCTAGGCTTACGGATCGTCACCATCAACGTCTACCCGACTTCCCGGGCCGACAGCAACTTATGGTGTCAGCGGAATCATGGCCATGAAAGTGACGGTCTCACCTTCGCAACCGCTATCGAGCGACGCAAGAATTTCGCAAGAATTTCGCCAAGATCACGCAAGCGCTGTGCGCCAACCTGGTGTTGTCGGCCACCACGACCGACCCCAGGGGGCGCGATTCACTCCCAGCGGCGTGAACCACCTGGGAGAGATCCGGCAGAGATGAGGAATCACAGCCATGAATGCCAAAATCACCGAAGCAGAAGCCCCGGAACCGAAGAACAAGGTGTCCAAGCTACGCATGCTGGCCGGAGTCGTGTTGGGTACCGTCGGTCTGTCACTCGTGGCGTCACTGATGCCGGCCGTCGCATCGGCAGACCCGTATGTCCCGTACAGCGGGCCCCTGCACCCGATACGCCACTACGCCGCGGACATCTTGCACCCAGATTGGGCCCTCACGCACCCCGTGCGCGCCCTCATCCCCTGAGCCTGCCGAGAGCACCTTCTGCCCCGTCTCCGGATCGATACCGACGTCGGTCCGGAACGGGCAGAAGTGGCAAAAGCTCGGTAGCACCGCGACCGGCCATCAGGGTCGAGACCAACAAGGAACCAGTTGTGAACACCCCTCACACCGTGAAACGGATCATTGCCGGGACGCTGCTGTCGGGCACCGTCGCGGTGGCCGGATTCGGGCTGGCTGCAGGCACGGCCCAGGCCAACACAAGAGGCCCATATCAATGGTGCCCAGGCCAGCACTTGCCGGAGACAGATGTTGTTTGGGACATGAATGTCTGCCACACCTGGTACTGGGTCGACTACGGGTTCCAGGCTAATCGTGGTCATTTTGTTTATGAGGGAAATAATCCACCACCGAATCTTGGATGCATTCCCGGCCTCTGCTTGCCCGGGTTGTAAGCCGAAATCCGCTTTCTGCGGCTCCTCCACCGCGACGTCCGTCGCCGCCGTGCATACCCTTCGTGAATTGCTTGCCCGGACTATCGGCATTGACGGCTGACAAGTATCGATAAGCGCGCGGCGCTGCTCGCGCCCATCGCATGGTCCTGGTTACTCCGCCTCACAGCGGCGGTCGCGACCGCCCACGACCCAGCAACCATCGCTACTAATAGGAACTTCAACGACGAGGACCGCGGTTTTAGCTGGTGCGAGTGGCGCCGTTGGAAGTGAGGTGCTCCGAGCGCTGCTCAGCGACCCCGATTGGGAACGGGTGCATTCACTGGTGCGCCGCCCCGCGGGACTGATGACCCGAAACTGATCGAACACATTGTTGACTTCGACGATCTCGATGCGCATGTTGGTTTGTTCGCTGATGCGGACGTCTTTTGCTGTCTCGGTACGACCACGTCTCAGGCGGGTTCGCGGGAGGCGTTCCGGAAGGTCGACTACGGCTACGTGGTCAAGCTTGCCCAGCTCGCCGCGTCCGCTGGGGCGCGGCAGTTCCTGCTCGTCTCCGGGATTGGCACCAGCTCGAAGTCGCCCGTCTTCTACAGCCGGGTCGAAGCCGAGCAGGCCGTGTCGGCAATGAAGCTGCCTGCCGTCCAAATCTTCCGGCCGTCTCTACTGCTCGCGTCACGCACCGACAGCAGACCTGCTGAAGACGCGCTGAAGCTGCTGACGCCAGTGGCGAACGTACTGCTGATCGGCCCGCTGGCCCGCTACAAGCCGGTGGCTACGGCCGAGGTTGCACGCCACATGGTCGAGGTGGCCATGGCAGCGCCCGCTGGTGTGCACATTCATTATTCGCACAGCTAACCGGCGGCTTGCCGGTGCCAATGGCGCCTAACGTCTAAGTGGCGCCGGGTTCCACAGGCCGCTGCGCGTCACGTTCCCCAGCTGAAGACGGGCGGGTTGGGCGTCTGGGTAGTAGGGCGTCAACCGTTGCAACGCGCCCCAGTCCCGGGACCAGTCGTCTTTCAGGTAGCTGGCCACCGTGGTCGCCTTCACCAGCAACTCGGTGACGCCCAGTGGGCCGCCGCCGTTGTTGTCCATCACCGGAGAGTTGGCCTCGGCGCCGAACCGATCCGGCAGTATTCGCCACTTCGGCGTTTCGTCGACGCCGTTTTGATGGCCGAACGGCCGCTGGCACGGGAACGCCAGACCCACCAACCAGTCCAGGAACACCGGGTCCTGTGAGCCCACCACATCCTGCAGCGTGCGCAGCTGCGGAATCCGCGGCGGCGTGAGCGCGATCCAATGCTGGGGGGCCAGATCCTCATCGTCGGCGACCAGGCGGACCTGGGTTGCGGTGGTCGGGATCGCGGATAGCGGCAACCGCAAATTACGCCAGGCCGGTGACGCGCCGACATCGGCGAATTGGAAGGATCCGCCGGGGTGCCCACTGGCCACGCCGTCGTCGGTGGCCCATTGCAGCTGGACCTCGCGGGGGTCGAACCGGCCGGCCGCGCTCACGACCAGCAGCGGCCCCGCCTTGTCCCGTGCAGGCAATCGGTACCAGCCCGACCGCAGCCTGGCGACCACCTGGATTCCGGAGCGCCAGCTGCCCAGCACCGGTGTGCGCGCCGGATCCAGGTTGAACGGCAACTGGGCAAGGGAGCCGTTGATTCCCGGCGCGGGACTGGTGCCGCCCTCGGTGCCGGCCTCGGTGTTGGTGATCGACCCCTCGTCATTGACGAAACTGCGGTCGCCCGGACGCTCCATCACCGGGTCGGCGCGGACGTCGGCGGGAATACCGTTGGGCGTGAAGGCTTCCGATAGGCCGGCGCCCAGGGCGTCGGCCACCGAAGCGCTTACCGGGGCAAGCATGCCGGCGTTGGGGTCCTGCTCCACCAGCACGTCTTCGGCCAGCCCGCAGGACTTGCCGGCCAACGCCTCCAGGTTGGACCGGCCCACCGACCACGCAGGGTACTGGGCGGTCATCGCCAGGGTCAGTGAAACCACCTCGAAAACCACCAGCACCCACGCCGCAATTGCCAACGGGGACTGAATGATTCCGGCCACTCGCGCCCCATAACGGGTTTTTGGTGGCCCTTTTGATGACTCATCGGTGGCGATGAAGTGGAACCACGCCGCCAGCAGGAGTACCAGCACGGTCAGCCCGAGCAGCGCGGTAGCGAAGGCATAATGCCATGCCGGGAACGAATTCGACCATGGCACACCGAAATTGGACACATACCACCAGCCGTTGACGCTGGCGAACGACAACGCGACCAAGAACAGCACCACGGCGGCGAACACGGTGCGGTTGCGCCGGGACCGCATGGCCACGCCCGTCACCGCGACCGCGGCCAGCGCGCCCAGTGATCCGGCCAGCCCGGCGAACACCCCGAAGTGGTGTGTCCATTTGGTGGGAGTGAACATCATCGCCAGGAACGAAATGATGGTGATGCCGACGATGCGGCGGCTCGGCCCGGCGGCCGTGCCCGGAATTCGGCCCTTGCGCAACGACATTGCCACCGTTATCCCCAGCGCGAGAACCAGCGCCAGCACGGCGAAGCGTCGGGCGACCGACCCGTCCGGGCTGGCCATGAACAGCCGCTCATAGCGGATGTGTTCGTCGAACCAGCTCAGGCTGGGACCGACGGCGCGCTTGAGGACGGTGGCCTGGCTCTCGCCGGCCAGGGTCTGGTCGCGGAAAATCAAGATCGCGGTGACGGTGACCGCGGCCAGGATGGGCGCCACCAGTGGTAGCGCACCGAACTGCTTGGATCTGCGGTGCAGGATGGTCCGCAGCGGCCCGATCGCGACCAGCAGCGCACCGATGGAGGCGATACCAGTCGGCCCGGAAAACAGGGTCAGGGCGCCGATGATGCAGGCGACTGCCACCGGCAGCAGCCGGCTGGTGGCCACCGCGCGTTCCACCGAACACCAGGTCAGCAGGATGCCCAGCGCGATGATCGGCTCGGGCCGCAGGCCGTTGTCGAGCGGCAACCAGGTCGCCAGGAACATGCCCGCCGCGGTCCACGCCGCGGCCCGGCTGGTCTTAGGAGCGTGACCGAGCCGAGGGATGACTTCACGGCTGATCACCCACCAGCAGGTCAGCGCCATCACCAGGGTCGGCAACCGCATCCAGATGCTGGTGGTGCTGACATGTGCCCACAACGCCAGCAGGTCGTAGTACCAGCCGAACGGCGCCTCGGGAGTACCGAACCAGCGGTAGTAGTTGGCCATGTACCCGGCGTGCTCGGATACCCGGGCCATGGTCAGGATGTAGCCGTCGTCGGAGGTGTTGGCCCCGACGAAGTGCCACCACACCAGCACCGCGATGACCAGGGCGTCCAGACCGCCGATCGACCACCAACGGGGGGGCAGGAAGCGCCGGTGCCGGGTGCCGTCGGCGGTGTCGAGGATGTGCAGCGCGAGCAGGGCGGCAGCGGTCAGCACCACCCCGAGGATCATCGCGATCATCTTCAGCGGGGTGGGGCTGCTGCTGTAGCGGGTGTCGACGGTCGCCGAGAAGCTCAGGCCCGGTGGCGCCGGCCCGGCCAGATCGGTGAAAACGCCCACGATCTGGGGCCGGAAGTCGTAGCCGCTGCGCTCGCCGCGCAACGGCGCGCCGGGATGCTCGGCGTTGGGCCCCTGCGTCAGCCCGACGAATTCGGCGACCACCCGGTCGGCGTGCGCGGTAAAGGTCAAGCGCCGGCAGGCCGGGCTCAGTACCTGGCTCAACGGGGCCGTGACCACCGGGACGTTGCGCACTACGAACACCAGCTCGTCGTTGGCGCGCTGAATGAGCACCCCGCGATCGACGGCCTTCGGGGCCTGCTTGGGCACCGTCGACAACAGCACGGTCTTGGAGGTGTTCTGCGGTCCGGCCAGTCCGGCGGCCGCCTGGCAGGGCACGGTGACATTCAGTTCGGTGGCCACGTAGCCGATCAGCGGTGCCTCGACGCTGTCGAACGTGCCGTTCTGCGGCCAGTTCAGTTGGGCGGTGGTCTGGTTGACCGGCAGCGCTGGGGTGGCGATCGCCAGGACGGCCCCGAGCAGACCGGCGACGACAGCGACGAGGCGGGCAATCCGGTGATTTGCTCCCGCGTCGCTCACGGACGTAGATGGTAGTTGTTGGACCGCGTCAGGTGAGGTTTCGGTGGCCATCAGCGCTACCCCACCGGCTTGCGGATGGCCAGCACAAACGGGCCGATGCTTTGGACGGCAAAACGTGGGTCGGCGAACAGGGCGGCCCGCAAGTCGACGGTGTAACGACGGACATTGGGCTGGTTGGGATAGACGTCCTCGGCCAGCCGCAAGGTGTAGGTCTTACTCGCGCCGCGGCGCATGACGAAAACCGTCGGCGGCGGCCAGGGCACCGTGTCCAGCGCGTGGATGAACTCGTCGGCCGTCTTGAGCTTGGACCATTTCTCGATCTGCGCGGCCCGCAGGTCGAACTGCGCCAGCGGGTTGGCGTAATGCGGGGTCAACCCCTGAAAGCCCCAGTAGGGGTAGTACGACAGGAAACTGTAGTCGGCGGTCAGCACGACGGTCTGATCGCGTGGCCTGCCGGTGACACGCAGGATGGCGGCGTCGATGGCGGAGTAGTACTTCTCGGAACTCGGTGGCCGCCGGTCGCCGCGCTGGCCGTGGCCGTCGGTGTCGGTGTAGGCGATGGTGAGATCCGGCCGCAGCACGTCGGGAATGTCCTGGCTGAACGCGATCGCCGCGGCCAGCCCGACCGCCCCGGCGACCGGGATGACAGCCCGGCCCCAGCCGCCGTCGCGACTCCCTTTTCCGCGCGCAGCAAGCGCGCGGGCGGTCTCGACGAAGCCGAATGCCCCGGCGGCGACCAGCAGCACGGTCAGCGTGGGCTGCAGCCGGAAGGACAGCAGCGTGGTGCGCGCCAGCGTGGTCAGCATCGACAACAACGACCACAGATAGACGGCCAGCACGCCGATGGCCAGTGCGCCCGCCCGCACCGACGATCGAGCCCGCACCACCAGCCACAGGGTGCCCAGCATGCAGATCGCTCCCAGCAGGGAGAACTGCAGCATCGGGAAGGTCAGTTCGGCACCGTCGGCCGGCAGGTAGTGCTGGGCGCTGCCGGTGTTGCTGACCGGGTCATGGGCCGCCCGCAACAAAAACGGCAGCCAGGTGGTGGCCGCAATGGCCGCCGCGATGACGCCGATGACGACTAGGCGGCGCAGCGGGTCGAGGGCCGCCTTGAAGCCCTCCCGCCGCCATCGCGACCCGGCCAGCAGCAGCGCCATCAGCACCACCGTGAACGCGCTGTAGGCCGGCAGCAGTGTGTACCAGGTGGCCGCGAGGCCCAGGAATATGCCGGCGCCGATCACCGCGGCCCAGCCGCCGGCTCTTGGCTCGAGCGTCACGCCAGCGTGACTTTCGGCGTCCGGTGTCACGCGGGCGTGTCCCCCGCAGGCGGGCGGTGCCCCCAGGTCGCGGGCGCGCAGACCCGACCACGTCAGCACCAGCACCGGCGGCAGCAGCACCGTGATCATCGCGGCGTAGGGCTCCGGCGAGCTGTAGGCCAGCGTCACCGCCGCGGTCGCCGTAGTGACGATCAGCGCGTACTCGAAGCGGATCATCCGCCACCACAGCACCAGCGCGACCGCGACCGCGATGGTGATCGACGTGATCGCCCACGGCTTGTAGATCTCCCATGCCGCTGTTCCGGTCAGCGCCGCCACGCGCCCGCCGATCCAGAACCAGCCCGGTGGGTAGAACGGCGGCAGCCCGAGGTAGGTCATGTCGTGCAGGGCGGGGCTGTCGGTAAGCCGAGTCAGGTATTCGGTGCGGAACTGCTGGTCGACGGAGATGCCGAACAGATACAGCTTGGTGGCTCCCAGCGGCATGCCCAGCGTCACGACGGTGAACGCGGACACGAACACCAGCCCGCCCAGCCGAGCCAGCACTCGGTACCGGGCCCGCGAGGTTGTCTGGGCGCGCCGCCATACCAGGCCGGCAACGACCAGCCCGGCCAGGCAACCGACCTGACCGACGGTGGTCAGCGCATGCAGCTGGTTGGACGACGGAAACGCGGGCCACTGCACCCCCGCGATGGCGATCAGCGATATCAGCGCGACCGCAATGGCGATCACTGCCGCCAGAACCATCTGGCCGAGACTGGCCAGTGCGTTGCGCATAGTCAGATTGGCAGCTTGCGGAAGATGCTCCGCGGGATGTGTCGCAACACCATCATCACGTAGCGGAATGCTGCTGGCGCCCAAACTAATTCCTTACCTTTTGCGGACGCGGTCACCGCGAGGTTGGCGACGTACTCCTTGTCGACGGTTAACGGAGCTTCCTTGATATGCGCGCTCATCCGGGTACGCACCTGGCCGGGCCGGATCACCAGGACATGAACCCCGTACTCGCGCAAAGCCTCTGACAATCCCAGATAGAAACCGTCCAGACCGGCCTTGGTGGAGCCGTAGACGAAGTTGGACCGTCGCACCCGTTCACCGGCCACCGTGCTCATCGCGATGATCTGACCGAAGCCTTGGGCGCGCATCTTCTCACCCAGCAGCACTCCCACGGAAACCGCTGCGGTGTAGTTGATTTCGGCGATCTGCACAGCCTTGCGCTGGTTCTGCCACAGCTCTTCGGCGTCCCCGAGCAAACCGAAGGCGACTATGGCCACGTCGACATCGCCATTGGCGAAGGCCTGGTCGATCACCTTCGGGTGGCTCTCGGTGTCGAGGGCTTCGAAGTCGATCAGCTCCACCGAACGCGCGCCCGCGGTCTTCATCTGTGTCACCGCGTCGGCACGGCCCGGGTCGTCTGGCATGGCGGCCAGCACGATCCGCGCGGGGGCGTTGCGGAGGTATCGCTCGCAGATGGCCAGCCCGATCTCGGAGGTGCCGCCGAGCAGCAGCACTGTCTGAGGGTTTCCTACGGCGTCGAGCACCATTTAGAGAAGCTCCAAACGTCGGGCCATGTCGGAGGCGAAGACCCGCAAAGGGTCGACCTTGCGGCGCACCGCGATCCACTCGTCGATGCGCGGATACATGGCGTGAAAGGTGTCGGCGGTGGTGCGGGAGTCTTTGGCGGTGTAGAGACGGCCGCCGAATTTCAGAACCCGGCGGTCAAGTTCGCCGATCAACTCATTGAGCCCGGCCTTGATCGGAAAGTCGACACAGATGTTCCAGCCGGGAATCGGGAAGCTCAGCGGCGCCTGGTTGCCGGGCCCGAACAACTTGAACACGTTGAGAAATGAGTAGTGGCCGCTAGCTTGGATATCGCCGATGATCTTCTTGAATTCGTCGACCGCCTCGGTGGGAATCACGAACTGGTACTGCAGGAAGCCCGCTGACCCGTAGGCGCGGTTCCATTCGCCGAACATGTCGAGCGGGTGGTAGAACTGCGTCAGGTTCTGGATCTTGCCGCGATAGGTGCCGGATTTGCGGTACCAGAGTTCGCCGATCGGCCCGAAAGTGTATTTGTTGGCCAGCCCGTTCGGGAATATGTCCGGCAGGGTAAGTAGATGCGGCGCATCGAATTTCAATGGGTTGCGTTGCAGCTTTGCGGGCAACTGCTCGATGGTTGCCAGCGAGCCACGCGATACCGCCGCGCGGCCGAGCTTCGGTGGTGCGCTGATAGCGTCGAACCAGGCGCTGGAATACGTGTAGTTGGCTTCGCTGCCGTCGCTGTGCAGTGCAATGGTTTCGTCCAGGCTGGCGGTGACATCGCCGTCGGCGATGAAATACGCCGTCTCCGTGGGCGTCATCTCGATGGTGGCTCGCAGGATGATGCCGGTCAGGCCATTGCCTCCGATGGTGGCCCAGAACAGTTCGGAATCCTCACCTGCTGGGGTGAGGTGGCGAATCTCGCCGCTGGCGGTCAGCAGGTCCATGCTGCGCACGTGATTGCCGAAGCTGCCGGCGCTGTGATGGTTCTTGCCGTGAATGTCGCACGCGATCGCGCCGCCGATGGTGACTTGCCGGGTTCCCGGCAGCACCGGGACCCACAGCCCGAACGGCAGTGCGGCTTTCATCAGCTGGTCGAGGTTGACTCCGGCGTCGACGTCGGCCAGCTTGGTGTCGGCGCTGATGGAGTGGATGTTGTTCAGCGGGGTCATGTCGATAACCAGCCCGCCGCCGTTTTGCGCATTGTCGCCGTAGGAACGTCCCAGCCCGCGGGCGATGACGCCCCTGCCGCCGGCGTCCGCGACCTGCGCCACTGCCTTGCCGATCACCTCGGGATCGGGGGTGCAGAGCACCTGTGCCACCGAGGGCGCGGTCCGGCCCCACCCGGTCAGCCGGGTGGCGGTAGTGGAAACTCCCACGCTCAACATCGTCAAAGAGGGTACCGCCTGGCCGCTCGGCTCAGCGGATCCGGAAGATCACGGCTCGCTGCACGATGAAATTGATCACCGTGGCGGTGCCCTGCGCGATCACGAACGCGACGGGTATCGCCCAGGTCCGGTAGTGCAAGAGCGCAAGGCACAGATGGTTGAGCCCGACCTGCACGGCGAAGGTGATCCCGTAGAGAACCATGACCGCGACGAACCGGGCAGTGCTTGGCGAGGCCTGAAATGTCCATCGGCGGTTGATCAGGTAGGCGGTGATGGTGCCGACGACGAAGCTGGTGGCTTTCGACAGGTCAACCTGTAAGCCCACCACTGTGTACAGCGTCACGTAGAGGCCGAAGTCGACGACCGCCGCCAGACCACCGGTAACAATGAAACGCCACACCTGCGTCGTCAGATTCAGGTGTGGGCGCAGCGGCGCGGCCTCGGAGTTTGGGGGGGCCATCGGGGTTGAAGTGTAACGGGGCCGGTTGCAGCCCCCGATGCAGCGTTATGTGGGCAACTTCACTGCAATCAACTCGACCTGATTTTCCCCTTGCGGTGTGGAGTAGGTCACCGTGTCGCCCGGTTGACGTCCGGCCAGGGCCTGCCCCAACGGACTGCGAGCGGTCAACGTCTCGGCTTCGCGGCCGACCGGAGTCTCCTCCACGATGGAGATCACGTGCATCGTGACGACTTCTCCGTCGGGGAATCGCAAGGTCACCTCGGTACCGCCGGGCAGCACTTCCGATTCGTCGGTGCGCGAAGGCCCGGTGCGCAACCGCCGGTCCAGTTCATTGATCCGGTCGCCGAGGACGACTAGTTCGTCAGCTCGCTGTATTGCCTCGGCCGCGTCTCCGTGATCGCCGATCATGCCGCGGTCGTTCTTGACCTCGACCTCCAGGCGATCGCGCCGCTGCCGCAGCCGGGCCAGCTCCGCGGCGAGATGATCCCGTGCCGCATCCGCCAGACCCGTTGGTTGGACTTCCTCGCTCACGTCCGCCGACCTTTCGCGGCGCGCCTGCGATCGCCTTGTCGCAGAGCGCCCAGATTGCCTTATTTCCTCATGGGTTGCCCTTTGCCGATTGCTCGGCTGCCGCGAATCCGATTCGCAGCGATTCAGTGTTACACCATTCAGACGCAACCGTCACCGATATCCGACAAGCATTTGCAGTCCGCTGTCTGTGTATACCCAGTTCGCCCGATTCTATCCACTTTTAGCCGCAGAATGCCCCGGTCGGACAGCGCCGGTACAATGTGCGCGGGCTGTGCGGTTGCCGGACGAGTTACGTTGCTACGCAGCGCTTGTCAGCACGCTACTGTCCGGCATGTCGTGTGCCGGAGCCCAACTCGGGGTTCGGAGTGAGCGACGGTTCGTCGTAGTCGTCGCCGGCATGTGCGACTCCGCCGCGAAGCGAGTCGAAGATGGCTAGGCCCTGCGAGACCAGCCCGGCGGCCACCTGGCCGAGCCCATCGGCGCCATTGAGCACGGTGAGGTTTGCGCCCGAAAGCCCCTCTGCCGCCTTTCCCACGAGTTCGGGTAGCTGATCGATGAGCATCTTGTCCAACGCCACCCGATTGTGCGACGCCGCCGCCTCGGCCTGGATCTTCATCTTCTCCGCATCGGCGACCGCCAGGATCCGGACACGTTCGGCTTCCGCCTCGGCCGGCTTGACCACCTCGGCGACCAGTTCCTGCTGGCGCAACTCGGCGGCACGCTGAGCCAACTCCGTCCTCATCTCCAGCACCTCGCGCTGAGCCTGCGCTTCGGCCAGCGGGCCCGCCTGGGCGGCTTGTGCCTGCGCCTTGTCGACTTCCGCCTTGTACTGGGCCTTGACGATCGCGGTCTGACGGGCGAACTCCGCTTGATTGCGTTGTGACTCCTGATCCGCCTCAGCCGACGCCTGGTTCGCCTGCGCCTGAGCGATCTGCGCCTGCTGCTGGATGGCCGCGTTGTGCGGCGCCGACATGGCGGTGATGTAGCCCAGCCCGTCGTCGTCGATGGACTGGATCTGCAGGGCGTCGACGGTCAGCCCGATCCGGGCCATCTCCTCCTTGGAACCATCGAGCACCTCGGTCGCCAGCTTCTGACGTTCCCGGATGATCTGCTCGACGGTCATCGAACCGATGATCGAGCGCAAGTGGCCGGCGAAGATCCGGCCGGTGAGCACAGCCATCTGGTCCTGGTCTGACAGGAATCGCTGCGCAGCGCTGATGATGCTCTCGGTGTCGTTGCCGACCTTGAAAGCGATCACCGACCGGACGTTGAGGGTGATGCCCTGTTGGGTGACGCATTTTTCGGCGACCTCGGCTTCACACATGGCCAGCGTCAGGAACCGGCTCTTGCGGAAGAACGGGATGACGAAGGCGCCGTGTCCGGTCACGACGCGGAAGGGGGCGTTGCCCTTGCTTCTGCCGCCGGAGATCAGCATCGTCTCGTCCGGATCGGGCACCTTGTAACCGAGCATGTTTGGACTCCTTTTGCAGTTTCGCTGTTGTGTAGCAGGGAAATTCGATCGTCAATACAGATCGGGCGGGGTCGTGCCCAGTTCATTCCAGGGCTCAACGACCACCGTTCTCGCGCCCCGGACCTCAACCACCAGCACCTTAGTGCCCTTCGGCAATGGTTCGTCGGACCATGCCAGGAAGGCCTCCTTGGACCCGCGCACGGTCAGCATGACCTCGCCCGCGCCGCGGTCGCCTCGGGTCGCCACGATCAACTGCCCGACGCGACCGATTACCGAGATGTCGCTCACGATCGCATACTCCTCCTTCGGCGGGACACAGCGTGGAGTTTCGTCGTCTTTGCCCAGGTGGGATGTCGGATCGACACGCGGGCGCAGCGGGGGCGTCGCTAGGCCCCACCACTACGGTGTCCTCGTCAGCGAGGGTAAACACCAGCGGCGCGACATACTCATTCGCCCGCGGGGTCCGGCTTCGGCGAATCTGCCGTCGCTGCCGGTTCCGCGGTCAGGGTGACCACGCTGTTGCGGCTCTCACGCGCCTCGATCCGAGACACCCAGACCCGGCCTCCGGTCGCCAGCCCGAGGATGCGCTCGGCGGTGTCGAACACCCAGGCCGCCGAACCCTCCGTCCCGGTGTCGTACATGATCCGCAGATCGATGACGCCCCGGTCGGCCAGCAGTTCGAACAGATCACGCTGCGGGTCATCCTCGGCGATCAGCGTGGTGTGGTCGAATTGGCGTCGCAGTGCTGCCCGGACCTCCTTGAGCGAACTTGAGTCCACCACCAATCCGGTGCCAGGTTCGGTTTCCGCACAGGCGAACTCGACTTCGAAAGTCCGCTCACAGCCGTGCAGGAAGAAACGTTTTCCTTGATTGGCCCAGGAGCGATGGCAGCATGGAAATTCGTCGAACCGTTTGCGCATGTGGAATCTTGCCGTGCGGCCAATGGGTGCGTCGGCGCGGTGCATCGTGGCGACGCGCACCTCTTCGGCGACACGATGTTCGTTTGCATCATGCTCCTTTCGTCGTTAGTTCGGCGATCCTCGCGTGGAGCGCCGCATGGTTAAGTCATTGCTGTTGCCTTGCCAGCGCAAGGAATTCGCTTTGATCGTCGGCACTCTCTCGCAGGGATCCGTAGAACGCCGTCGTGCTCGTCGCCGCACCGACGGGCGGGAAGCCGCGTGCCGCCATGCAGGTATGCACGCCCTCCACCAGGACGCCCACCCCTCGTGGGGCGAACTGGTGGTGCAGCCACAAACCTATCCGGGTGGTCATCCGTTGCTGGACTTGAATGCCGCGCGAGCATGCTTCGACAGTTCGCGTGAATTCGGATAAGCCGAACAGGTTTTCGCCGGGCACGTACCCGACATGCGCGACACCGTGGAACGGAAGTAGGTGACGCTCGCACAGCGAATGAAACGGAATGGAACGCGCCAACACAAGTTTGGCATTGCCGTCGGTGGCTAGCAGTGATCCGCCGGCGAGCATGGACACGTTGTCGTGGCGCAGCATGTCATGCCTTTCTTCCTGCGTCGTGGTTGCGCCTGTCGCCAGGCGCGAAGGCGGCGAGATCTGTTGTCATCGACGCCGTTTGATGCACGGCCTGAGCGTCGGTGCAGTGCCTTGAAGGATTCTCAAGGGATTCTTGGCAGATTCTCAAAGGATCTTTGCGGCTACCTGCAGGACGGCGTCGGGCGCGCGCGCACGGTTCACAAGAAGCTCGCCAAGGATCTCAGACGGACTCCTTGAGCCCCTAGTGCGGTGACCCTGCTCGCCAGTGGCGCCCCGGCTTTTCAAGAATTCGCAGAGCTTTCCAAGAGGCCGGCATCCGAGCCTTTTCTCACACACCTAGATCACTAGGCACTGACGAGGAAAGGAAACACCATGAGCACCAGCAAGATTGGCTTCATTGGTCGGGCCGCCCGGGCCGCCGGTCTCGCCGTCCTCGGCGCTGGCCTGGCACTGGGCCTGGCGACGGGCACGGCCGACGCCTCCCCCACCCCCCAAGTGCACACCCACGACGACTGCGCGCTGATGGCAGCCGCCGACGTGATTGGCCAGCTGACCGGTCACGAGCCTTCCGAGCGGGAGATCATCGCGGTAGGGCAGCAGCTGCCCAGCCAGTCCCACCCCGGCCCGATCTACACACTGCCGAAAGACACGAGCGACCCGAATCACACCGGGCGCGGCACCGACCCACGCGACATTCCGGTCCTGTTGGCGCACTACGGCATCACCGGCGTGTTCACGAACTTGGACGACGCTGACACGACCGGTGTCGCCACCGGCATGGAGGCGCTCAAGCACTACCTGGCTGGCGGCCACAAGGTGATCGCCGGGGTGAACGGCGAGCTCATCTGGGGCAAGCCCGTCGAGAGCAAGGACAAGAACGGTAACCCCAGGGCCGACCACGCCGTGGTAGTGACCGGCGTTGACACCGCCAACGGCAAGGTGCACCTCAACGACAGCGGCACCTCGCGCGGCAAGGACGAGACGGTGTCCATCGAGCTCTTCACCAAGTCGTGGGCCACCAGCCACGACCGAATCATCGTCACCGAAGAAACCAGCTAACACCCTGGTTGTCGACGTAGCCTGAGGTGGCGGACGTGGTTAGCACGTCCGCCACCTCATTTTCTGCGGGGCACGGATGTTCGTTCTGCGGGCAAACGGGACACCCGCTCCACCCCGACACTCGTGGGGCGGATGTGACTACAACAGTTCCGCGGCACAGTTAGACCCAATACGGCACCCGGGCGCGGTATTGCCGCATCGCGAAGGCCGCCAGCACCCAGCCGATGGCTGTCAGCACTATCACCACCACCCAGTGCCGCAGCTCCTGGTGAGCGCCCAGCAGTGGTGCCCGGACGATATCGAGATAGTGCAGCAGCGGGTTGAGTTCGACGATGCTCGACCAGCGTCCAGCGCCCTGCTGGCGCAACGTGTCGTCGTTCCAGATGATCGGCGTCATGAAGAACAGCAACTGCACGACGGAAAACAGCAGGGGGCCGATGTCGCGGTAGCGGGTTGCCAGGATGCCAAAACACAGAGACACCCAAATGGAATTGAGCACGATCAGCGCCAGCGCCGGAAACACCGACAGATCGGCCCACGACCACGGCTTGGGGAAGATAATCGCGACGACGACATAGATGACGATGTTGTGCGCGAACAAGATCATCTGTCGCCACACCAGCCGGTAGACGTGCACGGAGAGCGGCGTCGGCAATTGTTTGATCAGTCCCTCGTTGGCGACGAACACATCGGCGCCCTCCAGGATCGCGGCGTTGATCAGATTCCAAATGATCAGCCCGAGCGTGACATACGGGAGATGCACTGACAGCTCGAGGTGAAACAGCTTCGAATACAAACCGCCCATCGCGACGGCGGTGGTGCCGGTCGCGATGGTGATCCAGAACGGGCCCAGCACCGAGCGGCGGTAGCGCTGCTTGATGTCTTGCCAGCCCAGGTGCAGCCACAGTTCGTGGCGGCGGAAGCCGTCGACCAGATCACCCCGGGCCCGGGTAAGCGTCCGCGACTGAGCCGCCGCGTCGATGAACGTCATCAGGATCCTCCAGCGTCAGGCTTGCCGAATTTCTCGCGACGTCCCAAGCGGCGCAACCGAATCCACTCCAACAGGCCCTTGGGGTCGCGGCGGGTCACCAGGAAGAACCAGCCGAACCGAAGCCACTCCTGGGCCAGCAGCTTACGCAGGCCCGGTTGCGACAACGCGTAGCCGCGATTGCGGTAGGTGAAGAACCGCTTGGCCGGGTCGTCGGGGTATTGGGTATGCATCCGGCCGCCCAGGATCGGCTTGAACTCATCGGATCCGCACGGATGCAGGTAGACCGCGTCGAGGCAGGTTCCAAACGGCAGGCCGGACCGGACTAGCCGGCGGTGCATTTCTACCTCGTCGCCACGGATGAACAGCCGCAGGTCCGGGACACCGATCGAATCCAGGGTTGTTGCCCGGAACAGCGCGCCGTTGAACAAGGACGCGATCCCGCGCAGCAGTTCCTGCCCATCTTCGGTACGCAACTCGCTTGCGCGCCTGCGCCATACCAGGCCACGCCGCAACGGAAACGCCAGCCGCTGCGGGTCGTCCATATTGCACACCATCGGCGATACCTCGGCCAGGCCGTACTTCTCGGCGCATGCCATCAGGGTGGCCAGCACTCGGGTGTCCTGCGGACGACCATCGTCGTCAGCCAGCCACACCCAATCGGCGCCCTGCGCTAACGCGTGCAATATGCCCAGCGCGAAACCGCCTGCGCCGCCCAGGTTTCGGCGCGAGCCCAAATACGTGGTCGAGATCGGCTGGCTGTCAACGAGATCGCGAACCCGACTGTCGGCGGAACCATCCTGGGGACCGTCGTTGTCGACCACGATGAGGTGATCGGGCAAGCGGGTCTGGGTGGTCAGCACGTCCAGCGATTTGGCCAGCTCGTCGGGGCGCCGGTGGGTGACCACGACGGCGAAGACGGATTCACTCATCCCGTGAAGCCCCAGAAGCTTTTTGCGCGAGAGGCTGGTGAGCGGCGGTCTCGGCCAGCACTTCGCGTACGTGCCGCGCCGCGTCCTCACCCTCATAGGCGCGCACTACGTGTTCGATGCCGCCGCTGAGCTTGATGACTCCGTGGTCGATCCACATCGCGGTCTTGCACAGCCGGGCCAGGAATTCGTTGGAATGGCTTGCGAAAACAAGGATTCCGGAGCGCTCCACCAGGCTCTGCAGCCGGGACTGGGCCTTCTTCAGGAAGTCGGCGTCCACGGCGCCGATGCCTTCGTCGAGCAACAGAATCTCGGGGTCGATGCTGGTGACCACGCCCATCGCCAGCCGCACTCGCATCCCGGTGGAATACGTCCGCAGCGGCATCGACAGGTAATCGCCGAGCTCGGTGAACTCGGCGATCTCGTCCACCTTGCCCTGCATCTGCTTTCGGGTCTGCCCCAGGAACAGGCCCCGGATGATGATGTTTTCGTATCCGGAGATCTCTGGATCCATGCCGATCCCGAGATCGAAGACCGGCGCCACCCGGCCGGTGACCTTCGCCGAGCCCCGAGTGGGCTCGTAGATGCCCGAAAGTAGGCGCAGCAGAGTCGATTTCCCAGCCCCGTTGTGACCGACCAAACCGACCCTGTCGCCCAGCTCGAGCGACATGGTGATGTCCCGCAACGCCTCGATGACGACCACGTTGGAGCTGTTGCGGCCGATCGTGCCGCCCGCCTTGCCCAGGAAGGCCTTCTTCAGGGAACGCGACTTGGCGTCGAAGATGGGAAATTCCACCCACGCACTGTGCGTCTCGATATGAGGACCAGACACCGCTGTCTGCTTACAGGTACTGCCCGTGTCCGGACCCGGCGTGGCCCGGCTTGCCGATGCCCGGTGGGAGCGCGCCCTGGCGCATTTGTTCCAGCTGCGCGCGGGCGGCCATCTGCTGGGCGAACAGCGCGGTCTGGATGCCGTGGAACAGCCCTTCCAGCCAGCCGACCAGCTGAGCCTGGGCGATGCGTAACTCGGCGTCCGATGGTGCGGCGCCCTCGTTGAACGGCAGGGTGAGGCGGTCGAGTTCCTCGCGCAGTTCGGGCGCCAGGCCGTCTTCGAGCTCGCGGATGCTGGTGGCGTGGATCTCGCGTAGCCGGTTGCGGCTGGCTTCGTCGAGCGGTGCGGCGCGCACCTCCTCGAGCAGTTGCTTGATCATGGTGCCGATTCGCATCACCTTGGCGGGCTGCTCGACCAGGTCGGTTAGTGAGCGTTCATCGGAGTCATCTGCGTTTACCGCCATGATTCCCGGATCGACGCCGCCGATGATCTCGATGCCGTCGTCATCATTGCCGGTAATCAATCCAGTCACCATCCTTAATGCGGGCACTCTAGGAGTGTGTGGCTGCGGGATCTCCGCGCCATTCGTAGATTCGGGCCTCACCGTTGTCGTAGATCTTCGTCCACGACTTCGACTTCTCCAGTGACACTAGTCCGCCGGGCACAGCAAACCCCTTAACCGTCGGCGTGCTGGTCAGGATGTAGCGGATATTGAGCACTCGGACCGCTTCGACTACCCACGGATTGCCGGTGCGGGCGTAGGCCCAGAAGATATACCGGAAGTAGCCGGGGCCCGTCTGCTGTGGGAAGTCGTAGTGGGTCCACAGCGGATGCAGGTCGGCTACCGCGTACATCCACGCGGTGCCGTCGACATTGGAGTTGCCGATGATGGTGTCGCGTGCACCGGGCAGGGTCGCCAGATAGGCCATGGCATCGAGATCTTTTTGGTTGACGATCACCGAGTCGTACTTGTCGCCGAACAAGACCAGGTGCCGCCATAAGTAGTGCCGGCCAGTTAGCACGGTGGCCACCACCAGCAGCACTGCCGTGGCTGAGACCCAGACGGGTGCGGGCAACGGCCTGAACCGATCGGCGAGTCGCTTGGCGCCGGCCACCAGCACCATGGCCGCCGCGAACAACGCGATGCCTGCCATCGGCATCAACAGCATCGTCACCACTGCCGACAGCCGTCGCGGATCGTTGTAGAAGAACTGGCTGAATTCTTCGATCGAGCGGCCGATCGGGCCGCGAAACGGAGCCCCCGCGTAGACGATCGCCACGATCAGCCACAGCCAGAGCACCGGGGGCCACCAGATTTTCTTGTACAGCAAGATCCCCATCCCGATGGCCGCCAGTGCCATCAGCATGTATTGAGTCGGGAAGTCGTTGAGGTGACGGGTGTGCTGCAGGATGGCATCGATCAAGTACTGCTTCCTGCTCTTGAAGCTGGGGAATGTGTGCCCGGCGATGATGTCGGCCTGTCTGAGCACCCCGATGAACTGTGGCGCCAGCACCAGCCCGGTCGGCACTGCCACGGCGGCCAGGGTGAGTATGTCGGCGAGTCGGCCGCGCACCGGGTGCCACAACGCGTCCAGAAGCCACCAACCCAACAGGAACAGAATGACGACGAACCCGCCGGTCAGGTGGACCGAGAAGATGCCAACCAGCGCCAGAATGACCACCGGGATGCGGTCGCGGTGCCGCAACGTCGAGGTGATCAACACCATCGTCGGCACCGCGACCCCGTAGGCCGCCAGGTTCGGCATCGCGGCGACGCCGAATTCGACATAGGGCACCGAGGTGAACGACGCCGACAGCGCCGCCGCGGTGGCCGACGCACCCGCGGCGCGCCATTCTCCCGAGGCCGACGAGGCCGGCGAGGCTGGGGAGGCCGACAAATCGGTTTCCGAGGCCGACGAGGCCGGCGAGGCTGAGGAGGCCGACAAATCGGTTCTTGTAACACGGCGCAATAGATGCCAGGTGAGGATGGCCGCGCTGGACGGAAACAGCCAGACCGACGCCGCCAGCGAAGTCAAGGTGTAGCCGGTGGTGGGTGCCGCCCCGGTGAGTTGGCAGAACACCGCTGCCAGGGCGTGGAACACCGACGGGTAATACAGCGCTTGGTGTGTCTCGACGTTACGAAGCTCACCCATGTGGGTGGATGACGCCTGGCCGGTGTCGAGGATGAAGCGCACAGTGTTGGCGTGCCAGACCGCGTCCCAGGTGCTGGGGATGGATTGCCAGTGCAGTATGCCGCGATAGGCCGCCCAGCCGACCAGCAGGACGCCCAGCAGCACTCCGGCCGCCACCGTAAGCGCCGGCCACCCGCCGACCGCTCGGGCTTCAGCCTCGGTGTCGCGATAGCGGGCGAACACCAGCTGCAAACCCGTCATCAGCACGCACACCGCGCCCAGCGCGGCCAGCGCCGTCCAAGCGTTCCAAGGTACTTCGAGCGCACCGAAGGGAATGATCGCCAGCGCAACCACGCCATACGTCAGCGCTGCGCCAACAGCAATGGCGATCGGCCAAGTTAGCTGAGCAACGCGCGCGACGATTGTCCCCGGCGCGATCAGCAAAAACAGTGCGATCAGCGTTCCGAAGCACAGCCCCACTCGACTAGTATGGCTGGCCTGGGTGACCGGGCTGGCGAAGCCGGATTGGCTCGAACGTCTATGGCACCCGCTGCCGTCGCGAATTTTCGCGGAATGGCGGAAGCTCTAAGGTGGCTGGCATGGCATACGACGTCGCCCGGGTGCGCGGTCTGCATCCGTCGTTGGGTGACGGATGGGTGCATTTCGACGCACCGGCCGGCATGCTGATTCCCGATTCCGTTGCGACCACCGTGTCGACGGCTTTCCGCAGATCCAGTGCCAGCACTGCCGGTGCTCACCCGTCGGCGCGGCGGAGCGCCGCGGTTCTCGAAGCGGCGCGTGCGGCGGTGGCCGATCTGTTCAACGCCGACCCGGCGGGTGTCGTGCTGGGCGCCGATCGCGCGGTCCTGTTGTCATCGCTGGCCGAGGCGTCGTCCTCGCGTGCCGGCCTGGGATACGAGCTGATCGTCACCCGCCTTGACGACGAGGCGAACATCGCCCCCTGGCTGCGGGCGGCACACCGCTACGGGGCCAAGGTGAAGTGGGCCGAGGTCGACATCGAGACCGGTGAGTTGCCGACGTGGCAGTGGGAGAGCCTGATTGGCAAGTCGACCCGGCTGGTGGCCGTCACTTCCGCGTCGGGAACGCTGGGCACGGTCACCGATCTGCGCGCGATGACCAAGCTGGTCCACGACGTCGGCGGGTTGGTGATAGTCGATCATTCCGCTGCCGCGCCGTACCGGCTGTTCGATATCAAGGAGACCGACGTCGACGTGCTGGCGGTGAACGCTCACGCGTGGGGCGGTCCGCCGATCGGGGCGGTCGTGTTTCGAGATCCGGCGCTGATAAACACCTTCGGCTCAGTCTCGACCGACCCCTACGCCACCGGCCCGGCGCGCCTAGAGGTTGGTTTGCACCAGTTCGGTCTGTTGGGCGGTGTGGTCGCTAGCATCGAATACCTTGCGGCACTTGACGAATCGGCTCGTGGCAGCAGACGTGAACGGCTGTCGGTGTCGATGCAATCTGCCACCTCGTATCTGAACCGGGTCTTCGACTATCTGATGGTGTCGTTACGGTCGTTGCCGCTGATGATGCTGATCGGGCGTCCGGAGGCACGGATACCGGTCGTCAGTTTCGCGCTCGACCAGGTGCCTGCCGAGCGGGTGGTGCAGCGCTTGGCGGACAACGGAATTCTGGCGATATCCGACGAGAGTTCACGTGTGCTCGAAGTGCTGGGCGTCAACGACGTCGGCGGCGCCGTTACGGTCGGGCTGGCGCATTACTCGACGACGGCTGAAGTCGACCAACTGGTGCGTGCTCTGGCGTCGTTCGGCTGATTTGTGACCGGCTTCGAGCTAGCGCAAAAGCACTGCCGTGCAAGCCAAGCCAACGTCTGCTGTGTCAGAACGAGTCAAAGTTTTGAGGGGCGACGGCCATGCCGTGACCGGTTGTGTCGTTGATGAAGCGGGCCCAGCCGCCGCTGGCCACTATCGTCCAGCCGTCGGCGCGATAGGTCTGGCCATTGGAGAGCTGCTGTATATCCGAAGAAGAGCCGATAGTTCCGGGGTTTCTGTCGACAATGCCCGCGGTGTTGACTGCAACCTCGGGCGCGGGATCGGTACACGTATAGGCGTTGGTAATTCTTTGTCCCGGGATACACGTCTGGCAAGTGACCTGCTGCGCAGTGACCTGACAGCTCGTGCCCCAGGAAGTTTTGAAGTACTGAGACGTGGAGGTCGGCGTCGAAGGCGGTGCGGGCTGCGGCGTTTGCCCTGAAGGCGGTGCGGATTGCGCGGTCGGGATTTGGCCCGAAGCCGGTGCCGGTTGGGCGGTTGGGGTTTGGGATTCGCGTGAGTGTTGCGTCAGGAGGTAGGTGCCGATGACGCCTAAGGCGGCCACGATCACGACGATCGCGGCGATCGCGGTGATCAGGCCCGGCCGGAGCTGGGGCTGCAGTGTTGGGACCGGCTCAGGGGAGGGTCGGTCAGCCGTCGATGCCGTCGATCACCGGCATCACCAGATACAGCTGGCCTTCGATCTCCCCGGTGTCATAGATCGGGACGTTGTGCGGCTCGCTCAACCGGGCCGCGGTGTGGGCCTCGCGGCGAAACCGCTCCCGATACCCTGGCTCGGCGCCCAGCTCGGTGGGCAACACCTTGATCGCGACATCGCGGCCGATCACGGTGTCGTGGGCCTTATACACCTTGCCCATGCCGCCCTCGCCGATCAACGACAGCAGCCGGTACCGCCCGAACGCCACCCCGTCCACCGGCCGGCCTCCCTCACCCACCCCGGTGGGAGATGCTACCGTCGCGAGCGTAACGTCAGCGCGAAAATCCAAGTGCGAGTGCGCAGTAGCGTCGCGTTGTCGCTAGACGGTGAGCACGATTTTCCCGGACACTTGCCCCGACACCAACAGCTGATGCGCGTCGGCCGCCTGTTGAATGGGCATGCGCGCACCGATCATCGGCCGGATCCTCCCGTCGGCAATCATTGGCCAGACCGAGGCCGTCACCGCAGCCACGATCTCGCTCTTACTGTTCGGGCCGCTCACCGGTCGGGCCCGCAGCGTGGTGCCGATAACCCGCGCCCGTTTACTGAGTAGCTTGCCGAGGTTGAGCTCGCCCTTCATCCCGCCCTGCATGCCAATGATGATCAGCTGTCCGTCGGGAGCCAGGGCATCGATATTCCGGTCCAGATAGGAGGCGCCCATGATGTCGAAGATCACGTCGGCGCCGCCGGTCTCATCCCGCAGGCGCGCAACGAAATCCTCGTCGCGATAGTTGATGGTGATTTGCGCGCCCAAGTCGCGACAGGTTTCCAGCTTCTCGGCCGATCCGGCGGTCACCGCCACCCGGGCGCGCAACGCACATGCGACCTGGATCGCGTGGGTTCCAATGCCGCTGGCCCCGCCGTGCATCAGCAGCAGCTGGCCTTCGCTCAGGTGAGCGACCAGCACCAGGTTCGACCACACGGTGCAGGCCACCTCCGGTAACCCGGCGGCGTCGACCAAGTCGACGCCTTGCGGAATCGGCATGACCTGGCCAGCGGGAACGGCGACGTACTCGGCGTATCCGCCGCCGGACAGCAGAGCGCAAACCTCTTGTCCGACAGACCATCCGGTGACACCCGAGCCGACTTCTGAGATGACACCGGCGACCTCCACGCCGATGATCTCACTGGCTCCCGGCGGCGGCGGATATTTACCGGCGGCCTGCAGCACGTCGGCGCGGTTGACCCCCGCCGCGGCGACTTTGATCAGTACCTCGCCCGGCCCGGCAGACACATCGGGTACTTGTTGCCACACCAGTTGATCGGACGACTCAGCGACGATGGCGTGCATGCCGGCCACGCTACTACCCCGTTACCCTTATCAGCGGTGGCGTGGCAGAGCGGCCTAATGCACTCGCCTTGAAAGCGAGAGACGGCTAAAACCGTCCGGGGGTTCAAATCCCTCCGCCACCGCCAGTTCAAGAGCCCTAAAACGGCCCTGCTTGGGAAAACACATCACTGTCGTTCACACAGGATCACCCTTTTTGGTGGGCAATTATGGGCAAAATGTGGGCACGCGGCCGGGCAGCCGAATCGATGTCGAAGCGCCCCCGCCAACAAGACCGCGAACGACACGCCGGCCAAGAAGACTGCGGCGAAGAAATAGCTACGCGGGCAGATCCACCCGCAGCGCCAGGTGCTCATCGAGTATCCGGCGCAGCGCGGCGTCCATCGGATGCGCGGATGCGAGGTCGCGGCCGAACCGACTGTCCACCACGACTACCGCGCCCTCACGCAGTTCGGCGGTGTCGACCTGATCGACGAACGGATCGAACAATGCGGGCGGCGTGGCCAGGTAATACAGCGCCCGGCGCGACTCGTTCAACCCGGCGGCATACATCAGTCCGTGTTGGGTGATCACGAAGAGTTCCGAGGTGATCCTGGCGTTCGGGGTCTCGGCTTTGGCCCATGCCGCTGCGGCGCACCGGGTCTGTGCCAATCTATCGGGGACGTCGTCAGTCAGCGCGAGTAACCTTTCGACGAGTGCTCCACCCATTCGCGGATATGCGTCGATGGCGGGTCTGAAGTACCGCTGGAAGAGCTCGCCGAAAAAGTCGTACAGTTGCTCGCTCATCGCAGCTCCCCAGGTTTCAGACGGACACCTCAATTGTGCGCCCGTAGCGCCAGCTGAGCACGGGTTTGGCCAGGACGGCGGCCTCGCTGATGTCGATTGTCGATGTCCTTGGTCGCGGTGAGCAGGGGCCCAGAATGCCCGATGAGGCGCGTGCGAATGGCCGAGGAGATGATCGCCAATCTCGGTCCCGGCGTGGATCACCGAGTACTGGCGATCCTCGATCAGTGTGGTGGACAATATCTTTCACGTCACATAAGCCGTTGCGTTGATCTGTCCAGTTGGCTTGTTCGATCGCGACAAGCACCATCGCTGTGCTCATCGTGGTCCTAACCGGATGGGATCACGCGCAAGGACGGCAACGACGACGGTTGGCCCGAATAGTTCATCGTCATGTTCCGGCGACGGTAACTTCACGGGCACCCGCGTTGCTCCCTATGCAGGCAAGAGCGGTGCCACGATGACCTCGCTCCTTTCCCTCGACCAGGCGATCGCCGAGTTGGCGCCGCGCTGAACTGCGCACCGGGCACCCATGGACAATGGACACATGTCGGGAGTCTTGTTCTTCGACGGCGCCTGCGGGATGTGCACTCGCTCCCGCGATTTACTGCTGCGTCTGAACCGGACCGGTGATCTCTCGACCGAACCGCTCCAAGGCGACAATGTCGCGGAGCGCCTGGGTATCCCGGCCTCGCGGCTGCTCGAAACGGTCCGGTGGTTGGACTCGTCCGGCGACGTGTACGCCGGCGCAGAGGCCGCCAACGCGGCGCTGTCGGCCGCGATCGGGACCAAGCTGCCTTTGTTCGTCTACCGAATTCCGGGTATCCAATTCCTGCAGGACGCCGTGTACCGGTGGGTCGCCACGCACCGTTACCGCTTCCCCGGAAAGACTCCGTACTGCGAATCACATCCCGCCGCCTGCTGACCATCCCATGAGTTCATGGCGGCCGAGCGGAACGGGGTCACACGAACTGTTCGCATACCTGGGAAACGCCCCAACGCTCCCGCGGGCCGCGGCGCCACCACCTCCATTGCGGAACGGGCACGAATACGACGGAATCGAATACGAAGGGTTACCAGTAAACTACTGCGCTTTCATCTCATGAGATGCTGCGAGTCCCCCGCACCACAACAGCCTTCGCTTGGAGATCAGAGCTAAACAGTCCAGCGCACGTGGAGAGTCGGCGGTTTGCGGAACACGAGACCTCGTGGCGCGTTCCGGTGGTCGGGGTCTAGCCGCAGCCCGGGCAGCCGATCCAAGAGTCGGCCGACCGCGATTGTGGTCTCGGTCCTGGCGAGCTGCGCGCCAAGGCAGAAGTGCGGCCCCTGCGCGAAGGCGAGGTTGACCCTGGCGTTGGCGCGGCGGATGTTGAACCGGTCGGGGTCGGTGAACACGGCCGGATCTCGGTTAGCGCCCGTGATCGATACGATGACTAGGTCACCGCGCTGGATCCGCGCGCCCCCGAGCTCAACATCGCGGGTGGCGTATCGGTCGACGAGCGCGGCCGCCGGCTCCAACCGGATCGACTCCTCGATCGCATTCGGCAAGAGATCCGTGCCGCCACGAACAAATGCGAGCGCCTCAGGGTCGCCGAGCAGGTGCCCGACCGCGTTGACGATCATCCCCTCGGTGGTGTCGATACCGCCGAACATCAACACAGCCGCGTTCGACACGATCTCGTCCCGGCTCAGCCGTTCCGGCGCCCGCGCCGCCTCCCTCAGCAGCGATGGCTCGTCGATATGGCCGATGGTCCGCGCCACGCTGGCCCGCAATTGGCTGAACGCATTTGCGCCCGCCGCGGTGACGGGCCGCCCCGCGGTCACCTCCGACACCGCCGCCACGATCGCCGTGTACCAGGACAACACCGTGTCGGCGTTGACATCGCGCAGCCCGAGTGCCTCGGTGACGACCGCGGCTGCGAGCGGACCGGCGATCTCGTGCCGCAACTCGGCGCGGCCGGCCGGTTGGATCGCGGAGATCAACCGATCGGTCTCCGCCTCGACGAACCCGGTGAACCGGTCTCGCACCCGCGCCGGGCGGAACGGATGCGCGAACGGCTCGCGGTGCCGCGCATGGTCCGCACCGTCGAGCGAGAGCATGCTTGCGCCGAGCACCTGGGACGTGGAGAACCGGGGATCGTCAACAGTGAAGGTGGTGGGATCGCGCATCACCCCCACCGCGAGGTCGTACCGGGTGACCAGCCACCCGCCGCGCACGGCGAGCCACGACACCGGCTCGGCCGCCCGCAGCCGTGCCAGCAGCGGGTGCGGGTCCTCCTGCAGCTCACGCAGCGTCGCACCGCGCCCGATCGGGAACTTCTCGATGGCCATCTCGTAGTCATGATCGCGCCGTAGGGCGCGAGTGCACACACCACCGCGGCTGCCGAAGGTGCATGTCTGCTCGCGATCAGGGTCTGCTGCCCGCGATCAAGTGTCAACGGCCAAGTTGTGGTGGCCGCTGGTGGCAGAATGCCTCCACCCCTTCGAGCCCTCCCCTCCTAACTCCTATGGAGCCACGACAACAGGACGGGAATACGACGGAATCGAATACGAAGGGTTACCAGTACTCCGGAGGGCCCATCAACGTAGGACACCGGCGCCGCATCGAAGGGTGTCTTCGGACTAAAATTGATGGCGTGCCAAGTCAATTGCTTCGTCGCCGGCAGGGGGCTGTGGGCACAGATGGTCAGCAGCCCTCGGGCGCGAATCGGTGCCGTGTGCGCTGCCGCAAGGATTGGCCCTGACGGCTGAACCGGCTCCAACGGTAACGCTGTCCACGCGCCGAGTGAATTGAACGGCGGCGCGAAGGTCGGCGGCTAAACCTGCAGCACGCCGAGGATGGCACCGGTCACCACGGCGATCGAATCCGACTCGCCGATCGTCACACAGTGGCCCGGCGCGGCCCTCGACCGGATCATCGGGCGGCGCGTCTACCCACAGCCGCGCGGTGACGAGGCATTCTTGGACAGCCCGATCCGCTTGCGCCAGCTTGTGCACGACCTGCTCCAGCGTATGTCTGTCCCCTGTCGCCATTCTCATCGAGCCTTCCTGCCCACATCATGGGCGGCAAGACTCTCACTCCACCTGCTCCATCTGGATCAACGAGCCGGGGTTATGGCGAGGACCTTTGGCACTTGTGAGGGTGATGCCCGCGACCGCATGGTGAGGACAAGCGGCGGAGATGGCGCGGGTATCGCCGCGTCGAGTCGGCTGAGAGCGGCAGCGATCCTGCGGTGGTGGTGCGAGACAGCACCGCACAGGGTTGACCGTGAACTCCATCTTTGAGGAGAAGACATGAACGTCGTCGCCGTCGTCATTGCGGTGGTCATCGTGGCGCTGATTGTGGTGGCGCTGTCGATTCGGGTGGTGACCCAGTACGAGAAGGGTGTGTGGTTCCGGCTCGGGCGGGTTATCGGTGTCAGGGAACCCGGCCTGAGGTTCATCATCCCGGTCGTCGACCGGTTGTGGAAGGTGTCGCTGCGCATCGTCACGATGCCGATCCAGTCGCAGGGGATCATCACCCGCGACAATGTCAGTGTCGACATTGCCGCTGTCGCGTATTTCCGGGTCGTGGATGCGGTGAAGTCGGTGGTGGCCATCGAGAATGTGTACGCCGCGATCGGTCAGATCGCCCAAACCACGCTGCGCGAGGTCGTCGGCCAGCACACCCTCGATGAGGCGTTGGCGGAGACCAAGGTCATCAACGCCAACATCCGGGAGATCCTGGATGTGACGACCCTGGAGTGGGGTGTCGAGGTGACTTTGGTCGAGTTGAAGGATATCCAGTTGCCCGACAGCATGAAGCGGGCGATGGCCCGCCAAGCCGAGGCTGAGCGGGAGAAGCGCGCGAAGATTATTGCCGCCGAAGGTGAATCGATGGCTGCTGCCGCACTCGGTGATGCCTCGGACACCATGATGGCCCACCCCTTAGCGCTGCAGCTGCGCAATCTGCAGACCCTGATCGAGTTGGGGGTGGACAAGAACACCACGGTGGTGTTCCCGGCGCCGTTGATGAGCGCGATCGGTGATGTCGGAAGCTTCTTCGCCCGCGAGACCGCCGCTGCGTCGACCATGCTGGAGCCGCCGATCGTGGCCCCATCAGCCAATGGAGAGACCACGCCCGACGCACCCGACGCAAGCGCCAAACGGCTTGCTGTTTGACAGCAGATGTCCCCTAACGTCGTGGAACTCAATAATTCCGTCCGCTCACGACGAGCACCGGTGATCCGCGACGACCATTGACGTTAACTTCAGCAAGCACCAACGAAAGCGGCAACTCGGTGTCGGTGATCGACACCGACCCCACCAGCGCCACCTACAACACCGTCATCGCCACCGTCCCCGTCGGTAGCTATCCGTGGGGGGTGGCGGTCAGCCCCAACGGCACCAACATCCTCGGCAGTAGTTCGGCGTAGAAGCCAGGGTCGAAGAGTTGTCTCGCGGCGGCAAGAATAATCGAGTGCCCCTGCCCGGGTGGACGTGAGGCTGGCATCGCAATAATCATTGCTGCGGCGGTTTTGTGGCAACGGTCGGTGCGCGACCCTGTCACGGCGCGGCTCCGGAAAGGACACCAATGGCGGGTCGCACAGTCATCATTACCGGCGCCAGTGATGGCATCGGCGCCGCTGCGGCGGCCAGGCTGAGCCGAAGCGGCGAGAACGTGGTCGTGGTCGGCCGATCCGAACCGAAAACAACCGCCGTCGCCGCGCGTCTGGGCGTCGATTACTTCGTGGCCGATTTCACGGACCTTTCACAGGTGCGGAGGTTGGCCGAGCAGCTGCTGCAGTCCTACCCCCGCATCGATGTGCTGGCCAACAATGCCGGTCGCTTCAATGGTCGGCGCGAGGTCACCGTCGACGGCCATGAGAGGACTTTCCAGGTCGATTATCTGGCCGCGTTTCTGCTCACGACGCTGCTGATGGATCGGCTCGTCGAATCCAGCGCTACGGTGCTGAACACCTCGAGCGTGGTCAACAGGCTCTTCGGCCGCGTCAACATCGATGACCTCGACGCAGCACGCGGCTACCGGGCCAATAGGGCCTACGGCGACGCGAAGCTGGAAATCATCTTGTTCACCAAGGAGCTGCACCGCCGCTACCACGCTGCCGGGATCTCCACTGCGGCGTTTCATCCTGGCGACGTGGCGACCAACTTCGGAAATGAGTCGCAGGCGTGGTGGATTCGGACGGCGTTTCGTGGCCCGATCAAGTATCTGGCGCTGGTCGGACCTGAGCGGGGATCCGACGAGCTCGTGTGGCTGGCCTCATCCACACCGGGAACGGACTGGATATCGGGCGAGTACTACGCCAACCACAGAATCGCACGGGCCAACCCTCGGGCCTACGACCCGGTCCTGGCCCGTGAACTCTGGGAGCGCAGCCTCGCCATGGTTGCCACTTAGAACAATCGGGAGCAGACACGATGATCGTCACCACTGTGGACGCCGGTCGCAATCAGGTCAGCCGCTCGGTCGAGGTTCGTGCCCCGGCAGCTGAGCTGTTCGCGATCGTCGCGGACCCGCGTCGACACCACGAACTCGACGGTTCTGGCACCGTCGGCAGAAACATCCGGGCCCCGCGGCGGCTGGTCCCGGGTGCGCGGTTCACCACGAAGATGAAGATGTTCGGGGCGCCCTATCGCATCACCAGCACCATCGCCGCGATGAAACCCGACGAACTCATCGAATGGCGTCACCCCGTCGGGCACCACTGGCGATGGGAGTTCGCCGCAATCACGCCGACGGTCACACGCGTCACCGAGACGTTCGACTACCGCGACACCGGACTCCTGAAGGACCGGCTGAAGTATTACGAGCGAACGGGTTTCGCCAAACGCAATGCCGCCGGCATCGAAGCCACGTTGACCAAACTCCACGACCACTATGGCGGCTGATAGCCGCTGCTACGTTACGGACAAAGTCAGTAGCAAAGTTGCGCTAGGTCACTGGACTGATGACGGTGTATGTACGCTCCCACCATGGAGCTACGCGGGAAGCGGGTGCTGATCACAGGGGCGTCACGGGGCATCGGCGAGTCCCTCGCCCACGCCTTCGCCGGGGCCGGGGCCACGGTCGCGCTCGTTGCCCGGACCAAGGATGCCCTTCGGTCGCTCGCGGCCGAGCTTGGGGGCACAGCCCACCCCGCCGACCTCACGGACCCGACTCAGGTCGCCACCCTCTTCGATCAGATCGAGGACGAAGCTGGGCCGATCGACGTCCTGGTCAACAACGCCGGAATTGGGACCGCCGCCTACTTCGCCAACGCATCCAGCGACCACCTGCGCGAAATCACCGAGGTTAATTACTTGGCCCCCGCCGAGCTGTGTCGGCAGGCCATCCCCCGGATGCTGGGACGCGGCGGCGGGCACATCGTCAACGTTTCGTCGATGGCCGACTGCGCCGTATTCCCCGGCCTGGTCGCCTACTCGGCATCGAAGGCGGCGCTTTCACACTTCACCGCGGGGCTGCGGGCGGACCTTCGCGGGTTGTCGATCGGCACCACCCTGGTGGAGCTCGGGCCGATCCCTACCGACCTGCTCGCCGACGCCACTGACTACGAACCGACGGCCCAGGCCTTCCAGCGCTTCTACCGGATGCGGCTCGTGGTCGACGTCGCCCGCGAGACGGTGGCCGACGAGGTCGTCGACGCCGTACAAAGGGGCCGCAGGCACGTGCGGATCCCTGAGCGAACCGCCGTCTTCCCCATGTTGTGCGAAGCGCCCCGGCGAATCGCCGAAGTGTTGCTCACCGGCGTACCTCATCGAGTTAACTAGCTACAGCGCACTCGCTATTTTGGAATTGACCGTCCACGTAGGCCCAGGTTGTCGGGTTGATCGCCGCCGCCGAATTTCTCAAAATCTGCCGCGGAACAGCTTTGGTGCGACGCACACTCCTAAGTGCCCCGGTCACATCGGCCGGCATACCCGATCGGTGGGCGCACAAGACGAAACGGCCCGCAGAAACTACGAACGACAACCGAGGAGCGATGGCAGCCATCGACAATCACGCCTCGCAAAAGCCCCATCACACCGGCGATCTGGACGCGATGCTGTGGGGGATCGAAAAGGATCCGTTGCTTCGGCAGACGATCACGGTGGTGTTGATCCTTGATCGGGCGCCCGACCGCGAGGTCCTCCTGGACCGGCTCGAACGTGGCAGCCGCACCCTGCCGTCATTTCGGCACCGCCTGGTGGAGGCGCCGTTGCGGCTGTCGACTCCCCGTTGGATTGTCGACCCGAACTTCGATCTCTCCTACCATGTCCGCTGGATCGGTGCGCCCGGTGATGGATCTTTGGACGGCGTGCTGGAGTTCGCGCGCCAGTCGACGATGTCCGGCCTCGACCGGGAGCGCCCGCTGTGGACCATCACTGTGGTTGAAGGCCTTACGGGCGGACAGGCGGCGCTAATCCTCACGGTGAATCATGTGATGAGCGACGGTACCGGCCTTCTCGCGATCTTCGCGGTTGCTCGGTGACCTCACCCGAAAGCCCCGCGATCTTGGCCCGATGCCGGCGATCCCCGAGCCCGAGGATCAATCCCGGCTCGGGCTGGCGGCCGAAGCCGTCAGCTACACCGCCCACCGGGTCCTCAGGTTCCTGGGCCGGTCCGCGGGCTCGACGGCGCGTACGTTGCCGACCGTGGTGCGGCGTCCGCGCGATACCGCAACCACCGTCGCAAAGGATGTGTGGGCGGTGACACGGATCGTGGCGCCGAACTTGAAGACCCTTTCGCCGCTCATGACCGAGCGCCGAGGATGGCTGCGCTTCGCAGCACTCGAGGCCGACCTCGAAGGATTGCGGAAAGCCGCCAAGACACGGGGCTGCACCGTCAACGACGCGTTCCTCACTGCCGTCGCCCACGGATTCGCTTTGTACCATCAACGGCACGGCAAACCCGTCGAGCGACTGCGGACCACCATCCCCGTTGATATCCGCAAGCCGGGCGACCCACTGTTCGGCAACCGGGTCAACGGTTGCCGAATGGCGATCCCGATCGGCGCCGATGACCCGGGCGCCGCGATGGCGACCTATCACGCTCTGATCAACGGCTTGAAGGGGGTTGCGAAACTCCCGTTGGCCGCCGCGCTGGGCACGGTGATCAACGCCTTCGGTCCGGTGGTGAATCTGGTGATCGGGTTGATAATGAAACACGACGACTTCGTGCTCAGCGATGTCAACGCCGGCAATTTGGCGTTCTACCTCGCCGGCGCGAAGGTACTCAGCATCTTTCCCTTCGGGCCCCCGATCGGCACCGCCGCCAATATCACGCTGGTGGGTTATCACCACAAGGCATTTTTCGGGATCACCGTCGACGCCGCCGCGGTCCCGGACCTGGGCGCGCTCGTGGCGTGCATCCGTGAAGGCCTCGACGCGGTCATCGCCCTCGGCGACGGAAGCCAGCTGTGACGGGCGTTGTCACCTCCCAAAGGTCGTAAAGTGGCTGCCCCGTAACTTCCCCTTCACGTATGCACCGGTCGAGCTACGCCGTCGCCTGCAACCTGGTCACCAGCGCTCGTCGCGAGCACAGCCGGGGCTGCCCGATGCTCAGTCCGGTTGAGACGGTGTCAGAGAGAAGGCGAAAATGCTGAATCCCTCAGCACATCGGGGAAGCCTGGCCGGTGTCGACGGGTCGGCGTGTTCAAAGGTGGTGGTGCGGTGGGCCGTACGTGTGGCGGTGATGCGCAACGAAATGCTCACCCTTGTCCATGTGTCGGCCATGCCGATTAACGGCCGGGAACATCGAACCGGTCTTGCGATCCGCGCTCGATAGAGTAAGCATCTGCGACTGCGTGCCGGAGACATCCTGCTACGGATGTTTACGTTCGTATCGCAACGCGCGATTCCACGACGATCTCACCCGCTGCGGCGCTTTAGAGATCCTCGGCGGCCTAGGTGTCGATGCGCGCGGTAATTCCGTCGCTGATGGTACGGCTCACAAGGACTTCGCTGTGACGTCCGCAGCACCGACCACCTCCGTGCCACCGAGCCGGGAACCCCCACGGCTACACCAGGTTTCGCGCCCACGCGGTGCTCAACCACGGCGGCGACATGACTGCGGCCGCACGAGCCGTCCTGAAGACCCAGACGAAGAAGGTGTGGCGCTGGTGATCGACGCCAAGACCGTCTACCCGATGCCGGGTCAGGAGCAGCACAGCGCCGATGGTTGGGTTCATCGACGGGGCGTCATTCATCCTCGACATCCCCGACACGATCCCGGCGCTATGGGGTAGTGGCCAGCGTGTGCTGTGGCCGAAGGGTGAGTCGCTGATGATCTGCGGCATGCCCGGTCTGGGCAAGACCACCCTGGCGGGAATGCTGGCCAGCGCCCAGCTCGGCGGCATTGGGGACGTTGAGGATTACGTGCTGGGGCTGCCGGTGACCCAGGTGCCCGGCAAGATCTTGTACCTCGCCATGGACCGCCCCGCCCAGATCGCCCGATCTTTGACGGAAAACCGTCATGGCACCTCCTTCGGCGACGCCGCAGTCACCGTCTCGAGGCCGCGATTCCACAGCCGCTCCGCGAGAGCAAACATCGTCAGCGCGATCAAGCACCTCAACCCACCCGCAAGATATAACCTTCCGTCATGATGCGCGTCGCGATCGTGGGTGGTGGTGCTGCGGGCGTGCTCGCCGCGGTACATCTCCGCCGGAGCAAACCAGAAGCGCAGATCAGGCTGATCGACGCGTCCGGTCGTCCCGGCACCGGCGCGGCGTATGGCACCAACGACCCGACCCACTTGTTGAACGTTCCTGCGCAGCGCATGTCTGCATGGCCAGACGATCCCGATCACTTCTGCCGTTGGCTCGACGAACGAGCTGTCACGCCGGTGGAGAGCTTCGCACCGCGTCTTGCGTACGGCCGCTACCTGCAAGAACAACTCGCGGTCGCCGACGTGCGGATCGAGACTGCCGAGGTTGTCGGGTTGGTGCCGGGCGCGCCCGCGCGCGTGGCGCTGAACGATGGACGTTCGCTATCGGCCGACGCCGTTGTGCTCGCGTCTGGGCGCCCCGAAGCTGGCATGCCCGACTCGTTGGAACGCGCCTTTGCTCCGGTGTTGGCCGCAGGCACCGACGGCAAGGTTGTGGTGGATCCATGGGCGCCCGGCGCGCTCGCGGCTCTTGGTGCGCGTCGGCCCGCGAGCGTCTTGGTGATCGGTTCGGGACTCACGGGCGTTGATGTCGCGCTGCATCTCGTTGCGCGCGGCGCCACGGTCACGCTGCTGTCGCGTCACGGCGCGCTCCCGCGCCGATTCCGCGCCACAGGCGCGCCGACAGAGTTGCCTAACCTCGATGCACTCGCTGCCGAGGTCTCGCTTGAGCAATTGCGCACCGCGCTCGCTGCGGATCTCGCGCACGCGCGCGAAGCCGGTTCGGACTGGCGACAAGTGATCGACGCACTGCGGCCGCGTGCAGCCCGGCTGTGGCGGTCGTTGGGGTGGGAGGACCAGCGCCGGTTCCTGCGCGAGGACTTGCGGCAGTGGGAGGTCCTTCGCCACCGCATGCCGCCCACGATTGCCGATGCGATTCATGCCGCGATCGACAGTGGCCAACTGATCATCGAGGCGGGCGAGGTCGCCGACGTGTCGCTGCATGGCAGTGGCGTTGAACTGGTTGTGACAACGAGCGACCGATCAGTGCGTCGGCGCGGTGACGCGGTGGTCGTCGCTACTGGCGCCGCGTGGGATCGGCGGTCCCTGCAACGCTCCGCGCTCTGGGCGAACCTGTTGGCCACAGATGTCGCGTCGCTGCACCCGTGCGGCGTAGGCGTGCGACTCGATGCGGACGGCTACCTCATCGACGGGGCCGGGGGCACGGTCCCGGACATCGTGTGTCTCGGCTCGATCCGCCAGGGTGAGGTGTGGGAGACCACTGCGATTCCCGAGATCCGTGCCCAAGCGGCTGCTATCGCTGAGCTGCTCGCCGACGACACGCGCGACCGTCCGGTGCGGGCGCCCAGTCTCATCACGACTGCGCCGGAATTGAGTGGTGCGCCTGCTTCGTATGCCGAGGGTGTGCGTCGCCTGCTCGCCGTCCAAGACGGCGCGTCGGTCGCCTTCGCTGCCGCGGTCGCGGAAGATCCGCACCACGCGCGTGCGCACGTCGCGCTCGCGATGATTGCCACGGAACGGCCCGACCGCGCGGGCGGCCCTGACGCAGTCACCGGCCATCTCGATAGAGCACGCGCGGCGCTTGCACATGGGAGCGACGAAGACCGTAGCCACGTCGAGGCCATCGCGACGTGGTGCGAGAAGGGAAACGCGGCGGGCACCGACGCACTCATCGACCATCTCGACCGCGTACCGAACGACGCAGTCGCATTGCTTGTGCTCGCGCCGTCGATTGCGTTCGCAGGGGCTGGCGACGCGTTGCCGGACGCGTGGCAGTACGTCGAGCGGTTCACTGGCGTACACGGCGAGGCGCCATGGTATCTCGGCTTGCGCGCCTACGGCCGAACGGAGCAGGGCCTCTGGTACGACGCAGCCGACCTGGCTGACGCCGCACTCGAACTCGATCCAGGCAACGGCAACGCTGCGCATGCGCTGTCGCACGTGCACTACGAGACCGACGCGCATGGAGCCGGGCTGAAATGGCTGACGGACTGGATCCCGAGCGACGGCAGCACGCAGCGTTACCTCCCGCACTTTCAGTGGCACGCCGCGCTGCACGAGCTCGCGATGGGCGACGCGGCTGCCGCAGCGCGTCGGTACGCCGCATTTCTCGCGCCGCCCCAGTCGAAGGACGTGCGCTGTCTCGTCGATGCCGGTTCGCTCGCATGGCGGGCGCGCCTGCATCCGGACTGGGTTACTCCACCTGATCCGATGGCGGTGCTCGCCGAGGTCGGCTCGCTTGCGTATGCGCCGCAAACGCCGTTTATCGCGTTCCACGCGCTGCTTGTGCTGGCCGCTGCGAATGATCCGGCCGCGATCCGCGCGATCAATGTTCCGGACGCGACCGACGCGCAGGCAACGACGTTGCGCCTCATCGGCGAAGGTCTTATTGCGTTGACGGAGGGTGAGCCGCGCGCCGCGCTCGACTATCTCCTCGAATCGCTCGCCGGGCTTCCGTCGATTGGCGGTAGTCGTGTGCAACAAGAAGTGGTCCTCGAAACGGCGTTGGCCGCGATGCTCCAACTCGGTGCGCCGGGTCAAGCAGCGCGCCTCTTGTCGCGACATCGCGCTGCGCCCGGGCCGCAAGTGACCCGCGGCGCCGTGAACTGACCCGGTGATTGTCGTCGGTGACGAGATTGATGACTCGGTAGGTAGCCATACCCTGGTGTTCGCGTCCGCCGGCGTCCCAATCACTCAGCCGGCATTCGGCGCGCCGGGGATCTCGGCGGTGATGGTGTTCATGAGGGCGCCGTAGCGGCCGGCGTCGGGGTCCCGGCCGGGCTTGCCGCTGCTGATCAAGCCGGCGGCAAGGCCGCGCTCCGGGTCGGCCCAGACCACGATGTTGACCAGCCCGAGATGTCCGAAAGCGGCCGGCGCATTGCGCCCGAACGGCCCGAACCTGTTCGTTCCGAGGATGAACCCGGTACCCCAGCGAGCCGGCGTCAGCCCCACCGCGAGATCCGGCCGTAAGCGCCGGCATTCCGTCACCGCGCTGCGCAGCGTTTCCGGCCGCATCACCCGCACGCCATCGAGTTCGCCGCCCCGACGCCAAATTTCGGCGAACCGCGACATCTCGTTTGCGGTCGACACGGTATTCGACGACGGGATCACCGTGGTGAGGAACAGTGGGGTGTTGGTGTACGGGATGACTTTGTGCACGGTTCCGCCGATCGCCTTACGGAAGATCGCGGCGATCACCGGCGGCAACGGCCTTCCGGTGGCGTGACTCGGTGCGACCAGTGGGAGGTCTTTCTCAGCGACGCCGAAGTTCGTCCACCGGAAGCCCAGCGGGTCGAGGATCTCGGTGGCCAGGATGTCGCGAATGTCCTTACCGGTGGCCGCCCAGACGATCTCGCGCATCAGTGGACCCCAGGTCAGCGCGTGGTAGATGTGGACCAATCCCGGCCGGTAGAGCGGCCTCAACTCGCCAAGCTTTTGGCAGGCGTACTCGTGGTCGTCCGCACGGGTGACGTCCGGCCGGGGCCCGGTGGGGAACGGGACGCCCGCGCTGTGCGTCATCACGTGCCGGATCGTGGTGCGATCCTTGCCGTGACTGGTGTAGGTGGGCAGGTACTCGCAGACACGATCGTCGAGTGAGAAGTGTCCCCGCTCAACGAGCATGAGCACGACGGTCGCGGTGATCGCTTTGGCCGCCGAGTACACGCAGAACGGCGTGTCCGTCGTGACGGGGATCTTTTCGGCGTCGGGCGGATCGGTCGGCGCGTTGCCCCAGCCGTGGCCGATCGCGCGGTTGAGCACGACCCGTCCGTGCTGTCGGATGCACAACTGGATGGCGGGGTGCATGCCGGCTTGGTACCAGTGGCGTGCGGCCTGCCAGATCCGTTCGACGGCGGCGCTGTCGATTTCGGAGTGATCCTCTTCACCGATCGCCGTCACGGTGTCGAAGTCGGCCGGGAGGCGGATCTTGCCGTCTTCGGTCACCTCCGCGAGGGTACGTGCCGGCGGATGGCAGCGCGTCGGTCGGCGCCTAGCGTGGTCCTATGACCACACGCTCCCGCTATGTCGACGCGATCCTGATCGTCTTCGGCATCTACTCGGTCGCCCTCGGGGTGTTCATGATGCTGTTGCCGGTAGCCTTCTTCGACACTCTCGGCGCATTCGGCGCCCGCAACGACCACTACATCTTCGACAACGCATCGTTCGAGTTGCCGCTCGGTCTGCTGTTGCTGGCCGCGATGCGATGGTCGACGTGGCGGGTGCCGGCGCTGGCCTTCGCCACAGCGCACTGGGCGCTGCATGCGCTCAGCCACATCATCGACATCAATCACAGTGCCGGCGCCTGGGTCGGGCTGCTCGAATTCGCCGGCTTGGCGATATCCACCGTGCTGCTCGCGATTGCGTTGCGCTCAAGTCTTCGGGAGAGCCTTACTTGAGCAAAAATCTATTCCCCGGTGAACTGCGGCGGACGCTTGGCGAACGTGGCCGAGATGCCCTCGGTCAGGTCCTTGGACGGCAGGAACGCCGCGTTCCACGCAGCGACGTAGCGCAGGTTCTCCGAGACGGCGGAGATGCGTTGCTGGTCAAGGACGTCCTTGACCCCGTAAACCGCCAGCGGCGGGTTGGCGGCGATCTCGGCGGCGGTCGCATGAGCGGCAGCCAGCGCCTTATCGGCATTGTCGTACACGTCGTTGACCAGTCCGATCTTCTCGGCTCGGGCCGCGTCGATGTCCTTGCCCGTCAACGCCAGTTCCCGCAGGTGGCCGTCGCTCAAGATCAGTGGAAGGCGGGCGAGGCTGCCCATGTCGGCGACTATGGCCAGTTTGACTTCCCGCACCGAGAATTTGGCGTCGGCGCTGGCATAGCGGATGTCCACCGCGGAGATCAGGTCGACGGCGCCACCGATGCACCAGCCGTGCACCGAGGCGATGGTGGGCGTGCGGCAGTCGGCGACGGCGTTGATCGCCTTCTGCATCCGCAGCACCTCGGCGTGGAAGTCGGCGCGGGGGCGGGCCAGCGCGCCATCAGCCATCAACGGGGCGAATGTTCCGCCCATTGCGGGCACATCGAGGCCGTAGCTGAAGTTCTTGCCCGATCCGGTGATGACGATGGCCCGCACCTCGCGGTCGGCGTCCAGTTCTGCGAACACGTCTGGCATCTCTGACCAGAACGCGGGCCCCATGGCGTTGCCCTTGCCCGGTCCGATCAGCGTCACCTGTGCGACCTGGTCTTTGGTTTCGACGGTGACGGATTCGTATGTTTCGCCCATGACCAGACCGTAGCGTGGCGAGTATGTCTCCTGATTTGCGACCCGGACCAGACTCCCCACCGATCGATGAGCTGGCCAGCGCCGAAGCTACGCTCGGAGTGCCGCAGCAAGTTCTGCAGACCATCGCCAGCGACGACATGCCGCGTCAGAGCCCCTGCCCAGCGTTCGACCTGACGAAGTTGACCGGGCACCTGCTGAACTCAATCATGGTCATCGGGGGCATGGTGGACGCGGATTTTGCGGATTCTTCCCCGCGCGACGAGAACGACTCGGTGGAACGGCAGGTCATCTGCGCGGCCCGGCCGACCTTGGATGCCTGGCATCGTCGCGGTCTGGAGGGCAATGTGCCGCTGGGCCCCAACGAGATGCCGGCCAATGTCGCCGCCGGCGTCTTGTCGGTTGAATTTCTGGTGCACGCCTGGGATTACGCCGTCACGGTGGGGCGCGACGTCGATGTCCCGGATTCGCTCGCCGAATACGTGCTGGGGATAGCGCGGGAGCTCATCAGGCCGGAGAAACGCGGCCATGCCGGGTTCCATGACCCCGTCGACGTGCCCGGAGATGCCGGCGCGATGGACCAGCTGATCGCGTTCACCGGCCGAAACCCGGCTAGGTAGTCGGCGGCTTTGTCGAACGTGAAGTCAGCTTCACGATCGAGCCGCCGGGGGTCTAAACCCGCTCGAGGTAGAAGTAGTAATACCGGCCGTTATCCAGGACGCCTTTGCCGTTCATGATGCCCATTACCGCGTCGTCGTCGATCTTCTTGAAGTGGTCGTGGACAGGTTGGCCGTCGTACACCATCGTGGCAGTGATCTCGCCGCGGAAGTCTTCCAGCCACAGGCTGGCCTCGCCTTTGCCCATCGCCACGTTGTAGAACTTGTTCCCGTCGGCATCCAGGCACACGAGGGGCTGTACGTCGCTGGCGGACTTGAAGGTCTTACCGAACCAGCCGGCCTTCTCCAACTGGCCGTTCATCTTGTGGCCGGTGAGAAACTCGCCACCCTTCCATTCACCGATCATGCCGTCGATGGTGGCCGGCTGAAGGGTCGCCCAGAAATCGTCGAGCTCGGCGTCGGGAATGCAGCCGCTGCGTTCCTTGAATTCGGTGAACTTCTTGCGGGCCAGGCTCATTGGTTACTCCTCTGTGCGCGTCATCCAGTTACGGGCGAACCGCAGCAAGGCGTCGTTTTCTTCCGGCGCGCCGACGGTGACCCGGACACCGTCGGCGCCGTATGGGCGGACCACGATGCGCGCATTCGCGGCCTGCTCCACGAAGTCCAATGTGCGGGGTCCCAGCGGCAGCCAGACGAAGTTGGCCTGCGACGGCGGAAGCGTGAATCCGGCATCGCGCAACGCGGCGCTGACCCGGACACGTTCGGCGACCACGGCGTCGGTGCGAGCCAGTAGCTCGTCGGCGGCGTCCAGTGAGGCGATCGCGGCAGCCTGAGCGACGCTGGACACGGTGAACGGCACATAGACCTTGTCCAGCGCGGTGATCACGTCGGGGTGGCCGACCGCGTAGCCGACTCGCAAGCCTGCCAGCCCGTAGGCCTTCGAAAAGGTCCGCAGCACAACGACGTTGCTGTGGGTGCGGACCAGCCCCAGGCTGTCCGGCAGCATGGCGTCGCGGATGTACTCGACGTAAGCCTCGTCGATGGCGATCAGGATGTGCGGCGGAACCGCCTCGACTAAGCGGGTCAGCGCGTCCGGGTCGACGACGGTGGACGTCGGATTGTTGGGGTTGCAGACGAAAATCAGTCGAGTGTGTTCGGTGACCGCGGCGAGCATGGCATAGAGGTCGTAGGTGTGGTCGGTCAACGGCACCCGGATGGCGGTCGCACCGGCGACCTGGACCTGGGGCGGGTAGAGCTCAAAGCTGCGCCAGCCGAAGATCACCTCGTCGCCGGCCGCGGCGGTGATCTGAACGAGCTGCTGGCACAGGCTGACTGAACCGCAACCGACGGCGACCTGTTCGGGGGCGAAGTCTGCGGAGCCCCTCGAACTGAGGTGCGTGGCCAGCGCTGCCTTCAGTTCCACGCAGCCGTTGTCGGGGTAACGGTTGGCCACATCGGTGGCTCGCTCGATAGCCGCGCGGACGCTGGGCAGCGGGCCGAACACCGTCTCGTTGCTGGCCAGTTTGATGGCGCCCGACACCGTCTTGCCGGGGACATAAACTGGCAGCCCGGCCAGCACGGGTCGCAGGCGGGCGCTCACTTCGACAGCATATGTCGCGGCTGTGTACGCTATGCCTCCGGCGGTTCCGGGAGTCCTGGATGGGGTCGGGTACCCTCAGGAAGTCCACGGAGGCGTGCCAGAGCGGCCGAATGGGGCTCACTGCTAATGAGTTGTCCCCCTTCAAGGGGACCGGAGGTTCAAATCCTCTCGCCTCCGCCACGGAGACAACTGAAGACAAGCGCCCGTAGCTCAACGGATAGAGCATCTGACTACGGATCAGAAGGTTGGGAGTTCGAATCTCTTCGGGCGCGCGCAGATCAGAGGCCCTTTCCGGCATTGTGGAGGCACCTCTGTTGGTTGTTTGACGACAGTTTTGACGACAGTAGCCAGCCCGCTAGTGGTTCGCACACCCGGTCGATTGCGCGAAGATCAGACGGCCCAGTCAAGATCGAATAGCACCGCAAAGGCGTAGCGAGGGCGACCACTGTCAGACGTCCGGGCTAGCCTTAACGTGGTGACTTGGGGAGGTGGTTGAGTGCTCACCGAGCTTGGGCAACAGTCATGGGAACCCCTTGCTGACCTCAACGCTGAACGAGAGTTCTACTGGGCGCAAGCTGCTCGTGCAGCAAGCTGGCTGGACGGTCAGCCCCAAAAGGTCCGCCTGTCGATGAGGGTGCTCACTGTGCGTTGCGAGCATGGCGGTTGTGTGTGCTCGCAGAAGTATTCCGCTTTCCGCTTGCGGATGGAGGCGAGCGGTACCTCGCGTCACCAAGAACTCGCCGCAATGTTCGGTTACCTGAAGTACCGCGCCTATCTGAAGTGTGTTGTGCGCATCGTCGACAAGCACGGCCTTCCTGCGCTTAAAGCTGTCGACGCAATCGCGCGCCCTTCTAAACCCGCACCGAACACGGCCCGGAGGGGATCATCTGAGGCTGCGTAGCAGCATTCAACCTTACATGTACGGCATGCGGCGGCGCTGACCAGAGAAGGTACCACCGCGTGGTCAGCGCGCCGCATGCGTCACTCGCCCTCGTCATCCTCGGCGGCGGAGTCAACCCGGCACGCGCCACAGGAAATCGGGGCTTCGGCGAGCGTCGTGCGCTGCCGTCGGCGGTTGGGGGCTTGAATCAACGCTCCCCGTTGGCGGGGGACATACCGCCGAGTAGCACATCATCCGCCGACGCCAGCGCGTCTTCGTACACGTGGCCGTACACCCGTAGCGTCATCGCCGGATCGTGGCCCAGCCACTTCGCCGTCGCAGACACCGTGGTGCCGCTGTCAAGCATCCTCGTCGCGGCGGTGTGCCTGGTGTCGTGCAACCGGATCACCGGCACGCCCGCTGCCGCGCCGACCGCACACACATCGCTGCCAGCGCACGTGGGTGAGGCAATCGACCAACGAGCGGCAGCGATGCGCCACCGCGCCACGGAGTATGAGCGTTGGCGCGCCGCGGCAGCCACCTTCGACGCAGTGCGCGAGGCACGCAGCCGCGACGTCGGACTGGACCGATCGATCGATTATGGCCTCGACATTTAGGAGGCGAACGTCGGCTCGTTCGAGCCACAACTTGTCCGGTTCCGCAGGCAGAATAGATCTGTGAGGGACCACGTTTGGGATGATGCGCTCGAGATCGGTGTGCGCAACCGGCAGATGATTACCTTGGCGAAGAACCACTGCACCCGAATGGAGTTCGTCCAAAATGGCGGCCAGGGCATGGCCGAGGAGGCGACAGGCCTTCCGATCAACGCGCGCGAGGTGCGCTGTCCCATCGCCCACGGCCACATGATCTCGTCGAATCTCGAGGCAATCGTGCCGGCGTTCTATCGGCAGCACTGCGTCGGCTGCCAGGAGCAACGTCCCACCGGCCTGCTGCCGACCTTGGGCGCCTACGTCAATGCTGCAGACGAGGCCGCTGCGGCTGAGCGCAAGCGTGGGGCCGAGCAGAGGGCGGCGCTTCACGAAGCGTGGGTAAATAGGACAGAGCGTCGTCGCGGCTTGATGGCTCGATGCGACGACGCGATGGCGAATGCAGTGACCGACATCGGGATGCTGGATGTCGACCCGGGTGGCTACCGCGAGCAGGATGAAGGTATGCCGCTCGCACGGTTGACGGCATTGGCCGAGCGTGCTGCGGACCTGTTCACGGCCGACGTAATCGCACATGGCGTGGAGTTGGTGGAGTCCGGATGGGCTTCCCCGGCGCTGCTGGATCCCCTGCGCATCGTTGCGCTTTCGCGGCCAGAGTTCGGACCTCAAATCGTGCGCGCGGCCTTGGCGGCCATGCGCACCAAAGCCTCGGGGCCGGCAGGTCGGTGTCTTGCCGACCTGGCCGAGCACGCGGTTGCAGCTGACATCGATGAGCGCGTATGCCGTTCGACGATCGCCTTGGCAAGCGCGCCGATGCGGGATCCTTTTCGCCAACGCCGCGACGCAAGTGATCCGGTCAGCCTGCTGGCGGTAGCCGGCCTGGTTCCCGAGCAACTGGTGTCCGTCTTACGGCACCTGCTGCCCGGGCCCGCGGCAGAAATCGCTTTGCATCTCCCACCCCGGGCGACGGCCGCGCCGAGACCTGATGTGTCCACCTTTCTTATGGGATCGGCCGCCGGCGCAATCCGAACTCTCGCGGGCACTCATCCCGATCTAGCCTCGAAGCTCGTCGATGCCTTGCTGCTGCAACTGGCTTCGAATGAGTTTGAGCAGTTCGATGACCATGGGCTGCGAGAGATCGTACGCACGTTGGCTGTGATGTTTGTGCTTGACGTCGGTGACGTTCCGGGTTCGCTGACTCGTGTGGGAGCTCATGGTTCGGAGCTTCTCGGCGAGCGACTGTTGCGCGTACTCACTGTTACCGGCGACCTTGTCGCTGCGAGTCCACACTGGCGGGAGGCCGCAGACCCGGTGCTCGATGCCGCCCGCGCGGCACCAGTCGCCGACAAGCTTTTCGAGATGGCGATGGGCCGCCTCGGTGGCGACTGGGGTGGCGAGGCCATCGGCAACGCTGCCGGCCTGGTGGAGAGCCTTGCAAAGGAGCGGCCCGACGCGATGCTGGCGCGGTTGGCAGCCATCCTTGGCGGCGTTCTGCGGTTAGTGGACGAACAGAAGGCGTCGAAGGTGTCGCCGCTGACAGTCATCGGCGATGATCCGCCAGCCCTGAAGATGATGGCCGCGATGGGCCGCGAGTTTCTGCTTGGCAGAGCCATTCAGGACCTTCTGGAGGCGGTGAAGGCTATCGCGGCCGCGGATCCGGCGGCGGTGTGCAACGCCGTGATCGACGTCCTGACCGATGAACGTGATAGCGAGCGAGGGACCGAAGTTGCGTGGTACCTACTGAAGGCTCTCGGCGAAATCGGGAGGGCCCATGGCGCGGAAAATGTTGTCCTGCAAGCGATCCTACCGGTCCTCTACACCTACCTCGTTGGCTCCGAAGTAGGTACGCGTGCGCGAGCGATCGATGCGTGGGTTGAGATCGCCCGTCGCTATCAGCTGCCGTCCACCCTTGGGGACCTGCTGCCTGCATTGGTCATGGACCCGTATTTCGCCGTCATTCGGTCCGTCCTGAACGCGGCAGTGACTCTCGCCTGGTCATCCGGCGCTACGGTGCGGCTGTTCTGGCATGCGGCAACGATCGTCGACAGGATAAACGCACACGATCATGCTGATGTCGTCAAAGACGCGATCAGGGCGACGCTCGTCCTGACATGCAGGGCGCCCCCTATACCCCGAGGCCAGCGGTGTTCCCACGACCGGCTCTCACTGCCCGGTCGCCGCTTGCCGCCCCTACCAGCGGCCAGGCCCTATCACCCAGGTATTCGTCCCGTCTTCCAGGGTTAGAAATAACGGGGCATCATCAGGGGTTCACTTACGTTCACCCGCCCGACCTTCCCCTCGCCCGGTTGCTCCCCCAGACGGAACAGGGGCCCTTAGGCTTCTACCCCGGGCTTCGCACCCCAACGGACAAGACCCGTCGACGCACGCCAGGGCGGGGATCGATCTTGAACACTGATCGAGAACTACGCACCCGGCATGACCGACCTCCAACCTGCGAGTTCACTCGTTATGCGCGACCTCGTGTCGCACGTCGGGTAGCCCCGGCGCATTGCTGCGCCGGGGCCCCCTCAGAACCGTGCGAGCGGGTTTCCCCGCACACGGCTCAAGCAAGCCCCGAGGGCGTTGCGGGTTCGCTCCCGCGTCGCCTTGAAGATCCTGCGCCGCAACCAGATTACGTTCTGCTCATGGGCACGCCAGTCGACGAAATCCCACTCCACAGCGACGTCCTCGGGTCCGTTCACCGCGATGGTGTCCAACTTGCCCCTTCGGTTCATCAGGCCATCGGCCTCGGTGTTCAAAGGCTCACCTGCCCACGTCAGCACCCTTTCGAGTCCGGCCGCTCAGGCCGGCATCCGGCCGGTTCCCCACGACGACCACCTGGAGCAGCAGCCACCTGTCGCGAGTCCCGTCGCCTTTCGGCCACCGGCATCCGCTTCTTGGACATCCTGTCCCGCCGAGGGATTCCGCCCCTCTTACGATCGGCCTACCAGAACCTCGAAAAGCCCGGACCCCGACGGGGTTTCCACGTTCCACGCACACGAGACACGGCCGGGGAGGGCGCCCCCTATACCCCGAGGCCAGCGGTGTTCCCACGACCGGCTCTCACTGCCCGGTCGCCGCTTGCCGCCCCTACCAGCGGCCAGGCCCTATCACCCAGGTATTCGTCCCGTCTTCCAGGGCTAGAAATAACGGGGCATCATCAGGGGTTCACTCACGTTCACCCGCCCGACCTTCCCCTCGCCCGGTTGCTCCCCCAGACGGAACAGGGGCCCTTAGGCTTCTACCCCGGGCTTCGCACCCCAACGGACAAGACCCGTCGACGCACGCCAGGGGGTCGTGTCCCAGCCACGGTGTAAATGACGACGGACGTAGGTTCCTTCAAGAGCTACCAACTCAGCGAAGGAAGGACTACGCCCGTGTCAGCACGAGTATCACCCACGGACCGGATCCGTGGCGAGATCGACGCCCTGTTCGATGGGTCGCGTGACTTATCGGAGGTCATCGAGGACGCCGCCCGGTTGGGTGCCCGGTTGATCATCCAGACCGCGGTGGAGGCCGAGGTCGACGTGTTCTTGGGCCGGGCCCGCTACCAACGAGCCGCCGAGTGTCCGGATGCCCGGGCGGGCAGTCGTAACGGCTTCTGCGAGTCGACGATCAAGACCACGGCCGGGCCGGTCACGGTGGCGCGGCCGAAGCTGCGTGGCACGACCGAGGCGTTCGCCTCGCAGCTGTTCGGCACGTCGGTGACGAAGTCCAACGCGTTGGAGTCGCTGGTTATCGCCGGGTTCGTACGCGGGTTGTCGACGCGGGATGTGGAGAACACTCTGGCCGACGCGCTCGGTTGTGAGGCGGCGCTGTCCAAGTCGACGGTCTCGCGGGTGTGCCAGGCGATCGGCGATGAGTTCACGCAGTGGTCGGCGCGGCGGCTGGACGACCTGGAGTTGGACTACCTGTTCCTGGACGCCTCCATGTTCAAGATGCACGCCGGTGCCCGGGCCGAGCCGGTGCTGGCGGCGTGGGGCATCACCACCGAGGGCGCGCCGGTGTTCGTGGCCTTGGCCGCAGGCGGTTCGGAGTCCACCGACGCCTGGGGTGACTTCCTCGATGAGCTGGTCGGCCGCGGGTTGCGCTCGCCGTTGCTGGTCATCAGCGACGGCGCTGCCGGGCTGATCAGCGCCGTCGAGACCGCGCTGCCCCGTGCGCTGCGGCAGCGTTGCCTCATTCACCGCTGTCGGAACGTGCTTGCCAAGGTGCCGGCCGAGGCGCAGCGCGAGCTGCGCGACGCCTATTGGGCGATCTTTGACACCGAGGATCTCATCGCCGTCGGACTGCAGCCCGGGCCGGGCCTGGTGGCCGCCGTGCAGCGGCGCATCGACGCCTTCGCTGAGACCTACAGCCGCGCCTACCCGGCGGCGGTCAAGTGCCTGCTCACCGATCGCGACCAGCTGACCAGTTACCTACGTTTCCCGGTCGAGCACCACCGCCGAATCCGGCACTCCAACTTCATCGAACGCACCTTCGGCGAGACCCGCCGGCGGGTGAAGGTGATCGGCCGGCTGCCCGGCGAAGCAAGCTGCCTGAACCTCGTGTGGGCCGTACTCGACCGCGCCTCCCGCGGCTGGCGCGGCATGACGATGGCCCCGACCGGCACCCGGCTGCTCAACGACATACGCCACCAACTACTCGACCCACCGACGCCGTTACGACCCACCGACACCACCACAATCACCGGCGACGAAACCGTCGGAGCCGTCGCCTAACATGACCACCGAGGAACCGAGTCGGTCGTCATTTACACCGACGTTGGGACACAACCCGCCAGGGCGGGGATCGATCTTGAACACTGATCGAGAACTACGCACCCGGCATGACCGACCTCCAACCTGCGAGTTCACTCGATATGCGCGACCTCGTGTCGCACGTCGGGTAGCCCCGGCGCATTGCTGCGCCGGGGCCCCCTCAGAACCGAGCGAGCGGGTTTCCCCGCACTCGGCTCAAGCAAGCCCCGAGGGCGTTGCGGGTTTCTGCAACGACCGGACCGTGGCCCAGTCCTGCTCCCGCGTCGCCTTGAAGATCCTGCGCCGCAACCGGATTACGTTCTGCTCATGAAAACGCCAGTCAATGGCGTCCCAGTCGAGCGTGACGTCCTCGGGTCCGTTCACCGCGATGGTGTCCAACTTGCCCCTTCGGTTCATCAGGCCATCGGCCTCGGTGTTCAAAGGCTCACCTGCCCACGTCAGCACCCTTTCGAGTCCGGCCGCTCAGGCCGGCATCCGGCCGGTTCCCCACGACGACCACCTGGAGCAGCAGCCACCTGTCGCGAGTCCCGTCGCCTTTCGGCCACCGGCATCCGCTTCTTGGACATCCTGTCCCGCCGAGGGATTCCGCCCCTCTTACGATCGGCCTACCAGAACCTCGAAAAGCCCGGACCCCGACGGGGTTTCCACGTTCCACGCACACGAGACACGGCCGGGGAGGGCGCCCCCTATACCCCGAGGCCAGCGGTGTTCCCACGACCGGCTCTCACTGCCCGGTCGCCGCTTGCCGCCCCTACCAGCGGCCAGGCCCTATCACCCAGGTATTCGTCCCGTCTTCCAGGGCTAGAAATAACGGGGCATCATCAGGGGTTCACTCACGTTCACCCGCCCGACCTTCCCCTCGCCCGGTTGCTCCCCCAGACGGAACAGGGGCCCTTAGGCTTCTACCCCGGGCTTCGCACCCCAACGGACAAGACCCGTCGACGCACGCCAGGGCGGGGATCGATCTTGAACACTGATCCAGAACTACGCACCCGGCATGACCGACCTCCAACCTGCGAGTTCACTCGCTATGCGCGACCTCGTGTCGCACGTGAGAACTTTCATTACTGGTATCGAGTCGGTAGGTGTACAACTGTCCGTAGCACGAAGTGCGCGGCAGGGAGGGGTACCGGATGGCAGGGCTCAGGCACGGCACGTGGTGGGACCGGACCAAGGGCCTCCCGCTCGAGCAGCTGATGGACGGCCGCTTCACGAGGTTGTTCGACCCGAGGGACGTCCCGCCGGCGAAGTTCGACGACGGCGACATCGCCAAGCTGGCCGACCTGATGACATCGCCGCAGGAGGACCAGCCGACGCCGGAGGGCCAGGTCGACCCCGAGGAGAACCCGGCGATCCTCGCCGGCTACACGTACCTGGGCCAGTTCATCGACCACGACATCACCTTCGACCCGACGTCGCAGCTGCGCGAGTTCCTCACCAAAGAGCAGCTCAGAGACCTCGTCGACTTCCGCACACCGCGCCTCGACCTCGATAACCTGTACGGTCGGGGGCCCGACGACCAGCCCTACATGTACAACGCCGACGGCCTGCACATGCTGCTCGGCGAGCCCATGTCCGGCAACCCGTTCGACGCCGCCGCCGTGCAACTCCCGCGCGGGCCCAACGGGCGTGCGCTGATCGGGGATCCGCGCAACGACGAGAACCGCATCGTCGCGCAGCTGCACTGCGCCCTGCTCCGCTTCCACAACCGCATGAACGATGTCATGGCCGCCACGGACTTCCAGTCCGTCCGCCGGCAGGTGCGCTGGCACTACCAGTGGGTGCTCGTCACCGACTTCCTCAGCACGGTCATCCAGGCCGACACGTACAACTCGGTGTTCCCGGATCCCTATCACCCGCAGTTCAAGATCGCTCGGCTCGCGCGCGGCATCGACCTGATGCCCGTCGAGTTCTCGGTGGCCGCCTATCGGTTCGGCCATTCCATGATCCGACCCCAGTACCGCCTCAACACGACGATCCAGCGCCGCCCGATCTTCTCGACGGCCACGGACGTCGCCGCCGACCTCGGCGGCTTCCGGCCCATCCCATCGGACTGGGCGATCGACTGGCAGTTCTTCGTCGACCTCGACCACGGCCGGCCGCCCGCCAAGATCGACCCGCTCGACGACCCGATCGCCCGCCAACCGCAGCACGCGTACAAGATCGACACGTCGCTGGTCAGCCCCCTCGGTGCTCTGCCCGCCGCGGTGGCGAGCAACCCGTCCGTCCTCGCCCTCCGCAACCTCGAACGGGGCCAGGTCTTCGAGCTGCCATCGGGCCAGAGCGTGGCCCGGGTGCTCGGGGAGCGGCCGATCCCCGACGACGAGCTGCTCATCGGCAAGGCAACGGGTGATCCGGGCGACCCGCAGACGCCCATCGCCGGGATCGGTACCGGCGGATTCGCCGGCAACTGCCCGCTGTGGACGTACGTGCTGGCCGAAGCCCAGGTCACGTCGTGGGCCAAGGCGTCGACGGGCGCGGACAAAGCCTCTATCCCGATCCAACTCGGACCGGTCGGGGGCCGGATCGTCGCCGAGGTGTTCGCGGCCATCCTCGTGGCCGATCCCACATCGTACCTCAACGCTCCCACCCGGTTCAGCCCCCGAGCCGACTGCTCCCGCAATTCCGGCGGGACCTCGGTCTTCGGCTTGGCGGAGCTCATCAACGTCGCCCTCGGCCGCCAGCCGTAGGGCGCGCATCCTCCCGAGGCAGGCACCGTGGCAAGCTTCCCCGACGGGGTCCCGTGGTCGCTCGTCCCGTCCGGGCCGACGCTCACGCTGAGCGCCGGCCCCCTCGAGGCCCGCGTGTTCGAGAGCACCGGTCACATCCAGCTGGCGGGCCCCGACCTCGCCGGCGCCGTGCTCGCCAACGTGATCACCCTGGCCCCGCCGGCGGTGCTGCCGGCGCAGGGCGCGGCGCTCCAGCTCGGCCGGGTGGTGACGTCGTCTTCCACGCCGAACGCCCTCACCGTGACCCACGCCGCCGGCGACAGCCAGGTGACCGCCACGCTGAGCTTCGTGCACGACGGCGTGCTCCGCTACGAGGTCACCGACTGGGGGGCGATCAAGCCGACGCAGACCGCGCTCGCCGGCCCCAGTCCCGCGGACGAGCACTTCTACGGCTTCGGCGAGAAGTTCGACGCCCTCGACCAGGCCGGCAAGCGGGTCGACATCCTCACCTTCGACAACCCCGGGACCAAGGGCGACCGCTCCTACAAGGTCGCGCCGTGGTTCGTGAGCACGCGCGGCTACGGCCTGCACCTCGACTCGTCGGCGGAGGTCACCTTCGACCTGCGCGCCGGCGCGGCCGACCGCTTCGTCGTCCTCAACCGGTTCCCGACCCTCGCCGTCAACCTCGTCTACGGGCCCAAGCTCGTCGACGTACTGAGCCGCTACACTGGCTACGCCGGCCGACCGGCGGTCCCGCCGCAATGGTACTTCGGGCCGTGGATCTCCTCCGACGTGTGGCCCAGCGGCGGGGAGGTCCGCTACGCCGTCACCCAGTTCGCCCAGCGGACGATCCCCGCGTCCGCGTTCGTGTTCGACTCCCCGTGGGAAACGGCGTACAACGACTTCCGCTTCAACATGACCCAGTTCGGCGCCGACGCGACGATCGAGGGCGTCCACTACCCCGGCTTCGCCAGCCTCGCCGACATGATGGAGTTCCTGCGCGCCAACGGGCTGAAGGCGATCCTGTGGATGGCCCCGTTCGTGAACGTGAGCTCCAACCCCGAGAACATCGCCGGACAGAACCTGGGCCAGGCCGCCACCTACGCCGACGGGCAGGCCAAGGGGGTGTTCGTCAGAGCCACGCCCGGCGGCGCCCCGCTCGTCGTCCCCTGGTGGAAGGGCAGGGGCAGCCCGATCGACTTCACCAACCCCGCCGCCACCGCGTGGGTCACGGCCCAGCTGCAGCAGCTCGTCGACGCCAGCCGCGTCACCACCGCCTCCGGAGGCGCCGAGCCGGTGATCGGCGGGTTCAAGACCGACGACGGGGAGAGCGGCAACGGCACCGACACCTACATCCCCACGACCGCCGCCTACGCCGACGGCCGGACCGGGGTCGAGATGCGCAACGGCTACTGCCTGACGTACCAGCGGGCGATCTGGAAGGTGCTCGGGCCGTCGGGCGCGCTGTTCGCCCGCAGCGGGTTCGTCGGGTCGCAGGCCTTCCCCGGATCGTGGGCGGGGGACAACGAGCCCAACTTCGGCGACAACGGCCTGCCCGGTGTGATCGTGGCCGGACAGTCGGCGGCCATGAGCGGCTACGCGGTGTGGGGCCACGACGTCGGGGGCTATCAGGACACCAACTTCAGCAAGTCCCCACCCGACCTGTTCATGCGCTGGGCCCAGTTCGGCTGCTTCTCGCCGATCATGCAGATGCACCGCCAGGTGACCCACGGGCTCCAGTACCCCTGGCGCTACGGCGACCAGGCCCTCGCCAATTACCAGACGTACACCCGTCTGCACACCCGCCTGTTCCCCTACATCTACACCTACGCCCAGCGCGCCAACCAGACCGGGGTGCCGATCATTCGGCCGCTCGTCCTGCTCGACCAGGCGGACCCCAACACCTTCGCGGTCGAGCATGCCTACCGCTTCGGCGACGAGCTCCTGGTCGCGCCGATGCTGCAGCCCAACGCCACCTCCCGGGCGGTCTACCTCCCGGCCGGTGACTGGTTCGACTTCTGGACCAACCAGGCCCACACCGGTGGCCAGCTGGTCACGTGGACCAATGCCGACCAGACGAAGCTCCCGGTCTTCGTGCGCAGCGGCGCGCTGATCCCGATGCTGATCGACGACGTCCGCACGTTGTGCGACGCGGATTACGTGAACAACCCGGCGGTGTCGACGAGCGATGGCGGTTGGCTGTTGCAAGTTTACCCAGGCGGCGACTCCACGTTCACGGCGTACGATGCGACCGTGCTCGCGTGCACCGGCGACCAGCACGCCGGCGCCGTGACCGTCACGTCCACGCCGCGCCGGATGCAGCTGCGCATCCTCGCCGACCCTCCGCAGTCGGTGACCATCGAGGGCGCGGCGCTGGCGTTCCAGCACGACGCCGCGACCAACACCATCGATGTGGAGTTCGCCCACCCGGGCGGTGCGGTCACGATCCGGTATCAGTAAGGAGCACGGGACATGGCGCGACTGGGCAACGTCTGGCACCTTCCTACCAACCCCGAGCCGCCGGGCCGGTCGGGCATGCGAGACCCCGTGTTCCCGGCCACACCGGTCGGGACGGTGACCATCTGGACCGGCAACCAGTGGGCCGGCGGCGGCAACGCCGGCAATCAGCTGCAGGACGGCAGCACGCTGTTCTTCCGGCAGGTGGGCGACACCGCCTGGACGGCCGTACCGCTGCAGTGGGCCGTGACGCTGGGCAACAACAAGTACTACTCGGCTGCCATCCCCGCCGCGACGCTGGCTGCAGGCACTGGGATCCAGTACTACCTGCGCATCGCGTACGACGACCACGACACGACATTCCTGCAGCTGAACGCCGACGGGATCACGTCGCAGACGACCCCAGACGAGGGTGCAGCGCAGGCCGCCCCGTTCGGCTTCACCGTCGACACACCGGCCGAACGGGGCCAGTGGGGCCCGGTGTTCGGGCTGCCCAACGTCGGGATCCACGCCCACGTCCTCCTCACCGGGCAGGTGCTGCTGTGGGGTCGTCGCGACCAAGCTGACCAGTCACTCGACGTCGACCCGCCGTCACCGCTGCAACCCGGCGCACCCCCGGCGCCGCCGGCGCAGTGCACGCCGTTCCTGTGGAACCCCGCCGACGGCCGGACCACCACCACGCCGCAGCCGACCCTGGCCGACGACACCACCAGGGCGAACCTGTTCTGCTCCGGCCACAGCTTCCTCGCCGACGGCCGCCTGCTGGTCGCCGGCGGCCATCACGCCGACGGCGCCGGCCTGAACCAGACGATCGTCTACGACCCGGTCAAGAACACGTGGACCCCGAGTGCGGTGATGACCAACGGACGGTGGTACCCGACGCTCACCACGCTCGATGACGGCAGCGTGCTGATCCTGGCCGGGAGCTTCCGCAACGCGGCCGGTGCGAAGAACGTGCCGAACACCGTGCCCGAGGTGTGGAAGGACGGGGTGCTGACAAAACCGTTCCAGCAGACCGTCGTGCCGTTCGACCTCTACCCGCGGGTGCACGTGGCGTCGAGCAGCCTGGTCTGGACCACCGGATCGTTGCAGCAGACGTTCACGTTCGACGTCACCAGCGGCACGTTGAACACCCTCTCGGGCCTGCACCGCGACAACGCCCAGCGGGACTACGCACCATCGGTGCTGTACGACACCGACAAGGCCATCTACATCGGCGGCGGCAACGCACCGACGGCCGCGGCGGAGCTGATCGACTTCAGCCAGTCGCCCCCCAGATGGACACCGACCGCGGCGCCGATGAACTTCCCCCGCCGCCAGCACAACGCCACGATCCTCGCCGACAGCACGGTCCTGGTCACCGGCGGCACCCGCAGCGGCGGCAGCGGCCCTCCGGAGGACTTCAACAACCTCGACCCAGGCCAGCCGGTCCACATCGCCGAGCTGTGGGACCCGGCCACCGGTCGCTGGACCGAGCTGGCCGCCGAGACTGTCGACCGGTGCTACCACTCGACCGCCGTCCTGCTGCCCGACGGACGGGTCCTCAGCGCCGGCGGGGGCGAGTTCTTCCCGGTCGAGGCCATCCAGCAGCAGAACAACCCGGCTGACAGCCACCGCGACGCCCAGCTGTTCTCCCCACCGTACCTGTTCAAGGGTGACCGGCCGGTCATCACGAACGCGCCGGATACCACCCCCCTCGCCGACACCTTCCACGTGGAGACCGCGCAGGCGGCGGACATCGCCAAGGTGACGTTGATCCGCCTGTCGTCGGTGACGCACTCGTTCAACACGGGCCAGCGTTGCGCGACGCTCGCCTTCAATGTGGCGGGCGACGGGCTCGACGTGACGTCCCCGAAGGTGTGCCCTCCGGGCCACTACCTGCTGTTTCTCGTCAACCGGGCTGGGGTCCCGTCGGTGGCGAAGATCATCCAGGTGACGCCTGGGGTGCCGGCCGGACCGGCACCGGCGAAGAAGGCCGCTGCCGCCGCGCCACCGGCGGCCGCGCCTGCCGCGGTGGTCAGGCCAGCCGAGGCCGCGCCGGCCGCGGCCGCACCACACGCGCCGGCCGAGGCTGCGCCGGCGGCGCCCCCGGCCCGGCCGCTCATCCCGGTGCACGCCGCCGCGCCGATGGACGCGCTGGCCCTCCGGGAGGCGGTCCACGCCGCCGCCGCGGGCACCAAGGTGGTCGTGGGCCTCACCGGAACGTGCCCCTACGGCATCTCGGCGTGCTGGGGTGGCGCCTACGAGGCGCTCCGGCAGCTCGACGGCGTCGAGCTGGTCGACCCGATCCCCGACGGTGAACGCTCGACGGCGACCGTGTTCCTCGTCGACGACCGGCTCCCCGCAGTGGATCGGTGGCAGCCGGAGTTCCACGCCATCGTCAACGACAGCTATCAGCTGCGCGGCGTCGAGGTGACCGTGAGCGCGCCGGTCGTGCGTCGGGACGGCCGGCTGTTCCTGGTCGGCGACGCAGAGCGGCCGGACGTACCGCTCGTCCCGCTCGATGCGTCGGACAAGGTCCAGTGGGACCGCGCCGCCCGCACCCCGCTGCCGGCCGGGCCGGAGGAGGCCGACGCGTACGACCGGCTCGCCGGCGAGGTCGCCGTCGCCGGCGGGCAGGTGACCGCGACCGTCACCGGACCGCTGACGACGAGTGACACTGGCCAGCGCATCGAGGTACGGGAGTTCGCGCCGGCCGGTCCGTAGGCGCGGACACCGATGCCAGCGCGCTGAGCGGCGCGCGGTCCGGCGCGCCACCCTGTCGGTCCGGAGGTTCCGCGGGGCCGCGTCGCGGAACGCCTACGCATTGCACCATGAGCGAGCGCAGCGAGCGGACGGCGTCCTGGTCGCCTCCGTGGAACGCAAGTCCCTGGTCGATCTGGTCGCCAGCCTCACCGGCGGCAAACTGCGCTACCAGGTCGCCGAGCTCGCCACCCTGCCCCGGGCCGCGCTCGTGGTCGAGGACCGTTACTCACAGCTGTTCAAACTCGACCACGTCCGACGGCCGTGATCGCCGACGGACTCGCCGAACTGCACATTCGCTGGCCGGCCGTGCCGATCGTGTTCTGCGAAACCCGCGGGCTCGCCGAGGAATGGACTCTCAATGAGGTTGTCAAGCCGCTGTTGTGGTGATCGCGGGTGGTTCGGGTTGCCAGGTGCGGTTGTCGCGGATGAGGGCGTAGAGGACGTCGGTGCGGCGTCTGGCTAGGCAGATGGTGGCCGGTATCGGGCGTTTGCCTTGTTCGCGTTTGCGCTGGTAGTAGGCCTGTGAGTGCGGGTCGCAGCGGATCGCGGTCAACGCGGACATGAACATCACGCGACGCAGTCGGCGGCTGTAGCGCTGCGGGGCGAGTGGATGGCGGCGAAATCGCTCCTCGATGTCGGCGTCGGTCTGCTTGATGCGTTCATCGAGGGAAATCACCCCCTGGGCCAGCTCTGCGACCAACCCGGCGGCTACCTGCTCGCCGGGCAACCGGACCGTCTGCGACTTCGCGGCGGACACTGCAGCCTGGGCGATCGTGTGTGCGTTACGTACCCCGGCATCGGCCAGAATCCTGGTCAGCCGCGTAATCCCGCTCTGGCGAATGGCTTTCGGGCGTTGATAACGCGCCAGCAGCACCACCCAGCCGCGATCCTGCGTCGGCTGGGCAACCCGTTCCAGGGCAGGACACACAGCGACCAGCTGTTGGCGCAGTCTGTTGATCGTGCGCGTGCGGTCAGCGACCAGATCCGCACGATGAGCGTGAGCATCCGCAATTCAGTGATCAGGTCGTCGTCGGGATGCAGAATCGGCAGATCCCCACCGCGCATGCGGGATTGATCGGCGATCACCCGGGCGTCCTTGGAGTCGGTCTTGGCTTCACCACCGCGATAAGTCACCGACGCCTGCCACACCGAGCGGCCCGACAGATACCGCACCGACTTACCGGCGTCAGCCAGCACCGTCAACAACAACGTCGCATACACCGTGGTCAAGTCGACCGCCCAGGACACCTGCTCACCCAATGCGGCGACGTCACTCATGAGCCTACGGATCTGCTGCTCGTCATTGGCGAACTTGCGCGAAAGCACCACCGCGCCCGCGTCGTCGACCACCGCAACCCAGTGATATTCCTTGCCGACGTCAACACCAGCCCATAACTGTCCAGCTGCCATCGAACCCCTTTTCAGTTGCGTAATCACACGATCCCGACGGACGACCTCGCCAGCGTTTCCTTAACACGGCGTCGATTCGCAGATCTCAATCAGCGGCCAGAGGAAGTCCAGGCAGGCCAGGCGGCCAGTCCATTCAAGCCGCACTCATCGAGCCGGCAATCCCTACCGCAGCCACACCCAACCCACCCGGGTCACAGCACAACCTAACAACACGAAGTACTGCACCTACGAACTTAAGGACCTACCGCTACCTCGCCGCCGCCCAGGCCTGGGCTATCACCGAACACCCCGCCCTGCAACGTATCTCACCCGACAAACCCCTCGAGTCCACAGACCTCGATGGGGCACCCGCCGCGCCGGAACCCAGCACCGCCGAGGTCCGCGCCTGGGCCCGCGACATCGGCCTGGCCGTGCCCGACCGCGGCCGACTCCGACCCGACATCCGACAAGCCTGGCGCGACGCGCACCGCATCACCTGAAGCCGAAACCATCGAACACACACACACACACACACACACACACAACTTTTGCCAGGTACAGTTCGAGTGCCTCGAAATCACCGAGGCCGCAACTCAAAATCAGACTTCGGACCGACTGCCCGGAAAAAAATCGAAGAGCCGCGAAACCCGCGGGCTCGCCGAGCAATGGACCTACCGCTACCTCGCCGCCGCCCAGGCCTGGGCTATCACCGAACATCCTGCCCTGCAACGTATCTCACCTGGCAACCCGGTCGAGTCCACAGACCTCGACGGGGCACCCGCCGCGCCGGAACCCAGCACCGCCGAGGTCCGCGCGTGGGCCCGCGACATCGGCCTGGCCGTGCCCGACCGCGGCCGACTCCGACCCGACATCCGACAAGCCTGGCGCGACGCGCACCGCATCATCACCTGAAGCCGAAACCATCGAACACCTACAACGTTTCCCAGGTACAGTTCGAACGCCTCGAAATCACCCGAGGCCGCAACTCAAAATCAGACTTCGGGCCGACTGCCCGGAAAAAATCGAAGAGCCAGTAATCTCGGACCCGCGCGGGTCCTCCCGGCGGCGGGTCTCGCCGAAGGACTGGGAGCTGGCGAACCGGTCGCAAGCTTGACCACCGCGAACACGACCAGGGCGAGCAGTATCACTCCGATTGCGCCAGCTGCGACCAGCGCCAACGGACGGCGGTACCACGGCGTCGGGGGCTCCGGTGGCTCGGGCGCGGTGTCGTAACCGCCGTATCGTGCGGCTTGGGTGGGATCAGAGTAGTGATCCGGGTGCTCAGGGTAGGGCGGCACGAAAGGAGATGGTAGCGGGTGATTCCTGGCAGGCAACTGGGCGGTGACGCGCCTAGATACCCAATCCACCACGGCGCGCCTTGAACAGGGCGACCTTGGCCTACATCCCGGTCCCGTAGCGCGGTGTCATGGAACTGGTGTCCAGTCGTCCCAGCTCTTGCCGAAGTCGAGAGTCACTTGTGGGACGTCGGCGACGCTGATGATCTCGCGAAAGTGATCTTGCCAGCCCCACCAATCGCTGATGTGAAACACGCGGTGGTACAAGCTGAGCTGGTAGCCGTGGGGTATGACTTGGCCCTTGTTCTCCGGCGCAAACACGGCGATTGCTAACAGACCGATCACCGTCGAGGCTGGAAGCTCGATCTTCCCGTCACGCCATATGTGCACTCCTGAGCCGCGAGGCCCGGGGGGAGTCAGTTCGAATCCATCGGGCAGTTCGTCGCCGTGGCCGTGGCCGCAGCGGTGAATGCCGTATAAGACGTCGGCGATGTCGGGACGTCTATCGGGCAGATCCGACTTCACCGCTATGGGGAAGCGGCTCTGTTCAAAGTCGATATCTTGTGCTGTCATCGCGCCGAAGATGTCAAGCGAGTCTCGGACTGTGCGTTTGAACTGAGTTGCGACTGCTAGCTGCGGATACCGAGCATTCGCGGTTCCATCGACAGCGTTGCAGGCGTCAAGCATGGCTGCGTCCCACTCCCGGCTTTCCCAGTGGTTCAGTGAGCGCTTGACCGAATTCACAACTTTCACACATGAGAGGCTATCGGGTCATGCGGGCTGTGGCGGTCGACGTGGCCGAACACCCCAATGTCTCAAGACACGCGGATAGGGTCCGGACCCACGTTAAGGGATCGGGCCGTCTCTTCTTGGGCCGCGATTAGGCCTGTGTCTCGATAAGCCCCCGCGCCCGCTCGAACAGGTGCACTGTGGCCGCGTGAAGTTGGTCGCCAACCTCCTTCTCAGCCTTGCCTGCACAGGCTCGGGCCAGCGTGCCCTCGATGACGATGCCGAGCTTGAAGCAGGCCAACACGGTGTACCAGGTGATATGCGACAAGTCGCGGACGGTGTTGGCCGCATACCGCTGCAGAAGGTCGTCGGTGCTGGCCAACCCATCCTGACCGCCGAGGGCGTGGCTGAACACACTGGACCCGTCCGGCTGGCGCCAAGTGGCCAGCAGCCAGCCGAGGTCCAGCAGCGGGTCACCGATCGTGCACATCTCCCAGTCGACGATGGCGACCACTTCCGGCCCGGTGCGAGAGAACATCACGTTGGCGGCGTGATAGTCGCCGTGCATGATGCCCGGCATCCAGCTCGACGGCCGGTGTTGCTCCAGCCAGGCCGCTACCTGCTCGACCCCAGGGATCTGCGGCCCCGGGTAGTTGTCGTACTCCTGATAGGACTCCAGCTCCGAAAGCCAGCGCGGCACTTGGCGTTCCAGAAAGCCTTCCGGTTTGCCGAAATCGGCGAGACCTACGGCGACATGGTCGACAGCCCCCAGCTTCGCCAGCGCGTCGGCCATCGACAGCCCCATCTGGAACCGCACACCGGGATCGCCGGCGTGCAGCGGCGGTAGCCCTTCGCCGGCGTTGAACCCGTCGATCGGCTCCATCAGGTAGAAGACAGCGTCGCCGAGCACACTGGGGTCGTCGCAGGTGGCGATCAGGTGCGGATGCGGCACGTCGGAGCCGGCGAGCGCCGCAAGGACTCTGGTTTCACGCAGGATCACGATGTTGCTGCGGGAACGCAGGTGACGCGGTCCGCGTCGCAGCACATAGGGACGGCCGGACCTGCTGAACCGAAGCATGACGTTCTGTGTTCCACCGGTGACCGCGGAAACATCGTCCAGCGGGCCCTCGCCCAGTCCCTGCTCGGACATCCATTCCGCTACTGCTTTGAGGTCCACTTTCGGATCCAGGTCGTCCACGGGCCCGAACCTACTCCGCGCAATCTGGTCGAACGTCAGCCCTTGGCGAGTGTGTATCGGACGGTCTGAGCCCAGATCATGCCGTCACGGAACACGAAGGTGTCGACGCCGTCGTCAACCCGGTTGACCGCCGAATCGGCGGCCCACTCGAGAAACAGCACGTCGCCGTCGAGAATCTGGGTTTTCAGGTCCCAGACCGCGTTGGGCAGATCGTCGAGCAACCTGACGAACACCCTCCGGATGCCGTCCTTGCCGCGCGCGACGCCGGCCGACGTGATCACCACGGATTCGTCGGCGTAATCGGCGACGATCTCGTCGAGGTCACCTGCGGCCAGCGCTTTCCCGTGATGGGCGAATACTTCCTGCGGCGTGCGTGGCGGCGTATGTGTCATAGCACTCCTCTGCAACCTGTGGGTCGTCTGGGAAAAGCGTAGGCCACTCTCGGTGGGCGGCCCAGGCCGTCGGCGACTGGAAGAATAGTGTGCGGAACTAAATTCTCGGCTGAGAAGGGAAATGGCGATGCCGCGTACCGACAACGATTCCTGGGACATCACCCAAAGCGTGGGGGCCACCGCACTGGGTGTTGCCGCGGCCCGTGCCGTGGAGACCGAGAGCGAAAATCCGCTCATCAACGACCCGTTTGCCCGAGTGTTCGTGGAGGCGGCGGGCGAGGGGATGTGGAGCATCTACGCGAATCCCACGCTGCTCGCCAAGGCGATCGAAATCGAACCGGATGTGCAAGCACGGGTACGGCTGATGATCGACTTCATGGCCACCCGGACAGCGTTCTTTGACGAGTTCTTTCTCGGCGCGGCCGACACCGGTGTTCGGCAGGTGGTGATCTTGGCGGCCGGCCTGGACGCACGCGCCTGGCGGCTGCCATGGCCCGACGGCACGGTTGTTTACGAGCTGGATCAGCCCAAGGTGCTGGACTTCAAGACGGCCATCTTGCAGCAACACGGCGCGCACCCGACGGCCCAACTGGTGAACGTCCCGATAGATCTGCGCCAGGATTGGCCAAAGGCGCTGCAAGAGGCAGGATTTGACGCATCCCGGCCGTGCGCCTGGTCGGCCGAGGGACTCGTGCGCTACCTGCCGGCTCAGGCCCAGGATCTTTTGTTCGAGCGCATCCATTCGCTCAGCGCCGAGGGCAGTTGGCTAGCCTCCAACGTGCCTGCCACGGGTTTCACCGACCCCGACCGCGTGCGGCGCCAGCGTGAGGAGATGCAGCGGATGCGGGCTACGGCGGCCAAGCTGGTCAACGCCGAGATAACGGACTACGACGACCTCTGGTACTCGGAGGAGCGCACACCCGTCGACGGCTGGCTGCGCGAACATGGTTGGGACGTCTCAGCGGCAACCTTCGCGGAGCTGATGGCTCGCTATAGCCGGAGCATTCCTGAAAATGCCGAGGATGCAATGCCGCCAACCCTTTTCGTATCTGCGCAGCGGCGAGCAGGCTAACCAGATCGTCGGAGTCCTTACCCAGCGAAATCACCAGGGGCGCTTCCCATATCGACGCACGCGTCGTTTTGCCTGCCACGCAACCGCGTAGGCGGCGAAACCACAGTTAGACCAACAGCTCTCAGCTGCGTGCAGCGGCCAGCTGCCTCACGTCGACGGCTGCAGGTTTTCCACGCCCTGTTTGATCGCCGCGATCGCATCGACGGGCGTGAGGTCCTGGCCTTGGCTGTTCTGCCCGAGTTGGGGCCAGCCGGCGCCGTTGGGCCCGCGCAGTTGATCCCAGATGTCGCGGACCTTGGATAACAGTTCGGCTTGCTCGTCGTCGGTGAGCGCCATCAACCATCCTCCGTTCGTTGTGATGCCGCACGCGGCGGCAAACTGTTGCGGTGTCAGCCCGTCGGCAGAATTCATGCCGCAATTGCCGAACGGTGGAGTCCCCTGGGGCAGATTGGGGCTGTAACCCGTGCCGTCGGTGTACTGGTGCGCCACTTGTCCGGGAAGGTTCGGATTAGACCCTTAGCCCGCCCCGATGACGCGTAGGCCGGCGGGACGCACCCGCCACATGTTGAAGAAGTCAAAGCTGTTGGCGTAACCGATGGTTCGAGCGGTAGAGCCCGCGTAGTCGGCCAGGTTCCAGTACAGAGCGTTGATCCAGCTCGACCCGTCGCCCGCTGGGTTGCCGCCAGATTCGACGTCGAGCATCAGTGCGACCCGCGGGTGCAGGCCACCGCCGGCATCGATCATCGAGCGCACGGTATTGGCATTGTCCGACCAATTCGGGCGAACATAGGTGTAGACGATTCCGAATGTCATTCGCCCGCTGTCCAATGCGCCGCGCATCCACGCATAATTGGCCGCAAAGTTATGATCTTGATAAGTGCCATCGCAAACGCGAATCGAAAGCACCTGGTACGGATACGAGTCATCCACGGGCACTTGATATTCGGAGACATCAGCGAACAAAGTGTCAGTCACTTGCGGCTCACTTACGCAGCTCTTTTGGGCGGCGCATCTCAATCCCCCTTTACCGCAACGCTTATCGTCATGTTAGAGCTTCGGGCTGGGTAGCAGTATGCCACCGTCACGACCAGCTCCCAAGGCTGGTAGACGGTATCGTCGCGGCTATGGCTGATCGACCCGCCCGGGTTGAAGACGTGCATCAGATCGCTGCGTCGATGCCCCACGTGACGCGCCTGGAAGGGCCGAAGGGCAACTCCATTTATGAGCTGGGCGGCAAGTCGTTCGTGTTCTTCCGCACGCCCCAGCCCGACGCGACCGATCCGGTCACCGGTGAACGCTACGCCGACGTGATCATGCTCTGGGTGGAGTCGGAGAGCGATAAGTTGGCGCTGGTCCAGGATCCTGCTTCACCGTTCTTCACCACAGACCACTTCGACGGGCATCCTTCGGTGCTGGTGCGGGCCAGTCGATTGGCGGAAATCAGCACGACCGAGTTAACCGAGCTGATTCAGGACGCGTGGTTGTCCAGGGCATCGAAGAAACGAGCCGCAGCCTGGCTCGCCGACCATCCGTAACGCAGGGGCCTCTTGGGAGCTGCGCCCAAATGGCGCCGAATTCACCCAACGATGTTTAGACATGAGTCCAATGGGTAATGCTAGGCTCACGGGAAATTTTCTCGGACACAATGGAGGTCACAATGCGCGGTGGCGGAGCTCTTGGGGCGATTGTCCTGGTGTGGTTAATCATTGGAGTCGTCGCGGCGTGGCAGCGCGACTACTTCAAGGATAGGCAAACGAGTTGCGCCTCAGCGGGAACCGTGGCTGTGACGGTGATCGCCGGGCCCTTGAATTACTTCGGTGTCAATCCGAAAGTGAAGGATTGCCATTTGCCTCAACCTAGTTCAATGCAATCAATCGGCCTCTAATCTCTCACTCGAAGGAAGTTGTCATGATCGCCTTAGGCGTAATCCTGCTTGTTCTCGGATTTCTGTTTAGTGTCCCTGTGTTGGTGACGCTAGGCGTCGTCGCGCTCGTGATCGGCGCGGTCTTATGGATCATGGGCTCTGTAGGCCGCCCGGTTGCCGGCAGGCGCTACTGGTACTGAGCGTTTCACAGCACACACAAAGGAACCCCATAGCGTCGGCCCAGTCAGGTGCGGATACTTGAACATGTGACGCAACCCCGAACCTCGGTTGAGCGTGTTGTCATGTGCCGTGCCGACGGCAACCCGATCAACGTGCTCGTCGTCGACGATGAAGCTGTCCTCGCCGAGATGGTGTCGATGGCGTTGCGATACGAGGGCTGGAGCATCGCCACCGCCGGCGATGGGTCGGCGGCGATCGCGGCAGCCCGCGCTCAGCGGCCCGACGTGGTTGTTCTCGACGTGATGCTGCCCGACATGAGTGGTCTCGACGTTCTGCACAAATTGCGCGAAGAGCATCCGCAGCTGCCCGTGCTACTGCTGACAGCAAAGGACGCGGTGGAAGACCGCATCGCCGGGCTGACCGCAGGCGGCGACGACTATGTCACCAAACCGTTCAGCATCGAGGAGGTAGTGCTGCGGTTGCGGGCGCTGCTGCGGCGCACGGGGGTGACGACGGTGGACAGCGGCGCACAGCTGGTGGTCGGAGACTTGGTGCTGGACGAGGATAGTCACGAGGTGATGCGCGCCGGCGAGCCGATCTCGTTGACCTCCACCGAGTTCGAGCTGCTGCGGTTCATGATGCGCAACTCCAAGCGAGTGTTGAGCAAGGCACAGATCCTGGACCGGGTATGGAGCTACGACTTCGGCGGCCGGTCCAACATCGTCGAGCTTTACATCTCCTACCTGCGCAAGAAGATCGACAGCGGTCGCGAGCCGATGATCCACACGCTGCGCGGCGCAGGCTATGTCCTCAAGCCAGCCCGCTAGCGCGCGGCGAGTCTGGTCGCTTCGTCTGCGGCTGTTGGTCGGGCAGGTCGTCGTGCTCGCGGTCGTATGCGTGGGCATCACCGCGGTGACCGAGCTAGCACTGCTCCACCACCTGGTAAAGCAGCTCGACGGGCAGCTCGGCGGGACCTCCTATCGTTCGGCGCTGATGTACCCCGAACCGAAACGTCCGGGGTGGCGACACGAGCACTCGTACTATCCGAGGCCGGGGCCCGGTCCGCGGTTCCTCGATGCTCCTGGCCAACCGGCAGGCATGGTGGCCGCGGTGGTCAGCGGGGGCAAAACAGTTGACGCCGGCTACCTGACCAGCAGTGGTACCCGGGCCGCGTTGACCCCAACCGCCCAGGCACAGCTGGAAGGGATCGCCGGCAGCCGCAGGCCGGTAACCCTGAACCTCGACGGCCTCGGCCGGTATCGCGTCGTCGCCGCCCCGAGCCGCAGCGGGGGCGACGTCATCGTTACCGGCCTGTCAATGTCCAACGTCGACGCCACGATGTTCCGGATGCTGCTCATCTTCGCGATCGTCACCATGATCGCGCTGGTTGCCGCCACGTCCGCAAGCGTCATCATCATTCGGCGGGCGCTGGCGCCGCTGCGGCGCGTCGCGCAAACCGCGAGCGAGGTCGCGGACCTGCCGTTGGCCCGCGGAGAAGTCGAACTGCCCGTGCGGGTGCCCGAATCCGACGCAAACCCTTACACCGAGGTGGGCCAACTCGGATGGGCACTGAACCGGATGCTCGACCACATCGCGGCCGCGCTGTCGGCGCGGCAGGCCAGCGAGACCCGGGTCCGCCAGTTCGTCGCAGACGCTAGTCACGAACTGCGTACGCCGCTTGCCGCGATCCGCGGCTACACCGAACTCACCCAACGTATGGGTGACGACCGCGAGGCGGTGGCGCATGCGATGAGCCGGGTGGCATCCGAGACCGAGCGGATAACACGCCTCGTCGAGGACCTGCTGCTGCTGGCCCGTCTGGACTCCGGCCGGCCGCTGGAACGCGAACAGGTGGACCTGTCGCGGCTGGCGGTTGATGCGGTCAGCGACGCACACGTCGCCGGACCGGATCACCAGTGGGAGCTCGACCTGCCCGACGAACCGGTGGTCGTCCCCGGTGATGCGGCGCGGTTGCAGCAGGTGGTGACCAATCTGCTTGCCAACGCCCGCATCCACACCGCCGCCGGCACCGTCGTGACAACGCGGTTGACCACCGAGCCGGCGCGTAGCGTGCTGCAGGTCATCGACAACGGCCCCGGCATTCCGGCAGCGTTGCAGTCGGAGGTGTTCGAGCGCTTCGCGCGCGGCGATTCCTCGCGCTCGCGCAAAGGCGGCAGCACCGGGCTAGGTCTGGCGATCGTGTCCGCGGTAGTCAAGGCGCACAACGGGACTATCACGGTGGACAGCTCACCCGGTCATACCGAGTTCACGGTGCGGTTGCCACTCAACGGGTGGCAACCGCCCGCATCGTCACCGAGCTAAGAGCAGGTGGCGTCGATCTCGAACGGCTTGTTCACCGGCTGTGTCGGGTTGGCCATGTCAACCCCGGTCGCGGTACCGGTGACCTTGTAGGTGTTGCCGTCCTTGGTCGCTGAGGCGTTGCCCTGACCACCCTGCGCGTACTGAAGGGTCACACCGTTGACGTTGCCGAGCTGGACCGCCTTCACTGCGGGCGGATTGGCGTCGGTGAGCACGACACTAATCCCAGTGGTGTTCCCACCGACCGCAATGGTGACATTGCCGGGAGTCTTGGTGCAGACAGTGGTGCCCTGGACGTTCTGGTCCTTGCCGTCGATGATGACCTTCGACGCATTGGCGCCGCCGACTGACACGGAGCCTCCTGGCACAGAGGTCGCAACACCGCCGGTACCCGACTTGTTGCTCGAACATCCGGAAATACCCGCGACCAAAATTGCCGCTCCGGCAACCGCGACCGTCAGTCCACGCTTCACCTTTTCTCCTTTGCCCGACCCTTGCGGTCCGTCGGATTTGAGGACCGTCTCGGCAGTATGCGGGTTAACTGGACTGAAGATCTAGGTTCCGCGAAATTTTATTTCATATTCGTTAACTCGTCGTCACTTAACAGGTCCTTCTCGACGGGCCGCGCTGATGGCAATGTATTGCCGGTGGAACCCAAACCCCCTACCGCAGTCATCGAGTCGGCCCATCGCGCACACTCTCTCCCGGACCACGACACAACGGATTTCGACAATGCCGATCGTGGATTCATCGCGGCCCTGTCCCCATGCGTCGTCAAGGCCGCCGACGGCCGCGTGGTGTGGGACAACGACGTGTACGCATTCCTCGACGGCCCCGCGCCGGCATCGGTGCACCCCAGCTTGTGGCGACAATCGGCCCTGGCCGCCAAACAAGGCCTTTACGAAGTGGTGCCGGGCATCTATCAGGTCCGCGGCTTGGACATCTCCAACATCACCTTCGTCGAGGGCGACACCGGAATCATCGTCATCGACCCATTGGTGTCCACCGAGGTAGCCGCTGCGGCGCTGGAGTTGTATCGCACCCACCGCGGCGGTGACCGTCCCGTCGTCGCGGTCATCTACACCCACAGCCACGTCGACCATTTCGGCGGTGTCCTCGGCGTCACCCCACAAGCCGACGTGGATTCCGGCGCGGTGGCGGTCCTGGCGCCGGAAGGATTCACAGCACACGCCGTCCAGGAGAACGTCTACGCGGGTCCGGCAATGACGCGTCGCGCGACATATATGTACGGCACGCTGCTGGCGCGCGGACCCCAGGGGCAGGTGGGCTGCGGGCTCGGCCAGACCCCGTCGACCGGTGAGGTGGCCATCATCGTCCCTACCATCGACATCCGGGCAACCGGGGAGAAGCACACCATCGACGGTGTGGAGATCGAGTTCCAGATGGCGCCGGGCACCGAGGCACCCGCCGAGATGCACTTCTATTTCCCGCGCTTCCGCGCCTTGTGCATGGCCGAGAACGCCACCCATAACCTGCACAATCTGCTGACCCTGCGGGGCGCGTTGGTGCGCGACCCGCATGCCTGGTCGGGCTACCTCACCGAGGCGATTGACACTTTCGCCGACCGTGCCGATGTGGTGTTCGCGTCGCACCACTGGCCGACCTGGGGACGAGAGGCCATCGTCGAGTTCCTGTCGCTGCAACGCGACCTCTACGCGTACCTACACGACCAGACGCTGCGGCTGCTGAACCAGGGTTATACGGGTGTCGAAATCGCCGAGATGTTCCAGATGCCGCCGGCATTGGAGCAGGCTTGGCATACGCGCGGCTATTACGGGTCGGTCAGCCACAACGTGAAGGCGGTCTACCAGCGTTACATGGGTTGGTTCGACGGCAACCCGGCCCGGCTGTGGCCCCATCCCCCAGAGGCGTTAGGCCCTCGCTACGTCGACGCGCTGGGCGGGATCGACCGGGTCGTAGAGCTCGCTCAGGCCGCTTTCGATTCCGGCGATTTCCGCTGGGCGGCAACGCTACTCGACCACGCGGTGTTCACCGACAGCGAGCACGCCACTGCCCGCACTCTCTACGCCCACACGCTGGAGCAGCTGGCCTATGGTGCCGAAAACGCGACGTGGCGCAACTTCTTCCTAAGTGGGGCCACTGAATTGCGCGATGGCAACTTCGGCACTGCGGTTCAAACCACCTCGCCGACATTGCTTTCCCAGCTGACACCGGAGCAGATCTTCGACAGCCTTGCTATTCGGGTCAACGGACCACGCAGCTGGAATCTCGACCTTGGCTTCGACATCACTTTTGCCGACTCGGATGCGAATTACCGACTCACCCTGCGCAACGGCGTGCTCGTCTATCGCAAGATAGCCCCCGACCCCGCGTCGGCGACCGTTACGGTGCGGCTGGCCAGCAAGATGCGGCTGCTGACAGCGGCATTCGGAGACTTCAGCTCACCCGGGCTCGAGTTGTCCGGCGACGAGACGGCGCTGCAGTCGCTGCTGGGTGCGCTCGACGCGCCAGACCCGAATTTCAACATCATCACGCCGTAGCACTGCGGAGGTCACATCCGCCCCACGAGTGTCGACGTGGAGTGGGAGTGCGGTTTGCCCGCCTCGGAGTTGCCAACGCACGAGTGGGAGAGCCCGCACACTGTCGCTGTTAGGCGGGCACAACGAACAATTGTGCTATGACGAAACCGGTGTGGCAGATGTGACAAACCACGTATCGCGACATCGGCTTGGTATCAGCACACGTCGATAACCACCTTGCCCAGTACTTTGCGCTCCGCCACGTGCCGCAATGCCGCTGGGGTTTCGGCCAACGGGAATCGCGCGCCGATGTACGGCCGGATCCTGCCGGCGGCGAACATCTGCGACAGCTCTTGCATGTCGCGTGCGGCGTCGTCGGGTCGGTCACCCATGAAGGTGCGGATCTCCATGCCGCGGATGGTGATGCCCTTGAGCAGAACGAGATTGAGCGGGATGGCCGGGATCGTGCCCGCGGCGTAGCCGAGTGTGATGAAGGTTCCGCCCCGGGCCAGACCGCGCAGCGCCGGCTCCGAATAGGGTCCGCCGACGGGGTCGATGACCACCCGGGCGGAGTCTCCGGTGAGCTCGCGGATGCGGGATTTCAGGTCCTCCCGGTCGTAGTCGACGGTGGCCGCGGCGCCGCGCTGCCGGCATAGCTCGAGCTTCTCCGAGCTGGATGCCGCGGCCAGTACCCGTGCTTTCATGGCCACCGCCAGATCGACGGCGGCCAGTCCTACACCGCCGGCAGCGCCCAAGACGACCACCCATTCCCCTTGCGCGACTTCGGCAATCGATCGCAGAGCGTGATACGCGGTGCGGTAGGTGACGCCAAATGCCGCGGCCGAAGCGAAGTCGGCGTCGTCGGGGATGAGCTCCGCCGTCCCGGCGTCGAGTACCGCCAGCTCGGCGAACGCCCCCACCGCCGTGACCCCGAACACCCGCTGCCCCGGGCTGAATGGTGCGCCTTCGCCGGCGGCTACCACCTCGCCGGCGAGCTCGTTGCCCGGCGTGAACGGCACCGGAATCTTGACCTGGTACTTGCCGGCGATGAAGAGCACGTCGGGAAAGTTGACCGCCGCGGCGTGTACCCGCACCAGTAGCTGGCCGGGGCCGGGGACCGGGTCGGCGACATCGGCGATGACCAGGTCCTCCGGTGGCCCGTAGGCGCGGCAGACGATCGCACGCATCAACCGACCCCCAACCCGTTCAGGCAGAACCGCACCAGATGCCCGATGTCTGCGGCGTCAGGTCGGTCGGTTGAACCCACACACCGCCGCATGGTTGCGGCAGTGCAGCAGAACACCGCCTCGACGTCACGATCGACATCACTGCTGCCCAGCGCGGCGACCGGCTCAATCAGCAGATCTCGCAACGGGCGCATCATTTCCTGATCGGCCGCACGCCAATCCACGCTGGTCGACATCTGCCCGGCGGCCGCGCGGCTCATGCTGATCAGGTGTGGGTCGGCGACCTGTGCCAGCGTGCCCTCGATCCAGCGGGCGACCTTGTCTTCCGGCTTGGATTCCTTGGCCATCTGATGCTGAAGGTAGGAGACGACGATCCCCACCCCGCGTTCCATGACCGCCAGGATGAGATCGTCCTTGCCGGCGAAATACCGGTAGAACGCCTTGTTCGAAGAGCCGGCTTCGGCCACGATATCGCTGACACGCGGCGGCTCGGGTGCGACCCGTTCCATCACCCGCACCGCCGCTGCCAGGATGCGTTCGACCTCCTCGGTGGCCTCCCGCTGGCGGTCGTCGAGTGCCCGCTCGACGGCCGCTGTAACTCTGTTGTTCACCGCGAATCAGGAAGCACGGGAACATGTTCGAAACCGTACTTGACACGGGCGGCCGCGCGTCGGATGTCCAGCATTTCGCTGGGCCACTCCGGGTCTTCACCCTCGTAGTTTTTGAGCAGTAGCCGGGCCAAGTTGACCTTATGCGCTTCGGTGGGTCCATCGGCCAGCCCGAGCGCCACCCCGCCCAGCAGCACGTTGACCAGCGGCATCTGGTCGGTAGTGCCCAGCGCTCCGTGCACCTGGATCGCGCGCAGCCCAATCGATTTGAGAACTTGCGACGCCAGTATCTTGCAGGCACCGATCTCGGCGCGAGCAGCATGCTCGCCAGCGGTGTCGATCAGCCAGGCAGCGTGCAGCACGGCCAGCCGGAACGGCATCAGCTCGGTATAGGAGTCCGCGATGAACGCCTGCACCAGCTGTTTATCAGCCAACGAACTACCTTGTGTAAAGCGGCTTTTCGCGCGGCGAGACATCATCTCGACGGCCCGCTGTGCCACTCCGATGGAACGCATCGCGTGATGCAGCCGTCCACCGGCCAGCCGGGTCTGCAAGATCAGGAAGCCTTGACCGGGTTCGCCGAGCAGCGCGTCCGAAGGAACCCGCACCCCGTCGTAATGCACCAGGGAATGTCCGGGTTCGTGCGGAAGTGCGCCGACCAGGTGGTGGTTGGCTGCCACGGTCAAGCCTTCGGTGCCGGCCGGGATCAGGAACGTCGAGGCGCCGCGATGGACAGGCACATCGGGATCGGTGATCGCGACGACGATGAAGAACGAGGCGACGGATGCGTTGGAGGAGAAGTACTTTCGGCCGGTGATCACCCAATCGTCTCGGTCTCGGACGGCGCGCGTTTTGAAGACCCGCGGATCGGCGCCGCCTTGGGGCTCCGTCATCGAGAAGCACGAAAAGATCTCCCCGGAAAGCAGACCGGCCAGATAGCGGTCCTTCTGATCCTGAGTCCCGAAGCGGGCGATGATCTCCGCATTGCCGGTGTCAGGCGCCTGTGTGCCGAAGACGATTGGCGCCCACGGGCTGCGCCCCAGAATCTCGTTGATCAACGTCAGCTTGACCGCGCCGAAGCCCTGTCCGCCCAGTTCCGGGCCCAAATGCGGTGCCCACAAGCCATTATCGCGAACCTGCTGTTTGAGCGGGTCGACGATCCGGCGGCGCTCATCGTTCAGAGGCAGGAACTCGCAACCCGGGAACAGCACCTCGAGGGGTTCCACCTCTTCGCGCACGAACTCGCGGATCCAGTCCAGCTTCTTCTCGAACTCCGGTTCGGTAGAAAAGTCCCAAGCCATCGAATACTCCTGCCTCTCAGGGGATCCCGCCGTCGGCACGCAGGATCGAGCCGGTAGTGAAACTGGACGCATCGGAAGCCAGGAACAGTGCGGCGCCGACGATTTCGGGTGGGTCTCCGGCGCGTTGCAACGAAAGATGGCCAAACATGTTGCCCTTGGCCTGATCGAGATTCCAGGCTTTGCTGACATCGGTCAAAAACGGCCCGGCCATTAGCGTGTTGACCCGCACGGTCGGTCCGAACGCCCGCGCAAATCCCTCGGTCATGGCGTTGAGCCCGGCCTTGGCCGCGGCGTAGGGAATGATGTCGCCGCCCGGACGCAGCGACCCGGTGGAGCTCACGTTGATGATGGACCCGCGGCCGGCGGCCACCATCCGCTCGCCCACCAACGCCGATAACCGGAAGGGGCCCTTGAGGTTGAGGCTGACCACCGCGTCGAACAGCTTCTCGCTGACGTCGGTCAGCTTGTCGTACAACGGTGACATGCCCGCGTTGTTGATCAACGTGTCGACCTTACCGAACCGGTCGTAGGTCGCTTCGACCAATCCGTCGAGCTGATCCCAGCGTCCTACGTGCACTTGATAAGCCATGGCCGAACGACCGGTCTCCGCCTCGATCTCCTTGGCGGTGGCCACGCAGTTGTCTATGTTGCGGCTGGCGATCACCACGTCGGCACCGCAGCGCGCGACGGCGAACGCCATTTCGCGTCCCAGTCCGCGGCTGCCGCCGGTGATCAGCACCACCCGGTCGGTGAGATCGAAAAGCTGGTCCGCATAACCCATTTCAGCGTCCCTTGGTCGGCAGTGACCGCGCGAGCTCGGCCGCGGTGGCAATGAGCTGCGGGATCATCGACCCGAAGGTTTCGGTGATCTCGGGATCGACTTTCCCGGTGCGCACCCCGGCGGCGTAGGTCTTCTCCAGCACGATGCCGAGTTTCCAGTTGGCCAGCACCAGGTAGTAGTCGATGTTCTCGGTGGAAAGCCCACTGACGGTCTCGTAGTGCTCCAGCAATTCGCTGCGCGTCGGCATGCCGCGCATGTCCAGATAAAACCCGTCGTCGCGGGGATTTTCGCCGTCATAGCCCAGCAGCGCCCAGGCGAGATCCAGCAGCGGGTCACCGACCGTTGTCATCTCCCAGTCCACAATCGCAGCGAGTCGGGCCGGCGCCCCATGCGCGAACATCACGTTGGCGAACTGATAGTCGCCGTGCATGATGCCAGGCTTGTACTGCGCGGGCCGGTTGCGGCGCAGCCAATCGGCAGCTTCGTCCAGGCCGGGAAGGTCACGCACCTTGTAGGCGCCGAGAAACGTCAGCCAGCGATCGACCTGCCGCTCGTGGAATCCGTCCGGACGGCCAAAGCTCTCGAGGCCTTGGGTGCGCCAGTCCACCCGGCCCAGCTTGGCGGCGCCCTCGACCAGTTGGAACGCCAGCCCGCGCCGGGCCTGCAAGTCAGTGTCGAATGGCGCTTGCCAGCCGCCGTCCATCGGGCTCCACCCGTCGATCGCCCGCATCACGTAGAACGGCATACCGAGCACGGTGCCGGTGTCGTCCGCGGCAATCAGCGCCGCGTGCGGCACATCGGTGCCCGACAGCGCCCGGACCAGCCGGATCTCCCGCAACAGTCCGTCGATGCGGGCCGCGTCGGCGCGTGCCCCAGGCATGCGGACCACCATGCGTTGATCGCCCCGCTCGATCAGATACAGGGTGTTCTGGGAGCCGCCCTTCAGCTGTTCCAGCACCGGTTCTTCGCCGCTGCCCGGAGCGTCGTTTTCATCCAGCCACCGACCCAGAACACCCGCGTCCAGTTGGGGTTCGATACCGTTTACCATTGTCGTCCGCACACCCCGCTCTCTGTGCAGAGAATAGCATTCTCCCCGGGCGGGCCCACAAAAGACGGGAAGAAACATGCAGGTGCTTCTGATCCGGCATGCGTTGCCGCTGCGCAGCGAACACGGTGAGGGCTCCGACCCAGACCTGTCGGATGAAGGGTTGGCGCAGGTCGAGCGCCTGCCCGAGGCGCTTGCCAGGTTTCCCATCTCCCGGGTGGTGAGCAGTCCGCAACGCCGCGCCATCCAGACCGCCGAACCGGTCGCGGCGGCGCGTGAGTTGTCCGTCGAGATCGACGACCGGTTCGCCGAGTACGACCGCGACCTTCCGCTATACATCCCGATCGAACATATCCGTGACGAAAACCCGCAGGAGTGGGCGCGCATGGCCCAGGGGCATCTGCCCAGTGCGGTCGACGAGGACGCCTTCCGCGCACGTGTTGGCGCGGCGGTCGACGACCTCGTCGCGGCTGCCGATCCCGAGGACACGGTTGCCGTGTTCAGCCACGGTGGGGTGATCAACGTGCTGTTGCACGAGATTTTGGGTACGGCCCGGCTGTTGTCTTTTCCCATCGACTACGCGTCGGTGACCCGGCTGCTGTTCTCCCGGACCGGTGAGGCAACGGTCGCGACGGTTAACTCCACCGAACACGTGTGGGACCTGTTGCCCCGCAAACAGCGGTGGTAAACAAGTCCGGTGACTTCAGCTGACCGACGCGAGGGGCTCGACCTGGCCGGGCTGGACCGGTATTTGCGTTCGCTCGGCATCGGCCGCGACGGTGAGTTACGGGCGGATCTCATCTCCGGTGGCCGCTCCAATCTGACGTTCCGCGTCTACGACGACAAGACAAGCTGGGTGGTGCGGCGTCCACCGCTGCACGGGCTGACACCGTCGGCGCATGATATGGCCCGCGAGTACCGGGTGGTCGCCGCGCTGCAGGACACGGCGGTTCCGGTGGCACGCGCGATCGCGCTGTGTGAGGACGATTCGGTGCTGGGCGCGCCGTTCCAGATCGTCGAATTCGTTGCCGGACAAGTGGTGCGCCGGCGTGCCCAACTCGAAGCGCTCAGTCACACCGTCATCGACGGCTGCGTTGACGCATTGATCAGGGTCCTCGTCGACTTGCACAGCGTCGACCCGAACGCGGTGGGGCTGGGCGATTTCGGTAAACCCAGCGGTTACCTGGAACGCCAGGTGCGCCGATGGGGCTCGCAATGGGACCTGGTGCGGCTGCCCGACGACCACCGCGACGCCGACGTTGAGCGACTGCATTCTGGTCTGCGCCAATCTATTCCGCAGCAGAGCCGCACCTCGATCGTGCACGGTGACTACCGGATCGACAACACCATCCTGGACACCGACGACCCGACTCGGGTCCGTGCCGTCGTGGACTGGGAGCTCTCGACGCTGGGGGATCCGCTTAGCGACGCGGCCCTGATGTGTGTGTACCGCGACCCTGCGCTGGACCTGATCGTCAACGCGCAAGCGGCCTGGACGTCGCCGCTGTTGCCAACGGCCGACGAGCTGGCAGATCGGTACTCGCTGGCTGCCGGGCTGTCGTTGGCGCATTGGGAGTTCTACATGGCGCTGGCCTACTTCAAGCTCGCCATCATCGCCGCCGGCATCGATTTCCGCAGGCGTATGGCGGAGCAGGCTCGAGGCGAAACGTCTGAGTCGGTGCCCGAAGTCGTGGCGCCGTTGATCTCGCGCGGACTGACGGAGCTTGCCAAGCTCGCCAGTTAGGGCTCGGTGACCCCGGGCTTGATAGCTGCCGTTGCGGCTTTGTGGATCTGCTTGGCCGCGCGGCGCAGCTGAAGGATCCGTGCGGTGCCCACCGCCACGGTTAGCAGCCCGCCACCCACTGCCGCCAGCAAAATGGCCACCCCCTTCGGGAGGCTCCACTTCCAGGCGAAGAAGGCGAACGACGCAGCTTCGACGTTTTGGGCGACGAATATCAGCAACAGGATCAGGATCAGGAAACCGATGATCAACGCTGTCCACAGGGCGCCGGCGCGGGTGAACTTGGACGCCGGATCCTTGGGTGTCGTTCCGGCTCGGGGTGGCGGGGGCGGCTGATCGGGTGAGGCAGAGGTATTGCTGCTCATGGTTCCATCTTTATCCCATCCCGCACAGAAAGAAACCAACCACGCGGGAAACCTGGCAGCGCATGAACCACGCGCGGCGGCGCTTCGTTATTTCTGACGTTAGTGTCAACACTATGAGGATGCTGGGGCGTATGCGTATCGCGACTGTCCCTGCGGCAATGTGGCTTGCGATGGTGTTCCTGATCACGGCCTGCAGCAACTCTGATCCGCTGAGCGCGGAGACCCGCAGCATGAAATCCATCGTGGTCGGGTCCGGTGACTTTCCGGAATCCGAGATTATCGCCGAAATCTATGCACAGGCGTTGGGTGCCAATGGCTTTGACATCGGGCGGCGGATGGGAATTGGCAGCCGCGAGACGTATATCCCGGCGCTCAAAGACCATTCGATCGACCTGGTGCCGGAGTACATCGGCAACTTGCTGCTGTATTTTCAACACGACTCCACGGCGACCATGCTCAACGCTGTCGAGTTGGAGCTCTACAAGCGACTGCCCGGTGACCTGTCGGTTCTGACGCCGTCGCCGGCCTCGGACACCGACACGGTCACCGTGACCAATGGGACTGCCACCGCGTGGAATCTGAAAACGATCGCTGACTTGGCGGCACATTCGCCGGAGGTGAAATTCGCGGCGCCGTCGGCGTTTCAGACCCGTCCAGCCGGGCTGCCCGGGTTGCGGCAGAAGTACTCACTGGACATCAGCCCGGGCAACTTCGTCCCCATCAACGACGGCGGCGGCGCGGTGACCGCGCGCGCACTCGTGGAGGGCAGGGTCACCGCCGCCAACATCTTCAGCACGTCACCGGCAATCTGGGATAACCACTTGGTGGCACTCGAGGATCCGGAGCACAACTTTCTGGCCGGCAACATTGTGCCGCTAGTGAATTCGCAAAAGAAATCGGACCGTCTCAAAGATGTCCTGGACGCGGTATCGGCGAAACTGACCACCTCGGGCGTAGCCGCACTCAACGCCGCGGTGTCGGGCAACTCCGGCATCGATCCCGACCAGGCAGCACGAAACTGGGTGCGGGACAACGGCTTCGACCACCCAATTAAGCAATGATCCGCTTCGACAACGTCAGCAAGGTATTCGCCGGCGGCACCACCGCCGTGGACCGGCTGAGCCTGGAGGTCCCGAAGGCCAAGCTGACGGTCTTCGTCGGTTCCTCCGGCAGCGGCAAGACCACAGCGCTGCGGATGATCAACCGGATGGTCGAGCCGACCACAGGCGCCATCACCGTTGACGGGGCGGATGTGGCAGGCGTCAACCCGGTGAAGCTGCGCCTCGGAATGGGCTACGTCATCCAGAATGCGGGGCTGATGCCCCATCAACGGGTGATCGACAACGTTGCGACGGTGCCGGTCCTGAAGGGTCAGTCCCGCCGGTCCGCCCGCAAAGCCGCCTACGAGGTGCTTGAACGGGTGGGGCTGGATCCCAAGCTGGCCAACCGTTACCCCGCGCAGCTCTCCGGCGGCGAACAACAACGCATCGGGGTGGCACGCGCGCTGGCCGCTGATCCACCAATCTTGTTGATGGACGAGCCGTTCTCCGCTGTCGACCCCGTGGTTCGTCACGAGCTGCAGAACGAAATACTGCGTCTGCAAAGCGAATTGCACAAAACGATCGTCTTCGTCACACACGACATCGACGAGGCGCTCAGGCTCGCCGACCAGGTGGCGGTGTTCGGCCGGGGCGGTGTGCTACAGCAGTACGACGAGCCCGCGCGGCTGCTGTCGCGGCCGGCCAATGATTTCGTAGCCAGGTTCATCGGTCTCGGCCGCGGCTATCGATGGCTGCAGCTCGTCGACGCGGCCGGGCTGCCGCTGCACGATATCCAGCGGATCTCCGCAAACGGCCTGGCCGGTGCGGATGCCGATGCCACGCCACTTACGGACGGCTGGGCCCTGGTGGTCGACGACCAGGGCGCGCCGTTGGGCTGGATCGACGCCGACGGCCTGCGGCGGCATCGTGGTGGCGCGTCGCTGTCCGAGAGCATCGGTGCCCGCGGTTCGCTGTTCCGCCCGGACGGCAACCTCAGCCAGGCGCTGGATGCGGCGCTGTCCTCGCCGACCGCTGTCGGTGTCGCCGTCGACGGCGAGGGCAAGGTCATCGGCGGCGTACTGGCCGCCGACGTGCTGGCCGCGGCGGAAGCCCGACGGCGGAGCTGAACATGCACTATCTACTTACCCACCTCGGCGATGCCTGGGCGCTGACGGTGGTCCATCTGCGGCTGTCGTTGGTCCCGGTGCTGATCGGGCTGGCGATCGCGGTGCCACTGGGCGTGCTGGTCCAGCGCGCGCCGATTCCTCGACGGCTGACCACGGCAACCGCCAGCGTCGTGTTCACCGTCCCGTCGCTGGCACTGTTCGTGGTCTTGCCGATGATCATCGGAACCCGGATCCTCGACGAGGCCAACGTCATGGTGGCGCTGACGGCCTACACCACGGCGCTGCTGGTGCGTGCGGTGCTCGAGGCGCTGGACGCGGTGTCGGCGCAGGTGCGTGACGCCGCCATCGCTGTCGGCTACCCGCCGATCACGAGGATGCTGAAAGTTGAACTGCCGCTGTCTATCCCGGTACTGGTCGCCGGGTTGCGCGTGGTCGTGGTGACCAATATTGCGATGGTCTCGGTGGGTTCGGTGATCGGCATCGGCGGCCTGGGTACCTGGTTCACCGCGGGGTACCAAACCAACAAGAGCGATCAGATCTTTGCCGGCATCATCGCGCTGTTCGTGCTTGCGATCGTCATCGACGTGCTGATCGACCTGGCCGGCCGCTTGGCAACACCCTGGGAACGCGCTGCGCGCAGCGCCCGTCGGCGGCGCTCGATCGTGGCCCCGATCGTGGGCGGCGCGCGATGAACTTCGTGGGACAGGCGGTGTCCTACCTGCTGACCGCCGACAACTGGACTGGTCCCGTCGGGCTGGCGGCGCGCATCTTGGAGCATCTGGAGTACACCGCGATAGCGGTGGGGGCGTCGGCGTTGATCGCCGTCCCGATCGGGCTGATCATCGGGCACACCGGCCGCGGCACGCTGCTGGTGGTGGGTGCGGTCAACGGCCTGCGCTCACTACCGACTCTGGGTGTGCTGTTGCTTGGAGTGCTGCTGTTCGGTCTGGGCCCGGGACCGCCAGTGGTTGCCCTGATGCTGCTGGGCATCCCGTCGCTGCTGGCCGGCACCTACGCGGGCATCGCCAATGTCGAGCCGACGGTGGTCGACGCCGCCCGCGCGATGGGCATGACCGAGGCCCAGGTGCTGCTGCGTGTCGAGGTACCTAATGCGCTGCCGCTGATCCTCGGCGGGCTGCGCAGCGCGACGCTGCAGGTGGTCGCGACCGCGACGGTGGCCGCCTACGCCAGCCTTGGCGGGCTGGGCAACTACCTGATCGATGGCATCAAGGTGCGCGAATTCCACCTCGCCCTGGTCGGTGCGCTGATGGTCGCCGCGTTGGCGCTGATCCTTGACGGTCTGCTGGCGTTGGCGGTCTTTGCGTCGGTGCCGGGCACCGGCCGGCTGCGCAAGCGTCGGACCGTGAAGATGTTGTTAGGCGCACCTACCGACAAACCCGCCACGGTTCGTTGACACGCTTTACGGTAGATGAGTGAACGCAGCCTCTGATCCGACTCCGCGCGTCTGGCCGGCGATGTTGACTTGGCGGGCGCCGGATATCTCGCGGATGGAGTCAGTGCGAGTCCAGTTGTCCGGCAGGCGAATCAAGGCCAACGGCCGCATTGTGGCCGCGGCCACCGCAACCAACCCGGCGTTCGGCGCCTTCTACGAAGTGCAGACCGACGAGACCGGCGCCACCAAGCGGTTCGGGCTGACGGTCACGCTGGCCGAGCGGGAACGCCAGCTTGCTATCGCTCGTGACGAGGAGAACATGTGGTTGGTGACCGACCACCAGGGGGAGCGGCGCGCGGGATATAACGGCGCTCTTGACGTCGACGTGGTGTTCAGCCCGTTCTTCAACGCACTGCCGATCCGGCGCCTCGGCCTACACGAACGGGCGGACTCGGTCACGTTGCCGATGGTCTATGTGAACGTGCCCGACATGTCCGTCACCGCGGCCACCGTGAGCTACAGCAGCGAGGGACGTCTCGACGGGATCAAGTTGCGTTCACCGGTCGCCGACACCACCGTGAGCGTCGACGCCGACGGGTTCATCGTGGCCTATCCAGGCTTGGCAGAGCGGATCTGATCATCCCGCCTGCCCGGCCCGCGGCGGCCAGTTCCTCGCGCCAGTTCTCGGTGCCGATGATGACGTGGAAGACGTCGGAGCGCGGAAAGCTGTCGTAACGTGTTCGCGCGGCATGGCCCGCTTCGGTAAGTTCGGCCACCGAGTTGTGGCAGGCGAGCGAGTCGCGGGCGCGGCTGAGCAACTCGATGACTCGGTCGGCTGCCGGTAGCAGCTGGCTGGAGTTGCTTTCGCACATTGCCCGCACCAGATCCGGGGCGGTGCCCGCCACCCGGGTGGCGTCGCGGAATGATCCGGCGGCCAGCGCGAAGGCCAGCGGGACCTCGGCGGCGGTAACCGCCAGGGCCTCGGCGAGCAGGTGCGGCAGATGTGAGATGGCAGCCGCCGCGGCGTCGTGTTCGTCAGATTTAGCCGGCACCACCACCGCCCCGCAGTCCAGCGCCAACGTCATCACCATCGACCAGACCACAGGGTCCACATAGTCGTCGACGCTGACCACCCAGGGGGCCATGGTGAACAGCCCGGCGTGGCCGGCCGTCCAACCCGACTCCGCGGTGCCGGTCATCGGGTGACCGCCGACGAACCGTTCCTGCAGGCCGGCCGCGGCGACCTCGTCGAGCACCGCGCTTTTGACGCTGGTGACGTCCGTCAGCGGACAGTTGGGGGCCGATTCGCGGATGTGGGCGAGCATGCTCGCCAATGCCGGCATCGGCACAGCCAGCACGATCAACGCGTCGGTGTCGGCGGCGCGGGTCAGCGTGTCGGTGAGGTGGGTGCTGGCGTCGAAGCCGTCGGCGATGGCTCCTTGCGCGCCTTCCACCGACCGGTTGTAGCCGAACACCTCGCGGCCGGCCGCTGCCAAGGCCCGCATTATCGAGCCGCCGATGAGTCCCAGCCCGAGCACGCACACCGGTGTCTCTGCCACAGTCCAAGGTTGGCACAGTTCGGTGGGTTCTGGTGCTTTCAGCTGCGGTCGCACTGCCCGGCTCGTCTGGTCAAGGGGCCTGGTCAGCGACTACCGTAGGCGCCCATGGGAGCACAACGGGCCTCAGCGAAAGGCCCGTCGGCGGATGTGCCGGACGGTTTCGGCGTTGCGGTCGTGCGTGAAGAGGGCCAATGGCGCTGTTCTGCGATGGCGCCCAAGTCGCTGACGAGTCTGAGTGCCGCCGAGACGGAACTGCGTGAACTGCGCAGCGCGGGAGCTGTCTTTGGACTCCTGGACGTCGACGACGAATTTTTCGTCATCGTGCGCCCGGCACCTTCCGGTACCCGGCTGCTGCTGTCGGACGCCACCGCCGCGCTGGACTACGACATCGCCGCCGAAGTCCTGGACAACCTGGACGCCGACATTGATCCCGAGGACCTCGAGGACGCGGAACCGTTCGAGGAAGGCGACCTGGGGTTGCTGTCCGACATCGGGCTGCCCGAAGCGGTGCTGGGGGTCATCCTCGACGAGACCGACCTGTACGCCGACGAACAACTGGGCCGCATCGCCCGGGAGATGGGCTTTGCTGACCAGCTGTCAGCGGTGATCGACTGCCTCGGTCGGTGACCACGGACGAAGATCTGATCCATACCGCACTGGCGGTTGCCGCGACGGCCGGCGCCCGCGACGTTCCTATCGGTGCGGTGATCATCGGCGTCGACGGAACTGAACTCGCCCGGGCGGTGAATGCTCGTGAGGCTCTCGGTGATCCGACCGCTCACGCGGAGATCCTGGCGATGCGGGCGGCCGCCGTCGTGCTCGGCGACGGGTGGCGGCTGCAGGGGACCACGCTGGCAGTCACCGTCGAACCGTGCACCATGTGCGCGGGCGCTTTGGTGCTGGCACGCATCTCGCGGCTGGTGTTCGGGGCCTGGGAACCCAAGACCGGCGCGGTCGGTTCACTGTGGGACGTGGTCCGCGACCGGCGGCTCAACCATCGCCCGGCGGTACGCGGCGGTGTGCTTGCGCAGGAGTGCGCCGCGCCGCTGGAGGCCTTCTTCGCCCGCCAGCGATTGGGGTGAGCGACCGCCGGTTCGGTAAGCTGCTCGGCGGTGGCGTGTCCGAGCGGCCTAAGGAGCACGCCTCGAAAGCGTGTGACGGCTAACACCGTCCGAGGGTTCAAATCCCTCCGCCACCGCCAAAGCTCCAAGGGTGTTTGTGCAGGTAAACGGCACTTTTGCCGTTTGCTAGCTAACACTCCGACCGCTCCGTGGGCACATTTTGGGCACACTTTCTTTCGAGTAACTTCCATGCGTTGCAGCGCCAGCACATTGACGCCAGCCGACACCCCCAGCGACGCGCAAGTGTGCCGCAGATCGTGCGGCGTGATGTCCTGGACGCCGGCCTTGCGGACCGCGGCCGCGAACCACCCATCGGCTGACTTGGGCCGCGGGAGGTAGTTGCCGTCCGGCCCGGCGAACACCAGATCGGTGGGAGCCTTGCCCCTGCACTGCATCGACAGCTCGTCGAGCACGAACGCCGGCACTGGCACCGAGCGAGCCTTGCGCCCCTTGGTCGGCCCTACCGCGTGGTTAACGCCGAGCTGCACCGCGTTCTCGCTCAACGACAACCGGCGCCGGACGTCCACCTACGCAGTCCCTCAGCTCGCATAATCACGGCTCAAAACCGAGGAGACAGATCACTTTCTTGCGAGAGTCGACTATCAGTGCGTGCATTGGCAGCGTACGCAGCTGGTGGCTGGTCGGCGGGTTCAGTGTCCGGCTGCTCGTACCTGGAACACCCCGATTGGGGTCGGCAGATCCCGCAACCGCCGCGGCCCCAAATCCACCAGGTCCACTCCGCTGAGCAGACCCGCCGTCGACTCGGCCAACAGGATCTGACCACCATGCCCCGCGGCCATCACCCGCGCCGCACGATTCAGCACCGCACCGAAGTAATCGGCCCCCCGCAGCTCGCTTCCCCAGTTGCGATCCCCATTCGCACCGGCAACTCCAGCGCCCGCGGCGCGGCGACCGCGGCATCCACCGCAGAATTGGGCGAGGCGAAGGCGGCACACACGCCGTCCCCGGTGTGGTTGAACAGCCAGCCCCCGTGCGCCTCGATCGCCGCGCGCAACACCTCGTCATGGGCGGCGAGCGCCTTCCGCATGCCGTCGGCGTCGGCCTCCCACCGACGCGTCGAACCCTCCACATCGGTAAACAGAAACGTGACGACACCCCAAGGAGCAGCCGCCGCAGGCGCGGACACCCCTGCAGAATCTCACAACAGACGCGCTCCTACCTCGCACATTGGCGGAATCCGGCCCAGAAACCGACGCCCCGAGGCGCGGCGTGGCGCGCTACCCGTTGGCCGGATCGCAGCGGCGATATGGCACATGCTGGCCGGCCAGCGGTGACACGATATTGGGCAGTTGGCCGGTGCTGGCAGGAGGTAGGGCACGCTCCGTTGGAGCCCAGGTACGGTGGTCGTACGTCGCCGCCATGGGAGGGTGCATATGCCAGACCCATTGCCCGGTCCTCGTCTACGCCAGGTGGCGCTGGTCGCCCACGACTGCGAGAAGACCGCCACCGCTCTCCAGGAGACGTTTGGCTGGCCGGATCCGTTCCACGATCCGGGGGTCGGAGAGTTCGGGCTGATCAACGCCGTATTCCCCGTGGGCGACACCTTCGTGGAGGTGGTCTCTCCCGTGCAACCCGACACCACCGCCGGGCGCTATCTCGCCCGTCGCGGATCCGACAGCGGCTACATGGCCATATTCCAGATGCCTTCGCTCGAAGAGGCCCGCCGGCGGGTGACCGATCTGGGAGTGCGCGTGGTGTGGAAGGTCGACCTCGACGACATCGCCGGCACCCACTTGCACCCCAAGGACATCCCGGGGGCGATCGTGTCCCTCGACTGGGCGTCGCCGACCAATTCGTGGCGATGGGCGGGACCGGCATGGACCGGAACGGCGCCCGATCACCCGGCGGGCGGCATCGCTGGCATAACGGTCGAGGTGGAAGAACCGGCCGTGGCGGCCCAGCGGTGGGCCCGGGTTCTTGGTCTCGACGCCGAGGTGGACGGTGGGCTAGCCCTGGTCCGGCTGGACCCGGCCGGCCAATCCTTGAGGTTCGTCTCGGCGGTCGACGGCCGGGCCGAAGGCATTACCGAACTCTGGTTGACACCCGGCTTGCCGGGCCTGCCAAACGGTAACGGGCCGGTCGCCGAGATCGGCGGAGTGCGGTTCGTAGTGCGTGCGCCATGACGGCCCTCGACACCGGCACCGAAGATCTCTTGGCCGAGGTGGACGACGGCGTAGCTGTGATCACCATGAATCGGCCGTCTAGGCGCAACGCCTTCTCGAACGACATGGTCGAGGCGTTGGGACGCGTCCTGGCCCAGGTCGAACTCAGCGATGAGGTTGGGTGCGTGGTGCTGACTGGAGCGGGCGACGCCTTCTCGGCCGGGGGCGACGTGAAGGCCATGGCCGACCGCGGATCTTCCGGCGGGCCGTCGGTGCCGGTCGACGTGGCGATCCACCGGCAGCGTCTGAACCAGCAGGCGACCAGCGGGAAGCTGTGGCGGATGCCGAAACCGACCATCGCGCACATTCCCGGCCCGGCTGCCGGCGCCGGCCTGTCGCTCGCCTTGGCCTGCGATCTCAGGTACGCGGCCGAAACCGCCATCTTTACCACCGCCTTCGCTCACGTTGCCTTCGCCGGCGACTACGGCGGAACCTGGTTCTTGACCAGACTGGTCGGCCCGGCGAAGGCCAAGGAGCTGTACTACTTCTCGGAGCGGCTCACGGCCGATCAGGCCGAGAAGCTGGGTTTGGTCAACGCCGTCTTCCCGGCCGGCGAGCTCGAGAAAGAGGTGATGGACCGGGCCCGGAGGTTGGCCGAGGGTCCGTCGATCGCCTACCGCTACATGAAAGAGAACCTCAACCGGGCGGTCCACGGCAACCTCGAGGAATGCATGGACCTCGAGGTCACACACCACATCCATACGGGCCTGACAGAAGACCACTTGGAAGCGGCGCAGGCGTTCGTGGAGAAGAGGGAGCTTCGGTTTCGCGGCCGCTGACGCGGCGATGCGGAGCGTCCGGCCAAAGGGCGCGGCCGGCTCCCGGCTCCGGGCGTTCATTGAAGAGTTCCCTTCCCCTGCAGGGGGTACAAACCGATACACGCAATCCGAGGACCGCCGAGCCACCGTGGGCTGCGCTTCATATCTGCGATTTTGCGACCTTTGCGGTCACGTGGACGTTGGCCGACTTGGCTGGGACGGCCGGTATTTGTTCGCCGGATATGGGGCCAGGGCATCGGATGCCCAGGTGATCGAACGCATTCGCGGGGTGGGCACGCCGTGGGCACAAAATGGGCACAGTTACAGATAACTGACGTGAACTACCGTGGTGTGTTTCGGCAAGTGGAGCCCATTTCGGCGCTGTGACTAGGTACCTCGAAATAGGGTTCAAATCCCTCCGCCACCGCCAAAGCTGTACAGATGTTTGCGCAGGTAGATTGCTACTTGGAGGTTTGCTGCGGATCGCCGCGAGCGCCTCGTGGCCACATTTTGGCCACAGTCTCCCGTGAATAGCGGCTATCTAGAGTGACCGCGACCGCGTCCAGATCGTCGTCGAATAGATCCGCGTAGGTGTCGAGGGTGACCTTTGCCGACGTGTGCCCGAGTATCCGCTGCAATGCCAACACATTCACTCCAGCTGACACAGCTAGCGACGCACCCCGGACCCATTCGGGGGCGAGCGTGTTCAGTCGGCGCCGGCGGGCGTGGTCACCGATGCCCGCGTGCCACCGCCGATCGTCGAGGTGAGCTTCATCGATCCGCCCATTGCGTCGATGCGGACCGCCAGCGACGCGAGTCCGATGTGCCCTTCGGCGACACATCGATCCAGGATGGCCGGATCGAACCCGATTCCGTCGTCGACGACGCTCAGCGTTATAGCGTCGGCCGCTCGGGCGAGGCGGACCTGCACGGTGCTCGCCCGCGCATGCTTGTGTGCGTTGGCGAGCAATTCGCGGGCCGCCCGGTACAACAGGGACTGTGACCGTGGCCGACCGACTTCTTCGAGATCGGCTTCGATGGCGAAGTTCCCGCGGTGCTCGTAGTCGCGAATCAGCTCACGCAGCGCGGCGGTGAGACCCACTTCGGTGAGCACCTGGGGATGTAGTGCGGTGACGGTGCTGCGCAGCCGGGTTGCCGTGTCCTGTACTGCCTGGTAGGCGGCGTCCAGCCCCGGATCGGTATGCCGTTCGCGGACTTCGTCAAGTTCGAGTCGCGCCGCCAACAGATCCTGCAGCGGTCCGTCGTGCAGTTGCTCGGCCAGTGCTCGGGAGTGGCGCTCGTCGGCGCGCATCGACTCCGAGACAAGCGTGCGGCGCATGTCGAGCAACGCCGCCACGCGCGCCGCGGCGCGAGTCAGGAAATAACACAGGGCGGTCATCGCAGCCGCCAACCACAGCAGCAATCCGAAATGGGTGTACACCACGCTCGGCAGCTCAACCGTGTCGTCGCGCTTGGAGTAGACGATCCACACACCGAGGTACCCGACGGCGGTGCAGATTCCAACGACGGCCGCTAGCGCCGGGCGGTCCTGGAACGCCACCGAAATTGGCAGCAGGAAGAACACTGGCAGCAACGCCACAGTGGCGCCACCTGACACCACACATAGCGCCACCACGGTTAGCACGTCGATACCCGTCGAGGCCCAGCCGGCCCACGGCGGCACCGGGCCGTGCAGCACCACCACCACCCACACCAGTGCGGCGACGCTATAGGCGCCGAGTGTCACCGCATAAGCCAACGGCAACCAGTGCTCAACCTCCCACACTGAGACCAACAAGACGATCAAACCGATCAGCGGCAAGCGCAGAAACGCCGACAAGCGGACGGGTTCGGCCGCAACGAAGTCGACCAGTCGAGCCAGCGGGCGGCCCATACTATTCGAGCAGCCCGCGCCGCATCGCAGCCGCGACAGCCGCGGCGCGATCACCGACGCCGAGTTTCTCGTACAACCGTTGCACGTGGGTCTTGACCGTGGACGGCGCCAGGTACAGTTCCGCAGCGATCGCGGGGATGCTGCGACCCTGGGCGATGAAATTTAGCACCTCACGCTCGCGGGGGCTGAGCACCGGTGTCTGGGCTTCGCCGCGGCGGCGGATCTCCCCCGCCAGACCGGCGGCAAGGGCCGCCGACACGACATCTCGGCCCTTAGCGCAGTCGAGCACGCCCTTCACGATCTCGGTTTTCGTCGATTCTTTGGGCAGGAATCCCGCGGCGCCCTCCGCCAGGGCGTGGAAGACGATCGCCGACTCATCGTGCGCCGACAGCAGCAACACCCTTGTCGGCAGGTCATCACGCCGTACCGCGGCGGCGACCTTTGCACCGTCCATCCCGGGCATCCGGTAATCCAGCAGCGCGACGTGCGGCAGATGGGTCTTGATCAGGGCCAAGGCAGCGACGCCGTCATCGGCTTCGGCGACCACATCCACTACGCCGCTCGACGTCAGCGCACGCACGAGCCCGTCGCGGAACAGCGGGTGATCGTCGCCCACGACCACGCGCACTTTCTCGGTCGCCTCCACGCCGATCATGCCTTTTAGTGTCCCATAGCGGTTGCCGCCGGTTCCCCCAATCGGGGGACGCGCGATTCATCCCGCGCACCGGCTGGTCGGCGGACAGACACCGCTGAACCGCGCCGGAATAGTCATTGCCAGGCTGGCGAACACCGGCAGAAGGATCGAAGGCCCGACGCGCACGGGAGTCTTCAACCGCGCATAGGAGTTCGGACATGGATGCAACCACCGCCGACATCGGCACGGTGGCCGACGCCCGCATCGCGTGGGTGTCGAAGGCGCTGTGTCGCTCCACCGATCCCGACGAACTCTTCGTTCGCGGAGGGGCGCAGAGGAAAGCGGCTGTTATTTGCCGGCACTGTCCCGTCGTCGCCGAGTGCCTCGCCGACGCGCTCGACAACCAGGTGGAGTTCGGTGTTTGGGGCGGCATGACCGAACGCCAGCGGCGGGTGTTGCTCAAGCAGCACCCTGAGGTGGTCTCCTGGTTCGAGTTCTTCGCCGCCCAGCGCACGTAACCAACTACTAGAAGGACTGGCACCCCTTGCCGACCGCCTATGGGCGGCGGCGAGAAGTTAGTAGCGACCTCAAGCGCAGAACCCAGCCGCACGAGCGTTATACCGCTTCAACCACTGCCAACTCCAACGTTGCAGCGCACGTCTCAAAAGAGACGAGATACGAGGCTCTCAAAACTCTGTGTCGAAATCACCGTGAACGCCGACGGCCCGTCGTGAATGTGTCGCATTCAAACTCGTCGGGACGGGCGCTGCCGTTAGGACCGGACGCCAGCCCGGATGTCGATGGAGCACCTCGCGGAGCAGCGAGTGAGAATCGCGTCCGTACATCGTTGGCGGAAGCGGATCGAATGCGATGCCAAGCCCCGATTTCCGGTGGGCTGACTGCCGACGACAGCGCGGCGGCCCCAGTTATCGCGGCAAGCTATCGTTTCGTCGCGTACACCGAGGACAGGAACTGAGCGACCGCGTCAGCCGCGTAATGTGCGCGCGCCGAGCCCATAAAGTCAAAGCCGTGCTGCGCGTTTCGCAACTCCGCGTAAACGACGGGGGATTTCGAGACGGCGCGCAGCGCGGCGACGAACTCGCGCGCTTCGCCGACCGGGATGATCGAATCATCCCGGCCGTGCGCCACGAAAAACGGCGGCGCGTCAGGCCTCACCCGCCGGATCGGTGATGCGTCGACGTAGATGTCCCGGTGCTGGCGGAAGGGCTTCTTCACCACAAATTTCGCCAGGAACGCGATGAACTCCCGGCGGCCGTCTCCGTGGGTGCTGACCCAGTCGTAGCGACCGTACATCGGGATAGCCGCCACCACCGACGTGTCGGAATCTTCGAATCCGGGCTGAAACTGCGGGTCGTCCGGGGTCAACGCGGCGAGTGCTGCCAGATGGCCGCCGGCTGAGCCACCGGTGATCGCGACGAAGTCGGGGTCGCCGCCGAACGATGCGATGTTCTCCTTGACCCACGCCAGTGCGCGCTTGACGTCGACGATGTGGTCAGGCCAAGTGTGCAGCGGGCTGACGCGGTAGTTCAGCGACACGCAGATCCAGCCGCGGTCGGCCAGGTGGCCCATCAACGGGTAGGCCTGGGGGCGGCGCCAACCGATCACCCACCCGCCGCCCGGCACCTGCACCACCACAGGCGCTTTCCCGTCGCGCGGCAGGTCAACGCGGCGCCATACGTCGGCCAGGTTGGCCCGGCCGTAAGGTCCGTAGCGCACAACGGAGCCCTTCTCGACGTAGCGGCGGCGCATCAATGTGGTATGCACCGCGCTGGGCCGCCTCTGGGAAGGTGTGACCGAAAGGGTCGCCAGTAAGTCGGTGTAATCAACGCCGAGTTCCTCGCCTAGCGCGTCGAGCAATTCTGGGCGTGAGGCCACGCCGCGCCGGTAAATCGCAGCCAGGATGGCCCAGCTCGCAGCGGTCAGCGCCAGCGCGGCCTGGCCGCGCCGACCGGTGAAGTCGCCGCGGCGTGCGCGGCGTACGGCGTCGATCATCGAGGCGGTCATGAACAGGTGGGGCACCTCGGTGGTACGCCAGCCGAACCAGAAAGCCAGGAACGTGGCGTAGCCCTTGCGTCCGAGTGGCCGAAATGCGTTGAGCGCATGAACCAACTCGACTGCTGCACGCACGAGCGGGCGGTGCTGCCGCAGCCTCACCTTATTTCCCATCGCCCCGGTACCGCTCGCAGCTTGTTGCGGACGTCTTTGCGGGTATTGCAGCGCCACAACTCGCAAAGGGCCGACGTGGCCCACCGGCGGCGAGTTCCCCCGCCGGAGTCAGGCATTCCCCTTGATCCACGCCATCGTGAAGCGGTGCATCTCGGCGATATGCTCGGGCACCTTGCTGCCGATGTGGCTCTCGATCTTGCCGCCGATAAAAGGGACTCTAACCTCCACCGTCGTGGTGTACTCCAACCTTGAACCGTCTCGAGCCGGCGTTAGCAAAGCCTCGGTGAGCACCGATAGCGGCACGCCCGGCGCCGTAGTGCTCACCTGGCCGCGAACCGGGCCACCTTCAACCGGAGTCCACTTCTCGTGGCGCACCATTTTCACATCGCCGCGGTGCAACTGGGTGACCACCTTGGGCAGCCGATCACCAAAAACGCTCAGCGTGGTGGCCACGGTCACGGTGCGGTCGCCGTCGACGATCAGCGAATCCAGGATGTCAGTGCCGGCGTCGTATTGACCCAGCCGCGCCAGCCAATAATCCTCATCGCTGAACGCCGAATGAAATTGTTCGCATCTGAACGGGGATTCGGCTGACCAGCTGACTGTACGCGGCATAGCCGTCACGCTACCGCCTCGGCTGGCGCTCGAATCCCGCTTTGCTCAAGGTGCCCCGGGTGAGACTCCGTGGGCGCACCGAGCGCGCCTCAACCGGCGGGGTTCGGTCGACGCAGTCAGCCCAGTATCGGGAAGCGGCGCTTGGCGGCCAGTTCGTCGAGCGTCTCTTGCATCACTTGACGCACATACTTGTCGACGCCATCGACGTCGGGATGATCATTGAACTCTCCGGCGATGTCGATAGGCGGGAGCAACTGGGTCACGATCTTGGTCGGCAACGGCATGTTAACCGATACCACGAAGTTGAGCCCGAACGGGAAACCGAAGGTGATCGGCATAACGTCGGTTCGGGTCACTTTGTGCCACAGCTTGTTCAACCGAAGTGCGTGCAGCAGCCGGGTGCCGCGAGACAGGTAAATCTCGTTCTCCTGACCGCCGATGGACACCACCGGCAAGATTGGAACTCCAGCCGCGATGGCCGTGCGGGCGTATCCGGTGCGGCCGCCGAAGTCGATGACGTTCTCAGACCGGCTCGGCCGGTAGACGTCGTAGTCACCGCCTGGGAAGACGAGGACTAAGTGGCCGGCCGCCAGCGCCTTCTCGGTGTTGCCGGGGGTGGCGTGGATGACGCCGAGGCGCAGCAACAGGTCACCTTGCGGGCCGTGGAATATGGCGTCGTGGGCTAAGGAGTAGATCGGCCGGTCGTAACCGAACTTGTCGTAGAAGTCGACAACGAACACCTGCCAATCCATCGCGAATTCGCCGCCGGAGTGGTTCGACACGAGGAGACACCCCCCGGGCGGAATGTTCTCGAGGCCATGAACCTCTGAGCGGTAATACCGCTTAACGATCGGCCGGAGCAGACCAACCGCGATCTTGATCACGCCAGGGTCCCATTTTATGATTTCCACACCGTCGATGTCGGTCTCGCTCACGGCTACCCCTGTTCGCGGGCTGCGTCGCCTTGCCTGATGGTACCGGGGCCAGGATCAGTTCACGTGGTTTTCTGCTCGGTAACCTCGCTGAACGCGCGGACATTATCGCCGCCTCATCGACATGACACGCTGAGAGTGCGACCTTCCCATCGAACCGTCCCATAATCTGCTGCTTCGCTTCTCGGCGGCGTACCAGACGCATGAACGCTGCGACGGTAAGTCGCCTGTGTCGGCGCTGGCAACGCTAGTCGAAATGGTCGTCCCGAACGAAACCAATGGCATGCTGACCTGTGAACTCACCGACCGCTAATTTGTTAGAGCCGGTGACGGAAATCGAACGCGCGTCCCACCTTGAGAAGCCTATTTGCAAGCGTTGCCGGAATTTATCGGTTCATTTCAGCTCGGCTTCGACGGGTTCAGAATGCTTCTGCCTCCGATTCGCCATACCGGTGCACCGCATTCCATTGCCGTCGAAGCGGTGAGCGGCCGGTTGTTTCGGCCAGCGTCGAGCGAGCGTCTGAATAGTCAGGCTGCCGCCGCCCGGCAGGGTGATTTCGGCTTCGCGGCCGTCGGAGCTAACTGGTGGCCGAATCTCGCTCTCCGCGCTCGTCAGCTTTGCGATACTCAACTAGGCGGCTGACGTTGTCGCTGCGGCGCGACGCGGCGGTCACCGATGCCTTGCGCATTGATACCCGACTCGAACGCGCTTCAGGAGCAGGGCGTGAGCGGCAACGAATGTCGGCGGCAACTGAATACTGATCACTGCGCGGGAAACCACGGCCGACAACTGGTCAGATTTCGACTGCCGTTGACAAAGGCAACACCGAAGCCTGGGCAGTCGTTGGCGGAGGTTGTGCCCGAGCTTGCCGCGGAGTGGCATCCAACCCTGAATGGTGAACTGACCCCCTATGACGTGCTCCCGGGAAGCGGCATAAAGGGACTGGTGGCGGTGCTCGAAGTGCCGGCACGAGTGGGAAAACCGTCGTCAATTCGCGAGCGAGAGGGACACGCAATTTTTGCGCCACGGCCTCGTCGTTGGCTACCGGCGGCCCACGTGCTGCGGCCGATTTCCTGGTGAGCGAGCTTTCCGGCATGTCGAGCGGAGAACCTGATGACGAACAACCGGTTCACCCGCAGCTGCGGCAGGCGATCGAACTGGTGTCGCGCAGCGTGCCGGGCCACATCACTTTTGCGTCGGTCGCTCGTGCGGTGGCGTTGTCGCCGGATTACCTCGGGCGGCTCTGCAAACAGCAGACCGGCGTGTCTTTTTTCGGCCACAACCCGATGGGTGCGGCTGCTGACCAGCTTGCGATACCTCGTCAGCGGCGCGTCAGTCACCGACGCCGCCCACCTGGCGGGATTTGCCGATGGTTCGCACGCCAACCGGGCGTGCCGGGAAATGACCGGGGCACCTCCGAGCGACTTGGCGCGGGCGCTCAGAGGTTCGCAGTTAGCCTCACCGCCGGTCGCTTAACCGGCGGTGATCGCGAATCCGACGGATCTGTACAAGCGACCGCGACCCGATCGCTGCATGCTTGACCTCGTTGGGAACAACCAGCACCACCGATGGGAGTTGTCCGATGCCTGCGATGTCACGGGTGGAGCGTGCCGCGCGGGCAGGCGTTAGGTGTCGGCGCCATCTGCGCGGCGCTGCTGGCGTGTGCCGGGGTAAGCCTTGCTCGCGGCAAGGTGTTGGTTGCGGCGCTGGCGAGTGCGGCGGACGCGCTGATCGTCGCGACGCGGTTTTCTACATTCGCACGACACGGTTGGGCAAGTTCGAGGTGTGGGCCCGGGTGCTTGAGGACCTGCGGCTGCAGGGGGATGAACGGCTGCTCGACCTCGGATGTGGTCGGGGCGCGGTTTTGCTGGCTGCGGCGAAGCTGCTGTCGCGCGGGCGCGCGATCGGGGTGGATTTGTGGCGCGCTGACCAAACGAACAACTCGCCGGAGGCCACGCTATCCAACGCGGCACTGGAAGGTGTAGCCGACCGGGTCGAGGTGCACACCGCCGACATGACCGATCTGCCGTTCGACGACGAGAGCATCGACGTGATCGTCAGCAGTCTTGCGATCCACAATATCCCGAGTGATTTGAGTCGCCGACAATCCATCAGCGAAGCGGCTCGCGTCCTGCGCCCGGGCGGTCGTCTCGCGATTGCTGACCTGTGGGCAACTCGCCAACATGCCCGGCAGTTGCGGGAACTTGGCTGGGACAACGTGCGGCGCCGCAATCTTGGCTGGCGGATGTGGTGGGGCGGGCCGTGGGTGCCGACGCATTTGCTGACGGCTTCGAAGCCCTTACCTGAACGGCGGTCGTCGATCCACTCTTCGTGACGCCGCGCCATCAGACCAGCACAACACAACGAGACACGTCTAGAGGATGTGCCGCCACCAAGGAGGGCGAATGTTGGATCACCAAACCGACGATCCGATGGTTGACCGGGCCAGGGATCGCATTCTTTGTGTCGACGGCCGCAACGTGCACGTGGTAGAGGACGGCCCGCCCAGCGCGCCCGCCCTGCTGCTCATCCACGGCTTTGCGGGCTCGACGGTCTGGTGGGATCCGTTGGTCCCGGAGCTGGCGCTGCATCATCGCGTGATCCGCGTCGATCTGCTGGGGCATGGTCGATCCGACAAGCTGGCCGACGGCTACACCATCTCGGAACAAGGACGACTGGTCGGCTCGGTGCTGACACAGCTTGGCGTGAACCGGGTCATCGTCATCGGGCATTCCACCGGAGGTATGGTCGCCACCGCGCTGGCTGAGCAGCGACGCGACATGGTCGCCGCCTTGGTTCTCATCGCCACCGGACCCAGCGGCGGTGCCTTCATTCGACAGAATGCGCTGTACCGGTCGATGTTCGTTCCGCTGATCGGGCCGCTGCTGTGGCGACTGCGGACCGAAGCCACCATCCGCAAGGGTCTGAGCACCGCCTTCACCAGCGATGTCGACATTCCCGCCCAGATCATCGCCGACGTGCGGGGTACGACGTATCGCGCATTGTCGGCGACGCCGCGAGAGACCATGAAATATGTCGCGCAGCGCAGTATTCCTGCCCGACTGGCTGAGCTGAAGATCCCGGTGTTGGTGGTTTTCGGGGCGCTGGATCGACGATGGCAGTCGTCGTCGAGTGCCGAGTACGGTCTCGTGCCGGACGTCGATGTCGAAATATTGCCCGGCGTGGGACACACCCCGATGATCGAGGCCCCTGAACGGACCGGTCAACTCCTGGGAGACTTCATCACGAAAGTGACCGGGGAGATCCATGGCCGAGATTGATGCACGGTTCGAGGAGCATCGCGACGAATCTTTGAGGCTGCTGGAAATCGCCCTCGCGAGCCGACCACGGAGGCCGAGCTGATCGTCTTGGAGGCATACCACGAGACCTACTCCGACGGCTCGCCGGTCTCGATCGTGGTCCAGCATCCCGACATCACGAGCCGTCCGGCGCCGGCCGAGTTTTACACCGGCGACATCCCGCCAGAGCCGCCCCTTCCACCTGGGGCCGAGGTAATCGTCAACCCACGCCCCCACGACAGGACTACACCTGGACTGGGAGACGATGAAGAGAACGACTGAACGTGGCGCTGCGATGGACAAAAGCCAGTTCCAAAAGGTCATCCACATATCGCCTCATACCGACTTGCGGTGCTAGAACTTTGAGGCCTGACCGGGGCGTTTCTGGAACCGGTTTAGAACCGGCGCTTCCCTATGGCTCAACGTTGCGCCACATAACTGTTCGAGCGGAAAGCTCTGACTTGCAGGTGTTTATGGAACTTCCCCAAGAGGAATTGTCAAAACCTGTGGATTGGCGTCATGGGGCTTATTCGGCCGCGTGATTGGCTTCGCGCTCGTACAGCTGTGGCAGGAAGTTCTCGAAGTTGGCCATCTCCTCGATGCCGTGCTTGAGCCATGCTTCGCCCATAGCGCGCGGCCATACCCGCGGCGCCAGCAGCTTGGCCACGGTGGTGGATTCGCCTGGGACGTACATGATGTGTCCGAGGCGGGTGCCGCCGGGAACTGCCTCGAGTTCGTGGTCGAGGTGGCCGATCGCGATGCCGTTCTCGAACCAGGTGGTGGTGATTGCCTCGTCATTGATTTGGTCGATGCGCACCGCTGGGTTGGTGTAGTACTGGGGATTTCGCCCGAAATACTCCTCGAGCTCGGCGATCGCTCCTTCTTTGGCTTCGGAGGGGCGATTCAGTAGCAAACGTGCTCCTACGTGGTCATAGGGATGCCAGACCCGGTACCGCGGAACGCGACGGCCGTCGATGTCCATGTCTCCGAGGATGCCGCCGCTGAACCACCAGACGAACATCTCGGGCGTTATGCCCGTCAGGATCTCGTCGACCCAGTACTTCGTGCGCCCGTCGGTGAGTTGGTCCACGCCGGACTTCGCGGTGAGGTTCTCTTTGAGATCCCAAGGGAGCCTCAGCGGCTCGGGAATCGGCGGTCTCATGGCCCCGCTCTCCTGTTTGGCGTTACCCGATCGAATCGCTTGTCGCCCAATTCCCACACCACGGTACGAAGTGGGGCACAAACGTCAGGCCACTAATTCAGTTATCGGATCGGGCACGCGAATCCGCCTTCACCCAGGGCACCCCGCGTTTACCCCTCCGCAGGAGGTGGCACAGCTTGCCATTGGGCTGCTTGCCGGCCGAGGCTTGATAACCGTCGACAACGGCGTGGCCACGCTCACCGAGGTGGCGCCGGAAACCGGCCACCGTTGTCTCGAACACGCGCGTTCTATTGTGGTGGATGAGGCGGGTATGGTCCGTGAGCAAACGGTGCGGTCCAGTTCACTTCAGTGCCGCCTCCTGGTGGTGTTGTGAGGTGGCAGTCGCCGCCGATCTGTTCGGCGCGGGATGCTATGTTGGCCAGTCCGCTGTGGCGCTGATTGTCGGCGCTGATACCGCAACCGTCGTCGGTGACCGTGACGTCCAGCTCGTCGGCAACGGTCACCGCAACAGTCAATTGTGTTGCCCCAGAGTATCGGACGGCGTTGCTGATCGCTTCTAGAATGACCGACTCGGCGTGTCCGGCCAGGTCGTCGCCGATCACGCTCATCGGTCCGGACATCCGTAGTGTCGTGGCGATATCGCGGTTTTCGGTCAGGTCGGCGACCGCGGCCTGAATCCGCTGCCGAAAGCCGATCCGCTGTGTGCCGGTGGCGTGCAAATCGAAGACGGTGGTGCGGATGTCCTCGATCGCGGTCTGCAGGTCGGTGACCGACCGGTTCAGCCGAGCGGTGATCTCGCTCGATCGGGACCGGGCGATGGTGCCCTGCAGATCCATACCGACAGCGAAGATCCGCTGAATCACATGGTCGTTCAGGTCATGCGCGATCCGCTCACGGTCGGCCAGCACAGTCAGATGACGGGCGCGTTCTAGGGCGCTGCCCAGCGTCAGCGCCCCTGCGGCGTGGTCGGCGAAGTCGCTCATGAGGTTGACATCTTCGGCCTCGAAAGGGGTCTGGTCGATGTTGCGGGCAACGACCATGACACCGAGAACGGTGTGCTGGGACCGCAACGGCATCACGATCGCGGGCCGCTGGCCGACATCGGTGAAGGCCTCTATCGGGTGGCGGAACGCCTCGGTGATCACAGGCATGCCGGAGCGGAACACTCCGCCCGTGGTGGACCCGTCGACCGGAACCCGTTGGCCCAGAACTTCATCAGCGTGCATGCCTACGGCGGTGGATACGACCAGGGTGTCAACGCCATCGACGGGCAGGTCAGCCTCGCTGGGGACAAGGACGACGCCCTGCTCGGCACAGGACAGTTCACAGGCGCGATCGGCGATCAGTTGCAACGGCCGGACGTGTAGGTCGACACCCGACAGCAGTGCGGTGGTGATTGCCCGACTCGCCTCCGTCCATCGCGCGGTCGAGCGGACCCGGTCGAACAGTCGCGCACTGTCGATGGCCACGGCCGCGGCTGAGCCAAGGGTAAACACCGCTGCGCGAAGAGGATTGGGGCTGAGTACTGGCGGAGCGTTCATGATGCCCCCGGCATGCGGTTGTCAGCAGAGTGTTCGGCTCGAGCGACTGCTCAGTGAGGGCAGCGGCGGACAGCTGGCCTCATTCCGGACTGGCTGAAATCCTCAGCATCGCCGACGTTACACCTCGCAGCTGCGATCTGACATGGTGTGTTTCGGTGATAAGCGGCACTTAGGAGATGCCGAAGTGCCGGTCGTCGTCGGTTGTTCCGACGCGCTCGGGGTGTATCTGCCCGACGACACCGCGCTGCGGGAGACCGCGGACGCACTGGCGATCGCCGAGCAGTTGGGTGACCCCTTCGCGGTCGCCTCCGCTCTGCTGGCCCGGGGCATCACCCTGGTCCACCGGGGCGGTCCGGAATCTGAGGCCGATACGACCTGCTCGCGAAGGTCCGCGCCATGGCCCTGGCCCACAAGTTCTCCCTCGTCGGGGTGCCGGTCGTCGACATCCACAGCGCCTAGCGGATGGCCCGGACTACCGACATCGACGGCGCCATCGAGCTGTCCCGGGATACCCTCGACAAACTGGTCGCCAACGGCTTCATGCTCTGGCGCGGGGCGGCGACCACCACACTGGTCGAATCCCTGCTGCGCCGCGGCGCCGACGGCGACATCGCCGAAGCAAAAGCCGCGATCGACACGCTGGCGGCTGTCCCGACCGACCCGGGGTACGTGCTGCACGAACTGCCCCTGCTGCGGATGCGGGCGCTGCTGGCACGCGCCCAGGGAGACGAGACCGGCTATCGCGACTATCGGGATCGCTACAGGGCGCTGGTGGAGGTGAATGCCGCAACCGTGTACTTCTCCACCTCAAAGAAGTCAGCCGACTTGATGTGGGCGTCGCGATGGTCGTTGCCGGTGTTAACGGAGTCGACGGCGATCTCAGCGTTCACCGACGGCGTCCCGTCCTCGGCGACGACAATTGCGCCGCCGAACTTCGCCAACTTGCCGCGCACCTTGCTCACCATCAGGTGACGTACCGAAAAGTTGATCGACGAGTGGACGGGATCGATCGCCCAGGTCCCCGAGCTCAGTTGGCTGGTTGCGGTTGCAGTCATGTTGACGTCTTCCTTCTCCGAGGTGCCGGCCTGCCCGACGCCTTCGACGCTCTAATCGGACTGCGGTCCGATTCCATCCCTGCAGGGCTTGCTCGTAGGTTCACAAATCGTTTTTCCCCTATCAAGCACCCGACCTCCGACAACGCGCCTTGTCTCGCTTGATGTCCTGTCACATTCGTCTCTAGCTCCTCTGTCAAGCGGTGCGCGGGAGTGGGCCTGTTTCGTCGGTGAGCATGGCTCGGTAGACGACGTCGGAGAGTCGGCGCTTGAGGACGCGCAGGCCTTCCCTGCCGCCGTCGCCACCGTTCTTACGGCGATCGAGCAGTTCACGAGCTGGTGGGTAACACCGGGCTTGAGTCAAGGCGATGCGGTGTAGCGCCGCGTTGAGTTGTCGATTGCCGGTGCGTGACAAGCGATGCCGTTGATTGTTCGACGACCACACCGGTAGCGGCGCGGTGCCATTGTGACGGGCGTAGGCGTCTTTGGAGCGGAACCGGCCGGCGTGGGCTGTTTCCCCGATAATCTTTGCCGCGCTCAGTGCCCCGCAGCCCACGATGGCTAACAGTGAGGGAGCGATCTTGGTGACTCGGACGGTGATCTCGGCGGTGAGTTCGTCGATCTCGTCGGTCAGCAGCCGCAAGTGCTCGACGAGCCGCAGTGCCAGTCGACGGACCATGGCGCCGTCGTTGTGATCCGATAGGTGTGCCTTGACCTTGTCGAATGCGCTGTGCCGCTCCAGTTTTGTCGGTGCTGTCCAACCGGGGTCGAGCTCGTGGAGATGCCAGCGCAGCCGGGCGATGATGCGGGTGCGCTCAGCGACGAGGTCTTCACGATGATCGACCAACAACCGGACCTCCCGCTCGATGCCGTCGAGGCGCGCGGTCGGCAGGTCCGGTTCCCGCAGCGCGGCCCGCGCCACCGCCAGCGCGTCGATTGGATCGGATTTGCCGTAGCTGCGTGCCGAGTCCCGCACATGGGCCATCAGCTTCGGCGAGACCCGCACCACCGACTCGCCCGCGGCGATCAGGTCGCGTTCGAGCCGCCGGGTCAGGTGCCGGCAATCCTCGATCGCCCACAACCGCTCCTCGGCGAAACCGACCGCCCACTTGAGCAGTCGCAGGTGATCTTGTGTCGTGGTACCAACAGTTTTCACAAATCCCTGTCGACCCATCTCGTCACCCGGTCCTCTGCGTAGACCGCCGCACTAGAGACACAAGCCACGAAGGCAGAATTATGCGTGTCCTTTTTATTACGCCTACTGGGCGCCGGCTGGCGCCGTGACCGATCGGTTCCGAGCTTGCTCAGAATCATTGAGCAAGCAGCAATAACACCCGGTGTTCCGTCAGTGCGCGAGGAAGACCACACGGGGTACTTTGCGGTCTGGCGTCAGGTCCTAGGTGTCACCCCGCGGTGCGCGTAGTGAGGAAGACCAGGCGAAACCAAGATGTCGTTCCTCCCGTGTCGCCGCTAGGCCCCGAATGGGCGTCCCCGTATTGATTAACGTCCAAATGATCACCATGGGTCACACCCGAACCGTTGGTCACGCCACGGTATGCCGATTTATTTACGTCCGGTTATTTCTGCCCGTGTGGTCCAATCTCTTGCTGTAATGGGCTCGACAGCAACCAGGAGGATCTGGCTTGGACGCGGGGAACGACGACTCCTGCAACGGCGAGGTCGAAGGCGGCGTGGTGGATCCAGCCTCCGATGGTCGGCAGATGCAGGCAGATGTTGTCGAGCAGCGATACCGGCGGCTGGTGGACCATAGCCGCGACGCCATCTGCCGTGCATGAGCGCGGTCGCATCGTCTACGTCAACTCCGCCGGGGTCCGCTGGATCGGCGCACAGTTCAGCGCTGAGCTGGTGGGACACGTGATCACCGAATTCGTCCATCCGGACTCGGTTCCCGCGATGCTGGCGCGAATCGCTTGCCTGCGGCACGAGGGGGACACCTCTCCACCCTCGGAGGCGGTGATGCTGCGCTTTGATGGCACCACCCTGGACGTCGAGGCAGTGTCGGTGCGGACGGTGTGGGAGGGCAGACCCGCCTATCAGGTGATCTTCCGCGATTTGTCTGCCCAGAAGGCCGCCGAGGTGGCGCTGCGCTGCCAGGTGGCGCTGGCCGCCCACGTCAGCGACGCGATCATCGCCACCACGTTCACCGGCATCGTCACCGATTGGAACCCGGCCGCTGAAGCCATCTATCACCGACCCGCCGCACGAGCACTGGCACTCTCGGCCAGCGAGGCGGTCGGCGCGCCGCTGGACCCCGCCGCGATCATCGCCCAAGGCGGAATCGTTCACAGCACCCACCACGCCGCGGACGGAGCGGCTCTGGCCGTGCGGGTCTCCGCCATCGCAACGGACAACGGCTATGTCCTGGTCTGCACCGACCAGACCGCCCTGCGCCGCGCCGAACAACACTTCCAAACCGTGGTGACCACACTCGACTACGGGGTCGCGGTCATCGGCAGCGACGGCCGAGTCGAATCCTCGAACCCGGCGGCCCAACGAATATTTGGCGCACGGGCTGAGATTCTCGAAAACGTGCCAGCCAACAGAGCCCTCGACTATCCCATCTACGACACCAACGGCCACCTCATCGGTGCAGATCGGCATCCGCTCACCCAGATCGGGCAGACCGGAACCCCAATCAGTGATTACGTCTTCGGCGTCGATCGCTTCGACGGACAACGGGTATGGCTGTCCGCAAGCTATCGCCTGCTCAACCCAGACGATCCCGAGCATTCAGCGGTGCTCGTCTCACTCACCGACATCACCGCACAACGCACCGCCAGCGAACGGCTCGCCTACGAGGCCACACACGACTCGCTGACCGGGCTGCCCAACCGCGCCCACGTGGTCACCCGGGTTACCGAAGCGCTCGAATCCGGCGGCCACGACGTCTTGGCGGCGGTCCTGTTCATCGATCTGGACAATCTCAAGACCATCAACGATTCGCTCGGCCACGACGCCGGCGACGACGTGCTACGGAGCGCGGCGCAACGTCTCCGCGGCGTTGTCCGATCCGACGATGTGGTCGCCCGGTTTGGCGGCGACGAATTCGTCGCCCTGCTCATTGGCCAGATCGCCCGCCCTGACCTCGACGCATTCGCCGACAGACTCCACGCGACCCTGTCGGAACCGGTCGTCATCGAGGGCGTGACACTCCGCATCGGGGCCAGCATCGGAATCGTTGTGATCGAAAACAACGACCCGCGCGGCGCCGCGGAGATCCTGCGCGACGCCGACACCGCCATGTACGAGGCCAAAACCACAGGCCGGGGCAAAAGCCACTACTTCACCGAGCACCTGCGAGACCGAAGGCGAGGGCACCCCACCAGCCAACGGGACTCGCTCACCGGCGCTCCGAGGGCTTGGCAGGCTCACTTCTGAAGCGCGGGATAAGGCGTATCGACTCGGCGTAGAACAACGCCTCCCCCCGAACGTGTCGACCGCCTTGGGCAGCCATCCGAAGACCCGCCGCACGCGCACGCGGGTGTCATGGTTCACCAGCATGGGGCGCCCACCGCACCAGCAAGCACACACCGAAATCACTGGCTACACACTCAGCACACCAGCCCGCACGGATCCCAGCTCAACCGCCAATTCGCCCTATCTCACCGGTCGCAACTTTGGACCTAATTACCCCGATGCGCGTCCGGCATGTTCAGCTTTGGCGCCGAATCGAGACGCGCTGACCCCAGCAGCGTCGCCAGTCATGTCGGCAGTTCGTTTCGCAGCACCTTGCCGGTGGGATTGCGCGGGATCGCGGCGACGACGGTGATGTCCCGCGGTTGTTCAAAGCGAGACACCTTGTCCTTCAAATACTCCCGCAGTTCGGCTTCGTCGATGTCGGCACCCGGGCGGGGGACGACGAAGGCCGTGAGCCGCTGGCCGAAGTCCTCATCCGGAACACCGATCACCGCGTGGTCGGCCACGTCGGGATGTTCGCCAAGGGCGTTCTCAACCGCGCGGGGGTAGACGTTCTCGCCGCCGGAAACGATCATGTCGTCTTCGCGGCCGACAATGAACAGCCGCCCCGCCTCGTCGAAGTAGCCCATGTCCCCGGTGTCCGTCATCTTGGCGACCACATCCTTGCCACCGCCGCCGGTGTAGCCGTCGAACCTCAGGCCACCACCCACGAACACCCGCCCGGTGACGTGCGGCCCGAGGGGACTGTCGTCCTCATCGAGAATCTCGACCGGACAGCCGGCAACCGGCCTGCCAACCGTTTCCGGTGTCTCCCGTAGATCGGCGGGCGTCGCAAGCGACCCGATGGCGACCTCCGAGGAGCCGTAGCCGTTGTAGAGGATCTCGCCGTAGGCGTCCATGAACCGCTGCGCCAGGCGCGGATCCAGGCGTGCCCCGGCGGTGATCACCACGCGCAGCGATGGAACCGGGTTTCGCGCCCGCACCTCGTCCGGAAGGTCGAGAATCCGGGCGAGCATGACCGGGACCGCGGCGAGCACGTGCGCGCGATGCAATGACGCCTGCGCGAGCGTTGCTTCGGCGTCGAACCCGCGTCTTGTCAGCAGCGTGCCGCCGAGTATCACCGTGAGCAACACCATCCCGAACCCGAACGCGTGAAACATGGGTACCGGCACGGCAATTCGGCTTCCAGCGCGCAGCCCGACGCGGTCGAGGAACACGACTCCAACACCCAGTGCCGGGGTGATACTGGGTGTGCGGGGCACACCCTTGGGTGTGCCCGTCGTGCCGGATGTCAGGAGCACGAACCGACCGCGCGGCCCAGCCTTCGGCCGTGGCTCGCGCTCGTCGATCTCGAGCGCCGCGAGATCGACGACGGCGACGGCCTCGTCTGCCGCACGCACCCGGTCGGCGAATTCGTCGTCACAAATCACGGTTTGGATCCGGTGCGTGCCCAACGCGGTCGCCAGCGCGTCGGAGCGGAAATCGGTGTTGAGCAACACCACGTCGGCACCGACCGACGCCGCCGCGAACAGCGCCTGCATGAAGGCGCGCCCGTTGCGGCACAGGATGCCGACCGGGACCCCGGGTCCGATGCCGTGGCGGTAGACCAGCGCGGCCGCGAGGGATTCGGTGCGGGACTGCAGCTGGCCGTAGCTCAGCGCGCCGTCATCGTCGATCACCGCCGTCCGGTCCGGCCAGCGAGCCGCCGCGATCGCCAGCACAGCAGCCAGGTTCGCACCACCTCGAACCGCCTCGCGCACGATGCGGAGCATCGTCAGCGGCCCAGCGGGCGCAAACAATCCCGATCGCAGCACCACCCGGGCTGCGCTGGTCACGATGTTCGCGGCGGTCATCGCTGAATCCCGAGAGCGCTTGGGGAATCGGTGGAGAACCGATACATCAGTCCCATCCCGACCCCCAGCGGCCCGGGCAGCAGCATCGAGCTGATTTCGATCGGCCGCACCCACCACGGCTGCACCCTGCCGGGCCGGTCGATGATCGCCTTCGCGACGATGTCGGCGGCCTGCTCCGCAGACAGGCCCGGCATGCTGCGCAGGATCGGCGTGGGTTCGCTCATGGGGGTGTGTACCAACGTCATATACACCGAGGTGACATGCACGCCGTCGGCGCGCAGTTCCGGTGCCACGCTGCGTAGCCACACATCGAACGCGCTCTTGGACGCCAGGTAGGCGCCCCAGCGCGGGCCTGGTGCGGTGAGCACACCGACCGTCGAAATGCTCACGATGTGCCCGCTGCCGCGGCGCCTCATCGCGGGAAGCAGCCCGAGCAGCAACCGGACCGGGCCGAGGTAGTTGACGCCGATCGTGCGCTCGAAATCCTGCGGCCGGTCGTACTGCAGATGCAGCGACCGCCGGATGGACTTGCCGGCGTTGCTGACGACGACGTCCATCGGGCCGTGGTTTTCGGTGAGTCTCTCCGCCAGTGCAGCGACCGCTGTCTCGTCGGACAGATCGGCCGGGTACGCGGCTGCGCGGCCGCCGCCCGCGTTGATCGACGCCGCGAGGGCTGCCAGCCTGTCCGCAGAGCGTGCGACCAGCAGCACGGTCGCCCCGGCCGCCCCGAGCTTGCGCGCGGTGGCCTCGCCGAGTCCGTAGGAGGCACCGGTCACCAGCACGGTCTTGCCGGACACCGCGGCGCGCAGCCGATCGGGATTCGACACCCGCGTTGGACTGACGATCTTGTCGACAGCCTTGGCTACCAGGTTCATTGGACTGCCTTACCCGCACGAGTCGCAGCAACGATTTCTGGATCGTGGACCCGAAGGGTGCTCTCTTCGTGACCACCCCCAAGCCGTCGACTGGTCTGTTGTCGAAATCGACTGCTTCCACCGTGGGCTCGCGCGGCGTCGACGAATAGAGCCGAAAGTCCCGGCTCTCGTTGCGGTGTCAAACAGGGGCCCGGCGCCGTCTGCCATGGAGCAGTGAGGCACAGCCAGCTGACCCCCGCGCGGCCGAGGCCAAGTATTACGCTCACCTTCTAAGGTCGGACAGCACATCGATCACACGTAACGAGGTGTGCATGAACCCGGGACGGATGCGCTCTCAATCGCGTTCGGCCCCGACGTGTGACGAGATCCTCGCCCTTGGCGACGGCCGCAGGTCACCGGTACTAAGCTGACTGAGACCCGATCTCGTGCGAGACCGTATCCGGCGAAGCAGAGGCTAGATGCAGGACATCGATCAGACAGGCGCCTCGGGTGCCGCAGCAGACGATGCCGACAAAGGGCGACAACTTGGCGTTCCCTACCAGCGGTCGCGCCGAGCCGGTCCGGTCCAGAATGCGCTCAGGCCGTTCACGCGGACCGGCGGCTTCTACGCTCGGTCCTGGGGTAGGTATCTCGATCGTGAGCCCGACAAGCTTCCGGTGGCACGACCCACCCTTGCGCTTGCGACGCAAGCGTTCTTCGACGAGATCGTGCTGGTGGGTCTCCGGTCGGTCCGGCCGGTCAGCTCGGACCCGGATGCAGTTGCGCGAGTGAAACGTAAGGTGATCGCGGCTCTCGAGCTGTATGGGGAGAAGGGGTGGCTGGAGAACCCTGAAGGGTTCTTCGCGACGCCCCCGCCGCTGACCGATGTCACCGTCAGGCCCGTGAACAGCCGGGGCCGAAGCTACCAGCGCATGTCCTTCGACAGCAGGTACGAGCCGCATGCCGGCGAACCGGGCCGGGAACGGTGGCTGGGCTACACCGCCAACGACCGGGTGTACGCGTTGATGCTGCGACACCGCGAGCCAAGGCCGTGGCTGGTGTGTGTGCACGGCGCCCAGATGGGCCGGGCCGCCCTCGACCTCACCTTGTTTAGGGCCTGGCAGCTGCACGAAGATCTCGGCCTGAACGTCGCGCTTCCCGTCCTTCCCATGCACGGCCCTCGTGCGCGCGGGCTTCCGAAGGGCGCAGTGTTTCCTGGTGGGAACCTGCTCGACAACGTGCACGCTGCGGCTCAGGCGGTGTGGGACATTCGGCGCCTGCTGTCCTGGATCCGGTCGCAGGAGCCTGATTCGAAGATCGGGTTGAACGGCATGTCCCTCGGGGGTTACATCGCGTCGCTGGTCGCCAGCCTCGACGATGGCCTCACCTGTGCGATTCTGGGCGTCCCGGTCGTCGATCTGGTCGAACTGCTCGGCCGCCACGCCGGCCTCAGCCACAACGATCCGCGCCGTCAAGTACTGACGTTGGCGAAGCCGCTAGGTCGGATGATCTCGCCGTTGGCGCTCACTCCCCGCGTGCCGATGCGGGGCCGCTTCATCTACGCCGGGATCGCCGACCGACTCGTGCACCCACGCGACCAGGTCAGCCGCCTCTGGGAGCACTGGGGTAGACCCGAGATCGTCTGGTACAGGGGTGGGCATACCGGATTCTTTCTGTCGCGGCCGGTGCAGCGGTTCGTCCAGGACACGCTCGTGCAGTCGGGCCTCGTCGACGCGTCGCGGGTACTCCGCAAACGGTGACCGAGCCCGTCCCCGAGCGTGAATCCTTCTCGTCCCAAACGGGTGGAACGGTTCCTGGCGATGACTGTGTCGCGGACCCGTGGTGGATCGTCGCTGCGTTTCGGGCTCGGCCCACTCGAAGGGCCGAAAGTCGTTGCTGTGGCCCCTGGTCCGTGCGAAAATCGAAGCTGCTGTGCAGGTCCTAGGCGCTGTCTGTTCGTAAGGAGGCGTGGTGCAGACACGGGAGATCAAGTCGGTCGCCGAGCTGGGCGGCGAGGCCGCGGGCGTACTGACGACGCTGCTGCGAGACATGCACGCGGGTATCGCAAGCCGCGTCTTCGGCGCGATAGGACCGGCGGCGAAACCCACCCAAATCATCCACGACGCAGCGGCCCGCACTATCTATGGCGGTGTGGACGGCGGGATTCGGGGGGCAACCCGGGTTGCCGGCGCGCTGGCCTCGAAGGCGTGGGGCCGCGACGGGGACGAGTCGCTCGAATCCCAACCCACCATCGCCGCAGCCATCGCCGCAATCAACGGGCTGTACGGGGATCAGCTGGCGGCACACCGCAACGGATTCGCGCTGAGCATGCAGATCCGGCACCACGGGACGGCCGTCCCGCTCACCGCCGACGAGGTGGCGGCGGCGTTCCCGACAGCCACGGGTCGCCTTGCCGTGTTCGTTCACGGGTTGTTTCTCAGCGAACGCTCGTGGTGGCGCGCGCCGCGCACCGGCGAGGATCTGCGGAGCTACGGGCAGCGGCTGCATCACGAGCACGGGTTCACCCCCGTCTACCTGCGCTACAACACCGGGCTGCACATCTCTCACAACGGACAAACGCTGGCCGACATGCTGCACCGGCTCGAGGCGCTCTGGCCGGTTCCCATCCACGAGATCGTGCTGGTGGGCCACTCGATGGGCGGGCTGGTGACGCGCAGTGCCTGCTACTACGGCGAGCAGCAGCAGCACCGCTGGACCGAAGCGGTGCGCCACGTGGTCTGCCTGGGCTCCCCACACCTGGGAACACACGTGGAAAAAGGGGTGCACATCGCGTCCTGGACGCTGGCCCGGCTGCCGGAAACGCGGGCCGTGGCCGGCTTCCTCAACGCGCGCAGCGCGGGAATCAAGGACCTGCGCTTCGGCGCCTGTATCGAGGACGACTGGCGAGACTGCGATCCCGACGAATTCTTGCGGGATCGCTGCCAGGAGGTGCCGTTTCTTCCCTGGGCCGGCTACCACTTCGTCGCCACCACCGCCGCACCTTCGGCGGTCGGCCTCCTCGTCGGTGACCACCTCGTGCGCTCACACAGCGCGTGCGGCAGGGGCAACACGCGACGAATCCCGTTCCAACCCGAACACGGACTGACGCTGACGGGGCTACACCACTTCGACCTACTCAACCACCCGACGATCTATACGAAACTGCGCGAATGGGTAATCCATCACCGGTACAGTCCAGCTCCCACTAGAGATCAGGGCTTAGGACAGAGCAGCTGAAACGATCTCGCCGACGCCGGTTTCGATCAGATCATCTGAGCTTATGTGCGCATTGCCGCATTAAGCTCATGGGAGGCCCGCTATGGCGCGCCGCCGTCAGAAGTCGACGACTTTGACCACGCAGGGAGCTGCCCGTTTGAAGGCGCTCAGCTCGGGATCTCGTACTCGCCGGTGTCGCGGTCGGTGGCCATAGCCAGCTCGCGGAAGATGGATTTCAGCTCATCAAACGAGTGCCAGTGCTGCCTTGTCGAAGGGGTGGGGGCATCCTGCCACCAACGGCCACCACAACTTGGCCGTTGACACTTGATCGCGGGCAGCAGACCCTGATCGCGAGCAGACATGCACCTTCGGCAGCCGCGGTGGTGTGTGCACTCGCGCCCTACGGCGCGATCATGACTACGAGATGGCCATCGAGAAGTTCCCGATCGGGCGCGGTGCGACGCTGCGTGAGCTGCAGGAGGACCCGCACCCGCTGCTGGCACGGCTGCGGGCGGCCGAGCCGGTGTCGTGGCTCGCCGTGCGCGGCGGGTGGCTGGTCACCCGGTACGACCTCGCGGTGGGGGTGATGCGCGATCCCACCACCTTCACTGTTGACGATCCCCGGTTCTCCACGTCCCAGGTGCTCGGCGCAAGCATGCTCTCGCTCGACGGTGCGGACCATGCGCGGCACCGCGAGCCGTTCGCGCATCAGACCGTTTCGAGCAGCCGCGAGGCCGGGATACCCAGGCGCTCCGCGACATTGTCGCCTTGGAGCGGTTCGGTCGAGAGATCACCGGTCCGGTTCAGTCGCAGCAGTAAATCGCGGGAGCGAGTGCACATCCCGCAGGCGCCGTCGAAGAACAAGACTCCCGACATGTGTCCATTGTCCATGGGTGCCCGGTGCGCAGCTCAGCGCGGCGCCAACTCGGCGATCGCCTGGTCGAGGGAAAGGAGCGAGGTCATCGTGGCACCGCTCTTGCCTGCATAGAGAGCAACGCGGGTGCCCGTGAAATTACCGTCGCCGGGCGTAGGCTGCGAAATGGTGGCCGCCGTCTCGCTTGCGGTTTCCGGTCTGGTAATTGGTTGTACAGCTTCGTATTTGAGCTGTCGAGCCGGTACGAATAGGGCCTGGATTTGCTGGAGCGGCTCTGCAGCGAGGTGCCCTGCGGCTCAGGCCGGGAGGCTGGCTGGGGCCGGCGCGCTTAGCGGGTGCAGTGGTCGAGGCCGACGGATCTGCCAGGGGTTAGGCGTGTCGGGAGTGGTCATCGACAGCACCCCCGGCAGCGGTGTTGAACCGCAGTGGGATGCCACGATCGGTACTGCCCCGGGGGAGTGGGCGGTTGTTCGACACGCTTAAGTTGTGGGCGTGGCAGCTCGCGCCGTCCTGGTTACCCCACTGTCGGGGCCGCTGGCCAGATTCGGGAAAGCAGGGGCGAGCGCCCTCGCTCTGTGGGCCGAGCGTTCCGGAGTAAGTCTGGAGGTGATCGACGCTTACCCCTCCGCGGCGTCCGCGATACGGGCCGCCGAGGCTAGCCGGCCCGACGTGGTGTTCGGGCCCTATGGTTCGGGGCCGGCGCTGGCGGCCGCGGCCGCCAGCAAAGGGGTCATCTGGAACCACGGTGGCGCCACCGCCCGGCTGGCGCGGCCGGCGTATCCGGGTGTCGTCAACGTGGAGTCTCCCGCTTACCGCTATCTCGCCGCGGTGCTCGAAACCCTTGCCGCCGATGGTCTTGGTGAGGGGTCGGAGGTGGTAATAGTCCACGTCGACACGGGGTTCGGCCGCGAGGTGGCCGAAGGGGCGGCGGTGGCGGCCCGGCGACTCGGTTTCCTGCGGCGGTCGGTCAGTTTTCGGCCAGCCCGGGCGAGAGACGTGCTGGCGCAGGTCCCGGCGGGCGATGTGCTGTTATCGGCCGGTTCCTTCGACGATGACGTCGCCATCGCGCAGTGGGCCAGCGAACGCCGTTGGCGCGCAGTTGGATTGGTCGCCGCCGGAGTCGATGAGCTCCGGCACGCCATCGGTGATCGCGTTGAGGGGCTTTGCGGACCGTGCCAGTGGTTCGACGACGGGACAGATGATCCCGCGGACGGACCCAACAGCGAGTGGTTCAGCCACTGTTACCGGGACGCGAACGGTACTGAGCCGCCCTATCCGGCTGCTGCGGCCTTCGCCGCGGGTGTCGTTTGGCAGCGCTGCGTGAAGGAGGCCGGAACTGTTGAATCGTTGCCGGTGCGGGCCGCGTCACAACGACTCGACACCACCACCTTGTTCGGTCGGTTTCGTGTCGACCCGGTCACCGGCGTGCAAACCGGCCATCAGATTCGCGTCGTTCAGTGGCGAGGCAGACAGCGGGTGCTGGTTGATCGGCCGCTTCGTCGGACGTGAGCGTCGAAGTCACATCAGCTCGTGGGCTGACATTGGGCCGGTGGTGGTGGCCCAAGCATCCGCGCGCATTCCGAGGATGGTGGGCGCAAGCGCCGACATTCAGCGCGATGACACCTACCGCCCTTGGCGGATCAGAGCCGACGACTGAGTGCGCGGCCGGAGTCCAGGGTCCTCATGCCGGCGTCAGGCGGAGCACCGGGATCATGCGAACGCCGTCGGTGTTCGCCGCATACCTCGAGTAGCCGGAGTAGTAGCCCTCAGCCAGCGCGGCCGCCGCCGAGCTTGCACCAAAGTGGGTGGGATGTGGCCAGGGCGGCTTTGAGCCGTGCGAAAGGAGGCCGCCCGTGAATCATCAGATGAAAACGACGGGCTACTGGGTAACCCCTCCATATTCGATTCTGTCGTATTGGTGTGTAGAAGAGGGGATTGGGCGTCCTCGGGAGCGGGCAGCTGTTCATCGCGACCGACGACGTCGCTAATGATGGCGGCCAGCTCTGGGGGTTTCGACGCCATCACAATGTGGCCGGGCGACAGTACTCGGTGATCCACGCCGGGACCGAGATTGGCGATCATCTCCTCGGCCATTCGCACGCGCCTCATCGGGCATTCTGGGCCCCTGCTCACCGCGACCAAGGACATCGACAATCGACATCAGCGAGGCCGCCGTCCTGGCCAAACCCGTGCTCAGCTGGCGCTACGGGCGCACAATTGAGGTGTCCGTCTGAAACCTGGGGAGCTGCGATGAGCGAGCAACTGTACGACTTTTTCGGCGAGCTCTTCCAGCGGTATTTCAGACCCGCCATCGACGCATATCCGCGAATGGGTGGAGCACTCGTCGAAAGGTTACTCGCGCTGACTGACGACGTCCCCGATAGATTGGCACAGACCCGGTGCGCCGCAGCGGCATGGGCCAAAGCCGAGACCCCGAACGCCAGGATCACCTCGGAACTCTTCGTGATCACCCAACACGGACTGATGTATGCCGCCGGGTTGAACGAGTCGCGCCGGGCGCTGTATTACCTGGCCACGCCGCCCGCATTGTTCGATCCGTTCGTCGATCAGGTCGACACCGCCGAACTGCGTGAGGGCGCGGTAGTCGTGGTGGACAGTCGGTTCGGCCGCGACCTCGCATCCGCGCATCCGATGGACGCCGCGCTGCGCCGGATACTCGATGAGCACCTGGCGCTGCGGGTGGATCTGCCCGCGTAGCTATTTCTTCGCCGCGGTCTTCTTGGCCGGCGTGTCGTTCGCGGTCTGATTGGCGGGGGCATTCTTGGCGGGCGTCTCGCCGTCGGTGTCGTCGCGGCCGGTTAGCATTAGTCGCTCGGCAGCACCGGGGTCGTCTGGCAGGAGGAGCATCGATGACCACGCGCGGCATTTCGGAGGACGCGCTGCTTGCGCAGGAGGCGTGTTTCGCGCGGGCATTCGCGGATGGCAATCCGGCGGCCGCACGGGACCTGTATCAGCCCGACGTGGTGTACGTGAGCCCGACGGTACGCCTCTTCGATTGGCCGGCCCGGATCGACGGCGTCGAGCGCACGCTCGAGTTCATCGCACTCACCATCCGTGCCTGCCCGGCCATCCGCTACGAGGCGGTGGAGCACGCCATCACGCCCGGCGCGGACGCGGCGTTCGTGCGCGTGCAGTTCGACTGGACCCGGGGTGGGGAACGCCTGCGCTCGACGTATATGGTGATCTACCGCTATCGCGACGGCCGGATCGCGCGCCAGGAGCTGTACTACGACCCGAGCGGGGCGCTGGAGCGACTCGGGCCCGGTTGAGCGCTCACGGGCCGTACTGCCCGACCAGCTTCGCCGGGATGCCGTTGTGCCGCGCGATCACAGGCAGCGGACGCGCGCCTGGCGCGCATTATGCGTTTGCCGGTCGCTTACCTGACAGACCAACAGGTCGGTGCGCTGGCCGCCGCCTCCAGCCGGAGGAACATCGGGAAATCAGGCGCTCGCCTGCAACCCCCAGGCCTACTTGGTGAGCTGCGCTTGGAGGCGCAGACGGTCTTGCGCGAGTTGCTGAGCCGGGTGTCCCGGATATCAGCAGTCGGCGAGACGATATGGTCGACCATAGCTCACTGCGCGGCCCGACCCGACTACCTATCCACCTGCACTCCTAGCGGTCCTCGCCTTAGGCGAAAGACTCCACATCGGTCCGCCACCCAACCAACAGCGGTGTTCGCGCAACAACATGGATTGTCTCGAATCGGACGAGATATGAGGGTCTCGTATCTCGGTCTTGGAAGAATCGCGATCGCAGAAACCGACGTTCGTCTACGCAACCTCAACACCGAGACGCTCAGTGCGGCCCTGGCCGCGTCAACTGTAGCGGCTTGTTGGGACCCCACATCGCGCTCCAGCGGATATGGCCTAAAAGCGCAGCCCGCTATGTAGCATCCGGCACATGCCGTTAGCGAACGGTCAGATATTCGCCGGTTACAGGATCCTGCGTCGATTGGGATCAGGCGCGATGGGCGAGGTGTACTTGGCGCAACACCCCCGTTTGCCACGCCAGGATGCGCTCAAGGTGCTGGCGGCGGATGTGTCCGCCGACGCCGACTATCGTGCCCGCTTCAACCGCGAAGCCGATCTCGCTTCGACGCTCTGGCATCCCCACATCGTCGGTGTGCACGACCGTGGAGAGGAGGAGGGCCAACTGTGGATCTCGATGGACTTCGTCGACGGACTCGACGCGGCCCGGCTCCTAGCCGATCGATATCCGGCTGGAATGCCAGTCGAGGAAGTCGCTCGCATCGTCACGGCCGTCGCCAGCGCGCTGGATTATGCCCACAAACAAGGCTTGCTGCACCGTGACGTTAAGCCAGCCAACATCATGATGACCAATCTCGACGACGAGGGTGAGCAGCGAATCCTCCTGACTGACTTCGGGATAGCCCGCAACGTCAACGACATCAGCGGGCTCACCGCGACGAACATGACCGTGGGCACGGTGGCCTACTGTGCACCTGAACAGTTGCTGGGCGAAGACATCGACGGTCGCGCCGACCAGTACTGGTTGGCGGCCACCGCATTTCACCTGCTCACCGGTTCTCAACTATTCCCGAACTCCAACCCCGCGGTCGTCATCAGCCACCACCTCAATGTGCCGCCACCAGCAGTGGCTAACAGCCGACCGGAGCTTGCCAAGCTTGACCTGGTACTCGCCGTTGGCTTGGCTAAGCAGCCCAACGACCGGTTCAGGCGTTGCTCTGACTTCGCGCACGCCCTGAGCAAACAGATCGATTCGGTTGGTGCGCCAACGCAGACGGCCCCTACTAGCCCGGCACCCGTTACCAGCGCTGCGCCAAAGGTGGACTCGGTGCCATCTCAGGGTGAATCAGTCGACAGGAAGGCAGGAAAGTCTCGGGTAATCGCTGCCGCCGCAGCAGTCGTCGCGGCGATTCTCATTGCTGGGCTCATAGTCACTTGGCGGCCGTGGGAGCGACAGGCCCCACTGAGCTCAAGGGAATCACCCGGGCCCGCGTCATCGTCATCGACCGCCACATCATCGATCACCACGTTGACCACTACCGGATCGTCGACCACCGCAACATCGTCCATCACGTCGACCACCACCCCGCTAGCTGCGCCTCCTCCTGCAACACGCGCTAATACCGGTACCCAATCCGACATCAACACCCTCGTTGGGGCACTGTCGAAGGCTACGGTCTCAACAACTGCACGCCTCAGAACCTCCAGACCGGTGTACTGGCCTTCCTGAGTTGCGGACAAAGCGCCGACCCCAGCGGGCCTGTCCTGGCCAAGTACATGCTCTTTGACAGCAGCGACACTTTGGCAGGTTGGTTCAAAACCAGCATCAAAGACGACGTTCTGACCAAGTGTGCGGACCAGCAATCACCGACAACATGGCACCTGGGCAACTCCACCACCAACGCGGGACACGTGGCGTGCGGAACGTACCAGAATGCTGCCGAGATTATCTGGACCACTGACGCCAAGAACGTACTGAGCTACATCCGGGCTGGCAACACCGACGTCCCGGCGCTCTACGAATGGTGGCGGACAAACGGCTGATTGTCATAACTGCGGGTGGCAGTTCAGCACATGCACTCTTGGCACCTTTACGGTGCAACAATGCGCCCAGGGGTGTTTCAATCACCCGCAGGAAACATCGCCTGCCCTCATCTGAGCGAAGCCAGGATCGACCCCTGTTTCGAAATAGACGACATATGAGGGTCTCTAGCTCCTCTGTCAAGCGGTGCGCGGGAGTGGGCCTGTTTCGTCGGTGAGCATGGCTCGGTAGACGACGTCGGAGAGTCGGCGCTTGAGGACGCGCAGGCCTTCCCTGCCGCCGTCGCCACCGTTCTTACGGCGATCGAGCAGTTCACGAGCTGGTGGGTAACACCGGGCTTGAGTCAAGGCGATGCGGTGTAGCGCCGCGTTGAGTTGTCGATTGCCGGTGCGTGACAAGCGATGCCGTTGATTGTTCGACGACCACACCGGTAGCGGCGCGGTGCCATTGTGACGGGCGTAGGCGTCTTTGGAGCGGAACCGGCCGGCGTGGGCTGTTTCCCCGATAATCTTTGCCGCGCTCAGTGCCCCGCAGCCCACGATGGCTAACAGTGAGGGAGCGATCTTGGTGACTCGGACGGTGATCTCGGCGGTGAGTTCGTCGATCTCGTCGGTCAGCAGCCGCAAGTGCTCGACGAGCCGCAGTGCCAGTCGACGGACCATGGCGCCGTCGTTGTGATCCGATAGGTGTGCCTTGACCTTGTCGAATGCGCTGTGCCGCTCCAGTTTTGTCGGTGCTGTCCAACCGGGGTCGAGCTCGTGGAGATGCCAGCGCAGCCGGGCGATGATGCGGGTGCGCTCAGCGACGAGGTCTTCACGATGATCGACCAACAACCGGACCTCCCGCTCGATGCCGTCGAGGCGCGCGGTCGGCAGGTCCGGTTCCCGCAGCGCGGCCCGCGCCACCGCCAGCGCGTCGATTGGATCGGATTTGCCGTAGCTGCGTGCCGAGTCCCGCACATGGGCCATCAGCTTCGGCGAGACCCGCACCACCGACTCGCCCGCGGCGATCAGGTCGCGTTCGAGCCGCCGGGTCAGGTGCCGGCAATCCTCGATCGCCCACAACCGCTCCTCGGCGAAACCGACCGCCCACTTGAGCAGTCGCAGGTGATCTTGTGTCGTGGTACCAACAGTTTTCACAAATCCCTGTCGACCCATCTCGTCAACAGTGACCGCGGTGTGGCTGCGCTTGTGCGCATCGATTCCGATGACCATCATGGAACACGTCTCCCTCCATCGTGGGTGGCAATGGACCGGTCGATCGGCATATCCCAATAGGGGCGACGCCACGCTCCTCTTAAGCCAGATCGGCCGGTCCTCTGGCGTCGACCAGCCGCACTAGAGACACAAGCCACGAAGGCAGAATTAACCGTGGAGCGAGCCAGCCGACCCCATCAGCGTGACATTGGCAAAACTTCGTGTCAGAGATGGCACGGCGATATGACGGACATCGTTGACCGGCAGTGAAACGATACTGACGTGGACGATGGCGGGGACGGTCGCGGCGCGCTGGCGGCGGCGGGACTCTCCTGTGGGTCATGCGGCAGCCAGTTGAGCGCGGCAGCCAAGTTCTGTAGCGAGTGCGGCACGCCGGTCACACAGGCCACTCAACCTGCGGAGTACAAGCAGGTCACGGTTCTGTTCGCCGACGTGGTCCACTCGATGGACATCGCCGCGGCGGTGGGCGCGGAGCGGCTGCGTGAGCCGCCGAGATATTTCGCACCCGCGACGATCGGCGCCAAGCCACCGAAGCCGCGGCCAGGGCCGACCGCATTGCCAACGCCTGCGGTGGGATCCACACCCCGGCCCTGGTCGTGGCCGCCCAGCCGCTACCGCTGAGCGCGCGGGAGCGCGAAATCGCCAACCTGGTGGCGGCGGGACTGAGCACCCCCGAGATCGCCCAGCGGCTGACACTGTCGCCACGAACGGTCGAGGGCCACATCTACCACGCCTGCACCAAACTCGCTGTCCCCGATCGCAAATCGTTGGCGGCATTCATGCGCCACGCCACCCGCGCCTAACAGCTCTGGTTGCTACTCATCTCACCCATAACCAAAGCGAACACCTCGCTGCCGCAGCACCTCGCACATCGACATGGGCGCCGCTCGGCGACGGTATCGAACTCCTGCACGTAACAGCTTACGTACGTGCCCTGCCGCACATCAGGTTGTGAGCGCAACCACCACTCTCCGGCTGAAAGCCGAGCTGGCGAGCCGAAATCCGTTGGCTACCGCGTCATTCCCGTCTCGCTTCGCGACCCAAACCCGTTTCACCGCGTCCGCCGCCCGCTCCGGCAATGCGTAACTGTCGGCGTCCAGCAGCAGTCCAGGTCGGCGAAAACGCGTAGCCAACTACGGATGTACGCCACCAATCACCGCCGTACCGTTACACCATCACTCGCAAACCGGACCATGTCCGCCCGAACCCATGCCCGGCCAGACCGACGCATGAAGGGAGCACCGCCGCATGAGGGGAGCAGCCTGACGGCCCAGCTGGCAGGCTGCGCGGCGGTCGCCTTCATCGCCCCTCGGCGGTGGCGCTGGCGGCGACCAGCCGTCAATTATCTGGGCCCGCTAGCGATCAGCGGTCTTCAAAGCCCCCGCCTAGAACTTCCACGAGATAGGAGAAATCACCGTGGTGCTTGTGCCTACACCCGGGCCCAACGGTTGGATCGTGCAGGCCGACGCCCCTGCATCCGCAGAGATGGCCGAGGACTTCCAGACCGCGCGCGACGCCGACAGGGCAGCCGTGCTGGTGGCGTATACATTGCTCGGCGCGGCCATCAATGGGTTCGTACCTGGATAGCGCTGGTGGTATTTCGGTCATCAGGTTCGACTCTAAGGAGCCGAACTTCTTTGAATCCGACGCGCACGCGGTGCCGACGTACGTGGCGCACTGCGGGCTCGGATTCGCCGTGCTCGCCAGTTCTTCAACTCGTCGAGGATCTGCTGCAGCGCGGCGATGGCGCCGCGGATGTGCTCGACGCCTCGGACGACCTCCGGCCGGTCGCGCCGGAAATCGGTCGGGGTACGTGTTTGCTGGCCATGAAAGTGATTGTAGCACAGTGGATTTGAGAAAAGAAGACCCGAATGAGCGCACAGGAGTATCCAACATGGATGCAACCACCGCCTACATCGGCAGGGTGGCCGAAGCCCGCATCGAGTGGGTGTCGAAGGCGCGGTGTCTTTCCATCGATCCCGACGAACTCTTCGTTGGTGGAGCGGCGCAGAAAAAAGCGGCTGTGATTTGCCAGCACTGTCCCGTCATCGCCGAGTGCCGCGCCGACGCGCTGGACAACCGGGAGGAGTTCGGTGTCTGGGGCGGCATGACCGTGCGCCAGCGGCGGGTGTTGCTCAAGCAGCACCCTGAGGTGGTCTCCTGGGCCGAGTTCTTCGCCGCCCAGCGCAAGCACCGCAACACCGACAAACCGGCGTAACCAACCACTAGAAGGACTGGCACCCCTTGCCGACCGCCTACGGGCGGCGGCGAGAAGTTAGTAGCGACCTCAAGCGCAGAACCCAGCCGCACGAGCGTTATACCGCTTCAACCACTGCCAACTCCAAGGTTGCAGCACACGCCTCAAAAGAGACCACATATGAGGGTCTCTAGCTCCTCTGTCAAGCGGTGCGCGGGAGTGGGCCTGTTTCGTCGGTGAGCATGGCTCGGTAGACGACGTCGGAGAGTCGGCGCTTGAGGACGCGCAGGCCTTCCCTGCCGCCGTCGCCACCGTTCTTACGGCGATGGAGCAGTTCACGAGCTGGTGGGTAACACCGGGCTTGAGTCAAGGCGATGCGGTGTAGCGCCGCGTTGAGTTGTCGATTGCCGGTGCGTGACAAGCGATGCCGTTGATTGTTCGACGACCACACCGGTAGCGGCGCGGTGCCATTGTGACGGGCGTAGGCGTCTTTGGAGCGGAACCGGCCGGCGTGGGCTGTTTCCCCGATAATCTTTGCCGCGCTCAGTGCCCCGCAGCCCACGATGGCTAACAGTGAGGGAGCGATCTTGGTGACTCGGACGGTGATCTCGGCGGTGAGTTCGTCGATCTCGTCGGTCAGCAGCCGCAAGTGCTCGACGAGCCGCAGTGCCAGTCGACGGACCATGGCGCCGTCGTTGTGATCCGATAGGTGTGCCTTGACCTTGTCGAATGCGCTGTGCCGCTCCAGTTTTGTCGGTGCTGTCCAACCGGGGTCGAGCTCGTGGAGATGCCAGCGCAGCCGGGCGATGATGCGGGTGCGCTCAGCGACGAGGTCTTCACGATGATCGACCAACAACCGGACCTCCCGCTCGATGCCGTCGAGGCGCGCGGTCGGCAGGTCCGGTTCCCGCAGCGCGGCCCGCGCCACCGCCAGCGCGTCGATTGGATCGGATTTGCCGTAGCTGCGTGCCGAGTCCCGCACATGGGCCATCAGCTTCGGCGAGACCCGCACCACCGACTCGCCCGCGGCGATCAGGTCGCGTTCGAGCCGCCGGGTCAGGTGCCGGCAATCCTCGATCGCCCACAACCGCTCCTCGGCGAAACCGACCGCCCACTTGAGCAGTCGCAGGTGATCTTGTGTCGTGGTACCAACGGTTTTCACAAATCCCTGTCGACCCATCTCGTCAACAGTGACCGCGGTGTGGCTGCGCTTGTGCGCATCGATTCCGATGACCATCATGGAACACGTCTCCCTCCATCGTGGGTGGCAATGGACCGGTCGATCGGCATATCCCAATAGGGGCGACGCCACGCTCCTCTTAAGCCAGATCGGCCGGTCCTCTGGCGTCGACCAGCCGCACTAGAGACACAAGCCACGAAGGCAGAATTAACCGTGGAGCGAGCCAGCCGACCCCATCAGCGTGACATTGGCAATACTTCGTGTCGAGACGGCACGGCGATATGACGGACAGCCGACGAAGGTCCTGCCGCTGCGGCGGGCACACGGCTGACGAGTACTTCGGGTCTCTGTACCGACCACATTGGGTTCTGGTCTCGGGAATACTGCGCTGCAACCAAAGCACCAGCAGAAAGGAATCCCAGCGATGGTCACGACACGTGCCGAAGCGGCGCAGTACGTCAAGAATGCCGGAGGCCTGAAGCTTGTCGTTTTCGGAGCCGATGGGCACGAGGTCGCGGCGATGTTCGTGCAAGGATCGGTGACATACGACCAGGAGGAAGCGACCTTCATTGCGGTTGCTGAGGACGGCCACACGGTTGGGGAACTGTTCGTGGACGAAACGGTCGGTTACGACGAGAGCACAGACGCCTTTGTCATCCGTACCGCGCAACAGTCACCGCGGCTCGACTGGTTCGAATGGTTTTCAATGCGTGCAGCGCCGCATGAATGGCATGCCCAAACCTGATGCTCGACGTGGGAGTGCGTTGCTTGTGCCATGCTGCGGGGGTGTCCGCTGATCAGGCGGTGCCCCCTTCAGGGGTTGTGACGTTTCTGTTCACCGACGTCGAGGGCTCGACCCGTCGGTGGGAGGCCGACCCCGATGAGATGCGGTTGGCGTTGGCCGCGCACGACGAGGTGCTGCGCGGGGCGATCGAGGCTCACGAGGGATTCTTGCTCAGCAGCCCGGGGAGGATCGCCTGCGCGTTCCGCCCGAACAAACGACGCGGTGGACCAACGATGCGTGGGTCAATCTATCCGCGTGCTGACGATCAAATGCGAGAATAGTCGCGTGAACGACGGGCGCGTGCGGTACGCGCGCAACGGGGATGTCCGGCTCGCGTACCGCGAGTTCGGGGATGGTGACACCACGCTCGTTTGGATCCCCGGTTGGTTCAGCAACGTGGAGATGTACGACGACCCCGCGAGCCCGTTCACAGCCGTCATCGAACAACTGGCTGAAGTCATGCGGGTCATCGTGTGGGACAAACGCGGCACGGGCCTTTCGGATCCGGCCACCCACGTCCCCCCACTCGACGAGCGCATGGATGATCTCCATGCCGTTCTCAATGCTTGCGAGGTCGATCGTCCGGCCCTTTTCGGCCAGTCCGAGGGTGGCCCCATGAGCCTTCTGTTTGCGGCGACATATCCAGAACGGGTCCAGTCACTGGTGATGTACGGCACGATGGCACGGTTCTCTCAAGAATTGCCCGACCATCCATGGGGATTTACCGCCGAAGAGAAGGCCGTTCATCTGGAAGACATCGAAAGCCATTGGGGTGAAGGGGCGTTGGCTGAGGTGTTCTTTGGCGCAATTGCCGATATACCAGGATTTCGCGACCTCTATGGGCGGTATCAACGGACAAGCGCCAGTCCGACGATGGCGTCGTGGCTGTGGCAGGCGCTCTTGGAGATAGATGTTCGCGGCGTTCTAGGTTCCATCCGCGCCCCGTCTCTCGTCCTGGCGCGGCCGGGTGATCAAATGGCTCCGATTGACGGCGTTGCGGCGCTGGCCGCTGCAATTCCTGGAGCCGAGTTCAAGACACTGGCCCCAGGGCCACACGGGCTGATCGATGACACGCTGGGTTCGGCCATCCTCGACTTCGTGACCGGCAGGCCGAGTGTTGCCGTCGACGAACGAGTGCTCAAGACGGTGCTGTTCACCGACATCGTCAGCTCCACCGAACTGCTCAGCGCTCATGGTGACGCGCAGTGGCGACATCAGCTGGACGCACATGACAAGCTGGTCGACAGCGTTCTGATGAAGTACGGCGGCAGTCGTGTCAAGCACACAGGGGACGGCGTGTTCGCGCTGTTCGACGGCCCCACCAAGGCGGCCCGCTGCGGGCTCGAACTCGCGCCCGCGTTGGCTTCGCGCGGCATTTCCATTCGCGCCGGTATTCACGCGGGCGAATGCGAGCGGCGCGGCGACGAGTGGAGCGGCATGGCGGTGCACATCGGTGCCCGGATAGGCGCGATGGCCGGACCCGACGAAGTGCTCACGAGTCGCACGGTGCGCGATCTTTCAGCGGGCTCAGGGCTGCGCTTTGAAAGCCTCGGTCTCCGGCACCTCAAGGGTCTTGCCGAGGAAACAGAACTATTCCGCGTCACTACACGAACAGGCGTTCCGCTCTAACCCCGCAGCCGAATATCGTTGGTCGGGCCGTGCTTTGGGCTGGCCATGGGCTCAGGGCTACTACCCCGGCTGATGAGTTCCTCGGTGGCTGTGGTGACCACTGTCACTGCTTTTCGGTGCGTCCCACGCGCTGGGCTGGCGTGATCACGAGGCGACGATACCGGCTATCGCGAACATCGAGATCGTTACCGCGCCCTGTCGAGATCTTTGGCTTCAGAGGTACATGAAGTGGGCCGACGCGATGCCATGACGGCAGTCGGCGAGGCCTACCGCCGCGCCTCGAATTAGACCACATTCGAGACCATTCGAGACAGGCAGCCGCCCCCTTCAGGGTGGTGGATTGTCCAGGTCGCAACGTCTCACAAGTTCGTCTCAGAAATACCCGTCTCACCCGCGGTTCACTGCCAATGATGTGGAGCGGCTGGGCGAGCTGGCTGAGACGTACTACTGCGGACTCTTGAAGCCATCGCAGCGCGAGATCCGCGACGCCGAGGAGTGGGAGCAGAACCAAGCAGTCGAAGCACGTTTAAGCCTGGCTTAGCCCGCCGGTCAGGCTCCGAATCGTTTGAATTTCGCTGTCTTGATAGGGCCGTCCATCGGGTTGTAGGAGGTCGCTGAACCATACTGTCGGAGGCGTTGTGTACGGGTGATCCCACGAATCCCACGGCAGGTACGTTTGAGTCTTCCCAGCTATAAGACCCCAATTGAGTGCACCAACGTTGTGCCGCTTCGCAATTGGCAGGATTCCTTCAACAGTGCTGCTCAGAGGCCGAGCCAGGTATTCGGTGCACAGGATCGGCCGCCCCAGTGGAGAAAGTTCAGTGATCCGGGCCTCGAAGTCGGCTGGTTTGCCATAGCAGTGGAATGTGATCACGTCGGCGTTGTCAAGTTGAATGCCACTGATTGTGCTGCGGCGCCCGGGATCTCCCCAGTCCCCATGCCAGACGGCACTCGTCAATGGTTGGCCAGGATCAACTGAACGCGCCCACCGGAACACTTGGGGGAGCAGCTCTGCGACAAGCTGCTGCTTGTCTTTCCTCTCCACCTTGCGATACACGCGCGCGGGATTGTCGGGTTCATTCCACAGGTCCCAACCCAAAACGCGATCATCATTGCGGAATTGGCTCAAGACTCCCGTGACATAGTCGTACAGAATGCCGCTGTAGCGGTGGTCATCGAGGTGTTCAGCACCCGGGCTCTGCACCCAACCGGAGTTGTGCACTCCGGGTCTCGGCGCGCGCTGACGACCCGGTTTGGGGAACGGATCCCAACAGGAGTCAAACAAGACAAAGAGTGGTTTGATGCCGTGGCGCGCCGCGATGGCGACGAACTGCGCGAGACGGTTTTGGAAGCCTTGGTGATCCTGCGCCCACAGCTGATCGTGGAGGAAGACCCGCACCGTGTTGAACCCGTGCGACCGGGCCAAGCCCAGCTCGCTATCGATGCGCCGAGGGTCATAAGTGCCCGGCTGAAACATCTCGAGCTGATTGATGGCGTTTGAGGTGATGTAGTTGGCGCCGACGAGCCAGCCTTGCGCTTGATACCAGCGGTTGGCACGGTCAGTTGACCACCGGCCTGGTTCGGCAGAGGCGCGGGGCGCTTGGGCCAGTGCCGTGCCTACTGCCAGCAGCAGCGGTAGCTTCAGGGCCGTTCGACGGTGCACGAAGTGACCATAATTATCCCGGGCGGTGTGGTTAGTCTTGCTTATCGATTCGCAATAATTTCAGGTTGGGAATTGTTATCTCGTCGTCCACCCGGCAGTGTTCAGCGTACTCGGTCGGCGAAAGTACTGACGTTTCATAGCAGGCGGAAACGTCGAGATGGCGTCGTACAGCAATCGAACCCGTGCGGAGTAGGACGAATCAACGGTATGAATCGACATCAACCGCGACATCCGGCTGCTACGAGAAGGCTGTAGAGGCCGCAGGCAAGATCGAGCCAGCTCACACATCACCATGGAAGCTCGCGAGCACCTACGCGCTGCTATCCATCGCCGAAAGCTTTCTCACACGGCAACAGCCGAGGCCGCCGCGGTCGGACCCAACAGAAGCCGTGCGAGAGGGGCACGGCGAACTGCTCACCGTCGCTGAGGTCGCCGTTCGCCACATATAAGGTGTTGGCCCTGCCATCGTGGCCGTTGGCGGCAAAATGGGGTAAAGGTCATCGCGTGGCTGAGATGATGAGTCTGTGGTAATTCAGAGGGATTCAGCGGTTGCTCTTGACAGCGGCTCGACTGTGGGCTCGATCGTCACGATGGACAGCGTCGCAGTAGCGGGATCGGTTGCGACTACGGGAAGTATCGCGGTAGCCGGGTCGGTCGCCACCGCAGGCAGCGTCGCGGTAGCGGGCTCCGCAGCGACCGCGGGCAGCGTCGCGGTAGCCGGCTCGGCAGGCACCGCGGGCAGCGTCGGGGTAGCCGGCTCGGCAGGCACCGCGGGCAGCGTCGGGGTAGTTGGCAGCCTGTTGACTGTCTTGTGTCTTCTTATGCGGGAATGCGTGGCGTGCGTGGCATGCATTGCTTGCACCCGCTGCGTTGCCTGTATTGGCTGCGTGCGCTGCATCGACTGTGTAGGGTGCATCGGTTGCGTGAACTGTTCGGGACTACGCAATGTGAAGGGCGCCCGCAACCTTGGTGATGAGTCCGCCGCCTGAGTGATCGCAGCGACTACACCCCCTACAAAGCCAGGCTAAAGAGCATAAAACTCGTGGCTTACCAACGGCACTGTTGATTGTCCGACGGCGAGGTCCACGGTGATGTGGACGGCGGTGCCGTAGATGCGTTGCCCGCGGTAGATGCGGTTCAGGGGGATTCTCGAACGACCGCTGCTGAGCGGTTCCTGCTATCCGGGTCGACTGCGTGGCCACACTTTGGCCACAATTTGGCCGCAGTTACAGTTAACTGACGTGAAGAACCGTGATGTCTTTTGCGAGGTAGAGCCCCTTCTAGCACCCTGACCGGGTAGCTGAATAGGGTCAAATCCCTCCGCCACCGCCAAAGCTTTCGCCCTGTTGCGCAGGTACGGGCTGTTCTAGCGCAGCTTACGGCCGAAGTTGTCCTTAACACTTCCGGTGAACATCATGATCGCGTCGATGACGGCCCAGACGATGACACCCAGCAAGACCGGAAAGCCGAGCAAGCAGAACAGGCTGAAGAAGAGTCCGAAGACACCCAGGCACAATTGCAGAACTGCGATCTGAGTCGAGTCGATATAGAAGCGGCCGATGCCGAACACGCCGAGGAATAGCTGCAGGAGGCCGGCGGTCACGGCGGACTTATCTGAAAGGGGTACCCCCTGGCGGGATCGCGCCCAAATGGTGCTTGGGGATCGACTGCGTACCCCGGCGGGGGATAGCCGGGGTACGGATAAGAGGGATTGACGGGGTAGGGTACGGCTGCGGGTAACCGGGGTGGGCCGCCGGATATCCCGGCGGCGGTGGGGTCTGAGGATACTGGTTTGATCCATAACCTTGAGGCTGGCTGCTCCAGGGCGGCTTCTCAAACGGGTTTCCGGGTTGGTTCGGTGTTGCCATCGGCTTGAGTTAACTCCCTTGTTGTCTTAGGCGTCGAGACGGAGCTCAGCCCGCGCCGTGCGGCTACCGCTGCTGGGGTTGCGGCTGTGGGGCACCGCCGTAACCCCAGCTGGGAGGCGGTGTAGCGAGCGGCGTCGGTGACCGGCACGGCCTGCACCGCGGTGCCATAGGCAGAGATCTCGGTCCACACGTCGCCGATCTCGGTCGTGTCGAAGCGCATCCCAATGATCGCGTTGCCGCCTTTGTTGCGCGCCTCATTGATCAGCCGCCCCATCGCCTCGTTGCGGCTTTCGGCCAGGTTTCTGGTCATGCCCTGCAGCTCGCCGCCGAACATCGATTTGAGTCCGGCGCCGAACTGGGAGAAGGTATTTCGCGATCGGACGGTGAGCCCGAAGACTTCGCCGCACACGCGTTGGATCTCCCAACCGGGAATGTCATTGGTAGTGACGACGAGCACCGGACAACGTTTCTGCCGAGATAGAACATGGGTGGTTCCCGCTGCAGGGTACCGCCCCGGCTATCGATATATTCGACAAAGCAAACGTCGAGGAGGCCGTCGCGTGGGTTCTACCGGCCTCGATATCCGTGACATCGACTTCGACGATCTGACGTCGCCCAAGCTGACCGATGTCCAGCGTCAGATTCTGCAGTTCACCGAGGCCAAACACGTCGAATTCGACATCGAACGGATGCTTGCCGAAGCCATCGAGCAGGCAGGTGTGGGTGACGACCTGGACGACACTGACGGCTTCGGTGACCGTCTGGCTGCACACGTGGCCGCGATCGAAGCCGATGAAGGCCTGACCCAGCTCACTCGCTCGTCTTTGCGGCAACGAGTGGTTCGCCTGCTGCGGAACCGGCTGTCACTGTCCGACCTCATCAAGCGGTATCCCGAGATCGAGTCGATCGCGATCGAGAAGCCCTTCATCGTAGTGGGGATGCCGCGATCGGGCACCACTCATCTGGTGAATCTCATAGCGGCCGATCCCCGCCGGCGCGCCCTGCCGTACTGGGAAAGCCAGGATCCGATACCGGCACTCGGCGAAGGCCCCGACATCTTCGGTGTCGACCCCCGCTACGCACGAGCCAAGGCCGAATACGACGCACTCATGGTCAGCGCCCCCGTGGTAGCTGCCATGCACGATCGGTTCCCCGAAGCGATCGAGGAGGAAGTCGAACTCCTCGACCTGGATCTGGCCGCCTACGTCCTGGAATGGCATGCGCGCGTACCCAACTGGCGCGACTACTACCTGGGACTCGACCAGACCCGGCACTACGCGTACATGAAGAAAGTGCTGCAGGCGTTGACATTTCTGCGCGGCCCGCAGACCTGGGTCCTCAAGAGTCCCCAGCACTGTGAGCAGCTTGGCCCGTTGATGGCCACCTTCCCGGACGCGACAGTGGCCTTCACACACCGCGATCCCGTCGCTGTGATCCAGTCGGCGATCACGATGATGGCCTATTCCGACCGATTGCGCCGGACGAGCATGGACCCGGACTGGCTACTGGACTACTGGAGCGACCGCGTGCGCCGACTGCTCAGCGCATGCGTGCGCGACCGCGATCTGGTGCCGGCCGAACGCAGCATCGACATCAGCTTCCACCACCTGAACGGCAACGAAATGCCGCTGCTGGAAGAGCTTTACCAGCGTGGCGGAGTCGAATTGACAACCAAGGTGCGCGGACGGTTCCAGCATTACCTCGACGGCAATCCACGCGGCAAGCACGGCCGTATCCACTACGACCTGCAACGGCACTTCGGCATCTCGGCCGACGAACTCCGCGAGCGGTTCGACTTCTACTTCAACAGGTTCGACGTCCGCCCCGAGGTGCGCCCCGATACAGAGCCCACTCGATAAAGGAGACAACAGCGATGGGCACCGACACGCAACCGTTCGAACCGGTGTTTCGCAGCCGGCCGGGCGCCGACGCGATGCGCCCGGCCGCTGCCGAAAAGGCCGAGCAGATCGCCCCGGGACTGTGGTGCTCGCCAGGTCTGTCGAACGCCTATCTGCTGACCACCGGTGCGGGCCGGGTGATCATCAACACCGGGATGGGCTTCGAGGGACCAGTGCACCGCGCCAACTTCGACGCTGTCGACTCCTCGCCGGTGCGCTACATCATCTTCACCCAGGGCCACGTGGACCATCTCGGCGGCCTGGACAGCGTACGCGACCCGGACACAACGGTTGTCGCGCAAGCAAACTGGACTGCATGGCGAGACGATAACGAACGCCTCATCCCGTACCGCGCCAGCCGCAGCGCATTCGCCTTCAAAGACACCCTGGCAGAAGGCATCCAGGCCATTCAACGGCGCCTCGGTACCAAGCAACTGCCTGGTCAGAGCGCACCTGTCGTCGATCTTGCCTTCGAGGACACGCTCACCCTGGAGGTCGGCGGGCGACGGATGGAGCTGATCTCGGTGCCCGGCGGCGAGACAAGCGACTCCCTGGTGGTGTGGTTGTCCGAGGAGCGAATTTGCCTGTGCGGAAATACCTTTGGACCTATATTTGGGCATATCCCCAACCTCGTCACCATTCGCGGCGACCGGTACCGGGACACCCTGACCGCCATCGCGTCGGTCGAGCGGGTGCGCGATCTGCAGCCCGAACTCCTGGTGACCGGTCACTTCGAACCGATCGCAGACGCGGATCGCATCAACGCCGAGCTGACCCGGCTGCGCGACGCGATCCAATACGTCCACGACCAGACCGTCGCCGGGATGAACGCCGGTAAGGACGTCCGGACCCTGATGCGCGAGATCGCCTTGCCCGCGGAATACGAAGTGGGCCAAGGCTACGGAAAGGTCGCCTGGGATGTGCGGGCCATCTGGGAGAACTACTCAGGCTGGTTCCACCACCAATCGACGACCGAGCTCTATCCAGTCGGTTTCGACGCCGTCACCGCCGACGTTGTCGAACTGGCGGGCGCCGACGCACTCGTAGAACGGGCGCGGGCACACCTCGTCGCGGGCCGCCCGCTGCACGCCATCCACCTTGCCGAGCTCGTTCCCCCAGACCATCCGGGGGCGCGCGAAGTACTGCGGGAAGCCCACGAAAACCTGCTGGCCGACAGTACGAACTTCTGGGAAAGCGCTTGGCTCAGGCACCAACTAGGGCAACAGACAGCGAGGAACTCATGACGGCGCGAGTGAGCTTCGACTTCACTGGGACCGCGGCGCTGATTACCGGTGGCACCAGCGGGATCGGGTACGCCACCGCGGTGTTATTCCGCGATGCCGGGGCCGACGTCACCATCACGGGGACCAAGGCGGCTGCGGAGAAGTACAACGCCGATCTATCCGGCATGGCCTATCACCAGCTACATATCGCCGACCCCGATTCGGTCGACGCCTTGGCGCAAAAATTCTCTGGTCTCGACGTGCCGGTAAACAACGCGGGCGCGAATTTCCCTGGGGGGCGTGATGAGTCGAAGCCAGACGGGTTCGAAGCGTCGGTCGCACTCAACCTGACCGGGCCGTACCGGTACGGTCGGACTCTACGGCGCGTTGAAGGCCTCGACCGCGGCGGGAGGCGCCAGCGTGGTCAATCTGGCGTCGCTGTCGGCGCTGCGAGCGGTCACCCTGGTACCCGGTTACGGCGCCGCGAAGGCCGGGGTCATCTGTGTCACACGAAATCTCGCCGTCAAATGGGCGGGTAAAGGAATCCGGGTGAACGCGGTGGCGCCGGGCACGATCGACACCCCGATGACCGCGCCCATGCATATCGCGCCAGAACTGGTGGATTCCGAATTAGCTCATATCCCGTTGCGACGCTTCGGATCCGTCGACGATATTGCGCCCATGGTGGCTTTCCTGTGTACCGAGCAGTGCAGCTATACCAGCGGTGCAGTCTTCGTCGTCGACGGTGCATCGGACTGCGTCTAAGACCCACACCGAAGGACAGGATCATGGCATTCGCACTACGGCCCGAGGACCTCTACCACACCGGCATCGTGGTGCCCGACCTCGATGACGCGATGGCCCGGCTCAGCGCGCTGGCCGGATACCGGTGGATCACTCCGCTGACGTATACGCTGCCGTTCCGCACCGCGACCGGGACCCGCGAACTGACCTCGACGATCGTCTACTCCCTGCAGGGTCCGCACGTCGAACTCCTCAAGGAGGTTCCCGGAAGTCCGTGGACGGCTGCGGCAGGCAACTCCGTCCATCACCTCGGCTACTTCACCGACAATCTCGCTGAAACCGGGCAAATGCTGGAGCACAACGGCTTCACCCTCGAAATGACCGCTGACGTGGCCGGGTCAGATCTTGCGCTGTTCGCCTACTACATCGACGCCTTCGGTACCCGCATCGAGATCGTCGACCGCGCGCTGTTTCCCGACTGGCCCAGGGTCCTGCAGTCCTTGACAGGTCCGCCGGCGCCACCCAAAGAAGCCTGACCGGAGGTCGGAATGTTGCTGACGGTGCTGCGCTTCAACTTCGGGTCCCCGCAAGGAGAACCACGCACGCAGGGGGAGCTGATCTCTGCTGCGCTCGAACTGGCCCAGTGGGGCGAGTCCCGGGGATCACCTCGGTGAGTGTCGATGAGCATCACGTGACAGGACATGGATGGAGCTGCAATCCAATCATGGCTGCGGCGATGTTCCTGGCGCGAACCGAGAGGCTGATTGCGAGTGTGGACTGCGCGCTCGGGCCGTTGTGGAATCCGGTCCGGCTCGCCGAAGACATCGCCCTCGTCGACAACATGAGTCGAGGTCGGCTGCACACCACGGTGGGTCTGGGTTACCGCACGGTCGAATATGACTCGCTCGGAGTGGATTTCAGCCAGCGAGGAATGCTGATGGACAACCTGGTCGAGCGAATGCTGTCAGTCTGGTCAGGCGCTGATCCAGACGCGGGAGTCTGCACCGGTACGTGGACCCGACCGCATCCACCGCTGTATGTCGGTGGCGGCGCGCGCGCCACGGCGCGGCGGGCGGCACGCTTCGGGCTGCCGCTCAGCCTGGCCGACTACCTGCCCGACATCGACGCCTACTATCGCCAACTGTGCGCCAGCGCCGGCATCACGCCATTTGTCCTCATGCCGGGGGCGAGCAATCGCGGAATGATCTACCTGCACGAGGATCCAGACCGGGCGTGGGCAGAACTCGGTGACTACATCCTTTGGGAGGCGGTCACTTACGGCGGGTGGTCAGCCGACGAGCGTTCTCTGATGCACCTACCGGGAGTCCAGACTCTGGACGAGGTCAGGGCGTCGGGACGATACCGATTTCTGACCCCCCACCAGCTCATCGCGGAAGTCAGTGACTCCAAGAACTACGGACCGATCGTGCTGCACCCACTGGTCGGCGGCATGCCGGTCGACGAAGCGTGGAAATCGGTCCAGCTCCTCACCGATACCGTACTGCCCGCGCTCACCTGACAGTGTGATTGGTTACCGCGCAATACTTTTCGCCACGAACTGGGTGAACTGGTCGGTGAGGGTATGCGCCAGTTCGGCGGCGTTGGTAGTTTCTGGCGCGGCCGCCGCGTGCAGGGCGCCGTCACGGGCAAGCACCACCAGACCGTGGACGAGCGCCCAGCTGATCAGTGCCAGGTTTGGAGTTCCTGCTGGCGTCGCTTCGATTCCGGCTAGCCCGCTCACCGCGGTGATCAAGGTGCCGATGGCCTGCTGTTGTGCCGCAATGAGTTCCGCATCGGTGGCGTGCAACTCGCTGGGGGTAAACATCAGTTCGAAAAGGGCCCGATGAGACAGGCCGAAGTCGATGTAGGCTCGCGCGAGCACCGCAAGTTGCTGCTGAGCGTCTGATTCGTGCACTCCGGACAAGTGACGCGCCAGCGCATGAAACCCCTCTGTGGCGATCGCGGTGAGCAACCCGGACCGGTCCCCGAAGTGGTATTTGGGTGAGGCGTGTGACAGGCCGGCGCGTCGGGCGACGGCCCGCAGTCTGATCGCGGCCGTACCGTGCTCGACGAGTTCTGCACGCGCGGCGGCCAGCAGAGCCTCGCGTGCTTGGGGGCGGGCAGCAGGTGCCATACGCAGATTCCTACCCGAATTGCTTGACAGTGTCAAACACGTTTGAGATGCTGTTTACGATTGTTTGACAGTGTCAAACACAGGCAGAAGGGACTTGCCGATGTACCACACGATCGTCAGGCGCCCGCAGATCCTGCCCGACGGCGCACCTTATGAGAACCACGGTGTGCACATCGTGCGGATGCGCTGGGGAAAGGTGGTTGACATCGATGCCAACGAAGACTCGCACCTCGTCGCCGAATCACTGAAAATTGTTGCCGCCCAAGGTATCCAAGAGGCACTTGCCGAGCCGATCGTCAGCTGACCCACCACCACCGGAATCAATCATCGAGGAGCAAAACCATGAATACCGCAATCACAGCGTTACCAGCGCAACGAACGCACGACCCCGCCAACGGCGTTCGGGTCGGCGACCGTGAGCGGGAGAAGGTCATCGCCCGGCTAGGTCAAGCGTTCACCCAGGGATATCTGTCGATACCCGAATATGAGACCCGGCTGAACCAAGCCCTACAAGCCCAGACTGCCGGGGCATTGAATCAGCCGCTTAGCGACCTTCCCGTCAAGCGAATCGCCCGCAGCGACCCCCACCGCCGCGCCGCCCGAATCGCGGCCGCGCGCCTCGGCGTATGAATTCGTCTGACCGCTTACCTGGCAGCGTCACTGCTGATGATCGGCATCTGGCTGGCGCTCGCGGTCACCGTGGGCGCCTGGTACGTCTGGCCGGTCTGGGCCATCCTTGGCGGGGCAATCGGTGTCATCTCCCACGCTGTCGCTGTCATCGTGAGTACGGCTTGTGCAGAGTGACGATTGACCGCCGCGGAAGGCCGGTTCGTCAAATGCCAAGTGGTCCCGGCGGTGTCCAGCCGGTCACCAGCAGCGGAAGGGTGATCGCTTCAGCTCCGCCAGTCACCACAATCACCCAGCGGCCATCAACAGGCAGGTTTACTTCCATACCGAAGAAAGCGAATCCCGGGAACTCGCCCATTGAGGATTCTGGCACCTCGAACCGTCTGTATATGGGCTCGTCACCCGTCGGAGGCATGAGCTCTACCTCAAACCGCCGGTCGGAAATATCGGAATTACCAGCGCCGGCCCGCGTCAGCACCACAAGCACAAACTGGGCTGACCGGTCAGGCCCGACCGTAAATTTGGACAGCACGCCGCCCGCCACGTTGAGTTTGTTGTCTACTGTCGCCGCCTGTTCGGCAAGGAACGCCCCGGTGAGTATCACACCTCCGAACCTACCGTGCAGCAGCCGGCCGTCAGGAGGGGGTACGGGATCATCGCACTCCAGTCACGGCATCGCCTCGGCCCACTGCATGTGTCCCTCGAAGCCCAGCGATGTGGCCAGGGCGCGGTAACGGTCCCGACGGTCTCGGTAGCTAGCCTCGTCGCCGCGAGCCTTGGCCAGCAGCGTGCTCAGCCGCAGGACCATGACATCACGGGCCACCCACTCGTCACCGGGAATCGCCACCAGGCGCTCGACCACAGCCTCGGCTTCGACCAAGTCGCTTTCGTCACCTCGAGCAATCAGCGGCATTCCACCAACGCATGGGCATAGTGCGATTCAAGGTGCACCAAGCCGGTTACGAGTCCTCGGTAGCGGTGCTGCGAGAAGCCATGGGTGAGAACGCCTTTGACGCTGCGTGGGCCGAGGGAGCAGCGTTGTCCGCGGAGGAAGCGATCGCGTACGCCGCCGGCCGGGGCCGACGACGCGTCGCTGCAGGCGGCGATGGCCTTCTCGGCAGAGGCCGCCCAGCTGCCGGCTTTGAACCAAGCGGCGCAAGAAGAACTTGCGCGGGCGGGCGCCGCGCTTATACAGATCGCCCGGATGTATTCGGACACCGACGCCGTGGCCAGCGACCTGATATGGGCGCCAATCCGCTATCCAGCTACCGGCTGGCGGGCGTATAGGGGGCACGCACGGGGGCGCGACTGATCCGCAGCGACGCGGATGGCGGCGTTCCTGCAAACTTCACGCCGAGGAGCGCGATACTAAGCACGTGCCTGATCGCAACGTGCTGGGCGGCCCGCTGGAACCGTGCGGCAATGACCCACTCACCGGCTTCTACCGCGACGGCTGCTGCTCGAGTGGGGCCGAGGACATCGGCCGGCACACCATCTGCGCTGTAGTGACCGCTGAGTTCCTGGAGCACCAGCGTTCCATCGGTAACGACTTGTTGACGCCGGTGCCCGAGTACCGGTTCCCCGGTCTCCTACCAGGCGACCGCTGGTGCGTCACCGCTCTGAACTGGCTTCGCGCCCACCACGACGGCTGCGCCGCCCCCGTGGTGCTGGCGTCCACTCACGAGCGCACCCTCGAGGTCGTTCCACTCGAGGTCCTCCTGGAACACAAAGTCGACGTTCCCGACGACCTGGCTAACTTGTAATACGGAATCCCCCTTGCCGGCCACCGTCGTGGCCGGACCGTCGCGCTCCTGTCCTCACCGCAGTGGATCCGCGATTCAATGAGGGCCCCCTGGGGCAGGCGCAATCGAGGCTACAAACAACGCGGGATCGGCCACGATGACGCTGGGCGCCACATCGCCTTTGCGTGTCGCGACGAACGGGGTCCGGTACACGGTTCCTTGAGTGCCGCATTCATTGGTGAGAATGGTGCCGATCATCAGGCCTCTAAGCGTGCCATCGTCCTGTGGATCCCATGACCAAATGCGGGTCTCGTCGTCGCGGCCTGGTTTGTTGGTTCTTTCGCACTGCATTGGTGCTTGAAGGGAAGGCGTGCCCTGCCAATGACCGTCGGCAAAATGGAGAACACTTGTCGTGCCTGTGCCCTCCTGTTGGTTGGATTCGGCCAGCTGGGACCCCGCCGCCGCGCATCCAGCCGGCGTACACACGGAACGAAAGGCCCACCACTCGGAGACGGCGACGCCGAGGCCGGTCACGGTGCCGTTGATGGTCTGATTATGCAGATCGAAGTCCACGCGGTAGGTGCCGTCGAGGACGGGGCCCGCGACGCGTGGGGCTGCGGTGCTGGTCGACGGGGCGATGGTGACTGTCGCTGGATCGGCAATGGTGACGCCGGTCGGCACGTCGCCGACGCGAGTCGCTGCGACGGGGGCCAGGGCCACCTGTCCTTGAAGGCCGCATTCGTTGGTGAGAGCCGTGCCAGTCTTCACGCCTCGAAGGGCGCCGTCGGGCTGTGGCTCAAGTGACCACGTCAGCATGACGGTATTAGCGCCTGCGACGACCTGTCCGTTTGCTCCGAGGCAGCGCGGCTGGGCCAATTGGCGCTGAACGGGCGCGGATTGCCAGTGACCGTCGACGAAACGGTAATCAGCTGACTGGGCTGGGGTGCGCGCCACTTGGGGGTTGTTGGTGTCGAGTTGGGTCGCGGTGGCAACGCATCCCGTGGATCCGCACGATGAGCGGAAGGCCCACCAAGCGGTGTTGTCGGTGGTGTGTATGGCGTACGGGGCACCGTTGATCGTTTGCTTCTCATAGTCGTAATCGAAGCGGTAAGTGCCGTCGAGTACGGCGGCGGGCCGGGCTGGAGTGCTGGCCGCCGGGGCGGAGGCTGCCGGGGCCGTCTCCTTCGTCGGCTGCCTTATATAGGCGATGGCGCCGACGACGGTGAGCACCACCGCCGCTATCGCCGCCCCGAGGAGAATCCGGGACCGCCTGCGCCGCTTCGGCTTCGCCGCGTTCGATGGCGGCTCAGTGCTCGATGGCGCCGCCGCCGAATACGGCGGCACGGTGCTCGATGGTGGTCCGCCCGACGGGACGCGCACCGCGATTTGGGTCTCGGGCACCGTAATTGGCGCGGAGACGGTGGGACTGGCCTCGGTGCGGTGATCACTGTCCGAGTCCATGGGTGCCCGCTCGGTGAGGGCGGTGGCAAAGTCGTGGCATTGTTCGAACCGGTCGGCGGGGTTCTTAGCCAGTGCCCGCGACAACACCTCATCGAGGTTTGTCAAATCCGGACGCCGATCGCTCAGCTTTGGTAGTGGTGCGGTGAGATGTCGGCTGATGACGGCCACCGGGTTGGAATGCTGATACGGCGGCGCACCGGTGAGGAGGTGAAACGCGGTGGCGGCCAGCGCGTACTGGTCGGCGCGCGCGTCGATGTCGCCGCCCATTAACTGTTCGGGTGCCGCATAGGTGACTGTTCCCACGGTGAAGTTCGTCGCGGTCAGTCCGCTGATGTCGCCGTGGTATCGGGCTATTCCGAAGTCGGCCAACAGGATCCGGCGTTGGCCGTCTTCTGGATCGGTGAGCAAGATATTGGCCGGTTTGACGTCGCGATGCAGCAGCCCGCACTGGTGGGCGTAGTCGAGTGCCCTGGCCACCGCGGTGATGATGGCGCACGCGTCGCGCGTTGGCATCCCGGCCGGATACCGGTCTCTCATCAACTGCGCTGCGTCAGCTCCCTCGACATAGTCCATCGCGATCCACAGTTGGCCATCGAACTCGCCGCGATCATGCACTTGGACGATGTTGGGGTGCCACAGCGTGGCGGCGAGTTCGGCTTCACGGTGAAATCTCTTCCGGAAGCCGCTGTCCGCCGTTGTCGCCTCGGGAAGGATTTTCAGCGCGTCGCGACGCGGCAGTCGGGGGTGCTGTGCGAGGTCTGTTGACCGGACTAAGCGACCGACACGCCGCGGCTCTTCGGCGGATTGTCGTCGGTGGTTGTTAGACATCAATCGTCCGATCTAGGAAGGGCGTGAGGTGTTTGACGAAGTGGAGCGGGATGTGGCCGCGGTCCGAATGCCGAGCTGGGGACGGGTAGGGCGGGCCGCGGGTGTCGTTCCGTGGCTGGTGTATGACGACGCCGGAGCTCCGATAGAACCGATCAGGCGGTACCTGACCGACTTCATGGCGCAGGTGAACAGCGCCGCGTCGGCACGCAGCTACGCGCTCGAATTATTGCGGTGGTGGCGATGGCTCAGGGCTATAGGAGTGCAGTGGGACAAGGCGACCCCGGCGGAGGGGCGTGATCTGGTGTTGTGGTTGATGCAGGCAACCAAGCCGGTGAGCAGATCGCGCACCGGGTCGAAAGCGACAGCGGGAACGGTCAACCCGGTCACCGGTAAGCGTGCACTCGGCGATCGCTACTGCGCGCGGACGATTCGACACTCGAACGCCGTGATCCGAGCGTTCTACGAGTACTGGATCGAGTTGGGCCTGGGGCCGTTGATCAATCCCATGCCATTGGATCGCCATGGCCGGCGTGCGAACGCGCATCATGATCCGTCCGAACCGTTCCGCCCCGAAGGGCGACTGCGATACAACCCGAAGCTCCCCAAGGCGCAGCCGCGCGAGATTCGCGATGAACACTGGCGGGATCTGTTCGGAGCACTGAGATCGAACCGGGACCGAGCGTTGCTGTCGCTGACATTAAGCAACGGCGCCCGGGCAGCCGAGATCTTGGGAGTTCGCATGGTGGACCTGGACTGGGGTGATCAGCGAGTGCGCGTCACCCGCAAAGGCAGCCGGGCCGAGCAATGGCTACCGGCCAGCCCCGACGCATTCGTCTGGTTGCGCCTGTATCTGGCTGATCTCGCCGAACCGCTCAGGCCTGACCAGCCGATTTGGTGGACTTTGCGCCAGCATGATCGGGGTGCTGGCCTCAGGCGACAGCCGATGACCTACGAGGCTCTTCGCAAGGTGCTCACGAGGGCGAATAGGGCCCTGGGGACGAACTGGTCGATGCACGATCTCCGGCACACTTGTGCGCTGCGGATGTCGCGCGACGACAATTTATCCGCCCGCGATATCCAGACCATCCTCGGGCACGCTCACGTGTCCACAACCGTCGACACGTACCTGGTCGAGGACCAAGCCGAGGTAGTGCGCCGCGTCGCTCGCCACCTGGCCGAGCGTGAACAACGGGTCTCCGAAACCCTGCCCGACGTTGCGGCCGGCTACGACTGCGCGGACTTGACCATTCTGTTTGGAGAGCGACCGCGATGACAGTCAGCCCGTTGGTCATCGAGGCGCATCGGTCCAGTGCCCGTGCCACGCTGACGTTCCAACGCTACGACGATCTGGTTGATGTTGTCATTCCAGGCGGCCCTCGCGACGAGCTGAGCATTGACGCGGTTTTAGACATCCTGGCGACGTTGCCGAACTGGCCGCCCCAAGGTCGACACCGTAACAGCGCCAGGGTTTTGGCCAACGCGAAGGTGATTCTGGAATGGCTGGCCACGCATCAGGGCGCCGGTTGGCAGGAGCGGTGGGTGTCCTCAGGCGCCAACACTGGTATGGGTTGGCTGGATAGGTTGGCGGGGAGGATCACTCCGCATGGGCGGACTGTCCGCGCTGATCTCGTGCAGGCCCTACCGAGGTTGTTGTTGTGCCGGATCGTGTTCCCGAGCTACACGTTTCTAACGTCCTATCGTGCGCTGACTCTCTATTCCACTATGCGACAGGTGTTTCGGCCAGACCTGTTCGCCATCATCGAGCGACGCGCCGTCGCTTTGGTGGGCAGTACAGTCCAGTCGAAAAATGCGTTAGTTGTGATCAGCAAGATCGTGCTGCACACAGGTCGTGACGTTGATCATCTGACCGCCGACGATCTGCTGACCTACCGCGCTTACGCCTACCGTCGAGGCCGCAACGACGATGCGCCGGGAGCACACCTGGCGTGGTCGATCCTGCACGGAATCGCTGACCTCGGCGAACATTCCACGATGAGAGAAGCGGTTCGGTTAGGGCAACGCCCCACCCCTGAGTTGGTTGATGCTCACGGAATTCGCAGCCCCAACGTCCGCGAAGTACTCATCCGATACCTCGACGAACGCCGTCCCGCTCTGGACTACACCAGCTTCCAGGGCCTCGTCGGCATCCTCGCCGGGGTGTTCTGGTCTGACATCGAGAGCCATCACCCCGGCCTCGACACGCTTCACCTGCCCGATGAGGTCGCCGAATCCTGGAAGGAACGGATTCGCGTTGTTATCACCAGAGACGGCGCAACACGCCCTCGCGAAAACAGGCTCGCCGTTTTGATCTGCGTACGTGGCCTCTACCGCGACCTCCAAGAATGGGCACTGCAAGACCCCTCTTGGGTTCAATGGAGCTTCCCCAACCCGATCCGCCGGGCCGAAACCGTCGGGCAGGCAAAGGCAAAGCGGCGTACAACCGCTCGGATACACCAGCGGGTGCGCGAGCAACTCTCACACCTCCCCGCCCTCGTCGACGCGGCAGAACGCTACCGCAACGAACAAACCGCGTTGCTCGCCGCGACGAACGCTGCCCCCATCGGTCCGCCATTCGGCCACGCCGGCCGGGAATACCGGCGCATCGCCTGGCATGGATCCGGCAGAGGAGGCGTGCGCCGGCATCCGAAACCGGCCAACAGGATCGAGGACCTGACGACGGGTGAGGTGATTGACGTCGGGCGGAGCGAACACGAAGCCTTCTGGTCATGGGCCGTCATCGAAACCCTTCGTCACACCGGTGTCCGCGTCGAAGAACTGCTGGAAATGACCCATCTCGGGCTTGTCTCCTACAAGGTGCCCAAGACCGGCGAGGTCGTGCCGATGCTCCAGATCGTGCCATCCAAGAGCAACGAGGAACGCCTACTGCTGGTGAGCCCCGAGCTGGCCAGCGTATTGGCCACGGTCATCACCCGCCTGCGCGCCGACAACAACGGCACCGTTCCATTGACCCGCCGATACGACCCGTACCAGCGCGAAACGGGACCAGCGTTGCCACACCTGTTCCAGCATCGCAACGGATGGAATTGGATGGTTCCGAGCCCGACAACTATTCAAAGGTGGCTAACGCAAACGTTAAATCGCGCAGGCCTGACCGATGCATTCGGAAGCGCGCTGCACTACACGCCGCACGACTTCCGGAGAATGTTCGCCACTGAAGCCGTCGCCGGCGGGCTGCCAATCCACATCGCTGCGAAGGTGTTGGGACACAGGAACATCAACACCACGCAGGCATACACCGCCGTCTTCGACGAAGGACTCGTCCGCACCTACCGGACGTTTCTCGATACCCGACGCACGCTGAGGCCCGAAGCCGAATACCGCGAACCAACCCAGGACGAGTGGGAAGAGTTCCAACAGCACTTCGAGCTGCGCAAGCTCGAACTCGGGACGTGCGGTCGGCCCTACGGAACCCCGTGCAAGCACGAACATGCATGCATCCGGTGCCCCAGCCTTCGAGTCGACCCAAAGGCTCGACCACGCCTCGTCGAGATCATCGCCAACCTTCGCGACCGCATCGACGAAGCCCGTTCGAACGGATGGACCGGTGAGGTAGAAGGACTCCGCACCAGCCTCAACGCCGCGGCCGCCAAGCTCGCCAGCCTCGACCGGATAGTCACGCGCCCCCGAGATGCCACCAATCAGGTGACCGCACTGGGCATACCGGAGATCAGACCCGCCGATTACGCAGAGCTATTGGCGCGCCCGGCCGAACCCATCTAGAGAACCCGTTAGCCGGCGAGTGCGCCTGCGCCGTCGAAGCCTACCGCCGCGGGCGCGGCTGGGCGTGGCGGCGATGACCTCCCGAAGTAGATCCACCGCTTGGTAGCCCACGACGGTCGCGATGATCAGAGCCAATACCGGGTCGAGCCAATGCCGGTGATATTGAAACTTCAGTCGCCCTGGGGAGCCGGGACGAAGTTGAGCGGCGCACCAAAGGGAATGAGTGGTTCGCGCTTTATGCTGGCCTGGAACTCCCCGATGAGCCGGGTGAAGTGGGCCATGACCCAGGTGTGCAGGTGGGGGTATTCGACGGGTTCACGTTCCTTCGGATCGGTGAGCAGGTTGATGATGCGGGGGTTGGCGTATGGCGGTGACGGGTCGAAGAACTGGCGTTGCTCGACGAAGACCGTCTTGAAGTTCTGCCATTTGACCCCGTAGAGCTTGTCGCCGTTCCAGAACAGGAATCCCTGCCGGTTCGACTGGTCCTGGTCGCCGCGGAAGAACGCCCGCTGATCCACCCCGTCGATCACCCGGTCGCTGGGCACGTCGCAGCCGGCCCAGCTGATCAGGGTGGTGAACATGTCGGTGACGTGGACGATCTCGTTGCTGACCCGGCCGGGGGCGACGTGTCCAGGCCAGCGGATCAGGCACGGTGTCCGCAGCGAGCCTTCCATGCCGGTGAAATAGGACCCGTCCCAGTAGCCTGACGTCCCTCGCCACGGCAGTGCATCCTCGGCCCCGTTGTCGCCGGCGAACACGACGATCGTGTTGTCGGCGATGTTCAGTTCGTCGAGCAGGTCGAGCAGTGTCCCGAAATCGGCATCCATCTCCAGCAGGCAGTCGGCCCAGTCGCCGGCGCCGCTTTGTCCTTTGAATTCGTCGCGCGGCACGGTCGGTAGATGCAGCATCGAATGATTGAAGTAGACGTAGAAGGGTGAGCCGGCGCCGACGCTGCGCCGGATGAACGCGTCGGCGCGCGTGAGGTATTCGCGGTCGATGTTGCGGCGCACCTCCATGGTCAGTTGCTCGAGGTTCTCGACCGGACCGCCTTTGGTACTCGCGACGACGAACGACATGGGGTCACGGTTCGGGTTGTAGAGCGGGTCATCGGGCCACAGGCATTCGTCGTAGCTGTGCGGGATGCCGTACCACTCGTCGAACCCGTGGTCGGTGGGGTAGCGCCCGGGCTCGTCGCCGATGTGCCACTTGCCATAGATGGCCGTGGCGTACCCTGCCGCCGACAGGATGTCGCCCATGGTCTGCTCCCAGGCCACCAAACCGCCTGGCAGGCCCGGCAGTTGCACCGAGCCGTTGCCGGAGCGGATGGCGTAGCGGCCGGTCAGCAGCGCCGAGCGGGTCGGCGTGCACTGGGCTTCGGGCGCGAAATTGAGCAGCTGCAGTCCTTCGCCGGCGAAGCGGTCCAGCCGCGCCGTGTCTGCGCCGCGCAAGATGCCGCCGCCATAGCAGCCCAGCTCACCCATGCCGAGGTTATCGATGTGGACGTAAAGAATGTTCGGTGGGCCGGTTGGCGCTGTCTCTGCCTGCTGCGCAACCGAAACGTCATCAGGGTTCATCGCTTAACCTCGTTTGATCGTGCTTCGCGCTGGATACCCACGAGTCCGCTTAGCGCCGCACCAGGGCACCAACATACGAACCGCCCCTCGCCCTGGACATCACACCGGAACGTCCGCGGACATCGAGCCGCGAGAAGGCACTGTCGAAGCGCACCCGTCAAACACTCTGTTAGGGAATCTGCTCGCGGATGAACGTGCCGATGTCCTCGACCGCTTGCTGGCCCTCGGGCAGAACGCCGGCGTAGCTCTGAAAGCGATGGATCATCTCCGGCCAGACTTCAAGTTTTACTTGAACTCCGGCTGCTTGCGCGCGTTGCGCCAGCCGGGTCGAGTCGTCCAGCAGAACCTCGTGATCGCCGACCTGGATCAGCAGCGGTGGCAATCCGTGAAGATCGGCATAGAGCGGATTGGCCAGCGGGGTGCGCGGATCCGCACCACCCAGGTAAGCCTTCGCCCACACGTCGATGACCTCAGGCGTGGCGATCGGATCAACGTCCGCCCGCGTCTTGATCGACTCGCCGGTGCCCTCCAGGTCGAGGAACGGCGAAAGGCACACCACCGCCGCAGGCATCGGCAGTCCGGCGTCGCGCCCTGCAACCAGGGCCGCGAGCGACAATGCGCCGCCTGCCGAATCTCCCGCTATCGCCAGCTGTGTTGGAGGCGGGCCTTGGTCGAGCAGGAACCGGTAGCCGGCCACGGTGTCGTCCACCGCGGCCGGAAACGGATGTTCGGGTGCCAGGCGATAGTCCAGTCCCAGCACGCGGGCCTGCGCGGCGCGCGAGATGCGGCCCATCAGATCGCGATGGGTGTTCAGCGAGCCCATGATGTAGCCGCCCCCATGCAGGTAGAGCACTGCGCGATCGGCTGCGGCGCCTGGCGCGCTGATCCATTCCGCCCCGACCCCATTGGCAACAACGGGCTCGCTTCTAATATCGGGTTCCGCCGGCCGCGCCATCTGCTCGTTGGTCGCGCGCAACTCCTCAATGCTTGCGCCGGCGGCCTTCCCGGCGAGGGCTTTTATTGCGTCGATCACCTGTTGCAACTGTGGACTTGCCATCGCCAGGAGATCCCTCCTGAGTTGGTGAAGCGCCACGACCGGGGCGCTTCACGAAGCTAGTCCCAGCCCGCCCGAAACCGCAAGCGTTGTGGAGGCGAATCGGTGCCCCTCGATCCGCCCCCGAAGAATGTCTGGGCATGCGCACTCACGCCCGCCGCTCAGTAGAAACCCGCAGGTCGCCAAGTTGGTCCGGACAAGGTAGACCTCGCTCATCCCTCCAGAGCCGAGCAGCCGAAGGATGGTGTACCCGGCGAAAGTTGCGCCGATCGCCAACGGCATGGCGGGATCGTACCGCCGTCACGGCACCGGTGCTTCGGTCATGGCACTACCGTCGCGTACAGCCACGCATCCCACAACGGCCGCAGCGACTCGTTGGAGTAGTTGGCCGCCAGGCCAGTAAAGTCGTCGGTCACGACCGTGCCATGGCGATATCGGGTGGTCCAATCCTTGAGCAGCGCAAAGAAGTTATCGTCGCCCAGCCGACCGCGCAGCGTGTGCAGGGTCAGCGCACCGCGCTTGTACACGCGGTCGTCGAACATGTCGCGCGGTCCGGGATCGGCCAGCAGCAGGTCTTGTGGCTTATCCCGGAGCTGTTCGTGATGGCGACGGGCGAGCTCGTCGGCGCTGGGGCCGCCACTGTGTTCGGACCACAACCACTCCGCGTAGCACGCGAATCCCTCGTGCAGCCAGATGTCACGCCACCACCGCGCGGTCACCGAGTTGCCGAACCACTGGTGCGCCAGCTCGTGGGCGATAAGCCGCTCGCCGGCCCGCGTGCCGTCGCAGTGATTGGCGCCGAAAATCGAAATCCCCTGGGCTTCCAGCGGTATCTCCAGCGGGTCGTCAGTGACGACGATCGTGTAGCCGTTCGCCAGCGGATACGGACCGAACAGCTCGACGAACAGCTCCATCATCTCGGGTTGGCGGGCGAAGTCTTGGTCGAAGTCGCGGCGCAGCCGCTCGGGCAACGCCGCCTGTATCAGCACCGGCGTCCTCGCCAGCCGCGCCATCTCGTACACGCCGATCTGCAGGGTGACGAGGTAGGTCGACGTCGGTTCGGGTTGTTCGTAGGTCCACACGGTCTGCGAGGCCCGTACCCGTCGCGACACCAGCTTGCCGTTGGCGACCACCCGGTACCGGTTTTCGGTGCTCACCTGGATGCGGAACGCGGCCTTGGCGCTGGGGTGGTCATTGCAGGGGAACCACGACGCGGCGCCGTTGGGTTGCCCGGCGACGAGCACGCCGTCGCTCAATTCCTCGAAACCGACGTCACCCCACAGTGACCGCAGCGGTTTCGGTGAACCGCCGTAGCGCACGACGATCGACAACGCCGCCCCGGTCGCAAGCTTGGATGCCAGCCGGATGCGCAATTTGCCGCCGCGACTAGAGAAGTGGGCGGCGCGTTTGCCGTTCACCAACACCTTCGACACCGCCAACGCGCTGGACAGGTCGAGCGTGAGCTGCTGCAACTCGGTAAGCGTCACCGCGGTGATCGTCGCCGATCCCGAGAGCCGGTTGATCGCGACCTTGTACTCCAGATCCAGTTCGTAGCGCGACACCCGGTAGCCGGAGTTGCCGTTTTCCGGCAGGTAGTCGTCGAGCACCGCCGGTACCAACTTATCCGGGGCCTTCTTGGCCGTTTTGGCAGAAGCTTTCACGCGGCGGTGTCCTGGACGCCGGGCTCGGGCGGGTTCTTGCCGCCTCTCTTCTTTTTGATGAGGTTCCATGGCCTGATCGGATTGCCCTGCCAGCGTGTCGACGGGGGCACCTCGTCGCCGCGCACCACCAGTGACGCCGGACCGACGGTCGCGCCGGAGCCCAGTCGGGCCGCGGGCAGCGCGACGCAATGCGGGCCGAGGGTCGCCCCGGGTTCCAGTACGACGCTGTCCATCCGCATGATCCGGTCGTGGAATAGATGTGTCTGCACCACGCAGCCGCGGTTGACGGTGGAGCCGTTGTCGAGCGTGACGAGGTCCGCCTCGGGCAGCCAATAGGTTTCACACCACGCGCCGCGGCCGACGTGGGCGCCCAGCGCCCGTAGCCACAGGTTCATCACCGGCGTCCCGCTGGCCGCGCGGGCGAACCACGGCGCTGCGACGGTTTCGACGAACGTATCGGCAACCTCGTTGCGCCACACGAACGATGACCACAGCGGAAACTCGCCGGCCCGAATCCGGCCGACCAGCAGCCATTTCGCGGCGACCGTGACAACGCCGGCGATCGCGCCCGCAGCCAGCAGCACCAGCCCGCCGCACAGCGCCGCCCACCAGATGCCGCATATCCGTGCCAGTGCCTGTAGGGCGCCCAGCACCGCCAGCCCGATCGCGACCGTCACGAACACCGGCAGCAGCCGGAACGTCTCCACCACCGCACGCATCACCTTCAACCGCGGCGGCGGGTCATACGTGGTTTCCGCGTCGGCCTCGGCGGGGCGCCGGCGCAGCCGCATCGGCGGACTGCCCAGCCACGACGAACCGCGCTTGGCCTTGGGAGGCGTCGCCGACAGCACCGCGACCAGTCCGTCGTCGGGAACGCGGCGGCCCGGCTGGGTGATGCCCGAGTTGCCGAGGAACGCGCGCCTGCCGACGGTCGTCTTGGCCGCGTAGATCCAGCCGCCGCCGAGCTCGTAGGACGCGACCATCGTGTCGTCGGCCAGGAACGCGCCGTCCTCGATCACGGTGAATTTAGGGGTCAACAACACCGTGGAGATCTCGGTGCCGCGGCCGACCTTGGCGCCGAGCAGCCGCAGCCAGAGCGGGGTCAGCAGGCCAGCATACAGCGGGAACAGGTAATTGCGCGCGGCGTCCATGAGCCGCTCGGTTGCCCACAGCTGCCAGCCGGCGCGGCTGCGCACCGGGTGATAGCCCTCGCGCAGCCCGATCGACAGAATCCGCACTGCTACCACCGTCAGCAGCGCGTACACAGCGAGCGCGGCCAGTGCCGCGACCGGTGTCCATAGCAACGCCGGGAGGACTGCCTGCAACAAGCGGCGGGTGTGATGGACGGCTAGTGCGATCACCGCAAGGCCGGTCGCCACCGCGATCAGCGGCAGACTGCCGAGCAGCGGCGACGTCAGCCCGTACACGGCGACCCAGTGGCTTCTGCGGGCCGGCCGTTCGTCAGGCCACGGGTGGCGGGCCTTGCCCGACTTCACCGCGGGCGAGCCCTTCCAGTACTGGTTGTTTTTGATCTTGTCGATCACGCCCGACCCGGGTGCCACGTCGGCGTTCTTGCCGACCACCGCCCCGGGCAGCAGCGTCGTCCGGGCGGCGATCGTGGCGTCGTCGCCGATGGTGATCCTGCCGACGTGAAACTTGTCCCCGTCGATCCAGTGCCCGCACAGGTCCACCTCGGGTTCGATCGCGCTGCGGTGCCCGAGCGTCAGCAGCCCGGTGACCGGCGGCATCGAGTGCAGATCGACGCCCTTGCCGACATTGGCGCCAAGTGCGCGGGCGTAGTACACGAGCCACGGCGCCCCAGCGAGGTTCTCGGCGCCGCTGGCCTCGGCCAGTCGCTCGGCGAACCACACCCGCAGGTGCACCGACCCGCCGCGGCGGTAGGTGCCCGGCTCCACGTTCGACAGCAACATGCGCGCGAACATCACCGCGATGCCCATCCGGCCCACCGGTGTGACGAACAGGACGAACGCCACCGCGACCAGCCACCAGTTCACAATCACGGTCCACGACACCAGATGTAGGGCGTGGGCGACGTTGTTGCCCAGCGCCAGCCAAGTCACCCACTGCAGCGCTGCCAGCGTCGCCAACGGCACCGCCAAGATGGTCTGTGTCATCTGGGTTAGCCGGGGGGTGGGTCGCACCACGCGCTTCGCGACTTGCGGCGGGGGTTCGAGCTCGTCGAGGAACCCGGCCAGCGAGCCGAGCCGGGGATGGTCGTACAGGTCGGCGACCGTGACCTGCGGGTATTGGTGCCGCAGCGCGGCGACGAGCTGCGCGGCGGCCAGCGAGCCGCCGCCGAGCGCGAAGAAGTCCGCCTCCGGGCCGTCCACCGCGGTCCCGAGCAGGTCTCGCCACAAGCCCGCCAGCTCGCCTGCGGTGCCACCGAGGTTGGCGGATGCTTCGGTGTCTGAAGTATGGGAGCCGCCAGGGGGTGGCCATGGCAGCGCGTCGCGGTCGACCTTGCCCGACGTGCGGGTGGGCAGCTCCTCGACCTGGACCAGCCGCGGCACCAGCGCCGCGGGCAGCTGTTCGGCGAGCCGCTTACGTGCCTCGTTGATGTCGAACGACGGATCCGCGCTGACCAGATAGCCGACCAGCACCGGCGTGCCGGTGGCGGTGCGGCGGACCGCGGCCGCGCCGCCGCTCACCCCTGGCAGGTGGACCAGCGCGGAGTCGACCTCGCCCAGCTCGATGCGGCGGCCCCCGACCTTGACCTGATCATCGCTTCGGCCGCAGAAATACAGCCCGTCGCGTTCCAGCCTCACCAGATCACCGCTGCGATAGGCGCGCCCCCAGTCCAGCGTCGGTATCGGGGCGTACTTCTCGGCATCCTTGTCCTTGTCCAGGTAGCGGGCCAGCCCCACGCCGCCGATCACCAACTCGCCTATCTCGCCGTAGCTGACCGGCTGGCCGTCCGCGTCGACGACGGCTAGGTCCCAGCCCGGCAACGGCAACCCGATGCTGATCGGCTCGACACCGTCGAGCTTGGCCGCGCACGCGACCACAGTGGCCTCGGTGGGGCCGTAGGTGTTCCACACCTCCCGGCCCTCGACGGCGAGCCGCTCGGCCAGCTCCGGAGGGCAGGCCTCTCCACCAAAGATCAACAGCCGCACCGCTTCAAGTGCCTCGGCGGGCCACAGCGAGGCCAGCGCCGGCACCGTCGACACCACGGTCACGTCGCGCGTGACCAACCACGGACCGAGGTCCATCCCGCTACGCACCAGCGACCGCGGCGCGGGAACCAGGCAGGCGCCGTGCCGCCAGGCCAGCCACATCTCCTCACACGATGCGTCGAAAGCCACCGACAACCCGGCCAGTACCCGGTCACCCGGCCCAATCGGGGTGTCTCGCAAGAACATCTGCGCCTCGGCGTCGACGAACGCGGCGGCGCTGCGGTGCGACACGGCCACGCCCTTCGGCGTGCCGGTCGATCCGGACGTGAAGATGATCCACGCGTCGTCTCGGGCCAGCGGCGCCGTGGCCCGCCAGCCACGCGACGAGCCGGGACCTCGGAGCAGGCCCGTTTCGGTGATCACTGCGACAACGTTGGCCTCACAAAACACCAATTCGGCGCGTTCGTCGGGGTCGTCGGCGTCGACCGGTACGTACGCTGCGCCGGTGGCCAGCGTCGAAAGGATCGCCTCATACAGCGCATAGCTGCCCGACGGCATCCTGATACCGATCCGGTCGCCGCGGCCGATGCCCCGGGCGGCCAGCCAGGCCGCGCCGGCCTCGATGTCGCCGATCAGCTCGCTGTAGGTGAGCTGCACGGTGCCGTCGTCGATTGCTGCGGCGTCCGGGTAGCGCGTGGCGGTTTCGTTGACGATGTCGATCAGCGTGCGCGGGCCCGGTGCATGAGGTGACAGCAAGTATTGCGCTGGGACTCGCGCCGGGACAGGGGCCATCGCCACCATACGAAAATACTCATGTCGCGCCGCTGCGACGGCGACCCCACGCACGGCGTGTGACGTCGGGCGGTGCTGAGCTGCTCCAACCAGTCGGCCAGCGAGCGCCCGGCGCCCAGGACGTGTCGCCCGGCGATCGCGCGTGCCCGCTCGGCGTCTTTGTCACCGAGTGCGTCGAGCCGCTCTTGGTGCCCGTCGAGCGAATGCTTCTCATGGTCCGGGAACAAGGTGAGGACACCTTTAGGTCCGCCGGACCGGTCTCCAAGTATTCGTCAAGGATCCCCAGAGGGCTGGGCCCGAAGCTCGTAACGCCAACCCGATCCGGGTCATACCACGTCGAACATGAAAGACACGCAATCATGACGAGCGACTATCAGCCGCCTTCGGATCCACAGGAAGATTCGGAGTCGCTGCAGAGCGATGAAACCCGTGGGTGGGCGCGCGTATGGGACTTTTTGGATGCCCTAATTATGGCTCCCTGGCAGAATCTGACGTTCTAGCGGATCAGAAAGCCGGAACTCCATCCCGATGAGGATGCAGCGCCCCTACCGGTGAGGTGAGCGGGATGTGCAGCGCGTCAACGATTCCGGGCTCAGCGTCACAGACCCACGGTATGGCGTTGACCGCGCGCATGCCCGTGGCCAGCAAGCCGTGATCGTTGTGGCTCTCGCCGGGAAGATGCCCGACTTCGAATTCCGCGTCGATGCTCGGCTCTCCGTCGATGATGACCCGCCAGATGCCATCGGTTCCACCGGTGCGGCCTTTGAGCCAGTCGGGGGCGAGGTCGTCGGCGAGCCGGTCGACGTGCTCGATGGTGATGACGTCCTGGCCGTCGACAACACCAATGCAGGATGCCCGGGTGGCGCCGACGGTGCCGGCTTGGACGAGTCCGAACGCGGTGGAGATGTCGCGCGGGGTGGGCTGAAATTCGCGCATTTCGCGGATGTCGTCGAGTTCGACCCCCAGTGCGTCGGCGACCATGGTGACGGCAGCACCCCAGCCCCAGCGCAGGGTGCCGGGCACCTTCAACCCGCCCTGGTAGTCGAGTGGCTGGCCGAACCCGAACAGCTCACGCATGTCGTATTCGGCGCCGTACTCGGAGTAGTTCGTGATTTCGATGCCGCGTACCGAATAGACGTTGTGCGACATCGACATCAGTGCGATCGGGAACAGGTCGGCGCCAAATCCCGGCTCGATGCCGGATGAGAACAACGAGCTCCGGCCGGCCTCGGCGGCGCTGCGGATCTTGTCGATGACCTTGGACGGCATGGAGCCGCGCGGGTACACCAGTCCCGATATCGAGGTCGTCACGATGTTCTTTCCGGCGGTCAAGATTCGGCACAGGTCGCCGATCGCTTCCTTCATTCGTTGCGGTGCCGCCGCGGCGTAGACAATGCAGTCCGCATTGCTGTCGAGGATTTCCACTGCGTCTTGGGTGGCGAGAACACCGACCGAGTCAATGCCGGCAAGTTCGCCGGCGTCCTTGCCGTTCTTGTCATCTGAGTGGACCCACACCCCGACCAGGTCGAGGCTAGGTCGGTCGGCGATGGTGCGGATCGCGTACTTCCCGATTCCGCCGGTAGCCCACACGGCGACTTTGTATTGGCGGTCGACCTTCATGAAGTGCGGTTCCTTTCCCAGTGTGGACTCTTTACCGCTTCGAGGGCATCGGTGACGTAGTGATCCAGCGGCCAACGGTCGCTGGACTGGCGAACCCACTGCTGAAACGCGAAATCGGCTGCTGCAAAAGCCAGTTGAACCAGCAGGCCGGGACGGATGTCGGTATCGGGGTTGACGCCCATGCGCTCGGCGATTATCTCTGTCGCCCGCTCCTTGTCGGCGGGTGTGTGAAACCTGAGCTTGTCGAGCAGATCAGGCGCCACTAATAAGGCTTTCCGCCACTCTTCGGTGTCGGCCTCGTGGAACGAGCGGGTCCGCGCGATGACCGCGTTGGTCAGCGCGACGTCCGGCGACTCGCTGACGGGCCGCTGTTCGAGCAGGATGACGACTTCGGCCCCGCCATGGCGAACGGGCGCCAGCAGCAGTTCTTCTTTCGTCGGCACGTGCCGGAAGAAGGTGCGCGGCGAAACGCCTGCGGCAGTGGCGATTTCTTCTGTCGTAACGGCGTCGTATCCGCGTTCGACGAACAGCCGGAACGCCGCCCGCCTGATGTCGGCCCGGATCTGTGCGCGCTGGCGATCTCGCAGCGACCCTTCTCTGGCGATCACCGGAAGCAGCCGATTCCACCGTCGACGTGAATGGTCTGCGCAGTGATGAACGACGCGTCAGTGCTGAGCAGGAACGCCACCAGCGCGCCCACATCGGTGCGAACATCGCCGATGCGCTTCATCGGAACGCGTCGCACCGCCTTCGCGTAATCGTCGGGTGCGAACTGTTTCCACAGTTTCACGCCGTCGGACTCGGCGAACGGGCATATGACGTTGACGCGAATGTTGTCGCGCCCCCATTCCAGGGCGGCGACCTTCGACAGCCCACGGATGGCTTCCTTTGCGGCAGCGTAACCGCCCCACTTGGCTTCGCCACCGGTGCCTGTCCCCGACCCGAGGTTAACGATCGACCCGCCGCCCGCCTCGACCATCACCGGGTACACGGCCTGTATGAGCAGGAATGTCGCTCGGGGGCCGACGTCGTAACCGAGCGCCAGGTCGCCGGTGGTGATGTCAACGAATGGCTTGGGCTCGTTGGTGGCTATGGCATTGTTGACCAGGCTATGCACCGTACCCAAGGCGTCGACCGCAGCCGCCACGATCCGCTGGGCGCTGTCCGGGTCCCGCAGATCGGCGACCAGCTTCTCGGCACGACCCGTTTCGTTGAGCTCGGCGGTTGTCGCGCTCAGGACGTCGTCGAGGATGTCGACCAGCAGCACCGCCGCACCGCGTTCGAGCAGTGCGGCGGCAATGCCCTTGCCTACGCCTCGGGCGGCACCGGTGACGATCGCGACGTGGCCGCGCATCGAGTCGGGATGGGAGTAAGTCATTTGACGGGTCCCATGTGCAGCTGCACGCCCCGGTGCATCTCGTAGGTGCTGCGCGCACCGTTGGGTAGTTCAATGAATTCGACCGGAGTTCCGTCCGGGTCCTTGACGAAAAACATTCGGACACCGCCGATTTCGAATGGCTCTTGGTCGGGTGTGTAGCCGGCGGCGGTGATGCGACGGTGGGTGTCGTCGAGATCGGTTACCGACAATGACATGTTATGGATACCGGTGATGCCCCGACGCGCCGGTTTCTCGGCAGCGGGTCTGGCTCCGATTGAGAGCAGCTCGACCATCAATCCGCCCAGTAAGCCACCCACAACCCGGCCTTCCTGCTTGCGGGTGGCGTGCAATACCGCATCGAAAGGCTCTCCGGAGATGAGGGTTTCGAAGACGACGTCCATGCCGAGCACGTCGCGGTAGAACGCCAGTGCGCGGTCCATGTCGGTAACCCCGACAACGAGGTGACAGAACGATACGTCGGCTAGGACGCTGGGGTTTTCGCCGGTCATCGCGTTTCCGCCGCAAGATTGGGAGCCGGGCGCCCGGCGAACAACGGCAGGTCCAGATAGGTCTTGATGCCGGGCTCGGCGGCGCAAACGTCAGGGATGGCGTTGACGCAGTGATTGGCGGTAGCGACGACTCCTGGATTTCGTTGCAGCCCTTGGGCAATGGACTGTGGTTGCAGTCCCTTGAAGACGAGGCTCACGCTGGGGTCGCCGGTGATCTCGACCTCGAAGCGTTCGCCGCGTTCGCCGAACGACCAGTCCGGTTCCAGGTTGGCTTGACCCATCAGCCAGTTGACGGCGGCAGTGATGACCGGCTCGCCGTCGACGAGGGCCTCCCAGCGGAACCGGCGGCCGGCGACGCTTCCCGCGGGTATCGGCAGCATCTCGGACTCGATCTCAGAGGTCGCCACCGCGATCTCCTGGGACACCCTGATGTTGGGATCGATGCGAAACCCCATGTGGTCAGCGATCATTCGCACCGACATCTTGAAGCCCGATTCAAGCAGGCTGGCCATCGGTCCTTGGATGGCTTCCTCGGGGGTACCGCCGAAGCCCATGATGTGGCGCACTACGTCCGGGGCGTTATAGGTGCGGATATCGGAGAACTCCTCGGCGCGCACGTGGGTGACCGCCGACGAGAGTGCGGACACCATGAGCGGGAATCGCTCCGTGATGCCGCCGGGGTGGATTCCGGACCCGTGCAGGGTCACACCACCTTCGAGTGCAGCGTCGGCGACGGCTTTGACCCGTGGGCTGTTCGGATCGGGATACACCCAACCGACCGGGGTGACCACATTCTTGCCGGACCGCAAAATCGCCACGACTTCTTCGTCTTTGGCGACCAGCGGGCTGTACATCACGCAGTCGGCGTCCAGGGCCAGCACCTCGTCGACACTGGTTGTCGCAGTGACACCCCGCGGAGCAGTTCCGAGAATCTGACCGACGTCGAGACCGTTCTTGTCTGGGCTGTGCACCCAGCATCCGACCAGCTCGAGCTGCGGGTGATTCAGTACGCACTCAATGGCGGCCCTGCCGACGCCGCCGGTCGCCCATTGGATGACACGAAGCTTGGACGGGCTACTCATCGGTGACCTCCCGAATGGACAGAGCGCGGCATGGACACGCATTGACCGCGCATGGCACCGTATGACTGGCTGGCAGTCACTGTCAATAAGACCCCGCAGGAAGGCGGATGATGAGCGTCCTCGATGGCAAGATCGCGATCGTCACGGGAACCAGCCGCGGCGTGGGCGTCGGCATCGCCCATGAACTGCTCCGTGCCGGCGCCACGGTCATCGGCTGCTCGCGCTCGCCCCTGGACACCATCCCGGGTATCGAGGCCGAACCCGACTGGGCAGCCCGAGCCTCGCAAAAGGTGTGCGATCAAGGCGATTACCGCTCGATCGACTCCTTGGTCGCCGAGGTCATGGCCACCCACGGTCGGATCGACATCTTGGTGAACAACGCCGGCGGTACTGTCCCGGCGCCGCACGCGGAGGACATTCCCGTACTCGTCCAACGCATTCAGGGCGCACCCCGCAGCGACGACGCTTATGAACGCACCGCGCTATTTCACGCCTACGCGGTGCAGATGAACCTGATCAGTCCGCTCTGGTTCGCCATCCGCGCCTACCGGCAGATGAGCACTCAGGATGGGACGGGCTGCATCATCAACATCTCCAGTGGCGCCGGACATCCGGCGGGATCACCGACTCTGGTCTCCTACGGTGCAGCCAAGAGCGGGCTCAACCATCTCACTCGGTCGCTGGCCGAGGAGTGGGGCCCGAAGGTTCGAGTCAACTGCATCGCGCTGGGTCCGACGATGACCGAAAACTTCCGGTCGTTCGTGCTGCCCAAGGATGATCCGACCGGCGAGAAGTACTTCGCCGCAATCCCGTTGCGCCGCGCGGGCGAGCCCGCAGAGGTGGGCCGCGTCTGCGTTTTCCTCGCGAGCGGAGCTGCGGACTTCGTCAACGGCACCACCATCGAACACGACGGCGGCATGCTGCCCGGCGTGCTCTACGACGCAGGCCTGAAGACCATCACCGATCTCCTGTAACCCGCACCTATTTCGTGCCGAATGCGCGTTCTATCAACGCCGTATCGGGATGCGCCCGCACCCGCACCGTCTTGCCATTGCGGATCGTGAAAACATCGGCGCCGTGCGCTATTTCGTCGTCCACACTTACCTCTGTCAGGGCAACGACTGTGTCGCCCTCGGCGACTAGGTGTTCGAGTTTCACCGTCACGTTCTTCGCGGCCATCTGCAGGAGATACGCTCCTACTTCGCCTTTGCCGCGGTGCGTCCGCTGACAGCGCTGCTGCCCGGTTCGATCCACTCGATGTCGTCGTCGAACAGGTTCATCACCGTTTCGGCATCACCGGCGGCAAAAGGTCCCTTCGTGAGCTGCTGAAGTTCCGGTTTGCTGGCACTGTGATTATTCACAGCCGTCTTTGTCCTGAGATGTCAAAAAGTTGTCCTCTGCTGTCAAGACCAAAGGGGCTGTGCTGCTGCACAGTGGTTAAGCACAGCCTCCGACAACGAAGTGCGTGGGGCGCCGACCCGAACAGGAAACACCGTGAATTCCAGGAACCCTACCAGCATCGAACACGTCGATGTGTTGATCATTGGCGCCGGCATCTCGGGCATAGGCGCCGCCTGCTACCTGCAGAAATTACAGCCGGGCCAGACATTCGCGATCGTGGAGGCCCGCGCCGACATCGGCGGAACGTGGGACCTGTTCCGGTATCCGGGGATTCGCTCGGACTCCGATCTGCACACGTTCAGCTACGAGTTCAAGGCGTGGGAGAACGAGAAGGCAATCGCCAGCGCGGATGCCATCATGTCTTACCTTCGGGAGACGGTCGCCGAGAACAATATCGGGAAAGCGATCCGCTTCGGCCACAAGGTGATTAGCGCGGCGTGGTCCACCGAGGATGCCCGCTGGCTGGTCGAGATCGAACGCCTCGACACCGGCGAACAGATCACCATGAGCTGCGGATGGTTCTTCTGCGCCAGTGGCTACTACCGCTACGACGAGGGATTTACACCGGAATTCCCTGGGCGGGAACGGTTTACCGGCCAGATCGTGCACCCGCAGCACTGGCCGCAAGACTTGGATTACCGCGGCAAGCGGGTGGTGATCATCGGAAGCGGCGCGACCGCGGTCACGCTGGTACCGGCCATGGCGGATACCGCCGGGCACGTGACCATGCTGCAGCGCTCGCCGACCTACATCGTGCCGGTGCCGTCAAAGGACCGCATCGCCAACACCCTGCCCAAGCTGATCGGCCGCGATCGCGCCCACGCCGTCACCCGGCAGAAGAACATCGCCAAGCAACGGCTCGTCTGGCGGTTGTGCCAGCAGTACCCCCGCGCCGCCCGACGGTTAATCCGCCACCTCAACGCCAAGCAGCTCCCGACGGGCTATCCGGTCGACAAGCACTTCAAGCCGGCCTACAACCCATGGGACCAACGGCTGTGCGCGGTGCCGGACGCCGACATGTTCAAGGCCATCCGCGACGGCCGAGCCTCGGTGGTCACCGACCGGATTGACACCTTCACCGAACGGGGAATCCGGCTGCAATCCGGGCAAGAACTGGAAGCCGACATCATCATCACCGCTACCGGCCTGAACCTACTGGCGTTCGGCGGCATCACCCTCTCGGTGGACGGCCGACCCGTCAACGTGCCGGAGCAGGTGTCGTTCAAGGGCTTCCTGCTCAGCGACGTTCCCAACTTCGCCTACATGTTCGGCTACACCAACTCGTCGTGGACGCTGAAGGTCGGGCTGGTGTGCGAACACTTCTGCCGGCTGATGGCCCACATGGACGCCCACGGTCACAACATCTGCCGTCCGCAGCTGCCCGGCTCAATGGAGACCCGGCCGCTGCTGGAAATCACCTCTGGCTACGCCAAGCGGGCAGCCGGCCAGTTACCCCACCAGGGCACCGAAGGCCCTTGGCGCACCCGCATGGATTACCGCGCCGACCACAAGATGCTGCGCGAGGGTCCGGTCGACGACGACCACCTGCGCTTCGCCACATCGGCTCCGGCCGACATGCGCGAGCCCGCGCTGACCGGCTGACCGGCATTACAGATACCAGGAGCGCACCATGGAACTGATGTCACCGATCGACTCGCTGTTTTTGACAGCGGAGTCGCGCGAGCATCCGCTGCACGTCGGCGCACTGCAACTGTTCACCCCGCCAGCCGGTGCAGGACGCACCTTTGTGCGCGAAACCCACCAGGCGCTGTTGCAGTGCGGCGACGTAGCGCCGATATTTCGCAAGCGTCCCATGGGATTTCACGGCGCATTCACTAACGTCGCATGGTCGTCCGACGACGATGTCGACCTCGGTTACCACGTGCGGCGATCTGCCCTGCCGGCGCCGGGACGGGTGCGCGAGCTGCTGGAGCTGACCTCACGGCTGCATGCCAATCTCCTCGATCGGCACCGTCCGCTGTGGGAAACACACGTGATCGAGGGCCTCAAGGATGGACGCTTCGCGATCTACACGAAGATGCACCACGCGCTGGTCGACGGGGTATCCGGAGTCACGTTGATGCGGGAAGCGATGAATACCGACCCCAGCGACAGCGAGTTTCGCGCGCCCTGGTCACCAACGCCGAAGCGCTCGCCTCGCGATCAGCACCGCCGCAGCCGCCTGCAATACCTGGGCGGCCTGCCGGGATCCGTTGCTGGCCTGGCTCCCTCAACGCTGCGGCTAGCGCGCGCTGCGCTACTGGAACAACAATTGACGCTGCCATTCGGGGCACCGCGCACCATTCTCAATGTGCCCGTCGGGGGAGCGCGGCGCTGCGCGGCGCAGTCTTGGCCGTTGGATCGGTTCAAGACAGTCAAAGCCGCCGCCGGGGTGAGCCTCAACGACGTTGTTCTGGCGATGTGTGCGGGTGCGCTGCGCGCCTATCTCGACGACAACGACGCACTCCCGGACACGCCGCTGGTCGCGATGGTCCCGGTGAGTCTGCGCAACGACGGCGATTCCGTCGGCGGCAACATGGTCGGGGCGGTGTTGTGCAATGTGGCCACCCACCTCGACGATCCGGCGGAACGTCTCGACGCGATCCACTCCTCGATGCGCGACAACACAACCTTGCTGTCACAGCTGCCCCGGGCCCAGGCAATGGCATTGTCGATGATGCTGCTGAGCCCGGCCGCGCTCAACACCCTGCCCGGCTTGGCCAAGGCGACCCCGCCGCCGTTCAACGTCTGCATCTCGAATGTGCCCGGCGCGCGCGAGCCGATGTACTTCAACGGCGCTCGGCTGGACGGCAATTACCCGATGTCGATCGGGCTCAACGGACAAGCGCTCAACATCACGCTGACCAGCACCGCCGACAGTCTCGACTTCGGACTCGTTGGTTGCCGGCGCAGCGTCCCGCACCTACAGCGGGTGCTCGGGCACTTGGAGACGTCGCTAAAGGATCTGGAGCGCGCGGTGGGTCTATGAGGGGTGACCCGCCGGGCCCTCAAGCCCGGGCGATTGCCGGCATGCGGGTCTGGTTACGGTAGGCGGCCGGGCCGCTTCCGAACCAGCGTTTGCATGAGCGGCTCAGCACGCTTTGTTCGGCGTACCCCAGTTCGCGGGCCAGGTGAGACAGGCTGATGCCAGTGGTGCGTAGGTAGCGATCGGCGGCATCCTTGCGGACCTGATCGACCAGGGCGGCGAAGGTGGTGTTTTCGTCGGCGAGTCGGCGTTGCAGTGTTTTCGGGTGCAGGTGGAACTGCTCGGCGACCACTTCGAGCGTCGCCGCCCCGGTGGGCAGCAGCTGGCGGACGATGGTGCGCACCGATTCCACGATCCCGGCGCCGACCGGGGTGATGCTGCTCAGGTAGTCGACGACGGCGCGGTGGGCGACGTCATCGCGGTTCAAGGGTCGGCTTAGGTCGGCCGTGCGCACGGTGAAACCCGCGGTGCGTTGGGCGAAGTACGGCGTGCAGCCGAAGTACTCCATGTAGGCGGCTTTGGGGGTGAGCAGGTCGTGGGGCAGGTGCACCGAGAGTCCCGAATAATTCGTGCCCATCAGTAGGCGGAATACCCCTAGCGAGACGCCCAGCGCCAGTTCCATTGTCTGCGGGCATGGCACCGCCTCGTCGAGCAGGAACTCAAGGGCGATGAACGACCGTTGCGGGTCGGCCAGCGGCGTGATGTAGAGGGCGATCGCCGGGCTGTATGCCGCCATGAACGTGGTGAAGATCGCCAAGGCGTCGGCCACGGTGGCGGCGGTGCGGGCCGCCACGCCGACCGGTCCTAGAATCTCAATGCCCTGCCGTTGCGCCAGCTGCCGCCCGAAATCCGGTGTGGCCGTGGCCTCCGCGGCCGATTCGATCGCCCGTATCGTCGCGCGGATCGGAACGAACGCGTCATAGTTGCCGACATCGGTGTCCCGGACGCCGGCCGCGAGCAACAGGCTAGCCGGGTCACCGCCCAATTCGGTGACCAGCCTCGGGTAGTTCGAGAGCGCGGTCCCGCGCACCACGGACATGTCGTTGACCCTCAGCGGATAATCGCGGCATGTCAAGGGTCGGGCATGCGGCGTGGCGGCTGCCTTCGATGATAAATCCAACGGCTAGCGGGCCGTGCCTGCCACAGTCGTTGCAGTCGAACGAGATTCAGCGTTCCGCTCGTTGTGCCAGCGTCGCCGCTAATCGCTCGATCAGAGACCGGAAAAAGAACTGAAGCGGCCTCCCCAAGCCGGGCACGGGTGACGTGAAGGTTGCGGTCCAGGTGATGACGGGGCCGTCCAGGCGCTCGTCAATGCGGATATCGCCACGGTAATCCTTGACCGGCCAAAAGCCCGGAAGCGAGGTGGCATAGGTGTAATGGTGGGGTCGCGTTCCACCGATGATCTCGTCGCGCACATTCGAACCTCGCATCCCGACCAGCCGAATGCCTCCTTCTCCAATGTCAGGTGCTCCCCGACGTTCCCACGAGGCGGCAGACACGGTCGGCATCCATTCTGGCCAGCGCTCGACATCCAGGAATGCGTCGTAGACCGCGGTCGGCTCCGCACTGGACCGTTGCTCGACCCGGAACGCAAGAGGGTTAGCCACGGCAGGTAAATCTACGTGTCTCCAAGTGCCAAAAGGTTGTCTTCAAGTGTCAAGACGTGCGCCCGGTTGGCGGCGCATTGTGGAATCAGCGGACAGAACGATTACCGCCCTCCCGACGATATCGCGGGAGCCATTGCAGGAGAGAGGCTTTCGATCCATGTCGACCCAGCGTGTCGCCATCACCGGCGGCGCCCGCGGCATCGGCCGCGCCACGGCCGAGGCCTGCCTGCGCGCGGGCATGTCCATGGTCATCGGCGACATCAACGGCGCGACCGTCGCCTCAGTCGCCGGCGAGCTGGGTGACCGGGCCGTTGGCCTGCCACTCGACGTGCGCGACGCGCACAGTTTCGAAGCGTTCCTCGTCGAGGCTGAAAAACGTATCGGACCCCTCGACGTATTGGTCAACAACGCTGGCGTCGCCCCGATCGGCCTGTTGATCGACGAAGACCCCCGCGACACCGAACGGACGGTGGACATCAACATTGGCGGCATACTCACCGGAACCCAGTTGGCGCTGCGCCGGTTCGTCCCCCGCGGCCACGGCCACATCGTGAACCTGGCGTCGTCGACGGGGCAGATCGCCACCGCCGGCGGGGCCTCCTACGCGGCCACCAAGCATTCCGTCGTCTGGTTCACCCGGGCGATTCGCGCCGTAGCCCTCGGTACCGGGGTCCGCAGCACCATCGTGATGCCCGGGCTGATCCGCACCGACATGATCAGCGGATTCGAAAAAGCTTGGGCCACAAGAGTCGTCGGTCCAGAGGTGGTCGCCGACGCAATCGTCGACGCCATCACAAGCGGACGCGAGGAGGTGTTCGTCCCGCGCGAACTCGGGCCGATCGCCCGCCTGGTTGCAGGAACCCCGCCGGCCGTCGCCGACCGAATCAAGCAGGCATTGAAGACTGACACCATCATTGCCCACACTGACAGTGGCGCCCGGGCGGCGTACCGGCAGCGAATGGACGCCGAGGTGAAGGAGATGCAGAAATGACTGGCTTCCAGACGCGACAGTTGGTGGTGAACGGCGTCCGCTCGCCGGTACTGATCGGCGGCGCCGGCGCGCCCGGCGAGGCCGTCGTCTTCGTGCACGGCAACCCTGACGCGGGCAGCGACTGGGAACCGCTGATGAAACACGTCGCCGAGTTCGCCACTGTCGTCGCACCAGATATGCCGGGGTTCGGCGGGGCAGACAAACGGGCCGACCAGGACTACGCCTTGGCCGACTATGGTGCGCACCTGGGAGGGCTGATCGACCAACTCGGGATCGGCGCGGTGCACCTGGTCGCCCACGACTTCGGCGGACCGTTCGCACTGACCTGGGCCGCCGCTAACCCGGGAAAGGTCGCCAGCGTCACTCTGATCAATACCGGAGTGCTACTCGACTACAAGTGGCACCGGCTGGCCCGGGTTTGGCGCACCCCCGTCGCCGGGGAACTGTTCATGCGCACCACCACCCGTCGCGTCGCGCGCTTTGTGATCCGGCACGACAATCCGGGGCTGCCCAGGGAATGGGCAAATCGGATTGTCGAACACATTCTCCCGGCCGGGACAAAGAGCGCCGTGCTGCGGCTCTACCGCTCCACCCGCCAAGAAGACATGGACGCGCTTGTCGAACCCCTGCGCGACCGCGATCCCGACACGCTCGTAGTTTTCGGCGCCGCCGACGTCTACATCCCGGTCGAGCAGGCCGAACGCCAGCGCCGCGCGTTCCCGCGCGCGCAAGTCGAAATCTTGCCCGGTGTCGGTCACTGGGCGTGGCTCGAGCAGCTCGACCAGGTTGCCGGGTTCGTCGTCCCGTTCTTGCGTGAGCGGGTAGGCATGACTAGTCAAAAATCGAACTAAGGCAAGGAGATTCAGATGGGCACCGCGATCGAGACCACCCCTGAGCAGGCTGCGGCACTGGCCGCGCGTCCGGGAGACGCGCCGGTGGTGATGGTGAACCTGTTGAAGTTCAAGACGCCCGGAGGCTTGGAGTCCTACCTTCAGTACGGACGGGAAGTCGCACCGCACCTCGAACGAGTCGGCGCCACCGTCCGGTACGGTGGCACAGCGCCAGCGGTCGTCATCGGTGAAGGCGAACGGCCTTGGTGGGACGCGATTCTCATTGTCGAGTACCCGACGCCGCGGGCGTTCGTCGACATGGTGACGACGCCGGAGTACGCCAAAGTGCACGAGCATCGCGCGGCCGCGCTGGAGCGCGGCGACCTGATCGCGACGTCGACATGGTCAGTCGCGGTGTGATCAGGCGCCAACCGACCCTTGACGCCGGGACTTTGGTCACTAGGAAGCCAACGGCAGGGGCGCTTAACGTCGGTGGATGCAGGTTTTGACGAAACGCGCCCCGCGCCAATCAGCAAGAGCCAGGAGGTGGGGCCTTATGACTGCCCACAATCCATCTCGCCCGCCCCTGGGCGCTTTCTACTATCCGTCGCCGCGGTCCGGCTGGGTAGTACGGACCACAAGCTACTACCACCCTCTTCGACGGGAGCCAGATCATGCGTGAATTCAGCGTTCCGGCAAGCTTCACCGTCGGCGAGCACGACAACGTCGCCAGCATGGTGTACTCACACGAGCGAGACGATCCCGATCATGTGATCTTTCAGCGCCTCGTCAACGGCGTATGGACAGATGTGACCTGCGCCCAGGCCGCCCAGCAGATCCGTGAAGCCGCGCTCGGCTTGATTGCCGAGGGGGTGAATGCCGGCGATCGGGTGGCGGTCCTGTCGGCCACCCGCTACGAGTGGGTGATCCTCGACTACGCGATCCTCTCGGTGGGGGCGCTCACCGTCCCGATCTACGACACGTCGTCGGCTGAGCAGGTGCGCTGGGTGCTGGAGGACTCCGGGGCGGTGCTGGTGATCACCGAAACCGATGCGCATGCCCAGTTGGTGAAGGAACTGAGCGCCGAGCTGCCAAGTCTGCGCAAGATCCTGCAGCTGGAGTCAACCGGCCCGGCGGCGCTCGACGAGCTGGCCGAGGCCGGAAAATCGGTGGACATCGGCCAACTCGACGAGCGACTGGCGGGGCTGCGGGCCGCCGACGCGGCAACGCTGATTTACACGTCGGGCACCACCGGTCGCCCGAAGGGCTGCCAGCTGACGCACTCCAATCTGCTGTACGAAACGCGCGGCGCGTCGGCGGTTCTCCCGGCGCTGCTGAGCACAGGGGAACGGCTACTGGTGTTCCTGCCGCTGGCCCATGTGCTGGCGCGCTCGCTGTCGATGACGGCGTTTGCGAACAAGGTCACCATCGGCTACACCAGCGACATCAAGAACCTGGTGGCGATGTTCGCTGTTTTTAAGCCCACGGTGGTGGTGTCGGTGCCCCGGGTGTTCGAAAAGGTGTACAACACCGCCGAGTTGACCGCCCGCGACAACGGCAGGGGCATGATTTTCGATGCCGCCGCTCGCACGGCGATCGAGTGGAGTACGGCGCAGGACAGCGGCGGCCCGGGTCTGTTGCTGCGGGCCAGACACGCGCTCTTCGATCGGCTGGTGTACACAAAGCTGCGCGCCGCGCTCGGCGGGGACTGCCGTGCGTCGGTCTCCGGCGGGGCCCCGCTGGGCAAGCGGTTGGGCCACTTTTACCGCGGCGTCGGGCTGACGGTTTACGAGGGCTACGGCCTGACCGAGACCAGCTCCGCAATCACCGTGAACCGGTTCGGCGAAGAGCGGGTCGGCACGGTGGGAAAGTTGTTGCCGGGCAACAGCATGGCGATCGCCAACGATGGCGAGGTACTGGTGCGCGGTGGCGTGGTGTTCAACGGCTATTGGCATAACGACAAGGCCACTGACGAGGCGATTGTCAAAGGGTGGTTTCATACCGGCGACCTCGGGTCGGCGGACGACGACGGTTTCTTGTCGATTGTCGGCCGTAAGAAGGAGATCATCGTGACCGCGGGCGGCAAGAACGTCGCGCCGGCCGTGTTGGAAGATCAGTTGCGGGCGCACCCGCTGATCAGCCAGGCGATGCTGGTCGGGGACAACAGGCCGTTTGTGGTTGCGCTGATAGCGATTGACCCAGAAGGCTTCGACGTGTGGAAGCAGCACCACGGCAAGGAGGCCACCGCCTCCGTCGCGGACCTGATCAACGATCCCGACCTGGTCGGCGAGATCGATCAGGCCGTCAAGGATGCCAACCAGACGGTGTCGCAGGCGGAATCGATCCGCAAATTCCGCATTCTGCCGGTCGACTTCACCGTGCTCACCGGTGAGCTGACTCCGACCCTGAAGGTGAAGCGCAACGTGGTGACCGAACGGTTTGCCAGCGAGATCGAGTCGCTCTACAGCAAGCGCTGACCTTCCACCAAGTCAGCACCAGGCGGCTCGCGCGACGTTCCTCAACACGCCGTGTGCGATCCCGGCTGGGTTTGGGTGCTAACAGCGGTTGTCATCGACCGATAGCAAACCGTTCGCGAAGGAGTGCCCTCACCAACTTCACTTGTGGATCCGTTGCGAATGGATCACTCGGCGGCGCATTCGCCTCTTCGCGCATGCGTTCGCCAGGCTTGTCGGTGTTGTCGGTGTTGGTCATGGCTGTGGCCCTCTTTCTTAAGGCACCGCTCGATCAAAGGACACAGACTGTGAAGAACATCTAAATGGGTTCTGCACGTTAGTATTTCAGCAACCGCGTCACGAATAGCTGTAACGCGTTACGGAAGCTGTAACATACATGGCGGCTTGTCAGCTCCAATGTTGCGTATGCAGCGCCACGTTCTACGGTCGCGTCGATGCGCGCTACTGCTGCGGGGCGTGCCGCCAGAAGGCTTACCGGGAACGCGCCTGTGGTGCGCGGCGCAGCAGCGTGCGAGCCCAGGCTGCCGCAGCGCGCCGGAAAGCACGAGAGACGTGTGAACGGGCACAGGCGGTGCGCAAACAATCCACCCAGGCACTCCGGAAATCCCGCGCGTGTCTTGTGACCGCATCCGATTCAGTGTCGGCGAGTTCGCCGACGCTGTCTCGTTCCCAAAACGAACCGGAAAAAGCGGGCTGTCAGAGCTTGTAACCGATGGCGCGTAACAGGTCGTGCCGCTCGGCTACGTCACGATCGGTCTCCACTCCGACAGGGGTCTGTCCGTCGACAACGCCCACGATGCCGCGACCACGCGGAGTCACCGCGACGACGACATCGACCGGATTGGCTGTGGCGCAGTAGATCGCGCAGACCTCGGGTACGGCCTTCACCGGGTTGAGGACGTTGACGGGAAACCCCTCGCGCAAGAAAATCACGAAACAGTGCCCGGCTGCGATGGCCGTCGCAGTGCGGGTAGCGAGTTCGACCAGCTCAGCATCGTTGCCCGTGCGGCGAACCAATCGCGGGCCGGACGCTTCACAAAAGGCCAGCCCGAACCGTAGTGATGGGCTCACCCCGACCAGGGCCTCGTGCAGGTCTTCGACTGTTTTGATGAAGTGTGCCTGGCCGATCACTACGTTGACATCTTCCGGCTTGTCAACGGACACCACATCCCAGGACAACGACGTCGCGGTCACAAACCCATGCTGCCACCAACACCCGGAAATCAGGTTCCATGTTCGATATGTGACGACACCGGCGGACTAGCCCGGCGATGCGGCCCGCGCAGCGGGGCAAGGTGGGCGTGGGTTGCTCGCCGACCTTCCCGACGCGCCAGGCGCCGTCACCGAGTAGCGCCAACTGCTGCTCGTGATGTGGCTCCACGGTGTTGCGATGGGTGACTCCACAACGGTGTCCGGTAACTCGGTGCGCACCAATTGGTATAGCGAATACTCGAGCCCCGCGTCGAGCGCTGACGTGGCTTCGTCGAGAAATACCGCTCTCGGTTTGCTGAGCAGTATGCGGGCGAAAGCGACCCGGAGCTGTTCGCCGGGCGAAAACACGTTCGCCCAGTCTTGGACTTCGTCCAGCCGCCCATGCAGGTGAGCCACTGCCACTTTGGTCAAGCCCGCATTGAGTCTGTGGTCGGGGATGTCACCTGCGGCCGCCGGATACGACAATACGGCCCGCATGTTGCCAAGGGGCACATACGGTAACTGGCTCAAGAACATCGTCTCGACATCTCCGCCCGGGCGCCGCAACGTGCCAGACGTGAACGGCCATAACTGGGCGAGGCTGCGCAGCAGTGTGGTCTTGCCGCATCCCGAGCGGCCGACGATCACCATAGAGGCGCCGGGATCGAGCCGAAGGTTGAGCGGTTCAACCAACTGAACGCCGGTGGGCGTGCATACCTCTACTTCGGCCAGTTCGACGGAGTTGTCGACGCTGGGCACGGTATGCGGTTGCGGCAGCTGGCGGGTCTTTTCGTTCGCCTCGACCAGGCCGTGCAGCAAACGATCGCGATCGAACGCGGGCTGCCCGTTGGTGTACCGCCATGGATGCGCGCCGACCATTACCCGCGCGTCATCAGTGGAGGGCTGCGGTTGCTGCGCCGCACTGCCGGGCGTCAAATAGTCAGTTTGGCGATCAGCCCAGTATGGGGAAGCGGCGCTGGTGGCCCAGCTGGTCAAGGGCAGTCTGCATCACCGAGCGCACGTGGGCGTCGACCTCATGGACGTCGGCGTCCTTGCCGAACCGGGCGGCGATATCGATCGGCTCCAGCACCTGATAGACGATCTTGGCCGGTAACGGCATATTGGCCGGGAAGAGTCCGGTCAGGCCGAAGGGGAACCCGATACTAACCGGCAGAATCTCCATCCGGATTCGCTTGAGCCCTAATCCCTTTGCCAGCCAATTGCCGCGGGTCACGAAAAGCTGGGTTTCCTGACCCCCGATCGACACCGCGGGCACGATCGGCACGCCGGCTTGCATGGCGGTCCTGACGTATCCGGTACGGCCGTCGAAGTCGATAACGTTCTGACTCAGCGTCGGCCGGAATGCGTCATAGTCGCCGCCGGGAAAGACCAGTGCAACCGCACCCGAGCGCAACACGTTTGCGGCGTTTTCCCGGCTGGCATGAATGACGCCGAGGCGGCTCAGCGCTGCGCGGAACGGTGTTAAGAACACACCATAGTGGGCAAGGGTGTACAGCGGGCGGTCGTAACCGAACTTGCCGTACAGGGCTGGGGCCAGGACGTTCCAATCAGGCGTCAGCACGCCGCCGGAATGGTTGGACACCAGCAAAGCGCCGCCGGTCGACGGGAAGGTTTCCAAGCCCCGCACCTCTGGCCGGAACCATCGGTTGATGACCGGCGCGACCGCGTTGATCAGCAGCTCGGTGAAGGCAGGATCCCACTTGGCGATATCCTGATCGTCGATTTCGTTGTCGCTCACGCCTTCCCCTGCGCTGTGTTTGAGTAGGGATACCAATCAGTAATCCGAATACATGTGATTCAGCTATGCGCCGACACGTTCCTCTCGTATCGGCATGCCGTCATGCTCCCGCAGCGATAGACGTCTCGGCAGAGCAGCAATCCCTCACATGGTGGGGACTAAAGACCTCGGTAACTCATAAAAGGTGGGCGACGGCTGCCGTTGCCCCACGGCCCGCGATCGGGCAACGCTTATCGGCCTGAGCCGAGGACTAATGGCCGCCATAACGGGTCAAAAGACCCGTCTCAACAACGCTCGCGATCGATAGCGTCTATTCGATCGACGACACGTTTCGGTTGGGGAGAGAGCGATGAACAACTTGCTCAAACTCATCGAGGAACGATACTCCGCGCGCGTTCCGTTCGACCAGAGCCGTCCGGTCGCTCGGGGAGACCTGCTGCAGATCCTGGAAGCTGCACGCTGGAGTCCCACCGCTCATAACATGCAGAACTTCGAGATCGTCGTCGTGGATGAGCAAAAGTTGCTGGAAGAGATCGGAACGATACAGGTGCAGCTCTCGGAAGAGTTTCTGCGCGAGCACTTGCAACTGCTCTCATTCTCCGAAGAAGAGTTGCGCCGCAAGAAGGTTGGTCTTCTGGCCAGCGTGCTCCCACCGTGGATGCAGGACCTGGCCCAAGCGGAAACGGTGGGTGAAGCCATTCCCTTGCATCGGTTGATGCCGGGGTGTCCAGTCCTGTTGATCGTGCTGTATGACGCCACGAAGCGCGCTCCCGCCTCAGAGGGAGATGTGCTGGGGTTGATGAGCCTGGGGTGCGTGCTGCAGAACATGTGGCTCATGGCGTCCTCGCTGGGGCTTGGCCTTCAAGCCCTTTCGGTCTTAAGCAGTCCTCCGGTCGAAGAAGCGGTCAAACAACTTCTCGGTGCCCCCGGCCACATGAAGGTTGCCTTTGCCGTCCGTCTGGGCCATCCCGTGATGTCAGTGCCCTACCTGCGGGTGCGCCGTGAGGTCGCGGAGTTCGCCCACCGGAACCACTTCGGCAACACGGGCCTGGACCAACCTCACCGGCAACTCGATCGCCCGGCCGCCGAAGCCCCGCTTGTGTGAAACCGACTAGGAAGGTGCAGCGATGACCGTATTGATGACCGGGTTTCCCGGCTTTCTCGGCAGCGCGTTACTGCCGGGCATTCTCAAACGCACTGACAGTTCGGCACTTTGCCTGGTGCAGCCCAAGTTCGCCGCACTGGCACAGCGACGCGAGGCCGAGCTGAGCTCTGCCGATGCGTCCCTGCAGGGGCGGATCCAGGTGGTCGAGGGTGACATCACCCAGCCCGGGCTGGGCCTTGCGGCAGATGCCCTTACCGACGTGACCGAGGCGTGGCACCTCGCCGCCGCGTATGACCTGACGGTGGCCCGCGACGTGGCAGTCCGGGTCAACGTCGACGGCACCCGGAACGTCCTGGACGCACTTGAGCGCTGTTCCAAGTTGACCCGCCTGCACTACTTCAGCACGTGCTATGTCAGCGGCCGCTATGCCGGTCCGTTCAGCGAGGACGACCTCGAAGTCGGTGCACCGTTCAACAACTATTACGAGGAGACCAAGAATCTCGCCGAGGCGGATGTGCGCTGGCACATGTCTGCGGGCATGCCGGCCACGATCTATCGCCCCTCGATTGTCGTCGGTGACAGTCGTACCGGTGAAACGCAGAAGTTCGACGGCCCCTACTTCGTCATGCAGTGGCTGTTGCGACAGCCCCGGCGCGCGATCCTGCCGATGGCGGGTGACCCGACGGCGACGCGCGTGAACGTGGTCCCGCGCGACTTCGTCGTTGATGCTGTCGAATACTTGAGCGGCCTCCCGGTTTCTGAGGGCCGAACCTATCAGCTGGCGGATCCACGCGCGCTCACCGTCGATGAGATAGCGGACACCCTCGCCGAGGCAATTGGCCGGGAACTCATCAAGGTTCCGTTGCCGCGGAAGCTGGCCAAGGCGTCCCTGGCGCACGTTCCGGGGCTCTACCGCTTGATGCGGATCCCTCCCGAAGCGGTCGACTACTTCGCGCATCCGACCATTTACCTGACCGAACATTGCCGTGCTGACCTCGCGGGCAGCGGTATCGAGCCGCCCCCGTTCCGCAGCTACGTCGATCGGCTCGTCGAGTACATGCGTAGTCATCCCGAGGTCGGCTCGGCGGCGATGTTCTAAGAGCGCTTCGCGTCCTGCGCCGTTCGCGGTCTAATGGGTGGATGGAACTGATGGCGCCCAGCGACGCGGTGTTTCTGTTTGCGGAATCACGTGAGCATCCCATGCACGTGGGTGGCTTGTCGTTGTTCGAGCCGCCTGAGGGCGCCGGTCCGGAGTTCGTCCGGGAGTTCACCGATGCCCTGGTTGGCAACGACGAATTCCAGCCCACATTCCGGAAGCATCCCGCGACGATCATGGGCGGGATCACCCCTTTGGCATGGGCCTATGACGACGAGATCGACGTCGACTACCACGTTCGGCGCTCGGCGCTGGCGTCGCCGAGACGGGTCCGCGAACTGCTCGAGCTGGCCTCCAGGCTGCATACCAGCCTGCTCGATCGCCACCGCCCGCTGTGGGAACTGTACGTGGTGGAGGGGCTGGACGACGGCCGGTTCGCCATGTACAGCAAAATGCATCACGCCTTGGTCGACGGTATTTCGGCGATGAAGCTGATGCAGCGCACGCTGTCGGTCAACCCGGAGGACCCCGAGGTGCGGGCGATGTGGAGCCTGCCTCGGCGACCGCGTCCTAAGTCAGGTGGCTCCTCCCCGTTGGGCTCACTGGTCAAGGCGGCGGGATCCGTTGTGGGACTTGCCCCGTCGACGGTGAAGCTGGCCCGCGCCGCCCTGTTCGAGCAGCAGTTGACGCTGCCGTTGGCGGCTCCGCACACGATGTTCAACGTCAAGATCGGGGGCGCGCGCCGGTGCGCCGCCCAGTCCTGGTCGGCGGATCGCGTCTTGAGCGTCAAGAAGGCCGCCGGGGTGAGCTTCAACGACGCCGTCCTGGCCATGTGTTCGGGTGCGCTGCGCTACTACCTGATCGAGCAGAATGCGCTGCCGGACGCACCGCTGATCGCGATGGTTCCGGTGAGCCTGCGCTCAAAGGAGGAGGCCGACAGCGGCGGCAACATGGTTGGCAGCATCCTGTGCAACCTCGCCACCGACGTCGAGGACCCCGCGAAACGGATGGAAACGATCAGCGCGTCGATGCGCGGCAACAAGAAAGTCTTCGCCGAATTGCCGCGAATCCAGGTGCTGGCGTTGTCGGCGCTGAACATGGCACCGCTGACGCTGGCGGGTGTCCCGGGTTTCATCTCGTCGACGCCGCCGCCGTTCAACCTCGTCATCTCGAATGTGCCGGGACTCGCGGAGCCGATGTACTACGGTGGCGCCCGGCTCGACGGCAGCTACCCGCTGTCGGCGCTCCCGGACGGGCAAGCGCTGAACATCACCCTGGTGAACAACGCGGGCAATCTCGATTTCGGTCTGGTCGGATGCCGCCGCAGCGTGCCGCACCTGCAGCGGTTGCTTGTGCACTTGGAAACATCGCTCAAAGATCTGGAACGCGCCGTCGGGGTCTGAAAGACCGCGAAACTGATGCCCAAGCTCAGCGCGGGTGTGCTGTTATACCGGGTTCGCGACGGCGTCGTCGAAGTCCTGATCGCACATCCGGGAGGCCCGTTTTGGGCCCGGAAAGACAACGGGGTCTGGTCGATTCCGAAAGGTGAGTATGCCGACGCCGAGGATCCCTGGACGGCCGCGCAGCGCGAGTTTTCCGAGGAGCTCGGGCTGCCGATGCCGGCCGGGCCGCGCATCGACTTCGGTCCGCTGAAGCAACCCAGCGGCAAGGTGGTCACCGCCTTCGGTGTCCGGGGCGACCTCGACGTCACCGACGCGCACAGCAACACCTTCCAACTGGAGTGGCCAAAGGGCTCGGGCACGATGCGGGAGTTCCCCGAGGTCGATCGGGTCGGCTGGTTTCCGGTGGCGCAGGCGCGCATCAAGCTGCTCAAGGGCCAGCGGGCCTTCCTCGATCTGCTGATGGCGCATCCCACGGTGGCGGGACTAAGCGAAGGAACGTAAGAGCGTATGTTCGCAGGCATGCAGACATTGCGAACTCCCGACGACCGGTTCGACAACCTACCCGAATTTCCTTATACCCCAAGGTATTGCGAAGTCCCAGACGAAGAGGGCGGTGTGCTGCGGGTCGCCTGGGTGCAAGACGGACCGGACAGCGCCGATCCTGTTCTGATGCTGCATGGCGAGCCGTCGTGGTCGTATCTGTACCGCAAGATGATTCCGATATTGGTTGCCGCCGGACATCGTGTCATCTGCCCTGACTTGGTCGGGTTCGGTCGTTCGGACAAGCCGACGCGGCGCGAAGACCACAGCTATGCGCGCCATGTCGAATGGATGCGGGCCCTGGCCTTCGATGTTCTGGATCTTCGCAACGTGACCCTGGTCGGTCAGGACTGGGGCGGGCTAATCGGGTTGCGGCTGGCCGCCGAGCATCCCGAACGGTTTGCCCGGTTGGTCGTGGCCAACACCGGGCTGCCGAATGGAGAGCAGCCGATGGCCGAAGTCTGGTGGCGCTTCCGCAAGGCGATCCAGACGGCGCCGAAGTTGGACATCGGCTGGTTTGTGCAGGGCGGGTGCCGTCAGCAGATGAGCGACGAGGCGCGCGCAGGTTATGACGCGCCGTTCCCCGACGACGAGTACTGCGCCGGGCCGCGCGCCATGCCCGGCCTGGTGCCGACCACTCCGGACGATCCCGCGGCAGCGGCCAACAAGTCTGCTTGGGCGAAGCTGTGCGTGAGTCCGACACCCATGCTGGTCGCCTTCAGCGACAGCGACCCCATCACCGGGCCGATGGCCGCGATCTTTCAGCGGGAGATGCGCGGCGCGCAAGGTATCGACCACCCAGTGGTGCGCGGCGCCGGGCACTTCTTGCAGGAGGACGCCGGCGAAGAACTGGCCAACCACATCGTGGAGTTTCTGCGCCGCTGAGCGCGTCAGCCCATGGGCCCGGCGGTGGTGGTCCGGCGGCGCCGTCGTTGCCTGAGAACCACGAGAATGATCACCGTCGCCGCGATCGCGCCGACTAGTAGCGCGGCCAACAAGACGAACACAATCGGAATGGCGACGTTGTGATCGACGTAGACCACCTGCCGATACGCGTCATCGCTGGGTGCATTTCCGAACGCGAAATCCGACGAGATCTGCGACGGCGCAGCGATGTTCACCTGAATCTTGGTCAGATATGCGCCATGGTTTCCGGCCAACTCGCGCAGCAGTGGGTCGCGAAGGGCAGTGGAGACATTGCCGGCGAACTGGACCTGGGTGGACTGCCCAGACTGCCCGGTGGCATCGGTGTCGGTGCGCTGTTGCCGGTGATCGGAGAGGGTGAATACGGTGACTTGCTGCGGGCTCGTCGCCGCGACCGACAGACGCATGGGATAGACCAATTGCGACGCCTGGAAGGTCATCCGCACCGGGCTGAGCCCGCCCGCTATAGGGGCCGTGCTCGTCAGCCGCATCGCCACGAACGACCAGCCGTCACGGACATAGGGACCCAGCGCATCCGATACCGTCGGGCGGATGGCATAACCGTTGTCGGCCAACCACTTTTGCAATCCGGTCAGGTCACCACCGGCCAGCGTGGTGGCCTCCAGCGGGCCCAAGTGCACCTGACTGACCACGTCCGGAGCGCCGGGAGCTGCCGCCATGGGCGCCGAAGCGCCGACACCCATCCCCAGGGTCCAGTGTCGGCGCTGCTGGATCTGCGGCGCGGTCAGCGAGTCCAACTCCACGAATGTAGCCTTGTCCCCCGCCGCGACGGTCGCCGGGCTGGGGGTCGGCACCACCAAGGCGACATTGTTCGTGCTGGCATTCAGCGCGAGCTGCATGAGGATGGTCTCGGTTGTCCCATCCCAATGCACCAGCGCGACTTCATGATTCATCGTGGCCTGCTCGCCGCCCGGGGCGACCACAGCACCGCACGCGCATGCGTAGCCCGGCGGGGCCAGCACCATGGTGGCTATGGTTGCTGAAGCCAGCAGAGCGGCGACAACCACCAACCGGCACGTTCGAAGCACCGTCATGGCGCACATACTACGCAGCGGTGTGCTTGCGGCGGGCCCCTTTGAACAGCACTGTCCCCAGCTGCGCGGGCACAATATGAGGATGACGACGAGGCCCATGGAGCCCACCGAGCAAGCCGAATCCCAAGCGTTGTTGCTGCAGCTGCGGGACCCGGCCAACCGGGCTGACCCGTACCCGGTCTACGCGAAATGCCGGGAACGCGGACCTATTCAGCTGCCGGAGGCCAACCTCACTGTCTTTTCGACCTCTCGCGACTGCGACGAGGTGCTGCGGCACCCGTCGTCGGCCAGCGACCGGCTCAAGTCGACGATCGCGCAGCGACAGCTCGCATCCGGGGCGTGGCCGCGGCCGGCGGGTCCGCCGGGATTTCTGTTTCTCGATCCACCCGATCACACCCGGCTGCGCAAGTTGGTCAGCAAGGCTTTCGTGCCAAAAGTGGTCAACGCGCTGCAACCCGACATCACCGCGCTGGTCGACGAATTGCTGGACCAGATCGCAGAGCGCGGCCGCTTCGATGTGATCGCTGACCTCGCATATCCGCTGCCGGTGGCGGTCATCTGCCGGCTGCTGGGTGTGCCGCTGGAGGACGAGCCGAAGTTCAGCCAGGCATCCGCGTTGCTGGCGCAGGCGCTGGATCCGTTCGTGACGATCCCCGGGGGGCCATCTGACGCCTTTGAGGAGCGCATACAGGCCGGCCGGTGGCTGCGCGGATACTTCCACGATCTGATCGAGCGCCGCCGATCACACCCTGGCGATGATTTGCTGTCAGGATTGATCGCGGTGGAGGAGTCCGGTGATCAGCTGACCGAGGAGGAGATCGTCTCCACCTGCAACCTGCTGCTGATTGCCGGACACGAGACCACGGTGAACCTGATCGCCAATGCGATCCTGGCGATGTTGCGTTACCCCGAGCAGTGGGCCGCGTTGGCTGCGGACGCCAATCGCGCGTCGGCGGTCATCGAGGAGACCCTGCGTTACGACCCGCCGGTGCAGTTGGCTGGCCGAAATGCTGCCGAGGACATGGTCGTTGGGGACACCACGGTGGTTAAGGGCGACACCATGATGCTGCTGCTGGCTGCCGCCCAGCGGGATCCCGCCGAGTTCGACCGCCCCGATACCTTCGATCCTGATCGGGGGACGCTGCGGCACTTGGGCTTTGGTCGCGGCGCGCACTATTGCCTGGGCGCGCCGCTGGCGCGGCTGGAGGCGAGTGTGGCGCTGTCGGCGGTGACCGCCCGTTTCCCGGACGTGCGGCTAGACAGCGAGCCGCAGTACAAGACGAACGTCACGCTGCGCGGTTTATCAGCATTGTCGGTCGCGGTTTAGCAGCCACCGCTCACCCTACCTGGAGGCCGGCTCGCTGGCGAACACCCTCGGTCGGGCCGCCTAGTTCTTACGACCGCTGGTGGGGTATGAGCACCCACCCGGGGCTCTGCCCTGATCTGGGGCTTGGCGACCTTAACGACGCACACCGTGAGAAGAACAGTCCTTCGTGATCGGTCAACGATATGCAAGCCGACAGTTGCGTGAATGGTCCATCATCTCCGACGATCGGAAAATGCAAGATGACATCGTGGTGACCGCGACGACGGCCTTCAAGCAGCTGGAAGTCTAGTGGGCTCGCCGTCGCTGAAGGGCCGCTGACGTGCAGGGCTTCGGCTTCGACACGCTGGCGCTGCTGACCGCCGTAGGTTTCGCCGGTCCGCTGTTGGCCTCACTGCCGCGCTTGCGGATTCCGGTAATCATCGGTGAGCTGATCGCGGGGCTCGTCGTCGGCAAGACCGGTTTCGGCGTCGTCGACGTTGCCAACCCGACGTTTCAGTTGTTCGCGAATATCGGCTTCGCGCTGGTGATGTTTGTCGTGGGCACCCATGTTCCGGTCCGCCGCGAGATGCGTTCGGCGGTGCCGGTGGCGCTGGCGCGGGCGGTTCTGGGCGGTGCCGTCGCGGTGGCTCTCGGTATCGGGCTGGCGGCCGGGTTCGGCACCGGGCACGCGGCGCTTTACGCGGTACTGATGGCGTCATCGTCGGCGGCGCTGGCATTGCCGGTGATCGATTCGCTGCGGTTGCAGGGACCACAGGTGCTCTCCGTGACTGCGCAGATCGCTATTGCCGATGCTGCGTGTATCGTGTTGCTGCCGTTGGTGATCGACTTCCGTCGGGCGCCAACGGCAGCATTGGGTGCGCTGGCGATCGCGGGCTGCGCGATGGTGCTTTTTGTTCTGCTGCGCGCGGTCGACCGCAGGGGCTGGCGTCAGCGCATGCACGCCTATTCCGAGAAGCACCGGGTCGCGCTGGAATTGCGGACCAACCTTTTCGTGTTGTTCGCCCTGGCGGCGCTGGCCGTCAGCACCCATGTGTCGATCATGCTGGCGGGCTTCGCGGTGGGTTTGGTGATCGCGGCGGTCGGCGAACCGCGACGGCTGGCGCGCCAGCTATTCGGCATCACCGAGGGGTTCTTCAGCCCGCTGTTCTTCGTCTGGCTGGGCGCCTCGCTGCAGGTACGCGAGTTGGGTTCGCACCCGAAACTCATTCTGCTGGGAGTAGGCCTGGGGCTGGGTGCTGTGCTGGCGCATGGCGCGGGAAGGCTGCTCGGCCAGCCGCTGACACTCGCGGTGTTGTCGGCCGCGCAGCTCGGCGTGCCGGTGGCCGCGGCCGCGATCGGCACCGAGGAACACCTCCTCGTCACGGGGGAAGCATCGGCGTTGATGTTCGGCGCCTTGCTGACGATCGCCTGCACCTCGATCGCGGGCGCGTTGGCGGCGCGCGGCCAAGCCGGACAAGCGGATAAGCCCGCCGAGACGGACAAGTCTACATAGCGCGTCGGTGACGGGTCCAAAGGCCGGTGAGTGCCGCGTATTACAGCACTTGCTCCGGGCGGCAACGTATGCCATCGGCGACCAATTATCCGTTGATGTGACCGGTTGCTGCTGCAGCGGAGCTTTCCAGCGAATCCACCGTGTCTTGCCCACACCGGTCGTGGCACAAAGTCCTTTTGGACTGGGGTCGTCGTGCTCTCGTACGGCCGATGTAACTGCGCGATCGTTGAGATAACAAGATTTACGGAAGGGGCAAATAGCCATGAACGCGCGCTTTCCCGATGCGGGCACAATCCGGACCGTCCTGGCTCTGGCATCTCGGGCTCCCTCCGTCCATAACACGCAACCGTGGCGGTGGCTGGTGGGTGCGGAGAGTCTGCATCTCTACTCCGACGCCAACCGGCAACTGCCCAACACCGATCCGGATGGCCGAGATTTGATCTTGAGTTGTGGTGCGGCGCTGAATCACTGCGTCGTTGCTTTCGCGGCGGTTGGGTGGCGAGCCAAGGTGGCTCGCCTGCCCAATCCAGCTGACCCCAGTCACCTTGCCGCGATCGAATTGTCTCGCTCTACCGCTGATCCCCTCGATATAGCACTTGCCGCGGCGATACCGCGGCGGCGAACTGACCGGCGCCACTACAGTTCCTGGCCGGTACCGGTGGGCGATATTGCAGTGATGGCCGCGCGGGCTGCTCGCCATGGGGTAACGCTGTGCCAAGTCGAAGACACCGATAAGCTGCATGAAATTGTGGCTCAATCTGTCTGGGATCACATGACCCATGATTATCTTGCCGAGCTCACTGGGTGGAGTGGGCGCTACGCTTCGGTAGCCGGCGTTCCGGCCCGTAATACGCCCAAATCCGACCCCAACGCGAAGATACCGGGTCGGTTCTTCGCCGGTCCTGCACTGGCTATGCCACCAGGCTCGTCACCCGACGAGGATAATGCCGTAGTGCTTGCGCTCGGAACCCGGACCGACGACCGGATGGCCCAGCTACGCGGCGGTGAGGCCACCAGCGTCGTGCTTCTCAGCGCGACATCGCTGGGCTTGGCCAGTTGCCCGGTCACCGAACCGCTGGAGGTGGTCGAAACACGCGAGGCGGTCCGCTCCGAAATCTTCGGTGGTAGCAGCTATCCGCAGATGCTGTTTCGGGTCGGCTGGGCGCCGATCAACGCCGACCCATTGCCGTCGACACCGCGACGCGAACTTGCCGATTTCGTCGAGTGGATGGCTGATCGCGAACAAAACGTCGCCGACTAGATCTCTCGCGATTCTCGTCGGCGCCTGACCCGCACAACGGCTGGCTTATTTCTGCGACATCAACGGTGCTGACCATCGCCGCATATCCACTCTGGAATCATCGTTCGACCAGGACGTACGTTGGTCGCGGGAACCGATGCTTCTCGGACGGGCTGGTCCAAAAGAGGTCATTGGTCCGGTGGGCCAAATCGCGGACAATTTCATGCGGCGAGGCCCGCCACGTGTTAGATACCAGGCAAGGGTCGCCCTTCGTGTAGAGAGGTCGTCGGCATGGCCACCGAATCGGTTCAGTCAATGCACCCATCGCCGCAGCCGCTGATCGGCAAGGGCTGGATCCAGAGCGTGGCCTTGGTGATGATCTTCGGTTTCCTCGTGATGGGCATCCTGGCCTACCGCACCTACACCGCATCGATGCCGATGCCGGACAAGGTAGTCAGTGAATCGGGCCAGTTGCTGTTCAGCGGCGACGACATCACCCGCGGCCAGGAGCTCTACCAGGCTCGCGGACTCATGGAGTACGGGTCGGTGCTGGGCCACGGCGCCTACCTGGGGCCTGACTACACCGCCGAGTATCTGCGGATGGCAACCGACGACGTTGCCGATCAATTGCGGGCGCAGGGCGTGACCGAGCCGCGCGATCGGGTGGTCGCCGAATTCCGGACCAACCGCTACAACGCCGCCACCAAGACGCTCGTGTTCACCGACCGGCAGTCCGCGGCATTCGACCGCATCCGAAACCATTACGCGGCCTTCTTCGGTGAGAACTCAACCAAATACGGCCTGCTGCCGCAGATGATCACCGACAAGGCGCAAATCCGCGACCTGACGGCGTTCTTTGCTTGGACGGCATGGGCGGCCTCGGCCGAACGTCCCGGCCACAAGTACAGCTACACCAACAACTGGCCGGCCGAGCCGCGGGTCGACAACGGTCCTACCGCGCCGGTGATCGTGTGGTCGGCGCTCTCACTGATCGCTTTGCTGGGCGGCATCGGAATCATGTTCGCCGTGTACGGGCGCTGGAGCCAAAAGGTCGGCTGGCACAGCGCCGAGGCTTCAACGCTGTCATTCCGCCAACCCGGCGAGGTGGGTCTGACGCCTGCGCAGCGGGCCACCATCTGGTTCTTCGCGGTAGTGTCGGTGCTGTTCTTGGCGCAAACACTGCTGGGCGCAGCCGCCGAGCACTACCGGGCCGACTTGTCGACGTTCTTCGGCCTGGATCTGGCCCGCCTGCTGCCGTACAACCTGGCCCGCACTTGGCATGTGCAGTTGTCGTTGTTCTGGACCGTGGCAGCATTTCTGGCAGGTGGCATCTTCCTGGTGCCATTCATCGCCCGCCGGGAGCCGCGCCGTCAGGGCTTGCTGGCCTATGTGCTGCTAGGCGCGGTCGCGGTGGTGGTATTCGGCTCGCTGATCTGCGAGGCGCTCTCCATCTACGGGGTGATCCCCCAGGGCGGGCTGTTCTCCCAGCAGTGGGAGTATCTGGACCTGCCGCGGCTGTGGCAGATCCTGCTGATCGTCGGCATGTTCGTGTGGATCGCGATTATCTGGCGCGGCATGCGCGCCAGGCTCAAAGGCGAGTCGAAGATGAACATGCCGTGGCTGTTCTTCTTCTCCGGGCTGGCGATCCCGGCCTTCTACACCGTCGGACTGCTGGCAAGCAGCGGCACCCATTACACCGTCGCCGAATTCTGGCGGTTTTGGGTGGTGCACCTGTGGGTCGAGGACTTCCTCGAACTGTTCACCACCGTGATGGTCGCCTATATGTTCGTGCTGCTGGGCGTGGTGCGCGAACGAATCGCGCTGGGCGTGATCTTCCTTGATGTGATCTTGTATTCCGCCGGAGGCGTCATCGGCACGATGCACCACCTCTACTTCTCGGGCACCCCGGTAGAGCACATGGCGCTCGGCGCGTTCTTCTCGGCGGCCGAGGTCATTCCGCTGACCTTCCTGACCGTTGAGGCGTGGGCGTTCTTGCAGCTGGGTTCACGCCAGCAGTCCGGCGATACCAAGCCGTTCCCGCATCGCTGGGCGGTAATGTTCCTCGTCGCGGTTGGATTCTGGAACTTTTTGGGGGCAGGCATCTTCGGATTCCTGATCAACCTGCCGGTGGTGTCCTACTACCAAATCGGCACCGCGCTGACAGCCAACCACGCGCACGCGGCGATGATGGGCGTCTACGGCATGCTGGCCGTCGGCCTGGCGATGTTCGCGTTCCGCTACGCGATCCCGGCCGATAAGTGGCCGGAAAAGTGGGCACGAATTTCGTTCTGGTGCATGAACATCGGCCTGGCGTGGATGGTGTTCGTCACCCTGCTGCCGCTGGGCGTGCTGCAGCTCTACCACTCAGTCAACGACAGCTACTTCGAGGCGCGCTCGCTGGGCTACATCACCAAACCTGGCAACGCGGTGCTCGAATGGCTCCGGCTACCGGGCGACGTCATCCTGATCGCCGGCGGTGTCCTTCCTTTCGTCTGGATCGCCTGGACCGCTCTGCGCAACTTCCGCTCCGGTTCGATCGTTCAGGAGTTGCCGGAACATCCGCTCTATACCGTGTCCACCGCGGAGAGCCGGGCGGAGTCGGAAGCCGGTGCCAGGGGACAGGCGGAGGACTGACCGATGGCACCGCCGGCTATATCGGTGTGCCTGATTGCCGGGTACTCGGTGGCGCTGTTGGCCATCGGGTGGAGTTTTGACGCGATGGCGCGGCGGGCCTCCGCGCGCGCAGCACGGTGGCGCACAGGTCAATTCGTCTACCAGCCCGACCACGATGCCTGGGTGTGTCCACAGGATCACTGGCTGTGGCCGAGTTCGTTCGATCCTCGGCACCGGGTGATGCGATATCGCGCATTGCCGTTGGTGTGCAACAGCTGCCCTGTCAAATCCGGTTGCACGACATCGGATCATGGTCGGGAGATCAGTCGCGAGATCGATCCGTGGCCGCATTCGGATGCCGGACGGTTCCACCGCGGGATCGCCTGCTGTGTGGCCGCATTCGGAGTTGTGCTCCCGCTGGCGACGTTGATAACCAACCATTCCTTCACTGAGGTGCTGGTATTGGCGGGCAGCATGTTGATCGTCCTGCTGCTGGGACTGCCACTCGCCCGCCACCTGTGGAACATCCCGTCCAACGCGCCCGAAGACCTGCCGCACCGCACCGCGCTGGAGGACCAGGTGGCCGCGGCAATCGACCGGTACGCAACCCGCTGGGGCGGCGGCTGGACTGACAAGAAGGAGGACACGCAGTGAGCGAATTGGTGATCGCACTCGTCGTCGTGGTCGTCGTAATACTGATCGTGCTGTCTTTCGTCTCGCTGGCTGTCCTGCGCGAATACGAGCGCGGCGTGGTGTTCCGGATGGGACACATCCGCCCGCTCTACCGACCGGGGCTGCGTTTCCTGATTCCATTGGCCGATAAGATGATTCGTGTCGACCAGCGATTGGTTACCCTGACCATACCGCCGCAGGAGGTGATTACCCGCGACAACGTGCCGGCGCGGGTGAACGCCGTCGTCATGTTCCAAGTGGTGGATCCGCTGCGAGCCATTCTGGCGGTGGAGAACTACGCGGTGGCCACTTCGCAGATCGCGCAGACGACGCTGCGTTCGCTACTGGGGCGCGCCGACCTGGACACCTTGCTTGCGCATCGCGAAGATCTGAACAGCGACCTGCGTACGATCATCGAAAAGCAGACCGAGCCCTGGGGCGTCGAGGTGCGGGTAGTCGAGATCAAGGACGTCGAGATCCCTGAGTCGATGCAGCGAGCGATGGCACGTGAGGCCGAGGCCGAACGCGAGCGACGCGCCAAGGTGATCAACGCCCGTGGTGAGTTGCAGGCATCCGAGGAACTACGTCAAGCAGCGGAGACGTTGTCGAAGAACCCGGCATCACTGCAATTGCGTTACCTGCAAACGCTGTTGGAGCTTGGTGCTGATCATAATTCCACGGTGGTGTTCCCGTTGCCGGTTGATATCATCACGCCGTTCTTGCGGAACCCCGCGCTGCTGGAGGGTATCGCCACCAGTTTCGACCGCCGCAGCTGAGGCGGCGTCCATCGTCATCTCGTCACGCCGCGTCGGCTGCCTAACTCGGGTGCTTCCCGCGACGGCGGGAAACATCGCCAAATAGTTCGCAGAATGTGGTTCGCATTCTGATTACTCCCGCCCTTGGCATGCAGGGTCAAAGGACTCTGGATGCCGCAGCTGCGGGGACCGACGATTGTCGCTGAAACATCGGCATCGTTGGGGGTCAAGGGAGTCGTGATGGAGACGTTCACGTTGGACCCACGCTGCTGGGGGATCGGCCGCATCTTTGGCCGCAATCCGTTGCTTCGGCGTGCCGATCGCATCGAAGCCTTGGTCACGTTGGTCGCACTCGTTGTGTCGCTAGTCGCGATACCCGTCGCCGGTGTGGGGGGCGCTGCGGTCTACGGCGTGCATGACAGCCGGTACGCCCAGCAGGCACGTGAGCGACACGCAGTCATGGCAACAGTTGCCGACACCGGAATTTTCGGCTCGGGTGCGACTGTCGTGCAGGCGACGTGGCCGGTCGCAGCTGGCGAGCGCACCGGCTCGCTTCACCTCACCACTGCAGCCAAGGTGGGTGAGCGCATCGACATCTGGGTGGACAAAGACGACAATCCGGTGGCTCCGCCAACCCCGACTTGGCATGCAGTGGGCGACGCGGTTACCACGGCAATGGCGACATTGCTGATTGTGGGTGTCGGGATGACATCCCTCGTCGGTGGCGTGCGCTCACGGCTTGATCGAGCACGCGACGCTCAGTGGGAACGTGAGCTCAGATGCTTGGAAGAAGATGGTGGCCGGACGAACCAGCGCTGACGATTGTCGGACCTACGATCGCGGGACAATCGCCCCTATGCAGAGCACGTGAACTCGGCGGATGATGTGTCGATGACCGGACAAGGCTCCGATGCCGCGTTGTTGGACATGGCTGGGCTGCACCGCCTTGTCGAGGTGCTGATCGAGCGAGGCTATCGCGTGGTCGGTCCGACGTTGCGGGACAACGCGATCGTGCTGGCAGAACTGGAGTCGGCAGACGATCTGCCGCGCGGCTGGGGTGTCGATGTGGGTCCGGGGCATTATCGGGTGCGCCGTCGCGACGACGACGCGGCCTTCGGGCATTCGGCCGGGCCGCAGTCCTGGAAACAGTTCCTGCACCCACCGCGGCAGCGAATGTGGGCCGGTACTCGGGACGGGACCAGCGATGCGCAATCCGAAGAGGGGCCCCCGCGGTACGCATTCCTCGGTGTGCGTGGCTGCGACCTGGCCGCAATCGCAACCCTCGACCGGGTGCTCGGCCGCTCTGAGTATCCTGACAACTCATTTGTCAGCCGCCGGCGGCAGATGTTCGTGGTCGCGGTGAACTGCACGGAACCGGGTGGGCTGTGCTTCTGCGCATCGATGGGCACCGGCCCCGCGGTGGGGCCGGGTTACGACCTCGCCCTGACCGAGCGCCTCGAAGGTGACGTGCCGTCATATCTTGTCGACATCGGTAGCCAGGACGGCGCCGATGTGCTCGCGGCGCTGCCCCACCGGGCGGCCGACAGCGAGGAAATCGGTTGCGCCCGTGCCGATGTCGAGGCCGCGGCCCATAAGATGGGCCGCCAGATGCCGGACGCGGATCTGCGAAACCTGCTGATTGAGTCACGCGAGTCACCACAGTGGGACGAGGTAGCCAGTCGCTGTCTGACCTGCGGCAACTGCACGATGGTGTGCCCGACCTGCTTTTGCACCAGCACCGAAGACGTCAGCGATCTGACCGGTGACCACGCCGAGCGCTGGCGGCACTGGGCGTCGTGTTTTGAGTTCGATTTCACCTTCGTCCACGGCGGCGGCAGCGTCCGCCAGTCCGGCGCATCGCGTTACCGGCATTGGCTGACCCACAAGCTGGGTACCTGGCACGACCAGTTCGGCATGTCGGGCTGTGTCGGCTGCGGGCGATGCATCGCCTGGTGTCCCACCGGTATCGACATCACCGAAGAAATGAACAAGATGGCCGGCGATGACTGACGTGGCGACCAGCGTCGCGCCGACGGCGTCGGCCCACTCTCCCATGGCGCCGGTCCCGTATCGGGTGCGCAGTCGCGTCGTGGAGAGCCCGGATTCGGCGACGTTATGCCTGGAGCCGGTCCGCGAGGCATTGCGGTCACCGGAGCCGGGCGAATTCATGATGCTCTACGCGTTCGGTGTCGGCGAGGCAGCAATCTCGATCAGCGGCGATCCCACCGTGGCCGACGGCTCGATCACACACACGATCCGCGCGGTCGGCGCGGTCAGCCGAGCCCTGCACGATGCCCAGCCGGGCAATGTTGTCGGGGTGCGGGGTCCGTTCGGCACCACCTGGGGTTTGGCCGAGGCCGTTGGCCGGGATTTGGTCATGGTCGCCGGTGGGGTGGGGCTGTGCCCGTTGCGTCCGGCGATCCTTGGCGCGTTGGCGAAGCGGGCACGCTACGGCAAGCTGATGCTTGTCGTGGGTGCCCGCTCAGGGGCTGACTTTGTATTCGTCGCCCAACTCGAGAAGTGGGCCGAAGACCCGCGGCTCGAACTACACGTCACGGTCGACATCCCGGTCCAAGGCTGGCGCGGCGAAGTTGGATTGGTCACCGAGCCGCTGCGCCGGCTGACGCTGGACCCCGACCGCACCACCGCGTTCCTGTGCGGCCCGGAGCCGATGCTGCGGTTCGGGGCTGAGGCCCTGGTGGATAAAGGCGTAGCCGCCCAAGACATTCGCGTTTCACTGGAACGCAATATGCAGTGCGGAATCGGTTGGTGCGGCCATTGCCAGCTGGGTCCACTACTGCTGTGCCGCGACGGGCCCGTCGTCGGTTACGACGTAGCGCGCCCGCTGCTGCAGGCGAAGGAGCTTTAGATGAGCCGAACCACGCTGGCCGTGTGGAAGTTCGCCTCCTGCGATGGTTGCCAGCTGACCCTGCTGGACTGCGAGGACGAGCTGCTGACGATCGCCGACCAAGTGGAGATCGCCACCTTCGCCGAGGCCTCCAGCGCAATGGTCGGCGGGCCGTACGACGTGTCGCTGGTCGAGGGCTCGATCACAACCCGGCACGATGAGGAACGCATCCGTGAGATCCGGGACCAGTCGAAGCTGCTTGTCACCATCGGTGCCTGCGCGACGGCCGGGGGAGTGCAGGCGCTGCGCAACTTCGCCGACATCGCCGAGTTCACCTCGGTGGTCTATGCCAACCCGGAGTACATCGACACGCTGGCGACCTCCACGCCGGCGTCGGCGCACGTCAAGGTTGATTACCAGCTGCAGGGCTGCCCGATCGACCGCGGGCAGCTGCTCGACACTCTCGCGGCGCTGCTGATCGGGCGCAAACCGCGGCTGCCGGCCAAGACGGTGTGCACCGAGTGCAAGCTCCGCGGAGTGACGTGTGTCATCGTCGCCGACGGTATCCCTTGCCTGGGCCCGGTCACCCACGCCGGCTGCGGGGCGCTGTGTCCCAGACATCATCGTGGCTGCTACGGCTGTTTCGGTCCGTCCGCGGTGCCGAGAACCGCGACGTTGATCCCGCTGCTGCGCCGCGACGGGATGTCCGACGGCGACGTCGACCGGGTGTTCTCGACGGTCAACGTCGCCAGCTTCACCGCCGAGCGGAGCAAGCAGTGATCCCGGACACCCGTACGCTGAGTGTCGGCACGCTGACGCGGGTGGAAGGCGAAGGTGCGCTGCACGTCACGCTGAAGGACGGAGCGCTGGAACGCGTCGAGCTCAACATCTATGAACCGCCAAGGTTTTTCGAAGCGTTCCTACGCGGACGTGCCTACACCGAGCCGCCGGACCTGACCGCACGGGTCTGCGGAATCTGCCCGGTCGCCTATCAGGTGAGTGCCTGCAACGCAATCGAAGACGCCTGTGGCGTCCAAGTGGATGAGGATCTGATCGCGCTGCGGCGGTTGCTGTACTGCGGCGAATGGATCCACAGTCACGTTCTGCATATCTACCTGTTGCACGCGCCGGATTTCCTGGGCTACTCCGACATCATCGGCATGGCGCGCGATCACGCTGAGGCCGTCGAGCGCGGGCTGTCGCTGAAGAAGGCCGGTAACCAGCTGATGGAGTTCGTCGGTGGGCGGGCGATACACCCCATCAATGTGCGGCTGGGCGGATTTTATTCTGTGCCAACACGGTTGGAGTTCGGGCCCATCGCCGAGCAGTTGCGTCGCGCGCTGGACAACGCGCTGGCCACGGTCGAGTGGGTGTCCGGGTTTGAGTTCCTCGACATCGAGCTCGACCACGAAATGTTGGCGCTGAGCCAGCCCGGCCGGTACCCGATCGAGAACGGCACCATCGCGCGTAGCGCTGGCCCATCGTTTTCGGCGGCCGATTTCACCGACCACGTCGTCGAATCGCAGGTACCTTACTCCACCGCCCTGCACGCGACACTCGATGGCGGCCGCCATCTGACCGGGCCGCTGGCGCGGTTTTCGCTGAACTCGTCGGCGCTATCACCGATAGCAGCGCAGGCCGCGGCCCGGGCCGGGCTGTCGGCGGAATGCCGAAATCCCTTCCGCAGCATCATTGTCCGCGCTGTCGAAGTGGTCTATGCGATCGAAGAAGCGCTGCGGATCATCGACGACTACCAGCGTCCGTCTCGGCCGTTCGTCGACGTTCCGGCCCGTGCCGGCATCGGTCATGGCGTCAGCGAGGCGCCCCGCGGACTGCTCTATCACCGATACCAGATCGACACGGACGGGCTGGTTTCCGCGGCGACGATCATCCCGCCGACTTCTCAGAACCAGGCGGCCATCGAAGCCGACCTGGCCCGCCTCGTTTCCGACAATCTCACTCTCGACGATGCCGCGCTGACCGCACTGTGCGAGCAATTGATTCGCAGCTACGACCCGTGTATCTCATGTTCAGCGCACTTCTTGACGCTGACGGTGGAGCGGGATTGACCGGTGGGATCGTCGTCATCGGCCTCGGCAATAGCTACCGGGGTGATGACGGCGTGGGCGTCGTCGCCGCCGACGCGCTAAACGAACTGGCGTTGCCCGGTGTTCGCGTGGTGACCGACATTGTGGAGCCCATGAGTCTGCTTGAGGCGTGGTCGGGTGCCGAGCTCGCCGTGGTGATCGATGGCGCGGTCGGGACGCCGCCAACGCCGGGCCGCGTCCGTCGCTGCGCCTTGAGTGACGTTGTTGCCGTAGGCGAGGGGTTGAGTTCGCACGGCGTTGATATCGTCCGCACCCACGCGTTGGGTCAGGCGCTCGGCCGAGCACCCGAAGCGCTCGTGGTGTTCACCATCGAAGTGGCCGACACTGGCCATGGCATCGGTTTGACCTCGCAGGTCGCAGCTGCCGTGCCGGAAGTGGTCGGCATGGCGGTGGCCGAAATCAACCGCAGCCAGCCAACTATCGGTGTGTCCAGCGTGGTGAGCGGCCTTGCACCAGGTGAGGGACCTTCGGCGCTCGGCCAGGGACCAACGCCTCCTGACCGGTCATGATCTGACTTCTACCTTTGCCCACAAGTCACCGATGCTTGTCAGAAGGAAGGCGAACATGCCACAGCCATCGCTAACCCGAGGCCTCATCGTCGGCGTCGACGGGTCCGGCCAGTCGCACGCCGCGCTGCGTTGGGCCGCACACGAAGCGGCGCTGCGCAACGTCGCGCTCACGGTGGTGTACGTCTTGCCCGTTGGGTTGCCCGGTTGGGGATACGCATACGTAACGGCCCCGCCGCCGCAGGAGTACGGCCAGATGCAAAAAGGGCGAGGCCAGCGAATCCTCACCGAGGCTACCCGCGTACTCGGCGAAACCACCGCGAAAAGCGGGCCGATAGAGGTCCACACTGAACTGACGCTTTCCAGCCCTGCGCCCGCCCTGATCGATCTAAGCAAGGACGCGGACATGGTTGTGGTGGGCTGCCGGGGACACGGTACATGGCACCGCGGCCTGCTCGGATCGGTGAGCACGGCTCTGGTGCACCACGCACATTGCCCGGTGGCGGTCATCCACAACGATGCCAGCCCACCTCCAGACGTCGCGGCGCCCGTAGTCGTCGGCATTGACGGGTCGCCCGCTTCGGAGTTGGCCACTGCAATCGCCTTCGACGAAGCCTCTTTCCGGGGAGTGGAATTAGTAGCCCTGCACGCCTGGGCGGACTTCTCCTGGGGGGACTACGAGGGACCGGTCTGGGCGGACGTTCGAGCCGACGCCGAAGAGACACTGGCGGAGCGGTTGGCCGGCTGGCGTGAGCGCTACCCCGACGTTGCTGTCCGCCGGGTGGTCAAGCTCGATCAGGCTGCCCGCCACCTGCTCGAGGAAGCAGAGTCGGCCCAGCTGGTGGTGGTGGGAAGCCATGGCCGCGGCGGATTCGCCGGAATGCTGCTTGGCTCGGTCAGCAGCACCGTGGTACACGCCGCGCACACCCCAGTGATTGTGGCCCGTCAGTGCTGATCCGGGTTTCCGGCCGGCAGCCGATGGGGCATACCTTCCGGCAGCTGGCATCCGCATCAACGGTTAGTGCATGGCTAAGGGACCTTAGGCCATAACCCGAGGACGAACGGCTCTCCCCAGTGCGCAGCCGCGCAAATTACGGTCAACCTGATCGCTTCCGACTGCCCGGAAGATTATCCAGAAAAGGGTTGACCCGTGTCTGACCAGCCTGCCGTTGCTCCCCGGCAACCGGCCGCGATCGCCGGCCAGACCGGCACCGTGTTCGCCGTGCGCACCCAGCGCGCCTCGCTACGGTCGGTCGGCGTCTCCACCAGCCGCTACCTGTTGGCCGGCATTGCTGCCGAGATCGTGCTGGCCGGCGTGTTCGTCTACGCACCACCGATGCAAGCCCTGCTGGGCACCGCGGCGCTGCCGGCCTCGGATCTACTTCTACTGCTGACGTATCCCGTGATCGTCTGGGGCGCAGACGAATTCATGAGGTATTTACTGCGCCGTTCCAGCCGACACACGCAGGAAGAGAGCTCGGCGTGAAGGTTAGTCAGCACAGGGGCGGTGCCGCCACGCTGCGCGGCCGCGAACACGTCTTGATCAGAGTTGATGTCCCGGCTGCGCGCTTCATCAGCGCGCTGATACTGCTGTGCATCCTGGGCTGGTTCATCGTGCTGGCCGTGCGCGAACACTCTGGCGGCGGCTGGTATGCGTCGGGTCGGTTCGGGTGGTCGGTGGCGGTGCTGGCGGCGGGGGCCTTGATTGCGCGCGGCATTTACCTGGGCCGGCCGGTGACCGCTGGGCATGCGCTGGCCGCGGCCGCCGCGGTGAGCGGAGGTCTGTGCGCGCACCTTCTCTTACTTGGGGGGCTCGGCAACATGCTGGTCGCCGGCAGCGGGCTGGCGCTGATGTGGCCTACCACGGCGCAACCACAACCGGAGCTGCTGGCGCAGGTGTGGTCCCTGGTCAACGCCACGCGGGGGGATCCGTTGGCGCCTTTTGCGATGCATTCGATCAAGAGATATCACTTCAACACTGAGAAGACCGCGGCGATCGCTTACTGCACCCGGCTTGGGTTCGCCGTCGTCAGCGGCGACCCGATCGGCGACGTCACCCAATTCGGGCCATTGGTAACGGATTTCGCCCGCATGTGTCGCAGCAGGGGCTGGCGGATCATCGTATTAGCCGGTGCCCAGCGGCACTTGGGGCTGTGGCGCAAGGAAGCGGTCGGCCAGCGGATGCTGGCGGTGCCGATCGGGCGCGACGTCGTCGTCGACGTTCGCCACTTCACCCTGGTGGGGCGGCATTATCGCAACTTGCGTCAAGCGGTGCAGCGCACCCACAACTGCGGGGTCACCACCGAGGTCGTTGACGAGCAGGACCTCGACGACGCGTTGGCCGCCGAGCTGACCGAGGTGTTGTACGCCTCGCACAAGGGCTCGCGTACCGAACGCGGGTTTTGCATGAACCTCGACGGGGCGCTGCAAGGCCGCCTACCCGGAATCAAGCTGGCCATCGGGCGTGATCGCGGCGGTCGGGTGGCGGCCTTTCACCGCTACGCCACCGCCGGCGCAGGATCCGAGATCACCCTCGATGTGCCGTACCGCCGTCCGGGCGCCCCCAACGGGATCGACGAGCGGCTCAGCGTCGACATGATTGCGGAAGCGAAAACCCACAACGGGCTGCGGCTTTCGTTGGCGTTCGCAGCGTTTCCGGAAATCTTTGACGCTACCCACCCAGGTCATATGCAGCGTGTCGCGTATCGGTTGATCCATCTGCTCGACCCGCTGATCCGGCTCGAGTCCCTTTACCGTTACCTCCGCAAGTTCCACTCGCTGAGCGAGCGGCGCTACGTGGTGTTATGTGCCCCTCACATCCCGCCCGCGCTAGTGGTGTTGCTGTCGTTGGAGTTCATGCCGCGCCGGCGCCGGCTGCGGCTGATTCATCACCGCGCTGCAAAACCCCGCGACGCTGCCGAGCGAGACGATCCGTCCGTTGGCGAGCAACGCAGCTTTCGGTCACGCGTTGACGGGCTCCTATTGCCGCGGCGCGTCGAACCGGAACCGGCGGCCCGTGACCATCTCCGGAATCACCCGCACGTAGTGCGTTTTCGCAGGCGCCGTCCACGACAATAGCTGGGCACGCTCGGCTTCCTCGAGCTCCTCATTGGTACGAAGAGAGCGTGCAACTCCTTTGACGATCACACTCCAGCCCTCGACAACGTTATGTTCGTCGGCCTCGAACACCACGTGATTGTTTATCGCGGTGCTGATCAACTTTGTGCCTTCCGCGGTGCGGAACAGCACCGTGCGGCGCTGGACGACGAAGTTCACGGGGAATATCTCGGGTCGGCCGTCGACGCTGGTGACCAGCCGTCCGAGTGACACGCTTTTCAGAAGATCCCAGCATTCATGCTCTGGCAGGATGGTGACCCCATCACCGATTGCTGACATCAGCCACCCCTCTCAACAACACACAACTGGGCCGCGAGGATGCGCGACCCGTCGGTAGTCACCGTGTCTGCGTTGCAGACTTGGTACGTCATACCACCGATGAGGCTATTGAAGAAAGCCGGGCAAAGCGTCGGCCGAAAGTCCTGCCTCGCGGGGACCAATGTCTTTCAACCGGGCCTGGACGCGTGCTTTTCGACGTAGCCGATCACATCGGCCAGTGTCCGAAGCGATGCGTAGTCCGATTCCGGGATGTCGACGTTCAGCCGCTTGTGGATACCACGTAGAAAGTTCAGCCAGTCCATGGAATCAAGATCGACCTGATCACGCAGCAGGATGTCGTCTTGAATGTCATCGGCATCGACTTCAGGGGCAATGGTCGTCAGCACGGACAGCACCACACCGCGAGTGTCTTCTTTTGTCGTCATCGCATATCACTTCTCTAGGAGGTCGGGCTGCTGGAGCAGCTCGTTGACAGCGGCCAGGAATAAGGCACCTCGGTGACCGTCGCTTGCCCGGTGGTCGGCGGCGAGTGTGCCTTGCACGGCGGTGACGACCCGAATTCCGCCGTCGATGACGCAGACCCGCTGAGTCGGCTTACCGAAACCGACCAGGGCCACCTGCGGTGGGTAGATCACGCCAAAGACCGCATCGACGCCCTTGTCGCCAAGATTGGTGACCGTGATGGTCGGGTCCGACATTTCCGAACTCCGCAGCGAGAAGGAGCGTGCCCGCGCAACCAGATCGGTGAGGTCGCCCATCAACTCGTCGAGCTTCTTGTCCGCAACGTCATGTATGGCCGGCGCGACCAGGCCACCACCGCGCAACGAGATCGCGACACCGATATGAACCCCAGTCGCGGGCTGGAACCCGTCGTCTCGCCAAAATCCGCTGAACTCGCCGAATCGCTGTGCAGCAAGGGCAACGGCCTTCAATTGCAAAACAGCTGGCAGTACGCGTTCAGTGATGGAGCGCTCCGCATTTCGCGCGGAAAGCCACGTCAACGAGTTTTCCATCACGATTTCGTCGGCAAGGTAATAGTGCGGAATCTCCCGCTTGGACCGGCTCATCGCTGCCGCGATGGACTTTCGCATCTGGGCAGCGCGGTCGGCCGCCGTCGCCTTGGTCTTCGGCTTTGCGGCTGATTCCTTAGTGGCCGCGGCGTGCTCGATAGTGGCGGCGGCGTGCTCGATGTCGCTGATGGTGACTGCCCCCTGCGGACCGGTGCCGCTCACCGCATCGATATCGACATGCAGCGATTGGGCCAGGCGTCGCGCGGCGGGTGATACCCAGCGCCGCCGTTGCGGGGCCATCGGCGGTGTGACTGTGGCGACTGGCGCACCCGACGGTGCCGCCGCCGGCGTTGGGGCGGGTTTGATCGATGGCCGAGGCCTCGCAGACGTCCGAGGCCGAGGCCGTTTTTCCGCGCGCTCACCCGGTGCCAGCAGCGTAGCCAATGCGGTTCCCACTTGGACGGTTTCACCGACTGGTACGAGTAGCTCGTTGACCGTGCCCTCCTGCCAGCATTCGACTTCGACCGCGGCCTTGGTGGTCTCGACGACCGCCACGATTTGGCCACGAGTCACCTTGTCGCCGGATTTGACCAACCATTCGTCCAGGGTGCCTTCGTCCATATCGGAGCCCAGAGCGGGCATTTTGAACTCGATCATGGCCGGTCCCCGAACAGGTTTTGTACGGCGGCGACGATCTTGGCCGTTTGGGGTAGGGCCGCCTGCTCCAAGTGCTTTGCGTACGGCATAGGGACTTCGGCGCTGCACACGCGAGCAACCGGCGCGTCGAGGTCGTAGAACGCGCCCTCCATCACTCGTGTCGTGATTTCCGCCGCCAAACTGCCACTGCGCCAAGCCTCGTCGATCACGACGGCGCGATGTGTCTTCCGGACGGATTCCAGGATGGTGTCGTCGTCAAGTGGTCGCAAGACCCGCAGATCGACTACTTCACAGTCGATTCCGGCCAGTGACAACTCGTTCGCGGCATCGAGCGCCTTCGACAGGCAGCCGCCGTAGGCAATTACCGTCACGTCAGCGCCGCTGCGGCGAACCGCTGCCCGGCAGATATCGGTGGGGACGAGAGCATCGACGTCGGTCGAGGTGTTGTAGAGCTGGACATGCTCGAAGATGATCACCGGATCTGGGTCGGCCAGCGCCGGGCCGAGCATGCCGTAGGCATCCTCGACGGTAGCGGGAGCTACCACCTTGATGCCCGGGATGTGGGCATACCACGGTTCGAGGCTGTGCGAGTGCTGAGCGGCGAGCTGGCGCCCGGCCCCGGTCGCCATTCGGACAACAAGCGGCACCGAGAACTGCCCACCCGACATATGGCGAAGCGCCGCAGCGGTATTGACGATCTGATCCAGCGCCAACAGGCTGAAGTTCACCGTCATGACTTCCACGATCGGTCGTAGTCCGTTGAGGGCCGCCCCGATTCCGATTCCGACGAAGCCCAGTTCCGACAGCGGGGTGTCACGCACCCGTTCGGGACCGAATTCCGCCAGCAGACCTTTGGACGCCGCATAGGTTCCGCCGTACCGTCCGACGTCTTCACCCATCAGCACAACGCGTGGGTCGTCGCGTAACGCGTCGCGAATCGCATCGTGAACAGCGGTTCGGTAGGTGGTCTTCATTGCACCGGCTCCCGTGTCGTTTGTCCGATCGCTTCGTACATGTCGGCCGGCGTCAGCACGTCACGTTCGAGATCCTCTGCGTCCTCCCATGTTCCAGCCTCCGCGAAGGCCACGGCCGCCGCGATCTCGGCATCGGCCGAACTTTCGATGTCATGCAGGTCACCTTCGGAGAGCGTGCCGTCGAGCAGGCACTGCTCGGTAAATGACCGGATCGGGTCGCGCTCGCGCCACTGTTCGACTTCGGCCTTGTCCCGGTACAGCTCCGGGTCGAACATCGAATGCGCCCGGAATCGGTAGGTGCGGAATTCGATGAAGAAGGGGCCGCCGGTGTCGCGGACGTGATCGACACCTTGCTGTGCGGCAGCGTGGCATGCCTCGACATCCATCCCATCGACAGCCAGCGTCGGAACGCGGTACGAAGCTGCCTTGACCGTGAGATCGGTCTGCGACTGCGCCCGCTCCAACGCGGTGCCCATCGCGTAAAGGTTGTTCTCGCAACAGAACAACACCGGCAAGTGCCATAAGGCGGCCATGTTCAATGACTCGTGGAATGCGCCCTCGGCCACCGCGCCGTCACCGAAGTAGCAGGCAGTCACCCGCTTCTGCTGCAGCATGGCATCAGCGAGCGCTATGCCCACGGCGAGCGGCAGGCCACCGGCGACGATCGCGTTACCACCGTAGAAGCGCTTGGACGCATCGAACAGGTGCATCGACCCGCCGCGGCCACGCGAGCAGCCCTCCTGCTTGCCGAACATCTCGGCCATGATCGAGGCCATCGGGATACCGCGCAGTAGCGCGTGCGCGTGCTCGCGGTAGGTCGCCACCACCGCGTCATCGTCGGCCAATGCGCGCAGTGACCCCGCGGCGACGGCTTCCTCCCCGACATAGAGATGCAGGAATCCACGAATTTTGGCTGCGCTGTAGAGTTCCGCGCATTTCTCCTCCATACGACGCACGCGAACCATATCCGACAGGAGTTCATGCGCCAGCTTCGTATCGGTCATAACGGCACCCCCTGGGTGTGGTGGTCAGGCAACTGCTCGACGGTGGACGTATCGCCTTCGGGCAGACCGAGTTCGCGGGCCTTCAGCAGCCGTCGCATGATCTTGCCGCTGCTGGTGTGCGGCAACGAATCTGCGAACTCTATCTCTTTAGGTGCCACAGCGGCTCCGAGCCGCTTGCGTGCGTGGCCCAGCAATTCCAGCCGCAGATCTTCGTCGGCGACAAATCCATCTTTAAGTGTGACAAAAGCTTTGATGACTGCGCCGACTGTCGGATCAGGCTTGCCGATGACCGCCGCTTCGGCCACCGCGGGGTGATCAGTCAGCGCGCTCTCTACCTCGAATGGACCGATCAGATGCCCGGCAGACTTGATCACGTCGTCTTTGCGTCCGACGAACCAAAAGTAACCGTCGGCATCTTTCTTGGCGAGGTCTCCGGTCAGGTAGAGCCCGTCCGCAAAGCAGTTTCGGTATCGCTCCTCGGCGTGCAGATAACCGCGGAACATCGATGGCCAGCCTGGCTTGAGGGCGAGCTCACCTTCAACATCGGGTTCGTCGATGATTGAGGTTGTGCCGTCGTCGTTGTGACGCACTATGTATGCATCCACACCTGGCAGTGGTCTGCCCATCGAGCCGGGCTTGATGTCGAACGCCGGTGTGTTGGCGATCATGATGCCGCCCGTCTCGGTCTGCCACCAATTGTCGTGAATTGGCAAGCCCAGCACCCGTTTTCCCCACCAGACCGCTTCCGGGTTGAGCGGTTCGCCCACACTGGCGATGAAGCGGAGCCGCGGGAAATGATATTGCGCTGGCAGTTCGGGGCCCGCTTTGATCAACATCCTTATTCCGGTTGGCGCCGTGTACCACACCGACACATCCTGGCTCTGCAGAATCCGGTACCACCGCTCGGCATCGAACTCCGCCTGGTCGACGATGCAGGTCACCCCATGCAGCAGCGGACTGATAATGCCGTAGGACATCCCGGTTACCCAGCCGGGATCTGCTGTGCACCAATAGATGTCGTCGGGATGCAGGTCAAGCGCATACATGCCGGTGACGTAGTGCATGGCGACCGCACCGTGTACGTGGATAGCGCCTTTCGGTGTACCGGTAGTGCCGCTGGTGAAGTGCAGCAGCGCGGGGTCGTCAGCGGTGGTGGGCTCGATCGGCGAGTTCTCGTCGGCTGCATCCATGAGTTGCCAGAAGTTGAGCGTCCCGCGAGCCTGCTCGCTGGCTCTGTCGTCGTCGACCACGAAGATGTGCCGAACCGAGGCCAGTCGCTCCCGGATCTTGGCGATCTTGCGCTGGTAGATCGCCCTGGTGGTCACGATCACATCGGCCTGACCAATGTCCACCCTGGTGGCGATCGGCTCGGGTCCGAAGGCCGAGAATAGCGGGGATACGACGCTGCCATTGCGAAGCGCACCGAGTACGGTGATGTAAAGCTCGGGGATGCGGCCCATGATCGTAAACACGCGGTCGCCCTTGTTGATGCCGAGTGAGCGCAGCACGCCAGTGAATCGACTGGTAAGCCGGCCGAGCTCCGCGTAGCTGAGATCTCGCGTGGCGATCGCACCGTCCCAGGCCTTGTCGGTGACGAACCGTAATGCTGTACGTCTCGCGGCTGGGCCTGCCGCGTGCCGGTCGACGGCGGCATAGGCGATGTTGCACCTGCCGGGCCCCATGCCTTCGCACAACACCGCCGCATCGGGCCAGTGGAATTGCGCACGCGCACGTTCGTAGTCCGTGAGATTGGGCCCGACGCGATAATCGTGGGGCGTTTTGCGAATGACATCCATGAGGGGACCTAGGTGCCTGCGCAGGCGATGGAACCGAGGGTCTTCATCACGATGGCGTGAAGGTTCTCGCACAGCTCGACTCGGCGGGTCGCTGCCATGACTGTCCCTTCGGTTGCTTGGGCGCCCTCATCGTTTGCCTCGCACTCAATGCCGCAATAGAGACGAAAGTCATCAATCAGACCGGTTTCATCCTCATTGGCTGCACGACCGCGGCTCTGCGAAGAGTACCGCCATCACGCGGGGTCCAATGACATGATGCTGGGGACCAAGGACCCTGGCGTCCGGTGTTTGCATGTCTGAGAGTCGAAGCCAGGCAGAAGGTAGGTGAGGTTAATGACCCAAACGATGGTGGACACCGGGGTAATCACCAGGGCAGTGGAGTTAGCGTGCCACGCTCCCTCGCTGCACAATAGCCAGCCTTGGCGATGGGTGGTCGGCAGCACGACTGTCGACCTGTTCACTGATCCGCACAAGATCGTCACCGGTACCGACCGCTCAGGTCGCGAAGCGATCATCAGTTGTGGCGCTTTGCTCGATCACTTTCGGGTCGCGATGGCTGCCGTTGGGTGGGATAGCAAGGTCGACCGCTTTCCCAACCCGAACAATCTCGATCACCTTGCCTCGATAGACTTCGCTCCAATGGGCGACGTCGCGCAGGCCCGCCGCGACCGCGCCAAGGCGATACTGCATCGCCGAACAGATCGACGTCCATTCCGTGCACCAACGAGCTGGGCGTCATTCGAACCCGTGCTGCGCAGCTCGTACGACAACGATTTGGCCGCGCTTGAGGTATTGGCCGACGATCTGCGACCGCGGCTAGCGGAGGCGTCTCGGCTTGCCGACTCCTTACGCCGTTATGACGATCTCTATCATCATGAACTGAGGTGGTGGACAGAGCCTTCCAGGGAATCAGAAGGAATACCCCAAAGCTCGCTGGCATCACGGTCGGAGGCTCGCAGGGTCGACGTAAACCGCAAATTCCCCGAAAAATTGTACGGCGAGCGGAGTTCTGCGAGCGCGCAGGACCAAGCGAAGATCCTCGTGCTCTCCACGCCCGGGGACACGCGCATGGACGCCTTCAATTGCGGTCAGGTGCTTTCGGCAGTCCTACTGGAATGCACCATGGCTGGACTAGCAACGTGCCCGGTAACACACATCACCGAGATGGAAGCCAGCCGTGACATCATTCGGGATCTCACCAGCGGTACAGCAGCGGTACCTCAGGTTCTGATCAGAGTCGGCATCCAACCTGACGGCGAGGTTCCGGCACCAACGCCACGGCGACCGATGAGCGAAGTATTGGAGATTCACCGCTAGAGATTGGCGGAATCCATTAGAAACATTGGAGCCAAACCAGAAGCGAGGACCGAGTCCTTTGATCACCCACCGGCGAATTCCGTACCGTCCTACCTACCTTCACCAAAGCCCGTGATTAATAGGCATTCTCGATGCGCGACTCGTATGCACCCCATCGCAGGCGGGGATTCGTGCCGCTCGATGGGCCGTGAGGTTGTCGGACACCGATATTCCGCGGTTTTCGTCACGGCCGAAGACCAAAGAGCCACCGAATGAGCAAGCACGGTCCCGTTTTGGGGCGGTACAAACTGCCATCGCGGATCACATGCCGTGCCCGATTAGGCCCCGCCCGGACGAGGGTCGATTTCACGTGTGATCGCGAAAACCGGGACCGCGAGGCAGGAGTCATGCGCGGTCGCGTCCACCAGCATGGGGCCAGATGACTGTGTCAATAGTGACTTCAGACCCTATGCGTGACGTGTTTACTGCCGAAATTATGGGGGCCAACGTGGCGACTCAACCAAAGTTGTCCGCACCTGCAAAGGAAGTGAAATGGCTTCTACGCTAGGCGATCCGCCGCAATTGACTGACTCCGACGTCGATGCACTCGCGTGGCAATTCCTGAAGTCACCTTACGCCGACAACAACACTTATGTTGATTGGGCGCTGGATCGGCGCCTCGACGGCTTTCTCCGTCGCCGGGGACTTGTCGGTATCGCTGAAGACGGCGATGCATACGACCTCATCCTCAACCGTGTCATGGGCTACATCGGCGCAACGGCCCACCCAGGTTTGAATAGCCAAACAGGTCGTGGTGGCCCTCAGGTCGTGAAATCTTCGTCCGAATCACTTCGAACCACGGACGATCACCGTTAACGGAGCCGACGAACGGCCCGCAAGCCGGGGACTTCGGTCCCTATCGCCGACTGCGGCGGACTGGTCGGATGGACATCGCCGCTACGGCAAATTGCGAAATCTAGGAGACAATCATGAGCAACGTTTCCGTACAGCGTCAGCCGAGGTCACTGTTCCCAGAGTTCTCCGAGCTGTTCGCCGGGTTCCCTTCGTTGGCCGGACTCCGTCCTGTCTTCGATACTCGGCTGATGCGGCTCGAGGACGAGATGAAGGACGGCCGCTATGAGGTGCGCGCGGAAATCCCCGGCGTCGACCCGGCGAAGGACATCGACATCACAGTGCGCGACGGGCAGCTGACCATCAAGGCCGAACGTACCGAGAAGAAAGAATTCGATGGGCGATCGGAATTCGTATACGGCTCGTTCGTTCGCACCGTGCCGCTGCCGGCGGGCGCCGACGAAGACAACATCGAGGCTACCTACGACAAAGGCATACTCACGGTGTCGGTAGCCGTTTCGGAGGCGAAACCGGCCGAGCGGCACGTTCACGTCCAGTCCGCAAATTGACATGACCGTAGGTGCGTAATGACCAGAGCAGCTGATGCCACCCGGCGCTCGCCGCGGCGCGTGTTCCACGACCGCCGCGAGGCCGGCCGGGTGCTGGCAAACCTCCTCAGCGCCTACCGCGACCGACCGGATGTGATCGTTCTGGGGTTGGCGCGGGGTGGGCTACCTGTTGCATGGGAGGTGGCAGCCGCGTTGCACGCCCCGCTGGATGCCTTCATCGTGCGCAAACTCGGTGCCCCCGGCCATGACGAGTTTGCAGTTGGAGCATTGGCGAGCGGGGGCCGCGTCGTGGTCAACGATGATGTCGTGCGGGGTTTGCGCATCACGCCGCAGCAACTGCGCTACATCGCCGAGCGCGAAGGTCGGGAGCTGGTCCGGCGCGAGGCCGCCTATCGCGACGGACGTCCACCCGTCGATGTGACCGGTAAGACGGTCATTCTGGTCGATGACGGTTTGGCCACCGGCGCAAGCATGTTCGCGGCGGTGCAGGCGTTGCGCGAAGCCGAGCCTGCACATATCGTGATTGCGGTCCCCGCGGCCCCGGAATCCACCTGCCGGGAATTCGCCGGCCTTGTCGACGACGTTGTATGCGCCAGCATGCCCACCCCATTTTTCGCGGTAGGAGAGTCGTTCTGGGATTTCCGCCAGGTCAGTGACGAGGAGGTTCATCAGCTGCTCGCCACCCCGACGACCGGGGCCTCGATGACGAGACCTGCGGCGCGGACACCGGCCGAAGTGGTCACCAGTGTGGCTATCGATGCCCCAGCGGGTATTCCGCCGCGCGAGACGTTGGAAGAGCTCATAGGTGACGCGCGGGTCGTTCTGATCGGCGAGAGTTCGCATGGTACGCACGAGTTCTACGCGGCTCGGGCCGAGATCACGAAATGGCTGATCGAGGAGAAGGGCTTCAGCGCCGTCGCCGCGGAGGCGGACTGGCCCGACGCCTACCGAGTGAATCGGTACGTTCGCGGCCTCGGTGAGGACAAGAACGCCGACGAGGCGTTGAGCGGATTTGAGCGCTTTCCGGCCTGGATGTGGCGCAACACCGTCGTTCGTGACTTTGTCGATTGGCTACGCACACGCAACCGACGGCAGGAGTCGAACGGTCAGCGGCAGGCCGGCTTCTATGGTCTGGATCTCTACAGCCTGCACCGGTCAATGCACGAAGTGATCACCTACCTCGACAAAGTCGACCCGAAAGCGGCGGCACGGGCGCGGGCCCGTTATGCGTGCTTCGACCACACTTCAGCCGATGATGGTCAGGCGTATGGCTTTTCGGCGGCGTTCGGCGCCGGTCCCTCGTGTGAAAATCAAGCGATCGAGCAACTGGTTGACATCCAACGCAATGCGTTGGCCTATGCGCGCAGGGACGGACTGCTCGCCGAGGACGAACTGTTCTACGTCCAGCAAAATGCACAAACGGTGCGCAACGCAGAGGTGTACTACCGGGCGATGTTCAGCGGGCGTGTCACCTCGTGGAATTTGCGCGATAAGCACATGGAGCAGACTCTTGAGGCACTGCTGAAACATCTGGACCGCCACGGTGATGTCCCATCAGCCCGAATAGTGGTGTGGGCCCATAATTCTCACGTCGGGGACGCGCGGGCGACTGAAGTGTGGGCCGACGGACAGCTCACGCTGGGTCAACTTGTTCGTGAGCGATATGGCGATGAGTCCCGCCTCATTGGGTTGAGCACGTACGCGGGCACGGTCACAGCTGCCAGCGAGTGGGGCGGCATTGCCGAACGAAAGGCCGTTCGGCCCGCGCTCAACGGGAGCATCGAAGAACTGCTACACGAGACCGGCAAGAGTGCCTTCCTGGTGTCTGCAGCGATTAGCCCGGAGGCCGCTGACCCGCTTAGTGCCGTTCGATTGGGGCGCGCCATCGGGGTGATCTACCTGCCCGCAACGGAACGGCAAAGCCACTACTTCCACGTCCGGCCCGCCGACCAATTCGACGCGATGATTCACATCGATCAGACCCGGGCGCTCGAACCTCTCGAGCCTACGAGTCTGTGGATCGCCGGCGAGACGCCGGAAACCTACCCGAGCGGCCTGTAATTCCCAATGACGAGCGGAGTCAACGAAGATGAAGACGCCGGTCGATCCGGCTGCGAGCCGAACGGGAATCGTCACGTTGACCATGAATCCGGCGCTCGACATCACGACAAGCATCGGCGTGGTACGGCCGACCGATAAATTACGGTGCTCGGCGACTCGTTACGACCCGGGCGGCGGAGGCATCAATGTCGCTCGGATCGCGCAGGTCCTCGGCGGGTCGGTGTCAGCCGTGTTTCCCGCGGGAGGGTCGACCGGTGGTCTTCTCACGAAGCTGCTCCGCGATGCAGGACTGCCATTTCGCCAAATTCCGATCGCGACGTCAACACGAGAGAGCTTCACTGTCAACGAGACCAGTACCGGCCAGCAGTACCGGTTTGTCCTCCCTGGGCCGCAGCTGACATTGGCAGAACAGGTGCAATGCCTCGAGGAACTGCGGACGGCGGCAGCGTCAGCTGAATTCGTGGTGGCAAGCGGCAGCCTGCCGCCGGGTGTGCCTGCTGACTACTATCAGCGGGTTGCCGAGGTCTGCCGGCAGGTGGGCGCCCTCCTGATTCTGGACACTTCCGGCGGCGGCTTGCAGCACATCTCCTCAGGCGTGTTTCTCCTTAAAGCAAGCCTGCGAGAACTGAGGGAATGCGTCGGCCGCCGACTCGCCACAGAGTCCGAGCAATTGGCTGCCGCACATGAGCTGATCGACAGTGGTCGCGCACGAGTCGTGCTGGTGTCCGTGGGATCTTATGGTGCGCTGCTTGCGACACGCCAGGCAAGCCAGCGTTTTTCGGCGATTCCGATGCGGAGCGGGAGCGGCGTTGGGGCCGGCGACGCGATGGTTGCCGCGATCACGGTGGGCCTCAGTCGCGGATGGTCGCTTGCCAAGTGCGTTCGCTTGGGAATTGCGGCTGGTGCAGCAATGCTGAAGACACCTGGTACGGCGGCCTGCGAGCGCGCGGATGTGGAGAAGTTGTTCGAGCAAGTCGCAGAACCCGCCGAGGCCCGATGACGTGTCTGCCGCTGAAGTCTGAACGTCGTCGAGACGTTGCCGCAGCGACTTCTCGGGACGTGCGGCATCCCAGATGAGGCCTAATGACCCCTCCGTAACGAGCGGCGGCGCAATAGCCTGACATTGAGCGAATCGAAGTAGTCAGGAGCCGACATGAACCAGCTGGACTCGAAGTCGGTGGTGGTGGGCGTCAACGGCTCGCAAGCCGCGGTTAGCGCCGCCAAGTGGGCGATCGACGAGGCGATCAGCCGCCAGATGCCCCTTCGCCTTGTCTACGTCATCCCGCGCACAGCGGCGCGCATCGCATCGGAGCCCATCTCCGAGTGGGAGCTCGAACGTGGCGAAATGGTGCTGTCCCAGGCGGACTGCGCCGTACAGAGCGAAAAAAAACCGGTCGAGGTCGAAACGGCGATTCTCTCAGGAGATCCCGGGCAGGTGTTGATCAATGAATCAGAGGGTGCAGCTCTGATTTGCGTGGGCACCTCCAGGCGGGGATGGGCAGCTGACGGGTTGTTGGGCCCAACCGCCGCCGCGTTGGTGGCGCGCGCGCACTGCCCCGTAGCGATCATCCGCACCAATCCCGACGGATCGCCGACGGAGCTCGGTGTGATCGCCGTCGTCCTCAATGACGAACCCGACAATGACGAAGTCGTACACCAGGCCATGGAGGAAGCACGGCGACGCCACGCTACGGTGCGGCAGATCGATCGCCGACTGGACAGCTGGGTCCGCCGGTATCCGGATGTGCCCGTCCAGATCGTTGCCGCGGGCACCGGCGCGAGAGGCTCTGAGAGCCACCACAGCGCAATTGACCTGGCCGTTGTGGGCGAGGCCGACGCTGATGAGCTGCCGGGGCTCGTTACCCCGAACTGTCATCCGATTCTGGGGTATCCCGACTGCTCGGTGCTTCTGGTCCGTCACTAGATCTGACGGCTTCGCCCAGTCAACTCTCTGCTGCATTGAACCTGCGACAAAGGGCTACGTCGGGCTGGCCAGCTGGGGCGACGGTACTGGCGTGTCGGGGTCGAGTCACTGGCGGTGCGGCGGCGTTCTGGACTGGCTGGCTCAGAAACGACCATCGTGGTGAGTTTGGCCATTGTCGGGTGAGATTGAGCCATTATGAAGATATGAGATATTGACCCCACTGCTTCATGATTCTTACTTCGCATGGTCAGCTGGAAGGACTCGCAATGGTTAAGGTTTTCTTGGTCGATGACCATGAAGTCGTTCGTCGCGGCCTAGTCGACCTGCTGACATCGGACCCTGAACTCGAGGTCATCGGCGAAGCGGGCTCCGTATCCGAAGCGATGGCGAGGATTCCGGCGCTGCAGCCCGACGTCGCGGTGCTTGACGTGCGTCTCCCCGATGGCAACGGAATCGAATTGTGCCGCGACCTCCTGTCCTCTATTCCAGAGCTGCGGTGTCTGATGCTGACATCATTCACCTCCGATGAAGCGATGCTCGAGGCGATTCTGGCCGGCGCCAGCGGCTATGTCGTCAAAGACATCAAGGGTATGGAGCTGGCCCGGGCGATCAAAGAGGTCGGAGCGGGTAAATCGCTGCTGGATAACCGGGCCGCTGCGGCGTTGATGGCAAAGCTCCGCGGCGGCGCAGAGCACAAAGACCCACTAGCCGGATTGACCGACCAGGAGCGAACGCTACTGAGACTCCTCAGTGAGGGTTTGACCAACAGGCAGATCGCCGCCCGGATGTTTCTAGCCGAGAAAACCGTGAAGAACTACGTGTCGCGCTTGCTGGCCAAACTCGGCATGGAGCGGCGGACACAGGCAGCGGTGTTCGCATCGAAGTTGGGCCAAGGGTCCGCCCCGCCAACTGCGGGGAATTGATGAGTCTCGCCAGCGGACAAGTAGCGGGGAGGTCTGGCTACTCTCGCGGCCTCACTTCGCGCTGCCTGGCAACTCGCCACACATAAGAGGGTCCTTTACCCGGCCGTCGAACTGTGGCTGACGGACCCCGATGTGATTAAGCTGGCCAGTGGCATCCTGGCGTTGCCCCAGCGCCAGCTGCCCTATGCCGGAGGGCGTCGTGGAGGTATCGGGTCGGGTGACCACCGACGAAAGCGGCTCAGCCTTTGCTGGGCTGGGTCAGCCTAGACTACTGAGCAGGATGCACGCGCAGCTCGACGAGTTGCTGGCGGCGCGCGATCAAATGGAGCAATTGCTGCGCGTGATCGTCGAGATCGGTTCGAATCTCGACCTCGACGCAACTCTGCGTCGGATCATCCTCGCAGCCAGGGAGTTGACCTCGGCTCCCTACGGCGCGGTGGCCGTCCGTGATCCCGAGGGCACGTTGGTCTCGTTTGTCCACGGGGGAATGGACGCTGACACGGTTAGCCGGATCGGGCATCTGCCGGTTGGTAAGGGGGTTCTGGGCGTTTCGCTTGTCGAAACGCCGGCGCTGCGTCTGGATGATCTGACCACGCACCCGGCTGCCTGCGGGTTCCCAGAGCACCACCCGCCGATGCGTGCTTTCCTTGGGGTGCCGATCACGATCCGTGGGAGGGTATTCGGCAACCTGTATCTGACCCATGTCGATCCGGGGCGGGTGTTCTCTGAATCCGACGAGTTCGCCGCTCGCGCGTTGGCGTTTGCGGCCGCGGTCGCCATCGATAATGCGCAACTATTCGAGCGCGAGCGGACGTCGGTGAAGTGGATGGAGGCCAGCCGCGAGATCACTACCGCGCTGCTGTCCAGCACCGAGCCGCACCGACGCCCGCTGCAGTTGATCGCTGAACGCGCATGCGCGCTGACCGATTCTGAGCAGGCGATCGTTCTCGTTCCGATCGACTCCGATTTGCCCGTTGACGAGATCGACACGCTGGTTGTTTCCGCCGCGGTGGGGCTGCATGCCGCTGAGGTGATCGGCCAGCGGGTTCCGGTGGACGGCTCCACCAGCGGCGCCGTTTTTCGCTCCGGCGAACCGCTGCTCGCCGAGGCATTGAATTACCCGATTCACGCATTCACCGACGTCGCACAGCGCTCCGCGATCGTGATGCCGCTGCGCGCCCGCGATGAAGTCGCCGGGGTGATCGCCGTCGCGCGCGGTACGGACCAGCCGCCCTTCGACAGCAGTTATCTCGACCTGGTGGGCCAGTTCGCCACTCACGCCGCGATAGCACTCATGCTCGCGTCGGGCCGCGAACATGCGCGGCAGCTGACCATCCTGGCCGAGCGGGAACGCATCGCACATGACTTGCACGACCACGTCATCCAAAGGCTATTCGCCACAGGCATGGATGTGCAGGGCACGCTAGCCAGAGCACGCTCGCCGGAGGTCGCCGACCGGCTCAACCGCACGCTCGACGATCTGCAAACCATCATCGAGGAGATTCGCACCACCATCTTTCAGCTGAAATCCCCGTTGGGGCGCGATAGCGGTTTTCGACACCGGATTCAGCGAGTGGTTGCCGACCTGACCGAGAATCGTGAGATTGTCACCACCGTGCACATGCACGGACCGATGACGGCGGTTGGGACCGAACTTGCCGAGCACGCCGAAGCGGTCGCCACCGAAGCAGTCAGCAACTCGGTTCGCCACTCCGGCGCATCGCGGCTGACCGTGCAGGTCAGTCTCGCCGACATGTTCACCATCGACATCATCGACAACGGCTCTGGCATCCCCGTCGACAATCCACGCCGCAGCGGCCTAGCCAATATGAAGCGCCGCGCTGAACAACTTGGCGGCAGCTGCGAGATCACCACACCACCCGAGGGCGGCACCCGCGTCCACTGGACCGCGCCGCTGACCGACCTCTAACACCCAACGCGTAAGCGCGTGGCCGGGACGGTGCGGGGACCAACGTCGCATGAGCGGGGGTCCAAGGCCCCTGCCGAATCGCGCGGACCAGAAATAACGTCATGCGCAGCGGGACCATCAAGACGGCATCGAGAGGAATCATGAGCGATCAACCAGCGGAATCCTCGGCTATAGCTCAACTGCTCGACGGACGGTTCGTGTCGTTGCGTCGCCTCAGTGCCGACGATGCCAACGCCGTTATGACACTCCACCAACATCTCACCGACTGTGATCGCTACTACCGATTCTTTACGCTGCAGCCGGTCCAACTTGACCAACTCGTTAGCAAGCTGACCGAGCCTGCGCATGGGCAGTGCGCTCTCGGCGCATACGACGCCGACCGGCTGATCGGTGTAGCCAACTACGTGGTCGTCTGCGACGACCCGAGAGAGGCTGAAATCGCGATAGTGGTTGCCCATGAAGATCATTCGCTTGGCGTGGGAACGGCCTTGCTCAAACATCTGGCCCAGATCGCCCGAACCGATGGAATCGGGCGCTTTGTAGCCGACGTCATGGGCGAGAATCACCTCATGCTCATGGTCTTGTTCGATCTCGGCTGGCCGTGTAAGTCGCTGTGTCACGAATCGGTTCGTCATCTGGAAATCGAGTTGCCCGAGTGTCTCACTGAGCCGCTACCAGCCACGAAATAGGGCTCCACAAGGAGTGTGAAATGTCCAAGACCGCAAGCAAATACGGGGTACTGGTTTGCGTCGACGGATCGGCGGCATCTGACGGTGCCGTAGCCTGGGCAACCCGCGAGGCCGTCATGCGCCACGTGCCTATCACGCTGCTGCACGCTGTCCCTCCCGTGGTTGTCGGCTGGCCGGTGGGCCAACTGTATCCGGACATGCCCGAGTGGCAGAAAGACAACGCACAGAACGTCATTGAGCAGGCCAATAAGGCGCTGACGGCCGCCCTGGGCGAATCCAAGGCACCCGAGATCCACACCGAGATGGTCTATTCCAGCGTTGTGCCGTCACTGATCGATGCCTCCAAGGAGGCTTGGATGATCGTTGTCGGCAGCCAGGGGATGGGTGCGTTGGGCCGGCTGCTGGGCTCAGTCGCTATGGGACTGGTTCACCATGCGCATTGTCCCGTCGCGATTATTCATTCCGATCAAGGCGCGGCTCGTGACTCCAATGCACCGGTGCTGCTGGGCATCGACGGGTCACCGGCGTCGGAAGCGGCGACGGCCTTGGCCTTTGACGAAGCCTCCCGCCGCGGAGTAAAGCTGCTGGCGTTGCATGCGTGGAGCGATGTGGGTGTGTTTCCGATGCTCGGGATGGATTGGCGCGACAGCGAGCGTCAAGGACAGGAAGTCCTCGCTGAACGCTTGGCGGGTTGGCAAGAACAGTATCCGGATGTGCACGTCGAGCAATTGCTCGTCTGCGACAAGCCTGCCCGGTGGTTGCTCGAGAAATCCGAAAGCGCACAGCTGGTGGTGGTGGGTAGCCGCGGCCGCGGTGGATTTCCCGGCATGCTTCTGGGTTCGGTCAGCTCCGCTGTTGCCCGATCGGCCACAGTTCCAGTGATCGTCGTACGGGAGTAGTCAGCGCTATCGCTTGTCGGATTGCTTGTCGAGCGCATTCGAATCTGTTGCGATTATCCCCGCTCGCTTCATCAGAACGGGCGAAGCGGTTGCGCTTGGTTTGATCCCGACGGCTTTTCCCGGGCGGATGACCTCGCTCATCTAGAAACGCTCCAAATACCTTGCTAGACAGAACGTCAGTGGGATCGTCTGCTGCAGCGTGGCGGTACCGCTGACTGCCGTCATTTACGCACCACGAGCACCGAACATCCAGCGTTGCGGTCGTGAGCCACTGGACCGATCATTCGCGCAACGTCGCCGGCATCATCGCTGCTCACTACGGCCAGTTGAATAGATTCCTCGGTACCGGTGAGAAATTCGGCAGCTCCGCGTCGTGCGGCAGCCGGTTGGACGTGCACATCGCGATACTGAGCTACCCAGTGGCCAAGCCGGTGGTTCAGCTGCTGGTAAGGAATCTCACCCAAACCCCATCGCCAGGCTCCCAGCGCCAGAATCGGCGCCCCACGAAGTCGCGCTTCCCGGAAGCCATGCTCGAGCACTGCGTCGTTGCCGGGTGAATCGTCGACCACGACAGCTATCCAGGCAGAATCTGAAGCCGCAGCTTCATGGTCGGTGCGGATGATCGCGACGGGACAATGCGCCTTCCGAGCGACCGTGTCAGCCGTTGAGCCGATTATCTTGCGGACGACACGCCCGATCCCGACGGACCCCACGCATATCATTGCCGCGTGCCGTGATTCGTCGATTAAGGCACTTCCAGGCGACCCGTGCACAATATCGGATTCGACTTTGACTGGCTCGCCCATGGTATGGAGCGCAGCAGAGGCGGCGCGCAGCGCCGTTTCGGCGTATTCGATATCCAGGCTCTCATCACCTGCGGGTGCATCTGCCTGTCGTTCGTGAACAGTGTGGATCAGACGCAGCGGGATGTCCCGGCTGGTGGCCTCGGTGATCGCCCACTTGGCGGCATTGATCGCGGCGTCTGAGCCGTCGATACCCACAACGACCCGCTCGGGTGGTTGGGAATGATTCATTGCATCCTCCTGGTCGGATGTTTGGGCTGCCGGGATTTCCCGAGCCCATCAATCCGAGACGTTATTGGGGAGTCGCCGGTTGCCAGCAGGGCCGTTCGACCCCTCGTTTCGCGGCGATCGTCACCTGCCGGCGGCTTTTACCCGACTTCAATGGCGTGCCCGGGCCATAGACGTTGCGAAGGTGAAGTCCGTGACCGCGATACACGAATGGCAACTCGATCGGGCCGACCAGCGCGAGTCCCGATCCACCCCAAGCGATCCAACGAAGGTCTCATGTCCACGTGGTTGGGGACTTAAGCCTCACGACCGTCGGCCGCCCGGGTAATAGCGTTTTCGGAGACTGAGGGAGAACGAAATGTCTGCAACCGTGAAGCGTTATGGCATCGTTGCCGGAGTCGATGGATCGGCCGCGTCGGATGCTGCCGTCTGCTGGGCAGCGCATGAAGCGGCGATGCGACATGTTCAACTGACCTTGGTCCATATGGTGAAGACGGCCGTGCCTAACTGGCCGGAGATGTCGCTGTCAGCCGGAATCGTGGTATCGGCGGAAGACGACGGCCACCGGGTCCTCAAACACGCGGTCAAGATCGCCGAAGACGTCCTGAAGCGTGACCGGAGGATCCCAATCAAGAGCGAGCTGAAGCGTTCGCCCCCTGTGCCGACGCTGATCGATCTTTCCGAAGAGGCAGAAATGCTCGTCGTGGGTAGCCACGGGCGCGGCGCGGTCGCCCGCGTTGTGCTTGGTTCGGTCAGTTCAGGCGTGGTGCGGAGCGCGAGCTGTCCGGTCGCGGTCATTCGCGACGAAGATCCGTTAATGCCTCATCCCGAGCAAGCTCCCGTGCTGGTGGGAATCGATTGCTCGCCGGCTTCGGAGCTTGCGACGGCTATTGCGTTCGATGAAGCCTCCCGTCGCGGTGTCGGGCTGACGGCATTGCACGCGTGGAGCGACGCCGCGCTGTTCGAATGCCCGTGGCTGGACTGGAAGGCGGAAGCCGAGCGGAATCTGGCCGAATGTCTCGCGGGCTCGCTAGAGAGCTATCCCGATGTCACGGTGCAGCGAGTCGTCGCTCTTGATCACCCGGGTCGAGCGCTGATGGAAGAGTCGGAATCCGCTCAGCTTGTCGTCGTCGGCAGCCACGGCCGAGGCGGCTTGACCGGCATGCTACTGGGTTCGGTCAGCAACGCGGTCGTTCACTCGGTTCGTACGCCGGTGATCGTGGCGCGGCCGTCCTAAGGCCGTTGTGCGAAACACGGAGGCCGCGATCACCGCCGACAGGACAGCCGGGTCACCGACGACGGCTGCGGTGCCCTACGCCGATGTTCGCGAAACCCACACGGGTGTGGTGGTGTTAGCCGGCGACCGAGCGTACAAGGCGAAGAAGCCGGTGCTGACCGACTTCCTAGATTTCCGTACACCGAAGCAGCGTGAGCGCGCATGCTTACGGGAAGTCGAGTTGAACAGCCGTCTGTCTCCCGGTAGCTATCTTGGGGTCGCGCATCTTGACGACCCCGCCGGAGGTCCCGCCGAACCGATTGTCGTCATGCGGCGGTATCGCGACAACGACCGGTTGGCGTCCATGGTCACACGCGGCGAGTCCGGCGAGTCCGTTCGGGGCGTACTGGACGCCATCGCCGACGTACTGGCGCGCTTTCACGAGCGTGCTGAGCGCAGTCAGGTAATCAGTGCCCAGGGCACGGTGGGCGCGCTCGACCAACGCTGGCGCGAGAACCTCTCGGAACTCCACCGCTATACGGGGATGGCGATTTCGGGAGTCTCGGACGAGTCGATCCGGCGGATTGAGCACCTTGCCACCGAATTCATTTCGGGCCGTGAACTTCTGTTCATGGGGCGGATCGAAGAAGCCTGCATTGTCGACGGCCACGGCGATCTGCTCGCCGACGATATCTTTTATGTGGACGGTGAACCGGCTCTGCTCGACTGCCTGGAGTTCGACGACAAGCTCCGCCACATCGACCGCATCGATGACGCCGCGTTCCTCGCGATGGACCTGGAGTTCTTGGGCCGCAAAGACCTTGGTGACTACTTTCTCGAGCGCTACATCGCCCACTCGGCGGATTCGGCGCCGTCGTCGCTGCGGGATTTCTACATCGCCTATCGAGCGGTGGTACGGGCGAAGGTCGACTGCGTGCGATTGTCGCAGGGTAAATCGGAGGCCGCGGTGGACGCCGCTCGGCACCTCGCTATTGCGACCCAGCACCTTCAGAGCGGTGCTGTTCGGCTGGCGCTCATCGGTGGAAATCCAGGAACCGGCAAGTCGACCCTGGCGCGTGCGCTTGCCGAAAGGGTTGGAGCTCAGGTCATCTCAACCGATGACGTGCGCCGGGAATTACGAGAATCAGGCGCCATCACCGGAGACCCGGGTGTGCTGGACGCAGGATTGTATAGCCCGGACAACGTCGCAGCCGTCTATGAGGTAGCCCTGCGCCGAGCACGGATGTGTTTGGGCAATGGGCAATCAGTGATCCTCGACGGCACCTGGCGAGATCCGCAAATTCGCGCACATGCTCATCGCCGTGCCAGGGAAACGCATTCGGCACTCGTGGAACTCATCTGCTCGGCGACGCCTGACATGGCCGCCGACAGAATCAGGACGAGGCAGCCAGGCCATTCCGATGCGACGCCGGAGATCGCCACAGCGTTAGCTGCTCAACACAACGGCTGGGACACCGCGCACCGGATGGACACCTCTCGGCCGCTCAAGGACTCACTGCAAGAGGCCCACGATGTCTGGCGTCGGGTTATCTAGTAAGGAGTAGGACATGGCCTACGCGGCGGTGAAGCCTACGAGCCAGTCGAGCACAATCCGATGATCGGGTACCGCGGGTGCGACCGGTACATCAAAGATCCACATTTGTTCGCCCTGGAATTCGAGGCATTGGCCCGGGTGCACGAGCGTAATCCCAACGTGCATCTGATGATTCCCGTCGTGTGGACGCGATGGGAACTGGAGGCCTGCCTGTCTCTGGTCGACGCGAGTGCCCAGGGTTCTCAGCGCGGTCTGCATCGCTGGGTGATGGCCGAGGTGCCATCGGTGATCTACTGGCTTCCTGAGTACATCGGGCTGGGCGTGGACGGGGTGTCCATTGGCAGCAACGATCTCACCCAACTGGTCCTCGGAGTCGACCGCGATTCCGATATTTGTGCTGAGCTGTTCGACGAATCCGATGGCGCTTTACTCGATGCCATTGGTCGCGTCGTGCCGATAGCGCGCAAGCACGGCATCACCTCGTCCCTGTGCGGTCAAGCGCCGTCGACCAACCCGGCCTTCGCCGAGCATCTTGTTCGCATGGGGATCACCTCGGTGTCGGTGAACCCAGACGCGGTGGCCGCTACCCGGCGGACCGTTGCCGCCGCCGAACGCCGGTTGCTGCTGGAATCAGCGCGCAGTTGCACGTAACCTCCGACCTTTCGGCCCGTCAGGGCTGCCCGTCTGCCAGCAATGCGTCCAGTGCGGGTGCACGGTGTCCGGCACGATCGATCACAGATCGAAGAGCGTGGGCCAGGGAGGCCATTTCCTCCGGGGCGGAGCGGGTATGCGCGGCGAACCACAGCTCGCCTCGCGGTCCCGAAAGGACGCGGCGCCAGTAGTACATGGCGAAACGTTGCGGCAACCGCAGGTACAGCCAGTGCAGGTTGCGGGGAATCTCCGTGTTGCCGGCGCCCGCCAGTGCGCCTAACACCTGGCGGGTGGCCACCACCATCATCCGCAGCAACTGCTCGTCGGCGGCGAGCCGGCGGGGTTGGACACCCACGCGGTACAGCGCCAACGCGATCGGCACGATGAACGCGGCGTGAGCGATCAGCCAATCATCGGCATCAGCGGCGATCGTCGTGGGGAACCCACCGGCCCGAAACATCCTGGCCAGAGCCAGTATTCGCGCTGAACGCGGTTGGCCCGGGTCGGCGAGCATCGTCTTCTGCTGGCGGATCAGGACGAAGCGAACGGTCGGGCCGTCGCGAACACCGGCGGCGGCCGGGAACCCGAATAGCGCTCGGGCGCCCATCGCCTCGGTGAGCGCGGTGACCACACCTGCCGCGTTACCGAAGAACATGACGTCGGCGCCCAGGGTCTGCAGCAGGGGCAGGGTGGTGATCATCTGATCGCGCCGCACCGCGACCAAAGCGAGGTCGCAGCGTAACCCGGCGGCGTCGGTGGGCCCGACAACCGCAACTTCGTGGCAGACGCGCTGCCCGGAATGCGCATCCTCGAGTACCAGGCCCGATTCTTCGAGCTCGGCGAGCCGGTCCGCACGCGCGCACAATGTCACCGCATGCCCGGCAGCCAGCAGCCGCCCGGCGTACACACTTCCGATCACCCCGGCACCGACGATGAGAACGCGCACCAGGAATCGCCTTTCGCCGTCTCCCAGCCGGCGATGCCACACTGGCCGGCTGGCGTCTCGGCGACTCTGTCATGGCGGTCGTGCACTTAAGCGAGATCGATCGCAGCGCAGTACACCGAGACCGACATGATACCTACCCGCACCGGTTGTTCGACGAACGCTCGTTTGTGGGAGGAGCCGAATGCCCCGGTGGTTGAGGACTAACGGCTCTGTCAGCACGCGACACAAGATCCATAGTGTCGACGTCACGGACTCATTGGTGGTGGTTGACATGACGGTGACGGCGCCCGATTCCCAGGTCATCCGGGACGCGGTGACGCTGGCGTGTCATGCGCCTTCGCTGCACAACAGCCAGCCCTGGCGATGGGTTTCCGAGGGCGCCACGCTGCACCTGTGGGCCGATCCTTACCGGTTGGTATACGCGATCGATCAAGCAGGCCGAGAGCTGACGTTGAGCTGCGGTGCGGTCCTCGACCACCTCCGAGTCGCCATGGCCGCCGCCGGCTGGGACAGCGCCACCGAGCGCTTTCCCGATCCGGACGAACCAGATCATCTGGCGACACTTCAATTCCGGCCCATGGAGGCTGTGACCGAGGCACACCAGCGGCTGGCGGCCGCGATCCTTCGGCGTTACACCGACCGGTTACCGTTCGGCGCGCCCGCCAAGTGGGTGACCCTGGAGTCGGTACTGTGCCGCGCGGTCACCCCGTATGAGGTGATGCTGGACGTGGTGGCCGAAGATGCGCGTCCAATGTTGGCCGAGGCGTCCCGGCTCACCGAAACGCTGCGCCGTTACGACACCTCCTATCAGGATGAACTGCGTTGGTGGACATCACCATTCGCGTTAGACGACGGGATACCGCAAAGCGAGTTGGTGTCCAGCTCGGAAGCAGCCCGCGTCGATATAGCCCGCGCGTTTCCCCCGGCGGGTGGCGGCGGGCGCCACGCCACCATCGACCACGACAACTCCAAGATCCTGGTCCTGTCCACTCATCATGGCGACGCCAGGCTGGACGTGTTGCGCTGCGGTGAGGCGCTGTCGGCGGTGCTGCTCGAGTGCACAGCGGCCGGCATGGCCACCTGCACGTTGACCCACATGACCGAGTTCGCGCCCAGCCGCGACATCATCCGGCAGGTGACCGGAAATGCGGGCCAGCCGCAGCTGCTGATCCGAGTCGGGAAATCACCGGCGCTGGACCCACACGTCGGGGGCACTGCCCGGCGCCCGTTGACCGAAGTCCTTGAGATTCGCTGCTGAGCAGCGGCCACCAGAAGGAGGTAGCGCCGATGACTCGGCATTGGCTGGTGATGGAAACCGACGGAGAAGGCGTCCGGGCACCGTTCGTCACCCGGTTGGCGGGTGCCGGTCGGCATCTGCCCGATACTCACCTCACGACAGACGAATTGATGGCGACCACACGCCACCACACCCACATCGATCTGGAACGGCTGACCGGGATCCGCGAGCGCCGGGTCTCGGTGGGCGACGACGATTCCTACAGTCTCGCCATCTCGGCGGCGCTGAACTGTCTCGCCACCGCGCAACAGGACCCGGCCTCGCTCGACGTGGTCATCAGCTGCAGCATCACGAAATTCCGCGGCGGCCTCACCCAAAGGCTGGAGCCGACGATGAGCAGTGCCGTGGCCCGGGGGATCGGGGCGCACAAGGCGATGACCTTCGATGTGTCCAACGCGTGCGCCGGGATGCTCACCGGAGTCACCATTTTGAACAACTGGATCCGGCAGGGCACCGTCGAGCGCGGACTGGTCGTCAGCGGTGAGTACATCTCGCAGCTCAGCCATAACGCGGCCCGCCACATCCGCAACATCATGAGCAAAGAACTCGCCTCGCTGACTCTCGGTGACGCCGGTGCGGCACTTCTGCTGGAGCGGGCTCCCATCGGCTCCGCGGGAATCGTCCTTGCCGGGTTCACCACGGTCGCCGACTACAGCCGACTCTGCCTCGCCTATCCACGGGGCGACGATCCGGGCGCGCGGATGTTCACCGATTCCCGCGCCATCCAGCGGGCCGCAATAGCCGACACCCCGCTGCTGCTGCATGAGGTCCTTGAGGCCGTTGGCATTTCGTTTCACGACATCGACCACGTGATCACGCACCAGACCTCGGCACGTGCTATCCGCAAAGGAATGGCCCAAATTTCGGCGTCGCTCGGCGACAGCGCCGGGCACGACTGGGTGATCACCGTCGACCGGTACGGCAACACGGCATCGACGACCCACACGGTGGCCCTCGTCGAGGAACTCGAGGCCGGACGCATCGTGGCCGGAGAAAGGATCGCGCTGGTTGCGTTGGCCTCCGGGCTGGAGATCGGCATGGTTTTACTGACCCTGGATGAGGATTTGGTGAGCCGCTATGGGCACAGTCATTGATCGAGTCGACATCGCGCACCCGCGGTGGCGTGGACGGCACAGCGCGTTGCACCTCGCGGTCACCGCGGCCAAGGATTGTCTGCAGCGGGCCGGATGCGACCCCGACGAGTTGGATCTCGTGGTCAACGCGGGGATCTACCGCGACCGCAATCTGGGGGAGCCGGCGCTGGCCGCGCTGATTCAGGACGACATCGGGGCCAACCCCGAGGATCCGCACGCCGGCGCTCACGGCACATTCTCCTTCGACATCGCCAACGGCGCCTGCGGAGTGTTGACCGCGCTGCAGATCGTTGACGGATTCTTGCGGACACACTGCATCCACCGCGCGCTTGTCGTGGCCAGTGATGCCGATCCGGGTCATGGAATGAGCGAGCACTTTCCGTTTTCGGCCGCCGGAGCGGCGGTGTTGTGCGGATGGTCCGATGACGACTACGGGCTGAGCCGCGTGTCCTGGGTGAATGTGAACGACACGGCAGACGATGCCGAGGTGTTCTCTGCGACAGTGGGATTCGCCGACGCGCGTAACGTCCTGCGGTTCAATCAGTCAGCCGCGATGGATGAGCAATTCGCCGCGGCGGCCGCGGAGGCGGCGCGCGCGTGCCTGGATGCGCACTCTGTGCAACTTTCGGACATCGACATGATTGTCGCCGCGCCTCCCCGGCCCGGGTACCGCGCCGCGCTGAGTAGCCGGCTTGGGGTGGGAGTCGAACAGATCAGCATCGCAGACGATCAGCGCATGCACACCGCCGCGCTGGCGGCGGCGTTCGAGCGGGAGGTCGAGAAGCTCCCGGCGGGGGCGCAGGTGCTGTTTGTCGCCGCCGGTGCGGGCGTTACCGCCGGTGCCGCCCTGTACCGCCAGCCCCCACACGTCGGAAACAAATCTGGCGAACTTTAACAGACCACAAAGTATCGTTTATCAAGCGAGTGCCGCTACGGTTCTCGCGATAGTTAGAGGTCGAATTCCGTTATAGGACAAGCACTTCGGCGCTTCTGCAGGAGAGGTCGGCGGATCAATAGTGACGATCGAGCGTCATCCCGTTGAGTCCACCGCGTTACCAGAGACGCAATCCCTATACGGAACTGAACGCAGGGTAGCGCAGGCTGATCGTTGGCTTCCGAACCGAACCTCAGGCGTGGGTGCTTCTCCAGGGTAGGGTTTTCCCTCGTGAAATCTCGCATCCAGCGGATCGCTCTGAGCACCGGCGGCGGCGACGCACCGGGACTCAACGCCGTCATCCGCGCGGCCACCCTGGCCGCACGAAACCGCGACTGGGATGTCGTCGGGATCCGCGACGGCTTCAACGGGTTGTTGTTCCCGGACGAGTACCCCGACGGTGGGCTGATCGAGCTGACTCGTGACAGGGTTCGCGGCATCATCCACCAGGGTGGCACGATCATCGGAACCACCAATCGTGGCAACCCGACCGCCTATCCGGTGCAACAAAGCGACGGCACCTGGATCGAGGTGGACCGAACCGAAGAGCTGCTCGGCCGCTTCGCCGAGCACGGCATCGACGCGTTGATCACGATCGGCGGTGACGGAACGCTGTCGCTAGCCCGTCACCTGCACGAGGCTGGGTTGCGTCTGGTCGGCGTACCCAAGACGATTGACAACGATCTCGAGAAGACGGCGTCGACGTTCGGCTTTGACACCGCTGTCGACTTCGCCTCGCAGTGCATCGACCGGCTGTTCTCCACCGCCACATCGCATGGCCGGATCATCGTGGTGGAGGTGATGGGCCGCTACGCCGGATGGATCGCCTTGAACGCCGGCATGGCGTCGGGGGTGCACGCGATCCTCATCCCCGAGATCCCGTTCAGCCTCGAGCGAGTGGCAGCCTTGATCACCCTTCGCGAGCGGAATGGCGCGAAGTTCTCTATCGTCTGCGTCGCCGAGGGCGCCCGGCCGGTCGGCGGAGATCTATCGATCATTGGCAAGTCGCCGGGGCAGGCCGAACGCCTCGGTGGCATCGGCGCCAAGGTGGCCGCTGAGCTCGAGCAGATGACCGGTCGAGAGGCACGCACGGTCGTGCTGGGCCACTTGCTGCGGGGCGGTTCGCCAACCTCGTTCGACCGGTTGCTCGGCCTGCGCTTCGGCGCTGCTGCCGTGCGGGCCCTCGACGAAGGACAAAACGGTGTGATGGTGGCGCTCAACCCACCGACGGTGGACTACGTGCCGCTCGCCGAGGCCACCCGCCGGCAGAAGAGGGTCCCGCTCGACTGCGACTCGATACTGACCGCCCGCGATGTGGGGATTTGCTTCGGCGATGAGATGCCCGTGCACAGCGCGATTGGACGATGACCGCTACCCGTCGGCATCGATCTCGCCGGCGGTAGATTCGGCGGAACGGCTGTTGTCTGGAGGTGCCTATGCAACAACGCCCAGCCGATGCGGGCGGGCATCGGTGGCTCGCGCTGGGTGAGGAGGCGCTACCCGCGGAAGAACAATGGCTGGCGCCCGGCGAGGCGGCCAGCCTGGCCGGGCTGCGGTACACCAAGCGGCGCACCGAGTTCTTGCTGCGCCGGCTTGTCACCAAGCACGCCGTCGCTTCGGTCGCCGGCCGGCCCACCGACCCGGCGACGCTCGCCGGTATCGAAGTCCGCAATGCGCCCAGCGGAGCCCCCTACGTGTGCGTCGACGGCGCTCCGATCGAGGTGGGCGTGTCGATCAGCGACCGTGCGGGGTGGGCGGTTTGTGTGACGTCGCCGACGGGGCCGCTGGCTGTCGGTTGCGACCTGGAGCTGGTGGAGCCGCGTTCGCCGGGCTTCGTGTGCGACTTCCTCACTACGACCGAGCAACGTCTGGTCGGTTCGTGCGTGGCCGGTGCCGAGCGCGACGCGGTCGTAAATCTGATCTGGTCGGCGAAGGAGAGTGCGCTAAAGGTGTTAGGCACGGGGCTGCGTCGCGACACCCGCACGCTCGAGGTCACCCCGGCCGCGCCGCGTGGTGACGGTTGGGGCGCATTAACGGTGCGGGCCGCCGAAGGCACCGTGTTTACCGGTTGGTGGCGGCGGGAAGGCCGGTTCCTGCTCACCGTCGCGACGCGGGTGGCCGCTTCGCCGCCTGCCGCCCTCGGCGCCCCTGGGGTACTGGCGTCGGCGGTACCCCGGCACTCCTGGCTTGACCGGCCGCTATACCCGTGACATCCCCCGGTCGAGGGCGTCGACGATGTAGGGCCGCAACGATTCGGCGCTGATGATGCGGTCCACCGAGCCCACCGCGAGCGCCCGTTGGACGGTGTTGATCCGGTCGAACTCGTCAGCCACTTCGCTGAGCTTCGCGGAGCGGACCACCGCCGTGATCTCGGCGAGCCGGGCCCGCGCCGTGCCGGCATCCGACCCCGTCGCGCCTCGCACCCGTTCGGCAGCCTCGCGCACCTGGGGATCCTGCTCAGTGCGCGCCTGCACGTCCCGAGCGAACACGGTGGCAGCGGCAGGCGCACCACCGATCACCGACGCGAATGAGCCCTCCACAGCGGCGATCTCCAGCCGCTCGTTGAGCTTCTTGGAGAACACCACGAACGCACCACCGTGGTAGCGGGAGACCACCACGAATACGATCGGGCCGCGGAAGTTGGTCACCGCCCGGCCGATCTCGGCACCGTACTCCAGTTGCCAACGACGCATCGACTCCGGCGAGCCGTCGAAGCCGGACAGGTTCGCCAACACGACGAGCGGGCGGTTGCCGCTGGCCGCGTTGACGGCGCGTGCCAACTTGCGCGACGACTGGGGGAACAGCGTGCCGGAGGACCACGAGGAGGGGCCGCCCGCCGGCACGAATCCGCGCCTGGGCACCGTGTGTGATTCGATTCCGATCAGACATACCGGGATGCCGCCGATGTGCGCATCCCACACGATCACCGTCTCGGCGGCGCGCCATTGGCCCCAGCGCTCCAGCGGTGCCGAGTCGGCGTCGGCCACGGCCCGCATCACCGAGCGCATGTCGAACGGCTTCTTGCGCTCGGCGTTGTGAGCGGCGGAGAAGACCTCCCCGACCGTTGCCAGGTCGCAGCCCGCGATGGCGGCATGCGGCGCGGAGCGCACGTCTCGGTCTACCGGGTCGGCCGTGGTGCGCCGACGGGACCACGTCTCACCGGGTACGACGTAGGTGTGCTCGTAGTGGCGCAGCAGGATGTCGCACGCGTCAGCGAGGGTTGACGCCCAGTACTGCCCCTGGCCGTTGGGCCCCATGATCCGGTCGAAGCCGCCGATACCGAAGTTGTCCTCGGCCGACACTCCACCGGAGAAGTCCAGTGCCTGCTTGCCGGTCAGCACCATCGCGCTGGCGGGGGTCATCACCAGGATCCCGCGGGTGTGCATCAGCATGGTCGCCTCGGCGTTCCAGTACGGCTGGGCGCCCACGTTCACCCCCGTGACAACGATGTTCACCTCCCCGCCGCCCTGAGTGAACTCGATGAGGCGGCGCAGGACCGCGCCAATCCAGTCCATGTTCTCGGTGCCGCTGTCCATCGCGATCCTCGCCCCGGACGACAGCGCGAACCACTCGACCGGCACCCCCATCCGCTCGGCCAGGTCCAGCGCCGCGATGATCCGCCGGCACTCCGGCTCGGCCAGGTTGCCCAGGCCGCGGGTCGGGTCGCCGAACAGCGCCACCCGGGTCATCCCTTCGGGCACCTTCTCGGTGTCGTTGCGCAGCAGCCCGACCACGATGTTGGCGGTGTTCATCCCGTACGGTCGCGACACCGGTAGGAGGGCCCCCTGCTCGTCCAGGTCGTGCTCGATGAACTCCCCGGCGGGGAACCGCGCCACGGCTCCGGCCGGAGGGGTGAGCATCCGCACGATCTCGTACGGGTACGGGGCGCCGAAGCGGTTGGCGCGCAGCACCTTCTGCCGGTACGGCGTCAACGACCGAATCGGCTCCCGCCCCGGTGGGCGCTCGCGCACGGTCACGCCCGCGTCCAGCCCCTCCACGTCCAGCACACGGTCGCGACCGTCGGGGAGCCGTACTCGCAGCACCACCTTCTCCAGGCGGGCACCGACCGCGAGCGGCGCCAACGACCGGGCCAGTTCGGGCCACGCGTCGCGCGGCACATCCCACGGCGGCCGGATATAGAGCACTATCCGGTTGGCCGCCGGCCGGTCCCGCTCGTCGAACGTGGCGAGCGCTTCCCACATCGCCGACAGGGCGAGCAGACCCATCAACTCCAGCCGCGGGTAGCGCACCGCGCCGCTGTCGGCCCGGGCCGGGGTCATGTCGCGCACTTCGGCAAGCGCAAACAGGCGGTGATCGGCGGGGTTGTCGTGGGCCACGCCGTGGAACACGTACACGTCCTCGGCCGAGCGCAACCGGTGCAGTTTGAAGTTCGCCAGCCGCCACAGGTCCAGACGCTTGGCGAGCATGGGGTGCAGATTGCGGTAGAGCGGGTCCTCGACGAATTGGCCATCCCGCTGGCGGTAGGTCACGTGATGGGTGCGGAAGCGTTCCGGCGCGGCCCCTTCGGCGGTCGTCATGGTGAGGTCCAGGCGCCTCAGCAGGCACCCGAAGTCACAGTCGGCCAGGAGTTTGTCGGCCTCGGCGATGACGGCGTCGACATCGGCCTTCTCACCGTGTCGCCACAGCGCCAGATCCACCACGACCTGCCGGTCGACGTCGGCGGTGCCCAGATGCCCGGCGATCGCCCGGGACAGCTCCGGCAGCTCTACCAGGGGCGCATACGCGGTGACCAGGTGGATGGGCTGGCCCTCGAAGTCGTAGTCTGCGCTGCACAGCAGCCGCCCGTCGTGCTCGCTGAATGCCAGGTCCCGTAGTTCCCTGATCCGGTAGAACCTGCGTGTGTAGACCTCCAGGACCGCCTGCCGCAGTCCGGGGTCTCTGCTGCCGCGCCACCGCCGCAGCAGCTCGCCACGCAGCGGTTGCGGGCAGGCGACAAGGCGGTCGATCCGGTCGGCGCGGTCAGCGTCGTCGGGATGGTCACGCAGTGCATCGAGATCGCGCTCCACCTCGGCGTAATCCTCGGCGACGGCGACGTCGAGCAGCGGTTCGTCGAAGTAGTGGAACCGAACGTCGCGGGCCAGGTCTGCGACCACGCGCTGACGGCCCTGGATGGCCGCCAAGCGGTCAAGCCGGGCCCGCATCTCGGCGTCGGCCAGGTGGGCCAACTCGGCATGGTGGCGCAGCCGGCGTCCGAGGATCGCGGTCACTGCAGGTACCAGGTCGGCGACCCGGCGAAACGACCGGAACATCCAGACGACGGCTTCTTCCAGTTCGGGGGTGCGGTCCAGGCCACGAACGCCGTAGCGCAGCAGCGCCTGTTCCAGACGCCGCCGGTATCCGTCGGGCAGGTCGGCCCGATCCGCGTCGAGCCACTGCAGGTAGGACAGCAGGTACTCCTGGGTGCTGCCGGTGACGAGCGCCTCCTCCGGCTCGATCTCGCTGCGCGGCCGGTAGAGAGAGCCGACGTCGGCGAACAGATCAAGTAGGCCGTCCTCGCAGCGCAGCAGGTCGGTGTCGGCCGGCGCAGCGATCTCGCCGAGCCGGCGCTGCCGGGTCAGCATGGCCCGAACAGTGCCCGGGTCCAGGTCGTAGCCGAGCAGGTACCCGCGCAGCGCCTCGTACACCCGCTCGCAGGGGGGTGCGTCGGACGGCTCGGCGGCGAGTCCGGCGAAGTCGACTGCGGCCGCTTCGTGGTCCTGACCGGCGTCGGACGTCACGATGCGGACCACCGGCGCGCCCGCTTCGATCTGAACGTTCGCGGCGGTCTCGACGGAAGCGACGGTGCCCGCGAACGGTGCGGTGATCTTGTTCTCCATCTTCATGCTCTCGACGATGGCCAGCGGGTCACCCTCGGCGACCTGATCACCGGGTTCGACGAGAACCGACAGCACGAATGCCGGCCCGGGGCAACGCACCACGCCCCCGTCGTCGCGGAACACGGCGTGTGCCGCGCCGTCGACGTCGACGCGCAGGGTGGCACCCTCCACGACCGACACCACGCGGTGCGGCCGGTCCCTTACGACCACCCGCCGCTCATATCCGTCGCGGTGGGAGACCGTGACATCAGCGTTGCCGGCGCCGGATGTGACACGGTAGGTCCCGCCGCCGGTGCGGTACACGTGCAGGTCGTACTGCTGGCCCCGGTAGCGCAGGCGGCACTGGTGACCCACCCCGGGCGCCGACTCGGCTCCGCCGCGCGCCGCGCTGGCGTGGAACGCGGCCCGCTCGGCGACCTCGTCGAGGTCATACGACTCGACGGCGGCGACCAGCAGGGCGACCGGATCCGGGGCGGGCAGGTGCGCCGCCTCGGCGGTCAGCCGGTCCAGCCAGTGGTTGTCGAAGTGCCCGGCGCGCACCTCAGGCCGGTTGAGCAGAGTCAGCAGGAAGGAGCGGTTTGTGGTGCCACCCTCGACCACCACCGTGGTCTCGTGCAGTGCCCGACGCAGTCGGGCGAGGGCCTCCGCGCGGTCATGCCCCCACGCCACGATCTTGGCGATCATCGAGTCGAAGTCGGGCGGGATCTGGTCGCCTTCGCGTACGCCCGCGTCGACGCGGATCCCGGTGCCGGCCGGCAGGCGGAGCCGGGCCAGCCGGCCTGGCGCGGGCGCAAACCCGTTCTCGGGATCCTCGGCGCACACCCGCGCCTCGATCGCGTGCCCGAACACCTGCGGCGGGGCGCCGGTCAGTCGCCCGCCACGTGCCACGTGTAGCTGCAGCTTCACCAAGTCCAGCCCGGTGGTCACCTCGGTGACTGGATGCTCGACCTGTAGCCGGGTGTTGACCTCCATGAACAGGAAATTCGCGGTGTCCGGGTCGACCAGGAACTCGACCGTGCCCGCGCTGCGGTAGCCTGCCGCGGCGGCCAAGCGGACCGCCGCGTCACGGATCGCCTGCTCCTGCTCGGCGTTGAGCACCGTCGACGCCGACTCCTCCAACACCTTCTGGTGCTTGCGTTGCAGAGTGCAGTCACGCACGCCCGCCGCCCACACGGTGCCGTATCCGTCCGCGATCACCTGGACCTCGACGTGACGGGCGGCTGGCACAAGCTTCTCCAGAAAGACAGTGGGGTCGCCGAAGGCGAGCTGCGCCTCGGCGCGCGCCGACGGCAGCGCCTCGGCGAGTTCGGCGTCGTTGTGAACCATCCGGATCCCGCGGCCGCCACCGCCCGAGGCCGCCTTGACCACCACCGGGTACCCGAGCCGCGCCGCGACCGCGGTCGCCTGCGCCACGTCGTCGACCGGCCCGTCGCTCCACGGCACCACCGGGACGTTGGCCTGCTCGGCGACCCGTTTGGCGGCCACCTTGTCGCCGAGCCGTCGGATCGTGGCGCTGTCCGGGCCGACGAACACGATCCCGGCCTCCTCGCATGCCTGGGCGAACGAGGCGTGCTCGGCCACGAATCCCCAGCCCACCCAGACCGCGTCAGCTTCGGCGCCGCGCAACGCCGCCACGACCGCCGCCTCGTCCAGGTACCGCGACCGGCGCGTACCGTCGGCCGGGTCGAAGAACGTCGCGGTCCCGAGCGGCACGGCCTCGTCGGCCTCCCGCACATACCACGCGTCGGCGTCCGGGTCGGTGTAGAACACGATGGTCCGGATCGGTGGTTGGTCGCCGGCCTGGTTGAGCTCCGCCACCGCGGTCAGTGCGCGGACCGCGGGCTCGCCGCGGTTGACGATCGCGAGCCGCCGGATCTGCCTGTCCATAGTGGTACGTTTCCTCAGCCGCTCATGACCGACCGCATCGGGGCGACGACGTCCGCGCGCGGCGGATCCGGCAGCGGCACCGTGCGGTACCCGTCGACCCGAAGCACGAGCGCGCCCGCGTCGTCGCGGACGGTGCAGGTGAAGGCGCCGTGGCCGTCCGGCCGCGCGGTGGCGACCAGGCCGGCCCGCTCGGCAGGCCGGCCGTTCAGGCGCACCGCGTCGACATGCAGCGGCAGGGCGAAGCGTCCTTCGGTGCCGGCCTCGAACAGCCCGACGGTCTGGAAGCACAGCTCCACCAGTCGTGGCCCGATCAGCACCGGTTCGTCCACCTGCGGTGGCAGATCGGCGGCAAAGCGTGCGGCCGCACCGTCGCCCCACTTCCACGCCGAGCCGACGACCTGGTAGGTCGGGCCGTGGAAGTACAGCCGGTAGACCTCATCAGGGGTCAGCGCCCGGGCTTCGTCGCCGGGATCGGCGTCGCCGTCTTCGAGCGTGGGTGGATCTGTAGCCAGCCGCACCGAGCCGGTGAAGTGCACGGTGCGCTGCGGCTCCTCGGCGCCGGGCAGGGTGCGCTCGGCCGACAGGCGGCACTCGGCGACCAGGTCGTCCCCGTCGGGGCGTAGCAGCGCGGTGATCGTCACGGTGCGTGGCTCGTCCCGGTAGAACTTGAGCGGCGTGCGGAAATCCACATTCTCGACGGCGGCCACGTAGAGATCGGGCGCGAGGATCCGGGCGGCCTCGGCGAACGCCTCCATGCCCATCACGCCGGGCAGCACCGGCGTGCCGTCGATGCGGTGGTGATCCAGGAACGGCCGGGCGGTCGGGTCCAGCGTGGTGCGTACCACCAATCCGTCGTGGACACTGGCGCCGGCGACCTCGCCGACGATCGGCCCGTCTGCCGTCAGCAAAGCCGGGTCGATGCCGCCGGTTTCCTGGAACTCGGCAGCCAACGCGCCGAGTGCCCCGGCCACGACGACCTCGCGGTCGGGCATGCCGGTGGCCAGCTCGCGCCGGATCCACGCCACGCCCGCTGGCGCAGGCAGCATCTCCACCCCTGCGGCGGCCATGATCGTTGGGATCGATCCGCGGGTCGCCATGCCGATGGTGCCCCACGCGGTCCAGTCGACGGCTAGCGTGCGCACGCCCGGACGGGTGCGGCGCAGGCTGCTCAATACCTTGCACTGCAAGTCGTTGGCAGCGCTGTAGTCGGTCTGTCCGACGTTGCCGAACCGACCGGCCACCGAGCTGAATGCCACTACGGCGCCCAGCGGCATCGCGCCGACGGCGCGAAGCACGTTGAACAGCCCGTCACCCTTGACCCCGAGCACAAGGTCGAATTCACCGGGCTCTTTGTCGGGTAGTGCATGGCTGATCTCGACCCCGGCGGCGTGCAGCAGGACGTCGATGTGCCCGCTGCTGTCCCGCACCTCGGTCATCACCTTTTCGACAGCCGTCGCGTCGGTGAGGTCGACGCTGTGGTAGTGGACCGACCCGCCCGCCTCCTCGATCGCTCGCACCGCAGCAAGGACAGCCTGCAGGCGCTCGAAGCGCGCCAGCTCGCGCTCGATCAGGACCGGTGTCGGGCGCTGGCCCCGCTCACGCATCCGGGCAGCGAGTTCGGACTTGAACCCTTCCCGGTCGTCGGTGTAGCGGCGCAGGTCGGCGTCGGCCGAGTCGGGCTCCGGGGTCAGGTCGAGCAGGTGGAACGTGCCACGCCACGCCGCGGCCAGGTCGGCGGTGATCGCCGACACGATGCTGCCGGCGGCGCCCGTGATAAGGAAGACCGGGTCGGGGCCGAGCGCCACACCGGTCTCCGCCACGTTCGGGAACGGGCGCTCCACCAGGCCGACGCCCCAGCGGCGGCCTGCGGCGTGGCCGACCTCGACGCAGCCAGGATCGCGCAGGGTCTCCTCGATAAGCACGTCGGCCAGCGCCGCGGTCTTCCTGCTGACCGGGAAGTCGACCGCCTTGACCAGGGCGTCGGGCCGCTCCCGCCGATACGCCTTGGCGAACCCGGTGACCGCGCCGCCCAGCGGGCAGGTCGCCCCGGCCGCGTCGTAGCCGTGGTACCCGCCCAACCGGGTGGCAACGACCAGGAACGGGCTGCGTTCGTACAGCCGACGCATGGTGGCGTAGAGGTTGCGTACCCGGTATCGGAGCGCTTCCTGCCAGCCGACGAGGTCCAAGTCGTCCAGGCGGCCCTCGTCGTCCAGCGCCACCAGCCAGTACACGCCGTCGACCCCACCGTCGGGGAGGACGGTGTCGACGTCGTCTTCCGGGTGCATCGCCAGCACGTCGACGCCGAGCCCGGTCAGGCGAGTGATCAACGCGTCTGCGACGCCGCCCTGGTCACACATGACCGCCACGCGGGTACCGGTGCCCAGTTTGACCCCGGTCGGCACGCAGGCCGCGAGGTCTGGCCGCAGCGCGGGTACAGGAACCTTCCGCGGGATCCGGTCGGTGGCGGCGATGTCGCCGGTGACGGTGGGAGTCGAAGCGACCTCGCTCGGGGCCGCTGCCGCCGCTTTTTCGGCGCTGGGTGGCGGTGTGGGTGCGGGGGTGCCGGTTTTGTCGCGGATCCAGCCGATGACGTGGGTGAGGGTGGGGAAGTCGCGCAGTTTGAGGTTGTCGTCGCGGGCGACGCCGTAGTGCTCGCGGATAGCGGCGAAGATCTCGGCCTGTTTGACGGTGTCCACGCCGAGGTCGGCTTCCAGGTCGAGGTCGACGTCGAGCAGCTCGGCGGGGTATCCGGTGAGCTGGGAGACAACGCCCACCACGGTGTCGGTCACGTCGTCGCCGGCCGGTGCCGCCGCTGCCGGGGCCGCCGCTGCCGGCGCCGCCGCAGTGGCCGGTGCCGGTGTGGGTGCGGGGGTGCCGGTTTTGTCGCGGATCCAGCCGATGACGTGGGTGAGGGTGGGGAAGTCGCGCAGTTTGAGGTTGTCGTCGCGGGCGACGCCGTAGTGCTCGCGGATAGCGGCGAAGATCTCGGCCTGTTTGACGGTGTCCACGCCGAGGTCGGCTTCCAGGTCGAGGTCGACGTCGAGCAGCTCGGCGGGGTATCCGGTGAGCTGGGAGACAACGCCCACCACGGTGTCGGTCACGTCGTCGCCGGCCGGTGCCGCCGCTGCCGGTGCCGCCGCAGTGGCCGGTGCCGGTGTGGGTGCGGGGGTGCCGGTTTTGTCGCGGATCCAGCCGATGACGTGGGTGAGGGTGGGGAAGTCGCGCAGTTTGAGGTTGTCGTCGCGGGCGACGCCGTAGTGCTCGCGGATGGCGGCGAAGATCTCGGCCTGTTTGACGGTGTCCACGCCGAGGTCGGCTTCCAGGTCGAGGTCGACGTCGAGCAGCTCGGCGGGGTATCCGGTGAGCTGGGAGACAACGCCCACCACGGTGTCGGTCACGTCGTCGCCGGCCGGTGCCGCCGCTGCCGGTGCCGCCGCTGCCGGCGCCGCCGCAGTGGCCGGTGCCGGTGTGGGTGCGGGGGTGCCGGTTTTGTCGCGGATCCAGCCGGTGACGTGGGTGAGGGTGGGGAAGTCGCGCAGTTTGAGGTTGTCGTCGCGGGCGACGCCGTAGTGCTCGCGGATAGCGGCGAAGATCTCGGCCTGTTTGACGGTGTCCACGCCGAGGTCGGCTTCCAGGTCGAGGTCGACGTCGAGCAGCTCGGCGGGGTATCCGGTGAGCTGGGAGACAACGCCCACCACGGTGTCGGTCACGTCGTCGCCGGCCGGTGCCGCCGCCGGGGCCGCCGCTGCCGGCGCCGCCGCAGTGGCCGGTGCCGGTGTGGGTGCCGGTGCCAGCGCCGACGCCACAGGGGCCGGCTGGACCGTCGGCGCGTGCGTCGGAGCCACCGCAGGAGCGGCTTGCACCGGCGCGCCGGTGTCGACGATCCGCAGTCGGTGCTGGACGACCTCCAGCTGGGCGTCGGCGGTGCCGGCCGCCGCCGTCAGCCAGCGCTGCCAGGCAGGTCGGTCGACGATCCGGTACTCATACCCGAGTTCATCCGGCAGGCGATGGCGGCCGTCGGGAAGCGGGGTCCACCGCATCAATGTCATCGCAATCTGCGAGCCGAACCCGGCGCCCAGCCTGAGTGCGTACCGCACCGGATAGCTTCCCCCTGTCGACAGGTTAAGGTGGCCCAGCTCGGGATCCGGCTCTTTGTAATTGGGCACCGGAGGAACCAGACCGGTTTCCAGTGACTTGATTGCGACTACGTCTTCCACGCCCGCGCCCATCGCGTGTCCGGTGAAGCCCTTGGTATTGGTGATGACGACGGCGTCGGCGTCCGGCCCGAACACCCGGCGAAGCGCGTGGATCTCGGCGGACGCGCTGCCGCCGCGGGCCGGCGTGTACGTCTCGTGTGAAACGAACATTGTGCTGGGCGCGATGACGTGGCGGTCCACTCCGCGAGCCTCGGCCCGGGCAAGCAGGTTCTCCATGACCCCGCCGATGTGCTCGACGTCGAGCCGGGTGCCGTGGAAAGCGCTGTTGGCAATGACCGTGGCGAGGACTTCGCAAATCGGTTGCAGCCCGCGTTCCCGGGCGGCATCGGCGGTCTCCACGACGAAGGCCGCCGCCCCCATGCCAAGGATCATCCCGTGCCGACGCAGGTCGAACGGCGTGGCGGCCTCCTCCACGAGGTCGTCTGTGGCGGCGGCCCCGGAGGCCAGGAATCCCGACGCCAGCCAGGGCAGCAGAGCATCGGAGCTGGCGTCGTCGGCGGACACCACGATCACCCGGCGACAGCGGCCGATCCGGATCCAATCTTCGGCGAGCGCGGTCGCCTGAGTGGTGCTCGCGCACGCGGCATTGATCTGCGTGTTCGGCCCGCGTGCGCCGATGATCTCGGCGAACTGCGAATGGCCCATCGACAGGCACCGGAATAAGAAGCGCCGGTCGAACTCGTACGGGTGGGACTCGATCTCGTGGCGCAGCTCGTGGATGCGCCGGTCAACCTCCGCCGCGGCCGGTTCGTCGCCGGTCATCCGGACACGTACCGCCTCCAACGCGGTCAGCTGCTCACGGTTGCTGCGGTCGATGTAGTAGCGCTCCAGGTCACGGGCGAAGTTGTCCAACCCGGGGAAGGCGGAGGCGAAGATGACGCCGGTGTCGTCGCGCATCGACTCCGGTAGCCCCCAACGGTCCGGCAACTGGGTGCCCAGTGTCGTGGTCTTGTAGTGCATGAGCAGCGGGATGCCGGCGTCGCGCAGGGCATCGAACCCCGCTCCTATGGCAAGCCGGGTGGTCGAGTCCAGCGCGGCGTCGCGGGCGGCGTCGACCCCGAACTCGGCGACCACATCCAGCGGCGCGCCGCGGCCGGCCAGTTTGATGACCTCCGCCTCGTTAGCGATCGTCTCGAACGTGGGGTCTCCGGACGCGCGCTTGACCAGGCGGGTGATGTGCCGGTCGACCATCGCGCGGCGCAGCTGGTGCGGGATGGTGTCGATGAACTGCTGGCCCTCGAGGATGCGAGCGACGTTCGCGTCGTCGAAGACCCGCTCGACGCCGGGCAGGCCGAGCGCCGCGCCGGTCACCACCACCGGTTCGCTAACCGCGGGCGCCGAAGCGCTGGATGTCGACGGAAAGGGCGGTGCCGGGCTCGGCGTGCAGACCGCGCTCGACAACGTCGACGAGGAGGCGGCCCAGCTCGGCGTACCGGTCGGTGGTAATTGCGGTCATCCCGCCCCGAACCGGGGCGGCATCGACCGCGGTGGTGACTTCGGCCGGGGTGTCCGCGGCTGCGGAGGAAAGCGGGGCGAACCCGAGCCCGGCGGCGTACAGCCCGCACAACGCCTGGTTGAACGAGGCGACATCGCCCGTTTTCGGGTGGTTGGTGAACAGGGCCAGCACATCGTCGCCGAGGACGTCCTCGACGAAGCCGTGCAGCGCCTTCTTGGGGCCGACCTCGACGAAGATGCGGGCACCCGCCGAATGCAAGGTGCGGAGTCCGTCGACGAACCGGACCGGCGACGCCACCTGGCGGCCGAGAAGGTCGAGCATGGTGTCGAGGTCGGCGTCCGCCGGATAGAACTCACCGGTCACGTTCGAAACGACGGGCCGACGCGGCGGCCGCATGTCGAGCCGGCGCAGTGCGGCCTTCAGCGGTTCGCTCACCGGCGCCACGATCGCGGTGTGGAAAGCGTGGCTGACCGGGATTCGGTTGGCGTTCATGCCGGCGGCGCGGAAAGCCGCGACGGCGCGGTCCACGGCATCGGTGGCACCGCCGATGACGGCCTGGCCGTTGCTATTGATGTTCGCAACCACGACGTACCCGTCGGTCTCGGCCACGATCCGGTCGATCTCGGCCAGTGGGGCGAACACAGCCGCCATGGCGCCGTTGTCGGCAACCGACAGGCTCGCCATCCCCTGGCCCCGGGCGCTGACCGCCTCCAGGGCGGCGTCGAACGACAGCGCGTCCGCGGCCACCAGGGCGCCGTACTCGCCCAGGCTGTGGCCCATGACCATGTCCGGACGAACGCCGTACGCGTCGAGCATCCGGGTCAGGGCCAGATCGGTGGCCAGCACCGCCGGTTGTGTGATCTCGGTCTGCATGAGCTGTTGTTCCAGCCGTTGCGCAGTGGTTTCGTCGCTGCCGTCGGCGAAGATGAAAGCAGTCAGCGGCTTGCCCAGCAGCGGTGCCATGACCCGGTCGGCCTCGTCGAACGTCGCGGCGACTATCGGCTCGCGCTGGCGCAGGTCCCGCAGCATGTTCACGTACTGCGAGCCCTGGCCGGTATAGAGGAACGCGACCTTTCCCGGTGCGCCGCGGCCGACGAAGACACCCTGGGCGCGCAGTATCCGCCACATGGCCGGGTTGCCGCCCCGCAGCGCCTGGACCGCCTTCGCCGTCTTTGCCGCGAGGTCGGCAGCATCGGCGTAGTCGATGGCGACCCGAACCGCCGCGCCCGCCAGGGCGGGATCCGGTGGGGCCGGTGCGGGGGCGCGGCCGGCCGACGCCTCAGCGCCCAGCTGCTCCAGTCGCGCGGCCACCTCGGCCTCGTCTGCGCCGCCCACGACGGCGGCTCCCCGCAACGGCGCCTTCGGCCCGGCCGGCGTACTCGCCACAGCAGGGGTCACGGTGGGCGAACCTGCGGCGATCGTCGCGCCCGCATATGACCGGGACGCCTCGGGCGGGCGGTGCCGGCCGGGCAGGTACTCCTCGATGACGGCGTGGAAGTTGGTACCCCCGAACCCGAAGGCGCTCACTCCCGCGCAGCGCACACCACTCTCGGGTGCGGGCCACTCGCGAAGTTCGGTGTTCACCCGGAACGGGATGTCGTCCCAGTCCACGTTCGGGTTGGGCTGGTCGAAGTGCAGGCTGGGCGTCAGCATCTTCTCGTGGAGGCTCAGCACCGTCTTGAACAGGCCCGCGGCACCGGCCGCGCCCTTGAGGTGGCCGATGTTGGACTTGACCGACCCCAGCGCGATCGACCCGTTCGCCGCCCCGGCCTTGCGGAACACATCGGTCAAGCTGGCGAGTTCCGTCGCGTCGCCGACGCGTGTGGACGTGCCATGCGCTTCGACGCAAGTGGCCACCGCGGGGTCGAGACCGGAGGCATGCCAGGCGCGCTCCACCGCCAGCCGCTGCCCAACCGGGTTGGGCGCCGTGATGCCCTTGCCGCGGCCGTCGCTGGCCCCGGCGAGACCGAGGAGCACCGCGTAGATGCGATCGCCGGCGCGCTCGGCGTCGGACAGTCGCTTCAGAACAAACAGCGCGGCGCCCTCGCCCATCACGAAGCCGTCGGCACCGGCGTCGAATGGGCGGGTGCCGGTCGCCGACAGCGCGCCGATCTTGCAGAACTTCACATACCCAGTTGCGTCCATGTTGCGGTCGACGCCGCCCGTGACCGCGGCGTCGAAGTCGCCGGCCTGCAGTCCGCGCATGGCGGCCGACATAGCGGCCAGCCCGGAGGCGCAGGCCGCGTCGGTGGTGAAGTTGGGGCCGCGGAAGTTGAACAGGTTCGCGACCCGGCCGGCGATCACGTTCGCGAGCTCGCCGGGCATGGTGTCCTCAGTGATCTCCTCGAACCCGGCGAGAAACGAGACGCGGGTCTCGGCGAGCACTGCTTCGCGCACCGGCTCCGGCAGTGCCGCGAATGACGGTGCGGCGCACAGCTCGCGGGCGAACTTGGGAAACTGGATCCGCAGGTTGCTGCGGTGCTGCTTGTCGCCGCCGATGGCGCTGCCGATGATGACGGCGACGCGCTCCGGATCCACCGTCCAGTCCGGCCAGCCGGCGTCCAGCAGCGCCGAACGAGTGCCCGCCACGGCCCATTTCTGGCCGCCGTCCATCTGGGTGCTGACCGCCGGCGGGATCGGCAGCTTCCATACCAGTGGCTCCCATGCAAAGTCGCGGACCCATCCGCCGATACGCGAGTACGTCTTGTCCGGCGCGTGTGGGTCAGGGTCGTAGTACAACTCGGGGTCCCACCGCTCGGGCGGCACGTCGCTGATGCTGTATCGGCCGTCCTTGATGTTGGCCCAGAACGTGGCGGCGTCGGGTGCGTCGGGCATGATCGCGCTGACGCCCACCACCGCGATCGGCTCCTGCATCGTGGTCGTCATGATAATCCGGTCTCCCGTCCGTAAAGCGCATCTGCCACCCGGTCCATGTCAGCGAGCAGGCCGGCCTGCGCGGCCCGCACCCGCTCGAGTGGCAGGGTTGCGGCCAGATCCTCCCCGGTACCCGCGCCGTACACCCACCGCAAGCCCTCCTCGGCGACCTTCAGCGCCGCCTCCCGCGCGAAGACCCGGCTGATCGCGGCGAGTGCGGCCGCGTCAAAGCGGGCGTCGGACTTCTCCGGCAACACACCGGCGGCGGCCGCCCGGGCGCGGCGGGCCAGTGCGCCCGCGCACTCGGCGTAGGCGATCAGTTCACCCAGCCGCAGCAGAACGTGCTGATTTCTGGTCAGCCGACCCACCCGGCAGGCCTCCAGCACCGCCGCCAGGCACTCCTGCGCCAGCGCGGCCGTCGGGCCGCCGCAGTCGCCGGGAACATCAGCGAGCCCGCGCGCCATGTCGCGGTAGTAGGCACCGGATGTCTTGAGGTGCTGCTGCCACCGGTCGCGGGCGATCGTCATCTCCAGGATCTCCGAGGTCCCCTCGTAGATCGTGGTGATCCGTACATCGCGCTTGATCTTTTCCACCATATAGTCACGGGTGTAGCCGTACCCGCCGTGCGCTTGGATCGCCGCTTCGGCCGCGGCGTTGCCAGCCTCGGTCGCCAAGTACTTCCCGATCGCCCCTTCGGTGTTGAGCGCACCACCCGCGCCCTGGCCGGCGTCGATGCGTGTCGCGGTCTCCTCGACGAACGCGCGTGCGGCTTCCAGTCGCACCGCGTGCGGCACGATCAGCTTGTGCGTGAAGCCCTGCTTGTTCGATAGCGGCGCGCCTCCCTGCACCCGGTTGGCGGAGTAGGCGATCGCGCGGTCGAGGGCACCCCAACCACCGCCAAGGCCGAACGCGGCGACCATCACCCGGGTGTAGCCGAAGACCTGCTGGGCCTGGGTGAGGCCGCGGCCCTCCTCGCGGCCCACCAGATTCTCAGCCGGCACCACCACGTCATCGAGAAACAGCGCGGCCGTGTTCGACAGCCGGATACCGTGCTTGTCTTCCGGTGGCGCCGCCGAGAAGCCTGCGGTGTCCTTCTCCACGATGAACCAGGACGGGCCGCCGGGGGCCAGTGCCAGAATTGAATAGACGTCGGCGATCGAGCCGTTGCTGATCCACTGCTTACGCCCGGTGATCCGATATGCGGTCACCTGCCCGTCGGTCTCGACCGGAGTGGCCGTCGTCTTCATGGCGCCCAGGTCGCTACCCGCCTCGGGCTCAGTCGCGCCGTAGGCGAACAGGATGCCCTGCTCGGCGATGCGCCCCAGCCACTCCTTGCGCTGCTCGGAGGTCGCGCCGATCAGGATCGGGTCGGTACCGAGAAACGTGGCGAACACCGATGTCGCGACCCCGATATCGATGCGCGCAAGTCGTTCACAAACCCGATACGAGTCGAACGCCCCGCCGCCCAGCCCCCCGTACTCCTCGGGGATGAACACCAGGTGCACGCCGAGGTCCTCACCGCACATCGCACGGATCGTCTCCTCCGGACAGATGTCCTCATGGTCGAGTTCCAGCAGGCGCTGGTCCGGGAGGGCCGCGGCGACGAACTCGTCCAATGAGTCCAGCATCATGTCGAGGGTGTCCCGGTCCAGGCCGACGGTCGCGGTCATGGCTCTCCTCCTTGTACACACCGATCCGCGGCCGCGCGGCAGTGGAGTGCGGTCGCGTTCATTGCGCCGGCACGACCTGCTGCTCCAGCTGGAGGATCTGGCGGGTGGTCTTAACCACCACATCGGGGTTCAGGCTTATCGAGTCGATGCCGAGGCGGACTAAGAACTCGGCCATGTCCGGGTAATCCGAAGGCGCTTGTCCACACAGCCCCGAGTGGATCCCGTTGCGGCGGCAGCCTTCCACGGCCATGCGAATCATCTCCTTGACACCCTCGTCGCGTTCGTCATAGTCGAAGGCCACGATCTCGCTGTCGCGGTCGACGCCGAGAGTGAGCTGGGTCAGGTCGTTGGAGCCGATGGAGAAGCCGTCGAAGCGTTTGGCGAACTCATCAAGAAGGAGCACGTTGTTCGGAATCTCGCACATCGCGTACACCTCAAGCCCGTTCTGGCCGCGCTGCAGACCGAGTTCAGCCATCGTCTTCAGTACCAGATCCGCCTCGGCCACTCTGCGCACGAACGGGAGCATGAGAATGACGTTGGTCAGGCCCATCTGCTCGCGTACGCGTTGCATCGCGCGGCATTCCAGCGCGAAGCCCTCGGCATAGGCGGGATGCGCGTAGCGCGAGGCGCCCCGAAAGCCGATCATCGGGTTGCTCTCGGATGGCTCGAAGCCGCTCCCGCCGATCAGGCTGGCGTATTCGTTGGTCTTGAAGTCCGACATCCGCACCACCACGGGCTTGGGCCAGAAGGCGGCCGCGATCGTGCCGATTCCCTCAGAGAGGCGCTCCACGAAAAAGGCGCCCCCGTCGGAGTAGCCGTGGGTGAGCCGATCGATCGTCCGGCGAGCCTCAGGGTCGTCGACCTTCTCTGGGTGCAGCAGGGCCAGCGGGTGAACCCTGATGTATTCACTGACGATGAATTCCATCCGAGCCAGTCCCACACCATCATTCGGCAGGAACGACGTCTTGAAAGCGAGATCGGGATTGCCGAGGTTGATCATGATTTGGGTTCGCGGCCGCGCCAGGCCAGCCACCTCGGTGCGATCCACGTGGAAGCCCACCTCGCCGCGGTACACGCGCCCTGTCTCGCCCTCAACGCACGACACCGTGACGACGGCACCGGCTGGCACGCTCGTGGTCGCATCGCCTGCGCCGACCACAGCCGGGATGCCAAGTTCGCGGGCGATGATCGACGCGTGGCAGGTGCGCCCGCCGCGGTTGGTCACGATCGCGGCGGCGATCTTCATGATCGGCTCCCAGTCCGGCGTGGTGGTGTCGGCGACCAGTACATCGCCGGGCCGGAAATCCGACAGGCGCCCGATGTTCTCGATCCGTTTCGCCACGCCCGAGGCGATCCTCTCGCCGACCGACCGGCCCTCGGCGAGTACCTCGCCTCGGCCCTCGAGCACATAGGTCTCCAGCGCCGTCGCGCTGCGCTGGGAGGCCACCGTCTCCGGGCGCGCCTGGACGATGTAGAGCTGCCCGTCGAGACCGTCTTTGGCCCACTCCATGTCCATCGGCCGCCCGTAGTGCCGCTCGATGGCGCATGCGTAGCCGGCCAGCTCGAGAACGTCCTCATCGGTGAGGCAGAAACGAGCGCGGTCGGACTTTGGTGTGGGGATGTTGCGGGTCGTGTGTTTCGTCTCACCCTCGACGAAGATCATCTTCACCGCCTTGTCGCCGACCAGGCGGCGCAGCACGGCGCGGTGGCCGGCCAGGTAAGTCGGCTTGTGGACGTAGAACTCGTCGGGGTCGACGGCGCCCTGAACCACGTTCTCGCCAAGGCCGTAGGCGCCCGTCACGAACACGACGTCGTTGAAGCCCGACTCGGTGTCGATGGAGAACATCACACCCGACGAGGCAAGGTCGGAGCGCACCATCTTCATCACGCCGATCGACAGCGAGACCTTGAAATGGTCGAAGCCCTGGTCGATGCGATAGTGGATGGCCCGGTCGGTGAACAGGCTGGCGAAACAACGGCGGCACGCGTCGAGGAGACTCTCGGGACCCTTGATGTTGAGATAGGTGTCCTGCTGGCCGGCGAAGCTCGCCGTCGGCAGGTCCTCGGCGGTCGCCGAGCTTCGCACAGCGAGACTGACCTCCTCGCCGTACTCGTTCTGAAGCATGCGGTAGGCGTCCACGATCTCCGCGGCCAGGTCGTCGGGAAGCCCTGCACCGTAGACGATCTCACGCGCTCGTTTGCCTTTGCGCGCCAACGCGGTGACGTCGTCCGGGTCGAGATCGTCGAGCTCGGCATGCAGCGGGTCCCAGGCGCCGGCCCTGTCCAACATATATCGGTAGGCCGCGGCGGTGGTGGCGAACCCGTGGGGGACGCGGACGCCCTGCTCGGACAGCTTCTGGAACATCTCGCCGAGCGAGGCGTTCTTACCGCCGACGAGCGGCACGTCGTCGATGCCAAACTCTTCGAAGAAGCGAATGTAGGTAAACCTGCTCATAACCTGATCCTCCGTGTACTTGCTGCGTTAGTAGGTGCCGTAGGCCCCGCTGTTGGCTTCGCGGACTGCCCAGACGTAGTCCGCCCTCTCTCGCGCCGCCCAGCCCTCGGCGTCGGGGGCCGCCAGCAGCCCGCGCACCTCATCGAGGGCCTGATATCCCTTGCGATTCATCCAGTTACACAATCCCTGCAGAAGCACACCGGCGTACTCGGGATCGTGGCGCAGCAGCGCCGACGCGGACTGCACCACATCTGCCCCCGCGAGCAGATACTTGGCCACGTCGCTGGCGTGCTCGACCCCGGTGCTAGCGGCCAGCGAGGCGCGCACCCGCCCGCGCAGCAACGCGATCCAGGTCAGCGGCAATCGCGTGTCCGCCGGCGTTGACAGCGTGACAGCGCGCACCGTGGTGAGCGTTTCCGGGTCGATGTCGGGTTGCAGAAACCGGTTGAACAGCACCAGCCCGTCCGCGCCCGCGGCGTCAAGCCGGTGCACCATGTCGGCGGTCGCGCTGAAATATGGGCTGAGCTTGACGGCGACCGGAACCGTTGCTGCGTTTTTGACCGCGTCCAGCACGTCGAGATGGCGCTGCTCCACCGCACCGCCGTCGACGCGGGTGTCGCCGGGAAGGTAGTAGATGTTCACCTCGACCGCCGCCGCGCCGGCGTCCTGCATGGAACGGGCGTAGCGCGCCCAGCTGCCGGGCGTGGACGCGTTGAGGCTGCCGATGACGGGGATATCGACCGCGGCCGCCGCGCGTTCGACAAGACGCAGATACCGATGACCGCCACGGCCTTCATCGACGGTGGGCGGGAAGTAGCTGAGCGACTCGGCGAAGCTTTCGCTGCCCTGGGCGGCCATCCGCTCGTTGTGCTCGGCTTCGCGGCGCAGTTGTTCTTCAAACAACGAGTGCAGCACCACGGCGCCGACACCGGCGTCGGCGAGCCGACGCACGCCATCGACGGTGCGGCTGAGCGGTGACGCCGAGGCCAGCAGCGGGTTACGCAGGCTCAGTCCGAGGTAGCGGGTGGACAGGTCCATCAGCGCTCCCTCCGTGGGTCGGACGGAAATTGCTGCGGAGCGCGAGAAGCCATATCTTCGTAGACCTTCCAGCGCTGGTCGATCGACTCCTGCGCCAGCGCGAGAAGCCGTTCGGCCTCGTCCGGATCAGAGTTGGTCAGGCTCCGGTAGCGCAGCTCGCGGTACCGATAGTCGGCGAGCGGGAGGCGGGGGCGGTGGGAATCCAGCAGGAATGGTGGCGCGCCTGTGGCGCGCAGCACCGGGTTATATCGAATCAACGGCCAGTGTCCGCTTGCCGCCGCACGGTATTGCTGGTCAAGGCCATAACGCAGCTCGAAGCCGTGTGCGATGCAGTGGCTGTAGGCGATCACGATCGACGGCCCGTCGTAGGCTTCGGCCTCCCGGAAGGCCAGCAGCGTCTGTTGCGGATCGGCGCCCATGGCGACTTGTGCGACGTAGACGTTGCCGTACGAAATGGCCTGTAGCGCCAAGTCTTTTCGCGGCACTGTCTTGCCCCCGGCGGCGAATTTGGCCACCGCACCCAGCGGTGTGCTCTTTGACATCTGCCCGCCGGTGTTGGAATACACCTCGGTGTCGAGCACCAGCACGTTGACGTTGCGCCCGCTGGCGAGCACGTGATCGAGTCCACCGGCGCCGATGTCGTAGGCCCAGCCGTCTCCGCCGACGATCCACACGCTGCGGCGAATCAGGTGATCGATGACGCTGCGCAACTCGTCGCCAACCGCCGGCGGAAGCCTATCGAGCCGGCTGACCAGTTCGGCTACCCTCTGGCGCTGGGCGTGCAGCTCTGATTCCCGCAGTTGCGGGGCGGCCAGGATGGCGTCGACCAGGTCGGCGCCCAGGACGTCGCGCAGTTCGGTCAGCCGCTGACGGACTTGGCAAAGGTGAGCGTCAGCAGCAAGCCGAAGGCCGAGGCCGAACTCCGCGTTGTCTTCGAACAGCGAATTGGACCAGGCGGGGCCGCGCCCCTCGGCGTTGGTCGTCCAGGGTGTGGTTGGCAAGTTGCCACCGTAGATCGACGAGCAGCCGGTGGCATTGGCGATCATCAACCGGTCGCCGAACAGCTGCGACAGCAGTTTCAGGTAGGGGGTTTCCCCGCAACCCGCGCATGCGCCGGGGAATTCGAACAGCGGCTGCAGGAACTGCGCACCGCGCACGGTCCCGAAGTCCACCATCGATCGGTTTGCCACCGGCAGCGTTTCGAAGAACGCGATGTTCTCGCGTCCGGCGGCGATGAGCGGTTCCCGCGGCGCCAGGTTGATCGCCTTGGTGATCGGCGTGCCGGGGACAACAGCCGGGCAGGCTTCCACGCACAAATTGCATCCGGTGCAGTCCTCGACATATACCTGCAGCGTGTAGCGGGTGTCGGGGAGGCCGACTGCGTCGAGAGGTGCCGAGGGGAACGTTGCCGGCGCATCACGGAGTCGCTCCTGCTCGTAGAACGTGGTGCGAATAACGCTGTGCGGGCAGACAAATGCGCAGTTGCCGCACTGGATGCAAGTGTCCGGGTCCCAGACCGCGACGAGGTCGGAGATGTTGAGTTTCTCGTAGGCCGCGGTGCCGCTGGGATAGCTGCCGTCCACCGGAAGCGCACTGACCGGCAAGGCGTCTCCGCGCCCGGCGATCATCTCCGCGGTCACGGTTCGCACGAAATCCGGTGCGTCGGAGGGAAGGAGAGGCTCGGGCTCGTAGGTAGAGCTGATCCGGTTGGGGACGTCGACGCTGTGCAGTCGTTGTAGGGCGCGATCGACAGCGTCGACTTCGCGGGCTACCACGTCAGCGCCCTGCCCGGCATAGGTCTTGGCCACGCTGTCTTTGATCCTGGCGATCGCCTGGTCGTGGGGCAGCACACCGGAGATGGCGAAAAAGCATGTCTGCAGCACGATGTTGATCCGGCCGGCCAGCCCGACCTCGCGGGCGATGGTGCTCGCGTCGATGACGTACAGCCTGATGCGTTTGTCGATGATCTGCTGTTGCACGGTGCCCGGCAGGCTGTCCCACACCTCATCGGGTGGATGTCTGCTGTTGAGCAACAGCGCGGCGTCCTGGGCGGCATGGCCCAGCACGTCGGCCTTGTGCAGGAACCGCTCGTGGTGGCAGCCGACGAAGCCGGCGCGGTGCACCAGGTAGGGCGCGCGAATCCGATCAGGCCCGAACCGCAAATGCGAAACGGTCTGCGAGCCCGACTTTTTGGAGTCGTAGACGAAGTAGCCCTGCGCGTACAGGTTCTGCTCGCTGCCGAGGATCTTGATGGTGTTCTTGTTGGCGCCGACTGTGCCGTCCGAGCCGATACCGAAGAACACCGCGCGCACTGTGTCGGCGGACTCGATGTCGAACCCCGCGTCGTAGCTGATGCTCGTGCCGCTGACGTCGTCGTCGATGCCGACGGTGAAGCGAGCTCGTGGCCGCTCGCCGGCCAGTTCGGCGAACACACCCGCGACCATGGCCGGAGTGAATTCTTTCGAGGACAGCCCGTAGCGCCCCCCGCACACGATCGGCAGCTGCGACCGTTCGCCGCTGTGGTACGCCTCGGCCAGCGCGGCAACGACGTCGAGATACAGCGGCTCGCCCAGCGACCCGGGCTCTTTGGTACGGTCCAGCACGCCAATTGCGCGGACGGTTGGGGGCAGCGCGGCAAGTAGCGCCTGCACCGGAAATGGTCGATACAGCCGCAACTGCACCACCCCGACCCGCTCGCCACGCGCGGTAAGGGCTGCCACGGTTTCGGCTGCAGTCTCTCCGCCGGATCCCATCAGCACCAAGACCCGGTCGGCCTGGGGGTGTCCGGTGTAGTCGACGATGTGCATCGGGCGTCCGGTGCGCTGGCCAAGCTCGTTCATCAGTTCCCCGACCACCCCGGGCACCCGGGCGTAGAACGGGTTGACGGTCTCGCGGGCCTGAAAGTAGGTGTCGGGATTCTGCGCAGTGCCGCGGATGAACGGCCGATCCGGCGACAGTGCACGGTCGCGGTGGGCCAGGATCAACTCCTCAGGGACCAGGGCCCGTAAGTCGTCGTCGGTGAGCAACTCGATGGTGTTGAGCTCGTGAGAGGTGCGAAAGCCGTCGAAGAAATGCACAAACGGCACCCGAGTGCGCAGCGTGGCCGCGTGGGCGACCAGGGCCAAGTCGTGGGCCTCCTGCACCGAGGCCGACGACAGCAGCGCAAAGCCGGTCTGGCGCACTGCCATTACATCCTGGTGGTCACCGAATATGGAAAGACCCTGCGCAGCAATTGATCTCGCTGCGACATGGATCACCGCCGCGGTCAACTCACCGGCGATCTTGTACATGTTCGGGATCATCAACAGCAGGCCCTGTGACGAGGTGAATGTCGTCGCCAACGCTCCGCCCTGCAAGGCGCCGTGCAGCGCGCCTGCCGCCCCGCCCTCGCTTTGCATCTCCACCACTGTCGGCACCGTGCCCCACACGTTGGGCCGATGCCGGCTCGACCAGTCATCGGCCAGCTCGGCCATGGGCGAGGACGGGGTGATCGGGTAGATGCAGCACACTTCGTTGAGCCGGTAAGCCACCGATGCCGCCGCCTCGTTGCCGTCCACCGTGGTGCGCGTCATCGCGGCTCCGGCATCATCTCGATGGCGTGCACCGGACACTGCTCGTAGCAGGTAGCACAACCGGTGCAACGGTCGTAGTCGAAGCGATAGCGGTGACCGGGTCCGAGCTTGATCACCGCGTCCTCCGGGCAGGCGCCCAGACAGCCATCGCACTCGAAGCAGTTACCGCACGACAAGCACCGGCCGGCCTCGAATGTCGCGGCCTCGGCTGACAAGCCGCCGACGATCTCGTCGAATCCGGTGACGCGTTGTTCGGGAGGAAGTTCGGGCTCCGCCCGCCGATACGCATCACCGAAGTACCACAGGTGCAGCTGGTCGAATTCTGCGACCGGATGCTTCGGCGGGCGCTCCCCGGAGCCGCCGCGCAGCCACGCGTCGATATGGTGGGCCGCCTTTTTACCGTGTCCGACGCCGACCGTGACGGTGCGTTCGCAGGGCACCATGTCACCGCCGGCGAACACACCGGGACAGCCGGTCATCAGCGATGACGACACCCGCACAGAACCGTCGTCGTCGAACTCCACTCCGGGCAGGCTCCGCATGAACGCCGACTCGGTCTCTTGTCCCAACGCCATGATCACGGTGTCGGCGGCGAGCGTCTCGAATTGTCCGGTCGGCAACGGGCGTCCGGATTCGTCGAGTCGCATCAGCTCCACCTGCAGCTCCGGGCCTTCGAAGGCGGTGATCGTGCGCAACCAGTTGATCCGAACACCCTCGCGCTCGGCCTCGTCGACCTCATGTTCGTGCGCGGGCATTTGGGCTGCCGTGCGGCGGTAGATGATGACGGTGTCCTCGGCGCCCAAGCGGCGAGCGACACGGGCTGCGTCCACCGCGGTGTTGCCGCCCCCGTAGACGGCGACGCGGCGGCCGAGGTTGGGTCGTTCGCCGGAGGCGACGCCGCGCAGGAACGACACCGCGTCCAGCAGCGACCCGGCGTCGGCGTAGGGGATGTCGACCCGTTTGGCGAGATGGGCGCCCACGGCCACGAACACCGCGTCGAAGCGTCCAGCGGCACGTTCAGCGGCGAGGTCGTCGACCCGATGCCCGCACGTCAACTGCACGCCGAGTGCGGCGATTCGTTGTACCTCGGCGTCCAGCACGTCGCGGGGCAGCCGGTAGTTCGGGATGCCGTAGCGCATCATCCCGCCCGGCTCCGCGCCGGCGTCGCGGACCTCCACGTGATGGCCCAGCCGGGTCAGGTGATAGGCGGCCGACAGCCCACTGGGCCCGGCGCCGACCACGAGCACGCGCTTGCCTGTCGGCTGCGGGGGCGGCTGGAATTGCCATCCCTCGTCGCGGGCGGTGTCGCCGAGGAACCGTTCCACCGCATGAATCGACACCGACGTATCGAGATGTGCGCGGTTGCATACCGACTCGCATGGGTGGTAGCAGACCCGACCGTGGATGGCGGCGAAGGGATTGTCAGCGATCAGCTGACGCCAGGCTTGCTCATGGCGTCCGGCCCGGGCATGGGCAAGCCACGCCTGGATGTTCTCGCCGGCGGGACACCCGGCGTTGCACGGCGGCAGCAGGTCGACGTAAACGGGGCGGCGATCGCGGACCGGGCCCGCGCGTGGCTGGCCATGCAGTAAGTCGGGCAGGGCCGTTACGTCGCCGCCGGGTATGGCCGCGAACGCGTGGGTGCCGTCGCTGGATTGCTCGGCCATCACCTTGCTCACGATATGACTGTCCGGCGGCTCTGTAGCCTGCCTTTGGCACTCAGAGTTGAGGACTTCTGACCCTGATCGCGGGGCGCGCAGGGGGGACAGTAGCGGGATGGAGCGTTTGACAGCCCTCGATGCCTCCTTCCTCGAAGTCGAAGACTCCGATCCGCATGTGAGTCTGGCGGTCGGCGGTGTGTCGATGATGGAGGGGCCGGCTCCGAGCTACGACGAGTTCGTCTCGACCTACGCCGAACGGGTGCCGACAATACCGCGCTGCAGACAGGTCCTGCGGACTCATCCGCTCGATCTTGGCCCGCCCGAATGGGTGGATGACACGCAGTTCGACGTCTCGCGGCACCTGCACCGCCTGGCGCTACCGCACCCCGGCGACGACGCCGAACTGTTCAAGATGATCGCGAACGTGATGGAGCGGCGGCTCGATCGTGAGCGCCCGCTGTGGGAGTGCTTCATGATCGAGGGGCTGAGCGACAACCGGTGGGCCGTGCTGACCAAGATTCACCACTGCATCGCCGACGGCATTGCGACAACGCAGATGTTGGCGAAGTTCAGCGACGACGACGGCGGCGGCACCTTCGCCACCGACCTTCGCGCCGCCAAGGAGCCGGCCCGGCCTGGGCTGAGTCTGCCCAAAATGAGCTTGAACCCGTTGAGCTGGGTGAGCGGGATTGGGCGGACGGCGCTCGCCGCGGCGGCGGCAGCCGAACATGTGGCGCTGGGTGCGGCCGAACTGACGGCCAGTCTGTTCAGCCCGGCCCCGGAATCGTCACTGCACGGACGCGTCACGACGATGCGACGCTTCAGTGCGGCCCGGGTCCGGTTGGCTGACCTGAAGGAGGTTCGCCAGGCATTTGGCGTGACGCTCAACGACGTGGCGCTGGCGGCGATCACCGACAGTTACCGCAGGATCTTGCTCGACCGCGGTGAACAGCCCGGCCGCAACTCGCTCCGCACGCTTGTTCCCGTTTCGGTTCGCCCGACGAACCACTTCAAGATGACCGACAATGAAGTTTCGGCGATGCTGCCGTTACTGCCGGTCGATGAGGCGGACCCGGTGAAGCAGCTGCAGCTGGTGCATAGTCGGCTCCTCCACGCCAAAGCCAGCGGTCAAGCCGAAGGAGGCAGCGCGCTGGTTTCGGCGGCCAAAAACGTCCCGTTCGTGTTCTCGGCGTGGGCGGTTCGCTTGGTGACGCGGTTGCCGCAACGGGCGGTGGTCGCCGTGGCGACCAACGTTCCCGGTCCACGGCGTCAGCAGCGACTGATGGGCCGGCAGGTGCTGGAAATCCTGCCGATCCCTCCGATCGCCCTTCAGCTGCGCACCGGCATCGCGATGCTCAGCTACGCCGACAAGTTCGTCTTCGGCATCACCGCCGACTACGACACCGCGCCCGACATCGACGCGCTCGCCGCGGGAATCGAGGACGGGATGGCGCGGCTGGTCGTGGCCAGCCGCGCAGGTCGACGCAAGCGCGGATCCAAACCCCGCGCCGGCTAACGCGTTGCCGGCTAACCCGAAGTTCCCCCTGATGGGTTGATGGGTGGGCGTTGACCTGCGGGTTTGGGTTATCTACTGACTACATGCCCAGGCGATGGGTGACGCCGAGGAGTTCGAAGGCCTGTCGCTGCAGTGGGGTGGGAGTAGTAAGCATGGTGAATGCTGGCATGTGGTCGGTGGGTTGGATCTGGTTGGCGCAGATGGTGGCCAGGTCGGCGAGCAGGCTGGTGAAGCTGTGCACTGGGGTGTTGTCGACGGTGTGTTTGCGGGCGGCCTTGGCCAGGGCGGTGTGGGAGCGTTGGGCCGCGGCAACGGGATTGGTGCGGTTGGCGGCGGCGGGTTTGTCGTTGTCCTGAAACAGGATCGGGGCCAGGGCTTGTTTCATGTGCCAGCTGATGTAGTAGGACAGCATCCGCAAGAACATGTGGGCGCGGACCCGGTCGGCTAGGCGGTGGCGGATGGGGCGCACGTCGAGTTCGGTGTTAAGGGTGCGGAAGAAGCGTTCGACGTCTTCGAGTCCCTTGTAGCGCAACACGACCTCGTTGTGGTCGAGGGTGTCGGTGGGCAAGCTGGTGCGCAGCACGTAGATGCCATCGAGTGCGGCCTCGGCGGCGATCGCCTCGTCGTTGCGGGTGAACGTGAACGCCTCGTCGGTGATGGCCAGGGTGAAGTGTTTGGCCATCTTGTAGTGGTTGATCACCTTGCCCACCCGCAGCGCGATTTTGTCTTGGCCCCGTAACGGGCGTTTGTCTCGCGCGGTGGCAGCGGCGATGGTGGCCAGCTGGTTTTCGGTGGCGGCCAACAGCTCTTGGCGTTTGCGGGCCCGTTCGGCGGCCAGGGCGGGGTTGTGGCAGCACACCAGCCGCTCCCCGGGAAAATCCGGGGAGCTGATCTCGACGAGGTCCTGCTCGTCGAACAGCGTCAATTGCAGCGCGTCGGCTTGCACGAGGGCCTTGATCTGAGGGGCGCGAAGCGCGCTGATCCAGTCCAGGCCGGCCGGGCGCAGCTCGTCGGTGATGCGCGCGCTGGTGAGCATGCCGCGATCGCCGACCAGACAGATGCGGGCCAGCCCGAACCGGTTTTTGAGCTTGGTGATCTGGGCGGGCAGGGTTTTCGGGTCGGCGGTGTTGCCGTCGAACACCTCGATGGCGATGGGCACCCCGGCCGTCGAACACAGCAGCCCGTAGACGATCTGGCGCCGGCCCTTGACCCCGTCGCGGGCGTGTCCGATCGCCCCCAGCGGGCAGGTGCGGCCCTCGAACGCGGCCGAGGACACGTCATAGAGCACCAGCGTGCCGTTGGCCAAATGCCGGGCAGCCAAAGATTTTTCGATGGTGTCCTGGCGGGCCAGCATCCAGTCCATCGCCGCATACAGGTCATCCTCATCACAACCGGAGACCCCCAGCACCGCACCCAGCGAGCTGGTGGCCGTCTGGTCGCGCAGCCCACGCGCGGTGGCCAGCTTGGAGCCCGGCGCGATCACCTGGGCGACCAGCATCGCGGTGACCAGGTCCCGCCGCCGCGACGGGGCGGGGTCGATCAGCTCCTCAACTCCGAGCGCCCGCGCGGTGCCCAGCACCGCGGCCACATGCCCATGAGGCAGGCTGCGGGTGATCTCCAAGGCCTCGGAAAGCTCCCGCGCCGCCGGCAGGCCCTTGAGCGCCCGCTGCAGCTTGTCCACCTTGTGCTCGGGCCAGCGTGACAGGTTGGCCAGGGTGCGGGTTTTCACCCTGCCGTGTTCGCGGTAGCTTTCGCGCAACAGGACCGCTGGCGGTGACCCCCGGTTCGGCACCCGCGTCACATACATGATTACTTTCTAGCACAATCTGAGGACGACAATCATGAATTAGACCAAAGACACGCTGAGCCAATATTGATAACACATGATTACATTTTCACGCACACATGAACACAGAACACCTGTTCACAAAGCACATCAGAGGTTCAGGCCCCACTCAGAAGGGGGAACTTCGGGCTAACCAGCAACCCAATTCCAGGACGGCGCGTCGGCACTGAGCTGTCCTGCGTTGCAATTTCGGCTTCGCCGGGCCTGGCCAAGTTGAGCGGCTAAGGACTGTCACCGTTATTGGCGTCTGGACTCGCCGCGGTCAGCGTGATCGATACCGGTATGGGTGTGGCCATCTCGACCATGCCTTCCGGGTCGTAATAAACACCGATTGTGTACTCACCTTCGGCCTCTATCGCGAACGGGAGCTGCTGAGTAAAGCATCGGTACTTAGATGGTTTGTTGCCATCGTCTGGCCAGTGCCAGTTCGCTTGGACGGTTCCGCGCCGCACCCCGACGGGATCTTTGCACACGACATATAGTTGCGGGTCATAGTCCCCACCAGCTTGCGCGTGCACCACAAAAACGACTGGAACCTCTGCCCATAAAGGGATTTCGTCGACCTCAAAGCAGGTCGTAGGTATGCGCGTGGCATTAATCGCGCCGTCGTCGTCCAGCGTGGCGGTACCCGCCACGAACAGTGCGGCTACGTGCAGCATCACGACAGCTTAACGGTGTCTCGTAGCTGAGACTGTACGTTCGAATTCCAGGCGTGCCGCCCGACAGTAACGCGCAATTGCATTACGAATAATCGGCATTGCCAAGGCCGGGGACGATGTCGACCAGGCTAAAGGTGAGTGGCTGTTCGAGTTGCGCATAGGTGCACGAGAGTGGGTCGCGGTCGGGGCGCCACCGGTTGAACTGGGCGGTGTGGCGGAACCGTCGACCTTCCATGTGGTCGTAACGGACCTCGACCACCCGTTCGGGTCGCAGCGGCACGAATGAGAGGTCCTTGCCGGCGTTCCAGCGGGAGGTTTCGTTCTTGCGGGGTGTGCGTTCGCCGGCTTCGTCGGCGGCCCAGTTCCACGGGTGACCGTCGAAGCTGGTGACCAGCGGCTGCAGCTCGGCGAACAGCCGCCGCCGTTCGGCCATCGGGAAAGCGCCGATCACGCCGACCGACGCGAGCTGGCCGTCGTCCTGGTAGAGCCCGAGCAGCAGCGAGCCGATCGCCTCGACACCGGATTTGTGTATTCGGTAGCCGGCGACCACGCAGTCGGCGGTCCGTTCGTGTTTGATCTTGAACATGACGCGCTTGTCCGGTTGATAGGTGATCGTCAGCGGCTTGGCGATGACACCGTCGAGGCCAGCCCCCTCGAACTCCTCGAACCATCGCTGTGCGGTCGCCAGATCGGTGGTTGCCGGCGTGACATGGATCGAGCGGCGGGAGCCGGCCAGTGCCTCGACGAGGGTGGCGCGCCGCTCGCTGAACGGTCGCCGGGTGTAGTCGTCGTCGCCGAGGGCGAGCAAGTCGAAAGCGATGAAGGAAGCCGGCGTTCGCTCGGCGAGCATCCGCACCCGCGAATCGGCTGGATGGATGCGCTGTTGCAGCGCCTCGAAATCCAAGCCGTGGTCGGTGGCGACGACAATCTCACCGTCAATCACGCAGCGTTCTGGCAGTTCTGCAGTGACCGCCGCGACTAGCTCGGGAAAGTAGCGTGTCATCGGCCGCTCGTTGCGGCTGCCTAGCTCGACTTGATCGCGGTCGCGGAAGCAGATGGACCTGAATCCATCCCATTTGGGCTCATACGATGCATCCGGTGGGATCGACCGAACCGACTTGGCCAGCATCGGCGAGACCGGCGGCATTACGGGTAGCTCCATTGGCCCATTGTCGCGTCTGGGCCCGGTATGACTTCTCGGGCGTGCTGGAATCGTGATATGGCTGCTGCAGCAGAAGAACTCGACGTCGACGGCATCTCGGTGCGGTTGTCCAACCCTGACAAGGTGTATTTCCCCAAGCTCGGGTCGAAAGGCACCAAGCGGCGGCTCGTTGAGTACTACCTCGCCGTGGCAGGCGGCCCGATGCTGACCGCGCTGCGCGACCGGCCCACGCATCTGCAGCGGTTTCCGGACGGCATCGACGGCGAGGAGATCTACCAGAAGCGGGTTCCGCAGCATCATCCCGACTACCTGCAGACCTGCCGGGTGACGTTCCCGTCGGGACGGACCGCCGATGCGCTGAAGGTGACCCATCCGGCAGCCATTGTGTGGGCGGCGCAGATGGGCACGATCACGCTGCACCCGTGGCAGGTGCGCTGCCCTGACACCGAGCACCCCGACGAGCTGCGCATCGATCTGGATCCGCAGCCCGGCACCGGCTTCGAGGAGGCTCGCACGATTGCGGTCGATGTGCTGCGGCCGGTGCTCGACGAACTCGGTCTGATCGGGTACCCAAAGACATCCGGGGGCCGCGGGATCCACGTGTTTCTGCGGATCGCCACCGACTGGGACTTCATCGAGGTACGCCGCGCGGGCATCGCGCTGGCCCGCGAGGTTGAGCGGCGCGCGCCGGACGCGGTGACCACGTCATGGTGGAAAGAGGAGCGCGGCCAATGCATTTTCATCGACTTCAACCAGAACGCCCGGGACCGCACCATGGCGGCGGCGTATTCGGTGCGGCGCACCCCGATCGCGACCGTGTCGACGCCGCTCACCTGGGACGAGCTCGCCGGCGCGGACCCGGATAACTACACCATCGCGACCGTGCCCGATCTGGTGGCGCGCCGGGAGGACCCGTGGGCCGCCATCGATGAGGTGGCCCAGTCGATTGCTCCGTTGCTGGAGATGGCCGAGGCCGACGAAGAGCGCGGGCTTGGCGACATGCCATACCCGCCGAACTACCCGAAGATGCCGGGCGAACCCAAACGGGTGCAACCGAGCCGAAATAGGGATCTGACCAGCAAGAATAATCCTCAGTGAGGCCGGGTGCTGTTTAGCATGGCAGGAACTCTCCTGATGACCTGGGACAACATGTCCGCGGCTCATCATCGAAGCCCCGGCGTTCCCGGGATGGGAGAGTTTTGGGGCAATGGTCAACCAGTTTCGCTTTATTCGTGATCACCACAAGCGCATAAAGAGAATCGGAGTCGTAACGGACTCCACCCTGGGGAATGTCGCAGAGCATTTGACGTCACACTTTGTGTCAGCGGAGATCAAGCATTTCCCGGCTGGGCAGATCGAGGAAGCAAGACACTGGATCATGAAGCAAGACAATGGATCATGAACCGCTCGCCGTGCGTTGAAACGGACGTCTGGCTTGGTCTTGCCCGGCGAACGCACGCAATATGGGCCCGCGGTTCCCCCACGAGCGTAGGATCAATTCTCCTGCGGAAAAGCGGAACCAGAGCAAACCGGACACAAGGGAGTGATCATGTCTCCAAGCCAGAATGTCGAGACATCCAAGAAGGGGTATGCCGCGTTCGCCGCGGGCGACCTCGAAACGATCCTGAGCATCTTGGACGACGACACCGAGTGGTTCTTGCCCGGTAACAGCACGATCAGCGGCACCTATCGCGGCAAAGCGGAGGTCACGGGATTATTCGGGAAGCTGGCGGAGAAGGACTTCACAATAGCGCCCAGCCGGTTCCTCGCCGACGACGATGTCGTGGTCGTCCTCTCCATAGTCACCGCCCTCGGAGAATCCGCACCCCAAGCCGATGCGTACAGCTTCCGCGACGGCAAAATCGTCAAAGCCCAGAGCTTCGCGGACACTGCCATGCAGGAACGGATCTACGGCACGAAGTAGTTTTTAGAGAGGCCGGACCCCCTCGACGCGGGAATACGGAGATCATCGCGGAGATGATCGAGCGCGGGCGGTAGCGTAGACCCGCCGCTGACCTTCGACCGTGTCGCTGCCTGTACCGGTCCAAGGCCGTCCGGCCGTGGGCATCACGCTCCGGCGGCTCCGGGCGCACCTCCGAGTCGTCGCCGGATTGACAGACACGACCTAGTCGAGGGACTTGACGGCGCGGGCTGTGGCCTGACTGAGGCGAAGAATCCGCAGATCGCCGATCGGTGTGCCCTGCCCACGGTTGCACACCATCGCCAAGGCCAGGTCGTGCCCGGGATCGGCAAAAGCGCCCGAGCCACCGAACCCGAAATGGCCATAGCCGCGGGGGAACTGTTTGTTAATAATCGGCAGCCGATGGTAGCCAAGCCGCCACTGCATGGTCATCGCGATGACCCGGTCTCGTTGGTCGTTCTGGATCTCGGAGGCCTTGCGGACCGTCTCCTCGGAAAGGATGCGCACCCCGCCCAGCTGGCCGCCGCCGGCGAGCATCGCGTACATGGCGCCAAGCGACACGGCATCGAAATACCCATTCATCGCGGGCACGGCGGCATCTTGGAGTCGAGGGTCCACGATGACGTCCTCGATACCGCGGGAGAGGGCTGCGTTGATCATCCGATGCGGGTTGATCGGCGACCTCAGGACACGCAGACCCCGCGACACCTGGTTCAACGCGAAGCTGCCGAGGGGGCTAGACCAACGCGTCAAAGCGGGCGACATCGGTGCCAGTTGCGCCATCCGGTGCCGCTGCTCGGGCGGGCAGCCGATATGCAGGCCGTCGAGCCCGAGCGGTTCGGCGATTTCCTTCTGCAGGAACTCCTCGATCGGTGTGCCGGAGATCCGCCGCACCAGCTCGCCGACAAGCCAACCGAACGTCAGCGCGTGGTAGCCCACCGAGGTTCCCGGCTTATATGCCGGCTTCGCCCGAGCCAGCGCATCGGTCATGTGCTCCCAATCAAGCATCCTCGATCCGTGGTCGATGATCGTGCCGAGGCGGTGGAGGCCCGCGGAGTGGCTCAGCACCTGCCGAACGGTGATGTCACCCTTACCGTTCTGGGCGAACTCCGGCCAGTAGGTGGCGACCCGTTCGTCGTAGTCGAGCTCCCCGCGGTCGGCGAGCACATGGGCGCAGGTGGCCACGACGCCCTTGGTCGTGCTCCAGCACATGGCAAGCGTGTCGCGTGTCCAGGGAACCCTATCCAGGCCGCGAACCCCACCCCACAGATCGACGACAAGCCTGCCGCGGTGGTAGACGGCCACCGACGCGCCACCGTCGGTGCCGGCGATCTGCTTCCTGAGGACGTCCGCCACCTCGCAGAATTCTTCGTCGTAACGACCTGCGATCAGATCTGTTCCTAATGTCGGAGTGCTCAGCTTCGGAGCTCCTTTTTCTTCGGGGGCTGGGCCGCTTTGTTGGAAGCTTTTTCGGCAAGTAGTCGAAAAACAGCGATTGCCTGATCATCAGGGGCTTCTTGGCGGTCGTCACTCCTCCTTTACCGAGCCGCCCGGCTTAGGGCTCTAAGCCGTACACATCAGATTTCGCCTCCCCTCATCCCCCCGATAGGGTCTTTTGACCCAGGTGCGCGTGCCTCGGTGCCCCCGTTCGGTTACCGGGTCGTTGAGAGGCGGGCCCGCCCTGCCGACAAGACAAGTACCGGGTCAGCGCCCGTTAGCCGCAGTCGACCATGTCGGCCACGAGGCCCGTGAACAGGCCGGAATCACCGAGGAAAAACTCAAGCCAGCAAAGAAGCGGCTGAACGTGAAGTCCAACCGTGTGGGAGAGGACGGCCGCTGGTTCACGCACCTGCCCCAGCACGAGGGGCAGTTTCCTGGCCAGGAAGACACTGGACAGGCGTCCATCCAGAAGTCCCCAGAGGGTCCATCTCGGGCCATCTGGCCTTCTAGCCGTCTTGGCAGGTCAGCGGGGACTTCTGGATTTTCTGACCCAGATGGCCCCCATAAGCTGACCAAATATGGTCCAGAAGACCTCTCTACCAGCGAAGACGGTCAGAAGTCCAAATTAGGAGAGATAGGACCGGTGGGGACTTCTGGAGAAACCGACGAAGAAGAAGAGACTTTGCCGGACTAGTCCGCTGGTGGTCTGTGTACGGGCTGTGGACGACAGGGAGTCACCAGCGGAAAGATTGGGCTCTGTGACCAGTGCGCTAGCCAGCAAACAACGTCGGGAGAACCCCTTCGCCGGATTCGTGGCTCGTGTATTCGTTGCCAAGACGGTTCCGACAGCTTTGTGCGCGAAGACGGGCTGCGCCTGGGATGCGTCATCGGGGATCACCGCGACCGTGATCGGGGGGTCCGATCAGGCCACGGCCATGCACACGGGAATGACCGGTGTCGTCAGCCGGTGGCACACAGCGATCATCGACGAGGCCAACACGTTGTTCGGCTCACTGCGGCGGCCGTGGGGACGGGCTCGGTCCTTGCGGAGCAGGCCGTGTCGGCCAAGACGCTGGAGGCGGCGGCCCCTGCGGGGCCATGAACTTGGCGTTGGACGAGGCGGTGGTCCATTAGCACCAAAGACAAGAAGTAGTGCGCTAATGCCCAGGCCAAACCCCATTAGGAGCAACGTCGTGGCCCAGAGCGTGCGTTCGGAACGGATTGGTGGTCCGCTGCTCCGCTCCGGCGAGTCCCCGCACGCCCGATCAGGTTGTTAGACGAGGCCGTAAATGTCCAGGAGTCGAAATCGTGTCGCATCGAGACGCTGGCCCAGAGTCGAAGCCACTTCCTTTACCAGCTCGTATCCCAGCTCGTGATCCTCTTCGCATTTTGCGCGCAGGCACTTGCCATCCAGCGCGAACGCTCGGGTCATCTCCACCGCGCGCGCGTCGAACCGCCAGCGATAGGGGGGTATCAACCAAGACCATCCGAGCATCTCGCCGCCGCCCAGAGTCTCAATCGTCAAGCTGCCGTGACCAGGAGCAACGACTTCGAGCGCGACTTTTCCTTCGCGGATGAGGTAGAAGGTATTGGCTTCTCTGCCTTCTTGAAAGAGGAACTCACCGGCGTTGAAGCGGACGTTCGGCGCACATCCGACTACCAGTTGATGACAACGCGGGTCCAACCGGCTAAAGAACGGATGCTTAGCCAGAATGCCTTCAAGCGTCTTCATTGCGTCTTCCTTTCCGGGTACGCAGCTCCAGGTTAGGCACGGGCCTTGTGTGTCTCAGGTGGGGTGCCGCTCCTGCCACGCTGTAGACCACGATCCATCCGTGCGTCCTACCCACGGCACGGTACGTCACCAGGTCGTCCCCGACCAGACCCTCATGATCCAGTCCCCGGCCTTGATCCGGCTCCACTCGCCTGGCCTGGTTGTCCTCATACGGGGTCGACGCAGTAAACGGAGCCATGCACCATTCACCGACGAGCATCTAAAACGGGTGGCAACGATCGCGCTTGAGGACCAAGAAGGCCTCTTCGAGCGCAATCCGCACCTAGACAAGGCTTACCGCAACCGTTTATTCCTCATCGCTCTTTACCAGGGTGGCGCGCAGCATTTTGTGGACTGCAAGAAAGGTCTGAAGCACACAAATGGCATGAAAGATCTCGATGTGAACAGCTTCTACGCCGAGCACCCCGGGTGCAGCCCAGCCGGGACACGGATCTGACCAGGCGAACCAAGCGGACTTGAGCGGACTTGAGGGTGCTCGTCGCAACGGTCAACGTGCCCAGCCATTGCGGCAACTGCGCCGGCGATCGGCAGGAAAACGGAAGAGGTGGCTCTGATGATCATTGGTTGCGTCAACGCTGCCGCCCCATCCGGTGGAATGTGAGCCGTAGTGTGCGTAGGCCATCGTGTAGTTGTGACTTCACGGCAGCTTCGGTGATCTTCAGGTCGTCGGCGATTCTGCCGGTTGTCCATCCCTGGTAATAGGCCCTGTAGATCACTGCGCGGTGCTCGAAAGGCAACTGCCGCATGGCATCTGCGATCGGCGATCTCAGCTGCTGGTCGGTACCCGGGGACGAACCCGAGTTCAGGCGACCTACAGCGTCTGGCTGCTGCGCGGTCGGCGCCGGCTCTGTGACTCTGAATCGGGATCGAAACCCGTCCCGCGCAGTCCGGGTGCTAGGCCTAACGGAGTCGCGGCTGGGCTCGAGTGGTGTGGTGGGCACCTGTGTGACCCCCGTTGATCGGTCCAGGGTTTGTGTTTTGTCTGCTCGTAGTGGCGCATAAGCTTGGGGCGGAAACGCCGCCTGCATTAGTCGGGCTGAAAGCGCGCAGCTGGCGCTAATGCAGGGGTCGGAGCCGAGCATCGGGGGAACTTCTTCCTGACTAACTAGATAGTTAGGAAGCTACGCTGCGACGATGCTTGGTGTCAACTATCTAGTTAGTTAATTAGTTATTCTGTGGCAATGACTGTCGCCCGTGACGCCACAGCGACCCGTCAGCGCCTGATCGACGCCGCCCGCGCCGAGTTCGCCCAGTACGGCATCGCCGGCGCGCGTGTGGACCGCATCGCCGCCAATGCCGGGGCCAACAAGGCCCAGATTTACAACTATTTCGGAAGCAAGGACCGGCTGTTCGACGCGGTATGGGAATCGGTCGTGCAACAGGTCATCGAGTCCACCCCGATCGATGCCACCGATCTTGCCGGGTATGGGGCAAGACTGGCCGACACGTACAGGCAATATCCGGAGATCAGGCGGCTGGTGAGCTGGCAGCGCCTCGAGCGCGGTCATGATGGACCCCATCTGTTCGCGGTTCAGAACGCCAAGGCCACCGTTGACGCGATCGCGAAGGCGCAAGCCGACGGCACGGTATCCGACCATTTCGAACCTGGCGTGCTGTTGGCGCTGATCATCAACGTTGCCTCGCTATGGACCACGAGCAGCAGCCTCGAGGTCCTGACAGTCGTCGACGTATCGGCCCCCAAGCTGCAGCGCGAGATTATTCGCGACGCCGTCGAATGCCTACTTGGGCGGTAGCGAGGAAAGCAGGTGCGTCGGTTTGTGGAAGCCTCAGCCCACCGCGCCTGGCCATGATAAGCGCAGGGCCGTGTTCTGAGCCTTGGAGGAGGGCAGTGGTGGTGCCTGCAGCTTCGGATGTCGGCACGCCCGCTCGAGACCGGCGAAAATTCGCCCGACAACCTGCCGCATGGCTGATGCTCGCACGCTGCGTAAACGCAGGTGAGCATGATCATTTTTTTCCCGCCGACTACCCGAAGATGCCGGGCGAGCTCAAGCGGGTGCAGCCGAGCCGGGGTACGGATCTGAAAAAGGGAACCGAGCGGACTTGACCTGGGAGAAATCCGCGTTGGAAGTCGGCGGCTCTACGCGTTTCTGCTGATGCTTTGGGCCTCGTGGTGGTCGCATGCTGGCTAGCATGAGCGAGATTGATCCACGGGCGGACATGCCGCTGGTGAACTGGAGCGAAATTGGCGTGAGCGGGCTTCTGCCGACGGGCACGGTGACGCTGCTTCTGGCTGACGTCGAGGGCTCGACGCGGCTGTGGGAAACCCAACCCGAGCAGATGACTTCGGCGTTCGCGCGGCTGGATCATGCGCTCTCGGATCTGGTCGCCGCTCATGGCGGCGTGCGGCCGGTGGAGCAGGGTGAGGGCGACAGCTTTGTCGTGGCGTTTGCGCGGGCCAGTGATGCGGTGGCATGTGCGCTCGGACTGCAGCGCGCGCCTTTGGCCCCGGTTGGCTTGCGCATTGGCGTGCACACCGGCGAGGTGCAGCTGCGTGATGAAGGTAATTACATCGGCCCAACCATCAACCGGACGGCGCGGCTGCGCAATCTGGCCCATGGCGGGCAGACCGTGTTGTCCGGCACGACCGAGGCATTGGTGATTGACACGCTGCCGGCCGATGCGTGGCTGACCGATCTGGGCACTTACGAGCTGCGGGGTGTTGCCCGCCCGGAACGGGTTGTGCAACTGTGCCATTCAGATCTGCGTAACGACTTCCCGCCCTTGCGAACAGCTAAAAGTCTTGCTGCGCATAATCTTCCGTTGCAGTTCACCAGCTTTGTCGGTCGCGGGCCACAGCTGGCCGAGGTGCGGAAGCTGTTGGGGGAGGAACGGTTAGTCACCCTGACCGGAGCTGGCGGGGTGGGGAAGACGCGCCTCGCCGCACAAGTGGCGAGTCAGCTGGCGGCCGAATTCGCCGATGGTGTCTGGTATGTGGATCTTGCGCCGATCACCGATCCTGATGTGGTGCCGGTCGTGGTGGCGCGTGTGCTGGGGCTGCCCGACCAGCCCGGCCGCTCGACGATGGACACGCTGCTGCGGTTTGTTCGCGACCGTCAGATGCTAGTGGTGTTGGACAACTGCGAGCATCTGCTCGACGCGTGCGCCGAGCTTGTTGTCGCTCTGTTGGGTGGGGCGCCGGGGCTGACCATGCTGGCCACGAGTCGTGAGGCGATCGGGGTGACGGGCGAGGCGATGTGGCGAGTGGCGTCGCTGTCGGTGGCCGATGAAGCCGTCGAGTTGTTCACCGACCGCGCGCGCCTGGCCCGGACCGGCTTCACCGTCACCGACGACAACGCCGCCGCGGTGGGGGAGATCTGCCGGCGCCTCGATGGGATACCGCTGGCCATCGAGCTGGCCGCGGCCCGGGTGCGGGCGTTGTCGCTGGCCGAGATACTCGACGGGCTGCGTGACCGCTTCCGACTGCTAACCGGTAGCTCCCGAGCCGCGGTGCGCCGCCAGCAGACCTTGCGTGCCTCGGTCGATTGGTCGCATGTGCTGTTGACCGAGCCCGAGCGGGTGCTGTTTCGTCGGGTGGCGGTGTTTCTGGGTGGCTTCGACCTGCACGCCGCCCATGCGGTCGCAGGCGGGGCCGAGGTCGAGCGTTATCAAGTGCTGGATCAGCTCACGCTGCTGGTGGATAAGTCGTTGGTGGTGGCCGACGAGAGCGGAGGGACCACCCGGTACCGGCTGTTGGAGACGGTGCGCCAGTATGCGCTGGAGAGACTGGGCGAGTCCGGCGAGGCCGACATCGTGCGCTCACGTCACCGTGATCACTACAGCGCGCTGGCTGGGGTGCTTGACGCCCCGGCAGGCAGTGATTGTGAGCAGCGCATCGAGCAGGCCGACATCGAGATCGACAACCTGCGGGCCGCATTCGGGTGGAGCCTAGAAAACTCCGACGTCGAGCTGGCGTTGGCGCTGGCGTCCTCGCTACAGCCGCTGTGGCTGGCCCGGGGCCGCCTCCGGGAAGGGCTGGCCTGGTTCGACACCGCCCTCACCGACCTCGACGCGCAGCACCCCGGGGTGACGCCTGCGGTGCGGGCGCGGGCGCTCGCCGACCGGGCAACGTTCGCCATCTGGGTGGACGCCGCTGAGAGCCTGGATCTGGCTCGGCAAGCCCTGGTGATCGCGCGTGGAGTTGACGACCCGGCTCTGCTGGCGCGGGCGCTCACCGCCTGCGGCTACGTCGCCGGCTACTTCGACGCAGAGGCGGCCCCGGGGTACTTCGCCGAGGCGATCGGCCTGGCCCGGGAGTTGGACGATCGTTGGCGGCTCAGCCAAATCCTCACCGCGCAGGCCGTCGCAGCGGCGTTCATCGCGGGTGACCCGATCGCGACGCGCGGGCCCGCCGAGGAGGGACGCGACCTCGCCGACGCGATCGGTAACCGGTTCGACTCGCGCCGGTGCCGCTTCTGGCTGGCAATGGCACAGCTATATCAGGGTGATCTGGCCCGAGCCGCCGCGCAATTCGCCGAACTGGTGGCCGAGGCCAACGCAGCTCACGATGGGGTCTTTGAGGTCAACAGTCTCGCGAGCCAGGGCATCGTGCTGGCCTACCAGGGGGAGGCCGGGGCGGCCCGGGCCGCCGCCGACGCGGCCATCCAGGCGGCCGCCGAGGTTGGCGGGGTTTTTGCAGGCATCGGCTACGTGGCGTTGGCTGCCGCGGCCGTGGCCGCTGGCGACGTTGCAGCGGCGCTGGATGCCACCGCGGCCTCGCCGCACCTGAGTGTCCTGCCCCAGACGGCGGCGATACTACGCTCCTGGAATACGCAGGCCGCGCTGGCCGGCGGGGATCTGATCGCTGCCCGCCGCGGGGCCGACGACGCCGTCAACATGGCGACTGGCTTTCACCTATCGCAGGCGCTGACGACGCGCGCCCGGGTGGCGATCGCGCAAGGTGAGCCCGAGCAGGCCGAGCGCGACGCCCATGACGCGCTGGCGTGTGCCGCCGACGTTCGGGCGTACCTGCACATCCCCGACATCCTCGAATGCCTCGCCGTGCTGGCCGGCGAGGCCGGCAGTCACCACGCGGCGGCGCGGCTCTTAGGCGCGGCACACGGCATTCGGCAACGCATGGGCGCGGTGCGGTTCAAGATCTATGACGCCCGCCACGAGGCCTTGGTGGCGGTGCTGCGAGATGCGATGGGTGAGAACGACTTTGAATCCACATGGGCTGAGGGCACGGCCCTGTCGACCGAGGAGGCGATCGCCTACGCGCAGCGCGGCCGCGGTGAACGCAAACGACCCACCAGCGGCTGGGCATCGCTGACCCCCACCGAGCGCGATGTCGTCCGACTCGTCAGCGACGGGCTCGGCAATAAGGACATCGCGACGCGGCTTTTCGTCTCACCGCGCACCGTGCAAACCCACCTCACCCATGTCTACACCAAACTCGGACTCACCTCCCGCGTCCAACTCGTCCAAGAAGCAGCCCGCCACGCCTGAACGCCGCCGGGATGCGGCCGAAGGATCGAAACTCGTCGCCTAAAACGGGCGAAAATTCGCCCGACACCGAAGATGCCGGGAGAGCCCAAGCGGGTGCAGCCGTCGCGGGACACCGATCTGACCGGGGAAACAAGCGAGTGGAGCTGCAGGTCCGCGAGGACGTCGCTCACTGACCGATGAACTCGATGCGTGGACACCCCTCACGGCTGGAACTGGCATACAAGTTCGAAAAGGCCGGCCCTGGCGGCGCGTTCTTTACGGTTCGCGTCATAGCGCCGTTGGCGGTGCGTCATAATCCGCGGCTATAGGACGGGTCGCGACCAGCGGGCGTGGCCCTGACCGTGACTCGACCAACAACGGCCTCGTCAGCCGTCTAGCGCCCTATCCTGGAGAAGCGGGAACTCCGGGTCGGGATTGGGGAGGGTCGGATGACGGCGGTAATGGCGTGCGGTGCGTGTGGTACCGAACCCCTTGAGAACGCGCTCGGTTCTGTCACGGATGTGGCTCGCCGGTTGCCGAGGCCGACACACATGCGGAGTACAAGCAGGTGACGGTGCTGTTCGCCGACGTGGTGCGCTCGAGGGACATCGCGGCGGCCGTCGGTGCGGAGCGGTTGCGAGAGATCATGACCGAGCTCGTGAGTCGCTCGGTGACGGTAGTGGAGCGCTACGGCGGCGCGGTGGACAAGTTCACCGGCGACGGCATCATGGCGGTGTTCGGCGCACCGGTGGCCTTGGAGGATCACGCTATTCGCGCTTGTCTTGCGGCGCTGGGCATCCAAGAGGAGGCCGCCCGGCTGGCCGCTGAGGTCAAAGACCGCGACGGTATCGACCTGCGGTTGCGCGTGGGGCTGAACTCAGGCCAAGTGATCGACGGTGAGATCGGTTCGGGCGCTTTGGGTTACACCGCCATCGGGGAGCAGGTGGGCATGGCGGAGCGGATGGAGTCGGTCGCGCCCCCGGGCGGGGTGATGCTTAGCGAGTCCACTGCGCGGCTGGTCGAGGGTGCGGCGGTGCTGGGGGTGCCGCAGATGGTGCGCATCAAGGGCGCCGAGGATGCGGTGCCGGCGCGACGGCTGCTGGGCATGGCCACGGAGCAACAGCGGACCGGTGTCTCAGAGTCGACGTTGGTGGGCCGCGGGTGGGAAGTGGCCACGTTGGCGGCGATGCTGGATCGCTCGATCGAGGGCCGTGGGTCGGTGGTGGGCGTGGTCGGTCCTCCCGGCATCGGCAAGACCCGACTGGCCGGTGAAGCCGTGCAGCTGGCGAAAAGTCATGGGGTGGAGGTGTTTTCCACCTTCTCTGAATCGCACGCCACCGACGTCCCGTTCCGGGTGGTGACGCGTCTGCTGCGCTCGGTCGGCCAGCTAAGCGGTCTGGACGATCAGACCGCCCGGGCACGTCTGCGGGAGACGTTTCTAGACGCCGATCCGGAGGACCTGCTGCTGCTGGATGACCTGCTGGGTATCGCCGATCCCGCAGTGGAGTTACCAAAGATCGACCCGGATGCGCGGCGGCGGCGGTTGACCGCGCTGATCAACGCCGCCCAGCTGGCCCGCACCCAACCGGCAATCTTCGTCCTGGAGGATGTGCACTGGATCGATGAGGTAAGCGAATCCATGCTCGCGGACTTTCTGGCGGTGATCCCTCAGACCCACTCGCTCGCGCTAATCGCCTATCGCCCCGAGTACCACGGAGCTCTGGCGTATGTCGCCGGCGCACAAACCATTGCCCTTGCGCCACTCAGTGATTCGGAAACCTCAACGCTGGTCGCTGAACTGTTAGGCCCCGATCCGTCAGTCAGCGAGATCGGCGAGATCATCGCCGAGCGCGCCGCCGGTAACGCTTTCTTCGCCGAGGAGATTGTGCGCGAACTGGCCGAACACGGCGTGCTGGTCGGCGAGCGCGGCAGCTGCGCCTGCCATGCGGATGTCGCCGAGGTCCGTGTACCGGCCACGCTGCAGGCGACCATCGCCGCGCGCATCGACCGGCTGGACCGGAAAGCCAAACACACGCTTGCCGCCGCGGCGGTCATCGGGTCTCGCTTTAGTTCCGATCTGCTGACCAGTCTGGGAATCGATGCAGCCGTCGATGAGTTGATCGACGCCGAGCTCATCGACCAAGTGCGGTTCGCGCCCTCCGCAGAATATGCGTTCCACCATCCGCTGATCCGCACCGTGGCCTACGAAGCACAACTGAAATCCGAGCGCGCCGCGTTGCACCGGCGGCTGGCCGCCGGCATCGAGGCCTGCCAGCCGGGATCGGCCGACCAGAATGCTGCGCTGATCGCCGCACATCTGGAGGCCGCCGGTGATGGGCACGCCGCGTATCAGTGGCACATGCGTGCCGCAACGTGGGCGACCAACCGCGACATCGGCGCGGCGCGACTGAGCTGGGAGCGCGCCCGAAACATCGCCGACGCCTTACCCGCCGATGACCCCAAGCGGACAGCCCTGCGCATCGCCCCCCGCACCATGTTGTGCGGGATCGCCTATCGAGTCGATATGGACATGGCCGGCGCCCGCTTTGATGAATTGTGGCAGTTGTGCACCGCTGCCGGGGACAAGGTGTCACTGGCCATCGGGATGGCGGGGCTGGTGATCGAGCGCGCGTATCAGGCCCGGATTCGCGAGGCGTCGAGGCTGGCATCGGAAGCCTGGGCCCTCATCGAGTCACTCGGCGATCCGACCTTGACGGTGGGGCTGTCCTTGCCGCTGCTCTACGGCAAGCTTGAGAGCGCCGAGTATTCTGACGTGCTGCGGTGGTCGCAGAGGGTCATCGACCTGGCCGACGGTGACCCGGTTAAAGGCAACTTCATTACCGGGTCTCCGTTAGCGGGCGCGTTTGGGACGCGGGCTGTTGCCCGTTGGTGCCTGGGTCGTCCCGGATGGCGCGACGACCTGCACCGCGCCGTCGCCATGGCCCGCAGCACCGACCCAATGTCCTACGTCCATGTTGTCGACGGCATCTACTTCGCGGGAATACCAGGTGGTGTGCTGAGACCCGACAATTCTGCGGCGCGCGAGATCGAGGATGCGCTACGGATTGCCGAACGATGCGGTGACGATCTCGCATTGACCCTCGCCCGGGTGACGCTGGGTGTTGCGCTGGTGCACCGTCAAACGCCTGCGGAGCGGGACCGCGGAGAGAAGCTGCTGGCCGAGGTCAGTGAAGTGTTCCTGCGCCGGGGACACAACCTGTGCGATTTACCGATTGTCGAGGTCTACTCGGCGCGTGAGAGGGCTAGGCGCGGAGATCGCGATGGCGCGATACCGCTCATGCGCGCGGCCGTCGACGATCTGTTCCGCGAGGGACTTCTGCTGGGGTGGGGCTTTCCTGCAACGGGTGTTCTGGTGGAGACACTGCTCGATCGCGGGGCCGACGCTGACGTGGCCGAAGCCGAGGCCGCAATTGACCGGCTGGCACGCCTGCCCACGGACGGCCTCATGGTGCGCGACGTCTGGCTGTTGCGGCTACACGCTCTACTGGCGCGGGCGCGCGGTGATGCCGCGGCTTATGCGCACTTGAGGGATCGCTACCGCGACAGGGCGAGAACGCTTGACTTGGAGGGGCATATCGCGTGGGGCGAGGCCATGCCATGACCACGGCGGGAGTGGGCGAAAATTCGCCTGACAACCTGCCCGCATGGCTGATGCCCGCAAGCGGGAAATACGCAGCTGAGCGTGATCAGTAGCACGGTGGCACCCCGAAGATGCCGGGGGAGCCGAAGCGGGTGCAACCGAGCCGGATACCGATCTGAAAAAGGGCACCAAGCGGAGTTGACCTGGGAGAAATCCGCGTAGGAAGTCGGCGTCTCTACGCGTTTCCGCTGATGCTTTGGGCCTCGTGGTGGCCGCATGCTGGCTAGCATGAGCGAGATCGATCCGCGTGCGGACATGCCGCTGGTGGACTGGAGCGAAATTGGCGTGAGCGGGTTTTTGCCGACGGGCACGGTGACGCTGCTGTTGGCTGACGTGGAGGGTTCCACGCGGCTGTGGGAGACCCAGCCCGGCGAGATGACCGCCGCGGTCGCTCGTCTGAATCAGGCGGTGTCGGACATCATCGCCACAAACGATGGTGTGCGCCCGGTCGAGCAGGGCGAGGGCGACAGCTTTGTGGCGGCGTTCGCTCGCGCGTCCGATGCGGTGGCGTGCGCGCTGGAGTTGCAGCGCGCACCGCTGGCCCCGATCCGGCTGCGCATCGGGGTCCATACCGGCGAGGTGCAGCTGCGCGATGAGGGTAACTACGCGGGTCCGACGATCAACCGCACGGCGCGGCTGCGTGATCTGGCGCACGGTGGTCAGACCGTGCTGTCAGGAGCGACCGAACCGCTGGTGGTCGATCGGCTCCCGGAGGGCGCCTGGCTGACCGATCTGGGCACCCACCAGTTGCGTGATCTGCCCCGCCCGGAGCGAGTGGCGCAGCTGTGCCATCCCGACCTTTTAAACGAGTTCCCGCCGCTGCGCACGTCGAAAGCTTTTGTGGCAACTAATCTTCCGGTGCAGCTGACCAGTTTTGTGGGCCGCGACGTGGGGCTGACCCAGCTGCGCGAGCTGCTGACCGACAACCGGGTAGTGACGTTGACCGGCGCGGGCGGGGTGGGCAAAACCCGGCTGGCGATCCAGGTCGCGGCCGCAATGGCACCCGAGTTCGCCGACGGGGCGTGGTACGTGGATCTGGCGCCGATCACCGACCCCGAGCTGGTGCCCGTGACGGTAGCGCGCGCACTCGGGCTGCCCGACCAACCGGGCCGCTCCACCATGGACACCCTGCTGCGATATGTCGGCGACCGTCAGATGCTGGTGGTGCTGGACAACTGCGAGCATCTGCTGGATGTCAGCGCCGAGCTGGTTGTCGCTGTGCTGAGTGGGGCGGCGAGGCTGACCTTGCTCGCGACCAGCCGTGAGGCGATCGGGGTGGCCGGTGAAGTCAGTTGGCGGGTGCCGTCACTGTCGCTGGCCGACGAAGCGATCGAATTGTTCGCCGACCGGGCCCGCCGTGCCCGGCCCGGTTTCGCGGTCAGCGACGACAATGCCGCGACCGTGGGCGAGATCTGCGCGCGCCTCGACGGGGTGCCGCTGGCCATCGAGCTGGCCGCGGCGCGGGTGCGTGCGCTGTCGCTGGCCGAGATCCTCGACAGCCTGCATGACCGGTTCCGGCTGCTGACCGGTGGTGCGCGCACCGCGGTGCGCCGCCAGCAGACATTGCGCGCCTCGGTGGACTGGTCGCATGCGCTGTTGACCGAGCCGGAACGGGTGTTGTTTCGCCGGCTGGCGGTGTTTCTGGGCGGATTCGACTTCGACGCCGCCCAAGCAGTCGCCGGCGGTGGTGACGTGCAGCGCTACCAGGTGCTCGATCAGCTCACCCTGCTAGTGGACAAGTCCCTGGTGGTCGCCGACGACGACAGCGGGGGCCGAACCCGCTACCGGCTGCTGGAGACGGTGCGCCAATACGCCCTGGAAAAACTCGGCGAGTCCGGCGAAGCCGACGCAGTGCGGGCGCGCTACCGCGACCACTACACGGCGATGGCCGCTGTGCTTGACGCGCCGGCAGGCAGTGATTATGAGCAGCGCATCGAGCAGGCCAACATCGAGATGGACAACCTGCGCGCCGCGTTCGAGTGGAGCCGCGAAAACTCCGATACTGAGCCGGCGTTGGCGCTGGCGTCCTCGCTGCAGCCGCTGTGGCAAGCGCGGGGACGCATCCAAGAAGGGCGGACCTGGTTCGACACCGCCCTCGCCGATCTCGACGCGCAGCACCCCGGGGTGGCGGCCGCGGTGCGCGCCCGGGCGCTCGCCGACCAGGCGGTGCTTGATACTTGGGCCGGCGCCGCCGCGAGGATGGGTCAGGCCCAACAGGCCCTGGCGATCGCGCGAGACGTCGATGACCCGGCCCTGCTGGCCCGGACATTGACCGCCTGCGGCTTTTGCGCCGGCGCGGGCTATAACGTCGAGGTGGCCAGGGCATGCTTCACCGAGGCGATCGGCCTGGCCCGTGCCGTGGACGACCGGTGGCGGCTGAGCCAGATCCTGAGCTGGCAGGCGCAGGGCGCCGAGATCGCGGGTGACCTGCTCGGGATGCGCGCAGCTGGCGAGGAAGGACGCGACCTCGCCGACGCAATCGGCGACGGGTTCAACTCGCGTGCGTGTCGCTTTTACCTCGGGACGGCGCAGACGGCGCGGGGCGATCTGGCCGGAGCCACCACGCAGTTCGGCGAGGTGGCGGCCGAGGCCCAGGCGGCTCACGACGAGATCTGGAGGGTGGTCAGCCTCGCCGGCCAGAGCCTGGACTCGCACGCCAGGGTGAGGCGGCCGCGGCCCGCGCCGCGGCCGAGGCGGCCCTTGAGGGCGGCGCGGAGCTTGGCGGAAGGTGGGCGGCAATCGGGCACGCAGCGGCGGGAATCGCGGCCCTGGCCGCCGGGGATGGCGCAGCGGCGCACGAGGCGCGCGAGGCCGCCCGACAGGACATGATTGTCGTGACTGGTGGCGCGGCGGCAGTGCAGCGCATCTGGAATGCCGAGGCCGCGCTAGCAGACCGGGATCTCGCCGCCGCCCGCCGCTGGGCCGACGAGGCCGTCACGACAACGACCGGCTGGTGGCTGATGTGGGCGCTGACGATGCGTGCCCGGGTGGCGATCGCGCAAGGTGAACCGGAGCAGGCCGAACGCGACGTGGTACGACTCGTCAGCGACGGGCTGGCCAACAAAGACATCGCCACTCGGCTTTTCGTCTCCCCGCGCACCGTGCAAACCCACCTCACCCACGTCTACACCAAACTTGGCCTGAGCTCCCGCGTACAGCTCGTCCAAGAAGCAGCCCGCCACGCCTGAACGCCGCGGTAACGGCTACTGGCGAAGCGGGTCTGTCTCTAAACGGACGAAAATTCGCCCGACAACCTGTCGCACAACGCTCGCGGCCGGCCTCCATATCCGCGGGTTAGCACAACGCTCGACTGGTCGCACCCCGAAGATGCCGGGCGAGCCGAAACGTGTTCAGCCGAGCCGAGATACCGATTCGAGGGAGAAGAACAAGCGAAGCTAGAGCCGACTGGCCGCGAATACCGCGGCCTGGTTTGTCATCCCGGACTGAACATATAAAACGTGTGCGGTCGGGTTCCTGCCTTCGGAGCAGATTGGGTCGTTGGGAACGCACAGGTCAATCGTCTTGGGGCGGTAAAGCGGGCTGATTGTAGGGAGCTGGCCGCCCCCCAGCGTCCTCGCGAATGTACTCTCCGGATTGCCGAAGACGGCGACCGCGGCGACATGGTTAGCCACCTGGGGCGGCAGCTGATCGGTGGTCATATCGATCACTCCCGCGCCCTGTGAATATCCGCCAAGCACCATTCTGGTGTTGGGGCAGTTCGCAACCATGGATTGGACGTGAGTACGCGCATCGCCGGCCCCGGCTAACGAGCTTCTGACGAAATCGTCTGTGGCAGGGTAGTTGACGGCGTAGACCCCGACGGACCGCCCAGCAACTTTCGACCTAAGCGAATCGACGAATGCCTGGCCGACGCTGCCAACGCCGGGAGGTTCATTGGTGCCGCGAGCGAAAACCACCTCGACGTCGGGGCATGGGCCGGCAGAGGCGTAACGAGTGTCGATCAGCGCGCTCAGCAGCGCCCAAGTCATCGCCACCGCCACACCAATGATGCGAGCGATGTTGCGTGCGCTCATTGCTCAATGCTCACATATCGCTGGCAATCGTCAGGACCGATTGGGCTGTAGGGCCACGCCTCACGGTGCGCCTCGCTGCCCGTGACCTCTCCCGATGGTGGAGAGTTGGCGGCCTGATCGCAGCCCGTAAACGATTGCCGCACCGATCGCCCCGAGCACCAGGCCCGCGATGATGGCTCCCACAACGATGCTGACGGGGTCCTGACCCTGATAGGTAGCCAGCCCGGTGTCTTGCAATTTGCGGACATGATCGGCAAGGCGCAGGCGTCGTCGCTTGGCGATTCATAAACGGCGCAACCAGCTAGTCGGTGTGGGACCATTTGGCAAATGAAACCTGACGACCCCGAGAAGCGGATCCGGGAGTTAGAATGCGGGCTTGCCGACACAACGGCGGTCGCCCCCGGTTCGGGGTACGACCCGGGCTTCGCGCCGCCGCCGCGCAAGGCGCCATTGCGCTGGTCGTACCTCGTCATCGGACTGGCGATTCTGGTAGCGATCGTGATGGCAATCGCCCGGGGGGCGAATCTTTTGAACATTGGTGGCGGGAACATTGGCGGCGCGAACGGCGGCGGCGGCCCGATCACCGTCCAGCACGGTGGCACGCTCAGCGTCGGCGGGAACGAAGAGAACGAAACGATCGCGTGCAACGACGGCAGCCTGACGCTCTCTGCAATTAACAGCACGGTTAACGTCAGCGGTCACTGTGCCAGCCTCAAGATGTCCGGCTTCGACAATCACGTGAACGTCGAAAACGCCGACGCCGTCGAGGTATCCGGCTACGACAACACGGTCACGGACACCGCATGCAACGACGGCAAGCTGACACTGTCCGGCTACGGCAACGCGTTTTCCGTCGGCGGCCACTGCGCCAGCCTCACGGTCTCCAACTACGGCAATCGGGTGCAGGTCGACAGCATCGACATCATCACGGTCAACAACTACGGCAACAGGTTTTCCGTCACCGGCCACTGTGGCAACCTCACGGTCTCCGCTTACGACAATCAGGTGCAGGTCGACAGCGCCGACACCATCGACGTCTCGGGTTACAGCAACACGGTGACCTACCACTCGGGCTCACCAAAGATCACCCGGTCGGGCTATGACATCACCGTGAAGCAGGGCTGAGGTTGGTACAAGGCATGTTTCGCGGTAAGGGCAAAGCCGGTGAGCGGGATCCAGGGTCGCGACCATGCCGGACACGTGGTGTGCGGGCCGATCCAGCAGTGTCGGTCACCTGGACGCGGTTACCGTTGCGCGACCGCAATATCCGGCTGGCAAGGAACGCGATAAGCGCACCTGCCAGCCCCCCGACCGGTGCCACCACCGATGACCCGGACACCACGAAATAGCCGAACGCGACACCGGCGATGAGCAAAACCACGTGCATGGGTGACCAGCGCGCGATCGAGCGCAGTCGGAAGGACAAACCCATGCCCAGCAGCAGCGCCAGCACGTGACCGACCGCGGTGAAGTCAAAGTCCGCCGCCAAGGCGGCCGCTAGTGTGATGCCAAGCCACCAACCGATCCAGGTTGGCCGCCAGCGCGACGGTATCGATGCTGTCAGTGCGCCCAGAACACAAACCGCGCCGTAACTGACCCCCACGTCGTTGGCCCGTGCAACAGCGATCGGCAGCCAGCCCGCCTCAACCGCGCCGACCAGCCCTACCGCGACGAGCAACGTGGCGCCGATATGACCGACCGTGAATGCGATGAGCAAACCTCCACTGCGCCATATCAGTTCGCCCAGAGCGAACAAGCACACCAGTCCCGGCAACCAGGCATATACATCACCGCCGTCGTCGACAAACGCGCTGCCGACCAATGTGCTCAGGCGGCCGCGCGCCAGATTGTGCAAGTTGGTGCTCATGCGACTCACAACGACGTCGTGTGCGTGTGGACCGAGCGTCGTCAGCGTGACAGAGACCGCGACCAGCGCGACGGCGTACGCGGTCGTGACACGCAACGACGCCGCACCGGACAATGCTCGCGCAGCCACTGCTGTCCAACGGTTTTCAACGCGAAGCACCGTGCGTTCCGACTCGACGGTGGTTGCACCTCCGTGGCCGTACCAGGCTGTGACCGCCGACTCGGTGTCGGCGCTGTCACGAACAGCCTTGCCAAACATCGTCATTCGCTGCTCAACTCAGGAGGCCGCCGTGGTGGCGTTGCCCCGGCGCGGGTGGCCGGGCCAGCCGCGGTCGCGGGCCAGCAGGTCGGCAACCGTTTCGCGGCGCACCAGCTCACGGGACTGGCCGCCGGCAACGGCGACCAGCGGCGGGCGGCCCACCAGGTTGCAGCTCGATCCCATCGAGTGGTGGTAGGCGCCGGTGCAGGCCACCGCCAGCAGATCGCCGGGGTGGATGTCGACGGGCAGCTCGACGTCGCGGGCGATCTCGTCCCCTGCCTCGCAGTACCGGCCCACGACCGTTACAGGTGCCGTGGCGGTCGGCAGGTGCCGGTTAGCCAGTGCCACTGTGTATTTCGCGCCATAGAGCGCCACCCGGGGGTTGTCACTGATGCCGCCGTCCACCGCGACGAAGGTGCGCCCGCCGGGCTGGCATTTGACGGCGATCACCCGGTACAGGGTCACCCCGGCGCGCGCGGCGATCGCTCGGCCCGGCTCGATCACGATCTGCGGGCGAGGGTATCTGTATTCGGCACAAGCGGATCGGAGTGCTGCGTCGATGACCGCGGCGAGCGCACGCAGGTTGAGTTCCGGTTCGCCGGAACGGCACGGGACCGCGTGTCCGCCGCCGAGGTTGAGCTCGGTGAGCACGACCTGATGGCGGTCGCGTACCTGGGCCATCACGGCGATCATTTGCCGGATCGCCTCACCGTATAGCCCGGGGTCGGTGAGCTGCGACCCGAGTTGGCAGTGCAGTCCGACCAGGTCCAGGCACGGCTGATCCAGGACGCGCTTGACCGCACCGGCCGCCTGGCCGCCGGCCAAGGCAAAGCCGAATTTCCGGTCGGTGTCGATGTCGGGAATCACCCGGACCAGCACACGTTGACGACGACGCGCCCGCGCGGCAAGAAGCGCGATCTCACTTGGGGAGTCGATCACCACCCGTCCCACCCCGGCGGCGGCCGCGTCGTGCAGGTCGCCGGGGGTTTTGGCATTGCCATGCAGGATGATTCGCGAGGGCGGCACTTCGCCGGCCAGTACGGTGGCCAGTTCGCCGCCCGAGCAGACGTCCACGCCGGCACCTTCGGCGGCGGCCCACCCGGCCACCGCGGCGCTCAGTAGCGCCATACCGGCGTAGACCAGCTCGACATCGGGGAGTGCGGCGCGGTAGCAGCGGATGCGGGCCCGAAAGTCTTCTTCATCCACCACGTAGGTGGGTGTGCCGAACTCGGCCGCGATCTCAGTGGCGGCCACCCCGCCGACGCACAGCCGGCCCCGTTCGTCGACGTAGCTGCTCAGCGGCCAGATCGCGCGGTCGAGGTGCGAATTCAAGCCGTGCCGCACCGACGGAAGCAGCTCAAACAGCGTCATAACCCCCAAGGTGCGGGTCTGAAGCGGAATCGGCCATGTTCTTAACGAAGTTTTCACACCCGGGTAGCCAATCTTCACGGGTTCAGCACGGCGGGACCGCGGGCGCGGCCCTCCAACTACGCTGGCGTCCGTCCCGCGCCCTATTCTGGGAGAACCCCAAACTTCGGGACTGGGATTGGCGGAGGGTCGGATGACAGCCGTGGGCTCGGTTCTGTCATGGATGTGGCGCACCGGTTGCCGAGGCCGGGACACCCGCGGAGTACAAGCAGGTGACGGTGTTGTTCGCCGATGTGGTGCAGTCGATGGATATCGCGACGGCCGTCGGTGCGGAGCGATTGCGCGAGATCATGACGGAACTGGTCGACCGGTGTTCAACGGTGGTGCAGCGCTACGGCGACACGGTGGTTGCATGGGCCAAGGCGATGCCATGACCACACTTCTTCATGAAGTTCGAAGAGAAGAAATCGAGGCGACCAATTCATCCGCGGTCACAATCGCGGTGGCGTAGTTCGGGATATTTATTTCGAGAGCGGCGTGCATCTCCGTGTCTGAGTAGTCTGCGGTTGCGTCCTTCACCACCGTGACCTGGTAGCCAAGTTCGGCGGCATATCGAACAGTTGCTTCGAGACAGGTGTGTGCTATGAGCCCCATGACGATGAGCTGATGGATACCGTGTTTTTTAAGCTGCAGATCCAAATCTGTGTTGGCGAAACCACTGGAACACCAATGCTCATGAGCAACGATATCGCCCGGTTGGGGCTCGAACTCGGGGCGGATCTCGCCACCCCAGGTGCCGTATTCGAAGGTTTTGCGTGACCACGCTGCTTTCTGAACTGGCGCTAGGTACTTCCAAGTCTCGTAGTCGCCAGGGCGGTACCGACGATGCAGCGCATAAAAAACGCGGATATTCGCATTTCGTGCAGCATCGAGTACCTGCTTCATGTGAGGAACAGACTTGTTCGCTTCAATAACGTCCTTCAGTCGATCCCACACTTTGCCACCCGGGGAAATAAAATCGTTATAAGGATCGATCAGCACCAGCCCAGTCATGTCCTTGTCGAATACCACGGTGGTCGTTTTCCATCCGATTGTGCGGTCAATACATTTTGATACAGACCCCAAAGCGTCCGCGGTTCGCAAGTCTAGTGCGAAGCGATCTGGTCGATGACAGAATGCCCTATTCTGGGAGAGCCCTGAAAACTCGGGGGCCGGGATAGGCGAGGGGTCGGATGACTGCCGTAACGGCGTGCCGGGCGTGTGGCATCGAACACCTCGAGAACGCACGGTTCTGCCACGGATGTGGCTCACCGGTCGCCGAGGCCGACACACACGCGGAGTACAAGCAGGTGACGGTGCTGTTCGCCGACGTGGTGCATTCGATGGACATCGCGGCGACCGTCGGTGCGGAGCGGCTGCGCGAGATCATGGCCGAGCTGGTCGAGCGTTCAGCGTCGGTGGTGCAGCGCTACGGCGGCACCGTGGACAAGTTCACCGGCGACGGCATCATGGCGGTCTTCGGGGCGCCGGCTGCGTTGGAGGATCACGCTTTTCGCGCCTGCTTGGCTGCGTTGGACATCCAGGCACAGACGGCCAAACTGGCCAAGGAGGTCGAGGCGCGCGACGGCATCGCCTTGCAGCTGCGGGTGGGCCTCAACTCCGGTCAGGTGATTGCCGGTGAGATCGGTTCGGGTGCTTTGGGTTACACCGCGGTTGGTGAACAGGTGGGTATGGCTCAGCGGATGGAGTCGGTCGCGCCGCCCGGCGCGGTGATGCTCAGCGAGTCCACCGCACGGCTGATCCAGGGCGCGGCCGCCCTCGGGGAGCCGCAGATGGTTCGCATCAAGGGCGCGGATCAACCGGTCTGCGCGCGGCGGTTGGTAGGCGTATCGGAACGGCACCGCGCTGTTTCGCGTGTTGAGTCGAATCTGGTCGGTCGGCGCTGGGAGATGGCCGCCGTCGAGGGCCTGCTGGAGCGCGCCGTCGACGGCCACGGCGCCGTCATCGGCGTGGTGGGATCACCGGGTGTCGGTAAGAGTCGTCTGGTGCGCGAGGTCGCTGCGATGGCGGCCGCCCGGGGTGTCGAGGTGTTCACCGCCTTTTGCGAATCGCATACCAGCGACATCCCCTTCCATGTGGTGGCGCGGTTGCTGCGGGCGGCCAGCGGCATGGGTGATCTGGACGGGCAGGCCGCCCGCGCGCAGGTACGGGTCCGGGCTCCCGACGCCGAGCCTGAGGATTTAGTGCTATTCGACGACCTGCTGGGCATCGCCGATTCCGATGCGGAGCTGCCCAAGATCGATCCGGATGCGCGGCGGCGGCGGTTGACGGCGCTGGTTAACGCGGCGTCGCTGGCCCGCGAGGCCCCTGCGGTCTATGTCGTTGAGGATGCGCACTGGATCGATGAGGTCAGCGAGTCGATGCTTGCCGAGTTTCTCACGGTGATCCCGCACACGCCCTCGCTGGTGCTGATCACGTACCGTCCGGAGTATCGGGGCGCGTTGAGCCGGGCGCCCGGTGCTCAGACCATAGCCCTTGCGCCGCTGAGTGATTCAGAAACCGCGGCACTGGTTTCAGAGCTGCTCGGCTCCGACTCCTCGGTTGCTGAACTGGGCCAGAAGATCGCCGAGAGGGCCGCGGGGAATCCGTTCTTCGCCGAGGAGATGGTGCGGGAGCTCGCCGAACGCGCGGTGCTGATAGGCGAGCGCGGCAGCTACACCTGCCGCACCGATGTGACCGAGGTGCGCGTGCCGGCCACGCTGCAGGCGACCATCGCGGCGCGCATCGACCGGCTCGGCCCGGCGGCCAAACACACACTTGCCGCCGCGGCGGTCATCGGGGCTCGCTTCAGTTGTGATCTGCTGGCGAGCCTGGGCATCGATCCGTGCGTTGAGGAGCTGATCGCCGCCGAGCTCATCGACCAAGTGCGATTCACTCCGCACGCGGAGTATGCGTTTCGGCATCCGCTGATCCGCAGTGTGGCCTACGAATCACAATTGAAATCGGATCGCGCCCGGATGCACCGGCGGCTGGCCGCTGCGATCGAAGCCCGCGAGCCGGAATCGGCCGAGCAGAACGCGGCGCTGATCGCTGAACATCTGGAGGCCGCCGGTGACCTGCACGCCGCCTACGGCTGGCACATGCGCGCCGCAATGTGGGCGACCAACCGCGACATCGGAGCGGCGCGACTGAGTTGGGAGCGTGCGGTAAGGATCGCCGACACATTACCCGCTGAGGACCCCAACCGGGCAGCCATGCGCATCGCTCCGCGCACCATGTTGTGCGGGATCGCCTGGCGAGTCCATGCGAACGTGGCCGGCGCCGGCTTTGATGAATTGCAGGAGTTGTGCACCGCCGCCGGGGACAAGGCGTCACTGGCCATCGCAATGTCAGGGCTGGTGATGGATCACGCGTTCCGGGCCCGGCTGCGCGAGGCGTCGCAGCTGGCCTCCGAAGCGATGGCCCTCATCGAGTCCATCGGTGATCCGACCCTGACGGTGGGGTTGTCCTTTGCGGCCATCTACGCCAAGGCGATGAACACCGAATTGAGTGACGTACTGCGGTGGTCACAAAGGGTCATCGACCTGGCCGACGGTGATCCGTCTAAAGGCAACTTCATTTTCGGGTCTCCATTGGCGGGCGCCTTTACGTCGCGGGCTATTGCCCGGTATTGCCTGGGCCGTCCCGGATGGCGCGACGACCTGCAGCACGGCCTGGCCATGGCCCGCAGCGCCGACCCGATGTCCTACGCCACGGTCGTCACCCTCGTCTACTCGGTGGGAATACCGTATGGCGTGCTGAGGCCCGACGATCGCGCGATGCACGAGATCGAGGATGCCCTATGGATTGCCGAACGATCCGGTGACGACCTCGTGTTGGCTTTCGCCCAGATCACGCTGGGCGTAGCGCTGGTGCACCGCCAAACGGCCGCGGAGCGTGACCGCGGACAAAAGCTCCTGGCCGATGTCAGCGACATGTTCCTACGCCGGGGACACAACCTGGGCGATTTACCGATCGTCAACGTGTACCTGGCGCGTGAGCGGGCTCGGCGTGGGGATCGCGATGGGGCCATACCGCTCATGCGCTTCGCCGTCGACCATCTGTTCCGCGAAGGACAGCTGCCCGCGTGGGGCGTTCTAGCGACGGGTGTTCTGGTGGAGACACTGCTCGATCGCGGCGCCGACGGTGACATGGCCGAAGCCCAGGCCGCGATCGAGCGGTTAGCGGTGGCGTCGACCGACGACGGTCTAGCTACGCGTGACATCTGGCTGTTGCGGCTGCGGGCGCTGCTGGCGCGGGCTCACGGCGATGCCGCGGCTTATACGGACTTTCGGGATCGCTACCGCGACATGGCGAGAACGCTTGGCTTCGAAGGGCATATCGCGTGGGCCGAGGCCATGCCATGACGACGGCGGGATTGGTGTGCGGGTCGTGCGGCACCGAGGTCAGCGCGAAGGCTAAGTTCTGTAACGAGTGCGGGTCGCCGATTGCGGTGTCGGGCACACCCGGGGAGTACAAGCAAGTGACGGTGCTATTCGCCGACGTGGTTCATTCGATGGACATCGCCGCAACCGTCGGGGCGGAGCGCTTGCGCGAGATCATGACCGAGCTGGTCGACCGTGCGACCGCGGTGGTGCAGCGCTACGGCGGCACCGTGGACAAGTTCACCGGCGACGGCATCATGACGGTGTTCGGAGCGCCGGCTGCGTTGGAGGATAACGCTTTTCGGGCGTGTTTGGCAGCCTTGGACATCCAGGCAGAGACGGCCAAACTAGCCAAGGAGGTCGACGCGCGCGACGCCATCGCCTTACAGCTGCGGGTGGGCCTCAACTCCGGGTCAGGTGATCGCCGGCGAGATCGGTTCGGGTGCTTTGGGTTACACCGCGATCGGGGAGCAGGTGGGCACCTTCGCGGCCTCGATGCTCGCGGTGGCTCACCGGTCGAGAAGCGCCTCGGCGACACCGAAATGCCTGCGCGCGAGCGCCTGCTGGCGATTTTCGACATACCTCGCTCGGAAGTGGTGCGTGGCTGCCCGTTTCACAATGCGGCCGTGGAATCCGCCGGGTCGCTGGCGAGTGCCGACGAAATCGTGCGGACCCACAAGCAGGAATTCACCCGTCGCCTTGTCGCGGTCGCGCGTGAGGCGGGAGCGGCTGATCCCCGCCTGCTGGGTCATCAGCTGGCCGTGCTGTTCGAGGGCGCCAGTGCGATGGCAACTTCGCTGAACGACACCGCGCCGGTTGTACATGCCCGTGCAGCCGCAGCCACGCTGATCGATGCCGCACTGGCGGCCTCGGATCACTTGGGCAGCAGAGGTTAATCGCTGCGCCATTCGAGCTCTTGACGGGCTCGTCAAGGTACTGCTAAACATGGCGTGCGCCACAAAATTGGGCGATCGCCCAAGTATCGCTCGGTGGCAGACCGCGCTGGACTGCTGCACGAGGAATCGAGGTTGCTATGGCGGGCCGGATGGACGGCAAGGTCGCATTCGTGACCGGCGCGGCACGCGGGCAGGGCAGAAGTCACGCGGTCCGGCTGGCGCAGGAGGGGGCTGACGTCATCGCCGTCGACATCTGCCGCGAAATTCGACGCTTCGCCGGCAGATGGTGCGACGCCGGAAGATCTCGATATGACCGCGGGGATGGTCAAGGATGCCGGAGGCCGCGTCGTGACCGCCGAAGTGGACGTTCGTGATTTCGCCGCATTGCAAGCTGCCGTGGACAGCGGTGTCGAACAGCTGGGGCGCCTTGATGTGATCGTGGCCAACGCCGGCATCGGTACGACGGCGGGAAAGCTGCATAAGGCCGACGAGGCGCTGTGGCAGGAGATGATCGACGTCAACCTGAGTGGGGTGTGGAAGACGGTGAAGGCCGGCGTTCCGCACCTCCTGGAAGGTGATCGCGGCGGCTCGATCGTCCTGACGTCCTCGGTGGCCGGTTTTAAGGCGTATCCGCACGTCGGCCACTACGTCGCGGCGAAGCATGGTGTGATTGGCTTAATGCGTTCGTTTGCCGTCGAATTGGGTCAGCGCATGATCAGGGTCAACGCCGTTCTCCCGACACATGTGAATTCGCCGTTGTTGATGAACGAGGCCACCTACCGCGCTTTTCGGCCGGACTTGGAGAATCCCGGGCCGGACGATCTTGCGCCGGTGTGCCAGAGCTTCCACGTCCTGCCGATCCCATGGGTGACCCCCGAAGACATCAGCAACGCCGTGCTTTTCCTGGCCTCCGACGAAGCGCGCTACATCACCGGCGTCGCACTCCCAGTGGATGCCGGCAGCTGTTTGAAGTAAGGGAAGCATCGATGACTGTCGCAAACGACACGGACGTCTACTACGACCCCTACGACGTCGGCATCAATGCCGACCCGTATCCGACCTACGCGCGGCTGCGCGAAGAGGCGCCGATCTACTACAACGAGCGGTACGATTTCTGGGCGCTATCAAGACATTCCGACGTCGAACAAGCATTGGCAAACTGGGAGGCTTTCTCCAACCGTCGAAGTGACATCCTCGAGTTGGTGCAGTCGAAATTCGACATGCCCGGCGGTGTGATGATGTTTCAGGATCCACCCGAACACTCGATACTGCGCGGGCTGATGTCACGTGTGTTCACGCCTCGCAGAATGGTCGCACTCGAGGACCAGATCCGACAGTACTGCGTCCGGTGCCTGGATCCTCTTGTCGGGTCCGGGGGATTCGACATCATTGCCGAGCTCGCTTCGATGATGCCGATGCGAGTGATCGGCATGCTGCTGGGAATCCCGGAGTCCGAACAGATCTCGGTTCGTGACGCCAATGATGCCAACCTGCGAACCAAGCCGGGTGCTCCGCTGAAGGTTGCCGACGCCGACTCCATCGCCGACGGCCGGATTTATGCCGACTACGTCGAATGGCGATCCAACAACCCATCCGACGACCTGATGACGACACTGCTCAATGTCGAGTTCGACGACGAGCAGGGAGTGCACCGGAAGCTGACCCGCAAAGAAGTGCTGCATTACACCCAGGTGGTCGCCGGTGCGGGCAACGAGACGACCGGTCGGCTGATCGGCTGGCTGGCCAAGGTGCTCGCCGAGCATCCCGACCAGCGCCGCGAGGTCTACCACGATCGGTCGCTGCTGAACCGCGCCGTCGACGAGACACTACGATTCGAGCCCACTGGACCACACGTCGCTCGTTGGATGGCTTCCGACTTCGAGTGCTACGGCACCACCGTTCCGGCCGGCAGCGCCATGCTGCTGCTGTTTGGCGCCGCCAACCGCGATCACCGCCGATACACCGATCCGGACACGTTCAACATCCATCGCGACAACATCTCACACCTGACCTTCGGCAAGGGACTGCATTACTGCCTTGGAGCCAACCTGGCACGCCTAGAGGGTCGCGTCGCGCTGGACGAACTGCTCAACCGCTGGCCCGAATGGGACATCGACTACGACACAGCACAATTGGCGTCGACATCCACCGTCCGCGGCTGGGAGCGGCTGCGGGTCGTGCTGCCCTGAGGGAAGCTCAGAATCAGTCCGGCGTACCGCGCTCGCGGCGAGTCTTCGGGGTCGGCATCTCGAATCGGTCCAGGAATCGGTTAACCAGCGCGACAGCCTCTTCGTGACCTCCGGCGGTGCCCAGTCCCTGTTCCAACACGAGGGTGCGGCCGATCGAGGCGATGACGACTGCGACGGCCGCGGGCGGGAATTCGTCTGTGTCGATGCCATGTTCGCGGACGATGAAGTTCAGTGCGGTGATTTGCATCTCGCGCCACCGCTCCGACCAGGCCGCGATCTCGGCTCGGATCTCCTTGCGATGGTTGGCAAGTCCCATGAACTCCAACAGCAATCGGGTGTCCTTGGGTTCGGTGAGGGTATCCCAGAAGGCGTGCAGCGGGCGGTCAGAGGCCAACGCTTTCTGCTGGCGCTCCAGGTAGACCGCGGCGCCGCGGCGGAAAACAGCCAGATACAACTCGTCCATCGTGGGGAAGTAGTAATGCACCAATGCCGGTTTGACACCGGCTTTGGCCGCTACCCGGCGCGACGTGGCTGCGGCGTAACCCTCCTCGACCATGATCTGACTCGTTGCGTCCACCAGCATGTCGCGAGTAGTGGAGTCCCGTGCCTTAGGTCGTTCGGATGCGGTCATGGTGTGTGGTCTATCACACCGCCGGCTCGGCGACCATATCGAAGAAGGCGGCACCGGAATCCGGGATGCGGTTCTGCTTGAACACGTTGACGGCGTAGGAGACCAGGATCATCGAGTAAAGCAGGTGCAGCAGCCTTTCAGCGTCGTCCGGCAATGCGTTGATGTCGAGCCCATTTAGGTAAGCGATCGCCTCTTCGGCCCTCGGGGCGATGATGTCGTAGAACGTGACGAGTTCGGCGTAGGGCTTGGACAGTCGCGCCTCGTAGCGTTGCGCCCGCGTCGGCAGCGCCCAATCGGCGACAAACGGCTCCAGATCGGTGAACCCGTCCGGCAATCCCAAGCTGGACATCACGCCTCCCGTGGGGTGTTTGCGGCCTGGTAACCGTCGACCGTATCGCGGATGACCGTGTGGAAACCGCGGATGAGCAGTTCCTGGTCGCTGAGGTGGAACGTGTTCTGTGCCCGTGTCTTCAGCGCCGAGTGTGTGGCCTCGATGGTGTTCACGTCCTGCATCGCGAACTCAATCGTGCTGTCTACCACCAACTCCTGTGCCAGGCGATCACGTGCGTTTGCCGGCGGCACGAAGTACATGTCGATCTCGTAGATGTGCGAGTCGACAGTCTCCGGCCAGTAGGTGTAGGTGATGTAGTACCCGCGCGCCCAGATCTGGATCGAAATGTTCGGGAAGACCCAGAATTGGTCGTTGCCCCACGATGCGATGTTGCCGCGGTTGAGGAAGTCCGGTTGGGGTCCGATGTCGGGAACATCGTCGGGCCCGAAAAGGCCGGCGCGGAACAGCTTGTAGACCCAACGTTGGTCCTGGCGGGCAGGTCCTGCGGTGCCAGGCTCGCGGGGCGGAAGCGGCGGCGGGCCGGGGACCGAGGTGAGCATGTGCGGCCGGAACAGCTCGTAGTGATACGCGTCGACAGGCGGCACCATCTTCTCGGCCTTGGCGACGGCAGGGTCGATGAAGCGACCGTGTACATACGGCGGGTGGTACCACTCGCATACCGAGTCGACAGCCAGCTTCCAGTTCCCGTTGATCCGGGTGGAAAACCCGTAGTGCTGTGTCATCTTCTCGAACGGATAGGCCTCGATACCTAACAGCCCGTCGCCGAGGAAGCTGCGCAGCGGCACTGGGTCCTCGGCGAGGTTGACAAAGATGAAACCCGCCCAGACCTCGCAATGCACTGGCGGCATCCGCAGTGTGCTTTTATCGAGGTCGAAAAACTCGCCTTCGTTGGTGATGTGGTTGACCTTGCCGTCCAGGCCGTATCGCCAACCGTGGTACTTGCAAGCGAACGCACGACAGGTTCCCGAGGTCTCCCTGCCGGGGTGCTCCTGCCACACGACCTTGTTGCCGCGGTGCGCGCACACATTGTGAAACGCGTGCACGGTGTCATTAAGATCGCGCGCGATGACGATCGAGGCGAGGCGCCCGGGCAGGTCGCGGGTGAAGTACGAACCCTTGCGCGGCAGCCGCTCAATACGTCCGACGCACAACCAGTTTCGTTCGAACACCGCCTTACGCTCAGCAGCGAAGAATTCCTCAGAGATCGAATCTTCGTAGCTGACCGGGCCGGTTCCGAGTTCGGGATAGTCGGTGGTGAACTTTCCCCGGCCGGTCGACAGACGCTGCTGCATGCTGGTCACGATGGGACTCCTTCGCTGCGTTGGCCGTCTTCCGTCGAGGTGAACCAGGGCTGCTCATCCCAGGCCCGATCGAGCGGTGCCATCTCCCCGCCGAACGGGAAGAAGGCCCGCTGCGCGTAGGTTTCCCGCGCGAGGCCATGGCCGAGTTCGTCGATGAAAGCCCGCTTGAGTGGGTTGGTGAAGAGCTGGCGCGAGTAGCGCAGCGTCAGCGGTGGGCGCTTGACCAGTTCGCGAGCGAGTTCCCAAGCCCTGTCCAGCAATTGGTCTTTGGGCAGTACCTCGTTGACCACGCCCCACTCCTTGGCTTCCTGCGCGCTGAGCTTCATGCCGGTCAGCAGGAAATAGCGAGCGCGGGTATGGCCGGCCAAAAAGCTCCAGATGACATGCTGGCCGTCGCCGGGCACCTGGCCGCGCGGAAAATGGGATGTGTCCTGAAAGTAGGTGTCCTGCGCGGCCAGGACGATATCGCCGAGCAACGGCACCTCCGAGTGCATATTGCATGGGCCGTTGACGGCGCTGATCATCGGGACATCGACGTCGAGCACATTGGTGATCAGATGCCTTGCATACCAGGCCTTTTCGTCGAGTTTGAGCAGACCTCGGGTGCCGGGCATCAGCAGGTACTCGGGCTGGCCCACGGGGTCGCCGTTGGGCATGCGTCCCCAGTTGGCGTTGTAGTTCTCGCCGGTGCCGGTATGGATAAGCACCTTGATCTCGCGGTCCCCGGCGATATCGGCGAACACGTCCGACATCTCGTCGTGTGCCCGCCAGTCCCACACCAGGCTGCCGCCGTTGGTGTGGCACTGCATGAACAAGATTCCGTCGTCAGAAAGCTCGAGCCGATAGTTGGCGTACCGATCGTGGTACTCGCTGTATCTGGTCCGCTTTGCCATTGAGCTGTCTCATTCCCGCGGTGATGGAGGTGGCACCTGCGCTATTGAGCGATCGCCCAAATAGCGCAGGCCTCATGGTCGCATCTCTCGGTCGTGGCGGTCAAGGCTCACCGCCCGTGCAGCAGGGCCACCACGGGTGCGAAGGATTCGATCAGGGACTGCTGCACCGTCACGTAGTTGACGCCCAGGGCTTGACGGCGCGAACACAGCGTTTCCACAATGCTTTCCGACGAGCCGACCAGGACGTTGGGATGGTTGCGCAACACGTCGGGAGAGATCCCCGTCGACTTCGCCAGGCCGGCGAGAACGGCCTCCGGATCCTCGGTGATCTCAGTGAAGTACGGCGAGCTCTCGACGTCGAGACCGCGATAGCGGTCACCGGCCGCGGCGCGGACGAAGCCGATCCGACGCCGCGCGACCGACTGTGGATCGAGGCCGTCGGCTGCGTCGAAGGGCACGCTGGACATGCTGACGATGTCGGCTTCGCGGCCGGCCAGCGACAGGACACGCTGTCCGCCCCCGCCGATCATGATCGGTGGATGTGGCCGTTGCACCGGCCGCGGCCGCCCCGCGTACCCGCGCACCTGAACGAAGTCACCCGAGTAGTCCAGTTCCTCGCCCTGCCAATGGGCCTTGATGAGGGAAACGACCTCGGCCAGCTTGGCGATTCGCCGGCTCGGACGGTCGAAGCCGAGTCCCATCGCGGTGTACTCGACTTCGCTCCAGCCGGCTCCGATGCCGAATTCCAGCCGACCGTCGGAGAGCAGATCCAGTGTAGCCGCTTCCTTGGCCAGTACCGCCGGCACGTGATAGTCGATGCAAAACACCCGGCAGCCAATACGTAACGTCTCACTCCAGGCGGCCGCGGTAGCCATCGCCGCAATGGGTGCCAGGTCTTGGCGAGGGATGCGCGCCGCTCGTTGCGCGGGGCCGGGGCCCAGATAGTGATCCGCAAGGAAAAGTGTTGAATACCCGAGGTCTTCGACTTTACGAACGGTATCGCGCCACTCGCGGCCCCCAGTGGCGTTGGTCGCCTGCACTGCAAAACGAAACGGGGGCCTGTCCATCACCGGACCCTAAATTGGGCGCTAACTATTAATCAATAAGGGGGGCAGGCCAAATCTTAGGCGTCCGGGGCACGCGCTTGACCGTGGTCGACGCGGGGTGATAGGCATGTGGAGCCGATCGTTTGGGCGATCGCCCAGGAAGGCGGGTGGACGGCTTGGGCGCGAAGACGGCAGTCGTGACCGGCGGCGCGTCAGGGATTGGCCGTGCCGTCGCCGAACGGTTGCGCAGTGACGGATTCCGCGTGGCCGTCATCGATCTGTCACCCACTGACGACGGGTTCGGCCATGTCGCCGACGTCACCGACCGTGCGCAGGTCGACAACGCCGTATCAGCGATCCGCGACACATTCGGCCCGATCCTTGTGCTGGTCAACGCGGCCGGAATGGAAGGCTTCAAGAAATTTTCGAATTTGTCCTTATCAGGAATGGTCCGAGGTGATCGACGTCAACCTGAACGGCGTATTCCACACCACTCAGGCCGTGCTACCCGACATGGTCGAGGCCGGATGGGGACGCATCGTGAACATCTCGTCGTCAAGCACTCACTCCGGGCAGCCGTACATGGCCCACTACGTGGCGGCGAAGTCCGCGGTGAACGGCCTGACCAAGTCGCTGGCGCTCGAATACGGTCCGTGTGGGATCACCGTCAACGCCGTGCCGCCGGGGTTTGTCGACACACCGATGCTGCGCAGCGCCGAGAGGCGACATCTGCTCGGAGGCACCGTGGAGGACCACATCAAGCGCACGCCGGTGCGCCGGGTGGGCCGGCCCGAGGACATTGCCGCTGCATGTGCCTTTTTTGTGTCCGAGGAAGCCGGGTACATCACCGGACAGATACTCGGCGTCAACGGCGGTCGTAACACCTGACTGCGCAGGCGAGGGAGATCTGAGATGTACGACAGGGACCAACTCTTCATCGGCGGGAAGTGGGTGCCGCCGGATTCTGGGCCGGATTCTGGGGTCGCCATCACGGTGATATCGCCGCACAGCGAGGCGGTCATCGGCCACGCGGCCTGCGCGGGAGCTGCGGATGTGAACCGGGCCGTCGACGCCGCCCGGGCGGCTTTCGACACCGGACCGTGGCCACGAATGCAACCCGCCGAACGCATCGAGGCGATTACCCGGCTGGCCGGCATTTATAAGGAGCGGCGAGCCGACATGGCGGCGCTGATCTCGGCCGAGATCGGCGCTCCCATCACCTTTGCCAAAATGGCGCAGGTCCGGTTACCGCTGACCATGATCTCGGCATTCTGTGGTTTGGCGGCCAATTACGGGTGGCAGCAGATACGTCCGGGGCTGTACGGCAAGGACATCCGGATTGTGAAGCAACCGGTGGGAGTCGTCGCAGCGGTGGTGCCGTGGAACATGCCGCAGTTCCTCACCGTCTGCAAGGTCGTGCCCGCGCTGTTGGCCGGCTGTTCGGTGGTGCTCAAGCCCGCGCCCGAGTCGGTGCTCGACGCGCAGCTGCTTGCCGATCTGGTCGCCGAAGCCGACCTTCCGCCCGGCGTCCTGAACGTGGTGCCCGGCGGCCGCAAGGTCGGTGAGCTCGTGGTGAGCCACGCAGGTGTCGACAAGGTCTCGTTTACCGGGTCCACGGCGGTCGGCCGCCAAGTAGCCCTTGCCTGTGCCGAGGGGCTGAAGCAGGTAAGCCTCGAACTGGGCGGCAAGTCGGCGGCCATCGTGCTCGACGACGCCGACCCCGCGGCCGTCGCCACCGGCATTCAGATGGCCAGTCTGGCCAACAGCGGCCAGGTGTGCAACGCGCTGAGCCGGATCCTGGTCCCGGAGGCGCGCAAGGACGAATTCGTGGCCGCTTTGGCGGCCGCGATGGAGTCGATGACGGTGGGCGACCCTGCGGATCCCAACACCCAGATCGGTCCGCTGGTGGCGCAGCGCCAGCAGGAGCGGGTGCGGGGCTACATCGAACTGGGTAAACGCGAAGGGGCGCGGCTGGTGACCGGCGGCAGCGACATGCCCGACGGTCTCGACACCGGTTGGTACGTACGGCCGACACTGTTCAGTGATGCGCACAATGACATGCGGATTGCGAGCGAGGAGATCTTCGGCCCGGTGCTGACCGTCATTTCCTACCGTGACGAGGACGAGGCCGTGCGGATCGCCAACGACTCCGAGTACGGGCTGGCCGGCTCGGTGTTCACCGCCGACGTCGACCGCGGGTACGGGATAGCGGCTCGGGTACGGTCTGGCACTTTCGGCGTCAACGAGGGCTACATCATGGACCCGGCGGCACCGTTCGGCGGGGTCAAGAACAGCGGCTACGGCCGCGAACTCGGAACCGAGGGAATCGACAGTTACACAGTGAGCCAATCGATTTCGGCCGCGGCAGCGGTGAACTGACCCCCAACCGCTACCAATTCGATTTCCGATCGGGGAATGGTTTTTGACCCCATCTATAGATAAGGCAGAGTAAGAAAGCGTGGCTCTCAGTTTCAACGACGTCACCCAATCCAAGTACCTGCTGCTGACGACGTTCACCAAGGACGGCCGCCCCAAACCGACGGCGATCTGGGGGGTACCCGACGGCGACCGACTCCTCGTCATCACCGACGACGAGTCGTGGAAAGTCAAGCGGATCCGCAACACACCCAGGGTGACGATCGCCAAGAGTGGATCGTTGGGCAAGCCCAAGAGCGAGTCAGTCGAGGCGGTCGCCCGGGTCCTGCCGAAGTCCGAGACGCGGTGGGTGTACAACGCCGTGCTCAAGCGGTACTGGTACCACGCCTGGTGGTTCTATGCGCACTCGATCGTGCGCGGCGGCATCGACAAGGTGCACATCGGCCTCGAGATCAAACCCGCGGGCTAGGAACCCACCTGACGCAGTGGCGAACCGGTTTACGCTGATGCGCGTGGACGGCCACGCCGACACAGTCGCAGAAATCGGCTGCTGATGGCACGGGGACGGCTCCGTGTGTATCTGGGTGCTGCTCCGGGGGTCGGCAAGACCTACGAAATGCTGCTCGAAGGTCAACGCCAGCGTAAGCAAGGTGTCGACTGCGTGATCGGTTTCGTCGAGCCGCATGGCCGACGGGCGACGCAGGAGCTGGTTGACGGGCTGGAGGTGGTGTCCCGGCGTTATGTCCGACATCGAGGCGGGGTGCTGCCGGAGATGGATGTTGATGCGGTGCTTGCTCGCCGCCCGCAACTAGCGTTGGTCGACGAACTGGCGCACACCAACGCTCCCGGTTCCCGCAATCCCAAACGCTGGCAGGACGTTCAGGAGTTACTCGACGCCGGTATCGATGTGCTCACGACGCTCAACATTCAGCATCTGGAGTCATTGGGCGATGTGCTGACCGAGATGACCGGAGTGGAGCAGCGCGAAACGGTGCCCGACGCAGTGGTGCGCCAGGCCGACGAGCTGGAACTTGTGGACTTGTCGCCAGAAGCGTTGCGCCGGCGCATGGTTGCCGGTGACATCTATCCGCCCGATCGCATCGACGCGGCGCTGTCGCACTATTTTCGGCCGGGTAATCTCACCGGGCTGAGGGAACTGGCGCTGCTGTGGGTAGCCGATCGGGTTGATGAGGGCTTGCGCCGTTACCGCAGCGAGCACGGTATCAGCGCCGGCTGGGAGGCCCGGGAGCGCATCGTTGTCGGCGTATCAGGCGGGCCCGAAAGCGAGGGGCTGATTCGGCGGGCCGCGCGGCTGTCCGCCCGCACACCCGGAAGCGATCTGATGGCCGTCTACGTGGCACGCAGCGACGGACGTTTGGGGGCCGACCCGGCCACATTGGCCACGCTGCGCTCGTTGGTCGAGGGATTGGGAGGTAGTTGGCATCAGGTGGTGGGCGCCGACGTCAGTAGTGCGCTAGCTCAATTCGCGCGGCATGAAAACGCAACTCAACTGATGATCGGCGCCAGCCGTCCGAGCGCCGGCTGGAAACTGCTGACCGGCCGGGAAGTGGTGTCCCGTCGGCTGTCTCGGCTGGACTCCACCTTGGATGTGCACGTGGTGACCGACAAGACGCCGGCAAGATTTGCGGGACGGCTCCCGCAGCTCCGCGGTGTCAGTCCGCGCCAACGGCTGCGGGCGCTGGCGCTGATGGCGGTGTTGTTGCCGGCGGTGACAATCCTGCTTGCGCTGGCCCGGTCGCAGCTGACCCTGCCGAGTGATTTGCTGGTGTATCTGCTCGTGATCGTCCTGATAGCCGTGGTGGGGGGGTGGTATCCGGCGCTGGTCGCCGCGGTGGTCTCCGTGGCGGCCGCGGATTTCTTTCTGACCCGGCCGCTGTATTCGCTCCGGGTCGCGCTGTTCAACGATGCTGTAGCACTGGTCGTGTATGTGGCGGTGGCGGTGCTGGTGAGCTGGACGGTGGAAGTCAGTGCCCGGCGGCGCCGGCTGGCTGCCCGTTCGAGCGCCGAGGCCGCGGTGCTGACGTTGATGGCCGAGGCGCTGCTGCGTGGGGAGGGCGAGCTTCCCCGGCTGCTGGAGTTGGTGCGTGAGACGTTCGGGTTGGACGGGTTGAGTGTGCTGGAACGCCGGACGGCCGCGCCGCGTGGCCAACCCGGTGACAAAGGTGGCTGGGTTGTCAGCGCCAGCTGTGGGAATCGTCCCCCGGAGTTGCCTGAGCAGGCCACGGTGCAGGCCGAGCTGGATCCTTCGTCGATGCTCGGCGGCCGTGGCCCGGCGTTATCGGCGGCTGACCTAGAGATTTTCACCGCGTGCGTGGCGCAGATCGCCGAGTATCTGGGCCAGCGCAGGCTGAGCCAGCGCGCCGCCGGCGCCGAACAGCAGGCCGAGAGCGAGCGCACGCGCACCACGCTGGCCGCCGCCGCCGGTCGCGCCCTTGCCGAGGGGGTCGACTCCGCCAAGCGGGCCGTCGCGGCGCTACGCGCGATACCAGCTGTGGCACGGGAGGGTGAGCCGATCGACACGCTGGAGAGCGCGGTGGGCCGGATCGGCGTACTGGCAAACCAACTAAGCGATGTGGCGAAGGCCCGGGCTGGTGCGCTCGATGTGCGAATACGTCAGGTGGATGTCGCCGAGGTGGTGGCTGCTGCGCTTGACGAGCTTGGTCCCGGTCGACACGCCGTGGATGTCGTGCTGCCAGAAGACATTCCCAATGTGGTTTCCGACGCTGCGGTGCTCACGCGGGTGGTAACGGCCTTGGCCGCCAACGCGATCCGGCTCAGTTTTCCAGGTGGCACGCCGAAGATCGCCACGACGCTTTGTGGCGACCGGGTCGAAATCCGTTTTCAGACAGGACATCTCGAGCAAGGGCTTGCCAAGAGTCGCGGTGATCACTTCACCGTTGAGTCGGCGCGCGACCTGCTCGAGGCAATCGACGGGTCGCTACGCACCCAAACCGGTCCGGACGGCGCCCCAACGGTAATCATCAGTGTGGCCGCGGCTGCTGCTGATCAAGCGCAAGGTTGAGTTCGACGACGTTGACCACGTTCTCCCCCAGGAAACCCAGCGCGCGTCCGGTGGTGTGGTCGCGCACCAGCGCCGTCACGGTTTCGGGCGGCAGATGCCGGGCGGCGGCGACCCGCGGCGACTGCAGTTCGGCGTTGGCCACCGAGATGTCGGGATCGAGGCCCGACCCGGAGGCGGTCACCGCATCGACGGGCACCGCCGCATCGGCGGGCAAGTTGTTGAAGGCGCGGTAAGCGGCGGCTCGTTCACTAATCGCAGCGAGCAGCTTGGGATCACTGGGGCCGAGGTTGCTGGCTCCGCTGGCTGTGCCGTCGTAGCCGTTTCCCGCCGCTGAGGGCCGGGGCTGGAAGTACTCGGGCAACGGGTTGCCAGCGGGATCTGTGAACGATTGACCGAGCAGGCTTGAGCCGACGACCTGATTGTCGCGGCTGATCAGTGAGCCGTCGGCCTGATGCCGGAAGGCGAGTTGTCCGATGCCGTAGGTGGCGAGCGGGTAGGCGACGCCCAGCACTAGGCTGGCCAGTACAGTGAGCAGGACCGCGGGGACCAGTTGAGCGCGCAGCATCAGTGGATGCCTATCGGCGCGACGATGGTGATGTCGATCAGCTTGATGAGCACGAACGGGGTGATCAGTCCGCCGACCCCGTAGATCATCACGTTCCGGCGCAGCATTGCGGTGGCGCCCATCGACTTGACGCGAACACCGCGCAGTGCCAGCGGGATCATCAACACGATGATGATCGCGTTGAAGATCACCGCGGAGAGGATCGCGGTGTGCGGGTTGTGCAGGTTGAGGATGTCGATCGCTCCTAACTCCGGAAACACGGCATGGACCATCGCCGGGATCGCGACAAAGTATTTGGCTACGTCATTGCAGACCGAGAACGTCGTCAACGCACCGCGGGTGATCAGCAGCTGCTTTCCTACCTGGACGATCTCCATGAGCTTGGTCGGGTCGCTGTCCAGGTCAACCAGATTGCCGGCCTCCTTGGCGGCCTGCGTGCCGCTGTTCATGGCCACCCCGACATCGGCCAGGGCCAGGGCTGGCGCGTCGTTGGTGCCGTCACCGGTCATCGCGACGAGGTCGCCGCCGGCCTGTTCGGCGCGAATCCGGTCCATTTTGTCTTCCGGGGTCGCCTCGGCGATGAATTCGTCGACACCGGCCTCGGCGGCGATGGCCGCGGCAGTGGCCGGATTGTCGCCGGTAACCATCACGGTGCGGATTCCGAACGGCCGCATGGCGGCCAGGCGCTGCGAAATGCCAGGCTTGACAGTGTCTTTGAGGTGGATGATGCCCAGCAAGGTGTGCTCATCGGCAACAGCCAGCGGGGTGCCGCCGCTGGTGGCGATGCGCTGCACGATGCCATCCATATCTGGTGGCACGGCGCCGCCGTTAGCCCGTACCCAGTCGCTGACCGCTGCCACGGCGCCTTTGCGGATTTTGTGGTTTGGCAAGTCGATGCCGGACATCTTCGTCTTGGCGCTGAAGTTGACTAGGTTTGCACCGGCGAGGTCGCTCGGATGGCAGCCATAGTGGTGCTGGGCGAACTCCACGATCGAGCGGCCCTCGGGGGTTTCATCGGCCAGCGAGGACAGGTGGGCCGCATCGGCCAAGGCGTGCTCGTCGGTGTCGCCGACTGGGACGAACTCAGTGGCCATGCGGTTGCCGAACGTGATGGTGCCGGTCTTGTCCAGCAACAGCGTGGTCACATCACCGGCGGCTTCTACCGCCCGCCCCGACATGGCCAGCACATTGTGGCGGATCATGCGGTCCATGCCGGCGATGCCGATCGCTGAAATCAGTGCTCCGATGGTGGTCGGTGACAGCAGCACCAGCAGGGCAACCAACAACACGATCGGCTGCTTGACCCCCGAGAAGATCGCGACCAACTGGAAGGTGCTGACAGCGATCAGAAAGATGAACGTGAGGCTGACCAGCACCACGGTCAGGGCGAGTTCGTTTTGCGTTCGTTGCCGGTTGGCGCCCTCAACCAACCCGATCATGCGATCCAGAAAGGTTTGCCCGGGCGGGGAGGTGATCGATACGACGATGCGGTCGGACAGCACCACGGTGCCGCCGGTGACCGCTGACAGGTCACCGCCTGATTCCCGCACCACGGGGGCCGACTCACCGGTGATGGCCGATTCATCGACCATCGCCATTCCTTCGATGACCTCACCGTCGCCGGGAATTGCCTGCCCGGCCTCGACGACACACCGGTCGCCGACTTTCAGCTCCCTGGAGGGCGTGTCCACCACGGTGCCGTCGGGCTGCAGAATGTGCGCGACGGTTTCCTGCCGGGCGCGGCGCAACGCATCGGCGTGCGCCTTGCCGCGGCCCTCGGCCATCGCGTCGGCAAAGTTGCCGAACAGCACCGTGGACCACAAGAACAGCACCACCAGGCCGGTGAACAGGTTGTCTGTCCCACTGGATCTGGGTGCGTCGCGCACAAACAGCAGCGTGGTCCAGATGCTGCCGACATAGACCACGAACATCACCGGCTTGTGCACCATCAGTCGTGGATCGAGTTTGAGCAGCGCATCGATGATGGCTCTGCGCACGATCCGGGGATTCAGGATCGACAACTCGCGCAGCTGGCGCGTTTCGCGGCCCAGGTGCCGACCGGGTGGGACAGCCGTCTGCGTCGTCATCGCTCAGACTCCGAAGTGCCCGGAAAAGTGCTCGGCCAGCGGTCCGAGAGCAAGCACCGGGAAGTAGGTGAGACCCACCAAGATCACGACGATCGCGGCGAGCAGTGCGGTGAACAGCGGCGTGTCGGTACGCAAGGTCCCGGCGGTCACCGTGTACCTGCGTTTGCGCGCCAGTGAGCCCGCCAGCGCCAACGCGGGAATGATCTCGAAGAACCGTCCGACCCACATGGCCAGACCCAGCGTCGAGTTGTACCAGAGGGTGTTGCCGGCCAGCCCGGCGAATGCCGACCCGTTGTTGTGTGCGGTAGAGGTATACGCATAAACGGCCTCGGTCACCGCGTGCGGCCCGGTCGTGGAGATCTGGTGGGCCGCGGACGGCAGCAGCAGCGAGATCCCGGCTAAAGTCAACACCGTGACCGGCAGCACCAGGATGTAGATCGCCGCCAGTGTCATGTCTCCAGCCAGCAAACGTTTACCCAGGTACATCGGCGTTCGCCCGACCATGAGCCCGGCGATGAACGCGGTGATCATCACAAAGATCAACATCCCGTAGAGACCGGTGCCGGTGCCGCCGGGAATGACCTCCCCGAGCATCATGTCCAACATCGGCAGGCCGCCGCCCAACGGCGTGTAACTCTCCACAGCGGAGTTCACCCCGCCGGTAGAGGTGCCGGTCATGGTGACGACGCCCAGCGCCGAGCCGGTCGCCCCGAGCCGCAGATCCTTGCCTTCCAGGTTGCCGCCGGGATTGGTCCCCGTCGCGGCCTGGGCGACGCCGAGCTGCGCAAGATGTGAATTGCCGTGGGCCTCCAGAGCGGCTACCGCCACCACCGACAGCGCATACAGGGTGGCCATGGCCACGATCACCACCGTCGCTTGGCGCATGGATTTAACTAGCCGGCCGTAAGCCCACGGGAAGGCGAATGGGATCGCCGCGGCCAGCCAGATGGTCAGCACGTTGACGATCGGGTTCGGGTTCTGGAACGGGTGGGCCATATTGGCGCCGAAATAGCCGCCGCCGTTGTCGCCGATCATCTCGATCGGCACCATGCTCGCCACCGGACCACCCGGAATGCTCTGCTGAGCCGCGGCGCCGGTGGCGGGTGTGCCCATCGAAGAGATGGTCGATACGACCTGCGTCGGGTGGAAGTTGTCGATCACGCCGAATGCGAGCAAGACGATCGCGAACACGAAACTCAGGGGCAGCAACACCCGCACCGTGGAACGGACCGTGTCCACCCAGAAGTTCCCCAATGTCGTTGTCCGCGTGCGAATCACGCCGCGGATGAACGCCGCTGCGAGTGCCATTCCGGTAGCCGCCGACAAGAACTGATGCACCACCAGCGCGAACATCTGACTGAACTGGCTCATCGTGGATTCGCCGGTGTAGTTCTGCCAGTTGGTGTTGGTCACGAAGCTGACCGCGGTGTTGAACGCCAGTGGCGCGCTTACACCGCGGAAATGGTCGGGATTGCCCGGCAGCACGTGCTGCATCCGGAACAGCAGGTAATTCAGCAGCACCCCGACAAAGGTCAGTGCCACCGCCGAGCCGACGTAGGCGATCCAGCGCTGCTCACCATGCGGGTCGATGCGCAGCAGCCGGTAGACCAGCCGCTCTACGGGAAGAAACACCCGATCCCCGGGCGCCTTCTCATTGCGGTACACCTTGGCGAGGTAACTGCCCAACGCGGGAGTGCTGATGACCAGCAACGCGAACACGGCCGCGATCTGTGCCCAACTCGCCGCAGACATCTACACGTTCCCGCGCCGGACCAGCCCGTAGACCAGGTAAGCACCCAGCAAGACCGCGACAAGGATTCCTGTCACATCGTCAAACGTCATGCCGACTGGAGCTCGGTCCGCGGTGCGCCCTCACGGCCCGCCTCAGCCGGCACGGGCTCGTCGGGACCCAACAACCGATCGCATGCCGCGGCGAAACCGACGGCAAGCGCAGCCAGGCCAACCAGCAGCGCAACGAATGCCAGGTCCAGCATGGCCGACCTCCGACGATTGCAAAGAGTGGTTGGGATGACGGTACGACGACTCCGCCCGGTACGACTGCGGGATATACGGAATCTTTGCGGCCCGCAGAGCGCACCCCTCAGAGGAGCAGGGCCAAATCCGCACTAGGGCCGTTGGACTCTGCGCGTTCTTCATAAGCCTCTATTAGCCTGGACGGGCTGGGCACATCTCGAACGGCCAGGCCCGACCTTCCTTCTTCACGCCGATTGGCAGCTGATCGTGCCGTTGCGGACCGGCAACGTCAATTTGTTTTGGTTGCCGATGTGGGCCCGGGTGGTCAGCGGCGATCGATTGGAAGCATGAATGTAACTGGTATCAGCTCCACTTCGCGCTCGCCTGTCGGGGGCGCTCGCGGCATACGCCGCAGCGTGCAGGCACCGCGGCCATCAGAGCGATTGATCCGCCTGCGTCACGATGGTGACGGCTGCCAGCTGGCTGGCTGGCTGGCTGGCTGAGAAAGACTGCCATGTAACGGTATTGGAGCACATGGACCGTGGGCAATGTTGATGTGTGTGTGACACGATATCTGGTCACGCGTGGTCGTGATTTCCACTGGACTGTGTCTTCGAGATTGCTTGTGGCATACTAATTTCCCGGTGCCAGAGCTCATGCAAGAAATCCAGCCACCGTTTGATCGATTGGCCGGCCGTCGACAGCTGTCACGGGCAACGTCAAACCCATTGCGGCCCAGATGCTCTGGTCGAACCGCACACAGATCACCCGCCGGGTGAGAAAGCCCGGATTGTCCGCCGCCATCTCGGCGCATGGCTGCGGGCGGATGGATCAGCGGGACGTGTTTGGTCCGGCGCAACGTCAACACTTTGGTCGTGGGTCCAACGCCTGCTGCAGCAGGGCCCAATGGCCCTACGACATCCAGGCTGCGGCGCCTACGTTGGGGCATACGTCTTGAGGTTGCACCTTGCGCGGTCAGAGATACGGAGGACGCTCTGAGCACCGGGCCCACCAACATCCCGACCCACGCCGCCAGCAGCGACGAGCGAAACTCGCGTGCGCTGTCGAGGTCGTCGGAGTGTCTTCTTCACTTGGCAGCGAATATGAGCCAACGGGGGTCAGCCGACTACTGCATCACCGCGCAGCGGCAGAACGAGGAGATGCTGATGCGATCTGGGGTGCGCAGCAGTAGCTTTCGCGCAGTGAACGGATTTCGACCATGACCGATATCATCGACCGCATCCACCAAACCATCAGCGATCACCGCGAGGATCATCAAGATAACGGTGTCGGAATCGCCTGCCGGTGTGGCGCCGAAGGGCTCACGGATCACTCGCGTCACGTGGCTGAACAGATTTTGGAGCGGCTGGGATTGGGACCGGAGCTTCTGAGCAACGTTCGCAAAGAAATCCGCTATGTGAGCGCATGGTTCGACGATGAGCTGACGAGGCTCGAGGGCGCCGAATGACCACGCCTCGCAGAGTCGATTGTCGCCAATCGGAATGGCAATGAGCAGCTTTGTGTGGATGAAGGTCTTGGAGTCGGCGCCGCAGCGCTACGACCGCGGCATCGCGATGCTGTCGGGCAGGCGTATCACCGAGGCCTATGAGCGCATTGCTGCTCTGGTCGCCGCGCCCGGCAAGCGAATTCTCGATATCGGCTGCGGTACCGGCGGCGTCACGTTGGCCTGCGCGGCCCACGGCGCGAGCACCGTTGGCATCGATATCGACGCGGGCATGCTGGAGGTGGCCCGATCCAAGCCCGTCCCCGCATCCGGCAGCGCGGAGTTCGTGCAGCTCGGCGTGGCCGAGATCGCGGACCGCTTCGCAGCGGCAAGCCTAGATGCGGTGGTGTCGTGCCTGGCAATGAGCGAAATGTCGCCCGAGGAACAGGACTATGCGCTGCGCGTCGCATATTCGTGCTTGGTGCCGGGCGGCGCGCTGGTCATAGCCGACGAGACGACACCGGAGGGTGGCCTCTCGCGCCTTGCCTATCGGCTGTGGCGGCTGCTGGTCGCCACGGCGACCTATCTGCTCACCCAGACCACGACGCGGCCGCTGCGAGGTCTGCCCGAGCGGGTGGAGGACGCCGGGTTCTCGATTATTTCCGCCGAGCGGATGTGGTCGGGCAGCTTCCTTATCGTCCACGCGGTCAAGGCGCGGTCATGAGAATCTCCGATCTACCGGAATACTTGGGCGACCGTGCGTTGGGCATGCTGCCGCACCGCGCACCGACCGGGCTGATCCGTATCGGAACACCGGACCGCCACTCGCCGGTGCTCGTCACGGGCAACTTCACGCTGACGGTGCGTCGGCTGCGCGATGCATTGCGTGGCTACGATGCTCGGCTGCTGGTGGCCAACAGCAAGGGAATCGATGTGTGGTGCGCTGCGGGTGGGGGTTACCTCACCCATCACGACATCATTTCTGCGATCCGCATCTCGCGCATCGCCGACAGGGTTGACCATCGTGAAATCGTGCTGCCGCAGCTGTGCGCGACTGGTGTCGAGCGCCGCAGGATCACCGAAGCGACTGGATTCGCTACGTGCTGGGGCCCGGCGCGGCTGGAAGATCTGCCGGCGTTTCTCGACCGCGGGGCACGAGCGATCAAAGGTGACCGGTTCATGCGCTTCCCGGCGTGGGAGCGTATGGAGATGGCCGCGCTGCTGGGCGTGCCGATGCTGATCATTGTGCTTCCGCTCTTAGGTGGCATCTTCGGCTTGGCGACGATGGCTGCGGGCGGTGCGGCGGTCGCGCTGTTCGTGTTCGGTTTGTTCGCCCTGCTGCCCTGGCTACAGATTCAAGGACGCCAACGCTTTGTGACCTTCGCCGCCTTCGCCGCCGGGACTGCGGCTTTCGGCTGCGGACTGCTGGTGATTCTCGGTGCGGCGACATCGGCGCATCTGACGGCGGTCAGCGCTGCGTCGGTTGCTGCGGTCGCGATTGTTTCGATCGATCTGGCCGGGATCACGCCCTGGTATGGAAGCTATATCAACACCTTTCACAACGAAGCCCATATCGAATTGGTGATCGACCGATGCACGGCGGCGGCGGAGTGCGTCCAAGTGTGCCCGCGTGATGTGCTCGAGATGAACGGGCGCCTGCGCAAGGTGGAGATCACCAAACCGGACTCGTGCATCCAGTGTGGCGCCTGCATTGTGCAATGCCCAACGGATGCATTGCGGTTCCGATATGACGATGGCCGTGTCGTCGAGGCTCCAACCATCCGCCGGACACGCATGAACATGCTGGGGCGACGCAGCGTCGAAGTCCGCGATTGAGCCACTGAACGCAGCGCATGACGGGCCACCTGCCGCGTGCGCCCGCTTTGCACGCTACATCGTTAGGCCACAAAGGCGTTGGACTCCAGAGCGGCGAAAACGGATGCGCCGAACGGATACGCACGAATGGCGGAACGTGTGCTGGAATTGGTGGTGGTTAGCAATGTTCTGGTTGAAGCGACGGATCGGTCGGATTCACCAAGTTCTGTAAGGAGTCGCGATGCGTTGGCGAGGTGTTCATCACGTCGAGTTCGCGGTGTTGGACTACGACGAGTCGATCGCCTTCTACGATGCAATGTTCGGATGGCTTGGATACCAAAGCTTCTGGACGCTTGACATCGAGTATCGATCAACCTACTACATGGCTCGGTTCCCGGCCTTCCACAGCTACATCGGCATCCAGCCCGCCCGAACCGGGCAGAAGCTGCAACACAGCGATCAAGCGGTCGGCATCAACCACATCGCGCTATGGGCGCGAAACCGCACGGAGGTCGACCGCTTCCACGCCGACTTCCTCACCCCGCGTGGAATTCCCGTCAGCGATCCACCTAGGGAATACCCGCACTACGCACCCGGCTACTACGCTGTCTTCTTCGACGATCCGATCAACGGTATCCACTGGGAACTCACCCGCCTGCCGTTGATTGCTGCCCCTGGTGAGTACTGGAGATGTTATCGCGCCCTGAGCAAGATCGAATCGGCCCACCCCGAATGGACACACAGGGCTCCGCGGCAAGCGATGCGATCCCTGCCGCGCCGGCACCTGTTCTGATTGCTGAAGGGCAAACCCCGGATCGCCACGCAACCCGGATCCGACAATGCTCGTGCACGGCGGCCTGTGTCAGGCATTGGAGCGCGCACTGGAGATGGACTCCCTCGGTCTCGTGCGTCTGGTGACCAGGAGGACAAGAGCCCGGTGACGGGAGACTGTCACGCCGGGATCTGTGGGAGCCCGGGGGTGCGATTCCCCCGGGCCACCCGACCGAAATGATAGACGAGACACGCATCTATTCGTGACTACACATGTAACGCAGATCAGCACCCATAGTGACAGCTCAGACCACTAATCCCCGGTCAGCACCCGTCGCAACTTCGGGCTAACTGTGCTCTGCTGGGTTGAGATACCGCTCTTCGATGGTGTGGATCAGCTGGCGTCGTATTCGTTGCAGGTCGCCGGCGCGGCGCGCCACCAGCTCGTCTTCCCATGCGGTGACTTGCGCGGCGAGGTCTGTGTCGGCGATGGTATCGCCGAGCCAGCGGGAAAAATCGCCGCGTTCGAGGTGGTATTGCAGTGCTTGGGGGTCGAGATGGCCTAGCGCGGTGCGGAACTCGCGCATGGTGCGTGCCGGGGGGATGATGTGGCCGTCGGTTGGCCGGAAGTAGAACCGCCGCTCTTTGGGCAGCGCGACATCGGCGTATTTGTGGCGGTGCCGCACGTGGCCGGTGCGGCGTTCCGCGATGGTGAAGGTGCGAGGCGCCGCCGAACCGAACTGGATAGATGCCCGTCGGGTTGGTTGTGGCGCGAGGTCACTGGCCGTGTTGCCGGCATCGAGGGTAAGCACGATGTCGGTGTCATCGATCTCTCCGGCGGGCAGTAGCGCGGGCAGGAACGATGACAGCAGGTAGCCGCCGCGCCGGGTCCAGTGTGGCTGCTGGTCCGCGCCGAGCAGGTGTGCCTCGTCGTAGATCACCCAGTGGGGAAAGCCACGGGCTTCGCGTCGGGCTTCGGCCGCTGGGCGTAGTCGGTGCAGATAGTCGACCTTGTCGGCCATCGGCAGCGCTGATAGGTCCACGACCAGACCGGTGTGCGGCTGCAGCAAGCCGACGAGCTCGACGGGTTCGGGAAGGCGGTTTTGGGCATCGATGAGCTGTACCCGGTTGAGCTGCTGCAGTTGTCGATGGTCGCCTTCGGGATCAACGAGCAGTACACAGTAGCCGGCGTTGATCCATTCTTCGGTCAGCAACCCGACCAGGTAGCTTTTGCCCGACCCGGCTGGCCCGGTCACCACCATGCGGGCCTGGCTGCCGGGCACCGTCGTCGGGGTCTCATCATCGAAGGTCCCGATCTGCACCCACCGGCGCGGTGGACACCAGCGGCACACCCCGGTGAGATACGGACCCGTCAGCAATTCGGCAAGTCCGGCTCCGTCTGGTTGCTTGAGCACCAGATCGGCATGTTCGCGCACGGACGAGACCGCGTCAGCGACTGCGACACCGATTTCGGCCGAACCGAAGAGCGACAGGTCATTTTCAGCATCCCCGATGGCGATCGTGTTGTGTGGTGAGAGGTTCATCTGTGTCAGCACCGCGGCTAGTCCGGTGCCCTTGGTGACCCCGGCCGGCAGCACCATCAGCGCTTCCCGGTTTCGCACGATCTGACAGTCCAGTCCCAACGCGCCGATCACCTCCAGGATGGTCGCGGCGTGCTCGCCGTCGACGGCCAAGATCACTTTGCCGCGCCGATACGGCACCCCGCGCTGATCCAGCGCTGCGTCGAGTGCGCGCTCCACCGGCGCCGATAGCGGGTTGGTCTTGCCGGCGGTCATAGCTACTGCTCCGTTTTCTAAGACCAGCGCATCAACGTGATCGGTGATGTGCGGGAAGTCCGCCGCCAACTCGGCCCCGATTCGGCCGGTGACCAGCACCACCTGCACAGCGTCGCGGCGAACCCGATCGATGGCTTCCAATGCCTGCGCCGAAACCCGGCCCGCCGAGGTAAGGGTGCCGTCCAAATCGACGGCTACCACGCGGAAGAACCCCACGGCCCAATCCCTTCTTTGCATATCACAGACCAACGGGTTGTTCAGCGTTGCGGCGCGGTGCACGCTGAACCGACAGTCATCGACTCAGCAAGGCCAAGACACGATTCCATCGACGATAAGCAGCGCGATCACACGTCGGGCAGAGTCGTTCGGCCCCTCTCTAGGTCAAATGTCCCATCGCCATTCACCAGCGACCTGATATGGGCGGCATTTTGTCAAGTGGGCAGGGTGAAGCGGCGGCCGCAACCGTCGTTGGGGCCGCCGCTTCGTTGACCGGATGAGTCCTCGGAGACGTCGAGCGTGTCGTATCGACGCGTGTCAAGTCTGATATGCGCGGGTTGGTTACCGCAGGACGGGACTTTCGAGTCGGAGTGGGGCCGCTTGTCTTAAGGACGAGCGTCATCAGTTGTCTAGCAACGTGATTGCTCATAGGTCGCACGCGGGTCACTCCCAGACGCTTGCCGTCACCACCGAAGGTGATCTCATCCGGACAGTTGTGAGATGTTAGTCGTCGAGAACGGCCAACGACCAGCACCAGCCGGCGAGTTCGCGGGCGATCGCCGCGTTGGCCACTACGGGGCGTTTCTTGCGTTCATCGAAACCGGACCAGCGGGCGTGCAGACGTCGGTTGGCTGCCTGGCCGCGGGCACGGGCTGCCGGGGACGCCGTCTCCCATCGTCGCCGCAGATCGCGCCCCGGCCGATACCGAGGTCGGTGATGCCAGGCCGCTTCGACCAGCAGGCGGCGGGCGTGGCTGTTGCCGGTCTTGGTGACCCCGCCTTGGGAGCGTGTTGAGCCCGAGGAGTACTCGCTAGGCACCAACCCGAGGTAAGCGCCGATCGAGCGCCCGCTCAGGCGTTGCCAGTCTCCGATTTCGACGGCCAACCCGAACGCGGTCAACGTGGAGACCCCGCGCAGACACCCCAGCCGGGTCACCACCGGGGTGAACACCGAATCGGCGGCCATCTCAACGATCGCTTTATCGAGGCGATCACGGCGGTCCACGGCGGACACCATGGCATCGAACGCCGCGTCGTAGGCCAGCTGTCGGCCTGGCGTGGCGAAGGTGTGCGACCGCAGCCACAGTTCGTGCTTGCCGGTCCACGCCTTCCCGCCGGAGTAAACGATCCCTTGTCGTAGAAGCAGTTTCGAGACACGATGCCGAGCTGACATCAGGTCACCACGCACGTCGTCGCGAGCCCGCACTAAGTCTCGGGCCGCCTCCTGCTCGATGCCCGGAATCGTCACCTCCACGATCTCACCCAAGTGCAGCAACCGGGCCAGGTGCCGGGCATCGCGAGTATCGGTCTTGACCCGATCCCCCGACGGGCGCTGCAACTTCGAGGGCGCCGCCACCAAACACACGATCCCGGCGGCAAGCAGGAACCGCGCCAACCCGAACCCCGTCGGGCCGGCCTCATAGGTGACCGCCACCGGCGGCCCCGACAGACCACGAACCCATTCCAGGATCTCTTGGTGATTCGGGGTCAACCGGCGCTCGAACACCTCGCCGGTCTCACCATCCAGGCCACACCCAACCACCGATCGTGCATGCACATCCAACCCAACACTCGTACGATAATTCTTCACTGGGGCCTCCCACATCTTGTGGCTCTACCGGCCAGGACCACCCTGTCGGCAACCCACGTTCACATGTGAGCGAGGCCCCAGCCCCCCATACCGTCTAAGGCTTCGGTGACGACCGTCACGGCGAGAATGACGTTCGGCCCTACGAACTCGCGTCTGTGCGGCTGAGGATGAACGCATCAATAGGTTGGTCGATCATACCCACGTGAAGGAATTGGTGATGGACTCGTTTACCTTCGGCTTGCCGCGGTGGCCGATTCTGCGGGCCTCTAGCGTCAATCCGTTGGTGCGCATCTCTGATCGGGTCGAGTCCATCGTGGGGTTGTTGGCGGTAGCGGTCACGCTGCTGGCGATCGCGGTCGCGGGCGCCACAGCGACCGCGGTACACGATTCGCACAGCACCGACAACGGCGCCCAGACGATAGGGGCTGGGCGATCGTCACCCAACCAGATCAATCATGCCAGCACCGTGCAGGCACCGGGACCTGTCACCTATGGCGAAGGCGTCGACATTCCGGTGAACAGCGATTCTGACCAGGTCGAGAGACCGGCACCGGCCATCGCCGCCGATGTTGATGCGGTGTTGGACGGTTTGGCGCTCTGGTTGAGCGTCGTGGTCGCAGCAGCCACGGCGGTCGCCGCGACGCGGGTGATCCTCAATCGTCTGCACTACACGGCGTGGCAACACGACATCGACACCCTGGTCGGCGATGGCGAAGGACACAACAGCAGCCAAAGTTAAAGCCTGTGCCGGCAGGCTGTCTTCGAGGTTGCCAGATCAGTTGGCGTTGCACGAAATCAGCGCAGAGCGTCTCATAAGAACACTGCTCTCAGACCTGTGTGGTGTCGTGCTCACCTTCGTTGTTGACCGCGCACGATGCCGACATAGTCCAAGATGCGATTGATCAAGATGTTGCATAGATCGCCGTCGTTGGCGACCGCGGCAAGGTCACGGTGCCGTAGGAAGGCCTCGACGCGTCGATCGATAGACCAACCCCGATAGGCTCACGCGTGATCGTTGGCGTTGACGAATTCCCGTGCAAGAGCATCGATGTCGTCATCAGTCAACATACATCCACGCAGATCGCAGGGCATCCGCGATGAAGTTGCCGTCGCCGCCCCCAACCCGTTGGCCTGCCGCCTGCCGAATCTGACACAGTTTACGACGCTGAAATCGTAGGAAATCTTCGCGAGAACCACCTTCAAGTTTTCCAAGAATCTGTTCGTAAGGCTGTACGGCAAGACCAATTTCCACAGACGTTTTCGCTATCACCCCACCGCGAACCAACGCGTCACGAATCGCCGTGAGTTTGAGTGAATCGGCCACATTGTCATCTGTTGCCATTTTCAGAAGCTTGCGAGCCATCAAATCCGTTGCTTCAGCAAGTCTGCGTTGTGCTTTTTCACGTACGTGTTTTGCGGCTCCACCATGGACACGGCACACACTTGCATGTGACACAAGGAGCCCCCGCCAGGATTCGAACTAGCAACCGCTCAGATCGTTGTCACCATGCGAACGCATGGCGCACAGCAAGTCCACACCGTCTGCCTCAATTTCCAATTGCGGGATTAACGACTGACTGCGCCGTACGAGCGACGATCACAGGCGTCCGGACGGAGTTGACGACAGCCCTGCTGACCGAACCCAGCAGCATTCCTGTGAACCCACCGCGGCCACGGCTGCCAACCACAACGAGCTGAGCAGTTTCCGCGTTCTCGATAAGAGCATGACCTGGTCGACCGCTGACTACGAGGCGGCGCACCGCCACAACCGGATAACGCTTCTGCCTCGCCGCGAGCCATTCAGCCAGCACGTGATCCTCACGGTCGTGAACTTCTAACCACTCCGCCGGCGACCAACCCATAGCCGGGGGGCCGAGTTCGGCGAGGTCGCTCCATGCGTGTAACGCAACCAGCTCGACGCCGCGACGCGATGCTTCGTCGAAGGCGATGCCGGTGGCCAACTCCGACAATGCAGACCCATCGATGCCAACGAGCACCGGTGCGTGCGCCGACTGTGCCGTGGTCCGATCTTCGTCGTGAATCACAGCGACCGGGCAGTGCGCCCGACGCACTATGCCGGCGCTGACCGATCCGAGCATGGCACGGCTGGCCGCGTTTAGCCCTCGGCTGCCGACCACCAGCATGTCGGCACTACTCGAGAAGTCAACCAGCGTAGGCACAATGGCGCCGTGGACCAGCTCACTACGAACGGATCCCGAACCGGTCTCGGGTGTACTGTGCTCTATGACGTGGAGCGCATCGTCTATGACTCTCTTCGCCTCGCTCTCCCGCCACTGCCCGTAGCCGTCAGGCACCGGGACTTCCCCCCAGATCCCCGAAGCGGGCGGGATCGGTGCTATCGCGTGCACGATCGTCAGCGAAACCTTATGCAGTGCAGCGTCTCGCGCGGCCCATAGGACCGCTGCGGTGGAGGCCGGAGACCCATCGACGCCAACAACGATGCCGCGACCGGTCGCATAGGCCGACATTTCAGATGACCTCGCTCCAGGTGTGTCCAGATGTGACAGTCGGTGTCGCTCACGTTACGTGGCAGGCCGCATTCGGACATGGGGCTTTGGTCACCTGTTCGCTGCAGGTCGGGTGGGACACAAGCAGACGCAGCCAGTCTCATCTCGGGCGCGGGACGACGAGGACGGGAATGTCGACCAGTTCGAGGACGTGCCGGGTGACCGTACCGACGTACGGCCTGCCGGCTCCCCGTATATCGGATCGGCCGATGACGAGCAGGTCGGCGCCCCAATCGCTGACCTCCGCGAGCACGATCGCGGCCGGATCACCTTCGAGGTGTTTCGTCTCGGCTTGGATTCCCGCACGTTCGGCCTCGGCACCGACATGGTGCAGGAGTGCCACCGCGGCTTTGTTGCGCCTGGTTGCCAGCTGGCTGTCGCGTCCCCTGTCGGCGAGAGCGCGGAGCAGTTCGTCGTCGCTCGTGACATGCACGAAACGAAGGTGTGCGCCGGTCTGCACCGCCAAGTCAATGGCGGCGCGGGCCGCGGCCAGGGCTGCCGGCGAGTCGTCGACGGCGACTAGGACCTTGTGAAAGATGGGGGCTGTCATGGCGTTCCTCTTCCGCGGCCTCGCTCGGCGCGGGTGCGATTGCCCGCCGCCCAGCGCAATCGCACGGCGTCGTTGTGCTCGTCTTCGTCGAGCTTGAATTGCAGTTCGGCCAGGGCCTGCTGCAGGCGCGGTATCCACCGGTCTTCGATCGCCCGGAGGCGGCAGCGTGTGGCCGTCTCTTGCACCTCGAGAACACGGACAGCCGTCTCGAGCGCTGCCTGCCGGACGGCGGCCTGTACCGCGCGTCGATAGCAGTCACGTGCCGTTACCAGCGCGGCGTTGCCGGGGGGCGGTGCGTCCGGCGGGGTTTCCGGCACGGTGCAAGTGGCCTCGGCCGGATAGCGCACGCCCATTGAATGCTCCCAGAGGATCCGAACCTCGGCGGGCGCCGGTGTGGCGGCCAGCCAGACCGACCGCTCCCCACTGAGCAGCACTGAACGCAAAAGCCAGGTGTCCGCCTCACTGCTCGCGGAATTCCACTCGGCAGCCATCATGTCCCGTTCCAGTGCGAGGTGTTCCCGCTCGGCACGAAGGATGCGTAACTTGTGATCGAGCAGGTCGGCGCCGTGCTGCGCGGTGGAGAGCCGATGTTGCAGCCACAGGCGACCGGCTCGTCCGGGGGGCATGTGCAGGATCTTGGCCATCACGTTCACCGCCCCGCCGAAGGGCCGGCGTACCGGGCGTCGAGGACTGAGGTCGGCAGCATCGTGAGCTCCCGGCGCGGCAGAACCCGCAGCGCCTCCCACGCGCGATCGAGTGTCGCGTCGAGCGTCCGTGCCTCGTCGCGACGCTGGTTGAGCAGGCGCTGCTCCACCGCGTGCTCGAAGGAGAGATACGAGCGGTCGGTGACGCTGAGCGCGTCCTCGCCCATCAACTCGGCCAGCTCACGCGCTTGCCGGGCCCGGGCCAGCGCTGCCAGGGTCTGAGCGGCCACGTCGAAATGATCCTCGCGGGTCCGTCCGGGACCGACACCTTTGCGCATGAGTCTGGACAGGGAGCTCAATGGCTCCACGGGCGGATAGATGCCAGCGTCCTGCATCGTGGCCGAGAGCACGATCTGGCCTTCAGTGATATATCCGGTCAGGTCCGGAACCGGGTGGGTGATGTCCCCGGCGGGCATCGTCAACACGGGAAGCACAGTGACCGACCCGGGCACCTCACGGATGCGGCCGCACCGCTCGTAGAGCGAGGCGAGGTCGCTGAAGAGGTAGCCCGGATAGGCCCGGCGGCCGGGTATCTCGCCTCTCGCCGCGGACACCTCCCGCAGCGCCTCCGCATAGGCCGTCATATCAGCCATCACGACAAGCACATGCCGGCCCATCTCGAACGCGAGATACTCGGCGACCGTGAGCGCGATGCGGGGCGTCAGGATTCGTTCGACCACGGGCTCATCAGCCGTGTTGAGCAACAACACCAGTTCGCCGGCGGCCGAACGCGCCTCCAGGGCGTCTCGCACGGCAGAGGTGTCGAGGTGGGTAAGGCCCATGCCCGCGAAGACGACCGAGAACGGCTCATCACCCGCGCTGGCCTGCGCGGCGACCTGAGTCGCGAGCTCGAGATGCGGCAACCCGGCAATCGAGAACACCGGCAGCTTCTGTCCCCTCACCAGGGTGGTCAGCGCGTCGATGGCCGAAACCCCCGTGATGACCGGCTCAGCGGGCGGCTCGCGGTGCGTGGGGTTGAGCGGGAAACCCGAGACGGGAGCACGGCGCACACCGAAGATTGGTGGGCCCCCGTCGACTGGTTCGCCTCTACCGTTGCAGACCCGTCCGAGCCAGCCCGGTCCCACCGGGATGTGCAGGGTCTCCCCGGCGAAACGGACACGGGTATCGCCGGGCCGGATACCCTGGGTTCCCTCGAGCATTTGGACGATCGCCAGGTCGCGGTCGACTTCGAGGACGAGCCCGTTGCGTACCTCCCCAGAACCCAGCACGATGCGCGCGGACTCGTCCCACCCCACACCCGTTGTGCCGCGGACGATTAGCAGCGGTCCTCGCAGCTCGGACACATCCGTGTAGTCGAGCGCGCCGAGGGTACTCGTACTCATGACAGCTCCCCGAGTCGGGCCAGCATGGCTTCCAGATGCTTTTGGACTCCCTGGAAGTCCTCGGGGCCGGTTTCCTGGGCGGCGCGCAGCACGCTGCCGAAGTCCATCTCCTCGATCGTCGAAGCGGGGACCCCCGAATCGACGAGCGCGTTGCATCGGTCGATGACCGTGAGGACGGCCTCGACCAGCGCCGCGCCTTTGGCAGCGGAACAGAAGACGTCATTCGGGCTCAACGCGCTTTGTTGGAGCACCCCTTCGCGCAGCAGCCGCCCGGCCAGCATGACCATGCGCTCGGCACCAGGCATCGCTGTAACGCCGACCAGATCGGCGAGGGCGCCGAGCCGATCGGCGTCCGAGAGCAACGCGCTGACCCGCTCGCGGCGGTGAACCCACGCCGGATCTCCCTGCTGCGCATGCCACACGCCCAGCGCTTCGGCGTCGCGGGAGAACGATCCTGACCACGCAACCGCCGGGTAATGCCGGGCGTAAGCCAGGTCCCCGTCGAGCATCCACACCGAACGGACGAACCGCTGCGTGTGCGCGGTCACCGGTTCGGTCATGTCCCCGCCCGGTGGCGAGACGGCAGCGATGATGGTGACCGACCCTCGGCGTCCACCGAGAGTGACGACGTGCCCGGACCGTTCGTAAAAGGCCGCCATGGCCGACGCGAGGCTCGCGGGATATCCCTCCTCCGACGGCAACGCCCCGGTCCGAGACCCGAACTCCCGCAGCGCCTCCGCCCAGCGCGACGTCGAGTCCGCAATGAGCACGACGTGATACCCCATGTCGCGGAAGTACTCGGCGACGGTGACGCCGGTGTAGATGCTGGCCTCGCGCGCCATCATCGGCATGTTCGAGGTGTTCGCGATGATCACCGTGCGGCGACTGAGCCGATCACCGGTGCGCGGATCCTCGAGCAGGCTGAGTTCGTCGACCACATCGGCCATCTCGTTGCCGCGCTCGCCGCACCCGACGTAAACGATGACGTCGGCGTCGCACCACTTGGCGATCTGCTGCAACAGCATCGTCTTACCGGTACCGAATCCGCCCGGCACGGCGGCACTGCTGCCGCGGGCCACGGGGTAGAGCAGGTCGAGTACCCGCTGCCCGGTGTGCAGGCCCTCCTCGGCGTCGAGGCGTTCACGGCACGGCCGGGGACGCCGCACCGGCCACGTGCTGGTGAGCGCAACGTCGAGCTCGCCAACCGTCGCAACCACCGCATCCGCGGCGTAGCTGCCCGCTTTCGCGATGTGCTGCACCACACCGGCGGTGCCGGCAGGGACCAGGATCCGCAGCGGCAAGGGAGTATCGGCGCCGACCGACCCGAGCTCATCACCCTCGGACACCGTGGCACCTTCGGCGACCGAGGGCCTGAATTGCCACCTTCGGTCGGTGCCGGCCTCTGCCGCCTTACCCGGAACGAGCCAGGTTCCGGCCCCGGACAACGGGCGCAGCAGTCCGTCGAATACCGAGCCCAACAGCCCTGGCCCCAGGTCCGCGGAAAGTGGCGCACCGCGAGCAACGACCGGGGCACCCGGGGCCAGGCCGCCGGTGTCCTCGTAGGCCTGCACGGTGAACCGGCGATCGGCGATGGCAACGACTTCTCCCGGCAGCCGGTGCTCACCGAGCAGCACGACGTCATACATGGCTACCCCGGACAGACCCTCGAGCTCGACCAGCGAGCCCGATACGCGGGAGACTTTTCCCGTCGCAGGGCTCCGTCACAAAGCCCTCACAGGGACCAGAGCCCTTCGATATCCGCGCCCATCTTGTCGATCACCTGGTCGGCGAGTCCCACCAGCGTGTAGGCGGCTCGCCGGCCGTCCGCCTCGGCGAGCACCCCGCCTTCGGGGGCCTCACTCACCACGGCGTCCGCTCCCAGCACGCGCCGGGCGTGCTCGGCCAGACGGTCTCGCCACGGTCCGTATCCGGGGTCGTCGCGTAGAGCTGACAAGGCCTGCACCACCCGGGAACGCAGTTTGTCGTAGGCCTCCCGTTGCGCGGCCAGTACGGTCGCCCGGGCCTGGCGTCGGTCCCGCGCACGCTTCGCAGAGAGCACCACCGCGGCGTCGGACTCCCCCTCCGCGCGCGCCGCTTCGAGAATGGCGTTCGCCTCGCTTCGCGCAGCCGCCAAGCTCGCGGCGCCCTCGGCATCCGCCTCGGCCAGCAGGCGTTCGGCATCGGCTCGCGCCCGTGCCAACAGCTCCTCTCGGACGGGGGCGAGTGGATCGAACAGGTCAGACATCGGGGCCGTAGTTACGATGGCATAACCACCGTGAACGGGAGCAACTTCGCGGTACGTACATCGCCCAGGGTGCGGGCCGCCCGAGCAGTCAAAATGACGACCTGAACGTCGTCGGGCAGGCCGCTCCAGGCGCCGCGGACCGCGGCGTCATCCTCCGCCGGCAGCACGAGAACGCCGGCCAGCGCGTAACCGGACACCGCGGTTTGCTCGCCGATCACGGCGACGCGTCCCACCTCACTCACGCTTTGCCGATCAGGATGATCGCGACGATGAGGCCGTAGATGGCAATTCCCTCGGCCAGTCCGACGATGACCATAGCGCGGCCGAACAACTCGGGCCGCTCGCTCATCGCCGCCAGCGCGGCTGCACCGGTGTAGGCGACCGCGATCGCAGCTCCGAGCGAGGAGCCCGCCACGGCAATGGCAGCGCCGATGAGCGCGGCCGACGAGGACCCGGATCCGCCCCCTTGCGCTGCGGTCGTGGTTACCTCGGCCGACCCGGTGCCCGCGGTGGCGACAAAAGCGAGCGCCACGAGCGCGCCGACGAAGACAAACGCATTGAAGCCGACGAGGATTCGCACGGCGGCCCGCCCTCGACGCCTCAGCAACCGGCGGGTCCCGGCGAACGCCGCGGCCAGGACGGGAAGCGCAAGAAGCCAGATCATCATGGTTTTCTCCTGAGGTTAGCGCCGATTGTTGCCGAGCTATTCGTGAGCGCAGCGATCGGTGGGGACGTGCCAGGGGCGGAACGGCTGGCCCTGGCCGACGAAAATCCGGGAGAACAGCTCGTAGTACTCGAGACGCAGCGCCTGCACCCCGGCCACGAGCGCCTCGAGGCCGAAAGCGAGCACATTCCCGACGACGAAGACGATGACAGCGGCGGCCACCAGGACGCCTCCTGACCTGGCCAGCGCGGCGGTCCCGTCCCACACGATCATGCCCAGCGCCGCGTGGGTGAGACCGAATGCTGCCAGGCGGGCAAAGGAGATCAGGTTGGTGCCGACCCGCATCACGGCGTCGAAGACCTCGACCGAGGCTTGGGTGATGCCCGCACCGCCGCCACCGGTCGTGGCCAGGAATCCGATGTAGGACAGGGCGATACCACCCGCCATGACCAGAGCACCGGCCACGATGACCCACCCGAGACGGCCACTCGCCCCGAGCACGATGAGGCCGAGGCCGGCCAGCAGGGCCGCACCGGCGATTCCGGAGGAGGCGCTCAGCGCCAGCGGCCACCCTCCCTCGCGCCAGCGGTTGACCGTGCCGATGATCTGGGCGCCGGCAAGGAACACCGCGCCCACACCCAGCGCGACAGCCATCAATGTGATCGGTTTGTCGAGCGGGGCCAGCCACAGCACCGGGACCACTCCCGTGGGACCGAAGAACTCCCCATAGAGCAGCCCGAACACGATCGCGGCCAGCCCCGACCCGACGACGAACGGCCAGCCTTTTTGGAACCGGGCAAGGGCGCGGGGTCGTCCGGCACGCATCAGGAATCCGAGAACGACGAGCAGGGCACCGTGTCCGGCGTCCCCGAACATCATTCCGAACATCAGCACGTACGCGATACCGGCGAGCACGCTGGGGTCGACGTCGGCGTACGGCACTGTCCCGTACGTCTCGACCAGCGGCGTGAACGACCGCCGCATGCCCTTTCCACGCTGCAGCAAGGTCGGGGGGTCCACGCCGCGCGGCGCCGGGATCGGCACGACGCCGGCACCGATGTCCGCCAGTCGGCTGGTCAGGTGAGGTACCTCTGTGGTTGGAACCCAGCCGGCCAGAGCAGCGATCTCGTCGCGGACGACCGCCTCGTCTGCGTACGACCGGAGTTCGGCCTCCCCGGCGAGCAGATCGTCCCGGCCGGCACGCTCGAGGTCAGCGGGGTCAGGTGCGGTGGCGCACAAACGGGGCTCCGGTGATCCAGCGGGACGCGCGCCGTGGAGTCCGGCGGCCTCGCCGGCGTTGACTTCGGATGTCGTGCGGGCGACTTCCACGACGCCAGTGTCCGCAACGTGAACGAGCATGTCGCGCAGCGCCGCTTTGGGGCACACCAGGGCCACCCGCCGCATGCGCACCGGCGCAGCGGCGTCACGCCACCCCATCGAACGCCTCGAGCATCGGTCCTGCACCACCCCGTGCCGCCGTTTCCAGCGCCGCACGAACTCGCCAGACGTCCACAGCCAACACCGCAAGGGCACCGACCACCGGCGCCCGGTCGTAGCCGGAACCCCGCAGCAGGGCGAACCCGTCCCGCTCGACCCGGTGCCACCACGCGGCTTCGCCGCGCCAGAGGTCCTGGCTCTGATCGAGGCCGTCGAGCACCCACCTGGCGCCGGACGGGAGACCGTCCCGCAGCCCTGCCAGGTCGACCAGCCTGGTGCCCAACGCACCGACGAACGCCGGTCCCAGCACGTATGACGCGCGCAGCGCCAGCGGCTCGGTGAGGCTGCGGCCCTCGAGGAGGACCTCCTTGAGCACGAGTAGCGCGGCTGCGGCCCGCGCCCACCCGGCAGCCTCGGGCACACCCGCGACCACGGCATCGGCCCAGGCCAGGCGAAGTCCCAGATGAAACTCGCGTGGTGTCCGGCAACCACGCAACTGCCAGCGCGATGTTTCGAGCACCTCCGCGATCGCGGTGAGTGTGCTCGTCGACGACAGCCGCGACCACGAGGTTTCGAGTGTCCCGAGCGAGTAGGGCGGGTTTGCGGGCTCGCCGTGAGGTGCCGGAAAGTGTTGCAGCGTCCAGAGGTGCTCGTCGAGATTGGCCACCTCGTAACCCGCTGCGAAGAGGCGCACGACGTCCACGCGCCCACGGGGAAGCCAACCCGCAAGCACTCGCATGTTCCACAGCAATGACGCGGCGACCGCGTGCTGAGCGGCGCCCAGACTCTGACCCGGACGCACGTCATGCCCGTAAGGCGACGAAGCCAGGACGGCCAGCGCCGGACCGAATCCGGCCGACTTCGCAACCGCTCGCGCACCGGCCGCACCCAGACGTCGTCTGGCCAGCGCCTTGGCGCGGACCACCCCAGCGACCCACGACGAGCTCACGAAGCGTGTTCCTCTGCTGTGTCCAACGCGGCCTGCACCGCGGACACCACCCGTTCGACGTAAGCCGGCATCCTTTCCGCGGCGCGGCAGCGCACCGTCATGGCATCCCGCTCGGCGGCAGCCAAAGTCGCCGCAGTCTCTTGCTCGGCCTGCCGGGCAAGGCGAAGGGCGGCATCTGCACGTTCAGCTGCCGCCTGCCGGTGGGCGGCAGCGACAGAAGCACTCGCTTCTTCCGCCGCGGCCTGCCGGCGTCGCTCGGCTTCCTGCTGGGCCTCGGCACGGATCCGCGCGGCTTCTTCCTGCACCGCGGCGAGCCGCGCCAGCACCGGCTCGAGCTCGGCTGACAGCTCGACCACCCGGTCTGCCGGGACACCGGTCGCCGTGGCCGCACCAGGGGTCCCAGCGGATCGAAAGCGCTGCAGTATGTCTCGGGACCTCGGCATATGCCTCCCGTCGTGGCGCTTGTCCCCGGCCCATACTAAACGGCACGGCGTCGGCTGGTCCGTTGAGAAAGCAGCCGGATTAGCGATTCTCCCATCCGAGCCGCGCTCTTTGCGCCCAATGCGCTGCCGGAGACAGCACCGGCAGCGCAGCACCCCGGCACACGACACCTATCGCGACACCGTGGCGACGCTAACGAAGATGCGCCCTATTGTCCGCCGACATCGGTCCCGATAAGTAGCTCAGTGCGCCAACGCTTTCCTGGCCTGTGGCCGACGGCGGCCGCGACGAGCGGGCTGCGGCGCGTTCCGATTGAACCCAAATCCGTTAGGTTTCTCCATGCGTCGCAAGATGTATTGGTGTATCGCCATTGGCATGGCTGCCGCCGTGTGAACAACAGGGGCATTCGATAGCAGCGCAGCACCGTCCCTACCGTCGAGCGCCAGATGAAGTTCGAGCTGTTTCTACACCCGGGTATCTTTTGGGCCGTTATGGCGTGACCTGTCGTGGTCTGTTTGCGCGCAGACCGAATCGCCTGCGGGCGCGGGCGACGTCACATGGACGGGAAAGCCGCGGGCGGGCCTGGCAGGTCGGCCACCGTCCATCGCTGCCATCCTGGCGAGCAGGGTTGCCAGTCGTCGATCCGAATTTGCTCAACGAAATCACCGGCCACGGTAGCGACGAGCCGGATGTACGCCTGCAGTTGGTCAACGCTCATAGCAGGCGACGCGAATCGGCCGACAGGCGCTATATCGAGCAGTTCCCGCCCCGGCGATGAGGCTGGCGGACTAGTCGCACACAGAGCAGAGAGCGCGTGGGCCCTGACGCCAGAGGAATCAGCGACGGCTGCGCTAGCTGCGCACATGTGGCCACCGTCAACCGACCGCGGTGGGCCAGTCAACGCGTTGCTTGAGCAGAGGGTGTGCACCGGTGAGCGCCACCGGCCGCCGAGGTTGACAAGCGTGAAGCGCACATCAAACTGTGCTGCGCGCTCGAAGTTGAGCGTGGCGCTGATTTCACAGCGCCCGCTGTCAATGGATCCATCTCGAACATCGGCGAGCGTGATCGCCCCGTATTGACTGCTGTCGCAGGCGAGCTGGGCCGCTATGACCCCGGCGTATTCCATGGAGAAGCGCTCGCGAAGCGCCCCGAATGTGATGCTGCGCAACGTGTCCACATCGGCTCGCTGCACCGCGCGAGCGTATTGGCAAATGGCCTCATGCACTCCGGAGAACTCGTCGCCCACCGCACTGGCCGCTCTGGGTGGCGCCGCGACCCCAGCTAACTGCTGCGCCGCGGCTATCAGTGCAGCCTCTTCGGGCCGCCGCCATCAGTGCGGACATACCCGGAAAAGCGACGCCACTGCCGCGCCTACCCATCCGCTCACCGACGGCGCCCCGCTCATGCTGCAAACCCACAGTGGGTTG
>CAVSLH010000017.1:0-214061 GCA_963728815.1 uncultured Actinomycetota bacterium
GGGCGAGCCCGGGAGGGTGGGACGACTCGCCGTCGGCACAGGGGTGGGTCATGACGTGGTCGAGCAGCGCCTCGAGGCTGGCCGTGGCGAGGCATACGACACTGTCGGCCGCGCCGTAGTACATCCGGATCGTGTCGCCGTCGTCGTCGAGGATCCAGCCGCACGGGAACACGACATCGGCCACGTCGCCGGAGCGCTCGTAGCTCGCCGACGGACCGAACACCCACTCGTTGCCACGAGCGATCACCCGGGTCGGGTCGTCGCGGTCGAGGAGCGCGAGCCCGAGACGGTAGATAGCTCCCGCCACGGTCGTGCGGACGCCGTGGTAACAGACGAGCCACCCAGCGTGGGTCAGCATCGGCGGGGGGCCCAGACCCACCCTGTTGGCGTCCCACCACCCGCCGCGACGGGCCGGTAGCAGGACCTTAGCGTCGCCGAAGTGGCGGAGATCGGGACTCCACGACAGCCAGATGTGCGCTCCGATTCCCGGCATCTGTGCCATCGGCCGGTGGATCAGCGCCCACCGGCCGTCGAAGGTGGTCGGGAACAACGCGGCGTCCTTGTCCTCCGGGGACTGAAGGACGCCGCGACGGTCGAAGTGCACGAAGTCGCGTGTGGATGCGAGCAGGACCAGCGGTCCAGTGGTGGAGAAACCGGTGTACACGATGAGGTACTCGTCGCCGACCCGGGTGATCCGGGGGTCCTCGACGCCCCAGTGCTCCTCTAAGGTCGAGGTCGCCGCGACCATTCCCCGATCGCGCTCCACGGTCCAGTTGCCGTAGCCATCGGGGCTTCGGGCGACCACCAGATGGGACAGGCCGGTGCGGTCCTCCACCCGCAACAGCAGGAGGGTCTCGCCTTCGAAGACCGTCGCACCGGGGTTGAACACGGCGTTGACCATCCGTGGCACGTCACCGGCGGTGATGATCGGATTGTCGGGATGGCGCAGGAACATCTCGGGCGGGTCACCCCGCGACGGCGCGAGCCGGTCGGCGGGGGTCATGCGACGAAGACCTGGGCCCGGGGGGAAGCCACCTCATGCGCTCGTCGGAGTGCCGTGAGGAACGCGATGGTCGACTCGGCGCCCTGGTTGACGTTGGGCCCGTCGACCTGCAGCCCGTCGAAGGATCCGCCGGTTCGACGGTCGAACATGGCGACACCGAGGTCGTTTCGACCGGTGAACCACTGGGCTGACCGGATCGTCACTTCGGCCCAGTCGGCCTCGCCGGTCACGGTGAACGCCCGCGCCGCGGCGTCGGCCATGGCGCCCGCCTCGATCGGTTGCTGGTCGAACGCTGGTCGCGGTTCGCCGGCGGTCCAGCCATGGGTCGGCGTGAAGCTGAAGTGACCCTCGGGCGCCGTCTCCTCGGCGACGAGCCACTCCAGGAGCCGCAACCCCGTCCGCTCGAATCCGGTGTCGTTGAGTATCGCTCCCGCCGCCAGCAGGCATTCGGGCAGCAGCGCGTTGGCGTAGCGCAAGCGCGCCTCCGGCCAGTGCCGGTGGCCGGTCGCCTGCTGGATCATCGTCGCGGCGTCGCGGAGCAGCTCGGCGGCGTGGGGTTGGTCGGGGTCGTCGGCGAGTACGGCCGCTGCGCCGAGTGCGGCGTACGCCATGGCGTGGGGCCACGGTGAGCGAAACGAGGTCGTCTGCGCCAACAGTTCCCGAGCCCCTTCGGTGACGTGGCGGGGCGCAGTCGACGCGGCGGCGACACCCAGGCCGAAGATCGCCCGGCCACAGGCGTCGTCGGAGACGTCGCGGTCGGTGAACCTGCGGTCGTGACCCATGCGCAGCGCGAATCGTCCGCTGCCGAGGTGCAGGTGCCCAAGGAACGCCAGGTAGATCTCGCTAAGCCGGTCAGCAGCGGGGTCGTCCCAGCGGCAGGTCAGGGCCAGCGCGCGCCCGGCATCGTCGCTGCAATAGCCGTGCCCTCGGCGGGGCATCGCTGCGCGGGCGTGCTCGAAGAGCCCAGTGTCATCGGTCATCCGGACCAGGTGTCGCAGGTCGGGCATCGGCAGGTTCATGCCGCCATCCGATCGGCGAGTACGTCGTCGATCAACGCGAGGTACCGCTTCGCGACGACAGGCCAGCGCAAACCCGCGCCCACGCGGGCGGCCTCCTGGTGCATTGCGTGGGCAAGGTCGGGCCGCGTGAGGATCCGGCGCAGCGCATCGGCCATGGCCTCGTCGTCGCCGTGGCGCACGAGCAGGCCTGCCCCCGATGCCAGCGCTTCGACAGCGTGGGGGAACCTCGTGGCGACGACCGGCTTGCCCGCAGCGAGGGCCTCGACCAGGACCCCGGAGGTGACCTGGTCGCGGGAGTCATAAGGCAAGAGCACGATGTCGGCGCTGCGGATCAGCGCGGCCAACGACGAGACAGGGCGGTACGTGCCGTCGAAGACGACGCGGTCGGCGATGCCCAGCTCGACGGCGGATCGCGCCAGCATCTCCCGGTAACGTTCCCCCTGAGCCGCTCGGACCTTGGGATGGGTCTCCCCGGCGATGAGATACGTCGGCGTCGGGGTCAGGTCGCCGAGTCTGGCCATCGCCGCGACGCCGTGCTCGAGGCCCTTGCCAGGTCCGACCAATCCCCAGCTCAGCACCAGCGGCTTGTCATGGTGGTGGCGCTGCTCGCCGGTGCCGGGCTCGGTCCAGGCGCCGTGAGGGATCACAATGACCCGCTCCGGATCGTTGATCGCGTAGTTGCGGAGCCGCAAACGCGCCGCCTCGGTCTGCGTGACCGTCACATCGGCCAGCTCGATGATCTCCTCGAGCACCGCACGCTGGTGCGGGGTGGGGTCGGCCAGGACGGTGTGGAGCACCGCGATGCTGGGGGTCGTCGTTGTCCGCAGCAGGTCGAGGACCTCGTCGCCGTCGGGTCCCCCGTAGATCCCGTACTCGTGCTGGAGGATGACGACGCCGGCATCCTCGACGGTGTCGCGCACCCGATGCAGCGACGCGGCGTCGCCGGCGATCCAGTCGACCGTGGCTCGCGCCGCACCGCCGGTCGGTTCTCCTCGCTGGATGAGGCGGATGACCACGGGTTGCACCGCGCGGCCCGCGTGGCTGATCGAACGCACCATCGACTCGGTGAACGTCGCCAGGCCGCACTGGGTCGGGGGAAAAGTCCCCACGAACGCGATGCGAAGCGCCTCTTGCCGGTCGGTACCGCCGCTTCTCAACGGCGCGAGCAATCGGGTCGATATCACGCAACGCTCCCTTACAGTCCCCCGTTGGATCGCGGCGGTCGACGTAACGTGGGAGCAGGGGTGAACGTCACCGATTGACTTAACTGTCAGTGTAGCCGCCGTTCGGCGAGCATCCACCCGCGGGCCGCCGGCACTCTCCACTATTGGGGTCGAGTCGTGACTGTGGGGTCGAGTCGTGACTGACGCCGCCATCGCCTCCAGGACCCTGCGCACTAACGCCGACGGCGCGGCCCGCCCGCTGTCGCCTTGAGCGCTCATTCGATAATCGGCGTCAGGTGCCGCTCAAGCGAGAGTGGTTGCTTGTGTCAACCAGTCACTACCACGCTTCATCATGAAGACCCGGCACGCATCATCCGATGAATCGATGGACCGAAGGATTTGAAGTGATGAGCGACCAACTCGGTGTCGGCGTTATCGGTTGTGGCGGCTTCGGGCTGTTCGCGCTGCAGCAGTTCGTGCAGGTTCCTGGAGTGCGGCTGGCTGGAATGGCCGGCACCGCGCGGCCGGCCGCCCTGGCAGCGGCGCAGCGTTATGGGTTCGAGGACGTCATCGATGTCGATCGCCTACTCGAATTACCGGCGGTCAATGTGGTCTACATTTCCACGCCGCCGTTTCTGCATTACGACCAATCCAAGCTGGCACTCGCAGCTGGCAAACACGTCATTTGCGAGAAACCGCTCGCGCTGACAGTCGAACAAGCGGACGAACTGGTGGGGCTCGCGCGGCGACAGGACCGGTTGCTCGTCGCGAACCTGATGCAGCGATACAACCCGTTGTTCGACATCGTCGGCCAGGTCATCGATCGCCAGCCGCTTGGCGACTTCCTGCACGGCTACTTTGAGAACTACGCCTCCGACGAGAATCTTCCGCCGGAGCATTGGTTCTGGGATCGTGAGAAGAGCGGCGGAATCTTTGTCGAGCATGGCGTGCATTTCTTCGACATGCTGACGGGTTGGCTGGGCGCCGGTGAAATCGTTTCCGCGCAAACCAGTCGCAGGTCCGATGGCTGCGAGGACCAGGTGCAATGCACGGTGCGCTACCCAGGAGGCGCGCATTTCAATTTTTACCACGGCTTTCATCAGCCGGCGCGTTTGGATCGCCAGGAGCTTCGACTCGTCTTCGAACGCGGCGACATGCTGCTGCAAGGTTGGGTGCCAACGAGCGTCCGCATTCATGCGGTGGCCAATGAGTCGCAGACGCGCGAACTGAGCGAACTATTTCCCCACGCGCGGATCGACGTGCTGATGACTTATGGCCCACGCGATCGCGCGTTCTATTCGCACGGACACCAGCACGACGTCTATCAACAGTTCGAGCTTCACTGGGAAGGTCTGCAGAAGATGCCGCTGTACTGCGAACTGCTGCGTCGCATGATGACAGATCAGGTGGCGTGGATTCGCGACTGCGGGCACCAGCGAAAGGTCAACGAGCAGAACGGCCGCGACTCGGTCGCGATGGCCTGCGCGGCCGATGCGCTCGCGCGCGATCCAAGCGCGTAAGGCATGGAGACCGGATATCGCGGTGCGTGCGTGATGGTGCCGGCCGCCTCCAAGGCCTGATCGATTCTCGTGCGGGAGACGCGGATATGGCCGACATCATGATCCAGATGAACCGGATTATCGAGACCGTGCGAACCTTCATCCCCTCCGAGAGGTGGCCCGAAGTGCAGGCCGCGTTGCGCGGGGAGACTCCCTACGGCAACAACAGTCCACGCCAGTGAACAGTGTGCGCATCGTGGCCATCGACGACAGCCCCGATGAGGATGGCAACTGATGGCCAGCTCCCCGCTCCAGCAGGTTCCCTCCACATCGGTGGACGCGGCCGAGTTTTGACCTCCGCCCGTCCCCACCTACGGCCACCCAGAGATGAAGACTGCTGCCGGTGTTCAGCGGGCGGCCACGGGACGCCCGCAGCCCCTCATGCTTGATCCCAGAGCCTATTACCAGACCATCGACCCCGGGATTCCCTTGCACGGGCCGACGACCCAGCTGGTTATCCAGTCGCCGTAGAAGCCGCCAGGTTGCGGGATGACCTGCCCGCCGTTGACGGTGCAGCGGTCGACCAGCGCGGCCATCACTGCGACCGCGTCGGCGATCGGCTCGAAACCAGGGGAGGGGTGGAGGTAGCTCCACGCGGCCTTCGGCGCGACCCGTGTGGTGGTCACGAGGTCGTAGTAGGTCGCCTGGCCCTTCCTTTCACACCACGACGACCCCGATGTCTCGCGCAGCACCCCCTCGGCGAAAAAAGGCATCGCGGGGCAGGTAGTACGTCGGCGGGTGGCTGGTCTCCAGCACCCGCCACGCGGGGGTTTCGAGGCGACGGTCTTGCCGCCCCGCTCCACGGTGATCGAGCCCACTGGCGCAATGCAGACGTCCTGGACACGATGCGGCAGACGGAACCCTCTGACGAAGACTGCGCAGGGCGAAGTCGCGGCCGACCTTCACCGGGACCTAAGTCTCTATCCGGCGGGCTGATGGGTTCCTAGCGTCATAGCGGGGCCGATGCCGCCGACGCCGCTCGGCGACACGCTCAACAGGCGGAGGAATCCTCGACCTATTCGACTTCGCGGCCCGAACGTACCCGGGGAGGTAGCGGTCGCATGGAGGATATCGAGCAGACAGGCGCCTCGGCTGCCGCGGCAGACGATGCCGACAAAGGGCGACCTGGCACTTCTGGCCCGCGGCCTCGCAACGCCGGTCCATTGCGGAACGTTGTCAGGCCGTTCGCGCGGACCGGCGGCTTCTACGCTCGATCCTGGGGTAGGTATCTCGATCGTGAGCCCGACAAGCTTCCGGTGGCACGACCCACCCTTGCGCTTGCGACGCAAGCGTTCTTCGACGAGATCGTGCTGGTGGGTCTCCGGTCGGTCCGGCCGGTCAGCTCGGACCCGAATGCAGTTGCGCGAGTGAAACGTAACGTGATCGCGGCTCTCGAGCTGTATGGGCAGAAGGGGTGGCTGGAGAACCCTGAAGGGTTCTTCGCGACGCCCCCGCCGCTGACCGATGTCACCGTCAGGCCCGTGAACAGCCGGGGCCCAAGCTACCAGCGCATGTCCTTCGACAGCAGGTACGAGCCGCATGCCGGCGAACCGGGCCGGGAGCGGTGGCTGGGCTACACCGCCAACGACCGGGTGTACGCGTTGATGCTGCGACACCGCGAGCCAAGGCCGTGGCTGGTGTGTGTGCACGGCGCCCAGATGGGCCGGGCCGCCCTCGACCTCACCTTGTTTAGGGCCTGGCAGCTGCACGAAGATCTCGGCCTGAACGTCGCGCTTCCCGTCCTTCCCATGCACGGCCCTCGTGCGCGCGGGCTTCCGAAGGGCGCAGTGTTTCCTGGTGGGAACCTGCTCGACAACGTGCACGCTGCGGCTCAGGCGGTGTGGGACATTCGGCGCCTGCTGTCCTGGATCCGGTCGCAGGAGCCTGATTCGAAGATCGGGTTGAACGGCATGTCCCTCGGGGGTTACATCGCGTCGCTGGTCGCCAGCCTCGACGATGGCCTCACCTGTGCGATTCTGGGCGTCCCGGTTGTCGATGTAGTCGAACTGCTCGGCCGCCACGCCGGCCTCAGCCACAACGATCCGCGCCGTCAAGTACTGACGTTGGCGAAGCCGATCGGTCGGATGATCTCGCCGCTTGCGCTAAGTCCCCGGGTGCCGATGCAGGGCCGCTTCATCTACGCAGGCGTCGCCGACAGGCTCGTGCACCCACGCGAGCAGGTGAGCAGGCTGTGGGAACACTGGGGCAGACCCGAGATCGTCTGGTACAAAGGCGGCCACACCGGGTTCTTCCGGTCGCGGTCGGTGCAGCGGTTCGTCCAGGACGCGCTGGTGCAGTCGGGGCTTGTCGACCCGTCACGGATACGGCGCAAACACTGATGCAGCCGCCGGTTGGCGCGATCTGTGACAAAGTGTCGGTCCGCGCCCGCCGTAGCCGCAATCCCAGCCCCGTCGTGTTCGTGCCTGTTTGGCTGCGCTGGGTATCCAAGAGGAGACCGCCCGGCTGGCCGCTGAGGTCAAAGACCGGGATGGTATCGACCTGCGGTTGCGCGTCGGGCTGAACTCTGGCCAGGTGATCGCTGGTGAGATCGGCTCTGGCGCTTTGGGGTACACCGCTGTGGGTGAGCAGGTCGGGATGGCGCAACGGATGGAATCGGTGGCCCCGCCGGGTGGGGTGATGCTCAGCGCGTCCACCGCACGACTGGTTGATGGCGCTGCGGCTCTCGGAGAATCTGAGCTGGTTCAGATCAAGGGTGCCGACGCACCGGTGCCCGCAGGTCTTCGTCGCGCCACAAGCGTTGCAGCTTCTTGTAACCAGCGCCGAGGGGCCCCGGGGTCGTTTCACACCAAGCGTCGTCCTGGCGTGTGCCCCGTCACTTGGCCAAGAAGGCCGCGAGCGCAACGCAGATCGAGACCACAGCGAGCAACCCATTCGCGACGGTGAGGTACAGGATGTATTTGGCTAGTTTCTGATCCGCGTGTATCGCGCGCTCTGTGTCCCGGCGGCCAAGCTCATCGAGGTAGTAGCTCACGTTGGGATTGAGGGCATGGGCGATGTCATCGTGCGCCTTTATCAGGTCTTCGTCCGAGGCATCGCGCAGTTGCTGGAGCGTCATTGCCATGACGTCATGATGCCCCACACCACTTGACGAGCCTGCTCTGCTCTGGCAAGTGCCGGCTGGATGGTGTGCAACCCCAGGTCACACTGAACTCGGTCCATTCCGTGGACCTGACGGGCGAGAGGTAGCGACTCGCGGGCGCACGCGAGGTTCTGCAGCCGCAGCGGCCTGGCGGGCTGGCCAATCTGGAGGCGGCGGTGGCTGAAATGGCGCCGGCATCGCTGGCCGGCAGCACCGGCTTGGGCCACACCCGCTGGGACAAGCAACCCGGCGCTGAAACCTGCACGACTAGATCTTGCGACCGCACCGCTCGTTTCCGTGCCGCCCGCTCCCGGGGGCCGTTACGGTCATCACCGTGGCTGTGATCGAGTTCGACGAACGGGACCTGGAAGCACGAGTGCCCGACCTGGCCGCGGGGGGCGCCTGGACCCGGGTGCGGCTGCGCTGGCGGCAGGACCCGCTGACCGGGGCGAGCGCCCGGATCCTCACCGGGGTGAAGCTGCAGCCCCCGGACCGGCCGGACCTGACCGAGCTCACGGCCCCGCCCGCGTTCTGCCCCTTCGACAGCGACCGCCTCGAGACGGCCACGTTCTCGTTCCCGCCCGAGCTCACCGCCGAGGGCCGGATCCGCTGCGGCCGGGCGGTGGTCGTGCCGAACATCATGGCCTACGCGACCCACAGCGCGGTCGGCATCTACGACCCCGGGTCGCACTTCCTCGACCTCGACGAGCTCACGCCCGCCCTGGTCGGGGATGCCCTGGCCGCCATGGTCCGGCACGCTCACGCGGTGCGGCGCTTCGACCCGACGGCCGCGTGGAGCTCGGTCAACGCCAACTACCTGCCGCCCTCGGGCGCCTCGCTGGTGCATCCGCACCTGCAGTCGGCGCACGACGCCCACGGCCTTACCGGCCAGCGCCAGCTCGCCGAGCGGTCAGCGGCCTGGCAGGAGCGGAACGGGAACTACTGGGCGGCCCTGATCGACCAGGAGGCCGACGGCCCCCGGTGGGTCGGGCAGACCGGCCGGGTCGCCTGGCTCACGCCGTTCGCGCCGGCCGGGTTCCACGAGGTGTGGGCCGTGGTCATCGGGGCCGCCGACATCACCGACCTGACCGAGGACGACAGCCGGGCGCTGGGGCAGGGGCTGTCCCGGTGCCTGGCCGCGTACAAGGACTGGAACCTGACCTCGTTCAACTTCGGCCTGATCGGCGGCGGCCCGCTTTCACGCGAGAACGGGTACCAGGTCGTGCTCAAGCTGGTCAGCCGCTCCAACCCGGAGCCGTTCTACCGCAGCGATGCCACGTATTTCGAGCGGCTCTGGGCGGAGGCGCTGATCGACATGAGCCCCGAGGAAGTGGCCGAGGGCCTGCGGACCAGGTTCTGAGATCAGGCGCTTCCTGCGGAGGATCGGCCGCGCGCCGCGATCTGCTCGCGGTTGCGCGCCATGACCTCGATCCGGCGCTGCTCGAGCCGGTGAAGACCGAGCCGGAGCACATTGTCGGTTTCCTCGGGTCGCTCGATTACCTCCTGCAACTCATTGAGGATGTGGCCGTACAGATAGCCGAACAGCACCCGGTAGATGTGTAGAGCATCCTCGCCGAGGAAGCCGGCGGATGTGAGCAGTGCGAGGACGTCCTCTAGTGGCCGGAGCATTCCCGGCGTCGCACCAAAAGACCCCGGTGTGGCCGCCGCCGCCAAGCAGTACCCACGCGGGGAGCGGGGACCATCGGCCCTACGAAACGCCGGGGTCGAAGCGCATTCTGACGCGGAGTCATTCAAGACTCGTTTCTGCATTCAACCCTTAGGAGCGCGATCATGGCAGAGCGCACTCGGCGGCCTTCACCCCCCGGTGCAGTCCAGCGAAACTTGGAGGAGAAGACCGTGGCGGAGCAAGTGGCAGACGTGTCCGAGGAGGTGCTCAAGTCGGTCGAATCCGGACAGCGGGCCGCGATCGATGCCGTGCGCAAGTTCGTTGGCACCGTCGATGAGGCGATTCCCGCGCGCGGCGATCGCCCGTCGGGACGCAAGACCATCGTCGACGCCGCCCTGGAGATGGCGGACAAGCTCGTCACGACGCAGCACGAGTTCGTGCGCAGCGTCATTAACAGCGCGAGCGAGACGCTGAAAAAGCAGGGCGCTGCAAAGCCAGCCGCTGAGGCCCCCGCAAAGCCAGCTGCTAAGGGCGCCGCAAAGCCCGCTGCTGATTAGTCGCTGCCGGTGTCATCGTCCGCACCGCCGCCAACCGGCCCCGACGCGGCGGCTGCGCGGCGATCTCGTCTGGGGTGGCGTCGCTGGGGCGCCCTCGGGGAAGTTGACGGGTCACCGGACCATCGACCGGACCCCTCGCCACAGCGGTCCAGCGGACCTGCGGCGTGGCTGGAGGACACCAATCACAACCCCCGGGTGATCGCCTTCCTTCGTCGTGCCCGGCGAGCGTTGCCAGGTGATCCGTATTTCGGCGACCGATTGTCCACGACGGGATCCGGCGGTTTCGAGGTCGCGGCACGCGCGGCGGATCGGCTGCTCGGCGGCGGTGACGCCGCGTCGCGGGAGTTGAGGCTGGGCACCCTGCAGGTGTGGCACGCGTTCAGGGAGCGCGTGATCCGGCGGCCCGCCCATGAGGAAGTCACGCTGGTGTTCACCGACCTGGTCGGCTTCTCTGAATGGGCGTTACGCGCCGGCGACGACGCCATGCTGAGGTTGCTGCGCTGGGTCGCGCAGGTCGTCGAACCGCCGATGATCGAAGCCGGCGGACAGGTCGTCAAGCGCATGGGTGACGGGATCATGGCCGTCTTTCCCGATCCGGTCACCGCCATCGCAGCGGTGCGGACCGCACGGGAGGCTCTGGAAACCGTTGAGGTCGACGGCTATACCCCGACGATGCGGGTCGGCATCCATACCGGGCGGCCGCAGCGCATCGGATCGGACTGGCTCGGCGTCGACGTCAACATCGCGGCCAGGGTGATGGAATGTGCCGACAAGGGCGGTGTGCTGATCTCCGGCACGACGCTGGAGCGGCTGACCCCCGAACAGCTTGACGAGTTGGGCCTCACCGCCAACCGGGTGCGCCGTGCGGTGTTCGCGCATCGGCACAGCGGAGTCCCGGCCGATATGACCATGTACCGCCTGGAAATCCGCAGGCAGTTGCCAGCCGTCGATACGGTTTCCGACGAGCCGCCGCGGGCATGGTAGAAGTGATGCTGTCGCGAATGTTGTCAGCGGCAGGCCATCTCGCCTGAATGTTCGTGAGGCGTCGATGGCAATAGCGGACGTGGCCGAATACGCCCATCTGAGTGACGCCGACCTCGAGGCGCTCGGCGAGGCCACCGACCAAGCCTAAGGCTCGGCGCCGCCGCCGACGAGCTGCGCACCAGGATCGCGTTCGCCTTGAACCGTTTTCGGCGGGGCCATGCCCGCGTCGCGGAATGCGGGTTGAAGCGGGTATCGACATTTCGCATGTCGAAACCGGTAGCCGACAAAGACCCCGGCGCGTCACCCGTGACCGCGCCACGTTTCAGACAAGCGCCACGGAGAACTGCTGACAAGAGTTGACGAGATGGAGAGCCAGCTAGAGCCGGTCAGCCGGTCAAGGGGATAACAGCTGGCAGTAGAGCGTCCGTTCGCGATTGATGATCGTCAGCGCAGAACGACCCCCACTAACGGCGCGCCAATGCGAAGTCGCCGCCCCCGCGGCGCAAGGACTTTCGAACAGGCAGATCGCCGAACGACTAAGCGTCTCTCCATTCGCACCGTTAAAGACATCGCTACCGCGCGAGACAGTGATCTCAGGTACGACGACAAACCCGCTTCAGAGGGCATTACGTAACCTGGTTCCTTACAGGAATCGTTTGACGAAGCTGAGCGCGGGGTTGGCGACATCGGGCCAGCCGTGATCGAGGATCAGGGAGTGGCCCCGGTTCGGGACCTCGACATATTCGGTCACTTCGGGGTTTTTGAGTTGCTTTTTGTAGCTGCCCTTGGTGAACGCGACCGGGGCGGTGGTGTCGTTGGTGCCGGCGATGATCAATAGTGGCCCCCGGTTGGGGTTCTTCACGTCTACTCCGGTGTCCCCAGCGAACGTGAAGTTGGCCAGACCCGCCTGGAAAAAAGGTATTCCGGACCCCGGCACATGGTAGGTGTCATACAGCTCGCGGGCCTCAGTTTCGTCGAGGTTGTTGGCCCAGCCGTACTTGAACTGCTCGAAGGTCAGGGTGATGGCTTTCTTACGGTTGGCGGGGTTACGCAACACCGGCGACCCGGACTTCAGCGCGCTCAACGGCAGCGGCAGCACCCCTTTGATCGGCGCGTTGTCGATGGCCACGGTCGCCGCGGCGGCGCCCTTGTCGGCGATCTTCTGCACGATCAGTCCACCGAAGGAGTGCCCGATCACCGCCGGCTTTTTGCTCAGCCCGGAGATCACTGCCAGATAGTGGTCAGTCACGGCTTGCACTGACTTCCCGGCGAATACGCTGGGGTTGGCGAAGGCCTCCTGCCGGGTCCGCGGGTCATCCGGCCATCCCGGAGCCAAGGTGACATAGCCGTTGTCCTCGAACAGCTTGCGCCACTGATCCCAGCTGCTGGGCAGAAGCCACAGCCCGTGCACAAAGACGACGGGCGATAGTCCGGAGTTGTTGGCCTGCTCCACCTCGGCCCGCTCCCAGTCGGTGACACCGTTCGTTTGCTTCGCTGTGGTCATAACCTTGCCTTCCGCTGGAGGTGGTCAGACAACTCTAGGAAGCCGTCGGGCCGAGGATGTCCCGAGTTCCGTGGAACTTCGGTGGCGGCCCGGTGAGCATCAGGCTGCGCTCACCTGATCATCATGCCCCATGGTGCCGACAGGTTCGGCGGACTCGCGCTCGATCGAGGCAGTGACATCGTTGACGATAGGCGGAAAGCCGAACGCCGAGTTCAGCGTGGTAGCAGCCCAGGAAGGGAAGCACCCCCATGACGAGTGCCAATCGTATCGACGTCCATACCCATGTAGGGCCGTTCTGGGGCGAGGAGTTGCCGAGTCACGGTGGCGCTGCCCCACAGGTGAAAGCCAAGGCAAGGCGACGACTCGAAGCCCCTGTCGCTCGGGTTGATGCAGTCGGTCATGGCACGGGCCATTCGTGCACTGGGGCGCCGGTGTGCGCGTGCTCGGCATACCGCCGTGTCATCTCACGCAGCGCCGTGATGCGCTCCATCCCGTGCTCCTCGAGGTAGCGCACCGCCTCGGTCTGCCAGGCAGCGCCGGTACGGCCGCATCGAACCCGCGCTTCGACGACACCGAGGTAGCGGTCACGGTCGTCCGCATCCACGCCCCAAGCGTCGAGCCCGGCCGCCGCGGCCGGCAGCAGGACCTCACTGGTGAGCTGGTCGACGGGGCGGTCGACGCCCTGCCAGCACAACCGTGCTGCCAGCCCGTCTCGTGCCGCGCGGTGCAGGTTCTGCTCGGCCGCCGCGAAGGGCATCTGCTTCCAAGGGGTTGGGTCGCTGTCGACGATCGCGCGGACCAGGCCGTAGTAGAACGCGGCGTTGGCGACCATGTCGACGGGAGTCGGTCCGCTGGGCAGTACCCGGTTTTCGATGCGCAGCTGCGGGCGCCCCGCCTGGACGTCATAGACCGGACGATTCCAGCGCCACACCGTTCCGTTGTGTAGCCGGAGCTCACGCAGGGCCGGAGCGCACCCGGCCCCGAGGGCGGCATCGGGATCCTCGGCCTCCAGCATCGGAAACAGCGGCGGAAATAGCCGCACGAGGTCGTCGAAGAGCTCCATGGGGCCGTTGACCCACCGGTCGCCGAGCCGGACGCGCGCCGGTGCGCCGGCTCGGACCTCACTGCGGCGGCGGGTGTCGAGCAGCTGCTCTAACAACGCGATGCGGGTTTCTTGCCATACCTGGCGGGCGAGCAGGTACGGCGAGTTTGCGGCCACCGCGACCTGAGCCCCGGCGATCATTTGGGCGGCGTTGTAGTATGCGGCGAACCGGTCCGGTGGCACCCGCAGGTGCAACTGCAGGCTGGTCGTGGCGGCATTGGGAGCGACCGAGTCGGTGCTGAACTCCACCGGCTCACACCCGTCGATGATGCGCACCTGGAACGGCCTGTGGCGAGCGGCGCGCATGCGGCTGGACAGCAGCTCGTAGCGCGGGTTGTGGGAGATCCGCTCGACGGTCAGCTGCTCGGCGCTGAGGGTGGGCAGCATGCCGACGGCGACCAGCCGAGCGCCGAGCCCCTCGATCCGCGCCCTGCACCGGTCGAGCACGTCGGCGAGGTCGCGTTCGCTGTCATGCAGCACGCGGCCCTGCAGCCGCCGGGGAGCCAAGTTCAGCTCGACGTTGAACTGGCCGAACTCCTGCTGCATGTCCACCCGGCCCAGGCGTGCCAGGACTGCGTCATTGACCAGCCGCGGCCGGCCCAACGGGTCCACGAGATCAAGCTCCACCTCCATACCGATGGTGTCCTCATGGGCGACGAACCAGCCGCCGTCAACCATGCGTTGCAATGTGGCAACGCAGCGCTGTAGCCTGCGCTGCACCTCGTCGTCGTGGCCGACAACCAGGGCGGACGCTTCGACGCGCTCACCCACGGCGCACCTCCTCGCGGCACTGCTGGACATCGACCGCCCCTACAGCACGGCGCACCCGAGCCTGCCCCACAGATCATCACCACCGTTGAGGTGAGCTTTACGCTGGCTGGTCGTCGGCCGCAAGGCCGGGTGAAGCCGGTCTTTCATGCCGCCGTGCGCAGGCCGCTGCACCTGGTCGGGGCTCCGCCCGCCCGTCTCTGGTATACGAACCCGCTACAGGCCATCGACCCCGGGACTCCCGTGAAGGCGCCGACGACCCGGCCGGTCGTGCGGCCGCCGTGGACGCCGCCGGGCTGCGAGACGACCTCCGCGCCGTTGATTATGCAGCGGTCGTCTGGCGCAGGTGGAACAATCGTGGCCGATCCAACAGATGTCTCCAACGACGCTCCTTGACGAATTGGCAGCCCTCGATCCGCAAGAACGCCGCGAAGTGGCGGCGACCCTTCGCAGTGTGGCCGAGACCTTCGCCGAAGTGCCCGACGGTCGGTACATCTGCCACGCACTCGGGCTGTTGGCCCACTGGCTCGACCCGCCGTGAACCGCATCTCCGCCTGTACCGAAAACGGTTTTCGGTACAGGCCAGACGGGGTCGAGGACGTGCGCGAAAACCCCGAGCACATATGACGCTGTTTTCCCGTCCGGCAGCTCGGCCAGGGTATCGGACACCTGGCGAAGGACCGTGGCGACGTCGCGCCGTACTTGCGGATCAAGGCCTGCGAGTTCATAAAGCAGCGTCGCCGGGGACGTCTCCGTGTCGGACATGCGCCTCACCGCTGTCTATTCGCGCGTGACAGTTCCTCCATAAAGCATGGCGTACGGAGAATTGGAGCGTGGCGTGGTATCGACCCGATTCCCCCTCGCCGTTGAGAAACGGCGGTACCGACCCGGAAGAGGCGCTTCGCGTCGCCTTCGAGGGGATCTTTCCACCGACGCAGTGCGGCCTGGCGACGTTCACCGAGTCGATGGTGCGTTCGATCAGCCAGCACCTTCTCACCGCCACCGTGTCGTGGAAAGCTCAGGGAACGGACCATTCCGGCGCTCGAGGGATGTGCCGCGCGACGGGTCGGGCGACCTACGGCGCCTGGTCGGGGAGGGAACGGTCATGAGTGCACCGGTCGGACTCGAGGGTTCGGTCCGGACAAGGGAGTCTCCGATGTGACCAACCGACCTAGACGACGACGCCATCGCGCGGCAGGCCCCGTTGTTACCGAGGTGTGGCGGGGTAAGGCGTACCCGCTCGGGGCGTCCTACGACGGATCCGGGACGAACTTCTCGCTGTTCAGCGAGGTGGCCGAGCGGATCGAGCTGTGCCTGTTCGACGCTGACGGCGCCGAAACCAGGATCGTGCTTCCGGAGGTCGACGGCTTCGTCTGGCACGGTTTCCTGCCCAATATCGAACCCGGCCAGCGGTACGGGTACCGGGTGCACGGGCCATACGACCCCGGCGCCGGTCAGCGGTGCAACCCCAACAAACTGCTGCTGGACCCCTACTCCAAGGCCATCGACGGCACGTTCGATTGGAACCAGTCACTGTTCGGCTACAACTTCGGCGACCCGGACAGCCGCAACGACGACGACTCGGCCTCTAGCATGCCCAAAGCGGTGGTCGTCAACCCGTTCTTCGACTGGGGTGTGGACCGCCCGCCGCAACGGGAGTACGCCGACACCGTCATCTACGAGGCGCATGTCAAGGGATTGACCCAGACGCACCCCGATATCCCCGAGGCGAGCCGCGGCACCTACTCCGCGATCGCGCACCCGGTCGTCATCGACCACCTGAAATCGTTGGGCGCCACAGCGATCGAGCTGATGCCCGTGCACCATTTCGCCAACGACGTCACGCTGATCGACAAGGGCCTGTCCAATTACTGGGGCTACAACACCATCGGCTTCCTTGCCCCCGACTCCAAGTACTCCACCAGCGCCACCCCGGGCGGTCAGGTCCAGGAGTTCAAGGCGATGGTCCGTGCCCTGCATGACGCCGACATCGAGGTGATCCTCGACGTGGTCTACAACCACACCGCCGAGGGCAACCACATGGGGCCGACGTTGTCGATGCGCGGGATCGACAACGCCGCCTACTACCGACTGGTGGACGACGATCAGCGGTACTACATGGACTACACCGGCACCGGAAACAGCCTCAACGTCCGCCACCCGCGGCCGCTGCAACTGATCATGGATTCACTGCGGTACTGGGTGATCGAGATGCATGTGGACGGGTTCCGCTTCGACCTTGCCGCCACGCTGGCCCGTGAATTCTACGACGTCGACCGGCTGTCGGCCTTCTTCGACCTCGTGCAGCAAGACCCGATCGTGAGCCAGGTCAAGCTCATCGCCGAGCCCTGGGACCTGGGGCCGGGCGGATACCAGGTAGGCAACTTTCCGCCCCAGTGGACGGAATGGAACGGCAAGTACCGCGACACTGTGCGCGACTTCTGGCGAGGGGAGGCGGCAACCCTGGACGAGTTCGCCTACCGGTTGACAGGTTCGGCCGATCTTTACGAACACACCGCGCGGCGGCCGGTGGCCTCGGTCAACTTCGTCACCGCCCACGACGGCTTCACACTACGGGACCTGGTGTCCTACAACGAGAAACACAACGAGGCCAACGGCGAAGACAACAACGACGGCGAGAGCAACAACACGTCGTGGAATTGCGGCGCGGAGGGGCCCACCGACGATCCCGAGATCAATGCACTGCGTGGCCGCCAGCAGCGCAATTTCCTCACCACCACTTTGCTTTCGCAGGGCGTGCCGATGATCTCGCATGGCGACGAGCTCGGCCGCACGCAGGGTGGCAACAACAACGGCTACTGCCAGGACAACGAGATCACCTGGATCGACTGGGCCCACGCCGATACCGCGCTGCTGGAGTTCACCCGGGCGGTGTCGGCGCTGCGGGCCGCGCACCCGGTGTTCCGGCGCCGTCGATTCTTCGACGGACTGCCGGTTCGCCGTCGCGGTGCCGAGGGGATGCCAGACATCTCCTGGTTCCAGCCCGACGGCTCGGAGATCAGCGACGAAGACTGGGATTCGGGCTTCGGCAAATCCGTCGCGGTCTACCTCAATGGTCAGGGCATCCCCGATCTCGATGCCCGCGGCCACCGCGTCACCGACGACTCCTTCGTCCTGTGCTTCAACGCGTACCACGAACCGATCGAATTCACCTTGCCGCCTGAGGAATTCGGACCGGCATGGACTCCTGTCATCGACACCGTCGCGGGTGCCGACGACGGCGGTGAAGCGAGTCCGGTGCGCGCCGGTGCCACGGTACGGGTGGGGTCGCGCGCGATAGTGGTCCTGCAAGCCGCCCCAGACCAGGCATCGCACTGACGATCAGCCGACGATCGCCGCATGAGCGAAAGTCTTCGTTATCATCGATCCTTCACTCAAACGCGATGCCTGGTGCGCCGGTCTGACATCCAAAACACCCAATGTGAAAAGCCAACCTCCCTCATCGAACCGCCTTTGAGCTGGGTGTTTGCGGCCACGTCAGCCGACGGTAACCACAAGGCCACGTAGACAAGGCCGAGCAGGACGGGCACCTCGATGAGCGGGCCGACAACCCCGGCCAAGGCTTGGCCGGTGCACCACGTCGGCGAACAGCACGGTCACCTGCTTGTACTCCGCGCGGGCGTCGCCGTCTTGAACTGGTGAGCCACAGCCGTGACAAAACCGGGCGTTCTCTAGAGGCTCAGTGCCACACGTCCGGCACGCTGCTATGGCCGTCACCCGACCCTCCGCCGATCCCGGACCCCAGCGTTTCCAGGGTTCTCTAAGGATAGGCGGTTAGACACTCCGCAAGGAGCCCTCGGCATTCTGGGTGATTCCGACACAGAGTTTTGAGAGCCTCGTATCTCGTCTGTTGCGAGACATTGGCCAGACAAAACATTTAAGTCTGCCAGACGGCTGCGCAGGGCTGACCAGGGTAGTGCAGCCGTCCCCGCCAGACGGTCAGCGCTTAGACGGCACCACCAAGGTCACCCGCTGGCTTCACCTCAGTGCCAGTGATCCTGGTCGCCGGGGCCGCCGGGGCCGCCGGGGCCGCCGGGCCAGCCGGGGCCGCCCGGGCGGCCGGGGCCGCCGGGGCCGCCGGGCCAGCCGGGGCCGCCGTCGTGCCAGTGCCCTTGGTCGCGGGGGTCGCCGTCATACCAGTGGTCGTCATGGCAGCGGCCCCATTCCCAGTTGTTGCCCCAGCCCGGATCCCACCACTCGCCGGGGCACCAATGATAATCCGGGAACGGCGCGGGTTGGGCCTGGGCGACGGCAGCCACCCCCAAACCGGCCAGCCCTAAACCGGCGGTCGTTACGACCGTTGATGCTGCGACACGCGCGATGGTTTTCATGCGCGCATAATAACCGCGTCGTTTCCGTCTGAAACCATACGAATCCCGGCCCACGGCAAGCAAGGTTCGCAGCCGCGAGCGTCTTGGCGCCATCTTGCGAGTATCCCTCCTGGCTCTGCGGTTCCAATCGCAGCCGCGTAGGTGCCGCCGTTTTCTGAGCAAGTTCACCGCTGGGCTTGCAGCAGGGTGCGGATTTCTCTGGGGAGCTGATCCAGGGCCTTGTCCATCTGGGGAGGCGGGAGATGGTGCAATACGGCTGCGGTGGTCGCCGCAGCCGCCTTGCCGACGTCGTCGGGGGAGATGATCGCCTCACGGGCGAACCGCGCAGCGTAGGCCTCGGCGTCGTACATCTCGGGGACGGCGCTAGGATTCCAGCCCGCGTAGAAGATGCCCCTGATCAGGTCGGGCAGCTGAGCCGCAAAGTGGGCGCTCGCCTCCACGGTGAGCCGATCGCGCAGGGTGTGCAGCCACGCGCGCAGCACTCGGTAGGCGAACTCCCGATCCTCGGTGTCGAACTCCCTGGCCACGTCGTTGATCCACGTGTGCGCGGTTTGCATCGCGTGGTCAAGCGCCGAGACCTTCGTTTTGGCGGACATGACTACCTCCTTGAGACCCTGGTCTTAGTTCTACAGCCAGTCGTCATGGACTAAGCCCCTTCTTCTCCCCTCGTGCCCGCCCGCCCGCATTCGGGCTTCGAGGGCTGGCCGTACGCATTTCAGGTTCTGCCTCCCCCGTCGTCCCGAAAAGGGTCCTTTGACCCCGGTGTGCGCGCCTCAGTGCCCCACCGGAATTAGCAAAGGACAGACAGCCAGGTTTTTTGGGGGGGCAGGAGTGACCGGGGTGGGATGCGCAGCATATATGCAGGCGATGGCGCCATCATGCGTTATTGCTACCGGAGAGCCGCTAGGAGCCACGAAAGACGTCGGCGGGGGTGGGGTTTATATACGGCGGGCTTATGCGAGCCTTCTAGACGCTAGGAGATCCCAGGAGCCGGGTCTGTGGTTCACCGTGACGGCGCCAATTCCAACCGCGATGATTTACCTGGGGTGCTAGAAGCCTTCCTTGGCTGGGAGGTCCCAGAGCTGACTATGATCCCGGCCTGAACCATATCGCTGGGGGTGTCCAGACCATCCCGCAGCATGCGGGTACAAGCCTTCAAAGCGGGGCAGTGGTGCAGACAAATGTTCTGCGCGGCCCGGGGCGTGTTCGTCATAGTCTGGGTGAGATCGCGGTAGTAGCGTTCATTGGCTGGGCTTACCAGAACACGCTGGGTCTTCAAGTTTGGGAGTGCCATTCAGGATAGAGATAAGCAGGTCTACGTAGCCGGGGTTCACGCGCCATCGAATCTTTGGAAGCCACCAACGGCCACGGGTAGCATCGCGCCTTCGCAGATCCGGATGATCTGCCAGGTGCTCCGTGCCGTGCAGCTGTCCGCAATTTCGGCAGGAATAACGAAGCTGACCGTCGTATTGGCGTCGAGAGTGGAATCGATGCGCACGGTCTGGGTCCTGTTGACTTCGATGACCAATACCGCCGCGCCGAGAGCCAAATCCGTGGGGAATTGCTGGCCGTCCTCCGCCACGAGGACCGGGTTAACGACGAACTTGGCATCGCAGCCTTGAGTTACCGGAATGGTGGCGCTGACCGGATCGGTGGGAATCTCGACATTGAGGTATATCGCATCTTGCATAGAAATCATTATCGCATTTAATGTCAAATGAACTATAGACTCAGTTGATTGGGCGCTCCCCGGGGGTCGCGCCACCTAGAATTCACTGAGCTGCGGTTATTGGATTCTGTGTCAAACCCAGCTCAAATCTGTTAGCACTGCTCTCAAAGTAGAATTAAGAAAGTGTCTGATGAACTATGACTCATCATTGCGTCTCGCCTTCGGCAGCTTCCCATCCATTTTCCCTGCTCCAACGGATAGGTGGCGGATCGCTGCACAGACAGCGTATCGGCCACTGCCTGTATCGCCTGGCGTAGCCACAGCGGGGGCAGGGAACGTGAACATGGTCAGTGTTACCGCTGATGCTGACCGTCATGGCCGCCAGCCTGCAGCCAGAGTGGCGAGGATCTTGGTTGTCGTCGTCATCTCTTCATTGTGCCGCGCTCGGTCATCGGCCGTGCCTGGCGAGCGCACACCACGCGCCAGCACGGGTGGCTTGTGAGGTGTGGTGATCCCAGATGTCATGCCAGTCGGTTCTCCTTTGTTGGGGTTGCAGCCGCCAGAGCGCCGGGACGGCGCGGGGCGGTCGTCGCCAGGGAATACCCCTGCCGCCTTCGGCGGAGCTAGGGAAGTTACCACAGGGGAGGTCCAGGGAAGTACCACAGGGAGGTCCGTCCCCCTCTGGCTGAGTTTCTTGGAACTGGGTACGGCCTGTCCCCGCCCGTAGGGCAAAGGGGCAGGCCGAGTAGGAACCGTAGGTTCATTCCTTGGGGGCCCCTCGCTTGACGCTCGGGCCCCAGCGACTGGTAGCGACTGACTGACTGGTGAACATTTCCGTCGTTGGGGGGCCCCTCGCTTGACGCTCGGGCCCCCACTACTGGGGACGAGTGTGACTGTATGTGATGGGGTTAGTTGGAGCTTCTTATGAGAAGAGAAATATGGGAACCTCCCTGTGACCCCATCACAACCCCTCCCACTGTGACTATTCATCGAGGTCATCGCTGATTTCCTCGTCGTCGTCAGGAGTACGGAATCTGATCCCCAACCATGCGGAAAATTGCCCTGGAGGGGGCTTTAACGAAGTGCCGAGCGCATGGAAGCTGCTACCAGCGTCCTGCCCGACTCCCCTGTGGCGTGACAGGGATCCTGGCCGCGAGGCGCGAACTTTCGACTTCTTCTCCACCCCGTGGGCTAACGCCTCAGGGTGCTGGCTGAGCCTGGCGGAAAAGTTCTGGTCGGACCATGGCACATGTCCGTTGGCTTGCAGCCAAGCGCGGAAGTCCTCGAACATTTCGATGGACATCACGTACGCCTTGCTGTCGTAGACCAGGTTGTCGGCGATGTACCGCATTAGCAGGTCCGAGGTTCCCCGCCATACCGCCGTGGCCTCCCTGACAGATCTGGGAGCCTCCGGCATCACCTGGCCGTTGCGGTACCACTTCACCGCGCCGTCGATCAGCCAGGCCAGCACAGCCTCGTGGCGGCCGTCTGTGCCGAGTCCCATTCGTTGCCGCAGACCCGGGTCACCGCGTCGGTCCCACGTCGTCTCGATCGGTTCGTGGGCCTTGCGGTATCGGTACGGGAAGTCCAGCAGCGCCAGCCGTCGCCAGGTGCCCCAGTCGGACTCGTCCACCCGGGGCAGGTAGTTGCTGGTGACGAAGATGGTGTGGCTCGGCTTCCAGGTCACCGAGTCCTTGCCGCAGTGGCGCGCCGTCATCTCCCCGACACCGTGCAGGTCTTTCAGCCGCTTAACATTCAGGTGGCCCAACTCGGGGAACTCCTCCATCAGGCCCAAACGGGCGCCGCGCAGTGTCATCAGCTCGGTGGGATGATCTCCGGTACGGGCCAGCAGGACCTTGTCGGGCAGCGTCACCGCGTAGTCGGCGCCGACGGCCTCCCGCACGCCGTCCACGATGGTCGACTTGCCGTTCTCGCCCGCGCCCTTGAGCGTCACCATCACGTCGTCGGAGGGCGGGTGCCCGGTCAGGCCCTGGCCCATCCGGGTCTGCAGCCAGTCCACGGCATCCTTCGGGATCGCGGTCAATGCCTGCTGCCAGTCCGGGTGGGTGGTGCCGGGCACATGCGCCACCGTGGTCACTTTGGTGAACAGCAGACCCGGGTCGTGGGACCGCAGGATGCCAGTGCGAAGATCGACAACGCCGTTGGGCGCGTTGAGCAGATCGGGGTGGGCGTCGAATGCTGCCTCGGTGCCGTACGCCTCCTTGATCTCTCGGCGCATCTTGGCGATGTGGGTGATCGCTCTGATCTTGTTGTCGCTGAGTAATCCCGAGATCCGCTTGAGCCGGTCGATCTGGGCTCGCCTGGCCTCCTCGTTCAGCGGCAACTCGATTGCGGCTTCGGTCTTCCACAGCTTGACCAGGGCCTTGCGGACCGCCTCGGAGACGGTGATCTCCTCGACCGACGTCCATCGGCACCCGTCGTACTTCAGCCAGCCGAGACCCCCGGCGTAGAGGAAGTTCTGCAGGTGCGTTTTGGCCACCCACGCGCCGATGTGGGCGTCTTCCAGTCGCGGGGATGACTCATCGTCATCGTCTGGACTGCCGGTGTCGTCGTCGTCCAGAACCTGGGGCTCGGAGTAGTCCTGGTCGTCATCGACATCGTCGTCCAGATCCTGGTCATAGCCGTTGGCCTCGGCATTTCCCTTGGCGAGGATGGCCTCGATTTCCGCCTGGAACTCCTCCGTGCCCTGTTGCCTCATGTCAAGATGCGCGCGAAGACTGATTCGTTGACTCATCCGAAGATGCGCGCGTGGTGGCTGTGACGGGCGACTTGGTGTTCGGTGTGGCCTTGCTGGTGGTGAGGGTGAGCAGCTCGCTGGTCAGGGCTTGGATCTGGCGTTGCACGGCGGCGGGGTTGATCGTCGTGTAGGTGTCGGCGAGGATCGCCTTGTCGTCATCGGTGATGGTCTCGTGCGCCACCGCGCGACGGTACGGGGTGGTGGCCGTGTCGTATTTCTTGGACACTTTCGCGCCGGTACGGACCTTGGACACGAGTTTCTGTTGCGGGTAGAAGTAGTTCGTCAGCTGTGACTGCAGCGCCCAGATCTTGTTGAGCAGCAACAGTTCTGCCGCGGTGTCGTAGCGGTGGTAACCGACCACGGTGCGCACGATCGCCCAGTTCTTCTGCTCGACGTGGGCACCGTCGTTGGAGTTGCCCGGCCGCGACCGGGTGAAGGTGATCTGGCGTTGCTCGCACCAGGTGAGCAGGTGGTGATTGATGAACTCGCTGCCGTTGTCGCTGTCGACGCCAAGGATCGGGAACGGCATGACCTTGGCGATCTCGTCGAGCGCGGCCAGTACCCATCTACGGGCCTTGTTGCGCACGCTGCGGTTCTCCGTCCAGCCGGTGGCGATGTCGGTGAGGGTCAGCGTGTAGGCGTGCTCACCTTCGGCGTTGCCGCCTTCGTGGCCGACCAGGTCGATCTCGACGAACCCCGGGACCGCGTCGTCCCAGTCGGCCCAGGTGCGGATCGGGATCTGGCTTTTAAGCAGCGACCCCGGCTTGGTGTGCGAGCGGCCCTTGAGCTGGTGTTTGCGGCGTTCCCGCGCCAGGCGCCGGTCGATGGTGGCCGCCGACATGCCGACCAGCAGCGTCGCGGTGTCGTCGTCGATGTCCAGCTCGCCGAAGCGGCGCAGCACCGGCACCAGCTCTCCCAGCATCGGCGCCAATCGCTTGCCTGCTGGCATGCCCAGCACCGCCCAGCAGAAGATCAGCGCCACAACAACTTTCGGCCCGTACTTCGGTGGTCGCGCCGTCCTCGGCTTGACCAGCTTAGGATGCAGCGCGCTCTTGAGCGCCTTGCGGGCGTGGTTGCGATGCCAGCCGGTAGTAGCGCACAACTCGTCCAGAATACGGCCCTTGCCGGCCTTGTCCGCCCCCGCGTAACGGGTCGCAATCGTCTTCGTCACAGCCCTGCGTTGACTCAACGTCAGCCCCATCGTCCGGGCCTAACCAGCGATTCGTCCGCCGTCGCGTAGGCGCGCCGTACGCGCGCATTCTCACGTGAGGCAACGAAGAGGACTACGCGCGCATTTTCGATGAGTCAACGCGCGTGCTAGCGGTCCGCCGACGATTTCCATTAGACTCAACACCGTCAACCTGATCGTGAGGGTGAAGGTTGTTGTTCTGGTAATGGCTGGCGGTTCCTGCCCGGGCGCCGCCGCCTTCCATTTCATCAGGCAGCATCGGGACCTCCCGCATACAGTTGCTCATCGGCACCCAGCAGCTCAGCGACCCGAACACGGACCTCTTCGGACGACGATGCCGTGCGGACAATTGTGGTCAATGTCGCTGCCAGGGTGTCGTCGCCAATCGTCAAGGGCGCCGGAGCGTCAGCGGCAGGCGCCGCAATCTGGACCTTTTGATCCTCGATCCAGCGTTCCCACTCTTCGCGGACGACGTAAATTCTCCGGCCGATCCTGAGCCAGGGCGCAAATTGGCCTTCCCGTCGCAGCTTTTCCTGGACCTCTTTCGAGACGCCCCATTCGTCCTCGATCTCGTCCGTGTCGATCAGCCTTTTTAAGACTTGTTCCATTGGTACTTCTCCGTCCTGGCAGGGCCAAACTGCCCTTCCACCTATTGCTGGTGGGGAAGGTGGTCGAATAGCACCCTTGGGAGACAAAGATGTCCGAATCCGAGGGGTGGGCATCAAAACTGCCATAGCTCGATGAGCCGCTCGCGGGCTTCGTCGGAGAGTTCCATTGTCGCGATGATCTCGCTCAGCACCGCTTTCAGCGCCTTCTCCTTGGCCGCCGTACTGGCCTGCCTGGCGGCAGCCAGGCGCTGGGCCTCGGCATCCGCCATGAGTCTGGCCTCGTCGGCGTCGAAGCGGGGGGTCACCGGTCGCCGACCATCGCTGTGGCCTGCTGGCGCCGCCGGGAGGCCTTCATGCGCGTACTGGCCATGTTCCTCCGGACGGGCAGGGGATTTCCGCCGACCAATCCCGTGTCGGGGACCTGATCGAGCCCCTGCTCGTTCCAGGCGAACCAGATCAATCCCATATCGGGGACCTGATCGACGTGCGGGTCGGCCCACAGCGTCTCGATCAGATCCAGCACCTCATACGTGTCCGATGACACGGGGAACCGGTCACCGAACTTGCCGCTCAGCTCGTCGAGCAGCTGATAGATGATGACGACGCACTGATCACAGTCGCTGCGAATGAATTCACGCGCAGCGGCGACGAGATCGGGCGCGAAGGCGTAATCGTTGGGTGCAGAATCGCCGGTACTGGTCGCTTGGTCGTGGCTGTTTTTCTGGTCGGCCCTCTCGGTGTAATCACCGGGGCGGCCTTCTCGTTCGGTCATGCCTGCGCTGTCAGTCATGGCCCGCCTCGTCCTCGCCGCGTCCGGGAAAGCCCCAGCAGGGGTAGGCCCGTCCCATGTCGACGAGTCCGACGGCGGCTGGGTCGATGCAGTGTCCTTCCCCGGGCCAGTGGGATCCCACGATGTGCTCGTCATAAGCGCCGGTGTCTGTGAAGGTTTCGTGGCAGTCCTCGCAGACGACCCAATACTCGACGAACATCAGGCCTTCGTCCCAGCAGTGGTAGCACCCTCCTGCTCGGCCAACCAGGCTTGCACAACCGCCTTGGTCCAGACTCTCCGCCTGCCAAGTTTCCACGAGGAAGGCCCCTGACCGGTCATCGCCCAATAGCGCCAGGTCGACGCCTTGGTGCCGGTCCACTCTTCGAGCTGGGCGGCGGTGCAAAATTCACTCTCCATGAGCAAACCTTCTTTCCGATTTCGTGTTGTCAACTGTTCTGGTATTAACTCAATAGTGGTGGTGTTGGTTGACAAAAGCAAGCTAAAACAGATACCTTGACGAAATGGCAAGTTATAAATGGGTTGACTCACCGTTTGGGAAACGGCTGAAGGACAAACGTGAGCATCGGGGCTGGACTCAGCCCCAGATGGCAGACATGTTGTCGCACAGGGGGATTGCCCCGATGCATGCGACAACGATTGCCAAGATCGAGGCCGGTACCAGGTCGGTGCGGATCAATGAGGCAGTAGCGATCGCCGACCTGTTCGAGGTCTCTCTTGACTCTCTGCTCGGGCGCAAGCCAGGAGCACCGCAACGCAGTGAACTGACGTACTTGCTACGCGCATTACGACAGTCGTCTCAGCAGGCAAAAGCAGCCCTGGAAAACGTCCATGACCTACTTGAAGAACTGCCTGTGGAGTTTGACGGCGCAGCCGGGCCCCAAAAGTTGACCGCCTCGTGGGAAACGTACTTGGCCCCGGCGTCCGATGCCTTATTGACGATGGCCATAGGGGCTGACTTCTTGTTGGCGCTTGAGGAAGGCACGCCAGCGCCGTCGGAGGAGGTACAGATGGAGTTGGAGGTGCCCGAGGATGAAGCGCCATCGTAGGGCCGGTGTCGAGGACCGCTGGACCAAGACAGTCTGCGATCGTGACGGCAGCACCCGCACCGAGCGCAGCGCCAACTACGGCAAGGGGAGCCGTTGGCGGGCACGGTATGTCGACGACACCGGTAAGGAACATGCCAAGGGGTTCTCCCGCAAGGCTGATGCACAGCAGTGGGTGGATGAGTTCACGGCGGCGGTGGTCACCGGTCAGTACGTCGACCCGAAGGCGGGGCAAATCACGTTCCGAGACTATGCGGAGCGGTGGCGGGGAATGCAGGTACAGCGGCCCAGCTCACAGGCGCACGTCGAGACAATGCTTCGCAGGCACGCCTATCCGACGCTGGGCGACCGCTGCCTTTCGTCGATCATGCCCAGCGATATACAGGCGTGGGTAAAGGGCCTTGCGCTGGCCCCGGCCACGGTCGGGGTGGTGCACGGCATAGTTTCCACGGTGATGAAAACGGCGATCCGGGATCGGCGGATCGCATCAAACCCGTGCGACGGAACGAAGTTGCCGAAGGTGCAGCGCAAGCAGGTGGTGCCGCTGGTGACCGAGCAAGTGGAAGCGGTCCGTGCCCTCCTTCCCCCACAGCTACAGGCGCTCGTCACGCTGGCGGCGGGCACCGGCATGCGTCAGGGGGAATGCTTCGGGTTGACAGTGGACCGCGTGCGGTTTCTTGAGCGCGTGGTGACGGTGGACCGGCAGCTCGTCACGGTGCAGGGCCGGGCACCGGAATTGGCTCCGCCTAAGACGGGGGCCAGCAACCGGATAATTCCATTGCCCCGGGTGGTTGTGGACGCGCTGGCGGCACATCTAGCGGAGTTTCCCGACGGCCCTGACAGCCTGGTGTTCACTCTGGCGGGGAAGCCGATAACCCGGTCGGTGTTCGGGCACAAGTGGCGCGCTGCGGTCAAGGCGGCTGGGCTTCCGGCCGGGACGGGCTTCCACGCCTTGCGCCACTACTACGCAAGTCTGTTGATCCGTCACGGGGAGAGTGTGAAGACGGTCCAGTCACGGCTCGGCCACGCCAGCGCGGTCGAGACGCTGGACACCTACAGCCATCTGTGGCCCGATTCTGACGACCGGACGCGGGACGCGATTGATTCGGTGCTCGGATTTGCTGCGGACGCACTGCGGATGGAGGCGGCTCCGACTAGCTGAATATGCAGGTCGCAGACGTAAGGCGGGCGAGTTGGCCTGTAAGCCGGATTCTGTTCCCCGCCGCCGCGGCTTAAGCAACGGCGGCGCGGCGGCGACCATCCATCTGGACACACCGTTGCCGGGTGCCTCGAGCGGCCTACCCGCAGGCTCGGGCGAGCAACCCTCGAACGCCTGCGCGGCCGCACTTGCGGTGCGGCCTTCTTGGCCTTGCTTCGGGTGGGGTTTGCCTAGCCACCCCGGTCACCCGGAATGCTGGTGCGCTCTTACCGCACCGTTTCACCCTTACCACCGCGGGGGTGGCGGTTTGTTTTCTGTGGCACTTTCCCGCGAGTCACCTCGGATTGCTGTTAGCAATCACCCTGCTCTGTGAAGTCCGGACTTTCCTCGACTCGGCACCGGGCCTTTCGGACCGGCACGAACCGCGGCCGCCCAGCCAACTCGTCCGCGTCGAACACGGTACTCGCTGCCGAATGCCGGGGCCAGCGGCTATTGCTCGACGACAGCACGGGTCTAGCTGAACAGCGCGTCTCTCACCTCGTGTGACTGACGGTATTTATCGTGGACAGAGCGGACCGAAGGCACGATGGGAGAACGCTGGTGACGTCTGAATGCGCCGGGGTCGGCTGATGGCTCGGTGGGAAAAGCGCGTCGATTCCGGCGATTGGGACGCCATCGTTGCCGGGGTCGACGAGTACGGCGGGGCGCTGTTGCCGCAGTTGGTCACGCCCGGCGAGGCAGCGCGGCTGCGCAAGCTCTACGCCGACGACAGCTTGTTCCGCTCGACCATCGACATGGCGCCTAAGCGGTACGGCGCCGGGCAGTATCGCTACTTCCGCGCCCCCTATCCCGAGCCGATCGAACGGCTCAAACAGGCGCTGTATCCCAGGCTGCTGCCGATAGCCCGCGACTGGTGGGGCAAATTGGGCCGGGACACGCCCTGGCCGGACAGCCTCGACGATTGGCTGGCGAAATGCCATGCCGCCGGCCAGACCAGGTCCACCGCGCTGATGTTGAAGTACGGCACCAACGACTGGAATGCCCTGCACCAGGACCTCTACGGCGAGTTGGTGTTCCCGCTTCAGGTGGTGATCAACCTGAGCGATCCCAACACCGATTACACCGGCGGCGAATTCCTGCTCGTCGAACAACGGCCCCGGGCGCAATCCCGGGGCACCGCAACGCAACTCCCGCAGGGGCACGGTTACGTGTTCACCACCCGCGATCGGCCGGTGCGGTCGGCGCGGGGTTGGTCTGCGTCACCGGTGCGCCATGGTCTTTCAGCCATCCGTTCCGGCGAACGCTATGCCATGGGGCTGATCTTTCACGACGCGGCCTGATCGCACCTTCCCGGGCGTTTGCTCAGGTCGCCGAACCGCCGTCGCCGACCTCGTCAAGATCAGGCAGCGGCATCTGGCAAAGCTGATGCGCCTCTTCGGCGGACAGGCCGAACAGCCTCAGTACGCTCTCGGTCACTTGATCTACGGCCCGCGCGTCGTCACGCTCGGGCTGCTCTTGCAGGAGTTGACCGAGGCCCATCAGTGCGCCCCTGCCGACCGCCATCGCTAGATCCGGATCTGCCACCTGAAACCGCCCGGCAGCGGCCGCGGCAGCGATGTCCCTCATGCCGCGCGGTCCCAGTCCCCGGTCGGACATGATCAACGGCAGCCCATAGGCGAGCACGACACGGCTTTCTTCGGGACGCCGCCGAAACAGCCGTCCGGTCAGGCGGAAACGGCACGCAAACGTTTCGGCAGGATCCTCGATCGATTCCGTCAGGGCGTCGACCAGCGCCCCCTGGGCGTCGAGGACTTCATTGACCGCCACCTGAAACAGCTGTTCCTTGCTATCGAAATGGTTATAGAACGATCCGACGCCGACATCGGCGGCTTGGCTGATGTCCTGCACGGGCACGTTGAGTTTGCCGGCGGCGATGAAACTTTGGGCGGCCTTGATCAGCGCGGCGCGCGTGCGCTGCTTGCGACGTTCCAGGCGATTGAGTGACGTGCCGACGTCATCCATGTTCTGACCTCCCGCTTTTCGCCAGCATGGCTGAGATCACAATAACTCAGTGGTGAAGAATTCTTCAGAAAGCACTAACTGATGCTAACTTCGGAAGTGAATTTATCCTCAACTACACGTTCCAGGAGGTTGCGATGGGGACTCAATTCCGCGCATGGGGGGACGAGGAGGTGCCGCCCGGTGAGACTGAGTTGCCTGAGTACGAGGGGAACTCCTTCGTCTCGTCGAGCCGCCGCCGGGTGGCGGTGCTGGCCGTCGCGGCCATCGTCTTGGCCACGCTGGCCGTGGTGCTGTTCATAGTCGCCGCATTCGGCGCCCAAGTGAGACGGTATTCCAATGGGGCTGGCTGGCCGACTTGCTCAAGGTGACGCCCGGCCAGACGGTGAGCTTCCTACCGATCATCGTGCTCGCCGTCATCTTCGGGCTGTCCAGCGACTATGAGGTGTTCGTGGTGTTGCGGATAAAGGAGGTCTTCACCAAGACCAATGACGCGGTCGGCGCGGTCGAGCGGGGCACCAGCCTCAGTGCCCGAGTGGTCACCGCGGCCGCACTGGTCATGTTCTTCGTATTCGTCGCCTTCGTCTCCACCACGGACCCAGTCGTCAAAGCGATCGGGTTCAGCCTCGCGGTCGGTATGTTCCTCGATGCATTCGTGGTCCGACTTACCTTGGTGCCCGCGATCATGGCCGTCATCGGAAGCAAGTTTTGGTCTCACTCGACGTGGTTCGACCGCTACGTTCCCGACCTCGACATCGAGGGCGAGCAGTTAGAACAGCGGCGCGCTGTCTAGCTGAAGCAGACCACGCTGCGCGCGCCTCGGCCGGCGGCCATGTCGGTGAACGCCGCCTCGACGTCGTCGATACCGATCCGCCGCGTCACCAGCGCCTCGAGGTCGAGCCGGCCGCGCTGGGCAAGCTCGGCGAGCACCGGGATATCGCGGGCTGGGTCGCTGGCGCCGTAGACGCTGCCCTGGATCGTCTTGCCGTCGGCCATCAACGTCAGCGCGGGAAACGTCGCCTCCTCTGTGATGCCGGCGGCACCCACCAGGGTGACCCGGCCGCCGCGGCGGGTGGCGTCATAAGCCGCGCGGATCGTGGCGGGCTTGCCCACCACCTCGATTCCGTGATCGACCCCGGCGCCGCCGGTGAGGTCACGCACCGCGGCGGCGAGGTCGACCTCGCTCGCGTCGATGGTGTCGGTCGCGCCGTTGGCCACTGCGGTGGGAAGCTGGGCAGCCACCCGGTCGGCGGCGATGATCCGCGCCGCGCCGGCCAGCCGCGCCCCTTGGATCGCGGCCAAACCCACACCGCCGCAACCGATGACCAGCACGCTCTCGCCCGGGCGGACGGCTGCCGTGCGCATCACCGCGCCGACCCCGGTGGTCACGCCGCAGCCCAGCAGCGCGGCCTGATCCAGCGGCAGCGACTTATCGACCGGCACGACCGCCGCGGCCGGTAGCAGCGTCTCTTCGGCCAGCGACCCGACACCCATCCCCGGCCACACCGGGCCGGCTGCGCTCTCGGCGTACGAATCGCCGTAGGCGTGGTCGTAGCCGTGCACGCACAGCTGGGCCTCGCCACGCAGGCAATGCGGGCAGAACCGGCAAGGCACGATCCACGTCAGCACGACGTGCTCACCCGGACCAACGGTGGTGACGTCGTCGCCCACCTCGGTGACGATCCCTGCGCCCTCGTGACCGAGTGCGCACGGCAACAGCGTCGGTATGGACCCGTCGCGCAGCGACAGGTCGCTATGGCATACGCCGCTCGCGGCCAGCTGAACCCGGACCTCGTGGCGGCCAAGGCGCCGCAGCGCGAGCTCCTCCACCTTGGTGGGCTGCCCGACCTCGCGCAGCACGACCGCCCTCATGGGACCAAAACTGTGATTCTGGCCCAGCTCCTCCTCAGGCCGGTCAGCGGCCTGAGGTGGGGGCACCTCCCCCTTGCGGGGGAGAGCTGGGCAATCGAACACGTCATAGCGACTTACGATGGCGGGACAACCGCACCGGGTCAAGGTGTCTGAAAAAGACAGATATGGAGACGGGCGATGACGGGATCAACGACAATGCCGACCGAAAGCCAAACCGCTGGCGAGGGAGCGGTTTTGACGATCGGCGGCGAGCCGCAGCCAGGCGGCGCCGGCAGCTACCCCGTACACAATCCGGCCCGGCCGGCCGAGATCGTCGGCCACGCCCCCGCCGCCGACCGCGCCCAGCTCGACGCCGCGGTGTCGGCGGCGCGTCGGGCAGCGCCCGGGTGGCGAGCGCTCAGCCTCGCAGAACGGGTCGCCGCCGTCGCGGCCGCGGCGACCACGGCTGCCGAACAGCTCGCCGCCCGCGATGGCGCACGGCGCTACACCCGGGAGCACGGCAAGGTGCTCACCGAGGCGACTTTCGAGATCAACACCGGGCCGGGCCTCGCTGCACTGATCGGGTCAATGGCCGAGGCGGCGCTCGCGCCCGAGCAGGTCGACCCGCGCTCGGCCTACCCACGGCTGCACCGCGAGCCGTTCGGCGTGGCCGCGCTCGTGCTGCCGTTCAACTGGCCACTCGCGCTGACAATGACGAAGCTGACGTCGGCGCTGACCGCAGGCAACACCACCGTCGTCAAGGTGCCCCCGACCTGTCCACTCGCGGCGCTGGAGCTCGCCGGGGCGCTCGCTGCGGCGCTGCCGCCGGGTGTGGTGAACGTGCTCGCAGGCCCGGGCAGCGAACTGGCCCAGGCACTGGTCACCCACCCGGGCATCGACCTCATCTCGCTGACCGGCGGCGTCGCCACCGGGCGCGCAGTCATGGCGGCAGCCGCGCCGCGGCTCACCCCGGTGTTGCTCGAGCTGGGCGGCAACGATGCCGCAATCATCGCGTCCGACATCACGGTCAGCGACGAGCTGGTGGAGCGGCTGGTGACAGCGACCTACACCACCGGCGGTCAGGTCTGCATGGCGATCAAACGGCTGTACGCCCCCACGGAACGGGTCGGCGAGCTGGCCGAGGCGGTGCTCGCGCGCTGCGAGCGGGAGGTGGTCGGCGACGGCCTCGCCGGTGAGGTGACGCTGGGGCCGCTGCACACCGCCGCCGGGCGCGACCGGGTGGCCGCGCTGGTCGCCGACGCCGAGGCACACGGCGCGTCGGTCAGAACCGCGGGACGGATCCGCGACGCGGACGCTGACGCGGGGGGATACTTCGCGCTGCCGACCGTCGTCACCGATCTGACCCCGGACTCGGCGCTGGCCACCGAGGAGCAGTTCGGCCCGGTGCTGCCGATCTTCGGCTACGACAGCATCGACGACGCCGTGACCGCGGCGAACGCAACCGATTTCGGCCTTACCGCGTCGGTCTGGACCGGTGACGACGCGCTCGCCGACCGGATCACAGGGCAGCTCGTGGCGGGTACGGTCAGCGTCAATTGCCACGGCCTGGCCGCCCAGGACCCGCGCCTGCCGTTCGGCGGCTGCGGCCAGTCCGGCATTGGCCGCGAACTCGGCGTCGAGGGGATCCGGGCATTCACCCAGCCCCGGACGTTCGTCCGGCACCCCGTCCCGCGCTAGCGAGCTGCGTCGCTACTTCGACCTGAAAGCTGGGAGGACGACCTCAAGCACTTGGGATAGAAGGGATTTGAGCTCGTTCGAACTCTGCCATCGCCAGGATGCCAATCACCATGCGGCCTGCCGCAGTTGACGAGTCGATGCCATCTGTGGTGGAGATCAATGTGACGCCGCGATCTCTCAAAGCCTTCACGGTTGCGAGGACGTGGAGGGTGTTGCGGCCTAGACGGTCCATACCACGACAATGTCACCGTTCTGAACGTAGTCGAGGAGGGCAGCCGGGCCGGGGCGGTCATCGCGTGCACCGGACATGGTGACGGAGAACGTCTCTGACGCCCGCCGCTGCAAGCGAAGCGTTCTGCTGACACAGGGCCCGGGCTGTTGGGGCAGTAGGTGCCAATCGCATCATTGACCAGAATGCCCGCCTGGCTGTTGGTGATCGGGGCGTGGGACCCGCTGCCCCCGCACACCGATGCGCGATAGACGCCGTTTGTCACCATGGCCGGGCTGACACTGGGGCTGAGGAGTTCGCAGACCTGATGGCCGACCTGAATCAAATCGGCGGGCCCCCCGACAGGGTGGATGTTGTGAGCCGCCATGGCATCGAGGTAGGCGTCGTCGTCGATGCCGTAGATCAGCATCAACATGCCCTTGGTCTGGTCGATGCAGGCGCGGCTTTTGGTGATCTCGGCCATGTTCGAACTGCTGGCGCACGACCGCCGCGCCGGTGATCTTCGCGATCGGGGACCTGCTTGACAAGGCGTGTAGCCTCCCCTACCGGGTGGTGCGGATTATTTGCGGGGAGTCCGCGCGGGCATCGAAGCCGACAAGGACTCCCCGCCCGAGCCGTTACGAGAGGACGACATTGCCAGAAGAAACGCAGAGCCTGCGGCCACGCTTCGAGGACGTGCAGGCCCACTACGACCTGTCCGATGACTTCTTCGCGTTGTTCTTGGACCCGACGCGGACGTACAGCTGCGCTTACTTCGAGCGCGACGACATGACGCTGGAAGAGGCCCAGATCGCCAAGATCGACCTGGCGCTGGGCAAACTTGGCCTGCAGCCGGGCATGATGCTGCTCGAGGTCGGCTGCGGTTGGGGGGCGGCGATGCTGCGCGCGTTGGAGAAGTACGACGTCAACGTCGTCGGCCTGACGCTGAGCAAGAACCAGGCAGCCTACGTCGAGCAGCTGCTCGCGGTATCGGATAGCCCGCGTTCCAAGCGGGTGCTGCTCGAGGGCTGGGAGCAGTTTCACGAGCCGGTGGACCGGATCGTGGCGATCGGCCCGCTCGAGCATTTCGGCTTCGACCGCTACGACGATTTCTTCAAGAGGGCTTATGACCTGTTGCCGGCCAATGGCACGATGCTGCTGCACACGATCGTTCAGGTGAGCAAGCAGGGGCTCAAAGAGCGCAATCTGCCGATCACGATGCGGCATGTGCGTTTCTTCAAATTCATCATGGACGAGATCTTCCCCGGCGGCCGGCTGCCGACGGTGGCACTGGTCGAGGAGCACGCCACGAAGGCCGGGTTCACGGTTAGCCGGATCCAGCGGCTGCAGCCGCACTACGCGAGGACGCTCGACATGTGGGCGGCGGCGCTGGAGGCTCATAAGGACGAGGCGATCGCGATCCAGTCGGAAGAGGTCTACGACCGGTACATGAAGTACCTGACCGGCTGTGCCGAGTTGTTCCGCGACGGCTACACCGATTTGTGCCAGTTCACGCTGGAAAAGGGATAGTCCCGCCTCATTGGGGCTTATCGGGGCTTCTTCAGTTCGTCCGATCGGTTGTCCTTATCCACTGACGTGCACCCGGCAGACTCTGTGGCCGTCCTAATTCAACCTGGCAACTGAACGGGTTCGGACGGCGGCTTTTGGCCCCACGAAGTAGCCGCTAGAACGTTTCCAGCAACATGGCCCACGGCGGTAATAACAACTGGACAGACCGCCTAGAGCCCCCGCATGCTGATGAGCTGAGGGCTGTTGCCGACGTTTCAACTTCGCCGTCCCGCTTAACCCATCGCCACCCAACTCAGATCACCCTGCGTGCGGCGCACTGCCGAAACCCCCGCAGTGCGTACCCAACGTGTGGCTGCGGACTGTGGGGTTGAACCCGAATCCGCTAACTGGGGTGCCGGAGGGAATCCCCTATCGAGTGCCCTACCCGCAGACGTTGCCCACGCAGGAAACGACGCCCGCACGCGGGATTCCCAGCGGTGCCTGCTAACTACGCGGGACCTGCGGTCAACTTTGCATTGATTGCATAGATAGCGTTGACACCGCCGCAAAACTGACGATAGTCATCAAGTATGGCGCTGCTGCCAGACCCTGATCCCCGGCAGCGACAGCACGTCCTCATCTCGGTCGACGACCACGTCATCGAGCCACCCGACATGTTCACCGGCCGGCTGCCCAGCGGGTTGGCCGACCGCGCGCCGAAGGTCGTCGAGACCGACGACGGGCGCCAGGTGTGGCGCTACGAGGATCGGGAGTACCCGAATATCGGGCTCAACGCGGTGATCGGGCGGCCGCACGAGGAATGGAGCATGGATGCCGCCCGGTTCGACGAGATGCGGCGTGGCTGTTGGGATATCGACGCCCGCATCGCCGACATGGACCTGGCCGGCATCTGGGCATCGTTGAACTTCCCATCGCTGATCGCCGGGTTCGCGGGGACAGTGTTCTGGAAGAGCGACGACCCGGAGCTGGGACTGGCCGCGCTACGGGCATGGAACGACTGGCACCTCGAGGTATGGGCCGGCAGCTACCCGGAGCGGATCATCCCGCTGCAGCTGCCGTGGCTCGCCGACCCGCAGCTCGCGCCCGAGGAGATACGCCGTAACGCCGCGCGCGGCTTCAAGGCGGTCAGCTTCCCCGAGTTGCCCGCGCAATGCGGAATCGGCAGCCTGCACAGCGGCGTGTGGGACCCGTTCTTCGCCGCCTGCGAGGAGACGGACACCGTCGTGTGCCTGCACACCGGCTCCGCGCAGTGGGCGCCGATCCCCGCCCCGGACACCCCGTTTGAGACCATCACCACGCTCTTCCCGGTCAACGGCCTGGTCGCCTGCGCGGACATGCTGTGGTCCGGCATCCCGGTCCGCTTCCCGCGGCTGAACATCGCGCTGGCCGAGGGCGGGCTCGGCTGGGCGGCAATGCTCGCCGACCGAGCCGACTACGTCCTGGCCCACTCCGCCTGCGGGCGTGAGGGCGGGTCGTGGAAGGGCGACCTACTGCCCAGCCAGGTGCTGCGGCGCAACTTCTGGTTCTGCTCGATCGATGACCCGTCGGCGTTCGGTGCGCTGGACGCGATCGGGGCCGGCCGCATCCTCGTCGAGAGCGACTACCCGCACGCCGACTCGACCTGGCCCGACACCCAACAGGTCGTGGCGCGCAACGTCGCCGGTCTGTCGGTCCAGGACGCGGCCCGGATCACCCACCGCAACGCCGCACAGCTGTTCCGCCACCGGCTGCCGGACGACGCGTGGCTGTCCAGTCCTGCGGCCACAGCGTAGGAGGTTCCCGTGCTCGACCTGTTGATCCGCGATGCCGAAATCGTCGACGGCACCGGTGCGCCCGCGCGCCACGGCGACGTCGGCGTCAGTAACGGACGGATCGTCGCGGTCGGCGAGGTCGACGACTCGGCGACGAAAACCGTTGACGCCCAAGGGCAGACGCTGGCGCCGGGCTTCGTCGACCTGCACACCCATTACGATGCGCAGCTGTTCTGGGACCCGACCGCGAGCCCGTCGGTGCAGCATGGGGTCACCACGGTCTTCGGCGGCAACTGTGGCTTCACGCTGGCACCCGCAGCACCCGACCAACACGACTACCTCACCCGGATGCTCGCGCGGGTCGAAGGGATGCCGCTCGACGCGCTGCGGGCCGGTCTCGACTGGGGATGGTCATCATTCGGTGACTGGCTCGGCCGCCTCGACGGCCGCATCGCGGTCAATGCCGGCTTCCTGGTCGGCCATTCGGCACTTCGGCTCGCCGCGATGGGCAGCGACGCCGTCGGCGGCGAGGCCACGCGAAAGCAGATCGAGCGAATGGTCGCGATGCTTCATGACGCACTGGACGCCGGTGCGCTCGGGCTATCGACCTCGCAGTCGCCGACCCACAACGACGGTGCCGGCCGGCCGGTACCGTCCCGCAGCGCGTCGCGAACCGAACTGGTTTCACTGGCGGCCGGCCTCCGCGACCATCCGGGCACCACGCTCGAGGCGATCATCCCCGGCTGCTTATCGGGCTTCACCGACGACGACATCGCGCTGCTCACCGACATGTCGGTTGCCGCCGACCGGCCGCTGAACTGGAATCTGCTGGGCGTCTCGGCGGCGAACCCGGAGGGGCACCAGCGGCAGTTACGCGCCTGGGAGGTCGCCGCCGAACGCGGTGGCCGGGTGGTGGCGCTCACCTTGCCGCAAGCCATGAAGATCCGGCTGTCATTCCTCTCCGGTTTCGTGCTCGACGGGCTGCCGGGCTGGCGCGACACGATGCACCTGCCGGTGCCGCAGCGGCTGGCCGCACTCGCCGACCCCGAGGTGCGTCGCCGCCTCGCTGAGGGTGCCTCCTCGAAGGAGGCCGGCATGCTGCGCGGCCTCGCGCAATGGGACCGGCTGGTCATCGTCGAGACATTCGCCGCCGAGAACGCCGACGCGACCGGCCGCAGCGTCGGCGAAATCGCCGCCGCCCGGGGTGGCGAGCCGTTCGACACGCTGCTGGACATCGTGATCGCAGACGAGCTGCGCACCGGGCTGACCCCGCCGCTGACCGGCGACGACCTAGCCGACTGGCGAATCCGCGCGCAGGTGTGGCGGCACCCGGGTGCCGTGATCGGCGGCTCGGACGCCGGCGCCCACCTCGACATGATGTGCGGCGCGATCTACACGACGTCGCTGCTCGGTCGCGGTGTCCGCGAGCACCAGGTGGTGACGCTCGAAGAGGCTGTCCGCTTGGTGACCGACGTGCCGGCCCGGTTCTACGGGCTGAGCGAACGCGGCCGGATCGCGCCCGGCTGGCACGCCGACCTGGTGATGTTCGACCCGGCGACCATCGGCCACGGGCCCGAGCGCACGCGCTACGACCTTCCTTCGGGCGCGCCCCGGTTGGTCGCCGACGCCCGCGGGATCACCTCGGTGCTGGTCGGTGGTGTCGAGGTATGTTGCGACGGCGCCGCCACCGGTGCCCTGCCCGGCACCGTGCTGCGTTCCGGACGTGATACCGAGACGGTGTCGGCCGGCGCGCGCTAGGAGTCCGACATGACGAACCAGCTGGACGAATTCGACCCGGCTGAATTGCAGGGCGGGCTGCTCATGCAGGTCGAAAACGTGCACGAGCGGCTGCGCGAGGCGCAAGCCCAACACCGGGTGATGCGGGGAAATCCCTTCGCCGAGATCAGCGCCCAGCAGGCTGGCGACCTCGGGGTGACGGTGCTCGGGTACGACGAGTGCCAGACGGTGCTCACTCACCCGGACACCTTCTCCTCGTCGATCTACGACCAGATCATGGGCCCGGTCATGGGCCGCACCCTGCTCGAACTCGAGGGAGCCGAGCATCGGGCCAGCCGGGCCCTGGTGTCGCCGTCGTTCCGCACGGCGCTGCTGGAGCGGTGGCGCAGTGATCTGGTGGAGGTGGTGGTCCATGAGCTCATCGACCGGTTCGCGCCGCGCGGACGGGCCGAGCTGGCCCGCGAGTTCACCTTCGCGTTTCCGGTCCAGGTCATCGCACGGATCATGGGCCTGCCGCGGGAGGACTACCTGCGCTTCCAGCGGCTGTCGATCGAGCTGCTCAATGTGGTCTACGACTGGAATTGCGGGATCGCCGCATCCGCCTCGCTGAAGGCCTACTTCAAGGAGGTCCTCGCCGAGCGGCGGCGTAACCCGCAGGACGACCTGATCAGCACGCTGGCGGAGTCGGAGATAGACGGCGCGCGGCTGACCGACGACGAGATCTTCGCGTTCCTGCTGCTGATCCTGCCGGCTGGAGTCGAGACGACCTACCGTGCCTCGGGCAACCTGCTGGTCGCCCTGCTCACCGAGCCGGCACTGCTGGACGCGCTGCGGGCGGATCGCAGCATGCTGCGCGGCGCCTTCGAGGAGGCGTTGCGCTGGGAGCCGCCGATCACCACGGTGGCGCGAGTGGCGGTCCGCGACTGCGAGCTCGGCGGGGTCGCGATCACGGCGGGAACAAACGTCAGCGTCAGCGTCGCGGCCGCCAACCGGGACCCGCTGCGTTACCCGGACCCGGACCGCTTCGATCCCACCCGCAGGAACATCGCGCACCTGACGTTCGGCGGCGGCCCGCACCTGTGCCTGGGCATGCACCTTGCCCGGATCGAGGCGACGGTGGCGCTCAACGCGCTGCTCGACCGGCTGTCGGACCTGCGGCTGGACTCGAGCGCTCCGACGCCGCATGTCGTAGGGGTGGCGTTCCGCTCGCCGGCGGCGCTGCCGGTCGAGTTCACCCCCGGTTAAAGATAGCCCGTCTGGTTTACCAGCCGCACCGAAGATGCTCCGTCGGAATAGAACTCGGCGATGCTCAATGACGCCAGGTCAAGATGCAACCGGTAGAGGATGCCAGACCCGGCATCCAAGGCGAGCCGCAGCAGCATCTTGATCGGCGTTACGTGTGACACCACCAACACCGTCGCGCCTTGATGGCCGGCGATGATCCGTTCACGTGCCCTGCAAACCCGCCCAAGCACGTCGTCGAAGCTTTCACCCCCCGGCGGCGTGGTACTGGTGTCGCGCAGCCAGCGACGATGCAGCTCGGGATCGCGTGCGGCGGCCTCGGCGAACGTCAACCCCTCCCAGGCCCCGAAGTCGGTCTCGATCAAGTCGTCGTCGGCAGTCACATCCAGGCCCAGCGCCTTGGCGGCCGTCGCCGCGGTGTCGTAGGCCCGTTGCAGCGGCGAGGAGATCACTGCAGCGATCCCGCCGCGCTGCGCCAGATACCGCGCCGCCGCCTCAGCCTGCCGCCGCCCCACTTCGTTGATTGCCGGGTTGCCGCGCCCGGAGTAGCGGCGTTGCACCGACAACTCGGTCTGTCCGTGTCGCAGCAACAGCAGTCTGGTCGGCGTGCCGCGCGCGCCGGTCCAGCCGGGCGCTGTCGGGGATTGGGGCGCAACGGTTTTCGCGGGCTCGGCAACCGGCGGGTCAGGTTTCTCGACCTGTCCATTGGCATCAGCCGCGGCGTCCATCGCTTCGTTGGCCAACCGATCGGCATGCGAGTTGCGGGCCCGCGGAACCCACTCGTAGCTGATCCGGTCGAACCGCGACGCCAACGTACGGGCCTGGTCGTGTAGCCCGACCAAGTCTGGGTGCTTGACTTTCCACCGCCCGGACATCTGCTCCACCAACAGCTTGGAATCCAAGAAGACCGCGGCCTCGGTGGCACCCAGTTTCAGGGCATCGTCCAAACCGGCTATCAGGCCTCGATATTCGGCGACGTTATTGGTCGCCCGACCGATAGCCTGCTTGGTCTCTGCCAGCACGATTGAGCGGTCCGCGGTGCGCACCACCGCGCCGTATCCGGCCGGTCCCGGGTTGCCGCGGGACCCGCCGTCGGCTTCGATGACAACTTTCACTGCTCGAATCCCTTGACCCGCACTAGGATCGCGCCACATTCCGGGCACCGCACCACCTCGTCTTCGGCGGCCGCCGAGATGCGGGCCAGCTCGCCGCGGCCGATCTCGATCCGGCAGGCGCCGCACCGATGTCCCTGCAATTGCCCGGCGCCCGGCCCTCCCCCGGCACGCTGTCGTTCGTAGAGGGCAGAAAGGGCGGGGTCGAGTGTCGAGGTCAGCGCGTCGCGCTGCGACGAATTAAGCTGGCGGGCCTGGTCGATTTCGGCGATTGCGGTGTCGAGGGCCTGCTGAGCACTAGCGAGGTCGGCCTCCAGCGCCTCGATCGCGCTCAACTCGGCAGTCAGCTGGGCCTGCAGCTCCTCGCGGCGCTCCATCACCTCCAGCAGGGAATCCTCCAGGCTGGTCTGACGGCGTATCAGTGTCTCAAGCTCGTGCTGTAGATCTGACAATTGCTTTGCGTCCGTCGCACCCGACTTGAGCCACGACCGGTCCCGCTCCTCGCGCTGGCGCACCGCCTCGATCTCGGACTCAAATCGCGACACCTGGGCGTCCAAGTCCTCCAACGCGATTCGAATCGCGGCCAGCCGGTCACCGGCGGCGTTGTGTTCGACCTGCATCCGCTGATAGGCCTCCCGCTGCGGCAGATGGTTGGCCCGGTGCGCGATCCGAGACAGCTCGGCATCCAGCTTCGACACCTCCAGTAGCGAACGTTGCTGTGCCACTCCGGCTTTCATCACTGATCTCTCCAAGTGTCGTTGCCAAGATTCCACGGGTCGGTGCGGATGGTGCACACACGCACCGGCAACTCCGTACCGAAACGGGACCGCAGCACGTCAGCGGCCTGGTCGCACCAGGGGAATTCGCTTGCCCAGTGCGCGACGTCGATCAGGGCCACATTCGAGGCCCGGCGATGCTCGTCGGCCGGATGGTGGCGCAGATCAGCTGTGACATACGCCTGTACGTCGGAGGCGGCGGCGATGCCCAGCAGTGAGTCCCCGGCGCCGCCGCAGACCGCGACCCTCGACACCAGCATGTCGGGGTCCCCCGCGGCGCGCACCCCCCAAGATGTCTGCGGCAACGCGGCACCGACCCGGGAGACGAAGCTGCCGAGCGGTTCGGGTTGCGGCAGCGTGCCGATGCGGCCCAACCCGGCCTCGGTAGGCGGCGGCACCAGCGCGAAGATGTCGAACGCCGGCTCTTCGTACGGATGGGCGGCGCGCATCGCTGCCAACACATCGGCCCGTGCTCGTGCGGGTGCGACGACCTCGAACCGGTCTTCGGCCACCCGCTCGACGGTGCCGACGCTGCCCACTGCGGGCGACGCCCCGTCATGCGGCAAGAACTGCCCGATACCGCTGACGCTCCAGCTGCAGTGCGAATAGTCGCCGATCTGGCCGGCGCCGGCCTCAAACACGGCCGCCTGCACCGCTTCTGCGTGCTCGCGGGGCACATAGATGACCCACTTGTCCAGATCCACCGCACCCGATAGCGGCTCGAGCACAGCTTCGACGGTGAGGCCAAGGGCGTGGGCCAGCGCGTCGGACACGCCCGGTGATGCCGAGTCGGCGTTGGTGTGCGCGGTGAACAGTGAACGCCCGGTTCGGATCAAGCGGTGCACCAGCGCGCCCTTCGGCGTGCTGGCCGCGACGGTATCGACCCCGCGCAACAGCAACGGATGGTGGGCCAGTAGCAGGCCGGCGTCGGGAACTTCGTCGACGACCGCCGGCGTGGCGTCGACCGCGATGGTCACCGAGTCCAGCACATCCTCGGGGTCACCGCACACCAGGCCGACCGAATCCCACGACTGGGCAAGCCGCGGCGGGTAGGCCTCATCCAGCACCCCGATGACGTCGGCCAGCCGCACACTCACCGGCGCCTCCCGTTGATCATGCAGGCGATTGCCTCCGAGATGGCTTGGACCAGCAGCGGCCACTCCCGGCGCACCGCGACCCGCAGGTACCGCTCGTCCAGGCCGATGAACGTATCACAGCGGCGAATAGCAATCCCCTTATTCTGCAAGCTGTTTCGTATGTGAACGGCATCCGGCCTGCGGAACAATACGAACGGGGCCTGGCCATCGACCACGTCGGCACCCACCGATGCCAGACCGACCACCATATCCGTGCGCAACTGCGCCAACCGCACAGCATCGGCTGCCGCGTCGGCGACGGCTTCAGCGGCGCAACAGGCCGCGATGGCCGTCAGTTGCAGCGTGCCCACCGGCCAGTGCGCGCGCTGCGTGGTCAACCGCGCCAGCACCTCTGGCGAGCCAAGGGCGTAGCCCACCCGCAATCCGGCCAGCGACCACGTCTTGGTCAGGCTGCGCAGCACCAGCACGTCGGGCAGCGAGTCACCGGCCAGCGACTCCGGCTCGCCGGGAACCGAATCGGCGAACGCCTCGTCGACCACCAGAATCCGCCCGGGCCGGCGCAACGACAGGAGCTGCTCGCGGGTGTGCAGCACCGAGGTGGGGTTGGTCGGATTGCCCACCACCACAAGATCGGCGTCGTGCGGCAGTGCCACACCGTCCAGCCCGAACGGCGGCTCGAGCACGACATGGTGCACCGGCACTCCGGCCGCGCTAAGTGCTGCGGCCGGCTCGCTGAACGAGGGCGCGACGATCGCCGCCCGCGAAGGACGCAGGTTGGGTAGCAGCGCGAACCCCTCTGCCGCCCCGGCCAGCGGCACCACCTCATCGCGGGCTCGGCCGTGCCGCTCGGCGGCCGCGTCTTGCGCCCGGTGCACGTCGTCGACGCTGGGGTAGCGCGCCAGATCCGGCAGCCGCGTGGCCAGGCGCTGTACCAGCCATTCCGGCGGTTGCGCATGACGGACGTTGACGGCGAAATCCAGCATGCCGGGCATGACGGCCTGATCACCGTGATAGCGCGCCACGGCAGGCGGGCTCGGGTCCAGACTCGCCATCCGTGAAACACTAGTGCGCCGCGTCGGGAGCGTGGCAGGAACACCGTCACACCAGGCTGTGCCCATCTAGGACAATGGTGACGTGACAGGCACAGTCTCGGCCGATTGCCCGGCGCCGCAGCTGGTGATCTTCGATCTCGACGGCACCCTTACCGACTCCGCGGAAGGTATCGTTGCCAGCTTCCTGCACGCGCTCAGCCACGTCGGTGCCGCAGTGCCCGAGGGCGACCTGGCCGCCCAGATCGTCGGCCCGCCAATGGACGACACCTTCCGTTCGATGGAGCTCGGCGAGTCCGCCGATGACGCGATCGCGGCGTTCCGGGCCGAGTACGGCAACCGGGGCTGGGCGATGAACACCCTGTTCGACGGGATTGCTCAGCTGCTGGCCGATCTGCGCGCCGCCGGTGTCCGGCTGGCAGTGGCCACCTCCAAGCTGGAACCGACGGCACGGCGCATCCTCGCCCATTTCGAGCTTGAGCAGCACTTCGAGGTCGTTGCCGGTGCGAGTGCCGACGGCTCGCGCAAGAGCAAGCACGAGGTGCTGGCTCACGCCCTGGCGCAGCTGCAGCCGCTGCCCGACCGGGTGCTCATGGTCGGCGACCGCAGCCACGACGTGGAAGGGGCGGCCGCCCACGGTATCGACACCGTTGTGGTCGGCTGGGGCTACGGGCAGGCCGATTTCACTCATTTCTCCGCCGGGAGCGGCACGTGCACCACCGGCGTCACGCATGCCGCGACCATCGCCGAGCTGCGGAGGGCGCTGGGTGTCTGATCCGAATCCGCTGCACGTGACGTTCGTCTGCACCGGCAACATCTGTCGCTCGCCGATGGCCGAAAAGATGTTCGCCGACCAGCTCCGGCGACGTGGTCTGGGCGACGCGGTGCGGGTGACCAGTGCGGGCACCGGCAACTGGCATGTCGGCAATGGCGCCGACGTGCGGGCCACCCGGGTGCTGCGCGCCCACGGCTACCCCACTGACCACTGCGCCGCACAGCTCGACGCCGACCACTTGGCTGCCGATCTGGTGGTGGCCTTGGGCCGCAACCACGTTCGGCTGTTGCGGCAGCTGGGGCTCGAGGACAGCCGGATTCGGATGCTGCGATCATTCGACCCGCGCTCAAGTGCATATGCCCTCGACGTCGAAGATCCCTACTACGGCGACCACGACGACTTCGAGGAGGTTTTCGCCGTCATCGAGGCCGCGTTGCCCGGCCTGCACGACTGGGTCGACGAGCGACTCTCGCAGAACGGACAAGGTTGATGCGTCGCCTGGCGTTCCTGTTGCGGCCGGGCTGGATAGCGCTGGCGCTGGTGGTCATCGCGTTCACCTACTTGTGCTTCATGGTGCTCGCGCCGTGGCAGCTGGGAAAGAACACCCGGACATCGCAGGAAAACCACCAAATCGAGTATTCCCTCAACACCGCGCCGGTACCGCTGAAAACCTTGTTACCACAGCAGGATTCGTCAGCACCGAGTGCGCAGTGGCGCAGAGTGACGGCAACCGGGCATTACCTGCCGGACCTGCAGGTGCTGGCCCGGTTACGGGTGGTCGAGGGTGATCCGGCGTTCGAGGTGCTGGCACCATTCGTCGTCGACGGCGGACCGACCGTCCTGGTGGACCGTGGCTACGTGCGGCCTGAGCAGGGCTCTCATGTGCCGCCGATCCCCCGCCCGCCCGACGAGACCGTGACCATCACAGCACGGCTGCGCGACTCCGAGCCGACCGCACAAGGCAAGGACCCATTCTCCAGAGACGATGTCCAGCAGGTGTATTCGATCAACACCGAACAGGTCGCAGCGTTGACCAAGGTTCCACTGGCCGGGAGCTATCTGCAGTTGGTCGACAACCAGCCCGGCGGGCTCGGCGTGATCGGCCTACCGCATCTGGACGCCGGGCCGTTTCTGTCCTACGGCATCCAATGGATCTCGTTCGGCATCCTCGCGCCAATCGGATTGGGCTATTTCGTGTATTCCGAGATCCGTGCCCGCCGCCGGGAGAAGCTGGAGGCACCAACGCGAGATACTCCGATGACCGTCGAGGAGAAACTCGCCGACCGCTACGGCCGCCGGCGGTAAGCCGATAGCCCAACCAGTAACGCGGCCGCCGCCTGCACCGCCCGCGACAGCACCACCGCGCGGCGCAGGTCGGCCACCGTGGGATGCGGGCCGTCGCCAAGGGTGGGCCGGATCTGCAGCTCATGGTGGTACTGGGTGGGGCCGCCGAGCCGCACGCCGAGTGCCCCGGCGAACGCAGCCTCGACAACGCCGGCGTTGGGGCTGGGATGCCGGGCGGCGTCATGATGCCAGGCGCGCACCGCGCCCGATGGTGATCCGCCCACGACCGGCGCGCACATCACCACCAGCGCCGCGGTCGCCCGCGCGGCGACATAGTTGGCCGCGTCATCCAATCGCGCGGCGGCCCAACCGAATCGGAGATAACGCGGCGAGCGGTGGCCGATCATCGAGTCCAGCGTGTTGATGCCGCGGTACCCGAGCACCGCGGGCACGCCGCCGACGCTCGCCCACAGCAGCGGCGCCACCTGGGCGTCGGACGTGTTCTCAGCGACCGATTCCAGCGCCGCGCGTGTCAGGCCCGCCTCGTCCAGATAGGCCGGATCCCGCCCGCACAGCGACGGCAACAGCCGTCGCGCAGCCTCGGCGTCGCCGCGGTCCAGCGGCTCCGACATCGAAAGGCCGGTACGCGCCAATGAGGTTCCGCCCAGCGATATCCAGGTGGCCGCGGCGGTGACCGCGATCGACCAGAGCCGGCCCCGGCGTTGGGCGCCCCGCTGCAGGGCCGTGCCCAGCAGGCTCACCGCACCGACCAGCAGGCCCACGTGCGCGGCGCCGGCGATCCGGGCGTCGCGGTAGGTGACCTGCTCCAGCTTCGCGGCCGCTCGGCCGAACACCGCGACCGGATGACCTCGTTTCGGGTCGCCCAGCGCGAGGTCGGCCAGGTAACCGGCCAGCACGCCGACGATCCGGGTCTGCCGTGTCGACGCAAACACTTCGGCAGCGTCTCATACTCGCCGTGCCGGTGGCGTCGCCGACGGAAGTTAGACCACACAAAATAATGACCAGCACAATGACGACGACAAACTGCGCGGCCAACACCCACCACATCCCTGGTACCCCCCATTTTTGGGTCGGCGACAGATTAGGTGGGTCGGGCGCTGGCGGACTCACGTCGCCCGGCGACGGTTTAGTGCACATGCGTCCAATGTGCCCGTTTCCGGCCGGAACTAAGGTCTGGACGTTGATTATCTCGGCCCGGCAGCGTCGCACACGTGGTCTACTCGATCTCATGGGGCAGGATCCGCGATGAAGCGCCCCGCGACCCGGGTCGCCGACCTGTTGAACCCGGCGGCGATGTTGTTGCCGGCGGCAAATGTGATCATGCAGCTGTCGTTGCCGGGCGTCGGTTATGGCGTGCTGGAAAGTCCGGTGGACAGCGGCAACGTCTACAAACATCCGTTCAAGCGGGCCCGCACCACCGGCACCTACCTGGCAGTCGCGACCATCGGGACCGAGTCCGACCGCGCTCTGATCCGCGACGCCTTGGACGTCGCACACCGGCAGGTTCGCTCGACATCGTCGAGCCCGGTGTCCTACAACGCGTTCGATCCCAAGTTGCAGCTGTGGGTGGCCTCATGTCTGTACCGCTACTTCGTTGACCAGGACGAGTTCCTGCATGGGCCGCTCGATGACGCCACCGCCGACGCCGTCTATCGCGACGCCAAGCGTTTGGGCACCACGCTGCAAGTACAGGAGCACATGTGGCCGCCGGACCGGGTGGCGTTCGACGAATACTGGAAGCGCTCCCTCGACGAGCTGCACATCGACCCGCCAGTCCGAGAGCATCTTCACGGGGTGGCCTCGGTGGCCTTTCTGCCGTGGCCGTTGAGAGCGCTGGCGGGACCGTTCAACCTGTTCGCGACGACAGGGTTCTTGGCCCCGGAGTTCCGGGCGATGATGCAGCTGGACTGGTCGGAGGGCCAGCAGCGCCGGTTCGAGTGGCTGCTGGCCGTCCTGCGGCTCGCCGACCGGCTGATTCCGCACCGGGCCTGGATCTTCGGCTATCAGCTTTACCTGTGGGACATGCGGTTTCGCGCGCGACGCGGCCGGCGGATCGTCTAGCGATACAGTCGGCCCATGTCCTTTCCCGCGCTCAACCATGTCGCGGTCACGGTGCGCGACATCGATGTCAGCGGTCCCTGGTACCGCAAGCTTTTCGGCGCCGATCCGATAGTCGACGAGCACACTGACGGCGGCTTCCGGCATCTCGTCTGGATCCTGGATCGCGGCACGTTGTTCGGCATCCACCAGCATGATCGTGGAGCCGCCGACGAGAATTTCAGCGAATTCCGGGTCGGGCTAGACCATGTCGGCTTCGGCTGCGCCAACCGCGCCGAGCTTCAGAAGTGGGTCGCGCGGCTCGGCGAACTGGGCATCGAGCACGGCGGCATCGTGGACGCGCCCTACGGCTCGGTGATCCCGGACGGGCGTCTTAGCGTTGCGTAGCGAAGAACGCGCGGAGGTCCTCGACGAACAGCTCCGGTTGTTCAAATGCGGCGAAGTGTCCGCCGCGCGGCATGTCTGTCCAGTGGGTGATGTTGTAGATCGGCTCGCACCACGCCCGCGGTGAGCGCAGCACCTCCTTCGGGAAAGCGGCGATACCAGTAGGCAATTCGACACGGTCCGTTTGTCCCCAGACCTTGAAGCTCTCCCAGTACAAGCGGGCCGAGGAAGCGGCGGTGCCGGTCACCCAATACATCATCACGTTGTCGAGGAGTTCATCCCGGCTGAGTGCGTTCTCGGGATTCCCATCGCAATCCGTCCACGCCCAGAACTTCTCGACGATCCACGCCAGTTGACCCACCGGCGAATCGACCAGCCCATAGCCGACCGTTTGGGGCCGGGTGGACTGCTGCTTGGAATAGCCGGTGCCCCACTTCCGGTGATGGGCCAGCGCGGCCAGGGCCTGCTGCTCTTCCGCGGTTGGATTGGAAAGCGCTTCAGCTCTAGGCGCGCCGATCGGCATGTTCAGATGGATAGCCGCACAGTGGCCGCGGTTGCGGCCTATCACCGTGGTGACGGCTGCGCCCCAGTCGCCGCCCTGGGCTCCGTAACGGTCGTAGCCCAGCCGCAGCATGAGCGTCTCCCAAGCCTCGGCGATCTTCTCGACCCCCCACCCCGTGCGGGTCGGCTTGCCTGAGAAGCCGTATCCGGGAAGCGACGGACACACAACGTGGAAGGCGTCTTCGGCGCGTCCGCCGTGTGCCGTCGGATTGGTCAGCGGCTCAATCACCTTGTGAAATTCCACGATTGAGCCCGGCCAGCCATGTGTGATCACCAATGGGAAGGCGTCCTCATGCGGAGACCGCTGGTGGATGAAATGAATGTCCAACCCGTCGATTTCGGTGACGAACTGGTCGAACCGATTGAGCGCGGCCTCACGCGAACGCCAGTCGTAGTCGTTGGCCCAGTAGGCGGCCAGGTCGCGGGTGTAGTTCAGCGGGATGCCCTGACTCCAGTCGTCCACACACTCGGCTTCCGGCCAACGGGTGCGCGCCAACCGAGCTCGCAAATCATCGAGAACATCATCAGCAACGTCGATGCGAAACGGCTTCACCCGTTCATAGTGCCGCTGGGTCTGCAACCGGCGACACGCTGCCCCCTGGAACCGAAGTGCGTCGCGTCGGCAGATGCACAGTCAGCGCCGATGAAGGCCTGTCACCAGTCCTTCGCGTTGTTTCGATCGGCCTCGCGGTTGGCCCGCTCAAGATTGCTCACGCGGCTTTCGACACCCTGAGTCGCCTCCCGAACCAACGTGCTGATCTGGTCCAGCAGTACCCGCATATCGGTGCGCATCGCATCCACTGCGGCATACAGATCCGCCTTGGTCGCTGGCTGCTGCTCCGACGACTGTGGCCGCACCGGAGGACCCGCTGTCTGCCGTGCCGCGCTGTCGTTCTGAGAACCAGGTAGCTCGCCCACGCCCCCGACCTTGCCATACCGGCTCATCACCGACAACGGAGCGCAAAGCGTCGCGTGGCGCGCCGAGAATTTCAGCAGCCGGCGCGACGAATCCTGAAGTCGATGGGAAGCGTTATCGGACCTGAAAGCTCAGTGATCGGCCTCCACGGCGCCGGGCCGGTGCGGCGGGCATGGGACATCCGCGCCGTGATCACACGGATTCGCGACGGTCGGACGCGTACATAAGCATGCCTACGCCGCAATTATTGGCGATTTCGCTGATGTTTCGTGCTGCACATCACCGCGCGCGCGTCGAGATGGTGCGGGGCGAACTCGACGCTGCCGAACGCGATGCCTACGACGCGCTCGACGCGGCGGTCCGCCGCGGCGGTGACCTCGTCGTTCCGTTTGCCCTCGACTGCCTTGCCATCGTGGCGGCCGTTACAGGCGGCAACCTGCTAGCGGCGCGACTGTTCGGCGCAGCGGACGCAGCCCGCCAACACATGGGGACGGTGCGCTTCAAGGTTCTCGAATCCGACGACGAGGCCAGGATTGCCGGGGTTCGGGATGCCCTGGGAGAGGAAGCCTTTGACGCCGCATGGGCCGAAGGCGCGGCGCTCTCGCCCACATCTACACCAAACTCGGGCTGACCTCGCGGGTACAGCTCGCCCAGGAGGCGGCGCGCCCCTCGCGTTTGACTGCATCAACTACGTGTGGACGCTGACGGTATTCGCGGTCTTCTACACGACCTGAGCGTCAGAAGGCGACCAGAACGCCCGCATCGAGACGATTTTGGCATCGTCGTCGAACGTCATCAACGAGATCGGCGAGATGCTGGTGCGTCCGCCGCCGGTCTCGAGGGTCAGGCGCCACAGGAACGCCGCCTCGCTACCGGACACCCGCAGTTCCAACAGTTCGGTCTGCTTCTTGGCATCCTGGAACGCTGCGTAGAACTCGCGGACGGCGTCCCGGCCGCGCCGCAGGTCCGATCCGGCCGGATCCTCGACGGTGGGGTCGGCGGCATACAGGGTCAGCACATCGTCGGCGGTGCCCTTGGCGACGAGCTCGAGGTAGCGATTGACGGACTGTGTGATGGCGTCTTGAGACGGCATGGCCTCAGACGCTACACCCGCGCCTGAGCGCCGCTTCGAGTTCGTCGGCGATCTGCCGCCACGACCTGTTGATGCCGCGCAGTCGGTAAGCGCGCGCGGCGCGCCGCTGTACTCGGTGAACAATGGTGGGCGCGGACGGTATCGAACCGCCGACCGCTGGTGTGTAAATCCGAGCAAGACTGTGCACTGAGTTTCAGACGGTGCGACAGCGTCTTGAAATGGCGAGTTCAGTGGGCTAGTTCGTATCCACTGTGTCCACGTATCTATCGGGCTGTGTATGCCCGTATTGGCACACTCTTGGCAAAAAGAGGGTTTGGTAGTAAGGAGATAAAACAAAGGTAGATGTGTGCTTGGAGAGTAGAAAGTGATGATAAAGGAAGAAGATAGAATAACTTATGAAGATAAGTGATGCTATATTGAAGGTGTGGAATAAGTTAAGGGAGGCAAAGCTGTAGAATAAGAGAAAATAACTTGGGAGAAGATAGCTGAGGCAGGTTATAAGCTGGCAGATCTGAGGGAGGAGCAGAGACAGGAAGGCAAATAAAAAGATGAGATAAAAGATAAAATAGCAGAATTGGAGGTAGCGCTGAAAGAGAGGGTGCTAGAAGACGAAGAAGAAGAAAGATATGAAATAGCTAGGTTAGACGCTGAACTAGGAGAAGAGGTAGAAAAATTAGACTGGATACTGCTGAGAACGGAGTAGGAGGAAAGCTAAAACATAGAAAAAATAAAAGACTCAGCAAGAGATATTGCAGAAGAAGAGATGCTAGGAGACAAAAGAAGAAGCAACGCAGCGATGATAGTCAGCAATACAGAAGAGATGAAAGCTGATATAGAATTGGCGGATCAAATAGATGAGGACGCGATCTAGCTATGCACGCAGCGCTGATGAGCGAAAGATATAAGGAAAAGGAAGGAAAGTGGCGCAAAGAGCAGGTATGGATAGGCGGTGGCAACTTAGGAAATAGCGGAGAAGACTTTGTGGCTACTCATCAAGAGCGGATATACGCTGCTATCGAAGACTTGCTTAAATTAGAACAGCGGAACGACATCTAGACGCTGCCGCAGATAGCGATTGCACACGCGCAGTTCGAGACCATCCACTAATTCTCGGATGGCAACGGGCGTACCGGACGGGCGCTGATTCAGGCGATGCTAAGACAACAAGCGGCTAACTAGTCAAATCACAGTCACTGTCTCGCAGGACTGCTGACCAACACCGACGCATATTTTGGCGCACTCGGGTCTACAGGGAGGGAGACTCAGCACAGATAGTCGAAAGGCTCTGAGAAGCATAGGTATTGGCGGTTGTGAACGGTCGACACTTAATCGGCGATCTGCGATAGATACGCGAAAGCTGGGACTCAAAGATCACTGCGCGCCGCGACTGGGCAGTTCACCGAGTTGTGGATTGCTGATCAAACAGCTGGTGTTCAACGCGCAAGTGCTACAGCGTGAACTGGACATCTCGACCGGGAATGCACGCAGATACGTGGACTGATTGACAGACGCTGGGATCATCGTAGAGTTCACCGACTGCACCCGCAACCGAGCCTGGAGCGCGCCCGAGGTCCTGAGCGCGCTCGACGCATTCGCCGTACGCGCCGGACGGCGTGGGCCAACCGCCTAGCAGAAAACCATGGTCTACTGCAAGACTGGATCTCGGACCAGCACAAACCGTCTCTTGCTGTCTCAGGTCAACTCCCCCGATTCGCACCTAGTTGATGCTCCTATTCGTGTTAAAAGGTCAAGCGGCGGTGAGCCAGTGGCGGTAGTTGTTGGCCAGGGTGTCGTTGCGTTGGTGTCCGCGTTCGAGCCGCGAGACGGTGATTACCGGGACGCCGAAATGGTTGGCGACGGTGGCGAGGGTGATGTTTTTGGCTTGCCGGGCCGGTCGTAGGTCGCTGTAGTCATCGATCGGGCCGGGCTGGGTGAGCAGTCGAAAGACTTCGCGGGCCATGGCTCGTTTGAGGAGTCGCAGAATCTCTTTCTTGGTGCGGCTCTTGGTGCCTTGGCGCTTCACGTAGTCGCGAGTTTGGGGGTGGCTGGACATGCGGACCAGCGCAATGCGGTGAAGCGCGCTGTTAGCGGCGCGGTCCCCGCCGCGGGAAAGTCGGTGGCGGGTGATTTTGCCCGAGGATGCCGGGACGGGAGCCGCCCCGCACAGAGCGGCGAAGGAGGCCTCGTTGCGTAGCCGGTGCGGGTTGGTGCCGGCGGTGACGAGCAACTGGGCGGCGGTGTCAGGACCGACGCCATAGGCGGCGCGTAGCGCGGGATTAATCTGCTGGACAAGGGCATCCAGGTGTGCGGTGAGGTCGCGGTCTTGCTGCTCGAGGAATTCGACGCGCTGGGCCAGCGCCTTGGCGGCTGTCAGCACCGCGACGGTGATGGAATCGCTGTGGGCGGCGGGCCGGCATCGAGCCAATGCTTTGACCAGTGCCGTGGGGCTGTGGCGGCGGTAGCGCTCGCGCAGCTCGGCGGGCGCGGTCACCAGCAGGGCGTGGATTTGGTTGGTCGCGGCAGTGCGGGCCTTGACCGCGCTGCGGCGTGCGGTCAGCAGCGCTCGCAGGGCGGTGGTGTGTTCGTCTTTGGGCACGGCCAGGCCATGGCCGGCCAGTGCGGCGCGGGCAGCGGCGTAGGCGTCCAACGGGTCGGATTTGCCCTGGCGGCGGCGTGCGGCCCGATCGGGGCGGCTGACCTCGGCCACCTCGATCCCCACAGCCTGCAGGACCCGGGTCAGACCCGCGCCGTAGCTCGAAGTACCTTCCACCCCGGCGATCACGATGGTGCCGAAGCTTTGGGCCCACTTCACTGCGACGTCGTAGCCGGCTGGGCACGTCGGGAATTCGGCGTCTGCCAAGGGTTTCCCGGCGTCCGTGAGGACAGCCAGATGGTTAGTGTCCAGATGGGTGTCGGCGCCGATGACGACGCGCCGTAATGCTGTCACGATGGTGGTGTCCCTTCTCGTTGGTGATCGCTAGCGGATGGGTCACCCGGTGGGGCGTGCAGACAACACATTGATGAGGAACTGCCAGGCTCCTGATTAAGTCATGTCCGCCCTGCCGGGCCTCTTCGGTGCCAGCCCGCCACCGGTGGGACAGATCAACTGAAGTAAAACCAGAGCTCTACCACTGAGCTACGCGCCCCATGCCCGCCGCAGGCTACACGCCCAGAAGCCAAGGACCCAAAACGTTCAGGCCTTCAGCGCCGCCAGGGCGTCGGTCCACAGCCCCTGGTCGCGGGCCTCACCGGGCTGTTTCATCTCGGCGAACTGAATGATCCCCGACCGATCGACAACGAAGGTGCCGCGGTTAGAAATGCCGGCTGCGTCGTTGAACACCCCGTAGGCCTGGCTGACCGCCCCGTGCGGCCAGAAGTCCGATAACACCGGAAACGTGAAACCGCTCTCGGTCGCCCAAATTTTGTGGGTCGGCGGTGGGCCTACCGAAATGGCCAACGCCACGCTGTCGTCGTTTTCGAAATCGGGCAGGTGATCGCGCAGCTGGTCCAGCTCTCCCTGGCAGATCCCGGTGAATGCCAGCGGGAAGAACACCAGCAGTACGTTCTTGGCGCCGCGATAGCCGCTGAGCGTAACGGGCTGCTGATTCTGGTCGCGCAGCGTGAAATCGGGGGCGCTGGTCCCGACGGTCAGCATCAGCGCTTCCCAGCCCGCGATTTCGGCTGTACCAACCGGCTGGCGCTCCAGTCGCCGAGATTGACCGACGAGGTCGGCATCAGGCCGGCGGTGGGGGCAGCTTCTGCGATCTCTGCGGGCAGTACGTGGCCGGGCTTGCCGGTCTTGGGTGTCAGCACCCAAATCACGCCGTCTTCGGCCAGCGGGGTGATCGCGTCCATCAGGGTGTCCACCAAATCCCCGTCCCCGTCTCGCCACCACAGCAGGACGACGTCGATCACCTCGTCGCTGTCTTCATCGAGCAACTCGCCGCCGCACGCTTCCTCGACCGCTGCGCGGATGTCGTCGTCGGTGTCTTCGTCCCAGCCCCACTCCTGGACAACTTGGTCCCGTTGGATGCCCAGTTTGCGAGCGTAGCTCGGGGCGTGATCCGCCGCGACCACCGTGGAGCCTCCTTTAACCATCCGCGCGCCGTGCGATGGGCATTATCGTCGCACAAGCAGAACCTGGCCCGTACGCCCGCCTCAGAAGGAAGCCAGGCACAGTTTCAGCGCTTTTGTCTTGGTGTCGTTGAGCTGATCGACCCGCCTGTTGAACTCCGCCGTCCCCGCGTGCGTGCCGATGGCGTTCGCCACCGCGCGGGCCGCGTCGACATAGGCATTGAATGCGTCCCGCAGCTGCGACGACATCGCATCGTTGAGACTGCCGGCAGCCGTGGAGGCGCTGTCGTTGAGCGCGTCTATGGCCGGGCCTTCGGTGGGGCCGGTGTTGCGGCCCTGATTAAAAGCCGCGACAAAGACATTTACCTTGTCGATTGCGGCGCTGCTGCTGGTAGCAAGCGAGTCACACGAGCTGCGAATCGCCTTGGTCGTCAACGATTGTTGCCGCTGGGACTCGCGAATGCTCGACGTCGCCGCCGACGCCGACAACGACGCGGACACCGACGAGCGGTAGGCCGGGGCGACCTTCGTGTTAGGTGTGGCCGTGCCACCGGTGACGGTGGTGCACGCCACTATGCCCAGCAACACTGCGGCGATACAGCCGAGCGCCAAGGCACCTCGCTTTGGAGACTCCCCCGCAAGGACGGCACGCCATCCGATGAGCACGGCTTCTGACGTTACCGGGTCACGATTCCGACCGCCCCCGACGCACCGGGTTCGCATCGGCGGGCGATCTCGTCGAGAACCTCCATCTGCGACCGGACCGCGCCTACCGGCCCGGGACACCGGTGCGGCACGATAGGGGGACGATCATCCAAGAGATGAACCGCCAACTGAGGAGCGGAAGTTGACCACCGAGTTCGCGCGCCACGATCTGGCCAAAACCCCAAGCAGCGCAAGCGAACCCGACCGCGTTCGGGTGATCCGCGAAGGTGTGGCGTCCTATCTGCCCGATATCGACCCCGAGGAGACGTCGGAGTGGCTGGAGTCCTTCGACGAAATGCTGGAGCGCTCGGGGCCGTCGCGAGCGCGCTACCTGATGCTGCGGCTGCTGGAACGGGCCGGCGAACAGCGGGTGGCCATCCCGGCGCTGACGTCGACCGACTATGTCAACACCATCCCGACCCAGCTGGAGCCGTGGTTCCCCGGTGACGAGGATGTCGAACGTCGCTACCGCGCCTGGATCAGATGGAACGCGGCCATCATGGTGCATCGCGCGCAGCGCCCCGGCGTGGGTGTGGGCGGCCACATTTCGACCTACGCCTCGTCGGCGGCCCTCTACGAGGTCGGTTTCAACCACTTCTTCCGCGGCAAGTCCCATCCGGGCGGCGGGGACCAGATTTTCATCCAGGGCCACGCTTCCCCCGGCATCTACGCGCGTGCCTTCCTCGAGGGGCGGTTGACCGCCGATCAGCTCGACGGCTTCCGCCAGGAACACAGTCATCCGGGCGGCGGGTTGCCTTCCTACCCGCATCCGCGGCTGATGCCCGACTTCTGGGAGTTTCCCACCGTGTCGATGGGGTTAGGCCCGATGAATGCCATCTACCAGGCCCGGTTCAACCACTATCTGCATGACCGTGGCATCAAGGACACCTCCGACCAGCACGTGTGGTGCTTCCTGGGCGACGGCGAGATGGATGAACCCGAAAGCCGGGGGCTGCTGCATGTCGGGGCACTGGAGGGCCTGGACAACCTGACCTTCGTGATCAACTGCAACCTGCAGCGCCTCGACGGTCCGGTGCGCGGCAACGGCAAGATCATCCAGGAGCTGGAGTCGTTCTTCCGGGGGGCCGGCTGGAACGTCATCAAGGTGATCTGGGGGCGCGAATGGGACGTGCTGCTGCATGCCGACCGGGACGGCGCCCTGGTCAACCTGATGAACGTCACCCCTGACGGTGACTACCAGACATACAAGGCCAACGACGGCGGCTATGTCCGCGAGCACTTCTTCGGCCGCGACCCGCGCACCAAGGAGCTGGTGAAGAACCTGTCAGACGACGAGATCTGGAACCTCAAGCGCGGCGGTCACGACTACCGGAAGGTCTATGCCGCCTACCGCGCCGCGGTCGAGCACAAAGGACAGCCGACGGTGATCCTGGCGAAGACCATCAAGGGCTATGCGCTGGGCAAGCACTTCGAGGGCCGCATGGCCACTCACCAGATGAAAAAGCTTACGCTGGAAAACCTTAAAGAGTTCCGCGATGCCCAGCGGATTCCGGTTTCGGACGCTCAGCTGGAGGAGAACCCCTACCTGCCGCCGTATTACCACCCCGGCCCGGACGCCCCGGAGATCCGCTACCTGCTCGACCGGCGCCGCACCCTCGGGGGCTTCCTCCCGGAGCGCCGGACAAAGTCCAAGGCGCTGCCGCTGCCCAGCCGCGACATCTACAGGTCCCTGAAGAAGGGATCGGGAAACCAGGAGGTCGCCACCACCATGGCGACCGTGCGCACATTCCGGGAAGTGTTACGAGACAAGGAAACCGGTCCGCGGATCGTGCCGATCATTCCCGACGAGGCGCGCACCTTCGGGATGGACTCCTGGTTCCCGTCGCTGAAGATCTACAACCGCAACGGCCAGCTCTACACCGCGGTCGACGCCGATCTGATGCTGGCCTACAAGGAGAGCGCAGCCGGGCACATCCTGCACGAGGGAATCAACGAAGCCGGGTCGGCGGCCTGTTTCACCGCCGTCGGCACCTCGTATTCCACCCACAACGAGCCCATGATCCCGATCTACATCTTCTATTCGATGTTCGGGTTCCAGCGCACCGGCGATGGTTTGTGGGCCGCGGGCGACCAGATGGCGCGCGGATTCCTGCTCGGCGCCACCGCGGGGCGCACCACGCTGACCGGCGAAGGCCTGCAACACGCCGACGGCCACTCGTTACTGCTGGCCAGCACCAATCCGGCAGTGGTCGCCTACGATCCGGCGTTCGCCTACGAAATCGCCTACATCGTCGAGAGCGGGCTGGCCCGGATGTTCGGCGAGAACCCGGAAAATATCTTCTTCTACATCACCATCTACAACGAGCCGTATGTGCAGCCGCCCGAGCCGGAGAACTTGGATCCCGAAGGCTTGCTGCGGGGAATCTACCGGTACCACACCGCCACTGGCCGACGCGCCAGCAAGGCCCAGATCCTGGCCTCCGGGGTGGCCATGCCGTCGGCGCTGAAGGCCGCGGAGATGCTGGCCGCAGACTGGGATGTCGCCGCCGACGTGTGGTCGGTGACCAGTTGGGGCGAACTGAACCGCGACGGGGTGGCCGTGGAGAAGGAGAAGCTGCGCCACCCGGACCGTCCGCCCGGCGTGCCCTACCTGACACAGGCCCTCGCCGAGGCCATCGGGCCGGTGATCGCCGTGTCGGACTGGATGCGTGCGGTCCCCGAGCTGATCCGGCCGTGGGTGCCCGGCACCTACGTCACCCTGGGCACCGACGGGTTCGGCTTTTCCGACACCCGGCCCGCCGCTCGCCGCTATTTCAACACCGACGCCGAATCGCAGGTGGTCGCGGTGCTGGAGGCACTGGCACGCGATGGTGACATCGACCCGTCGGTGGCGGTCGCGGCCGCACGTCAATACAAGATCGACGATGTGCTCGCCGCCCCGGAGCAGACTTCCGATTCCGGCCCCGGGGCATAACCCGGCCTGCCCGACGAGCGTGAAGCCGGCTTCACGCTCGCGCTATTGGTCATAAGACGCTCCTAAGACCCAAGCATCGCCTTGGGGGAAACTTCCAGAAATCTGGCGTAGATTTTAGGAGTGAATGACAACCAGTCTGCGCCACCCAGGCCCGCGCTCGAACTGCTGGAAACCGTGCCCGATTCGCTGCTGCGACGGTTGAAGCAGTACTCGGGCCGGCTGGCCACCGAGGCGGTCTCGGCCATGCAAGACCGCTTGCCGTTCTTCGCCGACCTGGAAGCGTCCCAGCGCGCCAGCGTGGCGCTGGTGGTGCAGACGGCTGTGGTCAACTTCGTCGAGTGGATGCAGGACCCGCACAGCGACGTGAGCTACACGGCGCAGGCATTCGAGCTGGTGCCCCAGGACCTGACCCGGCGAATCGCGCTGCGCCACACCGTGGACATGGTGCGGGTCACCATGGAGTTCTTCGAGGAAGTTGTGCCATTGCTGGCCCGATCTGAAGAGCAGTTGACCGCCCTCACGGTGGGCATTTTGAAGTACAGCCGCGACCTGGCATTTACTGCCGCCACCGCGTACGCCGACGCGGCCGAGGCGCGCGGGACCTGGGACAGCCGGATGGAGGCCAGCGTCGTCGACGCGGTGGTACGCGGTGACACCGGCCCCGAGTTGCTGTCCCGCGCGGCGGCGTTGAACTGGGACACAACCGCACCGGCGACGGTTGTGGTGGGTACCCCGGCACCAGGTCGCGACGGCTCAGGCGACACTGAGCGTGCCAGCCAGGACGTCCGCGATATCGCTGCCCGCCACGGCCGCGCGGCGCTCACCGACGTGCACGGCACTTGGTTGGTGGCGATCGTGTCCGGGCACGTGTCGCCGACCGACAAGTTCTTGGGTGACCTGCTGGAAGCATTCTCGGACGGCCCGGTGGTCATAGGACCGACGGTGCCCATGCTGACCGCGGCCTACCACAGCGCAAGCGAGGCGATTTCCGGGATGAACGCCGTTGCCGGCTGGGGCGGGGCGCCACGGCCGGTGCTGGCAAGAGAACTCCTGCCCGAACGCGCTCTCATGGGGGACGCTTCGGCGATCGTGGCGCTGCATACCGACGTGATGCGGCCACTGGCCGATGCCGGACCGACGCTCACCGAGACACTTGACGCGTATCTAGATTGTGGCGGCGCTATTGAGGCCTGCGCCCGTAAGTTGTTCGTTCATCCAAACACCGTGCGATACCGCCTCAAGCGCATCACCGACTTCACCGGCCGCGATCCCACCCAGCCGCGCGACGCGTACGTGCTGCGAGTAGCGGCCACAGTCGGCCAACTCAACTATCCGACGCCGCATTCAAACGTCGGGAACAACGCCATGCCCCAGGTTCCGCTGCCGGTCAGAGGGGATGTCATGGCCCCATCCGGACGATAGTGATCCAGACAACAAATCGCGGGACGATATCAAACACGTAGCTTACGGGCCTGTTTTGTAGGGTGTATACAAAAACCTAAGATGAGGTTCATAATCTGTTACACCCCGCAAAACCGTTTCCACAGTGTTCTCTTAGACATGTGATTGCGTTGCTTGCGCCCGGACAGGGTTCACAGACCGAGGGCATGCTGTCGCCGTGGCTGGAACTGCCCGGCGCAGCGGACCAGCTCCGCGTCTGGTCGAGGGCCAGCGGCTTAGACCTTGTGCGGCTGGGTACCACCGCGTCGACCGAGGAGATCACCGACACCGCGGTCACCCAGCCATTGGTCGTCGCGGCCACTCTGCTCGCTCATCAGGAGCTGACGCGACGGGGCGTGCTCGCCGGCCTGCAGGAGCTCGGCCGAGAAATAGTTGTGGCCGGTCACTCTGTCGGCGAAATCGCGGCCTACGCGATCGCCGGTGTGATGGCCGCCGACGATGCCGTCGCGCTGGCCGCCACCCGCGGCGCCGAAATGGCCAAAGCATGCGCCAGCGAGCCGACCGGCATGTCCGCGGTGCTCGGCGGTGACGAGGCCGACGTGCTGACCCGCCTTGAGCAGCTCGACTTGTTCCCCGCCAACCGCAATGGTGCTGGCCAGATTGTCGCTGCCGGCCGGCTGACCGCGTTGGAAAAGCTCGCCGAAGACCCCCCGGCCAAGGCCCGGGTGCGTACACTGGGTGTGGCCGGAGCGTTCCACACCAAGTTCATGGCCCCGGCTCTCGACGGCTACGCCGCAGCCGCGGCCGGCATCGCGACCGCCGAGCCGACCGCCACGCTGCTGTCGAACCGCGACGGAAAGCCGGTGACCTCCGCGGCCGCCGCGATGGACACGTTGGTCGCTCAGCTGACCCAGCCGGTGCGCTGGGACCTATGCACCGCGACGGTGCGTGAGCACAATGTCACGGCGATCGTGGAGTTTCCCCCCGCGGGCACACTCACCGGTATCGCCAAACGCGAACTTCGGGGATTTACGGCGCGTGCCGTCAAGTCGCCCGCAGACCTGGACGAGTTAGCCAACCTCTAACGCCAGCTTCGGCCAGTACAACCAAAAAGCACGTCAGTTCGATTTACGCACAACACATTACGAAGGGAAGCACACTGTGGCCGTCACTCAAGAAGAAATCATCGCCGGTATCGCCGAGATCATCGAAGAGGTAACCGGTATCGAGCCGTCCGAGGTCACCCCGGAGAAGTCGTTCGTCGACGACCTGGACATCGACTCTCTGTCGATGGTCGAGATCGCCGTGCAGACCGAGGACAAGTACGGCGTCAAGATCCCCGACGAGGACCTCGCCGGTCTGCGTACCGTCGGTGACGTCGTCGCCTACATCCAGAAGCTCGAGGAAGAGAACCCCGAGGCCGCTGAGGCGCTGCGCGCGAAGCTCGTGTCGGAGAACCCCGAGGCTGTCGCGAACGTCCAGGCAAGGCTGGAAGCAGAGACCAAGTGACCAAGCCTTCCACTGCTAATGGCGGTTTCCCCAGCGTTGTGGTAACCGCCGTCACGGCGACGACGTCGATCTCGCCGGACATCGAGAGCACGTGGAAGGGTCTGTTGGCCGGCGAGAGCGGCATCCACGTACTCGAAGACGAGTTCATCACCAAATGGGATCTACCCGTCAAGATCGGTGGCCACCTCAAGGAGTCGGTCGACAACCACATGGGCAGACTGGACATGCGGCGGATGTCGTACGTCCAGCGGATGAGCAAATTGCTGAGCGGTCAGCTGTGGGAGTCCGCCAGCAGCCCGGAGGTCGATCCGGACCGGTTCGCCGTCGTTGTCGGCACCGGTCTGGGTGGCGCCGAGAGGATCGTCGAAAGCTACGACCTGATGAACGAGGGCGGCCCCCGCAAGGTGTCCCCGCTCGCCGTTCAGATGATCATGCCCAACGGCGCCGCGGCGACCGTCGGGCTGCAGCTCGGGGCCCGCGCCGGGGTGATGACACCGGTGTCGGCCTGTTCATCGGGCTCGGAGGCGATTGCCCACGCGTGGCGTCACATCGTCATGGGTGATGCGGACGTTGCCGTCTGCGGCGGTGTCGAAGGGCCCATCGAGGCGCTGCCGATCGCGGCGTTCTCGATGATGCGGGCCATGTCGACCCGCAACGACGAGCCCGAGCGTGCGTCGCGGCCGTTCGACAAAGACCGCGACGGCTTCGTGTTCGGCGAGGCCGGGGCGCTCATGCTCATCGAGACGGAAGAGCACGCCAAGGCCCGTGGCGCCAAGCCGCTGGCCCGGTTGCTGGGTGCCGGTATCACCTCGGACGCCTTCCACATGGTGGCGCCCGCCCCGGACGGCGTGCGTGCCGGTAGGGCGATGACGCGGTCGCTGGAGCTGGCGGGCTTGTCCCCCAAGGACGTCGACCACGTCAACGCGCACGGGACAGCGACGCCGATCGGCGACACCGCGGAGGCCAACGCCATCCGGGTCGCCGGTTGCGAGCAGGCCGCGGTGTATGCGCCGAAGTCGGCGCTGGGCCACTCCATCGGCGCTGTCGGCGCGCTCGAGTCGGTGTTGACGGTGCTGACCCTGCGGGATGGCGTCATCCCGCCCACATTGAACTATGAGACCCCGGATCCCGAGATCGGCCTCGATGTTGTCGCGGGCGAACCTCGCTACGGCGATTACCGTTATGCGATCAACAACTCGTTCGGGTTCGGCGGCCACAATGTCGCGCTCGCCTTCGGGCGTTACTGAGCACGAAAGGAACGTTCGCTAGACCCATGACAGAGCTGGTTACCGGGAAAGCCTTCCCACACGTGGTCGTCACCGGCATTGCCATGACTACTGCACTCGCCACCGACGCGGAGACGACGTGGAAGTTGTTGCTCGACTGCCAAAGTGGGATCCGTAAGCTCGACGACCCGTTCGTCGAGGAGTTCGACCTGCCGGTTCGCATCGGCGGGCACCTGCTGGAGGAATTCGACCACCAGCTGACGCGCGTGGAGCTGCGCCGGACGGGTTACCTGCAGAGGATGTCCACCATTCTGAGCCGGCGCCTGTGGGAGAACGCCGGCTCGCCCGAGTTGGACACCAACCGGTTGGCGGTGTCCATCGGCACCGGCCTGGGCTCCGCCGAAGAGCTCGTCTTCAGCTACGACGACATGCGCGTGCGCGGCTACAAGGCGATCTCCCCGCTGACCGTGCAGAAGTACATGCCCAACGGCGCCGCCGCGGCCGTGGGGCTGGAACGGCACGCCAAGGCCGGGGTGATGACGCCGATATCAGCATGCGCATCCGGTTCGGAGGGCATCGCCCGTGCGTGGCAGCAGATCGTGCTCGGTGAGGCCGACGCCGCTATCTGCGGCGGCGTGGAAACAAGGATCGAGGCGGTGCCCATCGCCGGGTTCTCCAATATGCGCATCGTGATGTCGACCAACAACGACGACCCCGCTGGTGCGTGTCGCCCGTTCGACAAAGACCGCGACGGCTTCGTGTTCGGCGAGGGCGGCGCCCTCATGTTGATCGAGACCGAGGAGAGCGCGAAGGCGCGTGGCGCCAACATCCTGGCCCGGATAATGGGGGCCAGCATCACTTCGGACGGCTTCCACATGGTGGCGCCGGACCCCAACGGTGAACGCGCCGGGCATGCAATGACCCGGGCGATCCAACTGGCGGGCCTCGTTCCCAGTGATATCGATCACGTCAACGCCCACGCCACCGGCACCCAGGTCGGTGACGTGGCCGAGGGCAAGGCCATCAACAACGCCCTGGGCAGCCACAGGCCGGCGGTGTACGCACCCAAATCTGCCCTCGGCCACTCGGTGGGCGCGGTCGGCGCAGTGGAATCGATCCTGACCGTGCTCGCGTTGCGGGACCAAGTCATCCCGCCGACACTGAATCTTGTAAACCTCGATCCAGAGATTGACTTGGACGTGGTGGCGGGTAAGCCGCGGCCGGGTGATTACCGGTATGCGATCAACAACTCGTTCGGATTCGGCGGGCACAACGTTGCACTCGCCTTTGGGCGGTACTAACCCCGAGCATCACCCGACACAGGAGACCTGCGATGACACTCATGGCCCCCGAGGCGGTTGGCGAGTCGCTCGACCCCCGCGACCCGCTGCTGCGACTTTGCGCTTTCTTCGACGACGACAGCGTGGAGTTGCTGCACGAGCGTGACCGCTCCGGAGCGCTGGCCGCATCGGGAACCGTGAACGGCATGCGTACCATCGCCTTCTGCACGGACGGGACGGTGATGGGCGGTGCCATGGGCACCGAAGGCTGCGCGCACATCGTCAACGCCTACGACACCGCCATCGAAGAGCAGAGCCCGATCGTGGGCATCTGGCACTCGGGTGGAGCCCGGCTGGCCGAAGGCGTGCGGGCGCTGCACGCGGTCGGGACGGTGTTCGAGGCCATGATTCGTGCGTCTGGCTACATTCCGCAGATCTCGGTGGTCGTCGGTTTCGCTGCCGGCGGCGCCGCCTACGGACCGGCGCTGACCGACGTGGTCGTAATGGCGCCGGAAAGCCGGGTGTTCGTCACCGGGCCCGACGTGGTGCGCAGCGTCACCGGTGAGGACGTGGACATGGCGTCGCTCGGCGGCCCGGAGACCCACCACAAGAAGTCCGGGGTGTGCCACATAGTCGCCGACGACGAACTCGACGCCTACAAGCGCGGCCGCCGGTTGGTCGGATTGTTCTGCCAGCAAGGGCATTTCGACCGCAGTAAGGCCGAGGCCGGTGACACCGATATCCACGCGCTGCTGCCCGAATCGTCCCGGCGGGCCTACGACGTGCATCCGATCGTGACCGCGATCCTGGACGAGGACACGCCTTTCGACGAGTTCCAGGCCAATTGGGCGCCGTCGATGGTGGTCGGGCTGGGCCGGCTGTCCGGCCGCGCCGTCGGCGTACTGGCCAACAACCCGCTGCGACTTGGCGGCTGCTTGAACTCCGAAAGCGCCGAGAAGGCAGCGCGTTTCGTACGACTCTGCGACGCGTTCGGGATCCCACTGGTGGTAGTTGTGGATGTCCCCGGCTATTTGCCGGGTGTCGACCAGGAGTGGGGTGGCGTGGTGCGCCGCGGCGCCAAGCTGCTGCACGCGTTTGGCGAGTGCACCGTTCCGCGCGTCACGCTGGTCACCCGAAAGACCTACGGCGGGGCCTATATTGCGATGAACTCCCGCTCGTTGAACGCCACCAAGGTGTTCGCTTGGCCGGACGCCGAGGTCGCCGTGATGGGCGCCAAGGCGGCCGTCGGCATCCTGCACAAACGCAAGCTGGCCGCCGCGCCGGACCACGAGCGCGAAGCGCTGCACGACGAGCTGGCTGCCGAGCACGAGCGGATCGCCGGCGGCGTGGACAGCGCCATCGACATCGGCGTGGTCGACGAGAAGATCGACCCGGCGCACACCCGCAGCAAGCTCACCGAGGCGCTGGCCCACGCGCCGGCGCGCCGAGGCCGCCACAAGAACATTCCGCTGTAACTGGCGCTAACGAGCGTAACGCCACTGCGAAATATCACGAGGCATTGTCAAGCGGTTGGTGCAACATCGGTTAGGCGGCTTGGTCGAGGAGAGCGGCTAATCGTTGGCCGGGGGTGTCGAGGTTAAGAGTGGGTCTGGGTCGTCGGTTCAGCGTGTCTTGGATGCGTTTGAGATCGGCTTTGGTGTAACCGCTTAGACGGTATGGGGGGCTGGGGCCTCGCTCACATGTGAACGTGGGTTGCCGACAGGGTGGTCCTGGCCGGTAGAGCCACAAGATGTGGGAGGCCCCAGTGAAGAATTATCGTACGAGTGTTGGGTTGGATGTGCATGCACGATCGGTGGTTGGGTGTGGCCTGGATGGTGAGACCGGCGAGGTGTTCGAGCGCCGGTTGACCCCGAATCACCAAGAGATCCTGGAATGGGTTCGTGGTCTGTCGGGGCCGCCGGTGGCGGTCACCTATGAGGCCGGCCCGACGGGGTTCGGGTTGGCGCGGTTCCTGCTTGCCGCCGGGATCGTGTGTTTGGTGGCGGCGCCCTCGAAGTTGCAGCGCCCGTCGGGGGATCGGGTCAAGACCGATACTCGCGATGCCCGGCACCTGGCCCGGTTGCTGCACTTGGGTGAGATCGTGGAGGTGACGATTCCGGGCATCGAGCAGGAGGCGGCCCGAGACTTAGTGCGGGCTCGCGACGACGTGCGTGGTGACCTGATGTCAGCTCGGCATCGTGTCTCGAAACTGCTTCTACGACAAGGGATCGTTTACTCCGGCGGGAAGGCGTGGACCGGCAAGCACGAACTGTGGCTGCGGTCGCACACCTTCGCCACGCCAGGCCGACAGCTGGCCTACGACGCGGCGTTCGATGCCATGGTGTCCGCCGTGGACCGCCGTGATCGCCTCGATAAAGCGATCGTTGAGATGGCCGCCGATTCGGTGTTCACCCCGGTGGTGACCCGGCTGGGGTGTCTGCGCGGGGTCTCCACGTTGACCGCGTTCGGGTTGGCCGTCGAAATCGGAGACTGGCAACGCCTGAGCGGGCGCTCGATCGGCGCTTACCTCGGGTTGGTGCCTAGCGAGTACTCCTCGGGCTCAACACGCTCCCAAGGCGGGGTCACCAAGACCGGCAACAGCCACGCCCGCCGCCTGCTGGTCGAAGCGGCCTGGCATCACCGACCTCGGTATCGGCCGGGGCGCGATCTGCGGCGACGATGGGAGACGGCGTCCCCGGCAGCCCGTGCCCGCGGCCAGGCAGCCAACCGACGTCTGCACGCCCGCTGGTCCGGTTTCGATGAACGCAAGAAACGCCCCGTAGTGGCCAACGCGGCGATCGCCCGCGAACTCGCCGGCTGGTGCTGGTCGTTGGCCGTTCTCGACGACTAACATCTCACAACTGTCCGGATGAGATCACCTTCGGTGGTGACGGCAAGCGTCTGGGAGTGACCCGCGTGCGACCTATGAGCAATCACGTTGCTAGACAACTGATGACGCTCGTCCTTTAGACAAGCGGCCCCACTCCGACTCGAAAGTCCCGTCCTGCGGTAACCAACCCGCGCATATCAGACTTGACACGCGTCGATACGACACGCTCGACGTCTCCGAGGACTCATCCGGTCAACGAAGCGGCGGCCCCAACGACGGTTGCGGCCGCCGCTTCACCCTGCCCACTTGACAAAATGCCGCCCATATCAGGTCGCTGCCCTTTTCGAACCAGAACCGCAGCAGCCGGTTGGTGTTTTCGTTACTGCCGCGCTGCCATGGGGAGTGGGGGTTGCAGAAGTAGACCGGGGCGGCCAGCTGCAGTTGGATCTCGCGCCAGTGGGCCATTTCGCTGCCGCGGTCCCAGGTGATCGAGCGGCGCAGATGTTCGGGCAGTTGGCCCATTGCCTCGATCATCGCAGCAGCCACAGTTGCGGCGGTGCGGTCGCCGGGCAGGTGCAGCAGGATCGTGAAGCGGGTGCTGCGCTCGACCAGAGTGCCGATCGCGCTGTTGTTGGGCCCAACGATCATGTCGCCCTCCCAGTGGCCCGGCACGGCGCGGTCATCGGCCTCAGGTGGGCGATCAGCGATGGTGAATTCCTCACCGCTGCTAAACACCCCGCGACGATTGTCTGAGCCTCGATGCTTTCGCGCGGCCCGCTTGGTGGACAGGCATTTGTGCAGATCAGCGCGCAAACTGCCACGAGTCTGCACATACAGGCACTGATAGATGGTCTCGTGGCTCACCTGTGCCAGCCTGTCACCGGGGTGATCGCGAGCCAACACCTCCGCGATCAGCCTGGGACTCCATCCCTGCCCCATCCAGTCCTCGATGAGTGCGCACAGTGGGTGGTCTTTGAGCTTGAATGCTTTAGGACGCTTGGCGCTCTGCGCTGCGCGAGCATGTGCCATACGGGCGTGATAGTCCCCATCGGGGTTGCGGTTTCGCCGTACTTCGCGCCAGACGGTGCTCCTGTCACGCCCGATCAGCGTGCCGATGTCGGCATAGCTGAGCCCCGTGTCGATGCCACGCATGATCACGATGCGCTCATCCAGACTCAAGCGGTAACCAGCGCCGCCAGGCAATGACATGTTTCCGGCATCGGCAACTCCACCGCCGCTGCCTTTGATCAGTTGCACCGCTCCAGCGTCACGCCACCAGACCCACGCCCTCGTCGTCGACACGCCCATATCTTGAGCCGCCCGAAACAACGGGACTCCCAGACATACCCGGTCGAACAATTCCCGACGCACCGCCGGCGAATGCGGATAACCACTCGGCATCGCAACTCCTAGAATCCACGGATGTTGCACTGACCGTATGAATATCACGACTAGAACCGCAATAGCGTTACGCTCGCGAAGTTCACCGGCAAAGGATCGCCGAAAGTGCTTGGCGCAGTTCGCCACCCGGGTCAGCGGGAAGCTTGTCGGCCCGCCAGCCGACGAAATCGTCCGGACGGACGAGAAGCGCCCCTTCAGGCGCCAGTCCAGTAGCTGCCGCCCACGCGTCGTCGCCGATGCAATACATGGTGATCGGGATGTCGAGGATGGCCGAAGCGGAAGTTGCGGCGGCGCGCCATCGCTCATCCCCGGTAAGCACAGTGAACCCAGGACCAAGCAGGTCGAGCGTCGAAACACGCTCGCCGCCGTGCCGCACCCACGCGTGTGGAGTTCGGGTGCCGGGTTGAGCGCGCAACTCCTCCACGAGCTGCACCGCGTCCGGATCCACCGGAGGCTCGCTGGTCACAATGGCTGCTGAGCGGTATCGGTAGCCGATGAGCAAGGCAAACATCGAGCACTCTTCTTCGGCCGGCAATTGTGGCCGGTCGTCGCTCAACGGCAGTACGGCAACCGTCGGGCCGGTGAGGGACTGGCGGGCGGCAAATCGTCCTACCGGGTGACGCTCGGCGTGGTAGGTGGCAAGCAGCTCCGGCCCAGCCGCTCCCCCCAGGTCGGCAGCCAGCTTCCAGGCCAGGTTGTGCGCGCTCTGGATGGCGGTGTTGGCTCCCCCAGCCTTGAACGGTGGCATGGTGTGCGCCGAATCGCCGACGAGAAAGACGCGCCCACAACGGAATTGGTCGGCCACCTGTTCGTAAGGTTGCCAAGCCGCGACCTCGATAATGTCGATGTCGATCTGCTCGCCAATTGCCTTGGTGAGCACCTCGCGGCAACGTTGCGGTGTGAACTTGGCCGCTGTCTCGCCTTCGCTGGGAAAATAGGTAGTGATGAACATCCCCAGGTCGTCCTCGACCACCAGGAATATGCCATCCACGTCAGCGTTTTTGACTTGCACTGCATCCCCATCTCGCAGGTGCGTGACGAATTTCCCCCAGGGTGCCCGGAAGTAGATGAAGACGACATAGATCGGCAGCGCGCCATAGCCCGACGTGGTGATGCCTAGCGAGTTACGGATCCGGCTGTGAACACCGTCGGCGGCAACGAGATACTCGGCGCGGACGGTCTCGGACTCCCCCGAGTCCGAGTCATGCACCACCGCGGTGACACCAGCCTCGTCCAGCTCGAGCGAGGAAAGTTCGGTCCCGTAGCGCACTTCATTGCCACGACGACGGGTTTCGGTGAGCAGGATCGGCTCGAGCCTGCTCTGGGGGCAGTACTGCGCCGCAGGCTCGGGACTGAGCTTGTCAAGACCTGCGAAGATTGCGTCGACGTTTATAGCCAGTTGTTCGTCTGCGCTGTTCAGCGCCGGCTTGACGACCATGGCTGAAACATGCTCGGCGACCGCGTGTACCTCGTCGCTTAGGCCGAGCCCGCGCAGGATTTCCAAGCTGCGGAAACTCAGATTGCGGGCTTTCGGATAGATGAAGACCTCGCGCCGCTTTTCCACCAGTAGGGAACGAACCCCGTGCTTGGCGAGCAACGCGGACGTGGCCAGCCCGCCGGCGCCGGCGCCGACGATGAGCACCGGAACATGCCGGACGGTCATGCTGTTGGCTGGGTCGCGAGTGTCAAAAAGTGCCATATCGTCACCTCCTCACGCGGGGCAGCCTGCTGCTGCCAGAGAGTCTCTGATGCCAGCATAGCCCGATATGATAGTCAGTGTAAAATACTAGTAACTGCCACTTTGACACTCTAGGCACTGCCGAGCGGCGGCCCAATACGACCACGAATTCAGATGAACGGAGCTGCCCGATGACCGCCAACCCGCCAGCCCAGCCACTGACACCGGCGCCGGTCCCGACTCAATCACCAATGCGATGACTGCCCTCTTCGAGAGCACCACTGCCCAGCGCGGCGGCGCGGATTTGGAGCCGGGATCCGTTGCGACCCCTTTCTCCACCTTCTTCTGGGCAGCGCTCAGGTATCTTAACGACGGCGTGCAGGCCGACCGCGACACCGCCGAAGCTCAATTCGCCGACGACATCCAGTGGGCCATGATGAACAACGGTCAGGTTCGCAAAGGCAAGCGACGTTCTCGCATGGTGCTGGTCCGGCGGATTCGCCTCCCACAAGGAACCTGTCATCATTCACAACTCGGCCAACCTAGAGTGGGGTGTATGGGAATACTGGAACATCGGCGAGTTAACCGCCGATGTGGTTGCCTTTGCCGAGGCCTCGAAGTGGCCATTTCCGCCCAACGTGGACCGTCTGGTCGGCCGCACCTACATGATCCCGGTCTGCTTCGTTTACCACATCAACGTCGAGAACAAGATTGACAGCGTCCGCGAATACCTGGACATGCAAAGCCTTATGACTCAATTCCGTTGACTGGTGCTCACTGACGCTAGCCGAGCAACGCGAGGAACTCCTCGGCCACACCGACAACCCGCTCCCGATCGCGCGGCACCAGACCGATGCGGGTCCTCCGGTCGAGGATGTCGTCGACATCTAGCGCACACTCATGGGTCACCGCGTATTCGAACTCCGCCCGGGTCACGTCGATGCCCTCGGCGACCGGCTCGCTCGGCCGCTCGCATCTAGCGGTGGCGAGGACGTTGGGGGCCTCCGCCCCGTAACGCTCCACCAGCGACTTCGGCAAACCGGCGCCCGGCCCCGCGGCGGGCCCCGGGTTCGCCGGCGCTCCGACCAACGGCAGATTGCGGGTCCGGCAGTTTGCGGCGTGCAGGTGCCGCAGGCTGATGGCACGATCCAGGACATCCTGTGCCATGTAGCGGTATTCGGTCAGCTTGCCGCCGATCACGCTGATGACGCCGGAGGGCGATTCAACCACGGCGTGGTCACGAGAAACGTCGGCGGTGCGGCCCTCTCCGGTGTCGATCAGTGGCCGCAAGCCGGCGTAGGCACCGATGACATCAGTAGTCCCAAGCGCGGTCCCCAACGCGGTGTTCACCGTGTCCAGCAGGAACTTGATCTCCTCCGAAGACGGTTCTGGCACATCGGGAATCGGGCCGGGCGCAGCTTCATCGGTCAACCCAAGATAGACCCGGCCCAGCTGCTCGGGCATCGCGAACACAAAGCGGTTGAGCTCGCCTGGAATCGGAATAGTCAGCGCCGCAGTCGGATTGGCGAAGGTGCTGGCATCGAAGACCAAATGGGTTCCGCGGCTGGGCCGCAACTTCAGTGATGAGTCAATCTCGCCCGCCCACACCCCGGCGGCGTTGATGACGGCACCGGCCGACACCTCGAACGACTGTCCCGTGCGCTGGTCGGTCAACCGCGCTGAGGTGCCGGTGGCCTGGGATGCGCTTACGTAGGTGAGGATCCGGGCGCCGTGCTGGGCCGCGGTGCGAGCGACTGCGGTGACCAGTCGGGCGTCATCGATCAATTGCCCGTCGTAGGCAAGCAATCCGCCGTCGAGGCCGTCACGCCGAACAGTCGGAGCCATGTCCACGACGCGCTGCGCGGGAACCCTGCGCGACCGGGGCAGGGTCGACGCCGGCGTACCGGCAAGCATCCGCAAAGCGTCGCCGGCGAGAAATCCGGCGCGCACCAGCGCGCGCTTGGCGTGACCCATCGACGGCAGCAATGGAACCAGCTGAGGCATCGCATGAACGAGATGAGGGGCGTTGCGCGTCATCAAGATTCCGCGCTCGATGGCGCTGCGCCGGGCAATTCCCACGTTGCCGGTCGCAAGGTATCGCAGACCGCCGTGGACCAGTTTGGAACTCCAGCGGCTGGTGCCGAACGCCAGATCGTGCTTTTCCACCAGCGCCACCCGCAGGCCTCGCGACGCGGCATCCAAAGCGATGCCGACGCCGGTGATGCCGCCGCCAATGACGATGACGTCGAGTGGCGCGCCGTCGGCGAGTGCCGTCAGGTCGGCGGTGCGGCGCGCTGCGTTGAGAGCGGTCGAGTCGGGCATCAGGATAGGTATCCGTTCAGTGAGTAGGTGAGTTCACAGGCCAGCGCTTCGGAGTCGAGGATCGGCCGGACGATGTCAGCGGACTGAATGGTCGACTGCGCGATCAGCAGCACCATGGTCGCCATTTGGCGGGGGTCGCCGGCGCGCACGCTGCCCGTTTGTTGTGCCACTTTCAGCCTGGCGGCCAGCCCCTCGATCAGGAACTGCTGGCTGGCGCCGAGGCGCTCGGTGATGTAGACCCTGGCCAGCTCCGAATACAGCACCGACATGACCAGTTCGTCGCCCCGCAACCGGTCGGCCACCGCGACAACCTGTTTCACCAACGCTTCCCGGTCGTCCCCGTCCACCGGCACTTCACGCATCACGTCGGTGATGTGGGTGGTCAGCAGCGCCGACATGATCGACCGGGTATCCGGCCAGCGGCGGTACACCGTTGGGCGGCTCACGCCCGCGCGCCTTGCTATCTCGGCGAGGGTCACCCGGTCCACGCCGAAATCGACCACACAGCTGGCCGCTGCCTGAAGTATCCGCTCCCCAGTATCCAAAGAAGCATTACTCATTGACAGCATGTGTAATACTGTAACGCATGACGCATCTTGAGGAACTCCTTCCGCCAATGAAATGGAACGCGTGGGGAGATCCCGCTGCGGCCAAACCACTTTCCGATGGCATCCGGTCTTTGCTGAAGCAGGCCGTGGGCCTGGAGGAATCGGGTGAGGCCGAACTCGAAGCCGACCAGGTGCAGCTGCGCCTGTCCTCGTTGTCGCAGGCGGATCAGGACGCACTGGCCGCGATCGTCGGCGCCGAGTACCTCCGCACCGCGGATCACGACCGGTTGCTGCACGCCGGCGGCAAGTCCACCCCCGACCTGCTGCGGCGCAAAGACACCGGAGTCCAGGATGCGCCCGACGCGGTGTTGCTCCCCCGCGACGACGACGCGGTCGCCGCGATCCTGCGCTACTGCTCCGAGCACAGCATCGCCGTCATCCCGTTCGGAGGTGGCACCAACGTCGTCGGTGGGCTCGATCCCACCCGCGGCGGGTTCGACGCCGTGGTGTCGCTGGATTTGCGGCGTTTCGATCAGCTCCTCGCCCTCGACGAGGTGTCCGGCGAGGCCGAGTTGGGGGCCGGTGTCACCGGCCCGGAGGCTGAACGTCTGCTCGGCGAACACGGCTTCTCGCTCGGGCACTTCCCGCAGAGTTTTGAGTTCGCCACCATCGGCGGCTTCGCGGCGACCCGATCGTCCGGCCAGGACTCGGCCGGCTACGGCCGGTTCAACGACATGATTCTCGGGCTACGAACGATCACTCCGGTGGGCACCCTGGATCTGGGCCGGGTACCGGCATCGGCGGCCGGCCCAGACCTGCGCCAGCTGCTGATCGGCTCGGAGGGAGTTTTCGGCGTCATCACCCAAGTGCGGTTGCGGGTGCACCGGGTGCCAGAAGCCGTCCGTTACGAGGCGTGGTCGTTTCCCGATTTCGCGACCGGGACTGCGGCGCTGCGCGCTGTAACCCAAACCGGCAGCGGCCCAACCGTCGTCCGGCTCTCCGATGAGGCCGAGACCGGAGTCAATCTCGCCACCACCGAGGCGATCGGAGAAAACCAGATCACCGGCGGCTGCCTGTCGATCACGGTATTCGAGGGCACCAAGGAGCACGCCGAGAGCAGGCACGGCGAGACGCATGCGTTGCTGGAAGCCAACGGCGGCACGTCGCTGGGCGAGGGGCCGGCACAGGCCTGGGAGCATGGCCGGTTCGCCGCGCCGTACCTGCGCGACTCCCTACTCGCCGCGGGCGCGCTCTGCGAGACCCTCGAGACCTGCACCGAGTGGTCCAACATTCCCGCGCTGAAGGCCGCAGTCACCGAAGCGCTCACGACCTCGTTGGCCGAATCGGGCACACCGGCACTGGTGATGTGCCACGTGTCGCACGTGTACCCCACCGGCGCTTCGCTGTACTTCACCGTCGTCGCCGGGCAGCGGGGCAATCCGATCGAACAGTGGCATGCCGCCAAGAAGGCCGCGTCGGATGCGATCATGGCTACCGGCGGAACCATCACCCACCACCATGCGGTCGGTGCCGACCACCGTCCCTGGATGCGCGACGAGGTAGGCGATCTGGGCGTGCAGCTGTTGCGCGCGGTCAAGGCGACATTGGATCCGGCCGGAATTCTCAATCCCGGCAAGCTGATTCCGTGACAGCAGATCACCCCGGGGCTGGACGGGCCGGGCAACTGCGCCGGCGCGAAATCAGCAAGGTGACCGCACTCACCAATCCCGTGTCGGGGCACGGCGCCGCTGTGGGCGCATCGCATACCGCGATCGCCCGGCTGAAGCACCGGGGTGTGGAGGTCGTCGAAATCGTCGGCGAGGACGCTGAAGATGCGCGTTATCTCGTCGCCGCGGCACTCGAGAGGGGCACCGACGCGGTCATGGTCACCGGCGGTGACGGCGTCATCTCGAACGCGCTGCAGGTGTTGGCGGGTACCGACGTTCCGCTGGGAATCATTCCGGCGGGCACCGGTAACGATCACGCTCGTGAATTCGGAATTCCCACAAAGGATCCCGAGGCCGCAGCGGATATCGTCATTGACGGCTGGACGGAAACCATTGACCTGGGCCGGATTCGCGACGACAAAGGTACCGACAAGTGGTTCGGCACCGTGGCGGCAGCCGGATTCGATTCCCTGGTGACCGATCGCGCCAACCGGATGCGCTGGCCACACGGGCGGTTGCGCTATTACATCGCGATGGTCGCCGAACTATCGCAACTGCGGCTCTTGCCGTTCCGGTTGGTGCTCGACGGAACCGAAGAGATCGAGGCCGATATCACGCTTGCGGCCTTCGGCAATACCCGCAGTTATGGCGGCGGGCTGCTGATCTGCCCCAACGCCGATCGCACCGATGGACTGCTCGACATCACCATGGCGCACTCGGATTCCCGGACCAAGCTGGTCCGCTTGTTCCCCACCGTTATGAAGGGCACCCATGTCGAGCTCGACGAGGTGAGCACGGCACGCGCCAAGTCAATCCACGTCGAGTGCGCGGGTATCAACGTCTACGCCGACGGTGACTTCGCGTGCCTACTGCCCGCCGAGATTTACGCGGTACCCGCCGCGCTGCAGATTCTGCGCCCCAGCCGACCATAAAACCGCCCGGCGATGCGGTTTTGTAACAACCGGTGCCCCCAGTGCGACATCCTGGCAAACCTGCGTTATGGCAGGTCACGCCCCCCTCGGAGGAAAGATGTCCGGACACCGCAAGACCGCGCTCGTCGCCTTGGCGGCTACGTCGCTGAGCGGCTCCTTGTCGCTTGCTCCCAAGGCTTTCGCCGGTGAGGTTCCGCTATGGAACGGGCAGTACATCCTGACGTTGTCCGCGAATGCGAAAAGCGGCACCAGCATGGCGGCCAGCAAACCAGAATATGCCCACAGGGCGAGCTACACGTTTAGCTCGAGCTGCTCATCGGGCGTCTGTGTCGCCACGGTGACCGACGCTCCGCCGCCCAAGAATGAGTTCATCCCGCGGCCAATCCAATACACCTGGAATGGGTCTCAGTGGGTGCGGGAGACAACCTGGAAATGGGACTGCCTGCTACCTGACGGCACGATCGAATACGACCCGGCAAAATCAATCACGGTCTATACGCCCGGGCCAAATGGAATCCTTACCGGTGTCTTTCACACCGACATCTCCAGCGGCGCGTGTAAGGGCAATGTCGACATGCCGGTGTCTGCCGCGCCGGCGCAGCCGCCAGTCGTCTAACCGACCCCGCGGCTGACCCAGGTCACTTCGCCGGCGTCGCCGCCGTCGCGATACACCTCCAGCGCCTCGTCCCACGCCGTTCCCAGCACCGAATCCAGTTCGGCGGCAAGTGTGTCGGCGCCCTGCGCCATCATCGCCCGCAGCCGCATCTCCCCGACCATGATGTCGCCGTTGGCGCTCATCGACCCGCTCCACAATCCCAGTTGCGGGGTGTGGCTGAACCGCTGGCCGTCGACTCCGGGGCTGGGATCCTCGGTGACCTCGAACCGCAGCACCGACCAGGAGCGCAACGCGTTGGCCAACCGGGCGCCCGTGCCGACCGGCCCGATCCAGTTGGTGACCGCGCGCAGCTGCCCGGGCATCGCCGGCTGCGGCGTCCACACCAAGTTCGCCTTGGCTTGCAGGGTCGACGACAACGCCCACTCGACATGCGGGCATACCGCCGCAGGCGAGGCGTGGACGTAAACCACGCCTGCCGTGTTGTCGGCGAATTGATTCGACGCACGCATCTGCTGCTCCTTCGGTTCCACGAGGGACGTCTTCCCCAACGACCTGGTGAACCCGACGAACAGGTGCTTGCTTTGATGCTTTTGTGTCGTGCGTGTCTATTGTGCCTCGTGAGACCCGTGTTGCGCTAGTCTGCAAAATACTCGGATATCACCGCGTCGGAAATCGTCGGCCACAAGTCCAGCGCCCACACGCCGAAATCCCGGTCAGTGAGGACCACCAGCGCCACCTCCGCGTCGGGATCAGCCCAGATAAAGCCCCCTGCTTGGCCAAAATGGCCGGATGTCCGGGCCGAGTTCCGGGTGCCCGTCCAGTGCGGTGACTTCGAATCCCTGATCTCGAAGCCCAGCCCCCAATCGTTGGGCCGCTGCACGCCGTATCCGGGCAGCACGCCGTCCAAACCGGGAAATTGCACAGTAATCGCCTCGGCGTGCATCTGCGCCGAGACCGTCGACGGACGCAGCAGGTCAGCTGCGAATGCCGCCAGATCCGCTACCGTCGAGGTCGCCCCGAACCCGGCGGCCTCGGTGCCCCCGTCCAGCCGGGTCGTCGCCATAGCCAGCGGCTCGAACACCGCCTCGGCGAGGTAGCGGCGGAACTCGATCCCCGACTCCCGCTGTACGGTCTCGGCCAGCACGGTAAAGCCGTAGTTGGAATACATCCGACGGGTGCCGGGCTTGGCCAGTACCAGATCGGAGTCCATCGCCAGACCCGACGCATGCGCCAGCAGGTGGCGCACCGTGGAGCCAGGCGGGCCGGCCGGGGTGTCGAGGTCGACGACCCCTTCCTCGACGGCAATCTGCACGGCCCGGGCCACCAGCGGTTTGGTGACCGAGGCGAGCACGAACACCTGCTCGGTGTCGCCGTGAGTGGCCAGCACGCCGCTGGGTCCGACCACCGCCGCGGCGGCAGCCGGAACCGGCCAGTCGTCAAGGGCGTCCAGAACGGCCATCAGGTCGGGCGCGTCACTTCCTGGCGATGTAGTAGTTGTTGATCGGGTCGGACTCGATCTCGGCCACCTGCACGTCGTCAAACCCGGCGTCGCCGAGCATCGAGGTGGCCACTTGACTTCCCCACACCGCCCCAAGGCCGGCGCCGTCTAAAGCCAGCGACACCGTCATGCAGTGCATCAACGAGGTCGCGTAGAGGTAGGTGCTCATCGGAACGCCGACGTTGTCCTCGAGTCGGCTCGATGCCTTGATGTCGGCCATCAGTAGGACACCACCCGGTCGCAGGGCGCGATAGATGTTTTCCAGCACGCGCGCCGGATGCGCCTGATCGTGGATGGCGTCGAACACGGTGATGACGTCATAGGCTTCGACTTTTTCCTCGACCGTGTCTAGTTGGGCCAGATTGTGGCTCTCAAACTTCGCGTTACCCAGACCGAGGCGAGCAGCCTCCTCGATACCGGCCGCAATGGCCTCATCGGAAAAGTCGAGGCCGGTGAACCGGCTCGCCGGAAACACCCGAGCCATCACATTGACGGCGTGACCGCTGCCGCAACCGAAATCGGCCACGTCGGCTCCGGACCGCAGGCGCTCGACAAGGCCATCGACCAACGGCAGCACGGCATCGACGAGCGCGGCATCGAACACCACACCGCTCATCTCCGCCATCAGTGTGTGGAACCGCGGAAACTCGCTATAGGGCAGTCCGCCCCCGGCGCGGAAGCAGCCGATGATCTTCTGTTCGACCTCGCTGAGCAGCGGAACGAACTGAGCCACCAGGGCGAGGTTGTTTGGCCCGGCCGCACGGGTCAGCACGCCCGCTCGATGGGCGGGCAATGAGTAGGTTCCGGTCTCGGCGTCGTAGTCGACGATGTGCCCAGTGGTCATGCCGCCCAGCCACTCTCGGACGTAGCGCTCGTTGAGCCCCGCGGCCTCGGCTATCTGGGCGCTGGTGGCGGGTGGAAGCCCGGCCATCGTGTCCAGTAGGCCGGTCTGATGCCCAACGCTCATCAGGAGCGCCAGACTGGCGCTGTCGATGGTCGCAACCATCCGTTCGCTGAATTCTTCGGCGGTCTCGCCGGCGGCCGGGCTTCCGTCGAGTGTCGTCACGCTCAGCGACGCTACACCGGCGTGCCGGCCCAGCGGGCGAAGTGTACGGCGTCCGACAGTAGGTTGGAGGCCATGAGTCAGACAGTGCGCGGAGTGATTTCACGGAAAAAGGGTGAACCCGTTGAGCTGGTGGACGTTGTCGTCCCGGACCCCGGGCCCGGTGAGGCCGTGGTTGACGTCACCGCCTGCGGGGTGTGCCACACCGACCTGACCTACCGCGAGGGCGGCATCAACGACGAGTACCCGTTCCTGCTCGGCCACGAGGCCGCGGGCACGGTCGAAGCGGTCGGGCCCGGGGTGACCGCGGTCGAGCCCGGCGACTTCGTGATCCTGAACTGGCGCGCCGTGTGCGGCCAGTGCCGGGCCTGCAAACGCGGCAGGCCCGCCTACTGCTTCGACACCTTCAACGCCGAACAGAAAATGACTCTGACCGACGGCACCGAACTCACCCCGGCACTGGGCATCGGGGCGTTCGCCGACAAGACGCTGGTGCACTCCGGTCAATGCACCAAAGTCGATCCCGCGGCCGATCCGGCAGTCGCCGGCCTGCTGGGCTGCGGAGTGATGGCCGGGCTGGGTGCCGCGATCAATACCGGCGGAGTCACCCGTAACGACACCGTCGCGGTGATCGGCTGCGGCGGTGTCGGAGATGCCGCGGTCGCGGGGGCCGCGCTGGTCGGCGCCAAGCGGATCATCGCGGTCGACACCGACAACACGAAACTGGACTGGGCCCGCAGGTTTGGTGCCACCCACACCGTCAACGCCCGCGAATTCGACGTCGTCAAAACCATCCAGGACCTCACCGGCGGCTTCGGCGTCGACGTGGTCATCGACGCCGTCGGCCGGCCCGAAACCTGGAAGCAGGCCTTCTACGCCCGTGACCTCGCCGGAACCGTGGTGCTGGTGGGTGTGCCCACGCCCGATATGCGCCTGGACATGCCGCTGGTGGACTTCTTCTCCCACGGCGGTGCGCTGAAGTCGTCCTGGTACGGCGATTGCCTGCCTGAACGCGACTTCCCCACCCTGATCGACCTCTATCTGCAGGGCCGGCTTCCGCTCGACAAGTTCGTCTCCGAACGCATCGGGCTCGGCGACATCGAAGAGGCATTCCACAGAATGCATGACGGTAAGGTGCTTCGCTCGGTTGTGGTGTTGTAGTGGCCCGCATTGACCGCATCGTTACTCACGGAACCTTCGAACTCGACGGCGGCAGTTGGGAAGTCGACAACAACATCTGGATCGTCGGCGACGACTCCGACGTCGTGGTTGTCGACGCCGCCCACGCTGCCGAACCGATCCTGGCGGCCGTCGCTGGCCGCAATGTGGTCGCGGTGGTGTGCACGCACGGCCATAACGATCACGTTACGGTAGCTCCCGAGCTCGGCGAGGCGCTCGACGCACCCGTGCTGCTTCACCCCGGCGATGACGTTCTATGGCGAATGACTCACCCGGACAAGGACTTTCGTGCTGTTTCCGACGGAGATACCTTGACTGTCGCCGGCACCGAGTTGCAGGCGCTGCATACCCCGGGCCACTCTCCCGGATCAGTGTGCTGGTACGCTCCCGAACTGGGCGCGGTCTTCAGCGGCGACACTCTATTCTGCGGCGGGCCGGGCGCAACTGGACGCTCGTTCTCCGACTTCCCGACAATTCTGCAGTCGATCTCGGGGCGGCTCGGTGCGTTGCCCGGCGACACCGTCGTGCATACCGGCCATGGCGACAGCACCACCGTCGGCGACGAGATCATCCATTACGAGGAATGGGTGGCCCGCGGGCACTAACCCTTTCGGCCGCGAGCGTGCGCGGAATGTCAGCCGTACCGGCGTGTCGGTGTACAAACACACACGCTCGGCGGCAATGAATCTCAGCGTCCTTCGAGGATGCGGCGTTTCTCGGCCTCGAACTCCGCTTCGGTCAACGCCCCGGAATCCCGAAGCGCCGCTAGCGTTTTGAGTCGCTCGAGCCTCACCCCCTCGTCGGTGGGCTCCCGTGCCATGCTGGGTGACGCGTCGGGCGCCGCCACCGGCACCATCTGCGGCTCGATCGGCTGTGCTGCCGAAAAGTAGGGATTGGCCACCACCGCCGACGCCGCCTTCCGCCTGGCGCTGGTCATCCACTTCACCGACAGGGCCAAATCGATCAGGCCCACCACGAACATGGCAACGAACACCCACACCAGGTAGCCGTACGAACTCTTGTAGCCGAAGGCCAGTCGCGGGTTGATGAATCCGTTGACCTGGCCGTCTGTCGTGATGTTGTAGGTGCCGTCGGTGGCGATCTGAACCACCCACACTCGCACATGCGCGTCATTGTTGACTGTCGTTGTGCTGCCGATGCTTTCCGTCACCACCGGTTGCGCCACCCCGTCGGGCGGGATGATCGTGACCCCGAGCGGTGGCACCGGCAGGCCGCCGCCATTGGGACTGCCGATGACCAGAGTGTGCAGGCTGACTGTGACTTCACCGGCAGGCAGGTGCAAGCTGCCCGACCCCGGGATGGGCACCTCGCCGTAGGCGTTGTACTTATCTAAAAAGAATGCGTTGAGCACCAAGGACGCGACGAACCCGGCCACCGACACCACCAACAGCACGATGGCGGCGGCCAGCGAAATCCTGGCGAGCCGTCTGCTACTCATCCACGCAGTGTGTCACCGCGAGCGAAGCGGGGCCAACGATACAGCGCAAAGCCGACTGCACCGCTGCAGATCGCGAACGCCGTCAACGGCACCCAGTCTCCCAGCCGTTGGTAGAGCGTGGCATTCGATCCCAACGGAACGCTGACCACGATCAGACCCCGGTAGCTCGACGGGCACCACGCCAGCCGGCGGCCGCGGGCGTCGAAGGCCGAGCTGTCGCCAGAAAGTCCAACGTGTACTGCCGGGCGGCCCACCTCGACGGCGTGTACCGCGGGCTGGGCGGCGAGCTGCGGCTGCGCCCAACTCCCTTGAAATGAGGAGGTGGAACTCTGATAGACCAGCAGCTCGGCGCCGAGCTGCACCTCGCGACGGGCAAGATCGGAGAAGGTCGTCTCGTAGCTGATCAACGGTCCAATGTTGAGGGTGCCGACCTGCAGCACCACCGGTCCGGTCCCCCGCTGCCGGTCTTCGGCGGCGGCCTTGCTGTGACGGGTGATCCAGCCCAAAAGCGGCCGCAGGGGCACGTATTCGCCGAACGGAACCAGCCGGGTCTTCTCGTAGCTGCCCAATATCCCGTGCTCTCCGACGAGCACCGCGGACTTGAAGATTCGCCCACTCGGTGCGGGCGCGTCGACGTTGACCAGCAGGTCCGCGCCCACCTGCCGCGACAGCGCCGAAAGCCGGGCCAGGACCTCCGGATGGCTGGTGAGGTCTTGTCCGACGCTGCTTTCTCCCCAGACCACCAAGTCCGGCCGCCGGCCTGCGACCGATGCGGTCAGCGCCTCGCTGGCCGCCTGCCGGGCTGCCGAGTCGGCGATATCGCCGGGCTGTACGAGCGCCACACGCACCGTCGGACCGCCGGCCGGTGCCGGGCCAAACAGGTACCAGGCCGGGCCGAGTGCCGCACACGCCAGCGCGCATGCCAGGGCGACCAGCCGACCCGACACCTCCCGGCGCACGATCACGTCGACGATCGCGGTATTTGCCTCGGCCAGAAGGAAACTCGTCAGCCACACCCCGCCCAGCGCGGCCGACGCCAACGTGACGGGCTGGTTCCATTGCGAGGCGCCGAGCGGCGCCCACTGGCCGCCCAAAGAGGGCCAGGAACGCACCACCTCGGCCACCACCCACGCGCTGGGCACCACGATCATTGCGGCAACCGTGCGGCCGGTGGTCGCCGGCGCCGACAACAGCCGGTGCACGGCCCACCCCCAGGGGAGCCATAGCGCACCGAGTCCGATGGCCAACACCACCAACATCGGGCCAATGCTGCTGACCAGCCAGTATTGGGTAATCAGCTCGAACCCGCCCAGACCCCACCAGGCCCGCACGGCACCGTCGGCGGGCGTCGGCGCGGCACGCACCACCAAGAGGAGCGGGACCACACCGAACCAGGCCAGCCACCACCATGACGGCGCCGGAAAAGCGAGCCCGGGCAGCGCGCCGAAGCCGAGTGCCGCGGCCCAGCCAGGGATGCGTTGTCGATATGGCACCGCCATGCCGATCAGCATGCCGCCCGGGTTCGCTGACGGCCAGGAAAAGAGGACACTGAGACGCGGCAGTCTCTGCGCCGCCGGAAAAGGAGTGATGAGCAATGGCCCACGATCTCGTCGCCACCGTGCCCGATCTGTCGGGAAAGCTGGCAATCGTCACAGGAGCCAATAGCGGTCTCGGGTTCGGGCTGGCCCGTCGGCTGTCGGCTGCCGGCGCCGATGTCGTCATGGCGATCCGCAATCGCGCCAAGGGTGAGGCGGCGATCGAGGAAATCCGCAGCACGGTCCCCGACGCCAAGCTGACTATCAAGGCCCTCGACCTGTCGTCGCTGGCCGCCGTCGCCGCGTTGGGCGAACAACTCAACGCCCAGGGGCGCCCCATCGACATCCTGATCAACAATGCCGGTGTCATGACGCCACCGGAACGCGACACCACCGCCGACGGCTTCGAATTGCAGTTCGGCAGCAACCATCTCGGACACTTCGCGTTGACAGCACACCTGCTGCCGCTGCTTCGCGCCGCCAATGGCGCGCGGGTGGTCTCGCTGAGCAGCCTGGCAGCCCGCCAAAGCGGCCGCATCCACTTCGACGACCCGCAATTCGAGAAGTCCTACGCCGCCATGTCGGCCTACGGCCAGTCGAAGCTGGCTGTGCTGATGTTCGCCCTCGAACTGGACCGCCGCAGCCGCGCGGCCGGCTGGGGCATCATGTCCAACGCCGCACACCCCGGCTTGACCAAGACCAACCTGCAGATCAGCGGACCCTCGCACGGCCGGCAAAAGCCGACGCTGATGGAGCGTTTGTACAAGACGTCATGGCGTTTCGCGCCGTTCCTGTGGCAGGAGATCGACGAAGGGATTTTGCCCGCGCTGTACGCGGCCACCACGCCGCAGGCCGAAGGCGGCGCGTTCTACGGACCTCGCGGCTTCTACGAGGCCGCCGGCGGTGGTGTGAAGCTGGCCAAGGTGCCCGAGCGTGCCCGCAACGACAGTGACTGCCGGCGACTGTGGGAGCTTTCCGAACAGCTCACCGGTGTCAGCTACCCGAAGCCGAACTGACAACTACCGCAGCGATTATCGTTGGTCCATGCGGCCGGAACCTCGGATGCCTGAATCGAGTGTCGTGGTCCGGCCAGAGCCGATGGACAGCGCGACGTACACCGCGTCGTCGCGCCTGCAGGCCGCCGGCTTGGCGCCGGCCCTCGCGTTGTTCGAGCGGGCCGCGCAGCAAGTGCCGCTGCCCGCATCTCCGCAGCCGATCGTCATCGCCGACTATGGCGCCGCCAACGGGCACAATTCGCTCAAGCCGATGTCGGCGGGCATTGACGTGCTCCGCCGTCGTACCCGCCACGACCACGCAATCCTGGTGGCGCACACCGATGTACCGGACAACGATTTCACGGCGCTGTTCCGGACCTTGGCCGACGACCCGGACAGCTACCTGCAGAAGGACACAGCGACTTTCGCCTCTGCCGTCGGTCGGTCGTTTTACACCCAGATCCTGCCTTCCAACACCGTTAACCTCGGCTGGACGTCGTGGGCGATCCAGTGGCTGAGCCGAATCCCCGAAGGAGCCCCAGAACTCCACGATCACGTGACGGTTGCGTACAGCAAAAACGAGGAGGCGCGCGCGGCATATGCCCACCAGGCCGCTACGGACTGGCAGAACTTCGTGGCATTCCGCGGACGCGAGCTGTGTCCGGAAGGACGCCTGGTGGCGCTGACGATGGCTGTCGGCGAGGACGGCGAGTTCGGCTACCGACTATTGAACGACACGCTTGTTGCGGCGCTGAACGATCAGGTACGCGACGGCCTGCTCCATCGAAATGAGTTGCAGCGTATGGTAATTCCCACATATGCTCGCAGCGAGAAGGGCTTTCGCGCCCCCTTCTCGCCCAAGGGATGGTTCGAGGGTTTGACGATCGAGCATCTCGAAGTGTTCGAAGCCGAGGACCGGTTTTGGACACGGTTCCAATTAGACGGAGACGCACAGGCTTTCGGGGCACAGTGGGCGGCATTCGCACGAGCCGCCCTCTTCCCGACCCTGGCAGCAGCGCTGGAGGGCGGGCCCGGCGGGCCGCGAGGCGACGAATTCATTCAGCAACTGGAGGCCGCGGTTGCGCAACGGTTGTCAAGTACGCCCGAGCCTATGCAGATTCCGCTGGCCTCGCTTGTGCTAGTCAAGCGCTGATCGCAGTAACGAGAGTTTCGACACAGCGCTGCAGTGGGTAACCCTCGACGAGGGTCGGCTCAAATTGCAACTGCACAGGGGGCGGGCCGCTGTGTAGCCCGTCTAGCCGGAACCGCCGGAAGACCTCGGATACTCGCCGGTACCGACGGGCATGACGCGCGAGTCATCGTCGGTCTCCGACCAGGCCAGCGCAGGCATCAGGCCCGATACCGGCCCCGATGCCCCCGATCCCCCCGACGCCCGCGATACCCCAGCCCCGGCCAGCGCACTCCCCGCGCCGCCGGCGCCAGTGCCGCCATCGCCGTCGCTGTAGCCGTTGCCGTTGCCGGTGCGGCCGGGCTCAACACTGTTGCACTGGTATGCCTGGACCGCGCGCCGCGCGCAACGCCCCGCCGATAGCTGCCGTCAGCTGCGGACGCGGCGTCGTGACAACCGGGACCCGAAGCCGTCCCGACAGCATGGTGGTGACCGCCGGGATGTTCGCCCCACCACCCACCGAAACCACCGCCGCCAGATCGGAGCCACGAATTCCGTTGCGCCCCAGCGCTTCTTCCAAGACGACCATGAAGTTGTTGAGCGAATCGCGGATCGCGTCGTCGAATTCGTTCCTGGTGAGCCGGATATCGCCGCGCGACCCCGGGAATTCGTCGGAGAGCGTGGTCACCGTGCTCGACGAGAGCTGCTCCTTGGCGATTCGGCATCCGGTCCGCAGCCGGGCCAGCGAGCCGATCGCTGAGGTACCGGACGGGTCGAAAGAACCGGTGCTCGGCAGATCGGCCATGACGGAGTTCAACAGCGCCCGATCGATCAGGTCGCCGGAGAAATCGTGGTGCCGCAAGGTCGGGGCCACGGGCTGATAGTCGCCAGCGGCGTCGACCAACGTGATGCTGGTTCCGCTGCCCCCGAAATCGCACACCGCGACGATCCCGCGGGCCGGTATGCCCGGGTTGGCCCACACGGCGAACAGCGTCGCCGCGGCATCTGGGATCAGCGTCAGCGGCCGCGCACGCTTCGACCATTCCGACACCCGACTCAGCGCGGAGCCCAGCGCATCCACCGCCTTAGGCCCCCAGTGCGCGGGGTAGGTCACCGCGACACTGTCGGGTAGCGCGCGCCCGCCAGTGGCGGTGTAGGCCAGCGCACGCAACCCGTCGGCGGTCAATGCCTCGCTGCGATGCACCGAGCCGTCGGCCGCCACGATTCCGACCGGGTCCCCCACCCGGTCCACGAAATCGGTGATCACCAGGCCGGGCTCGTCCAGCCTTGGGTTTTCCGACGGCACGCCGACCTCGGGCGGACGCTGGCGAAACAGCGTCAGCACGGGCTTGCGGGTGATGGCGTGATCGGCGGTTACAGCCGCCAGATAGGTGGAACCAATCGACAAGCCCAGCGCGGGCCTAGCTCCTTCGGCCATGTTTCCAATCCCCGTGTCCAGTGGCACGCCCCCGCAACCCCAAATACCTCAAAACTGTGGCGCGAAAACCTATAGCTTTTCTCAGCACTGGCTATGCGTGAGCTGTATAACGAGACGGCCACAAATATGCGCTGGTCAGCGGATCGTGCCGACACCGGGTATCAGCGGAAGGTCGAGCGGGGTCACCCAGCCCGGCCGCAAGTCGTTGACCGCCGGGACCGCGTTGAGCGCACGCATCCCGGTCGCCAGGCACCCGGCCGCGGCCGCGTCCCGGCCCGAGCCGTCAGTGAACCGGAACGCCGTTTCCTGGAAGATGCTCGGCGTCCCTTCGATATCCACCCGGTAGACGTCATGGTCGTGGCCCGACGGCCAGTCGGGGGCGGCATCATGCCCGATGCGGTTGACATGTTCGAGCTGGATGCGTGTCTCACCCCGGTAGACCCCGTTGATGGTGAACCGGACGGCGGCGACATGCCCGGGCTTGATGACGCCCTTCGCGGTGGTGCGCTCGGTGGGAGTCACCCACTTGTCCCAGGTGGTGGTGATCTCGTCGAGCATGATGCCGGCGGCGTGGGCGATCATCGGGACGGTGGCACCCCACGCGAAGATGAGCACACCAGAGTTTTCCAGCACCGGGCGGAATTCTGGCTCGCGGCCGATGCCCATCTCGGTTTCGTAGTCACCTTCGTAGTTGGTGTAATCCAGCAGCTCGGAAGCTCGCACCATGCGCACTTCCGAGCAGACGCCCATCAGCGTCATGGGAAACAGGTCGTTGGCGAATCCCGGGTCGATGCCGGTGGTGAAGCAGGACGATCCGCCGAGCTCACATGCTTGCGTGATCGGCTCTATCCAGTTCGGGGGGTTCAGGTACATGGTCGGCCAGACCCACGGTGTCATCGCGGTGGAGCAGACATCGATGCCGGCCCGCAGAAAACGCGTGATCAGCGCGATGTTGGCGTCGGCGTGCGCCGCGGTCGGGCCGTAATGCACCATCGCGTCGGGTCTGAGCGCGATCAGGGAGTCGACGTCGTCGGTTGCGGTGATGCCCACCGATTCGGCCAGCCCGCAGATGTCGCCGACGTCGCGACCGACCTTGGCGGGGTTGCTGACACCGACGCCCACCAACTCGAACAGTGGATGCCTGACGATCTCGGCGATCACGATCTTGCCGACGAATCCCGTGCCCCAGACGACTATCCGCTTTGTGCCGTGATTTGCTATGACTTCGCCCATAAACCGCCTTCCGCTCATCAATCACCCTAAGCAGGGCACCTAACGGTATCTAGCATCTGACGTGTGCGAACGGTCAACCCGTGGTGAGCCGCGTCGACTCGGCTCGTCCCGCGTTGAGCGCGCGGCGATTCGTCACCATCTTCGGCGCGGTCAGTCTGCTCGCTGATTTCGTCTACGAGGGTGCCCGGTCGATCACCGGTCCGCTGCTGGCCTCGCTGGGGGCTACCGGCCTGGTGGTCGGTGTCGTCACCGGTATCGGCGAGGCCGCCGCCCTGGGACTGCGGCTGGTGTCGGGGCCGTTGGCCGATCGCACCCGACGGTTTTGGGGGTGGACCATCGCCGGCTACGCGCTAACGGTGATCACGGTTCCGCTGCTCGGCATCGCTGGCGCCCTCTGGGTCGCGTGCGCTTTGGTGATCGCCGAACGCGTCGGCAAGGCGGTACGCAGCCCTGCCAAAGACAAGTTGCTGTCGCACGCCACCAGCGTCACCGGCCGAGGTCGCGGTTTTGCCGTGCACGAGGCTCTCGACCAGGTCGGAGCGATACTCGGCCCGCAGACCGTCGCCGGGATACTCGCGATCACCCGGAACGACTATGCGCCCGCGCTCGGTGTGCTGGCCCTGCCTGGTGCGGCCACTTTGACACTGTTGGTGTGGCTGCGGGTTCCGCATGCCCCATCCGGAGTCCTACGAAGCGTCTCGCGCGATCCCGGATGACCCTACAGCGTCGCGACTCTGGGCGCTTCCGACAAAGTTCTGGCTGTACTGCGGGTTCGTCGCGATCACCATGGCAGGCTTCGCCACCTTCGGGTTGCTGTCGTTCCACATGGTCACCCGCGGCCTGCCGACCGCCGCCACGGTCCCGGTGGTTTATGCGGGCACTATGGCCGCAGGTGCGCTGGCAGCGCTGGCCTCGGGCTGGAGCTACAACCGATTCGGCGCGAAAACCATTGCCGCACTGCCGGTTCTGTCAGCGGTGGTCGTAGTCTTCGGCTTCACCGGCAAGGTCTGGATGGTGATTGTAGGCACGTTGATGTGGGGCGCGGCGGTCGGCATACAGGAGTCCACCCTGCGGCGGGGTGGTTGCCGACATGGTCCCGGCCCCACGCCGGGCCAGCGCCTACGGTGTGTTCGCCGCCGGACTGGGCGCGGCGTCCGCGGCGGGCGGCGCCCTCATCGGCTGGCTCTACGACGTATCCACCGGCACTCTCGTCGTGGTGGTGGTCGCGATTCAGCTGATTGCCCTGGCCCAGTATGTTCGCGATCCGGCTGCCAGGCGTGGCTGCTCACTAAAGGACTCGAAACCCTCGCGTGCCGTCTTATGTGGTGACACGATGAGAAACCATGACCAGTCGATTGGCTCTCAGCGGTTCCTCGATCCTGTTCGCTATCGGTATTGGATTCGCGGCCACCTGCGGTGTGGCTAACGCGGGCGACTTCCCTCAGGTCCGCTACGAAGTAAGCGGCTCCGGCGTCGCTGAAACGATCACGTACCAATTGGATACCGGTCAGAAACATATAGTGAATGTGCCCCTGCCATGGTCGACGCAGTTCACTGCTTTCGGAGGGCAAGTGTTCGTCCTCAGCGCAGAGGGCGAAGGCACGATCTCCTGCAACATTGTGGTCGACGGCAACTCGGTGTTTAAAGCGACAGCGGCGGGGACGCCGGGGCGAGCCGTCTGTTCGCACTGAGCCGGGGTTAGGCTCGCGGTTGTCACTCCTACGATGACGTAGGGGGAACGTAGGAGGATCGACGTGGGCCTCAAAACGGGCTTCAAAAAGGGTCTGGCGACTCGAGTTAACGGGGCGCCACCGCCCGAGATTCCACTTGCCGATATCCATCTCGGCTCGCTGGAGTTCTGGGGGCTCGACGACGACTATCGCGACGGCGCTTTCGCCGCCTTGCGACGGGAGGCGCCGATCTCGTTCTGGCCGGCGATCGAGCTAGCGGGGTTCACGGCAGGCGGCGGGCATTGGGCCCTAACCAAGCTCGACGACGTCTTCTACGCCAGCCGCCATCCGGACATTTTCAGCTCCAGCCCCAACATCACGATCAACGACCAGACATCCGAGACAGCCGAGTACTTCGGCTCGATGATCGTGCTCGACGATCCGCGACATCAGCGGTTGCGCTCGATCGTCAGCAGGGCGTTCACCCCGAAAGTGGTGGCCCGCATTGAGGCGTCGGTGCGCGAGCGGGCACACCGGCTGGTCGCATCGATGATCGCCAATCATCCTGACGGGGAAGCCGATCTGGTCAGCGAGCTGGCGGGGCCGCTGCCGTTGCAGGTCATCTGCGACATGATGGGGATTCCCGAGGAGGACGAGCAGCGGATATTCCACTGGACCAACGTGATTCTAGGATTCGGCGACCCCGATCTGGCAACCGATTTCGAGGAGTTCATTAAGGTCTCGATGGACATCGGCGCCTACGCCACCGCGCTGGCCGAGGACCGTCGCGTCAATCACCACGACGATCTGACGACGAGCCTGGTGGAAGCCGAGGTCGACGGCGAACGGCTGTCGTCGTCGGAGATCGCGTCGTTCTTCATCCTGCTGGTGGTGGCCGGCAACGAGACGACGCGCAATGCGATCAGCCACGGCGTGCTGGCGCTGTCCCGCTATCCCGAGCAGCGGGAAAAATGGTGGTCTGACTTCGACGGTCTGGCGCCCACCGCGGTCGAGGAAATCGTGCGGTGGGCCGCCCCAGTGGTCTACATGCGACGCACCCTGACTCAAGACATTGAACTGAGTGGCACCAAGATGGCGGCCGGCGACAAGGTTTCGCTGTGGTACAACTCGGCTAACCGCGACGAGTCAAAGTTCGCTGATCCGTGGACTTTCGACGTGGCGCGCAACCCTAATCCGCATGTCGGCTTCGGCGGCGGAGGTGCCCATTTCTGCTTGGGCGCGAACCTGGCTCGTCGTGAGATCAGGGTCATGTTCGAGGAGCTACACCGCGAGATACCTGACATCGCGGCAACGGAAGAACCCGCGCGGCTGCTGTCGCAGTTCATCCACGGCATCAAGAGGCTGCCAGTCGCCTGGACTCCCCCGGCCTAAGCGTCGTTGACTGCTCGGCCTATTACGAGTAGGCCTTTCACCACGGTTGACGTCGATGTATGTGTAGTCGGTGCCGGTTTCGCCGGTCTGACGGCAGCACTTCGGCTCAAACAAGCCGGCCATTCAGTGGCGCTGCTCGAGGCACGCGACCGGGTTGGCGGAGCCCGAGCTCGGGCAGGACTGCAGCGGGCGACATGCGACCAACTGCGCCACACTTGTTTCACCCGCCTGCGGGAAGCGGGCATGCGACCATATGCGCAGATGTACCGTGGGTCTGGACACGGCCAGGTTCACCGGCCTGTCGAGTCAGTGTGGTACTGCGCTGCGGCGTCGCGTCGATAACAGTAAACGGTAATGTCGCCTGTTTGGGTCCGCATTAAGGGAGCGATGGATGAACTGGGCGATGGCTTCGGGTGTCCGCAGCACGATGACGACATAGCGGTGGCCGGGGCACTCATCGCAATACCCGCGACGGGTGTGACCGTTCCAGCGAACGCAACGCCCGGCTTCGTAGGCACGTCCGGTACGCCGGCTCCACTCGACGATCCCAACCCTGGCGATTCCGGCTCCGACTTTCCCACCGGCCCGCTTGATCCCAAATGCGCGCAGATGCCTTCGGTGGCCGTGTGCCAGGGCGGCCCATATTCGCAGGGCACTCCCACCAGCCCATTTGATCCCGTATGCGCCACGATGCCTGCCGATGCGGCGTGCGCGGGAGGCCCGTATGCTCCCCAACCGCCCGCCGCTGTGCCACCACCGCCCGCGGCCCCGCCGATCGATGCACCACCACCGCCAGAGCAGCACCTACCGGGGCCACTGGATCGCCCGTAGACGGCAATGTTCCCGGTCGCAGTAACTCAGGCGACAACATAAGGCACTGAATGACCCGGCGGCGTCGCTCCAACTACGCCGGGAAGAACGAGCCGCTGCGCAGCCTGGGAATGCGCAACTCCAGATCCCCGCCGTCGTAGACAAAGTGCGCGGCCGTGACCCGTTGCGCCGGTTGGTCCGCGAAGTCGTCCGTTCGTGCGGGCCGGCGCCGATCAGCCGGTCAACTCCGCATCGATCAATGCTTGGTAGAACGTCTCGGCCGCCTGCTTGATCCGATCAGCAGCATCGGCATTGCGCAGTGCGTCCAACACCTCCAACAAGGCAGACTGATCCAGGGCCTTCGCGATGTAGTGATCCTTGGTCGTTTCACCACAGAGACTCACGAGATATTGTCGCCTCGCCTTGACGTTCAGAGTCCGATTGTAATAATCCGCAGTGTGACATTTAATGGCGAGGATGTAAAGTATTCCGTGTGCCTACCCGCGTGCCCCCCAGCGCCGAATTGTCGACCCGGCGGCGAATCCTGGCCGCCACCTTCGTCGTGCTCGCACGAAGCGGGCGCAAGAGGTTGATGCTGTCGGAGGTGGCCGCCGAGGCCAAGGTGTCCCGGCCGACCCTGTACCGGTATTTCCCGTCGAAGGAAGCGCTGCTCGACGCCTTCGGCCTCTACGAGCAAGACAACTTCGACGCCGGGATTTCCTCGGCGATGGCGGGTCTGCGAGGTCACGAAAGACTAGACGCTGCTTTGCAATTCGTCGTCGGCTTCCAGCGCACCTACTCGCTTGGCTTCTTGGTCGACACCGAACCCGAACACGTGCTCGCGCAGATGAAACGGGTGATGCCGATCCTGCACGAGCGGATCGCGCGCCTCGTTCCGGGCGAGAACGCCGATCTGGCTGCAGCCACGGTGGTGCGAGTTGCGGTGTGCCACTACTTGGTTGGAGGCGACGACCGCGAGCAGTTCCTCGCCGAACTGCGCTACGCCGCCGGCATCAATCCGCTGCGCGTGTCCCGGCCCGCGACGGCGAGCTAGCTTCCAGCCAGGCGCAGATCCGCTCGGCTATCAAGTCGGGCTGCTCGAGATGCAAGAAGTGCCCCACACCGTCGATCATTTCGAACGACGATCCGGGTGCCGGCAGGTGCTCAGCGGTAGCGGCGACCAACTCCACCCCAAGCGCACCGTCATTGGTGCCGTGCAAATACAGGGTCGGTATCGGCGGGACCTGCACCGTTGCCGCCGCCTCGGCTTGCGCATCGGGATCGGCGAACTCCGAGTTGAACAACGCGCGATAGGGGGCGATCACCCCGGCGATGGTCTCGGCCGTAACATATTGCCGCAACCACGAAATATCCTGGCGAGCATCGTATCCCGGTGACCAATCAGCCCACAGCGACTCCCAGAAGCCGGGCTGCAGCAGGGTGGCCTCGGCCAGCCCGACCTGCTGGATGAACCAGATGTAGAACGACCGTTTGAGCTGAGCGTAGCTGAACATCCAGTCACCCAACGCCGGCGTCGGCGGCACCGCCAACGTAACCAAGCGGCTAAAAGCACCCGGATCGCTGGCCACCGTTCCATATCCGGTGAGGGCGCCCCAATCGTGACCGATGAGCACCGCACGGGCGTCCGCTTTTAAGGCTTTGCGCACCGCGCGGATCTGACGCACATAGGTGCCTGCGCTGATCGGTCCCGTCGCCGGTGCTTCGTAGCCGGGCAGCCACGGAGCCGCCACCCGGTATCCGTGGTCGGCGAGGACCGGTCCGAGGTGACGCCAGGTCTGCGGCGTATCCGGGAAACCGTGGACGGCGATGACCAGCGGCCGGGCGGTGTCGCTGATATCTCCAAACGTCAACGGCAGGTGTATGGCCATCGAGATCTCCTCTCCTTGGCTTTACATTGGATAATCAGGATGTAAGAGAATGGCTGTTTACATCGGATACTCTGTATGTAAATGTTTGTCTATGGCTGGACTGTCCCTTGGCCAGCGCGACCTGGTTGCGACGCGCACACAGCTCGGCCAGTGGTTCGAGCACAAGTTCGGCGCTCCGGTCGACGTGGGCGAGTTGCGCCCGGCCAACCGGGCAGCGGGTTGGTCGAGCGAGAGCCTGCTGTTCAGCGTTGATGGGAACAAAGAGTACGTCGTGCGGATCCCGCCGACCGGCGGCGGCATCTACACCGACTACGACTTGGCCGGCCAGACCCGGACCCAGCAGCTGTTACACGACTACGGAATCGCCACTCCGTCGCCCATCTATTACGAACCCGACGGCTCGTGGCTCGGATCGAGTTTTCTGTTGATGCCGCGCATCGTCGGGCACACTCCGTCGGACACCTCCTACGCGCTGCGCGGCTGGCTGCACGGGGCCGGCGTCGACGTGCAGCGTCGAGTGCACGATTCGTTCCTCGGCGCACTCGTTGCCTTACAACGAGTTCCGATCGACGAGGTGCCCTGGTTGATACGCCCGCAGGGTGTCGGCAACGACGCAGAGCTCGCCTGGTGGCGCGAAAACATTGAATGGGCCACCGACAAGCAGGTTCCCGCGCTCATCACCGAAGCCTTCGACTGGCTCTACCGGCACCAACCATCGGAGGAACCCGAACTCACGGTGTGCTGGGGCGACGCCCGATTGTCCAACGCTATCTTCGACGACACCGGTCAGATCGTCGGTGTGCTGGACTGGGAGCAGGCATGCCTGTGCCCGGCGGAGACCGACTTCGCCTGGTGGTTGGCTACCCGCCGGCAGACCATGGAGGTCAACGGGCTCGGCGCCGACCCCGAACTGCCCGGCTTCGACAGCCGCGAGCACGTCATCAGCCGGTACGAGGAGTTGATCGGTCGGCCACTGCAGGCACTGAGGTGGTACGAGATCTTCGCCATGGTGCGCATGGGCTGTTGCATTGTGCGGGTGCAATGGCTGCTGCGCAGCATCGGCCAGGCTGACCACGGGCTGACGCGAGCGCCCGTCATGCCCGCCTGGACAGTCGAAGCGATTCGGGCGTGACCGCGTTGGTGTCAGACACCGCATAGATAAACAAGATGCGCGGGTACACGGTGAACCATTCAGGCTCCTGAGGGATTCGTGCGACACACGGAGCGTTGTCGCCGAGCCACACCAGCGCCGAGCGATAGTCGCTGATGCGCGCCGGCCTGAATGGATAGTGGTAGCGCCGCGCAAAGATCTTCCCATGAAGGTAAAGGATTAACCTGCCGAGACGCCCGTCGGGCATGTCCTCGAACAGGATAATGCTGCGCGCGACTCGACAGCACTCCTTGAGCAGTGCCATCGGGTCGTGGCTGTGATGCAGCACCTCACTGAGCACGGCATGATCAAATGATTTGTCCGGGAATGGAATTGATGTGCCATCAAACAGCTGGAAAGGTATCTGGGCTTGACGGAAGTCCATGACATCCACGGCGCTAGGCCGCACCCCATACATCTCCTGCAAATGCGCAGACAGATCTCCGGTCCCACACCCGACGTCGAGAACGTTGTCGCCGTGACTGAGATAGCCCGCGAGCGCTTCAGCTTGTACGCGCAGCCTGTCTGGAGGCCGCAACACGTACTGCGCTTCCGAGAAGCGTTGCCTTTCCGCCCGATATCGCTTTCGAATCTTCTCGGCAAACGGTGGCGCAGCAGTCATTTACATCTCATTCGATTTTGGGACCCGATGCCAGTGGCGCGAAGCTATCACGCCGTGGGCGGGGAGCCAGTTCAAGTGGTGGCGTGTCGGACGTAGTTCTCCAGTCCGGCGATCAGCAGCGAGAGTCCAAAGTCGAACTCGCCCTCGTGGTCGATGACGGCCAGGTGTGGTGATGCCGCGACGACGCCGCGGGGCGCGGCCGTCCTGTTGGTCATACCGCGGCTCGTTTATTGTCAAGCTAGCGCCTATCTCGAACACATAGGAACCACCGTGACCATCCCCGCGTTTCCCGCTGCCGACGTGCTTGCCGCCCGTCAGAAACTCGTGCTCGACCACTTTCACGACGAGGTCCGCCACGCCTGGGACGACGTGCTGTCCACCTTCCCGCACCCCCGTTACGAGCTGATCCCGCAGATGGTTGTCCACGACGGAGACCAGGCGGTGCGGGGCTACTACAACTACACCCGGACCGCATTCCCCGACCAGGACCACGAAATCATCGCGCTGCGGCACAGCGCCGATGCGGTGATCGTCGAGTTCTGGTTGATGGGTACGCATCGGGGCTACCTGGGCAAGGTCCCGCCCACCGGTAGCCGGTTCCGGGTCCGGATGACCGCCTACTTTGTCTTCGACGACGCGGAAACGCTTGTGTGCGAACGTATTTACTTCGACACACTGACCATGATCAAGCAACTCCTAGGGGGGCTGGACATGAAGAAGCCGGCGAACTGGCTGCTGGCCGTTCGCTGCGTGCGCGGGCTGCTGTCGATGTCGTCAGAAAAGCCGGACCCGGCATTGACCAACACCGTTCCCCCGGTCTTCGCCGAAGCCAGCTGAAAGTGCCGTGACTTCTGCGAATACGCTTACTCGCGGACGTCTGGATGCCTAGACTCCACGGCTATCCGATGGGATCGAGGAGGCCGTAATGCGGGTGCGAAGCATTCCAGCGTTATGCGGCCTGTCCGTGGCAGCGTTGCTGGCGGCCTGTGCCACCAACAGCGTCCATGCCGGCACTACGTCGAGGCCTGCACCGACAAAGCCGACAAGGGCAGCCGCGACAGCGGTGACCGCCACCGTCCCTGCCTCTCCCGCTACGCCGGGCTCGCGGACCGAGAAGTGGATTGACCTACAGGTCGGCGAATGCGTGGCCGACCTTCCGCCGGCCGACCTCAGCCGGGTGACCGTCACCGTTGTCGATTGCGGAACAGCGCATTTGGCCGAGGTGTATTTGCGCGCTTCGATGGCCGTTGACACCGTCATCGCCAATGTCGCCAATCGAGACTGTGCTGCCGGATTTGCTCCGTACACAGGGCAGCCCGTCGACGGCAGTCCGTACTCGGTGACGTATCTGATCGACTCGAACATGGATCGCACCGGGGCCACTCCCATGCCGAGCACCGTCATCTGTTTGCTCCAGGGCGCGAACGGTCAGCCTCTGACCGGTTCCGCGCGTCGCTGACGCGCCGCCTGGCGGCGTTCAATCTTGTTGAGCGCGAAGAGAACCTGTATGTTCTGACCCCGTGGTGCTCATCCCCTCGACCAAGACCGACGCCAACCGTGAAGGTCCCCGGTGATGTCCAATTCACCCGACAAGGAGTGGCGCAAACTTTTCCGCGACGCCTACAAGAGCGCCGAGCGAGCGTCGCGCGCCGCGTTGATCGCAGTCGACTACGAGCAGCTTGAGGCGCTGCTCGATTACATCGACGAGGAGCTCGGCGAAGAGCCCTGTGACCACACAACTCGGCATGCCGAACGATGGGCCGAGTCAAACGGCATCGACTGGGCGGAACTGGCGGAGGGCCTCCGGGAGTTTGGTGGTGACTGCGACTGCGAGATCGTGCTGAATGTCGAGGCTGAGGAGATCTTCGGGTAGCCGCTTAGCAGCCGAGTTGTGCTGCAAGGTCAAGGAAATCAGACGCATTGATGTCGAATTCGTCTGAGTAGGCCACGTCCGCTTCGCCGCCAACCCCGAACTCGAGCGGCCGCGCTACGAAGACTGTTTGAAAACCGAGACGGGCCGCGGCTCGGATGTCGTACTTATGGCTGGCCACCATCATGATCTCGGCGGGGTCCAGACCGAGGTAGGTCGCGGCCATGCGATAGACAGCCGGATCGGGCTTGAACACGCCGGCCATCTCCGCGGCGAAGATGGCGTCCCAGGGCAATCCGGCTCGCTTGGAGATGTTGACCACCGTGGCAACATCGGCGTTCGACAGGGTGGCCAATGTGAACGCACTTTTCAGCCGAGTCAGTCCGGGCACCACATCCGGCCACGGCTTCAAGCGCTGCCAGGCCAACGTGAGCTCCTCGCGCTCGGCGTCCGAGAATCCCGTGATGCCGCATTCGTCCAGGACCGTGTCTAGCGCGTCGCGATATACCGAGTGCACGGAGACCCATCCGTCGTGGCGACTCTGCACAGCGTCCAACGTGGCGAAGTAGCTTGCGCGCCAATGCCGCACCACTTCAGGCCAATCAACACTCGGGTAGCGACCGACGCTGATCCGCTGCGCCTCGCCGCAGACTGTCGAGTGAAAATCCGTCGCCGTGCCTTGCACGTCGAACAACAGCGCCGTCACCACATGCCTCATCATGCAACCGTCTCCGGACACGAGTCCGAGTGGGCCCATGAAACACGGTGTGGCGGGCCATGCTGGTGATTAAAATCTGCGGTGTCGAAAAGCTTGTCCCTGCTACGCCCTGCGAGGTATGTCGTGGCCGATAGCACCACCACGCCCGCCGGCGAACAAGGAGCCGACAGCCCGGCCGAGGTCGAGCCCGACTACCGGTTCACCCTGGCCAACGAGCGGACTTTCCTGGCCTGGCAGCGCACCTCGCTGGGGCTGCTCGCCGCGGCGGTCGCCCTCGTACAACTCGTTCCGGAGCTGACGGTCCCCGGCGCGCGCCATGCGCTTGGTGTAGTGCTGGCGGCCCTGGCAATCCTGACCAGCGGAATGGGGCTGCTGCGCTGGCAGCAGGCGGACCGCGCCATGCGACGCGGCCTGCCCTTGCCCCGTCACCCCACGCCGGGCTACCTGGCGCTGGGTCTCATCCTGGTCGGGATCGTCGCACTCGGGTTGGTAGTCGCCAAGGCGGTCATGGGTTGAACCACTCGACGGCGGCAGGCAATCGGCCGGTTCCAGGGCTGCAGGCGGAACGGACAACGCTGGCCTGGACCCGGACGTCTTTCGCGTTGCTGGCCAACGGCGCACTGCTGACGCTCAAAAACCTGCACAGCGCCGCCGGGCTACCGGGGCTGATCCCGGCCCTCTTGGCTGCCACCGCAGCGTCGTGTACCTACGTGATCGCGTTGCACCGCCAACGAACACTGGAGCGACGCCCGATCCCGGCACAAATCACTCCTCGCCGCCAGGTGTACGTCGTCGGGATTGCCGTGCTGGTGCTCATCGCCGTGACCGCGGTTGCCCAACTGGTCTAGCAGTCAGACGAATCCGGCAACGTCACGGGTAGCTGGCGAGCCACTGAGCCCCAGGACGGTTACCGTGCACCCGGCCACTTGAGCCACACCGAGGTTCGGCTGGGAATTCGGTCCAGGATTTGCGTCGCAATTGACGTGGCCTGGTCGGTCAGTTTCACTCTTGCAACCTGGATGTCCACCACGACGTTGGCCTTTGCCGCCATTGCCCGAACAAGGCTGATGTCGTGCGAGACGTTTACGGTGTCGCGCTTTATGGTCCGGCCACCGATGGACTCCGGACCGCCCAAAGTCCAAACACTGTCTACTCGTTGCTGTCGGTACACCGTGATTGCTTGCCCGCGCACCGGCGCCACTGGTCGACAGAGTTCGACTCAAGGTAGCTGGCGAGCGGCCAGGCCTCGTTTATCTGAGTCGTGCCAGCCAGATCGTGTGAAGGCCGCAGTCGGGATCTTCGACGACATGCGTTTCCACGCCGAACCCATTGTCGTGCAGAAGTTGGCGGTATTCGGCACTGTCGAGGCTTGCGTGAAGAGAGGCTCGCCCTGGTAGGCGCCCAGCTGGTCGTCGGCCGACGGACCGCTGGTGAACATAAGGGCAGCACCGGATGCGGCGTGGCGCTTGAAGATCGGAAACATTCGGCGTTGATGAGCCTGGGATAGGTGAAAGAAGCTGTCCCAGGCAATAATTCCGTCGAAGGTGCGATTTAGCGCCCAATGTTCGCATGTAGGCGACATGCCATTCGTGCTCTGCGAACCGATCTGCGCACATGGCGATCATTGCGCTCGAGGCATCCACTCCTGTCACCTGGCAGCGGCGTTCGATGAGGTATCGGGCTATCGGCACGCCGGTTCCGCACCCAATGTCAAGCACTGTGGGATCGTCTGAAAGCAGAGCCAGAAACCGGTCGAGCCATGCCTTTTCGATTAGGCGGTCGCCACGATCACGAGACCAAGCGCCCGCGTGGCGTTGGTATATCTCGATGGCCCGGCCGGCGTCGGATTCCACAGATGCGAATCTAGTCGATCGGCCGATCATGTTTACGGACTTTGAGGATTACCCATGACGCCGACCGCGCTTACCAGAGATACACAACCGCGTCTTTCCCGCCTGTGCACTTGATCCAGGGGTTCGAGCCGTCTCCGGCGCATTGCATGAGGAAGTTCGCCGTATTCCTCGGATCGCAACTCGCGCCCGGGACAGTGTTGCAGGGGACAGCTCCTTGCGCCGATACGGATCGCTGTGCGGTGCTGGCGTTGCCGTATGCGTTCCAATACGCGAGCAGGACGGAATTCGCGAAAAAGCACGATGTTCCTGCTGAGCCGCGCCCGGCGTGGGTCCCGAATCCGGTCCCGTTCGCGACCTGATAACCCTGGTCGCAACTTGTGTGGCTGATACTTTGGTCCGGGCCGGTCACCAGCGGAGGTAGTCCGGCGGTTGGGCTCATCGGCGCGGTCGGGACGGTGGTCGGGGCGGCGACCCGCGTGGAATTCAGCTTTGCCAGCAGACCGATGACGACGCCGATTGCTCCCAGAACCAGCGCCGCCGACACTGCAATAACGGTCGGCACCAGCCAACGCGCGCGGTCGCGTGGCCGTTCACCGTAAGTGACGGGCCCGGGTCCGGTCGGCGGGAAGACTTGCGGACCGGGCTGGGGTGGCGGCATTGGCGGCCTCGGCGCGTACTGGTTCCGTACGCGTTCCGTCAGATCGAGTGCGGTATCGCCGACGCCTTTCAGTGCCCGATTGGCCGCCCGCCCTAATGCGCCTGCGCTTCCGTACCGATCGTCGGGTTCTTTGGCCATGCCGCGAGCAATGACATCGTCGAAGGATGCCGGAACTTTCGGATTCACCACGCTTGGTTGAGGAGGAGGGTAGGCCAAATGGGCCGCCATGACCGCCTGCGGGGAATCGACCTGAAAAGGCATCTGCCCCGTAAGCGATTCGTACAGAACATATGTCAGGGCATATATGTCTATTGCGGGGGTGATCTCCTGATCGCTAAATCGTTCGGGCGCCATGTAGGCAAAAGAACCGATCTGGGCACCGGCCGCCGTAAGGCGGGTGTCGCCCATCACCTCGGCGATGCCGAAATCGACCAGGTAAGCGAAATCGGCTGGCGTGACGATGATGTTCTGCGGCTTGACATCGCGATGAATCAGGCCCTCGGCGTGCGCCGCGTCCAGCGCCGCGGCGACCTGGGTGATTATGGCCACGGCTCGCGTTTGATCGAGGGGCGCCTTATCGATCATGCTCTGCAAGTCCGTCCTCCGGACAGACGCATGTCAATGAACAGGCATCCGTCAATCTCTCCGTAGCCGTGAATCGGGATGACATGCGGTTCTTGCAACTTCGCCGTGGCATGTGACTCTCGCTCGAACCGGATCCGGTATTTGCGATCATCTGCGAACTGGCTCTTGATGATCTTCAGGGCAACAGTTCTGCCGATCTCGTTGTCGTACGCCTCGTAGACTTCGCCCATTCCGCCCCTGCCGAGAACGCCGGTGATCTTGTACTTGCCGAATGTCGTTCCGACACGCGACTCTTCCGCAGACACCGTCATATCCTCCCGTACGGATTATGCGTCACCCTGCCGACGTGCGCGGCGTGTTTGCCGCCGAAGGCAGCCGTCGCGATAGCCTCCAGGCACACTGTTAGCGGGTATGCGCTCGACCGAAGCCTGAACCGCAACTTGGTCTGATCGTGAACTCCGCCCTCACCAAACCAAATGAGGGAGGTGGCGCTGCGGCTCGAGCCTTGACCGGGAGGGGAAACGCATAGGCGGGCTGTGTCGCGTCGGGGCTGTGGTACAAGCCGATCGTGTATACGCCTGCGGACTGCACCACGATGGGTAGCTGGGGCGCGAAGACCCGGAACTTGAAATATTCGCCTTCCTGGTCGGGCCAATGCCAGCTGCACTCCAAGACGCTGAGCCGTTCACCATTCGGGGACCTCGCGACGATGTACCGCCGTGGGTCGTGGTCGCTGCCCGCCTGCGTGTACACGGCAAGGACTAGCGGCACTGTGGTCCGTGCGGGAAACCTTGCAACGTAGAAACTGGTTAGCGGGAAGCCGCGTGCTGTGAGGCTCCCGTCTTCGATGACTGCGCTGGCGGACGCGGCGAACGCTAGGACACGCAAGCTTGCCCCCGGACTGGGGGAAGCTGGACCTTGCCCGCGGGGCCCGGGAGATGAAACCTTCTGCGCTGCATGAACATCGGATTGGTCTGCTGTGTCGACGAATGCCGGTCCGGCGATACGGTTTGGGCGGCTATCACCTCACACCCCGTCCCCCGCGTTGCGGCGGTCCCAAGTATGGCGCTGCGTATTATTTCGGCGCCCACTGGGAGCGCTCGAGCGCAGTGTATCGGTTGTCGTTCTCATAGTTATGATCTGGCAGTGCCCGACCCGGCGACCACGCGCCCGGCGATCTGCCTCAACATGATCGTCCGCAACGAGGCACACATCGTCGGCGAGGTGCTCGACGTGGTCGCGCCCCACATCACTTCGTGGGTGATCGTTGACACTGGCTCTGACGACGGTACCCAGGACGTGATCCGCAGCCACGTGGCCGGTTTGGGCATCCCCGGTGAGCTTCACCAACGGCGTGGCGCAACTTTGGCCACAACCGGTCGAAGGCGCTGACACTGGCCCAGGGACACGGCGATTACATCTGGGTGATAGACGCCGACGACATGGTGGTGGGCACGCCCGACTTCAGCCGGCTGAGCGCCGACGCGTACCGGCTGCACTACAAAAAGAAGAACGGCTTGACCTACTGGCGCCTGCAGTTGTTCCGCGACGGGTTGGGTTGGCGCTACGAGGGTGTCGTCCACGAGTACGCCGTCTGTGATGACCCGTTCGTCGAGCAGCGCCTGGAAGGCGACTACTTGATCGAATCGCGTCGCCTGGGCGCCCGCAGTCTGGATCCGCAAAAGTACGCACGGGACCGCGATCTGTTGCTGGCCGAGGTCGAACGCAACCCCGATGATGCGCGGTCGGTCTTCTACCTGGCTCAGAGCTACTTCGATCTGGGCGATTTCCTCAACGCGCGGGAGTGGTATGCGCGGCGGGTTGATCTAGGTGGCTGGGCCGAGGAGGTCTACTGCGCGATGCTCCGGCTCGCGGAGTCGATGTCGCGGGTGGGGGTGCCGTGGCCCGACGTACAGGACACCTATCTACAGGCCTGGGAGTCCCGACCGATCCGCGCGGAGTCGTTATATGCCATCGGCTGCTCGTCGGCCGCGCGCCAGGCGTAGGCGAGGCGTTGCCCGCCTCGGCGCTGTCATACAACTGCTCAGCACTAGCCAACGCCTGCACAAATTGCTCGTGAAACGTGGTCGCCTCAGTGCTGAGCGCCTGATAGGCCTGCCCGTGGCTGGAAAACAGCGCCGCCGCCACCTCCGACACCTCGTCGGCACCGGCGGCCAGCAGCCCGGTCGTCTGGCCCGCCGCTGCGCTGTCGGCCGCCGTGAGCGTCGAGCGGATGCCCGCCAAATCCGTCGTCGCCGCCGCCAGCATGTCCGGAACTGCCACTAGATACGACATCGCCCCACCCTCCCGCGATCGGTGATGAAATAGTTAACCAGTGGTGCTAACGGTATCGCGGTTTCGAGCGCGAATTACGGGTTATGACAAAACTTTTGAACGATTTGCCGACCCGTGCACAGATCGCAACCTAGTAGCTGGCATGGCTGAAGCCAGCCTTGCGATCGTTGGTCGACACCAACGCCTCGCCGTTGCAGCAGGACATGCTCGGTGTGGTCAATGCGCCTGCTGAGGTAATCCATGACAACATGTCTTCGCAGCCGTCAATTGGGCAAGCCTCTTTGTCCGATCGACCGGTACGAATTTCTGGTCACGCTGTGCGATCGCAGGAACGAGGTCATCGTAATGACACAAGTCGATGTGGACGCCGGGCTCACTGATCGGCGTGGGCAATCTGCAAGCGAGACGGCTGTCACCCATCGCGGCGTTGCGGACCCCGGAGTGCCGCTGCCGAAGATTGCAATCCCAACCGTGCTCATCTGGTTTGGTTCCCTGGTGCTGTGGGTGGCGGCGACCGCGGTGGTACTCAGTGATCTGAGTCGCTGGTGGCTGGTGGTCACGATCCCGGCGCACGCCTTGGTGACGTATGCGATGTTCACCGTGCTGCACGACTCCATCCACTACGCGGTCGGGCGACCGAAGTGGGTGAACGAGCTCTTCGGCCGTTTGTCGATGCCGTTCGTGGCGTTGTGGACGACGTATCCGGTAATGAGGTACATCCACATCGAGCACCACCGCAACACCAACGAAGACCCGCTTTCTGATCCGGACGCCTGGGCCCACGGGGGCCCGTACTGGCAGCTTCCGTTGCGGTGGATCACCATCGACGCCTGGTACTCCCGCGTTTACCTACCGCGAACGCGCCGCCGGCCGCGCAAGGAGATCGTGGGCCTGCTGATCAACGAAACCCTGCTGGTGGCGCTGCTCAGTGTGATCGTCGGTTGTGGTTATGGATGGGAGCTTCTGCTGATTTATCTGATTCCGCAGCGCATCGCTCTCGGAATCCTTGCCTGGTGGTTCGACTGGCTGCCGCATCACGATCTCGGTGTCACCGCGAAGATCGACGCCTTCCGGGCAAGCAGAGTGCGTGTGGGCTGGGAACGCCTGATGAATCCGCTGATGTTCTCCCAGAACTACCACGTGGTGCATCACATCCACCCGAGAATCCCGTTCTATCTCTGGGTGAAGGCGTGGAAAAGGACCGAGGTCGATTACCTCGGCCGGGGTGTGCCGATCTCTACCGCGTGGGGGCGCGAACTAACGCCATCGGAGTACCGCGCGTTGCGCAAGACCGACCCCAGCGGACAGACCGACGTAGGCACGGTGGGCGAGGGGTCCATGTGCGGGCAGGAGGATTTGACTCGCCGGCCGGCGCAGATCTCGACGAACCGCCCCCTGGCAACGAAACGGGACCACCACGACCCGTTGGTCTCGGCGGGCCAACCGGAGTTTGCCGATGGTGCCGCTGTGGTGCTGTCGACGGTCGTGGTCAGCCGGGGCGCAGTCACCGAACGGACCACAACGATGGGTGACGAGTCGCTGCTGGAGGCGGCGCTGCGTGCCGGGATCGACGCTCCCTACGCGTGCATCAGCGGCAGATGCGGCGCCTGCGAGGCCAAGCTGCTAATCGGCAATGTTCACATGAAGCGAAACGACGACCTCAGCACGGGCCACGGTGCTGAATGCTGGATTCTCACCTGCCAGTCGCGGCCGATCAGCGATGTCGTCCACATCGAATACGACCGTTGAAATCCGACGCCAGCCAATTGGGTTCGCTCATCATCGTTGAAAGTCAGCAGTTTTCACCTCACCCACCGCACTGGCCGGCAGGCAAGGCCGCAAGGTAGTTAGCCAGGTGGCCGCTTCGTTGAGATCCTGCCTGCCGTCATCGAATGAGCCCGATACAGGTTCTGCAGCGATCGCCACCGCGACTTTCCCAGCCGGGGCGGTGAGCACGCCGATCTGGCGGACAAGGTATTTGCCGGACTGCGACGGGCCCCAACCGCCTTTGAACTCAGCACCCGGGATGCCGCCGATCCCCCAAGTCTGGTCCGGCTCGACCTGGCCCATCAAGTTGAATATCGGGTCATCTGCGCTATTGCAGAAGGCGCTGGCGGTGAACCGGATCTGATTGACCAGCGACCATATTGTCTGGCCGAAAGCAGTGAATTCTGTTCGCAGCTTTCGTGATTCGACGATGGTCGGGTCACCGGCTTCTCGCAGGATCTGTTGCACCCTCTTGGCGGCGGCGATGGGATCGCCGAGCTGCTCCCATAGCGATTCGGCCGCGGCGTTGTCGGACTCGGTGATAGCGGCTTTCATCACGCCGGTGGCTTGCGGCGGGTTGGCTTGCCGGTAGGCCGCGATGACCAAGGGCACTTTGATCGTTGACCAGGCCGGTCCCTCTTGCCAGTCCCCCCACGTCATGGGGACTTGCCCGTTGCCGACGCCGGCGACCGCGATGCCCATCTTGGCGTGCAGACTGTTCTCTAACTGGGTGAATTCCGCAGCCAACGTCGTCGGCGGCCGCATCGAAGCTGGCGGACCGGCTGCATGGCGGTAGGTAAAGACGGCGGACAACGTCACGATCGCGGCCGTTACAACCAGCGTCACGACAATCGCAGTCACCCTCACGACACGGGTACGAGTGAACCAGCGAAGCTTCACTGTCCGTACACAGCTAGCCGGTCGCGGCTTTGGCGTTCAGATACGCCGTTATCCCCCGGGTGACAGCCGCGGCATATTTTGCCCGACCATCCGCGCTTTCCATCTGGGCAGCCTCGTCCGCGTTCTTCACGCGACCCTTCAGTCCGTCCGACCCGATATAAGTGGATGGCTGCTGACCGGATGCGATTAGGGAACCGCGCATCGCATGCGCTAGCCGCAGAGTGGGGCCCGCCTGGGCGTCGTTCAAGGGCGGGCTGGAGTAGTTCGTGTGGAACCCCCGGCCGGACGACGGTTCGCCGTCAGCGTGGATGCTGACAATCGCGTCTGATCGCATCGCGTTGGCCGGCACGGCGCGTCGATCGACGCACTCCCAGCGCTCTCCCTTAGTTTGTTCAGTCATGCGGCTGGGCCTCCGACTAGATCATGACGTACTGTCCGCGAATTTGGCCGCTTCAGGGTAGCTGGCCGGCCCGGCAACTGCAGAGCCGCAGTGCAAAGATGACATACAAGTTGAATCAACCCAATTTTGTTGCCGATTATCGTGTTCCGACCAGGCGCCGTGGCCGGACCCAATCAAGTGGTCCGCAAGGCCTGGACCGATCAACCGGGGTCAGGGCACCGGTTCCGCTGCGCGGGTCCTCCGCGAAAGTGTCTCAGCGACAACAGAAACCGTTATCTGCGGCCAGTGCTCTTGGGCGGACCGTGCCTAAGCTGAAGCGCACTGATATCGGGGAGGAACATGCGTTGGACGAGCGGAGCGGCCGCAGGGCCTTAGCAGCGATGACTTTCGTCCCTGGTGTACCACGACGTGCCCGGTGTGAGCTTGGTGCTGAAGGAGGTGCTCATGGCGATGGATACGCGAATCGGCAGACAACGGCTGCCCAGCATCATTGTCGTCGTCGTGCTCGGTGCTGGCGGCACGGTTCTGACATGGCTGGTGTTGTTGCCGAGGGTTTTCAGGCGAAACCGGGACCTGCTGCTCAGGCATGGCCCGTTCAAGACGTTCTTGAAGAAGTACAACGACATGACCCGCAAGGTCTCGGGGACCCAGCGGTCGTCATGGGGGCTTCTGACCCACGTGGGGCGCCGCAGCGGGCGCGTTTACCAGACGTCGCTCGGCACGAATGCCTACGGTGACGGTTGCCTGTTGCCGTTGGGTTATGGCCCGCGCACAGACTGGTACCGAAACCTGATGGCCGCCGGGGCATGCACGCTTGCCTGGAAAGGGCGCACGTACCAGCTGGAGCGGCCCGAGGTCATTTCCGGGCCCGCGGCGATGCGAGCTTGGCCGACAAGGGACCGGATCCTGCTGCAACTAGCCGGGATTCACGATTTTGTGTGGCTGCACCAAAGCCAGGAACAGGCCACCGAGCCGCCGCATCGCACGTCGCCGGTGCAGCACGCAGCACAGTGACTGCGGCCATCGCCTCCCCGCAAGTGCGCCGTGGAAGGAGGTCATGAAGGCAACAACCCTTCGAGTTCCCGCAGGGGTTGACGCGCGTGACATCGATGTTCAAGGTATCCGCACGCGGGTCTTCGAGGTTGACCTCGGCAACGACCTCACCCCGCTGATACTCCTGCATGGTGGAGGCATTGACTCAGCGCTGGTGTCCTTTGGTTCGGCGATGGTTTCTCTTGGACAGCACCGCCCGGTCATAGCCCCGGACCTGCCTGGCTATGGTGATACCGAATTCTCGGATTCCTCCTTTTCCATCCCCTGGTACGGCGACTGGGTCACCGATCTGATCCGTGGCCAGGGCTTCGATCGGGTGGATCTCGGGGGGTTGTCGCTCGGAGGATGGATCACGCTCCAAGTGGCCATCAACCACCCAGATGTGGTGCGCCGCATTATCGCGATCAATCCCGGCGGCATCACCGAGAAGTTCAAGTTCATGCGCACGGCCAAGTGGACCGCCAACCACCCTGGACTGGAGAATCGGATAGATCGGTTCTATGTGAGCCTCGGCCGCCGGTTTACTCGCCTGCAGTTGCGCGCCGGCGTCGGTGTGAAGAACGCGTCAGCGCTGACCGACGACCTGATCGGCGCGGTCATCATCAATGGCAAGCGTCCACATGCGGGCGAAGCGTTCGCGGCCACACAGCGATGGGCATTCAACGCTGGATCCGAGGGTTTGTCGCTCGTCTCCAGGCTGCCGGAAATCAGAGCAAAGACGCTATTGATCGCTGGGCGCAACGACAGGCTTGTGCCGGTGGCGGATTCGATTCGAGCCTCGCAACTCGTCCACGACGGACAGGTGCGAGTCCTAGAACCTTGCGGACACTGGCTCGTGCGCGACTGCCCAAGCGAGTTTGTCTACGCTGTGAACCAGTTCCTCGATGCCGCTTAACGGCCAACGCGTCATCTCAACCAGCGCCAATCGCGTCCTGTCAAGCATGGAGCCGTTTCCGATATAAGCGGCATCTCCGCAGTTCGAAGCTGGTGTGATGTCACTCAAGCTTGAGAAGTGGGCGATCGTTGCAGGCGTCGGTGTCGCGCTCACCATGGGTTCGGCGTTCGCACTGCGATTGTTCCTACGAAATCGACGGTTGGTTACCCAGTCATGAAGACCCTGGTGAGTACCTCCGTGCGCAGCCGGTCTTGGAGGTCCGCTAGCCGGCTTTGGCGTTCAGATACGCCGTTATCCCCCGGGTGACAGCCGCGGCATATTTTGCCCGACCGTCCGCACTTTCCATCTGGGCAGCCTCATCCGCATTCTTCATGTTGCCGAGTTCGACAAGGACAGCCGGATATTCGGCCAGGTTTAGGCCGGCGAGGTCGTCGCGGCCATACAGTCCGTCGGACCCGATATAGGTGGACGGCTGATAGCCGGACGCGACCAGGGCATCGCGCATCGTATGCGCTAGCTGCAGAGCGGGGCCGGCTTGGGCGGCGTTCAATGGCGGGCTGGAGTAGTTCACGTGGAATCCCCGGCCGGACGACGGTCCGCCGTCGGCGTGGATGCTGACTATCGCGTCTGGGCGCATCGCGTTGGCCAGCGCGGCGCGTTGATCGACGCAGGGTCCAGCCGAGTTGTCGTTATCGCGCGAGAGCTGTGTGCGAACGCCCATTTGGTTCAGTGCATCACCGATAAGCCCGACGACGTCCCACGTGAACGCATGCTCCGGATAGCCGTCGTTGGTGGCGGCACCCGACGTATTGCACTGTTTCGTGCCTCCCCGGCCATTGGGGACTTGTCGGGTTGTTGAGGCGTCGTTGACGGCGTTGTGGCCCGGGTCGAGGAAGACGGCCATTCCGGCGATCCCGGCGGCGGTGGCTCGTGGGGCGTCAAGCGTTCCACTGATGCTGAGCACGCCCGGCGCGACACCGGCAAATTTCAAGACATCGCGCCTTGTAACAGATCGCAGTCGGCCGCACCCCGATGTCGCCGACGGATCACTCACCGCGCGATGTTAGCAATCAGTCCGGACGCCGTCGGCCGACACATATGTTTCGTTGTCGGGCCGCGCTAGCAACACGAACATGCATTTGTTGGTGTTTCGTTACCAAGTGATGTCCGGCCCCTACGCTTCGGTGATGCGGCGTCGTTACGACCATCTCTCTCAGGACCTAAATTATCGGTCCGACAAACGTCGAAGACGCCGGCCGTCTGGCTGGTGGTTTTCCGCATGGCCTCGAACGGATTCGGCGGTCCAGTCCCACCAGTTTCGTCGATGGCCGCCAGCAATGCGGCCGCAGGTGGACCCACGGCAAGCCGCCAACGCCCTGGCGGCCCATTAAACCGATCGGAGGAAACGACATGGATTTCGCATCACTGCCACCGGAGATCAACTCTGCCCGGATATATGCCGGCCCTGGCTCGGGACCGATGCTGGCCGCTGCGGCGGCCTGGGACGGGCTGGCTGCCGAGCTGCATTCGGCGGCGAGCTCTTATCAGTCGGTGATCGCGGGACTGACCGTTGGGCCCTGGCTGGGCCCGTCATCGGCGTCGATGGCTGCCGCGGTCGCCCCGTATGTGGCGTGGATGAGGATCACCGCCACGCAGGCCGAGCAGACGGCCGACCAGGCCGACGCGGCGGCCGCCGCCTACGAGACGGCGTTCGCGGAAACCGTGCCGCCGCCGGTGGTGGCGGCCAACCGCAGCCTGCTGATGGCCCTGGTGGCGACGAACTTCTTCGGGCAGAACACCCCGGCGATCGCGGCCACCGAGGCCCAGTACGCCGAGATGTGGGCCCAGGACGCCGCGGCGATGTACGGCTACGCGGGTGCGTCGGCGTCGGCGACGACGCTGACGCCGTTCACCTCACCACCGCAGACCACCAATCCGGGCGGGTCGGTCGGCCAAGCCACCGGCACCTCCGCCGGTAACGCGCAGAACATTGTGTCGAGTGTCCAGCAAACGTTCTCCGCGGTGCCCAACACACTGCAGAGCCTCGCCACGGCGGCGCCAGCAGCCGCGGCGGACCCCCCGAACCCGCTGAACACGTTGAGCGACCTGCTTTCAATTTTTCTCGACGCACCAGGCAACCTGGCTGGACTTGGTGTGGACACGCCATTTTCGATCTTTAGTTATCCCCCCGACATTGCCAGTTATTACATTGGGATGCACACGGATGACGTCGTTAGTGGCTGGGCAGGGATAGCGGGCTGGCCGGGGATAGGGCCGGTTCCCCCAACACCGTTTCCGGTGATCACGAACCTGGGCGGGTCGGCGGTGTCGGCAGGTCTGGGCGAGGCGAACACGGTCGGGGCACTGTCGGTGCCGCCCGGCTGGGCTGCCGCGGCCCCCGCGATACGCCCTCTCGCAGTGGCATTGCCGGCCGCCAGCCTTGGCGCCGCCGCAGAAGTCTCCGCGGGCAGTGCCGGAAGCCTGTTCAGTCAGATGGCCGTGGCGAGTATGGCCGGGCGCGCGATGGCTGGTACTGCCGGTAGTGGTGGCCCGGGCCGCCGGGAGCGGATCGGGGAACGGATCAGGGCGACTACGCACGAGCCGACGGAACCGCCGCAGAGTCCGTCAGGCGGCCCGATCACGAGCATCGCTGCCGAGCTACGCGAACTCGCCGCCCTGCGCGACTCGGGAATCCTTACCGACGAGGAATTCAGCGAGCAGAAACGACGCCTACTTGCTCACTGAATCCTTGCTCGCGCGTGGGATAGCCGCGTCGTGGGTGCTCCACGCGTGGCGCTACCGCCTCCGGTTAAGCCGCTTTACCTGACCCATCGCCGGATACAGGTAGTGCATGAGTTGGGCACCTTCGATTCCGTAGATCCCGCGGTCATCGCCTTGCAACACCCAGTTGTGCTGCTGATCGGCGCGAGCGGCCAGACCATCCCAGTAACGCGCATAGGCAGCCGAGCGTTTGCTGTACCAGCGCACGATGGCCCGCCCGATGAAGAAAAGACCGATGAGTGCGGCTGCCCCAACAATCCACCAGATGAACTTGATGATGATCGCGAGCAGCAGTAGCAACCCCAACAACCCACCGAGCCCACCGCCCGAGCTCGACCTGGAAGCACACATACCCGAAAGGTACGCAGCCCCACCGACTAAACCGTCCACTGGCGAGCAGACGCAGAATCGCATCTCGCCGGCCTTCCGAGAGCGATTCTGCGACTGCTCGCCAACGTCAGCGCTACCCTCAGCAAATGGGCATGGAGACCAGGCGCCAGGAAGGAGACCGGCCGCCGATGAGGATCGGTCTCGCGCTGATCGTGACGGCGACGGTCGCGGCAGCTATCGCCCTGCCGGCAACAGCGCACGCGGATGGCTACCAGTTTCAATCTCCGTCAGGGAATATCGCCTGCGACATACGCACTGAGGCTGTCGCCTGCGATATCAGCGAGCACACCTACCAACTACCGCCGCCCCCGCCCTGCGCCCAACACGTCTCCTGGGGCAACCGCTTCCTGCTGGAACAGGGCAAAGCGGCCGTCATCGAGTGCCATGGGGACACGCTGCGCGTCCCGGGCGAGCCGACCCTCAACTTCGGTCAAACCAAATCCGTCGGAACGTTCACGTGCGACAGCGAGCCCTCGGGCATGAAGTGCACCGACAGCAGCTCTGGGCACTCTTTCCGTGTGTTGCGGGATTCCTACGACCTGGGCTGACAACATGCCGACATCAAGAGTGTCATTCAGGCGCATTCCCGGCGCAGAACTGGGCGATCAGCAAATCGACCCGCTCGCGGTCATGCTCCGGACGCAACCGGCCACCGCGGCCAAGGGTGGTCAGTCCGTGCAGTGCTGCCCAGAACACCTCGGTAAGGGTGTCCGCGTCCGCCCCGTTCGCGACCGCTGACACTGCCTGGCGAAGCTCGGTGAAGGCGGCTACCAACTCACGCGGGGTGTCTGCTTCGGCGAAGCGCAGTGTGGTGCGGGCAGTGAACATCGCGTCGTAGACGGCGGGGTTGTCGCGGGCGAAGTCAAGATAGGCGCGCGCCATTCGGGTCAGCGCATCGTGGGGCGTTTCGGCATCGGTGCGGGCCGTGCGAAGCAGGCGGGCCAGCTCGGCGAAGCCGTCGATTGCCACCGCCTGGGCAACCTGATCCATGCCCGAAAAGTGTTTGTAGAGAACCGGTTGGCTGTACTCGATCTCGGTAGACAGCCGCCGCGTGGTGACGGCGTCCCAGCCCTCGGCCTCGGCAAGCTGACGGGCGGTGTCGACGATCAGCCGACGACGCGCGGCGCGCTCCCGGGCACGACGATCTTCAGTGGCCATATCCGTGATCATAGCATCGCTAGAAAATCTAGCAACGCTATTGACAGCGTCAGTCTGTGCGGTTAGCGTTGCTAACACCTAAGAAACAATCGGGAGTAACGAGATGAACGACACCGCGCAGCGCCTCGCTGAGACCTACCTGAAGATGCTCAATGAACATGACCCGGAGCTCGTGGATACCTTCGTGGCCCGCGACTACCGCAATCACAATGTGTTCGTCGCCGACGGCCGGGAGGCCAACCGGCAGTTTTGGTCCGGGTTCTTCGCGGCATTGCCGGATCTGACAGCGACCATGGAGGATCTCGTCGTCTCGGGTGACCGAGTGGTCGGACGCTTCGTGTACCGCGGGACGCATAGTGGCGAATTCATGGGAATTCCGGCCACCGGGCGAAGCGTCGAGATGCGCTCCATCGACATCTGGCGGGTCGCTGACGGCATGTTCGTCGAGCACTGGGACGAGCTCAACACCTTGCAGGTCTTTCAACAGATAGGCGCGCTGCCCCGGCAAGCTCCCGCTACTTCGGGAGGTGTGGCGTGATAGATCTCGCCAGGGTGGCCGCGCTGATCGGGGTGCTGGGCACCGCGGTGGTCTTCGGCACCGACATGTTCTGCGCGATGGTGCAAAGACCCGCTTTGGCTCTCGTCGACGACGGGGCCCTGGTCGCCGTGATGGGCAACGTGCATCGCTACGGCGACCGGCGAATGCCGATTCCCGGCGCGGTCGGGATGGTCGCCGCGGCGGCCAGCGCCGCAGTCGCGGCTGCGGCCGGCCGATGGACCACGGCCATCATGGCGGCCACGGCGCTGGCACTACTGCTGGTTTGGATCGTGCTGTACATACGGGTGAGCGCACCGATCAATCGACAGCTCACCGCCGCCGCGCAAGTCTGCGATGTCCCAGCGAATGCTCGTGTGCTGCAAGCAAACTGGGATCGAGTCATCAATGCGCGCGCGGCATTGCAAGGCTTGGCAGTCTGCGCTCTGTGCGTCGCCCTGATGACCTGACCGGCACCGCTGCACCACGAAATTCGTTCTCGACCAAAGGTATACGCATCAATGTTTCAGCTAAGGATCTACACCCTGCGGACCGCGCGGGCCCTCGAGCGCTACGCCACAGTTCACTGGGCTCGCCATGTTCGGAGCCTGACATCCTTCGGCGTGACGACCCACGGAATCTGGACACCGCGCGCCAACGACGATCATCGGCTCGTCGCGCTGATCGCCTACCCCGACGGCGCCGACCCCGAAGCGCTCACTCGCGACTTCACGGCCAGCCCTGAGTTCGCCGCCGACATGGAGGGCTTTGATACCGAAGACGTTGTCGCCGTTGACACCATGCTGCTCGATCCCGCGCAGCCGTCGCCGCTTCGCGCGCCTGGGACCTGGCCGGGCTAGGCCAGCACGGATGCGAGTTCGGTGCGAGGCACTGAGACTTCGAATTCCCCGTCGGTGTGCGAAAGCACTTGCCCCTGGCCGAAAAAGAAGATCACCGCGTCGTCGGTGATCGCGAAATTTTGGTAGTTGTCGACGTCGAGACCGCCGTTTAGTGTCGGCAGCGTCGCTGACCCCGAGCGCTTCTGCGCCGCGCGCTGGACAGCCGGGTACACGATGTCCAGCGGATTGGTGCCCGGTTTGAACAGCGTGTCGAATGTGATCGGGGCGTGCTTGCTCAGGTCATAGTTGAGCGCCTTGTACCAGGCCGCCGGGTGGGGTTGGGCGTCCTGGCCCATCCGAAGTACCAAGCTTTCGGTGCCAGAGGCCGGCGTGCCCGATCGGTACGTTTGCCCTCGGGCTAAGAGCTGATACGGCGCCGGCCAATCCCGCGCAGCCGGCAACTGGGCGAACTTGATGAATCCGTCCCGCTGTTGCGTCAGGTAGTCCGTCACTGGCTGCTGGTCGGGGTAGTCGACCGGAAAGCTGAAGTCGATCTGGTAGGTGGCGGAGACGCTGTGGACGTGGCAGATCTGGTCGGGGTCGACCGTTGCGCTGAGGTCGGCGCACGCTGATTGTGCGCCGGCTATCGCGGTGGCAGACCAGCCGACCAGGACGCTGGCCGCCACGGCCATTAGCCCGAGTATGCGCAGGTTTCTGAACACGGTGGCGTTGCCCTTTATCGGAGGTAAGCGAATCGGCTCACGGCGCTATCGGCCGAGCTCGTAGGACTCGTTTACGGTGATGATATTTGCTGCGATATCGATGTTGCGGTCCCATGTGCATGGTAGGAACCTTTGCTACAGGGGGGTGGGATCGAGGTGTGAGTATGAGCCGCCATCGCTTCGCCAACCATACCCAGGCAAACAAAGCCCGAACCGCAAAGGGCCGGCCACCGCGCCCGCCAACCCCATCCCGAGATCTGGCCGTCGACAACCGCGCCTCAGTCAGCGCCGCCACGGCGGCCCTGCACGACCTGTGCCGGCGGCGGTTCCAGGAGCGTGTGTGGATTTCTCCCGATGTTGGGATCGGTAGCAGCGCGGGCAGTATCCACTTGCCACAAGACCGCGGCACCCAGGCGAACCTAAAAGAAGGACAACGCAATTGAAGACGATCAAGACCACGAGTCTCGCGCTGATCGCAGCGGCGACGGGCGCGGCAACCATCGCCCTCCCCGCGACAACTCACGCGTACCCGGACGGATCTTTTCAGTCACCGTCGGGAAACATCGTGTGCATCATGACGGCCAGTGCCAGCACGGGCTCCCCGGCGGCGGCGTGCCAAGTCCAACATCACACTTATGCGCCACCATCGCCCGACCAATGTCAATTGGGCGGTTGGGGTAGTCAAATCGGCCTCGACCAGGGCAACCCACCCCACTTTGAGTGCGTAGGCGGGGTACTTGCTGTTCCCCCTATGCCAACGCTCGACTACGGCCAAACGCGCTCCGTCGGCGCGATCACCTGCGAGAGTGAGCCGTCGGGTGTGAGGTGCACCGACAGCAGTACCGGTCACTTCTTCCGGCTGTCGCGCGAGTCCTACGGGCTCGGCTGATGACGCCGTGAGCCGATTCGCTTACCCCCGATAAGGCCCCGGAACCCGGCCGTCACCCGACGGCTCGATTCCCACCCACAAACGAAGAGACCAGCGATGAAGCCCAACCATCTGATCGCCCTGGCCGCAGCGACGGTGATCGTTGCCGCGGGAGTAGCGGGGTGCTCGTCGCACAAAACCGCCACCAGCACAACACCGGGTGCCTCAACAACCCCGGCGATAACCTCGTGCCGCCAGGGGTCTGGCAGACACAGGATCTGACCGCGCTGAGCGGCGCCCCGGCGGCTGCGCTTGGCGGCATCGCTGCCTACCTCTTTCAGCCGGATGGCACCCAGCACGTGCTGTATGTCGATTCCGGAAGCCACATTGAGGACCTGTGGCGGGACAGCACCGGCTGGCATCACAACGGGACAAAGCTTCCCCGGCAAACGCCTGCGTAGCCCGACCCGCTCGGCGGATACTGACCGTCGCGAAGGAAGGTAGGGGGTGCCGTGAAGTCGCTCGTCGGCGGGACCTTTGGCAAGTACGAAATCAGCCGGCTGCTCGGCAAGGGCGGCATGGGTGAGGTGTATGAGGCGTACGACACCGACAAGGGCAGAAGCGTCGCCTTGAAGATACTCGCCGAACAGTACGCCGACGACGAAAAATTCCGTACTCGGTTCCTGCGCGAGTCGCGCGCCGCAGCGATTCTTCAAGAGCCGCACGTCATCCCGATCCACGACTGGGGAGAGATCGACCACACTCTGTACATCGACATGCGACTGGTCCAGGGGCGGACGTTGCATGACATGCTCAAAGCCAGGGCCCTTGAGCCGCAGCGAGCTACCGACATCATCAAACAGATCGCGGCGGCTTTAGACGCCGCCCACGCCCAAGGGCTGATCCACCGCGACGTCAAACCGCAGAACATCATTGTTACGCCAGACGATTTCGCGTATCTGGTGGACTTTGGTATCGCCGAAGCCCGAGGTGAAACGCATCTGACGATGGCGGGTTATCACGTGGGCAGCTGGGATTACATGGCGCCTGAACGATTCCGCGACCAGGCAGCAACACCGGCCGTCGATATCTACTCGCTGGCCTGTGTCCTCTACGAAGCATTGACGGGCCGCAAGCCGTTTCCGGGTCCTAGCGAGCAAGTCATCGCGTCTCACCTATCGTCGCCACCTCCGCGGCCAAGTGCCGTCAATGCCCGCGTTCCGGCGGCCCTTGACGACGTCATCGCTCGCGGCATGGCGAAACACCCCGATGACCGTTACGGCAGCGCTGGCGCGTTGGGACGCGCCGCCAAGCGCGCCCTTTCAGCAGAGACGTCTGGGCCGGCCGCCGCGAAAACGGTTCTTGCTCCCCAAAATGTGGCGGCACGAGGTAGCTATCCGCCCTTCAACGCTCAACCCAGCTATCCGCCCTTCAACGCTCAACCCAGCTATCCGCCAACGGGTCCGGGGGTTGTGATTAGTCCGCACGATCAGGGGGAACGCTCGCGAGGATTGCTAATACCGACCGTTATCGCAATCGCGGTGGTAGTGCTCGTGGTCGTTGTTGGTGTGATGATCGGTGTTCTTGCTAACCGAAACTCCGAATCGGACACCTCGTCGCCGACGACCGCGTACTCCAACCCCCCACCAACCACGTATGACACAGGGTCGTCCTCAGCAACACAGCCGGTCCAGGTACCGACGGTCACTTCTGCACCGCAAGATCCCGAGCAGCAGCTGCGACAGATCGCGAACGACGATCGCTCGTTCGTATCCGCCCAACTCGCTGACCGCTGGGTCCCACAACTTAGTTCTAAGTTCCCGGGCGTTGTCGACAACGGCGTCGTCTGGGATAACGCCATGACCCTGCAAGAACACCGGCAGCTAAGGCAGAAGTACCCCAACGTAAGGCTGCTTTGGTCGGGCGACTGGTCAACGTTCTCCGCGCCAGACTTCTGGGTCACCGTCGCGGGCATTACCTTTCCCAACTCCGCAGGTGCGCTGGCGTGGTGCAAGAGCCAAGGATTTGATCGGGACCACTGCGTCGCCAAGATCGTCAGCACAACGCATCCTGTCGCGGGAAGCACCGCATACAACTGATTTGGTGGTCGGAAGTGACGACGTCTCCGCCGAAGCAAGGACCAAAATGCCAGTGCCAAGCTCAGCCGCGCAGGCACTATTGCGCGCAACGCGCGTGGCCAAAGTAGCAACTGTGTAACCCAATTCGACTCGACGCGCGGATTAACCGCACGTACTTTGAGGAGGATCCGCCGCCAGAACAAAACCGCGCAACGCGGTGTTTGCGGCCAGCCGCGCCGAACGAACTGCCCCTATGACGGCCGAGGCGGCAGTGCCGCCAGCGACCCATACGAAAGCAACTCGAGCAGCTGCCCGTCTGGGGCACAGATGATCGCCGCTGCGCAGAACCGCTCCGCCGCACCAGCATTGGCCGGCGCTCACCATGGACCGCTTATGGCCAGTTAGTGCCGGGCCTGCGGACGCTTCCTGGTGTGTGACGTCATCTCGGTGAGGACTGATGGATTTACCCCACGTGGAGAATCTACGGCAGCTGCCATCAGAATGCCGACCGATTCGACTATGCCGGTAGCGATTTCGTCAACGGCAGGCACGTTGTCGGGGCAGACGCACACACTGAGATCGCCTACGGAGCCGTGGGTAATCAGCGTGATGTTCAATCCGGCGCCTTCTATCAGCGGCGCCGCGGTGTGCATGCCGACGACCTTGGCGCCAGCGCAATACAGCGGGAGCCGCGGCCCGGGAAGAGTCGAGACAATCCCATGCGAAATCGGTAGGAGCCGTTGCGACAAGCCCAGCCCGCTATAGAGCTGCATGCCGGCGCGGACGACGGTCGGTGGGAGCATGGCAGCGATGGTCGCGAAATCGGCTGTGGGACCAATCGCGCCAGCATTGTTCCTACCGACCATTTTCAGCTTTTCCGTGGCTGTATGTAGGTCGGTGAGGACCTGAACGGGATCGTCGAGCTGCACCGGGAAGCGCAGACGCCCGAAAGTGACCTGGTTACTGAAGCTCGTGGAGTCGGGGTTTTGTAGCGACAGCGGTATCTGCATCAACAGCGGATGGTCGGGAACGACGTCATGGCGCTGCAGCCAGCCGCGCAGTGCCAGTGTGCACGCGGCCAGGAAAACGTTACTGACACCGCCCCCGAACGCGCGCGTGACCGTCTTAATCTCGGCAAGCGGGATCGAGGCGAAGGCCGTTGCACGCCGCTCAGTCAGCGGCATGTTGAACACAGTGCGCGGCACCGGCCCGCGCATCGATGACGGCGTGTGCGGCAGCTGGTCGGGCAGGCCGGCGCCCCGCGGCCGGCGGATCGCGGATCGCAGCAGACCCGGCACAGCCCCGGCGATCAGCCACACGCCGGTGACCTGGTTCTCCAGGAGCTCTCGCATCGTGTCGGTAACGAGCTCGCCGATGGACGGTGGCCCGCCCAGGCTCGGCTCCGCCCGCAGATGAGTGGTCGGGTCGTCTTGCGGACTAATACCCAATAACCGCCGCCAAACGGCGGTTAATCCGGCCACGCCACCGCTTATCGCAGGCGACATCTTCAGCGCCAGCGCCCACCGGCCGGCTTCAAGGCCGTCGATACTCCACATTTCCCACAGCGGTTTGTGCCGATCCAGCGGCCGGGCCATCAGCCCCGCGATCAGGTCAGCGAAACCGCGGCGGCCGCCAGGGGCAGGAACCGTTGCGCACCGCATGTGAGGAGTGGGGTCAAAGTCGTCGATCTCAGCCCACACGGGCTGTCCCAATCCCAGCGGCTTGCCCACAACCCGGCTGCGGAAGCGCGCCATCCTCGGCAGCGACGAGCTAACCAGCTCGTGTAGCCGCTGATGGCTGAGTTGATCGGACGCCTCGAGGACCACCAGGGCGACGACGTGCGCGGGCACGATCGAACTCTCGATGCTCAGCGATACCGCATCCATCCCCGATAGCCGATTGACCATCACCGCGCGCCAATTCCAGGCCCCGAGACCGTGGACATAACCACATCCTTATGCGAGGGTGCCGCGACCGAGCAGGGGCATCGGCTTTTGATGGCGGCATGACCCATCCTAGCCCGGCACCATAGCGGCCATCAGCTCGCCACCCAGCTGAGCTGGCCGTCACGTGGATCGTCGCTGCCGCACACGGCGAGCAATGAACATGTCGAGATTGGTGACCGGATGAAGCAGGTATCAACAGCGGGTACGAGCGTGTTTGGTTCATTCGCGGCCGCATGCCCTGGGCCCGGCTTGCGAAGCTGCGACACCGCACCCCGGCCCGGTGCGGTCCACAGCTGGCCAATCCGAAACGACCGGCGCAGTATCGCGCTATGAGACGAGAAGTGGGCGCTGAGATCGAAGTCGAAATCACCGACCCCACGACCCTGGAGTTTCAGATTGCTGTTGCTCCGCATCCGCGCACCGACGTCTTCGAGTCGCTGTGCTTCGTCTTGAACGGACGGCCCATCCAGCCCTTGGAAGTCAGCGGTATGCACGGCAACCGCATCCATAAGTTCGACGCAGCGGTGGGCACATTGAAGGTCGACTACGCGGCGACGATCGTGGGTCAGACTGATCCGGCTCCGGTGACCGAATACGACCTGTCGATGTATCTGCGGCCCAGCCGCTACGCCGAGGCCGATAAGTTCTATGGTTTCGCCGCAACCGAATTCGGGACCTACGGAGATTCGGCGACGCTGTTGGAGAATGTGAGCTCGTGGGTGGGCACCAGGCTCAACTATGTGCCCGGCTCCAGCGATCCGATCGATGGGGCGGTGGACACGTTGCTCGCCGGCGAAGGTGTGTGCCGCGACTACGCGCATCTGGTGGTGGCGCTGCTGCGCGCGGTCAACGTCCCGGCCCGGCTGGTGTCGGTGTACGCGCCGGGCCTGTACCCGATGGACTTCCACGCGGTCGCTGAGGCTTTTGTCGAGGGGCAATGGCGGGTGGTCGATGCGACACTGCTCGCGCCGCGGCAAGCTTTGGTGCGCATAGCCACCGGCCGCGACGCCTCCGACACGGCGTTCCTCGATAATCACAAAGGCGCGATCACACTGAACCAGCTGGTGGTGACCGCCGTCGTTGACGGCGACTTACCGCAAGATTCGATCCACGAACTGGTTTCCATCCGCTGAGAACGCGCGCCTGGTGGTGCTCTCCGTTCGACTCGGCCCGATCGGCAGCGTGATCTACAACCTCAACGAATGGCCAAAGACGCCCGCAAAATTGACAACAGGCGGGCGAACGGTACGACTCGACGAATATCGCCTCCGGCCGGCCGGGCGCCATCAGGTCGACGGCACAAGGCGTTCTATCCGCGAGCGACAGCGGCCATCATCCCTGCATGCAGATCACCCGGTGGGGTTCCCTGGGACACCTGCTGTTGGACCGAGACGGCGTGGCGCGTTACCCGTGGATGAGTCCGGCTGGATCCGCTATCGGGGACCGGCCACCATTGCGGCTGTACGTGTGGTCTGTGATTAGTACGAATCCGGGGTAGTGTGACGGTAACCGAGATGAGGATGGGTGGCATGGCTGTACAAGACTGGTGGGACGACGCACCCGAGATTCATCCGTCGGAGATCCGGGTTGGTGACATCATCGGCACGATGGACCCCAACCATCTGCGCTACACGGTCAAGCTGATCGGCGGGCCGCAGAAAAGTCCAAAGCAGTGGACATTTTTCGGCCGCGACGACGAGGGCCTGCAGTACACGAGCACGTTCGGGGAGGACGAGTTAGTTCGCAGATACGCCAAAGCATCATGACAACGTCCTAGAACTCGGCCAACCGGGGTTTGCCTTCTCGAACTCAACACGTTCACGACACAAGGCTTGGCCGTCGGCGTATCCGGATGGGCCGGTTCACACCCAAGGCGCAACAAGCCTGCCGAAACGTCTGCGACAGATATGCTTTGACGTGATCACACACGATGTCTCAGGCGCGATCACCGGCGACGCATCGGCTCTGGTGTGTGGCGGGATTACTGTGGGGCCGATCCCAGAACTGCGTGGTCGACGCGGCCTGTGTCGAAGCTCGGCCTGATCGACATCGGCGGTGTTGCTAAGCGTCTAAGCGGCTGAACTCATCGTGTCGGTACAGCTGTACACACTCGGCTCGTCTGACCTTGCCGCTTGTGGTGATGGGAATTGAGCCAGGGGATACCAGAACGAGATCCGCCACGCTTAGGCCATGCGAGGTCGATATCGCCGAGGTGACTTCACGCTTGACGACACCCAGCTTGTCCATCGCATCCTCGTCGGAGTCGCCTCGCTTCTTGAGTTCGATGATGGCAACCAGCTTCTCGACGTCATCATTGGGAACCGCTATCGCCACGCAGCGGCCTCGGGTGATCTCCTGGATCGTTGCCTCGATGTCATCGGGAGAGTGGTTGCGCCCGTACACGATCAACAGATCTTTGATGCGGCCGATGATGAACAACTCGCCCTCAGAGATGAAGCCCAAATCCCCGGTTCGCAGCCAAGGCCCTTCGGGCGTGCCGGCCGACGGAGCGACAAGCCGTCCTCCGAAGGTGCGCTCGGTCTCGTCAGGCTTGCGCCAATAGCCGGCAGTGACGTTGTTACCGTGCACCCAGATCTCACCGACCGTTCCCTCTGGACATTCGGTCTGGGTCTCGGGATCGACGATCCGCACGGCAGGTGGTGGCAGCAGGGGGTAACTGACCAGTGGAGTGCCCTCCGTGCTTGGGCACCGCTCGGCGTGGCCGGCGGAGAGCTTGTCGGACTCGAAGTGAACGATTTCTGGTGGTTGACCCGCTTTGCTGGTCGCCACGTACACCGTTGCTTCTGCCAGCCCATATGAGGGGCGTAACGCGTTGACGTCAAGATTGAAGCGGGCGAACCGGTCAGTGAAGCGTCTGAGCGTTGCTGCGTGTATGCGCTCGCTACCGCTGACGATGCTGAGCACGCTGCCGAGATCAAGCCCGACCATGTCGTCGTCTGATATTTTGCGTGCCGCCAGTTCGTACGCGAAGTTCGGTGCCGCCGAAAATACGTGAGAATTGCTCGCCATCAACTGCATCCACCGGGCTGGCCGCTGCAGGAACGCCACCGGGCTCGTGAGCACGGTCCGAAATCCCCCGAGAATCGGTCCACAAACTCCCAGAAATAAACCCATGTCGTGATAGAACGGCAGCCACGACACAACAGTGCAGTCCAATGGCGCCACGCCTCCGCGGTCCGCAAAGTAGCCAGACATCAGCTGCGAGAAATTGGCCAGCAGGTTCCGATAGGAAATCATGACCCCAGCCGGTTGACGGGTTGATCCAGACGTATATTGCAAATACGCGGTAGTTGGATAGTTATCGTCGCCAGCATCAGATCGTATGGGAGAGTCCAGATTTAGCAGATCAACTTCGATGATTGATGGGGCGGATTCACCGGGCTGCGGCGAAACATGCTGGACGACATCGCCTATGACAGAAGATGTCGTGAGAATGATAGTGGGCGCCGCGTCGCGCAGCACCGAATCAACACGCTCATCGCTGGCGCCACCCAGCGGAACCAAAAGCGGAACCGCGATAAGTCCGGCCTGCAATGCGCCCAGAAAAGCAACGATGTAATCAACTCCCTGCGGCGCTAATATCACAGCGCGGTCACCGGCTGATGCACAAAGTCTGAGTTCCCGTGCCACGTTTAGCACTCGCCGATGCAACTGCAACCAGGTCAGGGTTTCGGCAACACCGTCCCAGTCCTGCTCGTAATCAATAAAAGTGAACGCCGTGCCATCAGGGTGCAGATTGACACACTGGCGCAACATTGCCGGAATGGACTGCTCAATCACAGGAACACACTACCTCCTGGATGCCCCGGGACGTTTCACTTTCACTGCTATGAGCGGAGGCGGGAGAGCCCCGCCGTGCGGCCTGCCGTCGTCGCCGACGGCTATCCCCGCAAACTCCGGAACCGCCACCACGCGGACACCGGGGACAGGTTTGATACGTTCGCACGATTTTGAAGCATCTGGGGTTTCATGCTGTCCGTTCTTGTTGATCCGATACAGGTGGCCTGCCGCGACTCGAAGCTGTGCAGGTGCACCGGTCATCTCGGACTCGGCACCCCGGAGGGATCAGAGCAAAGAAAACGTCGAATCAATCACGACTTGTTGGCTGCAGCCAACGTCAACAGCAGCCTACCGTGCACGGGTCGGTCGATGTTGCCAGATCGGCAATCTCGCTACCACCGATGCTGTAGGGCCACTGAAGTATGCATGAGGATTGCCGGACACGCTTGCCGGCCGTGATGTGTGACGCCGTGTCCGTTGGGATTAGTGACTGCCGGCGCGTTGCTGCTGGGCGGCCCGCAGGATCGCGTCGGCGGTCAGGTATGCGGGTTTGTCGCGGTCGGCTGCCTCGATGGGCAGGTTGGCGGCGCAGCGCAGCACCATCAGGGCGAGCGCGCTGTAGGTCGCATACGGGATGATCAGCAGGTTGGCGCAAGCATCGTTGCCGTTGACGGTCATTACGTGCTGGCGTTTGTCTTCCCATCCCGGCCAGTTGACCTCAGGTGGTCGTTGTAGCGGTGGCCAGTTGACATTGATGGAGCGAATGTCTCCGAGCAAGGGAGTCAGGACCGCAACAAGGTTGGGTAATTCATTGGTGATGCGGTCTGCTCGTGGCCACCACGCGCCGTCGATGTCGCGGCCGAGCTCACGAGCCACCGACAACCGCACGGGATTGGCTCGGCGTCGGCACCCGACCGGATACGTCATCGGTGGTGTCGCTGTCGGCACCTGATGCACCCGAGGATCACGGTGGCGGGCCCGGTGTCCGCGAAAGCCGGGCGTGTGATGCCTAGTGGGAGCACCATCGCTAGGGCTGCACAATCCACGGGCGGGTCCTTCACGGTCGGCATCGACCGCCCTGCGGGCGCGCGGCGGACGGAGGAGTCACATTGCCCATGGGTGTCATCCGCGCCGATTCGCGGTGGACCACCGCTGACAACGAAACGGCTCACGCCTGACGTTACGCCACCAGCGTCGTTTCGCGGTCCAATGGGGGCGGATCCCCGGTGCTAAAACCAGCCCTCGTCGTCTTGAGAAGCCACGACACCGCCCGTCGTGACATATCCGGATGTAACCGGATACCCCCGCACCTCGATGAGCCTCACACCGCGGGTTGGCTGAACGGCGCCGTCCTCAACCCCAAACGGCGGCCTTTCTCTTCTCTTGCCGCTCCCGTTCGTGCTGGACAACCCGAGTAGGGTTGGAACCATCGGCGATACCTCGTACGTGACTATTCAAAGCCATGTCATCGCCGATTCGAATGATTTGGCCGGTTTCGCGGTCAAGACGGGAGCGTCGCTATGACGCTAAAACAGGACCACACGTATGTCGGGCGCCGACATACCCCGCCGGCAAACACACCGCGCTTGCGGCTAAAGGCCAAGGCGCCCCAGAGCGGGTATGTCGATGGGGCATGGTGGCCACACAGTGAGGACCTCACCACAGAGCTGCCAGATCTGCTGGCGGTGCTCTCAGTGCGACTCGGGCCGATTGGCCGCGTGATCTACAACCTCAACGAATGGGCAAAGCCACCCGCAAAATTGGCAACAGGAGGGCGAACGGTACGACTCGACGGATATCGCCTCCAGCCTGTCAACACCGTCGAAGTCCTCGGGCTCAACGGCGACAGAATCGTCCTACTGGCAGTTTCCCCGCACGCCGACCCAGACCAGGCACACGCCATCATGATGACCGCAGCCGGCCCAAATGATGCCTCGACCGTCGACAGCCTCCTCAAGATCACCGCGGAAGAACAGGAAACCCCCGTATAGCCCATATAGGGAGCCGCCGCGCAAAAGCGCTGGGAATCAACGAAACCCGTTCGATATCGGTTTTCGCGCGCTAGTCCCTGGGCAATCGGCGTGACGCGTGCGCGGCATGTGGACCCGAGATGGCCTCAATCCTCTCGGCCTCGAGGTATCACTGCGAGATCATCTCGCCATGAGCGGCACACTTCAAACGTTCTCACCTCGGGCCACTCGGACAATGCAGTCGGCGGTCTGGAACGCCCGGGAGTCGCGATGCGCCGGATCGATGGGTAGGCCGGCAGCCCGGCGCAAAACCAGTACCGCAAGCGCCGTACCAGTTCGATGCGGCACGATCAGCAGGTTCGCCCGGGCATCGCGGCCGCCAACCGTCATTACGTGTTGGTGTATACCCCGCCAACCGTCCCAGTTGAGATCCGGCGGGCGTTGCAACGATGACCAGTTGACGTTGATATCGAGGATCTGGCCTAAACGGACGTCCAAAACAGAGACCAACTCAGGCAGCTCTCGCGAGATCAGCCCCGTACGGGGCCACCACGCTCCATCAATCTCGTTCCCAAGCCGGGATGCCAGAGTGAGCCGCACTGGGCTCGCCAGCCGCCGCGCCGCTGCCGTACTGATTATGCGCCGAATTGGCTCCGCCGCCGAGGTAGTCATCCCTGGCACCGTTGCTCCAACGAGCCTGCGATGACGTTTGTTATCGGATTCTGTTGGGACGCAACGGCACCATCCAACGGATCTGCGCGAATCATGGGACAACCCTTTGCAGTTCGAAGCGATCGGCACGAGAGTCGGGCCGACGGAGGAATCGCATTGCCCGTGATCTCGTTCGGGGAATGACGTTTGAGACCACCGCCGACAACGAAAAGGCTCGTTACCAACGTTACGCCGCCATCTGCTCAGGCATCGCCAGACGGCGCCGGGGCTCAGTTCAGCAGCGCGCGCAAAACGATTTCTGAGGCTGGTCAGGGATGAGGCCCGGACCCAGCGCGACGACATTAAGGGGCCGAGCGTCGCCTCTTAGGACCTCACGAGCCAGCACCCGACCGGCCACCGCACGCTTGATGCGACGGACCCGTGCCTATCCGCGAACACGTTCGACTCCGAGGCGAGATCGTCCTCGCCGGTTTAAACCGCCCGGTGCAACGGGATGAAAGGCCAATCGGTCACTGACAAATGGCCCCCTCCCCCAAATCACTTGTGGTTGTAGATGTTTGACGCGCGCCGCCGAGCACTGGCGCGATGTCGAGCGGCAGAGCCACACCGCCGTGAACGGGTGCGTATCAAATGCCATCACCCGCGACCGCGATGCAGCAGCCGCTGAAACGCGCCCGAAGGATTGGGGTCGGTAGTCACACGTCGTGTATGCTTTCGTCAAACGTTGGCGTCACGAGCAATGATGCCTGCGCGCCGTAGAACGTTCTTCTCGGTGCTGACTGGGGATCCTGAACTCCCGGTCCCGAAGCTTCGAACGCAGATGTCCATGCATCCGCACAGGCTCTTTTTGCGGCGATCGATATTGCCTGCCGGCAATCTCGCCAACTTGTGCCGGGTGTCTCCTAACGATCCCCGGAGCACGGCACAACCGAAATATGAAAGTACCACTACATGACCGCACAACCATCCTTCGCCGATCTCGGCGTCGGCGAACCGATGATTAATGTGCTCGCCGCACGCGGAATCGACACTCCCTTCCCGATCCAGGTTGCGACTCTTCCCGATACTCTCGCCGGGCGAGACGCGCTCGGCCGTGGGAAGACTGGCAGCGGGAAGACGCTCGCCTTTTGCATCCCGCTTGTTGATCGACTGGCACGGATGCGACGTCCGTTGGGGCCCAAAGGTTTAGTCTTGGTTCCCACTCGTGAATTGGCCTCCCAGATCGCCACCGTACTTGAGCCGTTAGCAGCCGCCTACAACCTGAAGGTCACCACGATCTTCGGCGGGGTGCCGCAAAGCCGCCAAGTAGCTGCGCTTAAGTCGGGCATCGACATCGTCGTAGCATGCCCGGGCCGATTAGAAGACTTGATGAAACAGCACATCATCGGCCTCGACACGATCGAGGTAACCGTACTCGACGAGGCCGACCACATGGCCGACCTCGGCTTCTTACCTGCGGTTACCCGCATCCTGGCTGCGACACCCGGCCGCGGGCATCGGATGTTGTTTTCCGCGACCCTCGACAACGACGTCGACAAGCTTGTCAAGCGGTTCCTCCGAAACCCGGTGACGCACTCTGTAGACGCAGCCGACTCACTGGTGCCTGCCATGACTCACCACGTGTTCCATGTCGCGGGAGGTGAAGCCAAGAAGGAACTGGTGCATCGTCTCGCCTCTGGCACTGGCCGGAGGGTCTTGTTCATGCGTACCAAGCATCAGGCCCGCAAGCTTGCCAAACAGCTGACCGAGTCCGGAGTTCCATCAGTCGACTTGCACGGCAACCTTTCTCAACCCGCGCGCGACCGTAACCTTGCGGCTTTTACCACCGGCAAGGCGCGAGTCCTCGTGGCCACGGACATCGCCGCCCGTGGCGTGCACGTCGACGCGGTGGAACTCGTCGTGCACGTGGATCCTCCGGCCGACCACAAGGCTTATCTGCACCGCTCCGGCCGCACGGCACGCGCCGGTAACGCCGGCGATGTCGTCACCGTGGTGCTTCCCGAACAACGCAAAGAACTGCAGGTAATGATGCGCAGAGCAGGCATCGACGTCAGCCCCCAACAAGTCGCCGCCCACTCCGCGCCGGTGCAAGCACTAGTTGGCGACGTTGCGCCTTACCAGGCTCCCGCTCCGAAGGCTGAGCCGACACCCAACTCCGCTGACCCGAAGGGCAGCAGGTCCCGCAGGAGCCGATCTGCAGTTTCACGGCAGCGCAGACACATTGGGGGGCACCGCGTCCAGACGCCCGCCACCATCGACGCAGTTGGACGAAAAGGCCCACCGCGTCGTCATGCGGGCTCCAGAAAGTCAGCAGACTGAAGCCGAGGCCACGCTAGCGCCTGCCGCACGCACATCGCCACCAAGGCGCGCTGGCGGTGTGACACCTACTCAGGAACGTTTGGTGAGTATCCAGCCGTTCTCGCAGGTGGCCTTAAGCTTCACGTCATCGCTGCTTCGTGGCCGAGACGGGAGCGTCGCAATGATGCTGGTACACGTCCATTTTCGGGCGGATCGCCTGCCCGCTCGCCCCGGGGTCCAGCCCGCGACCAAGGCTCAAGCCCGGCAGCAGAGGTGCCCGATTTGCTTGCGCTGCTGTCAGTTCGGTTGGGCACCGTGATCCGGCCCTGGACAACGCGCGCGTCGTCATGATGACCGCGACGGCGCCGGGTAAGTGCTTGGCTTCATCGCTCCTGATAGCGATGCCCAAGACGTGTTCGTCCGCTACGCTGAGATGCGAGGCGCCAAAGGCCTTTCAAGCCACCGGTGTAATCCGCCAGTAGTGAGAGCAGCGGCTTCGGGGACAAGCGAGGTGGGCCACGCCGCTCCAGGCACTTCCTATTGGATAGCCCAGAGCTCAGATGACGAAAGACGTTGTCGGAAATCAGAAAACCAAACTGTCGGACGTCTCCACGATGTCTTATTTCGAATCCTTGAAAGTTATCCCATGACAATTCACGACGAAGAACTCACCGCTTTTGTAAAATTCGGCCCGCGAGACATTCCACCGCACCCCGATATCTCGCGCCGCATGCTCCGACGACTCGCGGAGGTCGACGAATCGGAGGTGCCGGTGCTCAAAACCGCCGCCGCGCGTGCAGCGCCGGCATCCAGTGTCGTCCTACCCAGTGTGGCCGAGCTGGATGTGCGACTTCTCAAGCCAACAGATCGATCTGGACTTGGCTGACCCCCTTTTCCGGCGCGACTCGGTCCCCGACCGTCAGTCGGAGCCTGGACCGGTCTGCATGAGATTGGTTGCGTCCAGCTGGCGCGGCACCCCGGCGATCCCGACCAAAACGAAAGCCGCCCCGGCACCCCACCGGGAGCTGTCACGCGCCCATTGACAAACCGTGCCAACGCATCCAGCCGCCAAGGGAGTCCCCTGTTTCTGGTCCGTGCGTACCCGGCGCACAGTCAAGATCATCCGCCCACGGGTTGGCCGAGTTCGTCAGACTGACGGTGGCTCCCTGGTCGGGCTCGTGTGATAAGACAGTTGGCGGTAACAGCGAACGCATTGAGCGTTGCCCGCTAGCGATTCGTCCATCGTCTCGCCGTCGATGGGGGTTATCCTAATTAGCATCGTGGGTCTCTCGTATGCCGCCCCTTCGGTAGCCGTCTGCGATAGCAAGATTACTAGACGGGAGCGTCACGTTGGCGCACGTTTCTTTCTATCCTTCAAGTGTGACCCGATTAGCGCTGTGTGAACGCGACCACACCCGCGGTGCCGTAGACGGCGCTTGGTGGCCAAAAAGCTTGGACCTGAGCTCAGAGCTACCCGACCTGGTTGCCGTATTCGGTTTATGGATTGGCGAGGTGCACCGAGTCGTTTATGACCCAAGCGTGTGGTTGCCCGCACCTTCGCGAGTTATTCGCCGCAACGAAATGGTCTCACTTGATCCATACCGGCTGGTTTTCAGCGACACTATCTATCTAATGGGCACGCATTCTCGCGACGCGGTGTTGTTCGTGCTACCGCCTTCAAGTTCTGGCGAGGACGCGCGGCGCCTTCTGTGCGAGGTCTCCACTTCACCACAACCGATGAATGCGGGAGTGTTGCGGCAACTGGTCCGCCAATGTGCCTCAGGTTTTGGGCGTTCGGAGGACTCGGCCCCGTGCTAGTGGGTTCCCGGCTAGGGTGCGGTAGGGTTAAGCCTAGTTCCCTGGGCATCTGTAGAAGCCACACGGGGATCAGAGGCCGGGTCGCTGCAGTGGCACCGGCCTTGTCCATCATTGAGAAGATCTGCTTCCGGGGCGACAGGGACGGGTCAATGAGCTCATCAACCCGAGCGCCGCGCCATCATCGCCCATGTGATGCAAAAGATTTGGCGTGGCGCGTTTGGCTGCTAACGCACCGCGCAAACGCCACGGTCATTTAAGGCTCCTCAGCGGCGATGTGTCAGAGGCGACGCCGAGAGGAACGACGAGAGTCTCAACCGCGCTGCTATCAAGGGGGATTCGGCGTTATAGCCAGCGGGTAGTGGATCCGACTGTCGGTCGCACCGCTCTGGGAACGCTGTTCCGAGCTAATGGCTAACTGGCCAGAGATACATAGCATCTGGCCATGCGTGGTGACGAAGCGAAGAGGCACTTCGTTGTTCATGACAGCGATATCGCTTGCGCGGCTATCCCGCTGACTTCTGAAGTGGCACCGACGCTCGTCTTACAACCACAGCTGTAGCTACCATTCGCCGAGAGCCGGCGCGCCGAACGGGCTGCGCAGCGAGGTCGACTAGGACGACGAACTGGTGTTCTCGAGCTGCGTGCTCCACAACCTCAATGGATTGTCTTTTTCGACAGCCCTGGTTGGCAGCCGTTTTGGGCAGAGGTGGGGTTGTGTCCCAACGTCGGTGTAAATGACGACCGACTCGGTTCCTCGGTGGTCATGTTAGGCGACGGCTCCGACGGTTTCGTCGCCGGTGATTGTGGTGGTGTCGGTGGGTCGTAACGGCGTCGGTGGGTCGAGTAGTTGGTGGCGTATGTCGTTGAGCAGCCGGGTGCCGGTCGGGGCCATCGTCATGCCGCGCCAGCCGCGGGAGGCGCGGTCGAGTACGGCCCACACGAGGTTCAGGCAGCTTGCTTCGCCGGGCAGCCGGCCGATCACCTTCACCCGCCGGCGGGTCTCGCCGAAGGTGCGTTCGATGAAGTTGGAGTGCCGGATTCGGCGGTGGTGCTCGACCGGGAAACGTAGGTAACTGGTCAGCTGGTCGCGATCGGTGAGCAGGCACTTGACCGCCGCCGGGTAGGCGCGGCTGTAGGTCTCAGCGAAGGCGTCGATGCGCCGCTGCACGGCGGCCACCAGGCCCGGCCCGGGCTGCAGTCCGACGGCGATGAGATCCTCGGTGTCAAAGATCGCCCAATAGGCGTCGCGCAGCTCGCGCTGCGCCTCGGCCGGCACCTTGGCAAGCACGTTCCGACAGCGGTGAATGAGGCAACGCTGCCGCAGCGCACGGGGCAGCGCGGTCTCGACGGCGCTGATCAGCCCGGCAGCGCCGTCGCTGATGACCAGCAACGGCGAGCGCAACCCGCGGCCGACCAGCTCATCGAGGAAGTCACCCCAGGCGTCGGTGGACTCCGAACCGCCTGCGGCCAAGGCCACGAACACCGGCGCGCCCTCGGTGGTGATGCCCCACGCCGCCAGCACCGGCTCGGCCCGGGCACCGGCGTGCATCTTGAACATGGAGGCGTCCAGGAACAGGTAGTCCAACTCCAGGTCGTCCAGCCGCCGCGCCGACCACTGCGTGAACTCATCGCCGATCGCCTGGCACACCCGCGAGACCGTCGACTTGGACAGCGCCGCCTCAGAACCGAGCGCGTCGGCCAGAGTGTTCTCCACATCCCGCGTCGACAACCCGCGTACGAACCCGGCGATAACCAGCGACTCCAACGCGTTGGACTTCGTCACCGACGTGCCGAACAGCTGCGAGGCGAACGCCTCGGTCGTGCCACGCAGCTTCGGCCGCGCCACCGTGACCGGCCCGGCCGTGGTCTTGATCGTCGACTCGCAGAAGCCGTTACGACTGCCCGCCCGGGCATCCGGACACTCGGCGGCTCGTTGGTAGCGGGCCCGGCCCAAGAACACGTCGACCTCGGCCTCCACCGCGGTCTGGATGATCAACCGGGCACCCAACCGGGCGGCGTCCTCGATGACCTCCGATAAGTCACGCGACCCATCGAACAGGGCGTCGATCTCGCCACGGATCCGGTCCGTGGGTGATACTCGTGCTGACACGGGCGTAGTCCTTCCTTCGCTGAGTTGGTAGCTCTTGAAGGAACCTACGTCCGTCGTCATTTACACCGTGGCTGGGACACGACCAGAGGTGGGGCGACGCGGGCCGAGGGGGCGTAGACTCGAGCAACCGGGACCAACACAGGCCCCCAGTATCAAAGGGCCACGATGTCTGATAAATCCCCCCGGCAAACTATGACCAAGAAGTCGGGTAAGTCTCTGAAAGAGAAACGTGCCACGAAGCGCACCAAGGCCGCCCAGATCTCGCAGACCGAGGCTTTGCTGCATACCAAGAAACGCTGAGGCGGAAAACCTTCCCCGAAGTCCGGCTCAATCGTGCGCGACCGGACCCGTCACCCAGCCCTCGGGTGCGGTCTTGACATCCAGCGTCATCGGACACGCGTGGTCGAACCCGAGACCTACCAAGACATCTGGACACAAAAGTAGTCGAAGAACGCCCGGCAGACCCGAAGGTGACCATCATCTTCCACCGGTGTCTATTTTGTTGGTTGGTTTGTGTTACGGTTGGTCATGGATGTATCTAAATCACATCCACTTGGAAAAGAGAGAGAAGTTAGTATGACACAGGGAACTGTGAAATGGTTCAACAGCGAGAAGGGTTTCGGGTTTATCGCCCCTGACGGCGGCGCAAAAGATGTGTTCGTCCACCATTCTGAGATCCAAGGGGACGGTTTTCGCTCCCTTGAGGAGAATCAACGAGTCCAGTTCGAGATCAGCCAGGGACCGAAAGGTCCTCAGGCGGTGAAAGTGACCGCCGTCTAGCGGTTCAGCACGGAAAACCCCTGGGGCGGACTGGGTATCGTCCCGGTTTGTCGACGGGCGGCCTTATTAGTCGGTCCCGGGGGTTTGGGCAACCGTCGAGCGACTTTCCTCTTGAGCGAACGCACTCGACGGAATAGGAAAGCAACCATGATATCTGAGTCAACACTTCGCTCGCCTTACGAAATCCGGGTAAAACTCGTCCAGGAGACGTTGAGGGCGTATTCGTCGCTTGACGACGCCGCCGCCCGCGAGCTTGCGGTACATGTACTTCATGCACTGAACTCGATCCCTGAGAAGATTCGCTGAGCAGCAAAACACCGTCTCCTCACCTTCTCCGTAGCGAAACCCCTTGGCCGTCGAAGCCCCACCACTGAGGCAGCGAGTTCGACCGGTGTCCGGCTAGGGTTCGCCGCGGGCGCCGCCGACCAGACACCGAAATGCGTGTGGCAAAGCCGTCGTTGGCGCATCGTAGGCGGCGCAGCCGTGGACGTTCATTGCGACAGCCTCACACCCGGCGAGGGAGATAGTGGGCCTTGTAATTGGGCCACCATCTGAGGACTACGCATCATGAAGATGACCCACAATTCCGCGCGGAGTGGCAGACCACGCGTGACGCGCAGTGCCGCCGGGGTGCACGAACTTCCTTGATTGGCGCCGAATCTGTCGGTCCCGTATCGCAGTCACCAGTCCGCGTCGCCGCGTATCGCCATTGCCGTCGCCCGACACATAAGGTGCGTCGACGTTGCGGAACTTGTATTCCGACGCCGTCTCAGGTGCGTCGTCAGAAGTGGCGGTCAGGAACCGATCCGGAAGCGTCAACTTGGAAATGGTCCGAAAGGTGAGCAGGTACTGGCGAACGAGCGGACCGGTCGTATACGGCAGGTCGTAGGTGGCGCATACTGCCCGAACCCGTTGGGCGATCTCCGCGTAGCGGTTACTCGGCAGATCAGGGAAAAGGTGGTGTTCGATCTGGTAGCAAAGGTTTCCACTGAGGAGCGCCAGCACCGGCCCAGCATCAAAGTTCGCGGTGCCCAGCATTTGTCGCAGATACCATTCGGGCTTAGTCTCACCCTCCAGCGCCTCGGGGGTGAACTTCTCTGCGCCATCCGCGAAGTGCCCACACGCGATCACGATGTATGCCCACACATTGCGTAGCAGGTTGGCGGCCACGTTCGCCCTGAGTGTGCGGCGCCATCGTCGAAGACTGAGAGCGGGAAAGAATACATAGTCCTTGCCGGCCTGCCGGGCCATCTTGCGGATCAGTGCTCGGGTGACGGCGGACTTCTCAACGTCAGTTGCCGCGCGCTCATGCTCAGAGTGCAAGCCGTGCGCCGCGATGCCCCACTCGAACATGATGGCCAACAACATGTTTCGCAGAGGCTGATATAGATGACTCCGCTGCCACTTCTGGTCACGGGTGACCCGCAGGACGCCGAACCCGAGGTCGTCGTCCACGCCGATGACATTGGTGAACATATGGTGGCGATAGTTGTGGGAATACCGCCACTGCGACGAGACACCCGCCATGTCCCACTCCCACGTGCTGGAATGGATTTCCGGGTCGTTCATCCAATCCCATTGACCGTGGCCAATGTTATGGCCGAGTTCCATGTTCTCGATGCTCTTGGCCACGGCGAGCGCGGTGGTACCGAGCGCCCAGCCGACCTTGCTGCGGGTGCCGGCGATAACCAGCCTCGCGGCCATGTCGAGGAATCGCTGAAACGCGATGGTGCGCCGGATGTATGCCCTGTCCTTTTCGCCGCGCGAACCCTCGATGTCGCGGCGGATCGCATCCAACTCGACTCCAAAAGCCTCGAGGTCCGCGTCGCTCAGGTGGGCGTATGCGGCTACGTCCGTTATCGCCATCGACGCCTCACGGATGTTCGGATGAGGTGGCGTCCCGCCCTACTCGCGGCCCGACGGGCACGCTGGCGAGATCCGGGGCCTGCAACATCAAGGTCACGTCCGTTCTTGGTGGCGTAGTTAGGTTGACCCGGGTGTGCGCGCCTGCGCTAGCGCGCCGCCGGGTAAGCCGAGTTGGGCGGCCAACCCACTGAGCAGAATGTCGAGTCCGAGGTCGAGTTCGGCGAGCCCGTCGTAGGCGGCCCAAGTTGGCGCGAGCGCTCGCAAGTGCGGGAATTCGCTGATCCGCAGCCGATGCAGACCAAGACGCAACACATCGTCGGTCTCCTCAGGGCGTTCGACGGCCTCCTGCAGCTCAGTGAGCACGTGTCCGTACAAGAACCCAAACAAAGCCCGATACACGAGCACCGCGTCGACCACGCTAAAGCCAGCCGCAGCCAGCAGCGCGAGGACGTTTTCGAGTTGTTGAAGCATGCCCTGCGGCCGCATCCCGAGCGGCGTCGCAAGGGGACGGGTGACCAACAGCGGCACCACGTTTGGGTGTGCGCACGCTAAATCACGGAAGTCGTGGGCGAGGTCCCGCAGCGCCGCCGCCCAGTCCGGGCGTGTGGTATCCAGCGACAGTTGCTCGAAGACCATCTCGACCACCCCATCGAGCACAGCGGCCTTATTCGGCACATGCCGGTACAGCACCATCGGATCACGGCCGACCGCCTCGCCGAGGCGGCGCATCGACAGCCCCTCAACGCCATCAGAATCGATTATCTCGAGTGCATTAGCCAGGACTGCCGCGCGGGTGATTGGGCTGCTCTCCTCGTCCTCCTCGTTGGAGTCCGGCTCGCCGGCCTGCCCGGAACCTGATGGTCCAGTTGGCTGCGTCATCGAGCACCTAACCCTTAGCATGTTGTCTTCAGTGTAGACCTACAGCGGTGACGGTACCATCGGTGCGGCGGTTACACCGTAAGGGCATAGACGACCAAGCGGGGCACGGATCCCGGCGCGGTGCCCGTCGCCTCTAGTGCATCTGCGGCACCAGAGGCCCAGTCTCGGCCTCTCCGTGGGTCGTTCGCTGATCGGTCGCGCCGCCTTCGGAATCCCATGTCGAGTTCGCCGCAGCCATTTCTTTGCGTGCGGCGGCGCGGCAGATACCCGCACGGAATACTTCCCCGACGGTCAGGTACGGTCTGTCGGTTGCTGCTGGCGTTGATCTGCCCATGGCGGCATGGTTGGCGATAACTCGCGCTTCGGTGATGCGCGTCATATCGTTTCTATCTGCCCGCATAAGCGAGCTGCTGGTTGGGCCCGAGGGGTTGTCGGAGCTGGGCGACGGCGTTGTCGCCGTCGATAACGCTGTGCAGCGGTGTCTGACTACGTTGCAGATGGGGGCGATCTCTACGGCGTGGGGGTGTCCGGATGCGGGACCGTGGTGCTCCTGAGCCGGCGGTTGTTCATGGGTTCTCGCGCCGACTTCTGGTGTTCAATCTGCCGGATCAGCTCGTGCTTTGCTTCGCCAAGGGCGCGGGTCAGGTCCCGGTTATCAGCAACCGCTACCAGCGGCGGAAGGCCGGGCAGGCTCGTGCGCAATGTGACGCGCTGCTCCTTGCCGCCGCGGTCCTGTAAGGAGACATCCACAACCACATCATGGGGATCCCACCTTCCCAGGTGCGGCCCGAGCGTCGACAACGCCTCCACTACGTGCCGGCGCTCCTTCTCTTTGAAACCCGCACCCACATGAAGGACGTGCCCCCCGAAGACATCTCGTTGTTCGTGCTCGGATTTGCTCATCGTGGCCTCATTTCGGGCGTTCTGGTCGTGGAGGCGGCGACGTTGCCGCGGCGGGTGATCGCGCCGGGTGAGCACCCGAGCGGCGGTGCTTTTCCATGGTGGTCGTTCTCCGTTGACTAGAGGGCGGGCACGGATGTGTTCGGGATTGTCACGACGCGTGTCGTCGTCGTGCACTGACCGAACCCGATCTCGGGGCCAGAAGCGGAAACCACATCGATCGCGACAGCAAATTCGCGTGGGCGCTGCCTACGGTGATTTTCCGAGCTGGAACTCTGTCAAAACGCTTGTTAGATACCCTGTCAACTTTGTATGCCTACTGCGTAACCCTACACCATCGAATGCTGCTTGGCGAAGCTTCGCGTTGTCGTGTGGGTGCTCGTGAGCCGGAGGCTGAACGGTCAGGAAACGCATCACTGCGGGTGAGGGCCCGATGCCGAACCGCCAGGGTCAGACAGCCGCCGGATTCGATCAGGCGGCCCTGACCGGTACGCCGACCGCGCCGGTGGCGACGCGATCAGCCCACCGAGGACAAGGTCAGGTTCTACGCGAGCCTCTTTCCGTGTCGCACCGATATCTACGCGGTCCGCTGGGAGAACGGACGCGATGGGCGATCGCATAACGATGCGCGACTCAGACCGAGCGTGGGTGGCACTGGCCGGTGGCGTGGCAGCCCACGACCTGATCGCCACCGATGACGAGCAGGTGACCAACGCGGCCCGCAGGTACTTCAAGTCTCAGCCGATTGCCACCGCGTCGATGATCCTGGTGACAGGCCTGCATCTGGTCGGCGGCATACCGCCGTGGTACGACCCGATCGCGCTGACGTTCGCCGCGTGGTAACCCGCCGCACCGGTTCGGAGGCTGTTTTGCCCGTTGACAAGAGGGGCCTTTGCCCGTTTACAAGAGGGGCCGCTTCCACGTTGTGGGCTCGGTTCCCATGCCGCATCCGGAGGCTCAGGCCGTTCACGAGATGCTCGAGGACCAGCCAAACGACTCGGGCGGTTCCTCATGCCACATATTCGCGGTTTGGCAGATGCGTTCGGCGACAGCGTCAATGGACGCTCGGGCGCTGTCGCCGGCATTGGCGCCGCCTTGTGAAATCGGGAAGATGAATCGGCCGCCCTTTCCCCATTGCCAGGTGGCAGAGAAGTCTTCGCGGCCGAGGGGCCGAAAGATGACTTCGGTTCGTGCATCCTTGAGCCCGACTTCGAGCCACGTGGCGTACTCGACCCTTTCACCGGTCATCAGGCGCGGCTCATTGTTGACGTGGACCTCCGCTGCACCACCAAGCCTCGTACGGAGGGCCTGTGCGAGCGGCTGCATCAGTTCCCGTTCAAATTCGTCTGCTTGGTCCTTTTTCATTCCCACTCCTTTGTCAGCCGGTTGCACAGCATCTAGATCGTGTCACGTCCACCCCGGTCCCTCGGTTATCGGACGAAGGCGGCGCCCGTAAGAACGCGCCGAACGGTCAACCACGGCGGCCGCGTCATCGATTCAAAATTGCGCCGCCTCGACCTGCGGGGGCTTGGTCGCGCCTGGTATCCCGAGCGCTGTTCTGCAGCTGAATTCGCGTGCGAGGCCAGTTACTCCTCGTTGTCGATGATGTGAACCGCGGCCTCCTCGGCGGAGGCAGCGCCTCCATCGATACCGACGTCATCAGCCACCAGGTCCGCGTCTACGTCTTCGCCAAACCCCTGGTCGGGCGCGACAAGTCGTCCTGCTCGCGCGTGTCCAACCTCATTCCGCTGCGGAAATTCGGTCTCACGCTCGGCTTCATCGGAGCGTTGCTGCTCGTCCTTGTCGAACGGGACATACATCCGCACTGCCGGATCCGGCTCTTCCTCGGCAAGCAGCTGGTCCAGGCTTTCAGGCGCCGAGCCGAAGAAGCCAGGTCCGTACGGCCGCTCGGGCGGCGAATATCCCTCGTCGAGCACGTCGTTCACACCGCGGTCGATGAGGGTGTCCTCTGGCTGAAGTTGGTCGTCCTCATCCACGCTGTATTCGCCTGCCGACGCTCCCATAGCGCCATCCGGAGTACTCATGACTCAACAATGTCACTACACCCGGAAACCGCCACGGTGGGGTGAGAGATGGCCCCCGTCGACTCCAGACTTCGAAGCCTCCGCGCTGGAGGCGCGCTCCTGCAATCACCGGTCCAGCATTGGCCGTCCATCCCTCACCGCCGCCTTCGCCGCCGCAGCTGCCCCACGAGGTGATGCACGAGACTAGGACCCTGTCACCCACGGCAAGCTTCTGAACCGCCGAGCCGACCGCGGTAACGGTGCCGACGGCCTCAGTCTGCGCCCACAACGGCCGTGCCCCGTATCCACGAGACAAGCCGCCGGTCGAAGTCGACTGTTTGCGGGCCGCGTACAACGGCTTCTGCCCGGATACACTGTCCGATTCCCCAGGCCGACAGCTCAAATGAAGACGTGACACACCTCCCGTTGGGCTGTTACCCATTCGATGACCTTCGGCCCTGGCTCCGTGCATGCAGCTGTGGAAGGTTTGCATTTGTGGCGCTGTGTGCGCCAGTAAGTGCGCATTTCTGGGTGTTCGACCGATAAGGCGCGACCGGTGCGTCCTCCGTCCGTCTCCGCTCAGGGTGGCTACAGCCGCTACCGGACACCGAATTGGGGCCTGGCGCAGCCGACGTCACACGGCAGGCTGGCGGCGCTGGAGTCGCTTCGAGGACGGCGGTGTCGGGCAACGACACCGGGCGATTCCTACATGACGTGTGGGTCGGCCTCGATGCTGCCGACTGCTGCCGCGCTACGAGAGGACAGGTCATGGGTACATCCGAGTACGTCCGCTTTTTTGAGGAGTTCGGCATCGACGACGTGCCGCTCGTCGGCGGAAAGAACGCCTCGCTGGGCGAGATGTTCCAGAAGCTGTCGGGGCAGGGCGTCCGCGTCCCGCACGGATTCGCCATCACCGCCCAGGCCTATCGCTACATGTTGGACAAGGCCGGCGCGTGGGACCGTCTGCATGCCGAGCTCGACGAGGTCGACCCCGCCGACGTCGCCGCGCTGGTGCGTAAAGGCAAGCGCGCCCGTGAGATCGTCTATGGTGCCGGGCTCCCCAACGACCTGGCCGCCGAGATTCTGGATGCCTACCGCAAGCTTCAGCAGGAGTACGGCGAGGAGGTCAGTCTCGCCGTGCGGAGCTCGGCGACCGCCGAGGACCTGCCTACGGCGAGCTTCGCCGGCCAGCAGGATTCGTATCTCAACATCAAGGGCGCAGAGAGTCTCCTCGACACGTGCCGGCGTTGTTTCGCCAGCCTGTTCACTGATCGCGCCATCCATTACCGAATCGACCAGGGCTTCGACCACTTCAAGGTCTCGCTGTCGATCGGCGTGATGAAGATGGTGCGCTCCGACCTCTCCGCGTCGGGTGTGATGTTCTCCCTCGACACCGAGTCGGGCTTTCGCGACGCCGTCTTCGTGACGGGCGCTTACGGCCTTGGCGAGAACGTGGTTCAGGGCGCCGTCGACCCCGACGAGTTCTATGTCCACAAGCCGACCTATCTCGCCGGCCACCGCGCCGTGTTGCGCCGCCTCCTCGGCGACAAGGCGGTGAAGATGATCTTCGTCGAGGGTGAGACGAAGTACACGACTCGCAATATCCCCACGCCCAAGGCTGACCGCGCTCGTTTCTGCCTCACCGATGAGGACGTTTTGGAGCTGGCCGGCTACGCGTGCACGATCGAGCAGCACTACGGGCGGCCGATGGACATGGAGTGGGCCAAGGACGGTCTCGACGGGCAGCTCTACATCGTCCAGGCCCGCCCGGAGACTGTGGCCTCCCAGCGCAGCGCGACGGCGCTGGAAACCTATGTGCTCGAGGGCCGGAGCGAGATACTCGCCGAGGGCCGCTCGGTCGGCGAAAAAATCGCCTCAGGCGTAGCGAAACGGATCGAGAACCCCAAGCACCTGTCCGAGTTCAAGCCAGGCGAGGTACTGGTCGCCGACACCACCACGCCGGACTGGGAGCCGGTCATGAAGACCGCCGCGGCGATCGTCACCAACCGCGGCGGGCGCACCTGCCACGCGTCGATCATCGCCCGCGAACTCGGCATCCCCGCTGTGGTTGGCACAGGCGACGCGACCACGTGCGTGCCCGATGGCGCGGTCGTTACGGTCTCGTGCGCCGAGGGTGAATCGGGCCGCGTGTACCGGGGCGAGGTGGGTTTCCATGTAGACCGCACCGAGGTGGCGGACCTGGCGCGGCCGCGGACCCAGGTCATGGTCAACCTCGGGAACCCCGACCTCGCTTTCAAGACGTCGTTCCTGCCGAACGATGGCGTGGGACTCGCTCGGATGGAGTTCATCATCAGCGAGTACATCAGGGTCCACCCGCTGGCCCTCCTCCATCCCGAGAAGGTCGAGGACCCCGAGGCTCGCCGGACGATCGATCGGCTCACCCACGGCTACTCCGACGGGGGCGCCTTTTTCGTGGAACGCCTCTCCGAAGGAATCGGCACGATCGCCGCCGCCTTCTGGCCGAAGCCCGTGGTGGTGCGGATGTCGGACTTCAAGACCAACGAATACGCCAGCCTGATCGGCGGGAGCGGCTTCGAGCCATCCGAGAGCAACCCGATGCTCGGCTTTCGGGGCGCCTCGCGCTACGCGCATCCCGCCTATGCCGAGGGCTTCGCGCTGGAATGCCGCGCGATGAGACGCGTTCGCGAGCAGATGGGCCTGACGAACGTCATTCTCATGCTCCCGTTCGTGCGCAGAGTGGCCGAGGCGGACCTGGTTCTCGAGACGATGGCCGAACTCGGTCTGCGGCGGGGCGAGAACGGTCTGAAGGTGTACGCGATGTGCGAGATCCCGAACAACGTGATCCTGATCGATGAGTTCGCCAAACGCTTCGACGGCTTCTCCATAGGCTCCAACGACCTGACTCAGCTCACTCTCGGCGTCGATCGCGACAGCGAGATCGTCGCGTTCGACTATGACGAACGCGACGAGGGTGTCAAGGAAATGATTCGTCTGGCAGTGGAGGGCTGCCGCCGCATCGGGATCCACTCGGGGCTGTGTGGACAAGCGCCTTCGGATTACCCGGACATGGCCGAGTTCTTGGTCCGCGTCGGCATCGACTCGATGAGCCTGAATCCCGATACGGTGGTGAAGACCACCCGCCAGATCCTGCAGGTGGAGCAACAGTTCGCGCCGTCTCAATGAAAAGCAACAGGTTCCATCGCCCTCGAGCCGTCACAGCGGTTTGAGGAGTGTCCTTGCCATGAAGCTGCCGGTTACCATCGACCCGCGCTACCACGACGCGGTGATCTTCGACCTCGACGGTGTGCTCACGGACACGGCCTGCAGTGACGCCGCGGCGTGCGCACCCGTGTTGGAACCGACGGTGGTGCTGGCGCGAAAATTTCAGGGCGTCGACGTCGCAACGGCGGCCTGCTCATCGAGCAGTCACTGTCAGCAAGTGTTGAAAGCTGCCGGGGTTGATGACCTGTTCGATGTCTGCATCGACGGCACGGTCGCCGGCGAGCTCGAGCTTGCGGGCAAGGGCGACCCCGCTGTCCGTTTGGAGGCCACGCGCCGACTCGGTGTGCGTCCCCAACGCGCGGTCGTCGTCGCGCCATCAGGGAGACCCGCCCGCGGGGACAACCGCAGCCCGGTCGCCTGGTGGCGCCCACCTGAACAAGGGAAGTAAGTGGACTTCTCTGACGGTCGACCATCATCAACAACTGACAATCGCCTGAGTGTCGGTCGCCGGCCGCTTCGGTGATCTTGCGGTACCGCGTCAGTTCGAAGTCCTTTTAGCCGCTACCCCAGACGAAACTGGCCGCGACCATCTAGCAGTTTCGAGCAGAGAGTATGGCGCTCGGCCAGGAAACGGAATCGGTGTTCATGCGGACGCTGCCCGGCGTCGAGTTTGATCGCGACGGCAGTGTACGTGTCTCGGCATCACTCCCCGAGCGCGGATCGAACCTACCGGTGCCGAACAGGCGAGTCGGCCTGCACGGTGGGGAACGCGCGACGCGAGCCAGGACCCGTCCCGTTGACTGTTACCCCATCCTCCAACCTATGCGCGTCACACCGTGCAGCGAAAGTTCGGCCGTGGGTCGACCTGGCGTTCGGGCTCAGGTCGGGTTGTGTCGGGCGCGGGCGCGCCGCACGGCTTCATCGACGATTCGCTGCGCCACCTCAGCCAATTTGCGGTGTTCGGCTTGGCTGATCGCCCGCAGCTGAGTGAACGCCTCCTCGGCGCTGCGCCCGCTGCGTCCCCGGATCAGGCCGATCGCCTGATCGATCACCGGGCGCGTCGACAGCGCCGTCTGCAACTGGGCGGTCAGCGCCAACGCGTGCGCGAGGATCTGGGCGTTGTGCACCGCGACCGCCGCGGGTTTGGCGAACAGTTCCCCCAGTTCGGCGGCGTGCTCATCGAAGACGTCTTTGCCGTGGGCGTAGACATTGATCGCCCCGATCACCTGACCCGACAGCAGCAGCGGCAGCGACAGCGCACTGTGCACGCCCAAGCGGCCCACTCGCGGACCGAACCGCGGCCACATCTTTTCCCCACCCAACGACCCGGACCGCACCGTGCGCCGCTGCCGTGCCGCGGTGATGCAGGGTCCCTCCTTGAGGGTCACGTACTGAATCTCGTCGATCTCGGCGACAAACGGAGCGCTGGCCGCCAACGCCTCCACCATGTTGTCTACCCGGTCGACCCGCAACAAGGTCACCCCGGCACCGTCGGCGCCCGGGATCGCGCGCACCGCGAACGTCGACACCTCGGCCAGCAACTCAGGCAACCCCAGACTGCCGGCCACCAAGCCCGCCAGGTCGTCGATCCCGGCCCGCAAGTCGGCGGCATCAGCGCTAACCTGCTGGGCGGTCAACGACCCGATCGGTAAGCCGTCGCCGTCCTCGGTGAACTCCGTCATACCTGCGCTCTTAATCTTGCCGGAGCTGGGCATCCACACCGAAGCCCAGCGCCCTACCCGCACCGCAACCGTCGCCAGACGGTCTGTCAGGACGATAGTAACGCCGGCTGAGGTGCTCTGCCGCGCGCCAGCAGCACGGAGACCGACACTCTCGCGCGTCAGGAACCCGGCCAGCAACCAGACCAAACCTACCGCTGCTGGCCGACGGCGCCTATTGAGACCCCCACGGTCAGCCTGCTGCTTTAGATCACCCACGAGCAACACCCCTGATAACCGGCCACGGTGGCCCCGCTTGCCCGACAGCATGAAGCGCGCGATGGCTCGGCAAGCCGAGGCCGAGCGCGAGAAGCGAGCCAAAATTATTGCGGCAGAGGGCTAATCGATGGCCGCAGCCGCATTGGGTGAGGCGTCGGACACGACGATGGCGCACCCGTTGGCCTTGCAACTGCGCAACCTGCAAACGCTTGTCGAACTCGGGGTGGAGAAGAACACCACCATCGTGTTCCCGGCGCCTCTAATGAGTGCGATCGGTGAACTGGGCGCCTTCCTCGCCAGAGAAAGTGCGGCCGCCGCGCCCTCACCCCAACCGGTCACCACCGCGGATGGGGCCGACACGTCAACGCAACCCGGGCAGCTGCCCGCGAACGGCCTGGTTCCCGGACTCGGGATGAAGGCCGCTGGAACCCCACCGCCAAGTCTCGCAAGAAACTACGCCGGAACGTCCCCCTAAACGTCGCCTCCGGCAAAAACCACGCGCTCCTGTCTGCGCCTTTCGCGAGTGAGGTCGGCGGCATCGCCGAACGTGCTCGAGTCCACGAACTTATCCTCAGCCACTACCTGCCGGCTGAACCGGACGCGATCACGAAGCGGAAGGAGTAGAACGCGCCGGGCGCGGCTTTAGCGGCACGACCACCGCAGGCAGCGACGGCCTCCATAGAATGCTCCGTCGCGCCACTTCGATCCCGCCGTTGTTACCGCTACGCATGGGCTTGATGGGTTTGGCCCCGTGGCGCACGATGACCGGATGGTTGCTCTCGATGAAGCTCGGATGACCGCACAGCAGGTTGATCAGCTACTTATAACCCCGGATCCGGCTGGTGATCACCGGCCCGGCGACGGGCAGAGCCGCTTTGCGCCAGACATGATGAAACCTATGACCCAGGCAAAGCAGGCACCATGACCGAATCCGGTGCGACCCGCGTCGCTGTCTACCTCGACTTCGACAACATCGTGATCTCGCGCTACGACCAGGTGTACGGCCGCAACTCGTTCCATCGAGACAAGACAAAGGGGCTGGAGAAGGAACGGCTGGAGTTGGCGACCGTCGACGTCGGCGCCATTATCGACTTCGCGTCGTCGTTCGGCACACTTGTACTCACGCGCGCCTATGCGGACTGGTCCGCCGATGTCAACGCGGCCTACCACGGCCAGCTCGTCGGCCGCGCGGTCGATCTGGTGCAACTGTTTCCGGCGGCCGCTTACGGCAAGAACGGAGCCGACATCCGGTTAGCCGTGGACGCGGTCGAGGACATGTTCCGGTTGCCCGACCTGACCCATGTGGTGATCGTCGGCGGCGACTCCGACTACATCGCTCTGGCCCAGCGCTGCAAGCGCCTTGGCCGCTACGTTGTCGGCATCGGCGTGGCCGGTGCCAGCAGCCGGTCGCTGGCCGCCGCCTGCGACGAGTTCGTCACGTACGACGCGTTGCCCGGGATACCCACCGTCGTAGCGCAAGCCCCTGAACCCAAACGACGTGGCCGGCGCCCGAGCGCCACCGAGCCCGACGACGAGCTGGCGCCCGCCGAACCGCAGGCCGCGGCAACCGGGCTGCTCGAGCGCGCGCTGCGAATCGGCCAGGACAAGGATGACGCCGACTGGCTGCACAACTCCGCGGTCAAGGCCCAGATGAAGCGGATGGACCCATCATTCAGCGAGAAGGCGTTGGGCTTTAAATCGTTCAGCGACTTCCTGCGCTCCCGCAGCGACCTGGTCGACCTCGATGAGACCAGCACAACACGGTTGGTGCGGCTGCACAGCGACACGGCCACGTAGTCTGACCATCGCGATGCAAGGGCCGGACGATCGCGAGCACGCAGGCGGGGCAATCTAACACGGCGGCCTGCGGACGGCTGACACCGTCGTGGTACTTGTGCACGAACTAAACGGCAATAGACACGTGATCTGGGCTGAATTGCCGAGCCGCATCAGTTCCACGAATTCGCTTGTTGCGAGTTCAATTGGCACAGAACGATTTTCGGCGCGGCTTAGGAAAACAGCAGCGAGTTGCGGGTGAGCGAACTGATATGGGCGGCATTTTGTCAAGTGGGCAGGGTGAAGCGGCGGCCGCAACCGTCGTTGGGGCCGCCGCTTCGTTGACCGGATGAGTCCTCGGAGACGTCGAGCGTGTCGTATCGACGCGTGTCAAGTCTGATATGCGCGGGTTGGTTACCGCAGGACGGGACTTTCGAGTCGGAGTGGGGCCGCTTGTCTAAAGGACGAGCGTCATCAGTTGTCTAGCAACGTGATTGCTCATAGGTCGCACGCGGGTCACTCCCAGACGCTTGCCGTCACCACCGAAGGTGATCTCATCCGGACAGTTGTGAGATGTTAGTCGTCGAGAACGGCCAACGACCAGCACCAGCCGGCGAGTTCGCGGGCGATCGCCGCGTTGGCCACTACGGGGCGTTTCTTGCGTTCATCGAAACCGGACCAGCGGGCGTGCAGACGTCGGTTGGCTGCCTGGCCGCGGGCACGGGCTGCCGGGGACGCCGTCTCCCATCGTCGCCGCAGATCGCGCCCCGGCCGATACCGAGGTCGGTGATGCCAGGCCGCTTCGACCAGCAGGCGGCGGGCGTGGCTGTTGCCGGTCTTGGTGACCCCGCCTTGGGAGCGTGTTGAGCCCGAGGAGTACTCGCTAGGCACCAACCCGAGGTAAGCGCCGATCGAGCGCCCGCTCAGGCGTTGCCAGTCTCCGATTTCGACGGCCAACCCGAACGCGGTCAACGTGGAGACCCCGCGCAGACACCCCAGCCGGGTCACCACCGGGGTGAACACCGAATCGGCGGCCATCTCAACGATCGCTTTATCGAGGCGATCACGGCGGTCCACGGCGGACACCATGGCATCGAACGCCGCGTCGTAGGCCAGCTGTCGGCCTGGCGTGGCGAAGGTGTGCGACCGCAGCCACAGTTCGTGCTTGCCGGTCCACGCCTTCCCGCCGGAGTAAACGATCCCTTGTCGTAGAAGCAGTTTCGAGACACGATGCCGAGCTGACATCAGGTCACCACGCACGTCGTCGCGAGCCCGCACTAAGTCTCGGGCCGCCTCCTGCTCGATGCCCGGAATCGTCACCTCCACGATCTCACCCAAGTGCAGCAACCGGGCCAGGTGCCGGGCATCGCGAGTATCGGTCTTGACCCGATCCCCCGACGGGCGCTGCAACTTCGAGGGCGCCGCCACCAAACACACGATCCCGGCGGCAAGCAGGAACCGCGCCAACCCGAACCCCGTCGGGCCGGCCTCATAGGTGACCGCCACCGGCGGCCCCGACAGACCACGAACCCATTCCAGGATCTCTTGGTGATTCGGGGTCAACCGGCGCTCGAACACCTCGCCGGTCTCACCATCCAGGCCACACCCAACCACCGATCGTGCATGCACATCCAACCCAACACTCGTACGATAATTCTTCACTGGGGCCTCCCACATCTTGTGGCTCTACCGGCCAGGACCACCCTGTCGGCAACCCACGTTCACATGTGAGCGAGGCCCCAGCCCCCCATACCGTCTAATGTGCGAGGCCCACGCGTTCGCCGCGCGGGCCGATCGGCGGTGCATGCGCATCGCCACATTGGTTGCGGTGCTGACGCACTGTGGTGCGTCTTGGAGAGAAGCATGTGCCCGGCGGTGGAATATAGTGGAATGGCGCGCGTGTCGCGGAGATCTACCCGATTGGGATGGTCAACGACGGGCTGACACTGACCGAAAGGGTGTGCTCGTACGCCGACGGCATTGAGCAATTCCCCGAGTGCGAGCGCCCCTGCGGTATCGTTTATCACGGTTGACTCCACAGCCTCCCGGAAACGTCCGGCGGCGATCTTTATGAGGGCTGCCGTAACGTGTCTGCACCCGCGATTGAGCCGGTTGTTATAGGATTTGTGCTTTCGGACTGACGCTGACGGAGTCCCGTGCTTAGAGCTTCAGGGGTGATTGCCGCGCCTGTCGGCGACATCGGCGCGCCTCGGTGTCTGATTGCACGCGAGTATGTACCGTCAGTGCGTCTGAAGTGCTCGACACCTCGCTTCGGCCGGAGCGACGGACCATCTGGGGTGGGCGTGAAGGGAGCAGGCTCTGCCGTCGCAGTCATCGTCAGCCTCATTCCCGCACGGGCGGCAGTCGTATCGCGGCGGCACCAGCGGTGCTGGCGCGCCCGCAATCTCGCGGCAAGCTTCGCGGCCCAACACCGACACATTCAACGCTTCACTCGTGTCTGCGCCTCCGCCGTTGGATGCCCCGACTCACGGTCGGAGGCCAACCGCGGCGCCGTGGCGCCGGAGCCAAAGGAATGGTCTTGAGCAAATTCACCGAAACGATGTATGGCAACGCCCAGTCCAGTTCGAAGGGCATGGTCACCGGGGAGCCGAACTGCCCCATCCGGCATACCTGGGGTGAGGTGCACGAACGCGCCCGACGTGTTGCCGGTGGTCTGGCCGGGTCCGGCGTGGGACACGGTGACACCGTCGCGGTGCTGGCCGGCGCCCCGGTCGAGATCGCCCCGACCGCGCAGGGCATCTGGATGCGCGGCGCCTGCCTGACCATGTTGCACCAGCCCACTCCGCGCACCGACCTGCAACGCTGGGCCGAGGAGACCACCGACATCATTAGGATGATCGGCGCCACAGCGGTTGTCATCTCCGACCCGTTCATGGCCGCGGCCCCGTTGCTGTCCGAGCTGGGCATGCGGGTGTTGACCATCGAGCGTTTACTGCACAGCCGCCCGATCGATCCCGTCGAGACCGACGACGACGACCTCGCGCTGCTGCAGCTGACGTCAGGGTCCACCGGTTCGCCCAAAGCCGTGCGGATCAGCCACCGCAACTTCGTGTCCAACGCCGAAGCGATGTTCAACGGCGCTCAGGTCGACGCCGATACCGACGTGATCGTGTGCTGGCTGCCGCTGTTCCACGACATGGGCATGACCGGCTTCCTGACGGTGCCGATGTACTTCGCCACCGAACTGGTCAAAGTCACCCCGATGGACTTCCTGCGCGACACGCTGCTGTGGGCCAAGCTCATCGACAAGTACAAGGGCACGATGACCGCCGCGCCCAACTTCGCCTACACGCTGTTCGCCAAACGCCTGCGCAGGCAGGCCACGCCGGGCCAGTTCGACCTGTCCACGCTGCGGTGGGCGCTGTCGGGCTCCGAGCCCGTCGAACCTGCCGACGTCGAGGACCTGATCGACGCGGGCAGGCCGTTCGGGTTGCGGCCGGAGGCGATCCTGCCGGCGTACGGGATGGCCGAGACGACTGTGGCGGTGTCGTTCACCGAGTGCGGCGCCGGCTTGATCGTCGACGAAGTGGACGCCGACCTGCTGGCCGTACTGCACCGGGCCGTCCCCGCGACCAGGGGTAAGACCCGGCGGCTGGCCACGCTCGGCCGTCTGCTGGAGGGCCTGGAGGCGCGCATCGTCGACGAGGACGGCGGCGTGCTGCCCGCCCGCGGCGTCGGTGTCATACAGGTGCGCGGCGAATCGGTGACCCAGGGCTACACCACGGTGGCCGGATTCGTCGCGGCCCAGGATGACCAAGGTTGGTATGACACCGGCGACTTGGGCTATTTGACGGAAAACGGCCACGTCGTGGTCTGCGGCCGGGTCAAAGACCTCATCATTATGGCCGGCCGGAAAATCTACCCAACCGACATCGAACGCGCCGCCGCCCGGGTGTCCGGTGTTCGACCGGGCTGTGCCGTAGCGGTCCGCCTGGACGGGCACTCGCGGGAGACGTTCGCCGTCGCCGTCGAGTCGGTCGCGTGGGAGAAGCTGGCCGAAGTGCGCCGCATCGAGCGTCAGGTGGCCCACGAGGTGGTTGCCGAGGTCGATGTCCGGCCCCGCAACGTGGTTGTACTCAAGCCGGGGATGATCCCCAAGACGCCGTCGGGGAAGCTGCGGCGCGCAAATGCGTTGGCGCTCGTCAACTGATTTTTTCGGGATTCAACGAGAGTAAAATTTGATCGCTCACCACAGGTGCACGGGAGGAGCGATGTTGGCCGACTTCGACGCCCAGCCCGGTCGCAACGCGCTGCCACAGCCCCAACTCTCCCCTACCCAACGGGAAGCAGACGAGGCCGAATTGTATGCGGGGCTCCGCGGAGTGGCCGGGGTTGTGGCCGGCGCCCAAGGGGTGATCGACCTTCTGCGGGATGTGGCGGAGTTCGCGGCCCAGGCGATTCCCGGCGCCGACGGTGCGGGCATTGCATTGATCGACCCGCGAAACGGCATATCCAGCGTCCAGACCTGGGCCGCGACGGAGCTACTTGTCCACGAGATCGACACTGTTCAGTACGACGAACTGAACGAGGGGCCATGCATCACGTGTATGCAGTCACGGCGACCAACTGTGAGCGGATCGCTGGGCAGTGACAGCCGTTGGCCGCACTTTGGTGGCCGAGTAGCCCGCGGTGTCGGTGTACAACGCGCAGTTGTTGGCCAACGCGCAGGAACGGACAATGCGATTGCACCGCGCCTTGGACAGCCGATCGGTGATCGATCAGGCGATCGGCATCATCCGCAGCCGGTCGGGTGGCAGCGCGGATGAAGCCTTCGAACGACTCACCCACATCAGCCAAACCGAGAACATCAAGCTGAACGCCGTCGCCGAGCGGCTGGTCGAGGAGGCCGTGCGGCGCGCCCGCGCACGGCGGTGCTGAACCCTTTACTGCGGTGGCGCGGCCGCGAGTTCGGCCAACTCCGCCACGAGTACCGGGCGGGAATACTGATCGGTCATCAATCTGCGGGCGACGTCGGTCAGGTGTTCGCCGTTGGCCCGCGCGTAGGTCCGCAACAGATGGAACGCCCGCTCCACGGATACATCCAGCATTTGGCGGAGGAAGCCCTTGGCCTGCTCAATGATGACGCGGCTGGTCAGCGCGGAGCGTAGTTGCGGCATGACGGTGGCGGGTGTGGGTGGGTGTTCCTGGAGGATCGCGACGCATGCGATGTGAGTCAGGGTCTGGCCGACGAGCAGATCGGCCTCGGTGAGCTCGCCGGGACGGGTGCCGAACAAGCCGAGCGCGCCCAACACGATGCCGGCGGCCCGCATCGGGACGGCGTGCACCGACGCGAAGCCGGCCCCGACCGCGGCGGGAACGAACCGCGGCCACCGCTCTGTTGCCCCTTGGATGTCGGCGACCGAGACCGGTTGGCCGGTGGCGTAGCAGTCCACGCATGGGCCTTCGTCGGCTTGTAGCTGGAAGAGCTCGAGTTCGCGGGCCTGCTCGGAGGTGGCGGCCAGCAGGCGGAGCTGATGTAGTGGGTCGGCGAGCAGAAATCCCGCGGCCTGAATGTCGAGCAGTTCAGCACAGCGCTCCGTGAGCGCGGTCAGCAGCTCGACCACGTCGAAGTCGTCGAGCAGGCTATCGACGAGCGAGACAACGGCGTCCAGCACCCGGGTTTCACGAGGGGTGTCAGTCACGTTGGCCTCCTTCCTGGACTTTCGAGTCCGCCAAGCGCGCATCAGTCGACCTCGAGCTGCAGGCGGCGGGCGATGATGTCGAGGGCGATGTCGGTGATGCGGCGGCCGGTGGCGTACGCGTGGGCGCGGAGCCGGATCAGGGCCTCGGTCGGCTCAACCTCCAGCTGGGCGACGAGCATGCCGGTGGCCTGGCTGACCTCCGCGCGGCTCAGCGTGCTGAGTTCGGCCCAGGCATTGCTGTTGGGGTCGGTTACGGCGGCCTGTAGGTCGCCGTCCAGGATGTCTAGAAGCGGGATGGCTGCGAGCTCCGCGGCGGCGACGGCGCCGGCCAAGTCCGCGCCCGGCAGTGGGCCCGGCTGCGCGCGGAAGAGATCGAGGGCGCCGACGAATTCGCCGGCCACGACGACGGGTACCGCGTAGACGCCTCTGATCTGGTGGGCCAGCATGGCGGGCCCGTAGGCGGGCCAGCGAGCCTCCTTCGGATCGGCGAGGTCGACGATCAGAATTGGAATCCGCCGCGTCACAGAGTCCAGGCACGGTCCCTCGCCGAGGGTGAACTGCAGTTCGTCGTACATGCGCGCGGGCGCGCCGCTGGATCCCAGTGTTCCGCTGTTCTTGCCGTCGAAGACGAGCGAAATTGCTGCTGCGTCAATGTCGAGGAGAACCACGCAGGCCTCGCACAGACGGTCGGCGGCCGCTACCCCGCGCCGGCCGTCGATGGCGGCGAGGAGCTGCTCGTGGATTGTCACATTTAGCCGAACAGGGTCCGGGCAGCCGCGGAAGTGCCCGGGGGTCTCGGCGGGGACGTCATCCCCCCACTCTTTCACTAGTTGGGGGGATTGACGAGCACAGGGCTGCAATCACGGCCAACCCGGTTCAGTCAACCGCACTAAACAAACCGCCCGGACTAGGGCCGAGGCGGCAATGCCGCAAGCCACCCATCAGAAAGCAGTTCGAGCAGCTGACCGTCGGGATCGCGGATCATCGCCGACTGCGCGGAAACCGTCCGCGTAACCACCGAACCCCCGAAATCCTCGACCCGCTGCAACACTCCGCCAAGATCAGATACCGAAAACGAGATATGCGTCAGCCCCAGCTGATCCATCACCCGCTCCCACCCAGCGTGAACTTGACGCCCCGAGTAATCGAGAAGTTCGAGCACCAACCCGTCGCGAACGAGGTACGTCGCATGCAGTCCGACCGGCTTAGCCAGCTGTAGGAGCCTGTCGGTGCCCTCGTCCGGCGCGTCGAGTTCCCACCAGAACTGGAACCCGAGCAGGCCCTCGTAGAACCGGCGTGACCGCTCGCGATCGGCGACGCACAGCCCAACGTGATTGAAAACCGTTCGGTTACTGGACATTACAGCCTTTCATAGCGAGTCAGTGCCGACGCTCCTCCACTCTCGATGACGACCGTGGCGCGTTCCAGGCATCCCCCGACGCCTTCCTCGGCGACCCAGGATTGGACGCTCAGCACCATGCCTTCATCGAGCAAGGCGTCGGCTCCGCGGCCCAAACCTATAACCGGCGGCTCCGCTCCCAGCCCAAGCCCGTGGGCCAGCGGCACTGGCGATTCTGGGTTGCCGGCGTCCTCCCACGCTCGATACAGGTCGGCACCGGAATTGCCCGGGCGGCAGGCCGCCAGCAGCAAGTCCATGCTCCGGGCACAGCGCGACGCCAACTCTGCGGCTCCCGGCGGAGCCGATCGCCCAGCCACCCGGGTGCGCGCCAAGCCGGCCTCGTATCCGGCGTACAAGGCACCCGGCGCCAGCACCACCAATTCGCCATCGCCGACCGGGCGATCCGATGCCAGATGGCGAAACCTCACCGGACCACGCAAAGGCGTTGCGAAGCAGACGCTTTCCGACGGCGGATTGGGAGCTCCAAGCCTGGCCACATGCTCGTGGTAGATACCGAGCAATTCCCGCTCAGTAATACCCGGTCGCAACGCATCGTCCAACGCACTCAAAGCCGACTCCGCAATAGCCGACGCCACGTCCAGACAGGTGATCTCGTCAGCAGTCTTGATCCTCCGCGCCGCCACCATGACCGGAGCCGCGTCAACCAGTTCCGCCCCGCCAACGAGCTCAGAAATCAGCCCGGCGAACATCGGTGTCAACCCGTCGGTGCCCACCCGCCGTGACTCACACAAGCCCGGTATGTTCGCCAGCGCCGCAACCAAGTTGGCAGGATTCCAGCTCAGCCCATAAAGATCCTCGCGGCCGATCTCGGGCGGCACGCCCTCATCCCACGTCGATAGCAAATGCACCCGCCCGGTTTCGCGCACCACCACGGCGATCGGCGCGAACGGCAGCACACCGGCTCGTCCGAGTTGGCGCGCCCCTGACACGTAATGCACATCGCCGGAACCGCCGAGCATCAGGGCGTCGAGGCCGTGGGTTTCCATTCCGGAGAGCACTTTTGCGCGCCGGTCGGCACGCAGCCGGCCAAAGTCAACGCGGGCGTCGTCCTCGAGGCTCATCATTCCGACGAGCACACCGCGATCACGGGGCGCGGGGCTCATTTGGCGAAACCGTAGGGATCGTAGGTTGAGCCGCTCAGCTTGACCCAGCCCGTATCAGTCACGGCCACAATGTCTTCCGAACGATAGCCGGCCGCCCCGTCCTCCCAGATGACCGGCTCGAAGACCGCCACCATCCCCGGTCGCATGATTAGCTGCTCGTCGAACTGCTCACCGAAGTCGGTTCCGATCAGGGGCATTTCGGCGCTTTCGGTGCCCACCCCGTGCGCCAGATAGAAATGCTCAATCCACGGCCGAACCCCGCCATTAGCCTCTATCGCGGCGCGACAAAGCTGCAAACCCGACACCCCCGGTTTCAGAATGTCCAGACACGCGTCGACCACCGCTCGCCAGCGACGAAACTGCCCAAGCTGCTGGGCATTCGGATCAGCACCGATAATCCAGGTTCGTCCATAGTCGGACGCGTAACCCTCCCACATGATTCCGGCGTCCACCCAGATGACGTCGCCCTGGCGCAGGAACCGGTCGGTGGTGACGGTTGGGTAGGCCAGATCGCCATGCAGGGTCCACGGTCCGGCCTCGCGGGTCGGGGCCATCACCTGCCAGATCGGATCGATCCCGCCCGCCGAAGCCCCGAGCTCGAAGACCCGGCGAAGAAACACCGCGCTCAAATCGATCTGCCGCACCCCCGGCCGCAAAACACGCAAGGCGTCGACCATGGCCAGCTCGTTGAGCAACTGCGCTCGCCGGATGCACGCCACCTCGTCGGGCGTCTTCACGATCTTGGCCGCGCCGATCACCCCGGACGCGTCGACCCACTCGTAACCAGAAAGGCCACGCAACATCGCGTGCGACTGGTGGTCGATCCCGATGCATGCACCGGCAACGAAGTGCTCGGCCAGCGCCTTGGCAAACAGGTCTATCCCGTCGTCGAGGTCCGGGAACAGCGGCCCGTGCAGGTGATCTGACGGGAGTTCCGGCGGCGCCCCATCGCTGTACAGGGTGTAGAGGTGCGCCGCCGAGTCGCCTTTGACCACAACCGCCACCGCGCGAAACAACGCGGCGCGGTCGCCATCTTGGGCCGGCATGGCGGCTCCGGTCGCGTAGGTCACCGCGCTGGAACCGAGCAGAACCAAGCCGTCCATACCGGCTACCGAGAGCCGATCCTGCAAACGCCCAAAGCGCTCCCGGCGCATGCGGGCGAGATCGGGCAGATCCGGGATTACTGATCCGCCGATCGTGGCTCCTGCCGACCGATCCTCGATGGCCCTACCCACTTCTGTCCGCCGTCCGAAAGCGTAATAATACAAAGATAGCTCAATAAGCGGGCACCACCCCTAGATAAAGACAGATCTCCTTGTGTTGGAAGGCTTTTCGATGGCTCGAGTTCCCAGACGTCCTGACGTCGACGATGACGTGGTGGCCGATTTCGACCATCATTCCGACGAGTTCAACCTCAACGAACTGGCAATCAACGCCGACCTGAGACAACGCTGTCCGGTGGCGTGGAACAAGAACTACGGCGGCTTCTGGTTCCTCACGAGTTACGACGCAGTAAGCCAAACCGCCCGAGACGGCGACACCTTCGCGCACAAATACGAGCCGAACGCCGCCGACGGCGTGGATTACCAGGGCGAGATGGGCGTCCCGCGTCCCGAAGGCCAACCCGCCCTGGGCATCGGCGAAGTCGACGGTCCCTATCACCAGGCTTTACGGCACGCCCTGGCCCCGTTCTTCTCGCCGGGAGCCGTGCAGAAGATGCAGCCGTTCATGGAGCAACAGGCACACTGGTTCCTCGATCAACGCATCGGCGACGGACAGATGGACCTCGTGCTCGACTACGCCAGCCCGGTCCCGGCCATCCTCACCATGAAGCTGATGGGCCTGCCCCACGACAACTGGCAGCTCTACGCCAACCTGTTCCACTCCGTCATGGCCGTCCCCCAGGACAGCCCCGAGTACACCAACGCCATCGCCGCAGTCCCCGCCATGATGGAAGGCGTTGTAGCGTTCGCGGCGAGCAGACGAGCCGAGGCCCGCGACGACCTGACCAGCTTCCTCATTCAGTTCGAATTCGACGGCCAGCGCCTAACAGACGAACAGTTGCTCAACATTCTCTGGAATCTCATCGCCGGCGGCGTCGATACCACGACGTCACAGACGGCGCTGACCCTGCTGCATCTGGGCACCCACCCGGAGCTGCGCCAACAACTCATCGACCACCCGGAGCTCTACCGCACCGCCACCGACGAGTTCTTCCGCTACTTCTCGGTCAACCAGCAACTGAGCCGCACAGTGACCCGCGACGTCGTCCTCGGCGGCCAACGACTAAGGCGCAACGACCGCGTCGTCATCAGCTGGCTGGCTGCCAACCACGACGAGCACGAGTTCGACCGACCCGACGAAATCGTTCTGGATCGGGCGCCCAACCGCCACGTCGCCTTCGGGCTCGGGCCGCATCGATGCATCGGATCTCATCTGGCGCGTCTCATGTCCGAGGTGATGGTCAAGGCGGTCCTCGACCGCATTCCCGGCTACCAGGTCGACCTCGACGGTGTTCACCAATACCTGGGCAACCCGAGCATGACCGGGCTGGGCAAGCTGCCGGTCACCTTCACTCCTGGAATGAATCGAGGCTAGATGCAAGACATCAAGCAACGCCGCCGCGGTAGTGCCAATCCACTGGCGCAGGTGTTGGGGCCGTTCACGCGCACTGGCGGCTTCTACGCCCGTTCCTGGGGCACCTACCTTGATCGCGAGCCCGACGAGCTTCCAGTGGCACGGCCCACCATCGCGCTCGCGGCGCAGGCGTTCCGCGACGAGATCCTGCTGGCGGGTTTTAGCTTGCTGCGGTCGACGCCCAACGCGTCGACACTCGATCGGATCGATCGCGAAGTGATTGCAGCACTTGAGTTCTACGGCCACAAGGGCTGGCTCGACGAGCCTGAGGGGTTCTTCGCCCCACCCCCGCCGCTGAACGACGTCACGGTCAAGCCCGTGAACAGCATGGGACGCACCTACCAGCGCATCTCCTTCGACAGTGGGTACGAGCCCGATGCAGGCGAACCGGCCCGGGAACGGTGGCTGAGTTACACCGGCAATAACCGGGAGTACGCCTTGATGTTGCGACACCGCCAGCGGCGACCATGGCTGGTCTGTGTGCACGGCGCCGAGATGGGACGCGCGGCGCTTGACCTCGCGCTGTTTCATGCCTGGCATCTGTACCGGGATCTCGGCCTGAATGTCGTGCTTCCCGTACTTCCCATGCACGGCCCCCGTGCGCGGGGCCTGCCGAAAGGCGTCGCGTTTCCCAGCGAAGACGTGCTCAACGACATCCACGGCGCCGCTCAGGCGGTGTGGGATATCCGGCGCCTGCTGTCCTGGATCCGCTCACAGCAGGCCGACGCCACGATCGGGCTCAATGGCATCTCCCTCGGCGGTTTGATCTCGTCGCTGGTCGCCAGCCTGGACGACGGGCTCACTTGTGCGATTCTGGGCGTCCCGGCCGTCGACCTGGTCGAGCTGGTCGGCCGCCACGCCGGCCTCAGCGGCCACTATCGCCTGCGGCAGACGATGAGTTCGGCCAAACCCATCGGCCGGATGGCCTCGCCACTGGTATTGACTCCCCGCGTACCGATGCAAGGCCGCTTCATCTATGCCGGCATCGCTGACAGGTTGGTGCACCCACGTGATCAGGTCACCCGGCTCTGGGAGCACTGGGGCAGGCCCGAGATCCACTGGTACCAGGGCGGCCACACCGGGTTCTTCCGCTCCCAGCCGGTGCAGCGATTCATCGACAATGCGCTGGTGCAGTCGGGGCTGGTCGACCCGTCACGGATACGACGCAGACGCTGACGCGGCGACGGTCGCCGTCCGCACAGCTTGATCGCCTCGTAAAGTGACCGCATGCGGACAGCTCGAATCATTCACATCATCCGACAAATAGGGTCGTTGGCAGTAACGGCAGTGACCCTCGCTTCCACACTGAACGCATATCGGCCGCTGGCGCGCAGCGGATACCCGTCGCTGTTCTCGTGGGTGTTCGGTTTTGTTGTCACCGAGTTGCCCTTGCAGACACTGGCGAGCCAGCTCGGCGGGCTGGCGTTGACTGCCCGCCGCCTGACCCGGCCAGTGCGGACGATCGCGTGGCTGGTGGCGGGCGTCTCGGCGCTGGGTTTGCTGAACTTCAGTCGCGCGGGCCACCGGGCCAATGTGCCGCTGACAACGGCTTTGGACAGCGGCCTGGGAACCTCTCGCCGCACCGACTCAGAGGGCCTGTGGCGCCGGCCAGCCGGGCCTGCCACCGCAAAGTCGCCGGGACCGCTGCGAATGTTGCGGATCTACCGTGACTACGCTCACGACTCGAACATCAGCTACGGCGAATACGGCAGCGCTAACCAGCTGGACATCTGGCGACGTCCCGATCTCGATCCGGCCGGAAAGGCGCCGGTGCTCTTCCAGATCCCCGGCGGTGCCTGGACGACGGGAAACAAACGCGGACAGGCTCATCCGTTGATGAGCCACCTCGCCGAGCTGGGCTGGATCTGCGTGGCGATCAATTACCGGCACAGCCCGCGCAACACCTGGCCGGATCACATCGTCGACGTCAAGCGCGCCCTCGCCTGGGTCAAGGCGCACATCACCGAATACGGCGGCGACCCCGACTTCATCGCCATTACCGGTGGTTCGGCCGGCGGCCATCTGTCGTCGCTGGCGGCGCTGACGCCCAACGACCCACAGTTCCAGCCAGGATTCGAAGACGCCGACACCCGGGTGCAAGCCGCCGTGCCGTTCTATGGCGTCTACGACTTCACCCGTTTTGACGACGCGATGCATCCGATGATGCCCGGGCTCCTCGCAAAATTGGTTGTCAAACAACGGCCCTCGAGGAACCTGCAGCCGTATATCACCGCGTCACCGGTCAACCATGTTTCCGCCGATGCTCCCCCGTTCTTCGTATTGCACGGCCGCAACGACTCGCTGGTTCCCGTCGAGCAGGCGCGTGCCTTCGTCGCTGCGCTGCGGCAAGCCAGCAAGCAGCCCGTCGTCTACGCCGAATTACCTTTTACCCAGCACGCTTTCGACATCTTCGGCTCGGCCCGTGCGGCGCACACAGCGGTCGCCGTCGAGCAATTCCTGGCCGAGATCTACGCGACGCAACACCAGGCCAACGTGGCGTAAGCGCGGTTCAGCGATCTCCAAGCAGTTGGGCCACAACGCCCGCAATCATGGCCTCCGGGTCTTGGTGAACGCCGACAGCGCGCAGTTCGCCACCGATGGCAAGGGAGGCGACGCCGTGCACCAGCGACCAGAGCGGCGCGGCAATCTCGCGCGGGTCTTGACCTTCGACGATCCCCACCTCCTGGCACCTTGATATAGCGTCGAGCAGGTCGCCAAACGCCTGCTCTGCGGCGACCGCCAGGGTTGGGTGGCCCGCCTTTGTGGTCTCGGCACCGAACATGACCTGGTAGTGGTCCGGATGGGTGACGGCCCAGCGCACATAAACACGGCCGAGTTCGATCACCCGGGCCTTCGGCTCCGGTACCAGCTCGGCGGCTGCGGTCAGGTCGGCGTGGAGTTCGAGGAATCCCTGTTCGGCGACGGTGGCCAGCAGTTCGGCCTTGTCGGCGAAGTGCCGGTATGGGGCTGCGGCGCTGACGCCGGCACGCCGTGCCGCCTCGGTCAGGGTGAAGCCCTTCGGTCCTTTCTCGGCGACCAGCGATAGCGCGGCGCCGGTGAGCGCCCGCTTGAGATCGCCGTGGTGGTAGCTGTCACGGCGCGCAGCAGTCGATCGACGCGATCTGGGCTCAGGTGCCATGTTGACGACATTAACATCATGGTGTATGTTAATGCGATTCACATCCCCGGAAGGAGCAGCAATGTCAACGCAGCGGCATAACGGGACAGGGTGGGCCGTGGTTACCGGCGCCAGTTCCGGGCTGGGCGCAATCTTCGCCGATCAGCTGGCGCAGCAGGGTCTGTCGTTGGTGCTGGCCGGGCGCGATCAGGCTCGGCTAAGTGCGGTGGCGCACCGGGTTGGTCAGATCGCCCCGGACATCGACGTTGAACTGGTCGTCGGTGACCTTGGTACCGACGTCGGTATCGATGCCCTGGTGGCCCATCTGGACGGGCGGGTGATCGACGTGCTGGTCAACAACGCCGGGTTCGGCACCTACGGCCCATTCTCCGAGCTCGACGCCGGGCGCGAGCACGAACTGCTCGCGGTCAACGTTGACGCGCTGGTGCGGCTGACCCACGCGGTGCTTCCGGGGATGCTGGCCCGCGGTCGCGGCGGCATTTTGAACGTTGCCTCCACCATCGCGTTTCAACCCGGCCCCTATCAAGCCACCTACGGCGCCTCAAAGGCGTTCGTGCTGTCACTAAGCCAAGCCTTGTGGGCAGAGACGCGCGGCTCGGGGGTCACCGTGACGGCGTTGTGCCCAGGGCCCACTCGCACCGGATTCGTCGATGCGCTCGGATCGGATGTCTCGCACACCGCGGTCTACCGGCGCCTCGCCGCGCCTGAACCCGTCGTGGCGGCCGGACTGCGCGCCCTGGACCGGGGCCATGCCGTGGTCGTTCCCGGGTGGCGCTATCGGGTGATGGCCACGGGCGGACGGCTAATGCCCGGTTGGTTCTCGGCGCTCGTCAGTGGGCGGATGCTGCGGCCCGCCGCTGCGACGGTGAGCGGGAATCGGTGAGAACCATGTCAGGCAAGAACTTTTCATTCGAGATCAACACAACCACTAGCGCGCCGGCCGCCACATTGTTTCGCCTTGAAACCGACGGTGCCCGGTGGTCTGAATGGGCGAAACCACTCATCATTCAGTCGAGTTGGGGGCAACAGGGCGATCCACCGCCCGCCGGGGTCGGCGCCGTCCGCAAGGTGGGGATGTGGCCGATGCTCATGCGGGAAAAGACCATCGTCTACGAACAGGATCGCCGCCGCGTCTACGCCCAGATCGGGCCACCCCTTCCGGCTAAGGACTACCGCGCCGAAATGCTCTTAACCCCGAACCCCGCGGGAGGCACCGACGGGCTGCCCGGCACGGGCCCCGTGATGCTCATTTTCCTGCGCAGCGTGGTCTCCTTCCTCGCCCGACGACTGGTAAAAGCCGCCGAACGTGACTGATCAACTCCCGCGGTGGCATTTGTGGAACCCAGCCAAGTGGGGCGACTTATCGCGACGACGGTAAGGTTCGGGCTCATGTCATCAGAGGGCCCCCCTGGCAGGCGATTCGGATTGTCTAGCGGCTTATGGGGTAACGCCGGACGTGATGTGGCAGAAGACCGATGACCGCTACGTACCTGCGATGGACAGCGGCGCACGCCGCCAGGCCCCTGGTCGATGCCTATCGCCGCACGGGTGCTGATGTACCTTTCGGCGATCCAGTGCCGTCACATGGGTGCGAAATGGAGGGCTGGTTCTGGCGCCTCACCGATTCCGCCTCGGGTCGCGTCGTCGTAGCGCTGTGCAGCGTCAACAAGAACAGGGACGGGGACTGGGCGACGGTCGCGGTCGCGTTGCACCCCGGCGGCATTGTGCGCTCCGCGGCCTTGGACGGTGCCGAAACCGACCGGTCCCACTTCGCAGTCGACGCTGGAACCGAACCGACGGGCCGTTTGGCGGCGGAGATCAACCGGCTCCGAATCGACCTCGATGACATCCACCTGGACCTGCGATTTGCCGATCCGTTCGTCTGGCCCAAGGCGTTGGGCGGCGGTGGCCTCTTTTCCTCGGTCCCCTTCCTCAACCAATACTGGCATCCCTACCGTCTTGGCGGAAAGGCAAGCGGCACAGTCGAATTCAACGGTGCGACCTGGTCATTCGATGGCGCCCCGCTGTACGCGGAACGGAACTGGGGCGCGGGCTTTCCCGAGCGCTGGTGGTGGGGTCAGGCTCACGATTTCGCTGGCGCTGACGTGTCGGTCGCGTTCTCCGGTGGCCTTCTCCAGCTCGGCCCGATCCGCCGGGATGTCACCGGAGTGGTAGTGCGACTCGGTGACCGCGTGGTGCGCATGACGCCGCCGGCGCTGGTGCGGTCGCAGGTCAGCGACGGACGCTGGACCGTGCGAGCCCGTACACCGCGCTACCAGATCGAGCTGGACGGCGACAGCGCTGGCCTGGACCCGCACGTCTTGCCGGTGCCACTGCCCGCAGAGCGGCGCAATGTCGACACCGACTTCGAGCACCTCGCCGGTCGACTCCAATGCACCGTGCGCAAGTTCGGTCGGGTGGTATTCGACGGCACCTGCGAGCTGGCGGGTCTAGAAGTTGGCAGCCGGCCCTGACGCTTGCGACACGTGGCTACATTACCGTCAATGCGATGAGGACAATCGGCCCTACGCCCAACGCAAGGAACGAGAAACACTCTGTGGTGACTGAAGAGCGTGACGCAGCGGCATCCGCCGGTTAAATAAATGGGTTTTGTGATCGAAGGAGCAGGAAGAAATGACCGAAGACGCCCCAACAGTGGTTCGGCACCAAAGCGGAGTATTGGTGTCCACGCTGCCAGAGGCTTTTCAGGAGACCGCGACTTTCCAGCCGGACTCGGTGGCCATCCGGACGCCCGGCAACGAAGTAGTCCTCATTTGGCGCCAGTACGCCGATCGGGTGCGAAAGATTGCTACCGGGCTGGCGGCGCTTGGTGTCGAACGCGGCCACACGGTCGGTCTCATGCTGCGCAACCGCCCAGAGTTCCACTTGGCGGACGCCGCCGTCATGCATCTGGGCGCGATCCCGTTCTCGATATACAACACCTCGGCGCCGGACCAGATCCGGTATTTGTTCAGCAATGCGGAGAACAAGATCGTATTCACCGAGAATGATTTTCTGCCCGCTGTTAAGACAGCCGGGGTCGACCTCGCGCATGTGATCGTCGTCGACGCCGCCGCCGGCGCCGACGTCGAAGTCGACGGCTGCCTGACCCTCGAAGACCTCGAATCTTTGGGAGCCAAAGCCGATTTCGATTTCGATTCGGCGTGGCGGGCAGTACAACCAGATGATGTCGCGACCCTTATCTACACCTCGGGAACCACCGGCCCGCCCAAGGGCGTCCAGCTTACCCACGCCAACGTGATGGCCGAGTTCTTGGCGATCGTCGACCTCGTTGGCATGCAGCCAACCGATCGGATCACCTCGTACCTGCCGCACGCGCACATCGCCGACCGGGTGGCAGGGCACTACGCCAACATGGTCCTGGGAGTGCAGGTGACCGATGTCGGCGACCCCAGGGCCATCGCGGAGGCGCTGCCGGATGCTCGTCCCACGGTGTGGTTCGGGGTCCCCCGGGTGTGGCACAAGATCAAAGCCGGGATCGAAACCAAGCTCAGCACGGAGGCGACCGGAATCAGGCGTCGGTTGGCGCTGTGGGCCGTCGACACCGGTGTCCGCGCCGCCCGCCAGACATTGGCCGGCAAGTCCGTGTCCACGTCACTTGCCATCCGCCGTAAGATCGCCGACCGCCTCGTGTTGGCTAAGGTGCGTGACGCCCTCGGCCTGGACCAGCTGCGATGGGCAGTAACCGGCGCCGCACCCATCCCGGTCGAAACGGTCGAATTCTTTTGGGGTCTGGGCATTCCCGTCTACGAAGTGTGGGGGATGTCGGAGAACACCGGTGGCGCGACATCCAACCGACCCGGCGCGAATAAGGTCGGTTCGGTCGGGAAGCCGCTGCGCGGCGTCGAGGTCTCGCTGGCCGACGACGGCGAACTGCTGGTACGCGGGCCGGTGGTGATGCGCTCCTACCGGCATCAGCCGGAGAAGACCGCCGAAGCGATCGACGCCGACGGCTGGTTGCATACCGGTGACATCGGCACCATCGACGCAGAAGGTTTCGTCACGATCGTCGACCGCAAGAAAGAGTTGCTCGTCAACGAAGCCGGAAAGAATCTCTCCCCCACCAACATCGAAATGGCGATCCAGGCCGCATCCCCGGTGATCGACCAGGTAGTGGCGTTCGGTGATGCACGACCGTACGTGACTGCGCTCATCGTCCTCGATAGTGAAGCGGCCGCCGCGCAGGCCGCCGCGCTCGGCATGGCCGACCCGTCGGCGGCCGCTTTCGCGCAACGTCGCGAGGCCAGGGAAATGCTCGCCGCCGCTGTCGTCGAGGGAAACTCCAAACTTTCCCGCGTCGAGCAGATCAAGCGGTTCCTCATCGTCGGCACCCCGTGGGAGCCAGGCGGAGACGAGCTCACCCCAACGATGAAACTCAAACGCAGGCCGATCGCGCAGAAGTATTCCGCGGAGATCGACAAGCTCTACGCCAAGACGCCCGGGCCGGACGTCATCAACTTGTCTGACTGACCCGCGAATCTGAGCACCCGAGCACAGATCCTCGGCTAGATAGTTTGGCGCTCTACCTGCGGCGTACGACATCCTCGCCCTTGCCGATGGCGCCGGGTCAGCGACGCTTAGGCTAGCCGAGGCCCGATCTCGTGCCCAGCCGAATCCAACGAAGTAGAGGCTGGATGCAGGACATCGAACACGCAGGGTTCCTGGCTGCCGCAGCAGACGATACCGGCGCGGCGAGGCCCGAGATCCAGTGGTACCAGGGCGGTCACACCGGGTTCTTCCGCTCGCAGCCGGTGCAGCGATTCATCGACGACGCGCTGGTGCAATCCGGGCTTGTCGACCCGTCGCGGATGCACAAACGCTAGCTCGGCGGTGCATATCGGCTGTCCTGGCAGCAGGCAGCTCTCAGGCCGGCGGCGAGAAGCCTCTAAACCGCTTGAGGTAAGACAACAGTCGATGCGCTGGCACCGGCTTGGGCCAGTCATCAGCACGGAAGTACGCGTCCGACCCTCCATCGACGAAAAGTACGCTCCCACAAAGGAAGTCCGCGGCATCAGAAAGCATGAACAGCACCCAGTCGGCCAACTGGCCCGCGTCGCCGAAGCCGCCGATCGGCACCGGGAACGAACGAATGCGCTTCGCCTCCTTCGGCGTCGACAGCCCTTCCTCCAGAAGAGGAGTCATAATCGCCCCTGGCGCAAGAGCATTCAGGCGTATGCCTGCGCCCGCCCATTCTGACTTTATTGCCTCACGTCGAACCCAACGGCTCACCGCGACCTTGGATGCGGCGTAGACGAACACCGAAGCGTTTTTACCGAAGAACCTCGCCGAGCGCACCGCCTTGTCGGCGTCACCCGCAAGGAACGCCCGTACGGTGCGAGCGGGAACCATAGGCGTTGTCGTGGTGGAGTTGCTGGAGAAAACAACGACCTTCGCGTGGTCGGCGGCGGCCAGCGCCGGGCGCCACGCGCCAAGCAGGTCGACGACGCCGAAGTAGTTGACTTGCGCGATCAGGCGCGCACGCTCTGCGGTCCGTCCGGGACCGAGTCCGGCTGCGAGCACGGCACCGTCCAGTTTGGCCCCCGACGCCGCCAAGACGCCGGCGGCCGCCGCCTGGCGTCCGTCGGCAGTCGACAAATCGGCGACGATATCTGCCTGCTTGATGTCCACTCCGATCACGGTGTGGCCGGCGTCGCGCAGCTTCTGCGCGACCTGAAGCCCCATTCCTGAGGCCGCACCGGTGACCGCGTAGATGCCCATGACCGCATCTCCTTTCTCGCGCTGGCCCCGGCCAACGTGACTTCCACGCCTATCGCGGTCAGCCAAGTATCGGGAAGTGGCGCTTGGCGGCCAGTTCGTCGAGGCCCTTTTGCATCACGTCGCGCACGTGTGCATCGAGTTCTTCGACGTCGGGAGTATCACCGAATTCGGCGGCGATGTTGATTGGCGGCAACACCTCGGTGATGATCTTGGTGGGCAGCGGCACGTTGACCGGCGCGACGACACTCAGCCCGAACGGCAATCCGAAAGTTATTGGCAGAATGTTCGTTCGGAACAGTTTGCGCTCCAGCTTGGTAAGCCGAAGCAAGCGCGATAGCCACGTGCCGCGGGTCAAGAACAGCTGGCTTTCCTGCCCGCCGATGGATACTGCGGGGACGATCGGCACCCCTGCCTCCATGGCCGTTGTCACGTAGCCCGTTCGGCCGCCGAAGTTGATGACGTTCTCCCGCACAGTGGGCCGGTAGACGTCGAAATCGCCGCCCGGGAAGACCAACACGACGCCGCCGACTGCCAACGCCTTTGCGGCGTTGTCGCGCGTCGCGCGGATCACTCCGGTGCGCCTGAAAAATTCGGCAGCCGGTCCGGCGAATAGCGTGTCGAAGCCAAGCGCGTACAGCGGGCGTTCGTAGCCATACTTGTCGTAGTAGCCGACGGCGAACACCGACAGGTCAAACGTAACGAGGCCGCCAGAATGGTTCGAGACCACCAGGGACGCGCCAGGCGGGATGTTGTCCAGGCCCCGCACCTCAGAACGGAAATACCGTTTGACGATCGGCCGGGTCAGCGCAATGACGTGCTCGGTCAGGGCGCGATCCCACTTGTCGCTATCGGTCGGGTCGGTGTCGGTGTCGCTCATGCCTTCGCTGGTTTCATGGGTAGTTGAGCTTGACCTGATGGTAAGCCGATCCCGCTGCGACGTACCTACGGTTTCGTCTGAAGAAGTAACGCTGTTCCCCGGCGCGTTGATTTTCCGCTGAATTAAGAGGCCGCCCCTCAGGCGGCGGCCCACTCCTTGGCGCGCTCGAGCTCGTCGAGGCGGAATAGGGCGAGCTCGCCGGGGACCATCCACGCCAGCGCATGCAGCGTATGGGCGACCCATTCCTTATCGGACACTACTGCGATTCGCTTGAAGGCCGAATGATGCTGGAAGACAGCGCCAAAGCCCAGCTTCAGGTCCTCGACCAACCCGCCGGGCCCGAAGCCCTCGTAATCGGACGCGATGACCTCCACGATCCTGATCTCGCCGGTTTTCAGCAGCTCCTCCATGGCCGGCTTGAACTCGCGCAGGTCGTCACCAAGCAGCCGGCCCGACACGCGGATCCCGGTCACTCCCGCCGGCATGTCTGGCAGTACTTCGATCATCGAATTCTCCTTCCACGGTGATACGTCGGCTCGGAGACCGCCGGTTCGCGGCACAAACGACATTCCCATGCAGTTGGTCGACGGCCCGCAGGTGAACCGTCAGAGCGTGCTTGCATTGGCCGCACAACGAGTTCGAAACGGCCAGGCGAGTTGACGCAGATAGCCGGCGGGTTCGGTGTCGTCGACGCCGTACTGCGCGGGCCAGCGGTTGGCAGGCAGATACAGCGTTCCGAATAGCGCGTCCAGAGCGGGGAACTCACCGGCGTAGTTGCTGTTGTAGGCCTGCGGTTCACGGGCGTGATGCCAATGGTGGAACTGTGGGGTGCCGATCACCCATCGCAGCGCGCCGAAGTTCATCCGCACGTTGGCGTGGATGAAGATGGCTTGCAGCGTGATGACAATGACGAACGCACCCAAGCTGACCCGGCCGAAGCCCAGCGCGTAGAGCGGTAACACCGCAACAGAACGAATCAAGGTTTCATCAAGGGGGTGAAGATGATTGGCGGCGAGCCAGTCCATCTCGCGGATGCTGTGATGCACCCGGTGGAACCGCCACAGCAGCGGCACCTCATGGGCCGTGCGGTGCCCCGCGTAGCCGCCCACGATCGCGATCGCCAATCCCGCCGCGATCTGCACCCAGCTCGGACTCGCGGCCACGGCGTTGCGCAGCGGTGCGGGCACGAACACCCTCAGCACTCCGCCGATCACGACCACCGAGACGAGCAGCCCAATCCGCAGCGCGGCACCGTTGACCAGATAGTGCACCACGTCGGTACGCCACCCCCGCCGCAGCACTCGACGCGGATGCAGCGCGAACAGCCGCTCGAGGGGGATGAAGATAACGGCCAAAATCGCCAACCCGAAAATGATCTGGCTGCGCACGCTCAGCGCGGCCAGCACCACCAACGCCGTCAGCACCACCAATACGACGCCGCCGACCCCGATCTGCGACGCTCGCCGGATTTGGATGGTCTGCGGAGGCGCCACACCTGCCGGAGCCGCAGTCTCGCCCGCGACGGTTGTGCTGACGCGGCGAGCTTTGGCGAGACGACCCCATCCGGCCAACACCGCGCACGACAGGACGATCCCGATCAACCCTGCGGCGAGGTTCTGGGTGGCCAGCGCGATCGAGGTCATCAATATCCCCGATTGCACGGCGAGCCCGGATACGTTCAGTGACCGCCGCCCGCGAAGCAGCCGGCAGGCCTGCCATCCGACCATCACCAGCGCGGCAAGCACCAACAGCGGCGGGAGCCCTGCGCCGTGGCCCGGATACGCACGCGCCAGACGCGCGGTGACCCCCGCAGCCTTCAAGAGCGCGATCAGCTCGATCCCGTGCAGCACCACTAACGCCACCACCATTGGCCGATCGACCCGTGAGTCCTGTCGTGGCGGGGCTGCTCCAGCCACCGGCGGCCGCGCGTAAATCCCACCTTCAAGCAGCTGGCCCGAACTGCGAATCCCATCGGATGGGTGCACGGCGTTTAGCATCCTCCGCGGAGCTGAGAACCAACTGAGATTATTGCCCGCACCCGCCGGTCAAGGGCAGTTATAAAGTGGATCGCTGTGCGGCAAGCAGCGCCGCGTTAGAAGGTGAGGCCTTCGATGAGCGACATCACGGTGCGGTTCGTGGAAATCGTCGGGAACAACAACTTGCTGACGGGCGACGCAATCCCCGAAGACTATTCACACGACGAGGAGTTGACGACGCCGCCGCAGAAGCCGGCGTACGTCGCCAAGCCGGCGAGCGCTGAAGAGGTTTCGCAGCTGCTGATGGCCGCCTCGGAACACGGCGTACCGGTGACGGCCCGCGGGTCCGGGAGTGGTTTGTCGGGGGCGGCGCGGCCGCGGGAGGGCGGGCTGCTGATCTCCTTCGAGCGGATGAACGCGGTCCTGGAGGTCGATACGACCAACCAGGTCGCCGTTGTCCAGCCCGGGGTGACTCTGACCGAGCTGGACGCCGCGACCGCCGATGCCGGGCTGCGGTACATGGTTCACCCGGGCGAGCTGTCCTCCAGCGTCGGTGGGAACGTCGGAACGAACGCCGGCGGCATGCGCGCGGTCAAGTACGGGGTAGCCCGCCATAACGTGCTCGGGTTGCAGGCGGTGCTGCCGACCGGCGAGATCATCCGAACCGGCGGCAAGATCGCCAAGGTGTCCACCGGCTACGACCTGACCCAGCTGATCGTGGGCTCCGAAGGCACCCTGGCCTTGGCCACCGAGGTGATTGTCAAGCTGCATCCGCGGCTCGACCACAGCGCCACCGTGCTCGCTCCGTTCGCCGACTTCGACCAAGTCATGGCGGCGGTGCCCAAGGTTCTCGCCAGCGGGCTCGCGCCCTACATCCTCGAGTACATCGACAACATGACGATGGCCGCGCTCGTCCACACCCAGAACCTGGAGCTGGGTATTCCAGACCAGGTCCGCGACAGCTGCGAGGCGTATCTTGTTGTGGCGCTTGAGAACCGAATTGCGGACCGACTGCTCGAAGATGTCGAGGCGGCCGGTGAGCTGCTCGCCGAGCTGGGTGCCGTCGACGCCTACGTGCTCGAAGGAGGCTCAGCGCGCAAACTGATCGAGGCCCGCGAGAAGGCGTTTTGGACGGCAAAGGCGATCGGCGCAGACGACATCATGGACACCGTCGTGCCGCGCGCCGCGATGCCGAAGTTCCTTTCCGCCGTACGCGGTCTGGCGGCCGCCGCCGGCGGTGCGGCGGCCGGCTGCGGACACGCCGGCGATGGCAACGTGCACCTGGCCATCATTTGCAAGGATCCGGAGAAAAAGAAGAAGCTGATGACCGACATCTTCGCGCTAGCAATGGAATTGGGTGGCGCGATCTCCGGCGAGCACGGCCTTGGCCGCGCCAAAACCCCTTACTTCCTCGACCTTGAAGACCCGGCCAAGATAGATCTGATGCGCCGAATCAAGCAGAGCTTCGACCCGGCCGGCATCCTCAACCCCGATGTTCTCTTCGAGCGGCTATGACTTAGGGCGCACGCCCGCGGCGCGGTAGACGAAGTTCGGCGTTACCGGAAAACGGAGCGTGGTGGTAGGCAGCTCGTTTAGCACCTCGTCGGGGATTTTTCTCTTGTAGTTGAGCTTCATCGCGCCGCTGAAGGCAGGGTCCGCTCCGTGTAAGTCGATGTCGATCACCAGGCCTCTATCGGTAATCGTCGCCCGCCCCGGCCCGTGGTTGGTGTCCCAGTGGCTATCGATGGACCGCAGATTCGTGTCCCCACGCGTGGGAAATGTGGCGACGATCCGCGCGGCGCTGAAGCCGAACGCGCCCAGGTAGCGGGACACGCCCGAGGCAGAAAAAACGCCCGGGACATGGCCGCTGAAGTGACGGTTCACGCCGACCTTGTCGGCGACGAATATGACGTCCTCGGCTCCGAGTTGTTCGCGAAGCTCTGCGGGCAAATTGCCTAACTGGGACCGGTTGCGAAGGAAGCCAAACACAGCCAGACCGTAGCCCACCCTGCTTCCCGTCGCATTACTGCACCGTCACCCTCGCCGTGAACGTGCACACCGGTGCGGGATCGCTGCCCACGATGCTGGTGTAGTCGGTGACGATCGTCGTAGTCCCAGGCTTCAAAGCGGTGAACATCCAAACCTCGGCGCCAGGCGCTCCCATCAAGCCCGAGTTTGGTCGCACATAGTCGTGACTGGTCTGCTTCACGATCGTGGAATCGCCGATCTTGGCGACAGGCGTCCAGTGGTAAGGGGTGGTGTGATTGGAGCCGAGCGTCACTTTCAGTGTGTTGCCGACCGCCAGCGTGACGTCCTGACCGATGACGCTCTGCTTCAGTACATCGTCCATGGAGACCTGGATCGTTTTGCTGGCCGCCCGGCTAACCGGGCCATTCGTGCAGCCCAACGCCGCCGATGAAACCAGCACGGCGACCATCACCAAGAGCCTGGTCATCACGAGAATGAGAATCACCTCTCCAGTTCCAGTTCGGAGCTTAATCTTCCAGGTCGGCATCTGGACCGGAGATGGACGCAGATGGCGTTGCTGGCAGCGCTAGTGCACGCGGGGTCGTGTGCGCTCTACCCTTCAAAGGGAGTCGCCGTGAACGGGGAGGTTTGGCTCGATGGACATTGTGTCGCGAGTTCTCGTCGCGCCGATCGCGGTAATGGCGATGGCTGTTTTCTCAGCGGCCGGATCGGCAATCGCTGATCCGCCACCCACCCAGGTGGTCACCACGGTGGCTGTCGGGCCCGATGGCCAACCGATCAACGGTTACCAAGAGGCACCGTCGCAGGGCAATGTCACCAACGTCACCGACTGCACAACGCCGTCGCCGTCGGCGGTGGCCGCCAACATCTACTACTGTTCGCCCAGCGCGGCAGGTGCCGGCACCTGCTGGGCGTCCACGCCCGGATCACTGTTGTGCGTGGACAATCCGTGGGACAAGCGCTTGCATCGGGTGACCTACGGGAGTCCGCTCCCGCCTGTGCAGCCCACCGCTACACCAGACCCGTTCGCGCTCACTCTCGACGACGGCACGCGTTGCCTGTTTCGCAACGGCGGCGCCTGGGGCGGGCGCGATGACGGGTACGTCGGCGTCTACGGGTGCGGCGACCCCAGCGCCAACCTCGCGGTCCTGTGGCTCCCCAGCCAGGGCGCTGGGACCTGCATCGACCGCTCGGCTCCGGCGTGGACAGTCAAAGTCGGTCAACTGGGCACACCGACCACCCACTTCTCGCCGCCCCAGATCCGCGCGGTGACGACCGCCTGGTTTGCAGGAGATTGAACGCCGGCGTTTCCGGGCCCGCGTGCGGTGGCGGTCCGGTAGCTTCTATCCGTGTTTGGCATCATCCGGCCCTGCCGTCATCGGCTCGGCGGCGAGCTTGCGGCAGCCTGGACAGCCCAGTTGTGCGGTCTGTGCCTGGCGCTGCGCGACGACTACGGACAGACCGCGCGGATCGCCACCAACTATGACGGGTTAGTGGTTTCCCTGCTGGTCGAAGCGCAGTCGGCCGCGCATCCCACGCGCCGGACGGCCGGGCCGTGTCCGTTGCGCGGGATGCGGCGCGCGGACGTGGTGACGGGCGACTGTGTGCGGCTGGCCGCCGTGGTGTCGTTGGCGTTGGCCGCGGCCCGGGTACGTGATCACGTCGACGACCGCGACGGCATGGTCGGTGCGCTCGGGGTGCGGCCGGCGGCGCGCCGCATCGCCGAACGGTGGGTGCGCCGGGGCACCGACGCCGGTCACACCCTGGGGTTCGACACGGGTGTATTGGTGGCCGCGATGGACCGGCAGGCCGAGCTCGAGGCGACAGCGGGTCCGGGCAGCTTGCTGGTGGTGACCGAGCCCACCGAGACGGCGGTCGCCGCAGCGTTCGGGCACACCGCCCTGTTAGCCGGCCGCCCGGCTAATGAGGCGCCGCTGCGTGAGGTCGGGCAGCTGTTCGGGCGGGTCGCGCATCTGCTCGACGCGGTCGAGGATTACCGCGACGACGTGGCACGCGGAAAGTGGAATCCGTTGGCCGCCACTAGAACTCCGGTTGAAGAGGTCCGCGCACTGTGCGACGATGCGGTGCTGGGCATCGAACTAGCCCTGGCCGACGTGGAATTCACCGACGGTCGGCTCGCCCGCCGGTTGCTGACCCTCGAGGTGCGCCGAGCGGTGTCCCGCACCTTCAGCCGGGCCGGTTACACCGCGCGAAACGGAACTCCGCACGGCCAGCAGGAACCCATCAACTTCCCCAGCCAACCGCCCGGTGCCGGCTACCCGAACCCTGAGGGCGAGGGCGAGGAACCCGACCCTAAGGCGCGGCGCCGAGGCGGCCGCAGGGACGGCTGCATCTGCTGCTGCGATGGCTGCGACTGCTGCTGCGACTGTGACGACTGCTGCTGCGACGCAGACTGCTGCGACTGCTCGTAAAGCATCAATGCGCGCCTCGACATTGCTGACGTGGCGGATGTGGCTGCTGGGCGGGTAGCGCCGTTTGCGGTTGCCGCGCACCAGTGGTGACAGGATGGGCTGGTGTTTGGGCTTGTCGTCATCGTTGCGCTCGTTTCCACCGTCATCGTGGGAACGGTCCTGGGTCGGCGCTACCGCGTGGGTCCCCCGGTTCTGCTCATCATGCTCGGCTCGCTGCTGGGTCTGATCCCTCAATTCGGCGGTGTTCGGATCAACGGGGAGATCGTGCTGCTGCTGTTCCTGCCGGCGATCCTCTATTGGGAGAGCTTGAACACGAGCTTTCGCGAGATCCGCAAGAATCTGCGCGTCATCGTTTTGTCCAGCATCGGCTTGGTGATCGCTACCGCGGTAGCGGTGTCGTGGACGGCGCGAGCTCTGGGCATGGAATCACACGCGGCAGCGGTCCTCGGTGCCGTGCTCTCCCCCACCGACGCTGCCGCCGTGGCCGGTCTGGCGAAACGGCTGCCACGCCGGGCCCTCACCGTGCTGCGCGCCGAGAGCATCATCAACGACGGGACCGCGCTGGTCCTGTACGCCGTGACCGTCCACGTCGCGATTGGCGGGGCCGAGGTCAGCCCGCCCGACTTGACTGTCCGGTTTATCGTCTCCTACCTCGGCGGTATCGCCGCAGGGCTGCTGGTCGGGGGTGCGGTGACCCTGTTGCGCCGCGGAATCGACGCGCCGCTAGAGGAAGGAGCAATGAGCCTGCTCACGCCGTTCGCGGCGTTCTTGCTAGCCCAATCTCTGCACTGCAGCGGTGTGGTCGCGGTCATGGTGTCCGCTCTCATGCTCGCCTACTTCGGGCCGGTGGTGATCCGGGCTCGTTCCCGGCTGCTCTCCTATGGATTCTGGGATATTTCGACATTCATGATCAACGGCTCGTTGTGGGTGTTTGTCGGAGTCCAGATCCCCGGCGCGGTGCACGGGATTTACCACGTCGACGGTGGCCTTCGCCGCGCTGTCTACCTGGCTCTGGCCGTCACCGGCGTCATCATCGTGACCCGAATTGCCTGGGTAGAACTCAGCACCGTGTTGGGTCGTGCAGTGGACCGTAGCCTGCGGCGGCCCAGCCGCACCGTCGGCTTTCGTCAGCGCTGCGTTACCAGCTGGGCGGGATTCCGCGGCGCAGTGTCGCTTGCCGCCGCCTTGGCCGTTCCACTCACCACGATCAGCGGCGCCCCATTCCCGGACCGCAGCCTGCTCATCTTCGTGGTGGTCGTCGTAATTCTCGTGACTGTCCTAGTCCAAGGGACCACGCTGCCCCTCGTCGTTCGGTGGGCCCGGATGCCCGAAGATGTTGCGCACGCCAACGAATTGCAACTGGCCCGCAGTGTCGGCGCCGAAGCAGCGCTCGAGGCCTTGCCGGTGGTGGCCGGCGAACTCGGGGTCAGCTCGAAGCTGCTGAGCCGCCTGCAAAAGGAATACGAAGAACACGCCGCGGTGGTCATGGCCCACGACGACGATCCGACGACGAACGACCTGGTCGAACGGGACGATCTGGTTCGGCGCGTGCGTCTTGGCGTGCTCGAACATCAACGCCGGGCCGTCACCGCGCTTCGGAACCAAAACCGCATCGACGACATCGTGCTGCGCGAGTTGCAGGCAGAGCTGGACCTACAGGAAGTGCAACTTCTCGACTCTGCCGAACACAACTAAATTTCCCAGTAGGCAATTTTGCACACCGTGCATTTTTTGGTACGGTGGTCGCCATGACGGATCAGCTGCCCGGACTGCGTGAGCGCAAGAAAGCCGACACCAGGCGTGCGCTCAGCGATGCCGCGTTGGATCTGGCTTTCGAACGCGGGCTGGACAATGTGACCCGCGACGACATCGCCAACCTGGCAGGGGTGTCCTTGCGCACGTTCAACAACTACTTCAACGGCAAATACGAGGCGCTGGCCTACCGGCAAACAGAACGCATGCGTCGTGGCCTGGCCGTGCTGCGGCAGCGTCCCGCCGACGAACCGCTGTGGACGGCAATCACGCACGCGGTGCTGGAACCTTTGGAGGCCGACTTCGGCGATGTACACGGTGACGAAAACCGGGTGCCGAGCCGCCGTGAGCTCGCCGAGGTCCGAAAGCTAGTACTGAGCCCGCAGGTCCGTAACGCCGTGCCGCAGCACCTGTTCGACGAGTGGCTCGAGGTGATCGCCGAACGTACCGGCACCGACCCGGACCGCGACCTGTACCCGCGGCTGGTAGTGGCCGTGGTACGCGCCGTCGGCGACGCGGCGATGGATGCCTACGTGCGGGCGGATCCGCCGGTGGCGATCACCGCACTGATCCGCTCGGGCTTCGCCGCCGTCAGCGCGGGTCTGCCTGAACCCCGACGATAAGGAAGCAAACCATGATTGACGAACGCGCCGACATCGTCATCTCTGGCGCCGGGCCTAACGGGCTGATGTTGGCCTGCGAACTCGCACTGGCCGGCATCAGGCCCGTCGTGCTGGACAAACTGCCCGGTCCCAGCTCCGAGCCGAAGGCCAATGGCCTTGTCGGACAAGTGGTTCGGATGTTGGACATGCGCGGTCTGTATCAGGCGTTCACCGGCGACGACGGTCCACCTCAACCCAGTTACGGATGGATATTCGCGGCCATGCCGCTGAACTTCCTCGGCCTGCCCGACAATCCGATGTACGCGATGCTCATGCCGCAGCCCCGACTGGTGCGGCTACTGGAGAAGCGGGCACGCGATCTCGGGGTGGACGTGCGCTGGGGGCACGAACTCGTCGGCTTGCAGCCGGGACCGGAATCCATTGCGCTGACAGTGTCGTCGCCGGAGCGCGACTATGACGTCGTCGCCGGTTACCTGGTCGGCGCCGACGGCGGACATAGCCTGGTCCGCAAGACGCTCAGCATTGACTTCCCGGGCACCACATCGCCGATGATCAGCCGGCTCGCCCATGTGCACATCCCCGAGCAACTCCGCCGCGCCGACGGCGGCATTGACATTCCAGGATTCGGCCGGCTTCCCTTCGGCCACAGCCGGTTCGATGGCGGCGGAATGATCTATGCCGAGTTCGAACCGGGCCGGTCGCTGCTCGGCACCATCGAATTCGGGCCACCCGTCGAGGAAGTGCCGACGACCCTGGCCGAACTTCGCGAAAGCGCGCGCCGCGTGCTCGGCGTCGACGTCCCGCTCGGCGAACCAAAAGGCCCAGGGCCACATGCTCTTCGCCGGATCAATGGGCAGCACACGCGCCACGCCGAACATTACCGCGTCGGTCGGGTGCTGCTGCTCGGCGACGCCGCACACGTGCACAGCGCAATGGGTGGCCCCGGCCTGAATCTGGGTCTGCAGGACACCATGAACCTCGGCTGGAAGCTGGCGGCCCAGATCAATGGCTGGGCACCGCCCGGATTGCTCGACACCTACGAATCCGAGCGCCACCCGGTCGGCGAGCGCGTCATGATGCACTCGCTGACACAAACCGCGCTCATGGCGCCGGGACCCGAAGTTGCCGCGCTGCGAACGCTGTTGGGCGAGCTCTTCACCATTCCGGGCGTCACCAAGCACATGGCGGAGCTGCTGGCCGGCTCCGACGTTCGTTACGACGTCGGTGACGACCACCCGCTGTCGGGCCGAACGGTGCCTGAACTGACTTTCGAGGACGGCCGACGGGTCGCCGAACTGCTGCACGACGCACGTCCGGTCCTGCTCGACCTGGCCGGCGGCGGGATCGCGGATGCCGTGCACGGGTGGGCCAATCGTGTCGACATCGTCAGTGCCACCATTGCCGATGCGCCCGCGGCCGCGATGCTGATCCGACCCGACGGCTATATCGCTTGGGCAGCAAACGCATTCGGGTCGGCGGAGGAAGCGGGCCTGCGCGCGGCGCTGCAACGTTGGTTCGGGCTCGAGTCAAGCGGCTAGACGCCTCATAGCGACAACCATTGTCACCAGCCAATTTCTTTGCGACACAGGGAGTCCAAGATATCCGGGCATTCTTTGAGACAGAGGTACCTGGGGGCTGCCGTTTCCGGGACTCTAATGCATTGCTCGAATTCCTGGTATTTCGCGTAAAGCAGGTACACCACCCACGCGGCGTAGACCGCAGGCATGACAGCCGCCACAACCCCGAGCACGATGCCGGAGAGCGCAACAGCACCCCTACCGGCTTGGCAGCGCCGGACCCGCCGACGCGCGACGATACCGGTCACGACGGCGGCCACGCCAAGGATCACACCTGCCGCCGGGGCCACGGTGACGACACTATCCATCACGTGCACCCCCAAGACAGCGACAACCACCACTGACCAGAAGACCGCCAGGGCGACAATCGCCAACACCAGTGAGATAATGCTCAGCTTGGGTGAGCGCACGGCCGCATCCACAGGCTCTGTCATAACTCACTCCTTAGTCGGCCAGGCGAAGACGATTAGTTCCCAGGGTAATGACGTGGGGAGTTCATGGACTGTTCAGGCAATCGTCGATGTCATATCGTTGACCGGCCACAAGCGCCGGATGTCCTCACGATATGCGTGTTGTTCAGGTCGCCAACTTCTATGGCCCTCGCTCCGGCGGCCTCCGCACCGCGGTGGACCGGCTCGGCGCCGAATACTGCGCCGCCGGCCACGACGTGTTTCTCATCGTCCCGGGTCCGCATGCCGCCCGGAGCCGGTTGCCCACCGGTGTCGTGCGGATCACCTTGCCTGCCAGGTTGATTCCGTTCACCGGCGGCTACCGTGCGGTGATGCCGGGACCCGTGCGGGCACTGCTGGAAGCACTGCGACCCGATGCCTTGGAGGTCTCTGACCGGCTCACGCTGAGGTCACTGGGTCGTTGGGGCCGCGAACATGGCGCCAGGACGGTGATGATCTCCCATGAGCGCCTGGATCGCCTTGCAGGCCAAGTGCTTCCGCGTCGAACCGCGCGAAGCCTCGCCGCCTTCGCCAACGCGCGCACCGCCGCTAACTACGACACCGTGGTGTGCACCACCGGATTCGCGCGCGAAGAATTCGACCGCATCGGCGCAACCAATATCGTCACCGTACCACTGGGCGTGGACCTGCAGACGTTCCATCCGCGCCGCTACTCAACCCTGGTGCGACAGCGCTGGGCCACACCCTCGCAGCTCCTGCTGGTCCATTGCGGCCGGCTGTCAGTAGAAAAGCGCGCCGACCGCAGCATCGATGCACTCGCCGCGTTATGCGATTTGGGCGTCGACGCCCGACTGGTCGTCGCGGGTGAGGGCCCGTTGCGGGCCAGGCTGGAACGACAGGCCGCACGGCTGCCGGTCGACTTCACGGGTTTTATCTCCGACCGGCACACCGTCGCCGGGCTGTTGGCCTCGGCCGATGTCATGCTGGCGCCGGGGCCGCACGAGACATTCGGGCTGGCCGCACTGGAATCGCTGGCGTGCGGGACACCGGCCGTGGTGTCGCGCACGTCGGCGCTGAGCGAGATCATCACCCCGGACAGCGGCGCCCTGGCCGACAACGACCCGGCGACCATTGCGCGAGCGGTCGGCACGATCATCAGTCGGCCCGAATATGACCGCCGTAGCTGCGCGAGGCGCCGCGCAGAGATGTTTACCTGGCAGCAGGCGGCCGCGGGCATGCTGACAACGTTGGGGACTGTGGCCGACCCGCACGGCGGTTCCCAACACACCGCCTAGTCTGGCATCGCCGAATGTCCTTCGAAGCCAAGCGATGCCGAGGTCAAGTGCTCGGCGATGCTAGGTTGCGCTCACCGGGCCTTTTGGCTTCGACGGTTCCGGCTTCCAGCCGACGTAGGTCAGGTAAAGCCCTGCTGAGGCTAGGCAGATGAACACCACCCATATCGCCGCGGTCGCACCTGAGCTGTAGACGGCGTTCCCGGCGGCGTCGTAGGCCCGGGGAACGGTCAGCAGCAGCACCCCACGTATCGCAAGAAACCAGCCCACGACAGACACGATGATCGCCGCGGGGCTGCGCCAGTACTGGTGAAACGCGATGATGATCAGGCCAAACATCAACAGAATGGCGCCAAATAGCCACGGCCACATGGGATTTGCCTGAAATTCCGCAAATAGTGTTCGCATGTACGAGCCGCGCACTGCAACCGTGGTAGGCACGATTGTGAAGAAGGGACCCAATGCGCGGGCGAACATACGTGTGCGGATTTGCGACTGCTCTGATGTGCTCATTGCTCTACCTCCAACGCCGCCAGAAATTCTATGTCGACCAGTGGTCGGTATACTGGACCGGCAGTCGGTACAGTGGCAGCCCAAGTGCCTTCCGGTTAGGGCTGCCGTCGTCCAGGCTCGTAAGCCGCAGTTAGGCTCGGTGCTGTGGGTCCACGTGCACAGGTGCTGATCACCGCCGCAGAGCTGGCCAGCCTTATCCAGGCTGGCGACCCGATCACCATTCTGGACGTGCGTTGGCGGCTCGATGAACCAGATGGGCGTGCGGCCTACCTGCAGGGCCACATACCGGGCGCGGTGTATGTGTCACTCGAGGAGGAGCTCAGCGACCACACGATCACCGGCCGTGGCCGTCACCCGCTGCCGTCGGGACGCAGCCTGGAGGCCGCCGCGCGCCGATGGGGAATTCGACAGGACGGGTTGGTCGTGGTGTACGACGACTGGAATCGAGCCGGTTCTGCGCGAGCGTGGTGGGTGCTAACCGCGGCCGGGCTGGCGAATGTACGCATTCTGGATGGCGGCCTGTCCGCGTGGCGGTCGCCCGGAGGAAGTTTGGAGACCGGCCCGGTCATCCCGCAATCCGGGAATGTGACTGTGCTGCACGATGATTTGTATGCCGGAAGCCGACCTACATTGACGGCGCAGCAATCCGGCGCGGGGAACGTGACGCTGCTCGATGCGCGTGCACCGGAGCGCTTCCGCGGCGACCTTGAGCCTGTCGACCCGGTTGCCGGTCACATCCCCGGCGCTAAAAACGTTCCCAGCACTGCTGCCTTGGCGGACGACGGAACGTTTCTCGGCGACGGTGTCCTGGCCCAGCTGCTGGCCGACCACGGCGTCGATCGCGGCGGCAGGGTGGGTGCTTACTGCGGCTCAGGTGTCAGCGCTACCGTCACGATCGCGGCGCTCGCTGCAATGGGCTGCGAGGCAGCGCTTTTTCCGGGTTCATGGTCTGAGTGGAGTTCGGATCCGGCCCGGCCCGTTGGCCGCGGTTCCGAATAGCTGCGGGGTCCGGAACTCACTGGTGGCCAGCGATATTTGGGATTAGTGCCTCAGATGCCGGGCCAGCTCTGCAGGAAGGCCGCGGTCGCCCGGGCTGCGTTGCCCGCCGCGAGCTGCTTGTAGTAGAAGAACGAGACCGGAAAGCGCGGCAGGTGCAGCGGGTCGCCCTGCCCGTCCGAAATGCCGCGGATACCCAGGAACGGGACGCCGTGCGCATCCGCCACGGCCTGCGCCGCCGCCGTCTCCATGTCCGACGCGTCGAAGGCCGGGTTCTGCGTTGTGGTGTTCAGGTTGCCGATCAGACCCTTGACCAGCCAGGGCCCTGCCGCCTGAAAGAAGTTGCCGGTGTAGAACAGTGAGCGGTCCGGTGCGGTACAGGGCTGGCAGCCGAAAACGTCGCCGCCGTTAGGGATACAGGGGAATGCCGTGCCGTTGTTGTTGTCGCTGCTGGAGCCCTCGCCGCCGACGACCAATTGTGGCTGCCGCCCAAGGTTATTCAGCCGGATGATGGGAGCGTTTTTACACAGACAATGGTCGTTGCCGAGCGTGTTGATGTTTTCCAGTGCGACAGAAAGCGTCTGAGCCGTTGCCAGCATGCCTGGATCGACCGGATGAAATGTTGCGCCGTTGTCGAGGGTCCATTGGGCCGGTATGGCCACATCCGCGATCTTGGGGCGCGAGCCGCCACCGGCGACGCCCGAGAACACCACTGCGCCAATGGCGATGGAGGACGCACACGTGAAGCGGAAGAAGGCGGTCTCGGTGGTGTTGGTGGCGTTCACCAGGCCGATGCCGGTCATCGCAACGATCACCTTCTTGCCGCTGATCGTGCCGAGGTAGAAGTGCCTGCGGTCGGCGACCACGACCGGGCTGGGGTCGAGCGCGGTGTGGGACAAGACCGCATCGGATTCGGCCGGAAAGGCGGACAGCACCAGGATGCGCTGTTCGCATGAATTCAAGGTCATGTCTGGCCCGGGATCGGCGACGGCCACACCAGCACCCACCGACAAACCAACCGCGACGACGAGGGCCGCCCGGAAAGACTTGAGCACGATCCCCCTATTCCTGGGAAATTTTCGTCGGTCATGGTTGCCATAGTTCGCGGTCTTATCGGCATAAATGCCGGTGTGGCTCGCATTGATTTTCGCGCACACCGGTCGCAGGTGAAGATTCGTTATCGTTCTTTTTGCGTACCGATTGCACGTCGTTATTCAATTGCGATTCAACTAATTCTGGCCTCTCACAGTGTGGCCGGAAGCTAGTCTCAGCAGCGTTGCAGCTAACCCATAGGGGCGCGATTGCCGTCGACAGCTGCCCATAAGGAGTGAGGTTGATGCTCGAGGTGATCGACAAGGGGCCTTGCCACGAGTTCCACGAAGTACCCCTGCTCTTCATCCACGGGGCCTGGCATGGCGCCTGGTGCTGGGACGAGCATTTCCTAGACTTCTTCGCGGGGAAGGGCTATCGGGCGTTGGCTGTAAGCCTTCGCGGTCATGGAAAAAGCCCCGCACCAAAGCCCATGCAGTTCTGTTCGATCGCGGACTTCGTTGACGATGTCAATTCAGTTGTCAACAGCCTGCCCCAACGACCGGTAGTGATCGGCCACTCTATGGGGGGCTTCGTGGTGCAAAAGTATCTGGAGTCGCACGACGCTCCGGCGGCCGTGCTGCTCGCTTCCGTACCTCCCAGCGGGATCGCCAAATTCTTGCTAGGCAGGTTCAAGCGGCACCCGTGGTGCACCGCGCGAAACATGGCCATGACCAAGTCATTGCGCAGTGTTGGCGGTACGCCCCAATTGGCGCGCGAAACCTTCTTCTCAGAGTTGACTTCCGACGCCGACGTGGTGCGCTATGCCACGCAGCTTGGGGAAGAGTATGTGGGAAAAATCGTGCTCGACATGTTGTGGCTCAACCTGCCCCGACCTAACCTCGTCACCGCCCCGCTGTTGGTCTTGGGGGCCGAAGATGACATTGTTTTCACGCAGCAGGAAGTCCGTGCGACTGCACTTTCCTATCACACAGAAGCAGAAATCTTCCCCAAAATGGCCCATGACATGATGCTCGAGCCTGGGTGGGCTGCTGTGGCCGAACGAATCCACGCCTGGCTCGAAACGCGTGACCCCTCAAAGTGAGTTATGGCGATCGGGATAGCGACGCCACCAGACGGTGGTGATTGCTCCAACCTCGGACTGCTCATCACCACACCGCGGATACCTGGATACCAGCTACGATCACGTCGAGTCCGGCGCGAAAGCGTGCGGCGGCTTGATGGTTGCCGCGCGCCCCCGGGGTTACCGAGCGCGATTCCTCCAGGCTTACCGAGCCCAGCAGGTACGTGTACAAAACCGTACGAGCCGCGGCTGCACGGGCTTTCGCGAGGCCGGCTTCAGCAAGAAGTGAACGGCTGAGCCGGTCGAGACGGCGCGCGCTTTCGCCGCCGCTCCTGGTCTGCAGTATGCCGGCGACACCGGGAACGCCGAGGATCACTTCGCGTGCGGCGCAGTAGAGCTCGATGATGCGAATGTCCCACGTGCCGGCCTCCGGTACCGGAATTTCAGCCAGCAGGGACTCGGCGAGCAGATCCAGAGCGGCTTGCTTTCCCGGCACGTGGTAGTACACCGAGGGCACGGCGACGGCCAAGTTCGGAGGCGAGCTCACGCATCGTCACGTGCTGTACGCCGACGCGTCGCGCTAGGTTGTGCAAGGCCGCCACCACCTGGGCGCGATCGAGTTCGCCGTAGGCGCGCCGTACCCGGGCTGGCATTGCGACACGATTACTCTCGCTGGCCACGGGTCACTCCCGGTCAGATTCGATCTGCGTTAGAAAGAATTCGAGCATTGTTAGAATCTACCCAGTATCCGTCCGCCGGAAACCAACCGGCGTCTCGCTACGATTGCGCAATGACAGGCCGGCTGCACGGCAAGGTCGCAATCATCACCGGGGCGAGCACCGGCCTGGGGCCCGTTCTGGGCTCGTTGTTCGTCCGCGAAGGCGCCTGGGTGCTGCTGGCCGCGCGGCGTGAACACCTTGTCCGCGAAGCCGCGCGCGCGGCCGGATCCGGCGCCATCGCGATGCGCGCCGACGTGACCGACGAGAACGACGTCGCGGCCATGGTGGCGAGGGCCGTCGACGAATTCGGCCACGTCGACATCTTGTGCAACAACGCGGCCGCGCCCGGACAGCACCGCTGGATCTGGGAACAGACCCTGGACAACTGGAACGCCACGATCGCCATCGACGTGACGGCGGCGATGCTGTGCACCCGCGAAGTGCTGAACCAGTCCATGCTGCAACGCCGCCGCGGCGTAATCCTCAACTTCTCTTCGACCGCGAGTTACCCCGGCATGGTCCGCAAGACCCATTACGTCACCGCGAAGGCGTCGCTTCGGGCGTTCACCAAGACCGTCGCGCTGGAGGTCGGCCCGTACGGCATCCGTTGCAATTGCATCGTGCCCGGCGCCATCGACACCGAGCTGTGGCGCAAATGGGTGCAGCGCACCGCCGACGAACAAGGGGTTGACTTCGAAACCCAGCGCGCGAAATATCTCAAAGGCATTGCGTTACAGGATATTTCCTCACCCGAGGATATCGCCAACCTGGCGTTGTTCCTGGCTAGTGACGAGAGCCGAACCATCACAGGGCAATCGATTCCCGTCGACGCCGGAGGATACATGCAGGGATGAGCACCGGTGCCGCAAAATTGTCGGTAGCCACGCCAGTGGTAACCATGCTGCCCCAGATCAGCGCCGACTGGGAGAAGGGCGCCTCGATCGAGGACCTGGCCCAGATCGCCCAAGCCGCAGACCGACTCGGCTACCACCACCTGACCTGCAGCGAGCACATTGCGCTGCCCGCGCCCGAGCAGAACCGCCGCGGAACACGCTACTGGGATCCGCTGGCAACGTTGGGTTATTTGGCCGCACGCGCACAGCGAATACGGTTGGCCACCCACGTGCTGGTACTCGGTTATCATCACCCGCTCGACATCGCCAAGCGCTACGGCACCCTGGACAAAGTCTGCAACGGCAGGCTCATCCTCGGAGTCGGCGTCGGCACCCTGAGAGAAGAGTTCGATCTCATCGGTGCTCCGTTCGATGACCGCGGGCCACGTGCCGACGATGCGCTGCGGGCGCTTCGCGCGTCACTGTCGGTGCCCGAACCTGCCTACCACGGCGAGTTCTATTCGTTCAGCGGTATGGTCGTCGACCCGTGCGCGGTCCAGGATCATGTGCCCATCTGGATCGGTGGGCGAACGCTGCGATCGCTACGCCGAGCCGCAACCCTGGCCGATGGCTGGGCCCCTTTCAACGTGAGCCTGGCACACGTCCGAGACTGGTTGGGCCGCTTCGAAATTAGGCCCGGATTCGAGGTCGTGCTGCCACCCCCGGCACCGCTGGACCCGATCAACGAGCCGGAACGGACCCGCGACATCCTCGCCGACATCGCCGCTCACGGCGCCACCATCGTCAGCGCCACCTTCACCCACACCTCCCTGCAGCATTACCTGGAAAATCTGCAGGCGCTCGCCGAGCTCCATCCCCCAGCTGGAGGTCCCGCGTGATCCGAGTCAAGGCAGGCATATTCAGCCTCACCGCGCCGGCGCCGGCCGACGATGACGGCAGTTACCTGCGTTGGCATCTGCTCGATCACATGCCAGAGCAATACCAACTGCCGGGCATCGTGCACGGGCTGCGCTGGATCGCCGACGGCGACCTCATCGACCATCGCTTGGTGGCCCACGGACCACTGGGCGAGCTCGGCAACGCCGTCCACTACCTCGTCAGCGAACCCGTTGAAGAAACCTTCGATGACTTCGTAGCGCTCGGCCGCGCGCTGCGCGAAAACGGTCGCTTTCCGGTCACGCGACCGTCACTGCAAGTGGCCGGCCTGCGACTACTGCAGTGGCAATCCTCGCCGCACGCACTGATTTCCGCCGAGGTGGTGCCATTCCGGCCGCACCGTGGAGTACTGCTGATAGTCGAGGAACCCACCGACGGCCGGCCGAACCGATGGCTGCAGTGGCTGCACGCCGAACACTACCCAGCGCTGCTCGCCGTACCGGGCGTCGCCGGCGCGTGGACATTCGGTTCGACCACCACATGGAACCGCACACTCCGAGGATGGCGAACCGAGCCCCAATACATTACTGTCGTGTACCTCGAGGACGACCCCGTCGCCACCACCGATGCCCTGGCCGCGCTTATCGAAGAGCGGTGGCGATCAGCAGCAGTGCGACCGGTATTCGCCGGACCGCTACGGACCACGATCAGTTGGGAAGCCTGGCAGTGAGTTCCGACGCCGCTACGGCACGCCGGGGGCACCCGCGCTAGCGTGTGTTCACGGCTTGCCGACGTCGAGCATCGACTATTTCGCCTTGGCGCGTGAACTGAGCTCAGAGTTCGACATCTTCCTGCTGGACTTTCCCGGCCACGGACTGTCCGACAAGCCACCCGAGCCGTACGTCTACTCGCTGTACGACGACGCACGTCTGCTCGTCCACGCGATCACTGCGGTGTGGATCCGGCTCCGCCCTGGATGCGGCTCCCTTCGTCACACCCGCCGGCGCAGACCATCTCGCTGTGCCCGTTCATGATTCCGCTTTCTCGTTCATCGATGGCGGCCCTTTGTTCAGAGCTCAATCCGTAGCAGCTGGGCGTTTCGGATGATGCCATCCGGAGGTGGTTCGGTGGTGCCCCCGTCGGTGGTGACATACACAAGGTGGCCGTAGTCGTTGGGTCCGCGGCCCCACGCGGCGCTTGACGGTCCGACGAGTTGTGCAGTGAACGTCTCACCGGCCACGATGTCACGACCCACACCATGCTGGCCGGGCCGCAATGGCACGCGGTCGATAGTGTTTTCGCGGTGGGTGGTCACGTAGGCTACGCCGGCGTTTTCATCGATACAAAAGTCATCGGCCATGATGCCACCGGCGACGAATTCGGGTTCGCCGGCCGGTTCGTGGGTTTGCGGGTCGACAGGCACGCGCATGAAAAGCTTTCGCGTGGTGGAGGTGTAGTACAGGCAGTTGGTTCGCGAGTCGTAGCGGACCCCGTTGACTCCCGGCTGGGGGTTGAGCGGATTGTCGGGGTCGAACGCCATGCTGTCATGGTGCAGCCACACCCGCGCGGTCGCTGTCAGACCGTCCTCGGCCAGGTCGACACGCCAAATCTGACCGGCAACTGAGTCGGCGACCAGCAGCAAGTGTAGGGCGATCAGGCAGCAGCCGTTGAGCACCGCGCCAGACGGATCGAAGGTGAGCACCCGGCTGACGTTGGCCGGCGCACCGGGGCTCCACATGCGCAGGTCGACACGCTCCACCGTGGCTGGTCCGAACGTGCAAACATAGAACACATCGGCCTCGGCCTCCACGATGCCCATCGCCAGAGATTCGAAGGTGTGCACGAGGACCGGATCGACCGGCAGCTCGGTGGCGGGGGCGGGCACATACCAGAGTTGCTTGCGGTTGAGGACGGTCACCAGGATCGACCCATCGGCGCGGACGGCGAGGTTCTCCAGGAAGAACTGCTCCGGAAAGTACGCAATGGTAGTGAGTTTCGCGCGCGTCGCGTTGTCGGCTGCCATCGTGGATTTCCTTAACGTTCGTGAGGTTCGGCGCGATGCGCTGCGCCGTTAGAGTGACGCCCGGGACGCCCACGCGCGGGTTAGTCGGAGGCGGCTATGTTGAACATACCGTCGGATGTCTGTAATGCCAGACTCACTACGTACTGTTCACGCTGGGAGACACGTCTGCTAAAGGTAACTGACGATGGGCAACCGTCGCGTGTCGGCAACAGAGTGTGCCCGTCATCGACCGATGGGCCACCATGAACCTATGGACCAACGTAAGACAGCGAACTTTCCGAAACCTAGGCGAACCGGAATAACGATTGCTGCTGGTTATTGCATTTTCGCGGGGCTGTCCGAGGTTTGGGTCGGAATCACCGGTAACTGGATGGGATTGCTGTCCAAGCCGCTGAAACCGTCGTTCGGGACTGCCCTCGTCGGTTTTTTCTACGTTGCCGCCGGCATATCGTTACTGCCGAAGAGGAGAACCGGGGCGCTGCTGGGCATCGTCTTCATCCTGCTCGAGGTTCTTGGGCGCGTGCACCTGGTCCGGACCGGCACCTACCCGTCAAGAGGCCCGGACCTCGTAAAGAGTGTTGTTGGCGGCACAATCGCACTTCTGCTCGTCGTTTACTTGGCCAGTCGGTGGCGAGAGTTCGATGCAAGACAAAGCCTCACCTCGTCGGCGTAGATGGGTCTCGGGCACGGGTCATCGTGAGGGACAACGTTACTGATACAACGGGACGGTTCCACCGGCAGATAAGACCATGCGGTGATCATCGGCGGCATCATGACGACCGCGCCCGCCGTGGCAGCTTCCTCACGCCACCGCGGCAACAGCGTGTCGATGTCGGCGAGGTCATTGGTGACCAAGCCCAGTTGCTCCGCGACGGGAAGCACCAAGCGCCAAACCTCCATCGCGTAAGCAAAGATATCGGGGTTGTCGACTCCGCCTATCGGCGCCGCAAGGGTCAGTTGTGGTGAGGGCAAGCCCGCGCGCTGAAACAGGCTGTGCAGCGTCGTGCCGAACCCGGGGTCTAGGCCAACAGCCCGAAAGGCGCTCACAATACCTTCTGTCACGGCCCGAAACTGGGGTGTCTCTGGGACGCTGCGCACCGCGCCGATATCCGTCTCGCAGAACGCGATCACACCGCCGGGCCTCACCAGTCCCGCGAGTTGGCGCAGCGCGGACACCGGGTCGGGCAGATGCATCAGGATCAGCCGCCCGACCACGGCGTCGACCGGTTCGTCTAGGGCGATGTCGCCGACCGTGGCCTGCTCGAAATTGACCCACGACAGACCCTGCTCGGCGGCCCGAGTGCGGGCCACCTCGATGATCTCGGCGGCGGCGTCGACGCCCAGCACCGTTCCGGTGGGCCCGACCAGCCGGGCGGCCACGAACGACACATCGCCCGGCCCGCAGCCCACATCGAGCACCCGCATCCCCGGCCGCAGCCCGGCGCGGTGCAGCGCGTGCTCGGTGTCGTTGTCGTACAGGCGCGCTTGCAACAACAGGCGGCGAATTTCAACATCGGCATGACCCAGCACATACGTGCTCGTGGCGTGCGTCGCAGACGGTTCGGTGCTCATCGAATTCCTCCACTCAGCGAACGGATGCCGGCGATGTGGCGCGAGACGACACGGCGCCGCAGGCGAGCGGCCCACCGCGCGCATCGATGGCCGCTTGCTGCAGTCGCTGAGTAACGGTCACATTGGGCAGTGGAGTATGCGGATCCGCCCACGCCACAACGTAACTGCCCAACATCATTGCGCCGCCGCCGCTGCGAACAGGTCTTTGTGCTCTTGCAAGAACTGCGCCAAGGACTGCGGTGGCTGACTGGTGAAGTCTTCGAACGCATCGCTGGTGTGGTAGAACGCCTGATATTCCGTCGGGCGCGTGCGCAAGTAGCGCCACAAGTGCGTGAGGTGTTCTACCGCAACAGCGTTGACCCCGGCAGCCGAAGCCGCGCCGGCCCACTGCTTGTCGCTAATCTCGACATAGCTCACCCTACGACCCAGGATCTGGCTGAACGCGTCGACGATCTCTTTGTTGGTTACCGCACCGGCCATCAATCGAACCACCGTGCCACTCGGCGGCACCGGGCCCGTCAGCAACGCCGCGGCCACGTGGGCGACGTCTTCGGCACCCACCATCGGGATCGCTGTGGATTCCGGTCCCCACGGCAAGGCGACCACCCCGGCCCGAGCCAGGCTGCCCAGAGCCCAAGTGCACAGGTTTTCATAGAAGACAGTGGCGTCCAGATGCACGGCACCGACGTCGGCCCAGTCGAAGACCTGCTCGACCAACCAATGGCGAACTTGGTGCGGGGTGGGCTGCTCGCCACCGGCCTGCAACCACTGCGACAGATTCACGACCTGCTCGACACCGGCCCAGCGTGCCACGGCGGCGAACGTCGCGGCGGCGTCGAGCAGGCCCTCCTGCACCGGATAGGCGAAATAGGCCTGGCGGATACCGCTCATCGCGGCCGCGACTGATCGGAAGTCGCGCAGGTCGCCTTCGACGACTTCGGCGCCGAACTCGCGAAGCCGATCGGATCGGTCATCGATTCGGTGCACGAAGGCGCGAACGGGGCGGCCCTTGTCAAGCAGAAATCGTGTGACATGGAAACCGGTAGAGCCTTGGCTGCCGCCCGCCGCGCCAGTGACAAGAACGGGTGCGACAGTCATGATGTTGTCCTTCCAGTCTGGCCGGCCCCAATGTGGCGCGGTTGCAACGGTGGGTCGTCATCGCGCCCATCGGTGCGGTCTGGTGAACCCGCGCTGGTTGCGTTGGCACCTAACAGCAATCTAAACCTAAAAGACAAACAAATCAATTATAAAGTAGTGAATTATGTCTAGGTGATAGAGTGATCGCGTGACTGGGCGCAGGACCTATGGCCAGGACTGTCCGATCGCCAACGGGCTGGACGTGCTCGGCGAGCGCTGGACACTGCTAGTCCTGCGCGAACTCGTCGGAGGCCCGCGCCGCTACAGCGACCTGCGTGCGCAATTGCCGGGCATCGCGACAAATCTTCTGGCCCAACGCCTTGACGAACTCGTACAGGCTGGCGTCGTCGAACGCACCGATCTGCCGCCACCCATCGCGCGCACCGTCTACAGCCTCAGCGACGACGGATGGCGTCTGGTGCTTCCCATCCTCGGTGCCGTTGCACGGTTCGGCCTGCAGACGATGTCATCCAGCGTCGAGGGATCCAGGTCACCACTCAACGGCTTTCTCGTCGGCGTGCTCCTGGGTTTCGACCCTGTCGGCGCCGTAGGAGTAGAGGCAACGTATCGCGTGCAGATCGATGGCCGCAGTTTCGATTTCGCCGTCACCGAAGGACGACTCGCCGGGGCGCGGCACGAACCAAACGTGACCTTGAGCGCATCAGCATCTGACCTGGTGACCGCTCGACTGGGCTCGACTGCAACGCAACGTCTGACGGCCCTGCGTCGGCTCCGCTTTCATGGCAATCACGACGACATCGACACCATGCGGATGGTCTTGAGGCTAACGAACGAGACCGCCGGGGCCTCGACCAGCTAGACCTAAAAGGGTTGGCCAGGTTTGGTGCGCCGTCCCGCACAACGCGCCGGAAGTGGCGACCCACAGCCTCCCCAAGCATGGTTGTCTAACCGCGATCACCTCTGAGATGCTGGCACCTTGGACATCTTCGCGGAATGGCAAAGCGGCGGTACGGAAGTTCGGTGGCGATCGACAACCGCCGCCAACGATGGACAGGAAGTCACGGTGTTCAGCCGTCGCTGCGGCACACCCGGTGCACCCGCGCTGGTGTGTGTTCACGGCTTCCCGACGTCGAGCATCGATTATTTCGCCTTGGCGCGTGAGCTGAGCTCAGAGTTCGACATCTTCCTGCTGGACTTCCCAGGCCACGGACTGTCTGACAAGCCGCCCGAGCCGTACGTCTATTCGCTGTACGACGACGCACGTCTGCTCTTCCACGCGATCACTGCGGTGTGGAACCTGACGGAATACCGAATGCTCACCCATGATCGCGGCAGCAGCGTCGGCATGATCGCGCTGGGCATGTTGGCCGCCGAAGATCCGCCGGCTCTACCTATCGATGTCATCTTGACGAATGCCAACATCTACCTTCCGCTGGCGAATCTCACCGTGTTCCAGACCGCGCTTCTCGACCCCGCAACGGCGCGAGGCACGGCGGCGGCGACGACGCCGGAGGCTCTGGCGGCCGGTCTGGGAATGACTACCTTCATGCCGCGGCGGACACCGGCCGACCCGGAGATCGCCGCGTTGGCGAAGTGCTTTGCCCACAACGACGGAATCCGCGTGCTGCCAGACGTCATTCAATATCTGAATGAGCGAGCTGCGGGCGAAACCGGTTGGCTTGAAGCGCTTTCCAAGATCCCTGTCAACACAACGCTGGTGTGGGGCTTACACGACAACGTCTCGCCGCTGCGCGTGGCCAACCATGTATGGCAGACGTATCTGAAGGACAAGGCCGGTCGAAACCGGTACTGGGTCCTGCCGACTGCCGATCACTATCTGCAGTGTGACGCCCCTGGGCAATTGGCCCAGATCGTTCGTCTCACGGCCAAAGGTGAGGACATCCCGCTTCAGACACTCGGGAACCAACCCGACGGCGCGGTCTTGGTGGATCAAAGTGGCGACTAGGGGCGGACTACTGGAAGTGGACTAGTCGTCCGAACCCGGACGACTACGAGTTGAGACCATGAAGAGTGTCGGAGTGAACGGGAGAAATCGATGGCAGAGCGGTTGACCGGAAAGGTCGCGTTGGTCAGCGGCGGCGCGCGCGGCATGGGCGCATCGCACGTGCGGACGATGGTGGCCGAGGGCGCGAAAGTAGTGTTCGGCGACATCCTCGACGATGAAGGCGAAGTGGTGGCCAAAGAGCTCGGCGACCGCGCCCGTTACGTCCATCTCGACGTGACCCAACCCGAGGACTGGGACTCAGCGGTAGCGACGGCGGTCAGCGAATTCGGCGGCCTGCACGTCCTGGTCAACAACGCCGGGATCATCAACGTCGGGACCATCGAGGATTACGCATTATCCGAGTGGCAACGGATCCTCGACATCAACCTGACCGGTGTGTTCCTCGGCATCCGAGCCGTGGTGAAAACCATGAAAGAAGCAGGGCGAGGTTCGATCATCAACATCTCGTCAATCGAGGGAATGGCCGGCACGCTAGGGTGCCACGGCTACACCGCGACCAAGTTCGGGGTTCGGGGATTGACGAAGTCCGCCGCAATGGAGCTGGGGCCCTTCGGAATCCGGGTCAACTCGATTCACCCCGGACTGGTCAAGACCCCGATGACGGAGTGGGTTCCCGAAGATATCTTCCAGTCGGCGTTGGGCCGGATCGCCGAGCCCAAAGAGGTATCCAATCTGGTGGTCTATCTGGCCAGCGACGACTCGAGCTATTCGACGGGCTCGGAATTCGTCGTGGACGGCGGCACCACGGCCGGCTTGGCGCACAAGGACTTCAGCGCAGTGGACGTGTCGCAGCAACCGGAGTGGGTCACTTAGCTTCCCGTGTTGTCGAACGTGAAGCTGGTTTCACGTTCGAGCTCGAACGTGAAGCTGGTTTCACGTTCGCGGACTGTGCGGGGCCGCCAGAACTACTCCTCGCCGAAGCGATCGACGAGATGGGAATTGACGCCGTCGGCGTCGAGTCGACGTGCCACCAGATAACCGGCGCCCATCCACGCTCGGCGTGTCCAGTTTCCGAAGGACACCCGCGTTCCCGGAGCACCGGACGCTGCCGGCATCATCTTGACTCGCTCGAGTGCCTCCTTCACACCCCGCGGGCTCAGCGGATGCGCATCGGTGAGCGCCCGCAGCAACGTGCACGCAACATCCCTATTCACTACCGGCACACACCACTCCGGTCGGCGGCCGTACGCCTGGTTGTACTCATCCAGGAACTTCTGCCCGACCATGTTGCCCTCGTCGTACTGGTCGACCCCGGTCCAGCCCATGAACGCGTTCCACATGACCGGGTTGAGCCACGCGTTCTGGAAGGCGCTACCGCAGAACCGCGGCGGGTCCCACCCCAACGCCTGCAGCGCGGGATTGATGAACACCACGCCGAACCCAAAACCACAGTGCACGATCGCCTGCGCCTTGGCTTCGTACAGGGTGTTCACCGCAGACGTCACGTCCTGGGCCGTCTGCGCGATCGAGGCCTCCGCGACGATCCGAATCCCCTTGCGCTGAGCGGCTTCCCGAAAGTTCTTCAGGTAGCTCTCCCCCACCAGCGATTGCTCGGCGAGCACACCGACTTGCGCGTGCCCGCCCTTGGCCAGCAGGTCGGACCAGAAGATGGGCTCGTCGGTCAGCGAACCCTGCGGAAACGAGAAGAACCACTCGCCGAGCGAGGCGTCCGAACCCGTCACACTGATGCAGGGAACTCGGAAACGTTCCTCGATCGCCTCACGAGTCGGAACCGCGTTGTCGGTGATGTGCGGGCCGAAGATGGCCAGGCACCCCTCGTCGCAAAGTTCGCCATAGGCGTCGATGACCGCCTTGACCGATCCCTTGGGTAGACCCTCCACTTCGCGGTAAATGATCTCGATCGGCCGGTCGATCACCCCTTGCTCGACGGCCTGCTTGAAAACGAGATCGAACGGTTGAGTCAGGTCTTCGAAGTATGTCTTGGGGAAACCCTCGGGCAGCAGAAAGTCCATCAGGTAACCGATCTTGATCGGCTGAGCACTGCTCTCGTAGGACACATGACCTCCCTAGTACGAATGACCTAACGTTCGTTCAGTCCCACACCACGCGCAGATGCTGCGGGGAGCGGAAGTACATGCCGGCGACATAGGCCGCCGGCGCGTCAGGATCGAGGCGGAGTCCCGGCAGTCGGTCCATCAGCGTGTTGAAGATGATGGTGCTCTCCAAGCGGGCCAGGTGCATGCCGAGGCACACATGTGCGCCGTGGCCGAAACCAATGTGCGGCTTGCGTTCTCGGAAGATGTCGAAGCGTTCGGGGTTGGCCCACCTGGCTTCGTCGTGGTTGGCGCTGCCGAGGTTGACCGTCATGGTGGACCCGGCGGGGATCTGCATGCCGAAGAACTCGACGTCGCAGGTGGTCTCCCGCATGAAGTTCAGCAACGGGGTCTCCCAGCGGATGCCTTCCTCGATCGTCTGCGGGAGCAGGCTGCGATCAGCCTGGACGGCTGCGAGCTGGTCGGGGTGAGTCAGTAGGCCGAAGGCCAAGTTTGCGGTGGACCGCGAGGTGGTCTCTGCACCTGCGGGCAGCAGGTTGCGCATGAATCCGTAGATCTGCTCGTCGGACATCCTGACGCCATCGATCTCGGCCGCGGCCAACACGCTGACCATGTCGTCGCGGGGTGTGCGCCGACGGTCGGCCAGGATGCCGACGAAGTATTCACGCAGCTGAGCCGATGCCCGAAGTGCGTTGTCCATGTCCGAGTGAAACCCCAACAGATCGATGGCCAGCCGGTGGAATTCGCCGATATCGGCTTCCGGCAAGCCGATCAGCGCCGCGATGACTCGAACCGGGATCGGCATGAACACGCTTTCGACCAGGTCGGCCCGACTCGCGTCGCGCAGCCTGGCCACCAGCCTGTCGACGGTGCGTTCCACCAGCGGGCGAACCAGCTCGGCCTCCCACCGTCGCATCGACGGGCGGGCGAAAGCATACTCGTGCAGCTTTCGGTAGACCTGGTGTTCTGGCTCCTGCATTTCCAGGATGGTCGGCCCCTGCAGCGGGCGGACAATTGCCTCGTAGCAGCGTGTGCTGAAAGTCTTGTTGTCGGTGAATACCGCCTTCACCGCGTCGAAGGTATATGCCGAGAAAATCTGTTGGCCCTCTGCCGGATTCTCGAAGATCGACATCTCCGGCCACCCGGCATGCACCGCCGCTTTCGCCCGCAACTGGGCCAGCATCGGGTAGGGCGACGCGTCTCCGTCGGCGCCCATACCGGCATCGAACTTGGCCTGCGCATCTTTGACGCCCTGTGTCAGTTGATCGGTGACCATCGGATCTGGCATGTGATGCCTCCTCGCGAGGTACTCAGCACGGGCACGTCCTAGCAACCTAACATTTGTTCAGAACTTTATGGAGAGGACCTAGTTCTGATAGCGTTTAGACAAACGTTCGGTCTGATCGGAGAGCCAGGAGCAGTGAAGGTCGCCACCCGACGTGCACCCCAAACTGCGCGCGCGTTCGACGAAGGCACCCGACGGACCGAGGTCTTGGAGATCGCGGCTTCGCTGGTCGCCACCTCGGGGCTGCGCACCTCGATGCACGAGATCGCCGGCGCCGCCGGAATCCAAACGGGCAGCCTGTACCACCATTTCGAGTCCAAAGAAGCACTACTGGCCGAGCTGCTGGGGCGCTATCACACCGACCTGGATCACGTCGCCGAACGCGCCCTCGACACCCTCGACGACCCCGACTCACGGCCGGCCTTCTCTCGGATCGCCGATCTGGGCATCGCGATCGCACGTTGCGCGGTCGCGCATCGCGCCGCCATACAGATCTCGCTCTACGAAGCCCCGAACTCCAACCCCGAACTTGTCGAATGGGCCCAACGCCGCCCGACGGCGATTTTGGAGGCCATGTACCAAACCTTGCGGGCAGCGCGGTGGAGCGGCTACATCCGGTCCGATGTCGATCTGCCGATACTGGGCGATCGGATCTGCCAGACGATGCTGCAAATCGGTCTCGACGTCGTCCGGCACAACGCGTCCACCGAACAGCTGGCCACCTTGTTGTGCCGAATCATGTTGGAAGGACTAAGCGCCGGCCATCCCACCGACGCCGAGTTGGACCAGTCAGCCGCTTTCATCGCCGCCGACCAGGCCATCCAAACCTGGCACGACGACAGCGACGCCGACGACAGGGCGGCCCATATCCGTGCAGTCGCGCGCGCGGAGTTTGGACGCAGAGGCTACGAAGGCACTTCCGTCCGAGACATCGCGGCGGCCGCCGGACTCGGCCCCGGGACCCTGTTTCGCCTCATCGGCTCAAAGGAGGCATTGCTCGCTTCGATCATGGGATCCTTCGGCGAGAAGGTCGACGCAGGTTCGAAGTGTGTTCTTCGATCCGACGCGTCACCTATCGAGAAACTGGATGCCTTGAGCTGGGTCGACACCAACGCACTCGACCGCTTCGGTGACGAGTTTCGGATTCAGCTGGCCTGGATGCGTCAGATTCCGCCTGACACGCCAAACCCGAGCATGCAATTCGCCAAGCGGCTGCGGCAGATCAAATCACTGCTCTCCGCGGGGATTCAGTCCGGCGACATCAAGATCGACGATGCGCCCCTGGAGATGATGGCGCGCTGCGCCATCGTCCTTAGGTGGATTCCGGCCAACATTCTGCGGCAGCTGGGGACCCGGGCAGCACTGATCCACATCCGCGACACGATGCTGCGCGGGGTCACCGAACCTAGCCGGCCTAGCCGGTGAAGACGGGCAGCTTCGCCCATCCCCGCACACTGCTGGTGTGAGCCTTGGTGGCGTTGGCGTAGTCGACTTCCCACTCCGGCCAGCGTTTGATGACCTCCTCCAACGCCACCCGCGCCTGCATGCGCGCCAAGGCCGAACCCAGACAGAAATGCAGCCCGTGGCCGAAACTGAGATGAGTGTCACCGCGATGGATGTCGAATTTCTCGCCATCGGGATACCTGCGCTCGTCGCGATTGGCTGATCCGTTGAGCAACAACATGACCGACCCCTCGGAAATCGTTGTGCCGCGGCATTCGACGTCGCGGGCGACGTAGCGCGCCTGCACCGGCGAGGGCGCTTCGTAGCGCAAGACCTCCTCTATCGCCATGGGAATCAGCGACGGGTAGTCCACGATCTGCCGACGCTGATCGGGGTGTTCGGCCAGAAGTTGGCCGATGAAACCGATCAGACGTGTCGTCGTCTCGTTACCCGCACCGGCGATCATGCTGGTGTAGAGCAGCACCTCGGTCCGCGTCAGCCGCCGAGTCCCTGCGTCGTCCTCAACCTCAGCGTTGAGCAGCTGCGTCATCAGATCATCGGAGGGATGTTCTACCCGCCAATCGATGTAGTCGGCAAACATCTCATGGCTGTGCTCTAAAAAGTCTTGTGGGACCGCCCGAAACGTTCCCTCTTTGAGGGTGAGCTGACGGCCGCCACGGTCGCGGATCTCTTCCTGATTTTGTTCGGGGATGCCCAGTAGGTAGCCGATTGTGCGCATCGGGACCATCGCGCCGAGGTTCTCGATGAAGTCGAACCTGCCCGAGCCCACCAATGGGTCGAGCGCACGAACACAGAAGTCACGCGTCAGCGGCTCGATCGCCTCCATCCGCCGCGGCGTGAAAACCCTTGAGAGAACCCGCCGGTGCACATCATGAATCGGCGGATCTTCAAAGAGGATGACGCCGGGCGGGAGGTCGATGCCGCTCATGATGATGTCCATGGTGGTGCCACGACCCGACCGAAAGGTCTCGAAATTCATCAGCTCGCGGGAGACGTCCTCGTAGCGGCTCAGCGCGTAGAAGTTGTACTTGTCGTTGTGGTACAGCGGGACTTCGTCGCGCAACCTCTTCCAGATCGGGTACGGATCGTCGTCGATGTCGAAATCGAACGGGTCGTAGTAAACCTCGGTGGTACCGGTTCCGGTCATGGTCACGCCTTTCGGTCGGACAACAACTCGTTGAGCTCGGTATCAGCGGGCGCAGCCCGGCGAGCCTCGGGCAAAACGACGTCGCCCACGCGCTTGAGATACGGCCATGCGATTTCCGGCGGCAACCCACCGCACAGCGGAGCCAGGTTCAGTATGTCGCCGGCACGAACCCGCGAGATCGCTTCCGAAACCGAGATAATCACGTGCGATGCTGCTGCGTCGCGCAGTTCGGCAATGGTTGTCACGTGTGAAAAACCCGCCGATGTCTGGTTACCGGGGTTCCACTCGGCGTAGGTCCGCGCGTCGTGCAGCAGATACTCGCCAAGCTCCGACCAGGCCTGCTCCACGTCATCGGCGACAAAGCAGACCGAGTGGTTGTCGCGGTTGGGAAGAAATGCCGGACCCGGCGGGTGGCCATGCTCGCGACAGGCAGCCTCGTAGGCCTCCCGCATACCGCCGACATTCGCGTTTGCCAACAGGCCCAGGCCGTATCTGCCGGCCCGCCGCGCCGCCGCCACAGTTCCGCCACCCCACATCAACCCCGGCCCACCGGCGGTCAGCGGGCGTGGTGTCACCGTGATCCGCCGTCCGTCTTGAATGACCGTTTCACCGGCGAGCAGCCGGCGCAGTAGGGTGAGCTTCTCGTCGGCGAGCCGCCCACGATCACGCAGCGACAAGCCGAATTGCTCGAACTCCTCTGGCCGGTACCCCAGGGCCAGGATGTACGACGCCCGCCCATTGCTGAGGATGTCGAGGACGGCCATGTCCTCGGCGAGGCGTACCGGGTCGTAGAACAGAAGAATCAGTATCAGGCTCAGTGCCAAACGCTGCGTGCGCGCGGCAACCGCCGAAGCCAGCATCAGCGGGGCCGGCAGGTAGCCGTCCTCGGACCCATGGTGCTCGCACAACACGGCGGCCATGCAGCCGCGATCCTCGGCCCATGCACACATCTCGGGCGCCGCGGCATACAGCGCAGCCGGGGGCGCTCCCCACGCCGGGGCCCGCATGTCGAAGCGCATCGTGAACACCGCAACTCCTAGACAACCTAATGTTTGTCTCACGTACGCTACGTCGGGTCCAAGATCTGCGTCAACGCTCAGTCAAATACGTGCCGCGGCAGGGTCGTCGGCATGTCCAGCGAGCTGAGCAGGCCGGGCGCAGCGTCGACGACGTACGGGATCGCGTTGACCACCCGCATGGCCGTGGACACCATGGCGGCGTGCCCGGCACCATGGCCTTCGGCCTCCCCCAGCGTCATCACACAGTGGATGTCGGGATCGCCTTCGATGTCGACCCGGTACGTCGCGTCGAACTCCGAGGTCGGCCAGTCGGGTGCAACATCGCGGGCCATCCGGATCACGTGCTCGATCACGATGGCCTCGCGGCCGTTGACCACACCCGCGGCCCGGGTGCGCACGGCGCCGCAGGTGCCCGCTTTGATGGTGCCGAATGCCACGCTGATATCGCGATCGGTCAGCTCACGGTCGAGGGAACCACGCACCTGCTCCACCTCGACCCCGAGACCGCTTGCCACCAGGTATATCGGTGCCTTCCAAGCCATCTCGATAAAACCGGGTGTCTTGAGCATGGGTTCGAAATCCAGCGGGCGACCGAAGCCCATCCCATCCATCATCACGTCAGCCACCGGGTAGTGATCGTTGAGCGCGACCTCGCTGGCTGTGATGCAGCGGATGTTCTTTGATTGGGTGGTCATGAGCAGTGCGAGCTGATCAGAGGCGAAACCGGGAAAGATGCCCGAGACGTAGAACGACGCGCCGCCGGTCTTTGCCGCCACCTCGAGTTCGTCGCGCCAGTCTGGGGCGAAATACGACGGCGCGTACACCAAACTCGTCGATGACGTCGACACGACGTTGATCCCGGCCTGCAACAGCCGCACGTAGTCAGGCACAGCGGCTGCGTCCCGTTCCGGACCGCTCGCGGCATACACCACGCAGTCGGGCGCCAATCCGATGAGCGCATCGGCATCATTGGTGGCTGCCACTCCCAGCGGCTCACCGCCGGCCAACTCGCCTGCGTCCTTGCCGACCTTGTCGGGGGAATGCACCCATACGCCAACGAGTTCCAGATCCGGTCGACGCCTGATGGCATCGATGGCGATCGCTCCGACTCCCCCGGTGGACCACACGACGGTACGCATAAGCACTCTCCTTACTGGTCCTGGGCCCGCGCAGCGGCGGCCGCGGCACGTTCCAGGTATGGCCATGCCAGGTCGGGAGGAATGCCACCACAAAGCGGGTGCAGGGGCAGCGGGCGTCCGCTGCGCACGTATTCGGTCGCCTCATCGGGTGTGAGAATGCGGTACGGGCCGTTCTCGGCGCGGAGTGCGGCCACGCTGTCGGCACGGGTGATGCTCGCCACCGAGTCGTCGTGGAGTCGATAGGACGCCGCTGTCACAGCGTCGTGCAACAGGTGGCGCCCCAGCACATCCCATGCCTCCTCGACGTCGTCTGCGACGAAAACCGTTGTGGGAGCGCCCAGAACGGGAAACTGAATCACTCCGGGCTCATGCCCGTGGGCACGGCACTGCGATTCGTAGAACTCCTTCAGGCCCGGCAAGTCGGTCTGGGAGACGAACCCAAGCCCGTGGGCGCCGGCACGTCGAGCGGCGGCCTTGCTGCCGCCGGCGATCAGCACAAGGGGTCCACCGGCGGACCCGCACGGCGGGGTGACGCGGATCTCGCGGCCCCGATATTCGACAGCCTCACCACGCACCAACGGGCCAAGCACCGCCAGGATCTCGTCGGCCACCCGGCCGCGCGTGGCCATATCGATGCCGAAGTGCTCGTACTCCTGACCTCGATGTCCGACACCGAACGCATAGGACACCCGTCCCCTGCTGATCAGGTCCAGCACGTTCATCTCTTCAGCGAGCCGGACGGGATCCCACAACGGAATCGGCACGGCGGCCAGCAGTATCGCCAAAGTGCGTGTCCTGGCCGCGATCGCCGAGGCCAACATCAGCGGTGCAGGTAGATGGCCGTCGTCGGCGCCGTGGTGTTCGGAGAGCACCGCCAGAACAGCGCCCCGGGTCTCCGCCCACGCGCATATGTCGATGGCCGCGGCGTAGAGATCGGCGGCCGGCGCAGCCCAGCTGGGCGCGCGCATGTCGAACCTGAGCGTGAACATCAGCGTCGTTGCCCAGCGCCGGCTCCAGGATCAGGCGGATTGCCCGCCTCCGAGCGACACCACGATCAACGTCCTCTGGTTCGGCACACCAACAACCCCGAATTGTCGCTCGGAGGCGCGCAGAAGGCCTAATCCTGAAGACGCGGTGGTCACCCGATGTCGTCATATCCATGCGGCCTAACCTAACATTTGTTCTGCCGGGTCGGCTTCTTGACCACGTCTGGCCGCAACTGTTAGCTTTGCGGATCAAACATTGGGTATGAATCGTCACCGCAGCCGAAGGGGCCCAATGATCGAGACCGCATCCGAGCTGCGTCCCGCCGACAGCACCGCGCGGTTGTCTTGGGTTGGATATACCACGGCCGCTTCGGTTTTCACGGCCTTTGCGGTCTTCATGGGCGGAGCCCTGGCCACCATGCAAACCGGTCTGCACGGTGATCCCCGAACCCTCAATCCTGAACCCGTAGGTGCGCCCTACCCGCCGTTCCTGGGAGTGACCGACTGGCCGCTGCTCAGCAGTGTCACGTCGGTTCTAGTCACGATCGGCTTCTTCGGCGTGGTGACATGGTGGTCAGTCCGCGACCGTATGCCGCACTGGGCTCTCATCGTCGGCATCGCGGCGTTGCTCGCCGGCGCGCTCGACCCGTTGGCCAACTGGGCGACCTTCACCGTCTTCGACCCCAGGGTCGCCCACTTCCCGCTGTCGTGGCACTACTTCAACGCCTCGCCGCTGCTGGAGCCGACGCTGTCGTTCCTCGGCGGGTACGCCAGCTACTACGTACTGACCGGAGTTGGTCTGCTTTGGATCCACCGCCACCTAATCGAGCCCCGGCTGCGCGACGAAGGATGGCTCGGACGCCACCGCGTGCTGTCGGTGTTCATCACCGGATTCATTGCCGGCCTGCCGCTGAACGCGCTCATGCAGTTCTTCTGGCTCAAGGTGGGACTGTTCGTCTACACCCAGGCCGCCGGCCCGGTACTGCACATCGCCGGCAGCCAATTACCCTTGCTGATGGTGGTCTACGACAGCGTGTTGTTCGCCGTCGTAGCCGTGCTGTGCGTACCTCACGACAACGGCCGTCCAGCGGTGGTGGCCACCCTGGCCCGACGCCTGCCGGCGGTGCGCGGCGGGCGACTGCGCGTCACCCCCGCCCTACTGCTCGTCACCACGACAGCGGTGTTGATGACCGCCGTGCTGCTGCCCATCGCGGTATTCAGCATGCTGCGAATCAGCGGCCACACGGCACCCGCCTACGACCGATATCCCTACCCCGCCGTCAAGGTGTACGACCCCTACGGCGATCTGCAGCGGGCGGGCAAACCCGGACCGTTTTACCGGTGATCTTCGACGAAAGACGTTCCCAACCAAAACAATTGAGGAGGAAACAAGATGGCAGACGGTTCGCACCGCGTGGTGGTGTGGGCGACGGGTGGCATCGGGTCGATCGCCATCCGCGCCATCCAGCGGCGCCCCAATCTGGATCTGGTCGGTGTGTGGGTGCACGCGCAAGAAAAGGTCGGCAAGGACGCCGGCGAACTCGCCAACGGCGAGCCGATCGGCCTTGCCGCCACCGATGACGCGGACGCGCTGATTGCGCTGAAACCCGACTGCGTGATCTACGCAGCCAGCGGCCCCGAACGCGACGCGCTGGCCATCCCGAACTACGTCAAGCTGCTCGAAGCCGGAATCAACGTCGTCACGACCAGCACCACGCGTCTGGTCAATCCGCACGCCTACCAACCCACCGAGCGGCGCGACCAACTGGCCGCCGCAGCCAAGCAGGGCCAGGTGTCGCTGTACGCGTCAGGGATCGAGCCAGGCTTCGCCGCCGACTACCTACCCTTGGTGCTGTCCACCCAGTCGTCGTCCATCGAAAACATTCACGCATTCGAGATCGGTCTGTACGACGACTACGGCGTTCCCGAGATCATGATCAACGGGTTGGGCTTCGGTCAGCCGCTGGACTACGAACCCTGGGTCGGCATTCCCGGCGCGATCGCCGGCGAATGGCAGGGACAAATCCGGTTGGTCGCCGACGCGCTTGGGGTCGAGGTCCAGGAAGTCCGTGAGAGTTTCGATCGCGCGGTCACCAACCGGACCCTGCAGGTTGCGATGGGCACGGTGGAAGCCGGGACGTGCGGCGCGCTGCGCATGCAGGCGATCGGCGTGGTCGATGGCCGCGAAGCCATCGTCATCGAGCACGTCACCCGACTGGCGCACGACGTCGCCCCGGATTGGCCGACCGGGATCGGCGATCTGTCCTACCGCGTCGTGATCACCGGCGACCCCGACATCGACTGCACCCTCGCGGCAACTCTGCGGGATCCCCGTCGGGCCGGAATCGCGGGAATGACCTCCGGGGCAGGCGCGATGGTCGCCACCGCGATGCGCGTCGTGAACGCCGTGCCGTATGTCATTGCCGCAGAACCTGGCCTGTTCAGTTCGGTGGACTTGCCCTTGACGATCCCAAAAGGCGCGTTTGTCGCTGGGTGAGTCAGGACGCAGCAACCGCTCGCATAAGCGAGTCTGCACGCGTCGCGAATCGGTTTGGCCCCTAACGCGTTCCATTGTCGAAGGCGCGTCGACAATCCCGCTGAGTTGGCAGCCAAGTGTCCACGAGCGTGGCTCAGCAGAAATAGTCGGGTTTGACTGTTTTAAGAATATGGACAAGAACGCTGCCGGTCAATGCTCAGTTCAGCCAATCAGCGAGCACCTCGTCGGTGTGCTGGCCGGGTACGCAAGGTGGGCTGTCCACCACTGCCGGAGTGCGTGAGAACCGGGGGGCCGGGGATGGCTGGGTTATGCCATTGCCGACGAAAAAGGTCTTGCGGGCTGCCAATTGCGGATGGCCCGGCGCATCGGACATGCCGAGTACGGGTGCCACGCAGGCGTCGCTGTCGCTGAATATCGTTGCCCACTCCTGTTGAGGGCGCGCGGCGAAGGCGGCGCTGATCTTGGCTCGCAGCTGCGGCCACGCGTCGCGGTCGAACTGCGCAGCGGGATCCGACGGGAGTTCGAGCAGGCGCAGGAACTCGGCGTAGAACTGGGGTTCGAGCGCCCCGACGGCCATGAACTTTGCATCCGAGGTCTGATAGACGCCGTAGAACGGCGAACCGCCATCACCGAGGTTGGTGCCGCGTTCATCGGACCAGATTCCCCCCGCATAGCAGCTGTAGATCATGGTCATCAGATGGGTGGTGCCATCGACGATCGCCGCGTCGACCACCTGGCCACGGCCGCTTCGTCGGGCCTCGTCGAGGGCGGCCAGCATTCCCACCAGCAGGTATAAACTTCCGCCGGCAAAGTCGCCGACGAGGTTGAGCGGGATCTGCGGGGGCCCACCCGCTTGCCCGATCGCGTGCAGCGCTCCGGTGGGTGCGATGTAGGTGATGTCGTGACCGGCGGTATGTGCGATCGGGCCATCCTGACCCCATCCGGTCATGCGTCCGTAGACCAATCGGGGTCGGCGCAGCAGGCACGGTTCGGGTCCAATCCCGAGACGTTCTGCCACCCCGGGACGGAATCCCTCGAACAGGATGTCGGCATGCTCGACCAGTGACAGCACCGTCTCCGCCCCACCGGGTTTGGCGAGATCCATGGCGATCGAGCGTTTTCCGCGATTGAGCAGGTCGTCGGCCCACGGCACTAGTTGCATGCCCCCGCCACCCGGCCGATCGACACGCACCACATCGGCGCCCAGATCCGCAAGCAGCATTCCGCAGAAGGGCCCCGGTCCGATTCCGGCTATTTCGAGAACCTTCACACCGGACAAAGGGCCAGTCGTCATGTCCGTCTCCACCCATCGCTATCTTCAATACTAGTCAAGATTGACTAGTATTGAAGATAGCGCTATTTTCTGTACTATGTCAATTTGCCGCACAACTTGAGGAGTTCGCCTTGACTGCAAGGAGTTCGACCGCTGTCCCGCCCGTCCGGATCAGTCAGCGCGAGCGTCGTCAGGCCGCGGAACGGAAGCTGCTTGACGCCACGGTCTCGATCCTGATCGAGCGCGGCTACGCGGCCACCACCACGCTCGAGGTGCAAAAGCAAGCCGGCGTCTCTCGCGGGGTCCTGTTGCACTATTTCGGCTCCCGGGGCGAACTCATCAGCGCGGCGGCACGCCGCTTGTATGCCACGAAGGTCGGCGAGGCGCGGCTGCGTGCCACCGAGACGCTCGACGGCGAGGACTGGGTTTCGCTGCTCTGGCAGGTCGTCTCGGGCCCGTTGGGCGGAGCCTCCCTCGAATTGCTCATCGCTGCCCGACACGATCCCGAGATGCGCGAGTACCTCAAACCCCTGGAACGCGAGTTCGCGCGCGCGAACGTCGACCTGTGCAAGGCGCTGCTCGGCGAGCAGCGCGCCGGCCACAAACGATTCCCCGAATTCTGCATGGTGGTGATCAATTCGATGCTGGGAGCCGCGGCCAGCAAACCAGGCCATGGCAGCATGGAGGAGAAGCGCCTGCTCGAAGCGTGGCGGCGGATTCCCGACCTCTACTTCGCCTCGGAGACAAGCGACAAGTGACCGTGGTTTCGGCTACCGGCCCTCCGCAATCGCCGCCGGACATCGCGGGCCACGAACAGGCGCAGTAATGCGGCAACGGTGCGGCCTCGCCTTGCCGAATACGGGTACCACAGCACTTGGTTCTCCATCCTCGGCACGCGTGGCGTGGTGATGGCCTGCTGACGGCAGTACTTGCGGATACCCTGGGGGCCGCCCAGCCGGGACCCGAGTCCGGAACTTTTCCAGCCGCCATGTGGCAGGGGGAAGCAGAACAGGTTCGAGTAGGCGTCGTTGATGTTCACGGCGCCGACCTCGAGCCGGTGCGCGATGTCTCGTCCGCGATCGATGTCTTTGGTCCACACGGTGGCCGACAGTCCGTACTGGGAGTCGTTTGCCAGCCGGATCGCCTCTTCTTCGTCGGCCACCTTCATTACCGGGATCGTCGGGCCGAAAGTCTCGTCGCGCATGCAGGCCATCGAATGATCGACGTTGAGAAGGATTGTGGGCTCGAAGAACCCGCCGCTGCCGGTCGTCTTTCCGCCGGTCGCGATCGTGGCCCCGTTGGCGACGGCATCCTGGACGTGGCTCCTCACGATCTCGACCTGCTGCTTGGTGACCAAAGTGCCGATATCCGCCGAGTACGAACCGTTGTCGACGCCCTGGCGTATGGACCGCACCCGCTGGGTGAGCAGTGCGACAAACCGGTCATAGGCCGGTGCCTCGACGTACACCCGCTCCACCGAGATGCAGGCCTGACCGGAGTTGAACAGTGCCCCCCACGCGATGCCGTTGGCGGCGCGCGAAAGGTCGGCGTCGGCCAGGACGATGGCCGGGTCCTTGCCGCCCAGTTCGACGCCGCAGGGAATCAATCGTTCGCCCGCCCGCGCGGCGATGGCCCGTCCGGTCCTGGTGGAGCCGGTGAACTGCACCATGTCCACGGCGTCCACCACGGCTGCACCTGTTGCGCCCATACCGGTGACACACGCGAACACCGGCGGCGCGCCGATTCGTTCCCAGCCGCGGGCGAGTTCCCGCGCGGACAGCGGAGTGACCTCCGAGGGCTTTACGAGGACGGCTGCCCCGGCCAGCAGCGCCGCAGCGGCGTCGACACCGGGGATGAGTAACGGGAAGTTCCACGGCGTGATCACGCCGACGACAGGATACGGGCGGTACACCCTGGTGAGCTTCTTGGATGCGGTGAGCGGACCGTGCGGCCTGAACTTCTTTTCGGCGAGGAACTTCCGTGCCCGGTCGGCGTAGTAGTTGATCGCGTCGCAAGTGACCATGACTTCGAACCCGGCCTCGACGCGAGGCTTACCGGTCTCGGCAGCCAGTACATCGATGAGCCGGGTTTCGTTGTCCAGCAACCAGTTCCGCAGCTTTCGCAACCAGACTGCGCGGGCGTCGGGCCCCAGTGCCTCCCAGGACGACTGATGGGTGCGCAGTTCGTCCACGACGCCGGCCACCGTCTCGGCGGACTGCACGGCAACGCGTCCGACGAGCTCACCGGTCGCAGGGTTGCGCACGTCGAGCGCCTCGGTACCCGAGGGCGACAGTTGATCGATACTCACGAGGTGCTCCCCGGTTGGTGGATGGCCACTGGTGTCGTTGGTGCAGTGACCGGTTCCGGCCAGGCGTTCCAGCCGGCATGCGCGTTGGCGAATCGCCCGATTTGCCGCAGCGCGGCGCGCGTCTCGGGAAGCCAGGTCTGCTGATGCCAGGCGTGGGGGGCCAATGGGTGGACGTCGAGCCGTACGGGTACCCCTGCCGCTCTGGCACGCTCGGCGGCCCGCACCGAATCGTCGCGTAACACCTCGGTGTCGCCGGTCTGGAACAGCAGCGGCGGCAAGCCGGCGAAGTCGCCGAACACCGGGGAAATCAGGGGATCTGTCGCATCGACATCCGGTCGGAACCACCGTTGCAGAAACGCCAGCCCGCGCGGCCCCACCGCGACATCGCGGCCCGCATTGGTGCGGATCGACGGGCTGGCCCAGGAGAAATCGAAGCCGCCGCTGAGCATGATCGCCCCCGCCGGCATCGGGGTGGAGGCGTCGCGGGCCCGCTGCAACGTGACCAGGGTCGCGTTGGCGCCGGCCGACTCACCCGCGATCATCAACTGACCCGGCTCTTGCCCGCCGTCGAGTAGCGCCTCATAGGCGCGCAGACAATCGTCGATGGCCGCCGGAAACGGGTGCTCAGGAGCCAGCCGGTAAGCCGGAACGACGACGCGGGCCTGCAGGTCATTCGCCAGCCGGGAGAGGAATCCGGTGTAGGCACTGCGCGCATACATCAGGAATCCACCGCCGTGCAGATACAGCACGGTGCGCCCGTGCTGTGCGCGAGCGGGGTGGAATTCGCGGGTGGGCACACCGCCCAACTCCCCACCGACGATCCGGCATCCCGGTGCGGGCCGGGCGAGAAGGCCCGACGCCGCACCGGCACGGTCGAGGAACGTACGCATTGCGTCGAGGTCGTCGTCGTAGCGACGCCACGCCGATTGGCACACCGTACGCAACACCGGGTTGACGAGGCGCAGGATGACGCTTCCCCGGTGCCCGCTCATCGCGACGCCGCGCCCAGGATGGTCACCGTGGCCACTGCCGCGTCGGGTCCCATGTAGCCCCCCGCGTTCTCGGCCATCGCGATCCGTGCGCCGTCGACCTGACGTTGGCCACAACGGCCGCGGAGTTGCTCGGCGAGCTCGACGATCTGCGCGAGACCGCTTGCTCCGATCGGGTGTCCTTTGCTCTCCAAGCCACCACTGGTGTTCACGGGCAGCCTGCCCCCAATCCTGGTGTCGCCCTTGCGAATCATGTCCACCGCCCCGCCGGGGTTGGCCAGCCCGAGTTCTTCGAGCACGATCAACTCGGCCGGCGAGGTGGCGTCGTGGCATTCCAGCACGTCCACCTCGGCCGGGTCGATGCCGGCCCAGTCGAACGCCCGCTTCGCCACACCGGCAACCAGCTCCCCGCCGACGCCGGGTTTCGACGCGCCGGTCATGGTGGCGAGCACCGTGATCGGCTCAGCGCCCCAATGCGCTGCGATGTCCGGCGTTGTCACGATGACCGCAGCAGAGCCGTCGCCGATGGGCGAACACATCGGCAGGGTCAGCGGACCGGAGATCTTGCGTGCAGCCAGCACCTGCTCGACGGTGAAACGGGTCCGGTACTGCGCCTTGGGATTAAGTGCACCGTGGTCGTGGTTCTTGACCGCAACGCGAGCGAAGTCCTCCTGGGTGGCCCCGGTGCGGTCCATGTAGTCGGTGGCTGCTTTCGCGTAGACATCCATAAAGACCGATTGGTCCCCGCCGTTGGCACCGATCTCGGCGAAGATCTCCGCGAGCCGATCCTGGTCCAGCGCGCTGCCCATGGCGGCGAAGGTCAGCCGCTTGTCGGGGTGATAGAGCTTCTCGGCGCCCACCGCCAGCGCGACATCGACATAGCCCGACGCGACCGCGAGCCACGCCTGATTGAGTGCCGTCGACCCTGAGGCGCAGGCGTTTTCGATGTTGATCAGCGGAATGCCGTTGAGCCCTGCCTCGCGCATGGCGTGCTGTCCGCGCACGGAGTGCTGACCCTGCAGAATCCCGGACGCGGTGTTCGCGTAGTAGATCGTGTCGATGCCTTTGTCCGAGTCGCCCATCCCCGAATCCTTGATCGCGGCCTGGACCGATTCGGCGACAAGCGATTTGATGCTGCGGTCGAGGAACTTGCCGAATGCGGTCATTCCGACCCCGGCCACCACGACGGTGCGCATCGAAGCTCCGGCGGTGGTCATCGCGCCAGCACCTCCTTGCCGATGAGCTCGCGCGCGATCACGAGCTTCTGAATTTGTGGTGTGCCGTCGCCGATCATGCACCCCGAGACATCTCGCAGCATTGCCTGCAGCGGCATCTCGTCGGACCAGCCGACTTGGCCGTGCAGCACGATGCAGTCGCGGATCGCGTTGTGCGCGACCAGCGGTCCCCACCACTTGAGCATCGCGGCTTCACTCGTGTGCGGCTGCCCCGCCATCCGCAGTCCCAGGGCGTGATAGCCCAGCGCTCGTACCGCCGAAACGTAGGTGCTGTGTTCGGCGATCACGAATGACACACCCTGATTGGCCGCCAGCGGCCGGCCGAATGTCTCACGCTGTTTGGAGTATTCGATCGCCATGTCGAGTGCGCGTTGTGCGGTGCCGATGTTCATCAGCGCGATCAGTGTTCGGCTCAAATCGAATTCGTGCATCACCATCGCGAATCCGCGTCCGATTTGACCGAGTACGTGGCTGTCCGGCACGAACACACCGTCGAGGAAGATCGAGCCACGACCCAGTGGTTTGAAGCCGGGATCGCGAATGGCCTGGGTGGTGACCGCGGGATCGTCCATGTCGACGAGGAACATTCCGATGCCCTTGCCGCCCGACCCGGGTTCGGTTTGCGCGACGACGATCGCGAGGTCGGCGTGCACCGCCTGGGTGATCGAGGTCTTCTCGCCGGAGATCCGCCAGCCACCCTGGTCCCGGGTGGCTCGCGTGCTGAGATTCGCCGCGTCGGACCCGGCCCCCGGTTCGGTCAGCGCGAGGCAGATGACGGCCTCGCCGGCGATACCGCGGGTGACCCACCGCTCGCGAACTTCGTCGCTGCCGTGTGCGGCGAGCAGGGCGTTGCTGACATTTGCCGCGAACGCCAGGTAGGCGATCGCGGGGTCGGCGTAGGCAAGTTCCTCGACAGCGATGCCGACAGCCAGCACGTCGCCGCCCTGGCCGCCCGCCGATTCGCTGATCAGGAGTCCGAGCAGCCCCGCGGCGCCCAGTTCACCGAACTCGACGCTGGGGAACTTCTCGCTCTGCGACCGGGCAAGCATCGAGTCGACGTAGCGCGATCGGGCCAGCGTCCGGACCGATTGCTGAAATGCGAGGTGGTCTTCGCTGAGGGTGAAGGGCACGGTCGTATCCACGGCTGGTTCTCCTATCGGCCCTGGTAGACGGGGGTGCGTCGGGCGGCGAACGCCGCGATCCCCTCGGCGAAGTCGTCCGAGCGGCACTGCTCGCGAAGGGCCTGCTGCTCGGCGGCAAGTGCGTCCCGAAGAGACTGATCGGGTGCGTCGTTGATCAGGCGCTTCATTCGACGGAGCCCCAGCGGGCTCTTGTCGGCCAACGTAGTGGCGAGTTCGGATAGCCGGGTCTCGAGCTCTCCCGGGTCGACGATCTCGCTGACCAGTCCCGAGAGCACCGGCGACGACGGCGGAAAGTGACCGCCGGTAAAGGCCAGGTATTTCGCCATCTGCGTCCCCACGACCCGCGCCAGCCGAACCGAGCCACCGGCGCCGGGAATCAGTCCGTAGTTCGCGTGCGCATCACCGATGCGCGCTGCTGTCGAAGCCACGACGATGTCGCTCGCGAGCAGCAGTTCGAGTCCGCCGGCCAGCGCCAACCCGTTGACACCCGCGATCACCGGTTGTGCAAGCGCGGCAAGCCGCTCGATGGTCCGACCGGCGTAGGTGACGAATTCGACGACCTGGCTCGGATCGACCTCGCCAGCCGCATTGGCGAGGGCCTTCAGGTCAGCGCCCGCGCAGAATGCCCGGCCGGTACCGGTCAAAACGACCACCCGGACGGATTCGTCGGCCTCTATCTCGTCCAGCGCGAGGTTGAGTTCGTCCAGCAGGTCTGTGCTGATGGCGTTCATCGCCGCCGGACGTTGCAGCCGCAGCCACACCGCGGCTCCCTCACGGTGTTTCGCGAGGGTGGGCGATGGTGCCGTAGCGGTGCTCTGGTTGTCGGTCATGTCAGTGCACTGCCCTTTCCAGACCCGCCCAGTAGGTGGCGCGAAGCACCTTCTTGTCGACCTTTCCGACTTTGGTCAGGGGTAGTTGGTCGACCACCTCGATGGACTTCGGAGCATAGTGCGGACCTTTTCGCTGTTTGACGCTCGCGATCAACGCGGCGGTGTCCGGTGTGGCGCCGGGCCGGGGCACCACAAAGGCCTTGACCGCCTCACCCCACTTCGGATCGGGTACGCCGATCACCGCGACCATCGACACCGACGGATCGTCGGCGAGAACGTCTTCGATCTCGCGGGGATAGACGTTGAAGCCGCCGGAGATCACCATGTCCTTCTTGCGGTCCACGATGTGGAAGAAGCCGGTATCGCTGCGGAACGCCATGTCCCCGGTTCGAAGCCAGCCGTTGCGCAGCACCTCGGCGGTCTCTGCGGGTCGCTTCCAGTACCCGGACATCACGGCACGTGACCGCACGCAGAGTTCGCCGACCGTTCCGGTAGGCACTGGCTGCCCGTCCTCGTCGAGGACGTCGACGAGCGCTCCGGCGACCGCGCGACCACAGGAGGTCCGGTTCGCCGGATCATGTTCGGAGGGCAACAGACTGGTGGCCATGCCGACGCACTCCGTCTGGCCGTACCCCTGCAACAGGGTCGGGCCGAACGCCTGTTGTGCCTCATCGATACGCGACGGCGACATCGGCGACGCACCGTAGACGACCGTCTCCAGCGAGCTCAGGTCGAACTGGTCGAGACCACCGTGATCGAGGAGCGTGTACAGCACGGTGGGGATCGTGAACACGTAGTTGATGCGATGGGTTTGCACAGCCGCAAGCCACTGTTGCGGGTCGAAGCCCGCCTGCAGAACGACGGTGCCGCCACGCAGCAGCGTGGGAAGGATGGGAAGGACACCGGCGTGGGTGATCGGGGTTGCGATCAGGGTCCGCGGGTCCAACGGCAGTCGCCAGGAGGCGGTCAGCGAAAACACTTCCTGAACCATCGCGCGATGGGAGATCATGGCGGCCTTGGGCCGCCCGGTGGTGCCCCCGGTGTACTGCAGCCAGGCGATGTCTTCTTCCTCGGCATCACCGCGGGTGAGCGGCTCCGGTTCAACCTGGGTGCACAACGCCAGCAGGTCCTCACCGACGTCCGCCGGCCCCAACGTGAGCAGCTTCACATTGGTGGCCCGGGCGACGATCTGGGCGCCGATTTCGGCGAACTTGGGATGGACGACCAGGATGTCGACCTCGGCGTCCTCGCACAGTTCGACATGGTCGTCGACGGATCCCAGCGGATGCAGCCCGGTGTACGTTGCGCCGCTCAGGCAGATCGCGGCCTGGACCATCCAGACCTCGGGGGAATTGACGCTGAGCGCACCGACACAGCTGCCCTTCGTGCTGCCCATGCCTTCCAGCACCCTGCGGATTCGACTCGTCGTGTCGGCCGCCTCGGCGTAGGAAACGATGCTGTCTCCCTGGATGAACGCCGTGCGTTCGCGGTGGCGGGTCAGTGCTTCGACGATCAACGCCGAGTATGAGATGCCGCTCTGTGGCTCAGTCATGATGTCCTCTTGGATGTGGAAGTCGCGGTTAGACATTGGGTAGCCGGGCACCGGCGTCGATCGACAGTGTCGTCGCGTTGATGTATCTGTTCTCGATGATGTGCATGACCAGTGACGCGAACTCACTGGGTTCACCCAGTCGCGACGGATTGAGCGCGGCTGAGCCGAGGGCTTGAACCACCTTGGGATCGACTCCGGCGAAGATGCCGGTATCGAACAGACCGGGCGCGATAGTCACCACGCGAATGCCGTACTGAGCCAGGTCGCGAGCTGCGGGAAGCATCAAGCCGATCAGGCCGGCTTTGCTCGCGCTGTAGGCCGCCTGGCCCTTCTGACCCTCGAACGCGGCGCCGGACGAGACGTTGATGATGACCCCGCGTTCACCATCAAGGCCCGGGTTCATGTTTCGCGGTCATCAGCGCGGCGCACTGCCGCATGACGTCGAAGGCACCCACCAGATTCACATCGATGACCCGCTGAAACTGCTCGATATCGAGCGGCCCGCTCTTGCCAAACACCTTCCCGGGGTTGGGAATTCCGGCGGCGTTGACGCAAACGTCGACCCGGCCAAATGTCTCGGAAACTTCGGCGATCGCCGCGGTGACCGAGGCACGATCGGCCACATCGACCGTCACCGGGACGGTTGGTGCGCCGGCCTCTTCGGCAACCGATCGCGCCGCCTCGGTGTTGCGGTCCAAGACCGCCACCCGCGCTCCCGCCTTCGCCAGGGCCAGGGCAGTGGCTCGGCCCAAACCCGACCCGGCGCCGGTCACGACTGCAACTCGATCAACGATGTCCACTGCTTGCCGATCCTTCCGTCGCGACTGCTGCCGTGGCCGGTTTCCAAACTAGTCAGGTTTGACTGGTTTTAAGGTAACACCAAACCTGCTGCAGGTCAACGATCGGACCGCCCTTTCTTTAACCGCCATGCGCGACCTCGGCTGCTGACAACGCGCCAAGTCGAGGTTGCGGGATCGGCACGGCTGATTGGCATAACGAGGAGCTCCTTCGCGAGGCGAACGGACAGCCTCTCGCCGCGTCCCCGGGCGCCCGTTGCCGCCTCACACCCGGCATTGACCAAACAGCCGATCCCTGCTTAACTAGACATAAATCTAGTGCGCACTGCCGCATGACGTCGAAGGCGCCCACCAGATTCACATCGATGACCCGCTGAAACTGCTCGATATCGAGCGGGCCGCTCTTGCCAAACACCTTCCCGGGGTTGGGAATTCCGGCGGCGTTGATGCAAACGTCGACCCGGCCAAACGTCTCGAAAACTTCGGCGATCGCCGCGGTGACCGAGGCACGGTCTGCCACATCGACCGTCACCGGGATGGTCGTTGCGCCGGCCTGTTCGACAACCGAGCGCGCCGCCTCGGCGTTGCGGTCCAAAACCGCCACCCGTGCTCCCGCCTTCGCCAGGGCCAGGGCAGTGGCTCGGCCCAAACCCTCACCCGGCTCCGGTCACCACTGCAACGTGGATCAACGATGTCCACCGCTTGCCGATCCTTCCGTCGCGACAAAATGTATTTTCTCAAACCAGTCAGATTGACTGGTTTTAAGCTAACACCAAACCCTCCCGCGGGTCAACGATCGGACCGCCCTTTCTTTAACCGCCATGCGCGACCTCGGCTGCTGACAACGCGCCAAGTCAAGGTTGCGGGATCGGCACGCAAGTCCTGAGGGATGCACTGTCCTGGTGAACAGCTGATCGGCATACGAGGAGCTCCTTCGCGAAGCGAACAAGACAGCCTCTCGCCGCGTCCCCTGGCTGCCCATTGCCGCCTCACACCCGGCATTGACCAAACAGCCGATCCCTGCTTAACTAGACATAAATCTAGTCAGATCTGACTGGTTTGCAAACGAGCGGGTCGAAGTGGACATTTCTCAAATCCAGCAGCCGCCGTAAACGGGTGGGAATCGCTGAACGGACCGATCAACTTGGTCGGGTGAGCGATGAACGCAGCGCAGCTGCTGATGCGTGGTGGGCTCGAGATGGGCGAGGACGGCTTGCCGTTCGAGGTGGTTGCGCAGGAGCCGACGAATCGGCGGCTCCGGTCTTCTCGGATGCCTACAGCAGCGGACGGCCAGCGGTGATCCTCGTCCCGCCGAT
>CAVSLH010000018.1:0-420956 GCA_963728815.1 uncultured Actinomycetota bacterium
GGCAGCGATATCGCCGCCCATCTGCCCACCACGCCCGCCGACTTCTTCAATCTGGTCGGTATGGGCCAGTGGCTGGAACTCGACGCCAAGTACGCACGCAAGGACCCATCATGGGCATGACCATCATCGAAAAGATCTTCGCGCGCAAGGCCGGTCTTGACGCGGTGTCGCCCGGCGACACGGTCGTCGTCGACGTTGATATGACCGTCTTGATCGACCTGCAGTTCGCCACGATGTGGATTCAGCCGAGCCGTATCCACGACCCCGACAAGCTGGCAGTCGTCATGGACCATGCCGTACCGGCACCAACCATCAAGGACGCCGCCGGTGGTGGGCATGCCCGAAAATTTGTCGCCGACTTCGGCATCGAGCTTTTCTATGATGTCGGCCGGCACGGCATCTGCCACCAGGTCATCGCCGAGAACGGGCTGGCACGTCCGGGAGAAATCCTGGCCTGCACCGACTCTCACACTTGCGCCGCCGGCGCCTACAACACCGCGGCCCGCGGGCTGGGGCCCGCCGAGGTGTATTCGATCATGTGCACCGGAACCACCTGGTTCCAAATCGCGCCGACGATCCGTTACGAACTCGACGGCGCCAAACCAGACACCGTGAGCGGTAAGGACATCTTCCTGCACATCGCCAACGAATACGGTGACGCGGCCAACCTGAACCTGGAATTCGGCGGCCCAGGCCTGGCCAGTGTCCCGATGCATGATCGGCGCACCATCGCAACCCAGGGCGCGGAGGTCTCGGCCGATTTCAGCACTTTCGAAGCCGACGACGTGTTGACCCGTTTCCTCGACGGCGCCGGCGTCACCGGATACACCGCGGCCGCACCGGATCCCGACGCCACCTACCATGACGTCCGGCACATCGACCTGGCGGCGTTGGAACCCTATGTGGCGCGGCCGGGCACTGTCAGCCGCAATGGGCTGCCCGTCTCACGGTTGGACAGGCAGAAGGTGGACCAAGCGTTCATCGGGTCGTGCGCGAACGGACAACTCGAGGACCTCGAGATCGCCGCGCGGGTGCTGCGTGGCAAGACGGTGGCGCCAGGGGTGCGGCTACTGGTTACGCCCGCTTCGCAGGCGGTGTACCGGGATGCCATGCGGCTGGGGTATTTACAGGACATCGCCGACGCCGGTGGCGTCATCACCAACTCCACCTGCGGCGCCTGTTTCGGCTACCACATGGGTGTGGTCGGGCCCGGCGAGGTGTGCATCACGTCGAGCACCCGTAATTTCACCGGACGGATGGGCAGCACCGAGGCGGAGATCTTCATGGCCTCACCGGCGACGGTTGCCGCGTCTGCGATCACCGGATATATCACCGACCCAAGGAGCGTGACGGCATGACGGTCGTCTTCACGGGCAAGGTCTGGGTGTTCGGCGACAACCTGAACACCGACGCCATGTACCCGGCCTTTGCGATGAAAATGGATCCGCCCGAGGCGGCCAAGCACATCTTCTACGAGGTGCGCCCCGGCTGGACCGATCAGGTGTCGCCGGGTGACATCGTGCTGGCGGGCAAGAACTTCGGGCTCGGATCATCGCGCCCAGTCGCCGCTTTGTTCACCGAACTCGGCGTCGCCGGACTGGTAGCCGAGGAATTCAACTCGTTGTTCTTCCGCAATGCCGTGAACGCGGGCCTGCCGGCGATGACCGTGCCCAATGCCACCACTGTGTTCGCCGAGGGCGACACCGGAACCTTCGATCTGACCGCCGGCACATGGCGAAACGACACCACCGGAGACTCAGGTACAGTCGCCAAACTTCCCGATCTGATTCTCGACATCATCGAAAGCGGTGGCGTCATGCCCCGATTGGCGGCGCAGGGTTATCTGCCGGCCGAGCTCGGTGACCTGCTGCGCTCGAGCACGGTCGTGATGCGCGGCGCCGGGAGCGGCGCGTAATGGCGCTGCTGGGAAGGCTTCTCCGCCGCGTTCGCGCCGGCGAGCAGCGCAGCCCGTTGGCCGGCAACGGCTTCGACGCACCGGGATCCATCACGGTTGCCAGCTCGGCGTTCGCCGACGGCGGCGCGATGCCGCGGTCCAGCGCGGGAAAGGGCGTCGGCGACAACACATCACCGCAGTTGCGGTGGGACGGGCTGCCACCCGGCACCCGACAGCTGGTGCTCATCATCGATGACGTCGACGTTCCACTGCCCCGCCCGCTGCTCCACACCATCGTGGTGATCGAACCGACGGTCGAGGACGTCGCTGCGGGTTGTTTGCAGCCGGGGACCGCGGGAATGCGATTCATCCGAGCGGATTTGGGTCACCGCGGCTATGCCGGCCCTCGACCGATTCCCGGCCACGGGCCGCACCACTACCGATTTCACATGTTCGCGATGGATGCGCCCATTCCGGACAGCGCCAGCACTGCCAAGGCTCTGTTGGCAACGATGGCCGGCCATGTACTGGCCCGCGGCGTACTGACCGGCACATACCAGCGCTAGTCTTCCGGCACCTCGCGCTCGATCTCGTCCAGCCACACCCGCGCGGACATATCCGACGGAGCGCGCCAATCTCCGCGCGGCGACAACGCACCTCCGTGCGACACCTTGGGTCCATTGGGCAATGCCGAGCGTTTGAACTGGCTGAACGAGTAGAACCGCTGCACAAACACCTGCAGCCAGTGCCGAATCTCCTTGAGCGAGTACGACGGTCGTTTGTCCTCGGGGAATCCAGCCGGCCAGTTGCCGCGGTCGGTATCGCTCCACGCATGCCAAGCCAGGAAAGCGATCTTCGACGGCCGAAATCCGTAGCGCAGCACATGGAACAGTGAGAAATCTTGCAAGGCAAATGGCCCGATCTTCGCCTCGCTGCTCTGCAGTTCTTCCTCCTCACCACTCGGAATGAGTTCCGGGGTGATCTCGGTGTCGAGCACCGACTGCAGCACCTCGCCCACCTGCGACTCGAATTGCCCCCATGAGATGACCCAGCGGATCAGGTGCTGGATCAGCGTCTTGGGCACGCCGGCATTGACGTTGTAGTGCGACATCTGGTCGCCGACACCGTATGTCGACCAGCCCAGCCCCAGCTCCGAGAGGTCACCAGTGCCCAGCACGATGCCGCCGCGTTGGTTGGCCAGCCGGAAAAGGAAGTCGGTGCGCAAGCCGGCCTGGACATTCTCGAAGGTGACGTCGTAGACCTTCTCGCCGCGTGAGAACGGATGACCGATCTCCTTGAGCATGAGCTTTGCGGTGTCGGTGATGTCGATTTCGGAGAAGGTGACACCAAGTGCGCGGCACAGCTCGATTGCATTGCGTTTGGTGCGATCTCCAGTCGCGAATCCAGGCAGCGTGAACGCCAGAATGTCGCTGCGCGGCCGGCTTTCCCGGTCCATCGCGCGCGCAGCGACGATCAGCGCGTGTGTCGAGTCCAGCCCGCCGGAAACCCCGATGACGATCTTCGGGTAGTTCAGCGCACGCAACCGCTGCTCGAGCCCCGAGACCTGGATGTTGTAGGCCTCATAGCAATCCTGTTGCAGCCGTTGCGGATCAGCCGGCACGAACGGAAAACGCTCAACCTCCCGCCGCAGTCCGATGTCGCCTGCCGGTGGGTCGAGCCGGAACTCGATGCGGCGGAACGACTCCGCCAACGTTCGGTGGTGGCGCCGGTTATCGTCGAATGTCCCCATCCGCAGCCGTTCTGAGCGAAGCAGCTCGGTGTCCACGTCGGCGATGCAGCGTCGCTCTCCTTTGGGGAAGCGCTCAGATTCGGCGAGCAGCACGCCGTTTTCCCAGATCATGGTCTGCCCGTCCCAAGCCAGGTCGGTTGTCGATTCACCTTCCCCGGCGGCGGCGTAGACGTAGGCGGCCAGGCACCGCGACGACGCTGAGCGGGCCAGCAGGCAACGGTCCTCGGCGCGGCCGATCGTGATCGGGCTGCCGGAGAGGTTTGCCAGCACCGTCGCGCCGGCCAACGCTGCCTCGGCACTGGGCGGAATCGGCACGAACATGTCCTCGCAGATCTCGACGTGCAGCACAAAGCCGGGCAGGTCGGATGCAGCGAACAGCAGGTCGGGGCCGAACGGGGCTTCTATGTCCCCGATGCGGATGACGCCGCGCTCGTCGTCCCCGGGCGCGAGTTGACGGCGCTCGTAGAACTCCCGGTAGGTGGGCAAGTACGACTTGGGCGCCACACCCAATACGACGCCGCGATGAATGACGACTGCGGTGTTGTAGATCCGGTGCCGGTATCGGAGCGGCGCGCCGATCACCAGCACGGGCAGCAGGTTGGTGGATGCGGTGACGATGTCGCGCAATGCGTCCTCGACCGCGTCGAGTAACGAATCCTGCAGCAAGACGTCCTCGATCGAGTACCCCGACAGCGTCAATTCGGGGAAGACTGCCAGCGCCACGCCGTCGTCGTGGCACTCGCACGCCAACCCCAATACCGACGCAGCGTTGGCCGCCGGATCGCCGATCGTGGTGTGGTGCGTGCATGCGGCGACGCGGACGAAACCCTGGCTGTAAGCGTTGTAGAAGTCCATCGCCCTTCCATTCTCGCCTGTCCGGTGTCATCACCGGGTTGCCGGGTATCACCACAGCATGAGCCACACCGCTGTCTTGGTGGTCGACATGGGTGAATAGCTATCAGCATCCCGACGCCGAAGTACCGGTACCCAATGTCGAGAAGATCATCGAGCCGCTGGCCGATCTCGTCCGGAGCGCGCGTGAATCCGACGACGTCGACCTCGTGTACGTCAACGACAACTACGGCGATTTCACCGCCCAATTTTCCGACATCGTCCGCGCTGCGCTCGATGGCGCACGGCCTGATCTGGTGAAGCCGATCGTGCCGGGCGAGGATAGCCGCCTGCTGACCAAAGTCCGCCACAGTGCTTTCTATTCGACGCCGCTGGCGTATCTGCTTGGTCGTCTCGGCACCAAGCGTCCGAGGGATGCCGTCGCCCACATCGATGCCGAGCTGGGCGCGGCGGCCTGCAAGATGATGGAGCAGAACATGTCCGCCGAGCTCACGACGGCGGCAGACTGCCTCGGGTAGGCCCCGTACTCTCGAACAGGTGACGGCTTGCTGCGCAGAATCCCCTGAGCTGGTTGCTCTGCTGGCCGGTCGCCGGGTTGCGGTGCTGACGGGTGCGGGGATCTCCACCGACTCGGGTATTCCCGACTACCGGGGACCTGATTCGCCGCCGAGCAATCCCATGACCATCCGCCAGTTCACGTCGGATCCGGCGTTCCGGCAGCGGTACTGGGCACGTAACCACGTCGGCTGGCGGCACATGGACGACACCCTGCCCAATGCCGGGCACCGGGCGTTGGCCGCGCTGGAGCACGCCGGTGTGGTGACCGGCGTCATCACCCAGAACGTCGACCTGCTGCACACCAAGGCCGGCAGCCGAAACGTCGTCAATCTGCACGGCACTTACGCGCAAGTGATCTGCTTGAGCTGCGGCTACACCATGAGCCGCGTCGCGCTGGCCGAACAGCTCGAGGCGCTCAACCCGGGATTCATCGAGCGCGCCGAGGCCATCGGCGGCCTGGCGGTGGCTCCGGACGCCGACGCCGTCGTCGCCGATACCGCGTCGTTCCGCTATATCGACTGTCCGCGCTGCGCCGGCATGCTCAAGCCCGATATCGTCTATTTCGGCGAAAATATGCCCAAAAAGACTGTGGCCCAGGCATATTCACTGGCGGATCAAGCCGAGGCACTGCTGGTCGCGGGCTCCTCGCTGACCGTGTTCTCCGGCTACCGGTTCGTGCGTCATGCCGCCGCGCTCGGCATCCCGATCGCTATCGTCAACCGCGGCCGCACCCGCGGCGACGACCTGGCCACGGTCAAGGTCGACGGCGGATGCTCCGAATTGCTGGTGCTGCTGGCCTGCGAACTAGCTGGGGCGCTGGCCGGGGCACTAGCTGGGGCGCTGGCGCCGATACCCCTGCATTAGAAGGTGCAAGGCATGCTGCGGATCGCATGAATGAAGTTACCCGGCACGTATGTCGGATCGCCTGCCTGGATATCCGGCAGCTGGCGGAGCAGCTCGCCGAAGATAGCGCGCAGTTGCGCCCGGGCCACATGAGCTCCGAGGCAGAAGTGCACTCCGCCGCCACCGAATCCGACGTGTGGGTTGGGATTGCGGCTCAGGTCGAAACGCTCCGGATGGTCGAACACCTCGGTGTCCCAGTTGCCCGACGGATAGAACATCACCACCTTCTCCCCCGCCAGAATGGTTTGGCCGCCTAGTTCGAAATCCGTTGCGGCCGTCCGACGGAAGGTCATGACCGGCGAGGCCCATCGGATGAACTCCTCGACCGCCGTGCCAATACGGTCGTCGAAAGCTGCCAGCAGCCATGCCCTTTCACCCGGGAAGTCGGTGAGCGCCTTCATCGCGTGGCTGGTGGTCTGGCGGGTGGTGTCGTTGGCAGCCACGGCAAGCAACACGAAGAACGCGGCCACGTCCGCGTCGGTGAGCCGGTCGCCGTCCACCTCGGCGTTCACCAGGCTGCTGAACAGGTCATCGCCAGGGCGCTTGCGACGCTCTGCGGCCAGTGCGCCAGCAACTTGGTGGAGGTACATCTGGTTCTCGACCAAGACCTCCATCGGGTTGCGACCGTCGAGGTAGACAGGGTCGGCCCACGACACCAGCGCATCGGCGGCGTGCGCCACGTGCTGATGCTCCGACTCCGGAATCCCCACCATGTCCGACAGTGTGCGGATGGGCAGCTCCTTGGCGCAGTGGTCGACGAAATCGACACCGCTGCCGGCCGCCCGTAGCTCTTCGACGATGGCCTTGGCGTTCGTCTTGATCGAGTCCTCGATCCGGCGTACCTGCCGCGGGGTGAACGCAGCACTGACAAGCTTGCGGAGCTTGGTGTGCCGTGGCGGGTCCATCGCCAGGAAGGACTGCGACGCTTCGAGGAGTTCCACGGGGACGTTCTCGAAAATCACCCCCTTGCCGGACAGGAATACCTCGTTGTTGCGACTGACGGTGACGATGTCGGAGCGTCGGGTGACGGCCCAATAGCCGCGGTCGCCGGGGTCATCCATCAGGGCGTCTTCGACCGGAGGATGCCAGCTCACCGGGCGCTCGGCCCGTAGCACCGCGAACGAGCGTTCCCGCTCCGCCGCTGTCGTCGACCAGAAGGCGCGCGAGGACAGATCGATGGCGTCGTAGGCACGGCTACTGCCAGACATCCCTGTCAGCACTGTCATGGTTGTCCTCCGTCACTTATGACCCCAATCACAGACAGGAATCGACGATATGCCTAGACAGCATGTCTAGTCAATATGTCAAACGCTAGGCTATGCTCTGCAAATGCCGTCGGTTACCCGGAAGCCGCAGGTGACGCGCCAGCAGCGGCGAGAGCAGATGGAACGCCGGCTGCTGGACGCCACCGAGCGGCTGATGCGCGACGGCGCCAGCTTCACCGAGCTCAGCGTGGATCGGCTGTCAACCGAGGCGGGTATTTCGCGCGCCAGCTTTTACATCTATTTCGAAGACAAAGGCCATCTACTTCGGCGCCTCGCCGGGCAGGTGTTCGGCGATCTCGCCACCGGTGCCGAACGCTGGTGGAGTGTGGCCTGGCGACACAATCCGGACGACATCCGCGCCGCAATGGCCGGCATCATCGAAGGCTATCGACGTCATCAACCGGTGCTCATCGCCCTCAACGAGATGGCCGCCTACGACCCCTTGACGGCACAGACCTATCGCGAACTGCTGACCGCTATCTCGCAGCGATTGACCCGTGTCATCGAGGACGGCAAGGCCGACGGCGCAATCCGTCGTGAGCTGCCTGCGGCCACCACCGCCAGTGCGCTGACCTGGATGGTCGAGCGGGCCTGTCAGCAGAACCTACCGGCAAAGCCGCGCGACTACGATGCGGAGCTGGCTGGTACGCTGGCCGAAATCGTCTGTGGCGCATTGTATCTCAAAGCAACTTCAGCGCACTGACGCTAACCCTTGCACCGCAACCAGATCATCGGCGTGCACCGCGGGCCGGCGCAGCTCGCCGGGCAGCTCGGAGGTCGACCGGCCCATCATGGTGGCGAGCTCGGCCGCGTCGTAGGCAACCACGCCCCGGGCCACCATGGCCGCGTCCGGTCCTCGCAATTCGACGACGTCTCCGCCGTAGAACCGGCCCGACACCGCGGTGATACCCGCGGCCAGCAGCGAACGTCGTTGCCGCACCACCGCGCGCACCGCACCTTCGTCGAGAGTCAGCGAGCCGGCGGCCTCGGCGGCATAGCGCACCCAGAACCGGCGGGCCGACATCCGATCGGGCCGCGCGGCGAACACCGTGCCGGCTGAGGCGTCGGTGAGCGCGGTCGCGGCATCGGCCGCGGCGGCCAGCAACACCGGGACCCCGGCGTCGGCGGCCAGCAGCGCCGACGACATCTTCGACGCCATTCCGCCGGTACCCAGGTCGCTGCCCGGGCCGGCGACCACACCGTCCAGATCCGCCGAGCCGGACACCTCAGCGATAAACCTCGGTGGCACCGCGGCTTTCTTTCGGGGATCGGAATCGTAGAGCCCGTCGATGTCGGAGAGCAGCACCAGCGCCTCGGCGCCGACCAGGTGGGCCACCAGCGCCGAAAGACGATCGTTGTCGCCGAACCGGATCTCGTTGGTGGCCACCGTGTCGTTCTCGTTGACGATCGCCACCGCATGCAACGCCCGCAACCGGTCCAGGGTGCGCTGGGCGTTGGTGTGCTGGGCGCGCATGGAAATATCGTGCGCGCTCAGCAACACCTGCCCGACCGTGCGGCCGTACCGGGCGAACGCCGCACTCCATGAGTTCAACAGTGCGACCTGCCCGACGCTGGCCGCGGCCTGCTTGGTCGCCAGATCTCTTGGGCGGCGGGACAATCCGAGCGGCTCGATGCCGGCGGCGATGGCGCCCGAAGACACGATGACGACGTCGGTGCCCGCCTTCATCCGCGCCTCTATCGCGTCGGCCAGTTCGGCCAGCCGGCCGGCTTCAAACACCCCGGACGGTGCGGTCAGTGCGTTGGTCCCGACCTTGACGACGAGACTGCGCGCGGTCCGGATGGCTTCTCGATGTTTGCTCATGAGTCGTCACCGTGTTCGCGGCGGTGACGCCGGGCGTCCTTGCGTTCGGCGGCACCGACGCGTTCGCTGCGTTCCAGCCGCGCATCGGTGCCGCGGCCGGACGTTGCGACCTGATGTCCCGCGGGCGTTTGCGGCTCCCAGTCGAACGTCATTTCGCCGATGGTCACGGCGCACCCCGGTTGTGCACCCAGCCGCAGCAGTTCGTCTTCGACACCGAGGCGCGCCAGGCGGTCGGCGAGATAGCCAACCGCTTCGTCGTTGTCGAAGTCGGTCTGGCCGATCCAGCGCTCGGGTCGCGCGCCGGTTACGACGAAGCCGCCCGGCTGCTGCGGGTCCGGCTCGACGGTGAACCCGCTGTCGTCGACGGGCACCGGACGAATCACCGGCCGTCGCGGCACCGGCTCCGGGCGCGCGGCGTTGTAGGCCGAGATCATCTGCCACAGCCCGAAGATCAACGGCTGCAGGTTTTCCCGAGTGACCGCCGACACGCAGAACACGGGCCAGCCGCGCTCGGCGATGATGTCGTCACGGACGAACTCGGCGAGCTCACGGGCCTCCGGCACGTCGATCTTGTTGAGCACCACCGCCCGCGGCCGCTCGGCGAAGTCGCCCAGCACCGCATCGCCTTGCAGTGTGGGTTTATAGGCCGCGAGTTCGGCTTCCAGCGCGTCGATGTCGGAGATCGGGTCGCGGCCCGGCTCGGCGGTGGCGCAGTCGACGACATGCACCAGCACGGCGCACCGCTCGATGTGCCGCAGGAAGTCCAGGCCGAGGCCGCGGCCCTCGGATGCGCCCGGAATCAGACCGGGCACGTCGGCGACGGTGAATGCGTGCTCGCCGGCCGAGACCACACCGAGATTGGGGACCAGTGTGGTGAACGGGTAATCGGCGACCTTCGGTTTAGCCGCCGAAATCACGGATACCAGCGAGGACTTTCCGGCGGACGGGAACCCGATCAGGCCGACCTCGGCGACGGTCTTGAGCTCCAATGTGAGGTCGCGGGCCTGGCCCTGCTCGCCGAGCAGTGCAAAGCCGGGCGCCTTGCGGGCGCGCGACGCGAGGGCGGCGTTGCCCAAGCCGCCACGGCCACCAGCGGCGGCTTCAAAGCGGGTGCCCGCGCCGACGAGGTCAGCCAGCAGCCGGCCATTTTCGTCCAGTACGACGGTGCCGTCAGGCACCTTGACTTCGAGGTCCGCGCCGGCGGCGCCGTCGCGGTTGTTGCCCATCCCCTGTTTGCCTGACGGGGCGGTGATATGCGGGCGGAAATGGAAGTCCAGCAAGGTGTGGACCTGCGGGTCGACGACGAAGATGATGCTGCCGCCGCGGCCACCGTTACCGCCGTCGGGACCACCCAGCGGCTTGAATTTCTCGCGATGGACCGACGCGCAGCCGTTACCGCCGGAACCCGCCCGCGTGTGGATGACGACGCGATCGACGAACCGAGGCATCGAGGGTCCTCTCACCTACCGACCGGTGCCGATGCGCGCCGCGCAGCGGCCCGGGAAAGAGAAGCTCAGTCGGTGGTCTGCCCGGCCGCGACGATGTTGACGGTCTTGCGCCCGCGCTTGACCCCGAACTCGACGGCCCCGGCCGCCTTGGCGAACAACGTGTCATCGCCGCCGCGCCCGACGTTGACGCCAGGATGTAATTTGGTGCCGCGCTGGCGGACCAGGATCTCGCCGGCTTTGACGACCTGGCCGCCGAACCGCTTGACGCCCAGCCGCTGAGCGTTGGAATCGCGGCCGTTGCGCGAGCTGGAAGCGCCCTTCTTGTGTGCCATGTCTGTCGCCTCCGCTACTTGATGCCAGTGACCTTCAGGACCGTCAACTGCTGACGGTGTCCCTGCCGCTTGTGGTAGCCGGTCTTGTTCTTGAACTTGTGGATACGGATCTTGGGGCCCTTGGTGTGCTCGAGCACCTCGCCGGTTACCGCGACCTTGGCCAGCGCCTGGGCATCGCTGGTGACGGTGGCGCCGTCGACGACCAAGGCGACCGGCAGCGACACCTTGGCTCCGGGCTCGGAGTCCAGCTTCTCGACCTTGACCACTTCCCCGACGGCGACCTTGTACTGTTTGCCGCCGGTCTTGACGATTGCGTAGGTCGCCATCGTTGCTCCTGCCTTAACTCTGGTTAGCGCTGCTCGGCGCTTCGCGCGCGTGTCACCGGCGCGATGTGCGTCGTGGGTCTGGGGCCGCGGGTCTGCGCCGATTGCCCGGGAGTCCCGCTGTCGCCGGCCACGGTCTGATCGGCTGGCTCCTCCTCGGGCCGCTGCGCGACCCGCATCGTCGCCAGCCAGGTCTAGCCTGGCGACAACTGCCCAAGGGTACGTGACCAGCGGCTACAGGGTCAAACCGGCCCTAACCCTTCGACCGGGCGCTGGTCAGTCCACGTGGATCGGTGGGCCGGCTGGCCGGCCCGCCGCGCGCCGCCGGCGCGGACGTCCAAAAGCCGACCCGGTTTCGATGGGGACAGCGGAGCCGCCGTGCACCTCTGGGTTGTCGGTGTCGAACTCGGAGTCGGCGTTCTCGTCGTCGGAGTCGGAGTCGGACTCGGACTCGGACTCCAGGTCGAGGTCTTCTTCTAGATCGAGGTCCTCGTCGTCGTCGTCAAGGTCCTCGTCGTCATCGAGGTCGTCCTCATCTTCGGAGTCATCGTCGAGCTCGTCGTCATCTTCTTCGGTGTCTTCTCCGGTGTCTTCTTCGTCGATCTTCTTCGGTGTCTTCTTCGGTGTCTTCTTCGGTGTCTTCGAAGTCATCCTGGTCGGTGTCCTCCAGGTCAGCGGGACCCTGCTCTTCGGTCTGCTCGTCGATCTCCTCGATGAGTTCGTCAACGGACTCGCCGGATTCGTCCTCACCGCGACCAGCCAGCGCGGACGAGCCCGCGGCCATCGCCTTGAACATCGGATGCTCGCCGGGAGCGTGCGCGGGCACTTTGGCCACCGCGGGCTCTTCGGTTCGGTTCTTCTTCGATCGCCTGCCTCGTCGACCGCCGGAGTCAGACTTGCGCCCGTTGGTCGGCGCCGAATCGACCGGATCGCCGTGCAGCAGGAGCCCGCGACCGCCGCAGTTCGGGCACGATGTCGAAAACGCCTCGATCAGCCCGGTTCCCAACCGCTTGCGGGTCAGTTGCACCAGGCCCAGCGAAGTCACCTCGGACACCTGGTGGCGGGTGCGGTCGCGAGCAAGCGACTCGGTCAGCCGGCGCAACACCAAGTCGCGATTGGACTCCAGCACCATGTCGATGAAGTCGATGACCACGATGCCGCCGATGTCACGCAGCCGCAGCTGGCGCACGATCTCCTCGGCCGCCTCGAGGTTGTTCTTGGTGACGGTCTGCTCGAGGTTGCCCCCGGACCCGGTGAACTTGCCGGTGTTGACGTCGATCACCGTCATCGCCTCGGTCCGATCGATCACCAGTGTGCCGCCCGACGGCAGCCATACCTTCCGGTCCATCGCCTTGGCCAGTTGCTCATTGATGCGGTGCACCGCAAACACATCCGGTCCGGTCTGCTCATCCGGCCCCTGGGCGGGTTCGTATTTTGTCAGCTTCGAAACTAGTTCGGGAGCAACAGAATTCACGTACTCATTGATGGTGGTCCAAGCCTCGTCGCCGGAGACGATGAGCCCGGCGAAGTCCTCATTGAACAGGTCACGGATGACCTTGACCAACACGTCCGGTTCTTCGTAGAGCGGCACCGCGGCTCCGGCGGCTTTCTCCTTGGTCTCGGTTGCCTTTGCCTCGATTTGCTTCCAGCGCTCCTGCAGCCGCGTGACGTCTGCGCGGATGTCGTCCTCTTTGACACCTTCGGACGCCGTGCGGATGATCACCCCCGCGTCGGACGGGACCACCTCACGCAGGATCTCCTTGAGCCGCTGGCGTTCGGTGTCAGGCAGCTTGCGGCTGATCCCGGTCGACGATGCACCCGGCACGTAGACCAGGTAGCGACCGGCCAGCGATACCTGGGTGGTCAACCGTGCGCCCTTGTGCCCGACCGGGTCCTTGCTTACTTGGACCACAACATAGTCGCCGGGTTTGAGGGCCTGTTCGATCTTGCGATCGGCCCCGCCAAGTCCCGCGGCCTCCCAATTGACTTCGCCGGCGTAGAGCACGCCGTTGCGGCCGCGACCGATGTCGATGAACGCCGCCTCCATCGACGGCAGCACGTTCTGCACTATCCCCAGGTAGATATTGCCCACCAGAGACGCAGATGCCGCGGACGTGACGAAATGCTCGACGACAATGCCGTCCTCGAGCACCGCGATCTGGGTGTACCGCGCGCCCGGGTGCGGTGGCTCAGCGCGGACCCTGTCGCGCACCACCATTACCCGCTCGACGGCTTCGCGGCGAGCCAGGAATTCGGCCTCGGTCAATACCGGTGGGCGGCGCCGTCCGGCGTCGCGCCCGTCTCGACGGCGTTGCCGCTTGGCCTCCAGTCGAGTAGAGCCGTCGATGCCCTTGATCTCCGCGCTGGCTGAGCCGTTGCCGTTATCGTCAACCGCACCGGACTTGCCGGCCGCGCGCGGTGCCCGCTCGTGCACCACGGTGTTCGGCGGATCGTCGGGCGCCGGACCCTCGTCGTTGTCGTCACCCGGTCCCGACTTACGGCGCCGGCGCCGACGGCGGCGCGGGCTGGCCGCCTCCGCCGAACCGTTCTCTTCGTCGCCGGGTTCTTCGGAGTCTTCGGAGTCTTGGTCATCGAGGTCCTCAGATTCGGTTAAGTCGGTGCGCCGTTCGGCCTCGCCGTCGGCGTCGTCACCCGACTCGCTCTGGCCGTCGGATCCGCCCTGTTCACCTCGTCCCCGGCCACGACCCCGACGGCCACGACGCCGCCGCCGGTTGGCCGGCCGGTCGGCCTGCTCTTCGTCGTCAGCATCGGAGTCGTCGACGGATTCCTCAGCATCGTCTTCGCCACCGCCGTCATCCGCCTGTATCGGTTGCGGCGCAACGAACAGCGGCATGTAGTGCGGCCGCTCGATCGCGGTCTCCAGCATCAGCCGGGATTCGGGTTCGTCGGGAACGACGGGCACGTCGGGGGCGACAGCCGCGTCTGCCACGGCGGGGTCATCGGGCGGGGCGGCCGGGCCGGGTCGGGCCATCACGTCAGCCACGTCAGGTTGGGCGGCCAGCAGATCGCGTACCCGGACCGCATCAACGTGGTCCACGCTGGAATGCGCGCTGCGAATGCGTCCATCCAGTGCGCTCAGCGCATCCAGCACCCGCTTGCTGGTGGTTCCCAGCGTTCGTGCCAGCGAATGGACTCTTAGGCGGTCCGGCAGTTCCTCATGCTGTGTCGGCTCTTTTGATGGGTCTGAAGTTGGGGCACCGTCTACCACGTATTCTCCTCAAGCCCCCGGGCGCGTGCGTTCGACGCGGCCACGCGAGAGCTTCGCTATGTGCCCGGGTCACTTCTCCCGGGCTTGTGATGGTCTCACCCCGAGCGGCTCATTTAGAACCCACTCGGCGTCGTGCTGAATGACGGCTTGCCATGCTGCGCCATATCGCGGGATGGCGATTGTCGCGCTTGTCTAAGTCTTCATTCGGGTGTCCGACGCCGGTACGGCGACGTTCACCCGTCGTCAGTATCCCACATCTCGGGCCGCGCCCACTCGCCCCTGATCCGGATACTCCGGAACCCGCTCGGTGCCCCGGCACTCGCCCGCTTCGTCCTAGTGCTAAACGCCGGGGAACCAAAGCGCGATCTCGCGCTGGGCCGAATCGGTCGAGTCGGACCCGTGCACCAAATTGAACTGCGTTTCCAACCCGAAATCGCCCCGGATTGTGCCGGGCGTGGCCTTCTCCACCGGGTCAGTGCCTCCGGCGAGTTGGCGAACCGCCGCGACCGCTCGTGGTCCCTCCACGATCGCCGCCACCACGGCTCCCGAAGTGATGAACTCCAGCAACGATCCAAAGAATGGTTTGCCTTCGTGCTCGGCGTAATGCTGGCTGGCCAGCTCGTCGCTGACTTGCCTGAGCTGCAGCGCCGCGATGTTGAGGCCCTTTCGCTCGATGCGGCTGATGATCTCGCCTATCAGCTGTCGCTCGACGCCGTCCGGCTTGATCAATACGAGGGTCCGTTCGGTCACGGCGCACAGCGTACAGAACCACCCGGCCGGTCAGTCCGACGGTTGCTGGTGCGGGGAAGATCCGTATTCTTGGCGCCGCCGCACCTCGGCACGGAAGTAGGCGATCAGGGCCCACAAGCCGGTGAACAGCACGCCGATGAATCCCACGCCCGGGTACACCGCGAAACCGGCGAGCAGCACCACTTGTACGCCAAGGTTCACCCAGATCGCCCAGGGCCTGCGCTGCAGCCCAGCAAGCAGGATCAACACCACCGCCAGCCCGATCAGATAGCTCAGCGATACCGAAGTCAGCCCGCCGCCAACAGCACCCACGACGGGGATCGCCAGCAGCACCACGATCGCCTCCAGGATCAACGTCGCGGCCATCACCGCACCGAAGCTCTTCCACGGGTCAGCCGGTGGGGTCGGGGCCTGGTCGTCGGGGTCCTCAGGGTTGCCGGGGCTATCCGGCTGGTCGGTCATTCCGGATCACGACCAAACAAGGTCCGCGCGGCCCCGGCGGTGACAACCGAGCCGGTGATGACGATCCCGGTGCCGGAGAACGCGCCCCCGCCAGGGGGTGGTACCCCCACCGCTTCCCCGTCCGTAGCGGCGTCGTCGACCAGCGCGGTCGCGACGTCGATGGCGTCACGCAGGTTCTCGGCGGTCAGCACTCGGTCGGGCCCGAACCGCTCCCGCGCCGCCGACGCCAGCGACTCGACATCCAGTGCCCGCGGCGACCCGTTGTGCGTCACGACCACGGAATCGAACGCCGGCTCCAGCGCGGCAAGGATGCCATCCACGTCCTTGTCGGCCATCACGCTGATCACCCCGACCAGGGTTCGGAAGTCGAACTCGCCGGCCAGCGTCTGCGCCAGCGCGCCCGCCCCGGCCGGATTGTGCGCGGCGTCGATGAACACGGTGGGTGCGCTGCGCATGCGCTCCAGCCGACCGGGGCTGGTGACGCCGGCGAAACCGGCCCGGACAGCCTCGACGTCGAGCTGACGCTGAGCACCGGCGCCGAAAAAGGCCTCGACCGCGGCCATCGCCACCACCGCGTTATGCGCCTGGTGTTCGCCGTGCAGCGGCAAGTACACGTCGGAGTACACCCCGCCGAGCCCCTGCAGCTGCAGCACCTGGCCACCGATCGCGACCTGGCGGCCCAAAATCGCGAACTCGGAATCCTCCCGGGCGACCGCAGCGTCGGCGCGCACAGACTGGGCCAACAAAACCTCCATGACCTCCGGTACCTGGCGTCCGATCACCGCGACGGTGTCGGGTGAACCGTCGGCTGCCCGTGCGATGATGCCCGCCTTCTCGCCGGCGATCCCGGCAATGTCGTGACCGAGGTATTCGACGTGGTCAACGCTGATCGGGGTGATGACGGCCACCGGTGCATTAACCACATTGGTGGCGTCCCACCGCCCGCCCATGCCTACCTCGACCACCGCGACGTCGACGGGCGCATCCGCGAATGCGGCGAACGCCATCGCGGTGAGTACCTCGAACTTGCTCATCGCCGGTCCACCGGCGGCCTGCGACTGCCGGTCGATCATCTGCACGAACGGCTCGATCTCGCGGTACGTCGCCACGTACTGCGCGGGGGTGATCGGTCTTCCGTCGATCGATATGCGTTCCACCGCCGACTGCAGGTGAGGGCTGGTGGTTCGGCCGGCGCGCTGGTGCAGAGCGGTCACCAGCGCGTCGACCATCCGCGCCACCGAGGTCTTACCGTTGGTGCCCGCGATGTGGATCGACGGGTAGGCGAGTTGCGGTGAGCCGAGCAAGTCCATCAATGCGCTGATCCGGGTCAGGCTCGGCTCAATGCGGGTCTCCGGCCAGCGCTGGTCCAGCAGGTGCTCGACCTGCAGCAGGGACGCAATCTCGTCCGGTGTGGGAGCAGCGCTGTTGGCCTTAAGGCGCGCCGGCCACTCGGGCGGCTCGAAACTCATTCCAGCCCGGCCAGCCTGGCGGTGATCCGGTCGGTTTCTTCCTGGGCCACCCGCTGGCGGTCGCGAATCTTGTCGACGACGGCTTCCGGGGCCTTGGCCAGAAAGTCCGCGTTGGCCAATTTGGCGGCGGTCGATGCCAGCTCCTTTTGTGCTGCGGCCAAGTCCTTTTCGAGGCGGCGACGCTCGGCGGCCACATCGATGGTGCCCGAGGTGTCGAGTTCCACGACGACCGTGCCGCCAATCAGGCGCGCCTCCAACGACGCCGACGGGTGAAAATCCGGACCCGGCGCGGTGAGCCACGCCAGCGATGCCACGGCGGCCACCTGCGTGCTCAGATCGCACTCTTGGACACTGGCCAACCGGGCCGGCACCTTCTGCCGGTCGGCCAAACCCTGATCGCTACGAAATCGGCGGACCTCGGTCACCAGCTTTTGCATATCCGTGATTCGTTGCGCGGCAACCGGATCCAGACTGATCCCAGACGCTTTCGGCCAGTCGGCGATCACCAGCGACTCCTGGTTGGTCAACGCCTGCCACAACGCCTCGGTGACGAATGGGATCACCGGGTGCAGCAGCCGCAGCAGCGTGTCCAGTCCCGCGGCCAGCACGGCGGTGGTGTGCGTGAGCCCGTCGGCAAGCTGCGTCTTGGCCAGTTCGACGTACCAGTCGCAGAATTCGTCCCACGCGAAGTGGTAGAGCGCCTCGCAGGCCCGGCTGAATTCGTAGCCGTCGAAGGCCGAATCAACTTCGGCCCGAACCTCTTCCAACCGTCCGAGAATCCAGCGATCGGCGTCGGTCAGCTTGTCTTGAGCGGGCAGAGGCGCCAACGCAGCACCGTTGAGCAGCGCGTAGCGGGTGGCATTGAACAGCTTGGTACCGAAATTGCGCGACGCCCGGACGTGATCCTCTCCGATGGCCAGGTCACCGCCGGGACTGGCGCCGCGGGCCAACGTGAAGCGCAGCGCGTCGGCCCCGAACATCTCCACCCAGTCCAGCGGGTCGATGACGTTTCCCCTGGATTTACTCATCTTTCGGCCGAACTCGTCGCGGATCAGACCGTGCAGAAACACATCGGTGAACGGCACCTGCGGGCCGCGGCGGCCGTTGAGCGTGATGGCGTCGTCGCCGCCGACGAAGGTGCCGAACATCATCATCCGCGCGACCCAGAAGAACAGGATGTCGTAGCCGGTCACCAGAACGCTTGTCGGATAGAACTTTTCGAGCTCCGGAGTCTTTTCCGGCCAGCCCAACGTGGAGAACGGCCACAGCGCAGACGAGAACCAGGTGTCCAGCACGTCGGGGTCCTGCTCCCAGCCATCCGGCGGCGTTTCATCCGGACCGACGCACACCTGCTCGCCGTTGGGCCCGTACCAGATCGGGATGCGGTGGCCCCACCACAGCTGTCGCGAGATACACCAGTCGTGCATGTCGTCAACCCAGGAGAACCAGCGCGGTTCCAGGCTGGCGGGGTGAATCACGGTGTCCCCGTTGCGCACCGCGTCGCCGGCGGCCTTGGCCAGCGATTCCACCCTGACCCACCATTGCAGCGACAGCCGTGGCTCGATCGGCTCGCCGCTGCGCTCGGAGTGTCCGACGCTGTGCAGGTAGGGCCGCTTCTCTTCGACGACCCGGCCTTGGGCCGCCAGAGCTTCGCGCACCGCGACACGGGCCGCGAAGCGGTCCATGCCGTCGAATTGCGTTCCGGTGTCTACGATCCGGCCTTTGGTGTCCAAGATCGAGGGCATCGGCAACTGGTGCCGCAGGCCGATCTCGAAGTCGTTCGGGTCGTGAGCGGGCGTGACTTTGACGGCGCCGGTGCCGAATTCGGGGTCCACATGCTCGTCGGCGACGACGAGGAGCTGCCGGTCAATAAAAGGGTGCGGCAGGGTAGTGCCGACCAGGTGGCGATAGCGCTCGTCGTCGGGATGCACCGCGATGGCGGTATCGCCCAGCATCGTCTCGATCCGGGTGGTGGCGACCACGATGTGCGGTTGCGAATCGTCAAGCGAGCCGTACCGGAACGACACCAGCTCGCCTTCGACGTCGACGTAGTTGACCTCGAGGTCCGAGATCGCCGTCTGAAGTACCGGTGACCAGTTGACCAGCCGCTCGGCCTGATAGATCAGTCCGGCGTCGTAGAGCCTCTTGAAGATCGTCCGCACCGCTCGCGACAGGCCCTCGTCCATCGTGAACCGGTCGCGGCTCCAGTCCACTCCGTCGCCGAGCCGGCGCATCTGGCCACCGATCGCACCGCCAGACTCACGCTTCCAGTCCCACACCTTGTCGATGAACAGCTCACGGCCGAAGTCTTCTTTGGTCTTGCCGTCGATCGCGAGCTGCTTTTCCACCACGCTCTGAGTCGCGATACCCGCATGGTCCATGCCCGGCTGCCACAGCACCTCATAACCCTGCATCCGCTTGCGGCGGGTCAGGGCGTCCATCATCGTGTGCTCCAGCGCGTGGCCCATGTGCAGGCTGCCGGTCACGTTCGGTGGCGGTAGCACGATCGAATACGCGGGTTTGGCGCTGGCCGGGTCCGCGGCAAAGTAGCCCGCTTCCAGCCACTTCTGGTAGATCGCGCTCTCCATCGCGCCCGGATCCCACGACTTGGGCAGCAGGTCGGCGGCAGAGCTGCGGCTGGCGGTCACCGGTCAATTCTAGGAACCGCCACTTACGGATGTGTAAACGCCCGGATCGGCAGATCAGGGAATGGTGAGCACCTGGCCCGGGTAGATCAGGTCAGGATTGGAGACACCGCTGGCGTCGGCGATCGCCTGGTACTTGCTGCCGTCGCCGTAGAAGCGCTCCGAGATGGCCCACAGAGTGTCGCCGGAGACGACGGTGTAAGTCCGCGCGGCGGGCTCCGGCGCTGGCTCTGGGGTGGCTTCCCCGACAGCTTCCGCGACGGGCTCGTCAGCGGCGGCTGTTTCCGCGGGGGCCTCGGCCTCCGGTGGCGGCGGGGCGTCGGTCTCCGTCTTCGTCGACCATGCCGTTCCGTCAGCGGCGTAGAGCACCAGGTTGCGGTCGTCCTGGAGCACGAGCCTGACGTTCTTCTTGCCCTTTGTGTCAGTGTGCCACACCGGTTTGTCCGCCGCGTAGAGGACGAAATTGCCGTCGGCCTGCACTTCGGCACGCACCACATCTTGGCCGTCGGTCGCAGTGCTCCACAGGGCCTTGCCGCGCGAGGCCAGCACCAGGTTGCCGTCGTCTTGCAGCGTGAGGGTATAGGCCCCGTTGTTTGAGCTGAGCGATTCGCCCCGCACGAGCTTCTGTCCTTGGGTGAGCGTGTCTGACATTGCATTCCCTCTCGTCATCGCAGTCCAGCCGGGCAGCACCGGCCGTCGTTGGTTGTGGCCTTCAAGCGGGAGCTTACTGACCTTGGTTCGGCTTGGGGAGCCTTGCAGTCGACGCAAACGGAAGTACCCGGGAACTGCGGATGAACACTCCGGATGTGCCGTGCTGCGTGGCGCTGCGTTACTTCTTGCCGCCGAGCAGGCCGCCGAGGATATCGGCGAGTCCGCCGCCCTTGCCGCCGCTCAACACGCTGCCGAGGATGCCGCCGAGGGATTTGTCGGTGGAGCCGCCACCGAGGATGCTGCCCAAAACTTCACCCAGGCCGCCGCCGGAGACTTCCTCCTTTTTCTGCGCCGCAGTGGTCTGCGCACCACCGGGGCTGAGCTGTTTTCCGATGTATGCCAACACCATCGGGAGCAGGACCGGAAGCAACCGCTTGAGCAGGTCGCTATCCCCGGCGCCTCCCCTGGCCAGCGCCGATGCGACCTGATTTGCGTCATTACCGCCGAAGAGTGTCGCGATCGCCTGCTGCCCCTCGCTCTCGTCAATCTGATTCAAGCCCCCACCGGCGTCGAGCAGGCCAAGGGCGGCGTGACTACCGGCGGCGGATTCGATCTTGCTGGCGTGCTCGGGATCTTGCGAGTTCTGGTGCAGTCCGCTGAGCAGGACCGGCACCAACGTGTGAACGGCGCTGTCGACCTCGCCTTCGTCGGCGCCGAGCTTGCTTGCGATTTCAGACGTGGGAATTTGGGCGTAGAGATCGTCAAGACCGGCCATCGGTGTCCACCTTCGTTGCTGGGATGTACAGGCGAGTCGATTACGACACTAGACTCACTCGATCTCTGCCGACAGCCCTTCTCGCAGGACGGCTTTAGTTCAACCGCTCGGTCTGCAATGACACGCCCGCGGCCGGGAGCCGCGCCAGCAATGCGTCACCCATTGCGGCCGCAGGTGTGAGCACGCCACGCAGGTAGGAGAGCTTGTCACGGTCGAATGCCAGCGCAAGACCACACTCGCCCAGCAGCACCGAGGTTGCCTTGTAACCCGGGTCGCCGTCCTGCGCCATGCGCGCCACGTACCGGGCGCCGCTGGTCGTGCTGGTATAGGTCTCGGTCCGGTAGAAGCCGCGCTGTCGAGCCGCCGCGCTCGGGCCGGTGCCGGGTTTGGGGACGACACGCTCCACCAGCCCACGCGGCAGTAGCCGGAAATAGCGGCTGCCCAGTCCGGACACCACGTTGCCGACCCCGCTGACGATGGCCGACGCCACCGGCGCCACGGCCGACGACCCCAGGCTCATGTTTTCGCGGTACCGGAACCGCCTGCCGTACGCCCAGTCCAATAGTGCGTTGCTGCGGCGCACGACCCGGGTGTTGGTCGGCGCCATCATGAATCCGGCCGTCCATAGACCGGTCAGTTCCGGCGCGATCTGACGACCACGGCGCCACGGCAGATCGGGCTGCGGGCCGAGTTCAGGTTCGGCGCCGCGGTCGGTGCTCAGCGTGTACGGGTCCGCGAACTGACGACGGATGTCGGGGTCACTTGAGACCGTGCGCAGCACTTCCAGCAGCGACGCGATGGTGCCCCCGGATAGCCCGCCCGACATGGAGCGCACCACGAAGTCGGTGTCGGCGAGCTCGCCGGTGCCGTCCTCCGTCGCCGCCTGGTAGAGCGCGTACACACTCAGATCCGAAGGGACCGAGTCGAATCCACAAGCGTGCACGATGCGCGCGCCGGTGTCGACAGCCTGCTTGTGGTACAGGTCGATGCTGCTGCGGACGAACGGCGGCTCCCCGGTCAGGTCTGCGTAATCGGTGCCCGCCGCGGCGCACGCCGCCACCAGCGGCAATCCGTAGCGCATGTAGGGCCCGACCGTGGTGACGACCACCTGTGTCCGGTCCGCCATCGCGTTCAACGTCGACGGTGATGCGGCATCGGCGGTCAAAACGGGCCACGACTGCGCGGATTCACCCAGGCTGTCACGGACGGCGAGTACGCGTTCGGTTGAGCGGCCGGCCAGTGCGATGCGTGCATCCCCGCCGGCCCGGGCCAGGTATTCAGCGGTCAGCTTCCCCACGAAACCGGTCGCCCCGTACAAGACGATGTCAAATTCGCGCGGCGTTGCAGTCACTGGCGCGACGCTACTCCGTCCCAAGGAATGGGTCTGCCCGCCGGATCGGGGTCGCCTGGGCACCACCGCGTGCAGGCTTTCCCAGGCGCGCAGTCATCTGCCTGGGCGGAACGTGCGGCCAGCCCCAAACCCGGCAGACCTAAACCGCCCTACACCGGCACGGTGGTTGCTAGCGCCACGGTTGGTCGTTACATGAACCTCGACCTAATCCCGACGGCAGCCCGGCTTGAGCAGGGAAGACACATAAATCGCGAAATCGGTTCATGGTTGATACCTTCGTTGCTGTCGGCCGCCGGGCGGCCGGTCATCGTTGGCGGTAGCACAGACCACGGTGGTGTCCCCAACAAACTGTTTTCGGCAAGGAGAGCGGCCGTCCCGGTCTGCAACTTGCCGCGCTAGGTTCAGCCCGTGGCGCAACAGTTCGTCGTCATCGGAGCGGGTATCGCGGGCCTGGCAAGTGCCGTGGCTTTGCAGCAGCGGAATCACGACGTGAGTGTCATCGAACAACGCAGGGACACCTCGACTGGCGCCGGCATCACCATCTGGCCGAACGCGCTGGCGGCGCTGGATCACCTTGGCTTAGGTGACGCAGTCCGCGAGGCCGGCGGCCGCATCACGGCGGGCGCGGTGCGCTGGCGCGACGGCGGATGGCTGCGCCGCCCCGCAACCCGGAGATTGGTCGCCGCGCTCGGCGAGCCGTTGGTCGTCCTGCAGCGCTCGGCGCTGCGCGACATTCTCACCGCGGCACTGCGCCCCGGCACCGTCGAGTACGGGTTGGCGGCCGAGGGCCTGGTTGCCGCCGCCGATGGGGTGGACATCCGGTTGTCGGACACCACGGTCCGTCATGCGGGCGCGGTGATCGGCGCCGATGGCATCGGCTCGATGGTGGCCCGCCACCTCAACGGCCCGCTGACCCACCGCTACGCCGGCTATACCGCGTGGCGCGGCGTCGCCACCTGCGGCATGGACCCTGAGCTGGCCGGCCAGACGCTCGGACCTGGTATGGAAATCGGCCACATCCCGATGGGGCCAGATCGCACATACTGGTTCGCCACGGAACGCACCCCCGAGGGGCGGGTATCGCCCGAAGGCGAGTTGCCCTATTTGCAGGCCAAGCTGGCTGGATGGCCCGAACCCATCGCAAACGTTCTGGCGCCGACGGCGCCCGTCGACGTGTTGCGCAACGATCTCTACGACCGCAGCCCTGCCCGCTACTGGGCACGAGGAGCCGTGGTGCTGGTCGGCGACGCAGCCCATCCAATGCGGCCGCATCTCGGTCAAGGCGGCTGCCAGGGATTAGAAGACGCCGCGATCCTGGCCGCCTTCGTCGAGCGGGCCGCCGACCTGCCCACCGCCTTCGCGCGGTTCGCCGCCTTCCGCCGGCCGCGAGTCTTGCCAGTGGTCCGCGAGGCGGCGATGGTCGGCCGGGTGATCAATCTGCGCCCGGCGCTGCTCAGTGCAGTCGCCAGCCACGCCTCGGTGCTGGTGCCCGAGGCGCTGCTGAACCGGCATCTGGGATCGGTGGCGGCCCGGTCGGCGTTCGCGTTACCGAGTGACGCCAATGCTGGTCGGGCCAGTCGGGCGTGACCTAGCCGTTCACGGCTGGTTGGGCGGACTCAGCACCGAATCTGCCCACAGACGAAAGTGCCGGGCCAAAGGCCCGGCACCCTCGTGCTGCGTTGATCAGCCGCGCCGGCCGCAGGCCGGCCAGGCACCGATGCCCTGCGAATGCAGGACGTTCTCGGCCACCCGGATCTGCTCCTCACGGCTCGCCGTGTGCGCGGATCCCGAGCCACCGTTGGCCCGCCACGTGCTGGAGGTGAACTGCAAGCCGCCGGAGTAACCGTTACCGGTGTTGATTCCCCAGTTTCCGCCAGACTCACACCGAGCGATTGCGTCCCAGTTGACGCTGTACGCCTTGGGAGCAGGCGGGGCGTCCGGAGCGGGGGGCGGCGGAGGGACGTTCGGGTCAAAGCCCACCGGTGCGGGGGGTGGCGGCGGGGCGTCCGGCGCCGGCGGCGGGGGAGGGACGTTCGGGTCAAAGCCCACCGGTGCGGGCGCCGGTGGAGCGGCGTCCGGGGCCGGCGGCGGGGGCGGAACGTTCGGGTCAAAGCCCACCGGTGCGGGCGCCGGTGGAGCGGCGTCCGGGCCGGGCCCGGCGGGAGCCACGTTCGGGTCAAAGCCCGCCACGTCCGCATAGGCGGTAGCGGTGGACGGCACAGTCACCAGTGTCCCTGTGATCGCGGCAACGATGAGCGTCTTACGGACGTTCTTCAACATTGTTCCTTTCGCGGTGCGCGCGCCAAAGCCAGCCCACGGGTGTGGGTTGGGATGCTTTGTCCATGCGGGATTGCTGCTTTGGGACGTGCCGTCTCTTTCCGGCACGACAGCGGGGGTCTGATCTGCCCGGCGGCTGCTACCGCCGGCCGCGGCGGCTGTCGCCGTCCGCAGCCCCGCTCACACGCGGGTCCGTGGATTCAATTTTTATGCCCGGGGTTTCGGGCTATGTACGGACGGTACGAGACCGGAATCAATTCGTCATCTTTGGCAAGCCGATATCTTGCTTCTATAACGACCCGATCACGGCGCGATCGCAGAATGATTATTGCAGGTCGACAGTGCATTCTAGGCTCACGCCATCCCTTCGGGTCCACGGCGTTATCGTGAGCCGAATCACGCCAATATTGTGACCTGGGCCACGGATTTGCCTGTGCGCGACGCGGCCGATTCGGGCTCGGCCTCACAGACCCCGCCGAAGGCACCAGACATAGGCCACCGCGAGCTTCGCCGGCGTGACGCCCACCTCGCTTTGAGCCCACCCAGCCGAATTTGCGGCCTATCCTCCAACTCATCTGCACCACAACGATATTCGTCCTGCCCTGCAGGAGCAGCGCGACAGCCGCACGCTATCAGGGATGTCCGGCTTGAAACCCTGCATCGACTGACGACTTCACCGAGTTATCCACTCTTGCAACGATTTTAGGCAGCAACCAGGTCTCGAACGTCAGTCGCGGCCGCGGCAGCCGCCCTGCCCGACGAGAGACGATCTGATGGGTGCGGGCAGGCTTGCGATTTTGGCCCAAGAAAGTTTGCCGCAAAGCCTCCGACGGCGAGCCATGCTGCACCCGACTGAATCCAATTTATGGTCGCTCGATGTTTCAAATCACCGCTGCTGCAACACAATACGATGCGCCACCGATCCGGGAAGTCGTGACTATTCTTCGTCGGCTGTCAGAACCATTAAGCGCTACGGTTTGCAGCAAATAACTCTATTAAGTATTGATGGACTGAATACCAAATATTTCGACCAGAAATTTATGCGAAAGATTGCGGGAATGACCGCGCTAAATTAATTCAGATCGCGCACGGCCTCCGGGCAGCTCTCCCCCGCCGTGCGCGGTGACCCTCAGGATCCGGGTTGCACTAGTGTCTGCAGGTCAGCCGTCGTATTGAGGTTGGTCAGGGGGCGAGAATCCGACATCACGATCCGCTGAGCGTCCGAAGCGTCGACCAAGGCGCTCATCTTGCGTTCACCGGCGGCTAGCAGCGCATCAACCCGGTCGGCCAGATCGGTCCGGTATACCGCGGAGAGGTAGTGGTCGTGGCCGTCCCACGGCAACACGACTTCGGCGTCAGTCTCAACGGCTCGGCGCGCGAGATCATCGATCAGTTCGACTGCCAGAAACGGCATGTCGACGGCGCAGACAAACGCTAATCGGGCACCCGCCTCCGCGGCGGCGCGCAACCCGCGCCCGGTCGCCGGCAACGGCCCCAGCCCTCGTAACTCGTCGCGCATGACGCGAGCTTGCAGCGCAGGCAACGGTTGCCCCGGCGCGGCCATCACGAAAACCGGCTCGCAGCGCTGCCCGACAATGCCCACCACATACTCGACCATTGTGATGACGCCGGGGCCGCCAGGAGACCCAGCGGGCCTCGAAGTGGGCCCGGGAAAAGGCAGGCTGGCTTTGTCGCGGCCCATGCGCCGCGATTCACCTCCAGCGAGCACGACCCCGGCAAGTGACACTGCGTCGGGCACGAGCGGAGCCACGTCAGTCGACGGTCCAGGTGTCGCGTCCGCGCAATAGCGATTGCAGCGCAGCGGTGTCGGACGCGGTCGATGTCTGGGCGGCGCGGACCTGGGACCGGGCCGCGTCGTCGTAGGTGGGTCGGCTGATGTGGCGGAAGGTTCCCAGCACGGTGTGGTCCAGGTTCTGATCGGACAGCCGGGACAGCGCGAACGCATAGGCCGAGTCGTCGGCGTGCGCGTCGTGCACGACGATCTCTTCAACAGCTACGTCGGCGGTCTTGGCTACTTCCAGACTGAAGCCGGACTTCACCAAGCAGTATTCGCCGTTGGGGCCGAACACGATCGGCTCGCCGTGGCGGACATTGATCACCCGCTCTTCGGCGCCCTCCTTGCGCAGCGCGTCGAACGAGCCGTCGTTGAAGATCGGGCAGTCCTGCAGGATTTCGACCACGGCAGCACCGCGATGCTGGGCGGCGCCGCGCAGCACCTCAGTCAGCCCATTGCGGTCGGAGTCCAGTGCGCGGCCGACGAAGGTTGCCTCGGCTCCCAGCGCCAACGACACCGGGTTGAACGGGTGGTCCAGCGATCCCATCGGTGTCGACTTGGTGACCTTGCCGACCTCTGACGTCGGCGAGTACTGACCCTTGGTCAGCCCGTAGATCCGGTTGTTGAACAGCAGAATCGTTATGTTGACGTTGCGGCGCAGCGCGTGGATCAGGTGGTTGCCGCCGATCGACAAAGCGTCACCGTCGCCGGTGACCACCCACACCGACAGATCCTCGCGGGCCAGCGCCAGACCGGTTGCGATCGCCGGCGCGCGACCGTGGATCGAGTGGAAGCCATAGGTCTCCAGGTAGTACGGGAACCGGCTGGAGCATCCGATACCGCTGATGAACACGATGTTCTCGCGGCGTAGTCCGAGTTCGGGCAGGAAGGTTCGGATGGTGTTCAGGATGACGTAATCACCGCAGCCGGGGCACCAGCGCACCTCCTGGTCACTGGTGAAGTCCTTGCCCTTCTGCGGCTGGTCCGCAGTGGGCACCCCGTCGTTCTTCGTCAACCTCGGAGTCACACCGAGGTCTGTGCCCGCCAGATTGCCGATCACGCCCGTCATGCGCTAGCTCCCGCTCCCACCGTGGCCGCCGCCAACCTGGCGACCATCGTCTTGTCTTGCTCAATCTCGGCTAGTGTGCCGCCCAGCGCGGCCCGGATAACGCGTCCCACCTCGTCAGCCAGGAACGAGACGCCCTGAACCTTGCTGACCGACTGCACGTCGACCAAGTACTTGCCGCGCAGCACCAGCGCCAGCTGACCCAAATTCATCTCCGGGGCCACCACCTGCGGGTAACGCCGCAGCACATCGCCCAGGTTCGCGGGGAAGGGGCTGAGATACCGCAGATGGGCATGCGCGACCTTGATGCCCTTGCGCCGCGCACGCCGGCAGGCTTCTCCAATCGGGCCGTAGGAACTGCCCCACCCGATCAGCAGCAGCTCGGCGTCTCCGGTCGGATCGTCGACCTCCAGATCGGGAACGCGGATACCGTCGATCTTGGCCTGGCGCAACCGGACCATCAGGTCATGATTGACGGGCTCGTAGGAGATGTCGCCGGAGCCGTTGGCCGCTTCCAGCCCGCCGATGCGGTGTTCCAAACCAGGTGTGCCCGGAACTGCGAATTGGCGAGCCAGCGTCTCCGGGTCGCGCGCATAAGGCTCGAAGGGCTCGTCCGGTTTGGCGAAGGTGTGCTTGATGGGCTGCAGCGTATTGACGTCCGGGATTCGCCACGGCTCTGAGCCGTTGGCAATGGCGCCGTCGGACAACACGATCACTGGGGTGTGATACGACACCGCGATCCGCACCGCCTCGAGGGCGGTTTCAAAGCAGTCGGACGGAGACCGCGGCGCCAGCACCGCCACCGGCGACTCTCCGTTGCGACCGTAGAGTGCCTGCAGCAGGTCAGCCTGCTCGGTTTTGGTGGGGAGACCGGTCGACGGTCCGCCCCGCTGCACGTCGATGACAATCAACGGCAGCTCGGTCATCACTCCCAGGCCCAGCGCCTCGGACTTCAGCGAAATACCCGGTCCCGATGTGCTGGTGACTCCCAGCGCACCGCCGTAAGCGGCGCCCAGCGCGGCGCAGATGCCGCCGATCTCGTCTTCCGCTTGGAAGGTGATCACGTTGAAGTTCTTGTGCTTGGACAGCTCGTGCAGGATGTCCGATGCTGGCGTAATTGGATAACTGCCGAGCACAACCGGAATGCCGGCCAGCTGACCGGCCGCGACAATGCCGTAGGCCAGCGTGGTGTTGCCCGAGATCTGTCGGTACTCGCCGGCTGGCAGAGTCGCCGGCGATACCTCGTAGGTAGTGCCGAAGGCCTCGGTGGTTTCGCCGTAGTTCCAGCCCGCCTTGAGGGCGAGCACGTTGGCCTCGGCGATGTCGGGCTTGCGGGCGAACTTCTCCCTGATGAAATTCTCGCTGGTCTGGATCGGCCGCCCGTACATCCACGACAACAGGCCCAGCGCAAACATGTTTTTGGCGCGCTGGCCGTCTTTCTTGGACGCGCCAATCGCCTCGACGGCTCCCAGGGTGAGCGTGGTCATCGCGACGGAGTGCACCACGTAGTCGGACAACTCGTCAGACACCAGCGGGTTGGTTACGTAGCCCACTTTCGTCAGATTGCGTTTGGTGAACTCGTCGGAATTCGCGATCACCATTCCGCCGCGTGGCAAGTCGCCGATATTGGCCTTCAACGCTGCCGGGTTCATGGCGACGAGCACGTCGGGCCGGTCACCGGCGGTCAAGATGTCGTAATCAGCGATTTGAATCTGGAAGGACGAGACTCCGGGCAGGGTGCCTGCAGGGGCCCGGATCTCGGCGGGGTAATTCGGCTGGGTCGCCAGGTCGTTGCCGTAAAACGCTGCCTCCGACGTGAACCGGTCACCGGTCAGCTGCATACCGTCGCCGGAATCCCCGGCAAAACGGATGACGACATTTTCCAGGCGCCGCCGGTTTGGCCCGGTATGAGAAGCACCGGTATGAGACTCTGACCCGGCTTCGCTGCCATTCGGATCCACGTCTTAGCCTTCCATCTGTCATCCGGACAGGCACTCCGCGCTGCAGATTCAGGCTACGCGCCGTCGGAGTGACTCCCCCGCCTTCAACGCTTTTATGTCACTGGCGGTATCAATTATGGCACTCCTTTTTGGGCCGCATGCCCGTCTTTGACCCCTTACGCGCGGCGGGTTCGCCGGCAAAAGGCCACGTCAGCGCGGGATGGCGCGGATGGACGAGCGAAACTGTGGTTTTGGTCACTTCCGTCGGCCCCGGCGCGCCCCGGGACCACGTTCGCCACGCTGCAACACGTTCATTTTCTAGTGCCGGTCCCCCTAGGATCCCCTAGCCGCCGTTTCCGGCATCGCGATCAGATGCAGGGCGAAGCCCGCACCGGCGATGGCGCCCAGTGACATGAAAGCGGCGTTGTACCCTGCCGCGACCACGATTGAGCCCACGACAACATTCGAAACCGAGGCGCCAATGCCCATCGCGGCGGTTATTGCTCCTCCCGCCAACCGGCGTCTGCGTAACAATTGCCCCGATGCCACCGACCGCCATGACGAACCCGATCGACGCTTGGTCCCAATGGTGAGTCAGCAAAGAGGTAGATCGACAGATACGGGCCTAGCCCGTCACGAACATCGGCCAAAAGAAATTCAGCAGGTCCAGCGCGTGAGCCAGCCGGCGAGGAACGGCGTCGCTTGCGCCCGGCACGCTCAGTCACAGCATCGCTGAGCGGCGTGCAGGCTCCTTATTACCCGGATTGCCCGGCTATGCGCTCTTGTCGCGGCGCTCAGTGCGCGACGGCTTGCGCGGCACGATCGTCGGCAACACGTTGTCCTGCACGGTCTCCTTGGTCACCACAACTTTGGCGACATCGTCGCGGCTCGGGATGTCATACATCACGGGCAGCAGGACTTCTTCCATGATGGCCCGCAAGCCACGGGCGCCGGTGCCGCGGTGGATCGCTTGATCGGCGATCGCTTCCAGCGCGTCGTCGGTGAACTCCAGCTCCACGCCGTCCATCTCGAAGAGCCGGGTGTACTGCTTGACGAGGGCGTTCTTCGGCTCGGACAGGATCTTGACCAACGAGTCCATGTCCAGGTTGGTGACCGAGGCGACGACTGGGAGCCGCCCGATGAATTCGGGGATCAAGCCGAACTTGATCAGATCCTCAGGCATCACGTCGGCGAAGTGGTCGGTGGTGTCGATCTCGGACTTGGAGCGGACCTCCGCGCCGAAGCCCAAGCCGCGCTTGCCGACGCGCTCGTAGATGATCTTCTCCAACCCGGCGAATGCACCCGCGACGATGAACAGCACGTTGGTGGTGTCGATCTGGATGAACTCTTGGTGCGGGTGCTTGCGGCCGCCCTGCGGGGGAACCGATGCCTGGGTGCCCTCCAGAATCTTCAGCAGGGCCTGCTGAACGCCCTCACCGGAGACGTCGCGGGTAATCGACGGGTTCTCGCTCTTGCGGGCGATCTTGTCGACCTCGTCGATGTAGATGATGCCGGTCTCGGCGCGCTTGACGTCGTAGTCGGCGGCTTGGATGAGTTTGAGCAAGATGTTCTCGACGTCCTCACCGACGTAACCGGCCTCGGTCAGCGCGGTGGCATCGGCGATGGCGAATGGCACGTTGAGCATCTTGGCCAGCGTCTGGGCCAGGTATGTCTTGCCACAGCCGGTAGGCCCGAGCATCAAGATGTTGGACTTGGTCAGCTCAACCGGCTCACACCTGGAGTCGCGGCCGCCCTTCTCGCCGGCCTGGATCCGCTTGTAGTGGTTGTAGACCGCGACGGCTAGCGTCCGCTTGGCGGTGTCCTGCCCAATCACGTACCCCTCGAGGAAATCCCGGATTTCAACGGGCTTGGGCAGTTCGTCGAGTTTGACATCGTCGGCGTCGGCGAGTTCCTCTTCGATGATCTCGTTGCACAGGTCGATGCACTCATCGCAGATGTACACACCGGGGCCCGCAATGAGTTTCTTGACCTGCTTCTGGCTCTTCCCGCAGAACGAGCACTTCAGCAGGTCACCGCCGTCTCCGATGCGCGCCATGATGCTGAGGGCCTACTTCCTATTCGCCGTTCGTCTTGCTGTGCCGCGTGTATTCCCCGACGCTACCCGCTTGTTCCGGCCCGACGCGACCATTAGCGCCGAATCGCGTCAGTGGTATTCACCGCCTGTCCGTCTGAATGAACATATAGCCCGACCCCGCCCGTCACTGCCCGAGACGCGCAATCCGTGTCCTTCGCGTGTCGCGGCCGTTACGCGATCGAGGCTCGTGACCCCGTCTCGCTCGGGTAGGCGGCCCCGGGCAATCACCTTACAGTGGCCGTGTGGGATTAGCTCTGCCTTCCGAATCAGTGCTGATCAGCGACGGCGGCCTGGCCACCGAGCTCGAGGCGCGCGGCAACGATCTGTCCGACCCGTTATGGTCGGCGAAGCTGCTGGCGGATGCCCCGCAGGAGATCGTCGCGGTGCACGCGACGTACTTTCGCGCCGGTGCCACGATCGCGACGACCGCAAGCTACCAGGCATCGTTCGAGGGCTTTGCGGCGCACGGGATTGGTCGAGACGATGCCATCGGGATGCTGCGCCGCAGCGTCGAACTCGCCAAGACCGCGCGTGACGAGGTCGGCGCAGAAGACCTTTGCGTCGCTGCGTCGGTCGGTCCGTACGGCGCGGCGCTGGCCGACGGGTCCGAATATCGCGGACGCTATGGGCTGTCCGTCGCGGCTTTGGCCCAGTGGCATCGCCCCCGGCTGGAGGTACTGGCCGCGGCCGGCGCGGACGTACTCGCCCTGGAAACCGTGCCCGATGTCGACGAGGCCGAAGCGCTGGTCAACCTGGTGCGGTCGCTCGGTACGCCGGCCTGGCTCAGCTACACCATCGACGGGACGCGGACCCGCGCCGGACAACCACTCGCCGAGGCGTTCGCGGTCGCCGCCGGGGTCCCGGAGATTGTCGCGGTCGGCGTCAATTGCTGCACACCCGACGACGTGCTACCGGCAATCGCCATCGCAGATATCGGCAAGCCGGTAATCGTCTACCCGAACAGCGGTGAGCGTTGGGACAGCCGGCACCGCACCTGGGTCGGCCAGCCTCGGTTCTCCGGGCAGCTCGCATCGCAGTGGGTTGCGGCTGGAGCGCGCATCGTCGGCGGGTGCTGCCGGGTGCGGCCCGCCGACATCGCCGAGCTGGCGAAGCTACTGCGATGAGCGCGAAACCGCTCAGGCGGTCTGCGCGGAGAGCTTCCGGTACTCCAGCACGGTGTCGATGATCCCGTAGTCCTTGGCCTCTTCTGCGGTCAGGATCTTGTCCCGGTCGGTGTCCTTGCGGATCACCGCGGCATCCTTGCCGGTGTGGTGGGCCAGCGTGGTCTCCATCAGCGTGCGCATGCGCTCGATCTCGGCGGCCTGGATCTCCAGATCGGAGAACTGGCCCTGGATCACGCCGGACAGCGAGGGCTGGTGGATCAGCACGCGTGCGTTGGGCAGCGCCATCCGCTTACCCGGCGTTCCGGCGGCCAGCAGCACCGCCGCTGCCGACGCGGCCTGACCCAGACACACCGTCTGAATGTCGGCGCGCACGTACTGCATGGTGTCGTAAATCGCCATCAGCGAGGTGAATCCGCCACCGGGCGAGTTGATGTACATGGTGATATCGCGGTCGGGATCCAGCGACTCCAACACCAGCAGCTGCGCCATGATGTCGTTCGCCGACGCGTCGTCGACCTGAACGCCGAGGAAGATGATGCGCTCCTCGAACAGCTTGTTGTACGGGTTGGACTCCTTGACGCCGAAGCTGGAGTGCTCGATGAACGACGGCAGGATGTACCGCGCCTGAGGCTGGATCTGAGGATTCATTGCACTTCTCCATTGACGTGGGCGCGGGTGATGATGTGGTCGACGAAACCGTATTCCAGGGCTTCCTGAGCGGTGAACCAACGGTCGCGGTCCGAATCCGCCTCGATGCGTTCGATCGGCTGGCCGGTGAATTCGGCGTTGAGCCGGAACATCTCCTTTTTGATGACGGCGAACTGCTCGGCCTGGATGGCGATATCGGCCGCACTGCCGGTCACCCCGCCCAGCGGTTGGTGCATCAGGATGCGGGCGTGCGGCAGCGCGTAGCGCTTGCCCTTGGTGCCTGCCGCCAAAAGGAACTCACCCATTGAGGCGGCCATGCCCATCGCGTAGGTGGCGATGTCACAGGGCGCCAGCACCATGGTGTCGTAGATCGCCATCCCGGCGCTGATCGATCCACCGGGCGAATTGATGTACAGCGAGATGTCCTTGGTGGCGTCTTCGGCGGCGAGCAGCAGAATCTGTGCGCACAGCCGATTGGCGATGTCGTCGTTCACCTCCGAACCCAGGAAGATGATGCGCTCGGAGAGCAAGCGCTCATAGACCGAGTCCGTGAGGTTGAGACCCTGCGAGTTCGAACGCATGTCAGTCACGACTGGGTTACCTGCTTTCTCGAGTTCTGTATGCACCGACACTAACCAACCGAGCCCACTGTTTGGCGGTCACGCACACCCCGAAATGGGCCCGTTCGCTCACAGCGTCATGCCTTGGTCATGTTGTCGCTTGGTCGGAGGCCTCTTGCACCACGACCTCACTGCGCTCATCGGCCTCATCGGCCTCATCGGTGTCAGCGGATTCTTCGGGTTCCTCGCCTTCGGCTTCTGCGTCCGCCTCGTCGGACTGGCCGCGCTTGCCGAAGAATTCGCTGGTGTCGATCGTGTTTCCGTCGGTATCGGTGATCGTCGCCGCCTCGACGACCGCTGCCATGGCCAGTCCGCGCCGCACATCGGCGAACATGGCCGGCAGCTGGTTGTTCTCCTGGAGGTAGGCGAACAGCTGCTGCGGCTCGATGCCGTATTGCCGAGACGTCATCACCAGTCGCTCAGTCAGGTCGTCCTGGCCGACCTCGACCTGCAGGTCCTCGGCCAGAGCATCGAGCAACAGCTGCCTTGTGACGTCCTTCTCCGCGGCGCTGCGCGTCTCGGCCTCGAACTCCTTGCGTGACGAGCCTCGCGCGGCTAACACTTCAGCGAACCTGGCTTCGTCGTGGTTGAGGCCGGACAGGGCGCTGTGCAGGGCGCCATCGTACTGAGCCTGCACGATCGCCTCCGGCAACGGCACGTCGACCTGCTCGAGCATAGCGTCCATCGTGGCGTTGCGAATCTGCTCCGCTTGCTGGGCACGCTTGACCAGGCGCACCTGGTCGCCAAGGTTGGCCCGCAGCTCGTCAATGGTGTCGAACTCGCTGGCCAGTTGCGCGAACTCGTCGTCGGGCTCGGGTAGTTCGCGTTCCTTGATCGACCGGACGGTGACGGTGACCTGCGCATCCTGCCCGGCGTGTTCACCGGTCGCCAGCTGGGCGGTGAAGACCCTGGACTCATCGGTGGACAAACCGACCAGCGCATCGTCGAGACCTGCGATAAGCCGGCCCGAGCCGACCTCATGGGACATTCCCTCGGCGCGGGCGTTCGGCACGTCCTCGCCGTCGACGGTCGCAGACAAATCGATCGAGACAACGTCACCGAGAGCCACCGGCCGATCCACCTCGGTCAGGCTGCCGAACCGGGCACGCAACGACTGCAGTTCGGCGTCGACGTCGTCGTCGCCGACCTCGATTGGATCCACCGAGACGGTCAGCGCGCTCAAATCCGGAAGGGTGATCTTGGGGCGCACATCGACCTCGGCGATGAACGCCAGCTCCTGGCCGTACTCCTTTTTGGTCACCTCGATGTCGGGCTGGCCGAGCGGCTGGACCTCCGATTCCGCCACCGCCTGCCCGTACCGGCCGGGCAGTGCTTCGTTGACGACTTGGTCGAGCATCGCCGCCCGGCCGAAACGAGCTTCCAGCAATCTCGCGGGCGCTTTCCCGGGCCGGAAGCCGGGCAGCCGCACCTGTTTGGCCAGCTCTTTGTAGGCCCGCTGGAAATCGGGCTCAAGCTCGGTGAAAGGCACCTCCACACTGATGCGCACCCGGGTAGGGCTCAACTGCTCGACAGTGCTCTTCACGGGCGTGCTCCTCGATGGTCGTTCCTGGCGGTCGGTGGCCGTGGGTGCGGCGAGTGCTGGTCGGGGTGACAGGATTTGAACCTGCGGCCTTCCGCTCCCAAAGCGGATGCGCTACCAAGCTGCGCTACACCCCGCGCTGACCTCGCGATCCTACGACCCGACGCCACTGGCTTCGCAGCGACCTCACAGACCTCACGGAGCGATCACAAACCTGCTTCGATTAGATTTGATGTTCGTCGCCAGATACAGTCTCGCTCGACTAATACACGCGGGCGTAGCTCAATGGTAGAGCCCTAGTCTTCCAAACTAGCGACGCGGGTTCGATTCCCGTCGCCCGCTCGGGCATAGCATTTTGCTCGGCAGAAAGGCGCGATGAGCGACGTCGGCATCCATGGCTCATGCGTGTCGGACTTCGTAGGAGTACGCGACGCGTTCGAGTGCAACTTTGCGCTGCGCAACGAGGTTGGCGCAGCCGTTGCGGTCTGGGTCGACGGGGATCTCGTCGTCAACCTGTGGGGCGGTTGGGCCGACGCTGCTGGCACCCAGCCCTGGCGGCAAAACACCCTGGCCACCGTGCTGTCCGGCACCAAGGGCATGACGGCCACCTGCGTCCACCAGCTCGCCGATCGCGGTGAGTTGGACCTGCACGCGCCGGTGGCCCGCTATTGGCCCGAGTTCGGGCAAGCGGGCAAGGAAGCCATCACATTGGCCATGGTGATGAGCCACCGGTCCGGCGTAATCGGGCCGCGCACCCGGATGAGCTGGGAAAAGGTCGCCGACTGGGACTTTGTCTGCGCGCAGCTGGCGGCCGCAGAACCGTGGTGGGAGCCGGGCACCGCCCAGGGCTATCACATGACCACCTTCGGTTTCATCCTCGGCGAGGTGTTCCGCCGGGTCACCGGCCGCACGGTCGGTCAGTACCTGCGCACCGAGATCGCCGAACCACTCGGCGCCGACATCCACATCGGCTTGTCCCCGACCGAGCAACACCGCTGCTCCGAGCGGGTGCGCAAGCCGCACATCCGACAGCTGCTGGCCGACGTGGAAGCCCCGGGCTACCCGACCACCCTGGCCGAGCATCCCAAGGCCGGGCTATCGGTCTCGATGGGATTTGCACCCGACGACGAACTCGGCTCCAACGACGTGACGCTATGGCGCCGGCTCGAGTTCCCCGGCACTAACGGCCAAGTGTCGGCACTGGGATTGGCGACCTTCTACAACGCGCTCGCCCAGGAGAAACTGCTCAGCCGCGAGCACATGGACCTGGTCCGGGTGTCTCAAGGCGGCTTCGACACCGATTTGGTGCTCGGCCCCCGGGTCGCCGACCACGGCTGGGGTCTGGGCTACATGCTCAACCAGCGCGGCATCAACGGACCCAACCGGCGCATCTTCGGCCATGGCGGCTTGGGCGGCTCATTCGGCTTTGTGGACCTGGAACACCGGATCGGCTACGCGTACGTGATGAACCGCTTCGACGCCAGCAAGGCCAACGCGGACCCCCGCAGCCTCGCGCTCAGCAACGAGGTCTACGCGGCGCTCAGGGTCAACTGCGACTGACTGCGGCGGACGCATGGGTCAGTTAATTAGTTAAGGGGTGCGTGCCACTCCCGGGTGGCTCCCGCCCCGATCAGTCATCGAACGGCAATCCGCGGGTTTGTCCCGCTGGGATCAGCGTTGCCAGGGTTGCGGCTGCCAGGGTCCGTGGTCGCCGGGTCCGCGGTCGCCGGGTCCCGGTCCGCCCCAGTCACGGCTGTGGTCATAGCCATCGATGTCGCGGTGGTGGTCGTCATGGCAGGAGTTCCATTCCCAGTTGTCGCCCCAACCCGGGTCCCACCACTGGCCCGGACACCAGTGGTAAGCCGGGAAGGGTGCGGGTCGAGCCTGCGCGTCGACCGCGGCACCCACTCCGGCCACACCCAACGCAGCGCCCATGGCGAAAATCGTTGCTGCCAAACGTGGAATAGTTTTCACGGGGCCACTTGTACCCAAAGAACTCGAACCGAAACTATAGACGCGGGCGTTTCTTCCTGTCAATTTCCTGGCAATTAGCACCCCGGCACCGACCTGCGGATTTCCCGGAGTCTCTGCGTTGACGACGGTGAGCCGGGTCACTTCTGGCAAGTCGGGCACCAGAACACGTTTCGGCCCTCCAGCACTGCGGTACGGATCGTTCCCGCGCACACCCGGCACGGCTCGCCGGCGCGCCGATATACGTACGTGCGGGGCCGTCCGGGCAGGTATGACGGCGAACCGTGGTCGTGTTCGGAGCGCACCACGATGATCTTGCCGCCGCGCAAGCCGACCTTCATCAGCGCCACCAGATCGGTCCACGCCGCGTCGAACTCTGCCTCGCTGATCCCCCGGCCGGGCCGGAACGGGTCGATGCGATGGCGAAACAGCAACTCGCTGCGGTAGACGTTGCCCACGCCCGCGATGACGGTCTGATCCATGAGAAGTGCGCCAATAGGCCTGCGGGACTTCGTGATCCGGGCCCAAGCCCACGACGGGTCAGCATCACTACGCAAGGGATCGGGTCCCAGCCTGGCCACGACATCACCGACCTGGCCTTCGTCCAGCAGCTCACACACCGTCGGGCCGCGCAGATCGGTGCCGTAGTCGGCGCCGACCATCCGCATTCGCACCTGACCCACCGCTTCGGGAAGCAGCCCATCGGCGGGGCGGGCCCATTCGGTGAAGGTGCCGTAGAGACCGAGATGAACGTGCACGATCGGGCCGTCGGCGTAGTGATGAAACAGATGCTTTCCCCAAGCGCTGGCGCGCCGCAACACCCGGCCGTCCACCGCTGCCGCCGGACTAGCGAATCGGCCCTGGGGGCTGGACACCGCGACTGGTGCACCGGCGAATCGGCGCTGGTGCAGCCGCGCCAGCCGATGCAGGGTATGCCCTTCGGGCACGGACAACCCTCAATTCCGGTCTCAAGCCTGAGCGCCGGGCACCGGCGGCGCCTGGTGAGTACGTTCGTACTCGGCGAGAATGTCGATACGCCGTTGGTGGCGTTCGGCTTTCGACCATGGCGTGGTCACGAAGGCGTCGACGATGGTCAGCGCTTCGGCAACGGTGTGCATGCGGCCGCCGATACCGATCAACTGCGCATTGTTATGTTCGCGCGCCAGCGTCGCGGTCTCAACGCTCCAACCGAGCGCGCACCGCGCGCCGACGACTTTGTTGGCGGCGATCTGTTCGCCGTTGCCCGATCCCCCCAGCACGATGCCGAGGCTGCCCGGGTCGGCCACCGTGCGCGTAGCGGCGGCGATGCAAAACGCCGGGTAGTCGTCGTCGGCGTCGTAGCTGAAGGCGCCGCAGTCGATCGGCTCGTGTCCGGATTTCTTCAGGTGCTCGATGATCTGCTGCTTGAGCTCGTATCCCGCGTGGTCAGAGCCCAGGTAGACGCGCATGCCCGACATCCTTACCCGCCAGGACTCAGCGACGCAACGCGCGGCGTGTCACGCATCGCTGTCGGCGGATGTGCAGTCGGCGCTCAGTCGAATTGAGGGGGCTCGGTGCGAGTCCGCTTGAGCTCAAAAAAGTGTGGATAGGCCGCGAACGTCACCGAGGCGTCCCAGAGTTGGCCGGCCTCCTCGCCGTGAGGAATTTTCGAGAGCACCGGCCCGAAGAACGCCACACCGTTGACGTGGATGGTCGGCGTGCCGACATCGTCACCGACTGCGTCCATCCCGGCGTGGTGACTCTTGCGCAGCGCGTCGTCGTAGGCGTCACTTTCCGCGGCCGCGGCAAGCTCTGCCGGAAGACCGGCGTCGGCAAGCGACAGCTTGATGACCTCGTCGAGGTCTTTGTTGTCCTCGTTGTGAATCCGGGTGCCCATCGCGGTGTACAGCGGGTCCAAGACGCCGGCGCCGTGGGCCTGCTCGGCGGCGATCGCCACCCGCACCGGTCCCCAGGCCTTCTTCATGTTTTCGCGATACTTCTCCGGCAGGCCTTCGCGGTTTTCGTTGAGTATCGCAAGGCTCATGACGTGGAAGTTCACCTCGATATCGCGAACCTTCTCCACCTCGAGGATCCAGCGCGATGTGATCCAACACCACGGGCACAGTGGATCGAACCAGAAATCGGCTTGGTTTTTCACGGGGGCCTTCTCGGGCATTGCGCAGTCCTCTCGTCGGCGGTCAAAACACCGCTCAGCACAACCGTAACCGCCGCGCACCTGTTCCCGATCTGGGTGCTGGTACCTCGGCACGTGCCGACACGCTTTAAGTTGGACTCGTGGCCCTTCCTAATCTCACCCGGGACCAGGCTGTCGAACGCGCCGCCCTGATCACCGTCGGTAGCTACCAGATCAACCTCGATGTCACCGACGGCAGCGGCGCCCCGAGTGAACGAACGTTCCGCTCCACCACCACCGCGGTGTTCGACGCTCTGGCCGGCGCCGACACGGTCATCGACATCGCCGCCGAAACCGTCCGCAGCGCCAGCCTCAACGGCCACGAGCTCGACGTCTCCGGGTATGACGAATCGACCGGGATCCCGCTACGCGGACTGGCCAACCGCAACGTCGTCATCGTCGATGCCGACTGCCGCTACTCCAACACCGGCGAGGGCCTGCATCGCTTCGTCGACCCGGTGGACAACGAGATCTACCTGTACTCGCAATTCGAAACCGCCGACGCCAAAAGGATGTTCGCCTGCTTCGACCAACCCGACCTCAAGGCAACGTTCGACGTGCGGGTGACCGCGCCCAAGCACTGGAAGGTGGTCTCCAACAGCGCGTGCACGACCGTCACGGAGAATGGCGCGAACGCAGTGCACGACTTCGCCACCGCCCCGCGGATGAGCACCTATCTGGTGGCCTTGATCGCGGGGCCGTACGCGGGCTGGGACGACACTTACACAGACGAACACGGCGAGATCCCGTTGGGCATCTACTGCCGGGCTTCGCTGGCGCAACACATGGACGCCGAGCGGTTGTTCACCCAGACCAAGCAGGGATTTGGCTTCTACCACAAGCACTTTGGGCTGCCGTACGCGTTTGGCAAGTACGACCAGCTGTTCGTCCCCGAGTTCAATGCAGGCGCAATGGAAAACGCCGGCGCGGTGACGTTCCTCGAGGACTACGTCTTCCGCAGCAAGGTCACCCGGGCTTCCTACGAACGGCGCTCCGAGACGGTGCTGCACGAGATGGCGCACATGTGGTTCGGCGACCTGGTCACCATGACCTGGTGGGACGATCTGTGGCTGAATGAGTCCTTCGCCACCTTCGCGTCGGTGCTGTGCCAAAGCGAGGCCACCGAGTTCACCGAGGCCTGGACGACGTTCGCAACCGTCGAAAAGTCGTGGGCGTACCGCCAGGACCAATTGCCGTCGACGCACCCCATCGCGGCCGAAATCCCCGACCTGGCCGCGGTCGAGGTGAACTTCGACGGCATCACCTACGCCAAAGGTGCTTCGGTACTCAAGCAGCTCGTTGCCTACGTTGGGCTGGAGCACTTTCTGGCCGGGCTGCGCGATTACTTCCGCACCCACGCATTCGGCAATGCCACGTTCGACGATCTGCTCGCCGCGCTGGAGAACGCTTCCGGCCGCGACTTGTCGAATTGGGGCCAGCAGTGGCTGAAAACCACTGGGCTGAACACGCTGCGGCCGGATTTCGACGTCGACGCGGACGGCAAATTCACCCGGTTCGCGGTGACGCAGAGCGGCGCCGCGCCGGGTGCGGGTGAGACCAGGGTGCACCGGCTGGCGGTCGGCATCTACGACGACGAAGCCGGCAAGCTGGTGCGGGTCCACCGGGAGGAACTGGACGTCGAGGGCTCGGAAACGGAAGTCCCTGCGCTGGTTGGTGTTTCGCGGGGCAAGCTGATTCTGGTCAACGATGACGACCTAACCTACTGCTCATTGCGGCTGGACGCCCAGTCGCTGCAGACCGCGCTGGAGCGGATCGCCGATATTGCCGCGCCACTGCCGCGCTCGCTGGTGTGGTCGGCGGCATGGGAGATGACCCGCGAGGCCGAACTGCGCGCCCGCGACTTCGTGACGCTGGTGTCAGGCGGGATACATGCCGAAACCGAGGTCGGGGTGGCGCAGCGACTGCTGGTGCAGGCACAGACGGCGCTGACCTCCTATGCCGACCCGAGCTGGGCCCGCGAGCATGGCTGGCCGCAGTACGCGGACCGGTTGCTGGAATTGGCGCGGGCCGCTCAGCCCGCGTCGGATCACCAGCTGGCCTACGTCAACACACTGTGCTCGTCGGTCCTTTCGCCCCGGCATGTCGAGACGCTGGCGGCGTTGCTCGACGGTGACCCAGCCGCGCTTGGATTGGCAGGCGTGGCGGTCGATACCGACCTGCGCTGGCGCATCGTGACCGCGCTGGCGACCGCCGGTGCCATCGACGCCGACGGGCCCGAGACGCCGAGGATCGACGCTGAGGCGCAACGCGACCCCACTGCTGCCGGCCAGCGGCACAGCGCCCAGGCCGCAGCGGCACGGCCGCAATTCGACTTCAAGGAGAAGGCGTTTACCACGGTGGTCGAAGACGACACCCTGGCCAATACTGCCGGCCGCGCGATTATCGCGGGCATCGTCGCACCGGGACAAGGTGAGCTGCTCAAGCCGTTCACCGCGCGTTACTTCGAGGCGATACCCGGAGTTTGGGCACGGCGATCCAGCGAAGTCGCGCAAACCGTAGTGGTCGGCCTGTATCCCTATTGGGACATCAGCGACGCCGGTATCGCCGCTGCCGATGAGTTCCTGACCGCCCCTGAGTCGGAGGTACCGGCAGCCCTACGCCGGCTGGTGTTGGAGGGCCAAGCGGCCGTCAAGCGGGCTGTGCGGGCGCGTCGTTTCGATGCCAGCGGCGCGAACTGACCGGCAGCGAACCACCGCGGCGAGTCATCGGTAGCCACCATCGGACAGGCCGGCGTCCTCTTCGAGCCTGTTCGTCTTCCCAAAGACCTTCTCGCGGATCAGTTCCCAGCTGTAGTCCTTGAGCATGGCCAGGTACCCCTTCGCGGCCCATTGTGCGGAGTGGCGCTCCTCGTGGTGGAGCACGCGGTCCAGGTCGAGGTTGCTCTCGGAGGGCTTGCCGTGGTCATCGGTGTACCAGGCGTGCCCGGACTGGACGATTTGGCGGAGCTGCTGGGAGGGGTCGGTGCAGTGGTCGATGTTCACCATGAGAATGTCGCCCCAGGCGGTACCGCCCTGCTGGCTGAACAGGCCCTGGATCCAGTTACCGCCAAGGCCCATGAGCATGCCGTTCGGGGTCGCGACGAGGCGCCCTCCGTTACGGTCGACGAACCTGACGTCGCGGTCATAGCTCCAGCTGTTTGCATGCTGCCGGTCGATGATCCGCCGAACCTCGGCGGCCGAATACGGAGTCTCGGGGAAGTCGTTGGTGACTCCAGGCTGCTCGCCCGCCTTGCCGTAGCCGGTGCCCGCGTTGAGGATGTAGGTCATCAGCGCCGCCTTGCGCGCGTCGTTCCCGCTGGTGCGCCGGGGGATGAGGAAGAAGGACTTGCCGTCTGGGTCTTTGATCTCCTCCATCTTTTCGAGGACGTTGAAACTCTCCGGAGTGATGCCGTGCTGTCGGGCGATCTCGACGATGACTTCCGGAGACACTCCCCGACGTGCGGCATTTTCTAACCACTTCTTGTGGCCCTCCGGGCTAAAACCGCTAAGCAAACCTGCGTCCCGCAGCCTCTGCTCGTATCGGTTCACGGTGCAGGCTTGCTCAGCAGGTTCCGGGGCAGATTCCGGCCAGACGATTTCGATCGCGTGCCAAAGCTCGCGACACAAAATCTACGCCGGGGAGATCCCCGAACTGAGCACGCGGATCGCGCTGACCAGCCCGTCGATCAGGTCGCCCTGCTCGAAAGCTGACGAAGCCGCGGCGACCCCAAGCGGTGCCGCCGACTCGGCGCCGCGACCCCGAACCTGCGAGCCGTAGACCACCTCGATGGCGCACTGGTCCGGCGAGACGGCGATCAACACAGCGTTGTCCGGCGTCGGCACCTTGGCCAGAATCTCGCGAGCCCGTGCGGCGGTGTCGCTACCCAGGTCGCCGAGGTAAATGGCGAACCGCGCCTTAGATGCCCGCGAGCGGTAGGTCAGCGCGTCGTCCAGGGCGACGAGGTCGTTGATCGGGAACGGGTAGTGCACCGACACGTCTCCGGGCTCGGTGACCCCGGAGATCCGTCCGCTGGTGGTGAGCACCCAGCCCTTGGGCAGCTCGGTGGGCTCGATCGTCGCAACATCACCACGTACCACTGGCGCCACCTCCGACTGTGAACTCCGATGTGTCATGCCCGCCGTGAGTGTCACCGACAGCTTCGTCGGTGGCGGCCCACAGGATCGGCGGATGCGTCCAACGCTCCGACAATTTATAGGTCTCGGGGTGGGGTCCCCTGTGCGACCAGATCAGCACCGCCAGCACGGCCACCAGCAACAAGGGGATTCCGACGAAGTAGAGGTGGATCTGCAGAACGCTCACGACGCAAACCGTATCCCACAGCGCGATCTACCGGCGCACTTGGACACGAGATTGTTGTCAGGCCGCGCCTTCACCGAGGTATCGAGCCCACGACGGGTCCAGTTCCTTGACCGTGGACAACAGCCGCCAATGCTGTCCCGTCGGCGGCACCGGCGCGCGGCGCAGTGCCCAGCCAAGTTCGGTCAGCAGCTTGTCGCCCTTGCGGTGGTTACATGTCGAGCAGCACGCAACGCAGTTCTCCCACGAGTGGTCACCACCGCGGCTGCGTGGCACTACGTGGTCGACGGTGTCGGCCTTCGTCCCGCAATAGGCACAGCAGAAACGGTCGCGGTGCATGAGCGCAGCGCGGGTCATCGGGACGCGGGCTCGGTAGGGAACCCGGACATAGGACCGCAGCTGGATCACCGACGGCACCACGATCGACCTGGTCGCCGAGTGGATGACCGGCCCGGCCGGATCGTGGTGCACGACGTCGGCCTTGCCGCAGATCACCATGACGATCGCCCGCCGCATCGGCAGCGCGGTCAGCGGCTCGTAAGTGGAGTTCAGCAGGAGCACCCGCCGCCGACTCCAGATCGATGCGGTCTCGTGGCGGGTGGGTGGATGGGTATCGACACTGTGCAGGCATGACACGGGTCCGGGCCCGGTTAACCCTGCCGCGGCACCGGAACTGCGGTGGCTGCGGCGTCTCTTGCCCTGCGCCATAGATCCTCCGCGGAACAGTCCACCATGATTCGCCGCCAACTGCACGCCAATTGGTCGGTGTCGCCGTGTCGATCCGGTGAACAGCAGCAGCAGCCCGGCGGCTCGGGCCCGCCTCCCGTTGCTACCCCGACGATGCACCACAATGGAAGCGATGGATCAAGTGCAACAGTCCTTCTACGATGCTGTCGGCGGTGCCGAGACCTTCAATGCGATCGTGTCGCGCTTCTATGCGCAGGTCCCCGAGGACGAGATACTGCGTGAGGTGTATCCCGAAGACGACCTCGCGGGCGCCGAAGAACGATTGCGTATGTTCCTCGAGCAGTACTGGGGTGGTCCGCGAACCTACTCCGACCGGCGCGGCCATCCCCGGCTGCGGATGCGCCACGCCCCATTCCGGATCACCCCCATCGAGCGCGACGCCTGGCTGCGGTGCATGCAGACCGCTATCGCCTCCATCGACTCGCATACCCTCGATGACGAGCACCGCCGTGAGTTGCTCGACTACCTCGAGATGGCCGCCCACTCCCTCGTCAACTCCGCGTTTTGATGTCCGGCCAAGGGACTGAGCCGACCGACGGCTCCAAGGAGGGTGGGACGGGCTCCGTCTCTCCTCGCGCAAGCGCTCGTCGCCCGGAGCCGGGTGGGACGGGCTCCGTCTCTCCTCGCGCAAGCGCTCGTCGCCCGGAGCCGGGTGGGACGGGCTCCGTCTCTCCTCGCGCAAGCGCTCGTCGCCCGGAGCCGTGGTGGTCGAGTGCGGTGTTCTACCAGGTGTATCCCCGGTCGTTCGCCGACAGCAACGGCGACGGGGTCGGCGACCTGGACGGCTTGACGGCCCGGCTAGAGCACCTGGAAGAGCTGGGTATCGACGCGATCTGGATCAACCCGGTCACCGTCTCGCCGATGGCCGACCATGGCTACGATGTCGCCGATCCCCGTGACGTCGACCCGTTGTTCGGCGGGCTGGCCGCGTTCGATCGGCTGATCGCCGCAGCACACCAGCGGGGCATCAAGGTCACCATGGACGTGGTGCCCAATCACACCAGTTCGTCGCACCCGTGGTTTCAGGCGGCGCTGGCAGCCGGCCCGGGCAGCGTGGCTCGGGATCGCTATTTGTTTCGCGACGGTCGCGGTCCCGACGGGCAGCTGCCGCCGAACAACTGGAAGTCGGTGTTCGGCGGGCCGGCCTGGACCCGGGTGGTCGAACCGGACGGCAATCCAGGGCAGTGGTATCTGCACCTCTTTGATTCCGAGCAGCCCGATCTGAACTGGGACCACCCCGATGTCTTCGACGACTTCGAGAAAACGCTGCGTTTCTGGCTGGAACGCGGAGTGGACGGCTTCCGCATCGACGTTGCACACGGGATGGCCAAGCCGCCCGGCCTGCCGGACTCGCCGGAAGTCGAGACCAGGGTGTTGCACCACACCGATGACGACCCACGCTTCAACCACCCGAGTGTGCACGCGATTCACCGCGATATCCGCACGGTCGTCGACGACTATCCCGCGGCGGTGACCGTCGGCGAGGTGTGGGTCACCGACAATGCCCGCTGGGCCGAGTATCTGCGGCCCGACGAACTGCATCTCGGCTTCAATTTCCGGTTGGCACAGATCGACTTCGACGCGAGCGAAATCCATGACGCGATACAGAACTCGCTGGCGGCCACTGCGATCGAAAGTGCCATCCCGACCTGGACGCTGGCCAACCACGATGTGGGCCGGGAAGTCACCCGCTACGGCGGTGGCGAGATCGGGCTGCGCCGGGCGCGGGCCATGGCGATGGTGATGCTCGCCCTGCCGGGCGCGGTATTCATCTACAACGGTCAGGAACTGGGGTTGCCCGACGTGGACCTGCCCGACGAGGTGCTGCAGGACCCGACGTGGGAACGTTCGGGGCATACCGAACGCGGCCGCGACCGGTGCCGGGTTCCGATTCCGTGGTCGGGCGACACTCCCCCGTTCGGCTTTACCACGGGCACCGACACCTGGTTGCCGATGCCTGCGGATTGGGCGGCGCTGACCGTCGAAAAGCAGCGCGCAGATGCCGGCTCAACATTGTCGTTCTTCCGGCGAGCACTCGAATTGCGCAGGGAGCACACTGAATTCGATGGCACAGACATTGATTGGCTGACGGCACCGCGCCGTGCGCTGATATTCCGGCGCCGCGGCGGCGGCCTGGTGTGTGCGCTGAACGCCGGCAACCGTCCGCTGGCGCTGCCGGACGGAGAACTCATCCTGGCCAGCGCGCCGTTGGCGAACGGCAAATTGCCGCCCAACGCCGCGGCCTGGCTGGTCTGAGCGCATTCGGCTCAGGCTCGATCGTCAGCTTCGGTACCCGGGTCGTAGCCAGGCAGGCCAGGCTGCGCCGCGCAGCAGCTCAGCGGTGCGTTCGGCGGACATCGAGATGGTCAGAAACGGATTTACCCCGATCGTCCGGCGTGGTCGACAACACCGGCGTCGACATTGTCACCGGTGGCGCCCCCGCCCATCGGGTGTGCGGTGATCAAATGCTTGCCGAGGAAGCGCTTGTCCCATCGCGGGTTCTTCATGTAGGTGCCGCCGATCGCCTCGACCGCGGGCTTCAAGACCTCGTCGACGTCGAAGTAGATCCGTTCTGTCGGCGCCCCCGGCCAGTCGATCTTGACCGTGCCGTTCTTGCGCAGGACCGGCTCCGCGTCCGAGTTGTCATGCACCATGATCAAGAATCCGAGTGAATGGTTCATCGCTCCGTCGGTGTTGAACACGATGTCGCGGCGCCACCGGTCGAGCTTCGCTGGCCGCAGGTCGCGAAAGCTGGTGGCGGCAAGCCCCATTAGCCCGAAGCGGAAACTGTCGATGAGCGCGCGCGGCAGCGACACATCCTCCACGGCGAACCGTTTACGCAAGTCGGATTGGTTGGCGCCGAACCGCATCACGGCGTTGATGCTCGGCCCGCACAAAAGTTCCGATCGCGGCGGCCCATCGGTGGTCGCCCAGGTCTGCGTGTCGGTTTGCATGTCGGTGTTGTAGGCGATGCCGAAGTTGTCGCCATTGCTGCTGAAGTTTTTCCCCAGTCGCGGTGACAGCTTTAGACCGGCCTGACACGAGCGCATCAGGATCGCATTGCTGCCTAGGGTGCCCGCGGATACCACCACGCGGCGGGCGGTGACCACGATCTCGTCGGCGTGGTTTCTTCTGCCTTCTTCGTCGGTGCGACGGGCGATCGCCCGCCAGCGGGCCGGTCGGATGCTTCGCGCCACGTTCCAACACGGCAATGGCGAGTTTGCCACCCGCAACGGCGTTCGCGACCCCGAGTCGCGTGGCGGTGATCGCACCGCCGTGGCCGGAACCGAGAATCAAGACGTCATACTCGCTGCGCAGCGCATCATTGGATGTCGCCAGAACTGCGGCTGTCTCGGCCATGACAGCAACCTCTAGACCGCCACGATCGCCGTCCGGGCCGAGTTGGCCGAGAAACAAGCCTTGCCGCGGCACGCGTCAACGCAGTACCAGCGCCGGATGGCCGCGACGCCGGTACACCGAGCCGAACCGGGCGTCGACACGCAACCACGCCGGCAGTATCCGGACCCGGATCATTTCGGCGGCGTCGATCGCCTCCGGTGACTGCGGCAGGAAACCCATTGCGGTCAAAGCGAACACGCAGCGCATGGGCAGTCCGACGCTGACGTCGCCAGAGCTGACCCGAATGACCTCCTGGTCGAGCAGCGACACCGGCGGACCATGGGAACTGCTGTGTTCCTTTGCGAGTCGCGCGCCTCGCTGCGCCAGGTCCAGCATCACCTGGGCCGGTACGTCGTCGAGGTGGGTGAAGCCGGATTCCGGGGGCAACGCTCCCCGCCATGCCGAATCCATTGAGAAGCCCGGATCGACGTAGCCCAAGGCGTCCATCGCGGATAGGCCGCGCGCCAATTCGTTTGCGCCGACCGACAAATCGTCGGGCCGCAACTTGCCGACCACCACCCGGCTGGCCAGCACGTCGAAACCGGTTGCCACCCATGCCGTCAGCAACCCGGCAGATCGAGCGCGGAGTCGGATGACCGCAGCGTCGTCGAGCCGCATCGCGTGATAGACGAATGTGGCCAGATCCGCGCGGTGCGCAGCCCTGGATTCTGGGCCCAGCCACAGTCCGCGATCGGCTACCGGAGCCACCGTTGCAAATACTCCCGATGGTGTGGCGACAGTCGCACCAGCCGCTGCTCCTCGATATGGAACGCGGCCAGCTGCGACTCGGCGATCACGGCCGGCTTGGACTCGGGATCCGCGTTGACCGACCGCACTTCGTACCCGAGCGTGAAGTCCACCGCCCGCAGCCGCTTCACCCAGATCATCACCTGCAAAGGCGAATCAGCCAGCCGCAGCTGACCCTTATAGGTGACCCGGACGTCAGCGATCAGCAGGCCGGTGGATGTGATGTCGGCGGCGAAAGCGTCTTTCAGAAACGGGACACGGGCCTCTTCGAGGATCGTGACCATGGTCGCGTGGTTGACGTGCTGGTACATGTCGATGTCCGACCAGCGCACCGGCACAGGCGCGACGAACCCGACGCTCACCCCGATGATCCCCGGCCGCTGGTACGCGTCATGCGGCGGATCTGCCGCGCCGCCACCGACAGTGTCGCCAGATCCTTCTGGCCGCTTTCGCGGATCTCGTTGAGCGTCCGGCGTGCCCGCTCCACTCGGGAGGCGCTGGTGTGTTCCCACTCGGCGATCTTTTGTTCGCCACTTTCATCGGGCTCCCCTGCGGCAAGCACGTCAAAACACAACGACCGCAGTGAGGCGTAGATGTCGTCACGAATCGCCAAGCGCGCCAACGAATGCCAGCGGTCGTTTCGGGGTAGCTGGGAAACCGCCGTCAGCAGACCGTCGGTGCCCAACCGGTCCATCAGGGCGAAGTAGGTGTCTGCGACTTCGGCCGTGTCGATCTCGGTGATGTCGGCGATGTCGATGATGTCGAGCAGGCTGTAGCGGTACAGGCCGGCCGCGACCCGGTAGGCCAAGTCTTGGGGCGCACCCTGCGACGTGAATTCCCCGGCTTCCTTTTCGACGATGGCTTTGTCGTCTCCGCGCAACCACTCGGACATCCGCGGCGACAGTGCCTTGACCTTGGCCGCGAATCGGTTGATCTCGGCGCCAACCGCCAACGGCTGCGGACGATAGTTGAGCAGCCAGCGTCCGGCACGGTCGATCAGCCGGCGGGTATCCAGCGTCAGCCGGTCCGACAGCGCGACCGGCAAGTTTGCCGCGCGGATCCGCCGCCAGATGTGATCCACGCCAAAGATGGCGTCGGTGGCGACATAGGTGCGCACGGCATCGATGGGCCGGACACCGACGTCCTCGGCGGTCCGGAAGGCATAGCTGATGCCGGCGGTGTCCACCAGATCGTTGATCAGCATGGTGGTGACGATCTCTCGGCGCAGCTGGTGCGAGCGGATCTCCGGGGTGAACCGTTCGCGCAGCGGCTTCGGGAAGTATTGGGGCAACCTGGACGCGAACACATCCTGATCCGGAAGTTCGGTGGCCAACACCTCCTCTTTGAGCCCCAGTTTGACGTGCGCCATCAACGTTGCCAGCTCGGGCGAGGTAAGCCCGATGCCGGCCTCGGTTCGCCGGTGAATCTCTTTCTCCGACGGCAGCGCCTCCAATTCGCGGTTGAGCCCGCGTTCCGCTAGGTGCCTGATCTGATCAGCGTGCACGGGGAGCAGGCTGGCCGCGTTGGCGCGGCTGGTACCCATCAAGTCGTTCTGGTCCTCGTTGTCGGCGAGCACCAGCCGCGCGACCTCGTCGGTCATCGACTCCAGCAGCTGTTTGCGCTCGTCGGCTTTGACTTTGCCGGCGGTGACCAGCGAGTCGATCAGGATCTTGATGTTGACCTCGTGATCCGAACAGTCGACCCCGGCGGAGTTGTCCATCGCATCGGTATTGATCCGCCCGCCCGACAGATCGAATTCGACGCGGCCCCGTGCGGTCACCCCGAGATTGCCACCTTCGCCGATAACCTTGGCGCGCACCTGATTTCCGTTAACCCGCACCGGATCGTTGGCGCGATCACCGACATCGGCATCGGACTCGGATTCGGCCTTGATGTAGGTGCCGATGCCGCCGTTGAACAGCAGATCCACCGGCGCCTGCAGAATTGCCCGGATCAGGTTGGGCGGGGCCATCTCGGTGACGTCGCCTTCGATGCCGAGCGCGGCGCGGACCTGCGCGCTGACCGGGATCGCCTTCTGATCGCGGCTATAAACTCCGCCGCCCTCGCTGATCAACGACTTGTCGTAGTCGTCCCAGCTGGACCGGGGCAGGTCGAACATCCGCCGGCGTTCCTCCCACGAAGCCGCGGCATCCGGGTCCGGGTCGAGAAAGACGTGCCGGTGATCGAAGGCGGCGATCAGCCTGATGTGCCTGCTCAGCAGCATGCCGTTACCGAACACGTCGCCGCTCATGTCCCCGACGCCCACCACGGTGAAATCCTCGGTCTGGGTGTCGACCCCGATCTCCCGGAAGTGTCGCTTGACGGCCTCCCACGTGCCTTTGGCGGTTATGCCCATGGCCTTGTGGTCGTAGCCCACCGATCCGCCGGAGGCGAACGCGTCACCCAGCCAGAACCCGTAGGACTTGGCGACATCGTTGGCGATGTCGGAGAACGTGGCGGTGCCTTTGTCCGCGGCCACCACCAGGTAGGCGTCGTCGCCGTCACGCCGCACCACCTCTGGCGGCGGGTTGACGTTTCCGGTCTTGTGGTCGACGTTGTCGGTGACGTCCAGCAGCCCGGAGATGAACAACTGGTAGCAGGCAACCCCTTCGGCGCGGGTGGCGTCGCGGTCGGTGGCCGCGTCGCCGGTGGGCAGCGGCGGGCGCTTGAGGACGAACCCACCCTTGGCCCCAACCGGCACGATGACGGCGTTCTTCACCGCTTGCGCCTTGACCAGACCGAGGATCTCGGTGCGGAAATCGTCCCGACGGTCCGACCAGCGCAGGCCGCCACGCGCCACCGGGCCGAACCTCAGGTGCACACCTTCGACGCGGGGCGAATAGACGAAGATCTCGAACTTGGGGCGCGGCAGTGGAAGCTCGTCGATCAGCTGCGCGTTGAGCTTGAGCGCCAACACATTGCGACGGCGGGCCGAACCCGCCCGTTTCACAAAGTAATTGGTTCGCAAAGTGGCCTGAGCCAGCGACGCGAACGCGCGCAGGATGCGGTCGGTGTCCAGGCTCACCAGCGCGTCGATGTCCGCGGCGACCGCGGCGGCGGCCGCTTGCGCATCCCGGCTCGCCGGCGAACCCGACGGCCTGGGATCGAAAAGCGCTTCGAACAATACGACCAGTGATCGCGCGGTCGACGGGTGTTCGTTCAATACGGATTCGATGTAGGACTGGCTGTAGGGGAAGCCCGCCTGCCGCAGGTACTTTGCGTAGGCGCGCAGTAGCACGACCTGCTGCCAGGTCAGCCCCGCGCGCATCACCAACTCGTTGAACCGGTCGACCTCGACGCGGCCGTGCCAGATCGCTGTAACGGCGTCGGCGAATCGCTGTGCGGTCGCGTCCCGCTCGGCTGCGGTCGACGCCAATGGGATGGTTGGGTGCGGTGAGATCTTGAACTGATAGATCCACACCGGCAGCCCGTCCGGGCGGGTGACGGTGAACGGCCGCTCCTCGAGCACCACGACGCCCATGCTTTGCAGCATGGGCAGCAGCTGGCTCAATGATGCGGTGCGCCCACCGAGGAACCAGGTCAGCTGGGCGACTCCATGCTCGTCGCGTTCGGAGAACACCAACTTGACCGAATCATCGGCCAGCTCTTCGATGATGGCGATGTCGGAAATCGCGTCGGCCGGAGTGACAAGCTGCTTGTAGGCCTCGGAGAAGGCGCCGGCGTAATGCTCGGCTTTGGCGTAACCGATGGGACCGGTCGCGGCGCCGGCGATCAGCCGATCGGCCCAGGTTCGCGCGGCTTCGCTCAGCAACCCCTGGATCCGGATCCGGTTGGCTTCGGAGACGTCGACCGAGCCAGGGGCGGAGCCTTCGGGCAGCCGGACCATGAAATGCATTAGTGCCCAAGGTGATTCACTGACGCGAGCGGTGAACTCCAGTCGCGTACCACCGAACTCGCGGACGAGGATGTCCTCAATCTGCAAACGCACGGGCGTGGTGTAGCGATCGCGCGGCACATAGACCAGGCACGAGACGAAGTACTGCAGCCGATCCGCCCGCAGGAACAACAATGCGCGCCGTTGAGATCCCAGATCCAGCACCGCTTTGGCCATCGCGAGAAGCCGTTCGGCGCTCAGCATGAAGAGCTCCGGGCGCGGGACGGTCTGGATGACGTCGAGCAGGAGTTGGCCCGGGTAGCTGGGGTCGCTGCCGGCCAACTCGAGCGCCTCGCGAGCCCGGCGCGAGATCGACGGGATCTCCAGGACGTCGGCGTTCATGGCGGCGACCGTGAAGAGCCCCACGAAGCGATGCTCAACAACACCACTGTCGCCGTCGTCGACGTTCTCGCGAATCGCGATGGCATACGGGTAAGCGCCGTAACGCAGGTAACTGCCGACGGCGGCCTGGGCCAAAACCAGCAATTTGTCGTCGTCAGTGAGCCGGGGGCGGGTACCCGAGCGGGCCCGCAGCACGCCCAGGCCGGTCGACCCGTCGCCGATGACCAGACCGTCCTGCACCCGGCAAGGCTGGTAGCCCAGCAACAGGAAATTCCCATTCCCCAGCCAGCGCAGCAGCGCCGCGACCTCTTGGCGGTCAGGCGCTGAATAGTGGCCTTGCGAATCGCTGTCGATAGCTGCGGCCAATTCGCTCAGAGTGGCGATCAGCGCTGCCGCGTCGGTGGCGACCCGCTGGACATCGGCCAGGACCTTGGGCAGCAGCCGCTCGACCTCAGCGAGGGCCTTGCGATCGACTGAGGCCAAGAGCTGGACGTATATCCAGGCCTCGCCAACGTATGGCGACGTGCCGTCCGCTTTCGGTTCGACACTGAGCAGCTCTCCCGTCGGACTGCGACGCACCTCGAACACCGGGGTCATGATGGCCGCGTAGCCGACCCCAAGCCGGTGCAGCAGGACCGTCACGGAATCCATCAGCATGGCGCCGTGGTCGGTGACCACCTGCAGCGCCGGTCCGAACCCGGCTGGATCGTCTGCCGGGAAGACGCAGACACAGCTTTCACCCGCCGGACGGCATTGGCCGAGCCGATAGTGCGCGCCCAGCATGGCCGGCGTCACCAACGATGCGGGGATGGCCCGATCGACCCGACCGGTTTCTGCTGCTTCGGGCTCGCCGGCGTTTGGGCCGCGATAGCTGTCGATGTAGGCCTTCGAGATCCAGTCAGGAATGTCCGGACTCTCGGTGAACGAAGTCCACGGCTCTGCAAGCTGATTAGCTCCGGGATCGATCGTCATGCCGGTTGCTCCCAACTCACGACGGAAACCAGCGCGGGCAGAGCTGACATTAGTCCCGTGTCAGCTTGCGGTGCGTCACCCTGTGCGGACGCGCGGCTTCAACACCGAGCCGTTCGACTTTGTTTTCCTCGTATCCAGCGAAGTTGCCTTCGAACCAGAACCATTTCGCCTCGTTGTCATCGTCGCCTTCCCACGCCAGGATGTGCGTGCACGTCCGGTCGAGGAACCAGCGATCGTGCGAAATCACCACCGCGCAGCCGGGGAAGTTCACCAGTGCGTTCTCCAGCGAGCTCAGGGTCTCGATATCGAGGTCGTTGGTCGGCTCGTCCAGCAAGATGAGGTTGCCGCCCTGCTTGAGCGTGAGCGCGAGGTTCAGCCTGTTGCGCTCGCCGCCGGACAGCACGCCGGCCGGCTTCTGCTGGTCGGGCCCCTTGAACCCGAACGCCGAGACGTAGGCTCGCGACGGCACTTCGGTGCGACCGACCTCGATGTAGTCCAGCCCGTCCGAGACGACTTCCCACACGGTCTTCTTCGGATCGATACCCGCACGGGCCTGGTCCACGTAGCTGAGCTTGACCGTCTCGCCGATCTTGACGGTGCCGCTGTCCGGCTGCTCGAGCCCGACGATGGTTTTGAACAGTGTGGTCTTGCCGACCCCGTTGGGACCGATGACGCCGACGATGCCATTGCGGGGCAGGGTGAAGGACAGGTCCTTGATCAGGGTGCGTCCGTCGTAGCCCTTGTCGAGGTGTTCGACCTCGACGACCACGTTGCCCAGTCGTGGCCCCACTGGGATCTGAATCTCCTCGAAGTCGAGTTTGCGCGTCTTCTCGGCCTCGGCGGCCATCTCCTCGTAGCGCTGCAGGCGCGCCTTGCTCTTGGCTTGACGTGCTTTGGCTCCGGACCGCACCCAGGCCAGCTCGTCGGTCAACCGCTTCTGCAGCTTGGCGTCCTTGCGGCCCTGCACCGACAGTCGCTCGGCCTTCTTCTCGAGGTAGGTCGAGTAGTTACCTTCGTACGGATATGCGCGGCCACGATCCAGTTCCAGGATCCATTCGGCGACGTTGTCCAGGAAGTAGCGGTCGTGCGTGACCGCCAAAATCGCGCCCGGGTAGCTGGCCAGATGCTGTTCGAGCCACTGCACGCTTTCGGCGTCCAAGTGGTTAGTCGGCTCGTCGAGCAGCAGCAGGTCGGGTTTCGACAGCAGCAGCTTGCACAGCGCCACGCGGCGACGCTCACCGCCGGACAGGTTGGTCACCGGCTCGTCGGGCGGCGGGCAGCGCAGTGCATCCATCGCCTGCTCCAGTTGCGAGTCCAGGTCCCACGCGTCGGCGTGGTCCAGTTCCTCTTGCAGCCGGCCCATTTCTTCCATCAACTCTTCGGAGTAATCGGTGGCCATCAACTCGGCGACCTCGTTGAAGCGATCGAGTTTGATCTTGATGTCGCCCAGACCCTCTTCCACGTTGCCGCGAACCGTCTTCTCCTCATTCAGCGGCGGCTCCTGTTGCAGGATGCCGACAGTGGCCCCGGTGGCCAGGAAAGCGTCGCCGTTGTTCGGCTTGTCGAGACCGGCCATGATCCGCAAGACGCTCGACTTACCGGCGCCGTTGGGGCCGACGACACCGATCTTGGCTCCGGGCAGGAAGCTCAACGTGACGTCGTCCAGGATTACCTTGTCGCCGTGCGCCTTGCGGACCTTCCTCATCGTGTAGATGAACTCAGCCATGCCGCGGTATTGCCTTTCTGGTCTCACAAGAGTTATCTCGGTTATCTCGCGGACCATCCTAGGCACCGCCCAGCTGCACTAAGCCGACGCCTAAGCCGACAAGGGCAGTGCGTCGCTGCCGGTGGTGGCGTCGCCGGACTGTACCGGATCGTTTCCGGCCGGGACCGCGTCAACCCCGGCTTCGGGGCCCTGGTCGGTAGCTCCGGCGGCAGGTCCGGCGACCGGGGTGCCCGGGTCATCATTCGGACCTGGGTAGCCGGGCTTCTCGATGCGCACGATCACCCGCGACAGATCCGGCCCGACCGAGGTTGCCCGCATCTCCAGCGACGAACGGCGAATGCCGTCCCGGTCCTCGTACTCGCTGGTGTACACGTGGCCTACCACGATCACCGGTGCGCCCTTGCCCAATGCTGCACCCACCCCGGTAACCAACCTTCCCCAACAGTTGACGGTGATGAACAGCGAGTTTCCGGGCTCCCAGCCGCCATCACCGGTGCGGCGACGTGAATTGCTGGCTACCCGGAACTTGACGACCTCCTGATCGCCGACCTTCCGGCGCTGAAGGTCGTTGACGATGTGACCGACCACGGTAAGCGGCGTTTCGAACATTGACTCATTCCTTTCGTTGCTTGGGCTGCGATACGTGGCGCCCGGGCAATCCCGGGGACGCCTCACCGCCCGTTCCGGCTGTCATTCAGCCCGGCGATACCGACAGACACCCGGGCAACGCCGGCCGACACGGGCCCCTGCCCGGTACCCCTGTGGAAAGAGCCTTGACTGTGGATCAGTCCGCTGGTTGGCGGGAACGCCCCGGCTCGTCGCGACGCGCCAGCTCAGTCAGCATCGCGTTGTAGGCGGCCAGCTCGGCGTCATCGTCTAGGTCAGCGGCGCGGTCTAACCGCCGCGCGGTCCGCTCATCGCTGCGCGCCCACTGCACCAGCAGTGCGAGCATCACGATCACCAGGGGTAATTCCCCTGCCGCCCAGGCGATTCCACCGCCCAATCGCTGATCACCCAGCAGATCGGTGTGCCAGCTCAAACCCAGCGATCGATAGTAATCGGCGCCGATCACCTTTCGGGTGCCCATGAGCAACACCCCGAAGAACGCATGCAGCGGCAACGACGCGAACACCACGGCCACCTTGGCCAGCGGCGGGATCGGTCGCGGCGTGGGGTCCACCCCGATCACGATCCAGTAGAACAGGTAGCCGCTGAGCAGAAAGTGCAGGTTCATCGCCATATGGCCGGCGTGACTGCCCACCGCGGCGTCGAAGATGCTCCCGAAGTAGAGCCCGTAGAACCCGGCGACGAACAGCGCGGTAGCGACCACCGGGTTGGTGAGGAACCGCGACAACCGGCTGTGCAGTGCGGCCAACAGCCATTCCCGCATACCCGGCGGATCATCGCGCCCGGCAGGGGGCAGTGCGCGTAACGCCAAGCTGACCGGAGCACCCAGCACCAGCAGGATCGGGACCAGCATCGATAGCCCCATGTGAGCTGCCATGTGCATGCTGAACATCGCCGGCATGTAGCGCCCCACCCCCGACGACGTCACGAACAGCAATGCCAGGCAGCCAAGCAGCCAGGCCACGATCCGGCCCGGCGGCCAGTGGTCGCCGCGGCGGCGCAGCCGCAGCACCGCCGCCACATACAGCGCAGCCAAGACGATCGCGGCGGTGCCGAAGATCAGGTCGAAACGCCAGTCGAACAGAATGCGCGCCACGGTGGGCGGTCCGTCGAAGTCGTAGCCGATCTCGGCCTCGGGGATCGAAGGTAGCCGGACCGGCGGTGGCGGCGGTGGGGTACGGCCCAGCCCGACGGCGATACCAAAAGTTAAGCCGAACACGGCCGCCTCGATGAGCGCTAGCCGGATCAGGACACTGCGCGCTTTGGGAGGGCTCGGATCCGCTTGCAGCGCAACGACTCCGGCGCGCCGCTGGCGCCAGCCGAGGACTCCCAGCGCGCACAGCGCTACGAACTTGGCGACCAGCAGCCGCCCGTAGCCGGTGGTCAGCAGGTCGGCAGGCAGAACCCGCACCAGGGCGTTGACCACACCGCTGAGCGCCATCGCGATCCAACACCACAGGGCAATCGCGGAGAAGCGCCGTGCCGCCAGGTCGGTGTGTTCACCGCTGCGCAGTGCGTGGGCCAGCAGAGCCAGCAGACCACCGGCCCACAGGCTGGCGGCGACCAGGTGGATCAGCAGGCTGTTGGTGGCCAGGTCATGGGAACCGCCGGCTGAGGAGTGACCGGTCAGCCCGAGCGGAACGAGCGTGACCAACGATCCGGCGAGCAACAGTGGCGTCCATGACCAGCGCAGCACCGCCAGACTTGCCAGTGTCACCGTCGCCGCCAGCACCGCGGTCCAGCGCCATGCGGAGGCGGTGTTCACCAGGCCGGCCAACGACCAGATGGTTGCCGGGTTGAGGTGATCGGCCAACGGTTGACCGGACACATCGGAAATGGTCAGCGGCACCAGCAAGGCGGCACACACCGCCCACGCCCCCGATGCCGCGGTCCCCAGCCGAAGCGCACGATATCCGCCGACATCGAGCACCCCGGTGCCCTGCGGCGGCACCAGAAACGCCGCGAAAAGAAACGACCCGACGGCCAGCACCGCGGCGATCTCACCCGCCGCCCGGACGAACGGCAGCCCCAGCGTGGTCGCCGGGCCCGGATCGGGTAACCCCGTGGCGGTCAGCGCATCCGCCAGTGACAACGCCCCGATTCCGGCCGCTGTGCAGCCCGCAAGCACGGCTACGCCGGTGAGCAGCGGCCACACCAGCGCGCCGGGCTTACCGGCAGCCTCACCAGCAGGCCGGGCAACCGTCATGTACCCAGGGTATGGGCAGGTACCCGGGCTACTGAGCCTGGCTATCGGGATTGTCTTGGGAGCGCCCTTGACGCGCCTTGAATTCGCGGGCGACGAAGTGATTGCGTGCGATCTGCTCGACGTGGTCGAAATCGCGCAGAATGTTCCGCAATTCCCGCCGGAAAGCGATCCGCCGTTCGGCGAGATCTGCAGCGGGCCCTATCAGATCCTGATCGACAACAACCTGGCGCGCGGTGGCGAACAGCAGCGTCGACACCGGTTCGCTGCTGCGGACCCGGGCCTGTGCCACGTACTGACGACCGACGCCGAGCGCCAACTCCGTCAGTTCCTTCTGGCCGATGTCCGCCGGGGCGTCGCGCAACACGTCGGCGACAATCTCATAGGCTTCGAAGAAGACTCGCAACATCGCGTCCGACATCAGCGGCCGCTTGGCAAAAAGCATTGCGTCGATCTCGTCACCCCCGGCGGCGACGTGGGCTTCCCAGTCTTGGTGCCATGCCATCTCTTCGGCGATGTTGGCCCGAAACGCCGTCGAATCGGCGAAATAGAAATCGAATTTCAGCAGATCGCGCAACCGCATCGCCTGGGCCCAGAACGCCGCCAGGCGGTCGCCGTCGGCGTGCCTGGCGTGCGCCAGCGCGAGTTCGACGATCGAAGTCTCCAGGAAGGCATGTATCACCGAGTTCCGATAGAACGCCGCGGCGTGCTCATCGTCGGGCGCGATGCGCCACACGGGTTCTCGGCCGCCGTCGACGCGGCTGATCGGATGCCCGTTGGACAAGGCGTCCACCGCCGCGCGCACACCTTCCGGTGTGCGCAACCGTAGCGCACTCGTCGACACCGGGGTTTGCCTGCGTTCGAGGTAGTCGAGTGAATCCTGCAGCGTGTGGTGCAGCTGATCGAGCGTCAACGCCACCCCATGAGTGGTGAGCAGCAACGCACACACCAACCCCGTCGCCGTCACCGGTGTCACCCGCAGAATCCGCCACGCGACTTCAAATGACATCTTTTGCAGCGCTAGCCGTTTGGCGTCCTGATCCTGTGCTAGCGGACCGTACGGCGCGCCGAGATACTGCCGCATGGAGACCGCTTCGGGGAATCGGACGTAGATCTTGCCGTAGTTGCGTTCGCCCTGCGCCTTGATGAAGTTGTACAACCAGCCGACGCCCTCGGGTGTCTTTTCGCCACCGCGAGCGTAGGCGGCGTACTCGGCGGTCTCGTGCAACTGATCGAAGCTGATCGACACCGGCTGCAGCAGGATGTCTTCGCTGCGGCCGTCCAGGTAAGCGTCGGCGACATAGGCCAAAAGACCGAGCTTGGGTGGCAGCATCTTGCCGGTACGCGAGCGAGTGCCCTCGATGGACCAGCTCAAGTTGAACCGCTTCTCGACGATGTAGCCCACGTATTGGCGCAGGACGTACTTGTAGAGCGGGTCATCGCCGATGTTGCGGCGGATGAAGATGACGCCGGAGCGGCGTAACAGCGGCCCCATCAACCCGAACGACAGGTTGATACCGGCGAACACATGCACCGGCGGCAGCCGGTTCTCCTGCATCGCCACCGGCACCACCGCGCCGTCGATGTAGGACCGGTGCGAGAACAGCAGCACCGCCGGATGAGCTTCCAGCCCGGCGCGCATCGCCGCAACCTGATACTCGTCGTAGTCGATCTCCGGATCGAACCCGCGGCTCAGCATCCTGCCGAGGACGGAAACGAGGTCGACGGACACCCTGCTCCACCCGGTGGCGAGTTCGTCGAGCATCTTCTGAGCTTCTTCGACCGTTGCGCCCGGGATCTTTTCCAGACCGGCGCGAAACCGGGTGGACGCCAAGATCTCTGGCTTCACCAGACGCGGAGACTTGTACTGCGGTCCGAGGATTCGGTACTCGGCACGTTCCATCGCCAAGATGGCGCGGCGAGTGACGAACTGAGCGAAATCGCGCTTGTTCTCTCCGACAGTGGTGTCGCGCCACTGCTGGCGGAGTTCGGACACCTTGGCCGGCTCGCCGGCCACCACCCGCGCACGGCGGGGATCGTTGCGCAGGATGTGGCGCTGCAGACGTTGGTTGGGGTGGTAGGGATCCCAGCCAGGCAGCAACCCGGCCACCTTGGCGACTCTGCTGCGATCTGGAGGCGGCAGCCAGAACACCCGCACCGGCACGATGGAACGGTCTTCTCCAGAAGTGGGGCCGGACTCGAGCTGCTCAACAAGCGCCGTCAGCGCCGTCGGCGGCGCATTGCGGGAGGGCAGTTTCAATACGTCGAACTTCGCGTCCGGATTGCCGGCCCGCTGCCGACCCAGCCAATCCATCACCAGCTGCATTTCGACCGGAGTCTCCATGGACGCCAGCACCAGCGAGTCTTGCGCGGTGAGGACTGCGCTGGTGTCGGTGGCCGGTTCGGTCACGGCCGCCCTCTGGGCCTAGAGCTAGGCGACTCGGTATTGACGGATTGGTCCGTGCCGGGCTTCTGTGCCTCACCATCTTTGACAGCGACCTTGGACTCATTCGGATTCGCCTTGGCCGGCTGTGTCTTGGTCGCGGTCTTCGCTGCGGCCTTGGGAGCTGCCTTGGTCGCAGACTTCTTGGCCGCAGTTTTCTTAGCTGGGGCCTTGCGCGGGGCGGCCTTGGGAGCTGGCTTAGCCCTTTCCTTTCTCGCGGCTTTTTTCTCGGCGTACAGATCGACCTCGGGCAGTTCGTCGACGGGCCAGTCCGCCAGCGTGTCCAGATACAGTTGGCGCACCTCGGCAATGTGCTGCGGCAGCGTGTCAAGGGTCCAGTCGTCGACCGGAATCGGCGGAAACACCGCGACATCGACCGTGCCCGGATTTATCGTGGTGGAGTTTCGGGAGGCGACGATCTCCGCATTACGGATCACGATGGGGACGATCGGAATCCCCACCGCCATCGCGATGCGGAAGGGCCCCTTCTTGAACGGCCCGACTTCAGTGGTGTCCAGCCGGGTGCCTTCCGGAGCGATCACAATCGAGAGTCCGTTCTTGGCTCGCTCTTCGACGGTGTGCAGCGTCTCGACCGCGGCGACCGGATCGTCCCGGTCGATAAACACACCGTCCAATAACTTGCCCAGCGTGCCCATGATCGGGTCGCTCTGAAGTTCCTTCTTGCCCACGCCAACCCAGTTGTCGCGCACCAGCGCACCGGCGATGACTGGGTCAACCTGGTTGCGGTGGTTGAAGGTAAAGACCGCCGGACGCTGCGCGGTCAGATTCTCTTTGCCGATTACATTCAGATGCACTCCACTGGTCGCGAGCAACAGCTGAGAAAAGTTGGAGGTAAAGAAGTTCACGCCCCGCCGCCGGCTACCGGTCAACACACCGATCCCCAGCGCGCCAGCCGCGACCGGGAACATCGTGCTGAAGCCGGCAAGTGTTCGCAATTGCCGCCGGATGCCCACGCCGCCGCGGCTGTTGAATTTCAAAATCGGCCAGCCACGGCGCTTGGCGACGGCGGCCATCTTGCCTTCGGGGTTCGTCGGCCGTGGATTGCCAACCAGGTACATCAGCGCGACGTCTTCGTCACCGTCGGCGTAGAAGTAGCTGTCTTTCAGGTCGATGTCGTGTTCGGCCGCAAACTTCTGAACCGCAGCGGCTTTGCCCGGCCCCCACAAGATCGGCTTCAACACGCCGCCGGTGAGCAACCCGTCTTCATTGGTCTCGAACTTGTTGGTAAGTGTGTTGGTAATCCCCAGAAAACGTGCGACCGGGCCAACTTGGATGGTCAGCGCCGACGAGCTGAGCACCACGGTGTGGCCGCGCGCCACGTGAGCCCGCACCAGCTCGCGCATTTCCGGGTAGATCCGGGACTCGATCCTCTGGGCGAACAGCCGTTCGCCGATCTCCTCCAAGTCGTCTATCAGTCGCCCGGCCAGCGCCGAGGAGGCCTTACCGATGAGGTCTTCGAATTCGATGCGCCCCAGCGTATGGTTCAGACCCGCCTGAACCATGCTGAGCAGCTCACCCACACCCATATCGCGGCGCAGCAGACGCTCCTGGGTGAGGATGACAGCGGTGAAGCCGGCCACCAACGTCCCATCCAGGTCGAAGAATGCACCGATTCGCGGGCCAGGAGGACTGGCCAGGATCTCAGCGACCGAGCCTGGCAACCGCATATCCAGCGCCTGCTTCCGGGTCTTTTGGGTCCCGCGCTCTTCGGCCTGCTCTTTGGAGGCGCTCATGAGCCGGCCACCGATTGAGACGCCGAGCCGGCCGGTTCAGCATTAAACGAAGCCGGGACAGCGTGCGGCGCCGAGTCACCGGCCAGCGCCAGGATCTCGTTGAAACCCTCCAGCAGGCACTGGGCGAACAACGCCTCGTTTCGCACTGACGCCCTGTCGTAGCGCACGGTGATGGTGCACCACCCACCCCGGGAAATCAGCACCACCATCATCGCCACGCCGGGCAGCGGGCCGATACCGTACTGCCGCAAGATTTTTGCACCGGCGATGTAGGTGTCTCCCGGGTAGACCGGGACATTGCTGGCCTGCACGTCCGAGCCGATCACCGAGCCGGTGATCCCCTCCAGCACGGCTGTCGGCAAAACACTCAGCAATGGTGCAATGGAACCGATGATGTTCATCGCGGGCTCGTCACGGCGCTGCGTCATCTGCGCACGGATCTTCTTCATCCGGGAGACCGGATCGGCGGTGCCTACCGGTGCTGCCAGGTTGACGCCGGTGAAGCGGTTGCCGCCGGCCGTATCGGCTTCGGCCCGCAGGTTCACCGGCACCGCCATCGGCAGAGTGCTGATCGGCACACCGAGGGCCTCGTGGTAGCGCCGCAGGGCACCACACAGACCGGCGAGGTAGGCGTCGTTGATCGATCCTCCGCCGGCTTTTGCGGCCTTGTGCAGGTCGGACAGCTGGATGTCGATTGCTTCGGTGCGGGTGGCCAGGCTGCGCCGGCGCAGCAGCGGCGACGGCTCGGCGGCCCGGTTGATCACCCGCATACCCGAGAGCGCGTAGCCCACGATCCCCGAAACTGTGGACGCGGGTTCCAGGACAGCCCGCCCGGCCACTGATACCGCGCCAGACAGCGCGCCCAAGGCGCCACCGAGTATGGCCAAGGGCAGGTGGTTGATGCCCTGCCGCATCAAATCATTGGGCGACAGATCCTGCGGGATGGGCAGCGGGGGCGTCGGCCTGGCCGGTGGATCGCGCTCGAGGTCATAGATTTCGGCGAACATCTCGACACCACCGACACCGTCGGTGACCGCATGGCTGACGTGCAGTAGCGTCGCGGCCTTGCCATCGGCCAGACCCTCGACCAGGGTTGCCGTCCACAGCGGTCGCGATATGTCCAGCGGTGACTGCAGGATCACCTCGGCGAGATCGAATACATCGCGCAGGGTGCCGGGCGCGGATACGCGCACCCGGCGCACGTGGAAGTCCAAGTTGAAGTCGGGATCCACCACCCAGCGCGGTGCCGCCGTCGGCAAAGTCGGCACGACAACCTTCTGCCGCAGCCGCAATACCCGTCGGGAGGCGTTTTCGAACCGGGTCCGGAACCGGTCCCAGTCCGGCGTGGTGTCGAAAAGTTCCAGCGCCATGATCCCCGAACGGGTCCGCGGATTTGCCTCGCCCCGATGCATCAGGTAGTCGACCGGCCCCAGCTCGTCGGACAGCCGAGCGGCCTCGACGGACTCAGTCATGATCACGACCCCACCCGGGCCCTTGCTGCCCATGGGTAACTCGACGCGCCAACCCTGTCACCGCCGATCAAGCCTCCTGCGCTCAGATCCGCCCAACCCAACTGCCACCACAACGCTAGTCGGGTTGACGCGCTGGTGAAAGCCGATTGCGGGTGAGGAACCGCTCATTGCGACGGCTGCCGGAGGACCGGTTCACGAAACTTCGTGGTGGGCAGCCGAGTTGGAAACGCTGCGGACTTGCGGCTGGCCCGGTTCAGCTGGCCGGGTTTGCCGAGAGCGCCAACGAATCCATCAGCGAGCTTGCACGCCGCCCGTAGACGACGCCCAGGAAGTCCGCGACGGCCTTGGCCGCCAGCCGTGATCGGACGGTCGGGGTGATGTCGAAAGCGTGGTGCGCATTGGCGAGTTCGGCATAGGACACCGTCGCGGCTCCGGCCTCCCGTAGCGCCGCGCAGAAAGCCCGGGCCTGGCCGCTGGGAACCAGTTCGTCTTTCTCGCCATGCAGCACGAAGAACGGCGGAGCTTCGCTGTGCGCATACGAAATCGGCGATGCCGCCTTGAACCGCTCAGGGGCGTCCGCGTAGCGGGCCTTCATAACGAACTGCTCGAGGAACGGCAGCATCATCTCGTGCATGTTGTCGAAGGCAGTGAAGTCGTAGACGCCGTAATACGGCACCACCGCCTGAACCGTCGTGTCAGCGGCTTCGAAGCCGGGCTGAAACGTTGGGTCTTTCGCGGTGAGCGCGGCCAAGGCAGCCAAGTGCGCGCCCGCGGACCCACCGGTGATCGCAAGGAAATCGGGGTCGCCGCCATAGTCGGCGATGTTCTCGCGCACCCAGGCGATCGCCCTCTTTACGTCGATGATGTGCGCAGGAAATTTGCAGCGCGGGCTCTTGCTGTAGTTGATCGAGACGCAAATCCAGCCGAGTTCCACCATCCGGCTCATCAACGTGTACGCCTGAGGACGTTTGCCGTTGATGGCCCACGCGCCTCCGGGGACCTGGATCAGCACCGGCGCCCGGTGGCCGGGCGCCAGGTCGTGACGCCGCCAGATGTCGAGCAGATTTTCGCGACCCCCCGGACCATAGGAGATGTCAGATGTGTGCGCCGCGTAGCGGCGGTGCGGTCCAGACATCGGCAACAGGCTGCCGCGGGGCGCAGGCGCGGACGGATCGCTGGTCGGATGACACACCAGTTCGCGAAAGTCCGGCCCGAAGGATTCCTCGAGCGCAGCGGCAAGGGTTTGATCCGCTCGCTGTGCCGCCCACGTCGCGGCAACCCGGCCGATCGACGGAGGCGCTACCCGGGACAACGCATGCCCGGTCACGACCTGGGGGGGAAATTCCGTGGACAGCCAGCCGGCGACCCAGCCCACCGCGAACGGCGAACCGCGCAGCAGCAGGGCGCCGGCCCGGAAGGTATCTCTGGCATCGGCGGCCAACTGGGCCCCGTGTCGCAGCGCATGAGCACCAGCTCGCGAGCACCGCGAAGTCACGCTCATAGCAACGCCACCCTCGACTTCAGGCACACGCATCGTTGCGGTTAACGGCTGATTACCAGCCGGTATTGCACGTGTGTCGAGGCTCACACCATAACCGATAATTGCGGCAGGGGAAGGCTTTTCGTGCGCGTGGCGGCGGCAGAACTGATCGACGGCCGCCGTTAGATAGACTGACCTGCGCATTGCCTCCGTAGCTCAGGTGGATAGAGCAAGGGCCTTCTAATCCCTAGGTCGCACGTTCGAGTCGTGCCGGGGGCACCGGGAAACACCAGATCAAATGGTGTCTGACACAATTCCGCGCTGACTTCCAGGCGAAAGCAGTCCGCAGACAGTCCGCAGCGGGTTTACACTCTGTTCCGTGCATCGCAGCATGCGGGCCGGTGTCGAAGACAGGTGGCACCGTCCACCGCGGCGGGGCGAACAACCGCCCTGGCCCGCCGACGACCCCGCGCCGGGTAGCTGGTGCACCGACCCCAAACACGCCACACCCGGCACACTGGTCACAACGGCGCGGCACGGCTCCGGCCGACGCTGGCTAGCCCGATGGGTCGACCGCGAGAGCAACGAGAGGTCTAAGGCGTTCGTCCGAAAGGCCGACGCCCACAACCACATCGCTTCGATAACCGCCGCGCTTGCCACGGGCGCCTATGCCGACCCCAGACAGGGGGCGATCACGTTCGCCGAGATGGCCGATGAGTGGATGGCGGCAAAGGCAAAGTCGCTCAAACCATCCACCGCTGGCGGGTACCGCAGCCTTTTGGCGGTCACGCTAGAGCCGCGCTGGGGCACAGTGAAGCTCTCCGACATCCGCCACGCGGACGTTCAGCAGTGGGTTACGTGGCTGACCACCGACCAGGGGGCCAGGAAAGCCAAGACGACAAAAAAGTCGGGTAAGCGCGCTCCCCTTTCGGCGGCGCGTGCGATCCACGCCCATCGGGTCCTTAAGCAAGTGCTCGACTATGCGGTCCGGCATGGGCGGCTGGGGGTGAATCCCGCGCTCGGCGTAGTGCTTCCGAGGGTCGTAGCGACGGAAGTCACCGCGCTAAGCCACGAACAGGTCAAGGCGCTGGCGGAGGCTTCTGGCGAGTTGTCAACCATGGTCTACACCCTCGCTTATGCGGCCCTGCGGTTCGGTGAGTGCGCCGCTCTCCGTGTCGGTGATGTGGACGTGGAGCGGAAGCGAATGCGGGTCCGGCGTGCCGTCGCGCAGGTCGCCGGTCTAGGCATCGTGGAGGGCACGCCCAAGACACACCAACAACGCGCCGTGCCGATCCTCACGACCACCCTGGCAAACTCGCTAGCCGACGCAATCAAGGACCGGGACCCGGTCGAGTACGTCTTTCCCGGGCCAGATGGTGGCCCGATGCGTAACGACTGGTTCCGCTGGCGGTTCGACAAGGCATGCAGTGCCGCTGGGTTATCCGGGATAAGCCCAAAGACATTGCGGCACACCGCAGGTTCGTTGGCGCTGGCGTCCGGCGCTTCGGTCGTGACGGTTCAGAAACTGCTGGGGCATCGGAACGCCACCACCACGATGAACGTCTACAGTCACATGCTGCCCGATGACTTCGACAACGTAGCCGCCGCGATGGACGCGGCAGCGAAAGGAGGAACTGAAAATGACAACGACGGTTGAGGTTCCTGGAGAATATCGGCCATGAACGAAACAGAGCACCCCGGTATTGACGTATCGCTCTTCTGCCCGGCAAAACATCACGTCGGTAACCTCGTCAAGTATTCGACTCAGATCGGCTATCACCCGAGAGGTGGGAAGCTAGCGGCGTGGCCACCACACCAGACGGACATGTGGTGGGAAGTCCGGTGTCCCGACGGCTGCCCTGGCGTGTTAGGCGGTGCTGTCGATCCGATCCGCCAAGAGGTGGACAGGCTCGCGGCTGACCCCAACCGGACGAATGCCCACTACACCCTGATGCGCGTGGGCTGAACACACCTAGACCAAGCGGCCACCGGGGCCCGGCACACCCTGTTGCCGCGCCAAACGAGGGTGTTGTCAGGGCCGTCCAACGACAACGGGTGACCGCGACGGCAGACGGTAGCGCGGTTGCACGCCAAACGCAGGAATCACCTTCGGACGGCATAAAAACTTTTCCTACATTGAATCAGCGCCATCTTTGGATAATCGCGCTATAAAACTCCCTGCGCGCTACAGGGTTCTCGCGCCCAAGCCCCGCACAGTTGTTGGGATCGGTAGCCACAAGCGAACGCAAGAATTTCGCAGGCGGTCGGAGGCAAACTAACGACGCGCTCCTACATGTGAGAACCGAAAGGAATCTCCATGAACACCCCTCGCACGCTGAAGCGGATCATCGCCGGGGCGCTGCTATCAGGCGGCCTCGCGGTCGCCGGCTTGGGGGCTGTCCATAGGTACCGCGCAGGCGATATGTCACCCGATCTGCCACAATCATTGGTGCCCAGGGCAACGCTTGCCGCTGAACTTTACGATCGCGGGTGGCAGGGAGCTACCCGGTGCGCCGGTAGTTTGGGACATGAGATGAGTAGGTGCCATGAGTGGTATACCGATCCCACCGGGCATGTTATCGAGGGAACTCCCCCTCCAGGGCCCGGAGGGACCGGCTTCCCGTGGCCATGAAAATCCAGGTAGCACGAGTGCTGTCATCACAAATGACATCGGCCACGCGTCGGTAGTTCCCATTTCACCAACCCTGCGCCGCCTCCTGCCAGGATTTCAGCGCTAGCAAACCGAAACCGCGGAGGTGCCCAATGGCCCAATCCGACCTGGTGTTGTTCAGCGTCGACAATCACGTCGCACTCATTACGGTCAACGACCCCCATCGGCGTAACGCGGTGACCGGCGAGATGTCGGCGCTTCTGCGCGCCGCCGTCGAGCAGGCCGAAGCCGATCCCGACGTGCACGCCGTGGTGGTCACCGGGGCGGGCAAGGCGTTCTGCGCAGGCGCCGACCTCAGCGCGCTGGGCGCTGCGGGCGGCGGCGCGGCGGAGTCGGGGCTGCTGCGGGTCTACGACGGCTTCATGGCCGTGGGCAATTGCAAGCTACCCACCATCGCTGCGGTCAACGGCGCAGCCGTCGGCGCGGGGCTGAACCTGGCACTGGCCGCCGACGTCCGCATCGCCGGGCCGGCCGCATTGTTCGACGCCCGTTTCCAGAAGCTCGGACTGCATCCCGGCGGGGGTGCGACCTGGATGCTGCAGCGGGCGGTGGGCCCACAGGTCGCCCGGGCGGCCTTGTTGTTCGGTATGCGCTTCGACGCCGAATCCGCCGTGCGGCACGGGTTGGCGCTCAGCGTTGCCGACGACCCCGTCGCCACGGCGCTGGAGCTAGCCGCAGGGCCTGCAGCTGCTCCGCGCGAGGTGGTGCTCGCGACCAAAGCCACGATGCGCGCCACGGCCACCCCGGGGTCGTTGGACAACGAGCAACACGAACTAGCCATGCGCACAGAATTGGGGCCGCAGGCAAACTCCATTCGGTCGCCCGAGTTCGCAGACCGCTTGGCCGCAGCACGACGCAGGTAGCGTTCCGCACTGATCTTTAAATCACCAGTGGTGCCGCCCGGAATCGTCTCAGGGTCGATGGCTTATCGTCGTCGGCTGCGGCGTGATCATGGCCGCCATCATCGTCGTGCTGTTCCACGGTGAGCACCACTTCCACTACCGCGGTTATGCGAGCGTTTCGGTCTTTACTCTCTTCCCGGTTGGCACCATGGTGCTTGCGCTCGCACCGTCAACCAGAAGGTGGTGCGAGTCTTCACCCTGATGTGGGGAGCTGACACGACGCGCTGAACGCCGCGCTGCGCGCGGTATTGGCGTCGGGAAAGCTGGGACAGCACAACGGGCTACCGGCATCCATCATCCTCACCACCACCCTCAAGGAGCTAGAAGCCGCCGCCGGCAAGGGACTCACCGGCCCCGGCACCATCCTGCCCATGAGCGACGTGATCCGCCGCCCGCCACGCGCACCACTACCTAGCCATTTTCGGCAAAGGGCAAAGCCTTAGCGCTGTATCACACTAAGCGACTCGCCACACCCGGGCAGCGAATTGTGTTGTACGCCAAGGATCGTGGCTGTTCAGCACCAGGCTGCGATGTATCCGGCTACCACTGCAAAGTCCATCACGTCACCGACTACGCCACCTGCCACACCACCGACGTCAACGACCTGACCTTCGGGTGCGGCCCACAACACCGGCTACTCAAACCCGGCGGCCGGAGCACCAGTAGTGGCCGCGACGGGCTGCCCGAACCGAGCGGAACACGAGATGGCGACCAAGAAGCAGACCGCAGCCCGCGCTAAGTTCGCGCGCCAGGCGCGGGAGAAGGGGTCATCGCTTCGGAGGGTGGCATTGCGCACATCGTGAGATGAACTTACGACACGACCTTCTCCAGCAGAGTCGGAATACGCGACCGCCAACAACCCGTCCGTCTGGAAACGCGACAACCTCATCGACACCAGAACCGGCCAGCTCGTATTCAGCGGTGCCACGGGCACAGGTCGCGGATAGCGATCCCGACGACCTGCGCCGCCCCGTCTGGACCCAGCGCCGGGTTCGCCGCCCAGAACTGGTTCACCATGCTCTGTCGACTGAGGCCAGCGTCCATCAGGCCACAGATATCCAGGCCCTGGTCCAGCGCCACCACGTCACCGTTGCTGTCCCCGAGGCCGGCCGCACCGATATCTGCCAGGAACGCACGCCGACCGCACCCCGGACCCGGCCCCGGTGCACGCCCTTGAGGGCATCCCGGTGCAGGACTGGCGTTCGCATCAGGGTCGGCACCCAAAGCCATGACCACCAGGACAGCCACAGCCACGCCAACTATCCCCACCCTTCGCAGAGCACCGTTAGCCCGCCTTGACGCGGACCCGATCGATACGCTGCCGGCGGGTCGCCTGCACATGACAGCGATGGCACAACGTCTCCAGGCCGGCCAGATGATGCCAGCACCCGTTACCATAGTCACGCCCCTCGCGAGGAAACATGTCGTTAACTTCCAGCCAATTATCCTCCAACCCCGCCTAAAATGGCAGACCTAGTCCACAGCCCGTGCCGGGTCTGTGGTGCCGTGAGAGCGTCACGGCGTGTCGCGCTTACCTGCGCTGGCCAGGATCGGGTGACCTGAGCACCACCGGCGGTCTGGGAGATCTGCCGTCGGCTAGCAACGTGGCCTCGGCGCCGCTACCCGGAGGCGGCTTCCCCTGCCCGCCGCAGCATCATTTCCGCGTGCTTGAGCACTGGAGAGTCGACCATCTGCCCCTCGAAGGCGAACACCCCGCGCTCGGTCTGCGCCGCGGCCAATACCCGTCGCGCCCAGTTCAGTTTCTCATCGCTGGGGCGATAGGCCCTGCGTACCACCGGGATCTGCGTCGGGTGGATGCACACGGTCGCGTCGAAGCCCACCGCCACGGCGTCGTTGGCCTCGGCCTGCAGGCCCTCGATATCGCGGATATCCAAGTGCACGGCGTCGAGCGCGATCCGGTCGAACGCGGACGCCGCGAGCAGGATCGTCGACCGTACGTGGCGGGACACATCCCGGTAGCTGCCGTCCGGCCGCCGGCTGGAGCTGCCGCCAAGGGTGGCGACCAGGTCCTCGGCACCCCACATCATCCCCACCGTGTCCGTGGCCGCTGCGATTTCGGCGGCGAACACTGCACCGCGCGGGGTCTCCACCAGTGCGATGACGTCGCGCGGCGCGAGTGCGGCCACCTGCGCGGCCGATTCGGTCTTCGGCAGCATCAGCGTCGTGTACGCGGTATCGGCCAGGGCCTCCAGGTCGCGGGCCTGCTCATCGGTGCCGGTCGCGTTGATCCGCACCACGGTGCGCTCCGGGTCGAGCGGGGTGTCCTGCAGCGCCTGCCGGGCAGCGGGCTTATCCGGCTCCGCCACGCCGTCCTCGAGGTCGAGGATCACCACATCGGCGGCGGCGGCCTTCGCGAACCGCTCGGGACGGTCAGCCGGGCAGAACAACCAACCCGGACCGGCGGCACGCAGGTTCATCATGCCTCCTCCTGGGCCGGCCGCTTCTGCACCAGCGTCGTGCGCACGGCGCGCGCAACGACCTCGCCGTGCTGATTGCGCCCGGTGTGCTCGAGGGTGACGATGCCTTCACCGGGCCGGCTTTTCGACTCGCGCTTGCCGGTGCAAACGGTCTCCGCGTACAGGGTGTCGCCGTGAAAGACTGGTTTGGGGAACGACACCTCAGAGAAGCCAAGGTTGGCCACGATGGTGCCCAGCGTCAGCTGCGCAACCGACAGCCCGACCAGCGTCGAGAGCGTGAACATCGAGTTCACCAGCCGCTCGCCCCGGAAACCCGGCTGCTCGGCCGCCCACGCCGCGTCGAGATGCAGCGACTGCGTGTTCATCGTCAACGTGGTGAACAACACGTTGTCGGCCTCGGTGACCGTGCGGCCGGGCCGGTGCAGGTAGGTGGTGCCGATCTCGAATTCCTCAAACCACAAGCCCCGCTGGACAATCGACTTGCCAACCTGCTCCCCGGTCGTCATAAGCGCCACTCCTCCTCATCGCTTCGCTCTGCATCGTCGTCGGCGCGGGTCACTGCAGCCCCAGCGATCGGGCAATGAGCATCAGCTGCACCTCGGTCGTGCCCTCACCGATCTCGAGCACTTTGCTGTCGCGGTAGTGACGAGCCACCGGATACTCGTTCATGAAGCCGTAGCCGCCGTGGATCTGTGTGGCGTCGCGGGCGTTGTCCATCGCCGCCTCCGACGTGATCATCTTCGCGATCGCCGCTTCCTTCTTGAACGGCTTGCCCGCCAACATCTTTGCGGCCGCTTCGTAGTACGCCGTGCGGGCGACGTGCGCACGCGCCTCCATCCGCGCGATCTTGAAGCTGATCGCCTGATAGGAGCCGATCGGCTGGCCGAACGATTGGCGCTCCTTGGCGTACTTGACGCTCTCGTCGACGCAGCCCTGCGCCGCCCCGGTCGCCAGCGCGGCGATCGCGATCCGGCCCTCGTCCAAGATGGACAAGAAGTTCGCGTAGCCGGTCCCGCGGGCGTCCAGCAGGTTCTCCCGTGGAACACGGGCGTCGGCGAAGGTCAGCGGGTGGGTGTCAGACGCGTTCCAGCCGACCTTGTTGTAGACCGGTTCGACGGTGAATCCTGGTGTGCCGCTGGGCACGATGATCGTCGAGATCTCTTTCTTGCCCTCCGCGATGGTTCCGGTGACCGCGGTGACGGTGACCAGCGAGGTGATGTCGGTACCCGAGTTGGTGATGAACTGCTTGGAGCCGTTGACAATCCACTCGTCACCTTCGAGGCGGGCCGTGGTGCGGGTGCCGCCGGCGTCCGAACCCGCGCCCGGCTCGGTGAGCCCGAAACCGGCAAGCGCGCGACCGGCGGTCAGGTCCGGCAGCCACTTGCGCTTCTGTTCCTCGGTGCCGAACCGGTAGATCGGCATCGCGCCGAGGCCCACCGCGGCCTCCAGCGTGATCGCCACCGACTGGTCGACCTTGCCGAGTTCCTCGAGGGCCAGCGACAGGGCGAAGTAGTCGCCGCCCATGCCGCCGTACTCCTCCGGGAAGGGCAGGCCGAACAGTCCCATCTCGCCCATCTTGGCGACGACTTCATACGGAAAGCTATGCTCCTCATCGTGTTTGGCCGACACCGGCGCGACGACGGTGCGCGCGAAGTCGGCAACGGTGTCGCGGAGATCCTCGTATTCCTTGGGTAATGTCCCCGCCATAATGGTTGTCGTCATGATCCTCTAATCCTTGATCTCGACTGGTTGTGACTCGGGCGTCGCCTCGGCATCAGGGATCAGGCGGGCCAGCACCTGGTCTACCGTCACCTGATCGCCGACAGATACCAGCACCTCCACTCGTCCCGAAACCGGTGCGGCGAGCGAGTGTTCCATCTTCATCGCCTCAACGACGACCACCGTGTCGCCCTCGGAGACCTCGGCTCCGGAGGTGACCTGCACGGCGATCACGCTGCCGGGCATGGGGCTGACGACCTCGGCCTGCCGCGCACCCGCGGCACGGTGAATCTTGCGCTCCTCGGCCTCGCGAAGGTGCCAGGTTCCCCGCTCGTCGGCGATCCACAGGTGCCGGTCGGCCTCCGCCCACCGGTAGTCACGGCGCAGCCCGTCCAGCGTCACGCTCATCTGTCCCCGACTGAGTTGCACACTCGCGGAAAGGACCTCACCGTCACCGACCTGCACCCTGGCAGCCTCTGGCGACCCCCACACCGACACCGTTTCGGTCCGCAGCGGACTCTGCATCGCGGTGCGCACCGGGGCGGTGTCGCCGCCGACGCGCCATCCGGTCGGCGCGGCCCACTGGTTGCCCGCAGCGCGGCGGGCCAAGGCCCACTGACGATACAGACCACCCGCGGCGAGCACGTCGTCGGGCACCGGCAGCGGCGCGAAGTCCGCCAGCCGCTCGTCCAGCAATGCGGTGTCCAGGTCCCCGGCACGCACCCGCTCGTCGGCGAGCAGAAACCGGAGGAACTCGATGTTGGTCTGCACACCCAGGACCGCGGTCTGCGCCAGTGCCCGGTCGAGTTGAGCGAGCGCCTGATCGCGGTCGGTCCCGTGGGCGATCACCTTGCTCAGCATCGGGTCGTAATCGCTGCCGACCACCGTGCCCGACAGCAGCGACGAGTCCACCCGCACACCGGCGCCGGAGGGTTCGAACACCTGCAGCACCCGCCCACCGGTGGGCAGAAAACCCCGCGCGGGATCCTCCGCGTACACCCGGGCCTCCATCGCGTGCCCGTTGAGCTCGATGTCGTCCTGAGCGAACGCCAGCTTCTCACCGGCGGCGACCCGCAGTTGCCACTCGACCAGATCCAGCCCGGTGATCGCCTCGGTGACCGGATGTTCCACCTGCAGCCGGGTATTCATCTCCATGAAGAAGAACTCGTCCGGCCGGTCGGCAGAAACGATGAACTCCACCGTGCCGGCCCCGACATAGTCGACACTGCGCGCGGTATTGCAGGCCGCGGCCCCGATCCGCGCCCGCGTCTCGGAGTCAAGCAGCGCGGACGGTGCCTCCTCGATGACCTTCTGATGGCGCCGCTGCAGGCTGCACTCACGCTCACCGAGATGCACCATGTTGCCATGGGTGTCGGCCAGCACCTGCACCTCAATATGCCTGGGCCGCAATACGAATCGCTCCAGAAACAACGTGTCGTCGCCGAACGAGGAGGCGGCCTCTCGTCGGGCGCCCACCAGCGCCTCACGCAGCCGTGCCGGGTCTTCCACCAGCCGCATACCCTTGCCGCCGCCGCCCGCGGAGGGCTTGATCAACACCGGATAGCCGACCTCTTCGGCGGCGGCGACAAGGTCGTCTTCCGTCAGTCCCGGCCTGGCCACCCCGGGCACCACCGGCACGCCAAAGGCGGCGACCGCGTTCTTGGCGGTGATCTTGTCGCCCATCACCTCAATCGCGCGTGCCGGCGGGCCCAGGAACACCACCCCGGTGCGTTCGCAAGCGGCTGCGAAATAGGCGTTCTCGGAAAGAAACCCGTAGCCAGGATGGATCGCCTGGGATCCGGTGCGCGCCGCCGCATCGAGCACCTTGTCAATATCGAGGTAGCTCTCGCGTGCCGCGGCGGGTCCCAGTCGCACCGCCGTGTCAGCCTCGAGCACGTGCCGGGCGCCGGCGTCGGGGTCGCTGTAGACGGCGACCGATCGGATACCCAGCCGGCGCAAGGTCCGGATCACCCGCACCGCGATCTCGCCGCGGTTGGCCACCAGCACAGTGTCGAAAAGCCCGGTCACCATGGTCATGGCCATCACATCCGGAAGACGCCGTAGGAGACGGGTTCCAGGGGCGCGTGGGCGCAAACCGAAAGGCCGAGCCCCACAACGGTTCTGGTGTCAGCAGGGTCGATGATGCCGTCGTCCCACAGGCGGGCGGTCGAGTAGTAGGGGTTGCCCTGGCCCTCGTACTGCTCACGGATGGGCGCCTTGAACGCCTCCTCCTCGTCAGCCGACCAGGGTGTGCCTGCCGCGGTGAGCTGTTCGCCGCGGACGGTGGCCAGCACCGACGCGGCCTGCTCACCGCCCATCACCGAGATCCGCGCATTGGGCCACATCCACAGAAAACGCGGCGAATACGCCCGCCCGCACATTGAATAGTTGCCCGCGCCATAAGATCCGCCGATCACGACGGTCAGCTTGGGCACCCGTGCACATGCCACCGCGGTAACCATTTTGGCGCCATGTTTGGCGATTCCGCCGGCCTCGTAGTCCCGGCCCACCATAAAGCCGGCGATGTTCTGCAAGAACAGCAACGGGATCTTGCGCTTGTCGCACAGCTCGATGAAATGCGCTCCCTTGAGCGCGGATTCGCTGAACAGCACACCGTTGTTGGCGACGATACCGACGGGGTGGCCGTGGATGCGCGCGAAAGCGGTCACCAGCGTCTTGCCGTATTTGGCCTTGAATTCGCTGAATTCGCCGCCATCGACCAGCCGCACGACGACCTCGTGCACGTCGTAGGGCACCCGTGGATCCGGGGGCACGACGTCGTAGAGCTCGGTCTGTGCGTGCTTGGGTTCGACCGAACGGACCACCTCCCACTGACTGGGGTCGCGCGGTCCAAAGGTGGCCGCGATCGAACGCACGATCCGCAATGCGTGCTCGTCGTCGTCGGCGAGATGGTCGGTGACACCGGATACGCGCGAGTGCAGGTCGCCGCCGCCGAGCTCCTCAGCCGAGACGATCTCGCCTGTGGCTGCCTTGACCAGCGGCGGACCGCCGAGAAATATCGTGCCTTGCTCCCGGACGATGACAGCCTCGTCGCTCATCGCCGGCACGTAGGCGCCGCCCGCCGTGCACGAACCGAGTACCGCCGCCACCTGCGGGATGCCCTTGGCGCTCATCGTCGCCTGGTTGTAGAAGATCCGCCCGAAATGTTCGCGGTCCGGAAACACCTCGTCCTGGCGCGGCAGGAAGGCACCGCCGGAGTCGACCAGGTAGATGCACGGCAGCCGATTCTGCACCGCTACCTCCTGGGCACGCAGGTGCTTCTTGACCGTCATCGGGTAGTAGGTGCCGCCCTTGACCGTTGCGTCATTGGCGACGATCACGCATTCCCGCCCAGACACCCGCCCGATCCCGGTGATGATTCCGGCGCCCGGAGACTCGTCGCCGTACATGCCGCCGGCGGCCAGCGGAGCCAGCTCGAGGAGCGGACTGCCCGGATCGAGCAGGCGGTCCACCCGTTCGCGGGGCAGCAGCTTGCCGCGGCTGACGTGACGCTCCCGCGCGCGTTCGTTGCCGCCCTGCGCCGCGGCCGCAAGCTTGGCGTTCAACTCCTGAACGAGCCGGCGGTGCTCATCGGCGAACGATGGCGCGGCCGTCACGGTGGTCACTGCGCGGCCGCTCGAATCACAAGGGGCGGTTCGGTCTTCGCGACGACCTCCTCGACCGACACGTCGGGAGCGGTCTCGACCAGGTGCAAGCCGTCGTCGCAGACATCGATGACCGCGAGCTCGGTGACGATGCGGTTCACGCAGCCCACACCGGTCAACGGCAGCGTGCACCGCTCGACGATCTTCGGGGTGCCGTCCTTGGCGGCGTGCTCCATCATCACGATCACCTTGCGGGCGCCGTGCACCAGGTCCATCGCGCCGCCCATGCCCTTGACCATCTTGCCGGGAATCGTCCAGTTGGCGAGGTCTCCGGTGACCGAAACCTGCATGGCCCCAAGCACAGCAACGTCCAGATGTCCGCCGCGGATGATTCCGAACGAGGTCGAGGAACAGAAGAACGCCGCGCCCGGCAGCGTGGTGACCGTTTCCTTGCCCGCGTTGATCAGGTCAGGATCGAGCTGCTCGCGCCGTGGGTACGGGCCGACGCCCAGGATCCCGTTCTCCGAATGCAGAACTACGTGGACGCCCTCGGGGATGTGGTTGGGGATCAGGGTGGGCATCCCGATGCCCAGGTTGACGTATTGGCCGTCTTCGAACTCCGCTGCCACCCGCGCGGCCATGCCGTCTCTGCTCCAGCTCATTTAGCGCCACTCTCCCCCGCAAGCGGGAGGTGCCCCCACCTCATCGCTTCGTCCCCCGCAAGCGGGCGGTGCCCCCACTGCATCGTCGTCGGCGCGCTCATTGCCGCACCGTCTCCTTCTCGATCAGCTTGGTGGGATTGGGCACGTGCACGACCCTCTGCACGAAGACGCCCGGAGTATGCACCGCGGCGGGGTCGATTTCTCCGGGCTCGACGAGGTGTTCGACCTGAGCGATCGTGATCCTTCCGGCCCCGGCGCAGTCCGCGTTGAAGTTGGCCGCTGCCTCGCGGTACACCAGGTTGCCATGCCTGTCGCCCTTCCAGGCGTGCACCAACGCGAAGTCGGTCCGAATCGCCCGCTCGAGAACATAGGTGGCACCGTCGAACTCGCGGGTCTCCTTGGCTGGCGACACCACCGCGACCGCACCCGACGCGTCGTAGCGCCAGGGCAGCCCGCCGTCGGCGGCCTGAGTGCCGACCCCCGCCGGTGTGTAGAACGCCGGTATCCCCATGCCGCCGGCGCGTAGCCGCTCCGCGAGGGTGCCCTGCGGGTTCAGTTCCACCTCGAGTTCGCCGGAGAGGAACTGGCGGGCGAACTCTTTGTTCTCGCCCACGTAGGACCCGGTGGTCCGGCGAATTCGCTTGTGCTGCAACAGCAGCCCCAGCCCGACACCGTCAATGCCGCAGTTGTTCGACACCGTCTCCAGGTCAGTGACGCCGCTGTCCACCAGCGCGGCGATCAGTGCTTCCGGGATGCCGCAGATCCCGAATCCCCCGACCGCCAGGGACGATCCGTCGGTTATGTCCGCGACCGCCTCCGCAGCGGTAGCCACCACTTTGTCCATTACCGCAGAGCCTCCTCGGACACGCCCGCAGACTACAGAAGATTTCAGTTAATGCTCATTAACTGGCGTGAGAATACCACCCTCGGTGCGGTGCGTCCAGGGAGGGTAAGCGGGCATGGTGGCCACCGATCCTCCCGACGCTTCCCGCCGACGCTTACTGCCGGCCGCGCGCCATCGACGCGCATCTGGTCTTCACGCACCCGAATCTGCTCACGAACCGTGTGTTGGCTTGCTACCGTTCCGAGGCGCGGGGCTCGCCGATCGGGCGACCCCGGAAGTGGCTGCCAGCTCATGGGGCAGTGCTCGATGACAACTCGCGCGAGCGGGTAAGAAGGGCGTGTGATGACTGGCGACGATGAGTGGGAGACCGCCGAATGGGTCGTCCAGCAAGACAATCGAAAGTCGTCGCTGCGTGCGCTTACACATGGACTTGCTTCCCGTGTCAACCCGCAGCCGGTAGAGCTCTCCATTGAAGACGTGCCCTTGACCGGGCTTGACCGGCTAGAACAGGCGATTGGTGATCTCGTCGTCTGCTTCGAAGAAGGTGAACTGCAAATAGACGACACGACCAACGCCGCAGCAGACGCACACGTGACTACGTACCGCGTCCATTTGACGTTGCGCCGCTCGGAGTGGAATCTTGCCGAGAATGCCGCCGCTGCCGCCGTCGGCTTTCTCACCCGCGATACGGCCACCGGTCTGACACGCGCACTCAATATGTTGCGGACGCTCACCGAGGCGGCGCGCTCTCTTTCCGTGACGGAAAGAGAGGCAATCTCATACGTTCTCGCGAATCAGTGGCTGGGTACTACCACCCCGCGCGCTGATGTGACCGCCTACGGAATTGACGTGGAAAAGCTCATCCAGAACGGTGTCTTGGTCGAAAGCGACGACGGTTTGTCGGTGAATGCCTGAGCCATGTCCTCGCGCCTGGTGCCGCAGCGTCATCCCGCGGCATGGTCCAGCACATCTGGGAAACTCGCCACAAATTGGTCAACCTGAGCGTCGGTGATCACCAGCGGCGGCGCCAGCCGGATCACGTCGGGGGCGACGGCATTGACGAGGAAACCGGCCTCGCGCGCCGCGGCCTCGACCGCCTTGGCGGCCGGCCGGGTCAGTGCCACGCCGCACAGCAGGCCGCGGCCCCTCACATGGTCCACCAGGCGGTGATTCAACGACTCGATGCCACGGCGCAGCGATGTGCCGAGCACCTCGGCGCGTTCGATCAGTCCGTCCTCGTTCAGCGTGCGCAGCACCGCCAGGGCAGCCGCCGCGCAGATCGGGTTACCACCGAAGGTGCTGCCGTGCAGGCCCGGCTTCAACAGCGCCGCGACGGGCCCGACCGCCAGGCACGCCCCGATCGGCAGCCCGCCGCCAAGGCCCTTGGCCATCGTCACCACATCGGGCGTGATCGCGTCGTGCTGGTGGGCGAAAAACGCTCCGGTGCGGCCCATCCCGGTCTGTACCTCATCGATGACCAACAGCACATCCTGCTGGGCGGTGATCTTCCTGGCTGCCGCGAGATAGCCCGCCGGCGGCACGATCACGCCGGCCTCACCCATGATCGGCTCGAGGAAAACAGCCGCAGTGTCGGCGGTCACGGCGGCTGCCAACGCGTCGACGTCCCCGTAGGGCACATGGGTGACCTCGCCCGGCAGCGGAGCGAACGGCGCCTGCTTGTCGGGTTGGCCGGTCAGCGCCAACGACCCCATCGTGCGGCCGTGAAATGCCCGCTCGGTGGCAACGAGTTTCGAACGGCCGGTGAGCCGGGACAGCTTGAACGCCAGCTCGTTGGCTTCCGTGCCGGAGTTGCAGAAGAACACTCGCGCGCCCTCGACGCCCCACAGGGTGACAAGCGCTTCGGCCAGTGCGATGCCCGGTTCGTGGGCATACAGGTTGGAGGTGTGGCCCAGCGTGGTCAGCTGCCGCGTTGCCGCCTCGATCACCGCGGGATGACGGTGTCCCAAGACGTTGACCGCGATCCCGGCCAGCAGGTCGAGGTAGGTCTTGCCGTCGACGTCGGTGAGCACTGCGCCCTGCCCGGAGGCCAGTGCCAGCGGCGGGGTGCCGTAGCTGGACATCATCACCGCGTCCCACCGCTTCTGCAGCACCTCGGTGTGGGTCACGAGCGCACCACCGTGGTTCCCGCTCCGTCGTTGGTGAGCAACTCGACGAGCACACAGTGCTCGACCCGGCCGTCGATGATGTGCGCGCTGGGCACGCCGCCCTCCACCGCGCGCACGCAGGCCTCGGTCTTGGGCACCATCCCAGACTGCAGCGACGGCAGCAGTCCGGCCAGCTTCAAGGTGTCGATCTCGCTGACCAGTGAATCAGGGTCTGGCCAGTTGGTGTAGAGCCCCTCCACATCGGTCAGGATAAGCAGCTTTTCGGCCTGCAGCGCCTGCGCCAGCGCGGCCGCGGCGGTATCGGCGTTGATGTCATACACCACACCGTCGGTGTCCGGGCCGATGGAGGAGACCACCGGAATGCGCTGGGCGATGAGATCCCGTACCGCCGCGCCGTTGACGCTCTGGATGTTGCCGACCAGGCCGATGTCGGTGGGCACCCCATCGACCATGACGCTGCGGCGCACCGCGGTGAACAGTTGCGCGTCCTCGCCGGTGATGCCGACCGCGTAGGGGCCGTGTGCGTTGATCAGATTCACCAATTCCCTACCGACGTGGCCGAACAGCACCATCCGCGCGACATCGAGCACCTCAGGGGTGACCACCCGGAAACCGCCCTTGAACTCACTGGGGATACTGAGCCGTTCGAGCATCGCGCTGACTTGTGGACCCCCGCCGTGTACGACGACGGGGTAGATTCCGCAGTTGCGCAGGAACACCATGTCGGCGGCGAACGCGCGTCGCAGCGTGTCGTCGAGCATCGCATGGCCGCCGTATTTCACCACGACGATCTTGTGGTGCAGGTGCTTGAGCCACGGCAACGCCTCGGCAAACACGTTGGCCTTGACATCGCGGGTGATTGGGGTGGCGCCGACGGAGGTCACGGCGCCATCCCGACCACCGACAGACCGTCGGTCTCCGGCCAGCCCAGCGCCAGGTTCATCGACTGTACGGCCGCTCCGGCGGCGCCCTTGACGAGGTTGTCGATCGCGCAGACGGCCACCAGAGTCGCGGCATCCCTGTCGACCGCGACCGCCATCTGCGCTACGTTGCTGCCGACCACCGCGCCGGTGCGAGGCAGCCTTCCCTCCGGCAGCAGATGTACGAACGGCTCACCGCCGTAGTGCTTTTCGTAAGCCGCCCGCACCTGAGCCAGCGGTGCTGTGCTGGGAGCCGTGCAGGTGGCCAGGATGCCGCGGGTCATCGGGATGAGCACCGGGGTGAACGACACCGAGACATCGCGTTCGGTGACCGCCTGCAATCCCTGGGCGATCTCGGGGGTGTGGCGGTGCACACCGGCGATGTTGTAGGCACGCGCCGAGCCGATGACTTCCGATCCGAGCAACTCGGTCTTGGCCTCGCGTCCCGCGCCTGAAGTGCCGCTGACGGCGACTACGGTCACCGACGGGTCGGCGAGGCCTTCGGCTACGGCGGGCACCAGCGCCAGCAGCGCAGCGGTCGGATAGCATCCCGGGACTGCGATCCGGGTGGCGCCGCGCAGGCGGTCGCGGGCACCGGGCAGCTCGGGCAGCCCGTAGGGCCAGGTGCCCGCGTGCGGCGAGCCGTAGAACCGCTCCCAGGCGGAGGCGTCGCGCAGCCGAAAGTCGCCGCCGCAGTCGATGATCACTGTGCCAGGATCAAGCTGGTCGGCCAGCGGCGCGGAATGGCCGGGCGGCAACGCTGAGAACACGACATCGTGACCGGCCAGCACGCGTGCGTCGGTGGGCTGCAACACCCGGTCCCCGAGCGGCAGCAGATGCGGGTGGTGCTCGCCGAGCGTGTTGCCTGCGCTGGCGGCCGCCGTGAGCGCGCCGATGGTCAGCCGCCCTTCGGTGTAAGCCGGATGGCCCAGCAGCAGCCGCAGAATCTCCCCGCCCGCATAGCCGCTGGCTCCAACCACCGCGACGCTCGTGATCGCACCCATAATGCCGTCCCTACGTCGTCTTCCCCGCTTCCCGTGTCAACGTAAGGGCAGGCATCATGCTCGACATAGGGCCATTCGCCCTCCGGAATAACGACATTGGACCTTCGATCAGCGCGGCGGAGGGGATTAGGTTTGGCCCTGGTGACCACGTTTCCCGATCGTGTCGATGTGCGGCGCCGCGCGGCTTCACCTTGATTGCCATTCCCCAGTCGCAAAACCCCAACGCGCCGCAAGTGCTTGTCCGCTGCACGCTGGCCACCGCCAACACGACGACGTAAAGCACGGCACCCGTTGCCGACATACGAGTGATCGGCGACATGGCATTAGGCCGCGCGGTGCGGATCGTCAGTACCACACCGACGCGAGAAACGCCCCGCGCGGTTCCGAATACAGCCCGATCGTCATGAGATTCAGCACCACGAACACGCGCAGCCCGTGGGCCAGACACCAGCGCAGCAGCTCGGTGTTGCGCATCGGGACGAGAAACCCGGGACCCGGGAATCCGTCAGCCGCCCCGATCAGGGCCTGCAGATCGTCGTTGGTCTCGGCCACCGCATGCCCGTAAAACCCGATCCCGCTCGTGTACCCGGTGATCCGCCCGCCGCGCTCGACCACCCGGGCCATACCTTGGGCGAGCGCGTCGCGCAGCCCGCCGCCGCGGTCATGGCCGTGCACGCGCACACACAGCGAGTCGCACGCCGGCAGATCAGCCGCTGTGGCGGCGCGCACACCGTATCCCGGGATACGCAGGGCCAGCGGGTCGCCCTGCATCGCGGCGAACGGCTCGCGCAGGTCGAAGCCGAGCTTTGCGTACAGACTCATCGAGCGGTAGTTGTAGGCAGCTTGTAACAGTCGGACGCCGGGTACCCCTCGCTGCGCGCACCGCCGCAGCATCGTGTCCATCAGCGCCCGGCCGATCCGACGCTCCTGCACGTCCGGAGCCACCGTGACATGGCCCACCCCGGTGATCATCGAGCGCTCGTCAAGAAAGCCGCTTCCCACGATTCGCCCGTCGACCTCGGCGACCAGGGAGAAGAAGCCAGGATGTTCGATCAGCCCCGACACCAACGCAGTCGCGACATCGGCCGACGCGAAATCCGGCGGAAATCCATGGCGCGCGGCGATAGCGGCGAACGCGTCGTAGCAGATGCGTCCACACTCCGGCGCATCTGCTGCGCTCGCCCGACGGATCGTCAATGCCACCAATGCCACCGCGGCCTCCCGTTTGTCGCTGCAACTATAGGGGCCTAACGCGCACGCTCGCTGATTGAGCAGATGACAACAGCCTTTGATGACGCCCTGGTCACGAACTGCATCCAAGCAACACGCACAGACAATCGAGTTAATGTCGACTAACCCGTGCTATGTTAGCGAGAATTAACTGAAGTGTACGGGGACGAGTTGTCCGCGTTCTCCAAGGCGGCCGTCATGGCAGCGGTCGCCCTGCCTGGCGACAATCGCCGCCCTCAGAATGGCCATCCTGCAGCCCCAAATCGCCGCAGCTAGTTGAAGTCCGACCGGCGCTTGCAACTCCTGTCGGCCGCCGAACGGCTGTTTGCCGAACGGAATCCCCCTCCCCCGGCGCGCAGCCGCTCAGCGGGGTTCGGTCTGCAACACAAGCGAATTCCTCCTCGCTGTCGGGGCGGTCTTGAAGATTTCAGTTAATGCTCATTAACTGGGTGTTAGAATCCCATCGCCCGCGCGGTGCGTCCAGGGACGGCCAAGACCTCCAGACCCCTTTGCCGGCGGGGACACACCGCACCGCAGGCAGTCAGTCTTGGCGGCGCAGGCGCTCGATCGCCTGTTGCCGCATCTCCACTTTGCGAATCTTGCCTGTGACGGTCATCGGAAACTCGTCGACGATCCACAGATACCGCGGGATCTTGAACCGGGCGATCCGGCCCGCGCAGAACTCGCGCAACCCCTCGACGGTCAGCCGCGGCGCCCCGTCGCGCAGCTTGACCACCGCCATGAGTTCCTCGCCGTACTTTTCGTCGGGCACCCCGATGATCTGGCCGTCGGCGATATCGGGGTGGGTGTAGAGGAATTCCTCGATCTCGCGTGGGGAGATGTTCTCGCCGCCGCGGACGACGATGTCCTTGATCCGGCCGGTGATCTGGACATACCCGTCAGCATCCATCGCGGCCAAATCTCCGGTGTGCATCCAGCCGTCCGCTTCGATGACCTCGGCGGTGCGCTCCGGGTCATTCCAATACCCAGCCATCACCGAATAGCCACGCGTGCAGAACTCGCCGGCCACGCCGCGGGGCACCGTCTCGCCGGTGAGCGGGTCCACCACCTTGATCTCCAGATGAGGACCGACCCGGCCGACTGTGCCGACACGTCGCGCCAGCGAATCGTCCGTGCGCGTCTGCGTGGACACCGGCGACGTCTCGGTCATGCCGTAGCAGATCGAGACACCCGGCATGTGCATGTGCTCGATCACCTTGCGCATCACCTCGGCCGGACAGGGCGAGCCCGCCATGATCCCGGTGCGCAGGCTGCCCAGCTGGTAGTCCGCGAACTCGGGCAGGCCGAGTTCGGCGATGAACATCGTCGGTACGCCGTAGAGGCTGGTACACCGCTCGGCCTGCACCGCCTGCAGGGTGGCGGCAGGATCAAAGCCGGGCGCCGGGATGACCATGCAGGCGCCGTGGCTCGTGGCCGCCAGATTGCCCATCACCATGCCGAAGCAGTGATAGAAGGGCACCGGGATACATATCCGATCGTGTGCGGTGTACTCGAGCAGCTCGCCCACCAGGTAGCCATTGTTGAGGATGTTGCGGTGGCTGAGCGTGGCACCCTTCGGGTATCCAGTTGTGCCAGAAGTGTATTGGATATTGACCGGATCGCTGCTGTCCAGCGTTGCGGCAATCTTCGTCAGCACAGTCAGGTCGGCCTCGGCACCGGCCAGATCGTCCCAGCGATCGCTGTCCATGAACACCACGTCGGTCAGGCCGGGGCAACGCGGCGCCGCCTCGGCCAGCATCGCCGCGTAGTCCACACCCTTGAAACCCGGCGCGGCAATCACCATCGCGACCCCGGATTGCCTTAGCGCATACTCCAATTCGTGGGCATGGTAGGCGGGATTTATGGTCACCAGGATCGCGCCGATCTCGGCGGTCGCGTACTGGACGAGCACCCACTCCCAACGGTTCGGCGCCCAGATCCCCACCCGATCGCCCGCGCCGATCCCCGCCCCCACTAACCCCGTCGCCAGTCGGCGCACGGCGGCCAGCAATTCGGCATAATTCCACCGCCGCCCCGCCCGGACGTCGACGAGTGCGTCGTTGTGCGCGTACTTGGTTGCGGAGTCGGCGAAGTTGGTGCCGATAGTTGTCTCGAGCAGAGGGGGACTGCTCGGACCGCGGTCATAGGACAGCGGAATGCGGTTTGCGGCTACTGTAGCTGCCACTTTCTCTTACCACGCCACAACTGAGAGTTAATAGCCAATAACTCGTGCTACGTTAGTGACGATTAACCGAAGTGTCCAGGACGAGTTGTGCACGGAGGCCGTGATGACAGCGTCGCCGGACGGCCAGATCGGCCATCCTGAAGCCCCAAATCGCCGCAGCCAGTTGAAGTCCGACCGGCGCTTGCAACTCCTGTCGGCCGCCGAACGACTATTCGCCGAACGCGGGTTTCTCGCAGTGCGGCTGGAGGACATTGGCGCCGCCGCCGGAGTCAGCGGTCCGGCCATCTACCGGCACTTTCCCAACAAGGAGTCGCTGCTGGTCGAGTTGCTGGTCGGGATCAGCGCCCGGCTACTCGCCGGTGCTCGCGATGTGACAGCCTGCAACGCTGACCCGGCCGTGGCACTGGACGGCCTCATCGATTTTCACCTCGACTTTGCCCTGGGCGAACCAGACCTGATCCGTATTCAGGACCGCGACCTTGCGCACCTGCCCGCCGTTGCAGAGCGGCAGGTACGGAAAGCGCAGCGGCAGTATGTGGAGGTCTGGGTGGGCGTGCTGCGCGAGCTGAACCCTGAGCTGGCCGAAGCCGATGCCCGGCTGACGGCGCACGCGGTATTCGGCTTGCTGAACTCGACACCCCACAGCATGAAGGCCGGCGACAATTCGCGCACCAAGCCGGCCCGCGCGGTGCGGTCCCGGGCCGTCATGCGGGCGATGACCGTCGCCGCGCTACGAGCCGCAGACCAGTGCCAGTAGGCTGCCGCTACCGCTTGGAGTTGACCGGCTGACCGTGTCTTGACGCCGCGAGCTGGGATTCGGCGGTTCCCGGCTTGTCCGGGAAGGCTGGGATGACATACCGGGCGAAAAGGCGCATCTGTTCGGCCATTTCGTCGACGGTATTGGCGACGAATAACACGGCGTAGAACCCATCCAACCCGGCCTCTTCGAACGCGGCGACCTTGGCGCACACCTGTTCTGGCGTCCCGATGAGATTATCGGCCACATACTTGTCGAGGTCCACGCCCTTCATCATGTTGTCCTGCAACGAGGTTCGAAACGGCTCGAATCCACCCGGAACGGGTTGGCTGCGGCGGCGAATCTGATTGTCGAGCAAGCATCGGCATAGCAGACGCCTTTCTTCAGCGATCGCTGAAGAAAGCGTTACGCGTGGTGGCACCAAACATCAACGCTTGTTGAAAAATGTTGCGGTGCATGCTGGGCCCTTGACAGCGGTGCCCAGAGCCACGGTCTGGACGCGATGTCATCAGGTACATCACCGCTCACGCGCCCAGCCCAGGTACCCTGCAACCCATGAGGTGGACATGAACGATCCACGTCGGCCCGAGCGGTTTGGTCCCCCTCTACCGGGGTCTGGACCGACCGAGCCGCAGGTTCCCCAAAATCCGCAGCTCACCGACCCGGCCTACGCCGACCAGGCGCCCTACGCGCCCACCTACGGCGGTCCACCTCCCCAGTGGACACCAAACCCGAACGAACTGAACCCAACCCAACAATTGCCGCGGTACTGGCAACAAGACCAGCCCCCGTCGGATGGAATGCCCCCAGAGGGGCTGACTCCCCCGCCGCCGGAAGGCCCGAGATCGCCGCGCTGGTTGTGGATTGCCGCCGCCGCGGCGGTGCTGCTGGTCGTCGGGCTGGTCATCGCGCTGGTACTCGCGAACGGCGCGGTCAAAACCCAGACTGCCATCCCGCCGTTGCCCGCCATGCCCGGGTCAAGTTCGACAACCCCGACACCCACGATCCGAACGACGCCGCCCTCCGCCGCCCCCGCGCCACCGACCAGCGGTTCCGGTACGCCCACCGAGACGACCAGCCCAGGCGCGATGCAGCCTGTTGTCTACAGCGTCACCGGCGAAGGTCGCGCGATCAGCATCATGTACATAGATACCGGCGACATCATCCAGACCGAGTTCAACGTGTCGCTGCCGTGGAGCAAAGAGGTCAGCCTGTCAGCGTCGGCCGTTCATCCGGCAAGCGTCACGATCGTCAACATCGGCCACAATGTCACATGCTCGGTCACGGTGGCCGGGGTTCAGGTACGCCAACGCGTAGGGGTAGGCATCACGATATGCAGCGCCGGGGGCTAGGACTGTTCTAGCGGGACAGCCACGCGGCGCGGTGGGACACGGACCACCAGCATCGCCAGCACACCGGCGATCAGTACCAGCGAGATACCGCCCAGGCCGGCACGGACGGCGCCGAACCCGTCGACGAAGACGGAGAACAGCCACGGCGCCACGAACGCGACCGCGCGCCCGGTCATGGTGTACAGACCGAAGGCGACCCCCTCCTTGCCCGTGTTCGCCATCTGCAGCAACAGGGCGCGCGACGACGACTGTACGGGTCCGATGAACAGACACAGCAGCAGTACGCTCACCCAGAACGCCAACGGACCGGACAGCGCCATCAAGGTGAGCACCATGCTCAGGATCATGACCAGTGACCCGATGATGACCGGTTTGGATCCGATCCGATGGTCGACGAACCCGCCGAGCACCGCCCCCACCGCGGCCACCACAGAGGCCGCCACACCGAATATCAGCACGTCAGCTTGCGAGATGCCGTACACATTGACGCCCAGCACACCGCCGAACGCGAAAAGGGCCGCCATCCCGTCCCGAAAGAGCGCGCTGGCAGCCAGGAAGTAGACCAGGTTGCGATCGCGTTGCCACTCCGCCCTGACCTCCGTCCACAGCTTGCGATAACCACCCAGCATGCTCGTGCGGTGGGACACCTCACCGGAGTCGGGCAACCGGTGTGCGACCAACAACAACGGCACGGCCAACACAGCCAGCCACGCCGCGGCCAGCAGCATCGCCGTCCGGACGTAGAGCCCGTCATGGGTGGGCACGTGCAGCAGCCCGCGCACCTCGCCGCTTCCGGAAATGAATCCCAAGTAGATCAGCAGCAGCAGCAAGACGCTCCCGAGATAGCCCGCTGCCCAGCCGAAGCCGGAGATCCGGCCCGATGTCTCCGGCGTCGAGAGCTGGCGCAGCATGGCGTTGTACGGGATGCTGGCCAGGTCACCGCATGCCGTCGTCGCCGCCAGCAGCACAAGCCCGGCCCACAGGTAGCTGGGGTGGTCGCGGATCAGGTACATCGCGCTGGTCAGCACCACCGCCATGCCGGTCAGCACACTCAGCGCCACCCGCCGGCGGTGCGGGGACTCCACCCATACGCCGACGGCCGGCGCCAACACCGCGATGGTCAACCCGGCGATGGCCCCAGCACGACCCAACCAACTCGCCGGTGTGGTACCGCCGTGAATGCCCGCCCCCACGTTGCTGGTCAGGTAGACGGAGAACACAAAGACCGCCACGATCGCGGTCAGACCGACGCAGCCGCAGTCCCACAGCGCCCAAGCCACCACCCGAGATCGCACAACTGTGCCCGACGCCGACTCCGGCTGACTCATGCCCGGCACTCTATTGGTTTGGCAGACGGCCCGCTGCGGGATGGGATGCGCAGCGACCCGCTGCGCCCGGCTTCGCCGCGCTTGCGATCGCTGCGGGGTGGGACGCGCAGCGACCTGCTGCGCCCGGCTTCGCCGCGCTTGCGATCGCTGCGGGGTGGGATGCGCAGCGACCCGCTGCGCCCGGCTTCGCCGCGCTTGCGATCGCTGCGGGGTGGGATGCGCAGCGACCCGCTGCGCCCGGCTTCGCCGCGCTTGCGATCGCTGCGGGGTGGGATGCGCAGCGACCCGCTGCGCCCGGCTTCGCCGCGCTTGCGATCGCTGCGTGTCTACGATTGGCGCATGCCGATACCAGCTCCCAGCCCTGACGCGCGTGCCGTTGTCACCGGAGCTTCGCAAAACATCGGCGAAGCGCTGGCCACCGAACTCGCCGCGCGCGGGCACAGCCTCATAGTCACCGCGCGACGCGAAGACGTGCTCACCGATCTGGCCGCCCGTCTGTCCGACGAGTATCGCGTCGCCGTCGAAGTGCGACCTGCCGATCTGGCCGATCCAGGGGAACGGGCGAAACTGGCCGACGAACTGGCCGCCCGCCCCATCTCGATCCTGTGCGCCAACGCGGGTACCGCGACGTTCGGTCCGGTCTCGGCACTCGACCCGGCGGGCGAAAAGGCCCAAGTGCAGCTGAACGCCGTAGCAGTACACGACCTCACGTTGGCGGTGCTGCCGGGCATGATTGAGCGCAAGGCCGGCGGCATTTTGATTTCCGGTTCCGCGGCAGGCAATTCGCCGATTCCCTACAACGCAACCTATGCCGCCACCAAGGCGTTCGTGAACACGTTCAGTGAGTCGTTGCGTGGTGAACTGCGCGGCTCCGGTGTGCACGTCACCCTGCTGGCACCGGGCCCGGTGCGCACCGATCTATCAGATCCGGCCGATGCGTCGCTCGTCGAAAAGCTAGTGCCGGACTTCCTATGGATCTCAACGGAGCACACCGCCCGCATATCTCTGGATGCCTTGGAGCGCAACAAGATGCGCGTCGTGCCCGGCTTGACGTCGAAAGCCATGTCGGTGGCGAGCCAGTACGCACCGCGCGCCATCGTGGCACCGATCGTGGGCAGCTTCTACAAGAAGCTCGGCGGCTAACGTCACCTCCGCCGTCGACCGGTGCCGAAGATGCTGCGGGTGATCTCGCGTACGCCGGTGTTGGCCGCCGACCGCAGGACGCTCTTCACGGTCGGATTTTTCAGTACTTCCTCCAACATGCCTGGGCCCTTTGGCTCAGCCGGCGGCGGCATCGGCGGCAACTGGAAGTCGGTTGACGACGGCGGATAGTCAGGCGCGGGCTGCTGCGGGGCCGGCGCGGGCGCGTACTTGGCTCTCAACATCTCGTAGGCCGACTCCCGGTCGATGGTCTGGCCGTATTCGGCCTGCAACGGGCTGGCCTTGGCCGCAGCAGCGATCGCGTCGGTACCGATGGTGCCCATCAGCGACCGGGGTACCCGCAGGCGGGTCCACGCCACCGGCGTCGGTGCGCCTTTCTCCGAGAGCACAGTGACAACGGCCTCGCCGATACCCAGCGACGTCAGCGCGGACTCCAGGTCGTAGACATCGGTTTTCGGATAGGTGCGCACCGTCTTGCTCAGCGCCTTCTGATCGTCGGGGGTGAACGCCCGCAATGCGTGCTGAACCCGGGCACCCAGCTGGGAGAGCACGTCGTTGGGCACATCCGTCGGCAACTGGGTGCAGAAGAACACCCCAACGCCCTTGGATCGAATCAGCTTGACGGTTTGCTCGACCTGTTCAAGGAAAGCCTTCGACGCGTCGGTGAACAACAGGTGCGCCTCGTCGAAGAAGAACACCAGCTTGGGTTTGTCCAGGTCACCCACCTCGGGCAGGAACGTGAACAGATCAGCCAACACCCACATGAGGAACGTGGAGAACATCACCGGGCGCAACGACTGGCTGCTGAACTCGAGTAGCGAGATGATGCCGCGGCCCTGACTGTCCACGCGCAGCAGGTCCTCGGGCTTGAGCTCCGGCTCGCCGAAGAAGGTGTCGGCGCCCTCGGCTTCCAGGTTGACCAATGCCCGCAGTATCACGCCGGCAGTCGTAGGAGACACCGCCCCAAGGGATTTCAGCTCGGCCTTGCCCTCATCGCTGGTCAGGTGGCTGATGACCTCGCGCAAGTCCTTCAGATCCAGCAGCGGATACCCCTGCTGGTCGGCCCAGTGAAAAATCAGCCCCAGCGTCGATTCCTGAGTAGCATTGAGCCCCAACACCTTTGCCAACAGAATCGGGCCGAAGCTGGAAATCGTCGCACGCACCGGCACGCCGACCCCACTGGTGCCCAACGACAAGAACTCCACCGGGAATGCCGTTGGCACCCAGTTGTCCCCGGTATCTTTCGCACGCCCGGCGGTCTTGTCGTTGGCCTCCCCCGGCCGGGCCAGACCGGACAGGTCGCCCTTCACGTCAGCCATCATCATGGCCACACCCGCCGCGCTGAGCTGCTCGGCAATCAGCTGCAGCGTCTTGGTCTTGCCGGTTCCAGTCGCGCCGGCCACCAGGCCGTGCCTGTTGATGGTGGCCAGCGGGATGCGTATCTGCGCGGTCGGGTCGGCCTCGCCATCCACGACCACCGTGCCCAATTCCAGCGCCTGGCCTTCGACCGCATAGCCGTTCGCGATCCGCTTCGCGGGCGTCGCCTCCGATTCGGTGCTCATCGTGCCACGTCCCTCTTCCCGAGTAGTTCACCATGTAGTACGGCAAAGCCTCACATTACTTGCCGAGGGGGAGGCAGGGGCAGGGCTAACGTGGGCCTAGTCTGAGCGCTGTGCGGGACGAATTGGTGTGGATCGACTGCGAGATGACCGGTCTGGATCTGGGTTCGGACAAGTTGATCGAGATCGCGGCCCTGGTGACCGACGCCGATCTGAACATCCTCGGCGACGGAGTCGACGTGGTGATTCACGCCGACGACGGCGCGCTGGGGTCGATGATCGACGTGGTCGCCGAGATGCACTCGCGTTCTGGGTTGATCTCCGAGGTGAAGGCATCCGGCGTCGACCTGGCGACTGCCGAGACGATGGTGCTCGACTACATCGGCGAGCACGTCAAGCAACCCAAGACGGCGCCGCTGGCGGGCAACTCGATCGCCACCGATCGTTCGTTCATCGCACGCGACATGCCCGCTTTGGACTCGTTTCTGCACTACCGGATGATCGACGTCAGCTCGATCAAAGAACTCTGCCGGCGCTGGTACCCGCGCATTTACTTCGGCCAGCCGCCCAAGGGGCTCACCCACCGGGCGCTGGCCGACATTCGCGAATCCATCCGCGAACTGCAGTTCTACCGGCGAACCGCATTCGTGCCCCTGCCAGGGCCGTCTAGCAGTGAAATCGCGGAAGTGGTCGCCGATCTTCAGAACGGAGAGAGCGCAGCAGAAAGAATCGATTCGGCCGGCGAGCCCAACAGCGGCTAGTATCGACGTCGCCGCTCGTTGGCTCCTTCGGATCTCGGGGCCGGCTCGCGGCCATGGTGAGTGTAGTTCAGTTGGTAGAGCGTCAGGTTGTGATCCTGGATGTCGCGGGTTCGAGTCCCGTCACTCACCCCGCAGGTCAGAGGGTGTTTTCGCCCTCTGACCTTTTGCATGTCCACACACTGCAGGTTGTTTACCCCAAAAGGGTCTGACCTGCTGTACCGCCCGACCAAATCAGGCGCTGGAACGCACAGGGCCGGCTGGCGGCATACCGCATCGGCCCCCGCCTGTTGAGGCTTGACCGAGAGTCGGTCGCTAAGCTCGGCCGCCCCATACGCCCGCACACCACGCTGCACAAGCGAAAGTTATTGCGCCACAAAATTGACGGCTCTAGCTGTGGCTGCCGCGGCTTGACCTACCCGGGAACGCTCAACCAACTTGGGATCGGTATCGAACCGGCCCTTGTGTACTTGCCACAACGACGCCACGCGAAGCGGGCATGAAGGCACAACCAAGGGACACACAACATGAGCAACACCCTGAAGAAGACCATCGACGGAGCGCTGCTCTCGGGCAGCGTCGCGGCGGCCGGATGGGGGCTGGCCGGATTGGCGCTGGCCGCAGGTACCGCCCAGGCCCAGCCCGGTCCTGCGCCGCAAGTTCTTTGGTGCCCAGGGAAGCCCTGGAACCCGGCATGGGGTCCCAACTGGGACACGGGTAAGTGCCACGACAGCAGCAAGCCGCCGGCTGTGGCGCCGCCTCCTCGCTCGCAACTGTCGTTCAACTGCGGCCTAGTTTGGTGCCCCGTACCACCCCACTCCTGAGTCTCGTCATCGGATTCTAGAGCCCGCGCGGCGCGTCAGGTGTTGGCGTTGCCCGCCTTCCACTGCGGCCAGGGGATGTTCCAGTCGCCGAGTCCTTCGGTGCCTGACAGCGTCGGCCCCACGGTGTTGATGATCTCGACGATGTCGCCGCGTTTGATGTGGTCGTAGAACCACTCGGCGTTGCTGGGGCTCACATTCAGACAGCCGTGGCTGGTGTTGGTGTGGCCCTGGGCACCGACCGACCATGGTGCGGAGTGCACGAAGACGCCGCTGTAGGAAATCTGCGTGGCCCAGTCCACATCGGTGCGATATCCGTTGGGCGAGTTGACCGGCACGCCGTAGGTCGACGAGTCCATGATGATGTGCTTGAACCGTGTACCGACGATGTAGACGCCGTTGGCCGTCGGGGTGCTGTCCTTACCCATCGACGTCGGCATGGTCTTGACGACTTCACCATTGACCCGCACGGTCACCACCTTGGTGCTGTCGTCGGCGGTCGCGATGACCTCGTCGCCGATGGTGAAGTGCGTCTTGACGTTGTCCTCGCCGAACATCCCTTCGCCCAAATCGACGCCGTAGGTGTTGACCGCGACGTCAATGGCTGTACCCGGCTTCCAGAAATGCTCTGGACGCCAACGTACTTCGCGATTGTTCAGCCAGTAGAACGCGCCCTCGACGGGCGGGTTGGTGGTGATGGTGATGGCCTTCTGGGCCGCGGCGCGGTTCGCGATGTTCTCGTCGAACCGGATCGCCACCGGCTCGCCGATGCCCACCACCTCGCCGTCGCCCGGGTTGACGTAAGGCATCGTCAGGTGCGCGGGAGAACTGGTCTGGAAGGTCATCTGGCGGTTCGCCGCGCCACCCAAGCCGAGCGCCTTCACGTTCAGCGTGTAGCGCCTGTTGTAGCCGAGCTGCTCGGTGGTCGACCAGCGCAGCCCGTCGGGGCTGAGTTGACCATTGATCGTTCTGCCATTGTCGTTGACCATGGTGACCGCCGCCAGCACACCGTCGGCCACGCTTACCGTCACCGGTGCATCCACGGTGACACCGACTGCGCTGTCAGTCACCGAGGCGGTGAGCTTCGGGACCAGCAGATCTGCGAACGGCGTGCCCTTGTCGACGATGGCCTTGACCGGCGCAGCGCTTTGGCTACTGCTGCACGCAACACCGAACGCAGCAACCAAGATCATCGCCACAGCCAGCGATAATCGTGGTCTGCGCAAAGGCGTCACCGGGCGACCTTCCACATAATTTGGCTTACTTTGGTCACCGCTGACCCTGAATAGTTGCAAGTATTCTAATGGGTTAGAGCCTCTCGCCGGGCCAACACGGGGCCGGTTTTGTCCCGCCCCGGCGGTTCGGCAATTTTTGACACAAGCTCGTGACCCTAAGCCAGCATCCGGAAGTCCGCAAACGCTAGGAGATTGCCTGCACTTAAGGCTCTATCCTGGGAAGGCCCGGGATTTCGCTCCGCGACGGATGGCCTGTTATTGTCGCAAACGCGGTCTCGGCCGACCAAGGCGCCGTTAGCTCAGTTGGTAGAGCAGCTGACTCTTAATCAGCGGGTCCGGGGTTCGAAACCCTGACGGCGCACCAATGTGAATGGCGGGGGCTAGATGCCCCGTCGTCAACAACTGCCCTGCGATCCCACGGCACGGTTACCTATACCTACCTCGCCGTGGGCCGGCTGGTCACGCGTAGGCATTTCGGCGGTCAGCAGATCGCGCCAGCTAACGCTTGAATCCCCTGCACGGCAACGAGTTTCGTGGCCGCCGCAAGCCGCCGCTCGGCCGGGTCGCGGGTCAGCGATCCCTAATCTTGCGGACCACCACGACCACGACCACCGACCCGATCCCTACCAGCGAGACGGCCACCACGGGCTTTTTCACGAATCCGATCACCCGGGCCTTGAGATCGTCGGCGAGGCGGCGAGGATTAGCGCGCTCAGCAAGTGAATCGACGGTGGCCGCCAGCTGGTCGCGGGCGAGGTCGATGTCCTGCTTGATGGCTTCGGGGTCCCGGTCCGCCACTGTGTCCTCCAAGTCCTCCACTGTCCGCCTGGTGCACCTGACGCACTACCCTAGATCAGCCGGCGGTGATCCCCACGCTCCGGTGAACAGAAAGGGACCTACGTTGACCGAGACCACGCGGCTGGCGCCCGGTGATAAACCGCCCGCCTTCACCCTCCCCGACGCCGACGGCAACAAGGTGTCGCTGGCCGACTACAAGGGGCGCCGTGTCGTTGTGTACTTCTACCCTGCTGCCTCAACACCGGGATGCACCAAGCAGGCCTGTGATTTTCGCGATAACCTGCGCGACCTCAACGATGCCGGCCTTGATGTCGTCGGGATCTCCCCGGATGCACCGGCGAGGCTTGCCAAATTCCGCGACGCCGAAGGGCTGACGTTCCCGCTGCTGTCCGATCCCGACCGCAAGGTGCTGACGGCCTGGGGCGCCTACGGAGAAAAACAGATGTACGGCAAGACCGTGCAGGGCGTGATCCGCTCCACGTTCGTCGTCGACGAAAAAGGCAAAATCGCCGTCGCGCAGTACAACGTCAAGGCCACCGGCCACGTCGCCAAACTTCGGCGCGACTTGTCGGTGTAGGCGATCAGGCCAGGTTGGCCAGCAGCAGCGCTTCGGCGACCGCTGCACGTTCCAGCACACCCAGATGCAGGCTCTCGTTGATGCTGTGCGCTTGTGTTGCGGGGTCTTCGACCCCGGTGACGAGGATCTTCGCCTGCGGGAACGCGGCAGCGAACTCGGCAATGAACGGGATCGAGCCGCCCATGCCCATATCGATCGGGTCAACACCCCATGCCCGTCGAAACGCCGCCCGCGCGGCGTCATAGACTTCGCCGCAAGCATCGATGGCGTAGGGCTCACCGATCTCGCCGCGGATGACACTGACCTGGGCGCCCCACGGAGCGTGCCGCTGCAGATGAGCAGTCAACACGTCCAGGTGCGCTGCGGCGTCGCCGCCGGGCGCGACCCGCATGCTGATCTTGGCCCGGGCCCGTGGGATCAGCGTGTTCGATGCGGCCGCAACCGATGTGGTGTCGATACCGATCACAGTGATCGCCGGTTTGGCCCACAGCCGCTGCGGCACCGAACCCGAGCCGATCTCGGACACCCCGTCCAGCAGACCGGAGTCGGCGCGCACCCGCTCGCCCGGGTAATCGACAGCCGCAGCAGTACTTTCGTGCAGGCCGGCCACGGCCACGTTGCCGTCGTCGTCGTGCAGGCTGGCCAGCAGTCGCACCAGCACGCTCAGCGCATCGGGAACCACTCCGCCCCACAAGCCGGAGTGCAGCCCGTGGTCAAGCGTGGCGACCTCGACCACGCAGTCGACCAAGCCGCGCAGCGATACCGTCAGCGCCGGAGTCTCGGCGCTCCAGTTGTCCGAGTCGGCGATGACGATGACGTCGGCAGCCAGCGTGTCGCGGTGGGCGGCCAGCAACCGGGCCAGCGACGGCGACCCGGATTCCTCTTCGCCTTCGACGAAGACCGTCACACCCACCGGCGGTCGGCCCTCATGTGCCCGAAACGCAGCCAAATGCGTTGCGATACCAGCCTTGTCATCGGCGCTGCCGCGGCCGTAAAGTCGCCCGTCGCGTTCCGTCGGCTCGAAAGGCGGCGATGCCCATTGGCCGCGGTCACCTTCGGGCTGTACGTCATGGTGGGCGTAGAGCAGCACGGTAGGAGCGCCCGGGGGCGCCGGATGCTGCGCGATGATCGCGGGCGCGCCGCCCTCGCTGACGATCCGCACATCGCTAAAACCTGCCTGCGACAACAGATCCGCCACCGCCTGCGCGCTGCGGTGTACCTCCGGCCGCCGGCCGGGGTCGGCCCACACCGATTCGATCCGTACCAAGGCCTCCAGATCGCGCCGCACCGAAGGCAGTACGTCGCGGACGCGCTCAATCAGATCAGTCATGACTCAAGGCTAGTTCGAGAGGTTCGGCCCTCAGGTGGTTTCGAGGATGGCCACCGCGGCCGCGGTATCCCCTTCGTGTGTCAGCGACACGTGGATCGTCACGTCGGCCAGATGCTTGGCGATGGCCCCGGTCAGCCGGACTCGCGGCCGTCCCCACATGTCGGTGACCACCTCGATATCGCGGTGAATGTCCTCCGGCAACATGGGCCGCTGAGCGAACCGCGATCCTGACCAGGCCTTGATCACCGCCTCCTTCGCGGCCCAGCGGGCGGCCAGGTGACGTGCTGCCGACGAACTCTTGTCGGAAGCGTCGCGGCGCTCACCCGGGGTGAAGGTTTCGGAGAACACCGTTCCCGGCTGGTCGACCTGCTCGGCGAAATCAGGAATGGAGACGAGGTCGATCCCCACTCCGACGATGCCCATGCGTCGCCACGTTAACGGATGGCCGAAGTCATGCGATGTACGCCTCGCCGTCACCCAGCCGAGCGTCCGGATTCAGCAGCATCGCCGCCTCCTGCCGCTTCTCCGGCGCGTGATGGTCGAAGCGACGGTCGGCCGGCCGCTCGTACATCGGGACGCCGCCGGCGATGGCCGAGGCGAGCCGGCGCTGGCCGGCCAGCAGGCGGGCGTCGGCACGCCGCTGGTACTCCGCGCGCTGACCCGGGTCCAGCGAGGCGATGAACGCCTGCGGGTGCACCAGTGCGACCAGGCCGGACACATGGCCGAACCCGAGACTGGTCAGCATCCCGGCCTTGAGCGGGAACTTCCCGCCGAGCCGCAGCGTGTCGCGCACCCACACGAAGTGTGCGGAGCCGGCCAGTTCGTCGTCGACGCAGTCCAGGCTGCGGTTGGGCGGGATCACCCCGTCCCGCAGCATCTGGCACAGCCCCATCATCTGGAAGACCGCCGCGCCGCCCTTGGCGTGACCGGTGAGGCTCTTCTGCGACACCACGAACAGCGGAGCACCCTCGGAGCGGCCCATTGAGTCGGCGAGCCGCTCATGCAGCTCGGTCTCGTTGGGATCGTTGGCCAGCGTCGAGGTGTCGTGCTTGGAGATGACCGCGATGTCGTCAGCGCCCACACCCAGCTTGGCCAGCGCACGCGCCAGCGGCGAATGCTTGCCGCCGCGGCCCGCGCCCAGCGCACCCAGGCCCGGGGCCGGGATCGAGGTGTGCACGCCGTCGCCGAACGACTGCGCGAAGGCCACCACCGCAAGCACTGGCAGGCCCATCTTGAGCGCCAGATCACCACGAGCCAGCAGGATGGTGCCGCCGCCCTGAGCTTCGACGAAGCCCAGCCGCCGCCGGTCGTTGGGCCGGGAGATCTTCGAGTCGTGGATGCCCCGGCCGCGCATCATGCCGGTGTCGGCGGTGGCCGCCATGTCACCGAAGCCGATGATGCCCTCCAGCGTGAGGTCGTCCAGGCCACCCGCCACCACCAGCTCGGCCTTGCCCAGCCGGATCTTGTCGACGCCCTCCTCGACCGACACCGCGGCCGTCGCGCACGCGGCAACCGGGTGGATCATCGCGCCATAGCTGCCGACGTAGGACTGAACCACGTGTGCGGCAATGATATTCGGCAGGACTTCCTGGAAGATGTCGTTCGGCTTGTTACGGCCCAACAGGTTTCCGTGGTACATCGTCTGCATCGACATGCCACCGCCCATGCCGGTGCCCTGGGTGTTGGCCACCAAGCTCGGGTGCACATAGCGCATCACTTCGGCCGGGCTGAAGCCGGCGGTCAGGAACGCGTCGACAGTCGCCACGATGTTCCACACCGCCAGCCGGTCAATGGAACTCGCCATGTCGGGACTGATGCCCCATACCGTCGGATCAAACCCGGTCGGGATCTGGCCGCCAACAACCCGCGACAGCTTGGTCTTTCGCGGCACCCGGATCTCGGTGCCGGCCTTGCGGATGACTTGCCAGTCGCTCGAGTCGGGCACCGGCCGGATGACCGTGTGCTCCGGGTCGAACTCGACGAAGGCGCGGGCATCGGCCTCTGACGACACCACGAAGGCGAAGTCCTTGTCCAGGAACACCGACACCAGCAACGGGGAAGCATGGTCGGGGTCGATCGCGCCGTCATCGACAAACTCACGAATCCCGGTGCGCTCCACCACGGTGTCGTGGTAGCGCTCGACCAGCTCGGACTCGTCGACAAGCTCGCCGGATTCCGTGTCGTACCAACCCGGTTGCGGGTCGTCTTCCCAGCGGATCAACCCGGTGGTCCAGGCCAGCTCCAGAACGCCGGCGGCCGACAGTTCGTTGTCGACCTCCATCTCGAACCGGGTGCGCGACGAACCATACGGGCCGAGTTCGGCACCGCCGACGATCACCACCAGATCGGCCGGGTCGACGTCGAGGTCGGCCCATTCCGGAGGTGGTGCCGGGGTGTAGCCACGCGGCGGGGACGGCAGCGCCGCAATGGTGCCCTCGGCCGCCTCCTCCTGATCGGCAGCGGCCTCGGCCGACATCTCCTCGCGCGCTTTGGCGGCCAGTTCGGCCATGTCAAGGTCGGCCTCGCCGAGCCCGCCGGTCAGGTCCGCTTTGATCGGCGCGCTGGCCGCGGCCACCTTGGACTCCACATCGCACAGGTCCAGCAACATCGCGGCCATCTCGTCGGTGGAGTAGGTGGTGACACCAGCCTCCTCGACCGCACTGACAATGGAGTCGTTGTGGCCCATCAGCCCGGTGCCCCGGGTCCAGCCGATCAGCGCGTGCGCCAGGCTGACCCGAGCCGCCCACGAGGACTCGGCGTGCCAGCGGCTCACCACAGCGTCCAGCGCCGACTTGGCTTCACCGTAAGCGCCGTCACCGCCGAACATTCCGCGGTTGGGCGAGCCCGGCAGCACCACGTGCAGCCGCGAGGCGATATCGCGCTCGGCGCCGATCTTCGACAGACCGCCGATCAGCCGCTGCACGGCCCACAGCAGTACCTTCATCTCCATCTCGGAGCGCGAACCGACCTCCGACAGGTCGCCGACGACGCGCGGTGCCGCGAACGGGAACAACAGCGTCGGGGTCTGCGCGTCCTTGATGTGAATCGACTGTGGCCCAAGGCTTTCGCTCTGCTCATGGCCGACCCATTCGACCAGTGCGTCGATATCGGAGTAGGACGCCATGTTGGCCGCGACCACCCACAGCGCCGCGCCGTACCGAGCGTGGTCACGGTACAGCGTGCGGTAGAACGCCAGTCGTTCGTCGTCGAGCTTCGACGTCGTCGCGATGACGGTGGCACCGCCGTCGAGCAGTCGGGCGGCCACCGACGCGGCGATCGAACCCTTGGAAGCGCCTGTCACCACAGCGATTTCGCTGCTGTAGGGACCGGCATCCGGGTTCTCGGCACCGGCAGCGATCCGGCCGTACAACGATGCGTGGATCTGACGGCCCGCGGCCAGCGACTTGCCCTGCCACCAGGTGGCCTGGGTAGCGATGACGTGGCCGGCGCCCTCGAACCGTTCGGATAACCGCACCCAGTCGGCGTCGATGTCGCCCTCGTCGGTCAGCCACAGCTTGACCAAGTCCTCCCGGGCGCTGGCCCAGCGGTCGTCAAAAACAACGGCCTTCTTGGCGTCGAACACGGGCGCCACCAAACGTGGCCAGTCCGCACCCAGTTCGGCGGTGACCAAGTCGATGAGTTCGGCATCGGTGGCCGCCGGCAATGCGCTGACCGGGTCGTCCAGGCCCAGCTGGCCCAGCACCAGACGGGCCGCCGAGGCGAGCACGCCGTCGCGACCGCTGATCTGATCGGTGAATTCGGACAGTGCGCCGGCGTCGACGGTCGCTCCGCCGCCACCGCCCGCGGACGGCAGCGCCGCGGCAACGCCACGACGCGCGGCGACGCAAGCGACCGCGGCGTCAATGACCTTGTCGACAGCGCTGGCATCGGCCAGCGCGCCCTCGTGCAGGTGCCCCATGGCGCCCCCACGAACGCTGGCGCCCTCGCGGGTTCCCAGCGCGACCTCGACCGTGACGTGCTTGGCCCAACCGTCGCCGAGCTCCCAGGTCTTCTTGACCCGCTCGGCGATGGCCCCCGGCCGCTTGCCCGAGGGGCCAAGAACGGTCCGCAGCTGATCATTGATCGCATCGGAAAGCACTGGGCCGTAAGGCTTATAGGTGCGCGCCAGCTTGGTCACCTGCGAGCGCAGCCCGGCCAGGTCGGCCTCGGCGGCACCGTCGATGGCGCCCAAGTTCAACTCGGAGCCCAGGTCCACCAGCAGCTGGTTGCGCCGCGACGACGCGCCGTCGGTGATGGACTCGATGGAGTCCAGCTCCTCGATCTGGTCGATGCGCATCTTGGCCGACAGCGCGATCAGCGCCAAGGTGGCGTCGGCGGCGTCGAACGCGATGTCATCCGGGCGGGCCGCACCCGAGGGTGCGGCCGGCGCGGGCGCCGGTGCGGCCTCCACACTGACGGCCCCGTCCGGCGCAGCCGAGACGACGGCCGTCTCGGCCTCTTCTGCTTCGGGTTCCGGCTCGGGGTCGGTGTCGGTGGCGAATAGCACCGCAGCGTCGCGCTCGGCATTGAGCACTTCCACTGTGCTGTGGGCATATTCGGGCAGCTTGAGGGTGTTGGTGGCCAGTCCTGCGACGGTCGGCGACGACTTCACGCCGATCTCGACGAACCGCTCCACACCCAGGCCGCCAGCGGCCTCCTCGATGAACAGCAGGTCCTGCGTCTCGATCCAGCGCACCGGGCTGGCGAACTGCCAAGCCAACAGTTCGATTAACACCGTGCGCGCCATCTCGTCCGGGCGCTCACGACGCCAGGTGTCGTAGTCGGCGAGAACCTCGTCGAGTGGTTCGGCGGGCACCAAATCCCGGATTTCCTGGATGAAGTCGCGATCCAGTGTGAATGGCCGCGGCACCAGGTTGGGAATGTAGCGCCCGATGATCAGGTCGGGATTCTGGTCACGCGGCAACACCCGGTCCAGCGAGCGGCGGAATTCGGCCACCCCGACCCGCAACACCCGCGAGTGGAACGGCACGTCGATGCCCGGCACCAGGATGAACGAGCGTCGGCCACCGGTGAGCTCACGGCGCCGCTCCACCTCTTCCTCCAGGGCTTCGAGACCGCGAACCGTGCCGGCGATCGCGTACTGTGAGCCGCGCAGGTTGAAGTTGACGATCTCGAGGAATTCACCGGTGCGCTCCGCGATCTCGGCAACGAATGCTGGGACTTCAGCGTCGGGTAGGTCGATCTGCGACGGCCGGATCGCTGCCAGCCGGTAGTTGGAGAGGCCCAGCTCATCGCGCGGCACGATGTCGTGCATCTTCGAGCCGCGGTGAAACACCGTCTCCAGCAGGGCTTCCAGCTCGTAGATGCCCGTCACGCAGGCCAGTGCGGTGTACTCACCGACCGAGTGGCCGCACGCGATGGCATCTTCGACGAAGGCGCCTTGCTCGCGCATCTCGGCGACCTGTGCGGTCGCCACCGTCGCCATCGCCACCTGGGTGAACTGCGTCAGGTAGAGCACGCCGTCGGGGTGGTGGTAGTGCACGCCGCTGGCGATGATGCTGGTCGGGTTGTCGCGCACCACGTGCAGCACCGAGAAGCCCAGCGTGTCACGGGTGAACTTGTCCGCGTCGTCCCACACCTTGCGGGCCGCCTTGGAACGGGCCCGGACATCCATGCCCATGCCCTTGTGCTGGATGCCCTGGCCGGGGAACGCGTAGACCGTCTTGGGTGCCGCCAGTCGCGCGGTCGCCGACATCACCAGATCCGAACCGATACGCGCGGCTACTTCCAAAACCTCTGCACCCTGGTCGATTCCGACGCGGTCGACCCGGAAGTCGACCTCGTCGCCAGGACGCACCATGCCCAGGAATCGGGCGGTCCATCCGACCAGCCGCGCCGGTGGGCGGGCTTGACCGTCGGTGGCGGTCACCGCGTGCTGCGCGGCTGCCGACAACCACATGCCGTGCACGATCGGCGATTCCAGGCCCGCCAGCAGCGCGGCGGCCCGATCGGTGTGAATGGGGTTGTGGTCGCCGGACACCACCGCGAACGGGCGCATGTCGACCGGTGCGGCCAGCGTGACGTCACGGCGGCGGCGGCGCGGAGTATCGGTCGCGTTCTCCGATACCGCACCACCGGCCCGGACCGGGTCGGTGAGTTCGGCGGCACCGGTGCGCCCGAGGATCGCGAACCGCTCCTCGAGGGTGGCGATCACCGCGCCGTCGGCTCCGGCAACCGTTACCCAAACCGGAACGACACGGCCCATGTCCGTGTCGGTGGCCCGCGAGGCCGTTGCGGTGACTGTCAATTGGGCGGGGATTGCTGGCAGTTGGCCGACCACACGGGCGGCGTGGTCCAGGTGCACCAGGCTCAGCAGGCCCTCTACCACCGGGACACCGGCGTCAGTAACCGCCGAGCCGATCGCCGCGAAAACCGCTGGCCAGCAAGGACCGACCAGTGCGTCCGGCACGGTGGTGAGGCTGGGCGCCAGCGGCTGGCCGAAGGTGGCCGTTACCCCGGTGTGGTCGGCGACCCGCTCGGGATCCCAGTCCACCGCCAGGGTGGCTGTCCCGTCTACGGCCGGAGGAAGCAACTCCGGCCCGTCGACACCGGCGGCGATGGCCAGCACCGCGCGCATAGCAGTGGTGGCGTCCTCGGTGGAGACAACCGGGGTACCGCCGTCAACGGTGTTGGCGGGCAACGTGAATGGGATTTCGACCCAGGTGCCGGACACCGGCACACTGAGTACGACTTGCTCGTCTGCGTTCACCTGCAGCCGCGCGCCGGTGGATGAGTTTGTGGCACTGCGATTTTCGTTAACTTGCCAATCGCCCGGGTCGGCGATTCGGTGCACCGGGTTGGTCGTGGTGCGGCCGGCCCACTGCACATCGGGTGCGTCCAGCACGACGGCCAACGGTCCGGTCACGTCGGCGCGGCCCAGCCGGCGCGACGTAACGTCTTTCGGCTCCGCTCCGGCGGCGAGCACCTCGTCGATGGCGGCCTGCTCGAAGCGGTCCAGCAAGTCGCCGACGGGTTCGTCCATCCGGGTGATGCCGGCGACCGACGCGGTGCCGGGGATGATGCACACCTGGTCGGCGTCGTAGCGGGCGTCGTGCGCCTGCCACAGCGAGTCACTGCGCCACCAGCGCCGGACATCCTTGTCGATGACCGGCACGAAGTTGACCGGCTTGCCCAGTGTCTTGCACAGCGTGACGAAGAAGGGCACATCCGCGGCATGCAGATGCACGGTCTCGGCGTCAGGGTAGTGCGCTAGCAGGGTGGCGATGGCCCCTTCGGGATTCTCCAGCAGCCGCGCGTCGTCCTCATCAGACCCGGCGAACAGGGTCTCGATCGGGCCGTAGTCTTGCCGGTGCAGCCGCGCCTCGACGCGCTGCAGCATCTGCTCGAAGCGGTCGCGCCAGGTGTCGGCCAACCAGGGGCTGCCGGGTGAAGCGGTGTCAGCGGTCGAATTGTCTTGGCCGATCGTCAGCTCGACGTAGCGCTGCAGCCACTGCAGGTAGGTCATCTCCCCGACGTCGCCGAAGTAGGGCTTGGCGGTGTTGGACATCGCGGCGATGATCTCGTCGCGGCGCTCTGCGACGGCCTCAACGTCGCCGGCGACCTCGTCGAGCAGCCGGCCACAACGCGAGGCGGTGTTGTCGATCTCGTGGATGTCCGCACCGAGCTGGCTGCGGCTGGAAGCCATGCCGCCCTGGGCTTTTCCGGCACTGATCCACTGGTCGGTACCTTGCGTTTCGACCAGCATCCGCTTGACCGACGGCGACGTGGTGGACTCCTTGGCCGCCATCGCCGCGGTGCCCACCAGAATGCCGTCGATCGGCATCAACGGGAAGCCGTATGACTCGGCCCAGCGCCCGGACAGGTATTCGGCTGCCCGCTCCGGGGTGCCGATGCCGCCGCCGACGCAGACGGTGATGTTCGGGCGTGAGCGCAACTCCGAGTAGGTGGCCAGCAGCAGGTCGTCGAGGTCTTCCCAGGAGTGGTGGCCGCCGGCACGCCCGCCCTCGACGTGCATGATCACCGGCTTGGTAGGCACCTCGGTCGCGATGCGGATCACCGAGCGGATCTGCTCGATGGTGCCCGGCTTGAACACGACATGGCTGATGCCGATGTCGTTGAGCTCGTCGATCAGCTCGACGGCATCCTCGAGATCCGGGATACCGGCGCTGACCACCACACCGTCGATCGCCGCGCCGGACTGGCGGGCCTTCTGCACCAGACGCTTGCCGCCGACCTGCAGCTTCCACAGGTACGGATCCAGGAACAGCGCGTTGAACTCAAAGGTGCGGCCGGGCTCCAGCAGTCCGGACAGCTCCTCGATGCGGTTGGCGAAAATCTCTTCGGTGACCTGCCCGCCGCCGGCCAGCTCGGCCCAGTGTCCCGCGTTAGCCGCAGCGGCAACGATCTTGGCGTCAACGGTGGTCGGGGTCATGCCCGCCAGCAGGATTGGCGACCGCCCGGTCAGCCGGGTGAACTTCGTCGAGAGCTTGACCCTGCCGTCGGGGAGGCGAACCACGGTCGGCGCGTAGCTCGACCAGGCCCGGGCCACCTCGGGGATGGCGCCGACGGTAAAGAGGTTGCGCTGACCACCGCGGGTTGCCCCGGGCACGATGCCCACACCAAGGCCGCGGATCACCGGCGCGGTCAGCCGGGTCAGGATGTCGCCGGGACCGAGGTCAAGGATCCAACGCGCACCGGCCTTGTGCACCCGGGTGATCTCCTCCACCCAGTCGACCCGACCGACCAGGATGGCGTCGGTCAGCTCCCGGGCCAACTCGACATCGAGGCCCACCTTCTCGGCCCAGCCCCCGACGACGTCGATACCGTCGGCCAGCCGCGGCGTGTGGAAGCCCACCTCCACCTGCACCGGATCGAAGACCGGCGCGAAGACGTCGCCGCCGCGGACCTTGTTCTTGCGGTCGGCTTCTTCCTTCTCCGAGATCTGCCGGCAGTAGAGCTCGAATCGAGACAGTTGCTCGGGGGTGCCGGTGATGACGATCGAACGCCGCCCATTGCGGATGGACAGCACCGGAGCCAGCACGGTGCGGACATCCTGCGCGAACTCGTCGAGCAGCCGACCAATGCGCTCGGGATCGGCGTTGGTCACCGACACCATCGGCGGGCGGTCGCCGAGCACCGAGATGCCGCGCCGGCGAGCCACCAGCGTTCCGGCCGCACCGATCAGCTGAGCCAAAGCCAGCAGCTCGACATCGCGAGCGCCCGCGGCCTTGAACGCCTCGACAGCGACCACACCTTGCGAATGGCCGGCCACGGCCACCGGCGGTGTGGCGACCCAGTCCATGCCCTGGCGCGCCAGGGCACGCCCGGCCGCGATCTGGGTGAGCAGCACGCCGGGTATCGACACCGCGGCCGACGTCAGGTGCTTGTCTGACGGGACCGGATCTTCGGCCGCCAGCGCACGTACCCACTGCAGCGGCTCGAACCCGATCGGACGCACCACGACCAATTCATTTGCCACCGGTTCGAGCAGCAGCTCCACCTCACCGACCAGCGTTGCCAACTCGGATTCAATCCCGGCCGAGGACACCAGTTCTTCGAGGGTCTCCAGCCAGGCGCTGCCCTGGCCGCCGAACGCTACAGCGTACGGCTCGCCGGCCGTCAGACGGTCGACCAGAGCATGGGTGTCCCCCGCAAGCGGGTGGTGCCCCCAGTGCGGGCCAGTCCCGTCGCGGTCAGCGGACACCCGGTCGTGCTCGTGGATCGTCACGTTCTGTATCTCCCTGTATGCGTCTTTACGTATCGGTTCGTTCGGCCCGTCAGCACGACGTGCGGGGCCCCGTCGGTTCGGGGTCGATTCCGCGTCGAATCGCAGCCGAAATCACCTGACCGGTGTGTTGTCGGCGGGCCGCCCCCGTGGGTCGAGCGGCGCGGCGCACTGCATCGGCTGCATTAAGGGTGTCATAAGGATCAGTGCCCTTTTTGCCTGCTGATTGGTTACTGGCGAGTTCTACGCGCGGGTAACCGTGTCGTGGGTAACACCCGGCTTAACCGCGGGTGCGGGTGTGCGGAACAAACGTCCTGCATGTAGGTGGTTACGGTCGAGTAGCTATAATTGCGCTGATCAAGGCAGTATTGTTATGTAATCGTTATGTTAAAAAATCACGCCGCGGCGGGCGCACGACGCCGCGCCTGCTGTGTCATCGCGCATTCGCCGGTAAAGACGGCGCCGCCCAACGAGCGAACAAGTGTTTGCTGGAGCGCTGCGCGCCGGAGCCGGGCGGAGTAGAACGCTAGGCCCACTGCCCGAATTGGGGCTTGAGGATTTCGTTGACGTCCACCCCGACCCCACCAACGCTGCGTTTGTCGATCTCGACTTGATGCAGATTCGCGGCCGGATGGGTGTACCCCTTGGGGGAGCCCCAGTTGTGTTGCCAGAAGTATGAGCCCAAGCCGTCATGCAGCGCCCAGTCGATTGTTTTCGAGTTGGCGTACACGCCGGTGCGCTGGTGTCCGATCACCGACTCCCAAGACCGCAGATACGGAACGATCTGGTTTTTGTATTGGTCATACGAGGGGTTGTCATCGATCGACGCGTAGATGGGCGCGTTGGCGGGACCGCCGGCGGCGGCATGCAGCTCCGACCCGCGTTTGGCGTGCTGCAGGCCTGCGCTGGCACCACCCAGCCAGTCAGAGCTACCGCCCTTGCCGAATTGATAACACGAAACGATTTTGAGTCCATTGCTGCTCAGGTCACGCGCTTCGGTGACCTGGATCGGCTTGCCCAGCATCCAGGCGCCGCCGGGCCGCCGATCCGAGACGTATCGGATCGCCCCCACGGCGCCGGCAGCTCTGATCTGGCTGGCGGGGATGACTCCGGCCGCATAGTCCAACAAGGTGCCGAGTGACGCCGATGCCGGTGCGGCGCGCAATGACGCCGCCGCGACGCCGAGACCTAGCAGGCCCGGGGTCGCGGCCGCGAATTTGAGCACGTCACGCCGCGAGACTGCCACATGCCACAGGGTACGACAGAAACACCAGCTGACACACTGGCCCCAACGGTCACATGTGTATCACTTTGAAGCATCGCAGCCCCTGGACGCCAGGGACTACTTTGAGCCGGCCGCCATCTTGGCGAGCTCGCTTGCCGCCGCGGCGGCGTTGGATCGCCGCTCACCCTCACGGCGTGCACCGCCAATCGCAAGTGGTGACGGGGTGTGGCACCGCGAAGCGGTTCAGCTGCCCGTACTACGCATGGACCTACGACAACACCGGGCGGTTAGTCGGCCTGCCCGGCCGCGAGGGCTTCCCGGAGGTGACGCCCAAGTCCGATGGTTTGACCGAACTTCCGGCCGCTGAGTTCGCCGGGTTCCTTTGGGTGGCACTAGATCCCGGCGCCACCCTGGACGTCGCCGCGCACCTGGGACCGCTGGCCGGCGAGCTCGACTCGTGGGGCATCGGACGGTGGTCCCCGCTGGGCGAGAAGGTGCTCGACTCCCCCATCAATTGGAAATTGGCCGTCGACACCTTCGCAGAGAACTACCACTTCGCCACCGTGCATCGGCAGACATTTGCCACCATCGCCCGCAGCAACTGCACGGTTTTCGATTCGTACGGACCCCATCACCGGTTGATCTTTCCGCTCAACACGATTCTCGAACTGGACAACGTCCCCGAAGAGCAGTGGGACCCGCTCCACAACATGGTGGTGATCTACGCGCTGTTCCCCAACATCGTGCTGTCGGTGACGATCGCCAACGGTGAACTGTTCCGGATCTATCCCGGCGATCAACCGGGAACGTCCATCACCGTTCACCAGAACTCGACACCGCTGGACCTCTCCGACGAGTCCGTTGCGGCCGGCGCTCAAGCCGTCTTCGACTACGCGCATGCCACCGTGCGCGACGAGGACTACCGGCTGGTCGAGGGACTGCAAGCCAACCTCGAGTCCGGAGCCCGCGACCACCTGCTGTTCGGGCGTAACGAACCGGGCCTTCAGCACCGCCACATCTCGTGGGATCAGGCGCTCGCAGCGTCAGCTGTGGTCAGCTGACTCTGTCTCGGACAGCACGGCGATGAGATCGTCGAGAAGGGTTGCGAGCGGGTCTTTTTGGCCGGGACGCACCTTGGTCAATAACTCAACCGCCTCGCTGCGACGGCCGGCGGCCACCAACGGCACCAGCTGATCCACCGTGGTCTGCAGGTCCGGGGCCGGTGGTTCCAGGTTCGCGACGGTTGTGGCCAGCACCTCGGCCAGCTCCCAATCCCGGTACAGCGCCAGCGAACGCTCGTTGAACGCGAACCCGTTCACCGGTTTGCCCCACAGCGTTCCCCGGTAGCGGTATGGGCCTTCCATGTACTCGATCGGCAGGCCGTGTGCCGGGGCCGGCACCAGCGGCTCTCCAACGATGTCCAGTTGCAATGTGGCGCAGGTGATCCGGTGGCGGTCGGGCATGTAGCGGGCCGGAGCAGGCGGCCGCACCAGGGGCCGGATCGAATTCGGCCATCGGACGTAGCTGCTGATCGTGACCTCGACGTCTTCGGCGCACTCCGGTGGCATGGAGGGGTCGGGATAACTCGTCGTCACTCCGGTAAACGGCTGCAGCGCATTGCCGTTCGTGCGGTCGAATTGCCGCCAGATGCTCAAATCGACGCCGTTGTCGAAATTGATCGTGCGCCATTCGTGAGATCTGGCCCGCGGGTCTCTGTCGGCGCCGGCATATTTCGGAAACCACTGCCGGTCGACATGCCCGGCGGAGCCGCTGACCTGCTCGGTCACCTCGCCCCAGCGCAGGGTTCCGGTCATCGCCATCCCGGTCTGGAAGTAGGAGTACGTGTCGCTTTGGCCGAAGCAGACGATCTTGCCGTTGTAGGTCGATGCGCCCACCGGTGTCGGTGCGCGCGTTGGTGTTACGGCCAGGTCCAGCTGCATGGACCGACCTGTGTGGTCCTCGCCAACGAGGCTGACGCGGTACGTGTAGGGCAGCAATTCTTCGTCCGCGTCTCGGCAAGCGGTCCACGACGCGGTGCCGGCGCTGCTTTGGTATTCGAGGTCGAGATGCCCCACCGCCATGGACAGCTTGGGCCGGGCTCCCGGTTTCATGTTGGCCGGGGGCATGTCGTAATCCGTATAGGTGCCGTAGTCGCCGGTATCCAAGTCGAACAGCGCCATCGTGTAGAAATCGGCGACCAGCGTTCCCCCTGGCCGGTTCTTGTTGAAAATCGTCAGGAAGGCAAATGACCGGCCGGTCGGGGCGGCGTCGAGGTGACCGGCGATGAACCAGGTATCGGACTCCTGGTCGGGGTGTTCGCCTTCGGCGGCGGGGAAATCCAGCTGGCCATCACCAGGCACCAGCTGGAACGGGTAACTGCGCCAATTCATGTCACGCGTCGCCTCGCCGGCCGCGTTGTGGATCGTCGCTTGTGCCGGCCCCCTGCCAGTCGGGCACTACACAGACCGGCGACACCGGGTCTCCTCGGAGACGACGATCGCGTCGTATTTGTCGGCCCCGAGGAATTCGCGGACCTTCTCGATGTGTTCTTCAGCGCCGAGTTCGAGGGTTTCGGCGGCAAGGCCGTAGTCGACGATCGAAAGCGCCGCTTGCGCGAGGTGTTTGGAGAACGCGCGCTTGGTGGTCTGCAATGCGCGCGCCGGCTGCACGGCGAGCCGGGCCGCCAGCTGCATCGCCTCGTCCATCAGGGTGTCCGCGCTCGTCACGCGATTGGCAAGACCGAGATTCAGTGCCTCGGCGGCGGGGATTCGGGCACCGAGATAGATGTACTCCTTGGCGCGGCTGAGACTCATCATGTAGGGCCACAGCAACGCCCCGCCGTCGGCGGCGGTCAGGCCGATCGACACGTGCGGATCGCAGAGGTAGCTGCGGTCCGACATCAGGACCAGGTCGCAACACAGGGCCAGTGACGCACCGAGCCCGATGGCCGGGGCGTTGACCGCGGCCACCACCGGAAGCCGGAAGTTGATCATCGCGTTCAGAATCGCGCCGGCCTGTTGTGACACCGCATACCGCAGCGCCAACGACTGATGCTGCGCTTTGAGGAAGGCGAAATCACCGCCGCCGCTGAACGTGCCGCCCGCACCAGTGAGCACCACACAGCGAGCCTCGGCATCGCGATCCAGGTCGTGCCAGACGTCGAGCAGCTGGCTGTGCAGAGATTCGTCGATGACGTTGTGCGACTGCGGGCGGTTGATCGTCACAATCCGAACGGCGCCGTCCGCGGCCACCAGAAGTTCGTCGCTCACGGTGTCGGCTTCCTAGTATCGGCACAGCCAGGGCGCAATCCTGCTTTTTTGCTATGTTAGCATCAATAGCGAAGTTACGGTCGCATTCTCACTTTGTCCTGAGGTAGTTCCCCGATGACGGAAACCCCCGGCCACCGTTCATATGACGAGCTGTTCATCGGAGGACACTGGCGCAAACCCGCCACCCCGCAACAGCTCGCGGTCATTTCCCCGCACTCCGAAGAGCCCGTCGGCCACGTTCAGGTGGCCGGCCCCGAGGATGTCGACGCAGCCGTAGCCGCCGCGCGGCAGGCTTTCGACCACGGCCCGTGGCCGCGCATGGACGTGCGCGAGCGGATGGGCAAGATCGAGGAACTGGCCGCGATCTACGCGAGTCACATCGACGAGATGGCTGATCTGATCACCGCGCAGATGGGATCTCCGCGCAGTTTCAGTAGGCTTGGCCAGGCGGCCGGCGCGGCGTCGATGATCCACCTGGCCCTGGCCGTCGCCCGCGACTTCCCTTGGGTGGAACGCCGCCGGGGTGTACTCGGCGAAGCGCAACTGCGCCGGGCGCCGGTGGGTCTTGTCGGCGCGATCGTCCCGTGGAATGTGCCCCAATGCCTGATCATGCCCAAGCTGATTCCTGCCCTCATCGCCGGCTGCACAGTGGTCGTCAAGCCAGCACCCGAAACACCTTTGGACGCTTTGTGGTTGGCCGAGATGATCGAGCAGGTCGGCCTGCCCGAAGGAGTGGTATCGGTGTTGCCCGGCGGGTCGGATGTCGGCGAGGCGCTGGTGCGTCATCCCGGGGTGGACAAGATCGCGTTCACCGGTTCCAGCGCCGTCGGCCGCCGGATCGCAGCCGTCTGCGGCGAACAGCTGAAGCGGGTGAGCCTGGAACTGGGCGGCAAGTCGGCGGCGATCATTCTCGACGACGCCGACATCGGCAAGACCGTGGCCGGGTTGAAGACGGCCGGCCTGATGAACAACGGCCAGGCGTGCGTCGCGCAGACCCGCATCCTGGTCAGCGCACGCCGTCACGACGAGGTCGTCGACGCGCTGGCCGAGATGATGTCGGGCCTGCGCGTCGGAGATCCCGCCGACGAGGCAACCGACATCGGACCCCTTGTCGCCCAACGGCAACAACGTCGGGTCCAGGACTTCATCCGGTCCGGGCAGCAGCAAGGCGCCCGCATCGTGCTCGGTGGCCAGGACCGTCCGGCCGAGCGCGGCTGGTACGTGCGGCCGACGCTGTTCGCCGACGCCACCAATGACATGCGCATTGCACGGGAGGAGATATTCGGCCCGGTCTTGACCGTCCTGCGTTACCAGGACGAGGACGACGCGGTCCGGATCGCCAACGACAGCGACTATGGTCTGGCGGGTTCGGTGTGGACCGCCGATGTGGCCCGCGGCCTCGAGATCGCCGCCGGTGTGCGCACCGGCACCTATGGCATCAACATGTACATGCTCGACATCAGCACGCCGTTCGGCGGTTTCAAGCAATCGGGCATCGGTCGCGAGTTCGGGCCAGAGGGCCTCGAGGAGTATGTAGAGTTGCAGTCGGTGGTGTGCAACGGCACGATGCCGCCGCTCAGCGCTCAGTAGTGGTCCGCCGGTCGCCAGCAAGGATCGCGGCCGAGTCGAGCGAGCAGTCTTGCCTGCACATCAATCTCGTCATTCGCCGCAACCGGGGCATTGAACATTCCTGTCGCACTCAAGGCCTCGGGATCCGTTGGCAAGCCGGCGTAGAAGAGCTCACACCACCGTGGGTCCAGCCGATCGTCTGCCCCTACCGCGCGAGCGAGGTCCCAGGTGTGGACCAACACATCGCGGGTCAGGTTCGGTACCAGTTGGCGCGCATCCAACCGAGTTGACGGATCTTTTCCCACTTTGGGCACGGCTATGACTCTGTCGAAGACAGCCCTGCCGGGGTCGAATGCCTCAGCCAGCGAGTCGTAGGTCAGTTCCCAGCGCGCCTGTGGATCGTCTCGTGGTCGGTCGGGTTTCAGTCCCAGGGGACGCAACAAAAGCACGTCGTGAAATCCGATGACGTGCTCTAGCACTCCTCTGGCATCCCACGCCTCGCACGGGGATCGACGGTCCCATTTGCCGTGCGCGGCCTGAACCGCCTCGCCGAACCGCCGGCACACCGCCAGATGCAGTTGGCCTACGCCATCATCCATCTCCGCCTCACCTCCTTAGGGCATCTGCAGGGTGAGCTCGACCAGACAGCACAGCGCGCCGTGCTGATTGGTCACATCGATCCGGATGGCGATGAGATTGCGCGGCGGGTCGACCGAAGTGTCCCGCCGCTTGGCCACCGCCCGGCCGCGGCCGACCATAGCGTCGCCGGCATAGATCGAGCCGGCCAGCCGCATGGAGCGGCTCACGACGCGGCTACCCGGGCCGGCCCAGTCGGTCGCGACGCGGTCGGCGAACCCGGCCAGGTGCATGGTGTTGACGTAAATCGTCGGGTTCCCTTGGCTTTGGGCGTAACTGGGATCGAAATGGCCGGGGAAGTAGTCCCAGGTTGCTCCTGCGTTCTCCACCACTCGCTGGTAGCTGATCTGGTCGACCACCTCGGGAAGATCGACGGGAACGTCGATTTCGTTCCAGTCCAGATCCTCACCGGTCACGAGGCCGTCCTCGGGGGTGCTCCGGGGGTGAACCGGAACAGCGTGTTCCGGCACTTGGCGACCACCGCGCCGTCCTGGCGGCTATACGTCTGAAGCATTTGGACGAAGTGACCGACGCCCAGGCGGGTCTGCTTTTCCGGCGACACCGACACCAGCTCCTCGACGACGGTGAGCAGATCGCCCTCGATGATGGGCTGCAGAAACTCAACCTCGTTGGCCGCGTTGATGAATGTGGTGCCCGGCAACGGCACCTGAAGGACAACCGACGCCGCCGGCGGCCTGGCACCTCCTTGTTGGGGCGGCTGCCACGGCGGAGGTATCAGCCATCCCATCAAGAGGGCCGGCGGGGCCAGCAGACCTCCCCACGTCTGCCTGGCGTACTCGGGGTCCCAATACGAACGGTTGCCGTCGTGGACCATCGCGGCGAACAGTTGGATGCGCGCGCCACTGACGGCCGTCGCCGCGGTTCGCGGTTCGCTCTTTGCGCCGACCATCCGCAGCGCGTCTTCATAGGTACCGAAGGCCAGCTGGTAGCTCAGGTCTTGGTCCACGTATCGCTGCCGCTTACATGACGAGCGGATGCCGGCTCGGCACCGAATCCCATGCGAGTTCACGGGAAGCGAAGTACCAGCCGCCGCGCTCGTAGATCAGCTCATCCCGGTATGTCCCGGTGGCCCGCAGCGTGGTGTCGCCATACATGGCGGCGAAAAGCACGGCGACACAGCGCTGGGTCGCGTGGATGCCGTCGACTCGGATCTCGTGATCGAGGGTGACCAAACGTTGCCCATCGCCGCCGTCGAATGCCATGCGTAGATCGGTGAACACCTCATGGTCGCGGCTGAAGCTGGCACCGGAGTGGCGGAACGTGGCGACCCAGGCCTCGCGGTCGCCGTCGGAGTAGGCGCGGTTGTGCCGGGCGTTCAGATTCAGGATGGCAGCGCGGCCGGTCGCGGCCGCCAACATCTGCTGCTCCTGGTAGGTAATGGTCATCTGTGCTCTCCAGCCTCTCTCGGGAAATGACGTCTAACTCCAAAAACGACGGCAACGACTGAGCGATTGACGTAACACTAACTTAACTTACCGACTCATACGTAACATTAACGTAACTTACCGACTAACGATATAACCATGATTTTCGCGATCCCACGCGCCCGGATTCAAACCCCTGGTGCGCAATAAGTCTTTACGTATCCGTCCGATTCCGTTCTTCGGGAGTTCATTAACGGTCTCGACGAATCGCGGCACGCAAAAGTACGGCATGCGGGCAGCGCAGAAGTCGAGCAACTCTGCGCAATCCAGCGCAGCTCCGGGGCGCAACGTGACGATCAACAAGATGTCGTCCTCACCCAACTGACTGGGCACGCCAACCGCTGCGGCTTCGGCCACCGCCGGATGGCGCATGACCACCGTCTCCACTTCTACCGAGGAAACGTTCTCGCCGCGCCTGCGCAGCGAATCTTTGATGCGGTCCACATACGTCAGATTTTGGTGCCCGTTCTGGTCAGGGTCGAGCCTGCCCAGGTCGCCGGTGCGGAACCACTCCTGGTGCGGATCCACCTGCAGGCCCGGTATCTCGTTACCGACCGACTGACCTACATAGCCCTCGCTCATCACGTGCGGGTACCTGGGCCGGCAGGTGATCTCGCCAACCGTTCCGGCGGGTAGCGGATTGCCGTCGGCGTCGACGACGCGTACGTCGAAATTCGGGTTCGGCCGCCCCGATGTCCCAGGAACGCCCTCGTCGACCACACCCTTGACGGCGATCGGAAAGGCCTCGGTCATCCCATACATCGTCACGATGCGGCAGCCGTAACGCTTTTCGATCTCGTGGTAGGAGCCCGCGGCGATGGGCGCCGCGGAAATGAACCGTAGCGGCAGTTGTGCGTCACGCGGATCTGCGGGCAGGTTCTGCAGCATCGAGACCATCGCGCCGGCGCCGGCGAAGCCGATGGCACCGTGGGCACGCACGTCGTCCCACACCTCGCCGGGATGGAAGGCCTCGGCCAGCACGGTCGTTCCGCCGACCAGCATCGGTGCCAGCACACTGGGCGCGGCGCTCAGGTGGAAAAGGGGCATCGCGGTCCACAACACCTCCCCGGCGCCGAGTTCCCACGCCGAAGCGACGGTCGCCGCCACCGAGAACAGGTAGTGCCATGTCGTGGCAACCGCTTTCGACGGTCCGGTGGTGCCCGACGTGAAGAACAGCGAGCCCACGTCCCCCACCTCAGCGACGTGGTCCAGCGGACGGTCAGCGCGGTCAGCTCCACGATTCAGGGCCCCGCTGAGCGAATCGTCTTGCACCACAATGTCAGTCACCGTATCCAAGTCACCGGCGACCTCCTCGACGCGGGGGCGTCGCTCAACGTCGGTGAGGATCACCTTGGCCTTCGACAACCGAAGGGTGTGCAGCAGGAAGTCAGCTTTGTTTGCGGCGTTCACCGCCGCGCTCACCGCGCCGATGCACGCCGCGCCCAGCCAGAAGTAGACCCATTCCGGGCAGGTGGCGGTGAACAGCGCCACGCAGTCGCCCGGGCCGACACCCAAGTCAGCGAGCATGTTCGCCGCGGCGCAGGACCGCTGCCGCATCTGCTCGAAGGTCACCTCGGTACCGGCAATCGACATCATTGCCCGGTCGGGGTACTGCTCGGCTCGGCGATCCAGCACGGCCGGAACGGTGAAACGATCGACGCCGAAATCGGAGGGCCCGAGGGGTTCGCCCCGGCCAGCGCGCATCAGGCTTCCAATCAGGCTTTGGAGGCCGCCGGGTCGGGCTCACCCTCGGCGGTGTAGCCGAAGTCGGTGGGCGAAGGTTGCGTGCCCGGGTAGAAACGGTGCGCCCAGCGGCGAAGGGCTGCGTAGTCGTGCGCCTCTTCGGGCGCCAGGTTCGGCTTCTCGAGGTATTTCATGTTCTCCCAGGTGAAGAAGTCTTGTTTGATGACCTCTTGCTGCAGCGCCAGGAATTTGGCCGCGCGGCCGGTAGGCACGTCGCCGGTGTCGCCGGGCTCGCGAACAGAAGCCTGGGTATAGAAGTAGTCGGTGTAATCCTCGTCGACCGGAGTCTGCCCGGTGACCTGGATGGTGGCCACCAGCTCGCTGGGGAAGCGGACGAGTCCCAGCCCCAGCGAGTAGTTGTCGTAGATGATCTTGGCGTCGACCGGTCCATGTGGTGTCAGCCAGGTCTTTGCCCGGCCACCGCCGAAATGGGCGTTGACGGTGGCGTGCAGGTGATAACCCGAGACCTCGAACGATGCGGTGGTGGCGGGGTTGGCGGCCTTGTGCACGTACTGGACGTGGTAGGGGTCGGCGGCGTTCTCGATGATCATTTGCGGGTGTACCTTGACCCGGTTGAGCATCTGGGTGTGCGGGTGCAGCGGGTAGTACTCGTTGGTTTCCAGTTCGGGCAGCATGGGCGGTTGCCAGTACGGCGCCCGGCCGTGGCGCTCGTGCCAGGCGAGGATGAAGCCGTACCACTCCACAGTCGGGTAGGTGCGGATACGGACGTTGTTTTTGCAGCCGATCTTGCTGTACGGGATCAGCGCATTGGTGCCGTCGCCACGCCAGTGCCAGCCATGCCAGGGGCAGACGATTTCTTCGCCTTCAACGGTGCCGCCGACGCCTAAGTTGGCACCGAGATGCTGACAGTAGGCGTCCATCACATACACCCGGCCGGACGCGGTGCGGAACAGCACCAGCTCCTCACCGAAGTAGTGCGCCCGCTTGACTTGACCGGCAGCCAGGTCGGATGCGAAGGCGACGATGAACCACCCCGTCGGGAACCGATACGTCGACAGGGCAATGCCGGCCGAGCCGAACTCCCGTTCCGACGGATCTCCGGCCGATTGTGGAGCCGAGTCCGAAATCATATTCGTCACGAGCACTCCGTTTCCCACGCGGCCGAGCGCAACTGGGCCGCCCTTAACTCACCGCGGTTCGACGACTAAGGTCTATTTTTACTATTTTAGGCATTGAACGTCAACGCGGCACGGCCGGTCGTCGTGTGGTGTCTGGGTTGGAGTGGGGTTGCCGATGACGGCTGTCGCAGTGGATCTCTCTGATTTTACCTTGTGGCGCAATGGCTTTCCTGACGAGTTGTTCGCCGAGTTGCGGCGCTCCAAGCCGCTTTTCCGCCATGACCTCACGCCTGGTGTCGCTCGGCTGTTTTCCAGGACCGTCCATCGTGAATTCTGGGTGGCCACCAAGCACCGGCACGCGGTGCGCCTGCACCGCGACACCGACTCGTTCACCGCGGTGGACGGCCCGCTCATCCAGCCGGTCGGCTTGTTCGCTTCGTACCCGACGATCATCAACATGGACCCGCCGGGACTGAACAAGCGCCGCAAGCTCATCTCCAGCGCGTTCAATCCGCGAGCGATCGCCAAGCTCGAAGACGGTATCCGGGCACGTGCGGCGCGGATGATCGACCAGTTGCTGGCCGAGGGCGGCGGCGACTGGATCGAGGATGTCGCCGACGCGCTGCCGATGACGGTTATCGGCGACATCATCGGCATACCGGAAGAGGATCGGCCGCAGATCTTCGGCGTCCTCGACCGCATCCTGAAGGCCCGCTCACCCGAGGCGCGGCTGAGCCGGCAGGACGAAATTGACCTCTACGCCACGATCTTCAGCTACGCGATGGAGCTCACCGCGGAAAAGCGGCGCAATCCCGCCGACGACATCTGGAGCACGCTGGCGTCCGCGGTCATCACCGGTGAAGACGGTGAGCAGTTCAGTCTGCCGGCCAACGAACTCGAGTTCTTCTTCTTCGTGCTCGCGTTCGCCGGCAGCGACACCACCAAGAACGCGCTGGCCAGCGGGCTGCAGGCGTTCGTCGCGAACCCGGCACAGATCGAGCGGTATCGCGAAAAGGATGCACTGCGGCCCAGCGCCGTCGAGGAGGTGCTGCGCTGGGCGTCACCGGTGGCGTACTGGACGCGCACCGCGAAGGTCGAGGTCGAAATGGATGGTCAGCGCATCCCCAAAGGTGATCGGGTGGTATCGATGCTGCGTTCGGCCAACCGGGACGAGGAGGTCTTCGACTCGCCGTTCACCTTCGACATCGGCCGTCAACCCAACCCGCACGTGGCTTTCGGCGGCGGCGGCCCACACCACTGCCTGGGCGCCATGCTGGCGCGCGCAGAGATCCGCGCGGTGTTCGACGAACTGCTGCTGCGGTGTGATGAAATCGCCCTTGGTCCGGCCAAGGCGGCCTATCCGAATCTGATCACCAACATGTCGATCTATGACGAGATGGCGATATCGCTCACCGCGCGCTGAGCGATCAGTCGCGTAGCCGCAGCGCGGCCTTGGGGCATTGCTCCACCGCGGCCCGGACGTCGATCTCCCGGTCTGGCGGCACCTCGCCGTCCGCGATCTGCACGACGTCCGCGTCGCCCAGTTCAAATATGTCCGGGGCAATCGATTCGCAGAAGCCGTTGGCCTCACACAAGTCCTCGTCGACAATCACGCGCATCAGATGCTCCTTACTTCTCAAACGCCCTTGGGGCGGGTCCCGATCACCCCGTTGGTTGCCAGGCGCGCCAGTTCTTCGTCGGTCAGCCCGCACCGATCGCGCAGCACCTCTCCATTGTGCTCGCCGAGAGTCGGCGGCGGCCGGTTCAGCCACCTACGCTGGCCGGCCAGCCGGGCGAACGGCGGGCAGGGATAAAGGCCGGCCCCGCTGCTCGGGTGGTCGAGCGCCTCGAAGAATCCCCGGTCGCACAGTTGCGGGTTTTCGGTCACCAACGATGGCGATACCACCGGTGCGGCGGGAATGCCCGCGCTAGCCAGGCGTTCCACCGCCGATTCAAGTGGCTGCCCGGCGAACCAGTCCTGCAACCGGCGATCGATCTCGTCGGCCCGCTCTCGCCGTCCGGCGACGCCTGCCATGCCCTGGTCGCACCACGAAGGTCGATCCATCAGATCGACCAGCGCATACCAGTGCTGGTCGTCGCACACGGTGACCGCGATCCAATCGTCGTCCGGGCCGGCACACCGGTAGATGTTCTGGATGGCCCAGCCCTGACCCCGGTTACCCCGCCGACTCAGCGTTATCCCGAAGACCTCGGATTCGATCGGCTGGATTGCGGTGACATTCAACACCGTTTCGATCATCGGTAGCTCGACCTGCTGGCCCGCTCCGGTGCGCTCGGCGAAGTTCAGCGCGGCCAGCACCGCGAATGCGGCGTGCACGCCGGCCAGCGGATCGCAGGCTCCGCGCGGCGTCACCGGCGGAGCCTCCGGCAGTCCGGTCACCCAGGCCAGGCCGGCGATCTGCTCCATGGTTGGGGCGAATCCGACCCGCTCGCGCCACGGACCGTCCAGCCCGAACGCCGGCATCCGGGCGACGACGACCCTGGGGTTGACCTGCAGCAGCACGTCGGCGGTGAGCCCGAAATGGTCCATCACTCGTGGTGAGAAGTTCTCGATCACGACGTCGGCGCCGGCCGCCAGCTCAGTGAACAGGCGGCGACCGTCATCAGAGCCCAAATCCAGTGTGACCGAACGCTTGTTGGTGTTCATCGCGTGGAACACCCAGCCGTACTCCCACCAGTCGTCGACATCTTTGCGCATGCCGCCCGAGAAACGAATGCCGTCGGGACGCTGTATCGACTCCACCTTGACGACGTCGGCACCGAACGCGGCCAGCAGGTGGGTAGCGGCGGGCCCAGCCCAGAAGGCGGTCAAATCGACGATGCGAACACCCTCGAGCGGCAACCCGCTCGGTGCCGGCGTGTGGTCGAGTTCGCGTTTCTGCCAGGGCAACTCATCGTTGGCCGCACCGGGGGCGGCAGCGCCGCGCAGCGGCGCGGGCGCGCACGCCGACATCAGCCACGGCGGGCGGGGCTGATGAAAGCCGGCGGGGTTGCGGACAAACACCCCGCGGTCGGTCATGTACTCCATCTCCCGGATCGTGGCGCCGTTGCCCAACGCCGCGATCGGCAACCGGAACAGTTGACCGAGCTCGACGATCTCGTCGACGGTCCGTTCGGCCATCCAGGGACCGATCTGTTCGCGAATGAGATCGCGGTAGCCCCACCGCCCGATCTGAAATCGCAGCTGTTCAATCTCCTCGAGCTGCGGGCACTCGACCATCGCAACGAAGTCGAGCCACTGCTGACCGGTGACCATGGTGATCCCGACGTACCCGTCCTTGGCCGGTTCGATTGAGGGCACTTCGAGAGTGCGTCGAATCGGCGGCACCCGCAGCAGCTGGGAATGCAGCCATTCGCTGCTCTGCATCAGGGTCATCGCCTCGAGCATGGACAGGTCGAGATGCTCACCCGGGCCACCGTGCTCGACGCGACGGCGCACGGCCAGCGCGCCGAACGCGGCGAACACGCCGCCCATGTACTCCCCCAGGTCGCCGCCGATCGCGATTGGGGGCCCGCCGGGGTCGCCCCGAAAGCCGGGCGAGCCCGCCCAGGCTTGCAGTGTGAACTCGCTGGCGGCCCGGTCGGCGTATGGGCCGGTCCAGCCGAAATCGGAGATCGTGACGATCACCGCTTGTGGTGAATCGGCCAGCAGCCGCTGCGGATCGATGCCCAGTGCCGCCGCCTGCGACCGGCCGGCGGTGACGACCACGACGTCGGCAGCAGCCAGTTCGGCACGGTATCGCTCGGAATCGGCGGGGTCCCCAGAAACAGTCATGCTGCGCTTGCCTGCGTTGAGGTAGCTGAAGAACGGCGAGCTATCACCATCCGGCACCGGCGAACAGGTGGCCGAGTACTGCCGCAACGAATCTCCTTGCGGCGGTTCGATTTTACGGACCTCGGCCCCGGCATCGAGCAGCAGCTTCCCGCAGTAGCCGCCGGCTATCCGGTCACTGATTTCGACGACACGCAATCCGTCAAGCGGTGTCGGCCGGCTGTCGGACCCCTCGCTCACTTTGCCGAGCATAGTTCGATCACAAATCACCGCCGATCGACACGCGACCAGAGAGGCTATTTATACCATTACTGCTAAAATAGCTAAGCCAGTCGAGTACGTGGGTCAGCTACCGCGCGCTCTCTCCTGCTGTTTGTTGCGAGGATCGGATGACCGCCCTGGGAATTGGCCCCGACCCCCGTCGCCGATTGTCGGCGCCGAGGATCGCCGAAATCGTAGCCGACGAGTTGCGCCGCCAGATCATCGACGGCGAACTCGCCGACGGCGATCTCTTGCCGCGCCAGGAGGTGCTGGTCGAACAGTTCAACGTCAGCCTGGTGTCGCTGCGGGAGGCGCTGCGGATCTTGGAGACCGAGGGCTTGGTCTCGGTCCGGCGGGGCAACCGTGGCGGCGCTGTCGTGCACGCGCCGGCTAAGACCAGCGCCGCCTACATGCTTGGTTTGCTGTTACAGAGCAAGTCCGTCGCGGTCGCCGACCTGGGCATGGCGTTGCAGGAACTCGAGCCGGCCTGCGCCGCACTGGCGGCCCAGCGGCCCGACCGGGCGGACACCTTGGTGCCAGAACTCAAGCAGGTCAACGATTCCATGGCCGAGCACCTCGACGACGGTCGGCTCTTCACCGAGATCGGCCGCCAATTCCACGATCTCGTTGTGCGCGGCTGCGGAAATCACACCATCATCGCGGTCGTCGGCAGCTTGGAGTCGCTGTGGACGAGCCACGAACGACAGTGGGCCGACGAGAGCTCGGCGCGTGGCACCTATCCCTCACTGGCTAAGCGCCGCGCGGTGCTCAACACGCATATCAAGCTGGCCGAAACGATTGCCGAGGGTGACGTCGACCGGGCTCGGCGTCTCGCGGGCCGCCACCTCGCCGACACGCAAACCTATGTGTTGTCCGGCCGGCCCAACCAACGGATCTATGCGCTTTCGCCGCAGGCGTTATCGCGCCCGCGGGATATCCGGCACTCCTAAGAGGAGCCTGTTGAGAATCGCATTGGTCACCGGCGGCAGCGGCGGGATCGGAAAAGCATGTGGCCGCAAGCTGTCTGAGCTGGGCTACGACGTAGTGCTGGCGGCACGACGCGAAGGCCCGCTGCGCGCGGCGGCCGAGGAGATCGGAGCGCGCCACATCGTGGCCGACGCATCCGATCCGGTTGGTTTCCCGGATGCGCTAAGCACACTCGAGACGATCGACCTGGTCGTTCATGCGGCCGGCATGCTGGGCGGAACCTACGCGCGCAAGCAGACATTCGAGCAGTGGCAGGAAATCATATCGGCCAACCTGGATTCGTGCTTCGTGGTGACTTCCGCGGTGCTGCCGCGGATGCGCGCGGGCTCGCGGCTGGTGTTCATCTCATCGTCGGCGGCACACGAGCCGATGATGGCCCGGACCGCCTACTCCGCATCGAAAGCCGGCATGAACGCGTTCGCCCGCGCATTGGCTCTCGAAGTCGACCGGGACGGCATCGCAGTCCACATCGTAACGCCGGGACCGGTGCAAACCGAGATGCTGCAGGACGTTCCCTTCGAGATGTACGCAATCCAGGTGTCCGACGTCGCCGAGGCGGTCGCCTGGCTGGACACCGTCGACCCCTCGGTCGACCTGCCGGAGATCCGGCTCAGCGCTGTGCAGCGCGGTCCATTCGCCCGGCCGCCGATTGTGCCCACGGAAGCTCGACGCCGCGCCACGCAGCGAGGTTGACACTTACGGCGTCGCGTTGTCCGGGAACGCTTTGATCACCGATTCGCCGAACTCGTGCAGGGAATCCGGGACGGCGAAATCGGCGAACCACACGTAGACACGCTCCACCCGCTGGGCGGCCAGACCCGCGAAATGCTGGATCAGCTCGTCGGCATCGCCGCAGACCAGCCCCGATCCCAGGTGGCCGAATCGCCGGGTGCTCACCTCGCGGACAGCGTTCGGATCGCTGCCCGACCTGACAAAGCCCACCATCTGCTGAACCGAGAGCCGGGCGGTTCCCGCTGCCGGGGCCAGCCGAGGCAACCGATCGATGTGGTTCGCCTGCAAATTCCACCAATCTGCGTATCTACGAACGAGTTCCATCATGCGGCGTCCGCTGCCACCCAGAACCAGCGGTATCGGATGGGTACGGAGCGGTAGTTGACTCGGGCCGGCCTCCTCGCCGGCCTCCCCGGTATCCTCGCCCCAGTACTGCCTGATCAGGGCCAGGTGACGCCCCAGCTGCTCGACCCTGGCCACCGGATCCTGCTGACCGACCACGAATCTGGTGAACTCGGCGGGCCAGGATCCCGCACCGAGGCCGAGCTCGAATCTGCCGTCCGACGCGTCCGAGAGGGTGACGGCTTGTTTGGCGAGCACGGCGGGATGCCGAAAGGCGTCGCACAGGACCAGGTGGCCGATCCGCAACCGCTGCGTCTTGGCCGCCACCCAGGTCGCAATGCCCATTGCCTCCCAAATGCTTTCGTCGGGTAGCCCGGGTGACTCGAGGTGATCGATGAACGCTATTCCGTCAAAGCCACTGGCCTCGGCATGGCGCGCCCGCTCCGCGATGTCGGCCACCGACAACCGCACCTGCGGCAGGAACAGAAACCACTCGACCATGCGCCTACCTATGCGTGTGTTCTCGTGCGATTGCAACCGCGTCGCTAGTTTACTATTTTTATTATGTTAGGGGTCTTATGGATGTCGGACTGACTTCGGAGCAGCTGTCGCTGCGCGACACCGTGCGCGACATCCTGCGCACCGAGTGTCCGCCCGACGCCGCCCGCCAAGCGATGACGGATCCGGAGCGCTGGCGCACGCTGTGGAAGACGGTCGTCGACCTGGGCTGGACGGAACTCGCGGCACCTGACGCCAACAGCGATTTCGGACCGGTAGAGCTGGCAGTGGTTCTCGAGGAATGCGGCGCTGCCATCGCTCCCATCCCATTGCTGAGCAGTATCGGTCTGGCCGCGGGCGTCTTGCGTGCCTGCGGCCCGACCGTTGAGCCAGTGCTCGCCGACATCGCCGGCGGTGTGGTCGCCACCCTGGCGGTCCACTCCCCCGGGCAACGGCTTCCAGGGCTACCGGGGCTACCGATGACGCTGCAGCGCGGACGGCTACGCGGACGTGCGGTCGCGGTCCCCAACCTGTCTCGCGCGGAGCTGATCGTCACGCTGGCCAAATCCGACGACGGTGTCGTGGCCGCGGTGGTGCACTGTGGCGACGGGGTGACCACCCACCGGGGTGAGTCCACCGACCCCGCACAACCGGTGGCTGACGTCGACATCGACACCGAACCGTTGGCCAGCGCCCCCCTCGATAGCGATAGCACGGGGATCGAATCGGCGTTGACGGCACCGCTGATAGCCGCTGCCGCCGACCTGGTCGGCGTGGCGAGCGCGGCCCTGCACCGCTCCATCGAACACGCGAAGTCGCGGCGTCAGTTCGGCACGCCGATCGGCGCATTCCAGGGGATCAAACACGCGCTGGCCGACAACTACGTCAGCCTCGAACGCGCCCGCAGCCTCACCTACGCGGCGGCAGCCCGTCTCGGCGATCCCAATACCGCACCCGTAGCCGCCTGGACCGCCGCCGCGCTGGCCAAGGCGGCAGCCGGCGACGCCGCGGCCAACTGTGCGCGCACCGCGGTCCAAGTGCACGGCGCCCTCGCGCAAACCTGGGAGCACGACATTCATCTCTACGTCAGGCACGCCTGGCAGGGCGCGGCGATGCTCGGGGACAGTCGCGCGCTCTACCACGAGGTGGGCTGCCGGTTCGCGGGGGGCGCCGCGTGACAAGCCGGGTAACCAGTGAGACCCGATCCGAGGTGGCCGCCGAGTTCGCCAGCTGGTTGACCGAGTTTCTGCCGAATGACTATTACGAGCAATATCGCCGGTACCGGTGGGACCTCCCGCTGCGCCGTGACTATCAGCGCGCCGCCTTCGAGGCCGGGTGGATACAGCCCACCTGGCCCCGCGAGCACGGCGGTCGATCGCTGGGCTTGCGCGACGCGATGGAAATCCGGCTCGAGGCGGCAATGCGGTCCGCGCCCAAGCTGCCCAACATCGCCGGTCCGAACGTCGCAGCGCCAGGCATCCGTCAGTTCGGCACACCCGCCCAGATCGATCGCCTGCTGGTACCCCTGCTGCGCGGCGACGAATGGTGGGCGCTGGGCATGTCCGAGCCGGAAGCCGGATCCGATTTCGCCGGCTTGCGCACCCGCGCCGAGCGCGACGGAGACGTGTTCCGGGTCAATGGTCATAAGATCTGGACCACACAGGCTCACGAATCACGTTGGTGCACCCTGTATGCCCGCACCGATCCGGCGGCGCCAAAACACCGCGGCATCTCCTGCCTCATCCTCGATCTGCACGCGCCCGGGGTGACGGTCGAACCCATCCGGATGGCGTCGACCTCTGACGAGACCTTCTGCGAGGTCTTCCTGGAGGACGTCGAGGTGCCGGTGGACAACCTGTTGGGGCCACTCAACGGCGGCTGGAACGTCGCGTTGTCGTCGTTGCACCATGAACGCCAGATGATCTGGATCATGAACTGGGTCGAAATCAGGCGCGGTCTCGACTCGGTACGCAGTGCCCGCCAGGGAGCCGCCGACCACAGCGAGGACATCTGCACCGAGCTCGGCTCGCTGCTCGCCGATGCCGAAGCGCTGCGAACCACTGGATACCGCGCCCTGGGTAACGAACTCGCCGGACGGCCCAGCCCGGAAGCCGACATCCTGAAACTACTCGGATCCGTTACATTACAACGGGTTTGGGAATTGAGCGCGGTCGCCGAGGGCCCACGTTCGGCCAGCGACCCAGATCTGCTCTTCGAACGCCAGGACGCACTGGCCGCGACGATCTACGGCGGAACATCGGAGGTCCAGCGCAACATCATCGCCGAGCGGCTGCTCGGGCTGCCGAAGGGATGACGAGGATGGATTACGACCTCGGCGATGACGCTGGAGAACTACGAAAGCACTTACGGCAGTTAGTATCTGATCATATTCCCGGCGGCTTCCTCGGTGCCTGCACGGACAATCCACAAGACCTCGCCACCACCGAGACATTCTGCAAGCTACTGGCAGCCGAGGGGCTGTTGGCGCTGGCCTGGCCGAAAGAGCATGGGGGCGGCGGTGGTTCGATCTGGCAGCAGACGGTGCTGCGCGAGGAAATGTGGGCCCACCACGAACCCCGCGGTCCGCAGTACATGGGAATCAACTGGGTCGGTCCGGCACTGATGCGTTACGGGACAGCCGAACAGAAGGCCAAGCACCTGGCGGCCATCGCGGCCGGGGACGTGATCTGGTGCCAAGGATTTTCCGAGCCGGAGGCCGGAACAGATCTCGCGTCGTTGCGTACCCGCGCCGTACCCGACGGTGACGGCTGGCGTATCACCGGCCAGAAGGTGTGGACGTCGTATGCGCAGATGGCATCCTGGTGCGTGCTGGCGGCGTGCACACACCCTGACGCCCCGAAATCCAAGCGGCTCACCCTCTTTCTGATTCCGATGGACCGTGCCGGTTTCACCGTCCGGCCGATCCCATCGATGCTGGGACCCCATCACCTCAACGAGATGTTCTTAGACGACGTGCAGGCGTTCCCCGGCGACGTGCTCGGCGAGCCTGGTGACGGCTGGCGGGTGATGCGAGAAGCGCTGGCATTCGAGCGCGTCGGCATCGCGCGCTACGCACGATGCGAATCGCTGCTCGACCGGATGCGCACCCAACTCGGCGATGACTGGGACAGGCTGCCCGAGTCGATTCGCGCCCGCTGGGTTCGGGCGCTCGTCGACCTTCGGGTGGCCAGGCTGCTGGCCTATCGAGCCGTGTCACTGCAGGACGATCCGGCGGCGGGCGGGGCGGCCAGTGCCGCGCGCATCGTTACCACCACCTGCGATCAGCAGGTCGCCGAGCTGCTATTCGACGTGCTGGGTCCGGCCGCGCTGGATAGCGGGGCGTCGGCGCCGCTGCACGGGGCGATCGAAGACCATTGGCGTTACGCACAGGCGGCCACCGTGGCATCGGGCACAATCGAGGTGCAGCGCATGCTGGTGGCACGGGACGTATTGGGAGAGCACCGGTGAAAACCGATCTGCCACAAGACATTAGCGACTTCGCCGCCGTCGCCGCCAAGCGGCTCGCCTTGTTGGGCGGGCCACCGGCGGCGCTGCGCGCCGAGACCGACGACGGGATTCGGCACTCGGCGCGTGCCGCTCTGAGTGAGATCGGCGCGTTTGAGCTCGATGTCCGGTCGGCATCTGACGACGTGCTTGCCGCCGCGGTGCTCTGCCAGGCCGCTGGCGCGACGGCTCTGCCCTATCCACTCGTCGAGGAGCTGCTGGCGATCGACGGCGCTCGACTGGCCCTGGTGAATCCCGAGGCGCCACGCATCGACCATGGCGATCTGCCCGGTGCCTGGATCGCCGCCGACCTGGACGGCAATCGGTACCACCCGCGGCTGGCGTCGCGTACGAGCGCCAAATTGGGGCCGTTCCTGGTGCCGGCCACTTTGAGCGCACCCGATGGAACCGTCCCGGCCGACGACGTTAGCCTTCATCTCGTGCTGGGGTCGTGGCGGATTCTGGGAGCGATGCAGCAGTCGCTGCTGATCGTGACCGAGCACGTGCGCGCTCGCGTTCAGTTCGGCAAGCCGCTGGCGGACTTCCAGGCCGTCAGGTTCGCGGTCGCGGATGCCGCTGTCGCGGTGCGCGGACTCCATGAACTCGCTAAATACACCCTCTGCCGACCGGAATCGGTAGCGGTGCAGGTTCGTTCGGCCGACGCACTCGTTCTTCGGTTCAAGGCTGCCGACACCGCACGGCAGGTGCTGCGCACCTCTCACCAGTTGCTCGGCGCCCTGGGTTTCTGCGACGAGTCCGACGTCAGTGTGCTCGATCGGCACACCCAACCGCTGATCCGGTTGCCGCTGGGCGCCGAGGGACTCAGCCTGCGCCTGATATCCGACGTCCGAGACGGCTCCCTGGAGACACTGTTCAGTGGGCCGGTATCGGCATGAGCACCGAACCCATCGCGTCCGGAGTGACCCCCAACCCGCTAGAGGAAGGAATCCCGTTCGGCGCCAAACTACAGGAGCTGGCCGAGCAACGGCGCGACGACACGGCTGTGACCGTTGTCGCGCTCGACGGCACCGCGCAGTCGCTAACTTTTGGTGAACTCGACGCCCGCGCCAACCAGTGGGGGCGGGCACTGGCCGCCAACGACGCCGAAACGGGTTCCCTTGTTGCCCTTGCGATCCCGAATTCGGAACACCTGGTGCTGGCCACGCTGGGATGCTGGAAGATCGGCGCGGTTCCCGTTCCCATGCACTGGGATCTGCCCGAATGGGAGCGAAACCGGGTGCGCGCGGTGATCGACCCCGCCGTGGTCGTCGACGAAAAGAGCCGGTGGGAGCTGGATGCGCGCGCCGCCGCGGAGTCCGAAAGTCCGCTGCCCGAGGCCGTTTCCCCTACAGCCCATGGAATCTGCAGCAGCGGGTCGACCGGCGTGCCCAAGGTGATCCTCAACTTGGCGCCCTCGCTCTGGACGCCGCAGCACGGCGAACCGTTTTTGTCGGCGTGGACACCGGTCGCTCAGCCGCAGACGATCATGGTGCCCGCGCCGATGTATCACACCAATGGCTTCGCCACCTTTCTCTTCCTGCTGGCCGGTGACCATCTGGTGGTGCTCGAAAAGTTCGACGCCGCAATGGTTGTGGACGTAATCGAACGCTATCGGATCACCAACTTCACGGCCACGCCCACGATGCTGGCGCGCATCGCGGCCCTGCCCGACATCCGGCAGCGAGACTTGTCCAGCATCGTCTTCATCCTGCAGGGCGCCGCCGTCATGCCGCCGTCGCTGCTACACACCTGGTTCGAGCTGCTGAGCCCCGAACAGATCGTGACGGCGTACGGCATGACCGAGAATCTCGGACTCACCGCGCTGCGCGGCGACGAGTGGCTTGCTCATCCGGGCAGCGTCGGCCGCGGTTTCCGAGACACCGAGATCCGGATTCTGGACGCCGAGAAGAAACCGCTCGGCCCCGGTGAACACGGCGACGTCTACCTGCGCGCACCGATGAGCGCGGGATACCGCTATCTTGGCGGGGCGCCGCCGCTGCCGTCGACCGACGACGGTTTCCGCTCCGCCGGCGACATCGGCCACCTGGACGAGGACGGCTACCTCTACATGATCGACCGCCGCGTCGACATGATCATCACCGGCGGCGCCAATGTATTTCCAGCGGAGGTCGAGTCCGCACTCGCGGGCCACCCCAGCATCGCCGACGTCGTGGTAATCGGAATCTCCGACCCGCAGTGGGGCCGCCGGGTGCACGCCGTGGTTCAACTCGCCGACCGAGATGGCGGCCCTCCGCTGACTGAACAGCACGTCATCGAATTCGCGAAGAGCCGGCTTGCCCCCTACAAGGTCCCCAAAACCGTCGAGTTCGTCGACGCGATTCCCCGCACCGCGGCTACCAAGGTCAATCGCTCGGCGATGATCGCAGCCCGGGGCGGGTAGGCACAACGCGTGTCGTTACAACCAGCCGGGCGAAAAGAGGTCGTGCAGCGGCTCCAGGCCGCTGCACGACGCGCTTTCAGATTGGATGTTTAGCTGGTCCATGCCTGATTAGAGCGGAACCCAGACTCGTTATTCCAGAATCCCCAACTATTCGCACCGGGGTTCCACACGACCTGAGCCCAAGGCGCCCACGCTGGTGGCGGTGGCTGCGGCGCCGCCCACGGCGGGGGTGCTCCGTAACCGGCCGGGCCGTAGGTGTCGTCCCAGTCATGGCAGTTATTCCAGTCCCAGTTGTTGCCCTAGCCCGGGTCCCAACGGTCACCCGGACACCAGTGATGGTGATAGGTGGGTGCAGGTGGAGGCGCCGCCTGGGCGGTGCCCGAAGCGAGTCCGAGAGCGGACAAGCCCAGGCCACCCGCTGCCAGTCTCGTTTGCTTTCGGTATTCATAGTCTAAGAGTTCCCCTTAATAACGGCCCAAAACTTAAGACGAACTTATGAAACGACAACGGCCGCGCTGATCGCGTGAAACCGAGGTGTCGAACCTCGTCAGCTGGCCTTTCGCGTCGCAGCTTGATAATGCACGGCTCCTTCGGCCGTGCCGCCAGCATTCTGAATCGTGCGACACCGCGATGCCATCGACGCCGCCCCGGACCGCGGCCTCTGCCAGGGATCGATCGAATCCACCAACACCAAGATCCGACTCCTGACCCGGATTGCGTTTGGATTCCCCGCCCCTGAAGCACCCATTGCCCTCGCCATGCTCGCCTCGGGGCCACCCGCCCCAGCCTGCCGGGCCGAACCAGACACCCACGGATCAGCCAGTAGAGCCGAAGTGCTCTGTCTGGAGACATCCTTCGCCTCTGTGCTGGCTTTCCCGGAGAGTCCAGAGTTTGGATCTAGCGATGAAGTAGTCGAGGCAGTATTCGGACGAGGAGGCTGCGATGTCAGTGCTGCCGGCAGCCGGTTCAGTAGGTACTGGAGGGGGAGGGGGTTCATTGCCCGGCGCCGGCGACGACGGCTTTTTCGGGATCCGGTTCGAGTCGATCGGAGGGCTGGGCGCGCATCTCGCCGGGAAGATCCTGGCCGAGGCATGCGTCTTACGGCAAGGCCTCAACGGTGCTCACTTTTCCTCATACGGTTCAGAGAAGAAGGGCACCCCCCTGAAGTCGTTCGTGCGGCTCTGCCCAGCCGACCGCGAGGTCCGCACGAGCAGCCCGATCGAAAGCCCGCAGGTGGTCGCGGTCTTTAGCGAGGCGCTAGCCTCCTCGTTTGACGTGGCCGCCGGGCTGGGCCCAACCGGCACGCTGATCGTGAACACCCGTAAGGACCCGGGCGAGATCCGAGAGTCGATCAACCTGCGTTCCGGCACAGTGGGGGTACTCGATGCGCTGGGCATCGCGCTCGAGGAGAAGACACGCGTCAATACGGCCATGCTCGGTGCCGTGACGCGTGTCTGCCCATTTATCGACCCTGAGGCAGTAAAAGAAACGATTCGGCAGAGCTTCTCCGTCCGCTACGCCCACCTCGCCGAGGCCAATATGCGTACCTTTGACCGTGGCTACCGCGAGCTGCGGAGCATGACCTGGCCGGCGGTGCCGGGCGATGCTGGCCGGCCCGTGCAGCGGGCCAAGCCTGCGTTCGGGTATCTCGACGCGCCGATAGGGGGGGTGATCCTGGACGCGGGCAACAGCATCGTCAAGAACCTGAGCACCTCGCGGCTGGGCTTCCTGCCCGCCTACGACCCAAACACCTGCGTGCACTGCGGGATCTGCGACATCGTCTGCCCCGACCTCTGCTTCGTATGGACCGATGACCGCGACGGCGAGCCCGCCGTGCGGCTGCAAGGCATCGACTATAACTACTGCAAGGGCTGCCTCAAGTGCATCGACGCCTGCCCGACCGGCGCCCTCACCGAACTCCGCGAGGAGGACGGCTGGGCCGACGAGCATCGCGTACCGCTCTTCCCGTGGCTCGAGACCGAGAAAGGTGACCATTGATGAGCGTCGCAGCACCAGCACCAACGGTACCGAGGCCGAGAGCCGGCCGCGCCGCTCAGGTCGTCCGTTTCAGCACCGGCAACGAGATGGCCGCTCTGTCAGCCAAGCAGATCAACTTCCACCTGATGGGCTACTACCCGATCACCCCGTCAACGGAAGTCGCCGAGCGGCTCGACGAGATGAAGGCGGCTGGCGAGCACGACATCGTCATGGTCCCGGCCGATGGTGAGCACGGGGCGGCCGGCATCTGCTTCGGCGCCGCTGTCGGGGGCGGCCGCGTCTTCAACGCGACGAGCGCGCAGGGTCTGCTCTTTTCACTAGAGCAGCTGCCTGTGCAGTCCGGGACGCGCTATCCCATGCTGCTGGATGTCGCCACCCGCGCCGTCAGTGGGCCGCTCAACATTCGCGGCGACCACTCCGACGTCTATTACACGCTGAACACCGGCTGGCTCGTCTTCATGGCCCGCGACCCCCAGGCGGTCTACGACCTCAACCTGATGGCGCTGCGCGTCGCCGAGCGCGCCGATGTGCGGTTGCCCGCGATCGTGGCCTTCGACGGCTTCTTCACCAGCCACCAGAAGCGCCGCGTTTCGACCTTCGTGGACGACGCCACCGTGCAGGAGTGGCTGGGTCCCGTGCTGGAACCGGTCAAGGCGCTTGACCCCCGGCACCCCGTGACGATCGGGCCGTACATGAACGATCCCGACCTGATCAACAACAAGTATCAGCTTGAGCGGGCGATGGACGCCGCCATGGCCGCCATCCCCGAAGTCTTCGCCGACTTCGAGACCTTGAGCGGCCGGCGCTACGACCCTGTGGATCTGTATCGCATGGAGGACGCCCAAGTCGCCGTCTTCCTGCTCAACTCGGCCGCGGAGACCGCCAAGGACGTTGCCGACCGGCTCCGGGCGAAGGGCGTCGCCGCTGGCGTTGTCAGCCCCAACGTGATCCGCCCCTTCCCTGCCGACACCATCCGCCAGGCGCTGCGCGGCGTGCGTGCGGTCCTGATCGGCGAGCGGTCCAGCTCCTACGGAGCCCACGGGGCCAACCTCACCCACGAGGTGAAGTCCGCTCTCAAGGACGACCCCGACAACCGCACCCTCTGCCTCAGCCGGGTGTACGGCCTCGGCGGGCGGGACTTCTATGCGGAGGACGCCGAGGCGTTCTTCCGGTTGGCGTTGGAAGCCGCCGAGTCCGGTGTCGTGGAAGTGCCGTTCGACTACTACGGCGTAGAGCCGGGCGATCCCGACAAGCCGCAGGCACGTCGTGGCACCCCTGCACTCACCCGCGAGGAGATGACGAGCGGGAAGCTGAAAGTCACGCCCGGCCCCGACGGCCGGCTTCAGGTGGAGGCGCCCCCCTTCTGGGAGCTGGCTACCAAGCCGAAGCGAGTTGCGCCCGGCCACGGCGCCTGCCCCGGCTGCGGTGTGTTTCCGGCGCTCGATCAGTTCCTGCGCGGCATCGAGGGCGACGTCGTGATGTTTTACCAGACGGGGTGCGCCATGGTCGTCAGCACCGGCTACCCCTACACCTCACACCGGGTCACATACGTGCACAACCTGTTCCAAAACGGTGCCGCCGCGCTGAGCGGGCTCGTCGAGGTGTTCCACGAACGGGTGCGCCGCGGCGAACTCCCTGCCGGCGAGGACGTCACGTTTGTCATGGTCACGGGCGATGGCGGCATGGATATCGGCATGGGCCCCGCCATCGGCGCCGCGCTGCGCCAGCACCGGATGATCATCGTGGAGTACGACAACCAGGGCTACATGAACACCGGCAGCCAGCTCAGCTACTCGACCCCGCTCGGGCACCTGACGTCGACGAGCCACGTCGGCCCCGCCGAGGTGGGGAAGGCCTTTCATCACAAGGACACGCCGCAGATCATGGCGGCGACCAATATCCCGTACGTCTTCACCGGCGTCGAGGGTTACCCTGACGACCTCATCCGCAAGGCCGCTAAAGCGCAGTGGTACGCCCGGCACGAGGGCACGGTCTACGGCAAGATCCTGATCACCTGTCCGCTCAACTGGAAGACCGAGGATCGCGTCGGCGTCGACATCATCCAGGCCACCGTCGACAGCTGCTTTTTCCCGTTGTACGAGGTCGAGCGCGGCATCACCCACATCACCTACGACCCCGAGCCCCTCGAGCGGCGCCTGGCCGTCGCCGACTGGCTGAAGCTCATGGGCAAGACCAAGCATCTCTTCCAGCCCGGCAACGAGGCGACGCTGGCCGCCATCGAGGCCGAGGTACAGCGCCGCTGGCTGCGGCTCAAGGCCAAGGACGAGGACCCTCTCCTTTGAGATGGAACTGACTATGGACACCACGGCACGCATCATCGAGAAGAAGGACGTCACGGACGTCACCAAGCTGTTCGTCGTCCACGCCCCGCTGGTGGCGCGCAACGCCGCCCCGGGTCAGTTCGTCATCGTGAGGGTGACCGAGACCGGCGAACGAATCCCGATCAGCATCACCGATTTCAGCCGAGCGGAGGGCACGATCACGATCGTCGTCCAGCAGGTGGGGCGTACGAGCGCGCTGGTCAATGCCCTGCGCGTCGGCGACGTCTTCCTTGACTTCGCCGGCCCACTCGGCGCGGCGGTGCCCCTCCCCGAGCAGGGCCACGCCGTGCTGATCGGGGGCGGCTTCGGCACGGGGGCGGTGTTCCCTCTGGCCCGCGAGCTGCGGTCCCGGGGCGTGCGGGTCTCATCCATCATCGGCGCCCGCACCCGGAACCTGGTCATCCTCGCCGACCTGCTGGCAACCGAGAGCGACGAGCTGCATGTGTGCACCGACGACGGCTCCTTCGGCTATCACGGCTTCGTCACCGGCCGCCTGGAAGAGTCGCTGCAGGCAGGCGCCGGCTTCACCTACTGCTTCGCGGTGGGGCCGATGCCCATGATGCGTGCCGTGGCGAACACGACCCGCCGATGGGGTCTGCCCACCATGGTGTCCCTCGATCCCCTGATGGTGGACGGCACGGGCATGTGCGGCGGTTGCCGCGTGTCCGTGGGCGGCAAGTCGCTCTTTGCCTGCGTCGACGGCCCGTTTTTCGACGGTCATCAGGTCGACTTCGACGAGGCGGACGACCGCGTGACGACCTACAAAGCCGAGGAGAAATTGGCCTGCCAACGGGCGGGACTGGGAGGTAAATAGCCATGCCAATCGTGTATCCGCATAAGACCCCCATGCCGTGCCGGGATCCGGAGGAGCGGCGCGGGACCTGGGACGAAGTCGCAGAGGGCTACACCGTGGAGCGCGCCATCGCCGAGGCGCGCCGCTGCCTCAACTGCCAGGATCCCGTGTGCGAGCAGGGCTGCCCCGTCAACGTGCCGATCCGCGACTTCGTGCGCAGCGTCGCGGTCGGTGACTTCCAGGGGGCCGCCGACACGATCCGCCGCCGGAACCTGCTGCCTGCTATCTGCGGGCGGGTGTGTCCTGTTGAGCATCAGTGCGAGGTGCGTTGCGTGCTGCTTGCCCGGCAAGACCCGGTCGGCATCGGCCGGCTGGAGCGGTTCGTCGCCGACTGGGAGCGCGAGCACGGGCGCGGCGGCGAGTTCGCCGCGCCGCACGGGTGGCGCGACCAGAAGATCGCAATCGTGGGGTCAGGCCCGGCTGGCCTCACGGCTGCTAGTGACCTAGCACAGCTCGGCTACCCGGTGTCGATCTTCGAGGCGCTGCACGCGTTCGGCGGGGTGCTCCGCTACGGGATCCCCCAGTACCGCCTGCCGAAGGAGATCGTCGACGACGATATCGAGCATCTCAAGGCGCTCGGCGTGGAGTTCGTGCGCGACGTGATCATCGGCAAGACGGTCACGATGGACCAGCTTTTCGACGAGTGGGGCTACTCGGCGGTGTTCGTCGGCACGGGAGCGGGCTCGCCGATCTTCATGAACATCCCTGGGGAGAACCTCAAGGGTGTGTACTCGGCCAACGAGTTCCTCACGCGCGTCAATCTGATGCGCGCGTTCTCGTTCCCTGAGTACGACACGCCACTTCGGCGCCCGAGGCGTGCCGCGGTGATCGGCGCCGGCGACACCGCGATGGACGCAGTGCGGTGCGCCATCCGCCTCGGCGCCGAGGAGGGTCACATCGTGTACCGCCGCTCCGAGGTCGAAAAGGGTGCCCGGGCCGAGGACTACGAGCGGGCGCTCGGCGAGGGCGTGATCTTCGACTGGCTTACGCTGCCGCAGCGGTTCCTAGGCGATGAGACCGGATGGGTAAGTGGCCTCGAGTGCATCCGCACCGAGCTCGGCGAGCCCGACGAATCAGGCCGCCGCCGTCCGGTACCCGTCTCGGGCTCGGAGTTCACGATCGAGGCCGACCTGGTCGTCATCGCCCTCGGCACCAACCCGAACCCGCTCATCCCGCACACGACCTCCGGGCTCGACATCGACCGGCACGGCTGCATCGTCGCCGATCCGCAGACGGGCGCCACAAGCCGCCAAGGCGTCTTCGCCGGCGGCGACATCGTGACCGGCGCCGCGACCGTGATCCTAGCCATGGGCGCGGGACGCAAGGCCGCGAACGCCATTCACGAATACCTGCAAAAAGGCGCGGCAGAGAAGGACACGCTGCGCAACGATGCCGGAGCTCCGGCCCCTCCGGTCGAAGGCGCGGCAACAGGAGGTGCGTCGAAATGAAGATCGAGGACGCTGCGAGCAGCGCTGAAGCGACCTTCGCTACCAGGCCCGACGCCAGGGTCGACGACTCGGAGGCCGAGGAGTACCGAAGAGGGTTTGGGGATGGAACCGTATGGGCGACCGATTACGCGACGGAGGGCCAGTTGCGCGACCTCCTCGAGGTCCCCCACCGCGACAATCCGTACTGGCAAGGGTTTGTCGAAGGTGTCGAGGAAGTCTGGAGCACGAGGGAGCCGCCAGCCTTCGGGCCTGAAAATGCCATCTGACCGCCCACAGGTCACATTAACCGCGCGTGAACATAGCGGAAATGCCTGTGTCGCAAATGGCACCGATTACGCGAAGGACATTTCAGCGCTTCCGAGACCGAGGCCAGTCTGGCACCCGGCTTTTACGTTGCAACGGTCGCTATTCCGCACGGTGTGAGGGCGTAAACCGCGTTGCGGCTCAACGCATCTCTGCTCATCTGCGGTCGTAGGCGGCCGGGGCGAGGCGGCCCATCCCGCGCAGGATCCACGGTGTCCGCCTGGCGATCACCTCCACGGCGCGATCCGACCGGCGCATCGCGGTCCGACGGCCGGGGGTCGGCATTGATGCCAGCTCTGCCTCGGCCGATCCCGCCCGCGCGCCATGGCGATCCACCGCCAGCAGTTGCCAGCTGCCGGGCACGCCACGCAGCTCGACGCTGCCGCGGTCCCCGAAGCCCGTGCCCGACCCGACAGAAAGTGGCGAGCTGATCGAAGAAGGCCTTGAATTCGGGCATGGCCCAGAACAGCTCGACGTGGGTGACCATCGGCCCGACGAAGACGAGCTCGACCGGCCCGTCGCCGAACACCTGATACGCCAGGCTCAGATCGCCGCACGATGCGTACGACGTTTCCGCCACGGCATGAGCGTACTGCGGCCGGGCGCTAGCCGTACCGTATCCGCTGCATGGCGCCCGGGCGTACGACGACGCCGCCATTTCCGCCCTTGTCGAAGTCTGCCGGGCGCTGATCGGCCCGGCCGCTGTGCAGTAGCAGGGTCACGCCGTGTGTGCAACTAGATGGCTCAATTGGCTCAATTGGATCGACAGTCAACTGCTTATCGCGCCACCCCCAGAACGTTTTGACCAAACATGGCACCGAATACGCGAAGTACTCGTCAGAAGGCCCGCCTCAACCGCGATGACGCGCGCCGCGACCCAGTCGGTCGTGTCCCAGCCACGGTGTAAATGACGACGGACGTAGGTTCCTTCAAGAGCTACCAACTCAGCGAAGGAAGGACTACGCCCGTGTCAGCACGAGTATCACCCACGGACCGGATCCGTGGCGAGATCGACGCCCTGTTCGATGGGTCGCGTGACTTATCGGAGGTCATCGAGGACGCCGCCCGGTTGGGTGCCCGGTTGATCATCCAGACCGCGGTGGAGGCCGAGGTCGACGTGTTCTTGGGCCGGGCCCGCTACCAACGAGCCGCCGAGTGTCCGGATGCCCGGGCGGGCAGTCGTAACGGCTTCTGCGAGTCGACGATCAAGACCACGGCCGGGCCGGTCACGGTGGCGCGGCCGAAGCTGCGTGGCACGACCGAGGCGTTCGCCTCGCAGCTGTTCGGCACGTCGGTGACGAAGTCCAACGCGTTGGAGTCGCTGGTTATCGCCGGGTTCGTACGCGGGTTGTCGACGCGGGATGTGGAGAACACTCTGGCCGACGCGCTCGGTTCTGAGGCGGCGCTGTCCAAGTCGACGGTCTCGCGGGTGTGCCAGGCGATCGGCGATGAGTTCACGCAGTGGTCGGCGCGGCGGCTGGACGACCTGGAGTTGGACTACCTGTTCCTGGACGCCTCCATGTTCAAGATGCACGCCGGTGCCCGGGCCGAGCCGGTGCTGGCGGCGTGGGGCATCACCACCGAGGGCGCGCCGGTGTTCGTGGCCTTGGCCGCAGGCGGTTCGGAGTCCACCGACGCCTGGGGTGACTTCCTCGATGAGCTGGTCGGCCGCGGGTTGCGCTCGCCGTTGCTGGTCATCAGCGACGGCGCTGCCGGGCTGATCAGCGCCGTCGAGACCGCGCTGCCCCGTGCGCTGCGGCAGCGTTGCCTCATTCACCGCTGTCGGAACGTGCTTGCCAAGGTGCCGGCCGAGGCGCAGCGCGAGCTGCGCGACGCCTATTGGGCGATCTTTGACACCGAGGATCTCATCGCCGTCGGACTGCAGCCCGGGCCGGGCCTGGTGGCCGCCGTGCAGCGGCGCATCGACGCCTTCGCTGAGACCTACAGCCGCGCCTACCCGGCGGCGGTCAAGTGCCTGCTCACCGATCGCGACCAGCTGACCAGTTACCTACGTTTCCCGGTCGAGCACCACCGCCGAATCCGGCACTCCAACTTCATCGAACGCACCTTCGGCGAGACCCGCCGGCGGGTGAAGGTGATCGGCCGGCTGCCCGGCGAAGCAAGCTGCCTGAACCTCGTGTGGGCCGTACTCGACCGCGCCTCCCGCGGCTGGCGCGGCATGACGATGGCCCCGACCGGCACCCGGCTGCTCAACGACATACGCCACCAACTACTCGACCCACCGACGCCGTTACGACCCACCGACACCACCACAATCACCGGCGACCAAACCGTCGGAGCCGTCGCCTAACATGACCACCGAGGAACCGAGTCGGTCGTCATTTACACCGACGTTGGGACACAACCACCCAGTCGATGCGGAATGGCTCTGTGCGTGACGAGAAGTACCCCAGCAAGCCCGATCACGGAACAACATCCCAAACTTGGTCGGGTGCATCGGCGATGCAAGCGCGGGTGGACACCCAAGTCCCAGGATTCGCGCCGCCGAGAACGGTGAGGCAGGCACCAAAAACAGTCGTGACCTGGCCGTTGGGCTGGATACTCCAATGCTCGGTGTACCAATCCACACAGGGCCGGACGGCTGCCCACCATTGATCTCCCGGCATGTTCAGGCACATCCCGGGGAAGGCCACGCTCTCGAGCTGCCCGGCAGCGGTGAGATTCCAGCGCTGGGATTCCGACCCATCGCAGGGGTTGATCACCGTCGAGCTGAACATGTTCCCATCCGGACGGTCCAGACAAAAATTGCCTAATCGGCTTCTCAACTGGACCGGGCCGTCGGCACTCACCACACCAGCGCTGAGCACCGCGATACCGAACACTGCGCCGACTACCATCAGTGCGCGGCGCACACCGCCCGTCAACCGCGACACATGCATTTCAGCCGCATCCTCTCAACTTGGTCGACCTCACGCACCAAAACCGCCGTGGTTCACGCCGAGACCGCCACCGCCTCAGACGGTTTGCCGCAGGTAACAAGATTCTCACCCCAGGCTGCGCCTCACCCGCCTGCCGACACGGCAGAAGATCATCGGCCCGTCCTGTCAGCTGATCAAAACGTTCTGGGGCTGGCGCGACCAACAGCTACCCGACGCCACAGTGATCTGGACCTCCCCATCGGGACACACCTACGTGAACCACGCCGGGCAGTGCGCTGCTCTTCCCCAGCCTGTGTGTGCCCACCGGGGAACTCACCCCGCCCAACCCGGCACCGACCAACCGGTGCACCGATCGCGGCATCACGATGCCCAAACGGCGTCGAACCCGCGCCCAGAACCGCGCCAACTACATCGCTGCCGAAGGCTGGCAAAACCACAAAACACTCGAAGCCCGCCCAGCCGCACAACAGGCAGCGTCACCCGACCCCGCACCACCCGACGACCCACCACCGTTCTGCTCGCGGAGATTGTCGCAAAGCGCGGTAACCTCGTTCTCGAAGCGCTGTCGCAGCGCACTGGAAGAGGAGATGCCGCCCATGGCCGGCCCTACCGATGAAGTCCACGTGACGCGCGGCGACCGCTTCATCAAGACTGCCGTCGCGATACTGGGCGAAACCGGGCGCACCGACTTCACCGTGCAGGAGGTCGTCGCGCGCTCCAAGACGTCACTGCGGGCCTTCTACCAGCATTTCAGCAGCAAGGACGAATTGCTGCTCGCGCTGTTCGAGAGGACCATCGCACAGTCGGCGCAGATCTGGCGCGCCGAGACCACCGGCCTGGACAGCACCGCCGCGCTGAAGCTGGTCATCGACCGCATCAGCGCACAACCGGAGTCAACCACCCAAGACAGCCTCAATCGGGCGCTGAGTCTCTACAACCAGCACCTCGCCGAGACCCGGCCGCGCGAATACGCCCGTGTCCTCTCCCCCTTGCATCAACTGATCCGCGACATCGTGGGGCAAGGCATCACCGAAGGAGTCTTTAACCCCGGACTCGATGTCGGGGCCGCGGCGGCGATCGTGATGCAGACGGTGGTGGGTGCGCTCCGGTTGCACTGGCTGGGTACCGAATTGAACGGAACACCGATAGATGCCGGACAGCTGTACGACTTCTGCAGCCGCGCCCTGGGCATCCGGGACAGCGACGACCAGTCAGTCGCGCCCTCGCTGGCCGAGCTGTTCGCCCAAATCGGAATGCGCCCGGGCACCCGCGATGGCGAGTTCGCGATGACGATGCCGGTCAGCCCGAATGTGGTCAACACTTCCGGCGCGCTGCAGGGTGGCTTGATCGCCACGCTCGTGGACGTGGCGGGGGGACAGTTCGGGCTGGACTATCTGCAGCCGGGCAACACGATGACGACCGCCGACCTCTTCGTCCGCTACCTGCGGCCGATCCGGCAGGGCTCAGCACTCGCGGTGCCCCGGATGCTGCGATCCGGCCGGCGGGCGATGGTCATGCAGGTCGACATATACGGCGACGGTGACGACGAACTCGCTGCGACGGCGACCGTGAACTTCGCCATCATCAACGGAACGACACCAACGGTTGCCGCCGGGCGGATGGTTTAGGGCACCGTAGGCCCCGGTACACCTTGTTGCGCAGAAGTGGTAACGTCATTACCACCCACTGAGAATCAAGACTTCTGCAAGGAGATCGCCATGCCGTCTCGCGAGCTTTCCTTCCCCGTGTTCGACGCCGACAACCACATGTACGAACCGCAGGAAGCGCTGACCAAGTTCCTCCCGGACAAGCGCAAGCACGTGATCGACTACGTGCAGGTGCGTGGTCGCACCAAGATCGTGGTTCGCGGCCACATCAGCGAGTACATCCCCAACCCGACGTTCGAAGTGGTGGCCCGCCCGGGTGCGCAAGAGGAGTACTTCCGCCACGGCAGCGGAGGCAAGAGCTACCGCGAGATCCTGGGCGAGCCAATGAAGGCCATTCCCGCCTTCCGCGAGCCCGGGCCGCGACTGGAGGTCATGGACGAACTCGGCATCGACTACGCCCTGATGTTCCCGACCCTGGCGAGCCTGGTCGAAGAGCGCATGAAAGACGACCCGGACATGACCCACGACGTCATCCACGCGCTCAACGAGTGGATGTACGAGACGTGGTCGTTCAACTACAAGGAGCGCATCTTCGCTACCCCGGTGGTCACCCTGCCCATCGTCGAGCGCGCGCTTGAGGAACTTCAGTGGTGCCTGGAGCACGGCGCCCGCACCGTGCTGGTCCGTCCGGCGCCGGTACCCGGCTACCGCGGCAGCCGGTCGTTCGGCCTCGAGGAGTTCGACCCATTCTGGCAGGCCTGCATCACAGCCGAGATCCCGGTCTCGATGCATGCCTCCGACAGCGGTTACTCCGAGCTGCTCAATGTGTGGGAGCCCGGCGACGAATTCCTGCCGTTCAAGCCGACCGCCTTCCGGAGCCTGGCGATGGGCCATCGGCCGATCGAAGATGCGATGGGGGCGTTGGTCTGCCACGGCGCGCTGTCACGCAACCCGGAGCTGCGGATCCTGTCGATCGAAAACGGCGCCGACTGGGTGCCGCACCTGTTCAGGGGATTGAAGGGCGTCTACAAGAAGATGCCGAGCGCGTTCAGCGAAGACCCGATCGAGGCGTTCAAGCGGTGCGTTTACGTCAGCCCGTTCTGGGAGGACCGGTTCACCGAGATCGTCAAGATGGTGGGCACGGACCGGGTGGTCTTCGGATCCGACTGGCCGCACCCCGAAGGCCTGAAGGACCCCATCTCCTTCGTCGACGAGCTGTCCGATTTCGACCAGGAAGACGTCGAGAAGATCATGGGCGGCAACATGATGGAAGTTATGAAGGTCTCGAAGCCTGTCTCAGCCTGACCAGCGTTCGGGGATTTGCCCATCGCGCGACCTCCGAGCGACAACCTTGGGGTCGCGGAAACGGCACCGCTACGTTGTCGCTGAGAGTCGGGCAAGTCTGGTCGACCTCTAGACGGACCCGCCGGTCTTGCTATACAAAAGACCTTCGCAACATGCGAAGGTCTGCCTTCAAACACGCGACGGGCATCCATCGCGGCCACTAAGATGCGGCCGATTAGGAGTGCACCATGAACCTGGTTCCAGCGGAGCGTTCCTGCCCAGGTCCCACCCAGGTGATGTTGAGCACGCGGCTGGTGTCCGAGCTTGGCGATCCGCATAACACGTTAAGGGCGACCACCCAGCGCAACGGCCCCGTGGTGATAATCCGCGCGGGCGGAGAGATCGATGCCTCCAACGAGGACACCTGGCGCCGGCTAGTCCGCGAGGCGGCCGCAGTCGCCACGCCACCAGGTCCGTTCGTCGTCGACGTTAGTGACCTTGGTTTCATGGGCTGCTGCGCGATCTCCGTCCTAGCCGATGAAGCGGAGCGGTGCCGCAGTCGAGGCGTCGGACTGCGCCTGGTGAGCTGTAACCCTAGCGTCGCCCGGATCATCGAAGCTTGTGAGCTCAGCCTCGTGCTGCCCGTTCATCCGACCACGGACTCGGCGCTGTCGCCGGCGGCGGCTTGAGGTCCGGGACTGGCAGGCATCAGCCCCGCGACCCGCCCGAAAATTGGTGCGACTAGCACCTGACGCACGTTGATAATCTGGATGACGCGCGTGGCAAAGTCGTCAGCGCAGCTATTTTGTTGACTTCGGGCTGTAGGAAGGTCCTAGGAGGGACGGCCAAATGGCCGAAATGGACTGGGACAAAACAGTCGGCAGGGCCGAAGACGTGCGACGCGTTTTCGAGAACGTCCCCATCACGCTGGTGGGGTTGGAGGGGCCCGACCATCGCTTCATTGCGGCGAACGCCGCTTTTCGCGCATTCAACCCTATGTTTGCCGCCGTGGGGCAGCCAGCGCCGGAGGTGTATCCCGAGCTCGAGAGCCAGCAGATTTACGAGATGTTCGACCGGGTGTATCAAACCGGTGAGCCACAATCCGGGGCGGAGTGGCGACTGCAGGCTGACTACGACGGTTCGGGACTCGAGGAACGATTTTTCGACTTTCTCGTCACACCGCGCCGCCGCGCGGACGGGTCGATCGAAGGGGTGCAGCTCGTCTTTGAGGACGTGACGAACCGGGTACGGGCACGGCTGGCCGCGGAGGCGCGCGTCGAGGAGCTATCCGAGCGGTACCGTAACGTCCGCGATTCGGCCACCGTTATGCAGCAGGCGTTACTGGCCCCTTCTGTGCCCGTCGTTCCCGGCGCCGACATAACCGCGGAATACCTCGTCGCCGCGCAGGACACCGCGGCCGGCGGCGACTGGTTCGATGCGATGGCCCTCGGGGATCGGGTGGTGCTCATCGTCGGCGACGTCGTAGGCCATGGTGTCGAAGCCGCGGCGGTGATGTCGCAATTGCGTACCGCCGTGCGGATGCAGATCGCGGCGGGGCACACGATCGTCGAAGCGCTCGAGGCAGTGGACCGCTTCCACGAACAGGTGCCCGGATCGAAGTCGGCCACTTTGTGCATCGGCTCGCTCGACTTCGCGACGGGTGAATTCCAGTACTGCACCGCCGGACACCCGCCGCCGTTGTTGGTGACGGGCGACGCCAGCTCGCGGTATGTGGAACCATCCGGCGCGGGTCCGCTCGGAAGCGGCACGGGATTTCCGGTGCGCACCGAAGTGCTCAACGTGGGCGATTCGATCCTGCTCTACACCGACGGCCTGATCGAACGCCCGGGCCGGCCGCCGGAGGCCAGCACCGCAGAATTCGCCGACTTGGCGGCAAACGTCGCCAGCGGCGTCAGCGGCTTTCTCATGGACGCCCCGGCGCGGCCGATCGACCGCATCTGTTCGGAAACACTTGAATTGCTACTCCGCTCGACCGGCTACAGCGACGACGTCACGCTGCTCGCGGCGCAACGGCGCACACCACCGCCACCGCTGCGCATGACAGTGGATGCGACCATCCGCGCCGCACGCACGGTTCGCGCCCGGCTTCGTGAATGGCTGTCGGAGATCGGCGCAGATTCCGCCGACATCTCCGACGTCGTGCACGCAATCTCCGAGTTCGTCGAGAACGCGGTCGAGCACGGGTACGCCACCGAGGTTTCCGATGGTGTTGTCGTCGAGGCATCGCTGGCCGGCGATGGCAATCTGCACGCCTCGGTGATCGACCGCGGCCAGTGGAAGGACTACCGGGAAGGCGAGCAGGGGCGCGGGCGCGGACTTGCGATGGCGGAGGCCTTGGTGTCCCAGGCGCACGTGAAGCATGGAGCCGGTGGCACGACTGCGTCGTTGACGCATCGCCTGTCGCGAACCGCAAACTTCGTCACCGACACACTGGTCAGCCGGGCAACTTACCAACGGGCAATCGACTGCGAATTCGTCGCTCTGGTCCCCGACGCCGGTCGCATCGTCGTCAGCGGCGATGTCGATTCAACCACCGCGTCCACCCTGGACCGCTGGATCGCCGTCGAAAGCCGCTCCGGCATAGCACCTTTGACGATCGATCTCAGCGCAGTCACCCACCTCGGCTCGGCGGGGGTCAGCGCGCTGGCCGCCGCCCGCGACCGGGCGCGCAGGCAGGGCGGCGACTGTGTGCTGGTAGCTCCGCCCGGGAGCCCGGCGCACCACGTCTTGTCGCTGGCCCAGATACCCGTTGTCAGCGGCGACGCCGAGAACGTCTTCGCCGAAGAGTAGGGCTGCGCTCCGGCGACCCCGGCTGCTGGATCACTTACCCGGCCGCAGATCCTGCTCCACCGCGCCGAATACCTCGATAAGGGCCTTGGCCTGACGGGTGTCGACGTGTCGGGCGAACCAACGCTGCACCAGGCTGATTCCAGCGCACGACGTCCCTGGGCCGTCAGACTCACCAACGTGGCGCGCCGGTTCGCTGGATCCGGATTGCGCGCTACATGACCGGATCGTTCCAGGTTGTCGACGATCCTGGTGATGCCACTCGCGCTGTAGACCAGGGCGGCGGCAGTCACGCCGGCGGTCGGGGCAGGTGGTGTGGAAAGCGGGCTGGGAATCCTGGTAGGCGGAATGGCGGGGGCGAGTAAGCGCACACGCGCAGCTGGCGGTGCAGCTGCTCGAGAATGGTTGCGAACCATCAACCTGCTGCCGCGTGTGCAGTACGTCGGCTAGCGGCGCGGCACGGTCAGCGGGTCTGGCCGTGCCGCACCTGGTTGAACGGCACTCCGCGGTCGGCGGCGTATTCCCGTGGGAAGCCCAGCACCCGCTCACCGATGACGTTGCGGGCCATCTCTGTTGTGCCGCCGCCGATGGCGACGTTCTGCCGACACAGGTATCGCAGTCCGGTCTCCAGGCCTTCGCCGTGTTCCCCGACGACGCCGGCAGTTCCCGCGATCGCCAGTGCGGTGTCCATATCCAGGGTCACGGTCTCGGAGTGGAAGAGCCTGATGAGCGTTCCGGCGGCCGGGGGCAGTACGCCGTCTCTGACATTGCGGTACACGTGATCGATCAGCTGCTCGGCTACCGCGCGATGCACCAGTACCCGGCCGGCCATTTCGTGCACGCGTTCGTTGTCGGCCTGGCCCGTCTTCTCCGCAAGACCAACGTAGTCAACGGGATTCGCGGTGCCGCCCTCGCTGCCACTGCCGCTGGAGAACTCCGAGCCCTGCCCGACCGCCCGGCGTTCGTGATAAAGCTGCCGCGAAGCCACCGCCCAGCCGTCGTTGACCTCGCCGACGACGGCGTCGTCGCCGACGTCCACCCCGTCGAGGAACTCCTCGCAGAACTCGGTGGAACCGCTCAGCTGGGTGATGCGCCGCAACGTGATTCCCGGATGAGCGATGGGCACCAAGAACATCGTCAGGCCGTCGTGCTTGGGCACATCCCATTTGGTGCGTGCCAGACAGAGTCCGTAGTCGGCAGCGAACGCGCTGGTGCTCCATGTTTTGGCGCCGTTGATCACCCACCGGTCGCCCTGCCGTTCGGCCCGAGTGATCACACCAGCCAGGTCGGATCCGCCGCTGGGTTCGGACAACAGCTGCACCAGCACTTCGTCGCCACGCAGGGCGGCAGCGATGTGCTGCTTCTTCTGCTCTTCGCTCCCGGTGTCGAGCAGCGTGGCACAGCAGATGGTGAACGTCGGCGTGTTGAGGATCAACGGCATCTCATAGTTGACGGATTCCTCGTCGAATGCCTTCTGGTATTCGTAGTCCAGACCCAGGCCGCCGTACTCGCGGGGGAAACAGATACCGGCGAATCCACCTTCGTAGAGCCGCTTTTGCAGTTCTCGGGCTCGTTGCCAGGAGCGTTCATCATCGCGCGGTGCGGCCGGCGGAGACTCCGCGTTGATGGCAGGCATATTGTCCGCCAACCACACCCTTGCCCGCGCGGCGAACTCCGCAACGGATTCGGTGGGCGTCATTTAGTTTCCGTCATCTCGCGGAACGGCCCGCCTTCTCTGACTCGTACACGCTTAGGTTGTGTTCCTCCGGCGTGCCGAACATGGAGCGGTACAACGCAACCCGCCTCAGGTACAGGTGCAGGTCATGTTCCCAAGTGACGCCGATGCCACCATGCATCTGCACGCAACCCTGCACGATCTGGCCGGCCATCTCACCCACGTAGGACTTGGCGATACTGGCCGACAGGCCCGCACCCGGTGAGCGGGCGGCAACGTCGGAAACCGCCGCGGCCGTGGTCGCGCGGCAGGCTTCCAGCCACATTTTCATATCGGCGAACCCGTGTTTGAGCGCTTGGTACGACGCCAGGGGCCGGCCGAATGTGTACCGGTCGAACGCCCACTGGACAGTGAAGTCAAACACCGTTTGCAGGATGCCGACCACCTCGGCGCAGTGCAGCACCTGGGCGATCTGGCTCTGCCGGTTGATCAGCGCAGCGGTCTCGGCGGCGCTGCCGACCGCCGCGGACCGCTCCACGGCCACACCGTCGAAGTGCACCCGCGCATATTGCTTGACCAGATCGATTGACTGCTGGGCCACAATCCGGACGCCCGGCGCGTCCGTCGGAACCAGAAACTGGCGAACCTCGTCGCCGCATCGCGCCACCACCAGCAGCACCGCACTCTGGGCGCCGGCCTCGACGCGGTCTTTGGTGCCGTCGATGCGGTAGCCGGAGTCGGTCTGGGTGGCGGTCACCGACGGATCCAGCGGTGCCCAGCCCCGGCCCGGCTCAGAAACCGCCCACGACGCCACCTTTTCACCGGACATCAGCGATCCTATGGTGGCACCGTGCGCCTGCCGCTCGGTGCAGTCGACCAGCCCCGCGAGCACTATGCTGACCGGATACAGCGGTCCGGGTGCCACCGTCTTGCCGAGCTGTTCGGCGACCATGGCCAGATCCGCAACACCGCTGCCCGAGACGCTGCCGCCGCCCAACTCCTCCGGAACGAGCAGACCCGTCCACCCAAGTTCAGCAGCCCGCAGCCACCATGCCGGGTCAAAGGACACACCCGCGGCGTGCAGCTCCCGAACGTAGCGCAGCGGCGCTTCCTTTTGCAGAAAGGCTTGGGTGGTTGAGGCGAAGAGTATTTTTTCCGGAGAGTCGACAGCGGTCATGATGCCGGCGGGATCTCTCGTGGCATGCGTTCGCCGCTGCGGAGGAAGTAGGGGAGAAAGTTTGGGTGGGTCATCCGCCTGATCGGTCCTCGTCGCAGTTCGCTGGCGACTCTGATGGTAGCAATGGGCAATACAGTAAGAGATACCGGAGTTCAGTCGATAATGATGGCGACGAGCTCTAACCGTGATGGTTGAGGCGAACGAACCGCGGGCGGATCCGGCCAAATCGAAAGCCGACGCGATGGCGTTGTCGAAGAGGCCGAGGCAGAAGCCGCCGAAGCCGAAGCACTGGCGGCGGCTGCGCGTGCCCGCGCCCGCGCTGCCCGGCTGCGACGTCAAGCGTTAGCCCTCGAGGCCGTCGAGGCCGCCGAGGCCGCCGAGGCCGCCGAGGCCGCCGATACCGCCGAAGCTGCCGCCACCGTCGCGGACACCGATGCGGCAGCTGCCGAAAGACCGTCGAAGCCCCAGAACCAGAGTCCACAACCAAGGACAGCCCCGATTCGTCGATGGCGGTCAATAGCGTGCTGGTGAGCCTGACGCGGGTCAACGGCAACTGGCTGATCACCAAATTCGACCCAGTATAGATACTCACGTAGATCGTCGCGCCGCTACACAGCGAACGCGCGGCGAAGTGTTTGAGCGTGCAGAACGCGGTTCTCCTGGGAGACAACCCAATCGGGCACCACTGAGTCGAAGCCGTTGAATGTCGCTGCGACAACGTGCAATTCAGTGTGGATGTAGGCGTGCAAGAGCCGGTTGGCATAGTCGATGGCTTCGTCGCGGCACGGGTCGATCTCGGAGCAGCTGATGAACGTGGGCGGCAGGCCCTCCAAGTTCGCCCGGTGTGCAGGGACGCGTTGACCGTTCGCATTGGCGTGGCCGAGGTAATGGCCCCACGCCCGGCTGACGGCAGGACCGTTGAGGCCCGGCGTGCGCTGGAACTCGCGTCGCGACGGCGTGGCGTCGGAGTCGAGCATCGGCTGGTGCAGGATCTGCACCAGGATTGGTGGGCCTTCGTCGTCGAACATGCGCTGGGCCAGGCCCGCGACCAGTGCGGCGCCCGCATCCCGACCCATCACCGCGACGCGGCTGGCATCCGCGTCCAGGCTGGCCTGGTTGTCGATGGCGTAGCGGAAACCCGCTTCGACATCGTCTAATGCCGCGGGACATGGATCTTCAGGCGCGAGCCGGTAGTCGACCGACACCACCAGACAGCAGGCCTCCCGGGCCAGCTCCACGCAATGCGCGTGATCGGTATCCAGGTTCCCCGTCACGAAGCCACCGCCGTGTGCGTACACCACCAGCGGTGCCTTGGTTTGGCCCCGGTCGCCGCCTTGCTGAAGGCTTCTGTAGAGCCGAAGGTCCAGCTGTCGGCCATCCGGACCGGCGATGGATCGTGGTTCGATCGCGACGCCACTCGTATTGACTGCCGCAGCCCGCTCGGCGGCTATCCGGTTGGCGTGCTCCCGCTCGGTGGGAAGTGATTCAACCCGGAATTCGACGATACCCAGCCCCGCCGCGGCGTCTCGCAGTGCCGGGTCGATGCGGCTAAGACCTTGCGGCCGTGTGAGATTCGTTTGTGTCATACCCTCTAACTTCCAGGCTCATCTTGCGGGCTCAGCGCCGTGGCATCTCGGAAACCATCTTCAAGGTAGACCTGCGACTCCATGTGGTGAAAGATGCGGTACTGGTCGCCGCGAGCCGTCAGCAGCCAGGTGATCCAGCTGGCACCGTTGTGCGCGGTGCCGATTCCCGTCCGGTGAAGCTCCATCGGCTCAGCAGGACACAACGAGCCATGCCGCCGGCAAGTACATCGGCGGACCACAGTTGCGATGACACCGACGCGTGCTTCAGGCGGCCGCCTACCCGCGCCCAGTGCCGGTCGAGCTCGTCGGTGCCGATCAGCGGCATCGCGTACTCGTCGCCGATGTACGTCGGCTGCGGGGTGTCACGTTCCCAGAGGTCACCCAGGCCGGCGACATCGAGCGCAGACCATTTCTCGTCATATTCGCTGACCAGAGTCACCAGCCTGGCGGTGAGGTCGGTCGACTCAGCTTTCGAGGGCACCGACGGCGGGCCGTTCTCCGGGAAGGGCCTTAACTGTCGGCGGTAGCCCGTACAGAGCCGTCGCGTTACCACGCATGATCCGCTCCCGCTGGTCGGCGGGGAATCGGTTGATCGCATACGTCGGCGAGTCGTAGCTCCAGTGCGGGTAGTCCGTCGAGAACATGAGATTGTCTCCCAGGTCCATCATCTCCAGATACTCGCGGAACCGTACGGTGTCGGCGTCTTCCAGCGGCTGGGTGGTGAACCGGACGTGTTCGCGCACATACTCCGACGGACGGCGACGCACTTGCGGCAGGTCGCCGCGGCGGGCTTCCCAGATCCGGTCCATCCGCGACATCACCGGCATCGCCCACGTGAAGCCACCTTCGATGAAAACCACCCGTAGATCGGGATGCCGGTCGAACGCGCCGTCAAACACCAGGCTCATCAGGTGCGACACATACAGCAGCGGCCACGACGCGAAGAAGTCATGCCAGTGCGCGGGGTTGCCGACCGGGTACAGCGGGATCGACTCGAACGGCGTCTGACCCATCAGATGCGTGGCCACCGGGAACCCGTTGCGCGACGCGGCCGCGTAGAGCGGGTCGAAATGCGGTTTCCCGAAAGGAATTCCACGAGTCTGCGGTGTCATCAGCACCTGCGCCATATAAGGATGTCCCGCCCACCGCTCGACTTCGCACGCCGCCTGCTCGGGTGTCTGCGCGCTGACGCTGATCGAGCCGCGCCAGCGGCCGTGCGCGTTGTATTTGTCGAGCCAGACATCGGCGAGCCAATCGTTGTACGTCGACTTCAGCACGTGCTCGGCCTGCGGTAGCTGGGCGTCACACATCGGCTCCAGCGACGCAATGCTGACGCCAGCATCGAGCAGCAACTGTTTGGCGGCAAAATCCGGGTCGCTGCCGGCGACTCCGCCATTGGGCGGAGCGGCATCGAGGCGCAGCGACATCGTCTTGTACGAATCCGGGGTGTCGTAGAAATGCGGCACCGGGGTGACTGCATTTCCGGTCGGCCAGATCTTGTCCACCCAATCGGCCGGCGCGTAGGACTTGAGCACGTCGGCCGACACGGGCAACGGGTGGACATCGGTGTCGACGATGGTGACCGCTATTTCGTCTTCCCGACTTGTCGACGACTCGACCCGTTCGATCGTGGTCATAGCACACTTCCCTTATTCCGGCCAAGCCTCATTTCGGCCGAGCCTCGATCGGAACCGTAAGCCCGTATAGCTCACTGGCATTTCGCCACAACACCTTCTCGCGTTGCGAAGCGTCGAGACCCTCGGCCATCACGTCCGGCGACGATGTGGACCAGTGCGGGTAGCTCGATCCGTACATCAGCAGGCCGGACTTGGCCGTGAAGTCCATCCAGCGCTGCACCTTGCCAGCCTCGATCGGCCCGTCGAATGCCGACGAGCAAAACCGGACATGGCCGGGCAGGTATTCGCTGGGATAGCGGTCGACCCAAGGCGTCTGGTCGCGCATCGACAGCCAGAAGGTGTCCAGCCGCCACATCAGCGGGGTGAGGATGTCGTAGCCGCCGTCGGCGAAAACAAACTTCAGGCTTGGGTGCCTGCCGAACACGCCCTCGACGATGAGCGCGGCCAGGTGCACGAAGTAGTTCAATGGCATGAACGCCGCATATCCCGGGTAGGTGTGCGCGTGCCCCGCGAACGTGGGCGGATAGTCGACGCCGTTGCCGCCGTTGATGTGCACCGCAACCGGCAACCCGTGGGCAGCGGCGGCCTCCCAGATGGGCTCGAACATGGGTTTGCCGTAGGGCTCGCGTGACTGCATCGGAACACCGACCTGCACCAGCTTGGGGTGACCGGCGAGGCGCTCGATCTCGGCCACCGCGCCCTTCGCGTCTTCGGGGTTGACCCGGATGGTGCCCCGGAATCGGTTGGTGGCGTCGGGCTCCAGCCACCGGTCGAGCAGCCAGTCGTTGACCGCGGCACAGATTCGGCTGTTGAGCAGGTAATCGGCGATGTTGCCGCGGGTCAGCGGGTTCAGGATCGCGTAGGCCACTCGCATGCCTGCCGGCGTGTCGTCAAAGAGGTGGCGGCTGACGGTCTCGGGATCCGACCCCGGGTAGTGCTCGCCGTAGAGGTCTTGTCGATAGTCGCCGCCGGGGGCCTGGTACCACTGCTGCTCGACATCGGGGATCGACCGCAGCTTGTGGGCGGCAGAGAGATACCGCCGTATCTCGGCGTTGTAGCGGAAATGCGGTTGCACGTTGGCATCAATGACCGGTTCGCTCATGCGGTCAGATACACCTCCCCGTCGGTGATATCGACTTGGTAGGTGCGGACACGGCGTCGTGGATCGGCGACGTTTTGACCCGTGGTGACGTCGAATTCCCAATTATGCCAAGGGCATCGCACGATCTGCCCGTCACGCACGCGGCGTAGCCGGTCAGGTGATTCAGGAGCTGATTCGTTGGTGCCGCCGAGTAGGCCCAGGCACAGCGGGGCGCCCTCGTGCGAGCAGTAATTCACGATGGCGTACAGCGCACCGCGCACGTTGTACACGCCCACGCCGAACTTCCCCACGTCGACCAGTTTCATCCCGCCGGGCGGCAGCTCGTCGAGGGAGCATACGAATCGCCGCTTGGGCACTTGCTAATCACCGCCTCCTTGACGAACGCTCTATCAGTTACAGATCAATACTGTGCCCGTTACGGTAACCACTACAAGCCGTTGGGCTTCGTTGCTATTTATACTATGATAGCGACATTCCCCTCGGTACAAACCCGCCTTACCGGTTGCTCAGGAGGAGCGCTGATGACGCTCAGCACCGACCCCGACGGCCAGCCCGTCACTCTGGACCTCACCGGTGAAACCAGTCCCTACCCATTCTTCGAATACATGAGGCGCACCGATCCGGTCTGGCACGGCGCCCTGGCGGACCACACACAGATGCCGGAGGAATTGCGGCCGAACGACGAGTGGGTCTTGTTCGGTTACGACGGCGTGTTCCAGGCTTTCCGCGACGACCGGATCTTCACTTCGGCTAACTACGACAAGACAATCGGATTGGTGATGGGGCACAGCATCCTGGCGATGGGCGGCAAAGAACACCACGACCACCGCAACCTGGTGGCCAAGGCCTTCCGCGCCACAGCGCTGCAACGCTGGGAGCCGTCGGTCATCGGGCCGGTCTGCGATCAGCTGGTCGACGAAATCAAGAACGACGGCCGGGCCGACCTGGTGAAGGCGGTGACGTTCGAGTTTCCGACCCGGATCATCTCCACGCTGCTCGGTCTCCCCCCAGAGGATCTCGACCTGTTCCGGCGATTGTCCCTCGACCTCATCTCTATCCCGACCGACATCATGGCAGGGTTGACCGCGGCGGCAGAGTTGCACGGTTACTTCCTCAACCAGGTCGAGCAGCGGCGCCGCAAACCCACCAACGACATCATCGGCGACCTGGTCGCTGCCGAGATCGACGGCGAGAAGCTCACCGACGAGGCCATCATCGCGTTCTTGCGCCTACTGCTGCCCGCCGGACTGGAGACCACCTACCGCTCCTCGGGCAACCTGCTGTACCTGCTGCTGACCCACCCCGGGCAGCTGGCCATGGTCTACCAGGACCGGTCACTGATACCGGCCGCGATCGAAGAGGGCCTGCGGTTCGAAACCCCACTCACCATGGTCATGCGGACCACCACTCAAGAAGTCGAAATAGGCGGCAGGACAATCCCGCCCGACGCCCAGATCGACATGTGCATGGGCTCGGCCAACCGCGACGAAAGGCGCTGGACCGACCCCAACACATTCAACATCGGCCGGCCGCGGCAAGCGCATATCGCGTTCGCCGGCGGCATCCACATGTGCCTCGGTATGCACCTGGCACGGCTGGAAACGCGGGTCATGTTGAACAGCCTGTTCGACCGCGTCACCGACCTGGCTTTTGTTCCCGACGACGGAACCGGTGAGGACTCCAAAATCGTCGGACTCACGTTCCGGTCGCCCAACAAACTTCCGGTCACGTTCAGCCCGGCCGCATGAGGAGCCGCGCGGCGATCCTGCACGATGTTGGCGGGCCGTGGTCTGTCGAGGAATTCGAGCTGGATCCGCCCCGCGCCGGCGAAGTCCTGGTCGAGATGGTCGCCGCCGGGTTGTGCCACTCCGACGACCACATCCTCACCGGCGACATGTCGGCCCCCAACGACGTGCTGCGCTCGCTTGGGCTGCCAACCATGTTCCCGACGATCGGCGGTCACGAGGGTTCCGGGACGGTTCGTGAGGTGGGCGACGGAGTCACCGATTTCGCCGTCGGCGACCACGTGGTGATGTCCTTCGTCGCCGTCTGCGGACAGTGCCGCTGGTGTGCGAGCGGAATGGAGTACATCTGTGACGTCGGCGCCACCACCTTGACTCCGGGAATGCCCACCGACGGCACGTTCCGTCATCACACCGTCGAAGGCCGGCCACTCGGCCATCTGGCGAAGGTCGGAGCCTTCGCCGAACACACTGTGGTGGCAGAGAGTTCGCTCGTGAAGATTGAGCCGCACCTGCCACTGGCACCGAGCGCGCTGCTGTCGTGCGCGATTCCGACCGGCTTTGGTTCGATCGCGAACCGCTCCGACATGCGCCCAGGCGATACCGTCGTCGTGATCGGTGCCGGTGGAATCGGAACGGGCGCGATCCAGGGGGCCCGGATCGGGGGTGCTGCGCACATCGTCGCTGTCGATCCGGTGGACTTCAAACAGAAATCGGCAATGCAGTTCGGCGCGACCCATAGCGCCGCAACGGCGGCCGAGGCGCTGGATATGGTGCGTGACCTGACCTACGGAGTCATGGCCGATGCTGTCGTGGTCTCGCCTTCTCTGATCACGGCCAACGATGTCCACGACGCGCTGAAGCTCACCCGCAAGGGCGGGACTTGTGTGCTCACCGGCATGACCTCGCAGTTGACTCGGTCAGTCAACATCGATCTGCAGGACTTCATCCTGATGAACAAGTCGCTCGCTGGCACCGTATTCGGCTCGTGCAACCCGAAGGCGGACATCTTCCGCCTGGCCAGGCTCTACCAGACCGGGCAGCTCCAGCTCGACGAGATGATCACCAGGCGTTATCGTCTCGACGACATCAACGATGCCTACGACGACCTCCGGAACGGCAAGATCATCAGGGGCATCATCGATTTCGGGATCAAGTGAATCCCCGCCACCCGCGCTAGTCGCCGTCATCTCTGTTCACCCTTGTGTGCCATCACCCGCTGGAGTTGGCCGTATGCGTCGATCGGGCTGTGCAGCGCCAAGCCGCCGTCGGCGTGCACGATTTGGCCGGTCACCCAAGGCAACTCGAGGACGCCCACGATGGCCCCGGCCACGTCGGTAGCTTCACCCAACCCGCCCAGCGCCGTCCGCTCGGACAGACCTTCCACCCAGCCGGGAAGTTGTTCCGGTTTCGCCAGCATCGGAGTTCGGGTGACACCTGGTCCAACCGCGTTCACCCGGATGCCGTAACTGCCCCACTCCACGGCGGCGACCTTCACCAACATGTCCACCCCCGCCTTCGACACGCAGTAGGCGCCCATATCCCGGTCGGCGACAGTGCCGCTGATGCTGGAGACGGCAACGATCGAACCACCTACCCCGGCGTCGACCATGGCTTGCGCCCCGGCGCGAATCGTCAGCCAGGTGCCGGTGAGGTTGACCGCCAACACCCGTTCCCACTCCGCGGGCGACTGTTTCAGCAGCATGCCGGACGCACCGATTCCGGCGCAGGTCACCATCCGAGTGGGCACACCGTGCTCGCGCACGGTCTGCTCCATCGCCACCGACACGGCATTGGGATCGCTGACATCGCAAGCGATATCGGCATCGGACAGGTCCCAGACCACGACGTCGTGACCCGCGTCGCGCAGCCGCCCGGCGACCTCACGCCCGATCCCGGACGCACCGCCGGTCACCAAGGCACTCGAAGCGCTCATTGCGCGGGCCCGATCAACTCGACGAGTACGCCGTCCGGTGCAGTGATGACGGCCATCGCGACAGTCTTTCCGGCCGGGGCCGGCACGGTGATGCGACGAACACCGTCGGTGAAACCCAAGGCCGCCAGCGCGGACAGCGTCGCATCGACGTCGCGCTGCAGGGAGAGCAAGAAGAATCCGTGCCGGGGTCGCTGGGGTGGAGCCGACGCGTCGTCGGCACCCTCGAAGACAACCAGTTCAACGATGCCGGTGTCGGGTGTCTGCGGATCGCCCAGGAATATCGACTGCAGCCGATTGGTCTTGGCGCCGAAAAGTTCTGGCCAATCGCCGGTGAAGGTGTGGTCGAACAGTTCGGTGAATCCCAGGCCGTCGCGCCAGAATCTCAGTGATCGCTCGACGTCGGCAGTGCAGATCGCCGAGTGGTGAACACCTAGCACGAGTCGCAATTTTAGTACCCGGACTCGGCGGCCGGCCGGTGGACTGTCTACAAGACGATCGCCGAGTGAGTCGACGGTGCGCGAGACCGCCTCAGTTCTTGACGCGGCATAGCGCAGTAACCTTATCGGCCAAGTCCGATAAGGCTCGCGCTGTTGCTAGCTCCTGACCGGTTTCGCGGACCAAATAGTCGGCAGGATGACGGTAAGCGACGCCAAGTCCGGCTAAATGCGAACCACCCCATTGCAACTCAACTTTCGCATATGTCCTTCCGCGGTGCTCGTCGATCGCTAATGTGACCATCGGGTGTGTAGGGGAATGCGGGCGACTGTTGTGGTGCATGCGGTACATCTCCGGATCATGCTGCGGGACAGTGTCACTTTGAGCTTATGGACGGCCGTGGCGCTTCCTAGGGTCCTTGGTCCCCACCGCTGACGCCAATGGACACTTCGCGTCGGCTAGTCGATTACAGAATTCCGCCGTTGGCCCGGATGACTTGACCGTTAATCCAGTGGCCTTCCGGACTGGCGAGGAAAGCTACCACGTTGGCGATGTCGCCGGGCTCCGCGAGCCGCCCGAGCGGGATGGCGGCGGAGAAAGACTCGATTTCGGGTTGGCTGTGCAGGCAGACAAACGTGTCCGTGACCGTCTGGCCGGGCGCCACGGTGTTGACGGTGACGTTTCGGCCCGTCAATTCGTGCGCCAGGATCAGTGTCACTGCTTCGACCGCGCCCTTGCTGGCGGCGTAGGCGGCGAAGCCTGGACGAGCCGTTCCCAGCACCGAGCTGGAAAAATTGATGATCGCCCCGCCTGGCCGCACACGCCGCGCGGCCTGCTGGTCGACGACGAAGGTGCCGCGGATGTTCGTGCGGTGCAAGCTATCCAGAACGTTGAGGTCGAGATCAACCAGCCGCGAAGGAAAATTTCGCGCCGCGGTGTGCACGACGACATCGACCCCACCGAATTCGCTTTCCGCACGATCGAATACGCGAGCCATGGCGTGCTCGTCGGCCACGTCAGCCTGCACCGCCAACGCCATGCCTCCCATGCGTCGGATGTCGGCGACAACACCGTCCGCTTCACCGCCGTTGGAGCCGAAATGCACTATCACATCGAAGCCGTCATGAGCCAGACGCACCGAGCAGGCGCGACCGCTGCCTGTCATCGGCCGACGCTCCAGTGCGGCCATCCTGCGGCGAACCCGAGCACCAGGCAAGCAACCACGGGGGCGACGTACACAAATGGAACCGGGATATGCCCCAACCAGCGCACCCTGAGAGTGGCGACGACAGCCCCGGCGAAATACACCACCAGGCAGATCGCGGCGAGCACGCCGATGGCGGGGACGAACAAGCCGGCCACCAGCCCGATGGCACCTAATGCTTTGGCCGTCGCCAGCCACGGCCACCAGGAGCGGGGAATCTTGAGTCGCTCAAGCGGTTCCATGATGAACCCAGCGTGGGCGAACAGTGCCCAAGCTGAGAACCCCACAAAGGCGGCGGCCACCGGTGTGACGATGAGATAAGCGGCATGCATTAGTGAACTCTCCTTTCAATGCGTGCGTGAACTCTCAAAGCTCGTGCTTTCACCGCTGCGGGGGTGAGAGCCGGGTGGTGACACCGATCCGGTTCCAGGCGTTGATTGTCAGCGCCATCGCGATCACCTGACCCAGCTCACGCTCGGAGAACACCGCCGCCGCACGGCAATACGCCTCATCGGACACGTGGCCGCGGCCGGTCAGCTCAGTGATCTCTTCGGTCAGCGCCAACGCGGCCTGCTCCCGGTCGGTGAACAGCTCGCCGGTCTCCTGCCAGACGGCCAACCGCGCAAGCTTCTGCGGACTGATCCCACGGTTGCGCGCGTCGTGGCTGTGCATGTCGAGACAAAACGCGCAACGGTTCAGCTGAGAGGCGCGGATCTTGATCAAGTCAGCCAGACCCGGGCCAATTCTGGCGGTCGGGACTTGCACCTGGACCTGCGGGAGGTGGTCCGGCCCGGTGCACGGGGCGTTCGTGACCTGTTGATCACCGCCCTGCGCGACGCTGTTCGATCCGGTCGGCTAACCACGGACACCGTGCTACCGCCGTCGCGAAGCCTGGCCGCGGACTTGGGCTTGTCCCGCAACACGGTGGCCGAGGCGTATGCCGAATTGGTCGCGGAAGGCTGGCTGGCATCGCGTCAGGGCTCGGGAACCTGGGTCGTTGATACCGGCAGGCAGGCTATGCCGCCCCGGCCTCGCGGCACTCCCGGCGTGCCCAAGCACAACCTGATGCCTGGCTCGCCGGACGTGTCGGCGTTTCCCCGTAGCAAGTGGCTGGCATCGGCTCGGCGCTCGCTGACCGCTGCGCCCAGTGCGGCCCTGGGCATTGGCGATCCTCGCGGGCGTCCCGAGCTGCGCGCGGCTCTCAGTGAATACCTGGCCAGGGCGCGCGGGGTGCGCACCTCGCCGGAGTCGATCATGATCTGCGCCGGGGTCCGCCACGGCGTCGAGCTGCTGACCAAGGTTTTTCACGGGACGCGACCGATCGCTGTCGAAGCTTATGGTTTGTTTCTGTTCCGAGAGGCGATCGCCGCGCTCGGCATGTATACGGCGCCGATCGATGTCGACGAAAAAGGTTTGCTGGTAACGGATCTCGACGTTCTCGACACACCGGCAGCGCTGACCACGCCGGCCCACCAGTACCCGCATGGGGTTCCGCTGCACCCGTCACGGCGCACCGCGCTCGTGGAGTGGGCACGGCGCACCGGCGGCTATGTGATCGAGGACGACTACGACGGCGAATTCCGCTACGACCGCCAACCCGTCGGCGCGTTGCAAGGCCTTGATCCCAACCGTGTTTCGTACCTGGGTTCCACCAGCAAGAGCCTGTCACCCGTGCTGCGGCTGGGCTGGATGGTACTTCCCGACGATCTGATGGACGACGTGATTGCCGCCGCGGGCGGTCATCAGTTCTACGTCAACGCAATTGAACAGCTGACGATGGCCGACTTCATCACTCGCGGGCAGTACGACCGGCACATCCGCCGGATGCGGGCCCGCTATCGCCGCCGCCGCGACGCACTGGTTGCCGCGCTGACCGGATTCGATGTCGGCATCACCGGCCTACCCGCCGGCCTGCACCTGCTGCTGACCCTGCCCGAGGGAGCGGAGCACGCGGTGCTGCGCCGCGCCGGCGAGGCCGGCGTGGCGCTGGCCGGGCTGTCGCGGCTGCGCCATCCGCTGGCTGTTACCGACACACCCGGTGACGGCATCGTGGTCAACTTCGGCGCGCCCGCCGAGCACGCGTTCGCCGCCGCGGTCGACGCCTTGTGCGGTGTACTGCGCGACAGCGGGCTGGCTCGCCAGCTCTGCTAGGTCGGGCGTCACGCTAGCGCTAGCGTCACGCCCGGCAGTCACCGTCACGCTGGGGTGATGGTGACGTAGTACATAATCGGCCCATGTCGACCGACCGGTCTGCAGCTCTGCGACGTTTAGCCGATATTTTCACGACGATTCTGCTGCTGCTCGAACACGGCTGGCTGGTGATGTTCACGATATCGATGTCGGAAGATCTCATCAGCGAACAGGAGTACCTCGAGTCGAGGTGCCGATTCCACAATCTCGACTGCAGTAACCCCGGCCGCACCAACGGCGCCCCGATTGCGATAGGCGTCAGCGCAGCGCTGATGCTCCTCGACCTTGTCCTGGTGACTTGGCGCAGCACGAAGCGACGACGGTCATTCTTCGTGCCATTGCTGTGCTGCATCGGCCAGCTCGTCGTAATAGAGGTACTCGGTTTCGTCGGTAGCCCTTAGGCCCGATGTGTTACCGACCCTCGCTCCTAAGCGATCTTGGCCAGCGTGCGGTCCCACAGCTCGCGCGCAAGGTCGGGATCGTATGCCGCGCGATTGGCTTTCGCGATCTTGTGTTTCGAGTAGTATTCGCCTGGCCGCCAATCAATACCGGGTCTGCTTGATGCCAGCCAGATTAGTTGTTCGGCTCCCTGCCCTACGGTGGCTGTGAATCGGGCCGTCAACGGCACGTGGTGCTGCATGAAGCCGAGAAACCGTGATCCCGATGCCTGGCCGAAGTTGGAGTTGACATAGCCCGGGTGAAACGCCGCGGCCGAGAGTCCGCTGGCATGGTATCGGCGATGTAATTCCATGGTGAACAAGATGATTGCCAGCTTCGTGAGAGTATACGCAATGCTGGGCCGGCGACGAGCTGTGTTCTCCAAGTCGGTGATGGTGATGTTGCGAAGCAGTTTCTGCGACGAGCTGGTCGTGTTGAGGACGGTGGCGCGGGAATCGACGAGAACATCCAACAACTGCGTGGTGAGCAGAAACGGCGCCAAGTAATTGACCTGATACGTCTTCTCGTAGCCGTCGGCCGTCATGTGGACTTCTCTGGCCATGCAGCCGGCGTTGTTGGCCAATACGTCGATGCGTGGATACTCCGAACGAATTTTCTCCGCCAACGCCCGCACTTGGGACAGGTCGGAGAAGTCGGCCACGAAATAGTCAGCGTCCAATTCCGCCGCCACTGCGATGGTCTTGCTTTCCGACCGGCCGACCACGACGATCTTTTCGCCATTTCGGCTCAGCCGACGCGCCGCCGCGGCACCAATGCCGTCGCTGGCACCGGTGATGACAATCGTCCTTGACGTCACGCGAAGAGTGTATCGATCTCGGCCGAATGCCATTGACTGATTGGCGGCTATGCAGTACTGACAGCGTAGACGGGCCAGGGCGCTGACAGCGAAAGGCAATCACATGGGGGGCATATCCCGCCGCGGGCTCGGTCGGCTCGCGGCGGAAGTGGGCATTTTTGGCTTGACTGGAGGGCTCGCCGGGGGGACCGCCGCATGTAGCGCGCCGTCGACACCACCAGGATCGCGGCCGACCCAAACCACCACCCCGGTCCCCCAAACCCGCACCCGCACCCCACCAATCAAGCTCACCCAGGCCGATTTGGACCGCATCATCGGTGATCACGCCAACAAACTGCTCGATCATCTGCGGGCCAAGGCCTCCGGACTCAACTATGGGGTCGCGGTAGCTTTCGCGCATCCGAACCACCAATTCAATCGCATTTACATGTACGGCACGGTGGCCGACGAGACCCCGCCCACCCCGAGAACGATTTTTGCGATCGGATCGATCACCAAGACCTTCACCGCTGCGCTATTCGCCAACGGGGTATCGACACGACCGGATTGCTTTGATTGGGACTCAGGCCTGAAGCGCTATCTGGGCGGATATCTGGGCAGCACCGGCGATCTGAGTCCGACGATGCAGCAGATCACCCCGAGAATGCTCGCTCAGCACACGTCGGGTCTGGCCCGGGACTCCACAGGTCCAGAAGATGGTGTCGGCCTATTCCTCAAAGACCCGTCCGCCGCGCCGCCCAGCCTGCTGGATCTGTGGCGGACCCACAACAGTCCGCAACCCGGGGAGCTGCTGGGTACTCGAACCTGGGTTTTGTCACGCTGGGCTTCACCGCCGTCTCGGCGTACGGCTGTGCCGCAGGGGAAATGCCCTGTCCTATGAGCGCTTGCTGCACGATCAGATCACCGGGCCGCTGAACATGTCCGACACTGTGACGGTCGTGCCCGACGGTGCTCCACTGGCGCGCCCATCCCAACGGTCGCGAGGTGTCGTCCGGCGCCGCTTCGGATATCAAGTCGTCGGCGGCGGACATGCATGCCTGGCTGCTGGCGCACCTGGGGGCAGCCAACGGACCGCCGGCCCTGATGAAGGGGCTGGCCAGCACGACCCAGCCCGCCCCCTTGTCGGTTGACATGTGCGGGAAACCCAAACGGGGACCGGCGAACATCGGGCTGGCGTGGCAAGTCGAAGCCTGCCCGCCGCACATCATCTGGAAGGGCGGCCTGACATCAGCGGGTGGCTGCTCCTGCTGGATCGGGATCACTCCCCCCGGACCCACCCAGGAGCGTTGGGCATCGCCATCCTGGTCAACGGCTACTGGGACAAAGACGACCCGGCGGTACTGGCCGACAATCACGGCCCATCAATGCTGAAACAGATCTAGCCCAGCCGTGCGGCTCAACCAAACGAGTAGCGAACCGGCAGATGTTTGAGGCCGCCGACGAACGTTGTGGCGACCAGTTGCGGATCACCAGTCAGTTCAATGGATTTCAGTCTGGGCAGTAGCTCGGTGAAGAAACTGTTGACCTCCATGCGGGCCAGCGCGGCACCCATGCAGAAGTGCACTCCATAGCCGAAGGCCAGATGTTTGTTGGCCTCGCGCCCAACGTCGAACCGGAACGGGTCATCGAAGACATCCTCGTCGCGGTTGCCCGACGCATACGACAAAAGCACGGATTCCCCTGCGGTGATAGGTATTCCGCGCAGGGTGGTGTCTCTGGCGGCGGTTCGCATGAACTGCTTGACCGGGGTGACCCAGCGGATCATCTCCTCGGTGGCCAGCGGCATCAAGCCGAGATTATCGCGCAGGCGTTCCAACTGATCTGGATTCTCGGTAAGTGCGTGCAGGCCACCGGAGATGGTCGCGCTGGTGGTGTCATGACCGGCGGTGGCCACGATGAGGTAGTAGGACACGGTGTCGATGTCCGACAGCGGCTCGCCATCGACGCGGGCGTTGGCGATCGCCGACGCCAGATCATCGGTCGGGTGCTCGCGCCGCGATGCGGTCACCCCGTTGAAATATTGGAACATGTCCAGCAGCGCTGGCAGCTGCTCCCCTTCCGTGGCACCACGTTTGAACTCGCTGTCATCGCTGCCGAACAACTCCTGGGTCAGTTTGAGCATGCGGGGAAAGTCGGCCTCCGGCAGGCCCAGCAGCGACATGATCACGTAGAGCGGGTAATTGACCGCGACCTGCTGCACGAAGTCGCACTCGGGGTCCGCGGCCACCATTTTGTCGACGTAGATCTTGGCCAGTTCGTCGACTCGAACCTTCAGCGCCCGCATCGCCTTGGGGCGAAACCAGTCCGAGCCGATTGCACGCACCACCCGATGTTGCGGATCGTCCATGTGGATCAACGTGCGAACGCCCGCGGCGGCCTGTAGCTCGTCGCCTTCTGCGGTCGTCAGGACCGGGCGGGGCCAGTTGGTGAACAGCGTGTCGTCGCGTTCGATGTCCATGATGTCGGCATGCTTGGTGATCGCCCAGAAGGGCCGGTAGTTCGGCACGTCAACCCACGACACCGGTGCGCTGGCGCGCAATTGCGTCAGTGCCGCGTGCAACCGCTGCTCGTCGGTGTACGTCAACGGATCTGCCAATAACTTGGCTGCCTCGTCCATCGTCGTCGCGCTCACTGGCGAAACTCCTTCAGTGCGGCGGTGACACAGGCCTTAGAAGCGGTCAAAAAGATCGGCAGGACGCGGTCGACCACGCCCTCACAGCGACTTGCCAGCGCCGCGGCGACCGTGTCGACGGGCCCGACGACCGCGAAAGCGCCCAGCATGTCATCGTCGATGAGCGAGCCCATGGTGTCCCACTCGCCTTGCAGGGAGAGGCGGTGCAGTTCGGTGTGCAGGTCGCCCCAGCCATGCAGCTCAAGCACCGTGCGGTACGCCGGCGTTGATCCGTAGAAGGCGATCTGCTTGCGCGTGGCGGTGGCGGCGGCCGCCAGCTCGGCGTGATTCTCACCGGTCGCGACCATGACCTCGCACGACACCTCGAAATCGTTGCGATCGCGGCCGGAGCTTTCCATACCACGTAGCAGCGCCGGCATCGTCACCTCATTGAGGTAGCGCTTCGAGACCATCGGGTGACCAAGGTGGCCGTTGGCGACCTCGCCGCACATCTGCGTCATCGCTTCACCGACGGCAGCGATGAAGACCTTCGGCGCGGGATAGGGATGCGGCTCGGGCGTGAACATCGGGGTCATGATCTTGTGGGTATAGAACTCACCCTCAAAACGCAGCTTGGTGCCGTCCTTCCACGCCGACCAGATCGCGTGCAGCGCGGCAACGAATTCGCGCATCCGACGCGCCGGATGGCTCCACGGCATGCTGAATCGTTTCTCGATATGCGGCTGGATCTGCGTTCCCAGACCAAGGATGAACCGGCCCTGTGAGTACGTCTGCAGGTCCCAGCCGATGTTGGCGACGATCATCGGATTGCGCGCGAACGCCACCGCGATGTTGGTGCCGAGCTCGAGTCGCGACGTGTGCTCGGCGGCCAGCAGCAGCGGCAGAAACGGATCATGACTGGTTTCGGCTGTCCAGCCCCCGTCATACCCAAGTTGTTCCAGAGCGCCCGCGGCCTCGGCTACCCGGGCGAGTTTGTTGGGGATGCCCCCGTCGACCTTGAGGCGAGGGGTGCTACCCATGTGGGTAACTTTACAGTAAGCAATCCAGTATGTGAGCCTGCTCATCTAGGCCCGCGACCGCACCGGCACGAGGTAGGACAGAAGCATGACGAAAGCCCAAGATTGGGAGCAGACGCTCGAGGATCTCGACCGTCGCCGACAGCACGCACGGGGCATGGGCGGGCCTGAGCGACTCGACAAGCACCGCGGCACGGGCAAGCTCGACGCCCGCGCGCGCGTGCAGCGACTCCTCGACCCCGGCACGTTCCGCGAAATCGGCACCCTCGTCGGCGGCGAGATCGCGGCCGACGCGATCGTCACCGGCTCCGGCCGCATCAACGGAATTCCGGTGATGGTGGGCGCCGAGGACTTTACGACGATGGCCGGAACCATCGCGCCGGGCAGCAATTCCAAGCGCTACCGCATCGCCGAACTGGCAGTGCGCGACAAGATCCCGCTGGTGATGTTGCTCGAAGGTGCCGGGTTTCGCCCCACCGGTGCGCATTACGGACGGACTCCGACCGACCTGCTCGCCCAGGCCCGGTGCTCGGGCCTTGTTCCGACCGTGACCGCGGTGCTGGGCCCGTCGGCAGGACACGGGGCACTGGTCGCCCCGGTCTGCGACTTCACCGTCATGAGCCGCCAGGGCGCGATCTTCACAGCCGGGCCGCCGGTGGTCAAAGAGTCGACGGGCGAGGATATCTCGAAGGAGGACCTGGGCGGTCCGGACGTGGCCCTGGCCAGCGGGGTGATCCACAATGTCGCCGACGACGACGCGGCTGTCCTCGACACCATCCGGCGCTATCTGTCGTATTTTCCACCGAGCGCGTGGTCTTACCCGCCCTCGCTGCCGGCCTCGGGGCCAGCAGCTGAGGCCGCCGAATCGCGGCCGACGCCGGAGTTGCTGGACATCATCTCCCGCGACAACCGCCGCGTCTACGACATGCGCGCGGTGCTCGATGTGGTCTTCGACAGTGCCGACTGGTTCGAAGTTCAACCACGGTTCGGCAAGGCGATCATCTGCGCCCTCGCGCATCTCGGCGGGCACCCAGTCGCGGTCGTCGCCAACCAGCCACAGGTGCTGGCCGGGTCCATCGACGCCGACGCCGCCGACAAGGCAGCTCACTTCATCATGGTGGCCGACTCCTTCCACCTTCCGATCGTCTTCTTTGCCGACAACCCCGGCATGCTGCCGGGCAGTCGCTCGGAGCGCGAGGGCGTACTGCGTAGCGGCGCGCGGATGTTCGCCGCGCAAACGGCGGCAACGACGCTGAAGCTGCACGTAACGATGCGCAAGGCGTATGGCTTCGGCTCCATGGTCATGTCGCTGATCAGCTTTGACGACCAGGTGGCCACGTTCGCCTATCCGGGAGCGACGATGGGGGCCATGGGCGCCGCGGCGCTGAGCCGCGCGTCGCACGCCGGTGAGGACCTGGCTGCCAAGCTGCGCAACGCGGAGCTGCAAGCGTCGTATCGGTCGGCCGAGCACATGGGATTCGACGAACTCATCGATCCGCGCGAGACACGCGACGCGCTGCTCGCTTCCTTGCAGCGCGGTCTGTCCAGCCGGCAGGCCGCGGCCGAACCGGTGACCCGGACCCTCATCACGCCGTGAGGTCTTCGCGCGAGCTGGGGGCACCTCCCGCTTGCGGGGGAGCGTGTTTGCACAGCGACACGCCGCGTTGACCGGCATTCTGCGCACGCTCGCGACTAGTCCCCGGCTCGGTATGCCGCCACCACCGGCTCCAGCTCGTCGGGTGTCGCGCCATGCATGATCACCGCGTCGGCCCCATAGTCGAATTCCTTGCAGATGCGATCCGCGCATTGCTGGGCTGACCCGGTGGCCGACGGTTCCAGCCATTCGTCGGGAAGCAATGTCGCGATGTGCTCGATCTGCTCGGGCGTGGCCTTGTGATCGATCCCGCCGGGGATCGACGTCACCACCGGGTCTTCCCGGAACCGTTGCAGGACAGTGGGATCCCAGTTGTTGGTCCGCACCATCAGATCGCCGTAACCCTGCAGATAGGTGGCCAGACGCGCGACGGTCTTCTTCAGCCGCAACTGTTCGGGAAGGTGGTCGCCGACCGTAGCGAAGCACGACCACACCCGCACGCTGTCCGGGTCGCGGCCCGCCTTTTCCGTGGTCGATTTGACGGTACTGACGCAGCGCTGCAGCGTTTCCGGGGTGAAGTAGGTGTGCAGTATCACGTCGTCGAACACCCGGCCCCCGAGCGCCAGTGTGTTGGGTCCAAAAGCCACCAGCGCCAATCGAATGTCTTCGTTGAAGTCCCGGTCGAGAAACAGGACGGGGTATTTGCCAATCGGGCCATCATGGTTGAAGATCACCTCGCCGTGCCATAGCCGGCGCATGACCTGGGCCCAATCCTCCATCTGTGCGGTCGTGACCGCCGGTATGCCGAACGCGCCGTAGATCGCAGCGATGCCGCGGCCGATACCCAACGTGAACCGACCCCCGGACAGCCGGTGCATGGTGGTTGCCCACGATCCGGTTATCAACGGATGGCGGGTGTTGTGATTGGTTGCCGCGGTAGCGATCTGCATCCGGTTGGTCACCGCGCACGCGGCACCAACCAGGGACGACGCTTCCTTGACGTTCCAGCGCTCGGAGATGAACGCGGTGCCGAACCCCAACTCTTCGCCGCGGCGAGCCTCGTCCATCAAGGTTGCCGGTCCCTCACCACCTGCCCCGGCCAGCAGGTAGTAGCCCAATTCGTCAAGCGTGCGATCACTCAATGCCAAACTCCTTGCTTGTAGCCGCAGTTCCAGACCTCGGTGATCTTGCCGTCCACGACGCGGAACACCTCGATACTGGCGACGTTAGTTTCGGTACCGTCCTTGGTGGTCATTGTCGAGTCGTAGACGATCGCGACGTGCTCACCGTCGTCGCCGGCGATCACGATATTCAAATCGAAGTTCAACGAGTCGAACAGTTGCCACACGTCTGCTACCCGTTGGACCGCCTGAGCGTGGGTCAGCGTGTGCGCCTCACCGACCTCATGCCGGATGACGGTGTCAGCGAACAACTCCTCGGCCATGTCGATGTTGTATTCGTTCCAGACCACGAGGTTGTAAAGTTCGACCACTTCGCGCGCCGTCCGCGTGGCTGCCATCAGCCTGCAACCCCCCGCAGGAATCGCTCGGTGACTCGCTGCACGCGCCGCGAGAACACGTGACCGACGTGACCACCGTCGTACCAGTACAGCTGGCCGTTCCACCGCTGCTGCAACGCAATCGCAGGCTCGCGCATCGCCATCCGGTCGTGCCACGCTCCGACGATGAGCCGGCGTTCTGGCGGCGGCGCCGGGTCGACCGTCAGCGGATCAATCACCGAGGTCAGCTGCGAGACCACCGGAGACTGCAATAGCTCCCGGAATCCATCACGAGACGCCCCCCGGCGCGCCAAGTGTCGAGCGATCATTGCGTTGAGCCCCAGAATCGGGGTATACAGCGCGACCGCATCGACCTGCCTTTCGAGGTGCGAAACCAGCGCGGCCACCGGGCTGCCCATCGAAATCCCGGATACCACAACCGCGGTGGCCTGCGGCCGCACCCACTGCACAACGGCGCGCACCTCCGACACCGCGCGCATCATGCCCGCGACATTGCCCAGTGGATCCATGTCCGGATAGGCCGGCCATTCGCGGCGTCGGCAACCGTGACCGGGCTGCACCGGCATTGCGACGTTGAACCCCAGCCGGTGATGTATTTGGCCGATTCGGCTCAGCAAGAGGTCTTCTGTGCCGCCCTGACCGGCGCCGTGTACCCACACCAGCCACGGCCTCGGGCGGTCGCGGTGCCGGCACAGGTGCACCACCACCCTCGCCGGACCCCCCAGGCCGTCGGCTACCAGCGTCTTCGGCAGCGCCGGATCATGCTCGAACGTCATCCGCTCATACGCCAGTCCGGCGATGCGCCGCTGTCGTAGTGAGGTCGCCCGCAATGGCTTTGGGTCGGCATGCGCACGGTCGGTGCCCAGCGCCGACAATTCCTCGGCCGCCGCGGCGCACGCACTCAGCGGCCTCACCTCTTTAGTCAGATTCCCGCCCAGCAGCGAAAAGCCGCTCAGAACAAGCTCGTCCAGCATGACCTCGCCGAACTGGCGCACCCCGCGCGGCGACGCCGGAGCCCAGCCGGTCGATTCGTTGAGACCGGCCATGGTACGCGGTAGCACCATGCCCAGCTCGCGGGCGATCTCTAGCCCGCGCGTTCTCCACGACATCCCGCTCACCTCAAAACCAGTTAAGCCAGCTTGAAACCGGTGTATCCGCCTGCCGCGATTTCATCGCAGCGGCGACGGTACTCGGGGATTCCGCCGGTATAGCCCATGTACATCCGTTTCTTGCCGGGCACGTTGCCAGCGTTGTACCAGGAGTTGCAGGATGGGTGGACCAGCACCGTCGGCGCGACGAGTGCGGTGGTGTGGTCGATCCACTCCTGCTGCGCGGTGGCCAGCGCCTCGATGGTGCGGATTCCGTTGGCGCGCAGGTATGCGATGCAGTCGCCGATCCACTCCACATGCTGCTCGAGCGCGGCGACGAAGTTCGTGGCGGCACTCGGGCTGCCCGGGCCCTGGACGGTGAACAGGTTCGGGAAGCCGGCGACCGCCACCCCGAGGTAGGACAGCGGCCCCTGGCTGGCCCAGAACTCACGGAGCGACATGGCGTCGCGACCGCGGATGTCGATACGGCTCAGCGCACCGGTCATGGCGTCGAACCCGGTGGCGTAGATGATCACGTCGAGTTCGTGCAAACCGTGCTCGGTGCGGATGCCGGCCGGCGTCACGTCGCGGATCGGATCCTTGCGCAGGTCGACCAGTGTGACGTTGTCGCGGTTGAATGTCTCGTAGTAGCCGTGGTCGATGATCGGTCGCTTGCACGCGAAGGGATGGTCGGGCACCAACGCGGCCGCTGTGTCCGGATCCTTGACGATCCGGGCCACCGCCTCGCCATACAGCTTGGCGGCTATCCGGTTGGCGTCGATGTCGAAGAAGACGTCGCTCCAATTCAAGGCACCCAGCACGCCGTTCTGCTCGATGGCGCGCAATTGATCTGCGCGCGACGCCGACTTCAACGGCGGCCGACCGAGCATCTCGAGCAGCACCGAGAACGCGCTCAGCCGCGCCGCGCCGATCGGGTGTGCCCGTTGGGCGGCTCGGATTTCGTCGTAACGGGCTTTCATCTCGTCCAGCTCGCCGGGCTCGAATCGCCGCACCTGCCACGGCAGGGTGTACGCCGGGGAACGCTGGAACACGTAGAGCTGTAAGGCTTCCCGGGCCACGATGGGGATGAGCTGGACACCGGTCGAGCCGGTGCCGACGACGCCGACCCGTTTACCGGCGAGATCGAAGCCCTCCTTCGGCCAGCGGCTGGTGAACAGCGACGTTCCGGTGAAGGTGGTCACCCCGGGGATGTCGGGTTCCAGCGGAACTGACAGGATGCCGGAGGCGGCGATCACGAACGGCGCCATAAAAGACTCGCCCGTCTCGGTTCGTACCACCCACGCGGCGGCTTCCTCGTCGAAGGCCATCGCGACGACCTTGGTGTCGAACCGGATGTCGCGGCGCAGATCCAGCCGGTCGGCAACGAAGTTCAGATACCCCTCAATTTCGGGTTGGGCCGGCATCGACTCCGTCCAAACCCATTCCTGCTGAATCTCTTCGGAGAAGCTGTACGAGTACTCGATGCTCTCGATGTCACACCGTGCACCCGGGTATCGGTTGAACAGCCAGGTGCCGCCGACGTCTTCAGCCATCTCCAGCACCCGGGTCTGTACGCCGAGCTGTCGCAGCCGATGCAGCATGTACAGGCCGGAGAATCCCGCGCCGATAACGAGCGCGTCGAAGGACACATCGGCTTCAATCGCCATCGTCACCTTGTCTTCAGGATCGTTCGGGTTAAATGCAGGCTCTTGATCCGCCATGAACCGTCCTGCTTCTCGCATGTCTCGTGGTAGTGACCGGCGCCGTGCAACTCGCGGCCGTCGCCGAAGATGAGCAGGTCTTCCATTGCCCAGATGCCGGTTGCGGTCGTGGCCGAGGTAAGGGTGAGCTCCGGGGTGTGGCAATGGTGCATAGTGGCCACGTTCTCGAGGCCGCCCATCACCATCGGAACGAAGTTATCGATGCCCTCCAGCGGCGGTGCCGTCATCGCGTCGGCGCCGCCGACCGAAACCGCCATATCCAGCTTGACCACCACATCGGTGGTGAACACACCGCGCCGGGACTCGACGTCTTTGGTATCCAGGAACCGGCAGTAGCGTGCCTTCAACTGCCGAAGCGCTTCGGGCTCGTCAGCCGCCCGAACGTCCTTTCCACTCATAAAGCTCCCTTGCCGCATGGTGGACGAACTGCTGAAATCTATACTGTAACGGATTTAGTATCAGACATACGGAGGCGCCGGCGTGAAGGTCCCGTTCACCTGGAAGGTCACCGGGTGGTTCATGGTCGGGTGGTCCCCGGAATTTCCGGTCGGCGAGGTCCGGCCTCTCCAGTACTTCGGCGAGGATCTGGTCGCCTACCGCGACGAGTCCGGTGAACTGCATGTTCTGGAAGCGCACTGCAAACACCTCGGCGCGCACATCGGCCACGGCGGCACGGTGGTCGACGACTGCGTCGAGTGCCCGTTCCACGGCTGGCGCTGGGGCCCAGACGGCACCAACCGATACATCCCCTATCAGCCCGACCGGCCCAACCGGGCACTTACCCTGCGGGTGTTCCCGGTACTGGAGCAGTACGACTGCGTGTTCGTCTGGCACCACCCGCACGGCAAAGAGCCGCAATGGGCAATGCCGGACATCTTCACCTCGTTCCCGCAGTTCGAAACCGACCCCGCCGCCTATTACCGGCCGTATCCGGAGTTCTCCCGGCTCGCCGAACGCGAACCGGTGCACCCGCAGATCGTCGCGGAAAACGGGCCGGACAGTGCCCATTTCCGGTACGTGCACCGCGCCACGGTGACGCCCAAGATGCTCGACTGGAAGATCGTCGATCAGGAGTGGCGCTTCCTCACCGGCTGGCCGGATGCCGGCAGCGACGATCCCGACAAGATGGCCCTACGGATCCACAGTCACATGTTCGGGCTCGGCGGCGCCATCAGCGCGTTCGAAGGCGCATCGAACCATCGGCTGATCTTCGCCTGCACACCGGTCGACGACAAGAACTCCAACATGTTCTATTCGATCTGGTGGCCGCGAAACCCCGGCGCCACCTCTGACGTGCCGCCCGAACAGCTGCGCGGCCGCGTCGAGCAGCAGCACCTCAGCACGGTGTGGGACGACTTGAACATCTGGCGCTATCAGAACTACGTCGAGCATCCCGCACTGTCCAAGGCGGATGCGAAACCGTATATGGCGCTGCGTAAATGGGCCACACAGTTCTACGATGTCCCGCCGGAAGTGACCGCGTCGGCATGACAACGCAACTCGCCGAGCTCGCGGCGCCCGAGCACACCGCGATTGTCACCCAGGAGTGCCAGGGCGCGGTCATCGGCCCGCACGCCGGGCTGGCGATACTCGCCGAGGAAGCACGCCGCGTCGCATTGCCCAACATCGTCAAGCTGTTGCCGGCGGCGCGGGCGTCCGGGGTGCGGGTTGTGCACTGCCTGGTGCAGCGACGACCCGATGGGCTCGGCTCCAATCACAACGCCAAGATCTTCGCCATCGGACGCGGCGGGGTCGATATCACACCCGGCACGCCCGGAGCGGCCCTGCTGCCCGAATTAGGCCCTGAACCAACCGATCTGGTTTTGAGCAGGTGGCACGGCGTGGGACCGATGGGCGGCACCGACCTCGACGCGGTGCTCCGGAACCTCGGGGTTTCCACCGTCGTCGTGGTTGGGGTTTCGCTGAATATCGCGATCCCCAACTTCGTCATGGACGCGGTCAATGCCGCCTACCGCGTCATCGTGCCCGCAGATGCCGTGGCCGGCATACCCGCCGACTACGGTGCTGCAGTCATCGCCAACACGCTGTCACTGCTGGCAACCATCACTACTACCGACGATCTGCTCCAGGTATGGAAGCAGCAGGCTGAAGGGACTCCATGACCGACACCGCCGACACGGCGCCCGAAATCCGCGGTGGATTTCCACAGATCAGACCCGTCGACTATGCGCCCCCTGGGCTGGGCCGGTTTGTTGCCGCCATGCGCCGCCTACAGGACCTGACCGTCTCCACCAACCCGGACAGTTCGATGTGGACTACTGCGGCACAGCACGTCGAGAGCGCCTGCGCGTTACTGGACGGCCATCAGGTTCCGGAAGCCCTGGCGCCGGCCGGCCGAGTCATCGAACTGCCCGGGTTGGGCCACCCACTGCTGCCACCATGGAACGTCACGGACTCCGGGCCTGACGGCGTCACCATGGAGGGACACTTCACCCGATCCCACGTTGGCGGAAACCACGCGGTGCACGGCGGCATGATTCCGCTGTTCTATGACTGGCTGTTCGGGATGGTGGTGTCCACCGCAGGTTGTCCGCCGACCCGGACCGCTCTCCTGTATGTCGACTACCGCAGCATCACCCCGATCGACGAGCCGCTGACCGCCCGCGGCCGCATCACCGATATCGACGGCAGGAAGATTTTCATCTCCGCAACCATGACAGCCGCCGACACGGTGCTCAGCGAAGCCAACGGCCTGATGGTCCGGTTACTACCCCACCAGCCGTGAGAACCGACCCTCGAGCCGGCGGTGAGTGCCAGCCCGCGCCATGCGCATCGCGGCATTCGCCCCTAGCCGCAACGAATTCCCAAACGGCAGGGCCTGCTCATGACTCACCGCGACCGCCCTCATATTGCCTACTGTAAGAATTACAGTACGATCGTACGCAAGGGCTGGCCCGTTCTAAGGATGCTGGAGATCAGGTGACGACCCACGTTCACACCGCCGCCGGCACCGGCGACCAAGCCGTCAACCTCCGTGACCCCTATCCATTCTTTGGCCAGAAGCGCAGGGAGTGCGGCGTGTTCTGTGGCACGGTCATGGACTACTCGAAGACGCCCGAGTCCCTGCGGCCGAAGCGCGAGTACTCCGCTATGTCGTTCGCGGCAGTCAACACGGTGTTTCGCGACAGCCGGATATTCACCTCCAAGACCTACGACACCACCATCGGCCTATTCATGGGGCCAACCATCCTGGCGATGGACGGAAAGAAGCATCGCGACCATCGCAACCTGGTGTCCGCGGCGTTCAAATCCAAGGCGCTGGCCCGATGGGAACCGACCATTGTGCGGCCGATCTGCAACGCGTTGATTGACGAATTCATCGACGCCGGCGAAGCCGACCTGGTCCGGAACTTCACTTTCGAATTCCCCACCCGCGTCATCGCCCAGCTACTCGGTCTGCCGGACGAAGACCTGCCGATGTTCCGCAAGCGCGCCGTGCAGTTGATCAGCTACACCGTCAACTACGAATTCGCCTTCGAGGCGTCGGCTGCGCTCAAGAATTACTTCCTCGAGCAGATCGAGAAGCGCAGATCCAAGCACACCGACGACATCATCGGCGATCTGGTGACCGCTGAGATCGATGGCGAGAAGCTCAGCGACGAAGCCATCTACTCCTTCCTGCGTCTGCTGCTGCCCGCCGGGCTGGAAACCACCTACCGGTCCTCGGGAAACCTGCTGTATCTGCTGCTCACCCATCCGGATCAGTTCGCCGCGCTGCAAGAAGACCGCGAGCTGATCGGCCAGGCGATCGAGGAAGGGCTGCGTTTCGAGACGCCGCTGACCACCGTGCAGCGGTTCACGACCGGAGACACCGAGGTGGAAGGCGTCAAGATTCCGGCGCGTTCCGCGATCGGCGTGTGCATGGCTTCTGCGAATCGGGACGAGCGGCGCTGGGAACGTTCGGAAGAATTCGACATCTTCCGTAACCACGTGCCGCACATCTCCTTCGCGGCAGGCGAGCACACCTGCTTAGGTCTTCATCTGGCGCGGCTGGAAACCCGCGTCGCACTGGACTGCCTGCTGAGTCGGTTGACCAACGTCAAGCTGCTGACCGACGACGACCCGCATATCCACGGTCAGCCGTTCCGTTCGCCGACGGCGCTGCCAGTCACATTCGATGCCAAGTAGTAAAGGGCTGATATGGTCGCTAATTCGGTAAAAGTAATGGCGGGCTTTCGGGTCCTAGAGCTTGCACAGTTCACCTTCGTCCCCGCGGCGGGTGCCATCCTCGCCGACTGGGGCGCCGACGTCATCAAAGTCGAGCATCCGGTGCGCGGTGATACCCAACGCGGCTTCCTCAACATGGGTGGCATCGCGGTCAACCCGGACCGGCATCCGCTGATGGAGCATCCCAACCGGGGCAAGCGCAGCGTCGGGATCGACGTCTCCACGCCGGGCGGCCAGGAAGTGCTCTATGAACTGGCCAAGACCTCCGACGTCTTCCTGACCAACTACATGCCCGGATTGCGGCAGAAGAACAAATTCGACGTGGAACACATCCGCGCGGTGAACCCGAACATCGTCTATGCCCGCGGTACGGCATACGGCGACAAGGGATCGGAGCGCGACGTAGGTGGCTATGACGGGACAGCATTCTGGACCCGCAGCGGTGTCGGTTACGCGTTGACCCCGGAAGAGCTGGGCGCCCCACTGTCACAGGGGATTCCCGCCTTCGGCGACTCCATCGGCGGCATGTTCATTGCCGGGGGCATCTCGGCGGCACTGCTGCATCGCGAGCGGACCGGCGAAGCCCTCGAGCTTGACGTGTCGTTGCTGAGCACCGCGTGGTGGGCGGCGGGCGCAAGCGTGACGCAGGGCATGGAGACCGGTGAGGTCATGCGCACCCCGATGCCAGGATATGCCGGCCCGTTAGTGAATCCCTTCATGGGCAACTACCAGACCTCGGACGGCGGCACGATCAACCTGTGCATCATCAGCCCGACGGGCTGTATCCGAGACACTTTCGAGCACCTCGGCATCCCCGAGGCGGCTGACGATCCCCGCTTCGCCGAAGTACTCCCGTTGATACAAAACGCGGACGCCGCCGCCGAACTGATTGCGAAGGCCTTCGCCAGCAAGCCTTTTGACTACTGGGGAAAGCACCTGAAGACGATGAAGGGTCAGTGGGCGCCGTTCCAGAGTCTCATCGACCTGGCCGACGATGAGCAGGCCATTGCCAACGACATGATCGCCGAAGTCGAGCTCGCCGCGGGCGGACCACCGTTCCGGGTTGTGCGCGGACCCGTCCAGTTCAACCATGAGCCGCTGGTGACCACCAGGGCGCCGCAAGCCTCCGAGCACACCGAAATCGTTCTGATGGAGATCGGCATGGACTGGGACCGCATCGCCGAACTCAAGGAGTCGGGAGCCATCGCATGAACGACGTAGCCATCATCGGCGTGGGTCTGCACCCGTTCGGTCGCTTCGAGGGCAAGTCCGCCATGGAGATGGGCGCCGACGCCATCGGGCTCGCGCTCGCCGACGTGGGCGTCGACTGGAAGGACATCCAGTTCGCGGTCGGCGGCAGCTGGACGGTGGCCAACCCGGACGCAATCGTCGGCATGGTCGGGCTGACAGGCATTCCGTTCACCGACGTGTTCAACGCCTGCGCGACGGCGGCCAGCGCGACCAAGTTGTGTGCCGACAGCATCCGGTTGGGTGACTACGACATCGGTATCGCGGTGGGTATGGACAAGCACCCGCGCGGCGCCTTCACCGAGGACCCGGCGCTGGTCGGGATGCCGAGCTGGTACGCCGAGAACGGGCAATACCTCACCACCAAGTTCTTCGGCATGAAGGCCAACCGCTACTTGCACGACCACGGCATCTCGACCGGCACGCTGGCCAAGGTCGCGGCCAAGAACTTCCGCAATGGAGCATTGAACCCCAACGCGTTTCGGCGCAAGCCGATCTCCGAAGAAGACATCCTCAATTCGCCGGTGCTGAACTACCCGCTGACCCAGTACATGTTCTGCACTTCCGACGAAGGCGCAGCCGCGGTCGTCATGTGCCGTGCCGACATCGCAGAGCGATTCACCGCCAAACCCGTGTACGTTCGCGCGGTCGAGATCCGCACCCGCCGCTACGGCGCCTACGAGGTGAATACCACCTACGCACCGGTCGACGAGGATGTGTCGCCGACCGTCTACGCCGCCAAGGCCGCGTTCGAGAATGCCGGCGTGGCGCCGGAAGAGGTCGACGTCATCCAACTACAGGACACCGACGCGGGCGCGGAGGTGATCCATATGGCCGAGGCTGGATTTTGCGCCGACGGCGAGCAGGAAAAGCTGTTGGCCGATGGGGCAACCGAGATCGCCGGCGCGATGCCGGTCAACACCGACGGCGGGCTGATCGCCAACGGCGAACCGATCGGGGCGTCCGGGCTGCGGCAGGTGCACGAACTGGTGCGCCAGTTGCGGGGCGAGGCCGGTGACCGCCAGGTCCCCGGAACTCCGCGAGTCGGGTTCGCGCAGGTTTACGGCGCGCCCGGTACCGCCGCCGCCACCATCCTGACGACCTGACCCGACGCCGAGCGCCCTCGCGGCGCCGGCTCAGGACGTCTTTTTAAGCGGCGGTGAGTAATTGGGCTTGCCCAACCCAAGCATGTACTGGCCGATCATGTTGCGGAACACTTCCAGCGTGCCGCCGTAGATTCCCACCAACGGAGCGAAGCGGTAGACGTATTCGGCGCTACCGTCGTCGGCGGCCCCGTCGGTTCCGAACGGCAGCGCCGACGCCGCCCCGAGTATGTCCATCAGGTCCGGGGAGATGTCGCGCATGGTTTGTGCGATGGCCACCCGGCCGAAGGTGTTCGGCGCGCTCAGCGCCGCCTCCATCCGAGCGACGCTGCGGCCCAGTCGATACGCGACCGACTGATCGTCGAGAAGGCGGCGCCCACTGGGATCCAGCTGCGTTACCCCGGCCGCGGCCCTGTCGACCGCCTCGGCCATAGACGCGGCCTGGTGCATCATGATTGAGGTGTCCTGCAACCCGTCGGGTGCGGCAGCGACCGCACCATGCTCGGTGTTGAGCGGCTCGCGCAGAACTGTCCAGCCCGCATTCACCTCGCCCAGCCGATACTTGTCGCCAACACGGACGTCGCTGTAGTAGACGATGTTGGTCCGGTCGCCGTCGACGGTACGGATGCCTTGGATTTCGATGCCCGGCGAGTTCAGCGGAACCAGGAACATGGTCAGGCTCTTGTGTTTTGGCGCGTCCGGGGCGGTGTTGGTGATGAGGAAAACGTATTGGCAGTTGTGCGCACCGGTGGTGAACATCTTCGACCCGTTGATCAGCCAGCTGTCGCCGTCGCGCACCGCGCGGGTCTTGCAAGTGGCGACATCGGAGCCGCCTTCGGGCTCGGTGTAACCAAGGCACAGCCGGACGTGACCACTGAAGACTCCGGGTAACACCTCCTCCTTGAGTTCGTTCGAGCCGAACTTCACCACCGACCGCGCCACCATGGCGGTCGTCCCCCAAGTCACCCACGGCACGTGCGCCCGCCGCTTCTCCAGCTCCCAAATACGGCGGTGCACCCGGCTGAACCCGCCCTCCGAATGCGGCTTCCACTCCGAAGCCAAATACCCTGCGGCGCCGAATGCCAAGTGCAGACCTTCGTCGAAATTGTCGCCCGTCTCGCGGTCGCGACGCCTGACTTCTTCGGTCACGTGTGTGGACAGAAAGCTTCGCGCCTCGTCGCGGAAGGCCTTGTCCTCGTCGGACAGCTCGACCCGGGAGAAATCCATCGCCTCGCTCCTGCCCTAGACCCGCGCGGCCTGTGGCGAACTCTCGCGGGCGGCCACGATCTCTGCGACTCGCCTGGCGGTGGCACCCGGATCGCCGCCCGCCAGTGGCCATCCCCTGGCGCGCACCAGATACGCCGTCGCGGCGGCTTCCGCCGAAACCCCAAGGCCCCCTTGGATGTGGACCGCCATCGTCGCCGCCTTGGCGGCTTCCTCGGCCATGAACACGAACGCCGACGGCGCCAACTCGGGTCGTTCGTCGGGTTCGTTGTCCAGGAACCAGGCGGCGCGCCGGGCGAGGTTACGTCCGCCCTGAACGGTGATGGCCATATTCGCCAGCGGATGCGAAATGCCCTGCAGCGTAGAGATGGGGACCCCCAGCGTGTAGCGGGTTTTGGCGAACTCCGCCGCGATGGTCATCGTCTCCTCGACCAGACCCACCAGGGCAGCAGCGGTCAGCAATCGCCATTCATCCAGCGCCCGTTGGTAATTCGTCAGCGCATCAGATCCGGAAGCCACAACCGTACGGGTGTCGGCAGCGGCCGGATCCACCCAGGCCATCGGCAGCCGACCGATGTTGTCGACCTTCGCCGGCCGGGTTCCGAAGGTCAGGCGCACAACCTCGTCCCCATCACGGACGATGATGCGGTCGGCAATCGATCCCGACGGAATCAGCCGGATCCCCGGCGCACTGTCGATTCGCGCGTCGAGTGCGGCGAGCTGTTCTCCGTTGGCCACCCCTGCGGTATCGGCATCCAGTGCTCCCAGGCGTGCCAGCAGCCGCGCAGCGCAGACATGGTCGATCCACGGAACCGGCGCCAGCGACCGGCCAACCTCTTCGGCCACCAGGGTGAGATCGACCAGCGTCGCGCCGTCGCCGCCACAGGACTCCGGTAGTGCCATCGTCGTCGCACCCATCGCGCACAGCCGCTCCCACAGGTTCTTGTCGAAGCCGGATGGTTCTGCGGCACGGACTGTTTCGATCGAGCAGTGGGTCTTGAAGAATTGCTTGTACGCGGTCTGCAGGTCCACGTGGTCGTCAGACAGGCTGTAGTCCAACCTGCGCAGTTCGAAGCGGTCCATCGTTAGTGCTCCTGTTCGAAGAAGAATTCCTGTGCGTTGTTGTAGAGATAGTTGTCGAGCACCTCGGCCGGCAGATCCAGCGCGCGAGCTTCGGGCACCACTCGGCGCATGGGCAATACCGGCCAGTCCGATGCGAAGATCACCTTGTTCGGGCCACGCGTTCGCATGTAGTGCAGCAGGCTTTGCGGCAACCGCTTGGGCGACCAGGCCGACGTCATCAGACGCAGGTTGGCGTACTTGAGCATTAGCCGGATCGCGACGTCCCACCACGGATCGGCTCCGTGGATCATACACAGCCGTAGCTCGGGAAACCGCACGCACACCCGGTCCAAATGCATGGGATGCTGCACCTCCCCGGGGATCGGCGGCCCGGGGATACCGGTGTTGATGCACAGCGGGAGGTTGAGTTCTGCGCACTTGGCGTAGAGCGGATAGTAAACGGCGTCGCTGGGCGGATACTGCCCGTCACCCCAAAAGCTCGGTCCCACTACGGCGTATGCGACCGGCAGGTCGCCCACGATGGCGGTCAATTCGCGCAGCGGCCGCACCGGGCGCAGCAGGTTGACCCCACCCATGGCCAATGCGAACCGATCCGGCTTGGCTTCCACGAACTTGCGCGCTGTCGTGGACGGGTTTACGAGCGAGTCCATCAGGATCGCTTTCTGCACAGCCTGCTCGTCCATCTCCTCGAGCAGCTCGGATAGATCGACCGGCGCGAACATCGACTCCGGACCCTTGAAGTAGTCGTCGCGGACCTTGAGCATCCAGGTGGGCTGGGCTTCGGCTTCGCCGAAGTGCACGTTGATCAGGCAGTCAATCGCTTTGTTGTCCATGACTTCCTTCGGGATCGGATGCGACCAGCGCGGCCGCCGGAACCTGTTGTGCGGCTTGCTGTCTGGCCCATTGATAATTCGGCTTGCCGTTGCCGAGGCGCTGAATCTGCTCGACGAAGATGAATGCCTTGGGCGCCTTGAAATGCGCCAGTTGCGAAGTGCACAGGGTATAGAGGGCCCGCTCGTCTCCGGTGATATCCGCTCCTGGGTGTGGCGCGATGAGCGCGACGATTTCCTGGCCCCATCGTTCGCTCGGCCGTCCGACCACCAGTGCGTCGGCGACGCCCGGATGGGCGCGCAGCACTTCCTCGACCTCCTCGACGAATACCTTTTCGCCACCGGTGTTCACCACCAGCGAATCACGGCCCAGCAGGCGGATGGTGCCGTCCTTCTCCACAGCTGCCCGGTCACCCGGTATCACCACACGTTGGCCGTCGATCTCCGGGAAGGTGCGTTGGGTGGCTTCGGCGTCGTTGAAATACCCGAGTGGGATCCGGCCCATCCTGGCCGCCCAGCCGATCTCCTGCTCACCGGGCTGCAGGAACCGGCTGCGGTCAGCGGAGACGACGGCAGCGCCAACCCTGGGTTCGAAGGTTTCGCTCGGGGTTCCGCCGCGGCTGTAGCCGAACGCCATATTGCCGGTCTCCGACGAGCCGTAACCCTCGATAATGGTGACCTGCGGCAGGCATTCCATCAGCGCCCGTTTGTATTTCGGATTCGTGGCAGCACCTCCGGTGCCGATCGAGTGCACCGAGGACAAGTCGTACGGATGTGCCCGCAGTTCGGCGACCAGCGGCCCGGCGTAGGCGTCGCCGACCATCGTGATCATGCCCACCTTTTCGCGCTCCGCGGTTGCCCATACCGACCGCACGTCGAGCTTGTTGCGATCGTCGTACATCACGACGGTCAGGCCGGCGCACAGCGCCGCGAATGCGGTCCACATGCCGGCGGCGTGCATCAGCGGCGAAACGGCGAACCAAGGCGGGCCGCCGTTGCGAACCTTGTCGTGGATCTCGGTGACGCTCGCGTGGTCGGCCCCCACCATTGACAACACATACATATCGGTCTGTCGCCACAGGACTCCCTTGGGCCGTCCCGTCGTCCCGCCGGTGCACATCATGATCAGATCGTCCGGCGACCCAGGCACGTCGCGGTCGGCGGTGCCAACCGCCAACACGTCGTCGAGCGAGACGGCACCTGGCAGTTCCGGAATCGCGCTTCCGTCGTCGATAGACACCAGTAGCTCGGCGCCGTCGGGAGGCAGCACCTCAGCGAATCGGGCGCCCAGTGAGCGGTGATAGATGATGCCCCGGGGGCGGACGTAGTCGAGCAGGTCGCGGATCTCGCGGGGCGAGTAGTGGTGGTTGACATTGACCGGCACAGTGCGCGCCTTGAGGCAGCCGATCACCATGTCGGGGTATAGGTCGTTGTACATGATGAGCGCGACCCGGTCCTGACCGCACTCCCAGCGCTGCAGCGTCTCGCGCTCAGCGTGAACCCCGAAGCCCTTGCCGCTGAGGTAGTTCGCCAGTCGGTTGGTCCGGATCACCGACTCGGCGAAGGTGCTTCGACGGGATCCGCATACCGTCATCAGCCGGTCGGGAATGACATCGGCGATGGCGTCGAGCACCGCCCCGATGGTCCATTCGCTCACAGCCCAAGCCGCCTAGGCTGCCACGGCCACTTTTACGCCGAGGAAGTCCAATGCGTTGTCGCGCATTACCTTTCGGACCTCCGTTTCGCCGAACCCTTCCAGCTCATCGGTGAAGGACAGCGGTGACTCCAGGCCTTCCCCATGTGGCCAGTCGGAGCCGAACAGGATGCGGTCGACGCCGATTCGCTCGCTTAGGACAGCCAAATCCTCTTCGTAGTACGGCGACACCCAAACGTGTTGGCGCAATGTGTCGACCGGGTCGTTGGGGAACCAACGCGGTTGTTGGTTCGCCACCTTCTTCAAACGCTTGGCCAACCGGTGCACCCACTCCGAACCGTTCTCGATGCTGGCTACCCGAAGCTTGGGATGGCGATCGAAAACCCCGTGCACGATGAGCGAAGCCATGGTGTCGTGGATCGCCCGGTCGTCAACCAGGATCTTGTCGAGCGGGTCAGGGGCCGCGAATCCTTCGAAGGTGTCCTTGCCGCCCCACATGCCGGCGATCTTCAGATATCCGCTGTCGCCCAGATGGAATGCCACCGGGACGTTCGCCTCGGCGAGCCGGGCCCAGACCGGATCGTGTGACGGATGCCCAAGCGAGCGGTTCTTCGGGACACCGGGCACCGGAGCGGGCCGCACGTGGACGAGCCGCGCGCCGCGGCCGAGAACGAAATCGATTTCTGCGACGGCCTTTTGCGGGTCGGCGAGAGAAATCATTGGCGCCGTGATGATGCGGTGATCGTCACGGTCGAAGCCCCAGTCTTCGTCGAGCCAGAGGTTAAAGGCGTGCAGCGACGCCATGGTGGCCTGCACGTCGTCCTTGAGCGCTTCCTCCACCCCGCATCCGAAGGTCGGGAACATGATGACCGTCTCGATGCCCTGGCTGTCGATCACCGCGACCCGGGCGTCCCGGTCCTGGTATTCCGGTCGCAATTCCAGCTTCTCGACCTGCATCAACGACGCTGGATCGACGCCCTCGGGAATCTCGCCACGGAACAGCAAGTCCAGGCAGCCCGGCACGATGATCGGATCGAACGTCGGGTTGGGGATGAAGCGGTTCACCCGGTCGCCGATGATCGCCTGGGTGTGCCTGCCGTCGCTGTACATCTGGACGCCGCGCCTGCGGAACTTCTTGTCCAGGTGCCGGGTAAAGGCGTCCAGCGTTTCGTAGTAGTGGTTGTCGACGTCGATCGCCTTGTAGCTCAAGTTACCCATGATCATCCTTTCCGGTAGCACCGGCGAACACTAAGCGTCGGTTGAAGTGAGCGACGGAAACTGCGGCGGCCGCTTCTCCAGGAAGCTGGTGATCCCCTCGATGACGTCCGGCCGTGGCATCGCCTGGTGCAGCAGAACCTCGGCACGCGAAGTGGCTTCCACGACATCGCGAGTGGCGTCGCCGTATACCTGCCGTTTGATCACCGCCATCGAAGCCGGCGAGCAGTTCTGGGCGATGTCCTCCGCGTAGTCCGTGGCACGCTTCATCAGATCTTCGGGCGCGACGACTTCCTTGACGAGGCCCAGTTCGGCCGCCTCTTCGGCGAGAAAGGTGCGGCCGCTCAACAACAGGTCGAGGGCGACGCCCCAGGTGGTCAAGCGCGGAAGTATCCAGGAGATGCCGAACTCGGCGATCAGTCCGCGGCGAGCGAACACGGCGGCGAACTTGGCTCCGGCGGCGGCGAACCGGACATCGCACATCAGCGCCTGGGTCAGACCGATGCCGACACAGGAACCGTTGATGGCCGCGATGACGGGCTTGCGCAGCGTGGTCACAAAATGGGGTGGGCGTTCGCCGACCAAGTCGGCCAGATTCGTCTGCCCCGCCTTCTCCATCGTCTCGCCCATCCTGGCCGCCGAACTCGGCGCGCCCAGATAGGCGCCGGCACAGAATCCCCGGCCCCGACCAGTCAGCACGATCGCCCGGATGGCCGGGTCCTGTTCGGCGCGGTCGATCCCGGCGTAGAACCCGGCGGCAATATCGGGACCCCAGGCGTTGAGGCGCTCCGGGCGATTGAACGTGAGGATCGCGACGCCGGTGGCCGTGGCCTCGTAGAGCACCGCGTCCTCGGCATCGGCGGCGCTCATCGATATCTCCTCACGCGCGACTACCACTTCGATCCAGCGTACTTTGTACGCATACTGTATACCTATCGGTACTGCATTCCACAACTGCTGCCGAGGCCCTCGCGGACCCGGACGGAGCAGCGAATTCCGGCTCGCCGAACCGCATCTCTCGCCACCCTTGTGACCGGTCGGCTATGCATCGATGAGCGCGAGGCGGCGATAGGCATTTTCGATCTGAGCCTTGGCCTCAGGCGGTAACTCCGCTTGCGGGGGCCGGGAATGCGGGTAGTCACCTATCGGCAGGCCCAGCAGCGAGGCGGCGTACTTGAACGCGCCACCCCAGTGGGTGAAGTAGTCCGATCGCCCCGGGTAACAGGTCCACCAGGATCCGAGGTCGAGATCGAACTGGTCCAGACCCGAATCACGCCCGTAGTCCATCGCCTCGACGAGCTTGTCGCCCAGCACCAGATCCCAATACTCGGAAAACAGTCGCCGCTGTGGAGTCTCGAACAGATAGCCGGCGGTGCCCAGCTGTGCGGGGCAGACGATTCCGGCACGCAGCCATCCGGCGCGGTATACCGTCCTGTCGCATTCCCACAGCACCAGACCGGGCGCCAACTGGTGCAGCAACCGGCTGCTCTCAGGCCGGAAGGCGCCCTCCTTGGTGGCGCACACCGCAGGCACCTCGTCATAGATCCGCGCACTTTCGGCCGGAGTCAACACATAGCCCGAGGACGGCGAATTGAACATGCCCAGCGCGATGTCCGTGCGCGAAGCGATGTATTTGAAGAATCGCAGCACGCCTTCGCCGCCGTGTGCCTCCATCATCGGCGTTTGGATGTAGGCGATGTCGGCGCCCACCTGCTGGGCGTGCAGCGTCAAGTCCAAGCAGTCCTTCGCCGTCATGGCCGAGGTGCAGGCCTGCACGACAACGTCGGGATTCGCGCCGCGCGCCTCCTCGATTGCCACCTCCAGCAAGCGCTTCCGCTCATCGAGGGTCAACGACCAGAACTCGGCGATGCCGCTGGTGCACCACAACATCGGGTGCCCGAGATCGCTGACGCAGTAGCGGACCAGCGTCCGGTAGGCGTCCCAGTCAATGTCATCACCATCGTCGCCACAGAACGGCGTGTATAGGGAGTCGCCGATTCCCCGCAAAGCGCCGCGTGCCCAGGCACGCGCCTCACCAGCCGTCGCCACAGTCCACTCCTTCCCCCGGTTGGGTGTCACGCATCCATCGGTGGCTACAGCACGACGACCCAGATGGCGATGTAGTGGCAGGTCGCCGCGGCCACCGTGAACGCATGAAAGAACTCGTGAAAGCCGAATGTCTGTGGCCAAGGGTTGGGCCAGCCAAAGCCGTAAAAGATGGCGCCAACGTTGTACAGCACGCCTCCGGCTACGAGTAAGACCACCACAACCACACCTGCGCCGTCGAGAAGTGTTCCGGCGAACCAAATCGCCACGTAGCCGAGCAGTAGGTACAGCGGCACGCAGATCCGCCGAGGCGCCGACGGCCACAGCATCTTTAGGGCCACACCAGCAGCCGCGCCCGCGTACACCAGGGTCAGGACCTGCATCCCGATGCGCGGCGGCATCGCCAATAACGCGATAGGGGTGTAGCAGCCGGCGATGAAGATGAAAATCATCGAGTGGTCGACGCGCTTCATCCATTTCTGGGCGCTCGGGGAGCGCCAGTGCACCCGGTGGTAGGCGGCGCTGACGCTGAACATGGCGACGATCGCGGCGGCGTAGATCAGTGTGGCCCACCTGGCCCTCGGCGACGCCTCGATCGCGGCGACCGACACCAGCGCTGCACCGGCCACAATGGCAGTGGCCGCCGAGAACAGGTGAATCCAGCCGCGTGCGCGAGGCCTGCCGAGGAGGTCGGCCACGGTGTCTACGACAACCTGGGGCAGGTCGTCGTAGACAATCGTGGCCGCGTGACCACTTGTGGGAACCGGCACCGTTGGATCGGCAGGTCCGGGTGCGTTGATCACGTCGCTATTGTCGCCGGTAAGCGGTCGTTCAGGAGGACTTTCTCGTCGATCGGCGGGTGTACAGATACGAACAGTATCGCGCCGCGTATCGCGCCGCACGACGAATCCCGCGAGTACAGGGCGGCGGTAACCCCTCGTAACCGGCCTTCATAACCGGCCTGCGCCACTGCCCACTCCTGCTGTCAGCCGCACGGATCCGCCTCGCGCGCGGTCAGGTGAAGTCGGAACCACCGTCGACGTTGATGTTGGCTCCGGTCATGTAGGAGTTTCGCCGCGACGCGAGGAACGCGACGACGGGCCCGATTTCTTCCGGTAGGCCGGCTCGGGGCATTTGCGCCGGATGTCCGAAGTGCTTGGCGATGGCCTCCATTAGGCGATAGGGATCGTTGCCGTCGACGCCGATCGACTTGGCCCAGCCCACGAGCGACTCGGACGCGATGCTGCCCGGCGAAACCACGTTGACCAAGATCTCGTCCTTGGCTAACAGCAATGACAGGTTTTTCGAGACGCTCGTCAGCATCGACTTAGCTGCCGTGTAGGCGGGCAGCATGACACTTTGTCGCTGCGTCGAGTGCGCCGAGAAGTTGACTATCCGCGCCCATCGGGCCTTGCGCAGCAGCGGAAGTGCCGAACGGACGCAGCGCACCATGCCCATCACGCCGTCTTCGACGGATTGGCGCCACTGTTCGTCGGTCAAATCTTCGAAGCTGCCGGGCGCTCCCGGCCCGACCGTGTTGATGAGCACGTTGAGTTCGCCGTTCCATCGCTGTCCAAGCTCGGCGAACACCTTGTCGACCTGGCCGCCGTCACCGATGTCGGCCACGAGCCCCAGGGCATCCGGGCTGCCGAGACCCGTCAAATCTGTCGGCCGCGCTGTCGAGCGTGGTCACGCGAGCGGCCGATCACCGCCACCCGGGCACCTTCCTCGGCGAGGCAACGGGCGGTGGCTAAACCCATCCCACGGCTGCCACCGACTACTGCTGCCGTGGCATTTGCCAGCCCTAGATCCATGGTCTAATCCGTGGCTCACCCGAAGCATCTAGCCCGGTCATGTTCGCCTGTCCAGCCGTAGTTACCAAAAAGCCTACGATAGGTATTACAGTAGCAGAACGACAACCGTACGAAGCAGCACTGCCGAACGGCGACACGCATGCGTATACGCAGGTGGGAGAAGAACTGCCGGTAGATTCGTTGAGACCGGCGGCTCGGGACCGCATGCGCAGGATAGATCTCGATGGAGGTGCCCGTAGTGGCAAAGCAGGCAACCGCCGACAAGCGTCAGCGACGCGAACGCGGATCCATCAATCCCAACGACATCATCAGCGGCGCATTCGAACTCGCAGAGCAGGTATCGATAGACAACCTGAGCATGCCACTGCTCGGCAAACACCTCGGCGTCGGTGTCACCAGCATCTACTGGTACTTCCGCAAGAAGGACGATCTGCTCAACGCGATGACCGACCGGGCCTTGAGCAAGTACGTGTTCGCCACCCCTTACGTCGAAGCCAGCGACTGGCGCGAGACGTTGCGGAACCACGCACGCCTGATGCGTAAAACGTTCATGGGCAACCCAATACTGTGCGATCTGATTTTGATACGAGCCGCTCTGAGTCCCAAAGCGGCGCGACTGGGTGCTCAGGAGATGGAGCGGGCGATCGCCAACCTGGTGGAGGCCGGCTTATCGCCCGAGGACGCCTTCGACACCTACTCCGCGGTGTCGGTTCACGTCCGCGGATCAGTGGTACTGCAGCGGCTCTACGAAAAGAACCAGTCGGCGGACAGCGGGCCACGCGCCATCGAGGACGCCGTGGCCATCGATCCCCAAACCACCCCGTTGATCGCTCAAGTGACCGGGAAAGGTCACCGCATCGGGGCCCCCGATGAAACGAACTTCGAGTACGGCCTCGACTGCATCCTCGACCATGCCGCCCGGTTGATCGAAGAGGGCCCGAAATCCGCCAAGTCGGCGCCATCCCGGCAACGCAAGGCGACCAAGTCAGCAGTCCAACGAGGGCGAGCCAAGGCGGCCGTGACACGTTAGGGCACGTTAAGCCATTCCCGGATTGCGTTATGGCGCTTCTGGTTCCGGCACGTCAAAATGTTCGTCGCGCAGCCGGAACGCTTCCTTGGTTCCGTGCTGTGCGCGCGTTTTGACGAAGTTGAACTCGCCCGGCGCGAACTGCAGGTTGGTGCCGAAGGCGTGGAACAGATAGCTCGCCACTTCCTCACCGTGGTATGCCTGCGTCTGCTCGACAAGGCGGAACGCTTCTTTGGCGATGACGACTCCATCGGCGGGCATCTTGGCCGCCTTCTCGGCCCAGTACCGGGCGCGCGCCGCAACGGAGCCGGGATCGCATGTGTCGGTGAAGATTCCAAGCTGCTCGATCTCGCCCGCCTCGATGATGTCACCGGTCAGCAGCAGACGCCGGGCCAGCACCGGTCCTAACCGATGGAAGAACATGTGCAGGCTGCCCAGCGCGGGCCCGAGGAAGCGTGTTGCCGGCATTCCGACTTTCGTGTCGCGCGCAATGACGGAGATGTCGGTCATCAACGCCATTTCGAAACCGCCACCGAGGGCGTAGCCGGCGATCTCCCCGACCGTCACCTTAGGGAAGCCCATAAAGTTGTGGTAGAAGCCAAATGACTTGCGGTCCACCGTAAGCCGTCGGCGCTGACTGGGCCGCCGCCGGGCCGCCGGATCATCGCCGCCGGTTTGGTCCCCCGCACCGGACTCGCCGTACCAGCCGTACGCGTTGTTCATGTCCGCCCCGGCGCTGAAAACTCCGCCCGCTCCGCGCAGCAGCACCACAGTGAGGTCGTCGTTTTCGGCGACGTGATCCAGACAGCGGGCAACGGAGTCGCGCATGATGGCGTCATAAGAGTTGCGATGCTTGGGGTTGTTCAGAGTGATCGTGGCGATTCGCCGGTCGGGATCTACGTCGAAGAGCACGCGATCGTCCGAAGCGCTCGAGGGGGTCATGTATCAGACTCCTTTCGCCGCCTGCCGAATTGGAATGCGGAAAGCTTTTCCGGCGCCGATGCCAGCGTATTGACCTCGCCCGCGCAGAGCACCTCGTCGTCAAGCAGCAACCGCGCCGTCGAAGCAATGCCCCGTTCGATCTGCGACCGCACGATGTCGAACCGCAGCTCGGTCAACACCGGCGTCGGCCGGCGGAAGGTCACGACCAGTGATCGCGTCTTGCCCGAAAGGCCCGCGACGCAATTCTGATGTTGCATGACGCAGTCGAAGAAGACGCCGAGAAAACCGCCATGCACCAGTCCGGGCGGCCCTTCGTAGACCAGCGGGAAGAAGACCCGGCCGGCGGCTTTCTCGGCACCGAGGTAATCGAACCGGTACTCCGGAAAGCAGGGGTTGAACGCACCGATGTCGGTTGCGTGGTTGAGATAGACCCGCCGAGGGTCGTCGGCGACCATACCGATTCGGGGTGCGTTGTCCGTCGGAGCCGCGGCGGCCAGCTCGCTCTCCCACTCGGCGAACTTCGCGATCATGGCGTCCACCGTCGGGTGAGCGTGTTCCAGCGAGAGCAGCAGTGAGCTGAGCCGCCGGATGGCGCCGGCCGCGGCCATCGTCTGGGCAAGGGGCGCCTCGCCGAACTTGGTGTCGGCAGGACTTGCAGGTGTGCCCTCGGCCATGCGTCCCTCTTTCACCGGGTTTCACCCGGCTGTTCCGTCGGCAGCGTTTCCTTGCTAACTTATACAGCGTAGCAATCGTATTGCCTACTGTATGGGTAACCGTATCGGCGGAGAAAGGCCGGATCCGACGTTGAGTCACGAGGCCGAGGCGGCCGATGCCGAAGGTTCGGTAACCGCATGCCGGGATGGCGCGGTTTTGCGCGTCACGCTCGATCGCCCATTGCGTCGTAACTCGTTGACCCAATTGATGATCGAGACATTGGTCGACGCACTGACCGATGCCGCCGCCGACGACTCGTTGCGCGCGATTCACATCCGAGGCGCCGGCGACGACTTCTGCGCCGGCGCCGACTGGGTGGCCGCCAACAGCGCCGGTGGCCAACGTCCCCGCCCCGGTGATCTCGTGCGGCGGATCCCGCACGCCGCTCACCGCGTGATCGAGCTGGTGCACAGCATCCAGCTGCCGGTGGTCTGCAGCGTGCAGGGACGGGCTGTGGGCATGGGCTGCAATCTGGCGCTGGCAGCCGACTTCACTGTGGCCGCGCACCGACGCCGTGTTCTGGGAGCCGTTCGTGGACCGTGGCTTCAGCCCGGATTCGGGCTCTACCTGGCTACTGCCCCGGCTGGTCGGCCTGGCCCGGGCCCGGCGAATGCTGCTGCTCGGCGAGAAAGTGACCGCGACGGATGCGGCCGACTGGGGATTGATCCACCAAGCCGTAAGCTCGCCCGAACTCGACGACACGGTCGAGGAGCTGCTGGCACGACTGGCCTGTGGACCAACGGTAGCGATCGGACTGGCCAAACAGGCGCTGAGCTTCGGTCAGCACGCGTCACTGAGCCAATCGATGACACAGGAACTTTTCAACCTGGAACTGTCTTGTCGGACAAGCGATTTCAAAGAGGGTCTGGAAGCCTTTCGGCAACGACGCGCACCGAATTTCCATGGCCGATGACGCCGTAGGCAAGGAGGGAACACGGATGCCTACTGACTCCTTCGACACCATCACCTACGACGTCGACGGGCACACCGCCACCATCACGCTGAACCGTCCGGACGCCCTCAACGCGCTCAGCCCGCACATGATCACCGAACTCCGGGCCGCCTACGAGGAGGCCGAGAACGACGACAAGGTGTGGCTCCTCGTCGTCACCGGCACCGGTCGCGCGTTCTGCACCGGGGCGGACGTCAAAGCCATTCCCGGCGACGGCAAGGTGATCTACGAACGGCCGTACCTGTCGACTTACGAACAGTGGGAGGCACCTCAGGAAGGCACACCACCGTTTCGCCGAATGGCCAAGCCGCTGTTAGCCGCCGTCAACGGTTTGTGCTGTGGCGCCGGCCTCGATTGGGTCACCACCTCAGACATCGTCATTGCATCCGACCGCGCGACGTTCTTCGATCCGCACGTCAGCATCGGGCTGGTCGCCGGACGCGAGCTGGTGCGGCTGGCCCGGGTGCTCCCCCGATCGGTCGCCCTGCGGATGGCGTTGATGGGCAAGCACGAGCGGATGAACGCACAGCGCGCCTTTGACCTGGGATTGATCAGCGAAATCGTTGAGCACGACCGGCTTCTGGAACGGGCCCATGAGATCGCCGGCATCGTCAACTCCAACGCGCCGCTGGCGGTCCGGGGGACCCGGCTGGCCATTCTGAAGGGCCTGGATCTGCCGCTGCACGAAGCCGAGATGCTTGCCGAAGCATTCCGTGAGCGCGTGCTGCGAACGCAAGACGCGCTCGAAGGCCCCAAGGCCTTCGTGGAAGAGCGGCCACCGGATTGGCAATGCCAGTGAGCGCCACCGCCTTCGAAACCCTCCTGCTCGACGTCGACGCCACCGACCATGTCGCCACCATCACGCTGAACCGGCCCGAGCAGCTGAACACGTTCAACCGCACCATGTGTGAAGAGATGGCCCAAGCCTGGCGCGCGGTCAAACTCGACGAATCGGTGCATGCGGTTGTGCTGCGGGCGGCCGGCAGCCGGGCGTTCAGCGCCGGTCTGGACATCAAGACGCCATACGGCCAGCCCGAAAATGTCTGGAACCACGAAGATCCCGGCGAAGCGCTCAGCCCTAAGTGGCAGAAGATGTGGAAGCCCGTGGTGTGTGCCGTTCAGGGCATGTGCACCGCGGGCGCGTTCTACTTCCTCAACGAATCCGATGTGGTCATCTGCTCAGAAGACGCAACGTTTTTCGACTCACACGTATCGGCGGGTCTGGTCTGCGCATTGGAGCCGATCGGACTGATGCGCCGCATCGGTCTGGGCGAGACGTTGCGGATAGCCCTGATGGGCAACGATGAACGGGTCAGCGCTGAGACCGCGCTACGGATCGGGTTGGTGTCGGAGGTGGTTTCCCCGGACCGGCTGTGGACCCGTGCCCACGAGATCGCGGCGACGATCGCCGCCAAACCGCCCTCGGCGACCCAGGGCACTGTGAAAGCGATCTGGGAGTCGCTGGACAAGCCCTACCGCGCCGCTTTAGAACAGGGGCTGATCTATACGCGGCTGGGCAACCCGCTCGGTAAGGCTGAACTGGCTAACCAGAAGAAGTCCGTTGGCGAGGGCGCCACCCGCGTTCCGAAGATCCGCTAATGCTCAATCACCCACTCAGTCAACGCATCGCAGATGTACTGGATCTGCAACCCAGCGCGAACGCGATCGAATACGGCGGTCGATGGTTGTCGTGGGGCCAGGTCGGTGCGGCGGCACGGCGCATCGCGTCATTGACGGCCGAACACAGCGCGAACCCTCAGATCGGGATGCTGCTGCGCAACCGTCCCGGTCAGGTGGCGGCGTTCCTCGGTGTGCTGCTGGCCGGCGGGACTGTGGTCACCATCAATCCGTCGCGAGGCGACGACCGCACCAGGGCCGATATCGCCGCGTTGCGACTGCCACTGATCATCGGCGAACCCGATGACCTGACGACGCTGGTCACCACGGGCACCCCGACAGTGTCGATTTCGGGTCTGCTAGACGACGCTGCTGGGCCAACACGACACGGCGCCGGGCCTGATCCGCGGCCCGGCGTCGCGGTGCGGATGTTGACCAGCGGAACGACCGGGCCACCCAGACGAATAGACCTCAGCTACGACATGCTGGCGCGCAGCGTGATGGGCCCCGAACCTGACCGCGCACCGGCGCCTACAGAGCTGCGCCGCGGTGTCGCGATCGTCAACTCACCGCTGGTGCATATCGGCGGCGTGTTCCGGGTGCTCCAATGCGTCACCGACGCGAGACCCTTTGTGCTGCTGGAACGATTTGAGCTCGACGCATGGGCCGATGCGGTGCGTAGGCACCGGCCCCGCGCGGTGTCGCTGGTACCGGCCGCATTGCGGACGGTGTTGCACTCCGAGTTGCCGCGAGCCGACCTGGAAAGCATCCGCGCGGTAACCTGCGGGACCGCACCACTGTCGGCCGACGATGCCGACGCCTTCACCGAGAAGTACGGCATTGCCGTCCTGACCTCTTATGCGGCAACTGAATTCGGTGGTGGAGTCGCCGGCTGGACGCTCGCCGACTACCAGCAATACTGGCGAGCCAAACGCGGCAGCGTCGGCCGGGTCAACCCCGGCGCGCAACTGCGGGTGGTCGACAACGATGGCACGCCACTCGGGCCAGACCAGGTCGGCCTGCTGGAGGTCAAGCCGGGACAGCTGGGGCCATCGGCGGAGTGGATGCGGACCACGGATATGGCGCGCATCGACGCCGACGGCTTTGTCTGGATCGTCGGACGAGCCGATCAGGCGATCATCCGCGGCGGGTTCAAGGTGATGCCCGACGACGTGCGCACCGCGCTGGAGAACCACCCTGCGGTGGCGAGCGCGGCGGTGGTCGGGCGATCCGACGAGCGTCTCGGGGAGACCCCCGTCGCCATAGTGGAACTGCGCGAGTCCGCGTCCACCGACGCCGACGAGCTGGTCGAGTATCTGCGGCAGCGACTCGCCCGCTACGAGATTCCCACCGACATCGCGATCGTAGACGCGATCCCACGAACACCCTCGGGCAAGGCCGATCTGAACGCGATCCGGAGATTCTTCAGTGCAGCCGCTGCCCACAGCGACCATGTCCAGTGACTCCCCCACGGTCGCCGAGATCCTGCGAAGCCAAGCCCGCACGCGAGCAGACCACCCGCTTCTTGTTTGCGACCGTGACCGCGTCAGCTACGCCGAGGCCGATCGCCGCTCGGCAGAGCTTGCCCGCGGCTTGATCGCTCTCGGTGCCGGCAAGGGAACCCATATGGGACTGCTCTACCCGAACGGAACCGAATTTGTCGTCGGGATGCTCGCAGCGGCACGAATCGGCGCGGTGGTTGTACCGTTTTCCACGTTGGCCACTGCCCGCGAACTGCGCGAGCAACTGGTCGACAGCGATCTGCAGATCCTGCTGAGCGCCGCATCTTTCCGTTCCCACAAATACGTGCAACGGCTGGCCGAGGTGCTCTCGGACGCTGAGTTGGATAGTGGCGTGCGGTTGTTCGCCAGCGCCACACCGCAATTACGCCAGGTCGGCATCAGCTACAGTCCGGGCGCGGCCCGGCGAATCCGAGATATCGAGGGTGTGTACCGGCTGGCCGGGACAGTCGACCCCACGCTGCTGGCAGCGATGGAAGACGATGTCGACGGTTCGGACCCACTGGCGATCGTCTACACGTCGGGCTCTACCAGCAGCCCCAAGGGAGTAGTGCACACGCATGCCGCCCTGCTCGGACACCAGAAGAACCTCAACAAGATTCGCGGCTTGGCTGCCGGCGACAAGCTGTTCTGCAATTCGCCGTTCTTCTGGATCGGTGGGTTTGCATTCGGTCTACTGGCGACCTTGGTCGCCGGGTCGACGCTGATCTGCTCCAACGCCAGCGATGCCGGTGACACGCTCGACTTGCTCGAGGCCGAAAGGCCCACCATGACCAACGGTTTCGCTGCCGGGATCGCGCACCTGGCCGGCCACCCGAGTTTCGCTCAACGCGACCTGTCGTCCATGCGACGGGGCAACCTGTATCCGATCATGGCGCCCGCCGCCCGACCAGCCGACCCGGAGCTGCGTCACAACATGCTGGGGATGACCGAGGCCGGCAGCGTCGTGCTGATCAGCGATGACGAATCCGACCAACCCGAAGAGCGGCGCGGATCGTTCGGCAAGCCGGCGCCCGGATTCCAGACCATGATCGTCGAGCCCGGCACCGGACAAGTCGGCGTCGGGATCGGCCAAGTCGGCGAACTATGCATCCGCGGGCCGTACGTGATGCAGCAATATTACAAACGCAGTCGCGAAGAGTGCTTCGACGCCGACGGCTGGTTCCACACAGGTGATTTGGTGCGTGCCGACGGCGACGGATTCGTGTATTTCGTCGGTCGGCTCAGCGCGATGATCAAGACGGCGGGCGCCAACGTCTCGGCGGCCGAGGTCGAGAAGGCTATCGCCAAGGTCGGAATGGTGGCTCACGTCGTGGGCATTCCAGATGCCGAACGCGGACAGTTGGTGGCCGCGGTCGTTGCCCTGCCGGACGACTCTGACGCCTTTGACGAGATGGCACTGCGCGAGCGGCTCAAGGCGGAATTGTCGGCGTACAAAATCCCCAAGCGGTTCGTCGCCCTGCCGCGCGCCCAGATACCGCTACTGTCCAGCGGCAAGGTCGACACGCAGCAGCTGAGGAAGCTGTTCGATGCCTGACCTGGCGGCCGCATGCACCATCGACCAACTGGTCAGGTTTCGCGCGGCCCACGACGGCGCCAAGCCGATGGTGATTGATCCGGCGTCCCGAATCAGTTACCGCGAACTCGGTACGACCACAAGCGATTTGGCTGCTTCCTTCATCGAAGCGGGCATGGGTAAAGGCACCCGGGTCGGGCTGATCATGCCCAACAACGCCCGCTGGGTGCAGGTCGCCATCGCGCTGACACGGATCGGCGCCGTGCTGGTTCCGTTGAGCACCCTGCTGCAGGCCGGCGAACTGATCGCGCAGCTACGGGTAGCTGCAGTGCAATTCCTGGTGAGCGTCGAGGAATTCCGTGGCCACCGTTACCTTGACGACCTCCAGTCTGTGCGGCAACCCGAACTTCCTGCGTTACGTCAGGTTTGGACGGTCAACCGGCTCGCCAATGCCACTGCGGGCGAGCGGGCCAGCCGGATCGTCGACGCCATGACCGCCACGGTCACCGCCGCCGACCCGCTGGTCATTATGTTCACCTCAGGCAGCGCCGGGCCGCCCAAGGGAGTCGTGCATTCCCATGGCAACGCGTTGGGCGCGGTGCGATCAGGCCTTGTGGCGCGCTGCATCACGCCCGACACCCGCCTGTATCTGCCGATGCCGTTTTTCTGGGTGGGCGGTTTCGGCAGCGGAATACTGTCCGCGCTGCTGGCCGGTGCCACCCTGGTGACCGAGGAAGTGCCACGACCTGAAACCACCCTGCGTCTGCTGGAAAGCGAGCGGGTCACGCTGTTTCGCGGCTGGCCCGATCAGGCCGAGACACTGGCACGGCACGCGGGCATGCTCGGCGTTGATCTCTCGGCGCTGCGGCCCGGCAGTCTGGAAGCCCTGCTGCCCCCTGAGCAGCGCGCCCAACCCGGTGCGCGGGCGACATTGTTCGGCATGACGGAGGCGTTCGGACCGTACTGCGGCTACCCGGCCGAAACCGATATGCCGCGAGCGGCGTGGGGTAGCTGCGGAAAGCCGTTCCCCGGCATGGAGGTCCGTATCGTCGACCCCGACAATGACCCGGTTCCCCCGGGAACCGTTGGCATGATCCAGATCCGGGGACCGCACACGCTGCGTGGCATTTGCCGTCGCAACCGCGAGGAGTTGTTCACCGCCGACGGCTTCTACCCCACCGGCGACCTCGGCCACCTCGACGAGGATGGATTCCTGTTCTACCACGGCAGATCCGACGACATGTTCAAAGCCAGCGGCGCCACCGTCTACCCTGGCGAGGTCGAGCAGGCGCTGCGCACTATCGACGGCGTCGAGAACGCCTTCGTCACCAACGTGTCCGGCGCGGCGGGCGAACGGGTGGGCGCGGCGGTGGTGTGCAGCAGCACAATCACGGCCGAGCAGCTGAATCGGTCCGCCCGCAAACTGCTGAGCGCCTTCAAAGTGCCGACGGTATGGCTGTTGCTGGAATCCGACGACGACGTTCCGCGCGGCGCCACCGGCAAGGTCGACACCCGGCGGCTGCGTGACCTGTTGGTCGAATGCCTATGAAAAGGTCCGCGCGGCGGCCGAGGCAATTGCATCGGCCTGACAGATATCGTTTCTCAGCGGTCAGTCACCGGATTACGTGGCAATGATGCGCGTAGCTGTTCGAGTGCGCGTGTGGATGCGCTGTTGGGTGGTGCGTGGTAGGTCAGGATGTGTTGGCCGCCGGTGTGAGGGAGGTCAAGCTTGGTGCGGGTCAGGTATAGATCCCCGACGTCTGGATGGCGCATGTGGCTGATCCCCTTGGTGTATCCCACGCTGGCCTGTGCCCAGAGCTTTTTGAATCGTTCGCTGCTACTGGATAATTCGTCGATGAGTTCCAGTAATCGGGGGTCGTCGGGATCGTCGGCGGAGAGTTCCCGTAGGCCTCCGACGGCCAGGGCGGTCGCTTCGTCCCAGTCGGAGTACACGTGCTTGGCCGCGGTATCTAGGAAGCGCCAACGCGAGAGATTTTGTCCCACTTGAAATCCCGGCGACAACGCGCGAGCGATCGGGTTTGCGGCGAGCACGTCTTGATACCGGCTCACGACGATCGCCGGCATGGGGAACTGGTCGATGAGTTCTGCGATCGCAGCCGAAACCTGCTCGGCGCCCGGCTCGTCGTGCGAGCGGGGGGTCGGGTGAGCGAGCTGGTGCAGGTAGGCGGTCGCTTTGGCGTCCATGCGTAGTGCCCGGGCGATCGAATCGAGGACTTCGGTGGAGGGGTGTCGGTCGCGGCCCTGCTCCAGGCGTTGCAGGTACTCGCTGCTGATGCCGGCCAGCAGCGCCAACTCGTCGCGCCGTAGTCCGGCAACCCGGCGCCGCGGGCCCGGCACAAGTCCCACCTCCGACGGTGTGACCTGCCCGCGCCGGGCCCGCAGGTAGTCGCCGAGGTGGTTGGACTTGCCCATGCCGCCAAGCCTAAAGGTCGCCCCGCGGCTACCAGCCTCAATCGGGCTACCCGGACCCGGCGCTGGCGCGACACGATCGGAGCCATGGTCAATCAAATTGATGTCGAGTTCGGCGTCGAGGGCAATGTGACGCTACGCGGCTGGTTGTTCGTCCCCGATATGCCGGGGCCGCGACCGGCGATCACGATGGCGCACGGCTTTGCCGGGATCCGTGAGCACGGTTTGGACCGCTTCGCGCGGGTGTTCGCAGAGGCCGGGTTCGTGGTGCTGGTACATGATCACCGTGGTTTCGGGGCCAGCGATGGCCGGCCGCGCTTCGACGTCGACCCCTGGCGGCAAATCGCCGACTGGCGCTATGCCATCTCCTACCTGGAATCCCACCCCGCGGTGGACGCCGACCGGATAGGTCTGTGGGGCACCAGCTATGCCGGCGGCCACGCGCTGGTGCTGGGTGCCACCGACCGCCGGCTCAAGGCCGTGGTCGCCCAGGTGCCGACGATCAGTGGCTATCAGCAGAGCCTGCGGAGGGTGGCGCCCGATCAGGTGGCCGCCCTGGAAGCCAGTTTCATCGACGACGACCGCCGCCAGTTCGCAGGTGAAGCGCCGGCGACTCAGCTGATCGTCAGCGCCGACCCCGCGACGTCTGCGGCGTATCACTCGCCGGACGCGGTGGCGTTTTACACCCAACCGGTGCCCGAAGGGGTGCACTGGGAAAACCAAGTCACCGTGCGCTCTAGTCGGGCCGCGCGCATGTATGAACCAGGGCAATGGATTTCGCGGGTTTCGCCCACACCGCTGCTGATGATCATCGGGCTCAACGACACCATCACGCTGGCCGACACCGGCTTGGCGGCCTACGAACGGGCGCTGCAGCCCAAGAAGCTCGTCACGATCCCCGGCGGTCACTTCGACGCGTACCTGAGCCAATTCGAGCAGTCCAGCGCCGCGGCCCGCGACTGGTTCGTCGAGCACCTGTCCTGAAAGGAGTAATCGCCGTGATTAACCTGCGCTACGAAGTATTCGTCAACGACGGAGTGCGCCGCGAGCGCGACATGCGGCTGCCGGACGGCAGCCCCATCGTGTCTTCGCCGGTGGCCTCCACCCTGGTGCTCGGCGAAAACGACGCGCTCCTGGTCGACCCGCCATTCACCTACAACCAGATTGACCGGGTGAGCGACTGGATCGAGCGGTCCGGCAAGCGGCTGGCCCACATCTACGCCACCCACGGACACGGCGACCACTGGTTCGGCGCCGACAGAATCATCCGGCGCTTCCCCGGCGCGACCGCCTACGCGACGGAGAAAACCATCGCGATGATGCACCAGCAGGCCACGGTAGGCCGCGCGCAGCGCTGGGACGTCGACTTCCCCGGGCTGATTCCCGATAGCCCGGTCGTGTTCGAGCCCATCCCGGCAGGGGGCTTCATGTTGGAGGGACACCGGTTCGAGGCGGTAGAAGTGGGGCACACCGACACCGACGACACCACAGTCCTGCACGTGGCCTCGATCGGCTTGGTGGTGGCCGGCGACGTTGCCTACAACGGGGTGCACCAGTACCTGTTGGAGAGCCGCGATGGCGGCATCCAGGCATGGCTGGCGGCGATCGCCACCGTCGAGGCGCTACGGCCGCGCGCAGTGGTCGCCGGCCACAAGAACCGCGAGTTGCCCGACGATCCGGCGATCCTCGACCAGACCCGCCAATACCTTCTCGATGCGCAGCGGCTTCTGGACGAAAAGCCCACGCCCCGGGAATTTTTCGACCGGATGCTGGCCCTGTACCCGGAGCGACTCAACCCCGGGCCGGTGTGGTACTCGGCGCTGGAACTCCTGTCGTGAAGTGAGGAAAAGCCATGTCAGACAACGAAACCGAAACCGTGACCGCCGAAGTCACCGAATGGTTCTTCCACGACTACCTGCCCACCTGGGTCGGCGTCGGCTGCGGGGCCATCGACACGGGACCCGGGTTCATCCTGAACTACTGGGGTGTGCCGCTCTACGACTACCACCCCGACGGTGGCCAGTGGGCGCTGGACGGCGACGGCGTCACCGGGTTCCTCAACAAAACCCATACCCGGCTGAAGGCCAACGGTTACGCCTACACCGAAGTGGTCGACCGGGCGGTGCGTGCCTACCACCGCAACGGAGCGGCGATCGAGGTGATCTGGTCGCGCCGACGCGCCGACGGCAGCGAAATCGAGCGCTTGGCAGTGCATTTCGAGGTGATACGCACACAAAACGGCTGGCGTATCGCCGGCATTCAACGCCGACCCACACACGCCGACCTGCTGTCCGACGCATGGGGTGCGACAGGTAACGGAGGCATGCGATGAAACAGCGATGGAGCCGCGACACGGCGGGGACGATGGTGTTGATCCCCGGATATCAGGACAACGCCGCACTGTGGGACGAGGTGATCGACCGGTTGCCCAACCCGGGATGGTACGCGCGGGCCGTCAACTTACGCCACGTCGACGACGCGAGTCCGCCTCGCCGCGGCGCGATCCTGGACGGCTACCGCGACCAGGTCCTCGACGTGCTCCACGGCATCGATCCCACCGCCCAGAGCCCAGTGGTCGTCGTGGGCCAAAGCATGGGTGCACAGGTTGCCGAACTGGTCGCAGCGGCACGGCCAAACATCGCCGTCGGGCTCGCGCTGATCACCCCGGTTCCGCTGGCGGGTTACCGGCTAACCCCCGAGCAGGCAGCCCGCTTCGGTCACGCAGCGCACGATCGCACTGTGGCCTCCGCAGCGGCGAATCGGCGTGCACTGCTGGTCAATGACTCAGCGCCGGTGATGCGGGCGCTGGTCAGCGCGACAATTGCCACACCTCCGGTGACCGCCGTACAGCAACTCGACGCCTGGACAGCCGGGCATCCGCTCGGAGACCAACCGTCCACTGTCAACGCGCCCGTGCTGCTGATCGGCAGTGAGGACACCTTCTCCTCCGCCGAACTGATCCGCGATGCCGTGGCACCCCGATTCGCCGACGTCCGCACAGTCCAAGTGGCCGGCGCCGGCCACTGGCCCCACGTCGAACAACCCGCAGCGGTGGCCCAAATCCTGACGCGCTTCCTGACAAGGCTGACCCGACGGACCGCCACAACCAGTACCGAACACCAACCACACACCGAAGGGACAAGAAAATGAAGGCCATTCGCTTCGATCACTACGGAGAACCGAAGGACGTTCTGACCGTCACCGAGCAGCCCGTCCCGCAACCGGGTGCCGGCCAAGTTCGGGTGAAGATCGGGTACAGCCCCATCAACCCATCCGATCTGCTCTACGTCCGGGGCCACTACTCCGGTGTGACACCGCATTTCCCGACCGGCGCCGGGTTCGAGGGGGTCGGCGTCATCGACGCAGTGGGCCCCGAGATCGAGGGGCTTTCGGTAGGCCAGCGGGTCTTCGCCCGCAACTCCCCCGGCGGCAACTGGTCGCAGTACGCGGTGGTGCCGGCCGAGAAGGCCTGGCCGGTGCCTGACGATATCCCCGACGAGCAGATCGCGTCGTTCATGATCAACCCGGCGACGGCAATCCTCATGGTGCGCCATGTGCTGGCCGTACCCCGCGGGGAATGGCTGCTGCAGTCCGCCGCCAACTCAGAACTGGGCCGCATGATCATCCGGCTCGCCAAACACGACGGCATCCGGACGATCAACGTGGTGCGGCGTCGCGAAGCGGCGCAGGAACTCAAGGACCTCGGCGCAGACGAAGTGATCGTGTCAGGTGACGGGCCCATCGACGAACAGGTCCACAACATCGTGGGCCCGCAGGGTGTCGGCTTCGCGATCGACCCGGTCGCCGGTCAGACCGGCACCGAGATCTTCCGATCGTTGTCCGAGGACGGCCACATGCTGGTCTACGGATCGCTGAGTGGTCAAGGGATCAGCGTGGGCGACGACCCGCGGCTCACCCTGTCCGGCCGGCGCACCCTCGAGGTGTACTGGCTGGGCTACTGGCTGCCGCGCCTCGATGAGTCCGGCTTCTTCGCCCCCGGCCGACCCGCTATCCCGCAGCTGATCGACGAGATCATCGACCTGATCCGCCGGGGGGTCCTCAACACCTCACCGGGCAAGAAATTCGGTCTGGACGACATTCGCGCCGCCGTCATCGAAGCCGAATCGGTCGGACACAGCGGCAAGGTGCTACTGGCACCCAACCGCGACGGCCGCTGACGAAGGGGATGGCCGCGCTCAACTAGCCGTGCTGCGCCGACGCCGCCGAGACGTCGGACGGCTCGCTTCCGCAACAACCCCCCGCGCGATGAGGTGATCGATCAACGGCACCGCGCCGGCGGCGAGATGCTCCGACATCGCAGCGCGGGCCAGCTTGTCGTCGTGGATCTCGAGCGCGGACAAGATCCGCCGATGGTCTTTTATTGACTGGCCCGGCCAGCCCTCGATGGCGGGGAACACCGATTCAGGTGCATAACGGGTGATCTGCGACATGAGCTGGGTGAGCTTTGGCGAATCCGCGGCAACATTGATGGCCCGGTGAAACTCGTGGTTCAGACGAACCGTCAGCTCGTTGTCATCACCGGCATATGCTTCCTCGAGCTGGGCTTGGATCTGTTTGAGTTCGTGCAGCTGTTCGTCGGTGATGTTGATCGCGGCTCGCGCGGCGAGCTCTCCGCCGACGTGAGCCTGCACATTCGCGACGTCGGCGACGTCGCGCCCGGTTACCGGCAACACCACGAAGCCGCGGCGGGGCTGCTGGGCGATCAACCCTTCCGCGCGCAGGGCGAACAGCGCTTCACGCACCGGTGTGACACTGATTCCCAACTCCGCGGCCAATTGATCCAAACGAACGTAGGACCCCGCGGCGTAGGTGCCGTCGAAGATCCTCTTGCGGACAAATCGCGCGACATCGTCGGAAAGTTGAGGCCGTGCAGCGAAATCCGGAGCAGTCATCGCCTCACACCTGATACTCGGCGAGCAGCCGCTTGCTGATGATGGACTTCTGGATTTCGCTGGTTCCCTCGCCTATGAGCAGGAACGGCGCATCGCGCATCAGCCGCTCGATCTCATAATCCTTGGAGTAGCCATAGCCGCCGTGAATCCGGAAGCTCTGCTGGGTAACCTCGGAACAGAATTCGCTGGCAAGGTATTTCGCCATCCCGGCAGCGACGTCATTGCGCTCCCCTGAATCTTTCAGCCGTGCCGCGTTGACCATCATCAGATGTGCCGCTTCGACTTTGGTTGCCATCTCGGCCAGCTGAAACGCGATGGCCTGGTGCTCGGCGATCGGCTTGCCAAAGGTATGACGTTGCTGGGCATAGCGCACCGCGAGCTCGAAGGCGCGAATCCCGACACCACAAGCTCGTGCCGACACGTTGACCCGGCCGACTTCGATACCGTCCATCATCTGGAAGAACCCTTGCCCCGGGGTTCCACCGAGAATGTCGTCGGCGCTTGCCTGGTAGCCATCGAAGATGAGTTCGGTGGTGTCGATGCCCTTGTAGCCCAGTTTGTCGATCTTGCCGGGAATCACCAAGCCCGGCGCTACTTCACCGAAACCTGTTGGCTTCTCGACGAGGAACGCGGTCAGGTTGCGGTGCGGCTTGTCCGCGCCTTCGTCGGTGCGCACCAGCACGGCTATCAGGGTCGAACTGCCGCCGTTGGTCAGCCACATCTTCTGCCCATTGATGGTGTAGGTGCCATCCGGATTGCGTTGCGCCCGCGTCCGGATCGCGGCGACATCGGAACCCAGCTCCGGTTCAGACATCGAAAACGCACCGCGGGACTCGCCAGTCGCCATCCGCGGTAGGTAGCGCTGCTTCTGCGCATCGGTGCCATGCTGGCGCAGCATGTACGCCACGATGAAGTGGGTATTGAGTACCCCGGACACGCTCATCCAGCCCCGCGCCAACTCCTCGACGCACAGCGCGTAGGTCAACAGCGACTCCCCCAGCCCGCCGTACTCCTGCGGAATCATCAATCCGAACAGGCCGATGTCGCGCATCTGGTCGACGATGTGCTGCGGGTAAATATCGCCGCTTTCGAGTTGTGGCGCGTTGGGAATGACTTCCTTCTCGACGAATTGTCTTACCGTAGCGATGATCTCGGTCTGAAATTCGGTGAGGCCGAGGGTCTGGGCGAGTTTGGTCATGCGCTGTGGCGTCCCTTCGCTTCTCTTTCGGCCGACTCAACAGGCGATCGTTTTCGCGCCCGTCAAGCGCGCGATGTCAGCGGTCGTCAATCCCAAGTACTGCGCCAGCACGCCGGCCGTGTCTTGTCCCAGGGCGGGCGCGGCTGCGCCGGCGGGATGGCTGCCATCGATGGCGATCGGCAGCCCGGGAGCGAAATAGTCTCCGACACCCGGTTGGTGCAGCCGGGAAAACAGTGGATTAGCAGTCACCTTCGGGTCTGCCGCGACCTGCGCGAAGGTGCTGTATCGCTCAAACAGCACGGTGGTGTCCGACAGTGCCGAAGTGATCTTCTCGGCCGTGTGGTCGGCGAACCAGGTCGCGAACAGCCCGGAGAGCATGTCACGGTACCGGTACCGGGCACCTTCGTCGCCAAAGTCAACGCGGAGCGCCCCGGCGAGTGCAGCCACCGCTGCCCCGGTGCCCGTCACATCAACCAGGTCACGAAAGTGCCGCCTGGTCAACGTGACGACCATGAACGCGATCCCGTCGCGGCTGGTGAAGTCCTGGCCGTACTGGCCGTAGATGGCGTTGCCCAGCCGCTGGCGTTGCGTCCCACTCACCTGAGGCTCGGTCAGCAGTCCCAGATTTCCCGCCGTGGCCAGCGCGATATCCTCCAGTGCCAGGCTGATGCGCGCACCCACCCCGGACTGGTCACGGCGGCGGACAGCGGCGACGACGGCCAGCGCGGCATAGAGACCACAGCACACATCCCAGGCCGGCAACACGTGGTTGATCGGACCGGCATGATTGGCCGGACCGGTGACGAGCGGGAATCCGATACCCGCATTGACGGTGTAATCCACGCCCGTGGAACCGTCGCCGCGGCCAAGCAGCTGGACATGGATGACATCGGATCGCTTGGCGGCCAGGAGATCATGGCTCAGCCAGGACAGACCGGCGGCGTTGGTCACCACGATGCCGTCGCCCTCAACGATCAGCCGCTGGACCAGTTCCTGCCCTTCGGAAGAGCGTAGATCAATTGTGGCCGAACGCTTTCCCTTGTTCAGTCCGGTCCAGTAGATCGACGTTCCGGTTGCTGCCAGCGGCCATCGTTGTACGTCCGAGGCACCGCCGATCGGATCGACACGGATTACCTGCGCGCCAAGCTGTCCCAGCGTCATGCCGCACAACGGCGCGGCGACAAAACTGGACACCTCGACAACGCTGACACCAGCTAGCGGCAACCCGGGACTGGTCATGTCGAGGCGACCCGCTCGAAGACGGCGGCAAGCCCCTGCCCCCCGCCAATGCACATGGTCTCCAACCCATAGCGCGCCTGGCGGCGATTGAGTTCACGCGCCAACGTGGCCAGCATCCTCCCGCCCGTCGCGCCGACTGGGTGGCCCAGTGAGATTCCCGAGCCGTGCACATTGGTTCGGTCACGGTCGGCGGCGCCGAAATTCCATTCCCGCATCACCGCAAGCGCTTGCGCGGCAAAGGCTTCGTTGAGCTCGATGAGGTCAATGTCGCTAAGCCGCAGGCCCGCCTTCGCGAGCGCGACTTCGGTCGCCGGCACCGGACCGATGCCCATGATGTTGGGCGCAACGCCGGCCTGTCCCCACGACACCAAGCGGACCAACGGCGTCAGGCCATATTCGTCCGCCTTCTCCGGTGTGGTCACCACGCACATAGATGCCGCGTCGTTCTGCCCACTGGCGTTGCCAGCTGTCACGGTCGCCTCCGGATCATCGGCCAGCAGAACGGGTTTGAGCTTGCTCAACGACTCCACCGATGTGTCGGAACGTGGATGCTCGTCCGTCTCGATCAGCTCTTCGCCGTGCCGGGTGCGCACCGCAACCGCAATGATCTCTTCGGCGAGGATGCCGTCCTTCTGCGCAGCCACCGCACGCTGGTGCGAGGTCACTGCGAGCTCGTCTTGCTCCAAACGTGAAATGCCGTACTGGCGGCGCAAGTTCTCAGCGGTCTCCAGCATCCCACCCGGCACCGGGTAGTGTCGGCCACCGGCAGTGGTGCGGCCCCGGGCAAGCCCGTCATGCACCCGGATACCGCCACGGGCGCCACCCCAGCGCATATCGGTGGAGTAGAAGGCGACATTGCTCATGCTTTCGCAGCCGCCGGCGACGACCAGGTCATTGTTGCCAGTGCTCACCTGCAGACAGGCTTGTATCACCGCCTGCAAGCCCGACCCGCAGCGGCGGTCGACCTGCATGCCGGGAACCGTCACCGGCAGGCCGGCATCCAACGCCACCACGCGCCCGATCGCCGGCGCCTCGCTGCTGGGGTAGCAGTGCCCCAGGATGACGTCTTGGACTGCCTCGGGCGCGATTCCGGTTCGGTCCAGCAGGCCTCGCAGGACGGTGACGCCGAGGTCGACGGCGGTCTGCGACTTGAACATTCCCCCGTACCGGCCAATCGGTGTCCGCACGGGTTCGCAGATAACTGCCTCACGCATGGTTACCCCTCATGGCACTCAGATGAACCGGCCGCCGGTGACGTCCATAACGGTGCCGGTCATGTACGAGGACAGATCGGAGGCCAGGAACAAGGCGACGCTTGCGACTTCGCTGGGCTCCCCGGCCCGGCCCATCGGAACCTCAGCCAGCTTCTGGTCCCAAATACGTTGCGGCATAGCTTCTGTCATCGCTGACCGGATCAACCCGGGGGCAATTGCATTTACCCGAACGCCGAGGTGAGCCAGCTCTTTGGCGGCCGCCTTCGTCATCCCCACGATTCCGGCCTTGGCCGCTGAGTAGTTCGTCTGGCCGACCATGCCGACCTTGCCTGACACCGACGACATGTTCACGATTGCGCCACGCTTGTTTTCCCGCATGATCGCCGCCGCCAGACGGGTGCCGTTCCACGTCCCCTTGAGATGCACCGCGATGACTTGATCGAACTGCTCTTCGGTCATCTTGCGCATCGTCGCGTCTCGGGTGATCCCAGCGTTGTTGACCATAATGTCCAGACCACCCAAACGCTCGACCGCGGTCCGGATGAGGGTGTCGACGTCGGCCGCCTGAGTCACATCGCAGCGCACCGCCACGGCGATGTCGTCGCCCCCCAACTGCTTGGCTGCGGCCTCGGTCGCCTCAAGATTGACGTCACCCAGCACAACTCGTGCGCCCTCGGCGACGAATCGCTCCGCGATAGCGAGGCCGAGTCCTTGTGCTCCGCCTGTGATCACTGCAACCTGACCGTTCAGCAACGACACCTGATCACCCATTCCTCACTGTCATGGCTCCTAGCACGGGGCCCCCGTCGTTCGAATATCATATTTCATATAGGATCCTGCTGGGACCGGGGGTGCATACCCGATGCCTGGACCTGCCAAAGATGGAGCGTCTGCCAATGACCAGCGCTGAAGTTCCCGAAGTCTCTGACGAAGATTTCCGGCAGATCCTGGCCCAGACCCGTCACTTCGTGCGTACCGCCGTGGTCCCCCGCGAGCAGGAGATCCTCGACGAGGATCGGGTACCTGACGACCTGCGCGACCAGGCCAAGAAGATGGGGTTGTTCGGATACGCGCTGCCCCAGGAGTGGGGTGGCCTCGGGCTGAACCTTATGCAGGATGTTGAGCTGGCCATGGAGTTGGGCTACAGCTCACTGGCGCTGCGGTCGATGTTCGGCACCAACAACGGGATTGCCGGGCAGGTGCTCGTCGGCTTCGGCACCGACGAGCAGAAGGCTCGCTGGCTGGAGTCGATGGCGTCCGGCGATGTCGTCGCGTCCTTTGCGCTGACCGAAGCCGGCGCCGGATCCAATCCGGCGGGTCTGAAGACCAAAGCCATTCGCGGCAAAGACGACTGGGTGATCTCCGGACAGAAGCGCTTCATCACCAACGCGCCCGTTGCCGATCTGTTCGTGGTTTTCGCGCGCACCAGGCCCGCCGACGACAACGGCCCCGGCATCGCCGTCTTTTTGGTGCCCGCGGATACCGCGGGCGTTGAGGTCGGCGCCAAGGACGCCAAGATGGGCCAGGAAGGCGCGTGGACCGCCGATGTCAGTTTCACCGACGTCCGAGTCGGGAGCGGTGCGCTGATCGGCGGCAGCGAGGACATCGGTTATCGAGCGGCGATGACCTCCCTGGCGCGGGGCCGCGTCCACATCGCCGCGCTCGCGGTGGGCACCGCGCAACGCGCATTAGACGAGTCCGTGACGTATGCGGCCACCGCCACGCAGGGTGGTGCGCCGATCGGAAGCTTCCAGTTGGTGCAGGCCATGATCGCCGACCAACAGACCGGGGTGCTGGCCGGCCGCGCACTCGTCCGGGACACCGCCCGGCTGTGGGTCACCGGCGAAGATCGCAGGATCGCGCCGTCGGCGGCGAAGCTTTTCTGCACCGAAATGGCCGGCAAGGTCGCAGATCTCGCAGTGCAGATTCACGGGGGCAGCGGCTACATGCGTGGAGTTCCCGTTGAACGCATCTACCGGGACGTTCGCCTGCTGCGGCTGTACGAAGGCACCAGCGAGATTCAGCGCCTGATCATCGGGTCGAACCTCGTCAGGGCCGCACAGCGATGAGCGGCAGCTTGCGAGGCAAGGTGGGCGCCCGTGGACCATCGGCCGGAACGCGTAGATGATCGCGCCAACGAGGTCGTAAATCCGGCAGCGATCTACGCGTAAGCGCCGATGTTTGTCGCATGAGGTCGCCGCATGCTGGCTAACATGAGCGAAATCGATCCGCAGGCGGATATGCCACCGTTGGACTGGAGCGACGCGGCCATGAACGAGCCCCTGCCGACTGGGACCGTGACGTTGCTGTTGGCCGACGTCGAAGGTTCGACGCAGTTATGGCACTCCCGGCCCGAGGAGATGACCGCCGCGATCGCGAACCTGGACCGAACACTGGCCGACTTGGTGAGCACCCATCACGGGGTCCGCCCGGTCGAGCAGGGCGAAGGCGACAGCTTCGTCATCGCGTTCAGCCGAGCCTCCGATGCGGTGGCTTGCGCGCTGGCGCTGCAGTGCGCGCCCCTGGCGCCATTGCGCCTGCGGGTCGGGCTGCATACCGGCGAGGTGCAGCTACGTGACGAGAGCAACTATGTCGGGCCGGCCATCAACCGGACCGCGCGACTCCGCGAGCTGGCGCATGGCGGCCAGACGGTGCTTTCGGGCACCACCAGCGATCTGGTTGCCGACACGCTCCCCAATGACGCATGGCTGACTGAGCTGGGCACCCATCAGCTGCGGGATCTACCTCGTCCGGAGCGCGTCGCGCAACTATGCCATCCCGACCTGTGCAACGAGTTCGCACCCCTTCGGATGCGTAAAGCCGTTGTTGCCCATCATCTTCCGGTCCAGCTCACCAGCTTCGTGGGACGTGACGCCGAAATGGTCGACGTGCACGACATCCTCGCGCGGAACCGGCTTGTGACGTTGACCGGCGCTGGTGGCGTGGGCAAAACCCGGCTGGCGGTGCAGGTCGCGGCCGCAGTCGCCGGGAACTACGGCGACGGCGCATGGTGTGTCGACCTGGCTCCGATCACCGACCCCGACCTGGTGCCGATCACCGTGGCGCGGGCGCTCGGGCTGCCGGATCAGCCCGGACGTTCACCGGAGAACAGCCTGCTGCAGTTCGTCGGCGGTCGGCACATGCTGATGGTGCTGGACAACTGCGAGCATCTGCTGGATGCCAGCGCGGCGCTGACCGCAGCGCTGTTGGGTGCCTGTCCCCGTTTGTCGGTTATGGCGACCAGTCGCGAGCCAATCGGGGTGGCCGGCGAGGTGACCTGGCGGGTGCCGTCCTTATCGCTGGGCGGCGACGCCGTCCGGCTGTTCAGCGACCGTGCCAGCCACGCCCGACCCGGCTTCAGCATCAGCGATGACAATGCGGCCGCGGTAAGTGAGATCTGCCGTCGCCTCGACGGCATGCCGCTGGCGATCGAGTTGGCGGCGGCGCGAGTACGCGCGTTGTCGCCACAAGAGATTCTCGCCGGACTGCAAGACCGATTCCGATTGCTGACCGGCGGGTCGCGAACAGCAGTGCGCCGCCAGCAGACGTTGCGGGCCTCAGTGGACTGGTCTCACGCGTTGTTGACCGAGCCGGAGCGAATCTTGTTCCGCCGGCTCGCGGTATTCCTGGGCGGCTTCGACCTCGAAGCCTGCCGAAGGGTGGTCTGCGACAAGGACCTAGCGCCCCATCAGGTGCTGGATGTACTAGCCCTGCTCGTCGACAAGTCGCTGGTGATCGCCGAAACGGCCGGAGGCCCAACGCGTTACCGGTTGCTGGAGACAATCCGCCAGTATGCACAGGAAAAGCTCAGCGAATCCGCTGAGGCCGTCACGGTCCGGGACCGCCACCGTGACCACTACACCGCGATGGCTGCGGCAATGGACGCGCCGGCGAACGCCAGCCTGGAACTCCTGCTCGACCAGGCGGAGACCGAAATCGACAATCTGCGAGCCGCTTTTGCGTGGAGCCGGGAGAACTCCAACATCGACAGCGCCTTGCTACTCGCGACCTCGCTGCAGGCGCTGTGGCTGACGCGGGGTGACGTCAAGGAGGGATCGGACTGGCTGGACGTGGGCCTGGCAGACGCCGAGGTCGAGGGCGCCGACGTGACGCCCAGGGCGATGGCGCGGGCGTTGGCCGACAAGGCATTCGTGGACAACATGCGCTCGTCGGAAAGCCTTGCGCGAGCTCAGCGTTCACTGGCAATCGCACGCCAGCTCGATGATCCCGCACTGCTGGCGCGCACTCTCACCGCCTGCGGCCGCGTCGCCACCTGGGACGCCGACCTGGCCCGGCCGTACTTGTCAGAAGCGGAGGATTTGGCCCGAGCCATCGGCGACCGGAGGAGGCTGAGCCAGATCCTCTACAGCCAGGCGCTCACGGCAACAGTCGGCGCGGGTGATCTCGACGCTGCACTCGCGGCCGCGACCGAGGGCCGCGACCTCGCCGATGAGATCGGCGACCGAGGCTACTCGCGCGGGTGCCGCTGGTGTTTGAGTGGAGCGCACTTGGTGCTCGGGGATGTCGCCGGGGCTGAGGCGCAGTATCGCGAATTGATGGCCGAAGCGGATGCCGCGCACGCGCTGATCTGGCAGGTGAACGCCCGGTCGGGCTTGTGCCACGTGCTCGCGCACCGCGGACAGACAGACGAGGGCCGCGCCATCGCGCTCGAGGCGATCGACGGTGCCGCCGAGATCGGCAGGTACATGGAGGGTGTCGTGTACTCGGCGCTGGCCTTCGCCGCGCTGGCCGGCGGCGATGTCGACGTCGCCACCGATGCCAGCGAGGCGACCCGCCAACGGTTGGACGGATTGGCGCTCCGGCTTGCGACCACCACTGCCAAGCCCTCGGCGCAGGTCGCGCTCGCCCGGGGTGATCTGACGTCAGCGCGTCGCTTGGCCGATGAGGACGTCGCCGCCGCGGTGGGCTGGTTCATGGTGCAGGCCCTGACTACCCGGGCGCACGTGGCGTTGGCGCAGAACGAGCCCGCGCAAGCCGAACGCGACGTCCACGAGGCGCTGACGCGCGCCGCCGAGATGCGGGCCCACTTATTTGTCCCAGACCTCTTGGAGTGTCTTGCCGGCTTGTCGCACGGTGCCGGCAACCACCTGGAGGCGGCACGGCTCTTGGGTGCGACGCACGCGATCCGCCAACGCACCGGCGTGGTCCGCTTCAAGGTCTACGACACCAGTTATTCGGCATCGGTGGAAGGCGTTCGTAACGTGCTGGGAGAAGACCAGTTTGACGCCGCGTGGGACGCCGGCCTGGCTCTGTCCACCGACGAGGCAATCGCATACGCTCAGCGCGGCCGCGGCGAACGCAAACGGCCGCCCACCGGTTGGGCCTCGTTGACGCCGACCGAGCGCGACGTCGTTCAACTCGTCGGCGCGGGACTCGGCAACAAAGACATCGCCACCCGGCTATTCGTCTCCCCGCGCACCGTGCAGACCCACCTCACCCATGTCTACGCCAAACTCGGCCTCACGTCGCGCCTGCAGTTGGCTCAAGAAGCAGCCCGCCATGCCGTACCTTGACCGGCCGCTCAGCCGATCAGCTCCAATGTCCCCAGATCACGGATCGCCTGACAGCCCCGCCGCAACATGGTCAGCACCATGTCGTCACCGCGCTCGGTGGCGGCGGCGAAGGCGAACCCCAGCGCCGAGATCAACAAGGCCTGCGGCACCCCGAGCCGGTAATCACGCCAACATGTTTCGCGGTCATAGCCAGAAACTCCGTAGCCCGACAACGTTCGGTGATATTCGTCAACCAGGCCGTCTTCGATGGTTGCGCGCAGTTGCGAATCCAAGCTGGTTGCGGTGAAGTACGCGAGATCCCTTGCCGGAAGGCCCACGCCGAGCGTCTGCCAGTCGACCACGCTCACCCGCGTTCGGTCGGGGTCGAACAGCATGTTGTCGAGCCGATAGTCGCCGTGTAGCAACGCGAACCGGTCGTATTCGGCAAGCAGCCAAGGTGTCACCAAACCCATTGTGGTCGTGAAGGTCTCGCGGTCGTCGGCGCTCATTCGGTCGCCGAGCTTCTCCAGCGTGATGTCGGCGCTCATCCGCGCCACCTCACCCAGGCCCTTGGCGGAAGCTTCGTCCGGGCGTCCAAACGCGATGGCGGGAAAATCCAGCCACACCGGATCGCGCCAGCTGGGCCCGTGCAACCCGGCCAACGCCGTTACCGCCAGCCGCGCCTCCTGTTCACCACAGCCCGCAATCTGATCTCCCTGCACTGCCGGCGCCTGATCGGCCAGCAGCAGGGCGAACTCCATTGCGTCATCGCTGATCTCGCAATAGAAGCACTGCGGCGTCGGCACTCGCACCCGGTCGGCCACCGTGGCGTAGAACGCGCATTCACTCCGATAGCCGATGGTGACCCGGTCGCGCACGGTGTCGTCCTGCGCCGGCAGTTTGATCACGAAAGTTCGCGGCAAACCACCCGGATCCGTTGTGTATCTGGCGGTCACCCGGTAAGTCGCCCCGGTCTGCCCGGTGCCAATGGCGACAACGTCGACCTCAGAAACATCGACGGGGGTGCCGCGTTCGCTGAGCACCGCCGACAGCCACCCCGGGGTCACATCCCCGGGATACCGGGGTATCGACATCGTCTTGGACAATGCGCCTCCAAACCTTAGCGGACGAACAGGTCCGATTGACTGGTCAACTGTAAGCCATACGGCATCAGCTGCGGCCGCCATGAAGCCGATGTCAAGGCAGCCGTGGTCTGCTCTGCTATCCGAGGATCGATACGCCGCAGCGACAGGCGCACACTAGAGGTCGGCTGCCATCGCTGAAGAAGGGCAGGCACTCTGGGCGCGAAATGTCCTGAAGGCGCATACGATCCTGGAGTCCGGTAATCGACAACCAAAGGTGTTGAAGATGACCACATCCGATCTGAACCGAGCGTCGAATCCGGATGGCCCCAATTGGCCTGCGGCCGACGGCCTCCCGCCAATTGGCGGAGACGGTCCGGTGACCGACAAACAGCCTTCGCATCATGCCTATCACCACCCGGCTGCCGGGTGGGGTGCGGCCAAGAGCGTCACCCGAATTCTGCTGCGCGAACACGAGCTGATCGACGGGGCGCAGGCCATCTACAAGATGAACCACGAGAACGGCGGATTCGACTGCCCGGGATGCGCATGGCCGGACGACATCAAGGGGCTGCGACTCGACATTTGCGAGAACGGCATCAAGCACGTCACCTGGGAGATGACACACAAGCGGGTCGGTGCCGACTTCTTCGCCCGGCACAGCGTTTCGGAGCTGGCGACCTGGTCGGACTTCGAGCTCGAGGACCAGGGGCGGCTGACCGAGCCGATGGTCTACGACGCCGCAAGCGACCGCTACATGCCGATCGCCTGGCAGGACGCCTTCGACTTGATCGGCCGTGAATTGCGCGCGCTAGACAGCCCGAACCAGGGCGCCTTCTATACGTCGGGACGGCTGGGCAATGAAGCGACCTTCCTCTACCAGCTGATGGCACGCGAGTTCGGCACGAACAACCTGCCCGACTGCTCCAACATGTGCCATGAAGCCTCCGGGCGCGCTCTTGAGGCTGCCCTGGGCACCGGTAAGGGCACCGCCGATCTGAAGGACTGGGAGACGGCCGACGCCCTATTCATCATGGGTGTCAACGCCGCCTCCAACGCCCCCCGCATGCTGACGTCGCTGGCCGAGGCGTATCGGCGCGGGGCCCAGATCGTCCACATCAACCCACTGGTCGAGGCCGCGGCCACACGCACGATCGTGCCCCATGAGCTGACCCAGATGGCACTGTTCAAGGCAACCCGCACCAGCACCCTCAACCTGCAGGTGCGGGTAGGCGGCGATATGGCGCTGCTCCGGGGGATCGCCAAGGCGGTGCTGGAGCAGAGCCGGTTCGATCGGAAGGCCTTGGACCAGGAGTTCATCGACCGCTATACACATGGGTTCGAGGATTACCGCGCGCTGTGCGAGGCCACTTCGTGGGCCGAGATTGAGGACCAGTCGGGGCTGACGCGGGCAGACATCGTCAAAGCCGCCGGGATCTACTCGCGTTCTGACCGAACTCTGATCAGCTGGTGTTTGGGCCTCACCCAGCACGAGCACGGTGTCGATACCGTCCGCGAGATCGTCAACCTATTGCTGCTGCGCGTCAACCTCGGCAGGGAAGGCGCGGGCCCTTCGCCCGTGCGCGGCCACAGCAACGTGCAGGGCAACCGCACGTGCGGCATCGACCACCGTCCCACCCAGCAGTTCCTCGACCGGCTGGCCGACGTCTGCCACATCGACCCACCCCGTGAACACGGCATGGACACCGTCGACACCATCGCGGCCATGAACCAGGGCCGGGTGAAGGTGTTCGTCGGCATGGGAGGCAATTTCGTGTTGGCAGCACCCGATACCGAGTACACCGCCCAGGGCCTGAGGCGCTGTTCGCTGACTGTCCAGGTGAGTACCAAGCTCAACCGAAGCCACCTGGTGCACGGCGAGAAGGCTCTGATCCTGCCCTGCCTGGGACGCACCGAGAAGGACCATCAGCGGCGGGGGATCCAGGCCACTTCGGTCGAGGACTCGATGAGCATGGTTCATCTCTCGGTCGGGATGAAGAAACCAGCCTCGCCACACCTGCTATCGGAGCCGGCCATCATCGCCGGGATGGCGCGCGCCACCCTCCCGCAGAGCAGCACCCCGTGGGAGGCCTACGTCGAGGACTACGACCGCATCCGGGACACCGTGGCCGAAGTGCTGGATGGATTCGAGGATTTCAACCGCCGGGTGCGCCTGCCGCTGGGATTCCGCATCCGACAGCCCGCACGCGAACTCGTCTTCCTCACTCCATCGGGTCGAGCCGAGTTCTCCACCGCTGCCCTGCCGGACATGCCGCAATCCGACGACGTGCTCATTCTGCAAACCATGCGTAGCCACGACCAGTGGAACACCACGATCTACTCCGACGACGACCGCTATCGCGGGATCTCCAATCTGCGCACGCTGATCCTCATGAATCGAGACGACATGCGCGCCCGTCACATCGCAACTGGTGGCCTGGTGGACATCACCGCCACCGCCCGAGACGGCAGCCAGCGGTTCCTGAAGCAGTATCGGGCGATCGAGTACGACATGCCCCGGGGCTGCGCGGCGGGCTACATGCCAGAGATGAACGTGCTTATCGCCGCCAGCGATTACAGCAGCCAGAGCAATCAGCCACTGATGAAGAACATCAAGGTGCGCGTTGCTCCGAGTGCGCAGCAGTGACCTCGCCGACCTACCTGATCACGGGCGCCGGCGGCGGCATCGCCGGTATCAGCCCGCAGGTGGTGGCCCAACTTCGCAACCACGGCCAGGCAGTTCGGGCGATGGTGCACCACGACGACTCTCGCGCCGACGCACTGCGCGCGCTGGGCGCCGACGTGATTCCGGGAGACCTGACCAACCCGGTCGACGTTGCGGCGGCGATGAACGGCGTCACCCGGATGTTCTTCAACATGAGCGTGTCGCCGGATTACCTGCAAGCCACCGCCGTGGTGTGTGCGATCGCAAAGGAGCTCGACAACCTGGAAGTGCTGGTCAACATGTCGCAAATGACGGTCTCCCAGATGACCGCAACCAGCACCGAGGAATCCAAGCAACAACGCCTGCACTGGTTGGCCGAGCACGTCATCGACTGGTCGGGCATTCCGGCCGTGCACATCCGGCCGACTGTCTTGCTCGAGAACCCGCTCTTCGCCATGCTGGCCGCCCGCTCGATCCGGGACACCGGACAACTCGCGCTGCCGTTCGGAACCGGCCGCACTTCGCCCGTCGCATCCAGCGACGTCGCCGAAGTCGTCACCGCAGTGCTGTGTGCACCCCGAGACCACCTCGGTGCGGTCTATGAATTGACCGGCCCGGCAACGCTTGACGTCGACGAGCTCGCCGACCAATACAGCCAAGCCCTGGGTCGGCCGATCGCCGCGGTTCGGCCGTCCTCCGACGAATGGCTGGAGGTTCTCGGCAAGGTCGGACTGCCCGCGCACGTGCAACAACACATCGCCACCATGGCCAAGCTGCACCGCGAGGACCGCTACAACCGCTCAACCCACGATGTTGAAGACATCACCGGCCACCCCGCACAAACGGTGCGACAATACGTCGAACAACACCGCGACCTGTTCAGCTGACCGCCACAGCCAGCTGAAATGGTGCGGGCGGAGGGAGTCGAACCCTATTCAGCTACCTGCCCAGGGAGCCAAAATAGCCACTAGCTGCGGAAAAACATCACAGTAGTTCACATGAGTTAACTGTAACTGTGGCCAAGTTGTGGCCAAAATGTGGCCACTGGGCCGAGATCAGAAACCAACAACAGCCGTCTGTACCGAGGACTCAGCCGACGAACTGCCGAATAGTCCCCAGCAACGCGCCCGGGCCGATTCGGGCAGGCCTTGTAACGCCGTCAACGAAGACTGGTACAACCCGAAGGCGTATCACTCAGTCTTAGATGTTTGGCAGTCAGTCCTGCCCGTCATCGTTGTACGCGCCGCGGAGCCCTAAGCCTCCCAGCGGCATACCGGGCGGCGATCCGCAGGGGCGACACATTCGTCGGGGACGGGGCGCTGGGAACCAGGTGGTTGGGGTTGGTAGACCGCACAACGTAGCATTCGCTCCTTTCGCCCGGCGCCGCCAAGTTAAACACGCTGCGCGCACTCCCCATGAACGCTTCCGTGGGGACCGCGAGGACGTGCCAGCGTGGCTTCCAGTCCGCCATCCCGCCGAAACGTTGCAGCGCAGCGCTTAACAGCGCCGGGCGGTGATTCCAGCGGACCAGAGATAGGTCATCGCCCTCGATGTGCACCAGCCGGTCGTCATCTACTACTGCAGTGACGGGGATGACTACCGACGGCTCCCGCATGGAGTGGTTGAAATGGATCCAGTGAATCTGGTGGCCCGGCCCGTACGAGGCGCACCGCTTATCTGTGCCCGAAAGATCCCAGACATACCCGGACATGGAAACTCCATAGTTCCGAGCCTCCGCAAGGGAGGCGCTCTTGCCCGGCACCGGTCGGTGCCCGCCGCTTCGTCATCCGAGCCACCCACGAGCATGGGGTTGGCGTGCCGTCCAGTCGGAGCTTGGCGACGACATCTCGTGAAGCAAGGTCACTCTACGGGAAGGAACCGACACGGCGCTGGACGGAAGACATCACCCGCAAAGAAGTGCCACGCCAGTGCGTTAACTGGTTCAATCCCAGTATTCCGGTGTGAACGACGGCATTTCGGTTCACTCTGACGTGACCCCCGTTGAGGGGTCAAGGGTTTGTGAGAGTCTTTGACGCTCGCGCGCTGGCGCGGGCAGAAAGGGCTCGATTGAAACGCATCTCGCGTCGGCCCCTCGGCTTGTGGTCGAGAGCATTTTGTCGGCCCAACGGGGATGCTGGTGGGTCCTGTTGATGGCGCAGCGGTTACGGGGCCAGCGCGGGGCCGGTGTGCGCCCGGATGCGTTCGAGCAGTCCTGGGCGGTTGGCAGCCCGAGCAAATCCCGCCCGCGGCCCACTCCATGTCCATCGGGCGGCCGCCCCCGCGCGAACAGGGGACGCAATTAGGCGGTTGGGAGTGTTGGCTCTGGCCGGAATGCCTCGTTGGTTTTCCGTTCGCCGGTTCATTCTGCGGGTGCTGGCTGACTTGGCCTGCGTCCAGGGCGCTCAAGGGCCTCGATTCGGCGGGCGACCTCGACTGCGTGATCACCGAGTCGCTCCAGCAGCCGCGCGATCAGCCCCATCTCCAGCAGCACCGGAGAGCGCAGGTCGGCGGCAGCGAGCTCGGCGCTAAGACAGGCGTGCAGCTCGTCGAGCGCGTCGTCGTCGTCCTCGGTGTCGTCGGCGATCTCGCTGGAGCCCACGAGATAAACCTGTGTCACCTGATGCCACATCTTTGCCGCGGCGTCCAGGTGCTGTCCGATCAGGCCAACGACCCGCGGCGGGAGCTCCTCGGCAAGCCCGGTCGCGCCACGCCGGCTGACGTCCGCGGCGAGGGCATGGGTGCGGGTCAGCTCAGGCAGGATGCGGAACACCGTCAGCAGAAACCTCAGCTCCCCGGCGACCGGGGCTTGGCGCACCAGCTGGACGTGCACCAGATCCTCGATCTTGGCGTACAGATCCTCGATCACTTCGTCATGCCCCTCGACCGTGGCGGCGGCCATGTCATCGCCATGCAAAAACGCCGCAGCCGTAGCCCCGATATCCTCCTCCACCACCGTGAACATGCGCATGACCGCCGCATCGATCTCACCCAGCTGACGGTGATACTCGGTCCGCAACTCCACCACGGAACGACTGTAACCGCCCATCAGACGGTCAAACAGGTCGTCTCCTGAAAGGCGCATCCGGCTCCGACCACGCACCCGGCACCATTCGAGGCTGCAGAGCGCGCTCCGTCCGTCCAGCAGCAGCCCGATGTCGTTGCTGGTAGCGCCGTCCTGGACGAGGCGCATATCGGTGATATCGAGAGCGCGCTAGGACGCATCCGGCTTTCGGAATCCGCACAGGCCGCAGTCGGCGGTGGGCTGCGGCGTCGACTGCTGACCTTCCTGGCGATCATGGGCCCCGGCATGATCGTGATGGTCGGCGACAACGACGCCGGCGGCGTGGCGACCTACGCCCAGGCCGGACAGAACTACGGCTACAGCCTGTTATGGGTGCTGCTGCTGTTGATCCCGGTGCTGATCATCAACCAGGAGATGGTCGTTCGCCTGGGCGCGGTCACATGAGTCGGCCACGCCCGATTGATCAACGAACGCTTCGGCCGCTTCTGGGGCTGGTTTTCCGTCGGCGACCTGTTCCTGCTGAACTTCCTCACCATCGTCACCGAATTCATCGGAGTCGCACTCGCATTGGACTACCTCGGAATCAGCAAGTACATCTCCGTCCCGATCGCCGCGACCACATTGGTCGGGATCACCGTGACCGGCAGCTTCCGGCGCTGGGAACGGGCAATGCTGTTGTTCATCGCCGCCAACGGGATGGTCGTGCCCCTGCTCCTGTTTTCCCACCCTGACTACCGGCAGGCCGCCGTACACCGCGTCGTCCCACGCATCACCGGCGGCGCCGGGTCAGACGCGGTGCTGCTGATCATCGCCATCGTGGGCACCACGGTGGCCCTGTGACAGTTGTCCTTCCAACAGTCCAACGTCATCGACAAACGCATCACACCCCGTTTCATCCGGTACGAGCGCCTCGACACCATCCTCGGCTCATTCGTCACCGTCACAGGCGCCGCCATCCTGCTGGTCGTCGGCGCCTATGCCGTGCACGGCACTGCGGTCGCCGGGCAGTTCACCGACGCACTCGGCGTCACCGACGCGCTGTCGGCACACAGCCGAGTCCTCGGGGTGATGTTCGCGCTGATCCTGCTCGACGCCTCCATCCTCGGCGCCGCCACGGTCACCCTGTCGACCAGCTACGCGTTCGGCGACATGTTCGGACTGCGGCATTCCCTGCACCGGAAGTTCGTCGAGGCCAAGGCTTTCTACCTCAGCTACACCGGCCTGGTCGTGGTTGTCGCGGCGATCGTGCTCATCCCGCGCGCTCCGCTCGGCTTGATCACCACCGCCGTGCAGGCACTGGCCGGACTGCTGCTTCCTTCAGCATCGGTGTTCCTGCTGCTGTTGTGCAACGACCGGCAGGTGCTCGGGCCGCGGGTCAATCGCCGCTGGCTCAACATTCTGGCGGGCCTGACTCTCGGCGTGATGCTGCTGTTGTCCAGCATCCTGTTGGCCGCCACCCTGTTCCCGACGGTGAATATAGTCGCGCTGACCATCGGGCTCTTCACCATGATTGTCATCGTTTCTGCCGCAACGTTTCTCGTGCTGCACATCGTGCGCCGTACCAGTGCCGCGCCTGACACGGCCGCTATCCGGCGGGTAGATCGCTCTGAACGCGACACCTGGGGGATGCCACCGTTGAGGGCACTCAAACCTTACGTGTGGACGCCGAGCCTGCGGATGGGAATGATCATGCTGCGTGGCTACCTGATCCTGTCCGCCGTACTCCTGGTCATCAAGGCGATCCAACTCAGCCGAGGCTGACCGGCGTCAGGACTTGGCCAAGCTGCCGTCTGAGCCAGGTGGCACCACTGGCGTGGCTCCAGAGTCAGGGGTTGCACCTGGCCATCGTCGGCGCGAATCATCGACACCCATGACCGGGGATGAAAACAGCGACGCGGCACCCGCCGGGCAGCGTGACAACACGCCGCGGTATTCCGTGCCTGACGCTGCGGCCGAGCTGCCCAAGCACAAGCGCCTACTCCGTAGTGCACGAAATGGGCAGATTCTGAGCGCCTTGATGCTCCCAGCAGTGCTGCTCTCGCCCCCGGCCGGATATGGGGTGATCACCACGACGGGGCGAAAGACTGGAAAGCGGCGCCGCAAGTGTATCCGCGTCATTCGCCGCGGCGACCGCGCCTACCTGGTCCAGTTGGTACCTCCGCACGTCGCGGTGACGCGTCCCGGCGCGGTCAGCAGTTGGGTATGGAATATCAGGGCGAACCCGCATGTGCGGCTGCGGATCAAGGGCGGATCCTTTGCCGGAGTCGCCCATGAGATCACCGATCCCGCCGAACTAGATGTAGCGCGTTCGGTGCTTTGCGAGAGTGTGTATCCGACCGATTACGCCGAGGCCAGCCTCCATCTTCGTGGACTCCCGACACGGGCGAAAATCAAAGGACTGCATCGATATTGGTTCGACACCGGACATCCACTCGTGGTCGAACTCAGAAGCTAGCCCGCAGCAGGCCCACGTGGCGATGAACGTAAACACTACGGCCACCGCGGATCTTTTACCCGCTCTAGCCCTACAGCACTTATGGAACGCTCGGCATATGGCGGCGCTATGCCGGAAAGTGGAAGACGACGTGATCGCCGATGGCAAGCGACATCGACTATGAACTGCGTGGACTGGCGATGATGGCCTTCGCCTCGGCAGCAGCCTTCGTCGAATCGTTGATCAACGAAATATTCAGCGCGCCTGCCGACACGGAACGCATCGCGGGAATTCCGCCTGGAGCTGTCAAGACGATGAAAGTCCTTTGGAACGAGGTCGTTTCGTTCGAACGGGCACAGGCGCTCGATAAGTACCAGGCCGCCCTGGCCGCAATCGGAAAGCCACAAGCGATGCCTAAGAACGGTACAACTCGCCGACGGGTCCAGACCGTGGTGGACCTGCGGAGCACCTTGCTGCACTACAGGCCGAAATGGCAAGGTAGCACGCGCCAGTACATGGATAACCAGCTGAGCGAAGTCCCACGCAGTCGGCAACTCCCGCCTAATGCCGGGTTCCCCAGCGAGGTTCTAAATGCGGACTCCGCCAAATGGGCATGCGATGTGTGTGTAACTTTCGTTGACGAATGGTCTGGACACATGGAGCTGACAAACCCCGCCGGATACGCGGCTCCAAAGAGGTGACTGGCCTACGCCGTAGCCGTGCGTTTCCCCCCGCCGGGGGCGAAGCAGCGCACGAGGCCCTCGCCGGGGGCTAGGCAGCTTCGTCAGCCAGGTACCGATAGAGGGTGGCACGGCTGACCCCGAGGAACTTGGCGATGTCCCGCGCGGTGTGGCCATCCGCCTTCATCCGTCTTGCCGTCGCGATGTAACCCGCATCGGCGACCTTCTTGCGCCGCCCGAATCTGGTGCCGTTGGCTCGGGATCTCTCTCGCTTGAGCGCGGTGCGCTCCTTGACTAGCTCGCGCTCGTATTCGGCAAGAGAGCCCAAGACCCCAATCATCATGCGGCCAACCGCAGTTGAGGAATCAATCCCATCGGTGGTGGAGATCAACGTAACGCCGCGATCCGTGAGGGCCTTGACGGTCTCCAACATGTGCAGTGTGTTGCGGCCCAGCCGGTCGAGCTTCCACACCACGACGGTGTCGCCTTCCCGGACATAGTCGATCAGCGCGGCCAGGCCGGGGCGGTCATCGCGCGCACCAGACATGGTGTCGGAGAAGGTCTTCGTCACGCCCGCCGCTTCAACCGCAGCGTTCTGCTGATCGAGGGTCTGCGAGACCGTGGAAACGCGGGTGTACCCGATGAAGGTGCTCGGGCTGGTGCCGCCAATTCTCGTATCCCATGCCTGACTCAATAAATGCCTAAGCACTGCGGATGAGACAGTTATTTCTGAGACGAACTTCTGAGACATTGCGACCTGGACAATTTGCGACCCTGATCGAGGGCGGCTGCGTGTCTCAGATGTGGTCTGTTTTGGGACACGGGAACGATGACATCTGCCGCTCCCACGGAGAGTGGCAGATGTTTTAGTCCGTGCAGTCCTATGCCGTCGTTCAGCGTCGGTTCACCGGCCAGAGTGAGCTGGCGAAACGTTCGAACAACGACTGCAGACCGATATGTAGGTCCATGCAAGCGAGTGCCGCGCCCAGACACACGTGCATACCGGTGCCGATGCTTATGTGCTCACGGGCGTTGCCGCGGGTCGTGTCGAAGACCTGCGGGCGGTCAAAGACCGCCGGGTCTCGGTTAGCCCCGCCCACCAGCAGGAACACCATCTGGCCCACCCGTACACGGGCTCACCGCGCGAGGCGGGCCATGCAGGGATGTTCAGTAGGTCAACACGTGAAAGTGGCCACGGGGGCATGTGCCCTCAATGCCGTGGATGTCGTAATCGTCCTCAAAGCTGTTCCATTTCCAATGTTCGCCGCAGTAGGACAATTTGCACTGCGGGCAGTGGAACGGGGTGTAGCTGTATGCCAGTTGGTAGAGCGCCGATGCGTCTTGTTCACTGATCGCCTGGGCGACAGAGTGGAGCAGCCCTGGGGCCACCGGCTGACTCTGCACGCCAAAGAAGGTTTCGACGACTAGTGTGGCTGGGTTTCCGGCCCGAGCCCGAAGGATCGGGTCCAAGTCCGCCAACAGCTCAAGGGCGGGCCGCGAGCGGTCCGTAGCGAACTCACCGGGTAACAAGAGCTGGACTCGTCCCGCTGTCTGTCCGCAGCTGTCGCAGCTGAAGGCGACTTGCATATTAGAGCCGGAGGCTGCCTCGGGCGGCCCCGTCAATCCGTTCTTTAGCCGGGACTCGGCGCGGCCCCGCGCTCTTAGCCATCGGATCAACACCACGGCGCACATGGTTACCGCGGCGATCGCTGGCAAATTGGCCATCAACCGGCGCCCTGAACGCAGCGGCGCCTATCACCGTCAGCCGACGCGGCCCCCAGTCGTGCGTAGGCGGCGTCATACTTTGCTGTAAGCCGGTCTCGATCCTCCGGCGGCAGCTGCACAAGCTGCTCCAGAGCCCGCTGAGCAGTCACCGCTGCATCGACCGCCGACCTCGGCGACGAGAACGCCGCGCACACCCCGTCACCGGTGTGCTTGAACAACCAACCGCCATGCGCCTCGATCGCCTCACGCAATACCGCATCATGCGCCGCCAGCGGCGCCCGCATCCCATCGGCGTCGGCCTCCCACCGACGGGTCGAGCCCTCGACGTCGGTGAATAGAAACGTCACAACCCCCGAAAGGGCCACGCCCGTGGACACCCGCACAGGATGTCACAAGGTTGCCTCTTCCACGCGGCTAACTGCGACTCACTTTCGAGACTCGCAAATGTGGTCTGATTTGAGACATCCGCAAGGGCGTCACTCTAGTTCACGCGCAGCCGGCTTAGTCGACGCGGTCGACTGGGACGCGGTCGTGAGTGTCGGTGCTGGCGCCGAGGTTTGCTTTGGGTCGGGCCCGCTAGACCCTGCCGAGGGTGGGGCAATGAGCGGTGGGGGCGGCGCGCGCTGGACTCGACGGTGCTCAACGATGCGGGCACCACCCAAGGACACGATCACCCAGCTGCAGTGTGCTTGCTTCGGCAAGCAGACCGCTACCGGCATACACGAGTCGGACGGCGCTCCTGACGAAAAGGAGCGCCGTCCGAAGCACCGACCACCTGGTTACCAAGCTGCATGATGGAGCGGTGAAATGTAGCCTCGGCGTCAGGGGGCAGTTTCCCCGCCTGACGCAAGCCCACCGCGCTGTGCCCAGTTGATGGGCCTTGCTTTGCGTGGGTGCCTAGTGCTCGTGCTGGGCGCCACAGCCGAGAGGAGGAATCTTTTCTTCCGGTCCGACCTTGGTCTGCCGTGGATCCGTACGTTAAGTCTACGCCTATCCAGGTAAGCAACAGTAAAACGAGTTGGGCAGAGCGTTCAACGGGCACCTCGCCGACCATCACCAATTCCTGTCCGCGCACATGTTCGGCCGGATCGACAGCATCGACGCCGATATCCCCCGACATCGACGAGCCGATCGAGGCGCGTCTGGCCCCTTTCATGTGGAAGACGATCCTGGACACCAGGGTCCTCATCGCCGAGGACCTGGGCCCAGCGCCGACACCCTGGTGCACGCGCAGGTGGAGTGCTAAACCAGCACAAACCAACCCCGAAAATGGGTTGCTCCACCACCGAAAGAGAAACCCATGACCGACATGCCCGACGACCTGCCGTCGCCCGACGAGTTCCGGAGGAAGATGGCCCACGTCGACCGCGAGTTCGCCGATGCCCGCCGGTACCTGTCGGCGTTGTGCGCCGAAGACAATCAGGCGCTCGGTGCGCTGATGGTGGAGATCCACCGCAGCGGACGCGCCATGAACGTCTTGGCAGCGATGGCGGTACTGGCCCTCGACTTCGCCCACCTGTCCGCGGACCGCCTCGGCGGCAATGTCCAGAAGTGGCTCGACGAGTCGGCGATGGTCCAGGACACCGCCGAGACCGAGCGGGACCAGACCGAGCTCGGCGGCGAGGGATAACCTTCGGGGCCCTGCGGCTCAGGCCGGGAGGCTGGCTGGGGCCGGCGCGCTTAGCGGGTGCAGTGGTCGAGGCCGACGGATCTGCCAGGGGTTAGGCGTGTCGGGAGTGGTCATCGACAGCACCCCCGGCAGCGGTGTTGAACCGCAGTGGGATGCCACGATCGGTACTGCCCCGGGGGAGTGGGCGGTTGTTCGACACGCTTAAGTTGTGGGCGTGGCAGCTCGCGCCGTCCTGGTTACCCCACTGTCGGGGCCGCTGGCCAGATTCGGGAAAGCAGGGGCGAGCGCCCTCGCTCTGTGGGCCGAGCGTTCCGGAGTAAGTCTGGAGGTGATCGACGCTTACCCCTCCGCGGCGTCCGCGATACGGGCCGCCGAGGCTAGCCGGCCCGACGTGGTGTTCGGGCCCTATGGTTCGGGGCCGGCGCTGGCGGCCGCGGCCGCCAGCAAAGGGGTCGTCTGGAACCACGGTGGCGCCACCGCCCGGCTGGCGCGGCCGGCGTATCCGGGTGTCGTCAACGTGGAGTCTCCCGCTTACCGCTATCTCGCCGCGGTGCTCGAAACCCTTGCCGCCGATGGTCTTGGTGAGGGGTCGGAGGTGGTAATAGTCCACGTCGACACGGGGTTCGGCCGCGAGGTGGCCGAAGGGGCGGCGGTGGCGGCCCGGCGACTCGGTCTTTTGCGGCGGTCGGTCAGTTTTCGGCCAGCCCGGGCGAGAGACGTGCTGGCGCAGGTCCCGGCGGGCGATGTGCTGTTATCGGCCGGTTCCTTCGACGATGACGTCGCCATCGCGCTGTGGGCCAGCGAACGCCGTTGGCGCGCAGTTGGATTGGTCGCCGCCGGAGTCGATGAGCTCCGGCACGCCATCGGTGATCGCGTTGAGGGGCTTTGCGGACCGTGCCAGTGGTTCGACGACGGGACAGATGATCCCGCGGACGGACCCAACAGCGAGTGGTTCAGCCACTGTTACCGGGACGCGAACGGTACTGAGCCGCCCTATCCGGCTGCTGCGGCCTTCGCCGCGGGTGTCGTTTGGCAGCGCTGCGTGAAGGAGGCCGGAACTATTGAGCCGTTGCCGGTGCGGGCCGCGTCACAACGACTCGACACCACCACCTTGTTCGGTCGGTTTCGTGTCGACCCGGTCACCGGCGTGCAAACCGGCCATCAGATTCGCGTCGTTCAGTGGCGAGGCAGACAGCGGGTGCTGGTTGATCGGCCGCTTCGTCGGACGTGAGCGTATCGAGCGACGGTGACATCCACGCACGCCATGATGGGCCGAGCAGAAAGATCACTGGCACATGACTGCGACACCGCGGCGAAGAAATTAGGTACGCGGGCAGATCCACCCGCAGCGCCAGGTGCTCATCGAGTATCCGGCGCAGCGCGGCGTCCATCGGATGCGCGGATGCGAGGTCGCGGCCGAACCGACTGTCCACCACGACTACCGCGCCCTCACGCAGTTCGGCGGTGTCGACCTGATCGACGAACGGATCGAACAATGCGGGCAGCGTGGCCAGGTAATACAGCGCCCGGCGCGACTCGTTCAACCCGGCGGCATACATCAGTCCGTGTTGGGTGATGACGAAGAGTTCCGAGGTGATCCTGGCGTTCGGGGTCTCGGCTTTGGCCCATGCCATTGCGGCGCACCGGGTCTGTGCCAATCTATCGGGGACGTCGTCAGTCAGCGCGAGTAACCTTTCGACGAGCGCTCCACCCATTCGCGGATATGTTCCTCGAGTGGGAGGTCGACCTCGGCAATGCTCACCTGTCGCCGACCTCGGCGGTGCGGGCTGGGAGGCAATGCCGGCGTTCGTGTCATGAATCTGGTTGTATGAAGAGAGCATTGAGGTAATTATGACCGGGCGAGTCGAAGGCAAGGTCGCGTTCATCACCGGCGCGGCGCGCGGTCAGGGCCGCGCGCATGCGGTGCGATTGGCGCAAGAGGGTGCGGACATCATTGCCATCGACATCTGCAAGCCGATCGCAGGCTTCTTGATGCCGCCGTCTACGCCGGAGGATCTGGCCAAGACCGCGGATCTGGTCAAGGGCCACAACCGCCGCATTGTCACCGCCGAAATCGACGTGCGTGACTACCAGGCCCTGAAAGCCGCAGTGGACAGCGCGGTGCAGCAGCTGGGCCGGCTGGACGTCATCGTGGCCAATGCAGGCATCAGCCACGCCGGCGACACGCTGGATAAAACCAGCGAACCAGACTGGCAGGACATGATCGATGTGAACCTGTCGGGCGTGTGGAAGACCGTGAAGGCCGGTGTGCCCCATATATTGGCGGGCGGCCGCGGGGGTTCGATCGTGCTGACGAGCTCGGTCAGCGGGTTGAAAGCCAATATCTTTCCCCATCTCGGTCATTACGTGGCCGCCAAACACGGTGTCGTGGGTCTCATGCGGACGTTCGCGGTCGAACTGGGTCAGCACATGATCCGTGTCAACTCGGTGCACCCCACGCACGTGAACACTCCGATGGTGATGAACGAGGGAGCCTACAAGATGGTCCGGCCCGACCTGGAGAATCCCGGCCCCGACGACGTCGCCCCGTTTTTCCAGATGTCCCACACGCTGCCGATTCCGTGGGTGGAGCCCGAAGACATCAGCAATGCGGTGCTGTTCTTCGCGTCCGACGAATCCCGCTACATCACTGGTGTCACACTGCCGATCGATGCGGGCAGCTGCCTCAAGTAAGTGCGTTTCGGCTAGCCCGGGCCAAACTGGGGTTTCCCGGTCTGTGGATGCTGGTACCAGCCGCCCGCGGCCTGCGTTCCGCCGTCGACGTGGATCGTCTGCCCGGTGATGTAGCTCGACATGTCGGAGGCGAGGAATACTGCGGCACTGGCGATCTCGTCGACATGCCCGGGACGCCCCATCGGGACAACATTGCCGATGTCGGAGCATAACCCCTCGGGGGTTAGCCGTATCAATCCTTAGCCTGCTGGTCCGGGGCCTTAGAGGATAGGCGGTTAGACACTCCGCAAGGAGCCCTCGGCATTCAGGGTGATTCCGACACAGAGTTTTGAGACTCTCGTATGTCGTCTGTTTCGAGACTCCGGTGCGGGGACACAGGCTCAGTGTGTTGGCCCCCTGACATGTGTTGGGGCAGGTGTTGGTCAATCGGTCAGCTGGCAAGCAAGCCTCGGAAGGCGCAGTCGGCCAGGGAGATCGCGTCGGCCTGGCCGATGATGCGGCCGTGCAATTCGGGATGGTTGTCGAGGTGCGAATGCGCGTGCTGCTGGTCAGTGTGGAAGGTGATCGATCCGCAGAGGGTATCGGCCAGGGTTCCGGAGCAGTTGGTGTGTGCCATTACAACCACCGTGGTGGCAGGATGCCAGGTCCATTCATTGCCGCGGCGGTAGATACGGATCGATGCGCCGGTGGTGGGGTCAGTTGAGTGGACGACGCCGTCAGCCCCGGTCATCAACGGGACGCCCAGCGCATCGATCGCGCACATTGCTGCAACCGGAGGGTGGCCGGTGAGGTGGACGGTGTGGCCAGTGAATCGGCGTGAGAAGGGGTAGGCGACCTCGATTTGTCCATCGGGTGCGCTGTGCACGAGGTCGGCGCTGCCAAGTCGGTGCAGCGCATCGTCGAGGTCGACGCCGAGCGCGGCAGCGGTCGGGCGCAGATCGTCGCGATGGACTTGGCCGCTATCACGGAAGCCGCGCAACACGGCTCGGTGGAGTTCTCGGATTGCGGGCGGCAGCTGCTCGGCGGAGGCTGCGACCGACTGGGGGGCGTCCGACTGATCGGGCATTAATTACTCCGTTGACTGTCAGTTGAATTGGACCTACAGGGGCGTAGCGCGTCGAGAATGTGTTGCGGAGTGGGCAGGTCGAGTCGACACGCATCACCGGTCGGCGCTTTGGCCGCTGGGCGCATCACGTCGACGCCGTCGATGAGCACCGTCGGTGAGGGGTAGGTGCCGACGCGGTCGATGATCGGCTCGTCGATGCCAAGGCTGCTCAGGCAGTCGGCGAGGATCTTTCTGGTGGTCTCGGCATTGGGGCATCCCGGCGAGGTGAGCAGCTCGATACGCATAACAGTCACTTCCGCGTGGTGGATGTAGTTACTTTCGCGGCGGTTTCGATGTCACGCAGGATGGGGCATTCGCGCTCGGCGCGGGGCTGATCACAGGTGTCGACCAGCTGGGTGAGCGCATCCCTCATGCCTGCGAGTTCGTTGATGCGCTGCTGGAGGTCGGCGATGCGGGTGCGGGCCATCATCCTGGCCTCCTCGCAGGATGCAGGTCCACCGTCGGCCAGGTGCAGCAGGTCCTCGATGTCGTCGAGGGTGAATCCGAGTTGTTGGGCACGCTTGACGAAGCGCACTACCCGCACTGCGTCGGGGGTGTAGGCGCGGTACCCGGAGCGGGTCCGCTCAGGTTCAGGCAGCAGGCCGCGGCGTTCGTAGTACCGCAGGGTTTGGGTGTTGACCTGCGCCTGGGCGGCGACCTCGCTGGTTCTCACCCCACCAGCATGAACCCTGTACCCAGCTACCGGGTCAAGCCCAGCAGCACATCAGTAGTTAGGTGCCCACCTCGCGGTGGATTCCGCCCGCGGCGCTGTTGACACCTCCCGTCCCAACGAGCCTGACTGCGACCCATCCACACGGGTCGTCGGCGTTCACGGTGATTCCGAAACGAAGTTCTGAGACCCTCAAATGTCGTCTGTTTCAAGACGAGGCCGGACAAGGACGCCCGACAGACCGCCGTCATGGCATCGCCTCGGCCCACGCGATATGTACGTCGAAGCCAAGCGATGCCGCCATGAGCCAGTTGCGGCCACTGGCTGAATTCGGCGGCGTCCGGTCCGGCCTGGATATCCTTCCCAACGAGGAATTGGCCGTGGCGGGTCGAATCGATGACGAACACCCGCCGCACCCGCACGTCCAAGAGGAGGTTGCCATGACCCAGACCAAGGGCACCAATCTCGAAGCTTGACGAGGCTTCGAGCCCGTGTGAGCCGGCTTGCTTGTCGGCGGCTCGTTTTTGGTGGAAAGTCGTGCTCAAACCGGGAATGCGATGGAGGGCGCCGATGGAAATCGTGCCGTTGGGTCCGGGCTTTGCCGCCGAACTGCGCGGAGTGACCATCCACGACGTTGCGGCAAGCGAGGCCGCATACGCGGCGGTGCGCGCGGCGTTCGAAGAGCACTCGGTTCTGGTCCTTCGCCACCAGGACATCACCGATGAAGCGCAGCTTGCCTTCTCGCGCCGCTTCGGCCCGCTCGAGGTCACCAAGGTGGGTTCGGAGGGCTACGGCACCAACCTCGTGGTCCTCAAGACCCTCGACGAGAAGGGCAACGTAGTGCTGGAAGATCACCGGCTCGCCTTGGAAAACAAGGCGAACCAGCTCTGGCATACCGACAGTCCGTTCAAGCGGGTGCCGGCGCTCGCTTCGGTGCTGTCGTCACGCATCATTCCGGGGCGGGGGGGCGAGACCGAGTATGTCTCCACCCGGCTCGCCTTCGAGCGCCTCGATCCGGCGTTGCAATGGCGGCTGGAAAATTCCTTCGCCTGGCACGAATACGCCTATTCGCGCGGCAAGATCGCGCCCGACCTTGCCAGCCCGGCGGAGCGGGCGGCGCTGCCGCCGCAATGCTGGCGTCTTGTTTGGAAGAACCCGGTCAATGACCGCAAGGCGCTGTACATGGCCTCGCACACCTACGCGATCGAGGGCATGGAGCGGAAAGCGGCGCGGGAGTTGCTCGCCGAGCTGATGGAGGCGGCGACCGCCCCCGGGCAAAGCTATCTGCACTCGTGGTGCAAGGGCGACATGGTGATGTGGGACAACCGCGCGACCATGCATCGCGGCCGGCCCTGGCCGGCGTTGGAGCCGCGCTACATGGTGCGGACCACGATTTCCGCGACGGCCATAGACGGGCTCGAGGCCATGCGTGCGCCGACGCGCCGCAGACATGCTGAGGTTTACTGAACTCTTCGAACGCCATCGCTCAATCATTTCTGGCCTTCCCCTTGGATCGCGTGCCGTTGGCCGCTTTCGGTCGGATCCCGCCCGCATACCGCTCGGCGATACGCAGGGGCGGGATGTGACTGTGGTCGATCTCGTGCAGCTCGGCGTTCTTGGCCTCTTGCTCGGCCCAGATCTTCTGCACATGACGCTGTCGCGTCAAAGAAGCCTCACGGGTGGCCGAGTGCGCGGGATTCGCAGAGTCGATCACGTAGCACTCTTGCCGTTCGTCCGGTGCTGCCAAGCTGAATACGCTACGCGCACTCCCCATGAAGGCATCCGTATCGTCGTCTTTGACCGGTGAGCCACAGCCGTGACAAAACCGGGCGTTCTCTAGAAGGCTCAGTGCCACACGTCCGGCACGCTGCTATGGCCGTCACCCGACCCTCCGCCGATCCCAGGCCCCAGCGTTTCCAGGGTCCTCTAAGGATAGGCGGTTGGCCCCTTCCACGAGGGGCCGTCGGCGTTCACGGTGATTCCGGCACAAAGTTTTGAGAGCCTCGTATCTCGTCAATTTCGCGACATGTTCCGTCTATGCCGGGTCGCGGGGCATCGTCAGCGGGTTCCATATGGAAGCGGCTTCGGTAAGCCGCGAGCGGGCTGGACTTCGCCAGGGCGGTCGGGATCGACCACCTCAAGTCTATTAGGAGCGGCCTAGCCCTGACGGCTCGGCGCGCAATGTTGGGATCGGTAGCGGCGCGGGCGGTATTCACTCGTCACACGGGGCGATCCGGAAATTTCCTGGGAAAGTGTCCGACTAGGGACCGCTCCGCGCTCTTACCTATGACGGCAGCCCACCCTGGGTGCCGCGACCACACGTAAAGGAGCATGTCATGAACACCACCCACACCCGCACAAAGAGACTGCTCGTCACGGCCATCGGTGCCGCCGTGGTGGGTATCAGCATTGCCGCGGCCCCCGCGGCCGTCGCCGAGAAGAGCGAACCCAACGCCGGGAATCACATCCCGATCACGGCCGGTGACTTGTATCCGCAGCCCGCGCCATGGCACATACTCCCACCGCCGGGCGGTCATCCCCAAGGCGGCTGGGGTCCCCGTTGATCCCGGGGTTCCTTGCGAGCCCTGCATGCCTTAACGGCGACGGCGGCAACACTGGCCACCATCGGCCGACAGCAACGAAAGGAAGCAACCATGAACCGTATCTCGCGATTTACGAGTCGTCCCTGGTCACGCGGGAATGATCTAAGGTCTATGAAACTCGGAATCGCAGGGTTAGCAACGACCTTGTTGTCTGGCGGTTTGGGTCTGGCCGGTTTGCAGAAAAGAACCCACGCCATCACGGCACCCCCAGACCCGGACATCTTCCGGAAAAGGAAGCAACTATGAAAATCACATTGATCGCGGCGCTCTCCATCGCCGCCGCCGCAACAGCGCTGCCCCTGGCGGCCACCGCACACGCCGACCCGACCAGCAGCTTCGGGTTCCTATCACCGTCCGGAAACATCGGCTGCGAGATGTTCGACCGGGGTGACGGCAATGGATACGCTGTTTGCAAGATTCGTGACCACACCTGGGTGGCAACACCGAGCGAGTATTGCCAACGCGCCGCGGTTCCGGGAGCCACCGGGGAGCCGGGCTCGGATTTGATGCTGGGCCAGGGCAAACCGCCGTGCGCGAACTCCGCAATGGTTCAAATCTTCTTTTCGGGCCCATACGCCGCTGCGCCGCTCGCCTATGGCGAAACGCACACGGTTGCCACGATCACGTGCGACAGCGAGCCGTCGGGCGTGACGTGCACGGATACCGGCTCCGGTCACTTCTTCCGCATGTCGCGCGAGTCCTACCAGCTCGGCTGATGACGCCGCGAGCCGATTCGCTCACCTGGAATGAGGGCAGGGCCACCATGTTTCGAAACGTGCGTTTACTGGGGCAAGCGGCCGTGGCCACCTTGGTCCTGGTCGGCTGGTGGGGCACCGGGATGGCGGGCGCGGCGGGGATCGGTGCCGCTCGCCCGACGGTGCGCGGCGTTGCGATTCGACCCGACCCAATGACGCTGCGTGTCTTTGTGGCCGTCGCGGTGGCGGCGCTCGGTGTGGTCATCGCGCCGCGCGCGATCGCCGATGCGGGATGCGCGCCCGGTGGGCCACCGCCGGGCGCGGCGAGCAAGGACGTCGGCGATGTCTACGGCCAGCCCGCCACGCTGTGGATCGCCAGACAGTGGCCCACGATCCTCGGCATCACCACCACCCAGGGCACCGGTCAGATTGAGGTACAAGACCCCAGCCCCCTTTACCGCGAGGCGCTGCTCGTCGACGCCCAACAAGACGGCAACCACCAAATCATCGTCGACACCGGCCGGGACGCCCTCCTCTACACGATGTCTGGCTGCACCATCACAGAGGTCGTCGACCAGCAGGGCGCCCCGTTCCTGTTCGACATCGGGCACCGGCGGGGCACCGGCGACGGGATCGGCTGCAGCGACCTGGGCGACGGCCGTCATCTGGTCGGGTTGCTGCAGCTCCGGGACCAAGGGGACAAACCTCTCTGGACCGTGCGCCGCACCGAGATCGACCTGAACGGAGCGACGGCCACGATCGGGCGCTCCGATACCGTGACCGCCACGTCGGACCAAGACCCCGCGTGGACAACGGCAGGCAACATCAGCTGCGGCGATCTCACCATCGCACGGGATGGAGTTCAGGAACCGTACTGATATGGGTATGGCTGCGTGCCCGCTCGATTTGGTCGTATGCGTACGTCGCTATGGTCGGCGGTGGTCATGGTGGTCATTTACAGTTCTGAGCACGATGGCCTCGATCCCTTCTAGCCCAAGGGTTCGAGGCCATCCTCTCGTGCCAGAACGGCCACCTCAGCGACCGCCACGCCCCGACTTTTTCAGGTCGAAGTAGCTAGGGGACTGGACGGCGCGGGCTGCGGCCTGACTGAGGCGAAGGATCCGCAGATCGCCGAACGGTGTGCCCTGCCCACGGTTGCACACCATCGCCAGGGCCAGGTCATGCTCGGGATCGGCAAAGCCGCCGGAGCCAGCGAACCCGAAATGGCCATAGCCCCGGGGCAGCTGTTTGTGAACCAGCGGCAGCCGATGGTAGCCAAGCCGCCACTGCATGGTCATCACGATGACTCGGTCCCGTTGGTCGTTCTGGATCTCGGAGGCCTTGCGTACCGTCTCCTCGGAAAGGATGCGCACCCCGCCCAGCTGGCCGCCGCCCGCGAGCATCGCGTACATGGCGCCGAGGGACACGGCATCGAAATGCCCATTCATCGCGGGGACAGCGGCATCGAGCAGTCGAGGGTCCGCTATGACGTCCTCCATACCGCGGGACATCGCTGCGTTGAGCAGCCGATGCGGGTTGACCGGCGACCGCAGGACACCCAGGCCCCGCGTCACCTGGTTGAACACGAAGTTGCCGAGGGGGGCCATCAAACGCGTGAAAGCGGCTGACATCGGTTCCAGTGGCGCCACGCGGTGCCGCTGCTCGGGCGGGCAGCCGATATGCAGGCCGTCGAGCCCGAGCGGTTCGGCGAGTTCCTTCTGCAGGAACTGGTCGAGCGACATGCCGGAAATCCGCCGCACCAGCTCACCCACGAGCCAGCCGAACGTCAGCGCGTGATAGCCCACCGAGGTTCCCGGCTTATATGCCGGCTTCGCCCGAGCCAGCGCATCGGTCATGTGCTCCCAATCGAGCATCCTCGATCCGTGGTCGATGATCGTGCCGAGGCGGTGGAGGCCCGCGGAGTGGCTCAACACCTGCCGAACGGTGATGTCACCCTTACCGTTCTGGGCGAACTCCGGCCAGTAGGTGGCGACCCGTTCGTCGTAGTCGAGCTCCCCGCGGTCGGCGAGCACATGGGCGCAGGTGGCGGTGACACCCTTGGTCGTGCTCCAGCACATGGCAAGCGTGTCGCGGGTCCAGGGCACCCCATCCGGGCTGCGGACTCCGCCCCACAGATCGACGACAAGCCGGCCGCGGTGGTAGACGGCCACCGACGCGCCACCGTCGGTGCGGGCGATCTGGTTCCTGAAGACGTCCGCCACCTCACCGAATTCGTCGTCGTAACGACCTTCGATCAGATCTGTTCCTGATGTGGAAGCGCTCAGTGTCGGATCTCCCTTCCAGCTGACGTCGCCGAGTGCGATGACGGCGTCGAATCCTTCACGGATGCACCCGGCGAGCATGTCCAGATCCGGTACTGCTGCCGCATCGACGTTGATGCCGACGAATGCCTTTTGGTTGTAACCCACAATCGTGCAGTTGGCCGCGGCGCCGACGAGGGGACCGAAGGGGTAGAGCCCGACGACCTTCCCGCCGGCGAGGTACATAGTCTCGTCGCCGACGGGAACGTTGACGACCGCGAAGTCGTCGTGTTTCATCAGCATCTTTCATCAGCATCCCGAAGAACAAACTCAGCACCGGGCCTAGGGCATTGACCATCGTGGGGATTCCGGTGGCCGACGGAAGTCTCACGTCCTTCTTCAGTTCTTTGATCAGATCGTGGTAGATCGCCATCGCGCCGGCCGGATCATCGGTGCTGACCGGAAGGGCTATCGCCGCGCCCATCACGTGGTTTCCGAGAGAGGAGTCACCCTGCTTGCGGATATTGACCACGATGGCGGCCCGGAGTCGCTCGACGGGTTTCCCATGTCGCTCGTGGTAGAGCGCGAATCCGTGGGCGACGGCGGTGACGAACGCGTCGTTGACGGTGCAGCCGCGCGGTTTGGAGGCCTTGCGCAACCTCTCGAGGTCGAACTCGAGGGCAGCGAAGCGCATCCACCCTCGGCGCTCGGTCATCAGCGGGGACAGGGTCTTCAACGGCGGCGCCAGGATCCTCACCAGCGCCCGCACGTTCTTCGTCACGTTGCCCGCGGTGTCAACCGGGCGTAGCACCACAGTGGGGATCGCCCGCGCCGCCGCGTTCGCCGACCGGCCGACGAACCCGAGGATCCGCTGCCCGGTGTTCGTGACGGCCTCGGCAGCCAGGTCGAATGGAGATTGACTCTCGGGCTGGAGGATTGCGGGCATCGCCCCGAGATCGCGTGGTTTCCGGGTGGGGTCGCCGAGGAGGGCGACCAGGATCACCAGGCCCATGCCGTCGGTCATCACGTGATCCATCTTGATGATCACGGCCGCTTGACCCCGTTGGAGGCCCTCGACAACAGTGACGGTCCACAGCGGGCGATCCCGGTCGAGACCCGACATCGTCGACTGGCGCGCGAACTCGAAGACGCCGTCGATGGACCCATCTCCGGGCGCACCGATCCAGCGGACGTGGTACGACTGATCGAAGTTCGGGTCGATGAGCCAGCGGGGCGTCGACAGGCGCAATGGCACCTCTACCAGCCGGTGCCGAAATGAGGGCAGGGTGCGGCTGGCACGTTCCACGCGGTCCAGCAGCACCTCCCGGTCGGGTGGTCTGTCGAGGATGAGGACCGCGGTCATCGTCTGCCGCAGCAGGGGATCCTTCTCGATTCCCCACATCGCCGCTTCGGAATCGCCCGCGTGCAGCGGTTTATGCGACTCCTGTTGGTGATTGTCGATTGTTGCCATCGTTCTTGGGTTGCCATTCGTGAGTTCTGCGGCTCGTACCCCGGTGCGACCTGACGGCCGGGTTGCGGCGGATCTGGTACAACGACCGGAGCAACCTGAAATCACCGAGTAGCCGAAGCCATCCATTCAGCAGTGTCCGTCACACGCAGTGTCCCGCGGCGGCACTTTCGAGAGATTCGGCCACGCGGCGTCGCCTTCGGCGACATTCCCCGGCCGAACTGGCATCTCGTGCTGTGGTCAGACCGAATCGAGATCCCGAATCAGATCGAGCTGGCCCTTGGCGCGCAGCAACGCGTTGCCCAAGGTTCACGGCGATCAGGCGACCGAAGTCGAGACCTCGCCGGCGGGACGGAATGATCGCGCGGAAGCGCACGTGATGCCGGCCGCGCTGACCCGGGTGGCCAGCCGAGGATCACGGATCGTGAACTCGTTGTCCGGCGCGGCAACCAGTAGCCGCAGCCGTTATGGCCTCCGTCTGGCTTCCACCTGCCATCAGGACCGACATCCGGCCTCGCCACAAAGACGGGAATCCCCGCCTTAATCAGGTTGCGCATGACGTCCACCGTCGGTGGTCGAGAGTGGGCGGTCATCTGCCCGGGCCTCACCGAAATTTATGACGTTACCGCTGGACGGGGCTAGTGTGATCACACTGACATCAACGATATTGGAGTCTTGTCCGATGGACCCGCTGGACCCGTTGGACGCGGCGATGGTGACCGCGGAGCCGTTGAGCCAGCCGCTTCACGTGGCCGCTGTGCTAATTCTGTCGCCCCCCGACAATGCGGGTCCGGGGTATGTCGGCGAGCTGTATCGGCGGGCGCTGGCCGCAGCGGACTCGATCGACCCGCGGCTTCGCCGCTATCCGCATCGCGGTGTGGACACCGGCGGCATCTGGGTCTGGCGTGATGTTGACAGCCTCGACATCAGCCAACATTGCCGGCGCACGACACTGCCGCCCGGCGCCGGCCGGGACGAGTTCTGGCGGCTGGTCGGTGAGCTGCACGCCGAGCGCCTCGACCGGTCCCACCCGATGTGGATGTCTTATCTGATCGACGGTCTCGACGATGGCCGTTTTGCCTTCTACGTCAAGGTGCATCACGCGGTCATGGACGGTGTGGCCGGTTTCCAGGTGATCGCCGACGCGCTGAGCGCCGACCCGACACGCCGGTGCATGCCGCTGTTCTACGCGGCCCGGCACGACAAGGCCACCGCGGGAGCAGCGTCGGCTGGCGGGCGGTTACCCAATCCGTTCACCATGCTGCGGTCGCTGCTGGGTGCGGCTACGTCGAGCGCCGCGCTGGTCGAGAAAGTTGTTACCGGCGAGGTATCCAATCTGGTCGCCAGCTTGACCACCGACACGACCATGCCACCGATGGGCGCTCCCTACACCCGGTTCAACGGCCGAGTCGGCCCCGAGCGCGCCGTCGCGGCCGTCAGCTTGTCGAAGGACCGTATCCGCGCGGTGCAAGACAAGGCCGCGGTGACCGGCAACGACGTGGTCGTCGCGGTGATCGCCGGGGTGTTGCGCGGCTGGCTGCTCGACCACGGGGAACTGCCCGAACAGTCGCTGGCGGCCGCCTGCCCGATCACGGTGCGTGGCCATGAGCACGGAGCCGACGACGGGCACGGCAATATGTTTGGTGTCTGGTTGTGCCCGCTGGGTACCGACCTGGAGGACCCAGCCGAACGGTTGGATCTGATCCACCGGTCGATGTCGGAAGGAAAGCAGCAGGTGGCCAGCCGCGGGTCGGGGGCATCCATCTTGCTGCTCGTGCCGAGCGCCATACCGATGATGTTGTTGCCGTTGCTGCCGTTTGTGCCGAAGGTGCGCACCGGATACAACGTTTCGATCTCCAATGTTCCGGGCCCGCGGACCGAAATGTATTGGAACGGCGCCCATGTCGAGGAGATCTATCCGGTGTCGCTGGTCTTCGACGGCATGGCACTCAACGTGACGGTGTGCTCGTACGCCGACCGCATGAGTTTCGGTTATCTGGCGGGCCGCGACGTGATGCCCGACATCGAGGCGGTGATACCCCTGACCGAGCGATGCCTGGCCGAACTCGAAGCGGCAGTGGGAGTAGTGGGCTGATGTAGGTCGGCACGGCTCGGGCGGCGGCGGCGAGGATGATCGCCGGCTGTACCCGGAGCGGCGGCTGCGCATCGAAACACCACCCAACACTGAGCCGGTGAAGGGCCGTCGCCACCACGGGAAGGGGCCGTTCCACTTCGGCGCGCCCGACGGGGTCGTGGTCAACGTGACCAAGGACGACATCTGGGTCCGCGAGGGCGTCCTGCCCGACTACCCGAATGTCCGGGCGCCCCAGTTCGACTTCGACGCCGGCCAGCTCGTGGTGCCCATGCCCACGAACAAGCGCGCCGACATCCAGGAGCCGTTCATCCGGGAGCAGGAGGTTCCGCCCGCGGACTACTACCCCGCGGGCTACCACCCCCAGCTGCTGTCCGACTGGCCCGTCGACGAGGATCTCGTCATCCCCGTGGAGGTCATGCCCCAGCAGATGCTGGCCGGGATGGGCGCCGCCTGGCGACAGCGGCAGGCCTACAAGAAGCACATCGACGAACTCACCGCCGACTCATGATCACCAGCTCCCAGTGTTCCCGTGGACGTGATGCCCGCGATCCGCAACATCGTCAAACGGTGACAGAGGCGATGCCTGGAAACTAGATCCTCCGAGCCAACTGTTGCAACGCCGACTGGAAGACGGGGCTCATCTGAGGGCTCCGTTGTAACTCCGCTATAGGTCTTGTGAGCCTTGATCCGGGCTCACGTAGTGAAACGCTCTGCCTAGCTGTCACTTTGAGGCGTTGGCCTCCCGGTTCGTCTGCTGTGGCTTGAAGGGGGTGATGCCCTGGGGATCGATTCCTTCGTACTTAGTGTTATGTCTGCGGCTATTCAATAGGTCCTACACCCGGTTATCCCCCCAGGGCATTCCTCAGCTCCTTTTTGATCCGGGCGTTCCAGTAGGCCGCTAGCACGGCAAGGTCGTAGTGACGCTTGGCGTGAATCCAGATGGAGTCATAGGTGATCCAGTCCCTCTCATCACGCAGGTGCCAATCGCATCATTGACCAGAATGCCCGCCTGGCTGTTGGTGATCGGGGCGTGGGACCCGCCGAGCGAGAGGGTGAAGAGCCTGCCCCGCACACCGATGCGCGATAGACGCCGTTTGTCACCATGGCCGGGCTGACACTGGGGCTGAGGAGTTCGCAGACCTGATGGCCGACCTGAATCAAATCGGCAGGGCCCCCGACGGAGTGGATGTTGTGAGCCGCCATGGCATTGAGGTAGGCGTCGTCGTCGATGCCGTAGATCAGCATCAACATGCCCTTGGTCTGGTCGATGCAGGCGCGGCTTTTGGTGATCTCGGCCATGTTCGAACTGCTGGCGCACGACCGCCGCGCCGCAGCTGTCAGCCAGACGCCGACGCGGCTTCCAGCGCTTCGCGATCGGAAAGTTTCGGCAGGGTGAAGCTCACTTCCGACCGGGAACTGATGTCGCTAGCCTCAGTGACAGATGGAAGCAAGAGATGAGCCGGGCTCACGGTCAGGGAGTGCGCAATGCTCGAGAAATACGGAATTCTGGTCGGGGTTGACGGCTCGGCAGCATCGGATGCCGCCGTACGCTGGGCCACCCGCGAAGCCATATTGCGCGATGAGCTGATCACTCTGCTGCATGTCGTCGCCCCAGTGATTGCCAGCTGGCCCGTGGGCCCGATGCAAGCGAACTTCACCAAGTGGCAGAAGGAAAACGCTCGGGATGTCATCGAGCACGCGCGCAAGACTCTCTGCGCCGAGGTGGGCGAAGCGCCGCCCGAGATGCGCACCGGGGTGCTGTATTCGCTGTACTCGCACGTTGTGCCGACTTTGATCGACGCATCCAAGCAGGCGCGGATGGTCGTGGCGGGCAGCCGAGGCACGGGCGCGGCCGGCCCTCTTCCGATGGGCTCGGTCAGTACCGGTCTTGTTCACCATGCACACTGTCCGGTCGCTGTCATTCGCGCCGAGGAGGCATCGGTGGCCAACCACAATGCAGGGGTCCTGGTGGGCATCGACGGCTCGCCCGCGTCAGAGGCGGCCACCGCGTGGGCCTTCGACGAAGCATCTTGCCAGGGGCTGCCCCTTGTCGCGTTGCATGCGTGGAGCGACGTCGGGGGCTTACCGATCCTCGGCATGGATTGGCGGAAGTACGAAAGCCAAGGAGAGAAAGCCTTAACCGAACGCCTGGCTGGTTGGCAGGACCAGTATCCCAACGTGCACGTGCGGCGACGGCTGGAATGGGATCAGCCCGCCCGCTGGCTCGTCGAGGAATCCGAGCACGCTCAGCTGGTGGTGGTCGGCAGTCACGGTCGAGGCGGATTCGCTGGCATGCGGCTGGGCTCGGTCGGCGCCGCGGTGGCGCAATCGGCAAAAGTTCCGGTGGTCGTGGTCCGCACCCGGTCGGGCGATTCGGCACCCTGAACGGTATTGCGGTCGCCAACCGCACCCAGCTGCTGGGCGAAACGGGCGCCGAGGTGGTGTTCGTGTGCGGAGAAGTCAGCTCGCGGACCGACATCGCGCACGGGCAGATCTCGGTGTCGGTCCGGGCATGGATCTTGGCGGTCAGCCCGTCCCTGGGAGCGGCCCAGCGCGTGATCCTCGGGCTACCCCCACCGGTCAGCAAGGGGTCTCATGTCCAGCCGGGCAGTTGATCGTGCAGTGCAGGGGCGGCGATCGCGGCGTCTCCAGTGCCCTGTGCCGCTCAGTGTCCACCATGTTTCCTCACCGGGGCCGATGCGGGTCTGGCAACTCCCTAACAGCATGAACCATGCTCGTTGAGTCGCATCAGTCTCGCGGATCGCCACTAGGGAACGGCTCCTTACCAACATTTTTCGTGATATTGCTCCCACTTTTGGCGTCAGGTCTTTCGCAGCAGTCCGGTGATCCCGGCGAGCAGTAGCGCGGCTAGTGCCCAGGCGTTGAGTTTGAGGAAAGTCAGCATAATGGTGAGCCAATGAGCGTCCGGGCGGATAACCCAGTCGGCGCTAGCAGTCCCCGTAACCGGCACGAGGCTGTTGACGGTGAAGGTCAACGGATTGAAGCACGGGTAGTCCGAGTGTGTGGCGCATGGCATCTCAGCGTTCAAGGATTTGATTGCATCGTTTTTGCAAGATAACCCGCCGTCACGTGTACCTATCCGCTGACGACGTGCATCGGTTGGCCGACGAGGCCGGCGAGCACCGGCCGCTGGTACTGACTTTGGCCTACTGCGGTCTGCGGTGAGGCGAAGCGATAGGCCTGCGGGTGTCCGACGTGGAGTTCCTGCGGCGCCGGCTCACAGTCTCCGAGAACGCGGTCCAGCTCGGCGTCAGGCATGCTGTCGGCCCGACAAAAGGGGCGCCAGGCGCGCTCGGTGCCGGTGCCCGAGTTCGTGCTCGATGAGCTGTCGCAGCAGTGCAAGGGGAAGGCACCTGCCGACCTCGTCTTCGCGGGCCGGGACGGCGGCTATCTGCCGCGGCCGAAGTCCTCGACTGGCTGGTTTCAGGCAGCGGTCAAGCGGGCGAAGGTCCAGAAGGTCACTCCGCACGATCTGCGGCACACTTGCGCGTCGGTGGCGGTGTCGGCCGGGGTGAATGTGCTTGCGCTGCAACGCATGCTCGGCCACAAGTCCGCGAAGATCACGCTCGACACCTATGCCGACTTGTTCGACGACGATCTCGACGCCGTCGCAGTCAGCTTGCATGCCCGGTACTCCACGCGAAGTAACTGTGACTCACCTGAGTTACTCGCAAGTTGTGGCCAAAATGTGGCCACGGAGCGGCCGCGGAGTTAGCCAGCAAACATAAAAACCACTATTTAACTGCACAAACACTGCTGCCGCATGGGTGCGGGCGGAGGGAGTCGAACCCTCAAGCTCTTTCGAGCACCGGCACCTAAAACCGGCGTGTTTTCCATTTCACCACGCCCGCGCGCTTAGCGATCGTACCGCCCCGATCAGGCGACGAATTGTCGGCTATGCGGCCTAACTTGGGGTAATAACCTGACGAAGGGGAGCGTTAACGTGCGGTCTGCGGAGCAGTTCGACGCAGCCAAGCGCCTCATCGCAGCTGGTGTAAACGACTGCGCTATTGCACGTCAAATCGGTGTGCCGCGACCGACAGTGCAGGACTGGCGACGTCGGCCACAAATTCGGCCGAGGCTAATGAGTGCGTCGGCCTGCGGCGTCGCTCATGACTTTTCCGCACTTCCGGCAGAGTCGTACTGCTATGTCCTCGGTCTGTACCTCGGCGACGGCTGTATCTCGCGGAGCCGGCGAGTGTGGCGGATGCGGATCACGCTCGACCACAAATATCCAGGAATCATCGACCGCTGTCGTGTGGCAATCGACATGCTGTGGCCTGGCCAGCATGCATCGATCCAACGCCAACCGACCGGATGCGTCATCGTATCGCTCTACTCGAAGCACTGGCCATGCCTGCTTCCACAGCATGGTCCGGGGCGGAAGCACACCAGGCCAATCCGGTTGGAGCCCTGGCAGGAACTGCTCGTAAAGCAAGCCACGGAGGGATTCGTTCGCGGCCTGATCGATAGCGATGGGTGCCGTGTGGTGGCCAACGATCGCGGCGTTCGAAGCGTCCGCTACCACTTCTCCAACAGATCCGAAGACATTCTCGGGTTGTTCAGCGGGGCGCTCGACGACCTTGGAATTCCGTGGACTCGGCCGAGCCAGCACACCATCGCCGTGTACCGCAAGGCCGCGGTGGCGTCTCGACGAATTCGTCGGGCCTAAGTCATGACTCAAGCCCGTCCGTGTGAGCGACCCATAGACTACCGCGCGGTACCGTCATGGTGTGTCCACTACGCGTCGTCGCAGGCCCGCGCTGATCGCTTTGGTGATCGTCGCGGCCTGCGGCTGCCTTGCCCTGGGCTGGTGGCAGTGGACCAGGTTTCAGTCGGCGTCGGGCACGTTCCAGAACCTCGGCTACGCGCTGCAGTGGCCGCTGTTCGCCTGGTTCTGTGTCTACGCGTACCGCAACTTCGTTCGTTATGAAGAGGCGCCGCCGGAGCCGCGGAAGAACGGCGCCATCACCGAAATTCCAGCCGGACTGCTACCCGAGCGACCCAAGCCCACACAGCAGCCACCCGACGATCCCGCACTGCAGCAGTACAACGCCTATCTCGCCGAGCTCGCAAAGAAAGATGCCGAAAAGCAGAACAGGACCACCGCATGACCACACCCGAGACACCCGAAGCACACGCGCCTGCCGTCCCCGTCGACAAGATCCGCACCGCGCTGCTCGGCTACCGAATCATGGCGTGGACGACGGGTATCTGGCTTATCGCACTGTGCTACGAGATCGTCTCGCACCTCGCCTTCCACCACGAAATCCGGTGGATCGAAGTGGTGCACGGCTGGGTGTATTTCGTCTATGTGTTGGCTGCCTTCAATCTCGCGGTCAAGGTCCGATGGCCGATCGCCAAGACCATAGGTGTACTGCTCGCCGGCACCATCCCGCTGCTGGGCATCATTGTCGAGCACTTCCAGACCAAGGACATCAAGGCGCGCTTCGGGCTTTAGGGAAAGCCCAGCGTGAAGGTAGCTTCACGCTCGCCGAACGTGCTGGCTTCACGCTCGGCGGGCCGAAAGGTCGCGCAGCGCCGGCAATAACAGCGTCAGCGCACGACGACGATGCGATACCGCGTCCTTCTCCGCCGCGCTCAGCTCGGCGGCCGTGCGGCCGCCAAAGCCAGGGCCATCAGGAATGAACACCGGGTCGTAGCCGAACCCGCCGTCGCCGCGCGGCTCCCGGGCAATCGTGCCCGGCCACTCGCCGCGGACGACGACCTCGCCGGACGCCGACACCAGCGCGCAGGCCGACACGAACGCCGCACCACGCCGCTCGTCGGGCACATCGCGCAACTGCGCCAGCAGCAGCGCGGTGTTGCCGGCGTCGTCGCCGTGGCTACCCGACCAGCGCGCCGACAGTACACCGGGCATGCCATTGAGCGTTGCCACCTCCAAACCGGAGTCGTCGGCCACACTGGCCAGAGCTGTCGCGGTGAACGCATCGCGCGCCTTCGCCAGCGCGTTGTCCTCGAAGGTCGCACCGGTTTCCGGCGCTTCGTCGAACGGCGCCACATCGTTCAGCGATACCAGCGTCAACCCCGACAGTCCGGCGCCGTCCAGCACCCGTCGCAGTTCGGCCAGCTTCTTTCGGTTGCGGCTGGCGACCAGCAGCCGGGTCAGCTTCCGAAAGCCTTCGGCGGCGGAGGTCCCTCGGGCAGCACGCCCGGGTAGGGCAGCGCCAACGCTTCGCGCTGTGCGGCAAACAACTTGTCGCACGCGCCCAGCGCCATGTCGAGCAGCTTGTCCAGCGTCGAACGCGGGAACGTCGCGCCCTCACCGGTCCCCTGAACCTCCACCAGCGTCCCGGTGTCGGTGGCGACGACGTTCATGTCCACCTCGGCGCGCGAGTCTTCCTCGTAGGGCAGATCCACCCGAATCCTGCCGTCGACCACGCCGACGCTGACCGCCGCGATGGCACACGACAACGGCCGGGGATCCGACAGCTTACCGGCGGCCGACAGGTAGGTCACCGCGTCGGCCAAGGCCACATAGGCGCCCGTGATGGCCGCGGTCCGAGTGCCACCGTCGGCCTGCAACACGTCGCAGTCGACGGCGATTGTGTTCTCCCCCAGCGCCGCCAGGTCGATGCATGCCCGTAGCGACCGGCCGACCAGCCGGCTGATCTCCTGAGTGCGCCCGCTGACCCGGCCTCTGACAGATTCGCGGTCCGAGCGAGTGTGGGTGGCCGACGGCAGCATCGCGTACTCCGCGGTGAGCCAACCGAGCCCCGATCCCTTGCGCCAGCGTGGCACCCCTTCGGTGACGCTGGCGGTGCACATGACCTTGGTCTGACCGAACTCGATCAGCACCGAACCGGCCGGGTGTTCGGTGAACCCGCGGGTGATGACCACGGGGCGAAGCTCGTCGTCGAGGCGACCGTCTTCTCGTTTGGACACCCGGCAACCCTAGCCCGCCGACGATGCGGGCCGGCACGGCCCGAGGTGCGGGCACCCCCAGCCGCGCTGGGAGTACCGCCCGCTTGCGGGGGACGGCGAGGGGGCGAGGCGGGCAATCCATGCCAGCCCGGCCAGCTCAGATCTGTTCAGGGGCGCCCGATATCGAACGTCTCACCGGACACCACCGCGTGCACGGGACCATCGAACTCGGCTTTGGCCTCAGTGATCACGTCCTCACGCGAGGTCCACGGCGGGATATGCGTCAGCAGCAGCTCACGAACGCCTGCCTGCGCCGCGGCCCTCCCGGCCTCAGTGCCAGACAGATGCAAGTCGGGCGGACGGTCCGGCGAGTGCGTCCAGGAAGCCTCGCAGAGGAAGACGTCAGCGCCACGAGCCAGCTCGACGAGCTGATCGCAGGTGCCGGTGTCCCCGCTGTAGACCAGCGACGCACCGCTGGGGTCGGTGATCCGCAAACCATAGGACTCGGTTGGGTGAGCCACCACCCGCGGCACCACCGTGAGCGCGCCCAAAGTCACCGGCTCACCGTCGACCCAGTGGTGAATATCGAAGATGTCTGAGCAATCGTCGATCTCGCCGCCGTACGGTGACGACGCCGCCCCCAGTCGCGACCATGTGTCGCTTGGGCCGTACAACAACGCCTTGCCGTCGGGGCGCGACGGGTGATAGCGACGCCAGACGTACAGTCCGGGCATATCCAAACAGTGGTCCGCGTGCAGGTGAGACAACAGGACGTGCACCGAACCGGGATCCGCGTGCCGTTGCAGCGCACCTAGCACTCCCCCGCCAAAGTCAATGACTAGCGGCGGAGTGTCCGGCGCCCGGAGCAGATAACCCGATGCAGGCGAATCCGGACCCACGACGCTGCCGGAGCAGCCGAGCACGGTTATTCGCACGGACACTACTGTGCCATGCCCAATACCCCCGTGAGGAAAACATCGCCGCATTGGTGTGATCAGAATCTCTCCGCGCGCCTAATTGGTGCGGAAGTGATGAACCGGTTGAACACCGGTCACTGCGGGACCCAGGAATCGCGCCGCCAGTTTGGTGAATTCCTCGGGATCGCCCGTGGCTTCGAACACCCGGGTGGCAGGCGGAGCGTCATGCGGACGCAGCAGGTCCCTCTCGGTTAGCACCCGCAACACTTCCTTCGCGGTCTCCTCTGCGCTGGAGACCAGCGTGACGTTGTCGCCCATCGCCAGCTGAATCAGTCCGGACAACAGTGGGTAGTGCGTGCATCCAAGCACCAGCGTGTCGACCTCGGCGCGCTGCAGCGGCTCCAGATAGCCCTCAGCCAGTCCGAGCACCTGCCGACCGCTGGTCACACCGCGCTCGACGAAGTCGACGAAGCGCGGGCACGCCACCGCAGTGATCTCGGTGTCGCGGGCGGCGGCGAACGCGTCTTGGTAGGCGTGCGAGGTGATGGTGGCCCGCGTGCCGATAACACCGATGCGCCCATTGCGGGTAGTGGCGACCGCACGTCGCACCGCCGGCAAGATCACCTCGACGACGGGCACGTCGTAACGTTCGCGAGCGTCCCGCAGGCACGCCGCAGACGCCGAGTTGCATGCGATCACCAGCGCCTTGACGCCACGGTCGACCAAGTCGTCACCGATGGCCAGCGCGTGCGCACGGATCTCCGGGATGGTCAGCGGACCGTAGGGGCCATTGCCGGTGTCGCCCACGTAGACGATGTCCTCGTCGGGCAGTTGGTCGATGATCGCACGGGCGACCGTCAGTCCCCCGACGCCGGAGTCGAAGACCCCGACGGGCGCCAGTGGGGAGCTCATGTCTTGAGGCGCGGCGAACCGGTGCCCGCTTTTCTCAGTGCGCGGGCCTTGCGCTCCGGAGCGGACAGCAGATACGCCGCCACGACACCGGCGACCGCACCGCACAAATGGCCCTGCCAGGACACGCCACCGCACTGGCCGAGCACCGGCATGGCGCCCAGCAGGACGCCGCCGTAGACGAACAACACCACCACTCCGATGATGATGTCCCAGACCCTGCGCACAAACAGCCCGAACACCAGCAGGAAAGCCAGATAGCCGAAGATCAGCCCGGAGGCCCCGATGTGGTCGGTCGGGCCGCAGCTACTGCCCATGTTGCCGATCAGCCAGGTGCCGAAGCCGCCCAGGATCCACACGATCGCGGTGGCCCAGACAAACCGGGAGACTCCGGCCAGCGTCATCAGAAATCCAAGCACCAGCAGCGGGATCGTATTGGCCATCAGGTGCTGCCAGTTTGCGTGCAGAACCGGTGCGAAGATGATCCCCCACAGGCCGTCAGTTTCCAGCGGCCTGATGCCGTTGACGTCCAGGGAATGCCGGCTCAGCTGGTCGATCAGCTCGACGAGGTACAGCAGCGCCACGAAGGTGAGGATCGTGGCCCCGCCAACCATCCATCGCGGCCGTTTTTTGGTCTGCGTCGCGGGCGTTCGCGGATGTCCCTGAGTCATGCCCATAGCTGCCCTTCCAGAGCGTTCTCGGCATCATCCAGGCTACCGGCGTAGGCGCCGGTAGACAGATACTTCCAGCCGGCGTCGGCGACCACGAAGGCAATGTCAGCGCGCTCACCGGCCTGGCGCGCTTTGGCTGCGACTCCGAGGGCGGCATGCAGCACAGCACCAGTTGAGATGCCCGCAAAGATGCCTTCGGAGTCCACCAGCTCGCGGGTGCGGCGCACCGCGTCGGCGGCGCCGACCGAGTACCGGGTCGTCAGTACGTCTGGGTCATACAGTTCGGGCACAAATCCTTCATCGAGGTTGCGCAGCGCATAAACCCCCTCGCCGTAGCGGGGTTCAGCGGCCACGATCTTGACGCTCCGAACATGCTCGCGCAGAAACCGGCCGGTGCCCATCAGCGTGCCCGTGGTGCCCAGGCCCGCAACGAAGTGGGTGATCTCTGGTAGGTCGGCGAGCAGTTCAGGGCCGGTGCCGCGGTAATGCGAGTCGGTGTTTGCGGGGTTGCCGTACTGATACAGCATCACCCACGACGGATTGGCCGCGGCCAGCTCTTTGGCCCTGGCCACCGCGGTGTTGGACCCGCCTTCGGCCGGCGAGAAGATGATCTGCGCACCGTAGAGCTCCAGCAACTGACGCCGCTCCACCGAGGTGTTCTCGGGCATCACACAGATCAGCTGGTAACCCTTCAACCGGGCTGCCATCGCCAGCGAGATACCGGTGTTGCCGCTGGTGGGCTCAAGGATCGTCGCGCCAGGCGCCAACAGCCCGTCCTGCTCGGCCTGCTCGATCATCCGCAGCGCCGGCCGATCCTTGATCGACCCGGTCGGGTTGCGGTCCTCGAGCTTGGCCCACAGCCGCACGTGCGGACCGTCCGGCCCGTCATCCCAGCGTGGCGAGAGCCGCTGCAGACCAACCAGCGGCGTGTTGCCCAGGGCCTGCAACAACGAGTCGTATCGCGTCATGCGCTCCGCTTACCCACCGGCTTACCCACCCGCGACGGCGGGCAGGATGGTGACCGAGTCGCCGTCGGCGATCGCGGTGTCCAGGCCGCCGGAGAACCGCACGTCCTCGTCGTTGACGTAGATGTTGACGAAGCGATGCAACTTACCGTTATCGATCAGGCGCTCGGAGATACCGGAGTAGTTGGCCTCCAGATCCTTGATAACCGCGCTCAGCGTGTCACCACTCGCGGCGACGCGCTTCTCGCCGCCGGTGTGGGGTCGCAGGATGGTCGGGATGGACACGGTGACGGTCATGCGGACCTTTCTGGGGCTTCGGGGTCTGTTCGGTACTGCTCGACGATGTGGACAGGTTCTTCGGTGACGGCGCCGTCGACGATGCGATAACTGCGCAGCTCGTGGCTCTCGGGGTCGCGAGTGGAAACCAACACGTAGTGCGCATCCGGCTCAGCGGCCAGGTTCACGTCCGTGCGGCTCGGGTACGCCTCGGTCGCGGTGTGCGAGTGATAGATGACCACAGGCACTTCATCGGCGTCCTCCAGCGCCCGCCACACTCGGTACTGCTCACCGGATTCGAAACGGTAGAAGGTCGGCGACCGCTCGGCGTTGACCATCGGGATATGCCGCTCGGGACGGTCGGAGCCCTCCGGGCCGGCCAGCACCCCGCACGCTTCGTCGGGATGGTCGCGACGCGCATGAGTGACCATCGCATCCACCAGGTCTGCACGAATCACCAGCACGTCAAGGGTTCCCTCTCCCGAATGCTCCGGGCAACGTGCCGCGGTAGGTCGGTATTCCGGCGACCGGCTCGGCGACCAGCACGGCGGCCAGCACCGCACGAGCCAGGCAGTCAGCCGCGGCCGCGCCCACCGCGGTGACCAGCCCCGTTTCCGGAGACAGTGCAGCGGGCACTGTGTTCCCAATGGCCCCCGGGGCTACCTCGACCGCCCCGGTGGCCAGTGCGAACACCGTATCGCCGTCCAGCGGGGTGTGCGCCGGCCGGATGGTTCGGGCCAGGCCGTCGTGAGCGGCGATCGCGACCCGCCGGCACGCCGCCGGGCTCAGCGCGGCGTCCGTGGCAACCACTCCGATCGTCGTATTAAGAGGGGTGTTCAGCGGCATGGAGGCCGACTGCAGCTCCGCGAAGGCCGCGATCTGCTCGGCGGGCGGTGCCGTCAGCTCGAACTCGTCTATCAGGTCCGCCATCCACGGCAGGCCAGTGGCCGGGTCGACGACGTTGCCTAGGGAGTTCACCACGACGAGGGCGCCGACGATCACGCCGGACTCCGTCAGGGTGGTCGATGCGGTGCCGATACCACCCTTGAGCACGCCGGCACGCGCCCCCACTCCAGCGCCGACCGTTCCGACGGCCATAGCGCCGCCGGTGGCGGTGCTGGCCGCGGCATAACCGAATTCAGCCGTCGGCCGGCATTCCCAGCCGCCGACGGGCAGGTCGAAAATCACCGCTCCCGGCACGATGGGCACCACGCCGGCGCCCATCGCCACGCCGCGCTCATGTTCCTCCAGCCAGCGCATGACGCCGTCGGCGGCTGCCAGACCGTAGGCGCTGCCGCCGGCGAGCAGCACCGCATCGACGAAGCGCACACTGTTGGCCGGGTCCAGCAGATCGGTCTCCCGGGTGCCGGGCGCGCCGCCCCGGCAATCGACGGCGCCGACGGTTCCAGGTGGTGTCAGCACGACAGTGACGCCGCAGGCCCAACCGGCACCGAAGGACGCGTCGGGGTCCAGCCTCTGGTAGTGGCCGACGCGGATACCCCCGACGTCGGTGATGGCGTTCATCCGGCCTCCATCAAGATCATCGGGGCCCCATCAGCACCAGAACCAGGTATTCCTGCAAGACGGTCAGCCACTGGTAGACGTCGAAGTGCGCGGCCAGCGGATGGTCTTCCGGCAGTCGATCCGGGCCCTGCGGGCCGATCTCGAGCATGACCCCCAGCGTCAGCCGAATGTCGTTGACCGCGGCGATCCAGGCGTTCGCGTCCTCCTCAGTCAGCTCGAGTCGACCGCCATTTTCCGGAACCGTGTCCAGCAACTGCTGTGCGGCAACACGTTTGGCGTCGATGATCTCCGGCTCGTGCAGACTGCGCAGTGCAGCGTTGAGGCTATCGGCGGCACCGGGGGCCGAGGGGTCTAGGGGATCCTCGTCGTCCTGTTTGTAGAAATCTGGCAGCAGCCGACGAAGTGCCGGGTCCCCCGGCGGTTCCGTATTCCCGGTCTTTATACCGGTGATCTCCTCGAGTTCGTCTGCCGGCGAGGAGGATTCGCGCTCGTCGAGCAGGCCGATCATCGCGCTGACCAGGTTCGTGAGCAGGGCCGCCTCATGCGGGGCCAAGGCGGACCGGAAACGGGGACCGTCGGCGGTCTCGACGCGCTTCCATTTGCGCACAGTGGTCTCGGATGCCCTCGAATCTCACCGGTCCTGCTGCATCGTGGCCCACAAACCGGCGGCATGCAGCTTGGACACGTCGACTTCCATGGACTCCCGGCTACCCGCCGACACAACTGCCTTTCCTTCGTTGTGCACTTGCAGCATCAGCTTGGTGGCATGCGGCTCGCTGTAGCCGAACAATTTCTGGAACACGTAGGTCACGTAGGTCATCAGGTTGACGGGGTCGTCCCACACGATGGTGACCCATGGACTGGCCGTGACGTCTACCGGAGCTGCCTCGCGCTGCCCGGTAGTGCCCGGCTTGGTGGGCGCTGACGCAACAACCATGGCCTATACGATACCGAGCCGCTGTTGCCGGCCGATAACGTTGCGGGATGAACGACGCGGTCTTGGCTGGGCTGCTAACCGACAAGTACGAGTTGACCATGCTGGCGGCGGCGCTGCGCGACGGCAGCGCTAATCGCCAGACCACGTTCGAACTGTTCGCCCGCCGGCTTCCACCGGGGCGCCGTTACGGGGTGGTCGCCGGAACCGGCCGGCTGCTGGAAGCCTTGCCGCAGTTCAGGTTCGACGACGAAGCGTGCCAGATGCTGGCGCAATTCCTTGACGCTGACACGTTGCGTTACCTGCGCGATTTCCGGTTCGGCGGCGATATCGACGGGTATGCGGAGGGCGAGCTGTACTTCCCTGGGTCACCCTTGCTGTCGGTGTGCGGCAGCTTCGCCGAATGCGTGGTGCTCGAAACGCTGGTGCTGTCGATCTTCAACCACGACACGGCGATCGCGTCGGCGGCTGCACGCATGGTCAGTGCCGCAGGCGAACGCCCGCTGATCGAGATGGGATCGCGACGGACTCACGAGCGCGCCGCGGTCGCAGCTGCCCGGGCCGCCTATATCGCCGGCTTCGCCGCGTCTTCCAATCTGGAGGCCCAGCGCCTATACGGAATACCGACCGAGGGCACCGCCGCACACGCCTTCACAATGCTGCACACTCACGCCGACGGCCCCCCTGAATTGGCTGAACTTGCCGCGTTTCGCGCTCAGGTCGACGCGCTGGGCACCGACACCACGCTGCTGGTGGACACCTACGACGTGACGACCGGCGTGGCCAATGCCGTGGCCGCCGCCGGTGCGACGCTGGGCGCCGTGCGGATCGACTCCGGCGAGCTGGGGGTGCTGGCCCGCCAGGTGCGCGAGCAGCTCGACCAGCTGGGGGCCACCCGGACCCGCATCGTGGTGTCCGGCGATCTTGACGAGTTCTCCATCGCCGCGCTGCGCGCCGAGCCGGTGCACAGCTACGGCGTGGGCACGTCGCTGGTTACCGGCTCGGGTGCCCCGACCGCGAACATGGTTTACAAACTGGTCGAAGTGGACGGCATGCCGGTGCAGAAGCGCAGCAGCCACAAGCAATCTATAGGCGGCCACAAAGAGGCGCTGCGGCGCTCCCGGCCAACCGGCACGATCACCGAGGAGGTCGTGTATCCGGCCGGCCGTCCGCCCGCCACCACCGAACCGTGCCGGGTGTTGATCATCCCACTGGTGCGCGGCGGCCAGGCGGTAGCGGACACCGCTGATGGCGCCCTGGCAGCAGCGCGGGAGCTGGTGGCGTCCGGGCTGCATAGCCTGCCGTGGGAGGGCCTGAAATTGGCACACGGAGACCCGGCGATTCCGACGACGCAGATACCGGTCTGACCGCCTAACTGCGATACCGTCCCAGCCAGCGCACATCAAAGGGGTGACCACGCCAGACGTATCCGTTTCCGAGCTGCTGGCCATCGCGGTGGCCGCGCTCGGTGGCAGCGAACGCAGCGGCCAGCTGGAGATGGCCGCCGCGGTCACGCGGGCCTTCGAAACCGGTGAGCACCTCATCGTGCAGGCCGGCACCGGCACCGGCAAGTCGCTGGCGTATCTCGTTCCCGCGATTGTCCGCGCGGTCAGCGACGACGCCCCCGTCGTGGTGTCGACGGCGACGATCGCCTTGCAGCGTCAACTCGTCGATCGCGATCTGCCCCGGCTGACTGATTCGCTGGCCGATACGCTGCCTCGCCGGCCGCAGTTCGCCCTGCTCAAAGGACGGCGAAACTACTTGTGCCTGAACAAGATCCACAACGGCGATGCGGGCAGTGAGCCAGACGCGGAGGACGGGCGCCCTCAGGAAGAACTCTTCGACCCGATGGCGGTCACCGCCTTGGGCCGTGACGTGCAGCGGCTCACCGCCTGGGCGTCGACGACCGATTCCGGTGACCGCGATGATCTCAAGCCCGGAGTACCGGACCGATCCTGGTCCCAGGTCAGCGTTTCGGCGCGGGAATGTCTCGGCGTGGCCCGCTGTCCATTTGGCGCCGAGTGCTTTTCCGAACGGGCGCGTGGCCGGGCCGGCGCTGCCGATATCGTCGTCACCAATCATGCGCTGCTGGCCATCGATGCCGTTGCCGAATCTGCGGTGCTGCCAGAACACGCGCTGCTGGTGGTCGACGAAGCCCACGAATTGGTCGACCGGGTGACGTCGGTGGCCACCGCGGAACTCACGTCTGCCAACCTCGGCGCCGCCTCGCGGCGGATCACTCGACTGGTGGATCCAGAACTGACCCGGCGGCTGGACGCGACGGCGGCCAACTTCGCCGCCGCGATCCTTGACGGCACGCCGGGCCGCATCGACCATCTCGACGACGAGATGGCGACATACCTGACAGCGCTGCGCGACGTGGCCAGTGCGGCACGGTCGGCGATCGGCAGCACGAGCGACGCCAAGGCGGCAGCGGCGCGCGCCGAAGCGGTTGCGGCACTGAGTGAAATATCCGATACCGCTTCGCGGATCCTGACGTCGTTCACCCCCGCTATCCCGGATCGCACCGACGTAGTCTGGGTCGATCACGAGGACAACCGAGGTTCCACGCGCGCCGTGCTGCGGGTGGCCCCGCTGTCGGTTGCCGGCCTGCTGCGCAACCAAGTGTTTTCCCGTTCGACGACGGTGCTGACATCGGCGACGCTGACGATCGGAGGGGCCTTCGACGCGATGGCCGCGGCGTGGGGCCTGACCGGACCGGACACCGGGGAGTGCCTGCCCTGGCGTGGCCTCGACGTCGGATCGCCCTTTCACCACGCCAAGGCGGGAATCCTCTACGTCGCCGCCCATCTCCCGCCGCCGGGCCGCGACGGCACCGGCTCGGCTGAGCAGCTGACCGAAATCGCCGATCTCATCACCGCTGCCGGCGGGCGCACCCTGGGGCTGTTCTCATCGATGCGGGCCGCTCGGGCCGCCGCCGAGGCCATGCGCGAACGGCTGTCCACGCCAGTGTTGTGTCAAGGCGACGACAGCACCTCCGCACTGGTCGAGCAGTTCACCGCCGACGCGGCGACCTCGCTGTTCGGCACGCTGTCCCTGTGGCAGGGCGTCGACGTGCCTGGGCCGTCGCTGTCGTTGGTGCTGATCGACCGCATCCCGTTCCCGCGGCCAGACGACCCACTGCTGAGCGCGCGCCAGCGCGCGGTGGCCGCCCGCGGCGGCAACGGTTTCATGGCCGTCGCCGCCAGCCATGCCGCGCTGCTGCTCGCGCAAGGTTCGGGCCGGCTGTTGCGCCGCGTCACCGACCGGGGCGTGGTTGCCGTGCTCGACTCCCGGATGGTCACCGCCCGCTACGGCAGTTACCTGCGAGCCTCCCTGCCGCCGTTCTGGCAGACCACCGACGCCGCGCAGGTCCGCGGTGCGTTGGAACGGCTGCGCACCGCGCCAGGCAGCCTGTCAGCCTGAAGTGGCACGCCGTGGCCGTCAGGCGAGGGTTACCAGACCGAGTTCGTTGCTGGCGGCAAGCATCGGATGATGGGGCAGCACACGCACCGTGTATCCGACCGCGCCGGCCAGCGGCAGCGGCGTTGTCGTCGAGAAGATCTCGTTGCCGCCCTCGGCAGTACCGGTGTGCGACATCTCGACGGTGACCGGATCCAGCAGCACGTCGCCGGCATCGACCCTGCCGAGCACCGCCTGAACCGCCACCTCGTCGGGCCGCAGCCCGGCCAGGTACACCGTTGCGGTCAGGGTCAGCTTCGACCCGAGCACGGGAGTGTCCGGCAGGCCGGTGCTGTCGACGTCGGTGATGTCGATCTTCGGCCACGCTTCTTCGGCGCGCCAACGGTAGGCGGCCAGCTCGCGGGCCGCGCTGTACTCGCCGGCGCCATCGGTAGCGCCAACGGTCTTGCGAAGCGATTGCGCCGCCGGCACGTAGTAGTGCTCGACATAGTCGCGCACCATGCGAGACGCCAGCACTTTTGGCCCGAGCGTCTGCAGGGTGTGGCGCACCATCTCGATCCACCGTGGTGGCACCCCACGGTTGTCACGTTCGTAGAACTTCGGTACCACCACGTGTTCCAGTAGGTCGTAGAGCGCGCTGGACTCCAGGACGTCACGACGGCCCTCGTCGGCAATTCCGTCGGCAGACGGTATTTCCCAACCGTTTTCGCCGTCGTACCATTCGTCCCACCAGCCATCGCGGATGGACAGATTCAGCCCGCCATTGAGCGCGCTCTTCATTCCCGAGGTGCCGCACGCCTCCAGGGGCCGCAGCGGGTTGTTCAGCCAGACGTCGCAGCCCCAATACAAAAGCCGCGCCATCGACATATCGTAATTGGGCAGGAAGGCGATCCGGTGGCGCACCTGCGGCCGGTCGGCGAACCGCACCACCTGCTGGATAAGCGCCTTGCCGCCATCGTCGGCCGGGTGGGATTTCCCGGCGACGATCAGCTGGATCGGCCCGTGTTGGTCGAGCAGCAGCCGTTCCAGGCGATTCGGATCGCGCAGCATCAGTGTTAGCCGCTTATACGTCGGTACCCGCCGAGCGAACCCGACGGTAAGCACATTGGGATCGAATGCCGCCCCGATCCAGCCAAGTTCGGCATCGGATGCACCGCGTTCCAACCATGATTGGCGCAGCCGCCGCCGGACGTCCTCGACCAGCAGCGCTCGCAACTGCGAGCGAATCCACCACAAATGACCGGGATCGACTTGTTCCAGTCTCAGCCAGACGCCGGGGTCACTGAAGGAGTCCGACCCGGCCAGTTCGCGCCCCAGCTGCAACCACTGCGGCGCCGCCCAGGTGCGCGCATGAACGCCGTTGGTGATCGACCCGATCGGCACCTCGATGCGGTCGAAGCCGCGCCACAGGCCGTTGAACATCGCCCGGCTCACCTGGCCGTGCAGCAGCGAGACGCCGTTCGCCCGTTGCGCCAACCGCAGCCCCATGTGGGCCATGTTGAACTTGGTCGGATCCTCCTCGGCGCCGAGCGCGATGATCCGGGCGGTGGGCACGCCCGGCAGCAGCGCCGAGACGTTTTTCCCATCAGGCGTACCGTCGGGCTCGCCGTCGGTTTCGCCATCAAGATGGTCATCGAAGTAGCGCTGAACCATATCGACGGGGAACCGGTCGATACCAGCGGACACCGGGGTGTGAGTGGTGAACGCGGTGCTGGACCGCACGACCGTCAGCGCGGTGTCGAAGTCCAATCCCGTATCGGTGATCAGCTCGCGGATGCGCTCCACTCCGAGGAATCCGGCGTGGCCCTCGTTCATATGGAACACCTCGGGCGCGGGAAGGTTTTCAATTGCGGTAAACGCGCGGATCGCCCGCACCCCGCCAATTCCGGCCAGAATCTCTTGCTTCATGCGATGTTCCTGGTCGCCGCCGTACAGGCGGTCGGTGACACTGCGCAGGTCGTGCTCGTTTTCAGGAACGTCGGAATCCAGCAAGAGCAGCGGGACACGACCCACTTGCGCGACCCAGACCCGGGCCCGCAGCCGGGCGGAGTCGGGCAGGGTCAGCTCGACCAGCACCGGATCACCATCGGCATCGGTGAGCAGCCGCAACGGGAGCCCTTGCGGATCCAGTGACGGATAAGTCTCGTTTTGCCAGCCGTCCGCGGTCAGCGACTGCCGGAAGTACCCGGAGCGGTAGTAGAGGCCGACCGCGATCAGCGGCACCCCCAGATCGGAGGCGGACTTGAGGTGGTCGCCGGCGAGGATCCCGAGACCGCCCGAGTAGTTGGGCAACACCTCGGCGACGCCGAACTCCATCGAGAAGTACGCAATGGCAGTCGGCATGGATACGCCAGCCTCCTGCTGCTGCTGCTGATACCACAGCGGACGGCTCAGGTAATCGTTCAAGTCGGCAGCCAGCCAATCGAGCTGGCCCAGGAACCCTTCGTCGAGTGCTAACTGGTCGAGCCTTGACGGGTTCACCACTCCCAACAGCGCCACCGGGTCATAGCCACACTGCGTCCACAGCGTTGGGTCGATACTCGCAAACAGATCCTGCGTCGGTTTGTCCCACGACCATCGCAGGTTGGTCGACAGCTGATCCAGTGCGGCGAGGCGCTCGGGTAGGTGGGCACGGACGGTAAAGCGACGGAGGGCTTTCACACGTCACTACCTTACTGAGGATTGTGGAGCGCGCAGAGCTACCGAGCGACCGTTTACCTCCGTTTACCTCTGGGTGTGTGATCGGACACTAGGGTGGGTATCGGGTAGGTAATTGGGGCGCAAAGAAGATTCCCCGGCAAAGAAGCTTCCCGACGAGAGGGAGTTTCCCGACGAGAGGCATTCCGCGACGGAGTACCCCGCGGTTTGGCCGCACAATCGGAACGGAGTGGTGGTGCCCGGTCGTGTTGAGATCGATGACGTCCGACCCGTTGTTTCATGCGGCGCATACCCCGCCAAAGCCGTGGTCGGTGAGGTGGTCCCGGTCAGCGCCGCGGTATGGCGAGAAGGCCACGAGGCGGTCGCAGCGACCCTGGTCGTGCGCTACCTCGGGCCACGCTATCCGAATGTGACCGAAACACGCCGGATCAAGGCGGTCCAGGCCCCCGAAAGGCCGGCGTGTGCGCCTGAGACCAAAGTCCCCGAGCGGGTCAAGCCGCTGCTGATTCCCATGACGATGGGGCTGGAGCCCTACGTTTTCCACGGTCGGTTCACCCCCGACCGCGTCGGACTGTGGACCTTCCGGGTCGACGGCTGGGGTGACCAGATCCACACCTGGCGGCACGGGCTGGTTGCCAAGCTGGACGCCGGCCAGGGCGAGACCGAACTGTCCAACGATCTATTGATCGGCGCTGCGCTGTTCGAGCGTGCCGCGACCGGTATCCCGCGTGCGCTGCGCGATCCGCTGCTGGCGGCCGCGGCGGCGTTGCGCACCCCCGGGGATCCAGTGACCCGCACCGCGCTGGCACTGGCACCCGAAATCGATGAACTTCTGACCAACTATCCGTTGCGGGATCTGGTCACCCGGGGCGAGCAGTTCGGAGTTTGGGTGGATCGGCCGCTGGCCCGGTTCACCGCGTGGTATGAGATGTTCCCGCGCTCGACCGGCGGCTGGGACGCCGACGGCAACCCGGTGCACGGCACCTTCACCACCGCGGCCGCGGCGCTTCCGCGCATCGCCGAGATGGGGTTCGACGTGGTGTACCTGCCGCCGATCCATCCGATCGGTAAAATACATCGGAAGGGCCGCAACAACTCCCCCACCGCCGTTCCGACAGATGTGGGATCTCCGTGGGCGATCGGTAGCGATGAGGGTGGCCACGATGCTGTTCATCCGAGCCTGGGCACCATAAACGACTTCGACGACTTCGTAGCCGCGGCGCGCGATCTGGGTATGGAGGTGGCCCTGGACCTGGCGCTGCAATGCGCGCCGGATCATCCATGGGCGCGCGAACATCGGCAGTGGTTCACCGAATTACCGGACGGCACCATCGCCTGCGCGGAAAATCCACCGAAGAAGTACCAGGACATCTATCCCCTCAACTTCGACAACGATCCCGCAGGTCTCTACGACGAGGTGCTGCGCGTGGTCCGACACTGGATCGACCACGGCGTCAAGTTCTTTCGGGTGGACAATCCGCACACCAAGCCGCCAGACTTCTGGACCTGGCTGATCGGTCAGGTGAAGACCACCGACCCCGACGTACTCTTTCTCTCCGAAGCCTTTACTCGGCCGGCGCGCCAGTACGGGTTGGCCAAGCTCGGCTTCACGCAGTCCTACAGTTACTTCACCTGGCGCACGGCCAAGTGGGAACTCACCGAATTCGGCAACGGCATCGCCGAACTCGCCGACTTTCGCCGCCCGAACCTGTTCGTCAACACCCCCGATATCTTGCACGCCGTCCTACAGCACAACGGCCCGGGCATGTTCGCCATCCGCGCGGTGCTGGCGGCGACCATGAGTCCGGCGTGGGGAGTCTACTCCGGTTATGAGCTGTTCGAGCATCGCGCGGTGCGGGAGGGCAGCGAGGAATACCTGGATTCGGAGAAGTACGAATTGCGGCCCCGCGACTATGCCGGAGCGCTTGCCGCGGGCAAATCACTGGAGCCGTTCCTCAAACGGCTCAATGCAATTCGCCGGCTTCATCCCGCACTGCAACAGCTGCGCACCATTCATTTCCACCACATCGACAACGAGGCGTTACTGGCCTACAGCAAGTTCGACCCAGCCACCGGCGACTGCGTTTTGGTGGTGGTAACGCTGAACGCGTTCGGGCCCGAGGAAGCGACGCTGTGGTTAGACATGGCTGCGCTGGGTATGGAGCCATACGAGCGGTTTTGGGTGCGTGACGAGCTAACCGGCCAGGAATACCAATGGGGGCAAGCAAATTACATCCGCATCGACCCTGGGCACGCAGTCGCCCACATCATCAACATGCCACTCATACCCTACGAATCCCGAATCACACTGCTACGGAGGTGAGGGGCAGTGAGTCGAACCGAGAGCCGAACCGACCAACTCGCCGGGACGCACCTGGCGCCCGACCCCGCTGACTTGACGCGCCTGATGGCCGGCGCGCACCACAACCCGCACGGCATCCTGGGTGCCCACGAGTACGGCGACCACACTATCATCCGGGCGTTTCGACCACACGCGGTCGACGTCGCAGCGGTCGTCGGCGAAGACCGGTTCCCGCTGCAGCACATCGAATCCGGCCTGTTCGCCGTGGCGTTGCCGTTCGTCGGCCTGATCGATTACCGACTGCAGGTGAGCTATCGGGGTTCTTCAGACGCACCGCACATGCACACCGTCGCCGACGCCTACCGCTTCCTGCCCACGCTGGGCGAAGTCGACCTTCATCTGTTCGCCGAGGGTCGCCACGAACGCCTCTGGGAGGTCCTTGGTGCCCATCGTCGTTCGTTCACCACGGCCGACGGTGTGGTAAACGGGGTGTCGTTCGCCGTCTGGGCGCCCAACGCCAAAGGCGTCAGCCTGATCGGCGAGTTCAACGGCTGGACCGGCAACGAGGCCCCTATGCGGGTGCTGGGCTCCTCCGGAGTATGGGAATTGTTCTGGCCCGGGTTCCCCGCCAACGGTCTGTACAAGTTCCGGGTGCACGGCGCCGACGGCGTCGTCACCGAACGGGCCGACCCGTTCGCCTTCGCTACCGAGGTGCCACCGCACACGGCATCGCGGGTGACGTCCAGCAAGTACACCTGGAATGATGACGACTGGATGACACGGCGCGCCCAGCGCAACCCGGTGTTCGAGCCGATGAGCACCTACGAAGTCCATCTCGGCTCGTGGCGCCCCGGACTCAGCTACCGCCAGCTTGCCCGAGAGCTGACGGATTATGTTGTGGAGCACCGGTTTACCCACGTGGAGCTGCTGCCAGTCGCCGAGCACCCGTTCGCCGGATCGTGGGGATATCAGGTCACGTCCTACTACGCACCGACGTCGCGATTCGGCGCACCCGACGATTTCCGGGCGCTTGTCGACGCCCTGCACCAGGCCGGCATCGGTGTCATAGTGGATTGGGTACCGGCGCACTTTCCGAAGGACGCGTGGGCGCTGGGACGGTTTGACGGCACGCCGCTCTACGAGCATTCCGATCCCAATCGCGGCGAGCAATTGGACTGGGGCACTTACGTGTTCGACTTCGGCCGTCGGGAGGTGCGTAACTTCCTGGTGGCCAACGCGTTGTACTGGCTCGAAGAGTTCCACATCGACGGATTGCGGGTGGATGCGGTGGCATCGATGCTGTACCTGGACTACTCGCGCCCCGCGGGCAGCTGGACCCCGAACATCTACGGCGGGCGGGAGAACCTGGAAGCGGTGCAGTTCCTGCAGGAGATGAACGCAACGGCGCACAGAGTCGCGCCGGGCATCGTCACCATCGCCGAGGAATCGACGTCATGGCCCGGGGTGACGCGACCGACCAATCTTGGCGGCCTGGGCTTTTCGATGAAGTGGAACATGGGCTGGATGCACGACACGCTCGACTACGTCAGCCGCGATCCGATCTATCGCAGCTACCACCACCACGAGATGACGTTCTCAATGCTGTACGCATTCAGCGAGAATTTCGTGCTGCCAATCAGCCACGACGAGGTGGTGCACGGCAAGGGCACGCTGTGGGGGCGGATGCCGGGCAACAATCACGTCAAAGCCGCCGGGCTGCGCAGCCTGCTCGCCTACCAGTGGGCGCACCCGGGCAAGCAACTGTTGTTCATGGGCCAGGAATTCGGCCAGCGCGCCGAGTGGTCCGAGCAGCATGGTTTGGACTGGTTCCAACTCGAGGAGAACGGTTTCTCCAACGGGATTCTGCGTTTCGTGCGCGACATCAACGACATCTACCGCAGCCACCCGGCGCTGTGGAGTCAAGACACCACCCCCGAGGGCTATTCCTGGATCGACGCCAACGATTCCGCCAACAACGTCCTGAGCTTCCTGCGATACGCCCGCGACGGCTCGGTAATGGCCTGTGTCTTCAATTTTGCGGGTTCAGAGCACAGCGGCTACCGGCTTGGCCTGCCGTCGGCCGGCCGATGGCGCGAGGTGCTCAACACCGACGCGACGGTCTACAACGGCTCCGGCATCGGTAACCTCGGCGGCGTCGACGCCGCTGACGACCCGTGGCATGGCCGCCCGGCATCGGCGGTGCTGGTGCTGCCGCCCACGTCGGCACTGTGGCTGGAACCCGAGTAGCGCGAGCAGGTTTCAGTACAGCGCGTTGGCGAGGTTGCGACGACCGACGACGACGTCAGGGTCGGCGGGATCGAAGAGTTCGAACAGCTCGATCAGCCGTGTCCGTACCGAGGTGCGCTCATCCCCAGATGTGCTGCGCACCAATGCGATCAAGCGCTCGAATGCTGCAGGCACGTCCTGGTTGAGGATTTGTACGTCGGCGGCTGCGAATGCGGCCGCAATGTCGCCGGGCGCAGCATCGGCGATCGCGACGGCGTCAGGGCGTTGTGCGGTTGCGCGCGTGAGGAATTCAATTTGCCGGATCGCGGCCTTCGCTTCGACGCTGCCCGGATTGGCATCCAGGATCGCCTGATATGAGTTCTGCGCGGCGACGAAGTCGCCGGCCTCAAGCTGCTCGCGGGCCTGCGCAACCTCGGGATCGACTTCCGGAGAATCCTCGGAATAAGTTGGGCCCTTGAGCTTTCCGGCCGTCGCCGAAAGCAGGGAGTCCAGCCAGCGTCGCAACTGATCTGCAGGCTGCATGCCTTGGAAGCTAGATATCGGCTGCCCGGCAGCCAAAGCCACCACGGTCGGGACCGCCTCGACACCAAAGATCCGGGCCACCCTGGGTGCCGCGTCGACGTTGACCGTCGCCAGCGACCACGTACCCTTGTCGGCTGCGGCCAGGCCGGACAGCGTGTCAACCAGCTCGACGCACGCCTCGCTGCGCGGTGACCATAGCAACACAACGACTGGTACTTCGTCGGACCGGAGTATCACCTCGTCTTCGAAGTTGGCCTCGGTGATCTCGGTGCCACCCGGCTCTATTGCAGCCCCGCTCGCCGAAGCCTTCTGTTGAGCTCGCTGCTTCAGACCGGACAGATCGACCGCACCGGCCATCGCAGGCCCGATCGAGGATCGCGGACGCGTCACGTGGTCAAGTTTGTCACGTCGCATCGGCTACCATCCACCCGGTGGCGCCAACGCTCACCTGAGCGCAAACCCGGCCCGAAATCCCCGCTCCAATGGCTGTGACCGGCACATATGACGAAAATCACACCGCCCCCGACGCCCCCGCACGCCAGCAACGCCGACTGGAGCGGTCCGGCCCGTCTGAGCCGGACTAACCGGCCCGCAGAATCAGCGCGTCGCCCTGACCACCGGCCCCGCACAGAGCCGCAACGCCGATACCAGAGCCGCGGCGCGCCAATTCCAGGGCCACATGCAGCGTGATTCTGGCTCCCGACATGCCGATTGGATGCCCGACGGCGATCGCGCCGCCGTTGACGTTGACGATCTCGGGGTTCACACCAAGTTCGCGTGCCGAGGCCAGCGCCACCGCCGCGAACGCCTCGTTGATCTCCACCACTTCGAGCTGGTCAACCGGGATACCTTCGCGGTCGAGTGCTTTCTTGATCGCGTTGGCCGGCTGGGACTGCAGCGTCGAATCTGGTCCGGCGACAACGCCGTGTGCACCGATCTCAGCCAGCCACGTCAGCCCCAGCTCCTGCGCCTTTTCCTTGTTCATCACCACAACTGCGGCCGCGCCATCCGAGATCTGCGACGCCGAGCCGGCAGTGATGGTGCCATCGCGGCGAAATGCCGGTTTCAGACCGGCCAAAGATTCGGCGGTGGTGTTGGCGCGGATCCCCTCATCCTCGGTGAACTGCAGCGGATCACCCTTGCGCTGCGGGATGTTCACCGGCACCACCTCGTCGGTGAAGACGCCGTCCTTCCACGCCGCGGCCGCCTTTTGGTGCGACCGGGCGGCGTACTCGTCCTGTTCTTGGCGCGTGAATTTGTCGACGTCGTTGCGCTGCTCGGTGAGCGCGCCCATCGGCTGATCAGTGAACACGTCGTGCAGGCCGTCGTAGGCCATGTGGTCCAAAACCGTGACATCGCCGTACTTGTAGCCGGCCCGGCTATCCATCAGCAGATGCGGCGCCTTGGTCATGGACTCCTGGCCACCGGCCACCACCACATCGAACTCTCCGGCCCGAATCAGCTGGTCAGCAAGCGCGATTGCGTCGATACCGGACAGGCACATCTTGTTGATGGTCAGCGCCGGAACATCCCAACCGATGCCGGCCGCCACCGCCGCCTGTCGCGCGGGCATCTGACCGGCCCCGGCGGTCAACACCTGGCCCATGATCACGTACTCGACCAACGAGGCCGGTACATTGGCCTTCTCCAACGCGCCGGCGATCGCGATGGCACCCAGATCACTGGCCGAAAAATCCTTCAGCGAGCCCATCAACTTGCCGATGGGTGTCCGTGCCCCAGCAACGATCACCGACGTCGTCATGACTACCTCCTGGGCGGGCGTGGAAGGCCGATTCGACCTACCGGAGAAGCGCAATCTTTTCCGTCAGGTTACCTTTATGTGATGACGACCGATCAAGTTGACGCCCGTCAGTTCCTGGCCACCGCGCTGGTGACGGCGATCGATCACGTCGGCATCGCGGTCGCCGACCTGGACGCTGCGATCGCCTGGTATCACGACCACCTCGGCATGATCCTGGTGCATGAGGAAGTCAACGACGACCAGGGAATCCGTGAGGCAATGCTGTCGGTACGCGGGGCTCCGATCGGCACCGCGCAGATCCAGTTGATGGCCCCGATCGACGAGACGTCGGTGATCGCGAAGTTCTTGGACAAGCGTGGGCCGGGCATCCAGCAGCTGGCTGTTCGGGTCAGCGATCTCGACAGCCTCAGCAAGCGACTCCGTTCGCAGGGCGTCCGGCTGGTTTACGACGCGCCCAGGCGCGGCACCGCTAACTCGCGGATCAACTTCATTCATCCCAAAGACGCCGGCGGGGTGCTGATCGAGTTGGTCGAGCCGGCTTCCTAAAGCCGGTTAATCTCAAGACCATTTCCGGGTCGGACCGCGGGTAGCGCGGTTAGCCCAGCACGGGGTGTGCCAGTGTCGCCGGTCTTCTACTTTTGCCGCCTGCCGCGCATCAGTCTGGCCACACTACCACATGCGCAGTGCCGGAACGGATTTGGTGATCGCAACCGGGACAGCGATAGGTCTTGACGGCCCGGGCCGCGGCGATCGGGCGCACTTCGTAGTCGTGGCCGTCGGGCCCGGTTTCCACCCGCCGCAGCATCGGCGAAACCGATAGCGGGCGCTGGCCACGAGACGGCGTGCGGCGCCTAGCCATGCAATCAGTTTAATCGGGCACGTCAGAACAGCCGGTACTCGTCGCTATCCATCCCGCGCATCTTGTCGTAATCCAGTGTTACACAACAGGATCCCGCGATCAGTGGCCAGAGTGCGCGCTTGCGGCTTGATCTGCTGAGCGGCTAACACCCCTTTCACCGGCGCGAGAACGCTGTCGCGATTGAGCAATTCGAGATAACGGGTGAGCTGCTCGACGCCGTCGATCTCACCACGCCTTTTGATTTCCACAGCAACCGAGCCACCCCGTTCATCGCGACACAGCAGGTCGACGGGCCCGATCGCGGTCATGTATTCGCGACGAACCAGCGTATACCCCGCGCCCAGCAGTTGAACGTGCTCAGCAAGCAACGCCTGCAGGTGGGCCTCGACGCCATCCTTGACCAGCCCCGGGTCGATGCCCAGATCGTGGCTGGAATCGTGCTCGATCTCCTCGAGGGTAATGCGCAGCTGTTCGCCGGCTTTGTTCTCCACTACCCACAACGGCGCCTGGCCGCCGAGCTCCTCGGTCATCCAGCACGGCGGACTCATCCAGTTCAGCGGCTTGTAGGCGCGGTCGTCGGCGTGCACACTGACCGATCCGTCGGCCTTGATCAACAGCAACCTGCGCGCGGACGGAAGATGAGCGGTGAGTCGGCCGACGTAGTCGACGGTGCACCGAGCGATCACTAGACGCACCCGACTCACCTTAGAGCGTGTCCGACGAATTAGGCTGACGCCACAATGCCCAAGAAGACCATGGCACAGCGCTTGGGCCGGGTGCTCGAGAGAGTTACCCGTCAAAGCGGTCGGCTGCAACAGACCCCCGCGTACGGCTCCTTACTGCTTGGGCGGGTCTCGGAGAGCCAACAACGTCGGCGTGATACGCATCCAGCTCATCCTGACCGTCGTCGTCATGGCGGCGAACCTGATCGGAATCGCCGTCGCCGCGCTGTTGGTGACGGTCGCCATTCCCGAACCGAGCATCTTTGACGACGCACCGGCGTGGATCACATTCATAGTCGTGCCGGGCTACCTCGTTTTCGCCATGGCCGTGGGCACGTATTGGATTACCCGGCGGACGGTGCTGGCGCTGCGCTGGGCGATCGAGGAGCGCAAACCCACCCGCATCGACGAGCGCAACACCTTCCTGGCCCCGTGGCGAGTCGCGGTCGTCGACCTCAGCCTGTGGGGAATCGGGACGATACTGTCCACGACCCTCTACGGCCTCGCCAACCGCATGTTCATCCCGCGGTTTCTGTTCGCGGTGGGCTTTTGCGGCATTTTGGTCGCCACCGCCGCCTATCTGCTCACCGAGTTCTCACTACGCCCGGTGGCCGCTCAGGCGCTCGAGGCGGGACGACCGCCACGGCGGCTGACGTCGGGCATCATGGGCCGAACCATGATGGTGTGGCTGCTCGGTTCGGGCGTACCGGTCATAGGCATCGCGCTGATGGCGATCTTCCAGACATGGATGCAAAATCTCACCGAGACCCAGTTCGCGGTGGGCGTGATCATCGTGTCGGCGGCAACGCTGATATTCGGTTTCATCCTGATGTGGATACTGTCCTGGCTGACCGCGACCCCGGTGCGGGTGGTGCGCGCCGCACTCAAGCGCGTCGAGCAGGGCGACTTGCGGGGCAACCTGGTGGTATTCGACGGCACCGAACTCGGTGAGCTGCAGCGTGGTTTCAACGCGATGGTCGACGGCCTGCGTGAGCGTGAACGGGTGCGCGACCTTTTCGGCCGGCATGTCGGCCGCGAGGTCGCCGCCGCCGCGGAACGCGAGAAACCGAAACTGGGTGGGGAAGAACGCCACGTCGCAGTCGTCTTCATCGACGTCGTCGGCTCCACCCACTTGGTGACCAGCCAACCTCCGGCCGAAGTCGTTCGATTCCTGAACCGGTTCTTCACGATCGTCGTCGAGGAGGTGGACCGCCACTGCGGGCTGGTCAACAAGTTCGAGGGCGATGCATCGCTGGCCATCTTCGGCGCCCCGAATCGCCTGGAGTGTCCCGAGGACGAAGCGCTGGGCGCGGCGCGGACCATCGCCGACCGGCTGACCGACGAAATGCCCGAGTGTCAGGCCGGCATCGGCGTGGCCGCGGGCCAGGTCGTCGCGGGCAATGTCGGCGCCAAAGAGCGGTTCGAATACACCGTGATCGGCGAACCGGTCAACGAAGCGGCCCGACTGTGCGAACTGGCCAAGTCGTACCCGGGCCGATTGTTAGCGACTGCAGACACGGTCCAGGGTGCGAGCGAAACTGAGAGTGCCCATTGGTGTTTGGGCGAGACCGTGACACTTCGCGGGCACGACTACCCAACCCAGCTGGCTATGCCTGTAGAGCCCGCCGATCTCGACAGGTAAATCCGGCCGATCACCCCGGCCCCACTGCAATGTCGCTTTTCCGCCAGTTTTGTCGGTGGGTCGGTGTAACTGTGAAAGCGTGCATGAAGATTTCGAACGCTGCTACCGGGCCGTCCAGTCCAAGGACGCCCGGTTCGACGGCTGGTTCGTCACCGCGGTGCTGACGACCCGGATCTACTGCCGGCCCAGTTGTCCCGTGCGGCCGCCATTCGCGCGTAACGTGCGGTTCTATCCGACCGCAGCGGCCGCTCAGCGGGCGGGTTTCCGAGCATGCAAGCGGTGTCGGCCCGACGCATCACCGGGTTCTCCCGAATGGAATGTGCGCAGCGACGTTGTGGCGCGGGCAATGCGGCTAATCGCCGACGGCACGGTGGACCGTGAGGGCGTCGGCGGCCTCGCCGCCCGCGTCGGTTACACCACCCGGCAACTAGAGCGGCTCTTGCAGGCCGAGGTCGGTGCCGCACCGCTCGCGCTGGCCCGCGCGCAACGATCTCAGACCGCCCGGGTGCTGATCGAGACCACAGACCTGCCGTTCGGCGATGTCGCATTCGCCGCCGGGTTTTCCAGCATCCGTCAGTTCAACGACACGGTGCGCCTGGTGTTTGACAACACACCGACGGTGTTGCGTAAGCGCGCAGCGGTCCGGTCTGGGTCCGGCGCCACTTCACCGGGGGCAGTGTCCCTTCGACTGCCGGTACGCACACCCTTCGCCTGCGAGGGCGTTTTCGGCCATCTGGCCGCCAGCGCGGTACCGGGTTGCGAGGAGATCCGCGATGATGCGTACCGACGCACCCTGCGGCTTTCCTCGGGCAGCGCCGTGGTCACCCTGAAACCGGCGGTCGATCACGTGCGCTGCCTGCTTGTGCTCGGTGACTTCCGCGATCTCACGACGGCGATCGCTCGCTGTCGGCGGCTGCTGGACCTCGATGCCGACCCCGAGGCGATAGTCAACGCGCTCAGCCACGACCCCGACCTATGCCCGGTAGTGGCCAAGGCTCCTGGACAACGTATTCCCCGCACGGTCGACGAGGCCGAACTGGCCGTGCGCGCGGTGCTGGGCCAACAGGTATCGACCAAGGCCGCGCGAACCCACGCCGGCAGGCTGGTCGCTGCCTACGGGCAGCCAATACACGATCCCGAGGGCGCGTTGACCCATACCTTCCCGTCGGTCGAGCAGCTCGCCGAGATCGACCCCGTCCATCTGGCCGTCCCCAAGTCCCGACAAAGGACACTGAGCGCCCTCATCGCCGGCCTTGCCGACGGAAGCGTCGTGCTGGACGCCGGCTGTGACTGGGAAAGCGCGCGCAGTCAGCTACTGGCCTTGCCCGGGGTTGGACCGTGGACCGCAGAGGTGATCGCGATGCGCGGCCTCGGAGACCCGGACGCCTTTCCCGCCAGCGATCTCGGCCTCAGGCTGGCCGCCAAACAGCTGGGTCTGCCCAAGGATCAACGGGCACTCATCGAGCACAGCGCCCGGTGGCGCCCCTGGCGCTCCTACGCCACCCAACACCTCTGGACCACCCTCGAGCACCCGGTAAACCAATGGCCACCACAGGAGGTTGCATGATCCACAACCGCACCATCGACAGCCCGATCGGACCCTTGACCCTGGCCGGGCATGGCTCGGTGTTGACGAATCTACGGATGGTCGATCAGACCTACGAGCCCAGCCGCGCCGGCTGGTCGCTCGACCAGACGGCATTTGCTGACGCGGTCGACCAACTCAACGCGTATTTCGCCGGCGAGCTCATCGACTTCGATGTCGAGCTCGATCTGCGAGGCACCGAATTTCAGCAGCGAGTATGGAAGGCACTGCTGACGATTCCGTACGGGGAAACCCGGTCTTACGGAGAAATCGCCGAACAGATCGGTGCGCCCGGTGCCGCACGTGCGGTGGGGTTGGCCAACGGCCATAATCCCGTCGCAATCATCGTTCCGTGCCATCGGGTAATCGGCGCCAGCGGGCACCTCACCGGCTATGGCGGCGGACTCGATCGGAAGCAGGCCCTGCTCGAATTGGAGAGACACCGGGCGTCGGTGAATTTGACATTGTTCGATTAGGTGCGACTAGGACATGCAAAAACACCCCCAATGACGGGGGTGTTTTTGTGTATGTTCGGCGGTGTCCTACTTTTCCACCCGGATTGAGCAGTATCATCGGCGCTGACAGGCTTAGCTTCCGGGTTCGGGATGGGACCGGGCGTTTCCCTGTCGCTGTGGCCGCCGTAACTCTATTTAAATTTGTACTGGTGGGGGGTGTGGTGTTCCGGCAAATTTGTCCGACAAATTCGCCGTACTGGATATGTGGCTGCGATGTGTGTTGGTAAGTTTTCGGCCGGTTAGTGCCAGTTCCCTGCACCCATTACTGGGCTTCCAGGTCTGGCCTATCGATCCCGTGGTCTGCGGGGGGCCTTATCCCTCTAAAAGGGTGAGAAGCCTCATCTTGGAGAAGGTTTCCCGCTTAGATGCTTTCAGCGGTTATCCTGTCCGAACGTGGCTATCCAGCGGTGCCCCTGGTGGGACAACTGGTGGACCAGAGGTTCGTCCGTCCCGGTCCTCTCGTACTAGGGACAGGTTTCCTCAAGCTTCTGACGCGCGCGGCGGATAGAGACCGAACTGTCTCACGACGTTCTAAACCCAGCTCGCGTGCCGCTTTAATGGGCGAACAGCCCAACCCTTGGGACCTGCTCCAGCCCCAGGATGCGACGAGCCGACATCGAGGTGCCAAACCATCCCGTCGATATGGACTCTTGGGGAAGATCAGCCTGTTATCCCCGGGGTACCTTTTATCCGTTGAGCGACACCCCTTCCACTCGGGGGTGCCGGATCACTAATCCCGACTTTCGTCCCTGCTTGACTTGTAGGTCTCGCAGTCAAGCTCCCTTGTGCATTTACACTCGCCACCTGATTGCCGTCCAGGTTGAGGGAACCTTTGGGCGCCTCCGTTACATTTTAGGAGGCAACCGCCCCAGTTAAACTACCCACCAGGCACTGTCCGTGAACCGGATATACGGTTCGACGTTAGGTATCCAATACGATCAGAGTGGTATTTCAACAACGACTCCACCCCAACTAGCGTTGAGGCTTCACAGTCTCCCACCTATCCTACACAAACCGTACCGAACACCAATACCAAGTTGTAGTGAAGGTCCCGGGGTCTTTTCGTCCTGCCGCGCGTAACGAGCATCTTTACTCGTAGTGCAATTTCGCCGAGTCTATGGTTGAGACAGTTGAGAAGTCGTTACGCCATTCGTGCAGGTCGGAACTTACCCGACAAGGAATTTCGCTACCTTAGGATGGTTATAGTTACCACCGCCGTTTACTGGGGCTTAAATTCTCCGCTTCACCCTTGCGAGTTAACGGGTCCTCTTAACCTTCCAGCACCGGGCAGGCGTCAGTCCGTATACATCGTCTTGCGACTTCGCACGGACCTGTGTTTTTAGTAAACAGTCGCTTCTCACTGGTTTCTGCGACCGGTTCCCGCTCCCAGCGCAAGGCTGTTCACGGTATGCCGGCCCCCCTTCTCCCGAAGTTACGGGGGCATTTTGCCGAGTTCCTTAACCATAGTTATCTCGTACGCCTCGGTATGCTCTACCTGACCACCTGTGTCGGTTTGGGGTACGGGCCGTGTGTGTGCTCGCTAGAGGCTTTTCTTGGCAGCACAGGATCACCGAATTCACCTCAATCGGCTATGCATCACCTCTCAGGATAATGAGCGACGGATTTGCCTATCGCTCTCCCTACGGGCTTGCCCCAGTATTACCACTGACTGGTACAGCTACCTACCTGCGTCACCCCATCGCTTGACTACTACCAGCGAAGTTCCCACGCAGCCCCGGACCTCCACGCCCCCGAAGGGGAATGATCGATCCGGTTTTGGGTGGTTAGTACCGCTGATTCATCACGGGCGCTCACACACGGGTACGGGAATATCAACCCGTTGTCCATCGACTACGCCTGTCGGCCTCGCCTTAGGTCCCGACTCACCCTGGGCGGACTGGCCTGGCCCAGGAACCCTTGGTCTTACGGCGGGCAAGGTTCTCACTTGCCTAATCGCTACTCATGCCTGCATTCTCACTCCCCCACCCTCCACCACCGGTCACCCGGTGGCTTCGCAGAATGAGGGACGCTCCCCTACCCATACCCACCAGAAGTGGATATGCCGCGGCTTCGGCGGTGTGCTTGAGCCCCGCTACATTATCGGCGCACAATCACTTGACCAGTGAGCTATTACGCACTCTTTCAAGGGTGGCTGCTTCTAAGCCAACCTCCTGGTTGTCTTTGCGACTGCACATCCTTTCCCACTTAGCACACGCTTAGGGGCCTTAGCCGGCGATCTGGGCTGTTTCCCTTTTGACGTACGGAGCTTATCCCCCGCCGTCTCACTGCCACGCTATACACCACGGCATTCGGAGTTTGGCTGACGTCAGTAACCTAGTAGGGCCCATTGGCCATCCAGTAGCTCTACCTCCGTGGTGAACCACGCAACGCTGCACCTAAATGCATTTCGGGGAGAACCAGCTATCACGGAGTTTGATTGGCCTTTCACCCCTACCCACAACTCATCCCCTCAGTCTTCAACCTAAGTGGGTTCGGGCCTCCACGCGGTCTTACCCGCGCTTCACCCTGGCCATGGGTAGATCACTCCGCTTCGGGTCCAGAACACGCCACTGAACGCCCTATTCAGACTCGCTTTCGCTGCGGCTACCCCTCCCGGGTTAACCTTGCGACATGTCCCTGACTCGCAGGCTCATTCTTCAAAAGGCACGCCATCACCCCACAAGGAGGCTCTGACGGATTGTAGGCACACGGTTTCAGGTACTCTTTCACTCCCCTCCCGGGGTACTTTTCACCATTCCCTCACGGTACTAATCCGCTATCGGTCATCGAGAAGTATTTAGGCTTACCGGGTGGTCCCGGCAGATTCACAGCAGATTCCACGGGCCCGCTGCTACTCGGGAATTGATACAAGGCAGGTGCCGGGTTTTCGCGTACCGGGCTCTCACCGTCTACGGCAGACCATCCCAGGCCACTTCCGCTAACCACGACACTTTCTGACTGCCCCTCAGCCAGGTAGAGCTGAGACGTATCCTCCCACAACCCCGCACACACAACCCCTACCCGGTTACCCATGCGTGCGGTTTAGCCATGTTCCGCGTTCGCTCGCCACTACTTGCGGAATCACAATTGTTTTCTTCTCCTACGGGTACTGAGATGTTTCACTTCCCCGCGTTCCCTCCCGCACCCTATATATTCAGATACGGGTAACACGACATGACTCGTGCTGGGTTTCCCCATTCGGAAATCCTCGGATCCACGCTCGGTTGACAGCTCCCCGAGGCATATCGCAGCCTCCCACGTCCTTCATCGGCTCTCGATGCCAAGGCATCCACCATGCGCCCTTAGACACTTACAAACACTACAAAAACCAAAGAAAAAATTACACATTTCAATGAATACGCCACCACGAGGGCAACGCACCCATTTAGATGCTCGCAACCACTATCCAATTCTCAAACACCACACCCCACCACCAAGATGATGGGACAACACCCGAGGGTGTTGCCTCAGGACCCAATAGCGTGTCTGGCGATTCGTTTGCTGTCGTGCACCCGGCCCTCGCCCACTACAGACGAGAACCCCTCACGGCTCACACTCCACCGATTGGAGTGTCTTTCGTGGTGCTCCTTAGAAAGGAGGTGATCCAGCCGCACCTTCCGGTACGGCTACCTTGTTACGACTTCGTCCCAATCGCCGATCCCACCTTCGACAGCTCCCTCCCAAGGGTTAGGCCACTGGCTTCGGGTGTTACCGACTTTCATGACGTGACGGGCGGTGTGTACAAGGCCCGGGAACGTATTCACCGCAGCGTTGCTGATCTGCGATTACTAGCGACTCCGACTTCACGGGGTCGAGTTGCAGACCCCGATCCGAACTGAGACCGGCTTTAAAAGGATTCGCTTAACCTTGCGGCATCGCAGCCCTTTGTACCGGCCATTGTAGCATGTGTGAAGCCCTGGACATAAGGGGCATGATGACTTGACGTCATCCCCACCTTCCTCCGAGTTGACCCCGGCAGTCTCTCACGAGTCCCCGGCATTACCCGCTGGCAACATGAGACAAGGGTTGCGCTCGTTGCGGGACTTAACCCAACATCTCACGACACGAGCTGACGACAGCCATGCACCACCTGCACACAGGCCACAAGGGAACGCCTATCTCTAGACGCGTCCTGTGCATGTCAAACCCAGGTAAGGTTCTTCGCGTTGCATCGAATTAATCCACATGCTCCGCCGCTTGTGCGGGCCCCCGTCAATTCCTTTGAGTTTTAGCCTTGCGGCCGTACTCCCCAGGCGGGGTACTTAATGCGTTAGCTACGGCACGGATCCCAAGGAAGGAAACCCACACCTAGTACCCACCGTTTACGGCGTGGACTACCAGGGTATCTAATCCTGTTCGCTCCCCACGCTTTCGCTCCTCAGCGTCAGTTACTGCCCAGAGACCCGCCTTCGCCACCGGTGTTCCTCCTGATATCTGCGCATTCCACCGCTACACCAGGAATTCCAGTCTCCCCTGCAGTACTCCAGTCTGCCCGTATCGCCCGCACGCTCACAGTTAAGCCGTGAGTTTTCACGAACAACGCGACAAACCACCTACGAGCTCTTTACGCCCAGTAATTCCGGACAACGCTCGCACCCTACGTATTACCGCGGCTGCTGGCACGTAGTTGGCCGGTGCTTCTTCTCCACCTACCGTCAATCCGAGAAAACCCGGACCTTCGTCGATGGTGAAAGAGGTTTACAACCCGAAGGCCGTCATCCCCCACGCGGCGTCGCTGCATCAGGCTTGCGCCCATTGTGCAATATTCCCCACTGCTGCCTCCCGTAGGAGTCTGGGCCGTATCTCAGTCCCAGTGTGGCCGGACACCCTCTCAGGCCGGCTACCCGTCGGAGCCTTGGTAGGCCGTGACCCCACCAACAAGCTGATAGGCCGCGGGCCCATCCCACACCGCAAAAGCTTTCCACCATAAGACATGCATCTCATGGTCCTATTCGGTATTAGACCCAGTTTCCCAGGCTTATCCCGAAGTGCAGGGCAGATTACCCACGTGTTACTCACCCGTTCGCCACTCGAGTGTCTCCGAAGAGACCTTTCCGTTCGACTTGCATGTGTTAAGCACGCCGCCAGCGTTCGTCCTGAGCCAGGATCAAACTCTCCAAACAAAACCTAAGCTCACGCTAACGCTCGCGTTAGCGTGTGAATAAGCATTCAGAAATATCCTGACGAAACAAACGACCATGCCCCCAACAACGGGATATCAAGGGCATGGCCAAAAAAACAACAACAAATATAAAAACCACCAAACACACTATTGAGTTCTCAAACAACACCCGTCAGCGGGCAACCCTGCCACTCTACTCTGCGGCATAGGCCCCGTCAACCCCCATGATCGACGCCCCTTCGGCCGCCGTGGAGTGGTTAACCTGCGGCTAGTCTACTCGCTCGATCTCGGCTCCCAAACTCGCCAGGTTTTCCACGAACAATGGGTAGCCGCGATCGATGTGAAACACGTCGTGGACCTCGGTGTCGCCGTCGGCAACCAGCCCCGCCAGCACCAACCCGGCGCCGGCCCGGATGTCCGAACACCAGACCGGCGCGCTCGAGAGTTGTGGCAGACCACGCACGACGGCGTGGTGCCCGTCGGTGCGGGCATCCGCGCCGAGCCGGATCATCTCTTCGACGAACCGGAACCGCGCCTCGAAGACGTTCTCGGTGATCATCGACGTGCCGTCGGCGATCGATGCCAAAGCGATCGCCATCGGCTGCAGATCGGTCGGAAACCCGGGGAACGGCAGTGTTGCGACATTCACCGCCTTCGGGCGCTCGTACTGGGTCACCCGGAAACTGGTGTCCGTCTGGGTGACGGTGGCACCCGCGTCGTGCAGCTTGTGCAGCACCAACTGAAGGTGCGCCGGATCGACGCCCGTCACCGATATGTCACCACGGGTCATGGCGGCAGCAATGCCCCACGTGGCGGCAACGATGCGGTCTCCGATCACCCGGTGCTCCGTCGGGTGCAGCCGCGGAACACCGGTGATCGTCATAGTCGGCGAACCCGCACCTTGGACCTGCGCGCCCATCTGGTTCAACATCGTGCACAGATCGACGACGTCAGGTTCCCGCGCCGCATTGTGAATTGTGGTGACACCCTCAGCCACGACGGCGGCCATCAGAATGTTCTCGGTGGCTCCCACCGACGGGAACTCCAACTGAATCTCCGCGCCGCGCAATGTTTCTGCCTGAGCCACCACGCACCCGTGCTCGATATTGCATTGCGCACCCAACTGCCGGAGGCCCGCCTGGTGCATGTCCAGGGGACGCGATCCGATCGCATCACCACCAGGGAGCGCGACCCTGGCTCGCTTGCACCGGCCGACCAGCGGTCCCAGCACGCAGACCGAGGCCCGGAACTGCCGTACGGCAGCGAAGTCGGCGTCGTACTTCGGTTCGTCGGGCGAGGTGATGCGGGCGACGTCGCCATCGAGTTCGACGGTTGCGCCCAGGCCACGCAGTACCTCCGCCATCAGCGGCACGTCGAGGATGTCGGGGCAGTTGGTGATCGTGCTGGTGCCTTCGGCCAACAATGTCGCCGCCATCAGCTTGAGCACGCTGTTCTTGGCGCCTCCTACTGCGACTTCGCCCGACTAACCGGTTGCCGCCGGTCACCACGAAACGCTCAGCCACCCGGGTCAGTCTAGTGAAGCGGTATCGGCTTGTCAGTCAGCCAAGTCGGTCGGCCGAGTACGGTTTTGCTCATGGCAATACACCTGACCCGCATCTACACCCGAACCGGAGACGACGGGACGACTGGATTGAGCGACTTCTCGCGGGTCTCGAAAACCGACCACCGCCTGGTGGCGTACGCAGACTGCGACGAGGCAAATTCGGCGATCGGCGTCGCAATCGCCCTGGGGGAGCCTGATCAGGAAATCACTGGCGTACTAAGGCAGATCCAAAACGACTTGTTCGACGCCGGCGCAGACCTGTCGACCCCCCTGGTGGAAAACCCCGAGCATCCTCCGCTACGAATCACTGCGGCTTACGTCGATCGGCTCGAAGGGTGGTGCGACAAATATAACGAGCCCTTGCCTGCACTGAACTCCTTTGTGCTGCCGGGTGGTTCGCCGTTGTCTGCGCTATTGCATGTCGCCCGCACTGTGGTACGTCGCGCCGAGCGATCGGCGTGGGCCGCGGTCGAAGCTCATCCGGAAGGGGTCAGCGTATTGCCGGCGAAATATCTGAACCGGCTGTCGGATCTGCTCTTCATCCTGTCTCGCGCGGCCAACCCAGACGGTGATGTGCTGTGGCAACCGGGCGGCGGAACCTCAACTGCTGGTTAGCTGAAAGCTCAAGGGGCTCAATGAAACACAATCGGTCGATTCCACCGGCGACTGTGATCCCTGTTCTCGTCTATCCCGACGTGCGAGCGGCGGTGGACTGGCTCACCGCGGCTTTCGGTTTTGCCGAGCGAGTTCGAATCGGCGAAAGTCACCGAGCACAGATGTGTATCGGCGCAGATGGTGCGATGATCGTCGCCGATGTCAGAGGCGAACAGCAACCACCCCGGGCCAACATGGTGACACACGTCATCAAGGTGCGGGTGGCTGACGTAGGCGCCCAGTTCGCGCGTGCCCGCGCAGCCGGGGCCAAGGTGCTCGAGCCTCCCACTGACCGTGAGTACGGCGAGCGCGAGTGCACCGTCGAAGACCTCGCCGGCCATCGCTGGCAATTCAGCGAAACACTGCGCGACGTCAGCCCCGAAGAGTACGGATGCCAGACCGTCGCTCCGTGGCAGACCCGTTCGGGCGCTTAACTTTTGACATCGACCACATCAGACGCTGCGACGGCGTGCACGCGGCGAAGGACGGGACTCCAGCCAGGACAAGAACGCGGTCAATGCGCCTTGATCGAGCGCGATCTCGTAACCGAATCGGCGGTCCTGCGTCGCGTCGCGCAGTTCTAGCACGACGATCTCGTTGGTCATGATGTCGAACTCGTCGCCGCGTGGCGCGCGCCGGGCCACAATCTCCACGCCTCGCCGGCTGAGCCGACGGTCCGGCCACAAACGCAGACTGGACAGCCGGTAGAACGCAGCTTCACCTCCGCGATAACGGATTACGCCGTGGCGCCAGCCATGGCCTCCGACCGCGGGGATATCCCGCATGATTCCTGCTGTTCCGCCCTGGCCCAGTTTCAACAACCGATAACTCAGGGCAAGGACAGCTACGCCCAGCACGACGATGAGCGCGACCATGCCGATCATGGGCGCGCTCACCGGCGGTTAGTCGATCGCGCCGACGGCGCGCAATCTGGCGCGGCCTCTGGCGGCGATCTTCGGATCGTCGGACTCGGAATCCTGCCTGGCGGCGCTCTCGTCGATCTCCGACTCGAACTCGGCGGATTCGGCGAGAATGCTGACGCCCTCCTCGGTCACCGACAAAAAGCCGCCATCCACCGCGACCCGCAGGTCATTCTTGGCCTTCCCGCTCGACGCGCACCATGGCGTCATCGACCAATTGAGCTACCAACGGGATATGGCGGGGCAGGATGCCGATCTCGCCGACGGTGGTGCGGGTGAAGAGGAACGTAGCCTTACCCGACCAGATCTTTCGGTCGACGGCGACGATCTCAACGTTCAATTCGGCCATGCCACACCACCTTTCAGCGCCCGTTCGGATCACAGCTTGGCGCCGAGGCTCTCGGCTTTCTTGGCCAGGTCGTCGAGACCACCGATCAGGAAGAAGGCCTGCTCGGGCACGTGGTCGAAATCGCCCTTGGACAACTGGTCGAATGCCTCGACGGTCTCCTTCAGCGGGACCGTCGAACCCGGCTGGCCGGTGAACTGTTCGGCCGCCATCATGTTCTGCGAGAGGAACCGCTCAATGCGCCGGGCGCGACCGACCAACTGCTTGTCCTCTTCCGAAAGCTCGTCGATACCGAGGATCGCAATGATGTCCTGAAGATCCTTGTAGCGCTGCAGGATTCGGATGACTTCCTGCGCCACGCGGTAGTGCTCGTCACCGACGACGAGGGGGTCGAGGATGGTCGAGCTCGACGCCAGCGGGTCCACGGCGGGGAAGATGCCCTTGGAGAACACCGCACGGGACAGCTCGGTGGTGGCGTCCAGGTGCGCGAACGTCGTCGCCGGCGCCGGGTCGGTGTAGTCGTCGGCCGGCACGTAGACGGCTTGCATCGAGGTAATCGACCGTCCGCGCGTTGAGGTGATGCGCTCCTGCAGCTCGCCCATCTCGTCGGCCAGCGTGGGCTGGTACCCCACCGCCGACGGCATACGACCGAGCAGCGTCGACACCTCCGATCCGGCCTGGGTGAACCGGAAGATGTTGTCGATGAACAGCAGCACGTCCTGGCCGGCCTCGTCACGGAACCACTCCGCCATCGTCAGCGCGGACAGCCCCACTCGCATACGGGTGCCGGGCGGCTCATCCATCTGACCGAATACCAGCGCGGTGTCCTTGAGCACGTTGGCTTCCTTGAAGCTCGACCCACAGGTCGTTGCCCTCGCGGGTGCGCTCCCCCACACCGGCGAAAACCGAGGTGCCGCCGAAGTTACGGGCGATGCGGTTGATCATCTCCTGGATCAGCACCGTCTTGCCCACACCCGCACCACCGAACAGGGCGATCTTGCCGCCACGCACGTACGGAGTCAGCAGGTCGACGACCTTCAGGCCGGTCTCGAGCATCTCGGTGCGGGGTTCGAGCTCCTCGAAGGCCGGCGGCTTGCGGTGAATCGACCAGTGCTCGAAATCTTCTCCGTACCCCGGCTTGTCGAGGCAGTATCCGAGCGCGTTGAAGACGTGGCCCTTGACCTCCTCACCCACCGGCACCGAGATCGAGCTACCGGTGTCGATCACCTCGACCCCGCGCACCAGCCCATCGGTGGGCTGCATCGAGATCGTGCGCACCAAGCTGTCGCCGAGATGGTTCGCTACCTCCAACGTCAGGGTTTTCGCGAGCGACTCGAACGTGACCTTGGCGTGCAGTGCGTTGAACAGCTCCGGCACCGAACCACGCGGGAACTCGACGTCGACGACGGGCCCGGTGACCCGCACCACGCGGCCGCTGGTCTCGGAGCCTGTCGACTTTTCGGTCTTTTCGGCAGTAGCACTCATATCTTCTTCGCTTCCTCGTGGGGCTAGCTAGCGGGCGTCGGCGAGCGCGTTTGCGCCACCGACGATTTCGCTGATTTCCTGGGTGATCTGGGCCTGCCGCTCGCGGTTAGCCTCTAGCGTCAGGGCCTTGATGAGGTCGTCCGCGTTATCGGTGGCCGACTTCATCGCCCGTTGGCGCGACGCCAGCTCCGATGCCGCGGATTCGAGCATCGCCGCATACACGCGGGTGGTCAGGTACCGCGGCAGCAGCGATTCGAACAGCGTCGTAGCATCCGGCTCGAACGAGTACAGCGTGCGCGGCTCGCGCTCTTCCTCTACGTACTCCACCACCATCGGGGCGATCCGGCGGGCCACCGTCGACTGCGACAACATCGACTTGAACTCGGTGTAGACGATGTGCAGCTCGTCAACGCCCTCGCCGCTATCCGACTGCTGATCCTCGCCGTTCTCGCCGGTGCCGAGCATGAATGCATCGACCAGTGTCGAGGCGATCTCGGCGGCGTTCTCGTACTTGGGTTGCTCGGAGAAGCCAGTCCACGACTCGTTGATGTCCCAGTTCCGGAAAGTGTAGTAATTCAGCGCTTTACGGCCGACCACGTACAGCACCGGTGTCTTGCCTTCCTCCCGCAGCAGAGAAAACAGCTCCTCGGAGCGGCGGAAGACGCTGGCGTTGTACGCACCGCACAGGCCACGGTCGGAGGACACCACCAGAACGCCGGCCCGCTTCGGGTCGGGTCGCTCGACGAGCAGCGGATGGTCCAGAGCGGCTTCGTTGGCCAGGGTGGTGAGCATCCGGGTGATCTCGAAGGCATAGGGTCGTGCGGACACGAGCCGGGCCTGCGCCCTGGCGATACGCGATGTCGCGATCAGTTCCTGGGCCTTGGTGATCTTCTTTATCGACCCAGCCGAGCGGATCCGTCCGCGTAATTCGCGAAGTGTGGCGGCCATCGGTAGCTATTTCTTCTCTTTCTTTTCTTCTCCGGCGCGGGCTTCTTGACCTTCACCGATTCCTTTCCCAGCTTCTCCTCGTCGAGGGCCTCGACATGCTCGTCGGGCACCACCGACCCGCCGCCCGTTGCCGCGAAGCCCTTCTTGAAGTGGTTGATGACCTCGGTGAGCGAGTCGGCGGTTTCATCGGTGAGCTTCTGGCTATCCCGGATGGTGGCCAAGATCTTTTCTTCGGAGGCCCGGATGTGGTCCAGCAGTTCGGTTTCGAACCGCCTGACATCCTCGACCGGCACCGAGTCCAGGTGACCGCCGGTGCCCAGGAAGATCGAGACCACCTGCTCTTCGACGGGCATCGGGCGGGATTGCGGTTGCTTGAGCAGCTCGACCAGCCGCGCACCCCGCTCCAACTGTGCCTTGGATGTCGCGTCCAAGTCGGAAGCAAAGGCGGCGAAGGCTTCTAGTTCGCGGTACTGCGACAGGTCCAGGCGCAGCGAGCCGGCAACTTCCTTCATGGCCTTGATCTGCGCTGCGCCGCCGACCCGGGACACCGAAACACCAACGTTGATAGCCGGCCGGACACCCTGGTTGAAGAGGTCGGTCTCTAAGAAGCACTGCCCGTCGGTGATCGAGATGACGTTGGTCGGGATGTAGGCCGAGATGTCGTTGGCCTTGGTCTCGATGATCGGCAGACCAGTCAGCGAGCCGCCACCGAGGTCGTCGGAAAGCTTCGCGCAGCGCTCCAACAGCCGCGAATGTAGATAAAACACGTCGCCGGGGTAGGCTTCGCGGCCCGGCGGGCGCCGCAGCAGCAGCGAGATGGCACGGTACGCCTCGGCCTGCTTGGTCAGGTCGTCGAAAATGATCAGCACATGCATGCCGTCGTACATCCAGTGCTGAGCGATCGCCGAACCGGTATACGGCGCAAGCCATTTGAAGCCCGCGGAATCCGACGCCGGCGCAGCGACGATGGTGGTGTAGTCCATCGCGCCGCCCTCCTCCAGGACGCGGCGCACGCTGGCGATGGTGGTGCCTTTCTGCCCGATGGCCACGTATACGCAGCGCACCTGCTTCTTGGGATCACCGGTCTCCCAGTTCTGACGCTGGTTGAGGATGGTGTCGACGCAGACCGCCGTCTTGCCGGTTTTACGGTCGCCGATGATGAGCTGACGCTGGCCGCGGCCGATCGGGGTCATCGCGTCGATGGCCTTGATTCCGGTCTGCAGCGGCTCCTTCACGCCCTGCCGCTGCACCACCGACGGCGCCTGGATCTCCAGTGCGCGCCGCTCCTGCGCCTCGACGTCTCCGCGCCCGTCGATCGGCTGGCCGAGCGGATTGACCACCCGCCCCATGAACGCGTCGCCGACGGGCACCGACAAGACGTCGCCGGTGCGCTTGACCTGCTGGCCTTCTTCGATGGTCTCGAAATCGCCGAGGATCACCGTGCCCACGCTGTGCTCGTCGAGGTTGAGTGCGACGCCGAGGACTCCGCCCGGGAATTCGAGCAGCTCCTGGGTCATCACGGACGGCAAACCTTCGACGTGCGCGATGCCGTCCCCGGCATCGATGACGGTGCCGACCTCCTCGCGGGAGGTGTCGGAGGTGAAGGAGCTTACGTACTCTTCGATCGCGCTTTGAATGTCATCAGCGGAGATTGTCAACTCGGCCATGGCTTTTCGTCTTCCTACTTCGTTATGGATTGTGCTGACTAGTTCGTGTTCAGTCGGGCAACTGAGCCTCGGCCGCGGCCAGACGAGACGAGAGCGTACCGTCGATCACCTCGTCGCCCACAGAGATTAAGAGCCCACCCAGCAGTGCGCCGTCGATCTGCAGCTGCACCGTCACCGGATGACCATAGATGCGGCTGAGCACTTCGGTGAGGCGAGTGCGCTGGGCATCGCCGAGCTCGGCGGCCGCACTGACTTGCGCGACGACTTCACCGCGGCGAGCCACCGCAACTTCTGCCAAAAACTTCATGGCCTCCTCGGCCGGCTCACCTCTCAATAGCTCCACGGTCTGGGACAGCAGTGAGATCGCAATCTTGTTGACGCTGCCGCTCGAGCTGTCGAGCACCTTGCGCAGCAACGCGATACGGCCTTCGGCCGGAGCCGCGTAGTCGCCCAACAGGATGGCAAGCCGTGGCTGCGCGTCGAGAATGCGGGAAAACCGGAACAACTGGTCTTCGACTTCGTCGACCTGATCCTCACGTTCGGCGACTTCCAACAACGCTTGCCGCGACACGTGTTCGATGGCATCGACAAGATCCGAGTTGGCCGACCAACGCTCCGATACGGCTGCCCGTAGCACGTCGAGCGTGGGAGCCGCGACTTTTCCTGATACCAGCCGCTCGATCAACCGGACCCGGGGCGCCGCGTCTTCGGCGGGCACGGTGAGATACCGGGTGACGACGATTTCGCGGTCCAGCATTTTGGCTACCGACACCAGCTCACCGGAGACGGTGGACAGTCCTTGATTGTCAAGGCTCTTGGCTATGGTGCTGAACCGATCCGACAGACTGGCCAGCGCGCGCCGACTGGCCGAGCGCATCTTCGCCATTAGGGGATACTCGACGTCGGCGGCGGCCGGCGCCATTGCATCGAGTTCGTCCAGGAAACGATCCACGGTGGCCGACTGCTGTGCCGGGTCGGCAACGTAGTTGCGCACCAATTCCCTTGCCTGGCACACAGATTCGTGTCCGAGCTCGAGGCGAAGCTGACGGGTCAGCTGGGCCCGCAGCAGCTCGACCTGGTGGCCACCCTGTACTTTGATGCGTTCCGCGTCGATCTCGGCCTGGGCTTGCAATTGTTCGGCAATGCGTTCGGCGTCGGCCTGGGCCTCTTCGACGACCGGTTTCGCCTCCAACTTGGCGTCCTCCACCGCCTTGCTGTGCGCCTGACTTGCCTCCGTCAGCCGATCGGCGGCTGCCGCCGACTCGGCCAACTGTTGGCGGACCGTGTCCTGCCGAGCGGTCATCAAACGGCGCACCGGCGGCACCACATAACGCCACACCAGCCAGACAATGACCGCGAACCCCCCCAACTGCCCAACGAAAGTCCACATTGGCGGCTACCTCGTCGCAGCTGAGCTGGTGACGTCGACGCCGAGGATTCGACTGGCCAAGGTCGCCGACATGGTCCCGACATTGGCTCGCAGATCCAGCTCCACGGCGTCCCTCTCCCGCTTCAATTGCTCGGCGGCCACTTGCAACGTCGACATCACCTGCTGTTCGGCACGGGCGCGCGCGTCGTCGACGACCTTACGACCCTCTGCCCGGGCATCATCGCGGAACGACGACGCCTGCACTCGGGCTTCCGTCATGGCTTTTTCGTAGTCGGCCTGGGCGGCGGCGAACTGCTCGGCCGACTTCTTGTTGTCGGCCTGCGTCTTGTGGACCATGGCGTCGCGTTCACGTAACACCCTCAGGATCGGCGGCACGACGAAAGTGCCGATGATGCCGAGCACGACCAGGAAGATGGCCAGCACGAAGAAAAAGGTGCCGTTGGGAACGAGGAAGTTGTTGGACTTGCCTCCCTCTGCTGCCTGGCTCGCAGCCAGAACAATAGGGCTCGCGTCACCCATCACAGCGAATTACGCGACCGGGGTGGCGAAGACGAACAACGCCATAAACGCCAGGTTGATGAAGTAGGCCGCCTCAACCAGACCTACGGTGATGAAGAACGGTGTGAACAACCGGCCCTGAGCCTCGGGTTGCCGGGCGATACCCGAAACCAGTGCGTTACCCGCAATACCGTCACCGATACCGGCACCGATCGCGCCGCCGCCCATGATCAATCCACCGCCGATGAGAGCACCGGCAGCGATAGTGGGGTCCATTCTTTCCTCCTTATATCTGGTGGCTATCTGGTAGCGGTCTACCAGGCTCCTGTAATGGTCCGTGGGTCGGGCCAATTCGTGGCGGTTTTAGTCATGACGGTCCTCGACCTCCATGGCTTGGCTGAAGTACAAGATGGTCAGGATAGAGAAGATGAACGCCTGGATGGCGCCGACGAACAGATCGAACGCTTTCCAGATCGCGTTTGGCGCCCACATGATGTACGGCGGAAAGAGCGCGATCAGCGCGACCAGGATGCCGCCGGCGAAGATATTGCCGAAAAGTCGGAGAGACAGTGAGATGGGCTTGGCGAGTTCTTCGACCAGGTTGATCGGCGCCAGGAACGCCACGTGACCTTTGAGCACCGCGATCGGGTGTCCGACGATGCCGCGGCGCCAGATCCCCGCCACGTGGTAGCAGACGAATACGAATAGAGCTAGCGCCAGCACGTAATTGATGTCCGCCGCCGCCGACGAGAGTAATTCGGTGGTGTGCCCGTTCTCTTCGTATTGCAGCGGAAGGACGGACAGCCAGTTGGAGATCAGGATGAACACGAAGATAGTGACCGCCAGCGGCAGCACGAACGGAGCGATCCGCATGCCGATGGCGCTCTCGATCTGGCCGCGCATCTGTACGGTGATCGCCTCCCAGAACAACTGCACTCCACTTGGCACGTCCGTTGAGGTGACCTTGGCGCGCAGGAAGAAGGCCAATGCGATCACGATCACCGCGGCGATTGCGGTCGACAGCACCGTGTCGGTGTTGACGGTCATCCCGAGCCAGGTGGCCGTGTGGTGCTCGCCGACCTCGATTTGGGCTCCGGCCAGGATCGTCTCAGTCATCGCTGGCGCTCCTCTTTTCCGTCCCTTCCGATCCCGTGCGTACGCCGCCGTCCGAGCCGGCCGGGTGACCTTTAGAAGAAGCAGCAGAAGGAGACGCCGTCGACTCCCCAGTGCGCAGCTTCTTCCAGACCGGCAGCGCGGTCGATAACACCAGTAGCACCTGGAATAGCGCCAGCCCAAACACCACGCCCAAGCCCGCGGGCCGGAAAACGTACGCGATGATCAGCGCGAGGATGGTGATGATCGCCAGCCGCGACGCTGAGTTAAGCGCCATCGACCTTTTCAGCGGATGCGCTTGGGAGGTGATCGACTCGACCGAACGCCGCACCAGGAGAGCGTTGAGCAAACCCAGTAGCAGCCCGATGCCAAAGAACACCCCAACCATCAGGTGACCGGACAAACCCGCGGCGAGCATCGCCACCCAGGTGAGCAGAACGCTGATGACAAAAAGGCGGACCGGACGGAAAGCAACAGAGGGAAACACCAACGGCGCATCATGCGCTGGTGTCGTCACTGAAGCACCTCAATCCCGGGTTGCTGGGGCGGGAATCGCCCGACCGACCGATCGTTGGTCCGCAGAGCCTATCGCAGTCGTCGCGCTGGAATCACCCAAGGGGCAGCTCCCTATGTCGGTCGTGAATCGGCGTGATCGGACAGGCATCCGATGAGCCGGGTGGCCGGCGACCCGCGAGGTTTCTTTTCGGGGTTCTAGCTGCACCGTACCATATGGTAGACGCCACTACTACTCCTCGTCGTAGTAGTCGTCACGGCGGCGCAGCAGCGGGATCACCGTCGCGACGCCCGCGACCACAATCGCGCCCACCATTACCGCTCCGGTATCGCGGGGGTCGAAGAAGATCGTGCTCGCGGCACCGAACGCGACGATGCCTACCCATAGGTAGATAAGCAGCACCACACGCCGATGCGAATGACCGATCTGCAGCAACCGGTGGTGCAGGTGCATCTTGTCGGGGCTGAACGCGCTGCGGCCCGCGCGGGTGCGGCGCACGATCGCCAGCAGCAGGTCGAGCATCGGCACGAACATGACCGCCACCACCAGCAGGAACGGCGACAGCAGAGCAAACACATCGCGAGCGCCGTAAGCGTTCTGCGAGATCGGGCCGGCAGCGGTGGTGGAGGCGGCAGCGAGCATCAAGCCGATCAGCATCGAACCGGAATCGCCCATGAAGATCTTGGCTCGGTGAAAGTTGTGCGGCAGAAAGCCCAGACAGGCTCCCGCGAGCACCACCGAAATCACGGCCGGCGGATAGAACAGCACGTCACCGCCGTGGTCGCGAAGCAGACCAACCGAGAACATGCAGATCGCCATCGCCGTGATGAGTCCCAGCCCGGCAGCCAGCCCGTCGAGACCGTCGACGAAGTTCATCGCATTGACGATCGACACGGTTAGCGCCAGGGTGAGCAGGATCGAGGAGGCCTGGTCCAGCACGATGGTGCCGACACCACCAATCGGGATGTATATGACACTCCAAGCAACGCCCATGGTGACCAGCACGCTGGCCGCGGTGATCTGACCGGCGAACTTCGTCAGGGCGTCCAGACCCCAACGGTCGTCGATCAGACCGATACCCATGATCACCGCGCCCGCCACCAGAACCGCGGGCATGCCGTTGGAATAGACGAACCCGCGAGTGAGCGCCGGAAGCTGGGATGCCAGAAAGACAGCAGAGACGACGCCGAGAAACATCGCCAGCCCGCCCATCCGCGGGGTTGGCGTCAAGTGCACATCGCGTTCCCGCGGATAGGCGACCGCTCCCAACTTGGTAGCCAGTACCCGCACCGGACTGGTTGCGAAGTAGGTGATGATCGCTGCGGTCAGTCCGACCAGCGCAAGCTCGCGCAGGGGGACGCCGGCGCTGCGGTCAGACAGGGCGAGCAAACCACCGGCAAGGCTGGCCACGTCGCTGGACACCTCGAGACCGTACTGCACCAACCTGAGACGCCGAACGGCTAGGCGATCAAACTCGCGGGGTCCAACCCGAGCACTTCCCCAATGCGCTCAGCGCTCACCGGACCCGGTCGCAGGATCCGCGGGCCGGCTCCGGTCAGATCGACGATCGTCGATGCGGCCTGCTGCGCAGACGGACCTGCGTCGAGATAGACCTCGACAAGATCGCCGAGTTGGCTGCGGGCCTCGTCGGCGTCGACCGCGGGCGGGTGGCCGGAGATGTTGGCGCTGGATACCGCCATGGGACCCACCTCACGCAGCAACTCGATGGCGACAGGGTGCAACGGCATTCGCAGCATCACGGTGCCGCGGGCATCACCGAGATCCCAACGCAACGACGGCGCCTGTTCCACCACCAGGCTGAGCGCGCCCGGCCAGAATGCGCGGATCAGTTCGCGGGCACCCTCGGGCATCACGTAGACGAGGCCCTCGATGGTGTGCCAGGAGCCGACCAGCACGCCCACCGGCATATCACGACCGCGTCCCTTTGCCGACAGCAGCGCGGCCACCGCGGCGCTGTCGAAGGCGTCGGCACCGATGCCATAGACGGTGTCCGTCGGCATAACAACCAGTCGGCCGCCCTTAAGTGCCCCTACCGCCGAGGCGATTCCGCGCGAACGCTGGTCAGGATCGGCACAGTCGAACACTTCAGTCATAGGCGCCGCTTCCCCCACAAGTGGGAGGTGCCCCCACCCCCGCAGGCGGGTGGTGCCGCCACCTCATCGCTTCGCTCTGCATCGTCGCGGCGCGGCTCACGGCTCTCCCTCCCCCGCAAGCGGGTGGTGCCCCCACCTGCGGGCCGTCACGAACCTTGGTCGGCCGGCCAGATCTTGCCGGGCTACGATGTCATCGAAAAGTCCTGTGCCGTAGACCAATTCGACAGTTTCCGACGACGTGGTCTCATCATGCTCGACGGCGAACTGCCCACCCGGGCGCAGCCAACGCCCGGCGAGACTGACAACGGCGACTATCAGGGCCATCCCGTCCGGCCCACCAAACACCGCGTGGTGCGGATCATGTTGGGCTACTTCAGGTTCCAGAACCACATCGTCGGGAACGTAAGGCGGGTTAGCCACGACCAAGTCGACCCGCCCGTCCAGTTCGGGAAGCAGGCCCGGCGTTGTGACGTCGGCGCGCACCAGTTCAACGGAGGTGCCCTCAGCGTTGCGATGCGCGTAATCGAGCGCCGTATCGGAGTCGTCGATGCCGATGACCCGGGCCAGTGGCCGGTGCTGGGCCAGTGGCAACGCCAACGCGCCGGATCCGGTGCACAAATCAATAATCACGGGCCGCGCTCCCAGGCGCTGCGTGGTGGCCCACGCCAAGATGGCCTCGGTCTCCGGGCGAGGTATGAAAACACCCGGGCCGACGTGCAGCAGCACTGGCCCGAACGCCACCGTCCCGGTGAGGTGCTGCAACGGCACCCGCTGCGAGCGCGCGGCGACGACGTCGCGGTAGCGCCCAAAGAACTCGTCGCCGGGCGACTCGAGCAAGGTCAGCCGGCCACGGTCGACGCCTGCCAGGTGAGCGGCCAACTGCTCGGCATCGCAACGCGCGGAATCGATCCCCGCTTCGGCGAGTAGCGCCGCCGCGGAGTCGATCGCGCGCCGCAGCCGGGTCATGACTGTTGCAGCCTGGCCTGCTTGTCGGCAGCGCTCAACGCGTCGAAAAGCGCATCCAGGTCACCGTCGAGAACCTGATCGAGATTGTGTGACTTGTAACCGATTCGGTGGTCAGTGATCCGGTTCTCCGGGAAGTTGTAGGTGCGAATGCGTTCGCTGCGGTCCACCGTGCGAATCTGGCTGGCCCGATCCGCCGACGCGTCGGCCAGCGCCTGCTCCTCGGCCATTGCCTGCAGGCGTGCGGCCAGCACCTGCAACGCACGGGTCTTGTTCTGCAGCTGCGACCGTTCGTTTTGGCAGGTGACGACAATCCCGGTGGGCAGGTGTGTGATCCGCACCGCGGAGTCGGTGGTGTTGACGCCCTGCCCACCCTTGCCGGACGACCGGTAGACGTCGATGCGCAGATCCGACTCGTCGATCTGCACCTCCCCGACTTCCTCCGGGTCCGGATAGACCAGTACACCCGCTGCCGAAGTGTGCACGCGGCCTTGGGATTCCGTCACCGGGACACGTTGTACCCGGTGTACCCCGCCTTCGAACTTCATTCGCGACCACACTCCGTCGACCGCGTCACCCTTACTGGCGATAGCTAGCGTCGCGTCCTTGTAGCCGCCCAGGTCCGAGGTAGTTTCGTCCAGTACCGTCACCGTCCAGCCGCGCCGCTCTGCATAGCGGATATACATCCTGGCCAGGTCAGCAGCGAACAATGCCGATTCTTCGCCGCCCTCACCGGATTTGACCTCGAGCACGATGTCGTCGCGGTCATGCGGGTCGCGCGGCGCCAACATATCGGTGAGTTGGGTGTCCAGTTCGGCTACCCGTGATTCCAGTTCGGTGACCTCGTCGGCGAACGACTCGTCGTCGGCGGCCAGCTCACGTGCGGTCTCCAGGTCGTCGCGCGCCGACACCAGCTTGCGGTGTGTAGCGACGATCGGGGCCAGTCGGGCGAACCGACGCCCGACTTTGCGCGCCTCGTCGGGATTGCTGTGTAATTCGGGATCTGCCAGCGCATGCTCAAGCTCGGCGTGTTCGGCGAGCAGCACGTCGATCGTCTGTACCGGCTGCGTCATGTCCTACTCCTACCGCCTCCTACCGGGAAATCCCCCGCAAACATGAACCGACGCCCGGCCTGTGCAGGTTCACGCACAGTTCGGGCGTCGGTAAGCCAGCTATTTGTCGGTTGCTTCAGCCTTGTCCGCTCCGACCTTGCGCTTGCCGTAGCGCTTCTCGAAGCGGGCGACCCGGCCGCCGCTGTCCAGGATCTTCTGCTTGCCTGTGTAGAAGGGATGGCACTGCGAGCAAACCTCGACCACGATGCGGCCTCCCGGCTTGGTGCTGCGCGTCTGGAAGGTGTTGCCACAGCCGCAGACCACCGTGGTCTCCGCGTAGGCGGGATGAATGTCAGCTTTCATGATGTCCTCTTCGATCGTTTGCCGCCCGTGCCCCCCGTATTCGATCCGGCGGCCGGGCGTGAACTCCGGGAACCTGAAGTGGTTCTGGGGTGGTCGACCGTCGATTATGCCAGGTCAACCGCCATCACCCCAAACACCGAGATGCGCCCGCGCATTCCCGGCGACTTGAGCCCCTTTAACCGATATTGGCGTCGGCATCGCGATCCAGGCGGACATAAGACCCGCCTAGCCCGCTACGCGTCCAGAGCACACCACCTTCGGGGGTTGAACCGCGAGCAGTCAGCTCCCGCTTCAGGACCTTGTTGGTAGCCGTGGTCGGCAGCCGATCGGTGAGCCAGACATAGCGGGGCCATGCCTTGGGTGACAAGTCGGGCTGACCGGCCAGAAACTGGCCGAACTCCTCAGGCGTCAGATCAGCGTTGTCGCACAACACGATCGCCGCCATCACCTGGTCGCCGACATGTTCGTCGGGTACCGCATAGACCGCGACGTGGCTGACCGGCGGCAACCGCTGCAGGATCCGTTCAATAGGCGCCGTCGTCATGTTCTCTCCGTCGACGCGCAACCAGTCGCCGCTGCGCCCGGCGAAGTAGATCCAACCGTAGGCGTCCCGGTAGGCCAGGTCGCCCGACCAGAACATGCCGTGCCGAAGTCGTGCATCGGTGGCTTCCGGGTCGTTGTAGTAGCCGGCAAACAAACCCGCGCCCGTGGTGTTGACCAACTCCCCGATCGCCTCGTCGGCGTTGGTCAGGGCGCCATCCTCGCCGAAGGTGGCCACGGGACACTCGGCGAGCGTGTCCGGGTTGTAGACGCCCACCCCGGGGAAACCCAGGCCCAGCGAACCCGGCGGGCAGCCGTCTTCCCGGGTGATGATGATCGCGCCCTCGGTGGCGCCGAAGCCGTCCCACACCGTGCAGTCGAAACGACGGCTGAATTCGGCGATATCGCGATCGCTTGCCTCGTTGCCGAATGCGACCCGCAGCGGGTTGTCGTGGTCATCGGGTTCCTCGGGCGTAGCCAGGACGTACGCAAGTGGTTTGCCGACGTAGTTCATGAAAGTAGCCCCGTACCTGCGCAGATCGGGAAGCAGCCGGGACGCCGAAAACGTCGCGGGGACCATTGCCGCACCTGAGCTCACCGCCGCGCTCCACCCGGCCAGCAGCGCATTGGAGTGAAACAGCGGCATCGACAGATAGCAGACGTCGGAGGCGTCGACCTCGAACCGCGCAATCAGCGACGCGCCGGCAAACAACACGGTCAGATGCATTACCTGCACCGCCTTCGGCTCGCCGCTGGTCCCCGAGGTGAAGATCATCATGAACGTGTCGGTGGGCGCGACCTCGCGATAGGGGACCAGCGTTCCAGCACTCCCCAACAAGGCCGACCAGGACTCGCTGGAAACGTCGAACACCTGCACACCAGGCAGGTCGAGACCGTCGAGCAGTTCTCGGTGTGCTGGATCGGTGAGCAGGATCTGGCAATCGGCACGCAAAATATCCCTGGCCAGCGCGGCACCGCGCCGAGTGTCGTTGATTCCGCACAACACATATCCGCCGAGCGCCGCCGACGCCATGGCGGTGAGCATCTCGGGGGTGTTGCCCAGCAACGCGCCGATATGCAGCGGGCGATCCGGATCCGCGATCCGAATCAGGGCTGCGGCGGTGCCGGCGGCATCGGCCAGATGCTCACGCCAGGTCCAGACCCGCTCGCCGTACTTCACCGCCGGCGTGTCTTGATTCAAACGCTCACGAAGCAGTTGCTGAAGCGTCTCCGCCATGCGTCGATCGTCGCAGGCGGGAATCGCTGCCCCGGCAGGCGGGTGGGATCGCAGGGTGGACTAGTCGTTATCCATGGACCCCGGTGTCGTCTTGGACACCTGAACCAGGAACTCGTAATTGGTCTTGGTCTTGCGCAGCTGCGACATCAGCAAGTCGATGGCTTGGTGAGAATCCAGACCCGACAGCACGCGGCGCAGCTTGTGCACAACGCCGAACTCGTCGGGCGACAGCAATAGCTCGTCCTTGCGGGTGCCGGAGGGGTTCACGTCGACCGCGGGGAAAACCCGCCGTTCAGAGATCTTGCGGTCCAGCTTGAGCTCGGCGTTGCCGGTGCCCTTGAACTCCTCGAAGATGACCGTGTCACCGGTGGAACCGGTCTCGACCATCGCGGTGGCGATGATGGTCAGCGATCCGCCTTCCTCGATATTGCGTGCGGCGCCGAGGAAGCGCTTGGGCGGGTACAGCGCGGTCGAGTCGACACCGCCGGACAGGATGCGGCCCGACGCCGGCGACGAGTTGTTGTAGGCGCGGCCCAGCCGGGTGATCGAGTCGAGCAATACCACGACGTCTTTGCCCTGCTCGACGAGCCTCTTGGCCCGCTCGATCGCCAGCTCGGCGACCGAAGTGTGGTCTGACGGCGGCCTGTCGAACGTCGAGGCGATGACCTCTCCCTTGACCGAGCGCGTCATGTCGGTGACCTCTTCAGGCCGCTCGTCGACGAGCACGACCATGAGGTGGCATTCCGGGTTGTTTCTGGCGATCGCGTTGGCGATATCCTGCAGGATCGTGGTCTTGCCCGCCTTGGGCGGCGACACGATCAGCGCGCGCTGGCCCTTGCCGATCGGCATGATGAGGTCGATGACCCGGGTGGTCAGCCGGTCAGGGGTGGTTTCCAGACGAAGCCGCTGGTTGGGGTACAACGGCGTCAATTTGCTGAAATCGGGCCGCTTCTTGGCGTCTTCGACCGATCCACCATTGACGCTGTCCAGGCGTACCAGCGGGTTGAACTTCTGCCGCTGGTTGGGCTGTTCTCCTTCTTTGGGCACCCGAACCGCACCGGTCACCGCGTCACCGCGGCGCAGGCCGTTTTTGCGCACCATATTCATGGACACATAGACGTCGTGCGGACCGGCCAGGTAACCGGAGGTGCGCACGAAGGCGTAATTGTCGAGGACGTCAAGGATACCGGCTACCGGCTGGACGACGTCGTCTTCACGCAGTTCGGCTTCGGTGCCTTCGCCCGACCGCTCACCGCGCCGCCTGCGATCGCGGAACCGGCGTCCGCGCCGGCCTTGACGCCCGTCACCGTCGTCGTCGCCGCGAGGCTGCTGGCCACCTGAGCTTTGCTGGTCACTACCCGTGTCTGCTCCGCGCTCGTCGGTCTTGGTGTCCTGTTGGCCCCTTTGGCGGTTGTCAGCCTTGTCGGTGGCTGTGCCCGCGCCGAGGGTTGTGCCGTCGCGATCCGATTCTGCGGCACCGCGAGCGGCTGATCCCGATTCGCGGGATGCGCTGCGTCGATCCCGGCGCGGCGCCTCGGCCGATGAATCGCTCTGTTGCCCTTGGGCGGCCGCTGCTTCAGCACTTCGCGCTGGGCCAGATTCGCCGTGGTCCTGCGATGCCGGGCCGTCACCGGTTGACACGCCGTTGGCCTGCCCCCTGGTTTCCTGAATCGCGGCGATCAGTTCGTTCTTACGCATGCCCGACGTCCCCTTGACGCCGGCTTGATTAGCCAGCGCGCGCAGTTCAGGCAGCACCATGGTGGACAGCGAGCCCGCCGACGCAGTGGTTTTGACGTCTGGATTGTCTGTGGTCACGGAATTCGACTGCTCATTGCCGTCGGTGCTTTCGCCAGCCGTGATGAGGTCCGTATCAGTCACGGATTTCCTTTCTTCCCCCGCTGATCACGTCAGACGGGGGGTCGTTGCATTCAGCCTAATTTGCCGAGTGCGCCCAATCATCGACTCTGCAACGGTGATCGCCAGGATCGGCGGTAAAACGGCGAACCTCGTTCACGAGAAGAATTGGTGGTTGTCGTAGCGGCAAGGCAGTATGGATGCAGATGCAGATGCTGCGATCGCTGGACGGGTCCGAGGATAGCCCGCTTCCCTGTCGGAAGCAAGCAACCCTCCCGCAACGTTATCGATCAACCTCGAACTGTGACTCCCGGGCTCCAGCGAACACCGTCGCCGGCGGTCATCTCAGTGATGGTAAATCCGTTTGCGGGACCGTACTCCAACGCTTCCAGCGGCAACTCCGGCTCTGTGGTCAGTGCGACCAGTGAAGGACCTGCCCCCGAAAGCGTCGCCGCCACACTATGACGCCGCAACAGTCGCAAATATTCCGCCGAGGCCGGCATCACTGAAGCGCGTTGAGGCTGATGAAGCACGTCCTCAGTGGCCGCCATCAGCAGATCGGGCCGTTCGGTGAGCGCTACCACCAGCAACGCGGCACGGCTGACGTTGAACCTCGCATCGTCGTGGCTGACCTGGGCGGGCAGCAGCCCCCGGGTCTCCGCGGTCAAGGAGCGTTCCTCGGGAATCGCGAGGAACAAACGGATATCGGGATGAAGCCGCAGCGGTACCGCCGAGTAGCCAGGCCGATCACCGCTTCTGTCAATCCACGAAACCACCGCACCGCCCAATACTGCAGCCGCTGCGTTGTCGGGATGACCCTCAAACTCCGAAGATAGCTGGATCAGTTGTGATTCGCTTAGCGGTGTCGAATCCGTCTGTGCGACAAGACCATTTACTGCCGCCAGGCCACCGACCACGGCCGCCGCGGAGGAGCCGAGACCACGGGAATGCGGGATCGCGTTGCGGCAGCGCACCGCCAGGCCGGGAGCGCTGGCCCCCACGGCCTGCAGCCCGCGCTGGACGGCGCGCACCACCAGGTGTTCGGGGCCCAACGGTACCTGGTCGGCGCCCTCGCCGTCGACCACCACAACCAAGCCGGAATCTATTGTCTCGACAACGATCTCGTCGCAAAGGCGCAATGCCAAACCGATGCTGTCAAATCCCGGGCCTAGATTGGCGCTGGACGCCGCCACCACGGCGCTCGCCACCAGCCCGGCAGGCAGCATCTGGGTCACCAACCTGCGCCCGGCTCCGCCGCGCTGGCGATCGCCACTAGATCTAACGAGTGGCGACCCGCTGCGCCCGGCTCCGCCGCGCTGGCGATCGCCACTAGGCCAGCCCTAACTTCTCGACGACGGCGACCGGATCGACGGGTAACGGGGACACGCTCGGCATATCCTTCAGCGCCGTGTCGGGATCCTTGAGACCGTTGCCGGTCACCGTACACACCACAGTCGACCCGCGAGCCACCCAGCCGTCGTCAATGGCCTTGAGTAGACCCGCGATGCTGGCGGCGGAAGCGGGTTCGACGAAGACGCCTTCGGCACGGGCCACCAGGTGGTATGCGGCCAAGATCTCGTCGTCGGTAGCGGCCAGGAAGCGCCCTTTGGATTGCTGCTGTGCCTCGACGGCCGCCGTCCACGACGCCGGTGCGCCGATGCGGATCGCGGTAGCGATGGTCTCGGGGTGGCTCACCGGATGGCCGAGTACCAGGGGCGCTGCGCCTGCCGCCTGGGTGCCCAGCATCCGAGGCAACTTGTCGATCACACCCTCGTGGTGATACTCGGTGTACCCCTTCCAGTACGCGGTGATGTTCCCCGCGTTGCCGACCGGAAGGGCATGCACGTCCGGTGCGGCGCCCAGCGCGTCCACGATTTCGAACGCCGCTGTCTTCTGGCCCTCGATGCGCACCGGGTTGACCGAGTTGACCAACGAGATCGTCGGGAAGTCTGCGGCCATCTTGCGGGCCAGTTCCAGGCAGTCGTCGAAGTTACCGTCGATCTGGATGATCTTGGCGCCGTGCATAACCGCCTGCGCGAGCTTGCCCATGGCGATCTTGCCCTGTGGTATCAGCACCGCGCAGGTGATGCCGGCGCGCGCCGCGTATGCCGCCGCCGACGCCGAGGTGTTTCCGGTCGACGCACACAACACGGCTTGCTGGCCGCGCGCCAGTGCATCGGTGACCGCCATCGTCATGCCCCGGTCCTTGAAAGAGCCGGTCGGGTTGAGGCCCTCGACCTTGAGGTGGACCGTGCATCCGGTCCGTTCGGAGAGTCTGGTCGCGGGGATCAGCGGAGTACCGCCCTCGAGCAGGGTGACGGGGGTCCAATCGTCGCCCACCGGTAGCCGGTCACGGTATGCCGCGATCACGCCCGGCCAGGGTTGGTGAGTGGCCGTCCGCGGAGCGCTCATAGGCTGGTTCCTTCCAGTCGCAGCACGCTTGCGACATCCTGCACGACATCCAAGTCGGCGAGCGCATCGACGGTTTCGGAGAGCGCGGCGTCGGTGGCGCGGTGGGTGACGACCACGATGCGGGCTCCCACCCGTCGCCCACCCTCGTCCACCACGCCTTCTTGGCGGACCTCGGCGATGCTCACCTCGCGTTTGGCGAATTCTGCTGCGACCGAGGACAATACGCCAGGCTTGTCGGCGACGTTCATGCTGACGTAATAGCGCGTGGAAATGACACCCATTGATGCGATGGGAAGTTGGGCGTACTTCGACTCGCGCGGCCCGCGGCTGCCCAATACCCGGTTGCGGGCGGCCATTACCAGGTCACCGGTCACCGCCGAGGCAGTGGGCGCGCCGCCTGCCCCCTGGCCGTAGAACATCAGCCGCCCCGCGGCCTCGGCCTCGACCACCACGGCGTTGAACGCGCCGCTGACCGTGGCCAGCGGATGCGACAAGGGCACCAGCGCCGGGTATACACGGGCCGAAACCCGTTGCTGACCACCGTCGGTGGTGATGCGCTCGCAGATGGACAGCAGCTTGATAGTGCAGCCCAAGGCTCGCGCCGACGCGAAGTCGGTCGGAGTGATCTTGGTGATGCCCTCGCGATGGACGTCATCGGCGGTCACCCGGGTGTGGAAGGCGATGGATGCCAGAATCGCGGCCTTCGCCGCGGCGTCATAGCCTTCGACGTCGGCGGTGGGATCTGCCTCGGCATAGCCCAGGGCGCTCGCGTCCGCCAGAGCGCTCTCGTAGTCAGCACCGGTGCTGTCCATCGCCGAAAGGATGTAGTTGGTGGTGCCGTTGACGATTCCGGCCACTCGCAACACCGTGTCGCCGGCCAGCGACTGGGTCAGCGGTCGGATGACCGGGATGGCGCCCGCGACTGCCGCCTCGAAATACAGGTCGACATGCGCGCTTTCAGCTGCCTGCGCCAATTCGCCGGTGGACGTGGACAACAACGCCTTGTTCGCCGTAACGACGGATTTACCGTGCTCGAGCGCAGACAGGATCGCCTTGCGAGACGGCTCCACCGGCCCCATCACTTCGACGACGATGTCGACGTCCTCGCGCGAGACGAGTTCTTCGATGTTGTCGGTGAGCAGGCCGACCGGAACACCGCGGTCGGCGGCGACGCGGCGCACTCCGATGCCGCGCAGCACCAGTGGCGCGCCGACGCGAGCCGCGAGATCGTCCGCGCTGCCCTCGATGATGCGGACAACTTCGCTGCCGACGTTGCCCAACCCGAGTACCGCTACACCGACCGGCTTTTCGTCACGGGGCACTGGTCACCTCATTTCCAGACTCAGCAGATCATCGACCGTCTCCCGACGGAGGATCAGGCGGGCCTGCCCGGCGCGCAGCGCTACCACGGCGGGGCGGCCGATCATGTTGTAACGGCTCGACAGCGAATAGCAGTAGGCGCCGGTAGCGGCCACCCCGAGCAGGTCGCCGGCCTCCAGGTCGTCGGGCACCCATGTGTCGCGCACGACGATATCGCCGCTTTCGCAGTGCTTTCCGACGATACGAGCCGGTACGGCTGGTGCATCGCTTACTCTCGAGACCAGCCGGACGTCATACTGCGCGTCGTAGAGCGCGGTGCGGATGTTGTCGCTCATGCCGCCGTCGACGCTGACGTAACGCCGTTGCGCCGTGGCACTCACGTCGACGTCCTTAACGGTGCCGACTTCATACAGCGTGACGGTGCCTGGTCCGACGATGGCGCGCCCGGGCTCGACCACCAGCCTGGGCGCAGGCAGTCCCACGGCCGCCGACTCGTTGCTCACGATGGCGCTCAACTTGGCCGCCAGCTCGGCTACCGGCGGTGGATCGTCGGGCGGCAGGTACGAGATACCCAGGCCGCCACCGAGATCGACCGCCGATAGCTGCGCCGTCTTTTCCGGACCGAACTCACCGACAATCTCACGTAGCAGGCCGATGACACGGTGCGCGGCAAGTTCGAAGCCGGCCACATCGAAGATCTGTGAGCCGATATGACTGTGCAAGCCAACCAGTCGCAGGTGATCAGTGGCGAATACCCGGCGGACGGCTGCCGTGGCCGCGCCGCTGGCTACCGACAACCCGAATTTCTGGTCTTCGTGTGCGGTGGAGATGAACTCGTGGGTGTGCGCCTCGACACCGACGGTGAGACGCACAAGGACATCCTGGACGATGCCCGCCTCGCCCGCGATCGCGTCGAGGCGCTCGATTTCAATCATCGAATCCAGAACGATGTGGCCGACTCCGGCCTTGACCGCGGCGGTCAACTCTTCGACCGATTTGTTGTTGCCGTGCAGGGTAATCCGCTCCGGCGGAAAGTCGGCGTGCAGTGCGACGGCCAGCTCCCCGCCGGTGCACACGTCGAGCGAGAGGCCTTCTTCGTCGATCCACCGCGCTATTTCGCTGCACAGGAAGGCCTTGGCGGCATAATGCACATTCCTCCCGCCGCCGAATGCCGCCGCAGTATCTCGGCAGCGAGAGCGAAAGTCGTCCTCGTCGATGACGAACAGCGGAGTCCCGTACTCCTGGGCAAGGTATGTCAGTGGAACTCCCGCGATAGCGACGACTCCGCTTTTGTCACGAGATACATTCCGCGGCCATACATTTGGTGCCAACCACAGCAGCTCCTCAGGCGACTGCGGCCGCGGCGAGCTACCCGAGGGACGGATCTCTTCGGCGTGCCGGGGACCGGCGGGATGGACGTTCACATTCGCTCCGGGGCGCTGACGCCGAGTATTGCCAGCCCATTGGCAATAACCTGACAGGTCGCCTGACACAGGGCCAGGCGCGCGGTGTGCAGGTCGGTGGGCTGCTCGTCGCCCTGGGGCAACACCCGGCAGGAGTCGTAGAACCGGTGGTAGTCACCGGCGAGGTCTTCCAGGTAGCGGCATACCCGGTGTGGTTCCCGCAGAGAAGCAGCGGTTTCGAGCACCCGCGGGAATTCGCCGATGGTGCGCAACAGCGTGCCCTCTTTGTCGTGGTTGAGCAGCTCGAGATGTCCCGTATCGGGGATCAAGCCGAGTTCGGCGGCGTTGCGGGCCAGCGCCGACAGCCGGGCATGCGCGTATTGCACGTAATAGACCGGGTTTTCATTCGACGCCGAAGACCACAGTGCTAAGTCTATGTCGATTGCGGTGTCCACCGACGAGCGGATCAGGCTGTAGCGCGCGGCGTCGACGCCGATCGCCTCGACCAGGTCGTCGAGCGTGATCACGGTGCCGGCCCGCTTGCTCATCCGGACCGGCTGGCCGTCGCGGACCAGGTTGACCATCTGCCCGATGAGCACCTCGACGGTGGCCGGGTCGTCGCCGAACGCGGCAGCCGCAGCCTTGAGCCGGGCGATATATCCGTGGTGATCGGCACCGAGCATGTAGATGCACAAGTCGAAACCGCGTTGCCGCTTGTCCAGGTAATAAGCGATATCACCGGCGATATACGCCGGCTTGCCGTCGCTTTTGATCACGACGCGGTCCTTGTCGTCACCAAAAGCGCTGGTACGCAACCAGGTTGCGCCGTCCTTCTCGTAAATGTTACCGGTCTCGCGAAGCCTGGCGATGGCCTGGTCGACACGGCCACTGGTGTGCATCGAGTCTTCGTGGATGTAGACGTCGAAGTCGGTGCCGAACTCGTGCAACGACTCTTTGATGTGGGCGAACATCAAGTCGACACCGATTTCGCGGAAGGTCTCCCGCATCTCGGGTTCCGGCAGACTCAGCGCATCGGGCGCCTTCTGCAAAACCTGCGCGGCGATGTCGGTGATGTAGCTGCCCGCATAGCCGTCGGACGGGGCGGGCTCGCCTTTGGCGGCGGCGATCAGCGAGCTGGCGAACCGGTCGATCTGGGTGCCGTGGTCGTTGAAATAGTATTCGCGCACCACGTCGGCGCCCTGCGTGGACAGCAACCGGCCCAGCGCGTCGCCGACGGCGGCCCAACGAGTACCGCCGATGTGGATCGGTCCGGTCGGGTTGGCCGAGACGAATTCGAGGTTGATCTTGTGTCCGGCCAGTGCGTCGGAGTTACCGAAGCTTGCGCCGGCGTCGATGACGGTGTTGACGATCGTGGCTTGTGCCGACGCCTTGAGGCGCATGTTGATGAAGCCCGGTCCGGCCACCTCTGCTGAGGCGACACCGTCGGCCTGGCTCAGCGCCTCGGCAAGCCATCCGGCCAGTTCACGCGGGTTGGCGCCGACCTTTTTGCCCAGCTGCAACGCCAGGTTGCTGGCGTAGTCGCCGTGTTCGGGGATGCGCGGCCGTTCCACGGTGACCGTCTGCGGTAAAGCGGCCGTGTCCAGGCCGCGCTCAGCCAGCACCGCAGATGCGGTGGTTTTGAGCAGCTCAGCCAGGTCGGCGGGGGTCACGAACGTCCATCCTATGGGCTGGGGTGCTTCCGCCCCGAATCCATTGCGGTGGCCGCGCAGTCACCACGATGCGTTAGTCTGTCGGGGCCCAATGGCGCAGCATGTTGTTCGTGCGCCCCCGTAGCTCAGGGGATAGAGCGTCTGCCTCCGGAGCAGAAGGCCGCAGGTTCGAATCCTGCCGGGGGCACCAGGGTTTTCGCAGGTCAGAGGGCATTTTCGGGAACCGCCGAGAGCCGCTGCCTATCCGCTGCCAATCCGGTTCCCGCACGTCAAGCGAAAAGATACAGTGGGACAGCTTCATTGCCAGCGTTCACACACCTGGTTCTCGGCAGACTACTGCCCGTCTTTCCAGTGGTCCTGCCGCTGCGACAACAGGAGAACGATAACGGCGAACAGCCACGCTGACTCACGCATCTCAGTTCACGTCCCTCAGCAAGCCATCCGGCACTGGCCCAATCCGCGTCGCGACGAATGGGGTCACGGTGGTGTTGCCCTGGGACCCGCAGGTGCCCTCAAGGGTTTCGGTTTCGGTACCGGCGAGGGTGCCGTCCGGTTGTGGCCGCAGAACCCACTGAGTCGATTCCGTGCATCCCGGCGCAGGCGGATCGGGCGGTATGGAGACGGGGATCTCCATCCACTGGCCGTTGATGTAGTTCAGCGAGTCCGTGACGTTCCTGGCGCTCGCCACGGTGTGGTTGGTGTCATCCAGCTTCACACTACTGGCGGTGCATCCTGGGGCTGGACACGATGACCGCCAGGCCCACCATGATGTTTTCGTGCCGGTGCGCTTAGGCGGCACGACGTTGCCCCGGTAAGTCGCGGCGCTGACATCGAACACGATTTGGTAGGTGCCAGTGAGGCTCGGTTGCGGTGGCGGGGCCACGGACGATGGCGGCGTCCAGTTCGGATTGACGGGGGCCATCGAGGGAGCTGCTGAGTCGTGATGCGACATCCATCGGGGGACGGCGATGATTGCGGCCACCGCAGCAAGGGGTACCAGGATGGCTGCGGCTATCAGCAACGCCCGGGTCCACGGCTGCCGGTAGGGCTCGGGCTCGGGCACGGCATTGTCTGCCGACCACGCCAGCTCAGTCTCGGTCTGGGGAATGTGAGGCACGATCTCGGTCACATCACCGCCTGCGCCGTCCTGCTTCCATGCGGTGGTTTTCTCGGCGGCTTCAGCCGTAGCGGCGGAGGCTTCCATGCCGTCGGATGCTGGATTAGTCATGACCCTTGACCTTCCTGGCGCTTGCGGCATCAATGACACACCCACGCGACCAGCCCGCGCAGCAGAACCACGAAGTACAGTTTTCATTGCCTCCTAGGGTTTCCCCAGGTCGTTGAAATGTATTTCGCGAAGTCGCACCCACCTGCTCAAAACGTTCTGGACAGAGGTCGGTGTCAGTGTCGAACAGCGTGGCGATCTGCTCACGCTGCGCCGCCAACAGTTGGGGGCCAGGAGGCGAAGGAGACCACGATGGGTTTCTATATCCGCAAGTATGTACAGGCTGGCCCGTTCCGGCTGAACCTCAGCAAATCGGGCCTCGGGGTCAGCGTTGGCGTGCCTGGCTTCCGCGTCGGATCGGGCCCGCGTGGGAACTACGTCCACATGGGACGACACGGTTGCCTTTGTTGGGAGGCTCTCGGGCGCACAGGACCGTACAGCAGCCCGCGCAGTCCCACACATCGCACTTTCCGGCATATAAGCCGAGTGACGTCGTCATGCATGACGTGACGGGCGCTACGGCGGTGTCATTGGTTCCGACCGTTGGTGATGACGTGGTCAAACAACTCAACGCTGCGGCGAGCCGGATGGGATGGGGTTGGTTAGTCACCATCGCTGGCTTCTTCCTCGGACTTGTGGCGCTGCTTTTGAGCTGGGTCATCAGCTTGGTCATCTGGATATTGTTGGCTCCGTTGGGCTGGTGGCTATTTTTGCGAGACCAGGCGCAACGAACCGTCGTCCTGTTCTACGACGTCAACGATGCGCCTGCAGCATGGTTTCATTCGCTGGTTGATTCCTGGGGATGGTTGACCGGATCGCAGAGGCTATGGCGCGTTGTTCAGACACGACATGTGGAGACGCTTTACGACTACAAGCACACTGGAGGTGCGAGCGATTTGGAGAGCCTCGTTGCCGCTACCGCCACGACGGCGGGTCCCAAGCATTTGTCCACCAACATCAGCGCAGTCCCGTCCATAGTGGTCGGCCATTCGAGCCTTCATTTTCTTCCCGACCGGGTACTGGTACGAGATGGCACGCTCTACAGCGACATTCGCTACCAGGACCTACAAATTCACCACCGGCCAGAGAGGTGGATAGAACAGGGTTGGCCGCCGAGCGACGCACAGCAGGTGGATCAGACATGGCTGCACCCGAATGTGGGTGGGGCCCCGATCGTCGCTTCAAAGACAACCGTCTAATACCGGTCATGCTGTACGGTCGACTCCAGTTCAGCAGTCCCGGCGGACTTTATTGGCAGTTACAGATTTCGCGCGTCAAGGGCGCCTCGGCGGTCGCATCGGTCTTGTCGTCAGCTCCCGGCAGCGCACACGGGCGACATGACAACGGGCACAATGGTTCTGGTCACCGAGATCCCAGACTGTGACATCTGCAAGGCATCCGGTGTCAGCGCACTGGCCTACGCCGACACGAAGCTCGACATCGGGCCGTGGGCCAATGTCTGCGCGATGCACTTCCTCGCGTTGCCGATGCGACGGATTTCTGTGCTCGATAGCGGAATCGGTGTGACTGCCTTAATGGGGTGGTGTCGAGGGAAGGCATGCCGCGAGATCCTTGCGAGGATGATCGGATGGTCTTGTCCCGCTTGGTGATCGGAGGGCGGGAAGGCTGGGAGGGCGGGAAGGCGCGATGGTCCGATGGTGGAGGGCGGGAAGGCCGGAGGGCGGGAAGGACGATGGCCGGAGATCCTGTGAGGCAGTGAGGGATTGGCTGGCGCTGCGGTGTGACGGTCGGATGGTGCCGGTAGCGATAGTGCGCCGAACGTAGCGATGGTCGCAATGCCCAGGCACTCCGGGGATGCCCAGGCACTCCCATGTGGGGAAGCAATCTCGCAGTGGATCAATGACATTGGCGCTACCGGGATGGACGACTGAGGGCATCTGGGATGGGCTGTGCGGGACAGACTCTCGGTGTGGGTCCAAGTGCCCACGCGATTAGTCCGGCGGCGCTGGTATGGATGTCGCATTGATTCAGCAGGGCCAGGCCATACGACCGGTCACAGTACCTCGCCGTCGCGGGACTGGTCTGGCCTGAGGATAGTCGCCCCAAAAGCCGACTATTCAGCTTTTCGTAAGCTTTTTCCCAGCTTTCGCTATTCTTCATGTTTGTGCCGCTTTGGATCCGCACACTATCGTCAACGCCAAGACGAAAGGAAGCCGCATCAAATGCCCTCACCTCGCTGGCTGGCCATACTGACCATCCCCATGATGGCTGGCGCTGCACTGGTTACTAACGCTGCGATTGCGGCTGCCGATCCCACTAATGACGCGTACCTCGCTCAACTGCGCGCCATCGGCCTCACTTGGCCGCCGGGCCACGACGAGGCCCTCATCGGGATGGCGCACCTCATCTGCGACGATCTCGGGTGGGGTTGGACGCCACAGCAGATTGCCAACCACGTCCACGCCAACTTGGACCCGACAGGCGCTACGTTGGGAGACGTCGGATCCATGGTGAACCTCGCACGTTCGACCTATTGCCCCAACCAGAGGTGCTGGGCCCCCCACTGCTGAGCGGTCCAGGGTGACCAGGGGCTTGACGGCGCTGGCTTCCTTGGGTCGAGGACGGTTGCGACGAGGCGACATCAGGCACCGTTTCGGTGCGGGGGCGGCGCTGGCGCACCTATGTCTTCAAGGCGACCTTGACGCCAAACCGCACGTGTGTCAGCCGGACTTAGGTAAGGCAGTGTGTTCCTACCGATCTGGCCCACTCTGGACGTAGGTACTGCTGACGTTGTCGGCGTAGGTGCTGGCGGCGCGGCGGCACGCCAGGCGATGGCATCGGCGGCGATCTGTTCGATCTCCTCGGCGGTCCTGCCTCTGCCCAAAAGATCAAGCGGGACACCGGTTTCCCGGCTGATGCGGTTGATCGCGATCTCCCGATCAAGCTCGGCTATGCGTCGCTCTTTGTCAGCCAGTGTTTCGGCAGATTCATCACTCATGTTGTATCCCTGTGGTTTTGCTTGCCATCGCCATTAGCCGCCATAAGGCGTGGCGGTCGCAATCGTCGGATCCAACAATTGCGGTGCCGCAATGTCTTTGGCGAAAGCGTTCGTTAATGCGTTGTAGTTCTGCAGCAGGATCGCATGTTGTTTGGCCTTCTGGATGGCGTCGGCGGCAGCATTGCTCAGGCCGGGGATCTTCAACGCTAGCGCATCGGGCAACCAGCCCGCCGGGACTGAACGGCTGGCGAGGTAGTCGGCCAATTCTTCAGCGAGAACGCGGGTCTGGCCTTCGTCAGCGTTGGCGATCAGGTTTTGCGCGGCAGCGACGACCTTGGCAGGATCCTTTGCGGCATCGAGGTTGCGCTGTGCCCTAGCCCAATACCGTTGGGCAGCAAGCTGACTAGCGACATCAGCACCTACCCGCGTGCCCTTGACCAAGTCGCTGACCCGGCGGGTGGCGGCGTTGGCGGCGGATTCCACGGCACTCAGTGCATCGGGCAGCGCCAGCGCCGCATCACTGTAGGCGAATTGGCCTGCCGCGTCTTTCAATTCGTCGGGGTCGATCCCGTCCGGGAACGATCCGCGCCAACGGCTGTAAAGGTCAGCGGTCTGCTGCTGCAGCCGGTGGGCGGCGCTCAACGGAGTCACCGCCACCGGGATCGGGAAGCTGCCCGGAAGGTGGCGGCGGAACATGGATGCGGCGTGCTGGCCGGGTGCCGGGAATGTCGTTGATAGTCACGAGATGTGACTCCCCTCAAAAGAGTTGGAATTGCCGTTAGTACAGAGTCTAGACGATGCCAACGACACCTAGGCCGCCAAATAGGCCGTGTCGCAGCTAATCTCACACTCGCCGGGCGGCTGGGCGTCATGTCCGACACCGTCGAGCAGGCCAACGAGTTCGTACTCGAGCCAGGCGATGTCGTAGCTTCCGGCGCGGTCGGCCTGATGCTCGCGACAATGCGCAGGCTGCCCGCCGTGGATCGTTACGTGCGGGCCGGCCGCTGGCCCATCGAAGGCTACTGCCCCACCGAAGGGCTCCCGCTGACCGATGAGGTCAGTGGAAGCCGGGTTGGCATCCTCGGTCTGGGCCGGATCGGCTTGGCGATCGCTGCCCGGCTCGTCGGATTCAAGTGCGCGATTGCTTATCACAATCGGCGGCCGGTACCTGACTCTCCGTATCGCTACGTCCCATCCGCGGTGGAACTGGCCGAATCCGTTGATGTGCTGGTCGTCGCCACGCCGGGCGGCAACGAGACCGAAAAGCTCGTCAGCCGTGCGGTGCTGGAAGCCTTGGGGCCGAAGGGATATCTGATCAACATTGCCCGCGGCAGCGTGGTGGACGAACAAGCCCTTGTCCAGTTGCTTGTCGACGGTCATCTAGCGGGCGCCGGACTTGACGTGCTCGCTCATGAACCTGATGTGCCACCGGAGTTTTGCGCGTTGGAACAATGTGGTGCTGTCGCCGCACATTGGCGGAGGCACCCGCCAAGCCGTGGAGGCGGTGACCGCGCTGGTGCTGCAAAATCTCGATGAGTACCTGAGCCACGGGACGCTGACTACGCCTGTACTGCCGTCTTCCCAAACGCCACGGTGCACGCGGCCAAGGTAGACGCCGACCATTGGCTCGAGGCGGGCCGCGCCGCCGCGGCGACCGGCTTGCAGCGGCTGATGTTAGCTACTTGCCGAAGCCACTGCGCGTCGCATTATTGCCACCTTGCAGCATGCACCTGATCCGCATCGGTGCCCCGGCAGGTGCATCGTTGGCTGGCTGGCACCGTTTTCAAGACGGTGTCCGCGTGCTGGCCACAGCCGCAGGCCTGGCAAGGCGGAGCCCGCCCAGGTGGTCTTGCCGCAGCGAAGGCAGCGCACGGAGTAGCACATGATGGCTCTTTAGTCGTGGGTCGAAGTGGTTGGGCCGCTAGATCTTTGCGGCGGCTTTGCGCTCGGCGATCTTGGTGCGCACCATGGCCATGACAAGACCCTTGATCTGGCCGATCAAGTCTTCGAGCACGGCTGGGGGCACCGCCCCAGGCTGGCTGTACACAAGAATCCCCTCGCGAAACGCCATCGTGGTGGGAACGGATCGTATGCCGACGATTGTGGCCAGTTCGCGCTCCGCATCGGTATCAACCTTGGCGTGGACGATCTCGGGGTGGTTCTGCGCGGACCGTTCGAAGACCGGTGCGAAGGCTCGGCACGGGCCGCACCACGGGGCCCAGAAGTCGACCAGCACGATCGGGTTCGCTAAAATCGTCGCCTCGAAATCGTCAGCGGTGAGCGATTTTACAGGCATTGCGCGCATCCCTTCGGCCTTGCAGAGGGGAATGACCCATGCTGCGGTTTGGCTTGGTGTAGCCGCCGGCGAGAACCGGGCTGAGTGGCCGCGGGCCCACCCCGCCTTGCGGTGCTCATTGGGGCGATTCCGGCGCGTTGCGGGCGGCCGCGTCGGCGAACTCGCAGAACGCGTTGTAGGCACGAGCACCGTAGATAGTGGCCGGTCCACCATGCATGAGAATGCTGACGCCAATGGCTTCGGCGGCTTCCTCCTTGGAGGCTCCGGCACGAACGGCCCCCTGGGTGTGGGAGGCGATGCAGCCGTCACAACCGGCTACCACCCCGATCGCCACCGCGATGAGCTCTTTGACCTTTCTGTCTAACGCCCCTGAGGTCAGCGCACCTTTGCTCATCTCCGCAAATCCCCGGTAGACCTCAGGGATCATCTGGCGCAAGGCGCGATGCTGCGGGTTGAGGTCGTCAAGTACGTCGTGGTAGTGACTGTGTTCGCTCATAGTGAGTACAATACCAATACGGGTATGGGTATTCCACCCTGCCACGAACCCGGGCAGCTTGGCAGCCACCAACGCGGCGGCATACCCGGGGGGGTAATATGTGAGGACGCAGGATGGAGGAGCCAAAATGACCGGTGACGAGGAGAGCATCACCGTGGTGCTTAATCGGCTGCGGCGCGCCCAGGGGCAACTCGCCGGGGTGATCGCCATGATCGAGCAGGGCCGCGGCTGCAAGGATGTCGTGACCCAGCTCGCGGCGGTGTCCCGGGCGCTCGACCGGGCCGGGTTCAAGATCGTTGCATCGGGGCTTCGGGACTGCATCAGCGGTACCAGCGCCAGCGGCGCGACGCCGCTGACCGAGCCCGAACTCGAAAAGCTGTTCCTGGCCCTGGCCTAAAGTCCAGGCGCGCAATCGATTAACGGCACACACAAACAATCCGGAAGGAGCAGCGATGACCTTGGGTCTGAGCACCACGCTGAACACCACGTTCGAGGAAGCGGTTGAACGGACCACTCGGGCCCTGGCAGATCAGGGTTTCGGCGTGCTGACCACGATCGATGTCAAAGCCACACTGAAGCAAAAACTTGGCAAGAACATGGAGGACTATTTGATCCTCGGTGCCTGCAATCCGACGCTGGCGCACCGCGCTCTGGAGGTGGACCGGCAGATCGGCCAGTTGTTGCCGTGCAACGTCGTGGTGCGAACCGATCCGGGCAGTCAGGACGACGCGGTGCTGGTTGAGGCGATGGACCCGCAAATCATGGTCCAGGTGGCTGGCCAGCAGGCAGCGCTGCAGGCAATCGCCGATGAAGCTGCCGCCAAGCTGCAAGCCGCGTTCATCGCACTCGGCCAAACCGCTCAGGCAGAGTAGCCCTCCCGCAAGACGGTCGATCTGGGCGGCAACCCCACCCGTTGAATCGCGGTGCCCTAATCGCAGGCCGTCTCGTCGCAGGATCTGGGCGCCTTCGTCTGTCCGGTTTAACGACGCACCCACGAAGGCGGTTGTTGACGTTGTACATGGCTGCGCCGCGGCGGCCCGGCTGACACGGAAGCGACACATCGGAATCTTTAATCTGCGTGTAATTCATGCTGCCCCAGGTCATCTGGCGATTGCCTCGGGTCAAGTACTACCGAACGACGGACGACGTGTCTTCAGCTGCGATTCCCTCCGCGCGCGTCCGCCTTAACCTCGAACCGTCACTACACGGTGTTTGCAGCTTGGTAATTCCCGCATCCGCATCCTCACCCAGGAGAAGGGAACGAACCAACCGACGCGGTCCGAAGGGCCGAAGCATGTAACTGGCCGGGCGCGGCCGCACTCTTTGCGGCCACCAGAACCAGCGTCCGAGCAGCGCCGCGATAGACGGCGTCATCAGCGAGCGTACGACCAGGGTGTCGAACAGCAGGCCGAGGCCAATCGTGCTGCCGGCCTGTCTCTTGGGACGCTGCTGGTCTCCACGACGTTGGCAGCGCCAGCTTCTACGCGTGGTCCAAAGTTCCATATAAGGTTCCACCTCCGCCTGAGCCTGTACCGACTCAGACTTCGTATCTACCGCTGCCGACGCGTCCGTTCTGCCCAGTCCCCCCGTGGTGTCCCTAAGTAGACAGACAGTGACAGCGACAGGCATTCGCGGCCCGCATCCAGGCAGCCGAAATGCCTCCGCCACAATAGAACTCGAAGTCCCTTCTCAAACCCGACTGAGGACGAACGCCTCGATGTGGCGTTCGCCGGCCCGCGCTTCGTACTTCCGCCAGCCGGGATAGAGTTCGAGGCCTTTTGCCCAGATCTCGTCACGCTCGCGGGGTGTGGCGGGTCGGGCGGCGGCATGCCAGGTGTCGCGCTCGATAGATACCGTGGCTTGCGGGTTGGCCTTGAGATTGTGGTACCAGGCCGGGTGCTTTACGCCGCCAAAATTCGACGCGATGACAGCCAGGCCCTCGGGGTGCGGGATTCCGAATACCGCGACGGTCCGGGGTTCCCCCGACTTCGCCCCAATGGTGGTGAGCATGACGGCAGGAACGCCGGTTACCAGCCCAGCGAAGCTGCGCCGACCGCCGGTGAGCTTGTTGGCGATTCGGTCGAGGTGGTGCGCCGTAGGGCGAAAAAGTGCCACCCCCACCTTCGTGGCCGCGAAGGTGCGCATCGCCCGATGGAATAGGTTGGCATCGTCGAAGGACCGGCCCGACATGGTGTCATTCTTGCGCAACTGCTCTTCATGAGCGACGTTCCGGCGCCGTCACCAAGGCCCGCACGAAAGGACAGCATCGAAAGGCGTTGTCCTAGTGTGTATTCACGAGTCACACCGGCTTCGCGCTGTCGACCTGATCCTGGTTGTAGTCGATGACAGGCGGCGAGTCGCCGTAGATGTCGAGGGTGTGGATGAAGCGGTGCAATCCCATCGCCCCAGCGCAGGTGAACCCGAGCTCGACGATCTGTGCGGCGGTGAAATGCTCACCCAAACGCTTGTAGAAGTCATCGTCCATGGCGTGGTGGTCGGCGGAGAGCAGGTCGATGAACTCGACGGCCATCTGTTCCTGCGGGGTGAGTGTGCCGTGGGCCGGCGCGAGCAGGCATGCGACATCCTCGTCGGTGATCGAGTCATGCTTGCGCGACTGGCTACAGGGTTCGCATTCGCCGAGTTGGGCGCTGCGTATGCGCAGTAACTCCAGAATCCGGCCGCCGAGCAGGGTGCCGGCACCGAGGTGGGTCCTGGCCATATTGACCTGGTCGAGCTGTGAGCTGCGATAGGCGAAGATCTGCAAAGGCACCGGCGTCGCGTAGAGTCCCGCGGCAACGCCGGCCTCCACGATTTCGCGGGAGTGTGAGCTGAGCTCTTCCATGGGGATTGGTGCAATACGCGGCATCAAATCAGGCTATCTTTTTCGTGCGTCACTGAAAAGGAGCCGACGCGGTATTCGCCGACCCGATACTTTGGGAGAACTCGATGTCCAGACTTGCCGGAAAAGTCGCGATAGTTACGGGAGGTGCGGGCGGGATTGGTGCGGCGACGGCACACGAATTGGCCCGTGAAGGCGCCGCTGTTGCAGTCGTCGATATCGACGAGGCGAAGGCCGTCGGGGTCGCTGACGAGATTCGGCGAACCGGGGCGCAGGCAATCGCGCTGGGCGGCGATCTCGCGCAGGAAGATGCGGCACGGTCTGTGGTGCAATCCACAGTGGCAGAGTTCGGCCATGTCGATGTTCTGCACAACAATGCGGCGCTGACTGCCAGTAGCTTCTTATCCCGGGATACAACCGTGTCCGAGATGCCGCTCGATGTGTGGCAGCGGTCATTGGAAGTCAATCTTGGAAGTCAGCTTCTGATGTGTAAGTACACCGTTCCCGAAATGCGGAAAAACGGCGGCGGTTCGATCGTCAATATGTCGTCGGGAGCGGCTCTGTCGGGTGACCGGACCCGCCTGGCCTACGGTGTGTCGAAATCCGGGGTGCACACCCTGACGATGTATGTGGCGACCAGTGAGGGAAGGCGGGGCGTGCGGGCGAACACCATCGTGCCCGGATTGATCCTCACTGACGCCGTACGCGCGCATCTATCCGAGGACATCCTCGGCGGCCTCGGCCGCGCTACCCTGACGCCGTACCTCGGACAACCCAAAGATGTCGCTGACCTGGTTGTTTTCCTAGCTTCGGAGCAATCCCGCTACATCACCGGGCAAATGATTTCGATCGACGGCGGGATGTCCGCACACGTCAACGTGGACACCGGCGATTAGATCCCACCAACCATTCCACGGTGCCCGTCTTGGCGCCGGTTCGCGGGGTGCGCATAGCACAGCCACCGGATCCGCTTGTCGAGGCTGAAGACGCACTTCGCGCGATGGTCAAATTAGCGACAGTATCCGCTCGGCGTATGCTCACCGCGGAAAACCTGGAGCAAGCTTAAGCGATATCCACTCCATTCCTGCTGAATATTGTCGGCGCGTTACCTCGCAACGCTCTGCTACGTAGGCCAGCATTCCCGATTCTTTACATGAAATAGATCAGTATCGGCGATACGAGTCTCAACGATCTGCTGTATTTTGCATGACCGCGGCGTTGGCCGATATTTGGATGTCGCTGCGAACGAGTATGCGGATGATATTGGAACAGCCGAGTTTCGCCGGCTGTAGCGGTGAATCGGCCATCGGATTATGTGCGATCCCTGTCCTTCAATTATCTCCGCGAAAGGACAAGCCTGGCGGTCAGTCGAGTGCAATGACCGCAAAGAATCATGCCAATTCTCGAACTTCCCGTCGCTCACTTTAATGCGTAAGTCCGGGCACCACCGTCAGCTTCAACACGAACCTCAAGGAAATTCTCGCCCCGCCGGCGGGAGCTCAGATGCTGGTCGGTCCGAGCGCGTATGCGCCTGTCTCCGGGTGGTGGTACCAGCCGCTGGCGGCTTGGGTGCCGCCGTCGACGTGGATCGTTTGACCGGTGATGTAGCTGGACATTTCGGACGCGAGAAACACTGCTGCGCCTGCCATCTCGTCGACGTGACCGGCGCGGCCCATCGGGACCGTGAGGCCGAATCGCTGCTCGGAGCCCGGCGGCGCAATTTGCATGATGCCTTCGGTCAGGGTGATGTCGGGGGCCAGCGCGTTGACCCGGATGCCATGCGGAGCAAGCTCGAGTGCCGCGGTCTTGGTGTAGTTGATGACACCGGCCTTGGCCGCCGCATAGGTCGCGTAACCGGGTGCGGCGCGCACGCCTTCGATGGAGGTGACGCTGATGATGCTGCCCGGCAGTTTCTGCTCGACCAGGTTGCGGGCCACCCGCTGCGTGCATAGGTAAACGTGGCGCAGGTTCGACTTGTACAGTGCGTCCCAACCGTTCTCGCTGGTGTCGAGGATCCCTGACCAGAAAACTCCGCCGGCATTGTTGACCAGGATGGTCACCGGCCCGAGTTCGGCGGAGGTCTGCGCCAGCGCGGCGTCCACCGCGGCGCTGTCCCGGACGTCGACGGTAATACCCAGCGCACCGATCTCCTCGGCGGCGGATGCACACGAGTCGGGGTTGCGTTCCCAGATCGCAACCTGCGCGCCGAATGCCTTGAATCCTGCCGCGATGCCGCGGCCGATGCCTGCGCCGCCGCCGGTGACGACCGCGACGCGGTCAGTCAGAAGAACGCTTGAGGGATCGAGTGCCATGAAGCTGACTATAGAACAATCCCAAGTCAGGGTTTACAGTATTCACCAAATCTGTTTGATATGTAACAACTTGGAAGGGCTGCCATGGCCAGCACGATCTTCGTCACCGGTGCGACCGGGCAGACCGGAGGCAACGTTTGCGAGCAGTTGATCGAGCGTGGCGACCATGTTCGCGCCCTGGTTCGCAACCCGGACGAAGCCACGGCGCTGGCCGGGATCGGTGTCGAACTGGTCAAGGGCGACATCCGCGACGCCGACGATGTGCTCCACGCGGCCAAGGGCGCCGAGGCCGCTATCCACTGTGCGGCATTGCTGGGCGGCGCAAGTCAGGACCTGGAAGACTTCAAGGCGGTCAACATGGTCGGTACCACGAACGTCCTGGACGCGGCGAAAGCCCACGGTATGCGCCGGGTGGTTGCCCTGAGCACCGCCACCTTCCTCGATCTGAGCACCGACCTCGACTTCGAAGAGGCCCCCGTTCTCGAAAACCCGCCAGGCGACCCCTACACCGTCACCAAGCTCGCCGCCTTTCTGGAAGCCCACCAGCGCGCTGCTGCGGGCGAAGAGGTGCTGACATGCCACCCCGGCGCAATCTTCGGTCCTGCCCCGGTCGTCGAACGCGCCTTGCACCGCACCAGCTTCAACCGGGTGCTGCTGGCAGGTATGCGCGGAAAGATCAAGCGCTATCTCGCTTTTCCGGTGACCTGGGTGGCGGGCAAGGACGTCGCGAACGGCTCGATCGCCGCGCTGGACCGCGGGGTGGCCGGTGAGCGCTACCTGTTGATCGGCCAGCCACAGGACAAGTTCAGCACCGCCGGCGGTATCAATCGCGCCTGCGAGATCGCGGGAATCGACCACCGCGTCGAAGATCTCGACTACCGCACGGATCCCGAGGCGTTGACCGCCGAATTCGGGCCTACTCTGATGGCCATCGCAGCAGCCGCGGCCAAGGACGTGCGCAAGCCCAGAACAAGCGACAACCTGACCACCCGACGCCTCGGCTACCAGCCGATGTCCTTTGACGACGGGCTGCGACTGCTGATCTCGTGGCTGCGCGAACTCGGCAAACTGTAGGGGCTGCCGTCGTGTCGATCGCCGAATCGCGCAGATCCGGCTCAGATCATGGAGATCTGGCCGATCGGATCCTCGACGCGGCCCAACGGCTCCTGGTCCTGACAGGCGCCCGGAAGTTCTCGCTCTCGGACGTGGCGACCCTGGCCGGCGTATCACGGCCCACCATCTACCGCTACTTCGTGTCAAAAGAAGAGCTCATCGATGCGCTGGGAAAGCGCGAGCGTCGGCGCTTCAACACGGCGATGGACAACGCGATGTCCGGAGTCGTCGGAGTCGCACGACTGGAAGCCGCGGTCGACGTCGTCGCAACTTTCGTCGAGGATCAGCCGCCCGGGCGACTGCTCGACCTCGAGCCGGGGTTCGCGCACGAACAGATGGCGCAAGCATTACCCATGATCACCGAAGGGTTGATGGTCGTCTTGCAGCGCTGTGCCCGCGAGGACACCTTCGGCACAGCGGTTGACCCCCGCGCCCTTGCCGGCGCGATCGCGCGAACCGCATTGAGCCACTACATATTCCCCGACGCTGACCGCGCCGCGGCGCGCCGGCAGATCCGTGCCGCCGCCGGTCTTTCTGGCCGCGCGTGATCGCCGGCGTACAGGCTCGGTTGCCGCTAGCCGGTGGGATCCTCGAGCGGATGATTGCGATCCGGTCGGCCATCATGCTGCTGACCCACAGCTTCTTGCCGACCTCGATAGCGCCGGTTCCACCGCCCATCAATCCATATCGTGACCCCCCACCAAAATCGTTGCGCCTGAAGCTGACCAACGAAGGTTGTCGGTGGTGATGCCGGTCGGAACCACATCGATCTCGGGCGGATTTTGACCCCAGGTGATTCGCGCTACTTGCTGTCCGGTCGACAGCGCCACGAATATCTGTGTTCCGTCGTCGGATACGAGTACCCCATTGGGCGCCGCGAACGACTCGGTGCCTGGAATATCAGTGAATCCACTGCCCGGATGCCACTCCTTGATGCCCCCGATCGGCCTACCACTCAAGAGCTTGCATGCCGAACCGTCCATGTCCTCCGGATCGATCTCGGTGGGATCGATCATCGAGGTCACCACGAAGCCGCCTTCTGGCAAAGGCGCGACAGCGTCGGGCCAGAAGTTCTCTGGCGCGATGACGCATCCCTTCCAGGTCAGTGTGGCCGGCCCGCCGACATGTCGACCTCGAAGACCTCCACTGCCTCCCTGCCGCCGTGGTTCACGGCGTACAACGAAAAGTGTGACCCGTCGGTCGCAGCCAAGCCCAAACCGTGCGGCCCGAACGTGCTCCAGTCCGGCGGGGCGCACTGCCCGTAGGTCGCGGTGTCGGAACTGACACCGATCTGCGCCGGTTCGACGGCCGTTGCGGTTTCAGCATCTGCGTCAAAAAGATACAAATAGTTTTGCGTGGCGCTGACCCAGTTGAATCCGCTGCCGATAACCCATTTGGCGCTTGGGCAACAGCAAAAGATCTTCTACGTTGCGCACGCCGCAGATGAATGTGACTGCGTCGCTGGCCATCCGCGAGTCGACGCTCGGCGCCTCGGCCGCTGTTGGTTTGTGGTCGGTCATGTGCTCAGCCCTCCTGCGCAGCCATACTAGGGATCGAAGCATGCAGCTGCGTCCGAATTTTCGATATGTGGCGCGCGGTGGATGCTCGTCCTGGCGCTCAGTGGAGATGTATCGCGACAAACCACCAGATCGATTGCCAGCGCGGCCGCAGTTATCGAGGCCCCGCAGAAAACGCCGCCACGGGCATCTCGACGGATCCACGACAAGGGCCGCTGTTGATGTCGGTGTGCCAGTTACCACGCAACGACCCGTCCGGCTGAGGTGTGTAAAACGCCCACGACCTCGCGGGTGCCCACACTTTCGGAACCCCTTCTCCCATGTAGCAATCCCATTGAAAGTCGAAGTGCTCAACCCACCTCGTCCCGTCCCAGGTGTAGTGGGACGGCTGCGGCAGCGTCGGGTTCTTGGGAGTAGGTCCGTCGGTGGCAGTGGCGACGCATTTGCCTGTAGAACACGAAGTCACGAAGACGTAGTCGGCGCTGAAAGTGGGTTCGGCTTGGCTGGCGGCCACGCTGGTGCCGGACTTGTCGACGGCGTACCGCACCAGCGAGTATTTCCCATTCCACGACGGCATCGCCGCGTGCACCGGAAAGGCAGGGGTGCCGAAGATCGCGATTGCGATGACGCTGAGCACCGCAGCCGCATGAATTTCAAACCTCGATCGCGAACGCATCGTGTCAATGGTGCGGGTTGGATGACGCAACGGGATCTCGGCACGGACACGATCGCGCCTAGCTCAGTCCAACTGAAACTTTATGGCGCCGAACGGTTCCGGCGTGCCGAATGCAAAAACCGTCGACGGCTTCACGCGATAGACATGCCACGGTGCTGGACCGGCCGACGGGGCACTGTACTCGGCCGTGAGCGCGTCGCCCGCGACCTCGGCAGGCCATCCGGAACGGACGAAAGCCTCAGCGACGGAAGCTAATTCGCCCGCATCGGTAACCTGTTCGGCGGCGCCTTCGATGACGAGGTCGAACGGATGGGTGGCGACGCTGACCACGCATCTGGCGTCGCGGGCGAAGTTACGCGATTTCCGAGTCGCCGGGCCGGAGGTGAAGTACCAGGTGCCGCTGCGCTGAACCACCCCCAGCGGCATCACATGCGGGCTGCCGTCGGGATTGATCGTGGTGAGCCACGTCGTGTGGCGTTGCGGACCGCCGTTGCCTGGCGCCTGCGTCAGCTGACTGTCCAGCACGGCTTTGACGCGGTCCCATTGAATCGTCGGCGCTCCGTATCCGTCGAGATTGTGCGGTGTGATCGTCATGTCGGTGTTGACCAATGCCGGCCCCAGAATTCACCGTATTCATCGCCGGCGCAGCAGGAGCAGGCCGTAGGCGGCGATCGACTGTGCATCGACGATCACTCCCGAGCGAATCATCTGCTCGACGTCTTCGCGCGAGAACCACTCGCTGCGCATGTCCTGTTCCTCGTGCTCGCGATCCGATTCGCCCTCGGCGATTCCGGTGGCCAAGAACACCCACCCGCGCTGACTGGTCATTCCAGGAGCGACGTCGAGCTGGCCGAGCGCTTCGAACGACGTCGCGCGTAATCCGGTTTCCTCGCGCAGCTCACGCTCGGCCAGCTCGGACGGTTCGGCGTTCGCCAGATCCGGAGCGGTGCCCTGCGGAAATTCCCAGCGTCGCGCCCCGACGGGATACCGGAATTGCTCGACCAACCGGAAACGGCGCCCGTCGTACGGCATCACGAGCGCGTACGCCGGCTTGTCCACCACGCTGTAGATGCCGGAGCTGCCGTCCGGGCGGCGGGTGTCGTCCTCTCGGAGCACCAGCCACGGGTTCCGATAGATCTCGCGGGACGCGACGCGTTCGATGAAAGGCACTCTGCCAGTATCACGGCCGTCCCCCGGGGGCGTGCTGCTGACCGGTTCAGGCCGGTGTTTCCGCGGCCTGCTTGATGCGCCGGAGTGTCTCCTCGATCCCGCGGTTGACTTGACGTCCGCGCGGCACAAGCGCTTCGGCAAGTCGGTTGGGCACCGAGCACCAGAGGAACTGAAAAGACTCGGTGAGCAATGTTCCGGACGGCGAGGGCTCCATCGTGTAGCGCCAACGTGTTTCTTCGCGACCGGCGCCGTTGACCGTAGTGAAGCTGAATTCGCGGCCCCGATCGGCCGTATTGACCACCACGGTTCTTTCCCAGCGCAGACGGCCAAGCCGGTTGTACCCGCGAAACCGCGCGCCAGGGGCCGCAGCGGTGGCCCCGTCCAACCATTCGCACCGGTAACACTCGGGGCTCCACTCCCCCATCCGGGTGACGTCCGTGATGAGGTCGTACACGAGGTCGGGGGGTGCGGCGATATCGATGCTGCTGTGACCGCGCCGCGCTGTCGGCATGGTCCGAGTATTTCATCTTCTTTGCGGCAGTAGCGGACGCCGATCGGCTCAGCTCGGAATCCGGCCACGCGGCGGGACTCAGGGTGTTCCGGTGGCATCAATCGGCGCGGTGTCTGGTAGTCATAGAGACGAGTGGACGCCAGTGTCCGCAACACGACGTAAAGCCATGGTGGAACGGCCGAGACAATGACATCAACAGCTTTGCTGCGAAGCGTACGTAAGCATGCACCACCACATCATCGTCAGCGGTGACGACGCGCTGGCGACGACGATCGTCGAGGAGCTGAACAGCGCCGGCGTAAGCATTGTCAAGCTCGCCACCGCCGAACTCACCGACGCCGGGGTCGCCCGCGCGCTTGCCGTCGTCTGCGCCGGGGATGACGACGCGATAAATCTCGAAATCGCGCTGCTGGCAAGGAAAGCCAACCCCAGCGTACGGGTGGTGGCGCGGCTGGCAAATGATGTGCTGCGAGAAGCGGTGGACGCCGACAACGGCCCCGGGGCGATCCTCGATGTCGCCGATCTGGCCGCGCCTTCGGTCGTCGAGGCATGTCTGGCGCGCACCGCGCACCCGTTCCAGGCCGCCGGGATCAAATTCGTGGTCTGGCGCACCGAGGCACCGCGTGACGCGACGCTGCGCGAGATCTACGGCGACCTGGCACCGGTAGCGGTGATTCGCGGCGAGAACTCCTCCACCCCCGGCGAGGTGGTGTCATGTCCGGGCCGCGATCTGCGGGTGCACGCTGGTGACTGGGCGGCGATGATCGGCACCGCAGACGAGTTGGCCGCCCGCGGCATCAAGGTCCCGCGACCGACCCGAACGCGCTCGCGCGAGTCTCGGCTGCGGCGACTGCTCGACGCCGCACGCACCCTGCGCGACGACGTCAACCCGATGCTTTATCGCGCGTTGTTGGCCGTGCTGGCCCTGGTGATCGGTTCAACGGTCTTGTTACGCTTCGCCTACCAGCGCCCTCCGGGAATGACGTGGATCGACGCGTTGTACTTCACCACCGAGACGATCGCGACGGTGGGCTACGGCGACTTCAGCTTCGTCCACCAGCACACATGGCTGCGACTGTTCGCCATCATGTTGATGTTCGCCGGCGTGATCACCACCGCGGTGCTTGTCGCGTTCATCGCCGACCTGTTGCTGTCGCGCCGATTCGCCCAATCGGCCGCGCGCCGGCGGGTGCGCCATCTACGTAACCACGTCATCGTCGTCGGGCTGGGCTCGTTCGGCATCCGCGTCGTCAATGATCTGACCGCCGCCGGATTCGACGTAGCGGTTATCGAGCGCGACGAGAACAGTCGCTTCCTGTCGTCGGCGGCCGAACTCGAGGTGCCGGTCATCTTCGGGGACGCGACGCTGCGCCAGACGCTGGAATCGGCCCGCGTCCAGCACGCCCGCGCGGTCGCGGTGCTGACCCAGGACGACATGGTCAACATCGAGACCGGAATCGTGCTGCGCGAGATGTTGGGACCGCGGGTGATGCCCGAGGTCATCCGGCCCGACGTTCCGCTTGTGCTGCGCGTATACGACCGCGCCCTGGGGGCCGCAGTGGCGCAGCGGTTCGGTTTCGAAAACGTTCGGTCGACCGTCGAACTGGCCGTACCGTGGTTCATCGGTGCTGCGATGGGCCTGCAGGTGCTGGGGACGTTTTCGGTCGGGCAGCGCTCCTTCATGGTCGGCGGAATGCATGTGGCCGCCGGTAGCGAACTCGATGGGCTGCAGATGTTCGAACTGTCCACTAAAACCCGCGTCATCGCGATCACCCGGCAAGACGCGCCGGTCAAGCTACACCCGCGCCGCGACGCCCGCCTCTGCGCCGGCGACACCGTCTATGTCGTCGGCCCGTACCGCGAGCTGCTGGCTACGCTGCGCAAGGGACAGCCTCCCCAGCAGCCTGGTACCGGCGACGAGCGCACGCCCCAGGCGGCGGCGGGCTGACCTCCGCACCGGTGCGATCGCGTGCGTGGATAGGTGACCCGATGCCCGCTCGACGGCGTGTGTTTTGCCCGCCTTCGAGCGACAACCTGCGCAGAGCCGTGGCGGGTGTGTGCCATCCACGCGTTGTCGCTCGAAGGCGGGCAATCTGCGTAACGATCACGGCCGTTGCAACTCGAGGACTACTTCAGCCGCGCGCCGCAGCTGCTCGACATCTGAGCTCGTCGGAATGAGCTGAACTTCGTCGGTGCCGATCGCGTCGAATTTTCGCAGCACCCCCACCAGCTCGTCTTCACTGCCGGCCCATCCGGTCATCGGGGCCATTGCGTCGACGTATTCGGCCGGTATCCAGTTCATATAGCGGCGCAGATGACGATGCACCTGGGCGCGGGCCTGCTCGGGTGATCCAAACGCGAACCAGAACGACGTCGCCAGGTGGGGTTTCGGCTTGCCGGCCTGCGCCCAGGCCGCCCGCGCGATGTCGAACAGCTCGTTCTGCCTGGCGACGTCGAGGTCCAGGGTGGTGCCGGCCAATCCGTCGGCCCAGGCCGCTGCGCTGCGGATGGTCTTGGGCCCAATGCTGCCGACGAACAGCGGCGGACCGCCGGACTGGACCGGCGACGGACCTACAGGCAGCAACGAATCGGTGATCTTTTCCCCGGCCCACACCCGCTTCATCACCGCCACGCGTTCGGCCATGCCGCGCATCGTCTGCGTCGTCGGGTCGGCGCCAACGGCGTGGTAGTCCTCGTGCCTGCCGCCCACGCCGATGCCCACGGTCAACCGCCCGCCACACAGCATGTCGCCGGTCGCCAGCGCCTTGGCCAGCATGACCGGGTCGTGCAGCTGCGGCACGATCACCGTCGTCACCAGCCGTACCCGGTCGGTCCAGGCGGCCAGCGCACCGAGCAGCGTCAGGCTGTCGGGGTTTTCGAATGCGATGCGCTCGCCCCAGCACTGGGGGTACCTCCCGCCTGGCGGGGGACGACGAGAACGGTCCCTCGTCGATTGCACGGGCCCAGTTCTGCAGAACCGTCGCATCCAGGTCCGGCTCCATCACCGGCATCGTCATCGCTATCCGCACGACGGCGATTCTGGCATGCGGACAACACATGGTTCTCGGCGTGGCAGCATGGGTCGGATGGGCTTAACCAGCACTTCCATCGCGCACGTCCGCCTCACCGTCACCGATATTGAGCGATCCCGGCAGTTCTACGAGAGCGTGTTCGGTTGGCCGGTGTTGCTCGAGGTCCCCGAGAATGCCGACGAAAAAACCCGCGGCCAGTTGGGGTTCCTGTTCGGCGGTGTCATCTACGATCTCGGCGGCACGCTGCTCGGGCTGCGGCCGGTCGCCAAGGACCGCTTCGACGAGGATCGCACCGGTCTGGACCACATCGCGTTCCGGATGAGCAGCAAGGCCGAATTGGATGCCGCAGCCGCACATCTCGACGAAATCGGGGTAGGCCACGAGCCGGTCAAAGACATTGGGCCGTCATACATTCTGGAGTTCCGCGACCCCGACAACATCGCCTTGGAGCTGACGGCGCCGAAGTAGCGGGTGCCGCGTTGCCGGGTCGCGCCAGCAGTGGTTGACTGGAAAGAACTATGACGATCAGCTTCAACCACACTATTGTCGCGTCACGCGACAAGCGCGAGTCCGCAGAATTTCTCACCGACCTGTTCGGCTTGCCGAGCCCGAAGCCGTTTGGCCGCTTCATGGTTGTCGCACTCGAGCACGGCGCCAGTCTCGATTATGCAGACGCCCCCGAGGGCGAAGACATCCGGAGGCAGCATTACGCATTCCTCGTTTCCGAGCAGGAGTTCGACACGATCTACGGCAAAATCCAATCGCGTGGCTTGCAGCACTGGGCAGACCCGGGTGCCAAAAGGCCGGGCGAGATCAACCACCGGGACGGTGGCCGCGGAGTGTACTTCCCGGATCCCTCCGGGCATGCCATGGAGATCCTCACTCGCCCCTACGGCTCAAGCGGCTAGTTGCCGCTGCGCGGTGGGCCGTGCCGCACGCTTTCCTGATCCCGGTAGTCATCGGCGAGCTGCGCGACGTGTTTGGGCAGGGCGCCGGTGGCGACGTCAGCCAAGGTTGTTTCTTCCAGCACCGACCGCATGCTGGCGCGCAGCGCCCGCCAGACGTCGGTCAGCGCCGCGGTGGGCCCGGAGTAAGGCAAGTCACCGAGTCCGATGTCGCGCACGCTGGCCAGCGGCCCGTCGATACAACGCAGCACGTCGGCGATGCTGATCTCGGTTCCCGGACGCGCCAGTTCATAGCCACCCTCGCGACCGCGGTGGCTGCGTACCAGGCGGTCGGTGCGCAGGTTGGTAAGTATGTCGACAAGAAACTGCGGCGGTATGCCTTGAGCCTGCGCCAAGTCGTCGGTCTTGACCAGCGTGCCACTGGCGACCGTGGCGAGCTGGATCATCGCCCGCACTGCATACTCCGCCTTGGCCGACATCCGCATCATGAGAATTCTGCCACCCACCCGGCGACGGTGCGGGCCGCGCAGGTCCTGTGCGCTAGGGCCGCGACTCGAGTAGGTCGATGACGTTTTGCGCCAACTCGTCGAGGGAGTGGTCCGGGGTGAGCCGCAGGTCCGGATTCTTCGGCCGCTGATACGGGCTGTCGATGCCGGTGAAGTGCGTGATTTCACCCGCACGCGCTTTGGCGTACAGCCCCTTGGGATCACGCCTCTCACATTCCTTGAGCGGCGTGTCGCAGAACACCTCGACAAAGTCGAAGCCGGCGTCGGCGTGCACTTTCCGGGCCAGCGCGCGGTGCTCGGCCAGCGGGCTGATCGCCGGTACCAGCACGACGTTGCCGCAGTCGGCGAGCAGTGTCGCCACATGCGCCAGCCGGCGCAGGTTCTCTGCACGGTCAGCCATGCTGAAACCCAGATCGGCATTCAGGCCGTGCCGTAGGTTATCGCCGTCGAGAACGTAAGCAGGGACGCCCTTTTCGAGCAGCTTCCGCTCGACCAGCATGGCCACCGATGACTTGCCAGCGCCCGACAGGCCGGTTAACCATACTGTCCTGCCCCGCGGCCGGTCTTCCACGGTGACCAGTGAGTTGTGCCGCACGGTGTTGGGGCTTGGCGCGTGGGCCGAGACGTCGCGCAACACCATGCCCGCCGCCACCGTTCCGTTGGTGTCGGGGTCGATGAGGATGAACGAGCCGGTGCTGGCGTTGCGGGTGTACTCGTCGAGCAGCAGAGGTACCTGTGTGCGCAGCGAAATGCGACCAAGTTCGTTGAGCTTCAACGCCGTTGCGGTCTTGTCACGGTGCAGGGTGTTGACATCGAGCCGGTAGTCCAGCGCGGTTATCCGCGCGCGCGTGGTTCGGGTGGTGTGCTTGATGACGTAGTCGCGGCCCGGTTCCAGTGCCGCGGCATCGGCCATCCAGCAGACGGTCGCGTCGAATTCCTGCGCGATCCTGGGCTGGTTGTTGGTGCGGGCGATCAGGTCGCCGCGCGAGATGTCAATTTGATCGGAGAGGCTCACCGAGACCGCCATCGGTGGAAACGCTTCTGCCACTGGACCGTTCGGTCCGTCGATCGCGGCGATCCGGGTGGCCTTGCCGATCGGCAGCACGATCACTTCGTCCCCTGGACGCATCACTCCGCTGGCTACCGTACCGGCGTAGCTGCGGTGGTCTTGATGGTCATGGGTGTGGGGCCGGATGACGTACTGGACCGGGAACCGCACGTCGACCAGGTTGCGGTCACCGGCGATGTAGACCTCTTCGAGGTGTGACAGCAGCGCCGGCCCGTCGTACCAGGGCGTCTGGTCCGATTTGGTCACGACGTTGTCGCCGTGCAGCGCGGAAATCGGGATCGAGGTTACGTCCTGCACATCGAGGCGGGCGGCGAAGGCATGGAATTCGTCCCGGATCGACTCGAATCTTTCTCTGTCCCAATCGATCAGGTCCATCTTGTTGACGGCGAGCACCAGGTGGCGGATGCCCAGCAGCGACGCCAGGAAAGCGTGCCGGCGAGATTGCTCCTGCAGGCCGTGCCGGGCATCGACCAGCACGATCACCAGCTGAGCGGTGGATGCCCCGGTCACCATATTGCGGGTGTACTGGATGTGGCCCGGGGTGTCGGCGATGATGAATTTCCGCCTGGGAGTGGCGAAGTAGCGGTAGGCGACGTCGATGGTGATGCCCTGTTCACGCTCGGCCCGCAGGCCGTCGGTGACCAGTGCCAGGTCGGTGTAGTCGTGGCCGCACTCCCTGGACGTCCGCTGAACCGACGCCCACTGGTCTTCCATCACGGCCTTGGAGTCGTAGAGCAGGCGCCCGATCAGTGTGGACTTGCCGTCATCGACGGAGCCGGCGGTTGCGATGCGAAGCAGCGTGGTCGTTACAGCCATCAGAAGTAACCCTGCCGTTTGCGGTCTTCCATTCCGGCCTCCGAGATCCGGTCGTCAGCCCTGGTGGCCCCACGCTCTGTCAACCGGGACACCGCCGTCTCGGCGATGACTTCCGATACGGTTGCGGCCGCCGACTCCACACATCCGGTACAGGTGACGTCGCCGACGGTGCGGAACCGCACCATGGCGTCGAACACCGGCTCGTCGGCGCGGGGCTGCAGGTGCCGGTGTACTGCCAGCAACATGCCGTCGCGGCTGAACACCTTGCGCCGGTGCGCGAAATAGATCGACGGCAACCTGACCTTCTCGGCGCCGACATAGGACCAGATGTCGAACTCGGTCCAATTGGACAGCGGGAAGACCCGGATGTGCTCGCCCTTGTGATGCCGCCCGTTGTAGAGGTTCCACAGCTCCGGCCGCTGGACCTTCGGGTCCCACTGGCCGAATTCGTCGCGGAAGCTGAACACCCGCTCCTTGGCACGCGCCTTCTCCTCGTCGCGCCGGGCTCCCCCGAATGCCGCGTCGAACTTGTTCTCCCGGATGGCGCGCAGCAACGTCACGGTCTGGATCGGGTTACGCGACGGGATGGTCTCGACAACCCGGCCGGCGTCGATATCCTCCTGCACCGACGCCACCACCAAGCGCACCCCGGCAGCCTCAACCAGCTCGTCCCGGGTCGCGATGACCTCATCGAAGTTGTGACCGGTGTCGACATGCATCACCGGGAACGGCAGCCGCCCGGGCCGAAACGCCTTGAGCGCCAAGTGCAGCATGACGATGGAGTCCTTGCCACCCGAGAACAACAGCACCGGCCGCTCGAACTCGGCGGCCACCTCTCGAATGATGTGGATCGCCTCGGCCTCCAACGAGCGCAGATGGCTCAATTCGTACTGGCCGACCGCTGGGCCGGCCTTCAGATCGCTGGTCATGGCTTCCTTAACGTAATCCCGATAATTCTGGTAGAACTGACCATATTTACGGTCATTGCCATATATGGAACCAGCCTTCCTCGCCCCTGTCAATGAAAAGTCGATCGCGTGGCGCAGGGGCGGTGCTTTGCGGCCGTTGCCGGTGCGAAAGCATGGACGGATGTCGACCTCTCCCCAACCATCCAGCGGCCGCGACGTCATCGCCCAGTTCCTCCCCCAATCGCCGTTTGTCGCCAAGCTGGGAATCGTCGCCGATCAGCTCGCCGACGACGAAGTCAGGCTGCGGCTGCCATGGGATCCCTCCAACGTCACCGTCGGCGACCTGGTGCATGGCGGCGCTATCGCCACCCTCGCCGATCTGACCGTCATGGCGGCGGCCTGGTGCGGCGCGGAAGCGCCCCCCGAACTGAGGGGCGTGACGGTGTCGATGACGCTGGACTTCATGGCGCCGGCCCGGGCCACCGACGTGATCGGAGTGGGCAGGGCGCTGCGGCGTGGCCGGTCGCTGGTCAACTGCGAGGCCGAGATCGTGGATCCAGCGGGCAAGCTGCTCGCCAAGGCCCTCGCCACCTACAAGGTCGGATGACGGCAGGCGCCGCTACAGCGTGACCTCGTTGAGCTTGCCCGTCGCGACGTCGAAGACGAACCCACGCAGGGACACATGCTTGGTCACAAACGGACTATTTTCGATGCGACGTAACGACTGCCGGACGTCTGCTTCGAGGTCGGGGAAGGCCTCGGCCGCCCATGGCGGTTTGACCCCGGTCTCGTCCTGGATGGTGCGCTTGAAGTCATCGTCGGTGAAGGTGAGCATCCCGCAGTCGCTGTGGTGAATCAGGATGATCTCCTGAGTTCCGAGCAAGCGCTGGCTGATGGCCAACGAGCGGATGACGTCGTCAGTGACCACCCCGCCGGCGTTCCGGATGACGTGCGCCTCCCCTTCGTTGAGCCCGAGGATGCGGTAAACGTCGAGCCGGGCATCCATGCAAGCGACGACCGCGAGGTGTTTGCCCGGCGGCAAGGGTAGCGGCCCCTTGAAGTTGCTCGCGTATTGGGCGTTGTTGGCCAGGTAGTCATCGGTAACCGTCACGCCAGTCTCCTCGAGTATCGGGTTATGTCATTTGCTGCACCGACGATTCGGGCGGCTGATTGTAACAATCGGCGACGGGGATTTCACGGGCCCGAATCAATCCGATCGGAATGGTCCGGGCGGCTGCTCTCGCGTTTGCCGCGGGAGCATCAAGGCTGCGGATACAACGACCCAACCCGCTGCACGCCCCTGATTTGGCAACGCAGTCACGCCTGCTCGCGCTGATCGACGCCGGATCTCTTACCCTGTCCCAATGCGGCACGGTGGTCGGGCATGATCCGCTTCCTTGCGCGTCGGTTCCTCAATTACGTGGTGCTGCTGGTGCTGGCGACGTTTCTGGCCTTCTGCCTGACGTCCGTGACGTTTCATCCGCTGGACAGTTTGATGCAGCGCCACCCGCGGCCGCCAGCGGAGATCATCGACGCCAAGAAGGTTCAGCTTGGCTTGGACAAACCCATACCCATCCGGTACGCGAAATGGGTTTCCGGCGTGGCCCACGGTGACTTCGGCACGACGGTGTCCGGTCACCCCGTCTCCCAGGAGCTGTGGCGCCGGATCGGGGTCAGCCTGCGGCTGGTGGTGATCGGTTCGGTGCTGGGCACGGTGATCGGCGTCATCGTGGGAGCCTGGGGAGCTATCCGTCAGTACCGGCTGAGCGACCGCGTGATAACCGTGCTGTCGTTGACCATCCTGAGCATTCCGTCCTTCGTGCTGGCGAGCCTGCTCATCCTGAGCGCGCTGCGGGTGAACATGTTCACCGGGGTGCGCATCTTCCAGTACACCGGCGAGACCTCACCGATTCCGCCCGACGGCCTGTGGGACCAGCTCGTCGACCGCACGCAGCACATCGTATTGCCGACTCTCACGCTGGCCCTGGGGGCAATCGCGAGCTTCAGCCGCTACCAGCGCAACGCGATGCTGGACGTGCTGAGCGAGGATTTCATCCGGACCGCTCGCGCCAAGGGGTTGACCCGCCGGCGTGCGCTGTTCAAACACGGCCTGCGCACCGCGCTGATTCCGCTGGCCACATTGTTCGCCTACGGGGTCAGCGGCCTGGTCGTCGGCGCGATTTTCGTCGAGAAGATCTTCGGCTGGCACGGCATGGGCGAGTGGGTGGTGCTGGGCATCTCGACTCAGGACACCAACGTCGTCGCGGCGATCACGATGTTTTCCGGGGCGGCAATTCTGCTCGCTGGATTGTTGTCCGACGTCATCTACGCGGCGCTGGACCCTAGGATTCGGGTGTCATGACCCAAGAGGCTACCCCTGAAATCACCGCAGCCACGCCGGCCCGGTCCAGCATCCACCCGGCCAGCTTCACGTCACGGCGAAACCTGTTGGCACGCCGGTTCATCCGCAATAAGCCTGCGGTGCTGGCGTTAATTCTACTGGCGCTGCTGTTCGTCGGCTGCTACGCGCTGCCACCCTTACTCCCCTATGGCTATAACGATCTCGACTACCACGCGCTGCTGCAGCCACCGTCACCCGAGCACTGGTTCGGCACCAACGCGCTCGGCCAGGACCTGCTGGCCCGGACCCTGCGCGGCATGCAGAAGTCGATGCTGATCGGTTTTTGTGTGGCACTGATCTCGACGAGTATCGCCGCGACCGTCGGATCGATCGCCGGTTACTTCGGGGGCTGGCGCGACCGGGCGCTGATGTGGCTGGTGGACCTGCTGCTGGTGGTGCCGGGCTTCCTCCTGATCGCCATCGTCACCCCGCGCACCAAACAGTCGAGCAGCATCCTGTGGCTCATCGTGCTGCTCGCGGTGTTCGGCTGGATGGTCAGTTCGCGGATGGTGCGCGGCTTGACGATGAGCCTGCGAGAACGCGAATTCGTCCGTGCGGCAAAGTATATGGGCGTGTCGAGCCGCCGCGTCATCGTGCATCACGTCGTGCCGAACGTCGCCTCGATCCTCATCATCGACGCCACGCTAAACGTCGGATTCGCGATCCTGGCCGAAACCGGTTTGAGCTTCCTGGGATTCGGTGTTCAGCCACCCGACGTGTCGCTGGGCACGCTGATCGCGGACGGCACTCCTTCGGCCACCACGTTCCCGTGGGTTTTCCTGTTCCCGGCCGGGGCGCTGGTGCTGATCGTGTTGTGCGCCAACCTCACCGGCGACGGCCTGCGGGATGCGCTGGATCCCGGCAGCCGGCCATCACGCCGCAAGAAGCGGCGCCCAAAGTGACAGCCCTGCTCGAGGTGACGGATCTGAACGTCACCTTCGACACCGAAGACGTTCGGGTGCCCGCGGTGCGCGGCATGACGTACCGCGTCGATCCGGGCGAAGTGGTCGCCATCGTCGGGGAATCCGGTTCGGGCAAAAGCACTGCCGCGATGGCCGTAGTCGGATTGCTGCCCGAATACGGCAACGTGTCCGGATCGGTGCGCTTGCACGGCGAGGAATTACTCGGGCTGTCCGACCAGGCGATGTCACGGATCCGCGGCAAGACGATTGGCACCGTGTTTCAAGACCCGATGTCGGCGCTGACTCCCGTCTACACCATCGGCGACCAGATAGCCGAAGCCATCGAGGTCCACAACCGCGACATCAGCCGAGCGGACGCCCGCAAGCGTGCCGTCGAGCTGCTCGAGTTGGTCGGCATCGCGCAGCCGCAACGGCGGGCGAGGGCCTTCCCGCACGAGCTGTCCGGCGGCGAGCGCCAGCGGGTGGTGATCGCGATCGCGATCGCCAATGATCCGGACCTGCTGATCTGTGACGAACCAACCACTGCGCTGGACGTCACCGTCCAGGCCCAAATCCTCGACGTACTCAGAACCGCTCGCGACGTCACCGGCGCCGGCGTGCTGATCATCACCCACGACCTGGGTGTGGTGTCGGAGTTCGCCGACCGGGCAATGGTCATGTACGCCGGACGTGGGGTCGAGATCGCCACCGTCGAAGGTCTTTACCGCGACCGCCGGATGCCCTACACGGCCGGGTTGTTGGGTTCGGTGCCGCGACTGGACGCCCCGCAGGGCACCCGGCTGATTCCGATCCCCGGCGCGCCGCCGACGATGTCGTCGCTGTCGCCCGGTGCCTGTACGTTCGCCCCCCGATGTCCGCTGGTGATCGATGAATGTCGTTTGGCGGAGCCCGATCTCGTTACCGTCCGGGACGGCCACTGGGCAGCGTGCATCCGCGCCGACGACGTCGCGGGGCGCAGTGCAGCCGAAATCTTCGGCGTGTCAACGCAACCGCCGCCAATCGATGCAACGGCCGGCGAACACCCGGTGGTGCTGCAGGTGACCGGCCTTACCAAGACCTACCAACTCACCAAGGGCGTGGTATTGCGCAGGCGGGTGGGTGAGGTGCGGGCGGTCGACGGCGTCAGCTTCACCTTGGAGCAGGGCCGCACCCTGGGCATCGTCGGCGAATCCGGTTCGGGCAAATCGACGACGCTGAGCCAGATTCTCGAACTCGCCAAACCCCAGACGGGTTCCATCGAGATTCTCGGCGCCGACGTCGCGGCCGTGGACGCAGCCGCCCGACGCAAGCTGCGGACCGAACTGCAGGTGGTATTTCAGGACCCGGTGGCGTCTCTGGACCCTCGCCTCCCGGTGTTCGACGTCGTCGCTGAACCGTTGGTCGCCAACGGGTTCGACAGGCGTCGGTGCGAGGAACGGGTCGCCGAGCTACTGGCGATCGTCGGGCTGGACCGCGCCGACGCCAGCCGCTATCCCGCCGAGTTCTCCGGTGGACAGAAGCAGCGGATTGGTATTGCGCGGGCACTGGCGCTGCAGCCGAAGATTCTTGCACTCGACGAGCCGGTGTCGGCGCTCGACGTGTCGATTCAGGCGGGCATCATCAACCTACTGCTGGACCTGCAGGCGCAATTCGGGTTGTCTTATCTGTTTGTTTCGCACGATCTTTCGGTGGTCAAACACCTGGCCCACCGGGTAGCGGTGATGTACCGGGGAACGATCGTGGAGCAGGGCGACGGCGACCAGGTGTTCACCAACCCGCAGCACGAGTACACCCGGCGACTGCTGGCTGCCGTCCCGCGGGCGCACCCCGATGTCGCCGGCGGTTAACATCGTCCGGGTGACGCACCCGCCGATGGTTCGCAGGCTTGCGCTGCTGGCGCTGGTGATTGTTTTGATTGTCAGCGGCTGCTCAGACGGGTATCAGGGCCTCCCGGAGGCGCGGGCCGCGCGGGTTGGCAGCACCAGCGACATCAACCCCCGGGACCCGGCGACGCTGCGCGAGGGCGGCAACCTGCGGCTCCCGCTGACATCGTTCCCGGAAAACTTCAACGAATTGAACATCGACGGCAACACGGCCGACACCGGTTCGATTGTCACGCCGACGCTGCCGGGGGCGTTTATCACCCGGGCCGACGGGACACTGAAACTCAACACCGACTACTTCACTGGTGCCGAGCTGACCAGCACCAACCCCCAGGTCGTCGTCTACACGATCAATCCGAAAGCAGTATGGAGCGACGGCAACCCGATGACCTGGGAAGACCTCAGGTCGGAGGTCGACGCGTGCAGCGGCCGCGACAAGCACTTCTTGATCGCCAGCAGAGCCGGGTTCGAACGGGTGAAGTCGGTGACCAAGGGCGTTGACGAACGTCAGGCGGTGATCACGTTCGCCCAGCCGTACGCGGAGTGGCGCGCGATGTTTGCCGGCGGGATACAACCCCGCAAAATGACGGCGGACCCGGATGTCTTCAACAAGGGCCAGCTCGACGCCCCCGGCCCGTCAGCCGGACCGTTCATCGTGTCCACGATTGACCGGGGCGCGCAGCGCATTGTGCTGACCCGCAATCCCCGCTGGTGGGGCGCTAAGCCGCGGCTGGATTCCATCCAGTTCCTTGTGCTCGACGCCGCCGCCGTCATCCCGGCCTTGCAAAACAACGCGATCGATGCTGCCGGCGTGGGCACGCTCGACGATATGGTCACCGCCCAGCGCACCCCCGGAATCGTGATCCGGCGCGCGTCGGCCCCCACCTGGTTCCACTTCACCTTCAACGGCGCACCCGGATCCATCCTGGCCGACGAGAGGCTGCGGTTGGCGATCTGCAGGGGCATCGACCGCCAGGCCATCGTCAACGTCGTCCAGCACGGCCTGACCGACCATCCGATGCCGCTGAACAACCACGTGTACGTCGAAGGCCAAGTGGGCTACCAAAATAACAGCGCGCCAGCCGATTACAACCCCGATCAGGCGCGCAGGGACTTGGACGCGCTGGGCTGGAAGCTCAACGGAACGGTACGGGAAAAAGACGGCAAGCAGCTGGCCGTTCGTGACGTGTTCTACGACGCGCAATCGAACCGGCAGATCGCCATGGTCGCCCAGAACAACCTGGCACAGATCGGTGTCAAGCTGGTGTTGGACACCAAACCGGGCACCGGATTCTTCAGCCAGTACGTGAGCGTCGGCGATTTCGACATCACTCAATTCGGTTGGGTGGGTGCCGCTTTCCCGCTGTCTGCGCTGCCTCAGATATTCACCTCGGACGGTGACAGCAACTTCGGCAAGATCGGCAGCCCCGCAATCGACGCCAAGATCGATGAGACGCTGTCCGAGCTGGACCAGGTCAAGGCCCGCGCACTCGCCAACCAGGTCGACACGATGATCTGGCAGGAAGGCTTCAGCCTGCCGCTGTTCCAGTCGCCCGGCGACATCGCGGTACGAAGCGATCTGGCCAACTACGGCGCGTCCGGACTGGCCGACGTGGATTACACGGCAATCGGATTCATACGAAGCTGATTCCGCTCGGCGATGATGCGAGCCCGACCCGGCCGGCCCGTGGTTAGGAGGCGGCCAACCGGCGCACCAAGCCGAGTGGCGCCGCCGGTAGCACAGCCTCGGCTGCGGCCGCAACGTCGATGGCCTTCCACAACAATCGCACAGCCGGGCGTGCCGGCAGCGCGTCCAGCGCCGCCGCCTGGTCAGCAAGCCCGTCGAGTTCGCCGCGCCATACCGCACCGGCGATGGCCAGGGCAGCGGGCTCGCGAAAGTCCAGCGCGCTGTGCGCCATGGTCGGCAGCTTCAGCAGGATCGCATTCGGTAGCAGCGACACGACGCGCTCAGCCACCGCCGGCGGTGTGACGAGATCGCGGCCACCGGAAATCACCACCGTGGGCCAACCGAATTTCGGCATCTCGGCCACCAGGTCATAAGGCTCGGCCTCGAAAGCAGCCGTTTCGGTGAGTGTTTCACGTATCGCCACGGCAGGGTCGAGCGGAAGGCCGTCGGGTTCGGCGGCATAGTCGAGTTCGCGGAATGCGATGCGGCTCACCAGGTCACTTTCGAAACGGTACGGCACCGCGCGATTGACCATGGTGGTGAACCGGGACAGTCCCCGCCACAACATAATTCGGCCACCGAGCAACAAGTCGAGTTGGCGATCGAGCAAAGAAGCCCCACCGTAGCCGTAAACTGTCGCGGCGACCTGCCCCGCCGAGGCGGTCATCACTCCGGCGTCGACGAGCTTGCGAATCTTGGGCGCCAGTGCGGCGGTTTCCGGATTATCGCCATCCAGCAGCAGCCCGCGAACGGCGTCGCGCGCGACCTCAATGTCATCCCGGGACAACAGCGGCGAATCGAGGATCATCGCCCGCACCCGGCCGGGATGGCGGACGCCGACTCCCGCTGCGATATAGGTGCCGTACGACGTGCCATAGATGACGGCCGAGTCAACATGAGCATCGTCGAGCACCGCGGCCACGTCGTCGACGACCTGCTCGACGGTGAGCGCCTGTGGCGGCAGGTCGGCACCGGAATCATCGTGGCGCGACATGCCCACTCCACGATGCTCGATCATGATGACGTCGAGACGGGCTGCGGCGGCCCGCCGCCGCAGCCCTTTGTACACCAGCAGCGACGCCACTCCCGGACCTCCCGGGATGATCACCAGCGGATGCGCGGACTTGCGGCCGGTGCGCACGTAGTAAAGATCGAATTCTTCAGCGTCCCCCGCAAGCGGGTGGTGCGCCCAGCCCGGGGCGACCGGCCGGCGCACCGGCCGCACACCTGGCAGTCCCGCCAGTTTTTCGTGCACCCGGCGCCGTTTCGCGTTCATCGTCATCAGTGTCGGCCCGCCATGTTCCTATTCTGCCGAGATCGCCTATGAACGGCACGGCAGCGGTGCGCCGCCAAGTCGGCTTGAGTCAGCCCCAAATCAGCCACCGATCAGGTCGGCGGCCTTCTCCCCGATCAGCACTGACGGGGCATGCGTGTGCCCACGCACCGTGCTGGGCATCACCGAGGCGTCGGCCACCCGGAGTCCGTCGACCCCGCGGACCCGCAGCTGCGGATCCACCACACTCGCCTCGTCGCTGCCCATCCGGCAGGTGCCCAGTGGATGATACAGGGTGTGCGAGCAGGTGTTGAGGGCCAACTCGAGGGTGGCCTCGTTCAGTTCGGTGCTATCGAGCGGTCGCGCGATTTGGCCGAGCAGTCCGTTTAGCGCGGGAGCTTCGGCAATCCGGGCGCATATCCGCAGCCCCTCCATCATCGCCGCATGGTCCACGCCGCCGGGATCGGACAGGTAACGCGGTTCGATGACCGGCTTGGCGTGCGGATCGGCGGACCGCAGCGTGATCTGGCCGCGGCTTTCCGGTGCGACCAAGATGGGCCCGAACACCACGCCGTGCCCCGGCGGCTCAGTCAGCAGGCCCTCGTCGTAAAACGGCGCCGGGGCGAAGATCAGCTCGAGGTCGGGTAGGTCCAATTCGGGTCGGCTGCGTAGAAATCCGTACGCCTCTCCGACGTTGGAGGTGAGCATGCCGCGGCGGCGCAGCAGGTAGTTGATCAACTGTTTCGGCTTTTCGGCGGCGGCCAAGCTGTCGTCGTCGACGTCGAAGCCCAGCACCGTGACGAGGTGGTCGAGCAGGTTCTGGCCCACCTCGGGTGAGTGGTGGACGGTATCGATGCCGTGGTCGGCGAGGTGGTCGCGGTTGCCGATACCGGAGAGCATCAGGAGTTGCGGGCTGTTGACGGCACCTCCGCAGAGCACGACCTCGCGACGGGCGTAGGCGACGCATGGTTGACCGTCGCGCTGGTATTCCACGCCGACCGCCCGGGTTCCGTCGATGACGATTCGGGTCGCGGTGGCCCCGGTGAGCACGGTGAGGTTCTTGCGGCGCATCGCCGGCTTCAGGTAGGCGTCGGCAGTACTGAATCGAGCACCTCGGCGCTGCGTGACGACGGTCTCGCAGAAGCCCTCCGGCGCAGAGGAATTCGGTTGTGCAGCGGGGAATCCACACTGGCGCACCGCTGCCAGCCAGGCCGCGGTCGACGTTCGCGGGCTGCGCTGACGGGAAATGTGCAACGGGCCGGTGACTCCACTGTCGTCGCCGCTGACAAAGTGCCACGCAGCGGTGACGTTCTCGATGCGGCGGAAATACCCGAGCACCTCGGCGAAAGACCATTGCGGGCCGGCTCGCACCGCCCACTCGTCGTAGTCGGCGGCGAATCCTCGCACCCACATCATCGCGTTCATCGACGACGAGCCGCCGAGCACTTTGCCTCGGGGCCAGTAGATTTGGCGATCGCCGAGCTCCGGCTGCGGTTCGGTCAGGTAATCCCAGTCGATCTCGCTACGGAACATCTTGGAGAAGGCCGCCGGGATTCCGATGAATCTGTTCTTATCGCGCGGCCCCGCCTCCAGGGCCACCACCGCGGTGGCCGGATCGGCGCTGAGCCGATTGGCCACGACCGCCCCGGCTGAGCCGGTACCGACCACTACGTAGTCGCACTGAACGTCCATGGTGCATCCCCGTTTCGGGTTGAGTCTAAGACGTGCGGGAAGGACGCCGAGCGCTAAACGTTCAGATCGATGCGGTGCGCGCCTTTGACACCGTCGTACCGGGCGGGACTACACGTCAGCACAATCACCTGCCCCTGAGCACCCACGGTGTCGAATACCTCGCCCATCTTGGCCAGCCGGTCCGGATCGGTGAACCCTAGCGCATCGTCGACCACCACCGGAACGGTGTCCTCCTTAGCGACCAAAGCGGCGCCGGCCAGCCGGGCCAGGATGCCGAGTTGCTCTTTGGCCCCACCCGACAAGGACTCGTAAGGCACCGTGATGCCGTCCAGGGTGCGGCTGCGGATACGTAAGTCGCTGTCGATGTCGACTTCGAAAGTAGGGCCGAACACCGGGCGACCGAGCCGCTGTAGTTCCGTGCGGTAGGGCTCGACGTAGCGCAACCGGGTGGTGTCGCGGTGGCGTGTCATCACCGACCGGAGCAGCTCCGCGGCCCGGGCCCGGCGGCCCACCCGAGCGTGCTGGCTGGCCGCGTGCTCACGCTCGGTCTCTGCGGCATCGAGCTTGCCTTCGCGACCCTGGCTGCCGAAGACCGAGAGTTCGATACTGATCTCGCGCAGCGCACGGGCAGCATCTTCGTAGCGATCGCGCAGTGACCCGGCCGCCTCGGCGGCATCGGCCAATTCGGCGGTCACCGCGTCCGGCGTTGCAGCGGCCAACTCATCGGCCAGCTCGGCGGCGCGCTGCTCCGCGGTTTGCGCCGCCCGCAGCCCGGCGTCCGCCGACGCTGCCAGGTCTTCATCGCTGACCGACGTGCGCTCCCGGGCCAGCTGGTCCGCGGCCCTATCGAGCTCGGCGCGTTGAGTTGCCGCTGTGTTCTGCAAAACCGTTGCCCGAGTGGATATCTCAGCGAGCCGGGAGCAGGCGGCAGCTGCCAACCGACGACGAGTCTCGCATTCGGCTTCCGCGGCCGCGCGAGCCGCCTCGGCCGCATCGAGTTCGGCGCGGGCGGCATTGCTATCCAAACTGGTATCCATCGTGAAGAGATCGGGTGCGGTCGGCTGACCGGCACGCAACTGCGCCAGCCGCGTGCGCAGTTGGTCTATCTCCTCATCGCCACATAGGCCGGCCAGGGTGGCGCTCAACTGGTCGCGGCTGCTTAGCAGTTCACGGCGTCGCTGGTCGGCGCACCGTGCCGCCGCAAGGTCGGCGACATCAGCGGCGGCTAGCGCCGCAGCCAGTTCTTGTTGTGCCGCAGCATTTTTAGCCTGAATATCGAGTGCGGTCGCGCCGGGGGTGACGCGCGCAGTCAGAACACCGGGAACCTCGACCTCGGTGGGGCCGGTGGCGGTTGTCGACCAGCTTTGGCCGGCGGGCAACGACACGCGTTGGTCACCAACGGCGAGTTCGATGTCAGTGGCGGCGGTGAATTCCACCGCCGCTGATATCAACGCGAGCTGGTCGCTGGTGCGATCGACTGCGGCCGCAGCGTTTTCGATTCGCTGCAGTAGCTCCTCGGTCAGGGCAACAGCGGACAGCTCCTCGCGGACCCCGTCGCGGTCACACTGGATGGCGTCGATCTTGGCCAGCCGGGCGCTCAACCGGTCGGCCTCGTCGCGATCGGTGAGCTGGTCGATGGTGCGCCGGGCGGATTCGGCGCGCCGCTGGGCAGCTGCCAGGACCCGGGCAAACTGCTCGACCGCGGCGTCGGCGGCCTCGGCGTCGGCACGCGCCGTCGACAGCGCATCGGCGGCTTCTTGCGCTTCGGCCCCGACGGCGACGACAGCTGCTGCGCGCGTTTCGATTTCGGTCAGCAACCGCAACCGCCCGGTGTGCGCGGCGCCGGCAGCGGCGCTGGTCGCCGCTGCGGCGGCAGCGACCAGCTTGGCTTCGCGCGCTTGGCCGGTGAGTTGTGCGATCTTATCCGCGGCGGCCTGCGCGGCGGCGAGCCGAGGGCCGGCAGCGATCCGCTGCTGCGACAACTCGGCCACCTGCTCGGTCAGGTCGGCGTGGCGACGCACCCGGTCGTCGACCTCGGCGACCGCTGCCGCACATTCCGCCACCGCTGCCTCGGCGTCGGCCAGCCGGGAGATCGCAGTAACCCATTCCCCGGTGGGACGTCCGGTCGGGGTGAAGTAGCGCGCATACTCGGCGTCAATCCGCTCGATGAGCAACGGCTCGGTGCCGGACAGCGTGGCGTCGTCACCGGCGGCGACATCGAGCGCACGCGACAGCGCATCACAGTCAGACAGATCCACAGCGGCGGTCGACGCGGCCTGCAGTACTCGCTGGGCACGCCACAGATCGTTGTCCACCGTCTCGGCCAGCATCGCCCGGACCCGATCGTGCGCTTCGTCGCCTGTCAGCTGTTCGCGGCGCGGCGCCAGCACCGTCAACGCCGTCTCACACTTCTTGTGAAAACGCTTGCGGTAGACGAAACGGTAAGGACCGCTGCTGATTTCGGCGGTTACCTCGGAGCCGACGTCGGCGTTGGCCGGCTTGACTTGCTTGACCTCCTTCTTCGTGGACCGGTCTCTGGATTCCAGCAGCAAGTCCAACGCCTCGATCATCGACGACTTGCCGATCTCGTTTGCGCCGCACACCACCACCACACCGTGATCGGGGAACTCGATCTCCCGGTGTGCGATGCCGCGGAAATTCGTCAGGACCAGCCGGTGCAGTTTCATGCCGCCCCCCGATCGGCGAGCCGCAGCAATAGTGCCAGCGCCGCCTGGGCGTCGACGGCGGACTCGGCGTCGCCCGCGCGTGCCGTTGCGACCAGCTCCTCGACGGCAGCGGCGGCGAACCCCCCGATGCCGAGGTCGGTGAACTCGCCGTCAGCGGGCACCACCGCGAGGTCGGTGTGGCGTTCCCAGAGGCCCAGCCAGGCGAACAACCGTGCATATTTGTCCAGGCAGGCATCCAGCGCGGCACGGTCGGTGACCGTCAACGAGCCGGTCAGTGCCAGGCGCACCACGGTGCGGTCCTTTTCGGTCATCAGATCCAGGTTCAGGTCAAGGTCAGCGATGTCTCGGGTGGTGTCCACCTGACGGCGCAATGTGACAAACCGCCAGTGGCCGACATGCCGGGCCGTCACCTGGACGGAGCGTTGCGGGTCGCTCTCGTCGATGTCGACGATCAGGACATGACCGGGGTCTGATTCGACGTCGTCGAAGTTGGTGACTTCCGGTGCGCCGGAGTACCACACCCGGCCGCTGCTGCCGACCTGGGTGAGCGAATGCTTGTCACCCAGGGCCACATAATGCACCGCACCGCTCGCCAGCGCGTCGTCGAGCTCGGCGAGCCGGATCAGCGAGGGTTTGTCGCGATCGGGGTCGAGCACGTCGACGCCACCGTGGGCGACGAGCACCCGGGTCACATCAGCTACGGGCAGGCCGTCCAGCACCTCGGCGACCAGGTCGGTGGTCGGGGCTTTGGACCGCCACGGCGCGGCGACGATCTGCAGCCCCGGCCGAACCTGATGGACGCCGGCCCGGTCGAGCACCACGACGTTGTCCGGACATTCGGCGGTGAACAGCGCGCCGGTGTATACCGACGACGCGTCCAGCGGGTCGTGATTGCCCGGCAACAGGTAGACCGGAATACCGATGGTGCGCATGGCTTCCAAGGACTGACCGATCACCTGCGGAGCGAGCTGGTTGTGTTCGAAGACGTCGCCGGCCACCACGACAAACTCGGCGCCCACCTCGGCGGCCAGCGCGCCCAGCCCGGTCACCGCGTCGCGCCGGGCAGCCGAATACCGCGGCTGGGCGTCGCCGGCAAGGAAGTGTCGGGTCATGCCCAGCTGCCAGTCGGCGGTGTGCACGAATCGCATCCCGATCCCTTCTGCGAAATTGCGTGGCTGTCAAGGCACAGCGAGTCTAGGTCTGGTCGCCGACAAGTCGCGGGACCTCGCTCGGCAGGTTTGGCTTCGAGCTCCGCCGCGGGCGGTTGGGAAACGCTCTGACGAGCAACTGTGACCACTGAAATCACTTGTGTCACTGTGGTTTCTCAGGGTCTCGAGTGGAGATTTCTGTCGGTGGGCCGTCGTATGATTCGAACATGCATTCGAGTAGCCGCGAGGAGATCGAAGAGGACTCCGACGCGCTGCACGCCGCGGTGTCGCGGATTGTCGGGCATGCGTTTGAGGTGCTGACCACCCCGGAGCGGCTGGCATTGTTGGAGCGCCTCGAACACGAGACTCGACGGTTGGCGGTCCCGCGCCACGCGTTGATCAATCAGATCGGCGAGCAGTCCAACTCCACCGAGCTGGGCGGCACGCTACCCACGGTGCTGGCCGACCGGTTGCGCATCACCCGCGGCGAAGCGCGCCGGCGGGTGGCCGAGGCGGCCGATTTAGGGCAGCGCCCGGGCCCTGACCGGCGAGGTGTTGGCGCCGCTGCTGACCGCGACCGCCGCGGCCCAGCGGGCCGGGCGTATCGGGGCCGACCATGTACGGGTGATCCGCTCCTTTTTGCGGCGGCTGCCGGCCAGTGTCGACCTCGAGACGCGCGAGCACGCCGAAGCCCATCTGGCCGAGCTGGCCACCAAGCATGGTCCCGAGGACTTAGCCAAGCTGGCCGGGCGGCTGACTGCTTGCCTGAACCCTGACGGTGATTACACCGACGAGGATCGAGCTGGCCGGCGCGCGGGCTGACCCTGGGCAAACAAGACATCGACGGGATGTCGCCGGTGCGCGGGTGGCTGACCCCCGAGGCGCGTGCCACCTGGGAGGCGGTGGCCCCCGCAAGCGGGCGGTACCCCCAGGCCAAGCTGGCCGCCCCTGGTATGTGCAATCCCGAGGACGACACAGCCGTGGTGGACGGTGGGCCTGCTGAGGAGGCGGTCCAGCGTGACACGCGTTCGCCAAGCCAGCGCAATCATGACGGTTTCACCGCTGCACTGCGTGCGATATTGGCCAGCGGAAAACTCGGGCAGCACAACGGGTTACCGGCCTCCATCATCGTGTCCACCACGCTGAAAGACCTCGAAGCCGCTGCGGGCAAGGGACTCACCGGTGGGGGCACCCTACTACCGATGAGCGACGTGATCCGGCTGGCCCGCCATGCTCACCATTATCTGGCGATCTTCGACAAGGGATGCGCGATCGGGCTCTACCACACCAAACGGCTCGCCTCGCCCGGCCAGCGAATAGTGCTCTACACCAATGAATGTTTTGGTTGTGCTCTCTAGACTGAACAACGGGCCATGTAAGAGGAGCGGGAACAGAAATGGCACACGAAACCAGCTCGTTGAGCTTCCTCAGGCGACACGCCTTTTGGTGGTTCCTGATAGGTCCGGCTGGCGTTGCTGGCTCGGTCTGGGGGAAGCGCCTAGGCGAGGACCGTCCAATTCTGGGTCATATCGTTTTCATCCTCGGCCTAGTGCTTATCGCGATCGGTCATGGCTGGGCCATCAACTGGGCGTACGTTCGTCTTGCCAGTCATCATCGGCATCATCAGCGACGCGCGTAAACGCAAGTAGCACGGACACCAGCGGATCGTGTTACATGCCAAGGACCGTGGCTGCACGCGCCCGGGCTGCGATGTGCCCGGGTATGGATGCGAAGTCCACCACGTCGAGGAGTGGGCGACCGCGCACCGCACCGACATCAAAAAGCTGACCCTGGCTTGCGGATCCGACCATTCACTGGTCGAACCCGGCGGCTGGAGGACCCGAAAACGCGCCAACGGCGACACCGAGTGGATCCCCCCACCGCATCTCGACCACGGACAGCCCCGGACCAACACGTTCCACCATCCCGAAAAACTCTTGACAGACGAAGACGACGATGATGATGACGCGGCGTAGGTCCCGCATTCACTAACGTGAGTCGGATGACTGCACAACAACGCAGCCTGGTGCTGCTGCGGCACGCGAAGTCGGCGTACCCGACCGGCGTCGCCGACCACGACCGGCCGCTGGCAGCACGCGGGGTCCGGGAGGCCGCGCTGGCCGGTGACTGGCTGCGCGCCAACCTGCCGGCAGTCGACGCCGTGCTGTGCTCGACCGCGACCCGCGCCCGGGAAACCCTGGCACGCAGCGGCATCGACGCACCGGTGCGCTATGCCGAGCGGCTTTACGGCGCCACTCCCGGCACGGTGATCGAGGAGATCAACCGAGTCTCAGACGAGGTCAGCACCTTGCTCGTTGTCGGGCACGAGCCGACGATATCCGAAGTGGCGATCGTCCTGGCCGGTGCCGACGGCACCGATACCGTTGCTGTGGAACGTATCTCGGCGAAATTCCCGACATCGGCGATCGCCGTTTTACGGGTCGCGGGCCGCTGGGAACAAGTCGGACCCGGCGGCGCCGCTCTCGTCGACTTCCACGTGCCGCGCTAGGAGTGCCCGCACCGCGTCAGGGTGCAGCACAGACCTCGCTAGACGTGCGAATTCCAATGGTGCCCATCGGCGTCCGTGACGCAGACGGTCGCGCAGTACTGCATCACCGTGGGTCCGGTCTTGTCTGGGTTGGGTTTCCAATGCCAACTTGTTTCGACAGTGTTGGCGCCGTGGACTCCGTACCGCTCGGCGACGCGGCAGCGCAGGGTCCGGTCTGGAATGTCGCAGGTTTCGAGGAGCACTTCGCTTTGCGAAAGGCCAAGCGGGTTGCGGATCAGCCGCACGCCGACCCTGCACCGCTAAGAATTGGTGGCCAGGGTCAACTCCATGAGCTTGATGGCTTGCCCGCAGGCATCGATACCGGGTGCCTGAGGGTTGATCCACCAACCGACCACGCCCGCCGCGTCGCTGGCGACGCCGCATGCGCCGTTCGCGTCGTCCGGGTGCATCACAATCGAATCTATCCCCGCGATCGAACGGCTCTCGACCTTGTACTTCAGGAAGTCAGCGACCTTGCGCTCGTTATTGAGACTGCCCTGTTCGAACCAGAACCGGGTGATGTCGATCAGACCGGCCGGGTTGGCCGCCTGCCACCGGCAGATCGCGCCGACGAACGTGCTCTGAATGTCAAGTGGATCGGCCCCCACCGTCTTGGCCAGGATATCGGTGGTAAGGACCTCACATTCCTTGAGCAGGTTCGGGTACTGCTGCTCGGAATTGTTATTGCGCGGGACGCCGCCCGAGCCCGCCTTGACGGCGGTACCCCCAACCGACCTCGAACAACCGGTCAACACCAGCAGTGCGGTTATCAAGACCGCCACACCGGCACGGACACCTCCGCCCCGCCAGCCGGGACGCATCGAGCCGATCATTTCGCGTTCGCAATCGATTGCCGCGTCAGTTCTTTGGCGATGTCGCAGGGTGGCGGGAATGGCTTTTGACTGAAACTCACCGACCATTCGATGAAGTCGTCCTGGAATTGGATTCCGACTTCGCACAGCGAGTCGCCCAGGTTGGGCTCGTTACCGATGGCGATGAAACCGCTGTGGCCGTTGACGTTGATGTCCTCGACGCTTGAACGCGACAGTTCCTCGGTCTTGCGTTCCCGCCCGATCGGGCTGCCGCGGTACCAAGAAAAGGAGAAGTGCGGGCCGAGGATACCGCCGCCCGCCAACCATTGACAGCCCACGGAATTCCGGGCGGTGTTGATCAGCCCGGTCACCTTGGTCAGGTCCGTCACCGTCTGATCGCTGATGCCACCGCATTGCGGAAACATCGGTCCGTGACGGCCTTCGGCGTTCCCCGGCGCCGACGATGTCGCTCCTGGCTTGTTGTCGCCGGAACTGGAGCACCCTGCAACCGTCGGGATCAAAATCGTCAGAGCCGCCAAGGTGTAAGTCGCCAGGGCAAGCGTTCTCGCGTTACGCCGCACCGCTACGCCGCCCCTTGATAGGCCTACTGGTGGTCACAGGATGCACTGTAGTGGCAGCCCAGCGGGTCAACCACCGACACGCCACCTGAGCAGGCATTTCAACCCCATCGGCGATCGTGTCGCGGGCGCCGAACCAACCGGCGGTGGTACGGACTCGGGCGCGTGGCGTGTGCGACAGTTACCAAATGCTCCTGGCACTGCTGCGCCAGTACATCCGGCCGTACCGCCGGCTAGTCGCGGTGCTCATGGTGCTGCAGCTGTTCAGCACCCTGGCGTCGTTGTACCTTCCGACGGTCAACGCCGCGATCATCGACGACGGCGTCGCCAGGGGCGACACCGCCATTATCATCAGGCTCGGCGTGGTGATGCTCGGGGTCACCGGTTTGCAGGTGTTGTGCTCGATCGGGACGGTCTACTTCGGTTCGCGGACCGGGATGGGCTTTGGCCGCGACCTGCGCTCGGCCATGTTCCATCACGTCACCACCTTCTCCGAGCGCGAAACTGCCCGATTCGGCGCGCCGACGTTGCTGACCCGTTCCACCAACGACGTCCGGCAGATCCAATTTCTGGTGCAAATCACGTCCCTGGTACTGGTCACCGCGCCGATCATGTCGGTCGGTGGAATCTTCATGGCCATCCACCAGGACGCCGGTTTGTCGTGGCTGTTGCTGGTCAGCGTTCCGATGCTGGCCGGGGCCAATTACTGGATCATCTCGCACATGCTGCCGATGTTCCGCAGCATGCAAAGCCTGATCGACGGCATCAACCGAGTGATGCGTGACCAGCTCTCCGGTGTCCGGGTGGTCCGGGCTTTCGCGCGCGAAGGCTTTGAGCGTGACAGGTTCGCCCAGGCCAATGTCGCGCTGTCGAACACCGCGCTGAGCGCGGGTAACTGGCAGGCGCTGACGTTGCCGGTCACCACGCTGATCATCAACGTTTCCAGCGTCGCCCTGATCTGGTTCGGCGGGTTGCGCATCAATAGCGGCCAGATGCAGGTCGGTTCACTGATTGCCTTCCTTTCCTATTTCACCCAGATCTTGATGGCAGTCATGATGGCGACAATGACGCTGGTGGTGCTGCCGCGAGCGGCAGTGTGCGCCCAACGCATCACCGAGGTGCTATCCACTCGCACGGCCGTCGAGGGCCCGCAGAATCCCAAGTTCCCCCGCGATGGGATGGCGGGCGTGGTGCGGTTCGATGGCGCGACATTCTGTTATCCGGGCGCCGACCAACCCGTACTGCAGGATGTCTCACTGACCGCGCTGCCCGGTACCACCACCGCAATCGTGGGTAGCACGGGTTCGGGCAAGTCGACGCTGCTGTCGTTAATCTGCCGGTTTTACGACGTGACCGAGGGCGCTGTCGTCATCGACGGTATCGATGTGCGTGACTACGACACCAAGCGGCTCTGGTCGGGCATCGGGTTGGTGCCCCAGCGCGGCTACCTGTTTTCCGGCACCGTCGCCGACAATCTGCGCTACGGCAAGGCTGATGCCACCGACGCCGAGATGTGGGAAGCATTGCGGGTGGCCGGGGCCGACGGGTTCGTCCGGGCACACGATGACGGGCTGCAGATGCGCGTCGCACAAGGCGGTATCAACTTCTCCGGCGGGCAGCGGCAACGCCTGGCGATCGCCCGCGCCGTTATCCGCCGCCCTACCATCTACCTGTTCGACGACGCATTCTCCGCGCTCGATGTGCACACCGAGGCGCAGGTCCGCGCGTCGCTACGGGAAATATCCTCATGCTCCACGACTATCGTTGTCACGCAGCGGGTTTCGACCGCATCTGCGGCCGATCAAGTGATCGTCATCGAGGCCGGGAAACTGGTCGGTGCGGGCACTCATGAATCGCTGCTGGCTGACTGCCCCACCTATGCCGAGTTCGCGGACTCACAATCGTTGATTTCCGGAGTCTCAGGACAGCGGGGCCAGCGGTGACCACAGCGACCGACACACCGATGCGCGGTGCAGTGCCGGCCCCTATCGCGCGCTCGCGCCACTTCACCCGATCGGCGACCCGCCTGGTGAAGCGGCTGGCACCACAGCGCCGACTGGTCTCCGTGGTGATCATGCTCGGAATCACCGGAACCGCAATTGGAGTCGTCGTTCCACGGATCCTGGGCCACGCGACCGATCTACTGTTCAACGGCGTGATCGGGCGAGGCCTGCCCGCAGGAATCACCAAGGACCAGGCCGTCGCTGAAGCCCGGCGGCATGGTGACAAGGCGTTCGCCGACCTGCTGTCCGGGATGAATGTGGTGCCGGGCCGAGGTGTCGACTTCGGCGCGGTAGGCAGGACGCTGTGCCTCGCGTTGGCGCTGTATCTGATTGCCGCGCTGCTGATTTGGGTGCAGGTCCGACTGCTCAACGTAACGGTGCAGCGAACCATGGTTGCGCTGCGTTCCGAGGTCGAGGATAAGGTGCACCGCCTGCCGCTGGCCTACTTCGATGGACGGCAGCGCGGAGAGCTGCTGAGCCGAGTCACCAACGACGTCGACAACCTGCAAACGTCGTTGTCGATGACGGTCAGCCAGGTGCTGACCTTGATTCTGACGGTGGCGGCGGTGCTGGCGATGATGGTGTCGATCTCGCCGCTGCTGGCGTTGATCACCTTGCTGACGGTGCCGCTGTCGCTACTGGCCACGCGAGCGATCGCGCGACGTTCGCAACGGCTGTTCGCGGCCCAGTGGACCAGGACCGGACGCCTCAACGCCCATATCGAAGAGACCTACAGCGGGTTCACCGTGGTCAAGACGTTCGGCCACCAGGAGGCAGCGCAAGAGCAGTTCCGCAAGTTCAACGACGACGTCTACCAGGCCAGCTTCGGCGCCCAGTTCGTCTCCGGTCTGGTGTCGCCGGCGACTACGTTCATCGGCAACCTCGGCTACGTTGCGGTGGCCGTGGTGGGTGGACTGCAGATAGCTACCGGGCAAATCACGCTCGGCAACATCCAGGCGTTCGTTCAATATGTCCGGCAGTTCAACACACCGGTGAACCAGGTGGCCGGCATGTACAACGTCCTGCAATCCGGGGTAGCCAGTGCCGAGCGGGTGTTCGACCTGCTCGACGAACCTGAGGAAACGCCGGACCCCGAGCCGGCGCTGTCGCGGCCCAACGGCCAGGGCCCGCGCCTGCGCGGACGCGTGGAGTTCCAGCACGTGAGCTTCGCCTACCTTCCGGGCACCCCGGTGATCGAAGACCTGTCGCTGGTCGCCGAACCGGGCAGCACGGTGGCGATCGTCGGGCCGACCGGAGCGGGCAAGACCACCCTGGTGAACCTGCTCATGCGGTTCTACGACGTCGATTCCGGCCGAATCCTGATCGACGGCGTCGACATCACCTCAGTGAGCAGGCAATCGCTGCGATCACGAATCGGCATGGTGCTGCAAGACACCTGGCTATTCGACGGGACGATCGCGGAGAACATCGCCTACGGGCGGCCGGAGGCCAGTGAAGACGAGGTGGTGCAAGCCGCCAAGGCTGCCCATGTCGACCGGTTCGTGCATACCCTGCCGGCCGGCTACCAGACCCGGATCAGCGGCGACGGTGCCAACATCAGCGCCGGCGAGAAGCAACTCATCACCATCGCACGCGCATTTCTTTCCCGGCCACAGCTGTTGATCCTGGACGAAGCGACCAGCTCGGTCGACACCCGCACCGAGGCCCTCATTCAGCGCGCCATGTGCGAGCTTCGTCGAGATCGTACCAGTTTCATTATCGCGCACCGGCTTTCGACCATCCGCGATGCCGACCACATCCTGGTCGTAGAGGCCGGCAAGATCGTTGAGCAGGGTAACCACGCCCAGCTGCTGGCCAGGCGCGGTGCCTATTGGGAGATGGCCCGACTTTAAGTCGCCACCCGCCCAAGCTGAGCATCACGTCGCTGGTGTTGGCCATTGTCGCCCTGGTGTTCTGCTGGTCGATAGTGGGCGGTGTCATCCTCGGTGTCGGCGCCGTGGTGACCGGTGTCGTCGCGCGCCGGCGGGTCAGGCGCGGCGAACCCGCTAAGGGTGGCATCGCCCTCGCCGATATCGTGCTCGGGATCGGGCAGTGTTTCGTGGCCGCGATTCGGGCGCTGCGGTAATGCGGCCGGTTGCCGCGTGACTGCATCCCCCGCTGCCGGCCTTCCCATCGCGCGCGACAGACTGGGTGCGTTCAGCCTTTTGCCAACCGGAGAGATCACCCGCGGCTCAAAGGGCCGGTGCTAGCAGCCGGCAGGGACGGGCAGGCCAGGTCTGCGGACACTGGCTGAGAAATTTCTCGACGCCGTCTTGCTGATTTGGCCTCAGCTGCGCGTATATGGCATGAAGTTGGCCGCCGAGGTCGCTGCAGATGGCCCTCGTTGCCTGTTCACCGTCGAGGGTGAGTTCCACGAAACGTTTGCGCCGATCAGTGGGATGAGGTTGCCGCTCGGCGAGGCCGGTGTTCTCGAGCCTGTCGACCATCTCGGTGGCTGAGGCGCTGGTTATGGCCAGCTCTGTGGCGAGTTCGCTAGCGGTCGGGGATCCTCAGATAAACAGGTGCCCTGACGCCACGATCTCGGTTGAGCCGACGCCGTGGTGGCGAGCAGTATCGGCGCGGTACCGCTCGAGAACGAAATCACGCACCGCCGCCGCTAACGCCGGCGCATCGTTCTGGCCGAGGTTTACCTCGCTAATCGTACAGGCGGCCATTCCATCAGCTATCCATGCAATATGGCCCCTGTGTGACCAGGTTTCCTGCTAGCGTAATTCGTCCGGCCTTACGTTCGGAGGTGTGCCTGAGATGTTTCGCAACCAAGTCAATTCAACGTGTGCCGTCCTGTCCGTGTTGGGTGTCGCGGTGGTCGCCGCCCCGCCGGCCTGGGCCGATGGCGGGCCGGGCCGACCGCAGGCTACCCCGGTGCAGAAGGCCGAGAATCTGATCCGGCCGGCGGTGGTCTACCTGCAAAAGGACCTGAGCGCCTACGTGGGGGACAACAAGGGATGGTTCAGCGACCTGAAACAACCGGTCAAGATGAGCTTCCGGTGCACCGGTTTCGTGGTCAACCCGACAGGATATGTGGGTACGGCCGGCCACTGCGTGGATCCCGGCGCCGAGGGGTCGCGGGGCGACATCATCAAGGCGATCGTGCAGATGGACGTACAGAACGATCCGTCGATCGACTTCGACAAGCTCTTTAATTACGGAATGGCGAATTGGAAGATCGAAGGCCAGGTTGGCGGGTCCCCGATCGACCAGACCTTCACCGTTCTGCGCGGTGGCGCCAACGGGGACAAGCCGCAATCCCTTCCCGCCAGGCTCGTCGACTTCCGGCCGGTGTCACAGGGCGACGTGGCGCTGTTGAAGGTGGAGGCCGGCGACATGGCCTCGAGCGAGCTTGCCACCGACACCGACGTGCAGGTCGGGCAACAGATCATCTCCGTCGGCTACCCCGGTAGCACGGACAAGATAACCGACGAATCGATGGACCCCGACAACAAAGACGGCACGGTCAGCGCCAAGAAGACCGCCGGATCCGTGCCGGTCTATGAGACCAACGCCGCATTGTCGGGCGGCATGAGCGGCGGGCCCACCGTTGGGCTCGACGGCCGGGTGGTGGGCATCAACAGCCGCGGACCCGCAGGAGAAACGCAGCCATTCAACTTCATCGCGCCCGCATCAGGGCTCGCCGAGTTGCTCAACCGGTCCGGGGTCAAGGCCGAGCTGGGTCCCCTCGACGTCCAGTACCGCAACGGCCTCAACGATTACTACACCGGCCACTACACATCGGCGATCGCTACCTTCGACAAGATCCTTGCGCTGGCCCCCAGCTACCAGCAGGCCGCCGTATTCAAGACGAACGCGGTTAAGGCCCGCGACCAATACGGGGACGTGTCGACCTCATCGGGCTTGAAGACAATCCTCTACGTCGTCGGCGGCGTCGGCGGTGCCATCGTGCTGATCGCCGCGGTGGTCGCGATACTGGTAATTCGGCGCCGCAGTAACCGCCAGCCCCCCGGACCCGCCGGTGCACCACCAGTTTTCGCCGGCCCGGCCGAGGGTCCCCCGCCTATCTCTGGCCCGATGCCGGTCTTCAACCCGGCAGGGCCGCCCTACGCTTGGCCCGGTTCCCAGTCGCCGACCTCATCGGTCGAGCAGATCGGGCCGCCGCAGGTCGGCGCTGCAGATCACCCGCCCGTGACCGCTCCGCCCGCGACCGCTCCGGTGACCTTCGACTCGAGTACCGAGCGGGCTGATCGTGCCGGCGGCGACAGACACACACTGACCGACCAGGGCACCAAGATCGAGCAACTCAAAACGCTCGCGGCGCTGCGGGATTCCGGTGCGCTGACCGAAGCGGAGTTCGAGGCCGAGAAGCACAAAATCCTCGACGGGCGCTATTAGCGGGTGGTGGGTGTTGGTAGTACACACGCGATTGTGGCTGCCACCGACAGCTTCGCAGGCCTTGGACCAGTGACGGCATGCCGCGCATCTTCATAAGTCATTCCAGCTTGGATAACCGGCAATCAATTGCGTTGCGGCAGTGGCTGGTTGAGCAGGATCCGCCGTTGGCCGACGAAATCTTCCTCGACTCGCATCGAGACGTCGGGATTAGGCCGGGTGAGCGCTGGAAGGACGCGTTGCGGCAAGCGAGCGCCAGCTGTGAGGCGGTGATCTGCCTGCTGTCGGCGAACTGGGAGGCCTCCGCTGAGTGCAAGACCGAGTACCGGTTCGCGGAGTACCTGAACAAGCGGATTTTCAGCGCCCGGATCGGCCCGTTGACCGGCGAGGACCCGACCAGGGAGTGGCAGCAAATCGACCTGGTGGGCGAGGGCCCCACCACCGAAGTCGATGTGGGCGACGGCGCGGAGCCGGTCGCGTTTCTTTCCGAGGGCCTCTACCGGTTGCGGCAAAGCATCGTCGGTGCGGGGATCGGCGCGGAGTCTTTCGTGTGGCCGCCACCTAAAGACCCGGATCGCGCCCCGTATCGGGGATGGGAGGCCCTCGAAGAGGTCGATGCGGCGGTGTTCTTCGGTCGCGACGCCCAGATCCTGCGTGGACTCGATGCCGTGCGCGGGATGCGCACATCAGGCGTGGAAACGATGTTTGTGGTGCTGGGCCCGTCTGGGACCGGGAAGTCATCATTTCTGCGGGCCGGGTTGCTTCCGCGGTTGCGGCGCGACAGCAGCGACTTTCTGATCCTCGACATCGTGCGGCCGAAACGTGATGTATTGACCGGCGACACCGGTTTTGCTCGGGCGATTCACGCTACCCGCAGCCGCGTTGGGCTGCGCACGCCGAACCTGGGTGCGGTCAAACGAGCCTGCCTCAGCGCTGATGTGGCTCGGGTGCGCGGGTGGCTTCTCGAGGCGCAGCGGGCAGCGAGTGCGCAACTACTGAGCAAACCCAACGAGCTGCCGCTGCCGACGCTGGTGTTGCCAGTCGATCAGGCCGAGGAGCTGTTCGGCGCCGATGCCGGTGTGGAGGCGCCGCTGTTTCTGGAGCTGATCGGCGGGCTGGCCGGGGACGCCGATGACAGCGTTGGCGCGACGGACCACCAGGGCAGGTTGGGCTTGATCGTGGCCGTCACCATCCGCACCGACCGCTTCCAGCCCCTGCAGGAGGCCCCACAGCTGGCCGGGGTCGGCACCGAGGTGTTCGACGAACTCAAACCCATGCCGCGCACCCAATTCAAGGAGGTCATCACCGGGCCGGCCGAGCGCGCCACCCAGGGGGGCTACCCGCTGCAGCTCGAACCCGAACTAGTCAACAAACTGTTGGATGACTGCACCGAGGGCGCAGACACCCTGCCGCTGCTGGCCCTGACCCTGGCTCGGCTGTACGAGGACTACCGCGGTGACGGCACCGTCGACGAGCAGACCGCGAACCTCACCCTGGCCGACTATGAGGCGATGGGCGGCATGCGCCACGTGGTGCACACCGAAATCGACGGTTTGCTCGCGACCGACGGTGAGCAGCGGGCGACTCAACTCGAGTTGCTCCGCGCCGCATTCATTCCGTGGCTGGCCACCATCAACCCCGACAACGACCAGCCCATGCGGCGGGTCGCCCGGTGGAACGACCTGCCGGCAGAAAGCCAGCCGCTTTTGGAGAAGTTCGTCGCTAAACGGTTACTGGTCGAAGACGACCGCCACGGTGAGGTCGTCGTCGAGGTCGCCTTGGAAAGCCTGCTACGGCAGTGGGATGAGCTCGCCGCCTGGCTGGCCGACGAACGTGAAGATCTCAAAGCCGCCGACAACCTGGAACGCACCGCCGCCGCGTGGGATATAAACCACCGCGACGACGCCTGGCTGCTGCAAGGCACCCGGCTGGCCGAGGCCGAAGCGCTGGCGGCCAAACCCGGGTTCCGCGACCGCCTCGACCCCACCCGCGACTACTTGCATGCCTCCCGGCAACGGGAAGACGAGCGCATCGAGGCCGAAAGACAACACCGAGAAGCCGAGCTACAAGCAGCCAAAGACCGCCAAGAAGCCGCCGAAAAACTCGCCGCGGCGGAAACCACAGCAAAGGAAGAAGCCCAGGCTCATGCGGTGGTGCTCCGGAAACGGTCGCGCGTACTGCGAGCGGTCCTGGCTGCGACCGCGATCGTGGCGATCATCGCCGTCGTCGGCTTCGGTCTGGCGACCTATTCCTGGCGTCAGGCGCAGCAGCGCACTCGCGAAGCTACCGCGCAGCGCGTCGCGGCAGAGGCGCTCGCCATCCTCGACGGTGACCGTCCCGGTGGTGACGCCCGAGTGGTTCAGGAGATGCTTGCCGCGTCGTCGCTCTCGCCAGGAACCATCGGTGACGTCGCGGTCACCGCCGCCACGAAGCTGTCGTGGGCTTCCAAGGTGATTTCGCCACCCGGGCGCACCGAAACCGCGGCGTACAGCCCCGATGGGCGGCGCGTCGCATCCGGCGGTTTCGACCGCATGGTGCGGATATGGGACGCCGACACGGGTGAGGAAATCGGACAACCACTATCCGGGCATACGGGCACGGTCACCAGCGTGGCATTCAGTCCGGATGGCGGGCGCGTCGTGTCCGCCAGCCAGGACGACAGCCTCCGACTATGGGATGTGGCAAGCGGTAAGCAAATCGGGGCGCCGATCACCGCGAGTGATCAATCGGCCGACGGCCCCTCCACGGTATGGGCGGTCGCGTTCAGTCCCGACGGGAAACGCATCGCTTCCGGTGGCGCCGACAAAATGGTCCGGTTGTGGGACGCTAACACCGGCCAGCCCCTCGGTCCCCCGCTTTCGGGTCATACCGATTCGGTGTACAGCGTCGTATTCAGCCCCGTTGGCGATGCCATCGCGTCGGCCGGTGCCGACAAGACGGTTCGGTTATGGAATGCCGACACTGCGGAACCGATCGGCCAACCATTGACGGGCCAAAGCGGCTCAGTGCTATCCGTCGCTTTCAGTCCGGACGGCCAGCGGATCGCCTCGGCGAGCACCGACAAGACAGTCTGGATATGGGATCAGGTTCAGTCCGGCGCGCCCGTTGGCCACCCCCTGGTCGGCCATTATGACTCGGGCCGACCCGTCGTGGGTCACACCGCAGCGGTAATGACTGTTGGGTTCAGCAACACCGGCAAAAGCCTTGTCTCGGGAAGCGTCGACGGCACGATCCGGTGGTGGTTTGTGGACTCCGGATACTCGATACAGCTACCGGGGACTCGGCGGGGGGACAGCGTGCAAGCCGTCGCTTTCCGCCCGGGAAAGCTTAACCTGTTGTCCTGCAGCGCCGCCGGCGGCATCCAGCTCTGGAACAATATCGAGCTGGCGTTTCCGCTCGAAGGTCACGACGACAACGTGACCAGCGTTGCGTTCAGTCCCGACGGGCAAGTCATCGCCTCGGGCAGCAAAGATCAAACCGTGCGGCTGTGGCGGCTTGCGAACAGCAAAACCGGCATACCCAAGGGTGAGGTGCTGCGGGGTCACACCAAAGGCGTTGGCTGGCTTGCGTTCAGTCCCGACGGGCGACGGATTGTGTCGGCCGGTTGGGATGGGACGATCCGCCTATGGGATACCGCCACCGGTGCACCTATCGGCGTTATCGACAGTCACACCGGATCGGTTGCGGCAGTGGCATTCAGCCCCGACGGGCATCGCATTGTCTCCGCCGATGCCGACAACAACCTGCAAATGTGGAACCCGGACACCGGTCAACCCATCGGTGCTCCGTTGACCGGTCATACCGCACCAATCGAGATCGTGGTGTTCAGCCCCGACGGGCACCTCATCGCGTCCGGCTCAGACGATAGAACGATCCGGTTGTGGGATGCCGAGACCGGCAAACAGGTGGCTCAGCTAACCGGCCACACCGACGACGTTTATAGCGTCGCGTTCAGCCCCAACGGGCGTCGGCTTGTTTCCGGTAGCTGGGACGGCACCGTGCGGATATGGGATGTCGACAAACGCGAAGAGATCAGCGAACCGTTAACCGGCCAGGCGGGCAGGGTTTACGTGGTCGCGTTCTCGCCGAACGGGCGCTACATCGCCTCCGGCGGACAAGATGGAACCGTCCGCATCTGGAATGCCCAAAGCGGAGATCCTGCGGGCGCGCCGCTGACTTTGGATACGTACCCCACAGTAGACGCGTTGGCGTTCAGCGCGGACGGGAGCCGACTGGTTTCCGCAGGCAGCGATGAGGACCTACACCTTTGGCCGTTCCCTGTCGATGCGCGAGAGACCCTGTGCAGCAAGATCGCTGCAAACATGAGCCACAAGCAGTGGGACGAATGGGTCTCACCTCACATCGGCTACCTCAAGCAGTGCCCACAACTGCCAATCGCCCCGGACGACTAAGCTGAACGGCCAGCGATATGGCTTCTTGCACCGACGGTATCTGGCTGGAGACGGGTGTCGGCGTAGCGGAAGTCGGCTTTCTGCCAGCCGGCCCGCCGAAGCCGCTGCCGATAACGATCGCGGTGCGTTTTCGCCTGTTGGCAACACTGTCGGGCCAAAAGTCGCTGTTTGTGGTGCTGGGCCCGTCCGGCAGCGGCAAGTCGTCGTTTCTGCGGGCGGGTTTGATTCCCCGGTTGCAGCGCGAGGACCGCTGGTTTGTGGTGTTGGGCATCATGCGCCCGGAACGCAATGCGCTGACCGGAGACCACAGTTTGGCCGCGGCGATCCATGCCGCCCGCCAGGCCCTGCAATGCCGGGCACACCACTGGGGGAGGTTAAAAGCGCCTGCGTTTCAGATCCCAACCGGGTGGTGGAGCTATTAGCCGAGTTACGGGCCGTGGCCGCCGATCGGCTGGCCGATGCCCGGGCTGGCAGCCGCACCGCAGCCGACCGGCCCGTAGCTACCGGCCAGCAACATCATCCTGCGACCGGGCAGCCGTCCGATGCCGGGCAGGAGGACACTGCTCCGACGCTGGTACTGCCGGTGGAGCAGGCCGAGGAACTGTTCTCGGCCGAGGCCGGGCCGCAGGCCGAGCAGTTCCTGACGCTGTTGGACGACCTGGTGGGCCGGATCAACGCCACCGAGACGGGGTTGATTGTGGCCGCCACCATCCGCACCGACCGCTACGAGGCGATGCAAAACCATGCCGCCCTCGACGGGCTGGGCACCGCGTTGTTCAACGAGCTCAAACCCATGCCGGCCACCCAGTTCGAAAGGGTCATCACGGCCGCAGCGCTACCTCACCGGAGCACGAAGCGTTCGCGCGATTTGCCGTTTTCCCGACTTGTATATGTGCATACTCTTATCGGCACGAGTACTGGGTGGTGGGGCCGGGGTCGCGCTGAATGAGAGCACACGAGAGCTGGTGCCAGATGAGCGATGTCCCCGCGATCGTTATCGGCAGCGGTTTCGGTGGGGCGGTCGCCGCCCTGCGCCTCGGCGAGGCGGGTGTGGACACGATCGTTCTGGAACGCGGCCGGCGCTGGACCATCGGGGATCCGTCGCGCGACGATACCTTCTCCACGTTCAAGAATATGGATCGCCGCGCGGAGTGGATGAGCCCGATCTCCAAGACACCCATGTACGAAGGGAAATCGATCGGAAAGTATGCCGGCGTCCTGGAGGTGATCACCGTCGGGCCGCTGACCCTTTTGGCCGGCGCCGGCGTGGGCGGCAGCTCGTTGGCCTACGGCGGGATTCTGATCCAGCCGCCGGGGAAACTCTTCCGCGAGGCTTTTCCCGAAGGCATCGACTACGACGAGATGGATCGTGTGTACTTCCCCCGGGTCCGTTCGGTCATCCACACCGCCCCCATCCCCGACGACGTGCTCAATTCGGAGTACTACACCGGGCTGCGCGTGCTGTACGACCATGCCCGCAAGGCCGGTTTCCCCGAGCGCGCCTCGTCCACCGATCCGCGCGACGGTTTGGTGCGCTTCCCGATGGCGGTGGACTGGGACATCATCCGCGACGAGATCGCCGGCCGCAGGGTGGCGTCGGTGATCGCGGCCGAGTTCTGGTTCGGCAACAACAGCGGCGCCAAGCAGACAGTCGACCGGGATTACCTCAGCCGGGCCGAATTGACCGGGCACGTGGAAATCCGCCCGCTGCACCAGGTTACCGAAATCAGTGAAGCGCCTGGGGGCGGCTATCGGGTGTCGTGCGACGACATCACCGAAGAGGGAGAGGTCGCCCGGCAGGTCGTGCTGAGCTGCGATCACCTCTTCGTGGCGGCCGGCAGCGTGGGCACCACGCACTTGCTGATGCGCGCCCGGGCTCGCGGCGGTCTACCGCGGGTCAACCGACACCTCGGCGAAGGCTTCGGCAACGACGGCGATGTGTTCGTGATCCGGAGCGAGGTGCCCGAGGTCACCAACCCGCACCTGGGTGGCCCGGGGGGCTTTGTCGTCAACAACTATGAAAACCCGATTCGGCCCGCGACCATGATGCGGGCGTCGGTGCCCCGCTTCGAGACCGATTTTCCCAACCTGGACAGCATCGGCACGTTCATCTCCACCCACAACTTCAACCGGGGCAAGTACACCTACGACGCCGCCAGCGACACCCTGGACCTCGATTTCTCACCCGAGCCGGTCGATGCCGCCAACCATCTCGTCGAACGCCTCAACCAGGCCGCCGGCGGAAAGCTTCTGTCGAGCGACACCAGCATCACCGGTCACCAGTTGGGTGGTGCGTGCATGGGTACGGTGTGCGACCTGGAAGGCCGCGTCGCCGGGCACCCCCATCTCTACGTCGTGGACGCAGCCCTGCTGCCCGGTTCGAGCGCCTCCGTCAATCCGGCCCTGACGGTTGCCGCCATCGCCGAGCGCTGCATGGAGCGAATCATCGCCACCGATTTAGAGGAATAACCCTACGGCGCCCAGCCGCACACGAGAGAGCCAGCACCATGACCGATCAAGCTACCTCCGAACGAATTGCCACCCAGTGGTTCGCCGCCCTCGATCGCGGCGACATAGATGGGGCGTTGACCCTGCTGGCCCCGGACATCGAATGGGTCAACTTGCCCAAGGTCCCCGGCGTCAGCGACATCATCCCCTGGCTGGGAACCTGCCACGGCGTCGACGAAGTGCGGGCGTCTTTCCGAACCCGCGACGCCGTTGCCGAGGTCCAGCTTTTCGAGCCCGGCAAGCTGGTCGTCCAGGGCGACCAGGCTTTCGGCACGGTGCACGACGTGTCGCGCATCAAGAGCACCAGAGCCAAGTTCGACATCGAGTTTGCCACCTGGATGCAGATTCACAACGGCAAGATCGTCAAGTGGAAGTCCTACTGCGATCCCTCGCCGATTATCGCCGCTTTCCGCCACAAATTGGCGGACCAGCTGCTACTGGCGATCGACAGCGACGACGCGGCGCTGGCGGAGAAGCTGCTGCAGATGGGAGCCCACGCCAACGCCCGCGATGCCCAGACCGGCCTCACCGCCCTGATGCTGGCCGCCTGCCATGCCAACGTCGCGCTGGTCAAGGCCTTGCTGGCGGCCGGAGCCGACCCCCTTACCACCGACAGCCAGACCGGCGCCACCGCCCTGCACAAGGCGGCGCAGGGCGGCAGCGTTGAGGTGGCCCGGATGCTGGTGGAGGCAGGAGCTTTCGTCGATGCGGTCACGCCGACCATGGGCCACACGCCGATCATGGACGGACTTTGGTACAAGTGGCCGGCCTTCGTGAAGTACCTCCTCGACCAGGGGGCGAACCTCCACTTCGGCACGCACTACGGCTTCTCGATGATGGAGCACCTGCAGTTCGAGCTCAACGTCAACACGATGGGCAAAGAGAAACTGCTGGAGATCGACGCCACCTTCAAAGAACGCGAGCAAGCCGACCAGAAAGCGATCGAGAACCAGCAGGTGATGGCCGCCACCAACGATGGCGACACCGCCGCGGTGCGGCGCCACATCGCGCAGGGGGCGGATGTCAACGCGGTCTACCCGCACGTCAACACCTTCTCCGACGGCCATACGCCGCTGCTGGTCGCCGCCCGCGACAACCACCCGGAGATCGTGCACGACGTCCTCGAAGCCGGTGCCGACGTGCGCGTGGTCGATTGGGTCTTCAAGGGATCGCCGATCCACAAGGCGACATATAACGGCCGGCCGGAAATCCTGCGCATGATCCTCGATCATCCCGACGTCGACATCGACGTTCAGGGGCCGATCAACGGTTACACGCCCATTCACGACGCGTTGTGGCACGGCTATACGGAGTGTGCCGAGATGCTCCTCGACGGCGGGTGCCGGCTGGACCTCAAGGGACACGACGGAAAGACGCCGCTGCAGGTGGCGATCGATGTGTACGGGCCGGACGCCGACATCGTCAAACGCATCCAGGAGAAGGCGGGCGACACACCGGCCAAGCCGCTGGTCGGCGGCTGACCGGATCGGGAATCGGCTTGTGGCGCCGACTTTCATTGTTGTTCAGGCCTTGTGCGTGCGGATCACCTGCAAGCCGACTGAGGCGAGCAGCGTGGGGATGCCACGCATGAACCGGTGGTCGTAATCGGCGATCTTTTCCGGTAAGGAGGCAAACAGCGCCAGATACGGGGTCTTCTTGTGCTCGTAGTCCGCTTTGTCCAAGGTTTTGTCCAAAGTCCAACCCTCCGCGAGGCGTTCGGCATTCCAGCGGTCGTGTTCGGCGACTACGAGCTTCTCAATCTCGTCGTCGCTGAACGTGAATTCTGGTGCGTCCCAGTCACGGAGCGGCGCAATGTCGCAACCGACGGTGCGCGGCTTGACCGCGATGTGGTGCGCGTGCGCGCGGTTGGACTCTTTGAGCGATCCAGGTAGCTCCGACCAAGGCCGCCGGGGTTCGTCGGATACGTGTTGGTAGTACCGATGGACGCGTGGGCAATGGCCTCATAGAGGATCCGCCCCGGATGAGTTCGACCGTGCAGGTCTTTCCAGCGATGGGAATACGTCGATGTTCAAACCCTTGGCGCCGCTGGGGCCCACCAGCCCGCAAAGCAACGACCAGCCCAAGCCGAACGTCAACCCCTAATTTTCATCCCACGGCGGGGCGCAGCCCCCCGCAGAGCTGCTCGTGATCAGGTGTCGACCTGCCGGAGCAAGGCGCGGGTCCGGTCCCGGCCCTCCGGCGAGGATTCGAAAACTACGCCGACGAACTCGTCGACACCCGCGTCGCTCAGTCCCTGGATGCGCTCGGTGACCGCGCGTTCGTCACCGATGAAGGCAAGGTCATCCGGTCCGGCGATACCCTCCCGGTCGAACATGTCGCGGTAGTTCTGCAGCTGCCCGTACAGCCCGAACACCTCGGCGGCCGTTGCCCGAGCGGCGGCGACGTCGTCGGTGACGCTCACCGGTATCGCGGCGACCACCCGCACCGCGGTCTCCGGGCGGCCGGCCGCTACCGCTGCCGCCCGCAGCGTCGGCACGACGTATTCGGCCAGGGACTTCGGCCCGGTCATCCAGGTCACCGTGCCCGCCGTGCGCTGGGCCGCCAGCCGCAGCATTTGCGGCCCCAGCGCGGCGACGTACACATCGGGCGCGGGCGCCCCGGGGATCTGCAGCGAGCCGCGAGTGGTGACGATTTCACCGACCGCGTCGACGGTCTCACCGGCCAGCAGCGGCTGCAAGCCGTCGAGGCATTCCTGCAGCCGGCGCAATGGCTTGTCCCAGGGGATACCCCACATGTCCCAGGTGACCACCCGTTGTGTCATGCCCAGGCCGAGAATGAACCGGCCTTTGCCGATCATGCTGAGCGTCAGCGCTCGTTGGGCGAGCAGCATGGGGTGTTGGTTCTGGATCGGTATCACCGCGCTGCCGACCTCGACACCTTGGACCTCTCGTAGTACGACCGCCAGCACTGTGAGCAGGTCGGGTTCGGGGGGCCGTTGGGTCAGCCAGACGCGGCGGAAACCCTCCTCGTGCCACTGGGCGATGTTGTCCACGACGGCGTCGACCGGCGAACGGCCACTGGTATCGCTGAGCGAGCCCATAAGACTGATCTGCATGCCACTCATGCTAGGCGGGTCGAGCAACTCTCGAAAATGTGGTGACCCGAAGCGCGTGAGCGGTGGCCCCCTGGGGTTAGGCGGCTTTGGTGAGGGGTTCGAGAGTCACCTTGTACCCAAGGCCCTCCAGTTGTTTGATGGCTTTGTTTTTGTTCGCGCGGGCTGGTGCCGGGTGTAGTAGTCGGGTCCGGGATCGCGGTTGAAAGCACCGTTGACGAGCATGTTCCAGGCGTAGGTGAGCATCTTGTGTTCGAGGCCGACCAGGGCGATGGGGGCCGGCGACGGATGGGTTCGGGCCTTGCTCCCAGGGGTTTGCAGCGGTCGGCGGCCGGCGATGCGCCGGTAGCGGGCGCTGTAGTAGGTGTTTTTGCTGCGGGCCGCCGACAGGGCAGCCACACCCAGGGCGGCCTTGAGGTGGCGATTGCCAGGGCGGGTGGACGCCGATTTGACCCGGCCCGCCGATTCGTTGCAGCCGGGCACCACTCCGGCCCACGACGCCAGGTGCCCGGCGGTGCGAAAGACGCTTATATCCGCACCGGTTTCGGCGATGAACACATCAGCGACAGTATGAGAAAACCCCGGGATGCTCATCAGCAGCTCCCGGACGGCGCGAAAGGGTTCGATCGCCTTGGACCTCCCCCGGTTTCCCGGAGACTTTTCTAACTGGGACCGACGACCGACACCCTCGGGTTGGAGGGCAGCCGATGCAGCCCAGCACGAATGCGACGATGCTCCCGCGCCGAGCACATGCCAGCGGTAGTCGGCTAGGGCACGGACCGTCGAAAGCTCATGGCAGACCGCCTCCCGGGTGATCATGTGCGGCGTCAGGGCAGGAGGGGATCGGAGGCCCCTGGCGGGTCCGTCCCGTCCCGTCGAGCACCCAAGTCAGATCGATGATCACCGCTTTAATCCGGACTACTGGGATCGAGAATCAGCTTGCGGGCCTGAAATTTCCATGCCGCGTCGACCTTCACCAACTGATCCTCGTAGAGCCCCGTCCGGATGATCTTGTACGGCAGATCTTTGATATCCATCGCGAGGATGTAACAACTGCCGCGGACGCCCGATTCGCCGGGGAGTATCAGCAAATGGTTCATCCAGTGTCGGGTCGTGTGCAGGAACGTTGCGTAAGTCTTGACGAGTTCTTCTGTTCCACGGGCGGTGACTAAGACGTGGCCGTTGGCCCTGACCATGGTGAATTCTCCATCAGCCGTGAACGTGTCGGTCCAGTTCTGATCGACCTTGCCGCCGATGATCGCGGTCAGGCCGTCGAGGCTGTAGAAGTGGCGGGAATAAAGCTCGGCTATTTCCAGCCGGTCGGCCGACGATATATCCGCGTGGTTGGCTCCGGTTGTCTTCCCGGGTGAACATGCGGCGGCGATCGTTGTGGCACCCACTGCACCGGCACCAAAAAGGATGTCGCGCCGGGTCTTTCGTATTTCTGTCATGCCATCCCCTTCCCGGTCACCGCCACCACGGCTGCTGGCGGACCTCGGCCAGTCGTGTGGCGGGCCCGCTGATCGCGTTCGCATGCGTGTGGAGATGGTGCAGATGCTCGTGCACCCAAAGGAAGAACCATAAGAACTGGACACGTCCAGTCCAGGCCCCCTCCGTCGTGGCCACGGTATCGGTCACCGCCGCGGTGTCGGCGGCGAGCATAAGTTCGGCGACCGCGACGTCTTCTTCCGCGACGGCGTCGGCTGTCGACGCAATGAGGTCGACTGCCGACGCATTGACGCCAACCGGCTCCGCTGCGGGTCCCGAATGCTCGATCTGGTCCGCGACCCGGTCGTAGAAGTCGGCGAGTACGGCGGCGCGGTGCTGCAGCCGCACGCGCGCCTCGTCCGGACGTCCGGCCGGTGGGGCGGGCCCGCGCAGCCCGGTCAGCGCGTGCGCGGTCAGCCGCAGTCGCATGCTGGCCATCACGAGCTGCCACAGGTCAGCCTTGCTCAGCCGCTTCGTGCCTTCTTCGGCGAGGTATCTGCGCAGGGCGTCGTCGAGTCGGGTGCCCGCGGTCACCGCGGCGATCGCCATGTCCGGCTCGTCGCGCCGCAGGCCGAGCGCCCAATCCACGGCCTGGATCAGGTAGGCGGCCCCTGAGTGGAACGCGTCGACGAGGTTGTCCGCGATGAGCGGGCCGGCTCCGCGCGGCCAGAACAGCGTTCCGACGAAGAGGCTGACCGCACAGCCGAGCGCGACGTCCTCGACCCGCACCGCGCCGACATGCCAACCCGAGCCCGCCGCTGTCAAGATGTTGAACGCCACCACGTTGGTGATCGTGAACGCCGCCTGGCCCACCCAGAATGGGGCGGTCGTCGGCGTGTACGTCGCGATGAAAACCACGATCGGCTGCACGATCCACAACGCAACCGGGCTGGTCCCGGTCGCAGCCAGCAGGGCCCCGCCGACGACGAAGCCGACGACGGTCCCGGCCAACGACCGCCACACCGTTGCCTCGGTTCCCGCGACGTTTGTCCGCAGCGCGGACAGGGCGCCCAGTGCCACCCAGAATCGGTGCTCCACCCCGGTAAGGTCGGCGACGGCGACAGCCACCGCCAACGCGACCGAGCCCCGGATGGCGTTGAGGAACCACGCCGAACGGAGGCTGGCGTATTTGGATGCCACGCCGAGGCTGCCCGTCAGCGCGACCAGTCGCGACTCCTGTTTCGGCGGCCCGGCTTCCGATTGGCCGTACCAGCCGCGGCGTTCGTCCGCGATTGCTTTCGGGTCCGCGACCCGGGTCGCGATCAGCGCGTCAGCGGCGGCGGTACGCGCGGCGACCGCGATCACCTGCGCTTGAAAAGCTTGCGCTGCGGCCACCCGGACCGCGTCCGGGTCATCCGGTAGGTCCCGCCGATGAGCGCCGCGCGCGGCACGGATCGCTTCCAGCCCCTCGAGGTCGGGCCGGACGTCGGCCCCGGACAACAGCGCCGCGGTGTCCTCCAGTACGCCGGCGGCCGCGCCCAGCAACCCGCGGTCAGCCGCTACCGCCCGCCCCGGGTCGGCACGGCCGTTCGTCGCATCCGTAGTCAGCGTGCTGCACCATTCCAGGACCTGCACGACATTGGCCATCGCCTGATCAGCGGTGGCCAGGCCGGTCGGCCGGTACGGCGTCGCGGCGAACGTCTCCATCAGGTCGTCCGTGGCTTCCTGGGTGGCCGCCATATCGCTGGGCGTCGCAGCACCGCGCAGCGCTGCGCGCAGCTGGCGGCCCACAGCTGCTGCGGTGGCCGCGGCGCTGGCCCGCAACCGTTCCCCGCGGGTCGTCGGTGACTGCAGGAAGACCGCCGCGATGCTGACCGCTGAGGCCAGCCACCAGCCCCCCACTCGGAGCGGAATGACCGACGGACCACCGGCCTCGGCGACCGCCAGTATGTAGGCGAGCAGTGCGCTGCTCGTCGCGCCGACTGCGTTAGGGCCGGTCACTCCCGCGAAGAAGATGGCGAACCCAACCGGGATCGTCACCAGCGCCGCCAGCCAGGTGCTCCAGTTGACCACGGTGCCGATAGTCACCGCCAGGCCCGCCGTGGCGGCGAGACCCAAATGAGCGTTGAGTATGTCGCGCCGGGTGCCGCCGAAGTCGGTGAAAACCACTGTGGTTAACGCACCGAAGGTGGCGAACACGCACATCTGCCGCTGCTCGTCTCCGAGAAAAATCGTGAGCGCGAACAAACCGGTCACAATGATGGTGGCCCGGATGGCGCCCACCGCGGCCGGAACCGACCAGGTCACTCGCCAGGGTGACTTAGCAGCCACCAGCGTCCGCCGTACTCGCAACCGGCGTGACCACGGTACCGTCGCGGCTGGCCCGGACATGGAAAAATTGTACGAAAGTGCGAATGGATACATAGCCGGGATTGAGGTTTACGTCAGGGCAGGCGGCCGCGGAATTACCATCGGGGATGCCACAACCGGCTATTGAGACCAGAGGCCAAAAGGTGCCGGCTGGGTTGCCGGTGAGGAGGCAGTGATGCGTGGTATCAACCTGTGGTCCATTCCCGTGCTGGCCGCTGCGGCCGTCCTCGGCGGCCTGGGCACTGGCTGCTCAGCTACCACCCCACCGCCTAAATCCGGCACCGCGTCGGTGGCACCGGACTTGGATGCCGTTCTGCTCAGCGCCGACCAAATCAACACCGTTATGGGCGCCTCGGGCATGCAGCCCGGCACGATCGGCCGGGCACCGTTTCACGCCACGTTTACGCTGTCGAACCCGGAGTGCAGCGGGACCTTGACTGTCGCCGAAAATCCGGTCTATGCGGGCAGCGGCTATACCGCGGTGCGCCAGCAGAAGCTGCAGAAGCTGCAGAAGCCGGGAGATAATCGCCAGCACGCAGTCGGCCAAGCCGCGGTGCGTTTTCCGTCCGGCGACCAGGCCAGCGCTTTCGTGAAAAGTTCGGCGACCAAATGGCGGGCCTGCACCGGCCAGACCGTGACGCAAACCGACGCCGACGGCACAACAGTTCGGTGGGTCGTCGGGAACCTCAGCGGCGCCGACCCGAGGATCGTGCAGGGGCACTCCCAGATAGACCCGCCGACGGCTGGTCCTGTCAGCACGTGCTGAGAGCGGTATCCACAATTGTCCTCGACTCCGACGCCTGCGGGTATCACATCACCGACGAAGGCAATCAGCTCGCCGACAAGATGGCGGCCAACACGACGAGATAACCCAAGGAGTGGGACATGACGCTGCTGACCGGCAAGACCGCCGTTGTCACCGGAGGAAATAGCGGGATCGGGCTGGCAACTGCGCAGCGGTTCGTCGACGAGGGCGCGACGGTCTTCATCACGGGTCGGCGACAGACGGAACTGGACGCCGCGGTCAAGCAATTGGGGTCGGCGGCGGTCGGCGTGCAGGGCGATGTGAGCAACCCGACCGCCCTCGACCGGCTTTACGCCACTGTCGCCGAGCAGGGGCGTCGCATCGACGTGCTGTTCGCCAATGCTGGGATCGTCGAATACGCTCGGCTGCAAGACATTACCGAAGACCACCTGGATCGTTTGTTGGATGTCGACTTCAAGGGGGTCGTGTTCACCGTCCAAAAGGCGCTGCCCCTGCTCAATGCTGGTGCGTCGGTCGTGCTCAACGCGTCGAATACGGCCAGCAGGGCGGCCGACGGAATCGGGACCTACGCGGCAGTCAAGGCGGCGATCGTCTCCTTCGCCCGCACCTGGTCCTTCGAACTGCGTGACCGCGGCATCCGGGTCAACGCGGTCAGTCCAGGCGCCACCGACACGCCGGGTCGCGACCAGCGGGTCGGTCTCGCCACCCAGGCCGCCGGCGGCTCGCAGGCGGACTTCCGGGCCGCACAGACCCGGTCGATTCCGCTCGGCCGGATCGGCACACCCCACGAGGTAGCCGGCGCCGTGCTGTTCTTGGCTTCCGATCTCAGCGCCTTCGTCACCGGCACCGAGATCGTTGTCGACGGCGGCAGGAACACGATCTGATCGCCGATACCCTTGTCTTGCCGGCCGTTATCGTCGGTGGTGGAACATGCTTACGGTGGCGCCTTTCGGTGCGGGTAGCCCGAGGAGCTGCGTGACGAGATGGCTGGCTGGATTGTTTTGCGCCATGAGGGAATCCGGCGGTAGAAGTCCGGCGGGGATCATCATGTGGGCGGCGCGGACCATGAAGATCGCCAGCCGGGTGCCCTCCAAGGCTTCGTAGTAGTCGATGTTTCTCACCTGATGGCCGGTGATCCGTTGGTAGTATTCGATGGTTTCGTCGCGGTCGAGGACACCTTGTGGGCGCGACAGGCCAAGGCCTTCGGTGTGGTGGCGGATGTTGAACAGCCACCATCCCAGGTCCTGTTCCCGGCTGGCGAGATGCACTGCCTCCCAGTCGATCACGGCCGCTGCAGCGAGATCATCGGAGAAGATGATGTTGCCCACCCGGGCATCACCCCAGTTGAGGACCTTGTCCTGATTGTCGTCGGGCCGGTGCTCTTGCAGCCAGTCCAGCGCCGCCTCGATCGTCGGGTTGGGTTCACCTTCGGCCGCCCAGTCGAAGGTCCGGCGACACCAGGCCAAATCCGCGTCGAGACCGCTGCGGTTTTCCGGTGTGTCCAGGAAGTCCAGTCCAAGGGCGTGCCAATCGACGCTGTGGATGCCGGCCAGCGCTTCCAAGCCGTTGTGCCACATTAGTCGTCGTTGCTCGGGAGTCAGGTCCAGCACCCAGCTGGTTTCGGTGAACGGTGGGTCGTCAGCCGGGATACGGCCGTCGACCCGCTGCATCACCAGGAAGGGCGAACCAAACACCGCCAGGTCGTCCTCAAAGAAGTACACGCCGGGCACCGGGACCGACGACTTCTCGGCGAGCGCCTTGATTACCGTCGCCTGCTTGCCCAGGTCGTATTCCGGATACATCCCGGGGCCATGAGGCTGAACCCGGGCGACCATTTCCCTGGTCTCGTGGACGCCGCCTTCATGCCATGCGGCGGTGAAAAGCACTGTCTCGTTGGAGAGGCCACTTGCACCGGGCTCACGCACATCGGTTACGGTGATGTCCTGGGCTCCGGAAAGTTTTGAGGATAGCCAGTCGGTGAGCTTTTTGGTGGCCAGATCTATTTCAATGAGGTTTTCGATGGCCACGGGCTCCTCCTTGGGTGGTTTCGAGAAAAAGCGTTCGGCCCGGCCCAGCAGTGCCTCGGACCGCTGCTGACCGGGGATTCTACGGCTACTTCGACTCCAGGGAGCAGTTTCGACAATTCCTTGCGGCGGTGATCACCAAGAGCCTTCGGCTGGCATACGACGAACCCAACATTGCCCGCCTAATCGTCGACATCGGCCATTCGGAAGCCTTGTTTGGCGACCCCGTGCATCCCCACGCGCGGATCGCCGTCGAGCGATCGGCACGGAGCCGCTTTGTCAAGCTGCGGTGACATTCGCTGCCCGATGTGAACGACTGGGCCATAGCTTGACTCCCCAAACTGTAGCGATCACCGCGGGTCGACTGCCACCGCGACGCAGCGATCAACCATTGTCTGCCCAGCGAGAGCGGACTTGTTGCAACTCGCCATGAGTGCGGTGGGCAATGAGGCATGCGCGGTTGCCCAATACAAGCCCGATGTTCGTCGGCAGAGTGCACGACCTACGTTGGAGCGAAATTCTGTAGCGATTACCCTGTCAGACGTTTCCGGGCACCAGTCGGTCTCGGCGGCGCAGGCGTCACATAAATGATCGTAAATCCATTGGCGCACAATCATTTTCGATTAAGCAGCGTTGTGGCGAACCCAGATGTCGGCGATCAGCGCCCCGCGGTAGCCGAGGTCAGGTCACCATCCGCAGCGTCGCAAGCCCTTTTCCAGCACCTGGACCATCAACTCCCCCACAAGTTGTGAGTCTTGGGTAGAGCGTCCGGTCAGGAAGGGGTAGTCGAGGATGGTGGAAAGGGTGTGTCCGACCCCGCCGTGATACTGCCCGTCCGGCCCGACAGCGTCGCGCAAGATGTACTCCAGCGGATAGAACGGCGGACCGAAGTTGGCTCCGGCAACTGACGGATGGGCGAATCCGGTGCCGTCCTTGTAGTCGTATTCCCTGGCGTGGCCGGTGACGTGTTTTCCGGCGATGATGCTCTTCCGGTCCGTCCAGTCACGCGCGAAGGCCAGGCAGGTGACGCAATAGCATTCGGCGGCAATGAGCTTGTCCTTGGCGAGGAAGCCCAAGATGACGTCATGCAGGCGTTCATTGTTGACCATATCGACCATGGGGCCGCTGCCGCCGGGCAGCAGCAGTGCGTCGTATTTGTCTAACTCCTGCCAGCAGATATCGCGTTTGGCGTAGTAGTCCTCGAGTCCATGCCCGAACTTGGCGCTGTTGAAGTACGGCATCTGCGGGAACCACCCGGCCAGGTTGATCGGATGGTCGAGCAGGTTGGACTGGTGGATCTCGCGCGTTCGCTGGGCGAAGTGCTCGTTGGTGACTACCTTGTCGAGTGGGGGATCGAGGTAGCCGGCCTGCATGCTGGGTGGCAATGCGGGCGGTTTTTGACCGGTCGGGGTCATGAAATCGACTTGGTAGCCGTGCGCAGCGAGCACATCATAGGGGCCCACGAGTTCCTCGCCCCAGTAACCCCACTCTGATAAGCAGCACAGAATCGTTCCCGGCACGTTCGTTCTCCTTCTGTCGCAGTGCTATTGCTTTCTGCGCGGACTGCCGTCGGGCAGCACGCGGGAGATCCAGGGTTGAGCTTGCCGCCTGGATACCGGCCGGCCCGTGCAGTGGCCCAGCCGACCCATTCCAAGGCCTCGATGCGCCGAAGTCGAAACCAAGCGCTTTCTCCAGTCGCGGGGTGGCAGTGCAAGTGAACCAGCCCGGAAAATCGGCGCACACTGGCTGGTCGACGTGAACCCAGCCGACCGTTGTGCATACCGTGTATCTGCCATCGTCTCTGGGCCTACCGTTCCTAGGTGGGCACGCTGTCCCGACGGAATCACTGACCGGTCGACGTGAACCCAGCCGGCGCTCGTGCATAACGTGTAGGCATCTTCCTCGGGATTGATTGTTCCTACGGGATTGCACGGTCCGGAGGGGTAGGCATGTGCCGCTGGCGCGGCGATAAGAAGTGCAGCTGCGAGCAACTGTGCAACTCGGATCTCTATGCCCGGAGCTATCGTCCGCTCCATCCGCCATATCCGCTCCAAATAGTTGCAGGTAACTCGAAAATACAGCCTGCATGTAGGCAACACTGCGCTTTAGAGGACGCGACCATCCCCGTTGCTACCCATACCAGCCGGGGGCAGTCTCCAGACTCACCGCGGTGGTTCATAGAGGCCTGTCGGGCGCGTTGGGGCACGGTTAGACAAGCGTGTTCGCTCGGCGCTTAGTCCAAGTCCGTCACTGTTCATGAGCGTGGCACACACGTTTATGAGACGTGAATTCACAGGTCAGCAATGTCAAATACAGAGGAACGATCGGAAAAATCGACGAAGGTGAATCAGGTGTCAGCCGTCGCCGGCGGCTACGGCCTGCAAATCGATGCGGTGCCAGAGGAAGTCGTTGTAGCGGGTAAAGCTCGGTGTCGCCGCATTCCGCGCCCATAAACAACATCGGCGTACCGACGGACAGCAGCGCCATCCCGGCGGAGAATCGTGTTCGAGCTTCCGGCGCAGCCGCGGGTGTCTCCCGCAGCGGGGTCGCTCAACACCAGGGAGGTTCGATGAGGTTGCAAGGTAAAAAGATCGCCATCCTCGTGGAGAGCGACTTTTACGAGCCGGAAATCTACTACTACCAGCATCGTTTCGCCGAGGAGGGTGCCGAGGCCCATTTCCTCAGCCGGTTGTGGGGTCAACCTTCCATTGAGTTCAAGGGGCACGAGCTGCGGGCGCCGTTCGTCTGCGGCGAAAGCTTCGAGGGGATCGGCGACGAGGACCTCGGGCAGTTCGCCGCGGTCATCGTTCCGTCGGGGATGGTGTCGGACCGGCTCCGCTACACCGAGGACATCACCAAGCTGCCACCGGCAACCGAGTTCCTACAGCGGGTCTTCGCTCGGCCGGACATTTTGAAGGGCATCATCTGCCACGGCATGTGGCTGGTGGCCCCTGCACCCGAGCTAGTCCGCGGTCGACGCGTAGTCGCCCACAACAACCTGCTTGGCGACATAAGGAACATGGGTGCGGTCTACGTCGACGAGGATGTCGTCGTCGACGGGGACCTCGTCACGGGACGCGCCGGCCCCGTGTTCCACCTCTTCGCTCGGCGGATCATCGACATGCTGGCGGGAGACGCCGCCGCATAGCGTGCCGCCTGGCGCTCACACGCTGTCGAGGTGGATGAACTTGTCCGAGAGCAACGAGTCGATGCTCGCGAACGTTCGCTTCACTGCGTCGTTGGCGCCGACGATGTGGATCTCCTGGTTCAGTCGCACCTTGCCGAGGAAGAAGATGAACTCGTTGACGGCCTCCTCGGAGAGGGACTCCAGCTCGGCGAACACGAGGACAAGCCGCTGGGCGTCGGCGCGCACCACCCGGTCGAGCTCGGCGCGGAGTTGGTCGACTCGTCTCGGCGGGATCGTGCCGATCAGCGTCAGGCGGTGCTCGCCGCCGCGCTGCTCGTGCTGCCAGTCGAGCTCGGACTCGGCGGACACCAGGCGAACCCGAACCCGCACTTCTTTGCCTTCCGGCAAGCGCACTGTCAGCTCCTCTTCGTCGAAGTCGGTATACGGCTCGCCGTCGACCCAGACGTTCGACAGCTTCACCCGCCCGGGCGGCAGCAGGTCGGGCGCGACCCGCAGGATGCCGTCGGGGAACGACGACGCCTTGGGCTTGAAGTGCAGCTCCATCGGCTGTTCGCGGATGAGCAGGTTTGTGTACACCGCCGCCAGGTAGCACAACTCGGTCGAGTGGTAGCCCGACATCGAGTGACTGCCTTTGAGCCGCTCGTCGCCGAGCAGGTAGGGCAGCCCGTTGGCGAGGACATTGAAGTAGACGCCGCCGTCGTCATGGTCGAGGAACCACGCGTTGTAGAACGACGCTGCCTCGCGGCCAAGGCGCAGGTGCTCGCCCTCGCCGAGCGTGCCGGCCAGGATGAGGTAGGCCAGGATGGCCTGCTCCTGCTGCCACCACGCCTTCCGGTCGTGGTTCACGAAGCGGTGCAACTGGTGGCCGGGCTTAAGGGTACGCTCCACGAGGTCGTACCAGCCACCTCGCTGCTGGTCGCTTCCGACGGCGGGCATGATCTCAGCAATCTTCGTCGCCAGTTCGACGTAGGCGTCGTTGGGACGCACATTGTTGATGCGCATCAGGTTCCAGGCGATCTTCAGGTTGTGGCCGACCACGGCGCTGTTCTGCTGCCACTTGTAGTGGCGGTCGTGACTCCAGTCCTCGTGGAACCGCTCCTGGACGAACGGGCTGTTGTCGTAGTCGGGGAACCGCGTGACGATCGTGTCCCCCGTGGCCGCCAGGAAGTCCTCGAGGTCCTTGCGACCCGTGGCCAGCAGTGCGTTGATCAGGTACGCGGGAGCGTGGTCGCCGACCGAGTTCCAGTTCTTTCGGGCACGGTTGTGTCCGAGCATGTCCGAGCGCGGGTCGAGTGACACCGGGTCGAGATGGGAAAAGTAGCCACCCTGCTCGGGGTCACGGAAAAAGCGCTCGAACAGGGCGACGGTCTTGTCAATGTCGTCGAGGATGCGCGGGTCGCCCGTCACCCGGTACGTCTGGGTCGGACCGGCGAGCGCGTAGATCTGCTCGTACATCGGGATGGCGTCGAAATCATCGCCGAACTCCGATGCGAGGATCTGGCGCTGGCCGTTGGGTGAGATGTCGACACCGTGGAACCAGAACACGACACCCTTGTCCTCCCGCACCCCACGCATGTTCTCGCGGAGGTGCTCGGTCCCAGCCTCCGCCGCCTCCAGGAAGCGATCCTCCCCGGTGAGCAAATAGGCGGTGGCGAGCCCGTACACCAGGCGTGAGATGGTGTCGGTCTCCTGCCGGAGTTGCGGCGCGATGTAGTCGGGGGTGTGGGTGCCGGCAAGGGTCAGCTTGGTCCGGTAGTTGTGCCAATCGTAGTTGCCGTCTGGGAACTGGCCGCGCAGGTAGAAGTCGGCCACCGCCCGGACCTGGTTGACCCACCAGTCGGCCTCTTCGAACAGGTACTCCCTACCCGGCATGCCGGGGAACACGATCGACTTCACCTCGAAGCGGTGCTGGCCGCCCTCCGGATAGAAGATGCCGTAGGCGAACAGGTACCGCCCCGGGTAGAGCATGTCGGCGAGTTGGCCGGTGACGTCCCGGTAGTCCTCCCCGAAGTTGCGGATGGTGCTCGCAAAAGTGTTGGGGGTCAGGTAGACGGGGCACTCACGGCCATCCGTCGTGCGCAGGACGAAGGAGTTCTCATCTTCGTCGTAGGAGACCACATAGCCGGCGATGGTGTCCGACAGCGTGAACTTCATCGTGTCTGTCATGTTCGAACCTCTTGGGAGATGAGGACGACGACACTGCGGTCGCCGGCGTGATAGGTGCTGGACTCAACGGGAACTTCGTCGCCCGGATCAAGAATGTCGTCAGGGGACGGCATCGTGGTGTCGACGGCGCGAACCCACCGTCGCCCCGGAATGCTAGGGAGCTCGAAGTCAACGCCTTCCCAGAACATGTTGAGGATGACGTGCAGGTCGTCGGTGCCCTCGAGGCCGCCCAGGGTGAAGGAGAGCGTCCGGGCGAAAGGGTCCTTCCATCCGGGCTCGCCCAGCTTGCAGCCGTGCCACGACACGTGGCGCAGCCCGCGCTCGTTGACCTGGTCGGCGGGGAAGAAGTCGGGCTGGCGGAACGTGGCGAACCGCTTCCGCAGGGCGATCATGTTGCTCCAGAAGCGGACCAGGTCGGCGTGGCGCTCGGCCAGATCCCAGTTGACCCAGCTCAGCTCGTTGTCTTGGCAGTACGCGTTGTTGTTCCCTAACTGCGTCCGGCGGAACTCATCGCCTGCGACGAACATCGGCACGCCGCGGCTGAGCAACAGGATCGCGGCGAAGTTGCGTATCTGCCGTTCTCGCAGCCGCTCGAGCTCGGGATCCTCGGTGGGTCCTTCGACGCCGTAGTTCCAGCTGTTGTTGTCGTCGGAGCCGTCGCGGTTGTCTTCGCCGTTGGCCTCGTTGTGCTTGCGGTCGTAGCTCACCAGGTCGTTGAGGGTGAACCCGTCGTGGCAGGTGACGAAGTTGATGCTGTTGATCGGCATCTCGCCGGACGGGCCGAACAGGTCGCTGCTGCCCGCGATGCGGGTGGCGAGGGTGCCGACGAGCCCGGGCTGGGACTTGACGAACTTGCGCACGCAGTCCCGGAAGGGCCCGTTCCACTGCGGCCAACGCTCGCCAGGGAACCGGCCCACCTCGTAGAGGCCGCCGGCGTCCCACGCCTCGGCGATCATCTTCGTGTCCCACAGGACCCGGGACAACTCCATGTTCCAGAGCACTGGCGGCACCGGCATCTCGGCGCCGTCGGGGCCCCGGGACAGGACCGCGCCAAGGTCGAACCGGAAGCCGTCGACGTGGTGCTCGGTCACCCAGTACTCCAGGCATTCGACGATGTACTTGGTGACCACCGGGTGGTTGGCGTTGAAGGTGTTACCACACCCGGAGAAGTCCAGGTAGTACTGGGAGTCGGCGCGCGAAAGCATGTAGTAGGCCTCATTGGCCTGACCCCGGAAGCTGATAGTCGGCCCGTTCTGGTTGCCCTCGCTGGTGTGGTTGAACACGACGTCGAGGATCACCTCGATGCCGGCGCGGTGGAGCGCCTTGACCATGTCCCGGAATTCGTCCAGATGGGTGCCCATGTGCGCGGAAACGCAGTACGACGACTGCGGTGCCCAGTGAGCGTAGGGGTCGTACCCCCAGTAATTGGTGAGCAGCTGACCGCTCGGCCCGACGCGGAGGATCTGCGTATTGTCGAAGTCGAAGACCGGTAGCAGCTCGACCGCGGTGATACCCAGCGACTTGAGGTACGGGATCTTCTCGATGATGCCGCGGAACGTGCCCGGGTGCCGCACCTTGGACGAGGGTGACTTGGTGAAGCCCCGGACGTGCGCCTCGTAGATGATCGTCTCCGACAGCGGGATGTTCAGTGGGCGGTCGCCCTCCCAATCGTAGGTCGTCGGGTCGATCACCACGCTCCGCATCGATGCGGCGAGGTTATCCTCCGGCCCGACCGCGCTGTGGCGATCCCACAATGTGTCGATGTTGCCGAGGGCGTACGGGTCGATCAGCACCTTGTTGGGATTGAAGCGGAGCCCGGCGCCGGTGGGCTCGAAGGGCCCGTCCACCCGGTAGGCGTAGACCTGGCCGGGACCCACGCCGGCCACGTGGCAGTGCCAGAAGTGGAAGCTCTTGTTCTCCCGCGCATTGAGCACGATCTCGTGATTGGGCGTCCTCGCCCGGTGAGAATCGAAGAGCAGCAGCGTGACGCTGGTCGCATGCTCCGAGTAGATGGAGAAGTTGACGCCGGTCGGGGTGCAGGTGGCACCGAGCGGCTGGGCGACGCCGACGGACACCTCGATCTCCTTGGGGGTGTGCCGCCGCGGCCGCGCAATCGTTGTTGTTGCGGTCCCGGTCGTGCCGTGGCCGTGCCGCGCCGGCGTCACAACTGCACCGGCGCCGAACTCGCCTCGACCAACTGGCTGGCGCTCGCTCGTCGACCTGGGAGAACCGTCGATGTCTCGGCCCTGTGCGCCATTTTCACTCCCAACTGCTGTGCGCTGCACTATATCGTCGCCGGGGGGGCAAAAGGGTCGGATTCGGCGGTTATTCGCCAGCCGTTCGGCGGTCGGCGGTCGGCGTCAGCGGGTCACCCGGCCTGGACGTCGCCCACGACGGGTTTGGCCGGCCGGAACCGGAAATAGGCCCGGAGAACAGGCCGAAGTCGACGCTGCTCGTGGAACTGGAAAACGTCGCCGAGGCGGTCACGTTGGCGCCGGCGTTGATCGCCAAGGACGCCGCGGTGTGCGGCAGCGTCCGTTAAGCCAAGGACATGCGTCGAGGTTTCGTACCAGGCCCGCTCGATTTGAGTCGGTCCGCAGTATTTGTGAGAGGCTTCGCTCATGTCCGTCTGGCGCTTTGCGGTCGTCGCCGCCTGCCTGATTCTGTCGACGACCACCACGGCACCGACGTCGATGCATCCGGCCGACGCCCTCGGTGGACAGGCCGGTGATCGGTTCTTCGGCACGCGGAGCATACGGCTGTCCGACACCCAAGAACCCAACGCCACGGGCCGGATAATTGCGCTCTATCCCGTTATGCGGCAAGCTGATCTGGCTGAATGTCCTCGCCCGATCAGTCCTTTAACGATCGCGCGTCGGCGTTTTGGGGGCACCACCGCCTCGGCGTTGAACAGCTCACACGCATCTCGGGTTAAAGTCAGCTCCGTCTCGAGCTGGGCGATGCGTTTGCGGGTCGCCGCCAGCTCGTCGACCTCCTGCTGATCACTGTGCCCCCAACTCTCACACTCTCACACCGGTGGACCTATGACACGGGTACAGACCGGCTGGACCACTCGACGGGGTCCCGTCAGAGCCCCGACGGGGCAGACTTGTTCGGCCCGAATTCCAGGACAGGTGCGGTGCACGACGTGCACAGTGATTTCATCATGCCGCTAGAGCAAGGAGAGGTGGCGCCCATGGGTAATGGCACCGTCGTGCTGTTCGGTGACCTGCAGCGCCGGGTGATCGCCGGCGGATCACGAGGATATGATGGCGCGCTCACTTGATCGAGGGCTGCGAAGGACTGCGGGGAAGGCACAACCATGAGTCAGAAAACCGGACGGTTCGTCGTCGTGGAACAGTTCGTCGCCGACGGGTTCCGCTACATGTTCGGCAACCCTGGCACCGTCGAGCAAGGTTTCCTCGACGCGCTGGACGCTTATCCGCAGCTGCAGTATGTCCTCACCTTGCAAGAATCCGTGGCCGTCCTGATCGGCGACGGCTACGCCCGTGCCGCGCGGAAGCCGGCCCTGGTGCAGATTCACAGTACGCCCGGCCTCGGCAACGCCCTCGGGGCGCTCTACCAGGCCAAACGCGGCCATGCGCCGTTGGTCGTGATCGGTGGCGATGCCGGCGTCAAGTACCAGGCGATGGATTCGCAGATGGCCGGCGATCTGGTGGCGATGGCGGCCCCGTTCACGAAATACTCCACGATGGCGCTGGAGCCCTCTTCGCTATTGCGCGTCGTGCGCCGGGCGATCAAGATCGCCACCACGCCGCCGATGGGTCCGGTCTATGTCTGTCTGCCGATGGACGTCCTCGATGCGCCCGCCGTCGAAGAAGTGGTGCCGACTTCGCCGATCTCGACCCGCGTCGCCCCCGAGGACGATGCCATCCGCAAAGCTGCGGTGCTGCTGGCCGCCGCGGACCAACCCATGGTCTTCGTCGGCGACGGGGTCGCCTTCTCGGGTGCGCAACCGGAGTTGGCACGCGTGGCTGAACTGCTGGGGGCCGAGGTCTGGGAGGTGGACGCCGGGGAGCTGAACATCGATCACACCCATCCGCTCTACCGGGGCGGCACCGGTCATATGTTCGGTTACCAGAGCTTGCCGATCACCACCAAAGGCGACGTGAATCTCGTCTGCGGCACCTACATGGTCAACGAGGTCTTCCCGGAACTGGGCACCATCTTCGCCGAGGGCGCGCAGGTGATCCACATCGACCTGAACGCCTACGAGATCGCCAAGTGTCATCCGGTGACGGTCGGATTGGTCAGCGACCCCAAGTTGACGCTGGGTCTGCTGGCGGCCGCGCTCGAAGGGTTGTTGACGCCCGCTCAGAAGAGCGCGGCGGCAGCGCGGGCGAAGGTCATCGGCGAGGCCCGCGCCGATGAGCTCACCACCCTGCGCGAAAACGATCGCAAGAACCGCGACCATATGCCCATGCACCTCGCCCGCTTCATGGAGGAGCTCGTCCCGCGGCTGCCCGCGGACGCGATCATCTTTGACGAGGCGCTGACCTGTTCTCCGGACATCACCCGGCACTGGGTGCCGCACACGCCAGGACAATACTTCCTGACACGCGGTGGTTCGCTGGGCGTGGGCATCCCCGGCTCGATCGGAGCGAAGTTCGCCAACCCTGACAAGACGGTGATCGGCTTCACCGGCGACGGTGGCAGCATGTACACGATTCAGGCGCTGTGGACCGCCGCCCGGCACAACCTGGACGTCAAATTCGTCATCTGCAACAACGGCTCCTACCGGCTGCTGCAAGTAAACATCGAGGCGTACTGGAAAGAGCGGCAGTACACCGGGCACGACTACCCGCTCTGTTTCGACCTGTCGCAACCGCCGATCGGCTTCGTCGGCCTGGCCGAAGCGATGGGCGTCCAGGGAGCGAGGATCGAAAAACCCGAGCAGATCGGTCCGGCGCTGGACAAGGCGCTGTCGCACAGGGGGCCGTTTCTGCTCGACGTCGTGGTCGAGGGCAACGTCAAGCCCGAGATGATCGGGATGCACTGCGGGCAGTAGCACCGACCAACGAAATAAGCCGTCTGATAACCGCTTTGAGGAGTCAACCATGATTCACCAGCTGATCTTCGCGCACCCCAAGCCCGGCATGAGCGAGGCCGACTTCCAGCGCTACTGGAAGGAGGTTCACGCGGTCCAATACGCCAGCAAAATCTCGCAGATCAAGAAGTACATGATCGACTGCCGCATCCCCTTCGGGCCGGAACTGGCCGACCCACTCTGGAGCGGGGTAGCGGAGATCTTTCTTGAGAACGAGCAAGAGCAACTCGCGAGTCTTCAGTCGAAAGAGTTCCTCGAAGGGGCACGGTTGGACGAACCGAACTGGGCCGCGTTCTGGCGCACCATTGTGCTGGACACCACGGACCACATCCTGCTGCCGGGTCCGGCTTTCACCCGCCCCTCAACGATGGTGAAAATCATCGGCCTGGCTAAACGCAAGGAAGGGATGCCGCTGGACGAGTTCCGCCGCTATAGCCTCGAAACACATGCGGCCAAGGATCTGAAGCTGCCGGGGCTCCGTCGTTACTACCAATGCCACGTCGGCGACGGAGCCTACGCCCTCGGCGAAGCGTTCCTGGATTCTGCCAGCATCCTGTGGTTCGACAACGTCGAAGCCATCGCGACAATGATGAAGTCGCCGGAGTACGCGGAAGCCGCAGCTGACATGGACAACTTCATCAACCCGAAGTACGCCCACATGATGGTCACCGACGAAACCTGGATCATCGGACCCGAACCGCGCTGATCCCGACCGGAGTCGACGTGAAGTCAAACGTCCGTTTCGAGTGCTCCGGCGGCATTGTCAGGCGTCCACCGTTTTGCCGGCAGCCGGTCGGGTTGGAGCCTGTCCGGCCAAAGACATTCGACCGCAACGTCTTCGCGCTTCTGTGAGCGGTACGATGACCGACGCCCCCGGTATCGCCGTAATTGATGGGCCTTCAAGCCGCCCTGGCGTCGGGTTCTGCCGATAGACCCCGACGTCGACAGTCGGTGTCGATGGTGGACCAGCGCCCTTCCACCACGGTGGTCAACGAACGAAAAGAACTGCCCGCGCGAGCGCGACGAGACTTATACGCTGGCGCCAACGCCGTCTACCAGGAGGTCAACCATAGTGAGCCCCCGTATACAACAACTTCGGCACGATGGTGTGCTCGCGCTCAGCCGGCCCGCGCTCGGTAAGTTCGAGATGACCCTCCGGCGGTCATTCGCACGCACCCTGGCTGACTACCGCTGGTACGTGCTCGGCGCCGGAGGCATCGTCGCGTTCGCGCTGGGCTGCGTCGGGTTCTGGGAATACCTGAGTCACCCGACGCCGAGCGAAGTCGTATACAGGAGCCTCACCCTGTTTTTGCTGGAGGGCGGGGAAGCGGAGCCCTGGCACGCCCCCCACGTGCCGGTTTCGCTAGACATCGCTCGCTTCCTAGCCCCGATCGTGGCCGGGTACGCCGGGCTCAGCGGATTGGCATCGCTGTTCCGTGATCGGGTGCAACAGATGCGGATCCCGCTGATGCGCGGTCACGTCGTTATCTGCGGGTTGGGGGATGTCGGCAGCGTATTCCTGCGCCACCTTCGGGAGGCGGGGGACCGAGCGGTGGTTATCGAATCGGATGCGGCGAATCCGAATGTCGGGCTGTGCCGCAGCTCGGGTGTGCCGATCATCGTGGGTGATGCGCAGCAGGAGCGGACGCTGCAGGCGGCCGGGGTCCAGCGCGCCGACCGACTCCTCGCCGTATGTCCGCACGACGCCGTGAACGCCGAGATCGTCGCCGCCGCAGGCCAACTCGCGAGCAGCCGCTCCAAGGGTACGCTGCCCTGTCTGGCCCGAATCGGTGACCCGGAGTTGTGTGCGTTATTGCGGATCCGGCAGGCCAAGCTCACCGGTGCCGCATCGGCGCTCGACTTCTTCAACACCAATGAGATCAGCGCGCGATTGCTGCTCGACGAGTTTCCCATCGACACCGAGCGCGACCGGCCGCACATCCTCGTCGGTTACCTCGATGCCCTCGGTGCCTGGGTGGTGTACCACGCGGCGCGTGATTGGTATGAGCGCCGCGCCGATCCCACTACTCGGCTGGTGGTCACCGTCGTCGACAATGAGGCCGACCACCGGGTGCAGTCGCTTCTCGGCCATTATCCGGCCCTCGAGCACGTGTGTAGATTCATCCCGCTTCCCGCGTCTGTCAGCAAAATCCACCGGCTGCGGGCGCATCACGCCGAGGCGGCAGCGCCGCGGTTGACCCGCGCGTATGTGACCGCCTACCACGACGAGCAAGCAGTTCAGCTGGCGCTGCAGTTGCGGCACGAGCTGGATGCCGACGTCCCCTTAGTCGTCGGACTGGCGCGGGCGTACGGGGTCGCCCGGCTCTTCGACGACGGCGGCAGCGCTGCGGGCCTCAACATCGACGTGTTCCCGACGCTGGAACGAACCTGCACGGCCGAACTCATCCGGGGCGGATCCTATGAAGCCATCGCCCATGCCATCCACCGTCGCTGGCGCGCCGAGCAACTCGCCTCTGACAAGCCCGCGCCATCGTGGTCGGAGCTGGACGAATCACGCAAAGAGTCCAGCCGCTCGCACGCGCGCCACATCGCGGTCAAACTGCGAAACGTCGGCTGTGACATTGCGCCCTTGCGTGACTGGGACGCATCAGAATTCGCGTTCAGCGACGACGAGATCGAGACGCTTGCGATCGCCGAACACGACCGCTGGATTGCCGAGCGCCTCGCAGACGGCTGGTCTTTGGGTGACAAGGACATAGAAAACAAAAAGACCCCGTATCTGGTGCTGTTCGCCGACCTGCCCGACGACATCGCCGAATACGACCGCATGTTCGTGCGGGAAATCCCCACGCTGCTCGCCTCAGTCGGTCTGCAGGTGATCCGCACGCAAAAGAAGTGAGAAAGCGCATGCTTCCGCCGCCTGTGCAACGGACAACGCCGTCTACCAGGAGATCAACCATAGTCAGACCCGGCATACAACAACTTCGGCGCGACGATGTGCTTGCGCTGAGCCGGTCCGCGCTCGGTAGTTCAAGATGACCCTCCGGCGGTCATTCGCACGCACCCTGGCTGACTACCGCTGGTACGTGCTCGGCGCCGGAGGCATCGTCGCGTTCGTGCTGGGCTACATCGGGTTGGCGCAATCGCCAAGTAAACCTGAGTCGAGCTACGCCGTATACGAGAGCCTCAGGCTCTTTTTCCTGGACGCCAACACCGTCCCCCATGCGCCGCTTTCGCTAGACATCGCTCGCTTCCTCGCCCCGGTCGTGGCCGGGTTCGTCGGGGTCAGCGGATTGGAATCGCTGTTTCGTGATCGGGTGCAACAGATGCGGATCCCGCTGATGCGCGGTCATGTCGTGATCTGCGGGTTGGGTTATGTCGGCAGCGTATTCCTGCGCCACCTTCGGGAGGCTGGCGAACGGGTGATCGTTATCGAGTCGGATGCGGCGAATCCGAGTATCGAGATGTGCCGCAGCTCGGGTGTTCCGGTCATCGTGGGTGATGCGCAGCTGCCACGAACGCTGCAGGCGGCCGGGGTCCACCGTGCGGCCCGACTCCTCGCCCTGTGTCCGGATGACCCAGTGAACACCGAGATCGTCGCCGTCGGGGGTCAGCTCGGAAGCGGCCGCTCCCGAAGTGCGCTGCAATGTTTGGCGCGAATCGGTGACCCGGAGTTGTGTGCGTTATTGCGGATCCGGCAGGCCAAGCTCACCGGTGCCGCATCGGCGCTCGACTTCTTCAACACCAATGAGATCAGTGCGCGATTGCTGCTCGACGAGTTTCCCATCGACACCGAGCGCGACCGGCCGCACATCCTTGTCGGTGACCTCGATGCCCTCGGTGCCTGGGTGGTGTACCACGCGGCGCGTGATTGGTATGAGCGCCGCGCCGATCCCACTACTCGGCTGGTGGTCACCGTCGTCGACAATGAGGCCGACCACCGGGTGCAGTCGCTTCTCGGCCATTATCCGGCCCTCGAGCACGTGTGTAGATTCATCCCGCTTCCCGCGTCTGTCAGCAAAATCCGCCGGCTGCGGGCGCATCACGCCGATTTAGCAGCGCCACCGATGACCCGCGCCTACGTGACTGCTTACGACGATGGGTACGCAGTCCAGCTGGCGCTGCAGTTGCGGCAGGAGCTGGATGCAGCCGTTCCCTTAGTCGTCGCACTGGCGCGGGCCGACGGGGTCGCCCGGCTCCTTGATGTCGCCGGCGACGCGGCGGGCTTTAACATCGACGTGTTCCCGACGCTGGAACGGACCTGCACCGTCGAACTCATCCGGGGCGGATCCTATGAAGCCATCGCCCATGCCGTCCACCGTCGCTGGCGCGCCGAGCAACTCGCCTCTGACAAGCCCGCGCCATCGTGGTCGGAGCTGGACGAATCACGCAAAGAGTCCAGCCGCTCGCACGCGCGCCATATCGCGGTCAAACTGCAAAACATCGGCTGTGACATTGCGCCCTTGCGTGACTGGGACGCATCAGAATTCGCGTTCAGCGACGACGAGATCGAGACGCTTGCGATCGCCGAACACGACCGCTGGATTGCCGAGCGCCTCGCAGACGGCTGGTCTTTGGGTGACAAGGACATAGAAAACAAAAAGACCCCGTATCTGGTGCCGTTCGCGGAGCTGCCCGACGACATCGCCGAATACGACCACATATTCGTGCGGGAAATCCCTACGCTGCTCGCCTCAGTCGGTCTGCAGGTGATCCGCACGCATAAGAAGAAGTGAGAAGCGCATGCTTCCGCCGCGAGCGCAACGGGGTCAGCAACTGGAAGCGACTGGGCTTCGCGGACTCCGACGTGGCCCGGCCCGGGAGCGACAAGCTGATCGATGCCCTGGTGGCGTACGGGACCACCGAGAAGATCGCGCAGCTGCTCACCGAACACCTCGACGCCGGCGCCAACCATGTCGCGATCCAGGTGCTCACCCCGCCTGAGAAACTGGTGCCGGCGCTGACCGAATTGGCCGGGCCATTGGGGCTCAAGCCGTCAGGCTGAACCCACTGGCCGCCAGGGTGTCAGCCCGGCGTAGGCGTCGGAGCAAGTGCGCCCACATCTTCAGGCTGCCGTACACACATTGCGGCGGGAGTTTCACGTCCGCATCGGGCTCGCATCAGCCGGCCAGGATCTCGGTGATCGTGGTGTCCCACAGGGCCCGTTTCGATGGTGCCGCCGGGCGGTGCGCCCAGTAGGTGCGCGGGGCGATCACGGTGTGCTGGGTCGCACTCCCGCGCAAAGAAAGTCGTTGCGGTCGCGGGGATTTCGCACCCTGGCGCGAACGCAAGAAACAGTATATCCGCCACCTGCCGGAGGCGTCGGATGCCGCTACGCTGATCTCGGTCGCCGACAAACTTTCGGCTACCTGAACGCCGAAATGTCGGTGAGCGCTTGGCCGATAACCAACTGGTCCAGCTGCTAGATCCCGTCGTAGGTCAGCACCGACTCGAGGCTGTTGGCATGCCGCACCACCGGTTAGTCCAGGTGTATGCCGTTGGCGCCCAACCGTGTGCGGCATTGGCGGCGACCTTGACGGCCTCCCAGACATTGTTGAGCTTCCCCAGCTCACCTGACCGGTGGCGGATGTTGCCGGCGTTTTAGAGCTGGCCGGACTCGAACGGGCGTACGGTGGCGGGCAGTTCGACCTTCGCACGCTGCCGCCGACTCAAGGCCGGGGAGTTGGTCAGCACGGCGGCCAAGGCGCTACGCGTCCTTGTCGCTGCGCCTCCATCGACGCGAAGACGTGAACATGGTTGGAGATTTGGTGTTTGGCTGTTCAGCCGCCAAGGGTTCGCCACAGGAACCGGAATATCAACGCGGATCGGAATGCGGTTTGTGCGTTGTCGACACCACCGGCATGCCCGGTCTTAGCACTCACTTGGCCGCTGACTCGCCGAGAGCCTCGGCGAGCAATTCAGCCAGAACACCCGGCTCATCCATCGGCACCGAACGAATCAACCCCGACTTGACCAGCGCCGCCGCTCGCTCGTCCGCCGGAGCACCGGTTAGCGCACCGACGAACACATCGGCGGTGCGCCCAGAACCGGCGATGACGAAGACCGGGCGGCCCGTCTCGACACTGCGCTGGACATCCGAGTACGCGATCTGCCCACCGTTGGCGAGCAGCGTGATGGACGGTGCGGCCCCTGCGAGGACGGTCGCCGTCCGGGCAATCCACGGCGCCTCCGCGCCCCACTCTTTACCGGGCACGATGACGAAGTGCGTGTGATTGGGTTCGAGCACTGTCTCGACGTGCCGCGAGGCCTGCGCCTGTGGCAGCTTCACCGTCCCGGAGGCCACCACACCCACGAGCGGAAATGTAGCCTGCCTCGCCACACGGGCTTCGCCGAACAAACGCATGACACCGCTCTGGGTCCCACCGTCTACGCCGACCGCCCTGTACTTCTCCATCACGGGCGCAATGCCTGCCGCGAATACTGCACGGAGCCAATCCATGCGGGCTTCCTCCAGTCCAGCGGCTCCGCCCACGACCACCACAGTCGGTCGCGGCGGGTGCAGCCCCAGCGCGCCGACCGCGGCCGGCAATTCATTCGCATCGGTGACGTGCACCGCGAGCGCGGAACCCGCATCGGCTAACTCAACCCGGAACGGCGATGTCACCGACCTGCCCCAAGGAATCCGGCGAAGTGTTCCGGGGCCACCTCGCATGCCGCTGCCTGCCCCACCCGCCTTAGATCGTCGATGTGCTGAACCGAGTCCAGGCTCTGCACCTCCTCGGGGACCACATCGTGAAGGCCTAGGTCGTCGAGGCCTCGACGCGACAGTTCCGCGTTGTAGCGGACATAGCTGAAGAGCCGGTTCTCTAGCAGCCCCTGCCCGTGCATCAGGTCCCCCACCTCCAGGTCGATGGGCGCACCGTGTCGACAGCGGCCGAACACCCGACACAACAGGTCTTGCTCGTTGAGCGCGGCATACATCAACGCCGCTGGAACAGAATTCGCGTTGAACAGCAGATTCATGGCGCCCGGCCGCAAATGGTCATCAGTCTTGGGACCCGTGCCCGTTCCCACCGAGACGAGCAGGAGATCAGATTCGGTGGCGGGCCAGCCCAGCCGGTACGCATCGAGTGTTGCCATCAGGAACAGTTGGAAGGCGGGGTTGTTGTACATCGTCACCGCGCCATCAACGAACACGAAGTCGCGCCCGCCCAGCGTGACGACCTCCGGTGGAAAATAAGTCGGCGCAGCGGTACTGGCTCGCACCAGCTGCCACAGCGGGATGGCCAGGTTGTTGTCTGCGCGGCTCGGGTCGTTGAACAGCGCATTAGGGTTGTTGCTCAGCGGCCAGGGCGAATCCGTGCTCGCATTCCGCACGACGATCAGCAGCAGAGTCTTCAGGTCCTCGCTGCCCAGCGTGGTGTCCTTGCCGAGGATGCCCTGCAACAGTTCCCTGAGCCGTAGGCTGCCGTAACGATAGTGGTAGCGACGCCGCAGCGAAGCGTGATCAAACATCTCCTCGCACCTTGCCACGTAGAGATCCAGAACCTGTCCCACGGGCAGCCCCTTGGCAAGCCCCGCGGCAATCACCGCCCCGGTGCTGGTGCCGCCGATGTAGTCGAAATAGTCACCCAGCACGAAGTCGTCTCCCGCGCCGAGCTCCTCTGCGAGCATGGATTCAAGCCGCAGCAGCACCTCCAAAGTGATCACACCCCGAATACCACCGCCGTCCAGGGCGAGCAGCTTCTTCGGTCCTGGCGAGCTCATGCGGTCCCTATAGGACATGTGACCTCCCGGCGTCTCTGCGACTGAACCTGTGTAGTAAGGATGCGCGCAAGCCGGCATGCTCGACGATCGAATCGCAACAACACGCCGAGCAGCGCAATAGTCCCCCAACCTCTACCGGTCGTCTAAAGATCCCGCGGACATGGCGCGGCTTGTTGAAACTGCTCGGCGAAAGCCGGCCGTTGCTAGCTGTGTTCGTCCACGATCCAATCGCCGTCCGCGCCCCGCCGCAGCCGTACGCTCGGCGAAGCGATTGGACGTCGATGGACCGTGCAACCCGGTTTTGGGACGACTGCCTAACCGCTACCAAACATGCCTGCGCCCTAGCCCGCTCACGAGAGGCACAAAGTATCTAAGGTCTTTCGTTGTGGGGCAGGGTGTACGCCACGGCCCTGTTTCGTTCATAGCTGCCGACTTTTGCGCGGTCGGCGCTAGCGCGGGATGGCGTCGCGATCCAAGACGCACACGTCACCTGTAACAAACTCGACGACGGCTAACCCGTCGACGAGGTAGCCAACGACCTATCCGCAGCAGACCCCACCCTCACCAGGGATGACGTCGTCTATGAAATCGGTACGGCAATACGCATCTATTGCCCGATGAATGCCAGCCTTGTCCAGTGACCTAATGGAACGACGGTGGTGCCCATCAATTCGGTACGGCCTCGCCGTCGGTAGTCGATTGGTTAGCAATTTCTCCACGTCAATATGGGTCGTGGAGTTATAGCGTTTCTTGTCGTTCGGGTTGACTTACGCGGTCGTTCGAACGAGGGCGCATTCGCCGTCATTAATTCCGATACGACAAACCCGCCAGGCCGCGTAAAAGCGTGACTACCGATCGCCGTCACAGATCCGGGCCCTGCGCGCGCAGGTCGTCGACCTGTTCCATCGCTTCCCGCAGCTTGGCCAGCCACTCCTCGGTGTGCTCACCGACCAGCTTGACCGACCACGCGAGCGCGTCGGCGCGGGACCGCGCGACGCCGGCGTCGACCAGCGTGTCGAGCACCTGGCGTTCCGGTTGCTTCAAGCGTGTCATCACGGGTACCGCGATGTGAGTGAACAGAATCCGCTCGCCACCAACCTCTACGCCCCAGGAAACCTTGCGTCCGTAGCGGTCCTGCGCTTCATCGGCGATGTGCATTCGCTCTGACCGGGTTTCTTCGCGGAATCGCGAGACCCGGCCTTCGGCGCGGGCCTCGCTTTCTTCTTTTCCGGCGCCCTCGGGCTCGGCCAGCTTGCCGATGACCGTGATCTCTTCGCGGTCGACGATGACCGTGGGATCGCCATCGAACCAGTCCTCAGGGAGGCGCCCGGCGAACCATTCCTCCGCGCCGGTGGCATCGGGTTGCTGAGCTTGCTGCCAGCCCCCGGGGCGGCCGTACCGGCGCCCGTGCAAGTGGTGTTGTTTCATGATTACATGATTACACCGTTACACGTGTAATGGAATAGCGTTCACCTGCAGCGAACGCCAACGGTTGCAGGGCGAGTGCCTCCGCGCCGCCGCCCATCGCGGGAAACCGTTGATATCAGGGCGTTCGACGTTGTATTTTTGAGAGTGAAGCAGGCCCGGAAGTGATCATTCTGAAGCGCCGGAACATGGGGTAGAACCGGCCGCGTCGGACTCGCGCAGGACGCTGTCAGACGCCCCCCAAGAATCGCTCCGGGCCTGCCCATTTGTGCGCCGGATCCGCTGCCGAGGTCCGCCGCGGCAACGCACGTTCAGGGACTTTTACCCCACGAGCCGGGCGAGTCAGCGTTGTGAGCGGCAATATCGGCCCCTTGGGAGCCACCGCCTCGCCGGACTCGATAGAGGTTGACTTCGTTCTTGATGCCCTTGAGGCGACGCGGGCCGGCGAAAGACCAGGAGAATCCCGCGCCTTCGCCGACGGCCTCCCACACCGAATCCGCAACCAGCACGGTGCCCGGCCGCGCCATCCCGGTGACCCGGCTTGCCACGTTCACCGGACTACCGAACCAGTCGCCGGCCCGGCTCACCGCCATCCCGGAGGCCATTCCCGCTCGCAACCGGGGAAAGTTGTTGTCGGTGTCAACGACCTCGACGAGCTTCAAGACGGTATCCAGCAGCGGCACCGGATCAGGGCAGACAAACATCACCGCGTCGCCGATCGTCTTGATGAACCGCACCGGCGGTGCGGTCAGGTCACGCGCCAGGCCTCCCAGCCGGCCGGCAAGTTGCCCCAGCGCTTCAGCCGATATCACTTCACCCAGCTTGGTGAATCCAACGAGGTCGGCGAAGGCAACGGCCACCTGGCGCGCTCCCGGCAGTGGCTTGCCAGCGGCGCGCTCGCCGGCATTGACCGCTTCGGTCTCCACCATGTGCCGCAACTGCATGAACAGCATGTCGGCAATCATCGGGCCGAGCATCGGCGCGATCCGACCTACCAGCGCCTTCGACGCCTTGGCGATCTCGAGCTCGGTAGCTCCGGGATGCATGATCGCCGCCAACGCGGTGTAGCGCATTACCTCGGCTGCGCGTGACAAGCCCTCGGCGAGCACCCGCACGACAAGCACCATCTGATCGGGATCCAGCCCCAGCTCAATGAACCGCTGCGCGTGTGCGGCGGCTTCGCCATCCGCGCGCATGTGCACGACCGCATCGGGATCGTCGACTCTGACCAGACCAATGGCGCGCTGCACGCGCTGCAGCAGCACCAGGTCAACTCCGTATTGCTCGCTGATCTCCCGTGTCGAAACGTATGTGCCGTCGTCCCCAATGAGGTGGCGGGTGGCCAGCAGCAGCGGCGGGTTGGTCGCCCGGATCTCGTCGGCGCTGATGCCCTGCTCCAGCAGCCACTCGACCAGCTCGGCGCGTTCCGCGCGCGCGGGGCCTTCCAATCCACCAAGCAGATCGTCGATGTTCTGGGGCGCTTGATCGATGTGGTTGTCCACGCTCGTCAACGTATAACGCAGGCAGGCCATTATGTAGGGCGATGACCACACCGCTTCTCAAGGGATTCCCGCCGGTCATCGACGACCATGCGAGGGTGCTGGTTTTAGGCTCATTTCCGAGCGTCCAATCACTGGCGGCACACGAGTACTACGCCAATCCACGAAATGCGTTCTGGGCAATCACGAGTGAGCTTTTCGGATTCGACGCAAACGCGCCATATAACACACGGCTGGCGGCATTGCGCTCCCACGGCGTCTCGCTCTGGGATGTGCTACACGCATGCCGCCGAACCGGCAGTGCGGACTCGGCGATCGACCTAAAGAGCTTGGTGGTCAACAACTTTGCCGAGCTGTTCGCTAACTACCCGACCATCACGCGGGTGTACTTCAACGGCGCGAAGGCGGCTGAACTATATCGCCGGCTGGCGGACACAGCCGAGCGCGTCCATTACCGACGGTTGCCATCAACCAGCCCGGCCCATGTCATGAAGCCGGGCGAGAAGCTGGCCGCCTGGCAGGCGATTTCCCAGTCATGACACCAGCGGTGTCATGACACCGGCGGTCGCCGGTGGGCCCACGGTCGTGCGGCTTCGATCTGGGCGCTGAGCGACAACAGCGTCGCTTCGTCGAACGGCCGGCCGACGAGCTGTACCGACATGGGCAGGCCGTCGCCGTCCAAATCCCACGGCACGACCGCGGCGGGCTGGCCGGTCAGATTCCAGACCGGGAAATACGGAACCCGCTGTGCCACCAGCAGCAGCGTCGAAACCGCGCCCCGGCGCTGGTAGGCACCGATGCGAGACGGGCCGTGCGCGGTGCCCGGTGTGACGACGACGTCGACATCGTCGAAGATCGACTGGATCCTGTTGCTCACTCGCACCTCCGCTGCGCGAACGGCGGCCATCCGCCGGTCCGAGAAAAAAGATCCCAAGCGCGCCATATTGCGCGTGCGTGCTTCGAGGCGTTCCGGGTGGGCCTGCGCGTCGGCGTCGTCGCTGATGCCGCGCAGGTAGCGGGGCAAAAAGTTCGCGTAGATCGCGGCCAGCGGATACTCGGGGTCGCGGACGACGACGTCGTGGCCCAGCTCGCGAAGCAATACGCCCGCGTGGTCGACAGCCGCCAACTCTTCCTTCCCAACCCTAACGGGCAGCGTTGGGACCTTGGTGCTCAAGGCAATTCGCAGCTTGCCGGGGTCGCGTGTCGCCGCCACCACGAACTCGCCTTCGGGACCGGGCACCGTCGTTGTCGCATCGAGGAGCACTGCCGCGTCCATCACCGACCGCGCTATCGGACCATTGACGCTCAGTCCGTACCACGCATCGTCGTGCGGCTCCAAAGAGACCCGATCGCGTTGCGGTTTCAGGCCGAACAGGCCACACCAGGTCGACGGGATGCGGATCGAGCCGCCGCCGTCAGATCCCAGCGCCAGCGGAGCCAGCCCGGCGGCCACCGCAGCGGCACTACCGCCGCTGCTGCCGCCCGGCGTCCGCGAGGGGTCCCACGGGTTGCGGGTAGCCCCGAAAGTCAGCGACTCGGTGCAGGGAAACATCATCAGCTCGGGCACATTGGTTTTGCCGATGATGACCGCGCCCGCCGCGCGCAGCCGGCGCACCACCTCCGCGTCGGAGGTCACCGCGGGCCCGTGGCCGCCGCTGCCGAATGTCGTCACCTCGCCGGCGACGTCGACATCGTCTTTGATCGCGATCGGCACGCCGAGCAGCGGCAGCCGCTCACCGGTGTCCAGACGATCCTGCGCTGCGTAGGCCTCGTCACGCGCTTTGTCAGTCAGCACCACGCGGTAGCAGCGCAGCTGGCTATCCAGGCGCGCAATTCGTTCCAAATAGATCTCGAGCAGCTCCGGCGCGGTGACTTCACCGTCAGCCAGCATCCGGGCTTGTGCAGCCGCGCCGGCGAAGGCGAGATCGCTCGAGCTCACTGCGGCAGCGTAGCCCGCTGACCGAGGCATGCCCTCGCCTGCTCCAAGCACACCGCGAATAAGCGAACCCAGTACCGTGGCGACATGTCTTGCATGTTCTGTGCGATCGTCGCCGGGGAAGCTCCGGCTATCCGGATCTACGAAGACGAGGACTACCTGGCGATACTCGACATCCGCCCATTCACCCGGGGCCACACCCTGGTGCTCCCCAAACGACACACCGTAGATCTCACCGACACCCCGCCGCAGACGTTGGGCGACATGATCACCATCGGCCAGCGGATCGCGCAGGCAGTTCGCTCGACCGAGCTGGCCGACGCGACGAACATCGGGATCAACGACGGCCCAGCCGCCTTCCAGACAGTTTTCCACGTCCACCTACACGTGCTGCCACGGCGCAACGGCGACAAGCTGTCGGTCGCCAAAGGAATGCTGCTGCGCCGCGACCCGGACCGGGAAGCCACCGGGCAGATCCTGCGGGGGGCCCTGGCCCGGATCGACGCGAGTCAGTCAGACTGAGCGCATGAGTAATCTGACTCCGTTCGAGCAATTTGTGGGCGTACCGCTTTTGCGTCTCCACGACATGATCTATCAGAAGACCAATGGCAGGATCGGGCACCGGATACCCGGCGCCCCGCCCAGCCTGCTGTTACACACGGTTGGCGCCAAAACCGGAAAGGCGCGTACCACCTCGCTGACGTATGCGCGCGACGGCGACTCTTATCTGATCGTGGCCTCAAACGGCGGTGACGAGCACTACCCTGGCTGGTATCACAACCTGCGCAAGCGCCCTGAGTGCGAAATCAACGTCGGCCCAAAGCGGTTCGCGGTGACCGCGCGGCGGGTCACTCCGGACGACGCCGACTACCCGCGGATGTGGCAGCTGGTCAACAAGAACAACGCGGACCGGTACAACGGCTACCAGCGCCGGACGTCGCGGCCCATCCCGATCTTCGCGTTGACGCCGCGTTAAATGTGAACGAGCCGCACACGGCACCAGTTAGTAGAGCCTGAATGAAGCGCGGCGGCTTATTCTCCTCTAGCGCGGTGAAGCTCTCCGTTGATTCACCGCAAAGCGCGGGATCGGCTGGAGTGGCTATGAAACGCTGGACGGGAAATCCGTGGCGGCGGTTGGGGCTGCCTGCGCGCGTTGGTTGGCTCGTCGTCGGGGGATACAGTGTCGCGGCGGTGCTGGTCGTAGCCTCGTCGGTTTGGGGGTGGGAGGGCGCCTACGCGACTCGGCCGGTCGACGAGGTTGTGTTGGTGCTGTGTCTTGTGTTCGCGGCGGCATGCGCCGGCTACGCGGCTCGCTTCGCGGTCGGGCGCCGCAGATTCGGATGGCTGGCGCTGGTGACGGCCCTCCTGGGCTGGGCGGTCGGGCAGGTCATCTGGGCGGTCTACGAGGCGCGCCCGGAACTCGAACACGCCATTCACCCGGCGGCGGCTGAGATTGTGCTCCTCTTATATCCAGTCGGTGCCATGGCGTCCTTGGTGCTGCTGGCCAATCGCATCCGCAATTCTCGGCGACAGGTGCTGGACGGCCTCATCATGGCGACTTCGCTGTTCGTGGTCTCGTGGGTATTCGTCCTCGACAAACAGTTGCGCGAGCACAGTGGGTCGCGGCCCGCGACGCTAGCGCACGTTTTCGCCGATATCATCCTCATGACAACGGCGATCCTGACGTTGTCGCGGAGTCGTCCTTTCGGCCGGCCGAGCCTGGGCCTGCTAGCCGGCGGAATCACGACGATCGGCGTTGCCGATATCGCGATGGTGTTTCAGACCGGGGTAGGCAGCTATCACGTCAGCGATCTGGCCGATCTGGGCCGAGTGGCCGGATTGGGATTGGTGGCGCTGGGAGCGCTGTCCAGTGTCAACGAGTCGCCTACGGCTCCGTCGCGGGATGAGGTTACGTCCCGTGTCCGGCTGTGGTTGCCATACTTGCCGCTGGTGCTGGCCGCCGCGGCCGGATTGGGCCGCGCGGTAGGCGTGATGGCGCACGGGCCGATGCTCGCCGCGCTGGGAATCCTCGTGACCGCAGTGCTCGTCCGACAGCTCGTTGTGCTCGTCGAAAACCACCGCTTGTTGTCCGAAGTGGCGCGGGAAGCTTTTCGTGACAGCCTGACCGGTCTGCCCAATCGGGCTCACTTCCTCGATCGATTGGAACAAGCCGTCGCCCGTCGACGTCGGGACGCCGCACCGATTGCGGTGTTGTGCCTCGATCTCGACAACTTCAAGTCGGTCAACGACGCCTTGGGCCATCCGGCGGGCGACGAGCTTCTTATCCGGGTCGCAGGGCGGCTCACCACTTCTCTGGGGGAAACGGGCACTGTTGCACGGCTTGGTGGTGACGAATTCGCGGTGCTCATCGAAGGTTCCATCGAGGAATCACAAGCGGCAGCGCATCGAGCCCTTGAAGCATTCAGCGCAGCGATCGTGGTCGACGGCGTTCCGTTAGCGGTACGTCCGAGCATCGGGTTCACAGTGGCCACCACCGCATCGAGTTGCACCGTCGACGAGCTCCTCCGGTACGCCGACCTTGCTATGTATGCCGCCAAACGCGAAGGCGGCAAATGTATCCGCAGCTTTGTGCCCGATCTGCCTTTCCCTTATGCATTGCCACAGCTCACCGACTCGGCGATATCGGCCCTTGGAGACCGGGAAGCCGCCTCCGCCCACCAGGGCGCTTCATTGCCCGCAGGCACCTCTGGCAATGAGCCGACGCTGGCACGGACGCTCAGGCCGTCCTCTGCAGTCGCGACGTCAACACGAGACCGAGCGAACGATGTGCCCGACGGCATTCGGTGGCCCCCGTCGGCAATCCGGATTGCCATGGCGGTGTTGGCGATCGGCGTGATCGCTTTCACCGCAGCGAGGTTCGTTAACCCGAACGCCGGTCACAGCGTATTCATCGCCGATTTCTTGTATCCGGCGCTGAACCTGTTGGCGGCTGCGCTGATTGCCGTTCGCGCTTACCGCGTCACGGCCGACCGTTTGGCTTGGATTCTGATCGCGGCCGGGATGGCATGTTCGGCGATGGGTGACGTTGTCTACGCCGCGTGGGTGCCGGACGGTCAGTCGCCGTCGGCGGCCGATCCGGCCTACCTGGCGTTTTATCCGCTTGCCTACGCCGGGCTGCTGCTGCTCATGCGGGCACGCCTGAAGCGGGTGCCGGTTTCGATCCGGCTCGATTCCCTGGTCTGCGGGTTGACCATGGCCGCGGTGGCCGCGGCGCTGACGGCAGGGCCCATCCACGCGGCCGCCACCCGCGCACCGGCAACCGTGCTGGTGGGCCTGGTGTATCCGTGGGGCGATCTGGTCCTGTTGGCTCTGGTCGCTGGCATGCTGCCAATCCTTGGCTGGCGCAACGAGTTTCGCTGGGGCCTTCTCGTTGCCGGATTTGTTCTGTTTGCGGCCGCCGACACCGCGTATCTCTTCGAGACCTCCGCCGGCGCATACCGGGTTGGCACCTTGCTCGATGCCTGCTGGCCCGCGTCGTCATTACTGGTGGCGATGGCCAGCTGGGCGCCTTGGTCGTCGGTGCCACCCCTACCGAGACGCGGACTAGGCTCCTACGCCGCGCCAGTGGCGTGCACTGTCGTGGCGCTTGGAGTCGCCGTCCTGGGTAACCACTCACGACTCGCGGAGACTCTGGCCGCGTTGAGCCTGATCGCGGTCGCTGCGCGATTTTCGGCGACCTTCCGGGACGTCAGCATATTGGCCGAAAGCCACAAGCACGCCATGACCGACGAGTTGACCGCGCTGCCCAATCGGCGCTCACTGGCGACCGCCCTGACCGCGGTGTCCGCCTCCGCGTTGTCGGGGTCCTCGTCGACGACCAGGACGTCATCACGTCGAGCGCTGCTGTTGCTGCAACTGTGTGAATTTCAAGAGATCAACGACTCAGTCGGTCACCACTTCGGCAATGAGCTGTTGTGCCACATCGCGAATCGACTATCGAACACCGTGCGTCGCGAGGATCTGCTTGCGCGCGTAGGTGACGACGAATTCGCAATCCTGCTGGCCGAAGGGGCCGACCTCACCGCCGCACGCGCCCAGGCGGGTCGTTTGCTCGAGGCCTTGAGCCAACCGTTCGCACTGGATCCGATCACCCTGCAAGTCGATGCCCGCATCGCCATTGGGCTATATCCCGATCACTGTGACCATCCGCAGGAGCTGCTGAATCGCGCCGAGACGGCGATGCCGCACGCCAAATCCGCCAAAAGCGAGATCACGGTCTACAACTCGGCGTTTGAGCTGTATCGCGAAAATGACCCCAACCTGATCGACGAACTACGCACCACGCTGCTTGATGGTGACGAACTGACGTTGCACTACCAGCCCAAGATCAACGCGAGCGATGAAAGTGTGCACAGCGTCGAGGCGCTGCTGCGCTGGCACCATCCCAGCCGTGGGTTGCTGCTACCGGAGGAATTCCTGCCCGCCGCCGAACGCGCTGGGTTGATGCGCAAGATAGCCAACCGCGCGCTCAACGCCGCCCTCGAACAGATCCAGTCCTGGCGCAAGCAAGGCATCGCCACGGCCGTCGCGGTGAACCTCTCGACGACGAATCTGCTTGACCTTGACCTGGTGAGCACGATCGAGCGGCTGCTGCGAACCCACGGTTTGCCTGGCGACGCTCTCATCATCGAGATCACCGAAAGTGCCCTCGTCGACTCGGTGCGGTCCCGTAACACCGTCGCCGCGCTGCAGCGCCTCGGCGTCCGCATCTCACTTGACGACTACGGCACCGGATGGTCGTCGCTGGCACGCCTGCAAGATGTCTCGGTCGACGAGCTGAAACTCGACCAGGTATTCGTGGCACGACTGGCCCAAGACCCGCGATCGGTTGCCATCGTGCGGTCCACAGTGGCGTTGGCGCAAAGCCTTGGAGCGGAGCTCGTCGCCGAAGGAGTCGAAGACGAGGTCACCTTGAGCGCACTGCGGCAGTACGGCTGCACCATCACCCAGGGCTTCGTGCACAGTCCGCCGTTGCCACCGGATGACCTACGGCATTGGATCATCAACCGGCAGGCGGCGATGACAGACGGTTAGAAGAGCTCCTTGGCCAGCAGCTCCAGCGTTGCCACCCGCGCCGGTGCGGTGGCGGGATCGGTGCCGCGGTAGGCCGATGCGACCGGATGCACCATCACCTCGTCCACGTCGAACCGTTGGGCAAGTGCGCGCAGCTGTTCGGCGGCCTCCGCGGGTGACCCCACGACGGCCCGCTCGAGCCCGCTTTCCACGATGCGCTGCTGCTGTCCAGTCAGCTCGGCGACTTGAGCCTCCTCGACCAGCGGCACCGGCCCGAGCGGCTGCCCGGTGCGTAGCCGCGCCATCATCTGCAGGTTGGGCAACATCAATGCCGTTGCCTCGTCACGTGTTTCGGCCACCGCGGCGTTAACCGTCAAAAACGTGACCGGCTCGGCAGCCAGCTCACTGGGCACAAACCGGGAGCGGTAAAGCTCGAGCGCTTCTTCGGTTCCCTTGCCGGAGAAGTGATGGGCGAACACATACGGCAACCCCTTGGCGGCAGCCAAATGCGCTGAGTACATCGATGAGCCCAGCAGCCACAGGCGCGGTTCGGTGGCCGCGGCCGGGGTGGCCTTGAGGATGTAGTCCCCGGAGCGCAGGGGCACCCGCACGCCGCGCGCACTCATCAGCGCGGCCACGTCGTCGAGGTAGTCGGGGAAGTTCTCGATGTCGCGATCTTGCTGATCTGGGGGGCGGTCGCCACGCAATGCATATGACGTCACCGGGTCGGAGCCGGGTGCCCGGCCAATGCCGAGGTCTATGCGGCCCGGAGCGGCCGCTTCCAGCAGCGCGAACTGCTCGGCCACTGCCAGCGGCGCGTGGTTGGGCAGCATCACACCACCTGATCCGAGTCGCAGCTGCGAGGTCTGCGCGGCCAGGTAGGCGATCAACACCGGCGGGCTGGTGGCGCCCACGGACGGCATGTTGTGGTGTTCGGCGACCCAGTAGCGAGTGAAACCCAGACGGTCGGCGGTCTGCGCCAGCTGCACGGTGGCCGCAAGCGCATCCCTGGTCGACTGGTCTGTGCGCACCGGGACGAGATCAAGGACGGAAAGACGCACGATGGCGTCAACGCCTGCGGCCGGACGAACGTTCCCGGCGGGGTTTCTCGCGGATCACTCGCGGATCAGTAGTACTTGAGCGTGATCGAGTTCACGATGAGGTCGAACTGTTCCTGCGATATGGGCGCACCGCCCGGAATGTTGTCGGTGGCCAGCCATTGGGTGCGCTCGGTATAGCCGTGAAAAAACTTGAAGTAGTTAGCAAAGCCGAACCCGTGGTCGTAACCGGCGAATTTGAGCTCGCCGGCCAGGATGTAGGCGCCCAGCAGGGCAACGCTGGTCCCCTGGCCCGACAACGGCGAGCAGCAATACGCGGCGTCGCCCACCAGCGCCACCCTGCCCAATGACCAGTGATCCATCACGATCTGCGACATTTCGTCGAAGTAGAAATCCGGTGCGGCCCGCATGTACTGCAGCAGTTGCGGGCGCACCCAGCCCTCGCCGGCCATCCGCCGTTCCAGCTCCGCGAACTGGGCTTCGGTGTCGCGGTAGTCGATGTGCAGTTCGGTGTCCATGAAGCCCAACATGGCCCGGGCCTCGGTGTTGTTGCGCGCGCTATAGACCCCGGCCATGGTGGAGTCCCCGTAGTGCCACATCTGCCAGTGGTCCAAGTCCAGGAAGTTGGGCACGGTGAAAATCGCCGCGTGAGTCCCCAGTCTGTTGATGAATCGCTCCTCTGGGCCGAAAACCAGCTCGCGCACATTGGAGTGCAGGCCGTCGGCGCCGATAACCAGGTCGAAGCTGCGGGTGGGCGCGCGCTCAAAGGTGACTTCGGCCGCGGGGCCGCGGTTTTCCAGGGTGACAATGCTGTCGTCGAATAGGTATTCGGTCGTTTGTTGGGTTGCCTCGTACAGCAATTCGACCAAGTCGTCACGCAATAATTCGATGTCGGGGTTATTGATGGGACCGCCAGTCGGCGTCGATTCGGTGTCGCGGGACAGCTCGTTGCCGTCGCGGTCGACGACGGAAGATCCGCGAATGCGCGTCTTGCGGTCCTCGGCGGCGGCCAACAGCCCCATGCGTTCCAGCACCGTCAGCGCCGGACCCCGCACGTCGATCGCCTGACCGCCCAGCCGCAGCCCGGGGTAGCGTTCCACCACAGTGACCGAAAAGCCATGCCGTCCAAGCCAATACGCCAACGCCGTACCGGCTACGCTGGCGCCGGAAACCAGAACTGCCGTCACCGAATCCCTGCCTGCTTCCTGGCGTTTCTGAAAATGTCGTCGAGCATCGCCGGAGTTAACCTACCGGTAAACATGTTTTGCTGGCTCGGGTGGTAGCAGCCGAGCAAACGCACACCGGAAGGCAGCTCGGCGACGACGCCGTGGCCGAATCGCGGCTTACGCATACCGGATACGCCCGGCAGTCGCAACGCGACCTGCCAGGCGAACCCGCCCAGGGCAACGATGGCACGGACATGGTCGGACACCAACCGCCATTCGGCGTCCAGCCAGGGCGAGCACGTCACCCGCTCCGCCGGCGTCGGGGCGTTGCCCGGAGGCGCGCACCGCACCGGTGCGACGATCCGAATCTGGTTGGCCCGCAATCCGTCCGCGGCGTCCACGCTGATCGGTGAGTTCACCAGCCCGGCCCGGTGCAGTGCCGCGTACAACTGGTCACCGGAGCGGTCGCCGGTGAACATCCGTCCGGTCCGGTTGGCGCCGTGCGCGGCGGGTGCTAGCCCGACGATCAATAGCCGCGGCCGCTCCGATCCCCAGCCCGGCACCGGGCGTCCCCAATATGGCTGGTCGGCGAAGGCCCGGCGTTTGACGACGGCGACCTCCTCACGCCAGCTGACCAGCCGCGGGCAGGCCCGGCACACGCTGATCTGCGCATTGAGTTCCGGAATCGAGCCGGCTTCACCCGCCAGTACGGAGACCTGCGCGGCATCGGCGGCCACCGGAGTCTGCGGTGTGGCCGGATCGCCCGGCCATCCGGTACCGGGCCCAACCGGAGAATCGAACGCCTGGCCGGTATTCGGATGGACAAGCACATGAACATCCTGCATTCACGCGCCGGCCGCCGGAAAAGCCGAAATTAGGTGGCTTGGTTTACCGCTTTGGCGTTAGATTCAGCCGCGATATCTATGAGCAGCAAAAGCCGCGGCCCAGCGTTTCTGATCCTATTCGCCACGCTGATGGCGACGGCGGGTACCGGCATCTCGATAGTCGCGTTCCCGTGGCTGGCGTTGCAGCACGAAGACAGCGCGCGGGACGCGTCGATCGTCGCCGCTGCCATGACGGTGCCACTGGTGCTCTCCACGCTGGTCGCCGGTACCGCAGTCGACTTTTTCGGGCGTCGCCGGGTTTCGCTCGTCTCCGATTCGCTGTCCGGCACAGCGGTGGCCGCCGTCCCGTTGATCGCCTGGTTGTTCGGTCCGGATGCGATCAACCTGGTGGTGCTAGCCGTCCTGGCGGCGCTGGCGGCCGCTTTCGACCCGGCCGGGACGACGGCTCGCCAGTCGATGCTGCCCGAGGCCGCCGCCCGCGCGGGCTGGTCGCTGGACCGCACCAACAGCATCTACGAGGCGATTCTCAACCTGGCGTTCATTGTGGGCCCGGGCATCGGCGGTTTGATGATCGCCACGGTTGGCGGCATCAACACGATGTGGATCACCGCGGGAGCTTTCGGGTTGTCCGTCCTCGCAATCGGCCGCGCTGCGGCTCGAGGGCGCCGGCAAACCGCACCACGCGACCCGACCCGACGGGCTGGTGTCCGGCATCGCCGAGGGGATGCGATTTGTCTGGAACCTGCGGGTGCTACGGACGCTCGGGTTGATCGACTTGGCCGTCACCGCGCTATACCTGCCGATGGAAAGCGTGCTGTTTCCGAAATACTTCACCGACCGACACCAACCCGCCCAGTTGGGTTGGACGTTGATGGCGCTCGCGTTCGGCGGCGTGGCAGGCGCGCTCGGCTATGCCGTGCTGTCGAAATACATGCGGCGGCGTACGGCTGTGCTGACGGCGACCCTCACCTTTGGTGCGACGACGGCCGGCATCGCGTTCCTGCCGCCGTTGCCGGTGATCCTGGTGCTGTGCGCGGTGACCGGCCTGGTCTACGGACCGATCCAGCCGATCTACAGCTACGTGATGCAGACCCGGGCGCCGCATCATCTGCGCGGTCGAGTGGTCGGGGTTATGGCGTCGCTGACCTACGCCGCGGGCCCGTTGGGCTTGCTGGTGGCCGGTCCGCTGACCGACGCCGCCGGGCTGAAAGTCACGTTCCTGACGTTGGCGGTACCGATCCTATTGATCGGCCTCATCGCCTGCGGCCTGCCGTCGCTGCACGAACTGGACCGCGCGCCGGAGTTCGCTGTCGATCCCGGGCCGTAAAATCGGGCCATGAGCGCCCAGTGAATGCGGATGTGCTGGCCGGCCTGATCGCCGCGCTGCCCGACGGGATGGTGGTCACCGATCCCGCCGTGACCGAGGGGTATCGGCAAGACCGCGCTTTCGACCCGTCGGCCGGCAAACCGCTGGCCGTGGTCCGGCCACGACACACCGAACAGGTGCAGACCGTGTTGCGCTGGGCCACCGCCAACCGGGTGCCGGTGGTGACCCGGGGAGCCGGCAGCGGCCTGTCTGGCGGGGCTACCGCGCTGGACGACGGGATTGTGCTGTCGACGGAAAAGATGCGCGACATCACCGTCGACCCCGTCACCCGCACCGCGGTATGCCAGCCCGGCCTGTTCAACGCGGAGGTGAAGAAGGCCGCCGCCGAACACGGCCTGTGGTATCCGCCCGACCCGTCCTCGTTCGAGATCTGCAGCATCGGCGGCAACATCGCCACCAATGCCGGCGGGCTGTGCTGTGTGAAGTACGGCGTCACCACCGACTATGTGCTGGGCATGGAGGTGGTGCTGGCCGATGGCACCGCGGTCCGGCTGGGCGGCCCACGGCTCAAGGATGTCGCAGGGCTGAGCCTGACAAAACTCTTCGTCGGCAGCGAGGGCACGCTGGGCGTCATCACGGAGGTGACGCTGCGGCTGCTGCCCGCACAGCACGCGTCGAGCATTGTGGTGGCCACCTTCGCCTCTGTGGAGTCGGCAGTCGACGCCGTGCTTGGGGTCGCCGCGCGGCTTCGGCCCTCGATGCTGGAGTTCATGGATTCGGTCGCGATCAACGCCGTCGAAGACACCCTGCGGATGGACCTGGACCGCGATGCGGCCGCCATGCTGGTGGCCGGCTCCGACGAACGCGGCCGGGCCGGGACCGAGGACGCGGAACTGATGGCCGCGGTGTTCGCCGAAAACGGTGCGAAAGAAGTGTTTTCGACCGACGACCCGGACGAGGGCGAGGCGTTCATAGCGGCCCGCCGGTTCTGCATACCGGCGGTCGAAGGAAAGGGATCGCTGCTGCTCGAAGACGTCGGGGTGCCGCTGCCGGAGCTGGGGGCGCTGGTCGCCGGAATCGCGCGTATCGCCGCCGAGCGGGGCCTGATGATCTCGGTGATCGCCCATGCCGGCGACGGCAACACCCACCCGCTGATCGTGTACGACCCCGCCGATGCCGAAATGGTGGAGCGTGCCCATCTCGCGTTCGGCGACATCATGGATCTGGCTGTTGGCCTCGGCGGCACGATCACCGGCGAGCACGGCGTCGGCCGGCTGAAGCGGCCGTGGCTGGCCGGCTATCTCGGGCCCGACGTGATGGACCTGAACCAGCGCATCAAGCGCGCATTAGACCCCCAGGGCATCCTGAACCCCGGCGCGGCGATCTAGGTCTGCTGCGTCGAGCGTGAAACTGGCTTCACGCTGCTGGCTCGTCATGGTTGACATTACTGGTGGCATGTCTTAGATATAAGACATGCCACCGGTAATGTCTCACGGGTTCCAGCTCGCCACCGCCGACACCTGGCCCAATCCGTGGCCGATGTACCGCGCGTTGCGCGACCACGACCCGGTGCACCACGTCATCCCCCCGAAACACCCCGAGGACGACTACTACGTGCTGTCCCGGCACGCCGACGTCTGGTCGGCGGCCCGCGACCACGAGACGTTCTCCTCGGCGCAGGGGCTGACCGTCAACTACGGTGAGCTGGAATTGATTGGGCTGCACGATAATCCGCCGATGGTGATGCAGGACCCACCGGTGCACACGGAGTTCCGCAAGCTGGTGTCGCGCGGCTTCACTCCGCGGCAGGTGGAGGCGGTGGAGCCCAAGGTGCGCGAGTTCGTCGTCGAGCGCATCGAGCGGCTGCGCGCCAACGGCGGCGGCGATATCGTCACCGAGCTGTTCAAACCGCTGCCGTCGATGGTCGTCGCGCATTATCTCGGTGTTCCCGAAGAAGACCGGGCACAGTTCGACGGCTGGACCCAGGCGATCGTCGCTGCCAACGCGGCAGACGGCGGGATCGCCGGCGCGTTGGGAACCGTCGGCGATGCCGTCGGCTCGATGATGGCCTATTTCACCGGGCTGATCGAGCGACGCCGAACCGAGCCCGAAGACGACACCATCTCCCATCTGGTGGCCGCCGGGGTCGGCGCCGACGGCGACATCGCCGGCACACTGTCGGTGCTGGGGTTCACGTTCACGATGGTCACCGGCGGCAACGACACCACCACGGGCATGCTCGGCGGCTCGATGCCGTTGCTTCATCAGCGGCCCGACCAACGTCGACTCTTGGTGGACGACCCCGCACTGATCCCCGGCGCCGTTGACGAACTGCTGCGGCTGACTTCGCCGGTGCAGGGACTGGCGCGCACCACCACCCCTGACGTGACGATTGGCGACACCGTCATCCCGGCTGGTCGCAAGGTGTTGCTGCTGTACGGGTCGGCAAACCGTGACGAGCGCCAGTACGGTCCGGACGCTGGTGAGCTCGACGTGACCCGCCGCCCGCGCAACATCCTGACGTTCAGCCACGGCGCACACCACTGTCTGGGAGCGGCGGCCGCGCGAATGCAGTCGCGGGTCGCATTGACCGAACTGCTGGCCCGCTGCCCGGATTTCGAGGTTGACGAGGCCGGCGTCGTGTGGTCCGGCGGCAGTTACGTGCGACGTCCACTGTCGGTGCCGATTACGGTGCAGCCCTGATGGCGGGCAACCACTGGCTGGCGGCCGCACACACCGAGGTGGCCGCCGATCGGATACTCGATGCCGCCGAGGAGCTCTACACCCAGCGCGACCCGGCTTCCATTGGTATGAACGAGATCGCCAGGGCCGCAGGCTGTTCCCGCGCGACGCTGTACAGGTATTTCGAGAACCGCGAGGCGCTGCGAACCGCGTACGTGCACCGCGAGGCCTACCGGCTCAGCCGCGAGATCAAGCATCAGATCGACGGTGTTGACGACCCGCGTGAACGGCTGATCGCGAGCATCGCCGTCACGTTGCGGATGGTTCGCGATAGCCCAGCGTTGGCGTCGTGGTTTGCCATCACCCGCCCACCGATCGGCGGCGAGATAGCCGGACAGTCCGAGGTGATCACGGCCCTGGCCGCCGCATTCGTCAATTCACTGGGCGCCGAAGACCCCGCCACCATCGAGCGCCGGGCCCGTTGGGTGGTGCGGGTGATCACATCGCTGTTGATGTTCCCCGGCCGAGACGAAGCCGACGAGCGGGCGATGATCGAGGAATTCGTCGTCCCGATCGTGACGCAGGTTTCCGCCCGCCGATAGTCGCTCAACCGGGTGCGTTACCGCCTGCCGGGGCCGTCGTCAATAGCGTGCTAGAGCCAATTTCGCGGAAGAGGGCGCGGGTCGTCGGCCCGCCGAAAAATGTCCGATGTGTGAAGGCTGAGTTTTTCCGTCGAAATTGCCGAAATCTGCGCCGGATTTTCGCTATGTTATGGCTCATCGGTCATCGCTTGATGGTCGGTTGGTCTGGGTGTCGCTAGAGGGGAGAAAGCGACATAGGAGGCGGTTCGTGGGGATTCGGCTTTGCGCCCGTCGCCGCGATCGCGCGGACAGATGCCGGTGATGCAGTCGCGACGTTGCGGCCGACCGAGGAAGGATTGTGATGCAATATCCCACTTTGCCTCCAGAGCTCAACACGCTGAGGATGCTTTCCGGCGCGGGGTCGGGGCCGATGCTTCAGGCCGCGCAGGCCTGGCAGTCGTTGGGCAGTTCGTTACGCCAGGCGGCGAGCTCGTTCGGGTCGGTTACCTCTAATCTTGCTGGTGGGGCGTGGCAGGGTGCGGCGGCGCAGGCGATGGCGCAAGCCGCAGCCCCCTACGTGGGGTGGCTAACCGCGGCGGCAACCCATTCCGAAACCGCGGCCCTACAATCCCAACTGGTCGCGGCCGCGTTCGAGGCGGCGCGTGCCATGACGGTGCCGCTGCAGTCGATCTCGTCCAATCGGAACAGTTTTGTCTCGCTGATCAGGGCGAATCTCTTTGGACAGCTCACCCCGGCGATCATGGCCGTCGAGGGCATGTACGAGGAGATGTGGGCCCAGGACGTGTCGGCGATCGCGGGGTACCACGCGGGTGCCTCGTCGGCCGGGGCGGCTTTGGCGCCCATGCAGCAGCTGATGCAAACTCTGCCCGGAATGCTGGGCGGGCTATCCGGGGCAGCAGCGCCGGCAGCGTCATCGGGGGCAGTCGCGCCGATGGCTAGCGCGCCAGCGCCAGCAGCGGTCTCGCAGCCGGCAGGCGGGGTAGCGTCAGGCGCGGTATCGTCAGCGCCCGCGGTCGCTGGGGCCGCTGCGGCACCTGCGTCCGTTGCGGCATCCTCGGCAGCACCGGCCGATGCGGCAGCCGCGCCAGTTGCAGCCTCCCCGGCAGCAGGGGCCGCTGCGGCGCCGGTTGCCGCGGTACCCGGGGCAGCGGTGGCACCCGGGGGAATCATGGTCCCCGGGGCAGCTATGGCAGCGATGACAGTCGCGCAGGTTGCGTCGGCAGCAAACAACAATGGGGCATCCGCGCCAGCCGCAACCAGCGCACCACCCGCGCCGGAAGCGGCCGCTGCGCCACCCGCGCCAGTTGCGGAAGAAGCGGTCGCGGAGCCGGTCCGGCCGCCGGTCGCAGTGCCCATCAAGTCTTCGCGGGTGGCTGCGGCTCCGTCAGCGGCAGTGCAAGCCGCGCCGGCACCAAAAGCGGCAGCAGCCTCAGCCTCCGAGGAAGAGGCAAGGATGGCGATTCCGGTGCCGCTACCAGAGCGGGAACCACTGCCGCTCGAAGAGGTTGGTTGAGTCGAGGACCAGCGCGGGCAGCGTGACCGCGGGGCGGAGTACACGCTCGGCGAGGCAGGCTGGTCAGGCCACCCAATAGGCTTGCGCCTTAATGGATTTCCGCGGTATGCCGAAATCCTCCCGTAGCACCTTGGCGACCGAGCGCGTGGTGCGGTTGTCGCAGGCCACCCAGCCGAAGTGATCGCCCGCATCGAACGCCGCCGACCGGACTGCCTGCAGCAGCGCCTCTCCGGCGTTCTTGCGGTCCACCCAGGTGATGTCCGCATCGCACGCAACCGGGAGGTCTTTGTCGTCGGCGTAGCCGGCCTCCAGGAACACCCGTGCGGGCGCGTCCCCAATCGACTCGAGCAGCGAGTTGATCGCGGGCAGTGAGGCGGCGTCGCCGACGATGACGTAGCCTGCCGGGCGCGGCTCGGGGATAGCGAATTTGCTGCCCAACACCGTCGCCTCGATGGTGTCGCCCGGCTGCGCCGCCTGCGCCCAGTGCGACGCGATGCCGTCGTGCAGCGCGAACTCGATGTCCACGGCGCCGCTGGCCGGGTCCGGGTCAACCAGCGTGTAACCACGTTGGTGCAGCTTGTCGCCGTCGGCGAACCACATCCGGATCCACATCGTCGGGTGCACGGGGTGTTCGGCGAGCATCCCGCCGGCGTCGAAGCTCAACCGCAGATAGTGCGGGCTGATCTCGCGCCGCCCGGTCACCCTGAGTCGGTAGTCCCCCGCGCGCAGCAGCTTGAGCACCGCGCCCGCCCAACCTCGTGATGGCCTCTGTTCGGTCATATGTCCTGACACCCTTCGTCGCCTTCGCGCTAATTTAGGGCAGGGTAACCTATCTAACCCTCGGCCCGGTGTTCAGTCCGGCACCCGGGTGAAGCGGTGCAGCAGCCAGGCCAATGGGATCGTCAGCGCCAGCGTCGCGATGAACAGGTTCAGCATCGAGCCGGTGTAGACGTGATCGCGGACCACATAGACCATCGCGAACTCCATCGTCACCAGATGGATCAGGAAGATCTCGTAGGAGATCTCACCCAGCCACACCATCGGCCGGGTGGCCAGCAACTGGGCATACCAGCCATGATCACCCAGTGCCAGCGGGCCCAGCGCCAGCACCGCGATCGCGGCATAGAAGCTGGTCTTGACCAGCGCCTCCCCCAGCGATGCCGGCGACGTCGTGGGCGCGCCCGCGATCGGAGTGGAGACGATGAAATAGCTGATGACCGCTAGCGGTATGGCCACAAACGCGTAGCAGCGCACACCCATCGCCTGCCATACGGCCAGCATCATGCCGCCGAGGAACCAGGCCAGGTAGGTAGGCAGCCACAGTCGAGCGCCGTCGGGAAACCAGTGATCGGTGTGCACCAGGATCAACCAGGCCGGGCTGATCAACGTCATCGCCACCAGAGCGCCCAGCAGCAACTTCGGCTGCCACCGCCGCCGACAGATCAGCACCAGCAGCAGGTAGGCCAGCGGCGGTAGTGCGACGTAAAAGGCCGCCTCTACCGCCAGGCTCCACATCTGGGTCAGGCCCTGGTGCAGATACTTGCCCAGGTAGCCGTCGGTGTAGATCTGCGTCAGCGTGAGGTTGCGCAGCAGTCCCGTCCAGGTATGCCCGGGGTTCGGTCCCGCTTCCCGGAAGTGATACAGCACGTAGGCGAACAGCACGGTGATGATGTACGCGGGCATGATGCGCCGAACCCGGTGCCGCACATAGCGGCTCAGCGAAGGTGGCGGGCCGCCGGTGGCGGCCGATTTCACCCATGGGCGGAACAGCAGGAAGCCGGACAGCACGAAAAAGATCGGAACGCCGATCTCCATCCGGGCACCGACCAGGCCCCAGTAGCCGTGGGTGTACTTGCCGGTGGTGTACGCCGCGTGGGTCCCGACGACCAGGAGGGCCGCGACCGCGCGGATACCGGTCAGCGATGCGACCCGGTCCACATGGGACGTCTGCTCGAGTCCGCCCTGGGCGTCCCTTTCCTCGGACAGGGTCATCCGGCGCGTTTCCTGCGCGGTTTGCCGCTATCGCGACGGACTCTATCGGGGGCCTTGTCGGATGACCGCTCTGGCCGAAGGTTGATCAGCACGCCCGAGATGCGGGTGTTTTCAAGCTTTTTGAGTGTCGAGCTGGGCAGCTTGGCCGGCAGCTCCACCAGTGAGAAGTCCGGTCCGATGGCGATGTGGCCGAAATCGCTGCGATGCAGACCTCCCTCGTTGGCAATGGCGCCGACGATCGCGCCCGGACCGATCTTGTGCCTCTTCCCCACGGCGATGCGGTAGGTAGTGAATGTTCGCATGTGCCTTGGCTTTTCGGGACGGTCCCGAAGTTCGTCGCGGTTGCGCGCCTTGGGCCGCTCGGGCGGCGGTTCCGGCGCCATCAGGAACTCCTCGCCGTCGCGGGACTGCAACGCCAGCGCCGCGGCGATGTCGGCCATCGGGACATCGTGCTCGCGTTCGTAGTCCTCGACCATCCGGCGGAACAGCTCGATGCCCGGACCGCCGAGCGTGTCGGTGATGGAATCGGAGAATTTCGCTACCCGCTGTGCGTTGACGTCCTCGACGGTCGGCAATTCGGCCTCGGTAAGTGTTTGCCGCGTTGCCTTTTCGATCGCCTTGAGCAGGTGACGCTCCCGCGGGGAGACGAACAACAGCGCGGTGCCCGAACGTCCGGCCCGGCCGGTGCGGCCGATCCGGTGTACGTAAGACTCTGTGTCGTGCGGGATGTCGTAGTTGAGCACGTGCGATATCCGCTCCACGTCCAGCCCGCGCGCCGCCACATCGGTGGCGACAAGAATGTCGATGCCGCCTTCTCGCAGCGCGGTGATGGTCCGCTCGCGCTGTGCCTGCGGAATATCGCCGTTGATGGCCGAGGCGGAAAATCCTCGGGCGCGCAGTTTTTCGGCGACCTCTTCGGTCGCCTGTTTGGTGCGGACGAAGACGATCATCGCCTCGAACGGCTCGACTTCCAGGACGCGGGTCAGTGCGTCCATTTTGCGTGGGCCGGCAACTTGGATGTAGCGCTGCGAAATGTTGTCGGCGGTAGCGGTTTTCGCTTTGGACGAGACCTCAAACGGATCGTGTAAGTACTTGGTGGTGATCTTGCGGATCGCCGGTGGCATGGTCGCCGAGAACAGGGCTACCTGCTTGTATTCCGGGGTTTCGGACAGGATGCGGTCAACGTCTTCGGCGAAACCCATGGCGAGCATCTCGTCGGCCTCGTCGAGCACCAGGTAGTCCAGTCGCGACAGGTCCAGCGTCCCGCGTTCCAGGTGGTCGATGACCCGGCCGGGGGTACCGACCACCACCTGCGCGCCGCGTCGCAGCCCGGCCAGTTGTACGCCGTAGGACGACCCGCCGTAGATCGGCAACACGTTGAGCTGGCGCAGATGAGCCCCGTAGCGGCTGAACGCCTCGGCCACCTGCAGAGCCAGCTCACGGGTGGGCGCCAGCACCAGCGCTTGGGTTGCTTTGCTGGTGGTGTCGATCTTGGACAGGATCGGGATCGCGAAAGCTGCCGTCTTGCCGGTGCCGGTCTGCGCCAGTCCCACCACGTCGGAACCTGCCATCAGCGGCGGAATCGTTGCCCCCTGGATGGCCGTCGGTGACTCGTAGCCGACGTCGGCGATCGCCTGCAAGACCGAGGGATGAATCTGCAGGTCGGCAAAGGTCGCAGGGGACGCCACAGGCGAATTTTCCGAGGGGGCCATTGCCCATGGAGTTTAAGTGGTGATCGCGAGCTCCGCAGCGCGGAGCGCGGCGGGTCACCACCATTGGGTCCAGTGGTGATCGCGAGCGCGGGGGTTGGTGGCGCACAGTTGTCGGGCACGCGGCCACGCCTGCCGCACCTGCGGGCCCGATAGCGGTACGGTGCGCGTTGTGGGGTGGCGACCTTGTCGTGTCGGGCGATTGACAGGTCTGGCGGCCGCCGTGTCCGTCGCGGCGACGTTGACCGGCTGCGGTTCGGGGGACTCCACGGTTGCCAAGACGCCGCAGGCCACGGCCACCAGTTCGACGACCACCCCCAGCACCCCGGGCCCGCCGACGGGGGTCGCCGCGCCCGCCGCTCCGACCAGCAGCGGCCCCCCGCCGCCCGATCCGTGTGCGGTCAATCTCGCCGCTCCCACCATCGCCAAAGTGGTCTCCGAGCTACCTCGTGATCCGCGTAGCGCGCAGCCCTGGAACCCAGAACCGCTGGCCGGTAACTACAACGAGTGCGCTCAGCTGTCTGCCGTGATCATCAAGGCCAACACCAACGCCGGTAACGCCACCACCCGGGCGGTGATGTTTCATCTCGGCAACTACATACCGCAAGGGGTGCCCGACACCTTCGGGTTCAACGGGATTGACACCTCGCAGTGCACCGGCGACACGGTCGCGTTGACGTACCCCAGCGGTATCGGGTTAGGCAGCGCGGTGAAATTCCGCTGGAACGGCAACGGGGTGGAGCTCATCGGCAACACCGGCGGCTAAGTGAGCCGACCGCCGAGCGGGCCGCGAATGCCCGTCAGGAGCACGGGAGGCCCCGCGCTGTTTGCGCGCCGGCCATCCGAAGAGACCTACCACGGTCAACGTGTGAACTATCGGTGGGAGCCCTGCCGGCGGGTGCCCTTGACGGCCACGTCGGTGGCCGACACGGTCGGGGCGCTGATGGCCGAGCCGGTGACGTCATCGACGAGTCGAACACCTCCGGGCTGGCGCAGGCCAGCGCCGGCGCCGCGGCCCACGACTGGCTGACGGCGACCGGCGGCGCGATCAGCTAGGGCATCCCGGCCCTCGGCGCCGCGATCGCCGCCCCCGACCCCCCGGTGCTGTGCCCGCAACCCGACGGCTCGCCGATGGACACCATGTCGCGGTTGTGGACACCGGCGCGGGAAAACCTCGACGTCACCACCGTCACCGAACAACAACGGTGCCCACGACATTGTGCGCATCGAGCTGCACCGGGTCGGGGCCGGGTCCCGCCCCGGCCCCACGGCGCTCGATCTCCTTGCTTTGGTCCCACACGGGGTTCGTCAAACTCGCCGAGGGTATGGGAGTTGCCGCACGTCGCGTCCACACCGCCGACGAGCTCGCCGACGCCCGCCGCGGCGCCTTCATCGAACCCGGACCCGCACCTCATGGCCGCGGTGGTGCGCTCACCGCCGCGCTAGCCATCACTGGGCCGTCCACAGGCCCATTGGGGGACACCCGCGTGCGCGGGCGTGGGGCCCGGCCCCACAAGGTCGGGGAGCACCCGCACCCGCCAGCGGTGAGCACCCCCACCCGCGTGCCGGGCAGGCGCTCCCAGCCCGCGTGCGGGGTCCCGGGCGACCGGATCTGGCTAGGACGCCGGCGGGCCGCTACCGGCTGGCAGTTCAGACAGCTGGGCGCCCAGCCATGTGCTCATCCGGTTGCGAGCATGCGGGTCAAACCGCCCGGCCGCCACCACCGGACCCAGCCACCCAGCCACGGTAGAGGCCGGCTCCAAACCGCCGCACCGGGTAACCACCCGGCTGGTCAGCACCGCACCCGCTGTTCGCCCCGGCACCGGCGGCGCCACGCCGCCGGCGTTATCTGCTGCCAGGTGGTGCATCAACCAACAACGGTGACGGTCTCAGCCTTACCCAGCAGCTACGACGCGGCGGACGGCACCGGCGCTGCTGCCGGTGCCGTCCGCCGTGGTGGCGCTACCAGTGCCGCCGATGGCAGTGGGCCAGGAGCCGCCGTGCCGCCGTTACCGCGCGCCGTGCCGAGTGCGCCGACGCCGGCCTCGTTGCCGCCTAGCCCCGCCGTCGCCCCGTGTCGCCGGTGTCAGCTGGTCTGGCCGGGGCTGCCGTTGCCGTCGCCGTAAAAGTCGCCGCCGCCGCCGCCGCCGCCGTTGGCGGTGCCGCCGGTGCCTCCGCTGTTGCCGATGGAAGTTACCGCTGCCGCCGTCGCCGCCTGCCCCGCCGGCGGCACCATCTGTCGCCGTTGCCACCGTTGCCGAGTGCAGGCGAGGTGTTGGCGATGCCGCCGCCGCCGCCACCACCGCCGGTGGTGGCGCCGCCTGTCCCACCGGTGCCGCCGGTGACCGATGGCGGGGACGCTGCTGCCGACTGAGCGGTGCCGCCGCCGCCGCCACCGCCGCCGCTGGCGCTGGCGTCGCCGCCGGCGCCGCCGCCGACCGCCGCCACCGCCGGCAGCGGCATAGCGCAAACGTCGCGGCGACGCCGCCCGCGCCGCCGCCGCCGCCGGCTCCGCCTGTCCCGCCGGTGGTGCCAGAGGCGTGCTGCCACCGCCGCCGCCGCCGCCACCGGCGCCGCCTGCGCCCGTGGCAGCGTGTGGCGCCCGTGGTGGAGGCGGTGCCGCCGTCGCCGCCGCCGCCGCCGTCGGCCGCCGTCGCCGCCGGTGCCGCCGCTGCCGATGCCGGTGCCGGCGTCGCCGCCGGTACCGCCGGCGCCGCCGCCGCCGCCGCCGCCGCCGAAGACCGATGTCGACGGAGCTCGAGTCGGTCGTGTCGTTGCCGCCGCCGCCGCCGTCGCCGCCGGTGCCGCCTAGGCCGCCGTCACCGTTGGTTCCGCCGTTGGGGGTGCCGCCGCCGGTGCCGCCGGTGCCGCCGCCGCCACCGTTGCCGCCTTGGCCGCCGACGCTGTCGCACGTGTGCCGGTGCCGAGCGCCGCCGCCGCCGCCGCCGCCGCCCTGGCCGCCCTGGCCGCCGCCGCCGCCGGTGCCCGCGGTGCCGCCGCCGCTGCCGCCGGTGCCGACCGCCCCGGCCGCCCCGCCGGTGCCGCCGGTGCCGCCCAGACCACCGTTGGCGCCGGCCCCGCCGGCCGTGCCGGTGTTGCTGCCGCCCAGGCCGCCGCCGCCGCCGGTGCCGCCGGTGCCGCCCTGACCGCCGCTGCCGTTGGTGCCGCCGTTGCCGTTACCGCCGCTGCCGCCGGTCCCACCGGCGCCACCCGCACCGCCCTGACCACCCGTGGTGGGCGTGACCGGGTCGTTGGCGCCGGCCGTGCCGGTGCCACCGGTGCCGCCGTCACCGCCGTGGCCGCCCGCACCGCCGGTGCCCGCGGCACCCACAGTGCCGCCGCTGCCACCGCTGCCGACCGCCCCGCCAGCCCCGGCCGTGCCGCCGGTACCGCCCTGACCACCAGCCGCGCCGGCCCCACCGGCCGTGCCGGTGTTGCTGCCGCCCAGGCCGCCGCCGCCGCCGGTGCCGCCGGTGCCGCCCTGACCGCCGCTGCCGTTGGTGCCGCCGTTGCCGTTACCGCCGCTGCCGCCGGTCCCACCGGCGCCACCCGCACCGCCCTGACCACCCGTGGTGGGCGTGACCGGGTCGTTGGCGCCGGCCGTGCCGGTGCCACCGGTGCCGCCGTCACCGCCGTGGCCGCCCGCACCGCCGGTGCCCGCGGCACCCACAGTGCCGCCGCTGCCACCGCTGCCGACCGCCCCGCCAGCCCCGGCCGTGCCGCCGGTACCGCCCTGACCACCAGCCGCGCCGGCCCCACCGGCCGTGCCGGTGTTGCTGCCGCCTAGGCCGCCGCCGCCGCCGGTGCCGCCGGTGCCGCCCTGACCGCCGCTGCCGTTGGTGCCGCCGTTGCCGTTACCGCCGCTGCCGCCGGTCCCACCGGCGCCACCCGCACCGCCCTGACCACCCGTGGTGGGCGTGACCGGGTCGTTGGCGCCGGCCGTGCCGGTGCCACCGGTGCCGCCGTCACCGCCGTGGCCGCCCGCACCGCCGGTGCCCGCGGCACCCACAGTGCCGCCGCTGCCACCGCTGCCGACCGCCCCGCCAGCCCCGGCCGTGCCGCCGGTACCGCCCTGACCACCAGCCGCGCCGGCCCCGCCGGCCGTGCCGGTGTTGCTGCCACCCAGGCCGCCGCCGCCGCCGGTGCCGCCGGTGCCGCCCTGACCGCCGCTGCCGTTGGTGCCGCCGTTGCCGTTACCGCCGCTGCCGCCGGTCCCACCGGCGCCACCCGCACCGCCCTGACCACCCGTGGTGGGCGTGACCGGGTCGTTGGCGCCGGCCGTGCCGGTGCCACCGGTGCCGCCGTCACCGCCGTGGCCGCCCGCACCGCCGGTGCCCGCGGCACCCACAGTGCCGCCGCTGCCACCGCTGCCGACCGCCCCGCCAGCCCCGGCCGTGCCGCCGGTACCGCCCTGACCACCAGCCGCGCCGGCCCCACCGGCCGTGCCGGTGTTGCTGCCGCCCAGGCCGCCGCCGCCGCCGGTGCCGCCGGTGCCGCCCTGACCGCCGCTGCCGTTGGTGCCGCCGTTGCCGTTACCGCCGCTGCCGCCGGTCCCACCGGCGCCACCCGCACCGCCCTGACCACCCGTGGTGGGCGTGACCGGGTCGTTGGCGCCGGCCGTGCCGGTGCCACCGGTGCCGCCGTCACCGCCGTGGCCGCCCGCACCGCCGGTGCCCGCGGCACCCACAGTGCCGCCGCTGCCACCGCTGCCGACCGCCCCGCCAGCCCCGGCCGTGCCGCCGGTACCGCCCTGACCACCAGCCGCGCCGGCCCCACCGGCCGTGCCGGTGTTGCTGCCACCCAGGCCGCCGCCGCCGCCGGTGCCGCCGGTGCCGCCCTGACCGCCGCTGCCGTTGGTGCCGCCGTTGCCGTTACCGCCGCTGCCGCCGGTCCCACCGGCGCCACCCGCACCGCCCTGACCACCCGTGGTGGGCGTGACCGGGTCGTTGGCGCCGGCCGTGCCGGTGCCACCGGTGCCGCCGTCACCGCCGTGGCCGCCCGCACCGCCGGTGCCCGCGGCACCCACAGTGCCGCCGCTGCCACCGCTGCCGACCGCCCCGCCAGCCCCGGCCGTGCCGCCGGTACCGCCCTGACCACCAGCCGCGCCGGCCCCACCGGCCGTGCCGGTGTTGCTGCCACCCAGGCCGCCGCCGCCGCCGGTGCCGCCGGTGCCGCCCTGACCGCCGCTGCCGTTGGTGCCGCCGTTGCCGTTACCGCCGCTGCCGCCGGTCCCACCGGCGCCACCCGCACCGCCCTGACCACCCGTGGTGGGCGTGACCGGGTCGTTGGCGCCGGCCGTGCCGGTGCCACCGGTGCCGCCGTCACCGCCGTGGCCGCCCGCACCGCCGGTGCCCGCGGCACCCACAGTGCCGCCGCTGCCACCGCTGCCGACCGCCCCGCCAGCCCCGGCCGTGCCGCCGGTACCGCCCTGACCACCAGCCGCGCCGGCCCCACCGGCCGTGCCGGTGTTGCTGCCGCCCAGGCCGCCGCCGCCGCCGGTGCCGCCGGTGCCGCCCTGACCGCCGCTGCCGTTGGTGCCGCCGTTGCCGTTACCGCCGCTGCCGCCGGTCCCACCGGCGCCACCCGCACCGCCCTGACCACCCGTGGTGGGCGTGACCGGGTCGTTGGCGCCGGCCGTGCCGGTGCCACCGGTGCCGCCGTCACCGCCGTGGCCGCCCGCACCGCCGGTGCCCGCGGCACCCACGGTGCCGCCGCTGCCACCGCGCCGACCGCCCCGCCAGCCCCGGCCGTGCCGCCGGTACCGCCCTGACCACCAGCCGCGCCGGCCCCACCGGCCGTGCCGGTGTTGCTGCCACCCAGGCCGCCGCCGCCGCCGGTGCCGCCGGTGCCGCCCTGACCGCCGCTGCCGTTGGTGCCGCCGTTGCCGTTACCGCCGCTGCCGCCGGTCCCACCGGCGCCACCCGCACCGCCCTGACCACCCGTGGTGGGCGTGACCGGGTCGTTGGCGCCGGCCGTGCCGGTGCCACCGGTGCCGCCGTCACCGCCGTGGCCGCCCGCACCGCCGGTGCCCGCGGCACCCACAGTGCCGCCGCTGCCGCCGCGCCGACCGCCCCGCCAGCCCCGGCCGTGCCGCCGGTACCGCCCTGACCACCAGCCGCGCCGGCCCCACCGGCCGTGCCGGTGTTGCTGCCGCCCAGGCCGCCGCCGCCGCCGGTGCCGCCGGTGCCGCCCTGACCGCCGCTGCCGTTGGTGCCGCCGTTGCCGTTACCGCCGCTGCCGCCGGTCCCACCGGCGCCACCCGCACCGCCCTGACCACCCGTGGTGGGCGTGACCGGGTCGTTGGCGCCGGCCGTGCCGGTGCCACCGGTGCCGCCGTCACCGCCGTGGCCGCCCGCACCGCCGGTGCCCGCGGCACCCACAGTGCCGCCGCTGCCACCGCTGCCGACCGCCCCGCCAGCCCCGGCCGTGCCGCCGGTACCGCCCTGACCACCAGCCGCGCCGGCCCCACCGGCCGTGCCGGTGTTGCTGCCACCCAGGCCGCCGCCGCCGCCGGTGCCGCCGGTGCCGCCCTGACCGCCGCTGCCGTTGGTGCCGCCGTTACCGTTACCGCCGGTGCCGCCGGTCCCACCGGCGCCACCCGCACCGCCCTGACCACCCGCGGTGGGCGTGACCGGGTCGTTGGCGCCGGCCGTGCCGGTACCACCGGAGCCGCCGTCACCGCCGTGGCCGCCCGCACCGCCGGTGCCCGCGGCACCCACAGTGCCGCCGCTGCCGCCGCTGCCGACCGCCCCGCCAGCCCCGGCCGTGCCGCCGGTACCGCCCTGACCACCAGCCGCGCCGGCCCCACCGGCCGTGCCGGTGTTGCTGCCACCCAGGCCGCCGCCGCCGCCGGTGCCGCCGGTGCCGCCCTGACCGCCGCTGCCGTTGGTGCCGCCGTTGCCGTTACCGCCGGTGCCGCCGGTCCCACCGGCGCCACCCGCACCGCCCTGACCACCCGTGGTGGGCGTGACCGGGTCGTTGGCGCCGGCCGTGCCGGTGCCACCGGTGCCGCCGTCACCGCCGTGGCCGCCCGCACCGCCGGTGCCCGCGGCACCCACAGTGCCGCCGCTGCCACCGCTGCCGACCGCCCCGCCAGCCCCGGCCGTGCCGCCGGTACCGCCCTGACCACCAGCCGCGCCGGCCCCACCGGCCGTGCCGGTGTTGCTGCCACCCAGGCCGCCGCCGCCGCCGGTGCCGCCGGTGCCGCCCTGACCGCCGCTGCCGTTGGTGCCGCCGTTGCCGTTACCGCCGCTGCCGCCGGTCCCACCGGCGCCACCCGCACCGCCCTGACCACCCGTGGTGGGCGTGACCGGGTCGCTGACGCCGGCCGTGCCGGTGCCACCGGCCCCGCCGTTACCGCCGTGGCCGCCGCGTACCGCCGGTGCCCGCGGCACCCACGGTGCCGCCGCTGCCGCCGGTGCCGACCGCCCCGCCAGCCCCGGCCGTGCCGCCGGTACCGCCCTGACCACCAGCCGCGCCGGCCCCACCGGCGCGTGCCGGTGTTGCTGCCACCGAGGCCGCCGCCGCCGCCGGTGCCGCCGGTGCCGCCCTGCACCACCGCTGCCGTTGGTGCCGCCGTTGCCGGTACCACCGGTGCCGCCGGTACCACCGGCGCCACCCGCACCGCCCTGTTGGCCCGCGGTGGGCGCGACCGGGTCGCTGACGCCGGCCGTGCCGGTACCACCGGACCCGCCGTCACCGCCGTGGCCGCCGGCACCGCCGGTGCCCGCGGCACCCACAGTGCCGCCGCTGCCGCCGCTGCCGACCGCCCCGCCAGCCCCGGCCGTGCCACCGATACCGCCCTGACCACCAGCCGCGCCGGCCCCACCGGCGGTGCCGGTGTTGCTGCCACCCAGGCCGCCGCCGCCGCCGGTGCCGCCGATGCCGCCGTGACCGCCGCTGCCGTTGGTGCCGCCGTTACCGAAACCACCGGTGCCGCCGGTGCCACCGGCGCCACCGGCACCGCCCTGACCACCCGCGGTGGGCGCGATCGGGTCGAACGACGCCGGCCGTGCCGGTACCACCGGCCCCACCGTTACCGCCGACACCGCCGTGACCGCCGGTGACCGCAGCACCCACGGTGACGCCGCTGCCGCCGATACCGACCGCACCGCCGGCACCGGCGGTGCCACCGGTACCGCCCTGACCACGAGCCGCGCCGGCACCGCCAGCGGTGCCGGTGTTGCTGCCGCCGTGGCCGCCGCCGCCGCCGGTGCCGCCGGTGCCGCCGGTGACCGCCGCTGCCGTTGGTGCCGCCGTTGCCGGCACCGCCGGTGCCGCCGGTGCCACCGGCGCCGCCGGCACCGCCTTGACCGCCCGTGGTGGGCGCGCTCGGGTCAGCCGCCGCCGGCCGTGCCGGTGCCGCCGGCCCCGCCGTTACCGCCATGGCCGCCGCTGCCGCCGGTGCCCGCGTCACCCACGGTGCCGCCGCTGCCGCCGCTGCCGACCGCCCCGCCGGCCCCGGCCGTGCCACCGGTGCCGCCCTGACCACCGGCCGCGCCGGCCCCGCCGGCGGTGCCGGTGTTGGTGCCGCCCTGGCCGCCGCCGCCGCCGGTGCCGCCGGTGCCGCCGTGACCGCCGCTGCCGTTGGTGCCGCCGTTGCCGTGCCACCGCCGGTGCCGCCGATGCCACCGGCGCCAGCCGTCGCCGCCTTGGCCACCCGTGGTGGGCGTAAACGTGGTCGCCGTCGCCGGCCGTGCCGGTGCCGCCGACGCCGCCGTGACCGCCGTGGCCGCCGGCGCCGCCGGTGCCCGCGGCACCACGGTGCCGCCGCTGCCGCCGCTGCCGACCGCCCGGCCGCCCCGGCCGGTACCACCGGCGCCGCCGAGGCCACCGTTGGCGCCGCCCCGCCGGCGGTGCCGGTGTTGCTGCCGCCTAGGCCGCCGCCGCCGCCGGTGCCGCCGGTGCCGCCGGTGACCGCCGCTGCCGTTGGTGCCGCCGTTGCCGGCACCACCGGTGCCGCCGGTGCCACCGGCGCCACCCGCGCCGCCCTGACCACCCGTGGTGGGCGTGACCGGGTCGTGGTGCCGGCCGTGCCGGTGCCACCGGACCCGCCGTTACCGCCGAGGCCGCCGGTACCGCCGGTGCCCGCGGCACCCACGGTGCCGCCGCTGCCGCCGATGCCGACCGCCCCGCCAGCCCCGGCCGTGCCGCCGGTACCGCCCTGACCACCGGCCGCGCCGAGCCCGCCGGCGCGTGCCGGTGTTGCTGCCACCGTGACCGCCGCCGCCGCCGGTGCCGCCGACGCCGCCCTGACCGCCGCTGCCGTTGGTGCCGCCGTTGCCGGCACCGCCGGTGCCGCCGGTCCCACCGGCGCCACCCGCGCCGCCCTGACCACCCGTGGTGGGCGTGCGGGGTCGCTGGTGCCGTTCGTGCCGGTGCCACCGGACCCGCCGTTACCGCCCAGGCCACCGGTACCGCCGGTGCCCGCGGCACCCACGGTGCCGCCGCTGCCGCCGCTGCCGACCGCCCCGCCAGCCCCGGCCGTGCCACCGGTGCCGCCCTGACCACCAGCCGCGCCGGCCCCACCGGCGGTGCCGGTGTTGCTGCCACCGTGGCCGCCGCCGCCGCCGGTGCCGCCAACGCCGCCCTGACCGCCGTTGCCGTTGGTGCCGCCGTTGCCGTTACCGCCGGTGCCGCCGGTCCCACCGGCGCCACCCGCACCGCCCTGACCACCCGTGGTGGGCGTGACCGTGGAGCTGGTGCCGTTCGTGCCGGTACCACCGGACCCGCCGTTACCGCCGAGGCCGCCGGTACCGCCGGTGCCCGCGGCACCCACGGTGCCGCCGCTGCCGCCGATACCGACCGCCCCGCCAGCCCCGGCCGTGCCGCCGGTGCCGCCCTGACCACCAGCCGCGCCGGCCCCACCGGCGGTGCCGGTGTTGCTGCCACCGAGACCGCCGCCGCCGCCGGTGCCGCCGACGCCGCCCTGACCGCCGTTGCCGTTGGTGCCGCCGTTGCCGTTACCACCGGTGCCGCCGGTGCCACCGGCGCCACCCGCACCGCCCTGACCACCCGTGGTGGGCGTGGTGGGCGCTGGCGCCGTTCGTGCCGGTACCACCCGACCCGCCGTTACCGCCCAGGCCGCCGGTACCGCCGGTGCCCGCGGCACCCACGGTGCCGCCGCTGCCGCCGACACCGACCGCCCCGCCAGCCCCGGCCGTGCCACCGGTACCGCCCTGACCACCAGCCGCGCCGGCCCCACCGGCGGTGCCGGTGTTGCTGCCACCCAGGCCGCCGCCGCCGCCGGTGCCGCCGGTGCCGCCCTGACCGCCGCTGCCGTTGGTGCCGCCGTTGCCGTTACCACCGGTGCCGCCGGTCCCACCGGCGCCACCCGCACCGCCCTGTTGGCCCGCGGTGGGCGCGACCGGGCGCTGACGCCGGCCGTGCCGGTACCACCCGACCCGCCGTTACCGCCCAGGCCGCCGGTACCGCCGGTGCCCGCGGCACCCACGGTGCCGCCGCTGCCGCCGACACCGACCGCCCCGCCAGCCCCGGCCGTGCCACCGGTACCGCCCTGACCACCAGCCGCGCCGGCCCCACCGGCCGTGCCGGTGTTGCTGCCACCCAGGCCGCCGCCGCCGCCGGTACCGCCGTTACCGCCCGCACCACCATTGCCGTTGGTGCCGCCGTTGCCGTTACCGCCGCTGCCGCCGGTACCACCGGCGCCACCCGCACCGCCCTGTTGGCCCGCGGTGGGCGCGACCGGGTCGCTGACGCCGGCCGTGCCGGTACCACCCGACCCGCCGTTACCGCCGACGCCGCCGGTACCACCGGTACCCGCGGCACCCACGGTGCCGCCGCTGCCGCCGCTGCCAACCGCCCCGCCAGCCCCGGCCGTGCCACCGATACCGCCCTGACCACCAGCCGCGCCGGCCCCACCAGCGGTGCCGGTGTTGCTGCCACCCAGGCCGCCGCCGCCGCCGGTGCCGCCGGTGCCGCCGTGACCGCCGCTGCCGTTGGTGCCGCCGTTACCGAAACCACCGGTGCCGCCAGTCCCACCGGCGCCACCCGCACCGCCCTGTTGGCCCGCGGTGGGCGCGACCGGGTCATCGACACCGGCCGTACCGGTACCACCCGACCCGCCGTTACCGCCGACGCCGCCGGTACCCCCGGTGCCCGCAGCACCGCCGTTGCCGCCGCCGCTGCCGCCGCTGCCGACCGCCCCGCCAGCCCCGGCCGTGCCACCGATACCGCCCTGACCACCGGCCGCGCCGGCCCCACCAGCGGTGCCGGTGTTGCTGCCACCCAGGCCGCCGCCGCCGCCGGTGCCGCCGTTACCGCCCGCACCGCCATTGCCGTTGGTGCCGCCGTTACCGAAACCACCGGTGCCGCCGGTACCACCGGCGCCACCCATGCCGCCCTGTTGGCCCGCGGTGGGCGCGACCGGGTCGCTGACGCCGGCCGTACCGGTACCACCGGCCCCGCCGTTACCACCGACGCCGCCGGTACCACCGGTACCCGCAGGACCCGCGATACCGGCCGCGCCCGCACCGCTACCGGCCGCCCCGCCGGCCCCGGCCGACCCGCCGTTACCGCCCTGACCACCAGCCGCGCCGGCCCCGCCGGCGCTGCCGGTGTCGCTGCCACCCTGGCCGCCGCCGCCGCCGGTGCCGCCAACGCCGCCCTGACCACCATTGCCGTTGGTGCCACCGACACCCGCGCTGCCGCCGGTGCCGCCGGTACCACCGGCGCCACCCGCACCGCCCTGATCACCCGCGGTGGGCGCGCTTTCGGGGAGGGTCTCGCTGAGGCCGGCCGTGCCGGTACCACCCGTGCCGCCGTTACCGCCGGTGCCGCCGGTACCACCGGTGCCCGCGTTACCCGCGGTGCCGGCATGCCCAAACAGGAACGCCTTGTTGGCGCCACCGGCCCCGCCGGCCCCGGCCGCGCCACCGGTACCGCCCTGACCACCGGCCGCGCCGTCCCCGCCGGCGTTGTCGGTGTTGCTGCCGCCCAGGCCGCCGGTGCCGCCCTGCCCGCCGTTACCGCCCAGCCCGCCGTTGCCCGCGGTCCCGCCATACAACGCGTCGTTGGCCCCACCGGCCCCGCCGGCCCCCCCAGCGCCACCCGTCTGGCCCTGACCACCCGCGCCGGGCGCGACCGGGTCATTGAAGCCGGCCCCGCCGGTGTCACCCGAGCCGCCGCTACCACCGGCCCCGCCCGTGCCGCCGTGGCCGAACAGCGAGCACAGCTGCCTGTTGGCACCGCCGGCCCCACCGTTCCCGCCGGCCGCGCCGCCACCACCGTCGGCGTTGCCGCCGGCCCCACCGGTCCCGCCGTGAGCGCCGCCGGCGCCGGGGAACGGGCCGGTACCGCCGCCGATGTACCCATTGCCCCCGCCGGCCCCACCGTTACCACCGGGCGAGCCGTCGGCGAGGCCATTCCCGCCAGCCCCGCCGTTACCGCCATTACCCCACACGAGTGCGCTCCCGCCGGCCCCGCCGTTACCGCCGGGACCGCCGGTGGGGTCGCTGTCCCCGCCGCCGCCGCCGTTCCCGCCGTTGCCCAGAAGGTAGGCCTTCCCGCCAGCCCCGCCAGGCCCGCCGGTCCCGCCGTTACCGAAGCCAAACTGGCCGGGCCCGCCCAGGCCGC
>CAVSLH010000019.1:0-113352 GCA_963728815.1 uncultured Actinomycetota bacterium
AATGGTTGACTCACCAGCCCGGTTGCTGCGTCCGTCCATTCTGCTTCGCGTCATGCGCACTAGACGCCGCCGGCTTACGGACGTGCGGTCCGTTGACGAGGGGTCCAGCGGAAATTTGATGCCGGCAGGGACCACGACCACGCGTCGCGCTATGTAGCAACAAGATTGGAAAAGGATAGAAGTCGGCCAAGGTCGAGGCGAAGCGTTTTCTCGCTGACGGTGATGTCGTCGTGGTCCTGACCGAGGTCACTGTCGGCGGAGAGACGTCTCAGGAAGCCGATGTGTACACGTTCGGCAACGGCAAGATCGTCAAAGCCCAATCGTTCGGGGACACCGCCATGCAGGAACGCATCTTCGGCTCGAAGCGAGTCGCGGCCGGCTAGCTAACGGCGGATCTGCACGCTACGCCGAGTCGATCGGGGTAGCGTGCAGGTCAGCGAGAGGGCAGGTGGGTTGTCATGACAGAGAAGCGTCCACTGAGGGTCGCGATAATCGGCGCCGGGATGTCAGGCCTATGCATGGCGGCCAAGCTGCAGGACGCCGGCATCGACTCGTTCACCATTTTTGAGAAGGCCGACGACGTTGGAGGCACCTGGCGCGACAACACGTATCCCGGCCTTACCTGCGATGTCCCGTCGCGCTACTACTCCTACTCGTTTCGGCCCAACCCCAACTGGTCGTACCTGCTGCCGCCCGGTCCTGAGATACAGGCGTATTTCCGGCAGGTGGCCGACGAACGCGGCATACGTCCCCACATCCGGTTCGGCTGTGACGTCACCAGCGCCCGATATGACGAAGGGGAGTGGCGGCTGACCACCGCCGACGGCGATGAGACGTTCGACGTGCTCGTCACAGCGACGGGGGTGCTGCGGGTACCTCGTTATCCGGAGATCCCCGGTCGGGAGACGTTCGCCGGACCCGCGTTCCATTCGTCGCGCTGGGATCACTCGGTATCTTTGCCGGACAAGAGGATTGGTGTGATCGGGACCGGCTCGACCGGTGTACAGATCACGGCCGAGCTCGGCGGTAAGGTGCGCGGCCTGACGGTCTTCCAGCGCACTGCGCAGTGGGTCTACCCGATGCCGAACGTGCGCTACTCGCCGTTGACCCGGGCGGCGCTGTCGCGGTGGCCGAGGTTGAACGGGCTGGGCTATTGGTTCTGGGGGTTGTTCTTCAGGCGCATATTCGGCCGCGCGCCGATCCGTCCGGGATTACAGCGCCGGCTGGTCCAGGCCGAGTGTCGATGGAACCTGCGGCTCTCGGTGCGCGATCCGAAGTTGCGGGCCAAGCTCACCCCGAAGGATCAGCCAATGTGCAAGCGGCAGGTTATGGCCGGGCATTTCTACCGTTCCGTGCAGCAGCCGGGAGTCGAGGTGATCACCGACGCGATCGACCACATCGAGCCTCGCGGCGTTGTGACCGCCGACGGCACCTTGCATGAACTGGACCTGCTGGTCTATGCCACTGGGTTTGACGCGCGAGCCTACGTGCGCCCGCTGGAGGTGATCGGTGCGGGCGGACTCACCTTGGATGAGGCTTGGGCCGACGGTCCGATGGCGTATCGGTCGGTCGCGGTGCCGGGGTTCCCCAATCTGTTCATGCTCATGGGCCCGCATTCGCCGATCGGCAACCAGTCGCTGATACCGATCGCCGAGGACCAGGCCGACTATGCGATGTGGTGGATCAAGCAGCTTCGCGACGGTGTCGTGCGCGCCGCCGCTCCGACCGAAGCAGCCACCAAGGAATACAACGAGAGCATGAAAGCCGCTATGCCTCAGACGATCTGGGTTACCGGCTGCAGCAGTTGGTACCTCGGCAAGGATGGCCTGCCCGAGCTATTCCCGTGGACACCGGAGACCCACCGCGAGCTCTTGCGCCAACCCGAGCTTGCCGACTTCGACGTGCGCACCGCCTGATAAGGGTGCCGCTGTCTAGAAGGGCGGTGGTTGGTTTCGTTCGGCGACGTAAACGGCGTTGAGTGCGCGTTCGGCATTGATCCGGTAGATACGATCTTGTTCCCGTGCGCGGCGCCGCTTGGGCATCATCACTCCGTGTTCTTTGGGTGGTCGATCTACCGCTGCGGCAGTGGATAATTCGCCTGTGGGTACGCACAGCGTCGGAAAGAGCAGGTGACTGCCCGGCCGGGTGGTGTAGGTGTGGCCGCTGGGGAGAGTCGAGTCTGTATGACGTCTGTCCCTGGACACGCTGGTCAGCGTGTCGCTGCACGTCGGCCGCGTGATTCCCAGCACTCAGATCAATCCTCCCGCGCTCCCGAGCATGCCCGCGTGTAGATCGTATGAGCGCACACGGGCCACCGTCCAGGTGTGCTGCCGCCCTGGGGACACGCCGCGCGGGTTCGCATGGATGATCGCAACGCCGCGCGATGATCCTGTGTGGAGCAACCATCGGCGGGGGCAGCGGTTCAGATCGCACGCCGAGATGGCACATTCAAATCCTGTCAGCCCGACTGTAAAAGAGCAGCTCAGGGGTGGTTTTCGGGGTGCGCCAGGAGCCTTGTCCCCGTCTGTGCCCTATCGCCTGGCGTTAGCTGTGGGACTTAGTACCTGCCGATAAGTTGCTGGAAGCATGGTCACCGGCTGGCACCGGCTGACGCTCCCTGTCGGCACCCGGCCCGGCCAGCCCAAGCATGGCCGGGGCGTAACCTGCACAGATGTGCGGTGATACGTGCAATGAGGAGTGTTGATGGCTGATCTCGCGTCATGAGGGGCAGTCGCCTCGGAGCCCTGAGCTATGAGACCGAGCGCAACCATGACCTGGCGCCGCGTCAAATCGCGCGGTACCGCACCGAGAACGGCGAGGAGTTCGACATGCCCTTCGCCGTCGACGCCGAGGTCCCCGGCACCTGGCTGTGCCGCAACGGCATGGAGGGCACCCTGATCGAGGGTGGTGACCTGGCCGAACCCAAGAAGGTCAAGGTGCCGAGAACACACTGGGACATGCTGCGGGAACGCCGCTCGATCGAGGAACTCGAGGAACTGCTCAAGGAACGCCTCGAGATCATCAATTCACGCCGCCGCGGCAGCTAATTCCTGTTGAGGCAGAGGACATTCCGCTGGTTAAGCAAATAGCTCAAGTGCCGCGGCGAGAACTGGGCCAGGCCTAAACCTCAACCTCGACGACGGCGCGGCGGCCTGGCGGCTGGCGTACCCTCATGCCGCTGCGCCCTTGGGCGTCACACAGGAGGCTGTCATGGCACGGTTCGCAGCGGAAGATGGATCACATGGCCAACGATGACGCCGCACGACCCATGATTGACTGGATGAACAGTGTGCCGCCGGGGGATCTGGCTGCCGAGCTCATGCCGGCATTCGGCGGCGGCGGCTCCCTGGACGGCGGCACCATCGTCAACCGGCTGTTTGAGCTTCAAGGGTATCCCAGATCCGGATTTAGCAGCCAAAATTATCCCGAAGAGCCGGGCTGTCAATTTTTGGAGGCGATGCAGCTGTTAAAGCATGCCGACCTCGTCTACGAAAGTCGCGCAGTCACCTGGCCCCGTATCGACGATGTCACTTATTGGAGAGCCACCCGTTTCGGCTTGGCGACCCTGGCCAACGGGAGGGCCGCGGTCAGGCAGCGCATCAAGGATCGGACCGGCCTCTAATCGTTTGAGCCGCTGGTGCCAGCCTTAATCAGGAGGGTAACCAACCATGAAAACCGTTGTGGCAGCAGCAATAACAGTCACAGCCATTGCCGCCTGCGAGCGTGCGCAAGACGACACCACCACTAACTTCCTGAATGCCGTCCACGCCAACAGTATTAGCTCACCGGAGGGTGATGCGGCGCTGGTCCGCATCGCCCATGTGGCCTGCCAGGAGATGCGGGCGGGTGCGAACGGCAACGAGGTGGCCAACGAGATTGGGCTTAAGACCGGGATGCACAAAGAGCACGCTGCCCGGTTCCTGTTCATCTCAGTCGATTACTTCTGCCCTGAGCAAGACCACCGAGGCAACCGATGAAAATCATCGTTGCGGCGGCGCTGGCCGTAGGAGTCGAAATGACCAGCAGGACAACAGCTATCGCTATCGCGGTCGGAGCACTACTGTTCGGGGCCGAACAGCGCGCGCGGACGACATGGATGATGCTTTCCTGAAATTCCTTCACAGCACGGGGTTAAATGCGGCACACCGACCCCGCCGTTTGCGCGCTGTCAACGCACAGGCGGGCCAGCCGATTTGATCATGGACGGCCACGCCATCTGTAACGACTTCGCTTCGGGCAATGATCTTGCCACCCAGCGTAAGGGGATTCTTGCCGCCACAACCGGCAACCTGACCCCGCTGCAGGTGGATGCGCTGATGACCGCGCCGAGCGGACCAGCAGGTTGGCGGCGGCGTCGACCGCGGCCAAACACGTGTCCGGCCAGCACGACAAGAATGACCCATCGAAGGGGTTCTTCCTCTGGCCGCGGAACTTGTTGGATCTGCTCGAGGCCGGCAAAGCCGTGGTGCTTTCGCGTTCGACCGTCGAAGCGGCGATCTGGACCGCGACCGGGGCCAGTCGCGGCGCTCGGTGCGGTTGCCGTTTGATCGCGCTGTGCAGGTGGTTGAGGTGTCGCCGGATGACCGGATCGTTCCGGCCATGTCTGGCCGCGCTGTCGACGAGGAGGGTTGTTGCTGGAGCCGTGTATGACGCTGGTGATGCTCGGCCGGAGCGGAGCTACCAGTGACCTTCCGACGTAACTTGACCGGACTCACACGATGCCAGCGAGGCGTTTCGGCACGTCCACCGACGTGTCTTCGAGGATCCCGACCCATCTAGCCGGCGGCAGGGTATGTTCAATTAGTGTCAACAAACGCTGCTCCAGCGCCGCTCAACTTACCGCCCTACCACAGCAAGCCGCTCAAGCGGAGCCCACTCGTGCTTGTTGCCGCGCAAATTAACTTCGAAGAGGTGGGCGAGTGTCCACTGAGGCAAGAAGAGTGCAAAAAAGGCTCGGCGAGGATTGGACCGCACTTCAAGCTGCCCCCCAAATACGAGTGACTTTCACCCCGACCGGCCCGATCCAAGAAACAAGGGCGGCGTATCGGCTGACATCTTCAGACAGCTTCTGGTCTCTTCGCCTCAACCCAGACAGCGTCACCCTCGAATCGCGAAAGTACGGTCGGTGGGAGGGAATGGCGTATAAATTGGCTGCTGTGGCTGGCGCTGTCGCGGAAGCGTTTGATCCATCGCAGTGCCTGCGACTTGGGTTGCGATACATCGATCAGATTCCGCTACCAGAGGGTGAACACTCGTGGGATGGGTTGATAAAGGAATCTGTGCGCGGCCTGGTTAACGCTCCGACTTTTGGTAGAGCGATCCTCGGCTCGGACCAGAGGCATTTGTTGCTTCTAGACGAACAAGCACGGTGCATGTTTCATCATGGTCTTTAGCGGACGATGTAGGCGCCTCAGAGCAAATGCAAAAATATCTACTAGATTACGATGTCTTCGTCGAGATTCTGACGTCATTCGACGTGGATCAAGTAACAGCGACCGCCAATCAGCTCCACGGGTATATTGGAGCGCTGTTTCGATCTTCTATTGAGGACAAACTCTATGAGCGGTGGAGGGGGACCAGTGACAAGCGCATATGCGATCAAGACTTCGGTTGATGACCGAGAGGAGCCAGCGACATTGCCGGCACCTCAAGCGAGGACTGCATCGGAGATCGATCGCTCTCTTGACCCGTTCAGGCGCGCGCTGGATTTGTCAATTTGTACGAACATGTGGTTGACGAAGGATTCACTCGCGGATGAGATTGGAATCCTTGCTGCACGTAGTACTGGGGTGGTCGAAATTCCGGTGCGGCAGTGGCGCGTTCGCACCCGAGTTTCATTGAATGTGCTCAATAGCTTTGGGATTGTATTCGATGTCTCTCAGCCACTTACTTCTCGCTGTGAATGGCGGGTGACTACCTGCCCAGATCCGCAACAGACAGCGGCTCCACTCAGTGTTGAGGCAGGACCAACTGCGCATCTTGACTCGAGCTTGGCAGATATTCAGGAATGGCTGGGAATTGGTCTCCAGCAGACTGCGGATGCGGCTGGGATTAGTCGAGGGACTATCTATGCGTGGAGAGACCGCGCGAGCAGTCCCCGAGCTGGAACTGTACATAGCATCTTGCGTCTGCACGGTCTTGTGGCGTCTGCCGTTCGGAGCGTGGGCGTGGTTGCCGCCCGTAGCTGGTTTCATACGGGTGATCCGTCACCCCTCCAACAACTACTCGATGCGCGTGGCGACGATGAAGTGATTCGCCACGTCTCTAGGCGGCTGCGAAGGGAATTGACAGCACGACCACTGCCGCCAGTCAATCCATGGTTGGCCGCGAACCAGCCCGACTTATCCGAATGACACCTGACGGCCCAAGTGATTTTGGGGCCTGCTATCCCTGGCCGCCCGGATTCGAAGCGCACCTGGACAGCTACCGCCAGGGCCACATCATCGACGGAATTCCAGCTTTTTTCCTACAGGCGGATGTCCACTTATGGCTTCAGCCGCGCCAGCAGCTCAGCACACAAGCGCCAATAGTGGTTGGTGAAGCAAGTTACCCACTTAGACGCGTCATGCTACTAACGCAGGCTTGCGACCTGATGAAGAAGACGAACCCATGGATCACTGTGTCGCCCGTATATGACGCATATGATCGCGTTGGCCCAGGACAACGCGGCCAAATCAAGAGCGGCCAGTTTGGACACTTCATTCACCTGACTGCAGAGTGGGCCGCGAACCAGCTATGGGTTGTCGATTTACGTCTAGAAATTCCGGTCGAAAAAACCGTCCTGTTGGGCAGGTCGCCAATCGAGGCATTCTCGGACGACGCTGGCTATGCCGAACTAGCACAGCGGCTCGGAGCGCGTCGACAACGGCTAGCGGCGCCACAACCCTGCATAGATTTAGTAGTTAATCCTCTTTTTGAAGCCTTGCGCTCACAACCGGACGGAGGTAACGCGCTAAATGCACAAGTGCATGAGCTGAGAGTTCAGTGGAACGATCCAACGTCTCCAACAATCGTGACTGTTTTCGTTGTGGCACAGGATGAATCGTCTCGCCAGGCGATAGACGCCGAGGGCTGGAAAAGCCTGGTGCTCGGCCTATATCAGCAAGCTCAAGGTGGCGGTATCACGATTGTCGGTCCGGAGATAACCAGCATGGATGATATGTCGGCTGCAGACTACATCCAGTCCTCTCCTATACATGACACCCAGTCGTCATGATCGCCGCGGCACGGCGCAACATGTCCATTTTGCTCCAACCAGCGATTCGCCATCATGGCTCGGCTGCTGATTCCCGCGTCCCAGAGACACGCTGAGAGACTTTCACGGAGTGTCATCCGTGTGGGCGTGCCAGCTGTCCGCGGCTGGCGCAGGTTCACTCGTTCGGCGTCGACCGGCCGCCACCATGCCAGCTCCGACTTCGCGTGACGGCGCGCCGCCAGCACGATGAGCCGACCGCTGCGCGGACACCGCGGCGGATTGGCGGCATCAAACCGGCCGATTGTTTTGCGACAGTCCGGGCAACGCATGGTGTTTCCTCACTCCCCGAGCTCGCGGCGGTCCAACTCCTCAGCCGAAAGCGAAGCCCCGATCCGCTCAAACAATTCATCCATGACCGGCCCCGACGTGTTGCCGGCCGAATCCATCTCGGGCAGCGGACCGCATCTGATCAGCAATGAGTCCGCGGCGTCGATCGCGGCCAAAGCCGTGTCCTGCCAACACTGGGCGCAGTCGCCGATCTCATCGACCACCAGCTGCTCTGCGTGCCGGTCAAGGCTGTGGCGCGCCGCCAACAGCCGCCAGGCCCGGGAGCTACCCCTAGCGGTATGTGTCCGGCAGAAACGTTGCATGGCTGTGTTTTTGGTGGGCGCCGCTGCGGCGGTAATGGAGTCAACCCGCCGCAGCGGCAGCATGAGACCCCGCCGGGGCGGGTGGAGGCAGGGCAATGACAGGCCCGAAACACCCACCCCGGCGGGGGATTGGCGCTTGCGGGCGGAATCGAAGGAGTCGAAACTCCCGCCCGCAAGCGCGGCTCGTGAACCCCTGCGAAGCCGGGGGAAACCGGGGAGGGTAACCCCCGGGCCCCGCAGGGGAGACTGTGTGCGCATCATCGTCATTGGGCTCGTCCGCAACGGGCCAAAAAGCGGCGCGAAACGATCCAACCGCGCTAAATGAGCTTTCAAAATTTCGATTTCATCACGCAGCTGCCAGGCGCGTTGCTCATCCCCGTTGGTCATATCGATGTCGCGGTTCACCTTTTCGTGCAACGCCATAAACTCGGCGCGCAACCTCTCCAGCCGCGCCTCGGCCTGGATTCTCGTATACATGACGGGCTCTTTCGCGTTTAGCCTGGCCGGGCGTCCCGCCGCCAACTGCGCGGCCAAGCAACGGCGCTGTTGCAGGACGCCGGAAGGAAAACCGCGCAGCACCAAAGAGGCGCCCGGCCAAGAATCGGGTGTGAAATGTCGGCAGGTGCCCGGCTGCGAGCCCGAAAAAAGGCCGGCGCCTAGCTGCGTGCCTCTGGGATTCGACGTATCGCGGTTACTCGGCTACTTAACGTGCTCCGCTACCGGCGCGGCACCCATCACCACGAATAGTACACAAGCCCATTTCTGATGGCCCAGCAGACACGCAGACGATTTAACGGCAGCCCGCCGGGTGCGGACCCCTAAACGAGGCCGAAACGCTGCTCTTGTTCGGTTACACGACGCCGCCGCGCCTGGACGTCCTGGAGCATCGCACGGATCAGGCGCGCCGACTCGTCCAGCCCGGGGGCCGCCGCGCGCCACGCTTTTCTGCACATCGCCGTCCAGCGTGTAAATCGCCCTCGCCAGCAGTTGGCGCTGCTCGGTTCGGCAAGCCGGTACAGATCGATTCGGCCGTCGCGGATTTGAATGGAACTGGCGGTGTACGCGGGCCAGCACACAGGCCCGAGCTCCGGGACGATCAGCTCGCGGAGGGTGCGAAGCGGTAGCTCCTCGTCGGGAACGTTCGGGTCCCAGCCGCGTTCGAGTGCGCGGATCACGGCCATATCGTCTTTGAGCAGGGTTCCGTCGGCCAACTCCCAGGTCTCTCTTAAAACTTGAAAACGGAAGGACATCCCCGACGATTGCTTGGGCGGCGATCGCCGCGCGTAGAGGCGAAAACAACCAGTCATCAAACATGCGCGCAACAATATGAGCGCCGCCGGCCGGCACCAATACCGGGTCGGTTTCCTCCGCAGCCGAAATCAATTGCGCCACAGGCAAACTCCCGATCAAACTGTGCTGGCCATGGTCATATTGCACGATCGGCGGGCGGTCACGAAACGATCGGGACATGCTTTCTGGAGCTACGACCTCGCGAAATCGACCCTCGAACGAGTCGATTACGGTTTCCGAATTGAAGACACTTGCATACCCGTCGAGGGTTAATCCATCGCTGCCCGCGCCGTGGTGTCGCGCAATTTAAAAGGCGCTTCCCGCGTCCCGGCCTTCGGCGGCCGCGTGGCGCGCTGGGTGGTCTCAGTCATTGGTGAACCTTTCTTTTCCGAAGACTTGTCGTTGGCGCGCAGCCGCGCGAGTTCCATCGCGAGGAGTTCGCCGAAATGGGGGTTGCGCCGACCCGCTTCGAGCTGTCTCCACTCCGCGGATCGGGGCTCAATGTGGCGGGCCGCTCGATATTCCTCGAGCAGCTTCTCGGTGATCTCGTCAGTCATCGCGGTCACCTCGCCGCTTCCCGCCGCGCCGGACCACAGCCAGCACCGGAGGCGGCGGCGGCCCCAACTGCTCGCGCGCGTAGACGGTGCGCCGCTCCAGAGTACGCGATAACCGCCGCCCAAAACTCGTGGTTCTGCGCATCCGTCAACCCTTCCGGCGGCCGGATGGAACACACCGCCCGAAGGGCCTCGGTCTCGGCCGCCTCAACCAAAGACATGACGCTAACCCCAATCAAAAGGACTCCGCTCACCAGCCACAGCGCCCACCGCCAACAGCTCGCTGCGCAAACGCTGCTCCGTGCTCGGCGACACACCCAACAACTGCGCAAACCGGTGCATGGCCTGCTCCGCGCCCTCAACGACCGTCACAATCGGATTCTTGTATGAGCGCCCCGACAGCTCATTGCGCAAAACCAGCGGCTCCGACGCGGACTGCACCGTGGCGCGGCGCCAACGGAAACACAGCAGGCAGAACGCTTCCAAAACATCCTGATCCGCGTTTTTCAACAAACCCAGCGGCCCCAGATCAGCAACAACACGCTCCCACACTTGCGCGGCGTGCGGAATCCGCTGCACCAAATCGGTGGGCTCCGGTGGTACCCGCTCAAACGCTGGCGGCAACGGAATCCGGCGCCCACCACTGTCGCGGCCTTCGGCGCGGCCCTCAACGATTTTCAGCTTCGCCGGCCGCGGAATCCGGCCGCTGCCACGTCCACCCATTGCTGTTTACCTGCCACTTTCGGAAGTTAGCTTCCCCCAACGATACCCCCGCTGCTGGGAGAATCGCTCAAACCCCCCTCGATCGAGGAGCGAACTGGAAAAAGTTCCGTTTTCCGATCAGGGGAAACTTATTGCACGCGGCGCTGTCTGCCCCAAACCCGTTTCTTGGCACACCCTCCACCCGAGGGTTAAAGGCGCATATGGGACTCGACATCGCCCATCGTCACGTCGAATCTTGTTGCGGTGCATATGGTCCGGGCCTGTGCGATGTCGCATAGCTTCTGCCTGCGATGACATTGCTTTGGGCTGCAACGGGTTCGGGCGTAACTCGCATCTGTTGGGCCCGCACAGCTTCCGCCGGCTTGCATGAGCTCGTATTTCGGCGCTCGCATAGCTCGAAGTCTCGGGTTCGCATGGCATTGCTTTAGGACGATGCTTAGGGATCGCATTGCACAGCATTGGCGTCAAGCATTCGCTCAAGCATCCGGCTGGTGCGGGAGGTTGCGCCTGACAACAATCTTGGGGTGTCGGGCCGGGTCTTTTCGTTGCCGCATCAGTTCACATTTTTGACATGTCCGACTGACATGTCCTTTCGCATTTCAGCATTGCTTGACGAGTTGACATGACGGTGTTTGGGCGCGCTTTTCCGGATCATCTTGGGATGCTTTGGTTTTCACATGCTGATACATAGCCTGGATTGCATGAGTGCGTGCATATCGGCGATGCGTCTAACTCGCTTTTGGCAGCATTAGTCAGCCGCGCATCGCGTTGTCACCGACTGGTTTCGGTGGGTCGCCGTGTTTTGTTCAGCATGGCCAGTTCGACAAACATGGCGCGCATCACGGCGAGCAGTTCGTTGCGGGAAAGTTGGCCGGCGTGCAGTTCCACCACGCTTGCCAGGTCGGGGTTTGCGCGTCGGGCGTCTTTGACTATGGCGTCGGCGATCTTTTCGGGTCTGCTGGTGTATCGGACGTAATCGGACATCAGTGTTGGCCGGGCCGTTGGTTCATTCGGGCATCGTAGTCCGAAAGCCGTCATCGTCTAGGTTGCTTCCCTGGCTGTCGATTCTGGGCTGGCCGCTCGTGATCGTTGACGTATTGCAATGCCCTCATTTGTAGGCTGATCGTTCGCTCGCCGAATGAGACAGCGCGGAGAAACTCATCTCGGATGCGAACCGGGAGCATGCGCCAGTGGCGAGAGCACATGAAACCTCGAAACCCTCGCGTGTGGCTACCGTTAGACACACATGTCTCACAGCCCCGTACGCGGCACGTTGTCATTAGTTCTTCTCCCCTCTATGTCAGGGTCGGGTGTTTGTGCGCCAGCGTTGATCTGGGCGGGTGGTTTGCGTGCCCTGACGCTGACCGTCTGCCCGGCGACGACGCCGCTGGGTCGTCGGGACGGCGCTAGAGATGCGAGCCATTGGGTGCAGGCTGGCAGGGCTGGGCAGTAGTTGCGGCAGATGCCGCAGGCTTCGGCTTGGGTCTGCGGGTCGGCTGTCGAACAGTTCGTGGCGTCCAAGGCAGGCGGCGTTGGGCAGGCGGGGCGCTTTGATTGCGGCCAGCAGCGTTTCGAGACTCACGGTGGTCCTCGGCCGCCTTGCGCCGGTCACGTTCGTCGGCCGCGTCGGTGAATATCTGCTGCCACCTCTCGTCGTCCAGCTCGCGTTGGGTGGCGAGTTGGACGAATTCGCGACCGTCGTTGTCGACGGCGTGCAGTTCACCGGTTTCGCGGTGCACGACGGCGTAAACGATCCGCTCCCGATCGTCGCCAGCCGCCGCGGGCTCGTCGGTTGACGTGACGCGGGAGTCGCTGACGATCTCGTGCCAGGTGGTGCCGGTGTACTGCTGGGTGAGCATCGCGACGACGGGGTCAGTCGAGTAGGTTCCGTCGTGCCAGCGGTAGATGGCGAACCAGCCCGGTGGGGCTGGGGTGACCGCGAGGGTTCGGTAGTTGTCGAAGCTCCACCGGGTTGGGCGCCGCTGCCCGGTGGTCGTGTCAGTCATCGCTGGTCTCCAATCTTGTTGATGGCCCGGCCGGTGCTGGCGGTGGCCGGGTCGGCGTCCCGTACCCAGTGCTCATCCAAGGGGCGATCGCTCTTTGCTGGCACTGGTTTTCCGACGAGTTAGTTTGACTCGTCTTGACTCGTCTCCGCGAGGCTCTGAGCTGGGCAGACGAGTAAACGAGTCAAATTTGGCTCGTCTACACACTTCTAATCTTGTCCCTCTCTTTTCTCTTTTGCTTCCAGTTACAACAGATAAAACGCCAAAATCTAACTCGTCTGACTCGTGTTAACTCGTCGGATAGATCATCTAGCGAAATGCACTGCCAGCGAAGACGAGTCAGACGAGTCAGACGAGTCACGATTACCGCTCAATCTGGGGGTCATGTCGGGCGGCTTGAGCACCCATCGCATCGTGTGGAACTCATTGCGGCCGCTGTCGTTGCTGATCTGCCAGCCCATCAGCCGCAGCGCGGGGGCATGCTTGTTGAGTCGGACGGTGACGGTGCGGGCCTTTTTCGGCCAGTCGACCGGCGGGGTCCAGCGGGTCCAGCCGCCCTCCTCGAAACTGGGTGTCGGTGTCGCCATGCGCAGGATGTCGGCGGCGGTCATGCCGTCGTCGGGTGTTGCCCAGTGCATGTCGATCAGCCGGGCGATGAACGGGTCGCTGATCGCGCTGTCAATCATCGCGGCGGCGGCGCGGTCGCAATAGCGTGTCATCCCGGCGGTTTTGAGGATGTCATCGACGCAGGTCAGCACGCGGCCGAAATCGGCCATGCGGGGCAGGACCATCTCGCCCAGCGTCGACAGTCGGCGGTGAACTTTGGCGGCCAGGTCGAGCAGTCCGGAAAGGATGATGGGCCAGTTGTTTTGCCAGTCGTTTTCGAGGTCGGTTTCCGATCGGCGCGCCGCGATCGGGGCCAGTTCGATCGACACCAGCCGGTCGGTGAGGTCGGCGGCCAGGCCGCCCATGTCGATTCCGGTGAGGATGACGCCGCGCCGAAACTTGGTGACCGACAGGTTTTCGTCGGTGTATAGCGCGCGTTTGACATTGCCGTCGCCGGTGGATGCGCGGCACAACGCATCCGACAGCCAGTCGGCGATGGTGGACAGGTTGTCCAGCGCGACCATCCAGCTTCCGGCCGCGGTGGTCAGCCAGTTTTCCTCGTTGCGCGGTGCGCCGCGAACCGGGACGGTCGACGGGTCGACCAGTGACACCATGCGGTTGGCGGTGGTTGTTTTCGCGGAGCCGTGCTCGGCTTGCAGGCAGGTTACCGGCTTGGCTGTGCCGGGCTGGATGAGCGCGTCGATCAGCACCGCCAGCAGCACCGGCCGGTCGGGCTCGGCGACGTTGATGTGCGCCCACAAGGATGTGATGTCGCCGTCGCCGGGTGGCGCGGGTTCGGGCATCGACGCGGTCAGCTCTGTGCGGGTGAACATGTGGGGCGAGGAGTCGATGATTTTCCAGGTGCCGCCGCTGATCTCGATGAGCCGATTGCGTCGGTCGGCCATGTCGATGTGGATGCGTTCACCGTTGCCGGCCACCCGCAGGTGCAGCATTTTGGGGGTCTGCTCGCGGGCGGTGCCTTCCAGGGTGGCGATGCAGTCGGTGAGCGCCGAAGATGACGGCGCGGCACCGTATTTGGTGAAGTATTCGCGGGCCAGGTGCGCGCGCAGACCGAACTGGCTGCCTTTCAGCGGCAGCGCGACGTGTGGCGCGTTGGGATTGTAGGCGAACGGTTTGCCCTCGGGGGACACACCCAGCCGGTAGCGGGCCAGGGCCAGCTGCACCAGTTTGGTGGCCTGCGACGGGCCTTGCGCCTTCTTCTTCTGGCCGGAATCTGTTGCGCCGCTTTCAGTTTGCGCTGACATATTTGTCCTCCACCCGCCGCCGCACGTCACGCAGGTCGGCTGCGTTGGCCTGCGCGACAGCCCAGGATCTGATCGACTCGTATTCGGCGTTGGCCTGCCGATGGGTGCGTTGGTTTTCGCCGCCGATCGGTGCCCTGGTGGCGGCCGTGACAAACATGACGCGGGTGATGATGTCGGCTTCGGCGGCGGGAAAAAAACCGGCCCTGGCCTCTTTGAACGCCCCGGTCAGCACCGACAGCAGACCGTTGTGGCGGGAACCGGTTTCAAAGTGTGTCGCCAGCGCGTTGATCCAGCCGCGCAGCAGGGCGGGCCAGGTCGCATCGGTGTGTTCGGCGATGAACTTGGCCACCATCTCGTCGGTGGCGGCATCCACACCGGGCTTGCCTTCGGGCAGCTGATCGGCGATCACGTCGGGCAGCACCGGCAGCAATCCCGCGCGCTGCACACGGTATTGGCCGCCGTCTTTGTGGAAACTGTTGGCGACAATGATGACACCGTTGAGTCCGCGAATCTCCCCACCGGGAAAGTTGGGGTTGCCGATGCTGCGGTGCGGCGGCATGGCGTAGATGTAGTGCCCACGGCGCAGCATGTCCGGCCGGGTCGACTGATACGGCGCAATATCCAGATGGCTGCGCCAATGCTCGGGCACCAGTTCGGGGCGGTCGACGTCGAGCACGACGGCGCCGGATCGGCCGCAGTGTGCGGCGATGTCGTGGTCGGTGCCGGCGAACCACGCGGCGATCTGTTTCGGGTCGCGGGAAGACTGATACTGCCAGCGTTTCCCGACGATGCTGCCGGGGTCTTTGGTGCCGCGTCTGACCGGCAGCACATACCATCCGGCTTCGGCCCATGCCAGCGCGGCCGTCAGATTGTCGGCGTCGGGGTCGATGTCGGGCACTGATAGCGCTGCCCACTGTCGGGCCGATGCGTTACGCTGGGCACTGCTGTTTGTGGTGATGTCGGGTCCCCCTGGTTGGCTGCCCGGGGGACCGACTTCGCTAAACGGTCCCATCATTGCCTTCATCGCGTGACTTGTTGCGCAGTAGGGCGGCGATCCGGTCGAGCTGTTCGCTGGTGAGCGGTTTCCAGTCGGCGACGACACGCTCGGCGTGTTGCTCAAGTTCGGCTCTGGTTTGTGGGGACATGTTGTCTCCCTCTGTTTTTGGGCGCAAAAAAACCCCGACGATTGCCGGGGCTGACTTGTGTTGCTGTGGGTTAGACGGGCTTCAGGATGCGCTTGAGGTCGGCCGGGTCGATGCGGATCACCCGCTTACCGACCCGCACGGCTGGCAGCTCATGGTCGCTGATGAGCCGACGGATCGTCTGGTGGTCGACGCCGCATTGTTCGGCGGCTTCGTTGATGCTGATCATTTTCTTGGCCACAGTTCACTCCTCTGGGTTGGGGGTGGCGAAGTCTCGGAATTGTGTTGCGCCCGTTGGGTTTTGGGCAAAAAGAATCCCCGCAGCCGATGGGCTCGGGGTTTTTTGGGCAGGGTCTACCACCCTCGATTAATTCGCAACTCTACCACGTTGTATCACGTTGCGGAGATGCGTATTGCGCCTGATCAGGGCTGCTCGTAACGCTTGCAGAGCAATCTGGACATGTGTCCAGTGAGGGGTATGCGAATTCACGCATACGTGGTGATCGTCATCGTTTCGTTACCGCTCGATGACGTCGAGGAAGTCGGTGTTGATGATCCGCTCGCCCGTCCCGGGATCGGTGAGCACACCACGCTGGCCTCGCGGCACCGGCAGCACCGTCACCGTCATCAGCTCGGCGATCACCTTGCCCCGAATGTCGGGCGGATGCGGCGTCCCAATGCTGTTGCACTTTGTCGACACCGTCGGCGAGCATCTGCGCGGCCGGTGATGTGCGGGTGGCCGCGGTCAACGTCGCGGTGACGCCGTCGATCTGCTCGGCCAACCGCTTCGATTCGCGGCGCACACCCGTCTCGGTGAGCACACCCTCCACCAAAAGTGTGGCCAGCTTGTCTTTTTGAGCTGTCAAACCGGCGCGTTGGGCTTGTAGTGCGTCGAGGTCGACGTCGGGGGCCGTGGTCAGGCGGCGGTGAATGTCGCTTCGGCGCAACAGTTTAAGCACCAACATCTCCACGTAGGCGTCCAGCGGGGCGGCGGACCGCCCCAGATGGGCCTGGGCACGGCAAATGTAGGAGATGTTGCGTTGGCCGGACGGGCGGGCGGCATACAGCGGGGCACCACACTTACCGCACCGATAGACGCCTGAGCCGACGTGTTTACGCTCGAAGCGCGCGGCCGGTCGCCGGGACTTATCTTTGAGAAACGCGCACAGTGCGTAGAAAACGTTGATGTCCCACAGCGGTTTCCATTCGCCGACCACACCCTCGACGATCTTGCCGTCGTAGGTGAGCAGACCCGCATAGGTCGGATTCATCAGCACCCGCCGCAATTGCAGATTAGTCCACGGCTTGCCGCGGCTGGTGAGCAGTCCGCGCTTGTTCCAGTCGAGCGCAATCGATCGCAGCGATGTTCCGGCCAGCACGTCTTTGGCGGCCTGACGCAACGGCTGGAGAACTTCGGTCCATCGCGGTTTGCCGTCACGTTCGTAGCCGAACGGGCGATAGCCTTCACAGTTGAACTTGCCCGCGGCGCGGCGTTGGGCGTTGGCCCGCTTGCGTCTCTCGGCTTTGTGCTCGCACCTCGTTCGTCTGGCCACGCTGCCAAGGATAGGTCGCCAGCATGCGCCCGGTGCTACGTCGACAAATCTAAATCGCCGCCGTTGACGGTGCGAATGTCGGATGCGGGCGGACACGTCGAGCGATCAGGACAAGATCATTCAGTGAGCGATAGAGGCGGTCCGGGTGCCAGCACGATGACGGCGTCGACCTCGCCGCTTTTAATGGTGTCGAGCAGTCGCCTCGAAACCGGGCCGGCGTCTTGCCTTTGAACGCCGAGATGTCGTTGTCGTCGAACTGGTCGACGACAGTCCAGCCGAGACGCTCGGCGAGCGCCAGGCAGTCGTCGAGCTGACGGGTGACACCGGCCCGCTGGCCGGTCGGGTCGCTTACTGATGCGGGTGTAAATCGCGGTTCTCATACCCACAGCATACGTCATACAAACGCGACAACCCCGCTGGGTGCCGTCCAGGTGATCGTGCCATCCGGGTGCTGCTGGTCTCGCCAGCCGTTGGGCCCAGACCAGAAGGTCTTGAGCAAGTGGTGTTTCCGGCAGAGGCACTTAAGGTTCGACGGGTGGGTCGGCCCGAGCGGGTAGGGGACTGTGTGGTCGATATCGGCGAACTCGGCGGGTCGATCGCAGCCCGGAAACCGACAGGTCAGATCCCGGCACCGGATGAACCGCTCCAGCTCGGCCGATGGGCGGTAACCCGACTCCGGTGGAGCATCGCCGGGATGACGCAACGGTCGGACTTTCGCGCCATTGCGGATCAGCTCGGCCACCATCGGGGCTGGTACCGTACCGCCGCCGATGATGTGGGCTGCAGGCAACCAAACGGCCGGTGGTTCGGGGTCAGGGGCCAGCGCCTCGCGCAGCGGTGTGTCGCGCGTGAGCGGTCGCGGCGCGGGCTCACCCGAGGTGTGCGGGTCGGGGTGGGCGTCGAGGGCAGCTCCGTCGGCGACGACGTGGATCATCACAGCGGTGGCTCGCGGGTCGGCGTCGAGGCCGGCGGGGCAGCCAGGAGTCCCACAGCCACACGCCAGTTGTTCGGCGCCGGCAGCCAACGCCCCTAGGGCGTCGGCGCGGCGTTGCGCGATTGTACGCGGGTCGTCGTCGCACACCTGGTGAGCCATCTGAGTCAGCCGCCGATCCAAAACGGTTGCATCAGTGGCGAACAAAGAGCCCCACAGGTTCGCGGTGCCGGACTCGCTATCGGCGGGAGTGATCACCACGTCACGCCCGCGGGCGCCGGCCCGGGTCCGGCGCAGTGCTGCGGGGTCGTGGCGGTCGATCACGGCGTCGATCGCCTGTGCGGTCTTAGCCACGGACAGTGACCCGAACCGTGCTGCGTCGCCTGCCAGGGTGGTGTCGACGATCTGCAGAGTCTGCGGGTCTTTGATCAGATCGGTGTGCCACACGATCGCCGCGGCCAGCCGGGCGCTGATGGCGCCCTCAGCGAACAGAGCCGCCACCCGTGGCAGGCGGTCACGCAACGCCACAGCCAGATACATCTGCCCCGACGCCATGCCGTGGCTGATACCTTGTGCAGCAGCAACTTCAGCGGCCACCGCATCCCAGTTATCGCACGACCACTGGGCGCAGTCGGTGGGGCCATTGGCGCGGCGGCGCACCAACTCGGCGATGGCCGCCAGTCGGCGCGCCGCGGCGGCCGCCTCGATCTGGGCCCACCCGGCGATCGCTGCCACCACTGTCGCGTCATCGGCGTGCCTCAGCGCCGCCTTATCCGGCAGCAAGCTATCGAACATACTTGCGATTTTAAGCGCATCCTGCGACGTCGGTGCTGTCGAAATGCCAAGCTGTGGACAAACTTCCAACTGTGGACAACGACCGTATCGTGCCAGAGCTAAGCCGAGCGCTCGATAACCCGCAGTCCCAGCGAAAACAGCAGCCGCACTTCGGGATCGGCCAGCGAAGTCGACAACAGCTTCTCGATTCGCCGCACCCGGTAGCGGACGGTATTGGGATGCACCTGCAGCGATGCCGCCGCGGCGCCGATGTCGCCGAAGCCGTCCAGGTAGGCCCGCAGGGTCTCGGCCAGCACCGGATCCTGTGCTCGCAGGTCACGTATCCGCGGATCGACCAGCCGCTCGTCGGTGCCGACCAAGGTGACGATCTCGTCGAGCAAGACGGTGGTGCGCGCTTCGGCCAGCGACGTCACCTGACCTAAAATCGGGTGGCGCTCAGCACTGTCGAGCACGCGATCCACTTCGGTGCGTGCCGCAGCGACCCCCGCCAGACCTGCGACCGGTGCGGCGATGGCGGCTCGCAACTGGACGCCAAGCTCGGTACGCAGTGCGCTGATCGTGCCGCGGACCCACGAGGTGACCGACCGGGTCGTCGCGGTCTGTGGCAGCAGCACATAGATCCGGGACCCATACGACGCGACCTGAGCATCACGGCGAAAAGCGCTGGCGCTCAAGGCCAGGACGTCAGCCAGCCGTGCATGCCGGCCCCCGGTGTCTGTGGTGTTCGGGGTGTCCCAGCCGATCAGTGCGGCGGTGCCATCGGCGACGAGTCCGAGTTCACGGGCGATGACAGCCACGTCAACGGGTGCCTCCGGTCCCTGCAGGTCGGCCAGCCCTAGCAATTGCTGCACCCGCCGCGCCTGCGTGGACGGCCGGGCCGCCAGCCGCGACATGATCCGGGCGGCCAGCACCGCCGCACCTCGCAACATCTCCTCCGCGTCATCGGCCAGAGGCTGTGAACCTTGTTGCACCCAGATGGTGCCGGCGAACACCGGTGGTCGCCGCACGCCGACCGGTGGTTGATGGATCCCGATCGCCAGCCGCGGACGCAGGCCCAACTCCGGGCGCTCGGCGACGCGCACCACCTCGCCGCCGGCGCGCAGCGCATCGAAGATGCCCCATTGGCCGATCCACTCCAGATGCTCTGGCGGGCCGGCGCGGCCCAGGATGGACAGCCGCCGCAGCTCGTCGGCTTCGTCGTTGGAGGCCGAATAGGCCAGCACGTGCGACTGGGCGTCTTCGATGCTGACCATGCCGTGGATGCGGTCGGCCAGAGACTGCGCCAGACCGAACAGATCCGTGCCCGAGTCAAGGTCGGCGCGGTCCCCGTGATGCTCCAACACGTGGTTGACCAACTGGTAGAGCCGCTCCCAGCGGGCCCGCGGGTCCACGGCCACCACCGCTGACCCGGCCGCGACCGCCTTGGCCACCAGCGCGTCCGACGGCTCCTTGACGAAGATCGCCGCCGGCGTCCGCCCCTGTACCTGCCCCTCGATCCATTGCAACGCCTCGTCGTCGGTGACGCCGAGCAGGAAGAAGATATCGGCCGAACCCGCTGCCGTCGCCAGGCCCAACCGCACATCATCGGAGTCGATCAGCGCCGCCGACGCCACCGAAAGATCCAGGCCACGTGGGGAGTCCACCAGGCTGACCAGGGTCGCGTCCAGCGCGAGCAGGAGCTGGCCCAGCCCAACACCAGCCACTCGCATATTGTCCGATTCTACTACCATCTCCGCCTGATACTGTCTGATCAGCCAATAAGATGAGCTGTCCGGCCGAGGATCCTGGCAGCATGGACGCGATCACCCAGGTGCCGATTCCGGCCAACGAGCCGGTCCACGACTACGCCCCGCAATCCCCCGAAACCACCCGGCTACGCGCCGAACTAGCCCTGCTGGCCGACCACCCGATCGACCTCCCGCACGTCATCGGCGGCAGACACCGGATGGGCGACGGTGAGCCGATCGACGTCGTGCAGCCGCACCGGCACGCCGCAAAGCTGGGCACCCTGACCAACGCCAACCATGCCGACGCCACAGCCGCGGTCGAAGCCGCCATGGCCGCCAAGAACAGTTGGGCGGCAATGCCGTTCGATGAACGCGCGGCGGTTTTCCTGCGGGCCGCCGACCTGCTCGCGGGGCCGTGGCGGGAAAAGATCGCCGCCGCGACGATGCTCGGCCAATCCAAGTCCGCGTACCAGGCCGAGATCGACGCGCCCTGCGAGCTGATCGACTTCTGGCGGTTCAACGTCGCGTTCGCCCGTCAGATTCTGGCGCAGCAGCCGATCAGCGGGGCCGGGGAGTGGAACCGGACCGATTACCGCCCGCTGGACGGTTTCGTATACGCGATCACGCCGTTCAACTTCACATCGATCGCCGGCAACCTCCCGACGGCGCCGGCACTGATGGGCAACACCGTGGTGTGGAAGCCGTCGATCACCCAAACCCTGTCGGCGTACCTACTCATGCAACTGCTCGAGGCCGCGGGATTGCCGCCCGGGGTGATCAACATGGTCACCGGTGACGGCTTCGCGGTTTCCGATGTGGCGCTGGCCGACCCGCGGCTGGCCGGCATCCACTTCACCGGGTCGACGGCCACCTTCGGCCACCTGTGGCAGCAGGTGGGCGCCAATATCGGCCACTACCAGAGCTATCCGCGCCTGGTCGGCGAGACCGGCGGCAAAGACTTCGTGCTCGCCCACGCCTCGGCGCGCCCGGATGTGCTGTGCACGGCCTTGATTCGCGGAGCGTTCGACTACCAGGGCCAGAAATGCTCGGCCGCATCGCGGGCATTCATCGCGCATTCGGTGTGGCAGCGGATGGGCGACACCTTCCTGGGCACCGCCGCCGACCTGCGCTACGGCGACATCACCGACCTGTCCAACTACGGCGGTGCGCTGATCGACCAACACGCCTTCGTCAAGAACGTCGACGCCATCGAGCGGGCCAAGGGCGCGGCCGGAGTCACCATCGCGGTCGGGGGCGAATACGACGACACCGTGGGCTATTTCGTACGCCCGACCGTCCTGCTGTCCGACGACCCGACCGACGAGTCCTTCGCGACCGAGTACTTCGGCCCGTTGCTCTCGGTACACGTTTACCCCGACGAGCAGTACGAAAGGATCCTCGACGTTATCGACACCGGATCCCGCTACGCGCTGACCGGGGCCGTCATCGCCGACGACCGCCAGGCCGTGCTGACCGCGCAGAACCGGTTGCGGTTCGCCGCCGGCAACTTCTATGTCAACGACAAGCCCACCGGGGCGGTGGTGGGGCGCCAGCCGTTCGGGGGTTCACGGGGATCAGGTACCAACGACAAGGCCGGATCGGCGCTGAACCTGTTGCGCTGGACGTCGGCGCGCACCATCAAGGAGACGTTCGTCCCGGCGACCGACCACACCTACCCGCACATGGCAGCCGACTGATGGCTGGCTTGTTCGCCAACACCGTGCGCCCGGCGATCCTGGTAGCCAGCCGGTGGGAAGGATTGCGGCGCGCTGCCGAACGGATGCCGGTCGCCCGCAAGGTGGTGGGCCGGTTTGTGCCCGGGGAGACGCTTGACCGTGTGTTGGACAGCGTTGCCGTGCTTCGGGATTCGGGTCGCTACGTCAGCGTCGACTATTTGGGCGAGGACGTCACCGACTTCGACGACGCCGACGCGGCGGTTCAGGTCTACCTGGATCTGATCGACGAGTTGGGCGAGTTCGGCGATCCCGCAGGTGATGGCATCCGACCGCTGGAAGTGTCGGTGAAGTTGTCGGCGCTGGGGCAGTCGCTGGACCGCGACGGTGAGAAGATCGCGCGGGAGAACGCCTGGTCAATCTGCGCCGCTGCGCAACGCGCGGGCGTGTGGGTCACGGTGGACGCCGAGAACCACAGCACCACCGATTCGACGCTGTCGATCGTCCGCGACCTGCGGGCTGATTTCCCTTGGCTGGGACTGGTTTTGCAAGCCTACTTGCGGCGTACGTTGGGCGACTGCGAGGAATTCGCCGCAGCTGGGGCACGAATCCGGTTGTGCAAGGGCGCCTATGACGAGCCGGCATCGGTGGCATACCGAGACTCCGGCGCGGTCACCGACTCTTATCTTCGGTGTCTTCGGGTGCTGATGGCAGGATCCGGGTACCCGATGGTGGCCACACACGACCCCGTCATCATCTCCGCTGTGTCTGATATATCCGGTAAATCAAGCCGTGGTGCAGGCGATTTCGAATACCAGATGCTGTATGGCATCCGCGACGGCGAGCAGCGACGGCTGGCCGACGCCGGCAACCAGGTGCGGGTGTACGTGCCGTTCGGCACCCAGTGGTACGGGTACTTCATGCGGCGGCTGGCTGAACGCCCGGCCAACCTGGGGTTCTTTCTGCGTGCACTGGCGGAACGTCGGCGCTGACGGTAGCGGCACACAGTCGTTGCCGATATTGGCCATGGCGCAGCTGGTCGCCGCGCGTACCCGTCATGCCGGCGTCGTCGCCGCCTGCCCGGCACCTGCGGCAGGGTTCATCGCGAACCCCACGACGTTGCGCGGCGCCGTGAGCCTCGTCGGGAGGCACTACCTACAGCCGCGACCGTGGGTCAAACCCCTGTATCCCCCGACGTGGCAGCGATTTCGGCGGTGGCTAGCCAACGCCCAGAACGAGGAGGTCGCCCGCGAGGTGTTCGCCGACTTGGTCTGCGATTCGGGGCGCGCCTACTGCGAGCTGGTTTTCCCGTATCTGGACCGGGGCAAAGCCACCACCGTCAACTTCGCCGCTGTGACGACGCCAGTGCTTGTGATCCGGGGCGAATGCGACCGTAGCATCCCGCGAAAGGTCGCCCCTTGGACGGCAGCCCGGTATCAGAGGGGGACCTATGTGGAGATTCCCCGCTCCGACCATCTCGTCTTTTTCGGTGATGCGCTACCCGTCACTATGGGCCACATCGACGACTGGATCGCTAGGAATCAGGTGCTGTCCACTGTCTAGCACCCAAGTGCGGCCTGCGGGCGCTGGCGCTGGCCGAACGCGGTCACTAACGGCAAGGCGTCGTTTGCAGGCGTAGCGTCTCGCCCATGAGCCTGGTTATCGACGACATGCCTGATCTCGGCATCATCCGGCTCTCGCGGTGGATCTTCAACTGCTACGTCCTGCAGAGCAATGATGGTGCGGTGGTGGTCGACGCCGGGTTACCGGAGGTGACCGGCGATCTGGCAGCGGTCTTGGATCGGCCCGGCGGAACCCTGCACGCTGTGGTGGCGACTCACGGACACAGCGACCACGTCGCCGGTGCGGCGGAACTGGCCGCCCGCCACCGCGCGCCGATCTGGTTGCCCGTCACCACACTCACCTATCTCGACGGAGCGAGACCGCGCACACCGACCCCGGCCCGCGTTGCGCGTATCTGGCCTACCCTCATCGACCAGCCGCTCGATCGAGTCGGTGTGGCCGGGCTCCTTAGCGGTGCTCGGGTGGCGGGGTATGGCACACCGGCCGGTATGCGCTGGACGGGACCGGCCCCTGGCGGTGGACTTGCCGACGGCCAGCCGCTGCCCGGTGCGCCGGATTGGACAGTGATCAACGCGAGCGGACATACCGATGACAGCATCGCGCTGTGGAATCCGACGACCCGGACGCTGTTATCCGGCGACGCGGTACTCACGGCCCGCGGCAAGGTTTGGCACACACCAGAAATCGTCGACGCCTCAAGTGCCGCCGCCACCCGCCAGCGCCTCGAACAACTACCGGTCGCTCATCTATTGCCCGGCCACGGTAAACCGGTTCATGTTGACGAAACCGTCTGGCCCCAACAGCGCGGTTGAGCGAGGGTCCGATGAGACGTGGAAGCCGGATCGATTCGGCCGCACCGCGGTAAGGTCACCTGTCAGTTGCTCGCCTCGGCCGGGGGCGATCGCCGGCGAAACCACGCACCACGTGTGCACGCACGAACTCGGCGACGACATCAGGATCATCCATATCCCGTGTTGATGACGGAGTGCTGAACAGCGAAAACAAGATACGCGCGAACCATTCACCGGCGGCCTCGACATCGAGGTCTTTGCGAACCTCACCGGTGAGCTTGGCGGCGGAGAGGTAGGGCGCGAAGAAGTCGACACATTCGCGCAGCAGCACCGCGGCGTCCTTGGTCAGCAGCAGGCTGATCGCTTCTTCGTCGAAGTACCTCTCGGATGCGATGGCCCGTCGCGCCTGGGTCACGAATACCGCTGCGCAGCTCAGCTTGTCCTCGAGGGAGTTGCCTCGATCCATTGCCTTGGACATCTCGCGGTAGAACTGCTCGGAAGCGTGTTCGGCGCAGGCTTCGAGAATCTCGGCCTTGTCGCGGAAATACTCATAGACCGTGCTCCGGGAGACGTTGGCCATCTTGGCGATGTCGACGATCGTCGTCTTCTGCAGCCCCTGCTTGCGAAAGCAGGCATACGCGGACTCGACGATGACCTCGCGGGTGTCCGCCGCCTCGGAGAACGCAGAAGCCTGGGTCATCACGGGATCAAGGCGCCTCTGGGCACCAAGCCGGCTTCGGCGCAGGCATAGGCGGCGTTGACGTCGGCGAGATGGAACGGCTTGGGCACGAGCCGGCTGAACGGAAAACTGGTGTGCTGCAGGAATGACAAACCGATGGCCAGCGTAACGGGTTGATAGAGCATCACGCCGCGGATGGACTTGTTGCCGTAGACCAGGCCGCTGGGGTCCAGGCTGAAGGTGCGTCCCATTCCGATGTTGCCGACCTCGAGCAGCGTGCCGCCGTTGTTGAGGAATCCGACACCGTCGGGAATGACGCCCGGTACATCCACGACCTCGAGCACCCAATCGGCGCCGATGCCGTCGGTGTACTTGTGCACCTGCTCGGTGACCTCCGCGGTCGAGATGCCACTGGCGTCGATGCAATGCGTGGCACCGAAATCCGATGCGACGTGTAGCCGTTCGGTGATCATGTCGATGACGACGACCTGCGCCGCACCCGCGGTACGCGCCACGGCGGCGGCGTTGATGCCCAGCCCGCCCGCGCCCTGGATGACGACCGTGTCACCGAGTCGCACTTCGCGCAACGCGAACAACACCTGGGCCAGCGCGCAATTGAGTGGCGCGACCTGCTCGTCGGCGAGTTCCTCGGGCACCTTGTACAGCGGCTGGCGGCGCGTGGTGTAGTAATACTCGCCGTGCGCGGCGACGAAGTGCGGCGCCTGGTCGTGGGTGCGGAATTCGCCGGCCATCAGGTTCTGGCACGCGTAGGGCCGCCCGCGCGCGCACGCGTGGCACTGTCCGCACGTCCAAAAGTAAGGCGTGACAACGCGGTCGCCCACTGCAAGCGCCTTGCCGGTCGCATCGGTGGTCAGTCCTTCGCCGAGTTCGGCTATTTCGCAAACCATCTCGTGGCCCATGGCGAAGGGACAAGGCAGCGGCAGCTCGCCGCGGAAGATGTGCAAGTCGGATCCGCAGATTCCGGCCATCCGTAGTTTCAGCGCCGCGGTTCCCGGCGCCGGGGTGCTGAGGGGAAATTCGGCGAGCTCGATCGGCCCTCCGGCCGCGGTCAATAGTGCGAGCTTGGGCATGAGCTCCTCCCTAGTCGGCCGGCGCGAGAATCAGGCCGCTGGTGGGCACGCCGGTGCCCGACGTGACCAGCACGTGCTCAACGTTGTCGACCTGGTTGTACGAAGTGCCGCGCACCTGACGCACACCCTCGGTGATGCCGTTCATGCCGTGGATGTAAGCCTCGCCGAGCAGCCCGCCGTTGGTGTTGATCGGCAGTGCCCCACCGAGTGACAGGCGCTCGACGGTGGCGAAGTCCTTGGCTTCGCCGCGCCCGCAGAACCCAAGCTCCTCGAGCTGCGTGAACACGAACGGCGTGAAATGGTCGTAGATGAAGGCGGTTTGGATGTCTTGGGGTTTGAGGCCCGAATCACGCCATAGCTTGTCGGCGACCACTCCCATCTCGGGGAGCCCGGTGATGTCTTCGCGGTAGTAGCTGGTCATCATCTCACCCTCGTAGGCCGCGCCCTGTGCGGCGGCGGTGATCACCGCGGGTGGCTGCCGAAGGTCCCGGGCGCGCTCCACGCTCGTCACGACAAGCGCGACACCGCCGTCGCTTTCCTGACAGCAATCAAGCAGTCGCAGTACGGGTTCGATGATCCAGCGGGAGTTCTGATGGTCTTCCAGTGTGATCGGGCGCTGGTAGAACCACGCATCGGGGTTTCTGGCGGCGTGCGCGCGGTCGACGACGGCGATCCTGCCGAAGTCCTCGTTGCTCACGCCGTAGGTCGACATGTACCGCTGGGCGTGCAGCGCGACCCACGCTGCGGGAGTGAGCAATCCGAACGGCGCGTAGGGCGCCATGAACAACGGAGTCTCCACGCTGGTGCGTCCGCTGCCGCCGAAGCGCATGCCAGACCGTTCATTGAACGCGCGATAGCACACCACGACGTCGGCGACGCCTGTCGCGACGGCCATTGCCGCGTGCACCACGGTGCCGGCGGCCGCCCCACCGCCGTGTGGAACGCGAGAAAAGAAGGTCAGATCACCGATACCCACATTGCGCGCGACGTCGATCTCGTCGCTGGCGTCCATGGTGAACGTGACCATGCCGTCGACATCACCGGGCGCCAGGCCGGCGTCGTCGATTGCGGCACTGACCGCCTCGCACGCCAATTGCAGTTCGGTGCGCCCGGATTCCTTGGAGAACTCGGTCTGGCCGATCCCCACGATGGCGCAGCTGCCGGGCAGCGAGCCACTCACGCGCCGGCTCCGTCGAGCAGGCTGAGGATTGCGGTGCCCGAGACGTGATTCCCAAGGCTGTTGGAGCCCTTGAAGGTAACTTCGACGAAGTTCTCACCGTCGTCCCCCCTGGACCCCTTGCCTTGCCGGTCACGCTGCCGGTGAAGTGCAGGGGATCGTCGGGAAAGCACGGCACCCCGAGGCGAATCGACAGCTTCTTGACCATCGCTTCGGGTCCCGCCCAGTCGGTGAGGAAACGCACGCAATACCCGTTGGTGGTAAGGATGTTCATGAACAGGTTGGGCGAGCCCTGCTTGTTGGCGTAGTCGCGGTCGTGGTGCACCGGCATGAAGTCGCGCGAGGCGATCGCGCCGGCGACGATCATCGTTGTGGTGATCGGGATATGCAGCGGGGTCACCTCATCGCCGACCTGGACGTCGGCCCACTTCAACGTTGTTGTACGAGATTTGGTAGTCGTCACTGCTGTCCTTCTGCGTAGGTGCTGCCGAGGCGGGCCAGCTGCGCAGCGGCCGGACCCAGGGTGAGCTCGTTGTGTTTGGCCCACAGGAAGTAGCGATGCAGGGGATAGCTGATATCGATCCCGATCCCGCCATGAACGTGTTGGGTGGTGGCGGCAACTCGAGCACCGGCCTCGGCTGCCCAGAACTTGGCAATGCGGGCCGCCCGGTCGGCGGGCCGTCCCTGTGCGATCAGCCACGCCGCATGCCAGGTGGTCCACCGGATCGCTTCGACGTCGATGAATGCGTCGGCCATCCGCTGTTGCACCGCCTGGAAACTGCCGACCGGGCGGCCGAATTGCTCACGCTGGGTCGTGTAGGTCGCGGCTATCCGCAAGGCCCGTTCTGAGACGCCGAGTTGGATTGCGCACAGCCCGACCAGGGCGCGGGTGTAGAGCGAGTCGATCAGCTGAGTGCCGTCAAGCCTGTCTTGAACGGAAACGCTTGCGCTGTCCAGGAATACGTCAGCGTGCGGTTCGCGGTTGGTGGTCTTTACCGACCGGATCTCGACGCCGGGGGCGTCCGTCGCGACGAGGAACAACCCGACATCACCGTCATCGGTGGTGGCGGGGATCAGCACAGTGTCGGCGAGCTGCGCGGCCGGCACCAACTCTTTGGCGCCGTCGAGCCGCCAACTGGCGCCGTCGCGCCGGGCCGCAGTTGCTGGGTTGGTGGGGTCGGAGCGGCCGGGCTCCTGCAGGCCCGCAGTCAGGATGCGGTTTCCGGCAACGACTTCGGGCAGGAAGCGTTGCTGTTGCTCGGGACTTCCGTGCCGGGCGATCGGGTCGGCGCCCAAGAGCAGCGTCGCGTAGGCCGGCACCGGAGCGACGCTCCATCCCACCTCCGCCAGCAGCACACCGAGTTCCACGAAGCCACCGCCGTTGCCGCCCAACGACTCCGGCAATGCGGTGCCGAGCAGGTCCACGGCCGCGAGCTCTTTCCAGAGCGAGGCGTCGTAGCAGATCTCGTCGGCCTCGAGCTCCGTCAGTCGTTCGGGTGTGGCCCGGCGCTCGAAGAGTTCCCGGGCGAGCTTGCTGATCGTCTCTTGCTCTTCGGTGAACGTAAAGTCCATGGGCTTTACCTGATCAGTCTGCTGCCGGCCGGAACTGGTGCAATACCAGGTCGTCATCGAAGGTCTGGTAAAAGACCTCAACCGGCATTCCGACCGTGACGTCAGCCGGCTCGATGTCGCACAGGTTCGAAACCAGCCGCACTCCCTCGGCGAGCTCGACCAGCACGACGATGTAGGGATAGTCGAAGAAGGGGAACCGGGGTTGATGCGGCATCACGTAGCTGTAGACAGTGCCGCGGCCCGACGACTCGATCGCGTCCCAGTCCAGGGAGCGGCACTTGGGGCACATGGGGCGAGGCGGGTTGCGCAGCGCGCCGCATCCGGCGCAGCGCTGGATCAGGAGCTTGTGCTCGCGCAGTCCGCTCCAGAAGAACTCGGTGTCCGGGCTGATCGCCGGTGCCAGTCGCGGCGCCATCAGCGTTCCGGCCTGAATCGCAGCACCCGGAATCGCTGCCGCCCCAGCACCTCACCGTTCTGGTCGAGGTAGGTCGTCAACCAGGTCAGGAAATATCCGGTCCCCAGCGCGGTTTTCTTTTGGTCGGAGACGTCTTCGTATACCGCCGTCGCACTGATGACATCGCCCAGCCGGGGGTAGCGCTCGATCTCGAATTCCGAATTGGTCGCCACCGTGCTGGTGTATCCGGCCTCGTCGAGGAATGCCGTTGGGTTGGTTTTGATCTCGAGGGGGGCGCCACCTCGATCTCCGATCCCTTCCAGTTTCGGCGATGGCATCGTCCACGTCTGCAGCATGACCGGCGGCGACACGATGCCGCCGAACCGCGACGCGGCCGCGAATTCCGGGTCGAGGTAGACGGGGTTCATGTCGTCGAGCGCATGAGCCCAGTGCCGAATCATCGGTTGATTGACCGGATCCGGTGCCACCGACGGCTTTTCCGTACCGCCGGTGGGCTGGCCGATAAGCGCTCGCAGCCGGTCTCTCAACTCGGTCTCTTGGTCGGTCACTGGCTTGGTCCTCCTGACTTGTCTTCATCATGCTTTGGAGCCCGAAGGTCACGAGGTGCTCGCGGCATACGTAACCCGGCCATGGCGATGATGTCGCGCTGAATTTCGTTGGCGCCGCCCCCGAACGTGTTGATGACCGCAAACCGGTACGCGGATTCCAGGGCCCCGCACAGCGGCGCGTCGGCGCCGCGGCGTAATCCGTTGCGGTCGAGCACTTCCAACAGCTGGCGCGCGACCTGCTGGGTCAGCTCGGTACCGAACACTTTCGCAGCAGAGGCTTCCCCCATGTTGAGCGCGCCCTTCGTCATCGCCGCGTTCACCCGGAGATTGACGAGTTTGTACGCGGCGACCTGCGCCTCGACCCTCGCGAGCGCAAGCTGCACCCAGGGCTGATCGATGACGCGCCCACCGTCGAGCTCGGTGATGGTGGCCCAGTGCAGCGTCTTCTCGAACAGTGGCTCGAGCGCGCCGAGATTGCCCAGGGCTGCGCGTTCGAAGTTCAACTGGGTGGTGATGAGCTGCCACCCTTGGTTTTCGCCGGCCACGATGGCACTTGCCGGGACCCGCACGTCGTCGTAGAACGTGTAAAAGGTGGAAATACCCGGCATGGTGTGCAGCGGTTGCCAGGAGAATCCGGGCGACGAGGTGGGCACGATGAAGATGGAAATCCCCTTGTGCTTATTGACGTTCGGATCGGTGCGGGCGGCGAGCCAGATGTAATCGGCGTAGGCGGCGCCGCTGGTGAACATCTTCTGACCGTTGATCACCCATTCCGCGTCAGCATCATCTCCGTCGCGCACCGCGGTGGTGCGCAGCGACGCCAGGTCGCTTCCCGCCCCCGGCTCGGAATAGCCGATGGCGAACTCCACGCTGCCGTCCAGAATTGCCGGAAGGAACTTCTGTTTCTGTTCCTCGGTGCCGTACTGCATCAGGGTTGGCCCGACGGTGTTGAGTGTGACCAGCGGGATCGGAGCGCCGACCCGTTGCGCCTCTTCGGCGAAGATGAACTGCTCGATCGCCGAGAATCCCCGTCCGCCATACTCTTTGGGCCAACCTACGCCGAGCAGGTTGGCCGCCCCCAGGGCGCGTATGCATTCCCGCACTGCGGTGCCGCCCTCGATGCGTTCGCCGACCGCGGCGCTGCGCTCGGGCGTCATCACCTGTTCCAGCGCGGCGCGGATCTCGTCGCGCAGCTGCTGCTGCTCGGGCGTGTACTCGAGTTCCATGCCTCAGCTGCCCGTCCCCAGCCTTACCGGCATCCGTTTCACGCCGGGGATCATGGTCGCCCGCATTCGGTCCGCCTCACCGACCAGCTCGAGCCTGGGAAAGCGACGCAGCAGCTCGTCGAACAGGACGCAAGCCTCCAGACGCGCCAGTTGCGCGCCCAGGCAGGAATGCTCACCGCACCCGAACGCGATGTGCGGATTTGGGTGCCGGGTCACCTTGAACTCCTCAGAGTCGCAACCGAATATGTCCTCGTCGCGGTTGGCGGACCCGTAGAGCATCACCACCGTCTCGCCTTCGGTGATCAGCTGACCGCGAATCTCGACGTTGGTCGTCGCGGTGCGCGCCATGTGGACCACCGGGCTGTTCCATCGCAACATTTCCTCGACGGCGTCCGGGATCAACGAAGGATCGTCGACCAGCAGGCGGCATTGGTCGGGGTGCGCGATCAGTGCGAGGGTGCCCAGCGCGATCAGATTGCGGGTGGTTTCATTGCCGGCTATCAGCAGCAGGAACGCGAAGTTGAGCAGGTCTTCGTGGCTGAGCCGGTGTCCGTCGATCTCGGCGTTGACCAGAATCGAGAGCATGTCGTCACGCGCTTCGGCACGCCTGGCGGCGATCAGCTTTTGGAAGTACTCGTAGAGCTGGCCGATGGCCACGAAGGTGTCGAGTTCTATCTCGGGGTCGGCGGTCCCGGTGGTCGCGTCCGACCAGGCCCGGAATTGCTCCCAATCGTCGGGCGGGGCGCCGAGCAGCTCGGCAATGATGCGGGTGGGCAGGGGAGCGGCGATCTCTTCGGCGAACTCGTGGGTGGAATCGGGTTCGACGCGGTCAAGGATCCGCCGCACGATCTCGCGGATTTTCGGCTCGAGCGTCGCCACTTGCCGCCGGGTGAACCCCGAGTTGATCAGCTTGCGCAGCTGCCGGTGCCGCGGCGGGTCGGTGAAGATGAGGCTGCCCTCCTGCACCGGGTTCGCCATCGCCGGATCGGGGATGGTGACGCCCTTGGTTGAGGAGAACATGGCCGGGTTGCTCGATACGAACCGGATGTCTTCGTACTTGAGTAGCGCCCAGAAGTTGGTGACGTCGTTCCAGTGCACCGGGGACGTCGCGCGCAGCTCCTTGTATGCCGGGTACGGATCACCCGCGTAGAAGTCGGGGGAGTGCAGTGGGACATCGGGCGAGTGCAGCGGAAGGTTAGTGTGCACGGTAAGCCCCTCTCGCGGGACACGGCATCCGACAGATTGGTGCAATCTGTCTTGCGAGAATGTGTCTACTCCGCGCCGCCTATCGCTGTCAATATGACGACAACATATTGAAATGGCCTGGAATTCATGCCTTCGATAGGCGACTAGCGATTGACGGCGGAGTCCGACGGGTGAACACTAGGTCTCTAGATGACCGACGTTCGGGTGAGGAAGCAGATGGCCGAGCTACAAACTCAGGAACTTCCGGGATTTATTGACACCTACCAGCTCTACATCGACGGGCGCTGGGTCGAGCCGCAGGACGGCCGCTACGACGACATCGACCCAGCCACCGAGCAGACCATCGCCACCGCGCCCGACGCGAGCGTCGCCCAGGTGGGCGAGGCGATCGCGGCCGCGCGGCGGGCTTTCGACGATGGACCGTGGGCCGGCATGAGCCACCAGGACCGTGCGGGCTGCCTCAATCAGCTCGGCGACGCACTGCTCAAGCACGCCGACGAGTTCTTCACGCTGTCTCAGGTGGAGTGGGGCTGCATCGCGAATGAGCGCGTGATGCAAGTCGACGGCGCCGGATACATGTCCATGCGCGCCGCGCAGCTCGCCGCGGAGCTGACCGACCAGCCGATCACCGGAGTCGGTGCCGGAACGACGTTGCTGCGCTATGAGCCCCTCGGCGTCGTATCGATTCTGACGCCGTGGAACTTCCCGCACTGTCTCAACGTCATGAAGGTGAACAACGCGCTGGCCGCGGGCAATACCGTCGTGCTCAAGCCCTCGCCGCTGACGCCGCTTGCCGGACTGGCACTCGCCCGCATCATCGACGAACACACCGACATCCCGCCGGGCGTGGTCAACGTCGTCACGCCGTCGAGTGTCGAGGCCGCCAAGCTGCTCACCACCGATCCGCGAATCGACATGGTCAGCTTCACCGGCAGCTCAGCCGTCGGTTGCGAGGTCATGTCCGCCGCGGGCCCCACGATGAAGCGGATCCTGTTGGAGTGCGGCGGGAAGTCGGCGAGCATCGTCCTCGACGACACCGCGGTGACCGACGAAATGCTCGAACAGATGCTGTTCGATTGTTGCTCACTGCACGCCGGGCAAGCCTGCATCCTGCACAGCCGGCTCCTGCTTCCCGATTCGAAACACGATGAGGTCGTCGATCGGTTGGTCGCGCTGGCCCGTGCCGTGAAGGTCGGCGACCCAGCGGATCCAGCGGTGCAGATGGGCCCGCTTATCAGCGCGGCACAGTTGCAGCGCGTCCAAGCGCACGTCGCCGGGGCGATCAACGACGGAGCCAAGCTGGTGACCGGTGGCGGTCGTCCGGCCGGCTTGGACGTCGGCTTCTACTTCGAACCAACGATTCTGACCAACGTCGATCCGGATTCGACTATCGCCCAGGAAGAAGTGTTCGGACCGGTGTTGACGGTGCTCCGCTACCGTGACGACGACGACGCGGTAGCGATCGCGAACAACTCTCGGTACGGACTTTCCGGTGCGGTGTGGGGCACAGATGTGGACCGGGCCGTCGGTGTTGCCCGGCGCGTCCGCACCGGCCAGATCGCGGTCAACGGCATCGGTCCCGGTGACGCGCCGTTCGGCGGTTTCAAGTTAAGCGGGTTCGGTCGTGAGGGCGGCGGAATCGGCAGCCTGCATCAGTACATGGAGCCGAAGGCTATCGGGATGCCCGCGTGACGGGACCCCTTTCCGGGCTCCACGTCGTCGAACTCGCCAACGAGATTTCAGGTCCTTACGCCACAAAGCTTTTCGTCGACCTCGGCGCCGAGGTCACCAAGATCGAGCCGCCCACCGGAGACCCGCTGCGCCGCTGGGGCCCGTTCCCCGGCGGAGTTCCGGACCCCGAACGTTGTGGTTTGTTCGAGTACCTCAACGCCGGCAAGCGCGGCGCCACCCTTGACATCTTCCAGCCGGAGGCCCGTCCGGATGACATGGCGGCCGCCCGCGAGCTGATCGCGCACGCGCACCTGCTCGTCGAGAATTTCCCGCCCGGAACGCTGGAACGTTGGGGATTCGACATCGACAGCCTGCAACAGCTAAGCCCAAACCTTGTGCTGCTTCGCATTTCTCACTTCGGCCAGTTCGGGCCCTGGCGGCATCGGCAGGCCACGTCGCTGACCCTGCAGGCCGCATCGGGCTGGATCAGCCCAAGGGATCCCGGGCGCCCTCCGGTGCAGGCCGGCGCCCGGATCGCCGAGTACGTCGCGGGCGCTTACGGTGCGCTTGGCGCGTTGACCGCACTGCGGCTGCAGCCCGCGGGCCAGCGTGGCGAGGTCATCGAGGTAGACGTCTCCGAATTGGAGTCACTGCTATCGACGCTGCCGTATCCGATGCTGATGGCGCAGCGGATGCGACGGCTCGGCTTGCCTACCAATGTACGGTCGGCCCCCATGCTCGGTGTCGTCCGTGCTGCCGACGGCTGGGTGGGGATCAACTGTCTGACGGGTCAGCATTGGCTCGACGTGTGCGAGATGCTCGGCCTGCCCGAGTTCGCCGAGCATCAGATCGCGATCATGATGGGCGGCCCGGAGCGCGCCGAGTTCTTCGCAAAGGCCCAGCCGTTGCTCGCGAAACAAACCGTCGCGGAGATCGTCGAACTAAGCCAGGCGTTGCGCATTCCGGCTGCCCCGGTCAACGACGGTGCCACCGTTTTGGAATGTGCGCAGTACGCCAAGCGTGGGTTCTTCGTCGAGGGCGGGGGAGACAGCTGGTCGTTCCAACGCCCAGGGCCGCCGTTCCGGTTCTCGAAAACCCCCGTGGCACAACCTCGTCCGGCGCCGTGCCGCGGAACAACCCCCGCTCCCTGGGCCACTCGTGGCGAATCGCTTTCGCCCGCACCAGGGTCGCTGCCCTTTGCCGGATTGCGGGTGCTCGACCTGAGCACCTTTTGGGCCGGCGCGTATCTGACCTGTTACCTGGGAGCGTTCGGCGCCGACATCGTCAAGGTGGAGTCCATCCAGCGGCCCGACGGGCATCGCTATTCGGGCGCTTTTCCCTTTGAGGGCGACGACTGGTATGAGCGCAGCGCCCTATGGCAGGCCACCAACCTCAACAAGCGAGACCTCACGCTCGACCTGACCTCGCGGCGCGGCCGCGACATCGCCCGGTGGATGGCCGCGCAGGCCAACGTCGTCGTGGAGAACTTCTCACCGCGAGTGGTGGAGGAGTTCGGCCTCGACTACGAATCGCTGGCATCGCTGAAGCCCGACGTGATCCTCGTCCGGATGCCGGGTTTCGGCCTGCAGGGCCCCTGGCGCGACTACGTCGGGTGGGCGTTGAACATCGAGCAGACCTCGGGGATGTCGGCGGTCACCGGCTATGCCGACGGGCCGCCGTGCAACCCGCAGGGACCCGCCGATCCCGTCGTGGGTGTGCACGCCGGGGTCGCGTTGCTGGCCGCGCTCGAGCACCGGAGCCGCACCGGGGAGGGCCAACTGATCGAGGTCGCCCAGATCGAGGTCGCCGCGTGTGTGACTGCCGAACCGGTGATCGAGTACTCGATGAATGGTGTTGTGCGGCCACGTGAAGGCAACCGCCGGCGCGGTTACTTGCAGGGCGTCTACCCGACCAGCGAGGACGATGTCTGGGTGGCGCTATCCGTGCCCGACGACGCCGATTGGTCACAACTGGTCGACCACGACGTGTTCGACGAGATGGTCGCCGGCTGGACTCGGACGCAGACGCCGGCCGCGATCGTCGAAACCCTTCGGGCGCAAAACATCCCGGCCGAGCGGCTGGTCGCGGCCGACCAGATGTATGACAGTGACTTTATCGGAGCCCAACTCGATGCCCGCGGGTTCTACGAGGAGTTCGAGCATCCGGTCACCGGAGCCCACCGCTATCCGGGCTGGCCGTTTCGCATCACATCCGGGCCGCCCCGTCACCACCGCACAGCCCCGCCGACGCTCGGCCAGCACAACGACGAGATCCTGCGCGGTCTGGGCCTTTCCGACGACGAGCTGGCCACCTTGCGTGCCGAACGGGTCATCGGTGAGCGGGTGCTGAACATCTGAAGTCGCTTGTAGCGCAGCCCTATTCAGGCCCCTGGGACATCGAGATCGGTTCGTGCGTAGTTGAGGAAGTACGCGGTAAATACAGCCAGACCGAGATATGTGAAAGCCTCCGTCAGCTGCCCGTCGAAAGGTAAGACGCTTCCGGACATGTGCTGCGGGTGTCGTGGACGCGGCTGTGACATCCTGCATCAGGCGATGGCGCGACGATCGCGGCCAGCTGGCTGGGCCTTAGCTAGCAATGCGAATTTTCAGGCCAATGTGCTTTCATAGCCTTTCATAAACAGCTGGCCGCGCCGTTCGCCGACGTCATCGTGTTCGCCCGCGACTGGGGATTCCGGCTGCATGAGGTGAAAGTCCCGGTCCGCTGGTGGCACGGCGACCATGACCACATCATTCCGTTCTCCCACGGGGAGCACGTCGTGTCCCGGTTGCCCGACGCCGAGCTGTTTCATTTGCCGGGCGAAAGTCATCTGGCCGGGCTGGGCCGCGGCGAGGAAATCCTGTCCACCCTGATGGAGATCTGGGACCGCGACGAGCAGGCCTGACGATCTGCGGCTGCTCAGTGCCCACGGTATGACAGGCTGATGTCTGTGCTCGAACCCGTTGATCACCCATCCGACGCTCCGGCATTGTTTCTCTACCTCACCGACATACCGCGTGCGGGGGATCGAGTACGGGCAATTGCTCAGCGTGCTACCGCTGCAGCGGTTGCTGCCGGTTGGTGACGGGCATCCGGTGCTGGTGCTGCCCGGCCTGCTGGCCGGGGATGGTTCCACCTGGATCCATCGCAGACCGGCTGGCCCAGCCACGGGGCGTATGGGTGCCGTTCCGGCCCCCGGCGGTGCTGCGGCCGCTGTTTCCGCGACCGGACACCCCGCCCGAGCCAAAAGTGGCCGCCGCTCGGCGGATGCACCGCAGCCCGGCCTGACGCGAGCAATCGATCACGGCCTGCGGGTAGCCTCGCTCTCGTGCTGCTGGCCTCGCTGGACCCTTCGGGCGTTACCGCCACCGACATCGCTGACGCCGTGAGCATCGACGGGGTCGTACTGAGCCGCAGCGACTTGGTAGGTGCCGCAACGTCGGTGGCCGAGCGGGTCGGCGGCGCGCACCGCGTCGCGGTGCTCGCCACGCCGACGGCGTCGACGGTGCTGGCGATCACCGGCTGCCTGATCGCCGGCGTGCCCGTCGTCCCGGTGCCCTCCGATGTTGGCGTGGCCGAACGCCGGCACATGCTTACCGACTCCGGGGTACAGGCCTGGCTGGGCCCGGTGCCCGACCAGCCGGAGGGGCTGCCGCACATCCCGGTGCGACTGCATGCCCGCTCCTGGCACAGATATCCCGAGCCGTCACCCGATTCCACCGCGATGGTGATCTACACGTCGGGCACCACCGGGTTGCCTAAGGGCGTACAGCTGAGCCGGCGAGCGATCGCCGCGGACTTGGACGCGCTGGCGCAGGCTTGGCAGTGGACGGCTGACGACATTCTGGTGCACGGATTACCGCTATTTCACGTACACGGACTGGTGCTGGGCCTGCTTGGGTCACTGCGGATCGGAAATCGCTTCGTGCACACAGGAAAACCGACACCGGCCGGCTATGCCCAGGCCTGTTCCGAAGCCGGGGGCACGCTGTATTTCGGTGTCCCGACGGTGTGGTCGCGTGTGGTGGCCGACGAGGCGGCTGCCCGGGCGCTACACTCCGCGCGACTTCTGGTGTCGGGAAGCGCCCCGCTGCCGGTACCGGTGTTCGATCGGCTGGCGCAGCTCACCGGACACCAGCCCGTCGAACGTTACGGAAGTACGGAATCGCTGATCACCCTGTCGACGTTGGCGGACGGCGAGCGTCGTGCGGGCTGGGTGGGCTTGCCGCTGGCCGGTGTGCAGACCCGGCTGGTCGACGACACCGGCGGCCCGGTGCCGCACGACGGGGAAACCGTTGGAAAGCTTCATGTTCGCGGCGCGACTCTGTTCGACGGCTACCTGAATCGGCCGGAGGCCACCGCCGAAGCGTTCGACGCTGACGGCTGGTACCGCACCGGTGACGTCGCGGTCGTCGACGGTGGCGGGATGCACCGCATCGTGGGGCGCGAGTCGGTCGACTTGATCAAGTCCGGCGGATACCGTATCGGCGCAGGCGAAATCGAGGCGGCACTGCTCGGCCATCCGGACGTGCAGGATGCGGCGGTTGTCGGGCTGCCTGACGAGGACCTGGGCCAGCGGATCGTCGCATTCGTCGTCGGCTCGCCGGAACTGCGCGCCGATGGGCTGATTAACTATGTTGCCCAACAGCTTTCGATACACAAGCGCCCGCGTGAGGTGCGGATCGTGGACGCGCTGCCGCGCAACGCGATGGGCAAGGTCCTCAAGAAGCAGTTGCTATCTGAGGGCTGAGCGTTTAAGCCGGAACGTTGTCGCCGCGGCTGGCCTGCGGGCCGCGACGTCGATGCCCACGGCGCCACCATCCGCGCCCTGGCCGCCTCGTTGGAGGCCGAGCACCAGGCCATCGTTCGTGATGTGCTTGCCGCTGGGGACTTTTGGGGCCGCGCCGGTTCGGCGGCGTGCCAGGAGTTCATCACCCAGTTGGGACGCAACTTCCAGGTGATCTACGAGCAGGCCAACGCCCACGGGCAAAAGGTGCAATCGGCCGGTAGCAACATGGCCAGCACCGACAGGCCCGTCGGCTCCAGCTGGGCCGACGCAAACCGCCAGGGCCGCACGGTTATTCGGTCGGCGACGCGGTGTTCTGCCCCCGTGCCCCGGAAGCCCGTGGTCGGGGGCAGAACACCAACTAGTTAGGGCATGAGTGCCCAGAAGGGGTGGGTGACCGACCAGACCGGGTGCGTAAGGTCGTCGGTGTAGTGATACACCGGGTGCGTCGGAGGCGGGACCGGGTGCATCGGGGCGACTGGGTTCATCGGGGGCTGCCCAGGGGCGGCGTTAGCTACTGCGGGTCCCACCAGAGCTCCAGCGAGCGACAGGCCAACGGCGCACAGAACACCCGCCGACGAGGTGCGTATCTTCGACATTTCAAACTCCCTTCAGTTCGGTGTGGTGTTTCCCCTCGAGATCACCGCTCACCACCTGAATTGTCATATGTGGTTGACAATTGGAATGGTAGGCCCGTTCGCCTAGACTGTCAACCATGGTTGTCAAATCTGGTTTTCGAGCACCGCAGACAGATCTCGGTCAGGCACTGCGGATTGCCTGGTGGAGTTATGTCCATCGGATTGATACCGACATGGAGTCCGCGGGTTTCCCGGAGCGGCGCTTCGCGATGAACTACGTGTTCGCCTTGTATGCGCAACCAGGGCCGATGACGATTTCGGAGATGGGGCGACAGTTCGACGTCAGTCGTCAGGCAGCCAGCAAGATCGTCGCCGAACTGCGTGAGCGAGGCTATGTGGAGGCCACTGGGTCGACCACCGACCAGCGCGAGAAAGTGGTCAAGCTCACTCCGAAGGCGATCGAGCATGTGACTGCGCGCCTGCAGGCAGCAGCTGGGCTGGACCGCGCGATCCGCGAGCGGATCGGCGACGCCGGCCTCGGCGAGCTGTACAAGGTGCTCGAAGCAGTTGGTGACGTTGCCAGAGGGAGTACGGATTTCGATCCCGCCAACTTCTACCGCGCGTCCAACCTATGGTGAAGTCGGCGCTTTCGGGCGACACGCAGGATGTTGCCAGCTTTTCTGTCGAGCGAGACCGCGAACCGTCACTTACCGTCGTAACCGTGTACAGACGCAACCGAACAGTGGGCGGCCACCATGGGTGAGTTGAATCGCCCAGTGGGCACCGCTGGGACGGTTGAAGCCAGCCCCAAGGTCACACCGATGAAACGGGTCGCGACAGCCTGTCTTGTCGGCTCGGCGATCGAGTTCTACGACTTCCTGATTTACGGCACGGCGGCAGCGCTGGTGTTTCCCACTGTGTTCTTCCCGCACCTCAGTCCTTCGGTGGCCACGATCGCCTCGATGGGGACATTTGGCGCAGCGTTTCTGTCCCGGCCGGTCGGCGCTGCCGTCTTTGGGTACTTCGGGGACCACCTGGGCCGCAAAAAGACGCTGGTCGCCACGCTGGTGATCATGGCCCTGTCAACCGTGACCGTGGGCATGGTTCCCAGCACGGCAGCTATTGGTGTGGCAGCCCCATCGATCCTGATCGTCTTGCGGCTGCTGCAAGGGTTTGCCGTCGGCGGCCACTGGGCAGGGTCGGCGCTGCTGAGCGCCGAGTACGCGCCGGCCGCCAAACGCGGCCGTTATGGCATGTTCACCCTGCTCGGTGGCGGCACCGCGTTGGTATTGAACAGCTTGACCTTTTTAGGCGTGAACTACACCATCGGCGAAAACAGCTCCGCGTTTATGCAGTGGGGGTGGCGCCTACCGTTCCTCATCAGCGCGGCGCTGATCATCATCGCCTTATACGTGTGGCTCAAGATCGACGAAACTCCGCTGTTCGCCGAGGAAAAAGCCCGCAACTTGGTACCCAAAGCGCCGCTCACAGAGGTGCTGCACCTCCAGCGCCGTGAGATCGCCCTGGCCGCGGGCAGCGTCCTCGGCTGTTTGGGCTTCGTCTACATGGCCGGCACCTACCTGACCACCTACGCCCACTCCCACCTGGGCTATTCCCGCAACGTCATCTTGTTCGTCGGTGTGCTGGGCGGGCTGGCGAGCATCGCGTTCGTCGCGCTCTCGGCCACTCTGTCCGATCGAGTCGGGCGCCGCCGGATGATGTTGCTGGGGTGGGCAGGGTGTCTACCGTGGTCCTTCGTGGTGATCCCGCTCATGGATACCGGCAAACCCATTTTGTATGCAGTGGCAATCGTCGGCATGTACGCCGTCGCCGCGATCGGCTCCGGACCTACGGCAGCATTCATCCCCGAGCTGTTCGCCACCCGCTACCGCTACAGCGGATCGGCGCTGGCGGTGAATGTCGCCGGCGTCATTGGTGGCGCCTTGCCGCCCCTGATCGCCGGAACGCTGCTGGCAACCTACGGCGGCTGGGCGATCGGTCTCATGCTGGCCACCCTTGCGTTGGCCAGCCTGGTGTGCACCTATCTACTGCCGGAAACCAACGGAACAGCGCTTCGAACCACTCGAGGTGTTCACATTGGGGACGTGCCTGCTGAGCTGGAGCTGCCCGGCAGCGGCCGTTAGCTCAGTTGGCGTGCAGGTCCTCGTTGAGCGTGATGCCCTGACCGTCGCGGGCTACCACCTCGACCGCCCCGGTCACCGAATTGCGGCGGAACAGCAGATTGCTGCCGCCGGAGAGTTCACGAGCCTTGACCGATTTGCCGTCGGGCGTGGCGACTTTGGTGCCCGCGGTGACGTACAGGCCGGCTTCGACGACGCAGTCGTCGCCCAGTGAGATGCCCAGCCCCGAGTTGGCGCCGAGCAGACAACGCTTGCCTATCGAAATGACTTGCGTGCCACCGCCGGACAGCGTGCCCATGATCGACGCTCCGCCACCGATGTCGGAGCCGTCGCCCACCACCACGCCCGCTGAGATGCGGCCCTCCACCATCGATGCGCCCAGGGTGCCGGCGTTGTAGTTCACGAAACCCTCGTGCATCACGGTGGTGCCGGGTGCCAGGTGGGCGCCCAACCGCACCCGGTCGGCGTCGGCAATGCGCACTCCGGTGGGCACCACGTAGTCGACCATCCGCGGAAACTTGTCGACGCCATAGACAGTCACAGGTCCATGGCGGCGCAACCGTGCCCGGACCGCCTCGAAACCGTCGAGTGCGCAAGGTCCGTGATTAGTCCACACCACATTGGTCAATACCCCGAACAAGCCGCCGGCGTTCAGCCCGTGCGGCGCCACCAGCCGGTGCGACAGTAGGTGCAGCCGCAGGTAGGCGTCGTAAGCGTCGGCGGCGACATCGTCCAATGAGCCGATGACCGTGCGGACCGCGATGGTCTCGGTGCCGCGTTCGTCGTCGCGGCCGATCAGCGCGGCCAGCTCGGCGGGAACATCGGACACCGCCAATCGTGACGTGGTGCTGGTGCCCGATTCAGTCAGTTCCGGTGCGGGAAACCAGGTGTCGAGGATCGATCCGTCGGAGGCCAGCGTCGCCAGCCCGATGCCTGCAGCTCCAGTCACGGTCGTCACGCTACTTCCCGCGCCGAACAGGCATCTAACTACCCTGGACCACTAACCTGGATGAGTGCTGGACTTGCGCGGGGATCCGATCGAGTTGACCGCGGCGTTGGTTGACATCCCCAGCGAGTCGAGGGATGAGGCACGCATCGCCGACGAGGTGCAGAGCGCGCTGCGTGCCCAGACGTCCGGCTTCGAGATCATTCGCAACGGCAATGCCGTGCTGGCGCGTACTTCGCTGCGCCGGCCGTCGCGGGTGCTGCTGGCCGGACATCTGGATACCGTCCCGGCGGCTGGCAACCTGCCCAGCCGTCGCGAGAATGACGTGCTGCATGGCTGCGGTACCGCGGACATGAAATCCGGTGACGCGGTCTTTCTTCATCTGGCCGCCACGGTGGCCGAACCGGTGCACGACCTGACCCTGATGTTCTATGACTGCGAGGAAATCGATTCGGCGGCAAACGGTTTGGGCCGCATCGAGCGTGAGTTGCCGGACTGGCTCTCCGCCGATGTGGCCATCCTGGGCGAGCCCACCGCGGGCTTCATCGAGGCCGGCTGCCAGGGCACGCTGCGTGTGGTGATCAGCGCCACCGGAACCCGCGCGCATTCGGCACGTTCCTGGTTGGGCGACAACGCAATCCACAAGCTGGGTGCTGTGCTGGACCGGTTGGCCGGCTACCGGGCGCGCAGCGTCGATATCGACGGATGCGCCTACCGCGAGGGCCTGTCGGCGGTGCGCGTCGACGGTGGCGTGGCAGGCAACGTGATTCCCGACGCGGCCTCGGTGACGGTCAACTTCCGCTTTGCCCCCGATCGGTCGGTGGACGCGGCGTTGCAACACGTCCAGGACGTGTTCGACGGGCTCGACGTGCAGATCGAGCTGACCGACGCCGCGCCAGGCGCGCTGCCCGGCCTGTCGCAACCCGCCGCCAAAGCCCTGGTTGAGGCTGCCGGCGGGCAGGTGCGGGCGAAATACGGCTGGACGGACGTGTCCCGGTTCGCCGCCCTGGGCATACCGGCGGTCAATTACGGTCCCGGTGACCCCAACCTGGCGCACCGCCGCGACGAGCGAGTCCCGGTCGCCCAGATCACCGCGGTCGTGGCGATGTTGCGCCGCTACCTAAGCATGTAGCCTGCTGTAGCACTATTTGCTACAATCGTTCGGATGGTCCGGACTATCGCCCAGCGCGAACTGCGCAATGAGAACGCGAAGGTGATCGAAGCGGTAGCGGCGGGTGAGACTTTCGTCGTCACCCGGAACGGTGAACCAGTGGCCGAGCTTCGCCCGATCAGAGCCGGTCGTCGCTCCTTCATCTCCCGCGATGAAGTCGCGGCGCTGGCGACGGCCGCCGTGCGTATCGACCATCGTCAGTTCCGCGCCGACCTGGACCGGTTGATCGACCAGGGACTCTAAGGGTGTCGTCCGGTCTTCTCGACACCTCCGTCGTCGTCGACTGGCATGACCCGACGGTGATCGCCGCGTTGCCCGACGAGATGGCGATATCCGCGATCACCGCGGCTGAATTGGCGGTGGGTCCACATCTGGCCACAAGCCCGGTGGAAGCCGCGAAGCGGCAGGCTCGACTGCAGGAAGTTGAATCGATGCTCGAACCGATTCCGTTCGACGCAGCGGCTGCCCGAAGTTACGGACTCGTCGTCGCTGCCGTGGTCCGCGAAGGAAGGAAGCCGAGGAGCCGATTCGCCGACCTGCTGATCGCAGCGACCGCGCACGCCAGTCGCCTCGATCTCTACACGCGAAACGGCGATGATTTCACAGGACTGGAAGGCCTTGTCCGTGTCGTCGCCATCTGACGAAGAGCCTGCGCGACGCCGAGCACCCGCGCCAGATGCCAACGGATTTGGACGAGCGCCGGTCTGGATCGCCGAGCGTCACGCCACTGTGACGCCCAGCGCCGGCGGTTACGCTGACGTGACGGTCGGTGGTTAGCGCTTGGGCGCCGACCGTCAACTGTCACGGTGTCACGACGACGTCGACGGTGTCCGCGCCCGCGTCTGCCACCACGGTCAGCACGGCGGCGCCCGGCGCCGAGACCACCTGCCCACCTTTGACCGTCACCTGATAGCCGCTCGGGTACTCGATGGCAGGCACCGAGATGTTCGTCTGTGCGCCGGGGGAGAAGCGGCCCTGGCCGTCGGGCCGCTCGGTCGAGTAGCTGAGCCGGAAGGTGCCCGACTTGAACGACCAGGACTTCGGCGTGCCCGCCACCACCTGCGGGTACGGCGCGGCGAGCACCGCGAGCTTGGCCGTGTTGACGTTGCTGCCGGTCGGCGGCTGGCTGGGGTCGAAGACCAGCGCCTGCTCGGTCGGCGACGAGCTCGTCTTGTCGTTGCCCGTATAGGCCCACTCCAGCCAGCCGATGCGGTCGTCGTCGGCCCGTTGCATCACCCCGGCGATGTTCGCCAGATCGTTGGTGGCACCGAATTCCGTCAGCAGCGCCGGGATGTGGTGGATGGCCGTGTAGCGGCGCGCGTTGTTGAAGACCGCCTGGTCCTGCTGGCTACAGGTGACGTCTTTGTGCAACTCCGTCTCGAGGGCGCAGTAGTCGTGGAAGGAGAATGCGGTGTTCGGGTCGGCCACGTTGCCGAGGTCGGTGTGGATCACCTCGCTGAACAACACGTTCGGCTCGAAGAACACCAGTGTGGTCGAGTCGGCGGCACGAATCGCCGGCACGACCCGGTTGTAGAACGTCCGCAGCTTCGCGTCGTTGAGCACGCAGCCCACAACCGGGTTCGCGCACGGCTCCCACACCAGGCCCGGCCACGGCTCGTTCAACACCTCGTAGCCGAATACTCCCGGGTTGCCGCCGAAGTAGGCCGCGACATGCGCCCAGGTGCGCGCGTAGTGGTCCTGCAACCCGACCCCGTCCGGCGCCGGGGCATTCCGCCAGAAGGCGTTCCAGGCAAAACCCTCCGCGGGGTTGAGAAAGTAGTTGCCGGGGAAGCCCTCTTGGGGGTTGGCCAGCCCCCCGGTCTGCACCGCCCACGCCGGTGCACCTTCGCCCTGGAACACCTCGTTGTACAGGTCTTGATGGAAGTCGAGCAGGCTGAGGACGCCGTGTGCCGCCAGCGTCTGCACGGTCTGGGCGATCGAGGCGAGGTAGTTGTCGTCGAAACTGCCCGGCTGCGGCTCCACCGCTTCCCAGATGACACCCACCCGCATCGCGTTGAAACCGTTGGTGCCAAGGAACGCCGCGTCGTCGTCACCGAATCCATCGGCGGAGGGTTCGTACGGCGGCACCTTGTACACCTGGTTGAGCCCGTGCAGCACGACCACGCGCCCGGCGGCGTCGGTCAGCCAAGTCCCGGCGTGGCCGATCGGCAGCACCGCGGGCCCGGTGATCGTCGCCGGGTCCGCCAGCGGGGCGGCACCCGACGATGCGTCAGTCGTCAGCGCGGCGATCAGCAGGCCCGCCGCGACCACGCTGGCCGCACGGGAAGGGCGGATACGCATCATGCCTCCAACCCGGATTAACTCCCGCCCCTTTTATCACTCTGGAAACAGTGATGCCTAATGATCACTGTGCTAACACGGCGGGGTTACGGTTCACACACAATGCGGCGTGCCCGTTTGTGCGATGTGGTGGGTGCTATCGGCCGCGTCGCTGCGCCTGCGCGGCGGCATCGGCGGCGGCCGCGCGCATCCCGACCGCCGCCAGTTCGTCCGACACCGCCGCCAGGGCGTCGCGGTCACCGTCGGCCAGCGCGCGCGCATGGTTGACGACGATGTTGCCGACGGCGCAATCGATCTCGTCGGCCAGCCTGGTCACCGGGTCCACCGCGCGGACGTCACCGAGCCGGACGGCGTCATGGTAGGCGCGCAGCGCCACCGCCGACTGCCCGGCGCGCTCAGCCATCCGGGCCGCCTCGCGGGCCGCCGTGATCGCGCCCGTCGCGTCCCGGGCGGCCGCCCTGGACCAGGCGCGCGCCAGCCCGAGCTCCGGTGAGAACAATGCCGACTTGGTTCCATGCCGGGTTTCGGCGCGCCGCAACGCTTTTGCGGACCCGGGTATGTCTTTCTGCTGGGCCAGCGCGGTGGCCAGCAGCATCAGCGACAGCGGCCCCCATGAGTAGCCGGTGCGTTCCAGGGTGGCGGCGGCCGGGCCGAGCAGCGCCGCCGCTTGACCGAATTCGCCGTCGGCGAGCAGCACATGCGCCAGTAGCACCTCGCCGATCGCGCGGCCTGGCTGCTGCAGTTCGGCGAAGTCGGTGAACTGCTGAGCAAGTTCGGCCGCCACGTCGAGCTGACCCGCCATCAACAGCGCGGTGGTCTGGCCCAGCCCGATCGTGAAACGCAGCAACCCGGGATGCTCGGCGCCCAGTGCGCGCTGCGCCAGCGGCTCGACGTCGTCGAACCGGCCCTGCCGCGCCGCACACAGTGTGGCCGCGCTGGCCGCCCAGGCCACCGCCTGGTCATCGGCCGACGGCGACGCCAGCACCCCGCGGGCGATTTCGACGGCGCGCCCGACATTGCCCGCGTTCATCGCGAAGGTGGCGCTCAGCGCGTCGAGAGTGGTGCGCGGGCCCGCATCCGTGACCCGATTGCGGATGGTCCGAAGGAACGCGGTGGCTCGCTCCGGCTCGCCGAGCATGAAGAACTGATTGGCCGCCCGCAGCTGCGTCCAGGCCATCAGCTCCGGTTCGGACAACGCCGCGGAGTCGACCGCGGCCAGCAACGCGTCGGCCTCGCGGCCACGGCCCTGAAACGCCAGGGCATTTGCCAGCGGCAGTCGCGCCGCCAGCTCACCGGAGCGCTCCAGCGCCGAGCGGGCCAGTCGTTCGGCCAGCTTGAGGTCGCCCAGCCTCAGCGCCTGCTGAGCGGCGGCGACGACCTCACCGACCGGCTGTGGGGCGTCGCTGTCCACCGCCAGGGACGCCAGCCGCAGCCGCTCGCTGAGGTGGTCCGACGGATGCTGCGACAGCAGCCTGACCAAATCGGTGCGCAGTCGTCGTAGACCGTCGTCGCCGAGCGCGGCACGCGCACGCTCGGCGAACAGCGGGTGCGCCGTGTACACCACCGGGTCGTCGTCGCGTTCGGCGCGCACCCGGGTTTCCGCCGCGCCCAAGTCCTCCGCCTCGCGCACCGCGCCGTCGCCGGCGAGGGTGGTGAGATCGGCGAGCGACAGCGGCTCCTCGACGGAGAGATAGTCGAGCACCGACCGTGCCGCCGCAGGCAACTCGGCGATGAATTCGTCTACATCGGCTGGCTCGGATGACTTGGTCGTCCCGCCGGGCGGCTCGATGTCGATGCGATCCAGCAGACCGTCGGTCCACAGCGCTGCGATGGCCTCGGGTGCGGCCCCAAAATCCGGGCCGCGGGCGGTGACGATCATCCGGGCTGTGCGGGCCAGCGCCAACTGGTACACCAATGTGGCCGACAGGATGTCCAGGTCGTGGGCATCGTCGACGACCAGCAGCAGATCGCCTTGCCGATCGTCACGGCCCAGCGATGCCCGGGCCGCGCGCAACAGCGCAGCCGGTTTCCCGATCTCGGCGATGTCCACCAGATGGCTGAAGGCCCCGAACGGGACGACGCGCTCGGTCGGGGTGCCGGTGACCCAGCGGGTGAGCGTGGTCGGGTGCCGTTGGCTGTACTGTTCGGCGGCCAATCGGGCCAAGGTGGATTTGCCGACCCCGTCGGGTCCGAGTACGACGGCCCCGGGGCGCGCCGCGTCACTCAGGGCAACGTCCAGCTGCTCCAAGGCGGCCGCGTGTTGAGGGACGTTCCATCGAATCGGCATCGCCGGATTTTATGCGCGCGGTGCCGATAGCGCGATAGCTCAAATGTGCACGGGTCCTAAGAGGTTGGTCTACCTTTGGCGTATATGCGCCCGAAACGCGGTTCATCCAATGAGTGGGCGGTTTGTGTGTACTGTGCGTCCGGGCCGACGCACCCCGAGTTGCTCGAGCTGGCCGCCGAACTCGGCGAAGCGATCGCTGACCGCGGCTGGACCCTGGTCTGGGGTGGTGGCCGAGTTTCGGCGATGGGTGCGGTGGCATCCGCGACGCGGGCACGCGGTGGCCGGACCATCGGCGTGATTCCGCGAATGTTGATGCGCCGCGAGGTTGCCGACACCAACACCGACGAGCTGATCGTCACCGACACAATGACGGAGCGTAAGCAGGTCCTGGACGGCCTCGCCGATGCGTTTATCGTGCTGCCGGGCGGCATCGGGACCCTGGATGAGATGTTCGAGGCGTGGACCTCGGGCTATCTCGGTGTCCACGACAAACCGATAGTGATGCTGGACCCCTGGGGACACTACGAAGGCCTGTGGATCTGGTTGAACGGATTGCTCGACAACGGGTACATCTCGCAGGTAGCGATGGATCGGTTGGTGCTGGTCGATAAGGTGGGTGCCGCAGTAGAGGCGTGCGCACCCGCCTGAGGTCGACATGTCAACGGGAAACGAGGGATCACGTGTCCGATCACGACGGTGGCGCGCGGAGAGCGGTCAGCCTGACCGATATCGCATCTCGGGTGCCGGGTCTTTTGGCCGACATGCCGGTGATGGTGCGCGGGGCGGTGACCGGGCTGCTGCCCCAGCCGAACTCCAAGAAGTCAATCGGCACGGTGTTCCAGGAGCGGGCTGCGCGCTACGGCGACCGGGTCTTCCTGAGATTCGGCGACCAGCAGCTGACCTACCGCGAGGCCAACGCGATCGCCAACCGCTACGCCGCGGTGCTGGCCGCGCGCGGCATCGGCCACGGCGACGTCGTCGCAATCATGCTGCGCAACTCGCCCAACGCCGTGCTGGCGATGCTCGCCGCAGTCAAGTGCGGCGCCATCGCCGGCATGCTCAACTACCACCAGCGCGGCGAAATGCTGGCGCACAGCCTCGGCCTACTGGACCCGAAGGTGTTGATCGCGGAGACCGACCTGGTCAGCGCCGTCACCGAATCCGGCGCCGCGCGCGCCACCGACAACACTCTGACCGTCGAGGACCTGGAGCGATTCGCTGTGAGCGCTCCGGCCATTAACCCGGCGTCGGCGTCGGCGGTGCGGGCCAAAGACACCGCGTTCTACATCTTCACCTCGGGCACGACGGGATTCCCCAAGGCCAGCGTCATGACGCACTATCGCTGGCTGAAGGCACTGGGCGCATTCGGCGGCCTTGGGTTGCGGCTCAAGGGGTCCGACACGCTGTACAGCTGCCTGCCGCTGTACCACAACAACGCGCTGACGGTCGCGGTGTCGTCGGTGATCAATTCCGGGGCGACGCTGGCGCTGGGCAAGTCGTTTTCGGCGTCGCGGTTCTGGGACGAGGCGATCGCCAACCGTGCCACGGCGTTCATCTACATCGGCGAGATCTGCCGGTATCTGCTCAACCAGCCGCCCAAGCCGACCGACCGCGCGCACAAGGTGCGCCTGATCGCCGGCAACGGGCTGCGGCCGGAGATCTGGGAGGAATTCACCGCACGGTTCGGCATCGCCCGAGTCTGCGAGTTCTACGCCGCCAGCGAAGGCACCACCGCCTTTATCAACATCTTCAATGTGCCCAGGAGCACCGGCATCTCGCCGATGCCACTGGCCTACGTCGAATACGACCCCGACACCGGCGCCCCGCTGCGTGACGAAAGCGGGCGCGTGCGCCGGGTGCCCGCCGGTGAGCCCGGCCTGTTGCTCAGCCCGGTCAACAAACTGCAGCCGTTCGACGGTTACACCGACGAGGCGGCGAGCGAAAAAAAGCTGGTGCGCAACGCTTTCCGCGACGGCGACTGCTGGTTCAACACCGGTGATGTGATGAGTCCCCAGGGCATGTTCCACGCCGCGTTCGTCGACCGGCTGGGCGACACCTTCCGCTGGAAGGGCGAGAACGTCGCCACCACACAGGTCGAAGCGGCGCTCTCGTCCGACCCGGCCGTCGAGGAGTGCACGGTTTACGGCGTCGAGATTCCGCGCACCGGCGGCCGCGCCGGCATGGCCGCGGTCAAGCTGCGCGAGAGCGCCGAGTTCGACGGCCAGTCGTTGGCCCGCGCGGTCCACGGCCAGTTGCCCGTCTATGCACTGCCACTGTTCGTGCGGGTGGTGAAGTCGATGGCACACACCACGACGTTCAAGAGCCGCAAGGTGGAGTTGCGCGAACAGGCCTACGGCTCTGATGTCGAGGACCCGTTGTACGTACTGGCCGGCCGCGACGAGGGGTACGTGCCGTACTACGACGAGTACCCCGACGAAGTTTCGGCCGGTAAGCGACCGCAGGGCTGAAAGCCCTGGGGGAGCGCACCGGCCAATCAGTTCGAGCCGGTAAGCGACCGCAGGGCTGAAAGCCCTGGGGGAGCGCACCGGCCAATCAGTTCGAGCCGGTAAGCGACCGCAGGGCTGAAAGCCCTGGGGGAGCGCACCGGCCAATCAGTTCGAGCCGGTAAGCGACCGCAGGGCTGAACTTGATGGCCTAGGTCAAGGTCTTTCGGGCACGCTGGTATCGCGCTTCTGGCGCCCGTCGAGCATACCTAGTTGCTGCAGATCGGCGATGTACTTGTCGATCAGCGGTTCGGTGAGGGCTGCCGATCCCGCCGGACTGCGCCGCCGAGTACTTGTCGCCCTGACTGCTGCGCTCAAGGCCGTTTGGCGTCAGCCTTTTTCGCCGGCACTTTGCGGGCTGACGCCTTGCTGGTGGCCGACTTGCTGGTCGTTGGCGTCGTGGTCGCCGAAGCACGCTTCATCGGGCCACGTCGTGGAGAGGCCGGCTGCGGTGGTTGGGCCCATTGTGCGCCGGTGGACTCGAACAGCCGACCGATCTCGGCGATGTGCAAGTCGGCGAGGTCCCAGACGTCAGGCACCAGCTCGCGGTCGGCGATGAACCCGAAATCGAGCGCGTCGAGGTAGCTCTGCACGGTGATGTTGAGGCCCTGCCCGTCGGTGACGATCGACACCGGGAATTGGTGACAAAGCTGCGCGCCCGCGAAATATAACGGCTGGCGCGGCCCGGGAACGTTGGAGATCACCAGGTTGAACGGCTGGGCGACCCGATCGGCCAACCGCAGCCGCGATGCCAGCCGTACGGCCGCGGTGGCAAGCACCGGCGGTGAGTACTGGGTGAGGTCGACGAGCTCGGCAGCCGGGACCAGCTCGAACTGGCGCTTGGCTTTTTGCATCGCCTGGCGGCAGCGGGCGACCCGTTCCAGCGGATCGTCACAGTTGGTCGGCAACTCGGCGACGATGGCCGATACCCGGTTGGTCCACGGGTCGGCCTCGTCGCCGGTGCGGATCGACACCGGCACCATCGCCCGTAGCGGGCGGTCGGGAAGTGCATCATGTGCCAGCAGGTAGTCGCGCAGCCCGCCCGCGCAGATCGCCATCACGACGTCGTTGACCGTGCCGCCGGTGGCCTGCTTGAGGCGCTTGATGTTCTCCAGCGACGCCGTGCGCATGGCGAAGCGCCGGTGGCCGGTGATCGTTTTGTTCCATGGCGTCGGCGGCGCCGCCGTGGTCGGCAACGAGATGCTGGGCCGATCTCCCACGCCCAGCTGGGCGATGCGCTTGATCGCCGCACCGGCCTGGGTGGCTGCACTGCTCACACCATGGATTCCGGCGGCGTCGGCTAGCTGACGCACGATCCGGGCCTGCACCCGCATTGCTCTAAACGGGTTGCGGGCGAGGTTGCCCAGCGTGCGGCGCAACAAGTCGGCGGTGCTGGGCAGCGGTTCAGGCTCCCAGGACGGGCCGGCGTCCGGCGGCGGCGCGTCAGGGGTGGTATCGGTGAGGATGTCCAGCAGCAGTTGTCCGGACGCCCCGTCGATGGTGGCGTGGTGGTATTTGGTAAGCAGCGCCCAGCGCCCATCCTGGATGCCGTCGATGACGTAGACCTCCCACAACGGCCGGGTGCGGTCCATCGGCCGCCCGACGATGCGGCAGACCTGCTCGGCCAGCTGGTCGGCGAGGCCCGGCCGGGCGAGGTGCAGCTCGCGGATGTGAAAGTCGAGGTCGAAGTTGGGGTCGAATACCCAGTACGGATGGTCGAGCCCGAACGGCACCTGCACGAGACGCCGGCGCATCGGCTCGAGCTGCCCGACCAGCGAGGCGAACTTGGCGTGCACCTTCGCGTACGGATCGTAGTCCGGGCTGGGCCGGTCGAAGATCATCAGGCCGGTGACGTGCCCGAACGTCGTTGCCGTCTCCATGTAGAGGAACGTCGCGTCGAGGCCGCTGAGTTGCTTCATGTGCTACTCCTGACTACTCGGGGGCATCGAGCGGGAACTGCTCGCGCAGAGAGCGTTTCAGTGCTTTGCCGGTCTGGGTGCGGGGGATGGCGTCGGTGAACACCGCCCGCTTCGGCAGCTTGAACCGCGCCAGCCTGCCGCTGCAGTGCGCCAAGACCGCGGCCTCGTCGAGGTCGGGGTCGGCGCGCACGACCACCGCCAACGGCGACTCGCCCCACTTCACCGACGGCATCCCCAGCACGGCGACGTCAGCGATGCCGGGGTGGGAGAGCAGGACGTCTTCAATCTCGGCCGGATAGACGTTCTCTCCGCCGGAGATGATCATGTCCTTGAGCCGGTCTTGGATGTAGATGAAACCGTCGGCGTCGCGCACAGCCACGTCGCCGGTGTGCAGCCAGCCATCGGTGATCGTCTCGGCGGTCGCCGCCTCGCGGTTCCAATAGCCGGCCATGATGTGGCGGCCGCGCACCAGCACCTCGCCAGGGACCCCGGCGCCGACGTCGGCACCGTTGACGTCGACGATGCGCACGTCGGTGTGGAAGAACGGCTTGCCGGTCGACCCGATGTGAGACATTGCATCATCGGGGCTGATCACGCAGGCCGGCCCGCACGTCTCGGTGAGCCCGTAGACCTGGTGCACCTCGATGCCGAGACGGGCATAGGACTCGATCAACGACGGCGGTACCGGTGCCGCCCCACTCCAGATCAGCCGCAGTTGCAGCGACTCGCGCAGCTCGGGCCCATACGTCGGCAGCATGAAGTTCAGCATCGCGGGGACGGCCAGCGTGATCGTGACCCGCTCGTCGCGGAACACGTCCCAAATCCGCTTCGCATCGAAGTGGCGCAATATGACGATCGTCGCGCCGCGGTAGAGACAACCGACCACCGGGGTGAGCGCCCCGACGTGAAACATCGGCAGCGAAATCAGGTAGCGGTCCCGGAACCGCACATCGACACTGGCCAACATGGTGAGCACCGCCCACTCCACGCTGTCGTGGGTGTGCAGCGCTCCCTTCGGCAGCCCAGTGGTGCCGGAGGTGTACATGATGAACAGCGGGTCATCACCGTCGGCGTCGACCAACACGGGGTCGGCCGGCGCCTGCTCAACGAGGGCGTTGAAGTCGTCCGCCCAGGCCGGGGTGTCAGCGCCGACGCGCAACCAGTGCAGGACCTTAGTGCCGTTCTCATTGCCGCCGCGGCCGTGCAGGTCGGCCACGACGGCGTCGTACTCGGCATCGAACACCAGGACGGCGGCCCCCGAGTCGCGAAGCATGAACGCCAACTCGTCGGCGACCAGCCGCCAGTTCAGCGGGACGACGACCAGCCCTGCCCTTGCCGCGCCATAGAACGCCTCAACGAACTGGTGACCGTTGGGCAGCAGCACCGCGACCCGATCCCCCTTGGCCAGCCCGAGCCCGGTGAGCGCGTGGGCGGCCCGGTCGGCCCGCTCGTTGAGCTCGGCGAAGCTGAACCGTCGGCCGGCGGCGTCGTCGACCAGCGCCTCCAGGTCCGGATTCAGCAGGGCCCGCTTGGACAGATGCGCTCCGATGTTCATGACCGCTCCCCTTCATCGCCGATTGTTGGTTTGCTTGCGGCCAGCGTTTCTTTCAGGCCCGCCTCGAAACACTCCAGCAGCACGTCGACGTCGGCGACGGCGGCGCCGTCGATATTGAGTCCGAAACAGCAGGTTCCGACGTGGGAGACCATCGCGGCCATCACCGCCACACCGGGCAACGGGCCGAACGGATATATTCGCTCGACCTTCGCCCCGGCGAGGTAGGTCTGATAGGGCAGACCGGGCACGTTCGACGCAGACATGTCTGCGGCGCCGCCGAGCCGGGCGAACAGGGCGCCGACGGCAGCTGGCAGCCGGTTCACCAGCGGGGCGAGCAGCGAGAAGGTGTCCAGCGCCGGTTCGGTGCGCAGCGACAGCACGGTGTCGCGGATCGCGGCGATGCGGTCGCCGGGATCCGCGATCCCGATCGGCGCGGCGAACAGCGCACCCGCCCACTTGTTGCCGCCCATCGGGTCATCGGCCTTGCGCAGCGATACCGGCATCGCCATCGGCAGCCGGTCCAGCTGCACGCCGTGCCGCTCGTGGTAGATCCGCAACCCGCCCAGCAGGGCCGCGACAAATGCGTCGTTGACCGATCCGCCGCCGGCTTTGCCGGCCGACTTCAGTTGCGCCAGCGGGCATTCCAGCACTCCGTAGCGCCAGACACGCCCGGTGCGTTCACGCAGCAACGGGGACGGGGTGGCCGGCGGCGGACTAAGCACCCGACGCAGTGAGGCGGCATACCTTAGCGTCTGCCCGGCCGCTGAGCCCGGCCGAGTCAGCAGGTCGAGACCCGATCGCGCGGCGGCCAGCGCGACACCTGGGGATGCCAGAAGCCGTTCGCTGATCTCGTTGACGGCCAGCCGGATTGAGTCGGTGCCCTGCTCGCCGTCGTCGGTGGGTAGTGGCCGCGGCTTGTCGGGGGTGTGCTCGCGGGTACGGCTTTGCACCGACGACAGCAGTTCGATTCCGCCCATGCCGTCGGTCAGCGAGTGGTGCATCTTCAGCAGGTAGGCGGCGCGGCCGCCGTCGAGCCCCTCAACGAGGCGGGCCTCCCACAGCGGGCGGTTGCGGTCCAGCGGCAGCAATGCGAACGCCGCCGCGTGATCCAGCACGGCACGCAGAGTCCCCCCGCTGGGCAGCCGGACCCGGCGCAGGTGATAGTCGAGCCGGAAGTGCTCGTCAAGTATCCAGGCCGGTGGCCCGACCGGCACGATGGGATCGACCACTCGTTGGCGGGTGCGCGGAATCAGCTGGGCCGCCCATTCATGTGCCGCGACGAGGCGATCCCAGTCCGGTGCGGTGTCCAACAGCATCACCGACAGGATCGTCGACGATTGCTGCGGGTGGCGCTCGGATCGCCACATCAGGGCCTCGAACTCAGTCATCCGCGGGCTGCGGCCCCACTCCGAGGCCTTAGACCAGGCTTGCCGATTCGCGTCGGCGGCATCATTGTGGTCGCTCATGACACCTCCCGGGGTTGGGCCAGTCGTCGAAAGGTGTCGACGAACTTCTGGCGAACTTTCCGCGACCGGGGATCCTCTCAGCAATTCGCAAGCGTCCGGGTTGCTGCGCCGGCCCAGGCCCTAGCAGGCTCGCTTTACCACTGGGGGTTGGCGGAGTCAACCCATAGGTCGACGCCAGCGGTCTCGACTTCGTGATGCACGACGACGCCGTACAACGCCCCAATCGCCCTATTCGGAAAACCTCGCCGGAAGTGGAAGTACCGTCTCGGTGACTCTGAACCGCGCGCTCCACGGTGACCCGGCAGTATGGACGTGTGCAGTCGACGCTCTGCGGCCGCCCGGTGGCAAGTGATCGCCCGTTGATCATGGCGATCATCAACCGCACCCCGGATTCGTTCTACGACCAGGGCGCGACGTTCAGCGACGAGGCTGCCAGGGCCGCCGTCCATCGGGCGATCGCCGACGGCGCCGATGTCATCGACGTCGGCGGTGTCAAAGCGGGCCCTGGCGAAAGCGTCGACGCGGACAACGAGATTGCGCGGCTGGTGCCATTCGTGGAATGGCTGCGGGGCGCATACCCGGACCAGCTGATCAGCGTCGACACCTGGCGCTCAGAGGTGGCAAGAGTGGCCTGCGCGGCGGGCGCGGACCTCATCAACGACACCTGGGGTGGAATTGACCCTGCCATGCCCGAGGTGGCTGCCGAGTTCGGGGCGGGCCTGGTGTGTTCGCACACAGGCGGCGCGCTGCCGCGCACACGTCCCTTCCGGGTGAGCTACGGTACGACTACCCGCGGGGTGGTGGACGACGTGATTCGCCAGGTCACCGGCGCCGCTGAGCGGGCAGTCGCGGCCGGAGTAGCCCGCGACCGAGTGCTGATCGACCCGGCCCACGATTTCGGCAAGAACACCTTCCACGGGCTGCTCGTGTTGCGCCACGTGGCCGATCTTGTTATGACCGGGTGGCCTGTGCTCATGGCGTTGAGCAACAAGGACTTCGTCGGGGAGACTTTGGGCGTGGAAGTGACCGAACGGTTTGAGGGCACACTGGCAGCCACCGCGCTGGCGGCGGCCGCCGGAGCCCGCATGTTTCGGGTGCACGAGGTCGCGGCGACTCGGCGGGTCCTGGAAATGGTGGCCTCGATCCAGGGGACGCGCCCACCGATGCGCACGGTGAGGGGTCTCGCATGACGGCATCGGATCTGGTCGCGGGCGATCTCGCCAGTGACGGGGCCCTTGCCGCACTGCCTGGAGACACCTGGCTGTCCGACCGCAGCTGGAGCCGTCCCAGCTGGACAATCAGCGAATTGGTAGCGGCCAAGGCCGGGCGGACGATCTCCGTGGTGCTGCCGGCCCTCGACGAGGAAGAAACCATCGAATCGGTAATCGACAGCATCTCACCGCTGGTCGACGGGTTGGTCGACGAACTGATCGTGCTGGACTCCGGCTCGACGGACGAGACCGAGATCCGGGCCATCGCTGCCGGCGCCCGAGTCGTCAGTCGCGAACAGGCTTTGCCGGAGGTCCCGGCGCGGCCCGGCAAGGGTGAGGCATTGTGGCGCTCACTCGCAGCCACCAGCGGCGACATCGTGGTGTTCGTCGACTCCGACCTGATCAACCCGCATCCGATGTTCGTGCCGTGGCTGGTCGGGCCACTGCTCACCGGCGACGGCATCCACTTGGTCAAAAGCTTTTACCGACGGCCGCTCAATGTCAGCGACGCGGGTGGCAGCGCGGGTGCCACCGGGGGCGGGCGGGTCACCGAGCTGGTGGCACGACCGCTGTTGGCGGCGCTGCGGCCGGAGCTGGGCTGTGTGCTGCAGCCGCTCGGCGGCGAGTACGCGGCCACCAGGGAACTGCTGACATCGCTGCCGTTCGCACCGGGCTACGGCGTGGAAATCGGCCTGCTGGTCGACACTTTCGACCGGTTGGGCCTGGACGCGATCGCGCAGGTCAACCTCGGCGTGCGGGCGCACCGCAACCGGCCGCTGGCCGAGCTGGGCGCGATGAGCCGCCAGGTCATCGCGACCTTGCTGTCGCGTTGCGGCATCCCCGACTCCGGGGTCGGGCTGACCCAATTCTTCGCCGACGGCCCCGACAGTTGTGGCTACACCCAGCGCACTTGGCCGGTGTCGCTGGTGGACCGGCCGCCGATGAACAGGCTCAGACCTCGGTGAGGTCACGGTGATCGCCGGGGTGTCGGTGGTATAGGGCAAACTCAGTCACGTGGCACTGGTGTTGCTGTACCTGGTGGTTCTCGTCCTGGTGGCGATTGTGCTGTTCGGCGCCGCCAGCCTGCTGTTCGGCCGCGGCGAGCAGCTGCCGCCGCTGCCGCGGGGGACCACGGCGACGGTGCTGCCGGCGTTCGGCGTCACCGGCGCCGACGTCGACGCCGTCAAGTTCACCCAGGTGCTGCGCGGGTACAAGACCAGCGAGGTGGACTGGGTGCTGGACCGGCTCGGCCGTGAGCTCGAGGCGCTACGCGGCCAGCTGGCGGCGATCCACGCCTCGTCGGCCGCCGACACGAAAGGCGAGGCCGACGGATCCTTTGGCCAGAACGTCGAGGACGCCTCGAACGTTGAGGACGGCCTGGACGTTGGAGACCGTCAGGATCTGACGTGAGCGACGACGGGCTGGTTCGCTGCGGCTGGGCGGACGTCAGGTCCGGGCCCCACTCCGAGCTGTACCGCAACTATCACGACCAGGAGTGGGGCCGCCCGTTGCACGGCGGGGTGGCTTTGTTCGAGCGGATGAGCCTGGAGGCCTTTCAGAGCGGCCTGTCGTGGCTGATCGTCTTGCGCAAGCGGGAGAATTTCCGGCGGGCCTTCGCCGGGTTCGACATCGAGAAGGTGGCTCGGTATACCGATGCCGATGTGCAACGGCTGCTGGCCGATGACGGAATCGTCCGCAACCGGGCAAAGATCGAGGCGACGATCGCAAACGCGCGTGCGGCCGCTAGCCTGGGATCTTCCGACGGCCTGTCCGAGCTGCTGTGGTCGTTCGCGCCGCCACCGCGGCCCCGGCACGCCGACGGATCCGAAATCCCCTCGGCCACTGCGGAATCGAAGGCCATGGCGCGCGAATTGAAACGGCGCGGGTTCCGCTTCGTTGGGCCCACGACCGGCTATGCGCTGATGCAGGCGACCGGGATGGTCGACGACCATATCCGCGCTTGCTGGGTGCCTCCGGCCCGGCAATGATGCGGGCCGTGAGCGGCCCGTTGAGGTGGGGGCACCGACCGCTTGCGGGGGACCAGCAATCAGGCACAGCAGCCCGTGAGGCCCGAGATGCCGGGTCTTTGTGCACCTATTGACCTCAATAGGGAACAATGGAGGGGTGATTTGGCAGTTCAATGTCGGGTATGGCTGGGAATCCACTGGCGGGGCATGCTCGGCGCCGACCAGGTCCGCAAGCGCGGGTCAGCTCGAATCTGGAGGGAGCACTCGATGGCGGCGATGAAGCCCCGGACCGGAGACGGTCCTCTGGAAGCAACGAAGGAGGGGCGCGGCATCGTAATGCGGGTACCACTGGAGGGCGGCGGTCGACTCGTTGTCGAGCTGACGCCTGACGAAGCCGCCGCTCTCGGTGACGAGCTCAAGGGTGTCACGAGCTAAGCCCGCCGTACGGCAGATAATCGGGGTTACGCACACACCTTCCGGTAGATGTCCAGCGTCTGCTCGGCGACGTGGGCCCAGGAGAATTCCTCGATGCAGCGCTGGCGTCCGGCGCGGCCATAGCGTTCCGCTCTTCCGGGGTCGGCGACCAGCTCATTGACTGCCTTTGCCAATCTAGTTTGGTAACCCCTGGGGTCGTCGGCGTCGTAATGCACCAGCGACCCAGTGATCCCGTCGGCGACCACTTCGGGTATGCCGCCGACGTCGGAGGCCACCACCGCGGTTGCGCAGGCCATCGCTTCCAGGTTCACAATTCCCAACGGCTCATACACCGACGGGCATATGAAAACTGTTGCTGCCGAAAGCATTTCGCGTAGCTTCCCAATGGGAAGCATTTCCCGGATCCAGAACACGCCAGTACGGTTGCGGGCCAGTTCGGTTACCGCGGCCCGCACTTCATCGGCTATCTCCGGGGTGTCGGGTGCGCCGGCGCACAGCACCAATTGCACGTCCGGGCTGAATTGGTGCGCGGCCGCCACCAGGTGGGCGACGCCCTTCTGCCGGGTGATCCGCCCGACGAACGCCACGGTGGGCCGCCTTTTATCGACCCCGAGCTCGGCTAGCACGGAGCCAGTACGCATGGGCCCGGCCGGATACCACACATCGCTGTCGATCCCGTTCCGGATGACGTGCACCAGGCTCGGATCCAGTGCGGGGTAGACCCGCAGCATGTCGTCGCGCATACCGGAGCTCACCGCAATGACGGCGTCGGCGGCCAGCACCGCGGTGTGCTCCACCCACGTCGACACTCGGTAGCCGCCGCCGAGTTGCTCGGCCTTCCATGGCCGCAGCGGCTCGAGGGAATGCGCGGTCAGCACATGGGGAATGTCGTAGAGCAATGCGGCCAGATGCCCGGCCAGGCCGGTGTACCAGGTGTGTGAATGCACGACGGTGGCCGCCGAAGCGGCATTGGCCATCACCAGGTCCGACGACAGGGTGGACAGCGCCGCGTTGGCGCCTTCGAACCGCGGGTCGGGCTGATGGGCGAAGGCGTCCGGGCGGGGTGCGCCGATGCAGTGCACGTCGACCGCGCACAGGTGGCGCAGCTGCGCGACCAGTTCGGTGACGTGTACTCCGGCTCCGCCGTAGACCTCCGGTGGGTACTCCCGAGTCATCATCGCCACCCGCATACCCCGCACCGTAGTTCGGCGACGATGCGGCCCGCCAGGCGGGCCGAGAAGAAGCCGGACAATTGGGCTCGAGTCGGCGATGATGCGGCCCGCCAGCCGGGCCGAGGTGGGGGTTCCCCGCTGGCGGGGAGCGCCGGACAATTGGGCTCGAGTCGGCGATGATGCGGCCGGCGGGCCGAGTGGGGGTCCCCGCTGGCGGGGAGCGCCGGACAAGGCTCGAGTCGGCGAAAGGGCCGCCAGCCGGGCCGAGGTGGGGGGTCCCCCCGCTTGCGGGGGAGAGCCGGACAATCGGTGGCAGTGATCGGCCCGTCGAACTGGGCCAAATACCTTGACCGACAGCCCGTCAGGACAGCGGCGAATTGGGAGATTCCCCTGGCAGCGGTTGACGGTGGCCGATAGGTTTGAGCCATGAGGGAAGCGCCACACGTGCTGGGCATTGTCCTGGCCGGGGGTGAGGGTAAGCGGCTGTATCCGCTGACCGCAGACCGGGCCAAACCCGCGGTTCCCTTCGGCGGCGCCTATCGGCTGATCGATTTCGTGCTCTCCAATCTCGTCAACGCCCGTTACTTGAGGATCTGCGTTCTCACCCAATACAAGTCGCATTCACTGGACCGTCACATTTCGCAGAACTGGCGGTTGTCCGGCCTGGCCGGTGAGTACATCACTCCGGTGCCGGCACAGCAGCGCCTCGGCCCACGCTGGTACACCGGCTCCGCCGACGCGATCTATCAATCACTGAACCTGATTTACGACGAAGACCCTGACTACATAGTCGTTTTCGGCGCCGACCACGTATACCGGATGGACCCCGAGCAGATGGTCCGGTTCCATATCGACAGCGGGGCCGGGGCCACGGTGGCCGGCATCCGGTTTCCGCGCACCGAGGCGCACGCATTCGGGTGCATCGATGCCGACGACTCCGGTGGTATCCGCAGTTTCGTCGAGAAACCACTGGAACCGCCCGGGACCCCTGACGACCCCGACAGCACGTTCGTCTCGATGGGCAATTACATCTTCACCACCAAAGTGCTTATCGACGCGATTCGCGCCGACGCCGATAACGACCACTCGGATCACGACATGGGCGGTGACATCATTCCGCAGCTGGTGACCGACGGAATGGCCGCGGTTTACGACTTCTCCGACAACGACGTGCCCGGCGCCACCGACCGCGACCGGGCTTACTGGCGTGACGTCGGGACGCTGGACGCGTTCTACGACGCCCACATGGACCTGGTGTCGGTGCATCCGGTGTTCAACCTGTACAACAAGCGCTGGCCGATCCTTGGCGCGTCGGAAAACCTGGCGCCGGCGAAGTTCGTCAACGGCGGCTCGGCTCAGGAGTCGGTGGTGGGTGCCGGCAGCATCATCTCCGCGGCATCGGTGCGCAACTCGGTGCTGTCGTCGAACGTGGTGGTCGACGATGGCGCGATCGTGGAGGGCAGCGTCATCTTGCCGGGTGCCCGAGTCGGCCGCGGCGCGGTGGTACGGCACGCGATCCTGGACAAGAACGTCGTCGTCGGGCCGGGCGAGATGGTCGGAGTGGATCTGGAGAAGGACCGGGAACGCTTCGCAATCAGCGCTGGCGGCGTGGTCGCGGTGGGCAAGGGCGTCTGGATCTAGGGTTCCGTTACCGCGCTGGGCGTCCTCTACGGGATCTCCGGGATCAGCAGCTGCGCGTCGTAACGCGGGCCCCAGTGCAGGGTGACGTGACCGCGCCGCGGGTTGGGATAGGCCGCCGGGAACTGGCCGGTGAGCGGGTTGCGCGGACACAACCAGCGCCCGCCGACCACCAGCCGCAGCTGCTCACCGGCGCGGAACAGCGTCGCCGACGGGCCGAGGGCAACATCAACCGCGACCACCTCGCCGGCGCGCACCGGCTGCGGCTCGGTGCATGCCGCGACCGGCTCCCACGGCTGCGAGAGCTCGGGGTCCAGCGCGCGCAGCGCGACCCGCTGCCAGCCGGTGGTCACCCGGTCGCGGCCGTAGCCATACGATCCCTCGAATCCGACGAACCTTCCGTCGCGCCACTTCTCTACGCCGACGAATAGGTTCGCGTCGTCACAGCCGTCCAGTTCGACCCACAACCGCGCAACCATCGGACCGGTCAGCTCGATGTCTGCGGGGACCATCCAGCTGAATGCCGCTGCGCGAGAACGGGTTTCGAAGGTGATGCTGCCCGCCGTCTGCGGCTGCTCGGCCGCCAACACTCCCGCCCTGGCGAGATACATTGGCCGCCAACGTGTGCGGGCCAGCGGCCATTCGGTTTCTTCGCGCACCGCGGCGATGGTGTCGCGGTCCTCGCGCACCTCGAGGCGAACGCTGCGGGAATCGGGCACGCCGTCCAGCACGCCGCGGAGGAACTTCAGCTGTTCGGCCAGCGCGGCTTCGGAGTAGAAGGTCGCCCATTTGCCGCCGCGATGGGTGTAGAGGCGGGCGTGGGTCGAGCCGCCATGAGTGAATGCCCGGATCGAACCGCGGCTGTGCAGGTTGTTGTCCGAGAAGCTGCCGCAGACCAGCATTGGAACCTTTATCGCCGACAGGTCGGGTGCCAGCGAGCGCCAGAAGTCGTCGCGCAGGGGGTGGGACTCCTGCATCTTCGCGAGGTTGTAGGTCTGCCTGGTGCGATCCACATTGCGTGCCCACAACCGAGTGAACCCGAACTCGCGAATTCCGCCGGGAAATGTCAGGTCTCGATATGTGTCGGTGAAGCCTTCCCACGGGCAGATCGCCCGCAGCGCCGGCGGCTGCAGGGCTGCGACGGCGTACTGGCTGATGGCCAGATACGACACCCCGAGCATGACGACATTGCCGTCGCACCACGGCTGGCCGGCGATCCACTGCACGAGGTCGTAGGTGTCCTCGGCCTCTTGCCGCGACAGCAGCTTTCCGGTGCCCTCGGAATGCCCGCAGCCGCGCGAGTCGGCGTTCACGACGGTGAAGCCTTGGGGGACCCACCACGCGGGGTCCGGCGCTTCCCAGCCGGTCACGGCCGAGAACGTCACGGGATCCGGCTGGCGAATCATGCGGTACTGCTTGGAAAATGTCCACCGCTTGCCGCGCCGTGCCGGCAGATCGTCTTTGCCGTATGGATGGATGCTGACGATCACTGGGCGCGCGACGTCATCAGCCTTCCGATAGACGTTGATCCGCAACGCTGTTCCGTCGCGGGTCGGTACGCTCACGTCAGTTTCGACGAGCACGTCGGTCGGTGGATCGGTGACGGTTATCGGCGGTTTGGCGATGCAGCGAATCCGGTCTATCGCATACCGGAGGGCGCCACGACCCCGCCACGGCCGGTCCAGAGAAGGTGCCGGGTTGTGGGCCACACCAATACCCTAAGCGTGTCGGCCGTTACCACAAATGGGGCAGCAGCCGGTAACGAACCCGCTGCGCGTATTCGCGGTACCCAGCCAATTGCTGTGTGAGCAGCTTCTCCTCGTCGAGGATGCGGAAGACGAGCACCACCACGCCCGGGATGACGAAGAAAAGTCCCCAGTAGGAGCCGAGTGCCAGGGGCATGCCGACCATCATGATCACGCCGCCGACATACATCGGGTGCCGGACAAACTTGTAGACACCGCCGGAGACCACGGTTTGGCCCGTCTCCACCGTAACGGTGGAAGCCGCGTAGCCGTTCTGAATGACCACCAGCATGGCTATACCGAGCCCGGCAGCTACCAGGGCATCACCCAGCACGGACACCGAAGGCGGCATTGACGACCAGCCCATCCGATGGTCGAACGCGCTGAACGCCATCATCGCGAACAGACCCAGAAACGAGCCGGTGATGATGATCTTCTGAGCTGTTCTGGTTTCCGCCCTCGGGCCGGCATGCATGCGTCGCTGCAGAGCCGCCGGGTTCGTCCGGGCCAAGTAGATACTGGGGACGATCGTTGCGACCGTGAATACGGCGATGAAAACCCATGCCTGCCAATAGTTGAGCGTGCCGGCCGGTAAGAACAAGATCAAGCCGAATACGACAAGTCCGATAAGCCCCGATGCCACGGCTTTAAGGCCAGTTTTCATAACCCCTCCCGATGTTCGCGGCGGCTAACCTAGCAACGCAGATCGCGGCGTCGGAAGGCCGTGGCTCCCAACACGATCAGCGTCACATCGATTGCCAGCAGCCACAGCAACGGCACGGCGGTGAAGTCGCCGCCGCCGACCCGCGGAATGTGCGCGAAGGGTTCCAGGTCGAGCAACCACTGAGAGAATCCAGCCAACGAACCGATCAGGTACAAGGCGATGAACCCGACCAGCACGCCCCACGCCACAGGAGTGAACCGCGGTGCGAGCCCGAAGAAGCCAACTGTCACCGCGGCGAGCAGCCAGACGGCGGGCAGCTGGGCGGCCGCGGTGCCGACAACGACGGCCAGCTTGCCGCCGATATCGTCGGCCGCGATGCCGTAGATGAGTCCGGCTGCCACACCGGCAACCAGCATCGCCACCGCGGATCCAACCAGCGCGGCCACCAAATGGGTTGCCAGCCAGCGAGTTCGGGAAACCGCACCGGCCAACGTCGTCTCGGCTCGCTGGCCAGCCTCTTCCTGGTGCAGCCGTAAGGTGAGCGAGATGGCGAATGCGGCAGCCACCATGCCCATCATGGTGAACGCCACCGCGATGAAGGCCTGCTCCAGCGCGCTGGTGCCGCCCATCCGCGCGACGATGTCACGGGCCACGGTGCTGTCGCCCAGCTCGTCGCCGATGCCGTGCACCACGCTGCCCATCACCACGCCATACAGACACAGGCCGACGGTCCACAGCAGTAACGCGCCGCGGTCCAGCCGCCAGGTCAGCCCGATCACGCTCCGCAGCCCCGCTCCGGCGGAGCCGGGACCGGCGCGTTCGGCGATGAGTCCGGCGCCCACGTCGCGGCCAGCGAGCAGTCGATAGGCCAGCACGGTGAGCACGGCCGTCGTCGCCAGATGCAGCAGCAGGACCCACCAGCGATCGCCCGCATACGGCCTGACTTGTAGCGACCACCCCAGCGGCGAGAGCCACGACAGTTTGCCATCACCGGCGTCGCCGATGGCGCGCAGCGTGGACGCCGCCCCCAACACCGCGAACGCGACACCGCGGGCGAATCGTGCGCTCGGCGACAGCTGCGCGGCCACCGCGGCCACGGCAGTGAACACCAGGCCGGAGCCGGCCAGCGCAGCCCCGAAGGCCAGCGATCCGCCGGGCGGGATGTCGGTGGTGAGCAATCCCGCCGCGCTGATCGCGCCGGTGGCAATCGACGCACCGAACGACAACATCAGTGCCGCGCTGAGGCTGGCATACCGGCCGACCGCGGTCGAGTCGATCAGTTCAGTCCGGCCGGTCTCCTCGTCGGCGCGGGTGTGCCGGATCACGGTGAGGATGACCGCTACCGCGATGAGCAAGTGGAACATCCCGGCTTTCCAAATACCCACCGCCCCAAGGCTGTTGTTGTAGACCTGGCCGTAAAGTGCACGCTGGGCCGGGCTGGCCATGATGGAGGCCGCGAACCCGGCGCGGGCGGCCTCGCTGGGGTAGACCTTCAAGATGCTCCCGACGTACACGCTGGCCAGCGGCACCGACAGCAGCAACACCCACAGCGGCAACGTGACCCGGTCGCGCCGCAGATAGAGCCGCAACATCCCAAGCGTTCCGGAGAAGTTCGAACCGGCCCGCGGTGCCGGGTGCGCCGGACGGTGCGGCCGATCCAGGATTGCGGTGCTCATAGCGCCGGCACCTTCTTTGCGTTGTGCGCCCGCTGCCCCCCAATGTCTCCGTTGTCTGCGATGTTGTAGTGGCGCAGGAAGAGTTCCTCAAGAGTCGGCGGCTGGCTGACCAGGCTGCGCACACCGGCGTCGCCGAGCACCCGGATGAGTTGCCCGAGGCTTTCGCTATCGACCTGGGCGCGCAAGGTGTTGCCGTCGACGCTGACGTCCTCGACTCCTTTGATCCTGGTGAGATCGCCAGGATCACCGATCATTTCGGCCTTGATCGAGGTGCGGCTGAGATGCCGCATAGAGTCCAGCGAACCGCTCTCGACGGTCTTGCCGGCCCGGATGATGGTCACTCTTTCACATAGCGCTTCTGTTTCGGCCAGGATGTGGCTGGACAACAGGACCGTCGCACCACGGTCGCGCGCTTCGCCGACGCACTGCTGAAACACGTTCTCCATCAACGGGTCCAGGCCACTGCTCGGCTCATCCAGGAGCAGCAGCCCGGCGCGCGACGAAAAGGCGGAGATCAGCGAGACCTTTTGGCGATTGCCTTTCGAGTAGGTGCGCGCCTTCTTGTGCGGGTCGAGGTCGAAGCGTTCGATCAGCTCCGCGCGACGTTTCTCGTCGATGCCACCGCGCATGCGGGCCAGCAGGTCGATGGTCTCGCCGCCGGTCAGCGAGGGCCACAACGTGACGTCGCCTGGCACGTAAGCGATCTGGCGGTGCAGTTCGACGGCATCGGTCCAAGGGTCGCCGCCCAGCAACCGCGCACTGCCGCTGTCAGCCTTGACCAGACCTAGCAGGATGCGGATGGTAGTGGACTTCCCGGCGCCGTTCGGTCCGAGGAAGCCGTGCACCTCTCCAGCGCGCACCGTCAGGTCAAGGCCGTCCAGCGCCCGCACCGCGCCGAAATTCTTTGTCAGATTGCGGATTTCGATGGGTGCGAAATTGTCAACCGGCATGGGACTCTCCTTGATAATCTGCGGCCAGAAATGCGTCGAACATGGTGCGATCGGCCATCAGGCCTTCGGTAAACACCTCCATGGCGGGCAGCATCATGTCGCGGGAATAGTCGCGTAGCACTGCACGGAGATCCGTTGGGGTTTCATGCAATTGCAGATACAGCAGAAGCGCCCCGCCCCCGGCGAGAGCCAGATACCTGGCCCTGGCGCGAGGATCGCGACTGGGCTTAATGGTGCCTGCCCGCACGCCTTCTTCCATGTACTCATCGGCGTCGTCGATCATCTTGTTCCACAACATCGTCGCCAGCTCGCCGCCAGATTGCATACTGCGCACCAGGTAGGCCACCAGCGGTGCGTAGGACTCGATCTCGGCCAGCTGCGCGAACCAGGTGGCCGGATCGTTGGACTGAATCGCCTCGGACTTGGTGCTGCGGATCTCTTCGGCGACGAAGTCGTCACAAGCTTTGCGCAGACCTTCTTTGGAGCCGAAGTGGTGGATGACCAGCGCGGCGCTCACCCCCGCGGCTTCGGCGATCGTGCGCAGCCCGACACCGAAGCCGTGCTGGCCGAACTGCTCGATGGCCGCGTCGCGGATTCGAGCGGTGGCGGTCAGGTCGGCTGAACGCATGTTCAGTATATTAAACGCGCGTTCAGTCCGGCGTCAAGGAGACGCCCCGTCAGGAATCCGTAAAAATCGGTTACTCGCGAGCCACAGCCGGCGGGCCGTCGCCCAAGCGGAACCCGCGTCGGGTCACGCCCAGATCAGGACATTGGGCAGCGATCCGTCGACCCGCCTCAGCACGGTGTAGCCGACGCCCGCGAGCCCGCGGAACAGCCCGAGGTTGAACCGCCGGTTGCCACTGGTCCACCGGAAATCGCCGGTCGCTGCGGCGGTGTCCAAGACCGCCGTCAACCATCCGCGCGGCCCGCTCTTGCAGATCGCTGCGCTGGAAAGCGCGGCCGGCCTCGGAAAAGAACTCGACGTTGCCCCCGTGGCTTCCGATGAGCAACTGGAGGCTGCGGCGACACTGACCAGGCTGGGGTTCACAACCTGGAGCACGACCGACTGTACGTATGCTCGGTCTCGGTCTGCTAGCGACAGCAGGCCCTAGTCGCGGACCGCGGCCAGCACGCCGTCGCCGAGCGGCACCAGCGCAGGCGTGAGCCGCTCGTCCTCGGCGATGAGCCGGGCTGCCTCGCGGACTGCGGTCACCTCGGCGTCGTGCGCCGCGGGATCACCGGCACGCCCGCCCAGCGCCGCCCGGTGCACGACGATGACCCCGCCGGATCGCAGCAGCCGCACGCCCTCGACGACATAATCCGGCTGGTCGATCGGGTCGGCGTCAATGAACACCAGGTCATACGATTCGTCGGCGAGCCGGGTCAGCACCTCTTGGGCACGGCCGCTGATCAGCCTGGTTCGCGACGGTCCGATGCCCGCCTCGGAGAATGCCTGCTTGGCCAGCCGCAGATACTCGGGCTCAATATCGATCGTGGTCAACACACCGTCGTCACTCATGCCCGACAACAGCCAGAGTCCACTGACTCCCACGCCGGTGCCCACCTCGGCGACAGCTTTGCCGCCGCTGAGCTTGGTCAGCAGGCTCAGCAGCGCCCCGACCGCGGGCGTCACCGCCCCGGCGCCGATGTCCACCGCGCGCTCGCGGGCACTCGCCAGGATCGCGTCTTCTGATATCGACCCCTCGGCGTGCGCACAGAGTGATTCGGCTCGACTGGGGGCCGCCTGGCCGGGGGTGACCGAGGTTTTATCGGTGCCGTCCATGCCCGCAGCGTATGTCGAATTCGCCGCGTGGTCGGGCAGGCGCGCTATTCCGGCCCCTGAGCCGCAGCCATGCGCTCACGACACGCCCGGAACGTGAGGGGCGACGAAGATCACTCGCGAAGGATATGCCCTGCATAACGCTGGTAACGATCAGATTTCTCAGGCAAACCTCAGTATGCTCCTATATCGCCCACACCCCGATACGCGACCGTATCCCTATGGAACGCGGAGAGCGCTGGATCGGGAATACACAATCGCAGCTTCGCGTTGCCGTGCGTGACCAACTGCCTACCCTTGATGGCAGGGCTAATCCGGAGGATCCGATCATCACCACGCTTTTGACCCCGACGAGCATGTCTCATCCGCAACAGTGCCCCGAGAACGGCTGGGTGGAGCCGGCTGACACGATCCAGGGCACCGCGGTATTTGACGCGACCGGGGACAAGGCAACCATGCCTTCCTGGGATGAGCTGGTGCGTCAGCACGCCGACCGGGTGTACCGGCTGGCCTATCGGCTGTCCGGCAATCAACAAGATGCTGAGGACCTGACCCAGGAGACCTTCATCCGGGTTTTCCGTTCGGTCCAGAATTACCAACCGGGAACCTTTGAGGGCTGGCTGCACCGCATCACCACCAACCTGTTCCTCGACATGGTCCGCCGGCGGACCCGCATCCGGATGGAAGCGTTGCCCGAGGATTACGACCGGGTGCCCGCCGACGAGCCAGACCCCGAGCAGATCTACCACGATTCGCGGCTCGGGCCTGACCTACAGGCCGCCCTGGATTCGCTGCCACCGGAGTTTCGTGCCGCGGTTGTGTTGTGTGACGTCGAAGGTCTGTCTTACGAGGAGATCGGTGCCACCCTGGGCGTGAAGCTGGGCACCGTACGTAGCCGCATACACCGCGGACGTCAGGCGTTGCGCGACTACCTGGCCGCACATCCCGACCACGCCCACGCCGGCACACCGCATACCAAGTCGGCTTAGCTGCGCGACCCGCCGTTGACGAACGGGCCGGAATGACGCGCTGAGGAGCGAGCGATCGGCTTGTATCCACAGTCCCCGCCGATAATCCTGGGGTTTTACCGGCTGTAGACGCCTATTGGGCACCGCGCCGCGCTACATTCGAGAGGTGGGCGGCAGCGAAAGGAGCTGGTAATGAGTGAGCGAGGACATGTGTTCCGCCGCGCGTTCTCCTGGCTCCCCGCACAGTTTGCCTCCCAGAGTGATGCGCCGGTCGGTGCACCGCGGCAGTTCGGTTCCACCGAGCATCTGTCCATCGAGGCCATCGCGGCGTTCGTCGACGGTGAGCTGCGGATGACCGCACACTTGCGGGCCGCGCATCACCTTTCGCTGTGCGCCCAATGCGCGGCCGAAGTGGAGGATCAGAGCCGGGCGCGGGCCGCGCTGCGCGACTCCCACCCGATCCGCATCCCCAGCACGTTGCTCGGGTTGCTATCTGAGATTCCGCATAGCCCGCCCGACGACACGACACCACCATCGGACGGTTTCGCCGACCGCGACGGGCGTGACCAGCGTAAGCGCCGGTAGTTTGACGGCTACTCGCCGGAGCGCAAGCGACCAATCAGGAAACGTGGATACTAGGGTGGACACGGACAACGCCCTGCCCGTACACGACCCTGTACATGGCCCCTACATCGAGTTGTCTCGAGCGCTCAGAAGAGGATGAGGTGACCTCCGACCAAGGCAACAACAGCGGCCATGACGGCGGCCAACGCCTAGCGCCGCGCCCCGTCTCCCGGCCACCGGTCGACCCCGCATCGCGTCAAGCGTTCGGTCGTCCCTCCGGGATCAAGGGGTCCTTCCTGGCGGAGCGCGTGCGCCCGCGGAAGTACCGAGACCAGGCCGAGTTCAGGCCGAGCGATCAACCGGCCGACCCGGTCCTGCAGGAGGCGTTCAGCCGGCCTGTCGGAAGCATCGAGACGCTGCAGCGCCACCCTATCGACGCCGGCGCGCTGGCGGCCGAGAAAGACGGCTTCGGGCCCGACGAACCAGACGATCCGTGGCGAGACCCTGCGGCTGCGGCGGCTCTGGGGAGCCCTGCGGTGACCCCGCCGGTACCGCACAGCGCGCTGGGCCACCGTGGCAAGCTCGGCGTGCGCGCCGTGCTGTTCGGCGGCAAGGTGTCCTATCGCGCCCTGGCCGTGCTGCTACTCATCGCGCTGGTGATCGGCGTGATCGGCGGCGTGGTCGGTCGTAAGACCGCCGAGGTCGTCGAAGCGTTCACCACATCGAAGGTGACGCTGGCCACCAATAACAATGCTGAGCAGCCGGCCGGCCGGTTCGCCAAGGTAGCGGCGGCGGTCGCCGACTCCGTGGTGACCATCGAGTCGAAGAGCGACCAGGAGGGTATGCAGGGCTCTGGCGTCATCATCGACGGTCGCGGCTACATCGTCACCAACAACCACGTGATTTCCGAGGCCGCCAACAACCCCAGTCAGTTCAAGACGACCGTGGTCTTCAACGACGGCAAAGAAGTGCCCGCCAGCCTGGTGGGTCGCGACCCCAAGACCGACCTGGCCGTCCTCAAGGTCGACAACGTCGACAACCTGACCGTGGCCAGGCTCGGTGATTCCGACAAGACACGCGTCGGCGACGAGGTCCTCGCGGCAGGTGCGCCGCTGGGGCTGCGCAGCACCGTGACCCACGGCATCGTCAGCGCGCTGCACCGCCCCGTCCCGTTGTCGGGGGAGGGCTCCGACACCGACACCGTCATCGACGCCGTCCAGACCGACGCCTCGATCAACCACGGCAACTCCGGCGGCCCGCTGATCGACATGGATTCCCAGGTGATCGGCATCAACACCGCCGGTAAGTCGCTGTCGGACAGCGCGAGCGGGCTGGGCTTCGCGATCCCGGTCAACGAGATGAAATTGGTTGCGCAAACTCTGATCAAAGACGGAAAGATCGTGCACCCGACAATCGGGATCAGCACCCGCTCGGTTAGCAATGCGATCGCAGCCGGTGCGCAGGTCGCCAATGTGAAGGCAGGAAGTCCCGCGCAAAAGGGCGGAATCCAGGAAAACGACGTGATAGTCAAGATCGGCAACCGAAAAGTCGCCGACTCCGACGAGTTCGTTGTCGCCGTGCGGCAGCTAACCATCGGCCAGGACGCCCCGGTCGAGGTGGTCCGCGATGGTCGGCACGTCACGCTGACGGTGAAACCCGACCCCGATACCAGCTAGATGTTCGCCAACATCGGTTGGGGGGAAATGCTCGTCCTCGTCGTGGTCGGGCTGGTGGTTCTCGGCCCGGAGCGGCTCCCGGGCGCGATCCGCTGGACATCGAGCGCGCTGCGGCAGGCCCGCGACTATCTCAGCGGTGTGACCAGCCAGCTGCGCGAGGACATGGGTCCCGAATTCGATGATCTCCGTGAGCATCTGGGCGAGCTACAGAAGTTGCGAGGCATGACACCGCGCGCGGCGCTGACCAAGCATCTCCTCGACGGCGATGACTCTATATTTACCGGACACTTCGACAAGCCGGTCAATGGAGCGCCCGCGAAGCCGGTGCAGCCTACGGAGCCGGTACAACTGCCGGGTCAGCTCGCCCCAGGACACACCCCGTACGACACAGACGCGACCTAGCGACCGGGTCGGCTAGCGTCGGGTCGGGTCGAGCCCCAGCGACACCCCTGCCAGTCCGCGCCGCCGTGACGACAGGCCGTCGGCGATGCGGAGCAGTTCCTTGCCCACCGGCGAATCGGGCGCGCTCAGCACAATCGGTATGCCCGCATCACCGGCGGCCACCAGCGCGGGGTCCAACGGGATCTGACCCAGCAGCGGAACGTCGGCGCCAACCGCGCGCGTCAGCCGCTCGGCGACCTGCTCCCCGCCGCCTTCGCCGAACACCTGCAGCGTTGAGCCGTCCGGCAGGATGAGCCCGGACATGTTTTCCACGACCCCGACGATGCGCTGGCGGGTCTGCAGCGCGATGCTGCCGGCCCGCTCGGCGACCTCGGCCGCGGCCAGCTGTGGCGTGGTCACCACAAGGATCTCGGCGTTCGGGATCAGCTGAGCCACCGAGATGGCGATGTCGCCGGTTCCGGGTGGCAGATCGAGCAGCAGCACGTCCAGATCACCCCAGTACACGTCGGCCAGGAACTGCTGCAACGCGCGGTGCAGCATCGGCCCGCGCCAGACCACCGGCGTGTTGCCCTGGGTGAACTGGGCGATCGAGATGACCTTCACCTCGTGCGCGATGGGCGGCAGGATCATCGACTCAACCTGGGTGGGCCGGTCGGTGGTGCCCATCATCCGGGGGATGGAATGGCCGTGGATATCGGCGTCGAGCACGCCGACCGACAGGCCGCGGGCAGCCATCGCCACGGCCAGGTTGACCGTCACGGTTGACTTTCCGACTCCGCCCTTGCCGGATGCGACCGCATACACCCGGGTCAGCGAGCTGGGCTGGGCGAACGGGATGACGGGTTCGCGGGCATCGCCACGCAATTGCTTGCGCAACTCGGTGCGCTGCTCGTCGTTCATCACGTCCAGGGTGACCTTCACCGTGCCGGTGCCAGGGACGTCGGCGACCGCCTTGGTGACGCGCTCGCTGATTTCGGACTTCTTCGGGCAGCTGGCGATGGTCAGGTAAATACCTACGTGCACGCCGCCGTCGGGCTCGATGTCGATACTCTTGACCATCCCGAGTTCGGTTATGGGGCGCCGTAGTTCGGGGTCGATCACTTTCGCAAGTGCGGTGCGGATAGCTGCGCTCAGGTCGGCAGCGTCATGACGGGACATCACTGCCGAGTGTAGGCGGCTCGGCTTTCGGCCCGGCGGCCGAGTGGTCAGCCGGCCGGAGCGGGCGCCGGCTCGCTGGCCGTCGGCGCATTGGTGGGCGCTGTCGACCGCGGGCTGGCCGGCTTCGGCGATGGTGAGGCTTTGGGCGCACCCGCGGCCGGGCGTGCCGATGGTGAGCCCGGGGGCGTGTCGGCGGGCGGGGGTGCCGGTGGTGAGCCGGGCGCAGGACCGCCGGGCGGGACGGCCAGCGGATCTGGGGGTGGTGCGCCCGCGGGCGGTGCTCCTGGCGGGGCGGGTGCTACGGCATCAGGTGGCTGGCCTACCCCGGGTGGAAGCGGCCCCGGCGCAGCGCTTGGTGGGCCGATGCAGATCAGCGTGCAGCCAGGCATACGCGTCAGCGGCGCCGGCCCCTGTGGTGGGGTCGCGGGTGCCATCCACGGGAACATCGGTGGCGCACTGGCGAGCTGAGGTTGGCTCAAGTCGATCAGCGGTACCTGCGAGAACGCGTCGGTGACTGGCAGGCCGTTGACGTTCATCGGCAGACCAGGCCCGAGCCCCTCCGCACGCTCGAGGTGCGCGTCGCCCAGCGGGGGTGGCGGCCCAGTGATCGGGGGCAGGTCGACCGGGACTACGCCAGTGGCGTACGCCGCGGCCCAGCCCAGCACGTTCTGGGCATAGGACATCGAGTTGTTGTAGCGCAAGATCGCGGCCATGACCTGCGCCGGGTCGCGCAGGTTGAGCCCGCCGCTGCACAAGTACCGGGCAGCCGCGAGCGTGGAGTCGAACAGGTTCTGCGGATCGGCTGTGCCGTCGCCTTTACCGTCCGAGGCGTATCGCGCCCAGGTGCCAGGCAAGAACTGCATTGGCCCCATCGCGCGGGCGTAAGTGACGCCATTGCCGACGCTGCTCTGGATGATGACCTCGTTGCCGGGCAGCGTGCCATCCAGCGCGGGACCGTAGATCGGGTAGACCGCGGTGCCGCGTGCATCAACGGCGCCGCCGCCTGCGTGGCCCGACTCGATGCGCCCGATGCCGGCCAGCAAGTTCCAGCTGATGCCGCAGCCCGGGGCGGCGAGAGCCATCTTCTGTTCGGCATTGCGGTAGGCCGACAGTGCAATCATCGGAATACCAAGGGCGCCAGGCGAATTCACGATCATCGGTGGCGGCGGCGCCGATATGGTGGCCGCCGCGACGTGGAAGCTGGTCGGCGGACGCTGGATGGCGATGACAGATGGGCCGGACGGATCGCCGGACAGGTCAGACCCGGAGGGCGAAACCGCGGCAACCGGGGTGATGGCGGCGCGTACGGCCGGGGCCTTTCCGGGGAATTGGGGAGCCGCGCCCCCGACCGCTCCGGCGAATACCAAGGGAGTAATCACGGCGACGCCGAATGCGGGCGTTCGCGTTACGCTACGCGCCCGCTGCCGCACCGCTGCGACTGCCGGGTGGACACCCCAGCGTCCCCCTATGCGCACTCGACCGTCCTTGAGTTTGTGAGCTGTCGGGAAACTATGCCTTCTTGTTTTTGTTTCGTGCCTGTTTCTTAGCTTCGTGAACTAGATCACCATACATAACTCTTGTGACGGGAGTGGCGCAATGGCGGACTTGCTTCTCATCCGGATTTCTTTGCGCGCCGCTCCGCACCGTCGCCTGCCGGCGCCGGCTCTTTGGCCGGGTTTGCCGGCTGCAGGTCAGCCAGCAGGACGCGCAGAGCTTCCAGTTCGTGACGCAGGTATTCACGCGTTGCGACCTCGCCGATGGCCAGCCGCAGCGCGGCCAGCTCGCGGGCCAGATACTCGGTGTCGGCCTTGGTCTGCGCGGCGCGACGACGATCCTGTTCCAGTGCGACTCGGTCCCGGTTTTCCTGACGGTTTTGGGCCAGCAGAATCAGCGGCGCCGCGTAGGCGGCCTGCGTGGAGAAAGCCAGGTTCAGCAGGATGAACGGGTATGGGTCCCAGCGCAGCGTCACCGCGAACAGGTTCACCGCGATCCATGCCAACACCAAGATCGTCTGCAGTAACAGGTAGCGGCCGGTGCCGAAGAAACGCGCGATGGACTCGGTGATCTGCCCGACGGCCTCAGGGTCCGGGCGTAGCGAGAACCTGCGCGATGTCCGCGGGGTGTACAGCCGCCGCGATGCCGGGGAGTTGCTCACCAGGATCCTCCAGGCGTGCCGGCGGCGTCGTGCTCCTGCACATCCACGCGCCAGTCGTGCGGCAGCAGGTGATCAAGCAGGTCGTCCACGGTCACCGCTCCCAACAGGTGGTTTTGGTCGTCGACCACCGGCCCGCACACCAGGTTGTAGGCGGCGAAGTAGCGGGTCACCGCCCCCAGTGCGGTTTCCGGCATCAGTGTGAGCAGGTCGCTGTCGACGATTCCGCCGACCAGCGCAGCGGGCGCTTCGCGGAGCAGCCGCTGAAGCGGTACACAGCCCAGGTACCGTCCGGTGGGTGTGGCCGTCGGTGGGCGCGCCACGAACACCATTGACGCCAGCGCGGGGGTGAGGTCGGGATCGCGGACCCGGGCCAGCGCTTCGGCAACCGCCGTGTCCGGGGCCAGCACCACCGGATCGGAGGTCATCAGGCCGCCCGCGGTGTCGGGGGAGTGCTTCAGTAGCCGTCGCACCGGGTCGGAGTCGTCGGGATCCATCCGGGTCAGCAACATTTCGGCGTCGGTCGGATTGAGCACGCCGAGCAGGTCGGCGGCATCGTCGGGATCCATCGCCTCGAGCACATCGGCCGAGCGTTCGGTACCCAGCTGCGACAGCACTTCGGCCTGATCCAGCTCGGGCAGCTCCTGCAGAATGTCGGCCAACCGTCCGTCGTCGAGCGCCTTGAACACTTCGTAGCGCCGCTTGGGTGGAAGTCCGCGGATGGCGTCCGCCACGTCGACCGCCTTCCGTCCCTCGAACTGGTCCAGCAGCTGTGCCACCCCCTGACCCGGCATCGCCAACGCCGACGGGGTCAAGCCCTGCACGTTTTGCCAGTCCACGACGTGCACCGGGCCGCGCCGTCCTAACCGTCGCTGGCCCCGGACGGCGATCCTGGTCACCATCCAGTCGCGTGTTCGGGTCTGCTCAATTCCCAAGTCGGTGATAACGACGTCGGCGCCGGCCAGCTCCGGCAGTGCGGGATCGTTGACCTTCACGGGGGTGTCGAGCAATTGACCCAGCGCCAACACCTCGCCCGGCCGCTGCTCGAAGTGGCGCAGTGACACGTTGCCTGTGCTGAGTGTCACCGCCTCGGGCTCGATCGCGGCGACCCGCAGAATCGGAATGAAAATTTTGCGGCGGGTCGCCAAATCGACGACTAGCCCCAGGACTCGCGGTTGCTGGCGCACGATGCTGATGCTGATCACGACATCGCGGACCCGTCCGAAGGATTCGCCGAGTGGACCCAGCACCAACATCCGCGAGAGCTGCGCCACGTAGACCTTGTTGACCGACGCCATGGTTGAGAGCCTAAGCAGCCGCTCGCCGGACGGCAGCTTCCCCGTGTCGGCGCCGCTGACGGGAATGCCGCTAACGCGAATGCAGCGCGAAGATCGCGACGATCAAATAGACCAGCAGACCCGCGACGCCGATCACGATGCCGGCGACGGCCAGGCCGTAGCCTTCTTGGCGAGTCCGCTTGACCTGGTCGAGAGCGATCGTGCCCAACACGATGGCCACGATCGAGCCGACGCAGCAGAGCAAGCCGGTGAACGAGCAGATCAGCGACGCGATCGCCAGGCCGTTCATTCCCGGCTGCGATGCCCCCTGCGCTGGTCCCCAGCCCCCCAGATAATCCGGCGCCGGGTAGTAGCCCCCCGGATATGACGGCGGTCCATAGCCGGTCGCAGGCGCGCCGAATTGCGGCGGCGGGTATGGCGCGCCGCCGTAGCCGGACGGCTGCTGGTATCCGGGTGGTGCGTAGCCGGCGGGCGGAAAGGCCTCTGGATAGCCAGCTGGATAGTCCAGCGGATAGCCGGGAGAGTAATTGGGTGGCGGATGATACGTCGGGGGCGGGTAGTCGGCTGCTGGCGATGATCCGGGCGGATCCCAGGGAGGGCCCCAAACCGGCTGCTCCGAGGCCCGCGCATCGGCCGGTGGCGGGTTAGCCTCGTCGTTGCGCTCACTCTCGCCGAAGGCGCCGCCGGGAGCTGTCATGCTGTTCAACCTAGGCCGACTGTGTATTGAGGTGAGGTGAGTTTACCTGGTTAGCCTGGAATCGCTGGGCATGACCGGACGTGAAACCATGGCCAAGGCAGAGGAGAATGAGCACCGATGACTAGCCCCTTCCAGCCCGGACAGGTTCCCGGCGCAACACCCGGCGCTGCGGCCGCGGGTCGCCGTGGTGTGCCCGGGTTACCAACTCCGCCTAAAGGCTGGCCCGTCGGGTCGTATCCCACCTACGCCGAGGCGCAGCGCGCCGTCGACTACCTGTCCGAACAGCAGTTCCCGGTACAGCAGGTGACCATCGTTGGCGTCGATCTCATGCAGGTGGAGCGGGTCACCGGCCGGCTGACATGGGCCAAAGTGCTCGGCGGCGGCATACTCAGCGGCGCCTGGCTTGGTCTGTTCATCGGGTTGGTGCTCGGCTTCTTCAGCCCCAATCCGTGGGCCGCGCTGGCCACCGGCCTGGTCGCCGGGGTGTTCTTCGGATTGATAACCTCCGCGGTTCCCTACGCAATGGCCCGCGGCACAAGGGATTTCAGCTCGACCATGCAACTGGTGGCCGGCCGCTACGACGTACTCTGCGACCCGCAAAACGCGGAGAAGGCGCGGGATCTGCTGGCGCGCCTTGCGATCTGACGCCCTGACGGCAGGCGGTTGGCGGCCCAACGCGAACGCTCACGATCGGGCACGGGTGGGCACACGGTTGCACAGCACGCATACCTGGCTCTACGGTGCTGGCGCGGGTGAATCCCCAGACGGAGAGGCGAATGTGGTGGCGAGTCGGCGCGGGCGCGCACGGCGCCTGGGCGCGGCCGTGCTGGCGGCGCTGACCACCGCCTCGGTGGTGTTGGCCTGCGGGTCCGGCCGCAACGGGCTGGTGATCAGCTTCTACACGCCGGCCTCCGACGCTGCGACGTTTACCGAGGTTGCCCGGCGCTGCAACGCGCAATTCGGCGGCCGGTTCGCCATTCAGCACGTGAGTCTGCCCAGGTCGCCCGACGAGCAGCGGTTGCAATATGCGCGCCGGCTTACGGGTAACGACCGCACGCTGGACGTGATGGCGGTGGACGTCATTTGGACCGCGGAGTTCGCCGAAGCGGGCTGGGTGCTACCGCTGTCCGAAGACCCGGCGGGCCAGGCTGAGGCCGACGCGAGCGTCGATACCCTGCCCGGCCCGCTTGCGACGGCCGGCTGGAAGCACAAGCTGTATGCCGCGCCGGTCACCACCAATACCCAATTGCTTTGGTACCGAGCAGATTTGGTAAACCAACCGCCGCAGGACTGGAATGGCATGGTGGCCGAGGCCACCCGGTTGCACGCTACCGGCGGGCCCAGCTGGATCGCGGTGCAGGCCAACGAGGGCGAGGGTCTGGTGGTGTGGTTCAACACGCTGCTGGTAAGCGCGGGCGGTCAGGTGCTCTCCGAGGACGGCCGCCATGTCACCCTGACCGACACTCCCGCGCACCGGGCCGCAACGGTCAATGCGCTGCGGATCCTCAAGTCGGTGGCTACCGCGCCCGGAGCCGACCCGTCCATCACCCGGACCGACGAGGGCACAGCGCGGCTGGCGGTGGAACAGGGCGAGGCCGCGCTGGAGGTGAACTGGCCGTTCGTGCTGGCGTCCATGCTGGAGAACGCGGTGAAGGGCGGTGTGGCCTTCCTGCCGCTCAACCGGATTCCGGAGCTGGCCGGCAGCATCGACAACGTCGGCACGTTCGTGCCCAACGACGAGCAGTTTCGCATCGCCTATCAGGCCAGCCAGAAGGTGTTCGGTTTCGCGCCCTACCCCGGCGTGCAGCCCGGCCAACCGGCCAAGGTGACGATCGGCGGGTTGAACCTGGCGGTGGCCAGGACGACCCGTCATCGGGCAGAGGCGTTCGAAGCGGTCCGCTGTCTGCGGAGCCTGGAGAGCCAGCAGTACGTTTCGATCGAAGGGGGTCTGCCGGCAGTACGGACATCCCTGTACGCCGACCCGCAATTCCAGGCCAAGTATCCGATGTACACCATCATTCGCCAGCAGCTCACCGATGCCGCGGTGCGGCCGGCGACGCCGGTCTATCAGGCGGTGTCCATCCGGTTGTCGGCGGCGCTCAGTCCCATCACCGACATCGACCCGGAGAGGACGGCCGACGAGCTCACCACGCAGGTGCAGAAGGCCATCGACGGGAAGGGCCTGTTGCCGTGACCGCAGCAGCTGTCCAACCCCGGCATGCCGTCGTAGGCCTCCCGCGCCGGCGTCCAGAACAGCGACTGGCGTTCATCCTGGTCGCACCGGCGGCGACGCTGATGCTCGCGGTGACGGCGTATCCGATCGGCTACGCCCTGTGGCTGAGCCTGGAGCGCAACAACCTGGCCACCCCGAACGACACCGCGTTCATCGGCCTGGGCAACTACCAAACGATTTTGACCGACCGGTATTGGTGGACGGCGCTGGCAGTGACGCTGGCGATCACGGTGGTTTCAGTGTCGATCGAGTTCGTTCTGGGCTTGGCACTGGCGCTGGTGATGCACCGCACCCTCATTGGCAAGGGCCTGGTGCGCACCGCGGTGCTCATCCCGTACGGCATCGTGACGGTGGTCGCGTCGTACAGCTGGTACTACGCCTGGACGCCGGGTACCGGGTATCTGGCCAACCTGCTGCCGCAAGGCAGTGCGCCGCTGACTGAGCAGATCCCGTCGCTGGGCGTCGTCGTCGTCGCCGAGGTCTGGAAGACCACCCCGTTCATGTCGCTCTTGCTGCTGGCCGGGTTGGCGCTGGTTCCCGAAGATTTACTGAAAGCGGCGCAGGTCGACGGCGCCGGCGCCTGGCGGCGGCTGACCAAGATCATCTTGCCGATCATCAAGCCGGCGGTCCTGGTCGCGCTGCTGTTCCGCACGCTGGACGCCTTCCGCATCTTCGACAACATCTATGTGCTGACCGACGGTGCCAACAACACCGACTCGGTGTCGATCCTGGGCTACGACAACCTGTTCAAAGGTTTCAACGTGGGGCTTGGCTCGGCGATCAGCGTGCTGATCTTCGGCTGCGTGAACATCATCGCGGTCATCTTCATCAAGCTGTTCGGCGCCGCGGCACCCGGTGGTGACGTCGATGGGCGCTGAGCGGGTGGGGGCGCGGCGCACCACGATTTGGGCCGCCATCGACACCTTGGTCGTGGTGTATGCGCTACTTCCGGTGCTGTGGATTCTCAGCCTGTCACTCAAGCCGACGTCAACGGTCAAGGACGGCAAGCTGATTCCGTCGTCGGTGACCTTGGACAACTACCGCGGCATCTTCCGGGGCGACTTCTTCAGCTCGGCGCTGATCAACTCCATCGGAATCGGGTTGACTACCACCGTGATAGCGGTGGTGCTCGGCGCGATGGCGGCCTACGCGATTGCCCGGCTGACTTTCCCCGGCAAGCGGCTGCTCATCGGTGCCACCCTGCTGATCACCATGTTCCCGGCGATCTCGCTGGTCACGCCGTTGTTCAACATCGAACGTCGCATCGGCCTGTTCGACACCTGGCCGGGGCTGATCCTGCCCTACATCACCTTCGCGTTGCCGCTTGCCATCTACACGTTGTCGGCGTTCTTCCGGGAGATTCCCCGGGATCTGGAGAAGGCCGCCAAGATGGACGGCGCCACGCCCGGTCAGGCCTTCCGCAAGGTGATCGTCCCGCTGGCGGCGCCGGGACTCGTCACAGCCGCAATCCTGGTGTTCATCTTCGCCTGGAACGACCTGCTGCTCGCGCTGTCGCTGACCGCAACCAAGGCGGCGATCACCGCGCCGGTGGCAATCGCCAACTTCACCGGCAGTTCGCAGTTCGAGGAGCCAACCGGGTCGATCGCGGCCGGGGCGATCGTGATCACGGTGCCGATCATCGTCTTTGTTTTAATCTTCCAACGACGAATTGTCGCCGGGTTGACCTCTGGCGCTGTGAAGGGATAGCGCGATGGCCGAGATTGTGTTGTCTCACGTCCATAAGAGTTACGCCGACGGCTCGACGGCGGTGAAGGACCTGAACCTCACCATCGCCGACGGCGAATTCCTGATCCTGGTCGGGCCCTCCGGCTGTGGCAAGACCACAACGCTGAATATGATTGCCGGACTTGAGGATATCTCGTCGGGCGAGCTGCGCATCGGCGGCGAACGGGTGAACGAGAAGGCGCCTAAGGACCGCGATATCGCGATGGTGTTCCAGTCTTACGCGCTTTACCCGCATATGACCGTGCGGCAGAATATCGCGTTCCCGCTGACGCTGGCGAAGATGAACAAGGCGCAGATCGCCCAGAAGGTCGCCGAGACAGCCAAAATCCTTGACCTGACCGATCTTCTGGACCGTAAGCCCTCGCAGTTGTCGGGTGGGCAGCGACAGCGGGTCGCGATGGGCCGGGCAATCGTGCGCCATCCCAAGGCATTCTTGATGGACGAGCCGCTGTCCAACCTGGATGCCAAACTGCGGGTGCAGATGCGCGGCGAGATCGCCCGGCTGCAGCGCAGGCTGGGCACCACCACCGTCTACGTCACCCATGACCAGACCGAGGCCATGACGCTGGGAGACCGCGTGGTGGTGATGCACGGAGGTGTCGCGCAGCAGATCGGCACTCCCGAAGAGCTTTACGAGCGTCCCGCCAATCTATTCGTCGCCGGGTTCATCGGCTCGCCGGCGATGAATTTCTTCCCGGCCACGCTGACGGCGATGGGACTGAGATTGCCCTTCGGTGAGGTGACGCTGGAGCCGCAAGTCCAGGACGTGATCGAGCAGCACGCGAAACCGGCAAACGTCATCGTCGGGGTGCGGCCCGAGCATCTGGCCGATGCCGCGTTGATCGACGCCTACCAGCGCATCAGGGCGCTGGCCTTCGAGGTGCAGGTCGACCTGGTCGAATCGCTGGGAGCCGACAAATACGTCTACTTCACCACCGCGGGTCCGGCGGTGCACTCGGCTCAGTTGGACGAGCTGGAGGCCGAGGGGGAGATGCGCGAAAACCAGTTCGTGGCAAGGGTTCCCGCTGAGTCGAAGGCAGCAATCGGGGAGTCGATCGAGTTGGCTTTCGACACCACGAAAATCGCCGTCTTCGATGCCGAGTCCGGCGTAAACCTCACTATTCCCGTTGCCGCCGCTGAGTGAAGCAGATTCTGGACCAAGTACGCACACACCTGCGCAGCCATTTCGCTCAGGCAGGTTTGGGGGCAGCTGTCCCAGGCTTAGGGGCCGAGCCCGATTGCGCGAGCGTGACGTTTCTGGGTACCGAACCCATCGAGGTGCTGCGATTCCGCTCCGGGACAGACGGATTGATGCATTACGTGTCGCTGGGTTGCTCGCGCCATCCGATGACCGATCCGTCGCAGATCCTCGCTGACCCGTCCCCCGCAAGCGGGCGGTACCCCCAGCGCGGCCCGCGTGCCGAAGTTGTTCTGCGCCTGCGTGATGCCGGGCCGGCCACCGGGCTGGCGCGCAGCCTGGCGATACTGGCGGCGACACCGGCCGTCGACGGTGTGGTGCTGGTCGCGGACGCACTGATCGACCTCGGCTCGCCACTGTGGGCACGATCATCGGGACGGGTGCCATTCACGGCGGTGTTGTTGGGCCGCAGCGATATCCCTGATCTGCCGCTGCAGCCGCCCTGCGACCCGGTGCGCTTTCTGTCGGCCACTCCCATCACCGCGACCGAGGCGGCCTGGGTGAGGCTGAAGGGTGCCCAGGGTGCCCAGGCCATGCGACAAGCATGGCAGAACGACGGCGTCGATGTGCTGGATCCGAATCGCCCGGCCGCACAACCACACTGACTGTGCGCAGGCCGCCAGCGCATATTGGACGTGCTAGAGCCAGTTCCGGTTTCGGAAGGCGCGGTACAGGAACAGGCAGACGACGACCATTAAGCCGATCACCGCCGGGTAACCCCACTTCACGTCCAGCTCGGGCATGAAGTGGAAGTTCATGCCATAGATGCCGGCGATCATGGTAGGCACCGCCACGATGCCCGCCCAGGCCGATATCTTGCGCATGTCGCTGTTCTGCTGCATGCCGACCCGGGCCAACGCGGCCTGCACCAGCGAGTTGAGCATGTCGTCGTAGCTGGCGATCTGGTCCGCGGCCTCGGTCTGGTGGTCGCCGACGTCGCGCAGGTAGCGCCGCACTTCTTTCGAGATCAGGTCCTTGTTCTCGGTCTGCATTCGCTGGAACGCCTGGGACAGCGGGCCCACGCACCGGCGTAGTTCGACAACCTCGCGTTTGAGCAGGTAGATCGGTTCGACGTCGAGCTTGCCGCTAGGGGCAAACGCGACTTCCTCGATGCCGTCGATATCGGATTCCATCAACCTGGTCACCCCGAGGTAGTGGTCCACGACGTAGTCGGAGATGGCGTGCATCACCGCGTACGGACCCAGCCGCAGATGCTCGGGGTCGGCATCCATCCGCTTGCGCACCTCCGACAATCCGCCGTGCTCACCATGGCGGACCGTGACCACGAAATCCTTGCCGACGAAGATCATGACCTCGCCGGTTTCGACGATCTCGCGGGCCAGCACCACCGACTCGTGCGGGACGTAATTGACGGTCTTCAGAACAAGAAACAGCGTCTCGTCGTACCGCTCCAGCTTGGGCCTTTGATGGGCGTGCACGGCGTCCTCGACCGGCAACGGGTGCAGCCCAAAAACGTCTGCCACCTCCTGCATGTGGGCCTGGTCAGGCTCGTGCAGCCCGATCCAGACGAATGCCTCGTGCCCGGTCAGTTCGATTTCCCGCACCTTGCTCAGCGCCGCGGCGTAGCTGCTGTACTTGCCGGGCAGCCGCTGGCCTTCGACATAGACACCGCAGTCGATCAAGGGCTGGGCGGGTCCGGTAGCGGGGTGTGCGTGCTCCTGGTAAACCCGGGGCTTCGCGACTGGTCTAAGCACTTCAGGCAATGCGTCAAACCCCGGGAACATATCAACCTCCCATCGCGGCGCAGGTCTGATCGAGCGGTGCTTCATGCTACGCGTCCTGGCATAACGCGGCACGAAAAGCTAGCGGTAGCTGCGGGCTAATAGCGGTTGCCAGGAAGGGGTGCGCTAGTTTCGACCTCGACTCTTACATCCCGACCTTCTCCATAAGGAGTAAACCGAAGTGAGCGCAAGTCCTCTCAAGGTCGCCGTCACCGGTGCTGCCGGCCAGATCGGCTACAGCCTGTTGTTCCGCCTGGCCAGCGGCTCGCTGGGCCCCGACCGCCCGATCGAGCTGCGACTGCTCGAGATCGAGCCCGCGCTGAAGGCGCTCGAGGGTGTCGTGATGGAGCTCGACGACTGTGCGTTCCCGCTGCTGGCCGGCGTCCAAATCGGAGCCGATCCGAACAAGATCTTCGACGGAGTGAACCTGGCCCTGCTCGTCGGCGCCCGTCCGCGTGGCCCGGGCATGGAGCGCAGCGACCTGCTCGAGGCGAACGGCGCGATCTTCACCGCTCAGGGCAAGGCCCTCAACTCCGTCGCCGCCGACGACGTCCGCGTGGGCGTGACCGGCAACCCCGCCAACACCAACGCGCTGATCGCGATGACCAATGCACCCGATATTCCGCGTGAACGGTTTACCGCGCTGACCCGCCTGGATCACAACCGGGCGATCTCGCAGCTGGCCAAGAAAACCGGGGTGGCGGTCACCGACATCAAGAAGATGACGATCTGGGGCAACCACTCGACCACCCAGTACCCCGACGTGTTCCACGCCGAGATCGGCGGCAAGAACGCGGCTGAGGTGGTGGGCGACGAGGCATGGATCGAGAATGACTTCATTCCTACCGTCGCCAAGCGGGGCGCGACGGTCATCGCGGCGCGCGGCGCCTCCTCGGCCGCCTCGGCCGCGTCGGCGACCATCGATGCCGCACGGGACTGGCTGCTCGGCACCCCCGCGGGCGACTGGGTCTCGATGGCGGTGGTCTCCGACGGTTCGTACGGCGTGCCCGAGGGCCTGATCTCGTCGTACCCGGTCACCACCAAGGACGGCAACTGGACGATCGTCAGCGGTCTGGAGATCGACGAGTTCTCCCGCGGGCGCATCGACAAATCGACCGCCGAGCTGGCCGACGAGCGCAACGCGGTCACCGAGCTCGGTCTGATCTGAGCGCCTACCCAACCCGGCCCCGGGCTGGATTCGCCGATGGGCACAGTAACCTGATGCGGTGCCAGCGCGTAGGGGAAGCGGTGGCCGCCGCGGTGGCTCAGGCTTCAGAAGCCTCAGACGCCTGAGGCACCTGGGTGTGAGACTCGGCAGGCTGACCGCGCTGTTGCTCGCCGTCACCGTGGCTGTGGCTTGCTGGGCTGGCTGCGCGGCCGACACCAGCGACCACCACGGCGCGCCGGAGTTGGTGGTCGGCTCCCGGCCGGATTCGGAGTCGATGTTGCTGGCCGGCATCTATGTCGCGGCGTTGCGGTCATACGGTTTCGGAGCGCGCGCCGAGACTGCCACTGAGCCGATGGCGAAACTGGACTCGGGCGCGTTCACCGTCGTTCCCGCCTTCACCGGCAAGGTGTTGCAGACCTTGCAGCCCGGCGCGTCGGTGCTCGGCGATGCCCGGGTCTACCGCGTAATGGTTTCGGCGCTGCCAGAGGGCATCGCTGCGGGCGACTACACCACCGCGGCTGAAGACAAACCCGCGTTGCTGGTGACTCAACCCACCGCCAAGGCCTGGGGTGGCCAGGACCTCAGTGCAGACCTGAGCGCGCTGCCAAAACACTGCGACGGGCTGGTCGTCGGGATCGTCGCCGGTGCCCGGGCACCCTCGTCGGTGGGCTCGTGCCGGCTGCCCGCCCCGCGTGAATTCCCTGATGGCACAGCAATGTTGGCCGCGCTGCGGGCCGGACAGCTGACCGCCGCATGGACCACCACCGCCAACCCCGACATTCCCGCCGATCTGGTTATGCTGGCCGACGGCAAACCCGCGCTGATACAGGCCGAAAACGTGGTGCCGCTGTATCGCCGCAACGCGCTGACCGATCGGCAACTGCTGGCGATCAACGAAGTGGCCGGCGTGCTGGACACCGCGGCCCTGGCCGACATGCGCCGCCAGGTGGCCGGCGGCGCCGACCCGCAGGCAGTGGCAGGCGGGTGGCTGGCCGAACACCCGCTGGGGCGCTGAACTCAGTTGCGGGGGATCAGCCAGCCCATCACGATCGGGAACAGCCGCTGATATCCCGAACCTGTCAGCCGCACCATGATGTCCAGCACCTTGGCGTCCGCGCCGACCAGCACCCGGGCCTTGTTCTTGCGCACCGCTTCCAGGATGATCCGGGCGGCTCGTTGCGGGCTGGTGTGGGCCACCCGCTTGTCGAACAGCTTGGCCAGCTCCTCCCGGTCGAGTCCCTCGGCGGCCGTGGCATTGCGCGCGATCGCGGTCTTGATGCCGCCGGGGTGCACCGTGGTCACCCCCACCGGGTGGCCGGCCGCAACCATCTCCTGCCGCAGCGCCTCGGAGAATCCGCGGACGGCGAACTTGGCCGAGTTGTACGCCGCCTGCCCCGGCACCGAGAACAACCCGAACACGCTGGAGATGTTGATGACGTGGCCGTCCCCGGAGGCGATCAGGTACGGAAGGAACGCCTTGGTGCCGTTCACGACGCCCCAATAATCGACGTCCATTACCCGTTCGATGTCCTTGAACTGGCTGACTTCGATGTCGCCGGTGAAGGCGATGCCGGCGTTGTTGTAGATCTGGTTCACCTTGCCGAAGTGTTCGTTGACGGCGTCGGCGTAGGCCAGGAAGGCCTCGCGTTCGGTGACGTCGAGCCGGTCCGCCTTGACCGGCGCGCCGATCGCCTTCAGCTGTTGCTCGGTATCCGCCAGCCCTTCGGTGTCGACATCGCTGATCGCCACCTTGGCGCCCGAGCGGGCCAGCTCGACGGCCAGTGCCTGCCCGATACCCGAGCCTGCGCCGGTCACCACGGCGACCTTCCCGGCGAACCCCTGCATGAGCACCCTCCCTCTTGTCGGCTGATTTGCGTCGAGGTTAGCCGGTACCCCGAGTACCGCTTGCACAGGCCCGAGAGCCTCGCCGAGCCTCACACGCGCGGCGCTTGCGTGACTGCTGGCGAGCACCGGAATCTGCCCATCACGGCGCGGTCGTCGGATCCTTGCGCGCAGTGATGGGGTAGCCCATAATCCTGCGTTGGAAGGGGGCGGAGCTGGGGGTCCTCTCAACCAAGTAGCGATCCTCGATCAACGGCTGACCGCGAAGGAGTAACCACTGAATTGAAGGACGATCCGCGCGCTGATGTTGTCTCCCGCCACTACGAGCGGTGGAGGTACCCGGAACCGATACAGGACCTCGAGGCATGGACCGCTAACAACTGGCAATGGTTCGACCCAGTCCACGCGCACCGGATTTTGTGGCCCGATCGGGAATATAAACCCGATCTCGATATTCTGATTGCGGGTTGCGGCACCAACCAGGCGGCGGTTTTTGCGTACACGAACCCCGCTGCGAAAGTAGTGGCGGTCGATATCAGCCAGCCGTCATTGGACCATCAGCAATATTTGAAAGACAAGCACGGTCTGTTCAACCTGGAGTTGCATCTGCTTCCGATCGAAGAGTTGCCGACCCTGGGACTGGACTTCGACCTCGTTGTATCGACCGGCGTTTTAATGGTCATGGCGGATCCACTGGCAGGCATGAAAGCACTCGCCAGCTGTGTGCGGCGGGACGGCGTTGTAGCTGTCATGCTTTACGCAAAGTACGGCCGAATCGGAGTCGAACTGCTGCAATCGGTCTTTCGTGACATGGGGCTGCGTCAAGACGATGCATCGGTCCAAATAGTCAAAGACACGATCTCGTTGCTATCGCCGGACCACCCTGTCCAAGGCTATTTTAAAATAGGGGGATCGGAGGATTTGCGGTTCGATACCGGCGTGGTGGATACGTTTCTGCACGGCCGGGACCGTAATTTGACAGTCGATGACTGTATCGATCTTGTCACCTCGTCCGGACTCGTATTTCAGGGATGGTTCCTTAAGGCACCGTATTATGCGCACGATTTTTTTGCACCGACGAGTGGGTTCTATGCAGCCGCGAACGCGTTGCCTGAGACTAAGCTCTGGTCCGTGATGGAACGTGTCCAGACATCGAATGGTTGCCATTTTTTCATGGCGTGCCGTCCGGACCGGCCGAAAGAGAGCTACACCATTGATTTTTCGACGGAGGATTCGCTCGATTATGTGCCGCTGTTCCGCATGCGTTGCGGTCTCTCCGGCAGTGAGATTTTCCGCCCGGATTGGCGCATGAGTCTCAACGCGGCTCAGTTGCCCTTCGTGCAGCACATCGATGGTCGTCGCACGATTCGAGAGATTGCTGCGAGCGTGGCGCAGAGTGGGTCGCGACGAGCCGACGTGGCTGACCTCGAGAAATTTGGCCGCAAGCTATTTCAGTCGCTGTGGCGTCTCGATTTTCTTGCGATGGGCTTGAGCGCGGACTCACATCGTTAGGCCACGTGCCAAACCGATAACCACCCTCGATCAACGGAGCCAACCACAGAAATGAGCGACGATCCGCGTACCGATGTTGTCGTCCGCCAGTACGAGCGGTGGAGGTACCCGCGCCCCATACAAGACCTCGAGGGATGGGTCGCCGGTAACTGGGAATGGTTCGACCCTTCCCACGCTCACCGGGTCTTATGGCCCGATCGGGAATACAAACCCGATCTCGACATTCTTATTGCGGGTTGCGGCACCAACCAGGCCGCGGTTTTTGCGTACACGAACCCTGCTGCGAAAGTGGTGGCGGTCGATATCAGCCAGCCGTCGCTGAACCATCAGCAATATCTAAAAGACAAGCACGGGCTGTGGAACCTGGAGTTGCATCTGCTTCCGATCGAAGAGTTGCCGACGCTGGGACTCGACTTCGACCTCATTGTGTCGACCGGCGTTCTACATCATTTGGCAGATCCACTGGCAGGCATGGAAGCACTCAAGGGCTGCCTGCGGCGGGACGGCGCTATAGGTGTAATGCTTTATGCAAAGTACGGCCGAATCGGAGTCGAACTGCTGGAATCGGTCTTTCGTGACATGGAGCTGGGTCAAGACGATGCATCGGTGCAAATAGTCAAAGAGACGATCTCGTTGCTATCCCCGGATCACCCTGTCCAACGCTATCTCAAAATAGCGCAGGATTTGCAGGCGTCCGATGCCGCCGTGGTGGATACGTTTCTGCACGGTCGCCAGCGTAGCTACACCATCGATGAGTGTATCGATCTTGTCACCTCGGCCGGACTCGAATTTCAGGGATTGTTCCTTAAGGCACCGTATTACCCGCACAATTTGTTTGCACCGGGGACCGAGGCCTATCAGGCCATACACGGATTGCCTGAGACCAAGCTCTGGTCCGTGATGGAACGTGTCTACACAGCGAATGCTGGCCATTTTTTCATGGCGTGCCGTCCGGATCGGCCGAAAGACAGCTACATCATTGATTTTTCGGCGGAGGGCTCGCTCGATTATGTGCCGCTGTTTCGCATGCGTTGCGGTCTGTCCGGCAGTGAGATTTTCCGGTCGGATTGGCGTATGAATCTCAACGCGGCTCAGTTGCCCTTCGTGCAGCATGTCGATGGCCGTCGCACGATTCGAGAGATTGCTGCGAGCGTGGCGCAGAGTGGGTCGCGACGAGCCGACGTGGCTGACCTCGAGAAATTCGGCCGCAAGCTATTTCAGTCGCTGTGGCGTCTCGATTTTCTTGCGATGGGCCTGAAGTCGGAAGCTTCCTAAGCTCAGCTGAACGCCGTGTCGAGGATCTCCTGCTGCTCGACGGCGTGCACCTTCGACGAACCCGACGACGGGGCCGACATCGCCCGGCGCGAAACGCGCTTGATCCCGGCCAACTTGTCCGGCAGCAGCTCGGGTAGCTCCAGCCCGAACCGCGGCCACGCGCCCTGGTTGGCCGGCTCCTCCTGCACCCAGAAGTACTCCTTGGCATTCGGGTAGCGGTCCAGCGTTTCGTAGAGCCGGCGTCTCGGCAGCGGGGCAAGCTGTTCCATGCGCACAATCGCGACGTCGTCGCGGTTGTCCTTGGCTTTGCGGGCGGCCAGCTCGTAATAGATTTTGCCGCTGGTCAGCAGGATCCTGGTGACCTTGCCGCGATCGCCGACGCCGTCTTCGTAGGTGGGTTCCTCCAGCACCGAGCGGAACTTGATCTCGGTGAAGTCCTTGATGTCGCTGACCGCGGCCTTGTTGCGCAACATCGACTTCGGCGTGAACACGATCAGCGGGCGCTGGATGCCGTCAAGAGCGTGTCGGCGCAACAAATGGAAGTAGTTGGACGGAGTCGACGGCACCGCAATCGTCATCGAACCCTCCGCCCATAGCTGCAGGAAGCGCTCGATCCGGCCGGAGGTGTGGTCGGGCCCCTGCCCCTCGTGACCGTGCGGCAGCAGCAGCACCACCGTGGACAACTGGCCCCACTTGGCCTCACCGGAGCTGATGAATTCGTCGATGATCGACTGTGCGCCGTTGACGAAGTCGCCGAACTGCGCCTCCCACAAGACAACGGCGTCCGGGTTGCCGACGGTATAGCCGTACTCGAACCCGACCGCGGCGTACTCGGAAAGCGGCGAGTCGTACACCAGGAACTTGCCGCCGGTGGGGCTGCCGTCTTTGTTGGTCGCCAGCAGTTGCAGCGGCGTGAACTCCTCGCCGGTGTTGCGGTCGATGATCACCGAATGCCGCTGGGAGAAGGTGCCGCGCCGGGTGTCTTGGCCCGAGAGCCGCACCAGCTTGCCTTCGGCCACCAGTGAACCCAGGGCCAGCAGCTCGCCGAAGGCCCAGTCGATCTTGCCTTCGTAGGCCATCTCCCGGCGCCTCTCCAGCACCGGTTGCACGCGCGGGTGCACGGTGAAGCCCTCTGGTACCGCCAGGAATGCGTCGCCGATCCGGGCCAGCAGCGCTTTGTCCACCGCGGTGGACAGCCCCGCGGGGATCATCTGGTCGGACTCAACCGATGCGCTCGGCTGCGCGCCGTGCTTCTCCAGCTCGCGGACCTCGTTGAACACCCGCTCCAGCTGGCCCTGGTAGTCCCGCAGCGCGTCCTCGGCTTCCTTCAGCGAGATGTCGCCGCGGCCGATCAGGGCTTCGGTGTAGCTCTTGCGGGCCCCACGCTTGGTGTCGACAACGTCGTACATGGTGGGGTTCGTCATCGACGGATCGTCGCCCTCGTTATGCCCGCGCCGCCGGTAGCACAGCATGTCGATGATGACGTCCTTCTTGAACTTCTGCCGGAAATCCACGGCCAGCCGCGCCACCCAGTCGCACGCTTCCGGGTCGTCGCCGTTGACGTGGAAAATGGGCGCCCCGATCATCTTGGCGACATCGGTGCAGTACTCGCTGGACCTCGAGTACTCCGGTGCGGTAGTGAAGCCGATCTGGTTGTTGACGATGATGTGGATGGTGCCGCCGACGCGATAACCGGGCAGCAGCGCCATGTTCAACGTCTCGGCGACCACACCCTGGCCAGCGAAGGCGGCGTCACCGTGCAGCATCATCGGCACCACCGAGAAGGCCCTCTGATTTTCGCTGTCGCTGTGGCCAAGTTCCAGCAGATCCTCCTTGGCCCGGACCAGACCTTCCAGCACTGGGTCGACGGCGTCCAGGTGCGATGGGTTGGCGGTCAGCGACACCTGAATGTCGTTGTCGCCGAACATCTGCAGGTACACACCGGTGGCGCCGAGGTGGTACTTGACGTCACCGGACCCATGCGCCTGCGCCGGGTTCAGGTTGCCCTCGAACTCGCTGAAGATCTGCGAGTACGGCTTGCCCACGATGTTGGCCAGCACGTTGAGCCGGCCGCGGTGCGGCATCCCGATCACCACTTCGTCCAGGCCGTGCTCGGCGCACTGGTCGATCGCCGCATCCATCATCGGGATCACGCTCTCGGCGCCTTCCAGCGAGAACCGCTTCTGCCCAACGTACTTGGTCTGCAGGAACGTTTCAAACGCCTCGGCGGCGTTGAGCTTGCTCAGGATGTATTTCTGTTCGGCCACAGTCGGTTTGACATGCTTTGTCTCGACCCGCTGTTGCAGCCACGCTTGTTGTTCGGGTTCGAGGATGTGCGTGTACTCCACGCCGATGTGGCGGCAGTAGGCGTCACGCAGCAAGCCCAGAACGTCGCGCAGCTTCTTGTACTCACAACCGGCAAAGCCGTTGACCTTGAACACCCGATCGAGATCCCACAGCGTCAGGCCGTGGTTGAGCACTTCGAGATCGGGGTGACTGCGGAACCGGGTTTTGTCCAACCGCAGCGGATCGGTGTCGGCCATCAGATGCCCGCGGTTGCGGTAGGCCGCGATCAACTCCATGACCCGGGCGTTCTTGTCGACGATCGAGTCGGGGTTGTCGGTGCTCCAGCGCACCGGCAGGTAGGGAATGCTCAGCTCGCGGAAGATCTCGTCCCAGAAGCCGTCCGAGAGCAGCATTTCGTGGATCGTGCGCAGGAAGTCACCGGATTCCGCGCCCTGGATGATGCGGTGGTCATAGGTCGAGGTCAGGGTGATCAGCTTGCCGATACCCAGTTCGGCGATGCGCTCCGCGCTGGCGCCCTGAAATTCGGCGGGGTATTCCATCGCGCCGACGCCGATGATGGCGCCCTGGCCTGCCATCAGTCGCGGCACCGAATGCACGGTGCCGATGGTGCCGGGGTTGGTCAGCGAAATCGTCACGCCGGCAAAGTCTTCGGCGGTCAGCTTGCCGTCGCGGGCCCGGCGGACGATATCTTCGTAGGCGGTGACGAACTGCGCGAATCGCATGGTCTCGCAGCCCTTGATGCCGGCAACCACCAAGGAGCGCTTGCCGTCTTTGCCTTGCAGGTCGATCGCCAGGCCGAGATTGGTGTGAGCCGGCGTGACCGCGGTCGGCTTGCCGTCGACCTCGGCGTAATGCCGGTTCATGTTCGGGAACTTCTTGACGGCCCGCAGCAGGGCATAGCCCAGCAGATGGGTGAAGGAGATCTTGCCGCCGCGATTGCGCTTGAGCTGGTTGTTGATCACGATCCGGTTGTCGATCATGAGCTTGGCCGGAACGGCCCGGACGCTGGTCGCCGTCGGCACGTCCAGCGACGCGGACATGTTCTTGACGACGGCCGCGGCGGCGCCGCGCAGCACCTCCACCTCGTCACCTTCGGCCGGCGGGGGAGTGGCGGCTTTGGCGGCTGGTGCGGCGGCCGCGCCGTTGCCTACCGTCGCGGTGTCGGCGGGCTTGGAGGGCTCAGCAGTCGCAGCCGACGGCTCGGCGGCCGCAGCCGGCTTTGGTTGCGGCGCGGCCGCTGCAGGCTGCCCGTCGGCGGGGGTCGGGGCGGCAGGGGCTGGTTCGGAGGCTGGTTCGGAGGCTGGTTCGGGGGTCGGTTCGGGGTTGTAGTCGACCAGGAACTCGTGCCAGCTCGGATCGACCGAAGAGGGGTCGTCGCGGAACTTGCGGTACATCTCCTCGACCAGCCATTCGTTTTGCCCGAATGGTGAACTTATGTTGCTCACGGCCGCTGTTCGCCTCGATTCTCTTGTCCTGCAGGGTCATTGCAAGCGCTATTGCGCGACGCCTGCGACTTTCTGCACCCCGGGTGGCGGGGCACCTCACACCCGCGGCGGTCGTGAAGGTTGCCGCCTCATAAAGGCTAGCGCTTTGCCGGCAATTCGCGAGAGAGACCAGGCAACCCTGGGCCAGCTGGCGCCTAGCTGGCCACTAGCCGGTTTGGCGAATGGTCGGCAGCACATGCAGGGTGACTGGCCAGCGCGCCGGCGGTGCGCCGAACGCCCCGCGCGCATTGCGGACAATTTTCTTGCCCACCAGACGGTTGCCAATGGCACCGATGATGGCGCCGATGCCGACCGGCAGTAGCTTGCCGAACAGCAGCGCGCCGCGTTTCAGTGTGAATCGCTTGACGAAGTATTTGAGCATCCGCGAGTTCAATTTCGATATTGTGGGCAGCGGCAGCGAGGCCATGCTTTCTGACACCCAGGCGCCGCTGGTGCGGCCTGGTCCCATCAGTTCGGCGACGGCATCCTTGCTGTTGTCGCCGACCAGCACCGCCAGCACCAGGGCACGGCGCCGTTCTCGGTGGTCCAGGGGGATGCCGTAGACGGAGGCCAGTGCCAGCACGAACAACGCGGTGGCCTCCAGGACCACCGCAGTTTCTCCAGCGGCGGCAGACAACGCGGCCAAGGTGCCGATCCCGGGAAACGTCGCGGCCGCACCCACCGCCGCCCCGCTGGCTGTCAGCACGGACACGAAGCGCTTCTCGAGTTTGGTGACGATCTCGGCCGGGCTGGCAGCCGGGTGGGAGCGACGCAGGCGGGCTACATACCCCTCGGCCGCCGGACCCTGTATCCGCGAACTACGTTCGATGACCTGTGCCAATGCCCGCGCAGACCTTTTGGGCCGACCGCCTGTTGTGGCCGGCATTTCGTCCGGTGTTGACATCCACCGTCGACCGCTCATATATTGCCCCTCCTGCGAATGGCGTCCCTTCAGGCTAACGCGCAAAACCTTCCGAGTTGTCTACCCCGCGTCCATTACGCAGCTCGCAGCCATTTGCCCCACCCGGAATAATGCAGGCTGGATGTAGGTGTGCGTGGTTACGCCACCCGCATCGGGGGTAAAGCCGGTCGACCAGACGGAGCCGGGCAGGATCGATGATCGATGACCTACTCGCCGACGTTGCCAGACAGCTGGGGCCTTATCGGGTCCATAAAGCGATGGAACCCGAAAAACCCCTGGAACGCGCTGTGGGCGATGATGATCGGCTTCTTCATGATCATGCTCGACGCGACCATCGTCGCCATCGCCAACCCGACCATCATGACCGACTTGCGTATCGGGTACGACGCCGTGATCTGGGTGACCAGCTCCTACCTGCTGGGATATGCGGTGGTGCTGCTGGTCGCCGGTCGACTCGGTGACCGCTTCGGCCCCAAGAATCTGTACCTGATCGGGCTGGTGGTGTTCACCGTCGCCTCGCTCTGGTGTGGGCTGTCCGGCAGCGCCGCCGTGCTGATCGCCGCTCGCGTCGTGCAAGGTGTTGGCGCTGGGTTGCTCACCCCGCAGACCTTGTCGACGATCACCCGGATCTTCCCGTCGCAGCGCCGCGGTGCCGCGATGAGCGTGTGGGGTGCTACCGCCGGCGCCGCCAGCCTGGTGGGGCCGTTGGCCGGCGGTGTGCTGGTCGACACTTTGGGTTGGGACTGGATTTTCTTCGTCAACGTCCCGATCGGCATCGTCGGCCTGGCGTTGGCGGTGTGGCTGGTCCCGGCACTGCCTAACCAGGCGCACCGGTTCGACCTACCCGGCGTCGGGTTGTCCGCGGCGGGCGTGTTTGCGATCGTGTTCGGACTGCAGCAGGGCCAGTCCGCGGATTGGGCGCCGTGGATCTGGGCCGTCATCGTCGCCGGTATCGGGTTTATGGCGACGTTCGTCTACTGGCAGTCAGTCAACATCCGCGAGCCGCTGATCCCGCTGCACATCTTCGGTGACCGGAACTTCAGCCTGTGCAATGTCGGCGTGGCGATCATCGCGTTCGCCACGACGGCGATGATGCTGCCGATGACGTTCTATGCGCAGGCGGTGTGCGGGCTGTCGCCGACTCGCTCGGCCCTGCTGATCGCGCCGCTGGCGATCGCCAACGGTGTGCTGGCGCCGTTTGTCGGCATGATCATCGATAGGTTCCCTCCGCTACCCGTGCTCGGTTTCGGCTTTTCGGTGCTGGCGATCGGATTGACGTGGCTCTCGTTCGAGATGGCCCCGGGCACGCCGATCTGGCGGCTGGTGCCGGCGTTCGGCGCAATAGGCGTCGGGATGGCATTTGTGTGGTCGCCGCTGACCGCTACCGCGACCCGCAACCTGCCGCCGCACCTGGCCGGCGCGAGCTCTGGTGTGTACAACACGACGCGGCAGCTCGGGGCGGTGCTCGGGAGTTCCGGCATGGCCGCGTTCATGACGTCGCGGATCAGTGCCGAGATGCCGCCCATGCCGCGCGGCGGGCACGCACCCACTGGCGCCAACACCTTGACACTGCCCGAGTTCCTGCGCGAGCCGTTCTCGGCCGCGATGTCGCAGTCGATACTGCTGCCCGCGTTCATCGCTGTGTTCGGGATCATTGCCGCGCTGTTTTTGGTCGGCTTCACCGGTCCGGCGATGACCCGCGAGCGCGGCTTACGTGGCCAAACGCCCCAAGATGGGGTCGTCGGCAGTGGCTATGACGACTATGACGACTATGACGACTACGTCGAGTACATACTTCGTCGCGAACCGGACGTTAGAAAGGAGGAGGCGGAGGGCGACACCGAGCCGCTGCAGGCGCGATACCGACATCCGCGCCCGCCACCCGCCGATGCGTGGCGCAGCGATCCTGTCGAATCGTGGTACAGCGTGCTCGACGACCCCGTTTCGGTGCCGCAAGCTGAACCGATTGGCTTCGCGCACAACGGCTTCCATGTCGATGACGGGCAGCGTTTCCGTCCGATCGCCGAGTTCTCGCGGCCTGCGTTCGAGCCGAGCGGCATGTCGACCCGCGCGAATCGCCGTCCGCAAGACGCCAGACCGGTTCCGAAGGGGCGCATGCGCGAACTTCTGGGCATGGCAGCTCCGCACGTGACCAGCTCACCGGGGGCGAGCCGCCGCGCAACAAGCACTACCGTGCCGATCCGGAAGACCCCATCTCTGGTCGTCATTCCTCTTAATTCATTTCTCTGATAATGATTCGCCGAACCTGCCCTCATCGCGCCGTACTCCGGGGTATGGTTCGGCTTGCCGACCGCGTAGTGGCATTTCGCCTTGAAAATTGCCGGCCGCCGTTGAGGACGATCGACCGTTTCGGGAGGGGGAGGATGCTCGGCGTTAGGCGTGAGAATATGCGCATCCATAGGCGTGTCTGGAGATCTGCTGCGTCGTGATTTGGTCACTCGTGCATACCAAGGGCGGCGTCGGGAAGACGACGACGGCGATGTTTTTGGCCGCGACTGCGGTGCGGCGTGGGGTTGCGGTGCGTGTCGTTGATGCCGATCCGCAGGGGTCGGCGTCGTCGTGGGCTGATCGGGCGGCGCATCTGGGGACGCCGTTTCCGTTTGATGTCAGCCCCGAGACGGCGGCGGGTGTGCGGGTGCTGTCGAGTGAGCCTGACGAGCTGGTCCTGGTTGATACCCCGCCCGGGACGGCCGCGGCGATCGATGCGGCGATTGATGCGGCCGACCTGGTGATCATTCCGACGGGGCCTCGCGCCGCGGATATCGATCGGGTTTGGCCGACGCTGGATATCACGCAGCACCGTCCCACCACGATTCTGCTCACGCTGGTGGACATGCGGAAAGTGGAGGCGGTGGAGATGCCGCGCGGCTTGGCAGAGGCGAACGCTCCAGTGCTGCGGAATATCGTTCGGGATCTGACGGCGATCGAGCGCGCGTTTGGCTGCGGTATCCCGCGGTATTTGGGAGACTACGGAGACGTGTTCGACGAGCTGATGACGGCGGGAATCGACAGGGAGGCCGCGAGGGTATGACGGAGAAGCTTTCGACGGCTGACGCGGTGCGGGCCGCGGTGATCCGCCGGCCTAGCGGGGCGGCGGCGACGGCGCGAGCGGCGAGTACGTTTCAGGGCGAGGATCCCGCCCGGACCGCTCCGCCGGAGTCGGCGGTGGTGTACGAGGCGATGCGCACCACGCTGCACCTGCTCCCGGCGACGCGTACTGCCCTCAAACGGTGCGCACTGGACCTGGACACCAGCATGGGCGAGCTGATTCGCGCCGCTATCAGCTCGGCGCTGCGGGACCCCGCGGGGCTGGCTGTGGCGTCGATGGAGCGCCGCGGCGAGAGCGGTGGTGTTCGGACCACGCTCGACTTGCCACGCAGTGTGCACCGGACGCTTAAGCGGTTGGCGGCGGATGAGGACACGAGCCTGCAAGCCCTGGTGGTGGCGGCCATCCTGCGGACCTACCCTGACCTGGCCTAATACGTTATGGATTGACATATACGCATCAAGATGGACGCGCATATGGCTAGCCAGGTTGATGGCTATATAATATACAGAGGTATAGACAGCCCCTAGGTTGATCGAGCAACGACCCCCGAAAAGCCTGCGGTCGGGAGCACCCCACCGATGCGCGGGGCAGCCGCCGGCACGCTCAATGGCCTCCCACCCAAGGCCGGGCGGGCAGGGCGTCCTCGTCCAGCACCCGGTCGATAGCGAAGTACTGGCGCGAGCTGGGGGTGTGCCGCCAAACCCGCCGCGATCGGCGCCGCACCCCCTCGACCGTCGCGGACGGCCAACGAAGCGGTAGGTTCGACGGGGTGATTACCGGGGCCTTCCTCGCCGAATCGGCTTCCGTGGTGGATAACAAACTCAGCGTGTCGGGCGGCGTGCTGTCCGGATTTATGGTCGGGCCTGACCGGCAAGCCCGGTTTGCGCTTGTGGTGCTGACGCAGGCCGAGACTGATAGTCCGGTGCGGCGGGTTGAGGTAGAGATCATGCCTCCGACGGATGACGAGTCGCTAGTCATCGAGTACGAGCTGCCAGACGCCGCCGCCGGCGGCGAAATCGGATTCGCCTTCTTCAACATCGAGGTAAGGCTGCCGGTGAATGGCCGTTGGGTGTTTGTGGTGACTGGCGGGGCTGGAACGTTCTCGCTTCCGCTAGAGGTGAGTGGCTGACGCGGCTCGCTGAGCCGCGGCGGAGCGTACACGCCGCGGACGGCGCAGGCGCGGGACCTCACCGACGCGATGCCGCAGATGTGGGCAAGGCAGCCTCGAAGCTAGGCCTGGTAGCCCGGCGACGATGGCGGGCCGGACCTCGCTACCGCCGCCGGCGCTCCCGCACCACAGCCGACACGCCGAGGGGCCTCGCACCGAAACCTCCCGCCGGTGCTGAGTTACGCGAGGTCACGGCCCGCCCAGTCACTGCAGTCGCTGCTGTCGCGTGAGGAAACGGAAAAATGAAAATTGCGGAATTGACTGCGAACCGATTCCGGCGGGCGTAGAGTTCCGTGCGCTGTCTTGAACATCGTTCCTTGGTTGTGCTCTCCCCGAAGGTGATTGGAGCCCGAGATGTCGTCTTACCTGATCGCAGCGCCTGAGGCGTTGGCCAGTGCGTCGGCGGATTTGAGTGGGATCGGGGAGGCGATCAGGGACGCGACATCGGCGGCGGCGCCGTCGACGACGGGGATTGTGCCGCCGGCCCTGGATGAGGTGTCGGCGGCGATTTCGCGGTTGTTTGGCGGCTATGGGCAGCAGTTTCAGGCGTTGAGTGCGCAGTCGGCGCTGTTTCATTCCGAGTTTGTGCAGTCGTTGTCGCTCGGGTGGGAGTGCGTATTCGGGCGCTGAGGCGGCCAACGCCTCGCCGCTGGGGCCGCTGGTGCACGACCTGCAGGCCCTTGCGGCGAATCCGTTGTCCCCGGTGAGGGACCTGACGGGGCGCCCGGTGTTCGGCAACGGCGCTGATGGTGCGGCGGGCACCGGGCAGGCCGGTGGTGGTGGCGGGTGGATCATCGGCAACGGCGGCAATGGTGGGTCGGGCGGGACCGGGCAGGCCGGTGGGGCTGGCGGGAACGCGGGCCTGATCGGCAAGGGCGGTAACGGCGGCGCCGGCGGCACCGGCGGTTTCGCTGGCGGCAAAGGCGGCAACGGCGGGTGGCTCAGCGGCAACGGCGGCGACGGCGGTGCCGGCGGGCAGGGCCAGTTTGGCTTCGGTAACGAGGGGACCGGCGGGGCTGGCGGGGCTGGCGGGAAGGCCTTCCTTCTGGGCAACGGCGGCACCGGCGGCACCGGTGGTGCCGGCCATCGGCGGCTACGCCGGCGGGGCCGGCGGGGCCGGCGGGAGCGCACTCGTGTGGGGTAATGGCGGGGCTGGCGGGGCTGGCGGGAATGGCCTCGGCGACGGCTCGGCCGGTGGTACCGGTGGGGCCGGCGGGGCCAATGGGTTCATCGGCGGCGGTACCGGCCCGTTCCCCATGCTGGCTCCGGCCCCGGCGGGGCCACCGGCGGTACCGGTGGGGCCGGCGGGAACGCCGACGGTGGTGGCGGCGCGGCCGGCGGGGCCGGCGGGGCCGGCGGTGCCAACCGTCAGCTGTTCTCGCTGTTCGGTCACGGCGGTGAGGGCGGCACGGGTGGTAGCGGCGGCTCGGGTGACACCGGCGGGGCCGGCTTCAATGACCCGGTCGCGCCCGGCGCGGGTGGTCAGGGCCAGACGGGTGGCGTCGGCGGGGCCGGCGGGGCCGGTGGGGCCAACGACGCGCTGCTGGGCGGGACCGCGGGCAACGGCGGGCTGGGCGGTAACGGCGGGCAGGGCGGCACCGGCGGCCTGGGCGGCAGCAACACCGACAACGCCGGCGGGGACGGCGCGGCCGGTGGTCAGGGCGGTACCGGTGGCGCGGCCGGGGCCGGCGGGGCCGGTGGCGCCAACAAGGCGTTCCTGTTTGGGCATGCCGGCACCGCGGGTAACGCGGGCACCGGTGGTACCGGCGGCACCGGCGGTAACGGCGGCACGGGTGGTACCGGCACGGCCGGCCTCAGCGAGACCCTCCCCGAAAGCGCGCCCACCGCGGGTCATCAGGGCGGTGCGGGTGGCGCCGGTGGTACCGGCGGCACCGGCGGCAGCGCGGGTGTCGGTGGCACCAACGGCAATGGTGGTCAGGGCGGCACCGGCGGCACCGGCGGCGGCGGCGGCCAGGGTGGCAGCGACACCGGCAGCGCCGGCGGGGCCGGCGCGGCTGGTGGTCAGGGCGGTAACGGCGGGTCGGCCGGGGCCGGCGGGGCGGCCGGCAGCGGTGCGGGCGCGGCCGGTAGCGCGGGTCCTGCGGGTACCGGTGGTACCGGCGGCGTCGGCGGTAACGGCGGGGCCGGTGGTACCGGTACGGCCGGCGTCAGCGACCCGGTCGCGCCCACCGCGGGCCAACAGGGCGGCATGGGTGGCGCCGGTGGTACCGGCGGCACCGGTGGTTTCGGCAACGGCGGCACCAACGGCAATGGTGGTGCGGGCGGTAACGGCGGCACCGGCGGCGGCGGCGGCCTGGGTGGCAGCAACACCGGCACCGCCGGTGGGGCCGGCGCGGCTGGTGGTCAGGGCGGTATCGGTGGCACGGCCGGGTTTGGCGGGGCGGTCGGCAGCGGCGGCAGCGGCGGCGGCAACGGCGGTGCTGCGGGCACCGGGGGTACCGGCGGCGTCGGCGGTAACGGCGGGTCGGGTGGTACCGGTACGGCCGGTGTCGATGACCCGGTCGCGCCCACCGCGGGCCAACAGGGCGGTGCGGGTGGCGCCGGTGGGACCGGCGGTACCGGTGGTTTCGGTAACGGCGGCACCAACGGCAGCGGCGGTCACGGCGGCACCGGCGGTACCGGCGGCGGCGGCGGCCTGGGTGGCAGCAACACCGGCACCGCTGGTGGGGCCGGCGCGGCTGGTGGGCAGGGCGGTATCGGTGGCACGGCCGGGGCGGGCGGGGCGGTCGGCAGCGGCGGGTCCGGCGGCACCGTGGGTGCTGCGGGCACCGGCGGTACCGGCGGCGTCGGCGGTAACGGCGGGTCGGGTGGTACCGGCACGGCCGGCGTCAGCGACCCGGTCGCGCCCACCGCGGGCCAACAGGGCGGTGCGGGTGGCGCCGGTGGTACCGGCGGCAGCGGCGGTAACGGCAACGGCGGCACCAACGGCAATGGTGGTGCGGGCGGCAACGGCGGTACCGGCGGCGGCGGCGGCCTGGGTGGCAGCAACACCGGCACCGCTGGTGGGGCCGGCGCGGCTGGTGGTCAGGGCGGTACCGGCGGCACGGCCGGGGCTGGCGGGGCGGTCGGTGTCGGCGGCAGCGGCGGCACCGTGGGTGCCGCGGGCACCGGCGGTACCGGTGGCCTGGGCGGTAACGGCGGGTCGGGTGGTACCGGCACGAATGGCGTCCGACTCGGCCACGCGCCTACCGCGGGTGATCAGGGCGGTGCGGGTGGCGCCGGTGGGACCGGCGGCACCGGCGGTAACGGCAACGGCGGCACCAACGGCAATGGTGGTCAGGGCGGCGTTGGCGGTACCGGCGGCGGCGGCGGTAACGGTGGCAGCAACACCGGCACCACTGGTGGGGCCGGCGCGGCTGGTGGTCAGGGCGGCACCGGTGGCACGGCCGGGGCTGGCGGGGCGGTCGGCAGCGGCGGGTCAGCGGCGGCACCGTGGGTGCCGCGGGCACCGGCGGTACCGGTGGCCTGGGCGGTAACGGCGGGTCTGGTGGCACCGGCACGGCCGGCGTTAGCGACCCGACCTCGCCCACTGCGGGTGGTCAGGGTGGTGCGGGTGGCGCCGGTGGGACCGGCGGCACCGGCGGTAACGGCAACGGCGGCACCAACGGCAATGGTGGTCAGGGCGGCACCGGCGGCACCGGCGGCGGCGGCGGCCTGGGTGGCAGCAACACCGGCACGGCCGGTGGGGCCGGCGCGGCTGGTGGTCAGGGCGGTACCGGCGGCACGGCCGGGGCTGGCGGGGCGGTCGGCACCGGTGGCAGCGGCGGCACCGTGGGTGCCGCGGGCACCGGCGGTACCGGCGGCCTGGGCGGTAACGGTGGGTCTGGTGGCACCGGCACGGCCGGCGCCAACGACCCGGTCACGCCCACCACGGGTGGTCAGGGCGGTGCGGGTGGCGCCGGTGGGACCGGCGGCAGCGGCGGTAACGGCAACGGCGGCACCAACGGCAATGGTGGTCAGGGCGGCACCGGCGGCACCGGCGGCGGCGGCGGCCTGGGTGGCAGCAACACCGGCACGCGCCGGTGGGGCCGGCGCGGCTGGTGGTCAGGGCGGTACCGGCGGCACGGCCGGGGCTGGCGGGGCGGTCGGCAGCGGTGGCAGCGGCGGCACCGTGGGTGCCGCGGGCACCGGCGGTACCGGCGGCCTGGGCGGTAACGGTGGGTCTGGTGGCACCGGCACGGCCGGCGCCAACGACCCGGTCACGCCCACCACGGGTGGTCAGGGCGGTGCGGGTGGCGCCGGTGGGACCGGCGGCACCGGCGGTAACGGCAACGGCGGCACCAACGGCAGCGGCGGTCAGGGCGGCACCGGCGGCACCGGCGGCGGCGGCGGCCTGGGCGGCAGCAACACCGGCACGGCCGGTGGGGCCGGCGCGGCTGGTGGTCAGGGCGGTACCGGCGGCACGGCCGGGGCTGGCGGGGCGGTCGGCAGCGGTGGCAGCGGCGGCACCGTGGGTGCCGCGGGCACCGGCGGTGCGGGCGGCCACGGCGGTGACGGCGGCACCGGTGGCACCGGCACGGCCGGCGCCAACGACCCGGTCACGCCCACCACGGGTGGTCAGGGCGGTGCGGGTGGCGCCGGTGGGACCGGCGGCACCGGCGGTAACGGCAACGGCGGCACCAACGGCAGCGGCGGTCAGGGCGGCACCGGCGGCACCGGCGGCGGCGGCGGCCTGGGCGGCAGCAACACCGGCACGGCCGGCGGGGCCGGCGCGGCCGGTGGTCAGGGCGGCACCGGCGGCACGGCCGGGGCTGGCGGGGCGGTCGGCAGCGGTGGCAGCGGCGGCACCGTGGGTGCCGCGGGCACCGGCGGTGCGGGCGGCCACGGCGGTGACGGCGGCACCGGTGGCACCGGCACGGCCGGCGCCAACGACCCGGTCACGCCCACCACGGGTGGTCAGGGCGGTGCGGGTGGCGCCGGTGGGACCGGCGGCACCGGCGGTAACGGCAACGGCGGCACCAACGGCAGCGGCGGTCAGCGGCGGCACCGGCGGCACCGGCGGCGGCGGCGGCCTAGGCGGCAGCAACACCGGCACCGCCGGCGGCAATGGCGCGGCTGGTGGCCAGGGCGGCACCGGCGGCACGGCCGGGGCTGGCGGGGCGGTCGGCAGCGGCGGGTCCGGCGGCACCGTGGGTGCCGCGGGCACCGGTGGTCAGGGCGGCACCGGCGGCACCGGCGGCACCGGCGCCGGCGGCGGCACCGGCGCCCAGGCCGGCAGCGGCGGTAACGGCGGCACCGGCGGCACCGGCGGCGCCGGCATCAACGGTGTCGGCGGCGGTAACGGCGGCACCGGCGGGGTCGGCGGCCAAGGCGGCGACGGCCAGGGCATCATTTCCGGCTCGTTCGCGCAGGACGGCGGCACCGGCGGCACCGGCGGCACCGGCGGTACCGGCACCGACGGCGGCGCGTTCGGCGGCGGCGGCGACGGTGGCGACGGCGGGACCGGCTTTAGTGCCATCGTCGGCAATGCCAGCGGCGTGGCCGTCGGCAACGGCGGCGGGGTCGGCGGCGCGGGCGGCGCAGCTAACGGCACCGGGCCCGGCTTCGGCGGCGGCGGCGGCGGCGGCGGCGGCGGCGGCCTCCTCCAAGGCACCAACGGTGGCACCGTCACCGACGGTACCGCGGTCGGCGGGGTCGGCGGGGCCGGCGGCGCCGGCGACGCCACCGCCGCCGGCGGGCCTGGCGGCACCGGCGGCTACGCCACCGTCTCCGCCGACGGCGCAGGCAGCTCCGTCACTGGTGGCACCGCCAACGGCGGGATCGGCGGGGCCGGCGGCACCGACGGCGGCACCGGCGGCGCCGGCGGCAGCGGCGTGGTCGCAGGCCTTAACGGCGGCACCGTCACTGACGGCACCGCCACCGGTGGCGCCGGCGGCTACGGCGCCACCGGCGGCACCGGCGGTGCCGGCGGCAGGGCCTATATGGGCGCCTACGGTGCAGGCAGCACCGCTACCGGCATGGTCACCGGCGGTGCCGGCGGTAACGGCATCGACGGCGGCGCCGGCGGGGCCGGCGGGTTGGGCGAGATGTGGGGCGGCCACCCGGGGGCTGGCGCATACGGGCCCTACGGCACCGGCACCGCCAGCGGCACCGCTGTGGGCGGGGCCGGCGGCACCGGCACCGGCGCCGGCAGCGTGGGCGGCGCCGGCGGCAAGGGCTTCATCGGTGCCATCAATGGAAATGGCACGTACGGTCCGGCCAGCAGTAGCGGCACCGGCACCGGCGGGGCAGGCGGCGCCGGCACCAACGGCGGCATCGGCGGCGCGGGCGGCGAAGGCGAGGTGTTGGCCGGCGGCGGACGCTACACCGGCGGCACCGCCACCGGCATCGGCACCGGCGGGGCCGGCGGTGCCGGCTTCGACGGCGGCACCGGCGGCTACGGCGGCAGAGGCGGCGTCTTCACCGACTACGGCGCTGTCAGCAGCGGCACCGGCATCGGCGGCGCGGGCGGCAACAGCGGCACCGGCATCGGCAACGGTACGGGCGGCAATGGCGGCCTCGGCTACGTGGAGAACGGCGACGTTCTTAATCCCGTCACTGGCGCCACCGCCACCGGCGGCTTCGGCGGGGTCGGCGGCAACGGTGGCACCAACGGCGGTGTCGGTGGGGCCGGCGGCGACGGTGGCTTTGCTGTCGTTCACGAGGGCGGCACCGGCGGCACGGCCACCGGTGGCTACGGCGGGGCCGGCGGCGCCGGCGGCAACACTGCCGCTGCGTTCGGCGGCGCTGGCGGCGCCGGTGGCTACGCCGTCACCAGCACCACCACCGCCAGTATCGGCGGCCATGGCGGGGCCGGCGGCGCCGGCAGCCTCACCAGCACCGGCGTCGGCGGCTACGGCGGCGTCGGCGGTGCCGGCGGCCACGGCATCAACGGCACCGCCGGCACCCTCGCCAACGGCGGCCCCGGCGGCAATGGCGTCGGCGACACGAACGGCGGGCCCGGCACGCCCGGCGCAAACTTCCCGTGACAGTCCGCCGTTGATGAATACGGCAACCGCGGCCCGGTCGAAAGACCCGGCCGCGGTTGCCGTTTGCGGCGCGCCGACAGCCCGGCGCGAGGCATCGGGCCGCTGGCGCGGCGCCACCCACATCGGCGCCGACGGCGGCCGGGTCACGGCTGCGCGATCGGTCGGTCCCGGGGGTTGCGGCCCGATCGAGTGCCGCTCACCCCGGCGCGGCGGCGTGCCCGCCGATCGGCAGCGGCGATCCTCGCGAGTGGGTAGCCGCGGTCGCTGACGGGTCAGCTGCCCACGGTGGTGTTTTCGGAGGGTGGCTGGTGTCCTGAGCACGTCAGTGCGCGCAGGTCGGTGGGCGGTGGTGTCGCATCATTGAGTGACGGGTTTTCTGGCGCGCCCTTCGGCCACGGTCGGTTTTCGCGGGCAACGATTCCGCGGTGGCGGTGCCGATGATCGGCTTCGGGCCGTTGTGGGGTTCGGATGACAGGTCTTTGTTCGCCTTCTGGGAGCAGGGCGTGCACCGGCGGGTGCGCGACGAACGTCGGCTATCCCGGCGCGGAGGGGTTTCGTAATGTCAACGGGGGTTCTCATGGTCGTTGCAACACCTGATCGTTCCGGAGTTGTCGATGACGGATTCGTTTCACGGTCGCCGACCTGGACAAGCCGTTGACGGCCAAGCGCGAGCCTTACCTTCGGATGATCAAGACACGGTGTATCGATTCCCCAAGTGTGTCGTCACGTAGGAATCGACCGTCGGACCGGGAAGGGGTGGCGTGACGGGCGGCGGGTGGTCGTTGATGGTCGTGGGTACGCCTATGGGCCGATTTAGTGCTGCTCCGCCGGCAATTCTCGGCGCGGTTCTGCTCCGAGGACGCGCGAGGCCAACCCGGCAAGAATGGCTAAATCGGCGGCTGAGACCGGCCGCGGCAGAAAAGCCGGGCGGCGGCTGCGGTCGGTGCCCGGTTGCGGTGGGGATCCCGGTCGTGTGCCACCGCGCGGGCGTGATCTGACCCCCTCAGGCCGGCGGTGACCGCGCGACACCACCCGGTGGCGGGGCTTTCACCCGCGTGTCAGGTGGACTGCGGCGAAGGCCGTCGTCGCGCTGTGTGCGGAGGCGGCGCAGCCTCGCTGGGCGGCGAGGAGCAGGGCCGGGCCACTCCAACCCGGCCTTGGCGACGTCACCATGATGACCCGTCGGTGTGCGCACCTGAGCGTGACCGCGGATCCGGCGAGCAGCCGGTGGCGATTTGCGCCATGGCCGCGAGTGGCGGGCGATCTCACGGCCGCGTCGGCACCCGGTTGGTCAAGGGTGCGGCCGAGCTGAACAAGACGTGCTGCGACTGCGGCCGCGTGGACGATGACTCGCAGGCCGGTTCCGACGTCGTGGCCGGCCGGACTGTCGGTGGCCGCATCGCCAATCCGGGGAAGTGGTCGTCAGGTCGGTTGAACGCCTGCTTGGTACGCGAAACGCGCCCCACGCGCGACGCCACTGTTTGCGTTAAGACAGAAGAAACCTCACACGACCCGCAGCCCGGCGGGAATCTTCTGCGGATCGCGCCAGAACGCGTCGTGGATGAAACGGTTGAACAGATCCGGCGGCAGCAACGTGTCGCGCGGTTCGGCCTTGACCGTGCCGCGCACGGTGTGCAGCCCCGGCGTACCGGCCCGCTCGTCGAACTCGGTGACGTCGTAATCGACGTGGCCGAAATCGTGCTCGAACACCGGCTCACCAATAAACGCGTAGATGGCGTGCATCGCCTTAGCCGGGTCGGTGGTCAGGGTTTCATACTGGACCAGCAGCAGGCGGTCTCGTTGCGCGCCGTAGCACGCCTGCTTCAGGGCATCGTAGGGACCGCCGACCATGCCATCGGGCGCCACCACTTGTTTGGCGCGGGTATAGACCGTGCCGCCGGCGCTGTAGTTGAAAATCGACGACGGGCTAAAGACGTTGCGTTGAACCAACCGCTCGATGCTGTCGACCACCCACGGCAGCTCGCGCACGCAGGCAATCACTTTCGCATCGGGAAACAGCCGCGCAATCGCCGGCATGGACGCACACCAGCCGCGGTTGGTGTCAAAGATCACCTCGGCGGTGCGCTCGGCATAGTAGTTGTCGAACAACCCACGCAGGATGCGTTCGCGCTTGGCGTCGTCGATGAACACCGAATACTCGTTGCGCGCGCTCATCTCGCCCAGCAGGGCACCGAACAGGCCGGCCAGCGGACCCGACATCCCCGCCTCGAACCGCGGGTTTTGCCGCAGCAACGCGGCCAGCAATGTCGAACCGGAACGCGGCAGACCTGAGATGAAATGGATGGCTACCATGGCACACTCCCCGACCTACTGCATTGCCTGCGGACATCTGGCCCTCTGATGTCCGTCATATTAGCCGATCGCAGACGAGCATATTGGCTGATCGCAGGTGAGCGCGACAGCCCGCCATGAGCCGAATTGCCGGAGCGATCGCGGCTTCCGGTACGCGGCGCACTTACCTGCTTCAGGCGTCGAGGACCGATATGTGTGGCTGAGGAGAGACTCGGGCCTTTCATTGTGGCCCGGAAGGATCCGACTGAGGCGTCAACTCGGCACGCCCCTCCGGCCCGCCGAGCGGGCCAGATTGTGCTCACCGGCGGCCAACTGGGCCGAGTTGTACCGCGGTGCCCGGCGTCGCGTCTGGCCGCCGCCAGCGCGATCCCCCCGGCTTGGGCGGTGCCCATCACCGTCGACACATTCTCCCAACGGAGGCAACGGCGGCACCGCGGGGGTCGGCGGCAGCGGCGGCTTACGGCTTCAATCCAGCAACGGCAGCCCCGGCCAGGACAGCTGACACCGGCTAACACCGGCGGCCACGGCGGGGGTGGCTACGACGGCGGCGGGGCCGTAGCCACCGCGGACCAACGGCAGCGGCGGTAACGGCGGCGACGGCGGCTCCTGGCCTACTGCGACCGGCGGCACTGGTGGCGCCACCACGGCGGACGGCACCGGCAGCAGCGTGGCGTGCCGCCGCGTCGTAGCTGCTGGGTAAGGCTGAGACCGTTACCGTTGTTGGCTGATGCACCACCTGGCAGCAGATAACGCCCGGCGGCGTGGCGCCGCCGGTGCCGGGGCGAACAGCGGGTGCGGTGCTGACCATCCGGGTGGTTACGCGGTGCGGCGGTTGGGAGCGGCCCCGACCGTCGCTGGGCGGCTGGGTCTGGTGGTGGCGGCCCAGGCAAACGATGGGCGGGTTTGACCGGCATGCCCGCAACCGGATGAGCACATGGCCCGGCGCCCAGCCTGAACGGCCAGCCGGTAGCGGCCCGCCGGCGTGCTAGCCGGATCCGGTCGCCCGCTACCCCCGCACGGGTGGGAGTGCCTGCCCGCGCGCGGGTGGGGTGCTCCCGACCTTGTGGGGCCGGGCCGCCGCGTCGCCAACGGGCCTGTGGACGGCCCGGTGATGGCTGGCCGGCGGTGAGCGCACGACGCGTCAATTAGGTGCGGTCGGGTTCGATGAAGGGCCGGGCGGGCGTGGGCGAGCTCTTCGGCGGTGTGGACGCGACGTGCGGCAACGCCTATACCCTCGGCGGGTTTGACGACACCCTGTGTGGGACGCGAAAATCAGGAGGTCGGGCGCCGTGGGGCCGGGGCGGACCCGGCCCCAAGGCGTTGCAGCTCGATGCGCACAATGTCGTGGGCACCGTTGTTGTTCGGTGACGGTGGTGGCGTCGAGGTTTTCCCGCGCCGGTGTGCACAACCCCGACGTGGTGTCCGTCGGCGAGCCGTCGGGTTGCGGGCACAGCACCGGGCGGTCCGGGGGCGGCGATCGCGGCGCCGACGGCCGGGATGGCGTAGCTGATCGCGCCGCCGGTCGCCGTCAGCCAGTCGTGGGCCGGGGCGCCGGCGCTGGCCTGCGCCGGCCCGGAGGTGTTCGACTCGTCGATGACGTCACCGGCTCGGGCATCAGCGCCCCGCCCGTGTCGGCCACCGACGTGGCCGTGCAGGGCACCCGCTGGCAGGGCTCCCACCGATAGTTCACACGTTGACCGTGGTAGGTCTGTTCGGATGGCCGGCGCGCAAACAGCGCGGGGCGTTGCGTGCTCCTGACGGGCGTTCGCGGCCCGCTCGGCGGTCGGCTCACTTAGCCGCCGGTGTTGCCGATGAGCTCGACTCCGTTGCCGTTCCAGCGGAATTTCACCTTGGTGCCTAATCCGCTGATACCGCTGGGGTGCGTCAGCGCGACCGTGTCGCCGGTGCACTGCGAGGTGTCAATCCCGTTGAACCCGAAGGTGTCGGGCACCCCTTGCGGTATGTAGTTGCCGAGATGAAACATCACCGCCCGGGTGGTGGCGTGATCGGCGTTCGTTTTGGCCTTGATGATCACGGTAGACAGCTGAGCGCACTCGTTGTAGTTACCGCCAGCGGTTCTGGGTTCCAGGGCTGAGCGCTTGTAGCGGCGCCGGGAAAGTCTGGCAGTCGCAACGGGCAGCGTGTGGGGCCGCGCGGGGGCATGGTGGAGTTGGCCCCGCCGCTCGGGCGCGCGCCGCGCGGGGCCGAACCCGGGGACAGAGGTGACCGGCTGGTTGTGCACACCGCGCCCACTGCGGGTGCCGGTACGCGCATGTAGCGAAGACATTCAATGCTGCCCGGGTAGTGAAACGCTGCCCACCCCGGTTGCTTCGATGATTGGGCCGCGATTGCCAGGTTGTCTTATGGATAGACATATTCGCATCAAGATGGATGCGCATATTTGTTGTCTTATGGATAGACATATTCGCATCAAGATGGATGCGCATATATCTAGCTGGATTGATGGCGATATATAAGGCGAGCTACTCGTTGCGGTAAGTATTCGTGTCAGCGGAGGTCATCGTGTCGGTGGCCGCGGATGTCGGGAGGATCGGCGGGATTCTGACCAGCGGCAACGCGGCAGCGGCTGGCCCGACGACGGGAGTTGCGAGCTCGGCGGCCGACGAAGTGTCGACGGGGATTGCGGTGCTGTTTTCAGTGGCTGCTGTCGCGTGAGGAAAACGTGGAACGAAAATTTCAAAATTCGCGACAAACCCGATCTAACGGGCGTACAGTTCCCACCGCTGTTGAAAATCGTTCCTTGGTTGTGCTCGTCCTGTGGTGATTGGAGCCCGAGATGTCGTCTTATGTGATCGCAGCACCTGAGGCCTTGGCCAGTGCGTCGGCGGACTTGAGTGGGATCGGGGAGGCGATCAGGCAGGCTACGGCGGCGGCGGCGCCGTCGACGACGGGGATCGTGCCGCCGGCCCTGGATGAGGTGTCGGCGGCGATTACCCGGTTGTTTGGCACTTATGGCCAGGAGTTTCAGTCGCTGAGTGCGCAGTCGGCGCTGTTTCATGGCCAGTTTGTGCAGTTGTTGTCCTCGGCTAAGAGCGCGTATACGGGCGCTGAGGCGGCTAATGCCTCGCCGCTGGGGCCGCTGGTGCACGACCTGCAGGCCCTGGCGGCCAATCCGTTGTCCCCGGTGAAGGACCTGACCGGGCGTCCGGTGTTCGGCAACGGCGCTGATGGTGCGGCGGGCACCGGGCAGGCCGGTGGTGGTGGCGGGTGGATCATCGGCAACGGCGGCAATGGTGGGTCGGGCGGGGCCGGGCAGGCCGGTGGGGCTGGCGGGAACGCGGGCCTGATCGGCCATGGCGGTAACGGCGGCGCCGGCGGCACCGGCGGTTTCGCTGGCGGCAAAGGCGGCAATGGTGGGTGATAAGCGGCAACGGCGGCGACGGCGGCCTGGGCGGGCCCGGCCAGTTTGGCTTCGGTAACGGCGGGACCGGCGGGCCTGGCGGGGCTGGCGGGAAGGCCTACCTTCTGGGCAACGGCGGGAACGGCGGCGGCGGCGGGGACAGCGACCCCACCGGCGGTCCCGGCGGTAACGGCGGGGCCGGCGGGAGCGCACTCGTGTGGGGTAATGGCGGTAACGGCGGGGCTGGCGGGAATGGCCTCGCCGACGGCTCGCCCGGTGGTAACGGTGGGGCCGGCGGGGGCAATGGGTACATCGGCGGCGGTACCGGCCCGTTCCCCGGCGCCGGCGGCGCTCACGGCGGGACCGGTGGGGCCGGCGGCAACGCCGACGGTGGTGGCGGCGCGGCCGGCGGGAACGGTGGGGCCGGCGGTGCCAACCGTCAGCTGTGCTCGCTGTTCGGCCACGGCGGCACGGGCGGGGCCGGTGGTAGCGGCGGCTCGGGTGACACCGGCGGGGCCGGCTTCAATGACCCGGTCGCGCCCGGCGCGGGTGGTCAGGGCCAGACGGGTGGCGCTGGGGGGGCCGGCGGGGCCGGTGGGGCCAACGACGCGTTGTATGGCGGGACCGCGGGCAACGGCGGGCTGGGCGGTAACGGCGGGCAGGGCGGCACCGGCGGCCTGGGCGGCAGCAACACCGACAACGCCGGCGGGGACGGCGCGGCCGGTGGTCAGGGCGGTACCGGTGGCGCGGCCGGGGCCGGCGGGGCCGGTGGCGCCAACAAGGCGTTCCTGTTTGGGCATGCCGGCACCGCGGGTAACGCGGGCACCGGTGGTACCGGCGGCACCGGCGGTAACGGCGGCACGGGTGGTACCGGCACGGCCGGCCTCAGCGAGACCCTCCCCGAAAGCGCGCCCACCGCGGGTGATCAGGGCGGTGCGGGTGGCGCCGGTGGTACCGGCGGCACCGGCGGCAGCGCGGGTGTCGGTGGCACCAACGGCAATGGTGGTCAGGGCGGCGTTGGCGGCACCGGCGGCGGCGGCGGCCAGGGTGGCAGCGACACCGGCAGCGCCGGTGGGGCCGGCGCGGCTGGTGGTCAGGGCGGTAACGGCGGGTCGGCCGGGGCCGGCGGGGTGGCCGGCAGCGGTGCGGGC
>CAVSLH010000020.1:0-59341 GCA_963728815.1 uncultured Actinomycetota bacterium
AATCCCAAGCACCCACCCCGCCGCCGGAGGCCGCCACCCAACACACCGATCCGCGGATCGCACAGGCCGAGGCCGGTCTGAAGATGCTTAACGACATGTTCCCGCTGATGAAAACGCTGCACAACTCCGAGGCGACGGCCGCAACCGAATGCCAGGACCTGATGGGTATGAGTTTCCGTACGTTCCACTTCGACGGCGCCGTGCGCGCGCCGGGGTATCTGGCGTGGCTGATGGACTGCGACATGCGCGAGACTTACACATTTCACCGGCGAGTGCTCAAGCTGCTGCAATGGCATTGCCCGCCGGTTCTGTGGCACCTCAAGACCCCAGTGCACATGTTCGCCCTCGATGCGCTCGTCGAGGCGTACCCGAACGCCAGATTCCTTTGGAGTCATCGCGATCCGGCCAAGGTGATTGCGTCGGTCTGCAGCCTTATCCAGTATGTGCGCAGCTGGAGCAGCGACCGCCACGACGCCAAGGAACTTGGCGCCGAGCAAGTCGACAGCTGGGCTGAAGCTGTGCGGCGGGCAATGGATTTCCGCAACCGGGTGGGCGACGACCGATTCGCTGACGTCTCGTTCGCCGATTTGCAAACGGATCCGGTACGCACCTTGCAAACCAGCTACGAGTCCCTGGGTTTGACCTTTACCGATGCCACCCTGCGTTCGGTGAAGCGATGGGCTGACGGGCATAGACCCGGCTCCCGGGGCGCACACGAGTATGACCTGGCCGACTACGGCCTGACACCCGAAGGTGTTCGCGAGCGGTTTGCGGACTACCTCGCCGCCTACGATGCGTCTGCTTGAGCGCGGCCCGTCAGAAGACACACCCATGAGCAGTCCTCGCACCCGGCGACGCGACAAACTGAGTCCCGACCCCACGGTTCGCCGCGAAATCCTGGCCGCCGCGTCGACAACTCTGCGCGAGCAGGGAGTTCGAGGACTCAGTATCGCCGCAGTCCTTCAACGAGCCGCATTGAGCACCCGGGCATTCTACCGGCATTTCGACTCCAAGGATGAACTGGTTGCCGCGGTCTTCCTGGAAATGGCCCGGGTCGAGAAACGGCGATTACGACACCGAATGGCTTCTGCCACAACGGAGATCGACGCGGTTGCGGCCTGGATCGATGGACGACTCGACTTGGCATTCGACGACAACATCAGACCCGATTTGCGGCGCCTGTCGCTGGAGGCTCAATCGCAGATGTTCGCCTCCCCCGGTCTGGTCCAGCCCGCGTACGCGGAGATGCTCGAGCCGCTCAGCGAAGCGCTTCAGCGCGGCCTGCAGCACGGGGTGTTTCATCACATCGATCCGGTGACCGACGCGCAGTTCATCCACGGCGCGGTGTGGGCGGGCATTGACCGGCAATGGACGACCGGCGATCGCGACCGCGACGAGGTCCGCGAACGCATTGTCCGTTTCTGCTTGCGCGGGCTGGGCGTGGCACCGGAAGCGATCGCCCGGGTTCGCTCCAACTAACTCCCACCAACCAGAAGGAGACATCGATGGACCTGGGTTTGGCCGGATCGACAGCAGTGGTCACGGGCGGCAGCAAGGGGATGGGACTGGCCATTGCTCAAACCTTGGCTGCCGAGGGAGCCAGCGTGGCGGTGATGGCCAGAAACCGAGCACCGCTCGATGCTGCTGTGACATCGCTGCGCGAGGCTGGCGCTCCGGACGCCGTGGGGATCAGCGTGGATATGGCTGACGCCGAGTCCATCGCCGATGGCTTCGCCGCAGTCTCGGAGCGTTGGGGGCAACTCAATTGCCTGGTGCACACGATTGGACCGGGCGACGGCTATTTCGAGCAGATGGACGACGGCCAATGGGAGGCCGCGTTCGCACTCGGCACGATGTCGGCTGTGCGATCGATCCGCGCCTCGTTGCCGCTGCTGCGCTGCGCGGATTGGGCTCGCATCGTGACACTGTCCGCGCACTCTATTCAGCGACAGAACCCACGTATTGTCGCCTACACGGCATCGAAGGCCGCATTGGCCAGCGTGACCAAGAACTTGTCCAAAAGCCTTGCCAAGGACGGCATCCTAGTGAACTGCGTGTGTCCCGGGACCATCGTGACTGCCAGCTTCACCGAACAACTCAAAGACATCCTCGCCGCCGACGGCCTCGACGCCACTAACCCGCGCGATGTCATGACCTGGATCGACAACAACTTTCACCAGCCTTGCGACCTCGGTCGCGCCGGACTCCCCGAAGAGGTCGCTTCCATCACCGCCTACTTGGTGTCTCGGCGAAACGGCTACGTCACCGGCGCCACGGTAAACGTGGACGGCGGTTCGGACTTCATCTGAGACCTGGCCGGCGGCTAGCCCTCCAGATCGCCTTCGGTTTCCAGTAGCGCTTGGCGCAGCCTGTCGAGGGTGTCCGGTTGCGGGTCGGCCCACATGCCGCGGCCGGCTGCCTCCAGCAGCCGTTCGGCCATGCCGTGCAACGCCCACGGGTTGGACTCCGCCATGAACTTCCGGTTCTCCGGGTCCAGCACGTAGCGCTCGGTGAGTTGTTCATACATCCAGTCGGCAATTACCCCGGCGGTGGCGTCGTAGCCGAACAGGTAGTCGACGGTCGCCGCCATCTCGAATGCGCCCTTGTAGCCGTGCCGGCGCATCGCGGCCATCCAGCGGGGATTGACCACGCGGGCGCGGAATACCCGGGTGGTCTCCTCGGACAGGGTGCGGGTGCGGATCGCGTCGGGTCTGGTGTTGTCGCCGATGTAGGCGGCCGGTGCCTGGCCGGTCAGTGCCCGCACCGTGGCCACCATGCCGCCGTGATATTGGAAGTAGTCGTCGGAGTCGGCGATGTCGTGCTCGCGGGTGTCGGTGTTCTTGGCGGCCACCACGATGCGCCGGTACTGCCGGTTCATATCGTCGACCGCCTCACGGCCGTCGAGGCCGCGCCCGTAGGCGAATCCGCCCCAGGCGGTGTACACGTGCGCGAGGTCCGCGTCGTCGCGCCAGTTGCGGCTGTCGATCAGCTGCAACAGACCGGCGCCGTAGGCGCCCGGCTTGGAGCCGAAAATTCTTGTGGTGGAACGACGTTGATCACCATGTTGAGCCAGGTCGGCCTGGGCGTGCGCGCGCACGTAGTTGTCGTCGGCGGGCTCGTGGAGGTCGGCGACCAACCGCACCGCGTCGTCGAGCATCGTCACGACATGCGGGAAGGCGTCCCGGAAAAACCCGGATATGCGCACGGTCACGTCGATGCGCGGGCGGGCCAACTCGGCCAGCGAAATCGGCGTCAGGCCGACGACTCGCCGCGACGCCTCGTCCCAGACCGGCCGAACGCCCAGCAGGGCAAGCACTTCGGCGATGTCGTCGCCGGCAGTGCGCATCGCCGAGGTGCCCCATACCGACAGCCCGACCGACTGCGGCCACTGCCCGTGGTCGTCTCGGTAGCGCGCCAGCAGTGAGTCCGCCAGTGCCACGCCGGCTTCCCACGCCAGCCGGGACGGCACCGCTTTGGGGTCGACGGAGTAGAAGTTGCGCCCGGTGGGCAGCACGTTGACCAGGCCGCGAAGCGGCGACCCCGAGGGTCCGGCCGGGATGAACCGGCCGTCCAAAGCCCTTAATACCTGCTCGATTTCGGACGCGGTGCCGGCAAGCCGCGGCACTACCTCGGTGGCCGCGAACCGCAGCACCGCCGCGACGTCGGTGTTGTCAGTGAGCCGTTCAGCAGCGCCTGGATCCCAGCCGGCGGCCTGCAGCGCCGCGACCAGCTCCCGGGCCGCGGCCTCGGCCTGATCAACCGACGACCGTTCATCGGTGCCGTCCTCTGATAGGCCGAGCGCCTGACGCAGACCGGGCAGTGCGTACTCACCGGCGAATAGCTGGCGGGCCCGCAGGATGGCCAGCACCAGGTCGAGTTCGGCCTCCCCCGTCGGCTTTTGGCCGAGGATGTGCAAGCCGTCGCGGATCTGGACATCCTTGATCTCGCAGAGCCACCCGTCGATGTGCAGGATCATGTCATCGAACGAGTCCTCGGCGGGCCGCTCGGTCAGTCCCAGATCGTGGTCCATTTTGGCGGCCCGGATCAGCGTCCAGATCTGCTGGCGGATGGCGGGCAGCTTGCCGGGGTCCAGCGCGGCGACGGTGGCGTGCTCATCGAGCAACTGCTCCAAACGCGCCATGTCGCCGTAGGTTTCAGCGCGCGCCATCGGCGGGATCAGGTGGTCGACGAGCACCGCGTGGGCTCGCCTCTTGGCTTGGGTGCCCTCGCCTGGGTCGTTGACCAGAAACGGGTAGATCAGCGGCAGGCTGCCCAGCGCTGCGTCGGATCCGCAGGCCGCCGACATGCCCAGCGTCTTTCCTGGCAGCCATTCCAGGTTGCCGTGCTTGCCCAGATGCACCACGGCGTGAGATCCGAATCCGGTGTCCAGCCAGTGGTAGGCGGCCAGGTAATGGTGGCTAGGCGGCAGGTCTGGGTCGTGGTAGATGGCAACGGGGTTGTCCCCGAAGCCGCGTGGCGGCTGAACCATCAGCACGACGTTGCCGGCTTGCATCGCGGCGATGACGATCTCGCCGTCGGGATCATTCGTGCGGTCCACGAACAACTCTCCGGGCGGCAGGCCCCAGTGTGCCTGCACAGCCTCGGTGAGTTCAGCGGGCAGCGTCGCGAACCAGTCGCGATAATCCTTGGCGGACACGCGAATCGGATTCCCGGTCAGTTGTCCATCGGTGAGCCAGTCGGGATCTTGTCCGCCGCGTTCGATCAGCGCGTGTATCAGGGCGTCGCCGTCGGCGGCCTCGACACCGGGCAGATCGCCCACCTGATACCCGCGATCGCGCATCGCCCGCAGCAGTGCGACCGCGCTGGCCGGGGTGTCGAGTCCGACCGCGTTGCCGATGCGGGCGTGCTTGGTGGGATAGGCCGAGAACACCAGGGCAACCCGCTTGTCGGTGGGGGTGACATGCCGCAGCTGCGCGTGCCGGACCGCCAGGCCCGCGACCCGCGCGCAGCGTTCCGGGTCGGCGACATAGGAGATCAAGCCGTCGTCGTCAATCTCTTTGAACGAGAACGGAACCGTGATGATGCGGCCGTCGAATTCGGGCACCGCGACTTGGCTGGCCACGTCGAGCGGGGACAGGCCGTCGTCGTTGTCGCACCACTGATCCCGCGGGCTGGTCAGGCACAAGCCCTGCAAAATCGGGATGTCCAGGGCCGCCAGGTGTTCGACGTTCCAGCTGTCATCGAGGCCGCCGGCCGACACCGTGGCCGGCTTCAGTCCCCCGGCGGCCAGCACGGTGACCACCATGGCGTCGGCCTCGCCAAGCTGTTGCAGCAGTTCCGGTTCGGCGGTGCGCAGCGACGCGCAGTAGACGGGCAGCGGTCGCCCGCCGGCGTCCTCGATAGCCCGGCACAGCGACTCGATGTATGCGGTGTTGCCGGCCAGGTGCTGTGCGCGGTAGTACAGCACCGCGATTATCGGGCCGACACTGCCTGCATCCGGCCGCTCGAGCACACCCCAGGTTGGGGTCACCACCGGCGGAGTAAAACCGAAGCCGGTCATCAGCACGGTGTCCGACACGAAGGCATGCAATTGGCGCAGGTTGTCCACGCCACCGTGAGCCAGGTAGATGTGGGCCTGCACCGCGATACCGGCGGCAAGCGTGGACAGGCCGGTCAACTCAGCGTCGGCTGCCTGCTCACCGCTGACCAGCACCGTCGGGACACCGCTGGCCAGCACCGCGTCGATGCCGCTCTGCCAGGCGCGGTAGCCGCCGAGAATGCGGACCACCACGATCGAGGCATCGGCCAGCAGGTCGGGCAGTTCGCCATCAGACAGCCGCGACGGGTTGGCCCACCGATAGTTCTTGCCGCTGGAACGGGCGCTAATCAGGTCGGTGTCGGATGTCGACAGCAGCACGATGGTCGGCTCAGCCACCCACCATTCGTACCGCAGCGGCGCCCGGTAGTGAGCGTCGGCTATCACTCCGGGGTCGGTTGCCACTTACGCTATGAGCTGTGTCTGTTGCAGAAAAGGTCATTGCCATCACTGGCGGGGCTCGCGGAATCGGCTTGGCTACCGCGGCGGTTCTGCACGGTTTGGGCACCAAGGTCGCCATCGGAGATATCGACGAACCCGCCGTCAAGGAGGCGGGTAGCCGGTTGGGGTTGCAGGTTTGCCGCGGATTGGACGTCACGGATCGCCAATCCTTCACCGATTTTCTCGACAGTGTTGAAAACCAACTGGGGCCCGTCGACGTAATGGTGAACAACGCCGGCGTCATCGCGGTCGGTAGCGCGGTTGACGAGGCCGACGCCGTCACGCAGCGGGTGCTTGATGTCAACATTTACGGCGTCATCCTGGGCACCAAGCTGGCTGCCCAACGGATGTTGCCCCGCGGTCACGGTCACATCATCAACATCGCGTCGGTGGGTAGCGTGACGCCAACTGCGGGCATCGCGACCTATTGCGCGACAAAGCATGCCGTGCTCGGATACACCGACACCGTTCGCCTGGAGAACCGTGGCAGCGGCATCCACTTCTCGGCGATTCTGCCGACCTTGACGAACACCGAGATGATTGCCGGCGTCGGACATGCGAAGGGCCTCAAGAATGCCGAGCCAGACGACGTCGCCCAGGCAGTCGCCGGCGTGATCGCCAAACCGAAACCGCGTGTGGTCGTTCCCCGTTCGATGGGCATCATAGTGTCTGCTCAGCGTTTCATGCCGCAACGCGTATCGGAGGCGCTTGGGCGCTTATTGGGTACGGAGCGCGTTTTCACCAGCGACGTCGAAGCCGCCTTGCGCACACCCTATGCCCGACGGACGGGGACGTCCTGAACGCTTGCGCGCGCCAGGCTGCCGCTTTTGCATGAGTGCGCATTGGGATGTCGGGGTTCATCCACAGTCGGATGTTTGTGCACAGCCAATGGCTTTGGCGGTGCCGCTGTCGGTCCAGACGACTAGGATCGAACGCGTGTTCGATGACGACCTGCCGGATATTGACGCGCTGGCCCGCGCCGATGATGCAACCGTGGTTGCCGCAATCACCGGGTGGGCACAGGCCGAGGCCGCCGCGCGCCGCTGCTCGCCGAGCTGATCCGAGGTGGCGCGCAGCTGCGTCCGGTGCGTCATCCCGGCGACGACATCGCACCGGAGTAGCCGAGTTCTGTGACGTCGACCATACGATTCCGTACCCGATCGGCCCGACGCATCCCTCAAATCTCAAGTGCCTGTGCAGAAAGCATCATTTGCTCAAAACGTTCTGGGGCTGGCGCGACGAACAAACTACCCGACGCCACCGTGATCTGGACGATGCCCGACGGGCACACCTACATCACCACGCCAGGCAGCGCTCGCGGCTTATGCGAAACCGTGGCGTTATGGCCTTTGCGCTCACATAAGCGGGGGCCCTGGGTTGAGCCAGTTCACCGAATTGTCGGTAAGCCCTTTGTACTGCGGGCAGTAGGCAGACACGGAAACGCCGACGAAGTAGCCTGATTGTTTCAGCGAGAGATCGGTGTCCTTCATCAGCCTCATCGCCAGAACGCTTGATTTTTCGTTTTTATCGAATCCGGCGCACACCGTGTGGGCCATCGCAATCGCGGTGTCGCGGTCAGCAATGACGATCCCGTCCTTCGCAAGAGCCGCAACGAACGCATCATCGGTTGGATCTGCTGATGCTGGCGCCGCGGAAAGCAGCGCGGCGGCGGACAGCAGGACCGCGCAGACTGTCGACCACTTCCCAGGACCGACGTTCATATGGGTCATGGCCTCCTCTCTGTGCGGGCCGGTCGGCTTCGAGTCAAAGAACGACTTAAATGAACGCTAGCCGAAATCGAGACGTTCTTCTTTCCAGCTAGCTGGTATGCAACCGGAGCGCCGTCCGGCGCCCTCAAGCCGCGCGGGCGGCGCGTATCACAGTTGGCCGTTTCTGAAGCCACTGTGGACGGCGAGTCGCACGCTGGCCGGACTAGATGTATCTCGTCTCTCATCGTGCCGACAGGGGGCGCGCGTCGAAACGCCTGGCAGTTAGAGTGTCCATCGTACAGTCGATAACACCACTTGCTCAAGACATTTTGGTCGGGGCCGGACGGCTGGCGCGACGAGCAACACCCCGACGGCACGGAAATTCTTGCAACGTATCCCCCGGAAAGCAGCCTGAAAAGCCGAATTACTACGCCACTACCCTTTACGGCAGTTGCCCGCAGCTTCTTCCCGCATACGCAAACCTCCCCACGCCACTCGGCGTGGCGCGGGGAGATATTTGCAACCGGATTAGGTGTGTGTCGCCGGGCCAGGAAGCGCACCCGGTGCCGGACTTGCGTTCGGTGGTGCACCAGGCGCCGAGGCCCCCGGCACGTTCGACGTCCAGATCAGAATGTCTTGCAGTCCGTCGTTGTAGACGACGCCATTCGGCGGCGCGCCGGTCACGTCGAAGTACAGGGTGCCCCTCGATTCGCTGCCTTGAGGGATAGCCGCCGGGTTAAGGCCATTCGGGACCTCAACCTTGTCGATCAGCTTGTAGGTCTGACCGTTGGGCCCGCGGGCGCTGAAGTCTCTAACCATGGGGGTGACGACTCCGCCGTCCGACCTGGCGGTGATGTCTGCCTGGTAGAGCGTTCCTTTAGGGGTGTAGCCGGGAATCGCCAGGCTGCTGGGCTGCAGGTTGCTCACCGTGTAGGAGGTAACCATTGGCCCGTCGATCAGCGATTCACTGGTACCGAATCCCTGGATGTTTGGCGGCGCGGCCGAAGCAGTTGCTGCTGCGAAAACGCTTACCGCAGCTATTCCCGCGGCACCGATGGCCGTCTTGACAGTGGTCGTTGTGAACTTCACGATGGGCTCCTTCATCTTCTCCGTGTCGTTCGAGCGGTTACCCAATGTGGGGGCCAAACCGCACTGAATTGGCATAGCCAAACGACGGCAACCTCAAACGTGACTGCATCGCGAAATGCCATGTCCGGCCTGGCTACCTGCGCAAAACGGGCTGATATCCTTTTGCGCCGCAACATGGTTCGAACAACTTCTTTAACATTGGTATCACTTGCCATCACTTCGGAAAGCTGACACTGCAGTAATTATCCAATTGTCTCGGGCATTGATTAGCCCCATCTCTATCTGACAAGCGGCAACCGGATTGTGCCGGGAACCCCTAGAGTGTTCTTCGCGTAGTCGGTAACAGATCTGCCATAGTCGCTTCGCCGCCCACCCCCCTGGGGGATGACCCCCTTGACCTGTGGGACAAAGCAGCACGGGCATTGCTTTGTTTGCAAGCACAGCGAGAAGGCACAGGCTTGTTTGCTAGATCCATGGACTTCACCAGGAGGTGACTCATGCCGGGTAAGGGACCCCTAGGGCTCGGGGTGACGCTGGTCAGCATGCAAACCGACGACAGGCTGCGCACGCTCGAGCCGCTGCGTGACCGGCTGGCCGAGGAAATCGACATGTGCGATTCGCGGCGTGATCTTTTCGGGCTGACGCTGCGGCTGGTCGACATTCTGGAGCAGATCGACAATCTCGATGACGGCCGCAAGCTGGGTCGGGCGGATGAGATCGCTCCGCGTCGTGCTGCGCGTCGCCGTGCGCGCGGGCAGCCTGCGGCCGATCTGCCGTAGAGGGTTAAGGCCGCAGCCCGGCCGTTCGAGCAGCGCGAGCGTCAACGTCGTCGGCGACCCAACAGCAGGCCGATCACTACGCCCACCACAAAGATCACGATCAGCACCAACCAGGTCGCCGCCTCGACGGTGATCCACAACAAATGAATTTCATGGCGAGCCGTGTTTTGCATGACGAAGATCACCGCCAAGACGACGAGGATGATGGCCAACCAATGCCGTGCCGCGATCCGTCCGGGGCGGCCGCCCGAGGGCTTGGTATCAGGGGTGTCTGAGGACATGACGCGCACGGTAGTCGCGGCGGCTTGGCGGCACGGGCGATTCGTTGGTGCCTACGAAGTCCGTCGGCTTGGCCCGGTCCAGTCCGCTGTGCCCGCAAACCACTAATCAGTCTGCTTTCTTTGCAGCTGGCTTTGCGTCGTCTTGCTGGCTCGCCGTCTTGCGCGCGCCGCTAGGCGCGAAGCTGCGCAGGAAGTTGTATAAGCCCTTCGCGTCGCCTGGCTTCGGCACCATCCCGCTCCCGCCATGCATGAGGTTTTGTACGAACTCGTTCGTCGTCGTGACGAGCTGCTCGTAGTAGTCCCCGATGGCGTCGATGACCTTCTTGCGCAGCGCCGGGTCGTCGACGAGGTTGGGCATCGCGTCGTCGAGGCGGTCAATTAGCTTGCGCAGAGCCTCGATCGCGGCGAGCTGCCTGGCTTCGAGCCGTTCCAAAACGTCATCAGAGTCCAACGCTCGCTCCGCCACGGTCTTCTTCTCGGTGCTCTCTACCATGATGGCGCTCCTTTACGCGGCAGTGGACGGCATCAGAATGCGCCCCGGCCCCGGCGTCTTAGTAGGGCCTATGGTCCCTGCACCAGCGGATGGAGTGTGCGCCCCTGCTGTGGATGAGAACTGTCACCACGACGACCGCTCCGCACCGAGCCGCCGCCCGGTGACGGTGTGCGGCACAATCTGAAGCCACACGTTGTGGATGCCGACTGCCCACGGCGTCGGGAAGTGGCCGTCCATCGCTTGTAGCAGCGCAGGAACCCGTTCCGGGTCGACCTCGGCGCCGACGCCTCGCACCAGGACACTCCATCCGAACTTCCGGTCCTCGTCGACGTGGTCGACCTCGAAGGCGAGCATCGGTTGCTGCATCGCCGCTCGTTTCGCGCCACCCTCGACGCGGAAGACGATGTCGTGTCCGGCCATGGCGTAGTTGACGGGCACGGCGAGCGGACCGAGGTCATCTTGGTACACGAGTCGCCCGACGTGTGCGGCAGCGAGCAGGCGGAAGCATTCGTCGGGCGAGAGGTCTTCGAGCTCGCGTTGCGTCATGATGCGATTCTCGTCGGGGCGCGCCAGCGGCCGCCACGGCCGAAGGTCCCGTCTCTGCACGTATACGACGGCCACTCGAAGCCCCGTCGATGGTGGTGTCCTTCGACGGCGTCCCGCAGCATCGGCTCGGTGAGTTGAGGGTGGGCCCCTATCCAACCCGAGTCCAAAGTGTTCTTTGATGGTTCGGTGTCAGCACCGCGTCAAACGACTACAGGGCGGTCCGATCCTTGATGCGCTGCCTGACAGCGCCCGTCCCGTCGGCGACGGCGGCCAAGCCCGAGCGGGTGGCGCTCCACTTGAGCACAGTGTTGGTTTCAGTCGGGGAACTCACGTAGACCAGTTCGGAATGCTCTAACAGCTGCACGGCCTCCAAGATCGGCTTGCCCACCGTCGTGGCGCCGGGAAACGTGGGGGTGCGATACCCACGCCACAGCCACTCGACAAGGTCACTTTGCCTAAGGTCGTTGCCGCCCTTTGGTCCGTCCGGGCCGAACGCCGGCATGAGCCATGCGGCTAGGTCCGCCGGCGGGACACTGGTGGCCCAGTCAAACATGGCCCGTGCGGCTTCATCGTTCGCCATCTGGCCCTCTTTCCTGCCCAGCAATGCCACGACGCCCTCCTCTGGGAGGCCTAGCGCCGAACGGCCCGGCGGCACGAAATCGCGGACACCCGCCAGTACGACCGGTCCGTGCCTCGTGGCTAAAATGTTCTTGGCATCTTCGGTGTCATCACCTGCTCAAGACTTTTTTGACGGCTTGGCGCGACGAACAACGCCCCGACGGCACGGGCATTCGTCTGGGATACACCTAGCTTGAGTAGCTGAGTCAGCGGGGAGAATCATCGCCAATCTGGGCCTTTCAGGTCTCAGGCCGATGTCAAACCGATTGCAACGCAGGTCATCTCGGGCCGCAGCCAGGGTACGCATGATTCTCGCGGAGGAAGGTCCTATCGAACTAACACCACGTCGAAAGCGCCAACTTGATACCTTAAGGTCGGAGTTTAGCCACCCCCCGCCGAACATGGAGTGACCTTATGTGGAAAGTCACTGCTGCCGGAGGTGAAGTGAGGCCCCTGTACATGGCCGTGCCGTTACTCGCCGTTGCCGCCATGCTCGCCCCGGCGGTGGCTCACGCTGATCCCGTGAGTGACTACGTCAGCCGCAACGGTAAGGCGGTGTGCGCGGCGCTCGACAAAGCCCACACCGCGGGCGACATTCTCAGACTCGATTTCACCATCGCGCATGAGACCGGATTCAGCATCAAGGACGCTGCGAGCGTCATTGGACAATCGGCCGCCGCCGACTGCCCATGGGATGCGCCAATGGTGAAACAAGCTGGCGGCTGATGGCCACCCGGCGACTTGGCCAGCCCGGTTACCGGACCATTGATGGCCACCGACCTAGCCGTGCGCGCCGCCAGCTGCCTGACCGCACCGTCATCTGGACCTCCCCCAGCGGGGTTGTCGTACTTGTATGACGTACGCTGTGGGTATGAGAACCGCGATTTACACCCGACTCAGTAAAGACGACAACAACGACGAGCTGGGCGTCACCCGCCAGCTCAAAGCGTGCACGGCGCTCGCCGACCGGCTCGGCTGGACCGTCGCGGCCAGGTTCACCGACGACGACGTGTCCGCCTACGACAAACGCAAGCGACGGCCCGGTTTCGAGACACTGTTGCAGGCGATCAAAAACGGCGACGTCGACGCACTCATCGTGTGGCACGTCGACCGGCTGTACCGCTCGATGCGTGACCTGGAACGGGTGATCGACGTCGCCGAGGTGGCCCGCATCCAACTGCGCACCGTCAACTCGGGTGATCTTGACTTGTCGACGTCGGCGGGCAAGATGGTCGCCCGTATTCTCGGGTCCGTGGCCAGCCAGGAATCCGAACATCACGCCGAGCGCCGCAGGGAAGCCAACGCCCAACGCCGCGCCGACGGCAAGTTCAACAGTGAGGGCTACCGCACATTCGGCTACACCCGCGACGGTGCCTCGCTGGAACCCGAGTTCTCCGCGCTACGCCAGGCGGCGAGCGACGTGCTCAACGGCACCTCGTTGCGGTCGATCGCGCTCGACTGGAATGCTCGCGCCCTGCTCACCAGTCGCGGCAAACAGTGGAGCAATCTGACATTGCGGCGGGTGCTGATGAACCCGCTCTACGCCGGTCAAGTCAGCTATCAGGGCAAGATCGTCGCCGCCGGCGAGTGGGAACCACTGTGGGACCTCGACATGCATCACGGGTTGATGCGAGTTCCTGAAAGACAAGTCTCGCCGCCCGGCCGTGTCGTTCGAGCGTAAACATGTCGGCTCCGGCATCTATCGCTGCGGCAAGTGTGGCGCCCCGCTGTATGCGGCCCGCCCGCACGGAACGCGAAGCATCACCTACATCTGCCGTGCCAACCCTCATCTGGGCCGCGTGGCCGCCCCGCTCGACGCCTACGTCGCCATGCTGGTGCTGAAACTGCTGCGCCGCAACGATATTGCCCGCAAACTCACCAGCTGCGGCGGTGTCGACACCGACGCGCTGCGGGCCAAGCGGAAAGCCCTGCAAGCCAAGAAAAGCCAGCTGGCAACCCTGTTGACTGACGGTGTGCTCGACGAGCCGGACGTGCGCCGCGAATCCAAACGCTTGGCCGAGCAGATCGCCGCCATCACCGCGACGTTGACCGCGGCGACCCGCACATCACCGGCCGCGCAGATGCTCGCCGAAGGCGTCGACAAGCTGCAACAGCACTGGGAAGCCGCATCCCCCGACATTCGAGGCAAGGTGATCAACGATCTAATGATCGTGCGGGTGCTGCCGGTGCCGCGCGGCCAGCGTGGCGTGCTCACCGATCCCGAGACGGGTGAGCGGATCATCAACGTCGACTTCATCGACGTGGCCGAGCTGCACTAGCTGCTGCTGTGATCTGGGACACATGCGCGAATCTGCACACTAGACACTGGCTAGATTGCTCCGCAAGCGTTGCGATCGCCCCTGAGCAGGCTTTACCCGCACTCCCGCAACGTGACGCGATCTGGTAGGGTAAGAAACCATCACAGGGTGACAGACCCTGCCCAAAAAACCCCGAGAGGCTGCGGGGATTCTTTTTGCCCAAAACCCAACGGGCGCAACACAATTCCGAGACTTCGCCACCCCCAACCCAGAGGAGTGAACTGTGGCCAAGAAAATGATCAGCATCAACGAAGCCGCCGAACAATGCGGCGTCGACAACCAGACGATCCGTCGGCTCATCAGCGACCGCGAGCTGCCAGCCGTGCGGGTCGGTAAGCGGGTGATCCGCATCGACCCGGCCGACCTCGAACGCATCCTGAAGCCCGTCTAACCCACAGCAACACACGTCAGCCCCGGCAATCGTCGGGGTTTTTTTGCGCCCAAAAACAGAGGCAAACAACATGTCCCCACAAACCAGAGCCGAACTTGAGCAACACGCCGAGCGTGTCGTCGCCGACTGGAAACCGCTCACCAGCGAACAACTCGACAGAATCGCGGCTCTGCTGCGCAATGGCGGTGCGACGACGTGAGGGAGGCGAAACGCCGCCCCACAAAGGGAGCGGCGCACACCACGACCCACCAGTCGATACCGCGAAGTCTAGCCGATCGGCCTGTTGTCGGGAATGTGGGAAGCCGTTGACCGCGCCGGCACCTATCAGGCGCGGCATATGCCGCAGCTGTTTTAGGGTCCACAAGATGCTGGCGGTGACGAGATGACCGCCGCCGCAACAGCTTTCGACCGGCTGATCGCCGACCTGCGAAACAACGGGCGGACCGTCATCGACGCCGGCGCCACCGCCAAGGCCCAGTGCCCTGCCCATGACGACACCAACCCGTCGCTGAGTATCACGGCGATCGAAGGCCGGGTGCTGATCTGCTGCCACGCCGGCTGCACCTCCGATGCAATCGTGAACAGTCTCGGCCGCACGATGGCCGACCTGTTCGACAACAGCCGCGGCGCCGACTACCTCTACCCCGACGGCCGGCAAGTCCATCGCACACCCACCAAGCAGTTCAGCCAGAAAGGCACACACCAAAGGGACAGCCCTATTCCGGGCCGACAAGATCACCGAGGACGTCCACACCGTCTACGTCGTCGAAGGGGAGCAGGACGTCCTGGCCATCGAAGCCGCCGGCGGTGTCGCGGTGTGCAATGCGATGGGCGCCGGCAAGGCCACCGTTCGACTGGTCGCCGCTGAAAGGCAAGCACGTCCTCATCGTTCAAGACAAGGATGATCCCGGCCGCAGTCACGCCGCCGAGGTCGCCGCGATCTGGAACCCATCGCCGAAACTGTGCAGATCGTGCAGGCCGCGGTCGGCAAAGACCCGGCCGACCATATCGCCGCGGGAAAAACGCTTGACGACTTCGTTGAGGTCGAAAGCGACCTTCTCGCCGAGGTGAAGTCGGCAGCAGCACTTGACGATATGACATTCGCCGAGCTGGTCGAGCATGTGCCCAACCTGATCCACGAGGGCTTCGGCGTGCTGGCCGGATCACCCAAAGTCGGAAAGTCGTGGATGGCAATAGCTATTGCACTGGCCTGCGCGCAAGGCGGGAAAGTGTTCGGCTGCATCAAAGTCTAGCCGCGGGCAGTGCTGTTGCTCGCTCTCGAAGATGGGGAACGCCGATTGCAGAAACGAATGTGGATTCTGAACGGCGACGATCCGCTGCCCGAACGGCTGGACTATCTCACCGTCGTAAGCCCGGCGAGGTCATGCCGACAATCAAAGCGTGGCTGAAACGTCACCGCAACGACAAGAATCCGCCGCTGGTCATCGTGGACACACTCGGCAAGGTGCGTCCACAGCGCAAACCCGGCGAGGACCCCTACATCGCGGATTATGAGATCGGCAGCTACATCAAGCGCATGGCTGACCGCATTCCCGGTGCCGCGATTCTGCTCATTCACCACGACCGCAAAATGGGGTCCGACGACTGGCTGAAAACAGTTGCCGGCACCCAGGGGGTCACCGGCAGCGCCGACTATATTTTGTTGCTCGCCCGCCAGCGTAAAAGCAGCGAGGGCCTGTTGTCGGTCACCAGCCGCGAAATTCGTGAAGACGAGTACGCGATGCTGCTCACCGGCGAAGGCGTTTGGAAGCTCGACGGCGGCAGCTTCGACAGTGCTGCCGAGAAGGCCGACGAGCGAATTGAAAGGGGAAAACTGGACGAGCGCGCCTTCACAGTGCTCACGTTCGTGAACGGTCGGAAAGAGACCAGCGCGGAAGACCTGAAGCCGCTTGGCTTCGGTGGTCCCACCGCTACGGCCTATCTCGTTCGGTTAGCTGGGTCGGGTCGTATCGACAGGATCAAGCGTGGAGTTTACGGCCCTGTGGGCGCTCAGTCCGACCAGTCCGAGGACGCGGACAGCCCTGTTGTGCCTCTAGAGAACGGTGTTATGAGTGTTATTTCGAACGAAGAAAATAACACAAATAACACACCTGACACCCCCTCTTTTATAGACGACAAGCCGCGCTGCCAGCACTGCGGCGATCCGCTGCTGTGACCGAATCCATCGCCCGCGGCCACTGCGCCAAGCAAAAATGTTTGCTGGAAGCACGAACCCCAACAAGATTGGAGACCGATGAGCAGCCACCAGAAAACCATCCTCAAAAACGCCGAACAACTCGGCTTCACCTTCGACGGCGTCGACGGCAAAGGTCACCTCCGGCTACGCCATGAGGCAGGTGTCCGTTACTCGATGGCCGCAACTCCCGGCGATCGGCGAGGGTACAAGAACGCCCTGGCAGCCTTGGAGCGGCTGGCCGGCGAGAAGTTGCCAAGGCAACAATCCGGTAAGTATCGGCACCGCCGGCAAGCGCAACTGTGCACCCAGCTCACACCCACCGAGGCGCAGCGATCCCGCCAGATCGACGAGCTGCTCGCCGAAGCCGATTCTCTACAACGCCGGTTCGCCGAACTGGCGGCAACACCCAGCAGGGACGCGGCGATCGAGGCGCGGCAAGTGCTCACCCGACACGAGCAGCTGCGCCGGCTGCTGGCCCAGTCTCATCGCATCATCGAGCCACTCCGATGAGACGGCGCAGGATCGCGCTATCTATACCTCTTGGTGATGACAATGTAAGCACCAAGAGGAACGCTTAACCGCCATGAGCAGAGGAATAGGGCAAACACAACGAGCCATCCTCGACAGACTGCCATCGGAAACCGGCAAAGGTTGCACAACAAGCCAACTGGCCACCGACCTGGGCCGCTCCCCACGTCAGATCCGCACCGCTGTCGATGCTCTCAAAGATCGCGGCCTGATCCACGTGGGCAAGCAGGTGATCGACTGGAAGCCGCGCCGCAACCACGACGGCGACATCATGCCTGTCTATGGCGCGCTCGTGATGAGCATGCGCAGTTACGCCGACTGGCTCGAATACGAGCAGCACATCCGCGACCGCGAAAAGTGGCGCGACAACAGCTGGTCGGAAAACCTCAAGGAATTGCGCATCGAGTGGAAAATGTTCCCATCCGGCGACGAGGCGCGCGAATACCAGCGCGACTACCAGCTCGCGGTTGAAAGACGCCTCAACAGGTGGATAGCCAATGCCACACACTGCTGCGCCTGTCGGGCGTGCGAATGTCCCTGCCATAGCGCGGTCCATCGTTCTTCGACAGCACACCGTGACGCCCAATCGAACGCTGCCGCACCAAAACCTCCACCCGCTGGTGATCCACTAGACTTCCCCACCGTGACCCCGCAGCCACACGTACGGCCGCAACACCAGCACGGCCACGATGGCCCGTAGGCCTGACGCGCGCGCACATCGACGCCGCGGCCACGTCTGCAAATTCTGCGGCACCTCGCTGATCGGGCGCGCCAGCTGTCCCTGCGTCTACGACAAGCCGGCCAACGATGCCACCAGGCCGACAACGACCAAGACAGCCCAACAGCATCCTCATCAGGTGTTCGATGGTCGAACACCTGACGACCTTTACGGCGCGACGAGCACGCCGATCGCTTAGCAGATGCGCTCCCGCAAGCTGGACTGACGAAAGCAGTCTTCCTACTGCGGAAATAGCTCAAACGACTGACGAAAACAGTCGGTGACAACGCGATGATGCGCGGCTACCTAATGCCGCCAAATGCGAGTTAGATGCACCGCCGATATGCGTGCACTCATGCAATCCAGCTATGCATCAGCATGTGAAAACCAATGCACCCCAAGACAATCCGGAAAAGCGTGCCCAAACACGTCATGTGGACTTTTAAAACAATGCTGAAAAGCGAAAGGACACGCTGATCGAACATGTCAACCATGTGAACTGATGCAACAAACGAAAAGGCTCGACCCGTCAGGGAGGATGTTGTCAGGCGCAGCATCCCACGTCATGCAACAATCACGTCGGCATGTTAACGCCAAATGCGTGCGATGCGACTACGAAACACCGTCTATGCGACGCCGAACAGACGAGCTATGTGACGCCCGAACAGACGAGCTATGTGACGCCGAAACAGATGAGCTATGTGAACCGGAAACGCTGCGGGCCAACAGATGCGGACGCCAGGTGGTACGCGAGGTACCACCTTGCGCGGTCAATGCGAGCCGGTGCTTCACGGCACAATGCAAACCCGCGGTTAGCTATGCGCCGCAGCAGCTTCGATGTTGTCGATGTCAACACCAAATGCGTTGCAGCACAACACAATACGGGGGTGGAGGGTGCCTCGTGGGCCGATCTTGGGCCCGACAGCGCCGATCAAGCTTCTTGGTATCCCTTCAGAAAATCAACTTTGCGTTTTCGAAGGGTAGACTGCCTACCAAGCAGTTCCGCGGCCCGCGTGTGCGCGGAAAGCGTTGCAAGGTAAGGAGACCCTAAATGGGCGGCCGCGGATCTGGACGTAAACCGGCGCCGGCGAATCTGAGACTGCTGGGCGGCACCGATGGGCGCGACAGCGGCGGGCGTAAAGTGCCGCTGCCTCCGCGTTTTGTTCGCGCAGCACCCGAGATGCCCGATGGCCTCACCGTCGACGAGCAGGCGTTGTGGGAGGCAACAGTTCCCACGCTGGAACGGCTGAACCTGCTCACCCCTGCCCATCTGGGCATCTTGTGGGGGTTTGTCGCCGTGTACGGGCAGGCGCGGATTTCGCATCGCGCCGAGGTCAAGTTCGGTGCGCTGGTTCCCACCGGCGACACCGGCGGCAAAGTGAAAGGCGTGAAAGCAAACCCGGCGATGCGGGAAACTAGGTTGGCGGTAGCGGAGATGCGGAAATGTGCCATCGAGTTGGGGTGCACGCCGGTTGCTGAGCGGGCCATCGCGGATCTGGATCAGCCCGTCGCTCGTTACAAAGGCCCGCACCCGTTCGGATAGGAGCGCAATGAGGACTACTGAAGAAGGTCCAAAAAGGTGCCGTCGCACATCAAGGTGAAACCGTCGCGTCCGATGCCGAAAAAGATGGTGGAAAACCCTTGCCCCCCGCTGGATGCCCGCTATCACGAGGCGTGGGTCGCCGCGATCACCGAGTCCGACCGTAACCACGGGTTCACCCGTCCGCCCGGGTTTTACACGAGAGAGTTTCACTACGCCGGGAACGGTGAGCTTTGGGACGAGTATTGGCCCGGCGGCGGCGACGAATACTGAGAATGAGCGCAATGTCATCCGATGAGCTGGACGCCGCGGGCGTGGCCGCGGCCCATCGTGCGGTGTGTTCCATTGCCACGCCGAGAGGGCTGTCAGCGGCGCAGCGGCACCGTTTTTGGACGGCGGTGATCGACTCTTTGGAACAGCGCATCCCCGATGCTCGGGAACAGCTGGGGCCGCCGCCCGGAGCCGGTGCTGGCCGTGTCCCGCTCCGACAACGAATAGCCCCGGCTAGGCCCACATCACCGGGCCGCCGTTACATCGCGGGACTGCGGGGCACGCTCATAGGGTGAGGAATTCGCTTCCTCACCCTTATCGAGTGATCGACCACGACCAACAAGATGGCCGTTGAGGCCGCCCAGCGCGGCTTAGGCCCCGGCAATGATGGCTTGGGGGCGCCCTTGGGTGCAAGGCTTCGGCAGGCTCTCGATCATCTGACGCCACGTCGTGAAAGTTTGACCAACGCGGTTGCGCTAAATTACGAAATTGCGTGCCAAAGGCCCCGAAATGGTGTTCGGGTAGTAGCATTGATGGCACGGGCCACACCGTTGAGAAAGCGTTGAGAAAGATCTTGGGCCAGTGATATGAGCGATTCGCCGCTAACCACTAGACTTGCCCGGCTGCTTTCTGCGCGCGGCCCCTTTGGGCTGCCCAAGCCCTTTTCCAGCCGCCGCGGGGGAGCAGCCGGGCAACCCTAATTGGAAAAGAAAAGAAAAGCGATGACTGACAGCGAGACAGCCCAGAAGCTCGGAGGCTTATTGCGGCGGCCCGACAACAGTCGAGCCTCTGATCGCCGCAGCATCATCAGCTGCTGCTCGGTCTCCGGCTGCCGAACCCGCAGTATCGGCGAGTTGTTGGCCGCCGAGTTTAACCAAGCTGCGATCTTCGGAAAACGGAAAGAAAGGAGTCGAAACGAAATGACGAAAGCGATTGTGCGTCGCCCCCCGATGCAGGATGTGCGCCGGAAGGCCCCGTTCACCATGGTCCGCGACGCCGCACCCGACGACGGGCCCCCCGGCGCCGGGGATCTCCTCGACGGGTACGCCGCGGTGTTCGGGGAGCCGGGCACGGTGATCAGGGACTCGGTCCGGGAATTTCCGTGAAATCGTGGCGCCAGGGTCGATGCGGGAAAGTTTCCGAACTTTAAAGCCCGTCGTACTTTTCGACCACGGCACACACCCACTCCTTGGGGATCTCCCTGTGGCGCAACTGATCACGATCGCCGAAGAAACAGACCCGGTGTTGGCGCCGCACGGTGGAGCGCACCTGGTGGCGCGCGCGATCGACGCCTGGCTGACACAGCCTCTGCTCGAAGCCATCCGGTGCCAAGCCATCAATTCGATGAGCTTCCGCTTCCAGATTCAGGATGAGCGTTGGGTAACCGCGTCGGGGGCGCCGCTGACCACCGACATGGCGATCATCCGGGAACTCGAGAAGACGTGGGAGGCCGACGTTCCCGACGCCGAGCTGCCGCCTGCGGACGCTCAAGCGTGTCAGGGTCAGTGAGCTCGGGCCTGTGTGTTTCGCGGCTTACACGGCTACCAGCATCACCGTGCGTGACGGGAAAATCGACCTTCGTCGGCTGAACGAACCCGGGCAGCGCAACTTGTTGGCGAGGGCTTTGTTCACGTTGGACTCCGATGAGCGTATGCGCGCCGCCGGTGCCGGGGTGCGCGGCGGCGATGCCGGTTTGGACGAGTCTTTGCGGGCGATACGCGCCATGCTGCTCAGCATGGCCGAGAGAAGGCTGCGGGTGGCCGGCCAGCCCGACGTGAGCATTGGGGATGCGCGGGCGACGGTGAGCGGGATGCTGGCCGACATCGAAGCCCGCCGCCAACGGGTTGCCCGCTACCCGGCGGAAGGAATCTGACATGTACACCAAGTTCGAAGCGGAGCAGAAGCTGGAGAGGCTGCGGGCCGAATTCGTGGAGCTGCACCGGAAAGCGAACGAGGACCGGATGACGGGCCTGGATCAGCAGCGCGCCTCGGTGGTGCGGGACGAGATAACGGTGTTGAAGAATCATGTGGCGCGTCTGGAGGCGTTCGAGCGTTGGCGTGAGCGTTGCCGCACATAGAGACCCTTGGTCGGCGCCCCCTTGGTGCTGCGCGGTTTTCCTGCGGCGTCCGCATCGACGCCGTTGCTGGCCGCGCAGTTTTGGCGGATCGGGGCGCCGGCCAGGCAAATACGCGAAAGACGATGATGGCGCACACGATCTCCCGGCGGGGCCGATATCCGCTCCCCGGTGGTCTTGCCCCGCCGGGGGTCACGGAGCCGCGCTTGCGGGCGGGATTCAACTACTCCTTGGCCCGCCCGCAAGCGCCAATCCCCCGGCCGGGGCGGGTTTATGGGCCTGTCATCGCCCTCTCCTGGCCCGCCCCGGCCGGGGTCTCATACCGTCGCTGCGGCGGGTGACCTCCTGTTGATCGCCGCCGCAGCGGCCCCAACCACCAACCACCATGAAACGCAACTTCTGCCACACCCACACCCACAGGGGAGCGAGTCGCGCTTATCGGCTGATTTTGGCGCCGCATTGCGCTGGATGACGTGAACTGCAACTGAGCACATTGTCGAATCGGCACAGCATTGCGCCCAATGTTTACGGGACATCTGGAAGCCGCGGTCGACGCCGCCACGGCCTGCTGCTGCGACGGCCGGCGTGCCCGAAATGGACGATTACGGGAGTGTCACTGGCCGGCATCGGTTGATTGGTTGTTGGACATCATCGACTCGTCGCTAGAGGCGGAGCATCTGGATCGCCTGGAGCTCGAAGGCGGCCCCTGATGCTTTGCCCGCACTGCCGCAAAACAATCGGCTTCTTTGACGCCGCCAACCCGCCAAGATGTCCGCGACGCGTTAGCCAGTTTAGACAGCGGCGGCGGGAAAGCTACCATGCTGAGGACACACGCGACAGCGTGTGAAAATCGCTCAGCGTTGAACTGGGACGCGGACCGAGACAAGCGACGGGCCCGCAGAGGCGCGCGGGCCTACGCATCTACCCGAAACAGGCTGATCGGCTGCTGTGGGGAAGCGAATGGGCGGTTGCCCCCACTCGACGTCGGCCCCGCCCATTCCCTTGCGGTCGACTCTCGAGAGATGTTTCCTTATCGCTCCAACAAACGCATCATCGTCAGCGTCAGGCCCGGGCAACAGGTGCCAATGGATTCCGCGAAAGTCTGCGTGAGCGTTAGGGAATTCAAGCGAGGATAAAGTCAACAACGCGTTGGAGACTTTCACGTCCTGCGCCAACGTCGCGCACACCGCCAGCGCGGCGGAAACATATGTCATGGGTCAACCTCCAATACCTGGGCGCTGGTGTCGAACCGGGCAATGGTGTTGGCCCAGCGTCAATCATCGGCTGGCAGCCTGTAGTTATTGACTGGTGGGGATATTCCCGAACTTAGCGTGCTTCTTTGTCTTTGTCGGTGAGATGGCGACCCAGCTTTATCTGAGCGTCACGGGCGGCTACTTCTTCCCGCCTGTTCTGTGCGACACCCCAGCCGAGACAGAATAGAAGCAACGCTGCAAGGATCAAGGCAATCACGATTCCCGTCGTCCCACCCATCAGCGCGCCGACCAACGCAGCGAGGAAGTAGACCGGAAAGCCGCACACAACCGCGATGAATCCCATTACCACGTTGCTCGCCCCCAGGTTGACCGCAATATCCGCGAGGTTGCGCTCGGGCAAGCGACATGACTTGTGGAGTCGAAGTCGCTGCCCATTCGACTACCTGAAACGCCCTGCGTCGGTGACGCGAGTGATGGGACTGGCGGGGCAGAGGGCTTGGCTGGTCCCCATTCAGAACCAGTCCAGTAGCGGGTGCCTCCCGAGGTGTCGGGATACCAGCCTGCAGGTGGTGCGGGTGTGCTCATAGCCGTTATGCTTCGCTGATTTTGCCTTTTCATGGGAGCGCGATTCGGGGTCGCTGCTGGTCGGGTGACCTTCACACCAGGCTGGCGGCTCCCGAAGGTGGTGCGATTTTCTCGATCTGCGGCTCACCGCCTATGTACGGTGCATCGTAGTCGCTCATGCCGTAGAGCGTTCCGATCGTGCGTATCTCAAGCTCGACAATCGATGCAAGCTCGTCGAGCGATTGTGGTGGCCGGAATTTCCAGATCGGCTGCTGAGACCACACGTCACCCAGGAAGCGCCGGAACAGCTGCCCGAAATTGTAGAAGGTGATGCGACCATCTGGCGTTCCATTGAAGTAGCTGCGATACCAGCCCGGACGAGGGAGTCCTGCAGGTTTGTCGGCTGGGTAGTCCCGCTTCCAGAAGTCTTCCGAGACTTCGAACGTCGGTCGTATGTCTTCGTATGCACCTGTCGAAGGGTTGATAGACAAACAGTTGCGCACGAAATGCAGCGCTGGATGCACGCCGTCGTCGTCGCTCACGTACCCCACTATTTGGATCAGTGCCGCCGTCCCTCCACTGAGAATCCGTGAGATCCGTCTCGAGACGTTCTTTGAGGTAGTACGCAAAACCCTCTTGTGTTGGCGAATCCGTGGAGGCGTACGCGCTGATGCAGGATGGCATCCACGTGTCCATGAGCTGAGTCCCTACGCTGTACGTGCCAGCAAGTCCGAGTGCCCCTTCAGTGAAGTCAAGACGAAATACCTTTTTGCCGGGAGATGCATAGGGAGAGCCGGGACCTGTCAGATTCGAGTCCGACGCCTGGATGAGGCCGTGGTCGCTGACGATGGAGTTGATGATCGTCATGGGAGATGCTCCTCGGAGTGGGCCTTTCTGGGATCGCAGAGCACGCGGCCCGCGTACCGTGATCCATCGGCGCAACATAGGCCCGAGTACCGTTGGCGGCATAGGGCCATTGGTCATCGCCGCGCCGCCGGTCGAATCGGCTCGAAGCCGACGCCGGATCGACGGCATGCCTTGGATGCCGCCGCGCTGGCCGCTGACAGCCCGCTGGCGGTTCGGCACCGGCAGGCCGGTGTGATGGGCTCGGCTGGCCGGTCAGCGCCGACCAGGACGGCCCGCCGTCAGCGCTGGATTACACCGGGCCAGCGCCGCCCAGGACAGCGAAGACCCCGCCAGCAAGCGCCAGCGGGGCGTATCGCCGCAGGTCAGGGCATGTTTCCTTATGTCGCGGCCTGGAGACGAAAAAAGCCCTGGTGGCGCGAAGATGGCCGGGTTTCTGCTCGGCTTTTGCTTCATCGATGCGGCTGCTGGCTTCCATTCAGGCCGGTTGAAGGAGATGCAAGGCCGTGTCAAAGTCGATGACAGCAAGATCTCTCAGAGCGCCTGATCCCGCCCACGCCTCAGTTCTCTAAGCTCGCCGAGCGCGGTTATCCGGCAGCTCGGCGGGTATGGGTTTGCCGGCATGGTCAGGGGGATCAGCGTCCCGAGACACACGAAAGGCCCGCACCGAAGCACGGGCCATCGCGGGCTGGGTGTCTACTGCTGCTGCGTCTGCTCGGCGCGAAGATCGCCTTCCGTCACCATTGCGAGTCGACGTGTGAACGCGATGCAATCGGCGATCAGCTCGCGCAGCTCGACGGCTCTGGCTTGACGGGCACCCGACAACCCGGCAGTCGCGTCGACCGCATCCTTGTGGGCCGCGGTCAAGTCCTTGCTGCACAGTTTGAGGTGGGCGAGTGCCAGTGCGAGCTGGGCTTGGTCGGTGATGGGTGTCGTGTTCATCGCGGTTGACTCCATTCTCGTGTGGAGCAACCATCGGGGCTGACATTTCAGATCAATCAGGCATCAACTAGGCTTGCTAGGCTCAAGCCGGAAACATGCTCTAATCAGCGGTTATGCCGGTCGGGCTGACAGGATTTGAACCTGTCAGCATCACCTCGACAGCAAAGCTCAGACCAGGGTAAAATGGCTCTGACCAGCGGTTTCTAGCGGGACGGCACTGGACAGCAAGGGACCCGGAGGGTCACAATTGAGCAGAGATAGGGCACAACCCCGTGCTGTGCAAGGAATTTCAGGAAAGCATCATCCATGTCGTCCGCGTGCGCTGTTCCGGCCCCGAACAGTAGTGCTCCGACCGCGATAGCGATAGCTGTTGTCCTGCTGGTCATTTCGACTCCTACGGCCAGCGCCGCCGCAACGATGATTTTCATCGGTTGCCTCGGTGGTCTTGCTCAGGGCAGAAGTAATCGGCTGAGATGAACAGGAACCGGGCAGCGTGCTCTTTGTGCATCCCGGTCTTAAGCCCAATCTCGTTGGCCACCTCGTTGCCGTTCGCACCCGCCCGCATCTCCTGGCAGGCCACATGGGCGATGCGGACCAGCGCCGCATCACCCTCCGGTGAGCTAATACTGTTGGCGTGGACGGCATTCAGGAAGTTAGTGGTGGTGTCGTCTTGCGCACGCTCGCAGGCGGCAATGGCTGTGACTGTTATTGCTGCTGCCACAACGGTTTTCATGGTTGGTTACCCTCCTGATTAAGGCTGGCACCAGCGGCTCAAACGATTAGAGGCCGGTCCGATCCTTGATGCGCTGCCTGACCGCGGCCCTCCCGTTGGCCAGGGTCGCCAAGCCGAAACGGGTGGCTCTCCAATAAGTGACATCGTCGATACGGGGCCAGGTGACTGCGCGACTTTCGTAGACGAGGTCGGCATGCTTTAACAGCTGCATCGCCTCCAAAAATTGACAGCCCGGCTCTTCGGGATAGTTTTGGCTGCTAAATCCGGATCTGGGATACCACCCTTGAAGCTCAAACAGCCGGTTGACGATGGTGCCGCCGTCCAGGGAGCCGCCGCCGCCGCCGAATGCCGGCATGAGCTCGGCAGCCAGATCCCCCGGCGGCACACTGTTCATCCAGTCAATCATGGGTCGTGCGGCGTCATCGTTGGCCATGTGATCCATCTTCCGCTGCGAACCGTGCCATGCCAGCCTCCTGTGTGACGCCCAAGGGCGCAGCGGCATGAGGGTACGCCAGCCGCCAGGCCGCCGCGCCGTCGTCGAGGTTGAGGTTTAGGCCTGGCCCAGTTCTCGCCGCGGCACTTGAGCTATTTGCTTAACCAGCGGAATGTCCTCTGCCTCAACAGGAATTAGCTGCCGCGGCGGCGTGAATTGATGATCTCGAGGCGTTCCTTGAGCAGTTCCTCGAGTTCCTCGATCGAGCGGCGTTCCCGCAGCATGTCCCAGTGTGTTTTCGGCACCTTGACCTTCTTGGGTTCGGCCAGGTCACCACCCTCGATCAGGGTGCCCGCCATGCCGTTGCGGCACAGCCAGGTGCCGGGGATCTCGGCGTCGACGGCGAAGGGCATGTCGAACTCCTCGCCGTTCTCGGTGCGGTACCGCGCGATTTGACGCGGCGCCAGGTCATGGTTGCGCTCGGTCTCGTAGCTCACGGCTCCGAGGCGACTGCCCCTCATGACGCGACGATCAGCCATCAACACTCCTCATTGCACGTATCACCGCACATCTGTGCAGGTTACGCCCCGGCCATGCTTGGGCTGGCCGGGCCGGGTGCCGACAGGGAGCGTCAGCCGGTGCCAGCCGGTGACGCATGCGCGGCAACTTAGTCGGCAGGTACTAAGTCCCACAGCTAACGCCAGGCGATAGGGCGCAGACGGGGAACAAGGCTCCTGGCGCACCCCGAAAACCACCCCTGAGCTGCTCTTTTACAGTCGGGCTGACAGGATTTGAATGTGCCATCTCGGCGTGCGATCTGAACCGCTGCCCCCGCCGATGGTTGCTCCACACAGGATCATCGCGCGGCGTTGCGATCATCCATGCGAACCCGCGCGGCGTGTCCCCAGGGCGGCAGCACACCTGGACGGTGGCCCGTGTGCGCTCATACGATCTACACGCGGGCATGCTCGGGAGCGCGGGAGGATTGATCTGAGTGCTGGGAATCACGCGGCCGACGTGCAGCGACACGCTGACCAGCGTGTCCAGGGACAGACGTCATACAGACTCGACTCTCCCCAGCGGACAGACCTACACCACCCGACCGGGCAGTCGGCTGCTGTTTCCCACGCTGTGCTTGCCCACAGGCGAATTGCCCATCGCCCCAGCGGCAGAATTACTGACCGGCCAGCGTGGAATCATGATGCCCACCCGCCGCCGGACCCGGCAACAAGAGCGCGCCTACCGCATCGACGCCGAACGCGCCCTCAGTGCCGGCCGCGTCGCCGAACGCAACCAACCGCCGCCCTTTTAGACCGGCTAGGTACTGTGTGGCTCGTGCGTGAGCCATGCAAAGGTCATGTCGATCGGCCCACCGGTTAAGCACGTAACGAAGATCTGGTTCGGGGTGTGCCTGGCGGGCCTGGCGCTGGGCTGGGTGATGGGCTCACTGGCAGCGACGCCTGGTGTTGCGGGTGGTGCTCGCAGGCATAGCGCCGTTGGTGGCCGCCGTCTTGGCCTTGCTACGGGCCAGCAGTCGATCGCGTTGGTGGACCCCTGGCCGGTCCAGTCGGTGCGGCCCGCCACGGTCATGAATTTCGTTGAAGTACAAAATTTCTCGGCGGCCTCAAAGCGCTGACTCTGGACAGCCGGCTCAACCTACGACGAATAGCGGCCCCGCCGCGTCAGACCCGAGCCGGCTGCAATGTGAGGACGCCGAGCAGCTGTGGTTGATCGACACCGTCCGCTCGATCCGGTTCACCGTGCGCCTACTCGATGAGGGCCCCGGCAACTGAATTGAGGTGGATACTGACAACGATGGTGCAGCAGCCTCAGACGCGCTATGCGAAAGGCCTGGACGGGAATATCGCCTACCAGGCCGTCGGCGAAGGTCCGATGGACTTGGTGATCGTTCCGGGCTGGTTGTCGCATGTCGACATGCTGTGGGGCGATCCCGGTTGGGTGACCTTCGTCGGAGAGTTGGCCTCGTTCGCGCGGGTCATTCTCTACGACAAGCGGGGTACCGGCCTGTCCGACCCCGTCGATCGAGTGCCGACCCTGGAAGGCCGCGCCGACGACTTGCGTTCCGTGCTCGACGCAGCCGGCTGTGACCGGGCGGCGTTGGTCGGGTTTTCTGAGGGCGGGCCGATCAGCGTGCTGTTCGCCGCGACTTATCCGCAGCGAATCCGCGCGCTCGTCCTGCTCGGGACGTTCGCAAGTGGATTGCTCGAAGACGATGGTTCACCGGGCCGGGCGAAATGGATCGAGCTAATGACTCGTGTCCGGGCGACCATTGACCACTGGGGTGATGGACAGACCATCGATTGGGCGGCACCGAGTGTCAGCCACCGTCCTGCCTCCCGGAGGGCTGTCGGCGCGCTGGAACGGGCCGGCATGAGCCCGAGAATGGCCCTGCTGACCTACCAAGCGATCCTCACCCAGGTCGATGTGCGGGACATCCTCAGCAGCGTCCATGTCCCGACGCTCGTGTTGCACCGCAAAAATGACGCAATCCCAGTGGAATTCGCGCGTGAACTCGCTGCGAAGATCCCGTCGGCTCGGCTCGTCGAACTCGACGGTGTCGATCATTGGCCATCCGTCGGCGACATCAAATCGATCACCGGCGAGATCGAGGAGTTCCTGACCGGGCAGCGCCACGAGCACATCCCCGACCGGGTGCTGGCCACGGTGCTCTTCACCGACATCGTTGATTCCACCCGGCACGCCGCCCAGCTGGGCGACCAAAGCTGGCGCGAGCTGCTCGAGCGCCACGACGAGATCGCCCGTGCCGAGATCGCCCGCTTCCACGGTCACGTCGTCAAACACACCGGCGACGGGGTGCTGGCCACCTTCGACGGCCCCACGCGCGCTCTCCGGTGTGCCACCGCACTCGCCGAGCGCATACCCGAATTGCGCATCGACATTCGATGCGGTCTGCACACCGGCGAGTGCGAGACCCGCGGTGACGACATCGGTGGCATCGCCGTCCACATCGGGGCCCGCATCGCTGCTCTGGCCCAGGCGGGCGAGGTCCTCGTGTCCAACACCGTCAAGGATCTGGTGAACGGCTCCGGGATTGCCTTCCAAGACCGCGGTACCCACGTGCTCAAGGGTGTCCCCGGAGAGTGGAAACTTTTCGCTCCGGCCGGCCGAAAAGATCTTGCAGACCCGCTGGCGGCCGGTCACTAGCCGGGGCCAGACCTCGGGGCTCATCGGGTGACGACGAAGGCGTCGATCGATGCGTCGCGTCCGCGCAACGTCAATGTGCGCCGCGGCAGGTGTGCGACCAGATTGTCAGCCACTCCCGCGCGACAAGTAATTCCCCGGCGGCTGCCCCGAAGCCTGACACGATGCGTACATCTCGGCAAGGAACTGCTCGACGGCCACCGCTACGTGTGCCGCGCGGGCCGACCCGAAGATGTCGAAAGCGTGCTGTGCACAAGGCAACTCGGCGTAGACGACGGGCTGGCGGCTGACCTCACGCAGACGCGCCGTAAAGCTGCGGGCCTGTTCGACCGGGATCAACGAGTCGTTGGTGCCGTGCAGCACGAAGAACGCTGGCGCGTCTTCGGAGACGTGGGTGATCGGTGAGGCGACGCGAAACTCATCCGGATGGTCTGTGCGCTTGCGCTTGAACACGTATTTCTGCAGTACGGGCACCATCATCGGATGCATCGAATTGTCGGACCGGGTGAAGTCGTAGACACCGTAGAACGGGACAGCCGCGTGCACCCGGGTGTCGGCGTCCTCGAAACCCGGCTGGAACCGGGGGTCGTTGGGGGTAAGTGCGGCAAGAGAAGACAGATGCCCGCCGGCCGAGCCTCCGGTGATCGCGATCCAGTCCGGATCACCGCCGTAGTCGGCAATGTGCTCCTTTGTCCAGGCGATCGCGCGTTTGACGTCGACAATGTGGTCGGGCCAGGTGGAGCGCGGGCTGAGCCGGTAGTTGATCGCCACGCAGACCCAGCCCAGCTCGGCCAAATGGCTCATCAACGGATGTGCTTGTCCGCGTTTGCTTCCCACCATCCAGGCGCCGCCTGGAACCTGCAGCAGCACAGGAGCCCGTCCGCCGCGGTCGAGATCGGGCCGTCGCCAGATGTCGAGATGGTTCTTGGAGCCGCACTCTCCGTAACTGACGTCGGCATCGTGCGTGTAATCACGGTAGATCCGCAGCATGCGTGCCACGCCGGGTTTCTTCGCGGTGGCGCCCCCTGGCGCTGGCCGCTTCCACAAGTCGCCCGACTCGGTGCGACGGTCGGCGCCCAGTCCGGCGTCCAGCGCCGCGGTCAGCGGCTCGTTGGCTGTGCGCCCGATGCGACGCAGACCCAGCAGCCCCAGCCATGACAACGCCGACACCAACCAGCTGAATCGGCGGATCCGGGGCGACAGCCGGCGCGACACCAAGGCCAGCGCCGTTAGCTGGGCGCCGAGCATCTGCATCGGAAGCTCCGACGCGAACAGCCCGTAGCTGAACGCGTACGCCGAGCCGTAGCCGTGCTTCGTCAGCGGCCGGTAGCCATTGGCGGTGAACGCGAAAGCCACTACGGACCCCAATACGGCTGCTAGTCGCTTCACAGCTGTCCTTTCCGTCCACGGGGCCATGACTTGGCCACCCACTAGTTAATGTATCTAACCATCCGCCGGTGGCGACCCTGTGCAGCCATCCTGGGCCCGCTGTTAGGCGAGGACTACGTTTCCGCCGTCGCCGCGGGCTCCTCAATCACCTGATATGCCGGGTCGACCATCCAGATGGGCCGGGTGCCGCTCTGGCGGGGCTTCCCGGTGATCCGCAATAGCTGACCGGGCTGGATCTCGGCGCCCCCATGCCCGGGACGGAACGTGACGCTGACCTCCCCGCTGTTGTCTCCGACGATGATCCGCCGGAGGGTCTGCCTGCCTTTGCTGATGTCCTCGACTTGACTGACCCGTCCTTCGACGGTGGCGCGCTGTCCGGAAATCAGGCCCGCCACCGTGATCACCGACGGCGGCCGCTCGGGGTGCTCGTAGGCTTCGACGTTCTGGGTCTCGTCCTTTGAAACCCACGCTTCGACCTTGTCGAGTTCGCGCACGACCCGCTGCTCGAAGCGGTCGGGGTACGCCTCCTTGATCCGCGATTCCACGTCGTAGGGCACGATCGTCGCCGCCGCGTCCGGGATGAGGCTGACGGCCCGGGCGATCTTGTCCGCGGTGCGGTCATGCAGCAGTCGGCCCAGCAGCGGCGCAAATGTTCGACGCGGCAGCAGCACCGTCACATTGGTGTCCGGATGTTCATCGCGCGCCTTGGCGACCAACACCTGCGCGGCCCGGTTGATCCGCCGGTCCGGGCAGTCGACGACCCGCAGCGGGGTGTCGAGATCGAAGTGATCCCAACGCTTTCGCAACTGCGCGGCATGGGCCGCGTCGACCATGAAGTGCACAGCGACCAGCTCGTCGGCCCGTAATCCCTTGCCGTACCGCAGCGCCTCGATCACTGCGAGGTCAACCGAGTTGACAAAGACAAACACCCGGTGCCGCGCGTACTTCACCAATTCGGGGCGCTCGGTGCGGAACATTTCGAGAATGCCGGCCTCGGCCCGATATTCCCGGTTGAGTCGCATCAGTGCGAATACCAGCAGGGGGAAGACAACGACTACCAGCCAGGCACCCTCGGTGAACTTCGCCACCGCGAAGATGGCGACCACGACCGTCGACCCGATCCCCGCGGACAGATTGATCGCCAGCCGGCGTCGCCACCCGGGTTCGCGGTGAGTCAGGTGGTGTTTGGTCATCCCGTAACCGGCCATCGAGAATCCGGTGAACACACCGATCGCAAAAACCGGGATCAGGGCGTTGACTGAGCCGCGCACCGCCACCAGCAATGCCAGCGAGAGCGCGGTGAGCGTGATAATGCCGTTGGAGAACACCAGGCGGTGACCGCGTTTCGTCAGCTGCCTCGGCAGGAAGCGGTCTTCGGCAACAAAACTGGCCAGTGCGGGAAAGCCGTTGAAACTGGTATTGGCGCCGGTGAACAAGATGGCGGCGCTCGACGCCTGGACGAGAAAGTAGAGGATGCCGCCGACCACCCCGCTGCCAAAGACCGCCCGGGCAACCTGCGACAGCACCGATGGATATTCAGCGACATACGGGGTGGCGTGGGTGACGTGGGCAAGATAGGCGACACCCGCCAGCAAGAGTCCGAGAATGGTGGCCATTGCGGTGAGCACCCGACGTGCGTTGAGGCCCTGGGGCTTTCGGAAGACGTCGACTGTGTTGGAGATCGCCTCCACCCCCGTCAGCGACGAGCCGCCGTTGGCGAACGCGCGCAACAGCACCAGCACCGTCGCGCCCATCACCAGCCCGTTCCCCGAATGGACCGGCACCGCGCCGGCGATGTGCTCTGGATCGTATATCGGTAGCCCCCAAAAGATTTCGCGGATGACACCGACCATGATCGTCAGGCCGATCATGATGACGAAGAAGTAAGTTGCGGCCGCGAACGGCCAGCCGGCTTCGCGCAATCCGCGCAGGTTCAGGTAGCAGATAATGAGCACCACGCCTAGCGAAATGTACAGGTCGTAGGGACCCAATACCGGGATCGCCGACACCACCGCGACCGTGCCCGCCGCCGCCTGCACCGCCACGGTGACCACATAGTCGATCAACAGTGCCGCGGCGGCGATCTGCGCCACTCGTGGCCCGAAATTCTCCCGCGCGACGATGTACGACCCGCCCGCTCGGGTGTAGGCCATGACGACCTGCCGATACGATGCGGCTACCAGCGCCAGAATCACCAAGATGACGCCGGTGATGGGAAGCAACAACGCGAACGCCGCCAGCCCGGCACGGGGCAGCAGTTCGACCAGGATCTGCTCCGGGCCGTAGGCGGTCGATGAGATCGCATCCGGCGAAAGTGCGCCGAGCGCAACAGGATTCGACAATCTCTCGGATGTCAGCTCCTCGGTAATCAGCGGCTTTCCCAGAAAGACGCGCTTGGCTATGTCCCCAAGCGACAGCGGGATGCGCAGCTTGCCAGCCGAAGTTGTCACGACCACATTCCTTACCCGAGGTTGAGCGCAGGCCAAACGCCTCCGATGCATTCTGCCGTTGGCCCGTCCCGCGGCAACAGGCAGGCCATGTCGGCGGTCGCGGTGCCGCGGCGAGCGGTGCGGAGGCGGACCGAATCGCCCGACTGGTCCGCGAAGCGGCACGCTGGGGGGTGCGTGAGCTGTTCCTCACCGGCGGCGAGCCGTTTCTTCTGCCAGACATCGGCACCATCATCCAGTCCTGTGTGAATACGCTGCCCACCACGGCGCTGACCAACGGCATGGTGTTCACGGGCCGGGCCCGGCGCGCACTCGAATCCCTGCCGCGGGATGGGCTCGCCTTGCAGATCAGCCTCGACTCGGCGACTCCAGATCTGCACGATTCGCACCGCGGTGCCGGAGCTTGGACGAAGGCCGTGTCCGGGATCCGATTGGCGCCATTGCTCGGCTTTCGGGTACGAGTAGCCGCGACGGTTGCCGCGCCCGCGCCCGGCGAACCGGCAGTGTTTCACGACTTTCTCGATGAGCTGGGCATCACCCGTGACGATCAGCTCGTCCGACCCATCGCGTTGGAGGGCGTTGCCTCTGAAGGGGTTTCACTCATCCGCGAATCGCTTGTCCCGGAGGTGACGGTCACCGCCGACGGCGTGTACTGGCACCCGGTGACCGCAACCGGCGAGCGAGCCTTGGTCTCCCGCACCATCGAGCCGTTGACACCAGCGTAGACGTAATCACCCGACTTTTTGCCGAGCAATGGGCACGAGCCACCGAAGCGGCTGCATTGTTCCCGTGCGCATAAAGCGCGACGCCAGCCCTGTCGAGTGTGCGCGCGATGCTCATGGGCTTCTTGAACCTTGCCCGGGCGACTCCGGCGCTTTTCCGGGCTCCTCAATCACCAGATATGCCGGGTCGATCATCCAGACGGGACGGTTGCCGCTCTGGCGGGCCTTCCCGGTGATCCGCAATAGCTGACCGGGCTGGATGTCGGCGCCCCCATGCCCGGGCCGGAACGTGACGCTAACCTCCCCGCTGTTGTCTCCGACGATGATCTGTCGGAGGGTCCGCCTTCCTTTGCTGATGTCCTCGACTTGACTGACCCGTCCTTCGACGGTGGCGCGCTGTCCGGAAATCAGGCCCGCCACCGTGATCACCGCCGACAGTTCGGGGTGTTCATAAGCCTCGACGTCCTGGTCCTGGCCCTGTGCAACCCACGCTTCGACCTTGTCGACTTCGTGGGCGATCCGCTGCTCGAAGCGGTCGGGGTACGCCTCTTTGATCCGCGATTCCACGTCGTAGGGCACGATCGTCGCCGCGGCGTCGGGGATCATGCTGACGGCCCGGGCGATCTTGTCCGCGGTGCGGTCATGCAGCAGTCGCCCCAGCAGCGGCGCAAATGTTCGACGTGGCAACAGCACCGTCACGTTGGTGTTCCGATGTTCATCGCGCGCCTTGGCGACCAGCACTTGGGCGGCCCGGGTGACCCGCCGGTCCGGGCAGTCCACGATCCGCAGCGGGGTGTCGAGATCGAAGTGATCCCAACGCTTTCGCAACTGCGCGGCATGGGCCGCGTCGACCATGAAGTGCACCGCGATGAGCTCGTCGGCCCGCAATCCTTTGCCGTACCGCAGCGCTTCGATCACCGCGAGGTCAACTGAGTTCACGAAGACAAACACCCGGTGCCGTGCGTACTTCACCAACTCAGGGCGGTCGGTACGGAACATCTCGAGAATGGCGGCCTCGGCTCGATATTCGCGATTGAGTCGAACCAGCACGAACACCAACAGGGGGAAGACAACGACCACCAGCCAGGCACCCTCGGTGAACTTCGCCACCGCGAAGATGCCCACCACGACCGTCGACAAGATCCCCGCGGACAGGTTGATCACCAGCCGGTGGCGCCAACCGGGCTCCCGTTGAGTCAGATGGTGTTTGGTCATTCCGTAGCCGGCCATCGAGAATCCGGTGAACACGCCGATCGCGTAGAACGGGACCAGCGCGTTGACCGAGCCGCCGGTGATCACCAGCAACGCCACCGACAGCGCGGTGAGCGCGATGATGCCGTTCGAGAACACCAGGCGGTGACCGCGTTTCATCAGCTGCCTCGGCAGGAAACGGTCTTCGGCGACGAAACTGGCCAGCGCCGGGAATCCGTTGAAACTGGTATTCGCACCGGTGAACAAGATGGCGGCGGTGGACACCTGGACGAGAACATAGAGCGTGTTGCCGAAAACCCCGTTACCGAAGACCGCCCGGCCCACCTCGGATAACACCGACGGATAGCCGGCGACATACGGGGTGGCGTGGGTGACGTGGGCCAGGTAGGCGACACCCGCCAGCAAGAATCCGAGAATGCAGGCCATCGCGGTGAGCACCCGACGCGCGTTGAGGCCCTGCGGCTTCCGGAAAACGTTGACAGTATTGGAGATCGCCTCGACTCCCGTTAGCGACGAACCGCCGTTGGCGAACGCACGGAGCAACACCAGGATCGTGGCGCCCATCACCAAGCCGTTGCCCTGATGGACCGGCACCGCTCCGGAAATGTGCTGCGCATCGTATGTCGGTAAGTCCCCGAATATTTCGCGGATGACACCGACCACGATCGTCAGGGTGATCATGGTGACGAAGAAGTAGGTTGGCACCGCAAATGGCCGACCCGCCTCCTTCAATCCGCGCAAGTTCGCATAGCAAATGACGATCACCACACCAACCGTGATTGTCAGGCTATACGGACCCAATGCGGGGATCGCCGACGCCACCGCGACCGTGCCCGCCGCCGACTGCACGGCCACGGTGACGACATAGTCGATCAACAGTGCCGCGGCGGCAACCTGCGCCACCCGGGGCCCGAAATTCTCCCGCGCGACGATGTAGGACCCGCCCGCCCGGCTGTAGGCCATGACGACCTGCCGATACGACGCGGCCACCAACACCAGAATCACCAAGATGACGCCGGTGACGGGCAGCAACAACGCAAACGCCGCCAACCCGGCATGCGGCAGCAGTTCGATCAAGATCTGCTCGGTGCCGTAGGCGGTCGATGAGATCGCGTCCGGCGAAAGTGCGCCAAGCGCAACGGGATTCGACAATTTCTCGGACGTCAGGTCCTCGGTGATCATCGGCTTTCCCAGAAAGACACGCTTGGCTATGTCCCCGATCGACACCGGGATGCGCAGCTTGCCAGCCGAAGATGTCACGACCACATTCCTTACCCGAGGTTGAGCGCGGACGAACGCCTCCGATGCATTCTGCCCGTTCGTCTGTCCCGTGTCGGGGCAGGGCCATTTCGGCGGTTAGAGCGGCGTCGGTGCGCTGAGCCGGTGGACCGCGGCGGCGATGCGTTCGTCGGTGGCGGTCAGCGCCACCCGCACGTGCTGCGCGCCGCCCGCGCCGTAGAAATCTCCGGGCGCCACCAGGATGCCGCGGGCAGCCATCCACGTGACGCTGTCCCCGCATGGCTCGCCACGGGTAGCCCACAGATAAAGGCCGGCATCCGAATGGTCGACAGCAAAACCCGCTGAGCGCAGCGCCGGTAGCAGGGTCGCGCGCCGACGCGCGTACCGCTCCCGCTGCAGTTTCTGGTGATCGTCGTCATCCAGGGCGGCCACCATGGCCGCCTGTACCGGCGTCGGCACCATCATCCCGGCGTGTTTGCGCACCGCCAGCAGCTCGGTGACCAGGCCCGGATCTCCGGCGACAAAGCCGGCTCGGTACCCGGCCAGCGATGAGCTCTTCGACAGCGAGTGCACCGCGAGCAGCCCGGTGTGGTCGCCGTCGCAGACCGAGGGATGCAGCACCGACAATGGCTCGGCGTCCCAACCCAACCCCAGGTAGCACTCGTCGGATGCCACGACGACATCGCGGTCGCGCGCCCAGCCGACCACCTTGCGCAGGTGGTCGACGCCCACTACCCGTCCGGTCGGGTTGCTCGGGGAGTTCAGGTAGAAAAGCGCTGGGGATCGCGGGCCCAACTGGGTTAGCGAATCCGCGCGCAGCACCTGCGCTCCAGCCAGCCGGGCGCCGACGTCATACGTCGGATACGCCAGTTCGGGCACCACGACCACGTCCGCGGGGCCCAGGCCCAGCAGCGTCGGCAGCCAGGCGATGAGTTCCTTGGTGCCGATCACCGGCAAGACCGCCGCCTCGGTCAGCCCGGTGATGCCGTATCGGCGGGCCAGCGCGGCCACCACGGACTCGCGCAGCCGCGCGGTGCCGGCGGTGGCGGGGTACCCCGGCGCGGAGCCGGCGGCCGCCAGCGCCTCTTGGATCAACGGCGCGACCGGATCGACCGGGGTGCCGACGGACAGGTCGACGATGCCGTCCGGATGGGCCCCGGCCGAGGCTTTCGCGTCGGCCAAGGTGTCCCAGGGGAAGAGCGGCAGGGTCGCCGACACGACACGACGGCCCACCCGGGGCTCACGGAGCACCGGCCCGCTCAGTCGCCTTCGCCCTGCGGCGGCAGGTCCTTGACCACTTGCGGATCGTTCTCGGTCATGCCGACCTTGGCCGCGCCGCCCGGCGATCCCAGCTCGACGAAGAAGTCGGCGTTGATCTGCGTGTACTGGCTCCACTGTTCGGGCACATCGTCTTCGTAGTAGATCGCCTCGACAGGGCAGACCGGTTCACAGGCCCCACAGTCGACACATTCGTCAGGGTGGATGTACAGCATCCGAGCGCCCTCGTATATGCAGTCGACCGGACACTCCTCGATGCATGCCTTGTCCTTGATGTCGACGCAGGGTTCGGCGATCGTGTACGTCACGGACGTCTCCTCAACGTGTCCTCCATGTACTGCTCAGTGTGGGCTGCAGTTCACCTCGCCGCGGCAGATTCCCGGCTGCTTGTAGGCAAAGCGTTCGATTACTGACACTAGACGTTGCACATACACGTCAACCACTTGGCACGCCCGTCGAGATGCTTACGTGCTATGCACCTAGTTGCATAGCGGCGCAGGGTGCCATTTATGCTGCCCGGGTGGCGCTACCCCATGCGATCTTGGTGTCGCTGTGCGAACAGGCCGGCTCGGGCTACGAGCTAGCCCATCGATTCGATCGCTCCGTCGGGTATTTCCGGACCGCTACCCATCAGCAGATCTATCGGACGCTGCGGGTGATGGAGGACAACGGTTGGGTGCAAGCGACAAAAGTGGCCCAGCACGGCCGGCCCGACAAGAAGGTCTACACGGTCTCCGAGACCGGCCGGGCCGAGCTGGCCCGCTGGATAGCTGCGCCACTCAGCTCGGCCGGGCCCGGCCGGGGCACAGCGCTGACCGACAACAACACTCGCGACATCGCCGTCAAGCTCCGTGGCGCCGTCTATGGCTCCGAAAATGGGTCCGAAAATGAGAGCGTGGCAGCGCTACTCACCCAAATCGCCAGGCTGCGGGCCGAACGCGTCGACACGCTGAACACCTACCGCGGACTCGAGAAGCGCACATTCGCCGACCCGTCAGTGCTGCGCGGCGCAGCGTTGCACCGGTACCTCGTGCTGCGCGGCGGCATCCGAGCCGAAGAAAGTGCGATCGACTGGCTCGACGAGGTGGCTGCCGCTCTCCAGGAGACAACATGACGAGTCCATATCCAAATCTGCTGTCCCCGTTGGACCTTGGCTTCACCACATTGCGCAACCGGGTGGTCATGGGTTCGATGCACACCGGATTGGAAGACCGCGCCCGCCATATAGATCGGCTCGCCGCATACTTCGCCGAACGCGCACGCGGAGGGGTCGGACTGATCATCACCGGTGGCTACGCACCGAACCGCACCGGCTGGCTGCTGCCGTTCGCCTGGGAGATGGTCTCCGCGGCCGAAGCCCGCCGGCACCGTCGCATCACCAGGACCGTCCACGAATCGGGCGCCAAAATCCTGTTGCAGATCCTGCGCGCGGGACGCTATGCCTACCACCCGCTTTCGGTGAGCGCGTCATCCATCAAGGCGCCCATCAACCCCTTCCGGCCACGAGCACTGTCATCGCGCGGCGTCGAAGCGACCATCGCAGATTTCGCCCGCTGCGCGCAGCTGGCCCGCGAGGCAGGCTACGACGGAGTCGAAATCATGGGCAGTGAAGGATATCTGCTCAACCATTTCCTGGCACCGCGCACCAACAAGCGCACCGATTCCTGGGGTGGCACACCCGCCAACCGTCGCCGCTTCCCGGTCGAAATCGTGCGCCGCACCCGCGCCGCGGTCGGATCCGATTTCATCATCTGTTACCGGATGTCGATGGCCGACTACGTCGAGGAAGGCCAGAGCTGGGACGAGATCGTCTCGCTGGCAACCGAAGTGGAGGCCGCGGGCGCAACCATCATCAATTCCGGCTTCGGTTGGCACGAGGCGCGGGTGCCGACGATCGTCACCTCCGTGCCCAACAGCGCCTTCGTCGACATCAGCGACGCCGTCGCCGAACACGTCAGCATCCCTGTGGTGGCGTCCACCGGATCAACATGCCGCAGGCCGCCGAACAGATCCTGGCCGAGACCAGGGTGCAGCTGATATCGATGGCTCGGCCGCTGCTGAGCGACCCGGAGTGGGTGCTCAAAGCCCAGTCCGATCGCTCCCAGGAGATCAACACCTGCATCGCCTGCAATCAGGCCTGCCTGGACCACGCATTCGCGAAGAAGATGGTGCCGTGCCTGCTGAATCCGCGGGCCGGGCACGAGACGCAGTTGGTGTTGTCCCCGACGAGGCGCGCCCGCTCAGTGGCGGTCGTCGGAGTGGGTCCGGGGCCGGACTGGCCGCAGCGGTCAACGCCGCCCAGCGGGGCCACCAGGTGACGCTGTTCGAGGCGAACGATTTCATCGGCGGCCAGTTCGACATGGCCCGCCGCATCCCCGGCAAAGAGGAATTCAGCAAAACCATCCGGTACTTCACCATGATGCTCGACAAGTACGGCGTCGTGGTGCGGCTGAGCACCCGGGCTTGCGCCGACGAGTTGACCGGCTATGACGACGTCGTGCTGGCCACCGGCGTGGCACCGCGAGTTCCGGCCATCCCCGGCATTGATCACCCGATGGTGCTGACCTACGCCGAGGCGATCACCGGCGCTAAGCCGGTCGGGCGAACCGTGGCGGTTGTCGGCGCTGGGGGCATCGGATTCGACGTCAGCGAACTCCTGGTTACCGATTCCTCGCCGACACTGCACCTCAAAGAGTGGAAGGCCGAGTGGGGCGCCGCCGACCCGCAACAGGCCCGCGGTGCACTGACCGCTCCCCTGCCGGCGCCGCCTGCCCGCGAGGTGTACCTGCTGCAACGCAGCAAGGGTCCGCAGGGCAAGCGGCTGGGCAAGACCAGCGGATGGGTACACCGGGCGTCATTGAAGGCCAAAGGCGTTCACCAGCTGTCCGGGGTGAACTACGAGCGGATCAGCGACAACGGCCTGCACATCAGCTTCGGCCCGGATCGGCGGCGGCCACAGCTGCTTGCGGTCGACAATGTGGTGGTCTGCGCTGGCCAGGAGCCGGTGCGCGATCTCGAGGCGGAATTGCGAGCCAACGGCATCGACCCGCACATCATCGGCGGCGCGGCTCTGGCCGCCGAGCTGGACGCCAAGCGCGCCATCAAACAGGGCACCGAACTGGCGGCCAGACTGTAATTGCGGTTCACCATTCGGCCGAGTGTGACCAACGCCATCAAGCCGGTGACCTGCCGATAGTTACATTCGGGGGGTGGTCTACGAATAACCACGCGAAGGAGAACGCCCACGGCGCCTGGTAGCCTCGACAGCAGACGGCAAACGCTGGGTAGATGTCGTCGCCGTCAATAGCGGTGCATTAACTGGGGAAGGTGTCCATAAATGATGACGCTGTCGTTGGGCAAGTTGGCAGCCGCAGTTGGCGGCGTGGCGGTGGCGTTCAGCGCTGCCACCGGGGTCGCATCCGCAGATCCAGATCCGATCGTCAACACAACCTGCAACTACGGGCAGGTTATGGCAGCGCTGAACGCGACGGATCCGGCAAGTGCCGCGCAATTCAACCAATCGCCGGTGGCGCAGTCCTACCTGCGTCAGTTCCTCGCCGCGCCGCCGCCTCGGCGCGCGCAGATGGCTCAGCAGATCCGGGCCATGCCGCAGGCTGCGCAGTTCATGGGCACCATCGAGCAAGTCGCGGGCGTCTGCAACAACTACTGAGCCGATCGGCGCAGATAGTGCAGATAGTTCAGTAGCCGCTCAGTAGCCGGCGCACTCGACCCAAGAAGCCCCACGGGGTCGGCAATTCCGACGGTGGTGTGATCCGCATCCGCACTGACGAAGACATCGTCGGTGTCGGGAACTCGCAACCCAGCCTCGATTCGATCGCCCGGTCCGAGCTCCTTGGCGCCCTTGGCGAGCAACGGGCGTCCCACGGCGAACACGCTGTGCGTCGTCATCCATGGCTCGGCCAGCCGCGCCTGGGCGGCGGCATCGTCGCCGGTGATGTCCGAGCCGTGCAGGACGAGTTCTTCGCGCATGTGTTCGGCGAACCAGGGCACCTTCATGGTGCGGCCGGTCCAGGCGACATCGGTATCAGCAGGAACCGCGTCGGCCGCCACAGCGACCTCGTTCAGGGTGGCCATCCGGTCAAGCAGCGCGTCCCACAAATCGGCGTCGTTCAGGGCGCGCAGTGGGCCCTCACGTTCGGAGAAACCGCGCGTGCCGACGGGTTCGCCTTCCAGATGCGCACCCAGCACCCGGGCGAGCTTCTCGGCGTTTCCGGCTTGATGCGCCACGATGTCGCGTACCGTCCATGCTTCACACCAGGTGCCGGCATCGGGTCGGCGTTGCTGTACCGCATCTGCGAAGGGCCGCCACTCCGGGAATCGCTCGTTGTCGATCTGCCGTCGCACAATCCAGCCATACCCCGCTCTGGCGGCGAGTAAGCGCATTCAGGCGAGCGTGAGTGTGCGCAGAATGCCAAGTCCACCGGCGTGTCGTCGTACAAACACGCTCCCCCGCAAGCGGGCGGTACCCCCACCTCGCGACCTAAGCGGCTAGGGGCGCGTAGGTGGTGGTGCGCTGGCGTGCCGGGCGGCCTATGCCCTCGGCGATCGCGACCAGCTCGGCGACGGTTTTGGACGACCCGTGTTCCGAACCTGCCATCCGCGAAATGGTCTCCTCCATCAGCGTGCCGCCCAGGTCGTTGGCGCCGCCGTTGAGCATCACCTGCGTGCGCTGAACACCGAGCTTCACCCAGCTGGTCTGGATGTGGGAAATGCGGCCGTGCAACATGATCCGCGCCAGCGCATGCACCGCCCGGTTGTCACGATGGCTGGGCCCGGGACGGGCCGCGCCGGCCAGGTACAGCGGCGAATTCTGGTGCACGAACGGCAACGGCACGAACTCGGTGAAACCGCCGGTCCGGTCCTGGATGTCACGCAGCACATTGAGGTGAGCGACCCAGTGCCGTGGACTGTCGACGTGGCCGTACATCATCGTCGACGACGAGCGCAGGCCCACCTCGTGGGCGGTGGTCACGATCTCGATCCACATCGACGTCGGTAGCTTGCCCTTGGTGAGCACCCAGCGCACTTCGTCGTCCAGAATCTCGGCGGCGGTGCCGGGAATGCTGCCAAGCCCGGCCTCGCGCAGGCTGATCAGCCACTCACGAACGCTCAAGCCGCTCTTGGTCACACCGTTGGCGATCTCCATTGGGGAGAACGCATGCACGTGCATCGACGGCACCCGGGCCCTGACCGCGCGCACCAAATCAGCGTAGCCGGTCACCGGCAGCTCGGGGTCGATGCCGCCCTGCATGCATACTTCGGTGGCACCTTGGACGTGCGCTTCCCACGCGCGGTCGGCGACCTCTTCGACGGACAACGAGTACGCATCGGCGTCACCCTTGCGTTGCGCGAACGCGCAGAAGCGGCAGCCGGTGTAACAGATGTTGGTGAAGTTGATGTTGCGGTTCACCACGAACGTCACGTTGTCGCCGACCACGTCTTGGCGCAACGAATCAGCCAGTGCCGCAACCGCTTCCAGTGCAGAACCGTCAGCGGTCGCCAACGCCAGGTACTCGTCGTCGGTGCAGCGTGCGGGATCGCGTTCGGCCGACCGCAGTGCGGCAAGCACATCGGTGTCGATGCGCTCCGGAGCGTTGACGGCCAGCTCGTGCACGTGTGCGCGGATCGACTCCCAATCGCCGAACGCACTGTCGAGATCGCTGCGGGCTTCGGTGTTGCGGCCCTCGGTATCGATCGACGCGTTGAGGTCCACCCGGCCGGAGGACTCCACGTCGTCGGGCTCCTGCCAGGGCATGCCAACCGGGTTGACGTCGCGAGCCAGGCCGGTCACCGGATCGGCCAGCGCCACAACATGTCCCCGCACCCGCGGGTCGATCCACGCCGCTCCCGCCTGCACATATTTGGGTTGTGCGGTCAACCGCTGCACCAGGTCGTAGCCGGCCTCCGCGGTGACGGCGGCCAACTCGTCCAAAGCCGGCCAGGGCCGTTCCGGGTTGACATGGTCGGGCGTCAGCGGTGAGACACCGCCCCAGTCGTCGACACCGGCGCCGACCAGCGCCAGGCACTCGTCACGAGACACCAGGTTCGGCGGCGCCTGGATACGCATACCCGGGCCGAGCACCAGCCGCGCAACCGCCACCGTGGCCAGGTAATCCTCGATCCCGGCATCGGGCACAGCGGCCATCGCGGTGTGTTCCTTGGCCCGGAAATTCTGCACAATCACTTCTTGCACGTGCCCGAACTCCTTGTGCGACTTGCGAATCGCGTGCAGGGTATCGGCACGTTCGGTCAGCGTCTCGCCGATGCCGACCAGCAGCCCGGTAGTGAACGGGATGGACAACCGACCCGCATCGGTCAAAGTGCGCAGCCGCACCGCCGGGTCTTTGTCCGGGCTGCCGTAGTGTGCCAGCCCCTTTGTTTCGAACAGCCGCCGCGACGTCGTCTCCAGCATCATGCCCATCGATGGCGCCACCGGCTTGAGCCGCGACATCTCCGACCAGCTCATCACGCCAGGGTTCAAGTGCGGCAACAGCCCGGATTCCTCCAGCACGCGGATCGCCATCGCCCGCACGTAGGACAGCGTGGAGTCATAGCCTCGTTCAGCGAGCCAGTCGCGCGCCTCGGCCCAGCGATCTTCGGGCCGGTCGCCGAGGGTGAATAGTGCTTCCTTGCAACCGAGTTCGCCCCCGCGACGGGCAACATCGAGAATCTCGTCGGGTTCCATATACATGCCGGCCCCTTGGGCCCGCAGCTCGCCCGGGACGGTGACGAAGGTGCAGTAGTGGCAGTTGTCGCGGCACAGGTGGGTGACCGGGATGAACACCTTGCGCGAATAGGTGATCGGCAGCCGGCCATTAGGGCCGCGCCGTCCTGCCGCCTTGAGACCCGCGTCGCGCACCCGCGCCGCGCTTGCGCACAGGTCGGCCAGATCCTCGCCGCGCGCGGTCATCGCGACGGCCGCCTCATAGATATTCAGCGCGACGCCGTCTCGAGCCCGCCGCAATACCCGCCGGAGCGCCGACGCACTGGCCTTGGGCGGGACAACAGGGCTAGGCAGAGCGGTGGGCTCCTCGCCCGGAGTCAGCGGCACGTTGGTGTAACTTCCCCACGATCGAATTTCATCCGCGCGTCCCAACAAATTGAAACCTTGGCACCTTGGCGGAAGCCATATGCGCAACAGTAGCGTCAGGCGGCGACCGTCACGCGGCCGACTGTCCCGGCGTCACGGCGGCACGGCAGGTAATCGGCCAACAGTTTGGTGCACATCGACGTTATTTCACCTTGGATCGCGATACCATCCGTTCGGGGCTACCAATCGATGTTGGCTGGCCGATGGCCAGACTGTGGTGAAGTTGGGGTGCGTGGGATGTCCTTTATGCTCGCGGCGCCGGAGGCGCTGGTTGCGGCCGCTTCGGACATAGCCGGTATTGGTTCGTCGCTCAACACGGCCAATGCGTCGGCGTCGCTCCCGACAACCGGGCTGCTGCCGGCGGCCGCCGATGAGGTGTCGACGCAGATCGCCACGCTGTTTTCCGCCCATGGGCAGGGGTATCAGCGGCTAAGCGCGCAGGCAACGGCATTTCACGAGCAGTTCGTACGGACTTTGACCGCGAGTGCCAACACGTATGCGACGGCCGAAACCAACGCCGTACAGACCCTGCTGAATACGGTGAATGCGCCCGCCGAGGCGGTGCTCGGGCACCCGCTGATCGGCAGCGGCGCCAACGCCGTGGGCCGCGTCGAAAGCGTGTTGCTGGGCAACAGCGGTGCCGGGCTGATCGGCCGCGGCGGCTCCGGTCCGCTCGGAGGTGGTGCCGGGGCCATCAGTCAAGCCGCCCGCAGCGCACTCCTGCTAGCGCCCACCGGTGGGGCCAGTGGCGTCGCCGGCGCCGGCGCGCTGCCCAGACTGTTGTCGAGCATGACCAACGCTGCGGTAGCACCGGCGGCATTCGGCTCGATTGCCACCACGATCGAGAACATCTACCTCGCCGTCGAGCCTTACGTGCAGTACGGCTTCCAGCTTCTCGCGTACGCCGTGGGTTTTGTGCCGTTCGTCGGCATCCTGGCGCCCCAGATCAACTTCTTCTACAACCTGATCGAGCCCATCGTGCAGAGCGGCCTGTTCAACATCCTCGACTGGCTAAGCGGAATGATCACCTTCAGCCAAGGGCTGAGCAACTTCTTTGCGGCCACCGCGTCATCGATCAACTTCTTCATCCAGACCGAGATCAACTGGGTCCTCAGCTTCCTTCCGCCGCTCCCGCCGCTCCCGCCGCTCCCGCCTCTGTAACCGGCCCGTCAGCCGTAGCGGTTGCGCCGCCAGAGCACCCACACCGGCGGCATAACCCCCAGCAGGATCAGCACCAGGGCTCCGTAGGCCATCAGCCCGTGGCCCCCCAAGATGACATCATCGGCGGGACCGCCCATGCTGATCACCCCGACCGTGATCAGCCACGTCCACAAGGGCAGCGCGGCGACCCGCGGCGACCTCGTCCATCGCCCGGCGGCCCATACCAGGGCCGCGTTGACCAATCCACTGATCAACCCGCTGACGGGAAAGGGAATAGAGCCGATATAGAAGGGCAGCAGCAGAGCCCCTGCTAATGCAGACAGGACCCCGTCGACGGCCAACAGCGCCAAGACAACGACGCGAATAGCTGGATCTGTAGCGCCGCCATCGTCAACCGACGCGGGACGTGGCTTGGTCTCGGTCAGGTCGGGACGCTGTCGATCTGCGAGAGGATCGAGCCGATAACCCACTGCAGGCTGTCGAGTCGGTCCTGCCAATGCTGCAGGTTAGGGTCCAGGTCGGGGTCCATACGAGTTCCTTCCGTGGCTGCCTGTTTGGCAGCCTACCGCGTACCGGTTCCATCGAGACCCAGTCCTGCGAGCAGATCTGTTTCCCAGCCACGCTCATCGCGATCGCCCGGCGAGCCGAACGCGAGAACATAGTGCTCCTGTCCGAGGATCGGCAGCGCAAAGTTGTTCGACAGGGCGCAGGCCCGGCCGGTCGGGCCGACGACGAGTTGGGTGGCATGCGCGGCGAGCGCCGCCGTCTTGGCGGCGCATGCGTCCGGGGCAGCCTCGACGACGGCGTCGATGTCCTCGTCGGAATATCCGAACTCGATCTCTTCCAGCGGCGGGATCTTCCACTCGGGCTGCAAATCGTCGCCATCCAGCGCGTCGTAGGCGGCCTTGAATGCGCTTGCGGCTAAGACTGACCAGTAGAACTTGGGCACCGTCCATGGCTCGCCCGGATAGTCGGCGGTGCCGGCCACGGTGCCGGCCACGGTGCCGGCCCCGGTGCCGGCCGCAGGCCACCGCGGCCGTCGTGACGGTGTGGGTCTGGACGTGGTCGGGATGGCCGTAGCCGCCCATTGGGTCGTAGGTCACCACAACGTGCGGGCGCTGCTCACGAATGATCGCGACCAGCGCCCCGACTGCCTCTCGTTCGTCGGCGTCGATGAATCTCTGGCGACGCCGCGGCGCGGCGCCCGGCATGCCCGAGTCGCGCCAGCGACCCGCGCCACCCAGGTAGATGGGTGCGCTGACGCCCAACGCGCGCAACGCCTCGGTGAGCTCGCCGATTCGGTAGCCGCCGAGTTGGTCCGCGTGATCGACGGCGAGCGCGGCCCAGCGGTCGCCGATCACCTCGCCTTCCTCGCCGAGGGTGCAGGTGACGACACGGACCTGTGCCCCGCGGGCGGTGTAGTGCGCGATGGTGGCGCCGTTGCTGAGGCTCTCGTCGTCGGGATGCGCATGCACGAACAGCATCCGTGGCGTCTCAGGCATGGACGCACCCTAACCCGCAGCCCGACTCCGTCGAAAGTCGACACTAGTAGTCGATACCGTTTCTTATCAACATCTGCCACGCCGACCCGTCGGCGCTGGTGCATCCGGTCTCAGCAATAGGAACGCCAGCGGCTACTATCGAAAAATGGCGCAGCCTATCCAAGTCACCGCGAACGCCAACCGGAGGCGTCGGCGAGGTGAAGTACTCGAACGTGCGCTTTACGAGGCCACGTTGGCCGAACTGGCTGAAGTCGGGTACGGCGGGCTGACGATGGAAGGGATCGCGGCGCGCGCCCACACCGGCAAGGCGGCGTTGTATCGGCGCTGGGCCAGCAAGCATGATCTGGTCCACGCCGCTCTGCATCACGCTCTGCCGTCGTTGCCTGAGCCGCGCGCCGGCCGCTCGGCGAGAGAGAATCTGCTGACGGTGTTCACCGCGCACCGTGACGTCCTGGCCGGTAAGACCGCCTTCCCCGGCCTGGACATCATCGGCCAGCTCATCCATGAACCCGAACTGCGGGCCATCTTCGCCGACGCCGTAGTGGGCCCGCGCCTGAGGATCGTCGAATCGATCCTGCGAGCCGCCGTCGGAGACGGCGACATCGATCCGGCCACGATCACCCCGCTGACCGCGCGAATCGGACCCGCTTTGATCAACCAGCACTTCCTGCTCACCGGAGTGCCGCCGAACCGACGCGAGCTTGCGCTCATCGTCGACACAGTGATCCCGCCAAAAGCACCGGCGGCGCGTGCCAACTGAAGATTCGGTTATGGCCCGGTTTTGATCCATTGGCCGGCGTCGCCGACGATGCCGACCGGTACCGCACCAGACAAGCTGACGTTCTGCACACTCGGGCCGGCGGCGACGATCGTGGTGTCCTGCAAGATCGGCAACACGGTCGACATGTTCCAAAGTCGCGGTTCGACCGCAGTGATCACTTCGTTGATGTTCTTGGTGGCATTGAGGGCGGCATCGATGTTCGACTGGATGCTGCGATCGCAGATTCCGGTGAGGTTCGACGGCGCTTGCACCAGCGCGCCGGGCTCGGGCGGGCGGCTGGGCGGCGTCGGTGTCGACGGCTGCGTCGGCGTCGAAGAGGTGGTGCCCGGCCCAGGGGGCGGCGTCGCTGCAACGGGTGTCGGCGCATTGGAGGTCGATATCGCCGTCGACTGCAACGCGGGGCAGCCGTAACGCGAGGCCAGCAGCGTCGCCAGATTTCCGCCGGCCTGATGCCAGCCCACGATGGCATCCACCTGGTGGTTGTTCAACGCGTCGCGATACAGGGTCACCGGGTCCAGCGCCGACACCGTCGCGGCGATACCGACGTTGCGCAGCTGGTCGGCGGCCGTGTTGGCCACGGCCACCGAGGTCGGGTCATTCGCCGCCACCCCGATGACCAGCGACAGCTGTTTGCCGTCCTTGCTGATCCGGCCGCGGACGACTTCCGGCGGTCCGGTGCTCACCGGTGTGGTCGTCGAATTCGGGGCCGGTGACACCATATTGCTCTCGACCTGGTACCCGGCGGCCGCGAACAACGCCAGCGCCGCGTCCTTGGTCATCGCGGGTGGCGCGGTCGGCTCATAGCCCGGGTCGCTCGGCGAACGGATCTGGGCCTGGTCCAGCGTGACGGTGTTGTCACTGCCCGCGCCCACAGCGGCGAGCAGGTCAACGTCGAGCAACCCCAAAATCGCCTTGCGGACCTGGGTGTCGGCCAGCTTGGGCTCGTTTGCGCGCAGCGTGAGCTGCATGACCCGCGGTGTCACGATCCGAGCGGTCCGCACGTCAGGGATCGCCGACAACTGCGCGAAGGCCGTCGACCCGCCATGCACCTGGGCTACCTGGGTGTCACCGTTGCGTACCGAATCGGCCAGCGCGGCCGGCGCGCCGGCGCGGCGGAAGAGGATAAGAGCGGGTTTGGCGGGCGGCCCCCAGTAGCGGTCATTGCGGGCGATCAGCATTTCGTCGCGCTGCGGGTCGATGTTCTCCACCCGGAACTGCCCGCCAGTGACCGGCAGCGCCCGGGCCAGCCCCGCCGCGAAACCGCCCGGCACGTCCTTGACGATGTGCGCCGGCAGGAGGTTGCTGAACAACTCCCGCCAGGCCGGATACGGTTGCGCGAAGGTGACGACGGCCTGCTTACCGCCCTCGATCGACTGCACACCGGTGATCAGGTCGTATCCGGCCGGATCGACTACCCCTGGCTGACTGACCATCTGTCGCCACAGGTACCAGAAGTCGTCGGCGCCGATCGGGGCGTTGTCAGTCCACTGCGCCTCGGGCCGGATCTTGTAGGTCACCGTGAACGGGTTCTGGTTGGTCACGTCGGCGGACACCAGCAGGGTCGGATCCATCTCCCAGCGCGAACCTGTCGGCGAACTGGGATCGGGCACCGGCCGAAACGCGCTCGGCAACACCAGCGCGCTGATCGCCGCATTCACCGGCGACAGATCGGATAGCAGATGCGGGTTGAACCCGGCGCCGATCGAGTCGATGCCCATGATGATCTGGGTGACCCGCGGCGGCGGTGACGATGTGATGTGCGGCGTATCGGTGCTTTGCGGTGCCGGCGGCGGGTTGACAGTACAAGCTGCCAGCGCCAAACCCGCCAGCGCGACCAGCACGCCGATCGTCACGAAAACGCGGCGGGCTCGTCTGGGCACGCCCATCAGGGTATCGAGCACCTGCCCAGCAACCCGGCCAACCACGCGCGGCTAACCTCGCGCCTTGGCGCGCGCACGGCTGCGGGCCCGGGACGTGGCGTCCAACTCGACCTTGCGGACCCGCACGATCTCCGGAGTCACCTCGACGCATTCGTCGGGCGCGCAGAACTCCATGGCCCGCTCCAGGTCGAGCTCGAGCGGCTTGGCCAACGTCTCGAAGACGTCCGCGGTCGACGACCGCATGTTGGTCAGCTTCTTCTCGCGGGTGACGTTGATGTCGAGATCCTCCGGACGCGGGTTGATCCCGACGACCATGCCCTGGTAGGTGTCCTGGCCGGGCTCGACGACGAACTGCCCCCGATCGGCGAGTTGCATCACTGCGAACGGCGTGATGGTGCCGGACCGGTCGGATACCAGCGACCCGGTGTGCCGGCCCCGGATCTCCCCTGCCCACGGCTTGTATCCGTCGAACACCGCATGCCCGACGCCGGTGCCGCGGGTCTCGGTGAGGAAATCGGTGCGCCATCCGATCAGGCCGCGGCTGGGGACCACAAAATCCATCCGCACCCAGCCGGTGGTGTGGTTGGCCATCTCCACCATGCGGCCCTTCCGCGCGGCCATCAACTGCGTGACCGCGCCGACGTATTCCTCCGGGCAGTCGACGGTCATCGCCTCGAACGGCTCGTGCAGCTTGCCGTCGATGGTCTTGGTCACCACCTGTGGCTTGCCCACGGTCAGTTCGAAGCCCTCCCGGCGCATCTGCTCGACCAGCACGGCCAGCGCCAGCTCGCCGCGGCCCTGCACCTCCCAGGCGTCGGGCAGGCCGATGTCGATGACACGGATCGACACGTTGCCCACCAGTTCGGCGTCCAACCGGTTGCGGACCATGCGCGCGGTGAGCTTGTGGCCGGGTACCTTGCCGGCCAGCGGTGAGGTGTTGGTGCCGATGGTTACCGAGATCGCGGGCTCGTCCACGGTGATCCTCGGCAGCGCAACGGGATTCACCGGATCGGCCAGCGTGTCGCCGATCATGATCTCCGGTAGGCCGGCGACGGCGACGATATCGCCCGCGATGGCCTCGTCAGTCGGGGTGCGTTCCACGCCTTCGGTGGCCAGCAACTCGGTGATCTTGGCCGTCGCCGTGGTCTCCTGGCCGTCCACTTCGCGTATCCACGCGACCTGCTGGCCCTTGCGGATGCGTCCGTTGTAGATGCGGATCAACGCCAGCCGCCCCAAAAAGGTCGACGCGTCCAGGTTGGCGACCAGAGCCTGCAGGGGCGCGTCTAGGTCGCCCTTCGGCGGCGGTACGTGCTCTTCGAGGACCTCGAACAACGGGTCCAGGCTGGTGCCGTCGGGAACCTGACCGTCTGGCGGTTGGGTGGTGCTCGCCACCCCGGCCCGCCCGGATGCGTACAGCGTCGGCAGGCCCAGCGCGTGCTCGGCGGCTTTAGCGGCTTCGTCGTCAAGATCCGACGCGACGTCGAGCAACAGGTCGTGGCTGGCCTCGACGACCTCGCCGATGCGTGCATCGGGCCGGTCTGTCTTGTTGACGACGAGAATCACCGGCAGATGGGCGGCCAGCGCCTTACGCAGCACGAACCGCGTCTGCGGCAGTGGACCCTCGGACGCGTCGACCAGCAGCAGCACCCCGTCCACCATGGACAGCCCGCGCTCCACCTCACCGCCGAAGTCGGCGTGTCCCGGGGTGTCGATCACATTAATGACGGTCACCGTCCCGTCGCTGTGATGACGATGCACGGCGGTGTTCTTGGCCAGAATCGTGATGCCTTTTTCCCGTTCCAGGTCGCCCGTGTCCATCACACGGTCCTGCACCTCGCCACGTTCGTGCAGCGCGCCGGACTGCCGCAACATCGCGTCGACCAGCGTGGTCTTGCCATGGTCGACGTGGGCGACAATGGCGACATTGCGGAATGGCACGTCGGTGATTGTGGCAGCGGGGGCCTCAGATGGCGAACCGGATGGCGAACTGGGCATTAAAACCAAGCTGCGCCGACGCCCCTACCAACCGCGGCGGCGGGGTGCTGAACCGACCAATTCGTGCTTCTCCGCCACTTCCCGGCTGCGGTACACGATGTAGGGCCTGAATAGATAAGCGATCGGCGCGCTGAACGCGTGCACCAGTCGGGTAAACGGCCACAGGGCGAACAACGCGAGCGCGATAAACACGTGTATCTGGTAATAGAACGCCGCATGCGCCATCAGATCCCCCCGCGGATCGAGGATCCAGATCGACCGGAACCAGACCGACACTTTTTGCCGGTAGTCGTGCAACTCGCCGAAGTGTGTGGCGCCCGTCAGGGTGCAGCACAAACCCGCCACGATGGCGCATACCAGCACCAGGTACATCAGCTTGTCGTTGCGGGTGGTGGCCAGGAAGACCGGTCCGTGTGTGCGCCGCCGGTAGATCAGCAACCCGATACCGATCAGGGTGGCAAAACCGGCGGGCACGCCGAGGAGTAGCGCCTGCAGGTGATAGAGGTGGTCGCTCATCCCGAGCGCCCGGGTCCAGGATTCCGGAATGAACAGGCCCATGATGTGGCCCAAGATGACCAGCAGGCTGCCGAAGTGGAACATCGGGCTGCCGATCGACAGTAACTTCGACTCATAGATCTGCGACGAACGGGTGGTCCAGCCGAACTTGTCATAGCGATACCGCCACCAGGTACCCACGGCCGCGATCGCCAGCACGACGTAGGGCACGTCGTCCCAGAAGATCTCGATTAATTTCATGTGGACCAACGTCAGCCTCTTTCGGTGCGCTTGGGCGGGACGGTCAAGGTAAACGGTTGCAGCCCAACGGCTTCCGCGGGGGGTCCAGCCTTCGCCAGCCGCTCTGCGCGGCGCATCTCCTGGTCGGTGGCAACCGGCAAGGTCTCGCAGACCGCTGCCACGGTGTGCTGGTAGGGCGACTTGGCGTCGGCCAGCGCCGCCCGCAACACGTCGATCGGGACCCGGTGCTCGGTCAGTAACCGGCGCCCAACCTCGGGGTTGACGGTAGCGGCGAATTCGAGCACGACGGGCAGGTGATCTGGCGCCTCGGCGCGCGGCGGCTCGACACCCGCGTCGCGGTAGGCAGAGGCGAACACCAGCATTTCCCGGCCGCGGTTGCGGGTGTCCCCGGCGGTCCAGTACGTCAGGTACATCGTGCAGCGCCGCCGCATGTCGAAGGTCTCGACGTAGTCAGTCGCGGCGGCCATCGGGTCGCGGGCACGCAGCGCCGCGACCGTCCGTTCAGGAGGTCCGCCGCGGGCCCGCCGATATGACTCAACATCTCATCGACGGTGTCGAGCCGCTCGGTCAACCCGTCATCCGGATAGGCCAGCAGCAGCGAGGCCGACTGCCACACCAACCGATCCTGCATGGTCCGGGTGTTCGACCGCTCCCGGACGTTGAGCAGCAACTTCATCGCCTTACCAGTCCTGGTTGCCGACGCCATTACGTGACTCCGGGAACAGACCCGGGGGCGTGCCGGTGCCATCCCAGTTGAGCAGGTTCACCCTGCCGCGGCGGTGCCCACCGTGCCCACCGGCAGCCACGGTTTCACCCTTCTGTCGTTGTTGCAGCGCGTGGAAGGTCTCTACGGCAACCGGCACCGGAGCGCCGCTGCCCTCGCCGAACGGACCGGTTTCGTACATGCCCGGCCCGCCGTCGAACGATAACGAGCACCCCATCTCTTCGGCCATCGCCGCCGCCGGCAGATCCGGCGCATACGCAGTCGGAATGACATAGCGCTCTTCGTATTTCGCCACAGCCAGCAGCCGGTACATGTTGTAGATCTGCTCTTCGGTCATCCCGACGGCGTGCGGAATGTGCGGCTGGGTTTCGCGGCCCAGGTTGATATCGCGCATATAGGACCGCATCGCCGCCAATCGCCGCAGCACGCCCGCGACCACTTCGGTGTCACCGGCGGTGAACAGCTCGGCCAGGTACTGGATCGGGATGCGCAGCGACTCCAGCGCGCCGAACAAGTTGCCCAGGTCCTCCCCGTCGTGCCCGTCGTGACTGACCGCGTCGACCACCGGTGACAGCGGCGGGATGTACCAGACCATCGGCATGGTCCGGTACTCCGGGTGCAGTGGAAGCGCCACCTTGTAGGTGTTGATCAGCGCGTACACCGGCGACCGCTGCGCGGCATCGATCCACTCCTCGGAGATGCCCTGCGCTCGTGCGCCGGCGATCACTTCAGGGTCGTTTGGGTCCAACAGGATCCGGCGCTGCGCCTCGTACAGGTCGGTGTCGTTCTCCACCGACGCCGCCTCGAGCACCCGGTCGACGTCGTAGAGCACCAGCCCGAGATAGCGCAGCCGTCCCACGCATGTTTCCGAGCACACCGTCGGCAACCCGACCTCGATGCGCGGATAGCACAAGGTGCACTTCTCGGCCTTGCCCGTCTTGTGGTTGAAATACACCTTCTTGTAAGGACACCCGGACACACACATCCGCCAGCCACGGCAGCGGTCCTGGTCGACGAGCACGATGCCGTCCTCGGTGCGCTTGTACATCGCCCCAGACGGACACGAGGCCACGCACGACGGGTTCAGGCAGTGCTCGCAGATCCGCGGCAGGTAGAACATGAAGGTCTCTTCGAGCTGAAGCTTCACCTCTTGGTTGACTTGGTTGACCTTCTTCAGGATCGGGTCGTTGGGCACGATCTCCGGCGAGCCGGCCAGGTTATCGTCCCAGTTGGATCCCCACGACACCTTCATCGGCTTGCCGGTGATCAGGCTGCGCGGCGCGGCCGTCGGGAAGGTGTCACCGGCCGGAGCCGAAGTCAGGTTTTCGTAGTCGTAGGTCCACGGCTCGTAGTAGTCGCTGATGGTGGGCAACCTGGGGTTGGCGAAAATCCGCAGCAGCTTTTGGATTCGGCCACCGTCGCGTAGCCGCAGCCGGCCCTTCTTGTCGCGCACCCATCCCCCGCGCCACCGATCCTGGTCCTCGTAAGCGCGCGGATAGCCCACGCCTGGACGGGTTTCGACGTTGTTGAACCATACGTACTCGGTTCCGGTGCGATTGGTCCAGGCTTGCTTGCAGGTCACCGAACAGGTATGGCAGCCAATGCATTTGTCGAGGTTCATCACCATCGCCATCTGCGCCATTACTTTCATGTCAGTACGTCACCTCCTGGCTGCGGCGGCGCACCACGGTCACCTCGTCGCGCTGGTTGCCAGTGGGACCAAGGTAATTGAACGCGAATGTGTGCTGGCCGTAGCCACCGGCGAGGTGGCTGGGCTTGATTCGCACCCGGGTCAGCGCGTTATGGTTACCGCCGCGCTTGTTGTTGGTCTCGGTACGGGGCGTGTCGATGGTGCGTTCCTGCACGTGGTAGACGAACACCACACCGTCGGGCATGCGGTGCGACACGATCGCACGGCACACGTAGATGCCGTTGGCGTTCACCGCCTCGACCCAATCGTTATCGCGCACTTTGATTTTCGCAGCGTCACCGGGGCTCATCCACATCGTCGGACCGCCACGAGACAACGACAGCATGTACAGGTTGTCCTGGTACGTGGAGTGAAACGACCACTTCGAGTGCGGCGTCAGATAGCGCACGGTGAGCCCGATTCCGTCATCGGTCGGACCGAGCTCAGGCTGGTCGAACAGCCGCGCCATATCCAGCGGCGGCCGATAGACGGGCAGCTGTTCGCCGAGCTCCTCGACCCAATCGTGCGCGAGGTAGAAGTGCATCCGCCCGGTGAGGGTGTGGAACGGCTTGAGGTGCTCGATGTTGATCGTGAACGGGGCGTAGCGGCGACCACCGGTCTCGCTGCCGGACCATTCCGGGCTGGTGATCACCGGAACCGGGCGGGCCTGGGTGTCGGCGTAGGTAATACGTCGTTCCTCGCTGCCCTCGGCCAGCTGCGCCAGCCGCTGCCCGGTGCGCTTCTCCAGCTCGAGGAAGCCCTCGACGGCGAGTCGGCCGTTGCATGTTCCGGACAAGGCGAGTATCACGTCGGCCATCCGCTCGGCCGTGGTGATCGCCGGACGGCCTGCCGCCACACCGGAATTCATCACCCCGAACTTGGCGGCCAATTCGTTGACCTCACGGAAAGGATGGACAGTGTAGCCCTTGACCGTCATGCCGAACTTGTCGACGAGCGGTCCCAGCGTCACCCATTTGTCGTAGATCGCGGCATAGTCACGCTCCACAACGGTGAGCTTGCTCATCGTCCTGCCCGGTACCGGCACCTCATCGCTATGCAGCCAATCGCGTTCGGTGCCATCCGGATACGCCATCGCGTCCGGGGTATCGTGCAGCAGCGCGGTCAGCACGACATCACTGCGGGTACGAAGATGGCGCCGGGCCATCCCGCTGAAAGTGCGTGCGATGGTGGCGAATGCGTCGAAGTCCGAACGGGTTTCCCACGGCGGGTCGATCGCCGGGCTAAACGCATGCACGTACGGGTGCATGTCGGTGCTGGACAGGTCCGTTCTTCTCATACCAGGTCGCGGCGGGCAGCACCACGTCGGAAACCAATGTCGTCGACGTCATCCGGAAGTCGATCGACATCATCAAATCGAGCTTGCCCTCAGGAATCTCGGAGTCCCAGACCACATCGTTGGGCCGCACGCCGTCGGCCGGGGGTTCTGCCTGCACGTTCGAGTCCGTGCCCAGCAGATGTCGCAGGAAGTACTCACCGCCCTTGCCCGACGAGCCGATCAAGTTGGATCGCCATACGGTGAGCACCCGCGGCCAGTTGACGGGGTTGTCGGGATCGGTGATCGCGAGCTTGAGCTTGCGCTGCGCGAGTTGTTCGGTGACATACTCGGCGACATCGCGCCCAGCCTCCGTTGCCTCGTCGGCGACGTCGAGACTGGACCGGTCGAACTGCGGATAGAACGGGCTCCATCCCATCGCCGTCGCCGAGGCCAGCAGATCCATCGTGTGCTTGTCGTTGAACCTGCCGCGGCCCACCGGGTTGGCCAGCTTGTCCGCCCCATAAGTCGTCGTAGCGCCACTGGTCGGTGTGCGCATACCAGTACGAGGCACCGGGCACCTGTCGCGGCGGCCGCGACCAGTCGGTGGCAGTTGCCATGGTCTGCCACCCGGTCAGCGGACGCACCTTCTCCTGACCGACGTAGTGAGCCCATCCACCGCCGTTGCGTCCCATCGACCCGGTCAACATCAGCAGCGCCAGCACCGAGCGGTAGATGACATCGCTGTGGAACCAGTGGCAGATGCCACCGCCCATGATGACCATGGATCGCCCGCCGGATTCCTCTGCGTTGCGGGCGAATTCCTTGGCTACCCGGATGGCCTGCGCGGCAGGCACCCCGGTGATCGGTTCTTGCCAGGCCGGGGTGTTCTGCTGGGTCGGGTCGTCGTAACCGCTCGGCCATTCGCCGGGCAACCCTTCGCGCCGCACGCCGTAATGGGCCAACATCAGGTCGAACACCGTGCACACCAGCTGGTTGCCGACCCGGCGCACCGGCACGCCTCGCTTGACGGTCTCGCCGTGCCCGTCGATGGTGTCGAAGCTGGGTAGGTCGCACCAGCTCGACCGGACGCCCTCACCTTCAACGCTCAGCGCCGGTATCACCGGACCCAGGTCCAGGTTCCACTTTCCGACGCCGTCCTCGCCGAAGCGGAATCCCAGTGAGCCGTGTGGCACCACGATACGGTCGGTGACCTCGTCCAACAGCGCGGGTTTGAACGCCGAGTTCTCGACTTCCTCGCCAATATCGGCCGCGGTCAAGAACTTTCCGGGCACCAGCGAGTTGCCGCGTTTTTCCAGCTTGATCAAGAACGGCAGGTCGGTGTAGCGGCGAGCATAGTCGATGAAGAACGGAACCTGTTTGCGCACATAGCATTCCGAAAGAATCACGTGGCCCATCGCCATGGCCAGCGCGGCGTCGGTGCCGGCGGCACAGCGCACCCACTCGTCGGCGAACTTGGTGTTGTCGGCGTAATCCGGGCTGACGACCACAACCTTGGTGCCGCGGTAGCGGGCCTCTGCCATCCAGTGCGCATCGGGGGTCCGGGTGATCGGCACGTTGGAGCCCCACATGACCAAATACGAAGCATCCCACCAGTCCCCGGACTCGGGCACATCGGTCTGGTCACCGAACACCTGTGGCGAGGCCACCGGCAGGTCGGCGTACCAGTCGTAGAACGACGTCATCACGCCGCCGATCAGCTCAATAAACCGCGACCCCGCGGCATGGCTGACCATCGACATCGCCGGGATCGGCGTGAAACCGGCGACCCGGTCCGGGCCGTATGTCTTGATGGTGTGCACGTGGGCCGCGGCGATCATCTCGCTGGCCTCGGCCCAGCTCACCCGAACCAGCCCGCCCTTACCCCGGGCCTGCTGATAACGGCGGCGGCGCTCGGGATCGGCCTGGATGTCGGCCCACGCCAGTACCGGGTCGCCCAGGCGGGCCTTGGCTTCGCGGAACATCTCAACCAGCACGCCGCGCGCGTAGGGATAACGCACCCGGGTGGGCGAGTAGCTGTACCAGGAGAACGACGCACCACGGGGACAACCGCGCGGCTCGTATTCGGGCCGGTCCGGGCCCACCGAAGGATAGTCGGTCTGCTGGGTTTCCCAGGTGATGATCCCGTCTTTGACGTAGATCTTCCACGAGCACGATCCGGTGCAGTTGACCCCGTGTGTGGACCGGACCACCTTGTCGTGGCTCCACCGGTCGCGGTAAAACACGTCACCTTCGCGGCCGCCGCGCCGGGTCACGGTGCGCAGATCGGCCGAGAACTCGCCTGGTGTGAAGAAGCGCCCGCTACGCTCCAGCAGCTCCTCGAGCGTTCCACCAATGTGAGGTGTGACAGTCAAGAAATAACCCCCTACTCGGTGCCATCGCGCCTCGTGGCCGGGCCGTGGGGGCCGGCGTCAAGACCGGCACTGCCTTCGCCGCCCACCTTCACCACACGGAGCCAGTTTGCGAAAACCCTGGTGCTCAACTGCGGGTTTCTGCATGCAGACATATCAACTTCCGGCATGGGAGCTGTCACCACGCCGTCCAGAAAACCATCGGGATCGCTTTCGGCATGCAAATCGAGGGTTAGGGTTTGTGTCAGGTTGTCTCACTCCAGTCAGCGACGGTTACCTTCGATCGCGCTGTGTGATGGCTGCCGAAAGTCTGTGGACTTTCTTCA
>CAVSLH010000021.1:0-7603 GCA_963728815.1 uncultured Actinomycetota bacterium
CCCGGGATGACCAGCGGCCCCACCAGCCCGGTGCCGTCACGCACCCGAACGGGAAGATGCGCGACGCCCCGGGTGTGCAGATCGCGCACCATGCGCGGGTCGGCGACGAGGGAGTCCGACAACACCACCAGATCGACGGAGGCGGAAGTTACCGCGGCATGCGACTGGCTGCTGTGCGCAATCCGGGCCCCCGAGCATCGCAGTGCCTCTACGAGCAGGTCCGACAGCGGTCCGCGGCCGTGCACCCGGATCGACGCGGCCCGGCCGCGGGACTGTCGGCATCCGCGGGTCGCGACACCTGCGCTGACCAGCTGCGCGACGAGGTTCGCCAGGTCGTCAGCGTCCACCGACCCGCGGCCGGCGGCCTGACGGTACAACTCGGTTATCGGTATCGGTGATCGCATGGACCGCAGCAGCGCGGCCAACTCCGCCGCGGTCAGGCCGGATGGTGGACGCACCAGTACGGCCCGGCGCGGATCCCAGCCCACCTGCACTGCACCGTCTGGTCGCAGCAGCACCGGCATCGCCGGGTCCAGCGCATACAGGGAGGGCACGGCCCGCGGCATGACTTGAGACTGTGCCACGTCGGGCGCCAGCGCCCCGATCAGTTATCCACAGGACCGCCCGAGCCGGGGCCCTCACCGTCGCGGTCTCGCTCGAGTTCGGCGATCGCCTCGTCGATACCGCTGGTGTCGCCGCCGATGACCCGGTCGATGAAGCCGGCCGGCTCGTCAAGATCATCCGCGGCGGGCAGCAGATCCGGGTGTTGCCAGATGGCGTCGCGCGTATCCGCACCGGCGGCCTGCGTCAGGCGCTCCCACAGCGCGGCGGCCTCCCGCATCTTGCGTGGCCGCAGCTCCAGGCCGACCAGCGTCGCGAACGTCTGTTCCGCCGGGCCGCCGCTGGCCCGGCGCCGGCGCAGCGTCTCGCCGAGCGCGGCCGCACCCGGAATGCGCTCGCCTAGGGCCGCGGTCACCACTACCTGCACCCAGCCCTCGATCAGTGCGAGCAGTGTTTCGAGCCGTTCCAATGCCTGCGTCTGCGCCGGTGTCGCCTTGGGCTCGAATACTCCCTGACCGAGCAGGTTTTCTATGGCCGCGGGATCCGACAGCGAGGCTGGATTGAAGTCGCGTGCCATTTCCTCAATTCCGGTCATGTCGATCTTCATGCCCATGGCGTAGGCCTCGACGGCGCCCAGCAATTGACTGGCCAGCCAGGGCACATGGCTGAACAGCCGGTGGTGCGCGGCCTCGCGGGCGGCCAGGAATGTCAGGATCTCGCTGCGCGGCTGTTCGAGTCCGGCGGCGAAGGATTCAACGGCATCCGGCAGTATCGCGGCCACCCCCTTGGGGCCCAGCGGCAGACCGATATCGGTCGAAGTCAGCACCTCGCGGGACAACCGGCCCAGTGCCTGGCCCAGCTGCGAGCCGAACGCCATGCCGCCCATCTGCGACATCATCGACAGCAGCGGACCGGCCATGCTCTTGGCCTCCTCGGGCAGCGACGCCGCCCACACCGTCGAGATCTGTTCGGCCATCGGATCGCACAGCCGCTTCCAGGTCTCCATGGTGTTTTCGACCCAGTCGTTGGGGCTCCAGCCTTCCGCCTTGCTGGTGCCTGCGGGTAGCGCGGTGGCTCCGTCCAGCCAGGTCTCGGCGAGGTGCACCGCATCGGCGATCGCCGCGTGCGTCGTCGCCGGGACCGGCGCGACAAACCCGATCGAATTCGACGCGACTCGGCCCGCCAGTTCATAGTTGATTGGGCCTGACTGTGTGCCCGCGGCCATCGAGGTGCCCGCGCTGGTGAACATCTGACCCAGCTGGGTGAAGATCTGTCCCAGGTCGCCCATGCCGAAGTCCCCACTGATGCCGAACGCGGCTAACGGGTCTGACGCGCTCGAGCCGGAATCGGGATCGTTCTTCCCGTGTTTGTCGCGCCCCGACTCATCTTTTGGGGAGTCGTCTCCGGAGGAGAAGCCGAAAGGCGGGTCAGCCATAACGTCAACGGTACTCACCGGCGGAACAGAGCGCGCGATCTCCGGTCATGCTCGTAGCTGAACCAGCCCTAGCCGGGTCCGTCTAGTGTAAGCGGCGTGAACAGGCGGATTCTGACCTTGATGGTCGCGCTGGCGCCGGTCCTGGTATTCGGCGTGTTGCTCGCGGTGGTGACGGTGCCGTTTGTGTCGCTGGGCCCCGGTCCCACCTTCGACACGCTCGGTGAAGTCGACGGCAAGCAGGTAGTCGCGATCCAGGGCACCCAAACGCACCCGACGTCAGGTCACCTGAACATGACGACGGTGTCCCAGCGTGACGATCTGACCTTGGGCGAAGCCCTGACACTGTGGCTTTCGGGCCAAGAACAGCTGGTGCCGCGCGACCTCGTCTACCCGCCGGGGAAGTCGCGGGAGGACGTTGACAAGGTCAACAATGCTGATTTCAAGAACTCCGAGGACAGCGCCGCGTACGCCGCGTTGGGATACCTGAAGTACCCGTCCGCAGTTACCGTCGCGACGGTCAGCGATCCCGGTCCGTCGGTCGGCAAGCTGAAGGCCGGTGATGCCGTAGACGCGGTCGACAGCACCCCGGTGGCCGATGTCGAGCAGTTCACGGCATTCCTGAAGAAAACCAAGCCCGGCCAGGTGGTGACTATCGACTTTCGGCGCAAGAACGAGCCAGCCGGCGTCGCGCAGATCACGCTGGGCACAAATAAAGATCGCGACTACGGCTTCATGGGTGTCGCGGTGCTTGATGCGCCGTGGGCGCCATTCGCCGTGGACTTCAACCTGGCCAACGTGGGCGGGCCCTCGGCGGGACTGATGTTCAGTCTGGCGGTCGTCGACAAGCTCACCACCGGTGACTTGGTCGGGTCGACGTTCGTCGCGGGTACCGGCACGATCAGCCTCGACGGCAAGGTGGGCCCCATCGGCGGCATCGCGCACAAGATTGTCGCTGCCCGCGCTGCCGGCGCCGCGGTGTTTTTGGTACCGGCCAAGAACTGCTACGAGGCGAGCTCCGACAACCGGACCGGCTTGCGATTGGTGAAGGTCGAGACCCTCAGCCAAGCGGTGGACGCGCTGCACGCGATGACGTCGGGGGGCCAGCTGCCGAGCTGTTAGCCCGGCGACGATGCAGACCGCGCAGCGGTCTGAGAAGGAGCCGGGCAATCAAGCACAGCCCGGCGACGATGCAGACCGCGTAGCGGTCTGAGAAGGAGCCGGGCAATCGAGCTGTTAGCCGGGCAATCAAACCAGCAGCGGTCGGAGGGCGCTGCGGTGCGTAGAGTTGTCACCGTCTACAAATCGAGCAGGGAGCGTAGCTAGTGGGGATGCGGCCCGCCGCGAGGATGCCGAAACTGACTCGGCGTAGCCGGATTCTGATCATGATCGCACTGGGTGTGATCGTGTTGCTGCTCGCTGGTCCGCGATTGATCGACGCTTACGTCGACTGGCTGTGGTTTGGTGAGCTTGGCTACCGCTCGGTGTTCACGACCGTGCTGGTTACCCGCATGGTGGTGTTCCTGGTGGCCGGAGTGCTGGTCGGCGGCATCGTGTTCGCCGGGCTTGCGGTCGCCTACCGCACCCGCCCCGTCTTCGTCCCGAGTAACGACAACGACCCGGTAGCGCGGTATCGCGCCCTCGTGATGTCGCGGCTGCGGCTGGTGGGCATCGGAATCCCGGCCGCGATCGGCCTGCTGGCCGGCATCATCGCGCAGAGCTACTGGGTTCGGATCCAACTGTTCTTGCACGGCGGTGACTTTGGCATCAGGGACCCACAGTTCGGCAAGGACCTCGGCTTCTACGCGTTCGAGTTGCCGTTCTACCGGCTGGTGCTGAGCTACATGTTCGTCGCGGTATTTCTGGCGTTTGTGGCGAACCTGGTGGCGCACTATGTCTTTGGCGGCATCCGGCTGTCGGGACGTGCTGGTGCGCTAAGCCGCTCGGCGCGTATCCAGTTGGTCAGCCTGGTCGGTCTACTGGTACTGCTCAAAGCCGTTGCCTATTGGCTGGATCGGTATGAGCTGCTGTCGCACACGCGTGGCGGCAAGCCGTTCACCGGTGCCGGGTACACCGATATCAACGCCGTACTGCCGGCCAAGCTGATCCTGATGGCCATCGCGCTGATTTGCGCCGCGGCCGTGTTCTCCGCGATCGCCCTGCGGGACTTGCGGATTCCTGGAATCGGCCTGGTTCTGTTGTTGCTGTCGTCGTTGATCGTGGGTGCCGGCTGGCCGTTGATCGTCGAGCAGATCAGCGTCAAGCCCGACGCCGCTCGGAAGGAAAGCGAGTACATCAGTCGAAGTATCGTTGCGACGCGGCAAGCCTATGGTCTGACCGAAGACGTGGTGAGCTACCGCAATTACAATGGCGACGCGGGGGCAACCGCCCAGCAGGTCGCCACCGATCGCGCCACCACCTCGAACATCCGGCTGCTCGACCCTACGATCGTCAGCCCGACGTTTACCCAGTTCCAGCAGGGCAAGAACTTCTACTACTTCCCCGACCAGCTGTCGATCGACCGCTACCTCGACCGCAACGGTGCCTTGCGCGACTATGTCGTCGCGGCCCGCGAACTCAACCCGGATCGGTTGATCGACAATCAACGGGACTGGATCAACCGGCACACCGTCTACACGCACGGTAACGGATTCATCGCATCACCGGCCAACACCGTGCGTGGTATCGCCAACGACCCGAATCAGAATGGCGGTTACCCCCAGTTCCTGGTCAATGTCGTCGGGGCCAACGGCAGCGTGGTGTCCGACGGGCCGGCGCCGCTGGATCAGCCGCGGGTCTACTTCGGTCCAGTGCTCTCCAACAGTTCGGCCGACTATGCGATCGTCGGAAAGAACGGTGATGACCGGGAATACGACTACGAGACCAACACCGAAACCAAGAGGTATACCTACGCCGGAAGCGGTGGCGTCCCGATCGGTAACTGGCTATCCCGCAGCGTGTTCGCCGCGAAGTTCGCCGAGCGAAACTTCTTGTTCTCCAGCGTGATTGGCTCAAACAGCAAGATTCTGTTCAACCGCGATCCCGCGCAGCGGGTGGAGGCGGTGGCACCGTGGCTGACGACTGACAGCGCCGTGTACCCCGCGATCGTCAACAAGCGACTGGTGTGGATCCTCGACGGCTACACCACCCTGGACAACTACCCGTACTCCGAACTCACCTCCCTGTCGTCGGCGACTGCGGATTCCACCGAGGTGGCTTTCAACCGGCTGGCCCCCGACAAGCAGGTCTCCTACATCCGTAACTCGGTGAAGGCCACGGTGGACGCCTACGACGGCACCGTCACGCTTTACCAGCAGGACGAACAGGATCCGGTGCTGAAAGCCTGGATGCAGGTCTTCCCCGGTACGGTCAAGCCCAAGAGCGACATCACGCCCGAGCTCGCCGAGCATCTGCGTTATCCCGAAGACCTATTCAAGGTGCAGCGGATGCTGCTGGCCAAATACCACGTCAACGACCCCGTCACATTCTTCAACACCTCGGATTTCTGGGACGTGCCGCTGGATCCGAATCCGACAGCCAGCAGCTATCAGCCGCCCTACTACATCGTCGCGAAAAACATTCTCAAGAACGACAATTCGGCGTCATACCAGTTGATCAGCGCGATGAACAGGTTCAAGCGCGACTATCTGGCCGCCTACATCAGCGCCAGCTCCGATCCCGCGACGTACGGGAAGATCACCGTTTTGACCATCCCGGGCCAGGTCAACGGTCCGAAATTGGCCAATAACGCGATCACCACCGATCCCGCGGTATCGCAGGACCTCGGTGTGATCGGGCGCGACAACCAAAATCGGATCAAGTGGGGCAACTTGCTGACGCTGCCGGTAGCCCAGGGTGGGCTGCTGTACGTGGAACCCGTCTACGCGTCCCCGGGAGCCAGCGACGCCGCTTCGTCGTACCCGCGCCTGATCCGGGTGGCGATGATGTACAACGACAAAATCGGTTACGGTCCCACCGTGGGTGATGCCCTCACCGGGTTATTCGGGCCCGGTGCGGCTGCCGCGGCAACCGGCATAGAACCCACCGATACCGGTGGACCGCCGAAGGGGAACCCGCCTGCGAGCCCGCCGACGCCGGCCGGTGGAACGGGGACGCCGCCACCGCCGGTGGGGGTGGTGCCGCCGGCTCCCGACGGGGCGGTCACGTTGTCTCCGGCCAAGGCCGCTGCGCTGCAAGAGATCCAGGCGGCGATCGGCGCGGCGCGCGATGCGCAGAAGAAAGGTGATTTTGCCGCGTACGGTTCAGCGCTGCAGCGGCTCGACGACGCCATCACCAAGTTCAACAACACCAAGTAGCGCCAATTAGGAAGTTTGCACGATCCTTCTTTGCCACCTGGATGGCTAGCGTCGCGCTGGTATTGCGTCAGGCCGTGGGGATAGCGATAGTGGTTGCCGGGTAGGCGAGACCGTGGAGCTAATCGGCCGACAAGCCGAATGCCTAGTTCTCGATCAGCTCGTCGAGGCTGTTTTGCGCCGGCGAAAGCCGGGCGCTGGTGATGCACGGCGAAGCCAGGGGTCGGAAAATCCGCGTTGCTGGGAGATGGAGCTTACCTTCGCCGCATCGCTAACTAAAAAATCTCGGCCGGCTTCGTCGAACCGCGGCTCATGGGGCCACCGGATCCGGCTGGCTACACGAGGAGGTATGTCAGATGGCCGATGTGAATCAAATCGGGGTCACGGTTGTGCAGCCCGGGGAAGGGGATTATGTAGCGCTCCCTGGCTTCGGGGCGGTGTTCAAGCTATCCAGCAAGACCAACGGGGGCGAGGTGTCCATCGTCGAGCATCCCTTTGAGGTCGGCTTGATCACCGCGGCGCACCGGCACACCCGCGAGGACGAGCATTCGTTCGTGCTGGCAGGCGAGATCGGTTTTCGCTCCGACGACAGCGAAGTAGTCCTCGGTCCCGGTGGCTACATCACCAAGCCACGCGGGCAAATGCACGCGATGTGGAACGCCGGCAGCGAGCCCGGTCGCATCATCGAGATCATCACTCCTGGCGGGTTCGAGAATTATTTTCGGGAGCTTGGTGAGTTGCTCGTCGAGCATGCGAATGATCCGGTGGGCAAGGTCCTGCACGAGCTGCCCGAATTCGGCGAACTGGCCGACAAGTACGGGCTGACCTACGGGACGCCGGATTGGTTGGACGACATCGTGCAGCGATACGGGCTGAACCCGCCTTCGCACTGACACCGCTACCGAGGAATAGGGCGCCATCTAGGCCAGCGGTCCGAAGGTGATGCAACTGTGAACGAGCACGTCCTCGAGCCCGCCGCAGGCGAATTCGCTGACGCTTCAGCCCGACCCCCGCTTGTGTATGAACTCAGCCCAAGCGCGGCGCCCAACACTCGACGGCACACCGGCCTGGCTGGTCGCCGGCCGTTTGATCGCCCGGCTTGCGCCTGCATCAGAATTTCAGCACCTTGCCCGCCAAGCCGTGCAGGTTGGCGGGTGAGGGGAGTCGACTCTTCCCGGCCGGTTAAAGAGGCCCGTCACCGCTGCTGACCCGCGATTTGGCGAGGTTCCCACGTGTTGGGTAACCTTGCGTTTACCGACGCGGGGTGGAGCAGCTCGGTAGCTCGCTGGGCTCATAA
>CAVSLH010000022.1:0-311578 GCA_963728815.1 uncultured Actinomycetota bacterium
TGGGGGTCAGGGGTTCGAGTCCCCTTAGCTCCACCAGTGGATAATCCATTCGCGACCGCGCGTTATTCTTGGTTTCGGCGTTAGCTGTCCGCGTCGTCTGGGTCGATTTTTGACGACAACGAGCGGTTCGGGTGTCGCCACATTCAGGTATGGGGACATGGTCCGGCTTCCTGGCGGGATCACTTCCTGGATATTGATGTATTGCCCGCGGTTGCCGGGACGGGCGAATCCAGTCTGTCGAAAACGGTCAGTTGGCTTGTAGAAAACGGCGAGTATGAGTTGTCGGAAAAGTAGACTGGTGTCATGTTCGACTATCGCGCACGCGTCATCGACGCCGAGCTGTCCGAGCGGCTGACCTCGATCGGTGCTGTCCTCATGGATGGGCCGAAGGGCTGCGGGAAGACGGAAACAGCCCTCCAGCAGGCGAAGAGTTCAGTCCGCTTCGACACCGACCCGAACGCGCGGGCGCTCCTGGGACTCAATCCGGACGAGCTGTTCGACCAAGAGACGCCGATCCTTTTCGATGAATGGCAGCGCGCGCCGGAGATATGGGACCAGGTACGGCGGCATGTCGATGATCTGCGCCGTCGTGGCCTGTACATCCTGACCGGATCGGCGACTCCGAGATATGAGCGCGAATTGCACTCCGGCGCGGGTCGGATCGGCACGCTCCGGATGCGGCCGATGAGCCTATTCGAATCCGGCCATTCGACGGGTGAGGTTTCGCTGGCTGCTCTGCTGCGCGGCGAAGACCAGAAGGCGAAGCGAACCGCGATGACGGTCCCGGGCCTCATGGAGCGGATCGTCATCGGCGGCTGGCCGGCGTTGCTCGATCAGTCCGAGCGCAGTGCCCGGGGGTGGCTTGCCGACTACCTTGCCCAGATCGTCGACATCGACATTCCTGAGCTCGGCACCGGCAAGCGCACTCAGGACCGACTACGCCGTGCACTCGCATCGCTCGGGCGATCCGTCGGGGACAGCGATCAAAGTCACCGCACTCGGCGCAGACATCGCCGGTGACGATCACCGGGCTCCGGCGAAGGAGACGGTGAACTCCTACCTCGACGCGCTTGACCGTCTCAAGCTGACCGAGAACTCGCCGGCATGGAAGCCGCACATGCGTTCGCGCACCGAACTACGCGAGGCACCGGTCCGTTACTTCGTCGACCCGTCGCTGGGCACTGCCGCACTCAAGGTTGGATCGCGGGATCTGCTCGCCGACCTCGAGGCCGCCGGATTCCACTTCGAGGCGATGGCAGTCCGCGACGTTCGCACCTATGCGCAACCGCTCGGCGGCGCGGTGTACTCCTGGCGCGAGTCTCACGGTCGTAAGGAAGTCGACGCGATCGTCGACACACCGGACGGCTGGGCCGCATTCGAGGTGAAGCTGACGGGTGATCAAGACGTCATCGACAGGGCGGCGAAGGGCCTCCTCGACTTCGCGGCCGACGTGGATACCTCGAAGCACGGCAGCCCGTCCGCTCTCGTCGTCATGACCGCGACCGGCGGTGGCGGGAAACGAGCCGACGGGGTTCATGTCGTGCCGATCTCGGCACTCGGGCCGTAGCCGTGCTGTCGTGGAATGATCCGCCGCAGCATGCGGAGTAGGGCCCCCGCGGAGTGCGCGTTGTTGCCCGATTGCGTGCCGTTGCCGCTCTGACGGCAATTTTGGCGACAACCGTGACGGCAGTTACTACCCGGACGACGGCGGCTACACCCCAAAATGCCGGTTAAAGCGGCTGGTCACGAGTCCTGCGCGCTCCTGGCATGTGGGGGTCAGGAGTTCGAGTCCCCTTAACTCCACCAGGCAAAATGCTGGCTTCAGGCGCTGATTTTCGCGCGTTTGACGACAACAGCAACGACAATTCTGATGACAGCGGGCTACGGGACTTGTTTGCTGTCGTCTCAGCCGAGAACTGCGGAGCGACCAAGAGCGGCCCGCGAGCGCGCCGCGGTCGTGGGCTCCGTGATGCTTCGCTAGGCCGCCACTTGCGACCAGTGTCGGCAGGGCGATGATATGAGCCGCCCGTACCTCAAGCGCTAGGGCAGCCCCGCGCGATCGAATTCCAGTTGGAGTCGAGGCCGACGGTGGTATCGATGGCGGAGGCTGGCGATCAACTCGTTGACCTGGGTAGCCTGATCCGACCCAGCTGCGAGCTTGCGCATCTTCTTGAGCCGTCGAGCGGCACTTCGGTAGTGCTGGGCGCCGGCTTCGGCCAGCTCGTTCTCCACCAGCTCGGTGTGCACCGGCAGTACGGCGAGAGGGTCGAATTTCTCGTATGCCTTGGCGAGGTCACTCCAGGTGCGGTCGTCATCGAGGCCAAGGTTATGCGCGACGTTCCAGGCGAGTGGGATGTCCTTGAGATGAGCCAGCGCAAAGACCACCGTGTCGCGCGCCGGCATTGGTGCCAGGCGCGCGAATACGTCTTCGCGGTAGTCAGGCCACGCGGCGCCGGCGGCCTGATAGAGGTCTGCGGCCGTGGTTGAAGATGGCCAGCGGCGGAATACCTCCACCCGAGCAGCCAGCAGGTTGTCGGGCCTATACCTTGTGAGGAGTTCGCACCAGTAGTTTGCGGCCCGCCGCGACTGGTGGCCGGAGTCGAAATCGGTTGCCTGCTTCGCCCAGTCGATCGCGAGGTCGGTCTGGCCGATTTCCTCCAGGGCCTCGGCGGTGTCCTGATGCCACACCGCGACCCGCCGGTCTCGGGCATGGGTGCGGATGATCGCGTCAACGTCTCGATCGAGGACGGCCAGGCGCTGCGCGTTCCAGTCGAGGGCGTGCCAATCACCGGCCCGCGGCGCCGTCCATCGTTGATCGTCCGATGGGCGGGTGCCGAGACTTGCTGCGACCGCATCGAGTTTCGCTCGGTACCTCGCGATGCCCAGCTCCCCAAGAGCGGGCGCGTATGCGACCGGGTCGATCGTGAAGTAGTCACATTCGTTCTCGAACTGGAATTTGATCATCCAGTCGATCAACTGGGCGGTGGCCGGACGGGCTATTTCCGCCACCCGGGAGTGAAGGTCCAACAGATCGCGGCAGGCGTCACCGATGATTCCGCTGGAGTCGTCGGCGCGCATGATTACCCTGAGCGCCGACGCGATCGCCTTCTGAGTTACGGCGAACACAACGGTCGGGTTTTCGGTTTCGGCGGCTTCGCGTAGGGCCGTAACGGCCTCATGCATCCGGGCTCCGTGCGCATCGGCGACGTTCCACCGCCACACTTCCGCGCGTGTCCTGATCAGCGGCAGGACGGCGTCCGCGAGGGCAGTCACAAAGTCATCTTGATGAAACGCGGTCCCAGATCGCAAGGAGTTGACCTTGCATCCCGGTCTGGAGTCGCTGTTATTTCGCCGAGATTGATCGGGAACCAACCGGATACGCTGTGTTCTTGCCGGATGATCTCGGCTAAATCGATTGCCGCATAACCAGACAACGACTTCGAGACCGGTACCGCCGAGAACCGTCTCTCGGTACTTCGTTGGTTACGAGATTTAAGCCGGATGGCGAAGTTCGTGTTCGACCGCGCGGCGAATCCACGAGGAGACGGAGCGGTCGTCCGCGGCTGCCGCGGCGCGTACTTGCTCCAACAGCTCGGGTGGGAAGCGAACGGGCACGGTGGCGGTCAGCCGACGGCGCCCTGGTCCCTGGGGTTCCTGGTTTTCCGGGCGAGCGTAGAACTCGTATTCCTCGTCGGGGGTCATGGGGTGGTTCATCTGTCTCTCCGGTATTGGTTAGCGAGGTGTTTGGAGGCTTCGTAGCAGCCGATGGGGCGGCATCGTTTGGGGTTGCCGTCGCGGGCAGGGGCCAGGGGCACCATCAGGACTGTGCCGGCGACTTCGGCGACCATCAGCCAGTGGGCGGGTGGTTTGGCGGGGTAGAACATCGGGTCGGAAGCCCAGACTTCGCGGATGTCCTCGATGCCCAGGCGTGGGTGCTTGAACAGGTGGGCGGCTTGAGCGTCGATCTCGAACGGATCCTCTTCGTCGAGCAGATCCAGATCGAACATTTCGTCCGCCACATGCCAACTGTAATACAAACGGATACAAACATCCTGCTGGTTGGGGACTTTGCCTGGCTGTCGCGGAGTTAGCTTTTGACGACGGCTGTGACGACAACCGGGACGACAACTGCTCCCTTAACCACGGGAACCACAGTCCCAAATCACCGTTATCGTGCCTGGTCACGACTCCTGCTCTCTCCTGGCAGTGTGGGGCTCAGGGTGGGTTTTCATCCGCTCTGCATCCGCCATGCGGTTCGGATTGCGTGTTCTGAACCGTCGGAATTGGTCCAGTTCGTCCAATTTGACCAGCACAAAAGCCTCACACCTGATTTCGCGTCCGCCTGAAAAGCGGAAGGTCGGCGGTTCGATCCCGCCCCTGGCCACCAGCTCTGAGCTGAACGGACACTGTGAGAGCACTCTATGGACGGTTTGGTGTGTCCGGTTTTTGTCCAGCCGCCGGGTCTTCGGCGAATCCGTGCAGCCGGTCGAGGTTCGTGGCTACTTGGTCGAGTTCATCGGAGTAGAGGTCGCTATAGATGTTGGCGGTGACGGTGGGCGTGGAGTGCCCCATGGTTTTCTGGACGTAGCGAAGGTCGGCGCCCAGCTTGGTTTTCTCAAGCGCCCGCGACCAGTGGGTGTGGCGGCGCCAGTTGTTCGATCTGAGGAAGCCGCCGTTCGGTGAGGTGATGGCTGCCCGTCGGCGTTGTAGGCGGGAGTCCAGGCCGCCTCGGGAATCAGATCCAGGGCTGCGGCGGCGGCATTAGACAGGAAGAACCCGACCGGGTACTGCAGACGCCGGACGTGCAGGTGGTGGACGAACTCGTGGGTGCCGCCCGCGGTGTCGGCACCCACCAGCACTTTGCGCCCGGCCCGGTAGCCGGGCCGCCACGGTAACTACGCGAAGGCGTCGGCCAGCCCCGCCGTGTGATCGGCGGCGGTGTTGGAGCCGGCGTTGTCCGGGCGCAGCAGAAATCGCCAGCGGCTCACCCGTGCCGCTCGCGCCGTGGTCGACGAACGCGCACAACGGGTGAAACCCATACCCACGCTTGAACGTTAGGGCCGCGACAGATGTCACCACACTCAGGGAGCGGGCGGAAGGTCCGATGTTGAACAGTTGTCCTCTGCTGCGATGTGCTGCGCCCTGCTGAAACAGCTGAACCACCAGCATATTCTGCGATACCTTCTAGCTAGGCAATCGAAGTTGTAAAACTGAATGATCCTTAGAAATATCACCCAAACGCGTCCTAAGGGATTAACGATATGAGAGAATTGCGGTACCGAGCTAGCACAAAGCAGACACTGCGTACTATCCAAGACCTTAACAATGCAGGACGTCCCAATATTCTGTTTGCGGGGTTGGCAATCACAGAGGAAGCGGCTCAATCCGCATACCTCATTAGCCGTCTACATTCCCTCTTGGCCGATCACATCACGTACTTCTCAAACTCGATCGAGGAAGCGATCTCGGGGGTCGTAAAGTTAGCGCGTCATTCTCGCGCGACCGCCCGAACGTCCGATCAAAGGCGATCTGTTCTGATCGTCGACACTAGCGGTGATCTACAAGATTACTTCAACCCGAGCCGCTCACCTGCTAGCGACTCCCTCGTCCCAAACCTAATATTTGTCGCCTCCTTCGAAGATGCGATGCCAGTCGCCAAATGTCGCGACTGGTGCGCGATCATAACGACAATAAATGAGTCAGACGACTGTGGATGCGCTGCCGTCCTGTCAGACGTCGCCCGAAGCCAAGGCGTTCTATACGCTGTTGCCGACCGTCGGCAAATCGCCATGGATTCAGAAGATGGAGCCCTACCGGCAGCACAGATTGACTGCGACGTTAGAATATATGGGGAAAATCTGACTGATTATCAAGTTCCATTCGGTTGCTTCACGATGTCGTACGACGCGTATAAGGTCTGGAATAACCCAATCGATGCCTTCGCGTATTCTTCAACATTCGCCGCTAATGCAGTCGTTCTCACAATTATGATTGAAACGCTTCGTCGGAAGGGCTACGTAACAAAGGAGCATGAACAAGAATTCGCTCGAATAAGAAACGATCGCCGCAGACGCAACATACAATTTGGAAAGTTTGTCAATCCGATTTCGGCATTGGTCATGGAGTCATTCAATCATGACTTTGAGTTTGAACATGCCGAAGGCGGCACGATTGCACTTCGGGATGGTCGACGCTTGATAGACTGTGCGAGTGGAACAGGAGCAAACCTCCGCGGCCACAATCCGCAAGACCTATACGGTGAGGTGCTCGCGGTTCACGACGCCGAGAAAAATTACGTTAAGGAGCTCTCTGAGAAACTATATTCGATCACAGGCTTCGACGACTTCTTTCCAGCCGTCAGTGGTGCAACGAGTGTAGAGCTAGCGCTAGCCCTTGCTCAGCTGGCGCGGCCGGAACGCCGGAAGATCGTCACATTCCGAGGCAACTTCTCAGGAAAGACTCTTGCAGCCCAGAACGTTAGCCGATATGGCCCGCAGCGTTCTGCATCTCGTCCAGATGCTTTTGCTCCATACTACCCATATGTTACTTTTCTCGACCTCAACTCCCCGACCGTAGCGGCTGATCTTTCGCTAACATTGTCCGATCCGGAAGTTGGTCTACTTTGGTGCGAGCTAATCCAAGGCTATGAATGCATCAAAATCTCCGAAGACATTCAACGCATAATTACACAGGCAAAAGTCAGGAATGGCGTATTGGTAGGAATCGACGAAGTGCTCACTGGAGTCTGGCGAGCGTCGGATACAGAATTTCTGTACCACCAATCTACGGAGCTAGTAGCTGATTTGGTCACAATAGCGAAACCTCTCTCGGATATGACTCTACCCATAGGTGGATGCCTCGTGCGTTCAAGCGTTGTTGACGAGATCGCTAGCATCAATCGCGATTCAGTGAACACAATCGAGTTACTTCGGCGAAGATATCACCACAATCTTTCGGCACATATTGCATTACACGCGTTAGAAGCAGTCGATCGACCCGACATGCAATCATTGCGAATCAAGGAACGGACAACGTTGTCAGCGGGCTTGTCGTCGATCGTACGCAGATCGCGGCTATATTCATCTGTATCTGGCTCAGGTGCTCTCCTACGACTTTCCCTTAACAGACGCTACTTCCCCTGTAAGGCAAACAGTGTGTTCGAAGAGTTAATAGATACGTCTCTCGAAGAGCTTATAATTGATCGATGTGGCGTCCTTTTAGGACGCGGAAGATTCTTTCCGGCCGTGTTTCCGGAGGAGGGACACGCAGTGAGGGTCGTCGCTGCCCTCCAAGCTGGAATACCTGAGATCAGTGTCGTATCGGTGTACTGGAATCTTGTTTCGAAATTGGTCCGTCTCGCCATCAATACATTCTATCGGCGGTACAAACCGGCCCAGCTAATAAAACGACATGTGTCTGGATCGATAGTACCGTCGCGTCGTTCGGACGAGTGGGAGGCGCGCCCCAAGGAGCGCTCCTTCGAAGAATAGTCGTCCGAACGGGCCGGGTTCTGTACTTGATGACAAACGGGAGGCTCACATTAAATGGACTTGCCGGAATACGACCATTAGCCCGTCCTATTGGTGTCCGCCGCCATCCATCAAGCTAGTCTCCGACGCGCCCGCTGAGATCCCCGATATTGTCCAATTCTTTTGATAATTGCTCCGCGAGATAGTCGATATCCGGAGTGTATTCGGGGCAGCCGATCAATCCAATGTCAAGGTTGTTGTTTACGGACGTAACGCCCACAAATAGCGCACTTCCATCGAATATTGATCCGAATGGGATTAAATCGACAACGCGTGCCCCCCCGAGATCCAGATCAATCAGCCCGCCGCCGATGTTTGAGATCACAAGAGATTGCAAGACCTTATGCTTGTCTGCGAGCCTCAGTCGCGAGTACAGCCGAAGCCCCTTACCCCAAAGAGGTGAAGAAAACCGCGCCCAATCTGAAATTAGTGTAGGTCCGAGGCTCTCAAAATAGGATCTGGACGTGCTCGCAGATGCGATGGTTTTGGACATCCGCTGTTCGGCGTCGACCACCTCGGTATGCAGATAGGTGAGAAATCCGCTTGTCTGATTTCGCCCTTCGACACCGGGAGCGCCGTGTACAGCCTTTGGAATATATGCTACCAGTGGACTGTCGGGTAGGTCGTCGGCAAATAATAGGTAATTGCGCAACGCAGATGCTACCAGATACAGAACGACTGTATTTACAGTGGTGCGATAGTAATTCTTTACGGCCTTTACTGCCTTCAAATCAAGTCGAGCATACGCTAAGTTCCTATTTGCGGTTAGCGTGCGGTTGAAGTGAGTGCGGGGTGCCGTGAAAGCTCCTGGCATTAAATCGCTTGAAGGCTTCTGCTTTTTACGGAGAGTTAGTGCTGCAGTTCTCCATATTTGGGCCACTAAATACGCTGGACGAGAGGCTCTCTCCAATAATCCTGTCACAAATATTTCTCGGGTACTAGGCGTTCCGTGATCGCGGATCAAGATCTCTGGCGAATCGTTCGAGATAGCCCCGGTCGTTTGGCGCGTCAGCGTGGCTCCCTGCACTCCGTCAATACAGGATTCATGCATTTTAGTGAACATTGCTACAGTCCCATCGTCCAGACAGTCGAGATACCACCATTCCCAGAGGGGCCTGGCTAGATCCATGGGTATCGAAGCTAGTTGCCCGCACAATGTAAGAAGTTCGCCCTTACCGGCGCGACGTCCAGGCACCGTGAGATAATGTAGGTGATTGTCGATATCAAAGTTAGGGTCGGGCCGCCACACCGGGTGTGAAAAATTCCACCAGGGCTTATACGCCTGCTGTCGATACGTCGCGATTTCGTCACAGCGGCCAGATAACCAGCCTTTAAATGATTCGAACGAGAACATGCTCGAGCCGGCCCGCGGTTCAATAAAGATTAGGCCATATCCAACATTAAAATGAGTCGGCGTCTCCATGTATAGCAGACTCGCGTCGTGTCCTGTCATTCTGTCCATAGAAAGCAGTGTAGGTCGTATTCCGCGCTTTAGTCCAGTGATCGTGAAATTGTGTATTTGTTTTGAGCTATCAGTCCTCGGTTTGTTTCGGATCAAACATGTTGAGGGCGAATCTCACCTGGCGACTGGAACTTCACACGGCTCGGCGTGGCGTCTTGCGACGTATAGGATGTGCCTTATATCATAGTTCCCAGTTTCGCTTGCAATGAATCTTGTCCGCCCAATTGGGTCAATATACGGTCGCGCGTTCGGGCGAAGTCAGTTTTCACTCGAGCAGCCGATAAGGTGGTGTGGGGTATGAGTTACGGCCGTAGCAGGTTCTTCGGGCGACTGGGATCGTTCGTGGTACGACACGGGTTGTGGGTCATCATAGCCTGGTATTTGTTAGCAGGTTTAGTAAATCTTGTTTTTCCGCAGATCGAGACTGTAGTTCGGGCTCAATCCGTAGCTACGATTCCCGCTGACATGACATCGATGAGGGCGCTGAATCGCATGGCCGCTGTGTTCGATGAGGAAGGGACCCAGACCTCCGTCACAATTGTTATGAGCGATCCGGCGGGATTGGGGATTGAGCAAATTCGGCGCTATAATTCGCTTGTCTCTGAACTTAATGCCGAGCCAAACGTAGTAACACGGACACAAGATCTTCTCGTCGATAAAGAATCCCGGAATCGCGTTCTCAGCAAGGATGGGAAAGCTTGGTTCCTTAATGCTAGTCTGAAAGGTACTCTGGCTACTCCTAAAGCTCAGCAATCGTTTAACAGTGTAAAGCAAATTGCACACCGTACTTTCGACGGATCCTCGACCACGGCATATGTCACTGGAGCAGCAGCAACTCTCGGCGATTTTCTTGACGCCAACCAGAAAGACATACTTATAATTTCAATAGCAACTAGTTTGCTCATAGTTATATTGCTGCTGGTTGTATATCGATCCATCTTCACCGCCATGCTTCCGCTTCTGGTTATCGGTCTGGCTCTTGCAGTCGCACGGGGCGTGGTTAGTGGGCTCGGATTGATTGGATTCCCGGTATCTCAGATCGCAGCGTCTTTTATGACTGCGGTGCTGCTGGGTGCCGTGACTGATTATTGTGTCTTTATTATTAGTCGGTATCATGAACGATTACGTGCTGGGGATTGTCCGACGGACGCCGCGGTTTACGCGTCCTCTGCGGTTGGACCTGTGATATTTGCGTCCGCGGCTACGGTGGTGGCCGCGTGCGGCGTGATCTCATTCGGTAAGCTAAAGGCGATTGGTACGGCGGGGCCAACTTGCGGAGTTGCGGTGATAGTCGGTTTTGTCGCCTCAGTGACCCTGTTACCACCAGTGCTTGTTCTCGCCGCCCGATTCGGAGCGGGCATGGCACGACATGAACTCACTGCTCGCTACTGGTCGAGGGTCGGCGTGACGGTCGCGAGAAGGCCAGTTGTTATTGTGGTGACCAGTTTGATATTTCTATGTGTTCTTGCAAGTGCCACTATGTTCATTCGAGTGAGCTATGACGATCGCCGGTCGCAGAAGCCATCGAGCGAAAGCAATTCCGGTTATCAGCTGCTCGATCGTCATTTTCCGAAGGACTTCATATTTCCGCTTATGCTTATGGTGGAGTCGCCCAACGATATGCGCAATGCAGAAGCGCTCGCTGACTTGGATCAAATGGCACAGCGTATTTCGCAGCTTCCTGACATTTCGAACGTTAGTGGGATAACTCGGCCGACCGGCGCTAAGCTCGATCTCGCGACGTTGGCTGGTCAGAATGGGATTATAGGGAGTAGACTTTCCGCGGCCAGCGACGAGATCAATGATAACAGAGATCAGCTGCGCTTACTGGCTGACGGCGCCGGCCAACTGGCGAGCGGGCTAAGCCGCCTACACGATGGGCTGGAGAAGTCTAGACCGCAGCTCGTGATAATTGCTTCAGAGCTTTCGAAGTATCAGGATACGATAGCCCAACTGGACCACCTCGGAAAATTGCTGATGGACAATAGCAACTGGCGAGGCATCTTTGAACAGATCGACTCCATGGGCGTATCTCTTGGGCGTTCGATACAGCGAGCGAGTACGGCAATCGACCAACTTCGTTCACTAAGCGAATTCCTCGTCAACACGGGTGTGTGCGAGACGCATCCGGAATGTGTTCTCGTTCAGACCAGCCTAGATTCCCTCGTCGACTTGCGCGATCACGGTTTTTTCGACGGTCTTGTAAAACTACGAGAGACTCTTCAGGTTGCGACAGGTAAGTCCTCACTCCCTGATGTTGCCGATAATTTGTCGCGAGATATTTCCAACCTTCCGAACTCCCTTAATTCCAGTTCGAGTGGTTTGACAAGTATTTTACAGCGATTCGATACCCTGGAAAAGGGGATAGGCGCACTCTCCGATGGTGCCGTGCGCATAGCTGACGGTGTCCATTTGCTGGTGAACAAGGATCTTGAAATGGCTAAGGGATTACAAACTATTGCGTCTGTTCTTTCTGCCATGAGTCACGATGCGGTCACGCCCGCGATGTCGGGCTTTTATTTGCCTCCGAATGCATTTGGAGACGCTGATTTCATACGAGGGGCAAAATTCTTTGTGTCGACGGATGGTAGATTTGTTCGGTACATCATTCAGACTAGATGTGACCCTTATAGCCAGTGTGCGGTGGATCTCGTTCATCTAATTCAGACGGTGGCGCGGCAAGCGCTGCCGAACACAACATTGGCTGCCGCTTCAACTAGTATTATTGGATACGCCGCGGTGATAGGTGAACTTCAGCAGATCTATGTGGAAGACTTTATTCATATTGTTGCGCTAACGATCATTATTGTCGCAGCGATTCTAGCGGTGCTGCTTCGCGCTGTGCTGGCTCCAATTTACTTGCTGGCGTCCGTGACTCTGAGCTATCTGTCCGCGCTCGGCCTAGGGGTTTTCGTATTTCAAGTCTTACTTGATAAGCCCATATACTGGGTTGTCCCTGCACTTTCCTTTATTGTACTTATCGCAGTCGGTGCCGACTATAATATGCTTCTGATATCACGATTGCGCGAGGAATCTATTAATAATACGAGGGTAGGCGTGATCAGGGCGGTAAAGCGAACCGGAGCGGTAATAACTTCGGCCGGAATAATATTTGCGGCAAGTATGTTCGGACTGATGGCTGGAAGCGTATCGACTGTGGTGCAGACGGGGTTCATAATTGGATGCGGACTGCTTCTCGATACCTTCATTGTCCGAACGCTTACTGTGCCAGCTTTAGCTACGATTCTCGGGAAAGCGAACTGGTGGCCATCTAGGAAATAGGCGCCTGCTCAAACAGTGCGGCAGCCGAGGCCACCAGGCCCGGGCCGGGGAAACGCAGCTCAACAGGATGCGCAGCCGATAGCTCCGCTTCAGCTCCGTCCTCAACGGTGTCGCGGACACTTTTGACACATATAACAAGCCCGTTGGTCCCAGCCGGAACACGGCCTACGCCGCCCCCGCCGTCCGACCGACCGCTACCGCTCTCGCGCCCTGCGGCCTTGGCGGCCTCGGGCACTCGCGGTCTACCGGCGTCCGCGGCTCCGCCCGTGTTCCGACTGGCCGTTCGGGTTGTGTCCGGCCGAACAGTGGATCGCTCCGCAGTCGTGCTCGTTGGACGCGCGGTCGACCTCGTGATGCTGGGCATCGGGAACCTGCTCCCCGGGAGCCCGCGGCGCGCATCACTGAGTGACGGGCGAGAAGGGTTCCCTGTGGGGAGTGCTGTCACCGTGTCCGGTTTGTGTCCGATCGTCGGAGGGGGAGCCTGCGTCAGACGCGCTCAGTGCGCGGTATTTGACGCATAAGCCTCGTTAAAACGCAGGCCAGCGGCCATTCTTCCCGCCTGAAAAGCGGAAGGTCGGCGGTTCGATCCCGCCCCTGGCCACCAAGGTTGAACTGCACGGACACGGTGACGGCACTCTATGGATGTTTCGGTGTGTCCGGTTCCTGTCCGGTCGCCTGGTTTGCGGCGGATCCAAGGAGCCGGTCGAGTGCCGCCAACTCGTCGCGGTTGCACATCGCGCACTGGATTGCCGCCGAGCACGCTGGCCATTACAGCGAGCTGGAGAGCACCCCGCAGCATCGACTTGGACTGGCGAGCCATCGTAGAGCCGTGGGCCGAGCGCATGGACCGAAGCGCCGCGTCGATGCGGGTTGGCGACACTTCGCCGACTCGGAGCCCGCCGATGATCAATATGGCAGTTTGTTCAACAGGAATCGGCGGGGCGCAACGGTTTTACACGCTGATCACGGTACGCAATTCAGGTCGTGGAGCTTTGGGGAGAACATTCGCCGGATTCGCTAGCCGTAATCAAAACTTGTCAAAGACTTGATCAAGCTGCTAGCGCGCGCTTGCACACCCGCCCGTCATGGCACCCCTAACATCGTCAAACGACAACGACAATCTAGTCACTTCAAAGGGTGATGGAAGCGATGCGGGCTGCAGTTCGGTCTGTTCTTGTGGTGATAGGGATCGCCGTGACTGTGGTCGCGGGGCCAGCTGGCGTGCGTCTGGCGGCGGCGAGCCTGTCGCATGGCTACTTCGCCATCGCATCGGTTCTACCCACGCGGGGCGAGGTAGTGGGTGTCGCGCACCCCGTAGTGGTGACGTTCAGCAGGCCCGTCGCCGACCGGCACGCGGCCGAGCGCGCCATAGAAGTGAAATCGGCGCCCGCGATGACCGGCAAGTTTGACTGGCTCGACAACAACGTTGTGCAGTGGGTTCCCGACCGATTCTGGCCGGCGCACAGCACAGTGGCACTTTCGGTGGGCGGCCTGCAGACACACTTCGAAACAGGTGCAGTCGTCCTCGGGGTTGCCGATATCTCAAAGCACACGTTCACCGTGAGCATCGACGGAGTCCAGGCGGCAACGCCGCCTCCACTACCGGCACCGCACCACCGACCTCACTGGGGAGAAGAAGGAGTGATGCCGGCATCGATGGGTAGGCGGAGTTTCCCGACGCCTGTCGGTTCCTACACCGTCATGTCCAAGGACCGCTCGGTGATTATGGATTCGAGCAGCGTCGGCATCCCCATCGACGATCCCGAGGGGTACCGGCTCACGGTGGATTACGCCGTCCGTATCAGCAGCCGTGGCATCTACGTGCATTCAGCTCCGTGGGCGGTCCCATCAATGGGGGTTGAGAATGTCAGCCACGGCTGCATCAGCCTAAGTCCCGCCGACGCAGAGTGGTACTTCGACAATGTCAGCATTGGTGACCCGGTAATCGTGCAGGAAGGGGTTCCGGTAGGAGAAAAATCGGTCGATGCTGACCTTGTGCACATGGTCAGCGATTCGCGAGGTGGCTGAAAAGGCCGATATGGCGTAATCCCTGCTCACGGGTTACAACAAGGGGGAACCGGCCCCGTAGCCGCAACCAACGTCGGACCAGTCACAGGCACCGGCGGCAGAGGCGTCGGTGCCGGCGGCGGACCGGGCAGAACCACCGGACCAGCCGTAAGCGCCGGCTCGGGATTAGTTGGCACACCCTTACCCCCCGCCTGCTGCAGCAGAGGCGCGCCAGCCGGCGCCACCGGAGCACCAGCCGGCGCACCCGCCGCCACCGGAGGACCAGCCGGCACACCCGCGGGCACCGGAGCACCAGCCGGCACGACAGGCGGACCAGGCAGGACTACCGGTGCTGGTGGCGCTGCGGCTACCGGCGCTCCAAGCCCCAACATCTGGCACGTGGGCCCGCCCGTTGGCAGCGGGGCGGCTGCCGCGCCCGGGCTGAACGCCAAAGCGGCCCCGCACAACCCAGCACTGGCAGCTACTGTGATGCCGAATAGACCAAAGATCTTCAACGCAAACTCCCCTGTATTCGGGTTCAAAGGGGTATTTCCACAATCAAAGGGTTCGGCGGAACTGTATCGCTGTCCCGAAAACTTTCCTAGACGAGCGACTCAATTAGTTGCAGAACCGATACGGAGCACGAGCCGCACCGTAACCGTGTCTTTTCCAAACGATGACCTACGGGATGGTCTTGACATTTTCGCCGCGAGGCTCACACGAGCGTTTCAAACCAAACACGTTCCACGACAACCTCTTTGGGGCCAAAGCCCGCATCCTCAAGCCCCGAACTATCAAGAATCGCCGACAGCTGGCCACACTTCGTTTCGGGACGAATTTAGCAAGACAATTCCCGCGAGAATGCCATGCATGTAATTAATCGCACGACATGCGGTGCCGCTCTGTCACACCAAGGCCACTTCAAGTCGAATTGCGAGGCATCCCGCCTTTCTGTCCCGGCAGCTCGCTACCGCATCGGATTTGACACGTTGCTGCCGCCGATGTTGGCGACATCAGCATGTGCCCCGGAAGCGAAGCGGCAACCCCACGCCGGGCGATGTCGGACAGACGCGATGACTGTCCCGAGGGTTCGAGCCCCGCCCGCCCCACCCTAGAACACCTGGTCGGAGAACGACCCACGCCGCCGGTCGGCCGAGTAGGGCAGCCGTGCCCGGCGTCACCCCGGCGACCGGGGGCGATTTGAAGCCGTACCGGAGGCGTACCGCGTCCATACCGGCAGCGACCGAAATCGCTGTCTCGCAGGCGTTTTACTGTTCTCTCGGTAACGATTTAGCCTGGTCGCCCGCGCGATAAATAGGGACTCATAATCCATTGGTCGCGGGTTTGAGCCCCGGCCACACCGCTCCAAAGTCCCTGGTCAGACATCCGAGAATGCCGGCGCTGTACAGCGACTTGGCCGATGTGACCGCCAACGTGCCCTATAAGCCCTTGTGGGCCTAGTCCGCCGATAACGCCGCCGCAAGCTGGGATGCGAACGCTGGTCCGCCATTCACAAGCACGTAGCCACCGGCAAGTCGGCCTTGGTTGCACACGAGTCGTCGCGGACGGACCTTGCGATGGCGTATGTTGCCGGTCTGAATGTCTACTCGTTGAATTACGACCTGCGCCATCCGCGGGAAAACTGCGGTGGGGAAGCGGCGGGTGCGATCGCCGTAGATGGCTTGTGAGCGAGACCAGCGACGGATGATCCTTCGGGCCATCAGGTACGCATCCTGAGCGATCTCCGCGACTGAGGTTGCTCGTTGCAACCCATGGACCCCCCAAATGCGACCTGGTCCGTGGCCCGGCTGCCGCCAGGCTTTCGGAACGATGTGCTGGTATTCGGCCAGCCTCCAAGTCCTCCGAGCGCATTGGCCACCGAGGTCGAAGTCGTAGATCAGCGTAGGCGTGTGCGGCCACACGATCGACGCGTCGCCAGTCGTCGTGCGCAACGGTGACCGTGGCGCATCCCGGACCGCCTGGACCGCAGCAGTAGTTAGGGACTTACGGCCCTCCACAAGTTGTGGCAGGGCCAGGCAATATCGGAATCACTGGGGGAAGAAGGAGCCCACAGTGGAACCCAAACATCCTGACCGCAGCGGGCCGCGGAGTCTGTGCGCCGCCGAGGGTGTACTTGTTGCGCTGCGCCGTTGCAGCCTCGATGAAGCGTTCGCCGACATAGTGCAAACGGCCAGACGGCACAACGTGGCACCGTTGGGGTTGGCTGATGCCCTAGTCGCCATCGCAGAGAATGATATAACCCGATACTTCGATGACGACACTATCGCTGCGGCTGACCGTGCGTGGGGAGCTTTGCTGGGCCGGCCCAGCGCCAACACCGCACCCGGCGTTTACCTGCCCGGGACAGCCGCGGGCACCCATGATGAGGAACGCCGGCTATGAGCGGGTTAGTTCGTGATGGCGGCGATGCTGATTTGTTGTACCAGAAGGCATCGGTCGCCTGTCCAGGCGATGATCACCCACCGGCCGCCAATGTTCCCGTGGCCCGTTTAGCCACCAGCTATATCGTCTGGCCTGCCACGGACTCCAATCTGCTTACGGCGCAACGGTCTTTCGTCCAGGACATGGCATCGCGGAACCCGATATGCCGACCTGACTGGTGATAGCCGATTTCGGTGCCACTCAGCTAGCTCTTCGGAACGTGCTCCCCGGGCAGGGGGCATTCGCCGGGCACATGAATAAATACTGCGCCATCTTGGGCTGTCTCGGTTTGTCCGCGGCGATGCGCAGTCACGTAGAGCCATCCTGGTCCAATGGGCTGTTTGCAGCGGGCGCACTGCGGGTCGGCGACCATATTCTCCTCACTTCCCGGTCCTCACTATTTCGGTCAGCATTCTCCGCGTCGTCCAAGCGTCGGTGACCGCAATTGAGGAACATTGTCGTCGGACTCGTGCTACGCGAGCACCGGGATCAGCAGCCGCGACGACGAGCGGACCGTATTCAGGCTACTGGTGCCAACGCTGGCATGACGGAAGTTCATGATCGCCGGCGTTGACGGATCCTGGTCGTCGCTGGTGAGCACCAGGCGAATGCGATGGCCGGTCTTGAACCGTCGAGCATTGGCAACCAACGGGATCCGGTACACGACGTCCTCGCCTATCGGCACCGCCTGTGCATTCCGGCACGGCAACACCGGTGCGCCGGGCCGGCTGGACGCGTCGTCGACCTCGCGCATGCTGGCGCGCAACCAGCCCGCGGTCACGTCAGAAGCTTGGCCGTCGGGCGCGACATCCTGCAGCGTTGCCATCCAGGCGGTGTCGATCGCCGTCGCCGACGCGACCAGCTGCAGCTCGATGTCGCCGACCATATCGACGTCCTCGCTCAATGGCGCGCTGGTCCAGGTCAGCGTCGACGGCGGATCGATTGCGCTGGGCTTGACGCGGCCCAGACCGGGTCCCAGCACCATGAATTCACGACTGCCCGGCTCGCCCTCGTCCTCACCCAAAGCGCCGTCGGCGCGCAGTGCGAGTTCGCGATGCGGAGCTGCAGACGGCGGCCACGAGTCAGCGGTGCGCCACTCGTCGGCGCCGGGCAGAAAGTACCGGATCGGTGGTCCGTCGGTGATCCCGGTGTCGCGGCCCTTGAGCCAATGGTCGTACCAGGCCAGCGCTTCGGTGTGCATGCTTTCCCAGGGCCAGGTCAGGCCGAACTTGCCGAGCATGCCCATCCGCACACATGCGTTGTCCGACAGCCCCTTCCATGTGGCGAACGTCGACGGCAGGTGCAGCGGCACATTCTCCCAGTCGCACCCCAGGTACACCGGAATGTCGATTTCCTTCAGCAGTGGCAACAGATTTCGCTCTTCCCACCACTCGTCGCGGGTTGGGTGCTTGACCGCGCACTCCAGCCACAACTCGTCCCATGGGTGGGGGTTGTGCGGCAGCCGGAGCAGTTGGCGCAGCATCGTGACCGCCGCTTCTCCGTTCGCGGTCTCGAATTTCTTATGTACCCGTGGGCTGTTCAGCACGCGGCGGGCCAGACCGACGGGCTTGCTGCGCCACAGCTTGTCGCTGCGCTCCGAGGTCAGGCCGATCATCGCGAGGAACGGCGTGACGAAAGACGAACTCAACAGCCCGTGGTGGCTGGCGCCGTCGTACATGTCCGCGGTCACCGCAAGCGGCAAGATCGCCTTGAGGTGTGGCGGCCGCTCGACCGCCGCCTCGAGTTGGGTCATTGCGAAGTAGCTGATGCCGATCATGCCCACGTTCCCGTCGCACCAGGGCTGAGCCGCAACCCACTCAACGAGATCGTGCAGGTCACGGCGTTCCTGAGCATCGAAGAAGTTAAAGGTGCCGCCGGATCCGCAGGTGCCGCGCAGGTTGGCGATGACGTGCACGTAGCCGCGCGGTACCCAAAAGTCCGTCACGCCGGCCTCGATGAATCCGGCTGGGGCGCCGAGGTCCTGCATCTGCCGTGGGTAGGGCGAGGCGGCCAGCAGCGCCGGGAAGCGGCCTTCGGAATCGGGCCGGTGGATGTCGGCCAAAAGCGTGGTGCCGTCACGTACCGTGACGGTCGCGTTGATGTCGCTGCGGGACGTGTAGCGGGGCTCGCTGAGGTTCCGGTATTCCCGTCCGGTGGTCTGCGGACCGTTGAGCGTTTTAATTGTTCCAGGCATAATTTCACGGTACGTTGAAACTAGTCTCAACGCAAGATGAAATTTCACGGTATGGTGAGTCTGTGGCGAAACGCTCGATCACCCCAGGCCCACGCGACGAGCGTGGCGTGTTGGCCGCGCGCATCCTGGCCGCGGCCCGCGACGAATTCGCTGAACACGGCTGGGCCGGCACGGCAATCCGTGCCGTCGCCCGCGCCGCGGATGTCGACCCGGCGCTCATCTACCATTACTTCGGCTCCAAGGAGGGGCTGCTTGACGCCGCTACCGCGCCGCCGCAGAAGTGGCTCGACTCGATCGTCAAGACGTGGGCGACGCCAAAGGCCGATCTCGGCGAGCAACTGATTCGCAACGTGCTGGACAGCTGGTCTGACGAGGACATCGGTTCTGCCCTGCGCGCGGTGGTGCTTACCGCCGCCCACGAAACCAAGACCCGCGAGAAGCTACGGCTAGTTGTTGAGCGCGGTCTGATAGGTGAATCCACCCTCGGAGACGACGAGGACGAACGGCTGCGCCGCAGCAGCTTGATCTCCAGCCAGCTGATCGGCTTCGCACTGCTGCGGTACGTCTGGAAAATCGAGCCAATCGCGTCAATGCCCGACGACGAAGTGGTGGCGGCGATAGCGCCGAACCTGCAGCGCTACGTCGACGGCGATATCGGCTAGTGCGCTTGCTGGTTACCCGCGACAAACCGCGCACATCGTGGCGCTGTCGGCTTCCGGCTCGGTGACCCGGGACAATGCTCAGATGCGTCGTAGGGAGCCGTTTCTTCTGGTCGCGGTCGTCGCCGGGCTGGTCGGGGTTTCCTGTGCTGCAACCGCGCCGGCCAGCCCTGACGTGCCGCCAGTCAGCGACGCGGCACACGCGGCCGGATTCGTTGATTTACGGACTGTCGTTCCCGATGCGGTGATCGACCTGCGCTACGCGACGACGAACAACTTCACCCACACGCAGTTGTATCCCTCCGACGCCCGATGCCTTGTGCACCAATCCATGGCTCCAGGCCTCGCGGCGGCCGCGGCGGCGCTGCGCCCGCAGGGGCACGTGCTGGTGTTCTGGGACTGCTACCGCCCGCACGACGTTCAGGTCCGGATGTTCAATGTGGTCCCCAACCCGGCCTGGGTGGCACGCCCGGGTCAGTACGCGCGCAGCCACGAGGCGGGCCGTTCGGTTGACGTGACTTTCACCAGCCCACAACAGCAGTGCCCGCCCGAGCGGCAGGTGGACGGGCTGTGCCTGGCCGACATGGGCACCGACTTCGACGACTTCACTTCGCGGGCAAACGCATTCGCAACCCAGGACGTCAGTGCCGAGGCTCAGGCGAACCGGGCCCGCCTGCGGGCCGCCATGAACTACGGCGGGTTGACCGTGTACTCCGGCGAGTGGTGGCATTTCGACGGTCCCGGTGCCGGCGTTGACCGCCCGATTCTCAACGTCCCGGTCGACTAAGGCGCTCGAGCTTATCTCAGATAGTGAGACCAATATCTCATATTGTGGCGCGGGGCCGGTAAGCTTCGGGCCGGGGACGCGCCGATCAAGGGACAGCACAATGAACGACGAACATCGGGCTAGCTATACACACGGACATCACGAGTCGGTGCTACGCGGTCACCAGCGACGAACCGTGGAGGACTCCGCCGGCTACTTGCTGCTTTACCTCGAGCCGGGGTTGTCCCTGCTGGACGTCGGTTGCGGCCCTGGGACGATCACCGCCGACCTCGCCGCCCGGGTCGCGCCCGGATCGGTGACGGCCGTCGACCAATTCGGCGACGTCCTCAACCTGGCCCGCGCTGAGGCCCAGCGGCGCAACCTGTCCAATGTCTCGTTCACGACCGCCGATGTGCATTCGCTCGACTTTGGTGATGACGCGTTCGATGTCGTTCATGCTCACCAAGTGCTGCAGCACGTCGCCGATCCGGTTCAGGCGCTGCGGGAGATGAGGCGGGTGTGTGTGCCGGGCGGAATCGTCGCGGCTCGAGATGCGGACTACGCGGGGTTCATTTGGTTTCCGCGGCTTCCGGCGCTGGACGTTTGGCTGGACCTGTATGAACAGGCGGCTCGTGCCAACGGCGGCGAACCGGATGCGGGCCGGCGGCTGCTGTCGTGGGCCCAAGAGGCAGGATTCGACGACATCACGCCCACGGGCAGCCTCTGGTGCTACGCGACGGCCGCCACCCGCGCATGGTGGGGCGGAATGTGGGCCGACCGGATTCTTCATTCGGGCGTGGCTCGCGAGCTGCTGGCTTTAGGTCTGGCCACTACCGGGCAGCTCGAGGAGATCTCCGCGGCGTGGCGGGCCTGGGCCGAGGCCCCGGACGGTTGGCTGGCGATTCCCCACGGCGAAATCGTTTGCCGGGCATAGAATTTCACCCTGTTGTGCTCGGGGCCGCGAGGAAACCTCCGCAGAGGGATTCAAAGGCATCAGCGACCCTCAGCACCGTGGCGTCGTCGAATCGCTTGCCCACGATCATCATTCCGGCGGGTAGGCCGTCGACCAGGCCAGCGGGCACCGAGATCGCGGGATGGCCGGTGATGTCCATAGGTGCGGTGTTGAGTGCCTTGCCTAGCGCGCGTTCGAGCAGCGCGACATCTTGAGGGCTGCCCGACGGCAGTGTGTCGGCCGTGCCGGGCACGGTGGGCATCACCAGCACGTCGTATTGGGCGAGCGCCGCATCGTAGGCGGCGCGCACCTCCGGCACCAGATTGCGCGCCTTGGCATAGGATGCGCCGCCAAGCCTGTTCAGGCCGTAGTGGCCACACAGCGCCGTCGCCTTGATGGTGCTGGCGAATTGATCGGCCTTGACGGCTCGCTGTCTTGCGAAGTGCGCCATGAGTTCTGGGTCGTAGAGCCCGTCAACGCCGAGCCCGTAACCGTTGCCATCCAGCATCTGATAGGTGGCGCCGTCGGTAATGATGACGGTGAAGACATGAATCGCGTCGCGGTGCCAGGGCACGCTGATCTCGCCTACGCTGCAGCCGATCTCGGTGAACCGCCGTGCCGCCGACCGGACCAGATCGTCCACCTCTGGTACCGAGCCTGGCTGCCCGAAGCCCTCGGCGAGAATGCCCACCCGCAGACCCGTCACGTCGCCGGTGAGTGCGGCTCGGTAGTCGACCGCGGCTATCTCCGCGGGCTGGCGCGGGTCCCGGCCGTCGGGTCCGGCGAGCACTGTGAGCAGAAGTGCGGCGTCGGCAACGGTGCGCGTGATGGGACCGAGGTGATCGATCGTCCGCTCGATCGGGAACGCTCCCGTGTAGGGGACCAGCCCGTGGGTCGGCTTGTGCCCGACGATGCCGCACAGCGCTGCCGGGATCCGGATCGATCCGCCTTGGTCGCCGCCGAGGGCCAGCTCGACGTCACCGGCGGCAACAAGTGCGCTGCTCCCACTGGATGACCCGCCCGTTTCGCGCGTGGTGTCCCACGGGTTGCGCACCGGCCCGGAGGCGGAGGTGAAACTAGACCCCGAGCAGCACAAATCCTCGCAGACACTCTTGCCCGCGACGGTGGCCCCGCCGGCAAGCAGACGCTCGACGACGGTCGCATCACGGCTGGGAATGAAACCCTCCACCGTCCGCGATCCGTTCATCATCGGGATCCCGGCGACGGCGATGTTGTCCTTGACCGCCACCGGTCGGCCCGACAGCGGCCCCTCGGCGCCGGAGGCGATCTCGGCGGTGACATACCAGGCGCCGAGCGGGTTGTCGCCCGGCTCCGGGAATCGGTAGGCACGCTCGGGGACCTGCGGCCGCGCGACCTCGTTGTAGAGCTCGTCGACCACGTCGTAGGACGCCAGCGTGGCCCCGACAATCGCCGTGAAATCTCGTTGGGCATCGGCGTCGAGGTAGAAACCGAAGTGCTTGGCCGCGGCGCTGATGTCCGCCGTTGATGGCTTCGAAACCGCCATGTCGACCTCCGTCGTCTTGGACTACCTGGGCCCCCGCGCATAGCAGCCTAGGGCGTGCCCACCGATTCCCGGGGCCGGTCTGTGAGGCGGCGCGCATTGTGCTGTTTGGCCAGGTCAGCGATACGGTATTGGCATTCTCTTTTTTTGCAAGTACGTTATTCATCGATGGATAACGCGGCTCAGACCCCATCCGGCATCCCGCTTGCGCCGGTGTACGGCCCGGGGGACAGAAGCGCGGAACCTCCGCCGCCGGGGGAGTTCCCCTTCACCCGGGGTAACTTCGCATCCGGGTACCGCGGCAAGCTGTGGACGTTCCGGCAGTACTCCGGCTTCGGTACCGCCGAGGAATCCAATCGCCGCTACCGCTACCTCTTGGAGCAGGGTGGCACTGGGCTGTCGGTGGCGCTCGACCTGCCCACCCAGTGTGGATACGACTCCGACGATCCCGAGTTCGGTGAGGAGGTCGGCCGGGTAGGCGTCGCGGTGGACACCCTGGCCGACGCAGAAATCCTGTTCGACGGCATCCCGCTGGACAAGATCAGCACCAGCATGACGATCAACGGCACGGCGGCGATCCTGTTGGCGTTCTACGTCGCGGCCGCCGAGCGAAAAGGGATACCGCGGGCGAAGCTCACCGGGACCATCCAGAACGACATCCTCAAGGAGTACGCCTCGCGCGGCACCTGGATCTGGCCGCCGGAGCCGTCGCTGCGGCTGATCGCCGACACCATCGAGTTCTGCGCCGCCGAGGTCCCGAAATTCAACGCCATCTCGGTGGCCGGGGCGCACTTCCGCGACGCCGGGGCCAACGCGGTGCAAGAGATGGCGTTCACCCTGGCCGACGGTGTCACCTATTGCGACACCGTGGTGGAACGCGGCCGGATGACGATCGACGAGTTCGCCCCCCAGATCTCGTTCTTCTTCTATACCCACGGTGATTTCTTCGAAGAGATCGCCAAATACCGTGCCGGGCGCCGGCGCTGGGCGACGATCGTCCGGGAACGCTATGGGGCGACGACGGACAAGGCGTCGATGTTCCGGTTCGGATGCGTGTGCGGCGGCGCATCGTTGTATGCCCCTCAGGCGCAGAACAATCTGGTGCGGGTGGCCTACGAGGCGATGGCGGCGGTATTGGGCGGCGTGCAGTCGATGTTCACCGCGGCCTGGGACGAGCCGTTCGCACTGCCAACCGAAGAGTCCACGACGCTGGCGCTGCGCACCCAGCAGATTCTGGCCCACGAAAGTGGCGTGGCCAAGGTCGCCGACCCGCTTGGCGGCTCCTACTTCGTCGAAGCGCTCACCGACGCCACCGAAGCCCGCATCGTCGAGATAATGGATGACCTCGAAAAGCACGGCGGGATGGTCAGCGCGATCGAGGACGGCTATCTACAGGGCCTGATCGCCGACGAAGCCTTTCGGATGCATCAGGACATCGAGGCGGGTACCCGCCCGGTTGTCGGGGTTAACCGGTTCGTGTCCGAGGAGCCCGAGCCGGACATCGTCACCTACGAACTCGACGCCGAGGGCCGTGATCTGCAACTCAAGCGGCTCTCCAAGGTGAAGGCCGAAAGAGATTCGGGCGCAGTACAATCCAGTCTTGCGGCGCTGTCGCGCGCCGCCGAAGGAACCGACAATCTGATGCACAAGCTGATCGACTGCGCCAACGCCTACTGCACGGTCGGTGAAATGGTGTCGGCACTCAAAGCCGTGTGGGGCGAATTCCAGCAGCCGGTGGTGTTCTAAATGGCCGTTCGGATCCTGGTCGCCAAGCCCGGTCTCGACGGGCATGACCGCGGTGCCAAGATCGTCGCCCGCACACTGCGCGACGCCGGCTTCGAAGTCATCTACACCGGTATCCGGCAGCGCATCGAAGACATCGCGTCGATCGCCGTCCAGGAAGACGTGGCCGTCGTCGGCCTGAGCATCCTGTCCGGTGCGCACCTGGCGCTGACCGCACGCACCATCGAGGCGTTGCGCGCCGCTGACGCCGCGGACATCGCCGTCGTCGTCGGCGGGACGATCCCGCACGCCGACGTACCCAAGCTGCTGTCCGCCGGCGCCGCCGCGGTATTTCCCACCGGGACACCGCTCGACGTGCTGGTGCGCGACATTCGCGCGCTGACCGGCACCCCGCAACCTTCCGTGGAGGAACCGTGCGCATCGGAGTGATGATCGGACCAGAGCGCGGCGATTCCGCGCGCAAGGTCACCCGGATGCTGGCCGACATCGACTGGGCCGAAACCGCCGGCCTGGACAGCGCCTGGATCCCGCAGATCCCCAACGACTTCGACGCGCTGGTTGCGGTGGCCCTGATGGGGACGCGGACCAGCCGGATCGAGCTGGGGACCGCGGTCGTTCCGCTGCAGGCGCAGCACCCAATTGCGTTGGCCCGCCAGGCTTTATCGGCGCACGCCGCCACCGGTGGTCGGCTGGTGCTGGGTGTCGGGCCGTCGCACCACTGGATCGTGGACGACATGCTCGGGATTCCCTACGAGCGGCCCGCCGGATACACCCGGGACTACCTCGAAGTGCTGCATGCCGCCTTCGCCAACCCTGGCCCTGTCGATGTGGAGAACGACACGTTCCGAGTGCACAACCCACTGGACCTGGGTCCGGTGGCGCCGCTGCCGGTGTTAGTCGCGGCGCTCGGGCCGGTGATGCTGACGATTGCCGGCGAGCGGGCCGACGGCACGGTGCTGTGGATGGCCGATGAACGCGCCGTGGCCGAGCACGTCGTCCCGCGGATCACCAAGGCCGCCGACAATGCGGGGCGCCCTGCTCCACGCATTGTCGCCGGCATCCCGGTCTGTCTATGCGGGACAGGCGAAGTCGACGCTGCGCGCGAGCGCGCCAACCGGATCCTAGGGGAGGCCGAGGTTTCGCCCAATTATCAGCGGCTGCTCTCCTACGGCGACGCCAAGGATGTGGGCGATATCTGTGCGGCAGGCGACGAGAACGCAATCCTGGCCCGGCTGCGCCGGTTCGCCGACGCGGGCGTGACGGACCTGTCGGTGCGGCTACTGCCGATCGGTGACAACCGGGACGAACTCGTCGCCTCCAAACGCCGGACAGGCGAGATGATCGCCGTGCTCGCAACGGAGTTGCGGTGACCCCGGGAGATCCCGGACCGCTGGCGGGAATACGGATCCTCGAGGTCGGCACTATGCTGGCCGGGCCGTACGCCACCATGTTGCTCGCCGATCTCGGTGCCGAGGTCATCAAGATTGAACCGCCCGGTGGCGAGATCTCCCGCAGGGTCGGGGACAGCTATTTCGCGAGCCTCAACCGCAACAAATCCAGCATCTGTCTCGACCTGAATTCCGATGCGGGACAACAACTCTTAGGCGAACTGGTAGCGGAATCCCACGCGCTGTTGGTGAACCTGAAGCCGTCGGCCATCCGCCGGCTGGGGCTCACCTATGAGGCGCTGCGCCGGTGGAATGAGCGGATCGTCTGCGTGGCGATCACCGGTTTCGGGTTGCACGGCGGCGACGATCCGGCCTTCGACTACGTAATTCAGGCGGCTACCGGTATCGCCGCACTGACCGGCGACCCGGACGGCCCCCCGACGTTGCCCGGCTATTCTTCGGCCGACAACTCCACCGGAATGTGCGCGGCGCTGGGACTACTGGCAAAGATCATCTCGGGACGTGGCGGGCAGGTAGACGTGTCGCTGCGCGACGTCATGCTGTCCCAGCTCAACTACCATGCCGCCGCCTATCTCAACGACGGCACCGAGCCGCAGCGCCGGCCGTGCGGTGCGCACTCGTATTACGTTCCGGCGCAGCTCTTCCCGACTGCCGATGGTTATCTGGCGCTGTTCATCACGCATGACGGCTTCTGGAAATCCTTTGCTGCCGAGGCGAATATCGACGGCTTCGAAACGATGGCCGAACGCGTGGCGCGGCGCGATGAGGTGCTCGCAGTCGTCACATCAGCGCTGGCAACCGATACCGCGGCGGGCTGGGAACGGCGACTGCGGCCACTCGGCGTGCCGGCCGCGGCTGTTCGGACGCTGCCCGAGGCACTCAAAGCGACACCGGAAGTGGTTGTGCCGGCAGGTGATTTCCGCCTCGTCGGCAACCCGATCCACGTTTCCGGTTATCGGCCCGACTACCGGCCGCCGCCGAAGCTTGCTGATGACCGCGACACCGCTTGAGCGTGCGCGCAGCCTCACGTTCGATGTGTGGGTCAGCGTTTTCGTTCACGGATTCGCTGGTAGTGGCGTGCTGCTCGGGCACGGTTGCCGCAGGCTTCTGAACACCATTCGCGGCGAGGGTGGGTTCTGACGAAATAGAGCACGCACCCTGGGGCGTGGCAGGCGCGCAGCTTTGCCGCCGCCGGTCCGGTGAGCATGTCGATCGCGTCGTGAGCGAGCTCAGCCAGGACTACGGGGGTCGGCGAGTCGGGTACGGGGTGGTCGCTGAGCAGCCGACCCTCGCGGAGGACAAGTTGTGCCCGGGGCCGGTGGGCGACTGCGCTGTTCACCGCGGCAATCGCTGCGTCGACGCTGTCGACCGGGGACTGTGCGGCTGCACGGGCATCGTCGGTGCAGAAGGCGGCCAGCCGGCGCAGGGAGTCTCGTAACAGCCTGGCCTCGGCCAGCTCGTCAAGGCTGGGCCCGTCGAGTGCGCCGCTGCCTCGCTCGTCGACGGCGACCAGCCAATCGCGGAGCGAGGCGGGGGTCGTCAAGTCGTCGTGCACGCCAGCGGTATCGGCCCAGATCGTGTTCATCAAGCGCACGGGCGCGGGTTCACCGGGTAGCACCCACGCCGGTGTTCCGTGGATCACTCGGAAATATTATCACGGGTAAATAGACTTTTATCCGTTAGAAGGGAAGAGTCGTTAGAACTAGCTGGATGAGGGAGAACCGCCATGACGAACTTCGCTCCCATCGACCCCGACTGGCCGGTCGTCTCGTTATGACCCGGAAGGCTGACCGATGACAGACAAGCGCCGGCCCGCCGCGCTGGGATTCCACAGCGGCGAGCTGGCCGTCCAGCGACAGGCCGGCGTGCAGGCACAAGCTGCCCGGCTGGCGCCGATGGTCGCGGGCGGCGAGTTACGCGCCGGGGTCGGCGCGTTTCTCGCCAAGGCAACGTTCGCCGCCATCACCGCCCGTGACCGAACCGGCCGACTGTGGATTTCCCCACTACTGGGGCGGCCCGGCTTCTTGCGGGTCGCATCACCGACAAGGCTGCTGATCAACTCCTTCCCGCCCGCAGCAGACCCCTTGCACACGTTGCCCGCCAACCAGCCGATCGGCCTGATCGTCATCGACTTCACCACCCGCCGCCGGGTGCGCATCAACGGCGTCCTCTCCTTTGCCGGTGCCGGCGGGCTGTCGGTCGATGTGGAGCAGGCTTACGGCAACTGCCCGCAATACATTCAGCAGCGACGCCTCCACATCGGCCCAACAAACGCGGACGGCAACCGTCCGCATGTGTCCCTCGGCAATGCGTTGCAACCAGAGGACATTCGCCTCGTGCAGGCCGCAGACACGTTCTTCCTGGGCACCACCCATCCCGACTCCGGCAATGATGCGTCCCATCGAGGTGGTCCAGCCGGTTTCGTCCGCGTTGCGCCCGATCGCCTGTGGTGGCCCGACTATCCGGGCAACAACATGTTCAACAGCTTCGGCAACCTCGTTGTCGACCCCACTGCGGCGCTGCTCTTCGCCGACTTTCATAGCGGCGCAACGCTTCAGCTGTCCGGCACCGCCACCATGCGCTGGGATGCCGACACTGCCGGCGACGACGCCCACACCGGGCGCCGCGTGGTGTTCACGCCGCAGGAGGTGATCGCGATATCGGCGCACCTGCTGGGCGAGACCGACCACACCCCCTACCCCCACAATCCGCCGCTGACCGACGGCTAAATCGTAGGGACACAGCAGCAAAACCGCTCGAGCGTGAGCGCAGTTTCACGTTCGAGGCTACGAGGCGCGGCGGTCTACGGCTTGTACTCGGTCGTCACCTCGAGTAGCCGCATGACAGGCGGCGGATCGAACTGCAGAGCGTCGGACATGTGTAGCTGGCCGGCCGACGCGACCATGTTGTCCAGGATTGCTTGCAGGTTGTCGCCTTCGATCTCGTAGAGCGCGACGTAGGGACCGTCTCCATCGACTGGTCGCAGCCGACGTGCCGAGACGAATCCGTCGAGCGCCACGAGTTCGGGTATGTGAACTTCGTCGTACCAGGCGTTGTACTCCTGATCGCGATCGGGGGAACTGGGTCGAGTCTCGACGTGGATGATCCCTTTTGCCATGTCACTCCCCTCTATTGCGAACTACTCGTAGCGCACCGTGATCGAAGCCGTGTCGGGTACGCCCTGGCACGTCAGAATGTAGCCCTCGGCCACTTCGTCTTCCTCGAGCGCGTCGTTGACCCGCATGGTCGCGTGGCCGTCGATGAGCCTGGCCATGCACGTGCCACAGTTGCCGGCCTCGCAATTGAAGGGCGGGTCCAGGCCGGCCCGTCGCGCGCATTCCAGCAGCGTTTCGCCGGGGACCAGCGGCACCGACACCTTCTTGCGGTCGAGGTGGATCGTCACCGTGCCGGCCTCGGCGCCGTTTAACGGATCTGTCACCCGTGGGGTCTCCTCGATGATCCGGGTGACCGTCACCATGACCACCCCTTCCCGTACTTGCGTTCTTCAGTATAGAGAATACTATTCTCCATAAGCGATAGGATCTTCTCAAGACTGCCGGGGAGGAACAGGACGTGACCGAGCCGGCCGCGCTCGTGTTCGAAGAACGGCGATTGAGCCTGCCTCAGCTCGACGAATTGGCCGACGGGCTGGCCGCGACCCTGACCAAAACCGGTGTAATCGCAGGTGAGCGGGTTGCGGTAATGGCTTCCAACCGGCCGGAGTTCGTCGCCGTCTTGCTTGCGATCTGGCGGCTGGGCGCGACGGCAGTGCTCATCAGCCCTGCCTGGAAGCGGGACGAGGTCGACCACGCACTTGGGCTGACCAACCCGGCCCACGCTGTCGGTGACCATCCGGTGCTGGCCGGCCTGATGCCGATGCTGCACCTGGACGAACCGATCACCCCCGGAAAGCCGATATCCGGCTCACCGCCGCCCCAGGCCGACGCGCTGCTGGTGTTCAGTTCCGGCACCACGGGTCTGCCGAAGGCCGTCCGCCACACTCACGCTTCGTTGGATGCGGCCGTCCGGCACTGGCGCGACGCCCTGCAGTTGACGGAGCGCGACCGTATCCAGGTCGCCACGCCGCCGTCGCACATCCTCGGCCTGCTCAACATCCTCACCGCGCTGCGGACCGGCGCCTGGATGCGGCTGCATCCCCGGTTCGACATCGACCGGATGCTGCGTCACATCGAAAACGACCGCATCACAGTCGAAATGGCTGTCGCACCCGTCGCGCTGGCCATCGCCTCGCACCCAGACCTCGAGTCTTACGACCTGTCGTCGCTGCGATTCATCATGTGGGGTGCCACACCGGTCAGTGCCAGCATCGCCGAGACCGTGACCCGTCGCACCGGCATCGGTTGGGTCCCCGCGTATGGCACCACGGAGTTACCCGTCATCGCATGTAACCCGCTGGCCGGGGCCCGGCTCGACGCCGTCGGGCGCCCGGTGCCGGGTGTGGACCTGCGAGTGGTGTCGCTGCAGACCGGTGAGCCGGTCTGCCCGGGCGAGGTCGGCGAGATCCAGGCGCGGTCGACGTCGCTCATGGCCGGCTACCTGCCGGCCGAGGCGACCCCGGAGGTGTTCTGCGACGGCTGGTACCGGACGGGAGACGTCGGCTGGCTGGACACCGACGGTTGGCTACGGATCACCGACCGCCTCAAAGAGATGATCAAAGTGCGTGGTTTCCAGGTCGCGCCCGCCGAAATCGAGACGGTGCTGCACGACCATCCGGCCGTCAAAGACTGTGCGGTGTTTGGTGTTCCGGATGGGATCAACGGTGAAGCGGTCGTTGCCGCAGTCGCGGCGCGCACTCCCGTCGACGCCGCCGAGCTCGCCGCCCGGGTGGACGCGAAGCTGGCATCCTACAAACGCCTGAGCCGCGTGGTGTTCGTAAGCGATATTCCTCGCCTGCCCTCGGGCAAAGTGCTGCGCCGAGTGCTGAAGGAGCACTATGGATGTACGTCTGACAGCTGAACAGCAGCAACTACGTGACGCCGCCGCCAAGCTGGCCGACGACCTTGGGCCCGGGGCGGTGCAAGATCTCGCCGAGGAGAATCGAATTGCGCGTCTGGACAGGCAGATTGAAGCGGCGGGGTGGAGATCGCTGCGCTCCGATGGGGCCTCTGGCGTCGAAGTAGCCATCGTCGCAGAGGAATTCGGGCGCCGGCTGGTCGACGCACCATTTCTGGGGCCGGTACTGGCTGACGATCTGGCCCGGCGCATCGACGCCGACGCAGGTAGAGCGACCGTCGCAGTCGACGATCGCGCAATCGACGCTCGCGGGTACCAGCGGGCCTTGGTGCTGTCCGGTACGACGATCCTGACGGCAGACTTGGATATCGCCAGCGCCGGCGCGGATTTGACCAGAGCCGAAGCGGGCATCGTGGGATCGCCGGTGACTCTGGGCGAGGTACCCGCCGAAGTTGCCGGACGATGGCAGGCACTCGCGCTGGTCACCACGTCTGCGGATCTGGTCGGAGTTGCCCGCGGCGCGCACGCCGTCGCCTGCGACTACGCGAAAATCCGCGAACAGTACGGCAAGCAGATTGGGTCCTATCAAGCCATCGCCCACTTGTTGGCCGAAAGCCTGGCGCTGATCGAAGGTTCGGTGAGCGTGCTGCGACATGCCGCCTGGGGGGTCGACGAACTTACGCCGGCCGAAGCCATTCGGGCCGCCCAGGTCGCGAAGATCTACTGCGCGCGCGCCACCCGAACCGTCTGCGAGACCGCCGTGCAGGTGCATGGCGGCATCGGCAATACCTGGGACTGCTTGGTGCATGTCTACCTGCGCCGCGCGCTGACATCGACCGAGCTATGGCCCGTAACGCTGAAGGAGATTGACCTTGGACTTTCGTGACTCGCCTGCCGAGGCCGCCTTCCGGGAGCGGCTGCGATCGTGGCTTTCGTTGCACGCCAAGGAGTTTTCCGGCGCAGGTGACGAGTATTGGGCCCGCCAGATCGAGTGGCATCGCGCCCTCTACGAGGGCGGCTTCTTCGGCCTGTCCTGGCCACGCGACTACGGCGGGCAGGAGCTGCCGCCGGTGTATGACGTCATCGTCGACGAAGAGCTGGTACGCGCCGGCGCTCCGCCGCGTCCCAGCGTGGGCTACCTGGTTTACGGCATCGGCAGGCACGGCAGCGAGGAGCTGCGGAAACGCTTCCTGCCCGGCATCATCAACGGCAGCGAGCGGTGGTGCCAGGGTTTCAGTGAGCCCGGCGCCGGCTCAGATCTGGCCTCGCTGACCACCACCGCCATCCGTGAGGGCGACAACTATGTGGTGCACGGACACAAGATCTGGACCAGCTACTCCGACGTCGCCGACTGGTGTCTGCTACTGGCCCGCACCGATCCCGAGGCCAAGCGCCACCGGGGCCTGTCGGCGTTCGTGATCGCTATGAAACAGCATGGCGTGCAACAGCGCCCGCTGCGCATGATGAACGGGGTCACCAATGAATTCGGCCAGGTGTTCTTCGACGGCGCCATGGTGCCGGCGAACCGGATGGTCGGTGCTCCCGGCGATGGCTGGGCAGTTGCCATGACCGTGGTGGGACACGAGCGCGAACCGTCCACGCTGGGCTACGCGGCCAGGTACGGCAAGCTTGTCCGAGATCTGGTGGCGCGCAACGACGGTCCGGTATCCGAAGAGCTCGCGTGGGCCGCGGTCCAGTCGGAAATGCTGACTCATCATGTGCGGCGGCGACTGTCCGAACAGCTGGACGGGGTGTCGCACGGGCCTGAAGGATCGCTCGACAAGCTGCTGATGACCTGGGTCGAGCAGTCCGTCGGGCACGCAGCGCTGGCAGTAGCCGGGACCCGCGACCCGGACCTGCTCAGCGCCTATCTGTACAGCCGCGCGCAAAGCGTCATGGGCGGGACATCACAGATACAGAAGAACATCATCGCTTCGCGAATCTTGGGATTGGGAGTCTGACGTGTACGACATGCCAAGCGAAATCGACGTCCGTGCCGAAGGGGCACTGCGGATCATCACCCTGAACCGGCCGGATTCCCTCAACTCGGTCAACGACAGCCTGCATTCCGGACTCGCGCGGCTGTGGCAGCGAATGAGTGACGATCGCACGGCCCGCGCAGCGGTGCTCACCGGGGCCGGTAGGGCATTTTCGGCCGGCGGTGACTTCGCGTATCTCGAGGAGTTGGCGGGCGATGCCGATCTGCGGGCCAAGACCATCTCAGACGGACGCGAGATCGTGCTTGGCATGGCGCGGTGCCGAATTCCCGTGGTGGTGGCGGTAAATGGCCCGGCGGTCGGGCTCGGCTGCAGCCTGGTCGCGCTGAGCGACATCGTCTACATCGCCGAAGACGCCTATCTTGCCGACCCGCACGTGCAGGTAGGACTGGTGGCCGCCGACGGCGGCCCGCTGACCTGGCCGCTGCATATCAGTCTGCTGCTGGCCAAGGAATACGCGCTGACCGGCACGCGCATTCGCGCGGAGCGGGCCGTCGAACTCGGATTGGCCAATCACGTGGTAGCCGATCCGGTCGCCGAAGCTATCGCCTGCGCGAAACGGATTATGGAGCTGCCCCAGCAGGCGGTCGAAAGCACCAAGCGGGTGCTCAACATTCATCTGGAGCGCGCCGTTCTCGCCAGTCTGGACTATGCCCTCTCGGCCGAGCACCAGTCGTTCACGACCGACGACTTCCGGTCGATCATCAGCAAGCTGGCGGCCGGTAAGAACTGAGCAGCTCGATTCGGCAGATCCTACAATTACTGCCGTGCCGCCATATCGTGACGTCTCTGCGTTTGATGATCGGGCTAGGTCCTATGACCAGGGCTGGCGCGGCCGTCTGCACCACGCCATCAGCGACCGGACCGCGGCGTTGGCAACGTCTGCAGTGGCCTCGCCGCAACGTGTTCTCGATGTGGGATGTGGAACTGGTTACCTGCTCCGGGTGCTAGCCGGCCACTATCCAGAAGCCCGGGAACTTGCTGGAATTGATGCTGCTCCCAACATGATCGAGACCGCCAAACGCCTTACCGACGACGAACGATTGACATTCGTCACCGGGGTGGCCGAGCACCTGCCCTACGCCGATGCGTCGATGGACCTCGTGGTGAGTAGTACGTCGTTCGACCATTGGTCGGATCAAGGCGCCGGGCTCACTGAATGCGCAAGAGTTTTGCGACCGGGTGGCCATCTGGTTCTGGTCGATCAGTTTTCCCGGTGGTTGATTCCCACGCTCGCAGTCAGTCGGCGGGGCAAGGCTCGGACGCGTCGCTGTGCAGGTGGCCTGCTGCTGGGCGCCGGATTCGATCGCCCTGATTGGCACCACCTGTATGCGGTCATCATCAACGCTGCTGTCGCGACAAGGTCTTCGTAGCGGACCTACGCGGAGAGAGCGGCAAGCACGTCAAACATCGTGTTGCCGAAGGAAGTCCCGCATCACCTGATCGAACCGGTGTGGCTCCTCGATGAAAGGCATGTGAGCGCTCGAATCGAACAACTCGAACCGCGAGCCGCCAATGCGCTGGTGCATTTCCCACATGTGTTCAGGTGCGCATTCGTCGAACCTGCCCGCAAGGACAAGGGTCGGCAATGCGATTTCGGGTAAGCGGTCGAGCACGTCCCAGCTCCGAATAGTCCCGACGATGTGAAAGTCGCTGGGCCCAAACATCGTTTCGAAGATCTCGGCTCCCATCTTCTGGAACGCTTCCTGGAGCTGTTTGGGCCAAGGAAGCAGACGGCAAAGATACGTCTCGTTCCAAGTCCTGATCGCGGCCTGATATTCAGCTGAATGGGTCGTGCCGGCAGCTTCATGACGGTCAATCGCGGATTGGGTTGCCGCGTCCAACTCGGTCTTCAAGCGGGCGACCATCTCCGAAAACTGGGGTATGGATGCGATGCTGTTCGAGATGGTGAGGCTAACGGCTCCAGACGACACGTCAAGTACGTACTGTTGCGCCAGCATCCCGCCCCACGAGTTGCCAAAGACGTGAAAGCCGTTCAGGCCCAGCGCCTGTATGACGGCCTCCATTTCGGCCACGGAGCGTTCCATTGTCCAAAGCCCCACGTTCGACGGGCATTCAGAATTGCCGCAACCTAGCTGATCCCAGAAAATGACCTCGCGCTCATCGGCCAAGCGTTCCAGCGAACTTATGTAATTGTGCGGTAAACCAGGACCGCCATGAACCGCAAGTAGTGGAAGACCCGCCCCACCACCAACCCGTTTGAACCAGACATTTCCACCCGGGACCGGGATTGTTCCCTCCAGCTGAGCCATTCCACCAGCCATTGCCGGCCTTGCCTCCTACTCATTCCTGGGGCATCGAGGGTGGCGCCTGGGAAGCAGTGTAAAGGCGCCTGACATACGCCAAACCTTCGTTGCATCCTTCTCAGGCCTGCGGCACGGATTCCGGCGACAGCAGCCGCTCGGCAGCGGCGTAGGGGTCGTCGCGGCCGTCGGCGACCGACTCGGCATAGCGGTCCAGATCCGGGTGGGTCCGCAGCCGGGTCTGGGCCAGCGAAAGGATTTGGGCCCGCGCCCGAGCCAACCGGCGATCACGACTGTCGGCGCGGTGATGGTCGTCGATCGCGGCCACCAGGTCCGCAACACCCTCCCCCCGGGCGGCGATGAGACTGACGATCGGGGCCTTGGTCTCAGCCCGCAGATCCCGCACGGTCTGTTCGGCACCGTCCCGGTCGGCCTTGTTGACCGCCACGATGTCGGCCACTTCCAGGACACCGGCCTTGGCGGCCTGGACCGCGTCACCCGCCCCAGGATTGAGGATGACGACGGTCGGGTCCGCGACGGCGGCGATCTCGATCTCGGACTGCCCCACGCCCACGGTCTCCAGCAGGATCACGTCGTAACCAATCGCTCCCAGCAGGCGGACGGCAGCCGGTACCGCAGCAGCGAGACCGCCGATATGACCGCGGGTTGCCACCGAACGGATCAGCACATCGGAGTCGTTGATATGCGCGGCCATTCGGATGCGATCGCCTAGCAGCGCACCGCCACTAAACGGTGAGGACGGGTCCACCGCGAGCACGGCCACCCGGCTTCCGCGCTCCCGGTACGCGCCGACCAGGGCCCCGATCGTCGTCGACTTACCCGCGCCCGGTGGTCCGGTGATGCCGATGACCAATCCCGCCTGTCCCGTAGGCATTGAAGCCGGCCCGATACTTGCCAGCACCTCGTCGCGTCGGTCTCCTTCGACGAGACTGAGTAGCCGACCCGCCGCGCGCGGAGATCCATTGCGCGCGCTGCGGATCAGGTCGGCGATGGTCATGTGCTCATTACGGAGCCGCGACCTCGATGACCGTTGCCGAACCCATTCCGCCGCCCGCGCACATGGCCGCGACCCCTATTCCGCCGCCGCGGCGGCGCAATTCGTGCACCAGGGTGACCAGCATCCTGGCCCCGGTTGCCGCCACCGGATGTCCCAGCGAGCAGCCGCTGCCGCTGACGTTTACCTTGTCTGGGTCCAGATCGAGCAGCTTGACGGTAGCCACACACATCGCCGCGAACGCTTCGTTGATTTCAAACAGGTCCACATCGGCGATCGAAAGCTGTGCGCGGGCAAGAGCTTTCGGGATCGCCTCGACCGGCGCCAATCCGGTGACCGCGGGGTCGACACCGACGGACGCCCAGGACCGTACGGTGGCCAGCGCGGGCAGCCCGAGCCGGTCGCTCGCGATGGTCAACACCGCGGCACCGTCGTTGGCGCCGCAGGCGTTGCCGGCGGTAATAGAAAAGCCCTCGATTTCCGGATGCAGCGGCTTGAGTGCGGCCAACTTCTCCATGCTGGTGTCACGGCGCGGGTGCTCGTCGACCGAGAACAGCCCGTGCGGCGTCTGGATGGGAACGATCTCCTCTTTGAAGCGACCTTCGTCGATCGCGGCGATCGCATTGCGGTGTGACCGCAGCGCCCACGCGTCCATCTCCTCGCGACTCACGCCCGCTTTGACTGCGGCGTTCCAGCCCACGGTGATCGACATGTCCATGTTGGGCGCGTCGGGACGGTCTGGGTGGGTCGGCGGGAACCAGTCGACCCACTCGCCGTCCACTTGCAACCGTGACCGCGGCGACGTAGATGCCGAGTTCACACCACCGGCGATGACGAGTTGATCCATGCCGGCGCGCACACTGGCCGCTGCGCTCTGCACCGCCGCCTGACCAGCCGCGCAGTGCCGATTGTTGGCCAGACCGGGCACCGAGGTGAGCCCCGCGGTGACGGCCGCGTGCCGGGCGAGCACACCGCCGCCGTAGAGACCTTCGCCCAGGATCACATCGTCGACCTGCGCCGAATCCAGATTCGTCGCAGCCTCGGAAACCACGTGGTGTGCCAGGTCGTAAGCGGTGGTGTCACGCAGGGTTCCCTTTCGGGCGGTTCCGATGGGGGTGCGCAGGGCGGACACGATGACAGCTTCAGGCACAGGTCTTCTCCAGTTCGGCGGGCACGTTGCGGGGCTCGAGAGCCAACCGCACATTCTTGAGAACATTATTCTCTCAGCTTGAGAGTAAGAGTTGCAAGCAGGGGAACTGCGTCACAGCGCACTGACAAGTTCGCGCCGCAGGACGGTCGCCTTGGCCGGGTCGTTACAGCTTCGGGCCACCAAGATTCTGTTGAGGATCTCTTCAGCCAGCCCTTCGATGCTGAGTTCGTTCAGGGCTAACAACTCCCGAACACCAACCCGACACGAACACCAGCCAAAGGAACACCAATGTCCACGCACGTGGAGACGGTCACCCGTTCCCCGGGTGCATTCGTCAGCAAGAAGCTGGTGGGGACAACCGGTTGTCCGGTAGTGATCTGGCTGCTGCTGGGCGGGAACTTGGTGGTGCGTGCCGCGGGATTCGCCTACCCGTTCCTGGCCTACCACGTCACTGGACGAGGCCATGCGGCGGGAGCGGTCGGGGCGGTGTTGGCGACCTTCGGCGTGGGCTGGCTGGTGGGACAGCTGGTGTGCGGGTGGTTGATTGACCATATCGGGCGGCGGTCGACGCTGGTGGCCACGGGGCTGTTGGCGGGGTTGGCGCTGGTGCTGACGGCCGGGGCGCACAGCGTGCCGGCGTTGCTGGCCGGGGCCGCGGTCGTCGGCCTGGTCTATGAAGCGCCACGCACGGTGCTGGGCGCTGCGATCGCCGAGTTGATCGCCGATCCCCAGCGGCGAGCGAAAATCGATGCCCTGCGCTTCAGCTGGTTGACTATCGGCGCCGGGGTCGCCGGCGGGGCTGGTGGTCTGCTCGCCGGCCGGATGGGCATCCCGGCCCTGTACTGGATCAACGGCATCGCCTGTGCGGCGTTCGCCATCCTGGCGGCCTGCTGCATGCCGTCGTCGACGCGCCGCGGCGTGTCGACGGGGAAAGGCGTTTACCGGCAGGCCTTCTCGGACAATCGGCTCGTTCTGCTGTTCGTATCCAGCGTGGCGATCCTGACGGCGTTTATGGGCTTCTACGCGGCCATGCCCATGTTGATGTCCATGTCCGGGCTGGGTCCCACTGCGTACGGCTGGGCGCAGCTGGCCAATGCCGCAGCGGTCGTAGCACTCACCCCGCTGATCACGCCATGGGTGAGTAGACGAGTTGAGCACGGTCCGCGTGTTGACATCCTGGCCACCGCGGTGGTGTGGACGACCATGTGCGTCACGGCCATCGCCCTCGCGCACACCGCGGTCGGCTTCATTGTGGCCGCGGCCGCCTGCGCGCCCGGCGAGATCGCCTGGTTCGTGGTCGGCGCGGGTATCGTGCACCGGATCGCCCCGCCCACACACCGCGGGCGCTACCACGGAATATGGGGCTTGGCGGGTGCGGTTGCGGCGGTGGTCGCTCCAATCCTGGCCTCCTGCAGCCTGATGCATGGCGGGCGGCCGCTGGTGGCGGCTACCACCGTGGTGGCTGGTTTGATCGGCGCCGCGCTGTGCGTGCCGCTCGCGCGCGCTCTGGCTGGTCGCACCGAGATTCCCATGAAGAGTAAGGAGACGAGGAGTTTCCGCTAGTCCAGCAGCCGTTGCCGCATTCCTCGATGCACCGGCGAGCACCCATGTCGCGTCGAGATACTGCTTCAGGACTGACTAGCCGTGTCTTGTAGCCAAGGGGTGTCGCTGTCAACAGACTTTCCGGTCGCGGCGGCGTGGCCGGCACGGAAGCCGAAAACCATTGCCGGACCGATTGTTCCGCCAGCACCGCCGTAGGCCCGGCCGGTCGCGCCGGCCATCGCGTTGCCCGCGGCGAACAGGCCCGGTATGGGCCCACCACCGACATGAAGGATGCGGCCGTCGTGGTCGGTGCGCGGTCCGCCCTTGGTGCCCATCGCGCCCACGCACACCGGCACCGCATAGTAGGGGGCGGTGTCGATCGGGCCGAGTGTCTTGCCGGCAAGTGTGGTAGCGCGGTCGTCACCCCAATAGCCGTCGTACGCACTGGAACCGCGCCCGAAGTCAGGATCGGCGCCGGCGGCGACATGGCGGTTCCATTCCTGGATCGTGCGGGTTAAGCCGTCGGCGTCAATGCCGGTCTTGGCTGCCAATTCGGCAAGGTCTGCCGACTCGCAGAACCAGTCCGGAACAGGCTGCCCGGGGGAGATACCGAGAAATCCGTAGCACTGCAGGTGAACTGAGTCGAAGACAATCCACCCGCGATCGTTGACATACCCGCCTCGGGGATCGAGGTAGTGGAAAGCGCCGGCCATCGAGTTGTAGTCGCATGCCTCATTGACGAACCGCCGCCCGGCCGAGTTGACGATGATGCTCCTCGGGCGGGTTCGTTCCAGCCGTACGCTGCGGCTGCGTGGCTTGCCTTCGATGGTGTCACCCGGGATTCGTACGATCGGCACCCACCACGCTTCGCCCATGTTGGCCAGATCTGCGCCGTGTGCCATCGCCATGCGCAGCCCGTCGCCGGTGTTGTTCGGTGGGGAGACCGCACCGTGCATCGGGCCACGCAGAAAGGCTTGCACCAGAACCGGATCCCATTCGAAGCCGCCGGTACCCAAGATGACTCCGCGGCGGGCGCGCACGTTCATGCTCTGTCCCGGCAAGCTGACCCGTACTCCGGCGATTTCTCCGGCCTCGGCAATGAGTTGTTCGGCCCGCGCGTTCGTGTGAGGTGTCACCCCGGCATCCAGCAATCCCTTGAGCAGGCCGGCTACCAGTGCGGTGCCGGCTACACACAGATCGCTGGTTCGTTCATCCACCGCTGCGTGCAGTCGGGCTCTGGTCTCGGCGTCGAAACCGACGTTGGACCAATCGGCAGGAAACGAGGTGATTCGGGTACCCCACTCGCCTAACTGGGTGAGGTCAAACGGAGCCGCGCTGAGCGATCGGCCTCCTCCCGGTTGTCCTCCAGGCAACTCCGGTTGGTAATCGGGGAAGCCGGTAGCGATCTCGAAGCGCAGACCGCTGTGTGCCTCCACGAAGTCGAGCATCGCCGGACCGGTTCGCACGAACGTTTCGACCAGAGCGTCGTCCATCGAGCCGAGAGACTGCGCGCGCAGGTATTGCAGTGCGTCCGCCACCGTCAATTCCCCTTCGGGAGAACGGTTATGGGCAGGGATCCATACGATGCCACCCGACACCGCCGTGGTTCCGCCGACGGTCGGGGCCTTCTCGAAGACCCCGACGGAGGCGCCGGCGGCCGCCGCAGTCAGTGCGGCCGTGAGCCCGGCACCGCCGGTGCCGAGCACGACGACGTCGACTTCGGAGTCCCAAGACATGGACTGTTATCCCTTCAGCTCAACAGCTCGGACAACTGCTTTGCGGCTTTGACGGCCGCGTCCTTCCCGCGCATCACGACGTCTTCTCGGTGGGAGATGAGGTTGATGCAGGTTGGTGGAGACGGTGCCTGGCGGTGGACAGCCACGGCCAGGCCATAGGTATTCGGTTCGATCTCCTCGTACGTCATCACCCAGCCGCGCTCGCGAGCGCGGGCGACCAGATCCCGTTCGCCCGGGCGCCGGGGCATGCTCGCGAGCAGCGCGATCCCAGCGGCCCCGCGGTCCAGCGGATATCGACTGCCCTCGTGGAAGGCGAGCTGGTAGGCCACCTGGCTCGGCACGATCACCGCGACTGCCACCTGCTGGTCGCCCTCGGCGACAAGCAACGACACGGTGGTGCCGAGTTCGTCGGCCAGTGCGCGCAGCGTCGGCAGACTCAGTTGACGCACGTTTCGGTCGAATGACGCACCGAGGACGGCGAGGCCGGCCGCCGGCCGGTAGCGCCCGTCTTCCCCTTTGGCCACCAGCCGGAACTCGGCCAACGTCGAGAGCAAGCGATATGCGATGGTCCGATGCACCCCGACCTGGTCGGCGAGCTGTTGCACGGTGAGCCCACTTGGGGAGGCCGCCACCATTTGCAGCGCAGTGAGTCCTCTGGCCAGCGTCTGCGAACCGGTCATGGCCTTGACAGACCCCCATGTGAGAGCGAAGCTCTATATATAACGCACATTGCTGTGCGATATTAGCACACCACCCAAGCCAAAAACGAGAACCGTATTTCCACCCGATGTCAGGCCAGAGAGGAACCGTGGCGGAGTTCGAGAGCGTATGGAGCGATCTCCAGGGTGTCGCGTTTGAGCAGGGCTATCTCATGGCTGGAGGGGCCGGGGGAGTCCGGACTCGCTTTTTGCGTGCCGGCGATCCGGGCAAGCCGGTGCTGGTCCTGTTGCACGGCTCCGGTGGCCACGCCGAGGCCTACGTGCGCAATCTGGCGGCGCACGCGGAGCATTTCTGGACCTGGGCGATCGACATGCTGGGCCACGGATACACCGACAAGCCGGGCCACCCGTTGGAAATCAGTCACTACGTCGAGCACCTGATGGCTGTTCTGCGCACCATCGGGGTTGAGCGTGCCTGCTTGAGCGGTGAATCGCTCGGGGGCTGGGTGGCCGCCCGCGCCGCCGTCGACCATCCGGACGTGGTCGACCGGCTCGTCCTCAATACGGCCGGAGGCTCCCAGGCCGATCCTGTCGTAATGCAACGGATCATCACGTTGTCCATGGCGGCCGCCGAGAACCCGACGTGGGAGACGGTTCAGGCGCGAATCAAGTGGTTGATGGCCGACAAGTCCAAGGATTACGACGACCTGGTCGCCAGCCGCCAACGGATATACCGCCAACCGGGATTCGTCGCGGCCATGCGCGACATCATGGCGCTGCAGGATCCCGAGATTCGGGCGCGAAACATTCTCGGCCCGGCCGAATACGGGTCGATCACCGCGCCGACGCTGGTGCTGTGGACCAGTGACGACCCGACCGCCGACGTGACCGAGGGCCGCCGCATCGCGTCGATGATTCCTGGCGCGCGGTTCGAGGTGATGCCGGGCTGTGGTCACTGGCCGCAGTACGAGGACTCCAAGACCTTTAATCGCCTGCATCTCGATTTCCTGCTGGGGCGCTGATGGTCGCAGACGGGCAGAACATAGACGTCGACGTTGTCCTAGTCGGCGCGGGCCCGGTCGGGTTGACCTTAGCCAACATCCTTGGTCTGCAAGGTATCCGCACGTTGGTGGTCGAGGAACGGGCCACGCTTATCGACTACCCGCGCGGGGTCGGACTTGACGACGAGGCGTTGCGCACCTTCCAGTCGATCGGTCTGGTCGACCGCGTCTTGCCGCACACCGTGCCCAACCAGATTCTGCGTTTCGTCGACGCTAAGCGCCGAGTGCTTGCCGAAATGGCCCCGCCCGATGCCCGTTTCGGCTGGCCCAAGCGCAATGGGTTCGTGCAACCGCTCGTCGATGCCGAATTGCTGTGCGGTTTGGACAGATTCGAGCACGCCGAGGTGTGGTGGAACCGTCCCATGACCTCGTGCGCGCAAGCCGCCGACGCGGTGACTGTCGAGCTTGGCGGCAGCGCCCACCACGAAGGCGCCACCTCGAGTGTCCGGGCGCGCTACGTCGTCGGCTGCGACGGGGGACGCAGCATGACGCGCCGGATGATGGGCGTGTCCTTCGACGGCACGACCTCGTCCACGCGGTGGCTGGTCGTGGATATCGCGAACGATCCACTGGGTCACCCGAACAGCGAGGTCGGTGCCGACCCGGAACGCCCATATGCCTCGATCTCGATCGCGCACGGGATTCGCCGGTTCGAGTTCATGATTCACGCCAACGAGTCCGACGAGCAGGCGGAGGATCCGGCCTTCCTGACGCGGATGCTGGCGCGGATGGTGCCGCACCCCGACCGGGTCGAGGTGATCCGGCGCCGGGTCTACACCCATCACTCGCGGATCGCCGGCGCGTTCCGCAGCGGCCGGTTACTGCTGGCCGGGGATGCCGCGCACCTGATGCCTGTGTGGCAGGGGCAGGGCTACAATAGCGGTATCCGGGACGCGGCGAATCTGGGGTGGAAGCTCGCGGCCGTGGTGAGCGGCCGGGCCGGCGACGGGTTATTGGACACCTACGACATCGAGCGGCGCAAGCACGCCCGGGCGATGATCGACCTTTCCACCATGGTGGGGCGGGTGATCTCACCGACCGACCGCAGGGTTGCCGCCGCCCGGGACCTCATCGTGCGATCCGCGTCAATTGTGCCGTCGCTCAAGCGGTATGTGCTGGAAATGCGGTTTAAGCCGATGCCGCGCTACGAGCAGGGGGCTGTCGTCCACGACGAACCCCGCCACACCGGCTCGCCGGTCGGCACCCTGTTCATTCAGCCTCGGGTTGATACCCGGACCCAGCAAGGTGTCCTCTTGGACGACGTGCTGGGCCCTTGGTTCGCCGTGCTGTGCTGGAACAACAACCCACGCAAAATCCTCGGCGACGAAGCGTTCGCGAACTGGAAAGCCTTGGGCGCATGCTTTATTGCGCTCCGGCCGCAGACGCAGCTGCACTGGACTGGGCACGACGATCCCGATGTCGTGGTGGTCGGCGATCGCGCCGGTGGTCTCAAATCCTGGTTTGACGCCCACCAAGAGTCGGTGTTGTTCCTGCGCCCCGATCGCTGTATCGCCGGTGCCTGTATCGCTCAGCTCGCGCCCGAGCTCAGCGCCTCGCTCCTTGACGCCCTCGCACTCACGCCGGGAGGAGGTGACTCCTCAAGTGCCACTGGCTCTCTGCTGTATGTCCCACAGCCCGCTGCTGAATCTACCGGGGCCGTCGCAGGACCTGCTTGACGACATCAATGCCGCGATCGCGCAGGCGCGAGAATTCGTCGAAGATTACGACCCAGAACTCGTCGTCATCTTTTCTCCGGACCACTACAACGGATTCTTCTACAAGATGATGCCGCCCTTCTGTATCGGTATGCACGCCACAGGAGTTGGCGACTACGGCACCCATGTCGGCCCGCTCAACGTTCCAGAAGGCATCGCGGCGGACTGCGCGAATGCCGTACTAGGTTCGGGTGTCGACGTCGCGGTATCGGCCAGCATGGATGTGGATCACGGCACCGTCCAGCCGTTGGAGAAGCTCTTCGGGGACGCCACCTCGCGCCCGGTGATACCGATCTTCGTCAACGCAATCGCCGTGCCGCTGGGGCCGTTGCATCGCTGCCGGGCATTAGGTACCGCCGTTGGCGGCTATCTGGCAGCCCTGGACAAGCGGGTCCTGGTGATTGGATCTGGCGGGCTCTCACATAGTCCCCCGGTGCCGACATTGGCCACGGCTGCGCCGGCGGTCCTGCAGCGGATCGTGCATGGCGAACCGATGACGTCCGAGCAGCGGCAAGCCCGGCAGACCGCGGTGATCGATGCGGCCAAGAGCTTTGCCGTCGGCGGGAGCGAACTTCAACCCCTCAACCCGGCATGGGATCACCAATTCCTGGAGATCATCGACGGGGGACGCCTCGCCGAGCTCGATTCCTGGTCGAACTCGTTCGTGCTTCACGAGGGCGGCGGTTCCGCGCATGAAATCAGAACGTGGGTAGCCGCTTTCGCGGCACTGGCAACGGCAGGGCCATACCAGACCACGATGCGCTACTACAAGCCGGCTGCCGAACTGATCGCCGGTTTCGCCATTCGAACGGCGGCGCCGACGGCATGACTTTCGCGTCTTCAGACACTTCCGACGCCTTCGACCACGTTGTCGACGTGCTCATCGTCGGGTCTGGCGGTGGCGGCATGACGGCTGCCCTGACGGCCAACGCTTCGGGACTCGACGCGTTGGTGGTGGAAAAGTCCAGTTATTTCGGCGGTTCCACCGCTCTCTCGGGAGGCGGCATCTGGGTGCCGGGGGCACCCGCGCAGCGCAGGGAGGGCTACGCGCCTTCACCGGAAGGCGTTATCGAGTACCTGCGCCAGATCACCGACGGCCTGGTCAGCGAGGCGCGAATACGGCAGTACGTCGAGTCGTCACCGCAGATGCTGGAGTTCCTGGAACGGCTCTCGCCCTGGCTCGAGTTCGTCTGGAAGCCAGGCTATGCCGACTACTATCCGGAATTGCCCGGTGGCTCTGAACTGGGTAGCACGATCAACGTGCCGCCGATCGACCTGCGGAAGCTGGGAACCGACGAGCAGAAGCTACTCGAGCCGCTGGCACTTGCCCCCAGGGGAATCTGGCTGGGCCCCAAGGAACTTAGATCCTTTTACCGGATCCGGCAGTCGTGGGCCGGGAAAGGCGTGCTGCTGAAGCTCATTTCGCGCATGGTCAGGGCGAGAGTATTCGGCGAGCGGGTCGCGGCGATCGGACAGTCACTGGCGGCGCGGTTGAGGCTGGCGATGAAAGAACGCGCTATCCCGCTGTGGCTGGACTCGCCGATGGCGGAGTTGCTCACCGACGCCGATGGATCGGTGATCGGTGCGTTGGTGGAGACAGACGGTAGCAAGCAGCGGATCGGCGCACGCCGCGGAGTTATCCTGGCAACCGGGGGCTTCGACCACGACCTTGCCTGGCGCAAAGAGCATCTACCCGTTGTGGACCAGGACTGGAGCTTTGGCAATCCTGCCGCTATGGGCGACGGTATTCGCGCTGGAGAAAGAGTAGGCGCCGCGACCGAGTTGCTCGATGAGGCCTGGTGGTTCCCGGCGATCCAATGGCCGGACGGGCGAATGCAATTCATGCTCAACGAGCGGATGATGCCGGCACAGTTCATCGTCAACGGCGAAGGCAAGCGCTTTATCAACGAGGCTGCGCCCTACATGGACTTCGGTCACGCCATGATCGACGGCCAAAAGTCCGGTGTCACCCACATCCCGTGCTGGCTCATCACCGATCACCGGTCTTGGAATCGCTACGTCATCGGCGGCCATCTGCCGATACCCAAAATTCCCGGAGCGCCGGTGCCCACCGGCCGCAAGGTCCCGCCGGCCTGGCTGGAATCGGGCGTGGTCAAAGCGGCGATGAATTGGGACGAACTGGCGACCAAGATCGGCGTACCGGCAAGCCAACTTCGGGCGACCGCGACGCGTTTCAACGAGCTGGCGAATAAGGGTCACGACGATGATTTCAACCGCGGTGACAGCGTTTACGACAACTACTACGGCGATCCGACTTTGCCCAACCCCAACCTGTATCCGCTGGGGGATCCGCCGTACTACGCGTTCCGAATCGTTCTGGGCGACCTCGGGACGTCAGGTGGTCTGCGTACCGACGAATACGCCCGGGTACTGCGGCCGGATGACATCGTCGTGCCGGGACTGTACGCGGTGGGCAACACCGCCGCACCTGTGATGGGCCGCAGCTATGCCGGCGCCGGGGCGACCATAGGCCCAGCGATGACCTTTGGCTTTGTCGCAGCGAAACACGTTGCCGCCCAGACTGCCAAGCGAACCCTTAATTCTCATAGGAGGTAAGCAATGAAAATCTCACTGTTCTACGAATTCGCCCTGCCGCGTCCTTGGGTACCGGATGACGAGCGGATCCTGCTGCAGGACTGCCTGGATGAGGTTGAGGCCGCGGACAAGGCCGGTTTCTCCACCGTCTGGCTCACCGAGCATCACTTCCTCGAGGAATACTGTCATTCCACAGCGCCGGAAATTTTTTTGGCCGCGGCCAGCCAGCGGACCAAGAACATCCGGCTGGGATTCGGCATCATGCACCTCCCGCCCGCGGTCAATCACCCCGCCCGGGTGGCCGAACGCATCGCCACCCTCGATCTGATCTCCAACGGGCGGGTCGAGTTCGGCACCGGAGAATCCTCCTCTGTCGGTGAACTCGGCGGATTCAACATCGATCCCGCCGACAAGCGCGCACAGTGGGAAGAGGCCCTCGAGGTCGCGATCCGATGCATGATTGAGGAACCGTTCGCGGGCTTCAAAGGCGAGCACATCCAGATGCCGGCCCGCAACGTGATTCCCAAGCCGATGCAAAAACCGCATCCACCGGTCTGGGTCGCCTGCACCCGCCCGTCCAGCGTGCAGATGGCCGCCCAAAAGTGCATCGGCGCACTGAGTTTCGCCTACACCGGTCCCGGACCGCTCACCGAGCGGGTCAACGGCTACTACAAGGAATTCGAGGAGAACGGTGTCCCAGTCACGCCGCAGATCAACCCGAATATCCTGGCCATCGGCGGTGATCTGTCGATGATGGTCGCCCGGACCGACGAGCAGGCACTCGGACGGCTCGGGCAGGGCGGCGGATTCTTCTCGTTCGGGATCCTGCACTACTACATGACAGGTGTGCACACCCCCGGGCGGACCGGAGTGTGGAAACGTTATCTCGAAGAGGTGGAGAAGGACCCGACGCTGGCCTACGGTCCCGGCCGCGGCGCGATCGGCTCTCCGGCCACCGTGCGCGAATTCCTGCGCGGCTACGAGGAGAGCGGCGTCGACGAAATCATCCTGCTGCTCAACCCGCGCAGCCACGAGGGCACCATGGAATCCATCGAGCTGATGGGCAAAGAGATCCTGCCCGAGTTCATCGAGCGTGATGAAAAGGCGGTGGCCGACAAGGCCGCGCGGCTGGCTCCCGTTATCGAGAAGGTCGAGTCGCGGCGGCCGGAATCGACCGCGCCGCAATTCGACGAAAACTACTCTTTCGGCGGGCTGCCGACCGGCCGTGGCGGTAAATTCACCGCGAGCGAGATCCCCGAAGCCATGGCGGAGATCAACGAAGGCCGCGTCCAGGCGGCGCAACGCGCAAAGGAGCAGCGCAAGTGACACCGGAAGACCTTTGAATTCGGGAAGAGTGTTGGGACGATTCGACGAGCTGTGGCGCTACGACGGCCGCCGTGCGGTGGTGACCGGATGTGCGTCGGGCATCGGCGAATATGTGGTGGGCCAGCTCACCGAACTCGGGGCGAACGTCGTTGGACTGGACAAACGCCAACCGGCCTTCCAGATCAACGATTTTCGTGAGGTGGACCTCGCCGACCCGGTGTCGATCGATAGCGCAGTGGCTTCCATCGGCGGGGGAGTCGATACGCTTTTCAACGTGGCCGGGGTGTCCTCCGGGATCGGCGACCCGCCGCTCGTCGTTACCATCAACTTCCTGGGCCTACGGCATATCACCGAAGCGCTTATCCCGCGGATGGCCGCGGGGTCGTCCATCGTAAGTGTGTCCTCGCTCGCGGCCGCGGCATACCGAGAGCATCTACTAGCAGTGGCGCCGCTGCTGAATACTGCGACGATGCAGGAGGGTATCGACTGGTGCCATCGCCACCCCGAGGCGCTGGCCGGCGGCGGCTACCAATTGTCGAAGGAAGCGGTCATCCTCTACACCATGCGCAACGCGACCCCACTGGGCGCCCAGGGTATTCGCATCAACTGCACCGGCCCGGGAGTTACCGAAACCCCGATCCTTGATCAGCTGCGCACGGCGTACGGGCAGGGATTCCTCGACGACATACCCAAGCCATTGGGTCGCGTCGCCGGCCCCGCTGAACAGGCAGCGGTCCTGCTCTTTCTGAATAGTCGTGCAGCCAGCTACATCTCGGGCCAGGTTGTGTGGGTTGACGGTGGAAACGTGGCTGCGGCGATCGCTCGTGAACTCGAGGAAGGACAGACACCGTGGCCAGCATGACTGACTTCCGGCGGGTCGCACGCGATGTCTCCAACTGGGGACGATGGGGAGATGCCGACGAGCTCGGCACGCTGAACTTCATCACCGCGGAGAAGGTTGCGCAAGCCGCAAGTCTGGTGCGGCACGGGAAAGTGTTTCCGCTCGGCGTGGATTTCGGGTCGTCAGGCCCGCAGGGCGCCTTCGGGTTCCGGCACAATCCCATACATGTCATGACCGTGGACGGCGGGGATGCGAACACGCTGGCGCAGTACGGGCCGGGGTGGGCGCAGAACCCGACAGCGAAGCAGATGGGCAAGTACCTCCTCGACAACCCGTTCCGGTTCAACGACGACATGATCATCATGCCGCTGCAGGCGGCCACCCAGTGGGATGCGCTGTCTCACGTCTACTACGACGACCAGCTCTACAACGGCTTCCCGGCAGGTTCGGTGACGAGTTTGGGCGCCTACCACTGCGGCATCGAGAAGGTCGATGTCAAGGGCATCACCTCGCGCGGCGTGCTTTTGGACCTGGTCCGCCATCGGGGTGCGGAGGTCTTCCTCGAACACGGAAACCCAATTACGCCCGAAGAATTGGATGACGTCGTTCGGTCGCAGGGAGTGGCGATCGGGCGGGGCGACATCGTGCTGGTCCGGACCGGTTGGTGGGCAAGGTTTCTCATGACGGGCAACAAAACGGAACCCTACTCCGGGCTGGACTGGCGATGCGCTTCGTGGCTGCACGATCACGAGATCGCTGCGGTCGCCGCCGACAACCTCCAGGTCGAAGACCCGGTATCCGGAGTCGAGGGGGTATTTCTGCCCTTCCACCTACTGACGCTGCGTGATATGGGGCTGATGCTCGGCGAGTACTGGGACCTCACCGAGCTGGCAGCCGATTGCGCCGCCGACGGCGTCTACGAATTTCAGCTCGTCGCGCCACCTCTGAGTGTTGTTGGCGCCGTGGGCTCTCCGGTGAATCCGATCGCAATAAAGTAGAGAAGGCGGGCGATGGAGATTCATCGCAAAACCACAATGGTCGACGGTCTGGTCACCAGCTATCTGGAGGCCGGCGAAGGCGACCCGGCGGTGCTGCTGCACGGTGGCGAGTTCGGTGCCAGCGCCGAACTCGGTTGGGAACGTAACATTGCCACCCTCGCCACGCAGTATCGAGTGCTGGCGCCGGACATGCTGGGGTTCGGGCGGTCGGCGAAGGTAATCGACTTCGTCGATGGCCGTGGGATGCGGATTCGGCATGTGGCGCGTTTCTGTGAGGTGCTTGGCATCGGGTCGGCGCACTTCGTCGGCAACTCGATGGGCGCGATCAATCTGCTCACCGACGCCACGTCGGATGCCCCGCTGCTGCCGGTCCGCACCATGGTGATCATCTGCGGAGGCGGCGAGATCGAGCAAAATAGGCACTTTGACGCGCTCCAGCAATACGACGCAACCCTGCCGGCCATGCGGCGGATCGTCGAAGCGCTGTTCTACGACGCCGGCTATCCAGCCGATGACGACTATGTACGGCGTCGCTATGAGTCAAGCATCGCGCCCGGGGCGTGGGAGGCTGTGGCGGCCGCGCGCTTTCGCCGTCCTGACGCCTCACCGTCCTCGACTTCGTCGAGTGCGCGGCCGTACGAGCGCATCGATGTGCCGACACTTGTGGTCGAAGGGGGAGACGACAAGCTGCTTCCCTCGGGCTGGGCCGCTGAGATCGCCAAGCAGATCCGACACGGACGTTGGGCGGTGGTCGACGGGGCCGGCCACTGTCCGCAAATCGAGCAGCCGTCGGCCGTCAACGAGTTGCTGTTGGACTTTTTCGGGACAGTCTAGGGTCAGAAGACGTAGTCAAGGCGGGTCTGCATCCCGGCGACTTGATGGTAGGTGTTGTGGCAGTGCAACACCCACAAGCCCGGGTTGTCAGCGACCAGGACGGCGTTGATTTTTTGCTTGGGCAGCACGATCACGGTGTCCTTGCGGGCGCCGGGAGTGCCGTCGGCCTTGATCAGCTGGAAAGTATGGCCGTGCAGGTGTATTGGGTGGTACATCATTGTGGGGTTGTCGAATGTGATAGTCGGCCGTTGGCCCTGTCGTACGTGTAGCGGATTGGTCTTGCTGTAGGGCTCGCCATTGATCGTCCAGTCGTATTTGACCATGTTGCCGCCCAAGACGACTGGGAGGTTCAGGTTGGGCTCGGCCGCACCCAAGTTGACGGACGTTGTGGCGGTGAACATTTCGATACTACCCACTCGTTTGGTGAGTTCTGCCGGCCGAAATTGAGGATCAGGTTGGCTGCCTGACCCGGTGACGAGCAACGCACGCGCCACGGCGTTTTTCCCTTCCGCGGCCGCGACCAGCGGGAAGACGCCGTCGGCGGCGGTCACGATGACGTCGTAGCGTTCGGCCATGCCGATCAGCAGGGCTTCGACCTGGGTCGGCACCACGGGATAACCATCGGTGTGGGTGACCGTCATCGAATGCCCGGCCAGCGCAACGCGAAACGCGGTGTCGGAGCCGGTGTTGATGAAACGGATCCGGATTCGCTGGCCCGGCTTCGCGTTGAATGTAGTCGCGGCCGCGGGGACTCGGCCGTTGATCAGGTAGTAGGGGTAGGCGATGTCTCCGGCGTCGCCGCCGAGCAGGTCGCTTTTGCCGACTTCACCCCCGGGCATTCCGGTCGCACCGCTCGTCGGGGTCGCAACGCTCGTCCCGGTCGTCCCGGTCGTTGAGGTCGTTGAGGTCGTCGTGGTCGTCGTGGTCGTAGTGGCGGTCGTTTTGGTCGGGGTTGTGGTTGTCGGCGTCGCCCCGGGCATGTTTTGCATAGTGGGCTTGTTCGGGGAAGTCTGGGCGTCGTAGAGCTGTTGCGGGCTTTTGCCGACGCCATCGGTCCAATCATCCATGACGACAATCCATTCGGCGTCGTAGTCACCCGGCTCAGTCGGATCGTCGACGACCACCGGCAGATAAAGCCCCATGTCCTCTTCGAGGCCGACGTGCGGATGGGCCCAATAGGTGCCGGCATTCGGAACGGAGAACCGGTAGGTGAAGTCATGTCCCGCGGGGATGTTCGGGGTGGCGGGCTCGGCGCCGTCCATGTCGTTGCGCAGCACGATGCCGTGCCAGTGGAGCGAGGTCGGCTGGTCGAGCCGGTTTGTGACCGTTATCGCAAGCTCGTCGCCTATGTTGGCCCGGATCAGCGGGCCCGGGATGGTGTTGCCGTAGGCCAGTGTACGGGCGGTAATCCCACCCAGGTCGATCTCCGTCTGCTGGGCAGTCAAGGTGGTGGTCACGGTGCGTCCAGTATGTGGCCGGGCTGCCTCGGCCGCAGCGATGGCGGCGGCCATTTGGGCGGCGCTACTTGATGTCTTGCTATTGGACTGACTGCAAGCAGCCAGCGCGAAGCCGCCGGCGATGCCGGCGGCTATGAAGCCGCGCCTGGTGAGCCGCGCCGCGTCGAAGGGGACTTCGCTCGTGGGCAGCATAGGCATTGACAGCTCCTTGTCTGGTGTCTATTTGTCCCCGGCGCCTCAACCCTGCTCGGGATTAGGGCATATCGCAACCGTGGCTTTGCACTATACCCCTATGGGGTATACAGTGAACGGCGTGAAGGCCCGACGTGTGGTGTGGATGCGATCCGCGGTTGCCGCGGCTGCTCTGACGTGGGTGTTCGCTCTTGTCGGCGTTGGATGCGGGTTCCTTCAGTTCCAGCCCCATGCAGCTCACCTGAACCACCCTCCGGCGACATCACTGGGCGGTGAGTTCGCGGTCAACGTCGACCACGCGCATCTTTCTGACAACTCGACGCCGCCGTGCCCGGAGAAGTTCGCGCCCGCGGTGTCGTCGCGGTCGGCCGCCCCATCGATCCCGTCAGCCGTTGTGCTGGGGGCCGTGGCCGGCACGGCTTCGCTTACCTACCTCGTCGTGGCGGGCGGGCGTGGCCCGCCAGCGGCACTGGTTTCCGTTCGCACCGGTCAAGACTTCTTGACGCGGTTCTGCCTGGCTCGTCGCTGACCGGTCAGCGCCAGGCCGTGGTGTCCCGTCGCCACGGCCGGTGACCGCTGACCCACATCAAATTGCCGCGCGTGTGTTCGCGGCCCCGATGCAGAAGCGACGATCAAATGAACAACATCTTGCCCATCGACAGCCTCGACCCAACCGCGCCAATACTCGTTCCCGCCAGGTCACACCGCGCCTCAATCAGGTCGCGCCAGACCCGTGACCGGTATCGCCTTGTCCCCGAGGGAAATCACCCCACTCCTGGCCGGAATCGCCAACTGGGCACCATGGTCGGCAACACCCCGGTGCTCTGGATCTCGGAGCTCCCGGGGACCGCCGGATTCTCTGGCACCTCCGTTACTGCCGACCGTGGCTTTTGGGCCAAGCTCGAAGGATTCAACCCCGGCGGCATGAAAGACCGCCCCGCCATGCACATGGTGGAACGAGCACGCACTCGAGGCGATCTGGCGCCCGGCGCCGCGATAGTCGAATCAACAAGCGGCACGCTGGATTGGGGCTGGCGCTGGCCGGTCACGTGTACTGGCACCCCGTCACCCTGGTCACCGACCCCGGCCTGGAACCGATCATCCAGCGCATGCTGACCGCATATGGTGCCCGCGTCGACGTGGTGTGCGAACCGCACCCGGTCGGCGGGTGGCAGCAGGCACGCAAAGACCGGGTCGCGCAGCTTTTGGCCGCCGACTCCAGAGCGTGGAATCCCAACCAGTACAGCAACCCTGACAACGTCGACGCCTACCGCCCGCTGGCGTTGGAGCTGCTCGCCCAGCTGGGACGCATCGATGTCCTGGTGTGCTCGGTGGGAACCGGGGGACATTCAGCGGGCGTGGCCCGGGTATTGCGCGAGTTCAACCCGGAGATGCAGTTAATCGGCGTGGACACCATCGGGTCCACAATCTTCGGGCAGCCGGCGTCGAGCAGGCTGATGCGTGGCCTGGGCTCGAGCATCTATCCCGGCAATGTCGATTACGGCGCGTTCAACGAAGTGCACTGGGTTGCTCCCGCAGAAGCCGTCTGGGCGTGCCGCACCCTGGCCGCCACCCACTACGCCAGCGGCGGGTGGAGCGTCGGGGCAGTGGCACTGGTCGCCGGGTGGGCAGCGCGAACCTTCTCGCCGGACACCACCATCGCCGCGGTCTTCCCCGACGGCCCGCAACGGTACTTCGACACCATCTACAACGACGAATACTGCAACCAACATCAACTGCTCGGCGGCGAACCTCCCACCGAGCCCGACGAGATAGCCACGCCCTTGGACACGGTCGTCAGCCGGTGGACGCGCAGCACCACGGTGGTCAACCCGACTCTGGCGGTGGCGTGATGGGAGCATACCGGTGCTGCGGTCACAGCATTATTACTGTCGGCGAGTCTGCTCGCGATTGCTTCAGCGGCGTTGTTTCCTTTCGGAATGCGAACCGTGGTCTCACTATCAGGCGAGGAGCTAGTGGCGACTCACTACGGGTTCTACAGCACCATCGTCGGAGTCGGAACTCTCGTCGGTAATCTGGCGATCGGCGCACTCATGAGCACGGCACACCGGCTGAACGTTGATGAATCGTCTGGAGTGGACGTATTCTCGTGGGCCTCGCCGCGATGCTCGGGCTGAACCAGCTAGACAGATTCACCGCAGGCCCGTGGCGGCGGTCCAAACGTGGTGGGATCCAAAACCGCAGCTGTGCCGTCAAAGCACATGATCGCGAATGTAAGCACGTCCAATAACGAGCGATAACAACCTGATAGCAACTTCGGCCTGACCCCGATGCACATAGCGCCAGTGAAGGTTGAATGTAGGCATCAAGGCCGGCAACGCAATTGGCGCTGGCACTGAAGCCAGCTCTCATGCGCGACTCGGAGGTAGTACGAGATGGACTTCGGTGCGCTGCCGCCCGAGATCAACTCTGCCAGAATGTATTCCGGTTCCCGTGCGGGGTCGATGCTGGACGCCGCGGACGCCTGGGACAGGTTAGCGGACGAGCTGTACTCCACGGCCGCCTCTTACCAGGCGATCATCACAACGCTTACCGACGAAGATTGGCGGGGTTCCGCATCAGATTCGATGGGTGCCGCCGTTGCCCCGCACATAAGCTGGCTGACGAATACCGCCGTACAAGCCGAGGAGGTCGCCAGCCAGGCCAGGGCTGCTGCAAGGGCCTTCGAGACCGCATTCGCCGCGACGGTGCCCCCGCCGGTGATCGAGGCCAACAGGGCTGCGCTGGCAGCGCTGATCGCGGATAATGCTCTCAGCCAAAACACGCCGGCGATCTCGGCCGTCGAAGCCGACTACGGCGAAATGTGGGCCCAGAATGCCTCCGCGATGTATCGCTACGCGGGCGCCTCGGCGACTGCCACAACCTTGACACCATTGGCGCCGCCGACGCTCGGCGACAACCCGGTCGGCCGCGGTGTGGCCGACGCGGTGGCCGATGCCGGTGCCAATGCGCAGGACGCGCTTGTCCAAGCGATGTCCGCAGTGCCCCAGGCGTTGCGACGTCTTGCGCAACCGGTGCAGTCGGCATCGGCCACCTCCACGATGGCAAGCTTGCTGCGGATGAGCCCGTTCTCGGCACCGGTGAGTGCCTTTTCAGCGGCTATAAGTTCGCCGATGAGCATGACCTCATCGGGGACCTCAGCCGCGATGCCTACGAAGACCCCGGCCTGGCCTCAGATGGCGGTGTCGTCGTCTGTAGGCCGGGGCGTGTCGGTCGGTAGGTTATCGGTGCCGCGCAGCTGGGGTGATGCCGCCTTTGGTTCCCTTCGATCAATTGCCTGACCTCAGACGGCCGCGCCGCCACCGTCTACGTGGAGGGTCGAGCCGGTGATGAAGCTGGACCGGGGAGAGCTGAGGAACAGCACGGCCTCGGCGATCTCGGACGCGAACGCGGTGCGGCCCAGAGGCAACGTCCGCCCGAGCTCTCCCGCCGCATCTAAGGTATGCCGTTTGACCTTACCGATCGCTTGTATCGCCGGGGTGAGGTGTGTTCCCAACGAGAGCGTTCTTAAATCAACTGCTTGACTTAACACCGCCCACGCCGATTAACTCATCGTGTGGTCAACGAACTGGCGGGCAAAGTAGCCATCGTCACCGGGGGTGCTTCGGGTATCGGTCGCGGCACGGTGGAGCGGTTTGTGGCCGAGGGCGCGCAGGTTGTCATCGCCGACGTCGAAGAGGACAGAGGTGAGGCCCTGGCAGCAACGCTGGGCCCGGATGCTCTCTTCCGGCGGACGGACGTCTCCGATCCTGAGCAGGTCGGGGCGCTGGTAGCTACTGCCGTCGACAAATTCGGCGGTCTGCACGTCATGGTGAACAACGCCGGTGTCTCCGGAACCATGCACCGCCGATTCCTCGATGACGACCTGGCCGACTTCCACCGCGTCATGGCGGTCAACGTCCTGGGGGTGATGGCGGGTACCCGAGATGCCGCTCGGCACATGGCCACCAGCGGCGGGGGATCCATCATCAACCTGACCTCGATCGGCGGGATCCAGGCCGGCGGCGGCGTGATGACCTATCGCGCGTCGAAAGCAGCGGTCATCCAGTTCACCAAATCCGCGGCAATCGAGTTGGCGTACTACGAGATTCGGGTCAATGCGATCGCGCCGGGCAACATACCCACACTGCTGCTGGCGACATCGGCGGCGAATATGGATCAAGAGGAGATCGAGCGGTACGAAGCGGCGATTCGCGAGACGATGCGTGCCGACCGGCCGCTGAAGCGCGAGGGCACACCCGAGGACATCGCCGAGGCGGCGTTGTATTTTGCCAGCGACCGGTCGCGCTATGTCACCGGAACCGTGCTGCCGGTAGACGGGGGGACGGTCGCGGGCAAGGCGATCCGTTCCAAGACGGGCGAGGGATGACAGACGGCCTTCCGCTTCAGTTCGTTCCGCCCCGCGCGGCAGGGCGACACCCTTTTTGCCCGCCTCCGAGACGACAAGCCCCCGACCGAAACCCCCGGGGACGCCGTCTCGGAGAAGTCCTCGCAGGACAAGCGACAAAAGCGTTTCCCGGAAGTCCCAGCCATGATTGAAGGTGGTGCTATCAGCGACACCGGCCGAAGTACGGTCGCTCGGAGGCGGGCATGTCCGGACCCAAGAACTGATCCATTTGCGTGAAGGTCTGCTGTTGATGTGTCGCTGGGAATTCATAGGCGCTACAGTTCGCGCGGGTGTCACGATCGATCGCGGTGATTAGCGAGAGGGCTTAGCTATGGACGGATTTGGTGGGAAGGTAGCCGCGGTCACCGGCGCTGGTTCGGGTATCGGAAGGGCGCTGGCGCTAGAACTGGCTCGATCAGGCGCGCGGCTGGCGATCAGTGACTTCGACGCGGACGGGCTTGCTCGGACCGAGGAGCTCATACATGGGATCGGTGCGACAGTGCGGGCCGACCGGATCGACGTTACCGAGCGTGCTGCGTTCCTCGCCTACGCCGACACCGTCAAAGAGCACTTTGGGACCGTTAACCAGATCTACAACATTGCCGGTATTGCGTTTCTTGGTGATGTCGAAGTCAGCCGGTTCAAGGACATCGAGCGGGTGATGGACGTCGACTACTGGGGCGTGGTTAACGGAACAAAGGCGTTCTTGCCGCACCTCATCGCCTCTGGTGATGGCCATGTCATCAACATGTCGAGCATGTTCGGTTTGTTCGGTGTACCGGGTCAGGCCGCCTATAACTCGGCCAAATTTGCGGTGCGCGGTTTCACCGAGGCGCTGCGCCAAGAGTTGGTTTTGGCAGGCCACCGCGTCGGAGTTACGGTCGTACACCCCGGATTCGTTAAGACGGCGATCGCGCGCAATGCCGGGTCTGCGGAAGGCGTTGACAAAGAAGCCGGAATCCGGACCTTCGACAAGGTCGCCATTACCAGTGTCGAGCGCGCGGCACGGATCATCTTGAAGGCGGTCCGTAAGAAGAAGGCCCGCGTGGTGGTGGGTCCGGACGCCAGAGCCTTCGACCTGCTCGTGCGTATCGTCCCGGCGGGCTATCAGCGCATCCTCGGCCCGATGACGGCACGTTTCCAATCCTCGTCGCACTAAACGAAGCGGCGATCCGGCGTCAAGTGTGGCTGGCCGCTTCTTGGGCTAGTTGCACCCGGGAGGTGACACCAAGTTGCCGTCGCCGTTCGCCGCGACCTAGTTGCGCGTAGGCGATCGTCTCGTCAGTGGACAGGGCGGCACCCTCTGCCCGTGCAGCTTCAAAGTCATTGTTGCCCATAGCATTACGCAACACGGTCCGCGATGCTTGGTAGTCGGAGTCGTAGATTTTGAACCGCACCATGCCCATTCGTTCTCTCATTGCCGCTGCGGCCCCGAACAGCCTGGCGGTTTCGCGGTGGCTCTCGGCATCGGCCGCCAGAGCCGCGAGGCACTCCAGGAGGTCGGGGACGCCCAAATGGGCCTGGCCGCTGGCACCGCGGGTAAGCGCAGCGTGGGCGCCGCGTTCGGCCTGTTCATGCTCACCATGCTTGACCGCTGCACCGCGGACTTCCAACCACCGCCCAGGGCAGACCGGGCCCCTTGTTGCCCGCCTCCGGGCGACACCGGCCGTTCGTTGTCGCTGCGAGACATCCCATGGTTTTAAGTTGTCAAGCCGCGGCGGGGCTGCGGTGTCGCCAGGCTTTGTCTTCGTCGTAGCGGGTGTGGTGGCGGAGGCATCCGTGCAGGATCCCGACGAGGCGGTTGCCTAAAGCGCGCAGGGCTTGGTGATGGCTGTCTTTGGCGTCACGGCGCTGGTCGTAGAAGGTGCGGGCGCCGGGACTGGCCGATAGGGCGCAGAACGCCCAGTGGTCGATGGCGTCGTAGAGGCGGTTGTTGCGTACGTGGCGGGCCAGCACGGTGTGTTTTCGCCCGGAAGCCACGGTGAGCGGTGAGGTGCCGGCGTAGTTTTTGCGAGACTTGGCGGTGGTGTATCTGTTCGGGTCGTCCCCGAACTCACCGAGCACCCGGGCGCCGAGGATGACACCAAGTCCTGGCAGGGAGAGGTAGATGTCGGCGTCCGGGTGTGTCTCAAAATGCTCAGCCAGCGTGCTCTCGAGCTCGGTGATCTGGCGGTTGAGTTCGACGATGATAGCCACCGTGGCGCGGGTGGTGGCAGCGAACGCGGCGCTAACGGCGGCCGGTGCGGTGAGCTGTTCGGTGCGCAGCGCGGCCTGGATCTCGCGGGCACGGACGTCGATATAGCGTTGGCGCCCACCACGTTTGAGTGCCGAGCGAATCGCCGGCGGCCCAGCGCAGCGGCCTGCTCGGGAGTCGGTGCGCGGCCCAGCACCGCCAATGCGTCACGATCGTCTAAATCCTCGAACGCTTCGAGCGCGGCCGGGTAGTACTCGCGCAAGGCGCTACGCAATCGAAGGGTGTGGTGGGTGCGCGCCCAAATCAGACTCTGATGAGCCCGCGCCAGCACCTTGATCGCCTCAGCCTCGACGCTGTCGCCAGCGATCGGGCGATGATTGTGCCGGTCGGTGCGCACCAGATCGGCCAACAACTTGGCATCGCTGGCATCAGATTTCGCTCCCGAAATATGATGGCGATCGCGGTAGCGGGCCACCGCCAACGGATTGATCGCAAACAGCCGATAGCCGGCTGCGGTCAGCGCGTCCACCCACAGGCCGCGATCGGTTTCGATGCCGATCACCACCTGATCGGGATCCTCGACATACTCGCCGATCAGCGCGTGCAACTGCCTGATGCCAGCGAGCCCTTCGGGCAGCCGCCGTGCGGCCAACCGCTTACCGGACTCATCCATCACATACACATCGTGATGGTCTTCGGCCCAGTCATCGCCGACGAAGATCATCAATTACCACCTCCCGGAGCCCACTGTTCACCAACTTGATTCGAGCCGGAGGACACCCTGGGCGGCCTAATGGACCAGTGCTCAACATCCGGCACGACATCCCATCAGCGCTATAGGCGACCTCACCGACTGGCCGGGGCACAATCTCTCAGTAGGAATCACCCATCATTCCCGGCGGGCAAAGTGCTCACCGGCCAGCGGCTCAGTGACCAGCCTCGCGCTAAACCGACCTAACCCGTCAACGACTCGCTGATCGATCCCCATTAGGCGGGCAAACAGGGGAATCCGCGAGCGCGCCAAGCGCGACGGCCCATCGAATTAAATCAAGCGCTTGACTTAATGCCTATCCACGCGGTTGACTAGAGGAATGACGACGACAGTCGGCAGGACCGTTCGCACCGAGCGGGCCAGCTCCACACAGGAGGCGATCCTGGTGGCGGCCGAGCGGCTGTATGCCGAGCACGGCATGTTCGCGGTGTCCAACAGGCAGGTCAGCGAGGCCGCCGGTCAGGGCAACAATGCCGCCGTGGGCTACCACTTCGGCACCAAGGCCGATCTGGTGCGCGCCATCGAACAGAAACATCGTGGGCCCGTCGAACAGCTACGCGAGCAGATGGTGGCCGAGCTCCTCGCATCGGGTGATTCCGCCGACATGCGCGCCTGGGTGGCCTGCCTGGTGCGCCCGCTGACCGACCACCTGGCTGCCCTGGGCAATCCCACTTGGTACGCGCGCTTTGCTGCGCAGGCGATGACCGATCCGGCCTACTACAACATCGTCGTCAAGGGTGCACTCAGCTCGCCGTCGCTGGTTCAGGTCGTCGACGGTATCAACCGCTGCCTGCCCGACCTGCCGGTCGACGTGCGCTTCGAACGCAACATCATGGCCCGCAACCTGTTGATGCACACCTGCGCGGACCGTGAACGAGCGCTCGCCGCAGGTTCATCGATGCACCAATCTTCTTGGCGGGCTGCCGCATCCGGTCTTATCGACGCGATCGTGGGCTTGTGGTTGGCGCCCGTGACGCCGCACGAGTGAAGAGTCTGTAATGAAAGTGACTGTCGACCAGAATATCTGCGCATCGTCAGGGAACTGCGTCATGAATGCGCCCGAAGTTTTCGACCAGCGGGATGAGGACGGCGTCGTCGTCCTGCTCAACGCGAACCCGCCCGCCGAGCAAGCCGAGGGCGCCCGCCGGGCAGCTGCGGCGTGCCCGGCGCTCGCAATTCATATCGAGGAATGAGAAAGATGTCGGACACACTGACGAGTACCACGAGCGAGGCGGTCTCCGGGATCCCCGAATATCCGATGGCCCGCGCGGCGGGCTGCCCGTTCGCCCCGCCGCCCGACGTGATGGCATTGGCTGAAGCCAAGCCGCTGTCCAGGGTTCGGATCTGGGACGGCAGCACACCGTGGCTCATCACTGGCTACGAGGAGGTGCGGGAACTGTTCTCCGATTCCCGGGTCAGTGTCGACGACCGGGTGCCCGGGTTCCCGCACTGGAACGCAGGCATGTTGTCGACCGTGCACAAACGCCCTCGATCCGTCTTCACCGCCGACGGCGAAGAGCACACCCGATTCCGGCGGATGTTGTCAAAGCCGTTCACCTTCAAGAGGGTGGAAGGCCTGCGCCCGACCATCCAGCAGATCACCGACGACCACATCGACGCGATGCTGGCCGGGCCGCAGCCGGCCGACCTGGTCGCCGCGATCGCGCTGCCGGTCCCGTCCCTGGTGATCAGCCAGCTGCTGGGGGTGCCCTACGAGGACGCCGAGATGTTCCAGCATCACGCCAACGTCGGGCTGGCGCGCTATGCGACCGGTGAGGACACCGTCAAAGGTGCGATGAGCCTGCACAAATATCTTGCTCAGCTGGTCGAGGCCAAAATGGACAACCCAGCCGAAGACGCGGTATCCGATCTGGCCGAACGGGTCAAGGCCGGTGAGCTCAGCGTGAAGGAGGCCGCCCAGTTAGGTACCGGATTGCTGATCGCTGGACACGAGACCACCTCGAACATGATCGGGCTCGGTGTGCTCGCCCTGCTGGAAAATCCCGACCAGTTAGCCGTCATGCGCGATGCCGAAGACCCGAAGGTCGTCGCCAGCGCGGTCGAGGAGTTGCTTCGTTACCTCAGCATCATCCAGAACGGCCAGCGCCGCGTCGCTCTCGAAGACATTCATATCGCCGGAGAGGTCATCCGCGCCGGCGAAGGCATCATTATCGACCTGGCTCCGGCGAATTGGGATCCAGACGCCTTCCCCGAGCCGGATCGGCTGTATCTGCACCGCTCGGGGGCCGACCGCAACGTCGCATTCGGTTACGGCAGGCATCAGTGCGTCGGCCAGCAGCTTGCGCGCGCGGAGTTGCAAATCGTCTACCGCACGCTGTTCCACCGGGTCCCCACGCTGGCGCTGGCCGTCCCGGTCACCGACATCCCGTTCAAACATGACCGGCTCGCCTACGGCGTCTACGAACTGCCGGTGACCTGGTAGCTACTCTCGAAACTGTCGATCCGAATGGAGGGTCAATCATGACTCAGACCAGCACCGTCTCTCTCTACCCGCCCGAAGGCTTTGGTGCACCGAAAGATCGCCGTGGGCACGCCGAGGGCAGCCAGGTGGGACTGCCCGAAGGGACCGTAGTCTTCTCCGCGGACAACCACATTTCCCTGGCCGCCGACATCTTCTACGAACGCTTCCCGGACGACCTCAAGGAGAAGGCGCCGCGGATCTGGTACGAGGACGGCGCCTACCAAGTTGGGCGCAAGGGACAGTCGTTTTTGCCGCGCGACTTCAGTGCGGTGCTGATGCAGTACGACGACCTGCCCGGGGCCGCAAGCACAAACATCGAGGCCCGGATCCAGGAGTTGCGCGAGGACGGTGTCGAGAAAGAACTGGCATTCCCCAACGCGATCCTGGCGCTCTTCCACTACCCGGACAAGAAACTTCGCGAACTCGCATTCCGCATCTACAACGAATACATCGCCGAATTGCAAGAGCGCTCAGCTGGCCACTTCTACGGTGCCGGGCTGATCAACTGGTGGGATCCGCAAGGCACGCGGCGAACGCTGGACGAGCTGAAATCGCTGGGGCTCAAGACCTTCCTGATGCCGCTGAATCCGGGCAAGGATGACGACGGCAACCCGATCGACTACGCGAGTACAACCATGAGCGCCGTCTGGGACGAGATCGAAGCCTCTGGTCTTCCGGTCACGCACCACATCGGGGAAACCCCGCCGAAAAGCCCATGCGAGTTCAACAGCGTTGTTGTCGGCATGATGATCAACATCGACGGATTCCGGGAGACGTTCTCCAAGTACATCTTTGGTGGCATCCTCGACCAGCATCCCGCACTGCGGATCGGTTGGTTCGAGGGCGGGATCGCCTGGGTTCCGTGGGCACTGCAGGACGCCGAGCACCTGGTGGCGTCCTACCGGCACATGTTCAACCGGCCGCTGGAGCACGATGTGCGGTACTACTGGGACAACCACATGAGCGCGTCTTTCATGGTCGACCCCCTGGGTCTGCAGTTGATCGACAAGATTGGGGTGGACAAGGTGATGTGGTCTAGCGATTATCCGCATAACGAAAGCACATTCGGCTATTCCGAGAAGTCGCTGGCAGCCGTTGTCGACGCTGTCGGACCGGCGGATGCGGCACGGATCGTCAGTGGCAACATCACGAAGTTCCTGGGCTTGGAGTGACAACGTTCGCGCAAGCGGGCGCCACCGGTAACGGCCTCGTGATTCCCGAAACACCCGACCTGGCCCGGATGCGCCGGGAAACGGGGGCTCGGTTGCGGTCGGCGATGGCCGAACGTGGCGTCGACGCAATGATCCTGCTGGGCAACAACGCGGTGGTCTACGCCACCGGGACGAGTTGGCCGTTGGGTGACGCCGGGCTGTCGTACGTCGAGCGGCCGGTGGCAGTGGTGCTCGCCGACGACGAGTGGCCACATCTATTCCTGCCGTTTCGCGAGGGTGCCTCGCAGGAGTCGGAGTTGCCCGCCGATCACCTGCATGGGCCCGTCTATCTCGAATTCGACGAAGGAGTAGAGCATTTCGCGCGTCTGCTGTCCGAATTGATTCCGGCCGGAGCGGTGATTGCGGTCGACGAGTGTACGGGCGCTATGTCGCGCGCGCAGAAGCTGCTGTTCCCCGCCGGCGCTCCTGCCGACGCCGTGGCAATTGTCAGCTCCGCTAAGGTGATCAAAACCCAGGATGAATTGGCCTGTATCCACACCGCCATCCGGATCACCGACGAGGCGATGGTCGAAGTCCACAAGGCGCTGGCTCCCGGCATCCGCCAGATCGACTTGTCGGCCAGCTTTTTGCGACGAGCCTTCGAGTTGGGGGCTACGGCCAGCATGCTGGAACCGATCTGGCAGGTAATGCCGCAGAGCAAGGCCGAGGGCGTATGGACGACGCACGGCGACCTGGCACTGCCGCTGCTGACCACCGAGCGCGAGCTGGCCGAAGGCGACGTGCTGTGGACCGACGTCAGCATCACTTACCGCGGCTACTGCTCGGACTTCGGGCGCACCTGGGTCGTCGGCCGGGATCCAACGCCGCCTCAGCAGGCGCAGTTCGATCGATGGCAGGAGATCATGACCGCCGTCCTGGACGTGACCCGGGCCGGAGTTACCGCCGCCGATCTGGGCAGGGCCGCAACCGCGGCCAACGGCGGCACCAGGCCTTGGCTGCCGCACTTTTACCTGGGCCACGGCATCGGAGTCAACGCCGCCGAAATGCCCATGATCGGAACCGATCTCGGCGACGAGTTCGACGAGAAGTTCGTCCTGCAACCGGGGATGGTGCTGGTGCTCGAGCCGGTGGTGTGGGAGGACGGCACCGGCGGCTATCGCAGCGAAGAGGTCTTTGTGATCACCGAGGAGGGCTCGACACGATTGACCGACTACCCCTATGACCCCTATGGCAACTGAAGTCCTGCCTGACGATCGCGCTCTGCGCTCGGGGCGCCGGCAACGTGCGCTGGCCCAAATGGCGGCGCACGATCTCGATGTAATGGTCCTCGGTCGGCAGGCCAACGTCCGTTATGTCTCAGGTACGCCGCAACTGTGGGTTGCCGGGACGCGGCCGTTCGGCCCGACCTGTGTGCTGGTGCGCGCGACCGGTGCCGTTCATCTGCTGAGCACCTGGGACGAAGGCGTCCCAGACGATATCCCGCACGAGAACCTGTATGGCATCTCGTGGAACCCGATGAACATCATCTCGGTGCTGCAACGCATCGAGGGTGCGGCCAGCGCCCGCCGCGTCGGAACCGACGCGCTCTCACCGGTTTTCGCCCAGCTGCTGCCGACGGCATTTCCCAACGCCGAGCTGGTCGACGGGGAACTCGCCATGCGCGCCGCCCGGCGCATCAAGACGAATGAGGAAGTGCTTGCGCTGCGGGGAGCGATCGCGGTGGCCGAGGCAGGCCTGGCCGCCGCGGTGTCCGAGCTGCGGCCCGGGGTCAGCGAACACAGTCTGGCGGGGGTGCTGCTGGAGGCTTTGGCGGCCGGTGGGGTGAGCACCCCGTCGAATCAGGATGTCGCATGGGCGACTTCGCGCGATCACCCTTGGCGGCGGGTCAACCGAGACGGCCGCATCCAGGCCGGCGACTTGGTGGCCTTTTCCGCTGGGGTACTGGCCGGCGGCTACATCGGTGAGGTGGGGCGCACCTGGCCCGTGGGTAACGCCAAGAACGCAGCCGGTCTCTACCGACGCTGGGACAGGTTGTGGTCCAGACTCATCGCCGCGTGCCGGTCGGGCGCTGGTGCCGGCGAATTGCTGGCCGCCTACCAAGACGCGGAAGAACCGGCGCCCCCGATGCCGGTGGCCCGGGGCCTGGGCATGGGCTTTGACCCGCCGGTCATTTCGTCGCACCTGCCGCAGACCGCGGCCGACGAACGATTGGAGCCGGGAATGGTGCTCGCCGTGACCGGCTATGTCTGGGAGCAGGGGATCGGTGCGGTGTTCGGCCGAGAAGCGGTACTGATCACCGCTGACGGGCCCGAAGTGCTTACGTCGAGCCCGTTCTGGCAGGCGTGAGTGCAGGAAGCCCGGGTCGAGCCGCCGCTGGCCGGTTATACGGTAGTCGACTTATCTAGCGGAATAGCGGGTGCTTACTGCACCAAATTGCTCGGTGACGGCGGCGCCGACGTCATCAAAATCGAGCCACCACAAGGTGATCCGTTGCGGCGCTGGTCGTCCTCCGGCGCAGCCATCCAACCGGGCAGTGACGGAGCGTTGTTCAGCTATCTGGCGGGCGCAAAGCACAGCGTTGTGGCCGATCCCGAGGTTGGCGACGACATCGAGATGGTTTGCGGGCTGCTGGCGGCGGCCGACGCGGCGGTGTGGTCTGCTGGTTCAAAAGTCGCGGAACACCAACGATTTACACCCGATCCGATCCATCATGCCCATCCTCACCTCACCGTCACCGCGATCACGCCGTTCGGCTTGGAGGGTCCCTGGCGGGACCGGGCGGCAACCGAGTTCACGCTGCAGTCATGGTCGGGCGGAATCGTCGGGTTGGGGCGCGGATTGCCAGACCGGGCGCCGGTATTCGTGGGAGGCCGGGTGGGCGAGTACATGGCCGGTGCCTACGCGAGTGCTGCGACCATGGCATCGCGATTCCGCCGAATCGCTGGTGGCCCGGGAGAACTGATCGACCTGTCGATGCTGGAGACACAAATCCTATGCCTGACTTATTACCCGGTCACCTATTTCGAAATGCTGGGCCGGCCGTGGCGAGACGCCCGGCGACTCACGGTGCCCGGTGTGGCTCAAGCGAAAGATGGTCTGGTGGACCTCGGGTGTGGCACCGCGCAGCAGTGGTTCGACCTGTGCGCGATGGTCGGTCACCCGGAGTGGATCGACGAGGAATCGCCACTGTCGATCACCGAGTTGGCCAACATCCACGCCGAAGAGATCTATGCATGGGTTGCGAGCAACCCGGTCGACGAGATCCGGGAACTCGCAACGGCTTTCCGGATTCCCAACGCGCCGGTCGCCAACGGTTCTAACATTGCGTCGCTGGACCACTTTCGGGAGCGCGGTTCGTTTGTGCGCAATCCGCGGGACGGATTCCACCAGCCAGGCCACCCTTATCGCATGCGACCCGCGCAGCTTCGCCAGCCGCAGCCTGCGCCACGGCTGGGTGAGCACACCGAGCGTTACCGGGCCGCGAGTGGGATCCCACGGCCGGCACCCACCGGTGTTGCAAATCGGCAGCCGTTCAGCGGACTCCGGGTTTTGGACATGACGACGTTTTGGGCGGGTCCGTGCTGCACCCACTTTTTGGCCATGCTCGGCGCTGACGTCGTCCACGTAGAATCCACCCGTCGTCCAGATGGCACCCGATTGATCGCCGGCATCCCTGTCACCGAAGCCTATTGGTGGGAGAAGTCGCCGATCTTCGCGGCGTTGAACACCAACAAAAAAGGCTTGACGCTGGACTTGCAGAGCCCGCGCGGACAGGAGCTACTGCGCCGGCTCATCGCGACATGCGATGTAATCGTGGAAAACTTCACCCCCCGGGTGCTGGACCAGATCGGGCTGGATTTCGAAGCCGTTCAGGCGGTTCGGCCCGACGCGGTCATGCTGCGAATGCCCGGCTTCGGACTCGACGGGCCGTGGCGTGACAATCCCGCGTTCGCCTATGCCATCGAGTCCGCAGCCGGCCTGAGTTGGCTGACCGGCTATCCCGACCGCCCTCCCTTCGAGCCGTATTCGATCGGTGATCCCAACGCGGGCGTGCATGCGCTCAACGCTCTGCTGCTGGCGCTGGAGTACCGCCGCCGCACCGGCCAGGGCGTGTTGGTCGAAGCGGCGATGGTCGATGCCGCACTTAGCATCTCGGCCGAGCAGATCATCGAGCACTCTGCGTACGGGGCGCTGCTGGAACGCGCGGGAAACCGGGGTCCAACTGCGGCGCCGCAAAACCTCTACCGCACCGCCGACATCGACGAATTCGGCCGCCTCGACAGCTGGGTCGCCATAGCAGTGGAAACCGACGACCAGTGGAAGAGCCTTTGTGACGCGCTCAAATCACCTTGCTGGGCAATGGATCCCATGCTTGCCGACGCGGCCGGGCGTCGAGCACACCAGGATCTGATCGATGAGCAGCTGGCCGCATGGTGTCAACAGCGCAGCAGCGACGACATCGTCGCGACCCTCTGGGATGCCGGTGTGCCGGTGGCCAAGGTGATGCAGCCGCATCGTCAAACGGAGCTGGATCAGCTGTCGTTTCGCGGCTTCTTCGAAGTCGTCGAACACCCGGTGAATGGCCGGGCCAGGCTCAGCACCGTGCCGATGAGGTTCTCCGCCTGGTCCGGCCCATTCCATACCCAGCCGGCGCCCCTGCTTGGGCAGCACAACCATGAGGTGCTCGCCGAGCTGGGCCTGACCGCATCAGAGATCGCCGACCTGGAAGCCGAAGGAATCATCGGCCAGGCGCCTACCTGAGTTGCTCGGCGGTATTAGTGACTCCACCCCGAGGCGGCCTGGTCGTCGAATGTGCGGTCTATGCGCTCGAACCTGCGCCGGATCGAGGCGCGGGAGGCCTCATGCGGGAGGATGTAGAGGCGGTTGGCCAGGATCGCGTTCGCGGTCAGCCGGGCGACGTCCTCGACGCCCAGGCTGTCGTCTTGGGCCGGGAGCGGCCCGAGCGCCCCCGTTACGTCGGGCGTGGACGACAGTCCGTAATCCGCGCCACGGATTCGTTCAGAGTTGGAGACCAGCTTGGTTTCGACGACCATCGGGCAGAGCACCGACACACCGATGCCGTTGTCCTTGACCTCGCGGGCCAGCGTCTCCGCGAGGCCGACAACGCCATATTTGGCAACGCCGTACGTTCCGAGGCCGGCATTGGGTACCAGGCCGGCGAAGGACGCGGTGAAGGCGATGTGGCCGCCCGTCCCCTGCTCGAGCAACCTCGGCAAGAACGCCTCGACGGCATGGATCGAGCCCCACAGGTCGATATCGATCACCCAGCGCCAGTCGTCGTGCGTCATCTGCGCGAGCAGACCCGCGACAACAATGCCGGCGTTGCTGAATATGACGTCGACATGGCCGAGAAGGCGGAAAGCCTCATCCGCGAGGTGAACCACTTCGTCGAGATGCCGGACATCGCACATCACGCCGTGCGCGTCAAACCCCTCGGCATGCAGGTGCGCCACAGACTGCTCTAGCGTGGGCTTATCGACGTCGGCGAGCACGACCCTGGCGCCGCGGCGGGCGAACTCGGTGGCGGTTGCCAAACCGATACCACTCGCACCGCCAGTGATGACCGCCCCGCGCCCTTCGAATCCGTCCATAGACGGAACCCTATTTCAGGCAGCCACCCGCGTCGACGGGCAGGGTCACACCGGTGATGTACCGGGATTCGTCGGAGGCGAAGAATAGCACCGCATTGCTGATGTCCTCCGGCTCCACCCAGGGAATCGGCAGTGTGTGGAACAGCTGACAGATCGGGGCCATGTCGTCGGGGCCCGGATTCTCCAGGTCCGGGCGGAACATCTTGAAGGTGCCCTCGTTGTGCAGCATGGGGGTTCTTACGTGAGTTGGGTGCACTGAGTTGACGCGAATCATGTGCTGCCCCAACTCGACTGCGAAGGATCGCATGAGGCCCACCACACCGTGTTTGGCGGCGACGTAGTTGCCGCAGTGGGGGTAGGCCTTCAGCCCGCCCACCGAGCTGGTCAATACGATTGAACCGCCGTTGCCGCCCGCGATCAGATGTGGCACACCGGCTTTCACTGACTTCCACACGCCCGACAGGTTCACGTCGATCATTTCCTGCCAGTCTGCTTCACTGGTCTGGTCCAGAGTGTCGCCGCCATTGCCGATGCCGGCGTTGGCCACGATGATGTCCAGCCGGCCCAACTGCTCCACGCCGGTGTCCACCGCGGCTTTCAGTGCGTCGTAATCGCGCACATCGACTTCGGCTGTGAAGATTCTGCGGTTATGGCCCTTGACGAGATCGGCGGTTTCAGCCAGATCCTCGGGCGTCGACGCAGGGATGGTGGTGTTCTTTACGATCGGCTTGCAGACGTCGATGGCGATGATGTCGGCGCCTTCCTGAGCCAATCGCACCGCGTGGCTGCGGCCCTGACCGCGGGCCGCCCCGGTGATGAAAGCGACTTTGCCTTCAACACGTCCAGTCATCGCTACCTCAATTCCTGAGTTGATCTGATCGCCACGGCTCACTCGCCGGGACCGCGTTCGCCGCGTTCCCCAGGGGAGCGCAAATGGTGCCGCATCTGAACTCTGTCATCACGCACCAACAAGTGTCAACGGCGGATCCGTTTCGGCTATTTCTAATTCTTAATATTAGAGAATCCGATTCTCATGAGGCAAATCGGGTGCGTTATTTGCTCAGATCTGTGATCCCGCTCCCTGCGTGCTAGCCGGCGAATCCGCGTGAGCAGAAGTCCCACACCTCGTCAGGGGTGATGGGATGGATCGTCGCGTCGTCGGAGCCGCCGCTGGACTGGGCGATGAACATGACTGTCTGCATCGTCATGGCGGCCACCCGCCTGGGATTGATGTCGGTGCGCAACTGGCCGGCGTCGCCGGCCGCTTCCATCAGTTCGGCAAGCAATGCCAGCAGCGGTGCGTGGGCGACCTTGACCTCGGCCGGGTGCGTGACTAGCAACCGCGGCGCAAAGTCGGTGAACAGCGGGCGTTTGGCCGTCGGGTCGGGACGTGAGGCCTCATACAACAGCTCGACGGCGACCTTCAGCCGCTCGAGCGGATCGGAATGGCTTTCCGTGGCGGCGCGGATCTGGTCGGCTGAGCGGCTCAGGGCGTCTTCGAACAGCGCGAGCAGCAGCTCGTGCTTGCCGTCGAACTGCAGGTAGAAGCTCCGCAACGACTGACGGGACCGGTCGACGACCTCCTGAACAGTAAAGTCCGTGCTGCCCTTTTCGATGATGATGGCCTGCGCAGCGTCCAGGAAGCGCTGAACGCGCTGTGCTGCCCGCAGTTTCGCGGTTTTGATGGACCGCTCGACCGCACGCTGCTTCCAGGCGGGCTCTTCGTTTGGGCTGGTCACCGGCGGCTCAGGTGATTGCCGCGATTGGAGAACATTATTGGACTGTACCGGAGAACGCCGTGCCATCGCTGCGCTCGACCCCCTCACGGACGATGTATCGGAGATTGTAACTTTCTCACCACGAGAATACTATTCTCTTACACGTGTGTATGGAAGCGGAATCGCAAGAATGAACCGCGCCCTCGGCGGAAACCTTGATCCGCTGGTCGTCGGGGCGCGCTAGAAAGTTCCGGGGAGTGCTGTGCAGCTGACCTTTGACGCTGGCGTCGAGGCGTTCCGTGCCGAATTCTTGGCGTTCCTTGACGAGCACCTGCCCGCCGAGGCCGACGCGTTCGAGCGGCCGCGTTCGAGTTCGCACATCCCGGAGTGGGCCCGCCGGTGGCAGCGGCTGCTGTTCGACAACGGGTGGCTGCTGCCGGGCAATCCGCCGGAGTTCGGTGGGCGCAACGCCACGTTGTTGCAGCAATACGTGTACTTGGAGGAGTTGGCGCGGCGGCGCATCTATCAAAGTTTCAATCCGCAGGGTGTGGGCATCATTGCGGCGTCGTTGTTGACGTTTGGCACGCATGAGCAAAAGCAGCGATGGGCGGTGCCGATTCTGCGGGCCGAGATCACCGCGTCGCTGGGCATGAGCGAGCCCGGTGCGGGCTCGGATCTGGCGTCACTGAAAACGCGGGCGGTGCGCTGCTCAGATTCGCAAGGCGACTACTTCGTGGTCAACGGTCAGAAGGTGTGGACATCGGGCGCCCATGACGCTGATGTGCTGTTGACGTTCGTGCGCACGGATCCGGACATGCCAAAACACAAGGGCATCAGTGTGTTGATGATCCCTACCGATACTCCCGGTGTGGTGCGCCGTCCGTTCGCGTCGGTGTGCGACAGCGCTGATGTCGACTTCAACGAGGTGTTCTTCACCGACGTGCGCGTGCCGGCCGAGAATTTGGTGGGTCAGCTCAATGGGGGCTGGCGGGTGGCAACCGGATCACTCGGCCACGAACGCGTCATGCTGTGGATGGGGTATGTCGACCTGTTGCAACAGCTGACCGTCGATTTCGGTCCATCGGGAGCATTGGAGCGCGATCGCTACGCCACGCTGGTGATGGATTCCCAGGCGCTGCGGCTACTGGGTTCCGCGGCTCTGGCGCGAGCAGCCCGCGGGGAAGAGGATGTACCCGCTCAGTCGGTGCTCAAGCTCCTCGGCTCGGAGGCCCTGCAACGCGCCTCCGAGGACGCGCTGAACGCCGCGGGCGCCGACGGGCTCGCGTACCGCGCGGTCACCGCCCCGTTCGCCCCGCTGAACCTGGACAGCCACTACCGCAGCTGGTTCGATCGCTACGTGCGCAGCTTCGCGGCGACCATCGCCGGCGGCACTTCGGAAATCCAGCGCAACATCATCGCCGAACGAATACTCGGGTTGCCCCGAAACCTCTAGCGCGAGTGTGCATCTGGCGATATTAGTGGTGGTGCTCCGGCGGGCCAGTGTCCAGCGAGGCGTAGTAGCCAATGGCCACCAAGCCTGCCACGATCGCCACCGCTCCTAACACGATGCCGGCCATCGCGGCGCGGGGATTGTTTGCTACGCCGCGCTTGACTCGCCCCCGCCCGATGTCGCCGGTCACCACCGCCGCGACACCGAAGGGAACCCCGATCATCAGCCAGCAGGTGATGAGTGCGACCAGGCCCAAGATGACCGAAGCGACGCCGAACTCGTTTCGAGGTGCGTCAGGGGCCTTCGGATCAGGGACTGGTTGCCTCATGTGCGCCCATTCTAGGCTGGCTGCCCTTGGGCATGCTGCGGGCCCTGTGTCGCCAAGGCGCTAGAGCTGTGCCAGCCGCGGCGCAAATCCTTTGGCCCGCAACGTCGCTCCGGCCTCCCGGGTCAGTTCGCGCGCGCTGCCGAGCAGTCCGTCCAAGATCAACGACCGCTTGATGTGGCGGTGCAGCGGGTGTTCGGCGGTGAAGCCGATACCCCCGAGCACCTGTTGGCAGTGCCGTGCGGTGGTCAGTGCCGCTTGGCCGGCCGCAGCCTTGGCCAGCAAGCAGGCCAGCTCGTCCGGTTCCGCGGTAGCGGCGGCCAGCGTGGCCTCGGCACCTTCGATCGCGACGAGTGTCTCGGCCAGCCGGTGCCGGATCGCCTGGAACGAGCCGATGCGCCGGCCGAATTGAACTCGGTCCACGGCATGCTGGCGCGCCAGTGAAAGCATGGCCCGGCTGGCGCCGACCAGCCACCAGCCCACCGCTCGCCGCCCCGCCGCCAGCACAGCCAGCGACACCGAATTCCTTTCCGGCACAAGGTGTATCGGCAGCTCGCCGTCGAGCGTCGAACTGGAACCGTCGCTGCGCTCCCACACCACCCAGGAGCCGCCCGCGAATGGCAGCGGCACGGTACCGCCGGGCGCACGCCCCGCTGCGCGCAGCACAACATCATTGAGCACGGGAGCGTGCGCGCCGGTCTCACCGAGCAGCCGGAACACCAGAGGAATTGCGACGTCGGGGATTTCGTCGAGCATGTCGAGCCAGCCGAGGTCAGCCAGCGCCGCGTCGAGCTTGGCGCCCGAGGCTGCGGTCATCGAGGTCCGCACCGAGTCGGCCAGCAGGTGCAGTGCCTCGGGGTCGGTTGCCAAGTCCATGACGATCACTCCTTCCCGAGGTCGAGCAGCCGGCGGGCGATGATGTTGCGCTGGATCTCGGCGGTACCTCCGTAGATGGTCGCCGCACGCGAGTACAGGTACTCCTGGCGCCATGGTGTGTCTTGGAGCTCGAGCACCCCGGGCAGCAGGTCGCGGACGGTGTCGTAGAGCCGTTGCTCGGCGCTGGCCAGCAGCACCTTGTCAATTGAGGTCTCCGGCCCGAGCCGCTCTCCCTTGCCCAACCGGTGCTGGGTGGCACGGGACCGGCAGCGCAGCGTGTGGAGCCCGAGATAAGCTGCGCCAAGCTCGAATTCATCGTGGTCGGAGGTCTTACACGTCTCCGCAATGAGTTCGTCGAATCGCGCGTAGAGGTAAGCGATCCGCTGCCAGAAGCAGGTAGAGCGTTCGTAGGGCAGCAGGTCCATCGCGAGCCGCCAGCCGTCTCCCGGCTGGCCAAGCATCCGGCTGGCCGGGATCACCACATCGTCGTAGTACACCTCGCAGAATTCGTCGACCCCGTGCATCGTGCGTAACGGCCGAATGGTGATGCCTGGCGTGTCGAGGTCGACGAAGAACGCGGTGATTCCGTCATGCCCCGGTGCGGTGCGAGTGAGCAGGATGCATCGAGTGGAGAACTGCGCGAAGCTGGTCCAGACCTTCTGCCCGTTGACGATCCAGTTATCCCCTTGGGGAGTGGCGCGGGTGGACAGCGACGCCAGGTCGCTGCCGGATCCCGGTTCGGAAAAGCCCTGACACCACTGTTCGCGGCCGCTGAGCAGCAGCGGCACCATTTCGGCTGCGAGTTCTGCAGGGGCGTAATCGATCATCGTGGGTGCGAGCACCTCGACCATCGAGTACGGGCCGGGTTCGGCGAGACGTCGGCCGACCACCTCCTCGCCGACGATCGCGCGGAGCAACGCGGGCCCACCCAATCCGCCGACTTCGGTGGGCCAGCCGTACCGCATCCAATCGGCGTCATAGAGAGCCCGGTGGACTCGGGCGAGTTGCTGCATCTGGCCTTGCAGCGAGCGGTCGGACTCTGGGGACGGGTCTGGCGTCAGATCGTGGCCGTCGAGCCACGTGCGCAGATCCGCCCGGAACTGCTCGACATTCACGGTTGGGGGCGGCCGACGGCGTGCGGGCGCCCGGAGTCGTGCACGCCGCTGCGACGAATGAACGTCATGGCCCGGGTCTTGAGCCGCCAGCCCGCGGCGGTGCGGGAGTAGGTGTCGCGGTAGTAGCCGATTCGCATGTCGTGAGTGGCGTGATCGATGAAGCACAACGGTTGCGTACCGCTCGCCGAATCGCCGTCGATCTCCACCAGCGCGGTCCCGGTGAGGAACAAGCCCTTTGGCGCGGCGGCCACCAACTCCGGAAACCTGTCCAAGCGGTACGTATCACCGAAGGCGCTGTAGGTTCCGTCTGGTGTGAAGACGCCGAGCAGCCCGTCGATGTCTTCTTGGGTGATAGTGACGGCATAGCGGGCGAGCAACTGCTGGATCTCCACCAGGTCGTCAGTTCTGGTTGTTGGCATAGACCTTGCCGCCTTTCATGACAAAGCTAACGTTGCGAGTAACGGTAATGTCTTCCAACGGGTTTCCCGGCACGGCAATGAGGTCCGCGAGTTGGCCCTGCGCGAGCCGTCCCCGGTCGGTGACGTTGATGAGCTCGGCGGCGGTCACCGTGGCCGCCCGCAGCACCGCCAACGGCGGCACGCCCCAATCGACAAGGGTGACAAGCTCGTCGGCATTGCGCCCATGCGGTATCGCCGGGGCATCGGTGCCGACCGCGATCTTCACCCCGGCTTCGTAGGCGGCCAGCATCGATGTGCGCGCCTTCGGAAACATCTCGGCGGCCTTGGCCTGCAATTCGGGCGGGGCATGGGAGACATCCATGGCATCGCCGTCGGCCAGGCGCCGAGTGGTGACCAAAAAAGTGCCGTGCTCGACCATCATCGCGATCGCGTCATCGTCGATCAGGAAACCGTGCTCGATGCAGTCGATACCGGCTGCGACCGCATGCCTGACCGCATCGGCGCCGTGCGTGTGCGCGGCGACGCGCAGCCCACGCCGGTGCGCCTCGTCGACGATCGCGCGCAGCTCCTCATCCGAATAATGCTGCGCGCCAGGTGGACCCGTCAGAGACATCACCCCGCCCGAACAGCAGACCTTGATTAGCTGAGCGCCGTGTTTGATCTGATAACGCACCGCCTTGCGGATCTCGTCGATCCCGTTGGCGATGCCTTCCTCGACCGTCAACTCGAGCACATGCGGTGCGAACGCGGCGAACATCGTCGGATCCAGATGCCCGCCGGTCGGAGTGATGGCGTGCCCGGCAGGCACCACCCGCGGCCCGTCGATCCAGCCCGCGTCAATGGCCTTGCCCAGCGCGACATCGAGCAAATAGCCACCGGTTTTGACGAACAGCCCGAGGTTGCGCACGGTGGTGAATCCGGCGCGCAGCGTACGGCGGGCATTTCCGACCGCACGCAACATCCGCGTCGGCGGGTCGTCCTGGACCTGGGACAGCGCGGGTTTCTCCCCGCGCCCGCCCATCAGGAGATTGACCTCCATGTCCATCAGCCCGGGCAGCAGAATCTGGTCGCCGAGATCAATCAGATCGCCCTCGGTGGCCGCGCCGACGTCGGCGATCCGGTCGCCCTCGATTCGCAGAATGCCGGGTCGGACGATCTTGCCGGCGTCGACGTCGAGTAGCCCAGCCGCCTTGAGCGTCAGCACCTTTCAGATCACCGGCTCCCGGATCAGCTCAACCCAGGCCGCGCCGCTGTCGGGGACGCGCGGCTGCTTCCACGCCTCCACCGGAAACGACACCATGATCAGCGACTGCATCAGGTGCATGAGGGTCTGTGCGTCGTCCGGCAGATCGTCCAGTGGGAACTTGTCGCAGTAGGCGATTACGTCGTTCATGCGGGGGAACGCCGCGTCGTAGAACGCCTGCATCTCGCTCATCGAAGAGGCCAGCCGTTTGGCGTAGCGCTCTGGTTCGGTGGCGAGGTCCCAATCCAGATAGGGCTTCAGGTCGGCGAATTCAGCGGGCAGCGCCATTGTTGCTGTACTCCTTAACATAATCCCGGGTCACCTTGTGCAGATGGCGGAGAAGGATTTCCTGATCGCACAGCAGAAAGTCCTTGACGACCCTGGTACCGATCATGGTCTGGGTTGCCTCGAGGGTATTGGCATCCTGAAGCGCGTACTCCTTGAACGTCACCGCGGCCAGCTCATGGGCCAACCGTTCCCGCGCGTTCCTCGGCGGCACGAAGTACAAGGTCGTCTCGAAGATGTGCTTGTCGACGGCGGTCGGCCAATAGTGATAAGTGAGATACCAGCCCGGCGCCCACAGCAGCAGCATGAAGTTCGGGAAGAATAGGAACGAATCGATGCCCCACTGCTTGGCCTTGGCCGGGTTCACACCGGGCGGCAGCTGGTCGAGTCCCTTAATGTCGGGCCGCTCCCACGGGCCGAACAGCCCGCTGCGCAGCACCCGGTCCATGGGCTTGACCATCTCCAGGTCCGCGGGCGGCGACTGACCGCCCCAGGTGGAGATGACCGCGTGCGGGCCCGCCAGCTCGTAGTACAGCGCCTCAAAACCGTACTTCTGGATCTTGGCGGCTTCTTCTGGGGTGTACTGCTTCTGGTGCAGCACCGGGGCATGGTAGAACTCGGCGAACGCGTCGATGAACAGCTTCCAGTTGCTGCCGACCTCGGCCTTGTACGAGTAGACCTCGGTCATCTCGTGGAACGGGTAGCCCTCGATGCCCTTGGCCAGTGATCCGAGGTATTCGGTGAGCGGCTTTGCGTCTTGGTCGAAATTTATGAAGATGAACCCTTCCCACACCTCGCAGCGGACTCCCACCAGGCCGTACTGGCCCTTGTCGACGTCGAAGAACTCGTCCTCCTGTTGGATGAAGGTCAGATCACCGTCGAGGCTGTAGCGCCAGGCGTGGTACTTGCAGGTGAACTGCCGGCACGTGCCTGAGGTCTCCTCGTGTGGATAGTCGTTCCACACCAGCTTGTTTCCGCGGTGGCGGCAGACATTGTGAAACGCCTTGACGGACCCGTCCTTGGTCTTCACGACGATCACCGACATGCCCTTGCCCGCCGACGGCAGCTCCTTGGTGAAATAGCTGCCGGTGCGCGGCAGCCGCTCGACGCGACCGACGTTGAGCCACGTTCGCTTGAAGATCGCCTCACGCTCGGCTTCGAAGAATGCCGGATCGACCGAGTCGCTGTAATCGACTGGTGCGGTACCCAGTTCGGGATAGTTTTCCGTCCAGCTCCCTGCGGCTGGCTTCGCGAAGTGGGGCAAGACCCTACCTTTCTACCTCGACGCCAAAAGTGTTGAAGGCCATGGCCAGCAGGGTGTAGCAGCCGACCGTGAAGACATAGTCCATTCGCTGCCGGTCGTCCAGGCGCTCGCCGAGCGCCGCCCACGTCTCGTCGGACAGCTGGGACTTCTCGTCGAGTTCGTCGACGCCGGTCAGCACTGCGCGCTCAAACTCGTCGGCGGCCTCGCCCCGGCGAACCGCGGCTATCTCGTCGTCGCGCAATCCCGCCTCTTTGGCCAGGGTCACGTGATGGGTCCACTCGTAGTTGCAGTCGCGGCGATGCGCGACCCGCAGGATGGCCAGTTCGCGGATGCGAGGCGGCAGCGTGGACGAATACAAGAGGTGGATGTTGAACCGGAGAAAAGCCTTGGCCAGCGCGGGGTGGTTGGCGAACGTCGAAAGCGCGTTGCCGGCATCCCGCGGGTTGAGACGTTCCGGGGGCAGCATGCCGGAAAGCGACCGCTGGACAGCCTCGTCCCACTCGTCGGCGGGCAGCGGCTGCAGGCGCATCCGCGGTCTCCTCTCGGCGTCCCCTCGGCCACCTCTCGGGCAAAGAGAATCAGATTCTCATTTCTAACTAATAGCCTTGCACGATTCGGTCTCCTGGTCAATGCTGGCGCGTGGGGTTCCGCACCGGCGGCGGTATAGGTGCCCGAGTGGCGCCGCAGTGCGGTGCCACCGGCTCCGCCGATGGTGCAATTTCGGAGTTCTTGCCGGGTTGGGTGGGCCGTACCGGGCGTTTCCGGCACCGCGTTGTCGCTCAGAAGCGGGCAAGCCGCCTATTCATCCGGTGCTCCGTTCAGCCGGGCGGATTCGCCTGGAGACCCCCTGGATGTTGATTCTCACTTCGCGAGAAGATAGTTTTCAACAGTAGAGAGCTTGGCGGCAGGTGGCGGCTCGCCGATGTCCGCTCGGTGGCCGCGCGTCCGATACTCGAGGGACCCAATGGAGAGGGGTACGGCCATGAACAAAGAGGACATGATCCTGATCAGCGTCGACGACCACACCGTCGAGCCGCCCAACATGTTCAAGAACCACCTGTCGGCTAAGTACCTGGACGACGCACCGCGGCTGGTGCACAACCCCGACGGCTCGGATATGTGGAAGTTCCGCGACACGGTCATCCCGAACGTGGCACTCAACGCGGTGGCCGGCCGGCCCAAGGAAGAGTACGGCCTGGAACCGCAGGGTCTGGATGAGATCCGGCCGGGCTGCTACAACGTCGACGAACGGATCAAGGACATGAACGCCGGGGGCATCCTGGCCTCGATCTGCTTCCCTTCCTTTCCGGGCTTTGCCGGGCGACTGTTCGCCACCGAAGATCCCGAGTTCTCGGTCGCTTTAGTGCAGGCCTACAACGACTGGCACATCGACGAGTGGTGCGGGGCGTACCCGGCGCGGTTCATCCCGATGGCGATACCGGTGATCTGGGATGCCGAGGCGTGCGCCGCGGAGGTGCGGCGGGTCTCGAAGAAGGGTGTGCACGCGCTGACCTTCACCGAGAACCCGGCCGCGATGGGTTACCCCAGCTTCCACAACGAGTATTGGAATCCGCTGTGGAAAGCGTTGTGCGACACCAACACTGTGATGAACGTGCACATCGGATCCTCGGGCCGGCTGGCGATCACGGCGCCCGACGCGCCGATGGACGTAATGATCACGCTGCAGCCGATGAACATCGTGCAGGCGGCCGCCGATCTGCTTTGGTCAAGGCCGATCAAGGAGTACCCGGACCTGAAGATCGCACTCTCGGAGGGCGGGACCGGCTGGATCCCCTACTTCCTGGAGCGAGCCGACCGCACCTTCGAGATGCATTCGACGTGGACTCACCAAAACTTCGGCGGCAAGCTGCCCAGCGAGGTTTTCCGTCAGCACTTCCTGACCTGCTTCATCAGCGACAAGGTGGGCGTGCAGCTGCGCAACATGATCGGCATCGACAACATCGCCTGGGAGGCCGACTACCCGCACAGCGACTCGATGTGGCCGGGCGCGCCGGAGGAGCTTTGGGATGTCCTCAGCGTCAATAACGTGCCGGACGACGAGATCAACAAGATGACCCACGAGAATTCGATGCGCTGGTACTCGTTCGACCCGTTCACCCACATCACCCGGGAGCAGGCGACGGTCGGCGCGCTGCGCAAGGCTGCTGAGGGACACGACGTGTCCATTCAGGCGCTCAGCCACCACAAGGACACCAGGGCGGGGTCGTCGTTCGCGGACTTTGCCGCCAACGCGAAAGAACTCACCGGCAACAGAGACTGAGGCGCCACGAGTGCCCGGCGCTGGAATGAATTTCGAGCTGACCGACGATCAGGAGTTGATCCGCCGGTCAGTCGCCGAGTTGGCGCGGAAGTTCGACGACCACTACTGGATGGAAAAGGACCAGGCGCACGAGTTTCCGACCGAGTTCTACCGTGCCATAGCCGACGGCGGTTGGCTGGGTATGACGATTCCGACCGAGTACGGTGGCCATGGCCTCGGAATCACCGAAGCCACACTGCTGCTCGAGGAGGTCGCCAAATCCGGCGGCGCTATGAATGCCGCCAGCTCAATTCACCTGTCGATCTTCGGTATGCAGCCGGTGGTGGTGCACGGCTCCGAAGAACTCAAGGCACGCACGCTGCCGTCCGTCGCGACCGGCGAGGTGCATGTCTGCTTCGGGGTGACCGAACCTGGTGCCGGGCTCGACACGTCACGCATCACCACGTTCGCCAAACGCGACGGGGATCGCTATGTGGTCAACGGCCGCAAGGTGTGGATCTCCAAAGCAATGGAGTCCGACAAGATCCTGCTGCTGACCCGCACTCAAACCTACGACGAAGTCACCAAGAAGACCGACGGGATGACGCTGTTCCTCACCGATCTCGACCGTAGCCGGGTCGACGTGCGCCCGATCCGCAAAATGGGCCGCAACGCTGTGAGCTCCAACGAGTTGTTCATCGACAATCTGGAGGTGCCGGTCGAGGATCGAGTTGGCGAGGAAGGCAAGGGATTTAAATACATCCTGGACGGCCTGAACCCGGAGCGCATGCTGATCGCCGCCGAAGCGCTCGGCATCGGCAGGGTGGCGCTGGACAAGGCGGTGAAATACGCCAACGACCGCGAGGTGTTTGGCCGGCCGATCGGTATGAACCAGGGCATCCAGTTTCCGCTCGCGGACTCGCTGGCCCGGCTGGACGCTGCCGAGCTGATGCTGCGCAAGGCGACCTGGCTCTACGACAACGGCAAACCCTGTGGGCGCGAAGCAAATACCGCCAAATACCTGTGCGCCGATGCCGGCTTTACCGCGGCGGACCGGGCATTACAAACCCACGGCGGCATGGGTTACGCGGAGGAGTACCACGTCGCGCGCTACTTCCGTGAGGCCCGGCTGATGAAGATCGCGCCGATCAGCCAGGAGATGATTCTGAACTTCCTGGGGGTCCATACCCTCAAACTGCCGAGGAGCTACTGATGGCCAATCCGCTGTTCGAGCTCACCTGACCGTGACTGACGGGCCCGTGCTGCTGTCAGATGACCGCGCTGGGGTGCGGACGCTCACCCTCAACCGTCCGCACCGCAAGAACGCGATCAACCGGGAGTTGTGGATCGCGTTGCGGGACGCGCTGGCTGCGGCGGCCGATGACCGCGGTGTGCGCGCCGTCGTGATCACTGGTGCTGGTGGGGGTTTCTGCTCCGGCGCCGATCTCTTGGCCGGCGACGACACCCATCCGACTTACAAGATGCGCCGTTTGACCGACGTGGCGCTGCTGCTGCATGAACTCCCGGTTCCGACGATCGCCAAGGTGACCGGAGTTGCGGTCGGCGCGGGATGGAACCTCGCCCTGGGTTGTGATTTGGTGGTCGCGACACCGGAATCGACGTTCTCCCAGATCTTTTCCAAGCGTGGACTGTCTCTCGACCTCGGCGGTTCCTGGCTGCTGCCGAAACTGGTTGGCTTGCAACAGGCGAAGCGGCTCACGCTGCTCGCCGAGACCATCGACGCCGACGAAGCTCACGCCCTGAACCTGGTGACGTGGGTGGTGCCTGCCACGGAGATCGACGCCTTCGTCACCGACCTCGCGGGCCGGCTGGTAGCCGGTCCGCCGATCGCGCTCGCCCAAAGCAAGGCATTGCTGAACGAGGGTGCCGACCGTACCCTGCGCGACGCGCTGGCCAACGAGGCCCGCGCACAGGCCGTCAATTTCGCGACCGCAGATGCCTCGGCCGCCTATGCCGCCTTCGCGCAGCGGCGGGAGCCGTCGTTTACTGGTCGGTGGGCGTTATCAAGATCCAAGGACTCGGAGCATTCGGAGTAGATGTATGCGTGAGACGGTCATCGTCGAGGCGGTGCGCACAGCGGTCGGGAAGCGAAATGGCGGGCTGTCCGGGATGCACGCCGCCGACCTGTCTGCGGTCGTCCTCAATGAACTGCTGGAACGCGCCGGTGTCGGTCCGGAGGTCGTCGACGATGTGATCTGGGGGTGCGTGTCCCAGGTCGGCGACCAGTCCAGCAACATCGGCCGCTACGCGGTTCTGGCTGCCGGCTGGCCCGAGAGCATCCCGGGGACCACCGTCAACCGAGCATGCGGTTCCAGCCAGCAGGCCCTCGACTTCGCGGTGCAGGCGGTGATGTCAGGTCAGCAAGATGTCGTTGTGGCCGGCGGTGTCGAGGTCATGAGCCGCGTTCCGCTCGGTGCGGCCAGGGCCACCGGAATGCCCTACGGCCCGAAAGTCCTTGCCCGCTACGGTGACTTCTCCTTCAACCAGGGACTGTCGGCGGAGATGATCGCCAAGAAGTGGGGTTTTTCGCGCACGCAGCTCGATGAATACTCTGCCCTGTCGCACGAGCGGGCTGCTGCGGCTCAGGACAGCGGCGCCTTCGACGACCAGATCGTCCCGGTGTTCACCGACGACGGAGCCGTCGTCACGGCTGACGAGGGCGTGCGCCGCGGGACCAGCGTCGAGAAGCTGGCCGCGCTGAAGCCCGCGTTCGTCGACGACGGTGTAATCCACGCGGGCAATTCCTCGCAAATTTCCGACGGAGCGGCCGCGCTGTTGGTGACCACCTCGGAGTTGGCCTTGGAGCTGGCGTTGACCCCGATGGTGCGCTACCGGGCGGGCGCGGTCACCGGGGCGGATCCGGTGCTCATGCTCACCGGACCGATTCCGGCAACCGAGAAGGTGCTGGGCAAGGCCGGTGTCCCGCTGTCGGAAGTCGGCGTCTTCGAGGTGAACGAAGCCTTCGCGCCGGTGCCACTGGCCTGGATCGCCGAGACCGGCGCCGATCCGTGTCGGGTTAACCCGCTTGGCGGCGCGATCGCGCTCGGCCACCCACTGGGTGCTTCCGGTGCGGTGCTGATGACGCGCATGGTGCATCACATGCGTGACAACGGGATTCGCTACGGCCTGCAGACCATGTGCGAAGGCGGCGGCACGGCCAACGCCACCCTGGTCGAGCTCGTGAACTAGCACGGGCTTAGCGACCGAAAAAGTCCCCAGCCGAGGCCCTTGTCAATACGGCCAAACCAACCTACTGTATGTTCACTAGGTTGGTTTGCAAATCGATTTGAAGGAGCTGGATGCCCGACGCGCGGCCGTACGACGCGCTTCTCGCCAAGGGGGAGGACCGCAAGCAGCGGATCCTCGCGGTCGCGCAGCGGCTCCTTACGCGCAACGGCTGGCGCAACACGACGCTCGCCCAGATCGCCGGCGAAGCCGGGGTCACCCCCGCCGGACTTCTGCATCACTTCGAATCCAAGGAGCAGCTGCTGCACGCGGTGCTGGACGCGCGCGATTTCGATGACGATTCCCACGCCGACCGGGCCGGCGATCTCATCGGTGAGATCGCTCAGGTCGCCGATCGCTTCAACCGGGCGCCCGAACTGATCGGCACGTTCACCGTGCTGCTGGCCGAGAACATCCTTCCCGACGCTCCGCTGCACGACCGCCTGCTGGCCAGGCACCGGGATGCGATCGACATCGTCGCCGAAGCCATCCGCCGCGGTCAGGCGGCCGGCCGGTATCGCACGGACATAGACCCCGCCGTCAAGGCAGTCGAAATTCTCGCCTTCGTCCACGGAATGGAAACGATATGGTTGCTCGATCCTTCGATACCGCTGACCGAGGTCTTCAAGGAGTACGCCGAGTCGCTGGCACGGGACTTTGCGCCGCCGACGACGACATGAGATACCGGCTCGACGTCGTCGCCGCGAGCGTCGTCGACGTGGTGAGGTTCGCCGGCGGTTGGCTCTTCGACCGGGCGATGGCGGGATGGGATGTCACCGTGCTCATTGCCGACCACCCCGATGATCGGCCACTGCAGATCCTCGGAGCCCAGACACTCGACCTCGAAGACGCCCTGGCATCGGCCGAAACCCGTCCCCGGCCCCAGGCCCTGGCGGCCGCGGCGGATCTGTTCGGATGCGACTCGCGGGTGCGGCAAGGAGTTTTGCAGGCCCTCGATCATGGCGTCACCGAGGTCACGCTGTGGGGAGAGTCCTGGCCCGCCGAGCTCGATGACAGCGTTGGCCTGGTACAACATCGGCTGAGCATGGCCGCCCAGACATTCAAAGCACGGGCCTTGGCAGCTGCCGGGGTTCCGGAGACGTCGATCGGACTTGCCGAGACGTTCCGCAGCGGGCTCCTGGCCTGCCCGTCGGTGGCTGCTGATCTGGTTCCTGCCAGCTAAATCGCGGGCCCGCAATCTCCCCGGGGCGCGTGCAGACCAGGCGCGCCGTTGACGACGCACACGTCCTGTGGAAATGTAATACTCATCTCTGAGAGGCACGTTCTCACTAGCCGAGATTCGAACGGAGCAAGCGATGGTGAACGACTTCGCCGAGATGGATTTCTTCCGCGATAGCAGGCTCGTTGAGAACCCGTACCCCTACTACGAGGCTCTGCGCCAGCAGTGCCCCGTCACCCGGGAATCCCACCACGGGGTCACCATGGTGACCGGCTGGGACGAGGCCGTCGGCGTGTTGAACGATGCCGAGACGTTCTCGTCGTGCATTGCGGTGACCGGCCCGTTCCCGGGCTTTCCGGTACCGATCGAGGGAACTGGCATCACGGACATCACCGAGCTGATCGAGCAGCATCGCGACAAGCTGCCGTTCAGCGACCAGCTGCCGACCCTGGACCCGCCGACACACACCAACCACCGCGCCCTGCTGATGCGACTGATCACCCCAAAGCGGCTCAAGGAGAACGAGGACGCCATGTGGGTGCTCGCTGACCGGGCGCTCGACGGGTTCCTCGCACCCGGCGAGGGCGAATTCATCAAGGGCTTCGCGGGCCCCTTCACGCTGCTGGTCATCGCCGACCTGCTGGGCGTGCCCGAGGAAGATCGCGATCAGTTCATCAATAACATCCGCCACCACTCGGGCGGCGGCGTCGGGGGCACCGGCAAGGAAGCATTGGCGCACAATCCGCTGGAATTCCTCTACGGGACTTTCGCCGATTACGTCCGGGACCGCCGCCGCGAGCCCCGCGACGACGTGCTGACCGGTCTGGCCACCGCGACCTTCCCCGACGGCTCGGTTCCCGACGTCGAAGACGTGGCCCGCGTTGCGTGCAATGTCTTTTCAGCGGGCCAGGAAACCACCGTGCGGCTGCTGGGCGCCGCCTTGCAGACCATCGGGGAGCGCCCCGACATCCAGGCGCAGTTGCGCAAAGACCGCAGCTTGATCCCGAACTTCATCGAAGAGGCGCTACGCATCGAGAGCCCGGTCAAGGGGGACTTCCGCTTGAACCGAGTGCCCGTCACCGTCGGCGGAGTCGACCTTCCCGCGGGTACCACCGTGATGGTTCTGCAGGCGGCCGCCAACCGTGATCCGCGCCGGTTCGATGACCCCACCACATTCGATCCGGCCCGCAAGAACGCCCGGCAGCATCTCTCGTTCGGACGGGGTATCCACAGCTGCCCCGGTGCGCCGCTGGCGCGAGCTGAAACCCGGGTGGCGATCGAGCGGCTGCTCGACCGGACGTCTGACATCAGGATCAACGAGCGCGTTCATGGTCCGGCGAATGACCGTCGCTACCAATATGTTCGGACGTACATTTTGCGCGGCCTGACCGAGTTGCACCTGGAGTTCACGCCGGCATGAAAGTCTCGGTTGACGACCAGTGCTGTCGGGGTCATGGTGTGTGCGTCACGCTGTGTCCGGAAGTCTTCAGCCTCACCGAAGACGGCTATTCGGTGGCCATAACATCCAATGTCCCAACGGAATTCGAGTCGGCAACCCGGGAGGCCATCGAATGCTGCCCCGAACAGGCGATCAGCGAGAGTTGACCGGTCTTCGGGATTAGCCGCTCCGCCCGCCGCGGAGCGACAATGCACGGCACCCGCCGCTCCCTACTCCTTGATCGAGATCGCCTGCCGGGGGCATTGACGGACCGCGTCGCGCACTCGGGATTCGTTCTCCGGCGTGACTTCTGGTTGCAGGACGGTCAGCATGTCGTCGTCACCGAGGTGGAAGACCTCCGGGATGATGCCCATGCACACCCCGTTGCTTTCGCAGAGACCAAAATCGACTTCTACTTCCATATCGGCACCCTCACCGAATTACCTTCACCGGTACGTTCTGCCAGCCCAAGACGTTTTGCATGTGGACGCGTTTGCAGCCCGCCCAGTCCACCTCATAGCGAGGCATGAAGTCGAGCAGCTTCTCCAGCGCGATCCCGCTCTCCATGCGGGCCAGCGCTGCGCCAAGGCAGCTGTGAATCCCGTAGCCGAATCCCATGTTTTGCGCTTCGGATCGGTCGCGATCGATGTCGAATTTGTCGGAATCGGTCCAGACCTCGGGGTCGCGGTTGGCCGCGCCGTTGATGAGGAACACCGGCTTTCCGGCCGGAATCGTAACACCGTGCAGCTGGACGTCTTTCATCGAGCGGCGGACCTGATATTGGGACGGTGCCTCATAGCGCAGTAGTTCTTCGACCGCGGCCGGAATCTTGCTCCGGTCGTCGAGCAGCTTCTGCCACTGGTCGGGGTTGCGGCCGAACACCACCGGCGCATTGCCGACGAGCTTGGTGACGGTCTCAGCACCAGCGCCGCCCAATAATGTTGCAAAACCAGCGATTTCGATGTCGTCCAGCTTCGTGTTTTCGTCGTCGCGTTCGATCTCGGCGTCGATCAGCTTGCTGAACAGGTCGTTACGCGGCTCCTCGCGGCGTTGCTTTACCAGTTCGTAGTACAACATCGCGGTGTTGATGTTGGCTTGCATGCCCCGCTCGCCGACTTCGACCTGTCCGGGCTCGCGAGTCAGCGACTCATCGATCCAGTGGCGTACCTGCTGCGCGTGCTCCTCCGGTACCCCCAGCATCGTCGTGATTACCTCGACAGGGAATGGACCGGAAAAATTCTGCACCACATCGAACCGGTCGGGATCGGCCGCGTTGAGGTACTTGTCGATCTTGTCGGTGACCATCTGCCGCTGAGACTGGATGGCGCGCGGCGTGAAGACCTTGTTGAGCAGGCTGCGCATGTGGCGATGGTCGGGAGGGTCCATGAAGATGATCGACTGCGGCGGCCGTTGCCCGGAGCGCACCATCGACAGGTCAATGCCGTAGGCCGACGAATACGTTTCGAAATCCTTGAGCCCCGCAGCCACATCCGCGTGCCGAGTCAACGCGTAGAAGTCGTACTTCTCGCTGTAGTAGACCGGCGCTTCGTCCTGCATCCGCCGGTACGTCTCCCAGGCGCCGTTGAAGAATTCTTCGGAGAACGGATCGAAGACGACCTTCGATTTGGTCATTGCACACTCCTCGCTGACGAGTTGCGGGCCGCAACTATTACTGCGGAATGCCTGACTGTAACGCTAACGGTAGCGGGTTCGTCGCGCACCGAAAAGGACCCGAGGGCGGTCATGTCAGACCTCGATTCCGGCGTCGATGACGTGATCCAGCACGCCGAGATCGCCGCCGAACTCCGCGGCTATCGCCCGGACGACGGCGACATCTTTGCGGATAAATTCACCCTTCGTCTCGACGAACGACGCGACGGAACTACCCGCTGCGACAAGGCTCAGCACCCGGCTGTTGGCGCTGGCATGGGGTAGGGCGGCGAGCAACGTCGGCTCCGGCACGCCAAAAAGTTCACCGAGCCGGATGGACTCCGCGAGTAGCCCGATGTGGCCCGCGAACAGCACGTTGTTGACCAGCTTCACTTTCTGGCCGGCGCCGGTTGGCCCGACGTGCAGTACCGGATCGCCGTAACAGCCCAGCACCGGTCGCAGTGCTTCCACGGTGTCGTCGGCGCCGCCCACGAACAGCGTGAGCCTGCCGGCCGCGGCGTCGTGCGGGCCCCCGCTGACCGGAGCATCGACCACGTCGATGTGATAGAGGGCGGCGTGTGCGGCGATGGCCTCGACCGTTCGCGGGCTTGCGGTGGTGTGCACCACCAGAGCCGAACCCGACGGCATGGTCGGCAACAGAGTGGAGTCCAGGCAGACCTGGCGCACTTGTTCGTCGGTGAAAACGCACACCACGACGACATCGGCCTGCGCACCGGCCTCGGCAACCTCGTTCACCACACTTGCGCCCAGCTGCTCGAGGTCGCGGCGCTGTTCGGCTGTCCGGCCCACGGCCTGCACGTCGTGGCCGGCCGCCACGAGACGGGCCACCATCGGGCGTCCCATCCGCCCCGCCCCGATGAACCCGACCTTCATCGGGGGTGGTCCATCAGGGCCAGCGCGGCGTCGGCCGCATCGAGGACGGCACCACCGCGGGTTTCGGCCTGGTCGGCGAGGTCGACGACCAACCGGACATCCTTCTGCAGCAGTGTTCCCGCGAGCCCGGCGAGCCGGTCCAGGCCGCCGGTCCCGCCAATAGCGTTGAGCGCGAAGCTGTTTCCACTGCTGCGGGAGACGACTTCGGTGAGACGGTGCGGGGCGACCCCGAGGGCTTTGGCCAGCGAAAGGGCAGTGGCCGCGGTTCCCAGGTTGGCGGTGAACAACAGGTTGTTGAGCAGCTTGGTGGTTTGCCCGGAGCCCAGGTCGCCGAGATGGACGACCGGATCGGCGTAGGTTTCGAAGACCGGACGGCACCGCTCGACAATGTCGGCGTCACCACCGACCATGACCAGCAGACGACCGGCTGACGCCGCCGGACCACCACCGCTCACCGGCGCGTCGATGACCGAAACACCCTGGGCGTCAGCCTTCTTCGCGAGCTCTCGGCAGGTTTCGGGGTGCACCGTGCTGTGCACCGCGATCACACTGCCCGGCTTCAGCCCCGCTAGCAGTCCGTGCTCGCCGCCGGTGACTTCGTCGATGTCCGCGTCGCCAACGACGCACAGGCAGACCAGATCGCTGGCCGCAGCAAGTTCGGCCGGTGACTGGGCAACCTTCGCCAGTGTGTCGGCGAACGGCTCAAGCGTCGCGGGCCTGCGCGCCCACAGCGTCGTCGGGTAGCCGGCCTCGATGATCCGCCGTGCCATGGGCCCGCCCTGGCTGCCCAATCCGATGAATCCGATATGCATCAACCGGCCTCCAGATCGGCTTGTGTATCTGCAGAGTGGGTGGCCACACATTCCTCCGCAAACGAAAAGACCTTCGAGTGGTAGGCCGCGGCGGTGTGCCCGAGGCTGATGTTGTGTCCCGCCTCGGGTTGTCTATGGACGGTGAACAGCGGCGAGCTGGAGAACAGGCCAGTGATCTCGGTCAACGCCGAAGCATCGGTCTGCCAAACCCTTTCGTACTCGGCGATGCTGAATTGCACTGGGACGCGCACGGCGGGGGCGAGCGCCGGGAAGGTTTGGCGGGCCCAGTCTGACACCATCTGGTCCTCGTAGGCCGGAGCCGTCGGACAAACCGTGACCCCGTTGAGGACCTCGGGCGGATACAGCCTCTCCGGGTGCCACAACAGCTCACGCAGCCCCGTCGGACGGCGTTCCCGAGTTGCTGTCTTCAGCATTTCTCGGGCCGCGGGGTGATAGTGCCTGCCCGTGCCCGCTAATTCGACGCCGAGCAGATCGGCGCCGCGCTCGTCGGCGGCCATCCGCATCGCCAGTTCGCATCCGCCCGAATGGCCCATCAAGAACAATCCGGCGCCGCGTGGTTGTTGCCCGAGGATGCGATCCACCGCTCCGTAAGCAAGGTTGACCCGCTGCTCGGGCCGGACCATCGCCTCCGGGTAGGGAGCGGAGCTGCCGTAGCCGGGCCGGTCGAGCGCCACGACGGTGAATCCAGCTGCCGCGCCGGTCCGCAGCAAGGAAAACGGGGGATGCCCCGGGCAGTCGAAATAGACGGCGGTGGTGCCTCCGCCGTGGATGGCCACGATCACGGCCCTGGGGTGTTCTGCTTCGGCAACCAGCGCCGACATGGGCACGCCGTCCACGATCACCACTCTGGGGCGCGGCGCGGGCGCGCTCATGCGTCGGCCCGCAGCAGGAGGACGCCGCTGGGAGTCAGGCCACCGCTGCTGACCACGCCGACGCGGGCGTCGGCGACCTGGCGTTCACCGGCCTCACCGCGCAACTGGCTGACGGCCTCATGGAGCAGACCCATGCCATGGGTGCGGCCGTGCGAGAGTTGGCCGCCGTGCGTGTTGAGCGGCAGCAGGCCGTCGCGGGCGATGTTCTTGCCGCCGTCGAGGAATTCCCTGGCTTCACCGATCCCGCAGAAACCCAGCGCCTCGATCCAGGACAGGCAGTTCATGGTGAACCCGTCGTAGAGCTCGGCGACGTCGACATCGGCGGGCGTCAGCGTGGTGCGCGTCCACACGTGCGCGGCTTGGCCCAGCACCTGCGGCTCATGGGTCAGGGTGCTCTGGTCCCAGTCGATGCGCTCGATGATCTGCGTTCCGACCGCCTCCACCAGGACGGGCGACTTGGCCAGGTCGCGGGCTGCGTCGACGGCGGAGACGACGACGGCTATGGCGCCGTCGCACGGCACGTCACAGTCGTAGAGACCGAAGGGTGTGGTGATGGGCCGCGCGCTCAGGTAGTCATCCATCGTCATCGGGGACCGATAGACCGCGGACGGATTGAGCTCGGCGTTGGCCCGTTGGTTCAACGCGATCCAGCCCAGCGTCTCTTTCGTTGTGCCGTAACGATGGAAGTGTCGTTGCGCGTTTATTGCCAGCGTGTGCGCCGCCGACGTGGCGCCGAACGGGAACTGCCAGCTGGTGGTGCGGCCCATGGACGGGGTGATCTTGCCCTGCTTCATCAGCTCGTTGTAGGTGGCTTCCCACAGCGTCCGGAAGCACAGCACATGGCGAGCCAGGCCGCCCGCGATAGCGAGCATCGCGGCGATCACCGATCCGCTGGGGCCGAAGGTCTCGATGCCGCCGTTGTGCCATGTCGGCCGGATACCCAGCGCCGCTTCCAACGCGGTAACCCCGCCCTCGCCGAACCCGCCGAGATTGCCCCCGCCCGGGTATGTCGACAGGCCGTCGATGTCGGCAAACGTCAATCCGGCATCGGCGATCGCCGCCTCGCATGCCTGCACCGTCAGCGACAGCGGCGGCACCATCAACCGCCTTCCCAGCGGCGACATGCCGATCCCGGTCAGTGCGACCTTGTCCTCGAATTTCTCCGCAGTCAGCATGGGCCGGACGTATTCGCCGAAGCGCTCCGGCGCGACCTCGTCTACGGGCAGGGGACCGGGCTGGGCGTCAATAGCGGGGCGAAACAGCGGCAGCCAGACGTCCTCGATCTGCTCGAAGACAACCTCCACCTGTTGACCGAGCTCAAGCTGATCCGGATCGCAACCCACGATGTTGGTGGTCAGCCGGACCCGGGGGTCTTCGGCGATCGCCACCTGCGCGACCACGTACGGCGCGGGCAGCCCGGGCAGGCTGAACCGGTGGTTCACGGTGAAGCCGGCCAGCGTCGCCTTGCCGGAGACGGCCCGCATGCCCATATCGCGCGAGCGGCAGTAGCGGCACACCGGCGCCGGCGGATGGATAAGCGATTCGCAGGCCTTGCATTCCTGCAGCCGCAGCGTGCCGTCGGCACCCGAAGTCCAAAAGAACTCGTTCTCGACCGTGACCAGGGGCAGCGGGCGCCCCGTCTTCTTCGCATCGTTGCTCAACGCGTGAAACCCCACTCAGCTTCGTTCGCCTCGGTTTTGAGGTGATCGGCGGGATCCTCGTCGCTGCTTGACGGTGGCGGCACGTCATCCGGCCGACGTTCATCCATCTCCATGATGGCGTGAACCGGGCAGTCCATCAGCGCACGCATAACCGCATCGCGATCCTCGTCGGCGACGGTGCCGTCCCCGACCAGACACGCGTATCCCCAGTCGTCGAGTGAGAAGTATTCGGACGCGTGCTTGGCGCAGATGCCGAACCCGTCGCAGATGGTGCGGTCGAGGTGGATTCTCATGCCTTTGGTCATGCGAGTATCACCGCTTCCACCTCGTAGGGCCGTTCGGCGCGGTACGGGGCACGGCATGCTTCGCAGGTGTTGTCGAGATGGCGCGCTACCGCGTGCGGAAACTGGTCGAGCAGAGTCCCCGCCACATTGGTGGCGGCGTCCAGCGTGGCACAGGCTCCGCGACCGCGCAGGACCACCGACCAGCGCCGCAGCCGGTTGAGGTCCTCGGTGGTGGCGACACCGTCACGGAGTGCGCCGGCGACGGCAGCCATCGCCGCGGTGCCGTTGAAACACGAGCCGCACTGCCCGGCGTTTTCGCGGTCGAAGTAAGCCAGCACTGACGCGGCGACCGCAACCGGACAGTCGTCGGTGATCACCGCGATCGCGCCACAACCCAGGCCGCTGCCGAGACCGCGCAGCGTCTCGTGGTCCAACGTGGCATCGAGAACAGCACGATTGAGCAGCCCGGCGAAATAGCCGCCCAACAGCGCACCTCGCACCTGCTCAGACGAAACCCCGTGCAGGGCAAGCAGTTCGGTGAACGGCAAGCCGTGCGGGATCTCGTAGAGACCCGGTGGTCGGTCGGCGCCGGTGAGGGTTACCAGAAAGGTGCCGGGCGAGGATGACGTGCCCAGCGAGCGGAACGCCGCCGAGCCGTGGTGCTGCAGGTAGGGCAGGTTGGCCAAGGTCTCGACATTGCTCACCAGGGTGGGCCGCCCGCCGACCCCGGCTTCGAAGGGGCGGGGCGGCTTGTCCGTCGGCTTGACCGGACCGCCGTTGATCGCGCGGGTGACCGCGGTCTCCTCGCCGGCTATGTATCCCGGATCGACCGTCCACAGCTCAGCTGCGACGTCGCCGAACGCACCGGGTTCGAGCTCCGCCAATGCGGTTTCCACACTGCGCGCAGATTCCGGGTCGGACACATAGACGTAGGCGCGGTCGGCCGCCACCATCGCCGCGGCCAGCCGCAACCCGTCGAGGACCAGGTGCGGCCGGTGCCGTAGTAACCATCGGTCCTTGATCGACGCCGGCTCCCCCTCCTCGCCGTTCGCGACAACGACTGTGCCACCAGCGACGCGCCCGTTGTTGCGCACTGCGCGCAACTTCACCGCGAGCGGGAAGGCCGCACCGCCGCGGCCCGCAAGGCCGCTGCGTTCGACTTCACCGAGCAGTTCGTCGGGGGCGGAAAGGGGACGGTAGCCGCCGAGCTTCTGGTAAGCCGCGTAGTCCTCCCGAATGTGGCCGGGCCGATCGCCCAGCAGTCGCGACGGGCAGCCAGGCCAGGTGGCGACAGTGATAGCCGGCGCGGCGCTGGTTTCCATCAGCTAGCTCCCGATCGTCGCGGATAGTCTTGCGCACATGCGAACTGCCGTTGTGCGCGTCAACGTCGACCCGTCCGGTCTGCTCACACCTGCACAGCTAAGCCAGGGCATGACGGTTCTCCTTGGACTTGCCCAAGAGCTCGGCGCGGACGTAGTCGACAACGACCTCGCGGCTATGCCGGCCAGCCGCCGTGAGGTGGAGCTGCTGATCGCCAGTGACGATGTCGACGCGGTCAAGCACGACGCAATTTACTTGTGCGCCAAAGTCTTCAGCACTTCTCCGGTGGCCGGTGTGGTCACGTTTATCAGCAGGGGAACCGACGACGACGCGCACGGTGTGCTGTCCGCCTTCGGGCTCACCGGCGAGATCGCCCGATCGCCCGGCGATGACGGCTTTGACATCGTCTACGTCACGCTGCGCGAAGCCGACCTCGAGCGCGTTCCAGAAAGCCGGATCCATACGGCCCTCGAGGCGTCGCTCAACTGTGAGGTTCACATTCGCACCAGGTAAATGCATTAGCGGCCCAGGAATTCCAGAATCGCGGGTGCCGCCTGCACCCAGGTGTCAAACATGTTGAAGTGCGTCACCCTGCCCGCTGCGCGGTCTTCGGACGCACGTTCCCACGCATCCTCGGGCCAGGGCGGATCGATCAGCTCAGATCCCTTGATCAAGCAGCTGACCTCCAGCGACGTCCGCTTGGGGTGGTCCCAGTCGTTCTCACCGCCGCGGATAATCAGCGTGGGAACCGTTATGCGGTCGAACATTTCGTCCTCGACGCCGGGAATCGTCTGCCCCGGCTTGGATACGAACGCGTTGAGCCAGCGCAGCATCACCTTCAGGAACTCGTCGCGGTCGAGGTCGAGGAATCGTTGCTTGTTGTTCGGATTCTCCTCGATACGCTCGCGCCACTCGGGCACCTTCAGCAGTCCCTCCACCCCGGTTCCGCGCGCCGCGAGAATGCTTGGCACCACATAGTAGGAACCCAGCACGAACGTGCCGTAAATGCCGCCGACGATGTTCCACACCACCAGCTTCTCAACGAGTTCGGGGTAGAGCATCGTCGTCAGCATGGAATCCCTTGCGCCACCGGAGCCCCCGGCGATGATGCACCGCTCGACGCCGAGCGCGCTCAGCAGGCCGTGCAGCGTCTCGGCGCGCATGTGCGATTCGCTTTGCCCGTAGAACTGGACATCGGAGGCACCGCAGTTGGGCCGGTCCCACAGCAGCACCCGATAGCCGCCGTCGACCAGTGCCTCGGCCAGCGGACGCAGGCCGGGGACATCCTTGCTGAACCGGCCGCCTGGTGTCAGGACAATGAGATCGCCTGATTCTCCGAGGATTTCGTAGACAACGTTTCCCCTATTCACCTCGATAGAAGACACGCGCTTCTCCTGTAATGTCACGCCATCACCAGAATGTCGTTACCGACGACACGCACCGGGTAGGTGCGGATACTCCACTCCGGCTTGACCGCCGTCGTGCCGGTCGCCAGCTCGAAACCCCATTGATGCCAGGGGCAGTGGATGAATTCCAGATCCCGCACGGTGACTGCGTCACCGGCGACACTCTCGTCCACGATGGTGCGGCCGCGGACGCGCCCCGAGCACAACGGTCCGCCCTGGTGCGGGCAGTAGTTCGCGATGGCGTAGAAGGTGCCGTTGACGTTGTAGACACCTACGCCGTGCCGTCCGATCGGCACCAGCTTGTGGGTGCCCGGCGGGATCTCGTCCGTTGTCGCGACGATATGCTCGCGGCCCTGAGCGAGGCGGGGCTGGTGCCGCTTTGTGGTTTCTTCCGCCAATTCAGAACACCCGGGTCTGACCCTCAAGGACCGGAACCGTCTCCGGGAGGTGATAAGTCGCGATGCCGTTTTTGAACATCACCGCATCCCGGGCCGCTTTGGGAAGGTGCTTGACCAACCAGCGCGGGTCGTCGAACGTCCAGTGCGGGTAGTCCGAGGAGAACAGCAGGATCTTGTCGCACTCCATCCACTGCAGCGCGCGGGTCAACTCGGTCTTGTCTTCGGGGTAGTCCAGCGGCTGCGTGGTGAACTTGATGTGCTCCTTGACGTACTCCGACGGCTTGCGCTTGATGTCCATCCGCGACTTGCGCGCTTCGTAGATCGCGTCCATGCGCCACATCAGCGGCAAAATCCAGGTGAAGGCGTGCTCGACGAACACGATCCGCAGTGTCGGGAACCGGTCGAAGACGCCGTCGAAGATCAGGCTCATCACCTGGTTGGCGGCCAGCAGCGAGTAGGTCACCATAAAGTCGTGGTTGTAGCTGGGGAATCCCACCGGCGGCGTCGGCAGCATCTCGTAATTGCTGCGCGACAGGTGGCAGCTGACAGTGATGTCGTGCTTGGTGGCAGCCGCCCAGATCGGGTTGTATTTCGGGTCGCCCCATGACGGTCGCGGCTCGGCCTTGATCAGAATCTGCGCCATGTACGGGTGTCCGGCCCACTTCTCGATCTGGCGGGCGGCCCCTTCGGGATCCTCGACCGCGGCGCAGATCGAACCGCGCCAGCGCTGATGCCAGTTGTTGTGGCTGTCGAGCCAGTGATTGGCCTGCCAGTCATTGAGTGCGCTCGAGAACGCCTGGTGAGCGTCGGCCAGGCGCGGCGTGCGGGCGCCGGGTTCCAGGATCGCGATGTCGGAGCCCGCCGCCATGATCAGCTGGCGGAACGCCATATCCGGGTCGCTGCCAGGGAACTCACCGTCGGGTGGGAAGGTGTCCGTGCGCATCGCGTAGCTGTGCGCGTAGTCGGGAGCGTCGTAGTAGATCAGCTCGCCGATCTTGTGGTCCCGGAAGAACTTGCTGCGGCACGGCTCCGGGATGTACTGGGTCAGCTCGCCGCGTTTGGGCACCGGGTGGACATCCGAGTCGACGCACCGGACGGCTATGCGCTCGGCGGCGGGAACCCGTTCCTGCATATGGGTCAGCGTCATTTCGAACTCCTCAGTCTCCCTCACTTCATATTCTGCGACTAGCCCGCTGCGAGGTCGACCGAAACGTCGATCCCGTACAGGTTGGCCGCGTTGCGCCAGCACAGCTTGTCGCGCTGTTCGGCGGACAGCGACCTGGGCAGCCTGCGGATATCACCGCACTGCCAGTGTGGATAGCTAGATCCGAACATCACCATGTCGTCCTTACCGGTGAAGCCGAACCACTCACCGGCGAATTCCGTGTCGCCGGGACCGTCGAGGCTGCCCTGGACGAAGTACACATGGCCGGGGATGTAGTCGCTGGGGATCCGCGGCGCCCACGGCGTCTGTTCGAGGTGTGGTCGGCCGAACGTGTCCATCCGCCAGATGAATGGCGTCAGGAAGTCCGCGGCACCATCGGCCCAGACGAACTTCAGGCTTCCAAAGCGCTCGAACACACCCTCGGCGATCATGTTCATCAAGTGGTACAGGTAGTTCAGCGCCATGAAACTGACGTATTGCTCGTAGGTTCGGGTGTGGCCGGAGGGCGTCGGGGGAAACCCGATGCCCTCGCCTGTCTCGATATGCACCGCCACCGGAAGGTTCGCCTCGGCGGCGGCTTCCCACAGCGGCCAGAACTGTGGTTTGCCGTAGAGCTCGCGGGACTGCAGCGGGACGCCGATCTGGACCACGCGCGGGTGCGCACGCCATTTTTCGATCTCGCGCACTGCGCCGGCGATGTCGTCCGGGTTTACCCGGATGGTGCCGCGGAACCGGTCACCGAACTCGCCGGACTCCAGCCAGCGCGACACCATCATCTCGTTGTGGGCGGCGTGTAGCGCGCTGCCCAGGTGGCGGTCCGGCATGATGCCGCGCCCCATCGGGTGCAGGATCGCCACGTCGACGCCGCGCTTCGAAAACAGTTCATTGGCAACGAATTCCGGATCCGAACCCGGGTATTGATGGTCTGGTCCCTCGGTGTTCGGGGCGTACTCGCCGCCGGGCGCCCCGTACCAGTCCATCTCGTAGTCGGGGAAACCGCGGCTCTTGAACGGCTCACGCAAAAAAGAGCGCAGGTCTTTGTTGGACGGAAAGAAGATGTGCACGCTCGCGTCGATCACGGGCGTGCGTGTTCCGTCAGCGTGTTCGATCACGAAAGCCATCCTTCGGCTCCGGTAGCCAAAGTGAGCCCGGCCGGGTCATATGATAGATAATCTAACATTCTCATCAGCTGTCAATCAACGGATTTCCGGTAAGCATTTCGGTTAACCATCAGCCCTGGTAGTCGACGATATTGAGGTCACTCGATGTAAGTGGCGTTCTTCAATAGGTATAATATCATTCTCCATCTCGTCAACGGGCGCCGCCGGGGGTCAGATGGTGGGCTGTCCGGGAGGTCGGCCCGCTGCACCCACAGTGACGCCGGCAGCCTTCTCCAGCGGTTTGATCACCGCCGTGAAATCGGAATCGGGGCCTTGATCGCGCGCGGCAGCTTCCCAGAGCCGACCGATCGCTTCGGCGACATCGACCGGCACGCCGAGCGCCTTGGCTTCTTCGAGATAGAGCCGGACATCTTTGACCATCAGCCCGGTGGCGAAGCCGTAATCGAAAGTGCGGGGGAGGATCGCACGGGGGAACTTGTCGCGGCTTGCGCTCGTCGCGCCCGAGCCCGCATTGAGCACCTCGATCATCACACTGGGGTCTAGACCGGACTTGACGCCCATCACGACGACTTCTGCTGTCGCGACCAAGACGTTGGCCGCCAGAATATTGTTGGCGAGCTTCATCGTCTGTGCAGAGCCAGGCTTCTCGCCGATATAGAACGGCCTGCCGATCGTCTCGAGTGCGCTTCGTATGACGTCGAATTCGGCACGCGGGCCAGAAACCATGACCGCAAGTGCCCCTTTTTCAGCCCCGCTGACGCCGCCACTGACCGGGCTGTCGATCGCGACGATCTTCCGTTCGGCAAGCTGGTCATGGATTTGTACCGCCGTGTGGCTACCGACGGTCGACAGATCGACGTAGCGCTTGACACGCGAGCCCTCGATTACGCCTGAAGCGCCGGTTGCAACCTCAAGCGACGCCGCCGGCGACGGCAGGCTGGCCATGACCGTCTCAGCGCGATCGGCGACCTCTTTCGACGATGTTGCGGCTTGTGCCCCGAGGGCGACAGCGCGGTCGACCGCTTCGGCGCGTGTGTCGAAGGCGATGACATCGTGATTCGCCTGGATCAGACGACGCGCCACGGGCAACCCCATGTTTCCTAAGCCGATAAACCCGATCTCCACCACGGGCGCTAGTCCTTGTCCGGGCTCGGGTCTACTTCGGCAAACACCTCGCGGGCGATGCGAAAACTGTCGACCGCAGCCGGCATGCCGGCGTAGATGGCAACCTGCAGCAAGATCTCTCGGATCTCATCGCGAGTGACGCCATTGGTCAACGCCCCCTTGAGATGGGTACGCAATTCGTTTGGCCGGTTGAGCACTGAAATCATGGCCAGATTGAGCATGCTGCGTGTCTTGAGCGGCAGTTCCTCGCGGCCCCACACCGCACCCCAGCAGTACTCGGTGACGAGGTCCTGCAGGGGCCTGGTGAAGTCATCCGCGTCAGCCAGCGCTTTGTTGACATACGCCTCGCCCAGCACGGCGGAGCGGACTGCAAGCCCCCGCTGGTATGTTTCGCTATCCAATGCTCTTCTCCTTTACGACTAGGGCTCCTTACCGCGAAGTTTAAGGTCGACATCAAATGGACCTGCCTGATCTTGTCCTGGTTCACGGCGGCGCGCACGCCGGCGACTGCTGGGACTTGACCGTCGACGAATTAGCTTGCCATGAACAAAAATTGCGCATCCTTGCGGTGGATCTGCCTGGCCGCGGCCGCAATCCGGCAGATCTGGCAGCGTCTACCATCGCCGGCTGGGTGGACTCGGTGGTTGCCCAAGTAGAAGACGCATCGCTCGGTGATGTTGTCGTCGTTGGTCATTCGATGGGAGGGCTGATCGTGCCCGGCGTCGTCACCAGGCTCGGCGCAGCCAGGGTGCGCGAGATGATACTGGCGGCGGCGTTCATTCCTCCGCAAGGATCGTCTGTAGTGGAAACCCTCAGAGGGCCACTGGCCCCATTAGCGCGACTGGGACCTTGGATAGACAAGCTCGGCAAGTCTGGCAGATCTTTTGCAATGCCCCGCGCAGCAGCGAGGTTGGCGTTTTGGAATGCCATGTCGGCCGAGCAGCGCACGTATGCGCGGTCGCGCCTGTATCCCGAGAGCGCTCGAGTGATCATCGAGTGCGTCGACCGCAGTGGTATGCCCACTGAGGTCCCCCGGACGTGGATCATGACCTTGCGGGATAGAGCGCTGTCACCGGGACAGCAGCGGCAATGCATCAAGGCTCTCGGCGGCGTCGATACCCTGGTCTGCATCGACACGTGTCACGACCTGATGTACAGCGAACCTGAACAGCTGGCCGCAATCCTGCTCGAACGCTGTCGGTTTCGGGCGTGATCCTGATAACTATGGCGCGAGCCAGGGAGGGAGAGCACATGACGGGCGCAAGCGGCGACGTCTGGGAAGTGATGTCGACCGCCCGGACGATCCGGCGCTTCACCGACGAGCCGGTCGACGACATCACCCTTGCGCGGTGCCTCGAGGCGGCCACCTGGGCACCCTCGGGCGCCAACGCGCAAGGCTGGCGCTTCATCGTGCTGCGATCGGCCGAGCAGCGTGCCGTCGTGGCCAAGGCCGCCGCCCACGCCTTGGAAGTGATCGAGCCGGTCTACGGGATGAGTCGGCCCGCCGACGACGACAACAGCCGCCGCGCCCGCACCTACCGCGCGACCTACGAATTGCACGATCGAGCGGGCGAGTTCACCTCGGTCTTGTTCGCGCAAAAGCACTTCCCGACGGCGTCCGAGCTGCTGCTCGGAGGGTCGATCTTCCCCGCCATGCAGAACTTTCTGCTGGCCGCCCGCGCCCAGGGCCTCGGGGCGTGTCTTACCAGCTGGGCTTCATATGGCGGCGAGCAACTGCTACGCGAAGCGGTCGGTGTACCCGAGGACTGGATGGTCGCCGGCCACGTCGTGGTCGGATGGCCCAAGGGCAAGCACGGGCCCGTCCGTCGACGCCCGCTTGCCGAGGCCGTGAACCTCGACCACTGGGATCAGCCGGCCGGCGACCTGTTGGCGCGCTAGTCCTCAGCGGCCATTCGTGCGCGTGGCGAAGAAGCGGGCGGCTTTGCCGATGGATTGTTCAACGGGTTCGGGGGTCCAGCCGAGTTCACGTTCGGCCTTGCTGTGGTCGAGAGGCGACATCAGTTCTGCCATCCGGATACCGACGTAGGCGAACGGAAGGTCACGGCGCAGCAGTCGGGCGGCGAGGTCGTTGAGGCGGGCGGCGGTATGCAGGACGAGCATCGGGATCGGTATGCGTGGTGGGCGTCGACCGACGGCCCGAGACGCGATCTCATGGAGTTCCCGGGTGCTCAGGTAGCGGTCGGAGATGATGTAGCGGTGGCCGTCGCGGCCTCGGTCTGCAGCGAGAAGCATTGCGCGGGCGGCGTCTTCGATGCCGACGACTTCGGAGGAGAACCCGAAATAAAACGGGAATTGTCCGGCGGCCACACGGGCGATGAGGGAGCCGTGCGGGGTCGGCGCCCAGTCGCCGGGCCCGTAGGTGGTCGAGATGCACAATGCGACTGCCGGCAGCCGTTTGTCGCGCGCGTACGCCATGACCAGATCCTCGGCGGCCACCCGGGATTCAATGTAGGCGCCACCCTCGTTCCAATTGTGCGGGTCGTCCTCGGTGACTGGCCGGTGCTCGTTGATCGCCAATGTGCCGGTGGTACTGGTGAACACGAACTTGCGCAGATCGGCGGCATGGGCTGCCTCGAGGGCCGCATCGAGCACGTGTCTTAGGCCTTCGACATTGGTGCGGAACAAGGGGGCGGGGTCGCGCAGCCACATCCGGGCGTCGAGCACGCAGTAGTAGACGACATCGCATCCCGCCATGGCCGCGTGCAGCGCCGCATCGTCGAAGATGTCGCCGTAACAGCGTTCGACATTCTGGGTTTGTAAGAGGTCGTCGATGCCCTTGGTGGAGCTGGTGTGCCGCAGCATGACCCGAACATCTTCACCGGCAGCCGCGAGCTGGCGCGTGACGTGCGAGCCCAGGAAACCACTGGCGCCGATGACCAGCTTCTTCGCCCGCGCCGCGGTGTCGCCAGGACTGGTCATCGTCGGCTCAGAGCGTGGTGGGTGCTAGCACGTCAGGGCCGTACTTCTCGCCGATCAGCGTCCACGGGTCGGCGTACGGACCGCGGTGTTCGAGCCGGCGTTGGAAGACCAGAAATGCGCGCATGGCCGGACGGATCATCGGGCTGAGCGCTCTCAGCAGAATGCGGCGTCGGCCCATCGCCTCGGCGATCCAAGCGACAGTGTCGGGCCAGCCGTGTTCCTGATAGTCAAGCAGGGCTTGGGATTCGGCGGTGTCGAACCAGCCGGTGAAGCCCCAACCGCGGTCGTCGTCGGGATTACCGGGCAGGCCGGCCGACGGGCCGAGCCGGCCGATGCCGACGGCAGCCATCATGTCGTCCTGCAGGTCGCTCATCAGATGGACATACGTGTCGTTGCCGGCGATCACGAGCACCTTGCCGTCGATGGCGTCTCGACGGGCTACGGCGTTTGCGAAGGCCAGCGCGACATCGCGGGCGTCTACCGAGTGCATGCGGTTGTCTGACGGAGTGGCTCGCACCAGTAGCAGGTAGTCGGCGTCGAGGTTGGCCGAGCCGTCGGGCGAGACAATTCCCGCCAGCCGCAACACGGCGTGTGGCAGGCCGCTTTCCGCGATGACCGCCTCGGCCAGGACTTTGTCCTCGCCATACTGGTCGATCGGATTCACCGGGGTGTCGCCGGTGATGCGTTCGGGGCAGCGGTAGGGGTTGCGTGAGCCGTAGACCGCCGCGCTGGAGGCGAACACGATCAGCGGCGGGTCACTCAAGGCTTGCGCTGCCGTCACGATGTTTCGGGTGCCGTCCACGTTGACCTTGCGGGCCAGTCGGGGATTGCGGTATGAGGGCGGGGACACGATTGCCGCCAGGTGCACGATCGCGGCAGGTTGGTGACGGTCCATCAGCGCGGCGACGGCGTCGGCGTCCAACAGGTCGGTATACGCCGGGATCAGCGTGCCTGGGTGCGAGGTTTCAGTCAGGGCCGCGGCGACGGCCGCTGAATGGTCGTTGGACAGATCCATCGCGATCACGGTGCGGCCCCGGCGCAGCAGGATTTCGGTTAAGCGTTTACCGACCTGGCCGAAAGCGCCGGTGACGAGAACGGATTCGGGTGACATGTGGCCGTACGTGGGATTATTCACAGGCCAAACCTGCGCGCTACGGCGGCGCCTGCGTCACGCAATCGAGGTGGGATGCGCACGGAGAACAAGGGATTGAAGACATCCTCACGTAGCCGGGTCAGTGCGGAGGTTTTGATCAGCCACTGGCCGTCAACCTTCTCGTAGGTTTCGTGGTAGTGACCGCGTCCGTTGAGATTGACGGCCGGGCCCAATCGCACCACGTCGTGGAGCGCCCACACCCCGGTCGCAGTCGTCGGCGACGTCAGTGCGATCTCGGGGGCGTGCACCTGATGCACCGTGGGTTGCGACGGCTTTCCCAACGTCTTGCGAACATAGGCCACGAACTCGTCGGCGCCGGTGATCAGCATCCCGCCGGACTGCGAGGTGTCGCTCAGGAAATCATCGGTGAACAGCTGCCGCCAATCGTCCCACTGCTTGGTGTCCAGGTAGCGGCAGTATCGGGCCTTAAGCTGCTTGATCGCTTCGATCTCCCACAGCGTCGTTGCGGTATCCAGCATTTCGGCCCCTTCACGTGGTATCAGCACCTCATAGCCCGTTTTCGAGATTATTACTTCCGCAAGAGAGAATGTTATTCTCGCATGAGCGGTGACGACAGGAGGCGGCCCGGATGCTGTTGGAGTTCGATGCTGATCAGCGGCTGTGGCAACGCACGGTGCGCGATGTCGTCACCAAGGAATGTCCGCCCTCGCTGGTGCGTGGTGTGGCCGAGGATACTGTCGAACCCAGCCCGTTATGGAAGGTCTACGTGGACCTTGGCTGGACTGAGCTCAGCGATCCGGCCAGCGCGGTGGAGCTGGCGATCGTGTTCGAAGAGCTAGGTCGCGCCACCGATCCCAGCCCGTTCCTGGCGACGATGAGCCAGTTCGCGCCCCTGGTCGTGGATCGGTTCGACCCGCACGAGTCGGGTACCGCCGTGTACAAGGGGGTGTCGGCGCACCGGGACGCCGATGGCTGGGTGTTGGACGGTACGGCACGCCATGTCCTCGACGGCGATCGTGCCGACCGGTTGGCGGTGGTGACCGACGCCGGGGTGTTCATCGTCGGGTCCGACCAGGTGTCGGCCCGGCGCGCCGCGGTATTCGACCCGGTGTTGCATGTCGCCGACCTGTCGTTCTGCGAGGTCCCGGTGCCCGACAGTGCCCGGGTAACCGTTGATCGCGAACGTGCGCATCACGTTGCGCTGACCGGCATGGCAATCACGATGGTCGGCGCCTGCCAACGCATCCTCGATCTGGTTCTCGACCATGTCCGCAGCCGCCATCAATTCGGTGTACCGATCGGTTCCTTCCAGGCTGTGCAGCACAAGGCCGCTGATATGCACGTCGCGGTGGAACGCGCTCGGGCGTTGGCATACTTCGCCGCATTGACGATTGCCGCTGACGATCCCCGCCGCCGGTTGGCGGCCGCGATGGCCAAGGCGTCGGCAGGGGAGTGCCAGTCGCTGGTGTTCCGTCACGGCTTGCAACTGTTCGGCGCGATGGGGTTCACCTGGGAGAACGACCTGCAGTTCGCGCTCAAGCGAGCCAAAGCGGGTGAGCTCATGCTCGGCGGCGCGGCGGAGCATCGCGCGCGGATCGCAGAGGAGTACCGTGCAGCTGACTTTTGATTCCGACGTCGAGGCGTTCCGGGCGGAATTTTCGGCTTTCCTCGACGAGAATCTACCCGCCGCAAGCGAAACCCTGGAGCGTCCCCGCTCGGTCTCCCATATGCCACAGTGGGCGCGTCGGTGGCAGCGGCTGTTGTTCGACAACGGCTGGCTGCTGCCCGGTCAGCCCCCGGAATTCGGTGGCCGCAACGCAACGGTCGTTCAGCAGTTCGTTCACCTCGAGGAACTGTGCCGCCGGCGGATCTACCACAGCCTCAACCCGCAAGGCGTGAATATCGTTGCGGCCTCGCTGTTGTCGTTCGGTAGCGAGGAGCAAAAACACCGGTGGGCGGTGCCGATCCTGCGGGCCGAGATCACCGCTTCGCTTGGGATGAGCGAGCCGAGTGCCGGCTCTGATCTGGCCTCGTTGCGGACCCGTGCCGTGCTGGACGGCGATCACTTCGTGGTCAACGGGCAAAAGGTGTGGACCTCGGGGGCCCACCACGCCGACGTGTTGTTGACCTTCGTGCGGACCGATCCGGATGCGCCAAAACACAAGGGCATCAGCGCGTTACTGATCCCGACCGATACCCCGGGAATCGTGCGCCGGCCCTTCCCGTCCATCTGCTCCGCCGACGACCTGGATTTCAATGAGGTGTTCTTCACCGACGTGCGGGTGCCGGCTGCGAACCTGGTCGGTCCGCTCAACCAGGGGTGGCGGGTGGCCAACGGATCTCTCGGGCACGAGCGCACGATGATGTGGCTTGGCTTCGCCGATCGGCTGGACAACATGATCGCCGATTTCCATCCCACCACGGCGCTCGATCGTGACCACTACGCCACTGCGGTCATGGACAAACAAGCCTTGCGGCTCTTGGGTTCGGTGGCCTTGGCTCGCGCAGCCCGTGGCGAAGACGATGTGGCCGCGCTCTCGGTGCTCAAGCTTCTCGGTTCCGAAGCAGAGCTACGCGCATATGAACATGCCCTGTCGGCCGCCGGATCCGACGGGCTCATCCACCCGGCGCTGACCGGTCCGTATGCGCCGATGAACCTGGACCACTATTTCGCCAGCTGGTTCGAGCGCTACGCCCGCAGCTTTTCCGGCACCATCGCCGGAGGCACCTCCGAAATCCAGCGCAACATCATCGCCCAGCGAGTGCTCGGCCTACCGCGCGGCTGAGTTGCCCAGCTTCACGCTGGGCCCCAGAAAAGCCGGCTCAGTCGATGACCGCGGCTTCCTTGCGTTCGGTGACAGGTCTGGCGAGTTCTTGCTCGTCGCAGATGCGTTGCAGCTTGTCCAGGGTTTCATCGAGGCCGGCGCCGACTCTGCGGCCGGGCGTGAAGGTGGCCGGCAGCTTCCGCATGCCCTGGATGACGCCGATGGTCTCGTAGTGGACCGCGCCACCGGGGTCACAGTGGTAGTCAGGCATCCGGTCCAGAACCGCGGTCAGCATGGACTTGAACACAGTGCGTGCCACGTTGGACCCGATGCACCGGTGCACACCGATGCCAAAGCTGAAGTGCCGGTTTCCTTTACGGTCCAAGACGATCTTGTCCGGTTCGGGGAACACCGAGGGGTCGCGATTGGCCATGGCCCACGAAATCCACAGCCGCTCACCCTCTTTGAACTGGTTCCCGGCGATTTCGACGTCGTCGGAGAAGGTCCTGCCATCGCCGGGTGCCGGCGTGAAGTAGCGCAGGAACTCCTCGGTCGCGGGATCGAGCAAAGTGTCGCGGTGCTGCCGCAGTAGTTCACGCTGGTCCGGGTTCTCCGAAAGCCATTCCAGCGCATGGGCGGTCAGCGCCGTCGTGGTGTCGAAGCCGCCGCCGATGACCAATCCCAGATTCCCCAGAATCTCCAGATCAGGGGCGGGCTCGCCGTCGATCCGCATCTCGACCAGAGCATTCACCACACCGGGCCGCGGACTGTTGCGAATCTCGATCATGTTGTTGACCAGGTCGAGCCCCATCTGCCGGTGCATTTCGGTGACACGCTTGATATCCGGGGAGTGCTCAGGGGTGTACACCGCGGCATGGGTTGGCTCGCTGTACATCTTCCAATTTTTCAGTGGGATGCCCAGGATCGCCAGCGTCAGAACGGCTGGCACGATGTTGGCCAGATCGTCGACGAACTCGATGTGTCCCTCCTCGATCTTCTCGTCGAGGCAGGCGCGCGTCACGTCGTCGATGAACGGCTCCCAGCGCTTGATCGCGGCCGGTGACAGATAGGGGTTGAGCACGGTGCGGTAGGTGCGGTGTTCGGGTTCGTCCATCTCCAGGATGCCGCCCCGTATGCCGTTTATGCGGCTGGCCGTCGGGATCGAAATGCCTTTGTAGCCACGGCGTTCGTTGTTGACGTCGTGATCGTTGGAGACCGCGGGGCAGCGGGCAAGCTCGAAAACCTCGTGGCTGCCGGCCGCGACCCAGTGCCCACCGTAGGTGTCGCTCCACGCCATCGGGCACTGGGCGTGCATCTCCTCGGTGATCTTCTTGAACTGCGTCCGGTACTCCGCGGAATGCCGGTCGAAGTGATACTGGTGCTTTTTGCGATCAATGTCGCTGACCACATCGTCGACGCTCAACGTGCTGTCTCCCTTTATGTTTCGTCGGTGATGATGATGGCCTGCTCCGGACAGGATTGCGCGGCTTCACGAACCCGGTCCTGCTGATCGGCCGGCACCACTTCGCTGATGGCCGACGAACTGCCGTCGATGTCGCTGAGCTGGAAAGAATCCGGAGCGATCATCGAGCACAGGGTGTGGCCTTGGCAGCGTTCGGGATCAACCCAGACCTTCACCGTGTCTCCTCTCACCTGATGCGATCACTTGCGGTAGTCGTACCACTTGAGATAACCGCCGGCGTCGACGCGCAACTGCATGCCGGTTACGTACCTGGCCTCGTCGGAGGCCAGCCACAGGACCGCATTGCTGATGTCCTCCGGTTCGATGTAGGGGATCCTCATCGCCTGTTGCACACCGAAAACCGGCTCGGCGTCCGCTCGCGTCGGGTGCTCCAGGTCCGGCCGGAAAGACCGGTACATCGGCTCGCTCTGCAACATCGGGGTGTTGCAGTTCGTCGGGTGGACGACGTTGGCGCGAATCCCCGACGGGGCGAGCTCAGTTGCCAAGTCGTGGACATAATTCGCCAACGCGCGCTTGGAGTGCACGTAGGCCATACCGCCCGGATCGTTACCGGGGACGTCCTTCTTGCTGGTGTCCATCAGGGCCGCGGTGGAGCCGGTGGCGATGATCGAGGCGCCCGCGCTCAGGTGCGGCAACGCAACCTGAATGGCGTTGATGGTGCCGATCAGGTTGGTGTTGATCACGTCGCACCACGCCTGCAACGGTGGCTGGCCCTTCATGCCGGCGACGCCGGCTTGGGCGACCACGATGTCGAGCTTGCCGAATTCGGCGAGTCCGTTGTCCAGCGCGGCGCGCAGTTGTGCGGCCTCGCGCACGTCGGCCTGGGCGATCACCACACCTTGGCCGGTCTTCTCGATCAGCCGGGCGGTCTCGTCGAGATCCTCCGGCGCGGCCATGGGGTAACCGATGGTGTCGATGTCACAGCACAGATCGACGGCAATGATGTCGGCGCCTTCTTCGGCCAACCGCACCGCGTGACTGCGCCCCTGGCCGCGCGCCGCACCGGTGACGACCGCGACCTTTCCTTTTACGCGCCCTTCTGCGCGGTCTCCCACTGCTTCTCCTCCCGGTTCCCTCAGGTGTTTCGACCGCCGTTGACGCCCAATATCTGACCGGTGATGTAGCCGGCTTCCTCGGACACCAGAAAGGCGCACGCCGCGGCGATGTCTTCCGGCTTGCCCATCCGGCGCACCGGGGTCTTGGCAATGTTCTGCTCGACGTCGCCAAGGAACCCTTGTGCCTCGGCGCTGCGCAGCATCGGAGTGTCGATGAAACCCGGCGGCACGGCATTGACCGTGATGCCGCTTGGCCCGTACTCGAGTGCCAGTGACTTAGTGAGTCCGTTGACCGCGGATTTGGCCGCCACATAGTGCGACATGTAGGGCGTGCCGGAATGCGTGCTCGAGGACGAGATATTGACGATCCGTCCCCACCCGGCCTCGATCATGTCGGGCAGCACCGCCTGAATGGTATGAAAAACCCCGTTGAGGTTGACATCGATCACGCGCTGCCAGTCCTCGAACGTGATGTTGCTGAAACGCTTGAATCCGTCCAGGCCGGCGGCGTTGACCAGGACGGTGACCGGGCCCAGCCGGCCGCGGATCTTCGACAGCGCGGCATCCACTTGCGACCGGTCCGTTACATCGGCGGTGAGGGCCAGATCGGTGTCCGACGGTTTGAGGTCGATGGTGGCGACGTCAAGACCGTCGGCGCGCAGGCGATGCGCGACGGCCAGGCCGATGCCGGATCCGCCGCCGGTGACTAGGGCGGTGACGGAGGCAGTCTTCACGCTGTTAACCTCCAAGCGTCGAGTGCAAGCGTGGCCGTCTCAGTCACAAAGAATCTCCCTTACAATTATGAGAACCTTACTCTCACGTTGGAACGGCCCGCAAGATTGCCGCGAAACCGCGCGCGGCCTGCACCGAGAGGCCTAGTAGGTTTATCGCTGAGCGGTTGCTTAGCTGGTCAGCGGGTCAATTCGGTTCCTGAGAGTTTCTTGAATTCTCGAGAGCCGAATGTAAGATTCGCCCAGGATGAGAATTAAATTATCGCGACCGTCACCATAGTAGGGGGCTTCGGAATGCCATCGCAGGACACGGCTGAGACCATCGCGGATGTGCGATCCACCGGTGGAGACGCCGTGCCTGAGTCACAAGTCGACCGCCGGCTGTTGATCGACGGCCGGCTCATCACCGCCGACAAGACGTTCCCATCGATCAATCCCGCCACTGGCGCGGTCCTCGGACACGCTCCTGATGCCGGCGTCGAGGAGGCCGAAGCGGCGATCGCGGCGGCCCGGCGTGCGTTCGACACCACCAACTGGCCGACGGATGTCGAATTTCGGATCCGCTGTCTCGATCAGCTGCATCAGGCGCTGGTCGACCACGCCGAGGAGTTGCGTGAGCTGACCATCGCCGAAGTCGGCGCCACCCGCGCGCTCACCCAGGGCGCACAGCTCGACGAGCCGATCAAGATCGTGCGTTTTTACGCCGACCTGCTTCGCAGCTATCCGATGTCGGAAGACCTCGGCGAGATCGAATCGCGGGGCATGCGGCATCACCGCTGGGTGGAGAAAGAGGCCGCAGGCGTGGTGGGGGCCATCATCGCCTACAACTATCCGAACCAGCTCGCGCTGGCCAAGCTGCCCCCGGCGCTGGCCGCCGGATGCACCGTGGTGCTCAAGGCCGCGCCCGACACGCCACTGGTCACCCTGGCGTTGGGCGAGCTGATCGCCAACCACACCGATATCCCGAATGGCGTTGTGAACGTGCTGAGTTCGTCGGATCCCGCCGTGGGCGCCGCGCTGACCACCAGCCCCGATGTCGATGTGGTCACCTTCACCGGGTCAACCGCCGTTGGCCGGCAAATCATGGCCGCCGCGAGCCAGACGGTCAAGCGCGTCTTCCTGGAATTGGGCGGCAAGTCGGCGGTGATCATGCTCGACGACGCCGACTTCGCGGCCGCCAGCATGTTCGCGGCGTTCAGCATGGTCACCCACGCGGGCCAGGGGTGCGCGCTCACGTCTCGGCTGTTGGTGCCCAAGTCGCACCATGACGAAATCGTGGAGATGATCGCGGCGAACTTCGCCAAGGTGCGCCACGGTGACCCGGCCGATCCGAAAATGTTGATGGGGCCGCTGATCAACGAGCGCCAGCGGGACAAGGTCGACGGCATGGTCCAGCGGGCGGTCGCCGCGGGGGCGACCCTGGTCACCGGTGGCAAGCGATTGGATCCCGGCTACTTCTATGCGCCCACCCTGCTCACCAATGTCGATCCCGACAGCGAGATCGCTCAAGAGGAGGTGTTCGGGCCGGTGCTTGTCGTCATCGGGTTCGACGATGACGACGACGCCGTGCGCATCGCCAACAACTCTATTTACGGACTGGCCGGCGCGGTCTTCAGTCGCGACCAGGACCGGGCACTCGCAGTGGCGCGCCGGATCCGGACCGGATCGTTTTCCATCAACGGCGGCAACTACTTCGGCGCAGACAGCCCTTTCGGTGGCTTCAAGCAGTCGGGCGTCGGCCGTGAGATGGGTGTCGCCGGGCTCGAAGAGTTCTTGGAGCGCAAGACTTTCGCCGTCCCGGTTCTGCAGGCCCACGCATGAGGCCGCTGGAGGGCATCCGCGTTCTGGAAGTCGCCATGTACGGGTTCGTGCCGTCGGCGGGCGCGGTCCTGGCCGAATGGGGCGCCGATGTAGTCAAGGTCGAGCATGCGGTGACCGGCGATCCCCAGCGCGGGCTCCGGCAGACCGGCATGCTGCGTGTCGAAGGCGACCCCAACCCCAACATCGAGCACGCCAACCGCGGCAAGCGCAGCATCGGACTGGACATGTCGGTACCCGAGGGCAAGGAAGTGCTCTACGAGCTGGCCCGCCGGTCCGATGTGTTCCTGACCAGTTTCCTGCCTAGTGCACGGCAGAAGTTCGGCATCGACGTCGACGACATCCGGGCGGTCAACCCGTCGATCATCTACGCCCGCGGAAGCGCGCTCGGTCCCCGCGGCGAAGAGGCGACCAAAGGCGGCTACGACATGACCGCCTTCTGGTGCCGGGCCGGAACCGCGGCCACCATCACTCCGATGGGGATGCCGGGCATGATCGGACCGCCCGGGCCCGCGTACGGCGACACCATCTCCGGCACCAACCTCGCCGGCGGCATCGCGGCGGCGTTGCTCAAGCGCGAGCGCACCGGCGAACCTTCCATCGTCGATGTGTCGCTGCTGGGCAGCGGCTTTTGGTCGATGGGCCACACGGTCGCGTTGACAGTGCATCTGGGCCAGCGATTGGAAGCACCGCCACCCGGCGTACACGGCGCGCCCAATAATCCCTTGGTGGGGCTGTACACCACATCCGATGGCCGCTACATCTCCTTCGTGATGATGCAGCCCACCAAGTTCTGGGCCGACGTGTGCCGGCACGTCGACCTACCAGAGCTGGCCGACGATCCCCGCTTCGCCACCGTCGAGAAAATCGCCGCCAACACGGCGGAAGCGGTAGAGATCTTGACCAAGGTCATCGCAAACCGCACGCTTGCCGAGTGGAGCGAACGCTTTGCCACGCTCGCCGGGCCGTGGGCGCCGGTGCAGGACACCCTGCAAGCGGCAGATGACCCGCAGATCCGCGCGAACGAATATGTGGTGCGCGCAGGCGAACTCGAGCTGGTCGCCAACCCGGTCCAGTTCGATGTCACCGCTCCGCACACCGGGCCGGCGCCCGGATTCGCCGAGCAGACCGACGAGATCCTGATGGAACTCGGACTCGACTGGGACCGCATCATCGAACTCAAGACGGCCGGCGCCGTCACCTAGGAGCTGCCGATGCCGAACGTCGCTTCTACTGAGACTCACCCGCCCTGCCGGGGCGGTCTGACCACGGATTGTCCGATAACAGTTGTGCGGTTTTGGTTCCACCTGGACGCGCCATGAGTCATAATCGCCGGGCGCTTCAAGACGTGAAGGCTTGGCCGGGCCAGCATTGCTTGCGAGCGCCCGCTCACGTAACAGAACGGAGGACTGGCGTGCGGATGGCAGGGGTTGTCGCCGCCGTAAAGACGCCGTCCGCGGAGCGGTCGATGGCATTCGAGTGCGCCCGGACCGGTCTGGCGCACGGCGTGGTTGGTTCGGGCGGGTCAGCTACCGGGGCATCAGCCGTCACGATGTTGGAAGGACCTCTGACCGATGGCGAGTAGGGGCGCAGACCGCTGGTCTTCAGGCATCTCGTTGGGGCGCGGCTCCAAGCCCATGGAGGCGATCGGCGGCTTATTTGCGATGGCGGCGGACGCGGTCAGATTCGTATTTCGCCGGCCCTTCCAGTGGCGCGAGTTCTTGGAGCAGTCGTGGTTTGTCGCGCGCGTCGCGATCGCGCCGACGTTGTTGGTAGCCATCCCGTTCACCGTCCTGGTCAGCTTTACCCTCAACATCCTGTTGCGAGAACTGGGCGCCGCGGATCTGTCCGGTGCGGGTGCCGCGTTCGGTGCGGTCACCCAGGTCGGCCCGTTGGTGACCGTCTTGATCGTGGCGGGCGCCGGCGCCACGGCGATGTGCGCAGACCTGGGTTCGCGAACGATCCGCGAGGAGATCGCCGCGATGGAGGTGTTGGGTATCAATCCGGTTCAGCGCTTGGTGACGCCACGCATGCTGGCCTCGGGGCTGGTGGCCACGCTGCTGAACGCCCTGGTCGTCATCATCGGCATTCTGGGCGGGTACGTCTTTTCGGTGTTCGTCCAAGATGTCAACCCCGGCGCGTTCGCTGCGGGCATCACCCTGCTGACCGGAGTCCCCGAGTTGATCATTTCGGGGGTCAAGGCAGCGCTTTTCGGTCTGATCGCCGGATTGGTCGCGTGCTACCGCGGGCTGACGATAACCGGCGGCGGTGCTAAGGCCGTCGGCAACGCCGTGAACGAAACGGTGGTGTACGCGTTCATGTCGCTTTTCGTCATCAATGTGGTTGTCACCGCTATCGGCATCCGAATGACGGCCAAGTAGCCCGAAGGAGGTGTAGGACACACTGTGACGCTGCGACCCGTCTATCCGCGACTGACGCGACAACTTCAGAAGCCGGTCGGCACCCTGGGCCGAATCGGCGATCAGACGCTGTTTTACGGCAAGGCGATCGCCGGGGCACCGTTCGCGGTCACCCACTACCGGCGGGAAGTCATTCGCCTCGTCGCCGAAATCAGCATGGGCGCGGGGACTTTGGCGATGATCGGCGGGACACTCGTGATCGTCGGTTTCTTGACGCTGGCCGCCGGTGGCACGCTTGCTGTCCAGGGGTACAGCTCGCTGGGCAATATCGGCATCGAGGCGCTGACCGGATTCCTGGCGGCCTTCATCAACGTTCGGATCGCCGCGCCGATAGTCGCAGGAATCGGATTGGCCGCCACATTCGGCGCCGGCGTGACCGCGCAACTGGGCGCCATGCGGATCAACGAAGAAATCGACGCGCTGGAAGCCATGGCGATCCGGCCGGTTTCCTATCTGGTCAGCACCAGGATTGTGGCCGGGATGCTGGCGATCACCCCGTTGTATTCCATCGCCGTCATCCTGTCGTTCCTCGCCAGCCAGTTCACGACGGTGGTTCTCTTCGGTCAGTCAAGCGGCTTGTATAACCACTACTTCACGACGTTTCTCAACCCGATCGACTTGTTGTGGTCATTCTTGCAAGCCGTCCTGATGGCGATCACGATCTTGTTGATCCATACGTACTTCGGGTATTTTGCCACCGGCGGACCGGCCGGTGTCGGCGTCGCGACCGGTAATGCGGTACGCACCTCGCTGGTAATGGTGGTATCGGTGACATTGCTGGTCTCGCTGTCCATCTACGGCTCCAACGGCAACTTCAACCTGTCGGGCTAGGGGAGGGTGGAGAAAGGACAGTGACGCGCAACCTCGGGCCGGGCCCCATTCACCGTTCTGAAACCACCAGCGGTGCATCACCTGTCGCGGCGTCACCCGGCCGCCACTTCGGCGCAAGCTCGTACACACGCCCCTTGGCGGGGTTGGCGACCATAGTCGTGATTGCTGTCATCTTCGCCGTCGCGGTGGGCCTGTTCGGGGGCGACTTCACTAAGACCGTGCCGGTGACCGTGGTGTCGCCGCGCGCCGGCCTGGTGATGAACCCAGAAGCCAAAGTGAAAATGCGCGGAGTAGTGGTGGGTAAGGTCGCCTCGATCGACGTGCGGCCGAACGGTCAAGCCATCCTGCACCTTGCGATGCAACCGTCGCAAATGGATCTCATCCCGCACAATGTGCTCGTCGACATCGCGTCGACGACGGTCTTCGGCGCCAAGTTCGTCGAGCTGATACCGCCCGCCGAGCCCTCGCAGGAGCACCTGCACAAGGATGACGTACTCAAAGGCGAACATGTCACGGTCGAAATCAACACGGTGTTCCAGCAACTCACGTCGGTGTTGTCGACAATCGATCCCGCCAAACTCAACGAAACCCTTGGTGCGATAGCGTCGGCAGTGAACGGCCGCGGCCATAAGATCGGCCAGATGCTGTCCGACCTGGATTCGTTTCTGGCCAAGCAGGATCCCAGCCTTCCCCGCGCTGAGCCACGACCTCGCGGTGCTGCCCGCGGTGAGCAACGCCTATGCCGACGCAGCGCCGGACCTTCTCACAACGGCCGATAATGCGGTCAGGATCAGTAAAACGATCGTCGACGAGCAACAGAACCTGGACGCGTTCCTGATCAGCACGATCGGTTTGGCCGACATCGGCAACGACGTGGTGGGCGGCAACAGGCAAGCGCTGACCGATGTCCTGCATCTGCTGGTGCCGACCACCGATCTGCTCAACGAGTACCACCAAGCGCTGTGGTGCGGCATTTCCGGGTCGCTGGTGAATCTCTTCTCTCCGCCGCTACCCGAGCCGATGATCAAGGTAATTGTCTTTCTCGGCTTCGGCGCCGAACGTTACCGCTACCCGACCGATTTGCCCAAGGTGGCGGCGACCGGCGGTCCACAGTGCCAGGACCTTCCGGTGGTGCCTTTTGATGCTGCGCCGCCGTTCGTGGTGGCCGACGTCGGCAGCAACCCTATGGAGTACGGCAACCCGCAATTGCTGCTCAACTCCGATGCGCTCAAGCAGCTGCTGTACGGGCCGATCGCGGGGCCACCGCGCAACACCTTCCAGGTTGGACAACCCGGATGACCGGCTCACGCGCGATGATCATCAAGTTCGGGGTCTTCGTGGTGGTGATGGCGGTGCTGACCGTCTTCCTGTTCTTCATTTTCGGTCAGTACCGAACCGGTTCGACAAACGGATATTCGGCGCTGTTCACCGATGTGTCGCGGCTGAAGGCCGGACAGACGGTGCGGGTCGCCGGTGTCCGGGTGGGCACCGTCAACAGCGCCTCGTTGCGTCCGGACAAGAAGGTTCTGGTGAAATTCGACGCCGACCGCAGCGTTGTGCTCACCACCGGCACCCGGGCCGTCATTCGCTACCTCAACCTGGTCGGTGATCGCTACCTCGAGCTCGTCGACGGTCCCGGATCCACCAAGGTGCTGCCCGCCGGGGCGGAGATCCCGATCGATCGCACAGCGCCGGCACTCGACCTCGATCTGCTGCTCGGTGGGCTGAAACCGGTTACCCAGGGCCTCAACCCGCAAGACGTCAATGCGCTCAGCGCAGCGCTCATTCAGGTTTTCCAGGGCCAGGGCGGAACCCTGGAGTCGCTGCTGTCGAAGACGTCGTCGTTTTCCAACGCGTTGGCCGACAACAGCCAAACGGTGCAGGAGCTGATCGACAACCTCAACACCGTGGTGGGCACCGTCGACAAGGAGGGCACCAAGTTCTCCGGCGCTATTGACCGCCTCGAGCGGCTGATCAGCGGACTGTCGCAAGACCGCGACACCATCGGCGCCGCCATCACTGCCCTGGACAACGGAACCGCCTCGATCGCGGATCTGCTCAGCCGAGCCCGCGCGCCGTTGGCCGGCACCGTGGACCAATTGAATCGGTTGGCCCCGCTGCTGGACAAGGACAAGAACCTCATCGACGTTTCGCTGCAGAAGCTGCCGAACAATTACCGCAAACTGACGAGGCTCGGTGCGGACGGCGCCTGGTTCCCCTACTACCTGTGCGGACTGGCGCTGCGTGTCTCCGATCTGCAGTACCGGACGGTGGAAGTAGGCATCAAGCACCAGGTCACCGGGAGGTGCGCGGAACCCGATGCTTAAGTACCACGGAGCGGGCCTCATTCGGGCCGGATTCATCGGCGCTGTGCTGGTGGTGCTGGTCATCGCCATCGGACTGTCCCCCGACCAACTGATGCAGCGGGCCACCACGGTCCGCTACCAGGCGCTGTTTTCCGATGCCGGCGGCCTCGCACTCCGCAACGACGTGACGGTATCGGGAATCAAAGTCGGCAGCGTGTCGGGCATGTCGCTGCAGCGCGGCGACGTTCTGGTGACGTTCACCGTCAACGGGAAAGTCCAGCTCGGGTCGGCCAGTACCGCACACATCAGGACGGGTTCGCTGTTGGGCCAGCGGGTGCTCACCGTCGAATCCGAGGGCAGCGGCACTTTACATCCGATGGCCGTCATCCCGGTGTCGCGCACCTCCTCGCCCTATTCACTGTCCGAGGCCGTCGGTGACCTGACGACTGACATCGCCGGGAACCAACACCGAAACACTCAACCAGTCCCTTGACACGCTGTCGGCGACACTGAATCAGATTGCGCCGCAACTGGGACCCGCGTTCGACGGGCTGACCCGGCTCTCGCAAACCCTCAACGGCCGCAACCAGACACTGGGTGAGCTGCTCAAGGGCGCCGCCGATGTCACCGGCATCCTCTCGGAACGCAGTCAGCAACTCAACACGCTGATCCTCAACGCCGACGACCTGCTGTCCATGCTGGTGGCGCGGCGGCAGGCGATCGTGCGGCTGCTGGCCAGCACGTCTGCGGTGGCCAAGCAGCTGTCCGGCGTGGTGCACGACAACGAGGCGAAGCTGGCACCGTCGCTGGCCAAGCTGAACTCTGTGACGGCGATGCTGGAAAAGAACCGCGACAACCTCTCCAAAGCGTTGCCGGGGCTGGCGAAGTATGAGCTGACGCAGGGGGAGATCGTGTCCAGCGGGTTCTACTACAACCCGTTCATCCCGAACCTTTTCAATATGGAATTTTTCCAGTGGTTGTTCGACTACACCTGGGGATTCCGTGCCTACGGCGCCCCCGGTGTGCCACCGGACACCGCCGGGCCGCGGGCGTTCTTCCCATTCCCGTTCAACAAAATCCCGGGAGGGTCGCAATGATGCGGCTCGAGGCGATTCCGCGCAACAAGCTCAAGGCCGGACTGGCGATCGTGTTGGCCGGGCTCGTCGTTTTCGGCACAGCAGTCGCCGTCCGTAATACCTTCTTCCGCCCGACGACGATCACCGCCTACTTCCCCACCGCCACCGGGATCTATCCGGGTGACGATGTGCGGGTGGCCGGTATGAAGGTCGGTACCATCAAGTCCATCCAACCGCAGGGCACCCAGGCGAAGCTGGTGATGCACGTCGATCGCAACGTGCCCATTCCGGCGGACGCCAGAGCGGTGATCGTCGCCCAGAACCTGGTGGCGGCACGCTACGTCCAGCTCACCCCGGCCTACCGGTCGAGTGGCCCCACCATGCGTGACGGCGCGGTGATACCGGTCGACCGGACGGCGGTACCTGTCGAATGGGACGAGATAAAAGACCAATTGATGCGTCTGGCAACGGAGTTGGGTCCCAACAGCAAGGTGTCGACCCCGTCGGTAGCGCGGTTCATCGACAGCGCCGCCGACGCGCTGGGCGGCGGTAACGGTGAGAAGCTGCGGCAGACACTGGCCCAACTGTCGGGGGTGGGGCGGATCCTCGCCAACGGCAGCGGCAACATCGTCGACATCATCAAGAACCTGCAGACTTTCGTCGGGGCCCTGCGGGACAGCAACGTCCAGATCGTGCAGTTCGACAACCGGCTGGCCACACTCACCAGCGTGCTCGACGACAACAAATCCGAGCTGGACGCGGCATTGACGGACCTGGCGAGCGCGGTCGGCGAGGTGCAGCGGTTCATCGCGGGTAGTCGTGACCAGACCGCTGAGCAGATTGCGCGGCTGGCCGACCTGACGCAGATTGTCGTCGACAACAAAATGGCGTTGAAAAACGTTCTGCACATCACGCCGACCGCGCTCGCAAACGCCTACAACGACTACGACCCGGATGTCGGGAATGTCCGCGGCGGGGTTGGACTCCAGAACTTCGCCAATCCGGTGTGGGCCCTCTGCTCACAAACCGGGGACCTGGAGAACGCCACCGCGAACGAGTCGGGCAAGCTGTGCGGCTTGTATCTGAGCCCGGCGTTGCGGGTGTTCAACCCGTTGCTGTACTTCAACTTCAACTATCTCCCGATTCCGGTCAACCCGATCCTGGCCCCGGTGTTTGACCCGAAAAACGTCGTTTACACCGAGCAACGGCTGGCGCCCGGCGGGGCGGGCCCGAAGCCGTCGCCGCCCGAGTTGCCGCCCGCGGTGTCCGCGTATACGGGGCTGCCCGGTGACACGCCGCCGGCCCCGCCACCGCCACCGCCGCCGGCGCGGATACCGGGAGCGGCGATGCCGGAGCCTCCGCCAGCGAGTGTGCCGGCCGAACCGCCGCCGGCCCCGGCGAACGTGCCGGACATGCTGCTCCCGGCGGAAAGGCCGCAACCATGACCGCCCGAGTCGCCATCCGGCGGGTGCTCGGCATCGGCTGCTGCGTCATGCTCACCGCGACCGGATGCGCGTTCAACGGCCTGAACTCACTGCCGCTGCCGGGCGCGGTGGGACGCGGGCCGGGCGCCAGCGTCTACCACGTTGAGGTCGCCAACGTCGGCACGATGGAAGCGAATTCGCCGGTGATGATCGACGATGTCATTGTCGGCAGCATCAGCAAGATGACGGTGCAGGGATGGCACGCGAACGTTGAAATCTCGGTGCAGCCCGGTGTGGTGATCCCCGCGAATGCGGTGGCCAGCGTCGGCCAGACCAGCCTGCTGGGATCCATGCATCTGGAGCTGAATCCGCCGCTCGGCCAACCGGCGAGCGGACGGCTGCAACCGGGCGCCACGATCCCGCTGAACCGGTCGTCGACCTATCCGTCGACCGAGCAGACGCTGTCGTCGCTGTCGGTGGTCCTCAACGCCGGAGGGCTGGGGCAGATCGGGGACATCATCCACAACTTCAACGCCGCCCTGTCCGGGCGCGCAGGCGATGTTCGCGATCTGCTTATCCGCCTCGACAGATTCGTCGGCACACTCGACCAGCAGCGCGACAACCTCGTGGCGTCGATACAAGCACTGAACCGCCTTGCCTCCACGTTGGCCGGACAACGCGACGTGATCACCCAGGCGCTGTACAAGATTCCGCCGGCACTGGACGTGCTCATCAAGGAGCGGCCGCGCATCACAACCGCGCTTAACAAACTCGGGGTGTTCAGCGACACCGCCACCAGGCTGGTCAACGACGCAGGATCTGACTTGGTCAAGAACCTGCAAAATCTCGAGCCGGCGATTCGCGCGCTCGCCGACATCGGGCCAAATCTCGACGCCGCCATTGCGTACGCGCCGACGTTCCCGTTCACCCAGGGCTTCATCGACCGGTACGTCCGAGGCGACTACGTCAACGGGTATTTCATCATCGACTTGACGAACGCCGGGCTCCGCAAGAGCATCCTGCGGGGCACCCACTGGGAACGGCTGGGCGCGGAGGCCGTGCCGGCGCCCGGGGATCCGGAGTACCTGCAATTCAAATACGGTGCGCCGCCCGGGGCGCCTGGGGGAGTGGTGGTGCCCGGGCCGGTTGGGGAGCCGCTGCTGACCCACTTGCCGCCACCCTGGGGACCGCCCCCAGGACCGCCGCCGTCCGCGCACCGGCGCTGCTCAACCCACAGTCGGCGGACGCGCCGGCCGGAGCACCGCCGCCGCCAGTACCGCCGCTAGTCGCGGGCCTGACGATGCTCGGCCCAGGGGCGGCGGACGCGCCGCCACCCGCGGCACCGGCGCTGCTCAGCCCGCCGCCACCCGGGGCACCGGCTCCCGGTCCGGCGCCCGCTGCCGCGCCACCGCCAGCGAACCAGGGTGCCCCGGTACCGGGCGCGACTCCGACCACAAGCCAGCCGACGGACGGGGGCCCGTAGATGTTGACCCGCTTTGTCCGTATCCAATTGGCGATCTTCACGATCGTGGGGATCGTCGGTATGGTCGTGATGGTTTTGTGGTACATCCAGGCGCCGACACTGCTAGGCATCGGCAAGATGACGGTCACGCTGAAACTGCCCGCCGCCGGTGGGCTGTACCGCTTCAGTAACGTCACCTATCGCGGGGTGCAGATGGGTAAGGTGACCGCGATAGGGCTGACTCCCCATGGCGCGCAAGCCACTCTGTCCCTTGATACTTCGCCGAAGATCCCGGCGGACCTGCAAGCGGAGGTGCGCAGCATCTCTGCGGTGGGCGAGCAGTACGTCGATCTGCGGCCGCGCACCGACTCGCCACCCTATCTGCACGACGGCTCAGTCATCGCCGTCAACGACACCACGATCCCGCAGCCGATCGGTCCGGTGCTCGACCAGACCAGTGCCTTGATCAACAGCATCCCCAAGGGCAAACTCGGCACATTGCTCGACGAGTCCTTCAAGGCGTTCAACGGCGCCGGTTACGATTTCGGATCGCTGTTCGACTCCGCAGCAAAAGTCTCGGGTGACCTCAACGGCGTCGCCGACCGCGCGCGAACCCTAACCGAAGACACCGGGCCTTTTCTCGATGCGCAAGCCCAGACTACCGACGCAATCCGGCTGTGGGCGCGCAGCCTTGCCGGAGTCACCGGCCAGCTGGTCAAAAACGACCCGCAGGTACGCACCCTGCTGGAACGGGGGCCCGGGGCCTTTAACGAGGCATCAAAGCTGCTTGACCAAATCAAACCGACGCTGCCGGTGCTGCTCGCCAACCTCACCACGATCGGCCAGATCGGCGTGACCTACCACGCTTCACTCGAGCAGGTGTTGGTGTTGCTGCCGCCGTTCACCGCAGAGATTCAGTCGTTCCTCGGCACGAAGAGCCCGACCGGGTTGGCCACTGGCGCCTTCAATCTCGTCATCAGTGATCCGCCCGCATGCACGGTCGGCTTCCTGCCGCCGAGTCAATGGCGTGCCTCTTCCGACACCCGCGTCGTCGACACGCCGGACGGGCTGTACTGCAAACTGCCGCAGGATTCACCCATCGCAGTGCGCGGCGCCCGCAACTACCCCTGTATGGGGCAGCCCGGAAAACGTGCGCCGACCGTCGAAATCTGCGAGAGCGATAAGCCATTCCAACCGCTGGCGATGAGACAGCACGCGTTCGGTACCTACCCGCTGGACCCGAACCTCATCGCGCAGGGCATCCCGCCCGACGACCGGGTCAACTGGAACCGCGAGAGAATCTTCGGGCCGGTGGAGGGAACGCCGCTGCCGCCGGGGGCGGTTCCGCGGGGAACGGCCCCGTCGGCTGGACCGCCGCCCCCGCCAGGGCTGCTCGGCCCAGCGGCAACGATGGGAGAGGTATCCCCCATCGCGCCGATCGACGTTCCGTCGCCCCCGACCGGTGCGCCAAGCGGCGCGCCGTCAGCGGCGCCGAGCGCGTTCGGACGCGACGCGTCGCAGCCCGGCCCGTCCGTGGCTGTCGCCCAGTACAACCCGCACACCGGTAGCTATGTCGGCCCGGATGGCCAGGTCTATCGCCAATCGGATCTGGTCGCGACGAAGGCGCCCAAGACGTGGAAGGACATGTTCGCCACGTGAAGCCCAGCGCCACGCCGTTAGGCCTCTAACCAGGAAAAGCGCGCCGGGGTCACCCTATCTTGTCCAGCCTGAACGGCTGGTCGATATACAGCGGGGCGTTGGTGCCGCAGACGCCGCTCGGGCCGACCGTATGTTCCCTTCCGGCCAGCACTGGCGACCCAAGCACGTTGTAACCGGTGTCCGGATCCGAAGGAATGAACCAGATTACGTCGCGACCAGTGAATGTTGTGCCGTCGGGACAGGTTTCCCAGTTCGGGATGTGGCGTTCGACGGTCCACATCAACCCGTCATGCATGGTCAGCGGCGCGCTCCAGCCTTGGTCGCTGCTCACCTGGCCTTTGCAGTCCTGGGCGGTGGAGCACGACGAGGTGATCTTCCAGGTGCTTCGCACCACCGCCTCCTGGTGATACACCTCGTTCGTCCGGGCCCAGTCGCCGATCACCGTGGCGGTGTATGTCCCGTTGATGGCGGGGTCGTAGGCCCATGCTGACGGGGCCATGCCCACGCCGCCGGCTACGCCGGCGGCCACCAGTGTTGCGCTTACCGCCACGCTTTTTGAACGCATCACGTGCTCCTCGACGCGCTAAATACCGCCATTCTCAAGTGAAGTCGAATTCACAGACTAACACCAACTCCGCATATCACGGACTGGTTTAGATCGAGGCCTGCACGGGGCGCTCACACGGCATCGAATTTCTCGATAAGCCAGGAACTGTTGACCTTTGTCAGCGTTACCCGGAGGCTGCTCGATGTCACCACCGGTTCCGGCTTTTCCTTGCTCGTTGTCTGCTGTTTGACGAACACGAGCACGACGGCTGAATTCGGGTGCAGTTCCGACACGGCGGCCTTGACCACGGTGGCGGTCGTCGTGACTTGGGCGCGCTGCGCCGACGGCCCTACGATCTGGTCGGCGAACCGCTGGTAGTAGGCCAGATAGTTGTCGGTGAGCCGGGATTTGGCGTTGGTGAAATCACGGTCAAGAGTGTCGGGCGAGTAGGACAGCAGCGCCACCGCACCATCGCTAGCCGCCTTGATGACCTGGTGTGCTGCGGCGTCGTCGGTCTGCAAATCCGGACGGTACACGAAGTAGAAATAGCCGGCACCGAACCCCGTCGCGGCAACAAGCAGCATCGTCAACAGAATTGGACGCCACCTTGCCAGGCAACGACGCATCCAGCGCCCAATCACGCTAGTTCGGCGGCGACGCGCTGGCTCCTGAGCTGCCTCGTCGTCGACCGTCACGGGACGAACTCGATTCTCGAAATCTTGAGCTGCCCTCCGTCCGTTTGGACGGTAACGACGACCCGCAACGACCGCGATTCCGGCTTAGCCTGACCGGGCTTGGTGAACTCAGATTTCGCCGCGACCAGGACAATCGCTGAATCCTCGGTCATGGACTCCACAGCGGCGGCTTGCACGGCGCCCTTGGAGCTGACCTTCGACTGCTCGAGCGCCTTGACGGCATCCTCAGCGCCCATCAAGATGCCGGCCTTGAATAGCCCGGTGGTGTTGTCGGCGAAACGCTGCATGTCGTCTCTCGCCTTGCTCGGATCGATCGACATCATCGTCACCACGGCGTTGCGGGCCGCCGTGGCGAACTCCGCGGTGCGCTGCCTTTGCTGTACGACCTTATGGTGGTGCCACACCAGATAACCGCTCGCCGTCAGCGTGGCGCAGATGAACACAACCGCGGCGGCGGCCGCCAGGCAGCGTTCCGACTTGGGCGATGCAGCCGCCGCCGGCGCGACGGTGCCGACTCGGCTTCCCCCTCACCGAACGTGACGCTAACGTCATGCTCGCCATCGGTCTCCTCCACACCGGACCGGTTACCTTGATCGCTCGATGCTGCCTCGGCTTGTTGGCGCAGCCTTATTGCACGGGCACGAGCGGCCTCGGCACGGGCTTCCGCCTGGGCGAGTTCATCTGCATCGGCTACCGAAGCAGACGCTGGAGCGGAGAGGACCCCCACCCGCGGATTGTCGGCATCGAGCGCCTCAGCTGGAAGCTCGCGTGGCGGCATGGATCACCTCCTCGTCCAGCACCTGTAGGAGAGCCACATTATCACTGGCAGGGGCGATGCCAGTGCCGTCGGTAGCGGCATCCGATTCGCTTGTTTTCCGAAAGGCAGAATTTTCTTCCCAATTTTCTTCCCAGCGTGGCAAAGTAATCTCGTGCGATTCATCGTGGCATCGGTCGCCGCATTGCTGGGCGTCGGTATGTTGGTGGCGCCGTCAGCTGCCGCCGGACCGACTATTTGCGACTACCCGGATTGCACGCCGGGCATCAGGCCGCATGTCATCCTCGGTACCTATTGTGACAACACCACCTACTACGTGTTCGGTACCGCCGACTACTACGTGTCCGGCACCACGCAGCCGGGACGGCTGATGTTCTGCGGCTCACCGAGGCGGTATGAGCCCCGATGGTTCCGGTCACCTCCGATGGCCGGCGTCAAGGACGAGAACTCGTCTTGCGGCGGCTACCCGGAGTACTACGTCGCACAGGCGCCGGATGGCCTATTCCTGGTCTGCAATGCGCATGACGGTACCCAAATCTGGGAGCGCGGCGACACTTAACCCGATTCGCGGCCCGATTCGCGGCCCGATGCGGCCGAATTCACGGCCGTGTGTTCGGCTGCTCGGGCCACGTTTGGAAGGGGCTGGGTCCGAAGTAGTCGCGGTTATGAATCGTGCCGTCCTGTCGCGATGGTGCGCGTCGTGGCAGGTGGTCGGATCCCATTGGGGTCCCCATGCGGGGTTAAAGGGCTGGCCCGGACACCAGTGGTATCCCACAAACGGCCAGGGAGGGTCGTCGGCGTGAGCGCTTGTCGCGGTGCCCACACTCGCCAGTCCAAAGCCCGTGCTGACCATGATCGCTAGCGGCAGCGAAACGCGTGGCGGTGTTCATGCGAGAACCGTACCTGAGTGGCTGTGCGATTGAATCATGGAACAGAGACATGACCGAACGTTCTCAGCTGCACAGCCGCGACTGAATCGGCGGTCGTGAAGGTGAGATGCAGTTCACTCAGGCCTCGCAGGATATACGTCGGCTCGTAGGTGTAGCGGCGCTCGGCGGCCGGCCCGTGGTGGGCTTCGTCAATTGCGATGTGAGACATCCGGTCCAGGATGCGCTCGATCGAGACGCGGCCCTCCACCCGGGCAAGCGGTCCGCCCGGGCAGGAGTGGACTCCCCGGGCAAAGGCCATGTGCTCGCGGACGTTCTTTCGGCGGAGGTTGAACTCGTGCGGGTTCTCGAACCGGCGCGGATCGCGGTTGGCGGCACCCGGTAGCACCATCACCACGGTGCCGGCGGCTATGTCGACACCGCCTACTCTGGTGGCCTTGCGGGCCAGGCGTGAGTCGCTCTTGACGGGGCTGTCCATGCGCAGCGATTCCTCGATGAACCCGGGAATCAGGCTGCGGTCGTCACGCAGCTGCTGCTGTATGTCGGGCCGGTCGCCAAGCACCTGCAGCGCGGCGCTGAGCAGCTTGGCCGTGGTCTCCTGTCCGGCGGCGAAAAGGAACGTGGCCGAGCGGACCACTTCGATGACCTCGGGTGTGGACCCGTCTGGATACTTCGCCGTCGCGAGCGCGGTCAGCACGTCGTTGCGCGGTTCACGTCGCCGGTCCTCGATGTAGGAACAGAATTTCTCGTCGAGCCACTGCAATGGGTTGATGCCGACCGACTCGTGGTCGAGTGCCCCGACCCGCGAGCCGGGACGCTCGGCGCCCAAGACGAAGCGGAACTCCTTGTGGTCCTCCTCCGGAACACCGAGCAGATCGGCGATCACCAAGGTGGCAAACGGCTTGGAATACTCGGATATGAACTCGCACTCACCGTTGCCGAGGAACTCGTCGAGTTGGCGGTCGGCGAGGCGCCACATGAACTCCTCGTTCTGCTTCAGCCGGCTCGGCGTCAGCAGCCGGCTCAGCACCGACCGGGCACGAGTGTGGTCCGGTGGATCCATGGTGACCATGTGCTCATTCATCGGGAACTGATTGCGGTGCTGTTCGATCTGCGGGCTGATGTCGTCGCCCTCGGGTTTGAAGGGCAGCGGCGGGAACGGCCCTCCGAGCGCGACGATGTTCGAGAACGTGTCGGTGTCCTTATAGACCTCGGTGGCTTCGTCGTAGCCGGTGACGGCGACGACCCCGTAGTGCGGTAGGCGCAGCACCGGGTTTTGGCTGCGCAGGTAGTCGAAGTAGGGGTGAGGATCGAAAACCAAAGACCCATCGGTGAAGAAGTCGATCGAATCGTAGTTGTTCATCTGACTGCGCCCCTCCCACAGCTGGGTTACTCGTGATGCTCGGCGGCAAGCGGTAGCGCCGCCCAATTCCGAGATCGAGAATGTGCTGAGCATCTGCTTAGCATGGCGCTAATGTCGTGGTCAAGGTCACAACACCGTGCGACGATACGATCGGTGTGGTCGGCACGCGAGCGCACAGAGTATGGAGCAGGGGCATGACATCGGCCCGCAGGATCGGGGCGCCGGACGCGAAGAATCGCGGCTTGTTGCTCGACGCGGCCGAGCAGTTGATGCTCGAAGAGGGCTATGCCGCGGTGACATCGCGGCGCCTCGCGAACAAGGCGGGGCTGAAACCTCAGCTGGTGCACTACTACTTCCGCACCATGGAGGAGCTGTTCCTGGAGGTCTTCCGCCGCCGCGCCGAAGAAGGTCTCCAAGTGCAGGCGCAAGCGCTGAATTCGCCTCAGCCCTTGTGGGCGCTGTGGAGATTCGGCACCGATCCCGCATTCACCCGGATTTCCATGGAATTCATGGCGCTGGCCAATCACCGCAAGGAGATGCGAGCCGAAATCGCTTATTACGCCGAACGTTTCCGTGAGGAAGAACGCCGAGCGGTGACGTCTGCGCTGCAGCGCTACGGCGTGGACAGCCACGATGTGCCGCCGGTGGTGTGGACAGTACTCATGACCAGCTTGTCGCGGTTTCTCGTGCTCGAGCAGGCGATTGGCATGTCCGGCGGGCATGCCGAAACCTTGGAGTTGGTCGAAAGTTACCTGCGCCGCCTGGAAGGCGAGCCGCAGCCCATTGCGGGTATACCGCCGTCCTGGGTGGTTCACCAGGTGCGCAGCGAACAGAGCACGCCCTTGGGTCCGTCCTTGGACACCACGACCACCCCGTCCACCGCCAGATCGCAGTGAAACTGCGGCGTGCCCGGTTCGTGGCCGGTGGTGACTGTGACCATGGCCCACTGATCGGGGTTTAACAGCGGTACCTGCTGGACCCACGGCTTACCCGGGGCGATATCGGCGTGGACCTGCGGGGTGAATATGTACGGGTTATGGCTGTAGTCAGAGAAGAGCATAGGGTCCTGATCCTGGTAAAAGATGTCCGCGTAGATCGGGTTTTTTGCCGAGACGGTGTACGTGACCTGATGCCAGACCGGATCAGCCTGTGCCCGTCCGGTGCTCATCGATAGACCCGCTAGTCCCAATAAAGAAGCCAATAACATCGCCGAGCCGACGCCCAACAGTCTCTTCGTGGCGGTCATCTCGCTCCTCCGGCTGCCGGGCGCGGACTGGCGGTGCGGTTCATCACCCGCTCTGCGGCCTGCCAGTGGGCGTCGGCAACCCACAGCCGTGCAAAGGATGCTATCGCCTCATCAGGCGAAATTCCGCTGATTACGCGCTTTATCTCGGCTGCCGGGTGGCGAGCCAGCGAGGTGGCGATCGATCGCCACCCCTCATCGAATGAGGCGCGGGGCAACACCAGATCCACCAGGCCAATCCGCTCGGCTTCGACGGCGTCGAGCGCAGTGCCAGTGCCCGCCAAGAGCAGCGCCTTGCTCTTTCCGACCAGCGCTGCCAGTCGCTCAGCGCCGCCCCAGGCCGGCATGATCTCCAACGCGACCTGATTGAAGGCGATCTTGATGTCGTCGGCAGCCACCCGGATGTCGGCAGCGACAGCGACCTCGGCGCCGCCGCCGAAGGCGTGGCCGTTCAGTGCGGCGATCACCGGAGCCGGGAAGGCCGCAAGCTGATCGCAGATGGACCGCATCCGCTTTGCCATCGCCGCGGCATCCTCCTCGGTCCGCAGCGCGCTCAGCTCCTTGAGGTCACCGCCCGAGACGAAAGCCCGGTCGCCGGCACCCTTGATAACCAGGGTTCGCGCGCCTGCTGCCGCATCGAGCGCCTTTTCCAGCTGCTCCATGGTGTCGAGCGCGATGGCATTGCGCGCGTGGGGGCGGTCGATGGTGAGCACCGCCAACCCATTGTCGAACTCCAAGTCCACCATGCGTTTTTGCTCCTTGGAAGAGAACGTCGATATTGGCATTCTCTTCCAGGGAGAATAACATCTCGTTGCAGGCCCAGAAGTTTCGTCGCCGAGGATTGAGGTGGCCAAGTGCAGAACCGAATCGCGGCGGCGGCCGCTGGGGCGCTCACTGTAGCCGTCCTCTGCGCCTGCAGCTCACCGCCGCAAACCCAGCTCTCTACTACGGCATCGGTGACCGTCAACGGAAACGACGCGAAGATCAATGTCGTTAAGTGTGTCCAGTTGGAGTGGTACCGGACGATTGACATCGGCGGCGACTATTCCGGGGCCGCGGTCACCATCGACGAACGCGCGCAGCCGCTTACCGCGACGTCGGTCCGTATCCAGAATCTGGGTGGCTTCACCGGCATGTACTCGAAAGACGACGGCGGCGACGCCAACATGAGCTTTAGCGGCGACAAATTCACGATCACCGGTACCGCCAACGGCTTCAAGACCGACAAACCAGGTGAACCGGCTACTGCCACGTTCAAAATCGTCGCGACGTGCTGACCATGGCTTCGGTACCGGCGCCGGAGTCAGCTCGAGCCCAACTGACCCGGCTTGTTGAAACTGTCGCGGAGTTCGGAGCGTCAACTAGTCGCTGTGGGGGCACGTTGCGGCCAGGCGCTGAAGAGAATAGTATTCTCGTAAATCGCGAAGGAGGATTCCATGTCGTCGGGCACCTTGTCGTATCCGTTGTTCGATGCCGACAACCATCTCTACGAGACCGAGGAGTCGCTGACCAAGTTCCTGCCCAAGCAGTACAAGGACCTGATCCAGTACGTGCAGGTGAACGGCCGGACCAAGATCGCGATCCGCGGCCAGATCAGCGATTACATCCCTAACCCCACCTTCGAGGTGGTCGCCAGGCCCGGGGCGATGGAGGAGTACTTCAGGATTGGCAACCCCGATGGCAAAAGCCGTCGGGAGATCTTCGGCGAACCGATGCGTGCGATCCCCGCATTCCGCGAACCCGGTCCCCGCTTGGAGCTGATGAACGAGTTGGGTGTCGACCGCTCGCTGATGTTCCCCACGCTGGCCAGCCTGATCGAGGAGCGGATGCGCGACGACCCGGCGCTCATTCACATCGTGGTGCACGCACTCAATGAATGGCTGCACGAGGAGTGGGGTTTCCGCTACCAGGACCGGATCTTCACTGTGCCGGTGGTGAGCCTGCCGATCGTCGAGAAGGCGATCGAGGAGCTGGACTGGGTTGTCGAGCGTGGTGCACGCGCGATCTTGGTGCGCCCGGCTCCCGTGCCCGGATATCGCGGTCCGCGATCGTTTGCCCTGCCGGAGTTCGACCCGTTCTGGCAACGCTGCGTCGAGCACGACGTGCTGGTCGCCATGCATTCGTCGGACAGCGGGTATGCGCGCTACACCGCGGAGTGGGACGGCGGCGACAAAGAGATGCTGCCTTTCCAGACCAATGCGTTCTCCATGCTCAACGAGTGGCGCCCGGTGCAGGACGCCGTCGCATCGTGGGTGATTCACGGTGCGTTGTACCGCATCCCGCAGCTCAAGGTCGCGGTCATCGAAGCCGGCTCGAAGTGGTTGTTCCCGCTGCTGGATCAGCTGGCCGACGTCTACAAGAAAACGCCGGAAAGCTTCCCCGGCGGTGACCCGGTCGAAGAGATCAAGAACCGCATCCACATCAGCCCGTTCTACGAGGACGGCATCAGCGACCTCATCGAACTGATCGGTGCCGAGCGGGTGCTGTACGGCTCGGACTACCCGCACCCCGAGGGACTCGCGGAACCCCGACACTACGCTGACGCGCTGCAGGACTTGAGCGTCGAAGATCAAGCGAAGATCATGGGAGGCAACCTCGCTCGACTGATGTCGGTGTGACGCCCGGCGACGATGCGGGCGAGGAGCGAGCCCGGTGAGGAGCCGGGCAATTAATAAGAGACACGGCGAATGGCAGACCATCCCCGAGATGGTCCAAAGTGCGGGCGAGCGTTTCCGCGAAGCCGAAGCCGTCATCGATGGGCCGCTGCGGCTCACGTTCACCGAGCTCACCGAGCGGGTGCGCTGTGCCGCAGGCGCCTTCGCTTCTGCGGGAATCGAAAAAGGCGACCGTGTCGCGATCTGGGCCCCCAACTCGGCGCAGTGGATCATCGCCGCGTTCGGCCTGCTGACCGCCGGCGGCGTGTTGGTTCCGGTCAATACTCGCTTCAAAGCAGACGAAGCCGCTGACATCATCCGCCGCAGCGGCGCCAAGCTGGTCCTTTTCGAAAAAGGTTTCCTCGGACTGGATTTCACGGTTCCGGCAGGCGTCCCCGCGATCGACCTGCAGTCTGGATTTCTCGACAGCGGCGAGCCGTTCGAGCGCACGGTGAGCGGTTCCGACATCGCCGACATCGTCTACACGTCAGGCACGACTGGGCGCCCCAAGGGCGTGATGATGAATCACGTTCAGACGTTGCGGCACTACGCGGAGTGGTGCGATCGCGCCGATTTACGCCAGGGCGATCGCTATCTCATCGTCAACCCGTTCTTTCACATCTTCGGATATAAGGCCGGCTGCATTGCCTCGCTGATCCGGGGTGCCACCATCGTTCCGGTGCGCGTTTTCGAGATTGACCGTGTGCTGGAATTGATTGAGCGAGAACGGATCACCATGCTTCCGGGGCCGCCCACTCTCTATCATTCGCTGTTGTCCGCGCAAGGTGAGCGAGACTTGTCGTCGCTTAGGGCGGGCGTGACCGGTGCCGCGGACATCCCGGTGGAGCTGATCCGCCGGGTCCGCACCGAGCTGCCTTTCCAAACCCTCATGACCGGCTACGGCCTGACCGAGGGGGGCACTGTGACGCTGTCAATGCCCGACGACTCTTTCGAAGACATCGCGACCACCGCCGGCATGCCGTGCGATGGGATCGAGGTGGAGATCGCCGACGACGGCGAGATCTTGGTGCGCGGGTACAACGTCATGCAGGGCTACCTCGACGATCCCGCCGCGACCGCCGAGGCGATCGATGCCGATGGCTGGCTGCATACCGGGGATCTGGGAACCCTAGATGACGCGGGCCGGCTGCGCGTTGTGGGCCGCAAGAAGGACATGTTCATCGTGGGCGGATTCAACGCCTATCCGGCCGAGATCGAGGGTTTCCTGCTGAACCACCCGGCCGTCGCGCAGGCGGCGGTCATCGGCGTTCCCGACGAGCGGCTTGGACAAGTGGGCAAGGTGTTTGTCGTCCGGAAAGGCGCTGTCGAGGCCCAAGAATTGATCGACTGGTGCCGGGAGCGCATGGCGGGATTCAAGGTGCCGCGGTCGGTGGAGTTTCGCGACGCATTACCACTCAACGCCACCGGCAAGGTGGTCAAAGATTTACTGCGTTGAAACTTGCTTTGCGCTCGGACCCGAGGGTGCACGTGCTGCTCGTGCCGCTCTCTCGAGAAAGAACGCCATTTCCACAGCTTTTCCCGCATTTCTGCCGCTGATAATCCGACGTCGCCATAGCTCCACAGCAAGGGGTGATAACGTGGCCCTCCGCGGCTATCGACATGGAGGAGTCGCATGCCGCGAGAGGGTCGGTGACCGTGTGGCCAGTCATGGTGGCTGCCGGTGTTAACCGCAGACAAAAGAATGTCGATGTATGTGCTCGCGTTATCGCTTACGCCGAGTAGGGTTGCGCAACGGCGACATCGGCTTACGCGCACGTCGTCGGCATCAACCGTTCGATACACCGGGATGCCGTCGCCGGCCGTCGGCAGATAGAGCAAACACGGGCAAGGGGCAGAGGAGTTCCACATTGAGTCACGAGCAGCCGCGTTCTCGGGCTGGTGAGCTGTGAGCCCCGGTGTCCGCCAGAACACTGCTGACACGAAATCGGTTTCTATGAGCGAGGACAAAACCCCCGGCACCGCAGCCGAAATCCGGGCGTTGGCCGAAGAGGCCGAGGCAGAGGCCGCGGAAGCTGAAGCTCTCGCCGCCGCCGCCCGTGCACGCTTACGCGCCCTTCAACTGCGCCGCAAGGCAGAACTTGCTGAGGCCGCAGAAGAAGACACAAAAGAAGACAAAGCCACACAAGAACTCGAAGTCCCCGAGGAAGCCGAAGCGACCGCAGAAGACCAGGCGGACGTAGAGGAAATCGTCCAGGCCGAGGTTCAAGAGCCCCCGTCCGAAAACGAGCCGAAAGACAGCCTGCTGGCTGCCGAGATCGAAAGCGTCGAGACCGAGGAGAGCCCGGAGGACGCCACCGCCGAAAGTGAGGCCGAAAGCAAGGCCGAAAGCGACGCCGATGTCGCCGATGAGGACGCGGAGGAACCGGCTCCTAAGGTGCCTAAGGGCCGACGTTGGCGCCGCCGTCCCAAATGGTCCACCGTGACCACGGTCCTTGCCGTCCTGCTCATTCTCGCCGCGTTGTCGGGCAGCGTCTATATGGTCAAGCACCATCGCGACACCGTCCGGCGGCATCAGCAGGTAGCCGAGTTCGCAGCAGCGGCGCGGCAAGGTGTCGTGACATTGACGTCGCTGAATTTCAACAACGCCAAGCAGGACATACAGCGTATCGTTGATGACTCCACCGGCACGTTCAGGGACGATCTCCTGAAGATGGCAGACGATTTCAACAAAGTGGTGGAACAGTCGAAGGTGGTCGAGCAAGGCACCGTTCAGGCCGCCGCGGTGGACTTGGAGTCGATGACAAACGATTCGGCGGTGGTGTACGTCGCATCAACGTCGGAAGTCACCAATGCCGCTGGCGCAAAGCAGGATCCGCGCAATTACAGGCTGATCGTGACGGTCACCCGAGACGGTGATCAGCTCAAGCTATCGAAAGTCGAGTTTGTGCCGTGACCGCAGACGAAACGTCGGTCGAGGAGACGGCAGAAATCAAGGAGACGGCGGACGTCGAGGAGACGGCAGGCGTCGAGCCCGCCGAGGACATCGACGACGATGGCGCAGCGCCCGGTCGGTTGAAGCGCTTCACCGCCCGGGTGAAGAAGCGGTCGTCCGGAAAGATCCTTCCTGCCCTGGTGGCGTTGCTGGTGGTGGCTTCGCTCGCGCTGCTAGGTGGACTGTTCTATTTCTTGTACCTACCGGATCGGGACACCGATGCCGCGGCGACTAAGGCGGCGATCTCGGCTGCCAGTGATGGAACGGTGGCGGTCTTGTCGTATTCTCCGGACACCCTTGACCGCGACTTTTCTTCCGCGAAGTCCCATTTGACGGGCGACTTCTTGTCGTACTACGACCAGTTCACGCAGCAGATCGTCGCCCCGGCCGCCAAGCAGAAGTCCGTGAAGACGACCGCGGTGGTGCTTCGTGCCGCCCTGTCGGAGTTCCATCCGGACTCGGCCGTTGTGCTGTTGTTCATCAACCAAAGCACCCAGAGCAAGGATCGGCCCGAGCCGACGCTGACCTCCAGCAGCGTACTGGTCAAGCTGACGAAAGCTGATGGTAAGTGGCTCATTTCGTCGTTCAACCCAGTGTAAAGCCGGGCCGATGACGAACGACTCCTTGCGGTCACTGGTGATCGCCTCCGACTATCGCGTGCCTGATCCAACACGCGTGTGGCCGCTGCTGCAGCGCAACAAAGAGGCTCTCGCGGACATCGGCGCCCACCACGTCCTGGTCTATACGTCGACCGATGACTACGGTCGCGTCTTGGTACTCATCGGCGTGCACAGCCGTGAGCCGATCGTGGAGCTGCTGCGCTCTCGTGTCTTTTTCAACTGGTTCGATGCCGCTGGCGTCGACGACATCCCTGCGGTCTTCGCCGGCGAGATCGTCGACAGGTTCGTTGCGGTGCCGCCGGCCACTCCTGCGGCGCCCGGCGTTGTGGTTGCCGCATTCGCGTCCGTCGACGACGTGTCGACCCTGACCGTGGGGGTTCGCTTTGCGATGGATCGATTCACCGCGGCCGGCATCCGAAAGACGTGGGTATTCCAGGCTTTCGACGATGACCACGAGGTGTTGATCTTGCAGGAGTTTCCCGACGAAGAGGGCGCGCGGCACTGGATAGACCATCCCGACGCCGCGGCCCAATGGATGTCCGGGGCGGGAGTGGGTGCCTACCCGCCGCTGTTCGTCGGCCGGTTCTTCGACATGATGCGGATCGAGACTTAAGTAAGGATCGCTCGATGTTCGTGTGCCTGTGTAACGGAGTCACCAGCCAGATGGTGGCAGATGCCGTCGCAGCCGGCGCATCGACGACAAAGGATGTAGCGCAGGCCTGCGGAGCGGGTGCCGACTGTGGGCGCTGCCGGCGTACTGTCCAGGCGATCCTCAGATCATCGACTCCGGATCGAACAGCGCGCTCGGGGTAGTCAGCGACGCGCACCGCCGCCCGGCGACATGGGTTGGACGAGTTCGACAAGCAGGGGCGGGATCTCGAGCCGCGGCAAGACCGTCTCGACTAGCACCATGCGGTCCCGATGCTCGGCAGCAGCGGTGAATGCGTCGTCGAGTTCGCCATAGGTGTGCGCCCGGAACGCTAGGTGATCGGCCACCCCCAGCGCGTTGGGGATATCGGTCCATCGCCAACTGACAATGTCGTTGTAGGGCGCCGTCTCTCCGTGAATCGCCCGTTCGACGGTGTAGCCGTCGTTGTTGACGACCACGATGACCGGGCACAGCCCCTCGCGGGAGAAGGTGCCGAGCTCCTGGACGGTCAGCTGCGCGGCCCCGTCGCCGATCAGCAACACCGTCCTGCGGTCCGGGTGTGCGACCCCAGCCCCGAGTGCCGCAGGCAGCGTGTAACCGATTGAGCCCCACAATGGTTGACCGATGAAGGTGACTCCCTGCGGCAACCGGTGGTCCGCCATGCCGTAGAAAGAGGTTCCCTGGTCGGCGAGCACCACGTTGCCGGGTGTGAGCGCTTCGCAAAGCCTGTTCCACAGCATCTGCTGGGTGAGCGGCTGATTGCGCGCCGGTGTTTCCACGGCCGGGTTGTCGGCCGGCGACGACACGGGTGGTGAACTTATCCCGCGCCGGATCAGGATCGTGGCCAGTGCCTCAAGCGCGGCGCCCATTTCCAGTGGCGCGAAGACTTCACCGGCCACATTGCTTTGGTACTGCCCGACATCGATGGTCCGGGCCGGGTCGATCCGCTGGCTGAAGAAGCCGCTGACCATGTCGGTAAACACCACCCCGGCGGTCACCAGAACGGGTGCCTCTTCAATCGCAGTGCGTACCCGTTCGGCGCTGGCCGCTCCGGCGTAGATCCCCAGGAAGGTGGGTGAGCTCTCGTCGAGCAGACTCTTTCCCCACATCAACGTGGCGTGCGGCACCACATCGGCCGCTAGTAGCGCCTCGAGCTCTTTGACCGCTTGCAAGCGATGGACCAACAGGTCGGCGAGCACGGTCAACTGGTGGTCAGCGATGAGTTCAGTGGCGGCGTCGATGAACATCGACAGTGCGCGCGGGCTGGTGCCGCCGGTGTAGCGGGGCAACGGGGCACCGGGTGGCTCGGTGGGGAAGCGTGCCACGTCGGTCGACAGCAATATGTATCCGGGCCGCTTCTGCTCGCGTACTTCGCTGAGCACCCGGTCAATCTCTCTGCACGCCGTTGCGGGCATGAGATTGGCTTGGGCACAGGTGATTTCGCGGCTGATCCGGAAGAAGTGCTCGAAGTCCCCGTCGCCGAGCGAATGGTGCAGCGCCCGCCGCGTGCCTTGCGCATCTTTGGAGGGGCCGCCGACGATATGCACGACGGGCACGTGCTCGGCGTAGCTACCCGCGATCGCATTGGCCGCCGAGAGTTCACCCACCCCGAATGTCGTTACCACAGCCGACATTCCGCGCAAACGGCCGTACCCATCGGCGGCGTAGCCGGCGTTGAGCTCGTTGGCGCTACCCACCCACCGAATGGCTGGATGGGTGATGATGTGGTCGAGGAATTCCAGGTTGTAGTCGCCGGGAACGCCGAAGATCTCAGAGACGCCGAGTTCGGCGAGGCGGTCTAACAGGTAGTCACCGACGGTGTAGACGGAATCGTTGGAGCCGGACCCGGCATCAGTCGTGGTATCAGTCGCGGCACCAGTCACAAGCACGACGGTACGCTCGGTTGAAACCATTCCGGCCGGAACGCCGCCGCGCTATCGTCCCAGCCATGGCAGTCAAGGAATCCCGCGAAGTAGTCATCGAAGCAAGTCCCAAGGAGATCCTCGACGTTATCGCCGACGTCGAGGCAATGCCTGAGTGGTCGTCCATCCATCAGAGCGCCGAGGTGCTCGAACGTGACGCGCAGGGTCGACCGCGGCGCGCCCGGATGAAAGTCAAGACGGCCGGCGTAACGGACGAGATCGTGCTCGCTTACACCTGGCTCGACGACGGCGTCACGTGGACGCAGGAAAGCGCGAAAGCGTCCCGGTCCCAAGAAGGGGGCTACACGCTCACCCCGGAAGGCGACAAGACACGGACGAAGTTCGATCTGAACCTGGATCCGACCGTGCCGCTGCCCGGCTTTGTGATAAAGCGTGCCATGAAAGGGATCATGGAGCTGAATACGGACGGGCTGCGCAAGCGGGTGCTCGAGGTCAAGAAGGGCGGCTGACCGCCCAGCCGTTACTGTGCAGAGCGTGACGAGAACCGGGCCCCTGGCCGGGGTGAAGGTCATCGAGCTCGGCGGCATCGGACCGGGGCCGCATGCGGGGATGGTGCTCGCCGACCTGGGTGCTGATGTGGTGCGGGTGCGCCGCCCCGGCGGGCTGACGATGCCGGCCGAGGACCGAGATCTGCTGCACCGCGGGAAGCGGATCGTCGACCTGGACGTCAAAACCCAGCCGGAGGCGTTGCTGGAGCTGGCCGCCAAGGCCGACGTGCTGCTGGACTGCTTCCGGCCCGGCACCTGCGAGCGGCTCGGTATCGGACCCGACGACTGTGCGGCGGTCAACCCGCGACTGATCTTCGCGCGCATCACCGGCTGGGGACAGGACGGGCCGCTGGCCCCGACAGCGGGCCACGACATCAACTACCTGTCGCAGACCGGTGCGCTGTCGGCGCTGGGCTATCGGGACAGGCCGCCGATGCCGCCGCTGAACCTGGTCGCCGACTTCGGCGGCGGCTCGATGCTGGTGCTGCTGGGCATCGCGGTCGCACTGTACGAGCGGGAACGCTCGGGTAAGGGGCAGGTCATCGACGCGGCGATGGTCGACGGAGTCAGTGTGCTCGCCCAGATGATGTGGACCATGAAGGGCATCGGCAGCCTGCGCGACGAGCGCGAATCGTTCCTGCTCGACGGCGGCGCCCCGTTCTACCGTTGCTATGAGACCTCCGACGGCAAGTACATGGCCGTCGGCGCCATCGAGCCGCAGTTCTTCGCAGAGCTTCTGAAGGGGCTGGGCCTGTCCGCCGGCGATGTGCCAAACCAGCTCGACGTCGCGGCATACCAGCAGATGCGCGACATCTTCACCGAACGGTTCGCCAGCCGGACCCGTGACGAGTGGACACAGGTTTTCGCCGGCACCGACGCGTGCGTCACTCCGGTGTTGACGTGGAGCGAAGCCGCCGCAGGCGACCATTTGAGTGCACGGTCGACGGTGATCACGGCCCACGGCGTCGAACAAGCCGCGCCCGCTCCCCGTTTCTCCCGAACACCGGCCGGACCCGTCGAGCCACCGCCGGCCGCAACCACACCGCTTACCGAAATCGGTTGGTAACCAACTAATTGCGTCAAACATAGCCCGCGACCGGGGCCGCGTTGCTAAGTTGGCACTAGTGGCTGTACAAGCATCGCGGGAAATTGTGATCGATGCGCCGCCGGAAGTGGTCATGGAGGCGCTGAGCGATATCGGCGTCTTGACGGAGTGGTCTCCGATGCACAAAAAGATCGAAGTGCTCGACTACTACCCGGATGGTCGGCCCCACCACGTCAAGGCCACCGTCAAGATTCTGGGGCTCGTCGACAACGAGATCCTCGAATATCACTGGGGCCCCGACTGGGTGGTATGGGATGCCAAAGCGACGTTCCAGCAGCATGGACAACATATCGAGTACAGCGTCAAACCCGAGGGTGTTGATAAAGCGCGGGTGCGTTTCGACGTCACCGTCGAACCGTCGGGGCCAATTCCTGGTTTCATCGTCAAGCGTGCGACCAAGACCGTGTTGGACGCCGCGACGGAGGGGCTGCGCGAGTGGGTCGCGAATAACAGGGCTGCCCAGGACGGGGAGGACTGACCGTCTTGTCCAATGCAACCGGAATCGGATTGCTAGCTTTGTACTAGTGGCCGTACAAGCATCACGAGAAATCATCATTGATGCGCCGCCGGAAGCGATCCTCGACGCGCTCGCCGATATCAGCTCGGTGCCGCTGTGGTCTTCGGTGCACAAGAAGGCCGAAGTCCTCGACACCTATCCCGACGGCCGGCCGCACCACGTCAAAGTCACCGTCAAGGTGATCGGCTTCGTCGATCAGGAAGTGCTCGAATACCACTGGGGGCCGGACTGGATGGTGTGGGATGCCCGGAAGACCGCGCAGCAGCACGGCCAGCACGTCGAGTACACCCTGCGGCGCGAGGGAGAGAACACGACGCGGGTGCGTTTCGACATCACCCTGGAACCATCGGCGCCGCTGCCTGAGTTTCTGGTAAGCCGAGCGCGCAAGCGCGTGCTGAAAGCCGCAACCGAGGGACTGCGAGATTTCATCATGAGTCGCGACCGTTGGGGCCCGTCTAAATAGCCGGCCCGTTCCGGAGTGCGGAAAGTCGCGTGATCGCCTCGTCGAGAGTGTCGTCGCGTTTGCAGAAGGTGAAGCGCACCAAGTGATTCCACACGTCGGCATGCGGTGCTGCCGGATCGCAGAACGCTGACATCGGGATGGCAGCCACCCCGACCTTTTCCGGTAGTGCCGCGCAGAATGCCGTGCTGTCGTCGTAGCCCAGCGGACGCGGGTCGGCGCACAGGAAGTAAGTGCCGTAGCTGTCGTGCACCGCGAATCCGATCTCGGTCAGCCCAGAAGCCAATCGATCGCGTCTGGCCTGCAAACAGCTCCGAAGTGCGGCCACCCACGCGTCCTGGGTGTCGAGTGCCATGGCCACCGCGGGCTGGAACGGCGCGCCACCGACGTAGCTCAGATACTGTTTGGCCGCCCGCACACCGGCGATGAGTTCGGCTGGGCCGCAGGCCCATCCGATCTTCCAGCCAGTGCAGTTGAACATCTTGGCCGCGCTGGAGATGCTGATCGTGCGCTCAGCCATGCCGTCGAAGCCCGCGAGCGGCACATGGTGGCGGTCGTCAAACACCAGATGCTCGTAGACCTCGTCCGTGATCACCAAAAGGTTTGCTGCCACCGCGATCTCGGCAATGGCCGTCAACTCGGCCGCGCTCAGTACCGCACCCGTCGGGTTGTGCGGTGAGTTGACGATCAGTGCGCTGGTCCGAGGTGTCAGCGCTCCCCGCAATGCGTCGGCATCCAGCGCGAAGCCGCGACCGTCGGGGACCAGCGGTACGGCCACCCGGTGCGCGCCGGCCATCGCCACCACCGGCGAGTAAGAGTCGTAGAACGGCTCGATCAGCAGTACGTCCGAGCCGGGTTCGACCAGGCCGAGCACCGCTGCCGCGATGGCCTCGGTGGCCCCGACCGTCACCAGCACCTCGGTGTCCGGGTTGTACTGGACACCGAAATGCCGCTGACGCTGCGCGGCGATGGCCTGTCGCAGCGGCGCGATGCCTATCCCCGGCGGGTACTGGTTCGCACCGCCGGCAATGGCGTCTTGTGCGGCCTTCAGCATCGCCGGCGGTCCGTCCTCGTCGGGAAAGCCCTGCCCGAGGTTCACCGCGCCGACGCGCGCGGCCAGAGCCGACATTTCGGCGAACACTGTGGTCGCATAGGGCCGCAGTCGCGACACCGTCATGGTCGTCGAGCTTAGGGCGCTCTCGGCCGAGCGTGAGCGCAGCTTCACGTTCGGCGGCGAGCGTGAAGCTGGCTTCACGCTCGAGGGTGACGACGCGGCCGAGGCGGCCGGCGTCACGCTGGCGTGCCGCTCGGCGTACCTGACCAGCTAAATCCCGCCCAACCAACAGGTTGGCCGAGACCCCCTGTTAGTGTGCCTGTACTGGACCTAGTCTCAAAGACGGATCTAAAACCCCCATTTGGCGAACAGGAAGTCGACATGTCCGAAGAAGCCTTTATCTACGAGGCCATCCGCACCCCTCGCGGCAAGCAGAAGAACGGATCGTTGCACGAGGTCAAGCCGTTGAGCCTGGTCGTTGGCCTGATCGACGAGCTGCGCCGGCGATTCCCCGACCTCGACGAGAACCTGATCAGCGATGTTGTCCTCGGCGTGGTTTCGCCAGTCGGCGACCAGGGCGCCGACATCGCCCGCGCCGCGGTGCTGGCGGCCGGCATGCCCGACACCACCGGCGGCGTGCAGCTCAACCGGTTCTGTGCATCGGGCCTGGAGGCCGTGAACACCGCCGCGCAGAAGGTGCGCTCCGGCTGGGACGACCTGGTCCTGGCAGGTGGTGTGGAGTCGATGAGCCGGGTGCCGATGGGCTCTGACGGCGGCGCGATGGCGCTGGACCCGGCTACCAACTACGACATCGGCTTCGTACCGCAGGGCATCGGCGCCGACCTGATCGCCACCATCGAGGGCTTCTCCCGCGACGACGTCGACAACTACGCGCTGCGCAGCCAGGAGAAGGCCGCCGAGGCGTGGTCGGGCGGCTACTTCGCCAAGTCGGTGGTACCTGTGCGCGACCAGAACGGCCTGCTGATTCTCGACCACGACGAGCACATGCGTCCCGACACCACCAAGGAGGGCCTGGCCAAGCTGAACCCGGCCTTCGAGGGCCTGGCGGCATTGGGCGGCTTCGACGACGTGGCGCTGCAGAAGTACCACTGGGTGGAGAAGGTCGACCACGTACACACCGGCGGCAACAGCTCCGGCATCGTCGACGGCGCCGCGCTGGTGCTGATCGGCTCCGAGGCCGCCGGCAAGTCGCAGGGCCTGACCCCGCGGGCGCGCATCGTGGCCACCGCCACCAGCGGGGCCGAGCCGGTGATCATGCTGACCGGACCGACCCCCGCCACCCGCAAGGTGCTCGACCGGGCCGGGCTGACCATTGACGACATCGACCTGTTCGAGCTCAACGAGGCGTTCGCGTCGGTGGTGCTGAAGTTCCAGAAGGACCTGAACATTCCCGACGAGAAGCTCAACGTCAACGGCGGCGCCATCGCGATGGGCCACCCGCTGGGTGCCACCGGCGCGATGATCCTGGGCACCATGGTCGACGAACTGGAGCGCCGCAACGCCCGGCGTGCGCTCGTCACGCTGTGTATCGGCGGCGGCATGGGCGTGGCCACCATCATCGAGCGCGTCTGATCTTTGCTGCGAAAGGAAAGCTGAGAAAACACATGGCGGACAACACAATCCAGTGGGACAAGGATGCCGACGGCATCGTCACGCTGACCATGGATGACCCGTCCGGGTCTGCCAACGTAATGAACGAGGCTTACATCGAGTCGATGGGCAAGGCCGTGGATCGCCTTGTCGCCGAAAAGGATTCGATCACCGGAGTGGTGATCACCAGTGCGAAGAAAACATTCTTCGCCGGCGGGGACCTCACCGCCATGATCCAGGCCGGGCCGGAAGACGCCGGCCAGTCCTTCGACACCGTCGAGACGGTCAAGGAGCAGTTGCGCACCCTGGAGACGCTCGGCAAGCCGGTCGTCGCCGCCATCAACGGCGCCGCACTGGGTGGCGGCCTGGAGATCGCGTTGGCCTGTCATCACCGCATCGCCGCCGACGTCAAGGGCAGCCAGCTGGGGCTGCCCGAAGTGACGCTGGGTCTGTTGCCCGGCGGCGGCGGGGTGACCCGCACGGTGCGGATGCTCGGTATCCAGAACGCTTTTGTCACCGTGCTGGCGCAAGGCACTCGGTTCAAGCCGGCCAAGGCCAAGGAGATCGGGCTGGTCGACGAGGTGCTGCCGACGGTCGAGGAGCTGGTGCCCGCCGCCAAGGCATGGATCAAGGCCAACCCGGATTCCCACGAGCAACCGTGGGACAAGAAGGGCTACAAGATGCCCGGCGGCACTCCGTCGTCGCCTGCGTTGGCGGCCATCTTGCCGTCGTTCCCGTCGAACCTGCGCAAGCAGCTCAAGGGCGCGCCGATGCCGGCGCCGCGGGCCATCCTGGCTGCCGCGGTCGAGGGTGCGCAGGTCGACTTCGACACCGCCACCCGCATCGAGAGCCGTTACTTCGCGCAGCTGGTCAGCGGCCAGGTCGCCAAGAACATGATTCAGGCGTTCTTCTTCGACCTGCAGCACATCAACTCCGGCGGGTCACGGCCCGAGGGAATCGGCAAGACCCCGATCAAGAAGATCGGTGTGCTGGGCGCGGGCATGATGGGCGCCGGCATCGCCTACGTCTCGGCCAAGGCCGGCTTTGACGTGGTGCTCAAGGACGTCAGCCTCGAGGCCGCGCAGAAGGGCAAGGGCTACTCCGAAAAGTTGGAAGCCAAGGCGCTGGAAAGGGGCCGCACTACTCCGGAAAAGTCCAGTGAAGTCCTCGACCGGATCACCCCGACGGGCGAGGCCGCCGACCTGGCCGGCGTCGACTTCGTGATCGAGGCGGTGTTCGAGAACCAGGAACTCAAGCACAAGGTGTTCCAGGAGATCGAGGACGTCATCGAGCCCAACGCGGTGCTCGGATCCAACACCTCCACTCTGCCGATCACCGGTCTGGCCACCGGCGTCAAGCGGCAGGAGGACTTCATCGGGATCCACTTCTTCTCGCCGGTGGACAAGATGCCGCTGGTCGAGATCATCAAGGGCGAGAAGACATCTGACGAGGTGCTGGCTCGCGTGTTCGACTACACCCTGGCCATCGGCAAGACCCCGATCGTGGTCAATGACAGCCGCGGCTTCTTCACCTCTCGTGTCATCGGCACCTTCGTCAACGAGGCACTGGCGATGCTCGGTGAGGGCGTCGAGCCGGCCAGCATCGAGCAGGCGGGTTCGCAGGCCGGCTACCCGGCGCCGCCGCTGCAGCTGTCCGACGAGCTCAACCTGGAGCTGATGCACAAGATCGCCGTCGCCACCCGCAAGGGTGTCGAGGACGCCGGCGGCACGTACGAGCCGCACCCGGCGGAAGCGGTTGTCGAGAAGATGATCGAGCTCGGTCGCTCCGGCCGGCTGAAGGGCGCCGGCTTCTACGAGTACGTCGACGGCAAGCGCACCCACCTATGGCCGGGCCTGCGGGAGACGTTCAAGTCCGGCTCGTCGCAGCCGCCGCTGCAGGACATGATCGACCGGATGCTGTTCGCCGAGGCGCTGGAAACTCAGAAGTGCCTTGACGAGGGCGTGCTGACGTCGACGGCCGACGCTAACATCGGGTCGATCATGGGCATCGGGTTCCCGCCGTGGACCGGTGGCAGCGCGCAGTACATCGTCGGCTACCAGGGTCCGGCCGGTACGGGCAAGGAAGCCTTTGTGGCCCGGGCCCGCGAGCTGGCGGCCAAGTACGGCGACCGCTTCCTGCCGCCGAAGTCTCTGACCTGAGCCGGTTGGGCGGCTCAGCTCACTGCTGGCGCTTCAGCACGTAGCAGCGCACCGCGAATCGGTTGCGAACCAACGCGACCGGTGTGTGTCGGTAGGCGGACCCATTGGCAAACGCCATCTTTTCCTCGGCCGTCGACAGCAGCGTCCACGCGGGCGTGAATCGGCGCTCGACCTCCGCCTGATCGAGTCCGAGAAACCGCACCGGGCCACCGGGTGGGGCGGCGACGATCAGTAGGCTCGCGCCGGGGGCGGCGGCCGTCGTGATCTCTTGGACGTAAAGGTCACGGTCGCCCTCGCTCATGCCGTGCAGGCAGCCGTTGTCCACGATCAGCTGGAAGTCCCCGGCTATCCCGGCCTGGCTCAGATGCGTGACGTCAGCGTGTACGAAGTCGACCGGCACGCCGGCAGCACGAGCCTTAGCGCGGGCCTTGTCGAGTGCCTTCGCCACAAAGTCGACCCCAGTGACGTGCCATCCGTGTTGGGCGAGGTAAATCGACGAGTCTCCGGTGCCGCATCCGACGTCCAGCGCCGCTCCTGGCGGCAACGCCGGTGTGTCAGGGGTTCCGTCGATCAGCTCCCGCAGGCTGGTCGCATGCACATGACCGTCCCACGGGGTAAAGCCGAGCCCGTAAAAGACCCGGAACAAGGTGTGTCGAGAAGCCATGACTCACGGTATTCCTTCACAGCCGTTAGCCGAGCACGGGTGTCGTGTACTCCTTGAACTGCATCGAGTCGTAGAGCCGCACACCCTTGGTGTTCAGCCTCGCGACCGCTTTGGTGAGCCCGGCGGGCAGCATCGAGATCAGTTGTGCGCCACGGGTCAACGCCCACACTCCGGCTGCGGAGCTGGGGACGATGCTCTTGGCCACGGTGCGCGCAAACGCGCGGCTGCGTCGCACCGGATCAGCCATCTCCCGTTCGTAGGCCGCGAACGCTTGCGCGTAGTCTCCGTTCGCTTGTGCCAGTTCACCTGCCAGCACATAGGCGCCCAGCACCGCGATGCTGGTGCTGCCACCGACCGCAGGCCCCGGGCAGTACCCGGCGTCGCCGACCAGCGTGACCCGCCCGCGCGACCAGGTGTCCAGCTGCAGCTGGGTGATCGAGTCGAAGTAGAACGCAGGTGTGCGATCAAGCTCGCCGAGCCAGCCGTCGACCTGGGGATGCATCCCGGCGAACGCCGCGCGCAGCAACTCCTGCTGCCGCAACACATCTCGGTAGTGATACTCGAGTTCCTTTTCGGTGCGGAACAGGAACACCACACGCGCGTCGTCTAGAGGCTGCGCGGTGTAGATCGCCGCGAGGCGGCCTGCGCCGATGTGACTGTTCATCTCGCCGTCGTGCGCAAGCGTTTTCGGCACCGACTCCACCGCCAGGTAGCCGCCGAGGAACTGGGTGTGTCCGGCGTCCTCACCGAAGATCAGGCGCCGAACGTTGGAGTGCAGCCCGTCTGCGCCGACCACGAGGTCGAACCTGCGTGGCGCCGCGTGCTCGAAGGTCACCTCGACGTCGGGGGAGATGGCTGTGATCGAGTCGCCGAATAGGTACTCGACATGGTCGCGGCCGGCGTCGTAGAAAGCCTCGCTGAGATCGTCGCGCATGATTTCCACGTGCCGGTCGGATACGGCGCTGACGGCCTTGGTGATATCGACGCGGACCGGCCGCCGCGTGCCCTCGCGATAAATCGTCGCGGTGTTAGTCCCGGTGGCGAGCGACTCGATCTGCGGCAGCACGCCCATCTTTTCCGAGATCTCCATGGCCGGCCGGAACAGATCGACAGCGTGGCCACCGGTCTTACGTAGTTGTGGAGCGCGCTCAACGACGGTGACTTCGAACCCGTAACGGGTGAGCCAGTATGCCAGCACCGGGCCCGAGATGCTGGCCCCCGAGATCAGAATCCGCATGGCGACCTCCTCGCTAATTAAAGTTAGGTAAGCCTAACATAGTGCTTACCTATCGGTAAGTCAGTTAAGGTCATGGGGTGAGCAGACCCCGGTCAGACACCAGACAGCGAATCCAAGAGGTCGCTCGGGACCTGTTTCTGCAACAGGGCGTGCAGCGCACCAGTCTGCAGGACATCGCAGACAAATTGGGGATCACCAAACCCGCGTTGTACTACCACTTCGCCTCGCGAGAAGACTTGGTGCGCAGCATCCTGGTGCCGTTGATCGAGGAAGGTGACCAATTCGTCGCCGACCAGGAGAGCCGCGGCGACGTCGATGCCCGCGAGGTGTTGGAGGGCTACTTTGATTTCCACTACCGGCACCGTGAGGACCTCGTGCTGGTGCTGGCCGAATTGACGATGCTGGCCGACCTCGGCCTCATTGATAACGTGCTGGCTTGGCGCGAGCGTCTCGGCAAGCTGGTGTTCGGGCCGAAGCCGACGCTTGCGCAGGCCACCCGTGCGGTGGTTGCGTTCGGCGGCCTACAGGACTGCTGTATGCATTTTCCCGACACGCCTTACGAGCAGTTACGGGAGTCCTCGGTGGAAGCCGGGCTCGCCGCGCTGGGCATGTGAGTCCCTGCGCGATCACAGCGTGAAACGCGCCGCCATCCTCGGCCGCGGTGTTGCAGGGAAATAAATTCTGGCACAAAGACTCTCGTACTCACTTGCATCACGCGGTGCTCTGGTCCTGGGCGTTCTGCGTGAAAATATCGCCGGACGTCTGGCCGTTGTCGTTGACGCCGCCGTCATCCGTGGCGAAGCCACCGGCGCCGGCCCCGCTCGGTGCGGCCTGCGGGCCGAAGAAAGCAGTGGCCGGCATCGACCCCGATGCGACAACGGTTCCGGCGTCACCGGGCCGCGCAGCGCTGAATAGCGCGAGCGTCGCGACGGTCGCGGCCCCGGCGAATATCACTTGCATCAAACGGATTTGCCGACGCCGAGCGTCGGCTGAATTGATTTCATGCCCATTGATGGTTGATCGTTTGTTTGTCATCCATCATGTCTATCGCCTCGCTATCATGCGCAGGCTGGGCCCTTGTTATCGACCTACTGTGAAGTTATGGCCGCACGGACTCGGCTCTTGTAAGGTGCCGGCTTGGCGTGACCGCCTCGGCAAGCTCGCGTTCGGCCCAGGTGTGTGAGGCTGAGCCGGAGGACAGCATGAAACGCGTCGCCATCCTCGGCCGTGGTGGTGCAGGGAAATCATCACTGGCACAAAAACTCTCGCATGCGCTCGAACTTCCGGTCATCGAGCTCGACAGCATTTTCTGGCAGCCCGACCTTCGGCCGACACCCGAACCGGATTGGGCGGAAATCCAGCGTAAGCTCGTCGCACGCGACTGCTGGATCATCGATGGTGACCTCGGCCCTTATGACACCGGCCTCAAACTACGTCTGCGCGCGGCAGACACCATCATCGTTCTGGACTTCCCACTGTGGAGATGCGTTTGGCAAGCACGCGACCGTCCATATCTTCCACAACCCGCGTCAGGTGCGCCGGTTTATCGACAGCTAGAGTCCATAGCTATGCGCTTCGGTCTCTTCATTCCGCAGGGCTGGCGGATGGATCTAGTCGGCATCGAACCGGAGAAGCACTGGGCGGTGATGCGCGATCTGGCCGCCTACGCCGACGGCGGCGCCTGGGACTCACTGTGGGTCTACGACCACTTCCACACCGTCCCGTTACCGTCGGGCGAAGCCACGCACGAGGCGTGGTCGCTGATGGCGGCCTACGCGGCAACCACGTCGCGCATCAAGCTCGGCCAGATGTGCACGGCAATGAGCTACCGCAATCCGGTCTACCTGGCCAAGGTAGCGGCCACCGCAGACATCATCTCGGGTGGCCGGATTCAGATGGGCATCGGCGGCGGCTGGTACGAAAATGAGTGGCGCGCTTACGGCTACGGGTTCCCGTCGGCCGGGGTGCGGTTGGCTCGGCTGGACGAAGGCGTGCAGATCATGCGTGACGCCTGGCGCGACGGCAAAGTCAGCTTCGACGGCCAGCACTACCAGGTCGACGCTGCGATTGTCGCCCCGAAGCCGTTGCAGGACACTGGTATTCCGCTGTGGATCGCCGGCGGCGGCGAGAAGGTGACCTTGCGGATTGCCGCGAAATACGCGCAGTACACCAACTTCACGCCCGAGCCCACGGCATTCGTCCACAAGTCTGAGGTGCTGGCAGAGCACTGTCGCAAGCTGGGCACCGACTTTGACGCCATCGTGCGCTCGGCCAACTTCACCGCGATCGTTGGCACGTCGGATGCCGACGTCAAAGAGCGGGTGCAGCGGGTACGCGACCGCCTGGTCGGCTATGTGCCGGAGGCCGTGGCGGATTCGATGATCGCCGGTGTCAGCGGCCCGGATTCGGCGACGGGCACTCCGGAACAGGTGATCGAGCGGATCGCCAAGATCCGCGACCTCGGGTGCGAGTATGCGATCTGCTATTTCCCAGAGGCCGCGTACGACCGGTCTGGCATCGAGTTATTCGAACGCGAAGTGATTCCCGCATTGAGTTAGTCCGCAGGACGTCGGGTGTTCTTGTGTGCGCAATTATTTGTAGACGCTATGGGGCGCGCCGATTCGATTCTCTCTGCGGTCAAAGTGAGCCAGGTTTTTTGGTTCCCGCGGGTCATCGAAAGACCAGCCCTGAGCCAAAGGTGATTCAGATGAGCGATTCGCCGGAGTCGGTCGTACGCAACTTCATTGCCGCATGGGCACAACCCAAGCTGGACGAACTGGTCGGCTTTTTCAGTGACGAGGCGCTTTTCATCGATGGTCCGCGAGGAGTACACCGAGGCGTCGACGCCATCAGGTCCGAGCTTGACGCCGAGATTTCCATGGGATTCGGAGGCGCGAAGATAGACGTGAACTCGCCGGTAGCCGACGGCGGAACCGTGATGCTAGAAAGGGTTGAGAACTACCGCATTGGCGGCAAGCCCTTTTCCTTGGAGGTCATGGCAGCGTTTGAAATCGACACTGACGGGCGAATTACCCGGTGGCGCTACTGCTACGACCTGAAGTCGATCACGGACCAGGTTGAGGCCGCAGGGTTCAAGGTCCCTGTCTAGGTCAAACTCATCGCCGACGGGGTCGCACGGTGCCCGTCAGATGTCGGTAGTGACGTACCTCGTCTTGACGGGAGGCGCGGCCAGCAGTGGAGGGAGCTCCACAACTCGACCTTCGCCGGCACGAAATCTGCGGTAGGCCTCGTCGTGCTCGACTGACTCCCAGAGTTCGTTGATAATCCAGTGCGCTTCGTCGTCCTGATCGACGAGCACGTCGGTGCCGAGGTTCCCTTCGAACGCCCGGGTATCTTGCAGCGTCCGGCGCATAAGATCGCGCGCCGCGGGCACTGCTTCGGGCTTCAGCCTGAGTTCAAGTATCACCGTGATCGGCATAGTCGCCAAAGATAACCCAGGGCTCCCGCGCGACCAACGGAGCCTCTTGCCCGCCTCCGAGCGACCGCGCGAGAATGCGGTTTCCGCTTTTCTGGAACGCTGTTGTACGGTTTGGTGAGCCGACTTATTCTGTTGGCTAACGACGGAGGATCCCTCGATGCAGAAGGCAATCGACCCCAGCATCTCTACTTGGCCTGACGAGAATCCGCAGCTGATCGGCAGTCAATGCGGCGACTGCGGCGCCACCACCTTCCCAGTGCAGCAGCGGTGTCCGCGCTGCAGCGGCGGACAGATGAGCGAGTCGTTGTTGCCCCGCCGCGGAACCCTGGTGGCGTGGACCACGCAGGGTTTCCCGCCCGGAGCCCCCTATGCCGGTCCGACCGGCAAGGATTTCGTGCCATTCGGGGTGGGCCTGGTCCAGCTCGGCGACGTGATCCGAGTCGAGGGCCGGCTGACCGAGAACGACCCGGCGAAGCTGCAGTTCGGCCAGGATGTCGAGCTCACCATGGTGCCGTTCACCACCGACGAGGAGGGCGCCGACATCATGACCTTCGCGTTCCAGCCGGTCGGGGAAGGAGTCTGAGATGACTAACGATGTGGCCATCATCGGCGTGGGCCTGCATCCATTCGGCAGGTTCGAGAAGACCGCGATGCAGATGGGCGCCGAGGCCATCCAATTCGCGCTGACGGATGCCGGTGTGGAGTGGAGGGACATCCAATTCGGCTTCGGCGGGAGCTACGAGGTGTGCAACCCCGACGCGGTGACTCGCCTGGTCGGGCTGACCGGCATCACGTTCACCAACGTGTTCAACGCCTGTGCCACCGCGGCCAGTGCCATTCAGCAGACCGCCGACACCATCCGGTTGGGCAAGTACGACATCGGCATCGCGATCGGCTTGGACAAGCACCCGCGCGGCGCGTTCACCGACGACCCCGCCAAGCTGGCGCTGCCGCAGTGGTATGCGCAGAACGGGCAGTTCGTCACCACCAAGTTCTTCGGCATGAAGGCCAACAAGTACTTACACGACCACAACATCTCCCAGGCCACGCTTGCAAAAGTGGCCGCCAAGAACTACCGCAATGGCGCGCTGAACCCGAATGCATTCCGGCGCAAGGCGATTTCTGAGGAGGAGATCCTCAACTCGGCCGTGCTGAACTACCCGCTGACGCAGTACATGTTCTGCGCGCCCGACGAGGGTGCCGCTGCCGTAATCATGTGCCGCGGCGATATGGCGCACAAATTCACCGACAAGCCGGTTTACGTACGAGCCACTGAGATCCGCACCCGGCGTTATGGCGCCTACGAGGTGCATGCCACGTTCGCTCCGTTGGACGAGGACGCCTCGCCGACGGTGTACGCGGCCAAAGCCGCCTACGAGGCCGCGGGCATCGGCCCTGAGGACGTCGACCTCGCCCAGCTGCAGGACACCGACGCCGGCGCCGAGGTCATCCACATGGCCGAGACGGGTCTGTGCGGCGACGGCGAGCAAGAAAAACTGGTGGCCGACGGCGCCACCGAGATCCACGGCTCGATCCCGGTCAACACCGATGGTGGGCTGATCGCCAACGGTGAGCCGATCGGCGCGTCCGGGTTACGGCAGGTGAACGAGCTGGTGCGCCAGCTGCGGGGCGAGGCGGGCGAGCGTCAGGTGCCCGGCAACCCGCGCGTCGGCTTGGCTCAGGTGTACGGCGCTCCCGGCACCGCGTCGGCGACCATCCTGTCGCTTTAAATCGCCGGGCCCAGCAGGTCGTCGGCGTCACGGATGATGTAGCCGTAGCCCTGCTCTGCCAAGAATCGCTGCCGGTGTGCTGCGTACTCGGCGTCCAGGCTGTCGCGGGCAACCACGGAGTAGAAAATGGCGCCACCGCCGTCGGACTTGGGCCGCAGTAACCGGCCCAGCCGCTGGGCCTCCTCTTGGCGTGAGCCGAATGTCCCCGAAACCTGCACCGCCACAGCTGCTTCCGGCAAGTCGACAGAGAAGTTGGCGACCTTGGACACCACCAGCCTGGAGACTTCGCCGCGGCGGAAGGCGTCGAACAGCTCTTCGCGTTCACGGGTCCGCGTCGACCCCTGGATCACCGGAGCGTTCAGCTCGACGCCGAGTTCGTCGAGCTGATCCAGGTAGGCGCCGATCACCAGGGTTTGCTCGCCAGGGTGCTTCTGCAGAATGGACTTGACCACAGCGATTTTGGTGTGCACCGTCGAGCAAAGCCGGTAGCGTTCTTCGGGTTCGGCGGTGGCGTACATCATCCGTTCGTTGTCGGTCATCGTGACCCGGACTTCGACACACTCTGCCGGCGCGATCCAGCCCTGCGCCTCGATGTCCTTCCACGGCGCGTCATAACGTTTCGGACCGATCAGCGAGAACACATCACCCTCGCGGCCGTCTTCGCGGATCAACGTGGCGGTCAGGCCCAGCCGCCGCTTGGACTGCAGGTCGGCGGTCATCCGGAACACCGGCGCCGGCAACAGATGCACCTCGTCGTAGATGATCAGTCCCCAATCGCGGCTGTCGAAGAGTTCCAGATGGCGGTACTCGCCCTTGGTGCGGCGGGTGATCATCTGGTACGTCGAAATGGTGACAGGCCGAATCTCCTTGCGTTCTCCGGAGTATTCACCGATCTCGTCCTCCGTCAGCGATGTGCGCGCGACCAGCTCGCGCTTCCATTGCCGGGCAGCGACGATATTGGTGACCAGGATCAGCGTCGTCGCACTGGCTTTCGCCATCGCGGCCGCGCCGACCAACGTCTTACCGGCGCCACACGGAAGTACCACCACCCCGGAGCCGCCGGACCAGAACGAGTCCGCTGCCAGCTGCTGGTAATCGCGCAGCTGCCAGCCGTTTTGCCGCAAGCTGATCGGGTGCGCTTCACCATCGACGTAACCGGCGAGATCCTCTGCGGGCCAACCGATCTTGAGCAGCAGCTGTTTGACCCGGCCGCGCTCGCTGGGGTGGACGATCACGGTGTCGTAGTCGACCCGGGCGCCCAGCATTGGTGCGATCTTCTTGTTGCGCAGCACCTCCTCGAGCACTGCGCGATCCAGACTTACCAGCGTCAGGCCGTGCGCCGGGTTTTTGACCAGTTGCAGCCGGCCGTAGCGAGCCATGGTGTCGACGATGTCGACCAGCAGTGGCTGCGGGACCGCGTAGCGCGAGTAACAGACCAGCGCGTCGACGACCTGTTCGGCGTCATGGCCGGCGGCGCGGGCGTTCCACAACGCCAGCGGAGTGATGCGGTAGGTGTGCACGTGCTCGGGTGCGCGTTCCAGCTCGGCGAACGGCGCGATGGCGGCGCGTGCCGCGCCGGCCAGCTCGTGGTCCACTTCGAGCAGCACCGTCTTGTCGGACTGCACGATCAACGGTCCGTCGGTCATGGGATCCATTATCGGTCGTCGGCCGACACCACCGACGTGATGCGGTGAATGGCGAAGTCACGCAGCCGCCCGGACGCCGAATCGAAGGCCACCACCTGACCACCTCGTATGACGATCGGCGATACCACTCGCTGGGTGGCCACGCCGGCGGCGTCGAGGTAGCCGATCACCAACGTGGCCTTTTCCCTTATCGCGCGGTGCAACAGCGACATGGTGACTGCCGGGTCGACGCGGATATTGCCGAACGGAGCGGCGGTCACCTTCCGCAGCACCGCGACCACGGCGTTCAGGGTCTCGGTGCCTGGGCGCGGCAAAGGGCGGTACGGCCGCCGCTGCTGTGGCGCGGGGACCCGGGCCCCGCGAGTCCGGACGTCGACGATGGCGCCGGAGGAATCTTCGGCGGCCGGGGCGAAGCCCGCGCCCCGCAACACGTCGAGCACCTCGGAAAGTGGTGCGGGAGACACCGCCACCGTGGGAGCCACGGCGCGAAGCTGCAGTTCTTCGGCGGCCGACACCGCATGGGCCAGCAGCGCCGAGTCCTCGCACCGCACAAACGATGCGGCCATCCCGATCCGAAGCTGGCCGTGCCGCCGCGCTACATCATCGATGAGGTATGTGAGTCCTTGTGGCACTGGAGTTTTGGATTGGTTCGCGAAAAGTGCATGCATCCAGTCGCGGGTCTTGCCGATGTCGAGCGCATGCCGGATCGACTGCTCGCTGATGCGGTAAACCATGGCCGCGCCCGCTGATTCGACGGTGGCGACCGTTGCCAGGTCGTCGGCGAGATCGCGTTGCAGTGGCCCGGGCACCACGACAGTCAGGTCGGCCTGCACCAGGAAGTGGTCGATGGGTTTGGGCAGCGCTCGCGTCATCGCGTCGACCGCCGCGGCGGGGGCGGTGGCCGGTTGGAAGGCCTCGTCCAGCAGCGCGCGGCCGGGCGTGCTGATCGCCCCGCGGCCGACCAGACCCAGCGCATGGCCCTCGGCCAGCAGATCCGCAACGGGTCCCGGCTGCAGGCGCCTGGCCCAACGCGGGCGCCGCCAGATCAGCGCCGCAGACGCCTCGGCTGCGTCGACGCCGGCACCGGCAGGCAACTCGGCGAGCATGTCGAGCAATAGCCGACGGTCGAGCGGTGCTGCCGTCGAGTACAGCGAATCAGACAGGGCGCCATACGGTTTGGAGTCCGGACTGCGGCTGCCGATCAATGCGGGCCGGCCCGGTAGGTCGAGCCAGGTGCTGGCCAGCAGGTGCCAACGCTGCGCGGGGGACATCGCGGTGAACCGGTCGACGGCCACCGTCGGCGCCCAATAAGGTCCGTCACCCGTGGAAGGTTGCGGATTGGGCATGCCGCTGGCGATCAATCCGGCCGCGGCCGCGACCTCGAGGATCAGGCCCAGCCGCGGCGCCTCGATGCCAGTCGCTTTGGCCAGCCGTTTGACTTCGCGCACTCCCAATCCGCCGCTGCGCAACTCGGAAACCGGTGCGGCGCCCAGGATCTCGACCAGCACGTCGAGCTCGCGCAGCAGGTCGATGACGGCTCCGGCCGCCGCGGCGTCGGAGTCGTCGGACGTGGTGGTCGAAACCACCGGATCGGGCGCGGTCGGTTGCATCGGACCGGGCTGCTCGCCGCGCAGCACCTGCCCGACGTGGCGGGGCAAGATCACCGTCTCGGCATCGATCCGACGCAGCAGGCCCATCGCCAGCAGTTGCGGCACCGGCCGGTCCGGTGCGGCGCCGGGCGCGGCGTCGCGGGTACGCCCCATCGGGGACCCTTCGAGCAATTTCTCCAGCACGTCCAGCTGCGCTTGGTTGAGCCCGTCGATCAGATCGGCGATCTGTTCGCCGGTGCGTGAGGCGTCCTCAAGCGTGACTTGCCCCACATACCATGGCAACGCCGCGCCGGCATCGGCGGCCACCCGGACTGCGGTCTCGCCCCAGGCCAGGGCGCGTTGCCTGAGGTCATCCAGCGCGGCGACCACTTCAGCTTCAGGAGCGCGATCGCCGATCAGCGCCAGCAGCTTGGTCGTCGGCACGGGCGTGGTATCGGCCTGCAGCACCAGCAGCGCGTCGAGCACCGCCAGCCGCAAGAAGTCGAGCTCGTCGGTGGCGGCTTTGACCGACTGACGGGCCTGAGCGCGCGCGGCCAGCGCGCCGATACTGCCCGGTGGCGGCTGGGCGAGGTCTGGCCGCAGCTCCAGCAGCCGGATCAGCCGCTCGTCGGGCAAGTCGGCCAGCCAGGACCCCAGCGGGATGTCCGGGGTGTTGTCGGTCATTGCTGACCAGCGTAAAGCAGCCCGCGGGCAGCAATGCCCAGCAAGTAAGCGGACGAGTAAGAGGCCAGAGCGCGCAGCTTTGCGCCACCTGCGCGTGTGAGACCTGTAAGAATGGACCTCGTGGCTGACATTGCTGAAAGCAAGGCGCGCAAAACCAAGTACGTGGACAACGGCTGGCCGACGACGGACCCGGACGACCATGCGGTTAGCGAGCTCGTGACCGACCGCACAGGTGCGTCATCGCCCTTCGGTGACCTGGCGTTCCCGCTGCCCGCCGACGACCTGCCTTACGTCCACCCGGTCACCGTCGTCAACCGGTAGGTCCCCGGGATGGCTAGGGCCTCTGAGGCCTCGGAGGCCGGTGCGACCTACAAATCCGCGGAATCCCGCTCAGGCGCGCTGTCGCACCTGGATGAGCGGGGAGCAGCGCACATGGTCGATGTCACCGAAAAGGGAGCCACTAGGCGCACCGCGGTTGCTGCAGGCGCCTTGCGTACCTCGGCGCAAGTGGTGGAGCTGATCTCGACCGGCGGCCTCGCCAAAGGCGATGCTTTGGCTACCGCGCGGGTGGCGGGCATTCTGGCGGCCAAACGCACCAGCGACCTGATCCCGCTGTGCCACCAGCTTGCGCTCACAGGAGTCGACGTCGATTTCACCGTCGGCGAATCGGATATCGAGATCGTCGCGACGGTGCGCAGCACGGACCGCACGGGTGTGGAAATGGAGGCACTGACCGCTGTGAGCGTGGCCGCGTTGACTCTTTACGACATGATCAAAGCGGTTGACCCGGCCGCTCGCATCGATGACATCCGGGTGCTCCGCAAGGAGGGCGGCAAAAGCGGAACGTGGGTACGGCGATGAGCGCCCGAGCCGCACGAGTCATCATCGCCTCTACCCGCGCGTCCGCCGGTACATATACCGACCGGTGCGGGCCGATCATCACTGAATGGCTTGGACAGCAAGGGTTTTCGCCCGTGGAGCCGGAGGTGGTCGCCGACGGTGAGCCGGTCGGCGAGGCGCTGCGCGGTGCGCTCGACGACGGGGTCGATGTGATCATCACCTCTGGAGGCACCGGTATCTCGCCCACCGATAGCACCCCGGACCAGACCGTGGCGGTCTTGGACTACATGATCCCCGGGCTGGCCGATGCGATCCGCCGCTCGGGTTTGCCGGAGGTGCCGACGTCGGTGCTGTCGCGTGGAGTGTGCGGTGTGGCCGGCCGGACCCTGGTTGTCAACCTGCCGGGTTCACCCGGCGGGGTGCGCGATGGCCTTGCCGTGCTGGCCGATGTGCTGGACCACGCTCTGGAACAACTCGCCGGCGAAGATCACCAGCGATGACGCTGGTGCTGCGCGCCGCGCTGACCGACCAGCCGATCTCTCTGGCCGAGCACGAGGACCTGGTGAGTCATCAGTCGGCTGGAGCCATCGTCGGATTCGTTGGCATGATCCGCGACCACGATGGTGGACGCGGGGTGTTACGGCTTGAGTATTCCGCGCACCCGTCGGCCGCACAGGTCTTTGCCGACGTGGTCTCCGAGGTCGCGCAGGAATCCAGCGGGGTGCGTGCTGTCGCGGCCAGCCACCGGATCGGCGTCCTGCAGATCGGCGAGGCGGCTCTGGTGGCCGCGGTCGCCGCCGACCATCGGCACGCGGCATTTGCCACCTGCGCACAACTGGTGGACACCATCAAGGCGCGGTTACCGGTGTGGAAGCACCAGTTCTTCGACGACGGCGCCGACGAATGGGTGGGCTCGGCCTAACGTCACAGCGACGAAGCGGGGCCGAGAAATCTGACTTAGTCCCCGGTGGAGATCGTCAGCTGACGCCGGACGGCTGCGCGAGCGCGTCCAGCGCACCGTTTCCGTGCACGTCCTGATCCCGGATCGCTTCCCACAGTTTCTTCGTGTAGCCGACGTCTGAGGCCTGCTGAGGTTCCACGGGCGCCGGCGGCACGTCGGCCGGCGGCGCGGGCGGGATGGCGTCCGCGGGCGGCGCCGGCGGGATGGCGTCCGCGGGCGGCGCTGGCGGGATGGCGTCCGCGGGCGGCGCGGGCGGGAGTACGTCTGCCGGCGGAGCAGGAGGCACCAGGTCCGCGGGAGGCGCGGGCGGGCTGGCGTCCGCGGGTGGCGCTGGCGGTGCCAGGTCTGCGGGAGGCGCGGGCGGGCTGGCGTCCGCGGGCGGCGCTGGCGGTGCCAGGTCTGCGGGAGGCGGCGGGACGGGATCGCCGAGCGGAGCCGGTTGGCCATAGGCGGCCAGCTGCAGCGGCGGAGCCGAGTCGGCGGGCGGCGGCGGAGGAGCGTCTGGCAGAGGCGCGTCTGGGGGCGGTGGGGCCAGCGGTGCTGGTGTGCCGTTGATCCCGGGCGCGTCCAGTGGCGCGTCCATTCCGGCCGGCGTGGGAAGGACCTCGCGCGGCTTCGGACCCGACAGCGGACCACCACACACGGGCCAGGCGCCACGACCCTGGGTCGCCAGCACCCGCTCAGCGACCGCGATCTGCTGCTCCCTGGTGGCCAGCTGGGCCGAAGGGGCGTATTGGCCGCCGCCGTGGGAGGCCCAGGTACCTGCGGTGAATTGCACGCCGCCGTAGTAGCCGTTGCCGGTGTTGATTGCCCAGTTGCCGCCGGACTCGCAACGGGCTACCTGATCCCATTCGCCGTCGGTGGCCGCGGCTGCCTGGCCAGCGAGGGCGATGCTGCCGCCACCAAGTACCGCCCCGGTAAAGGCGATCTTGGCGACGCTGATGTTCGAAGTAGTGGGCTTACGGTGACGTCCACTCATGCGCGCCGGAGTTTCCTCTCTCGTACGCGCCTGCGAGGTCAGCTGTCGGGTTCGGGTGGGAGAGGCTACCCGGCCAGCGCCGTACCCCGGAAGGAGACGACGCCGACTTCACCCCAAGGAGCCGTCGAACGGCCCCAAGGCGATCACGGCGGACCGGTGGGTCCCCCGCCTCCATCCACTTGCGGTGTTCCCCGCCTATTGGATGGAGCTCGGCGCGATAGGGAGGGGAGGGACGCCACGGGTTGCTTGGCGAACCTCCGGAGACGCTAGCGGGTTCTGTTGGTCCCGTCACTTTTTGCGAAACTCGGCGTTTCCCTCGCCGTCATCTGCCAAAAGTCCAGGAACACCAGGGATTTGCGCAGGTCGTTATCACCCGAAATCGGGCCGTGTCCGCGTTGTTATCGTTCCGTTATGTGACGTATCTCACATTCTCAGCCGCCAGCAAATGGCGGCAGCACGTCGATCGTGTCACCTGAGCGCAACGCTACGGTCTCGTCGCGAACGGCTATTCCGTCGCGCAGATAAGAGCACCGACTCAACACGGTGGCGAGGCGTGCACCGTGCCCGGCGAGGCTCTTGACCAGCTCGGCCACCGTGGTGCCTGGACGCAGCGTCACTGTCTCCGAGTCGGCGCCGGCGGCCGCCCGTGCCGCGGCGAAGTAGCGGACCGTCACCTGGAGCGAGCCCGGTTCGTCGGGGACTTGACCTATGGGGCTAGCCACCGATAGCGCTCATCGGGCGGTCGGGCTGGATGAAGTCGGGGTCGTTGATGCCGTGGCCGACCGGCTTGGCCCACATTGCGGCGCGCCATGCCGCCTCGATCGCGTCGTCGTCCGTACCGTCGCGCAGCAGGCCCCGCAGGTCGGTCTCCTCGGTCGAGAACAGGCAGCTACGGATTTGGCCGTCGGCCGTCAGCCGGGTGCGGTCACAGGTCGAGCAGAAGGCGTGCGACACCGAGGCGATAACACCAAACTTTCCAGCCGGTGTGTCCGGGCCCGTGTCGACCAGCCAGAGCTCGGCAGGAGCCGAACCGCGGGGCGCCGGGTCCGGTCGGAGCCGAAAGTGTGGCCGCAGCGCCGCCAGTACGTCGTCGGCGCTCAGCGCGGCGTCCCGGCGCCACTGGTGCCCGGCGTCCAGCGGCATCTGCTCGATGACCCGCAACTGGTAGCCGTGCCGGAGGCAGAATCGCAACAGCTTGACGACATCCTCGCGGCCGGTGATGGGGTCGAGAACGGCATTCACCTTGATGGGCGCCAGACCCGCTTCTTTGGCGGCGACCAAGCCGGCCAGTACGTCAGCGAGCCGGTCGCGGCGGGTGATGGCCGCAAAGCGCACCGGGTCCACGCTGTCCATCGAGATGTTGACCCGGTCCAGGCCTGCTTCGGCCAGAGCGACCGCCCTGCGCTCCAGTCCCACACCATTGGTGGTCAGCGAAATCTCCGGGCGGGGCCGCAGACTGGCCGCCGCTGCGATCACCTCTTCGAGGTGGCGGGCCAGTAGCGGCTCTCCACCGGTGAACCGCACGCTGGTCACGCCGAGTCGGGCGACGGCGATATGCATGAGCCTGGCCAACTCCTCGGGCCGCAGCAGTTGCCGGTTGGGGAGCCAGTCCAGGCCCTCTGCCGGCATGCAATAACTGCAACGCAGATTGCAGCGGTCGGTCAGCGAGACCCGCAGATCGGTAGCGACCCGGCCGAATGTGTCCAGCAACGGGCCCTGGGTCGGTACTGCCGCGGAGACGGCACGGTCGCTTGTCCGGCCCCGCACCGTCGGTACTCCCAGCGCGGTCAGCGTCATGCCGGCACCCGCCCGGATCGGGTCGTCGAGCCGACCGGAACGATTTCCTTGCCCAGTGGCACCAGCGAAACCGGGATCAGTTTGAGGTTGGCCAGCGCCAGCGGAATGCCGATGATCGTGATGGCCATCGCCGCCGCGCTCACCAAATGCCCGATCGCCAGCCACAACCCGAACAGCAGCACCCAGATGACGTTGCCGACCAGCGAGCCGGTCCCGGCGCCCGGCTTCTCGACGATCGTCCGGCCGAACGGCCACAACGCGTACGACGCGATGCGCAGCGCCGCGAAGCCGAAGGGGATGGTGACGATGAGCAAGAAGCAGACAAGCGCCGCGACCAGGTAGCCGAGGGCCAACCAGAGGCCGCCGAAAATCAGCCAGATGACGTTCAGGATCAGGCGCATAATCTCCTCCAGCGGTAATGCCACCCTACCGAGTAACGGCTATACAGGGGTGCTCGGCGGGCAACCATCCGAGTAGGATCACAATTCGATATCGCGTCCTGCGCAGGCGGGGCGCTTCTTCTGTTAGCCATCCTAGTGATCCGTAAGACAAGCAGGTGAGACCAGTGCCGACCGGCAAGGTGAAGTGGTACGACTCCGAAAAGGGGTTCGGCTTCCTGTCGCAGGAGGACGGCGAGGACGTCTACGTCCGTTCCTCGGCGTTGCCTGCGGGTGTCGAGGGGCTCAAAGCGGGGCAGCGGGTCGAATTCGGCGTCGCTTCCGGCCGGCGCGGACCTCAGGCATTGAGCCTCAAGCTGATTGATCCGCCGCCGAGCCTGACTCGGGCGCGCCGCGAGGCGCCGGCCGAGCACAAGCACAGCCCCGATGAGCTGCACGGCATGGTCGAGGACATGATCACCTTGCTGGAGAGCACCCTGCAGCCCGAGCTGCGTAAGGGCCGCTATCCGGACCGCAAGACGGCACGTCGGGTCTCCGAGGTGGTCAAAGCGGTGGCCCGGGAGCTTGACTCCTAGCCCGGACCCAGAACGTAGCAGCGCGCCATAAAAGCTACCGGCGCGTAACTTGGACATCGGTAGGTCGTAGTATCGGGCCAGCACCGGGCACTCAAGTCTGGATGTGACTCGTTAGCGAGGAGGCGGCGATGGCACAGCAAGCGCAGGTCACCGAGGAGCAGGCGAGAGCCCTTGCCGAGGAATCGCGTGAAAGTGGCTGGGACAAACCTTCCTTCGCCAAAGAGTTGTTTCTTGGTCGCTTTCCGCTGGACCTTATCCATCCTTTTCCCAAGCCCTCCGACGCCGAGGAGGCCCGTGCCGCCGCGTTTCTCGACAAGCTGCGGGACTTTCAAAACACCGTCGACGGCAGCGTCATCGAACGCGATGCCCAGATTCCCGATGAATATGTGAAGGGCCTGGCCGAACTGGGCTGCTTCGGCATGAAAATTCCGTCCGAGTACGGCGGGCTGCACATGTCGCAGGTTGCCTACAACCGTGCGCTGATGATGGTTTGCTCTGTTCATCCCAGTCTCGGCGCATTGCTGTCGGCCCATCAGTCGATCGGGGTGCCCGAACCGCTCAAGCTGGCCGGGACCCCGGAACAGAAGCGCAAGTTCCTGCCACGCTGTGCTGCCGGAGCGATATCGGCGTTTCTGCTCACCGAACCGGATGTGGGGTCCGACCCGGCACGCCTGGCTTCGACCGCGACGCCCGTCGACGACGGGCAGGCCTACGAACTAGAGGGCGTGAAGCTGTGGACCACTAACGGTGTGGTCGCCGAACTGCTGGTCGTGATGGCCCGGGTTCCCAAGAGCGAGGGGCACCGCGGGGGAATCAGCGCCTTTGTTGTCGAGGCGGATTCACCCGGGATCACCGTGGAGCGGCGCAACAAGTTCATGGGACTGCGCGGCATCGAAAACGGTGTGACCAGGCTCCACGGCGTTCGAGTCCCCGCCGAAAACCTGATCGGGCGAGAAGGCGACGGTCTAAAGATCGCGCTGACCACACTCAATGCCGGACGGCTGTCCTTGCCCGCAATGGTGACTGGGTCCGCCAAGTGGTCGCTGAAGATAGCGCGGGAATGGTCCCGCGAGCGAGTGCAGTGGGGAAAGCCCGTCGGCAAACATGAGGCGGTCGCTAGCAAGCTTGCTTTCATGGCCGCCACCACTTACGCGCTCGACGCCGTGCTCGAACTGGCGGGTCAGATGGCTGACGAGGGTCGCAACGACATCCGGATCGAGGCGGCTTTGGCCAAATTGTGGTCCAGCGAGATGGCCGACCAGATCGCCGATGAGCTGTTGCAGATCCGCGGTGGCCGCGGGTACGAGACCGCGGAATCCCTTGCCGCCCGGGGGGAGCGCGCGGTACCGGTGGAGCAGGTCGTGCGCGACCTGCGGATCAACCGCATCTTCGAAGGATCCAGTGAAATCATGCGATTGCTCATCGCGCGTGAGGCGGTCGACGCTCATTTGACCGCTGCCGGTGATCTCGCGAACCCGAAAGCCGATCTGCGGCAGAAGGCCGCGGCGGCGGCCGGCGCGAGCGGGTTCTACGCAAAGTGGTTGCCGAAGCTGGTTTTTGGTGAAGGCCAACGACCCACGGCGTACCGCGAGTTTGGTGACCTGGCGACACATCTGCGTTTTGTCGAACGCTCCTCACGCAAGTTGGCCCGCAACACCTTCTACGGGATGGCGCGCTGGCAAGCCGGCCTGGAGCAAAAGCAAGCATTCCTCGGGCGCATCGTTGACGTCGGTGCGGAGCTGTTCGCGATGTCCGCGGTATGTGTGCGGGCCGAGGCGCAGCGAGTCGCCGATCCGGCCGAAGGCAAACAGGCATACGAGCTGGCCGACCTGTTCTGCCAGCAGGCCACCCTGCGGGTGGAGGCGCTGTTCCACGCCTTGTGGAACAACACCGACAGTATCGATGTTCGGCTGGCAGACGACGTGCTGAAGGGCCGCTACACCTGGCTGGAGGAGGGGATAGTCGATCAGTCAGAGGGCACCGGACCGTGGATCGCGCACTGGGAGGCCGGCGCGTCGACCGAGCCTAATCTGGCCCGGCGGTTTCTGACGGTGTCGCCATCGACCGAGGCGAAACTTTAAGGCACCGTTCATCTTCGATCCACTGCGTGGGGCAGAATTGTCGCCATGACCTCCTACGTTGCCGGGACGGGCGAATTCACCCGTGACACCAACTACATCACGACCCGCATCACCGCCGACGGACGCGACGGCTATCCGGTAGAGCCCGGTCGGTATCGGCTTGTGGTTGCCCGCGCTTGCCCGTGGGCTAACCGCACGATCATCGTCCGGCGGCTGCTGGGCTTGGAAGATGTTCTCTCCATTGGATTTTGCGGCCCGACCCATGACCAGCGCAGTTGGACGTTCGATCTCGATCCGGGCGGTGTCGACCCGGTGCTCAAGATTCCACGGCTGCAAGACGCCTACTTCAAGCGCTTCCCCGACTACCCCAAAGGCATTACTGTCCCGGCGATCGTCGATGTCCCCACCGGCGCGGTGGTCACCAACGATTTCGCGCAGATGACCCTGGATTTCTCCACGGAGTGGACCGCCTACCACCGCGACGGCGCACCTGCGCTATATCCCGAGCGGCTGCGGGCCGAGATCGACGAGGTGAGCAAGCGGGTCTACACCGAGGTCAACAATGGGGTATACCGGTGCGGCTTTGCTGGCTCACAGCAGGCTTACGAAGTGGCTTACGATCGGCTGTTCACCGCGTTGGATTGGCTGAGCGATCGGCTGACGAGCCAGCGATACCTGGTGGGCGACACCATTACCGAGGCCGATGTGCGGCTGTTCACCACCCTGGCCCGCTTCGACCCGGTCTACCACGGGCATTTCAAGTGCAATCGATGCAAACTCAGCGAAATGCCGGTGCTGTGGGCATACGGGCGCGACCTGTTCCAGACGCCGGGCTTCGGCGACACCACCGACTTCGTCCAGATCAAGCAGCACTACTACATCGTGCACGCCGACATCAACCCCACCCGGATCGTGCCCAAGGGTCCGGACCTGTCGGGCTGGTTGACCCCACACGGCCGGGAAGCCTTGGGGGGCAGGCCCTTTGGTGACGAGACCCCTCCCGGGCCGACGCGCGGAGGCGAGCAAGTTCCGGCCGGGCATAGCGCGTAACTCAATTCGTGGTCGGCCTTTACACAGATGTTAAAGTCCGCGCATGGTAGTGGCTGCATTCGTTTTGTCGCTGTGTGCGCTAGTCATGTCGCTGGGCTCGATGTGCGCCGCGATTGTGTCTGTTCGGTTTGCGCGTCTGTCCGCGAACGCTGCGACTCGCTCGGCTGATCTTGCCGAGATAGTCGAGAGGGGCAGGCATTACGGCTGGCGCATCGAGGCCAGGACCAACGACAAACCGCGCAGGTTCTACACGCTGCGGAATGTCGGCACGGTCAACGCTCGCAACGTCATGCTGACGGGTGACTACAAAGAACTCACATTCCTCGACGGTCAGAGCTCAGTAGATGTCGCGGCGGGTCAGGCCCGGCTGTTCTCGGTGATGCAGCCGAGTGGCAATCAAGGGGGTGAAATACACATCACCTGGACGCCGGACCTGCCCGACGCCGAGCCGCTAACGTGGACAGAGACGCCACCGATGGCACCGTTCAGGTGACCGCCTCAATAGTTCAGTCGCACTGACCATTCCGCGTGGGGGACGTCACGTAGTTCCCCGGAGGGGTCGACCACCAACGTCAGCAACTGCACGACTATCCCGATCAGCCGCCCGCGCTGCGCGTCGACCGTGGGGATGGTGACCGCCAGCCGGCTGTTCGGCCGAAACAGGGTGCTGGTGGTGTTGGTGGGGTCCTCATACACCTGCAGCAGCCGCCAAGGTGCCCGGGAAATGGCTTCGGGTACCGAGAGCTGCAGCGGATAGCGTGTACTCACCGGTAGCTCGCCCTGCACCTGCGGTGTCTGACAGTCGTCGAGGTTGAGGACGTTGCAGTACAGGTACGGTCCCACGCGGATCAGGTGGCCGCGCGAATACGCGCTGATCTCGGGTCGCTGCGGACCGGGCTTCCGCACCAGCAGCCACGCGCCGACCCCGGCCCCGACGGATAGCAGTAGGACCAGGACCGCGACCAGTACGGCCACACCGCGCTTCACTCGGGCACCACCGCCGGGCGGCCGGCGCCGCGGCGCTTACCCTCCTGTTCGACCATGACGGGCCGATTACCGCCGAGGCCGGGGATCAACGAGTCGCCGCGGAAGCTGACGACGGTCTGCGCCAGACCCAGGATCAACAGGGCACTGACTGCGGTGAATCCGACCCACAATTCGGTGTATACCAACACGCCCAGTGCACCGCCCAGCACCCAGGCCAGTTGCAGCGTCGACTCCGAACGCCCGAATCCCGATGCCCGCGATTCCTCGGGCAGATCGTTCTGCAACGAGGCGTCCAGCGAGGCCTTCGCAATTGCGCTGGACCCCGAGGTGATCAGGGTGGCAATGACGGCCACCAGCAGGTTGCCGGCCACCGCGGCCGCCAGGGCTGACACAGTGACCGCGATGGTGCATCGCACCACCAGCACGGCCGGTCTGCCCAGCTGCAGGCGTGCGCTGGTGAAGTTGCCGGCGAAATTGCCGATCGCGGCCGCGGCCCCGATCATGCCCAGCATGCCTACCTGATACCAGGCGTTGGCTTGATGCGCCTTGGCGACGAACGCCGGATACAAGAACAGAAAGCCAACCATCACTTTGATGGTGCAGTTACCCCACAGCGAGGTAATGATGTTGCGGCCCAGCGGTTGCCGCAACGTCCCGCCGACCTTTTTGACTTCTTCCGGCCAGCTACGCCGCAGCGGTTCGCTATGCCGGCGATAGCTCAAAGTGGCCGGAACCTCACCAGTTGTCACCTCGACCCAGCGCGGAATCCGCATCGACAGCAGGGCGCCTGCGATCGTGACGGCGACAACGACGATCAGCGCGCCGGGCAGCTTGAACAGGTGAGTGCAGACGAACTCGACGCCGACCGCGATGGCGCCGCCGGCGATAGTGCCGCCCAGTAGCCCGAACACGGTCAGCCGGGAGTTGACCCGCACCAGGTCGATAGTCGGCGGCATCACCCTCGGTGTCACCGCGCTGCGCAGCACGCTGAACGACTTCGAGAACACCATCATGGCCAGCGCACACGGATAGAGCACCATCGACGGGAAGCTGCCGGTGGCGCCGTCGTAGTTCATGATCAGCACCACCGCCAACACGGTCCGGAGTGCGAACGACAGTGCCAGCGCGACACGGCGGCCGTGCTGCAACCGGTCCAGCGCGGGACCGATGAGCGGCGCGATGACCGCGAACGGCGCGATGGTGATCAACAGGTACAGCGCCACTTTGGACTTGCTCTCCCCGCTGGCTGCGGCAAAGAACAGCGTGTTGGCCAGCGCAACGGCCATCGCGGCATCCACCGCGAAGTTCGCCACCACCGGCCACGTCAGCGCAGTCAGCCCAGACTTGTCGGCGCCGTCGGCGGTGGCGGCCCGCTGGACCATCCAGTACATCCGGGAACCCATTTCGCGGCTTCGCTGTGCCGCGGCGCGGGTGACGGTGATCCGTTCGCTGGGTCCGGGACCACGTGGCGGCGCGCTGCTGCGGTCGGGTTCTGGCTGTTGGCCCAGCGGCGGGAGATAGCGGTTGGCGCTGGGCATCGGCGGCGGGCGGCGCGCTCGGCGATAGTCAGAGTCGTCGGCTGGGTAGTTGGCCATGCCCGGATGCTGGTTGGCCGCTCCGCTGCGGGTCCGGCGGCCCGGGTTTGAGGCCACTCGGCCCGGGTGATCACGCCGCCGTCCTGACACGAATCAATTCTCCCCTATGCCGACTCCGTGCGTCTGCAGGCAACCGGGTGTGGCTCGCCAACCTCGTCTTCCGGCAGTATGGGAGACGCAGTGCAGAGAGGGGACAGCGTGACCGGGCCCATTGAGGAATCCGCCGTGGCGACCGTGGCCGAGTGGCCAGCGGAGATGGCGGCGGTGCTCACGGGTGCGATCGACCAGGCCAGGGTAGCCGTCGCGGAGTTCAGCGGCCCGGAGATGGTCGGGGACTACCTGGGCGTCAGCTACGAAGATCCAAACGCCGCCACCCACCGATTCATGGCGCATCTGCCCGGCTACCAGGGATGGCAGTGGGCCGTCGTCGTCGCTGCCCATCCCGGTTCCGAGCATGCCACGGTCAGCGAGGTGGTGCTGGTCCCCGGACCGACGGCGCTGCTGGCGCCCGAATGGATGCCGTGGGAGCAGCGGGTCAGGCCGGGGGATCTGAGCCCCGGAGACATGCTCGCGCCGACTCCGGACGATCCGCGGCTGGTTCCCGGTTACACCGCCAGTGGTGACCCGGAGGTGGACGAGACCGCCGCCGAGATCGGGCTGGGCCGGCGCTGGGTGATGAGTGATTGGGGCCGCTCCCAAGCGGCCGAACGATGGCACGACGGCGACTACGGTCCCGACTCGGCGATGGCGCGGTCGACCAAACGGGTGTGCCGCGACTGCGGTTTCTTCCTGCCACTGGCGGGATCGCTCGGCGCGATGTTCGGTGTTTGCGGGAACGAATTGTCCGCCGACGGGCATGTAGTGGACAAGCAGTACGGTTGCGGCGCCCATTCCGACACCCCCGCTCCGGCGGGCACCGGCTCGCCAATGTATGAGCCATACGACGACGGCGTCCTCGACATCATGGAGAAGCCGCCCGAGTCCCCGGCGGAGTCGCCGGGTTAGCTTTTCTCGGCGGCGGCTTTGATTTTGTCCAACGAGGCGTTCATGCCTTCGACCAATTCGCGTTCGAAGTTCGTTGTCCCACCTAAGAGCGCGTTCACCGACAGGTTTGAAAACGCGGTGACGCCGTTTTCGGCGTGGCGGCTCTCAATCACCCTGGTGCCCTGGCCATTCGACTCGAGCTCGTAGCTCCAGATGGTGCGGTTGGTGTCGACCCGGAACGCCAGCTTCTTCTCCGGGATGACCTCGACGACCGTGCATGTGGTGGGCCAGAACAGACGGTTGCGGCGGTTGAGGTTGAGGGTGCGGGTGCCCGCGCGAAGCGGGCCGAAGGGCCGCATCCACCGGCACTGAGGGCTCCACTCCGGCATCCGCCGAATATCGGATATTAATGCCCAGACTTTCGACGCCGGGGCGTTGATATCTACTTGCGCTTGCAATAGCCGGGCTACCATTTGTCCTCCACTGTCTGCCACTGCTCTTGAATTGCCTGGCAATCTATTTCGGGTCGAGATAGGTTTCGAGTCCGGCTTGTGCACCGCGTGCGCCGCGGCGAGCAGCAGCAAGCTGCCACACGAAGATGCCCGTACCCAGCAACCCGGTTCCCAGTCCGGCCAGCGTCACCGGACGCCAACTTTCCAGGGCAGGTACGACGAACGCGGCAGCCGCTGCGAGCAGCCAGCCCAGCGCACCTACTGCGATGACCGGCCACACTTCGAGCAGCATGGGCGGTAACGCCGGCGGCTCGGGGTTGTGGCCAGGCTCGACACTCATCGTCGATTAACATAGCCCGGCGACGATGCATGCCGCGCCGCGGCCTGAGATAGGGGCACGCCCCCAGAGGGAGGTACCCCCACCCGCTTGCGGGGGAGAGCCGGGCCAAGGACGCAGGCCGTCGGCGAGAGTGGTTCGCCGGAAATTAGCAGCAGCGCAGTGAACCGATCGAAGTCCGTCGTTCGCCGTTTCTGATCCCGAGCTCTTAGGTTCGATGTAACCTCGCGCCATGCCTGACAGCGATGCGAGGCTGGCCAGCGACTTGTCGTTGGCCGTCATGCGGCTGGCCCGCCAACTGCGGTTTCGGAACCCGCAATCGCCGGTGTCGCTGTCCCAGCTGTCGGCGCTGACAACCTTGGCTAACGAGGGCGCGATGACGCCCGGCGCCCTGGCGATTCGTGAACGGGTCCGACCGCCGTCGATGACCCGGGTGATCGCCTCCTTGGCCGACATGGGCTTCGTGGACCGCGCGCCGCACCCCGTCGACGGCCGGCAGGTGCTGGTCTCGGTGTCCGAGTCCGGGGCCGAGTTGGTCAAGGCGGCGCGGCGTGCCCGCCAGGAGTGGCTGGCCGAGCGGCTCGCGACGCTGGACAGCGACAAGCGCGGCACGCTGCGCGAGGCCGCCGATCTGATCTTGGCCCTGGTCGACGAAAGCCCGTGATTGCTGGCCTGGATGTTCAGGACGTCAACGATCCCGACGATCCGCGGCTCGACGATTTCCGGAACCTGAACAGCGTTGACCGTCGTCCTGATCTGCCGACCGGCAAAGGGCTGGTGATCGCCGAGGGCGTGCTGGTCGTGCAGCGCATGCTGGCGTCGCGGTTCAGCCCGCACGCCATGCTCGGTACCGACCGCAGGCTGGCTGAGCTCAAAGACGACCTAATGGGCGTCGGAGCGCCGTACTATCGAGCGTCCGCCGATGTGATGGCGCGGGTGGTCGGTTTCCACCTCAATCGTGGTGTGCTGGCGGCCGCCAGGCGGGTGCCGGAGCCCAGCGTTGCCGAGGTGGTCGACGGTGCCCGCACCGTCGCGGTGCCCGAAGGTGTCAACGACCACGAGAACCTCGGCTCGATTTTTCGAAACGCGGCGGGCCTGGGTGTGGACGCGGTGGTGTTCGGCAGCGGCTGCGCTGATCCGCTGTACCGTCGCGCGGTCCGGGTGTCTATGGGTCACGCGTTGCTGGTGCCGTATGCACGTGCAACGTACTGGCCCGCCGACCTTGTGATGCTGAAGGAACGCGGCTTTCGGTTGTTGGCGATGACTCCAGACAGCGAAGCGTGCGCGCTGCCGGAGGCGATGGCGGCGGTGCGCGATGAACGGATTGCGGTGCTGGTGGGCGCCGAAGGCCCAGGACTGACTGCGGCCATCCTGCGGTTAAGCGATATGCGGGTGCGCATCCCGATGTCGCGGGGCACCGACTCGCTGAACGTCGCAACCGCGGCCGCGCTGGCGTTCTACGAGCGGGTTAGGGTCGGATCGTGAGCGACGGACGTGGTGAGCGCCACCAATCTGGGCCCTGGGGAACGGGTTTGACGGTAGCCGGGTTCGTCGCCGCGGTTACCGCCACCGGAGTTGTAGTGCTGAGTCTCGGACTGATCCGGGTCCATCCGCTGTTGGCCGTCGGGCTCAACGTCGTGGCGGCCGGGGGGCTGGCGCCGACCCTGTGGGGATGGCGGCGTACTCCCGTCCTGCGCTGGTTTGTGCTGGGCGCCGGAGTAGGCGTGGCGGGTGCGTGGCTGACGCTGCTCGCCCTGACAGCTTTGGGTCGCGGCTAGCGCTGCCCGCCTGAACGGACCCCGAGCAGCACATCCTCCCAAGCCGGAACGGCCGGCTTGCCCCGTCGGGTGCTCACCGGCTGTTCGGGCGGCACGGTGGCCGCTGGTGCGGGCTCATCGACGTCGAGGTGGGCCACCGGCGCCAGCGGCCGCAGCGGACGGTTGAACTCCGGGTCGATCAGCTCACTGGCCGCGTCGTCGATTGCGGTGACCGTTCCGCCGTGGGCGCCGGGAGTGAAGCAGAAATGCGCGAGGTTGTCGGAACAGCCGGCCTGCCACGCAAGCTGCACCGTCCAGCGGCTGTCTTCGTTGCGCCAGGCGTCCCAGCTCAGTTTGGCCGGGTTGAGGCCGCGTGTCACCAGCGCGGCGGTGACGGTCTCCAGGAGTGTCAGCACCGCGGGGCCATCGGCGAGGAGTGGGTGTGCGGCGGTTGCCAGCTCCGCGGCGCGCGAACGTTCCAGCAACACCGGGTGGGCGAACCGGCGGATCCGCGCGAGGTCGGAACCCGACGCCGTCGCCACCTGCTCGACAGACGCGCCAGCGCGGATCCGGGCCTGAATATCTTTGGGGCTCAGCATGTTCGTGATTTCGATGTCGAGCTGCGCTTGGTCGAGCAGCGCCGCGTCGCCGCGTACGGCCGCACGCAGTCGGTCGTCGGTCAGGAGCTTGAACTGTTCGCCGGGGTTGTCGCCCTCGCAGATGATGTTTTTGCCGTCGGCATCAAGCCCAACCACTTTGAGTTTCCGCATGGCTTCTCCTCGCAGGCTCCGTGCAGGTCAGCGCCGGATCCGTCACGTGCGCACTCTAGTGCAGTGGACGCCCATAACCCGCGCTGACACGCTGGTCGGTTGCGGGCTGATGAAGACCTGGTTAAAGCCGCTCGACCACCCAGTCGACGCACTCGGTGAGGGCACTGACGTCATCGGGCTCGACCGCGGGGAACATCGCGACCCTCAACTGGTTGCGGCCGAGTTTGCGGTACGGCTCGGTGTCGACGATGCCGTTAGCCCGCAAGGTCGCCGCGACGGCCGCCGCGTCGACGTCGTCGACGAAATCGATCGTGCCCACCACTTGGGAACGCAGCGCGGGATCGGCGACGAACGGCGTGGTGTAGGAGCGCTCTTGCGCCCACGAGTACAGCCGCTGCGATGAGTCGGCCGTGCGCTTGACGGCCCAATCCAGCCCGCCGTTGCCCAGCAACCAGTCGAGCTGTTCGGCCATCAGCGCCAGGGTGCCGATCGCCGGGGTGTTGTACGTCTGGTTCTTCAGGCTGTTCTCCACCGCGATCGGCAGCGACAGGAAGTCGGGAACCCAGCGACCGGACGCGGCGATGGACTCGACCCGGGCCAACGCGGCGGGGCTCATGATGGCCAGCCAGAGGCCGCCGTCGCTGGCGAAGTTCTTCTGCGGCGCGAAGTAGTATGCGTCCACCTCGGTGATGTCGACCGGCAGGCCACCGGCGCCCGAGGTTGCGTCAATGACAATCAGCGCGTCACCCGAACCTGCGGGGCGGTGGACCGGCACCGCGACCCCGGTCGATGTCTCGTTGTGTGCCCAAGCAATCACATCGACCGACGGATCGCTCTGCGGCTCCGGCGCGCTGCCGGGGTCCGACTTGATGATGATGGGATCGCCGATGAACGGGTTCTTGGCGACCGCGGAGGCGAACTTGGAGCTGAATTCGCCGTAGGCCAGGTGTAGCGAGCGCTTGTCGATCAGCCCGAAGGCCGCAGCATCCCAGAACGCCGTCGCGCCACCATTGCCCAGAATGACTTGGTAACCGTCCGGCACGCTGAACAGCTCGGCCAGCCCCGACCGAACCCGGCCCACCAAATTCTTGACGGGCGCCTGCCGGTGCGATGTGCCGAACAACGCGGCTGCGGTGGTGGTCAGCGCCTGCAGTTGCTCGGGTCGGACCTTTGACGGGCCCGATCCGAAGCGGCCGTCGCGGGGTTTGATGGCGCTGGGAATTTCAAGGGGAGTCTGGAGCTGGTCAGCCATAGCAATCAGGGTAGTGAGCGGTCCCAGCGCGATGTCGCAGCGGGCCGATTGCGTAGCGCATAATCCCTGGCTAGGCCGCTTCTGATGGCCATTCGATGTGACCCAGCCCACACTGAATAGCTGACCACTGGTCAGGCCACAGTGCCCTGGCAGGGTCTGGTGAATTCCCGGTACCAGCGGTACCGTGTGTGCATTACACGCCCCGAATGTAAACCTCGTTGGGGAGGCTTCGAATGGCGAGGACGCGAATGGTCCAGCGTTGGCGCCGCAATATGGAAGTGCGGGACGACGCTGAGTATGTGGACATGCTCGCCACACTGTCCCTGGGGTCTGTGCGGCGAAACTTCAACCCCTACACCGATATCGATTGGGAGTCACCGGAGTTCGCTGTAACAGACAACGACCCCCGGTGGATCTTGCCGGCGACCGACCCGTTGGGCCGCCACCCGTGGTACCTTGCACAGCCGGGAGAACGCAAGATCGAGATCGGGATGTGGCGCCAGGCCAACGTGGCCAAGGTCGGATTGCATTTCGAATCCATCCTGATCCGCGGTCTGATGAACTACACGTTCTGGGTGCCTAACGGGTCACCGGAATATCGGTATTGCTTGCATGAATCGGTTGAAGAGTGCAACCACACCATGATGTTCCAGGAGATGGTCAACCGCATTGGCGCGGATGTTCCGGGAATGCCGCGCAGGCTGCGTTGGATTTCGCCGTTGGTGCCGTTGGTGGCCGGCCCGCTGCCGGTGGCGTTCTTCATCGGCGTGCTCGCCGGCGAGGAACCCATCGACCACACGCAGAAGAACGTTCTGCGCGAAGGCAAGTCGCTGCATCCGATCATGGAGCGGGTGATGGCCATTCACGTGGCCGAGGAAGCGCGGCATATCTCGTTCGCCCACGAGTTCCTGCGTAAGCGGTTGCCACAGTTGACCCCGACGAAGCGGTTCTTGGTCTCGCTGTACCTTCCGCTGACGATGCGGAAGTTGTGCAGGGCGATCCTGATTCCGCCCAAGGAATTCTGGGAGAAGTTCGACATCCCGCGTGAGGTCAAGAAGGAGCTATTCTTCGGGTCGGCGGATTCGCGGAAGTGGTTGCGCGACATGTTCGCTGACGTCCGGATGCTTGCCTACGACACCGGGCTGATGAATCCGGTTGCGCGGCTGGTGTGGAGGATGTGCAAGATCTACGGCAAGCCGTCGCGCTACCGTAGCGAGCCGCAACGCCAACACCGGGCCGCTGCACCGGCCGCATAGTCCTCATAGCCTGTCAGGGGTTGGATTCTAGTGCCGCACGTTATTACCCAGTCGTGCTGCAACGACGGGTCCTGTGTCTTCGCGTGTCCAGTGAATTGCATTCACCCGACACCGGACGAGCCGGGCTTCGCGACGTCGGAGATGCTCTATATAGATCCGGTGGCCTGCGTGGACTGCGGTGCCTGTGTGAGCGCCTGCCCGGTCGGGGCAATCGCGCCCGACACCCGGTTGGAGCCCAAACAGCTGCCGTTCGTCGAGATCAACGCATCGTATTACCCGGAGCGGCCCGCCGACGTGAAGCTTCCGCCGACGTCGAAGCTGGCCCCGGTGATCCCGGCCGCCGAGGTGCATGTCCGCCGCCAGCCGCTGACCGTGGCCATCGTCGGTTCCGGGCCGGCGGCCATGTATGCCGCCGACGAACTGCTCACCCAGAAGGGTGTGCGGGTCAACGTCTTTGAGAAGCTGCCTACCCCATACGGATTGGTGCGTGCCGGGGTGGCACCCGATCACCAGAACACCAAAAGGGTCACCCAGCTCTTCGACCGGGTCGCCGGTCATCGCCGCTTCCGGTTCTATCTCAACGTGGAGATCGGCAACCACCTGAGCCAGGCCGACCTGTTGGCCCACCATCACGCCGTGCTGTACGCGGTCGGTGCGCCCGACGATCGGCGGCTGGACATCGACGGGATGGGTCTGCCGGGTACCGGAACCGCCACCGAGTTGGTCGCGTGGATCAACGGGCATCCCGACTTTACCGATCTGCCAGTCGATCTCAGCCACGAACGCGTCGTGATCGTCGGCAACGGCAATGTCGCCCTCGACGTGGCCCGCGTGCTCACCGCCGACCCCGACGACCTGGCCCGCACCGACATCTCCGACCATGCGCTGGAAGCGTTCCGCGGCTCCGCCATCCGCGAAGTGGTGATAGCCGCCCGGCGCGGGCCCGCTCACTCGGCGTTCACACTGCCCGAGCTGATCGGGCTCACCAGCACGTGTGACGTTGTGCTCGACGCCGATGACCAGAAGCTGGTGGCACGCGATCTCGCGACCGTCTCTGACAGTTTGACCAGGAGCAAGCTGGAGATCTTGAGCAAACTTGCCGACGGTTCGGCACCGGCGTCGCGCCCGCGAATCCGGCTGGCTTATCAGCTCACGCCCAAGCGTGTCCAGGGTCGGCGGCGTGTCACCGCCGTGGAGTTCTCGGTCACTGGCACCCAGGAGGTGTGCCGGCTCGAGGCGGGCCTGGTGCTGACATCGATTGGCTACCGCGGCAAGCTGATTCGTGATCTTCCATTTGACGAGGCGGCGGCTGTCGTCCCGAACGACGGTGGCCGTGTCGTCGACCCGGGCTCGGGCCGACCGGTGCCCGGCGCGTACGTCGCGGGCTGGATCAAGCGCGGGCCGACCGGCTTCATCGGCACCAACAAGTCATGCTCCTTTCAAACCGTTCAGGCCCTGGTCGCCGACTTCAACGCGGGCAAGCTGACCGACCCGGTGGCCAAGCCGGCGGCGCTGGCCGAGCTGGTGCACGCTCGCCAGCCCGACACCGTCGACTCCGCGGGATGGCGTGCCATCGACGCCGCCGAGATTGCGCGTGGTACCGACGACGGCCGCCCGCGCAACAAGTTCACCGATGTCGCCGACATGGTCTCGGCCGCGGCCACCGCGCCACCCGCGCCGCAGCTGCGACGCCGGCTGGTGGCCCGGCTGCGTGACCGCTAGTTAGCGGCTGACATTGCGGCCTGGATCTCATCCATGCTGACTTCGCGTACCGGCTGTCCCAGCGACCAGTGGTGGCCGAATGGATCGGCGACCACGCCATAGCGGTCTCCCCAGAACTGGTCCTCTAAGGCCGCCACCACAGTGGCGCCGGCATCCAGCGCACGCTGGAACTTGGCGTCGACGTCGGTGACGGTCAGATGGATGGTGACTGGAGTGCCACCCAGTGACGTAGGCGTCATCGACTTGCCGCCGCACATCTCCGGGAAATCGTCGTTGAGCATCACCGTGAAGCCGTTGATGCGCAGCGCGGCGTGGATCAGCCTGCCGTCGGGACCGGGCACGCGCCCCAGTTCGGTGGCGTCAAAAGCCTTGACGTAGAAGTCGATCGCCGCGGCGGCGTTGTCGACGACGAGGTGCGGGGACAGTGCGGGTTCGACGTTGATCGCCATAGTGGTCTCCTTGTTGTCGGTCCCAGGCCAGCCTCAGCCCGGCCTCACGGGTACTGACTCCGCGCGCGATGCAAAATCATCGGGGGTCATCGCGGCGAGCTTATTTAATCGCCGGGCACCGACAACCAGACCGGACTCAGGCGTTGGTGAGAACCGGGTCCCAGCCTTCGACAGACTCCGGGCTGCGCGGGCCCGGTCCCACGTAGATGGCCGACGGTCGGACCAGCTTGCCGAGTCGCTTTTGCTCGAGAATGTGGGCGCACCACCCCGCGGTCCGGCCACAGGTGAACATCGCCGGCATCATGTTGGCCGGCACCCGGGCGAAGTCCAGGATGACCGCGGCCCAGAACTCGACGTTGGTCTCGATGGCCCGATCCGGACGGCGCTCGCGCAGCTCCGCCAGTGCGGCCTGCTCGAGTGCGACCGCGACCTCGTGGCGCGGTGCGCCCAGCCGTTCCGCGGCGGCCCGCAGCACGCGCGCCCGGGGGTCCTCCGCGCGGTAGACCCGGTGCCCGAATCCCATCAGCTTCTCGCCGCGGTCCAAGATGCCCTTGACCAGGCCGCGGGCGTCGCCGGTGCGCTCAACCTGTTCGAGCATCGGCAGGACCCGGGCCGGCGCCCCGCCGTGCAGCGGCCCACTCATCGCACCGATCGCCCCGGACAGCGATGCCGCCACGTCCGCGCCGGTTGAGGCGATCACCCGTGCGGTGAATGTCGAGGCGTTCATGCCGTGCTCGGCGGCCGACACCCAGTAGGCGTCGATGGCCTCGATATGCCTGGGGTCCGGCTCGCCCTGCCAGCGAGTCATGAAACGTGCTGTCACCGTTTGGCATTCGTCGATTATTCGCTGCGGGACTGCCGGCTGGTAGATGCCGCGTGCGGACTGCGCGACGTAGGACAGGGCCATCACCGACGCCCGGGCCAGCTGGTCGCGGGCGGTGGCGTCGTCGGTGTCCAGCAGCGGCTTGTATCCCCAAATGGGCGCCAGCATCGCCAGGCCCGCCTGCACATCGACTCGCACATCACCGGTGTGGATCGGCAGCGGGAACGGCTCGGCGGGCGGCAGCCCGTGGCCGAATTTACCGTCGACCAGCAGCGCCCACACGTCGCCGAAAGTGACCTGCTGACTCACCAGATCCTCGATGTCAACACCGCGGTAGCGCAGTGCGCCGCCGTCCTTATCCGGTTCGGCAATTTCGGTGGTGAAGGCCACCACGCCTTCGAGGCCAGGGACGAAGTCTTCCGGGACCACAGTCATAGGAAAATTCTCGCACTCCGCCTGCGGGCCGACGCTACCGGCCGGTAGCACCCCCGGTAGCGTTGGCGCGATGGCAGGACCAGACGACCAGCACCTGGCGGGGATGCGAGTGGAGTACGGGTCCGTCGAGAAGGACGGCAGTCCCGATCTCGACGCGGACTGGCTCGATGAAGGTTGGCTTGCGTTGTTTCGCAAGTGGATTGACGACGCCGAACGCGCCGGACTCGCCGAGCCCAACGCATTTGTGCTGGCGACTGTCGCCGCGGGCAGGCCGGTGAGCCGGTCGGTATTGTGCAAGAGCGCCGACGAGACCGGGATCACTTTCTTCACCAACTATGACTCAGCCAAAGGTGACGAGCTGGCGGCGACACCGTACGCCTCGGCGACCTTCCCCTGGTACCAGCTGGGGCGACAGGTCCACATCCGCGGCCCGGTCAGCAAGGTCGACCCACAGGTCACCGAGGACTACTGGTCCAACCGGCCGCGCGGCTCACAACTTGGCGCATGGGCGTCGCACCAGTCGCGGCCGATTGCGTCGCGCGCGGCGCTGCTCGACCTGCTGGCAGAGGTGACCGCGCGCTTCGCCGACTCAGAGCGCGTCCCCGTGCCGCCGAACTGGGGCGGTTACATCATCGCGCCTGAGGTGGTGGAATTCTGGCAGGGCCGGGAAAACCGGGTGCACAACCGGATACGGGTCATCGGCGCTCGTGTCGAGCGCCTCCAGCCCTGAGCCCGCCGACGATGCGGGCCGTGCTGGGGGCACCTCCCGCTTGCGGGGACGGCGAGGGGTGGGGGTCCCCCCGCTTGCGGGGGCGAGGCGGGCAATCAAACCCCGCCGGCCGACGATGCGCGCCGTGCTGGGGGACGGCGCGAGGGGTTACCTGAGGGATAGCTTCGAGATCAGCAGACCCGACCCCGGGCAGGCGCCTCGTCGTGATAACGACTACCTTCAGCTATACGCACCTAGTGCGGGCAGCCATATCAGCCAGAGCGCAAAGGGGTTCTCGTGGCCGACACCGACGACACCGCAACTCTCCGGTACCCGGAAGGCGAGATCGACCTGCAGATCGTCCGCGCCACCGAAGGAAATGACGGTATCGCGCTGGGCCCGCTATTGGCCAAGACGGGGTACACGACGTTCGATGTCGGTTTCGCCAACACCGCATCCACCAAGAGCGCCATCACCTACATCGATGGCGATGCCGGCATTCTGCGTTACCGCGGTATTCCGATTGAGCAGCTCGCTGAGAAGTCGACCTTCATCGAGGTCAGCTACCTGCTGATCTACGGTGAGCTACCGGACACCGAGCAGCTGGCTGACTTCACCCACCGGATCCAGCGCCACACCATGTTGCATGAGGACCTCAAACGGTTCTTCGACGGCTTCCCGCGCAACGCGCATCCGATGCCGGTGTTGTCCAGCGTGGTCAACGCGTTGAGCGCCTACTACCAAGATGCGCTGGACCCGATGGACAACGGTCAGGTAGAGCTGTCGACCATTCGCCTGCTGGCCAAGCTGCCGACCATCGCCGCATACGCGTTCAAGAAGTCGGTCGGCCAGCCTTTCCTCTACCCGGACAACTCGCTGTCGCTGGTGGAGAACTTCCTGCGAATGACCTTCGGTTTCCCGGCCGAGCCCTATGTGCCTGATCCCGAGGTGGTGCGGGCGCTGGACATGCTGTTCATCCTGCACGCCGACCACGAGCAGAACTGTTCGACGTCAACGGTGCGGCTCGTGGGCTCGTCGCGCGCCAACCTGTTCACCTCGATTTCCGGCGGCATCAACGCGCTGTGGGGGCCGCTGCACGGCGGCGCCAACCAGGCGGTGCTCGAGATGCTGGAGGGCATCCGCGAGAGCGGCGACGATGTTGGTGAGTTCGTCCGAAAAGTGAAGAACCGCGAAGCCGGTGTGAAATTGATGGGCTTTGGCCACCGCGTCTACAAGAACTACGACCCGCGGGCCCGCATCGTCAAGGAACAGGCCGACAAGATCCTCGCCAAACTCGGCGGCGATGACGACCTGCTGAGCATCGCCAAGGGTCTCGAGGAGGCGGCGCTGACCGACGACTACTTCATTGAGCGCAAGCTCTACCCGAACGTCGATTTCTACACGGGCCTGATCTACCGGGCCCTCGGGTTCCCGACCCGGATGTTCACCGTGTTGTTTGCGTTGGGCCGGTTGCCCGGCTGGATCGCGCACTGGCGTGAGATGCACGACGAGGGCGACAGCAAGATCGGCCGTCCGCGCCAGATCTACACCGGCTACACCGAACGGGACTACGTCGCCATAGATGCGCGGTAGTCAGTCGCGAGATCGCAAGCGCCGCAATTAAACCGACAATAGAGAGGCCAGCACCGCCATCGCGGCGTTGTGACCGCCGATGCCCGACACCGCCCCGCCACGGCGGGCGCCAGAGCCGCACAGCATGATTCGCTCGTGGGCAGTGGCCACCCCCCATTGCCGCGCCGGGGTGTCCAGCGGGTCGTCGTCGTCAGCGAACGGCCAGGACAACGCACCGTGGAAGATGTTGCCTGCGGTCATCCGCAGTGTGCACTGCAAGTCCAGGGTGGTCGTCGTCTCGATGCACGGCCGCCCGTGCGCGTCGGTCAGCAGCACGTCCTGAATCGGCTCGGCCAGAACGGAATTCAGCGACGCCAGCACCAACTCGGTCAGCTGGTGACGTAAGGCATCCCTGGCTGGCGGGGAGTCGGTACCGCCGAACAGCGAGTGCGGTGTGTGCAAGCCGAACACCGTCATGGTCTGAGCTTCCAAGTCGCGCAGCCCGGCCGACAGGATGCTCGGGTCGGTCAGCGAATGGCAGTAGGCCTCGCATGGCAACGGATCCGGCAGCCGACCGGCCGCTGCCTGCGAGTACGCCGTATCTAGTTGGGTCCACGTCTCGTTGACGTGGAACGTCCCGGCAAATGCCTGTTCCGGTGTGACGCTGCTGTCGTGCAAGCGAGGCAGTCGACGCAACACCATGTTCACCTTGACCTGCGAGCCCTGCGCCAGCGGTGCCGGCCGTTCACCTAACAGGCCGGCCAGGACCGCCGGCGTGACGCCGGCCAGAACGAACCGACTCCGGATCACCTGTTCTTCGTCGCCGCTGCGGTAGCGCACTTGGCCGTTCGGGTCCACAGCGTAAACGTCTGCGCCGGTGGTTATTTCGGCACCGTGGCCGACAGCCGCGGCGGCCAGGGCCGTGGTCACCGAGCCCATCCCGCCAACAGGCACGTTCCAATCCCCGCCGAGCACGTGATACAGGAAGCAGATGTTCTGGCCCAGTGACTGATCGTCGATGCGAGCGAAGGTGCCGATCAGCGCGTCGGTGGCGATCACGCCGCGGACCAGGTTGTTGCCCACCGCGTCGGCGATGCCGTGCCCGATCGGCTCATCCACCATTGCCCGCCACGCGGCCGCCGCATCGGGATCGCCGGCTTCCAGGACGCGCCGGCGGGCCTGTTCGCGGGTGGGCAGTGGTTCGATCAGCGTGGGCCAGAGTCGTTCGGTCACCAGTCGGCAGCGCCGGTAGAACGCGGCGAAGCCGCGCTCATCGTCGGCCGCGCCGATCGCGGCGAACGTGTCGGGGGCGTGCCCGCCCTGCGACCCGACGAGCAGGCCAGAGCGACCGGCGGTACCCGGGTCAGGGGTATACGACGAAAATCGCCGCCGGGCCAACCGCACCGGAGCGCCCAGCTCGTCGACGATGCGTGACGGCAGCAAGCTGACCAGGTACGAGTACCGCGACACGTGGACCTCGACACCGTCGAAGGCCTGGGCGGACACCGCGGCTCCGCCGGTCTGCCCGAGCCGCTCCAGTACCCGCACCCGCAGGCCCGCGCGGGCCAGGTAGGCGGCCGCGACTAGGCCGTTGTGGCCGCCGCCAACAACGACTACGTCAAAATCCGGCGCGTCGAAATCCCGCGTGCCGGCCATGTCTAGCCGCTATAGCCCTCGACTTGGCCGGCCGGACGCACCGTCGCCTCGCGCGGGTCACCACCGGTTTCGCGCAATGCCCGACGCTGCCGCAACAGGTCCCAGCACTGGTCGAGTTCGATCTCGACCCGGCGCAGGCGATCATGCTCCTCCGACTCGGTTATGTCGCGGCGCTGTAGCCGCGCCCGCAGGTCTTTCTCCTCGGCGACCAAGTCGCGGATGCGTGCCAGGGTCTCGCTGTCGGTCGGTTTTCTCCCGTTGCCCATCGCTCCAGTGTGCCCGAGATGAGCGGGGTCGCGCTGCCGACTCGGTAGGCTGCATATCGCCTGCAGCACCGATGAGTCCCGTAAACCAACGGAGGGGGGCAATGGTGGGTCTTGGGGCAGGTTTCGGCAAATCGGCCGCAACCACCGACTCACGGCGAGCGCCGGAAGTGTACCGGCGGTCGCTTGGCCTTTCCTGGTTGATCGGCTTGGTGGTTATTCCGTTGCTGATAGCGGCAATCGGCTACGGAGCGTACGACCGACCCCGGTCCGGTAGTGGGCCTACAGGCGCGGTGCCCGCGCTCGCGCCGTCGAACAAGTCTGGTGCTCCGAAGTTGTCGTTGGCGCCGCTTTCAATTAGCCGCAATGGCAACAACATAACGCTCAGCGGCGATTTCCCCGATGACTCCGCCAAAGCGGCGCTGATGAAGGCGCTCAAAGGCGCACTGGGCCCAGGGGTCAACATTGTCGACCAAATCCAGATCAACCCCGATGTCGACGCACTCGATTTCTCAAACGCAGGACCGATTTTCAAGGACAGCGCGTCGATTACCGATTTCAACCTCACGGTCAACGTTGACACCGTCACCTTGGCGGGAACTGCCGCATCAACGGACCAGAAGAACGCGATCGAGAAGGCCGCCGTGCACACCTGGTCGAATCTGAATGTCGTTGACAATCTTGTGGTTAACGGGCCGGTCCCGCCGCCCACACCGCCCGGACCCCCGGCCCCTGATCCGTGCGCCAACCTGCAAGCGGCCATCGCCGCCGCGACCGGCGGGCCGATTACCTTTGGGAACGATGGGCTTAGCTTGACCCCGGCCGATGACCAAATTCTGACCCAGGTAGCAGACAAGCTCAAGGCATGTCCGAACGCGCATGCCACGATCAACGGCTACACCGACAATACCGGCACCGAAGGCATCAATATTCCGTTCAGCTCCCAGCGGGCCGGTACGGTCGCCGACTTCCTCGTTGCCCATGGCGTTGCCCGCGATCACCTCGTCGTCAACGGCCTAGGTTCGATCAACCCGGTCGCGAGCAACGACACGCCCGATGGTCGCGCCAAGAATCGCCGCGTCGAAATCGTCGTCAGCTAAGGAGAATCCAGCATGGATTTCGTGATCCAGTGGTTCTGGTACCTGCTTGCTTTCGTGGTGGGCTCGGCGGTTGCCTGGGCGATCGTCACCATGTCGATCAAACGTAGCAGCGACAAGGAAGAAGTCGGCAGCGATGTGTCGGGCTCGCGCGAGCTAGGCGCACGGTGATGCACCACGTGCACTGGTGGCTCTTCGCGCTGTCCTTTTTCATCGGGTTGGGGCTGACGTTCGCGCTGCTGGCCCACCCCGTCAAAGTGCCGGCGCGGACATCGACTGGCAAGTCGGGTGCGGAGTCCGAGACGCCGACGACGAAGATTCCCGTCGCGAAGGAACCGCGGACGAAGAAGATCCGTGCACCGAAAGAGACGCCGACGACGAAGATTCCCGTCGCGAAAGAGACTCCGACAACCAAGATTCCCGTCGCGAAAGAGACTCCGACAACCAAGATCCCCGTCGCGAAAGAGACGCCGACGAAGAAGATCCCGGTGGTGCCATACGCGCCATATGGCCCGGGCTCCGCTCGCGCCGGCGCCGAAGGCAGCGGACCGGCGGGATGGCTGGTCAAGGGCCGCTCGGATACCAGGCTCTACTACACCCCCGACGACGCGACATACGACCGAACCGTCGCCCAGGTCTGGTTCAAGGACGAGGAATCCGCCATGCGGGCCTATTTCACGCCGTGGCGCAAGAGCTCAAGGAAGTAAGGCGGGTTGCAGCTAATGGGAATCGAACAGCGAGCCTTCGGTCGTTGCTCCTGTGTTCGGGGGACGCTGTTCACTGAGCCGCCGGTCGGTGAGCGTCGTTGGTAGCTGAAGCGATGGTCGACTTCTAAAGCTAGATCACGCCCCGGCCGGTTGGTGAGGGTTCCTGTAGCACTGATGGGGTGTCGTGCCGCCGAGCACTGATCCATTAGCTTGTCGCCGGGTGCCCTTGGGCTCGAACATGTTCGATGACCAAGGAGGAGGCGCTATGATCTTTGTCGGCGACGATTGGGCGGAGGATCACCACGACGTCCACCTGATGGATGAATCCGGGGCACGGCTGGCCTCGCGTCGTTTATCGGAGGGACTTGCCGGCATCGGCGAGTTCCATCAGCTCCTGGCCCGCCATGCCGAAGAACCGGATCGGGTCGTGATCGGGATCGAAACCGACCGTGGCTTGTGGGTCGAGGCGCTCGTCGCGGCCGGCTACCAGGTGTATGCGATCAATCCGCTGGCGGCCGCCCGCTACCGCGACCGCCACCATGTATCGGGGGCCAAGTCCGATGCCGGGGACGCCAAACTGTTGGCGGATCTGGTGCGCACCGACCGGCACAACCACCGCCGGGTCGCCGGTGATTCTGCTGATGCGGAGGCGGTCAAGGTGGTGGCCCGGGCACATCAGAATCTGATCTGGGCCCGCAACCGGCACACCAACGCGCTGCGCTCGGCGCTGCGTGAGTACTACCCGGGCGCGCTGGAGGCGTTCGACGATCTGCATGACCGTGACGCTCTGGGGATCTTGGGTCGTGCGCCCACCCCGCTGCAAGCGGCGAACCTGAGTCTGTCGAAGATCCGGTCTGCGCTCAAAGCCGCTGGGCGGCAACGCAACCTAGATATCCGCGCCCAGGAGATTCAGACCGCTTTGCGCACCGAGCAGCTCGCCGCCCCCGCGGCCGTCACCGCCGCGTTCGCGGCGACCACCCGCGCCACGGTCGGCATCATCGCCGAACTGAACCACCAGATCAACGACCTCGAGGCCGAACTGGCAACACATTTTGAGACACACCCGGACGCCGACATCTACCGCTCCCTGCCAGGACTTGGTGTCATCCTCGGCGCCCGGGTGCTCGGTGAGTTCGGGGATGACCCGAACCGTTACACCACCGCCAAGTGTCGCAAAAACTACGCCGGAACATCACCATTGACCGTCGCATCGGGTCGCAAACGCGCCGTGCTGGCCCGCCACGTCCGCAACCGCCGCCTCTACGACGCTATAGATCAATGGGCCTTCTGCGCACTGAACACCAGCCCCGCTGCCCGCTTGTTCTACGACCAGCGTCGCGGTGCCGGCGACCTGCACCACCAAGCGCTGCGCGCCCTGGGCAACCGCCTCGTGGGCATCCTGCACGGCTGCCTACGCCACCGAACCCACTACGACGAACACAAAGCCTGGGCACACCGCCAAAACAACCCCGACACCCAAGCCGCTTGACACATTACGAACCTGGGATGTCTAGCTCGGGCCGGGCAGCTGCAGCAGCAGTCGCGCGCCGCCCAGTGGGCTGTTTTCCAGTGAGGCCGTCCCGCCGTGCAGATGGGCTTGCTGAGCCACCAACGCCAGCCCAAGGCCCGACCCCGAATGGGAGGCGGTCGACCCGCGGGAGAACCGCTCGAACACCACGTGGCGCTCTTCTTCGGGCACTCCGCTGCCGTTGTCGTCGACGGCGATTTCCACTCCGGCCCGCGAGCTGACCGCGGAGAGCTGGACCTTGGTGGCGCCGCCGTGTTTGACGGCGTTGGCGATCGCGTTGTCCACTGCGAGTCGCAACCCGGCCGGCAACCCCACGATGATGCAGGTTGGCGACGGTACCAGGGAGACATCGAGGTCCGGGTAGATCCGGGTCGCGTCGTGGGCGGCGCGGTCGAGCAGGTCGGTGATGTCGACCGGTACGTGATCGTCCGACGTCGACAGTTCGCCCTGGGCCAACCGCTCCAGGGCGGTTAGCGTGGCCTCTATCCGCGACTGGGTGCGGATCACGTCGTTGAGCACTTCTTTGCGTTGGTCGTCGGGCAGATCCAGCGTGGCCAGCACTTCGAGGTTGGTGCGCATCGCGGTCAGCGGAGTGCGCAGCTCGTGAGAGGACACCGCAGCGAAGTCGCGAGCCGTCGCGAGCGCCTCCTTGGTCCGGTTCTGCTCATCCCAGATGCGCTGCAGCATGCCCCTCATCGCCTCGGCGATCTCAATGGCTTCGCTGGCGCCGTGCACTTCGACCCGTGGTGCCTCGTCCCCGGCGTCGATCGATCGGGTCTGCTGGGCGAGCTGTTTGAACGGGCGCACCGCGAACGCGGCCAGCAGCCAGGCGAACACCGCCGCCGCGCCGATAGCGAATCCGCAGATCAGCAGCACCCGGCGGTGCAGGTTGTTGGTCTCGGCGATGGTGGCGTCGTACGTCGCGCCCACGGCCACCGATGTCGGCTCGGGTCCCGGGATCTCCACCGTCCGCACCCGGTAGCGCACCCCGCGGACGTAGGTGTCGGCGTAGTCGGCTGTCAGCTTGGGCAACGTGACGTCGGAATTCGACTTGACCAGGTTGCCGCGCCGGACCGTGATGACGGCGTCCTGGTCGTTGGGTGAGCGCGGGATTTCGTCAAGGCCGCGGGGAAGAAACGGGATCGCGAAACCGGCCGCCTCGTCAAGGCGGCGGTCCAGCCGTTCCTTGCGGTCGTTGGTGACGCCGACCCAGACGACGGTACCGACGATGAGCACCGGAATGGCTGCGCCGATGGCCGTCGCGACCACCACCCGGGTCCGCAGCGATGGCGTACGGGCGAAGATCCGGGACAGGATGTTCATGGCTGCTTCAAAGTCTTCCTAGCACTGCAGCCTCACTGCATGCGCAGCACGAACCCTACCCCGCGGACGGTGTGCAGCAGCCTGGGGCCGCCGTTGGCCTCCAGCTTGCGGCGCAGGTAGCCGATGAACACGTCGACGACGTTGGTGTCGGCGGCGAAGTCATAGCCCCACACCAGCTCGAGCAGCTGCGCGCGGGACAGCACCGCGGTCTTGTGCTCGGCCAGGACCGCCAGCAGGTCGAACTCCCGCTTCGTCAGGTCGACGTCGACGCCATTGACCCGGGCCCGCCGGCCGGGGATGTCCACCTCCAGCGGGCCCACCGTGATGGTCTCCGAGGAGGACGTCGCCGTTGCGCCGCGGCGGCGCAGCAGCGCCTTGACCCGTGCGACCAGTTCGGCCAGCACGAACGGTTTGACCAGGTAGTCATCGGCACCGGCCTCCAAGCCTGCCACCCGGTCGTCGACCGAGCTGCGCGCACTGAGCACGCAGACCGGGACGTCGTTGTCCATGGCTCTCAGTGCCGTGACAACGCTGACGCCGTCCAGCACGGGCATATTGATGTCGAGCACGATCGCATCCGGCCGGGTCTCGGTGGCGCTGCGCAAAGCCTCGGCACCGTCGACCGCGGTCGCTACCTCGAATCCGGACAGCCGCAGGCCACGTTCCAGCGAGGCAAGCACGTCGGAGTCGTCGTCGACGACCAAGACTCGAGGTGAGGTCGCACCAGTGTCCATGGCGCCCATTTTGCCCGATTGTTGCCTGTGGCGGTGGGAGGATCACCGCCGGGTCGCGGGGGAGAAACTTCCTGCTCGCGGCAGAGTGGCCCACTGGCTGAATGGTTACGGTTCGACGGTGAGCTGCGACTGCCCGTGGATGCCGCCATGCCATCATCGAAATCAGGTGGCAGGCCAAGACATTCGATGTCTTGGCCGATGTTGCTGTTGCGGGCTTTGCGTTTCGGCGCCATCTTGCGCAACGGGATCGGGAGACGAATTCGTCGTGACTGAAGTCATGTGCGCGCCGGATGCGGCGGCGTCGGATCTCAAGCGGCTGCTGTCTTACCTGGTTCCCTACCGCACGTGATGGATCGTCATAGTGTCCCGCCGCGGATCACCGGTAGACCAGGCCACTCAACTGGAATGCCAACCGCCGTCGCACGGCGGGAACCCGCGCGGCCAGGCGCATTGCCGAGTTGCGGAACGGGCGCAACGGGCGCGGCAGCGTCGCGATCCGGGTCAGCCGTCCGGTCAGCGTCAGCACCTGCTGGGCGCGCTTGCGCTGGGCCGAGCTGTAGGCGTCCAACGCGGTCTCGGAGCCGCCGTGCCTGACTTGGGAGAGCGCGCCGGCCAGGGCGATGGCGTCGGTGATACCGAGGTTCATGCCCTGGCCGCCGGCGGGGCTGTGCACATGGGCGGCGTCGCCGGCCAGCAGTAATCGACCGGCCCGGTAGCTGTCGGCGACGCGGTGGTGGATCCGGAACCGCGTTCCCCACAGCAGCTCGGTGACCACCGTCTTTCCCGGCCCGAAGCCCCGGGTATCCAGCAGCGACTGCACGAATGCTGCCGACGGCACCTGCGGTACGTCCACGGCCGGCGCGACGATGCGGAAGATGCCGTCGGGCAGCGGCGCCAGCACGTTCAGGCCTTCCTTGGCGTAGAACAGGATCACCTGGTCGCGGGGTGCCTCGCCGGACAGCCGAACGTCGGCGAGCGCGAAGGATTCGGCGAACTCGCCGCCGGCGAAACCGATGCCGGCCTGTTCGCGCACTGTGCTGTGCATGCCGTCGGCCCCGACGACGTAGCTGGCCCTGATGGTCTCGTCATCGTCGAAGGTGGCCGTGACGCCGGTAGCGTCCTGGGCGATGCGGCTCAGCGCCTTGGGCCGGATCACCTCGCCGCCCAGTTCGCGGAGTCGCTCCAGCAGCAGCCGCTCGGTGTCGGCCTGGGAGAGCATCAGCGTGTACGGGTGCTCCGTCGGCAGCCCGCTGAAGTCGACGGGGATCAGGATGCGTGGTCCTTCCCGCATCGTGAATCGCGGCGCAATGAGCCCGGCTTTGACCATTCGGCGGGCCACGTCGAGGTCTTCGAGCACCTCCAGGGTTCGGGCACTTACCGCGGCCGCGCGGGAGGTGTTCGCGCCTTCCGCCAACTTGTCGACCACCATTGCCCGGACTCCGTGGGCGATTAGGGAAGCGGCCACGGTGAGCCCGGTGGGGCCGGCGCCTACAACCAGGACATCGGTGTCGTTCATGGTGGGCTCCTCTCCTCAAAGGTTCAGATCGGTTAGTCAACGCTTGTTGGCATAACTCCATGCTGGCGCGCCTTGCGAGCGATGTCAACAGTTGTTGGCCTACGATTGTTGACATGAGGAGATCGTCGGAAGAGACCAAGGCAGTCATCCTGGCGGCGGCCCGCGAGCGGTTCGGCGCGGCCGGTTTCCAGGCAGCCACGATTCGGGCGATCGCTGCGGACGCTGGGGTGGATCCGGCGATGGTGATGCGGTACTACGGCACCAAAGACAAGCTGTTCGCCGCTGCGGCCGAGTTCGACCTCAGGTTTCCCGATTTCGCTTCTACGGACCGGTCGCAGGTAGGCCGGTCACTGGTGCGGCACTTTCTCGAACGCTGGGAGGACGAGGCACTGGTGATCCTGCTGCGGTCCAGCGCCACCAACGCCGAAGCCGCGCAACGGATGCAGGAGGTCTTCGGGACCCAACTGCAGCCGCTGGTGGCTACTTTCGTACCGGCTGAAGAGGCCGGTGTGCGGGCGGGGCTGATCGCGACGCAGATCCTTGGTATGGCGTTGTGCCGCTTCATGTTACGGTTGCCGCCTGTCGTCGAGATGACCCGTGACGAGGTCGTTGAGTGGCTCGGCCCGACGATCCAGCGCTACCTCGGGCTGCCGGATTCCTGACGGCCTAAGCGTCGCGGTATCCCCGACGGCGCAGAGCCTCCCGGACCCGGCGCACAACGTCGTGGGGCCGGTCCTCGGCGATCACCCGGATGACGATCCACCCACAATGCTCCAGCGCCTTCAGTCGGCGGACGTCCCGCACGTACTGGCGTCGGCTTGTGCGGTGTTGGTCGCCTCGGAAATGACGGGGTACTCGACGGCCACCCTGAACTGCTCCCAGCCCATGTCCAGCACTGCCACGGTTCGGTAATGGTCGACCACCGGTATCTGGGTTTCCGGAGGCGGCAATCCTGCGTCGATCACCAACAGCCGCAGCCAGGTCTCCTTGGGCGACGCAGCGCCGGGACCGACCAGCGGAAGCGCCGTCCGCAGCCGCCGCAGGCCTCGGGCGCCCGGGTACCGCTTGGCGAGCAGCAGCACATCCTCGCCGGAGAACGGCGTGGCCCGCATCAGCGCGTCGAGCGGCGCGACCGCTTCTCCGGTGGGTAGTCGCCGCGCCAGGTCGAAGGCCGTCCGTGCAGGTGTGGGTGACCGGGAGACCCACGACCCGGGTCACCTCGTCACGCTCGGCTCGCTGATTGCGGGTGACCACGCCGGCCGGCGAATGTTGGTTACGCCAGATCAACTCGACGGGCCCGTCGTCGCCGATCCAATCCGAGCTGTGCAGCGCGGCTGCGGCAAGCCCGGCCAAGACGCCGCGGCGCCCCGACCACAGCCACGCCCCGACCGAGCGCGTTCTTAATGACGGTGCCGCGCAATCCGCGATGTAAACGTCGGGATAGATGGCGCGGAAGCCGGTTCGCAGCTGATACCGGCTCAGCGTTCCGTGCCGCAGGGCTTCGCTGCCGACAAAGACGTCATCCATAGGCAAAAGTCGCCATCACCCACTGACACGTTCGCCCAGACATAAACCACGGTCACGTTCTGCGGCGTGTCGTGTACGTGGTTTATGTGTCGCGGGGCAAGCCGATGCGGCGGTAGCGCTGCAATCGGGCGGCGATGCGTTCGGCAGCGGGTATCGCGCGCAGGGCGTGGACCTCGGCGGCTATGGCGGCCGACAATCGTCGGGAGAACTCGACCGGCTCGTCGGCCGCGTCGGGGTGCTCGGGCACGATGGCGTCGACAATCCCGGACTTCAGCAGGTCCGCCGATCGGATGCGTTGTGCCGCAGCGAGTTCGGCGGCATGAGCGGTGTCGCGGAAGACAATCGCGCTGGCGCCCTCCGGCGGTAGCGGCGCCAGCCACCCGTGCAACGCGGCCAGTACCCGGTCGGCGGGCACCATCGCCAGCGCCGGTCCGCCGCTGCCCTGACCCAGCAGGACCGACACCGTCGGGGTATCCAGCGTGACCAGCTCGGCCAGGCACTGGGCGATCTGGCCGGCCAGCCCACCCTGCTCGGCTTCGGCCGACAACGCGGGACCGGCGGTGTCGATCACCAGCACGAGCGGCAGGCGCAGCTCGGCGGCCAGCGCCATGCCGCGCCGGGCCTCGCGCAACGATGCGGGCCCGACGATTCCTCCGGCGACCCGCTGCTGGCCCAGGACCACCACGGGCTGGCCGGTAAATCGGGCCAGCGCCAGCAACGTGGTCGCTGCCTCGCCTTGACCCGTACCGGACAACAGCACCTGGTCAGTGGCGCCGTGTCGCAACAGATGTCCGACACCCGGCCGGTCTGGCCGTCGCGACGCCAGCACCGAGTCCCAGGCCGACACATCGGGCACTGCTTCGGCTGGCTGTTGAGCGGACAGCGACTCGGGAACGTCGGCGATCACCGTCAGCGCACGGTCCAACGTCCGTCGCAGCTGATTGAGCGCAACGACGCCGTCGATCACCCCGTGCCGCTGCAGATTCTCCGCGGTCTGGACGCCGGCCGGGAAGGGTTCGCCGTAGACCAGCTCATAGACCCGAGGTCCAAGAAAGCCGATCAGAGCGCCCGGCTCGGCCACGGTGACATGGCCCAGCGAGCCCCACGACGCAAAAACCCCGCCGGTGGTCGGGTTGCGCAAGTAGACCAGGTAGGGCAGGTGCGCCTGTTTGTGGAGTCGCACGGCCGCGGCGATTTTCACCATCTGCAGAAACGCGATTGTGCCCTCCTGCATGCGGGTGCCGCCCGAGCTCGGCGAGGCCAGCAGCGGCAGCCGCTCGGCGGTGGCCCGCTGCACGGCGGCGGTGATCCGTTCCGCGGCTGCCACTCCGATCGACCCGCCGAGGAAGTCGAACTCGCACACCACCACCGCCACCCGGCGTCCGAATACGCGCCCTTCGCCGGTCAGCACCGATTCGTCTCGGCCGGTGGCGGCGCGGGCGTCGGCCAGCTCCCGCGCGTAGGACTCGCTGACCGGCACCGCCAGCGGCTCGCCGTCCCAGCTGACGAAAGAGCCCTCGTCCAGCACCGCATCCCGCAGTTGGTCGGTTGTGATATGGCTCACGCGACGAGGCTATATATCCTGGCCCCCATGATCGGTATCACCCAGGTCGAAGCCGTGATGACCATTGAGCTGCAGCGCCCCGAGCGCCGCAACGCCCTGAATTCCCAGCTCGTCGAGGAGCTGCGCGAGGCGGTGGAAAAAGCCAGCGACGGGTCTACCCGGGCGATCGTGCTCACCGGCCAGGGCACGGTGTTCTGTGCCGGCGCGGACCTGAGCGGAGACGCATTCGCCGCCGACTACCCCGACCGGCTCATCGAGCTGCACAGGGTCATGGATGTGGCACCGATACCGGTGATCGGCGCCATCAACGGCCCCGCGATCGGCGCAGGACTGCAGCTGGCCATGCAATGTGATCTGCGGGTCGTCGCACCCGATGCGTTTTTTCAGTTTCCGACTTCGAAATACGGTCTGGCCCTTGATAACTGGAGTATCCGCCGACTGTCATCGCTGGTCGGTCACGGCCGGGCCCGCGCGATGCTGCTGACCGCGGAGAAGCTGACCGCCGACATGGCGCTGCACACCGGAATGGCCAATCGAATCGGGACGCTGGCCGACGCCCAGGCCTGGGCCGCCGAAATCGCCGGCCTGGCGCCGCTGGCGATACAGCACGCCAAGCGGGTGCTCAACGACGACGGCTCCATCGAGCAGGCGTGGCCCGAGCACAGGGAGCTCTTCGACAAGGCGTGGGCCAGCCAGGATGTGATCGAAGCGCAGGTCGCCCGAGTGGAGAAGCGGCCGCCGAAGTTCCAGGGGGCTTAAGGGTCATGGTGCGCTCAGCGCTGCGACTGGTCGCCGGGACGGCCTCGCTGGCCGCCGGTGGGTGGCTGTTGCGGGCGCTGCACGGCGCGCCGGCTGCCCTGGGCGCTGACCCCGCGTCGATCCGGGCTATATCGGAGGGGTCTGCGAACTGCCAGGACGGCGTCTTCGTCAACCTCGACCCCGCCTCGGTGTACATCATGGACCGCGAGCAACTGCGGCTCATCGCGTGGGAGTTGATCGGTGCCCGCGGTGCGAGCCGGCCTGCGGCACCGATCCCGTTGGCCGCGCCGGAGATCTATCGGGGTGACGCCAGCCGGCTCGCGGTTAGTTGGTTCGGTCACTCGACGGCACTGCTGGAAATCGACGGTTACCGCGTGCTCACCGATCCGGTGTGGAGTGACCGATGCTCGCCGTCGAACATCGTGGGCCCGCAGCGGCTGCACCCGCCGCCGGTGCAACTGGAAGGGCTGCCCGCCGTCGACGCGGTGGTCATCAGCCATGACCACTACGACCATCTCGACATCGACACCATCATCGCGCTGGTTCATACTCAGCGGGCTCCGTTCTTCGTGCCGCTCGGCGTGGGCGCCCACCTTCGCGCGTGGGGCATCCCCGAGCACCGCATCGTCGAACTCGACTGGAATCAGAGCGCCCAGGTCGACGAGCTCACGGTGATCTGTATGCCGGCGCGGCACTTCTCGGGGCGCTTCTTGAGCCGCAACAACACGCTGTGGGCGTCGTGGGCATTGATCGGTCCGAGTCAGCGTGCGTATTTCGGCGGCGACACCGGCTATACCAAGAGCTTCGCCCAGATCGGCGCGGACCATGGACCGTTCGACGTGACCCTGCTGCCCATCGGCGCCTACAACACGGCGTGGCCGGACATTCACATGAACCCCGAGGAGGCGGTCCGGGCACACCTGGATGTCACCGACTCAGGCTCGGGACTGTTGGTGCCGATCCATTGGGGCACTTTCCGGTTGGCCCCGCACCCGTGGGCTGAGCCGGTCGAGCGGGTGCTCAAGGCCGCGGAAGCCTCTCAGGTCCAGGTGGCGGTGCCGACACCTGGTCAACGGATCGATCCGGACGGGCCCTTGAGATTGAACCCGTGGTGGCGGCTCTGATTGGCTGACCTCGGACTCAATTCCTGAGGGCAACGCACGTACACACGGAGCAAGGTCCCACGCGCCATAAGGTCTAAAGTGCGGCCATGACGAAACGAGCGGCGGCGGTCGCCATCGGGGTGTTGTTGGTGTTAACGGGATGCACACCCGCGCAACAACAGGTATCTGTATCCAGCCCGCCGCCGTCCCCGTTGTCCGACGCCCCTCCCAATGAGGTGTCGGGTCTGGAGATTCCCGCGAGCCGCATCGACGATGCCATATCCAAGGTCGACGGCCTGGTGAACGACCTGACGAAGAGCAGCGGCATCCCGGGCATGGCCGTGGCCATTGTGCATGGCGGAAAGACGGTGTATGCGAAGGGTTTCGGTGTCAGGGACGCAAGTAAAGGCGACGGTCAAGACAACAAGGTCGACGCCGACACCGTCTTCCAGTTGGCGTCGGTGTCGAAATCGGTCGGCGCCACGGTGGTGGCACATGAAGTGACCGACACGGTGGTCACCTGGGACACGCCCGTATTGTCCAAGCTGCCGTGGTTCGCGCTGTCGGATCCCTATGTCACCAACCATGTGACCATCGCCGACTTGTACTCGCACCGCTCTGGGCTGCCCGACCACGCCGGTGACCAATTGGAGGATCTGGACTATGACCGTCAGCAGTCGCTCGAGCGGCTGCGGTACCTGCCGCTGGCGCCCTTTCGGATCAGCTACGCCTACACCAACTTCGGGCTGACAGCCGCAGCTGAGGCGGTGGCCGCCGCGGCGGGCAAACCGTGGGAAGACCTGTCCGACGAGGTGCTCTACCGCCCGCTGGGGATGGCGTCGACAAGTTCACGGTTCGCCGATTTCATGGCCAGGCCCGACCACGCCGTCAACCACGTCAAAGTCGGAGACAAATGGGAACCGCGCTTCCAGCGAGATCCGGATCCCCAGTCGCCCGCCGCCGGGGTGAGTTCGTCGGTCAACGACATGGCCCGCTGGCTAACGATGGTGCTGGCCAACGGAACTTACAACGGCCAGCGGATTACCTCGCCGGAGGCCCTGCTGCCCGCCATTACCCCGCAGGCCGTTTCGGTGCCCCCGGCGACGCCGAAGGCGCGGGCCAGCTTCTACGGTCACGGGTTCGCCGTATCGGTGAACTCGTCGGGTCGCACGACGTACAGCCATTCCGGCGCATTCACTATGGGGGAGGCGACGAACTTCGTGGTGATGCCATCCGAGGACCTCGCCATCATCGCACTGACCAACGCTGCGCCCATCGGCGTGCCGGAAACGCTGACCGCGCAATTCATGGATCTGGTGCAGTACGGCCAGGTTCGCGAGGACTGGGCGGCCCTGTACAAGAAGGCAATCGCCCCGATCAACAACCCGGAGGGCTCGCTGGTCGGCAAGCAACCCCCGGACAACCCGGTGCCGGTCAGACCGCTGAGCGACTACGTTGGAACGTACGCCAATGACTACTGGGGTCCGGCCATCGTGACCGAACGTGACGGCGCACTGCAGCTGGCGATGGGTCCGAAAAACCAGACGTTCACCTTGGCGCACTGGGACAGTGACATCTTCACGTTTATGTTGACGGATGAAAACGCCCCGCCCGGAACGATTTCCAAGGCAACCTTCGCCGGCAACACCCTGAATTTGGAGTATTACGACTCAAACAAGCTGGGAACGTTCACCCGATGACCTCATGGTTGACTTCAGGCCTGACCGACGTAGAGGTGGCGCAGCGAGTAGCCGAAGGTAAGAGCAACGCAGTTCCGCAACGCGCCGCGCGCAGCGTCGCGGAGATCGTCCGGGCCAACGTCTTCACCCGGATTAACGCGATCCTGGGCGTGCTGCTGATGATCGTGCTGGTGACTGGCTCGGTGATCAACGGGTTGTTCGGCCTGCTCATTATCGCCAACAGCGTCATCGGCATGGTGCAGGAAATTCGGGCCAAGCAGACGCTGGATAAGCTGGCGATCATCGGGCAGGCGAAACCCTTGGTGCGCAGGCAATCCGGGACTCGAACGCTGTTGCCCAGCGAGGTAGTGCTCGACGACATCATCGAGCTCGGCCCGGGGGACCAGATCGTCGTCGACGGAGAGATCCTCGAACACGAAAACCTGGAGGTCGACGAATCGCTGCTGACCGGCGAGGCGGACCCGATCCCCAAGGACATTGGCGCCCTGGCGATGTCGGGTAGTTTCGTCGTTGCCGGCACCGGTGCCTACCGCGCCACCAAAGTGGGTCCGCAAGCCTATGCCGCCAAGCTGGCCGAGGAGGCCAGCATGTTCACCCTGGTGAAATCCGAACTGCGCAACGGTATTAACCGGATTCTGCAGTTCGTCACCTACCTGTTGGTGCCGGCCGGGCTGCTGACAATCTACACCCAGTTGTTCACCACGCACGTGGGGTGGCGGCAGTCAGTGCTGCGGATGGTGGGCGCGCTGGTGCCGATGGTGCCCGAAGGCCTGGTGCTGATGACGTCGATCGCGTTCGCGGTAGGCGTCATCAGGCTCGGTCAACGTCAATGCCTGGTGCAGGAGTTGCCCGCCATCGAGGGATTGGCCCGGGTCGACGTGGTGTGCGCCGACAAGACCGGCACGTTGACGGAAAGCGGTATGCGGGTCTCAGGTGTCGAGGAATTGGCTGATCAACGGGAAACTGTCGCCGACGTGCTGGCCTCGCTGGCCACAGCCGACGCCCGCCCAAACGCCAGCATGCAGGCGATCGCCGAGACGTATGATCGGCCACCCGGCTGGATCGCCACCGCGACAGCACCTTTCAAGTCAGCCACCAAGTGGAGCGGCGTGTCCTACCGTGAGCACGGCAACTGGGTGATCGGCGCGCCCGACATGCTGCTCGATCCGGCTTCGGCGGCCGCCGAACAGGCCGAGCGGACCGGGGCGCAGGGGTTGCGGGTACTGCTGTTGGGTTCCGGCGACGTGGCCGTCGACCACCCGGAAGCGCCGGGCCGCCTCACCCCGGTCGCGCTGGTGGTGCTCGAGCAGAAGGTGCGGCCCGACGCCCGCGAAACAATCGATTATTTTGCCGCCCAGGATGTTTCAGTCAAGGTGATCTCCGGCGACAACGCGGTGTCGGTCGGCGCGGTCGCGGGCAAGCTGGGGTTGCACGGCGATAGCATCGATGCCCGTCAACTCCCCAGGGACCAGGGCGACCTGGCTGATGCGCTGGAGACCCATACCACTTTCGGCAGGGTGCGGCCCGACCAGAAACGTGCCATCGTGCACGCCCTGCAATCGCGCGGGCACACCGTCGCGATGACCGGCGACGGCGTCAACGATGTGCTGGCCCTCAAGGACGCCGATATCGGCGTCGCGATGGGTACAGGCAGCCCGGCTTCCCGAGCGGTAGCGCAGATCGTGTTGCTGGACAACAGGTTTGCCACACTACCTTATGTCGTTGGGGAGGGCCGGCGAGTGATCGGCAACATCGAGCGGGTCGCCAACTTGTTCTTGACCAAGACGGTGTACTCGGCGCTGCTCGCGCTGCTGGTGGGTACCGAGTGCTTGTTTTCCAAACTGCTGCACGCGGATCCGCTGCTTTATCCGTTTCAGCCGATCCACGTCACCATCGCGGCGTGGTTCACGATCGGAATCCCGTCGTTCATCCTGTCGCTGGCACCCAACAACGAGCGCGCTTACCCGGGCTTCGTCCGGCGGGTGCTGACGTCGGCGCTGCCGTCCGGACTTGTCATCGGTGTCGCAACTTTCGTTTCGTACCTGGTGGCCTACAAAGGCCGTCACGCCACGTTCCAGCAACAGGCCCAGGCGTCGACGGCGGCGCTGATCACGTTGCTGGTGACCGCGGTCTGGGTGCTCGCGGTGGTGGCGCGTCCCTATCAATGGTGGCGGTTGGCGCTGGTAATTGCCTCGGGCCTGGCGTATGTGCTGATTTTCAGCGTCCCGCTGGCTCAGAAGAGTTTCTTTCTTGACCCGTCGAATCTAGTGGTGACGTCAACCGCGCTGGGGATCGGCGTGCTGGGAGCCGCGGTGATCGAGGCCATGTGGTGGATTCGGGCCAGGATGCTCGGCGTGCAACCGCGGTTGTGGCGAGAGCCGGCTAGGGCTGGCTAGGGCGACTAGAGGCGGCCAGCGCACCGGCAAGAAGGGTTCTACCAGCAAACTAGGATCCCGCGGGAAGGAACTGGCGTATGGGAATCCTGGACAAGGCAAAGGGACCTGTTGTCGCAGAACGCTGACAAGGTCGAGACGGCGATCGACAAGGCCGGCGAGTTCGTCGACGAAAAGACGAAGGGCAAGTACACCGACACCATCCACAAGGTGCAGGAAGAGGCCAAGAAGGCCGCTGGCCCGGGTGCCACGGGCAACCAGCAGAACTGAGCACATGGCAAAACTCTCCGGATCCATCGACGTACCGCTGCCTCCGGAGGAGGCCTGGAAGCACGCCTCCGATCTGTCCCGGTTCAAGGAGTGGCTGACCATCCACCAGGTATGGCGCAGCAGGTTGCCCGACGTCGTGCAGAAGGGCACCGTCATCGAGTCGTATGTCGAGGTCAAGGGCATGCCCAACCGGATCAAATGGACGATCGTGCATTACAAGCCGCCGGAAGCTATGACGCTCAACGGCCACGGCGTCGGCGGTGTCAAGGTCAAGTTGATCGCCAAGGTCACGCCCAAGGACGACGGCTCCATCGTCAGCTTCAACGTGCACCTCGGTGGCCCGGCGCTGTTCGGACCGATCGGCATGATCGTCGCCGGTGCGCTGCGAAGCGATATCCGCGAATCGCTGCAGAACTTTGTCACCGTGTTCTCCCGGGCCTGAACCGGACCTGAAACCGCAACCGTGGCGCCCGTCGCTGACCTCCTTCGAACCACCGTCGGTGTCGACCCCCCGGTTCGGATCCGCGCGTGGGATGGAAGTGAGGCCGGGCCGGCCGATGGCCCGGTGCTGGTAGTGCGGTCGCTTCGGGCTTTGCGTCGATTGCTTTGGCGTCCAGGCGAACTCAGCCTGGCGCGGGTTTACGTGACCGGCGACATCGATGTCGACGGGGACCTGACTGACGGTCTGCGGCGGGCCTGGCGGCTGGCCCGATCGCACCCAGGTGCGGCTTTATCGAAGCGAGGCAGGATGGTGGCGGCGCTGCGCGCCGCGCGGCTGGGGGCGTTGGGTCCGCCGCCCAGAGCTCTGGCCAGCGCGGCGAGATTGTCCGGCCGGTTGCACACCCGGCGCCGCGATCGGGCGGCGATCGCCCACCATTACGATCTGTCCAACGATTTCTACCGGCTGCTGCTCGACGACCAGATGGCTTACTCCGCAGCGTATTTCACCCGGCAGGGCCAGTCGCTGCACGATGCGCAGACCGCGAAGTTGGACTTGATCTGCGGCAAGCTCGGACTCAAACCGGGTATGCATCTGCTGGATGTCGGTTGCGGCTGGGGATCGTTCATCCTTTACTCGGCACAGCGTTACGGTGTACGCGGCACCGGTATCACGCTGTCCGCCCAGCAACGCGATTTCACCGTGGCCCGCGCTCACGAGCGCGGCCTGGCCGACCACGTCCAGGTACGTCTGCAGGATTACCGCGACTTCGGCAACCTCCCGACGACACGGGAGGCGTTCGACGCGGTCGGCTCCGTCGAGATGGGTGAGCACGTCGGGGAGCAGTTCTATCCGGATTACGTGCGCGTCCTTTTTCGCGCGCTGAAGCCTGGCGGCAGGCTGTTGTTGCAGCAGATGTCTCGGCGGGCCGACGCGGCGCCGGGCGGGGGAGCGTTCATCGAGGCCTATATCGCGCCCGATATGCATATGCGGCCGCTCTGGCAGACGTTGCGTTACCTACAGGGCGCGGACTTCGAAATCCTGTCAGTCGAGGCGATGCGCGAGCACTATGTACGCACCGCCGAACACTGGATCGACACGCTAGAGCGTCACTTCGACGAATTCGTGGCGCTGCAAGGCGAAGAAGTCGCCCGGGTGTGGCGGCTGTATCTGGCCGGCGGCAAGCTGGCCTTCGAGGAAGGCCGAATGGGCGTGGATCAGGTATTGGCTGTCAAACAGGCCGCCGCCCGATGAGTTTCTGGTTCGGCGGAAGTCGGTATGGGTAACCCCACTCAGGGGTTCATACGACACCACGAGGAGGTCATTGTGCCCATCCGTAATGGCGCGCCGGCGGGCGCTCCCTGTTGGATCGATCTCGCGTCATCGAACGTCGACCGTGCCCAGGACTTCTACGGCACGGTATTCGGCTGGACGTTCGAGTCCGCGGGACCCGAATACGGCGGATACGTCAATGCCGCCAAGGACGGCCATCCCGTCGCCGGCATGATGGCCAACAACCCTGAGTTTCAGGCGCCGGACGGCTGGACCACCTACTTTCACACCGCCGTCATCGACGCGACTGCGTCGGCGCTGACCTCGGCGGGTGGCTCGGTGTGCATGGGACCGATGGAGGTACCCGCCAAGGGCTTCATGGCCATGGCGACCGACCCGTCGGGAGCGTCTTTCGGTTTGTGGCAGCCGCTGGAGCATCTTGGCTTCGAGGTGATCGGCGAAGCCGGCGCACCGGTGTGGCACGAACTGACCACGCGCGACCACCGCGCCGCTGTCGAGTTCTACCGCGCGGTTTTTGGGTGGCGGACCGAGCAGATTTCTGACACCGATGAATTCCGCTACACCACAGCGTGGTTCGGCGATCAACAGTTGCTCGGCGTGATGGACGGTGCGACGTTCCTGCCTGACGGTGTGCCGTCGCATTGGGCCGTCTATCTCGGGGCCGAGGATGTCGACAAGACGCTGCAGGTAATTACCGATAACGGCGGCGCTGTGCTGCGGCCGGCTCAGGACACCCCGTATGGCCGGCTGGCTCAGGCGGCCGACCCGACCGGTGCATTGTTCAACCTGTCCTCGCTGCAGACCTGACCGCGATCGCGCAACCTGCGCGTGCCGAGCGGCGAACCGGTCCGGCATCCTATTAATGTCGCAACCATGACTCGGCGCCTGCACCCTGGTTGGCTGGTGGCGCTTTTCGCTGGGGTCGTGTGGGTCAGCGTCTGGATGCCGTGGCTGACGACGTCAGCCCGCGGCGGGGGCTGGGCCAACGCCATCGGGGGCACTCACGGCTACCTGCCACTTGCGCGGGGATTCGGTGCGGGACAGCTCATCGTGTTGCTGTCCTCGACGCTGGTGGTGGCCGGGGCGATGGTGGGCCGTGGCTTGTCGGTGAGGCTCGCTTCGGTTGCCGCGCTGATCATTTCGCTGCTGATCGTGGGACTCATGGTGTTGTACTACAAGGTCCACGTCGACGCAGCGGTGTCGGCCGAATACGGGCTTTATGTCGGTGCGGTCGGCGCGGTATGCGCGGTGGCGTGCTCGGTTGCGTCGGTGATCGCGGCCTTGACTTCCGGCCGGTCCAGACGTTGAGCCTCTCAGCCCGAAGGGAACTCGTGCTTGCCTGAGACGGCACTGGTGTCGGGCTCGTTCACTCCGAACACAAAGGGCGCGAACACGACTTCGCGGCCATCGGGGTCGCGATAGGTGACGGCTGCAGTCGCTTCCCAGTACGGGTGCTGCTGCACGGGTTCCAGCCCCGCCTCTTGCAGGCGTGCGATTGCTGCCTGCTGTGCCTGCTTGTCAGGGAAGTACAGGCACAGCTGGTCGTGGTGGTCCACCGCGACGGCGTCGACCGCCTCCACGATTTCGAGTGTCAGGTTCCAGCTGGGCAGGCCGAATATCGCACCATTGCTGGCGTAGCTGGCCTCGAACGTCTCGTAGAGCGGCAGCCCCACCAGCTCACGGTAAAACCGCACTGTTTCATTGAAGTTCGACGACCGGCGAGCGAAGCGGATGGCGCCGATCGACGCCAACTGCATGGGCCAGTGCGTTGTCCGGCGCGCCGAGCCAGGCCACATTGTCACAACCCGACAGCGCTTGCCGCCGACTCCGCGGTATCCCAGCGCCGCAACTCTGCACCCGCAACCCACGTCGAATGAGTGCCGCTGGAAATACGTTCGGGCAGTTGCAGTTTGCACACCGGACCATCAGCGATCCGGGCAGCGTCGAAGACCAGGCAATAAGACGCGTCGGCGTTCATGTCGGTGGTGAGGGTGACCAGGTAGCCGTCGTCCTCACCGGTACTGCCAACGCGTGGAGCCATCGCGGTCTCGCTCCCATAGACACCGTCACCGAACGAGTAGCCCTCCTGGTTTCCGGCGAGCAGATCGTGTTTCACCAACCCGTCGAACAGGAACCAGCCCGGTTTGCCGGTAGCGGCATAGGCATAGCGGTAGCTGCCGGCCGCGTAGTCGGCATTGATCATCCCGAACTCGGTGATGGAGTCGCAGAGTTGCTCTTCTTTCACCGCGCCGGTGACCAGGTTGAATCGCCACCGGTGCAGCCGGGACTGCAGTCGATCCAGCGCCAAGAAGCGAAACAGCTTCTCCCACTTGGTTCCGCCGGTGTCCAGCGGCTGAGGATCGTCTTCGAAGAAACCGTCGAGCACGATCTCGTCGCCATCCTCGTAGGCGTTGACGAAGTGCAGCACGAACGTCGGGTCCGCCTCGAACCATCGGATGTCGTCGGTTCCGCCCCTTCGTGGGAGCACCGCGAAGCGCGACGGGATACCCGGATAGAACCGTGGCAGGTGCACATCGTGCTCGAGCAGCCTCGGATCCCAGAACAACGGGAAATCGTTGAGGATCACGTAGTTTTCGGTAAACGCCATGTCGTGCGGGAGCCGCGGCCCAGGCAGCGGGATGTCGACGTAGTGCGCCAGCTCGTTGCTCTGGTCGACTACGCCGTAACGCATGTACGGGTCTTGCTTGCTGTAGTTGAAGAACAACAGTTCGCCGGTTTTGTTGTCCACTTTCGGATGTGCCGACACGCCCCAGTCGGCCGGGAAATGTCCATTCCAGGTCTCTTTGCCGAGCGTATTGGCCGAGTACGGGTCGATCCGGTACAGGTCACCGCACTGGTAGAAGCTGGTCAGCGCGATGCCTCGATGGACGATGACGTCGGTGCTCGACGCGTCCTTCATCCGGGTCCGAGCGCCCCAGCCCTCCTCACGCTTGGCCAATTGTACCGGTTCGGCCAGTCCCGGCCATAGCGGCTCGCCCACCTCGTTCTCGGCCAGAAAACCATCGGTGCGGACAAAGCGGTTGCGGTAGAAGGCTTTTCCGTCGCGGAAGCCGACTGCGTGCAGCATGCCGTCGCCGTCGAACGGGTGATAGATCTTAAACGCCGGGTGCAGCGGGTTCTCGGTGTTGCGTAGGTAGATGCCGTCCAGGTCGCGAGGGATTTCTCCCTCCACGGCGGTGAGGTCGTCGGCGTCCCACTCGGTGGTCTGTGGTCGCCACGGACCGGTCCGGTAGGGGTGGTCGTCGTCTTCGGGCAGAGTCGACAAGAACTTGCCAACGATCTCAACATCCATAGTCACACGCCTTTTTCCATCACTTTGTAGTGCTGACAATGAAACTGACGGTGGTGGCGGTGCTACCGCCGAAATTCAAGGTGCCGAAGGTTTTGGCACCCTCGACCTGGTAATCGCCGGCCGCGCCGCTGACCTGCTTTGCCGCGTCCAGCAGCATCCGCACGCCGGAAGCCCCGACGGGGTGTCCACCGCCGATCAGTCCTCCGCTGGGGTTGATCGGCAGTTGGCCGCCGATCTCGATCTCGCCGTTTTCGATGGCCTTCCACGATTCACCCGGGCCGGTCAGCCCGATGTGGTCGATGGCCAGGTACTCGCTGGGGGTGAAGCAGTCGTGCACCTCGAACCCGTCGACGTCGTCGAGACTCAGCCGCGCGCGGCGCAAGGCGTCGAGCACCGCGGCCCGCACATGCGGCAGCACATAGGGGTCGTCAGCCGCGCGGTCCAGTTTCTGCCGCAGACCCAGCCCGACGGTGCGATGTCCCCAGCCGTCGATGCGACCGATCGGGTGCGCCTCGGGATGATCCCGCAGATAGGCATCGCCGACCAGGACCAATCCCGCACCACCGTCGGTCATTTGGCTGCAGTCGAACCGCCGCAGCCGGCCTTCGGTAATCGGATTGGTCGCGTCGTCATCCGTGATCGGGTCGGGGACGGTCCAGCCGCGGGTCTGAGCGTTGGGGTTGCGCCGCGCGTTGGCGAAGTTGAGCTGCGCAATCCCCCTCAGGTGTGCATCGTCCAAACCGTAGCGCCGGTCGTATTCGTCGGCGACCTGCGCGAACATCGATGGCCACAGGTAGCGCGCGTCGGCCCCCTCATGCCCGGTCCACGCGGCGGCGCCGAGATGCTGGGCGGCGGTGTCACCGGGCACGGTCTTCTCCAGCTCGATCCCGACGACGAGCGCGGTGTCGTAGGCGCCCGAGCGCAGGTCCGCCATCGCCGCCAGCGTCGCTACGCTGCCGGACGCGCACGCGGCTTCGTGCCGCGAAGCGGGCGTGTCCCAGAGCTCGTCGCAGACCGTGGCCGGCATCGCCCCGAGGTGGCCCTGGCTGGCGAACATCTCACCGAAAGCGTTCGCGACATGGATAACTCCGATGTCGGCGGCGTCCACCTTCGCCGAGGCGAGCGTCCCCTCGACGACCTCTGCTGTCAGATCCGCGAAGTCGCGGTTCTCTTTGCTCAGGTTGCGAGCGAAATCGCTCTGGTAGCCGCCGAGAATCCACACGCCTGTCGAGCCGTCCATACGCCGCACGGTACTCCAGGTTGAGGCGCCCGTTTCCCCGTATCCGGGGAGGAAGAGTCCCCGATATGGTCGGCCCCGTCGGCTCTCGGGCTGAACCGACGGGACCTCGGCGAGCGCGGCAGCCGGCTGACGCGCCAGCCTCCAAGGGAACATTGCCATCCACGGCGATTGACAAACATCTCCGGCCGACCTGGGCGGCTGCGCCAGAAAAGGGCAGCTGAACGGCGAAAACGCAGATTCCGCTGTTAGTGGGTCATAGCGGACGGTGACCCGTCGGCCCTCCGGCCCTGCTCAACGGGCCGAGGTTTGCTGCGATCCGCACTGAGTGGATGTGAGAATTTGCCCCGCCGGGTCCACCCGCGGTCGGGAACTCCTATGCAGCCCGGTGGTCACCGACTTCGAGGTCCGCAGCTCTTGGGGTCAGGCGGCCGGAACGGGTTCGGCCGCAACCTTATCGGGGGCGACGATGTCCGAGTAATGCGAGGCGTCACCCGCGACGACCCGGCTGCGTTGACCGTTGACGTCGACCGGGATGTCGCCGGCGAGAGTGACCCGGCGCAGATAGCGAGGCTGGTCGTCGTAGTCGGCCACGCCGTAGTGCTGAGTCGCCCGGTTGTCCCACACCGCGATGTCGCCGAGCCGCCAACTCCAGCGCACGGTGTTCTCCAACTGCGTGATGCGGTCCTGCAACAGGGCGAACAGAGTCGCGGACTCGGTGCTGCCCAGACCGACGAAACGCTTGACGAAATGGCCCAGCACCAGCACACGCTTGCCGGTCTCGGGATGGACGCGCACGACCGGGTGCTCGGTTTCGTAGTGCTGCGAACGGAACTCGGCGCGGTACTCGCGGGCCTGGTCGGTGAGGTCGTCGTCGTTTTCAGCTTGATCGGCGGCGTAGTCGTAGAGATTGCTGTGCACCGCCCAGAGGTTCTCGGTCAGTGCCCGCAGCGGGGCGGGCAGTTGTTCATAGGCCGCCTCTGTCGACGCCCAGGATGTGGAACCGCCGTAGGCGGGCAGGGTCACCGCACGCAACAACGAGGCCTTGGGCGCGCGGTCGACGAATGTGACGTCGGAATGCCAGCTGTTGGCCCTGCCAAAACGCGAGTCGATCGGCAGGACGGTGTCTCCCAGCGACGTGACGGTCGGGTGGGCGGTGGTCGGCACGCCCAGTCGGCGGGCGAACGCTACCTGGCCGTCATCGTCGAGATGATGCTGGTCGCGAAAGAAGATGACCTTGTGTTCCAACAGCGCCGCCGCAATGCCAGCGACGGTGGTGGCGTCGAGGTCGCCGCCGAGCTGAACACCTGAGATCACCGCACCGATGTGCGCGCCGAGTTTGGACACTTCGAGGGGTGTGGACACCTGACGGTCCTTTCCGGGTTGAGCGGGATGATCTCGATTGTCGGCGCGGCGCGCGCGGGTGTCCAACTTTTGGCTGGGCGCGATCCGAATGGGCGTCCGCCACGGCACGGCTGTGGCTCATCGTTCAACGCTGAAAGCCACAAAGAGGCGATCCCTTTAAGCGTGTCCATCAAAAGGGGACGGGCCATCAGAAGGCAGGCCGACCGTATGGCTCATCGCCTGACTACTACGAGCCGCGTTGCAGCGCATGCCACAAGATGTTCGATCTGGCATACGCTGAGTGACCATCTGACGAGCCAGACCCTGCCTTGAGTAGTGTCTAGACCAATCACGCAGCAGCACAACACAATACCGATGCCGTTTTGGGTTCGGCGGGTCGATCTGCCCGCCGGCACCGAAAGGACCTTCACGACCGCAGACGAGGCGAGAGAGCACCTTGAGAACCTGGCTACCCTGCCGAGGTACTGCCTCGAACTGGAGGACAACCCGCCAATCGAGGTCGTGACAGACGAGGATGGCACGGCAACCTGGATCACCGATAACGACACCGGCGAAAAGTTCGGTATCAGAAGGCGGACCTGGAGAATGCGACCCGGCTGTGTGCATGCGGACGCTTCGCCGACCATTGGAAACTGGCGACACATGTGAGTGGCGAGTAAAAACCGGAGGTAACCAAGCAAATCGAATATTTGCCCGAGAGGGAGAAAAACATGGACATCACGGGCGCGATTGCCACAGCCGCGACCTTTGCCGCCGTAGCTGCCGGAGCAGCAGCTGCACCCGCGTCCGCCGCTCCCATGATGAGCGGCGACTACATCCTTAGCGAGACCAACCCAGCTGGCCAAACCACTGTCACCGATTGGAACGTCAATCCCTGCGGTGACGGATGCGCCGACATAAAAGCTGGGGCTGGAACCAGCCGAGCGCAGTTGGTCAATGGTCAATGGGTAATGGACATGTTCGACAACGTACGTTGCTCGGACGGTACTAGAGTTCCCTACGCCGCGAACGCCCATATAACGTGGGATCCAAATACCCTTGCAGGCACAGATCAACAGGTTTACATGCAGGCAGCCTGCGGCCGACCGGCGGGATACACCCAAACCAACCGGATACAACTCAAACAGGCAGCTTGACCCCACCGAATTGGTTGTTGGCATATGCCCACACGCGTTCGCGACTCTTTTCTGTCATACGAGGACCATTCTGGGCATCACCGTGGGTTTAAATCCGTACCGCGGCCCACCGAAGCCAAGCGATTTCCCGGCCGTGGCCACCGCCCCCATCCCGGCTGGCACCGCTGTCATTGGCGCCGCTTCCTCCGGGGCAACGGCCCAGCCCGAGCCCGCTAACGCCGAAGCGCCAGAGCTCGTCGCCGGGGTGGCCGCAGACCAACTGGCCGGCACCGACAAACCACCCACCGTGGATGCCTGGCCTAAACCCGCCAGCGCCGGCGCCCCACCGAAGCCGGTAGAGCCGGCCGGCCCAACCGCGCCCGCCAAGCCCGTTACCCCCACACCGCCCGCGACAGTCTCGGCGCTGGTAGCTGCGGCCGCAGCTGCTGGGGCACCGTTAACGGCGTGGGTAATTAACACCGCAGTCGGGATGGTGTTCATGATCCACCAAGCGAGGGTGTTCACCGTCCCGTTGATGGTATTTGCCACCAACGGGATGCCCAGGAGAGGCGGGTCGGCGGCGGCGAGCGGGGAGGCGAGTCCGGCAACCGCATTGGGCAAGCTGGAGATCGTCTGTATCAGCCCCGCCTGCGTGCCGGTGACGGCGCTGGCTTGGGCGACGGCGGCGGCTTGGCCGGCCAGCCCGGCCGGGTTGGCGGTCGGCGCCGGGGGGGTCATCGGGGTCAACGTCCCGGCGCTCGCCGAGGAGGCGGCGTAGCCATACATGGCGGCGGCGTCTTGGGCCCACATTTCGGCGTAGTGGGCCTCGGTGGCCATGATCGCCGGCGTGTTTATACCCAGGAAGTTGGTCGCGACGAGTGCCGCCAGCTGAGCTCTGTTGGCCGCGATCAGCGGCGGGGGCAACGTCGTCGCAAAGGCCGTCTCAAAGGCAGCCGCCGATGCCGTGGCCTGCATCGCCGCATGCTGGGCGTGCCCGGCGGTGAGGTTCAACCACGCCACGTATGGCTGGACCGCGGCGACCATCGATGCCGACGCCGGACCCAGCCAGTGCTCGCAGGTGAGCTCTGTGATCACCGATTCGTAGCCGGCCGCCGCGGAACTCAATTCGGCGGCCAGGGTGTTCCACGCCGTTGCGGCGGCCATCATCGGTCCCGCACCCGGACCGGCGTACATGCGTCCGGAGTTGATCTCTGGGGGTAATGCTCCGAAATCCATTTCTGTATACCTCTCCTTTGAGAAATCCCGCTTGTTGTTAATCGGTTGCGACCGCGATGGCGACGCGGTCCCTAGACGACCGCCGGCCGTCCCATCACGGTGGGCTTGACGCCGTATCGCGGCGCACCCAAGCCGGCGGCTTTGCCGGCCATGGCCACCGAGGGCATGCCGGCTGGAATGGTTGTCATTGGCGTGCGTTGCGGCGCCGGGACAGTCCAGCTCTCGGTCGTTACCGCACCAGGGCTCGCCGCCGCCGGGGCGGCGGCCCCCGCGGCCCAACTGGGCGGCACCGACAACCCCCCGGCCGAGGCCGCCTGGCCCAGACCCCCCAACATCGGAACCCCGCCCGCCTAAGCCTGCAGAGCCCGCCGGCCCCACCGCGCCCGTCGGAACTGTTCCATCCAAGCCGGCCGCCGCACCCGCGGCACTGCCGGCGGCGCCGCCGGCGACGTCCTCATTAGCAGCAGGAAGAATACCGCCCTGTGCCATATCGAGCAGGTCCGACGTAGCAGAGCCCCAGTTCCCAGACCCGATGTCGAAGATGTTGGCCAGGTTGCCACCCGGCGGGTCAGCGCTAGCCGCATTGGCGGCAGAACTGAGGAGCCCCGAGATCCCTCCCGACAAGGGCGAAGCAGTTGCACCAGAGTTGGCGGACTCGGTGGCTGTATACGAACCCGCGCTGGCCCCCAAGGTGTGAACAAAGAGCTCGTGAATCGCCGTGGCTTGGGCGTTGACCGACTGGTACAGGCTGCCGTATGCCCCGAAAATTGCCGCCTGCAGCGCCGATACCTCATCAGCGGCTGCGGGAGCCACTCCTGTGGTCGGGTCTGCTGCGGCCGCACTCTCGGCGGCCATCACAGAGCCGAGAGTTTGCAGCTTTCCCGCCGCATAAGCCAACGCTTCAGGTTGCGTGGTCACGAAAGACATGGACGTCTCCTTAAGGCGCTTGTCGGGGTTGTGTGAATGTCGTGACTTCTCCGACGGCTGGAAGCCGCCGAGTTCTTTCCCGCCCCGTGGGCGTGAAAAGCCAATCCAGCCGCAAGGCTGTAATGTGCGGCATTTTCGTTTGCTGGGGCATCGCGCGACCGCGCGCAGCATCTTCCGCTTTGGCGAAGAATCGAGACCTGGCCCCAGCCAGCATCACTGACACTGCGATCGAGCGCCGACGTCGCCTGGCTGCCTCGACTCCTGGGTCGTTGCGCAAGGAACGACCGTGGGACGGATCCGCAGCCCGGAACCGATTCGCGTCATGTCAGGCGCTCACGCTTGAGTCCGTTCGCGAGGGACGTTAGGAGGGTCAGATTTCATGCTCTAATGCACCGCAGCCGCACACAAGGGTCTTAAGCCGCTACAGCACCGAAGGTGCGGCGGCCTATATAGCGCGCTCGCGCCGGCCGCACCACAACCCCCGCGCGGCAGCCGGCGAACTCGAAGAGCGCATCATCGAGCTACGCAAAACGCTGTCCAAACAGCTCAACCACGCTCAACTCCCTCATCCAGGGAGTGTCAAGGAATCAGCCGAAACCACTGTCAAGCATCAGCCGAAACACCGTCAGGCATCACCCGAAACCGAAATGTCAAGCATCAGCCGAGGTCATACATCGGAGCTTGTGCCCCCGGCAGGATTCGAACCTGCGACACCGGCTTTAGGAGAGCCGTGCTCTATCCCCTGAGCTACGAGGGCGGACTGGCTGAGCTTACCGGGAGACCGCGGGCAGCCACCCGATCACCGCAGCTCCGCGATCACCTTCGCGAAGCTCTCGATGTGGTTGTCCTGCACGGTGAAGCTTGTGACCCCGTACTTTTCGCGGTACCCGGACAAGGTGTCGGCCATGTCGCGGGGTGACCCGCTGAGCACCGAGGTCAGCGCCAACAACTCCTCATCGGACAGTTCGGATGCATACCTGCGGGTCATCGATAAGTCGGGCATACTCTCGCCCACGGCCGGCACCGCCGTGATCGCCAGGTTCAGGTCGAGCGAGTCAAACCGGTCACCCGCGGCGTTGCGGACGAATTCGATGCGTTCGGCCAGCGGGTCGTCGACGGCGCGTACGTTGGCGCCGGTCAGCCCGATGATGTCGGCATGCTGAGCGGCCAGGGTCAGCACCCGGTCGCCGTTTCCGGCGATGAGGATCGGCGTCGTTGGGTGATGCTCTTTCAGGTAGGCCGTCATGTGTTCGAGGTAGTCGACGCGGGCTCCGGCGCTGGGGTAGGGAAGCTCGGCGGCTTCGAATTCTTCCCGGACGTAACCGGTACCGAGGCCTACCTCAAGACGGCCGTCACTGAGCCGGTCCAGCGCTTCGAGGTCTCGGCTCAACAGGGCCGGCTTGTAGAAGGCGGCGTTGAGCACATACATGCTCAGCCGGATCCTCGTGGTTACCATGGCGGCCGCGGTCAGCGTTGGAATCGGTGCCGCAGCGCCAAGATGGTCGGGCACACAGAGGACGTCGAATCCAAGATCTTCCGCCCGCTTCGCCTTGTCCTGCAATGCCGCGCGAGATTTGAAGAAGCGGATGCTCAGCGCGAAGCGAAAATCCTTGGCCACCAACAACCTCCGTTCAACGATCTGAAGACACTGACCAAGAACGGGCCGCGGCCACCAAGCCCTGCACCAGAGCAGCGGTGACCGGTGACCAGCCGTCCGCGTCCGGCAGCGGACTACGCGGGCTGAGGCCCCTGACGCGAACCGACAGTTCCAGCTGTGTCCCGCCGTCGCGCACCCGGTTGACTGGGTTGTCCGGATGTAGGCCCCGTAGTTCTGGCGGGATGGCACCGAGTTCGGTGACGACCTGATAACCGGGCAGCTGGATGTGCCGGGCCAGGCGGGCGGCCAGTGCGCGATTGCGGCCCCCGGCCAGCAGCTGTGTGCTACGCCCGATGCGGCCGTAGCCATGCAGCGAGACCGCGACGTCGACATGGTCGAGAAACTCGGCGAGCCGCGGCGAGTCCTCGGGGTCGAAAAGGGCCGACGGCAGGTGATGCGGATACCGGTGGGGATGCCGCAGCAGGTACACCGACGCGTCGGCAGCCTCGGCGGCGCGTTCGGCGATCAGGTCGGTCATCTGTTCCAGGCCGCCGCCGTGAATGGCAAGGAAGCCGAAACGAGACCGCAGCCGGCTGACCTCGATCACCCCGGGTTCGCTCAACAACGCTGAAAGCGATTGTGGCGCAGGCCCGGACGATGCTGACGCCAAGGCCGGGCGCGGCCAGTGCGCGGGGTCCCAACGGCGCAGGAAGTCGATCCAGCGTTGCGGCAGCCCGTGGTGGACGGCGCCGTCGATGATCCGCGGCAGATAGCCCGGCCGGGGCGGACCCGGAGTCACTCGGTGGTCGATGTAGACCCAGGCCGGCGACGACCCGTCGTCGGTGTGCACGGCCAGCCGGTCGCGCCGGTAGCGCACCGGCACGCCCTCGGCGCTGTCCAAGGTGGCCAAGTCGTGGTCGGAGACCCGCCAGAGCACCCCGTGCACCTGATTGCCGGTGAATGGCTCGACGGTGGCCACGCCGCGCTCATTGATCAGCCAGTCATGATCGCTCAGTACCGCCGGCCGTGGATCGGCGGCGTCGGGACAGCGCCGCGCCATCTGCCGCACGCACAGGTTCGACCCGTATGCGAAATAGGCGTGCGGGCGGGCCGGCATTCAGCCGGTCACCGTCAAATAAGTCAACACCAGGCCAGCCTAGGCGCAGTGGCCTGACCTGGTAAAACGGGGTGGCCTGGGTGCGCTGTGGTGCGAGAGTTGTTGAAGCAAGCCGACTCCCGAGAGCCCCCACCGACGGCGCCCGTTATGCGGCCTTACCGCGTGACCTGACCGGTCATTGGATGACCGGGGCGGGCGCGCGTGTCGGTGGCCGAGGCGGTGGCGGCGGCGGGATTGGGTGGGCGGGAGGCGGGTACGGCCGAAGCGTCGGCGGAGAAGGAATTAGAGGGAGAGGCAGCCTCGGTGGTGTCGGCAGCGCTGGCGGCGTCACCGGCGGTGGCGCCACCACAGTCGGCGGCACCACCACCGGCGGCGGGACGACTACCGGCGGCGGGACTAACGGCGGTGGCGCTACCGGAGGCGGAACCGTGCCGATCGGCACGGTGGGTATGGGTGTCTGAATGGGTGGAGGCGCGTCACCGGGAGGCACGGTTACCGCGGGAACGGGGGTGTTCACGGGAGGAGCCGCCGGTGGCGATTGGCTGTTGGGGATCATCACGGCGCCGGGCGGTGCGCCCGGCTTCATGGGTGCGGGTACCTTCCCACTCAACTCCGTTGGGGTGACGGCGATGTTGTGGTGGTACAGCAAGGCGATCGTCAGCATTGATGCAAGGAACAAGACAGCGGCGAACAGCGCGACCCACGGGATCATCTGCCGAGCACGAGCTGGGTGGGCGTCGTCGAGGTAACCCTGTTCATCCGGGCCCGCGGCATCGGATGACGACGCCACGGTCTGTGGGTAGGCGCTATCGGCGGACCCCGCACCGTTGTCCGCGGAGCTGCTCGTAGAAAGAATGCCCCCGGCGGAGGTCAGCTTGATCTGGCCCAGGGTGTGGTCTCGGAGCCAGTCGGGGGCGGGGATGAACACCGGCACCCCACCCAGCAGTGCGACCGGGTTGACCAAGCGGCGCCGCTCGTCTTCGCAGGTCGGACAGGACTCGATGTGGCGGCTGATGCGTTTGCGCATCAGCACGCTGAAGCGTCCGTCCCAACCCGCCAGGATCGCGCTCAGCTCGGCGCATGCCTTGGCAGCGTGTTGGGCGCGACGGGCCACCAGCAGCGCACCCAGCGAAGTTTCGATGGTCTCGCGCAGCCGGGACACCATCCTGTTGGCGTTGCCCGGGCTGACCTCCAACGCGTTGGCCAGCTCGGGTCCGTCCAAGCCGTGGCGGTAGGCCAGCTCCAGTACCGTGCGGTCCCGGTCGGAGAGCCCGCCGGCGGCCTCGCTGATCAGATTGGCCAGCTCGTTGCGCGCGGCGAGGGTGTCAGGGCCCGCCTCGTGCGATGCCGCCTCGGGCAGATCGTCGGAGGCCTGTTCGCGGCGGCGCTTCCGGATGCAGCGCAGCGCTTCATTGCGGGCGATGGCATACAGCCACGGTCGCAGCCGGTCGGGGTCGCGAAGTTTGGGCAATTGGGTCGCGGCGTTGCAGAACACGTCTTGCACGCAGTCGGCCGCGGCGTCGCGATCGCGCACCATGCCCACACAGAAGTCGTGCAACCGGTCGGCGTAGCGGTCATAAATCATGGCGAAGGCGCGTCGGTCACCCGCCGCGGCCGCTCGGGCCAACTCCGCGTCGCTGACGATGTCCCAATTGGATAATGCGGTCGTCACGTCGCTTCTCCAGCCAATAAAGCGTCGGTACCCGCCTCACGCACGAATCGACGCTGCAAATAAGTGTGCGCGCACGGGAGTGAAATCGCACGGGTCATTTCAGTTGTGCGGGGCATGGGCGAGACCAGGACAACGCCCAGCCTCGCCCATGCCCACGACCTCATTTGCAGACGCCCTGTACAAGATGGTGCGGAGGCAAGCACAGCGGCGGCGGAGGCAACGTCGGCAGTTTTGGCGGCGGAGGCAGATGCGGTGGCGACGGCGGCGCTGGTGGTTGAAGCGGCACCGGTGGTTGAAGCGGCGGCAGCCATACAGGCGGCGGAGGAGCATTCACGATGACGACCGGGCCGGGAGGCGGGGCAGCAGGCGGGGAGCCTGGATCGGCCGGGGGCGGACCGTTGTCGGGCGGCGGGGTGACCACCGGAGCGGGCGCCGGGATGTTGACGGGCGGGGTGACCACCGGGGCCGGCGCCGGGATGTTGCCAGGTGGGGCGACCACCGGCGCGGGGGCCGGGCCGTTGTCGGGCGGGGTCAGCACCGGGGCCGGGACCGCGGCGGCAGGAACCGCGACCGGCGCGCCAGTGGCGCCGGGAGCCACGCTCACGGGGCGCGGTTGGTTCCAGTTGCCGAAGAGGGCCATACCCAGTGCGGCGCTCACGCCGACGGTAGCGATCAACCCTCCGGCCAGAACTCCCTTGCTGATGAACTTCGGCTTGCGCGCTGGGGTAATCGGGTCGGGCGGAAAGTCGTATCGGTCATCGGCATATCCGGCCTCATCGGCATACCTGACCTCATCGGCATACCTGACCTCATCGGCCGGGTCACCGAGCGGGCTCGACGACCATGCGGACGCCACGGTGAAGTCGTCGCCGCGCGGTGCATGGGTGGTCGGTGCATAGGTGGTCGCTTCCAGGTCGTGCATGGTGTTCATGGCGTCTTCCTTAGGTGTGGGTCGCGGCCCGGGTTGGGTCGCCGTCATTGGTAGGAGCCCGCAGCGGGCGTTTGTCGGACACTTTTTTGAGAACTTTTTGCCGAGGTGCCGCGGCGGGCCCGGTTCGGGTGAGCCCGGTAGCGCGCGTAGCGCCGTCGGTCGCACCGTGGAGTGCGCGAACAGAGCCTGGTAGTCGGAGAAGCCGCTCACCGGCTTGAACCGTTTAGATGGCCGCTAGCTTTGCGACCTGGTCATTAAAGAGCTTCACCAAATCTTTGTTTTACCTATGTCTGAGTTGGACTTGATAAACACGCCACGGTAAGTGCCGAAAACGGTGGCATCCCAACTTCTGTCTACCGCCCCGGGCCAGCTGGCTACTCGGGGGAGATTGCGCGGTCTACGGCCCCCCGGAGGCGCGGCCTAGCGCGCTACCCGTTGGCCGGATCGCAGCGGCGATATGGCACATGCGCGGCGAAAGATACCAGCCCTAATCCGGTGGCGATGAATGAACAGGTCTGAGGTGAGCCGGGAGCGCGGGTCGCGCCGCAACACCCACAACAATTGGACGAGGAAGCACAGTAGGTAAAAGTGCGGAATTGGCTGCGTATCGATTCCGGGGGGCGTAGCATTTGTGCGCTTTCTTGAAGATCGTTTCCTCGGTTGTGTGTCGCTCTGAGGTGAGGGGAGCCCAAGATGTTGTCTTTTCTGATCGCAGCACCTGAGGCGTTGGCTTCGGCGTCGGCGGATTTGAGCGGGATCGGGGAGGCGATCAGGGAGGCGAGGGTGTCGGCGGCGCCGGCGACCACGGTGATTGCGCCGGCGGCCGCTGATGAGGTGTCGGCGGCCATCACGCAGTTGTTGGGCAACTACGCGGCGGATTTTCAGGCGCTCAGCGCGCGCACGGCGACCTTTCATGTCGGGTTTGTGCAGACGTTGCTGCATAGTGCGAGCGCCTTTGCGGGCACCGAGGCCGCGAACGGATCGTCGCTGCAGAACCTGAAGCAGGATCTGCTGGGCTTGATCAACGCGCCCTCTTACGCGTTGACCGGGCGCCCGCTGATCGCCCCCGGTCCCCCCGGGACCCCCGCGACGCCGATGAGTCAGAACTTGCTGGTCAACCCCGGCTTCGAAGTGGCCGCCCCGTCGGTGTCGGGCTACAGCGGGGTGACCATTCCGGGCTGGACGGAGACCGGCACCCCGACCGTGATACCCTTCGGCGCCCTGCGCGCGATTTATCCGTCGCCACTCTCGTTTCCGTTCCCAAATCTGCCGAAGTTCCTGGGCTTTCCAAGCCTAAGCCAGGCGCCCCCGGGCGGCGGCAACAATTTCGCCGGCGGCGGACCCGTGGCCACGTCCACCATCAGCCAAACCGTCGACCTCACCGGCGCAGCCGGAACGCCGTACACGCTGAGTGCAGACCTCGGCGGCCGCCTCTTGAACCCGTCATCGGCCTCAGTGAAGGTCACCTTCCTCAGCGCCAGTGGGGCCGTTCTGGGCACCGGCTCGACCGGGTCGGTCACGCTGCTGGATCGCCTGGGTTTCACCGAGTTTCAGCCACGCGAGATCTCCGGGATGATCCCGGCCGGCACCACCTCCGCGCTGGTGACCACGACCTTCGCCGACCACAACCTTATCCTCGGCCACTACAATGACGCCTACGCCGACAACGTGTCGCTCACCGTCGGCGATCCAAGCCTCACCCCGGCGCAGCTCACCGTACCGACGTCCAACGTCGGCCAAATCGATCACGTGCAAGTGATCTACATGGAGAACAAGGGCGTCGGCAACATCATCGGCAGCCCCAACGCGCCGTACATCAACAGCCTGATCAACAACCAAGATTATGTGTCCAACTACTACGCGCTGGGCCATCCCAGCGACCCCAACTACTTCCGGATCATGGGCGGATCGGATTTCGGGATCGCCTACAACCCCGTCTCGAACGTCATCAACGCACCCAGCCTCATGCAAGAAATGGATCAGAGTGGCATATCGTGGGCCGGCTACGCGCAGGGCATGCCCTTCCCGGGTGCCACGACGTCGCAGGGTAGCTACGCCACCGACGCATTACCCTTCCTCGAATATGGCTACGTCTTCAACAACACCCCCGCCTACCTGCAGACACACCTGCTCCCGCTGACGCAGTTGTCCACCGATTTCGCGAACCCGAACACCGCCCCTAGATTCGCGTGGATCGCTGCCGACAGCGCCAACAACATGGAAGGCCCTATCGATACTCCGGGTAGCGTTGCCCGCTGGGCTCTCAGCCAGCTCACGACGCACCAGTACAACGTCGCGGCCGGCGACGCGTTCGTCCAGCAAGAAGTGCAAACCATCGAAGCATCGCCAACGTGGAATTCGTCGCAGAGCGATGTGATCTACATCACGATGGACGAGGACTACAACAATCTGTCACTGGGCTTCGGTAACGAAGGCAACCACGTCGTGATGATCGCCATCCCGAACGAGGCCGCCATAAATGCGGGGATGCAACCCGGCCCGTTCGTCGACACCAGCTACGCCAACCAGTACAGCCTGATGGCCACTCTTGAAGGCAACTTGGGCCTGGCCCCGCTCACTGCCAACGACATGTACGCCCAACCCATGAACTCTCTCTGGAAATAAAGGTGTTCTGGTGGAGACACTGCTGGATCGCAGTGCCGAGAGTGACGTGGCCGAAGCCGAGGCCGCGATCGAGCGGTTAGCGGCCGCGCCAGCCGAAGAGGGTCTCGTGATGCGCGACATCTGGCTGCTGCGGCTGCGGGCACTGCTCGCACGGGCTCACGGTGACGAGGCCGCCTATCGCGACTTCGCAGATCGCTACCGCGACATGGCGAAAACGCTTGGCTACGAGGGGCATATCGCGTGGGCCGAGGCAATGCCATGACGGCCGTCGTTCTGTACTCCTCGATACTGGCGTCGACCATCATGGCGCTGCCCGTTTGGAACTCGAAGCAGTAGCACGCGGTCCTTCTCACGCTCGGGCCTGTTTTGCCTGGGGGGACCCCAAACGCGACAATGCCGGGACACCCCGTGCAAATCAGCCTCTCTCTCCCCGGCATCAAATAGGTTCAGACTTGCAATTTCAATTGCAATTCTGTGCTGTCGACCGCACCGATTCTCGGTCCCTTCGAGCCGCTCTCTTGCACCCTTGCCCTGTTGCCCTACAGCTCCACGCGCCACTTGTCTTCGACTCTTCTACTCCTCGCGCCGACCCGTTGCCGAGAGCGTGTGACCTGGTGACTGGTGAATCCCTCATCAGCACTGAGTGTTTCGAGGTCCGTAACCCAGATCGGGCCTTGGGACAGGGTGTCGACTAGCCCGAAGTTCCCCCCGCTAAGCGGGGTCTGAATTCCCGATGTGCTTTGTGAGCTGGTGTTCTGTGTTCATGTGTGGCCGCAAGGCGTACTCATGTATCGAGCAGAGTATGTCAGCGTGTCGTTTTGCTATCTGGTTATTGTCGTGCTGCCTTTGTGTTATAAAGTAATCATGTATGTGACGCGGGTGCCGAACCGTGGGTCACCGCCAGCGATCCTGTTGCGCGAAAGCTACCGTGAAGACGGCAAGGTGAGAACTCGCACCCTGGCCAACCTGTCACGCTGGCCCGAGCACAAGGTGGAGAAGCTGCAGCGGGCGCTCAAGGGCCTGCCGGCGGCGCGGGATCTTTCCGAGGCCTTTGAGATCACCCGCAGCCTGCCCCACGGGCATGTGGCAGCCGTGCTGGGCACCGCGGCGCGACTGGGCCTGGAGACACTCATTGACCCCACGCCGTCGCGGCGGCGGGATCTGGTCACCGCGATGCTGGTCGCCCAGGTGATCGCGCCGGGCTCCAAGCTGGCCACCGCGCGTGGGCTGCGCACCGAGACGGCCACCAGCTCGTTGGGCGCCGTGCTGGGTATCTCCGGTTGTGATGAGGACGACCTGTATGCGGCGATGGACTGGGTGCTGGCCCGCAAAGACACCATCGAAAATGCCTTGGCCGCCCGGCATTTGGCCAACGGGACGCTGGTGCTCTATGACGTGTCCTCGGCGGCGTTTGAGGGCCGCACCTGCCCGCTGGGGGCGATCGGACACGCCCGCGACGGGGTCAAGGGCCGGCTGCAGATCGTCTACGGGCTGCTGTGTTCGACCGCCGGGGTGCCGGTGGCCATCGAGGTGTTCGACGGCAACACCGCCGACCCGAAAACTCTGGGCACCCAGATCACCAAACTCAAGGACCGGTTCGGGCTGGCCCGCATCTGTCTGGTCGGCGATCGCGGCATGCTCACCAGCGCGCGCATCACCGATGAGCTGCGCCCGGCCGGCCTGGACTGGATCAGCGCGCTACGCGCCCCACAGATCAAGGCCCTCGTGCAAGCCGACGCGCTGCAACTGACGCTGTTCGACGAGCAAGACCTCGTCGAGATCAGCTCCCCGGATTTTCCCGGGGAGCGGCTGGTGTGCTGCCACAACCCCGCCCTGGCCGCCGAACGGGCCCGCAAACGCCAAGACCTGTTGGCCGCCACCGAAAAAGAATTGACCACCATCGCCGCTGCCACCACCCGAGACAAACGGCCGTTGCGCGGCCAAGACAAGATCGCGCTGCGGGTCGGCAAGGTGATCAACCACTACAAGATGGCCAAACACTTCATCCTGGCCATCACCGACGAGGCGTTCACGTTCACCCGCAACGACGAGGCGATCGCCGCCGAGGCCGCCCTCGATGGCATCTACGTGCTGCGCACCAGCCTGCCCGCCGACACCCTCGACCACGACAATGTGGTGTTGCGTTACAAGGGTCTCGAAGACGTCGAACGGTTCTTCCGCACCCTTAACACCGAACTCGACGTGCGCCCCATCCACCACCGCCTCGCCGACCGGGTCCGCGCCCACATGTTCTTGCGGATGCTGTCCTACTACATCAGCTGGCACATGAAACAAGTCCTGGCCCCGATCCTGTTTCAGGACAACGACAAACCCGGCGCGGCCGCTAAACGCACCAATCCCGTTGCCGCGGCCCAACGCTCCGACAACGCCCTGGCCAAGGCCGCCCGCAAACACACCGCCGACAACGCCCCGGTGCACAGCTTCACCAGCCTGCTCGCCGACCTGGCCACCCTCTGCGCCAACCAGATCCAGCCAGCCGACGACATGCCAGCATTCACCATGCTCACCACCCCGACCCCACTGCAGCGGCGAGCCTTCGAACTACTCGATGTCTCACCCCGTCACGGGCTGACGTAGTCAGTACACCGACCCAGCCACAACCCAAAACCTCAGGTCAACACCCCAATACGGCAACACACCAGGGGGAACTTCGGACTAGCGAGGTGTCTACGGCGTCAGTCTTACGTTGTGTTGGCTTGCGCTCCGTCTGCGCGTAGTCGGACTGATCGGAGAGCGCCTTGGTGATGGTGCGGCCATCACTGCCCGTGTGCTCTAAAAGCGGCACGGTTCCTGGATTTTCCGGTGTCTTGGGGAAGTACTGAACCGGTAGACGCTCGAACCTTTCAGCCATCGCCTTTGGCCCTAGGTTCCCCTGTCGGGACCAACTAGGAGCGTTCCCGTGTGGGGGTCCTCGTCCGCGTAGAGGCAACTACGGGCCACCTGGCGGAGAGCTACCGACCGACCGTAAGTGTTCCGAAGATCCTCTCGTTTGTTGCGATTCGTATGTGCGACGAGAAGAGTCGCGGCGTTGGTGTCGGCCGCGTACTACAGCTTGGCGTGCCTTCTGGGTGTCTTTGACCTGCAGCCCACCGGCCACGGTGTCGATCCAGGTGTCCACCACGACCAGCGTCGGTGGTATGCCTGTCGCCACTAGCTTTTCCATGTCTGCCGGGAACGTAGGTACTCCGGTGCCATCGCTGCTTTCGCTGAACACGAACAGGAGACTCAGGTCGGCGTCGGCCACCTCTAGCCGTGGCCGAATGGTGTCAGCCCATCCGTCCTCGGTGGCGATGAGAATTACGTTGGCGGGATCGTCTGCGATGGTGAATGGACCCAGGGCTTGCCGCTGGTCACGCACGCCATTGCACGAATCGCCCACAAGGACTTGCCGATGCCTTCGTCGCCTACAAGAAGGTTCACCTTTCCGGCTGCCAGGTAGCCGGGTGCTAATCGCCATGTGACTGGCTGCGCCTGGGGCATGTCTGACGCCTTGTGCAAGCTGATGGTGCTCATGTCTGTGTTTTCTCCTATTTCGAAAGTGCCAGTGAGACAAGGCAGCAAGCGAGCAAGGGTGCAGATTGCGTTGAGAAAAGCGCAGCGCCCGCACCCTTGCCAGCTTCACCTAGTGCGCTGTACCCGCACTCCTGTCGATGGACGCCGTTGGCGAAATACCGCTGTGGCAATCGGTTGCATTGGAGATGTCGCCCTTGATCATAGGGCTGCCTTCGATGCGTTGGAGTTCGTCTGCTGCGGAAGACAGTGTTGCTGCCAGCATCAGCGCCTCGTCTGCGCTCAGACTGTGGTAGTCACGATCCACGCAGATCCACCTGTCAGTGGAGCCGTCTGAGAACTGGGCTCCGGCAATCTCGACTTCGACGTGATCACAGAAGAATTCGACCGTCCAACTGCGACCTCCGAAGTACCTTAGCCAGTCCTGGTGTTCGGGGCAGCATCCTTTGAAGAAGCGCCACTCACCAACCCATGTCGCCTCGGATGGTGCCGGGATGTGCGAGAAGTCGCTCACTGCACCCAAACCTTCGCCGTCTTCGCCTTGTGTGTCTCGAACCAGATGGATCATTTATCCGCTCCTATCTTGTCGTCGTGATCAGCCCAGATAGTCTTCGATGTGTGAGAACCGTTCTCGCAGACAGATTTAACGGATGTCGCGCTTCGATCAAATCCGTCGTGGCTGTCGACGGACTTCACTCTAGGCAGATCCGTTTCACTCGATCGGGCGCAAAACTACTGGCGGTGAAAGATTCGGCAGACCACCGAACGGATGGTGGTGACATGTACGACATGACCGCAGCAACCATCACAACGCGCAAGCAGAATACGGCCCTGACCTCGTACCCGTTTCACGCCCTTGGCGGCGTGGTTCTCTAGGTGCATGAGCGCAGCCACCACCGAGAAACCAGCCGAGGGTGATCGGCGTTACATGCGTACGGTCCAGCGGGACGGCTGCAGTTAATGAACCGATTTGAAGAACGCTCACTGGTCGCATCCATTGCGGCACACGAGTCGTGGGCACGAACCGAAAACCGTACCGCGAGAACGGCACCCGCACGTAAGGCGATGCTGGACAAGTTTGAACATGAAATAGATCCGGACGGCACACTGCTACCGGCGGAGCGGGCGATTCGCGCTGAGCATGCGCGTAAGGCGTATTTCAAACGGCTGGCGCTGAAGTCAGCCCAAGCCCGCCGCAACAGGTCACAGCTCGCCAAGTGCTAAACCGCGAGCCTCTGCTGCAGCCCGTTCGGCCGCGGATGCCCCGGTGTACCGGTCGATCATGTCTCGCGTAGACCAACCGGCAACGGCCATGAGACCACCCTCAGAGCCACCAGCACGAAGCCATCGAGTCGCGGCGGTGTGTCGCATCTTGTGCGGATGAAAGCCATTGATGCCAGCGGCTTCTGCGCGGCGCTGCAGCGCGTGACGTAAACCGAAGTAGTTGAACGTCCGCCAGTTGTCCGCGCCCAGAAACAGTGGTCCACTGTCCGCCATGCGGTGGGGACGACGGGCACGGATGTAGCGGTCGAGTGCGGTCGCGGTCTGTGGGCCGAACGGCGCGATCCTGCCCTTGCCGCCCTTGCCACGCCGAACGGTCACCAGCCCGCGCTGGAGGTCCACGTCGGCAACCTCCAGCCCGACCACCTCACCGGCCCGCATCCCGGTCTCGGCCATAAGCCGGACGATGGCCTCGTCGCGGCGGTCAGTGAACGCCTTTCCCTGGCACGCCTTGATCAGCGCCCGCAACTCCTCATCTGTGAGAGCCTCAACGACCTGGCGGTCTATCTTGGGCTGCTTGATGCCGAGCAACGGATCGCCGGGAAGTTCTCCCTCGCCGGTCAGCCACGCCGCGAACCGCCGGATGGCGAGCAGTCGGGCGCTAGCTGTCCTCGCTGACGCGCCGTTGTCGAGTAGGTCTGTGACGAACGTTTGCACCATTGACTTGCTCAGCTCGGCTGGCACGCTGATGGAGACACACCATCTCAGGAACGCGAGCACGCCCTCCTCGTAGGACTTCACAGTGGCGGGAGACTTCCGTTCTGCGCGTAGCGCCAGCTTCCATGAGGGCAACAGCGCGGCGAGATTCGGCAAAGGCTCATCCATATCACTATCTTGACATGGTGCGCTGTGCGTGGAACGGATTGCCGAGCTGATGACTCTTTTCAGAGCTCACAGGCTATTTACGCCGAGCTAGTCATAGTCAGATAGATCAGCACCACGTTAAGCAGACTAACCAGCACCCCGACCGCCCAACCAACAACAGTCGTGGCGGGATGGTTGGTATCGCTACCCATCAGCTTGCGGTTGCTGGTCAGTCTGACCAGCGGAAGCACCGCGAACGGTATACCGAAGGACAGCACGACCTGCGAGAGCACCAATGTGCGGGTGGGGTCGAAACCGGCCGCCAGGATCGCCACGGCGGGGCACAGCGCGATCAAGCGGCGCGCCAGCATGGGAATTGACCGCTGCAGCAATCCCTGCATGATCATGGCGCCGGCATAAGCGCCCACCGACGCGGACGCCAGGCCGGACGCGAGCAACCCGATCGCGAACAGCACCGCGATCGTGGCCCCCAGGGTGTCGTGGATGGCGGCGTAGGCGCCCTCGATGGAAGCGGTGCCGCCGCGGCCCTGCAGGTTGATCGCGGCCACCAGTAGCATCGCCGCGTTCACCGTTCCGGCGACCGCCATCGCCAGCATGACGTCTACGCGGGTGACCCACAGTAGCCGACGGCGACCTTGCCCCGCGTCGGGATGTCCGTGCCGGTCGAGGGCCAGACCTGAATGCAGGTACACCGCGTGCGGCATCAGGGTGGCGCCCAGGATCGCGGCGGCCAGCAGCACGCTTTCGGTGCCACGGAATCGCGGCACCAGGCCGCTGACGACGTCCTCGGGCGGTGGCGTCGCGACGAAGAAACTGGCCGCGAAGCCGACGGCGATGACGAGCAGCAGTCCGGTGATGACACGCTCGAACAAGAGCTGGCCGCGACGGTCCTTTACCGTCAGGAGCAGCAACGACACCGCCCCGGTGATGACCCCGCCGAGCAGCAGCGGCAAATCGAACAGGATGTGCAGGGCGATAGCTCCGCCGACCATTTCGGCAACATCGGTTGCCATCGCCACGAGTTCGGCCTGTGCCCAGAAGGCAAGCCGAAGCGGACGGCTCATCTGCTTGCCGATGGCTTCGGGTAGTGACTGTCCAGTCACTAACCCGAGTTTCGCGGACAGGTACTGCACCAGGCCCGCCAGCACATTGGCCACGACGATGACCCACAGCAGCAGGTAGCCGAACTGCGCGCCGGAGCTGACGTTGGCCGCCACGTTTCCGGGATCGACATAGGCGATCGCGGCGACGAACGCCGGACCGAGCAGATACCAGCTCGTCTTGAGCGAGGCCTGGGTGTCCTGCGCCAACGTTTGGACCCTCGATTCATAACCCCCGATAAGAAAGTGAGGTTAACGAACGTGTTGCCCTGCGACGAAACTCGGGCCTATCGGTGTTCGGGATTGGCGAAGTCCGGTCGGCAGCCCGCGTCCCACTTGGTGCGTTGATTGCCGTAGGCCGGGATGCCCCCGCGGCCCGCAACGTCTGCGCGAGATGCAGCAAGTTGTACGTCATGAACGTGGTGTTTCGGTTGGTGAAGTCGTTCTCCGGACCGCCCGACCCGGGGTCGAGGTACGACGGGCCCGGACCGGCCTCCCCGATCCAGCCCGCGTCAGCCTGCGGCGGGATGGTGTAGCCCAGATGTTGCAGGCTGTAGAGCACGTTCATCGCGCAGTGCTTGATACCGTCTTCGTTGCCGGTGATGAGGCATCCGCCGACGCGCCCCTAGTAGGCGTATTGGGCCTCGTCGTTGAGCAGGTGCGAGCATGCATAGAGCCGCTCGATCACCCGCTTCATCACAGAACTGTTGTCGCCCAACCAGATCGGCCCGCACAACACCAAGATGTGCGCATCGAGGACTCGCTGATAGATATCCGGCCATTCATCGGTTTCCCAACTGTGTTCGGTCATGTCCGGCCACACACCCGTCGCGATGTCGTAGTCGACGGCGCGCAGATGGTCAACCTCGACGCCATGCTTGCGCATGATCCCCGAGCTGCGTTGAATCAAACCCTCGGTGTGGCTGAGCTCCGGCGAGCGCTTCAGGGTCGTGTTGATGAATAACGCACGCAGACCGTCGAATCGCGGCTCCGGCGCACAGAGTTGTCGTCGGGAGTCGCGCTCATACCTACCTTCTTTTTGCTTGTGCTAGTTGTCTGGCGATCGGCATTGGCATCGTATAGGCAGATCCGCTATGCGGCGCTGATGCTCCCGCCCCCGTCGACCCGGACAATCTGACCCGTCATGTATCCGGCGTCTTCGTGCAGCAGCATGCAGATCACATGGGCAATCTCTGCGGGGGTACCGACCCGATGCAACGGAATGGACTCGAGGAAACGAGCTTCACGATCCGATCCGACGGGGCTGCGTTCGCGGTACATCTCGGTTTCTATCGGCCCCGGTGCCACCGCGTTCACCGTAATGCCGGTTGAGGCAAGCTCACCGGCCCATATGCGAGTGCAGGTTTCGAGCGCAGCCTTCGCGGCGGCGTACGGAGTGCGTTCGGGGGTGCCGAGCGTCGTCAAGCTGGTGACGTTGACGATGCGACCCCATCTCCCGTCGATCATGCCGGGCAGCACCGCTTGCACCACCTGAACCGCGGTGCGCACGTTCATGTCGTAGGTGACGAAAAGGTCATCCAGGTGAATCGAGCCAATACGGCCGAACCGCGCTAAACCGACGTTGTTGACCACCGCGTGGACGGTGCCTTCGCCGACGATCTTCTCCAGGGTTTCCGCGGCCGCGGCTCGATCGCCCAGGTCGACCTCGTGGAACTGTCCAGGGAAATCCGACGAAGCTGTCCGGGCGAGCCCAATCGGTTCGTGGCCGTCAGCGGCCAGACGGTCGGCGACCGCGCGGCCGATGCCCTTCGACGCTCCGGTGATCAGCACTCGTCGTTTCGACATGACTTTCTCTTTCGCTATTCCGGCCAGCTGCTATTCAGAATGATCTCAACGAAATCGTCTCGGACGAAGGACGGATCGTAGTGCGCGAGCACATCGGCGTTGACATTGCCGAAGGTGGTTCGAGGACGGTTCTTGTTGCCGTCGGTGAAGGCCTGCAGGATGCGGTGTTTGAAATCAGGCCGCGGGTGCGCCGCGGTAACTGCGGCAAGCTTGTCGGACGGGAGATCGTCGCGACCGATGCCGAGCACGTCGGTCTCGACACCGGCTGTCACCAAAGCGATTTCCGGTTCGAGGAATTCCGGCACGCCCGGAGTGGTGTGCAGCGCGATGGACAGCCAGACCTTGCGAGCGTCAGCTTGATCGAGGCCCCGCTGCAGCAGGAAATCGCGTGCCGCGTTGGCGCTGTCCACCTCGAAGCGCAGATTAGAGGTGCGGTAGCGCTCGGTCAGGCCAAGATCGTGGAACATGGCGCCGACGTAGAGCAATTCCAGATCGGGTTGCAGGCCGCGGCGAAACCCCTGCAGCGCGCCGAAGAAGAACACCCGCCGGGAATGATGAAATAGCACGTAATTCTCGTGTGCACGGATGAAGTCGGTCACGTCACGGACGAGCGCGGTGTCGGGGACTTGAACGCCGGCGATGGTGTTGTCTGCTGATGTAGTCATGGTCGAAGCTCCTTTGGTTCGCTGGGCCTGATATATCCAGTCTGGGTTTTGCCGCGAGTGGGTAGCTATGGCCGATGCGCCATCTTTCCCCCAGAAACCGACACAATGGGTTTTGTGGCTGATCCGGGTGCGACACCGCGCACGGTACGCGCCACCACGCATTGGCGGCATGCCGCGCTGCTGGCCCGCGCCCTTCCCGATGTTGACGTCGAACCGGACGCGATCTTCCTACGCGACGGTGATGTGTTCACCTCGGTGGGGGTGTCCCCGGGAATCGTCAAACGCGCGAGCGGCCAATCGCTTTCTCGCCGCGCGCCTACCGGGACAGGTTCGGCACTACGGCGCCGGGACGTAGAGTCCCCGACCGGTGACCAGGGGCAGGTCGAGGGTCGTCCGGATACCGGGCTCGGCGGCAACCACGGCCGGGATCGCATTGACGATCCGCATCGCGGTGGCGACCAGCCCGGCGTGGTTGTGGTCGCCCCGGCGGCTGCTCAAGCAGATGTCCGTGGCGTAGGAGGGTTCGCCGGTGATTTCGATCCGGTACGAACCCCCGGGTTGAGCGGGCTGCGGCCAATCGGGACACAGATCGTCGCGCAACCGGGTGACATGTTCCAGGACGACAACGGGGTCGCCGTTGACCATTCCGAATACCTCGAACCGCAGTGCCGCGGCGCTGCCCTTAGGAATATGACCCGATGCGATGTCGAAGTCCTCGGGCGCCGGTTCGCGGACGTACACCTCGGCGACCTCATCGAGCGAAATGCCCAGGCCTGCAGCAAGTTGCCGGACCACCGATCCCCACGCCAAGCTCAGCACACCGGATTGCAGCAGCAGCGGGATCTCGTCGATCGGCTTACCGAATCCCATCACGTCGAACATGACCACAGCGCTGTTGTAGGTGGCGTAGTCGACGATCTCCATGCAGCGCACCTGCTGGATGTTCTGACAAGTGCCGGCCAATGCCAGCGGCAGCAGGTCGTTGGCGAAGCCCGGATCGATACCATTGACGTACAGGCTCGAATTACCCTCGCGCGCAGCCTCTTCCAGAGGCTTGATGAGGTCGTCGGGCAGCACCTGCCACGGATACTGCAAAAAGACCGGGCCGCTGCCGACGATGTTGATCCCGGCCGCCAGGACGCGCCGGTAGTCCTCCAGCGCCTCGGGCAGCCGGTTGTCGGCCATCGCGTTGTAAACCGCGCACTGCGGCCCGGTGGCGAGCACGGCGTCCAGGTCGGTGCTGGCTTTCACACCCGTCGAATCCGCAAGTCCGGCAAGCTCTGCCGCGTCCTTGCCGGCCTTGGCGTCCGAGGACACCCAGACGCCGGTGAGCTCGAACTCGGGGTTGGTGATGAGCGCTCTGAGCGCGTGGACACCGACGTTGCCGGTGCCCAACTGGACGACAGGTATGGGCATGACTGGCTCCTTACAGGTCGGGGTTCACAGGTCCGGGACGGGTATGTCGAGGTTGGGGAAGGTGAGGCCGCCGTCGACCTCCAATGTCTTGCCGGTCAGGAAGTCACCTGCCGGGGACGCCAAATACACTGCCGCAGCGGCGATGTCGACGGGATCGCCGAGGCGGCGCATTGGTGTCACCTTTTCCATCGGCTTGCGCAGCTCGTCGTTGGAGGCCACCACGTCCAGCGCGGAGGTGAGGATCGACCCCGGTGCGATGGCGTTGACCCGGATGCGTGGACACAGGTCCAGCGCGGCCAGGCGGGTGTAGTGCGACAACGCCGCCTTGGCGGTGCCGTAGGCGGCGAAACCACGTCCGGCCAGCCGGCCCATGGTCGAGCTGATATTGATCACGCTGCCGCCGCCGGAATGCTCGAGCATCAACGGCACCGCCGCGACGGTCAGCGCATGGGCGGTGACGACGTTGAACGTGAACGCGTCTTTGAGGTCCTTGGTCGAGGTGGTCAGCAGCGTGTTCGGCATGGTCCCGCCGACGTTGTTGACGACGATGTCTAGTCTTCCGAAAGCCTCGACGGCCTGACCGGCCAGCTGTGCGGTTACCTCGGGATGGGCCAGGTCGGCGGCGACGGTGTGAGCACGGCGGCCGGTGGCCCGGACCTGCTCGGCGACGGCGTCTAGTTCGGATTGGGTTCGCGACGCGATGACGACATCCGCACCGACCTCGGCGAAAGCCAGCGCGATGGCCGCACCGAGGCCGCGGCCGCCACCGGTGATGACGGCTACTTTGTCGTCGAGACGGAACCTGTCAAGGATCATTTGCGGCCTTTCTTCTTCAGTTGTCGGGCAAAACGGTAGCAAGCCCGGGTGTCTCCCGGAGGAACAGGTTCTAGTTTTTCACTTTTTCCTCAGATGAAGGTCGGAGGATTCCCGTGGCGGCTGACGCCGCGGTTGGGCTCTGGATTTCGTCGCGCGGCCACGATCACAGGACAGGGTAACGACCTGGTGCTCGACACCGTCTCCTTCTACAAGCCGGCGCAGCCCGGCTCCTACCCGATCGTGCTGGCCACGTACGAGATTGTCTGCTCGACATATCCTGACGAAACGGTCGGTATGGCCGTGAAGGCTTTCCTGCAGAGCGCTATTGGCGCCGGTCAAAACGGCTTGGCGGACAACGGATATATCCCCATTCCGGACGCGTTCAAGTCGAGGTTGTCGACCGCGGTCAACGCCATCGCGTGAGCTGAGGTCGTGATGACCCGGGGACGTCGATTAGTCTCTTGCAGTTCACCATGACGTCGTCGCGATGTAACCGGTCGCTAATGGCCGGTCTACCTGCCAAAGTTGCAGTAGTGTTTGAATCTGCCGACGGCAAATCTCGAAGAGACCGTCTCGCTCGGCGACGGCCGCCTGACGAACTCGTCGAAGGTACGCGGCTAGGGGCGGCGGTGATCATGGTTCAGCTACCAATCAAAGGAACTAAATTGAGACTCAACCGATTTAGTGCCGTGCTGTGCGTCCTGGCTACAAGTGCACTGGTGCTGTCGGGGTGTAGCAGTGACAACAATGCGCGAAGTGCACCGACGAGCGCGTCGTCGGGGAACGTGAGTTGCGGCGGGAAGACGACGCTCAAAGCCAGCGGGTCGACAGCCCAGGCCAACGCGATGACCCGGTTCGTCAACGCGTTCGAACAGGCTTGCAAAGGTCAGACGCTGAACTACACGGCCAATGGGTCGGGCGATGGGATTAGCGAATTTAAGGGCAACCAAACCGATTTCGGTGGGTCGGACTTAACGTTGGTCCCGAGCGAGTACGCCGCTGCCCAGCAGCGGTGCGGCTCGCCAGCATGGAACCTGCCGGTGGTGTTCGGCCCCATCGCCATCACCTACAACGTCAACGGTCTGACTTCGTTGAATCTCGACGGTCCGACTGCGGCCAAGATCTTCAACGGTGGCATTACCATCTGGAACGATCCTGCAATCCAGGCCCTGAACGCAGGTGTCACCCTGCCCGCTGAGCCGATTCGTGTCGTATTCCGCAGCGACGAGTCCGGGACCTCATATAACTTCCAGAGATATCTCGATACCGCTTCCAACGGTGCGTGGGGTAAGGGTGCCGGAAAGACGTTCAACGGCGGTGCCGGCGAGGGCGCCAAGGGCAACGACGGCACCGCCGCGGCCGTCAAGAGCACCGAAGGGGCGATCACCTACAACGAATGGTCGTTCGCCCAGGCGGAACACCTGGACATGGCCAAGATCATCACGTCGGCCGGTCCGGACCCGGTAGCGCTCAGCGCAGACTCGGCGGGGAAGACGATTGCCTCGGCCTGGATCATCAGGGAGGGCAACGACCTCGCCCTCGACACGATCTCGTTCTACCGGCCGAACCAGTCCGGCTCCTACCCGATCGTGCTGGCGACGTATGAGATTGTCTGCTCGAAGTATCCCGATTCCCAGGTCGGTATGGCCGTGAAGGCTTTCCTGCAGAGCACCATCGGCGCAGGTCAGAATGGCTTGGCGGACAACGGATACATCCCTATTCCGGACGCGTTCAAGTCGAGGTTGTCGACTGCGGTCAACGCCATTACGTGAGCTGAGGTCGTCGTGCCGGCTCGGTCGGTTGCTCTTGGACGGTAAAGGCAGCTCGTCGCTTTCGAGCTTCGCATCGACTAGTCTCTTGTGGCTGCTCTTGGTAGGTGTCGCGGTGGCGGTCTGCAACAGGTCTAGTTTGCCATAAGGTTGCCGCGATGTAACCGGCCGCTAACGTCCGGTCTACCCGCCAAAGTTGCAGTTGTGTTTGAATCGGCCGACGGCGATCTCGAAGAGATCCTCTCGCCCGGCGACGGCCGCCTGACGAACTCGGCGAAGTTACGCGGCTACGGGTGGCGGTGATCATGGTTCAGCTATCGATTGAAGGAACTGAATTGAAACTCAACCGATTTAGTGCCGTGCTGTGTGTCCTGGCTACCGGTGCACTGGTGCTGTCGGGGTGTGGCAGTGACACCAATGCGAATGCACCGACGGGCTCGCCGTCGGGGAACGTGAGTTGCGGCGGGAAGAAGACACTGAAGGCCAGCGGGTCGACAGCCCAGGCCAACGCGATGACTCGCTTTGTCAACGCGTTCGAACAGGCCTGCCCGGGTCAGACGTTGAACTACACGGCCAATGGCTCGGGCGCCGGGATTCGCGAATTCAACGGTAATCAAACCGATTTCGGTGGGTCGGACTCACCTCTGGGCACAGACGAGTACGCCGCGGCCCAGCAGCGCTGCGGCGGCTCGCCGGCGTGGAACCTGCCAGTAGTGTTCGGCCCGATCGCGGTCACCTTCCACATCAGCACCGTGACTTCGCTGAATCTGGACGGTCCCACGTTGGCGAAGATCTTCAACGGCGTCATTGCTACCTGGAACGATCCCGCGATCCAGGCGCTGAACTCGGGCGTCAGCCTGCCCGCTGAGCCGATTCATGTAGTGTTCCGCAGCGATGAGTCCGGGACCACGGATAACTTCCAGAAATACCTTGATGCCGCGTCCAACGGCGCGTGGGGTAAGGGCGCCGGAAAGTCGTTCAAAGGCGGTGTCGGTGAGGGAGCCAAAGGCAACGACGGAACGTCTGCAGCCATCAAGGCCACCGAAGGGTCGATCACCTACAACGAATGGTCGTTCGCCCAGGCGCAGCACCTGAACATGGCCAACATCATCACGTCGGCCGGTCCGGATGCAGTGGCGATCAGCAACGACTCGGTCGGCAAGACGATTGGCGGGGCCACGATCAAGGGGCAGGGTAACGACCTGGTGCTCGACATGGTCTCGTTCTACAAGCCCTCTCAGCCAGGCTCCTACCCGATCGTGCTGGCGACGTATGAGATAGTCTGCTCGAAATATCCCGACGCACAGGTCGGTACGGCCGTGAAGGCGTTCCTGCAAAGCACCATCGGGGCCGGTCAGAATGGGTTGGGGGACAATGGATATATTCCCATTCCGGATTCGTTCAAGTCGAGGTTGTCCAATGCGGTCAACGCCATCGGGTGATCTGATGTAGTCATGACCCGATTACCACTAGCCAGGCCGTCGGATCGGACCGAGACAATCTCTGCGCTAAAGGCGACAGATACGCGCGCAACTCGGCGGCGCGACCGACTGTTCAAGTGGCAGGGGGACCGACTGTTTAAGTTGGTCGCCAGCGCTGCTGGTTCGACGATCGTGGTCGCGATCGTGCTGATCGCGATATTCCTGTTGGTTCGCGCCGTCCCGTCGTTGCGTGCAAACCACGCGAACTTTTTCACCAGTGCCGATTTCGATACCAGCAATGGAGCGACGCTGGCGTTCGGCATCCGCGACTTGTTCATGGTCACGGCGCTGAGTTCGGTAAGCGCGCTGGTGTTGGCTGTGCCGATCGCGGTCGGGATCGCAGTGTTCCTCACCCAATATGCGCCGAAACGGCTGGCGCGTCCGTTCGGTGCGATAGTTGATCTGCTGGCCGCGGTGCCGTCGATCATCTTCGGGTTGTGGGGGATCTTCGTGCTGGCGCCCAAGCTCGAGCCGTTCGCCGAGTTTCTCAATCGCAACCTGGGGTGGTTGTTTCTGTTCAAGCAGGGCAATGTTTCCCTGGCCGGCGGCGGCACTATCTTCACCGCCGGCGTCGTGCTTTCGGTGATGATCCTGCCGATCATCACCTCGGTATCGCGAGAAGTGTTCCGGCAGACCCCAAATCTTCAGATGGAAGCGGCGCAAGCGCTCGGTGCCACCAAGTGGGAGGTGGTGCGGATGACCGTGCTGCCGTTCGGTCGTAGCGGTGTCATCGCGGCGTCGATGCTGGGATTGGGCCGCGCGCTGGGAGAAACCGTGGCGGTGCTCATCATCTTGCGCTCGGCCGCCCGCCCGGGGGATTGGTCGCTGTTCGACGGTGGCTACACGTTCGCTTCCAAGATCGCGTCCGCGGCGTCCGAATTCAGCGAACCGTTGCCCACCGGCGCCTACATTTCCGCCGGATTTGCGCTGTTCGTCCTGACGTTCATCGTCAACGCAGCCGCTCGCGCGGTCGCCGGCGGGAAGGTCAACGGATGAGTGTCGACACGCTCGGCAAGCCGGGCAAAGCCGAGGTGTTTCACTCTGTCGGCATTAGACGGCGGATCACGAACAACGTCGCGACAACGCTCTTCCTGGCCTCCTTCGTCATCGCCCTGCTACCGCTGGTCTCGGTGCTATCGGTGGTGATCACACGAGGCTGGTACGCCGTCACCCGGTCGGGATGGTGGACCCACTCGCTGCGCGGCGTGCTGCCAGAGCAGTTTGCCGGCGGGATATACCACGCGCTGTATGGCACGCTGGCGCAAGCTGGGGTGGCCGCCATCCTGTCCGTGCCGCTGGGCTTGATGACCGCGGTGTACCTGGTGGAATACGGTTCTGGCCGGCTAGCACGGTTGACTACCTTCATGGTCGACGTGCTCGCCGGGGTGCCCTCGATCGTGGCGGCGCTGTTCATTTTCAGCCTGTGGATCGTGACCCTGGGATTTCAGCAGAGCGGCTTCGCCGTGTCGCTGGCGTTGGTCTTGCTGATGTTGCCGGTGGTGGTGCGGTCTGCCGAGGAAATGCTCAGGTTGGTGCCTGATGAACTGCGAGAAGCCAGTTACGCGTTGGGTGTTACCAAATGGAAGACCATCGTGCGGATTGTCTTTCCGACCGCGATGCCGGGCATCGTTTCCGGTGTCCTGTTGTCCGTCGCTCGCGTCATCGGCGAAACCGCGCCGGTACTGGTGCTGGTCGGGTACAGCCGCTCCATCAACCTCGACATGTTCAACGGCAACATGGCCTCGTTGCCGCTGCTGATCTACACCGAACTCACCAATCCCGAACACGCGGGTTTCTTGCGGATCTGGGGCGCGGCGCTGACCCTGATCATCATTGTGGCCGTGATCAACGGAATCGCCGCGGCGATCCGATTCCTGACAAACCGACCGCGCGGAGCACGTTTGTTCATCAGGGCGTGACGGCGACGCCTGCGGTCAGGACTTTGACGCTGCTTTCGCCGGGGCCTTCTTGGCCGCCTTCTTGGCTGGCGCCTTCTTCGCCGGTGCCTTTCCGTCACCGGAACGCGCCTTCACGCTGGCCTCCAGCCTGGCGAGCAGATCGGATACATCTTCGGTCTCGTCGAGCTCTTTCGGTTGCTCCTCGACGGTAAATGCTTCCCCGCCTTCGAGTTTCGCGTCGATCAGCTCCTGCAGCTGCTCCTGGTAGGTGTCGTGGTAGCGGTCCGGGTTGAAGTCCTCGGCCATCGACTCCACCACCTGCCCGGCCATCTTGAGCTCCGCAGGCTTGATCTCGACCTTCTTGTCCAGCACGGGGAAGTCAGGGTCGCGGATCTCGTCGGGCCACAACAAGGTGTGCACCACCATCACGTCGCGCTTGCCGAAGTCCTTGACACGCAACGCCGCCAGCCGGGTCTTATTGCGCAGCGTGAAATGGACGATCGCCATCCGGTCGGTCTCGGCGAGCGTCTTAGCCAGCAGCACATACGATTTCGATGACTTCGAGTCCGGCTCCAAGAAATAGCTGCGGTCGTACAGCATCGGGTCGACCTCGCTGGCTGGGACGAACTCCAGTACCTCGATCTCGCGGCTGCGCTCTTCGGGCAGCGTGGCGATGTCGTCGTCGGTGATGATCACCATCTGGCCGTCGTCGGACTCGTAGGCCCGGGCCAGATCACCGTATTCGACGACTTCGCCACACACCTCGCACACGCGCTTGTATCGGATACGCCCATTGTCCTTGGCGTGCACCTGATGGAACTTGATGTCGTGGTCCTCGGTGGCGCTATACACCTTGACCGGGACGTTGACGAGCCCGAAGGCAATCGAACCCTTCCAGATGGAGCGCATGCAGTCAGTATGCCCACACCGTCGCTCGCGTAACAGTCGGGATTGCCCAGTTTGCCCGCCTTGAAGCGACACCGTTGCACCCGGGGATTTCGACGCGATCGGGGCACGACGCGCTGTCGCTCGGAGGCGGGCAATCCGGCTATCCCTAATCTTGCCGCGCCCAGGTGAAACCACCAGGGGGAGAGGGTGATTGGGCGTGCAGCGCGGCTCGATCGGGTAGATCGGCACCGGCGCGGGCGACGGTCAGCGCCGACACCGAGCCGGCTGCCTCCAACGCGGCCGTCAGCGCGTCCAGCCCGATCCGGCGCAGGGCGGCGCGCTGGCCGGCGCCCAACAAGCCAAGTTCCCACAATGTGTCGAGCAGTCCGACCATGAACGCGTCGCCGGCGCCGACTGTGTCCACCACCTGAACGGGCCTGGCGGCCACCCGGGCCTCGCCGGCCGCACAGAATGCCAGCGAGCCCTGTTCGCCCATCGTCACTACGACGATGGCGGGTCCCAACGCCAGCCAGGCCCGGGCGGTCCGCTCCGGCGCGTGGTTGGGAATGATCCAGCGCAGATCCTCGTCGCTGACCTTGACGATGTCACTGCGCTCGACCAGGTGCTCGATACGTTCGCGGGCCAGATCCCCTTCCACGATCAGCGACGGACGCACATTCGGGTCGAATGTGACCGTGGCCGACACGCGGTAGGCGTCGAGCAAAGCCGCGACCGCCAGGCATCCCGGCTCGCGCACGGCGGCGATAGATCCGGTGTGCACGAACAGCGGCGGCGCAACAGGAGGTGTACCGGAGAGCCGCCATTCTAGATCGAACGTATAGGTGGCCGAGCCGTCGTCGGCAATGGTGGCCACCGCGGTCGGCGTCCGGGCAGCCGCAACACTTTCCGGAACAAGGCGTGCACCAGAGGCTTTCACGTAGTCGCTGATGCGCCGGCCGGCTTCGTCGTCGCCGATGTGAGTCAGGAAGTCAACGTCGCGGCCAAGCCTGGCCAGACCGACGGCGACGTTGAGCGGGCTGCCGCCGACATGTTCGACCTGGCCGTCGAGGGTATCGATAAGGGCTTCACCGATCACCAGTCCGCGGGTCATGGGTTCACCACCTGAACGTCATTAACGTCGCCGTGCCAGCAACACTTCCAGGGTTGCCCGTGCCCCGCGGGCGTGCAACGAGTCCAGCGCCCAGCGATACGCCTCGACGAAGCGAGGTACCTGCGCCAGGTCCCCGAACAGCTCCGTGTTCTCGATGAAGGCGGTCGGATGCCCGCGCTGCGAGCGAGCGATCGGCACCAACGAGCCGGCCAGGTTGTCGACGACCTCGATCGGTTCGCCACGCTCGTCGGATCCCTCGGCATAGCGGGCCCAGCTTGCTACCGCCGCCGACGCCAGCCGGATGGGTCCGCCGGTGACCAGGTTGTCGCGGATCACCGGAAGAAGCCAGGTCGGGATGCGATCCGACGAGTAGGCGCACAGCCGCGCCACGGTGTCGCGCACTCCGGGGTTGGCGAATCGCTCGATGAGCTCTCGGGAGTAGGCAGGAAGATCGATACCGGGGACCGGCCGGAGCGTAGGAATGGCTTCGCAATCGAAATAGGCCAACAGGAATTCGGCGAACAAAGAATCGCGCGCCGCGTCGTGCACCATGCGGTACCCACACAGCCAAGCGAAGTAACACAGGCACTGGTGACCGGCATTGAGCAGTCGCAGCTTCATCGACTCGTAGGGCTTCACATCGTCGACCAGTAGGACACCAGCCTCCTGAAGCGGTGGTCTGCCGTCGGCGAAGTCGTCCTCGAGCACCCAGCTGGCGAACGCCTCGGCCACCACCGGCCACTGATCGGCGACACCGAAGTCGCGCTCCGCCCCGGCGATGATGTCGGGGGTGGTGACCGGGGTGATGCGGTCCACCATCGAGGACGGGAACCGGGTGTGTTCGGCGACCCAGTCGACCAGGCCCGGATGCAGGAGTTCGGCATGCGCCATGACAGCCCGTCGTGCGACCGCGCCGTTGTGCTCGATGTTGTCGCACGACACGATGGTCGGCGCGCTGATGCCGCGTTCGCGACGCCTGGCCAGTGCCTCGCCGATCAGACCGAAGACGGACCCGCGGTCTCTGACCTGGTAGCCGCCCTCGGTGATGGTCATCGAGATGATCCGGGTGGCCGGTGCGGCCAGCAGTTCGATCGTCGCCTCCGGATCGTCGGGCGCGTAGCGGTAGTCGACGATGGAGCCGATCACCCGCGCTTCCCGGCTGCCGTCGGGGTGCTCCAGGATCAGCGTGTACAACCCGTCCTGGGCACGCAAAACGTCTCTCATGCGGCGGTCGGCCGGCATCACTCCGATCCCGCAGATGCCCCACTCCCGCGCCAGACCCCGCTGCAGCAACCTGTCGACGTACATGGCCTGATGCGCCCGGTGAAATCCACCGACACCGAAATGCGCGATGCCAACCCTGATGCCGTCACGGTCATAGCTCGGCGTCGCGATCGACAGTCGCCGCAGGGTGGTGCTGTTCAGCGGAACCACGGTGTCGACGGTACCGGCGCCCGGCGGCGCCATTCGAGACGACGTACGTTGACACCATGGGTTCGACGGCGGACGCGCGGGTGAAGCTGACGAACGCCGACAAGGTGCTCTACCCCGCCACCGGAACCACAAAGCAGGACGTCTTCGACTACTACACCCGCATCGCTGAGGTGATGGTGCCGCACATCGCCGGGCGTCCGGCAACGCGCAAGCGCTGGCCCAACGGTGTCGAGGAGCCCTCGTTCTTCGAAAAGCAGCTGGCCTCGTCGGCGCCGGACTGGCTGCCGCGCGCCAGCGTGACCCACCGGTCCGGGACCACGACCTATCCGATCATCGACAGCCCCACTGCGCTGGCCTGGATCGCACAGCAGGCGGCGCTGGAGGTACACGTACCGCAGTGGCGGTTCGTCGCCGAGTGGACGCGACGCGGGGCTGAAGAACTCAAGCCCGGCCCGGCAACACGATTAGTCTTCGACCTGGACCCAGGTGAAGGCGTGACGATGGCCCAACTTGCCGAGGTGGCCCGCGCTGTCCGGGACCTGATCGCCGATATCGGGCTGAGCACCTTCCCGCTCACCAGCGGCAGCAAGGGACTGCACCTCTACACACCGCTGGATGAGCCGGTAAGCAGTCGGGGCGCCGCGGTGTTGGCCAAACGCGTTGCGCAGCAACTGGAACAGTCGATGCCCAAGCTGGTCACGTCGACCATGACCAAGAGCCTGCGGGCGGGAAAGGTGTTCCTGGACTGGAGCCAGAATAGTGGCTCGAAGACCACCATTGCACCGTACTCGCTGCGCGGCCGAGAGCATCCGACAGTCGCGGCGCCACGCAGCTGGGAGGAACTCGACGACCCACGGCTGAGCCAGCTGCGCTACGACGAGGTGCTTGCCCGGGTTGCTCGCGACGGCGATCTGCTGGCGCCGCTGGATGCCCTGGATACCCGAGCGCCCGTCCCAGATCGGCTGACCAAGTACCGCAGCATGCGCGACGTGTCGAAGACGCCCGAGCCGGTACCTAAAACGAAACCAGCTACCGGCCAAGGCAATACGTTCGTCATCCAGGAGCACCACGCCCGGCGGCTGCACTACGACTTCCGACTGGAACGAGACGGCGTGCTGGTATCGTGGGCGGTGCCGAAAAACCTGCCCGAGACCACGTCGGTGAACCATCTGGCGGTGCACACCGAAGATCACCCGCTGGAATACGCCACCTTCGAGGGCGATATCCCCAGAGGCGAGTACGGCGCCGGGAAGGTGATCATCTGGGACTCCGGCACCTACGAGACCGAGAAGTTCCGCGACGACGAGGTCATCGTCACGCTGTACGGCGGCAGGATTTCCGGGCGCTTCGCACTGATTCAGACCAATGGTGACCAGTGGCTGGCGCACCGGATGAAGGACCAGAAGGTCTTCGAGTTCGACGAGATCTCGCCCATGCTCGCAACGCACGGTTCGGTGGCGGCGTGCAAGGCAAGTCAGTGGGCTTTCGAGGGCAAGTGGGACGGATACCGGCTACTTGTCGAGACCGACCACGGCACCCTGCGGGTGCGATCCCGCAGCGGACGCGACGTCACCGGAGAATATCCCGAATTACGTTCACTGGCGACTGATGTCGCCGACCACCACGCGGTGCTCGACGGCGAGATTGTCGCGCTCGGCAAGTCCGGCGTGCCCAATTTCAACGAGATGCAGAACCGCAGCCGTGCCACCCACGTGGAGTTCTGGGCATTCGACCTGCTCTACCTGGACGGCCGTTCGCTGCTACGGGCCCGCTACCTTGACCGGCGCAAGCTACTGGAAACCCTGGCCGATGCAAGCAATCTCATCGTTCCCGACCTGCTGCCCGGCGATGGCGACCAGGCCCTCGAGTACTCGCGCAAGCACGGCTTAGAGGGAGTGGTCGCCAAGCGACGCGACTCCACTTATCAGCCCGGCCGGCGTTCGGCGTCGTGGGTCAAAGACAAGCACTGGAACACCCAGGAAATCATCATCGGCGGCTGGAAAGCCGGGGAAGGCGGACGCAGCAGTGGCATCGGCTCACTGCTGATGGGCATGCCCAGTGGCGGCGGGCTGCATTTCGCCGGACGGGTTGGTACCGGATTCACCGAACGCGAGCTGGCCAACCTGAAGAAAACGCTGGCGCCACTGCACACCGACCAATCTCCCTTCGGCGCTTCGCTTCCCGCGCGCGAGGCCAGGGGTGTGACGTTCGTCGAGCCGGTTCTGGTGGGGGAGGTGCGCTACAGCGAATGGACCCCGGATGACCGGTTGCGGCAATCGAGTTGGCGCGGGCTGCGGCCGGACAAGAAACCAAGTGAGGTGGTACGCGAATGAAATGGGTTACGTATCAAGGTGATAGCGGAGAACGCACCGGGGTGCTTTCCGGTGACACGATTTACGCGATGCCGCCGGGTGTGACGCTGCTTGATCTGGTCGGGCGTGGCGCCGACGGGCTGCGCGTAGCCGGTGAGGACGTGCAGCGTTCGCCATCGGCGGTAGCGTGTCTCGACGACGTGAGGCTGATGGCGCCGATCGCGCGCCCGCCGTCGATCCGCGACTCCCTGTGCTTTTTGGACCACATGCGCAATTGCCAAGCCGCGCTGGGTGCCGGACGGGTGCTCGCCGACACCTGGTACCGTATCCCGGCGTTTTACTTCGCGTGTCCGGCGACCGTCCTGGGCCCCTACGACGACGCGCCCACGGCGCCCGGAAGTGCTTGGCAAGACTTCGAATTGGAGATCGGCGCGGTCATCGGAACCAGCGGCAGGGACCTGACCGTCGAACAAGCCGAACAGGCCATCATCGGCTACATGATCTTCAACGATTGGTCGGCACGAGACCTGCAGCAGATGGAGAGCCAGCTGGCGATCGGGCAGGGCAAGGGCAAAGACAGCGGAGTCACGCTGGGCCCCTACCTGGTCACCCCCGATGAGCTGGAGCCCTACCGCCGCGACGGTAAGCTGAGCCTGCAGGTGACCGCCCTGGTCAACAACACCGTGATCGGTTCGGGCTCGACCGGCCAGATGGACTGGAGCTTCGGTGAAGTCATCTCCTACGCGTCGCGCGGGGTGACGCTTACCCCCGGCGACGTCTTCGGCTCGGGCACGGTGCCCACCTGCACGCTTGTCGAGCACCTCAGCCTCACAGCTCTCGAATCGTTCCCGGGCTGGCTGCACGACGGCGACGTTGTCACTCTCCAGGTCCAGGGGCTCGGTGAGACCAGGCAAACCGTCCGCGCGAGCAGCGCACCACACCCGTTGGCTGCTCGACCCAACCCGGACGCCGCACCCGCTCGGGGCCGGGTCAACCGGGCGCCCGCGCGGGTGCCCTATACCCGCGGGCTGCACGAGGTCGCCGACCGGGTGTGGGCGTGGACGCTGCCGGACGGCGGGTACGGGTGGAGCAACGCCGGGCTGGTCGTCGGCGACGGCGCGTCACTGCTGGTCGACACGCTTTTCGACCTGGCGCTGACCCGCGAGATGCTCACCGCGATGAAGCCCATCACCGACCGCGCGCCCATCGCCGACGCGTTGATCACCCACTCCAACGGCGACCACACCCACGGCAACCAACTGCTGGACGCGTCGGTGCGAATCATCGCCGCCGAGGGCACCGCCGAGGAGATCGCGCATGGCATGGCGCCCGAGATGCTGGCCATGACGCAGACCGGCAACCTGGGTCCGGTTGCGACCCCGTACGCGCGAGACCGCTTTGGGCACTTCGACTTTAGCGGCATCAAGGTGCGCAACGCCGACAAGACGTTCGACCACGACCTGACCATCGACATCGGCGGCCGGCAGGTCAATCTGTTGAACCTGGGTCCTGCTCACACCGCGGCGGACTCGGTGGTCCACGTGCCCGATGCCGGGGTCCTGTTCGGTGGGGACTTGCTGTTCATCGGCTGCACGCCGATTGTGTGGGCGGGCCCGATCGCCAACTGGGTTGCGGCGTGCGACGCGATGATCGCGCTGGACGCGCCGACGGTGGTCCCCGGCCACGGTCCGGTCACCGATCCGGATGGGATCCGTGCCGTCCGTGGCTATCTGGTTCACGTCGCCGAACACGCCGAGGCCGCCTACCGCAGGGGCCTGTCGTGGGCGCAGGCCGCCGACACCATCGACCTCGGCGAGTACGCGACTTGGCTGGACGCCGAGCGGGTCGTCGTCAACGTTTATCAGCGTTACCGCGAACTCGACCCCGACACCCCGCAGCTGGAGGTACTGGCGCTGCTGGTGATGCAGGCCGAGTGGTTGGCCAAACGCGGCTGAGTTACTTGAGGACGGCTCGGACGAAGTTGATCGTGGCGGCCTGGGTCTGTTGGTCGGCCTCCGCCAGCTGCGGCAAGCCGGCGGCGGCGACGAGGTCGGTGAGTCCGGACCTGGTCGCGTCCCATCCGTGGGCTTCGAGGTGTGCGGCGACGTCGGTGTGTTCACCGGGGTAGGTCAAACCGGCGATGTCCATATCGAGCCCATGCCGTCGCCAGCCCTCGGTCATCAGCCGGGCCTGTTCCTGCGACTCCTCCGAGGACGGGGTGAGCGATCCATAGTCGGCGGACAGCCGGCTGCCCGGAGCGCTCAGTGATATGACGTTGTTCAGCAACCGGACTTCGGCCTCCGGCGGCAGAAAGCCGATGAGTACGCCCTCGGCGAGCCATACGGTGGGCCGGGCGGGATCGAAGCCGGCGGCCTGCAGCGCGGCTGGCCAATCTTCGCGCAGGTCGATGCCCACCGTGCGGTGCTCGACGGCGGGCACGGCGCCGAGTTGGGACAGCGTCGCGGCCTTGAACTCAATCACCTCGGGCTGGTCGATTTCGTACACGGTCGTCCCCGCCGACCAGGAAAGCCGGTACGGCCGCGCGTCCAGCCCCGACGCCACGATGACGGCCTGGCGCAGGCCCGCCTTGCCGGCCTCGGCGAAATAGTCGTCGAAGTAGCGGGCGCGGGCGGCGAAGGTGTCGATCATCCTCGGGAATCCCACACCACCCTCGACGTCGTCGGCGTCCAGCTCGCCGGCAGCGATCCGGGTGAACAGGTCTATGCCGACGGCGCGGACCAGCGGCTCGGCGAACTGATCTGTGACGACGGGCTGCGGACGTCTGGTCGCCGCTGCTCGGGCGGCCGCGACCATAGTGGCGGTGGCTCCGACGCTGTTGGCCAGGTCCCAGGTGTCACCCTCGGTTCGTGCCATGGTTACTCCTTTGATTCGTATGCGAGCAAAACCACCGTAGGCCCCGTCGGTAAACGCCCTTGTCGCCTACGGTTTGCGGTATGGCCGCAGTTGAATTGGAAACTCTCGAGGACAACATCGCCTGCGTCACCCTGAACCGGCCGCAGCGCCTGAACGCCATCGACGGATCGCTGATCGACGGCGTGGACGACGCCCTGGATGTGCTCAGCGGGGGCGAATTTCGGGTCGCGATCCTGACCGGCGCCGGACGCGGATTCTGTGCCGGCGCCGATTTGAGCGGCACGGGCGAGGCCTGGACCAAGCCAGCGAGTCCGTCTACCCCGCCGTTCAAGATCAACTACGACGCCCAGGTTCGCCTGGCCGACCAGTTAACCCGGCTCTACGAGCTACCCATTCCGGTGATCGCCGCGGTGAACGGTGTCGCCGTCGGGGGTGGGCTGGCGTTCGCGTTGGTCTCCGATATCCGGGTCGCATCCGAACATGCCCGGTTCGGGTCGGTGTTCATCAAGGCCGGCTTCTCGTCGATGGACATGGGCACCAGCTACCTGCTGCCGAAAATCGTCGGCGCCGGGGTGGCGCGAGAACTCATGCTGACCGGTCGCATCATCGACGCGGCGGAGGCCTATCGCATCAAGCTGGTACATGAGGTGGTGGCGCCTGATGACCTGATGCCGGCGGCCCTTAGGCTGGCTCGCTCGATCGCCGAGAACAACGCTTACGGCGTGTGGCAGACCAAGATTGGCCTCAACGCGGCGCTGGATGCGCCCAGTTTGCGGCATGCCATCGAGCTCGAGAACCGCACCCAGATCCTCAGCGGTTTCACCAATAATCCGGCCGAGGCAGCCAAAGCCCACCAGGAAAAGCGGGCTCCGAGATGGGATCGGCTGTAGCGCCTAGACTTTCGCTATCACGTTCTCGGCGAACATCTCCAGGTTGCGGATCTTGGTCTCCAGCGGCTCGGTGTCGGGTCCCATGATGTAGGGGATCCGGAAGCCCACGATGACGTCGGTGACGCCTTTGTCTTCGAGCCGCTTGACGCCGTCGATGGTGAAGCCGTCGACCGAGATGACGTGGATCTCGAACGGGCCGGTTTTACCCTCTTCTTCCCGAAGGTGCTTGAGCCTGGCGATGAGCCGGTCGAGTTCCTCCGGGTCGCCGCCGCCGTGCATCCATCCATCCGCACGCGCCGCGCGCCGCAGTGCCGCATCGGCGTGGCCGCCGATCAGGATCGGGATCGGCTGGGTAGGAGCCGGGGTCATCTTGGTCTTGGGGATGTCGTAGAACTCGCCATGGAATTCGAAGTAGTCGCCGGTGGTGAGGCCTCGGATGATCTCGATGCATTCGTCCATCCGCTTGCCGCGCTTGGCGAATGGGACTCCCAGCAGCTCGTAATCCTCCGGCCACGGGCTGGTGCCGACTCCGAAACCCACCCGGTTGCCGATCAGCGCGGCCAGCGAACCGACTTGCTTGGCCACCAGCGCCGGCGGTCGGATGGGCAGCTTCAGGACGAAGAAGTTGAACCGCAGCGTCGACGTCACCGCGCCCAATGCCGCTGTCAGGACGAATGTTTCGATGAATTCCTTGCCGTCCAGGAACTCGCGATTGCCGTCGGGCGTGTACGGGTACTTCGAGTCGGATTCGAAGGGGTAAGCGATGCTGTCGGGAATCGTCATGGCGTGGTAACCGGCCGCCTCGGCCGCCTTGGCCAGCGGGATGTAGAACCTAAAGTCAGTCATCGCCTCTGCGTAGGTGAACCGCACGTCATCTGCCTTCCTTGAAGGGGCCGTCACCCGACACTAGAACGTGTTCTAATTTGGCCCGCACCCGGGTCCACGCACAACAAGGCGGGCTCTCCCCCGCAAGCGGGTGGGGGTCCCCCCTCTGGGGGAGTGCCCCCACAGCGGGCCGACACGGCCCGCATCGTCGCCGGGCTAGAGCTGGTTCTCGGGGCCGATGACCGCCCAGACCGTTTTGCCGGACGAAATGGGAGCGCTGCCCCAGGCACGTGACAAGGCGTCGACGATCGCCAGGCCGGAGACGTCGATGCCTTTCGGTGGGGACGGCAGCCGCAGTGCGGGCGCGCTGCTGGCGTCGGACACCGCGATTGTTGCTGTCGCACCGTCGGTTTCGATCCGCATTACCGGGTCGCTTCCGGTGTGTTCCAGCACGTTTTCCACGAACACGTTGACAACCACCAACGCGACCGGGATGAGCGCGGTTTGTGACCAATTGGTGAGCCATTCGCGGACCAGCTGGCGTGACTCGCGAAGGCTGGTCAGGTTCGCGGGTAGCTGGGCACCGGCACGCTGGACAGTGCGGCGTGCGAGCCGACCAATAGCCTTCATCGCCGCTTTCTCGGTCGCGTATACCGGCATGAAGCGGGCGACGCCGCTGCGGGTGATCGCGTCTCGGGTGGCGCGGTGGGTGCAGACCAGCACGATCGGAACGTCGGGCTGGGTGTCGACCTGCCAGCGCGCGCTGATGAAGGCCGACCATGCCGACTCCAAGGGCACTCGAAGTGCGTTGACGTCGACGATGACGGCTGACGGAGCGTCGAGCGTGGACTTCATGATGCTGTCGCGCAGCGCCGCGGAGTTGCTGACGTCAAGCACACCGTTGACGGTCAGGACGGCCACCGACTGCTCCGTCCGCGCCGCAACGGCCAGCGAGCTTGGCGGCTCAGCCACCGCGCTCATCGCAGGTATCCCCTCGGGCGGGTGCGTCGTAATGGCCAGTGGAGTGCCCCCGTTCCTAACGTGGTCGAAAAGCAATGCGACGTCGTGGTCCGGCATTCCAGTTCCATCCTGTCGTCCCCCTCCATGTCCTGCTCCTCGAACTCCCGCCCGGCCAACTTCTTGAGGATGCCGCCCCCGTTGGCGGCAGAAACTTATGATTTCTGTTAATCACCTTGCTTAGCGTGAATTCAGTCGCGTCGACGTGGGCAAATATCGGAGGGTGACTGGTCAGCCCGTTGACCGCGGGCGTTGATCGCTTTCCGGCGGCCGCACGATTTGGTGGTCCGTCAGGGGCCCACGGTCGCGCCACGGTCTGGACGTGAGTCGGGTAAGTCCCTCGACCCCGCCTGTCCGACGCATCAACCGCCACCACGAACACGCCGTTCTCGTCTGTATTGTCGTCTGCCGCAGACGCGCACCCACTGGGGTTACCCACTTCATCCGCGTGGCCAACCTCCAGTGTGGGATGAAACTCAGCCTATCCGGATTACCCCAATGTCGACACCTGGCAAACCTCAATAACGGCGCAACTTGGCCAAAAAGCGCCGAACCGCCGCGGCCCTGCGGTGAGGGTGCGTTCAGAGTCCGTTCGGGGCGCGCTCAGGGGCGGTTCAGGGCGTACGGCGGAGCGCCCACTCCGGCGATCGAGTGTGTGCCCCACGGCGTTTGTTCGACGATGCGCGCAGGCGCACTGCAATTGCCCACCGTCAGCGTCGCTGCCCGCCCCTGCTTGAGTGCCTCGTCGGGTAAGGGTTCCGGTAGCGAACTGAAAACCGTCCCCTGCCAGTGGTAATGGCCGTCGATCGGGTCGAGGTGGCCGGTGAGCCGGACTCGCACCGGATGGCCGGCGCCAGCAATCGTCAGCGTCGCCGCGCCGTCGTAGGTCTCATCGTCTTCGCTCGCACTGGCTGACAGGTCAAATGCTGATGCCACTCGATGAAGCTGGGTCGGTTTCAGGCAGGCGCGCTCGTTGAACACCTGCTGGCTGCTGCGCCGCACCTCGATGCGGGTGCTGGCGGCCTGCTTCATCAGCCCCACGCACTCGACGACGTAGCGTGTTTGCGCACCGATATCGGGCCCGGTGATGAAGAAGTAGTTGGGGAAACCATGAACGGCGACCCCGAGGTAGGGCTGCATGCCGTCGTCCCAGGCCTGCCGGATGGTCAGTCCGCCGGCGCCGACCAGGGTCGCATCGGAAATCCGATGGGGGATCGCGAACCCGGTGCCGTAGATGATGGCGTCGGCGCGATGGTCGACGCCATCGCTGGTGCGGATGCCCGACGGGGTCACGGCGTCGATCGCCGACCCTGCCAACGCGACCGCGGGCCGCGACTGCCCACCATGGGCCCTCAATCGGGTGTGGCGGCGCAGCCAGCGTTTGGCACGCGTTGTCCAGAGCGTTGTCCGCAGCGACACTTCCGAGACAATCCGCCGCGGTGGGTGCGCGAAGACGGTGACCGAGGCCGCTGATTCGGTCAGCTGCCCCAGGTAGTGGCCGGCGGTGGCGTCGGTGCCGATCACCGCGATGTGCTTGCGAGCCGGATCGAAATCGGGGTCCCACTGGCCCGCGTGAAACGATACTCCGCGGAAGCCGTTGCGCCCCAACAATTCTGGTATCCACGGGACGTATGTCGCTCGGTTGGCTGCGATGACGACGCCACTTTGGAAAACCTCGCCCGCGGCGGTTTGCAACGTCCAAGTATCGGTGTCGTCGTCGATTACCGAACCGATTACCTCGCAGTCCGGCCGCAGATGGCCGACGAGGGCTGCTGGCCAGCCACGCCGGGCCCCCGGTGCTTTGTCCAGGACCACGAAGTCGGTGATACCGGCTGCCAGCAGTTCGACTCCGGCGCGCTGGCCGGCGGCTCCCGCGCCGATGACGATGACGTGTTGACGAGCCTGCGCAGGGCCGGGCGTCTGGGTCACAGAAACTTGCAGCGCTTCCAGCCACGGCGCGCGATCGGGCCCATCAGGCCCACCTCGGTCAAAAAGGCTGCCAGCGGGGCGAAACCGGTCGCATAGACTTCGTGCCGGTGCGGGCTGTTGCGGGCGGTCGTTCGTGCCCGTCGTGGGTCCAGACCCGTCCGCGCGTACGGGATCGGACTGCTGAACAGGTAGCGGAAGAAATACCCACCGAGCCCGTGGATGTTGGCCATGAACCATTTATTGAACCGGGGCATTGTCTGCGCCCGCTTGCGCGCACCGTCGCGGGCGAACTGGATGTGGCGGGCTTCTTCGGTGACGTGAATCCGCATCAGTCGCTGGATCATTGGCTGTAGTTCCGGATCGTCCATCATCTGCCGTTGCAACGAGTCGAAGATTTCTTCACCGAGCAGGGCGGCCATCCACAGCATCGAGCCCCGCTGGAATACCAGCGGCATGGCGTTGATGATCATCCGGTGGAACAGCCGTAGGCGTACCGGCTTGGCGCCGATGCGCTCGATGGCTTTGCCGAACATCACCATGTGGCGGGTCTCGTCGCCCAGCTCGGTCAGCTTGTAATGCGTCGACCGGGTCGTTGGGTCCTCGCGCAGCAGGGTGCGCAACAACGTTTGATTGAGCATGTTCTCGAACCAGATCCCGGCCGACAATGTGTTGACCAGTTCCTCGCGGGACAGTTCGATGCGTTGCTCGCGGGTCATCTCATCCCACATCGGGGTGCCGTAGAGGGACACCAACCCGGGCGGTAGGTAGAACTTGTCCGGGTCGAGTGGAGCATCCCAGTCGATGTCGACGATCGGCTCGTAGGACTTTCTAACCGAGCCTTTCAGCAGCCGCTCCGAGAACTCTTCACGACTCGGCCCACCTGGTTTCACCGCAGTGGTCATCGTCGGTGTCCCTTCGGTGCTTCGACGATAGTCAATACCCATGGTATCGGGTACCTGGGGTCTCGACTAGATCTTTGAGGTCTCAATTATGGTGACCGGCACCGGTCGTTGTGGGCAATAGGCTTGGGCCCGGGATCGAGTCCAGTTGAAAGGAGGGCAGGGTGAGTCGGCGTATCCACGTCATCGGCATCGGCGCCGGGGACCCCGACTACATGACCGTCCAGGCGATCGAGGCGCTCAACGACACCCAGGTGTTTTTCGCGATGGACAAAGGCGAGGCGAAGAGCGACCTGGTGGCGCTGCGGCGGGAGATCTGCGCGCGATTCATTCGCGAGCCCGGGTATCGATTCGTCGAGCTAGCCGACCCCAAGCGGTCGACTGATGCCGACTACCGGGAGGCGGTTTCCGACTGGCACGCGGCCCGCGCGCAGGTCTGGGCGACGGCCATCTCCGCCGAACTGGGTCCCGACGGCGTGGGCGCCTTCCTGGCTTGGGGTGACCCCTCGCTGTACGACAGCACGCTGCGCATCCTTGAGGCCGTTGCGGCCGACGTGGATATCAAATACGACGTCATCCCTGGTATCACCGCGGTGCAGGCGCTCACGGCTCGGCACCGCATCCCGCTCAATGAGGTCGGTGAACCGGTTCTCATCACCACCGGTAGGCAGCTGCGCGCGCATGGGTTGTCCGGCTCGGCCGTTGTGATGCTGGACGCCGACTGCTCGTTTCAGGCGTGCCCCGCCGATACCCGGATCTGGTGGGGCGCCTACCTGGGCACCGACGAAGAGCTGCTGCTGGCAGGCACGATCGGTGAGGTGGGCACGCGCATCGCTGAGCTACGTGCCGAAGCCCGATCCCGGCACGGCTGGATCATGGATACCTACTTACTGAGGGCTTACTGATGGCGGCACGCGAAAAGCGTGGCCGGTCGCGTCGTCGTCGGGAGAACTCGAAGATAAGCCACGGATAAAGTTTGGCTGAAGCGTCGGATATGGGCCGACATCACGATACGATTTCTTCCTGCCGACTGATCCGGTGGTGACCGGGCGATCGTCGGGGGGCAGCGGAGGTTGGAATGTCGTACGTGATCGCGGCCCCGGAGTACGTGGCGGCGGCGGCATCGGATTTGGCGAATATCGGTTCGTCGATCGGTACGGCAAATGTGGCGGCTTTGGCCCCGACGTCGGGAGTTCTGGCCGCGGGTGCGGATGAGGTCTCGGCGATGATCGCGGCGTTGTTCAGTACGCACGCGCAGGCTTATCAGGCGCTTAGCGCGCAGGCGGCGTCGTTCCATGCCCAGTTTGTGCAGCTGATGAGTGGCGGTGGGGAGCAGTATGCCCTTACCGAGGCCGCCAACGCCTCGCCTCTGCAGACCATCGAGCAGGCTGCCCTGGGCGCGGTCAACGCGCCCGTCCAGTCGATGACCGGCGGCCCGCTGGCCGGCAACGGCGCCAATGCGACGACAGCCGGCGGCAACGGCGGCAATGGCGGGTGGCTGTACGGCAACGGCGCGCCCGGCGCCAACAGCACGGCCGGAGTCGGCCAAGCGGGCGGTAACGGCGGGTCGGCCGGGTTGTTCGGAACTGGCGGCAACGGCGCGCAGGGCGGCATCGGCGCGAACGGCGCTGGCGCCGGCCTAGCCGGCAGTAACTGCGGGGCTGGTGGTATCGGCGGTAACGGCGGATTGCTATACGGCAACGGTGGAAGCGGTGCGCAGGGCGGCGCGGGCGCGAATGCCACCGCATTCACTGCGCCCGCCAGCGGCGCTGACGGCGGCGATGGCGGCGACGCGGGTGCCGGTGGTCGTGGCGGACTCTTGTTCGGCGCTGGTGGAAACGGCGTGATCGGGGGCATCGGCGGGCTAGGCACAAGCGCCACAGGCAACCCAGGCAGTAGTCTTCCCGGCACCGGCGGATCCGGCAACGGCGGCCATGGCGGGTTGCTGTCCGGCAACGGCGGCGACAGCGGCGCCGGCGGGGGGGTCGACTCCGACCCGATAACTTCCCAAAACGCCGCTAAGGGCGGTACGGGCGGCCTGATGGGCGGCAGCGGCGGCAATGCCGGGCTGTTCGGCAACGGCGGGAAAGACGGTAACGGCGGGCTCGGTGCGGCCGGCGCCTTTGGCGCGAACGACGGCGGCAGCGGTGGTCTGTTCCGGGGTAACGGCGGGGACGGCGGGGACGGCGCACAAGGTGGGGACATGGCCCGCCTACGTCCTCAACACTAACGGCACCGGCGGCGCTGACGGGGACGGTTTCTTGTCCGGCGCCGGCGGCAGCGGTGGCGGCAAGGGGCTGCTGTCCGGCCAAGCCGGGTCGACGGGTACAACGACATAGCGTCAAAGCCGACGACGGTCCCCCGTCGTGGACTGCCAGGGCGTGAGCTGCAATGGACACCTCACGGTTGCGATCGGCAGACTGGACGCGTGCCCGAACTCCCTGAGATCGAAGCGTTGGTCGACCATTTGCGGCGCCACGCCGTCGGTCTGACGGTCGGTCGCGTCGATATCGCCGCGCTGTCCGTGCTGAAAACCTTCGACCCGCCGATCAATGCCCTGCACGGCCAAACCGTGGTTGGGGCCGACCGGTGGGGCAAGTACCTGGGACTGCGGACAGACACGCTTTTGTTGATCGCGCATCTGTCGCGTGCGGGTTGGTTGCGGTGGTCCGACAAGCTGGCCGCGGCGCCGCTGCGCCCCGGCAAGGGGCCGATCGCGCTGCGGGTGCACATGGGCAGCCCGGGTAGCGCGCTGGGCTTCGACCTCACCGAGGCCGGCACCCAGAAGCGGCTGGCGGTGTGGCTGGTCGACGACCCGAAGCAGGTGCCGGGCATTGCCGCCCTCGGCCCGGATGCGCTGGACCTCAGCCCCGACGACCTGGCCGGGATACTGGCCGGCAACACCGGCCGGATCAAAACTGTCATCACCGACCAAAAGGTGATCGCCGGTATCGGCAACGCCTACAGCGACGAAATTCTGCACGTCGCGAAGATCTCGCCGTTCGCCACGGCCGGGAAACTGTCCGACGAACAGCTCGCCACCCTGCACGACGCGATGATTTCGGTGCTGACCGACGCAGTGAGTCGGTCCGTCGGCCAGGGGGCGGCCATGCTCAAAGGGGAGAAGCGCTCCGGCTTACGGGTGCATGCCCGCACCGGGTTGCCCTGCCCGGTGTGCGGGGACACCGTGCGCGAAGTGTCGTTCGCGGACAAGTCTTTTCAGTACTGTCCGACGTGTCAAACCGGCGGCAAGGTGCTGGCCGACCGGCGCTTGTCACGGCTGCTGAAATAGTCGATATGCTGCCCGGGTGACTCGCCAGAAGATCCTCATCACAGGTGCCAGTTCCGGCCTAGGCGCCGGGATGGCACGTTCCTTCGCCGCCAAGGGCCGCGACCTGGCACTGTGCGCCCGTCGCACCGACCGGCTCGACGAGCTGAAAACCGAACTGTCGCAACAGTATCCAGCGATCAACATCGCGGTCGCGGCGCTGGACGTCAACGATCACGAGCAGGTGCCCAAAGTATTCGCCGAACTCAGCGATGAGCTTGGCGGCATCGACCGCATCATCGTCAACGCCGGCACCGGCAAGGGCGCCAAGCTAGGCTCCGGCAAGCTGTGGGCGAACAAGGCGACCATCGAGACCAACCTGGTGGCTGCCCTCGTGCAAATCGAAACGGCCCTGGAGATGTTCACCAAAAGCGGTTCGGGGCATTTGGTGCTCATCTCCTCGGTGCTCGGTGCCAAAGGGGTGCCGGGGATCAAAGCCGCTTACGCGGCAAGCAAAGCCGGTATGCGTTCGCTGGGCGAATCGCTGCGTGCCGAATATCCCAGCGGCCCAATCAAGATCTCGGTGATGGAACCGGGCTACATCGAGTCGGAGATGACGGCTAAATCGGCGAGCATAATGTTCATGGTGGACAACGCAACTGGCGTCAAGGCGTTGGTCGACGCCATTGAGCGCGAGCCCGGCCGGGCCGTGGTGCCGTGGTGGCCGTGGGGGCCGCTGGTGCAGCTGATGCGGGTGCTGCCGCCCCGGCTGACCAAGCGGTTCGCCTAAAGCTTCCTGCCGCGAGTGTGCGGGTTTGTACGCGACATGCCGCACCAGCGCGTGCAACTGCGCACGCTTGCCGCGAACCGTCAGCTGGTACGCCCTCTTTCGGTCCGGTAGCGACGGACCAGCGCATCGGTCGAGCTGTCCGACTGTGGGACGGGCGAGGCATCACCGGTGATCACCGGAAGCAGCGCCTTGGCCTGTGTCTTGCCCAGCTCCACACCCCACTGGTCGAACGAGTCGATGCCCCAGATCACACCCTCGGTGAACACCTGGTGCTCGTAGAGCGCGATCAGCTGGCCCAGCACCGACGGGGTGAGCCGGTTGGCCAGAATCGAGGTGGACGGCCGGTTGCCGGGCATCACCTTGTGCGGCACAACGTCGGCGGGTGTGCCCTCGGCCGCGATTTCTTCCGCGGTTTTGCCGAACGCCAGCACCTGGGTCTGGGCGAAGAAATTACTCATCAACAGGTCGTGCATGCTGCCGGTGCCTTCGACGGTAGGCAAATCGTCGATAGGTTGACTGAAGCCGATGAAATCGGCCGGCACCAACCGGGTGCCCTGATGCAATAACTGGTAGAAGGCGTGCTGGCCGTTGGTTCCCGGTTCGCCCCAATAGATTTCGCCGGTGTCGGTGGTGACCGGTGTCCCGTCGGCGCGCGTCGACTTGCCGTTGGATTCCATGGTCAGCTGCTGCAGATAGGCCGCAAAACGCGCCAAGTCGTTGGAATACGGCAGCACGGCGCGCGATTGCGCACCCATGAAATTGGAGTACCACAGTCCGATCAGGCCGAGTAGCGCTGGCGCGTTGGACTCCAGCGGCGCCGTCTTGAAATGTTGGTCAACGATGTGGAATCCGGACAGGAAATCAGCGAAGGCCTCCCGGCCGATGGCTGCCATCACCGACAGCCCGATCGCCGAATCGACCGAATAACGGCCACCGACCCAATCCCAGAACCCGAACATGTTGGCGGTGTTGATGCCGAAGTCGTCGACCAGGCGCTTGTTGGTGGAAACGGCGACGAAATGCTTGGAAACCGCGGCGTCGCCCAGCGCGTCGGTCAGCCAGCGGCGCGCGGCGGTCGCGTTGGTCAGCGTCTCCAGCGTGGAGAACGTCTTCGACGCGATGATGAAAAGCGTTGTCGCAGGGTCTAAGTCAGCCAACGTCGCGATGAGATCCGCGGGATCGACGTTGGAGACGAAGCGCGCTGAAATCCCCGCATCGGCATAGTGGCGCAGTGCCTGGTACACCATCACCGGACCCAGGTCTGAACCGCCGATGCCGATGTTGACGACGGTGCTGATGCGTTTCCCGGTGGCTCCGGTCCATTCGCCGCTGCGCAGCCGGTCGGTGAAGTCACCCATCGCGTCCAGCACGGCGCGTACGTCCTCGACAACGTTTTGGTCGTCGACGATCAGCTCGGCGTCCCGGGGCAGCCGCAGCGCGGTGTGCAGTACCGCGCGGTCCTCGGAGGTGTTGATGTGTACACCGGTGAACATCTGGTCGCGGCGCTCTTCGAGGTTGGCCGCCCGGGCCAGATCGATCAGCAGCCGCAGCGTGTCGCGGGTGATGCGGTGTTTGCTGTAGTCGATGTAGAGGTCGCCGAACGTGATGGTGAGCTCACGGCCGCGATCGGGATCGTCGGCGAAGAACTGACGTAGGTGGGTTTGGCCGATGTCATCGTGATGCCTGCGCAGGGCGTCCCAGGCCGGAGTGGCGGTGATGTCAGGGATTGATTGCACGGAGGTCATGGTTCGACCCTAGTGCTGCCGGGTTGGGAGTGGCAGCCGCACCAACCGCCGTCACCGGGTCTGCTTGAAGCGCGGGAACCTCAGGTAGGAATAGCGTCGCCATAGGGCACGGTGCCCGCGGCCAGTTGCTCCTCGAGGTAGCGATCGGGCGGTACGGTTCCCACGGCCCGGTCGGGGGCTAGGTTGTCGCCGGCTCGATAGCCGATGCGCCTGGGCGCGCTGCCGGCACGACCGGACGGCGTTTGCCCACGGCGGCCAAATAGCGCCGCGCCAAATCGGCCATGGGCAACACTTCGGGTCCGGCTATGTCGGGCACCCGTCCGGCGGGCTCGGCCAAGGCCAGCGCGGCCAAGCCCCGCAGCATGACTGCGCCGTAGGTGGGGACGTCCGGCCCGAAGCGCTGCATCGACAACCTGGTGCGCGGGGGTCAACACAGTGCACACCGGTGTCGACATCGGTGATCGCCTCGGCGAGGCCCTCGCCGGTCTTCACGTCGCCAACCACGTATTCGGCCTGGCCCGTTGAGCCTCGTGCGCGTCGCCCGCGGCTGAGTATGCGCACGTACGCACCGGAGGCTCAGCGTCAAGAGGACTAGCCGCGGTGGTCTCTACCCGGCGCCCAGCACACGCTGCAGATCGGGCTTCATGGCCTGCAACTGCGGACCCCAGTATTCCCAGGTGTGGGTGCCGTTATCGGAGAAGTTGAACACGCCGTTGCGACCGCCGTAGGCGAGGTATCTGCTCTGGAAAATCTTGTTACTCAGCCGCGTGGCGTTTTCCAGCACGCTGGCCCCCGGCTTGTCGCCGCCCAACTCCGCCGAGGGCGTGCCGTTGCCGGAATACACCCAAACGCGGGTGTCGTTACTGACCAGCTTCGCGACATTGACCGTGGGATCGTTGCCGGCCCACGCCGGGTCGGTCGGCGGGCCCCACATGTCTTCGGCATGAAAGCCGCCGGCGCCCATCATCGCGACACCGACCAGCGAGGGCCACTGTCCGGCCGACAGGTTGAGGAAGCCCGACATCGAGGCCGCGTAGATGAAGTTCTCCGGGTGTTTGGCCGCCAGGATCAGTGACGCAGATCCGGCCATCGACACACCTACTGCGGCATTGCCCGACGGACTGATCCCTTTATTCGCCGACAGCCAGTCGGGCAGTTCCTTGGTCAGGAAGGTTTCCCACTTGTACGTCTGCACCCGGCCATGGCCGACCGCCGGCCGGTACCAGTCGGAGTAGAAGCTTGCCATTCCGCCCGTGGGCATGGCCACCGACAGGCCTGACTGGTCGAACCACTCAAACGCGGCGGTGTATTTGTCCCAGCCGTTGTAGTCGTCCTGGGCGAGCATGCCATCGAGCAAGTAGACGGCATGCGGGCCGCCACCTTGAAACTCCACCTTGATTTGTCGGTGCATCGACGGCGACGGCACCATCAGGTACTCGATGGGCAGACCTTGTCGAGACCAACCGGAGGAGGTTGCCGAGCTCGCGGCCAGCCCGCCCAGCAAGGCGAGCAACACTGCCACTGATGTGGCCGCCAGCCGGCGCGATTGCCCAACCCCAGCAGCTTTCACATGACCCGCCTCGGCTATTTGCTCTTGCGGCGGAATTTACCGCAGCGGGGCTGAAATTCGCGGTAAGCAGCCTCGGTATTTGGGTATTTAGTGGCCGAGCCGGCCCCTGCCCAATCGCAATAGCAGCATTGCCAGATCCTTACCGTCGGGACCGAGCTCGCTGTAGCGTTCGATGACCTTCATCTCGCGGCTGTGTACCAGCCGGGTGCCGCCGGAAGCCATTCGGACCTTGCCGATCGCCTGGGACACTTCCGCGCGCCGTTTTACCGCGGCGAGGATCTCGGCGTCTAACCGGTCGATCTCTTCGCGTAACTCCTCGATGTTGGCGAGCTGCTCGCTATCGACTATCTCAGTGTTCATCTCTGCTGACTCCGCGTTCTCGTGATGTGGGGGTTCTGGTCTCATCCGGTATCGGGCCTCACACAAGAGACGAGCCCCGAATCCGGAAGCGGACCACGGGGCTCTGCGAAAGCAGCTAAACCACGGGCACCGCTGGCCGGTACCCGTAGAAAAATCGGCGATGCGACTCGTGGGTCGAGAGCTGCCGATGGCGCTGCGCGTTGAGCACCAAACGAGTGTGCCATCAAGGGCCGCGTCGGCGCAAAAGCGGGCGTGAGCCCGTCCGAGGACGCCCAGCGTGGTGTCAGCCGGATTCGGGTCGTGCACGATGTCCCCGGTGTCGCAGATTCTTTTGTCCGGCAAGCAAACTCGAACGCGGCCGGCCTCGCCAAAGTGGAATGCCAGACCGCTCAACTTTTTGCCCTCGACGCGGCCGGACAGCCTTAGCCGGGTGTCGTCGCCGGGCGGCGGTAAGTTTGGACAGACATGATTGTGCACGCGACCGATGCCAAGCCCGCCGCCGAAGCGGATCGACTGCTCGACGGCCTCAACCCACAACAGCGCCAGGCGCTGGTGCATGAGGGCTCGCCGTTGCTGATCGTGGCGGGCGCGGGCTCGGGCAAGACGGCGGTATTGACGCGGCGCATCGCCTACCTGATCGCCGCTCGAGGTGTCGGGGTCGGTCAGATTCTGGCCATTACCTTCACCAATAAGGCCGCCGCTGAGATGCGGGAACGCGTGGTGCGGCTGGTTGGCAACCGGGCCCGCGCGATGTGGGTGTCGACGTTTCATTCGACCTGCGTGCGCATTTTGCGCAACCAGGCGTCACTGATAGAAGGCCTCAACTCGAACTTTTCGATCTATGACGCCGACGATTCGCGGCGTCTGCTGCAGATGATCGGCCGGGACATGGGGCTCGATATCAAGCGGTACTCGCCGCGGCTGCTGGCCAACGCCATCTCCAACCTGAAGAACGAATTGATCGACCCCCACCAGGCTGTCGCCGACCTGTCGGATGCCTCCGATGAGCTGACCCGCACCGTTGCCTCCGTCTACGGCGAATACCAGCGGCGGCTGCGGGCGGCCAACGCGCTGGACTTCGACGACCTGATCGGGGAAACCGTGGGGGTGCTGCAGGCCTTCCCGGAGATCGCCGGGTATTACCGGCGGCGGTTCCGCCACGTCCTGGTCGACGAATACCAGGACACCAACCACGCGCAGTACGTGCTGGTGCGGGAATTGGTCGGTCGTGACGCCGGCGACTCACCCGACGACGTGCCGCCGGCGGAGTTATGCGTCGTCGGCGATGCGGATCAGTCGATCTACGCGTTCCGCGGCGCTACCATTCGCAACATCGAGGACTTCGAACGCGACTACCCGGACGCCAAAACGATTCTGCTGGAACAGAACTACCGCTCGACGCAAAACATTCTCTCGGCGGCCAACTCCGTTATCTCCCGCAACTCCGGACGCCGCGAGAAGCGGCTGTGGACCGACGCCGGCGAGGGGGAGCTCATCGTCGGCTACGTCGCCGACAACGAGCACGACGAGGCCAGGTTCGTGGCCGAAGAGATCGATGCGCTCGCCGAACGAGGCGACATCACCTACAACGATGTGGCCGTCTTCTATCGCACCAACAACTCGTCGCGGTCGCTGGAAGAGGTGTTCATCCGCGCCGGAATTCCGTACAAAGTCGTTGGGGGAGTGCGCTTTTACGAGCGTAAGGAGATTCGCGACATCGTCGCCTACTTGCGGGTGCTGGATAACCCCGGCGACGCGGTCAGCATGCGGCGCATTCTCAACACGCCGCGCCGCGGCATCGGCGATCGTGCCGAGGCTTGCGTGTCGGTGTACGCCGAGAACACCGGCTCCAGCTTTGCCGACGCGCTGGTAGCCGCGGCCGAAGGCAAAGTGCCGATGCTGAACAGCCGCGCGGAGAAGGCGATCGCGGGTTTCGTGGAGCTGCTTGACGACCTACGGGGTCGCCTCGATGACGACCTCGGTGATCTGGTCGAGTCGGTGCTGGAACGCAGCGGATACCGCAGGGAGTTGGAGTCTTCCACCGATCCGCAGGAGTTGGCTCGGCTGGACAACCTCAACGAACTCGTCAGCGTCGCACACGAATTCAGCATCGACCAGGCCAACGCCGCCGCGCTCGACGAATCTTTGCGGACCCCCGAGGACGAAGACGTGCCGGACACAGGTGTGCTGGCAGCGTTTCTGGAAAGGGTGTCGCTGGTTTCCGACACCGACGAAATCCCCGAGCACAGTGCCGGTGTGGTCACGCTGATGACGTTGCATACCGCAAAGGGTTTGGAGTTTCCGGTGGTGTTTGTCATCGGGTGGGAGGACGGGATGTTCCCGCACATGCGGGCGCTAGACGATCCCACGGAGCTCTCGGAGGAGCGGCGACTGGCCTACGTCGGCATCACCCGGGCGCGTCAACGGCTATATGTGAGCAGGGCCATCGTCCGGTCCTCATGGGGACAGCCGATGCTCAACCCGGAGTCGCGGTTTCTGCGGGAAATCCCCCAGGAGCTGATCGACTGGCGGCGCAGTGCGCCCACTCCGTCGTTCAGCGCGCCGGTGAGTGGCGCCGGCCGGTTCGGTACGCCACGCGCGGCGCCGACCCGCTCAGGGGCGAGCAAACGGCCGCTGCTGGTGCTGCAGCCCGGCGATCGGGTGACCCACGACAAGTACGGGCTGGGCCGGGTTGAAGAGGTCTCTGGTGTCGGCGAATCGGCGATGTCGCTGATCGACTTCGGCAGCTCAGGGCGGGTGAAGCTGATGCACAACCACGCCCCGCTCAGCAAGCTTTAATGCCGAGCGTGAAGTGAGGGCGACAATTTCGCGCGAATTTCTCGCCGTGAGAACACGTTCGACGGAACTGGCTACCCCAGCAGCCAGCGTTTGGTTCGCGGGTGCAGCGCCAGCACCACGCTGGCGAGCGGCAGCACCGGAAGGGCGTGCACGATCCATGCAACCCGTGCGCCCGCGATGAATACGCCGCCGTAGGTCAGCAACGCGACTACCGCGCCGGCCGTGATGAGGTAGCGCCCGATAGGCCGACGCTGCAGCAGCATGATCACGCCGGAGACGGTGGACAGTGCAAAGACCAGGGCGAGAAACGCGACCGCGATGCAGAACAGTCGATCGGACTTCCACCAGCCGGCGATCAGGTCGGTGGCGACCACCGACGTGGCCCAACCGTCGACGATGCTGACCGCGCAGGCGGCGACGGCCGTCCGGGAGCTCGGCTCATCGGTCGGCGCGCCTGCCAGACCTCCCCGCCGGCCCGCACGAGTGGCGCCTGCCATGTGCGGTGTTTGCCCGGGAATGTGAGTGGTCTGAGAATCCGTTAATGCGGGAATTGGTCCGGTCGGTGCGCGCCGGATGATCCGGATCCGTGTTTCGTCGGATGACGTGGGCTCGGGCGGTTGCGAGTTGGCAGGGGGGTCGTTCGGCGCGGTCACCGGTCAACCGGTGTAATTGCCGACGTAGAGTCCCCGCTTGGCCAGCCACGGCACGGGGTCAATGCGTTCGGTGCCGCCCAGCAAGACCTCGAAATGTAGATGCGGGCCGGTGGAATTGCCCCGGTTGCCCATGGTGGCTATCTGGTCGCCCGCCATCACCCGCTGGCCGACACTGACCAGCGTGCTGTTGACGTGGCCGTACAGCGTGACTGTGCCGTCGGCGTGGCGCAGCTTGACCCACATTCCGTAGCCGGCGGTCGGACCGGCGTCGATGACGTCACCGTCGGACACCGCAAGGATCGGGGTTCCGATTGAGTTGGCGAGGTCGATACCGGCGTGCAGCACACCCCAGCGATACCCAAAATTCGAGGTGAATATGCCCTTCGTCGGCATGACGTACAGCGGTTGCTGTAGTCGCGCCTCGCGCTGAGCGCGCTCCTGTGCGAAGGCCGCGCCTTTGGCGAGCTCCTCGTTGTGTACCGCGGCATTCGCCGCCGGCTGGACCGCGATGACCTGGGCGCCCCGGGGTTCGTTGTTGCCTGCGCCGCCGGTGAGCACCGATGCGCTGGCCGTCAGCACCGTCTCCGTCTTAGTGGTGTCGGCGTGACTGGTTGCCGTATGCGCCGCCGCGGCCGCCGCGCCGGCGGCCATTGCCGAGATCAGCAGGCGGCCCCTGGCCGCGCTGGTCGGCTCCTTGCGGTGTTGTCCGGGGCGCCGAGGTGCACCGCTGAGATCCAGGACATGTCGGCGATCGGGAAGCAGGTCGGTGTCGGGCCCGATGGTCACCCGGGCCAGGACCTCAGTGGGGGGCGCGGCCAGCCATTCGGGGGTCAGATTGTCGATCTCTTGCAGATCGTCGAGCTCGGGAGCCAGCAGCACTTGCGCCTTGTTGTCGAAGGCGCAGTCCTCGAAATCCACATTGCCGAAGTCCAGGTCATCGAGGTCGCCAAAGTCCAGGTCGTAGAGGTCGTCGAGGTCGCCGAACCCGTCGAGCGGGAGGATTTCGGTGACTTCGTTGCGGTTCTGTTGTAGCCAGCGTTCACGGGCTTGACGAGCTGCTCCTGCAGCGGCGCGAGAGCGGGTGAGACGGTGCTGGGACAACCTGAAATGTCCTCGGATCGTGACCATAACGTTATCTGGACCCTGAGACGTTATCCGCTAACGGATGGAGCTGGCAACCCAGGGGCAAAATCCGGCCAGGATTGTGATTCGGATCACGTTATGGACTGATTAACAACCGGTGACCCTGTGACACATCGGTGGGATGCGGCGTTAGCAGCCGTTTGGCGTGTGGATACAGTTCCACCGTGCGAGTTGCCGACTGCGGCACCGCTGTACGTACAGGCCTAGCAGTAAGCCGAGTGAAGACAGTGAGCCCATGGACCTTTTCGAGTATCAAGCGAAAGAATTGTTCGCCAAACACAACGTCCCCAGCACCCCTGGTCGGGTGACCGATAGCGCCGAGGGCGCCAAGGCCATCGCCACCGAGATCGGTCGTCCGGTGATGGTCAAGGCCCAGGTCAAGATCGGCGGCCGTGGCAAGGCCGGTGGCGTCAAATACGCCGCTACCCCCGAAGACGCTTACGAGCACGCCAAGAACATCCTCGGCCTGGACATCAGGGGCCACATCGTCAAGAAACTGCTGGTCGCCGAGGCCAGCGACATCGCCGAGGAGTACTACTGCTCCTTCCTGCTCGACCGGGCCAACCGCACCTACCTCGCGATGTGCTCGGTGGAGGGCGGCATGGAGATCGAAGAGGTAGCCGCCACCAAGCCCGACCGGCTCGCCAAGGTCCCGGTGGACGCCGTAAAGGGGGTTGACCTGGCATTTGCGCGGTCCATCGCCGAGCAGGGCCATCTGCCGGCTGAGGTGCTCGACGCCGCCGCGGTCACCATCGCCAAGCTGTGGGAACTCTTCGTCGCCGAGGACGCCACCCTGGTCGAGGTGAACCCGCTGGTACGCACGCCCGACGACCAGATACTGGCCCTGGACGCCAAGATCACGCTCGACGCCAATGCCGACTTCCGGCACCCTGATCACGCCGAGTTCGAGGACCGCGCCGCCACCGATCCGCTGGAGCTCAAGGCCAAGGAGTACGACCTCAACTACGTCAAGCTCGACGGTCAGGTCGGCATCATCGGCAACGGTGCGGGTCTGGTGATGTCGACGCTCGACGTCGTCGCCTACGCCGGTGAGAAGCACGGGGGAGTCAAGCCAGCCAACTTCCTGGACATCGGTGGCGGCGCCTCCGCTGAGGTGATGGCCGCCGGGTTGGACGTGGTTTTGGGCGACGCGCAGGTCAAGAGCGTCTTCGTGAACGTCTTCGGTGGCATCACCGCATGCGACGCGGTAGCCACCGGGATCGTCAAGGCACTGGAAATCCTGGGCGACGAGGCCAACAAGCCGCTGGTGGTGCGCCTCGACGGCAACAACGTCGAGGAAGGCCGGCGCATCCTGGCCGAGGCCAACCACCCCCTGGTGACGATGGTGCCCACGATGGACGAGGCCGCCGACAAGGCCGCCGAGCTGGCGAGCGCCTGAGAGGGCCACGAGACATGGCTATCTTTTTGACCAAGGACAACAAAGTCATCGTCCAGGGCATCACCGGCAGCGAGGCCACCGTCCACACCGCCCGAATGCTCAAGGCGCGCACACAAATCGTCGGCGGTGTGAACGCACGCAAGGCGGGCACCACCGTCACGCATGAGGACAAGGGGCGCAGGCTGATCAAGCTGCCGGTGTTCGGCAGCGTCGCGGAGGCGATGGAAAAGACCGGCGCCGACGTGTCGATCGTCTTCGTGCCGCCGAAGTTCGCCAAAGACGCCATCATCGAGGCCATCGACGCCGAAATCCCGCTGCTGGTGGTCATCACCGAGGGAATTCCGGTGCAGGACACTGCATATGCCTGGGCCTACAACCTCGACAAGGGCGGCAAGACCCGCATCATCGGCCCGAACTGTCCCGGCATCATCACCCCGGGCCAAGCGCTGGTTGGCATCACCCCGGCCAATATCACCGGACCCGGTCCCGTCGGGCTGGTGTCCAAGTCGGGCACGTTGACCTATCAGATGATGTTCGAATTGCGCGATTTCGGGTTTTCCACCTCGATCGGCATTGGTGGCGACCCGGTGATCGGCACCACCCACATCGACGCCATCGAGGCCTTTGAGAAGGATCCCGACACGAAGCTCATCGTCGTGATCGGTGAGATCGGCGGCGACGCGGAGGAGCGTGCGGCGGACTTCATCAAGGCCAATGTGTCCAAGCCGGTCGTCGGTTATGTCGCGGGATTCACTGCGCCGGAAGGCAAGACGATGGGCCACGCGGGCGCGATCGTGTCCGGCTCGTCGGGCACCGCTGCCGCCAAGAAGGAAGCCTTGGAGGCAGCCGGCGTCAAGGTCGGCAAGACGCCATCGGAGACGGCGGCCCTGGCCCGGGAGATCCTGAGCACGCTTTGACAAGGGTTCCGCACGTGACCCTCGACCCGCGTACGCCCGTCGTCGTCGGTGTCGGCCAAGCCGCGGAGCGCATTGATGATCCCGATTACCGGGGGATGTCAGCCGTGGAGCTGGCCACCGCCGCTGCCCGGGCCGCCCTCGTCGACTGTGCTGCTGACTTCGGGTCGGTGTCGGCGGCTGTCGACACCGTGGCCGGAGTCAGGCAATTCGAGATCTCTGGGCCGGTCGCCAATGCTCCGCTGGGACGGTCGAACAACTACCCGCGATCCGTGGCCAACCGCATCGGTGCCCAACCCGCTCGGGCAATCCTCGAGATCGTCGGTGGTCAAGGACCCCAGCGCCTGATCAGCGAACTGGCCGCAGAGATCGCCGCGGGCCGCTCGGAAGTCGCCCTGATCTTCGGCTCGGACGCGACGTCGACGCTGCGACACTTCGCGCGGGCTGAAACCAAGCCGGACTTTACCGAGATCGTGGACGGAGACCTGGAAGACCGCGGTCAAGGCATCGACGGACTTATCTCGCGGTATACGGTCATTCACGGTCTGATCGATGCGCCGACGCAGTACGGGTTGCTGGAGAATGCCCGAAGGGCTGGTACCGGGCTGGGGCCGGCCGAGTATCTGCGCCGGATGGGCGAGCTGTTCGCGCCGTTCACCAAGGTCGCTGCCGGCAATCCGTTCGCCGCCGCGCCGGCCGAACGCACCGTCGACGAACTGATCACCGTCTCCGAGCGCAACCGGATGATCTCGGAGCCGTACCCGCGGCTGCTGGTCGCCCGCGATCAGGTGAACCAGGGTGCGGCCGCACTGTTGATGTCGGTCGGGGCGGCGCGCCGCCTGGGTGTTCCCGAGGAGAACTGGGTGTACCTGCACGGGCATGCCGACCTGATAGAACAGGCCCTGCTGGAGCGCCCGGATCTAGGGCACGCCCCGTCGGCCGTGATGGCGGTGCGCGAGGCGCTGGCCATGACCGGCATCGGTGTCGACGACGTCGCCGCCTTCGACCTCTACAGCTGCTTCCCGGTGCCGGTGTTCAATATTTGCGACGGCGTGGGAATCGCGCCCGACGATCCGCGTGGTCTGACCCTGACCGGTGGGCTGCCATTTTTCGGTGGCGCCGGCAACAATTACTCAATGCACGGCGTCGCCGAAATGGTAGCCCAAATGCGAAGTGCACCAGGACGATTCGGCCTCGTCGGCGCCAACGGCGGCATCATGAGCAAGTACTCGGTCGGCGTTTACTCCACCACACCGGTGGCATGGAAGCCGGATCGCAGCACGCAGTTGCAGGCGCGGGTCGACAGTTGGACTACCCAGTCGGTAACCGAGAACGCCGATGGCCCCGCCATCATCGAGACCTATACGGTCCGCCGCGACGCCGGACGGCCGACCGGGATCATCATCGGCCGGCTAACCGCCGACGACAGCCGGTTTCTGTCGACCACCGAAGACGACGAATTGATCGCCCTACTCACCGACGCCGACCCCCTCGGACATGAGGTCCGGGTGCGCTCCTTCGACTACGGGAATCGGTGCGCGCTCGTCTGCTCGCGCTAAACGAAACTGGCGAGTTTCCCGGCCAGCCGCTCTACGTAGGCGGCGATCTCCTCTTCGGAACGGTCCGGCATGCCGAACAGCACCTCGGTTACCCCGAGCTCGGCCCAACGCGCCAGCTTCTCGGGCACCGGTTTGAAGTCCAGGGCCACAATCTGCGGAGCCCCATCGCGGCCGGCGGCGGCCCAGGTGTCCTGCAGTAACTTCACCGGCTCGTCGATGTCGAAGTCGCGCGGAGTGGTGATCCAACCGTCGGCGCTGCGGGCGATCCACTTGAAGTTTTTCTCGGTACCCGCGGCGCCCACTAGCACCGGAATGTGTGGCTGCACCGGCTTGGGCCAGGCCCAGCTGGGCCCGAACTTGACGAACTCGCCGTCGTAGGCGGCTTCTTCTTGTGTCCACAACGCCCGCATCGCTTCTATGTATTCGCGCAACATGGTGCGGCGCCGCCCGGGCGGTACGCCGTGGTCGGCGAGCTCGTCGGTGTTCCACCCGAACCCGACGCCGAGGCTGACCCGGCCGCCGGACAGATGGTCCAGGGTGGCAATGCTTTTCGCCAAGGTGATCGGGTCATGTTCGACCGGCAGCGCCACCGCGGTGGACAGCCGGACCCGCGACGTCACCGCGCACGCCGCGCCCAGACTCACCCACGGGTCCAGGGTGCGCATATAACGGTCGTCGGGCAGCGATGCGTCGCCCGTCGTCGGGTGGGCCGCCTCGCGCTTGACCGGGATATGGGTGTGTTCCGGCACGTAAAAGGTGTGAAAGCCGTGGTCGTCGGCGAGCTTGGCGGCTGCCGCCGGGGTGATGCCACGGTCGCTGGTGAAAAGCACAAGCCCGTAATCCATGCACAGAATTAGAACGTGTTCTACCTGCGGTGGGCAAGCTGCTGCAGTGCAGACGATCGCAGCGACGAGCTGAGGCCCTGCCTGCGCCCGGACAGGCAGGGTCGGGCTGACAGGCAGGTCGCACCGGCGCGGGCACCCAAACGTGCGCTAGCGTGGGTGATCGAATCACGTCGCAACGAAAGCGCTGCCAAGTCACGGCGTTCATACAACGGCGCGCCTGGGAGCACAGCGTCGCATTGCAACAGTGGCGCCGTGACGGCACTGGAAGCAACAGGAGGAGTCATGACCTACTCGCCCGGTAGTCCCGGATACCCACCCGCGCAGCCTGCCGGGTCCTACCCGGGCGCGACACCCTCGTTCGCCAAAGATGACGGTGAAACCAAGCTTCCGGTCTACCTGACCATTGCGGTCGCGCTGCTTGGCCTATTGGTGTATCTCCTGAATTTCTTCCCGACGTTTGTCATCAGCGCCGACCTTGGTCCGGCCGCTGGTGGACGTGCCGGTGACGCCGGCACTGCGGTCGCGGTTGCGTTGCTGGCCGCGCTGCTCGCAGGGCTGAGCCTGCTGCCGAAGGCCAAGAAGTACGTGGGCGTAGTCGCCGCGATCGCGGTATTGGGTGCGCTGATGGTGATCTCGGAGATCATCAACACGCCCACCGGTTTCTCGATCGGCTGGGCGATGTGGCCCCTGCTGGGTTGCAGCGTGTTCCAAGCATTCGCCGCCGTTGCCGCGATGCTGCTGGAGGCGGGCGTTATCAGTGCGCCGGCGCCTCGGCCTAAGTACGATCCTTACGCGCAGTATGGCCAGTACGGGCAGTACGGCCAGTACGGGCAACAGCCGTATTACGGTCAGCCGGCCGGACAGCAGCAAACGGGACTCCAGGCGCCCGCCACGCAGCAGTCGCCGCAGTATGGGTCGCAGTATGGCGGATATGGCGCGAGTCAGGCTCCGACGCAGAGCGTGATCCCGACGACGTCGACCGGCGGATTCGGTGCTCAGCCCTCGCCGCAGTCGGGACCCCAGCCCTCGGCGCAGTCGGGACCCCAGCCAGCCGTGCAGCAGGGCCCATCCACCCCACCCACCGGATTCCCCAGCTTCAGCGCGCCACCACCGGTCAACACCGGCACCGGGTCCCAGTCCCACGCTGGTTCGGCTCCGGTCAATTACGCAAACCCCAGCGGGGGCCAGCAGTCCTTCGGCCAAGGCCAGCAGCAGTCGCCGTCATCACCATCTGGGTCTGCGCCGGTCTAACCATGCGCTCTCGCGCGTAGTCGGGCAGTGCGCCAAGAGTGACACGGGTGGAGGACAACCGGGCAGCGGGCGCTCGCCAGGCGCGTGACCTCGTCAGGGTCGCGTTCGGCCCGGCGGTGGTGGCACTGGTCATCGTCGCCGCGGTCACGCTGCTTCAATTGCTGATCGCCAACAGCGACATGACCGGCGCGTTGGGCGCCATCGCCAGTATGTGGCTCGGCGTGCATCAGGTGCCGATCTCCATCGGTGGCCGCGAACTCGGCGTAATGCCGCTGCTGCCAGTCCTGTTGATGGTGTGGGGTACCGCGCGCAGCACGGCGCGGGCAACCTCCGCGTACTCGTCGTGGCTCGTTGTCCGCTGGGTTGTCGCGTCGGCGCTGGGCGGGCCCTTCCTGATGACGGCCATCGCGCTGGCGGTCATCCATGACGCGTCGTCGGTGATCACCGAGCTGCAGACACCCAGCGCCCTGCGCGCGTTCACCAGCGTGCTGGTGGTGCATGCCATCGGTGCCGCGATCGGTGTGTGGTCCCGGGTGGGTCGACGGGCGTTGGCGGCTTCGCCGCTGCCCAATTGGCTGGGTGATTCTGTGCGTGCCGCGGCGGCCGGCGTATTGGCGTTGTTTGGGCTGTCCGGGCTGGTGACGGCGGGGTCGCTGGTTGTGCACTGGGCGACAATGCAAGAGCTCTTCGGGATCACCGATTCGATATTCGGCCAGTTCAGCCTGACTGTGCTGTCGGCGCTCTACGCGCCCAACGTCATCGTGGGTACCTCGGCGGTCGCCGTCGGGTCCAGTGCTCATGTCGGCTTCGCCACGTTCAGTTCGTTCACTGTTTTCGGCGGCGATATCCCGGCACTGCCCATCCTGGCCGCGGTTCCCACGCCGCCGCTCGGACCGGTGTGGGTGGCCCTGCTCATTGTCGGCGCGTCGTCGGGCGTGGCGGTCGGGCAACAATGCGCTCGGCATCCGCTACCAGTCATTCCGGCGCTGGCCAAGCTTCTGGTCGCGGCGATCGCCGGGGCACTGGTGATGGCATTGCTCGCGTACGCGGGGAGTGGTCGGCTGGGCAACTTCGGCGATGTGGGTGTGGACCAGGGTGCCATGGTGGTCGGTGTGTTCTTCTGGTTCGCGGTCGTCGGCTGGGTCACGGTGGCGATGACGGGCGGGATCAGGCGTCGTCCCAGACGGCGGAAACCCGCGCCCGCCCCGCCGGCCGAAGAGTACGCCGACGAAGCTGCGGCGCCTGCGGAGCCAGAGGACGAATCGCCGGGCGACACCGCCGATGACGGCGTACCCAGTGACGACGACGTCGACATCGCTTTCGACCTTTCCGCAGATGACCAGACGCCCCCGTCCGCCGCCCGCGACGTTGGGGATTAGCCGTTTTGCTCGCCTAATGGGGATCGATCAGCGAGTCGTTGACGGGTTAGGTCGGTTTAGCGCGAGGCTGGTCACTGAGCCGCTGGCCGGTGAGCACTTTGCCCGCCGGGAATGATGGGTGATTCCTACTGAGAGATTGTGCCCCGGCCAGTCGGTGAGGTCGCCTATAGCGCTGATGGGATGTCGTGCCGGATGTTGAGCACTGGTCCATTAGGCCGCCGCAGGGTGTCCTCCGGCTCGAATCAAGTTGGTGAACAGTGGGCTCCGGGAGGTGGTAATTGATGATCTTCGTCGGCGATGACTGGGCCGAAGACCATCACGATGTGTATGTGATGGATGAGTCCGGTAAGCGGTTGGCCGCACGGCGGCTGCCCGAAGGGCTCGCTGGCATCAGGCAGTTGCACGCGCTGATCGGCGAGTATGTCGAGGATCCCGATCAGGTGGTGATCGGCATCGAAACCGATCGCGGCCTGTGGGTGGACGTGCTGACCGCAGCCGGCTATCGGCTGTTTGCGATCAATCCGTTGGCGGTGGCCCGCTACCGCGATCGCCATCATATTTCGGGAGCGAAATCTGATGCCAGCGATGCCAAGTTGTTGGCCGATCTGGTGCGCACCGACCGGCACAATCATCGCCCGATCGCTGGCGACAGCGTCGAGGCTGAGGCGATCAAGGTGCTGGCGCGGGCTCATCAGAGTCTGATTTGGGCGCGCACCCACCACACCCTTCGATTGCGTAGCGCCTTGCGCGAGTACTACCCGGCCGCGCTCGAAGCGTTCGAGGATTTAGACGATCGTGACGCATTGGCGGTGCTGGGCCGCGCACCGACTCCCGAGCAGGCCGCTGCGCTGGGCCTGCCGGCGATTCGCTCGGCACTCAAACGTGGTGGGCGCCAACGCTATATCGACGTCCGTGCCCGCGAGATCCAGGCCGCGCTGCGCACCGAACAGCTCACCGCACCGGCCGCCGTTAGCGCCGCGTTCGCTGCCACCACCCGCGCCACGGTGGCTATCATCGTCGAACTCAACCGCCAGATCACCGAGCTCGAGAGCACGCTGGCTGAGCATTTTGAGACACACCCGGACGCCGACATCTACCTCTCCCTGCCAGGACTTGGTGTCATCCTCGGCGCCCGGGTGCTCGGTGAGTTCGGGGACGACCCGAACAGATACACCACCGCCAAGTCTCGCAAAAACTACGCCGGCACCTCACCGCTCACCGTGGCTTGCGGGCGAAAACACACCGTGCTGGCCCGCCACGTACGCAACAACCGCCTCTACGACGCCATCGACCACTGGGCGTTCTGCGCCCTATCGGCCAGTCCCGGCGCCCGCACCTTCTACGACCAGCGCCGTGACGCCAAAGACAGCCATCACCAAGCCCTGCGCGCTTTAGGCAACCGCCTCGTCGGGATCCTGCACGGATGCCTCCGCCACCACACCCGCTACGACGAAGACAAAGCCTGGCGACACCGCAGCCCCGCCGCGGCTTGACAACTTAAAACCATGGGATGTCTCACAGTCGCTCGAAGACGAGCAATTTGTACCCGCTCCGACGCGGCTGGCCTTGTCGCCGGGCCAGCACCAGCGCCAGTAGGCTCGCGATGTGGCCGAACCGCTCCGTGTGCCCCCGAGTGCACCGGCGCGGGTGGTGGTGCTGGCATCGGGCACCGGTTCGCTGCTGGGCTCACTGATCGACGCCGCCATTGGCGACTACCCGGCGCGGGTAGTCGCCGTCGGTGTGGATCGCGACTGCCGGGCAATTGAGATCGCCAAGGCGGCATCTGCGCCGACCTTCACGGTCCGACTCGCCGATTACCCCAGCCGCGATGACTGGGACGCCGCCATCACCGACGCCACCGCGGCGCACTCGCCCGACCTAATCGTCTCTGCCGGGTTTATGAGAATCCTTGGGCCACAGTTTCTTTCGCGATTCCGCGGACGTATTCTCAATACTCATCCGGCGCTGCTGCCGGCATTCGCCGGGGCGCATGGAGTGGCCGACGCGTTGGCCTACGGTGTGAAGGTCACAGGCGCTACGGTGCACCTGGTGGATGCCGGTACGGACACCGGTCCGATATTGGCGCAGCAACCCGTTCCGGTGCTCGATGTCGACGACGAAGAGACTTTGCATGAACGCATCAAGGTCACCGAACGGCGGCTGTTGGTGGACGTGGTGGCCGCGATCGCGACCGGCGGCGTGACCTGGATCGGACGAAAGGCAACCATAGGATGAGCACCGACGAGTCAAGAAGGCCGATTCGCCGCGCGTTGATCAGCGTCTACGACAAAACCGGACTGATAGACCTTGCCCAGGGTCTGAATGCGGCGGGCGTCGACATCGTCTCGACCGGATCGACGGCGAAGACCATTGCCGACAAAGGGATTCCGGTGACACCCGTGGAGGAGCTGACCGGCTTCCCCGAGGTGCTCGACGGCCGGGTCAAGACACTGCACCCGCGAGTGCATGCCGGCCTGCTGGCTGACCTTCGCAAACCTGAGCACGCCGCGGCCCTCGAGCAGCTCGGAATCGCGGCCTTCGAACTGGTCGTGGTCAACTTGTATCCGTTCGGCCAGACCGTCGAATCCGGCGCGGGTGTCGACGAATGCGTCGAGCAGATCGACATCGGCGGGCCTTCGATGGTCCGGGCTGCGGCGAAAAACCATCCCAGCGTCGCGGTCGTCACCGACCCGCTCGGTTACGACGGAGTGCTTGCCGCGGTGCGCAACGGCGGGTTTACCCTCGCCGAGCGCAAAAGGCTGGCGTCGCTGGCATTTCAGCACACCGCGGAGTACGACATCGCGGTCGCGAGCTGGATGGAGTCGACGCTGGCGCCCGAACATCCACCGGCCACGTTTCCGCAGTGGTTTGGCCGCAGCTGGCGCCGTTCGGCGATGCTGCGCTACGGCGAGAACCCGCACCAGCAGGCGGCGCTCTACAGCGACCCGGGCGCCTGGCCAGGCCTGGCGCAGGCCGAACAGCTGCACGGAAAAGACATGTCCTACAACAACTTTACCGACGCGGACGCGGCCTGGCGGGCGGCCTTCGACCACGAACAGACGTGCGTGGCAATCATCAAGCACGCCAACCCGTGTGGCATCGCAATCTCGTCGGTTTCGGTCGCCGACGCACACCGCAAGGCCCACGAATGCGATCCGTTGAGCGCCTACGGCGGAGTCATCGCCGCGAACACCGAGGTCAGCCTTGAGATGGCGGAGTACGTGAGCACCATCTTCACCGAAGTGATCGTCGCGCCCGCCTACCAGCCGGGTGCCGTCGACGTGCTGACGCGCAAGAAGAACATCCGGGTGCTGCTCGCCTCCGAGCCACTGAGTGGTGGCAGCGAGCTGCGTCCGATCAGCGGGGGGCTGCTGATGCAGCAACGCGACCAGCTCGACGCGCACGGTGACAACCCGGCGAACTGGACCCTGGCGACCGGATCACCGGCCGGCCCGGCGACGTTGACCGACTTGGTCTTTGCCTGGCGCGCCTGCCGCGCGGTCAAGTCCAATGCGATCGTGATCGCCGCCGACGGCGCCACCATCGGTGTCGGCATGGGTCAGGTCAACCGGGTCGACGCCGCCCGGTTGGCCATCGAACGCGGCGGCGACCGGGTCCGCGGCGCGGTGGCGGCCTCCGATGCCTTTTTCCCCTTCCCCGACGGACTCGAGACGCTGGCCGGCGCGGGAGTCACGGCGATAGTGCATCCCGGAGGCTCGGTGCGCGACGAGGAGGTGACCGCTGCGGCGGCCAAGGCCGGCGTCACTTTGTACCTCACCGGAGCGCGTCATTTCGCCCACTAAGGCCCCAACCGGGGACTAGGCGCCGGCGGACGGGTCGTACGACGAATCGCCGCAGCTAGCTCGGCGGGAGCCTGCGAATTTCCTCCTTCCGCGCGGTCGCGAACCGGAATAGGCTCCGATTTAGGTACGCCGACGGCCGTCGTACCTAATTCGAGAGGAATGTGATGCGCGCAATTACTAAACGAACAGTGGCATTTACCGCTGCGATTGCGGGATTTGCTCTGATCGGCTCCGGATGCCACGCGACCAAATCCAACGAAGCGACAAGTTCAGCCACTACGTCCGCGACGTCTTCATCCATGATGTCCTCATCCGCAACCAGTAGCGCGGCCGCGGGCCCGACTTCAACCCAGATCCCGGGTGCCAACGGCACGCCGTACACGGTGCAGGGGCCCATTCTGGCGAAGTACCAGTCTCTTACCGACGCTCAACTGAAGGACCTGGGCAAACCGTACGACAACGAGCTAAAGACCAAGGACGGCAGCGGTTCCTACCAGCAGTTCGACGGCGGTGTGCTCATTTATAGGACTGGGAGCCCGGTCTACTTCGTATGGGGCAAGATCCGCGACCAGTGGAACAAGTTGGATGCTTCGCAGGGCAAGCTGGGCTATCCGACCTCTGACGAGCAAATCCTCCCCGACGGCTCTTTCAAGTCGGTGTTCGAGCACGGCACGGTCACCTTTAAAACAGGCGATACGGACGCGACTGTCACCATGAGCTAGCCGGTCTGAGAGTCCACCGTTCCGGTGGGCTAAAAGGCCCCGGCCGAAGGTCGGGCAGTCGATCCGATTGCCCGACCTTCGTGTCTCAAAGAGGAGGACGCAGTGCCGTATCGACGGCACCGTCGTAGCGTGGAGTGGTGACCTCACCGAGCAACCTGCCCCGCACCGTCGGCGAACTACGTGCCGCCGGTCACCGCGAACGGGGCGTCAAGCAGGAAATCCGCGAGAATCTGCTGACCGCGCTGGCCGACGGAGACGATGTTTGGCCAGGCATCCTCGGCTTCGACGACACCGTGTTGCCCCAGCTGGAGCGGGCGTTGATCGCGGGACACGACTTCGTCCTGCTTGGCGAACGCGGCCAGGGCAAGACCCGGCTACTACGGGCGCTGGTCGGGCTGCTTGACGAATGGACGCCGGTGATCGGCGGGGCCGAACTGGGCGAGCACCCGTACCGGCCGATCACGCCGGAGTCGATCCGGCGGGCTTATGAGCTGGGCGACGCCCTGCCGGTGGAGTGGAGGCACCGCAGCGAGCGCTACACCGAGAAGCTGGCCACCCCCGATACCAGCGTCGCGGACCTGGTCGGTGACATCGACCCGATCAAGGTCGCCGAGGGCCGCAGCCTCGGAGATCCCGAGACCATCGCCTACGGACTCATCCCGCGCGCGCACCGCGGCATCGTCGCGGTCAACGAACTGCCCGACCTCGCTGAGCGCATCCAGGTATCGATGCTCAACGTCATGGAGGAGCGCGACATCCAGGTGCGCGGTTACACGCTGCGCCTGCCGCTGGACGTGTTGGTGGTCGCCAGCGCCAACCCCGAGGACTACACCAACCGTGGTCGCATCATCACCCCGCTCAAAGACCGGTTCGGTGCGGAGATCCACACCCACTACCCGCTGGAGCTGGAGGCGGAGATGGCCGTCATCGCTCAGGAGGCGCACCTGAGCGCACAGGTGCCCGACTACCTGACGCAGATACTCGCGCGGTTTGCCCGTTACCTACGGGAGTCCAGTTCGGTCGATCAACGGTCAGGGGTGTCGGCACGGTTCGCGATCGCGGCGGCTGAGACTGTCGCGGCCGCTGCCCGGCACCGCGGCGCGGTGCTGGGGGAGACGGATCCGGTTGCCCGGGTGGTCGACCTGGGCACGGTGATCGACGTGCTGCGCGGCAAGCTGGAGTTCGAGTCCGGTGAGGAAGGCCGCGAACAGGCGGTGCTCGAGCACCTCTTGCGCCGCGCGACCGCTGATACCGCGTCGCGGGTGCTCGGTGGCATCGACGTCGGCTCGTTGGTGGCGGCCGTCGAGCGCGGTTCCGCGGTGACGACGGGCGAGCGGGTGTCGGCCAAGGACGTGCTGGCCGCTGTTCCCGGGTTGCCGGTCGTGGACAGAATCGCCCGCAAGCTCAACGCCGAATCCGAGGGGGAACGCGCCGCGGCACTGGAACTGGCGTTGGAGGCGTTGTACCTCGCGAAGCGAATCGACAAGGTGTCGGGGGAGGGCCAAACCGTCTATGGCTAAAGGGCACTCATCGCGGTACTCGGCGTACACCGGTGGGCCTGACCCGCTGGCTCCGCCGGTGGATCTGCGCGAGGCGCTCGAGCAGATCGGGCAGGACGTCATGGCAGGCACCTCGCCACGCCGTGCGCTCTCCGAACTGTTGCGGCGCGGCACCAACAACATGCCCGGGGCTGACCGATTGGCGGCGGAGGCAAACCGGCGTCGACGGGAGTTGTTGCGCCGCAACAATTTAGACGGCACTCTTCAGGAGATCAAGAAGCTGCTCGACGAGGCCGTGCTGGCCGAACGCAAGGAACTGGCCCGCGCACTGGACGACGACGCCCGGTTCGGCGAACTGCAGCTGGATGCGCTCCCGGCGTCGCCCGCGAAGGCCGTCCAGGAGCTTTCCGACTACAACTGGCGCAGCGCTGAGGCCCGCGAAAAGTACGAGCAGATCAAGGATCTGCTTGGCCGCGAGATGCTCGACCAACGCTTTGCCGGCATGAAGCAGGCGCTTCAGGGCGCCACCGACGAGGATCGCCAGCGCGTCAACGAGATGCTGGACGACCTCAACGAGCTGTTGGACAAGCACTCCCGTGGCGAGGACACCCAACAGGACTTCGACGACTTCATGGACAAGCACGGCGAGTTCTTCCCGGAGAACCCGCGCAATGTCGAGGAGCTGCTGGACTCGCTGGCCAAGCGGGCCGCCGCCGCGCAACGCTTCCGCAACAGTCTGAGCCAGGAGCAAAGAGACGAACTGGATGCCTTGGCGCAGCAGGCCTTTGGATCTCCGGCACTGATGCAGGCGTTGAATCGGCTCGATACCCATCTGCAGGCCGCGCGGCCGGGCGAAGACTGGACCGGGTCCGAGCAGTTCTCCGGGGATAATCCGTTCGGCATGGGCGAAGGCACCCAGGCGTTGGCCGACATCGCCGAATTGGAGCAGCTCGCCGAGCAGCTGTCGCAGAGCTACCCGGGCGCCACCATGGACGATGTCGATCTCGACGCGCTGGCACGTCAGCTCGGCGACCAGGCCACCATCGATGCCCAAACACTCGCCGAATTGGAACGCGCACTGGTCAATCAGGGCTTCCTGGATCGCGGTTCCGACGGCCAGTGGCGACTCTCCCCGAAGGCCATGCGCAGGCTCGGTGAGACCGCGTTACGCGATGTGGTGCAACAGCTTTCCGGCCGTCGGGGCGAGCGTGATCACCGGCGTGCCGGGGCTGCCGGCGAGCTCACCGGCGCGACTCGGCCCTGGCAGTTCGGTGACACCGAGCCGTGGAACATCGCCCGCACGCTGACCAATGCGGTGCTCCGGCAGGCGGGAACGGCGACCATCAAATCTCCGATCCGTATCACCGTCGACGACGTCGAGGTGTCCGAGACCGAGACGCGCACCCAAGCTGCGGTTGCTCTGTTGGTGGATACCTCGTTTTCGATGGTGATGGAGAATCGCTGGCTGCCGATGAAGCGAACGGCGCTCGCGCTCAACCACCTGGTGTGCACCCGGTTCCGGTCGGATGCCTTGCAGATCATCGCGTTTGGCCGCTACGCCCGCACCGTGACGGCCGCCGAGCTGACCGGTTTGGAAGGCGTCTACGAGCAGGGCACAAACCTGCATCACGCGCTGGCGCTGGCGGGCCGTCACCTGCGCCGACACCCCAACGCGCAGCCCGTCGTGCTGGTGGTGACGGACGGTGAGCCGACCGCCCACCTGGAGGACGTTGACGGTGACGGCTCGGCTGTCTTCTTTGATTACCCGCCGCATCCCCGGACCATCGCCCACACCGTGCGCGGGTTTGACGACATGGCAAGGCTGGGTGCACAGGTGACGATCTTCCGGTTGGGTAGTGACCCGGGCCTGGCACGGTTCATCGACCAGGTCGCACGACGGGTCGAGGGACGTGTAGTGGTGCCTGATCTCGACGGGCTGGGCGCGGCAGTGGTGGGCGACTACCTGCGGTCCCGACGGCGACGGTAGACGTTACTTGCGGGCCCTGCGGGCTTTGCGCTTGATGCCCACGCCGCCCCACAGTGAGAAGCCGCAGATCTTCACCTTTGGTGCGCCCGGCGTGCCCTGGCCCAGGACTTGGCGGTCGAAGCCACCCATCACACCGTGGCCCTTGACCTCGACGTTGACTTCGGGCGGCAGCAGGATGGTCTGCAAGCCCATGATCGAGTACGCGTGGATCTCGACCTCGGTCGAAGTGAAGTCGGCGTAGCGCAGATCCAGCACCCCACTGCCCCACAATGTGAACGTGGTGAGCTTCTTGGGTACATTCCATCGCCCGCGCCGCTCAAACCCGCTCATCAGGGCGAGCAGCAGTGTGGACGGCGCCGGATTGACGCTGCCGCCCCGGCGCGGGTTCACCGGCGCGTCTGGCAGGTCGGCCCGCAACTGGTCCAGTTCCTGGTACGTCGTTGCCGCATAAGCCTTGGTAAGCCGGTCTTCGTAGTCCTTCAGCTCCAAGCGGCCTTGCTCGGCAGCATAGGCAAGCAACTGTGCAATTTGGATGCGGTCGGTGTCGGCCGCACGCGACCATTCGTCGCGCGCGTCCTTCTCGTCACGTTGCGCTGAGTTGCTCATCACCCACGAGCGTACGACCTAAAGATTTGGCTGCAAGAGGGGTCGGCTAAACTGCAACCTTCGTGGCGGGCCGGGCCTGATTGCCGGGCCGCTTCAGCGGCCCGCATCGTCAGCGGGCGGCCCAGTTGGGCGGTCGTTTCTGCAGGAACGCCAGCATCCCTTCACGAGCCTCGTCGGAAGCGAACAGCCGGGCCGATTCTTCAGTGAGCCGTTCGGCGTCGCGGTCGAATCCCTCGAGTACCGCGGCTGTGGTGAGTGCTTTCGACGCCGCAAGGCCCTGCGGTGAACCGCGGCCCACCTGGGTGACCAGCGAGGCCACCGTGGCGTCCACGTCGTCAGCTGCCATCGTGATCAATCCGATCTCCGCGGCTTGGCCGGCGTCGAATGTCTCGCCGGTCAAGTAGTAACGGGCTGCGGCCCGGGCCGACATCTTCGGCAACAGCGTCAGCGAGATGATCGCCGGCGCGACCCCGATCCGGGCCTCGGTCAACGCGAAGGTGCTACGCGGACCGGCGACCGCGATGTCGCACGCACCGACCAAGCCGAAGCCGCCGGCGCGGACGTGACCGTTGATCGCGGCGATCACCGGCAGCGGCGACTCGACGATCGCGCGCATTAACGCGGTCATTTCCCCGGCCCGCGCCACCGCCATGTCGAACGGGTCACCACCGCCGGCCTCGCTGAGGTCCGCTCCAGCACAGAAGGTACCGCCGGTGTGCCCGAGCACCACCACCCGCACCGCCGGATCCGCCGCGGCGTCGCGCAGCCCCTGATGCAGCTGGCTGACGAGCGCGCTGGAAAGCGCGTTGCGATTGTGCGGAGAGTTCAGCGTCAGCCGGGCGACCGGCCCTGCGCAGGCGGCCGGGCCGGCGTACTCGACGAGCGTGTCCATCAGTAGGACCGGGGCAGGCCCAGCGATGTTTGCGCTACGAAGTTCAGCACCATCTCGCGACTAATCGGGGCGATCCGCCCAAGCCGGGCCGAGGTCATCATGGCGGCAACGCCGTATTCCTTGGTCAACCCATTGCCGCCCATTGACTGCACGGCCTGATCGACCGAGCGTGTGGCTGCTTCGGCCGCAGCGTATTTGGCCATGTTGGCGGCCTCGGCCGCGCCTGCGTCGTCCCCATTGTCGTAGAGCGTCGCGGCCTTCTGCATCATCAGCTTGGCGAGCTCAACCTCGATGTAACACTGCGCCAACGGATGTGACAGGCCTTGGTGCGCACCGATCGGCGTGGACCAGACCTTGCGGGTTTTGACATAGTCGACGGCCTTTTCGAGGGCGAACCGACCCATGCCCACCGAGCTGGCCGCGCCCATGATGCGTTCGGGGTTGAGGCCCGCGAAAAGCTGTGCGATCGCGGCGTCCTCGGCTCCGACGAGCGCATCGGCGGGCAACCGGACATCATCGAGGAAGACCTGGAACTGGCGTTCGGGGCTGACCAGCTCCATCTCGATCGGGGTGTAGGTGAAGCCGGGAGCATCGGTGGACACCACAAACAACGCCGGGCGCAGCTTGCCGGTCTTGGCTTCCTCGGTACGACCTACCATCAGCACCGCCTGCGCCTGGTCGATGCCGGAAATAAAGACCTTCTGGCCCTTGAGGATCCAGTCGCTGCCGTCGCGACGGGCGGTCGTGGTGATCTTGTGCGAGTTGGATCCGGCGTCCGGCTCCGTGATCGCGAACGCCATCGTCAGCGAGCCGTCGGCGATGCTTGGGACCCAGCGCTTCTTCTGCTCGTCGGTGCCGAACTTGCTGATGATCGTACCGTTGATGGCGGGCGACACCACCATCAGCAGCAGTGCGCACCCTGCGGCCGCCATTTCTTCCATCACCAGTGACAGCTCATACATTCCCGCGCCGCCGCCGCCGTACTCTTCGGGCAGGTTTACCCCGAGAAAGCCGAGTTTGCCTGCCTCGGACCATAACTCGGTGGTGTGCTGGTGTGCGCGCGCCTTCTCCAGGTAGTACTCATGGCCGTAGTTGGACGCCCATTCGGCCACCGCCTTGCGCAGGGCCTGGCGTTCCTCGCTTTCGATGAAGCTGGTATCGGTCACTGCGGCTTCCCTTCTGCTGCGGGCGCTTCCACTCTTGCTAGGACGGCGCCGACTTCGACTTGCTGACCGGTATTGACGTTGAGCTGGGTGAGCACGCCGTCGGCCGGCGCGGTGATGGTGTGCTCCATCTTCATCGCCTCCAGCCAGATCAGCGGCTGTCCCGCGGTGACGGCGTCGCCGACCTGGGCGCCGAGCCGGATGACGTTGCCCGGCATCGGTGCCACCAAAGATCCCTGTTCGACCGCGGAACCCGGCTCGGGGAAGCGTGGCAGCGAGACCAGGTGAACGGGCCCGCGTGCCGAATCGACATAGATATCGTCACCGTGTCGTGAAACCGCGAAGCTGTAGGCCACGCCGTCACCGTCGGCCAGCACCACTTCATTCAACGAGGCAGACACCAGCTGCACGGACTCGTCGCCGGGAAGCACCAGTCCGTTTCTGGTGAAGCGGTATTCAACGCGGTGCTCGGTTTCGCAGTCGTCGCGGTAGCTCTTGACCTGATAGCCCGAAGCCAGATTTCGCCAGCCGCTGGGGATCGAGCCGAACACGGTGGCCGTCGCGCGGTTGTGTGCGGCGTCGGCAAGGGCGGCGGCGATCGCCGACAATCGGACCACGTTGTCGTCGGCCAGCGGCGCCGACAGCTCCGCCAGTCCGTGCGTGTCGAAAAACGTCGTGTCGGTGGCGCCGTCGAGGAACGCGGGATGGCGCAGCACGTTCACCAGCAGGTCGCGGTTGGTGCGCAGGCCATGCAGGCGAGCGCGGGCCAGCGCGTCGGCGAGCACCATCGCTGATTGCCGGCGCGTCGGAGCATAGGAGATGACCTTGGCAAGCATCGGGTCGTAATGAATCGACACCGTGGATCCAGCGACGATGCCGGAGTCCAGCCGGATCCCGGTTCGTTGTCCCAGCGAGCTGAACTCGGCTCGAACCGATGGCACGTCGACCGTATGCACCAGGCCGGCCTGGGGCTGCCAGCCGTGCGCCGGGTCCTCGGCATAGAGCCGGGCCTCGATCGAATGTCCTTTGGCGGCAGGTGGTTCGGTATCGAGGCGATCGCCAGTGGCGACGGCGAGCTGCAGCTCGACAAGATCGAGCCCAGTGGTCTCTTCGGTGACCGGGTGCTCGACCTGCAGCCGGGTGTTCATCTCCAGGAAGTAGAACTCACCGTCATCATCGGCGAGGAACTCCACCGTCCCGGCGCCCGTGTAACCGATCGCGGCTGCGGCCAGCCGGGCCGCGTCGAACAGCTTGGCGCGCATACCCGGTGTGCGCTCAACCAATGGCGACGGGGCCTCTTCGATGATCTTCTGGTGGCGGCGCTGAATCGAGCATTCCCGTTCCCCGACGGCCCACACGGTGTCGTGGGTGTCGGCGAGGACTTGAACCTCGACATGGTGTCCGGTGGGCAGGTAGCGCTCGCAGAACACGGTCGGGTCACCGAACGCGGACTGCGCTTCGCGCTGGGCCGCGGCGACTTCGGCGGGCAGGGATGACAATTCGCGAACCACCCGCATGCCGCGACCTCCGCCGCCCGCGGACGCCTTGACCAACACCGGAAGCTGGGCTTCGGTGACAGCGTCAGGGTCGAGTTCGTCGAGCACCGGCACTCCGGCGGCGGCCATCAGCTTCTTGGATTCGATCTTGGAGCCCATCGCGCGCACCGCGTCCACCGGCGGCCCGACCCAGGTCAGGCCTGCTTCCTGCACGGCGGCCGCGAACTCGGCGTTCTCCGAAAGGAATCCGTAGCCGGGGTGCACCGCGTCGGCGCCGGCAGCGCGGGCGGCCGCGATGATGGCCTCGGCGTTCAGATAGTCGTTGGTCTTCGGCAGCCGTACCCGCGCGTCGGCCTCGGCGACGTGCGGCGCGGAGGCGTCCGGGTCGGTGTATACGGCAACGGTGCCCAGGCCCAGTCGCCGGCAGGTGGCGAACACCCGTCGGGCGATCTCGCCGCGGTTGGCAACCAGCACTCGAGTGATTCCCATGAGCCTCACATCCGGAAGACGCCGAAGTTCGACGTCCCTTTGATCGGGCCATTGGCGATGGCGGACAGACACATTCCCAGGACGGTTCGGGTGTCGCGCGGGTCGATCACCCCGTCGTCATAGAGCATTCCGGACAGGACCATCGGCAACGACTCGGCTTCGATCTGGCCCTCGACGGCGGCGCGCATCGCGGCGTCGGCCGCCTCGTCGACCTGCTGCCCGCGGGCTTCGGCGGCCGCCCGGGCCACGATCGACAGCACGCCCGACAGCTGGGCGCCGCCCATCACCGCGGATTTGGCGCTGGGCCAGGCGAACAGGAACCGCGGATCATAGGCGCGCCCGCACATGCCGTAGTGGCCGGCGCCGTAGGACGCGCCGATGATCAGCGAGATGTGCGGCACGGTCGAATTGGACACGGCGTTGATCATCATCGAGCCGTGCTTGATCATGCCGCCTTCTTCGTAGTCCTTGCCCACCATGTAGCCGGTGGTGTTGTGCAGGAACAACAGTGGCGTGTCGGAGCGGTTGGCCAGCTGAATGAACTGGGTGGCCTTCTGGGACTCCTCGCTGAAGAGGATGCCGCGCGCGTTGGCCAGGATGCCCAGCGGATAACCGTGCAGCCGGACCCATCCGGTCACCAGCGACGACCCGTACAGCGGTTTGAATTCGTCGAATTCGGAGCCGTCGACAATGCGGGCGATCACCTCACGAGGATCGAACGGGATGCGCAGATCCGGTGGCACGATACCGATCAGCTCCTCGGCATCGAACAGCGGCTCGGTCACTGGTCCGGGTGCGGGGCCCTGTTTGACCCAGTTCAGCCGCGCCACGATACGGCGCCCGATCCGCAGCGCATCGAGCTCGTCGATAGCGAAGTAGTCGGCCAAACCCGATATGCGGGCGTGCATTTCGGCGCCACCCAAGGACTCGTCATCGGATTCCTCGCCGGTGGCCATCTTCACCAGTGGCGGGCCGGCCAGGAACACCTTCGAACGTTCCTTGATCATCACCACGTGATCGCACATGCCCGGCACGTACGCCCCGCCCGCAGTGGAGTTGCCGAACACCAGGGCGATGGTCGGGACGCCCGCCGCTGACAACCGGGTCAGATCCCGGAATTGTTGCCCGCCTGGGATGAAGATCTCCTTCTGGACGGTCAGGTCGGCGCCACCCGACTCCACCAGAGAGATCACCGGCAGCCGGTTCTCCAGTGCGATCTGGTTGGCGCGGAATCCCTTTTTTATCGTCCACGGGTTGCTGGTGCCGCCTTTGACGGTGGGATCGAATGCGGTGACCATGCACTCGACACCTTCGACCACGCCGATACCGGTCACCGTGGTGGCACCCACCTGGTACTTGCTGCCATAGGCGGCCAGCGGGCTCAGTTCCAGGAATGGCGAATCCGGGTCCAGCAGGAGTTCGATGCGCTCGCGTGCCGTGAGCTTGCCGCGAGAGTGGTGACGCTCCACATACTTTGGTCCGCCGCCGCCGAGCGCCTTGGCGTGCTCGGTGTCGATCTCGACGAGCTTGGCGGTCATTGCCTCGGCCGCCTCGGTGTAGGCGGCGGCGTTCGGATCGAGAGTGGAGTGCAGCACTGTCACGATTGATACCCCAGGAGTTTGGCGGCCAGCGCGGTGAGGATTTCGGTGGTTCCACCACCGATACCCAGGATTCTCATGTCCCGGTATTGGCGTTCGACTTCGGATTCGGCCATATAGCCCATGCCGCCGAACAACTGGACGGCCTGGTTCGCGACCCATTCCCCGGCTTCGACGGCGGTGTTCTTGGCGAAGCACACCTGCGCGATCAGGTTGGTCTCGCCGGCAAGCTGGCGCTCCACCACGTGGCGGGAATAGACCCGGGCCACGTCGATGCGGCGCGCCATCTCGGCCAGCGTGTTCTGCACCGACTGTCGGGATATCAGCGGGCGGCCGAACGTCTCCCGGTCGCGGCACCATCGCGCGGTGATGTCCAGGCAGCGCTGTGCGCTCGAATACGCTTGCGTGGCAAGGGCGATACGCTCGGAGACGAAGGCCTGAGCGATCTGGGCGAAGCCGCTGTGCTCGGCGCCGACCAGATTGGCCGCCGGTACGCGCGCGTCGACGTAGGACAACTCGGCGGTGTCGGAGGACCGCCAGCCCATCTTGTCCAGCTTGCGGCTGACCTCGAAGCCGGGTGTGCCCTTCTCGACCACCAGCAGCGAAACCCCGGCGGCGCCAGGGCCGCCGGTGCGTACCGCGGTGACGACATAGTCGGCGCGTACCCCGGAGGTGATGTAAGTCTTGGCCCCGTTGACGATGTAGTGATCGCCATCCAAGACCGCGGTGGTCCGCAGGTGCCCGACATCCGAACCGCCGCCGGGTTCGGTGATGGCCAGCGCGCCGATCTTCTCGCCGGCCAACGTCGGCCGGACGAACGTGTCGATCAGCCACGCATCGCCCGAGGCGATCATGTGCGGTACCGCGATACCGCAGGTGAACAGCGACGCGAAAACTCCACCGGGCGCGCCGGCCTGGTGTATCTCCTCGCAGATGATCACCGAATCGGCGCCGTCCCCGCCGCCGCCGCCGACCGCTTCGGGCAACCCCGCGCCCAGCAGCCCGGCCGCCCCGGCGCGCCGATGCAAGTCGCGTGGCAAGTCGCCGGTGTGCTCCCACTCGTCGACGTTGGGCAGGATCTCCCGTTCTGTGAACGAGCGCACCGTCTTTCGCAGCTGCTCGCGTTCCGGTGTGGTCCAGATGTTCACAACAGCCCCTCCGGGATGTCGACGTGACGGCTGCGCAGCCATTCTCCCAGCCCCTTGGCCTGCGGATCGAATCGCGCTTGATAGGCGACGCCCTGACCGAGGATGCCCTCGATGACGAAGTTCACCGCTCGCAAGTTGGGCAGCACGTGGCGGGTGACAACAAGCTCGGCCGTCTCGGGAAGCAGCTCCTTGAGCAGCTCGACGGTCAGGGTGTTGGCCAGCCAGCGCCACTGCTCGTCGGTGCGCACCCACACCCCGACGTTGGCCGATCCACCCTTGTCGCCACTACGGGCGCCGGCGATCAAGCCCAGCGGCGCACGGCGAACGGGACCTGCCGGCAGCGGGTCCGGCAGTGGTGGGGGATCGGCGGGCGCCAGTTCCAAAGTGTCGGTGGCGCAAGGGATGTCGGTGCGGGTGCCGTCGGCATGCACGGCGATGTGCGGCACCTGGGTGGCGTCGACGTAGCCGGGGGTGAACACGCCGTACACCTGACCGTCGCCGGGCGGGGCGGTGACGGTAAATCCCGGATAGCTGGCAAGCGCCAATTCCACTGCGGCCGAGGAAAACTGGCGTCCGACGTTGGCAGGGTCGGGATCGCGGACAACGCAGCGCAGCAATGCGCTGGCGGCTTCTTCGGTGTCGGCGTCGGTGTGGTCGGTGCGGGCCAAAGTCCATTCCAGCTCGGCGGGCTTGACGGTGAGCGCGGCCTCCAGCTGCCGGCGCAACAACTCGGCTTTGGCCTCGATGTCCAGGCCGGTCAGCACGAATGTCATGGTGTTGCGGAACCCGCCGATGCTGTTCAGCGACACCTTCAAGGTGGGCGGCGGCGGCTCGCCAATCACCCCGCTGATGCGTACCCGATCGGGGCCGTCTTCAGACAGTTCGATGGTGTCCATCCGGGCGGTGACGTCCGGGTTGGCGTAGCGGGCGCCGGTGATCTCGTAGAGCAGCTGCGCGGTGACGGTGCCGACGCTGACCAGCCCGCCGGTGCCGGGGTGCTTGGTGATCACCGACGAGCCGTCCGCGTTGACCTCGGCCAGGGGGAAACCGGCGTAGGTCAGGTCGGGGACTTCGGTGAAGAACGAGTAGTTGCCGCCGGTGGCCTGGATGCCGCATTCGATGACGTGGCCGGCGACCACCGCGCCGGCGAGCTGGTTGTAGTCGGTGCGGCCCCAGCCGAAGTGCGCGGCCGCCGCCCCGACGATCACCGAGGCGTCGGTGACCCGGCCGGTGACGACGACGTCGGCGCCGCAATTGAGGCAGTCGACGATGCCCCACGCGCCCAGGTAGGCGTTCGCCGTCAGCGGCGTGCCGAGCCCCAGTTCCGCCGCGTGCGGCTGCAGGTCGTCGCCTTCGACGTGGGCGATCCGGGCACCGATGCCCAGGCGTTCGGTCAGCGCCCGTACCGCGTCGGCCAGTCCCGCCGGGTTCAGGCCGCCGGCGTTGGCGACGATGCGCACCCCGCGGTCGTGGGCCAGTCCCAGGCACTCTTCGAGTTGGGTCAAAAATGTCTTGGCATAGCCGCGGTCGGGGTTTTTCATCCGGTCGCGGCCCAGAATCAGCATGGTCAGCTCGGCCAGGTAGTCGCCGGTGACGTAGTCCAGTTCGCCGCCGGTGAGCATCTCGCGCATCGCCGACAGCCGGTCGCCGTAGAAACCTGAGCAGTTCCCGATCCGGACGACGCCAGCGCCAGAGACCATGCGCATCCTTCCTTCAGTGGGATTATCGGTGAGCGCAACCAACCAACCGGTAGGTCAGCATAGCCGGATGTCGACAGCGGCGGGAATACCCGCATGCGCCAGAGGCGAACATGGTCGCGGGTACACGATGAGAACCGCGTCGTTCGAGGACTGGAAGGGTAACTGGCATGCCAACAAGTAGCCTCGTGCGTCCGGCGGATCCGGAGGATGCGCACGCCTGCATCGCGATCTACCGCCCCTACGTCGAGGACACCGCGATCACGTTCGAAACCGAAGTCCCGGCGCCAGCGGAGATGGCCGCACGTATCGCCGCGGCGCGCAGGACACATGAATGGCTCGTCCTGGAACAGCACGATGACGTCATCGGCTATGCCTACGCGCACGCATTCAATCCCCGCACCGCCTATAAGTGGTCGACCGAGACGAGCATCTATATCGGGGCCAAACATCACCGCGTTGGCTGCGGGCGCAAACTCTACACCCAACTGCTGCAGCGGCTCACCGACCGCGGATACCGGCGGGCCTTCGCCGGCATCACCCAACCCAACCCGGGGAGCAACAGTTTTCATCGATCCTTCGGTTTCGAGCAGGCTGGCCTATATCGCCGCGTCGGATGGAAACACGGTCGCTGGCACGATGTCGCATGGATGCAACTCGACCTGCTCGGCGCCGCCGAGGATAACCGCCCACCAACGCAAATCACCTGAACCTGCGTGTCCCGGCGGCACCACAGTCAATCAGCCCTCGCAGGTCTGAGTGCATGAGCAATCCGTGGATTCCCGACCAGCGTTGTCGCGACGGTCTGGCTCGGAACCTTCGCACGGTCATCCGGGAAGGTACGCCCCTCCCGAGCCGATCCACAGGTTAGTGCCAGCAGGAGCTGAGTAGCCTGTCCAGGGCGTGGCTGATCACGTCGCGCCGGGAGCGGCCGTCGTGCTCAGCGGTGATCAGGCTGCTGCCGATGAACAGCGAGAACGCCAGAAGACTGCGCGCCTCGGCGTCGTTGTGGTCGATGCTGATCTGCCGGAAGAGTGCGCGCAGGTACGCCATCCGCCGGTTGTCCACGTGGTGGAGTCGCTCGCTGACGCCTGGACTGCGGCGGGCCCAGTCGCGGATTGCCAGCTCGACCGCGAGCCCGTGGCCGGCGCTGGCGTAATCGCGTGCCAGATCGAACAGATGCCGCAGCTTCGTGCGCGGGTCATCGTCGGTGTTTTCGACCCGGGAGATGACGTCGTCGACGACAGCCTGCTCCCAGGTGTCGAGCACGCGCTCGACCAGTGCGTTGCGATCGGCGAAATCCCCGTAGAAGCCACCCTTGGTAACACCGAGCGACGCAGCGAGCGCCTCAATCCGTATGGCGTCCGGGCCGCCCTCGGCTAGAGCAGCGAGTGCCGCATCGACCCACGCCTCCGGAGGCGTTTTTCTCGCAGGCACGACACCGCATTATACGGCGGCGTATTGACCGATTACGGATACTGTGTCTACTCTTTATACGGAAGCGTATAAAGGAGACGCGGTGAGGATCCCGAACGAGGTGCAGCTGGCGCGGCCATGGCGCATCCACACTTTCGTCGCCGACTTCACGCTTGAGGACGTCTGGACGCTGCCCGCCATCTCCGGCGAGCAGGACGACTTCGGCAGCGTCATCGAGATGGCTGCCAGGTTCGACCCGGCCAACGCGGACTCAGCGCCGACGCGGGTCCTGTGGTGGGTGCGCGACCGCCTCGGAGAGTGGTTCGATCTGGGTCGGATATCCACCATCGCGAGCAGGGACAACCGGTTGCCCATTCCTGGAACACGCGAATTCTCCGTCGCCGACCGATTACCGGACGATCTGCGCGGCTCGGCGAACGAAGTCCATTTCGACCATCTGCCGTTTGTCCCGCTGTACCGCACCGAACACGAGTTCGCCGCAGAGATTTCGAACCAGACAGTCCACGCCGTAATGCACCTTGCGTGGGTCGACCGCGACGGCCGTAGTCACCAGGCGCAGATGGCCGTCTACGTAAAACCGCGAGGCCGGTTCGGTCAGGCGTACATGGCCTTCATCAAGCCTTTTCGGTACTGGATTGTCTATCCTGAACTCGAGCGCCAACTCGAACGTGCGTGGTGTCATCACCAAGCGGCGCAGTGATTGAGTGGAGCTATGAGTAATCGCGCTTTTGTACCTTCCCGAGTGCTGACGCTCCTGGCAGCCTTCCAGGCGGTCGACGCTGCCATCTGCGTTCAACCCATTCCGTATGTTGCCAAATGCCTTGACGACGTGCACTATCCGCAGGAAAACCGCTGGATCTTCCCCGTTGTCAAGGTGGCATCGGCTGCCGGGCTACTTGGCGGCATCCGGTTCCCGGGACTGGCCAAGCTGACTCTGGTAATGCTGACCACCTGCTTCACCCTTGCGCTGGCGGCGCATCTACGAGCGCGTGATTCGGGGCTCAATGCGGCGGCCGCATCGACCCTGCTGACCACCTACGGAGCCCTCGCCGCCAGGGGAATTACCTCCGGAGCGTGTTGAGCCCGATACATTCCCCGCACCGCTGGCCTTTACAACCGGGTGAAAGGGGTGACATGACCCGACCAAGAGTGAGACGCATCGTGCCGCCAGCGCCGCAGCTCGACGCCAGGGCGGATTACGCTGATGCGTTCGAAGTCGCTATCGGCGACGGCAATTTGCGTACTGCCGAACAGGCATTCCGTGACGCGCTGGGTGCCGAACCGGGTGCAATTGGACGTGTTGTGTTATGGATCCACCGGCACCTACTGCGGTTTCGGCTCGGCCCCTTCGCCTCCTCCGATCACGTAATCGGCTGGAAGGTTATGCGTTCGGATCCCGACCAGTTCGCATTGACAACGGACGGGTCGCTCATGCGGGGCCAACTCATGCTGCGTCGTGAGGCTGACAGGCGCGCGGTACTAACCACCCAGTTGTTTTATCGACACCACGCCACCGCCCGAATGGTCTGGGCCGTGATCGGGCCACTGCATCGAGCCCTCGCACCGCGGCTCCTGGAGCACAGCGCCCGTCGCGGCTCCGCGCCGACGGCTCGCAGCTAGCCGGCCTGGCGCGGTTATGGTCACGCCGCACTGACTGGACTGGCCCCACTTTGGCGACCAGCAGGCCACCGACTATCCTTAAGCGCAATCGTCGCCGTTCGGCCCACCGGCTGTGCCGCGCGACAGACCCGAAATCCCCAATCGAGGAGTAAGGCCCGACCATGGCGACACCCAAGCGCAGGATGTCGCGCGCGAATACCCGAAGCCGGCGCGCGCAGTGGAAGGCCACCCGGACCGAGCTCGTCGGTGTGACGGTGGCAGGTCAGAAGCACAAAGTGCCGCGCAGGCTGCTCAAGGCGGCCCGCCTTGGTCTTATCGATCTCGACCGGCGCTAATACCTCGGCGCGCCTCTCAGGCCGCTCTCAGGCGCCAGGACGAAACTAGTGGCCGTGCGGATACTTGTCGTTGACGACGATCGCGCGGTGCGCGAGTCGCTGCGCAGGTCACTTTCTTTCAATGGCTACTCGGTCGAGCTGGCCCATGACGGGGTCGAGGCCCTCGGCATGATTGCCAGTGACCGGCCTGACGCACTCGTCCTGGATGTCATGATGCCGCGTCTGGACGGCCTGGAGGTGTGTCGTCACCTCCGCAGCACCGGCGATGACCTGCCGATCCTGGTGCTTACCGCCCGCGACTCGGTCTCTGAGCGGGTCGCCGGCCTGGACGCCGGCGCCGACGACTATCTGCCGAAGCCGTTCGCCCTCGAAGAACTGTTGGCGCGCATGCGGGCGCTGCTGCGCCGTACCAAGCCCGATGACGCCGCCGAGTCGGTGGCTATGACGTTCTCCGACCTGGCCCTGGACCCGGTGACCCGCGAAGTCACCCGCGGACAACGCCGGATCAGCCTGACCCGCACCGAATTCGCATTGCTGGAGATGCTGATCGCTAATCCGCGGCGGGTACTGACCCGCAGCCGCATCCTCGAGGAGGTGTGGGGATTCGACTTCCCCACCTCGGGCAATGCGCTGGAAGTCTATGTCGGGTATCTGCGCCGCAAAACGGAGGCCGACGGCGAGCCGCGGCTGATCCACACGGTGCGTGGAGTGGGTTACGTGCTGAGGGAGACGCCTCCCTGATGGTCCGGTTCCAGCGGCGCCGGGGCGCACCGCCGCGAGCTAGTAGTTCGTTATCCCTGCGGTGGCGGGTAATGCTGCTGGCAATGTCCATGGTGGCGATGGTCGTCGTCCTGATGGCATTCGCCGTCTACGCCGTGATCTCGGCGGCGCTGTACAACGACATTGACAACCAACTGCAGAGCCGAGCGCAGCTGTTGATCACCAGCGGTTCGCTGGCCGCCGATCCCGGAAAGGCCATTGAGGGCACTGCCTATTCGGATGTCAACGCGATGCTGGTGAATCCGGGCGACCACACGATCTACAAGGCCCAACAGTCGGGCGAGACGCTGCCGGTCGGTTCGCCGGAGAAGGCGGTGATCCGCGGCGAGTTGTTCATGTCCCGGCGCACCGCATCCGATCAACGGATACTGGCCATCCACCTGCCCAACGGCAGTTCGCTGCTGATCTCCAAGAGTCTCAAGCCCACCGAAGCGGTCATGACCAAATTGCGCTGGGTGCTGCTGATGGTCGGCGGCATCGGTGTCGCGGTCGCCGCGGTGGCCGGGGGAATGGTCACCCGGGCGGGGCTGCGTCCGGTGGGTCGGCTGACCGAAGCGGCCGAGCGGGTGGCGCGCACCGACGACCTGCGGCCCATCCCGGTGTTCGGCAGTGACGAATTGTCCAGGCTTACCGAGGCATTCAACTTGATGCTGCGTGCGCTGGCCGAGTCTCGGGAACGGCAAGCACGGCTGGTCACCGACGCCGGACATGAGTTGCGCACCCCATTGACGTCGCTGCGCACCAACGTCGAACTGCTTATGGCCTCGATGGAACCCGGAGCGCCACGGCTACCCGAGCAGGAGATGGTCGACCTGCGTGCTGATGTACTGGCACAGATCGAGGAATTATCCACACTGGTAGGCGATTTGGTGGACCTCACCCGAGACGACGCCGGCCAGGTGGTGCACGAGCCGGTCGACATGTCCGAGGTCATTGATCGCAGCCTGGAGCGGGTCAGGCGGCGGCGCAACGATATTCACTTCGACGTCCAGGTGATCCCCTGGCAGGTCTACGGTGATGCTGCCGGGCTGTCGCGTGCGGCGCTGAACCTGATGGACAACGCGGCCAAGTGGAGCCCGTCCGGCGGCCATGTCGGAGTCAGGATGAGGCAGCTCGACCCCTCGCACGCCGAGATTGTCGTTTCCGACCATGGCCCGGGGATTCCACCGCACGAGCGTCGTCTGGTTTTCGAACGGTTCTACCGATCGACGACGGCACGCGCGTTGCCCGGCTCGGGCCTGGGGCTGGCGATCGTCAAACAGGTGGTGCTCAACCACGGTGGATTGCTTCGCGTCGAAGACACCGTGCCGGGAGGTCAGCCCCCTGGAACGTCGATATATGTGCTGCTACCCGGCCGGCCGATGCTGACGTCGGCGTACCCGACGGCCCCGGCCGACATCAAGGCCGACATCAAGACCGAAGATAAGACCGACCCTGTCGTACCCGTGGCCGGCAACGGGGCGAACTCTCGGGATTCGGCGAGCGTTATCTCAGTGGACTCTCAGTCCGCGCGGGCAAGGTAGTTGTGCAGTTACTGTTGAAAAAACAAGCCCAATCGAGCCCATAACAGCCGAAATAGAGGAAGAGCGACTTAGCGACATGACGAATCACCCGAGGTATTCGCCACCGCCGCAGCAGCCGGGATACCGTACGGCGCCTAATCAGCCTGTGCCCCCCGCTTATGCCCAGGGGCAGCAGCACACCTACAACCAGCAATTTGACTGGCGCTATCAACAGTCCCCGCCCAATTACCGTCAGCCCTACGAGCCGTTCAGTGGTACGGGGCCGGGTCGGTTGCCCAGTGGTACGGGGGCGGGGCCAATCCCCGGTGGTACCGGGACGGGTCCAATACCCGGGATGCTTCCGCCGATGCTTCCCCCTCCTGTGGCGATACGCCAAAGACGGCCTCGCGCAGGCATGTTGGCCGCTGGCGCGGTGGCGATTGCAGTCCTGTCGGCCGGTATCGGCGGCGCCGCGGCAACGGTCGTCGAGCTGGGCACACACACTGCGGGCGGCAACGGCAGCGGGCTGGTCACGGGCGCGGCTCCCAGCGTCCCGGCGGCAAACATGCCGCCAGGCAGCGTCGAACAGGTCGCCGCCAAGGTGGTGCCCAGTGTCGTCATGCTGGAGACCGATCTGGGTCGTCAGTCGGAGGAGGGCTCCGGCATCATCCTGTCGTCCGACGGGCTGATCATGACCAACAACCACGTCGTCGCGGCTGCCGCCAACCCCAAAGGCCCTGGCGGTCCTCCTGGCGGTGGCGCAGCGCCAAAAACGACGGTGACCTTCTCCGACGGCCGTACCGCACCGTTCACGGTGGTCGGCGCCGATCCCACCAGTGATATCGCCGTGGCTCGCGTCCAGGGCATTTCCGGGCTCACCCCCGTTTCCGTGGGTTCTTCGTCGGATCTGCGGGTCGGCCAGCCGGTGGTGGCGATCGGGTCACCGCTGGGTTTGGCGGGCACGGTGACCACCGGAATCGTCAGTGCGCTCAACCGGCCGGTGTCGACGACCGGCGAGTCGGGCAACCAAAATACGGTGCTCGACGCGATCCAGACCGATGCCGCGATCAACCCGGGTAACTCCGGCGGTGCGTTGGTCAACATGGGCGGCCAGCTGGTGGGCGTCAACTCCGCCATTGCCACCCTCGGCGCTGACTCGGGTGATGCGCAGAGCGGCTCGATCGGCCTTGGCTTTGCGATTCCGGTCGACCAAGCCAAGCGCATCGCCGACGAGTTGATCAGCACCGGCAAGGCGACCCATGCCTCGCTCGGCGTGCAGGTGACCACTGACAAGGGCACCCCCGGCGCCAAGGTTATGGACGTGACGCAAGGCGGTGCGGCCGCGAGTGCCGGCGTGCCCAAGGGTGTGATCGTCACCAAGGTCGACGACCGTCCCATCAATAGCGCCGACGCATTGGTTGCCGCAGTACGGTCCAAGGCACCAGGCGACAAGGTGTCGCTGACCTATCAGGATCCCGCTGGGAGCAGCCGCACAGTGCAGGTCACCCTCGGCAAGGCGGAGCAGTGATGAGAGTCGACGCGCCGTGGTCGGACCTCGGATATACGGTTGCACCCATGGAGAAAGGTGCGGAGTTGGTAGTCGGCCGGGCACTTGTCGTCGTTGTCGACGATCGCACCGCGCATGGGGACGAGGACCACAGTGGGCCGCTGGTCACCGAGCTGCTGACCGAGGCCGGGTTCGTCGTGGACGGTGTGGTGGCGGTCGCGGCTGACGAGGTTGAGATCCGTAACGCGTTGAACACGGCGGTGATCGGTGGGGTGGACCTGGTTGTTTCGGTGGGCGGGACCGGAGTCACACCTCGCGATGTCACCCCGGAGGCCACCCGTGACATTCTGGATCGCGAAATCCTGGGTATCGCCGAAGCCATCCGCGCTTCGGGACTGTCCGCGGGAATTGTCGATGCCGGTTTGTCGCGGGGTCTAGCCGGTGTGTCTGGAAGTACGTTGGTGGTCAACCTGGCCGGTTCCCGTTATGCGGTGCGCGACGGCATGGCGACACTGAATCCGCTGGCCGCTCAGATAATCGGTCAGTTGTCGAGTCTGGAGATCTAACTCCACGCTGACCCAGTGCTGGGTCACTGTGATTCGGCGTCCGCGCGGGGCCCGTGCTCTGGTGGTGGTGTCAGCTCGACTCCACCGTGCCTGCCCGACGAGGTTCCGTTGCTTTGGGCGAGAAGGTCGCGGATTTCGGTGAGCAGGACGATCTGGGCGTCGTCCGCCTGCTCGACCTCGCCGCGCTTGCGCAGCGTGTTGTAGGGCAGCACGACCAGGAAGTACACCACGGACGCAATCAGGAGAAAGTTGATCGCGGCCGACAGCAGGATGTTCAGGTCGATGGCCTGACCGCCCCCGATGTCGATCCGCAAGATGCCGACATTGGACTGCTGGTTGACGCCGATCCGATTGATCAACGGCGTGATGATGCTTTCGGTGAACCTGGTGACCAACGCAGTGAACGCTGTGCCGATGACCACCGCGATGGCCAGGTCGACGATATTGCCCCGCGAGAGAAACTCCTTGAACCCTTTGAACATGGGAGGTCCTTTCTGGACTGAACACGGTTTGCTGCGTATCACGTGCCGAGCAGCGGCCAGGTACTCAGTGCAGGGTGAGGGTTACCGTCTGACCCAGCGCCGAGCCTGCCACCGTGTTCGCCACGCGAGCCGGAAGCGCAACCAACACTACGCGATCGCTGTCTGCGGCCTGGACTTTCTGCTTGGCCGACACGAGAACCACGACGGCGTCGGTGGCCACCACCTTGCTGATTGCCTGGGTAGCAGGCTGCGAGTCGGTTGCCGGCGCAGCCAGCACGTCAACGACGTCGCCCACCCGAACCAGGTCGATCAGAGCGCTGTCGGCCAGATGCAGCGGCACAATCCGGGCGCCCGGCCCGGCGGTCGACTCGGCCAGCCGGCTTCCCAGCAACCGGACATCGGTGAGCACTTCGCCGCGCCGCGTCGGGCTGGCCAGTGTCGAACCGACCACCGCGCCCAGGTCAGCTTGTGATCCATCCGGAACCGTTGTAGCCAAACGCTTTTCGAGCCGGACATCATCGGGAGTCAACGCGCTACCGGGGCGCAGGTCACGCGCGGCCACGACCACCTCGGCACGATCATCGTCTGGATTCGACCGCAGTGTCGCCACGCCGGCCAGCACGACGAGCCCGCCGGCGGCGACTCGCCGGGCCAGCACGGTCCGGGTCCAGTCCGGGCGCAGCGACGTCGATATCCGGCCCAAGAAGCTCGGATTCAGCGATGATTCCCGCACGCCGCAACGGTAAGCGCAGCGCAGCGCCGACGATGCCGGTCAGAAATTGGTTTGTGGATAACTTGCTAGCTCGAGGCTGCCGCGGTGGACACGGTGGAGCTGCTGTTGACCTTGTCGCTCGACCCAGACTTCTCGCTGGATCCCGAGCTCGTCCCCGAGTCGCTCGTCGAGGACCCGTTGGTCGAAGTCTTCGCTTTCTTGCCTGACTCACGGCTGTCGGTGCGGTAAAAGCCGCTGCCCTTGAACACGACGCCGACGGCGTTGAAGAGCTTGCGCAACCGACCGGAGCACTCCTCGCATGTGGTCAGCGCATCGTCGGTGAAGGCCTGCACAATGTCGAAACGGTTGCCGCACTCGGTGCACGCGTAGGTGTAAGTCGGCACTAAAACCTCCGGGATGTCAGACTGGATTAGCACTCTACAGCTTCAAGTGCTAGAACCGCCACGTGAGCTGTCTCATTCCCGGGCTGTGTCGAGGCGGATCACCCCGCGCCGCGGCGTGAGCGCGTGGGTCATCCGCACGTCGTGCGGCTCGGACGGCAACTCGTTGACCAACTCCGCGTCGCGCACCATCGCGATCAGCCGCGCTTGCGGATCCCGGCCCGAAAGCGATCGGTCATAGAAGCCGCCGCCGCGGCCCAGCCGCACGCCCCGGCAGTCGACTGCCAGCGCCGGAACCAGCACCAGCTCGGCCTCGGCCAAAGCTGACTCCGGCAGCCAGGGCTGTTGCGGCTCGAGCAGCCCCCAGCGCCCGCGGGTAAGTCCACCGGGCCGGTACTCACCCCACCGCAGCGGCAATGGAGTGTCATCACCTGTGGTGCGCGCAACCGGCAGCAGCACCCGTCGCGCCCGGTGCAGCAACACATCCAGCACCTCCACAGACCCTGGTTCGCTACCCACTGGCACATACGCGCAGACGGTGCTGCCGCTGCTCACCACGAGCTCCAGGTGCTCGTTGAGCATCCGGGCTTCGGCGGCCCGAAGCTCGTCGGCAACGCTGCGGCGGGCCGCCAGCAGCTGTTTCCGCAACGCAGCCTTGCTCACGGTCGCCATCCCACAACGATGACAGCCCCGGCTTTCGCACCGCCACACCGACTCGGCACACCTGCTACGGGTTATCGTGTGAACGATGTCACGCCCAGAAGTCCCGATCCCATTCACGGCGATCGTCCCCGCGGCCGGCCTGGGCACCCGTTTTCTGCCCGCGAGCAAAACGGTGCCCAAGGAGCTGCTGCCTGTCGTCGACACGCCCGGCATCGAGCTGGTCGCCGAAGAGGCGGCCGCGGCCGGTGCCGAACGCCTGGTGATCGTCACCTCCGAGGGCAAGGACGGCGTCGTCGCGCACTTCGTCGAAGACCTGGTGCTGGAGGGGACACTCGAAGCTCGCGGCAAGAAAGCCATGCTGGCCAAGGTGCGGCGCGCTCCGGCTCTGATCAAGGTCGAGTCCGTGGTGCAGGCCGAACCGCTCGGACTGGGACACGCCATTGGCTGCGTGGAGCCCGTGCTGGCGGCTGACGAGGACGCCGTCATGGTGCTGCTGCCCGATGACCTGGTGCTGCCGACCGGCGTCCTGGAGACGATGTCAATGGTGCGAGCCGATTACGGCGGCACGGTGTTGTGCGCCATCGAGGTGGCGCCGGAGGAGATCAGCGCCTACGGGGTCTTCGATGTCGAGGCGGTCCCCGACGGTGACAATCCCGACGTGCTGAAGGTCAACGGCATGGTCGAGAAGCCCAAGGCCTCCGACGCCCCTTCGATGTATGCCGCAGCAGGCCGCTACGTGCTCGATCGCGCCATCTTCGATGCGTTGCGCCGCATCGACCGTGGCGCCGGCGGCGAAGTCCAGCTCACCGATGCGATCGCGCTCCTGATCACCGAGGGCCACCCGGTCCATGTCGTGGTGCATCGCGGTTCTCGACACGACCTGGGAAATCCCGGCGGGTACCTCAAGGCTGCGGTTGACTTTGCATTGGATCGTGACGACTATGGCCCGGATTTGCGGCGGTGGTTGGTGGCGCGATTGGGCCTGACCGAGCAGTAGCCGGACGATTGGCGGGCCCAGTTCGCCCCGGCATTGGCTGGACGGCAGAAAGGCGCGCTGTGCGTTCTGTGGAGGAGCAGCAGGCCCGGATATCGGCCGCCGCGGTAGCCCCGCGGCCGATACGTGTTGCCATTGCCGAGGCACAGGGATTGATGTGCGCCGAAGAAGTGGTGACCGAACGGCCGCTGCCCGGTTTCGATCAGGCCGCAATCGACGGCTACGCGGTGCGCAGCGTCGATGTGCTCGGTGTCGGCGAGTCGGGTGTCGGTGATTACGACGACGAAGCAAGCGACGAGGACGGGCGCGGCGGTCTGACCCTGCCGGTGATGGGAACCATCGAGGCCGGCTCGCGCACGCCCAGCAGGCTGCAGCCCCGCCAGGCCGCCCGGGTGCAGACTGGGGCCCCGCTGCCGACGCTGGCCGATGCGGTCCTGCCATTGCGGTGGACCGACGGCGGGACGTCACGCGTGCGGATTCTGCGCGGCGCGCCGTCGGGTGCCTATGTGCGGCGCACGGGGGACGATGTCCAGCCCGGTGACGTTGCCGTGCGCGCCGGAACGATCATCGGCGCGGCCCAGGTGGGGCTGCTGGCGGCGGTCGGTCGCGAACGGGTGCTGGTGCACCCGCGCCCGCGCCTGTCGGTCATGGCCGTGGGTGGCGAGCTGGTCGATATCTCACGCACCCCGGGCAACGGGCAGGTGTACGACGTCAACTCCTATGCCTTGGCGGCGGCCGGCCGCGATGCCGGCGCCGAGGTGAACCGTATCGGCATCGTCAGCAACGACCCCACGGAGCTCGGCGAAATCGTCGAGGGCCAGATCAATCGCGCGGAGGTTGTGGTGATCGCCGGCGGAGTCGGGGGAGCGGCGGCCGAGGCGGTGCGGTCGGTGCTTTCCGAGCTCGGCGAGATGGAGGTCGTCCGCGTCGCCATGCATCCCGGGTCCGTCCAGGGCTTCGGGCAACTAGGCCGCGAGGGCGTTCCGACATTTCTGCTGCCGGCCAATCCGGTCAGCGCTTTGGTGGTCTTCGAGGTGATGGTCCGGCCGCTGATCCGGCTGTCGCTGGGCAAGCGCCAGCCGATGCGTCGGATCGTGCAGGCCCGCACGCTGTCGCCGATCACTTCGGTGGCCGGACGCAAGGGCTACCTTCGCGGTCAGCTGATGCGTGATCAGGACAGCGGTGAATACCTGGTGCAGGCACTGGGCGGAGCTCCCGGCGCGTCATCGCATTTGCTGGCCACGCTTGCGGAAGCAAACTGTCTGGTGGTGATTCCCAGCGGCGCGGAGCAGATTCGCACCGGTGAGATCGTCGACGTCGCATTCCTGGCTCAGCGCGGCTGAGCGCAACGACTGCACCCGCTCGTGAACCTCTTGCGCTCCAACTCGCGGCATCCAGGTTGGCCGTTGGACGTCGGACCGCTGCGGGTCCCGGCAGGGGTGGTCCGGTTGCGGCCGGTGCGGATGCGTGACGGGGCGCAGTGGAGCCGGATCCGATTGGCCGACCGCGCGCATCTCGAGCCATGGGAGCCCAGCGCGGACGGTGATTGGACAATCCGGCACACGATTGCCGCATGGCCCGCGTTGTGTTCCGGTCTGCGTTCGGAGGCCCGCAAAGGGCGCATGCTGCCGTACGTGATCGAGCTCGACGGGCGGTTCTGCGGTCAGCTGACCATCGGCAACGTCACCCACGGGGCGTTGCGGTCAGCGTGGATCGGCTACTGGGTACCGAAGTCGGCCACGGGCGGCGGGGTGGCCACCGGAGCATTGGCGTTGGGTCTCGACCACTGCTTCGGTCCGGTCATGTTGCATCGCGTGGAGGCCACGGTGCGCCCGGAAAATGCCGCGAGCCGGGCCGTGCTGGCAAAGGTCGGGTTCCGTGAGGAGGGTCTGTTGCGCCGCTACCTCGAAGTCGACAAAGCGTGGCGAGACCACCTGTTGATGGCCATCACCGTCGAAGAGGTGTACGGATCGGTGGCATCGACCCTGGTCCGCGCCGGGCACGCCAGCTGGCCCTAGCCGGCAGTCTCGGAGAAGCCAGAGGCTCATTGCTGAGCCGTCGGACGCCGTGAAAACCCAGCGTGGACGAAGTGTGGCTGACGTGACACGAGTGACCCTTGGTGCTTGTAATAGGCAAATTACAGGTGTGTAATTGTCCTGGCCGCATGGACCCGGCCGCGCTGGCCACCGACCGGCCTCGCGGGGAAAGGAGCAGGTCATCATGCCAAGCATCCCCCAATCATTGTTGTGGATTTCGCTGGTGGTGCTCTGGCTGTTTGTGCTGGTTCCGATGCTGATCAGCAAACGCGACGCGGTACGGCGCACCAGCGATGTGGCTTTGGCGACCCGGGTACTCAACGGCGGTGCCGGCGACCGTCTGCTCAGGCGTGGTGGTCCCGCCGCCGGTCATCGCAGCGACCCCGACTGGAAGCCGGAGGAGAACGAGTTCGCCGATGTTGACCAGGACGAATACCAGGACGAGGACCAGGACCAAGACGCCGACGATGTGCGCCCCCCACGCCCGGTCGTCATGAAGGTTGCGGTGGCCGAGCACACCGAGCCCGACTACTTGGACGTCGATGTTGTCGAAGATTCAGGGGCGCTGCCGGTGGGAGACAGCGCCCAGGTGACCGAGCCAGTGCTGCTCGCGGTCGACGGCCCGGTGGCTGCGGTCGGCGAGGACGGCGTCTCAGAGGAGGCCGACGAGACCGACGCAGTGGGCCAGGAGGACAGAGAGTCTGAGCACGAACAGGACGACGAATACGAGTACGTCGAGGACTCGTCCGGTTTGGAGCCCGAGGAGGAGGACGACGACGAGGATTCGCCGGCGCCCGTCGCACCGGCTGTCTCACGGCGGCGTCGGTTCGACACGAAGACTGCCGCTGCGGTCAGCGCCCGGAAATATGCGTTCCGGAAGCGCGTGCTGATGCTGATGGCGGTCATCTTGGTCGGCTCGGCCACGGCGGCATTCGAAGTGGCACCGACCGCTTGGTGGGTATGCGGTAGCGCCACCGTTGTAACGCTGGTCTACCTGGCTTATCTGCGCCGGCAAACCCGGATTGAAGAGAAGGTGCGTCGTCGCCGGATGCAGCGGATGGCACGGGCACGGCTTGGCGTGGAGAACGCTCATGACCGCGATTTTGAGGTAGTCCCGTCGCGGCTGCGGCGCCCGGGCGCGGTGGTCCTGGAGATCGACGACGAGGACCCGATCTTCGAGCATCTGGACAACGCCATGCCGATGCGGACCTATGGCTGGCCCAGGGACCTGCCGCGAGCAGTCGGCCAGTAGCGCACGCTGACGGTGCCGAGGCCGTTGGGCTCGTAGAACTGGTAGCCTGCTAGCGATCAGGGGCTATGGCGCAGTTGGTAGCGCGACTCGTTCGCATCGAGTAGGTCAGGGGTTCGAATCCCCTTAGCTCCACCGAGAAAGTCCAGCTCAGGGGTATTTTCTACCCTCGGTCCACTGTTACGTAGCAGTCCGTAACCAGTCCTGAGTAACACCGCTAAAACGGAAATCAGCACTTGAATCCGGTTTTTTCAGTCCGCCTTGCGCGGAGGGGCTCCCCTTATCTTCAGCAGCCATGACACGCTGGCGTGTGAGCCCCCAGCCGCGGCGGGATAATGCGTGAGATCAAGACGAAGTACGGGCCTGGCAGAATCGCGACCTCCGCGGACAAGTCGCACATCGTCCACGGGCCTGTGACCAAATCGTCAATCCTGAGTTCTGAAGACAATCCCAGCGTCGAACTCGGCATCAAGACCTCTGGACACGGTTTCCCGCCGAGGGCTACGCGGCGCGCTTCACCGCCACCTTGAGATCGTGCGGCAGGCAGGCCGTCGTCTTCTGCACGGAGGCATGGTACGACTGCTGGTGTCATCCCTCTGGCATCAATACACCATCTGCCCCACCGGTCACGACTTCGGTGAACTGCCCTAACGGCTTCCGCGTGGCGCCTCGGCGTGCTTACCTTCGCTCGTTAGCCTGGCCGCATCCGACGAGGGAGAAACGTCAATGTTGGTCCTGCACGGGTTCTGGTCCCTTTCGAACGGGCTATGCCTGTGGGCGGAGGATTCCGCGCTCGCGGTGACGAGTCCCAGCGAAGCGTTGCGTGCGGCCCGCCCGCATCCGTTCGCCGCGGACGCCGATGCCATCGCCCCGATCCACACCGGCAAGCTAGGAACCGCGGTTCTGTTGTTGCCGTCGTTGCGGAAGTCGCCACTGGACTCACCGGAGCTGTTCCGGGTCACGCCGCGCCCGGCACCAAGAATCCAACCCGTTCTGCTGCCCTGGACGGTTCCCGTGATGTCCCTGCCCGCCGCGTCGGCGCTGACCGCGCTGGACGAGCCCGCCGCCGACGTGCGGTACGGCGCATCCGTGGCGTATCTCGCCGAACTGGCGGCGTTCGCGCGGGAGCTGGTGGAGCGCGGCCGGGTCCTGCCCGCGCTCTCCTGCGACGAACACGGGCCAGTCGCGTTCTGGCGTCCGGTGGTGCAGGGTCCCGACGTCGTGGCCCTGAATGCGCTGATTGCCGCGATGCCACCGGCATGCCGGGCTGAGCCGGAGACCCAGGACGGCCACGAGCTGGCCATCTCGGCGCTGTATGCCTTCGCGGATGCGGCGGTGCGAACGACGTTGCCGGCCGGGATCGACCTGCTCCCGCCCCGGCGTGGCCGCCGCCCGAAACACGTTCCGGCCCAGGAAGCCTGGCTGACCGCGCTGACCGCCCCGGACGGCCGGTTCGACGCGGACCCCGGCGAACTCGACGCGCTGGCCGGGGCACTGCAGCCGTGGGATGCGATCGGTGCCGACGAGCCCGGCCCGGCAAGGGCGATGTTCCGGCTCTCCGAAACCGAGGAGCGGGAGGGCCAACAGCCCGGCTGGCGGCTGGAGTTCCTGCTGCAATCCATGGCTGACCCCAGCCTGTTGGTACCCGCGGAGCAGACCTGGGACGAGGATGGCAGCTTGCGCCGCTGGCTGGACAGGCCCCAGGAACTCCTGCTCGCTGAACTCGGCCGTGCCGTCCGGATCTACCCCGAACTCGCGCCCGCCCTGCGCACGGCGCGTCCGTCCGAGATTTCCCTGGACACCGAGGGTGCCTACTGCTTCCTGTCCACTGCGGTGCCCCGGCTCGACGAGGCGGGGTTCGGCGTTCTGCTGCCGTCATGGTGGGACCGGCGCCGCAAGCTCGGACTCGCGGTGTCGGCGTCCACACCGGTCGACGGGGTGGTGGGCGGCACAAGCAGATTCAGCCGCGACCAGCTGGTCGATTTCCACTGGGAACTCGCGGTCGGTGACGACACCTTGACCGAGGACGAGATCGCCGCGCTCGCCGAGACCAAGGCCCCGCTGATCCGGCTGCGCGGCCAGTGGGTGGCGGTGGACCCCGATCAGCTGCGCCGCGGGCTGGAGTTCCTGGCGAAGAATCCCACCGGTCAAGCGACCACGGCCGAGATCCTCGCGCTGGCCGCCAGCCATCCCGACGACACCGACACCCCGCTGGAAGTCACCGCGGTGCGCGCCGACGGCTGGCTCGGCGATCTGCTCAGCGGCGCGGCGGCCCAGTCGTTGCAGCCGCTGGCACCCCCACCAGAGTTCACCGCGATGCTGCGTCCCTACCAGCAGCGGGGGCTGTCCTGGCTGGCGTTCCTGTCCTCGCTCGGGCTGGGCAGCTGCCTGGCCGACGATATGGGGCTGGGCAAGACCGTGCAGTTGCTCGCCCTGGAGTCCGCGCAACGTCACGACGAGCCCGGTGCCGCGCCGACACTGCTGCTGTGCCCGATGTCCTTGGTCGGTAACTGGCAACGGGAAGCCGCGAAATTCGCACCGAAACTGAGGGTTTACGCCCACCACGGCACGGCACGGTTGCGCGGCGACGCGCTGCGCGAGCATCTCGCCGACACCGACGTCGTGGTCACCACCTACGCCACCGCGAGCCGCGACATCGGTGAGCTCGCCGGATTCCGCTGGAACCGGGTAGTGCTGGACGAGGCGCAGGCGGTGAAGAACAGTCTGTCCCGCGGGGCCAAGGCGGTGCGTCGGCTAAAGGCGGGGCACCGGGTGGCGCTTACCGGGACCCCGGTCGAAAACCGGCTCGCCGAGCTGTGGTCCATCATGGACTTCCTCAACCCCGGTCTGCTCGGCTCGTCCGAGGTGTTCCGCACCAGGTACGCGATCCCCGTCGAGAAGTACGGCCAGACCGAGCCGGCCGAGCGCCTGCGCAGGATCACCCGCCCCTACGTCCTACGCCGGCTCAAGTCCGACCCGACGATCATCGACGACCTACCCGAGAAGATCGAGATCAAGCAGTACTGCCAGCTCACCACCGAACAGGCATCCCTGTACCAGTCCATCGTCGACGAGATGATGGAGAAGATCGAGAACACCGAGGGCATCGAGCGGCGCGGCAATGTGCTTGCCGCGATGGCCAAGCTCAAACAGGTCTGCAACCATCCCGCGCAACTGCTACACGACCGTTCGCCGGTCGGTGCGCGGTCGGGCAAGGTCATCCGGCTCGAGGAGATCCTGGAAGAAATCCTCGCTGAGGGCGACCGGGTGCTGTGCTTCACCCAGTTCACCGAATTCGCCGAGGTGCTCGTGCCGCACCTGGCCGCGCGGTTCGGGCAGGACGTGCTGTACCTGCACGGCGGCACCCCGAAGAAGCGGCGCGACGAGATGGTGGTGCGCTTCCAGTCCGGTGAGGGGCCACCGATCTTCCTGCTGTCGCTGAAGGCCGGCGGCACCGGGCTCAACCTCACCGCGGCGAACCACGTTGTGCACCTTGACCGCTGGTGGAACCCGGCTGTGGAGAACCAGGCCACCGACCGAGCGTTCCGCATCGGCCAGAAGCGAAAGGTCCAAGTGCGCAAGTTCATTTGCACCGGCACGCTCGAAGAGAAGATCGACGACATGATCGAGGAGAAGAAGGCGCTGGCCGATCTCGTGGTTGGTGACGGGGAAGGCTGGCTGACGGAGCTGTCCACCGGCGATCTGCGCAACCTGTTCACCCTATCCGAGGGGGCCGTTGGTGAGTAACTGGTTCCCGCCGCCGTCGCGGCCGCGCCCGGTCGACGGCGGCCTCAAAGCCCGCAGCACCCGCGGCGCGATCGCCCAGACATGGTGGTCCCAGCGGTTCATCGAGGTGCTCGAAGGCATCGGGATGGGCAGCCGACTCCAGCGCGGGCGGAGCTATGCCCGCAAGGGACAAGTGATCTCGGTGGATGTGGGTCCGGGACTGGTCACTGCACAGGTGCAGGGCAGTCGGGTGCGCCCGTACCGTGTCCGCATCGGTGTCGGCGCTTTCGGTAAGGGTGAGTGGACGCAGGTGGAGGGTGCGCTTGCCGAAAACGCATGGTATGCAGCCGCGTTGCTCTCCGGCGAGATGCCGGACGATATCGAGGACGTCTTCGCCGGGCTGGGGCTTTCGCTGTTCCCGGCGACCGCCCGGGAGCTGTCGCTGGACTGCTCCTGCCCGGATGGCGCGGTGCCGTGCAAGCACCTCGCCGCGACGTTCTACCTGCTGGCCGAGTCGTTCGACGAAGATCCATTCGCCATCCTCGCCTGGCGTGGACGCGAGCGTGAGGATCTGCTGGCGAATCTGCAGGCTGCCCGGTCGGAGGGTCGCCCCGCTGCCGACCGTGCCGAGCCGCCGGGACGGCCGCTCACCGATTGCCTTGACTCCTATTTCATTCGGCAGGTCGACATGCCATCGCCAAGCCCGCGGGTGACGTTGTCGACGGCATTGCTCGATCAGCTTCCCGATGTCAATGTCGGGGTGCGTGGCCGGCCGCTGGTCGAGATCCTGCGGCCCGCGTATGCCGCGCTGGGCGAAGGCGGAGGTGACCGGTGATCGACCCGTTGGATAGACCGCCGCCACCGTCTCGGCGCCGCCCCCGGCGCCCGGACGTGATGACCTACCAGGTCCGGGTCGATCTGGCAGGCACCACACCGCCGGCGTGGCGGCGGCTGGAGGTTGCGTCTGACGTGTTTCTGGACGACTTGCACGAGATCATCCAGATAGCCTTCGGCTGGACCGACAGCCACTTGCACCGATTCGGCTGTGGCCCTGCCTATTACAGTGACGACACCGAGTACTACCTCATGGATTTCGAGGTGGACAGCGGCGAGATGGGCACACCCGAGCAACAGGTTCGCCTGGACGAGGTGCTGGCCGACATCGGCGATCGGATGTTCTACTGCTACGACTTCGGCGACAACTGGCAGCTTGTTCTGCGGCTGGAGGCAGTGGAGCCGCAGGCGCCCTCTGCGCGCAATGTGGTATGCACCCACGGCGACCGCGACGGGCCGGCCGAGGACTGCGGCGGGATCGGGGCCTACGAGCTGATCGAGGCGTTGAAGGACCCCACCAACGGCGACCCCGAGACCGAGATCGAGTAGCGCCAGGTTCTCGGCGACATCGATCCGTATTCGTACCCGACGACGCCGTTCGACATCGCCAAAATTAACAAAGCGCTCCGCGATTTCGACAGACACGTGGACATCGGTCAGCTGCCCGGCCCCCTGGCGGATCTGCTCGGCGCCGTGCGAACGACGTCGCAACGCCGGCTGCTACGCCGGATGATGGGCGTTGCGATGCAGGAGCCGGTCCTCATCGACCTGGATGCCGCCACGACCGCGGTGCGACCGTACGCGTGGCTGATCGACAGGGTGGGGGACGACGGAATCAAGCTGACGACCGCCGGCTACCTCCCGCCGGTCCACGTCGAGGCCGCGTTCACCGAACTCGACCTCGCCGACGCCTGGATCGGCATGGGCAACCGCGAGCAACTCACGATCCCAGTACTGCGTCTGCGGGAATCCGCACAGCGAATGGGCCTGCTGCGAAAGCACCGTGGGCGCCTCATGGTGACCGCGCGGGGCAAGGCCGCACGCAGCGACCCGTCGGCGCTGTGGTTCCAGCTCGCCGAACGTATGCCGCTCACGTCGAAGGATCTGTGCGAAGAGCAGGCCGGGCTTCTCTTCCTCATCGCGGTCGCGGCCGGCGAGAACGACCCCGACGGGTTCGTCGCCGACATGCTCGACGCCATCGGCCGGAAGCACCGCGACCGTACACCGATCACGACGTCGTCGGCGGCGCACATAACGAGGAACACCAGAGACGTGCTGCGGCGGCTCCGGCTGCTGGCACCGGACAGTCGAGTCGCGAAGCCAGAGCGTGTCACACCGCAAGCGGTGGCGTTCGCCCGCGCCGCGGTGCGGTCGTGGCCATCCGCCGCGCGGTAGGAGTAGGATTCAGTCCTACTCAACAATGGAGGTCGCTCATGCGAACGACGCGGCAATTGAGCATCACACTCCCAAACGACATGGCTGAAGCGCTCCGCGAGCGGGTGCGCTCAGGGGAATACGCCAGCGAAAGTGAGGTGATCCGCGAGGGCCTGCGGGCATTGTTCGCCCGCGATCAGGCTATTGAAGCCTGGCTTCGTGACGAGGTTGCCGCCGCGTACGACGCCGTGGTCGCCGACCCTTCGCGCGCCGTCACTGCGCAGAGGGTGCGGGCGCGGCTGGCCGCCGAGCAGGCCGGGAGCGTGTGAGTCCCAGCGTCGTCTTCACGCCCGAGGCTGAAGATCAGCTCGCCGAGCTGTACCGCTATATCGCCGCCGCGGGGTCGGCCGAAGTCGCGGCGCGCTACACGGAGGCGATCGTCGCTTACTGCGAGGAGCTGGCCGCATTCCCGCATCGCGGCAGCGCGCGCGACGACATCAGGTCTGGACTGCGCACAATCGGCTTCAGGCGACGGGTCGTTATTGCATTCGCTGTGTTGGACCAGACCGTGGCGATCATCGGCGTCTTCTACGGCGGGCGCGATTACGAGGCGGTTCTGAGTGATCCAGAGGGTGCTTCGGAGTAGCCGACTCGGCCACGTGTCAATTAGGGTCCAGCACTGTTACGTCGCGTAACACGCCAGGGCATATCCGCAGCACACGGAGGGCCGGCCTAACGACGCAGGAAGACAGAACCCGCAGTTCAGAGCCTGTTTCCCCAGGTTCGGTGCGGGGTTCGAGTCCCCTTAGCTCCACGACTCCGAACTCGACTGGGAAGGCCTCATGGCCGAGTCCAAGCGCCGGCTTGCGGGCATCCTCGACCTCGGCCACCCACTCGAGAAGATCGACTGGGCGCGGCTGCGTGACGCATGCGACCGGCGGATCATCGGCCTTCTCGCTCGCGGGGGATTGGATCACACTTTCGCGCAAGCGCTGCGCAAGTCTTTGGGGGAGAACAACGGAGAGGTGATCTGAAGTGCCATGTTCCGTCGATCCGCTCGTCGTCGTGAATTGAACCGTGACCTAGCAGTCGCCTACTTGATCGACGACATCCTTCAATGGCGGGGCGGGCCGAACACTGATGTCGTAGCTGGGATTGTCGGAAGCCCAGGCGATTTTGGAACAGTAACCCGGGCCGGTCGGCTGGTCGGCCCGCCAGGTATCGAGCGTGGGTCTGCAGTTGAAAATGTCAGCGTCACCGACCTGAAAAGCACTGTCCTGCAGTCCTGGTGCGCGTTGCCAGATGATCAGGTCACGCGTAGTTGGCAGATTGCAGACACTCGATTTTAGTGCGGGGTAGCTACCGGCTTCGCTGTGAGCAACCGAAGCGAACGGCAGCGCACACGCTGCGAGCAGCAAGGTCGATGCTGCAGCTGTTACGGGGCTGGCCAACGCGCTTACCTTCTTTCCTGAACTGTGCCGCGACGAGGTAGACGTGCCAAAAGCGTAGGCACAACCGGGTGGTGGTTGATGAATGATCACGGTGACCCGGAGCTCATTCACAGGTTCGAGCCGCCGCGGCAGAGCGCTCATCCAGCAGCTGGTCTATCAGCGCGGTACTGGCGTGCGGCCAGTCAACTCGCGAGCTACCCGCCACGCGCGGGCCAATAGTCGCAGTGCGCCGTCGATGGTGTCGATGTCGCGCATGCGCGGAGCTTAGATCCGTGCTGCGTCCCGAACCAGATCTGTTCGGCAGTTGGTTAGGTAACCAGTGCATCTTCGGAATAGAACTGGCGAGCCCATCGCCGCAATTCGCGGAATCTGATAATGCTCTTATCGCTGCCGTAGCGGACGGGAACGCACCAGTGTTGGCCACCAGAACCACGGCCCGAGGAGTCTGAGAATGCACGGCACGACGAACGAACGCACGATCAGCGTGTCGAGCAGCAGGCCGATGCATACGGTGGAACCCACCTGACCGATAGTCCTGAGATCGCTTGTGAGCATCGCCAGCATGGTGAAGGCGAACACCAAACCCGCTGACGTCACCACACCACCGGTGCTTCCCAGCGCTCGGATGAGACCGGTGTGCAATCCGGCATTTATCTCCTCTTTGACTCGGGCGATTAACAGTAGGTTGTAGTCCGAACCCACCGCCACCAGGATGATGAACGTGAGGGGCAACACCAACCAGTGCAGGTGCAGGCCGATGAGGTGCTGCCAGACGAGCACGGAGAGCCCGAACGCCCCGGCGTACGAGAAGGCCACCGTGCCGGGGATGACCAAGGCGGCCATCAGACTTCGCGTGATGAACAGCATGATCAAGAAGATCAGCACGAAGGCGGCGATGGCCACGATAAGCAGATCGGATGCGGCGTATTCCTTGATGTCTTTATCGTTCGATCCCGAGCCGCCGATATAAACTCTCGCGCCAGCCAACGAGGTCTCTTTCAGCGCCGTGGTTATAGCCGCGGGGAACGCGTTGACATGGTCCACGCCTTCAGGGCCCATGGCATCCCCTTCGTGGGTGACGATGAACCGGGCAGCCTTGCCGTCCGGCGACATCAGGAGCGTCATACCAGTCTTGACGTCGTCGTTGTCGAAACCTTCTCGCGGGATGTAGAAGAAGTCATCGCTGCGGGACTGGTCGAAGTCGAGCCCCACATTGACCATGTCGTCGAATGTCTGGTCGGTCTGTGTGGACTGCAGATCCGAGGAACCGTAGGTGTTGACTAGAAGAGCGGCTAAAGCCTCCGTGTCGTCGGCCGTGATTTTCAGCTGCGTTATTATTTGCGGCAAGAGCTTGTCTATGGCCTCGAGGGAGGTTTTGGTGTCCTTGATATCATCGGCCAACTTGTCGATGTTGTCGAGCGTGTCGAATAGCGATCTGAATGCCCAGCAAATGGGAATGTCGAAGCAGTGGCGCTCCCAATAGAAATAGGCTTTGATCGGCCGCCAGAAATCGTCAAAATTTGAGATTTCCGAATTCATCTCATCGGTGACCTTTTGCAGATCCTCGACGGTGACAACCGTCTTGTGCAGCTCATCCGACATGTTTTGGAACAGGACGATCTCTTTCCGCAAGACCGTGACAGTGTCCGCCGTGATCTCTGCCTGCTTGTCGGTGTTAGCGTTTTGCTGCCTATTGAACGGGAGCTGTTGACCGTTCCCGCTGCCTTGCGTGGTGAACAAGTAGGGAAGGGTGGCATGTTCCAATGCTCGGCCCATGGGCCTGGTGATGCTTTGCACCATCGCGACGCCGGGAAGGCGAATGAGAGCTCTTGGCCACCCGGTCTAACGAGATGAAATCGGCCGAGTTTCGCATATCATGATCCGTCTCGACCATCAGCATCTCGGAGAACAGTTTGCTCTTCGAGAAGTGCCGATCCGCCGCCGCGAAACCCTGATTGGCAGGGGCATTGTGCGGCTGGTAGGCACGGTCGTCGTAGTTCACCTGGTACGTCGGCACGAAGATCGCCCCGATCATGACGACGGCGGCACTGGCCGCGAGGATCGGCACCGGCCACCGCACCACGCTGGCCCCGATCCGCCGATACAGATGCGCCTTAGCCTTGCGTCTTGGGTCGAAGAGCCCGAAAAGGCTGCCCACGGTCAATAGGGCCGGGCCGAGCGTCAGCGCTGCCGCGATGGTCGACACCATGGCGATGGCAACGGCCGGCCCCATGGTGTGGAAGTAGTTGAGCCGCGCGAAAGTCAAGCAGTAACACGCCCCTGCGATCGTCAGCCCCGAGCCAATGATGATGGGCGTTACACCCCGATACGCGGTGTAAAACGCCTCCTCCCGGCTTTCGCCGGCCTGTCGCGCCTCGTGATAGCGACCCATTAAGAAGATGCCGTAATCCGTCCCCGCTCCCAGGGTCAGCGCGACGACGATGTTCACGGCGAATGACGAGAGCTCGATGTAGCCGAAATGCCCGAGTGTTGCGACAATCCCCTTCGCGGCCAGCATCTCGATCAGAACTCCGGCCAAGGGCACCAGCAGGGTGGAAACGGAGCGGTACACCAGCAGCAGCATCACGACGATGAGGCAGATCACCACGATCGTGATGTCGTTCAAGCTCGAGTTGGCAATAGCCAGCGTGTCCGAGGCGAGCGGAGCCGCGCCGCTGACATAGACCTTGAGCCCGGGCGGCGGCGTGTCCTTCTTGACGATGTCCCGAACGGCGTTGACGGACTGATTCGCTTGCATTTGGCCGATATCGCCCGCGAGACGCAACAGCACGTATGTGGCCTTGCCATCGACGCTCTGCGCCCCGGCCGCGGTGATCGGCTTCCCCCACAGATCCATGACGTACTGCACATGCTTGGTGTCTTGCTTCAGCCGGCGCATCAAATCGTCGTAATATCGATGGTCCACATCGCCCAACGGTCGGTCGGCTTCCAACACGACCATGGTCAAGCTGGTCGACGTGGACTCGTGGAACTTCTCGCCGATGCGCAGCATCGCCCGCTGCGACGGCGCGTAGTGCGGGACCATCGGCCCAGCGAGTTCTTCTGCGACCCTCTCTACTTGGGGCATGAAGGTGTTCGTCGTCACGGCGAGAAAGGCCCAAAAGAAGATGATCGGTATCGCGAGGAAGCGGACCGTTCTCGGGACGAAGGGTCGTCTCGCCCGATGCTCGCTCATGCGGATTTCACTCTGCAGGTGACGTCCGCATCCTGATGGGTATCGGACTGTTCATCGCGGACAACGCCGTTCACCAGCATCCGGCAGCCGAGCTGACCACCATGAACCTGCGCCGAGACGCTGCCGGACACCACGGTGAGCGTGGTCGTCTCCGTGTGGGACCACGGCAAGGTCGTGAGATCAACCCGATGCGGATGCCCGTCGACGTCCACGTACACGAGCATCCCCCCTTCCCCGACGGAGCCGAACACCTCATAGGTCATCCGTTTGGGAGTGAATTCCTCAGGTGCCTGCGGGCCATTGACCGTGATGACAGGCCCAGGCGCGGAGAACTCGTGCACCTTCCACATGCACACCACACCCACACCGACCGCAACGACGGCAACCAATGGCATCCAGGCTCGCGCCAAGACGGTCCTGCCGACTGAACGAGGGCTCACTCGATCACCTCCCAATCCGGTCCCGACCTCTCGCTCGTCCCGACCTTCGTGCAAGAGTGGACAAGACCCGGGCTGTATATCAACTAGATTGACATATGAACGTGCAGAGACTACCAGCACTGCGCCGGAACGCGAACACCAGCTGTGCGGACGTTATCACCTGCTGGTGCTGTCGGCAGCACGGACGAGCCCACTCTTCAACACGCGGGGAATCAACGAAACCGGCAGTACCACGAATAGACGTGTTTTCTAATGAGCTCGAGAATGACTCGGTACAACGGTTGGTGACCACACACACATGCCTTGTCTTGCTTCAAGATAATTTCTGCAGACGCCCTTTCAACCTTGCGCTGCTGAGAAGCCGAATGGTGAGGTTCGTGGAGGTCAACATGGGGATCACCCCGAGAAATGTCCGCTCGGAGGGCGTCGCTCCATGCAAGTGTTAAAGACTGCCAAACACATAAAAGCATCCCACCATGAATAAAGCACCGGGGATGCAGTACGCCATTAAGGATCTACGATCAGCAATGATTTGCTTCGCAAAATCCAACTCATCCTTCGACATTGGTTCGCGTTTACGCACTTTATTCATAACCGCTTTGGCGCTCCCTATTTCTTCGCTTATCGGATAGGTGCCCGGTCCCCCATCCGTTTCACGAATACAGAAGCAAAGGCAGCCAACACCAACGCCAGCACAAGGGCAAGTATGGTCAGATAACCAAATAAACTTGAATTCATTATTCTAGTCCTTGCTCCGCTGTCGAACTACCGAAGACTCCTCAAAACGCTACCTCAAACACTTGGTTCTCTTGACCTCGGTAAGGAAACTTCTCACCCCGGAGGTCAGGGCCGGTTTTCCAGCTGCTGAACGCCTGCGCTGTCTCCGACTGTTGGTGGCGGCAGACGGGCACGATCCAAACCCTTCCAGCGCCCCCATACTCGTCAAACGCGCAGGTGTTCTGGGCGTGCTCCGTTGCCACCCACCCGGCCCGGGTGAAGAGATGGCAATCGGGCCTGCGGGCGGCATGATCCACGACGAGGTCGCGGAACTTCTCCTGGAACCCGAGACGCGGGTGGTCCTGGACCACCCTGTCGATTTCGTCGGGGGTGAGCACATCGGCTCCACAACCTCGCCCACGTCCATATTGATTCCGTAGTTGACGAGGGCGACCTCCGGGGCCTTCCGCTCGGCGATGCCGAACGCGGTGTGCAGCACGATCGCGTCCCACACGAGTTGAGCACTCGACCGAGTACCACCTTCATCCTTCCGGGCGTAGCGTTAGCCCGATCAGCCGGCATTCTTCAAGTCGTGGCACTAACGGAGCTGGTACGGCACGGGGGAGCATGGATTGATCGGTTCACGCCGGTATGACTCCACGAGTGATGAGAATCGCGCGTATTTCCGAAAACCTCGTTTGGCGTTCGTCGTACTCGTAGCCCTTGACAACGGCGACCCAGTCATCGCCTCGATTGATTGCAAACTCGGCAGCCGCGGCGAGTGCTCGGTAGAACGCCGCTGCGACATCATCGGACCAAACGACCCATACTCCATCTTGCGTTTGGCACAGGGCGCCGATTGACGCGAAGAAGCCGTCAAGCGCACCACTCGCTAGATCTGGATTCAAAAAGTACAAGAGATATGGGAACTCTGAATACAAATCTTGTAAGAAGCCAGCAATCGCCGGATTCAGGTAGGGATGACTCTCCTCTACCTCTGCGAAGCTCAGGACAACCGATCCGCGCCAGGCTTGGGCCAGTGCCGGATCAGCGCCAACATGGGCCAGAACATTGCGCACTGCAGTGATGTCTTGAAGGCGCCACTGACTTGCCGGGACATCGAGCTGCCGGAGGGTCATTGCGCGGCCCGCGACTCGTGTGCCCACTCATGAGCCATTAACCCACGAGCACTCTTCCATGCGTATTGGGCCAGCATCTGCATGTGGTCCCCAACATCCAAGATCCCGCGGCGCGGGCAATTCGTGTTCTGGCGGCATCTGCTTGATCCAGCGGCTGAATGGCCGCGGGTACGCTCTTCGAGTTCGGCATACGCCCGCTCCGGCGGGAGGTCCTCGTCGCTGAGGCCGTAAGTCTCCCCGGGTCCGACCCCGAACCTTTCTGCCTGGTTTCCCTTGGCGGTGGCCAGTAGAAACAGCATCTTCCGGTCCACGCCCGGCTCGGGTCGCCAGCGGCGCAGGTTCCGCAGAAAGGTTGGTCGGTCGGCGGGGTGGGTTGATCGGACCGGGTTCGTCTCAAGACTGTTGAAGAATTCTTCGCGATTCGCCAAGCGTCGGTTTAGCAGATCGGCCTCCCCGTCACGCCTCCTCAAGAAGTCTCGGTAGCCGTCGATTCCAGTGCTGTTCATCGTGATTCCATTCCTTTAACAATGGTCGTTACATACCGACTCAATACGGCGTCCGACGTTGCGGAATCTCGAGTGCCGGTAGCCAGCAGCGCGAACAGTCCGGTCAAGAAGAACATCGCGAGTTCGCTCGCGTCTTGCTCCAACGGGATCCGACCCGCGTCCTGCGCGCGGGTGATCGCAGCAATCACGAACTCCGCCAGTGGATGCTCCGTCAATTCGTCCTCAGGCGGTCGCGTTGCGGAGAAGTGCAACCCCAGCATGTCTCGGAAGACCACCGGACCCAACCGGTGCTCGGCGGCAACCACATGCCGAACCAACAGCGACAGCACCGAGACCAGGTCATCGGTCTCGGTCTGCGCGGCGCCGAGTTCCTCGACGATCCTGACCTCTTCGTTTCGTTCCAATTCGACCAACACGTGTTCCTTGGTCGGGAAGTGAAAGTAGAACGTGCCCCGCACCACCCCGGCTGCGCTCGCTATGGCACTGACATCAGCACCGGCCAGTCCGGACCGGCCAATCTCAGCCAGTGCGGCGTCGAATAGGCGTGCTCGCGTTTCCAGGCGTCGGAGCTCTCGAACGCCCCCGCCCGCCGATTGAGCTTCCGTGATCGCGTTTGGCGAACCCATGAAGGCACGGTACCCAGTTTCGTTGCCACCCGTCAATGACGGTCGTCAATGACGACCGTCAGAGTTGTGCGCTGGGCAGCGCTGTATCCGTCGAGACCCGCACGGGAAAGCCGGCGTGGTCTCGGTCTTCGGCAATGCGGTGATCTCCGGCCGTCCCACGACCATCTACGGCGACGGCAGCGCCACCCGCGACTACCTTTACGTCGACGACGTCGTGACTGCCTTCCTTTGCGCTGCGGATAGCGGTTACCGCAACGGAGACCACGAACAGGCCAACCATGAGAGGTCATGTGCGACATGGCCCAGCTCAAGTCGGGTTTAGGGCAGTCTGAGGGTTTTGATGTTTTGAATTTTTGATCTTGTCGCGTTGCTACTGTGCCATCCATGGCGGATGCGCGGTTAGTTGGTGAGGGCTCACACGACCCCCCCGCGACTGCGCTGGTATGGACGACAGTCGGCGGATCGAGCGGCGGCGTAATAGGACGTCCGATGATTCACCGATGGACGTCTTGACGCGGTTGCCTGCCGTGGTGGTGTTGGAGCGGATCCCGGTTCCTACGCTCGCTGTCGCGCGGGACGGCATCATCTTGTTCGCCAATACGGCGTTTGCAGAGATGCTGGGTTACCGGCAGGACAGCTTGGCGGGGTTGGCGTTTGCTGAGATCTTCCATACCGTGCCGGCCGCGG
>CAVSLH010000023.1:0-209993 GCA_963728815.1 uncultured Actinomycetota bacterium
CACCTCACCGCCGGGCAGGGTGCCGGTGGCGGGGACGGACATGTAGAACTTGTCGTCGCGCGAATTCCAGGCGGGCTGTTCGAGTGCCAGCGCTCCAGGCACCTCGAACCGGGTGACGACCCGATGCGTGACGGCGCTGATCAGGGTGACGAACGGGGTGCCGCCGCTGAGGGCCTCGTCAGGGTTGGTGACGATGATGAGCTTGTCGCGGCGGTCGTAGGCGAGTTCATCCGCGCGCCGTCTGCCGCCCGTGTTCACGACGGCTATGGGCCGGCCCGTGCGGGCGGCGTAGACGTGCACGCGGGAGTCGCCGTTGCCTGCCCACAGCTGGCCGAGGTTGTCGGTGAGGATGCCCTGGGGGCCTTCCTGGCTGAAGTCGAAGGACAGGCAACCTGCGGGGCCGGTGAAGTCACCCACGCCGATGGGACGCAGGAGCCTATTCGTGCGGGCGTCGACGACGTCGATGCGCCGGTTGCTGGCGTCGGCGAGGTAGTAGCGCCCGAGGGCCTTGTCGTAGTAGGAGACGTCCTCGCACCACTCCCCGGCCGGAGGAATGCCAGGGCCGGTGATGATCTTCACGGCGTGATACGGGTCGCCGCGGGCCTGGGCGGCCGCGGGGAGCGCCGACCCAGCTAGCGCGAGGGCCGGCACGGCAAGCGCGAGGACGGGCAGGACGGAGGCGAGCCTGGTGAGTTTCATGAGGACCTTCCGGCTGTGGCGATGGCCCGCGCGGCGGCGGATTGCAGTGCCCGTACCTGCGCGGCATGGGCCTGGAGGAAGACTTCCTGTCTCGCGGACTGGAGGCGTTCCTGAAGCTGGACGACGGGCCGGGCACACCAGGCGAACACCTTCGCCCACCGACGGTCTACGGCCAGCACAGCGCTCTGCGTGCGGGCGCGGGATTCCTGGCCGGTCACGAACGCGAGGAACGCCTCAAACGACCCCGCAGAAGACGGAGGCACGGCGTGCTGCCGGACGCAGATCGCGAAGTATCCGGACACCTGTGCCTGCACCGCTGGCGAGGACTGGATCCGGGTCACGTCCTGCAGCCACGCGGCGGACAAGCCGAGTGCTGCCGTCATCATTGGCGCGAACACGCTGGCCGCCGCGTGCTCGCAGGCGCTCACCGCACGGTAGTAGGCGGCTATCTTCGCGGCCGGCCGGCCTTTGTGCGGGCTTCCCGGTCACCGCGAGGCTGGGATTGAGGAGCCCCGTCCTGGTGATCCGGGCGAGGTCGGGGAACTGGGCATTGTCGAACGCCTCCGCTGCGGCTTCCGCTGCGGTTTCGGCCTGCACATGGAACCCTGACCTGGCCATACAGAAGGCAACGGCTCGGCTTTCCAGCGACTCCATCGTCCCGGCGAACCGGGCTCCGGCGGTGAACTCCAGCCCGGTGGCGGGGAAGAAGTAACTGACGGCGCCCGGTTGCGAGATCTGCACGGCCGCAGCCGTCCCCGCGATCTGGGGGGCCGGCCGGTGGCCGCAACCCGCGAGCAAGCAGGCCACGGCGAGGAAGACGCCAGCGGGTAATGCATACCTAGTGAGAGTCATGGCTGCCCTCTAGTAGTTGACGCGGACACGGTCAGGTTCAGCGGCGGATGTGACCGTCAGCGGCGTACCGGTCCAGACGGAAGTGACCATGGGTACATCACCGTGGTGGCCGTTGGCCATCCAGCGCCAGCCGCTGGCTCCCTCTGCGCCACCAGCCGTCACGAAGCTGATACCAGCCGGCGAAGTAGTCGGCATAAAACAGGCCGTCGGGGTGGCTGGCGTGCGTCCAGATGACATTGAAGTCGTTGCAGCCTGGCGGCTGCTTGATCCAGAAGTACTCGGGGAAGATCCGGTTGGGGCTCAGGCTCTGCGTGTCGCCTTTGCCCCAGGTGCCGCACTGGGCCTGCGCAGGCCCGGCGGCGACGGCGGCGACGGCGACGGTGGCTAGCGCGATCGACGCCATCCCGGCGGCCAGCCTGGGCCAGATATTCAGCATCGGGAGCCCTCTCTTAACGGGACCAGGTGACAGGGGCCTGCCCGGCGCGTACCGTGGCAGCGCTCGCCGCACAGCAGGCCGGACCCAATGCTGTTCGTGACTTAAACAGTCCGGGCCAACCGCCCGAACACCCGCGCTCCGTGTGACATGACGCCCTCCGGGTGCCTGGCCACCAGCGGCTTCCACCAGCGGCAGCCGTGGCACCAGCGTGCGTTACGAACCCGGACGCCCACGTTGCATCCACCTTGACGGCTACCTTGCACCCCAGCTCACAGACCCAAGCCAGGCGCGGCGGCCGGAGGTGAGGCGGGCGCTGGGAGATGAACTGGTTACCATCAGCCGCTGTGCAGCTCTGGGTTTCCGACCGGGCGCCGCGCGGTGACCGCACGCGAACCATGGGATGAGGCGAGTGGCAGGAGCACGGCCGCCGTCTCGTCGGCGCCAAGGACGGCGAAAACATTCAGTTCGTGCCGGACCGTGTCGGGGGCGATGGCGGGCTGGAGGCGTACCGGCTCGCAGTTACGAAGCACGTCCCAGCTGCCGCCCGGCCGCCCCCCGGCCCAGCTCGCAGGATCGCCCCGGACGTCGGGGGGATCAGCCCCACGATGGCGCGCCCCAGGGTGGTCTTGCCACTGCCGGACTCGCCGACCAGCCCCAAGGTCTCGGCCGTGGCGAGCTCGAGGGAGACGCCGTCCACCGCGTGCACCTGCCCGACCGTCCGGCGCAGCACCGTGCCTCGCGTGACCGGAAAGTGCACCCGCAGGTCGCACACCTCGAGCAGAGCGGCCTCGCTCTCCGGCGGAGAGGGCTCGGTCATATGGTCTCCTGAACGACGAGCCCGTCCTCAGGCGGCGGGGCAGGCCGGAAACCCGGCCGGACCGGCCTGCCCACCTCGACCTCGTCTGCAGCAACCGGGTTGTGACACGCGAGCAGGTGGCCACCGGACCATAGCCCTGCGGAGAGGTCAACCCCTGTCACGGGCGCGAGCGCCGGCATCTCCCGCCAGCAGATGTTGAGCGCCCAGGCACACCGGGGCGCGAAGGGGCAGCCTCGCGGCAGCTGGTCCAGCTCGGGCGGCGAGCCGACGATGGGGGTCAGCGGCCTGCCCACGTCGGCGATGCGGGGAATCGAACGGAGCAGCCCGGCGGTGTATGGATGACTCGGGCGGGCGAAGATCTCGGCGGTCGGCGCGGACTCGACCACGTAGCCTGCGTACATCACCATGATCCGCCGCGTCATGCGGGCCATGATGCCCAGATCGTGGCTGATCAGCAGGATGGCCGTGCCGCGCTGGGCGGTGAGCTCATGGAGCAGTTCGAGCACCTGGGCCTGCACCGTGACGTCGAGGGCGGTGGTCGGTTCGTCAGCGATCAGGAGCGTCGGCCGAAGCGCCAGCGCGATCGCGATCAGCACGCGCTGGCGCATCCCGCCGCTGAACTGGTGCGGGTAGCGATCCAGCTGGTCGGCTGGCCGCGGGGATGCCGACGGTACCCAGTAGTTCCGCGGCGCGGCGACGCGCCTCGCGCCGTCCCACGTCCTCGTGGGCCTGGATCGTCTCGACGACCTGCTCCCCGACCGTCAGCACCGGGTTCAGCCCGCTCATCGGGTCCTGGGGGACGAGCGAGATCTCCTTCCCCCGAAGGCGACGCATCTCGCGGTCGCTCAGCTGGATCAGGTCGCGGTCGCCGAGCCAGACCTGGCCCGCGACGATCTTCGCCGTGGGACGTGGCAAGAGGCGAAGGATGGCCAGGCTCGTCACGCTCTTGCCCGAACCGGACTCCCCGACCAGGCCCAGAGCCCCGCCGGCCTCGACATCGAAGCTCACTCCGTTCACGGCGTGCACGACGCTCCGGCCGCTGGCGAAGCGCACGACGAGATCCCGGACCCGAAGCACCGGATCGGTCGTGGCCGACCGCGCACGACCGTCGGCACTCACTCCTGCACCCCGCCGAGACTGCCCCGCAGGCGCGGGTCGCCGTCCTCCCCGAGCATCTCATCCAGCTCCCGGACGTAACCGAACCGGCGCCGCCTCGCGGCCAGATACTTGTCCAGCGTCACCTGGAGTCCCTCTTTCAGGAACCAGCGGGCCCCCGGATGCATGCGGTCGAGGTCCCGTCTCACCACGTCCCGGCCCAGCGAGGCGACATGCTCGGCCGCGGTGACGTCGAACCAGTCGGTGTCCGGGTTGCCCGTAGTGAAGATCTTCTCCGGGTCGAGCGACGTGACCGGCAGCTCGACGAGATCGGCGAACACCGCCACGGCTTCGTCGAACGCGGCCTGGACGGGCTCGGGCAGGGGGCGGCCCTCCCAGGGGGCGAACCGAGGCGCAGCGAACAGACGGTCCAGGCGGCTGGTCCCGTCAGGGGGCGGGACGGGCAGCGCGGTGGGATCACCGGCCGCGGGCCCGGCCTGCACGGCGAGCAGGAGCCGCAGGTCCGCCACGGTCGTCGCGAGAACGCCGTCGGTAGAGTAGTCGATCCAGTCGGGGATGGGCTGCCGGGCGATCAAGCCGTTGGTGGGCTTGAGGCCCACCAGCCCGCACAGGGCCGCAGGGATCCGTACTGAACCCCCGCCGTCGGTCGCGGTGGCGATAGGGGCGAGGCCGGCTGCCAGCGCCGCGCCGGAACCCCCGCTCGAGCCGCCCGGCGACCACTCCAGGCCCCAGGGATTGCGGGTCACACCGAAGATGAGGTTCGCCGAGTAACCCTCGGTCGCGAACTCGGGCAGGTTGGTCTTGCCGACCACGATCCCCCCCGCGGCCCGGAGCCGGGCGGGGGTGAGCCCGTCCCGGATGGCGACCGGAGCGTCGGCGAACAGCGCGGAGCCCCGGGTGGTGCGCATACCGGCGACGTCCTCGAGGTCCTTCACCAGGAGGGGCAGGCCCGCGAGCGGGCCGGGATCCTCCCCCGCGGCAACTCGTGCGTCGAGCGCCCGTGCCTCGTCGAGCGCGGCATCGGCCCGCAGGGCGACGACCGCGTTCAGCTGGCCGTCCAGGCGCGAGATGCGCTCCAGCGCTCGCTCGATGAGCTGCCGGGACGAAACGCGGCGCGTGCGCAAGGCCCAGGCTAGTACCGGCTAGCGGACTTCCCGTCATGGGGTTACCGGTCAGGCCAGGCCGCTCAGCCCGAGCTGGCGGGCGATGATCATCCGCTGCACCTCTGAGGTGCCCTCGCCGATCTCCAGGACCTTCGCGTCCCGGTAGAACCTGGCCACCGGGAAGTCGTTCACGTACCCGGACCCGCCGAAGATCTGCGTGGCATCGCGGGCGTTGTCCATGGCCGCTCCCGAGGCGATCAGCTTCGCGATCGCCGCCTGCTTCTTGAACGGCTCCCCCGCGACCAGCCGCGCGGCCGCGTCATACCAGGCCAGCCTGGCCCCGTAAGCGCGTGCCTCCATATCCGCGATCTTGAACTGGATGGACTGATAGTGGCCGAGCTGGTGCCCGAAGGCGGACCGCTCCGCCACATAACGCAGGCACTCGGTCACGCAGCCCTCCGCCAGGCCGGCCGCCAGCGCGGCGATGGCCACCCGGCCCTCGTCCAGGGTCTGCAGGAACTGGGCGTAGCCGCGGCCCCGCTCGCCCAGCAGGTTCGACTCGGGCACCCGGCAGGAGGCGAACGCGAGTTCCCTGGTGTCCGATGCGCACCAGCCGACCTTCGAGTACTCGCGCCCGATGATGAGCCCGGGGGTGCCGGACGGCACGATGATCGCGGAGATCTCTGGCCTGCTGTCCGGGCCGGGAGCGCCCGTGATGGCCAGCGGGGTCACCAGCGAGGTGATCGAGGTGCCTGCGTTGGTGATAAACGCCTTGGACCCGTTAATCACCCATTCGCCGTCCTCCAGCCGCGCCGTCGTACGCGTGCTGCCCCCGATGTCCGAGCCCCCGCCGGGCTCGGTCAGGCCGAACGCGGCCAGCCGTTCGCCCTGGCACAGCTCGGGCAGCCAGCGGGCCCGCTGGTCGGCGTTACCGAACCGGAAGATCGGCATGGCACCGAGCGCCACCGCCGCCTCCAGGGTGATCGCCACCGACGAGTCAACCTTGGCCAGCTCGTGCAGGGCCAGGCAGAACGTGAAGTAGTCGCCGCCCATCCCGCCGTACTCCTCGGGGAACGGCAAACCGAACAGCCCGAGCTTCCCCATCTTCGCGACGATCTCGTAGGGGAACTCAGCGCGCTCGTAGTATCCGCCGATCACGGGCGCGACGACATCGCGGGCGAACTCGGCCACGGTGGCGCGGAGGTGCTCGTGCTCTTCGTCGAGCAGGAAATTGACCATGGCTGCGATGCTACCGGCCGTCGGCGGGCGCTGACCGTCTGCCGCCGTGCCGGGGCTGGCCGGGGGAACCGCCATTTTCTCTGAACGGTTTCCTCGCGCCCGTCCCGTCTCAGAGGTCACTCTGGGCCGCCCGGCGCCCCGGTCCAGGCGAGCGCATGTGACCGGATAATGCCGGCACCGTGATCGAGCCGTGCCCCGTTCGCGTTACGCTCTCGTGGGTGCGTGCATGCGCCCGAGCTACGACAGCCGCCCTGGAGCCTTCATGGTGACGTTGACCTGCCCAGCCTGCGCAGCCGAGGTCAAGCCCGACGACCTCATCTGCTTCACCTGCGGGGCCAACCTGCCCAGGACCCGGTCGGCTGACGAGGACCTGCCCGCGCCCACCACGATCATGCAGGAGTACCTCAAGCGGGAGGAAACGACCGGATCGATCGTACTCACCGTGCTGCGCATCGCGTTTCCCACCGGAAACGTCGAAGTACCGGCGGGTACCTCGCTGCTGCTGGGCCGCGATCCGCAGGAGTCGCTCGTCGCCGCCGCCTTCTCGGGCTTTGAGAATGTGTCCAGGCGGCACGCGACCGTCACCGTGGACGACCATGGGCACGCCACGATCCGGGATGAGAACTCGACCAACGGCACCTTCGTCAACGGGGACCGGGTGCTGCCCGGCACGGCGGTGCGCCTCGCCGACGGTGACCTGGTCCGGCTGGCCGCCGACGTGACCGGCGAGGTCCTGCTGCCGCGCCAGGAGGCCGACCCCGCCTCGCTGAGCCGCGACCCGGCTGCTGAGCGCCACGACCAGGTGAACGGGTACCGCGACCCGGTCAACGGGCACCGCGAACCCAGCTAGCCAGCCCGCGAATCCTCCCCCGGGGTCAGCCGATCGCCAGGTCACCCTGCCTCCGCGAGATCAGCCAGCCCGCGAGCTCGGACGACATCGTGGAGGGAGCGATGAACGAGCCCGATCGTGGCGTCAGTCGCCGGATTCGGCGGTGAACCACGGCTCCGGTGACTCGCCGGCGGTGAACCAGGGCCGGTACGGCTCCCGTCGGCCGGCCGGTCCGCCCAGTCCCGCCGGAGGCCAACGCTCTCCCGGCTCCGCCCGTTCCCGGCCTGGCCTCTTCCCGGACGCCCTATCCCCCGACCCCGGGCCCTGCTCGGCCCCGCGCTCCGGCCGCTCCCCGGCCCCCGGCTCCCCGTACTCCCTCTCGGCGTAGTCCGAGTCGGCGTCCGTCTCCCCGAAATCCGTCGCTGAGTAATCCGGTTCGCCGTAATCCGGTGACGACGGATGGCAGGCCGACAGCCGCTCGAGCCGCTGCCGCAGGTCGTCATAGGCCGCCCGGGCCTGGGCGCCCCCTTCGTCTAAGGCCCGGTGCTCACCGGGCCCGTCCGGCCGTCGCATAACGGTAATTCTGCCCTGGGCCGCCCACGCTGACGAGGCATCCGGCCAGACAACCGGCGGCCGCGCTTAACGATCGACCGCAGGCCGGCCAGATCGTACGCTGATCAACGTGAGGGAGCCGTGGCAATGGGACACCGGTGCCATCAAGGCCACCGTCGGCGCGATCCGGGCTGGCCGGTCGCTGGCCCCGCAGCGCTGGCCGCGTGACGCCATCGCCGCCGTGGCCCTGTCCTTCGACTCCGACCACGAGACGATCCCGCTGCGGGACGGCCTGACTTCGCCAGGCAAGCTTTCCCAGGGCGAGTACGGCGCGCGCACCGCGCTGCCCCGGATCCTCGGGCTGCTGGACCGGCAGGGAATCACCGCGTCGTTCTATGTCCCGGCGGTCTGCGCCCTGCTGCGGCCGGATGAGGTGCGGGGATACGCCGAGCGCGGCCACGAGGTCGCCCTGCATGGCTGGATTCACGAGCGCAATGCGGCGCTCCCGCCGGGCACCGAGCGCGAGCTGACCCTGCGCGCGGCTGACACCCTGACCGAGCTCACCGGAGCACGGCCGACGGGAATCCGGACCCCCTCCTGGGACTTCACGCCGGCTACCTTCGGCATCATCACCGAGCTCGGGCTGGCCTACGACTCGTCGCTGATGGCCGACGACGATCCGTACGAGATCGAGGCCGACGGCAGGCCGACGGGGGTCGTGGAGATCCCGGTGGAGTGGATCCGCGACGACGCGCCCTACTTCCCCGGCGATCCGGCCCGGCCGTTCACACCGCCGCGCGCGATCGGCCAGATGTGGCGGGATGAGTTCGACCAGGCTTACTCTGGCGGCGGCCTCTTCCAGCTCACCATGCACCCGCACGTGATCGGGCACCGGTCGAGGATCGTGGTGCTTACCGAACTGCTCGAGTACATCCAGGGCCACCAGCGCGTCTGGTTCGCCACCCATGCCGAGGTGGCCCGCTACGTTGCCGCGCAGGCGGGGCTGGCCCGTGCTGAACATTGAGCTTTCCTGGCCGGAAGCCGCCATCACGGCTGGCTCCCTGTCCGCCACCGCGGTCACGCTCCGCGCCGCCGACCGGCCCCGGCTCACCGGACTCGCGGTGGCCGCCCAGGAAAGCGGGCTCATCATCGGGCTGTTCGCGCTATGGCAGCTGGCCGGCTCGTTCACGGTGATGGGCCCCGGCGGCGCGCTGGCCAGAGCTCAGTGGATCTGGCACGCCGAACGGGTCGCGCACCTGCCCAGCGAGACCGCGCTGCAGCGGCTGGCCCTGCCGCATCCGTTGCTCGTGCAGTTCTTCAACCTGTACTACGCCGGGCTGCACTTCCCGGTCCTGATCGCCTGCATGATCTGGCTGTTCGCCTGGCACCGTGATCATTACCGCAGGCTCCGGACCACGCTGGTGGCGTTTACCGGCGGCGCGCTGCTCATGCAGCTGATCCCGGTGGCCCCGCCGCGGATGCTGCCGTCCACCGGAATGGTCGACACCGCCGTTCAGTACGGTCAGTCCGTCTACGCGGCCCATGCGGGTTTCGACGCCGATCAGCTGTCCGCGATGCCCTCGGTCCACGTCGGCTGGGCGGTGCTGGTGGCGGTGGCGGTGATCGGCGCCACCCGGCACCGATGGCGCTGGCTGGTCCTGCTCTACCCGGTGCTCACGACGCTGGCCGTGGTCGTGACCGCCAATCATTTCTGGCTGGACGGGATCGTGGCCGTGCTCCTGCTGGGCGTGGTACTGCTTGGCCAGCTGGCGGGCAGGCACCTGCTGGCGCGCTCCGATTTCGGGCTATTCCGGGGCAGCCGTGCGTGGGATCATCCACGTAACAGTAACCCCTCAGGCACCGGAGGCAGCGATGGCCCGGGTAGCGCCGCAGACCAGTCAGCAGACCTCAGCCGGACTCCGGCGGGACGCAATCGGCCTGCGTGAGGTCCTGTTCCAGAGCATCACCGACATGGCACCCGGCGCGGCTATCGCCGCGTCGATCCCGGCCGGCGTAGCGTTTCGCGGGCGGCTCACTGCCGCTGTCGGTGGTCTTCGCCATGATCGCCTGCCTGTTCTGTGCACGCGGGCCACCACAACACGCTGTCGGTGTTCGGCACCGGCTACACGCCGCCCGGCTTGCGCGGCATCACCGGGGTCATCGCCGGTTCGGTCTTCACCATCCTGGCCTTCGGCGGCTTCGAGGGCGCCGCGCCGCTCGCCGAGGAGGCCAGGAACCCGCAGCGGACCATCCAGCGTGCCGTGCTGCTCGCCACGCTGATGATCGGCGCGCTGTATGTGTTCACCACCTACGCGGTAGATGTCGCGTTCGGGCCGAAGGGCTTCGCGAACTTCACCACCGGAACCGGCAGTGCGTCCTGGGTGGGCCTGGCCCGCTCGCTGTACGGGATCTTCTGGCTGTTCGTCTTCCTCACGATAGTCAACTCGACCGTCGCCAACGCCAACGCCGGGGTCAACGTGTCCAGCCGGACGGCGTACGCGATGGGCCGAATCCGGGCCTTCCCGGCGGTCCTGGCCTTCGTCAGCCACCGGTGCCGCTCCCCATCTATGCCATCCTGGCCGCGTTCCTGATCACCGTGGCGGTCACCCTGGGCCTGGGCTTCGGCTACACCCCGACGGTCGCGTTCGCGATGGTGGGCACGGGCATCGTCATCCCGCTGGCCGCGATCTACATCCTGATGAACGCGGCCTGCATCGGCTTCTTCGCCCGCCGTGGCCACGGCTTCAACGTGCTGTCGCACCTGATCATCCCGCTGCTCGGGATCGCCACCTTCGTGCCCGCCTGGCTGACGGCCGCAGGTATCAAGGTGTTCTCGTTCATAACGCCGCTCACTCCCCCGCTGTCCTATATGGGCCCGGGCGTGGCCGGCTGGATGGTGGTTGGCGTGATCTACCTGGTCTACCTGTGCCGGCGTGACCCGCAGCGGGTCGTCGAGGTCGGCCTGGTCCACCTGGACCCCCTGGAGACCTACGACGACGCGAGCGCGTAGCTCGCGAGGATCGCATCGGTACTCGTATCGAACACCTGTTTGATGTTGGCCTATGCTGTCGTCATGACCAGCGGTTTCCAGCCCTCCCTGCTCGATATCGCTGCAGCGGTCGGACTGCGGGAACTGGGTCCCTCGATACGGCGGACCGAACTGGCCCACGGCGCCTGGCTGGACCTGCTGCCGGGCTGGATCACCGGCGCGGACGCGCTGTTCGAACGCCTGCTGGAGACGGTGCCGTGGCGGGCCGAGCGGCGGCAGATGTATGACAACGTCGTGGCCGTGCCGCGGCTGCTCAGCTACTACGCGACAGATCAGGCACTGCCCGATCCGGCGCTGGAACAGGCCCGGCGGGCGCTGGATGCCCATTACGGCCCGGAACTCGGCGAGCCGCTCAGCACCGTCGGCCTGTGCCTCTACCGCGACGGCCGGGACAGCGTCGCCTGGCATGGCGATACATCCGGCCGCCAGGTGCGATCGACCATCGTGGCGATCGTGTCCCTGGGCAACCCGCGAGGGCTGATGCTGCGCCCACGCGACGGCGGGTCCGCGCTGCGGTATGAGGTAGGTCATGGCGACCTGCTGGTGATGGGCGGCACCTGCCAGCGCACCTGGCAGCACGCCATACCCAAGACGGCCCGGGCCACGGGCCCGCGGATCAGCGTGCAGTTCCGGCCGCCCGGCATCCGCTGACGCAGCGCTCGGTCACGCCGGCGACCACCCCGCATCTGCCGACCACGCGCCCACCGCCAACCACCCGGCCCCGCCAACCACCCGGCCCCGCCAACCACCCGGCCCCGCCAACCACCCGGCCCCGCCAACCACCCGGCCCCGCCAACCACCCGGCGCTTGCTGCTAGTCAGCCAACCCCAGGAATCGCATGACGTCCGCGGCGTCGGCGTCGAGCGCGGCCTGGTGCGCGGCCGCAATCGGCGCGAACGGCTGTATGGCCAGGCGGCCGCCCGACAGGCTCCAGGTCGCCACGGCCCGGCCACCGACCACCGCGAACGGGCGGAAGATTCCGTTCACCGTGACGATCCCCTGGTGCACGCCGAGGATCGGCTCGCGCGACGCCCAACCGTGCAGTACCGGGTCGAAGGAACCGAGCAGGCGCGGCGGCGGCAGCACCGCTTTCGCGGGGCGGCCAGCCAGATCGACCAGGCCGTCGTCGCGCTGCGCCAGTTGCCCGGTGATTTCCGCCAGCCCCCGGCGGGCGTCGCGCAGTGGCAGCCCGGCCCACTTGGCCAGGTCACGATCGGTCGCTGGGCCATGGCCGGCCAGGTACCTGCGGGCCAGCTCGGCCAGCGCGGTGTCTCGATCGGCATCCCGGCCCGCCGCGCGCCCACGCAGCGGCGCCGCCAGCCAGTCCCTGACCAGCACATAGCCGTGCTCCTGACCGATCATCGGCCCCCGGACCACAATCCCGCGAAAGCTGGCCAGGCCGATCAGATGGATCAGTGCCTGGCCCTCGGTCCGGACCCCCGCCGCTGCGATCCGCTCGCGCAGCTGCCCCCTGGTCAGTGGCCCCGCCACAGTCAGCGCACGCTCGATCACCGCGACGGCGCGTTCCGCGTCGTCGGGGGGCACGCCTTCCTGTGCCAGCCGCCGGGCGTTGCCGGTGAACAACTGCGGCGTGGTCAGCCAGTGCAGCCACCAGTAATCTTCGGCGCGGACCAGATGCAGCGTGCCGCGGTTCAGCCAGGTAATGACCAGCGAGCGCTGGTGCGTCAGCGCCTGGTCGACGTCGGCTGCCTGCAGTCCGGCCGACCGCGCCCGGATGGCCAGCCGTGCGCCGCGGGGATCTTGTCCCTGGACGGCGAGCAGCCGCTCGACGACATCGACAGCGGTTGCCGCGGGCGGCCCGGACAGTAGCTGCGCCGCGAATCGTTCGGCTAGCACCGGTCGCCGCTTCCGCTGGCCGACCTTGGCGCGCGACACCCAGTGCCGAGCAGATGCCCAGCCCGGGTCCGGGCCCGCTGCGCACAAGTCACCGCTCGATTCTGCCATCGGTGTGCGGCCCCTGTGATGCGGGCGCGGGCCGCCGGCGCGGGCTGCCTTGGTGGGTCGCCGATACGGACCGCCGGCGCGATCGCTGACGCGGGCGGCCAGCCCGGGCGGCCGACCGCGGCGGCCGACGCAGGGCAGCGGGAGCTGGCCGCCGGCGCCGCCGGCAGGAGCGGGGCGGCGTGATCCGCTCCGCACGGCCGGGAGAGTGATCCGCACGGTCGCGATGGGCGTCACCGAGACCCATTCAGCAATTCACCAACAGTCACTTTCGCCCATAGAGCCCCGCCAGCACCACAGCAGGTCCCATCTGGTCACCTTGACCATGAACGGCAGACTCACTTATACCGGATCGGAGCCAAATCTTGTCCGAGATAAACCGTTATGTCCTCAACAAATCCGGTATAAGTCTTGATGATCTTGATATAGCGTGTGAGGTATCGTTACTTAAGAGCCTTTTGTCGCTTTCGGAAGGCCGGCCGGAACTGGGCTGGGGCCCACACTGGGTACCCACGTGCGGACGGCCCCTGTGATCGGGGCGAGCGGGTGCCCACAACCCGCGCCGCCCCGGTCACATGGTCGCGGCCCCCACAGCGCGGCCAGCACACGACGCCGCCTGGCCAATGTCGCTTCGCCCCGCCGCGGGGTCGCCAGGGCGACGGAAGCCGCGCTCAGGAGAGCGTGCTGCACAGGTTCTCCGTGGCGGCGTGCAGCAGCCGGACGTTGATCGTGCCCGAACTGTCGATGCTGACCACGGACTGGCCGGTCAGGACCCACTCGCCCGCCGGATATCCGGTATTGCCGACAGGAACCGTGACACCGATGTGGCTCGCCACGAAGGCGTCCAGGCCGCCCGCGGCCCGGTAATGGAACCAGGCGTAGCCCGACAGGTCCCGCACGACGGACTGGCCGGTGCTCGTGTTGGTGTACCGGACGACGAGCGGCCCGCGGAATTCCTGCAGCTTCGGATCGCCATCCGGGTAGCTGGCCAGTGTCCGGAATTGCTCCTGGTCCTGCACGATCGCTGTGGTCACCCCGAAAGCGCAGACCGCGCCGGGCGCGTCGGTCCACGGCGTGGTCCGGTATGGCTGCCAGCCGACCGAGCTAACGGCCGTCCCGCTCGCGGCACTGGCCGGGGCGCTCGCTGGGGTGCTGGCGGCGGCGCTGGCTGGGGCGCCGGCCAGGACGGGCAGGCCGACCGTGGTGGCCACGACCAGGGCCGGCCCGATTGCGAGGTGGCGAAGTCAGCGCCGGGCTCGAAGAGGGGCTGGAGCTGGTGCAGCGCGCCCGCCTCGTTCGTCACCTCCGAGCTGCGGCATGCGGCGGCCACCCGAACGCCCGCGCCGCTGCTGCGGCTGCTCGCCGAGCGGGACCGCCCGGCCTGGCAGCAGCTTGATCAGGCGCTCCGGCTCGCCTACCGCTGTCTGCTTCAGGACGCCTGGCCGCGAGTCTGCCAGGGCTACCGCACCGAGCTAGCCTGGCGCGGCCGGCTGATGGCCGAACTCGGCGTTCAGGCCGCGCTCAGCACGCTGCACCCCCGCATCACCTGGAAGGGCACGATGATGCAGATCGAGGCGGCCCCGGACATGGATATCCGTCCGGGCGGCGCCGGGATGACCCTGCTGCCGTCGATGCTGTGGACCGGCCGTCCCATGGTCGCCAGGCACACGGACGGCTCGGTCCTGATCGTCTACCCGGCCCTGACCCCGCTGCCGTTGATCGACGAGGTAAGCGACGACCCGCTCGCCGACCTGCTCGGTCACACCAGGGCCGCCGTGCTGGAGCTGGCGCGCACCGGGCGCAGCACGACCGAGCTGGCCCGTGAACTCCGGATCAGCGCCGCCTCGGTTTCTGCGCACACCAAGACGCTGCGGTCCGCGGGGCTCATCGTCACCACCCGGACCGGGAAATCGGTACTCCATACCGTGACGCCGCTGGGCGACCGGCTGCTCCAGGACGCCGGCCGCTTGCGGGCGGCCAGCGCGGTGCCCAGCCCGGCCGCGGGCGCGTGACCGACTGGAACGCCCGGTCGGGATAGGCCTGGCCGCCCGGCCCGGGACCGGCGACGGTGCTTCGTTACGCGGTGGTCTTCTCACTGTCCAGCGCGGCCATCTGAGCGGCTTCATACCGATCGCCCGACACCCGGTCGCGGGGTACCGCCGCCTCCAGGGCGGCCAGGTCGGCGGGGCTCAGCTCAAGATCGACCGCGCCGAGCGCCTCAGCCAGCCGGTCGCGGCGCTTGGTCCCGAGCAGCGGGACAATATCGGCGCCGCGCGCTAGCACCCAGGCGATGGCCAGCTGGGCGGTGGTCACGCCGTGATGCCGGGCGATCTCCTCCAGGCCAGTCAGCAGTTCCAGGTTGCGCTGCAGGTTCTCGCCCTGGAACCGGGGGAACCTGGACCGGAGGTCGCCGGCTCCGATCTCGCGGGCGCTGGCCGTGCTCAGCAGGCCGCGGGACAGGATCCCGTAGGCCGTAACCCCGATGCCCAGGGCCCGGACCGCGGGCAGGATCTGCGCCTCGATGCCCCGGCTCATCAGCGAGTACTCGATCTGCAGCGAGGCGACCGGATGCACCGCGTGGGCGCGCCGGATGGTGTCCGCGCCCATCTCAGACAGGCCCAGGTACCTGACGAACCCGGCCTCGATCATCTCCGCGATCGCACCGACGGTGTCCTCGATCGGGACCCGCGGGTCGAGCCTGGCCGGCTGATACAGGTCCACGTAATCGGTGCCAAGCCGTCGCAGCGAGTAAGCCAGCGAGTTCTTGACGGCGACCGGGCTGGCATCTTGGCCGATGAACGCCCCGCGCGGGTCACGCTGGCCACCGAACTTGACTTGGATGAAAGCGCTGCCGCGGTCCACCCCGCGCAGGGCCTGGGCCAGCAGCATTTCGTTATGGCCCATGCCGTAGAAGTCACCGGTGTCCAGCAGGGTGATCCCGGCGTCCAGCGCCGCGCGGATGGTCGCGATGCTCTCCGCATCGTCGGCCGCGCCGTAGATGCCGGACATGCCCATCAGGCCCAGGCCGAGCCGGGATACCTGCGGCCCGCCGCGGCCCAGGGTGGTCGTCTCCATCAGCCCTCCGCATCCGGCGCCGCATAGACCCGCTCGCCTGCGACGTAGGTGAGCCGCACCCGGGTGTCCGCGATCTCGCCGGGCGGCCCGGCCAGCGGGTCACGATCGAGCACGGTCAGGTCAGCAAGCATGCCCGGCTCGATCGCCCCGGTCATATCGTCGAGGTGATTCACGTACGCCGAGCCTGCGGTGTAGGCGGCCAGCGCCTGCGCGAGCTCGAGCCGCTGGCCGGGCAGGAACGGCTCGGCTTGCGGACCGCTGGCGCCTGGCAGCGCCCGGTTCACCGCCACGTGGCAGGCCCGCATCGGATTGGCGCTGGTCACCGCCCAGTCGCTGCCCGCGGCCAGCCGCGCGCCCGACCGCAGCAGATCGCCGAACAGGTAGTTCCTGCTGGTCCGGTCCGGGCCGATGAACGGGACGGTCAGCTCGTCGAGTTGCGGCTCGTGCGCGGCCCACAGCGCCTGCATGTTCGCGGTGACGCCGAGCTGCGCGAAGCGCGGGATGTCGTCGGGATGGATGACCTGCAGGTGCGCGATGTGGTGGCGGTGGTCGTTCGGCCCGTTGGCGGCCCGGGCGGCGGCGATCGCATCCAGCGACTCCCGGATCGCACGGTCGCCGATCGCGTGCAGATGCACCTGGAAGTCTTCGGCGTCGAGCCGGTCACCGCGGCCTGCAGGTACTGCGGATCGACATAGGACAGCCCGCGGTTAGCGGTCTGACCGCCGCAGGAATCCAGGTAGGGGTCGATCAGGCCGGCGGTGAAGTTCTCCACGACGCCGTCCTGCATGATCTTCACCGTGCCGGCCAGGAACCGGCCGGCCTGGCCGCGCTCCCGCCTGGCCAGGATCTCCGGCAGCTGCTCGAGCCCGCGGTCCCGGTCCCACCACAGCGCGCCCCGGACCCGCGCGGTCAGCTGGCCGGCCGAACCGGCGGCCAGGTAGACCGGCAGCGGGTCCGGCGAGCCCAGGTAGTCCCCCACGATCGCGTCCTGCCAGGCGGTGATGCCGCGCGCGTGCAGGTGCCGCTGGGCAAGCAGCAGGCCCGCCAGCCGGTCCTCGAAACTGACCGCCGGGACCAGGCGGCCGACCAGCGTCGCCGCGCCCTCGTGCAGGGTGCCCTGCGGGGCGCCGTCCGGGGCCCGCTCGATCCGGCCGTCCGGCGGGTCGGGGGTCCGGGTGTCGATGCCAGCCAGCCCCAGGGCGCGCGTATTGGCCCAGGCACCGTGCGCATCACGGTTGACCAGGTACGCGGGGCGGCCACCGGTCACCTGGTCGAGCAGCTCGCGGCCGGGCGTTCCGTGATCGAACCATTCCATCCGCCAGCCGCTGCCCGATATCCACTCGTGGTCCGGGTGACTTGCGGTATACGCCCTGATCCGGTCCAGCGCCTCGGTGAGAGAGGCGGCGCCGATGAGGTTGCAGGTGATCATGGTGATGCCCGCGAAGGCGGGATGAACGTGCGCGTCCTGGAAGCCGGGCAGCAGCACGCCGCCGCGCAGCGGCACGATCTCGGTCTTCGGGCCGATCAGGTCGGTGATCGCCTGGTCGGCGGCGGCGCCGACGGCGACGATCTGGCCGGCCTGCACGGCCACCGCGCTGGCCGGGGGGCCGCCGGGCGCCGCAGTCACCGGAACCAGGCGGCGCCGCGACGGGTCAGGCGTGTAGCTGGTCCCTCCGGTGAAAACCAGGTCAGCCAGCATGCGTCTGGATTCCTCTCCGTCGGGGCCGGGCCTATTATCCCGCCGCTGGACGGCCGGCGCCGGCCCCGGCACCGTCTGGTCCGGTCCTGTCTGGTCCGGTCCTGTCTGGTCCGGCGCTGGCCGGCCCGGGACCGTCCGGGCGCCAGCGCACGGACCGGATGGCGGGCAGGGCCAGGACGACCAGGCTGCTGAGGGTGGCCCAGGCCGCGCCGTATCCGAGTACCCGGCCCGCCCCGAGCGCGGCGGCGGCCGGGCCCGCGGCGGCGAGCCCGGCCGTGCCGAGGCCGAAGGCGCCGAACGTGACGAACGAGTCGACTCGCGCGAGCAGTTCGCCGGATACCTGCTGTTGCAGGGTCGTCGTCCAGAACGTTTCGAACAGCGCCGATCCGACGCCTGCGACCAGCGCCCCGGCCGCCACCCCCGGCATCGGCGCCCGCAGCGCAAGCAGCAGGCCGGGCACCGGATAGCCGAACGTGGCCAGGGTGGCAGCCAGCAGCGGGCGCCGCGGCCGCGCGCCCATGGCGAACAGGCCGCCGGCTATCGAGCCGACGCCGACTGCGGCCGTGATCACGCCCCACGCCCACGCCCCGCCCAGGTAACCCGCGGCCCGGACCGGACCCAGGACCAGATAGGGCGCCCGGCTGATCAGGTTGAACAGCGCGAACTGCACGGTGGTGACCCACAGCCAGGTGCAGGAGGTGAAGATAGCCCAGCCATCGCGCAGATCGCGCAGCGCCGACTGGCGATCAGGCCGCGACCGTCCGCTGCGGCTGGCCGGAGCCCCGGATGGCAGCCGCAGCAGCATCAGGGCCGTCAGGCTGACGGCGTAACTGGCGGCGTCCGCGGCGATCACCACGGCGGGCCCGGCGGCCGCGACCGCGATCCCGGCCAGCGCGGGCCCGGCAACGCTGGCCGCCGACTCGGCCAGGCCGGTCAGCGCGTTGGCACTGCCCAGCTGATCTCGCGGCGCGATGTCCGCGGTGAGCGCGCCCAGCGCGGGGCCGAAGAACGCCTCACCGGCGCCTACCAGCGACGCGATGGCGACGAACAGCCCCTCAGAAGGCCGGCCGGCGAACAGCGCGACGGCCAGCGTGGCCTGTGCGGCCGAGCAAACCAGGTCGGCGGCCAGCATCACCGGGCGGCGGCCGAGGCGGTCGGCCAGCACCCCGCCGCCAAGTATGAAGGCCACCTGGGTGATAATCCTCGCCGCCATAACATAACCGAGTTCTGCGGCTGTACCGCCGGTGCCTAGTACCGCGAATATCATCGCGACCGACGACATGGAGGTGCCGAAGACCGAGGTTACGTAGCCGATATAGAAGCGCCGGAAGTTGCGCTGAGCTAGCGGTGCCGCTCGGGCGGCGATAATACGGCAGGGACGGCGGCCGGGCGCACGGCCCACGGTCGGTCGCGCGCTCCGGCGAGGCCGGGACTGAGCAGCGACGGAGCCTCGTTCACCCGGAGACCAGGCGGTGCCGGGGGTATCAGGCGCATGATCGGGTACGGCATTTACTGCGGTTTCCAGATTCTTTCCTGCCTTGAATTTACTGCGATTATCCTGTACCGCATCTGGATCATTGTGCACAAGCTGATCCTGCCATTTATTTAACCTGGCCTGCAAATCAAATTGGATGGCTCAGGCTAGGCTTGCGCGGCCAAGTGACTTACCTTGTTACCGCAGTAAATGCGTCTTGCGCCCGCGTTATCATCTGGTAAGCGCCGGCCGGAATGCGATGGCCAGACCCGAGCAACGCGGCGGTGCGGGAAGGAGGATGGCCATGCCGCCACAGACCCCGCCCCGCGAGCCTGCTGCCCTGACGCACATCGCAGTCGCACCGGCGGCACCGGTCGCACCGGTTGAGTACGCTGTCGCCGTCGAGGCCTATCTGGCCGGGGCGTGGCTCAGCGAATCCTCCAGGCGCGTCTACCGGATCTCCCTGACCAGGTGGGCATGGCCGCTGGTCGGGAGGGAAGTGCCAGCCGGGCGGGAGCGCCGCGGGGCCGTCCCGCCCATCGTGCCGCTCGCGCTGCTGGACAACGCGGACGCCGGGCCGCGGCTGGCCGGCGCGGTGGCGGCCCGGGCGGCCGACTCGGACGCCCGGACCCTGAATCGCGAGCTGTCCGCCCTGCGCAGCGCGGTCGGCTGGTGGCAAGATCGGCGCTGGATCCAGCAGGACCCGACCGCAGGGATTTCTCATCTAGCCCGGCCGGCCGCAGCGGCACCGACACTGTCCGATCGTCAGCTGGCCGAGCTGTTCCGGGCTCCGCCGAGCCTGCGGGAACATGTCTTCTGGCGGGTTCTGTACGAGACCGCCGCGCATGTCGATGACATCCTCGGCCTCGACGCCGACGATATCGACCTGCGCCGCGGCCGCGGGCGGATCGGGCCAGCCGCCGGCGGCGCGATCGCGTGGAGCCGCGGCACCGCGCGGCTGCTCGACTGGCTGCTGGCCGGCCGCCGCGCCGGGCCGGTCTTCGTGACCGACCGCCGGGCCCGTGCTCAGACACCGCGGCGGAATATCTGCCCGATCACCGGACGGTCCCGGATGTCCTACCGGCGGGCCGCCGAGATCTTCACCGGCTGGACCCGGACGCTGGATCCGGCGGGCCGGGGCTGGACGCTACAGCAGCTCCGGCAGGCGGGCTCAGCGTCGGCCGCTCCCGGCTGAGTGGCCGCTGGAGGTGGCCGCCGGGCACCGCGCGCCTGAGGTCCTGGTCGTAGCGACCCGTGCTGGCCGTTCAGGTCGATGTGGAACTGGGATCTGCGGTCACGGGCCTGTCTTCTCTGGCCAGCGAGAGGTGTCCTCCCGCAACGATGCGTAACGCTGCCGCAGGCCAGGCTGCGGGGCACCGGCGTACTCGGCGGCCGGGCGGGACGGCCACGGCGGCGGCGCGGGGGTACCGGCCAGCGCCCAGGCGGCCTGGCGCGCGGCGCCGATCGCGACGTACTCGGCAGGCTCGGGCACCACGACGTCGCAGCTCAGCAGCCCGGGGGCGATCCGGCAGACCGCTTCGGACCGGGCGCCGCCGCCGATCAGCAGGACCCGCCTGCGCGCCGCGCCCGAGCCGGTCAGCAGGTCCGCGGCCTCGGCGAGCGAGGCCAGCACCGCCTCGACCGCGGACCGCGCAAGATTCTCCCTGGTCATGTTGCGGGTGGTCAGCCCGCGCAGCACGCCGGTGGCGGCCGGCCGGTCCGGGGTGCGCTCGCCATCGAGGTAGGGCAGCAGGGTGACCCCGTCCGCGCCGGGCGGCGCGGCCAGGGCCAGCCCGGACAGACCGTCCAGATCGGCACCCAGCAGGGCCGCGGTGGCCGACAGCACCAGCCCGGCGTTGAGCGTGCAGACCAGGGGCAGGAACCGCCCGGTGGCGTCGGCGAACCCGGCGACCGCGCCCGTGGGGTCGGCCGCGGGCACCTGGCTGACCGCGAAGGCCGTGCCGGATGTCCCGATCGAGACGACCACGTCGCCTGGTTCCAGGCCGAGGCCGAGCGCCGCGGCCATGTTGTCGCCGGTACCCGCCGACAGCGCCGCGCCCCACCTGGTCTGCCCGACGATCTCGGCTGGTCCCGCGATCCTGGGCAGCCGTAGCGGATGGCCGAGCGCCGCGGTGGCCAGATCCGGGAGCCAGCGGCCTGTGGACGGCGAGAAGTAACCGGTGCCCGAGGCGTCGCCGCGGTCGGTCACCGGCCCCGCCGGGCCCGCGCCCGCCCTGTCCGAGCCCAGCCGCCAGGTCAGCCAGTCGTGCGGCAGCAGCACCGCCGCGGCCCGGGCGGCGCTGGCGGGCTCGTGCCCGGCGAGCCAGCGCAGCTTGGTCACCGTGAACGAGGCCGTCGGGACGCTCCCGGTGCGGCAGGCCCACCAGGCGGCGCCATGCTCGCGGACCAGGTCGGCGGCCGCGGCCGCCGAGCGCAGATCGTTCCAGAGCAGCGCCGGTCTGATGACCTGGCCGGCGTCGTCCAGGACGATCATTCCGTGCTGCTGGCCCGCCACCCCCACGGCCGCGGCACGGTGCAGTAAGCCCTCGCCGGCCTGCTGCAGCGCCGTCCACCAGGCCTGCGGGTCGCACTCGGTGCCGGGCGGATGCGGGGCACTGCCCAGGCCGGCCACCTGGCCGTCCTCGGCCCGGCAGAGCACGACCTTCGTGGACTGGGTCGAGGAGTCGACCCCGGCGACCAGCATCGCGCGCCCTTCCCATGATCGTGGTTGTTTCGTGGGGTGATAGCCCGGCCCCCCACGAAACAACCACGATCATCACATAGCCATCGGGAGCCGGGCCGCGGCCGCCTCGGGCGACACGTCCAGGAATCGCGGCACCGCCCAGTCCCGGCCGGCGTAGGCGGCGCGTACGCCGGCCCGGATCTGCCCGGCCTGCCGCGCCGGGGCCAGCACGATGACCGCACCGCCAAACCCGCCGCCCATCATCCTGGCGCCGGCCGCTCCGGCGGCCAGGACCACCTCGACCGTGGTGTCCGCGGCCGGCCAGGACACCTCGAAGTCGTCGCGCAGCGAGCGGTGCGAAGCGGTCAGCAGCGCGCCCGAGGCGGCCAGCTCACCGGCCCGCAGCAGCCGGGCGGCTTCCGCCACGCGGCCGTTCTCGGTCACGACGTGCCGGGCGCGGCGGCGCAGGGCCGGATCGCTGAGCCCGCTGACCCGGCTGACCGGCTCAGGGTCGTCCGTTATGGCGCGCAGCGAAGCCACGCCGAGCGCGCGGGCGGCTTGCTCGCACTCCAGCCGCCGGTCGGCGTAACTACCGTCGGCGAGCACATGCCGGACGCCGGTGTCGATGATCAGCAGCGCCATCCCGGCCGTCGCCGGGTCGAGCGGGACGGCGGACATGGCCCCGGACCGGCAGTCGATCAGCAACGCGCGGCCCGCCTGGCCGAGCAGCGAGGCGGACTGGTCCATGATCCCGCACGGCATGCCGGCGAATTCGTTCTCGGCCTGCTGGGCCAGCCGGGCCAGTTCGGGCCGCGGGACGCGGAGCCCGGACAGGTCGGTCAGGGCCAGCGCCACCGCGCACTCCAGCGCCGCCGATGACGACAGGCCGGCGCCCAGGGGCAGATCGGAGTCGATGGCCACCCGGGCCCCGGTGATCGAATGTCCGGCCGCGCGCAGGGCCCAGGCCATCCCGGCCGCGTAAGCCGCCCATCCGGTGACCGATCCGGGCCGCAGCTCGCTCAGCCGCGCCGACACGGGGGTGCCCGGCTCCTGGCGGGACCGCAGTTCCAGGAGGTCATCGTCGCGGCGGGCGGCGGCGGCGATCGTGCCCAGGCCGATCGCGAACGGCAGGACCAGGCCGTCGTTGTAGTCGGTGTGCTCGCCGATCAGGTTGACCCGGCCGGGTGCTCGCCAGCTACCCTCGGGGGCGGCGGCGTAGCATTCGCGGAACCATCCGGCCGCATCGGGGCTGGCCGGCCCGGTCACCGTGGTTCCCGCCGGTATCTATTATCGGCGGTCAGATCCCGCCGGTCAGGCCGTCGGGCGCGGAACCGGCCCGTCGGCTCGTCTGTATAGCTGATCTCGCGGCCGTCCGCGAGCCTGCTCATGCGCTGGCCCACCCGGCTTAGTCTGGATGGTGGCGCGGGCGGTGGCCAGGCTCACCGCGAAGCTGCCGGATTCCCCCGGGGCGCCGCTTTATCCGGATATCAGGCGCCGCTCACTGATCTAACGGGCGGTGCCGCCCGTTTTCGCGCAACCGAAAGCAGCCCGCGTGGTCGAGCCACTGACGTGGCGCGCGCGAGCCGCCTCCGGGGCAGCCCAGCCGGTCATCGCGGCAGGTTAGGCCGCGCACTCCCGGCAGACAAGCTGGCCGCCGCGGGTTTCCGCGAGCTGGCTGCGGTGGTGCACCAGGAAACAGCTGGAGCAGGTGAACTCGTCCGCCTGCCGCGGGATTACCCGGAACGAGAGTTCCTCGTTCGATAGGTCCGCACCGGGCAGCTCGAGTGACTCGGCCACGTCGTCCGGGTCAATGTCGATCGCGGTGGATGACTTGTCCATCCGGCGTGCCTGGAGTTCCTGCAGGCTGTCCTCGGCGAGCTCGTCGTCTGTCTTCCTCGGGCTGTCGTAGTCGGTAGCCATCTGGCCCTTACCCCTCCATCTTTCTTCGCCTCGTCGCGCGGATGTAACGCTCGGGGAGGCTCGGTTGTGCCCGATTCCGGCGGGGAATTCTGTCACGTCCCGACGCCAGGTACACGCAGCGGGTCGCTACTTTGGTTCGTGTCGCCCGCAGAGCCTCCCGTGGCGCCTGTGGCGCCGCCCCGTATCCTTACCTATAGGTAACTTGCTCGATCACCGCCGCTACCCGGCACAAGGTGCGTATGGTACGAACCGCACCTCATCCTGGGCCTGGATGACCTCGCGGAGACGATGTATGCCCAACGTCGCGCCATTGCATGCCAACGACCCCAGGCGCGTCGGCCACTATCGCCTGACCGGGCGCATCGGACAGGCGCCCGCTGAGGGCCGGGTTTTCCTGGCGGTGACGGCAAACCGGAACCAGGTCACGGTCACGCTGCTGGACGCCGACTGGACGCAAAACGGTGCCGCCCGGGATCGCTTCACCGCCGAGGCCCGGGCCGCTCGCCGGGTCGCGCCGTTCTGCACGGCCCGGATCATCGATGCCGGCCTCGACGACGGCCTGGCTTACCTGGTCCGCGAATATGTCGCCGGACCGTCGCTGACCGAGCTGGTCGCGAGCCAGGGGCCGCTGCGCGGCAGCGGGCTGGTGGCAGTGGCCGTCGGGACCGCGACCGGGCTGGCCGCCATCCACCAGGCCGGGCTGGTCCACGGGCAGTTCGGCCCGGAGCACGTGGTATTCGGCGGCAGCGGGCCCCGGGTCGTCGGGTTCGGCATCACGCCGCCCTACGGGACCGCCACGCCCGCCGCGGACATGCAGGCCTGGGGGCGCACGATGCTGTTCGCGGCCACCGGCCGGCAACGCCAGGACCCCGGCGATGGCGATCTGGCCGCGGTGGCCGAGCCGCTGCGCAGCCTGGTGGCCCGCAGCATCGGCCCGGACCCGGCCTGGCCGCCCGGCCGCCCGGTCTGTCGTGCTTGAGCTGCTCGGCGAGGATGAGCCAGCCGACCCGCTGGCCGAGGGGTCACGACTGGCCGTTCGCGCCGCCTACCGGCCGCCGCCCGAGCCGGCCGAGCGGTCACCGCACGCGGCGCCCCGCCGGTCCGGGGCCGTCTGGTGGGTGGTCGGGATCATGGCGTGCGTGCTGGCCATCGCGGTGGCCGTGCACGTGCTGCAGAATCAGGGCTCCGGGCCGGTAAGCGCCGATCGGCGAGCGTCGGCCGCCCAGTTGCCTGCGGGCGGCTCAGGCAGCCAGTCGTCGCCGTCGACATCGCCCCCGGGCGCCCCGGCCGGCGGCATCCCCGCAGCGGTGGCCGGCTCGTGGTCGGGCCAGGCGACTCAGCAGGCCGACGTGTTCAGCGTGCATGTCAAGCTGGCCACAGGCGCTTCCACCGGCTCGATCCGCTACTCGGGCGCGGCGTTCTCCTGTACCGGCGTGCTCCGCTTGGTCTCTGACACCAGCGGGACGCTGACCATGCGCCAGGGCATCACCGTCGGGCGGCACACCTGCGCCGACGGGATGGTTACCTTCCGGCCCGGAGCGACGGGCACGCTGTCGTTCAAGTTCACCGGGGCTCAGGGACCGCCCGCCCAGGGCAGCCTGACCAGATCGTAGCCGCGGGCGGCGATCCGTCCCGGCGGTCAGCGTCCCGGCGGTCAGCGTCCCGGCCGTCAGCGTCCCGGCGGTCAGCGTCCCGGCCGTCAGCGTCCCGGCCGTCAGCGTCCCGGCCGTCAGCGTCCCGGCCGTCAGCGTCCCGGCCGTCAGCGTCCCGGCCGTCAGCGTCCCGGCCGTCAGCGTCCCGGCCGTCAGCGTCCCGGCCAAGAGCGTCCCGTCCGTCAGGCGTCCCGCTCCGGGTCCAGGCCCGCCAGCAGATCGTGCAGCTCACCGAACAGGCCAGGGCCAGCCCCGATGGTCATCGACCGGCCGGGGGCCTGGCCGTGCAGGCCGCCGACCTGCGCGCCGGCCTCCCGGGCGATCAGGCCGCCCGCCGCGATGTCCCAGTAGTTCACGCCGCGCTCGTAGTAGGCGTCCACGGTGCCCGAGGCCAGCGAGCACAGGTCGACCGCGCACGACCCGCCTCGCCTGATATCGCGGACGGCGGGCAGCACCTCGGCCAGTACCTGGCCCTGCACCCGGCGCAGCCGGGCGTCATACCCGAAACCGGTCGCCACCAGCGCGCGGTCCAGCGGCACCTGCTGGTTGCACCGGAGCCGGACCGGATCGGCGCCGCCCGCCCGCAGCCAGGAGCCGCCGCCGAGCACCGCGCTGAACTCCTCGCCGCGGCGCGGCACCACGACCGCGCCGGCCACCACCGAGCCGCCCGCCTCCGCGGCGATGCTGACCGCCCAGTCGGCCAGCCCATACAGGTAGTTGACGGTCCCGTCCAGCGGGTCGACGATCCAGCGCACGGCCGCGCCCTGGCCCGTTTCGCCGCCCTCCTCGCCCAGGATCGCGTCACCTGGCCTGACCCCGGCGATCATCTTGCGGATCAGCCGCTCCGCGGCGCGATCCATCTCGGTGACCACGTCGGTGGGGCTCGACTTGGTCGCCACCACCGCCGGTCCGCCGACCGGGCGGCGCTCGGCGAGCAGCCGGGCGGCCGCCCCGGCGGCCTGCCTGGCCAGGTCGAGCAGTTCACCGGGATCGGGCATCAGGCCACTCCGGGTGCGCCGGCCGGGCGGCCCGAGCCGCAGCAGCCCGGGGCGCAGAATTGCGTCACGGGCCACCGACGGCCCAGCGCCCGCGGTGGCGATCCCTCCAGCCGCTCGGCGACCAGCTCGGTGACCATGGCGACGAAACGGGGGTCGGTGCCCGGTGTCGCCGCCCTGGCCAGCGCCAGCCCGTGCCGCGCCGCCACCGCCGCCGCCTCCACGTCCAGGTCGAACTTGACCTCCAGATGGTCGGAGACGAAGCCGGCCGGAACCAGGACGGCCGCGCGGGACCCCCGCGAAGCCAGCTCGCCGATGCAGTCCAGGACGTCGGGGCCGAGCCAGGGCTGGGACGGCGGCCCGCTCCGGCTCTGATAGGCCAGCTGCCAGGGGCGCTCCCCGACCCGCTGGGCCACCAGTCCCGACACCTCGGCCAGCTGCGCCGCGTAGGCGCCGCCCCGGGGCCCGCTCGCGGCCGCCATGGCGGCCGGGATGCTGTGCGCGGTAAAGATCAGGCTGGCCTGGTCCCGGACGGCCGCGGGCAGCGACTCGACGGCCGCCGCCGTCGCGTCGGCCAGCGGCTCGATGAACCCCGGATGATTGAAATACGGCCGCAGCTTGTCGATCCGCGGGGCGCCCTGCCCCACCTGCGCCCGGGCCCGGGCGATGTCGTCGAGGTACTGCCGGCAGCCGGAGAACGAGCTGTAGGCGGAGGTCACGAAGGCCAGCGCGGAACGCACGCCGTCCGCGGCCATGGCGGCGACGGTGTCGGTCAGGTACGGGTGCCAGTTCCGGTTGCCCCAGTAGACGGGCAGCGTCACGCCGCTGGCCGCGAAGTCCTTCTCGATCGCGGCCAGCAGGTCACGGCATTGCTGGTTGATGGGGCTGACCCCGCCGAAGGCGTAGTAGTGCTCAGCGACCTGCTCGAGCCGGGCGACCGGCACGCCGCGGCCGCAGGTGACGTTCTCCAGAAAGGGGATGACCTCACTGCGGGACTCCGGGCCGCCGAACGAGACCAGCAGCAAGGCGTCGTAATTCGGCATGCCACCATCCAACCAGCCCGCACCGGCAGATCGGCTCAGCGGTAGTTGGCCGCATACTGCCCGGCCAGGGCCAGCACCTCGCTGACGTACCAGCCGGCGTGGTTGTAGTCGAAAATGGCGCTGGCCAGCGCCCAGCCGCCGGCCGCCGCGCCATCGGCGCACAGTAGCCGGGCCGCCGCGGGTACCGCGTCGTAGGGGTTCATGACGTCCGGCGGCCCCGTCTGGCCGAACCCGTCAGTGCCCCAGACCTTCCAGGTGGCAAGCAGGAACTGCATCGGGCCGAGCGCGCCCGCCGACGACGGTCCGACGTTGGTGCCGTCCGCGCTCTCGATCTGGCCGATCGCGGCCAGCACCATCCAGGACAGCCCCGGGCAGTACCGCGCCGCCGACGCCTTGAACAATTCGAGATAGCTGGCCGGCCGCTGGTTTCCCGAGACGGCCGCGACCGGCAGCTGCTGTTGGCGCAGGCTCACGATCTTGGCGCTCGTCCCGAGAATGGCCCGGGCCCGGGCCGTCAGCGCGGCCATGCTGGCGCCGGGCGCGCTGATCAGGGCGGCGACCTGGTGGACCAGGCCGAGCCGGCGCGAGGTGCGGCTGTCCACCACCAGGTCCACGCCTGCCACCCCCAGTGGCGCGGCGGCGCCGAAGGTGACCTGCTGCCGGGTGGCTGCGGCCAGCTCGTAGCGGTGGCCCAGGTGCAGGCCGAGCCGACGGGCGGCACCGGGGGCGGCCAGCAGCCCGCCGCTGGCCAGTCTGGCCCACAGCGCCTGGTCGGAGGCGGTGCGCAGGGGCACCCACGAGCGGAACTGAGCCGGGTCCACGCCGATGACGCTGGCCGGGTGGCCGCCCGCGGTGATCTCGGCACCGTCAAAGACGATCATGTTCCGGACGTGGGCCGTCTTACCCAGCCTGGCGATCTGGCTGCGGGTCAGCCCGGCGGGCGCGACGACCAGCAGATCGGGCAGGATGATCCGCCCGAATGCGGCGCTGCCGTGCGCCGCGCGGGCCGCCGCCGGGGCGCCGTAGGGGGCCGGGCCCGAGGTTCCTGGAATGGGCACGTGCGTGCGGGCGCTGGCGGCCGGGGCGAGCACAACAAACGCCGCGCACATGGCGGCGCAGGCGGCGGCGCCCCGCAATGCTGGCGCTGCGCCACCGGGAGCGACGGTGACGCGCGATCTCCTGCGCCAGGTGAGACGTCCCATTCCGCTGTCCACCATAACCGGCGACCGGCCCGCGCTGAAGAGGCCGCCCGGCCCCGCCAGCCGAAAATCAGTTGTCCTGCAGGTATACCGTCAAAGCGGAGGTTGGTGTTGGCGCAGGTTGAGCACGGGCAGCGGGCCGCCGCGGGGGGCAACCCGTACCTGGAGATCCTGCGCAGGCCCGGCGCGCTGAGCTTCTCGGCGGCCGGCTTCATCGGCCGGATGTCGATGTCCATGTTCGGGCTCGGCACCGTCCTGCTGGTGGCCGCGGTGACCGGCAGGTACGGGCTGGCCGGGACCGTGGCCGCGGCGGGCTCGGTGGGATACGCCCTCGTCGCGCCGCAGGCGGCCAAGCTCGCTGACCGGTTCGGCCAGCATCGGGTGCTCCGGCCGCTGGCGGCGTCGTTCGCGCTGAGCACGGTGGCCTTCGTGGCCTGCGCCGAGCTGCGGGCGCCGTTCTGGACGTTGCTGATCACCGGCGCGCTCGCGGGCGCATCCATGCCCTCGATCGGCCCGATGGTCAGATCCCGCTGGAGCACTCTGCTGGATGACCCGGCCCGGCTGCACACCGCCTACTCACTGGAGTCGGTGGCCGACGAGATGATCTTTGTGGTGGGCCCGGCGCTGGTCACGGTGCTGGCCACTGAGGTCCATCCGGCCGCGGGGGTGAGCGTCGCGATGGCCGCGTGCGTGGCCGGGACCTTGCTGCTGGCCAGGCTGCGCCGCACCGAGCCGCCGGCCGGGCCGCGGATCCGGCCGGCCAGCCAGGTGCGCAGGTTTACGATGCCGGCCCGCGGGCTGCTCACGCTGGCCCCGGTCTACCTGTTCATCGGGTCGATGTTCGCCACCATCGACCTGAGCACGGTGGATTTCGCGCAGGTGCACGGGCACAAGCCGCTGGCCGGGTTCATCCTCGGGATCTATGCACTGGGCAGCGCGGTGGGCGGGCTCTGGTACGGGTCGCGGGACTGGCGGGTCCCGCTGGAGCGCCGGTTCGCCCTCACGTTGTGCTGCACGGTAACCGGTGTCGCGACGTTCTGGGCCCAGCCGGGGCTGCTGTCGCTGGCGCTGATCATCTTCGTGTGCGGCCTGACCATCTCGCCGACGCTCATCGCCGGTTACGGCCTGATCGAGCGGCAGGCGCCGGCCGACCGCCGGACCGAGGGGATGACCTGGCTGAGCTCGGCGATCTCGCTCGGGGTGGCCGGCGGGTCAGCGGCGGCCGGGCACATCATCGATGTGGCCGGGCCGCACTGGGGATACGCGTTCGCGGCCAGCTGCGGGGTGGTGGCGGCCGTGATCTGCCTGCTGGGCTTGCGCACGCTGCGCCCCCCGGCCCGGGCGAGCGTGCCGCCGGCGGAACCGGGCGGGCGGCTGCTCAGCACGGCTCGCCCGGGTGGCAGCCCGTGAGCGCCGGTGACCTGACTGCCGTGCCGGGCGCATAGCGGCCGGCCAGCGGGGCACATCTGATCACAGAGGCGGCCGGAGCGGCTGACCGCCGCGTGCCGTTGGGGGAATTACCGATGACGTCGCCATCGCCAGCAGAATTCGGCCCGCAAGGTGCCGCGTACGAGGAACTCGCCGAGGATGCGGTGCCCGTCGTGCCGACTGATGAGGACTTCCTGGACAGTGCCGACCGCGACACGCTGGTCGCGGAGGACAACGCCGCCCACGCCCCGGGCCGGACCTGCGAGCTGTGCGGCACGGTCATCACAGCCAGCCAGGACGCGCGGCTGCGGCCGGACGGCCAGTGGATCCACGAGGCATGCCCGCGGTAGGAGCCGCAGGAGGCAGGCTGACGGACCGGCCCGTCGTCCGGCAGGTAAAATTTGCGGACGGAGCGGGCCAGCCCGAGCGGCCGGACCGGATGCGCGCCTGCTGCCGGAGGCAGCCTGGAACCACGGAGCCTGCCCGGTGGAATGGCAGGCGAAGCGAAATCCGGCTGGCTTCGCGCCCGATAGGGCTAGTCTCGCCTGCAGGGACGGCGAAGCTGGCGGCGGGCCGTCACAACGAGGTCACGACGGGCGCGCTGCCGCGGAGGAGACACATTGACCGGGGAACCGGTGAGAGTGCAGGTCGTACCCAGGCAGTCGCCGGCCGGCGTGGTCCAGGACAGCCAGGCCGCAACCGGGCCGTCCGCAGCCAGCGCGGCCAGCGCGAAAGCGGCTGCAGCGACCCAGGGACGGCCCGGCGGCGGAGCCAGGTCCCGGCGGCCCTCACTCGGCGGCGGCCTTCCTGCCCAGGGCCGCGAGCTGGGAGCACAGGGCCGCAAGACCGTGCGCAAGCTGCTCGAGGCCGGCCTGGCCGAGTTCGACGAGCGGGGCCTGCAGGCGGTCCGGGTTGACGACGTGGTGCGCCGGGCGAAGACGTCGCACGGCACGTTCTATCTCTATTTCGCCAACAAGGACGACTTGTTCAAGGCTCTGCTGCGGGACGCGCTGCACGACATGGGCCTGATCACGGGCGACTTCCCGGTGGTGACCCGCAACGAGGCGGGCCGGCAGGCGCTGCGCGACTGGGTGGCGAAGTTCTGCGACACCTACGCGGCGCATGCCCCGGTCATCCGGATCCTCAGCCAGGCCGACGTGGTCAGCGAGGAAGTCTACGGCGACGGCCTGCAGTCGCTTTTCCGGCTGGCCGAGGCGATCACCCAGGGCATGACCGCGGCGCGGCCGGCCGACGGCAGCGCGCCGCCCGAGCATGCCGAGCTGACCGCCGTCGCCTGCCTGATGATGCTGGAGCGGGTCAACTACCTGCTCAGCGTCGAGGTGCAGCTGCCCAGGGCCGAGATGGTCGACCGGCTCAGCGCGATCACCTACGCCGCGTTCCACTCATCGTGAGGCACCATGGCGAACCCAGCTGACCGCCTCCAGCGCGCGCCGCGCGGCCGGCACGTCGTGCACCCGCACCACCCGGACTCCCTGCCAGGCGCAGATGGCCAGGGTGGCGATCGTGCCTGCGCCCCGCTGATCGGCGGGCAGGCCGAGCGTCTCGCCGATGAAGTCCTTGTTGGAGACGGCGGCCAGCACCGGCCAGCCCGTCCCGACCAGCTCATGGAGCCTGCGGGTGACGGCGAGGGAATGCCAGGTGTTCTTGCCGAAGTCGTGCGCCGGGTCGATCAGGATCGCCTCCGGCGCCACTCCGGCGGCGACCGCGCGGCGGGCCTGCCCGGTCAGATAGCCGGTCACCTCGGCCACCACGTCGCCGTAGGCAGGCCGGTGCGGGCCTGACCGCGGCGCCAGGCCGCCCGCATGCGAGCAGACCAGCCCGATCCGGTGCACGGCGGCCACCTCGGCCAGCCTGGGGTCAACGCCGCCCCAGGCGTCGTTGAGCAGGTCGGCGCCGGCCACGGCGACCGCCTCGCCAACCTCCGCCCGCCACGTATCAACGCTGATCACAACGTCAGGATGAGTCTCCCGTACCGCCCTGACCAGGCCGGCAACCCGCCGGATCTCCTCGGCCACACCGACCTCGGCGCCCGGGCCGGCCTTCACTCCGCCGATGTCGATGATGTCGGCGCCGGCCGACACCGCCCGGCCCGCCGCCCGCAGCGCGGCGCGGAACTCATAGGTGGCGCCGTGATCGACGAACGAGTCGGGGGTCCTGTTGATCACCGCCATGATCCCGAACGCGCCCGGCGGCCACTCCCGCCGCCCGAGCCGCAGCGTCCCGGGGGTGGTCACGGGCGCCAGCATAGGCACCGCAGGGGCAGAATCGAAGGGTGCGATTCCATACGGAGCACCAGCCGGCCTATGACCTCACCTACAGCGACGTGTTCCTGGTGCCGAGCCGGTCGGCAGTCACCTCCAGGCTGGCGGTGAGCCTGGCCGCCCGCGACGGCAGCGGCACCACGATCCCGATCGTGGTGGCCAACATGACCGCGGTGGCCGGCCGGCGGATGGCCGAGACGGTCGCCCGCCGGGGCGGTCTCGCCGTGCTGCCCCAGGACATTCCGGGCGAGGTGGTCGCCGAGGTGATCTCCTGGGTGAAGGCCCGGGACCTGGTCTACGACACCCCGCTGACGCTCGGCCCCGATGCGACCACCGGGCACGCGCTCAGCCTGCTGCCCAAGCGGGCCCACGGCGCCATCATCGTGGTGGCCGACGGGCATCCGGTCGGGGTGGTGACCGAGGCCGACTGCCAGGGGGTGGACAGATTCACCCAGCTGCGGCAGGTCATGTCGACCGGGCTGTTCACGCTGACCGCCGGCACCGACCCCGAGCATGCGTTCAATCTGCTGTATGAGGGCAGGCACCGGCTGGCCCCGGTGCTTGACCACCACGGCCGGTGCGTGGGCATCCTGACCCGCACCGGAGCGCTGCGCTCGACGATGTACGAGCCGGCCACCGACGCGCGCGGCAGGCTGCGGATCGGGGCCGCCATCGGCATCAACGGGGACGTGGCCGCCAAGGCCAAGCTGCTGCTGGACGCCGGCGCTGACCTGCTGGTCATCGACACCGCGCACGGTCACCAGGACCGCATGATCGATGCGCTGCGGGCGGTGCGCGGCGCGATGGGCAGCGCGGCGCCGGGCAGCCCCCCGCTGGTGGCCGGGAACGTGGTCACCGCAGCCGGGGTCGCCGACCTGGTCGCCGCGGGGGCTGACATCGTCAAGGTCGGCGTGGGCCCCGGCGCGATGTGCACGACCCGGATGATGACGGGAGTCGGGCGGCCGCAGTTCAGCGCGATCCTGGAGTGCGCGGCGCAGGCGCGGCGCCTCGGCGCGCACGTCTGGGCGGACGGCGGCGTCCGGCATCCGCGCGACGTCGCCCTGGCGCTGGCCGCCGGGGCGTCCAATGTGATGATCGGCTCGTGGTTCGCTGGAACCTGCGAATCACCGGGCGACGTGTTCAGGGATGCCGAGGGGCGGCTGTACAAGGAGAGCTTCGGCATGGCCTCGGCGCGCGCCGTCCGGCTGCGGACCGCCACGGACTCACCGTTCGACCGGGCGCGCAAGGAGCTCTTCGAGGAGGGAATCTCCACCTCGCGGATGTACCTGGACCCGGAGCGTCCTGGCGTGGAAGACCTGATTGACGCGATAACCGCCGGGCTGCGCAGTGCGTGTACCTATGCTGGCGCAAGTGACTTGGACGAACTGCATGAGCGCGCGGTGGTCGGAGTTCAGGGAGCCGCGGGCTACACAGAGGGAATGCCGCTGCCAACCGGCTGGTAAGGTGGCTCGAGGGCCGCGCGCCGGGGCCGCCCGGCGCCGCTGCGACGGCTGATCAGCGGCGCCCTGGCCGGGGGTGTCCTGGCCACCGCGGTCGGGCTGGCGGTTCCCTTCAGCGCCAGCCGGCACCTGTCACTCCCGCGCACGCCGCGCACGCCGCGCACGCCCTGCGCGACGCCGCCGGCGACCGGCCGGCGGCTGGCCCGCGCGGGGTGCCCGGCCGGGGCGCCGAGCTGACCAATGCCGCCACCGGCCGCCGGATGTGGGGCCGGGCCGAGAACATCAGAAGGCCGATGGCCAGCATCACCAAGGTCATGACCGCGCTGGTGGTGATCCGGGCCGGCCGACCTGGAGCGGAAGATCAGGATCCCCGCCGCCGTCCCGGCCTACGTGCGCAGGAACGACGCAGGCAGCGCCGGGCTGCGGACGGGCGACGTCCTGACCGCCCGCCAGCTGCTGGAGGCGATGCTCCTGCCCTCCGGCTGCGACGCCGCTTACGCGCTGGCCACCGCCTACGGCCCCGGCTGGCGGGCGTTCGTGGCGAAGATGAACGCGACCGCGCGAAAGCTGGGGCTGCGAGCTACTCACTTCGCCAACTTCGACGGGCTCCCCTGGCCGACGGGCACCCCGACCTACTCGACGCCCAACGACCTGATCACCCTGGGCCGGGCCGCCATGGGCCTGGGCGTGTTCCGCCGCATCGTCGGCCAGCGGACCCACTACCTGGCCGCCGCCCGGCAGCATCACGCCTACCGGTGGCGGACCACCAACCTGCTGCTCGGCGCCTATCCCGGTGCCATCGGCATCAAGACCGGCTGGACCACTCAGGCCGGGTACAGCCTGCTGTTCGAGGCCAGCCGGGGCGGCCGACAGCTGATCGGCGTGGTGCTCAACGCGTCGACAACCAACCCGGACGCCCGGTTCACCGCCGCCGCCCGGCTCCTGGACTGGGGATTCGCCACGGCCCGCACGGCACTGCGGCTCCGGCCGCGGTCGCCGGGCCGGTATCACGACTAGCGCCGCACCAGGTAGCCCGGCTCGCTTACGGTGGTGCCATGACTGCACCCAGTGGGCCGCCCAGGGCCGTTGTGCCCGCTGACGAGCCGGCGACCAGCGTGCTGGTGGTGGAAGACGACCCGGGCATCGCCACCCAGCTGGTCCGCGGCCTGTCCAGGGGCGGCTACCGGGTCGACCACGTGATGACCGGTGCGCAGGCGCTGGCCTGCGGTGATCCGGACGTCGTGCTGCTCGACCTCGAGCTGCCCGACATCGACGGCGTGCAGGTCTGCAGGCGGCTCCGGGAGCGATCCGGTGTCGCGATCATCGTCGTTACCGCGCACGGCGAGGAGCCGGACCGGGTCAACGCGCTGGATGCGGGCGCGGACGACTACCTGGTCAAGCCGTTCGGCCTCGCCGAGCTGCAGGCCAGGATCAGGGCCGTGCTCCGCCGGGTGCGGCCAGGAGGTGAGCTGATCAGGCACGGGCCGCTGACCGTGGACCTGCGGACCCGCAAGGTAGCGGTCCTGGGCCAGGAGGTGGCGCTCACGCCCAAGGAATTCGACATTCTCGAATGCCTCGCGGCCGATCCGGGACGCGTGATGAGCAGGCAGGAGATCCTGGAAAGTCGCCTGGGACGCGCACTGGTACGGGCCGACCAAGGTCCTGGACGTGCACATCGCCGCGTTGCGCAGGAAGCTGGGCTCACCCGGCCTGATCGAGACCGTGTACGGGCGCGGGCTTCCGGCTCGGCGAGGTCTGATGACGCGCAGGATCGTCTTGGCGATCTTGGCGCTGATCGTGGCCCTGCTCGGCCTCATCGCCGTCCCGCTTGGCCTGATCACCGCGGGCCAGGACCGCCGGGACTTCGGCGGAGCACGGTTACCGCGGCGCAGGCCCTGGCCAGCGCGGCCGAGGAGAAGCTCGCGGACCAGGCCGACGCCCCGGGCCTGCGCCGGGCCATCGCCCGGCTGCAGCGCAGCGGCGATCAGGTGGCGCTGTACGACCGGGCGGGCACCCGGCTGGCTGGCCCCGGTCCCGTCGCGGCCGCGCGCCGCTCCGGCTGGCCCTCTCCAGCGGCCGGACCGCCAGCTACCCGGGCGATGGCCGCCTGGTCGTGCTCGCCCCGGTGCGTCCCGACGAGGGCGGCCGGGCCATCGGCGTCATCGCACTGGCCCGGTCCACCGTGCCGCTGCATCAGCGGATCACGGCGCTGTGGATCTGGCTGGCCGCGGTCTCGGCGGGGGGCCTGCTGGCGGCGGCCGCGGTCGCGGTGGCGCTGGTGCGCTGGGTCAGCCGCCCGCTGGTCGCGCTCGACCAGGCCGCCCGGCGCCTGGGCGACGGCGCCCTGGATACCCGGTCCCCGGCCGACCGCGGTCCCGCCGAGGTCCGCAGGCTGTCGGCCAACTTCAACACCATGGCCGGGCGCCTCGAGGCACTGGTCGACGGCCACCAGGCGATGATGGCCGACGTGTCGCACCAACTGCGGACCCCGCTGGCCGCGCTCCGGCTCCGGCTGGATGTACTCGCCCAGGACGCCGGCGAGGCGGTAGCCGACGACCTGGCTGGCGCACAGGAAGAGGTCGCGAGGCTGTCCCGGCTGGTCAACGGCCTGCTGGCGGTGGCCAAGGCGGAGAACGTGGTGGCCGAGCCGGTCACCGTCGCGGCGGACGTCGTGATCAGGGACCGGACGGCCGCCTGGCAACTGGCCGCCGAGGAACGGGGCGTCGTCCTCGACGTCAATCCCGAACCCGTGGACGTCCGGGCTCGGCGACGGCCAGCTGGAGCAGATCCTGGACAACCTGCTCGCCAACGCCCTCGATGCGGTCCCGGCGGGTGGCAAGGTCCGGGTGAGCGCGCGGGCCGCGGACTCCCGGGTGCGCATCGTGGTGGCCGACGATGGCCCGGGCATGACCGCGCAGCAGCAGCGGTCCGCCTTCCGGCGGTTCGCCAGCAGTACGCCCGGCGGCACCGGTCTCGGCCTGGCCATCGTGCACCGGCTGGTGACGTCGAACGGCGGTTCAGCGGAGCTTTCGGACACGCCGGGCGGCGGGCTGACGGTCACGCTGGAGCTGCCGAGCGCGCCACGCGACCGGGGAATACGCAGGTCAGTCGCGGGAACATCGTGAGGGCGAGGCACATTTACCGCATCTGAACGTTTCCTGAACTGGTTCCGGCCCCTCCAGCGGGCAGGCTAGACAACGCGACGGGCCCGGTGACCGGATTCATCGCACGCCGCCCCCGAACTCCCGGGGCGGCCAGCCGGGCCATCCGGACCGGCAAACCGGACCATCTGGAGTATCCAGGCATGCCCCATTCAGCCGGCCACGCCATCCGGCGCCGTGACGAGCGACTGTCGCGCATCCGCCGGATGTCGCTGTGGGTCGCGGGCGGCGCCGCCGCCGCGTCACTCGGCCTCGGCACTGCCTTCGCCCATGCGCTGCCCGGGCACCGGGCGGCCGCTGGCGGGGCGCAGCCGGCCGGTTCCGGTTCGGGCCCGGCCGGTTCCGGTTCGGGCCCGGCCGGTTCCGGTGCCGGGCCACCGGCGGCCAGCCCGACCGCCTCGCCCGGCCATCAGCAGGCCCGCCAGCACCGCCTGGCGCCCCCGCAGGGGCCGCCGGCGACCACGCAAGCGCCGCCGCAGACCACCTCGGGCGGATCATGACCGCCGCCGCGCCGCGCGGCCCGCGGGCCGGCCGCCCCGCACCAGGTGGTCAGCCATGACCGGCGCGCTGGCCGCGGGCGCCGCGAGCCCGAGCTCGCTGTGGTACGCGACGCGAGCGACCGGTGTCGTCGCGCTCGCGCTGCTCACGGCCACCGCGGTGCTCGGCATCGCGGGGACGGCCAGGGTCGCCTCGCCGCGCTGGCCCCGGGTGGTCACCGCCGGCCTGCACCGCAACGTCGCGCTGCTGGCGGTGGCGTTCGTCGGGGTGCACATCCTGACCACGGTCCTGGACTCCTATGCGCCGATCGGCTGGATGGCGGCCGTGGTGCCGTTCACCTCCGCCTACCGGCCGCTGTGGCTCAGCCTGGGCACGATCGCCTTCGACCTGCTGCTCGCGCTGGTCATCACCAGCCTGCTGCGGGCCAGGCTCGGTTACCGGGGCTGGCGGCTGGTGCACTGGTCCGCCTACGTGGCGTGGCCGGTAGCGCTCTGGCATGGCCTCGGAACCGGGACCGACAGCCGGCTGCCGTGGCTGCTCGCGCTGGACGCGGTGGCCGTGGCCGCGGTCGCCTGCGCGGTGTGGTGGCGGCTGTCGCTGCCCGAGACCGCGCCACGCCCGCTGACCATGGCGGTCGCGGTCACCGCCGTGCCGCTGGTCACGATCATGTTCATGCTGCTCGGCCCGTTGCAGCCGGGCTGGGCGCGCCGGGCCGGAACACCGGTCAGGCTGCTGGCTGGCCAGCAGGTAGCGGCCGGCCAGCCGTCGGGGGCCGTGGCCCGCGGCAGCGCCGGGGCGGCGGCCCGCGGCAGCACGGCCGGCCAGCCGTCGGCTTCGCTGCCCTCGGGTGGCCGGTTCACCGGCCACGCGTCCCGCCGCAGCGGCCCGGGCCAGGGCCAGGTGACGATCACCATCACCGCGACGACCCGCGGGAGCCCCGCCGATGACCTCGTCGTCACGCTGCAGGGCACGCCCGACGGCGCCGGGGTATCCCTGCAGCGCGGTCTGGTACGCATCGGTCGCGCGGGGGCCGCGATCAGCTACGCAGGCCCGGTGGTGGCGCTGGACGGGCAACAGCTCGTGGCCGACCTCAGCAGCCAGTCCGGTTCGCGGGCGCAGGCCAGAATCAGGCTCGACGTCGTCGGCGGGCGGGCCACCGGCCGCCTGACGATCAGCCGCGGCGGCGCGGAATGACGGCCCCCGCCGGCCAGGCCGCGGCGCCGGGCACGCGACCGGGCGGCAGCACCGTCCGGCTGACCGCGGGCTGGGCCCAGCTGCGGCGCCCGGCGTCACTGCCCGAGCATGAGGATCGGTACGGGCCGCTGCCGCCGCGCGGCCGCGGCGCGCGCCGGCACGCCGGCCAGCTGACCGAGGCGATCGCGCGGGCCGGGCTGACCGGCCGGGGCGGAGCGGGCTTCCCCACGGCGACCAAGATGGGTGCGGTGGCCGCGGGGCGTGGTCCGGCGGTCGTGGTCGCCAACGGCGTGGAGAGCGAGCCGGCCAGCGAGAAGGATCAGGCGCTGCTGGCCAGGGCGCCGCATCTGGTCCTCGACGGGGCGATCCTGGCCGCCGAGGCGGTCCGGGCCGACGCGGTGCACGTGTGCCTGGCCAGGTCCAGGCCCTGGCAGGTCGCGCAGCTGGCCACGGCCATCGCGGAGCGGCAGGCAGCCCGGCTGGATCGGGTGCGCATCGAAATCCACCAGCTACCGCATCATTACGTGGCCAGCGAAGAGACGGCGCTCGTGCACTGGCTGAACGGCGGCGAGGCCAAGCCGCTGGACACGCCGCCGCGGCCGTCCGAGCGGGGGGTGGGACGGCGCCCGACGCTGGTCGACAACGTGGAGACGCTGGCGCATATCGCGCTGATTGCCAGGTTCGGCCCGGACTGGTTCCGGCAGGCGGGCACGGTGGCGGCCCCCGGCACCATGCTGGCCACGATCTGCGGGGCGGTCACCGCGGCTGGTGTTTACGAGATCGAGCTCGGCACGCCCGTCGCTGGCGTGCTGGCCCTGGCCGGGGCATCCGCCGCGGCCAGCGCGGTGCTGATCGGCGGTTACTTCGGCACCTGGCACGACCTGGACGCGGTGGCCGGCCTGCCGCTGGCCAGGCCGCAGCCGCCGGTCACCGGACCCGCACCCGGTGCCGGCGTGCTGGCCGTACTGCCCGCCGGGGCCTGCGGGCTGGCCGAGACGGCCCGGGTACTCGGTTACCTGGCCGCACAGAGCGCCAGGCAGTGCGGGCCGTGCCGGTTCGGACTGCCCGCGATCGCTGAGGACTTCGCCCAGCTCGCGTCCGGCCTGCCGCAGGGCCCGGTGCTGGACCGGCTGGAACGCAGGCTCAGCGTGATCAGTGGGCGCGGCGCCTGCCGCCATCCAGACGGCGCGACCAGGCTGGCCGCCTCTGCACTGACCGCGTTTGCCGCCGATGTCCGCGCGCATGCGCGGCGCCGGCCCTGCCAGCTCGCCTGGGGTGGTCACCCGGTCGCCCCGATGCTGCCGATCCCCCGGCCCGACGGGCAGGACGGAGCCTGGAGATGACCGCGGATCTGCATCTGGATCCGATCAAGTGCACAGGCCACGGTCTGTGCGCCGAGCTGCTGCCCGAGCTCATCGAGCTCGATGAGTGGGGGTATCCCATCATCCCGGGCCGCGAGATCGCGCCGCACGAGCTGCGGGCCGCGCGGCGTGCGGTGACCGCCTGTCCGACCCTCGCGCTCCAGCTCCGACGGCCGGCCGTGCTCGCGCGGGCAGGCCGCAGATGAGCCGGGCCGCTGCGGGCAGCCGCAGATCAGCACGCTGCCACGGGCGGGCCGCAGATGAGCACGCTGCCACCGGCGGGCCGCAGATGAGCACGCTGCCACGGGCGGGCCGCAGATGAACTCGCTGCCACGGGCGGGCCGCAGATGAGCACGCCGCAGCGGGCGGCGCAACGGGGCCCGGCGAGCGCCCGGCACCGCAGGCCGGCGACGCCAGGACCGGCCCGGAAGGCAACGAACGGCTCACCGCCATGACGGGCGCGGTGCTGCTGGTCCTGTTCGCCGCCGAAGGCTTCACCATTTTGTCCATCCGCCAGCTGATGACCGTGCACTTCTTCGTCGGCATGCTGCTGATCGGGCCGGTCGTGCTGAAGATCGCTTCGACCGGGTACCGGTTCGTCCGTTACTACACCGGCTCAGCGCCGTACGTGGCCAAGGGGCCGCCCGCGCCGCTGCTGCGCCTCCTCGGGCCGCTGGTCATACTGACTTCCGCGGCCGTGATCGGCAGCGGCGTCGCGCTCGGCGTTACCGGCCCGGGACAGGGCCTGTGGCTGCTGGCCCACAAGGGCGCGTTCGTCCTGTGGTTCGGCGTGATGACCATCCACGTGATCGCGTACGCCCCCCGGCTGCCCAGGCTGCTGCTCAGCGGACAGTTCCGGGGCCGGGCCCGGGCCGCGCTGGGCGGTCGGACCGCGCGCTGGCTGCTGCTCACCGGGTCGGTGGCCGGCGGCCTGATCATCGCGGCCCTGACGATGCACCTGGCGAACCGCTGGGGGGTCGGCCTGGTGACCGGAAGCCATCCTGGCCTGGGCGGCCGGGCCCGGTGAGCAAGGCGGCGGCCGGGGAGCTTCAGCCTGTGGCGAGGGCGCGGCAGGCCCGGTCGAAATCGGCCGCGGAACCGTAGCGCAGCGTCACCGTCGCCGTCCCCGCGTCAGCGGTTGACGCCGGGTCCTGATCGCGCCCCGGCTGGTGAAGATCTCGGTAAACGAGTTGTCCGGGCTCGAGAGCACCAGGGCGGGCCCATGCCACTTTCCGTGGAACGCGACCACCCGCCGTCGGGCAGCGGTGTCGGCGCGCCGCCGGTCAGATCGACCTCGGTCTTCGCGCCATTCGTACTCAGCCAGGAATACACGGCGCCGGTCAGCGTAAACGAATAGGTCTTACCGCTCTCGGTGCACAGTTTCGCGCTGCCATGCAGGGTGTCGCAGCCGCTTTGCATGTCGCAGTCAGGCCGGCCGTTGTCGGCGATGAGCCCGCCCCGCAGGGTGGCGGACAGCACATACCTTCCGCCATTACTGGCCGTAATTTGCCCTCTGGCGGCCACGAAGCCTGGGTGGTGATCACGGCCGCTGGGCGGTTCCTGGTGATGTGGCTACCAGCGCGAGGCCAGTCGCGGGATCGAAGGGGGTGGATGCGTGCTCGTGCGTGACTGCCCAGCTATCGCCGGTCCTGCGCAGGCAGGTCGTGTAGCGGACCAGCATGTCCAGCATCCCGCCATTGGCCAGGGAGCCACGGAATCGCTGCAGAGAGTGGCAGAAAGCAACGTGCTGGTCTGCTGTGATCTGGAGGCTGCGCACCTCGCAGTCGATCGGGCCCTCGAAGGTCGAGAACCACCTGGCCAGTCTTTGCCTGAGCGCGTTCAGGCCCGCGTGCTGCAGCGGGTGGATGACATCGAATATCAGGACGTCATCGGCGTAGTGCGCGGTGCGCCCGGCTACGTCCTTAGCGCGCAGCGCTTCCGTCCAGGCCTCGATGAGAGAGCGGATCTGCAGCTCAGGCTGGCCGACCGGAATGCTCATCAGCGTATCCCGCTTTCTTTCAGTTCGGTGTCCAGGGCGTCGAGCTGCTGGCTGGTTCCTTGTTCGCGCCAGCTCGGATCTTCCAGGCCGTCGAGGTAAGTGCCCTGCTCGGTCAGGACGAGCCGGGCGCCGTCATCAGCAGGGGAGATTTCCACCGTGGTGACCGATACGGTGACGACCCGGTCGCCGGCCGAAAGCGTGGAGCTGCAGACGATCCGGGCTGAGGGAACGATATCGTGGTAGGTCGACTCGAAGGTCAGCACATTCCCGTCGCTGCCCGCTCCGCGGGCAACCTCACGGCCGCCCACCCGGAAATCGAGCCGGTGTTCTGAGTTCGGCCCGGCGAACCATTTAGCCTTCGCTGCGGGCTCCGCCCACGCGGCGAAGACGCGGGCAGGCGCCGCCTGGTAGGTGCGTTCGAGACTGAAAGTGGAATGGGTCACGGAGTGGTCGCTCATCGCTGACTCCCTTCTTGCTGGTCTTCGGCCAGGTAGTCGCCGAGCCGGTCAAGCCGTCGCTCCCAGGTGGTTCGCTGGCGGACCACCCACTGCTCCACCCGCCGCAGCATCTCCGGCTCGATGCGGCAAGTGCGGACACGGCCCGCTTTTTCCGAGGCGACGAGCGAACACGCCTCCAGCACCTGCAGATGCTGCATCACCGCGGGCAGTGACATGGCGAGGGGCTGCGCCAGCTCGCTCACCGACGCGGGACCGCGAGCAAGCCGCTCGACGATCAGCCTGCGAGACGGGTCCGCCAGCGCATGGAAGGCCCGGTCCAGGCTCGCTGGTTGGTTAACCATGTCCTTAAGTATTACCTCGCCGCCAGCCAATAGTCAAGTAGCTACTTAACTATAACGTGTTCCGAGGCGAGACTGGCTCCCCCGGGCCTAGCCGAGGCCCATCCTGACGACCACCAACGGCCCTATCAAGCACCCCGGGGAACTGACCACCAACGGCCCTCAAGCACCCTGGGGAACAACCCGGCTAAGCCACGGCGTTCGGGCTCGCGGTCAGGGTTACGGCGGTGCGGGCCCACGCCCCGATCCGGTCGATCAGCGCGGCGGAGGCGGACGACTCGGCATGGCCGAAGCCGGGCTCCAGCCACAGCTCCTTGGGCTCCCCGGCCGCTTCATACAGCCGCCGGGCGTGCTCGACCGGAAAAAAGTTGTCCTGGTCGCCGTGCACGATGAGCAGCGGCACCGGGGCGATCCTGGCCGCCGCCGCATCGGGCGGCATGGGCACCGGGTCCCACCGCTGCGGGGAAACCCTGGTGTTCAGGAAGGTCCTGGACACCAGCCGGCCCGCCTTATTCTCGATCGCCAGGTGCACCCGGCGCATCATCTTGGTGCCCCGGTAGTACCACCAGCCGGGGCCGCTGACCGAGACCACCGCGTCGGTACCGCCGAGCAGGGCGGCGTGCCGCAGCGCGATGGAGGCGCCCATCGAGAAGCCGACCGTCGCGATCCGCCGGTAGCCGAGCTCACGGGCGTAGGCCACCGCCACCTCCAGGTCCCTGATCTCGCGGTCGCCCAGCGTGGCAAGCCCGCCGGACCGGCCGTGCCCGCGGAAGTCGAAGGTGACCACGCCGCCGTGCCGGTTCAGCCGGGTGGCGATCCCCCAGACCGCGGCGCGCTGCCAGTGCAGCGTGAAGCCGTGCGCCAGAACGATTCCCAGGCCAGGGTCGCCGGGCAGATGAACAGCGTCGATCGCGATGCCGTCCTTGGTCACGAGGGTCTGGGCTTTCGTTACCAGCGAGTTCATCCCCCTATTCTGCGGGAGAGCCGGCAGTGCCCGGCTGCGCCGCCGCCTGGGCTTCCCAGCCGCGCCCGGCTGCGGCAGGCTGTTGGGGTTCCGCGGGACCAGCCACGCTAACCGGAGGCCCTTCCCATGCCCGTGCTCGACGCACTCATCTCGGCGATCCGATCCGCCACGATCGAGGTCATCGATCTGACCGCCAGACTCGACTCCACCACGCCGGTGATCAGGCTGCCTGCGCCGTTCGGTAATACCAAACCGTTCGCCCTGCACGAGATCAGCCGATACGACGAGCGCGGCCCGGCCTGGTACTGGAACGACATCAGTACCGGCGAGCACACCGGCACCCATTTCGACGCGCCGGTGCACTGGGCTACCGGCGCGGACGGCGAGGATGTCGCTCAGGTGCCGGTGACCAGGCTGATCGCGCCCGCCGTGGTGCTCGACCTCAGCGAGCAGGCCGCCGCCGACCCGGATTTCCTGCTGGAGATCGACCACGTCAGGAAGTGGGAGGCGGCCCACGGCCCGCTGCCCGAGGGCGGCTGGCTGCTCTACCGGACCGGCTGGGACGCCAGGTCCGCAGGTCAGGAAGAGTTCCTGAACGCGAACGAGACCGGGCCGCACACGCCGGGGATCTCGGTCGCCTGTGCCCGGTGGCTGGCCAGCGAGGCGCCGGTGATCGGGCTCGGGGTGGAGACCGTCGGCACCGACGCCGGTGCCGCGCACTCCTTCGACCCGCCGTTCCCGTGCCACGCCTCGCTGCTGGGTGCGGGCAAGTACGGGCTCACCCAGCTGCAGAACCTGTCCCGGCTGCCCGCTACCGGCTCAATCGTGATCGCCGGGCCGCTGCCGATCGCGGGCGGGTCCGGCAGCCCGTGCCGGGCCATCGCTCTGGTCGAGCATTCCTGATGCTGGTCAGCGAGGCGGTCGGGGCCGCGCTGGCCGAACTGGGCGCGGATACCGTGTTCGGCCTGGTGGGCAGCGGCAATTTCGTGGTGACCAATGCCCTGATCGCCCGCGGCGCGCGGTTCGTGGCCGCGCGGCATGAGTGCGGCGCGGCCAGCATGGCCGACGGGTGGGCCAGGACGACGGGCCGTCCCGGCCTGCTCTCGCTGCACCAGGGGCCCGGCCTCACCAACGCGCTCACCGGGATCACCGAGGCGGCCAAGAGCCGCACGCCGATGGTGGTGCTCGCGGCCGACGTGGCCGCCTCGGCGGTGCGCTCCAACTTCCGGATCGACGTGGCGGCGATCGCCATGGCGATCGGCGCGGTGCCCGCCCGGTTGCAGTCAGCTGATTCCGCGGTCGACGACGCGGTCCGCGCCTACCGGACCGCAGCGGACGAACGCCGCACGGTGCTGCTGGCCATGCCGCTTGACGTGCAGTCCGGTAGCTGCCCGGCCCCGGTGATCAGGCCCGCCGGAGAACGGGACACCGCCGGTCCGGACAGGCAGCGCGGTGCGGCCGGTCGGAACGAGCATGGTGCGGCCGGTCAGAACGAGCATGGTGCGGCCGGTCTGACCGCGCGCGGTGCGGGCGGGCCCGGCGCGCAGCGCGGTGCGGGCGGGCCCGGCGCGCAGCACGGTCCGGGGCCGGGCGCGGATTCCGTTAAGGCTCTCGCTGATGCGCTGGAACGGGCCCGGCGGCCGGTGTTCATCGCCGGGCGCGGGGCCAGGGTCGCCGGGGCCAGGGCCGACCTCGAGGCGCTGGCCGACGAGTGCGGGGCACTCCTGGCCACCTCGGCCGCGGCCAAGGGGCTGTTCCGCGGCAATCCGTGGGACCTCGATGTCAGCGGCGGCTTCGCGTCACCGCTGGCCGCCGAGCTGATCTGCGGCGCCGACCTGGTGATCGGCTGGGGCTGTTCGCTGAACATGTGGACGCTGCGGCACGGGAAGCTGATCAGCCCGGGGACGGTCGTCGCCCAGGTAGACAGCGACCCGGCTCAGCTCGGCGCCCATCAGCCGGTCGACGTGGGCATCGCCGGTGATGTCGCCGCGACTGCCCGCGCCGTCGCCGCCTTGCTGGCGCCGCGGCAGCAGGCTTTTCATGATCATGGTGATTTGCTGGGGCCAGGACACCACCAAATCACCACGATCATGGAACCCGGCGGGGCGAGTGGGGATGGTGGGGTGGGTGGGGATGGTGGGGCGGGTGGGTATCGGTCGGCGGGGGTTGCGGGAGCGGCTGGCCCGGGAGATCCGCTGGCGGGACGTGCCGTTCGCGGATGAGAGCGACGGCCAGGCCGTCGACCCGCGCGCCCTGACGATCGCGCTGGACGACCTGCTTCCCGAGCAGCGCACCGTGGCGGTGGATTCCGGCAACTTCATGGGCTACCCGAGCATGTACCTGTCCGTGCCGGACGCGGACGGCTTCTGCTTTACCCAGGCTTATCAGTCGGTCGGGCTCGGGCTCGGCTCGGCGATCGGGGCGGCGCTCGCGCGGCCGGACCGGCTGACGGTAGCCGCACTCGGCGACGGCGGCGCGCTGATGGGCATCAGCGAGCTGGAAACGGCCGTCCGGCTCGGCCTGCCCATGCTGATCGTGGTGTACGACGACGAGGCGTACGGGGCCGAGGTACACCACTTCGGCCCGGACGGGCACCCGCTCGGCACCGTCCAGTTCCCCCCGGCCGACATCGGGCAGATCGCGCGCGGTTTTGGCTGCGCGGGCCTGACCGTTCGCTCGGTCGCTGACCTGGGACCGGTGCGCGCCTGGCTGGCCGGGCCGCGGGACCGGCCACTGCTGATCGACGCCAAGATCACCTCAGCGCACGGGTCCTGGTGGCTCGAGGAAGCATTCCGTGGCCACTGACCTCGGCTGCCTAGCCCGGCCCCCATCCGGTGACCGGCAGGCCGGGTGGATGCGGACCGGCCGGGGCAACCGCGGGAACCGGTCCGCAGTTGCCCCGGCGCAGGCCGGGACTGGCTAGGTCAGCTCAGGAGTGCTCCTCCGCCAGCACCTTGTCGTGGTCGCCATGATCGCCATGATCGCCATGGTGATGATGGTGATGCTCGGGGACCGGCTCGCCAGGTATTTCACCGAAGTCAGGCTCGGCCTCCGGCTCCTCCATCGGGTAGGCGACCTCGCCGTGAACCAGGATGTCGCCGGCCACCAGCTCGTTGTCCGACATCCGCAGCTTCATGACCAGCCCGATGCCCCGCAGCAGGAGGAACGTCACCAGGCCATCCCAGACGATCACGGTGAGCGCCGCGCCCCCCTGGATCAGCAGCTGCTTCGGATGGCCGTAGAACAGCCCGGCGGTGGTGACGTCCGCGTTCTTCCCGAGGCCGAGGTAAACGATCATCTTCGGGTCGGCCAGCAGCCCGACCAGCAGGCCGCCCAGCAGCCCGGCGAAGCCATGGGTATAGACCACCCCGAGGGCATCGTCCACCTTGTTGAACGGCCAGACCTTCCGCGGCAGGTAACCGAACAACCCCCAGACGGCGGCCGAGGTGACCAGGCCGATGACAATCGCGCCGACACCGTTGACGTACCCCGCGGCGGGCGTGATGCCCACCAGGCCGCAGATCATGCCGTTGACGCCGCCCAGGAAGGTGGGCTTCTTCTCCTTGCTGAACGACATGTCCATGATGATCCAGGTCATCATGGCCACCGCGGTGGCCAGGTTGGTGTTGACCACGGCCGCGGTCGCGTCCGCGCCGGCGAAGTACGGGTCACCGCCGTTGAAGCCGTTCCAGCCCAGCCACAAGATCCCGGCACCGACCGCGACGAACAGCAGGTTGTTTGGCATCGCCTTCTCGCGGTCGCGCTGCAGCCGCGGCCCGACCACCGCCGCCGCCACGAAGCCGGACACGCCGGCGGCCAGGTGGATCACGTAGCCGCCGCTGAAGTCCAGCGCGCCCTTCTGCGCCCAGAAGCCGCCGCCCCAGAGCATGAACGCGTTGACCGCGTACGCGAAGGTGATCCACAGCGGCACGAACAGCAGCCAGACCTTGAACCTGATCCGGCCGATCACGCTGCCGATGAACAGGATGGGCGTGATCGCCGCGAACACGAACTGGAAGTAGACCAGCGAGCCCTCAGGGAACCTGAACTTCGGCATCAGCCCGTTGAGCAGCGGGACGCTGGCTTGAGCCTGCTCGCCACCCGACCCCACGACGGTGCCTGGCTTACCTACGAAGGTATGGATCCAGGACTCGCCGAAGCCCATCTTGAAGGCCCACAGGACCCACACGACCAGGGTCAGGGCGAAGGCGCTGAACACCATCATCATGGTGTTCACGGCCCATTTGCGCTGGACGATCCCGCCGTAGAGGACCGCGAGCGCTGGGATGCTCATCAGGCCGACGAGCGTTGCCGCCGTCAGCTGCCAGGAGTTGTCGCCAGCACTCAGCCAGCTCGAATAGGGACCCATAAAGCCTCCCGGGGCGGGCGCCGCATCGGCGTCGGTCAGGACTGCTTCATGTGTCCCATGGGCTGGTTTCGGCCATGTTTCCCGGTCGTTACGCCGTCGGCAATAGATCGGCCGGGCAGGCCGCTTGTGTTAACTCCCTGTTTCCGCGCCCGCCCTGACCGGCCCGCGTCCGGGCTCCGCTCCCGGTAGCGGCAGATGCACCAGTGGCCCGCGCGCCGAGGTAGCGCTCCGGGTGCCGGCCAGGGCGTTCGCCCGCTATGACGAGAATGCAGGCGGCTGGGTGTGGCCGGGCGGCCAGTTCACGATCCACGTCGGCCGATCAGCGACGGACCTGCGGCTCGCGGCGATCGTGGCCTGCGCCTGAAACCGGGCCCGGCCCTGCTGCTGCGGATCGGGCCGGGCCCTTTCCGCCGGACGGGCCGAAGGCAAGGTTCCCCGCTAAGCTGGAACCTGACCCGCTTCATCTCAGCCAACTAAGCCCGGCGGCCCCGAGCGCCGGGATACGGTGACGCTGATGCACAAACAGAACACCGTGAGTAATCCCGACGAAACCCCCGAAACCGACCGGGCCGACTTCGGCGACGTTTTCGGGGTAGCCGAGTTCCGCGCGCTGTGGCTAGCTCAGCTGCTCTCGGTCCTGGGCGACCAGCTGGCCAGGGTCGCGGTGACCCTGCTCGTCTACGAGCACAGCCATTCGGCGTTGCTCGCGGCGGTCACCTTCGCGGCGAGCGTGGTGCCCGCGTTCGTCGGCGGTGTGACCCTGGCCGGCCTGGCTGACCGGTTCCCCCGTCGGCGCGTCATGATCACCTGCGACATCGCCCGTGCTGCTGGCGTCGTCGTGATGACGGTGCCCGGAATACCATTGGCGGCGCTGGTGATCCTGCTGTTCACGGTGACCATGGTCGGAACGCCGTTCAACTCAGCGCGCGCTGCCGTCTATCCGGAGGTCCTGGCCGGCGACTGGTACGTGCTCGGCAACGCGGTCACGCTGACCACCAACCAGCTGGCCCAGGTCGCAGGGTTCGCCGCGGGCGGGGCGATCGTCGGGCTCGTCGGCGTTCGCGTCTCACTGCTGGCCGACGCCGTCACGTTCGCCGTCTCCGCGGTGCTGATCCGGATCCGGGTACGGGCCAGGCCGACCTCCAGGCCGCAGGAAGACCGCCCGTCGCAATTCGCCGACCTGGGGGCCGGCCTCAGGCTGGTCTTCGCCACATCGGCACTGCGCACCTCGATGCTGCTCGGCTGGCTCGCCGCCTTCTATAACGCGCCCGAAGGTATAGCAGCGCCGCTGGCCCAATCGCTGAACGCCGGGAAAGCCGCAGTCGGGCTGATCCTCGCCGCCACTGCGCTGGGCGCCTCGATCGGCGCCGTCGCGTTCAGCCGCATGGTCAGGCCGCCTGCGAGGCTCCGCTGGATGCGGCCGCTGGCCATCGCCTCGTGCGCGGTGCTGATCCTGTTCGCACTGCGGCCCGGGCTTCCGCTCGCCCTGGGGATCCTGTTCTGCTCCGGTGTGTTCGACTGCTTCCAGGTCGCCGCGAGCGCCGTGTTCATCACCACCGCGCCGCCCGCCCGCCGTAGCCAGGCCGTGGGCCTCGCTTCGGCCGGGATGAGCCTGGGACAGGGCACAGCGATGATCCTGGCCGGTGCCGCCGCGCAGGATCTCGCGCCGTCGACGGTAATCGCGGCGGCGGGCGCGCTCGGCGCGATCACCGCGGCAGTGATCGCCGTCACCACGTCATGGCAAAAACGGGCGCCGATCCCTCGTCCTGCGCCCGATGAGCCGACCAGCCTGGCTCGTTAGATCATGGCCAGCCCACGGGCCGACCGCTCTCGAGACTCCACTACCCGGCTGGTTTCTTGATCAGGTCCAGGTCGTCGTCTTCACGTCCGCCTCCCTCCAGGTCGATCCGGCATGAACCGGCGTGGCTGATGCGGGCCGCTCAGGTCCAGGTCGTCGTCTTCACGTCCGCCTCCCTCCAGGTCGATCCGGCATGAACCGGCGTGGCTGATGCGGGCCGCTCAGGTCCAGGTCGTCGTCTTCACGTCCGCCTCCCTCCAGGTCGATCCGGCATGAACCGGCGTGGCTGATGCGGGCCGCTCAGGTCCAGGTCGTCGTCTTCACGTCCGCCTCCCTTCAGATCGATCCGGCATGAACCCGGTGTACGCAGCTACATCTATGTACGCCGCTCTGCGGCATTATTGCTTTATGTCCGTCCGCCTCAATCAGGTTCCACCGGCCACGTCGGCCACGCTCAGGTCCAGGCCGGCGTCTGCGCGTCCGCCTCCTTCCAGTGAGGCATCGTCGCACAGATCTGCATGTTGCTAATGACACTTCTCTGAATGCAACATGTTGCCCGGTTTTTCAGCCTGTCGAGCTGCACGAAGCGGCCAGAACAGTCAATATGAGCAAAGAGCAGATTAGGTAATTTAGGTGGAGAAGTACAGATGACAGCAACGAGTGACGCACTCTTGACAGCGAGTACACTTAATCTGCGAGAATGCGCCGCAAGGTATGCACACCCTGCCTTAGGCAGTTTGCCTTAGCCCAGCCGGCTTGCCCCGGAGGAATGCATGATCTTCGCTCGGCGCATAGCCGGCGACCGTCCCGGGCCGGCTTATCCGGGCCTGGGAGCTCTGGAGTAATCGTCGCTGGCTGGCCGTCTTCGTCGTGCTGGTCACGGTCGTCTACGGGCTAGCGATCGGCGTCGCCGCCGTCAGTACCGTGCCGCGCCTGAACAACGTCCTGCTGTTTGGCGCGCTGCTGGTGTGCAGCGCCGCCACAGTGGAGATGACCAGGCGAGCGGGTGAGAACGCTGGCCTGGTCAAGGATGTATACGGGGTGTGGGAGCTGCCGGTCGCCATCCTGCTCCCGCCGCTGTACGCGCTGATCGCACCGATCATGCGGACCGCACTGACGCAGTGGCGCGTCCGGCCCGCCCCGCTGCACCGGCGGGTGTTCAACGCGGCGGTCCTCGGGCTGTCCTACGGCAGTGCGTCATTCGTCTTTCACTCGGTCATCCACATGGACGTCAGGTCGACCGCTGTCCCCGGCCCGCACACGACGGGCCTGATCCTGGCCGTAGCGGCCTGCGGCGTGCTCCAGTGGGCAGTTAACAACTGCCTGGTACTCCCCGCTGTGAAGAGCTCAGATCCCACGAAACGGCTCCGGGACATGGTCCTGAGCCGCGAGGGGCTGCAGAACGACGCCACCGAGCTCTGCGTGGCCGTACTGGTCACGATCGGAGTGGCGATCAGCGCGGTCACCCTGGCGTTCGCGCTGCCCTTCGTCACCTTGCTGCAACGGTCTTTCCGGCACGCGCAGCTGGTCAACGACTCCCGGATCGACGCCAAGACCGGCCTGCTAAACGCGGGTACGTGGGAACGCGAGGCGAGCGCCGAGCTGGCCCGCGCGCTGCGCACCAGGTCGGCCCTGGCGGTGGCCCTCATCGACATCGACAACTTCAAGACGGTCAACGACAGCCACGGTCACCTGGCTGGTGATCGGGCGCTGTCGGCGGTGGCCGGCACCATCAAGATCTTCCTGCGCGAATACGACCTGATCGGCCGGTTCGGCGGCGAGGAGTTCGCCGTGCTGCTCCCCCAGACCGGCGAGCCGGACGCGCGGCGTATCGCCGAGCGGATGCGCGCGCAGGTCGCCGAGGTACCGATCGAGGTTGGCGACCGGAGCCGCGCCGAGACGATCAGCCTCACGGTCTCGGCCGGGCTGGCGACGCTGGACGACAGAAACGACCGGAACGACCGGAACGACCGGACCACGCAGCTCACCGACCTGCTGGCGGCCGCGGACGTCGCGCTCTACCACGCCAAGCATGCCGGCCGGAATCAGGTGTGGATGAGTGGCGCTGACGATCCGGCCTGCGCCGCGACCTGCATCGGCGCCCCGGCGCCGGATGGCCCAAGCGACACCGACTGCGGCGCGGAGTAACGGTCAGCTCGTCAGACGAGCCCGTGCTGGTAGGCGTAGGCAACCGCCTGGGCACGGTCGCGCGCGTTGATCTTGGCGAGCAACCGGTTGATGTGGCTCTTGACGGTGCCTTCGCTGATAACGAGGTGCTCGGCGATCTCGGTATTCGACAGGCCGGCCGCGATGAGGGACAGCACTTCGGCTTCCCGGGGGGTGAGCCCGTCCGGGAAGGAGGCGGCCCGCGGCGGGCCGTGGGCCGGCGGCGTGATGGCGATCGCATCGATCAGGTGGTGCTGCACGGCCGGGTCGATCACGGCGTGGTCGTCGAGAACCTGCTGGATGGCCTGCCGGATCTCTGCCCCGCCCGCGTCCTTGGTGAGGTAGCCGCGGGCGCCGGCGCGGAGCGCGTCGAGCACCGACCGGTCATCTGAGTAGGTGGTGAGGACGATGACCTTGGTTGCAGGCTGGCGCTCGCGCAGCAGGCGGGTGGCCTCGACGCCATCGCAGCGCGGCATCCGCAGGTCCATGAGGACGATCTCGGGATGAAGCTCGGCAGCGAGGGCGACGGCCTCGGCCCCGTCCGTGGCGGCGCCCACCACATCGACGCCGGGCAGCAGCCCGAGCACCATGGTCGAGTCCCTCCCGGACGACCCGCTGGTCGTCGGCGATCAGGACGCGGATCGGCTGGCTCATGCCGGGACCTCGAGCTCGACCCGGAATCCGCTGTCCGTCGCCTGGGTGGTCAGGGTGCCGCCGAGCAGTTCGGCCCGTTCGCGCATGCCGGTGAGACCGTAGCCGCCGCTGTCGCCGGTGGCCGGCGGCCGGGTGCCGTTGGCCGTCGCGGGATCCCCGGCCGCCGTGAAGTCCTCGACCGTGAGGCGGATGGCCGACGGCTGGTAAGCGAGGTGCAGCTCGACCCGCTGCGGACGGGCGTGCTTGGCGATGTTGGTGAGGGCTTCCTGGACGACCCGGTACAGCGCGAGGCGAGCCTGCGAACCGAGCTGGTAGGCGGTACCAGAGACGGTGAACCGGCACGGGATGCCCCGGTCCTGCTGGAACTGTGCCGCCAGCCCGGCCAGGCGCTCGGGCCCGGGCAGCTCGTCGTCGCGGAGCATCCCGATCGCCCGGCGGGCTTCTTCCAGGCCGGTCTTGCCCAGCTGGTGGGCGCGGTCGATGGCCTGGGGAAGGCGCGGGTCCTGCGGATTCTCGGCCGCCAGCATCCGGGCGCCCTCGAGCTGCAGCATCAGCCCGGACAGCGAGTGCGCGAGCACATCGTGCATCTCCCGGGCGAGGCGCTGCCGTTCGGACAGGCCAGTCGCCCGCGCCTGGGCCGCCTGGCTCTCCTTCAGCTCGGCGAGCAGCCGCTCGGCCTGCTTGTTCGCCTCGGCCAGCCGGAACGCTAGGTACAGCATCCCGTAGAAAGCGGCGAAGGCAGCCAGGACGCCGAGGTTCCCCGCCCCCTGGTTGGTGATCACCGCCGCGATCACTTCGACGACCGCGAAGCCGACCACCAGGAGCGGGACCGCCGCCCGGCCGGGCAGCAGCCGGGCGACGCACAGCACGCCCACCAGCACGCACTCGGCGCCCGGCCCGTCCGGCTGCGCCCACATCAGCGCCACCGAGCTAGCCAGCAGGACCGCGACAAAGCCGACGTGGACCGGGCCCAGCTGGCGGGCCGTGGCGTTCCGGCCCAGCACGCCCACGATGAAGGCGGCGACGGCCACCGACACGACCAGGCGCCGGCCAGCCAGCCCGGGGCTGGGATGGGCGTGGAACGCGGCGACGACCAGCACGATCAGCAGGAGCGGAGCGAGCAGGCTGAGCCAGCGCACGATCGCTTCCTGCGGCACCCGGGCCTGGCGCAGCCTGGCCAGGGCGGGCGCGGTCGTGCGGTCGATGCTCACCTTTTGAGGTTAGCCGCGGCCACGATCGATCAGCATCGCCCCGGGGGTGGATCAGGCGGCCTCTAACCCAGGGTGTATAGCGCTCTAGCCCTGGTTATGGCGCGCGGCCCCGGCGAAGTTCTAACCCGGCGCCGATGTGCCCGCGGGCCTCGATGACGCACGCTTCTCAGGAACGATCCACGTTGAAAGAAGCCGTAGTGACCGGAACTGCGGATCGGCGGCCACCAGTTGGCTCAACGCGGTGGTCCCGGTGCGGGGTAACCCGATCACAAAGACCGGGCCGCCGACCACCTCGTCGTCGATCTCGGGGCGCTGGGTGTAGGTGTCCTCGATCTTGAGGCGCTGAATCAAGGCATTACTGATGGTGGCGTGTTGGATGACCCGGCCCATGTCGTTGAGGTCTGCCTCGGTGTTCAACGCTTCAACGATGCGTTCCAGTCCCTCCCGATAGTAGGACGAGCCGAAATCCTCGAGACCGGTTGCGGCGCAAGCGCCTTCTTCCAACTCGTCAGCGTCAAACGTCACTGTCCGAACCTTTCGCGCACCGCGCGGCGTCGCGCCGCGAGGATGGATGTCCGCTCTTCGGGGGTGACCTTTGTAGTGTCCGAAGGCAACACCGCGTGGATGTCGTCGAACGGCACCACTCGCGTCGTCGGTGTCGGCGCCGTTTCGGTCCGCACGCAGCGCAGGATGATCGCACCGTTGCTGAAGCCGGCGGTGTCGAGCCAATTCGCGACCCCGGGGTCAGAAGAACACAGAACCACGCGCACCAGGCCGTCGGAATCCACGACGGCCTGATGGGCGTTCAGGCTGGACTGGTGGCACCCGTAATGAATGGTCTCCCACCACGGGTTGCCGATGGAAAAACTCCAGTAAACACCTTCGGGCGGTTCGACTTCGACGACGAGCGCCTCGCCGGGGCGCAGCTCCCACCTGCCGATCACCGGCTTGTTCTCCGCGGCCGCACCAATATCAGTGCGGTCGATCGGCGGCAGGAAGCCGTTGGGTGGCGCAGCGGCACCGAATTGTAGAAAGAACGTCAGGTTGTCCTGGACGAAGTCGCCGAGGGCGACCAGCTGCCGCGATACCGCCACATCCGGATCGACCGAACGGTCTTTCGCCTCGACCGCGTCGCCGAGCCTTTCGATGCGTAGCGACGATGCCACTTCGGTATCCCAGTCGTAGAAGAAGTGCCGCACCGTCAACGTGGGATGGTCGCCCTCAATCCGCATCCAATTTCCCGGTCGCTCATCGGCTGACAGCACGACCTCGAAGTTTCCGTCGGCATCGACCTCGAGTTCGTCGACCAGTTCGTTCGCCGTTGCCACGATGCCGTTCATCGTCTGCAGCCCGACATAGCGTGCGGTGCCGCGATTGCCGAACAGTCGGTAACTCTCCCCGCCACGCAGCACGGCGCGGGTGTAAATGCAGTCCGGACACTCCATTCCCCAGGTCACGATGTCATCGGTACTGGTGCGCTGGACACATAGGATCGGATCCGGATCGAACCGCAACACCTCGTCGATACCCGCGGTAAGCAGCACGAGCAGATGCCGCATACCCGCGGCGAGATCGACTCGATTTTGGCTCGCCGGATCGGATTCCACGGTCTGGGCGGCCTCGCGGAGCCGGTCCAAGAGATATGACCACGCCTGCAATAGGTCCACATCGACGTTGCCAGGTTCCCCCGGTAAGGCCGCCTCGGCGATCGAGAACGGCAACCATGCCAGCGGCTTCTTCGGCTCGCTCACGTCTCCCCGCTTCGGTCGGCGCTACCAGGCCTTAAATGAAAACAATGTTTTCGCTTAATGCCTGATGACTATCTCAGCTGCTGGCTCGGAATGTCAACGATGAGTCCGCTCGCCGGTAGGTTGGCAGCGTGACCCCAACCTTCGCCGACCTAGCCAAGGCGCAATACATCCTGCTGACCACCTTTACCAAAGACGGCCGTCCCAAGCCGGTTCCAATCTGGGCTGCCGCCGACGGTGACCGGCTTCTGGTCATCACCGAGGAAAAGTCATGGAAGGTCAAGCGGATCCGCAATACCCCTCGGGTGACGCTGGCCACCTGCACCTTGCGCGGTCGCCCGACCAGCGAGGCCGTCGAGGGCACCGCGGCCATCCTGGACAACTCGCAAACCGGCGCTGTCTACGACGCGATCGGCAAGCGGTACGGCATTCAGGGCCGGCTTTTCAACTTCGTCAGCAGGCTGCGCGGCGGCATGCAAAACAATGTCGGCCTCGAGCTCAAAGTGACGCGAAGCTGACACCGATGGGCACTGTGCTGATCCCAATCCCGGATCGTGACTTCGACCCCACCGAGGTCGCGGTCAGCTGGCGCGTCTTGACCAGGAACGGTCACCGGGTGATCTTTGCCACCGAAAGCGGCACGCCCGGGGTAGCCGACGACATCATGGTGACCGGCCGGGGTTTGGACTTCTGGTCTGCGCTACCAGTATTGGGCTCTATCCCGATCATCGGGCTGATGCTGCGGGCGAACAAAGACGGCCGCAATGCCTACCAGGACATGCTGCGGTCAGCCGAGTTCCAGCATCCCATCAGCTGGAGTCAGGCGACCCTCGACGGCATCGACGCGTTGCTGCTGCCCGGTGGTCATCGTGCCCGCGGAATGCGCAGCTACATCGACAGCGAGATACTGCAACGGCTCGTCGTGGATGCGTTTGCCCGTGGGGTGATTGTGGCCGCGATCTGTCACGGTGTACTGCTTGCCGCTCGCAGCGTTGATCCCGTTACCGGTCGCTCGGTGCTTTACGGACGCAAGACCACGGCGCTGACATGGGCATTCGAGCGCAGCGCCTGGCAACTCACTCGCGTCACCCGCTTCTGGGATTCCAACTACTACCGCACGTATACCGAGGAGCCGGGCCAGCCCGGCGGGTACATGTCAGTGCAGTCGGAAGTCACCCGTGCCCTTCGCGACCCAACGGATTTCTGTGACGTCGAGCGCGGATCGCCGCGCCGGCGGCTCAAGACCTCCGGCATGGTTCGGGATACGGCTACCGACTCGCGGCCGGCATTCGTTGTTGACGACGGTGGCTACGTGTCGGCGCGCTGGCCGGGGGATACCCACACCTTCGCGACCGTCCTGTCGCAGAAGCTGACGTCGGCAGATCCGGCGCAGTAGGTATTCCTAAGAGGCATGGCCTCAAGTGGGCTCTGCGGCCTCGATATCGTAGGGGCCCATCTGTTTTGCCGTGAAGGCGTAGGGGCTGTTCCTGTCCCGCATCACCATGTTGGGAACTGCCACCCCGAAGATGGCGCTGCCGACTGCGCCGCCCAGGCCTTTTGCCCAGTCCGCGCGGCCGACTGAACCATCCTGGCCGACGGCCTTGATGTAGCCGATACCGATAGGCAGATGTAAGAGCAGCGCGGTGAGAATCCCTGGGCCATACTTTGCCCCGGCCTTCCGCGGAATGACGATCCCGTGTAGCACGATCGAGGATGTCCCAGGTTCCGTGGAACTTCGGTGGCGGTCCGGTGAGCATCAGGCTGCGCTCACCTCGTCATTGTGCACGACGGGTCCGACAGGTTCGGCGGTCTGGCACTCGAGAGCTGTGCGGAGCGTCGGTAGGTGCAGGTGACCGTTCACACGGCGGAACTGCTTGCCGGCCTCGACCATTCCGGCGGCACACCAGCGCAGCGCCATCTGCCCGTCCCGCCAGCGTTTGACGTTGCCGGCGTGTTCGCGGCAGACGGAGATCATCGACTCGATGCAGTTGGTCGAGCGCAGCGTGCGGGCCAGGGTGGGTGGCACGCGCAGTCGCAGCACGGTGAGCGTCTCGTCGAGGCCCTCACGCAGGCTGGCCGCCGCCCCGGGGTGGGTGCGGTCGAGTTCGGTGGCCAGGGCCAGCAACGCGGCCTCGGCCTCCAGCGCCGATCCGGCATGGTAGGCGTCGGTCATCTTCCGGCCGACAGTGGACCGAAGGCGTTGCGGCAGATGATCTTTCACGTTCCGAACCTTGTGCAGTTGGCAGCGTTGGATCACTGGGCGCTCCAGCACGTCGAGGACGGCCTTGCGCAGCGCCTTGGACCCGTCGAGGCACACCAGCATCGGCCGGGTGACGTCCAGGCCCCGCTCACGCAGGTCGACCAGCAGGCCGGTGACCAAGGTCGCGTTCTCGGTCGAGCCCTCCACCAGCGCCAGCGGGTGCTTGACCCCGTCGATGCCGATACCGAGCGCCACGACACAGCACGACTCGGCGAAGTGCACCCCGTCGATCATCAACGCCACCAGGTCCAGCCCGGACAGATCCCGCGACAACAGCTCGGCCAGAGCGGTTTCGGTCATCGCCACAAACTTGCGCGAGACCGCCGACTTGCTTGTCGCAGAGCAGGATTCATCCACCTGCTGACCGACCGGCTCGAGCCCAACCGGGTAGCGGCGGGTCGAGAGCCCGGCCAGCATCTTCTCCATCGCCATCTTGCCCAGAATCTCAGTCGAGCTGAACAGCTCATACGACGCGATCGGCAGCTCACCGGACCCGCCGGCCGCCCGCACCCGAGGGCGGGTGATCGCCACCCGCCGCCCGCCCAGGGTCACCGACCCGCGCTCACGGCCGTGCCGCACCGCCGTCCGCGTCGCATCATGCTTGCCCTTCGGTCCGGCCAGCGCGCTCACGTCGGCCTCCATCAACGCCGCCATCACCTGCAGGCCCGCACCCACGGCCAGGGCCAAAAGCCCCTCGTGCATGTTCTCGGCGATCTCCGCCATCGCCACACTGACGCACTGCGGGATGGCGGTCGCGTCCGCGGACTGGATCTGGCTACTCTTCTTCATGGCGGTCCCCTTGCTGTTGGTGTGTCTTGGCGGACGCCCGACACCTACCACACGGCAGGTCTCGAGCGGGGGACCGCCACCTCAAGTTCTACGAGACCCGGGACAACCTCAGCACGATCTGGCTGAAGCCCACCAGCACCGGTGCCAGTCCGAGCCACCTCTTTTTCGGGAACAGCTCCGGCGCAACGTAGAACGGGTAGGCCAAGCAGGTGTTGATGACCATTGCCGTCTGGGGGTTCAGCGGATAATTGCGCGGCGAGTCGCTATTGAACAGACCGCGATTGAATTGGCCGGGGAAATAGCCGGGGTACACATACTCCTCATACTGATGGGCCATTAGCGCCATGAGGTTTGCGGCCGAAAGTATTTGCGGCTTCGTCAGCCGTCTGGCTGAGATGGCGGTTGCACCACCGATGAGCATCGCGATGATGGCGCCGATGCGCGGCCACTGCGCGCGGTAACTGGCTAACAACGGATGACTCACCGGGATCTCTGCAACACGGTCCAACTAGGTCGACCATACCCGGAGCGGGCGGCTGGCCCTTCGGCTTGAGAGACGGCCAGGCGACGTGGGCTACGTCGTTGCTCCCGTTCGCAGGTGCTCGCCGAAGAACGTGAAGACGCGGCTCCATGCGTCTTCGGTCGCGGCTTGGTTGTAGCCGAAACCCGCGATGCGAAGCAGAGGCTGGCCGGGGAGTTTGTTCGCGAAGCCGTGCCCCACGCCGGGGTAAGACTTGATATCGGCGGTGATGTGCTTGCTCGTGGTCACGTCGCGCAATCGAGCAGACGCGCCGATACCCAGCGGGTCACGGCCGCCGAAGCTCGCCACAATCGCGCACGCGCCGTCCAGCGTCTCGCTGAGATTGCAGGGCAGTGGCGTGCCGTAGAACGGGGCGGTGGCGCCAAAACCTTTGGGCGACATGACGAGTGCGAACCCACCGCCCATGCAGAAACCGGCGATGCCGACCCGCCCGGAACATTCCCGAATCGACAGCAGGTGATCGCGGGCGGCCAGAATGTCATCAAGGGCGCGGCCCCGTTTGGTCAGCAGTTCGCGCATGACTCGGGTGATGCAGCGGGCCCGGCCACCCCGCGAGAACAGGTTCGGAGTCAACGCCACATAGCCTGCCCGGCCGATGTGGTCGTTGGTTGATTCCTTGTCCGGGCCGTAGCCGATCGCGTCGTGGATCACCACCACGCCCGGCCACGACCCTTTCCCCGGGGGAATGCTCAGCAGCGCATCGATCGGTCCGTCGGGGGTGTCGATCTCAATCGTCGTCATCGCGTTATCTAACTGCAGTCGCGATATGCGCCGGGAAGGAACTCGCGCCTAGCCCGCAGACGTTGGCGTCACATGGTGTCGCGGCTGTTTCTCATCTACGCTGTCGTCGAGCTCGCGGTGATTATCGCGCTGGTGTCGACGATCGGGTTCGGCTGGACCCTGGTGGCGCTGCTGGCCACCTTTGTTGTTGGCCTCTTGGTTGGTCTCGCGCAGTTCGGTTGGCAATTGGCGCGCCAACTCACGCTGTTGCGTTCCGGCCTTTCCACACCCCGCGAAGTGCTGAGCGACAGCGCTTTGGTCACCCTGGGTACCGTCCTGGTCATCATTCCCGGGCTGGTTAGTACCACTGCGGGGTTGTTGCTGCTGGTGCCGGCGACGCGGGCCGTCGCTGGTCCGGCACTGACCACAGTGGTGATCCGGGGCTTGGGTGTGCGTGCGCCGATCACCGACATGATGTCTGGGGCCGACTCCCGGCGTCGCGGCTATTCCGGCGATGGCCGTGACTTCGTTGACGGCGAGGTCGTCGATGTCAGAGACGTCGCAGACGTGGAACCGCCGGCATTGCCGGACGGTCCGATTGGCGGCAAGCCGCCGGGGCGGCCCGCGTCGTCGCCGGGCGGAGTCTAGATTCCCCGAGCTCCACGTAGTTTTGCGGTGTGATCCAGATTGCCCAGGTTTCTACGACGCTGCTGGTGAACGGCCGGGTGCACAGCCCCACCCATCCCGACGCCACCGCCATGGCGGTGCGCGGCGATGTCGTCGCGTGGCTAGGCAGCGATGACGTCGGCCGCAGCCAGTTCCCGGGCGCCCAGGTGGTGGATCTCGACGGTGGCTTCGTGGCGCCGGGATTCGTGGACAGCCACATCCACTTGAGCGCGACCGGCCTGACGCTGAGCGGCCTGGACTTGCGACACGCCACTTCGCGCGCGCACTGCGTTCAGATGGTCGCCGACTACGCGGCCGCGCACCCGGGCCAGCCGGTGTGGGGGCACGGCTGGGATGAGTCGGCCTGGCCGGAGAACACCGCGCCGAGCACGGCCGACCTGGATGCTGTGCTCGGCGACCGGCCCGCCTACCTGTCTCGTGTCGACGTCCACTCCGCGCTCGCCTCGACTGGGTTGCGACGGCGGGTCCCGGAGTTACCGGTGACGGCCGGTTTCGCTGCTGAGCAGCCGCTGGCCGGCGATGCTCACCACCTGATCCGGGCCGTTGCCCGTGGCCTGCTGACGGCCGAGCAGCTGGCTGAAGCCAGGGCCGCGGCGCTGCACGCCGCCGCCGCCGCCGGGATCGTCGCGGTGCACGAATGCGCCGGCCCCGAGATCGGCGGGTTGGACGACTGGCTGCAGCTTCGTGCCATCGATCACGGAGTCGAAGTGATCGGCTACTGGGGTGAGGCGGTGACCACACCCGCACAGGCCCGCGCGCTGATGGACGAGACCGGAGCCCGCGGGCTGGCCGGTGATCTGTTCGTCGACGGGGCACTCGGCTCGCACACGGCCTGGCTGCACGAGCCCTACACCGACGCGCCGGACCGCGTCGGCACCTGCTACCTCGACCCCGACGCCATCGAAGCGCATGTGCGGGCATGTACCGAGGCGGAGGTGACCGCCGGTTTCCACGTCATCGGCGATGCCGCGGTCTCGGCGGTCGTGGGCGCCTTCGAACGAGTCGTCGCGGACCTCGGGGTGGTTGCCGTCGCGCGTTGCGGGCACCGCCTGGAGCACGTGGAGATGGTGAGCGCGGAGCAGGCCGGAAAGTTGGGCGCGTGGGGCGTCATCGCCAGCGTGCAGCCTAATTTTGATGCGCTGTGGGGCGGCGGCAACGGTATGTACGCCCGCCGACTTGGCGCTGACCGAGGCAGCGAACTCAACCCGCTCGCGCTGTTAGCATCCCAAGGCGTGCCCCTCGCGCTAGGTTCCGACGCCCCGGTAACGGGTCTTGACCCCTGGGTGAGCGTGCGCGCAGCGGTCAATCACCACACTCCGGGTAGCGCGGTTTCGGCGCGGGCGGCATTCGCTGCCGCGACCCGCGGCGGCTGGCGGGCGGGCGGTGTCCGCGACGGTAAGACCGGAACCTTGGTGCCTGGCGCGCCGGCGTCCTACGCCGTGTGGGACGCCGGGGTCCTTGACGCCCACGCACCGCGCGACGCCGTCCAGCGCTGGTCTACCGACCCGCGGTCCCGGGTGCCTGCATTACCGCGGCTGCGCCCGACCGACGCCTTGCCGCGCTGCCGACAAACCGTGCATCGGGGTGCTGTCATCTATGGCTAGGGAATGGTTCGGTCCGAAGGAGGGGCTTGGTGACGCCAGCGAGATCGACCCCGTGGTTGAGGACCCTGAAAACGGCCCCGTAATCGGTGAAGCCGACGCCGCCAAGGTCGATTCCGGCTTGGCTCGGGAGGAATCCGACACCTGGGAGGAAGACGCGTGGGAGGAGGAGGAGGAAAAGGCAGCGCCGCAGCCGCCAGCGCGGGATAACAGGCCCACCGACGCGCCTGGAGTTCAGAGCTGGGCCGTTCGGCTAGGCGCAATAGCACGCAAAGCACTGACAGAGGCGGCCGCTGCGGTGGTAGCGCGGCTGCCTGCCGTCCGGGCGTGGTTGGTGCCGCGTCTGGCGCGGTTGGTGGTCACTATCGTGGCCGGCTGGCTGCTTTTCGCCAGTTTCCCGCCGAAGAACTGGTGGTGGGGCGCCGTCGTCGCCTTCGCCCTGCTGGCTTGGGTGCTGACCCGCCCCGCCACCACGCTGGTGGGTGGTCTGGGCTACGGATTCCTGTTCGGTCTGGTGTTCTACCTGCCATTGCTGCCGTGGATCAGCACGCTCGTGGGCGTCATGCCCTGGTTCGTGCTCGCGACGGCGTCAGCGGTGTTTCCCGGTCTGTTCGGCCTGTTCGCGGTCGTGGTGCGCCGGCTGCCTGGCTGGCCGATCTGGTTCGCGGTGGTGTGGGCGGCGCAAGAGTGGTTGAAGTCGATCGTTCCGTTTGGCGGCTTCCCCTGGGGCTCGGTGGCCTTCGGTCAAGCCGAAGGCCCGTTACTGCCGTTGGTCCAGCTTGGCGGCGTTGCTGTGCTCTCGACCGCGATTGTGCTGGTGGGATGTAGCCTGACTGCGCTCGCGCTGGAAATTGTGAGGTGGTTACGAACCAGCGGCCAGGCACGTGGCCGCGCCGGTGGCCGGGGCGTCCCGAGCCGCACCGCAACCACGGACCCGGCCACTGAGACGGCCACAGCCAATGCTGCCGATCCGCCACCGCCGGCGGTGGTGCTGCCAGGTGTCTGCATATGCCTGGTGTTGCTCGCCGCCGTTGTCGTCTCGCTGCATGTGCGGCAGGCGGGTGCCGGATCGGGTGGTGAACCGGCGGTCACCGTCGCGGCTGTGCAGGGCAATGTGCCTCGACTCGGGTTGGACTTCAACGCGCAACGGCGAGCGGTGCTGGACAACCACGTTCGGGAGACGCTCCGGCTGGCCGAGGACGTGCGTGCGGGGGTCGCCCCACAACCTCAATTCGTGATCTGGCCCGAGAACTCGTCGGATATCGATCCATTCGTCAATACCGACGCCGGGCAAGAGATCCAGGACACAGCCGCGGCAATCGGCGCGCCGATCCTGGTCGGCACCGTGCTCGACGTTCCAGGCCGCATGCAAGAAACGCCCGAATACACCAACACGGTGATCGTCTGGGATCCGGTCACCGGACCGGCCGACCGCCATGACAAGGAAATCGTGCAGCCGTTCGGCGAGTACCTGCCGATGCCATGGCTTTTTCGGCATCTTTCCGGGTATGCCGATCGTGCCGGCCATCTCGTGCCCCGCAAAAGTAGCGACGTCGTGCACATAGCCGGAGTACCGGTCGGGGTAGCCACCTGCTGGGAAGTGATCTTCGATCGCGAGCCGCGAAAAGCGGTCCTCAACGGCGCCCAGTTGCTGGCCGTCCCCAGCAACAACGCCACTTTCAACAAGACAATGAGTGAGCAACAGCTGGCCTTCGCCAAGGTCCGAGCCGTAGAGCACGACCGATACGTCGTGGTTGCCGGCACCACCGGGATCAGTGCGGTGATCGCACCAGACGGCGGCGAGTTGGCCCGCACGGACTTCTTTGAGCCCGCCTACCTGGACGCCCAGGTGCGCCTTAAGACGAGGCTGACGCCAGCAACCCGCTGGGGTCCGATCATGCAATGGGTTTTGGTCTGGTCGGCTGGAACGGTCATTCTCGTCGCGATTTGGCACAATGGGTGGTTCCCGCGTCCGAGTCGCTGGCGGTCTAGGCCCCCGGGCGAATCTGAGGACTCAGGTCCGCCGCCCCGGGGCAGATCCAAGGGCGACGATGCTGCGCCCGACGACGGGCAGCGACGACGCTGCGCCCGACGACGAGGGCACCGACCACGCTCCGCCCGAGAACGGCGGCGACCACACTCCGCCTCAGAAGGGCGGCGACCACACTCCGCCCCATGAGGGCGGTGGCTACACTCCGCTCCACAGGGGCGGCCGACAATCGCGCTATTTCGGGCGACACAGAGGAGCTACATGACCACCGGACAGTCCACGCCCCGGGTCCCGGGCAATCGTCCCAGCCAGCGCGTCCTGGTGATCATCCCCACCTTCAACGAGCGGGAGAACCTGCCGCTGATCCATGGACGGTTGAAGGAAGCGTGCCCCGATGTACACCTGCTCGTCGTGGACGACGGCAGCCCCGATGGCACCGGCCAACTCGCCGACGAGCTGGCACAGGCGGATCCCGGTCGCACGCACGTGATGCACCGCACCACCAAGGACGGCCTAGGCGCCGCCTACCTGGCAGGTTTCGCCTGGGGTTTGAGTCGGGACTACTCAGTGCTCGTCGAGATGGACGCGGACGGCAGCCACGCGCCCGAGCAGCTGCACCGCCTGCTGGACGCCGTCGACGCCGGAGCCGACCTGGCCATCGGTTCGCGTTATGTCGAGGGGGGGACGGTACGAAACTGGCCCTGGCGGCGCTTGGCCCTGTCCAAGACGGCCAATACCTATTCGCGGCTGGCACTCGGTATCGGTGTCCATGACATCACCGCTGGCTACCGGGCCTACCGCCGCGAAGTGATGGAGGCGATTGATCTTGACGGAGTGGACTCCAAGGGCTATTGCTTCCAGATCGACCTGACCTGGCGCACTGTGTGCAACGGGTTCGTCATCGTCGAAGTGCCGATTACCTTCACCGAGCGCGAACTCGGCGTGTCCAAAATGAGCGGATCCAATATCCGCGAGGCGTTGGTCAAAGTCACTCGATGGGGTATCGAGGGGCGATTCACCCGCGCCCGCAACGCGCGCACTCACGACCGCTCATAACCAGTCAGGGCACGGGTAGCTCGCGGGTCAGCCGCGGCGGCGCGACCTGATGATGTCGAGGCGTTCTTTGAGCAGCTCTTCAAGTTCTTCGACCGTGCGGCGCTCCAGCAACATGTCCCAGTGCGTACGCGGTGGCTTGACCTTCTTGGGCTCGGGCAGGTCACCCTCGATCAGGGTGCCTTCCATGCCGTTGCGGCACAGCCAGGCGCCGGGAATATCAGCGTCGTCGGCGAAGGGGACCTCGAACTCCTCGCCGTTGTCGGTGCGGTACCGCGCTATCTGACGTGGCGCCAGGTCATGGTTGCGGTCAGTCTCGTAGCTCACGGCTCCGAGGCGACTGCCTCTCAGGACGCGATCAGCCATAAGCGCTACTCCTTTGGATCCTGTGAGCTCTTGGGCTCTCCCGTAGTGGCAATTCTCTCCGGTTAGCAAACGTTACGACGGGCTGCGTAGTTCCCGGGCCGGCACGTGATGCACGCGACGCGACCTACAATGATACCGGGATCGCGGGCCGCAACGGACTAAAGTCGGCAGGCGTGACTCGTCGCGCGGGGCCCCAGCCGTGCCGCTGGTGTGGTCGAGACGTCACCGATATCGGGATGGGCCGTCGTCGCCGGTACTGTCGGCAGTCTTGCCGCCAACGGGCGTACGAGCAACGGGCCTTGATTCACCGGGGTGAGGCTGGGGCCTTGCTGGCGCTGCCCGCCGATGCGGTCGTGCTGTCGGCCGACGATGCAGCCGATCTATCGGATCGCGTTTACCAGGTGCGATGTGCAGCGGAGGACGTCGCGACAGCGCTCAACGAAGGAGCCGGGGCAACCGAACTGCGTGAACTGTGTGATGCGCTGATTCGGGTGGCCAGGGCTGCCGACGGCTGGCGACGAGTGGGTGTCTAACCCGTCCCTGACCATCACCGGTGGGTAGCCGGGTAAAGTCGCGCCATGGACGGCGGGTCAGGTGTAAAGAGTGCACCGAGCACCTCGGCGCGCGGCGTCACATCCCCGTGGACGTGCTGTTGCTCGCATCGAAGCCGTTCCTCTTGTAGAAGCCGGGAGTATCGGACGTTTTGAAATCCTGCCGGAGTTGGCCATACTCACCAGCGACATTCTTGGGTCGGAGAGCAGCACGACGCTGGTCGAAAAAATTCCGAGGTCGGTTCGTGCAGCAACTTCCGTGACTCGGCGAGAGCCGCATCTGGCGGTCAGAGACGACCAATGTTAGGCGAGGGGTAGTGATGGTTGATCAACTCCAGCATGCGACCGAAGCGTTGCGGAAAGCGTTGGTCCAGGTTGAACGCCTGAAGCGCACCAACCGTGCGCTGCTGGAGCGGTCGAACGAGCCGATCGCCATCGTCGGTATGTCGTGCCGCTTCCCGGGTGGGGTTGATTCCCCGGAAGGCCTGTGGCAGATGGTGGCCGACGGCCGCGATGTGATGTCAGAGTTTCCGACCGATCGCGGGTGGGATCTTGCCGGGTTATTCGACCCGGATCCCGACGTACCGCACAAGTCGTATGCGCACACTGGCGGCTTCGTGGACGGCGTCGCGGACTTCGACCCCGCCTTCTTTGGCATAGCGCCGAGTGAGGCGCTGGCGATGGACCCTCAGCACCGGATGTTGCTGGAGCTGGCGTGGGAGGCGTTGGAGCGGGCCGGTATTGATCCCACCGGTTTGCGTGGTAGCGCCACCGGGGTGTTCGCCGGGCTCATCGTCCAGGGCTACGGCATGTTGGCCGAAGAGGTCGAGGGCTACCGACTGACCGGCATGACCTCCAGCGTCGCGTCGGGGCGGGTGTCGTATGTGTTGGGGCTGGAGGGCCCGGCGGTGTCGGTGGATACGGCGTGTTCGTCGTCGTTGGTGGCGTTGCATATGGCAGTGCAGTCGCTGCGCTCGGGCGAGTGCGACCTGGCCCTGGCCGGCGGCGCGACCGTCAACGCCACGCCGACGGTCTTCGTGGAATTCAGCCGGCACCGTGGGTTGGCGCCGGATGGCCGGTGCAAGGCGTACGCGGGGGCGGCCGACGGGGTCGGCTGGTCAGAAGGCGGCGCGATTCTCGTCGTGGAGCGTTTGTCGGATGCGCAGCGGCTGGGTCATCCGGTGTTGGCGGTGGTGCGGGGTTCAGCGGTTAATCAGGACGGTGCGTCGAATGGGTTGACCGCACCGAATGGTCCGTCCCAGCAGCGGGTGGTGCGCACGGCGTTGGCCAATGCGGGGCTGTCGACGGCTGACGTTGATGTGGTGGAGGGCCACGGGACCGGCACCACGTTAGGCGATCCGATTGAGGCCCAGGCGTTGTTGGCGACCTACGGGCAGGACCGCGGTTCGGGCGAGCCGCTGCGGTTGGGGTCGATCAAGTCGAACATGGGTCACACGCAGGCCGCTGCCGGGGTGGCCGGTGTGATCAAGATGGTGCAGGCGATGCGCCATGAGGTGTTGCCGGCGACGTTGCACGTCGATGAACCCAGCCCGCATGTGGATTGGTCGGCGGGATCGGTGTCGTTGTTGACCGAGGCGCGGCCGTGGCCGGCGCAGGGCCCGGCGCAGGGTCGGGTTCGAAGGGCCGGGGTGTCATCGTTTGGGATTAGCGGCACCAATGCGCATGTGATTGTGGAGGCCGCTCCGGTCGAGGAGCGCGTTGATGCTGCTGGGTGCAAGGTTCCGGTGGTGCCGTGGGCGATTTCGGCGAAGTCGGCAACCGCATTGGGGTCTCAGGCCGCTCGGTTGGCGGCGCACGTGCGCGCTCATGGTGAGCTCGATGTTGCTGACGTTGCGTGGTCGTTGGCCGGCCGCTCGATGTTTGAGCATCGGGCCGTGGTTGTCGGTGGTGATCGCGACCGGTTGCTGGCCGGGCTGGACGAGCTGGCCAGCGATGAAGTCGGATCGGTCATTCGAGGCACCGCGACGCCTGCCGGCAAGACGGTGTTCGTCTTCCCCGGGCAGGGCTCCCAATGGCTGGGCATGGGTATCGAATTGCTTGATACCGCACCGGTATTCGCGCAGCAGATCGACGCATGCGCCGAAGCCTTCGCAGAATTCGTGGACTGGTCGCTGATGGATGTCTTGCGTGGCGTACCGGGTGCTAAGGGCCTGGATCGGGTGGACGTGGTGCAGCCGGTGTTGTTCGCGGTGATGGTGTCGTTGGCCGAATTGTGGAAGTCGGTCGGCGTTCGTCCTGACGCCGTGATCGGCCATTCGCAAGGTGAAATCGCCGCCGCGTACGTGGCCGGCGCGCTGTCCTTGCGAGATGCCGCGCGTGTGGTCACGCTTCGCAGCAAGTTGCTGACCGCGCTGTCCGGCCCGGGCGGCATGGTGTCCATCGCAATCGGAGCCGACCAAGCACGGGAATTGTTGGCGCCCTTCGGCAATCGGGTGAGCGTCGCCGTCGTCAATGGTCCGTCGGCGGTGGTGGTATCAGGAGAAGTGGCCGCGCTGGAGGAACTGATCCATCTCTGCGCCGACCAGGATCTGCGCACCCGCCGGATTGACGTGGATTATGCGTCGCATTCGGTTGAGGTCGAGGCGATTCGCGGCGAGCTTACCGAGGTTCTGTCCGGTATCGAGCCGCGCTCCTCGCGTACCGCCTTCTTCTCTACGGTGACCGGAAGCCGTTTGGACACGGCTGATTTGGATGCCGGCTATTGGTATCGCAACATCCGCCAGACTGTGCAGTTCGACCGGGCAGTGCGCAGCGCATGTGAACACGGCTACCGCACATTCATCGAATCCAGTCCCCATCCGGCATTGATCGCCGGAATCGAGGACACTTTCAACGACTGCGTCGACGGTGACAGCGAGCCCATCGTCGTTCCCACCCTGGGGCGCGAAGACGGCGGGCCTGAGCGGTTCCTAATGTCGGCCGCCTCCGCATTTGTCGCGGGTGTGGGTGTGAATTGGCGTGGCGCGTTAGGCGGGGCGGGCTTTGTCGAATTGCCGACGTATGCCTTTGAGCGGCGGCGGTTTTGGCTCTCCGGTGACTCCGTTGCGGCCGACGCCGCCGGCTTGGGGCTCTCGGCCAGCGAGCACGCGCTGCTGGGTGCGGTGGTGGAGCTGCCTGCCTCGGGCGGGGTGGTGTTGACGGGTCGGTTGTCGCCCAGTGTGCAGGGGTGGTTGGCCGATCACGCGGTGTCCGGGGCGGTGGTGTTCCCGGGAGCGGGTTTCGTCGAGCTGGCGATCCGCGCCGGCGACGAAGTCGGCTGTTCGGTGGTCGACGAGCTGACGCTGCTGGCGCCGTTGATGTTGCGGGCCGGGGATTCCGGGTTGGGATCGGTTGCGGTGCAAGTGGTCGTGGGTCCGCCCGAGAAGTTGGGTCAACGCAGCGTCTCGATCTTCTCCCGGGCTGTTACCGACGCCGGTTCCGGGTGGGTGTGCCACGCCGAGGGTGTGTTGAGCTCCGGGTCGGTCGAGCCGAGCGCGGATTTGACGGTGTGGCCGCCGGCCGGTGCGGTCGCGATAGACCCGGCTGATGGCTATGAACGGTTGGCGGCGAGTGGGTACGGCTACGGCCCCGCGTTTCGGGGCTTGACCGCGATGTGGGCCCGCGGCGACGAGCTGTTCGCCGAGGTGAAGCTGCCGGACGCGGCCGGAGGCGTCGGCGGGTTCGGCGTACATCCGGCATTGCTGGATGCGGCGCTGCACGCGGTGGTGATGGCCAACGAGACCGCCGCCGAAGTGGTGCTGCCGTTCTCCTGGCAAGGCGTGTCGTTACATGCCGCCGGTGCGTCGGCGGTGCGGGCGCGGATCGCGCCGTCGGGTCCGTCAACGGTCTCGATCGAGCTTGCCGACGGCTTGGGGTTGCCCGTGTTGTCGGTGGCCTCGATGGTGGCCCGCCCGGTGACCGAGCAGCAGTTGCGGGCCGCGGTGTCAAGCCCGGGCCCCGACCGGCTCTTTGAGGTGGCCTGGTCACCGGCCGCGGGGACCCCAGTAGCTGCTGTCGACCCCCTGTCGTACGACGTGTTCGAATCCGTCGCGGCTGAAGAAGATCCGGTCACAGGAAGCTATGAGCGTACGCACCAGGCGCTGGCTGCCGTCCAGTCGTGGTTGACCGAGCGTGACTGCGGGGTGCTCGTAGTGGCCACCCGCGGCGCCATGGGCCTGGCGGGGGAGGACGTCACCGATTTGCCCGGCGCCTCGGTGTGGGGGCTGGTGCGGTCGGCGCAGACCGAGCACCCGGGCCGCATCGTGCTGGTTGATTCCGATGCGCCACTTGATGATCGGGCGGTTGCGGCGGCTTTAGCGGCCGGCGAGCCGCAGATATTGCTGCGAGGTGGACAGCTGTACACCGCGCGGGTGCGTGGCAGTCGCGCGATTGACGGTCTGTTGGTGCCTCCGGGTGACGGGCCGTGGCGACTCGGTCTGAGCAGTGCGGGCACCTTCGAGAATCTACGGTTGGAGCCGGTTCCGAACGCTGATGCGCCGTTGGAGCCAGGCCAGGTTCGGGTGGCCCTCCATGCCATCGCCGCAAACTTCCGCGACATCATGATTACCCTGGGCATGTTCACCCACGACGCGCTGCTCGGCGGTGAAGGCGCCGGCGTGGTGGTCGAAGTCGGCCCGGGAGTCACCGAATTCGCCGTCGGTGACTCGGTCTACGGATTCTTCCCCGACGGCAGCGGCACGCTGGTCGCCGGCGACGTCCGCCTGTTGCTTCCGATGCCCACCGACTGGTCATACGCCGAAGCCGCCGCTATATCAGCCGTTTTCACCACCGCGTACATGGCGTTTGTACACCTGGCTGACGCCAAGCCGGGGCAGCGGGTGTTGGTGCACGCCGCCGCCGGTGGGGTGGGTATGGCGGCGGTGCAGCTGGCCCGGCATTTGGGGCTGGAGGTGTTCGCTACGGCCAGCCGCGGTAAGTGGGACACCTTGCGGGCCATGGGCTTTGACGATGACCACATCTCTGATTCGCGCAGTCTGGAGTTCGAGGAGAAGTTCCGGGCGGTGACCGGTGGGCGCGGCATGGATGTGGTGTTGGATTCCCTTGCCGGTGATTTCGTGGATGCGTCTCTGCGGCTGGTTGCCCCCGGAGGGGTGTTTTTGGAGATGGGCAAGACCGACATCCGCGACCCCGGTGTGGTCGCCCAGGAATACCCCGGTGTGCGCTACCGCGCCTTCGACCTCTTCGAGCCCGGCCGTCCCCGGATGCACCAGTACATGCTCGATCTCGCCGAACTGTTTGACGCCGGAGTGCTGCGGCCGTTGCCGGTGACAACCTTTGACGTGCGGCGGGCGCGCGCGGCGTTGCGGTACTTGAGCCAGGCGCGCCATATCGGCAAGGTCGTGATGACGATGCCTGATGCATGGGCGGTGGGCACCGTATTGATCACCGGTGGTACCGGCATGGCGGGTTCGACGTTGGCCCGTCACCTGGTGGCGCATCACGGGGTGACGAACTTGGTGTTGGTGAGTCGGCGTGGTCCGGATGCGCCGGGGTCTGCAGAATTAGTCGCTGAGTTGGAGGCGGCCGGAATCCAGGTGCAGGTGGTCGCTTGCGATGCGGCCGACCGGGCGGCGTTGGCCAAGGTGATTGCCGATATTCCGATGCAGCGGCCGCTCTCGGGCGTCATTCACGCGGCTGGCGTGCTGGACGACGCGGTGGTCACATCACTGACTCCCGAGCGGGTGGATGCGGTGCTGCGGGCCAAGGTCGATGCGGCGTGGAATCTGCATGAGTTAACCCGCGATCTGGATGTGTCGGCGTTTGTGATGTTTTCGTCGATGGCCGGGCTGGTGGGGTCGTCGGGCCAGGGCAACTACTCGGCGGCCAACTCGTTCCTGGATGGCTTGGCTGCCCATCGGCGGGCTCATGGGTTGCCGGCGATCTCGCTGGGTTGGGGTCTGTGGGATCAGGCCAGCGCCATGACCGGTGGACTGGACGCCGCCGACCTCGCCCGGCTGGGTCGCGACGGGATCTTGGCGTTGTCCTCGGACGAGGCGATGGAATTGTTCGACACCGCACTGATTGTCGACGAACCATTCATGGCGCCCGCCCGCATCGACCTGACCGCACTGCGCGCCCACGCTGTTGCCGTCCCGCCGATGTTCACCGATCTGGTCAACGCGCCCACCCGGCGCCAGGTCGACGACTCGCTGGCCGCCGCAAAATCGAAATCGGCTCTGGCACATCGCCTACACGGGCTTCCCGAACCCGAACAGCAGGCCATCCTTTTGGACCTGGTGCGTTCTCATATCGCCACCGTGCTGGGCAACATCACCCCCGAGGCCATCGATCCGGACAAGGCGTTCCAGGAGTTGGGCTTTGACTCGCTGACCGCGGTCGAAATGCGTAACCGGCTCAAAACCGCTACCGGACTGGCGCTTTCACCCACACTGATCTTCGACTACCCGACACCCAACGGCCTGGCCAACTACATCCGCACCGAACTCGCCGGAGTCCCGCAAGAAATCAAGCACACCCCCGCGGTCCGCGCCACTGGCGACGATCCGATCGCCATCGTCGGTATGTCGTGCCGCTATCCGGGCGGAGTCGATTCCCCCGACGACCTTTGGGACATGCTGGCGCAGGGGCGTGACGTGCTCTCCGAATTCCCCGGCGATCGCGGCTGGAACCTGGCCGGGCTGTTCAACCCCGATCCCGATGTTCCGGGCTCCTGCTACACGCGCACCGGTGGCTTCGTGGACGGTGTCGCGGACTTCGACCCCGTGTTCTTCGGTGTAGCGCCGAGTGAAGCACTGGCGATGGACCCCCAGCAACGCCTGTTCCTCGAACTGTCCTGGGAAGCCTTGGAGCGAGCTGGAATTGAACCCGGCGGGCTGCGGGGCAGCGCCACCGGAGTGTTCGCCGGTGTGATGACGCAGGGTTACGGCGTGTCCGCAGCCGAAGCGGTGGAAGGGTTCCGACTGACCGGACAGTCGTCGAGTGTGGCGTCGGGGCGGGTGTCATATGTGCTGGGGTTGGAGGGCCCGGCGGTGTCGGTGGATACGGCGTGTTCGTCGTCGTTGGTGGCGTTGCATATGGCGGTGCAGTCGCTGCGCTCGGGTGAGTGCGACCTGGCGCTGGCCGGCGGCGTCACGGTCAACGCCACACCCGACATCTTTGTGGAATTCAGCCGCATGCGCGGGTTGTCCGCGGATGGCCGGTGCAAGGCGTACGCGGGGGCCGCCGACGGCACCGGGTTCTCCGAGGGCGGCGGAATGCTTGTGGTAGAGCGGTTGTCGGATGCGCAGCGGTTGGGACATTCGGTGTTGGCGGTGGTGCGGGGTTCGGCGGTTAATCAGGATGGTGCCTCCAACGGGTTGACTGCGCCGAATGGTCCGTCGCAGCAGCGGGTGGTGCGCGCGGCATTGGCCAATGCCGGGTTGTCGGCAGCCGAGGTGGACGTAGTTGAAGGCCACGGAACGGGCACCACGTTGGGCGATCCGATTGAGGCCCAGGCGTTGTTGGCGACCTACGGGCAAGGCCGCAACGAGCCGCTGTGGTTGGGCTCGATCAAGTCGAATATGGGTCACGCGCAGGCCGCTGCGGGAGTGGCGGGTGTGATCAAGATGGTGTTGGCGATGCGCCATGAGGTGTTGCCGGCGACGTTGCACGTGGATGAACCCAGCCCGCATGTGGATTGGTCGGCGGGGTCGGTGTCGTTGTTGACGCAGCCGCGGCCGTGGCCGGCGCAGGGTCGGGTGCCGGGTCGGGTTCGGAGGGCCGGGGTGTCGTCGTTTGGGATTAGCGGCACCAACGCGCATGTGATTGTGGAGGCCGCGCCCGTGGAGTCCCAGCGGGTGGTGGACAGTCCCAAGGTGCCGGTGGTGCCGTGGGTGGTGTCGGCGAAATCGGCGTGGGCGTTGGGGTCGCAGGCTGCTCGGCTGGCCGACCACGTGCGGGCCACTGGTGAGCTTGATATCGCTGACGTTGGGTGGACGTTGGCCGGCCGTTCGATGTTTGAGCATCGGGCCGTCGTTGTCGGTGGTGATCGCGACCGGTTGCTGGCTGGGCTGGACTTGCTGGCGAGCGATGAAGTCGGATCGGTCATTCGGGGCACCGCGACGCCTGGGGGCAAGACCGTATTTGTCTTCCCCGGTCAAGGCTCTCAATTGCTCGGCATGGGAATGGGATTGCACGCAGGATACCCGGTATTCGCCGAGGCATTCAATACCGTGGTGGGCGAACTGGACCGCCACCTGCTGCGCCCGCTGCGCGAAGTCATGTGGGGCCACGAGGGAAACCTATTGAACACCACCGAATTCGCGCAGCCGGCCTTGTTCGCGGTGGAAGTGGCATTGTTCCGGTTGCTGGAATCCTGGGGCGTGCGTCCCGATTTCGTGATGGGCCACTCGGTCGGTGAGCTGTCCGCCGCCCACGTCGCCGGCGTGCTTTCGCTGGAAAACGCCTCGGTACTGGTGGCTGCCCGGGGCCGGTTCATGCAGGGTCTGCCGGCAGGCGGGGCGATGTTCGCCGTGCAGGCCACCGAAGACGAAGTACGGCCGCTGCTGACCGCCGAAGTCGGCATAGCTGCGATCAACGGGCCAGCCTCGGTGGTGATTTCGGGTGCGCAGGACGCGGTGATCGCAATCGCGGACCAGCTCCGTGCGAACGGCCGCCGCGTCCACCAACTGGCCGTCTCCCACGCATTCCACTCCCCGTTGATGGATCCGATGATCGACGAATTCGCAACGGTCGCTGCCGGGCTCCCCATTGGGCAGCCCACCATCCCGATCGTGTCGAACGTGACCGGGCAGCTGGCGGGAGACGACTTCGCGTCAGCGGGGTACTGGAAGCGGCACATTCGCGAAGCGGTGCGGTTCGCCGACAGCATCCGCTTCGCGCACTCAGCCGGCGGAACCCGTTTCCTCGAAGTCGGGCCCAGCAGCGGCCTGGCGGCCTCAATCGAAGAATCGCTACCCGATGCGCCAGTGGTAACGATGTCCGCACTGCGCAAGGACCGCCCAGAGCCGACAACCCTGACCAACGCTGTTGCGCAAGGGTTTGTCTCGGGTATGGACGTGGATTGGCGCGGTTCGCTCGGTGGGGCAAATTTTGTCGAGCTGCCGACGTATGCCTTTGAGCGGCGGCGGTTCTGGCTCTCCGGCGACGGTGTGGTCGCCGATGCCGCTGGCTTGGGATTGGCGGCCACTGAGCACGCATTGCTGGGCGCAGTGGTCGAATTGCCGGGATCCGGCGGGGTCGTGCTGACCGGACGGTTGTCGCCCAGCGCGCAGCGCTGGTTGGCCGATCACGCCGTTGGTGGGGTAGCGCTGTTCCCCGGGGCGGGATTTGTGGAGTTGGCGATCCGCGCCGGTGACGAAGTGGGCTGCGGGGTTGTCGACGAGTTGAATCTGGCGGCCCCGCTGGTGTTGCCGGCCACAGGTTCGGTCGCGGTACAGGTCGTAGTCGCCGGCCCAGACCAGTCGGGCACCCGTGCAGTGTCGGTGTTTTCGCGTGCTGAGACTGGTTCCGGCTGGGTGTTACATGCCGAGGGCGTGCTCAGTGCGGGGTCGGTCGAGCCGAGTGCGGATTTGTCGGTGTGGCCGCCGGTGGGCGCGGTCTCGGTGGACGTCGGCGACGGATACGACCGGTTGGCTGAGCGCGGCTACGGGTACGGGCCTGCGTTCCGCGGCCTGACCGCGATGTGGCGTCGCGGCGATGAAGTGTTCGCCGAGGTGACGCTGCCCGCGGATGCCGGGGTGTCGGTGGCCGGGTTCGGGGTCCACCCGGTGATGTTGGACGCGGCATTGCACGCGGTGATGCTGGCATCCGATAGTGGCGAGCTTCCGGAGGGTTCGGTGCTGGTGCCGTTCTCCTGGCAGCACGTGTCTTTGCATGCCGCGGGTGCGTCGGCGGTACGGGCGCGGATCGTGCCGGTGAGCCAGTCGGCGGTGTCAATCGAGCTGGCCGATGGGTTGGGTCTGCCGGTGCTGTCGGTGGCTTCGATGGTGGCCCGGCCAGTGACCGATCAGCAGCTGCTGGCCGCGGTGTCGAACTCGGGTCCGGACCGGCTCTTTGAGGTGATCTGGTCGGCACAGCCGTCAGCCACGGTGGAACCGGTTTCGGTGTATGCCTGGGGGGCGACGGAATTGGAAGCCGCTGACGCTGCGCCCACGGCGGTGGTGTTCGAGTCGGCGCCTGTGGTCGGCGACGTGGTGACCGACGTGTACGCGGCCACGCGTGCGGTGCTCGCGGTGTTGCAGTCGTGGTTGGCCCGCGTCGGAGCCGGAACGTTGGTGGTGGCGACCCAGGGCGCGGTGGCGTTGCCGGGCGAGGACGTCACAGATTTGGCGGGCGCAGCGGTGTGGGGGCTGGTGCGATCGGCGCAGACCGAACATCCCGGCCGGATTGTGCTCGCCGACGCCGATGGCCCCCTCGATGGTGAAGCAGTAGCGGGAGTTTTGGCGACTGGCGAGCCGCAGGCGGTGCTGCGCGGCGGAACGGTTTACACCGCGCGGGTGCACGGCAGCCGTGCGGTGAACAGCGTCCTGGTGCCTCCGGGGGACGGCCCCTGGCGGTTGGGCATGAGCAGCTACGGCACCTTTGAGAATCTGCGGTTGGAGCGAATTCCCGACGCTGATGCGCCGCTGGAACCTGGGCAGGTTCGGGTCGCCTTGTCGGCCGTCGCCGCCAACTTCCGCGACGTCATGATCGCGCTGGGTCTCTATCCTGACCCGGACGCGGTCATGGGTGTTGAGGCGTCTGGCGTCGTCATTGAAAGTGCCTCGGCGGATAGCAGTTTCGCGGTCGGCGACCGGGTCATGGGCCTGTTCCCCGACGGCACCGGAACGATCGCCACCACCGACCAGCGACTGCTGGTCAAGGTGCCGGCCGGATGGTCGCACACTGCCGCAGCCACCACGTCGGTGGTTTTCGCCACGGCTTTCTACGCGCTGGTGGACTTGGCCGGCGTGAAGCCGGGGCAGCGGGTGTTGGTGCATGCCGCGACTGGCGGGGTGGGCATGGCGGCGGTGCAGCTGGCCCGGCATCTGGGGCTGGAGGTGTTCGCCACTGCCAGCCGGGGCAAGTGGGACACGTTGCGGGCGATGGGCTTTGACGAAGACCACATCTCTGACTCACGCAGCCTGGAGTTCGAGGATAAATTCCGGGCCGTCACCGGTGGCCGCGGCGTGGATGTGGTGCTGGACTCGCTGGCCGGAGATTTCGTGGATGCGTCCCTGCGTCGGGCTGGCACCCGGCGGGGTGTTCTTGGAGATGGGCAAGACCGATATTCGCGATCCCGGTGTGGTCGCCCAAGAGCACACCGGGGTGCGCTACCGCGCGTTCGACCTCTTCGAAGCAGGACCGGAACGCATTCAGCAGATCCTCGCCGAACTGGCCGCGCTGTTTGGCGAAGAGGTGCTGCGGCCGTTGCCGGCGACGACGTTTGACGTGCGGCGCGCGCCTGCGGCGTTGCGGTATCTGAGTCAGGCGCGCCATGTCGGCAAGGTCGTGATGACGATGCCGGATGCGTGGGCGGCGGGCACGGTGCTGATCACCGGCGGCACCGGTATGGCGGGTTCGGCGTTGGCGCGTCACGTGGTGACCCGTCATGGAGTCCGAAACCTGTTGTTGGTCAGTCGGCGTGGTCCGGACGCGCCAGGGGCTGCGGAATTGGTGGCCGAGTTGGCTGCTTCCGGTGCCCAGGTGCAGGTGGTGGCCTGTGACGCGGCCGATCGGGAGGCGTTGGCCAAGGTGATCGCAGATATCCCGGTGCAGCGCCCGTTGTCCGGGGTGATTCATGCCGCCGGTGTGCTCGATGACGCAGTGATTTCGTCGTTGACCCCGGAGCGCGTTGATGTGGTGTTGCGGGCCAAAGTAGATGCGGCGTGGAACATGCACGAGTTGACCCGGGACTTGGATCTGTCGGCGTTTGTGTTGTTTTCGTCGATGGCCGGCCTGGTGGGCTCGTCAGGTCAGGGTAACTACGCGGCGGCGAACTCGTTCCTTGATGGGTTGGCCGTGCATCGGCGGGCCCATGGGCTGCCGGCGATGTCGCTGGGGTGGGGTCTGTGGGATCAGGCCAGCGCCATGACCGGCGGACTGGGCGTCGCCGACCGTGCCCGCTTCGGTCGAGACGGGATTGTCGCGATGTCTTCGGGTCAGGCACTGGAATTGATGGACACCGCGCTCATCGTCGACGAGCCGTTCATGCTGCCTGCCCGTATCGACTTCGCGGCGTTGCGGGTCAAGTTCGATGGAGGCACGCTGCCGCCGATGTTCGTCGATTTGATCAACGCGCCGACCCGGCGCCAGGTCGACGACTCGCTGGCCGCTGCGAAGTCGAAATCGGCTCTGCTGCAACGCCTTGAAGGGCTCCCCGAGGACGAGCAACACGGGATACTGCTGGACCTGGTGCGATCCCACATCGCCACTGTGCTGGGCAGCGCCAGCCCCGAGGCCATCGATCCCGACAAGGCATTCCAGGAGTTGGGCTTCGACTCGCTGACCGCTGTCGAAATGCGCAACCGGCTCAAAGCGGCCACCGGCCTGGCGCTTTCACCCACACTCATCTTCGACTACCCGAACTCCGCCGCGCTGGCCGGCTACATGCACCACGAACTCATCGGCACCGCACGGCAACACACCCTGGCCGCAGCGCCCGGGGAAGCCGAAATCCAGCGCGTCGTGGCGTCCATTCCCGTCAAGCGCCTCCGGCAAGCGGGAGTGTTGGACCTGTTGCTCGCATTGGCAAATGAAGCCGCAGGCAGTGGACATGGGGTTCAGGCTTCCGTCTCGCAAGAGACCACCGAGAAAGACATCGCGGACATGGACCTCGACGACCTGGTCAACGCGGCGTTCATGAACGACGACGAGTAGCCATGAGCGAAGACACTCAGTGAGAATCGCGGTCACCGGGGCCAGCGGCGTACTCGGCCGCGGCCTTGTCGCCAGATTGCTCAGCCAGGGCCACGACGTCGCCGGGATCGCCCGTCATCGACCAGAAAGCTGGCCGAGCGCAGCTGATTTCGTCACAGCCGACATCCGGGACGCAGCCGCTGTCAGGCAGGCCGTCACTGGCGCGGACGTCGTCGCGCATTGCGCATGGGCAAAAATCCCCGGCCCCGACGACCGGATCAGCCACCAGGTCAACATCGAGGGCACGCTCAACGTGCTCGAGGCGATGGCCGAGACCGGAACCGGGCGCATCGTTTTCGCCTCGTCGGCACACGTCTACGGCACCACAACAGCGCCGGTGACCGAGCACGACGCGATGACTCCGGCATCTGCCGACGGCCAGCACAAAGCCTGCGTCGAGGAGATGATCGCGGCATCCGGCGCGCAATGGGTCGCGATCCGCTCCGCGCTCATCGTCGGCCGAAGCGTCGACAACTGGGTGCTTCGGCTGCTGGCGCTACCGGCGTATCCCGACATCGGCGGGTTAGCCGATCGTCGCGTGCAGGTGGTCCATGCCGACGACGCTCTTCGGTTGTTGGTCCGCGCGGTCATCGACACCGAAATCGACAGCGGCCCAGTAAATCTCGCTGCCTCCGGTGAGCCGACGTTTCGTCAGATCGCTGCGGCGCTCGGGCGGCCGATCGTGCCGCTTGGCGGCGCGTTTGCGGCACTAGGGCGACGCGGCCTAGCCTCGTTGGCCGAGCTGGAACTGGTGCAGAGCGCGCCACTGATGGATACCTCGCGGCTGCGCGAGGAGTGGGGATTCCTACCTGCCTGGAACGCCGATGAATCTGTCGAAGACTTCGCACTGGCGGTACGCGGCCGGGTCGCTGTAGGTAAGCGGGTGATATCGTTGCCTTGGCGGCTGACCAATATCGGAGACCTGCCCGCTGTCGACGCACCGGCTGACGATGGTGTGATTCCCAAATTAGCTGGCCCACAAGGCGATAACGGCGAATTCGACACCCCGATTGACCCGCGTTTCCCTACCTACCTGGCGACCAATTTGTCTGAGGCGCTGCCCGGTCCGTTCTCGCCGTCGTCGGCGTCGGTGACTGTGCGCGGCCTGCGCGCCGGCGGGGTGGAAATCGCCGAGCGGCTGCGGCCCGGCGGGGTGGTCCAGCGGGAAATCGCGATGCGCACCGTCGCGGTCTTCGCCCACCGGCTGTACGGGGCCATCACATCGGCGCATTTCATGGCCGAAACCGTGCCATTCGCCAAACCCGCCACGATTGTCAGCAACAGCGGGTTCTTCGGCCCGAGCATGGCATCCTTGCCGATCTTCGGAGAGGAACGTCCACTCTCCGAATCAAGCCGGGCCCGAAGGCAACTGCGCACCGTCCGCAACATCGGGGTGTTCGGCGTCAACCTGGTGGGCTTGAGCGCCGGCTCGCCCCGCGACACCCAAGACTTCATGGCCGATGTCGACCGTCTCGAGCATCTTGCCGGCGACGATCTCACCCAACTCGACGATCGCCGGCTACTGAGCCTGATCTTGTTGGCACGCGACCATGTCGTACACGGCTGGGTGCTGGCCTCGGGGTCCTTCATGCTCTGCGCCGCGTTCAACGTCTTGTTACGAGGCTTGTGCGGGCGCGACACCGCGCCACCGGCCGGACCGGAATTGGTCAGCGCGCGATCGGTGGAGGCCATGCACCGGCTCGTGGTCGCGGCCCAGCGTGACTCCAATGTCACTCGTCTGCTGGCCGAACCCGGCAAGCATCTCGATGCGCTGGCTGCGCAGGCCCCGGAGTTTCATTCCGCGGTGCTGGCCGAGCTGGCGCTGATCGGGCACCGTGGTCCGGCGGAGGTCGAGATGCTGTCGACCAGCTACGCCGATGATCCCGAGTTGCTGGTCCGGATGGTGGCCAAAGCTTTGAGCGCGCCTCCCGCGCCGGAGCCCCGCCATCCGGCGATTCCGTTGCGGGCCAAGCCAGTTGCCTATCTGGCCATACGCCAACTCCGCGACCGCGAAGTCCGCCGCGACAAAATGGTGCGGGCCATCTGGGTGCTGCGTGGTCTGCTGCGTGAATACGGGCGCAGGTTGGCCGACGCCGGAATCTTCGACACCGCCGACGACGTGTTCTACCTGCTGGTCGATGAACTGGATGCCCTACCGGCAGACGTCTCGGGGCTGGTGGCCCGGCGCCGAGCCGAACAACGCAGGCTGGCCGCCGTCGTGCCGCCGACGGTGTTCAGCGGGAGCTGGCAGCCGTCGAAGATGTCGTCGACGGCGCTGGCCACCGGGGACACCCTACGCGGAGTTGGCGTCTGTGGAGGACGGGTCCGCGGCCGGGTACGGATCGTGCGGCCCGAGACCATCGACGACCTGCTGCCCGGCGAGATTCTTGTCGCGGAGGTCACCGACGTCGGATACACCGCGGCTTTCTGCTACGCCGGCGCCGTGGTGACCGAACTGGGCGGCCCGATGTCACATGCCGCCGTGGTGGCCCGCGAATTCGGGTTCCCGTGTGTGGTGGACGCCCAGGGGGCCACCAGGTCTTTGCCATCGGGAGCGCTTGTCGAGGTGGACGGCACTGCGGGCGAAATTCATGTGCTTGAACTGGCCCCTGAAGACCACCCACCGCTTCCGGCAAGCGACCACAGCCATTGAAAACGCTTGCGCCGACCTGTCACAGCGCGCCTGGGGCAGTGTGCTTGTCGGCTATGAAATTTCACGTTCGGGCTGCGTAGGCGATAGCCGCAAAGTATACAAATAGCTGTCATCTACAAGGAGGACTTATGAATATGGTGCGGACGTCCGCCGTCGGCTTGGCGGCCACCGTTGTGTTGGTCAGCGCCACGGTGGTGGGCTGCGGCAGCAATAGCGGCACTTCTGCAAAGTCGACGGCATCATCGAGTTCAGCCGCATCGTCGAGCTCAGCGGCGTCATCGAGCACCGCCGCGGGCCCGAGTCCATCAGGAGCCCAACCGGACTACAGCTCATTGCTGATCAAGCCCAGTGACATCGGCCCCGATGCCACAACTGACGGACCGCCGATTGCGAATCCCGGCGGCGTGACCGGCGTGGGCCAGACATTCAGGAACCCGGACGGCAAGCGGACCATCGTCGACACGATCGCGGTTTATACCGATCCTGCTGCGGCCGCCCCGATGATCCCGGCCATGAAGGACGAACTCAACAAAAAGATCACCGGTGCACCGCAGCCAATCGACATCGGTTCCAACGGATTCATGGTCGCGGGCGTGGCGGCCGACCCATCCAAGCAGATGGAAATATCCGAGGTCGTGTTCACCGAGGGGAGGGCGGTTGTCGACTTGGAGTTCGACTGCTCACTGGGCAATCCCACCCCAACCGACGTCGTGCTCGACCTCGCCCGCAAACAGGACGCCGCGGTCAAGAACGGCTTGCCCAGCTAGCCACTTAACGCCTCCACCAAGCCCTCACAGGGGCCAGCTATTCGGCTCGGATGCATAACGAAAAGCAGGCGCCGGGGGCAGCGACTGTCGTTCATCGATCGATATCGCGTCGAGGATGAGGGCGACGTAGCGTCGCCAGCCATCGCTGGTCGAATCCATGGTCGACAGCACGCTGTAGAGCATCGCGATCAAGCGCGGTAGGTCATCGGCGACCAGGTCGGCACGAACGCGGCCGGCCTGCTGGCCTCGGCGGACAAGGCCGTCGAGCGCTTCATTCAGCGCGGTCGAGATGTCGGGGGTCAGCGATCCGGCCCGGTGCGCGGCGGTCAGAAGGTTGTGTTCGCGGGCGCCGAGCGATATCCCCGCTTCGATCAGTTGGGCGAGGCCGCGCAGCGGGTCATCGGTGCGACGGGCGTCCTCGATCGCCGGCGTGAGATCCTCCGCGATGCTTTGATCCAGGGCGGCTCGGACCAGGTCGGCCTTGGTCGGAAACCTGCGGTAGAGAGTTCGCTCACCGACTCCTGCACGGCGGGAGATGGCCTCGATGGGTGCATCCGGCCCGAACTCGCCGTAGACGTCCCGCGCGGCACGCAGAATGCGCTCAACGTTGCGCGCCGCGTCCGCTCGCAACGGCCGGTCGGCAACAGCTGTCATCGTGCCAGCGTAACTGACAGTTGACTGCCAATAACATGGGTCTCTACGCTCATGCAATTGGCAGCCATCTGACACTTAACCGGAAACGCCTGTGATGTCAACAACTTCCGATTTTTGCTCTGACGTGGACCTTCCTGTGATTCCCGTCCCGCGCGCCGCCCACTGCCCGCTGCATCCCCCCGCGGAGTTCACGAAATGGCGGGAAGAGCCTGGCCTGCGCCGGGCCATGTACCACGGCCAACCAACCTGGGTCGTGAGCCGCTACCAGGACATCAGAGCCGCGCTGCTCGATCCGCGCCTGTCCGCGGACACCATTCCGGCTTCCATGAAGCCGCCGAGCTCTGACAGCACCACACCGGTGATGTTCGCGCGGATCGACGACCCCGAGCATCATCGGTTACGGCGCATGCTCACCAGTGACTTCACCTTCAGGCGTTGCGAAGCAATGCGGCCTCAGATTCAGAAACTGGTCGACCAATTTCTTGACGAGATGATCGGAAGCGGGCCGCCCGCGGACCTGGTGCGCGACTTCGCCTTGCCGGTGCCGTCACTGGTGATCGCGCTGCTACTGGGGGTGCCGTCCGAAGACCTGGGGTTCTTCCAGTACCACAGCACGCTTGGGCTGGAGACCAGAACGACCGACGAGCAGAGGGCGCGATCCTTTGCGGCGATGTATGTCTATATCCAGGAGTTGGTGGATCGCAGGGAGCACGATCCCGGCGATGACTTGATCAGCCGTCTTGTCACCGGCTACGTCATGACCGGCCAGCTCACCCGTGAGACCGCGGCCATGACAGGTGTGATCATGATGCTGGCCGGCCACGAAACCAGCGCCAACATGATTTCGCTGGGAACGGTTGCGCTGCTGCAGCATCCCGACGTCTTCGAGCGGCTCGGCCAAACCGACGATCATGCCGTCATCGCCAACATCGTCGAAGAGCTGTTGCGCTACCTCAGCATCGTGCACAGCCAGGTGGATCGGGTGGCGACGGAAGACCTCACCCTCGGCGGTCAGTTGATACGCGCCGGGGACTTCGTCGTGATGAATCTGCCTGCGGGAAACTGGGACACCGAATTTGTCGACAACCCAGAAACCTTCGACGCCGACCGGAACACCCGCGGGCACCTGGGTTTTGGCTACGGCGTGCACCAATGCATCGGAGCGAACCTCGCTCGAGTCGAGATGCAGGTCGCGTTCGCCACACTGGCGCGGCGCCTACCCGGGCTGAAATTGGCGGTACCGCTGCATGTGATGAGGTTCAAAGAAGCCGACATCTACGGCATGAAGGAGCTGCCGGTCAGCTGGTGACCGTTCGTTGTAAAAGGAACCTGAAAAGCAAACTAGCCTTGGGGATTCAGTGACATCGACCGACTTGCGATTCGACGAACAGGTTGCAGTGATCACCGGCGCCGGCGGCGGCTTGGGCAAGCAGTATGCGTTGCTCCTTGCCTCGCGCGGCGCGCGCATCGTGGTCAACGACACCGGTGGGTCGGTGACCGGGGATGGCTCGAACGGCGAGGCCGCAAACGCCGCCGCGGCAGAGATCCGCCAGCGGGGCGGTGAGGCCGTTGCCGACAGCCACAGTGTGACAAGCCCAGAAGGCGGAAAGGCGATCATCGACACCGCCCTTCGCACCTGGGGCCGCGTCGACATCGTGATCAACAATGCGGGAATTGTGCGCGACGCGCCGTTCCAGGAGATGACCGCAGATCGGCTCGAACCTCTTGTGGATGTGCACTTGAAGGGTGCGTTCTACGTGACCAGGCCAGCCTGGAAAGTGATGCGCGAGCAAAGGTATGGCCGAGTACTCAACACCCGTTCGGCCGCCGGGATCCTGGGTGCGGAAGGCATGAGCAATTACGGCGCGGCCAAGACCGGGTTGATCGGCTTCACCCGCGTGCTGGCCGCCGAAGGAGCCAACCACAACGTCAAGGTCAATGCGATTGCCCCGATCGCCTACACGCGGATGCTGGCGCACTCCGTCGACGGCGCTGGCCCGCAGAACGACGCCACGGCGCGGGCTGTACTGGATGACCTTGTGGGCCAATACCTTCAGAAGCTGGACCCAGCACTGGTGGCTCCGGTGGTGGCTTTTCTGACGAATCAGGAGTATCCCGTTTCCGGAGAGATCTACACCGTAGGCGCCGGACACGTCGCGCGATTCTTCATTGGCAGGACGAAGGGTTTCTACAGTCCCGGACTGACCATCGAGGATGTCCGTGATCACCTCGACGAGATCCGCGACGAAGCCGGCTACACCGTGCCCGGCGGACCCGCTGACGAGATGAGCGAGCTGTTCGCGACCATCATGACGAACCAACCCGACTAACGGTAACTTCGGCTGCTAGCGCGGCTCAACCTTGACAGGAGGCTCTACAAGAAACAGTCAGGCGTAGGATCCACGGCGATCTTAGCAGCGTGGGCATTCCTCGTGCCGGAGTCGGAGCAGCCACCATGCCGATGTATCCGCCCAACATGTTTTTCACGTCGGAGTCTGTCACCGAGGGGCATCCCGACAAGCTTTGTGACCAGGTCTCGGATACGGTGCTGGACGCGTGTTTGACCGAGGATCCCGAATCGCGGGTGGCATGCGAGACGTACGTGACGCTGGGCATGATGATCGTCGGCGGGGAGATCACCACGCGAGCCCAATTCAACGTCGACAGCCTGGTCCGCCGCCTGGGCAATGAGATCGGCTACTCCTTGCCGCTATACGGCTACGACGTCAACACCGGCGGCATCCTGCGGGCGTTTCACCAGCAGTCACCCGACATCGCTCAGGGGGTTTCCCGTACCGGCGAAAAGCTGGGCGCGGGCGACCAGGGAATGATGTTCGGCTACGCCTGCCGACAGACCGACGAGCTGATGCCGCTGCCGATCATGCTCGCCCACCGGCTTGCGATGCGGCTCGCCGAGGTGCGCAAGCAGAAGGTGCTGCCCTTCCTCGGCCCCGACGGGAAATCGCAAGTGACCGTGGAGTACCGCGACGGACAGCCCGTGCGGGTGGACTACGTGGTGCTCGCCTGCCAGCACACACCCGACGTCGTGACACCCGATGGCAAGTTCATGACCGAGGAGGCCAAGCAGCAGGTCATCGATGCTGTCGCGCGTCCGGTGCTCGGCGACCTCGTGGATGAGAAGACCACGTTCACGGTCAACGGCGCTGGCAAGTTCCTCGTGGGCGGTCCGCAGGCCGACACCGGGCTGACCGGCCGCAAGATCATCGTCGACACCTATGGCGGCTGGGCGATGCACGGCGGTGGTGCGTTCAGCGGGAAGGACCCGACCAAGGTGGATCGTTCAGCCGGTTATATGGCGCGCTACGTGGCCAAGAACATCGTTGCTGCTGGGCTGGCGGACGAGTGCGTGCTGCAGTTGGGTTACTGCATCGGACAAGTCGACCCGGTGTCTGTCATGGTGAACACCTATGGGACCGGCGGGCTCGCCGACAGCGCGCTTTCGGCGCTGGTGCGAGACATCTTCCCGCTGTCGCCGAAGGGGATGATCGACCATCTAAAGTTGCGCGAGCCGGTCTATCGCAAGACGGCCGCCTACGGCCATTTCGGCCGTCCCGGCTTCAGTTGGGAGAACGTGGATGCCGCCGAGGCGCTGCTGGCCAAAACGAGGAAGTTCGAACACCGCTGACCGGGCAGTGACCCCCAATCAGACTGACTGAAGCCTCAGCAGCTGAACGCTATTCCGACGCCATCGGGCGGCGGCGCCGACCGCAGGCAGCCGAACGGCTCGATACCGGCGGTGCTGAACCGTGCCGCCGACTGGTGGGCGTAGTTCACGCAGAACAGGCCGGATTGATCGGCGCGGCAACGGTAGTCACCGAATGACAACGAGTCCCCATTCGCCAACTCGGGCCCGTTGCCGTTGATGAACGGACCCGGATCGCCGCGGGCCGCCCCGACTTGCAGGTTCGGTCCGTTGAAGTCGACCCAGCCGCCTTTCCATTCGCCGTAGGCCGTCGCGGGACGGGGCGGGGGATTGGTCAGGTTGACCAGACAGGCCAGCGCGCTGCCGGTGTGTTTGGAATCGGTCATGCAGACGACTTTGCCGGCCTGGGCAGTGAAGGCGATGTCGTCACCGAGTGACGTGGTTGCGCCGTCGCGCGTCGCGGTGTGATAGTGGCCCGGATCCGCAGGATGACCTGCCTCGATCCACGCGATGACATCGGAGATCGCTGCCCCGGCATTCGGCGCGGTCGACGGTGGCGGCGGTTTGCTCCCCGACGGGGCGGTGGGCGTCGTCGGGGAAGTCCCCGCAGAAGCCGGTGTGGTGGTCTGCGTCTGCCCCGAGTGGCTACTGCCCGCGTGCGAGCATCCGGCAACCAGCAACGACACTGCGACCAGCGCGGCGATCCGCATCCCGTCAGGCTAGCCGCCACGAACTGGATTCGGGCGCTTCGCGCGCCCTACGTCCGTAGTGTCGGCTACCGTCGGGTTATGCATGAGCGCACCGTCCGCGCACGCACGGCCACCGGCACCGTCGAAGGCTTCACCCGCGACGGCGTGAACCGCTGGCGATCCATCCCGTATGCCCAGCCGCCGCTGGGGGCGCTGCGATTCCGGGCGCCGCAGCCGGCTAAGCCCTGGTCAGGTGTGCGGCACTGCCATGGGTTCACCAACTGTGCACCCCAGCAGCGTCGCTACACCATGCTCGGCGTCGGCAAGTACCAGCCCATGAGCGAGGACTGCCTCACGCTCAACGTCGTCACACCCGAAGTCCCCGGTGGCGAGCCGCTGCCGGTCATGGTCTTCATCCACGGTGGCGGGTACATCCTGGGCAGTTCGGCAACCCCGCTGTATGGCGGTGCCGCGCTGGCGCGCCGCGGTTGCGTGTACGTATCGGTCAACTACCGGCTCGGCGCGCTGGGATGCCTGGATCTGTCGTCGTTGTCATCGAAGTCTGGGCCGGATATCACCATCGACAGCAACTTGTATCTGCGCGATCTGGTGCTGGCTTTGCAGTGGGTCCGAGACAACATCGCGGAGTTCGGCGGCGACCCAGGCAATGTCACCATCTTCGGCGAAAGCGCGGGCGCGTGCATAACGGCCACGCTATTGGCCGTGCCCGCCGCCCAAGACTTGTTCGCCCGGGCGATCTCGGAAAGCCCAGCGTCGGGCATGGTGCGGTCGAAAGAGCTTGCCACCGAATTCGCGACGCGCTTCGCTCACCTACTTGGCGTGCGCACACGCGACGCCGCCAATGCGCTGATGCAGGCATCGCCGGCCCAATTGGTGGAAACTCAACACCGGCTGATCGACCAGGGCATGCAGAAAAGGTTGGGCGCCTTCCCGATTGGTCCCGCCGTCGGCGATGACTGCCTACCTACGGACCCAGTCGAGGCGATGCGGAGCGGCCGCGCGCACCGGGTGCCGCTCATCGTGGGCACCAACGCCGAAGAGGGCCGGTTGTTCACCCGATTCCTCAGAATGCTGCCGACAAACGAATCGATGATCGAAGAGCTGCTGGCCGACACGGAACCGGCTGCCCGCGAACGCATTACCGCCGCCTACCCGGGCTACCCGGAACCGTCGGCATGCATCCAGCTTGGCGGCGACTTCGCCTTCAGCTCGGCGGCCTGGCAGATCGCCGAGGCCCACGGTACAAACGCGCCCACGTACCTGTACCGATACGACTACGCCCCGCGGACGCTGCGCTGGTCAGGTTTGGGAGCCACCCATGCCACCGAGCTGTTCGCCGTCTTCGACGTCTATCGCACGAGGGTCGGCGCGTTGCTCACCGCTGCGGCAGATCGGCGCGCCGCGCTGCGGGTCAGCAACCAGGTGCAACGGCGTTGGTGGTCCTTCAGCCGCACCGGGGTGCCGGGCGACGACTGGCCGGCCTACGCCCTCGCCGACCGTGCCGTGATGGTTTTCGATCGCAAGTGCCGGATCGAATTCGATCCGCATCCACACCGCCGGATGGCGTGGGACGGCTTCTCCCTGGCACGCTAACCCTCATGGACGCCGACACCGAGCTAGCCATCGAACGACCCGCCGACCTCACCGCCGCGTGGCTGACCGCGACGATCCGCGCCGGAACCGTTGCCGACTTCGCGGTCGAGCGCATAGGCACCGGCCAGATGAGCGAGTGCTACCGCGTGGGGCTGACCTATGCCGACGCTGGCTGCCCACGCGTTCAGGGGCCACGTTCGGTGGTGCTGAAGGTCGCGGCCACCGATCCGGTAAGCCGGCAGACCGGATTGGCGCTGGGCCTCTACGAGCGTGAAGTCCGCTTCTATCGCGACATCGCGCCACGCCTCGGCGGGCCGATAGCGCCCTGCTACCACGCCGCGGTCGACACCTCGACCGGGGTGTTCGATCTGTTGCTCGGCGACGCCGGGCCAGCGGTCGTCGGCGATGAAATCGCGGGCGCCACAACCGACCAGGCCCGACTCGGTGTGATTGAGTTGGGACGGCTGCACGGCCCGCTGCTCGGCGACACCTCGCTGGCCGAAGCGCCATGGCTCAACCGCGAGACGCCGCTCAACCAGGCGATGATCACCTCGCTCTACGCCGGTTTCATTGAGCGTTACGGCGACCAGATCGCGCCGGAGCACCGCCTCGTGTGCGAACGCCTGGTAGCCGCGTTCGACGGCTACCTGGCCGCCGAGTCGGAGCAGGGCCGAATCCAGGGCCTGGTGCACGGTGACTACCGCCTGGACAACATGTTGTTCGGCACCGCCGAAGCGGACCGGGCACTGACGGTGGTCGACTGGCAGACCGTTTCCTGGGGCCCGGCGATGACCGATATGGCTTACTTTCTCGGCTGCGCGGTGCCGACGCAGGATCGTCGCGCGCACTACGACGCATTGCTGCTGGCATATCACGAGGCGCTGGGGCCTGGGGCGCCGATCAGCCTCGCCGAGGTCCGCGAAGGTGTCCGCCGGCAAAGCTTTTTCGGCGTGATGATGGCGATCGTCTCGTCGATGCTGGTGGAGCGTACCGAGCGGGGCGACCGGATGTTCATGACGATGCTGCAACGGCATTGCGATCATGTGCTGGATACCGACGCATTGGCGACGTTGCCCGTTGCGGTGTTGCCGGAGCCGCTGCGGCCGTCCGAGCAGGACGAACTCGCACACAACGCGACCGCCGAACCGCTGTGGAGTGAGAGCTGGTATGCCGACTTCGTGGACGCGGCACAGGGATTGGGCGGCTGGTTCCGCATCGGCCTGATAGCCAACCAGCAGACGGCGTGGTTTCACGCGCTGCTGTGTGGACCCGACCTGCCGACCGTCGCCGTCGTCGACTGCGAAGTCCCGCTGCCCGCGGACCCGTGGGTGTTGCGCACCGACGCCTTCGAGGTCGCCCACTCCGCCAGCGCGCCCCTGCAGACCTATCGTGTGGACCTGCAGGGGCGGGCTCAGGCTTACTCGGACCCGTCGGCCTTGTTGAGTGGCGAGCCGGGAACTCCGGTCGACATGACGATGAATTTGGTGTGGGCCACCGACGGCACCCCGTATAAGTACCGGCTTACGACGCGCTACGAAATCCCGTGCACCGTCTCGGGCACCGTCACCGTCAACGACACCAGCTACCGCATGGATTCCGTTCCCGGGCAACGCGACCACTCGTGGGGCGTTCGCGACTGGTGGAGCATGGACTGGATGTGGAGCGCACTGCACCTCGACGACGGCACCCACCTGCACGGCGTGAACATCCGGATCCCCGGCATTCCCGCCGTTGGTGTCGGCTACGTTCAAGATCGCGACGGCAAGGTCAGCGAGCTGGACATGGTGAACAGCCGGGAAGCGTTCGGCGACAACGGGTTACCGCTGAGTGCGACGTTGAGTCTGGATCCGGGCGAGATCACCGGGAAGATTGAGGTGCATGGCCATGCACCGGTGAGCCTGACCGCCACCGATGGACGGGTAAGCCAATTCCCGCGCGCCTGGGTCAGCATCAGCACCGCGGACGGCCGCAGCGGCGTCGGCTGGATGGAATGGAACCGCAACCTCGCGAAACAGACCGAGTGAGCGCGGTCGCCGACAGTGCGCCGTCACCCATCGTGGTGATGGGTGTCTCCGGTTCGGGCAAGTCGACCGTGGGTTCCGCGCTGGCACAACGGTTGCGGGTGCCCTTCCTCGACGCTGACACCCTGCACCCGCCCGTCAACATCGCCAAGATGACTGCCGGTGAACCGCTCAACGACGACGATCGCTATCCCTGGCTGGAGAAAGTCGGCGAGTGGCTGGCCGGCCACCGCGATGGCGGTGTGGTGGCTTGTTCGGCGCTCAAACGCAAATACCGGGACCAGCTGCGCGGGCACTGCCCGCAGGTTGAGTTCTTGCACCTCAGCGGTTCACCGGAACTGATCGGCCGCAGATTAGACGCCAGGTCCGGCCATTTCATGCCGGCCGCATTACTACGGTCGCAATTCGACACATTGGAACCGCTTGGCGGCGACGAGCGTGGCGTCGTCATCAACCTCAGCGAGGATGTCCCGGATGTCCAGGTCATAGTCGACACTTTCCTGGCGGAATCCGCGGCCCGGCAGCACACCTGAACGATGTACGGAATTCTGGTCGCGTTGGTAGTGGCGCTGCACTTCGCCTTCCTTGGGTACGTCGTGGTTGGCGGTTTCCTCGCAGTGCGCTGGCGGCGCACGATGTGGCTGCACGTGCCGGCGGTGATCTGGGGGATTGCCATCGGCACCAAGCGTGTCGACTGCCCGTTGACCTGTGTGGAGCGCTGGGCTCGCGGGAGGGCCGGAATGGCGCCGCTACCGCCGGACGGGTTCATCGCCCACTACGTCACCGGGTTCATCTATCCCGTCGGTTGGGTGGCCGGCGTCGAGCTCGCTACTTTCGCGGTGGTCGCAGTCTCATGGGCGCTCTATTTCTGGCTTGGTAGCAAGAGGCGCCGGCACCGCGACAGCGCGCCAAGTTACGACGCATCCCAGCGGCGATAAGCCCGATGGCGCGATCACCGGCGGTGCTTGCGACGGCCGTTGACCCGTTCACCGACTCGTTCGAGTTCCGTGTCGGCCAAGTGACTGCCGCGCGCCAGTGCAGTGTCGGCGAACTGGCCGCCGTGCTCTCGGGCAGATTCTGCGAGTTCCGCCCCCCGCACTCGGGCCGTGCTGGCCAGTTTTTCGCCGCGTTTACGCGCGGCCTTGGCCAAGGGCGCGCCTCTCTCGGCTGCCGTGCTGGCTAGTTCGCGGCCGCGTTCGAGAGCGGCTTCGGCGTATGGCGCGCTTTTTTCGGCTGCCGTGCTGGCCAGTTCGCGGCCACGCTCGGCGCCGACGTGGAGGCCGCGTACGATCCTCTCGCCGAGATCCGAATCAAGCAGCGTGTCGTCAGACCCGGGAAGCGCCGAGGACACCGCCTCGGAAAGCCGCTCCGCTGCCCGGCGACCGCGCCATCCCAGTGACGGCTTGCCCTCGGTGTCGGCGGCCGCGATCATCAGTCCGCCCAAAAGGCTGAGGTCGGTCAGCAAATCCTGGCGCTTCTCGGCTTTGCGTTGCGGGTCGGTCTCGTTCCAGAACATGTGAGCGCCGAGGTTGGCTGGTAGCACGGTGAACGCCAGAGCGGCCGAGGCGAGACGGGGCATTTTGCCGGTGGCAAGCAGGATGCCACCCCCGATCTGAACGGCCGCGTTGATTTGCGCGAACGTCTCGGCGTCGGTCGGAACATGGCTGCCAACCGGGTCCGGCAGTGCGCGCAGACCGTCCACTGTGGGCGCTGCGGCCTCCGCCGCCGACTTGGGGTTGAGCAGTGAGTCGACTCCCTGGCCGATGAAGACAGCCGACAACAGGGGCCTCGCGATTCTGCGGATCAACATAGGTGGTGGGTTACCCCGCTGGCCGCCACGCCAAACGGTCCGGCTTACCTTCCCAGTCGCCGGCGGTAGCGTTTTGCCCGCCGACGATATGGTGGGTCGTGTGCGAGCGTTGATCATCGTCGACGTGCAAAAGGACTTCTGCGAGGGTGGCTCGGTGGCAGTGGCCGGCGGTGCCGCCCTGGCCCCCGCTATCAACGACTATCTGGCCCGGGAGTCCGGCTACGACCACGTCGTGGCGACCAAAGACTTCCACATCGACCCGGGTGACCATTTCTCCGACCGGCCGGATTATGCATCGTCCTGGCCACCGCACTGCACCGCCGGAAGCCCCGGTGCGGATTTTCATCCCGACCTCGACACCAGCCCGATCGAGGCGGTCTTCCGCAAGGGTGCCTACGCCGCGGCCTACAGCGGTTTCGAGGGCGTCGACGAGAACGGGACACCGTTGCTCGAGTGGTTGCAGCAGCGCGGGGTCGACGAGGTCGACGTAGTCGGCATTGCCACCGATCATTGCGTGCGCCGGACCGCCGAGGACGCGGTACACGCCGGCCTGGCCACAAGGGTGCTGCCGGACCTGACCGCGGCCGTGGCGGCGGATTCGGCCGCAGCAGCCCTGGCGGAGATGCGGACCGCCGGCATCGAGCTGGTCGAGGGGTTCTAATGGTGGTGCCACTGGATCGGGAGCATCTACTCGCTGCGGTAGAGCGGTCGCCCCAGGCGGCCGCCGCACACGACCGCCCCGGCTGGGTAGGGCTGTTCACCGCCGACGGCCGAGTCGAAGATCCGGTCGGCTCGCGGCCGCACCTGGGAACCACGCAGATCGGCCACTTTTACGACACCTTCATCGGTCCGCGTGACATCAAGTTTCATCGCGATCTCGATATCGTCTTCGGTCCCGTCGTCCTGCGCGATCTCGAGCTCGAGGTGGGCGACGGGTCCGGCCGTGACGATGTACATTCCCGCTTTCCTGCGCTACGACCTCCGAGAAGCTGACGGCCGGTGGCAGATTGCCGAACTGCGGGCCTACTGGGAGTTGCCGGCCATGATGCTGCAGTTCCTGCGAACCGGATCGCGAGCAACGTCGCCCGCCCTCCAACTTTCGCGAGGTCTGTTAGCCAACCAGGGATTGGGGGGCACCGCGGGCTTCATGACCGGCTTTCGCCGGGCGGGTGGCAGGCACATAAAGCTGGTGGAGACCTTCCTGCACGCCGTCACGCGAGGAGACAAGTTCGCCGCTCCGCATGCGCTGTCATCCACTGCCACAATAACTTTGGGCGACAACGACCCGCTCGACGTCGCCGAACTGGTCGCGCAACTCGACGGGGCCAGCTGGGCCAAGACGATCGGCGCGGGGCCCACAGTCGCGGTCTCGCTCAACTCGGGTCACGGGCGCGGCATCATGTTCGCCGATGTTGCCTGGCGGGGGAACGCGATCAACCGGATCCGGTACTTTCCCGCCTGATCGGGTCCGCTCAGTGCACAACCATCAGCGCCAGCGATGCGGCCGAGAGCAATAGGTAGCCGCCGGGAAACGCGATGTTGTAGAGGACGCGGGCCCTCAGGTGCGTCACCACCGCCCCGATAAAGAACAAGACCAGGCCGGCCGCGGCCGCGATTCCTAACGCCGGCAGGCCTACGAGCCCGACCACCAGCCCGCCAGCCCCGGCGAGCTTCACCGCCCCCAGCGCCGGTAGCCAAGAGCGCGGCACCCCGACCTCGGCTGAGTTTGCCAGCACGAATCCCGCAGGGATGAAGTCGGCCACAGCGATTCCGGCCGTGATGATTGCAGTAGTCAGCGTGATCACGACATATGCGGTATTCATTAGGGTCAATCCGTTGGGGTGCAGCTGTTTCCGCAGCGGCGAGCCGAATGGCCGCAGAGCGCGGTCCGGCGGACAATCGGTAGGGTCATGGTGCTGGTCTCCTTTGCGACAGAGAGTTCGATGGATGCGGTCATCTTCTTGACGACTCCTGTGCAGAAGAGGTGACCCATGAGCGCAATTCAGGACCTTGCGGACCTCGCGCAGCGGTTTGACGCAGACCGCCGACACCTGCGGTCGGTCGCGTTCCGGCTGCTCGGCTCGGTAGCTGACGCTGACGATGCGGTGCAGTCAGCGTGGCTCAAGGCCAGTCGCTCGGATTACGGCACCGTCGACAACGTCACCGGCTGGTTCACGACGATCACCGCACATGAGGCGGTCGACCAGCTGCGCGTGCGCAAGCGGCGAGCTGAGCGACCCCTGGTCGACCCCGACGAACTGGACCGGCTGGCAGGGATGGTGTCGGCGCCGGCGGACCAGGACGCTCTGCTGGCGGACTCGGTCAGCAGCGCACTTCTGCTCGTTCTCGACCGCCTCTCATCCGCGCAGCGCGTTGCTTTCGTGTTGCACGACGTGTTCGCTGTACCGTTCGAGACGATCGCGGGCGTGTTGGACCGGTCGCTGGCGGCCGCCAAGAAGCTAGCGGGCCGGGCCCGTCGGCGATTGCACGCCGACCCGACCGCCCAACCCCGTCGCATAGCTGAGCACGTTGAGATCGTGGAAGCGTTTCTGGCGGCGTCCCGTGGCGGTGATATCGCCACCTTGCTCAGTCTGCTGGCCCCCGACGTGGTGCGCAGAGTTGATCGGGCCTTGGTTCCAGACGACATGCCCACCGAGTTGCGCGGTGCCAGGGAGGTCGCCGAGGAAACCCGGCGGTTCACCCACCGGGCGCGGGCCGGTGCCGTCATGCTCATCGACGGAGTCCCGGGCATCGTGATCGCGCCGAGCGGGCGCGCGCAGGCACTGCTGCAGATCGGCATCGGAGACGACAACCGCATCCACACGGTCGACATCACCGGCGATACCGACCGGCTCCGCCGCGCGGTTCTCACACTGCCGCGCTGGCCGTCTCAGAATTACCACAGGCCCATCGGGTACCAAGGACATCGAACAAAGCCGGCGAGGCGACCGGCAACCGGCCAAGGGGAGCACGATGCTCGATAAGCCGTTCGGGCGGCGGAGCCTGCTGCGGGGCGCTGGTGCGCTCAGCGTGGCGTCATTGGCACCGTGGGCTGCCGGGTGTGCTCCCGAAGACGACGACGCGTTGACCTTTTTCTTCGCGGCCAATCCGGAAGAGCGCGACGCCAGGATGCGTATCGTCGACGAATTCCAGCGCCGGCATCCCGACATCAAGGTGCGGGCGGTGTTGTCCGCGCCGGGCGTGATGCAGCAGCTATCGACGTTTTGCGCCGGTGGCAAGTGTCCGGATGTGCTGATGGCGTGGGAATTGACCCACGCCGAACTAGCCGACCGCGGGGTGTTGCTGGACCTCAACACCTTGCTGGCGAAGGATCAGGGGTTCGGTGCGGAACTGAAGTCGGACAGCATCGGGGCGCTGTATGAAACCTTCACATTCAAGGGCGGACAGTACGCCTTTCCGGAGCAATGGTCCGGAAACTACTTGTTCTACAACAAACGGCTCTTCGCCGAGGCCGGCGTGCAGCCTCCGCCCACGACGTGGGAACAGCCGTGGAGTTTCGACGAATTCCTAAACGCAGCCCGCGCTCTCACCAAGCGGGATGGATCGGGGCGGGTCAAGCAATGGGGTTTCGTCAACACCTGGGTCTCGTACTACTCGGCTGGGCTGTTCGCCATGAACAACGGCGTACCGTGGTCCACCCCGCGGATGAACCCGACCCACTTCAATTTCGATAACGACGCATTCATCGAGGCGGTGCAGTTCTACGCCGACCTGGCCAACAAGTACAAGGTGGCGCCCAACGCATCTGAGACACAGTCGATGTCCACGCCCGATCTGTTCGCGGTGGGCAAGGCAGCGATCGCGCTGGGTGGTCACTGGCGATACCAGACCTTCATACGAGCCGACGGCCTGGATTTCGATGTCACCTCGTTGCCAATAGGGCCATCATTCCCGAAGGGACAGCCTGCCTGCTCCGATATCGGTGCCACCGGATTGGCCATCTCAGCGAGCAGTCAACGCAAGGACCAGGCCTGGGAATTCGTGAAGTTCGCGACCGGCCCGGTCGGGCAGGCACTGATCGGCGAATCCTGCCTTTTCGTGCCGGTGCTGCGTTCTGCGATCAACTCGAGCGGATTCGCCAAAGCCCATCACAGGGTCGGCAATCTCGCAGTGCTTACCGAAGGGCCGGCTTACTCAGAAGGCCTGCCGATCACCCCGGCCTGGGAAAAGATCAATGCCCTGATGGACCGAAACTTCGGGCCTGTGCTGCGAGGATCCCGGCCGGCGACATCGCTGGCCGGGCTGTCGCACCCCATCGACGAAGTGCTGCGCAGTCCATGACATGGGTTAACACACCCGCCGCGGCCGCCCCAGGCGGGTCGGTTACCAAGAAAGGCCCGAAAAACCCGAGCCCTTCGCGCCGACGTGCGTGGGCAGGTCGCCTGTTCGTCGCACCGAATCTGACCGCGGTCGCAGTGTTCATGCTCTTTCCGCTTGGATTCTCGCTCTACATGAGCTTTCAGAGGTGGGACGTGTTCACCCCTGCGAAGTTCGTGGGTCTGAAGAATTTCGGAGAACTCTTCACGTCTGATCCACTGTTTCTCATCGCCGTGCGCAATAGCGTGGTTTTCACCCTGGGGACCGTCGTGCCGACAGTACTCATCAGCCTTGTTGTCGCCGCCGTGCTGAACCGGAAAGTCAAGGGCATCGGCATCTTTCGAACCATCGTTTTTCTGCCGCTGGCCATCTCGTCGGTGGTGATGGCGGTCGTTTGGCAGTTCGTCTTCAATACCGACAATGGGCTGCTCAACATCATGCTCGGCTGGATCGGGATCGGGCCGATCCCGTGGCTGGTCGAACCCAGATGGGCCATGGTCTCGCTATGCATTGTCAGCGTATGGCGGAGCGTGCCGTTCGCCACTGTCATCTTATTGGCCGCGATGCAGGGGGTTCCGGAGACCGTTTACGAGGCGGCCAAAATCGACGGTGCCGGTGAGATAAGACAATTCGTGTCCATCACGGTGCCGTTGATCCGCGGGGCGATATCGTTCGTGGTGGTCATCTCGATCATCCACGCGTTCCAGGCGTTTGACATGGTCTACGTGCTCAACGGCCCCAACGGCGGACCGGAATCCGCAACCTATGTCTTGGGCATCATGCTCTTCCAGCACGCGTTTTCGTTCCTGGAATTCGGTTATGCATCCGCGCTGGCATGGGTGATGTTCGCCATCTTGCTGGTGTTGACTGTGGTGCAGTTGCGGCTCACGCATCGACGCTCTTGGGAGACTTCTCGTGGGCTTAGGTAAAGGAGTTAAGGGCGCTAACGGCACAGTCAAGCGCAATATCTTTCGTGTTGTCATCGTTTACACCGCGCTGATCGGCATCGCATGGTGCACGCTGTTCCCGATTGTTTGGGCGGTGTCGGGTTCGTTGAAGAAGGAAGGCGAGGTAAGCGAGCCCAGGCTCTTGCCGGCCCACCCGCGGTGGTCCAACTACACCGATGTGTTCGCGCTGATGCCGTTCTGGCGGATGTTTTTCAACACCGTGCTGTATGCCGGATGTGTAACGGCCGGACAGGTCTTCTTTTGCTCATTGGCCGGATATGCCTTTGCACGACTGGAATTTCGTGGCCGCGATGCGTTGTTCGTCTTGTACTTGGGCACGTTGATGGTGCCGCTGACCGTGACGGTAATCCCGCAGTTCATTCTTATGCGGACCGTGGGGTGGGTTGACACTCCGTGGGCGATGATTGTGCCGGGTTTGTTCGGTAGCGCTTTCGGCACCTACCTAATGCGGCAGTTCTTCCGCACCCTCCCGACCGATCTCGAGGAAGCGGCGATACTCGATGGTTGTTCTCCGTGGCAGATCTACTGGCGTATCCTGCTGCCGCACGCAAGGCCCGCGGTGATGGTGCTTGGAGTGCTCACCTGGGTCAACGTGTGGAACGACTTTCTGTGGCCGCTGTTGATGATTCAGCGCAACAGCCTGGCCACGCTGACTCTCGGCCTGGTCCGGATGCGGGGCGAATACGTTGCCCGGTGGCCGGTGCTGATGGCAACCTCGATGTTGATCATGCTGCCGCTGGTCATCATCTACGCGATCGCGCAACGCTCCTTTGTGCGCGGTATCGCTGTCACCGGGCTCGGCGGGTAGTCATGGCTTCGGTGATTTTCGAGCAAGCGACGCGTCAGTTCCCGGGCACGGACCGACCGGCACTGGATCGCCTCGACCTTATTGTCGGGGACGGCGAGTTCGTTGTCCTGGTGGGTCCATCCGGGTGTGGCAAAACCACCTCGCTGCGGATGGTGGCCGGACTGGAACCGCTGGATTCCGGGTGTATCCGGATCGGAGAACGCGATGTCACCAACGTCGATCCCAAAGATCGCGACGTCGCGATGGTCTTTCAGAACTACGCCCTCTACCCGCACATGACGGTCGCGCAGAATATGGGATTTGCATTGAAGATCGCCAGAACACCGAAGTCAGAAATCCGCGACCGGGTACTGGCCGCGGCGAAATTGCTTGACCTGCAACCGTATCTCGATCGCAAACCCAAAGACCTCTCCGGTGGACAACGCCAGCGGGTGGCGATGGGGCGCGCGATCGTGCGCCGCCCACAGGTGTTCCTGATGGACGAGCCGTTGTCCAATCTTGACGCCAAACTGCGGGTGCAAACCCGCAACCAGATCGCGACATTGCAACGCCAACTCGGTACTACCACGGTCTACGTCACGCACGACCAGGTCGAGGCCATGACTATGGGGGACCGCGTCGCGGTGCTGTGCGACGGCGTGTTGCAACAGTGCGCGGCGCCCCGCGAGCTTTACCGCAACCCCGGCAACGTGTTCGTTGCGGGATTCATCGGGTCTCCGGCGATGAACCTATTCACCCTCCCGATCGTCGATTCCTCGGTGTCGCTGGGGGATTGGCCGATCCTGGTTCCGCGTGAGATCGCCGGCGCCGCAACTGAGGTCATCGTCGGGGTTCGCCCCGAACATTTCGAGCTGGGCACCCTCGGTGTCGAAATGGAGGTCGACGTGGTCGAAGAGCTCGGGGCAGACGCCTACCTGTATGGCCGAATCACAGGTTCCGGCAAGATCTTCGATCAACCAGTGGTCGCGCGCGCAGATGGTCGCAACCTTCCCGAAAAGGGCAGCCGCGTGCGCCTGCGTCCAGAACCCGGACACCTGCATTTCTTCGGCACCGATGGCCATCGGATCCCATGAGCAGGGTTGTTCGACGTGCCGCGCACCGGTAATCCAGCGTGATCCGGCTATCGTGACGGCCGTGAGCACGGCGCGTGTGGACCTGACCTGGTGTCCGAAGGCGGTGGCGTCCGGGGGATCGGGCTGGTTGGAGCGGTGGACGCGCTGGCAGCGGCAGGCTATGAGTTTCCCCGTGTCGCGGGGACCAGCGCGGGGGCGATCGTCGCGTCGCTGGTTGCCGCTCTGCAGGCCGCCGGTAAACCGCTGACGCCGCTGGCAAAGATTATGCGCAGCATCGACTACCCGAAGTTCCTGGACCGCAATCTGATCGGACACGTGCCCTTAATCGGTGGGGGGCTCTCGCTCCTGGTGTCCGACGGGGTCTATAGGGGGCTTATCTTGAAGAGCTGCTCACCGATTTGCTCGGCGACCTCGGCGTGCGCACCTTCGGCGACTTGCGCACCGGCGAAGAGCCCAAACAGTTCGCCTGGTCGCTGGTCGTTACCGCCAGTGACCTGTCACGACGCTGGCTGGTTCGCATCCGTGGGACCTCGATTCCTATGGCATCGACCCGGACGACTTCTCGGTAGCACGCGCGGTGCACGCCTCGTCGGCGATTCCGTACGTATTCGAGCCCGTTCGGGTAGGTGGTGCTACCTGGGTCGACGGTGGGTTGCTGTCGAACTTTCCCGTGGAGTTGTTCGACCGGCCTGACGGCGATCCACGATGGCCGACATTCGGGATCCGGCTGTCGGCACGTCCCGGCATTCCGCCTACTCATCCGGTGCATGGGCCGGTGTCTTTGGGAATCGCCGCGATAGAGACGCTGGTGAGCAATCAGGACAACTCTTACATCGACGATCCGTGCACCGTGCGACGCACCATCTTCGTGCCCGCCGAAGAGGTGAGCCCGATCGACTTCGACATCACCGCGCAACAGCGGGAAGCTCTTTATCAACGCGGGTTACAAGCCGGCCAAGAGTTTTTGAAGAAGTGGAATTACGCGGACTATCTGGCCGCCTGCGGCGGCCCGGTCGGGCCGTCGCCTTAGGCGTTCAGTCGTTTCGGCGATGCCTATCCGCGCCCGCGCAGCCGATCGCATCAAGCCGACGCTGGATACGCTCGATGTCATCCGGCGAGGGCATCTCGTTAGTGATCCGGGTGATTTCCACCCCGACGTCGGTGGTGCTGATCGGCCAACGTTGACGCATCATGAGTCCGCTTGTGATAGCAGTGATCTCGTCATCGCAAACTCGTCGGCGCGACAGGGCTGCCAGCGGCACGTAACCAGTGGCAGGCATGCCGGTGGGGTAACCCGCCCGCACAAAAGCGACAGCCCTTGCCACCCGATCGGCCAAGTACATACGTCCACCTCGCTAACCGCTACACGTCGAGCATCAGCGGCACTTAGCAACGTAGCAGTGGCAACGCCATCAGCTGGGTAAGACGACACAGTTACTTACAACTATTTTATGGATTCTTCGGGCATACACCTGAATCCTTAACGCTTTACCCACTTACGAACCGCTGGGCATTGGGCGGGTTTCCTCCAACTGCGTCATGATGTTTTCGTCGAGGAGCGTGCCGAAGTCGTCGGGCTCGTCGGGAAGCCCGCTGTAGACGGTGATGGCGTGACCCGGGGTAGGTCGGGGAGACGAACAGGGCAACCCTGCCTCCTGCGGTGTCGGCCACTCGCAACATCCGGGTGTCGTCGAGATCAAAGTCCCACCACGGCAATCCATCTGGTTCGCCGAGCCATTCGCCCGTCGTTTGTAGATAACGGGGTGTCCGGCCGGATCGGCCGACTCGGCGCCCACGACCTGCTCAACGAATACATCCGCCACATCGGATCAGCTATCTTCGCCGTACCGCCCGCGCCTAACCAAGGCCACTACATCGGTCAGAGTCTGTTTCTCTGAGCAAATCTCACCCTAGGTTGCACACGGTGCTTAACGCGGCCAGACGCCGGACACGGATCTGTCCGGTAGCTCACCGGCTGGCCGGCATGGCTTGTCGGACTTGGCAGGACCAATGGCGGCCAACTGAGGACCAATGGCTCTCTGGACTCGACCCCGAGGCCAATAGCGTTGCAGGTGTGCCGGTCACGGCACCAGTCAACCCGGAAGCGGCGCGATGAACGAATCAACTACACCCTCGTCGATCGTCGTTGGCATCGACGGCTCGAAGGCGGCAGTACACGCTGCGCTTTGGGCGGTCGATGAGGCAGTCAGTCGTGACATCCCGTTGCGTCTGCTGTACGCGATCGAACCGGACGATACTCAGCAGACCCGGCCGGACAGGGCGGCTCACAAACTTGCGATTGCAGAGAACGCTGTTCGTTACGCCTTCGCGGCGGTCGAGGCGACTGGCAAGCCGGTGAAGCTCGAGGTGGAGATCACCCAGGAGCGGTCGATCACCTCGTTGATCCGAGCTTCGGCATCGGCCGCCATGGTGTGTATCGGCGCGGTCGGCGCGCACCACTTCCGGCCAGGGCGGGTGGGCTCCACCGCTGCGGCCCTGGCCGTATCGGCACACTGCCCTGTGGCCATCATTCGGGGCCAGGGTGATCGGGCCGCACGGCATGCGCACTGGATCGTCGTCGACGCGGAGGGATCTGCCGACAACGGCGCTTTGCTGGGGATCGCGATCGATGAAGCACGATTGTGCAACTCGCCGCTGCGCGCAATCACCTGCCGGCAAACGTGGGTCCGCGATATCGGCGACGAGGGTGCGGCCGGAGACGGCGATCGCCGGATACTTGCCAACCTAGACCGTCGGCTTGCCCATTGGACGCGACGCTATCCGAATATCCGGGTGGAGTCGGCGGCCGTGCACGGCAGCCTGCTGGACTACCTGGCTGAGAAGGGTCGATCGGTGCAGTTGGTCGTCGTCAGCGCCCGCGATCAGGAGCACCTGGAACAACTCGTCGGACCAATCGGTAACGCTGTGCTGCACAACGCGGACTGCTCGCTGCTGGTTGTCGATCATCAACACCTGTGAGCTGCTAGTTAAGGCCAGGTTGGGCATTTACCAGGCTGGCTGAATAGGGGCAGGGGCAGCCAACATGTTGATGTGAGCAATGCTGGCGGAGCGAATGTGGACTCTGGCACACCGCTGATGCGCGAAACGCTGTCGCAGTTGCGTTTGCGAGAGCTGCTGTTAGAGGTCCAAGACCGGATCGAGCAGATTGTCGAGGGCCGGGACCGGCTAGACGGTCTCATCGAGGCCATCTTGGTGATCACATCGGGGGGCTGAAGCTCGACGCCACCCTGCACGCCATCGTCCACACCGCCATCGAGTTGGTGGATGCGCGGTACGGCGCGCTGGGGGTGCGGGGCCACGACCACGAATTGGTCGAATTCGTCTACCAGGGCATCGACGACGAGCCGCGGCAGCTTATCGGGCCATTGCCAGCAGGCCGCGGCGTTCTCGGTGTGTTGATCGATGACCGGAAGCCGATCCGTCTGGACGACATCTCCCGGCACCCGGCGTCGGTTGGATTCCCACCCAACCACCCGCCGATGCGGACATTCCTCGGGGTTCCGGTGCGCATCCGCGACGAGGTGTTCGGCAATCTCTACTTGACCGAGAAGGCAGATGGTCAGCCATTCAGCGATGACGACGAGGTGTTGGTGCAAGCCCTGGCCGCCGCGGCGGGCATCGCCATCGACAACGCCCGCCTCTTTGAGCAGTCGCGGGCGCGGGAAGCGTGGATCGAGGCGACGCGCGATATCGGAACACAGATGTTGTCCGGAGCTGAACCCGCCACGGTGTTCCGGCTCGTCGCCGACGAAGCGCTCGAGTTGATGGGCGCGGCAGCCACGCTGGTGGTCGTCTCGGGCGACAGCGAATGCCCGTCCTCCGAGGTCGATAACTTGTTGATATTAGAGGTCGCTGGAGCGGTCTCTCCCTCGGTCAAGGGTGCGACCGTACCTGTCAGTGGAACGGTGATCGGGGGAGGTTTTCAGGATCGTACGCCCCGCCGCCTCGACCACCTCGACGTTGGGATCGTCAGCCTGGGAGCCCCGGTCCCGCTTTGGCGCTGCCGCTCCGGGTCACTGGTACTGCTGCGGGCGTTCTGGTCGCACTTCGCCGTGCCGTCGAACAGCATGTCACCGAGCACCAGCTCGAAATGATGGCCGCCTTTGCAGATCAAGCGGCGCTGGCCTGGCAGCTCGCCACCTCACAACGGCAGATGCGCGAACTCGATGTTCTGACGGACCGTGACCGGATCGCTCGCGACCTTCACGACCACGTCCTCCAACGGCTCTTCGCGGTAGGGCTCGCCCTGCAGGGAATCGTTCCCCGGGCACGTTCACCTGAGGTGCAACAACGGCTCGCCGGCTGCATCGACGACCTCCACGAGACCATCGAGGAGATCCGCACGGCGATTTTCGACCTGTATGCTGCGCCGTCCGGTGCGACCCGTCTGCGGCAACGACTGGATGAGGTAATCGAGGAATTCTCGAGTCCCGAGCTGCGTACCACAGTCCAGTACACGGGGCCGCTGTCAGTCGTCGACTCCGCGCTGGCCAATCACGCCGAAGCGGTTGTGCGAGAGGCCGTTAGCAACGCCGTCCGGCATGCGAACGCGACCAAACTGACTATCAAAGTCAGCGTCGACGACGATCTGGGCATCGAGGTCGTCGATAACGGTCAGGGCATCGCCGCTGGCGTTACCGAAAGCGGCCTGAACAATCTGCGCCAGCGCGCCAATGCAGTGGGTGGCGACTTCGTGATCGAGAACCTCCCGGCCGGCGGTACCTTGCTGCGATGGTCAGCACCCCTGGGCTGACTTCGAGACAAATGGCACCCAAGCGGGGTCTAACATCCCCCAGACACAGAGTGCGAAATGTCCGTTACAACAACAGAATACAGAATAATGGTTGGCGTCGACCGGTCGCCGGAATCCGACGCGGCCTCACCGCCAGCCTGGCTGAGTCCGAGGCGCCCGAGGCGCATACGTTTACTCCGGTGCCGTGCCACCCTCATCGAGGCCTGGAAAGGAGGCATTGCTCTTCTGTGACAAGCCTGCCCATTCGGCGAAAATTCCGGTGATCGTCGTTCGCACCAGCTAGAGACTGAACATCACTTTCAGTACGGTCGCGGCTAATCGGGCTGGCCGCCCGCGAAATGGCCTTTGGTCCTTTCCGGTAAGGGCTTTCGGTAGGCGCGATCGCCGACAAGGGTTCTGTAGCTTGATGTTTGTGACCTACGTGATCGGTAGAGCGTGCGTGGATGTGATGGACAAGTCCTGTGTGCAGGAGTGCCCAGTCGACTGCATCTACGAGGGTGCCCGAACGATGTACATCAACCCCGATGAGTGCGTGGACTGCGGTGCGTGCAAGCTGATTTGCCGCGTGGGGGCGATTTACTGGGAAGGGGATGTCCCCGACGACGAGCAACAGCACCGTGAGGACAATGCCGCCTTTTTTCACCAGATCCTGCCGGGCCGAGATGCTCCGCTCGGCTCACCAGGTGGTGCCGCGACGGTAGGCCCAATCGGCGTCGACACGCCGTTGGTCGCGGCGATGCCGGCACCGGGCCGGTGACGCCGCCGAGCTCCGCCCATCGGCACTGCACAGCGACCAATAGAGAGCACGCCGTCGCCGGCCGACAATGACGTCCTTTGGCGGCGGCGGCGTGCTCATCCCTGCGTTGCGAGACGCTTTGGGTCATCGATGTCGATCGGTCGGGCTTCTGCCGCGAGCATCATGCCCCCCACCGGATGCAACGATGGTCCCATGTCGGTGCAGTTGAGGACTAAAGCCTCCTGACCGATGACCGTGCCGGTATATAACCTCGCTTGTGATGAAGGGAGAACGAAATGTCAGCAGTTGTAAAACATCTCGGTATCGTCGTTGGGGTCGACGGCTCGCCTGCATCGAACGCCGCCGCCTGCTGGGCAGCCCGTGATGCGGCGATGAGAAACATTCCACTGACCGTGGTCCACACGGTGACCACCCCCACAGCGACCTGGCCTCCAGTCCCGTATCCAGATTCTTTGGGGGTATGGCTGGAAGAGGAGGGGCGCAAGGCTCTCGCGCACGCGGTCAAGGTCGCCGAAGATGCCATGCCGACGGATCGTAAGGTCGCCGTCAAGAGCGAGCTCGTATTTTCGGCCCCGGTGCTGACCCTGGCCAAGATGTCCGATGAGGCAGAGATGATAGTTGTGGGCTGCTCCGGACGAGGAGCGCTGGCCCGGGGCGTGCTCGGTTCGGTCAGTTCGAGTGTGGTGCGGCGCGCCAGTTGTCCGGTCGCAGTGATCCGTGACGAAGACCCGTTGATGCCGGATCCGCAGCACGCTCCCGTCCTGGTGGGAATCGATGGCTCGCCGGCTTCAGAACTCGCAACGGCGATCGCGTTCGACGAAGCGTCTCGTCGCGGCGTCGATCTCACGGCCTTGCACGCGTGGAGTGACGTCACGATATTCGAACTTCCGGGATTGGACTGGGCGGCGGTGGGGTCGGAAGCGGAACGCAGTCTCGCCGAAAGTCTGGCGGGCTGGCAAGAACGCTATCCTGACGTGACAGTGCACCGAGTGGTCGTTTGCGATCGGCCCGCGCGACAACTCATCGAACAGTCAGAATCCGCACAGCTTGTCGTCGTTGGCAGTCATGGCCGAGGTGGTTTAACCGGCATGATGCTGGGCTCGGTCAGCAATGCAGTTGTGCATTCGGTCAGAATGCCGGTGATCGTGGCGCGGCCGCAGTGAACGTCCGGTCGGCGGCTGCTCGATTGGTAGCGACGGGTCGGCGCTAATCTCAACTTCTGTGCCTATTCAGACTCTCGCCGGCTGAAGGACAGTAGCTATGAATGCGCACAGGGCAGCGTTGTCGCGCCCGGCGCGCACGACCGTCCGGTCGGGACGCACGATCGCGGCCGTGGTCTGCCCTTCGCGCAGCCACTTCCCGAGTTCGGTGTCGCGTTCGGCTACCAGCACCGCGACTCCGCGCCGCCGGAGCAACGCTTCGTCGGCGCCGCCCAGCGGACTAGTGGTGATGAAGGCGAACCCCGCGCCAACAACGTCGTCGAGCCGTTGACCACCGGGCAGCGCCGGATTCGGGCACAGCGTGCCGGCGAGCTGGCGTGGCCGGCGAGACTTGTGCACCAGCGCCGAACTGTGTAGCGCGGGCGTGGTGGAGTCAACGACCTTGTCGCGCAGACCGGGAAGCAGCCACAGCCGGGGCAGCAGGAGGCGGCGCACCAGGTTGCCAAGATGGCCGCCGCCGGTCATCGAGCGGCCGATATTGAGTGCCAGCCGAATCAGCTGCCGGGTGTGTGGTTTGCGCTCCTGCTCGTAGCTGTCGAGAACGTCTGCCGCGAGGGTGCCGTTGAGGACCCCGGCAATCTTCCAGGCGAGGTTCATCGCATCGCGCAGGCCGGCTCCCATGCCCTGACCGATGAACGGGGGAGTGAGGTGCGCGGCATCTCCGAGGATGAAGATGTTGCCGCGGCGCCACCGGTCGGCGATTTGCGCGCGGAACGTGTACTCGGTCACGCGCAGCAGCGTTAGTTCGCTATCCGCAACGTCGGCAGTCCAGGGTGCGATGAGTGGCCGCAATGCGGGCAGGGTGCCGAAATCATCGGCGCTTTCGCCGGCGAGCAACTGAAACTCCCATCGATAGCGGGCCTGTCCGATGCGCATGTAGGTGCCCGCGCGAGCCGGATCGCACACCTGGTACACGCCCTCCCACTGGTGCAGGTCGGCATCGGTGGCCACGTCGACGACCAACCAGCGCTGCTCGAAGTTCAAATCTCGCATGGCTGAGCCGATCTGGGTGCGCACCAAGCTGTTCGCGCCGTCGCAGCCCAGCAGATAGTCGGCCTCGACCAGGTGAACCTGGTTGTCGGAGCGGTCGGTGAAGGTGACGCGCACGTGTCCTCCGTGGCGGGTGATTTCGGTTACCTCGGCGTTGCCGCGCAATTCGGCGCCGGTGTACCGCTTGAGGTTTGCGCGCAGCAGGGCCTCGAACTCCGGTTGGTCGAACATGTTGGCCTGCGGGAAACCGTGCACGCTGCGGGAGCTGTCGCGGTTGAACTCGGCAAGCACCTTGAATCGATTGTCGAGCAGCCGCAATCCGAGCGTGGGCCGCGAAATTGCCGCGAACTCATCAGCGATGCCGAGGCGGGCAATGACGCGGTAGATTTCGTCGTCCAGGTGGACGGCCCGGGGCTGCGGGTACACGCCGGGCCAGCGGTCGAGGACGAGGCAGTCCACGCCGTACTGTGCCAACAGCGTGGCGGCGGTAATGCCGGTCGGTCCGGCGCCGACGATGGCGACGGACACGTGCGGAATCGCCTTGTCGGTCACGCGTATCGAATAGCGGTCCGTTGGGTTCCGAGGTCGATGGCCCCGTCGTCGGTGGCCACCGACGCCTCCACGATGTCCCCGTGTTGCAAATATCTCGGGTTAGCGGCTTGACGCTTGAAGAACGCCTTCCACTTGACGGCCGGCGGCAACAGGTTTCCGATGATCGCCACCGGCTTCGACGGGGCGCTCAGGGCGGTGCCGGCCGGGGTGCCGGTGAGCACCAGGTCACCCGGGGCGAGCTCCTGGAACTGGGTGAGCGACTGCAGCGCCTGCAGTGGCCGATACAGCATGTCGCCTTCGACCAGCGCGTTCTGTCGCTCGTTGCCATTAACACTCAGGTGCAGCCGCAGGTCGCCGAATCGCTTGAGCTCCTCGGCATTCAGAAGTACCAGCTCCGGCCCGACCGGGGTGAAGGTTGGATAGGACTTCGCCTCATAGAACTGAGTCTGTGGAAGTTGGATGTCGCGTGCTGACACATCGTTTGCGACGACCAGACCGGCGATGAACTCGGCGAGGTTCGTGTCGGAAATGCTTGTGCCGACCGGGATTGCGCGTCCGATCACCAGCCCGATCTCCACCTCGTAGTCCAATAGTCTGACGTGTTCGGGTTTGACGATGTCGTCGAACGGACCGTTGATCGACGCGGACGCCTTCCGGAAGAAAGTCAGCGGAACCGATGCCGGGTCCATGCCTGCATCCCTGACGTGCGACTCAAAGTTGGTCATCTGAGCCACCACCCGGCACGGCCTGGTCACCGGTGAGACCAACTTCAGACTGGCGACGGCGACGGTGTCGGTGCTGGCGGCGGCAGCCTCGATCGCGGCGCGGTCGGTCAGCAGCTGCGCGGTCGTGGTCGCGGCGGTGTCGATCCGCGCGGCGCCGTCGGGAGTCTTGACCCACCAGGCGTCGGCAGTATGCAGTACGGAAACGGTCATGAGGTGGGTACTTTCAGTAGGCCGATCAGGCGGCTGATATCGAACTCGTTGCTTGCGCGGAGCGCAGTGATCATCGAAACCAGTTCGCGGCGAGCCGATTTCGGGTCAGTTCCGAGGAAATCTCTGGTCACTGGCGGCCCCCATTGGGCCAATCCGGACGCGGCGAAGGGCGCCCAGCCGGGCTCGACGGAGTCGTCGAACATATCGCCGTCGGCGAAGTGCTCGACCAGGAAACCGTCCGGGTCGCGCCAGTAGTCGAAGATCTGACTGCCCTGGATGTGCCTGCCAATACCCCAGGACCGGAGATAACCGCGCTCCCTGAGGTATTCGCCGCCGGCGGCCAGAGCGTCGAGGTCGCAGACCTGATACGCCGAGTGGATGTAGCGGTTGACCGGGCCCAACGCCATCGCCAGTGTGTGGTGATCGGTGGGCGTCGATCCTCGATCGCAACGGATGAAGCTCATGGTCGGCCCTCGTTCGCGCTGGCCGGGGAAGAACAGGAAGTCGCTGACGATCATGCCCAGGTTGTCCAGGTACCAGTTCAGCGCCTCGAGATATTTGGTCGATTGCAGCACCAGGTGGCCCAGGCGCTGGACCCGCGCGGGTACGCGCTGGGGACGTTGGGTGGTGTTGGTGCGCTGCAGGTCGTGTCCGAAATTGAACATGTGGGGCTGCTGGCCCGGCAACCCTGGCAGTTCGTGCATTCCGGCGACCACGTGCACCGGGATCCCGCTGGGATCGACCAGGTCGACTGATAGGCCGCCGATGGTCTCCGGCAGCGGCCGCGCGGTGGTACCGGATTTGTCGGCCAGCCGCAGCACGTCGACCTCGTCGCAGGCTCGAAACGCCACGCCGGTGAAGCGCGTCCGCTGTCCGTGGCGCACGATCACACAGGGTCCACCCGCGTCGGTGCCGCGTAACTGAATCTCATCCGGACCGCGCTGTGCCGTCTGGAACCCGAAGGCCCGGGCGAACGCCTCGGCGCGCGTCAGATCCGGCTTCTCAAATTCCAGCCACGCGATGTCGACGACTTTGATCACCGGATTCCGGGACCGGCCGGGGTGTTCGCGGGGTAGCGCTCCTCGTTCGCTGTGCAGGCCTTTATGCACGTCCGGGTGCAGGTTGCTGCGGGGGCTGATGCTCTGATTCATCACCATCTCCAACTTAACTGACGAAATCATCACATGAGAAGCAACACTCAGTCAAGACTTCTGACGAAATCCTCAAATATGATGCATACTGCTAGGGTGACGACGTTAGGCGAAAGCGCGGTGAGCGCGATGTCCGACCAGTCAGAGCCGCCCAATCGCCTGCAGCGGCGCAAACAGCGCACCAGGGCGGCGCTTGTCAAGGCAGCGCAACGATTGATCGCCGAAGGCAAGGTCAACGTGCCGGTACTGGAGATCACCCAAACCGCCGACGTGGGGATGGGCTCTTTCTACAACCACTTCGACAGCAAGGAGCAGCTGTTCGAGGCCGCGGTCGCCGACGTGCTCGACGCTCACGGAGCGCTGCTGGATCGCCTCACCGCGTCGATCGAGGACCCCGCGGAAACATTTGCCACCAGTTTCCGGCTGACTGGCCGGCTGTTCCGTCAACGCCCACAAGAGAGCGAGATCTTGTTGGCCAACGGGCCGGCCCTGCTGTCGTCGGAACGCGGCCTGGCTCCCCGCGCGCTACGCGACATCAAGGCCGCCGCCGACGCCGGGAGGTTCCGCATCGACGACCCGGAACTTGCACTTGCCATGGCCGGTGGCGCGCTGTTGGGACTCGGCACACTCTTGCGGAAAGACCGCGATCGCGACGACGCGCAAGCCGCCGATACGGTCACCGAAAACGTGTTGCGTCTGTTCGGGCTCAGCGCCGACGAGGCGCACTCCATCTGTCAGCGCCCGCTGCCTGACCTCGATGTCTGGGATCAGCCCGATTCTGCTGCGTGAGATGCGAACGGCCGGTCACGTTCTGCGGGGCGTGTCGTGTATGTGAGTTTAAGTGTCGCGACAGGACGGTCGTCACCATCGGGCAATAGCCGGCGTTTCCAGGCGATTTCGAGTGTCGGTTGACCACACGGTGGCGCAACCAGGGCATTGGAGGTGAACCTGCGTCGCCCGATTGCTCAACAGATACTGCCAGTGCGTGGCGCAGTTGTGGCTGCTGCGGCACTCTAAACACGCGGTGCGACCCCAGTCGCATTTCGGGCAGGGTAGCCAGGCGCGCCGGGAAGCATCGGCGTGCGGATCAATCGGCAACATTGATCACGTGCGCGTCGGCAAGACGCGGGTAGTGCGCATAAGACGTCATCGCGGGGCCTTCCGTTACCTAAGTTGGGTTAGGCTACCCATAGTAATAACGCAACCCGGCGACCTCGCCACCCACATCGGTCACTCCACCGGCGGTGGGGAGGTGGTGCCCTATTTGGCCCGCCACGGCGAGAGCCGGGCCGCCAAAGCTGTTCTCATCAGCGCAGTCCCACCGTTTATGGTCAAGACCGACTCCAATCCCGGTGGTCTTGCCAAAGAGGTTTTCGACGACTTGCAGGCGCAGCTGGCGGCCCAATCGATCGGTGTTCTACCGGGCGTTGCCGTCAGGACCGTTCTACGGGTTCAATCGGCCTGGCGCCGAGCCGTCTGAAGCGATCACCGCCAATTGGTGGAGCCAGGGCATGACCGGTGATGCCAAGGCGCACTACGACGGGATAGTCGCGTTCTCCCAGACGGATTTCCCCGAAGACCTCAAGAAGATCACGGTGCCGGTTCTGGTGATGCACAGCAAAGACGATCAGATCGTGCCGTACGAGATTGCGGGCCCGCTCTCGGCAAAGCTGTTGCCCTACGGCATTTTGAAGACCTACACGGGTTTTCCGCATGGGATGCCGACCACGCAAGCCGAGACCATCAACGCGGACATGCTGGAGTTCATCCGGTCATAGGTGCGGGATCAACCGACTGCGGGCTGACCTGTTTGGGGCGAATCGCCACCAGGACGACTCCACCGGCGAAGACGAGCGCGATCACCCACGGAAAGTGCCCGTCCGGAGCGAAGCCTGCATAGGCGAAAAAGTGCAGGCCAGAGGCGGCCATCGCGGCACCAGCCAGCATGACCACTTCGCCCCAGCGATCTGTGAGCGGCATGCCGACCATGGGCAGCGGGGCCGCGAAAAGACGGCGTCCCCACCACAACAGCACCATCTCGACCGCCGTCACGAGGCTGAGGATGACGACCCACTCCAGCCGGACCAGCCACCACACCGCTGTTCCCTCGAGCGGTTGCGGCAACAGTCCTGCCGGGTAGGCGACGATCGCGACGATCACAACCGGCACCATGTGCCACAGGTAAAGAGCCATCACATTGGCATTGGCCGTGGATAGCACGCGCTGCACGAGGCCGGGCCGCAGTGCCCGGTTGAGCGCTGGCGCGACCGCAACCGCCAGTCCGGCCTGCGTGCATGCGAATGCCAGCATCGCCACTGTGGGCGGCGTCGTGTTCTGCACCGCTTGGCCGGGAACGCCGATCATGCTGACCGGATACAGTCCCAGCCGGATCAGCAATGCGAGCGCGACCGCCGACCCGGCAGCGAGCAGCACGGGTCTGCGACCGACCAACAGCCCACCGTGCCAAGCGATTCCGAGCTGGTAGAGCAGCCCCCAGCACAGCAGGTAGTTCACCCAGCCGAGGTAGGGCACGTGGCCGGCGAGCGAGACGGCGTCGACCACCACGACCCCCACGGCCAGTATCCCCGGCACCAAAAGGCCCCAACGGCGTTGTGCGGCAATCGCAATGGGCGTCAGCGACACCACCACCACGTAGACGGCAAGGAACCACAGGTGCATGGCCACCGCCCAACCCGCGTACTCGAGCACCGAACCGGGCACGCCGTAGGCCACCAGAATCACGACGATTACTGACACCAGCGCGACGTACACCGCAGTCGGTCCGAGTACCCGGGCCAGTCGATGCCGAAGCCAGGCCTCGCGCGAGAAACCTTCGGCGTCGCATCGACGCGTCCACGACACTGCGCTGGCGTAGCCGGCCACCAGGAAAAACACCGGAACCGCCTGGAAAATCCAGGTCAGCCACTGCGTCCAGGGCACGTCGAGGAGCGGGTTTTCCCGACCGAAATGCCCGTCGTGATAGGTCACCGATCCGGCCAACCAATGCCCCAGCACAATGAGAACCACACCCGATACGCGATAGAAGTCCACCGCCAGATTGCGAACCGATCGCGCGGTCGTTGCGTGGTCCATCAGATCGCGGGAAGCTCGACGTGGTGCACTCGAGCAACGCTACCCGCCCAGGTCCCGGCGAACCCCTCCAAGTCGTCCGGCGCACAATGGCCCCATGAAACCCGCTCACCTCGCCCACCTGGAAGTCGGGCGCCTCGGGCTGGGCGCGATGGGCATGTCTGTGGCCTATGCGGGTGCCGGCAGTGACGACGCCGAATCCATCCGCACGATTCATCGCGCTATCGACCTCGGCGTCACCCTGATCGACACCGCCGAGGTCTACGGCCCCTACACCAATGAAGAACTCGTCGCCCGCGCCCTGCAGGGCCGGCGAGATCAGGTGGTGCTGGCAACCAAGTTCGGTCTGATCTCGCATACCGGCCGCGACGGCCTAGACAGCAGCCCCGCGAATATCCGCGTCGCCGTCGACGGTTCCCTGCGAAGGCTGGCGACCGACCACATCGACCTCTACTACCAACACCGCCTCGACCGCAGCACCCCGATTGAAGACACAATCGGAGTGTTGGCCGAATTGGTCGCTGCCGGGAAGATCCGTCACATCGGCCTTTCCGAGGTCGGCGTGAACACCATCCGTCGCGCCCACGCCGTGCATCCCATCACCGCGGTGCAATCTGAATACTCGCTATGGACTCGCGACCAGGAACACGCAGTGCTACCGCTACTGCGTGAGCTGGGAATCGGGTTCGTCGCCTACTCACCGCTGGGCCGTGGCTTCCTTACCGGCGCGATCCGGTCCAACGAGGCCCTTCCCGACAGCGATTACCGGAAGACCAATCCCCGATTCTTCGACGAGAACTTCCAGCACAACCTCCGCAGCGCAGACGAGCTGCGTGACATCAGCATCGACGTCGGCGCCACTCCGGCTCAGGTCGCATTGGCCTGGCTGCTGGCGAAAGGTTCGGATATCGTCCCCATTCCGGGAACCAAGCGCGTTGCGCGCCTTGAGGAAAACGTCGCTGCCGATGCCGTTGAACTCGCCCCCGACCAGCTGGCCAGACTCGATGAACTCACCCCACCGGTCGGAGGCCACCACGCCGAAGCGCAGATGCAATGGATCGACCGCTGACCCGGACCGCGTGTCGGACCTAACAGCTGCCTTAGATCTTTCGTTGAGCAGCGTCTCAAGCTTCTCGCTGGTGCCCTCGACGTCCAGCCCGAACTCAACGCGCGGTCCGGAGTGGGTAAGTTCACCGAGATGAGAGCACTTATCTGCGACGACCCGGTGGCTCGCGTCGGCGATCGTTCGGTGCTGACATGACTGACCTCACCGTCGCGATCGCCGACGGCGTCGCGCTGTTGACCCTCAACCGCCCCGAGCGCCGCAATGCCTACACCGCGGAGATGGGTGCCCTGCTCAACCGTGCCTACCGGCAGTGCGACGACGACGATGCAGTTCGCGCGATCGTGCTCACCGGCGCGGGCGACGCGTTCTGTGCCGGTGCCGACTTCTCAGGAGAAACAAGCCCTTTCGATGCTCCGGCCGGCGACGTCGAGTTCACGGCCGCACCAACCGATCCCGCCGCGTTCGAATTGCGCACCCCGGTCATCGCAGCGGTCAACGGGCACGCCATCGGGATCGGTTTGACGATTGCGTTGCAGGCCGACATACGGATCATGGCCGACGACGCCAAATACGCTGTCGCACAAGTCCGTCGGGGTGTCATACCCGACTGCATGTCGCATTGGACGTTGCCTCATCTGGCAGGCGGTGCCGTGGCCGCGGACATCCTTTTGACGGGGCGCACGTTCGACGGCGCCGAGGCGGCAGCCATGGGGATCGCCACTCGGGCGCTGCCCGGCGGCGACGTGCTCGACCACGCGATGGCGGTGGCGCGCGACATCGCCGTCAACGTCGCACCGATGTCGGCCGCGCTGAGCAAACGGCTGCTCTGGGACACTTTGATCAAGGGCTACACACCGCGCCAAGTCGCCGAACTAGAGACAGAACTGCACCGCCGGGTGATGGGCAGCGTCGATGCGCGCGAGGGCGTCGACGCATTCCTGCAGCGCCGCGCTCCGCGCTGGAGCGTGTCGGTGGCAAGGGAGTGGGAACCGTTGCCCAAGATCTGATCCGGCAAGGAGGCCCTACGCGAGGAGGCAGGTATCGCATGAGTATTCCGGTCCGTCAGCAGGCCATGGTCATGAACGGCCCCGGCGTACCCCTGGAAAAGGTGGAAAGGTCGGTCGACGAACCCGGGCCCGGGCAGGTGCTGGTGAAGGTCAAGGCTTCGAGCCTCAACTTTCACGACAACGTCAATCTGATGGGCCTCCTCCCCGGTCCCTGGCCACGTGTGCCAATGAGCGACGGCGCCGGAGAGGTCGTGGCACTCGGCCCGAGCGTCGACGGGCTGCAACTCGGACAGCGCGTGATGGGCGCATTTCACCCCGGTTGGCTCGACGGGCCGCCGGCACCGGAAGCCAAGCGGGAGCTGCCCGGCGACAGCGGCGACGGGTGGCTACAGCAGTACCGCGTCGCCGGCGTCGGCGGCCTGGTCCGCACACCCGATCACCTCAGCGATGTCGAAGCCGCGACGATTCCCTGTGCCGGCGTGACGGCGTGGAGTGCCCTGATGGAGGCCAACATCGGCGAAGGCGACGTCGTAGTGACCCAGGGAACTGGCGGGGTCTCGCTGTTCGCCGTGCAATTGGCCCGTACGCTGGGCGCCACCGTGATCTTGACCTCTTCGTCTGACGACAAACTCAAGGTCGGATCGGATTTGGGGGCAACGCATCTCATCAACTACCGCACAACCCCGGAGTGGGAGACGGAGGTGAAGCGACTGACCGCCGGGCGAGGTGCCGACCTGGTCATCGATCTCGGTGGGCCCGCCACGCTGGGGCAGTCGCTGCATTCGGCGCGGATGGGAGGCACGGTCGCGGTTATCGGCGTGCTCAGCGGATTCGACATGGCGCCCATCTCGGTCGCCGAGGTGATGCTCAATAATCTGCGCGTCATCGGGATCACCGTGGGCAGTGTGCGCGCTCACGGCGAACTGTGCGAGCTGATGTCCAAGGCAGGCACGAAGCCTCATATCAGCCATGTCTTCGACTGGGAAAAGCTCGAGGAGGCGCTGGGGGTGATGCGGGCCGGTGAACATGTCGGCAAGATCGCACTCACCATCCCGTGACCGCAGCGTCGAGCTCGACATGGTTGGCGACGCGGTCGGCGGGATACTCAAAGATCGGCGAGCGACAACAACCATCAAGAAAGCGCAACAACCATGACCAAGGCAAAGAGCGGCTCGAACCAAGAAAAAGGAGGAGACTCTCCTTCCCAGCTGATAGACGCAAGAATCAGGGAGCTGGGGGATTGGCGGGGCGAGATGCTCGCTCGCATCAGAAGATTGATCAAGCAGGCAGATCCCGACGTCGTCGAGGAGTGGAAGTGGCGAGGGGTCCCGGTTTGGTATCACGACGGGATGATCTGCACCGGTGAGACGCACAAGAATGTCGTGAAGATGACCTTCGCCAAGGGCGCCTCATTGGAGGACCCTGAGGGCCTGTTCAACTCCAGCCTCGACGGCAACACCAGGCGTGCCATCGATTTCCATGAGGGCGACAAAATTGATGAAAAGGCTTTGAAGGCGCTTATTCGCGCCGCCGTGGAACTGAACACGTCCTAAACCGGGCCAGCGACGGGGCGTCGAACTGTACACGCGCCCCAGCGGTGCTGTACAGTCGCCCAGCACAGGCTCGGCGAGCGTATAGCACTGTCGCGGCGGGAGGGCATCGGCGATGACGCGCAGACGAAATCGACGCCGCCGGTGACTGCTGAGTCTGTCGGGGAATTTCGGAGCCGGGCCAGGTCCTGGTTGGCCGAGAACTTGCCGCGCCTCGATCCCGACAACCCCGCGATTGTCTCGCGCGACGCAGAGGCGACCTGGGAGCGGGCCCGCGAACTGCAAAAAGCATTGTGGGACGGGGGATTTGCCGGGATCTGCTTTCCCCGAGAGTACGGCGGACTCGGACGGGGCTACGAGTACAAGAAGGCGTTCGACGCCGAGGCCCTCGACTATGAGACACCGCTCATCCTCAACGTCCCGTCCTTCGCCATTTGCTGCGCAACGATCCTCGACATGGGCAGCGAGGAACAGAAAAGCAATCACATCCGGGCGGCGCTGCGCGGCGACGAGGTGCTCGTACAGCTGCTGTCTGAACCGAGCGGGGGCTCGGACCTCGCGGGCGTCATCACTCGCGCCGATCGCCGAGACGGGCGGTGGATCATCAACGGCGCCAAGACGTGGAGCACCTGGGCTTTCGCCGCCGACTACGGCCTGTGCCTGGCCCGGACCGACTGGGACGCACCTAAACACAATGGGCTGACGATGTTCCTGGTACCGCTTCGACATCCCGGAATCACGATCAACCGCATCCGACAGGTCAACGGCTCAGTCGAGTTCTGCGAAGAGTTTCTGGACGACGTCGACGTCGGTGACGACGCCGTCATCGGGGAACCGGGCAAAGGGTGGGACGTCGCGTCGCGGCAACTGTACCACGAACGCCGCACCATGGGTGACGGCTCGGAGTACACCAGCGGACCCGGAATCGCTGACGCCCAAGACGTTTCGATCGACCTGCTGTCCCTGGTTAACAGCACGAACCAGGGTGCGAGCGAACGCGTCCGGGAGATGGTCGGCCGGGCCCTGGTCCACCGAGCCGTCCACGGACAACTCAGTGAGCATGTCTACCACGCCGTGGCTAACGGATCCCTGCCGCCCGCCGCGGGATCGATCATCAGGCTGTATATGGCCGAGGTCCACGACGTCGAAACCGACACCGCCCACGCCATCGCGGCCTCCGCGGCCGTCGTCGAGGATGACGCGGGGCTACTCAATGTCGGTACCCGCTACCTGGGCCGTCAGATCGCCAGCATCGGCGGCGGCACCACCGAGATGGCGCGCAACGTGATTGGCGAGCGGGTCTTGAACTTTCCGCGTGAGTACGCCGCCGACCGCGGTGTGCCGTTCAACCAGGTGCGGCGAAACAGACTGTCCTGACGCACAGCTCAAAGTCGACCAGGGCCGGATCGAGCGACTCCGACGTAAGTAGAACTCATTGCAGGGGTGTGCGACAGCGGATCCACTGGTCCGCCGTCAATCAGTAGATTGCGGTTCACTCCGAACGACTGCGGCGCAGATCCGCCGTGCGGGTCGAAGATCCGCGAACCCATAGGTCGAAGGGAGGTCCCCGCTGTTCAGCGCGCGCGGTAAAGTCCGGTAGGTGTCGACGCCCGCCACACGTCGGAGAAAGGTGGCCGAAATTGAGCGACCAACTGCGCGACATCCGAGAGTTGGCCAACGACGCCGACGCGTACCGAGACGAGCTGTTCCGACGCTGGACCGGTCTGCTGAGCTACCGGTACATCGGCCGCAACCACTCATCTATGAACCTCGGCGAGACCGATGACACCGTCACCATCCGCCGCGACATGCGCAACGAAGCCGGTGGAATTATGGTCGCGCCGCTGGCCATCTCATCGCCAGAGGGGTGTCAGACCGACATGGTCGCGGTGCCCAACCCGGTCATCGCCTCGGTACAGATCATCGACCCCGGCTACGACGTCACCAGGATCGAGATAGTCGGGTCCGGCGTCGTGCACCAGGGCCGGACGATGGGCTACGGGCGGTGCAAGATCGTCGATGCCGACAACCCTAACCGGGTGATCGCCTTCAACGAGGGGCAGGGCGCGATCATCGGTACCCCGCCGGAAGGCCTTGACAAGATGGATGTTTCGGGCACCGAACTGGTTATCGAAGACTCGCCCGATCTACCGCCGCTGTGGGCAGCCTTCGGTGCTACCAAGCGCGACGACGGTCACTGGGTGCTGCCTGCGCTCAGCGCCGAACTCGCCTCGCCCGATGCGGCTCTGCACATCGGACCTCAACACGTCGTGCTCGAAACCGCGGCGACCGACCTTGCCGCCGACGTCGCTGGGGCAGGAGGGTCCAGGTAATCAGCTGGCACGTCATGTTCATGTCACGCGGCAAGGTGGGCCCCTTCCGCGTGGAGGGCACCGCGCACGCGGGTGGACCCGGACGCGTCGGCGTGCGCATGCTTCTGCACGACGAGGGAAACGCAGACAAGGCGATCACCTCCGCCGCGGCGATCTTCGACATCGTTAGTTGACTCGGCGACGTTGGTCGTCATGCGCTAAGCACGCCGAGGGCGGCCCGCAGGTGGACACCCGCCTCGCGCAGGCGTCGTCCGTACTCCAGATACTCCTGGTATTTCCCTCGCCCCGGCAGGCCAGGTAGACCGTACACACCGGGAACAGTGTCCGCTACCGCGCGGAATCATCGATCTGCACGGGGTAACCGGCGCGCAGAATCTCCACGGTAGACGGTGGTGTAAGCACCGTCGCGGTGCCAGTAGTGCGGCGTGGCAACTTATCCCGATAGCCGTTGTCGTTTTGGTCCCAGACCGCAAGGTGGTCGCCGGCGACGACGGCGGGTCCGGAGTCAGTGGCCACAAACACCCCGTCAGGCAGACTGTCCCAGGGGGCGCGAAGCTCGGCGCGGCCAGTTCGCTCGCGGTGTAGCCGCTTATCCATGCCTTTGGCGTAAGTCAGTGCGCCAAGGTGGGTTTCGGCCCACAGCGTTCGGTACGCGTTGTAGGCGCCGCGTCGGCATTCAGCGCACGGGCGGTGTCCGGCGGCCAGGGCTACAGCCTCGTCGAGGAAGAACAACACCGTATACCGGTTGGGCTCCCACTGTGGCACTCGGCGGCCTCTGAATGACAAGACACAGGTGATCCAGGTCTTGTGCTGATGGTTGCGCACGACGTCGCGGGTGCCGCGACCTTCGTGCAGGCGACCGCGGTTGCCCATCCAGGCGCCGCGGCCGCCGACGGCGATGATCTCGCCCATCGGTGAGACCCGGTTGCGCGCCGGCCGCCGTGCTGTCATCGGTTCCGCTCGAGGTCGAGCAGGGCGCGCTTGGCGGCGGGGCCGCCGCGATAGGCGCCGACGGTCCCGTCGGATCGGATCACCCGGTGACACGGCACGACGATCGGGATCGGGTTTGTCGCGCACGCGCTGCCGACGGCACGCACCGCCTTGGGGGAGCCCGACAGTCGGGCCAGTGTGGCATAGCTGGTGGTGTCGCCGTAGGTGATGTCGGTGGCGAGGTGTCCCAGTACTGTGCGTCGAAAGCCGTGCGACAGCGACCAATCCAGCGCAATGTCGAAGCTGTGGCGGCGACCGGTGAAGTATTCGTCGAGCTGCCGGGCGACCGGATCCAGCCGTGTGGGCGTTTCAAGCATCCGCGGGCTGATCCGCTCGGACAGGTTCTGCAGCACGAGGTCATGGCCTTCGATGTCAAATGCCACCCGCAGCAGCCCCATTGGGGTGGCCGCCAGCAGCAGTGATCCGACGGCGGAATCCACTGTGCGATAGGCGATGTCGAGCAGATCGCTGGCTTGGGCGTCGCGTTCCAGCCGGGCGTGCAGGCGCTGGAGATGATCGTGGTCGACGGGGAAATGCTCGGTGAGATCATGTGTGGTCACGATGATTCCTTGGGGTGTGCGATACGGGGATAGGTGCGACGGAGTGTGGCGATGCCGTCGGCTGCGGCGCGCCGTGCGGCGGCAACGCTGCTGTCGAGAATCAACGCGATCTCGGAGTAAGGCAGGCCCGCCAGGTAGTGGTAGGCCACGGCCTGGCGCTGTTTGGGTGGCAGCGCGTCCACCGCGGCGTCCAAGTCGAGATCGTGTGCGTCGGCCCGCTCAGCTGCGGGGGAGTCGGGGGTGTCGGCGACCGGGACGGCCCGCCGTGACGCCGCACGTGCGATGTCGATGGCTTTGCGATGAGCGATCGTCACCAGCCACGCCTCGATATTGGCATCGGCCGGCAGCTGCGGGTAGGCGTTCAAGGCGGCCAGGAATGTGTCCGACCAGGCGTCATCGGCATCGGCGTGGCCGACCACCGCGCGGACGACACGCAACACCGTGGCGCCGTGCTGTGCCACCACAGCCTCAAACGGCAACTTGACGTGCTGATCGACCTTCACACCTGGCGTCACCGACCGGTATGGCATGGGCTAAGCATTCGAGATCCTCCGTGACGACTAAGGACGGTCAATATGAAGACGCCGGCCCGTTGCGAAATGTGAGATCTCACGTTTCCGGGTCGCCCTGTCGTCTACCCAGAAAGGAGGATGACAGATGCAAACTCGACACACAGTAATCGACAGTCCACTCGGCGAACTGACATTAGTCGCCGACGGTGACACCCTGGCAGGTCTGTATTTCCGCCATCACTGGTACCCGCCCGCGGCCGACACCCTGGGCCAGTACGTCGAGCCAGCTCCTGACGACCTGTTCGGCCGCGCCGCTGACCAGCTGCACGAATACCTGGCCGGAGAGCGGACGCAGTTCGATCTCCCTATCGCCGTGGTCGGCGACCCGCGCCAGCGGCGAGTCTGGGATCTGCTGGCCGACATCGGCTACGGCCAGACGAAAACCTACGGCGAGCTGGCCGCCGAATTGGGTGACGGCGCCACCGCACACGAAGTCGGCCAGGCCGTTGGGCGTAATCCGCTCAGCATCGTCGTACCCTGCCACCGGGTCGTCGGGAAGAATGGCGCCCTAACAGGTTATGCGGGCGGTCTCAAGCGCAAACGATTCCTGCTCGACCTCGAAGAGCCGGCGCCCGCAGCGGCCCGGAGACTGTTCTGATGGCATCGGCATGCCATCAGCACGTCGATGCGGCTGACTGGGACGCGGCGGCCGCTGAGATCAACGAAGTTGGTGGCGCACTGCTACCCGAGCTGATGACCCCCGCCGAGTGTGCAGCGGTCCTTGATCTCTACCGCGACGACGGCCTGTTTCGCGCCACCATCGACATGAGCCGCTACCGCTACGGGCAAGGCGAGTACCGCTATTTCAAACAGCCCTACCCGCAGCCGATCGAAGAACTGAAACAAGCGCTCTACCCTCGGCTATTACCGATCGCCCGCGACTGGTGGATCAAGCTGGGCCGTGACGTTCCGTGGGCCGACACCCTCGACGAATGGCTGGACATGTGCCATCGCGCCGGCCAAACCAAATCCACCGCCATCCTGCTCAAGTACGGTCCAGGCGACTGGAACGCCCTGCACCGAGACCTCCACGGAGAACTCATCTTTCCGCTGCAGGTGGTCATCAACCTCAATAAACCCGGCGTGGCGCATACCGGTGGCGAATTCCTTCTCGTCGAGCAACGGCCCCGAGCCCAGTTACGCCCCGAGCCCAGTTACGCGGCGCGGTCACCACGCTGCCGCGAGGACATGGCTACATCTTCACCACCAGAGAACGGCCGGTTCGCTCGACTCGGGGATGGTCAGCTGCCCCGGTACGCCACGGAGTGGCCACGGTCCGCTCCGGTCAGCGCTACACCCTCGGCTTGGTCTTCCACGACGCTGCCTGAACACCGTCTAATGTTCTTTGCATGTCAGTCAAATGCAGCGTCCTGCGATGAGCGGGCGCTTCCTGATCACCGGCGTCGATGCATCCGCGCGTTCGTGCGCGGCGCAGGATGACCAGGTGACATTGCAAGGGGACGCCAGCCTCGAAGGCATCCTTTATTCGGTGATGTATGCGACGCCGTCCGTCCAATCGATTTCCACTGGTGGCGGGCGTGCGGCGGACACCTTCGACTTGGGCGTCCCTGCCGGCGCAATGGACTGGAAGGTGATCGACTATGCACCGGGCATGGAGTTTTCCATGCACCACACGGACACTGTCGATTTCGACATCGTGCTTACGGGCTCGATTGAATTGATTCTGGGTTGACGGAGGGCACCCGCTTGCGGCCGGCGACAGTGTGGTGGTCACGGGCGTCGACCACGCCTGGCACGCTGGTCCGGAAGGGTGTCGGCTTAGCGTTATCTCAATTGGGGTTTCGCCGCCGCGCTGATGATCGCACGATACGCTCTGCTTGGCATTTGCCGCAGTTTTTATGCGGACCTCCGAAGTTCCGTGCGCCACAGACAATTTCGTCACAGTGACGATTTACCGACGATCCGGCCCCCCCGGGCAGCGCAAATCAAACGTCTGCGACCTGCCAAACGAATCGTCAGGGCGCGGGCACTTGAGCGTATGTCGGCGCAGACGCGCGCCCAATTCGCTGCCAGTTGGTGCTTGATCATCGACCCCATTTTGATGCGGACCACCGAGACACCCTGCGCCACAGACAATTTCGTCACAGTGACGATTCACTGGCAATCCGGCGGAGGGCGGGTGGGTGGTGACTGTCCATTAGAGAGCCGGCCGCGAGAGGGTCAACCATGGTTTCACCGAACACCCATTCATTAAGTGATCACACCCGTCCGAAGCTGCGCCATCGTATGACTCGTGCACCGGCCGGCTCGAGAGCGCGCAGGAATCAACCATCTGCGACCTGGCCAAACAAGCCAATCGTCAGGCGGTGCCAGCACTCTCACCTGATGCGACCCCATGAGCGTTTGCCGATAAGCGACATTATGTAAGTCAAGACCCGTCGTATTGCATCAGATGAATCAGCACCCCCCTCCACCCCGCCCGGTTGGCGTCGCGTGCGGTATGCACGAAAATGGTTTCCTAGCATGGGCAATTGGTGGGATTGCGAGCCTAGGCCGCGCCGCCAGGGCGCATTCGCGTGTTCTGGCCCGCGGCGAGCCACCAGTCACCGTTGCGGCAGACCAGAACGTACATCGCCATCTCGGAAAAGCTGGCATCGTCCTCGCTGCTTGGCGGAACGGGGTCACCGCTCGGATCGAGAGCAAGCCGGGCAACCTGCGCCACGATCACGTCCGCGCTGATCGGTAGCACGTGGTCAATTACGTAGCGCGCACGCGGGCCGCCTCGGTTTTCCTTCTTGAGTCGTTGATGGATCGCAAAGAGAGTGTCGAAGCCTTGAACGGTAGCGCCATATGGACTGCCCCACGCAATGTCGGCGCTGAAACGCCGGTCTGCGATCTGGGCATCGTGACGGTCCCAACCGGCTTGAAGGTCGGCCACCAACGCTTCGACCGCGGCTCGAACTTTTCCGTCGTCATCCGGCTGGGCGATCACGGGCCGTGTCGATGCTGACATCTTGGATCCTTTCCTTTGCAAGTTAGCGGCTTCGGCGTATGTCTTGGCGCTAGCGCTCCGGCCGTCATGGCATCAATATTCGCGCGGCAATGCGGCGACGAGCGTCCCGACCAGTGCGACGTGGCCAGCGTGCGCGTAGGCCCACGCCGCCGTCCCGTCGGCGTGGCCGACGAAACCGCTGTCCACCAGGGCCTTCTCACGGCCATGCAGCAGCAGGTTGGCGTCGGGAAATGGCCTGCGCTGCCAGGTAATCCAGGCCGGGAGCCGTCCGGCGGCGGGGCGACTCACCACGGTGCCGGGCGGCCTTTGAGCTGCTGCCAGTAGCGCCGGTGGGCATGCCGCGCGTGGGCGCTGGTCATCGCGTCGGGAAACTCGCCATCGAGTGGGTCGGCGAGTGCGGCGATATCGCGCAGGGCGGCGGCTTGGCAGGCCCGCTTGGTGAACGCGTACGCCTCGAGGCAGTCCTCGGGTGTCTGCTCGGCAACCGCTACGGCGCGGTCAAGGAGCTCCTCGGCAGGCACCAGCTGGTGCACCATGCCCAGCGCGTAGGCCTCTGTCGGAGAATAGGTTTCGCCGAGCAGGCAGGTACGGGCGGCCACCGGGTCACCCCACGCGTAGGCGAGCATCCGGACATACACCGCGGGCATCGGGATTCCGATCGGCACCTCGTTGAGCCCGAACCGCGCGCCCTCGGCGACCGCGACCCGATGATCACACACCGCGGCGGTGATGAGACCGCCGGCGAAGGCGTGCCCGTTCACCGCCGCCACCGTCGGGCGCGCATATGTGAACAACCGCATGTTCGTCGCCCGATAGTCGCGGAACCACGACGCCACCGCCGCCCGATCCCCGGCGAACAGCGGGAAGTGCTCACCCAGATCCAGGCCGGCCGAGAACCGCGTGCCCGTACCGGTTAGCACGACGGGCGACTGCGCATGGTCACGTTCCAGCACGTCGAACGCCTCATGCAGGTCGGCGAAAAACGCGCGATTCTGCGCGTTGACCGGATTGGTGGTCATCGTCACCACCGCGATGCGACCTTGCCGCTGGATCGTCCAGCTCATCCTCGTTCCTCCTGCTCCACGATCAACGCCACACTACGACCACAGCGACTATCACTCCCCGAAGCCCAGCAACGCGCCCCGTTCACCGTTCTGATCCCCGACCGCATACCAGCCAACTGGCACGTGCACTGCTGCTTCATCGAAGCCTCCACGCGTCCCCCACAGCCAGCACAGGTGACACTGCACTACAGCTCAGACGACGGACACGAAAGCGTCTCGCTCTCACAATCCACTCCCCCGGCGGGGAATACGACGGAAACGAATACGGCGGGTTACCGGTAAAACCGGTCGTATTGGTTATCACGCTGTGCTGCAGCTTATTTCAGCTTTGAGCTGCTTGCCGATAACTTGTGCGTATCGGTACTGTGCACTCGCGCAACCATTTGCGATTTGACCCCGCCATCATCCACATACGTCGCCGTTGATTCACCAGATGAATCGGCGGTCAGGGGTCGATGATCGGGAGGGCCTTCGCCGCGGGTCGGCCAGTAGCGCCACTCCCCCGCCGGGGGACTGACGCCGGCGGCGCACCACTCGACCGCGACGAATACGATGGAAGCGAATTGGCAGGGTTGCCGGTAAAGTCCCTGACTATTCCGAATACCGTTGCGCCGCCAGCGTTTCGTTGTTACCGCAGGCCTAGTTCTTCACCGCGGCCGCCTGCTTCCGCCATGGCGCATTCGGATCGGCCAGCGTGTCCAGCATAAGCTGGCACCACATGAATGCGGCGTTTACCGCCAAGTGCGCATGCCGCTGTCCCAGACCAGTTCGCGGACGGCCTTGTCCATGACCGGTGCCGTACTGGTTCCGCAACTCAGCAACACCGATGGCGACCGACGCAGGTTCGAATCCTGTCGGGGGCACTCTTGTTTTGCCTGGTCAGAGTATGTTTTTGGGGGTCCCTGATAGGGTCCGGTCCCTAGTCGGTCCCTAGCGTCTGGCGTTCGCTGGTGGACAGCCTGCCCGAAACCTGTGAATTTTCTATTTGCCACGCCTGGCACGGTCTGGCACGGCCTGGCAGCTCTGGACCGTGCCGACGGCCCGGTTATACCTCGCTTTGTACCTTCGCTGTACTTCCGACCTGTCCAGGTCAGAATTAGCCTGTCTACCTTTCGCTGGAGTGCCGCAAACTACGGCCCCTTTCTGCCTGCCCGGCGTCATCACTCAGCAAATTCTCAACAGATTCTTCGATCCCGCTTGGCTCGGCTCCAAGGATCTCCCTAGGCGCTGACTTCAGCATTAATCCCCATGAGTGGGCCATTGAGTGAGCTCGTGCGTGAGCCATTGTCTACCGACCTCATCGAACGCTACAACGCGGCATCCAGCGCCGGCTAGCCGAGATTGAACAGTCCGAAATGACGGGCAAGTGATGTCCCGCCGACTGTACCGCGAGACCGCGCAGGTAAGGCAGTGGTATCAAAGGCGACGGGTGGCAGCGCGCAAGTTCCGGCGAGAGCATCCCGTCCATGACGCGGTAAGGATCTGCTTGCTGTTTTTCATGGCCGGGGGTCAGTTCCCCTACGTGTTAGACGCTGCACTTGCCGGGACGCATCCCCTTGCCGTGAAGCTCCAAGCCCCCTGGATCCTCGCGTGCATCGCACTAGGTGTCTATGAGTCGGTGCAACTGTGGCGAGTACGTCGGCGCGTGTATCCCAACGGGATTGAGGATGAGAAGTGATGACTCCGCAGTGGTATAAGAAACACCGGGATGCCACACGTCGGGACCGGCTAGAGCGTCCCGTCCAACGCACGACACTGGTCTGCCTGATGTTGTTCGTTGCCTACAATCAGCTTCCCTACGTAGTGAGCAGTGCCATCGACGGGACGCATCCCGTTGCCATGTGGCTCAGCGCCACCAGCATCGTCTTGCTTGCCCCGCTAGCAAGCTGGGAGTTAGTGCAACTGTGGCGGGCATGGTGGAAAGGATCGAATCATGTGGACTGACACCGTTATTGGCGCTTTATACGGGCTGATGGGTGGCGCTGGTGTTACGGCTCTGGCATTCAAGGGTGCGCTTCGCAGATTGCACGAGCGGTTGAGGGTAGTCGAAAACCATTGCGGCATAGAGCTGCAAGCGCCGAAACGAGCGAATCGCACCGAGCAGTTGTCGCTGTGGATACGTCGGAAGCTGGGAATTGTCCCGCTAGAGACCAAAGTCGAGCGCGGTGACTTCGATGAGGAATGAAACATGAGGCGTCATTCGTGGTCGACTTCGTCTGACGGCTCGGTTGCCACCGTAGATAAGCCATCTTGGCGGCTCAGGAGGTGCTCGATGAACGCTGTGGCTTCCTCGTGGCCGGCGGTGACGCCGACTGACTCGGCCAAGGTGATGATTTGCGTGATTCCTGTCATCGCCAGGGGTTGGCGCACCCGGCGAAATCGCAACCGCTGGTCACGACCGGGCGGCCCACCACTGGTCTCAGGCGAAACTCAAAACTCAGGCTGGTTTGTTTCAAAGACTGCATTGGCCCGCTGGCGGCGCTTCGAGGTTGGCGTTGAGCCAGCCGGCCATCGTGGGTGAGGTCGGCGGTGCCGTCATCAAACTTCCCCGAATCGGGCCGTGCGGCCAGGGCGACGGCGATCATTCCGCCGTTCGGGGCGACCAGTACGCCTATTTGCCCGACCAGAGAGCTACCCGGCCAATTGACCAACTCAGCGTGACTGTTTGGCTGGGACGGGTCCGGCGACGTAGCAAACCCCGCTCCCCTACCCCACTCGCAGCTCACGACCGCACTCCCTCAACGACGATCACGAGGGCCGGGCCAGCCGCGGCGCGGCAGCACTTATCCCAAGCCGACCCCAGACCAGTCGAATACGGCGGATTCGAATACGGCGGTTTACCGGTAAAGTACGCCGTTTTCGTTATCAGGCTGTGCCGCAACATACTTCGCAGTCGTACTACCCGCCGATAATATATCCGCGGCGTCGACGACGTGTCGGAGCCACTGTCGGCCGCCTCGACGCCCGTCGCCTTCGAGCCTTCGCTGCACTGACTTTCGCAGCACTGAACGGCTGGCCGCTGACCGGCCGCCTCACCGGCGGAATCCGCCACCCGGGCAGATTCCAAGCTGCCATTGCCAGCGTCACGCCCTGGCGCGGTTCGCGAGGGAGCACAGCCAATGGGCGTCACACCGCTCGAACGGACAACGCGCCACTCCCCCGGCGGGGGACTCGGCTCTTTCGCGGGTGCCAAACACCAAGTCACCACAGATGGGCCCGTGGGCGCGCTACCTGGCGGTGGTCGTCATCGGCATCGGCTGCTACATCTACCTGTCCGCACCCCGCGGGTCGTTGCCGTGGCTGATCGGCGTGGCGCTGTTGACCGGGCACCGTATCGCAATCTGCACGCCGTAATCGCCTGCACTCCAAGCTATCTCGGGCAAAGGCATATCACTGCCACGATACGTCACTGTAACGTATTTGGTCGTACGTACCTGCCGTTTAGTGGCGTACTATTGACCCACCGCAAACGCTGCGGTCACGACCCTTGGCACTCGGTGTCGCGGGAACGACGGCCCCGCCGTATGCGGTCAAAGTCAACGAAACGCGCCGAACACGATTCCCATTCCCAAACGTTGCGGTGTCGCGCCGAGCTTGATGGCGCTCCAGAACTTGTCCGAGTGGCACCGACACCGGCGACAACGATCCTGGGCGGCATACAGCACCGTGTGGCTCTGGACGTAGCGGACCGCGCCGATCGCGTCGGCGACGCTCCGCACGAGCGGCCCGTGCTCGTCGAGCCAGTAGCGGTGGAACTCGTCTTCCGGCACGTCCTCGCGGCGGCGGATGCAGTACACGAGCTTGATCATCCCGGCGACTCTACGCCGGTGGGCCGGTGTGGTCGGTACTCCGGTCATCGCGGCAGTCAACCCGGGTTACCCCGGCTCACTCAGCCCGAGCCGACGTCAGGACGCGCGAGTCTCCATCGCTACTCCCCCGGCGGGGAATACGACTGAATCGAATACGGCGGGTTACCGGTAAACTCCGCTGTATTCGTTATCACGCTGTGCTGCAGCGCATTTCAGCTTTGGGCTGCTTGCCGATAACTTGTGCGTATCGGTACTGTGCACTCGCGCAACCATTTTCCGATCTAGCCCCGCCATTATCCACATACGTCGCCGTTGATTCGCCAGATGAATCGGCTCGGTGTGGTCAGGGGTCGATGATCGGGGGGGCCTTCGCCGCGGGTCGGCCGTAGCGCCACTCCCCCGCCGGGGGACTGACGCCGGCGCCGCACCACTCGACCGCGACGAATCCGATGGAAGCGAATTGGCAAGGCTGCCGGTAAAGTCCCTGACTATTCCGAATACCGTTGCGCCGCCAGCGTTTCGTTGTTACCGCAGGCCCCGGGAACGCTTGGCCGCCAAGGCATCTCGTGTGCGCTGGTTCATCAGCCGGCGCACCCCGCGAGATTCGGGTCCGTGTGGAAGAACATAAGGGATGGCCACCATCGAACCCGGTGGCCATCCCCACGTAGTCGTTATCGGCTACTTCTTGAAGGCGTCCTTCACCTTCTCGCCGGCATCTTTCAGGCTGGACTTCGCCTGGTCGAGCTTGCCCTCATTCTCGGTGCTCTTGTCATCGCTGAGCTTGCCAACGGCTTCTTTGGCCTTGCCGCCCACGTCATCGATCTTGTTACTGACTTTGTCTCCGGCACCCATCTGATGGGGCTCCTTTCTGGCGCCTTGCGGCGCATCGTTGCGCTACCGGATACCCTCCGTCCATACCGTTCAAACTCCCGTCCAAGCCGCGTCGGTCAGCTACCCCCAGGGCAATCCCGATCGCGCTGGTTTGGCGGTTGACAGTCGGATCAATACCAGTAGCGGCGACCACCGACGGGGCGACCCATCTGACCCAACACCAACAGCACGATGCCGATTACGAGAACGATCCAACCGATCGTCGCGATGATGGACGGGACGGGGAGTAGGTAGCCGACGAGGATGAGGATAATGCCTAGCACGATCATTGGGTTGTTCCTAGGTAGGCCGGTGGGCATTGCCGTACCGGTATCTCCACCGCATACCCACCAGCAGCATTTGATAAGCCCTTGTCATAGAGCGGCCTGAAGCGTCGTCGAGATCACCGGCCTGACAGCACCGACGTTCTGAGAAGGTGGCTGCCGCACGGTAACAAGAAATCCGGTAGAGCCGCTGCAGGGTGCGGCGGCGAGTCGGTCCACCGGACCCGGTAACTCGGCACCGCGCTCTCGTTGTAAGACTTGGCGTTTGGCGGAAGCTCAGTTCCGCATGGCCCACAAACCAATCCCGTCGCGGTCATGGCATTGCCTCGGCCCACGCGATATGCCCCTCGAAGCCAAGCGTTTTCGCCATGTCGCGGTAGCGATCCCGGAAGTGCGTGTAAGCCGCGGCATCGCCGTGAGCCCGGGACAGCAGCGCGCGCAGCCGCAGCAGCGTGATCTCGCGCATCGCCGAACCGTGATCGTCCGGCAGGTTCGCCAACCGGTCGATCGCCTCTTGGGCTTCGGCCAGGTCGCCCTCGGCGCCACGCTCCAGCAGCGTCTCCACCAGAAGGCCGGTGCCGAAAACGCCAAACCCGAGCCGTCCTGCCTGGTGCAGCTCGTCCACGGCTTGGCGCATCACCGCAATGGGAGCATCGCGGTCACCGCGCCTGGCCCTCTCCCGGCCAGCCGCCAACTCGGTGACCGGGACCAGGTAGGGAGCACGCTCGCGCCACATGTCTAGGGCCGGGACCATCAGTTCCAGCCCGCGGTGACGGTCGGCCGCGGCATCCCGATTCAGCAGCGCGACACCCAACGCGTACTCGGCGAAGCCCAGTGCGATATCGTTGCTCGTTCTCTCGGCGATCTGCACCGCCTCCTCGATCGTGCGCAGTGCGGAGTCATCGGCCCGAAGCACCCCGTAGCTTATTGCCACACCGTAGGTCCAGGCGACGATAAGGGCGAGGGTTGCCGGATCGCTGTTTCGGGCCATCGCGACGGCGTCGTCGAGGTCCTGGCGCCATCCGGGACGGCCCAGCCACCACCGAGCAACGCCGCGAAGTGCCACCGCTGCCGCCAGCGGTGATCCCATACCGAAGCCGGCGCCCTTGGCCGGGTCGCCCTCGGCAAGGTCGATGACGGTCTGCGACCATCGCAAGATCTCGCCGAATTCACCGGTAGCGAACCAGTTGGAGAACGCTATGAGCGCCAACCCTATGGTCAAGGTCGGATCGCCGATCGACTCGAGCAGCGCCATCTGTTCGGATGCCAGCCGCGAGCCCTCACGCGAACGCCCGGCGTACATGAGCTCGGTGGCCAGCCCGGTCATGGCGATGGCCAGCGAGACCTTGTCCCCGGCCGCGCTGCACAACTCCCGCAGCTCCGCGAAGCGGCCCCGGCTTTCCTGGACTGCTCGGGCGTGAAAGTCGGTGGCACACAGCATGGTGCGGGGGGTGATGCGCATCGACAATTGGTCGGGGTCCTCGGCAGGCAGTGCATCGGCGATCCGTCGTGCCCGCTCCCAGCTGAGCCGGGCAGCGTAGACGTCACGGTTGGCTGACCACCCGGCGGCGCGCATGTGCCAGCCATACGCCGCGTGCAGCTCGCCGGCGGCCTGCAGATGTTCGGCGATCAGCGCCGCGTTGTCCTCCACCGACCCCGGCTCAGACTCTTGGATCGTGGTGGCCAGGCGCCGGTGCCATTCGGCGCGATCGGATTTCAGCTGCGATTCGTAGGCCACCGCGCGGATCAGCGGGTGGTGGAAGTCGTACTCGGCGCTTGGGGTGAACCGCACCTGATCGATCAGCTCCGCGCCCAGCAGCTCGTCGACCACCGGGTCGATCCCCAGCGCGGCGAGCAGCTGCGCCCCGAAGCGGGCTCCGATCACCGAGGCCGCGTTCAACGTCCGCTTGGCAGGCGTGTCTAGGCGGTCGATGCGCGCCTCGATGGCCGCCTGCACCGTTGCCGGCACGGCGACCTCGGCGACATCCCCCCGACAGACGTAGCCGCCGTGCTCACCGGCCAGCACGCCGCGCTGGACCAACTCGCGCACCATCTCCTCGGCGAAAAACGGGCTGCCCGCGGCCCGGTCGGCGATGATCGCCGCCAGGTCACCGACCGAGGTATCCGAACCCAGCAGCTCACCGATCAGCGCCGTGATGTCCGAGTCACCCAGTGGGGCAAGCGCTATCGTCTGGGCGCCGTGCACCCGCGTTAGCGCGCCCTGGTATTCGGGGCGGGAGGTGATCAGCACCATCGACGGGGTGCGCGGGATCACCGCCAGGAAGTCGGCCAGCATCGACTCGCTGACCGCGTCGATCCAGTGCGCGTCCTCGATGATGTACAGCGCCGGTTCGGTGCGCGCCAGCGACGCGGTGTTGATCAGCGCGGTCAACCGCCGCCGCCGCGCATCCGGGTCGATGGCGGGCAGCGGCACATCGGGGTCGGCGATGCCGAGCAGGTCATCAAGCAGCAGCAGGTCCTGCACGTCGGCATCCGGGACTTGTTCCCGGACCCGGGCGCGGGCGGCTTCGCCATCGACGTCAGCCACGCCCATGCCGGCCCGCAGCAGCCGTGTCACGGCATGGAATGGGACGTCACGGGCATGCGACTCGCAGAAGGTCCAAAACACCTCGACCCCGCGGCCGGCGGCCAGCGCCGCAGTCTCGCGGGCCGTGCGGCTCTTGCCGATGCCCGGCGGTCCCACCACATTCACGACACCACCGCGGCCATCGATCGTGCGGTCCACAATGGCCTCAACAGTGGCCATCTCCCAGCGCCGGCCGACCAGGCTCGCCTCGGCGCGCGCGACCAGGCCATCTCGGGGGCTGATCGCCACCAGCTGGCGCGCGCGCACCGGTTCGTCTGTGCCCTTGATGCGCACCCACTCCGGTTCACCCAGCATCACGGTGTGCTCGACCAGCCGCGCGGTGGACTCCGACAGCATCACCGCGCCCGGGGGCGCCACCGATTCCATCCGTTGCGCAAACCCGACCTGCTCACCGATGGCTTTGTAGCCCAGCGACCCCGAACCGATCTCACCAGCGATCACCCGACCCGAATTCAGGCCCACCCGCAGCCGCAGCGCCACGCCATCGCGGCGCTGCACCTCGGCCGCCAACCGGCTCATCTCCTGCTGGATGCCGAGTGCGGCCAGACACGCCCGAAACGCGTGATCCTCCAACGCCACCGGGGCACCGAAGATCGCCATCACCCCGTCGCCGGTGTACTCCATGCTCCCGCCGCCGTAGCGCTGCACCACCGCCGCCGACCGCTCCACCAGCTCGGTCATGATTTCGCGCAACCGCTCCATATCCACGGCGGCCGCGATGTCCATCGAGCGCACCACGTCGGCGAACAGCACCGTCACCTGCTTGTACTCGGCCGGTGTTGTGGCAGTCGCAACCGCCGCACCGCACTCGTTACAGAACTTCGAGTTCGGCGGCAGCTCAGTACCGCACGACCCGCACACCAAGGCTGCCGCCGTCATGTCACGCGGCCACCCCACTGTCGTTCCACGTCACTATCGTGTCACCGCTGGCCAGCCAGCATGTGCCATATCGCCGCTGCGATCCGGCCAACGGGTAGCGCGCCACACCGCGCCTCGCGACGGGGTCTGGGCTGGATTCCGCCGGTGTGGCAGGTAGGAGGAGCGCGTCTGGTGTGAGATTCTGCAGGGGTGTCCGCTCCTGCGGCCGCTGCTCCTTCGGGGGTGGTGACGTTTCTGTTCACCGATGTGGAGGGTTCGACCCGTCGGTGGGAGGCCGACGCCGAGGGGATGCGGGTGGCGCTGGCCGCACACGACGAGGTCCTCCGCCGGGCGATCGAGGAGCACAGCGGTTGGTTGTTCAAGCACACCGGCGACGGTGTATGCGCCGCGTTCGCGTCACCCAGATCCGCGGTTGATGCAGCCTGGCATGAGCAGATTGACCGCAACGGCCCGTCCCGGGGGCCTCCTGGCGGACCTGGTTGGGTGCTTGGAGGTTGTCGTGGCGCTCGATCCGTTCCTTACGCCCGCAGTCGTCTACACCGCCTACCGCATCGTCCGGTGGGGCTCGTGGCTGAAATACTGCACGTGGGTGACGAAAAACCACCCCGGCAAAGCTGAGCAGATCATTAATGCCAGCAAGCACACAGTCATTATTCGACCGCCACAGCAAGGGCGACGACGGCCGCGAGCTGCCAAACGCACGCTTTGACGCTAGCAGGCTCAGAGGTCACCCGAGTCCCCATGCCGACGGCCACTACTCCCGCGGCCGGAATACGACGGAAATGAATATGGCGGGTTCCCAGTAAACTCCGCCGTATTCGTTATCACGCTGTGCTGCAGCGCATTTCAGCTTTGGGCTGCTTTCCGATAACTTGTGCGTATCGGTACTGACTACGTTCAGTATTCGATGTGCCAGCTGGCGAGTGAGCATGCCTTCGCCGCAGCCGACGTCCAGCGCCGACTGAGCCCGCGGAGGGACGACTCGAAGAACGCGTTGCCGAGTTCGCCGACTTGGCGGCCACCGCGATCGCCGCCGCCGCCGCCCACGCCGAACTGATCGCCTCACGGGCACGGATCGTGGCTGCCGCCGACGACGCTCGCCGCCGCATCGAGCGTGACCTGCACGACGGTGCCCAACAACGTCTGGTCACGCTGGGACTGAAGGTGCGCAGGGCGATGGATCACCTGGCGGCCGGACTCGACGGCCTCAATGCGGAGCTGTCCGATGTTGCCTGCGGTTTGACCGCCGTGTTGGAGGACAGGCGCCGCACCTCTTTTTTCCCCTAAGTACCGTCTACATCTTCTGAAACGGGTGACCCAGATAGTGATGATGTCATCCGTTTCTCGACTTTGAACGCTCGGGCGAAGCGAACCTCCAAAAGCTCGGTGAGGTCGCCCGCGGCGTGACGGTCTTCGATAGCCGCCCGAAATCGGGCCGCTGTATCTGCGACGTCACCGGTCAGCGAGTAGATAGCCAGAAATCCCAGCTCGCCAGGTTCCGTACTTCGATAGAGCGTCGCTGCGTCGACGCCGTCCACGGTGAGAGCATTACGAAACTGGACCTCCGCGTACCAGGTCAAGAACTCCTCAACGCGCTCCTCATCACGACAACTGGTGAGGGCAACGAAGATGCCACCGCCATCGGTCATTCGTTCTGCTCCCGTCGCTTCCAACAAATCTCGATGGGCGATCGAGACTCGACCGGTTGACGGCCACTCTCCACCGCTTCGTGGTCCACCTTTCCAGATCGGACCTGGCCGTTATCTGGTAAAAAGGTTCTCACTCACGATTTCCTTCCGATCTTGTCTCACTTTGACATCTCAGGTCCCATTGCGCGCAAGCTGATTACAGCTATGACGGCATCACGATGATAGTTCGTTGTGCTGCGTGCGGGCTGCAGCAGCAGTAGAAGTGTTGTCCCCCTGCGTGTCTCCATCCCGGCCTCTGCGCAGCTAGTGGGTGATTGCGTGTGCGACGGCTTGGATAGCTCGGAGTCGTCCGTCGGTGAGGGCAAGGGTGAGGTTCTGGGCTTTCTCGGCGAAGTCTGGGACGAAGGCGTGCAGTCCGAGCGGATTGGGAGGCAGTGTCAGGAACATCTGCATCGTCGAGGCCGCCTGGTCGGTGAGATCGTTCCAGTGCTCGACCGCGAACCCTGAGGACTCCACGACAGCGCGCAACTGGTCGGAAGTGGTTAGATGAGTGAGTTCGGGTTGGTCGGCCCATGGCAGTGGGTAGTCGGGGTCGCCCCGCCCGCCAGAGGTGATGTCCCACATGGCGAGCCGGCCCCCGTCGACCAGTACTCGGCGTGCTTCCTGGTAGAGGCGGGTCTTGTCGGCCACGTTCATCTGAACATGTTGGCTGAAAGCGACCTGGAAGGTGGCGTCGGCGAAGGGCAGTTCGGTGACGTCTGCTTGTCGGACCGAAATCAGGTCGTCCAGCCCGACAAGTCGATTGAGCCAACGGGCCGTTTCGCAGTACTCCTCGGTCAGATCGACGGCGGTAACCCGGCACCGGCATTGGTCGGCGACGAAGCGGGCGGTACCGCCGATCCCGCTGCCCGCGTCGAGCACTTCGTCCTCAGTTGTAATTTCGATGAGGTTCACCAGTTGGCTTGTGGCAATGCGCCCCATCGTGTGGAAGTCCTCGAGCAGCCCAAGGTCCGCGGGCTGAAGGTGGTTGAGGTCCTTGCCGGCGGCAATGAGGGCCTGCTCAATGTTGTGCCGAGATAGGCCAGTCGAGTACTGGGCATGGACCTGGTTGTGCTTCATATCTGCTCCTTTCGGAACCGGCGGCCCGCCGATCGGGGGTACTGACCACGGTCAACCGCTCCGCAGCACGCGGTTCTTGGTATCGGACGTCTAGCGGTTCCACAGGTCAGTTCCCGGGTCTTCACCAGTGTCAGGTCTGTTCGAGTTCGTCGGCAACCGGCAAACCAAGCAGGTGCAGCAGGGCTGCGAGTTTCACATCCAGTTGCAAACCGACCTCGGTGATCCGCGGGTCGCCGAAGCTGGCGAATTTGGTTGACGGTTGATCAATTCCGAAGTGGACGCCACCGGCGGTGTCTTCGTAAATCACGGTGCGCAGTGGCGCATACAGCATCACACCGGGATCGTGGCGGAACATCGTTTCCACAATGACGTTATTTCCCATCATGTAGGTAATCGCCCGAGTCCGGTGCCCGACCAGTTGCATCATCGGCGTCGGGTCGAAGGTCCAGAAATTGACGAACGAATGCGGCGCGTGTTCGGCGGTGTACTGCTGCACACGCGAGAGGTCACCCGCCTCGATCAAATCGGTAAGTTCCGCGAAATCGATTGTGGGCACCAGGGATTCATAGCGTTGGCGGAGCTCGTCGAACGTGTCGTCGGTGTCGATGACGAACCGGTTGACAAGGTGGGGAATGGTTTTAGTCATTTCGTGCTCCCAACAGGTGTGGCGACGGGTTTCCTCTCCCCGACCACCCTCAGTTTCTGTAACGACAACAGGTGCAGTGCCGCCGCCAGCGGGATCACGGTGGCCGGGATCAAGGCAAGCGGAAGCAGCGAGATCGCCTCGGTGGACGGCGACACGAACAGCAGCTGAACGGCGGCGGGCGCCGCGGCGAAACCAATACCGAGGGCGACGACGAGATCGACGAGGCCCAGGATGTTGAACCACACCGCGCTGCGGCCGACCACGCCGCGTCGAAGGTTGCGTGCGACAAACACGGCCTCGACCCCGATTGCTATGTCGCCCAGCCCAGCAGGTAGCGCGAACACGGCTGGCAACTGGCCCAACGCCATCACAACCAGAAAGGTCACGCCTTCCACCCGGAAGATCTGCGGCACCGTCAACCGCCACAGCGCGTCGGGCTGGGCCAAGATGCGCGACACCGCAGGGATACGGGTCAACAGCAGCGCCGCCGCGAGGGAACCGATCAATCCGACGGGGAGCCACGGCACGGGCGTCGTCGGCTCGAACCGATACACATCGGCCTTTGCAAGCAACACACTGGCCAACACCCAAGCGCCCCAGAGGATCGCGAACACGCTAGCCACCCGGGTGGCGCTACCGCGACCGAAGCCGGCGGTAAGAGCGCCACGGAAGAGCATGACGCAAATGGTTGCGGTGGTACCGATCACGCCGGCCAGCACCATCGCCCAGACATATATCGGCAGTGTGCTCATGGACCTCTCCGTTCGGTTGTATGGTTGCTAAACACTTGGTACGTTTGCGAACATAGTGTTCAATACAAGTGGTGTGCCGGAAATTCCGTCAACAACCAATGGAGGCGAAATGTCCGATACCGAACACAGCCGACAAATTGTCCGGAAATCCGGGGGTTCTGGGGTCGCGGCGCCGGATCGGCGGGTCAGGCGCACCCGCAAGCTGCTCCACGACGCATTCCTCTCGCTTGCCATCGAGAAGGGCTACGAGAAGACCACCATCCAGGACATCCTCGATCGTGCCGATGTCGGCCGATCAACCTTCTACGTTCACTACCAGGACAAAGAAGCGCTGCTGACGGCCAGCTTCGACGAGATGCGCGAGCAGCTCGAGCGCCAACTCGCCGACATCCCGGCCACCAGCCCCATCGACGTCGCCCTGCCCGCGGCACTGCTCTTCGAGCACGCATACCGAAATCAGCGCGTCTACCGCGCCCTGTGCGGACATCAGGGCGGGGCGTTGGTGCAGCGCTATCTGCGTCGGCTGATCGGCGATCTGCTGCGAAAGCACCTGCGGCCCCAATTCAGCCAGACCGGCACCCAGGTGCCCGCCGACATTGCGGCCGAGTTCTATACCTCTGCCACGTTGGGCTTGCTGGTGTGGTGGATCGACCACGAATTCTGCAACGGACCGACCTGGTTGGCCGCGACATACCGAATGCTCGCGCACCCGCCAAGCCGACGACCGCCGAGCGACCGTCGATGATGACCACCACCATCGCCGAATTGCCGCCAGCGGCCTGGTAGTGAGCGAGGCCACCCGACAGGGTCATGGCCGCACCCAAGCGCTACGCAGATAATCAAGGCTCAACAGGGTGGAGCCAATTCGCCCCGCTCACCGCGGGGCCACTTCGAGTTGACATCGCGACTCGATCGCAGGCAAAGGAGCCAACGAATGTCGACCACGCCCGACGCGCGGTATGTCGCCGCCGGGGCCTCCGGGGTAGCGGCGCGATAGGCGTCTGCCAGACGCGGAGTTCCTTAAGTGCGACGCCAGCTCCCTCGATCAGGTTGGAGAATACGGCGGGATCGAATATGGAGAGTTACCAGTAAACTACGCCGCATAGTGCGAATCGCGCTGTAGTGCAACAGCTTTGAAATGCTCTTGCATGCCGATAACTGCGGTTCACGGTGAACCTTCCCCTTTCGGCGTGCGAGTCGGTCGGCCGGCAGCTTCCCGGCAACGAGGTGCTGGCATCATCCGAATCCGCCAACAACGCAACCGCGACGGCCTGCTGCTCAACGAAATGCCGCGAGACTGGCGACGCAGTGTCATCCGCGTTTCGCGCGCACCCACTGAATAGCGCCGAGACTCTTGGTCCGTACGCCGATGAAGCCGTGGTCTTCGAGGATGTCGCCGAGTTCGTCTTCGCCGAACAAATGGACCCCGGTGTTCGGCAGGATCCGCAACAAACGGGCAGCACGCCCGGCGGTCGGTGCCATCACGGCCAATCGTCCGCCCGGTCGCAGCACCCGCGCCATCTCTGCCAGCGCGGCCACCGGGTCCGGTATCAGCTGCAGCACGGCGACCGAGACCACCGCGTCGACCGTCTCGTCGCGCAGGGGAAGCCGTTGCGCGTCCGCCCGGAGGAAGCCGATCTGCGGTCCCGCTTGGGCGCTGACCGCGCGTGCCAGCATCGGCTCGGAAATGTCGACGCCCAACGCGAGCCCATCCGGGCCCGCGGCGCGGGCCAGCGAGGCGGTGACGCTGCCGGGACCGCAGCCGACGTCCATGGCGATGCCGCCCGGCGGGATGTTTAGCCACTCGGTGGGCAGCTGGAACGCGGTGAGCAGCCTGCGCATCACGGCTTGGGTATTGTCGTAGAGCATCGACCCGACCGGCGAGGCAAATAACGCCTGGGCTCTGGTGTTCTTCGGCAGAGCGGCGTCCTCGACCGGTCGGGTGCCCAGCAGATCGAGATAGCCCTTGCCGACATCCGGGTTCGTCGGCGGATCGGCGAGCAGTTCCAGCGCCCTGCGCAACGTGGGCGGCAGCGCGGTGTTCAGATCGGCCATGCGCACTCCTTCGAGCAAATACGAAGCGGTACAACCAATTACCAGACCGGAAACCGCAAGCGAGACGGCGGCCACCATTTCGCAGCCTACGCCCGGCGACGGTAAGTTCACGGGCTCCCGCGTTGCTCTCTATGCAGGCAAGAGCGGTGCCACGATGACCTCGCTCTTTTCCCTCGAGCAGGCGATCGCCGAGTTGGCGCCGTGCTGAACTGCGCACCGGGCACCCATGGACAATGGACACATGTCGGGAGTCTTGTTCTTCGACGGCGCCTGCGGGATGTGCACTCGCTCCCGCGATTTACTGCTGCGTCTGAACCGGACCGGTGATCTCTGGACCGAACCGCTGCAAGGCGACAATGTCGCGGAGCGCCTGGGTATCCCGGCCTCGCGGCTGCTCGAAACGGTCCGGTGGTTGGACTCGTCCGGCGACGTGTACGCCGGCGCAGAGGCCGCCAACGCGGCGCTGTCGGCCGCGATCGGGACCAAGCTGCCTTTGTTCGTCTACCGAATTCCGGGTATCCAATTCCTGCAGGACGCCGTGTACCGGTGGGTCGCCACGCACCGTTACCGCTTCCCCGGAAAGACTCCGTACTGCGAATCACATCCCGCCGCCTGCTGACCATCCCATGAGTTCATGGCGGCCGAGCGGAACGGGGTCACACGAACTGTTCGCATACCTGGGAAACGCCCCAACGCTCCCGGGGGCCGCGGCGCCACCACCTCCATTGCGGAACGGGCACGAATACGACGGAATCGAATATGCACGGTTACCAGTAAACTACTCAGTGATCTGTATTATCGTGTGGCAAAACGTATTTCAGTTTCGCTTAACTTGCCGATAAACCGGCGGGTGGACGTGTTGTACGCTCCCCCAGCCGTTATCGAGTCGTCCGGCCTCAGCATGTAAATGTGTTGCAATGATGTATCAGATGAATCATCGCGGTATCGGGTGAGTCGATAATTCGGAGGCTGCGTTCGCTGCGGCCGGATCAACGGCGCCGCGCCGGGGAGCAACATTGGGCAGGGCTGCGATCTTGGTCAACGGTCGCCGTCCAGCACCCTAGCGCCACCTGGCGCATATAGGCTGCGGCACCTTTCAAGTACGGGTGGGAGCGGTGAGCTGCGCTCATAGCTGCCGCGGCGCGGGCGACACTTCGGCTTTTTGGGGGCGGTGCTTTGCCAAGCAAGTCGTTCACCTGGCGTCGGCGTCGTGTGATGATCGGCCAATGAGCACCGTAGCGGCGGTAGGCGGCGAGTTCTGGACGCCGGAGAATCCGGGCGTGCACGTGCGTGGTGAGTTCACCGCGCAGGTCGGACAAAAGGCGGAGGCGACGCTGGACGCTGGTCTGACGGCCGGTCTGGTCACCACCGGCCCACCGCCAACAGCTGCGTTCAAACCCGGCGACATGGCCGGCGCCGTCGAGGCGCACGCCGCGGGCGCGGTCGCCCGGTTTCGGCCTATCACGTTCCACGGCCAGCTCGATACTGGTGAACTCGTTAGCCTGCTTGACGCGCCCAATTACGGCGGCGCGGGCTTGGCCCCGCACTATATCGCCCCGACGGCGGTGTTCGGCGCACACACATCCCCCGACCAGCTCTACAGCGTTGTTCGGTTTCGCCTCGACCACCCGTACTGGCTGGGGCACCTGACCGAAGACACATCGAGCGTGGTCAAGGACGATCAGTCGACCCTCAGCGTCGAGGCATCTGCAGATGGCAACTGGCTGGTGTATGAGTCGTCGGCTCCAGCGGCGTTGCGGCAGCTGGAAATCCGGGCGATGTCGAGTTGCCTGGCGCTGGCCCAGTTGGCTCTTTATCCAGACCGGGATCTGGTCATCTGCGAGACACGCGTGCGCGTCGACGCCGGCAGCCCCTGGCTCACCGTGCACGGGCCCGCGTTCTGCGCGGAACCCGCTAGCCCCCGTCTGGATACCCTGTTGGCGCGTGAGGAGCTCACCGTCGAGCGGTTCGCAAAGTGGATCGCGCTCAACGACCGGTTCGACGGCTTAGCCTGGGCGGTAGCACGACGCATGGAGGTTGCTGTTCAGCTGCAGGTGCAGCTACTCACGTCACTGGTCGAAGGGTTTCACCGCCGACTGACTCCCACCCGCCAGCAGTCGTGGTTCCCGGAGGCGACGAAGGCCGCGCTCAACCGCGTTCGCGAAGCCGCTGCCGAGGCCGCTGCTGAGCAAGCGGAGAAGGAGGGGCTGGACCGAGAGTTGATGCTCGACCGTGTGAAAAAGGCACTCGGACATGTCGGTGATAAGAGCTTTCTCGAACGTGCCGAAGCTGTCGTAGCCGAAGTCTGCGCAGCGGTTCCCGAGATTGCTGAATCGGTGGCGCGCCTGCCGGCTCGTCTAACAGACCCACGGCACTCTTTCGCTCATCAGCTGCCACAGGACAACGCCAAGGAACCACTAGAGGACCGCGCTCGCCGCTGGACGGTAATCTCCCAAGTCACCCCCTGGCTGCTTCGCGCCCTGCTGTTGCTCCGCGTTGGTGTCGAACCCCACGTGCTGCGCCAAAAGTACCTAGAGAACGAACGTTTCGCGTTCTACCGCGTGAACGTCGCTCAGCGGGTGGGGGAACTCGGCTGGGGGTTGCCCGCGGTCCAGTCAGTGCCAGCAGATGACGGGTAGCGCGCGGACCGACCGCCTTGAGCCGGGGCGCATTCGCAGGTTCGGGCCCGCCAAAACTCCCGGCGTCAGCGTCGTACAGCGTCAGGGCCACGCGGCCTGGGCACTCCCCTCCCCTAGCGATTCAGTGGAATACGGCAAGATCGAATACGGCGGGTTACCGGTAAATCTCGCCGTTTTCATCAGATGAATCAATTGGCGGCTGCTGCCGCCCAACCCGGCTGACCACCGGTCCCACAGAGCTGGCGCTCAAGGATCTCGGGGTTCTTCCCGGCCGATTAGCTCTTAGAAGACCGCGAACCACATGGCGATGTAGTGGCAGATCGCCGCGCGTCGAACGACTACGAAGCCAGGCCTGCGAGCGAAAGCTCTCCCCTGTCTAAAGTCACTGTTAGGCCGCTGATTTGGGGTTGTCATGGTGCGGCTCAAACATCATGTTGTGACCACCCACCTAGCCCGGCCACCGACTCACTCAGATGGCACAAGCCGCGTGACCCCTGTGTCCACCAAACGGGCCAAACTACAGCCCCGTCAGTGTGTCTATCTGGTAGCGGCCGGCAGTCCAGGGTGGGGACTCGGGGGTAGGTGTGAGTGTGACCGTTATGACGGCTTTGCCTGCGGTGAGAGAGTCGGGTACGAGGTATGTGTCATCAAGCCAACGGTGAAAGGTGTTGCTGCGTGGCTGTAACCAGTTCCCGGCAAGGACGCCGTCGATGGCAATGTCTGCTGATTGATAGCCGGTTGTTTGGTCCGACGTGCGGCGCAGCAGGATGCCGTGGTTGTCCGGGCGGATTCGGACGTCGAATGTGATCGCAGCGTGGGTGGTGCGGACTAACCCGATGATGGTGCGGGTGTCGTCGTTCCCCTCGTACGTGCTGATCAGCATTTGGTCCGCGGCGGCGGCATCCGTGTATCCGTGCAGGAGTCGACTAACAGGATCGGAGGGGTTGACTTCGTCGCCGGGTGTTGTGGTGTCGTTCGGTTGTGTGTAGAGGAATGCGGTTGAGCTGTAGTCGGGTTGGACCATGTTGCGCTTGCCATGCTCAATGCCGAATCGTATTGCGGAGTGGTAGCCGATGGCGTCGGCGAGCATGAGCCGATAGGCGGCGACACAGTAGTCTGCACATCCGCCAGTGGCCGTGCGTTGATCGGGTTGACCGGTGAGCGGGTCGCTATAGCGGGTGCCGTTGTTGAAGTACCAGCCGCCCTCGTAAAAGTCCTCGGTGCCGGTGCCGTACCACTGGGGCGCCGCGGAACCGTCTGTGTATACGCGTTCGGCTCCTTCGAGAAAGTAAGGGGCGTCGTCGCTAAACGACGTTTTGATCCGAGAGCCCCTGATGGTGTGGCTGACGCCGACGAATTTGCCGTGGCCAGGTTCATCGGCGAACAACCAGTCCTGGCCGATGGTCGTTGGTCCGGCATGCGAGCGTGCGGTGAAGTAGCCAGCGCGGCCGCTGGCTAGCGCGGGTGCCCACTGGGCGTCGGGTGTGGTCACGACATCGCTGTCGATCCCCGGTACGGGATTGTCGGTTGTGTTGACGAGGGTGATGCGGGCTGTCCGGGCGAAAGGCATTGGCCACCACTCCGACAACGACAACGACCCCCGGGGTTGTGGGATCGTGGCGAACATCAGCGATCGCACGTTGCCAGTGCCCAGTCCGGCGCCGAAGAATTCCCCAAGTGGTGAGTCGACCATGGTTCGGCCGTCGAACTCGATCTGTAGCCGCAACCCGGTCAGGAGTTGATCCGTCGGTTCTGGTAGCTGCAGGCGCAGCGCCGAGACGGTGCCCGGCCCTGTCGATTCCGCGATCGTCAGCCCAGCGCCGGTGGGGAGCTCGATGACCCGATTGTTATGCGTTGCGGTAGGTGCTGCCGGTTTGGGGTCGACGGTGCCCGCGGCGCGCAGGGTGGCGATCACGTCGAGCGCGGGATCGGAGGGCGAGAAAGTGGTCACGCCGTCGGCGGTCGAAAACTGGCGATAGTCGACGTGATAGTACTGCAGATTCTTTGCGACGCTGATCCGCATCGAATGCCGGTACGGCATCGGTACTTTGATGTAATCTCCCCCCGGCGACTGCACAGCGTTGGCCACAAGAGGCCACACGAATGGCGCACCCAGCGCGCCATCGACCAACCATTGCAATGGTGCGTCTATCACCGTCTGTCCATCCAGATCGATGCGGATCGTTCCGATCGCGCCCACATTGCCACGGTCGCGGGTGAACCAGATCGAATCAACCTCGCCGGCACCGCGATCCTCCGCGATGACACAGCCGGCACCACCGGACGCCAAACATCCACCGCTGCCGTTCTGGTTACCGGTGGAGATGTCGAAATCACCACCGCTCCGTTCGAAGCTCGACACCTGCAAGGTCTGTGTGTCGGCGCTCAGATACGGCAACCGATCCAATCGACGGTAGGTGTCCCAGCCGACCGTCCCTTCGCCGAGTCCATTGATAATCGGCTCAGCAGGCGCTGTGCCTGCGGCAGCAACACCAGCAATCCCCAACAGCAGTAATGCGAACATCGCAGACAACGCCCGAAGAGCCACCGGCATAGCGACAATGGACGGCCATAGAACTAAACCGCCTGGGGGCAAGCCTGTTCGTACGTTCGCTGGTGCTTTGCTGCAAGCGGGAGGCACCACCGACATACCCAACAGACAACAGTCCATCACCGCCGCTCCCTACGGTTCAGCGAACAAGACCAAAGTTATGTCCTTGCCAGGGTGATGGGTGGCAATCCCCTGAAACCGGGAGACTTTGTTTGTACGGTTTCGATCTTGATAAGTGCTGTTGAGCGCTGCGCGCTCGGGTGGGCAGGGGCTGTGCGCCTGCCCGTGTCGCTGCTCGGTCTACCCAGCACCCCAATGGATTTCGCTTCTGATATCTCGGTGGTGGCGGCGCAACGTTGCTCGACTGATCGACTGCGGAAGTGCTCTCTTAGCGGTGATCCGGGTGAGCGATCGGGCGTAGCTCCAGCCGCGGGATCCCTCCGAAATCGTCCGGGTTGCATGTGTACAGCGCGACACCATGAGCGATCGCACTCGCAGCAATCAAGGCATCGTACGCGCCTGCCGCTGGTTTTCGACCGGACGCGCGCAGTGCCGCGGCGACCCCGCCGAAGGCTCGCGCGCAGTCGGCGTCGAACGGAAGAACTTCAAAGTCGGCCTCGGCCTGCTGCAGATGTTGCTGGCGCGCGCCGCGCTCATCATCGTTGCGGGCGACGTGCGGGCCGACGGACAGCTCGGCCAGGGTGATTGCACTGATTACCGATTCATCGGGCAGGGCCGTCGGGTCAGTGATCTCGCCGAGAAGGATCACCGTGGAGGTATCCAGCATCCCCCGCGTTGGAGTATCAGCTATCACAGCGATGGATCAATCAGGTCGTCAATATCGCGGCGCAAAGCGTCCGGATTGACCCTCGGGAGGTTCTTGCGGCGGCGAATAAGTTCGGCCGGGCCGACGCTGGGACGCGGCAACGGGCGCAGTTCGGCCACCGGGGCGCCGTCGCGGGTGACTACTATTCGCTCGCCGCGTTCGACGCGGCGCAGGACTTCTCCCCCGTTGTTGCGCAATTCGCGCACCGTCACCGATTCCATGTCCATTAGTGTATCACCGGTGAGACATGTTGTGTGACCCGACGATGCTCAATCCGCGACCGGCGGGAACGCATCCGGGGAACCTGCAGCAGTCGAATATGCAGGGCATGGGTCTCGGCGACATCTACTGCTGGGATGGCCTCGAAATGGCAGCCACTCCGTTGAGCTGCTGGAAGAACTGCTCTCTTAAAATACGAAGACCTTGAACACGACGGGTTGCCGGTAAAGCCAGGGGCACCTCACGTCAGGCACCAAAGATTGTCGTCCCGACACCGCTGGGGCTGTAGGAGATGTACACCGGGTACTGGGAGAAGGGCTCAAATCCGGTGTTCATCCCGCCACCGGACGTAACCGTTGGGCTGTTCGTCGCGGTCGTCGTGTACGAGTACAGCTGCTGACCGTCGCTGTTGTAGACCGTAATTTCTGTTCCCACTGGCAGCGATCCGGTGTTCCCGACTGCGGATGACGGGATGGTCCCGTACACACCACCGGAATCGATAAACGAGCCGGGAACGGATACGGGCTGCCCGCCGTTGATCGATACCTCCAGATTGCTAACTGGCGCTCCGGTGGTCGAGGTTGCGGTGGGCGGCAGCGGGTTGGGACCGAACTGCAGGTAACCCTGCTGTTCGTTTATGAGAACACCCTGATTGAAGTTGCCCGGCAGCGCCGTGACCGGTGAGCTGGGGCCGGGGCCCCCCGCGTTCACGCCAATACCCAAAACGCCAGCTGCACCGTCGGGAGCAACAAAGGAGCTGAATGTTTCGGGGAATGACGCGATGACGACGTCGACGGGGGTCGGCGCGGTGACGATTCCATTTCCGAAGTTCACCGTCGTGTCAAACGTGACGTAAACGTACTCCAGGCCCCCGCTGTAAGCGCCCGTACCAACCCCGGTGGGGAGGCCGAGGTGCAATAGTCTCGTGATTCCCCCGATGTCTCGGAGTGGGATAACCAGACCAGTGGATCCGGTGTCAACCAGCACGGGCACACTCGGTCCGCCGTTTACGGAGATGTTTGTCACCGGCTCAGTGACATCATTTACCTGCAGCGGGGCAGTTCCGCTCGGCACGCCGGCCCCAGCTTGCCCAAAGGCCCCGGCGTTGCCATACAACCAGCCGCCGCGGCCTCCGAGGCCGCCGTACCCGCCGGCTCCGCCGGCACCACCAATACCCCCATTGCCGATCAGCCCCGCCGCACCACCGGCCCCTCCGGCCATTCCGTCGACATTGCCTGCGCCGCCGGCCCCGCCGTTGCCGTACAGCAATCCGCCGGGCTCGCCGGGCTGCCCGGGGCCCCCGTTAGTGCCGTTGCCGATCAGCGGGCGCCCCAAAAACGCCTCGGTGGGCGCATTGATCACGCCCAGCATGTCCTGCTCAGTGGCCTGCAACGGCGAAGCGTTCGCGGCCTCCGCGGCCAGATACGACCCAGCCCCCGAGCTCAGCGCCTGCACAAACTGTTGATGAAACACGCTGGCCTGCGCGCTGAACGCCTGAAACTGCTGACCGTGCCCGGCAAATAGCGCCGCCACCGCCGCCGATACCTCATCAGCGCCAGCAGCCACAAGCCCAGTGGTCGGGACAGCAGCCGCCACATGCGCCTCATTCAGCGCCGAACCGATGCTCTCCAAATCCGCTGCCGCCGACGCCAACAACTGGGGCGCCACGACCAGAAATGACACGCCGCCCCCCTCCGCGTCAATCACCGATCCGTGTGCGCACATAGCCTATCCAGATGCTGTCTTGGGATCTCAATTTTCAATGCATCAATGCACGGGTGCCCGGGCCTAGGCGTGCTTGGTGTCAAAGAGCCAGCCGCCGGCACCGCCGTCGCGGGCCGTATGTCAGGATTCGGGGATGAGTGCACGCAGCCTTGATCGCATCGTTCTCGTCGTGTTTGTGACGACGTGGGCGCTGCTGAGCGCGCCGATCGTCAGTCCCGCCGCTTCTGCTGATCCATGCTCCGACGTCGCGGTGGTTTTCGCTCGCGGCACCCATCAGGACCCTGGTCTCGGTAACGTCGGCCAGGCATTTGTCGACTCGCTGACGTCGCAGGAAGGTGGGCGCTCCGTCGGGGTCTACGCGGTTAACTACCCAGCGAACGACGATTACCACGGGAGCGCGTCAGCCGGTGCCGGCGATGCGAGTACTTACATCCAAAACACTGTCGCCAGCTGCCCGAACACGAAGATTGTTCTTGGCGGATATTCCCAGGGCTCGACCGTGATCGATTTGGCAACTTCGGCGATGCCGGCCCCGGTAGCTGACCATGTCGCCGCTGTTGCCCTTTTCGGAGAGCCATCCAGTGGATTCTCAAGTATGTTGTGGGGCGGCCAGCCGCTGCCGACCATCAACCCGCTGTACGGCTCCAAGACCATTAGCCTGTGCGCTCCCGACGATCCAATCTGCTCCGGGGGCGGGAACATAATCGCGCACGTTTCCTACATTCAGTCCGGGATGACAAACCAGGCTGCCATATTCGCGGCCAGCAGGCTCAATCAGGGGCGTGAACGCGCATAGCAAGTGCCGACGCTCAACATGAACGCATCGGTCACATCTGCCACATCGGCCCCTCGCCAAGCCTGTGGACAGTTTGCGCACCCCCGAGCGACAAATGGGTCGCCGCTCGGAAAGCACCGGGATTTGTCGCTCGGAGACGGGCACATTGAACGTCCCCTCCGCAAAAGACGTGTGTGGCGGATGTGACGGTCTCCGGTGCACAACTGCGAACCATTGGTGCGGGTGGCGTGTGCCGGTGCTTAGGTCGGCATTGTGAAGTCCCTAGTTGCGTCGTCCCGCGACAAAGTCGCGGTTCGGATATTGGTTGCCGTGGTGCTCGGAGTTGCCGTCGCTCTCGCGGTGGGTAACACGGTTGGCTGGCGATTCGCGCTTGCCGGCTGGGTGGTTACCGCCGGGGTGTACGTGCTGTGGACGCGGCTCATCGTGGGCGGAATGGATGCTGACCAAACCCGCAAATATGTGACCCGGGAGGACCCCACCCGGTGGGTCGCCGACGTGGTCATCGTGTCGGCAAGCATCGCGAGCCTCGGCGGGGTCGGTTACGTGGTGGCCGCCGGGTCGCGCTCCGGCGCCGGAGCCATAGAAGCCGCCGTTCTCGGCATCTTGGCCGTCGCGGCGTCCTGGTTCGCTGTGCACACGCTGTTCACCGTGCACTACGCGCGGCTCTATTATTCGGACGAACGGGGTGGAATCAACTTCCACGACCCGGAGCAGCCCCGCTTTCGGGACTTCGCATACGTGGCGTTCACCGTCGGCATGACCTTCCAGGTGTCAGACACCGAGATCGGGTTGACATCCATCAGGGCGACGGTGTTGCGCCATGCGCTGCTGTCCTACCTCCTCGGCGCGGTTGTCCTGGCAGTCACGATCAATTTGATCGCGGGGCTGGGTTCCAAGCTCTAACTAACCCGATCGCGCCGCGCCAGTACTCTGGCGGGCATGGCCACCGAGTCCACCATGCTCGCCCTCGGCACTCCCGCGCCGCCGTTCACCCTGCCCGAGCCAGCCACCGGCGCCACGGTCAGCCTCGACGAGCTCACGGGTCCCGCGCTTGTCGTCACCTTCATCTGTAACCACTGCCCGTACGTTCAGCACGTCGCCGCTGGGCTCGCCGCGCTCGGTCGGGACCTCGCCGATCAGGGCGTCGCGATGGTCGGCATCTCCAGCAATGACGTTGTCACCTACCCGCAGGACGGACCCGATCAGATGGTCGCCGAGGCCCGCCGCCACGGCTGGACGTTTCCGTACCTCTACGACGAGACCCAGGACGTCGCCCGCGCCTTCTCCGCGGCCTGCACCCCCGACACGTTCGTCTTCGACGGCGAACGTCGACTCGTCTACCGCGGCCAGCTCGACGACTCCCGCCCCCGGAGCGACCTACCGGTGACGGCCGCTGACGTCCGGGTGGCGGTCGACGCCGTGCTCGCCGGGCGGCCGGTCGACCCCGACCAGCGGCCGTCGATCGGGTGCGGCATCAAGTGGCGTTGAGGTAGGTTGCGGCCGTCCTCGTAACCGAACGGTTACCGGTAAACCACATCATATTCGTTATCATGATGTGCCCCAACGTGTTTAGTGCTTCGGCTCAGCTGCCGACGTTTCTCGCTACTACGGGCAGCGCTACAGTGGCCTAATGCGTGTCTGGGAGCTGGGGCCGGGGCGGCTCATGGTTGCCGGCGCGTTCTCTGATCTCGCCATCCACCACCACCCCGCGGTTCAGGTCACAGTCGGTAGCCAGGGTTCTGTAATGCTTACCCAGGCCGGCGATGCGCACGACGTGTGCCGCCTGGTTGTGGTCGGCAGCGGAGCACGCCATGCTGTGCGGTCAGATTCGAAGTCCGCGGCCTTGACGCTGTACTTCGGGCTACAGACGTGGCAGGGCATCGCGCTGAACACGTTGAGTCGTAACCGCGGTCAGCATCGAGGTATCTGGATCGTCGATGAGGGAAAGGGACTGGCCGAGGCGACAGCCGCGTCGCTGGCCGCGAACGGCCCGCATGCCGCGGCTGATTTGCTCGTCGATGAGCTTTGTGGGATGGAAGACCGATGCTTTGGCGGACCACCATCCGTTCACCCGCAGCTACGACAGGCGATTGAAGTCGTGTCGAGCCGAGTGCCGAACCACATCGATGTCGCTTCGGTCGCGGGTGCCGTGGCGTTGTCACCGGATTACCTCGGGCGACTGTGCAAACAGCAGACCGGCGTGTCGTTCTCGGCCACGATCCGCTGGGTGCGGCTGGTGACCGCGGTGGGTCATCTCATCGATGGTCTCTCCGTCACCGATGCCGCCCACCTGGCCGGGTTCGCCGACGGCTCGCACGCCAACAGGGTGTGCTGGGAGATGACCGGGGCGGCTCCGCGCGAATTCGCGCAAGCGGTTCGAGATTCCCAGTTGGAGGCAGCGCGAGCCGGGTAACCCGCGCCCGTCGACGGCGGTGTCGCCGCCGGTTACCTGGCTACCTGGTCGAGCCCGCCGCCGCAGTGCTGCGATCCCGATCTGACGGATCCATACAAGCGCCTCCGTCGGGGTTAACCCACGCTTGAAGGCGTTGGGATATCCACCACTGATGGGACCTCAACGGCTTCGCCGAACAACTCATCACTCATCGGTAGGTAGCCCCGACAGGCTGACTTAGCGAACGGAGAAATTCTCATGGCAGCACCGTTACGTATCCGCGCTCGGGCCGCAGTGGTCCGCGCCCTCTACGCGTTGCCCAAGCCGGTCCGCCGGTTGATGGCAGGCCCGCCGGTGCGAATCGACGGGCAGGAACAGGCGCTCGACGCGCAGCTCATCATCCGTCTCAAAAACCTTTCAGGCTCCGATGTTTTCGCCGACCCCGTCGAAAAGTCCCGGACGCTATATGAGAACCTCTCGCTGGTCATCGGATGCGAATCGCCCGTACCTGTCGCGGCGCGGGAGGTCATCATCCCCGCCGAGCAAGGCGACATCCCGGCCACCCTATACACCCCCGCCGACCTGCCGGAGCCGTCAGGGCTGCTGGTGTATTACCACGGCGGCGGCTTCTCGGTCGGCTCACGAATAAGCCACGAACCGGTCGCCCGTTTCTTGGCAAACCACGCTGGTGTGCGAGTGCTATCGGTCGAGTATCGACGCGCGCCCGAGCACCGGTTCCCCGCTGCTGTACAGGACGCGATTGCCGCGTTCGAATATGCGCACCGGCAGGCCACCGATCTGGGTGCAGATCCCGACCGCATCGCGGTCGGGGGCGACAGCGCCGGCGGTATTCTCGCAGCCGTGACCGCGCAACAGGCGGTGCGACGAGGCGGTGTGGTCCCGGCGTTTCAGCTGCTGATGTATCCCCCGACTGACATCAGCACGCGCCGGCCTTCGCGCGACCTCTTCGCCCGGGGCTCTACCTTCACGGACCAGAATTTCCGGTGGGCGATGGCCAACTACATACCGCCGGGAACCGATCTGAGCGATCCGCGCCTGTCACCGCTGCACGGCGATGTGACCGACTTGCCGCCCGCCTATATCGCCAGCGCCGGTTTTGATCCGCTCCGCGACGAGGGCGAGGCATACGCGGACAAGCTGCGAGCCAGCGGAATCCCGGTGGCACTGAGCCGCCAGGCCGACCTGCCCCACGGATACCTCAACTTTGTCGGCATCGGAGGTCGGTCCGCCGAAGCCTCCGCCGAGGCCGCTGGAGCACTGCGACTTGGCCTCGCCGTTGCGCGTCCGCGGCTACGCCGCGGCGGCCAACACGAAATCGCCACTGGGAGCGCGGCTTTCACGACCTAGAACAGCTTCAGGTACGCGAATTGGCTCACATCGGTTGTCAGCCGAGCTCGTAGGACTCGCGCGAAAGTCGGAAATAGTGCCCGGTGCTGGTGTCAGTGCACGTTATGCCCGAGGGCTCGCTATCGCAGGTGATCGGGCCGGCGGAGCGCGTTTGGCCGTACGGCAGAGTGGGCAGGCCGGGGACAATGTTGGTGTCACCGTGGCAGCTGAAGCCAGGAGCGCTGCCTTGCACCATGTTGACGCGATCACCCCAACCACCTAGTTGGCAGCCCGCCGACTTCGGCGGCGCCACGTACGTGTGGTCGCGGATATCACAAGTGGCAAAGCTTGTGCCGTCGTCGCGGGTGAACACGTCGCACGCGATGTTCCCCGACGGGGACCCGAAGCCGCCGCTGGCGTGTGCGGGCGGTGGCAGCGCGATGGTCGCCGCGACCGTCGCCGTGGCGATCAGCGCGAGCTTTGTGATCTTGATGGTTGTCATTGACGCGTTCTCTCTTTCGTTCGCGTGCCGGTTGCCGTGGTCCCGCGAGAGGTTGTTTAGCTCGCAGGCTTGGTTATCCCCTTTCAGTCCACGTCGGTCTATGATCACGCGCCTCCTCGAGCCGCACGGGGTGTTTCGTAATACGGGCATGCAGCCGTCAAGCACCGCGCGGCGCGGCGTCGACCGATCCGGGGGCGGTGTCCTCGCGGATGCCAGTCCGCAGCAGCGAGCGCAGGAGGTCTTGGTCGTAATCAGCCGGTTGGGTCGAGTCGATGAACCGTTCGACGACTTCGACGAAGCGATCCGGGTGGTCGCGAAACGGCATGTGCCCGGAGTTTTCGAAGATCTCTAGGCGTGAGCCAGGCATCGCCTCGTGGGCCATCCGAGCATGGTCCACCGGGATCACGAAGTCCTCTTCGCCCCAAATCAATTGCACCGGAACGGATCGCATCAGATAGCTTCGATCAAGCATGGTGACCAACTGTCCGCGCCCGTCCACCACCGCCCGCAAGGTGCGCGCGAACGCCGACAATGCACTGGGCTCCTGCAAACCGGCGAGCAATTGCACGACGTCGGCGGCGTCGCGCCCGAACTTGGTGGAACCCAGCACGGTTCCGATAGCGCGGCCAAAGAGTTGCAATGCGGGTAGCGCACCCGGCACGCGCAGCATCGCTAGCGCCTCGCTGCCCATCGGCAGCGCCGCCAACCGCAATGCGACGCTCACGTCCTTCGTGACGCCACCAGTGCTCACCAGCACGATGCGCTCGACCAATTGCGGGTACTGATAGGCGAATTGCATTGCGACGCCGCCACCAAGCGAATGCCCGACGACAGTGACACGGTCGATATCAAGCACGGCGAGCAGGTCTCGCATGCCGTTCGCGAAGGCCGCCAACGAGTAGTCGGCGCGTGGTTTGTCGGACTCGCCATGGCCCAGCAGATCGGGTGCGATGACCGTGAACCGTTGCGCTAGTTTGGCTTGCACGGTCTCCCATATCGTGGAGTTGGCGCCGACGCCGTGGATCAGGAGGAGGGCGGGTCCGCACCCGGCGACCCGGAAGGCACGGCGGTGGCCGTGGATCGTGCGGAATTGCAGTGACGGAGTATCGACTTCCCGTACCGGCCGCAAGTGGGGCCATGAAGGGTTTCGCATCGTGTTCTCACTTTCGTTGGGTGTGCTTTTCTGGGCCCGTGGGCCGCTCTTTTCTGCAAGTGGACACCGCCCGCGCTGCTACCGATCCCGACATCAGGACCACAGAGACGCGGTGGGCTCACACGGGTAGGAGCGCGCAGCGCGCGCGTGTCGGACACTTTTTTGAGAACTTTTTTGCAGAGGCGCCGCGGCGGGCACGGTTGGGCAGTCCCTGCCGGGTAGAGGGGGTGAGGGTCGGGTAGATCGAGCGCGGTGAAGGTTGTGGCGGGACGGGCATGTCGCACCGGCCGACGACGTGGGCGCTGGGTTCAAAGGATTTTTTGAGAATCCGCAAAGGCCTAGCACAGATTCTTAGCTCACCAGCAAGTCCAACCCACGTTAGAAGGAACCCACCACAATGTTCACCTCTCGATTCACCAAGTCCGTCGCCGGCACCGCCGTTGCCGCTGGCACGCTCGGTATGGCCGCCCTGCTCGCCGCCGGCACCGCCAACGCCAGCAGCGCCGATGACCAGCAGTTCCTGGCCGCTCTGCAGCAGCAAGGCATCAGCGTCGACAACCCGCAGGCCGCCATCACGGTCGGCCACCGTGTGTGCACCGCGCTCGGTGAGGGTATGACGCCCCGCGACATTAGCGGGCAGCTGCTGCGCAACAACCCCGGCATGGACCAGCAGACCTCGTTGGTCTTCATCGTCGACTCGGTGCAGTCCTACTGCCCGCAGTACATGCACCAACCGGCCGACGGCAAGGTGGTGATCAGCCCGCCCTGAAAGCCCCACCCGTGAAAAGTGCGGCGGCGCGGCTGAGCCCGCGCCGCCGCACTTTGACGCCACGGGCAGGACTTGGATCCCGGTATGGCAGGGCCTTTTTGGCCAGGGCCGGCCACCCACTACCCCACCTACTCCCCGACTGACGAATACGGCGATATCGACTACGGCGGGTTACCGTCAGAGTCCGCCTTTTCCTTAATGCATTGCGCTACAACATGGTTCACCTACGACACTCAATCCGATGACACCGCCGATCGAGAAGAACTTCTCGTTCCGCGACCGCATCCGTAGGCCATGGGAGATCCTGCTGAGCGGATCTATCGGCGTACGCGGCGCGCCGCCGCGTCGCGAGGAGGTGGTTCGTTTCCAGCGGACGATGAAAGGAAGGAGGTGCCTACTCCTTCCCACTCTCAACATATAGGGCACTGGGGGGCTTGCGGCAAGACCCCGGTCGTGCCGCAAAATCGCTTCCCGGGGCCAGAACCTGCGGAAATGGGGGTAGCGAAATGGGTGTGTTGTCGTCGACGTATGTGTCGCGCGGGGACGTCGAACCGATGGCCGAACATGCGGTGGTAATCGCCGGAGGTGGTCCGACAGGGTTGATGTTGGCAGGTGAGTTGGCGTTGGCGAAGGTTGACGTCGCCGTTGTCGAGCGGCGCGCCAGTCAGGACCTCGTTGGCTCGCGCGCAGGCGGTCTGCATTCACGCACCATCGAGGTTCTCGATCAGCGTGGAATCGCAGATCGGTTCCTTTCGCAGGGACAGGTGGCCCAGGTCGCGCAGTTCGCCGGGATTCCTTTGGACATCAGCGACTTTCCCACCCGGCACCCCTACGGGCTCGGGCTGTGGCAGAACCACATCGAGCGCATACTGGCCGGCTGGGTCGACGAGCTGGCGGTGCCGAGCTATCGCAGGCGTGAGGTGACGGGTATCGCCCAGGACGACACCGGCGTCGACGTCGAGCTGTCCGACGGCCAGTCGCTGCGCGCGAGATATGTCGTCGGCTGCGACGGAGGACGCAGTTTGATCCGCAAAGCTGCCGGCATCGATTTTCCCGGGTGGGATCCGACAACCAGCTGGCTGATCGCCGAGGTCGAGATGGCCGAGGAGCCGGAATGGGGCATCCGCCACGACGCCCTCGGCGTCCATGGTCTCAACAGGTTGGAGGGTGGGGAGCCGGTGCGGGTCGTCGTGACCGAGCGGCACCTCAGAGCCGCCAGCGAGCCCACCCTGCGCGATCTCAGCGAGGCGCTCATCGCCGTTTATGGGACCGATTACGGGATCCATAGTCCCGTTTGGATCTCGCGTTTCACCGATATGACTCGGCAGGCCGCAGCCTACCGCGACAGACGGGTCCTGTTGGCCGGCGACGCCGCACACGTGCATAACCCGGTGGGTGGACAGGGCCTCAACACCGGTGTGCAGGATGCGGTGAATCTGGGATGGAAGCTGGCTCAGGTGGTCAACCAGACATCGCCGGAAAGCCTGCTGGATACCTACCATGCCGAGCGCCACCCGGTCGCTGCCCGCGTGCTGCGCAACACGATGGCCCAAATTGCGCTGCGCCGCCCAGACGACCGCATCAAGGCGTTGAGCGACACCATCTCCGCGCTCCTCAGCATGGACGAGCCTCGCAGACGATTCGCCGCGATGATGTCTGGTCTGGACATTCATTACGACCTCGGTGAGGGACACCCCTTGCTCGGGCGCCGCATGCCCGATCTCGACGTGCTAACCGCCGGTGGCGCGGTGCGGGTATTCACCCTGCTCCGGGATGCGCGCGCGGTGCTGCTGAACCTCGGCGAGCCCTGGGATTTCGACATCACCCCATGGGCACATCGCGTGTTGGCGATCGATGCCAAATACGCGGGTGCGTGGGAGCTCCCGGTCCTGGGCCAAATATCAGCACCCGACGCCGTGCTGATCCGACCCGATGGTTACATCGCCTGGGTGGGAGACGGCACAGACGCCGGATTGCGCCACGCGCTGACCAACTGGTTCGGAACCCCATGAGCAAAGGCGACTCGGCACAATCCGATATCGGTTACTCCCACAGTCATCGTGGGCGCTCTGCCTACGGATCAGCCACGGAACGATAAGTTCTCTACCCCCGTGGCGAGCTTGTTGTCACCGGTTCCGACTGCATGATTCGATCAACTCCGGCTGGGCAGACCGCCATCAAGGTCGGCCACCGTGTCTGCACCGCGCTCGGAGAGGGCATGACGCCCCGCGACAGGCGCGCAGCTGGTCAGCAATAACCCCGGCATGAGCCAGCAGACCTCGTTGGTCTTCATCGTCGACTCGGTGCAGTCCTACTGCCCCGAGTACATGCACCACACGGCCGACGGCAAGGTGGTAATCAGCGCGGCCCGAAAGCCCACCCGCACTCCAATACCACGGGCAGGCTTGATTCCGTTGTGGCAGGTTTATCTTGGCCGAAGCCGGCCTTCTTAGCCCGACGAAATCGGCGCTAACCGCTCCTGCGGAATGCGGCAGCGAGCCAGAAATCGACTAATCCGGGCAATAGGTCGATTCTGCGGCACTGACCATGCCTGTGAGGTCCGCGAACGAGTATCCTTTCGAACTCAACTGGCTGTGGAGGTCCGCGGCGATCGCGTCTGGCGTTTTACCAGCCATGCGATCGGCGCAGATTGCGTGCCCCATCCCGATGATGTCGGAGTCGCCCCGCGCCTGCCATTGGAAGCCGAGGTTGTGCAATTTTGTGAGGTATGCGTCATCAGTGGCGTCGGCGGCCGCAATCGCAGTGCCAGTGGTAGGGCGGCGCCAACGATCACGGGGATAGTCAGTTTGGCCAGCCAGCGACGTGAAGACATTTAATGCCGTCCTCAGGCGTAGCTCAACGCACGCGTGCCGGCTGCGGCATGCGGGTGCGACCGATCGAATGGGGCCGACTCGAATACGGCGGGCTCCCGCATCACTGCTGCAGATTCGTTAATTTGTTGTGGCACAACTTGATACAACTGCCGTGTGGGCGCCGATGACCACCCGCCTTGGTGCGTCGCTCAACATCGCGGCCAAGCTCAGCTCAGTCTTCGACTCGGAGCCAACTCAGTAGCTCAAGATCCGCGCAGACCGGTAGCCACGCTGCACGATTCGATCAACTCCGGCTCGTATGTGGCTGCGCCGCACTCGCATTCCCAGCTGATGTGGGGGCCGCAGGAACACGGGATGGTGGCGACGATCATGTGTCCCGGCAGCAGCCAGTGGCCACGCCTACAGCGTTGGGGTGGTCTGTCCATCCATTGCGTGCGCGAGCAGTGATCCAGCTCGCCGACACCAACACTCACGCGCACCACATTTCCATCGGCTCTATCGCCAAATCCAGTGCGGTGCGCGAATCGTTATTCTTCGTTGCCTCTCGTTGACCGTGTCGTTGTGTCCGAAATCTTCGACTAAGAGCCGAACTTCGGTGTGAAACGCAGCTGCGAGGACATCGCGCCAGCAGAATTGGCGGCTGCCTACTACCGTAAGACCCGGCCCCGGCCATCAGGTCGGGAGCTCGGGGCCAAGGTTAACGGGACCCGCCGGGTCTCCGGCTTGGTGACCGGAGCGGAGCAGCCATGACAAGCGATCCAACGACCACACTTGGCAAGCGGCGTTTCGTTTCGCTGACCACGTTCAAACGCAACGGAGAGGGCGTGCCGACGCCGATGTGGATCGGCCGTGACGGCGCTGACCTGTTCGTGTGGACACCAGCGGATAGTTGGAAAGTCAAACGGGTCCGCAACAATCCACGCGTCCTGTTGGCACCGAGCGGCCGCTTCGGCAAGGTGCGCGACGGCGTTTTGCCCGTCGAGGGTATCGCGCAGGTGGTCACTGATCCGGTAACTGTGGATCGGCTCCAGGGTGAGATTCGCCGAAAGTACGGCGTCGGGTACCGCCTGGTGACGCTGGCCGAAAAGATCGCGGCGCGTGGACGCAAGCCGCGGGTCATCGTGCGGATCGCAGTGTCAGGCTAATGCGTTCGCAGGGCGCACTATTCGCCTGCGTGACGTTGGACGCACCACCTACAGTCCTACTTCTCCAGGGTGAACTGGTTGACGTCGATGTGGCCGGTGCGGAATGCGTTGGTGCGGCCGGTCAGGTACTTCATGTACCGCTCGTAGACCTCGTCGGACTGAATCGCGATGGCCTCGGCCTTATGTGCCTCGAGGGCCTTGGCCCACAAGTCGAGGGTTCTGGCGTAGTGCGGCTGGAGCGACTGGCGGCGGCTCAGCCTGAAACCCGCCTTCGTCGACTGCTCCTCCACCATGTCGATAGACGGCACTCGACCGCCCGGGAAGATCTCCGTCAGGATGAACTTGACGAACCGCGCCATGTTCAACGAAATGGGCAGGCCCTGGTCATCGAGCTGCTTTCGGGTCAACCCAGTGATTGTGTGCAATAGCATCACGCCGTCAGCGGGCAGGGCGCTGTAGGCCATTTTGAAGAAGTCGTCGTAGCGGTCGTGGCCGAAGTGCTCGAACGCACCGATGGACACAATCCTTTCGACGGGCTCGCTGAACTCTTCCCAGCCCTGCAGCAACACCCGTTTGCTGCGCGGGGTATCCATCTCGTCGAACGATTTCTGCACGTGGGCGGCCTGGTTCTTGGACAGCGTCAGGCCAACGACGTTGACGTCGTGCTTTTCGATCGCCCGTCGCATGGTGGCACCCCAGCCGCAGCCGATGTCGAGCAATGTCATGCCGGGTTGCAGGCCCAGCTTGCCCAGCGCCAAATCGATCTTGGCGATCTGGGCCTCTTCCAGCGTCATGTGCTCGCGCTCGAAGTATGCGCAACTGTAGGTCTGGGTGGGATCGAGAAACAGACGGAAGAAGTCGTCGGATAAGTCGTAATGTGCCTGCACATCGGCGAAATGCGGCATCAGCCCTTGAGCCATGATCTTGTGTGCCTTTCTGGACCCAGAGGCCCCCCGCGAGTGGCATTGCCAAACGCCGCAGAATTCCCCCTGCATGTTCAGTCCAAACAAGGCGTTCGGTCGCACCACTCAACGCGCCGGCGTTCTCTTAGGTCAGCGCCCCGCGGGTGCTCCCGCGCTAGACGATGAATTCCGGGCGCTCCACCAGTCATACCTTTTGAGATCGGACCAATCGATAGCAAAGGTGGATCCTATGTCCAATGCCCTGCCGCCAATCGTCGATCACCAGACGTGGCGCGCCGCGCTCGACGAGCTGCGCAAGCGCGAGAAGGTCGCCACCCGGGAACTGGATGCGATCGCCGCCCAGCGGCGGCGTCTCCCGATGGTCGAGTTACCCGACTACACGCTGATCGGAGCCGACGGGCCCATCCGCCTGGTCGATGTGTTCGACGGCCGCTCGCAGCTCATCGTCTACCACCACATGTGGTCGGACGGCGCGCAGTGGCAGTGCGGCGGGTGCACGGGTTTCACGTCGCAGTTCACCCGACTGGAGTTCCTCGACAACTACAACGCCCGCTTCGTCATCGTCACCAATGGACCGATCGAAGAGGCACTGGCCTACAAGCGGAAGGTCGGCAACCGGATGGAGTGGTACTCCTCATCGGAGAGCTCGTTCGGCGCCGACATGGACGCACCGCCTGGCGGGGGCTTCGCGGTCAATGTGTTCCTGCGCGACGGTGACACCGTGTACCGCACGTGGCATACGAACGGGCGAGGCACCGAGCAGCTCAGCCACACGTTCGCGTTGATCGACATATTGCCGTGGGGCCGCCAGGAGGAATGGCTCGATTCGCCTGAAGGTTGGCCCTCGCGCCCCACATACTCGGGTTGGCTCGACTCCCCCGATATCGCCCTCGCCTACGGACCCAAGGACAACTCATGACCGCGACCATCGAACGCTACGTCGTCACCCGCACCATCGCCGCTACCCCGGACGAGATTTTTGCCGTCCTAATCGACCCCTGCCGCCACCAGAACACCGAGCCCGGCGACTGGGTCCGCGACGCGGTGGACACCGCACCGATCACGGGCACCGGACAGATGTTCGCGATGAACATGTTCCTCGAACAGGCCGGTGGTCACTACGTCACGTACAACCTGGTCAATGTGTTCGACAAGGACCATGCGATCGGGTGGATGCCGGGCCAGCTCGACAACGCGGGCAACCACTCTCCCGGCGGTTGGTTCTGGCGCTACGACCTCGCTCCGAACGGGGACCGCACAGACGTCACCCTCACCTATGACTGGAGCGCCACGCCGCAGGATTTCCGCGACCAAATTGGCGGGATGCCCGCGTTCCCGCAGGACTATCTCGCCGCGTCGCTTGTGACCCTGGAGCGATCCGTCACTAGTTAGTCCACAGGTGTGACAGCGGGCGAACTCTTGGGTCCACCTACGTCACCTTCCACCCGTTTATCAGCCTTCGACAAAGTCTTGACTGATTCCAGATAAGTGCGTCATAGTGGCTAAGTGTCCTCAACGGCGGATTACACGGAAAAGCTGCGGATGGCCGATCTGCGTGTGACCCGGCCCAGGATTGCCGTGCTCGAGGCTGTGCACGCCCACCCGCATGCCGACACCGAAACGATCTTTTCGGCGGTGCGGATCGGCCTGCCCGATGTCTCCCGCCAGGCCGTATACGACGTACTCAATGCGCTGACAGCGGTGGGCCTGGTTCGGCGGATCCAGCCATTGGGCTCGGTTGCCCGCTATGAGTCCCGGGTCGGCGACAACCACCACCACGTTGTATGCCGGTCCTGCGGAGTCATCGCAGACATCGACTGTGCGGTCGGCGAGGCGCCGTGCTTGACCCCGTCCGAGGACAGCAACCTTCTGGATGGCTTCGTTCTCGACGAGGCCGAAGTCATCTACTGGGGCCTGTGCCCTGACTGCTCGACCGCAGTGCCCTGATCACAGCCGTGATCACAGCCCGATTCACTCACACCCGGAAGGAATGCTGTGTCATCCGATACATCCGATAGCCGCCCGCCCCAACCAGAAACCAAGACGGCTAGCGCCAGCGAGAGCGAAAGCCCGGCAATCCCGTCGCCGGAGCCGAAGGCGAATGCTCCCCTAACGAACCAGGACTGGTGGCCCAATCAGATCGACGTGTCGAAGCTCCACGCGCACCCGCTCCAGTCCAACCCGCTCGGCCCGGACTTCGACTACGCCGAGGAGTTCGCCAAGCTCGACATCGAGGCCCTCAAGGCCGACCTGATCTCGGTGATGACCACCTCGCAGGACTGGTGGCCCGCCGACTACGGCCACTACGGCGGCCTGTTCATCCGGATGAGCTGGCATGCCGCGGGTACCTATCGCATTCACGACGGCCGCGGCGGCGGCGGGCAGGGTGCCCAGCGCTTTGCCCCGATCAACAGCTGGCCGGACAACGTGAGCCTGGACAAAGCCCGCCGGCTGCTGTGGCCGGTCAAGCAGAAGTACGGTAACAAGATCTCCTGGGCGGACCTGATTATCTTCGCCGGCAACGTAGCCCTGGAGTCGATGGGGTTCCAGACCTTCGGCTTCGCCTTCGGTCGCCCCGACATCTGGGAGCCCGAAGGCGTTCTCTTCGGCGAAGAGGACACCTGGCTTGGCACCGACAAGCGCTACTCGGGCGAGCGGAACCTCGCGCAGCCCTACGGTGCGACCACCATGGGTCTGATCTACGTGAATCCGGAGGGCCCCGAAGGAAAGCCCGATCCGATTGCCGCGGCGGTGGACATCCGTGAGACGTTCGGCCGGATGGCAATGAACGATGAGGAGACCGCCGCACTCATCGTCGGTGGCCACAGCTTCGGCAAGACCCACGGCGCCGGCGACGCCGATCTGGTCGGTCCCGAGCCGGAAGCCGCCCCGATCGAACAACAGCTGCTGGGCTGGAAGAGCTCTTACGGCAGCGGCAAGGGCAAGGACGCCATCACCAGCGGCCTGGAGGTGGTCTGGACCTCGACCCCGACCAAGTGGGGCAACGGGTTCCTGCAGAACCTGTACGGCTACGAGTGGGAGCTGACCAAGAGCCCCGCCGGAGCCTGGCAGTTCACGGCAAAGGACGGCGCCGGTGCCGGCACCATCCCCGATCCGTTCGGCGGGCCGGGTCGGGCCCCGACGATGCTGGTCACGGACATCTCGTTGCGGGAGGACCCGATCTACCGCGAGATCACGCGGCGCTGGCTGGACCACCCCGAGGAGCTGGCCGAGGCCTTCGCCAAGGCCTGGTACAAGCTGCTGCACCGCGACATGGGCCCGATCAGCCGCTACCTCGGACCCTGGGTTGCCGAGCCGCAGCTGTGGCAGGACCCGGTTCCGGCGGTGGACCATGAGCTGGTCGACGAGCAGGACGTTGCGGCGCTGAAGCGCAAGGTGCTCGAGTCCGGCCTGTCCGTTCCGCAGTTGGTCAAGGTCGCATGGTCGGCCGCGGGTAGTTACCGCAACACCGACAAACGGGGCGGCGCCAACGGGGCGCGTCTGCGCCTTGAGCCGCAAAGGAACTGGGAGGTCAACGAGCCCTCCGAGCTGGACAAGGTGCTGCCCGTGCTGGAGCGGATTCAGCAGGACTTCAACGGCTCGGCGTCCGGCGGCAAGAAGATCTCACTGGCCGACCTGATCGTGCTGGCCGGCTCTGCGGCGGTGGAGAAGGCAGCCAAGGACGCCGGCTATGAGATCTCGGTGCATTTCGCGCCCGGGCGAACCGACGCCTCGCAGGAGAACACCGATGTGGAGTCGTTCGCGGTGCTGGAACCGCGGGCCGACGGGTTCCGCAACTACGTCCGTCCCGGCGAGAAGGCGCCGCTGGAGCAGCTGCTGCTGGAGCGGGCCTGCTTACTGCGTGTGACCGCTCCGGAGCTGACGGTGCTCATCGGCGGGCTGCGTGCCCTCGGTGCCAATCACGGCGGCAGCAAGCACGGCGTGTTCACCGACAAGCCGGGCGCGTTGACCAACGACTTCTTCGTCAACCTGCTCGACATGGGCACGAAGTGGAAGGCGTCGGAGACTGCGGAGAATGTCTACGAGGGCCACGATCAGGCCTCGGGCGCTCTCAAGTGGACCGCGACCGCGAATGACCTTGTGTTCGGCTCGAACTCGGTGCTGCGTGCAGTGGCCGAGGTGTATGCGCAGGACGACGCCAAGGGGAAGTTCGTGGAGGACTTCGCCGCGGCGTGGGTCAAGGTCATGAACAACGACCGGTTCGATATCAAGTAACACCCGGGCCTGATCGTCGACCGTCCGACACCCCCGCGAGCCACCGGCTCGTGGCGGTGTCGTCCATTTCCAGCGCGGGAACTGTGCTAGTGCCGCCACCACTCGCTGCGGGCAATGAGGACATCACGAAGTAGGTCCGCGCGATCGGTGATGATGCCGTCCACGTTGATGTCGAATAGTGCATGCATCGCATCGGGGTCGTCGACTGTCCACGCGTGAACCTGACGTCCCGAAGCATGAACAGCCCGCACCAGTCCCGGCGTAATGATAGGTAGAGCACCAAGCCGTGGCGGCAGTTGTACGCAGTCACTGTCGCGCAACATCCGCCAGGCATATGCGCGGCTGCCCGCTGTTCTCGCCGTCAGCAACGCCAGGAACGCGCCCGTACCTGCCGAACTGGCGACGCGCTTGGACAGCAGACGCAACGCGCGGCGTCGACGGCGATCGGAAAATGACGTGATCAGCACACGGTTGTGCGCGTTCAACCGCTCGATGACGTCGACGGTCGGATCGATGGCCGACGCAGCTTTGATATCGATATTGATCCGCATGTTTGGCAGGGCGGTGAGGAGTTCTTCCAAGGTCGGGATCGACTCCCCTGCACCCAGATGCGCTTTGCGGACATCCCGCCAATACAACCGGCCGACCGCGCCCGGCACTCCGGACTCGGGTCGAAGCCTACGGTCGTGCAGGATCACTGCGACGCCGTCACGGGTTGCCCGAACGTCTGTCTCGATGTAACGAAATCCGAGCTTGGCCGCCTCGTGGAACGCCCCCATGCTGTTCATGGGCAGCCTGAAGGACGTAAATCCCCTGTGCGCCATGGCAATCCGCCCGGTACCGCGAAGAAACTCCAAAGTACCTACGTCGCCATCGCCCATCAGCCAAGTATCTCCGGGGCCGCTATGTCGGGAAAGTGCGGGCGCCGTGTTCAACCGGCAGACGCAGCGAATTCACGAGATAGCTTACGGTCCTATAGGTTCCAGCCAGCATGAGTAGCTCCAGGATAGCCTCGTCACTGTGATAGGTGCTCAACTGCGCCCATAGGTCATCGTCGACAGTGCAGCTGGATTGCAGACTGTCGCAGAGCCGGATCAAGACCCGATCCGCGTCGTCCCAGCACGCATCCTTTGGCCCTCCGGTTGTCAGCGATGCGATCTGCTCCTCGCTCAGGCCGGCCTTGGCCGCGAAGGTGCTCACGTGCACTCCCCACTCGTACTCGGCGCCGCAGGCCGCGGTGACCCGGTCGATGACGATCTCGCGCTGACGGATCGTCAGGTGCCCCCGGTCGAGCAGGCCAGAGTTGAAGAACTTGAAGAACAACCGGCGGTCGCGGGCCAACGTGGTGAACAGCACCAGCGGAGGGTTGCCACGCATGATCGTGTCGATGGCCTCCTGGATCTCGACGGGCAAGGGCGGCGTAGCAGGCGCAATGCGCGCGCTATGGTTTTTGTAGCGGTCCATGCTGGCACTCTACGCTGCGATGCTACAAAATGTGAAGCATGCCAGCTCCGCAGATCGGCTCGCCAGTACGTGGATCGACCTCCGGACGGCCAATCATGGTCGCCCTCGATGCCCTGGGCCGGCGCGGCGCATTGCGGGTCCTGTGGGAATTGCGCGGCGATCCGTTGACCTTTCGCACTCTTCAGGCGGCATCCGACATGAATCCCGGCTCGCTCAATACCCGTCTTAAGGAACTGCGAGCGCTGCACATCGTGGACCACTCCGATGGCGGCTATCACCTAACCGATCACGGGCTGTCACTAATGGCTGCACTGAAACCACTCCAAGCCTGGGCCGACGACTGGGCACAAAAGGCCGACATCTAGGACGCACTGGATCAAGTGACCGAATAGTTGTGGCCGTGACCTTCAGAGCATCCTCGTCCCGCCCCGCGATGCGACCGCTGGTGTGAAGCGGGTGGGGTCGTGTAGAAGAGTCTGATGGAGGACCCGCCCCCCAGATCTTTCGATCCGTCGGTGCTGCGCGAAGCGATGGCCCGACGGTTGCATCGCCGAGCGGTGGCCGAGGGCCAGATCACGCTGCCTGCCGTTCCGGCAATGATCGACGAGTACGTCACGATGTGCGAAATCCTCTTTGCCAGCTTAGGCGTATGCTACACGGCCGAAGAAACTGCTCAGCTCAAGAAGGTGCTGCAGGGCGAATTGGCGAAGGCTTTTAGGGCCTCGTCACGGTCGAACATAGTTATCTCTTTCAACGCTCCTTTCGGCGTGATGCTGAACTATCGCGTCAAAGCCGAGTGGTCGTCGATCGGTGTCGAATACGACCACTGGGTTACTGCCCGCGAGGGGCCACTGTTCGGCACCGAACCGGACGCGCGTGTATGGGCGCTGGCCAGCGAAACAGCCGATCCCAGCACCTATCGGGTGCTCGACATCGGCGCTGGTACTGGGCGCAACGCCCTGGCCCTGGCCCGACGCGGCCACCCAGTGGACGCGGTCGAGATGGCCTCGAAATTCGCCGACATCATTCGCTCGGAGGCCGAACGGGATTCACTTGACGTGCGCATGATCGAGAGCGACGTCTTTACGGCCGTGGAGGGTGTCCGCGGGGAGTATCAGCTAATCGTGGCCTCCGAGGTGGTACCCGACTTCCGGACGAAGCGGGAGCTGCGCGGCATATTCGAACTCGCCGCGGATTGCTTGTCTCCCGGCGGACGCTTGGTGTTCAACACCTTCTTGCCGCGCCAAGGCTATACCCCCGACAACGCCGCGCGGGAACTCGGACAGCAATGCAACACCTCGATCTTCACCCGAGACGAGCTGACGAAGGCGGCGGCCCAGCTACCTCTTGAGCTCGTTGCCGACGACTCCGCCTACGAGTACGAGAAGTCCCACTTACCCGAAGGAGCTTGGCCGCCCACACACTGGTTCGACGGCTGGGCCAGTGGCCTTGACGTGTTCGACGTCGAGCGTGAGGACTCCCCGATCGAATTGCGCTGGCTCGTCTACCAGAAGACGGGTTGAGGCGCTCCGCCCGAAACGTGGCCAACGGGAAATCCCAGCCTGATCTGGCGATTCGTGTCATTTAGCCGCGCCATCGCACTATTGTTCTCCTCCTGAACGAGGAGGACAGTTGCGCAGCTTCCAGGCCAAGGCGGTGGTCACTCCGAGGGCCGGACGCCGATCGTGGCTACAGCGAAGCCAAGGAAGACCGGTGAAAAGCGTTGGTGAAGCGCACCTTTAAGGGCAACAACAGTGGCGGTTTGGAGATGACACGCGGTCGGCCCGCATCCGAGAAGATCATCGATCAAAATCCCACTGCCCGAAATCGGTCGCAAGGACCTCGTCCACGTCCACGTTTATACCGCCCAACAGGGGACCTGGGTTCGACGGGCTGTTGACCACTTCCTGATAAAGCACCGCCATGGGCTCGCGCTCCCCATGTGACCACGTCTTCGTCTGCCATGCCCACCGATGCCCTGCGGTGGTTGAGTGCCCAATTACGCCATCTCTGATCGCCCACGCACACGCCTCGGAATGCCCATATATGCCGGTGCGGTCCACGCCCAGTACTGAGTTAATCCCTCGAAACCATTCCACTGCAAGGCTATTCCAGGTGTTGAGGTCGATATTGTCATCGATACTGAAGAAGATCGGGGCCGAATTCCCGCCTCCGGCCGCAGCGTGCAGCCGCAGAGCTGTCTGGGCGTCTGCCACGCCGCCGTCGTGCCCGCGAGTGAAATCCGACGGCGCAGACCAACCGGGCTTGCCGTATTGGTAGTTGCTGACGATTTGAAGACCCGCTGCGCGTAGCGCGTCCGCATATTCGCGGGTAATGGGCTTTGCCTCGAAGTTCGCGCCCGGCCGCGCCTCGGACACATAGTTCACTACCCCGTCATAGCCTGCCGATTTGATCTGATCCGGCGGGATCCTCCGCTCTGCAAAATCGATCAGCCGCATGTTGGCGGCTGATGCCGGCTGCCCGTCGACTGTCGCAGCCAGTGTCCCCAGGCTCAGTAGAACCGGTGAAAACGCATATTTGAAGACTTCGCGTCTTGATACAGATCGCGCCCTTGCGGGATTGCCGTCCCGATGCTCAGATGTCTGCACGATTTTGGAGTAACCTTCCCCGCGTTAGGCCTTCACGAAGTCATTTCGGGTTCTGCCGCCACTCGGTGATTTTGCGGCCCAACGAATCGGCCACGTTCGTGGCAGCTCGCCCCACACCGTCGACGATGCCGCCGAGACCATCGCGGATTCCTTTGATCAGCGGGTCGTCGGACTGGTCGAAGCCATCCCTGTAATGCCGGGCGGCCTGGCCGAGGTCGTCGGAGAATGTGGCTTTGTCGTCGTCGGCCCGTCGCGGGTAATCGCCGGCCATCACCTTTCCGTAGCCGCCGGTGTCCACCCAATTGGTCAGCGCGGCGGCCCGCAGCACTGAGAACGGATGTGTCTGCAGCTCCAGGTTGAGCAACTTGAGCACCCCGTCGCGCATGTCGCCGGTTCTTTCGTATTCCTGGGCCTGGGCCAGGAAGGCCTCCGAGTCCAGCTTGTCCAGCCGGCTTCCGCCGGCGAGCTTCATCTCCACCCCGATCGCGGTGTCCAAATCCTGACCGCAGAGCAGCCCTGCGCGGTCCCCGGACAGCTCCGATTTGCGCTGCCATTCCAGCAGAGCGGCGACGATCGCACGCAGCGCCCAGCCACCGACCGGTAAGAAGCCGAATGACCGCGCCAACCGCATCAGATGCATCATCATCGTGCGGTACACCGCGTGACCGGACAGCGCGTGGCCGAGCTCGTGGCCCACCACAAATCGCAACTCTTCGTGCGTCATCAGGTCGTACAGCCCCGAGCTGATCACGATGAATGGCTTGTCCATCCCAATCGTGAAAGCATCCGCGGTCGGTGACTGCATAACGTAAAGCTCGGGTTTCGCTGGCGCGTCCAGGACGTCCACACACTCGTCGAGCAGCGCGTCGAGGTCGGCGAACTGCCGCGGCCCGACACGTGCAGCACTGGCCACATACAGCAGCCGATGTTGGCGTTCTCGCAGCATCCCGGACATCAGCTTCAGGATCTGGTCGAAGCCCTTGAGCCGGCGCAGCGCGGAAAGGGCGGTTCGGTCAGCGGGGTGCTCCCAGGCGCGTGAGCTGATCCCCGGAAACGTGATGCGTGTCGTGGCGGGTGTCTGCGACATGGTGCGCTCCCCTCGGTCCTTCGGGTATTCAGAATAAGGCGCAGAGGTTGTCCCGAGTTCCGTGGAACTTGGGTGGCGGCCCGGTGAGTATCAGGCTGCGCTCACCTCGTCATTGTGCATGACGGGTCCGACAGGTTCGGCGAACTCACGCTCGAGGGCGGCACGCAGTGTCGGTAGGTGCAGGTGACCGTTGACGCGGCGGAACTGCTTGCCGGCCTCGACCATCCCAGCCGCGCACCAGCGCAGCGCCATCTTCCCGTCGCGCCAGCGTTTGACGTTGCCGGCGTGCTCACGACACACCGAGATCATCGACTCGATGGTGTTGGTCGAACGCAGGGTGCGCGCCAGCGTGGGCGGCACACCCAGACGCAGCACCGTCAACGTCTCACCGAGCCCCTCGCGGAGGCTGGCCGCAGCACCTGGGTGGGTGCGCTCCAGCTCCTTGGCCAGCGCGAGCAGTGCGGCCTGGGCTTCCAGCGCGGAATCCGCGTGGTAGGCGTCAGTCATTCGGCGGCCAACCGTAGACCGAAGTCGTTGCGGCAGATGATCTTTGACATTTCTCACCTTGTGAATTTGGCAGCGTTGGATCACCGGACGTTCCAACACATCGACCACCGCCTTGCGCAGTGCCTTGGACCCGTCGATGCCCACCAGCATCGGGCGGGTCACATCCAGGCCGCGCTCCCGCAAGCCCACCAACAGGTCGGTGACCAGCGTGGCGTTCTCGGTGGAGCCCTCCACCAGCGCCAGCGGGTGCTTGTGTCCGTCGATGTCGATACCCAAGGCGACCACGCAGCACGACTCGGCGAAGTGCACCCCGTCGACCGTTAACGCCACCACGTCCAGCCCGGACAGGTCCTTGGCCAACAACTCAGCCAGGGCAGTCTCGGTCATCGCCACGAACCGCCGCGACACCGCCGACTTACTGGTCGCCGAGGCCGATTCGGCGATCTGCCGCCCGACGGGTTCCAGCCCGACCGGATAGCGGCGCGTCGACAGACCGGCCAGCATCTTCTCCATGGCCATCCTGCCCAGGATCTCCGTCGAGGAGAACAGCTCGTAGCAGGCGACCGGCAGTTCACCGGAGCCGTCGGCGGCACGCACCCGTGGCCGAGCAACCGGCACCCGCCGCCCACCCAGGGTCACCGACCCGTTTTCGTGGCCATGACGCACCGCGGTGCGCCCTGCGTTGTGGCGGCCCTTCGGCCCAGCCAGCGCGGTCACGTCGGCCTGCATCAGCTGCGCCATCACCTGCAGGCCGGCGCCGACAGCCAACGCCAGCAGACCCTCCTGCATGTTCTCGGCGATCTCGGCCATCGCCACGCTGACCCGCTCGGGAAACGCGGTCGCGTCCACAGACGTGTTCTGGCTACTCTTCTTCATGACGGTCCCCTTCTCTTGGTGTTCTTGGCGGAACGCCCGAGACCTACCACACGGCAAGTCACGAGCGGGGGACCGCCACCTCAATTTCTACGAGACCCGGGACAACCTCTAAGGCGCAGCGCCGAGGATGTTTACGCTGAGATCTTCTACAACGTCGCGACGACAAGGACTTTTGACTGGTCCGAGGGATCGACTCGCACCGGCACCTCGGCGCCGACCTTGATATGTGGGGCTGTCGACAGCTCGAGCCCGATGCGCCGGGTGGCGCGGTATGGGTCGCGGTTCGGAAGCTGCACATCTAGCTCCAGCTCGTGCCAGGAACCCAGCATTGTGGTCCCGACATTCTTACGGACGCCGACAATCGTTGCGACGCCCACCAGACCCTCGAGCATCAGCCGGTCCCGGATCAGGGGCAAGTCACCGAGACGGTAGCGGACCTATTGCCCAGGCTCAACGGGTGAGGAGGGCAACCGCGCTCCAGGGCCGCCTGCTGCCCGGGTGACGCGGATCCGGCTGGGGCAGCCAGGCAACCGAGCGCATCAACAGCGGCAAGCGATGGAACCGGTGGGCGGCCACAAACAGTGATTCTGCTTCGACAACGCGCCAGCCGAGGTCTTCGAAGTAGGCCAACCCGTTCTCGGGTGCGAACTTGAATGGCGCATTCTGCAACATGCCCGCGATCTTCTTGTTCATCATCTTCTTTAGGCCCGGAAAGGCGAAGTCGAGCATCCACCAGGCGACCTCGGGTCGCTTGATCGCCTCCGAAAGCGCGACGACGTCACGGTCTTCGAGATACATCAACAGGCCTTCGGTCAGCACCAGCGCTTTCGTAGCGCCGTTTAGCGCTTCGTTGAAGAAGGCGTCGCGGGCTCGCGCGTCGGCCAGGTCGACGGCCATCCGGGTCAACCGGCATCGCGGTGTCTGGTCGGCAAGAAGCTGTGCCTTTTCCTTCAGCAACTGGGGCAGATCCGCCTCTACCCATGTGAAATCGGACGGAAGGTGCAAACGATACGGTCGGCTGTCCAAGCCGGCAGCCAAGTTCAATACCCGGTCACAGCCGTCGGCGATCGCTTCGGCAATGGCGTCGTCGATGATCTTGGTGCGCGCGACGAGCCACCAACCGTTACGAGTCATCCGCGGAACCCCGGCGACGATGGCGCGGCCATGTTCACCGGCCAGACGTTCGGCGAGCGGGTCGCTAAACAACGCATCTGGACGGGCTGATTCGGTTGCCCGATGCAACGCGGTCCACCGGGCCGTATCGGAAACGTGGGTAATGACGTGCCCAGTGCCTGACATACGTTGCGTTATAGCATCCGCCGCCTGAGCGCAGATAGCGCGAGCTGGGGGCACTCCCCCGCAAGCGAGAGATACCCCCACCCCGCTTGCGGGGGAACGCAAAAATGCGCCGCACGCAAGTGTCGTGGGATTTTGCGTCTGCTCGGCGTGTATCGCACCAATGCCGTGTCCGGTACGGTGCGCTCATGCCCGATCGAAACCGCCGCTTCCTGCTCCGCCAACGCCCCACCGGACGCATCGGCCCGGACACCTTCGAACTCGGCGAGGAGGCGGTCCCCGAGATCGGGGACGGCGAGGCGCTGGTGCACATCGACTGGATCTCGCTGGACCCGACGAACCGCGCGTGGATCAACGACACAGCGACGTACCTGCCGCCGGTCGGCATCGGCGAGGTCATGCGCGGGCTCGGGCTCGGCGAGGTCGTCGCGTCGAACAATCCGAACTATGCGGTCGGCCAGACCGTGCAGGGTCTCGTCGGCTGGCAGGAGTACGCGATCGCGTCGGACGCGATGCCTTTGCTGCCGGTCGACGTCGCCGAAGGTGTCTCGCCGAGCGCCTACCTCGGCGCGCTCGGGATGACCGGGCTCACGGCGTGGATCGGGATCCGCGACATCGGCAAGCCGCAGCCGGGCGAGACGGTCGTCGTCTCGGCCGCCGCGGGCGCGGTCGGCTCGGTGGCGGGCCAGCTCGCCAAGGCCGATGGCGCGCGTGTTGTCGGGATCGCCGGCGGCCCTGAGAAGTGCGCGCTGCTGACCGACCAGCTCGGCTTCGACGCGGCCGTCGATCACCGCGCCGACGACTGGGCCGCCCAGCTCGCCGCGGCGACGCCCAACGGCATCGACGTCGACTTCGAGAACGTCGGCGGCGACATCATGGATGCGATCTTCGCGCGCCTCAACATCCGCGCGCGCGTCGCGCTTTGTGGCCTGATCTCCGGCTACAACTCGGCCGACCCGCCGTCCGGACCGCGCGCGTTCGGCAACCTGCTGATCCAGCGCGCGACGCTGCAGGGCTTCATAGTTCTCGACCACTTCGGCCGCGCGCCGGAGGCAATTGCCGAGATCGCCGGCCTGATCGCCCAGGGCAGGCTCACGCCGCTAGAGACCGTCATCGAGGGTTTCGAGCAGCTGCCGACGGCGATCAACATGCTGTTCGACGGCAAGAACGTCGGCAAGCTCGTCGTCAAGACCCATAGTCGCTGAGCTTAGAGCCCGCCCGGGGTTTCGGCCTCGGTGAACGCGAGGCGCCGCGGCATCTCCGAATGTGGTGTTCTCGGCTGACGGATGTGGTGTTTTCGGCTGACGGTCAGCCGAATTCAAGCAGGGTGTAGGCGCCGCGGAACGGCTTCGTTGGTGCGAACTGCCAGAACGCGGGGAACAGAGTCCTGAAAAACAAGCCCCGTCCTTTGGGCATCGGCACATCGTGCACCGCGCGGACTCCGGGCATGGTGTTCGCCAGCTTCGCCAGTTGATGCACCGAGAGGCTGAACGGCATTGGCGGCACCCTGTAGCGCTTGGATGAACGCAGCCCCCTCGGCGCGAGCTTCTTGACAATGATCGGCGGCAGGTCAAAGAACATCTGCCCGCCGGGAAACCGCTTGGCGCACTCAGTGATCAATCCCATTGCCTCTTGGGGTTGTAAGTACATCAGCAGACCCTCGGCGGTGATGAATACACCGTTGCTGCTGTCGATCTTGACCATCCAGGTGTAGTCGAGAGCGGACTGTGCCAGGTGAGTGATCCGCACGGAATGCGGCAGCAGACGCTGTCGAAGTTCGATGACCGGCGCCAGATCTACTGACACCCAATGGAATTGCGCGTCTGGCAGTGCGTTGTTCAGACGCCAGAAGCTGGTTTGGAGGCCTTCTGCAAGTGCGACGACCGTCGCCTTGGGATGCTTGGTGAGGTACCTGATTGCGCACTGGTCGACAGCCAGTGAACGCAACGCCATCTCCTGGCCTTTACGTCCGAATTTTTCGAAGTCGAAGTCGATGGACTCGACGAGCTTGATTGCCATCGGGTCGTCGATGATCGGGTCCGGGTGGCCAGCCTGGTAAGCCCTGCCGTAGAGGGTCATGAGTGCTGTTTCCGAGACGCCGGTCAGCAGCCTGGCGTCCACTTTGTCGTTGGCTCGATGACTCATCGCCAAACCCTATCGGCACAGCAGAAGTTGGCCATCCTGATTACGCTCGTACCCGCGTCGCCATATCGACGCTCATGGCATCCTGCGACTCGGGGCATCCATCCAATACGGTTCAGCGGCAACGAAATTGGCATGAACCCAGCACGGCGTCGCGATAGCGAGGAGGTGATTTGGAAAAACGATGCTCCCTGCGTCCTGCCGTGACGGGCTTGCCGTCAACAGCCGCGCGGCCCACTTGCCTACTGGAAGGACCGTCGGACACGAGAATTTACTAGCCCCCGGCGTCACCGCCGAAACAGGTACCGCAAGATGGAGAGCAATATCGTCGCCACGACCGAGATCAGCAGCATCGATATCAACGGAATGTAGATGCGCACATTTCCCCGCTCGATCCGGATATCACCTGGAAGGCGGCCGAACCAAGAGAGTCCACCTGCCCAAACCAGGACGCCCAGCACCACGATGAGAATTCCCGCCAGCACGACGAATGGACCTACGTTCCGTTCCATCGCGCCCCCTTAACCACGAGTTGTCCGGTGCGGATGACAGATGTCGCTACGGCCACACCGAAGACCAATCCACCGACATGGGCGAAGGACGCAACACTACCGCTAGCGGTCTGCGCGTTGACCAGCGGGTAGTCGCTTCCGATGCTCGTCGGTCGGCGACGCCGCTAACTGCCCCATCGCGGCCAGCTAGGCTGGTGCGGATCCCGGATCGACCGGAATCGCGATCTCGTTGCGACGCCGGAACGGCAGTGTCCACGGCGGGTCGTAGAACCAGGCATCAGCCTCTCCGGTGGGCTTGACACCGTTGTCCTGCAATGCTTTCAGGAGCTCGGCGGTACGGGCAGCAACGGCCTTGGGGCTGCGGTCACCGCTGAATCGCAGCACTGCTACCGTCTCGGGCGGCACGGTGACCAGGCGGACCCGATCATCGTTGGGCGTCGGGAGGGTCTCAATCGTCCACTTCGACGGCATGAAGAACCGGATCACCCAGCCACGATCAGGACCGGCGGTCTGAACGACCGGTGCAGTCATCGCGATCTGCTCGCCGCCCCGCGTCGAATGCTGGCTGACGGGCGCTGTCATCGAGATCGTCTGATCGCGGCGGTTGCCGCCGAAGATGTAACCCGCCAATCGCCGGAAGCCGACATTGCGAGCGCGGTCTTCGTCGTCGACGACCGCCGTCTCGGCAGCAATCCGGGGACCGTAGCGACGTATTTCAACGGTGTCGGTGAGCTGGCGGCGCGTGTACTTCGGCTCCTCGGTTCCAACCCGAATACCGACGACCGCTACGAGCGATTCAATGATCTGCTCGGCGAGCTTGGTCATTTTCATCAACGGGATCATTCCCTCTCTCGATTGAGAAACCAGATGCCTGTCTTGCAACGACGTCACCGTGTGTTTCGCGAACTCAGATGCAGTCAGGTCGGTGTCACTCTTACGCTTCATACGTAACGTGGTACCAGTGGCGGACCGGCTTATGGCTCTTGTCAGCCTGGCCAGTGTCCGTCGCGCTCACCACGTTGACGTCGGTCAAGTCGGGATTGTGGGCCTCGATGTAGCGCTCCAACTCGCGGACAAGCGCGCTATGCGGCTGCGCTGGGTTGGCGAGCGCCTTCGTTGTGTATCTTCGCGCCACACAACCAATTATGCCGAGCTCCGCGCGGCGAGGTGTGCGGACCCCACTCCTGGCGGCGATAGTCACGGGCTGCGGATCCGCGGCCACAGCCCAGTCGAGCGAGATCCTGCACGCTCATGGCGCTGCCAAGCCAGGTCATTACATTTCAATGGAACCGCTGCCGCGGAAGACTACCCCGCAGGAGTTGAAGCGGCTCAATAAATTTCAGTCCCCAGACGCCTGCGGCGTTGGAGAGCGCGCGCTCGCTGAGGAAGCTTCGCTGGACACGACGAGCAATCATCAACACGATCAGGCTAATCGCGAGCCTGCTCAACGCCGCCCGGGACGTTCGTTTTTTCCAGGTTGAAGCGGGCGAGCCAGCGCTGCGGCCGAAGTGGTAGCCGATGCACAGTGCTGTCACCACTACGGAGATAACCGCAAGCGCTGTCATGAAGATGAGGGTCCTTCGTCGCTGTCGCGGCAAGGTCACAGGCCAGATACACCTCGGCCAACAAATAAGGCAAATAAGCTGCCGAAGCAGAATCGGCGCCGCGTCAGGACGGCAAAAGCGCGCCAAACGCAATACGGACCTCGAGGCTCGACGGTATGCTCGGTCGGCGCTAACGGTGAATTCCGGGGTGCGTCGCGTTCTTCCAGCGTCCACCCGCCGGTTGCGCCGCCGCGACCAATATCAATAAGGGGAACCGACTCTCGTATGCCAGCGGAAGATGCGGCGACGGGCCGTGATAGCGATGCTTGGGATATCTCGACCGACGTGGTGGTCGTGGGATTCGGCGCCGCTGGGACCTGCGCCGCGCTGGCGGCCCAGGAGAACGGCGCCGAGGTCATCGCGCTCGACCGGTTCAACGGTGGAGGCACAACAGCTCTGTCGGGCGGGATCATCTACGCCGGCGGAGGAACGGTTGTACAACGCCAGGCGGGCGTGAACGACACTGTCGACGAGTTTTTGGCTTATTTGAAACTTGAGGTCGGCGACGTCGTGCGTTCCGATACCCTGCAGCGCTTCGCCGAATCCAGTGTCGAAATGATCGACTGGCTCAGCAGCAACGGTGTCCCGTTCGACCCGTCGATGTGCCCGTACAAGGTGTCGTATCCCAACAACAAGTACTACCTGTACTACTCGGGCAGCGAGAATTCCGGAGGGTTCCGCGAGGTGACTCCGCCGGTACCGCGCGGGCACCGCGTCAAGGGCAAGGGCACATCGGGAAAAAAGCTCTACGGTCCGTTGGCGCAAAGCGCGAAGGCCAGGGGTGTGCGTCTGTACGAGCACACCAGGGTGACAGATCTGATCACCGACAAAGCCGGTCGCGTCGTGGGTGTGGAGGCACTCACGGTGCACCGCGCGCCGCGATGGGTCCACCGGCAATTCTCAGCAGCAGCGTCGCTGGCTGCCAAACCAGGCGTCTACTATCCGCCGCTGCGTAAGGTCATGGAGCACCGATTGCGTCGCCTGGAACAGCGATTCGGAATCCCTCTGCGCATTACGGCGCGCCGTGGCGTGATCTTGTGCGCTGGGGGCTACATCGCCAACACCGACTGGATTAAGCAGTACGCGCCGCAGTTCACTTGCGGTCTGCAACTGGGCACCACCGGCGACGACGGGAGCGGCATCGCCCTGGCCGTCAAAGCCGGGGGCGTCGCCGACCGGATGGACACCGTGTCGGCCTGGCGATTCATCACACCCCCCAGCGCGTTCCTGGGGTCGATCATCGTCGACCAACATGGCCAGCGCATCATCGACGAGTCGCGCTACGGCGCGGCCACCGGCCACGCCATGATCACAAGTCACGACAGTAAGGGCTGGATCCTCGCCGACGCCGCATTGATGCGGGAGCGGCGCAAACAGCTTCCCGTCCAATCGATCTGGTTTCAGCGGATGCAAGGTGAAGGGCAGGTCATCCTTGATGCGAAGCGCGGAGCCACCCTGCACGAGGTGGCTCGGTCGGCGGGCATCGATCCTGAGGGATTGGCAACAACGGTTGCCGCCCACAACAACGCCATCGACGCGGGAGCACCCGATCCGATGGGCAAGCCAGCCGAGTTCACCCGCCGTGTCGGGAAGGGGCCGTACACCTTGATCAACATCTCGATACGACGGAGTCTGCTCAACCCCACGCCGATGATGACCCTCGGCGGTGTTCGTGTCGATGAAGACACCGGGGCCGTCATCACCAGCTCCGGCGACCCGGTCCCCGGTCTGTTCGCGGCGGGGCGCACGGCGATTGGCGTCTGTTCTAATTCCTATGTCAGCGGACTGTCGTTGGCTGATTGTGTGTTCTCCGGGCGACGGGCAGGCGCGCACGCGGCCGGCGAACGTTTAGCCCGCAGGAATCCTCAACCCGACGTGCTAATGGACCAGCCAGGGCTTTCAGAGCCAGACCTCGATCCGCCCCTCGCGCAGCCGATGGGAGACGGGGCCGAGGTTGAGTGACTTGATGAAGGTGCCCTCGTTGTCGATGTTGGGGCCGATGCAGCAGCGTCCGGGTGACACGACTGCGGAGCGGCAGCGGATCAATGAGGTCGAGCGGGTGAAGCCGGCTTCAACCCCGGCGAAGAGGGCCGGCACGCAGCGAGCGTGACAACCTGCCTGTCCGGCATGGCGGAACCTCAAACGGAGGTAGGCAAACATGGCAAACGATGCTCTTGTGGCGGAGATGCTCGACCTCATCGTCAACGACAGCGAAAACCTTGACCGAACAATGGACCTACTCACCGACGATGCGGTCTGGGTCTTGGAGCCAGGTGGCGCTGAGTATCACGGTGCGCGGGAAATACGGACATTTGTGCGCATTGCCATGGCTGGCCGCACCCATGACCAAAGAAACAGGATCGAGATCACCAATTGGTTTGCGGACGATGAGAACCTGTGCGTCGAGTATGGGCACGGTGCGGTCACCACGGGAAGTTACACCGCCGGCATCAGAGTGAGGCTGAAAGCGTCGTCGACCAGGTTCTGCATCGTCTACCACATTCGCGACGGACGGTTTGATCGAGTCCATGAGTACATCAACGGGACATCCTGGTGGCTCAACTTGCTGGTGCCGGTCGGGTTAGGCCTTTTGAACCGACGGGTACGGCGCGCACTGGCGAAACCCTAGTGCTTTGGGCCCTGAGTATGTCGAGGACGACTCGACGCGCGGTCGATGGCGTGATGCGGTGGCCTACTAGGGTTCCCAAGTGTCGGTTTCCCAGATTGTCTTGATCATCTCGGCGGGGCTCGGTGCTGGCGCGATCAATGCACTCGTCGGATCCGGAACCCTGATCACGTTCCCGACGCTCGTCGCTCTCGGCTATCCGCCGGTCACGTCCACCATGTCGAACGCAATCGGTCTGGTGGCGGGCAGTGCATCGGGCACCTGGGGTTATCGCGCAGAGCTCGGCGGTCAGTGGGATCGTTTGCGGTGGCAGATCCCGGCGTCGCTGACCGGAGCTGTGCTGGGCGCCTTCCTGCTCCTGCATCTGCCCGAGAAGGTGTTCGCTCAGATCGTGCCGGTCCTGTTGGTGCTGGCCTTGGTCCTGGTCGTGATCGGGCCGCGGATTCAGTCGTGGGCGCGCCGGCGGGCCGAGGAGGCTGGGCGCTGCGCCGAGCAGATCTCCCCGGCGCGGATGGCCGCACTGGTGGTCGGCACGTTCGCTGTCGGCGTCTACGGCGGCTACTTCACCGCCGCGCAGGGCATCCTGCTGGTCGGCGTGATGGGGGCATTGCTGCCGAAGTCTGTGCAGCGCATGAACGCAGCGAAGAACCTCCTGACGCTGCTGGTGAATGTGGTTGCGGCGGTTGGCTATACGTTGGTGGCCTTCGATCGGATCAGCTGGCCGGCGGCCGGTCTGATCGCGGCGGGTTCGCTGGTCGGGGGATTGTTCGGAGCGCGCCATGGGCGTCGGCTGTCGCCGAACGCGCTGCGCGGGACGATCGTGGTGGTCGGCCTGATCGGGCTGTATCGGCTGCTCACGGTGTAGCCGCTGGTGGCGCCGCGGGCTGACCGTTAACTAGTCGGTATTCGTTATAGCGCTGGACAGCAACGGAATTCACTGCACTGCGTCCGCTGATTAGAGGTTGGCTTCGTCGATGAACCATCACGCGTCTGCACTCCACTGACTCCCCCGCCTGAGCAGATGAATCGCCGTCGGTTTGGGCTCCCGTGTAACGCATCTTCCGGTGCACAAATGCGGCGACAACCGGCCCCCAAAGACCGCCGGTATGGCCTGCGATCCCAAGTTCTCAGTGCATGACGCCACGATATACCCTAGGGGGGTACGGTAGAAATATGAAAGAAACTGTTCGCCTCCCCAGAGTGCAGGTTCCTGGCGTAATACCCAGTACGGGTACAGGTGTGACTCTGGGATGGGATGACAACATGATCGGAGAATGGAGAAACCGATTAAATCTGAAACCAAGAGGACGATGGCGCTGTTTGGTGGTGCAACCTTGGTTGCTTCTGCGGCCGGATTCGGCGGTGCCGCAACCGGTGCGATCGCAATGGCGCCGACGACCCCCGTGTCGGCTGTGACGCAAGCGACCCCACCTGCAGCCGCTCCCGCGGCCCCCGCCGCGAATCAGCCCACCACGGACGGTGTCGTTCACGCTGTTACTCTCACCGGCTGCATTGGCGGCCTCAACTGCTAGACCCGACCGCGCGCTACGTCAAGTACAACCCGGCCTCCTGTCTAGGACGCCGGGTTGTTTGCGTCCAACGGGTAGCCGACGTGGGAACGGGACAGCCTTGACGCAATCCGCGGCCGCATAGGTTCCCGACCTTTATTGTCATCGCCATGGCGGCGCTGCGCGATCTCTTGTCCCGGTTGGACCTCGACCGGCGTCGGCGGGGCAAGCAGCTCGAGCACAGAGGCGAGTGGTGACGAGGACGCCACACATGCCGAACGAGATCGCCGCCCCCGACGCCCCTGACGCTGTCCCGCACCTGCATCGGGGCCTTTCCAACCGCCAAATTCAGCTGATCGCGATCGGAGGCGCGATCGGCACCGGTCTGTTCATGGGATCCGGGCGAACGATCTCCCACGCCGGTCCGGCGGTACTCGTCGTGTACGGGATCATCGGTTTCTTCGTGTTCTTCGTGCTGCGCGCGATGGGAGAGCTGCTGCTGTCGAACCTCAACTACAAGTCGTTCGTCGACTTCGCGGCCGACCTTTTGGGCCCTGCGGCGGGCTTCTTCATCGGGTGGTCGTACTGGTTTGCATGGGTGGTCACTGGTGTCGCAGAGATCGTCGCGATCACCGGCTACTCGAAGTTCTGGTGGCCGGACTTGCCAGCATGGCTACCGGCCGTGGTCACAGTCGGCTTGGTCCTCCTATTCAACTTGTTCAGCGTCAGTAACTTTGGGGAGATCGAGTTTTGGTTCGCCTTGATCAAGCTGGCCGCGATCGTCTGCCTCATTGTCGTCGGTGCGATCCTGGTGGCCACCAACTTCGTTTCTCCGCACGGTGAGCGCGCGACGATCGAGAACCTTTGGAACGACGGCGGGTTTTTCGCTACGGGATTCATGGGCGTGGTCAGTGGGTTCCAGATCGCGTTCTTCGCGTTCGTCGGTGTGGAACTCGTCGGCACCGCCGCGGCCGAGACAGCCAACCCGCGCCGCACCCTTCCCCGTGCGATAAATGCCGTCCCGCTGCGTGTTGCGATCTTCTACATCGCTGCACTGCTGGCAATCCTCGCTGTCGTCCCTTGGCGGCAGTTCGCCAGCGGCGAGTCCCCGTTCGTGACGATGTTCTCCCTGGCAGGACGTGCCGCCGCTGCATCGATCGTCAACTTCATCGTGATTACCTCTGCCGCCTCCTCGGCGAACTCCGGCGTATTCTCCACCGGGCGCATGCTTTTCGGTCTGGCGGACGAAGGCAGCGCGCCGTCAGTCTTCCGCCGGCTCAACCGCGGCGGTGTGCCGGCGCCAGCGCTGCTTGTCACGGCTCCGCTGTTGCTGACTTCCGTCCCGCTGCTCTACGCGGGCGGTTCGGTGATCGGCGTTTTCACACTCATCACGACGGTCTCGTCGCTGCTGTTCATGTTCGTGTGGACGATGATCATCGTCAGCTACCTCGTCTACGCTCGCCGACACGCAGAGCGTCACGCCGAGTCGACCTACAAGATGCCTGGCGGCGTGGTGACGTGTTGGGCCGTCCTGGCCTTCTTCGCGTTTGTGATCTGGACGCTCATTACCGAAAGGGAAACCGCGATCGCCTTGGCATGGTTCCCGCTGTGGTTCGCAGTCCTCGCGGGCAGTTGGCAGTTAGTGCGTCGCCGGCCTGGCCGCGCGGAGCAGTATCGCCAGTTCCAGGCCGAGATGAACCACCCGATCGACGAGAGCGCAGACGCGAGATAGCGGGACGGCCACGTTGGTGGCCAGGACCGTCGGCGACGGCCGAGGCCACACCGCTCCCAGTGGCGGGCCTGGGTGGAGTTTTTGGGATCGGTAGCCACTCCCAAGGTCTGTACTTACCGCAATGACGACGCCAACAAGGCGGCGCCTCACGAAAGGAAGACATCAAATGCAACTCGTACCCACCAGCATCCAAGAACAGATCAACCGCGTTGATCGCCAACGCAGCCTGCTGATCGGGATCAGCGCCGGGCTCCTCGCGGCCTGGAGCTTTTTCCGCCTGATCTGGCTGCTTTACATCGCCATTAGTTTCGGCTTGTTCATGGGGACGCTGGTTTTCCAGTTTGTGCTTTGGGGCGTGATCGGTACCGTCGCGGCGATCGCGGCCACCGCGTTCCTGACCCGCTATACCAAGGGATCTTGAATCTGCCTCTACGTCCCGGAATAGTTCCGAACCTCCTCTAGGTTAGGAACTATTCCGTTTGGGACCGCGCACACTGCCGTGTGCTTGGCCTCGTGCGGTAGATTGCCGTCGCGACCGGCTCAGGAGGACGGATGGCGTGCTGCAATTTCCCAACTGTGGTTGAGGACGCAGACGGAGCCTTCACCGTCGACTCCTCGCGGGTCACTTTCGGGCGTGGCTGCCTGGCGGAGCTGGGTGACAGAGCCCGCGCTCTCGGGCTGCACCGGGTGGCGCTCTTCTCCGATGCCGGCGTGGCCAGACTGCCCGTCTTCGGGAAGACGCACGACTCGCTTGTCGCGGCTGGGCTGGACGTGATCGCCTATACCGCCGTCCACGTCGAGCCCACCGACGCCGCATTTCTGGACGCGGCACGCTTTGCGCAAGAGCTGAACCCCGATGGCTACGTTTCGCTGGGCGGCGGCTCCGTCATCGACACGTGCAAGGCCGCCAATCTGTACGCCACCTATCCCGCTGATTTGCTTACCTACGTCAACGCGCCCATCGGCGAGGGCAAACCGGTACCCGGCCCGCTTAAGCCGCATATCGCGTGCCCCACGACGGCGGGCACCGGCAGCGAGGTAACGGGCATCGCGATCTTCGACCTGCTGTCGCTGTCGGCGAAGACGGGCATCGCTTCTCACGCGCTGCGTCCCACCGAGGCGCTCGTCGACCCCGACTGCACCGCGAGTCTCCCCCGCGAGGTCGTTGCTTCGGCAGGGCTCGATGTGCTGTCTCACGCTTTGGAGTCCTACACCGCGCGGCCCTACGTCCTGCGGCCCGCTCCCGAACGCCCAAGCCTGCGCCCTATGAGCCAGGGTGCTAACCCGTGGAGTGATCTGGGCTGCCGTGAGGCGTTGCGCCTGTTGGGGAAGTTCTTGGAGCGAGCGGTGAAGGATGCCGCCGACGGCGAGGCTCGCGAGCAGATGATGTGGGCTGCAACGCTTGCGGGCATCGCCTTCGGCAACGCGGGCGTTCACGCACCACACGGTATGGCCTACGCGGTGGCTGGGCTGGTACGTGACTTCCGCCCCTCGGGCTACCCCGCCGACGAGCCGCTCGTTCCGCACGGCATGGCCGTCATCGTCAATGCACCCTCGGTGTTCCGTTTCACCGCGGAGGTGAGCCCGGAGCGTCATTTGGAGGGCGCCCGGTTGCTCGGCGCTGACACGCAGGGCGCCGGTCCGAAGGATGCGGGTGAGGTGCTTGCGAAGCAAATCATCCGCATCATGCGTGCGGTGGGCATGCCAAACGGGCTGACTGGGGTTGGCTACACCGAAGATGACGTGGTGGCCCTCACGGAGGGGGCCTACCCTCAACAGCGCTTATTGCAGAACGCTCCGCGAGAGATGAGCAAACCGGTTCTGGCGGGCCTGTTTCGGCAAGCCATGCGCTACTGGTAGTCGCCGTTGACGTCGACCGCGTTCGCCCGGCGGCCCCAGCCGCAGGCCACACAGTGCGGGGGTAGATTCCCAACATGGATCTTGATGGAAAGAAAGCCCTTGTTACCGGCGCGACCGGAGGCTTGGGGCAGGCGATCGCCGAGGCGCTGGCGGCGCGTGGGGCGAAGCTCGTCCTCAGCTCACGCAAGGCCGAGGACTTGGAGCAGCTCGCGGGATCGCTCCAGGGAGTAGGGCACACGACTGTTACTGCTGACCTGGCCGAGGAGGGCGCGGCGTTCGCGTTGCTCGAGCAAGCCGGCGATATCGACGTGTTGGTCGCCAATGCGGGGCTGCCCGCATCGGGTCGCCTCGAGGCCTTCAGTCAAGACGAGATCGGCCGCGCGCTTCGTGTCAACCTCGAGGTGCCCGTGCGCATGACCCGCGCGCTGCTGCCCCGGTGGCAGCAGCGCGGCAGCGGACACTTTGTCTTCATCTCTTCGATCTCAGGCTTCGCTGCCACACCGCGGGCTTCTCTGTACGCGGCGACGAAGTTCGGCCTGCGGGGATTTGCGCTCAATCTGCGAGAAGATTTGCGTGGCAGCGGTGTTGGCGTTTCAGTCATCACGCCTGGCGCAATTCGCGAGGCCGGGATGTTCGCGGACAGCGGCGCCGCACCGCCGCCCGGCTTGGGCACGGGCACGCCCGAGCAAGTCGCCAACGCTGTCGTGCGCGCGATCGAACGCAACAAGTCGGAAATCTCCGTGGCTCCGGTCCGTCAGCGGGCGCTCGCCCGGTTCGCGATGCTGGCGCCCGAGATCTCCGGTCGGCTGGCGGGCTCGGTCGCTGCGAAGGCTGCCGACGCGATCGCCGCGGGCCAGACGGATAAGCGGTAAGGCGGCCAAAGTCAGTCGCGTCATATTACGAGCTGCGGTTTGGGTGTGATCTTGAGGGCGTACGCCGGCCAGACGTCCAACGTGCCGGGGAACGTGACGGTGATGCGGTCGTCGGTGCGCTCGTGTTCGAGGGTGCCGCCACCGAGCAGCTGGACACGCCGCGATGTACTCGCTCATCCCGCCGTTGCGGCAAGCGCCGAGCGCCGTCGGGCCTTGCACGCACAAGTTGTATTGCCCTGCGTTGCAGTACTGACAGCCGTCGCAGCCGAACATGGTCTCGATCGCGACAGGTGTGCATTGATGAACTAATTACCGCTCGACTATGGTCGCAGTAGCCGATCGGCTACCCGCGGGCAAAGGAGACTTAGCGATGGCTGGGTTGCGCGTCGGTGTCATGAACAACACCATCAATTCGCGCTACGGCCCAAAACCTCCGGTGCAGGCTGACTACCTGACCGCCGTCGCCTGTGGGGCCGACTCCTTTTGGGTGGCAGACCATCTCCAGTCGGTGCTCCCGCCGTCGATGTGGACCCCCAAGCACGTGGGTGCTGCCCGGGTGATTCCCAAAATGGATGCGCATCTGGAGCCGTGGACGATCCTGGGCTATCTCGCCGGGCACAACAAAGTTGGTCGGATGCGCCTGGGGGTGGCCGTGACCGACACCGGACGGCGCAATCCCGCCGTCACCGCACAAGCCGCTGCCTCTCTGCATCTGCTCACCCGCGGCAAGGCGGTTCTCGGCATCGGAACCGGTGAGCGGGAAAGCAACGCCCCCTACGGCGTGGACTGGTCTAAGCCGGTAGCGCGTTTCGAGGAAGCTGTGGCCACCATCCGGGCCCTGTGGGATTCCAACGGCGCGCTGGTGACCCGGGATTCGCCATTCTTCCCGTTGCACAACGCGACATTCGCGCTTCCCCCTTACAAGGGCAAATGGCCGGAGATCTGGATCGCCGCGCACGGCCCGCGCATGATGCGTGCCACCGGCCGGTATGCCGACGGGTGGTTCCCGGGGACCACCCGGGCTGACGAGTACGGCGAACAGCTCAGCCTGGTGCGAACGGCGGCATCGGACGCCGGGCGTGACCCGATGGACATCACGCCCGCGCTGATCCGTTTCATCGTCACCGGCCGGTCTCGCCACGAGATCGATGAAGTAGTGGAGTCCGATATCGCGAAAATATTCACCCTCAACTTCCCGGGTGAAGCTTGGGCGCGGCACGGCGCCGAACATCCGCTTGGTTCTGACTTCACCGGTGTACAAGACCTCATACCGCAATTGATCGACGAACAGACCGCACTCGGCTACTCCGCCAAAGTCCCGCGCTCGCTGGTGGAAGAGTTGTTCGCGGTTGGAACACCAGACGAGGTCATCGAACAGATTGCACAGTTCCGCGACCATGGCATGCGTCATGTCGTGGTAGGCAATGCCGGCGCGATTCAACCGAGTCTGCGCAAGAGCGCGGCGACCACCGCGCCCTACATCAAGGTGGTGCGAGGTTTGAGAAAGTTGTGATCCCCCAATGCCGATGATCGATCTGACGTTCGTGCGTGGCTCGTTGGACGACGAGGCCATGAGCAGGTTGACTGACGAGCTGGTCACGGCATTGCTGCGTGCCGAACGCGCCCCGGACACTGCGTTCATGCGTGACAACACGGTGGTCTATCTGCACCCGCTGGAGCCCGCCGATCAGTTGGTGGGTGGCCGCCAACCCGGCGCGCCCCGATTTCGTGTCGACTTGACGGTGTTCGAAGGGGCGCTTTCGAAAGACCGCAAGGGACAACTCGCCGCCGATGTGCACGTGGCGATCTGCGCAGCGGCAGGCATCGACCCGTCGGGCCCGCGCGCCTATCACGTCTGGACGTTGATTCATGAGATACCCGAAGGCAATTGGGCGGGCGCGGGCAAAGTCATCTACTACCAGCAGGTGAAGGGCCTTGTGGCAGACGATTAGGAGGCGAACCCGTTGACGGAGATGCAAAGCCGTGTGGCGGTGGTGACAGGTGGCGCGTCGGGCATGGGTGAAGCGACGTGTCGTGAGCTCGGCCGACGTGGCCTCAAAGTTGCCGTACTGGACATCCACGGCGAGGCCGCAGCGCGGGTCGCCGAAGAGCTGCGTTCGGCGGGCGTCACCGCACTGGGCGTCGAGGTCGACGTCACCAACCGACCCGCCGTGCAGGAGGCGTTCGCCAAAGTGCGAGCCGAACTGGGACCCGTCGCCGTACTGGTGACAAGCGCCGGGAAGGCGGGCTTCTCGCGTTTCGCCGACATCACCGTCGAGTCATGGTCAGAGATGATCGATATCAACCTGACCGGAACATTTCATTGTTGTCAGGTGGCGCTGCCCGACATGGTCGCCGCGAGGTGGGGCCGCGTTGTGATGATCTCCTCTTCGAGTGCACAACGCGGATCGCCCTACATGGCGCACTACGCGGCAGCCAAGGGCGCGGTCATAACGTTGACCAAATCACTTGCCAGCGAGTACGCGTCGAAAGGAATCACGGTCAACAACATCCCACCCTCGAGCATCGATACGCCGATGTCGCGCCAGTCGCAGGCCGAAGGCAAGGTGGGCTCGCCGGAGCAATTGGCGAAACGTATCCCGGTGGGCCACATGGGCTCTGCCGACGACATCGCCGCTGCGGTGGGTTTCCTGTGCTCGGAGGAGGCGGGATTCATCACCGGCCAGGTGCTCGGCGTCAACGGCGGATCGGTGATGTGAGCCGACTACCTCGGGCTGACAGTGCCGACGGGAAGGGGCGTGTTGTCGCTGTCGAGATGCTCGGCGGTGGTGAATATCAGTTCGGTGTCGCCGATGTTCTCGATGTCGTGGAGCAGGTATTCGCCGGGGCCGAAATGGAAGTGCCGGGTTTCGCCGGCCTGGTACGTGACATCGCGGGTGGTGCCGTCGAACGTGTGTTGCCGGCTGCGTCCCGGGTTGACCGCCGTCCAGAAGTAATCGAGCACATGGCGATGCGCGTGCCATCGCTCCCCCGGTGCGAGCCGGATCTCCCACACCCGAACTCGGGAATTCTGACTCAATAGCCTCGACCCGACGTGTCCGTCGTTGGCGTGCTCGGCAAACTCGACCTTGAGCCAGTCCGGCCAACCGTCAAAGTTCTCCGCGACCAGTTCCCCGGCTAGCGGCAGATCGGCCAGAAATTCGTGGTGGGCCATTGCGTGTCCTTTCATCGTGTTGTACTCCAAAGTGCTTGTCCTGATTGCACCTTCGGCACGCGACCGCGTGTCGGACTAGTCCTGTGGGAGGGTCTCGCCGAGCCAGTCGAAGGTGACTTGGTGCAGCCTGGAGAGGGCACCCATGTGGCAGTGTTCGCCTGCTCCTTCACTTTCTGACAGCGCGACAAGTGTGGTGGCCGAGCTGGTCATTGCCTCGGCGGCGCGGCGAGGTTCCGACTTGAAGAACAGATCGTTGTCCGCGCCGAGGACCAACGCGGGCGCGGTGATGCGGTCAGCGATGCCGGCCAGCGTGTAGTCCTGGAATGCACGCGGCAGTTCGGCGACCGAGTCAAGGCCCATCGTCCACATCCCGTTGCGGATCGCCCACCGGACTTTCGTGTTGGTTGCCATGAGCAGTTGCACGACGGGAACAGCGGCCTCGTCGTTCTTTTCGGCGATCCAGGTGTTCAGGAACGGCGGCAAAGCGCCGGTCATGGCGGCGTGAAAGTCGTAGATACCGTCGTTGAGAATCAACGCGGCGATGCGGGAGTCGAACGCCGCGGCGCGGGCCACCAAATAGCCGCCCAAGCTGTAGCCGAACAAAATGATCTGGTCCGGCCTGATCTCTGGGCGGGTCAGGGCGAAGTCGATCACCGGCGAGATGACGGCTTCCCAATCCGGGCGGAAAACCAGCCGCTGCTTCCGCAAAGCGACGCCCTGGCCGGGCCCGTCGAAGGCAAGCACATTGTAGCCGCGCGCCAGGGCGGCAGCGGCAATCACGAAATAGGACTCTTCACTGGTGGAGTCGTAGCCGTTGTTGTAGACGATGGTCGGCCGCGGCGTTCCTGTCCGATCGGCCAGGTATAGATAACCCGGCAGAGTCGTCCCCTCGTAGGGGATCCGCACCTGTTCGAATCCGAAGTCGAAGAGCCCCATGGCCGCTTGGAACGCCTCTTGGCTGCGAGTAAACAGCCGGGCCGCTTCGGCATCGTTCCAGGGGTCTTCCCGGCAGAAAAACTCCGCGGCGCGGTAGTAATTGGATGCCCGCAGCAGCGCTTCGCGGGCGCTGACGCGGTGCCCGCCTGCCAGCGACTGGTGCCCGAGCTCCTCCACCCGCTCGGCGGTGGCCGTCCACTGCCGCTGCCAGGCGGCGTCATCGCCCTCGGGAATCGCCCGCGCGGTCACCAGAACTTCACCAAGTTCAGCGCCGCCATACGCGCCGTGCCCAGCTGCGCGCAACGTCTCAAACGAGAACATGTCATCGTCGAACAGGAACTTCATCGCTGCTCCCAGAAGTCGAAACGGAACGGACTCGTATCGATACCAAACGTACTCTGCCGCGAGCCGAAACGCAACTGTTCCGTCTTGTTAAAATGGCGCCATGCGGACAAATGTTTCTCCTGGCCGGATGTCGGGCGGCCCTGTTCTTCAGGCCGAGGTGACCGACGCCATCACGAACGCGTTTTTTTCCGAACTCGCTGAGGTTGGCTACGGGCGGCTATCGATCGACGCCGTGGCCCGTCGCGCCGGTGTCGGCAAGGCCGCCATCTACCGGCGCTGGAAATCCAAGCTGGATATCACCGTCGCACTGGCCTCGCAGGTCGCCGTCGCGGCGGTCGACGTTCCCGATACCGGCAACCTGCGCGACGACATCCGGCACTACTTGGACAGTGGGCGGGCGGCGCTGACTCATCCGCTGGCTCAAAAGATCATCCCGGATCTGCTCGCCGAAGCGGCCCGCAATCCCACTCTGACCGACGCCCTGCTTGCGATGGTGCAAAATCCCCGACGCGCCAAGGCCGGTCAGCTTGTCGAACGGGCCATCGCCCGCGGCGAACTGCCCCCCGACACCGATATCGGGCTCTGCCTGGATTTACTTGCCGGCCCCCTGTACTGGCGGCTGATCGTGGTCCAGGACGGCCCCGAAGACGCCTACCTCGACCGGCTGGCTGGCAAAGTCGCCGCGGCCATGAAAGCCTAGTCAACCTGAGGCCGACGGCGATCGCTTCTCCCCGAGATTCAAGCGACTGGGGCAAATCGTCGTTTACCGCCGTTACGCGTGGGCTGCTATCGTCCCTTGCTTATGCCCGAGATGGATCGTCGCAGCATGATGTTGATGACGGGTATCGGGGCGCTGGCAGCCGCGATTCCCATCCCCGAGGCGGGGGCTAACCCGACCCGGCCGGTTGCGCCGGCGGGTCCGGTGCCGCCGCCCACCGCGCCGTCGCCCAATGGTCAAACCGGGGCCTACATTTTCCAGGACGAGTTCGACGGCCCGGCCGGCTCAGCCCCCGATGCCTCGAAGTGGATGGTGGCGCGAGCCCGCGAGCCGATGAAGGACCCGACGTATTGGGAGAGACCCGAGAACGTCGGGCAGTACCGCGACGACCGGCAAAACGTGTTCCTCGACGGCAATTCCAACCTCGTCCTCCGCGCGGCAAAAGACGGCCCTACCTACTTCAGCGGTAAGGTTCAAAGCCCGTGGCGGGGCGGCATCGGCCACACGTGGGAAGCCCGAATCAAACTCAACTGCCTGACTGCCGGTTGCTGGCCCGCCTGGTGGTTGGGTAATGACGATCGCGGCGAAATTGACATCCTCGAGTGGTATGGCAACGGCAGCTGGCCTTCGGCCACCACCGTCCACGCAAGATCAAACGGCTCCGAATGGAAGACCCACAACATCGCTGTGGACAGCGGGTGGCACACGTGGCGGTGCCAGTGGGATGACGCCGGGATCCGCTTCTGGCAGGACTACGCTGACGGCGCGCAACCATACTTCAATGTTGCCGCGAACTCGCTGCCGGACTGGCCGTTCAACGACCCCGGCTACACGGTGTTTCCGGTCTTCAACCTTGCGGTCGCCGGTTCCGGTGGCGGCGATCCCGGGCCGGGTACCTATCCCGCGCAAATGCTCATCGACTGGATGCGTGTCTGGTAGCACGGGCCTGCGACGGCAACCGGCAGGACAATCTTGGTATGCCCGGCGATCGTGAACTTCGGGCGAGCTTTGATGAGGTCGCTGCGGATTATCAGGATGCGCGGCCGGACTACCCAGGGCAGCTCTACACCGATCTACTGCAACTAAAGGGATTACGAGCGCCGGCGGCGCTACTGGAAGTTGGCTGCGGGCCGGCAAAGCGACGCTGCCACTAGCGAGGATGGGGTTTTCCATCACTGCGCTGGAGCTGGGTCCCGCGCTTGCCGAGGAGGCCCGTCGACGGCTCAGCCAATTCGCTCGCGTGTCGGTGGTCAATGCTGCATTCGAAGACTGGCGACCTCCGGCTGACCTCCGGTTCGATCTGGTGTATGCGGCAACCGCGTGGAAATGGATCGACCCGTCGAGCCGCTATCAGCACGCCGCTGACACGCTGCGACGCGGCGGGCATCTCGCCGTGTGGGCAGCCGGGCACGCGTTTCCCCGGCCCTTCGACCCTTCTTCACCGAGATCCAGCCGATTTACGACCAGATTGGCGAGGGCCAAGTTTGTTGGCCGCCGCCCGAACCGACACCCGAACAGCAAACCGCGCGAGAAATGGAAGCGTCTGGCCTTTTCGAGTCAATTCAGCTGCGTCACTACCTATGGTCGTGTCGCTACGACGCCGATCGTTATATCGCCTTGCTGAACACATTTTCCGGCCACATCGTGATGGAGCAATCCAAACGGAAGCATCTCTACCACAAGATCCGATCCCTCCTCCGGCAGCGGCCCGACGGACAGCTCACCCGCCACTGGGCGGCGACACTTACCGTCGGGCGACGGCGTTGATCTCGCTTGGCTACCCCAAGACCAACTCCGGGTGGAACTTGGTCGCCATCCGGCGAATCCCGTCGTGCCAGTCCACTGTGGTGCCGCCGATGAGCTCGTGCATCCGGGTCACGTCGGTGGGCCCACCGCGCAGCGCCTGCGCACTCTCCTCGAAGACCGGTTCCTTGCCGACGAGCGAGCCGAGGTAGCTGCACCACTCCTGCAAGCTGACGGTCTGGTCGCCGCACCAGTTGACTGTGGTCGCCGGGACCGAGGCCACCTCGAGCAGCTTCGGGATGGTCGCGATGATGTCGTCCTCGTGGATCGGGTTGTAGCGGGCCGGTCCGCCGGGCGGGACCGGGATCGGGATGCCGGCCAGCATCATCTCCATGTGGTAGTACGGCCACCCGCCGTTGTCGCCGTACGGGACGTTGAGGCGGGCGATGGTGGTGGGCACGGCGAGAACGCGTGCCATCGACCGAGCGACGACCTCGCCTGCGATCTTGGAGATGGAATAGGTGGGGAACAAAAACTTGTGGTTGTCGCCCAAGGCGGCGCGCTCGGTCCGCGGTTCGTCGTCCGGCGGGTCGTAGACGGCCGCCGACGAGCAGTGCAGGAAGGCCTTTGCGCTGCGGCAGTGGGCCATGAGCAGGCCAATCGACTCCGCGTTGGCCCCGAGGTCTTTGTCCCAGTTGCCGCTCTTGGCTACCGCCAGGTTGAGCACGTAGTCGAAGTCGGACGGGATCGCGGTGAAGTCCCCAGCGGCCAGGTTGACGGTCGCGCACCGCACTCCTGCCTTCTCGAGGGCTTCGCGAGCGGCGGAGTTGGTGAACCGGGCGATACCCCAGACCTCGTTGTCGGTCGCCAGAGCCTGGGCGATGGGAATGGCAACCTGGCCCGTCGGACCGGTGATCAGGATCTTTGAGCTGCGCATGGGCTGATGGTAGGCGACTTCCCGTTGGCCATAGACCAGCCCAAGAGCTATTATCTGCGTATGAATGCAGATAACTGGGCAGCAGCCTGCGCCGATCGCAGAATTTCAGGTACGGCCCAGCGATGACTCACCTGCGGTCTCAATCCGTCTCTGCCGCCGAAGATCACAATCACGGCCACGACGACGGGCATCAGGTTTGGCATTTCCATGACCATCCGCGTGGTCTGCGCGGGGCGATCAGAGGGATCTTCGTGCCGCACTCCCACGATGCCGCTGACAGTGTCGACGATTCCCTGGAATCCAGCACTGCCGGGATCCGTGCGGTCAAGATCAGCCTGTTGGTCCTCGGGTTGACCGCGGTCGCCCAGATCGTCGTCGTAATCATCTCCGGGTCTGTAGCGCTGGCCGCCGATACCATCCACAACTTCTCCGACGCCCTGACCGCGGTGCCGTTGTGGATCGCGTTCGCGTTGGGCACAAAGGCGGCCACGCGCCGCTACACGTACGGGTTGGGCCGCGCTGAGGACCTGGCCGGGTTGTTCGTGGTCGCGATGATCACTCTGTCGGCGATCATCGCCGGATACGAAGCCGTCATGCGGTTAACCAATCCCGAACCGATCGAGCACGTCGGCTGGGTCGCACTGGCCGGGTTGATCGGGTTCATCGGCAACGAATGGGTGGCCCTCTATCGAATTAGGGTCGGGCGGCGCATCGGCTCGGCCGCCCTGGTCGCAGACGGCCTGCACGCCCGCACCGACGGGCTCACTTCCTTGGCGGTGGTGTTCGCCGCCGGCGGTGTCGCGCTCGGGTTCCCATTGGCGGACCCGATCATCGGCCTGGTCATCACCGTGGCGATCCTGGCCGTGCTGCGCACGGCTGTGCGTGACGTGTTCCGCCGTTTACTCGACGGAGTGGACCCAGCGATGGTCGACACCGCCGAACAAGCGTTGGCGGCTCAACCCGGGGTGCAAGCGGTGCGCAGTGTGCGGATGCGCTGGATCGGGCACCGCCTGCACGCCGATGCCGAACTTGACGTCGACCCCACCCTCAATCTGGCGCAGGCGCACCGCATCGCCCACGATGCCGAACACGAACTCACCCACGCCGTCCCCAAACTCACCACGGCATTGATCCACGCCTACCCCGCCGAGCATGACGACAAGAGATGAGTGCGCGAGCGTCAGATCAAAGACATTCGTCCCCGGTGCTGCGGGGAGCGGCGTAATGTCCCCTGGCCATGGCCGATCCGATCAATTTCATCGACGCGAACGGGCTGAAATTCGCCTATCTCGAGGAGGGCTCCGGGCCTCTCGTGCTCATGCTGCACGGGTTCCCGGACACGGCGCATTCATGGGACGATCTTCGCCCGCGAATCGCCGCCAAAGGGTATCGAGCGGTCAGCCCGTTTATGCGCGGGTACTCCCCTAGCGGTATCCCGGATCGCGACCCCGATCAAGAGACTTTGGCGCGCGATCCGCTCGCGTTGATCGAATCGCTCGGCGCCCGCGACGCCATCGTCATCGGGCACGACTGGGGAGCTTCGGCCGCGTACGGCGCGGCCGCGCTCGGCCCAGATCGGGTGAAAAAGCTCTTCGCTATCGGCATTCCGCATCCAGCGGCCCTCAAACCGTCCCTGAAAAAGCTTTGGGGTGTCCGCCATTTCGCGGTATACAAATTGCCGGGGGCGCCGGAACGCTTCGCGCGCAACGACTTCGCCGCGCTTCCCGCTATCTATCGACGATGGTCTCCGCCGTGGAACCCCGATCCAAAGGAGTTCGACGCCGTGCGCGCGAGCTTCTCAAATCCGGCAAGCCTAAATGCGGCGTTCGGCTACTACCGAAAGCTCTCCCCAATACCCAGCGCATCACTGAAGGCGAGGATAAAGGTGCCGGCGGTTGTCTTTGCCGGGCTCGACGATCCAATCGTCGAGCCGTCGGACTATCGGGGCGCCGCCCGCATGTTCGAGAACGACTACATCGTTGAGGAGGTCCGAGGCGGGCATTTCATGCATCGGGAGCATCCCGAAGCGTTCGCCGAACGGCTGTTGACTCATCTGTGAGTGGAGTCGTCCTTCGCCAAGATCCGCGCTCGAAGGGCGAGTTGGCAACCCTGAAGATGCCTGGCCTGTTGCACGGTGATCGCCCCTGATCTCAAGTATGCCGGAATCGAATGGGGCGGTTATCACCTTGTACTGCAACATTTTTTCTCATGAGCTGACGAACTCCGGGTCGAAATTGGCCGCCATCCGGCGCATCCCGTCGTGTCACGTCGGTAGGCCCCCGCGCAGCGCCTGCTCGCTCTCTTCGAACCTCGGCTCCCGGCTGCTGCCCACTTCTTGCAAGGCGGATATGCCGTAACCGGCGTAGCGTGGCGGGGGTGAGTCGTTCCGCGGCAGAAGCCTTCCGCCACAACGCCGAATCGTATGAAAACCTCTACCGCGGAGAGCCCGCATTCCCGGGCGCGCCACCTCCCGACGGCATCCCGTGGGATATCCGACAGGCCCAGCCGCGGTTGATGGAACTCGAAGCGCTCGGTGTGATTCGCGGAGAAGTGCTCGACGCTGGCTGCGGCCTTGGCGACAACGCGATCTACCTCGCGGGCAGGGGCTACTCGGTGACCGGCCTGGACAGCTCGCCGACGGCGATCACGCAGGCCCGCGCCCGCGCGGCCGACGCCGGCGTGCAGGTGCGCTTCGATGTCGCCGACGCTACCGACCTGACCGGTTACAACGGACAGTTCGACACCGTCATCGACAGCGCCCTGTACCACTGCCTGGACCACGACGGCAGGCAGGCCTACGCCAACGCGCTGCACCGTGCGACAACGCCGGGTGCACGCTGGTTCCTCTACTGCTTCTCCGGCGACAACGTCAACGGCGTCATCGCCCCGATGGAGGCTGTGCCGGAAACCGAGATCCGCGACATCCTGCGAAACGCCGGCTGGCGCATCGACTTCCTCGGACCCACCACCTTTCTCGGCAACACCTCGGGCTTTACCGGCAGTTTCGGGGAGCTGCCAGAGGCGATTCTGCGGCAAATGCCGCCCAGGCAAGCCGAACAGATGCGCCGCATGGCCGAACGGATGGCCGCGATCCTGCCGCTCATCGACCACGGCCGCATCCACCTGCCGTGCAACGTCGTTCATGCGACCAGGTTGGACTGAGCCCGGAACGCCTTGCCTTCTCTCCCAGGTTTGGGCTCGACCTTCCGTGCCCCTCTTAGGGCCGATGGTCCCTACCCTCAGGGGGTACGTGTACGACATGATTCGAAACATGACAGAACCGGCCGAATCCACAACCGAATCGACCGCCGTGACTGAGCAACCCCGCTACTACGACGGCTATGACCGGCCTAGCCGGCTGAGTCAAGTCGCGGCGGTGGTGGGCATCGTCGCGGGTGTGGTATTCACCGTCGCGGTGATCTTCTTCTCGGGGTTCTTCCTGGGCTGGTCCTCGGGCGGCTACGGCGGCGGTGACGGGTGCTCTGCGGATCAGATGGGTCCGGGTGGAATGACGGGCACGTGTCCCATGATGGGCACGGGCGGAATGATGGGACCCGGTTAACTGAGGCCGGGCGGAATGACGGGCCCGAGTTCGTCACCAACAACGACCGCACCCAGCACGCCGCGCCCCTAGCGTCATCGGGTACTCGCTCCCGTTCGACGGCGAACCGCAGGCAGACAACGCCCGCCGACTTTTGCGCATTTTGCTCTCACAAGCAGTAGGGTCCCTTCATGGCCTCCATGGGTCGCATCGGCTTGCGAATCCGCACCCAGCTACTGCTGCTGCAGCTCGTCCTCGTGACGCTGACATTGATCATCGCGTTCGGATTGTTCGCAGTATTCAATCGCCACCGTTTAGACGAGCAGTACCACGTCCACGCGTTGGATATCGCTCGCGTAGTGGCCGCTTCCCCGACGGTAGTCAACAACATCTCCCGCTACGACGCTGCTCCGTTGACCGCCAGCCCCGCACTGGTCGACGAACTCGCGGCCGGTCCGATCCAGAGCGTTGCGTCACGCGATGAAGAACGCACGCACGTGCGGTTCGTGGTCGTCGCCAACACGCGCGGCATCCGGCTCGCGGCTCCCGACCGCGACATGTTGGGTCTTCATGTCCGTCTCGATATTTCGCAGGCGATCGCCGGACAGGAGGGGGTGTTTCATGAATCCACCATTTGGGGGAAGGCGATAGTCGCCAAAGTCCCAGTGGTGGAGCCCGGTTCTAATCGTGTGCTGGGGGCGGTCATCGTTGGCATCTCCACACAAGCATTTGATGAGCAGTTTTCGAAAAACCTGCGCGTGCTGGCCGCGATGGGTGGCGTCCTCCTGCTGATCGGTGTCGCGGGCTCGCTGGTACTGGCCCGCCGATGGCGAGGGCTGACACTGGGTTTGCGGCCGGCCGAGATTACCGAGCTGGTGCGCAGTCGGGCGGCGGTGCTGCAGGGCATCGGCGAAGGCGTGCTAGCGGCCGACACGGCCGGAAAGACCACCTTCGTCAACGACGAGGCGTGCCGCCTGCTCGAGATCGATCACGAACCGGGCCGGCACGTTGAGGAGATCGGGTTGACACCGCGCGTGCTCGACGTGTTCAAGGCCGCCGATTCGACATCCACATTGGCAACGGTCGGAGACCACATCGTCGTGGTCTCGGCGCGGCACGTATCGCGCGAGGGACGCGAGCTGGGAACCGTGCTGGTGGCACGCGATCGAACCGATGTCGAGTCTCTGACCCGGCAACTCGACGCGGTACAGGTGATGAGCACGGTGCTGCGCGCACAACGCCACGAGTTCGCCAACCGTCTGCACCTGCTGAACGGGCTGTTGCACGGCGGTCACGTCGACGAGGGATTGGAGTATCTGGAAGAGCTCCTCGGGTCGGGCCCGCTGGGATCCGCGCTACCTGGTATCGACGCCATCCGCGACGCCTACCTTCAGGCATTCCTGGCGGCCAAGGCCGCAGCGGCCCGCGAAGCCGGGGTGACGCTGAAGATCGATGAGAACACTTGGATATCTGGCCGACTGATACTCCCCGTCGACGTCACCACCGTGGTCGGAAACCTGCTCGACAACGCCGTCGACGCGGCCCGGTTGGGCGGTAACCATGTTAAAGAGGTGGAAATCGAACTGTTGCAAGAAGGTTCGACGCTGCATGTCATAGTGGCTGACAGCGGCGACGGCGTCGCACCCGACTTCGTCGAGGATCTATTCACCGAGGGCAGGACGACAAAGCCGGACTCCGGCATACCAGGCGGCCGGGGTATCGGGCTCGCGTTGTCACGCCAGATCAGCCGCGCCCTAGGTGGCGACCTCTGGCTGGCGAGTCCAGGCGATCCCAATGGGGAGCGTCGGCTGACTGGCGCGGAGTTCATCGCGAGGCTGCCAGGCGTGATGGAAGAGCTGCCGGCTTTGGTGGAAGAGGAGGAGCCATGAGTGATGTAGACCTGACGGTGCTGGTGGTCGATGACGACTTCCGCGTCGCCAATATGCACGCCGAGGTCGTCAACACGCTTCCAGGCTTCACTGTGAGCGCCACCGTGAATACCCTCGGGGCCGCGCGAAAGGCCGATGCTGTCGACCTTGCCCTGGTCGACGTCTACCTGCCCGACGGGTCCGGGATCGATTTTGTCCGCGAACTACAGGGCGACAGCATGGTGCTGACAGCGGCAACCGAGGCGGTAACGATCCGCGCGGCCGTGGCCGCTGGGGCGCTCAATTACCTCGTCAAGCCGTTCGCGACCACCGAGCTCGCCGCCCGCCTGGCCGGCTACGCTCGCTACCGCAAAATCCTGGCCCGCGCCAATCTCAGCGCCGGCGACGTGGATGCGGCACTGGATGCCCTCCGCCCCAGAATCGCCGCCCCCGCGCCCCCGACGATCGCGGCATCCTCCACCAAACAGCTTGTGTTGGAGGCCCTGCGGAGATCGGCGCAGCCGATGTCGGCGGCGGAGGTCTCCGCGGCGATCGGGATATCAAGGGCAACCGCCCAACGGTATCTGGCGTCGTTGGCCACCACCCGTGACGTCACCGTCGGGCTGCGTTACGGCACGACCGGACGACCCGAACAAGAATTCGCAGCGAACGACAAGCGGCCAACCCGTCCTTCGCGCTAAGTGCGTATCCGCCGCCGGCTGGTCGCGGAAGCCGCCGATCCCGCGAGCAGCGCGTCGCTGGTTCCCTGCTGTGGACTCGTGCCTGCGACCGACAGGCGACGAACCCGTTTGCCGCGCCGGGCAAGCGCCCGCTGTCGGCGAGCCGCGGAACGGCGGATGTTGTTGGTGGCCAAGCGATGAGAGCAGTCGCCGGGAATACCTTCCGCCACCGCCTGGACCGGGATTTCGGCGGCGCGCGGAGCCACTTCCGTGTCGGTGCAGTCACCGGCGTCGATGGTGTTAGGAGCTGCGATGGCGCGAGTTTTCTTGGAAGGCCACCAGTTCGCCTTCCCGACCAATGCCGCCATGGCCGGCACCGTGACGGTGCGAACGACGAAGGTGTCGATCAACAGGCCCATGCCGATGATGAACCCGGTTTGCGCCATGGTCGAGAGGCTGCCGAACAAGAGGCCGAACATCGAAGCGGCGAAGATTATGCCGGCCGAGGTGATGACGCCGCCGGTCGAACGGACCGCACGAATGATGCCGGACCGGATGCCCGCGCGTGATTCTTCACGAATTCGCGTGATTAACAGCAGGTTGTAGTCGGCACCGACGGCGACCAGCACGATGAAGGCGGTCGCCTGCACATTCCAACAGATCGCCTGATGGAGCACGAACTGGAAGAAGGCCACTCCTAGCCCCACCGCCGACAGATACGAGATCACCACGGAGGCAATCAGATACAGCGGCGCCACGATCGCGCGGAGCAAGAGGACGAGGATGAGGAAAACAACGAGCAGCGTCATGATGACGATCAGTCGGAAGTCGTCGTCGTAGTAGCTGCGCAGCGTACTATACATCGCGGTCATGCCGACCATCGATATCGACGCATCCGAGAGCGAGGTGTTCGGCTGCGCGCCGCGTGCCGCGTCGAGAATCGATGCCACCTGATCCATTGCGGCCGCGCTGAAGGGGTCGAATTTCGTTTCGACCATGTAGCGCACCGAATGGCCGTCGGGTGAGATGAACATCTTGGCAGCGTTCTTGAAGTCGTCCGACGTGAGCACCTGAGGCGGGATGTACATGCCCGCCATGGAAGGTTGTGTGGCGTCGCGCTTCATCGACAGCAGCACCCCGGCCGCCTGGTTCATGCCCAGGCCCATCTGCCTGACCTGATCGACGAGTGTCCGTACGCCGTCGGCCAGCCGCCGGCTGCCGTCGGCCAATTGGTCGGCAGTCGCCTGGATGCCCGCAATCTTCTGCGACATGCCGGCGGTGTTGCCACCCGCCGCCCGCAGACTGTTAGATGTGCTTGCTAAGAGCGTGGTCAGATTCTGCACTCCAGCCTGCAGGCCTTGCACCGCGGGCGGCGTACCGCCCCGCGCGAGCTGTTCGAGCTGGGCGCGCGCGGCGTTGCATGCCTGGTTGGCATTGCATAGCGGAATGTTGTTCAGCCCATTGAGCATCGGGGCCCCCGCGCCAGCGATACCGTTGGCGAGCGTCGCAGCGGACCCGTTCGCGAGTGCACGTACGTTGTCCAGGACGTTGGCCGCCGCGCCGAGATGCTGCCGCACCTGGTTCAGCGTCGCGGCGAGCTGGGTCATTGGCCCGCTGGCGCTGCGGATTTGGTCACGAACCTGGGCGAGGCTTGCTGCCAGTTGGTCGGCGCCATTGGTCAGCGCGTCGAGGTCGTTGGTTCTGTCGCTGATCTGTGTCGAGGCGTCTTGGAGCTTGGAGCCGACTGCTCCGGCCTGAAAGCTGAGCTTGGCCTGGTCGAGCGGCTGGCCGGTGGGTCGCGTGATGCCCCGCACCGCAGCGATATTGGGCAGCTGAGATACGCGCTGCGCCATTTGGTCCAGGTCGGCGAGCGCCCGCGATGTCCGCAGGTCTTGCGGTGAGCGGACGTAGATGTACTGCGGCAGCAGCGTGCTCGTCGAAAAGTGATCTGCCATCGTCGAATAGCCGATGTTGCTTGGCGCCGACTGCGGCAATTGCAGGCGGTCGTTGAACGTGGGCTGGAGGAAGAACGCGCAGCCGGCCAACGCGATCAACACCGACAGGCTAATCAGCAGATGCGCTTTGGGCCGACGAACCAGCTGAACGGCAGACCGCTGCCACATGCGGCCGGTGAGCGCCGGTCGTGGCGTCACCCATCCGCGTCGACCGGCGAGCACGAGGATGGCGGGCAACAGCGTGACGGCGGCAAGAAACGCGATCCCGATCGAAACGGCAAGCGCCGGACCGATACTCGTGAACGCGGGCAGGCGGGTGAAGACCATGCCAAGGAAGGTGACGGCAACGGTGGCCGCCGACGCCGCGATGACCTCGCCAATGGAGCTCAGTGCTTTTTGTACAGCTAGGTCGGAGATCATCCCGGACCGGATGTACTCGTGGTAGCGGCTGATCAAGAAGACGGCATAGTCGGTGCCGGCGCCGAAGATCATGGCCGTCATCAACGCGATCGTCATCGAGGACACCCCGAGCCCCACCTGAGCCAGCGCGGACACCACACCCTGAGCCGACGCCACCGAAATTCCGAGGGTGATCAATGGCGCCAACACGGTCACGGGTCGGCGGTAGATCACCAGCAGGATGATCAGCACTAACAATGCGGTGACCATCTCGATCGTGTGCATATCGCGGGTGCTGACGATCGTCATGTCGCCGACCATGGCACCCTGTCCCGTCACCTCCGCGGTCAGCGAGGAACCCGCGGTGGAGCGTTTGGCGATTTCTGTGATCCGCTGGTAGGCCTGCGTGGACTCGGGGGATCCGGCAGGCGCCCTCAGGCTCACCGCCATGTAAAGCGCCTTGTTGTCTGCGCTGACCATCAAGGGACGGAGTGCGGGTGTGGTAGCCACATCCTGCACGCCGGTCACATCGTTGGTCTCGGCGCGTAACGTGGCGGCCAGCTTGCGGTAGGCGTCCTCATCACCGGGTTGCAGACCCCGGTTGTCGGTGAGTACGACAACCAAGACGTTCTGGGCGGATTCACCGAAATCCTTGGCCATCTGCTCGGCCGCCGCCATGGCCTTGGGCGGCAGCGGCTGTACTGCCTGGCTTTCGACCACCTTCGTCAGCGGGGGGAAGGCCACGGCCAGCACGGCTACCACAGCGACCCAGGCCGCGATGATGAGCCAGGGCGCGCGCACGGTGAAGCGACCCAGCACCGAAAACGCACCGATGCGCATCGAGGTCTTGGGGGCGGCGGACTCTTTGGACATGGTGAAACCCTTCATTGGTGTGTCAAGCGTGGGGGCGTCGAGACCGAACCTACGGCGACGCTTGCACCCGTGTCGCGCTTGTAAGCGATAGTCGGAATTAGCGACGATCTCGCGGTTTTGCGCATTGTGCTCCTCCGCTACGTCTACCGCGCCCCGCTCACCGGCTCAGGACATGGCCAGCCGATCGTGGCGGTGAGCGAGAAGTCGCTCAGAACGCTCGAAATATGTTGCCGCAAGCCGTCATTCGAGTTAGGGCGGCCCGGCTCATAGGCAAGGACCGAGACGAATACCTGTCCGTGCATTCTTCCCGAGAGCAACGCCAAAATTCCGCCGGTGCGGTGCATAATCGCCTTGGTCATGCCCGGGTAGAGAGACTTCATCGCGACGTAGTCGGCGTCTGTGCCGTCTGGCCGGTTGGCGGCCGGGTCGACCGTACCCAGGTTGGATGATGTGCTGGTCGTCGCAGTGCCGGTGGCCACGCTGACCATTCGCCTGACGAGCCGCTTGGGCAACAGAGGAATGATGGGCAGCAGCGCCCACCGTTCATCGGGCACCTCCTGGTGGCGGATCAGCGCCTGCTTGATTGCGGCCCGGATCTCGCGAAGGTCCGTCGTCGCAGGTGCAGGGTTGACCGTGATAACGAAACCTCTGACCGCGTTGGAGCGAGTATCGCCGGCGGTGCGCTCGTTGACCGGTATCGCCAAGGTGGCGGAGCCGTCCGCGGCGACTCGTCCTACTCGCTGGGCGAGGCGGGCCACCAATCCCGCGAGCAGCGTATTGCTGGTCCCCCCCAGCGAAAGTGCGCGCGCGTCCCACTCGTCAGCATCGACGAAGAACGTTGTCATTGGGAGAGCGACGCCTTCGTCAGGTCCGACGAACGGCGAAAGCGGTGAGCTCGGTAGCGGGGCGGCGGATCCGTCACCGCCGCGGCTACGCTTTGCGAATCGTGCCGCGGCGACGACGGCGCGGCCGATAGCGGGGACGTCGCGCACCGTTTGGCGGGTGTCCTCGCGCAGGGCCCGCCACCGCGGGCGCGACGCGGCAGCAGGCCAGTCGATCGGGTCGTGGCGGCCGGAAGCCGCGTCCGCCAACGCCTCGCACAGCCCGACGCCGTCGGTAAGGCAATGTGAGATGACCAAGCTCACCCCCGCGCCGCCGTCGGTGAACGGGACCACCGCAAGGTGCCAGTTAGGTCCGTGCTCGGAATCCAGGCGGGTGTTGGCCTGCTCGCTCAGCCAGGGGTCAAATTCTTCACGCGGCCGAGGCGTCGCGACGATCTCGAGGTCGGACTGATCGCTGGGCGATACCCAGCGATGGCGGCCGAACGGCAAGGGTGAGCGTTCGATGCGGCGGGATAACCGTCCCCGCTGAAGATGGTAATGGAACTGGCGCAGACCGTCGATGTCGATCGCGCGGTTGTACACCCAGACACACTGGACCAGATTGGTGGCTCCTGTCGCTCGCTCGCCGAGGAACACGGCCTGATCGGCTAGATCGAGTACGTTGCTCATTTTCCTGGGATCCTTTCCTTGTCGCTTGCCTACGCTGTCAGGTCGTAGCGCTCGTACGAATTCGCTTGGTTTGCAATTGCGTCCAGCCGGTCGCTGACGGTCGGGCCGCCTACTCCGGCCCCGCCCACTGGCTCGGGGCATGGCCAGCCGGTCGTGGCGGTGAGCGAGAATTCGCTCAGAGCGCTCGAAAGGTGCTGTCGCAAGTCGTCATTCGAGTTGGGACGGCCTGACTGATAGGCAAGGGCCGAAACGAAGACCTGTCGGTCCACACTCCCCGACAGCAATGCCAACACTCCGCCGGTGCGGTGCATCGTCGCCTCGGTCAGGCCCGAGTAGAGAGATTTGACCGCGACGTAGTCGGCGTCTGTGCCGTCTGGCCGGTTCGCGGCCGCGGGGGCCGCGCCGATGTTGGATGAGACGACGCTGGTCGCACCGCCGGTGGCCACGCCGACCAATCGCCTGGCGAGCCGCTTAGACAACAGGGGAACGATGGGCAGCAGTGGCCACCGTTCGTCGGGCACCCCCCGGTGGCGGATCAGCGCTTGCTTGATTGCGGCCCGGATCTCGCGCAGGTCCGTCGTCGCAGGTGCGGGGTCGACCGTGACGTCAACGTTTGTGATCGCGTTGGCGCGGGTATCGTCGGCCTGGCGCGTGTTGACGGGTATCGCCAAGGTGACCGAGCCGTCTGTGGTGACCCGGCCCACTCGCTGGGCGAGCCGAGCCGCCAATCCCGCGAGCAGCGCGTTGCTGGTCCCACCGAGTGAGTGTGCGCGGGCGTCCCACTGGCCGGCATCGAGAAACATGGTTGCCGTTGACAGAGTGACGCGTTCGTCCGCTCCGGCGGGCGGCGCAGGTGGCACGGTCGCTAGTGGAGTGGCAACTTTACAGCGGCCGCGGTTACGCCCTGCGAATCGTGCTGCGGCGACGACGGCGCGGCCGATAGCGGGCATGTCGCGCGCGGTTTGGCGGGCATCCTCGCGCAGCGCCTGCCACCGCCGGCGCGACGCGGCAGCAGGCCAGTTGATTGCGTTGTTGTAGCCGCAAGCCGCTTCCACCACCGCCAAGCACCCCCCCAATCCGTCGAGGAGGCAATGGGAGACGACCAAGCTCACCCCCGCTCCGCCGTCGGTGAACGGGAGCACCGCAAGGTGCCATCCGGGTCCGTGCTCCGCGTCCAGGGGGAGGCTAGCCTGCTCGCTGAGCCAGGCGTCGAATTCTTCGCGCGGCCGAGGCGTCGCTACGATTTCGAGGTCGGACTGATCGCTGGGCGAGACCCAGCGATGGCGACCGAACGCCAATGGTGAGCGTTCGATGCGGCGGGATAACCGGCCCCGCTGAAGATGGTGATGGAACCGCTGCAGACCGTCGATGTCGATTGCGCGGTTGTACACCCAGACGCACTGCCCGAGGCTGGTGACTCCGGCCGCCCGCTCGAAGTCAAAGAAGGTCTGGTCGAATAGATCGAGTACGTTGCTCATTTTCTAAGGTCCTTTTCTTTCCTCTTGTCACTTTCCTACGTTGTCAGGGCGACTAGCTCGGACGAATTCGCTTGGTCTGCAATCGCATCCGCCCGCGAGGTTATGGCCAGCCGATCGTAGCGGTGAGCGAGAAATCGCTCAGAGCGCTTGAAAGGTGCTTAGCAACACGCCGTTCGAGTTGGAACGGTCCGGCTGATACGAAAGGAACGAGACGAAGACGTGTCGGTGACTCTTCCCGAGAGCAGCACCAAAAATCCGCCCATGCGGTGCATTATCGCTTTGGTCACGCCCTGGTAGAGAGACTTCATGACGAAGTAGTCGGCGTCTGTGCCGTCTGGCCGGTTGGCGGCCGGGTTGACCTCACCGAGGTTGGATGAGACGACGCTGGTCGTACTGCCGGTGGACAAGCCGACCAATCGCCTGGCAAGCCACTGAGGCAGCAACGGAACGAGGGGCAGCAGTTGCCACCGTTCGTTGTGCACCTTCCGGGAGCGGATCAGCGCTTGCTTGATTGCGGCCCGGATTTCGCGCAGGTCCGTCGGCGCGGGTGCGGGGTCGACTGTGAAGTCGACGTTCGTGATGGCGTTGGCGCGAGTGTCGCCGGCCGTGCGCTCGTTGACGGGCATCGTCAGGTCGACCGAGCCGTCCGCGGTGACCCGTCCCACTCGCTGGGCGAGCCGGGCCGCCAATCCCGCGAGCAGGGTGTTGCTGCTCCCGCCCAGGGAGCGTGCGCGGGCGTCCCACTCGTCGGCGTCGATGAAGATCGTTGCCTTTGGGAGAGTGACGGGTTCGTCGGCTCCGGCGGACAGGGCCGGCGGGGTGGCTGGGCCGGCACGGCGCGGTGACGCCGGGCAAAGCGTGCTGCGGCGACGACGGCGCGGCCGATACCGGGGATATCGTGTGCGGTTTGGCGGGCGTCCTCGCGCAGGGCTCGCGACCGCGGACGTGACCCGGCAGCGGGCCAGTTGATCGGGTCGTGGCGGCCGGAAGCCGCGTCCGCCAACGCCTCGCACAGCCCGACGCCGTCGGTGAGGCAATGCGAGATGACCAAGCTCACCCCGGCGCCGCCGTCGGTGAACGGGAGCACCGCGAGGTGCCATCCGGGTCCGTGCTCGGCATCCAAGGCGGTGTTGGCCTGCTCGTTAAGCCAGGCGTCGAATTCTTCGCGCGCCGAGGCGTCTCGACGATCTCGAGGTCGGAGTGACCGGCCGGCGAGACCCAGCGATGGCGGCCGAACGGCAACGGTGACGGTTCGATGCGGCGGGATAGCCGGCCCCGCTGCAGATGGCGATGGAACCGGCGCAGACCGTCGATGTCGATCGCGCGGTTGTACACCCAGACGCACTGCAGCAGGTTGGTGGTCCCGGTCGCCCGCTCGCCGATAAAGAAGGTCTGGTCGTAGAGATCGAGTACGTTGCTCATTTTCCTAAGGTCCTTTTCTTGTCGCTTGCCTAAGTTGTCAGGCCACACAGCTCGGACGAATCCACTTGGCGTGCAATCGCATCCACTCGTACAATGTTGATCGCGACGCCCACTTGCGACGTATTTCTAGTTATTCTGCTGAGACTCGAAATTACGGCTCCGCGTGCACCTCTGTCGCGTTTGTGAGCGATAGCGGAATAAGCGACGATTACGTGGTTTTGCGCATTGTGCTTACCCGCGACACCAGGACCATCAGCTTCGGGCAGCGACAATTGGCCGTTCGCCATCGTGCGGCTTCCGGCGTATCGCAGAGGGTGATGCCTACCGCGCCCCCACAGGCTCATTGCATGGCCAGCCCGTCGTGGCGGTGAGCGAGAAGTCGCTCAGAACGCTCGAAACGAGCTGTTGTAACTCGTCATTCGAGTTGGGACGGTCCGGCTGATACGCAACGACCGAGACGAAGACCCGTCCGTTCGCTCTTCCCGAGAGCAAGGACAGCATCCCCCCGAGCCGGTGCACCATCGCCTTGGTCACGCCCGAGCCGAGAGACTTCATGACGAAGCGGTCGGCGTCTGTGCCGTCTGGCCGGTTAACCGCTGGGGGGACCACACCGACGTTGGATGCGCCCACGCTGGTCGCACTGTTGGTGGCCACGCCGACCCATCGCTTGCTGAGCCGCTCAGGCAGCAGGGGAACGAGAGGCAGTAGTGTCCACCGTTCGTCGGGCTCCTCCTGAGAGCGGATCAGCGCTTGCTTGGTTGCGGCGCGGATCTGGCGCAGGTCTGTCGTCGCGCGTGCGGGTCGACCGTGATGTCGACGTTCGTGATGGCGTTGGCGCGGGTATCGCCGGCGGTGCGCTCGTTGACGGCATCGTCAAGCTGACCGAGCCGTCTGCGGTGACCCGTCCCACTCGCTGGGCGAGGCGGGCCGCCAATGCCGTGAGCAGCGTGTTGCTGGTTCCTCCCAGTACGTGAGCGCGGGCATCCCACTCGTCGGCATCGATAAAGATGGTTGCCGTCGGGGGCGTGATGGGTTCGTCGGCTCCGGGGGTCGGCGCAGGCGCGGGGTGGCGGATCCGGCGCTGCCTGCGGTTACGCCGGGCAAATCGCGCTGCGTCGACGACGGCTCGGCCGATACCGGGATGTCGCGCATGGTTTGACGGGCGTCCTCGCGCAGCGCCTGCCACCGCGGGCGTGACCCGGCAGCAGGCCAGTTGATTGCGTTGTCGTAGCCTCCATCCGCGTCCGCCACCGCCTCGCATAACCCGACGCCGTCGGTGAGGCAATGTGAGGCGACCAGGCTCACCCCAGCGCCGCCGTCGATGAAGGGCAGCACCGCTAGGTGCCATCCGGGTCCGTGCTCAACATCGATGGGGTGTTGGCCTGCTCGTTCAGCCAGGCGTCGAATTCTTCGCGCGGCCGGGGCGTCTCGACGATCTCGAGTTCGGGCTGACCGCCGGGCGAGACCCAGCGATGCCGGCCGAACGGCAAGGGTGAGCGCTCGATGCGGCGGGATAACCGCCCCCGCTGCAGATGGTGATGGAACTGGCGCAGTCCGTCGATGTCGATCGGGCGGTGATACACCCAGACACACTGAATCACGCTGTGACTTCCGGCCGCCTGCTCGAGGCGAAAGAAGGTCTGGTCGACCAGATCAAGTACGTTGCTCATTTTCCTAAGGTCCTTCGTTCCTAGCGGCTGACAACAGGCACGCCGTGGCCTGAATTCGCGTGTTCGGCAACCGCATTCACCCAGTCCGAGGGGTGTTGACGCGTGCGAACACCTGGGTCAATGCCGCGATGTAGCGATGCACCGACATACGCGCATGGCGTTATCCGGAAAGGAGATCGTCGCCGTGGTTTGTCGCCTGGCGGGTCATCCACAAGTTGATCCCACCGTGCGACAAATTGTCACCGTAGGTACCGAAATTGGTCTGCCGAACAAGCGGCGGCGATTTTGCGAAAATCCATGAAGGACACCATCATTGCTGAGGCGATGGAGGCTTGATCCCCAGTCGGTCCTGGGCCGCAACTCGAGTACTCGTTCAACCGGCACGCCGGCAAGGTGTTTGGCGTCATCGAATGACTCCTGGGCAGCCCGGGCCGCCTCAGCAAACGTGGAGATACCGGCCGGCACGGTGATCGGGACCAGGTTGGCGAACCAACCCACAGTCATCGTGTCGATGCCAGGCATCCGGGTGTCGTACGGCATGAATCCGTGGTATGTCGCGGTGCCCGTGAACTCGTGGTCGGCCATCGCGGCGCACGCCAAGACACCCCCGCTGAACCGGCACCGGCCGCGTTGCAAGCGGTGTCGAAAAAGGCGGTCTGGTAGCGTCCAACAAGTCGACCGTCAGGAAATCGCCCTGTCATTGGTCCGGCGTCATCGACTGGAAACGGGAATTCGGCGAGTCGCCCTCAGCGTCCCGCACGAATTCGATCCAGCCCTGATCCCCGGCGAGGACAGGGTCAAGCTCATCACCTTTCGTGCTGCCGCGCCGCGTAACTGCGGTAGCTTGCGACCTCCGGAAGCACGCGGCTTCATCCACGGTTTTGACAGATCCTGGTACATCAGGTGGATGTCGAAGAAGATCAGGCCGGCCGACATACCGTCGATGTGCAGATGGTCGACACTGGCGTAGAAGGTGAAAGAGTCAGCGTGCTGCACGATGCCGAACGTGAAGCAGTCCCACTCAAGCGTCTCCGGCGTCGTCGTCAAGGCATGCGTGCGAATTCTTCAGCGTGCATATATCCCGAAATCGGTAGGAACGAATTCGATGACTTCTGGGTTGTCGATCATCCGACGAACAATGGCGTCGTCCTCGAATTGGAACCAATCGTGATTGGTCGTTACGACGGACGTGCGCATTGATCGTCGCGGTCATTGCCGCAATGTCACAGATGCCCGGTATGTCCCACGCCACGACCATAGGCGGGGTAGCTGCATGCCCCTCGATTTAACTGGTGGGCGGCCCGCAGGTGCCGAATCCGCTGGTAGCTGGGGGTAGATCGCTTCGCCGCCCATTCCGAGCCGCTTCGCGCGCCGCGGGCGAGGCCATCCAAGTCGTAACCAGACCGTCGGCCGGGCGCCATCCGGTGATGCTGCCGAGTGCAACCATTTCCTTAATCCTTGTCCGTGTGATGCCGACGTGTATTGCGCGGCGCGGGAATGGCGGAACGGCTAATCGCGAATGGCTCGTTGCGATCGGGCGAATCTTTTTCCCGCTGCGATCGTGCGGCGTGTTCAGTTGTTTGTTGATTTAAAACTTACGACGCGCTTACAGCGATGTCGCTCTTGTAGGCGATAGTCGAAATAAGCGACGATTTCGGAGTTTTGCGCATTGTGCTCCCCCGCGACGTTAGACTGAGTCGAAGCGCGCACACCGACTGCCTCGAGCAGCCAGCGACCGGAGGCTGCGACCGCATC